>NZ_AP014627.1:127500-5827500 GCF_001547895.1 Pseudomonas sp. Os17 | reverse complement strand
TACACCGAAGCTACGGGTATCACGTAAGTGATGCGGTAGAGGAGCGTTCTGTAAGCCTGTGAAGGTGAGTTGAGAAGCTTGCTGGAGGTATCAGAAGTGCGAATGCTGACATGAGTAACGACAATGGGTGTGAAAAACACCCACGCCGAAAGACCAAGGTTTCCTGCGCAACGTTAATCGACGCAGGGTTAGTCGGTCCCTAAGGCGAGGCTGAAAAGCGTAGTCGATGGAAAACAGGTTAATATTCCTGTACTTCTAGTTATTGCGATGGAGGGACGGAGAAGGCTAGGCCAGCTTGGCGTTGGTTGTCCAAGTTTAAGGTGGTAGGCTGGAATCTTAGGTAAATCCGGGGTTCTAAGGCCGAGAGCTGATGACGAGTTACCTTTTAGGTGACGAAGTGGTTGATGCCATGCTTCCAAGAAAAGCTTCTAAGCTTCAGATAACTAGGAACCGTACCCCAAACCGACACAGGTGGTTGGGTAGAGAATACCAAGGCGCTTGAGAGAACTCGGGTGAAGGAACTAGGCAAAATGGCACCGTAACTTCGGGAGAAGGTGCGCCGGTGAGGGTGAAGGACTTGCTCCGTAAGCTCATGCCGGTCGAAGATACCAGGCCGCTGCGACTGTTTATTAAAAACACAGCACTCTGCAAACACGAAAGTGGACGTATAGGGTGTGACGCCTGCCCGGTGCCGGAAGGTTAATTGATGGGGTTAGCTAACGCGAAGCTCTTGATCGAAGCCCCGGTAAACGGCGGCCGTAACTATAACGGTCCTAAGGTAGCGAAATTCCTTGTCGGGTAAGTTCCGACCTGCACGAATGGCGTAACGATGGCGGCGCTGTCTCCACCCGAGACTCAGTGAAATTGAAATCGCTGTGAAGATGCAGTGTATCCGCGGCTAGACGGAAAGACCCCGTGAACCTTTACTATAGCTTTGCACTGGACTTTGAATTTGCTTGTGTAGGATAGGTGGGAGGCTTTGAAGCGTGAACGCCAGTTTGCGTGGAGCCATCCTTGAAATACCACCCTGGCAACTTTGAGGTTCTAACTCAGGTCCGTTATCCGGATCGAGGACAGTGTATGGTGGGTAGTTTGACTGGGGCGGTCTCCTCCTAAGGAGTAACGGAGGAGTACGAAGGTGCGCTCAGACCGGTCGGAAATCGGTCGTAGAGTATAAAGGCAAAAGCGCGCTTGACTGCGAGACAGACACGTCGAGCAGGTACGAAAGTAGGTCTTAGTGATCCGGTGGTTCTGTATGGAAGGGCCATCGCTCAACGGATAAAAGGTACTCCGGGGATAACAGGCTGATACCGCCCAAGAGTTCATATCGACGGCGGTGTTTGGCACCTCGATGTCGGCTCATCACATCCTGGGGCTGAAGCCGGTCCCAAGGGTATGGCTGTTCGCCATTTAAAGTGGTACGCGAGCTGGGTTTAGAACGTCGTGAGACAGTTCGGTCCCTATCTGCCGTGGACGTTTGAGATTTGAGAGGGGCTGCTCCTAGTACGAGAGGACCGGAGTGGACGAACCTCTGGTGTTCCGGTTGTCACGCCAGTGGCATTGCCGGGTAGCTATGTTCGGAAAAGATAACCGCTGAAAGCATCTAAGCGGGAAACTTGCCTCAAGATGAGATCTCACTGGGATCTTGAATCCCCTAAAGGGCCGTCGAAGACTACGACGTTGATAGGTTGGGTGTGTAAGCGCTGTGAGGCGTTGAGCTAACCAATACTAATTGCCCGTGAGGCTTGACCATATAACACCCAAGCAATTTGCTTAAGAAGCGAGTTGCGGTGTGTGAAGACGAAACAAACCGAAAGTTTGCAAACACACAAACCTATTACATACCCATTCGCTGGCACGTTGCACAAGCAACGGACTGGCTACCGAATTTCTTGACGACCATAGAGCGTTGGAACCACCTGATCCCATCCCGAACTCAGAAGTGAAACGATGCATCGCCGATGGTAGTGTGGGGTTTCCCCATGTGAGAGTAGGTCATCGTCAAGATTAAATTCCGAAACCCCAATTGCGAAAGCAGTTGGGGTTTTGTTTTTGCGCGTGGAAAAATTGCTCTTATTCGCAAACAAATTTGCACAGTTATTTTCGAATTGGAACACTAGAATAGCTGCTACTTTCTCCACTTCCAGAGCCTTCTATGCCAGATCCGGTTGACGCCCCCGGGTTGTCAGAATTACCACTGGACGACCTGGTTGCCTGCCATGAGTGCGATCTGCTGATGCGCAAGCCAGCGCTTGCTCTCGGCGAGAAGGCTCAATGCCCGCGTTGTGGCTATGAGCTCTACGCACACCGGCACAATGTCGTTGAGCGTAGCCTGGCTCTGGTGATCGCCGCCTTGTTGCTCTACATACCGGCGAACTTTCTTCCCATCATGCAGCTCAATCTATTGGGACAGTCTTCCGAAGATACCGTCTGGAGCGGCGTGCAAGGCCTGTTCGATACCGGTATGGAAGGCGTGGCACTGGTGGTGTTCCTGTGCAGCATGGGCATCCCCCTGATCAAGTTGATTTGCCAGCTCCTGGTCCTGTTGAGTATTCGCTGGGACTTCGGGCGCAGCTATGGCCTGCTGCTCTACCGCATCTATCACCACCTGCGTGATTGGGGAATGCTCGAGGTCTACCTGATGGGGGTGCTGGTGGCCATCGTCAAATTGGCTGACATGGCCTCCATCACCGTGGGCCTGGGCCTGGTGTGTTTCATCAGTCTGTTATTGGTGCAGGTCTGGCTGGAGGTGGTGATGTCGCCTCACCAGATCTGGCAAGCGTTATCGGGAGAGGATGTGCATGCGGGCGATTGATGCAGGCATTCTGATTTGTAGCGAATGTCACGAATTGAACCGGCAGGAAGCCGACAGCGACGAGCAGACCTGCACTCGTTGCGGAGCCCTGGTCCATCCCCGCCGTCCCAACAGCATCCTGCGTACCTGGGCGCTGCTGCTCACCGCCGCCATTCTCTATGTTCCGGCCAATCTGCTGCCGATCATGACGGTCAGCTCACTGGGCCAGGGCGACCCCAGCACCATCATGTCGGGGGTTATCCAACTGGTGCAGCACGGCATGTTTCCCATTGCCGCGGTAGTATTTGTCGCCAGTATCCTGGTGCCCACCTTCAAGCTGGTGGGCATTGCTCTGTTGTTGTTCTCGGTGCAGCGCCACCAGCCACTGTCGGCACGGCAACGGATCATCATGTACCGCTTTATCGAGTTCATCGGTCGCTGGTCGATGCTGGATATCTTTGTCATCGCCATCCTGGTGGCGGTGGTCAACTTTGGACGGCTGGCCAGCATCGAAGCCAATCTCGGAGCGGTCGCCTTTGCCAGTGTGGTGATTCTGACCATGCTGGCCGCAGTAACTTTCGATCCCCGACTGATCTGGGATAACACGGAGTCGGACGACGACCATGAGTGATTTGCCTACCGCCAAAACCCGCCCGGCCTCCAATTGGTCAGCCATCTGGGTACTGCCCCTGATCGCCCTGATCATCGGTGGCTGGCTGGGCTGGCGTGCCTACAGCCAGACCGGCATCGAGATCCAGTTGCGCTTTGAAAGCGGCGAGGGGATCCAGGCCAACAAGACCGAAGTGGTCTACAAAGGCATGCCCGTGGGCAAGGTCAAGACCCTGGCCCTGGACGATGAGGGCAACTCCAAGGGCGTGATCGCCACGGTCGAGATGAACAAGGACGTCGAACAGTACCTGAAGACCAACACCCGCTTCTGGCTGGTCAAGCCCAGTGTCAGCCTGGCCGGCATCACCGGATTGGAAACCCTGGTTTCCGGCAACTACATCGCGGTCAATCCCGGCGATGGCGAGCCTGCGCGCAAATTCAAGGCCCTGGCCGAAGAGCCGCCGTTATCGGACGCCAAGCCCGGCCTGCACCTGACCATCAAGGCCGAACGCCTGGGCTCGTTGAACCGCGGCAGCCCGGTGTTCTACAAGCAGATCCAGGTCGGACAGATCAAAAGTTTCCTGCTTTCCGAAGACCAGAACACGGTCGAGCTCAAGGTCTATATCGAGCCCACCTACGCCAACCTGGTGCGCAAACACACGCGTTTCTGGAACGCCAGCGGCATCAGCATCGACGCCAACCTGTCCGGGGTCAAAGTGCGCAGCGAGTCCCTGTCCAGCATCGTCGCCGGCGGTATCGCCTTTGCCACGCCGGAAAACCGCAAGGACAGCCCGCCTACCGACCCAAGCCTGCCGTTCCGGCTCTATGAGGATTTCGACGCCGCCCAGGCCGGGATCCGGGTCAAGGTCAAGCTCACCGATTTCGAAGGGCTGCAAGCCGGACGTACCCCGGTGATGTACAAGGGCATCCAGGTGGGCAGCCTGAAAGCGCTGAAGGTCGACTCCGATCTCACCAGCGCCACCGCCGAGCTGACCCTCGATCCGCTGGCCGAGGACTACCTGGTCCAGGGTACCCAGTTCTGGACCGTCAAACCCTCCATCTCCCTGGCCGGCATCACCGGCCTGGAGGCGCTGGTCAAAGGCAACTACATCGCCATTCGCCCCGGCGACAAGGGCGCTGCGCCCCAGCGCGAGTTCGAGGCCCGGGCCAAGGCCCCGCCTCTGGACCTTCGAGCTCCGGGCCTGCACATGGTGCTGTTCACCGACAACCTTGGCTCCCTGGATGTGGGCAGCCCGATCCTCTACAAGCAGGTCAAGGTCGGCTCGGTGCAGAGCTATCAGTTCTCTCACACCCGCAAGCAAGTGGTGATCGGCGTCCATATCGAGAAAGAGTACGAGTCGCTGGTCAACGGTTCGACCCGTTTCTGGAACGTCAGCGGCATCACCCTCACGGGCGGCCTCACTGGCGGCATCCAGATCAAGAGCGAGTCGCTGCAAAGCCTGATGGCCGGTGGTATCGCCTTCGAGACGCCGCTGCCCAACGTGCCGCTGAAAAAGCGCATTCCGCGTTTCCGTCTGTTCGCCAACCAGGAAGAAGCGGCGCAGCGCGGCATCCTGGTCAACATCAAGGTCGATCGCGCCGATGGGCTGCGTGCCGGCACGCCGGTGCGCTTCAAGGGCCTGGATGTGGGCAAGCTGGAGGAAGTGACCCTCAGCGCCGACCTGCAATCAGTGATGCTCAAGGCGCGCATCACCGAAGTGCCCGAGCGTATCGCCCGGGTCGGCAGCCAGTTCTGGGTGGTCAAGCCGGAACTGGGGCTGATGAAGACCTCCAACCTGGAAACCCTGGTTACCGGTCAATACATCGAGGTCCAGCCCGCCGCAAAGAACCAGGGTGTGCAAACCAGTTTCGTCGCCTTGCCGCAGCCGCCGGAGGCCAGCGTTGCTGAAGCGGGTCTGAGCCTGGTACTGAGCGCGGCGCGCCGTGGTTCGCTGAAAGTGGGGGTGCCGGTGACCTACCGCGAAGTGACGGTGGGCAAGGTGACCGGCTACGAGCTGGGCCAGACGGCTGACCGGGTACTGATCCACATCCTCATCGAACCCAAGTACGCGCCGCTGATTCGCGGTGGTACGCGGTTCTGGAACAGCAGCGGATTTGGCGTGGACTTTGGCCTGTTCAAGGGCGCCACAGTGCGTACCGAGTCCCTGGAAACCCTGATCCAGGGCGGTATCGCCTTCGCCACCCCGGATGGCGAGCGCATGGGCAACCCGGCCCGCCCGCAACAGACCTTCCCGCTGTTCGACAAGTTCGAAGATGAATGGCTGACCTGGGCGCCCAAGATCCCCCTCGGCAAATAACCCTCTCGTAGGAGCCGGCTTGCCGGCGAAGAGGTCCTCAAGTCCGGCGTTCTTCCAGAGGACGCCTTCGCTGGCAAGCCAGCTCCTACAAAAGCTATCCAATAAAAAAGGCCGCGCTCCCAAGAGCGCGGCCTTTTACGTTGCAGCGTTACCCAGTCAGACTTCGTCCAGTTCCGCTTCTGCTTCGGGTTCCACGTTCAGAATTGCCTTGACCTGATCGTGACGGCGGATGAACTTCCAGTCCGCCTCGTCGATGTAGATGCCGTTTGGCCCGCTGCCGCCTTCCAGGTCGATGGCCACCTGGGCCGACACCTGCGGCTTCACACTGGCCAGGATCGGCACGAAGCCCAGCTGCAGGCTGGTTTCCAGCAGCGCTGCCTGGTTGCGTTCGTCGATGTCCGCCGCTTCGTCGAGGTAGTAGGGCAGACGGATGCGCCCGGCCTGGTCGCGGTCCATCAAGTGCAGCAACAGGTACATGTTGGTCAGCGCCTTGATGGTCATGGTGGTGCCGTTGGACGCCGCGCCATCGATGTCGGTGTGGATCACCGGCTGGCCATTGACCTTGGTGATCTCGAACGCCAGCTCGAACAGGTCCTTCAGGCCCAATTGGTTGTGGTTGGCCGCTACCAGCCGCGCCAGGTACTCCTTGGCCTCTTCGTTCTTGTTGTCCTGCTCGGCGCTCTGGCTCAGGTCGAACACCGACAGGGTCTCGCCTTCCTCGTACTGGCCGGCGCTGTGGATGATCTGGTCGATGTGCTTGAGGGCTTCCTTGTTCGGCGCCAGGACGATGCGGAAGCTCTGCAGGTTGGACACCTGGCGCTTGTTGATCTCGCGGTTGAACAGCGCCAGCTGGTGTTCCAGGCTGTCGTAGTCACTGCGGATATTGCGCAGGGTCCGGGCGATATCGGTCACCGCCGCGCGGCGCGCCTTGCCCAGGGTCAGGGCTTCGTCGGTGCGGTGGGCATAGGCGTTGATCAGCAGTTGCAGGCGGCGCTCGACGTCATCCTCGCTGTCGAACTTGGCCACGCCCTTCAGGCGCACTTGGGCATACAGCGCCTCGATCTGCCCGTCGACCCGCTGCAGGCCCTGCCAGCTGTCCTGGTAGTCGTTGAGCAGTGGCAGCAGGTTGTCCATGGAGTCGTCCACCGGATCCATGAACGGCGTGCCGAACGGCAGGTCCGCCGGCAGCAACTGACGGCGGCGCAGGGCGTCGTCGAGGGTGCGCTGCTTGGCTTCCATGTCGGCGATCTGCCGGCCCACCAGTTGCAGCTTGGCGGACAGTTGCTGGACGCGTTCGGTGAAGGCATCGCTGGAGCGCTTGAGTTCGTCCTGGGCGGCTTCCATCTGCGCCAGCTGTTCCAGCTTCTCGCCTTCCTCGGCGCTCAGGGTCTGGGCACGGCGGAAGTCTTCCAGGGCCTTCTGCGCATCCAGTACCTGCTGGTACAGGGCTTCGGTCTGGGTCTTGCTCGCGGCGCGGTCGGCGGCCACGGCGGCCTGGGTCTTGAGCTGCTTGAGTTCTTTTTCCAGACGCTCTTTCTGATCCCGCAGGGCGGCGCGGTCGGCCAGGGCCTGCAAGGCTGGCGGCTCGATGTGGGAGATGTCGATGGTCAACCCCGGCACTTCGAAACGCTCGCCCTTGAAGCCGTCGAGGATCAGCTCCACCGACTTCACCCACTCGCCGTTGTCGTCCAGGGTAATGCCATGCTCGCCCAGGGGCAGGCTGAACAGCGCGCTGTTGAACAGGCGCATCAGGCGCTCCACGTCCTGCTGGGAGAACTCCTCGCGCAGGCGGGCGTAGCTGTTGTTGTCAGCGTGATCGAGCTGCTGCTTGACCGACTTCAGGCGTTTTTCCAGATCCCGCAGGCGTTCTTCCAGGTCTTCGGCGGAGAACTGCCGGGACTGGGCCAGGGCGCCGGCCAGTTCATCGTGGGCATCCTTGGCCGCCAGCAGTTGCTGTTCCAGGACCTTGACGTCATCCACCAGGGCGAAGCGGTGCTTGAGCACCGACAACTCACCGAGCCAGCGCTGGGTGCCGGTGATTTCCCGTTCCAGGCGCATCATTTCCTGGGTGCTGCTGCGCTGGTCGTTCTGCAGCGCGTCCTGCTCATTACGGTAGTGCTCGGCCTGGATGGTCAGCTCTTCCTTGCGCGCGCCGGCGTAGTCCGACCAGGTGCCCAGCAGCGAATCCAGCAGCGGCGACAGGCGGTGCAGCTTGCCCCGCAGAATGTCCCGCTGCTTTACGCCGTTGGCCAGGGCTTCCACCAGAGGGCCGGCGGCCACCAGGGAGTTGTAGTCCTGCTCCATACGCCGCACATCGCGGAAGGCTTCGTCGCAGGCGGCGATGTAGTCGACGCTGCCGGAGCGCAGGCTGTGCTCGAAGGCATCGAGGAACAGCTGCTTGAGCTTGGCCGCGGTGATTTCGCGCATGTGCAGCAGGTTGATGAACAGCGCGCGGAAGGTTTTCAGGCTCTGTTCGCTGGTGGAGCGCAGCGGGATCAGGGTCAGGTCCAGGGGGATCGAGGTGTGGCCGCCCACCAGCAGGCGTCGCAGTTCATCGGGCTTGAGCTCATAGGCCTTCAGGCCCTGGCGCTCCAGGTTGGTGAACAGCTCTTTCTGCCGCAGGCAGGTGTCGTCCTTCTGGTAATGCGCCAGGTCCAGCTGGCCGGCGTAGGCGAAGAACTGGTGGCCGAAGCCGCCGCCCGGGCCGCGTCCGACCACGCCGATCACATGGGGGCCGTGGGGCAGCGAGACTTCCACCAGGATGTAACTGGTGTCGGAGGCGAAGTAGAAGCGCCGGGACTGTTCCAGGCTGTACTTGCCGAAGCTCATGTCCGACATGCGCGCCAGGATCGGGAATTGCAGGGCGTTGATCGACGCCGACTTGCCCAGGTTGTTGGCCCCGTAGACCGACAGCGGCTCTTCCAGGGGGAACAGGCCCAGGCTGTAGCCGGCGGTGTTCAGTAGGGCAAAGCGGCGGATGCCGTAGCGTTCCTTGCTCATGCGTCGAGCTCCTGTTCTTCGGCGATGGCCCGGGCCAGCGCGTCTTCTTCACTTTCTTCGGACTCGTCGAATTCGCTCAGGTCCAGCGGGTCATCGGTCTGCAGCAGTTTTTCGTCGCTGTCGTCGTCCACCAGTACCGGGGTCGGCAGCGGCAGCACGCTGTGCAGGCTGGCGGCCAGGTCGCGGTCCTGCTGCACCGACAGGCAGACATCGAGGAAACGGTGCATCGGCGGCAGGAAGCGGTAGATGCCCGGCTCCTCGGCGGCGAAACCCAGCTGGGTCATGCGGCGCATGATTTTCTCTTCCAGCTCTTCCTGGGTCTGCACTTCGGCCTGGATGAACAGGTCACGGTATTTCTCCAGCAGCGACGGCAGTTCGTCACGGCCGAGGCTGCCGCCATCGAGCACGGCGATCGGGTCGCGGCCCTGGTCGGCCAGGTGCTCCACCAGGATGAAGGTGAACAGCGCCAGGCGCTGCGCGGTCTTGTTCACCTGGGCGGCGGCGTTGTCCGGCACGAAGTAGTAGAAACCCCGGGTGTCGCACACCAGCTCGAAGCCCAGGGCCTTGAACAGAGTGCGGTACTGGTCCTGGAAGTTCGACAGCTGAGCGTACAGCTCCGGGTCGCGGCGGCTGACGTGGTAACCCTTGAACAGCTCGCGGAAGATCGGCGCCAGCTGGGACAGTTCGGAAAGATCAAGATGCATTGGCGTTGCTCGCAGAATGCTCGGCGGCGTCATCGCGGGCCGAGAGCAGGGCGAAGGAGCGCAGGCTGACCTGATGCTCCTGGGTGTGGTAGTCGCGGCGTTCGAGGCGCTCGCGCTTGAAGCGTTTTTCCCGCGACAGGCGCGAGAACCAGTACAGCAGTTCGTCGGTGGCGCCATCCGGCTCCTGGTCCAGCAGCCAGCTCATCAGGTCCGGCATCGGCAGGGCGTCTTCGCAGCGTTCGAGCATTTCCCGAACCGTGCGCGGCGCCTTGGGTGCCAGGCCCTTGTGGGTCTTGTGGGCCTTGGGGAAGCGCGCCGGCTTGGGCTCGAAGCGGGCCAGGGCGTAGACATAGGCTTCCACCTGGCCGGAGCTGCCGAGAAAGGTGCTCTGCGGGCGGGTAAACATCGGCATCGCCGCCTGGGGCACCGCGTCGATGCCCTTGCGCCGGATGGCCGCCAGGGCCAGGGCCGCGCCACGGGTCACGGCGTTGTGCCGGCGGGCTTCCTCACGCAGCGGCAGCAGCAGTTCCCGGGCGTGGCGCAGGGTCAGCTGGGCGCTGGTCTGCATTTCCAGGATCCGCGCGTGGGTGCGCAGCAGCATGTCGTCGTCCACCAGGTGGCCCAGGCGCTGCTGCTCGGTGAGCAGGCGCAGCAGGACGTTTTCCACCTTGCGCACGCCTTGTTCGAAGGCGCCGTCGGCGTTCACCAGCTGGATCATCGGTTCGACGTATTCGTCCCAGGTGGCCAGCACCTCGGCGTAGCGCTGGCGCAGGGGAATCTGCCGGTCGCTGGTCTTGGCCCGCTCGGCCACGGCCACCAGGGCCTGTTCGTCGTTGGCGAGCTTCTTCAGGACATCGCGCACGCGCATGTCCAGCAGCCGCAGCTGGCGCGCCAGGTCGTTGCCGTCGCGCACGTCGAAGGCGTCCTGGATGTACCCGGCCAGACGCTCCAGGTGGCGCAGGTAGGCTTCGATCTCCAGGCACAGGCCCAGGCGGTGCTCACGGCGCAGGTAGGCGAGGAAGTCGTGGATCTGTGCATTGAGCTCGAAACGGTTCGGGCTTTTCGCCACCGGGACCAGGATGTCCAGGCGTATCCATACGTCCAGCAGGTGGGTGATGTCCTGGGGCGTGCTGTCCAGTTGTTGGGCAGCCAGCTGTGAACGCAGTTCGGCAAGACTCAGGGTGCCTTGGTCGAAGTGCTCGCACAGCGGCTCCAGAAGTGCCCAGTGTTCGGCGAGGGCGCGCAAGACGCGCTTGGGTTCGATCATCGGAATGGCCGGCTGGTTGGCAATGAAAAGCGGCGATTGTACTGCATCAGGGGGCCGACGATTCACCCCCGGACCCAGGTATGAGACGGACTGTCGCTTTTGCGCGCAATCAACAGCAGGCGATCTTTGGCGAAGGACGGTAGAATCCCCCACCTCAGTTATCCACAAGTGGCCGACCTTTGCTTATCGAGTCCCGTCGTCGCGCTTATCTGTCCGCCATGCAGGTGGTCAGCTGGCTGCCGCGCAGCGAATTGCCCTTTGCCGCCCCTTCGCGTCCTGAATTGCTGACCTTGCCGGAACCCGAGGTGCAGGCCCCGCCTGCCCCTGTGGTCGAGGCCAAGGCCCCGGCGGCGGCTGCAAGGACCGTCGAACGGCCGAAAATCGAGGTGCCGCGTCCGTCCACCGCGCCTGCAAAGTCAGCCAGCAAGCCAGTGGCCGAGGGCGAAGAAGCCCCGGCCCCGGTGGTCAAGGCGCCGGTGGTACCGCCGCCGCGTTTTGCCTTGCAGTTGCTGCGGGCCGGCCGTTGCCTGCTGCTGGTGGAGTTACCCACAGGCGAAGCCTTCCAGAGCCGCGACCCGGTCTACTTGCTGCTCAAGGACATGCTGCGCGCCGCCGGCCTGCCGGACAGCCCGCAGATCCTCGCCGAGCCGGTGCGCTGGCCGATGCTGACCCGGGGCAACCTCGACCAGGGGCCGGAAGCCGCCCGGGATTTCGTCCAGGCCTTTGTCGGCGTGCGCATCGAAGAGGAGCCCTGCGTCTGCCTGTGGCTGATCGGTCTGCCGGCCGTACGTTTCGCCGGGGAAGCCAACGCCGAATCCTACAACCGTGAACTGCAGGTCGAAGGCCTGGGGTCGGCCTGGGCCTTGCCCGGCCTGGAACTATTAATGGAAGAGCCACAGCGTAAGGCTGATGTCTGGCAAGCCATGCGTCGGCTGATGGCGCGCTGGAAACACACTGATGAGCAGAATGACCGATGAGTGACGCGTTGACCTTCCGTCTGGCCACCGAGGCGGACCTGGATGCCATCCTGAAAATCGAATATGCCGCGTTCAGTCACCCCTGGACCCGGGGCATTTTCATGGATGCCTTCAAGTCCTACGAAGTCTGGCTGATGTTCGAAGGCAGCCAGCAAGTGGGCCACGGGGTCATCCAGGTGATCATCGACGAAGCCCATCTGCTGAACATCACCGTCAAGCCGGAAAGCCAGGGCCGCGGCCTGGGCCTGCGGCTGCTGGAAGAGCTGATGAAGCGCGCCTACCAGAAGAATGCCCGGGAGTGCTTCCTCGAAGTGCGCTCCAGCAACCAGACCGCCTATCGGCTGTATGAGCGTTACGGCTTCAATGAAGTGGGCCGGCGCCGCGACTATTACCCGGCCGTGGGTGGCCGCGAAGATGCCCTGGTGATGGCCTGCACCCTGGTCGACTGAACCTTGAAACGGCACGTGCTGTAGGCGACGGCGCCATTCCCGGCGCTGCATGGCTTGCGGGCCTCTTCGCCAGCAAGCCGGCTCCTGCGGGAGAGGGCGTCATTAAATGTGGCGCCGAACTCAGGGTTTGCCGTCCAGCGGGTCGCGACGTGCCAGTTCGGCTTCATCCAGACCGCTGCCACCGCCAATGTCCGTGGCATCGACAATACTCAAGTCCCAGTCGGCGGGTTTATCGGCCCCGACTTCCCGGGCAGAACGGGCCCCATCCTCGCGGATCAGGGTTTCCGGGCTCAGGTCGTCGTCGCTGGAGCCGTCGCTGGTGAGGCCGGTGCTGCTTGCGGGGCCGGGTTCGTCGTCATCGAAATGCAACTCCTCCATGGACCCCATGCGATCCTGATCATCGTCGATCGGCTCGGGCTGGGGCGCGCTGAAGGGGCGTCGTGATTCGGTCATGGCGATTGCTCATACTTTTAGGGGCTTGCAGGGTGGACCCACAGCCCCGGCGAAGATTCCCCGGCAGGGATAACCGGTATCTGCAGTCATTGGCGTGACCCCGACGGGCACTCGTCTGTCAAAGCTGCGCATCATTCTTGAGGCTTCACAGCATGAACGAACTACAAGATCTGATTGATAACAACGCGCGTTGGGCCGAAGCGATCAAGCAGGAAGACCCGGAATTCTTCTCCAAGCTGGCCCGCCAGCAGACTCCGGAGTACCTGTGGATCGGCTGCTCGGACGCCCGGGTGCCGGCCAACGAGATCGTCGGCATGTTGCCGGGCGACCTGTTTGTGCACCGTAACGTGGCCAACGTCGTGCTGCACACCGACCTCAATTGCCTGTCGGTGATCCAGTACGCGGTGGATGTACTCAAGGTCAAACACATCCTGGTCACCGGCCACTATGGTTGCGGTGGCGTGCGCGCCTCGATGCAGGATCGCCAGTTTGGCCTGATCGATGGCTGGCTGCGTTCGATTCGTGACCTGTACTACGAGCACCGCGAGGCGCTGGCGCAACTGGCCACTGAAGAAGAACAGGTCGACCGCCTGTGCGAGCTGAACGTGATCCAGCAAGTGGCCAACGTCGGCCACACCAGCATCGTGCAGAACGCCTGGCATCGCGGGCAGAGCCTGTCGATCCACGGTTGCATCTACGGGATCAAGGACGGTCGCTGGAAGAGCCTGAACGCGACCATCAGTGGTTTCGAACAGCTGCCACCGCAATATCGCCTGCGTCCCCTCGGCGCGGTCTGAACGCGCCCTGGCCGCTGCGTGAAGGCGCAGCGGCCAGCGGCGGACCTCAGAGGTGCGGCACCTCGGTGCTTGGCGCCGGTGCCGGGGCCTTGAGCTGGTTGAGCTGGGTCTTGACCGGTGCACTGGTGCACTTGGCCGCGGCCTGCTGCTCGGTCAGCTTGCGTACCGAGGTGTAGAACAGCTCGCAGGTCTGCTCTTTCTGGGTCACCTGCCAGGTCTGGGTGCAACTGCTGAGCAGGGTGCTCGGATCTGTTCCCGGCTTGCTGCCCATGCCGGCCTGCCAGCAGGCCGCGCTCAAATCCTGCCCCATGACTTTCAACCCGGCGGCGTCGGCCTTGGCCTCGTCGTTGTCATAGTTGGCCGGGTCCGCCGCGTACCAGATGTAGCTCGGGTGGTTGGCACCCAGGACCGGCACCTTCACCCCTTCGCTGGGGCTGATCTGCGCCAGGCCCAGCACATTCACCGTCACCCCGTATTGCTGCTTGAGCCAGTTACGCACCGGCGCCCCGAAAGCCACCATCGGCAGGGCTGCGCCGCTGGCGTTCTGGCTGACCTGCTTGACCATGCTGGTCTGGTAGCTGTTGAAGTAGCCGTAGACCCCTTCCAGGCTCTTGCCGGCGCTGGAGGGCGCGGCGATCGGCGCGATATCGACGATGGTCTGGTAGGCCGGAGTCTGCTCGGCGGCGATGCCGTTGACGGTGAGCAGCGAAGCCCAGCGGTCGGTGGTGGCCGACTCCAGGTAGTCCTGGTAGTGGGTCAGCGAATAATCCGGCGGGAAGTGCAGCAGCTCCACACTCTTGCGGTTTTCCAGGGCCATGCCCAGGGGCAGGAACAGGTACCAGCTGAAATCCCAGTGACCGTCCTTATTGAGCTGGCTGGCGCCCTTGTAGGCCAGGTCGCCGGCATCCAGCAGGGCGCTCAGGGGCTTGTCGTAGCCCTGGGGCACGCCGCTGATGGAGGCCAGGACCTTGTCGCCGGCGGTTTTCACGCTGACCTTGGCCGCGCTGTAGCCATCGCGCTGCACGCTTTGGGTCAGGTAGTGAGCCACCGTCTCCTCCAGGGTCCAGTTGCGATAGCAGATCACGTTGCAGTTGTTGGGGTAGGCGAAGAGTTGGGTGACGCGCTGGGGGCTGCCCAGGTCGACCTCGACATCGGCCATGACGCTGGTGCTCAACGCGGCGGCCGCCAGGGCCAGGGAGATTCCTGCGAATTTGAACATGCTCAGATCCTTTTCAGCGTGAACCCCTCCACGGGGGCTGTTCATACTGAAACACCGCCGTGGATAGAGAAAGACAGCGGATAAAAAATCTGCCCCCCTTGTGCAGGCCTCAGCCCGGTATCAGCCGGGTCAGCGGGAAGGCCGGGTAGAACACCTGGCAAGCCCGGATGACAGCCACCATCAGCACCAGGAAAACCGGTTGCCAGGGACTGAAATGCGACCAGTGCAAGACGCTCAGCCAGGGATGCTTGAGCCTGAATGCTTCGCTGACATGGCCGATGCGCTTGTGGTGCAGGACGCCGATCAGGGTAAAGCCCAGGTACGTCAGCATCCCCAGCAGGCCGAGCAGGCTGGCGAACAGCGCCAGCAAGGCCAGGAAAGGCACACCGTGGCGCAGCAGTCTTCGAGAAGGAGGCCTGTGCAGCTGTTTCGGTAGCAGGCGTTCGCTCAGCCACAGGTCCAGATCCAAGAAGCGCAGCGCCACGGCGTTCCAGGCGCACAGGGCCGACAATCCGAGCACCGCCACCAGCCAGCCGCACAAGGCCGCCATGATGGCCGCCAGCACCGGTGGGTCGTGGCGTTCCTGAATGAAAAAGAGGGTGAACGCCAGCGCGATGCCGGCCCAGGCCCGCACCCATGTTTCCCCTGTGGTGGAGGGTTGGGGCATGAATTTCTGCCAATAGAACACGTCACTCTGGGGCAGGCGCTCGATCAGTTGCGGAAAGCGCCAGGTCAGGGTCTGCGCCAGCTGCTGGCAGGCTTGCCATTCATTCTGGGTAAAACCGCGGGTGAGATTGCGCTGCTGGCGCGGGGACAGCGGCTTGGCGAGCAGTTGCGCCGCCAGTACCTCAGGTGCCCAGCTGTGTTCCTGCTGCAGCTTGTTTTGCAGGTCCTGGTAGAAGGTTTCCTGCTGACAGCGCTGGACCAACTGGTGCCAGATCCAGGCCGGCTCCGGGATGGCGCCCCGTTGTTCATCCCAGCCGAACGCCTGGCACACCCGTTCGAACAGGGGCACGCTCCACTGTTGCTCGTTGAGTAGCATCAGCACCGTGCTTTGCCATTGCAGGCGGTGATCGAAAATCTGCAGCCACAGCTGTTCGCTGTAGTGGGTCAACTGCGCGAGGAACGCCCGTTCCTGGTTGGCTTGCAGCGGCTCTTCCAGGGTCTGGCGGTAATGCTCCAGCAGGGCATCGACCAGCGAGCACTGTTGCGCGTCGCTCATCGACAGGCTTTGCCAGGGTGTCAGCCATTCCAGATGTTGAACCGCCCACTCAACCAGGGGCGCGCGTTGTTGGGGGTGGCTGCAACAGTGCTCCAGCAGCCGGTTCTGGAAGTCCTGGGCGCAGCGTTGAGCCTGAGCTTGCGTCCAGCGTTGCGGCAGGTTCTCCAGGGTCAGGCCCTTGAGCAGGGCCTGTGCCGGCGTTGGCGCGACAGCGGCTGTTGGCTGCGGCACCAGGGACGGGCTCATCTCAACCAGCCCCGACCAGGCCTGCAGGTTGTCCCCAGGCAGAGCCGCGGCGACGGGCTCGGGACAACCGTCGTCGGCTTCGTCCTCCCGCCAGCGAGCCAGTTGCAGCGCCCGCTCATAAGCCTCGCGCAGGCGCTGGAAGCCTTCGGCATCCTCATCGGGGCGGGTGCTTTTCAGGCGTTTGGCATAGCTGCGCTTGATGCTGCGCTCATCGGCATCGTCCGGCAGTTCCAGCAGGGCCCAACAATCCATGTCGCCGCTCCTCAGTGCCAGTGGCCGTTTTCCAGTCTCTGCAGCTGTTCACTGAGCTGGTTGCGCACTTCGCGGATCTTGCGCTCGTCCTGGGTGTCCAGCACTTGCTGGAACTGCCCGGCCCAGTAGCCGATCTGTTCGCGCAACTCCCCCAGGCTTTCCTGATACAGGCGTTCCAGGCGGGCACTGAGCAAGGTGTTGACCTGCTGGTCGCGGGGATGAACCTTGAGTTGCTCCAGGGCCTTGAGCCGCTCCTGGATTTCTTCCGGGGTCAGCACGCCGGGGTTGTTCTCGATCACCAGGGAACGGCTTTCACCGGTCAGGGGAATGCTCACCTGGGCTTCCAGCAGGCCGTTGATGTCGTAGGTGAAACGCACGTCCAGCGAGACTTCGCCGGCCGGGCGCTTGGGCACCTGCATTTCCAGCTGTCCGAGGGCGACGTTGTCGCGCACCAGGCGGCTCTCGCCCTGGAAGATCTTCAGCAGCACCTGCTCCTGGTTGTCGTGCAAGGTTTGCACGGTCTTGACCCGGCTCACCGGCACCACGCTGTTGCGCTCGATGATCGGCAGGTAATGCCCGCCCTCGATCTGGTTGCCGTACTGCTGGGAGGTTTCGATGCCCAGGGTGTAGGAGCAGACGTCGGTCAGCACCACTTCCTCCAGGGCTGCGGAGCGTGCCTTGAGGGCGGCCTGGACCGCCGCGCCCTGGGCCACCACTTCGTCGGGGTCGAGGCTGATGGACGGAAAGCGCCCGAACAGCCCCGCCGCCAGCTTGCGCACCAGGGGCATGCGGGTGGCGCCGCCCACCAGGAGGATTTCATCCAGGTCGCTGACGCGGATCCGCGCATCGCGCAGCGCCCGCTCGATGGGAGCCCGCAGGCGTTCCAGCAGGGGCGTGTAGAGGGTCGCCAGCTGCGCCTGGGTGATGGTCTGGGTCCATTGCCGGCCATCGACGCGCAGGCTGAACTCGGCGCTGGGCTCCTGGCCCAGGGCACGGCGTACCCGTTCGGCTTCGCGGCGCAGGGCCTGGAGCACGCTCTGGCGCTCGGGAAAGTCCGCCGCCCGGCCTTGCTGTTCGATGAAGTGCTCCAGCAGCAGGCTGTCGAAATCCTCGCCGCCGAGGAAGTTGTCGCCGGCGCTGGCGCGGACTTCCATGACCCCGTCGAACAGCTCCAGGATCGACACGTCGAAGGTGCCGCCACCGAGGTCGAAGACCAGGAACGAGGTTTCCTTGTCGCGCTGGTGCAGGCCGTAGGCCAGGGCCGCGGCGGTGGGCTCGTTGATCAGCTTTTCCACCTTGAGCCCGGCCAGCTCGCCGGCGATCCGCGTGGCCTTGCGCTGGGCGTCGCTAAAATAGGCCGGCACGCTGATCACCGCTTCTTCCACCGGCTCGCCGTAGCAGCGCTCGACGTCCTCCTTGAGGCTCTTGAGCACCAGGGCCGAGAGTTCTTCCGGGCGAAACAGACGATCCCCCAGACGCACTTCGGTGGCGCTGCCCATGTAGCGCTTGAACAGTGCGGTGGTCAGGTGCGGGTGGGTGTGCAGGCGCTCCTTGGCGGCTTGCCCCACCAGGACCCGGCCCTCATCGTCCAGACCCACCACGCTGGGGGTAAGGAGCTGGCCCAGGGCGTTGGGCACCAGCTCGCTGGCGGTGTCGCGCCAGACCGCCACCAGACTGTTGGTGGTCCCCAGGTCGATGCCTACGATCATGACGACGAACTCCCTTTCCAATCGGAAAACTGATGAAACAAATAAGTGGCGCGCAGGATATTACCCGCCGGGTGGATGGGTAAAGTGCGTGATGTCACATGGCTATTATTGGCGCCGTTGCCGCAGAGCCGAAGCCGGTCTTGAGCTTCGGTCCTGCGGGGGCTGGTGGGCCCGTTGCGGGCCCTTCCGGGGTCAGACGTTGAAGTGCAGGGCGTTGGTCAGGTCGCCCATGGGCTTCTGGCCGCGGGCGATCATGGCCTCGTCGCGTTCCTTGATGCCGTCCAGGGTCTCCAGCTGGAACACCCGGGTGATCAGCCGCAGGATCGAGGCGGTGTCATACACCGTGTGATCCACCGTGCCCTTGCGGGCGAACGGCGACACCACCAGTGCCGGAATCCGCGTGCCCGGACCCCAGCGATCGCCCTGGGGCGGCGCCACGTGGTCCCACCAGCCGCCGTTCTCGTCGACGGTGACGATCACCACCATGTTTTTCCATTGCGGGCTTTCCTGCAGCACTTTCAACGCCCGGTCGATGTGCCGGTCGCCGGCGGCCACATCGGCATAGCCAGCGTGCAGGTTGAGGTTGCCCTGGGGCTTGTAGAAGGTCACCGCCGGCAGCTTGCCGGCCTCGGCATCGGCGAAGAACTTGTTGGTGCTCGACTCATCCCCCAGGCCGCCGTCACGCAGGCGCTTGGCGCGCTCAGCCGGATTCTCCGGGCCCTGGCGCACGAAGTAGTTGAACGGCTGGTGGTGGTACTGGAAGTTGGGGATCTTGGGAATCCCGCCGGAGTCCTTGAACTGCTCCAGGGTCGCCTGCCAGGCGCCGCCGTACCAGGCCCAGTCGACGTTCTTCTTCGACAGCTTGTCGCCGATGTGCTCGTGGGTCTGTGGCACCAGCACGCTGGGCAGGTCGGGCTTGGCGTAGTCCGGGCGCTCCGGGTCGCGGATCCAGGTTGGCCAGTAGGGCGGGGCCATGGTGTTGACCGCGTAGCCGTCCGGGGTCAGGGCGCTGGGGCCGAACTGCGGGGCGCCGTCCAGGGCGCTGGCCGGGGATTTGTCCAGGGGCTTGAGGCGGGTGCCCTTGGGGTCGTCGCCCTGCAAGGTGGCGATCTGCGACTTGGCCACCGAGTTGGCGGCGTCCGGGTAGAACGGCACCTTGGCGCTGATCAGGTACTGGTGGTTGAGGAACGAGCCGCCGAAGGCACCCTGGAAGAAGTTGTCGCAGAGCACGAACTCCCGGGCCACATCCCACAGGCGCAGGGAATAGCGGGTCTGGGCGTAGTGGCCCATGGTCAGGGCGCCGGAGTCGGCCCAGGCCACGAAACCGTCGTTCTTGCCGCCGTTGATCTGCATCTGGTTCTGGTAGAACAGGTGCCACAGGTCGCGGGTCACCAGGCCCAGGGGCAGGTCCTCGCCACTGGGGCCCTTGAGGGCGAACGGCGCGTTGGGCAGGTTTTCCTGGAACTGGGTTTCCACCGGGTAGGTGACGCCGTCCAGGGTTTGCGGGCCAACCTGGAGAATGCCGCCCCAGACCGGTGGCAGTTTCGACAGCAGGCTGCCGTCACGGTCGCGCTGCTGGAACGCCTCGGGCTTGAGCGCCGACAAGGGCTTCTCCACCCCGGGGAAATTGGCGAACAGGTTGTTGAAGCTGCGGTTCTCGGCGAACAGCACCACCACGTTCTTCACCTGCTCGCGCAGCGCCTTGTCCAGATCCGCCGGAGACAGCGGCCGTTCCTGCGGTTTGCCCGCCGGCTCGTCGGACTTGGCGCAGGCGCTCAGGGTGGCGCCGACCCCAAGAACGGCAACGCCGCCGAGGAAGCGGCGGCGGCTGGTGTCGGTGGGCTGGTCGGCGGTGGTTTCGGGGAGGTCGCGCTGATCGGTATCGTCGCTCATGTCGGGTCCTTGCTCGTCGATCTGAGAATTCGTTACAAAGTATTTCGGTCGCACGGTAGCAATCGAATATGACGCAAAGGCTACAGGAAAGCTGCAGGAGCCTGCTGGCAAGAGCCTGGAAAAATCTGAGATCCAGGCTCGGGGAGAATGATCCTCAGGCCCGCTGCGGTAGTGCGCAGCGGGCCTGTGGACAGCTCAGGGCATGACCGGCGGCAGGTACGCCAGGGTGGTGCCCAGGGCCCAGAGCAGCACCAGCACCAGGGGCGCATGCACCAGCAGCTGGACGAAGGAAAAACCGATCAGGTCGCGGGCCTTCAGGCCCAGCACCCCCAGCAACGGCAGCATGTAGAAGGGGTTGATCAGGTTCGGCAAGGCCTCGGCGGCGTTGTAGATCTGCACCGCCCAGCCCAGGTGGTACTGCAGGTCATTGGCCACTTGCATCACATAGGGCGCCTCGATGATCCACTTGCCGCCGCCGGAGGGAATGAAGAAGCCCAGCACCGCCGAGTACAGGCCTATCAACAGGGCGTAGGTGTCGTGGGAGGCGATCTGCACGAAGAAGGTCGAGATGTGGTGGGCCAGGGTCTGGCCGTCCACGCCCTTGACCACCGTCATCAGCGCGGCGATCGAGCCGTACAGCGGGAACTGGATCAGCACCCCGGTGGTGGTGGGCACCGCCCGGGCCACGGCGTCGAGAAAGCTGCGTGGGCGCCAGTGCAACAGCGCGCCGGTCATCAGGAACAGGAAGTTGTAGGTGTTGAGCCCGGAGATCGCGGTGATCGCCGGCTTGGTGGCGAACTCGTGGTACAGCCAGCCGGCGGCCAGCAGCGCCAGGAGAATGGTCAGCAGCGGGCTGTACTCCAGCCACTCGCCGGGGCGGGTCCGCGGTTGTGGCTTGGGCATGCTGAAGCTCGGGTCGACCCCGCAGGCCTGGGCATCCCGGGCGCTGTTGGGCCCCGGTGCGGTGGTGTAGGCGACGATCAGCGAGACGACGATCAGGGCCAGCAGCAACACCCCCGACTGCCAGAGAAAGAGGGTCTGGGTGAAAGGAATCACCCCGGTGATGGCCAGGATCGACGGCGGCAGGCTGCCCGGGTTGGCCTGCAACTGCGCGGCCGAAGACGACAACCCCAGGGCCCACACCGCGCCCAGGCCCAGGTAGGCGGCAGCGCCGGCGGCGCGGTAGTCCATGCGCAGTTCGCTGCGTCGCGCTAGGGCCCGTACCAGAAGCCCGCCGAACACCAGGGACAGGCCCCAGTTGAGCAAGGAGGCGACCATGGAAATCAGCGCCACCCAGGCCACGGCCGAACGGCCGTTCCTGGGAAGGCGCGCCAGCTTGTCGATCAGCTTCACCGCCGGCGGCGAGCTGGCCACCACGTAACCGCCGATGACCACGAAGGCCATCTGCATGGTGAAGGGGATCAGGCTCCAGAAGCCGTCGCCGAAGGCCATGGCGGCGTCGGTGGGCTTGGCACCCATGGCCAGGGTGGCCAGGGCGACGATGATCACCGCCAGCGCGGCGAACACCCAGGAGTCGGGAAACCAGCGTTCGGCCCAGTTCGAACAGCGCAGGGCGAAGCGGGCGGAGCGGCTATCTTGAATATCGGCGGCCACGTGAGTACCTCGGGTTTCTTATGTTTATAAGGAGGTCGGCCGCCCCAGGCTGAGGCGGCCGAGAACTGTGCAAGAATGCGGCAATTGCCACGGACTGCAAAGGATTCAACCGACATGTCATTTTCCCCCGAAGAACGCGCCGCACTGCTCAAGGTCAAGGGTGTTGGCCCGACGGTGGTCGGTCGCCTGGAACAACTGGGCATCACCTCCCTGGCCCAGTTGGCCGCCGCCGATGCCCTGGACATCGTGACCCAGGCCTCGGCCCTGGTCGGTTCCAGTTGCTGGAAAAACAGCCCTCAGGCCCGCTCCGCGATCCAGGCGGCCATCGCCATGGCCAAGGGCGCACCTATGGCCCAGGTCGCCAACGACTGATGGTTGTCCCTCGGGACGATTGCATAGACCATGTGCAGCCTTGCTGATTGCCACCCTCCGAGTTGCTTTTATGACCCCTTCCACCGAGTCGTCGCCGGCGCGCTTTTCCCGCGCCGACTACAAGACCCTGGGCCTGGCCGCCCTGGGCGGAGCCCTGGAAATCTACGATTTCATCATCTTCGTATTTTTCGCCCTGACCCTGAGCCAGCTGTTCTTCCCCCCGGAAATGCCCGAGTGGCTGCGCCTGCTGCAAAGCTTCGGAATCTTCGTCACCGGCTACCTGGCCCGGCCCCTGGGCGGCATTCTCATGGCGCATTTCGCCGACCGCCTGGGGCGCAAGAAGGTCTTCAGCCTGAGCATCCTGATGATGGCGCTGCCCTGCCTGCTGATCGGCAGCATGCCGACCTATGCCCAGATCGGCTATTTCGCGCCCTTGCTGTTGCTGGCGCTGCGGGTGCTGCAGGGCGCGGCGGTGGGCGGTGAGGTGCCCAGCGCCTGGGTGTTCGTCGCCGAGCACGCGCCGCGGGCCCATCGCGGCTATGCCCTGGGGTTTCTCCAGGCCGGGCTGACCTTCGGCTACCTGTTGGGCGCGCTGACCGCGACCCTGCTGGCGCGGGTCTTCAGCCCCGAGGAAATCCTCGACCACGCCTGGCGCTATCCCTTCCTGCTGGGCGGGGTGTTTGGCGTGATCGGCGTCTGGCTGCGCCGCTGGCTCAGCGAAACCCCGGTGTTCATGGCGTTGCAGGAGCAGCGCGAGAGCGCCGCCGAGCTGCCCCTGCGCACCGTGCTGCGCGAGCACCGGCTGGCGATCCTGCCGGCGCTGATCCTGACCTGCGTGCTGACCTCGGCGGTGGTGGTGTTCGTGGTCATCACCCCGACCATGATGCAGAAGAGTTTCGGCATGAGCGCCAGCCACACTTTTGCCCTGAGCAGCCTGGGCATTGTCTTCCTCAACATCGGCTGCGTGCTGGCGGGGCTGATCGTCGACCGCCTGGGCGCCTGGCGCACGGTGATGCTCTACAGCCTGCTGCTGCCTTTGGGTATCGCCGTGCTCTACGGTTGCCTGATCAGCGGCGGCACCTGGATCGGCCTGGCCTACGCCATTGCCGGCCTGGGTTGCGGCGTGGTGGGGGCGGTGCCGTCGGTGATGGTCAGCCTGTTTCCCCCGCGGATTCGCGTGTCGGGGATCTCCTTCACCTACAACATCGCCTACGCCCTCTGGGCCAGTACCACCCCGTTGCTGCTGATCGCCCTGATGCCCTGGAGCCCGTGGATCTGCGTGATCTATTGCGCGCTGATGGGCGCGGTGGGCGTGATCAGTGCCGGTTACTTCGGCGGACGCGTGGGCGAGGAGCGGCCGCTGGCGGATGGCGCCTGCGCCGTGGATCAGCATTAGGACTTTTCTTCATCGGCCCGTGAACAAGCGAAACAGCGAGCTAGAGCCTTCGCCAAAAGGCCGGTGAATCCACCCTGAAAACGGGCTGAAAAATGGCTTTCAGCCCTCGGTTTTTTCCCGCTACTCTCTCGGAAAACGCGGCCCGCACCAGGGTTTCCGGGAGCTGTCTTGATTCGTTCGACGCTGTGTTCCTTGCGAAATTTCTCTGCCCTCGACCCGCTGCTGCAAGCGGCGCTGGTGAGCTTTGTGCTGGGGCTGGTGTTTGTCCTGATCGAGGCCTGGAGCAGTACCCTGGTGGACTATGGCCTGGAAGGCGCCAGCCCCGACAGCCTCAGTGCCCGGGTGGTCGCGGTGGAGGCGGGGGCGCTGCTGGTCGAAGACCTCGATAGCGGCGAACGCCAACGCTTGCGCTTGAGCCCCGAGCTGACCCGGCTCCAGGTGCCGCTCACACAACTGTCCGGACAGCCCCTGCTGCTGAGCCACCTGCGGGGTTACCTGCTGGGTTGTACCCGCGACGATCAGCCCTGGTGCGTCGCTCAGTGTGACAGCGCCGAGCTGTGCCAGCAGCGCCTGCGTGAGCGCGAATCCTGCCTGGGCATGCTGGGTTGTGCCTGGCTCGCCAGCCTGGTGTGCCTGCTTGCCCATGGCGTTGGCCGGCGCCCGTTCTACCGGCGTTCGCGGACCTGATGGCGCTTTTGCCGGGCCTGGCAGCGTTGCACATGCCCCGGCAGGCGGCTATTGGGGCAGCAGTTGCTCCAGGTAGCGGGAGCGTTCGTTGCTCAGGCGGGTCACGCAACGGTTGATCAGGGTGACGTGGGCCGGTTTGCCCGGCGCCACTTCGAAGGCCTCCAGCACGCAGGTGCTGTCGCGGTACTTGATCCAGGCCCGTTGCGCGTTCTTCAACTTGCCAAGGTATTCCTGCTCTTGCAGCAGGCTCCTGGGATACAGGTTGTGAACCCGCTCCAAAAGCGCCTGATAGCTCTGATTGAGGGCGTTGTCGGCCCGTTCCTTGTCCTGCTGGGCGCAGCGGTCGACCTGTTCGCTGAGCTCGATGTGGCTGCAGTCCAGCGGGGCGGCCCGGGCTGCAGACGATCCGCCGCCCACCCCGAGCAGCAGGGTCACAGCGAGGCCGAAGATCCAGGGCTGATGATGCATGGCGGTCCCTTCGCGCTGAGAGTGAAGCGGGCATTCTACAGCGCCGCGGTCGATGCAGAAGAGCGCGGCCGCCGCGCCGAGGCTCGTGCTGCCGGGGCCGGGCTCGGGCTTCGGTGCCGGGCCTGCTGGGTACAGCCCGGCCGCAGATGTCCGGCGGATGAGCGCAAGATGACAATTCGCTTATCCAGCCGCGGCCCCACGGACAATCGAACTATCATCAGGCCGACGCTTTTCAGCCACAGGAGCATGTTCCATGGGCGCAGGACACCAACACGGCCAGGCGCGGGCCGGGCATGAGCGCAAGTTGTGGATGGCCCTGGGGCTGACCGCCAGCTTCATGCTCGCCGAAGTCATCGGCGCCTTTGTCACCGGCAGCCTGGCGCTGTTGTCGGATGCCGCGCACATGCTCACCGACACCCTGGCCCTGGCCATCTCCCTGGTGGCGATCCAGGTCGCCAAGCGCCCGGCAGACCGCAAGCGCACGTTCGGCTACGCGCGTTTCGAAATCCTCGCGGCAGCCTTCAATGCCCTGCTGCTGTTCGTGGTGGCGTTCTACATCCTGTTCGAGGCCTGGCAACGCGTGCAGGCCCCGGCCGAGATCCAGTCCACGGGGATGCTGGTGATCGCCGTGCTGGGGCTGATCGTCAACTTGATCGCCATGGGCCTGCTGGCCTCGGCCAGCAGCCAGAGC
This sequence comes from Pseudomonas sp. Os17, assembly GCF_001547895.1. Taxonomy (NCBI): domain Bacteria; kingdom Pseudomonadati; phylum Pseudomonadota; class Gammaproteobacteria; order Pseudomonadales; family Pseudomonadaceae; genus Pseudomonas; species Pseudomonas sp. Os17. Next base: position 5,802,363 of record NZ_AP014627.1, on the reverse strand, counting down.
CTCAACGTCAAGGGCGCGTACCTGGAGGTCTGGAGCGACATGCTCGGTTCGCTGGGGGTGATTGGCGCGGCCCTGGTGATCATGTTCACCGGCTGGGGCTGGGTCGACTCCCTGGTGGCGGCGGCCATTGGCTTCTGGGTGCTGCCGCGGACCTGGAGCCTGCTCAGGGAGAGCATGAACGTGCTGCTGCAAGGCGTGCCGGACGGGGTCGACATCGAGCAGGTGGAGCAAGCCATTCGCGGCGTGCCGGGGATCGGCGATGTGCACGACCTGCATATCTGGGCCCTGACCAGCGGCAAGAACGTGCTCAGCGCCCATCTGGTGGCGCACCTGCCGGGACGGGACGAGCAGGCGATCCTGGCCGAGGTCACCGAGCTGTTGCAGGAGCGCTTCGACATTGCCCACGTCACCTTGCAGGTCGAGCAGGCGGGGTTTCACCAGCAGGTGCATGAACATTGAAGGAACAGTGCATGCGCAGGAGCCGGCGCACCGGCGAACCCGGCCTCGCGCCTCAGTCGCGTTCTTCGAGGACGTAACCCACGCCGCGCAAGGTGTGGATCAGCTTGCGTTCGAACGGGTCGTCGATCTTCGCCCGCAGGCGGCGGATCGAAACTTCCACCACATTGGTGTCGCAGTCGAAGTTCATGTCCCAGACAAAGGAGATGATCTGGGTTCGCGACAGCACCACTCCGCTCTGGCGCATCAGCAGGTGCAGCAGGGCGAACTCCTTGGTGGTCAGGTCGATACGCTGTTTGCCGCGAAAGGCCCGGTGGCGGCTCTGATCCAGCTCCAGGTCGGCGACGCGCAACACATCCGGCACCGGCTTCTGTTCGCTGCGGCGCATCAGGGTGCGGACCCGGGCCAGCAACTCGGGAAACTCGAACGGCTTGACCAGGTAATCATCGGCGCCCAGGTCCAGGCCGCGGATCTTGTCCGCCAGCCGGCCCTGGGCGGTCAGCATCATGACCCGGGTGTTGCTGTTCTGGCGGATCTGGGACAGCACTCCCCAGCCGTCGATCTGCGGCAGGTTGACGTCGAGAATCACCAGGTCGTAGGCGTGCTGACGGGTCAGGTGCAGGCCATCCGCGCCGGTATTGGCGCAATCGACCACATAGCCGCTTTCGGTCAGCCCCTGATGCAGGTACTCGGCAGTTTTGAGTTCGTCTTCGATAACCAGGATTCGCATGCGGGTGAGGTTCTCGGTGAATAAGAGGCAGTAAGGAAAGTTGCTGGAAACGGCGCTGAAGATGGGTAGCGAGTGTGCTCGGTTCCCTGCACCTGGAAGGATCTGAAAGTTGATTGGCGAATGTTTTAAAACGGGCAGTGCACTCGCTTTCAGTGCCCGGATATTAATACAGAACCTTGAGCCAGAGCCTTGGCTAACGGATTTGTAATCTTTGCGCCACCCTGCTGATAACCGGTGAAAGTTACCCTGAGTTGAACTTGAAACTCTTTCTGCCAATGGGCGCAGTGTTGCAGTTTCATATCGGCCGGGGGCCTCTTTGTATATCCCGCGATATGTTCCGCGCCGCTTCGCAGAAACTTTGCCTCACCAGGGGCCGGAACCTGTTATGCCAACTTTCCCGAGAACACCCGCCCGGGCTGCGCCGACCTGCCGCTGGATGCTGTGGCTGGTTCTGGCAGCCGCGCCGCTGAGCGTTGCCCAGGCTGCCGTCCTGAGCCTGGACAGCGCCCTGGCCAAGGCCTTTGCCAACAACCCCGAACTGGCCGCCGCGCGCTGGGAGATCGACATCGCCCAGGGCGCCCGGCAGCAGGCCGGGCTGCTGCCCAACCCGGTGCTCTCGGTGGACGCCGAGGACACCCGCCGGGACTCGCGCACCACCTCGGTCAAGCTCAGTCAGGCGCTGGAGCTGGGGGGCAAGCGTGGTGCCCGGGTGGAGGTGGCCAGTCGTGGCCAGGAGCTGGCCGCCCTGGAGCTGGAGCGGCGCGGCAATCAGCTGCGGGCCGATGTTCTGCAGGCTTACTACGCCGCGCTGCGGGCCCAGGAGCGCACGCAACTGGCCGGGCGCTCGCTGGCCCTGGCCGAACGCGGGGTGAGCGTGGCCCAGGGGCGGGTCAATGCCGGCAAGGCCTCGCCGGTGGAAGCCACCCGGGCCCAGGTGCAACTGGCCGAGGTTCGTCTGGAGCTCAGCCGTGGGCAGATGGAGCAGGACACTGCCTATCAGCAGCTGGCCAGTATCACCGGCAGCGCCGCCACGGACTTCTCGGCGGTGCAGGAGCCTGAACGGGCGCCGAGCACGCTGCCGGCCTCGGCGCAGTTGTTGAGCCGCTTGCCGGAGACTGCGGAGTTGCGCCTGGCGGAGCAGGAAATCGTTCAGCGCGAAGCGTCCCTGGGGCTGGAGAGGGCCCAGCGCATTCCCGATCTGGACGTCAGCATCGGCAGCCAGTACGACGCCGGCGCCCGTGAGCGGGTCAACCTGGTGGGCCTGTCCATGCCGTTGCCGCTGTTCAACCGCAACCAGGGCAACCTGCTCTCCGCCGCGCGCCGCGCCGATCAGGCCCGGGACCTGCGCAACGCCACGGAGCTGCGCCTGCGCAGTGAAACCCGCCAGGCTCTGGAGCAATGGAACACCGCCAGGGGCGAAGTGCAGGCCTTCAACCAGACCATCCTGCCCGCCGCCCAGCGCGCGGTGGACAGCGCCACCCGGGGCTTCGAAATGGGCAAGTTCAGTTTCCTCGAAGTGCTGGACGCCCAGCGCACATTGATCGGCGCCCGCAGCCAGTACCTCGCCGCCGTGGCGCAAACCACCGATGCCCGGGTGCGGATCGAACGCATCTACGGCGACCTCAGCCGCTGGTGAGAGCCGGGCTGCGGGGCCTGGTCTGCCTGCTTGCCCTGCTGGTCAGCGATTGCAGCAGCGTGCCCGGGACGCCACCTGAGGAGCCGCCCCGGCACTGGTGTGTCCATGAATGGCATCGGGCCCTCGACGACTTTTTCTTTTCGCCTACCTCGTAAGGCGCTTCGTGCGCTGCCGAACCTCGATTCTCAGGAGTACCCATGGATAAGAAACGCAGCCTGATAATGGCCATTACCGCGGTGGTGGGGCTGGGAGCGGCGGCCCTGCTGTTGCCGGGCCTGTCCTCCCCCGCGGCGCCTGCCGACGCCAAGCGTGCGGATGTGGCCGAGCCGGCCGGACACGGCGCCGAGGAGCCCGAAGGTCACCTGGAACTCAGCGCCGAGCAGATCCAGGCCGCCGGGATCGAGCTGGCCGAAGCCGGTCCGCGGCAGCTCAAGCGGGTGCTGAGCCTGCCGGGGGAAATCCGTTTCGACGAGGATCGCACCTCCCACATCGTGCCCCGGGCCGCCGGCGTCGTGGAGTCGGTGCAGGTCAATCTGGGGCAGTCGGTCAAGCGCGGCGAGCTGCTGGCGGTGATCGCCAGCCAGCAGGTGTCCGACCAGCGCAGCGAGCTGGCGGCCGCCGGGCGGCGGGTCGAACTGGCCCGTACCACCTTCGAGCGCGAGCGGCAGTTGTGGATCGACCAGATCTCCGCCGAACAGGATTACCTGCTGGCCCGGCAGAACCTGCAAGAAGCGCAAATCGCCCTCAACAACGCCCGACAGAAGATGAATGCCCTGAGTGGCAGCGCCCAGCTGGCGGGGGGCAACCGCTATGAAATGCGCGCGCCCTTTGATGGCGTGGTGGTGGAAAAGCACCTCAGCGTCGGCGAGGTGGTGAGCGAGAACAGTGCGGCCTTCACCCTCTCGGACCTGTCCCGGGTCTGGGCCACCTTCGGTGTGTTCCCCAAGGATCTGGGCAAGGTCCGGGTCGGCCAGCCGGTGAGTGTCAGCTCCAGCGAACTGGGGACCCAGGTCCAGGGACAGGTGGCCTACGTCGGCAGCCTGCTGGGGGAGCAGACCCGGACCGCCACGGTGCGGGTGACCCTGGCCAACCCGAATGACGCCTGGCGTCCGGGGCTGTTCGTCGCGGTGCAGGTGGCCACCGAAGCCTTCGAGGCGCCGGTCAGCGTGCCGCTGAGCGCGATCCAGACCGTGGAAGACCGGCCGTCGGTGTTTGTCCGGGTGGCCGAGGGCTTCCAGGCCACGCCGGTGGTCACCGGCGCCGCCGATGACGGTTTCGTCGAGGTCCGCGAAGGGCTGGCGGCCGGAGCCCGGGTGGCCACCCGCGGCAGTTTCACCCTCAAGTCCGAACTGGGCAAAGGCGCGGCCGACCACGGCCATTGATCGGTCACAGCAGAGAGTGCTTTCCCATGTTTGAACGCATCATTCAATTTGCCATCGAGCAACGCATCATCGTTCTTCTGGCGGTGCTGCTGATGGCCGGCGTCGGCATCGCCAGCTACCAGAAACTGCCGATCGACGCGGTGCCCGACATCACCAACGTCCAGGTGCAGATCAACTCGGCGGCGCCGGGTTTTTCGCCCCTGGAAACCGAACAGCGCATCACCTTTCCCATCGAAACCGCCATGGCCGGCCTGCCGGGCTTGCAGCAGACCCGTTCGCTGTCGCGTTCGGGCCTGTCCCAGGTCACGGTGATCTTCAAGGACGGCACCGATCTGTTCTTCGCCCGGCAACTGGTCAACGAGCGGCTGCAGGTGGCTCGCGAGCAATTGCCTCAAGGCGTGGAGGCGGTGATGGGGCCGATCTCCACCGGCCTCGGGGAAATCTTCCTGTGGACCGTGGAAGCCGAAGACGGCGCGCGCAAGGAGGACGGCACGCCCTACACCCCCACCGACCTGCGGGTGATCCAGGACTGGATCATCAAGCCGCAGTTGCGCAACGTGCAGGGCGTGGCCGAGATCAACACCATCGGCGGCTTCGCCAAGGAGTACCAGATCGCCCCCGATCCCAAGCGCCTGGCGGCTTACCGGCTGACCCTGAATGATCTGGTGACGGCCCTGGAGCGCAACAACGCCAACGTCGGCGCCGGCTACATCGAGCGCAGCGGCGAACAGTTGCTGATTCGCGCGCCGGGACAACTGGCGTCCATCGAGGACATCGCCAACATCGTCATCAGCAGCAGCGACGGCACGCCGATCCGCGTGCGCAACGTCGCCGAGGTGCAGATCGGCCGCGAACTGCGCACCGGCGCCGCCACCGAAAACGGCCGCGAAGTGGTGCTGGGCACGGTGTTCATGCTGATCGGCGAGAACAGCCGCAGCGTGTCCCAGGCGGTGGCGAAAAAGCTCGAAGAGATCAACCGTTCGCTGCCCGCAGGGGTGGTGGCGGTCACGGTCTACGACCGCACCAACTTGGTGGAAAAAGCCATCGCCACGGTGAAGAAGAATCTCTTCGAAGGCGCGTTGCTGGTGATCGTGATTCTGTTCCTGTTCCTCGGCAATATTCGCGCCGCGCTGATCACCGCCCTGGTGATTCCGCTGTCGATGCTGTTCACCTTCACCGGCATGTTCAGCAACAAGGTCAGCGCCAACCTGATGAGCCTCGGCGCCCTGGACTTCGGCATCATCGTCGACGGCGCGGTGGTGATCGTGGAGAACGCCATCCGCCGCCTGGCCCACGCCCAGCAGCACCACGGGCGCATGCTGACCCGCTCCGAGCGCCTGCACGAAGTCTTTGCTGCAGCCAAGGAAGCGCGGCGGGCGCTGATCTTCGGCCAACTGATCATCATGGTGGTGTACCTGCCGATCTTTGCCCTGACCGGGGTGGCCGGGAAGATGTTCCATCCCATGGCCTTCACCGTGGTCATGGCGTTGCTGGGGGCGATGATTCTCTCGGTGACCTTCGTCCCGGCGGCCATCGCGCTGTTCGTCACCGGCAAGGTCAAGGAAGAGGAAAACCTGCTGGTGCGCAGCGCCAAGCGGGGCTACGCGCCGGTGCTGGACTGGGTCATGGGCCATCGTGCGGCGACCTTCGCCCTGGCTGCGGCGATCCTGCTGGGCAGCGCTGTGCTGGCCAGTCGCATGGGCAGCGAATTCATCCCCAGCCTCAGCGAAGGCGACTTCGCCCAGCAGGCCCTGCGGGTGCCCGGCACCAGCCTCACGCAGTCGGTGGACATGCAGCAGCGCCTGGAGAAAACCCTGCTGGCGCAAGTGCCGGAGATCGAGCGGGTGTTTGCCCGCACCGGCACCGCGGAGATCGCCTCGGACCCGATGCCGCCGAATATTTCCGACAGCTACGTGATGCTCAAGCCCAAGGCCCAGTGGCCCGATCCGGGCAAGTCCCGCGAGGCCCTGATCGCCGATATCCAGCGCGCCAGCGCTCGGGTGCCGGGCAGTGCCTACGAGCTGTCGCAGCCGATCCAGCTGCGCTTCAACGAGCTGATTTCCGGGGTGCGCAGCGATGTTGCGGTCAAGGTGTTCGGCGACGACATGAACGTGCTGAACAAGACCGCCAATGACATCGCCGCAGCGTTGCAAGGCTTGTCCGGCGCCTCGGAAGTCAAGGTTGAACAGACCTCGGGGTTGCCGGTGCTGACCATCAATATCGACCGCGACAAGGCCGCGCGTTTCGGCCTGAACGTGGGCGATGTGCAAGACACCATTGCGGTGGCGGTGGGCGGGCGTCAGGCCGGCACCCTGTACGAAGGCGACCGGCGTTTCGACATGGTGGTGCGTCTGTCCGATCAACTGCGTACCGACATCGATGGCCTGTCGCGGCTGCTGATCCCGATACCGGCGAGCGCGGGCACGGGCAACGGGCAGATCGGGTTCATTGCCCTGTCGGAAGTGGCCAGCCTCGATCTGGTCCTGGGGCCCAATCAGGTCAGCCGCGAGAACGGCAAGCGCCTGGTGATCGTCAGCGCCAACGTGCGCGGCCGCGACATCGGCTCCTTCGTCGAGGAGGCCACGGCCTTGATTGCCGGCAAGGTCAAGGTGCCCGCGGGATACTGGACCACCTGGGGCGGCCAGTTCGAGCAGTTGCAGGAGGCTTCCCAGCGCCTGCAAGTGGTGGTGCCGGTGGCGCTGCTGCTGGTGTTCGGCCTGTTGTTCATGATGTTCAACAACCTCAAGGATGGCCTGCTGGTGTTCACCGGCATTCCCTTCGCCCTGACCGGCGGGATCATGGCCCTGTGGCTGCGGGACATTCCGCTGTCGATCTCGGCGGGAGTCGGATTCATCGCCCTGTCCGGTGTCGCGGTGCTCAACGGCCTGGTGATGATCGCCTTTATCCGCAACCTGCGGGAGGAAGGCCGTTCGTTGTCCGTGGCGATTCATGAAGGCGCGCTGACCCGCCTGCGCCCGGTGCTGATGACCGCGCTGGTGGCGTCCCTGGGGTTCATCCCCATGGCCCTGGCCACCGGCACCGGCGCCGAAGTGCAGCGACCCCTGGCCACCGTGGTGATTGGCGGCATCCTGTCGTCCACCATCCTCACCTTGCTGGTCTTGCCGGCGCTGTACCAATGGGCGCACCGCAGGGAAGAGGACTGATCGCGCGCTGCTTCTGGTAGCCGCTGCCGCAGGCTGCGAACGGGCTGGGCGGCACTCCGTCGAAGGGCGCGGGGCTCTTGAGGCTGCTGCGGGTTTGGCGGGAGATCGTCAGGCAAGGTCCTGCGGACCTTTGCGCAGCTTCGCCGTGGCTCAGCAGCGGCTACAGGCTCGGTGGCGATTGGGGATTTGTGTAGCCGCTGCCGCAGGCTGCGAATGGGCTGGGCGGCACTCCGTCGAAGGGCGCGGGGCTCTTGAGGCTGCTGTGGGGTCGGCGGGAGATTGTCAGGCAAGGTCCGCAGGACCTTCAGCGATCCTCACAAGCAGCGCCTGCTTCGCGGTCGTTCGCCGCCTGCGGCAGCGGCTACAGGTGCCAGTCCTGCGGCAATTCCTGGGCAAAAAAAAGCGCCCCATGCGGGACGCTAAAAATTCATCTCTTTCCAAAGGAGCATCAGAAAAAACGCTTCAAGAGATGAATGTGCTCTGTGGGCAACGGCGCTCAGATGTCTTGTGCGGCCGCGTTGGACGATGACGCATCACCGGGGGCTTTGCCGGTGCCGTCGGTGCTGGCGGTTTCCTGGTTGGCATCGCCGTGAATCTGTTCCTGGCTGGCCAGGAAACCTTCACGAACCTGTTGCGGGCGTTCGCCGCCGTCGGCCGCCAGGGCGGTGAAGCTGGTGCTGGCCAGAAGGCCGATCAACAACAATTGGGTTGGGCGCATGGATGGACTCCTGACAAGCTCTCGAGCCGGGGAAAGTCCGGCGGATTTGAGTGTGTCCGGGAGTATAGGGAGGCCAACCTAACGAGAAGGTGAGGCCGATATTACAGTTCTGAAAGGCGCGAGTCTGTGAAGAAGTTTTAACACCGGGCAGGCCGCAACCTGCCCGGCCAGACGCTTTAGAGCAGGGCCAGCGGGTACTCGACGATCAGCCGGAATTCCTCCAGGTCGGATTCGAACTGGCTGGAGCGGATGGTCGCCTGGCGGATGCGCAGGGACAGGTCCTTGAGCGTGCCGTCCTGGAACACGTACTTGGCTTCGATGTCCCGTTCCCAGCGACGTTGATCGGTCAGCGGATCACCCGCCGCGTCGCGGCGCATGTACACCGCGTTGGCGTGGCTGTAGTCGGCGTCGCGGCCTCGGGCGTAGCGGGTCATGAAGGACAGCCCGGGAATGCCGAAGGTCTGCATGTCGAGGTCGTAGCGGACCATCCACGAGCGTTCCTTGGGCGAGTTGAAGTCGCTGTACTGGATCGAGTTGTCGAGAAAGATCGAATCCGACTGGCGCAGGTAGTCGAAGTCGTCATTGCCGTTGTTGCGCTGGTGCGACAGGGCCAGGGTGTGGGCGCCGTAGGTGGCGCCGACCTTGGCGCTCCAGATGTTGTTGTCGAACTCGCCCAGCAGTTTCTTGCCCTCGTCCACGGCCTTGTAATAGTTGAAGCCGCTGAACAGGGTCAGGTCGTCGGACACCGGATAGTTCACCGCCGTGCCGAAGTAGTACTGATCCCAGGCGTCTTTCAGGCGGCTGCTGTAGAGGCTGAAACTCAGGTTGGGATTGAGCTTGTAGTCGCCACCGAAGTAGCCGACCCAGGGCGAGTCGACCTTGCCGGCGTAGAAGGTGGCGAAGCCGTCGCGCATGCCGCTGCTGTCGGGCTGGCTCATGGCGTGCAGGCGCCCGCCCTGCAGGTTGAGGCCGTCGAGGCTGGTGTTTTCCAGGGTCATCCCGCGAAAGCTTTCCGGCAGCAGGCGCGAGTCGCCGTAGTGCACCACCGGGGTCTTGGGGAACACGTCGCCGACTTTCAGCACGGTGTCCAGGGCCCGCAGTTTCACCGCACCGCCGGCCTTGCCATAGCCGTCGGCGGGCTCGTTGTCGTGGTTCACCGGCAGCATGCCGAAGGAGCCACGGCCGCCGCTGCGCCCGCTGCCGGAGTCGAGCTTGAGGCCATACATGGCGAAGGCGTCGATACCGAAGCCGACCGTGCCCTGGGTGAAACCGGATTCGAACTGGCCGATCAGGCCCTGGGCCCAGGCTTCGGAATAACCGTTGCCGGTGGGGCTGGACTGGCCTTTGCGATCGTCGCGGTTGAAGTAGTAATTGCGCAGCAGCAAGTCGAGGCGGCTGCCTTCGACAAAGCCTTCGGGGCGTTCCTCGGCGGCCACGGCGGCCACGGGACAAAGCCCCAGTACCGCGGCGAGCACGGACAGGGACAAGGGGGGATTGATACGCATGGGGTCGCTCCTGAGTGTTGGCAGCTATCAACTTTGATATCGCCAGAGGCGTTCTTATTGGGCTCGACCAACAGGCGTGGTTACGCCCTGAAAGTCGCCGTCGATAGTTGCAAACGGCAGATAACGGCGCGGTGACCCGCTGATTACAATTGTGCAAGAAAGGCTCGTCGACAGGCGTCGGCGGCGGCCCTGAAACCCCGATGAACCGGGGGTTCGATGGCGCACCGGGGCCGCGCGGGCAGGTGCATTACAGATAAGTAATGTGCCCGCGATCATCCTGAAAGGGTCGGTTGCTTATCCTCGTCGCTGTCAACTGGACGAGGAAACTGTCATGAAAGCTGTCAACCTGAGTATCGCCGCGCTGCTGTTGTCCCTCTCTTCCCTGGCCCTGGCCGAAGGCGGTGGCGACCGCACCTTTGCCCGGGCCATGGTGGAGAACCAGAAGGCCATGGAGCGCTATGCGGCGAGTCAGGGCAAGCCGGCGCCGGTGGTGCAGAACTACCGCTACGGCATGGATCTGGATATCGCCAGGGTGGTCAGCGTCACCCCACCGATCAAGTCCTGCAACGTGGTGCCTTCGCGCATGACCTACGAAGACTCCGCCGGCCAGCTCAAGACCATCGAGTATCAGGTCATGGGTCAGTGCCGCAACAACGGCAGCTGATCCATGGGCGGGCTGGCGCGGCCTTCAGTCGTTGCCGGGTTCGGGGTGCAGGGCGACGATCATGTCGACTTCCACCGAGGCATTTTTCGGCAATTGATAGACCCCCACCGATGTGCGGGTGTGCACCCCGGCGTCGGCGAAGATCGAATAGAGCACCTCCGAGGCGCCGTCCGCCACCTCGCTCTGCTGGGTGAAGTCCGCCGCGCTCTGCACGTAGACGTTGATCCGCAGGATGCGCCGGATCCGTTGCAGGTCGCCGAGCATCTGCTTGAGGACCGCCAGGGCCCGCAGGGTACAGATCTGTGCCCCGTGGCGGGCCTGCTCCAGGCTGGTTTCGGCGCCCACCCGGCCGACCACCATCACCTGGTCGTCGATACGCGGGATCTGTCCGCTGACGTACACCTCATCGCCATTGCGCACCGCCGGCACATAGTTGCCGCCAATGCGCATCTCGCCCTCGAAACTGTGTCCGACTCGTGCAGCCTCTTGCTGAAAAAGCGCCTTGCGTGATGCGTCCATAGTCCAACTCCGTCGATCGCCTGGGATTTCCCGATGCCGACTATACGCGCTCCAGGGCGCCGGTAAATCCTCGCTCAAAGTCCCGCAGGCAGGGGCTTTGCCCGCGCTTGAATTATTTTTGTCGGACAAGCCCGGGCTGCTATTAAGAAAAGACTTTCAGGGCCGATGTTAGGCCCACAGCAGCCTATTTTTTATGTCCTCCCGGTGCCTCCCCATGTTCAATAAACGCTTGAAGCAAGAGCTGGCGGCTCTTCGTGAAGAACTCTCGAGCCTTCAGCAAGTGAAGGAAAGTCTTGAAAGCGAGATGCTCGTGATCAATTTGAGCGCCGATGGACGGATTCAATCGGTCAACCACAACTTCGCCCAGGAAATGCTCTACAAGAGCGGCGACCTGCTGGGGCGCTCCCTGGAAGACATCGTTCCGGCCCACGTCAAGCACGACGAATTTCACCAGCGTTTCAAGGCGACCCTGGCCCGGGGCGAGCACTTTGCCGGGGCGGTGCGCCTGCTGCGGGGCAACGGCGAGGAGGCCTGGCTGCGCTCGATCTCCCAGCCGGTCCACGACTCCGAGGGGCGGATCAAGTACTTCGCGATCTTCTCCAGCGACCTGACCCGCACCATCGAGGCTTCCCGGGAGCACGAGAACCTGATCGGCGCCCTGATGCGCTCCACCGCACTGATCGAGTTCGACCTCAATGGCCATGTGCTGATGGCCAATGAGCGCTTTCTCTCCGGCATGGGCTACAGCCTGGCGCAGATCAAGGGCAAGCATCACCGCATGTTCTGTGAGCCCGAGGAGTACAACAGCGCGGCCTACCAGGCGTTCTGGAAACGCCTGAATGCCGGGGAATTCATCGCCGACCGTTTCAAGCGCATCGATGCCCATGGCCGGACAGTCTGGCTGGAGGCGTCCTACAACCCGGTGCTGGACGCCAACAACAAGCTCTACAAGATTGTGAAGTTCGCCACCGTGATCACCGACCAGGTGAATCAGGAACTGGCGGTGGCCGAAGCGGCCAACATTGCCTACAGCACCTCGTTGCAGACCGACAACAGTGCCCAGCGCGGCACCACCGTGGTCACCGAGGCGGTGAACGTGATGCGCGATCTGGCCAAGCACATGCAGGACGCCGGCGAGGGCATCGGCGCCCTGAACGAGCAGTCCCTGGTGATCGGCAGCATCGTCAAGACCATCAGCGGGATTGCCGAGCAGACCAACCTGTTGGCCCTCAACGCGGCCATCGAGGCGGCCCGGGCCGGTGAGCAGGGGCGCGGTTTCGCCGTGGTCGCCGACGAGGTCCGGCAACTGGCTTCGCGTACCAGCAAGGCCACCGAGGAGATCGTCGGCGTGGTCCGGCAGAACCAGGACATGGCCCGTGACGCCGTGGAACTGATGGCCGAAGGCAAGCTGCAGGCCGAGCAGGGCCTGGCCCTGGCGGCGGAGGCCGGCACGGTGATCGTCGAGATCCAGGACGGCGCGCAGAAGGTGGTGAGCGCGGTGGGGCAGTTCGCCAATCAACTGTCCAGCTGAGCCTGGGGCCCCGGTGACGGGGCCCGCTCACCGGGACGGTATGGCTCGGCAGCAGGAATTCTGAGGAGCTTTCCTAGAGAGTCTTAGGAAAATTCTGAAAGGGCGGGCAGGGCGTGGAGAAAGGTCAGCCAGCGCCGATGGCAAGAGAGATCGTTGTATTCACTCTTAGTCTGTCGGTGTATCCATGTTCAATAAACGTCTGAAACAACAGCTTGCCTCACTGAGCGACGAGCTGAGCGCTCTGCAGCAATTCAAGGCCTGCCTGGAAACCCAGGTGCTCAGCATCGAACTGGACAGCGAGGGGGTGATCCGTCGGGTCAACCAGAACTTCACGCGGACCCTGGGCCTGGATGGCCAACAGCTCTGCGGGCAACCCCTGGAGCAGATAGTGTCGAGCCATGCGCAGGCGGTGCAGCTGTATCGCTCTCTCAGGGCAGCCCTGGGACGCAACGAAGGCTACATCGGCCAACTGCGCTTGCAACGTGGCGACGGCCGCGATGCCTGGTTGCATACCTGTGTCCAGCCGATACACGACCAGGCCGGGCATCTCGACCACTTCTCGCTGATCTGCACCGACCAGAGCGCCGCGGTGCAAAGCGCCTGCGAGCATGAAAACCTGATGGCGGCGTTGCTGCGCTCCACCGCGGTGATCGAGTTCGACCTGCAAGGCCGGGTGTTGACCGCCAACCCGCGGTTTCTGGCGTGCATGGGTTACCGCCTCGATGAAGTTCAGGGGCAGAACCACCGTCTGTTCTGTGATCCCGAGGAGTATGAGGGGCCGTCGTATCAGGCGTTCTGGGCGCGCTTGAACGCCGGTGAATATGTCGCCGACCGCTTCAAGCGAATCGACAGCCAGGGCCGGGTGGTGTGGCTCGACGCCTCTTACAACCCGGTGCTGGATGCCAACGGCCACCTATACAAAGTGGTGAAGTTCGCCACCGTGATCACCGAGCAGGTGAACCAGGAACGCTCGGTGGCCGAGGCCGCCGACATCGCCTACAGCATCTCCCGGCAAACCGATACCAGTGCCCAGCGCGGCTCGGCGGTGGTCACCGAGACCCTGGACGTGATGCGTGACCTGGCCAAGTGCATGCAAGAGGCCGGTGACGGTATCGAAGCCCTGAACGAGCAGTCCCTGGTGATTGGCAGCATCGTCAAGACCATCAGCGGGATTGCCGAGCAGACCAACCTGCTGGCCCTCAACGCGGCGATCGAGGCGGCCCGGGCCGGTGAGCAGGGGCGCGGCTTCGCCGTGGTCGCCGACGAGGTCCGGCAACTGGCCTCGCGTACCAGCAACGCCACCGACGAGATCGTCGGCGTGGTCCGGCACAACCAGGACATGGCCCGCTCGGCGGTGGAGCTGATGGCCGAAGGTCGGCAGCAGGCTGAACAGGGCCTGACCCTGGCGGCGGAGGCCGGCACGGTGATCGTCGAGATCCAGGACGGTGCGCAGAAAGTGGTGGACGCGGTGGGGCAGTTCGCCAGTCAGCTGTCCACCTGAGTGGCGTGCCGCAGGTTCAGGCTCCGCGCCCGTGGGCGCGGACCGGCTCAGCGCGGCAAGGGGGCGTGGCACTCGTAGTGCAAGCGGTCGAACCACCGTCCGTGCAGCAGGAAGCTGCGGCGTGAATGGCCGTAGCAGGAGAATCCGGACGTCTCCAGGACCCTGACCGAGCCGAGGTTTTCCGGGCGGGCGTTGGCTTCGATGCGGCTCAACTGCAACTCGCCGAAGGCCCGTTGCAGCACCTGCGCCACCGCCGCCCGGGCGATACCCCGGCCGTTGAATTTGGCGCCCACGCGATAGCCCAGCTCGGCGCAATTGAAGTAGGGGCGCTGCACCCGGTGCAGGTTGATGCGCCCCACCAGTTGTGAATCCTGTCGAATCAGAAACTGATAGCCGCGATCCGCGGCGGCGTCCTGTTGCGCCTGGGCGATGGCCTCGGCGACCCCTTCGGCGCAGTAGTACGCCGCCGGGCGGGCGTTGATCGAGGCTTCGAAAAAGGCGCGGTTTTCTTGTTCAAACGCCAGCAGTTCCTGCCAGTCGTCCAGTTGTGGTGCACACAGGTGCAGGTGGCTCATGGTCCGGGGATCTCAATCCGTTGAAGGCGCTTTCATCTCACGATTGCCTTGTGCGCATCAAGCCTGCAGATGCGGATCGATCAATTCGGCGAACCATTCGATGAACACGTTCAGCCGGCGCGAACGGTGGCGACGGTCGGGGTACAGGGCGCAGATGTCCATCGGCGCCACCGGCAACTGCTGGAGCACCTGCACCAGCTCGCCGCGATCGAGCAGGTGCTGCACGTCGAAACGCGGCACCTGGATCAGCCCCAGGCCCTGGCGACAGCAGGCGATGTAGTTCTCGACGTTGTTGACGATCACCCGGCTGGGCAGCCCCAGAAGGTGCTCGCGACCTTGCAGCAGGTACTCCCAGGGCTGTTCGCGACCGGTGTCCGGGGAGGCGTAACCGATCATCCATTGGCCGTTCTGCAAGTCCTGGGGGGTGTGGGGCTCGCCGTGTTCGGCGAGGTAGGCGGGGCTGGCGCAATTGATCATGGCCAGTTGCCCCAGGGGGCGGGCGATCAGGCTGCTGTCCGCCAGGCTGCCGACGCGGATCGCGCAGTCGATGCCTTCCTGGACCAGATCGATGCTGCGATCGCTGGCGCCCAGGGCCAGTTGCAGGTCGGGGTACTGCGTCAGCCACTGGGGCAGGGCGGGCACGATCAGGCGCCGGGCGATGCGGCTGGGCACGTCGATATTCAAGCGCCCGCTGACATCCACCAGGCGATGGTGGAACAGCTGGTTGAGCTCCGAGGCATCCGCCAGCAGGCGTCGTGCCCGCTCCAGGAGGATGGTGCCATCGGCGGTCAACTGCACCTGGCGGGTGGTTCGGTGCAGCAGCCGGGTGCCGAGGCCGTTCTCCAGTTGCTGCACAGCGGAAGAGACAGTGGCCCGTGGCAGTTCCAGGGCATGGGCGGCCTTGATGAAACTGCCCATGTCGGCCACCTGGATGAACACGCGGTATTGCTCAAGCTTATCCATCGTATGAACGATCCTGGTTCGGGGGACGCCTGACGGCGGTGGAACGCTGCATCGTCCGAGGCGATCGATGCAGCGTCCCGGCAGGCCAATTTACCCCTTGGGCGCCAGGATTACTTGGTGGTGTAGCCGCCGTTGATCAGTAAGGTCTGGCCGGTGATCCACCAGCCTTCGGTCACCAGATGGCGAATGAACGGCACCACGTCCTCGATATCGGTGAGCCCGGTCTTGCTCGACGGCGACAGGGCCGCGGCGCTCTTGTGGTAGGCCACGGCGTCGGCGCCTTCGGCAGGGTAGAAGAACGGCGTGTCCATGGGGCCCGGTCCCACCGCGGTCACCGAGATGCCCCGGGCGCCGAACTCCTTGGCCGCGGCCCGGGTGAAGTGTTCCACCGGTGCCTTGGAACCGCCGTAGGCGGCATAGAACGGGGTGAAGGCCCCCAGCAGCGACGTCACCAGGGTCACCAGCTTGCCGTTGTCCTCCAGGTGCTTGCCGGCTTCCTTGATGAAGAAGAACGCGCTCTTGGCATTGACCGCGAACATCTGGTCGTACTCGTCTTCGCTGATTTCGATGATGGGTTTCTTCAGCACCTTGCCCACGGTGTTGATGGCGATGTCGATCTTGCCGAAGCGTGCCTTGACCTCGCTGAACAGACGCTCCACCGCACCGGCGCGGGTGAGGTCGGCCTGCCAGGCGTGGGCGTCGACCCCCAGGGCCCCGAGCGCCTCCAGGGTGCTCTGGGCATCGGCCTGACTGGCATCGCTGTTGTAGTGCACGGCCACGGCCCTGGCACCGTGGCTGGCCAGATCCCGGGCAAGCAGGCCACCGAGGTTTTTCACCCCGCCGGCGATCAGCACGACTTTGTTGTTCAGGGAATGATCGGCCATGGCATGGCT
The DNA here is from genome assembly GCF_001547895.1 of Pseudomonas sp. Os17. NCBI lineage: Bacteria > Pseudomonadati > Pseudomonadota > Gammaproteobacteria > Pseudomonadales > Pseudomonadaceae > Pseudomonas > Pseudomonas sp. Os17. The sequence goes on along the minus strand of NZ_AP014627.1, from coordinate 5,786,126 downwards.
CCTTCGACAATTGCGGTGAAGGCTGAGTCTAGTGGCTGCCATGGGATTGATAAGCCGTCGACGCCTGGACGGACTGTCCAGAAAAACCGCCCAATTCCTGTGGCTGCACAGGTGGCGGATAGGTCTACAATCGGACTTTTTTCAGGAGCCTGCCATGCCTGCATTTCGTCATCCGGTGCCATTGGAAAAAGCCTACCGCCTGCTCAATCACGGTCCGACCGTGCTGGTCAGTGCCGCCCACGGCGGGCAGCGCAATATCATGGCGGCGGCCTGGGCCATGCCCCTGGATTTCGAGCCGCCGAAAGTCGCCGTGGTGCTCGACAAGTCCACCTGGACCCGGCAACTGCTGGAAGCCTCGGGCACCTTTGTCCTCAACGTGCCCTGCGCCGCCCAGGTGGACATTGTGCAGACCCTGGGCAACAGCTCCGGGCTGGAGCTGCAGCAGGCCGGCAGCGACAAGTTCGCCGCCTATGGCTTGTCCACCTTCACCGGTCAGGCCCTGGAGGCGCCCCTGCTGGAAGGCTGCGTGGCCTGGCTGGAATGCCGGCTTTTACCCGAGCCGCACAATCACCAGCAGTACGACCTGTTCCTCGGGGAAGTGATCGCCGCTCAGGCCGATACCCGGGTGTTCAGCCAAGGGCGCTGGCACTTCGACGGCCAGGATCGGCTGCGCACCCTGCACCATGTGGCGGGCGGGCATTTCCTGACCATCGGCGGCGCGCTCGACGGTCGTCAACTGCCCCAGTCCGGCGACGCCTGAGGCGAGCCGCCGCTACTTTTTCAAGGATTGAACATGCACGAAGTTTTCCAGCGTCTGGTGAACCTGATGGACAGCCATCAGGCCCGTTATCGGGTGATCCTGCACCCGGCCGAAGGGCAATCGGCGCGGGTCGCCGAGATCCGTGGCACCGAGCCGGGCCAGGGGGCCAAGGCCATGCTGTGCAGCCTCAAGGGCACGAGCGATGTGTATGGGCTGGTGATTCTCTCTGGCGACCAGAAGCTCGACATGAAGAAGGTCGGTGCGGCACTGGGGGGCAAGAAGGCCCAGCTGGTCCCGGCGGAGCTGGCCAGGGAACTGACCGGTTGCGTGATCGGCGCCATTCCTCCGCTGAGTTTCGATCCGCGCATTGCCCTGATCGTCGACCCGCCACTGATCGAGCGCTACGCTGAAATCGCCTTCAATGCCGGACGCCTGGATGCCTCCATGGTTCTTGATACTCAGGACTACCTGAGGATCGCCCGGCCGCTGCTGTTGAGCGTGACCCAGGAGACCGAGGGCGTGCAGGTTCCTACCAGCTGACCCGGCCCAGGGCGTCGGCAAAGGCGGTGAGCTTCGGCGAACACTGGCGCGAGGGGGGATACACCAGCGACAGCTGCCGACTGCGCCCGGCCTGCGCGTGCAGCACCGGCAGCAACAGGCCCGCATCCAGGGCATCGCGCACGGCGAACTCCATCAACTGGGCAATGCCGAACCCACCGAGCACCGCATCCACCAGGGCATCGCCGATGTCGAAGATCAGCCGCCCCTGCACCGCCAGGTCCAGGGGCTTGCCCTGGTCCATGAACTGCCAGTCCACCAGCCGGCCGCTGCGCAGATTGCGCACCGTCAGGCAGTTGTGCTGTTGCAGGTCCGCCAGCTGCCGCGGCGTGCCGTGGCGTTCCAGGTAGGCCGGTGCCGCCACGGTGACCCAGCGCAGGGGCGCCAGGGGCCGGGCGATCAGGCGCTGATCCTGGATCAGCCCGGTGCGCAGCACCGCGTCAAACCCTTCGTCGATGAGGTCCACCACCCGGTCGGTCATCACCGCCTCGATGCTCAGCTCGGGATGCTGGGCCGTCAGCTCGCCAATCACCGGCATCACCACCTTGCGCCCGAACAGCGACGGCGTGCTGATCTTCAACATCCCGCTGGGCGAGTCGCGGCGGTCCAGCAGCAGGTGCTCGGCATGGGCCAGCTCCGCCAGTAACGGCGCTGCCCGCTCTACCAGCATCTGCCCGTCCGGGGTCAGGCTGACACTGCGGGTGTTGCGTTGCAGCAGGCGCACGCCGAGCTGTTGCTCCAGGCGCGATATGGCGCGGGACAGGCCGGACTGGGTCAGCCCCAGGTCACCGGCGGCGCGGGTAAAGCTGCGGGTTTCGGCGACCCGGACCAACAGCCGAAGGGCGTTCAGATCCATGATTAAAGTCATTACTGAAAGAGTGAGGGTCGTATTTATCATTTAAAGCGCATCGATGACACTGGCCGCCGCTTATTTCCACACAAGGATTCTCGCGATGTCCGCGACCCCGTTAGCCAAGCCGTCGGGCTGGATGCTGTCACTGCTGGCCACCGCGCAGCTGATCATTGCCCTGGACGCCACCATCGTCTTCGTGGCGTTGCCGGAAATCGGCCTTCGCCTGGGCTTCTCCGCCCAGCAATTGCAATGGGTGGTCAGCGCCTACAGCGTGGCGTTTGGTGGATTCCTGCTGCTGGGCGGACGCGCGGCGGACCTGCTGGGCAAGCGGCGTTTCTACATCGTCGGGCAGTCGCTGTATGCCCTGGCATCCCTGGCCGGCGGCCTGGGTGGCAGCGCGCTGTTGCTGGTGCTGTCGCGGGCGGTACAGGGCGTCGGCGGGGCGATGCTGTTCCCCGCGACCCTGGCCCTGATCAATACCTGGTACGCCGAAGGGCCGGCGCGCAACCGGGCCTTCGCGGTGTGGAGCGCGGCCTCGGCGGCGGGTCTGGCCCTCGGTGCCTTGCTCGGCGGGGTGCTGACCCAGTACTGGGGCTGGGAGGCGGTGTTCCTGGTCAACGTGCCCCTGGCCGGTGCCTGCGCCTTGCTGGCCCGGCGCTGGATTCCCGCCGACCCGCCACGCCAGCGCAGCCGCCAGTTCGACCTGCGCGGCGCGCTGACCGTTACCCTGGGCGGCACCCTGCTGGTGTTTTCCATCGTCCAGGGCCCGGAGTGGGGCTGGAGCGCACCGGGGACCCTGGGTTGCCTGGCGTTGTCCCTGGCCTTGCTCGGGCTGTTCGTGCGCCTGGAACAACGCTGCCGCGACCCGCTGATGCCGCTGCGCCTGCTGGGTTATCCACAGCTGCGCATGGCCATGCTGATTACCGCGCTGTTCATGAGCAGTTTCGGCGTGCAGTACTACTTTCTCAGCCTGTATTTCCAGCAGGTCTATCAGTTCAGCGTGCTGCAGAGCGGGTTGGCGTTCCTGCCCTCGACCCTGCTGTGCACGCTGGGCATCTGGGTCGCGGAACGGGCGCTGCTGCGCGTGGGCCTGCGGGCGACCCTGGTCAGCGGCCTGCTGGCGGGGGCCGTGGGCATTGCCATGATCTACCTGGCCTTGCCCGGCAGCCGCGGTTTTGTCGGGCTGCTGCCGGGCATCGTGGTGATGAGCATTGGCCAGGGCATGACCTGGACTTCAATGTGGGTTTCGGCCGGGCAGGGCATTGCCGCCGCCGAGCAGGGGGTGGCGGCGGGCGTGGCCTCCACCAGTCAGCAGATCGGCGGGGCCCTGGGGCTGGCGTTGCTGGTGTCGCTGGCCAACACCTTGAGCCCGACCGGCAATCAGGCCCATGGCATTGAACTCGCCACCGCCGCCAGTGCCTTGCTGGCCTTGCTCGGAGCCTTGCTGGCGCTGCGCTTGCCTCGGGTGGCGGCCTTGCCCGCCGGTTCGGTGGCCCAGGGCTGAGGCCGGTTCAGTGGGGCCGGGGCAGGTGGCGGCGCACTGCCCACAGCACCCCGGCCAGCAACAGCAGGGCCGCCGAGCTTTGCAGCAGGCTCGGCAGGTGCTGCAGGCTGATGAAGCCGTAGAGCAGGGCGAACAGGGTTTCGAAGACGATCAACTGGCCGCTCAGGGTCAGCGGCAGGCGCCGGGTCGAGGCATTCCACATGCGATTGCCGAACCAGGAGCCGAGCACCGCACTGGACAGGCTCAGGCCCCAGAACAGCAGCCAGCGCTGCTCCCCGGCCTCGACCTGAGTGCCGGGCAGGGCAAGGCCGTCCGCCAGCAGCCAGACCAGGGCGCTCATCAGCCCGGTGGTGATGCCCCACAGGGTCGACCACTGGCTGCTGTTGAAGCGGCTGCCTTTGAGGTAACGGGCGTTGTCGGTGGCGAACCAGGTCCAGCACAGCAGGGCGCCGAAGGCGCAGAGCAGGCCCAGGGCCCGTTGCCCCAGTTCCACGCTGCCGCTGTCGGCGGTGAGCAGGGTGTCCAGGTTGATGCAGCAGATGCCGGTGAACACCAGCAGCAGCGGCCAGCGCAGTCGGCGCAGGGGCAGGGCGTCGGCATCGCCGCGTCCGGCCAGGGTGATGGTCAGTGGCAACAGGCCGACGATCAGCGCAGTGCTGGCCACCCCGGCCCACTGGATGGCGCTGGCCAGCAGCATGAAGTAGACCAGGTTGCCGGTCAGGGCCAGCTTCACCAGCAACGCCACGTCACCCCAGGTCAGGCGCTGCACGAGCTCCCGGGCCTGAGGCACAGCCAGGAGCAGGGAGAATGCACCGTACAGGCTGAAGCGGGCACAGCTGAGCATCAGCGGACTGAACTCCGGCAACAGGCTGGGCGCCACAATGGCCAGGCCCCAGACCGCACCGGCCAAGGCTGCATAAGCAACTCCGCGTTTCATGCACACACTCGCAGCAATTCATCAAAGCGCGCAGCCTAGTCATTGCTGACCGAACGGACAAAGGATATATAGGCACCTACCTATTCTTCTGGGGAATGCCTGATGAGTCGTTTCGCGCGCCATTTGCCGCCGTTGGAAACCCTGGTGACCTTCGAGGCGGTGGGGCGCAACGCCAGCTTCACCCGCGCCGCCACCGAGCTGTGCCTGACCCAGAGCGCGGTGAGCAAGCAGATCCGTGCCCTGGAGCTGTCGCTGAAGACCGAGTTGTTCGAGCGCCAGGCCCGGGGGGTGAAACTCACCGCCAGCGGCGCTTCGCTGTTTGCCGAGGTCAGCACCCAACTGGAAGCCTTGCTGCGCAGCGTCAGCCGCCTGCGGGCCGGGCGCGACGCCAATACCATCACCGTGCAATGCACCCACGCGGTGGCGCAGTTCTGGCTGTTTCCGCGCTTGCTGGCGTTCAACAAGCAGCACCCGGACATCACCGTGAGCATCCACGCCAACAACGACATGGACGAATCCAGCGTGGCCGAGCACGACTTGGCCATTCTGTATGGCGCCGGGCACTGGTCCTCCCTGGTGGCCACGCCGCTGTTCGCCGAGATCGTCTATCCCATCGCCAGCCAACAGCTGGTGTTGCCGGCCATTGGCGAGCTGGCGCAACTGGCCGAGCTGCCCTTGATCCAGCTGGACGCCTCGGCCTGGAACTGCATCGACTGGCGCGACTGGTTCCGCCATTTCGGCCTGGACTACAGCGCGCCGCCGGGCGCCATGGGCTTCAACCAACTGACCCTGATGTTCAGTGCGGTGCAGCAGGGCATGGGCGTGGGCCTGGGCTGGGATTTCATGGCCAGCGAGCGGGTGGCCCGGGGCGAGTTGCAGCGGGTTGGCCAGTGGGCGTTTCGCACCGGTCAGGCGGATTTTCTGGTGCACCCGCGGCACAAGCGCCTGTCTGTCAGCGGCCAGTTGTTTCGCGACTGGTTGGTGGCGCAGGCGAGTGAATGAAGGGCCGGGGCGGCGTGGCCGCCCCGGGGGCACGCTTCAGAGGGTGGCGCGGGGCACGCTGAAGCGGAACTCGCTGCCCTTGCCCGGTTCACTGTGGGCCTCGATCTTGCCGCCGTGGGCCTGGATGATGCCCTGGGTGATGTACAGCCCAAGGCCGGTGCCATTGGGGTTGCCTTCCTTCATGGTCCAGTAGCGGTCGAAGATGAACGGCAACTGGTCGGCGGGAATGCCTTCCCCGCTGTCGCGGACGCTGAAGACGATCTGCTCGCCGTCGGACATCGCCACCACCCCGACCTTGCCCTGCATGGGGGTGAACTTGATGGCGTTGCCCACCAGGTTCGACAGCACCTGGAACAGCCGCTCGGGGTCGGCATGGATGGTCAGCTCCGGCTCGGCGTGAAAGCTGATGTCGATGGCCTTGTCCAGGGCCAGGGGCGCCAGCAGCGAATAGGCCTCTTCGAAGATCTGGCTGACCTCCAGCGGCTGTGGCGCGATGCTGTAGCGCCCGGCTTCGATCTTCGAGGTGTCCAGCAAGTCCTCCAGCAGGTTGTTCATGCGGCTGGCGGCCTGTTGCATGGTGTCGATGGCCGAGGAAATGCGCCGTGAAGTGTGCGGGCCATCGGAGCTGAAGGCCTTCTGCATCATGCCGCAGAGCATGGAAATCACCGTCATCGGGTTGCGCAGGTCGTGGGACACCACCGCCACCAGTTCATCCCGGGCGCGCACCGCCTGTTGTTCCCGCAGCACCTGGCGCGCCAGGTCGTGTTCCAGGGCCGAGCGGCGCAGGTCGTTGGCGGCGAAGCGGTCGCCGTGGCTCCACTTGCTGGAGATCCCGGCCATTTCCACCTTCCAGATCTCGAACGAGGTGCGCGGCCGCAGGCGCAGGCCGGCGTCCGAGTTCTCCAGGTCCAGGGGCTTTTCCGGGTTGCCGCTCCAGTGGATGTTTTCCTTCACCTCCGGGCGGAACCACAGCACGCCGTTATCCACAGGCTTGGGCAGGCTCATGGCCAGGACACCGCTGGCCACCTGTTGATAACTCGCCGCCGGCGGATACAGGCTGGCCAGGTGATGACTGGCGAACACCGCTTGCCCGGTGCCTTTGAGCCAGCGGTACAGGGCACGGATGTCGTCCTGGGGCGGGCAGTTACCGAAGCAGTGCAGCTGTTTGTCCTCGATGATCGCCACGCCGCCGGCCTGGGTCAGGTCCAGCAGCCGTTGTGGCGCCTGGGCCAGGCCGTCGAAGACGCTGCCGGGGGCGTCGCGCATGGCCTGGTCGAGGCTGGCCAGGGCGGCGACTTTCTCTTCCCGCTGCCGGCTCAGGTCCAGGGCTTCCATGGCGCTGATCTGCAACGACAGCACCTGGCCAATGGTCTGGCAGGCCATGCGCAGTTCGTGGGGCACCAACAGCGGCTGGCGGTTGCCGCAGCTGATCAGGCCCCAGAGCTGATCGTCCTTGAGCAGGGAAATGCTCATGGACGACAGCACGCCCATGTTCTTCATGTACTGGCAATGAATCGGCGACACGCTGCGCAGGGTGGCAAAGCTCAGGTCCAGGGGCTGCTGGGTGTCCGGGCGCAGGGGCGGCAGCAGCGGCACCGGCTGGTAGTCGGCGTTGGGAATGATCCGCAGCCAGTTGCTGCGGTACAGCTCGCGGGCCTGCTGGGGAATGTCCGAGGCGGGGAAGAACAGGCCGTTGAACACCTCCATGTCGGGGCGAGTGGCTTCGGCGATCACCTGGCCGTGGCCTTCCTCCTCGAAGCGGTAGATCAGCACCCGGTCGTAGCCGGTCATGGCCTGGATCTCGCTGACGCTGATGGCGTACAGCTCGTGCAGGGTCCTGGCCGCCTGCAGGCGCCGCAGCAGACGCCCGAGGTTGTCGTTCTGCGCCGTGAGTGGCCGGGGCTGATCGGGCTGGATCTCCAGCTCCAGCATCAGCACCCCCTGGTGGCGATGCAGCAGGCCTTCGAAGCGTCGGCCATTGAGCGACAGGTACAGCGCAGGGGCATCGGCCAGCCGCTCCAGTTGCAGCACCTCACGGATGCGTTGGCCGTCCGCGGCCCCCAGCAACTGCTCCAGGGGCTGCCCCGCCAGCGATTCGGCGGGCTGGCCCAGCAGCGCCTCGACGTTGGCACTGATCTGCCGGATGTGCAGTTGCGGTTCGTCCAGGGTCAGCAACACGCCGTGGGGCTGGATCGCCCCCGGGGAGCGGATCGGTTCGTTGGCGCAGTTGGCCAGCAACTGTTCGAAGGTTTGGGAGTCTTGGGGGGTCATAGCAGCACCTCGCGGCGGTCGAGCCAGCGTTCGAAACAGGCAAATGTGGATTGCGCGGCGCTGACCAGGTGTTGGCGTGTGCTCGCGTCTTCGGGCATGCGCCCCAGGTAGTCGAGAAAGTCCTTCCAGCGCCGCCCGGTGGCAGCGCCATAGACATCCAGAAAGGCGCCGCCGTTGTCGGCGTCCAGATCCAGGCGCCGGGCCATTTCCCGGCGCAGGATCTGTCCGCCCAGGGTCGCGCCTTCCAGTACGTAGAGCACGCCCAGGCAAGCCCCGGCGCTGGCCAGGGGCGGCAGTTGCTCACAGCGGGGCAGGGCCTGGATGCTGGCGGCGTCCAAGCCCAGGGCGCGCAGATCAGCGAACAGGGTCGGGGTCTTCAGGCGCTGCGTCGGGTCGTAGCCCGGCGGGATCAGGCCGCTGTCATGCAGGGCCGCCTCCAGGGGCTGATAGAAACCGTAATAGGCCTGGATCAGGCGTCGATACCAGGGCGCATCAAGCCGCTCACAGAAGAACGGCAGGCGTTGCTCCAGGGCAACGTGCAAGGTCGCGGTGCCGGTGCGCAGGTCTTGAAGCAGGGTGGGGGTGGTGCTGGCGTGATGCGGTGTCGGCATGCAGGGATCAGGGGTCGCAACAGGTAGTGGACGCGCCATGGGCGTCATCAAAGGCCGGGACCAGGCTGGCATCCCCGCGATAGAGCCATCGCACAGAAAAAATCGGAGCGTCACTTTACCCGTGCTGGTTCCCTCGACGTAGGGTTTTTGGTACGCCGTCGGTCGGTCAGCAGCGAAGATGGAGTGGCGTGTCAGAGCGTCTGACCTCGCCGGTGCGGTGGAAATTCCCTTTTCCACCTTGCAGATTCAGGCCAGGGTCAGATCCAGACGTCGTTCTGTGCCGTGCGTTCGCCGCCTTGATCGCCGGTATTGAGCACGCCCTTGGGCTCGATCAGCAGCAGTTTGACTTCCTGTTCGGCCCAGGGCTTGTGCTCGACGCCCTTGGGCACCACGAACATCTCGCCGCTGCCGATGGACACCCGACCGTCACGAAAGTCGATGTACAGCTGGCCGTCGAGGACGATGAAGGTTTCGTCGGTGTCGGCGTGGCTGTGCCAGACGAACTCCCCTTGCAGCTTGGAGATCTTGAACTGGTAGTCATTCATCTCGGCGATCACCTTGGGGGTCCAGTGTTCGCTGAACAGGCCGAGCTTGTGCTGGAAATTGATGCTCTGGTAGGCGTTTTGCGTGGTTGGGTTTGGCATGTTGCGGTCCACATCAGTGATGAATGAGCACTGAGGGTAAACAGCCGGCGGGGTTGGTTTCTTGAACGATCGTGTGTGGCTCAGCGGCCGAGCATCTTCAGCCAGCGCGCCGGAGGCAGGCCGTAAGCCTGGCGGAACTGCCGGGTCATGTGGCTCTGGTCGGAAAACCCGGCGATCAGCGCCGCTTGGGTCAGGGACTGGCCCTGGACCAGCAGGGCGCGGACCAGGTCCAGGCGGCGCATGCTCAGGTAGCGATAGGGGCTGGTGCCGAACAGCAGGCGAAAGTCCCGGGACAGGCTCCAGCGGTCGCGCCCGCTGTGGGCCTCCAGTTCGTCCAGGGTCAGGGTCCGGGCCAGGGCACTGTGGATGTACTCCCGGGCCCGTTCCGCGGCGACATAGTCCAGGCGCTGGCGGGGGCGGGCGACGCCGGACACGCTGTTCAGGGCGTGGGCCAGGTCGAACAGGGCGTCTTCCTGCTCCAGCGGATCCAGGGGGGTGTCGAGTCCGCGCAGCAAGGCGTCGGTGGCGGCGGACAGCCGCGGATCGTTGGACAGGCCACCGGCAATGAACGGCAGGGGCCGGCCACCGAGGATCTGCTGGATCAGCGCGGGTTCGACATACAGCATGCGGTAGTGGAAGCCGTCGTGGGTGCCGGCTTCGCCGTCGTGGGCCTCATCGGGGTGCAGGACCATGGTCGCGCCGGGCAGGCTGTGGCGCCAGCCACCGCGGTACTGGAAGCTCTGCACCCCGCGCAGGGTCCGGCCGATGGCGTAGGTGTCGTGGCGGTGCATGTCATAGCCATGGCCGGCGAAATACGCCTCGATGCGCTCCAGGCCCCGGGCGGGTGGCGCACGGTGAACCCAATCGGTGACAGCGGTGGGTTTGGCCATGGAACGGTCCTGATGGATGAAGCCGAGGGCGGTACGTTAACTCAGGGGCGCGCTGGCTGTCTTGCCCCTCGGCTCACGCCGTGGCAGTTCTACCGGAAGAAGGGGGGGCCTTGCAGGATGGATCAGGCGCAGCGCGGCGGCCGACGGCTTGAGCAGGATTGCGAGGCCAATCGGTGGTTGCCTGGGCAGGCGCGAGTGGAGTAGCGTCGTTCACCCGGATCCCCTTCATGGCCACCTGCGCTCATGCACGTCTCATACCTGGTTTACCTCGCCCCGCTGTTGTCGCTGGCCCTGCTCTGGAGCGTGGCGGTGATCACCCCAGGACCGAACTTTTTCACCACAGCACAACTGGCGGCGAGCTGCTCGCGGCGCCATGGCCTGTTTGCCTCCCTGGGGGTGGCCAGCGGCACCGTGCTCTGGGGGCTGGCGGGAGGCTTGGGCATCAAGTCGCTGTTCAGCGCGGCGCCGGCGCTGTTCGTGTTGTTCAAGGTCGCCGGTGGCTGTTACCTGATCTACCTGGGACTCAAGCAGTTCAAGCGCAAACCGGCCCTGGATAATCCAACCGCCAATGGCGCGGTCCATGCTGAGCGCAGCCTGTTCTCGGCCTACCGGCTGGGCTTTCTCGGCAACATGACCAACCCCAAGTCGGCGCTGTTCGTGGCCACCATCTTTGCCACGTCGATGCCGGCCTCCCCGCCACCTCTGCTGCTGGGACTGGCGGTGCTGACCATGGCCGGCCTGTCGCTGTCCTGGTACTGCTGCGTGGCGCTGTTTTTCGCCAGCAGCCGGGTGGCCGGGTTCTACGCCCGGGCCCGTCGCTGGCTGGACCGTCTGGCTGGTGGTTGTTATGTGCTGTTTGGCGGGCATCTGCTGGCCAACCGTTGAGCGGCCGGCGCCTTGCGCTGGCCAGGATACGCCCCCCAACAAGGACGACCCGTCCCCGTATCAGGAGACTGAACATGGCTGTTGTTTTTCGCCCGGTAGCAGAGGCGGACATTGCGCGGATCTGCAGTTTCGTGGGCAATCCCCAGGAGTTGTATTTCTTCTTTCCTGCCGCCACCTGGCCGCTGACCCACGAGCAACTGCGCGACTCCATCGCCCAGCGCAGCGACTCGACGGTGATCGAGTTGGATGGGCAGGTGGTGGGCTTTGCCAACTTCTATCGCTGGGCCAGTGGCGGCACCTGCACCATCGGCAATGTCATCGTCGACCCAGAGGTGCGCGGCGCGGGCCTGGGAGCGCAACTGATCGGGCAGATGATCCATATCGCTCGCAGCAAGCACCAGGCCAGCGAGGTGACGCTGTCCTGCTTCAACAGCAATGTGGCGGGCTTGCTGTTCTATCCGAAGCTGGGTTTTGTGCCGTTCGCCATCGAAGAGCGCAAGAACAAGGAGCAGGAGCGGGTGGCGTTGATCCATTTGCGCTACAGCCCCAGCTGAAACCAAGAGAACCGTCAGCGAACATTTTTTTAACGGAAACCATTCATGAGCAAGTTGCGGGTCGGAATTATTTTTGGTGGCCGTTCGGCCGAACACGAAGTGTCGCTGCAGTCGGCGCGCAATATCGTCGATGCCCTGGATCGCACGCGCTTCGAGCCGGTGCTGATCGGCATCGACAAGCAGGGGCACTGGCACCTCAACGACACCTCGAACTTTTTGATCAACCAGGAAAACCCGGCGCTGATCGCCCTCAACCAGTCCAACCGCGAGCTGGCGGTGGTGCCGGGCAAGGCCAGCCAGCAATTGGTGGAAACCAGCAGCCAGGAGCTGTTGGGGCATGTGGATGTGATCTTCCCGATCGTCCACGGCACCCTGGGTGAAGACGGTTGCCTGCAGGGCCTGCTGCGCATGGCCGACCTGCCTTTTGTCGGCTCCGATGTGCTGGGTTCGGCGGTGTGCATGGACAAGGACATCAGCAAGCGCCTGCTGCGCGACGCCGGGCTGGCCGTGACCCCGTTCATCACCCTGACCCGGGCCAGCCGCAGCCGCTACGGTTTTGCCCAGGCCCGGGAGGCGCTCGGCCTGCCGCTGTTCGTCAAGCCGGCGAACCAGGGCTCCTCGGTGGGGGTGAGCAAGGTCGATAACGAGGCCGATTACGACGCCGCGGTGGAGCTGGCCCTGGGGTTTGATCACAAGGTGCTGGTGGAATCCGCGGTGCGCGGGCGGGAAATCGAATGCGCGGTGCTGGGCAATGACCAGCCGATCGCCAGTGGCTGCGGCGAGATCGTGGTCGGCAACGGTTTCTATTCCTACGACAGCAAGTACATCGACGCAGACGCGGCCCAGGTGCTGGTGCCGGCGGACATCAGCGTCGAGCACAGCGAACGCATCCGCGCCCTGGCCATCGAGGCGTTCCAGGTCTTGGGCTGCTCCGGGCTGGCCCGGGTCGATGTGTTTCTCACCGACGACGGTGAAGTGCTGATCAACGAAATCAACTCGCTGCCCGGGTTCACCCGCATCAGCATGTACCCCAAGCTATGGCAGGCCGCCGGCATGCGTTACAGCGAGCTGGTGAGCCGCCTGATCGAGCTGGCGCTGGAGCGCCATGCCGAGCGGCAAGGTCTGAAAATCAACCGCTGAAGCGGATCATCGTGTTTAAGGACGTGACGAATGAGTTCGGCAACAGAAGCCTCGGTCTACCTTTTTTCCTACGGCACCCTGCAAGACAAGGCGGTACAGCTGGCCAACTTCGGCCGTGAGTTGAGTGGCAGCACCGATGCCATGCTCGGCTATGAACAGAGCTGGGTGGAAATCACCGATCCCGAGGTTTTGGCCGCCAGTGGCAAGACCCATCACCCGATCCTGCGCCCGGGGGCGGCGGACAGCGCGCCGATTGCCGGCACGGTGTTTCAGATTACCCCCGAGGAACTGGCAGCGGCCGACCGCTATGAAGTCGCCGACTACCAGCGGGTCAGCGTGACCCTGGCCTCCGGGATCCAGGCCTGGGTCTACGTCAGCGTCTGAGTTCCGGGGTCACTCCGGCGGCAGCATCACCCCGAGACAGGCCAACACCAGCACCACGGCCCCGAGCGCGCAGAGCACATAGTTGAGCGGGGTGAAACGGGCGTTGCTGCGGCCTTCGGGGTCGCCGGCGGCGGCATTCAGGCCGCGCTGGCCCAGCCAGGTGACCCACGCCAGCACCGGTAGCAGCGCCAGGCTGGCGATGTCGGTTACCGGGTAGCCGATGTTCTTGCGTGACAGCGCATCCACCACGTTGTTGACGATCAGCCCCACCACAAACAGGGTCGCCAGTTCACCGGGTCGCCAGTCATGGCTGCGGCCGTCGCGCTTGAGCTGTGCATCGGCTTCGCGGTACAGCGCATGGGTAAAGAAAATCGCGAAGAACGCCCGGGCCACCGGCCACAACTCCTGGCCGCTGGCGTGCCTGAACTGATGCCAGTTCTTATAGGCCCAATACAGCTGGTAGATACCGAAGGTGAGGATGTACAGGGTCAGGAACTTGACCTTGGACACCACATAGAAGGGTTGTGGCGCCGTGTGCGCCGAAGGGGCGACCAGATCCGCCTGGGGCGGGGCATAGAGATTGTCAGACACGGGCACTCCTTGGGTTGGGTCTGAGGCGGGAGGCAACGTTAGCTCAGGTAGCTGGCCAAGCACCAGTACGGTCTCGATGGCCGACGAGGGCCGGGTTCAGGCCCGGGGCGGATCTGCCGGTCGAACGTAGTGAATATCCCATTCACTTTCGCCTACCTGAACAAAACCCAGGCGTCGATAAAATCGATTTGAGTCACTGCCGCGCAACGCATCCAGGTGGATGGGCAATTGTTCTCTGGTGGAGCGCTGTAAAAGCGGCTCCAGGGCCTGGGCACCGATGCCCCGCCCCTGGAATTGCGGCATGACGTACAGGTGCTGCAGTCGCAGATGATCCTCGTGTGATTCGCTCTGGATAAAGCCCACGGGCTGTCCGTCACTGAGGATGAAGTGGCAGCGCTCGGCCGCGAAGCTTGCGGCAAAACGCTCCCGGGCCCGCTGTGGGTCGAAGCGACCCAGGCGCTCAAGGCTGTCGCGCATGGCCGCGATGCGCATCTGGACCAGGGTTTCCAGGTCGGTCAGAGAGGTCGGCAGTAGCGCAAAGCCGAGGCTCATGTGCGGCCGATCCAGGAGTACTGGAAGGCCTTGGCTTCACCCCGATGCATGCGTCGGCGATAGCTGGCCAGGGTCGGGGTCGAGCAGTAGGTGCACAGCTCGCTGATTTCGATCTGCTCGTCCTCGATGCCGGCGGCCTGCAGCAGGTACACCGCATAGCGGCTCAGGTCGAACCACAGGGAGTCGGCCTGGGTCGGCTGTGGCGGGGGAATTTGCGGGGGCAGCCGCGGGGCCGGCTGCTGGCGACTCCAGGGCGCTTGCGCAGCGGGCCACAGCGGATCCTGAGTGGCGGACAGGGTGTCGATGAAGTCGGCGCTGACTTCATAGCAGCAGGGCTTGATCGACGGGCCGATGGCCACTCGCAATTGCCGTGGGGCGATGCCCTTGCTGGCGAAGTGTTGCAGCACATTGGCGATGATCCCGCCGTGCAGGCCTTTCCAGCCACCATGCACGGCCGCCACCCAGGAGCCGTCGTCGCTGCTGACCAGCAACGGCAGGCAGTCGGCGGTGACCACCGCGATGGGCCGGCTGGAATGGGTGAGGACCGCATCGCCGCGAATGATCCCGCTGGGCAGGGTGGTGCTGGCGTGCACCACCTCGCCACTGTGGACCTGCGAGCAGAAGAACAGGTTGGCCGGCAGGGCAGCGCCCAGGGTCGAAAACTCATGACGGATGCCGGGTATCTGGTTCAACACAGCTGCCTGGAAACTCATCGGGCCTTCGCTCGGTAACCTGGGAATGGCTGCAGAGCATAGCGGTATCCGAGGCACTTTTGCTGACAGACCGCGCTGCAAAGGCAGCGCCAGACCAGCGGTTGCCTGTGGGGCGGCCCGCCTTGCGGATGTTTCAGGCCTTGAGCGGGATGTACAGCTCCACCACGCTGTCCGGGTGCATGGGCCCCAGGAAACGCTCGCCGGTGTATTCGAACTCCACCGCTTCGATCGGCATCATCCCGGCGGCGGGCAGCCATTCGCTGTAGGCGGCGCGAAAGGTTTCCGGCAGGGTGGCCACGGTGCCGTGATGCTCGACCCGGGCGTAGTGGCGGGCGGGGATGTCCAGCTCGACCATGCCCGGCACCAGGGGCGCATCGGCGGCCACCGGCAAGCCGGCGACATAGCGCCACTGGCCGTCTTCCAGGGGCTGGCAGATGCCGTAGGTGCCCACCGGCTCGGCCAGGCGCTGGATTTCCTGCTCCCGGGGTTCGAAGCGTTGCCAGAGCTCGGCGATGGAGCCCGGGTCATCCTGCTGCCAGGCCATGCCGATGATCCGTTGCCGGGCCAGGAACACCTTCTGCGGCGTCTGCGGGGCAGGGATCTGGCGCTGTGGCTGGGCCAGGTAGCGTTGCAGGTGACCCAGCACTTTCTGGCTGCGGGCAATCTCGCTTTCCAGCTGCCGGGCATGCTCCTGCAGCGACTGCTGCATGTGCAGCACGCTGTCCAGGCCGCCCTGGTCCGCCAGCGTGCGGATGTCTTCCAGGGACATGCCCAACTGCCGCAGCCAGACGATGCGGCCCAGGGTTACGATCTGTTCCGGGCTGTAGTAGCGGTAGCCGTTGTCCCGGCCGGTGAGGGCCGGGGTGAACAGGCCGATGCTGTCGTAATGGCGCAGGGTCTTGGTGGTGAGGCCGTGGCAGCGGGCCATTTGTCCGATGGTGAGCATGGAGCGTCCTTGGTGGTGTTGGGTTGCCAGGCAGGTTGGGCCTTTACCCAAGGGCAAGCTCAAGCCCGGCAGTGATGCTCAGGACGACTTGTTCGGCTTGATCAGGCTTTCGGCCGGGATGCCGAACAGTTGGTGCAGTTTCCAGATCATCGGCAGGGTCAGCGCGCGCTTGCCGTTGAGCACCTCGTAGACGCGGTTGGTGCGGCCGATGGCGGGTGCCAGGTCGGCGGCGGACAAGCCGGATTGCTCCATGCGGAACTTGATCGCCTCGATCGGGTTGGGCAGGTCCAGGGGAAACTGCCTGGCTTCGTACGCCTCGATCAGGGTGATCATCACGTCGAAGTAATCGCCTTCAGGTGTCCCGGGCTGCGGCTCGTTGTCGAACAGGGGCGAGACGCTTTGCAGCGCGGCGCGGTAGTCCTGGTCGGTGTGGATAGGGCGGATGTTCATCTGGGTTACTCCATGTCTACGCTGTCGGCATCAATGGCGTCGTACTGCCGGTGGGTGCCTACGAACTTGATGTACAGCGCGCCGAAACGATAGGCCACGGCAACGACCAGTCGATACTCGTTGCCCTTGATGTTGAAGACCACCCTGCGGCTTTTGAGAATGCTCGCGTTGCGATACTGGTCCTTGATTTGCGCAGGGTTGGACCACTCGGCATTCCTTGCTTCATCGACCCAAGCCAGTAAAGGCTGCTCTGCATCCGGGTACTTCTCCCAGAAGGCCTTCAACTGACTGACTGCAATAATTCTCATGGCGCGATCCTAGTCCCGTGATGGGACTTAAACAAGTCGCTGAGTGCGTCAGGCGACGTACGGGCAGATCGTTGGATCTGCCCGCGCCGGCGACGTCGGCTCAGGGACGATCAGGTCATGCAGAGAGCGTGGCGTGCACGTCGTCCATCAGTGCCTTGCCCATCTCTGCCAGGTGGTGTGCCGCCCAAGCATAGCGGTCGCAGCCCGGCTCCATGGCCGCCTCCAGGGTGAATTGCTTTGCCAGATGCAACAGCGCCGAGGCGTGCTCCAGGGCATCGCTGATCGGCACGTCGGCATTCACGCGAAACAGCGGATGCAGGTGTTCGCCGCAATGGGAAAAGCGGATTTCACCGAGGGTGGTCAGGGGCGATTGAGTGGTCATCGGGCACCTCCGGTTTTGTGTGACGGGAGGTGTGGGGAAGACGGATTTCGAGTGTGATGCATGGTGACGACTCCTTTCGTATTGGGAACCACCACCGTCTGCCGCCAAGCAGATTTGGGTGGCGGATTGCACAAGGTTGGCGGACCGGCACGAAAGGAACCGGCACCCCCGAAGGGGTCCCTGCGCAATCCGCCATGACACAGAAATGCGGGCACAAAAAAAGCGCCTGCATTCGTGTTTTGGCGCTATTGCGCCTTTCGTGGTTCGGGCCGCCAAGCCCGTTCGCTGATGTTGCAGCGACGGGCGAAGGATAGCGAGGTGGGGAGGGTGTCGCAACGGCATTGCTGCGACTTTATGTGAACCGACCTGTAGCCGCTGCCGCAGGCTGCGAACGACCGGAGGTCGCAGCGATCTCCCTGGCGCCGAAGGCCCTTCGGTCCTTGTCGCAGCCTGCGGCAGCGGCTACAGAGGTTGTGCCAGCACCTCACGAAATACATCGGGCCTGAGCATCGCGATATGCAGCAATGAACGGGCCGCTCCGGAAGGCGAGCGCCGACCTTGCTCCCACTCTTGAAGGGTCCTTACCGACACGCCAAGCAGTTGGGCAAACTTGGGTTGTGACAACCCGGTTTTACCGCGGGCTTCGGCGGCCTTGGTGAGTGGAATGCTGTGGGTATTGCCGTGACGGCCGGCTTTGACATCGATGATCGCGTCCAGAAGCTCCTGGCCGATATTGCGCTTGGCATCACGTGCCAATAGTTCTTCTTCAGTAAGGGGCATGATTCATCTCCTTCGCGATTCTGCGCAGAACAGGCGCTGGAATGTTTTCGGTAGCGCCTTTGCCATAGATCACCAACGCAACCAGGGCTCCGCATGCGAGCTGGGTGGTATAGATGACCCGCACCGAGCCACTTTTTCCACGTCCATCAACGCTCCATCTGATTTTCCTGCAACCGCCAGAACCCGGAATGACAACGCCGGACTCCGGGTCGTTGGCAAGAAACGTCATGAACGCTCCACGCTCTTCTTCGGACCAGTAATCGGGCCAGAGTCTGGAAAACAGCGGAGATTCTATGATCGTCAGCATGCGGGAGGATTCTACGTCTTTGACGTACCTTGCGGCAATGGTGAGTGCTAGGAGATGACTCCTGAAAGATTAAGAACGTGGAGTTGCAACGCCAATGAGCGGAGTCCTGATTTCCAGTCAGCCCATTCGCTTTCTTGTGTGTGATCCATGCCTTCGATGTCACCTTTTGCATGACCTGAAACTCGGGCAACTCTGCTCAGTGCGGCTCTATGATCCAGAGCAGCTAACTCAAGCTTCCAACACCTTCGCCATCTCACTGGTCGCGGCCCAACCCAGCCCCTGATACAACGGCTTGCCGGCCTCGGTCGCATGCAGTACGGCAAAGCCCAGCCCGCGCTGGCGGAACTCGGCCTGTGCCAGTTTCATCAGCGCCGACGCCAGGCCGCGGCGCCGGTAGGCCGGTTCGACGTAGACGTTGAGCACATAGCCGCGCTGATCCTGGGTCGGATGGGAAGGGTGGGGCGGCCAGTCGATGCTCATCAGGCCGATGCTGGCCACGCTCTGCTCGGCGTCCATCAGGGCGAAGCCGTAGTAGCGGCCGTCCTCCAGGCGTTCGCGCAACCAGGGGCGAAAGTGCTCGGTCATCACCTGCAAGGTGCAGAGGTCCTGGCCGGCATCGAGAAACATCGCCTGGCGATGGCGGCAGATCAGTTCAAGGTCCTGGGGTATCAGGGGTCGTGGGCTCAGGCCCGGGAGATCAAGGTTGGCGGCAATTTCGTTCATCGTCGGTTCCTCGGTGGACAGGGACGATGCTAGGGCAGATCCCCGGGCCGGGTCAGACACAGACCGCGGCGAAATTTTGCATACAGTGCCCCGGGGCTCTGCCCACAAAAAAGGGCCAGCCTCACGGCCAGCCCTCGGGTTCATCCGATAACCCTCAATCCCCCAGCGCTTCCCCTTCGCGCCGTGGATCGGCGCCGCCGGCCCAGGAGGCCTTGCCCTGGGCATCACGCACACGAACGATGGCCTGGGTGCCGCTGGTCATGTCGATCTCGTTGACCTCATGTCCCCGAGCTTGCAGTGCCTGCTTCAGGGCCGGGCTGAACTGGCCTTTCTCCAGTTCGGTGGGGCCGTTGCGGCTGCCAAAGTTGGGCAGGCCGACGGCGGCTTGCGGGTCGAGGTTCCAGTCGAGCATGCCCACCAGCGACTTGGCCACGTACTCGATGATCTGCGAGCCGCCCGGGGAGCCGACGCTGGCCAGCAGTTCGCCGCTGGCGCGGTCGAAGACCAGGGTCGGGGCCATGGACGAGCGCGGGCGCTTGCCCGGTTCGACGCGGTTGGCCACCTTCTGGCCGTTTTCCTCGGGGATGAAGGAGAAGTCGGTCAGCTGGTTGTTGAGCATGAAGCCCTGGACCATCAGGTGCGAACCAAAGGCCGCTTCCACCGTGGTGGTCATGGACACCGCGCCCCCTAAGTCATCCACCGCCACCACTTGTGAGGTGGAAATGCGCATCGGCGAACGGTCCGGGGCGTAGGCCACCTGGATGCCCCGGGGCTGGCCCGGCTCGGCCTTGCCCAGGCTGCGCTCGCTGATCAGCGCGGCGCGCCGGGCCAGGTAGTCCGGGGCGATCAGGCCGGCCACCGGCACGGGCACAAAGTCGCTGTCGGCCACGTACAGGCCGCGGTCGGCGTAGGCCAGGCGCTCGGCTTCGGCGATTAGGTGCACCGCTTGCGGCGCAGGCTCAAGGCCGGCCGGCAGGTTGGTTTGCTGCGGCTTGAGGTTGGCCAGGGCATAGCGCGGGTCGCGTTGTTCCAGGGCTTGCAGGGTGCCGAGGATCTGCGCCACCGCCACGCCGCCGGAAGAGGGCGGCGGCATGCCGCACACCTGCCAGCGCTTGTAGTCGCTGCACAGCGGCGCGCGCTCCTTGGCGCGGTAGCCTTGCAGGTCATTGAGCGACAGGCTGCCGGGGTTGGCGTGGCCCTGGACCTTGGCGACGATTTCTGCGGCCACCGGGCCTGTGTACAGGGCGTCCGGGCCTTCCTGGGCGATGCGTTTGAGCACCGCGGCCAGCTGTGGATTCTTCAGTAAGGTGCCCACGGCTTTCGGCGTGCCGTCGGCATTGAGGAAGTACGCGGCCATGTCCGGCGAGCGCGCCAGGAACGGGTCGGCGCTGATCATGGTGTGCAGCCGTGGCGAGATAGCGAAGCCTTGCTCGGCCAGGCGGATCGCCGGTTCGAACAATTGCGCCCAAGGCAGGCGCCCGTGTTTCTGGTGGGCCATTTCCAGGGCCCGCAGCACGCCCGGGGTGCCCACCGAGCGTCCACCAATCTGCGCCTGAGGGAAGGGCATCGGCTTGCCGTCCGCCTGCAGGAAGAGTGTCTCGGTGGCGCCAGCGGGTGCGGTTTCCCGGCCGTCATAGGTGCGCACGGCCTTGCCGTCCCAGAGCACGATCATCGCGCCGCCGCCAATCCCCGAGGACTGCGGCTCCACCAGGGTCAGCACCGCTTGCATGGCAATCGCCGCGTCGATGGCCGAGCCGCCTTGGCGCAGCATCTCGCGTCCGGCTTCGGCGGCCAGCGGGTTGGCGGCGGCCGCCATGTGTTTGTCGGCGTGCCGGGTCTGCATGTCGGTGCGGTAGCCCGAAGCGATTTCCGGAGCGGCAGGCAGGGCAGTGGAAGAGGGCGGGTTGTTACAGGCGCTGAGGCTGAGGGCGGCGGCCAGCAGGCCGAGGCTGAGGAGTCGGGGGTGACGGGGAGGGAAGATCGAGAACACGCGTTGAGCTCCGTTCACTGGGAAATGAGGTGTCGTCCGTGGAGGGGAATGTACAGCAGTGGCACCGACAGCAGGGCCGGCAGGTGGCCATGACCGTGCGCTGGGCCAGTGGCAAGGCGCTGCTCAGCGGCCCTGTACATAGGGTCGCAGGCAGGCGTGCACCCGGCCACCGATTGATCTGAGTCAGGGCGGCTGGGGGAGGTTGGGCACATGGTGCAGCAAACCATAAGCCTGATGAGAGGACGCCATGCACGGTTGTAAGTGGTTACTTGTGTTCGGATTGCTGTTGGGGGGCGAGGTACGGGGCGAGACGCCGAGCGAGCCGATCCTGCCGGTGCAGCCGGCGAAGATCACCGATGTGGCCAAGGTGGAGTTGGGCAAGCAGTTGTTCTTCGACCCGCGCCTGTCCAAATCCGGTTTCATCTCCTGCAACTCCTGCCACAACCTGAGCATGGGCGGCAGCGACAACCTGCCCACCTCCATCGGTCACAACTGGCACCAGGGGCCGATCAACTCGCCCACGGTGCTCAACTCCGGCCTGAGCTTTGCGCAGTACTGGGATGGCCGCGCGGCCACGCTCCAGGAACAGGCCAGCGGTCCGATCACCAACCCGGGGGAGATGGGCTTTACCCATGAACTGGCGGTGGAGGTGCTGCGCTCCATTCCCCAGTACCGGGCATCGTTCAAGCGCGTGTATGGCAACGATGAGATCAGCTTCGACGACGCCACCAACGCCATTGCCGCCTTCGAAGCCACCCTGGTGACGCCCAATGCGCCGTTCGACCGCTGGCTCAAGGGCGACAAGGCGGCCATCAGCCCCACCGCGCTCAAGGGCTACCAACTGTTCAAGTCCATCGGCTGCGTGGCCTGCCACAACGGCGAAGCGGTGGGCGGTGGCTCGTTCCAGAAAATGGGCATGATCGAACCCTACGTCACCCAGAACCCGGCCCAGGGCGTGGCCGGGCTGACCGGCAAGGACGCCGACCGCATGCTGTTCAAGGTGCCGACCTTGCGCAACGTGGCGCTGACCTACCCTTACTTCCATGACGGCGCTTACTGGACGCTGGAAGAGGCGGTGGACGTGATGGCCCGGCTGCAACTGGGGCGCAAGCTGGGCACCGAGGAGGTCGGCCAGATCGTGGCCTTCCTTGAGACCCTGACCGGCGATCAACCGGACTTCAAGCTGCCGATCCTGCCGCCGTCCTCGGCGCAGACACCGCGTCCACAACCCTTCAACTGACCTGGGTGGAAAAACCGCAGCGTGCTGCGGTTTTTCCGGAAAGGCCAGGCATGCGGCATTCAGGTCTGCCGGGAAGGGCGCTCTGTTGTCATGAAAAAACGGCTGGATAATAATGAGAGATATTATCATTAGCGACGGTCAATCATGGACGCAGGGGTCAAGGCTTCAATATCGCTGGAGATCGAAGATCTGTATGGCGCCCACCACGGCTGGTTGAAGGGCTGGTTGCGCAGCCGCACCGGCAACTGTGCCGATGCCGCAGACCTGGCCCAGGACACCTTCGTGCGGATGCTGTCGCTGCGCCAGTTGCCGGCACTGCGAGAGCCCCGTCATTACCTGGCGACCATCGCCCGCGGCCTGCTGATCGACAAGGCGCGCCGCAGAGTTCTGGAACAGGCCTATCTGGAGGCTTTGGCGGCACGTCCGGAGCCTCAGGACATTTCACCTGAAACCCATCATTTGATCATCGAGTCATTGCTGGCCATCGATGCCTTGCTCGACGGACTGGGCACGCGCACCCGGCAGATTTTCCTCATGGTGCAGCTGGACGGCCTGAGCTATGTGCAGGTCGGGCGGCAGTTGGGGGTGTCGGTGACCACCGTCAAGAATCATCTGGGCAAGGCACTGCTGCAATGCATACAACTGATGGACGATTGAACGTGCCGTCGCCTCCTCCCCTGGACAAGGCCCACCTGCAGGCAGCGGTGGACTGGTACCTGGTCCTCAACGATCAACAGGTCAGCGCGGCGCAGCAACAGGCCTGGCAGCAGTGGCTTGGCGCCGATGCGCAACATGCGCGAGCCTGGGCCCGGGTGCAAAGGCTGCAACAGCAGTTGCGTGGGGTCCCGCAGGATATTGCCTTGCCGGTCTTGTCGGAAATGGGCATCCAGCGCCGCCAGGGCCTCAAGGTACTGCTGCTGATGGCTGGCGGCTCGGCGTTGCTGGGCGGCTATCGGCTGTCTCCCTACAGCGCCGACTTCGCCACGCGCACCGGCCAGCGCCGGGAAGAGCTGCTGGCCGACGGCACGCGGCTGCACCTCAATACCGATACCCGGGTCGACGTTGCCTACAGCCATGAAGAACGGCTGATCTTCCTGCGTCAGGGCGAGATCCAGGTCACCACGGCCGCAGACCGGGCCCCGGCGCGTCCTTTGCTGGTGGTAACTGCCCATGGCCGCATCCGGGCCCTGGGCACCCGTTTCGATGTGCGCCTGGAGCCGGCCTTCAGCCAAGTATCGGTTCAGCAACATGCGGTGGAGGTGCGCCTGAACGATGATCCGCAACATGCCCGGAGGGTCGCCGAAGGCCAGGCGCTGACCTTCGGCTCCGGGCAGATGGGTGCCCTGCGGGTGGCGGACAATGCCGAGAGTGCCTGGGTCCGGGGCCAGTTGGTGGCGCTTGACTGGCGACTGGCGGATTTCATCCGTGAGCTGGGTCGTTACCGCCCTGGCTACCTGGGGTGTGCGGATGAAGTTGCGCAACTGCGCATCAGCGGGGCCTTCCGCCTGGATGATATCGATGGGGTGCTGGCCAACCTGCCATTGTCGTTGCCGGTGAGGGTGCGCCGGTTTTCCAGGTACTGGGTGCGTGTGCAAGCGTGACGGGCGAATGGTCGCTTGAAGAAAAATCGTCAATGCGCCTTGCCGATTCCGCCTGGCGTTCGGCTCATCAGTAGAGCGGTCAATCAGCCGCCTTTACTGCTATGGCATAGGACGCGTACATGAGCCACCGGAGTCGTTTCACCCAGGCCGCCTTGCGGCGCAGTTTCAATCGCAAGGCGTTGAGCATCACCCTTGGCACGCTGCTGGCGGCCACCTGTGTTGCGCCGTTGGCCCTGGCCCAGGAGGCGGTGGGCGAAGCGCAGGAATTCAACATTGCGCCAGGGGCACTGGGTACTGCGCTCAGCGAGTTTGCCGCGGCCAGCGGGGTTACCCTGTCCTTTGGCTCCAGTCAGACCCAGGGGCTCGTTACCCAGGGGCTCAAGGGCCATTATTCCTTCAGTCAGGGCGTGGCGCAGCTGTTGGCCGGCAGTGGCTTGCAGCTGCGCCAGGAAGGCCCGGCGCGCTATACCCTGGTCAAGTTGCCGACGGGGGCGGCGCTGCATCTGGGGCCGACCCAGATCACCGGCGTGTCTCTGGGTACCACCACCGAAGACACCGGTTCCTACACCACCGGTGCCATGCAGACGGCCACCAAGCTGGCCCTGTCGATTCGCGAGACTCCACAGTCGGTGACCGTGGTCACCCGCCAGCGCATGGACGATCAGAACATGCAAAGCCTGGAGGATGTGCTCAAGAGCACCCCGGGCATTTCCATCACCAAGGACGGACCCCAGCGGCCGATTTTCTATTCGCGGGGTTTTGAAGTACAGAACCTCATGGTCGATGGCCTGGCCAACGACATGTCGCATTACCTGAGCCGGGACATGAGCACTGCGGCCGACACTGCGATCTTCGATCGGGTCGAAGTCATGCGTGGCGCCGCTGGCCTGATGCAGGGGACGGGCAGCCCCTCGGCGGCGATCAACATGGTACGCAAGCGGCCCACTGCCGCACCGCGTCTGAGCATCACTGCCAGTGCCGGCAGTTGGGACAATTACCGCAGCGAAATCGATGCCTCCAGTGCCCTCAATGACAGTGGCACGTTGCGCGGGCGCCTGGTGACTGCCTACCAGAGCAAGAACAGTTTCCAGGACGTGGCCGATGCCGAGCGTTCGGTGTTCTACGGCATTGTCGAGGCCGACTTGAATGACAACACCACGCTGACCGTGGGCGCTACCAATCAGGCGTCGCACACCACCACGACCTGGGGCGGGCTGCCTGCGGCGATTGACGGCCGGCACCTACCCCTGTCGCGCTCGGCCTACCTGGGCAGTGACTGGGAGTACTGGGATCAGAACAACGTCACGGCCTTTGGTCGCCTGGAGTACCGCTTCGACAACGCCTGGAAATTGTTGCTGTCGGCCAGCAAGTCCTGGTCCGACTTGCAGATGCTCGGTTCGATGACCGAGCGTTTCGGCGCCGATTTCGACGAGTTCGGCCAGTACGTCGGTCAGTACCACTACAAGGATCAGCAAGGCAGCTACGACCTCTTCGCTTCCGGGCCGTTTGCCCTGTTCGGGCGTGAGCATGAGCTGGTGGTGGGGGCCAGTCAGCGTGAGCTGGCCTTTCGCGGCAAGGGCAATTTCCAGGACAACGAGACGCGGACCAACATCTACCGTCCCGATCCCCATAGCGTGCCCAAGCCGCAGATGGACCTGGATTACTGGCGCCAGGAGCGCAACTCCGAGCTGAAAAGCTTCTACCTCACCTCACGTTTTAGCCTCGCCGAGCCCCTGACCCTGATTCTGGGCGGTCGCCTGGACTGGTACGACTACGATGTGGATACGCGCTTTGCCGGGGTGCGCACCGCCTCCAGCACCGACTACAAGGTCACCCGCAACCTCACCCGCTATGCCGGCATGGTCTACGACCTTGACGCCCATCACTCGGTGTATGTCAGCTACACCGATGTCTTTAGCCCACAAGCGGAAGTGGACAGCTCCGGTGGCTTGATCAAGCCCGTAGTCGGCAAGAACTACGAGACGGGCATCAAGGGCGAATACTTCGAGGGGGCCCTGACCGCCAGCGCTGCGGTGTTCAGGATCGACCAGGTCAATCGCGCCAAGCAGGTGGTCAGCGCTCAGTGCTCCAGCCTGCAGTGCTACGAAGCCAGCGGCGAGGTGCGCAGCGAAGGTATCGAGCTTGAGGTCAACGGTAAGCTGGCGCCGGGTTGGGAGTTGGGGGCGGGCTACACCTATGCCCAGGCCAAGTATCGCAAGGACAGCAACGAGGACAATGTCGGCCGCCTGTTCGACACCGATATTCCACGTCACGTGTTCAAGGCCTTTACCACTTACCAACTGCCGGGAGACTTGCATCGTTGGACTGTGGGCGGGGGGCTCTATAGCCAGAACCGGATCTACAACAAGGATGTGAATTTCTACGACTCGGGCACGCCGATGTACGTCGAACAGAAAGGCTATGCCCTGGTGGACCTGATGACTCGCTATCAGGCGTCCGAACACCTTGAGTTTCGGCTTAACCTGAACAACGTCTTCGACAAGAAGTACTACCAGAGCATCAGCACCAATACCTACTACGGCAATGACATCTATGGTGAACCGCGCAATGCCATGGTGACGGTGCGATGGTCGCTGTAGCGGGTCATGGCTCGAAGGGAGCCATGACCACCCCTGTGCGGGGGCTGTGGTGTTGCGTGGTTAGTCTTTCACCTGCCAGGCGTTAGCTCCGGCCGCCGCCTTGAACTTGGCGCGGTTTTCCGGCGTGGCCGGCGGTTCGGAATCACCGAAGATTGCTTTCAACCAATGGCCGTCGGTGGGGTTGGGGAAGAGGATGAACTTGCGCCCGAACTGCTGCTTGTCCTCGGTCATCAGGCTGCTGCGCTGTTTGACGTCGGCTACGTAGTACTTGCGTTTGAAGTCGTTGAGGTTGTCGCCCAGCATCAGCACCACGTTGTGGTCCTTGGCGATTTCCTGCTGCCGTGGCTCCTTGTTGGAGCTGTCGCGGTACACCGTCAGGTGCTGTTCATCGGCGTAGGGCAACTGGTTCTTGCGCAGGTTGGCCAGAGCGTAGTCGTAGGTCTTTTCGCCCTGGTCGCGGCTGGTGACGTAGAACACCTCGACGCCTTTGGACTGGGCGTACTTGAGGAATTCCACGGCGCCCGGAGTGGCCACCGGGCCATTGTCCGCGACCCACTTGTCCCAGGCCTCGTCGTCGAAGAACTCTTTCCCCGAATTGATCATGTAGCCCCAGTAGCTGTTGCTGCTGAGCACGGTGTCGTCGACGTCGCTGATGATCGCCAGCGGCCGGTCGCCGGCCTTGTGCTCCTGCAGGGCACGGTCCAGTTGCAGGCGGGCGATGTTGAAGCCCTGGTAGTACAGCGCCTCGAATTCGGCGGCGGTCTGCTTCCAGGCCACGGCGGCGGTCAACAGGTTGGAAGGCGGGGTAGGTGCCTGTTCGGCGAAGGCTGGAGTACAGGCGATTGCCAGAAGCGAGAACAGCCAGGGGGCGACTGAAGTTGCGTGGTTTTTTATTGTCATTATCGAGCCCTTGAAGTGAGGATGGCGCAGCTCTCACACACACTGCCGGAGTGTTCTATCCCAGCCAGTGGCGGTGCTCAATGCGGGTGTCGCGTTTGTGGATCAATGCGGCGTAATCCCCGGTACTTTTTCGCAGGCATAAAAAAACGGCTTACCTTGCGGTAAGCCGTTTTTAGTACTTGGTGGCTACACAGGGACTTGAACCCCGGACCCCAGCATTATGAATGCTATGCTCTAACCAACTGAGCTATGTAGCCAAGTGGCGCGCATTATTCGCTCGGAACGACGATGCGTCAAGCGTTTTTATAAAAAAATTATCTACGCTATCAACCGTTTATCCCTTCCCCCCCGAAATCAGTGGCGATGGGCAGCGCTGGAACCAGCGGCTGGCCTGTTCGTAGGCGTGTGCCAGTTGCAGGACGGCGAAGTCGGCCTGGTGCTTGCCGATGATCTGCAGGCCCATGGGCAGGCCGTCGGCGTTGAAGCCGGCCTGCACGCTGGCCACCGGGCAGCCGGACAAGGTGCCGGGAATCACCACCTCCATCCAGCGGTGATAGGTGTCCATGGCCGCGCCTTCGATGCTGCACGGCCAAGGGGTGTGCTTGTCGAAGGGGAAGACCTGGGCGCTGGGCAGCAGCAGGTAGTCGAAGCGTTCGAACAGCTTTGAAATGGCGCGGTACCAGTCGCTGCGAATCACCGAGGCGTCGAAGACCTGGCTGGCGGACAGCTTTAGGCCGTTTTCCACTTCCCAGATGGCTTCTGCCTTGAGCTGTGAACGCTTGTGCGGGTCGGCATAGGCGCTGCCCAGGGACCCGGCGACCATCCAGTGGCGCAAGGTGCGCCAGCTGCTCCACAGGCGCTCGGGGGTGAAGTCCGGGCTGGCCGGTTCGACGCTGCAGCCCAGGCTGCGGAAATCGCCCAAGGCCTTTTCACAGAGTTCCAGCACACCTTTTTCCATCGGCAGGTAACCGTTGAAGTCCCCCAGCCAACCCAGGCGCGTGCCCTTGAAGTCGCGCTCCAGTGGCGCGGCGAAGCCCTGGCCCGATTCGGCGATGGACAGCGGTGCCCGTGCATCGCCGCCGGCCTGCACCGACAGCAGCAGCGCTGCGTCGCGCACGCTGCGGGCCATGGGGCCTTCGTAGCCGAGCTGGTCGATGAACAGGTCGCTGCTGTCGTCGAAGGGCACCCGGCCCTGGGACGGTCGGAAGCCGAAGATGTTGTTGAAGGCCGCCGGGTTGCGCAGCGAGCCCATCATGTCGCTGCCGTCGGCCACCGGCACCAGGTGCAGGGCCAGCGCCGCGGCGGCGCCGCCACTGCTGCCGCCGGCGGTCTTGCTTGGGTCATAGGCGCAGCCAGTGGCGCCGAACAGCGGGTTGTAGGTCTGCGAGCCGAGGCCGAACTCCGGGGTGTTGCTCTTGCCGATAATGATCGCCCCGGCGGCCTTGATCCGTTCCACCATGATGCCGTCGCGCTCGGGGATGAAATCCCGGTACAGCGGCGAACCCAGGGTGGTGCGGATGCCCTGGGTCAGGGACAGGTCCTTGATCGCGTGGGGCAGGCCGTGCATCCAGCCGCGATAGTCGCCACGGGCCAGTTCGGCGTCGCGCTGGTCGGCCTGGGCCAGCAGGCTGTCGGCCGGTTGCAGGCTGACCAGGGCATTGACCATAGGGTTGTAGCGCTCGATGTGGGCAAGGTAGGTCTGCATCACTTCCCGGCAGGAAACCTGACGCAGGCGGATACGCTCGGCGAGTTCATGGGCCTGGAGCAGGACCAGCTCGCTGGGGGGATTGGCGATCATGGCAGGGGCCTTTCAAACGGCTTTAGAAACGCCCCGGCATCCAGGCCGGGGCGGCAGAAGTCAACGCAGGTCAGCGCATCAGGTTGGTCCACAGGCGGTCGGCGAGGCGGATCGCGCCTTCGCCGCAGGTCTGGCTGAAGACCACCTTGGTGCCCTCGGGAATGTGCAGCTCGGGAGCATCCTTCAACCCGGCGTCGAGGAAGGGTTCGACGCCCTTGATCGGGCTCTGGTGCTTGAGGAAGTTCTGGGTCATGGCGGCGTTCTCAGGCTGGCTGAGGAAGGCGATGAAGGCCTTGGCGTTCGCCGGGTGCTTGCTGCCCTTGGGGATGACCATGTTGTCCACCCAGGCCAGGACGCCTTCTTTCGGGTAGAGGTATTTCAGGCTGGGCTTCATCTCCCGGGCGCGCATCGACGAGCCGCCCCAGAACATCGACATGTCGATTTCCCCGGCCGCGAGGTTCTCGCGGATCGCCCCGGCCTTGGAGCTGTAGGTCTTGACGTAGGGCTTCTGCGCCTTGAGCAGGCCCAGGATCTGCTGCATCTGCTTGGGGTCTTCGCTGCACAGCGGAATGTTCAGGTACAGGCTGGCCATGTCGATCACTTCGCTCACCGAGTCGAACATGTTGATCCGCCCCTGCAGCTCTGCCGGCGGCTCGTAGAGCACCTTGTAGCTGTCGCTCGGGCCTTTGTAGCGTTCGCCGTCGAGCACCACGCTGGTGGTGCCCCAGATGAAGGGCACCGAGTAGGCGCCTTCAGGGTCCCAGGTGGGCTTTTTCAGGTTGTCGACCACGCCGGCGTAGTAGGGCTGCTGGGCCGGATCGAAGCGCTCCAGCAACTGCTCCTGGATCAGGATCGGAATGAACTGGTGGGACGGGATCGCCACGTCATAACCGGTGCCGCCCTGCTTCAGCTTGGCCAGCAGGGTTTCGTTGGAATCGTAGGAGTCCACCGTGACCTCGATGCCGGTCTGCTTCTGGAACTTGGCGAGAATCTCCGGCGAAAAATAGCCGCTCCAGCTCACGACGTTGAGTTTCTCGGCGGCCTGCACCGCCAGTGGCAGGCTCAGCAGCAGCGAGGTTCCCAGACTTGCGATCAACTTGCTCATGGCATTTCCCCAAGGTCAGTGGACGGTTCAAGGGTGTTTCTTGCTCAACAGGTAAGAGAGGCTGACGAACAGCACCGAGACGCCGAGGATCAGCGTCGACACAGCGTTGACGTCGGGTGTCACGCCCATGCGCAACAGGCCGAAGATGAAGATCGGCAGGGTGGTGGTGCCCGCCTGGGACACCATCATTGAGATCACGAAGTTATCCAGGGAGACAATGAAGGCCAGCATCAGCCCGGAGACGATCCCCGGCATCAGCAGCGGCAGGGTCACCTTGCGAAAGGTGCGCCAGGGGCCGGCGTACAGGTCCGCGGCGGCGTGCTCCAGGGACAGGTCCATGTCGTTGAGGCGGGCGCGGATCGGCAAGTAGGCGAAGGGGATGCAGAACACCGTGTGGGCGATGATCAGGTTGCCGTAGCCCAGGGACAGCCCCAGGGTGGAGAACAGTGCCAGGGTGGCCACGCCGACGACGATTTCCGGTAGCACCAGGGGCAGCATGATGGCGCCCATGGACAGTTGCAGGCCCTTGAACTTCGCTCCGCGTGAGGTGCCCAGGGCCGCCAGGGTGGCAATCGCCGTGGCCGCCATGCTGGCGCACACGGCGATCAGCAGGCTGTTGCCCGCCGCCTGGCGCAGGGCCTGGTTGGCAAACGCTGCGCGGTACCAGTCGAGGCTGAAGCCGCTCCACACCGTGGCCGACTGGTTGGCGTTGAAGGAGAACACCACCAGCACCAGGATCGGCGCGTAGAGGTACAGGTAGAACAGGAAACTGAAGCCGCCGAAGCCGGGAAAGTCCTGGACGCCTGGGCCGTTGCGTTTGAACAGGCGGATCATCATGCGCCCTCCTGAAGGGTTCGCTGGCGTTGGGCGCGCAGGGTGTAGACGGTCAGTACCAGCATCACCGCGGCCATCAGCACCAGCGACAGGGCGGCGCCGAAGGGCCAGTTACGAGCGTCGCTGAACTGGCGGAAGATCAGGTTGCCGAGCATCATCCGGGTGCCGCCCCCCAGCAGTTCCGGGGCGATCATCGCCCCCAGGCAGGGCACGAAGGTCAGGATCGCCCCGGCGAAGATCCCCGGCTTGGCGATTGGCAGCACCACCTTGCGCAAGGTGCGCCAGCGTCCGGCGTAGAGGTCCTGGGCCGCTTCCAGCAGGCGGATATCCATCTTTTCCAGGGTGGCGTAGATCGGCAGCACCACGAAGGGCGCGTAGGTGTAGACCAGCCCCAGCAGCACCGCGCCGTCGGTGTACAGCAACTGCAACGGTTCGTGGATCAGCCCCAGGTCCATCAGGCTGTTGTTGATCACCCCGGTGTTGCGCAGCAGCAGGATCCAGGCGTAGGTGCGGATCAGCAGGTTGGCCCAGAACGGCACAGTGATCAGGAAGATCAGCAGGCCCCGGCGCTGCACCGGTTGCATGGCCAGCCACACCGCCACCGGAAAGCCGATCAGCAGGGTGATGAGGGTGGTCAGCCCGGCGATGCCGATCGAGCGCAGGGCAATCAGCAGGTAGGAGTCGGTGAAGGCCAGGCTGTCATCCAGTTGCCGTTCGAACAACAGGGCGGTGTAGGCGTCGCTGCTAAAAACCTTGTTCACCCCGCCGTAGGGGTTGGCTTCCATCAGCGAATAGCCGATGACAATGAGGATCGGCACGATCAGGAACAGGCCGATGGCAATCAGCGCCGGGCTGACTCCGAGAACGCTGCGCAAGGCCTTGCGCCGTTCCAGGTGCTGGGAAATCGATGAGGCGTGCATGGCGAATCCTCGTGGTCAATCCAGCAGGACGCTGGCGCTGCCGCGTTCGAACAGCAGCCCGGCATGGCTGCCCACGCTCAGGCGCGGATGCTGTTCGAGGCTGTTGGGCGTGCGCACGGTCAGACGCGTGCCGTCGCCGAGGCTGACCTGGTATTGCAGGTCGGTGCCCAGGTAGATCTGCGCCTCGATGCGGCACGCCAGGGCCCCTTCCACGGCTTCGCTGCGCAGGTGCAGGCGCTCCGGGCGCACGGACAGGGTGACCTGCTGGTCGACCTTGACCCCGCTGCACGGTTGCGCCGGCAGGGCTTCTCCGGCGGGCCCGCTGAACCAGGCCAGGCCGGCCTCGATACGCTTGACCTGGGCCTGGATGAAGTTGGTTTCACCGATAAAGTCGGCGACGAAGCGATTGCGCGGCTGCTCGTAGATCTCTTCCGGGCGGCCCACTTGCTGCACCTCGCCTTCGGACAGGACGGCGATGCGGTCGGACAGGGTCAGGGCTTCTTCCTGGTCATGGGTGACGAAGATGAAGGTGATGCCGGTCTTGGCCTGGATCGCCTTGAGTTCTTCGCGCATGGCCTGGCGCAGCTTGAGGTCCAGGGCCGACAGCGGTTCGTCCAGCAACAGCACCTTGGGATGGGGCGCCAGGGCCCGGGCCAGGGCGATGCGTTGCTGCTGGCCGCCGGAGAGCTGGTTGGGCTTGCGCCCGGCGAAGCGCTCCATCTGCACCAGGGCCAGCATCTCGCGCACCCGTTCGGCGATCTGCGCCTTGCTTAGCACCTGGCCCATGGGCCGCGACTCCAGGCCGAAGGCCAGGTTCTCGGCCAGGGTCATGTGGGGGAACAGCGCGTAATGCTGGAACACGGTGTTCACCGGACGCTCGAAGGGCGGCCGCTCGGCGATGTTCTCGCCGTAGAGGAGGATCTCGCCCTGGGTCGGGAATTCGAAGCCGGCGATCATCCGCAAGAGCGTGGTCTTGCCGCAGCCGGAGGGCCCCAGGAGGGTGAAGAATTCGTTGTCGCGGATGTCCAGGTCGATGTGCTTCAGGGCCACCGGGCCGCTGTGTGGATCGCCGTAGACCTTGCGCACCGAGCGGATGGACACCGCCAGTGTTTGCAGCGAATGCAGGGCATTCATGCCTTACCTCCGATTCCCCCATGGGCTGTCGTGCAGGCCATGGATATTGTTTTTCTTAGGGCAGGATCGAGATGTGTTCGGATGCGTGGGAAGCCTGTTTTTAGCGGCTTTTCGCGGGTTCTTATGGTTCTGCTGGGGCTGATTATCAGTGAGGGGTTGCGGGGGCGAAACATCAATTTTAACATACCAGCTGTTAAATAATTTAATAGCATGGGCGGGCTAAACCATGGCCGAACAGCGTTTGCCACCGTTGAATGCGGTGCGGGCTTTTGATGCCGCGGCCCGCCTGGGCAGCTATGTCGAAGCGTCCAGGTCGCTGCATGTCACCCAGCCGGCCATCGGCCGTCATGTGAAGCTGCTGGAGGACTGGCTCGGCGTGCAGTTGTTCGAACGCACTTCGCGCGGGGTGATCCTGACCCCGGCGGGGGAGAAGTACCACCGCAAGATCGCCGCGGCCCTGCAGTTGATCATCGAGGCCGGGCGCGAAGCCCAGCCCAGGACCGCCGAGCGCTGGCTGCGGATCATGGTGGTGCCGGGGTTTGCCAAGCGCTGGCTGACCCCGCGCCTGGAGGCGCTGCGCCATGTGCGCCCGGGCCTGAAGTTCGCCATCGAACCGAATTCGACCTTCACCGAAGTCGACGCCAAGAGTGCCGACCTGGGGATCGCCTACGGCCTGGACGGGCAGTACCCCGAATCGCGGGTCAGCCTGATCTGCCCCCGGGTGTTCCCCATCTGCACCCCGGCCTACCTGGCCAGCATCGAGGCGATCCGCGAGCCGGCGGACCTGGCCCGCCACGCGCTGATCCACTTCGATGACGGCGAGTGGTGGAACCTGTGGTTCGCCGCCAATGGCCTGGATATCCACCTCACGTCCGACCTGATCTACGTGAACAACGACCACGCCCTGTCGGTGGCCGAAAGCGGCGGCGGCATTGCCCTGGCCAATGAAGTGCTGGTGCGCGAGGAGCTCAAGGCCGGCACCCTGGTGCGGGTGCTGGACGATCAGGTGAAGCTGGAAAGCTACCGCGTACTGACCCCGGACGCTGAATGGTCCGAGGATGTGGAATGGTTTATCCAATGGCTCAAGGCCGAGCTCGAGGCGGACTTCCCCGAGGCTCGGCTGAAGGCTTGAGGACCTTCGGCGTCAGGCCAGTTGGAAGCGCCCGGTGTTGACGCTCAGGGCCCGACTGCCCTGGTTCAGGCTGTCCGCGGCCAGGTTCACTGCCCGGGCCCCCTCTAGCAGGCGCACCGCCGCCTGATCCACGTGCTGGATGTTGCTGCTGACTTCATCGGCGGTGCAGGCCTGTTCTTCCACGGCGGTGGCGATCTGCGCCAGGGTGTCGCTGACCCCTTGCACTGCATCGGCGATCTCCACCAGGCGCAGGCCCAGGCCGGTCACCGACTGGGCGTCGCTCTGGGCCTGGCCGCAAGCGGCCTCCATCAGGCTTACCGCTTCATTCACCGTGCTGCGCAGGCTGTCCACGGTGGCGGCGATCTGCGCCGTGGACGACTGGGTGCGTTGCGACAGGCTGCGCACTTCGTCGGCGACCACGGCAAAGCCCCGGCCCTGCTCCCCGGCGCGCGCCGCTTCGATGGCGGCGTTCAGCGCCAGCAGGTTGGTCTGCTCGGCCACGCCGCGAATGGTGTCCACCACCAGCTGGATCTGCTGCCCTTGCTCGCTGACCCGGCCCAGGGCGGCCGCGGTGTCGTTCAGGCGCTGGTTGAGTTGCTGGATGCTGGCGGTGGTGCGCTGGCTGTCTTGGCTGCTGTCGCTGGCGATGCGTCGGGTCTGCTGGGCACTGTCGGAGGCCTGTTCGCAGCTCTGTGCGACCCCCTGGGACGTGGCGGCCAGTTGCGTGGCGGCGGCGGCAATCTGGCTGATCTGCTGTTGCTGGGCCTCGACTTCGCTCAGGGCGCCACTGGCGTGCTGGTTGAGGCTGCGCACCGCATCCCCCAGTTGCAGGGTTTCGTGATCCACCCCTTGCAGGCTGCCACGCAGTTGCACCACGGCCACGTTCAGCGCGGTGCTGATCAGCGCCAGCTCATCGCGGCCCTGTACCGGCACTTGCAGGCACAGATTGCCATCGCGCAGGGCTTCGGCCAGCAGGGTGATGCCGCTGGCGCTGCGGCGGATCGAGGCTTGCAGGCAGACGAACAGGTACAGCGCGGCGAGCACCAGGCAGCCCAGCACCGTGGCCACCAGGATCAGCTGGCGCAGGGCCGAACCCTGGTAGTGCTCCAGGCGACTGTCGAGGGCGCCGAGGGAGTCCTGGCGCAAGCTCGCCAGCTGGCCCAGCAGGGCGTCGAGGCCTTGTTCGAAGGGTTCCGGCTTGAGGTTGATGTTGCCGGCGAACAGGCCGTCGTCCAGCACTTTCAACTGTTCATCCAGCTGCTTCAGGCTGTCGTGATAGCGCCCGGCCCAGGCTTGCAGTTCGCTGGGCAGGCGGGCTTCCAGCAGGCTGCCGGTCTTGCTCAGTTGTTCTCGGGCATCGCCGATGCGGCTGCGCAAGTCCCGCAGTTGCAGACGGCTTTGCAGGGTGAACTGGCCCGATACCACCGAGGCTTGGCCAACCGCCGCCAGGCGCCCGACCCGCTCGATCAGGTCCGGGGCATGCTGGGTGGCAATTTGCGTCAACAGGTAGGTCTCCAGCCAGGGGGCCAGGGTCAGGCGGCTGTCCATGGCGATCTGCTCACGCAGCGCCTGCAGGGCGCCGAGGGCTGAAGTGAAGCGTTCGTAGCCGTCCGGCCACCAGCCGACACTGGCCAGGCTTTTCGAGTCCAGCCCTTGCAGGCTGCCTTGCAGCGCTCGGTAGCGAGCGAGGGTGTCGTCCTCGGCGCCGGCCTGGTGCAGGGCATTGCCCAATTCTTCGCTGGCCTGGAGCAGGCCGGGCTGGACCGCATCGAACGCCGCCACCGCGGCGAGGGTCGCCGGCGTCGGCTGGCGGTTGGTCTCGGTGGCGCGCCAGCGGGCGGCCCGATCACGCTGCGCGGTCAGCAGGTTGTCCAGGGTATCCAGGGCTTGCAGTTGGCGGATCCCGGAACGTTCGGTGGCCATCAGGCCAAGCCTGTCGCGGTAGTCCTGGCCGATCATCCACAGACTGCCCAGCAGCGGCAGGATGAACAGCAGAAACAACAGCTGGAATTTGCGAGCGAAGCCAAAACGCCCCAACAACGCCATGCCCGGTGCCAGAAATAGATGCATGCACTACTGCTCCTTTGGGCACCACGCACCATTGGCGTGCGGTCGAGGCGGCTGGCCCGGACCCTGTGCCCTCGTAAAATCGCCTCGGAAAGTGTGCAACCGGCGCCAGGATCCTGCCGGCGCTGTAGCGTTACTTCCCATTTTCGCCACCCTGGGTAAGGGCGTCGGGTTGGTGTGGCGGCAGGAGCAAGATTCAGACCATGGCGATGGGCTATCAGTCGGCTGGGCAAAGTCGTTAGCAAGCTAATGGGATGGCGCGAGCGCACTGAAAAATGGCACATTGGCGCACCTGCCCCTGTGCACCCACCCGTTGTACGGAAAATCCTATGGCTAGCAGCAACCCTCAGACCGTCGCAACGACGGCTTCTTCTGCTTCGCAAAGCAGCCCCCTGGTCCTGCGCATCATCGGTGCGGTGGCCCTGGCCCATTTGATCAACGACCTGATCCAGGCGGTGTTGCCGGCGATCTACCCGATGCTCAAGAGCAACTATGGCCTGAGCTTCACCCAGGTCGGCCTGATCACCCTGACCTTCCAGCTCACGGCCTCGCTGTTGCAGCCCTGGGTCGGCTTTTACACCGATCGGCGGCCGCTGCCGTTCCTGTTGCCGGCGGGCATGATCTGCACCCTGATCGGCATCCTGATGATGTCCCAGGTCGGCAGCTTTGCCCTGATCCTGCTGGCGGCCGCGTTGATCGGCATCGGCTCCTCGACCTTCCACCCGGAAGCCTCGCGGGTCGCCCGGCTGGCGTCCGGCGGACGCTACGGCCTGGCGCAGTCGAGCTTTCAGGTCGGCGGCAATGCCGGCACCGCGTTCGGCCCCTTGCTGGCCGCGGCGATCATCATTCCCTACGGCCAGGGCAATGTGGCCTGGTTCGGCCTGTTCGCGCTGTTTGCCCTGGTGGTGCTCTACGCCATCAGCCGCTGGTACGCCAACCACCTGCGCCTGCACAAGCTCAAGCAGGGGCAGGCAGCCACGCACGGCCTGTCGAGGAAGCGGGTGATCGGCGCCCTGGTGGTCCTCGGGCTGCTGGTGTTCTCCAAGTATTTCTACATGGCCAGTTTCACCAGCTACTTCACCTTCTACCTGATCGAGAAGTTCGACCTGTCGGTGGCCAGCTCGCAACTGCACCTGTTCCTGTTCCTTGGCGCGGTGGCGGCGGGGACCTTCTTCGGCGGGCCGATCGGCGACAAGATCGGGCGCAAGGCGGTGATCTGGTTCTCGATCCTCGGGGTGGCACCGTTCACCCTGTTGCTGCCCCATGTCGACCTGTTCTGGACCAGCGTCCTCAGCGTGGTGATCGGCTTCATCCTGGCCTCGGCGTTCTCCGCCATCGTGGTCTACGCCCAGGAACTGGTGCCGGGCAACGTCGGCATGATCGCCGGGGTGTTCTTCGGCCTGATGTTCGGTTTTGGCGGGATCGGCGCGGCGCTGCTGGGGCACCTGGCGGACCTCCATGGCATCGAGTACGTGTACTACCTGTGCTCGTTCCTGCCGCTGTTCGGGGTGTTGGCGATCTTCCTGCCGCGTACCCGCAAAGCCTGACGCGCGGTTGTTCGACGCGTAAAAAAAAACGCCCGGGGCCATGCTCCGGGCGTTTTCGTTTCAGCGCAGTGCTAGTTGAGGCGTCGCTGCCTGCGGCCTCAGTGCAGGCTTTTCAGGTAGGCAATCAGGTGCTGCCGGCTCTGTGGATCGGACTGGCCGGGAAACATCATGTTATTGCCCGGCACCAGGGTCGCCGGGTTGCTCAGCCAGCGCTCCAGGCTGGCGTCGTTCCATTGCAGGCCAGCGCCTTGCAGGGCGCTGGAATAGCTGAAGCCCGGGGCCTGGCCGCTGGCCCGGCCAAAGACTTGGTGCAGGCTGGGGCCCATCAGGTGTTTGCCGTTCTCGGTGCTGTGGCAAAAGCCGCATTGGGCACTGAACAGGGCCTTGCCGAGGACCGCGTCGCCGTCGGCCAGGGCCAGTGGCGCGGCCAGCAGCAGCGCCTGGGCTGCGAGCAGTGGGGTGTACTTCATGGGTTTTCCTGTGGTTCAAGGGGCCCCGTGGCGTGCTGCCGACGGGGCGTGTCAGCGACTTAGAAAGGGTTGGCCAGGTCGATCCCGGACTTGCCCGGGGCAAGGATGTTGTTCGGGTCCAGGGCGCGCTTGATGGCGTGCTCGACCTTGCGCTTGACCGGGCCGTAGCTCTGCGCCACCCGCTCCTGGAAGGCGGTGTTGACCCGGTACACGGCATAGCCTTGCTGTTCGAACGCATCCAGCAGTTCGGCGAAGCAGGCGTTGGCGCGGTGGGTTTCCTCCGGGTTGCTGCGGTCGTACAGCACGTCGATCACGTGGTGCATGTCGCGCCAGCCGACGATGAATTCGCCCACGTAGTCCAGGCCGTGCTTGTTGAGGATCCGCTTGGCCAGGGCCTGCTGCTTGTTGCACTCGCTGCCGCGGGCCTGGCTCACCGGCGCGAACCACATCGAGCCACCGCCGCCGCGCCAGTTGTACAGGCCGAATTCCTGCAGGTTGGGCACCCCGGACATCAGTTGCGAGCGGTACAGGAAGGGTTGGGTCGTGCCGGCTTCCTCCTGGGTGACGAGGCGTCCCTTGCCCAGGGCCTTGAGGGCCTGATTGACGATCTTCCAATTGACGTCCACCTGCTCCTGGGTGCCGTACAGGGCGGCGTAGACGTTCCAGGCACCGAGGTTCTTGTCCTTCTGGATCTGCTTGAGGATCGCCTCGGAGGTGGCGCCCGGCTCTTGGGTGTAGTCGGCGCGGCGGGTGTTGCAGGTGGCGGCCTCCCACAGCACGCCGGCGATCACCACCGAGTTGGGAATCACCTGGGCGATGCGCAGCGGGCGGATGAATTCGACGATCTCGGCGATGTCCGACTCGTTCTCGAACTTGATCTCGAACGGCTTGAACACCGGTGGCTTGGGCATTAGCCAGAAGCCCATCTTGGTGCAGATGCCGTAGTTGGCCTGGGTGAACATGCCGTCCAGGGTCGGGCCGTAGCCCCACTTGAATACTTGCCAGGCGTTGTCGCCTTTGACCCCGCCCATGCCGGTGCGATAGACGTCGCCGTTGGCCAGCACCACCTCCATGCCGCACTGCATGAGGAAGTGTTCGCCGTAGGGGGTGTAGCCGACGCCGCGGTCCATGGTGTTGCCCAGGGGACCGGCGATGGCCGAGGGCGCAGAGAAGGACAGCATCAGCGGCAGGTTGTGTTCCTGGATGTAGTCGTAGAGCTGCTGGTAGGTGACTCCGGGCTCCACCAGCGCGGTGCACAATTGCGGGTCGACGTGGAGGATCTTGTTCATTTTCTTCAGGTCGAGAATCACCTGGCCGCGCTGGCCGGGCGCTGCCGAGCCGTAGCCGAAGTTGCGGCCGGTGGAGATGGTCCAGACCGGAATCTTGTGCTCGTTGCAGATCTTCACCACCCCCTGCACCTGCTCGACGCTGGTGGCGGTGACGGCGGCCGAGGGCATGTGCTCGGCGGTGTCCACCGCCATCATGATCTTGGTGTAGGGCACCAGCTGGTCGTCCTTGACCAGCACGTTCTCGTCCCCCAGCAGGGCACGGAACTGGGCGATGGCCTGGTTGAAGCGGGCTGCATTCACGCCCCGGGGCAACAGTGGCTTCTGGGTTTGCTCAGTCATTGGATCAGCTCCTTCAAGCCTCAATCGAGAACGAAACGAAATGGCCGCTCAATGGCACGGCCCGGGGGCTGGCCAACGGCGCCTGGCCGAGACGGCCGCTGGCCAGTTCGGCCAGGCTGTAGCCCAGGGTGGCGGCCCATTGTTCGGCGCTGCGTGGGTCGCGAGCGCGGGCGCCGGCCTGGAACGCCGGCTGTGCCAGCAGGCGCTGCTCGCTGAGGCTGAAACCGGCGCCACAGGCGTTCAGTTGCAGGCCCAGTTGCAAGGCGCAGCCATGGGCGGCCGTGGTGCCCAGCAGTTGGTGGCGCGAGGTCCGCGCATCGCTGTGGTGCTGGCCGAGCCATTGCACTCGGGCTCCGGCGCTGCGGGCCTGGTCGAGCACCAGCGCGGCGCTGGCATCGTCCAGCAGGCCGATGATGCGTTGCCGCTGGCCACTGCCCAGGCGTTGTTGCAGCGCCTGGATCGACGCCAGGCTGGCCTCCCAGCGTTGCACGCTGACCTGGCGCGCCACCGAGCTGGCGTTGATTCCCTGGACGAAAGCCGAGTCGGCGACGGCGGGGCTGACCAGGGCCAGGGTGGGCAGGCGCCTGCCCGCGGACGGGCCCAGTACGCCGTTGGCCAGGCTCAGGCCCGGGCCGGTCACTGCGACGCTGGCCAGACCGCCCAGGGCCATGCCCTTGAGCAACGCGCGACGTTCAATGTTCATGGGCGTCTCCTCAGGGTTGGGCGGCCGTGGCCGGGGCTTTGGAGATGTAGTCGGCGACCTGCTGCAAGGCGTTGTCGTCGATGAACGACGCCGGGAAGGCCGGCATCGCGCGAAAGCCGTTGCGCACCACCGCGGTGATGTAGGGCGTTGGCAGTTGGCGTCCCTTGATCTGCGGGCCGACGTTCTTTTCGTGGCAGTGGCCGCAGACCTTGGCGTAGACGTTTTCACCGCTTTTCCAGACGCCGTCGCCATCGGCGGCGGCCGTTGTCGCCAGCACCGCCAGGGGCAGGCTCAGGCACAGGGCAAGGCTTCGTTTCACAGTTGGGCTGTCAAGGAGCGAGGACATTGCGTACTCCGTATTGTTATGGGGTGATTCGGTGGACAGGCGCCCTGTTCAGAACGGATAGGGGCGCGGTGTGTGTTGCAGGGTGATCCAGTGGTCGGTGGTGAATTCATCGATTGCCCAGTCGCCGTTGAAGCGGCCCAGGCCCGAGTTCT
Source organism: Pseudomonas sp. Os17 (assembly GCF_001547895.1). NCBI lineage: Bacteria > Pseudomonadati > Pseudomonadota > Gammaproteobacteria > Pseudomonadales > Pseudomonadaceae > Pseudomonas > Pseudomonas sp. Os17. Next base: position 5,745,214 of record NZ_AP014627.1, on the reverse strand, counting down.
TTTCACCGCCAAAGGGCGCGTTGGGCTCGTCGTTGACGGGCATATCGTTGACGTGGCTCATGCCCGCGTGCAGGCGTTGGGCGAACTGCACGCCACGCTCCGGGTTGGCGCTGAACACCGCGCTGGACAGGCCGTATTCACTGGCATTGGCCAGCTCCAGGGCGTGCTCGGCATCCCGTGCGCTCTGGATGCCCACCAGGGGGCCGAAGATTTCTTCGCGGGCAATCTCCATGTCGGCGCGGACGTCGCCGAACACGTGAGGTGGCAGCACGTTGCCCGAAGCCGGGCCACCCACTAGCAAGGTCGCGCCTTCGCTCAGGGCCAGGCTGATCTTGTCTTGCAGACCGGCCAGCTGTTTGTGGTTGATCACCGGGCCGACCACCGTGGCCGGCAGATTCGGGTCGCCATGGGGCAGGGCCTTGACCCGTTCGACAAAGCGTTGGGTAAAGGCTTGCAGCACTGGCTGTTCGACGATGATGCGGTTGATCGCCATGCAGATCTGCCCCTGGTGCAGGAACTTGCCCACCACCGCGGCGTTCACCGCCTGTTCCAAGTCGGCATCGGCCAGGACCACGAACGGGCTGTTGCCCCCCAGTTCCAGGGCCACATGCTTGAGGTGCGCGCCGCCACTGGCGATGCGCCCGATGTTGCGGCCGACCTGGGTCGAGCCGGTGAAGGAAATGAACGCCGGCACCGGGTGCTCGACAAAGGCATCGCCGATTTCCGCCCCGGTGCCGACCACCACGCTGAGCACCCCGGCGGGCAGGCCGGCTTCCTCGAAGATCCGCGCCAGCAGCAGGCCGCCGGTCACCGGGGTGTCGCTGGCGGGCTTGATCACCACCGCGTTGCCCAGGGCCAGGGCCGGCGCCAGGGAGCGGGCGCTCAGGTGCAGGGGGAAGTTCCAGGGGCTGATCACCCCGATCACCCCCAGGGGCTTGCGGTAGACGCGGCTTTCCTTGCCGGGGACGTTGGAGGCGACGATCCGCCCGTGGACCCGGCTGGGCAGGCTGGCCGCTTCGACGATGATGGCGCGGGCCGCGCCCCATTCGATCTGCGCCTTGATCCGGGTACTGCCGGACTCGCGGACCAGCCAGCCGATGATTTCCTCGCGGCGCTCATCGAAGATCCGCGCGGCGTTGAGCAGCACTTGGCTGCGTTGGGCAGGCGCGCTGGCGGCCCATGGGGCCTGGGTCTGGCGGGCCTTGGTGTAGGCCTGGTCGAGGTCCTGGCGGTTGGCCAGGCTGATCTGCAGCAGGCATTGCTCGGTGAACGGGTCGAGGACGGCCAGCGCTTGGCCGCTGCTGCCGGCGCGCCATTGTCCGGCGATGGGCTGCAGTTCCAGGTGTTGATAGGCAGGTCGAGTCGCAGTCATGGGGTGCTCTCTTGTTCGTGGCCATGGCTCGGCTGTCAGCAATCAAGCCGATGGCGTTTGAGGGTAGGGATGGGGGCCCGCCAGGGCGGCGTTTCAGCCGAGACGGGCTGCGTTGCGCAATGGGCCGTGGCGCAGGCGTGAGGGGCAGGGCGGGGGAGGCGCGAGGAAGGCAGAAAGCATGGCAAGGTCACCTGTTGTCTTGTTATGGATGAGCGTCTGCCTGTGCATAACAACTATCGTGCCACGGTCGTTTTTCGTGAAAATATTGTTTTAAAACAATTAGTTAGATGATTGTCCAGGTTGCCGGGAGGGCCGTCGTGCGGGGCGCGCTGCGGAAATTTATGCAGAGAAGTCGCAAGGGCGTCGAAAGCTCGGCACTCCCGGGGCGCCTGCGGAAACTGTGCGGTTACCGGCCAGAATCTGCGCATCGCCTGCGGCCAGGAGGGACGGCGATTGACCCGGCAAAGCGCCGGGGCATACTGCAAGGCCCCTGAGCTGCCTGTTGATTGCCCATGACTCGTTCTCCTTCCAGCCAGCCCGGCCGTCCTGCGGATGAAGACTTCCTCAAGCAGATGCTGGGGCGGCAAAAGCGCCTGATCGTCGATCGCACCAGTCAATTCGAGGCCAGCGGCCTGCCTTCGGCCGAGCAACTGGCCGAGACCGTGGCCTTTGCCCCCCAGGACGGCAGCATCTGGCTGTGTGGACAGCGGATGATGCTGATGCAGGGGTCGGCGTTCGGCTCGATCCGTCGTGAATTGATCGAGGCCCTGGGCTTCGACAAGGCCCGTGGCCTGATCACGCGCATCGGCTGGCAGGCCGGGGCCCGGGACGCGGCCCAGGTCAGCGAGCAGTGGCCGGACGGCGATCACGCCAGCCTCTACAGCGCCGGGCCGCGTCTGCACATGCTCGAAGGCATGGTCAATGTCGAGGTGGTGCGCTTCGAGATCGACTCCAGCATCGGCCATTTCTATTCGGAGTTTCTCTGGCACAACTCCTTGGAAGACGACGAGCACATCGCCGCCTATGGCCTGGGCGGCGAGCCGGCGTGCTGGATGGAGATCGGCTATGCCAGTGGCTACGCCTCGTCGCTGCTGGGGCGGCTGGTGGTGTTTCGCGAGTTGGAATGCCGCTCGATGGGGCAGCCGGCCTGTCGGATTGTCGGCAAGCCGGCGCAGCTGTGGGAGGACATCGACGTCGACCTGATGTACCTCGATCCGGGGGATTTTCTCAGCCGCAGCGCCTATGCCTCGGGGGTACAGACCCAGGTCGCCGAGCTACCGGTATCGCCCGGCGAACAGCAATTGGTCGGCATCTCGGCGGCCTTTGTGGCCGCCAGCCAGTTGTTGCAGCGGGTGGCGCCGACCCAGGCCACGGTGCTGCTGACCGGAGAGTCGGGGGTGGGCAAGGAGTTGTTCGCGCGCAATCTGCATCAGGCCAGCCGCCGTCGGCAGCAGCCCCTGGTGGCGCTGAACTGCGCGACCCTGCCGGAAAACCTGGTGGAGGCCGAGCTGTTCGGCGTCGAGCGGGGGGCCTTTACCGGCGCCGACCGTTCGCGGCCGGGGCGCTTCGAGCGGGCGCATGGCGGCACCCTGTTTCTTGATGAGATCGCCACCCTCAGCCTTTCGGCCCAGAGCAAGATCCTGCGGGCCTTGCAGGAAGGCGAGATCGAGCGGGTGGGGGGCAGCGAGCCGCTGCGGGTGGATGTGCGAGTGATCGCGGCGACCAACCTCGACCTGCGGCGCGAAGTGGAGGCCGGGCGCTTTCGTGAGGACCTGTTCTATCGCTTGAATGTGTTTCCCATTCATCTGCCGCCCCTGCGCGAGCGCCGTGAAGACATTCCCCTGCTGCTGAGTTACTTCCTGCACCGCTTCAGCCAGCGCCACGGGCGTCAGCCGGCGGGTTGCAGCACGCGCTTGGTGAATGCGCTGCTGACCTACCGCTTCCCCGGCAATATCCGCGAGTTGCAGAACCTCATCGAGCGCGGCGTGATTGCCGCCGGCGACGGTGAAATCATCGATGTGGTGCACCTGAGCGAAGCGGGAACGCCCCTGGCGGGGGTTGCCATTGGCTTGAACGCCGACGGGCGCCTGTCACCACCGACGCTGCGTGAACCAGCGCCCTCTTCAGCGGCGGCCAGCTCGGCTGAGGCGCCGCTCGAGGAGCCGGAGCTGGCCAGCCTGCAGGCCTTTCTCTCCGGCCGGGCGCCGGCTTTGAGCACCTCGCTGGAAGAGATCGAATTGCGCCTGGTGCATCTGGCCCTGGAGCGCTCCGGGGGCAACATCACCGCGGCGGCGCAGATGCTCGGCATGAGTCGGGCTCAGGTCAGCTATCGCCTCAAGGGCCGTTGAACCGGCCCGCTGCTGCGTTTCGGCAACAGCGGGCGCGGCGTTCGGCGGTGCAGGGGGCGTTGATTCAACGGGGGTTGATTCAGCGTCTGTCGATTCAGAGCGCGGTGGTGAATTTCAGCCAGTAGGTCTGACCCTCGGCGCGGTTGCGCACCGCCGATTCGTCCTGCCATTTGGCGCTCAACGACCAGCCGCTCTTGCTGCGAAATTGCACCGCCGGGCCGATGGAGAACGAGCGTCCGCGATTGCCATCACTGGCTTGCACCTGGGCCGCGGCGGCGCAATCGGTGACGCTGCACTTGTCGTCGCTGATCTGCTGATAGGCGTGCCCGCCGACGCCGATCACCCAGCCGTTGCCCAGCCCCCAGCCGAGACTGTAGTCGGCGTGCAGCTCGCGTCCGGACTGATAGTGGGTGGCGCGGTTTTCGAAGTTGTAGTCGTGCATCAGGCGCACATCGGCGTTGAAACCCTGCGGATCGGTGTAGGTCATGGCATACACCGCTTGCACGGTGTAGTAGTGGTTGCCCAGGTTGATCAGGTCGTCCTTGTCGTATTCGCCGCCGCTGGGCAACACGAAATCGACCCCCAGGGCACTGTGGAACTTGTCGCTGTGATGAAAGCCCAGCACCGGGCCGAGGTGGGCGTCGCCTATCCCGCGCTTGTGATCGTGGGGGCCGTTCTTGATGTTCAGGCGCATGTCGTTGAGGGGCAGCAGGGCGTGGAAACCGAGATTGCCCCCCAGCACTTCTTGCTCGGTCACCCAGACAAAACGTGGCACCACGCTGGTGACGCGCAAGTCGATGCTGGCCGCGCGGTGACCCGCGTTGTCCCGCAGGCTGTCGGCCAGGTAGTTGCCGACGAAGACCTGGGCATAGGTGCCGGGCGGCGGCAGGATGCCCATGCCGTAGAGTTCGATGCCCATGGGCCAGGAGGACACGCCGCCTTCGCTGGCTTGCACCCATGAGGTGTGGGCGCCAAACAGCAGGCTGGAGGTGAGTGCAAGAACGCGCAGGCGCGAGGAGGTCTGATGCATGAGAAGGTCTGCCTTATTGTTATGGGAGCGCTGGCAGGAGGAGGGCTCCTGAGGCGCTGGCAGAGCGTCTCAACTAGCGTGCCAATTCTTTTATTTTTAATTTATCGTTTTAAATCAATCACATATAAGAATTCGCGACGGTATTGGCGAGGGCCGTCGGCGGCGTGTGGCGAGATTTGTTAAGAGAAATCGGCGAGCTGCACAAAACTCGCGTCGGCTCAGCGGCTGCCGGGGGCTTGCCCGGCACTCTGGCGAAAGGCATTGGGCGACTGGCCGCTGAGGCGCTTGAAGAAGCGCGAGAAGTAGGTCGGGTCGCTGAACCCCAGGTTGTCCGACAGCTGGCTGATGCTGATGTTGGTGTAGATCAGCCCGCGCTTGGCTTCCAGCATCAGGCGCTGGTGGAGCATCTGCAGCGCGCTCTGCCCGGCCAGTTCCCGGCACAGGGTGTTGAGGTGCACGCTGGACAGGCCGATGCGATGGGCCAGGGATTCCACCGTGGGGTGTTCCTGATAGTGGCGCTCCACCAGCTTGATGAAATGCCCCAACAACTGCTGATTGCGCTCGCCGCGGTTGCTCGGCGGGGTGTTCTGCTGGCCACGGCGACTGATCCACACCACCAGCACGTTGACCAGCGAATGCAGCAACAGGTCGCGGGCCGCGGCGCTGCCTTCGTATTCATCCATCAGCGCCTTGAACAGGGTGTTGAGGCTGTGGCGGTCACGGCCCACCGGGTAGCAGGCGCAAGACGCGAGTACGGCCAGGGGCGCGCCCAGTTGCGCTTCCAGTTGGGCCACTAGAGGCGCGCCCAGGGTCAGCACGTAACCCTGGATGTTTTCCGAGAACTGAAAGCCGTGGACCATCAGCGGCGGCACCACCTGGATCGATGCTTCGCGCACGTCCTGGCGCCGTCCCTCGACTTCCACCAGGGCCTGGCCGCGCTGCACATAGAGCAACTGGTAGAGGTCGGCGTGACGGTGCGGCTTGATCTCCCAATGGTGCAGGCTGCTGCGCTTGGGGATGGATTCGCAGTGCAGCAGGTCCGGGGTCGGCCAGGCCTGGTTTTCCCCATAGAGCTTGAACACCGGGATGCTGGAGCGGCTGGCTTTCATCGGAGGCGACCTGTCGCGACGGGGTGGCTGGAGTGCTCGATAATCGAACGCTGTTTGCAAAAGTGCATTTTTACGTTGGTTTATCACCATTTACTGCGATTTTTGTCGGCAAAAATGCAGGGGTACAACAATAACCATAAATTCCGGATTTCGCCTGCACGGTGACTGGAATGCCCTTGAGAGACGACAACAATGAAAACTCAGGTTGCGATTATCGGCGCTGGACCTTCCGGCCTTCTGCTGGGCCAACTGCTGCACAAGGCCGGCATCGACACGGTGATTGTCGAGCGCCAGACCCCGGATTACGTGCTCGGCCGCATCCGCGCCGGGGTGCTCGAACAGGGCACCGTGGACATGCTGCGTGAGGCCGGTGTGGCCCAGCGCATGGACGCCGAAGGCCTGGTCCACGAAGGGGTGGAACTGTTAATGGGCGGCAAGCGCGTGCGCATCGACCTCAAGGCCCTGACCGGTGGCAAGACGGTGATGGTCTACGGCCAGACCGAAGTCACCCGTGACCTGATGGAGGCCCGCGCTGCCTGCGGGGCGCCGATCATCTACTCCGCGGACAAGGTGCAGCCCCATGACATGAAGGGCGCACAGCCCTACCTCACCTACGAAAAGGACGGCCAGCAGCACCGCATCGATTGCGACTACATCGCCGGCTGCGACGGTTTTCATGGCGTGGCGCGCAAGAGCATTCCCGAGCAGGTGCTGACTCACTACGAGCGCGAGTACCCCTTCGGCTGGCTGGGCCTGTTGTCCGATACGCCGCCGGTCAACCACGAGCTGATCTACGGCCAGCATGAGCGCGGCTTTGTGCTCTGCAGCCAGCGCTCCCTGACCCGCAGCCGTTACTACCTGCAGGTGCCGCTGAGCGACAAGGTCGAGGACTGGTCCGACGAACGCTTCTGGAACGAGCTCAAGGCCCGTCTGCCGACGGAGGTGGCGGCGGATCTGGTGACCGGGCCGGCGCTGGAGAAAAGCATCGCGCCGCTGCGCAGCTACGTGGTGGAGCCGATGCAGTACGGCAAGCTGTTCCTGGTCGGTGATGCCGCGCACATTGTCCCGCCCACTGGCGCCAAGGGCCTGAACCTGGCGGCCTCCGACGTGTGCTACCTGTACCGGATCCTGGTCAAGGTCTACCGCGAAGGGCGTACCGAACTGCTGGACAAGTACTCCGAGCTGGCCTTGCGCCGGGTGTGGAAGGGCGAGCGTTTCAGCTGGTTCATGACCAACCTGCTGCACGATTTCGGCGAGCAGCAGGACGCCTGGGACCACAAGATGCAGGAGGCCGATCGCGAGTATTTCCTCAATTCCCACGCGGGCCTGGTGAACATTGCCGAGAACTATGTGGGCCTGCCTTACGAAGACGTCTGCTGAGCCTTCGGCGGTATCGGCATCGGCCTTGTCATCGCTCGCGAAAGGGGGTGGTGGCGGGGCCGTGTTTGCACAGGGGCATGGGCCGAAAGGTATCGGTCGAGAAACATTCCTATTTCTAAATGATATTTATTAGCATTACACTTCGATCCCCTCTCCCTTGATGCACCACCAAGGTGCATTGAATCGACAAGGATCGTTTGTCATGAAAGTCAGCTCCTGCCTGTTCCATTCGCTTCTGCTCAGCGCCGGTGTCGGCCTGTTGCCTCCGCTGGCGCAGGCCGGCGCGACGCCAGAAGAGACCAAGCCGGCGCCGTTGGAACTGGACACTGCGTTTGTCACCGCTACCGGTGGCGCCACGGACCTCAAGGATGCTCCGGCCAGCGTCAGCGTCATTACCCGTGAGGAAATCGAGCGCCAGCCGGTCTACGACCTCAACACCCTGCTGCGCCGGGTGCCGGGTGTGACCGGTGGTTTCGGCCCGGTGGGCGAGCAGTCGAAGATCAAGCTGCGGGGCCTGGACGACAAGTACACGCTGATTCTGGTGGACGGCAAACGGGTCGGCAGCTCCGCCGACCTGAGTTATCGCCGCGACCTGGCGCGCCAGGACCTGAACTGGATCTCGCCGAACATGATCGAGCGCATCGAGATCGTGCGGGGGCCGATGTCATCGTTGTATGGCTCGGACGCCATGGGCGGGGTGATCAACATCATCACGCGCAAGGTCTCGCGCACCTGGACCGGTTCGGCCAGCACCAACATCACCGTGCCCAAGGACTCCGACCGGGGCCAGACCACCCAGTACAGCGTGAATGCGGCGGGCCCGTTGACCGAGTCCCTGGGCCTGCGCCTGGGCGCCAACGTGACGCGGCGGGCGGCGGATGAGGTCGCGGCGCGGCGCGATGCCCAGGGCGATTTCATGTACGACGACGGCGCCGGCGGCTCCAAGGACCAGAGCGTCAATGCCCTGCTGGACTGGCAGATCAACGAAGCGCAGAGCCTGTCCTTCGAGGCGGTGCATGGCGTTGAGCATGCCTGGTCATCGAAGAAGACCTTTGGTGATTGGGACGAAACCATTGGTGGCGCCTTCGGCCCCAGCCGCCTGACCCGCGACAGCTACATCCTGTCCCACAGCGGCGACTGGAGTTTCGGCACCTCCAAGCTCGATGCCTACCTGAACAAGTACCGCAACGACCTGGACGTGGGTAAGGCCAACTCCGAAGAAAAGATCGTCGAAGGCAGCCTCAACATGCCCTTCGAACTGCTGGTGGACCAGCGCCTGACGCTGGGCGGGCAATGGAAGCGTGAGGAACTGACCAACACCAACACCCTTGGTACCGTGCCCGTGGATTACCAGGGCACGCCGGTCAATGGCTCGACCTTGAAGGGCGATTATTCGGCGGCCTTTATCGAGGATGAACTGTTCCTGCTGGACAACCTGTCCCTGACCCTGGGCAACCGTTTCGACCACAGCGACAAGTACGGCAACCACAACAGTCCGCGGGCTTACGTGGTCTATCACCCGCATCCGGACTGGACCGTGCGCGGCGGTGTGTCCAAGGGCTTTCGTGCGCCGAGCCTGAAGGAAGGCAGTGCAGGTGCGGCGACCGAGTCCGGAGGCCGTGGTTGTGGTTCGTTGCGTCCGTTGGGTTATGGCGGCGGCAGTTGCTGGATGGCGGGCAACCCGAACCTGACACCGGAAACCAGCACCAACAAGGAAATCGGCCTGTCGTTCGATCATGACGGCTGGGAGGCCGGCCTGACCTACTTCCACACCGACTTCACCGACAAGATCGAATACGGCCCGCTGGGCCAGTACCAGGGCCGCTGGTGGACCATGCTGGAAAACGTCGACAAGGCCCGCACCCGTGGCTGGGAAGGCACCGCCCGGGTGCCGCTGGGGGATTCCGTGACGTGGCGCACCAACGCCACCTACATGCTGGAAAGCCGGAACCTGAGCACCGGCGAAGATCTGATCAGCTCGCCCAAGCTGTCGGCATTCAGCGCGCTGGACTGGCAGATCAACGACCGTTTGAGCACCGAACTGTCGGCGCAGCACGTTGGCAAGCAGCGGGGTTTGGGCAATGACTTCGTGCAGTCCTACACCACCTACGACCTGACGGCGAATCTGGCGGTGACCCAGTGGCTGACCCTGAACGGCGGGGTACAGAACCTGATGGACAAGGACCTGCGGGACGGATCGACCAACTTCTACGTGCCTGGACGGGCGTTCTTCGCGGGGGCGACCACTTACTTCTAGGCCGCTGGATGGGGCAGGGGAGTCAGCCCCATTGCCGGGCAATGGGGCTGAAGGGTGGGCAGGTTAATCCGCACGTCGAGGCTGCAAGGGCCGTGACTGAAGGGATGCCTGCGCGGGAATCAGCAATATGGCCACCCGCGAATACATTTAGATGCCGGCTACTCTTTTTCAGGTCTTGATGCGTGGTTTGCCAGCCGTCCGGCGGATCAGTCACCCAGAGAGCGAATCACGGACTGTCAAATCATCAAGGCTCAATTGCTTTAGTGGACGTATACCGCTCGCCCGTGTCACCCAACTTCGAACGCATTTGAACCACGCCGGACTCTTTGTTCCCGCAGGCGGCGTATGCCATCGGCCGCCCCGCAAGAAAAAAACAAGAGTGACTGGAATCGCGCATTTTTAAACATTTTCAATCATTTTCATTGTTTAACCATATATAGAGTGGTTGCTTGCATGGCGAACTATTTGCGCCAGGTCGAATCAGCAATCGACTGTTCCTGCTATCGACGAAGTTGTTTTTAGTTGAATAAAACTGGAGAACTAATATGTCCGTCAATCTTGTCATCAGCTTCAATGTCAAAGAAGAAAAGCTGCAATCGTTCAAGGACATCATGAACGACGTTAAGCTCAATCTGCCGAAGGTGGACGGTTGCCAAACAGTCAGGATCCTCAACCACTTGGAAGATCCACTCGCGTTCACGCTGGTGGAAGCCTGGGATTCGCGGGAAGTGCACGGCGCCCACGTCGAGCAGATGATCTCGAGCGGTCAGTGGAGCCTTATCGTCGAGCATCTGAGCAGTGCGCCGGTCAGCGGTTACTTCAGCGAAGTTTGATGGCGTAACGTCAGCGGCAGGGCGTGTGCGACGACTCCGGCGCCATCTTGGGCAGGCATGCGCTACTGGCTGTTATGTGTTTTCTGCTATTTTCCCCAACTCCTGTTCCGTCCCGAACGTCCTGGCCGTTTGGACAGCAGTATGTCGCGCTGCTGGATAGCGCCCTGTGCAAATGGGGCGGCCCATTTGTTGAGAAACCATAGCAATGACACTCGAAGTAGTACCGGCGGCGCTTTATTCGATGCGCAACGTAAAGCCGATCCTCGCTGACGGTCGTTCGTCCATCCTGCATAAAACCCTTGAAACGAACCTGGAAAACAAGGCGATCTATATCGCCACGCCGTTGATCGTCTATATAAAGCAGGGCAAGCAGATTATTCGCGACTATGACGCCATGGCCCATGTCGTCGACGAGAATCATCTGATATTCCTCTCCAAAGGTGTTTACACGGTATCGGACTACGTTACCGGCAACGATATCTTCGAGGCGCTGCTGTTGTTTTTTGACGACAAGCTGATCGCCAAATACCTGTCGAGCGCGGCCGGTGCAGGCAACTTGCACGCCGACGGCCTGCAGAAAAGCGTGCACGGCACTTATACCCTGCACGCTAACGAACAGATTCGGCGTTATATCGACTCTCTGAACTATGTCTACAAGGGCGCGGAGGGTTCCGACGCGTTGCTGGAGTTGAAACTGCTCGAACTACTGCACCTGATCGCTATCCGGGACAAGTCCTTGCGTTTCCTGCGTGAGCTGTCCTGCGGCGGCAGCCATAAGCGCCGGCCGATCACCGACTTCATGGAGCAGTACTATTCCCACAAGCTGAAGATTGAAGACTATGCCCTGCTGACTGGACGCAGCGTGTCGACCTTTATTCGCGACTTCAGGCGCAGCTACGACACCACCCCGAACCGCTGGATCATCGAAAGAAAACTCGATATCGCGCATCAACTGCTGACGGCTAGAGATTATTCCGTCACCGACGCGGCTGTGGAGGTGGGATATGAAAATACCTCCCACTTCATCAAGGCCTACAAGCAACGCTACGGTGTCACGCCGAAGAAAGCCAAGACCTACGCGGCGCAACTGTAGCCCGACAAGGCCCAAGCCCCCCAAAACGCATGCACCTGCGCAGTCGTCTGTTGCGTAGGGGGCAGGAGCCTCATGCACGCTGTAGAAACGAAGAAGCCCCGAAAATCGGGGCTCCCACGGGGTTTTCAGGCGTCTGAGGCAATCCGCAGACATCTCCTGAAAGGCTATCCAGGTTTTACACGTTGAAGCGGAAGTGCATCACGTCGCCATCCTTGACGATGTATTCCTTGCCTTCCAGGCGCCATTTACCAGCTTCCTTGGCACCGGCTTCACCCTTGAACTGGATGAAGTCGTTGTAGGCGATGACTTCGGCGCGGATGAAGCCTTTCTCGAAGTCGGTGTGGATCACGGCGGCCGCTTGTGGCGCGGTGGCACCGACACGCACGGTCCAGGCGCGAACTTCCTTCACCCCGGCGGTGAAGTAGGTCTGCAGGTTGAGCATTTCGTAGCCAGCGCGGATCACTCGGTTCAGGCCAGGCTCTTCCAGGCCCAGGGCCTCGAGGAACATGTCCTTTTCTTCGCCGTCTTCAAGCTCGGCGATTTCCGCTTCGATCTTGTTGCACACCGGCACCACCATGGCGCCTTCTTCTTCGGCGATGGCCTTGACCACGTCCAGCAGCGGGTTGTTCTCGAAGCCGTCTTCGGCAACGTTGGCGATGTACATCACCGGCTTGGTGGTCAGCAGGTGGAAGCCGCGGATGATCAGCTTCTCATCGCTGCTCATGTCCTTCATCAGGCTGCGGGCCGGCTTGCCTTCGGTGAAGTGGGCGATCAGTTGCTCCAGCAGGGCTTTCTGGGCCACGGCATCCTTGTCGCCGCCCTTGGCATTGCGAGCGACTTTCTGCAGCTGTTTCTCGCAGCTGTCGAGGTCGGCGAAGATCAGCTCCAGGTCGATGATCTCGATGTCGCGCTTGGGGTCGACGCTGTTGGACACGTGGATCACGTTGTCGTCTTCGAAGCAGCGGACCACGTGGGCAATGGCATCGGTTTCGCGGATGTTGGCCAGGAACTTGTTACCCAGGCCTTCACCTTTCGAGGCACCGGCCACCAGGCCGGCGATGTCGACGAACTCCATGGTGGTCGGCAGCACGCGCTCCGGCACGACGATCGCCGCCAGGGCGTCCAGGCGCGGATCGGGCATCGGCACGATACCGCTGTTGGGCTCGATGGTGCAGAAGGGGAAGTTCTCGGCCGCGATCCCGGACTTGGTCAGGGCGTTGAACAGGGTGGACTTGCCGACGTTAGGCAGGCCGACGATGCCGCAATTGAATCCCATGGTGTATTCCCCGAGGAGTAGAGTCAGGCCTTCTGGCTGTGCAGGTTTTTCATCGCGCGGTTCCATTCACCGGCGAAGATATCCGGCAGCACGCCGAGGGCAAAATCGATGCTGGCATCGAGTTTTTCCTGTTCGGCGCGTGGCGCACGACCCAGGACAAAGTTTGAAACCATACTGGCAACACCTGGGTGGCCGATGCCGAGCCGCAGGCGGTGAAAGGTATTCTGATTGCCGAGCTGCGCGATGATGTCCCGCAGTCCGTTGTGCCCGCCATGCCCGCCGCCGGTCTTGAGCTTGGCGACGCCGGGAGGCAAGTCGAGTTCGTCGTGGGCCACCAGGATTTCTTCCGGCTTGATGCGGAAGAAGCCGGCAAGCGCCGCCACGGCCTGGCCGCTGCGGTTCATGTAGGTGGTGGGAATCAACAGACGAATGTCCTGACCCTGGTGACTGAAGCGCCCGGTCAGGCCGAAATATTTGCGATCGGCGACAAGGTTGACACCTTGTTTCTCGGCGATGCGCTCAACAAAAAGGGCCCCTGCGTTATGCCGGGTCTGTTCGTATTCGGCGCCTGGATTACCCAGGCCAACGATCAGTTTGATGGCAGTCACGATAGGGGCCCTTCTTTGGAGTGGTGGATAACATCGCCGCAACCGGTGCTACGGCGAAAGGGGACGACAAAAGCTTGGTTGCCTTGCGGCAAACTTCGCGTTCTCGCCCGCTTTCTCGCTACGTTCCAGTCCGCGATGTGTTCCGCTCAACTCCGGCGTCAGAGTGAATTACTCTGCTGCGCCTTCTTCTTTCTCAGAAGCAACACGTGGTGCGTAGACGTTGGCTACTGCCAGGTCGTTGCCGTGCGCCAGAGCAACAAACTCAACGCCTTTAGGAGCGGTGAGGTTGGACAGGTGGATCACGGTGCCGATGTCGGTCTCGGTCATGTCGACTTCGATGAACTCAGGCAGGTCTTTCGGCAGGCAGGAAACTTCGATCTCGGTGGTAGCGCGGAAGATTTCGCCGCCTTTCTTGATCGGTGCCGCTTCGTTGATCAGGTGCACTGGAACCATGGCGGTCAGTTTCTGACCGGCAACTACGCGTACGAAGTCAGCGTGCAGCACGTGGCCTTTGGCAGGGTGACGTTGCAGGGCCTTGATCACGACGTTCTGCTTGGTGCCACCAACGTTCAGCTCGATGATGTGGCTGTAGGCAGCTTCGTTTTCCAGCAGCTTGGCCACTTCTTTGGCCAGCATGCTGATGGACTCAGGGGCTTTGTCGCCACCGTAGACTACAGCTGGAACCAGGCTTGCGAGACGACGCAGGCGGCGGCTCGCACCTTTCCCCAGGTCGGAACGCAGTTCAGCATTCAGAGTAAAATCGTTCATGTTGTATCTCCAAAATAACCACACTCGCCCCAGCGTTTGCGACCAGCGCTAAAGGCGATATGGGCAAAAAAGCCCCGTCCCAACAGAAGTTGGGACGGGGCGCTTTTCGTCATCGGGATGTTTTACCGGGGACTAGCCCCTAGCGGAACATCGCGCTGATCGATTCTTCATTGCTGATGCGGCGGACCGCCTCGGCAACAACCGGTGCGATATCCAGTTGGCGGATACGCGCACAGGCTTGTGCTGCAGCGGACAGCGGGATGGTGTTGGTCACCACCAGCTCGTCCAGCACGGAATTTTCAATGTTTTCGATGGCCCGGCCCGACAGCACAGGGTGTGTGCAGTAGGCAAAGACCTTGGCTGCGCCATGCTCTTTCAGGGCCTTGGCCGCGTGGCACAGGGTGCCGGCGGTATCGACCATGTCATCGACCAGAATGCAGGTGCGTCCTTCGACGTCGCCGATGATATGCATCACTTCGGAGTGATTGGCTTTCTCACGACGCTTGTCGATGATCCCGAGATCAACGCCCAGGGACTTGGCCACGGCACGTGCACGCACGACGCCGCCAATGTCCGGGGACACGATCATCAAGTTTTCGAAACGCTGGTCTTCGATGTCATCCACCAGAACCGGGGAGCCGTAGATGTTATCTACCGGAATATCGAAGAAGCCCTGAATCTGGTCAGCATGCAGATCAACCGTGAGAACACGGTCGATGCCGACTACGGTAAGCATGTCAGCGACGACTTTCGCGCTGATAGCCACACGTGCGGAACGCGGACGGCGATCCTGACGGGCATAACCAAAATAAGGAATAACAGCAGTGATACGAGTCGCTGAGGAGCGGCGGAAGGCATCAGCCATCACGACGAGTTCCATCAGGTTATCGTTGGTCGGAGCGCAAGTCGGCTGAATAATGAAAACGTCTTTACCGCGGACATTTTCATTGATCTCGGCAGTAATTTCGCCGTCGGAGAATTTTCCAACAGAGATGTCACCGAGAGGGATATGCAGCTGACGTACTACACGCCGAGCCAGATCGGGGTTAGCGTTCCCCGTAAAGACCATCATCTTGGACACGCGCAGTACCTGAAGGCTGAGGGTATACCTGGATGAATATAGGAAAATGGCAGGGGCGGCTGGATTCGAACCAACGCATGGCAGGATCAAAACCTGCTGCCTTACCGCTTGGCGACGCCCCTGTATCTGTTGCTTCGAGTACCTGATACTCGATTCCTTTAGAGCAGACCTTGCAGCTTGCGATGCAACATCGAAACGTTGCTTCCTTTTGCTACAAACCCTGTAAGGGTCTCTGTAAGAAGGGCCGAGACTTTATCAGCTTCAGCTTTGCTTGGGAAGCCCCCAAACACACAACTTCCAGTTCCAGTCAGTTTTGCTTCGGTAAATTTACCTAGCAAATTCAATGCGTTACGTACTTCTGGGTAACGCCTTGCGACTACCGGAAGGCAGTCATTTCTGCTGTTTCCCTTGGGAACGGGGCGCACTTTAATGGGCGGAGTGTCACGTGTCAACAGCGGATCTGAAAAAATTTCTGCTGTACTTACAGACACTTGCGGGACCAGTACCAGATACCAGGGTTCTTCCGGAAATTCAGGGCTGAGTTTTTCCCCTACGCCTTCGGCGAACGCTGCGCGGCCGCGTACGAAAACCGGAACGTCGGCCCCCAGGGTCAATCCCAGTGCCGCGAGGCGGTCTTCATCCCAGCCCAGTTGCCAGAGATGATTCAGACCCAGCAGGGTTGTGGCGGCGTTGGAGCTGCCGCCGCCGATGCCGCCGCCCATGGGCAGGATCTTGTCGATCCAGATATCGATGCCCTGGGTGCAGCCGGATTGTTCCTGCAGCTTTTTCGCCGCCTTGACGATCAGGTTGCTGTCGTGGGGCACCCCCGGGAAGTCGGTGTGCAGGCGAATGACGCCGTCGTCACGCAGGGCGAAGGTGATTTCATCGCCGTAGTCGAGGAACTGGAACAGGGTCTGCAGCTCGTGATAACCGTCTTCACGGCGACCGAGGATATGCAGCATCAGATTGAGCTTGGCCGGGGAGGGCAGGGTCAGTTTTTCCATGCTCGGTCACTGCCCCAGCTTGCGCGGCTGCCATTCCTTGATCACCAGGGTGACGTCAAGGTCGCTGCCATGCAGTTTGATGCGTTCGGGCAGCCAGTAGCCGTTCTGCTCGGAATAGCTGCTGTATTCCACTTGCCAGCCATCCTGTTCCAGGCTGGCCAGGTGGCTGTCGCCGTCCAGGGTCAGGCGGCTCTTGCTGTCGGGGGCGGGCAGGCCACGAACCCACCAGGCCAGGTGAGAAACCGGCAGTTTCCAGCCGAGCTGTTCTTCAAGCAGGGTTTCCGGGCTGGTGGCTTCATAGCGGCCCTGGTTGGCCACTTCCAGGCTGACCTGGCCGGGGCGCCCGGTCAGGCGAGCCGCGCCGCGACCCAGCGGGCCGGAGAGGCGGATGTCGTAATAATCCTGGCGTTGCAGCCAGAACAGCGTGCCGCTCCCGGAATCCTTGGGCGCGCGGATGCCGATCTTGCCGTTGATCTGCCAGCCATCGAGGCCGGTCAGCTGATCCTTGTGCTGGCGCCATTGGGCGGGGTTGCCCTGGCCCTGGACTGATTCACGGGCGCCAAAGCCGGCGCAGCCGGCCAGCAGGGCGATGAAGCTGAAAACAATGAAGTGGCGCAAAAACATGGTCTTAAAGAGTCTCTGATCCGGTCAGGCGTTTGATGGTGTCGCGCAGGACAGGGCTATCGGGCTGGTCCTTGATGAACTTGCTCCAGATCTGCTTGGCCTCGCGCTGCTTGCCGTTGTTCCACAGCACTTCGCCCAGATGCGCCGCGACTTCCTGGTCGGGGAAGCGTTCCAGGGCCTGGCGCAGCAGCCGCTCGGCCTCGTCGAGGTTGCCCAGGCGGAAGTTCACCCAGCCCAGGCTGTCCATGACCGCCGGGTCGTCCGGGGTCAATTGGTGGGCCTGTTCGATCAGCACCTTGGCTTCGGCGTAGCGGGTGGTGCGGTCCGACAAGGTGTAGCCCAGGGCATTCAGGGCCATGGCGTTGTCCGGCTCGCGCTGGATGATCAGGCGCAGGTCTTTTTCCAGTTGCGCCAGATCATTGCGTTTTTCCGCCTGCATGGCGCGGGTGTAGAGCAGGTTCACGTCATCGGGATATTGCTGCAGGGCTTGCTGGATGGCTTTCCAGGCCCGGTCCCCCTGATTGTTCGCCGACAGGGTTTCGACTTCGACCAGGTACAGCTGGATGGCGTAGTCGGGCTGGGCATCGCGGGCGGCTACCAGGCGTTTTTGCGCCTCGTCGGTACGACCGTTGCTCATCAGGATATCGGCCTGGCGCAGTTGTGCCGGCAGATAGTCGTTGCCCGGGCCGACCTGGGCATACTCGATCAGCGCCCCTTGCGGATCGTTCAGTTCTTCGGCGATCCGTCCCAGGTTCAGGTGGGCGGAATCTTCGTGGCTTTCCCGGGCAATCAGGTCTTCCAGGTAGCCCTTGGCCTCTTCCCAAGCCTTGGCTTCCAGGCACACCAGGGCCAGGGAGTAACGCAGTTCGTCATCTTCCGGATACTGCTGGACCAGGCTGGAGAACTGAGTCTTGGCGTCCTCCATGCGGTCCTGCTCCACCAGCATGCGGGCGTAAGTCAGGCGCAGGCGCTTGTCATCCGGGTACTTGCGGATGCTTTTTTCCAGCAGTGGCAAGGCTTCCTTGCCGCGGTTCAGGCTTTGCAGCAGGCGGGCACGCAGCAGCAATGGCGCGACTTCGCCGTCTTCCGGCGGGTTCTGCTCCAGCAGGGTCAGGGCATCCTTGGCGTCGCCGTCCTGTTGCATCAGCAGGGCCTTGCCGAAGATCAGCTGGCTGTTGTGCGGGTGTTTCTGCAGCAGCCGGTCGAAGCTTTTCATCAGGCCGTTGCGGGTGTCCTGGTCGGTGTCGGCAGCCGACAGCGCCAGAAAGTCGAAATGGGTGTCGCCCTTGCCCTGCAGGACCTTCTCCATATAAAGCAAGGAGTCGTCATAACGACCGGCGCGGGCCAGCTGGATGGCGGCAGCCCGTTGCGCTTCCAGGTCGTCGGGGGCGTTCTTGGCCCAGATCAGCGACGTGTCCAGGGCCGCCTGATCGGCGCCCAGGTATTCGGCGATGCGAAAGGCTCGCTCGGAAATCCCCGGATCCTGGGTGTTGATGGCCTGGGTCACGTAGTTGTCCAGGGCAATGTCGAAACGATTGCGCTGACCCGCCAGCTCAGCGCTCAGCAGGCTGAAGATGGTGTCTTCACTGAACGAGGAATAAACCTTGGGCTTTTCAGGGGCGGGGGTGCTGTCTTCCACCGGCGACGTAGCGTCCGATGAAACGGGAGCCAGTGATTGGCAACCGCTGAGGAAGACAAGGGCGAGGAGCAACGCGGAGGATCTATTCATATAGGAAGAGGGCGACTAACCTGCGGTCGGATCATCATGACACAAGCCTTCGGTCAAACATAACCGAGACTCAACGGGATGCCAGAACAGAGGCAGTCTATTAGGACAATAGTCGGCGGTAGTTGTTCTGCGTCTGTCGAAGTAGGACAATTGCCGGCTTCTCGACATCATCAGCGACCTTGAATGGCCTTCCTTGCACTCGGTATTAACCACAAGACTGCTTCTGTAGACGTCCGCGAGCGCGTGGCCTTTACCCCTGAGCAGTTGGTTGAGGCCTTGCAGCAGCTCTGCCGACTCACCGACAGCCGCGAAGCTGCGATCCTCTCCACCTGCAATCGCAGTGAACTCTATGTAGAACAGGATCATCTTTCTGCGGATGTGGTGCTGCGCTGGCTGGCGGACTATCACCACCTGAGCCTAGACGAGCTGCGCGCCAGTGCCTATGTGCATGAAGACGATGCGGCAGTTCGTCACATGATGCGGGTGGCCTCGGGCCTGGATTCGCTGGTGTTGGGCGAGCCGCAGATCCTGGGGCAGATGAAGTCCGCCTACGCCGTGGCCCGTGAGGCCGGCACCGTCGGTCCGCTGCTGGGTCGGCTGTTCCAGGCCACCTTCAGCGCCGCCAAGCAGGTACGGACCGATACCGCCATCGGCGAGAACCCGGTGTCCGTGGCGTTTGCCGCGGTAAGCCTGGCCAAACAGATTTTCAGCGATCTGCAGCGCAGCCAGGCGTTGCTGATCGGCGCGGGCGAGACCATTACCCTGGTGGCCCGGCACCTGCATGACCTGGGGGTCAAGCGCATCGTCGTGGCCAACCGCACCCTGGAGCGCGCCAGCCTCCTGGCGGAGCAGTTCGGCGCCCACGCGGTGTTGCTATCGGACATTCCCCAGGAGCTGGTGCACAGCGATATCGTCATCAGTTCCACCGCCAGCCAGCTGCCGATCCTTGGCAAGGGCGCAGTGGAAAGCGCACTGAAGCTGCGCAAGCACAAGCCGATTTTCATGGTGGATATCGCCGTTCCCCGGGACATCGAGCCTGAAGTCGGCGAGTTGGACGACGTTTACCTCTATACCGTCGATGACCTGCACGAAGTGGTCGCGGAAAACCTCAAGAGCCGTCAGGGCGCGGCCCAGGCCGCCGAGGAGCTGGTGAACATCGGCGCCGAGGACTTCATGGTGCGCTTGCGGGAATTGGCGGCGGTGGACGTGCTCAAGGCCTATCGTCAACAGAGCGAGCGCCTGCGTGACGAAGAACTGCAGAAGGCTCTGCGCCTGTTGAGCAATGGCTCCAGCGCCGAGGACGTACTGGCCCAACTGGCCCGTGGCCTGACCAACAAACTGCTGCACGCGCCGAGCGTGCAGCTGAAAAAGCTGTCCGCCGAAGGTCGCCTCGATGCGCTGGCCATGGCTCAAGAACTCTTTGCCCTCGGTGAGGGCTCATCGGATAAAACCCCGTAATGAAAGCGTCACTGCTCAGTAAGCTGGACATTCTCCAGGATCGTTTCGAGGAACTGACCGCCTTGCTCGGCGATGCTGAGGTCATTTCCGATCAGGCCAAGTTCCGCACCTACTCCAAGGAGTACGCGGAAGTCGAGCCGATCGTTGCCTCCTACAAACAGGTACTCAAGGTCCAGGCCGATCTCGAAGGCGCCCAGGCGCTGCTCAAGGACAACGACCCGGACCTGCGGGAAATGGCCGCCGAGGAAGTGCGCGAGGCCAAGGAGCAACTGGCCGAGCTGGAAAGCGCCTTACAACGCATGTTGCTGCCCAAGGACCCCAACGACGGGCGCAACGTGTTCCTGGAAATCCGCGCCGGCACTGGCGGTGACGAGGCGGCGATCTTTTCCGGCGACCTGTTCCGCATGTATTCGCGCTACGCCGAACGGCGTGGCTGGCGGCTGGAGATCCTCTCGGAAAACGAGGGTGAGCACGGCGGCTATAAGGAAGTCATTGCCCGGGTCGAAGGCGAGAACGTCTACGGCAAGCTCAAGTTCGAGTCCGGCGCGCACCGTGTGCAGCGCGTGCCGGCCACCGAATCCCAGGGTCGCATCCACACCTCTGCGTGCACCGTGGCGGTGCTGCCCGAGCCGGACGAACAGGAAGCCATCGAGATCAACCCGGCGGACCTGCGCATCGATACCTATCGCTCCTCGGGCGCCGGCGGCCAGCACGTGAACAAGACCGACTCGGCGATCCGCATCACCCACATTCCTTCGGGGATCGTGGTGGAGTGCCAGGAAGAGCGTTCCCAGCACAAGAACCGGGCCCGGGCCATGTCCTGGCTGTCGGCCAAGCTCAACGACCAGCAGACCAGCGCCGCGGCCAATGCCATCGCCAGCGAGCGCAAGCTGCTGGTGGGCTCGGGGGATCGCTCCGAGCGCATCCGCACCTACAACTTCCCCCAGGGCCGGGTCACTGACCACCGGATCAACCTGACCCTGTATTCCCTGGACGAAATTCTCGCCGGGGGCGTCGAGGCAGTGATTGAACCGCTGCTGGCCGAATACCAGGCCGATCAACTTGCGGCATTGGGTGAGTAAATGACCATCATCGCCAGCCTGCTGCGCGCAGCTCAATTACCCGATTCGCCGACGCCGCGCCTGGATGCCGAGCTGCTCCTGGCGGCGGCCCTGGGCAAGCCCCGCAGCTTCCTGCACACCTGGCCGGAACGCATCGTGCCCAGCGAAGCCGCGCTGCTGTTCGCCGAGTACCTGCAACGACGTCGGTCCGGCGAGCCGGTGGCCTATATCCTCGGGCAACAGGGCTTCTGGAAGCTGGATCTGGAAGTGGCACCGCACACCCTGATTCCGCGCCCCGACACCGAGCTGCTGGTGGAGGCGGCGTTGGAACTGCTGCCAGCGACCCCGGCCAAGGTCCTCGACCTGGGCACCGGTAGCGGCGCGATCGCCCTGGCCCTGGCCAGCGAGCGTCCGGCCTGGAAGGTTACGGCCGTGGACCGGGTGCTGGAAGCCGTGGCCCTGGCCGAACGCAACCGCCAGCGCCTGCAGCTGGACAACGTCACGGTGCTCAGCAGCCACTGGTTCAGCGCGGTCGAGTCCCAGCGTTTCCACTTGATCGTCAGTAATCCTCCCTACATCGCCGAGGCCGATCCTCATCTGGCGGCCGGCGATGTGCGTTTCGAACCCGAAAGCGCCCTGGTGGCGGGCAAGGACGGTCTGGACGATCTGCGCCTGATCGTCGACCAGGCCCCGCAGCACCTGGAAGCCGGTGGCTGGCTGATGCTCGAGCATGGCTACGATCAGGCTGGCGCGGTGCGCGAATTGTTGACGGCCCGGGGGTTCATCGAAGTCCACAGCCGCATCGACCTGGGTGGTCATGAACGCATCAGCCTCGGGTGCCTGCCGTGCTGACCGATCAGGAGCTGTTGCGCTATAGCCGGCAGATTCTGTTGCAGCACGTCGACATCGATGGCCAGTTGCGCCTCAAGCAGAGCCGGGTACTGATTGTCGGCCTCGGCGGCCTTGGTGCCCCGGCGGCGCTGTACCTGGCCGCGGCCGGGGTCGGCGAGCTGCACCTGGCTGACTTCGACAGCGTGGACCTGACCAACCTGCAGCGCCAGATCATCCACGACAGCCAGAGTGTCGGGGTCAGTAAGGTGGATTCGGCCATCAGCCGGCTGTCCGCCCTCAACCCGGAAATCCGCCTGGTGCCCCATCGCCAGGCGCTGGACGTCGACAGCCTGGCCGCCGCCGTGGCCGCGGTGGACCTGGTGCTTGATTGCTCCGACAACTTCAGTACCCGCGAGGCGGTGAACGCCGCGTGCGTGGCGGCCGGCAAGCCCCTGGTCAGCGGTGCGGCGATTCGCCTGGAAGGGCAGTTGTCGGTGTTCGACCCGCGCCGCCCGGAAAGCCCTTGCTACCACTGCCTGTACGGGCATGGCAGCGAAGCCGAGCTGACCTGCAGCGAGGCCGGAGTGCTCGGTCCGCTGGTGGGCACCGTGGGCAGCCTGCAGGCGCTGGAAGCCCTGAAGCTGCTGGCCGGGTTTGGCGAGCCTCTGGTGGGTCGACTGTTATTGATCGATGCCCTGGGGACGCGCTTTCGTGAACTGCGCGTCAAGCGTGATCCCGGTTGCAGCGTTTGCGGAGTTCAGCATGAGTGAAGCGCCCGTGGCGGTGTTCGATTCCGGTGTCGGCGGTCTGTCGGTACTGGCGGAAATTCAGCGCCTGCTGCCCAACGAATCACTGCTGTACTTTGGCGATTGCGGGCATATTCCCTACGGCGAAAAGACCCCGGAGTTCATTCGTCAGCGTTGTGCCCTGATGGCGCGTTACTTCCGCGAACAGGGCGCCAAGGCCCTGGTCCTGGCCTGCAACACCGCCACCGTGGCCGGCGTGGCCGATCTGCGCCGCGATTACCCGGACTGGCCCATCGTCGGCATGGAGCCTGCGGTCAAGCCCGCTGCGGCGGCGACCCGCAGCGGGGTGGTCGGGGTGCTGGCCACCACCGGCACCTTGCAGAGTGCCAAGTTCGCCGCCTTGCTCGATCGCTTCGCCGCGGATGTGAAAGTGGTCACCCAGCCCTGTCCCGGCCTGGTGGAAATGATCGAAAACGGCGACCTCGACAGCAGCGCCCTGCGGCAACTGTTGCAGGGCTATGTCGAACCGCTGCTGGCGGCCGGCTGCGACACCATCATCCTGGGGTGCACCCACTATCCGTTTCTCAAGCCGGTGCTGCTGCAGATGCTGCCGCCCCACATCAGCCTGATCGACACGGGCGGCGCCGTTGCCCGGCAGTTGCAACGCCTCTTGGACGAGGGCGAGCTACGGGCCCGGGGCCCGGCCCGGGAGACTCGTTTCTGGACCAGCGGCGACGTCCCGCACTTTGTCCACGTGTTGCCGCTTTTGTGGAAAGGCCCTGCTAGCGTTCAGCGTTTCGAGTTGTGAAAAAACCTGAAAAACCCTCGACCGTAGCTGAACTTCCGAGCGCGCGCAGGCTTCTATAACTTTTCCAGAAGGTTGTACAAGACCATAGGTAACCGTTGAAAAAGGACGTTCCTGATGAAGCGACTGTTGTGTTTGGCCGCGCTGGCGGCCGGGTTGTTGGGGCACAGTTTTTCCGCGCAGGCGGCCGGAGTCGAGTTCTCCGTGGGACAAACCGGCGATTCGACCCAGACCTACCGCCTGGGTATGCAATGGGACTGGGACAAGAGCTGGCTGCAAAGTGATGTCGGTCGCCTGACTGGGTACTGGAGCGGCGCCTACACCTATTGGGATGGCGACAAGAAATCGAGCAATCACAGCCTGTCGTTTTCGCCGGTACTGGTCTATGAGTTCGCCGGGGCCCGCGTCAAGCCTTACATCGAGGCGGGGATCGGGGTGGCAGCCTTTGCCCACACCGAGGTCGAGGACAACAAGCTCGGCTCATCCTTCCAGTTCGAAGACCGCATCGGTTTCGGCCTGCGTTTCGCCGGCGGGCATGAAGTCGGGATCCGCGCCACCCATTACTCCAACGCCGGGATTCAAACCCCCAACGACGGTATCGAAAGCTACGCGCTGCATTACACGATGCCGCTCTGAGACCGCTATCAGCGATACGCCGTGGCGATTCCCCGGCGTTCGCTCAAGCAATCGGCCTCTCCCAGCTCGAACTCGCGACAGATCAGTGGCCGCAGCTCATAGATGCTGCAGCGCATGCTGTCGCGGTCCAGGGCCGCGCACCAGCCGTCGTCCAGGCGGCGCATGACTTCGCCGCCCCAGTCGTCGGTGTCGATAAAGCGTTCGGGCACCCCGGTGTCGGTGATCAGCATCACTTCCAGCTGGCAGCAGCAGGCGGCGCAGGTCGAGCAACTGATGGCCGGTTCGGGGACGGGGACAACGGGAATGGTGATCATAGGCGCGCAGTGTAAGGCAGTCGGCCCCTGCTGTGGGAAAGCCCGGACGGACGCTCAGTCCGGGATGGCTGCCTGCGGTTCTTCCGCAGTGGGGCGTGCGAGCACGTGCAGCAGCGGCAGCAGCATGCTCCACAGCAGTCCCAGCCCCAGCAGGGTTGGCCACAGGCCAAAGGCAAAGCTCACTCCGGCCAGGCGGCCCCCGGCGTAATAGGACAGCGGTCCGCACAGTGCGCCAACCAGGCAGGTCAGCCACCAGGGCCGGGCGGTCCACGCCAGGCAGTGGCGCAGAGTGGTTCCCAGCAAGGCCCAGAGCACGATCAGCCACAGGGGAATCAGCAGGCTCACTTGCTGGAACTGGAACACCCCCAGCCAGTGCAGGAAGCTGTCCAGGGTAATGCCGGTCAGGGCGACCCCGAAAATCATCCGGCCTTCCGCGGCCCAGCTGCCGATCCAGCGAAAATGCGCCAGCAGGATCGCCACCCCCAGCAGCAGCCAGGCGCTGTCGCCGGACAGCACACAGATGAACCAGCCCAGCTGGAACAGCAGGGCGTTGGCCAGTTGTTTACGCATCGAAACGTCCCAGCAGGGGTTGCGGCACCGCCGAGGGTTTGGCCAGAAGCATTTGCGCGGTGCCGATGCTGCGCTCCAGGAAACCGCCTTCGCAGTAGCACAGGTAGAACTCCCACAGGCGCAGGAAGTACGCGTCATAGCCCAGCTCGCTCAGGCGGCCGTGGGCGCGGCGGAAGTTCTCGTGCCACAGGCGCAGTGTGCGGGCGTAGTGCAGGCCGAAATCCTCCATGTGCAGCAGGTTCATGTCGGTGTCGCGGCTGACCACTTCGAGCATCTTGTGCACGCTGGGCAGGGCGCCGCCGGGGAAGATGTAGCGCTGGATGAAGTCCACGCCGTTCTTCGCCTGTTCATAGCGCTGGTCACGGATGGTGATGGCTTGCAGCAGCATCAGGCCGTTGCTTTTGAGCAACTTCGCGCACTGCTGGAAGTAGGTGGGCAGGAAGCGGTGGCCCACGGCTTCGATCATTTCGATGGACACCAGCTTGTCGTAATGCCCGTCCAGGTCGCGATAGTCCTCCAGCAACAGGGTCACCCGGTCCTGCAGGCCGGCGGCGTCGATGCGCTGGCGGGTATAGGCGAACTGTTCCTTGGACAAGGTGGTGGTGGTCACGCGGCACCCGTAGTTCTGCGCCGCATACAGCGCCATGCTGCCCCAGCCGGTGCCGATCTCCAGCAGGTGATCCTCGGGCTTGAGCGCGAGTTTCTGGCAGATGCGCTCCAGTTTGTTCAACTGGGCCTGCTCCAGGCTGTCGTCCTCGCTGCGAAATTGCGCGGCCGAATACATCATCGTGGGGTCGAGAAACTGCTCGAACAGCTCATTGCCGAGGTCGTAGTGGGCGGCGATGTTTTTCTGCGAGCCCTTGCGCGTGTTGCGATTGAGCCAGTGCAGGCCGCGTACCAACGGCCGGCCGAGTCGCGCCAGGCCGCCTTCCATGGCATCCAGCACGTCCAGGTTGCTGACGAAGACGCGGATCACCGCCGTCAGGTCCGGGGTGCTCCAGTAGCCGTGGATGAACGCTTCGCCGGCACCGATCGAGCCGCTGCTGGCCACCAGCCCCCAGGCGCTGCTGTCGTGGATATGGATCTCACCCACCAAGGCCGCCGTGCGGTCGCCGAAGACCAGGCGCTCGGCATTTTCGATGACCAGCAATTGGCCGTGCTTGAGGTGCGCCAGTTGCCGCAGCACGCCGCGACGCAACAGGTTGGCGGTCAGGCTGTGGGTGCTGAACAGGGTATTTCTGGCCGATACGCTAGAGGATTTCATGGCGGCGATCCTTGGGTTGTACAGCGGCTGTGCGATAGGCGCCGTCGGCGGCCTCATGGGGAAAGAAGGTGATGCCCTTGGCGGTCAGGCGCAGGGCCTGCCAGTAGATGGCCAGGCAGGTCTTGGCGGTCATCCATGGAAAACTGCGCAGGTACTGGTGCAGGCTGCGGCGATCCAGGGCCTGGCGCTGCAGGCTGAGGGTGGCGTCGAATACCTTCAGATCACCCTGCCAGTCGGCCATGTGTACCCCGAGCCGCTCGGCTGGTGGGCTGAAGCTCATGCGGTACTCAAGGTCCCGGGGCAGGAACGGTGACACATGAAAGGCCTTGGCCACGGCGAAGTGCTGGTGCTCGGGAGCCGTGGCACTGTCCGGGCGGGCCGGCAGCACATAGTGATAACGCTCGCGCCACGGGGTGTTGGTGACTTCACAGAGAATCGCCGCCAGTTGCCCGTCGGCCTCGAAGCAGTAGAAGAAACTCACCGGATTGAACGCCAGGCCCCAGCTGCGCACCTGGGTCAACAGGCGCACTGCGCCGCCCGGCACATGGCCGATGGCCGCGGCCACTTGCTGGCGTACCGCGTCGATCAGGCGCATGCCCTGGCCGGTGAAGTCTTTCAGGTAATCGCTTTCGCGGAAGGCGAAGGGGGCGAAACGGCTGCGGCCCGCCAGGGGCGAGAGTCCCAGCACCGCCTCCTGCTCGTCCAGGTCCAGGTACAAGAGGCCGATCCGATAGCGGAAGGCATGGTCCTTGGGGGCGAAGCGCCGGTGGCTGATCCAGCCGCTGTACAGGGCACTGTTCACAGTTGTTCACCAAAGGCCTGGGCCACGCGCAACGCACTGACCACGCCGTCTTCGTGAAAGCCGTTGGCCCAGTAGGCGCCGCAGTAGAAGCTGTGCTGGGCGCCTTGCAGCTCGCTCCAGCGGGCCTGGGCCGCCACCGCTTCGAGGCTGTACTGGGGGTGGGCGTAAGTGAAGCGGGCAAGGATTTGCGTCGGGTCGATGACCGCGGTCTGGTTGAGGCTGACGCAGAAGGTGGTGTCGCTCTTCAGGCCTTGCAGGATGTTCATGTCGTAGGTCACGGCGGCGGCTTTGTCGCCGCTGGCGTCCAGGCGGTAGTTCCAGCTGGCCCAGGCCAGGCGCCGGCGGGGCAGCAGCCGGGTATCGGTGTGCAGTACCACGTCATTGTCGGCGTAGGGCAGGGCCTGGAGAATCTCCCGCTCGGCCCGGCTGGGGCTGGCCAGCAGTTGCAGGGCCTGGTCGCTGTGACAGGCGAACACCACCTTGTCGAAGCGTTCGCTGCCGGCGGCGCTGTGGATCAGCACGCCGGTTTCGTCGCGCTCGACCCGTTGCACCGGGCAGTCGAGTCGGATGTGCTGGCGGAACGAGGCGGTCAGCGGTTCGATATAGCGGCTTGAGCCGCCTTCGATCACGCACCACTGGGGACGATTGTTCACCGACAGCAAGCCGTGGTTCTTGAAGAAGCGCACAAAGAACTGCAAGGGGAAACCGAGCATCTGCACCCGTGACATCGACCAGATCGCCGACCCCATGGGCACGATGTAGTGCTGGATGAAACGCTCGCCATAGCCCTGGTTTTTCAGGTAGTCGCCAAGGGTGGTGTCGGCGGCGATCCGTTGCTGCTGCAGATCGAGCAAGGCGGCTTTGTTGAAGCGCAGAATGTCCCGCAGCATGCCCCAGAACCCGGGCGACAGCAGGTTGCGCCGCTGGGCGAACAGGCTGTTGAGGTTGTTGCCGTTGTACTCCAGGCCCGAGGCCGGATCGCACACTGAGAAGCTCATCTCGGTGGGTTTGAACTTGACCCCGATCTGGCCCAGCAGGCGGATGAAGTTGGGGTAGGTCCAGTCGTTGAAGACGATGAAACCGGTGTCCACGGATTGGGTTTCGCCGTTGTGGCTGACCTCCACGGTGTGGGTGTGACCGCCGATCCAGCTGCCGGCCTCGAAGACCCGGATGTCATGGCGACGGTTGAGAACGTAGGCGCAGGTCAGGCCGGCGATGCCGCTACCGATAATGGCGATTTTCACGATGCACTCCCCGTGCGGGCCAGGCGTTTGGCGATGGCCAGTTGCAGGCGGCCGGGCAGCCAGGACAGCAGCTTGAGGCCGAAGATGAACGGGGCGGGGAAAGCGATCTCCAGATCCCGGTGTGACAGACGCTTGTGGATATGTCGGGCGGCCTTGGCGGCGGGCCAGCTCATGGGCATGGCAAAGTCGTTGCGCGCGGTCAGCGGGGTATCGACGAAGCCCGGGCTGACCACGGTGACGTCGATGCCCTCGGCGGCCAGGTCGATGCGCAAGGATTGCAGCAGGTAACGCAGGGCGGCCTTGGAGGCGCCGTAGGCGCCGGCTCGGGGCAGCGGCAGATAGGTCACGGAACTGGCCACGCCCACCAGGTGGGGCTGATTGCCGGCCCGCAACAAGGGCAGTGCGGCTTCGATGCAATAGCCGGCGGACAGCAGGTTGCTGTTGAGCACACGCTGGATCAGCGCCGCGTCGAATTGCTGCACGTCGATGTATTCACAAGTGCCGGCATTGAGAATCGCCGTGTCCAGGGCGCCCCAGGCCTGGGCGATGCGCTTGCCGATCTCGCGCACCTGCAGGGCGTCGGTGAGATCGCCGGGCACCACCAGCACCCGACCCGGATACCGCTGGGCCAGGGCCTCCAGGGGCTCGCGCGAACGGGCGCTGACGGCCACTTGGGCGCCAGCCTTGAGCAGCTCTTCGGCCAGCGCCGCACCGATGCCGCTGCTGGCACCGGTGAGCCAGATTCGCCGTGGCATTGCCGGGTTCATCCGAGCCTCCTTTTCAACCAGGCGATCACCGCGCCGAGTACCGGCAGGTGTTCATAGAGCAGCGCGCCGGCGTCGAAATAGTCGCGATGCCGATAAACCTTCTCGTCACGCCAGTGCAGGTGCGAGCAGCCGGCGACCCGGACCAGTTGGCCAGCGCGCAGGCGCGGGTGGCGGTAGCTCATGGTCCAGCGCAGGTAGCCCTGGCCTTCGCCGCAGGTGTCGATGCCGTGGAAGTCGAAGCGCAGCTCGCTGACATTGGCGTACAGCTCGGCGAAGTAGTGCTGCAGGCGCGGCAAGCCATTGACCTCGTGCAGCGGGTCGGTGAACTGGATGTCCTCGCTGTAGAGCTGATCCAGGCGCTGCAGGTTGTGCTTGTCGAGGCTGGCGAAGTCCCGGGCGAAGCGCTGGAGGAAGTCAGTCATGGGAACCTCCCGCGTCCGGCCGCGCAGGCAGGGCCTTGAAGGCGGCGAGGGCGCGATCCCGGGACATGGCCAGGTCGACCATGGGCGCCGGGTAGTCGGCGACTGCGAACAGGCCGCCCATGGCCCCCGGGTTGTGGATATCCTTTTTGTTCAACCCCGCCAGTTGCGGCAGCCAGTGCTTGATGAAGCGTCCTTCGGCATCGAAACGTTCCGACTGGCTCACGGGGTTGAAAATGCGGAAGTACGGCGCGGCGTCGGTGCCGGTGGAGGAACTCCATTGCCAGCCGCCATTGTTCGCCGCCAGGTCGCCGTCGATCAGGTGGCGCATGAAGAAGCGCTCGCCTTCACGCCAGTCGATCAGCAGGTTCTTGGTCAGGAACATCGCCACCACCATTCGCAGGCGGTTGTGCATCCAGCCGGTCTCCAGCAGTTGGCGCATGGCGGCGTCGATGATCGGCAGGCCGGTGCGGCCTTCTTGCCAGGCCGCCAGGTCTTCGGGGGCGTCGCGCCAGGCCACCGCCTCGGTTTCCGGGCGGAAGGCGCGGTGCCGGGAAACCCGTGGGTAACCCACCAGGATGTGTTTGTAGAACTCGCGCCACAGCAGTTCGTTGATCCAGGTGACGGCGCCGGGATTGCCGCTTTCGAACTCTCCCTGGTTGCAGCGCAAGGCGGCGTGCAGGCATTGCCGCGGCGAGATCACTCCGGCGGCAAGGTAGGGCGAAAGCTGGCTGGTGCCGGGCTTGGCCGGGAAGTCGCGTTCGCTCTGGTAGTAGTGGATCTGCTCGTCGGTGAACTGTTCCAGGCGGCCCAGGGCCTGATCTTCGCCGGCCGGCCAGAGGTCGCGCAGTGATTGGCTGGGGGACGGGAAGCCGTCGATATGACGGGGCACGGGATCGGCCTGGATCGACAGCGGCAATTGCGCCTTGGGGCTGGCGACCAGGGCCGGCAGTGCGCTGTGCAGGCGGCTGTAGCAGACCTTGCGGAACTGGCTGAATACCTGGAAGTAGCCGCCGCTCTTGGTCAGCACGCTACCGGGCTGGAACAGCAGTTGATCGAGGTGGCCCTGGACGCTGATGTCGGCCTCTTCCAGAACCCGGGTCACCGCGGCGTCGCGACGGCTTTCGTGGATCCCGTATTCCTGGTTGAAATGCAGCATGCGTACCTGCAGTTGCCGGCACAGTTCCAGCAGGACCTGGGGCGCCTGGTCCCAGGTGGCGGCGCTGCGGATCAGCAGGGGGATGTTCAGGCGGCCCAGGGCCTTGCTCAACGACTGCAGATTGCGCAGCCAGAAGTCGACCTTGCACGGCGCATCGTCGTGGGCCTGCCACTGCTCCGGGCTCAGCAGGTACACCGCTACGGTCGGGCCACGCTGGGTGGCGGCGCAGAGGGCGGTGTTGTCATGTAGGCGCAGATCGCTGCGCAGCCAGATCAATTGCATGCTGATTCCCGGTTCAGAAGAGTCCTCGCTCGAGCAGCGCCTGGCAGGCCGTTATCGGGTCCTGGGCCAGGTGCAGATCGGCGATTTCAGAGAGACATACGGACCACTCGGCGGGATGGATGCACACCGCGGGTCCGGCGATGAATTTTTTGCAGCCGATGCCGTTGAGCAGCCTGGGCAACTGCGCAGGGTTGAGAGCCTTGCTTGAATACAGCAGCAGGCCCCGGGCCTGCAGGCGTTCGACGGCCAGGGCCAGTTCGGCGCCGGGCAGTGGCCAGTCGAAGACTTCCACCGGGCAATCGGCGCTGCTGGCCAGCCAGGCGGTCAGCCACAGGTGGGGTTCCAGCGGCAGGTCCGACTGGTTGACCAGCAGCAGCGGTGGGGCCTGCAGCTGTCGATTGTTGTGGTAGATCCGTGCCCCCAGCTTGCTGCGCAGC
Organism: Pseudomonas sp. Os17; assembly: GCF_001547895.1. Taxonomy (NCBI): domain Bacteria; kingdom Pseudomonadati; phylum Pseudomonadota; class Gammaproteobacteria; order Pseudomonadales; family Pseudomonadaceae; genus Pseudomonas; species Pseudomonas sp. Os17. The sequence continues at coordinate 5,713,907 of NZ_AP014627.1, read as the reverse complement.
CAGGAGTAGAAGAACACCTGCTCCATCTGGCTGCCGAACTGACCCTGCCAGCGCTGCTCCAGTTCTGCCAGCAACGGCATCAACAGGTGCTCGCACAGGGTGCGCGGCGGATACAGGGCCATGGCCTGGTTGAAGGTGTCGTCGACCTTGCGCTCGGCCAGTTGGCTGATCGCCAGGCTCAGGGTCTGGCGCAGGCGCTGCCAGTCGTTCTCGGCCGGTGTGCTGGCGCTTGGGGCGCTGTCCAGCAGGTGCTTGACCTGGCTGACCGCCACCCCGCGATTGAGCCAGGTGAGGATGGTGAGAATTTCCTGCACCTGCTCCTGGGAGTACAGGCGGTGGCCCTTTGGGGTGCGCAGGGGCACGATCAGTCCGTAACGGCGCTCCCAGGCGCGCAGGGTGACGGCGTTGACCCCGGTCTGGCGCGCCACTTCGCGAATCGGCAGCCAGCCTTCATCCAGGGCGCGCCGGTAGTGGGCGCTGTTGTCTTCGGCCTGTTGATCGAGTGCTTTCATGGCTCAGATCGCGTTGCGCAGGCTGAGGTTTTCCGGGTGCGGCTGCAAATACAACTGCTGGGCGATGTAGGGATCGGGGTGCTGGCGGAAGTGGTGCTTGAGCAGGGTCAGGGGCACCACCAGAGGCACGATGCCGTGACGGTACTGACCAATGACATGCTGCACTTCCTGCTTGTCCGCGCTGCTGATGGCTTGCTTGAGGTAGCCGCTCAGGTGCTGCAGCACATTGCTGTGGGTGCCGCGGGTCGCGCATTTGCTCAGCGCCGCCATCAGCTCGCTGAAATAGCGCGGGCCGATCAGGCTCGGATCGCTCTTGCCCATGCTGCCCAGCAGATTGCCCAGGGTCTTGTACTGCACCGGGTGATGGGCCATCAGCAGGTATTTGCAGCGCGAGTGGAAGTCCGTGAGGGCGCGGCGAGTCAGGCCCTGCTTGAGCAGCGCCTGCCAGTCGCGATAGACGTAGACCCGAGTCAGGAAGTTTTCCCGCAGCACCGGATCGTTCAGGCGCCCGGCTTCTTCCACTGGCAGATCGGGATGTTTCTGACAGAACGCCTGGGCATAGATGCCGCGACCGCCGTTGCGATGGGGAATGCCGTTGGCCTGGTACACCTTGACCCGCTCCAGGCCGCAGGAGGGCGAGTTCTGCATGAAGATGTAGCCGCAGATGTCATCGACCTCGGCCGCCATGCGCTCGCCATATTCGGCCAGGGGCAGGGTGACGTCCAGGCTGGGGTCCACGGTGCCCACGGCCCGCGGCTGCTCGGGGTCGCCGACCAGTCGGATAGGTTCGCGGGGGGTACCCATGCCAATAGCGACTTCCGGGCACAGGGGCAGGAAGTCGAAGTGTTCGCTGAGGACTCGGCTGCACAGCCGGGACTCTTTGTGTCCACCGTTGTAGCGGACTTCCACACCCATCAGGCAGGCGCTGATGGCAATTTTCGGCTTGGCGGACATGCTGCAACCTCCAGGGCTTACCTGTACAAAAACCTGACGTTGTACAACTTGTCTTCATCATAGAATTAAAGTTGTACAAGTCAAATTGTTTGTATAGGTATTGCCCTGCGGTTGCGCCGGTTACCGCCAGCCCATTCGCCACTCGCTGTCGTTTTGGAGGGTTTGCCAGCTCAATCGCTGGCAGCGTCGGGTGAGCACCGCTTGCAGTTCGATGTCCAGCACGGTGCCTTCTTCATCGCAGAAGAGTTCGGTGACCAGAAAGTGCTTTTCGCGGCGCTGCGGATGGGCTGCCGTCCATTTCGACAGCAGCAGTTTGCGTGGGTTGAGTCGATTCACTGCAGGCTCTCGTGCAGCCGGCGTGCGGCCTCCTGGCCACTGAGCCAGGCGCCTTCGACCCGACCGGAGAGGCACCAGTCGCCGCATGCATACAGCCCCAGGTCGGCGTCGGCCAGGGCGCCCCATTCATGGCTGGTGGCCGGGCGGGCGTAGAGCCAGCGATGGGCCAGGCTGAAGGTCGGGGCGGGCATGACGCTGTGCAGCAGCTCGGCGAAGGCCCCGTGCAATTGTTCGGTCACGGCCTCCTTGGAGAGGTCGATGTGCTGCCGACTCCAGGTGCTGGTGGCATGCAGGATCCAGGTGTCGAGGTGGCTATCGCGTCCAGGCTTGCTGCGGTTGCGGGCCAGCCAGTCCAGTGGACTGTCCTGGACGAAGCAGCCCTCCATCGGGGTTTCCAGTGGGGTATCGAAAGCCAGGGCCACGGCCCAGGTGGGGTCCATTTTCACCCCGGCGGCCACCCCGGCGAGCTTCGGCGCGGCGGCCAGCAAAGCGGTGGCTTGCGGCGCCGGCGTGGCAATCACCACATGGCTGAAGGGGCCGTGGGTAAAGCCTTCGGCGTCCTGCAGGTGCCAGTGCTGTTCGCCACGGAAGACCTCGGTGATGCGGCAGGCGAAGTGCACTTCGAGGTCGCCGATCAGGGCGCGGGTGATGGCGCTCATGCGTGGCGTGCCGACCCAGCGGGTCTGCTCATCGGGGGAGGGGCTGAGCTGGCCGCCGTGGGAGTTGTAGAGTTGCGGTGCCCATTCGGCGACCCAGCCCTTGGCTTGCCAGCGCTGGACTTCGGTGACGAAACGACGGTCCCGGGCGGTAAAGTACTGGGCCCCCAGATCCAGGCTGCCGGCATCGCTGCGCTTGCTCGACATGCGTCCACCGCTGCCGCGGCTTTTGTCGAAGAGTTGGATGCTGTGCCCGGCATCTCGAAGTGCCTGGGCGGCGGAGAGTCCGGCGATGCCGGTACCAATGATTGCGATGGGTACTGTCATAGGGGCCTCGTTTACCAGTCTGTACAGATTACGCCGCTACTAAAACCTGTACAATATTGTTTTTTGGTATAGCTTTCGGCGTCATCGGTTGTGCAGGTTGTCTATCGTTAAGTCACAGCCTGTCCGATTGAAAAGATCCCTGCTTATAAAAATAGACTAGTGATTCGGGTAAAACGCCACGCGAGGAAGATGTCATGCATATATTGCTGACCGGCGGTACTGGTTTGATCGGGCGTGCGCTGTGTCGTTACTGGCAGGCCCAGGGTCACCAATTGAGTGTATGGACGCGCCATCCCGAAAAAGTGGCCGCTCTGTGCGGCCCTCAAGTGCGGGCCATCAGAACTTTGCAAGAGCTGGACCAGGCGCCGCTGGATGCGGTGATCAACCTGGCCGGCGCCCCGATCGCCGATCGGCCCTGGACCCATAAGCGCAAGGCGCTGCTGTGGGGCAGCCGTATTGCCCTCACCGAAACCCTGCTGGCCTGGCTCGAAAGTCGCCAGAGCAAGCCCAAGGTCCTGGTTTCGGGATCGGCGGTGGGCTGGTACGGCGACGCAGGGGAGCGGGAACTGAGCGAGGATTCGCCGCCGATCAATGAAGACTTTGCCAGCCAGCTGTGCATTGCCTGGGAAGAAACGGCCCAGCGTGCCGAAGCCATGGGGGTGCGTGTGGTGCTGGTGCGCACCGGTTTGGTGCTGTCTGCCGAGGGCGGCTTTTTGTCGCGCCTGCTGCTGCCATTCAAGCTGGGACTGGGTGGTCCTATCGGTAGCGGCCGGCAGTGGATGCCGTGGATTCATATCGACGACCAAATTGCCCTGATTGATTTTCTTGTGCATCAGGATGAGGCACGGGGTCCTTATAATGCCTGCGCGCCGAAGCCGGTGCGCAACCGCGAATTCGCCAAGAGCCTGGGGCGGGTGCTGCACCGTCCGGCGCTGATGCCGCTGCCGGCCTTTGTCTTGCGCCTGGCCCTGGGTGAGTTGTCGTTGCTGTTGCTGGGTGGCCAGCGTGCCGTTCCCGCGCGTTTGCTGGAGGCGGGATTCACTTTCCAGTTCACTGATTTGTCCGCGGCCCTGGACGATATTGCCAGCCGCCTTTGAAATAGGACGTTGCATGACCGATCACGCGTTGCTCCTGGTCAATCTCGGTTCGCCGGCCTCCACTTCGGTGGCGGATGTGCGCCGCTACCTCAACCAGTTCCTCATGGACCCCTATGTCATCGACCTGCCCTGGCCGGTGCGGCGGTTATTGGTGTCGCTGATCCTGATCAAGCGCCCGGAGCAGTCGGCCCATGCCTACGCCTCGATCTGGTGGGAGGACGGTTCGCCGCTGGTGGTGCTCAGCCGCCGCTTGCAGCAGGTGATGAGCGAGCAGTGGAAGCAGGGCCCGGTAGAGCTGGCGATGCGTTACGGCGAGCCTTCGATCGAGTCGGCGCTGCTCAAGCTGGTGGCCCAGGGACAGAAGAAAATCACCCTGGCTCCGCTTTATCCACAGTTCGCCGACAGCACCGTGACCACGGTGATCGAGGAGGCCCGGCGCGTGGTGCGCGAGCGCAAGCTGGATGTGCAATTGAGCGTGCTGCAGCCGTTCTACGATCAGCCTGAGTACATCGAGGCCCTGGCGGCCAGTGCCAGACCCTACCTGGCCCAGGAGCATGATCATCTGCTGCTGAGCTTCCACGGTCTGCCGGAGCGGCACCTGACCAAGCTCGACCCTACCGGTCAGCATTGCTTCAAGGATGCCGACTGTTGCCGCAACGCTTCTCCCGCGGTGTTGGCCACCTGTTACCGCGCCCAGTGCCTGCGAACGGCATCGGCCCTGGCCGAGCACCTGGGGCTGGCGGATGGCACATGGTCGGTGTCCTTTCAGTCGCGCTTGGGCCGGGCCAAATGGATCGAGCCCTACACCGAGACGCGCCTTGATGAGCTGGCCAAGCAGGGCGTGAAGAAGCTGATGGTGATGTGCCCGGCGTTTGTCGCCGATTGCATCGAGACGCTGGAGGAGATCGGTGATCGCGGGCGCGAGCAGTTCCGTGAGGCGGGGGGCGAGGATCTGCTGTTGATCCCGTGCCTGAATGACGACCCGCAATGGGCGCAGGCCTTGAACACCTTGTGCGCCAGGGCGCCGTTGGCGTTGTAAACAGCTTCGCCGGCAAGCCGGCTCCTGCGAGGGGGCGGCTTGCCGGCGAAGGTTCTTCAGATCAAGGGCTCGTCGGCCTTCTTGTTCTTCCAGCCGTCATTACCCGGCAGCACCAGGTTCAGCACGATGGCGACGATGGCGCACAGGGCGATGCCCTTGAGGCCGAAGTCGTCCGGACCGGTGCCGGTTCCCACCAGCACGCCGCCAATCCCGAACACCAGGGTGACCGAGACGATCACCAGGTTGCGGGCTTCGCCCAGGTCGATCTTGTGGCGGATCAGGGTATTCATGCCCACCGCGGCAATCGAACCGAACAGCAGGCAGAGAATCCCGCCCATCACTGGCACCGGAATGCTTTGCAGCAGGGCGCCGAACTTGCCGATAAAGGCCAGGGAGATGGCGAAGACCGCCGCCCAGGTCATGATTTTCGGGTTGTAGTTCTTGGTCAGCATCACTGCGCCGGTGACTTCGGCGTAGGTGGTGTTGGGCGGGCCGCCGAACAGGCCGGCTGCGGTGGTGGCGATGCCGTCACCGAACAGGGTGCGATGCAGGCCGGGCTTCTTCAGGTAGTCGCGACCGGTGACGCTGCCCACGGCAATGACTCCGCCGATGTGCTCGATGGCCGGAGCCAGGGCCACAGGGACAATGAACAGGATCGCCTGCCAGTTGAACTCCGGTGCGGTGAAGTGTGGCAGTGCCAGCCAGGGGGCGGCGGCGATCTTCGCGGTGTCCACCACGCCGAAGTAGAAGGACAGGGCAAAGCCCACCAGCACCCCGGAAATGATCGGCACCAGGCGGAAGATGCCTTTGCCGAACACCGCCACGATCAACGTGGTGAGCAGCGCCGGCATGGAGATCATCATGGCCGTCTGGTAATGGATCAGCTCGCTGCCGTCACCGGCCTTGCCCATGGCCATGTTGGCGGCGATGGGGGCCATGGCCAGGCCGATGGAAATGATCACCGGGCCAATGACCACCGGCGGCAGCAGACGGTCGATGAAACCGGTGCCCTTGATCTTCACCGCCAGGCCGAGAAAGGTGTAGACGAAGCCTGCCGCCATCACGCCGCCCATGGTCGCCGCCAGGCCGAACTGGCCCTTGGCAAGAATGATCGGGGTGATGAAGGCAAAGCTCGACGCCAGGAACACCGGCACCTGGCGCCCGGTTACCAGCTGGAACAACAGAGTCCCGAGACCCGCCGTGAACAGCGCCACGTTCGGGTCAAGACCGGTAATCAGCGGCATCAACACCAGGGCGCCAAAGGCCACGAAGAGCATCTGTGCGCCAGACAGCACCTGGCGCCAGAGCGGATCGTTGAACTCGTCCTGCATGATCAGGAGTCCTTCTGCTTGGTGCCGAAGATCTTGTCACCGGCATCACCCAGGCCAGGAATGATGTAGCCATGTTCGTTGAGCTTCTGATCGATGGACGCGGTGTAGATGGTCACGTCCGGGTGGGCCTGTTCCACGGCGGCGATGCCTTCGGGAGCAGCCACCAGGACCATGGCGCGGATGTCGCGGCAACCGGCCTTTTTCAGCAGGTCGATGGTGGCGACCATGGAGCTGCCGGTGGCCAGCATCGGGTCGATGATCATCGCCAGGCGCTCGTCGATCTCCGGTACCAGTTTTTCCAGGTAGGTGTGGGCCTGCAGGGTTTCCTCGTTGCGGGCCACGCCCACGGCGCTGACCTTGGCGCCCGGGATCAGGCTCAGTACGCCTTCGAGCATGCCGATACCGGCGCGCAGGATCGGCACCACGGTAATCTTCTTGCCGGCGATTTTCTCGACCTGGACAGGGCCGCACCAGCCCGGGATTTCATAGCTTTCCAGGGGCAGGTCTTTGGTGGCTTCGTACGTCAGCAGGGCACCGACTTCCTGAGCGAGCTCGCGAAAGTTCTTCGTGCTAATGTCTGCGCGGCGCATAAGGCCAAGTTTGTGTCGGATCAGCGGATGGCGGATCTCACGGATGGGCATAGGGAAAGGCTCCGGCGGCGGGCAAAAAAAACGGCCTAGATTAATCTATCCGGGGTGGTTGTCCTATAGACATAAAGTACGTTAGTCCAGAAACGCTTGATCTGATCGGGCCGGATGCGTACCTTTGCCCGCTTTTCCGAAACTGCCACCCCCTTGGAGAGCGCCATGTCCGCTGATCTCGAGCATATCCGTCAAATCATGCGCGAGGCTGACTGCCTGTACACCGAAGCTGAAGTCGAGGCGGCCATCGCCCGTGTCGGTGCACAAATCACTGAAGAACTGGCTGAGCGCAATCCGGTGGTGTTCTGCGTCATGAACGGCGGCCTGATCTTCGCCGGCAAACTGCTGACCCACTTGCAGTTCCCCCTGGAAGCCTCCTACCTGCACGCCACGCGCTATCGCAACGAAACCAGCGGTGGCGAGCTGTTCTGGAAGTCCAAGCCGGAAGTCTCCTTTATTGACCGCGACGTGCTGATCATCGATGACATTCTCGATGAGGGGCACACCCTGGGCGCCATCATCGACTTCTGCAAACACGCCGGCGCCCGTGCCGTGCACACGGCAGTGCTGATCGACAAGGAACACGATCGCAAGGCCCGTCCGGACCTCAAGGCCGATTACATGGGCCTGCCTTGCGTCGACCGTTACGTTTTCGGCTACGGCATGGACTACAAGGGCTACTGGCGTAACGCCGCCGGCATCTATGCCGTGAAGGGGATGTAAGACATGACCGTGCCGAGCTTTCTCGATCAAGCCTTGTTCAGCGACCTGGCTGAGAAGGCGGCGGCCAATCCCCGTGGTCGTCAGCACCACAACTTCCACGCCATGGAAGAGCCTTGCCATCGCATGGCGGTGGCGCTGCAACCCTCGACCTATGTTCCCCCGCACCGGCACCTGAGCGCCGACAAGGCCGAGACCCTGTTGGTGCTCAAGGGGCGGTTGGGCGTGCTGATCTTCGATGAGGCGGGCCAGGTCCAGGGCAAGCGCGTCTTGCAGGCCGGTGGTGACTGCATCGGTGTCGATCTGCCGGCCGGGGTGTTCCATGGCCTGGTGGTGCTTGAAGCCGACAGCCTGATGTTCGAATGCAAGGCCGGTCCTTATCGTCCGGTGAGTGACGGCGAGCTGGCTGCTTGGGCGCCCCGGGAAGGTGAGCCCGGGGTCGCCGAATACCAGGCCTGGATGCGTGCTCAGTTCGACTGAGGGTCTGTGCGTAACCTGAGCTTACGATCGCAGGTGGTGAAGATCTGCGGCAAAAACCCGTGCTAGAGTGCTCAGCCCTTGATTGGAGCCTGTCATGAGCCTGTTGATTCGCACTAGCGCGGCCCTTCTTCTGAGCTTGAGCCTGCCCCTGGCAGCTGCCCCGGCGCCCCTGCATGGGCAATTCCTGCCGCCTGATGACCTGACTCTGCGCGACTCGGTTCCTGAACAGCAGCAGCTGTTGCAGGTCACCGAGTACTCGGTGGTGATCGGCAGCCAGCGTCAATCCAATCAGCAGCCGATTCCGGTGACCTCGCCGGTGTGGGTGCGGCTCAAGGGCAAGCCGTTGAACAAGGGCGCCACCATCAGCCAGGTGCTGGTGAATTTCGACGGTGAGAGCAAAAGCCTGAAAAAGCCCCAGTACGACGCCAAGGCCAGGACCCTGACGCTCTATTACCCCCTGGCTCAGTACCGGGCGGTGATGGACCTGTTGCGTAACGACACCGTGTATTGTCAATTCCTCAGCTACGCCAATGGCCATATCTGGGCCGACTTGCACACCGGCAGCGTGCGTCCGCGTTGAGGCCCGAGGCAGGCTGAGGGTAAACTGCCGGCCCCGTGTAATGTCTGCGAGCTGGAGTCGGCGATGCGTAAAGATAAGAAACAAGTGATTGGTGACGAGATCAGCGACGAGCAGATCAAATTGTTCCTCGATTTCGAGCCGGTCGACGCCACTTCGCCGTCCCTGCACAAGCTGATCAAGGCCTATCGTGGTCTGCGCATCGACGACTTCGAGCGCTTCCTGGTCTTCTTCCTCGAAGCCGGCCTGGACCTGGACGGCAAGGATGAGCACGGCCAGACCTTCGTTGACCTGATCAAGGATCAGCGCAACGCCGCCGACTACATCGAGCTGATGAACAACGCCCGCGGCTGAGTCGTTCAAAACGCATAAAAAAACGCCCCGACCTGCACAGGACGGGCGTTTTTTATGGGCGGCGGATCAGGCGCAGCTTTCGGTTTCCTTGCTTGGCTCGACCAGCTCCAGGCTCAGGTTATTTTCGCTGTTGATCTTGTGATACAGCGCTGCGTCGGTTTCCAGGGCCTTCTCCCGTGCCGGGAAAATTTCCTTGAGCTTGGCGGCCCATTCGCCGCTGGCCTTGGCCGGGAAGCAGCGTTCGATCAGTTCCAGCATGATCGACACGGTCACCGATGCACCCGGAGAGGCGCCGAGCAGGGCGGCCAGAGAGCCGTCCTTGGCCGCCACCAGCTCGGTGCCGAACTGCAGGATGCCGCCTTTCTTCGGGTCTTTCTTGATGATCTGTACCCGTTGCCCGGCCACTTCCAGGCGCCAGTCTTCGGCCTTGGCCTGTGGATAGAAGCGGCGCAGGGACTCCAGGCGCTGTTCCATGGACTGCATGACTTCGCTGACCAGGTACTTGGTCAGGTCCATGTTGTCCCGGGCCACGGCCAGCATTGGGCCGATGTTGCCGGCGCGAACCGACATTGGCAGGTCGAGAAACGAGCCGTGCTTGAGGAACTTGGTGGTGAAGCCGGCATAAGGTCCGAACAGCAGGGACTTCTTGCCGTCGACCACGCGGGTGTCCAGGTGCGGCACCGACATCGGCGGCGAACCCACCGCGGCCTGGCTGTAGACCTTGGCCTGGTGCTGCTTGACCACTTCCGGGTTGTCGCAACGCAGCCATTGGCCGCTCACCGGGAAGCCGCCGAAGCCCTTGCTTTCTTCAATGCCGGAAGCCTGCAGCAGCGGCAGCGCCGCGCCGCCGGCGCCGAGGAACACGAACTTGGCGTCGACTTCGCGGCTGTTGCCGCTGTTGACGTCCTTGATGCTCACGGTCCAGCCGTTGTCCTTATTGCGCTTGAGGCCGGTCACGCGCTTGCAGTACTTGACCTGGGCATCGGGTGCGCTGGTCAGGTGCTTGAGCAACTGGTTGGTCAGAGCGCCGAAGTTGACGTCGGTGCCGTTGATCACCCGGGTCGCGGCGATGGTTTCGTCCGCCGGGCGGCCCGGCATCATCAGTGGCATCCACTCGGCCATCTTGGCCTTGTCTTCGGTGTATTCCATGTCCGCGAAAGCGTGGTGCTGGCTCAGCACTTCAAACCGCTTCTTGAGGAAGGACACACCCTTGTCGCCCTGCACGAAGCTCAGGTGCGGCACCGGGCTGATGAAGGACTTGGACGAACCGAAGGTGCCTTTCTTGGTCAGGTAGGACCAGAACTGTTTCGACACTTCGAACTGGGTATTGATGTGCACGGCTTTCTTGATGTCGATGCTGCCATCGGCGGCCTGTGGCGTGTAGTTCAGCTCACAGAGGCCGGCGTGGCCGGTACCGGCGTTGTTCCACGGGTTGGAACTCTCCGCGGCACCCGAATCCATCAGCTCGACGACTTCCAGCTTGATCGCGGGGTCGAGCTCCTTGAGCAGTACAGCGAGGGTGGCACTCATGATGCCGGCCCCAACCAATACGACGTCTACTGCTTCGTTATGCGCCATTAACGCGTCTCCAAAATCTGCAGCACCAAATTGACGGCATGGCTGCCAGGAGTGACGGGGCGGTTCACGTAATGCCCCAGGTTACCCATGGCCAGGATCGCCATGTCCGAATCTTCGCAATTCTTTGCAACTACTGCGGACGCTGCCAACCGGGCCTCAAGGTGCATATGAACGCATCTCGGGGCGCTTCGGGCAATTCGACTTATGGTCGATACATCCGCTCGTGCAACCAAATCCGTCAGCGGACAGGCTTCAAGCACCAGTTCTTGAGGAGTGCTCGGTCCTGTGTAATCGGGCTGTTGTAGAGGCCAATGGTGCCAGTTCAGACGCAAAACTATTCATTTGCTCGCCACACTCTTGTGAAGTTGTGAAAACCCGTTTTTTCACGCTCTTTTGAAGACGTGAACCTCAAAAAAGGGCTGCCTCGGCCTGGCACCTGGCCCGAGCGGTGTTGCCGGCATGCAATGCACGCGGGCACAACGGGCAAAATTCAGTGGCCGAGCAATGGCAGCTCTGCAGATTCGCGAAAAGTGGAGGTTTGCAAGGTGGTACAGCAAGCACGCCAGCTTCACTCGATCTGTGTGGGCGGCTCTCTGTGGGCGGTGCGGGGTGCCAATGCAGTGGCGTTGGCGGTACTGCGAGGCCCGATCAGGAGACGTCCTTATAATCGGGGGGAGATTGTAACGAAGAAATGCGCAGAAATGATCCTGTTTCGTGACTTTTATTAGGCTGTTGGTCAGGTGGCCAGTATCGGTTGCACCACAGGGCCGCTGCTGCGTGGGCTGATCCAAGCGCTGGCGGGCAATGGCTGGTGCAACCAGTTCAGGCGAACCTCCCGGATTTCCACCCAGCCGTCGCCCACCGGGGCGGCGAGACAATGCTTGAAGGCCTGGCAGCGTCCCTGGCTGTCCAGCAAGGCGAAGCTGCGAAATGACTGACGCGGGGCGAACAGGGAGCGGAGGAAGTTCATGACCAGGCACCTGATTGTGTCATTGACGATAAGAATGACCTTGAACCGTTACATGATGATGTATCGCGGGTGAAAGGCAGGTTACAGGAACCCGCTTGTACGGCACCTGTCTGAGTCTTGACTAACTCGTGCCCGACGCTGGTTCGTCGCGGTTGTGCACCGCTATACTGCGGGCCTGTTTGTGCCTGATTCCTGGAGAGATGAGCATGTTGCAACGCCTGTTGTTCGGTTTGATCACTGTGACCAGCCTGTCGCTGGTGGGTTGCGCCCACAGCCCGCAACAACTGAGCCCGGAGCCGAAGCTCACCACTCAGCTGGCGCCTGTCGGCCATGGTCAGCCGGTGGTGGTGAAGGTGGTGGATGGACGTCCGTCGCCGACCCTGGGCACCCGTGGCGGCCTGTATCCGGAAACCAGCGCCATTACCGTGCAGAGCGCGCAGATCCTGCCGAAGCTGCAGGCCCAGGCCGAAGCGGCGGTGCGCCTGCTGGGCTTCACCCCGACGGCTGGAGGCAGCAACGCCCCGCAATTGACCGTGACCCTGGCCGAGCTCAAGTACCAGTCGCCTAAAGAAGGCCTGTACGTGACCGAGGCCACCATTGGCGCGACCTTCCGATCCGATGTGCAAAACGCCAACCGCCGCTACAGCGGTCGCTATGGCGCGTCCCTGGACCAGCGTTTCGGCATGGCGCCGAACCAGGACACCAACACCAAGCTGGTGGGCGATGTGTTGAGCGATGCGCTGACCCGCCTGTTCAAGGACCCGACCATCGGTCAGATCCTCGGCGAATAAGGCGCTGCAACGGACCTGGATCCGTTGCCGGCCCAGTCGACAGAAGCCCGGTTGCCCCTTCAGGCCGCCGGGCTTTTTGTTGGTCGTGTCTCAGGCCGCTTCGACGTAGAAGTCCAACATGCTGATGCCGGTCAGCAGGTCGGTTTCCGGGAGATCCGCGTGCTGATGGCCGCCCAGTGCGCAATACACCAGCCAGTGCCGGTCCTGAACATTGAAGGCCAGGGCGCCCACCAGCGCCTGCTGTTCTTCGCTGGGGGTGATCAGGTAGAGGCGATCCTGGTTTTCTGCGTGCAGCATGACAAGCTCCGTGGGTTTCGAGGGGCGACAGACTGGCTTGTTTGGATGACGAAAAGATGACGCTTTAAATTAATTGCCCCGTGCCTCGTTACTGGTCGGAAAGCCCCCCGCGATTCGACGGCGATTGAGTAGAATCTGCGCGCGGGTGCACTCGGCGACCCGAATGCGGTTTTCCTTCGAGGTTCATGATGTCGCTGCAACTGATCTGGTCGATGTTCAACGCCCACCCCGCCAAATTGATCAACCTGCTGGCCCTGTTGTTCGCCTGTCCGGGCAGCTGGCTGTTGCATGCCACCCGCCGCCGCGAACAGCGGGCCCTGGCCAACCTGGCCACCCAGAGTGAAGACCGGGCCGTGGATCAGCCGCTGCTGATGCTGGATCCCGCCACTGTGCGCATCAATCGCTTCTTCTATCGTTTCGGTTTCGCCTGCCTGGGGCTGGCGCTGCTGGTGTCCTGGATCAGCACGCGTTTCTGATCCGGCACCAAGCTGCAGAGACGACAACGGCGCCCATGGGCGCCGTTGTGCGTTGCGGGGCCGCGCTTACAGCGCCAGGCCGGCCTTGACACGGTACTGGTTGCGTACCGGGTTGGCGTATTGCAGCACCAGATAAGGGCGGTGCTCCGGCGGACAGGCATCCAGTCGGCGTTGCCATTCTGCCTCGGCCTTGGCCAGTTCCTGCGCCGGGAACACTTCGGCGGCGGCCGGAACCTGCAGTTGCGGGTCGGCGTCGCTCCACTGGGCGTAAGCCAGGTAGTGCACCGGGAACAGGCGGTAGCCGCCGAGAATCTGCCGGTCCATTTCCATCGCCAGTTGCTTGGTGTCTTCGAACAGGGCGCTGATGGGAGCGGCGAAGTTCACGTGGACCCGGCCCTTGTAGCCGGTGATGCCCTTGGCGATGCTCACGTCGTCCTCGCCCGGGGCCTTGGTGTAGCTGCCGGTGGTGGCGCGGATATACAGCTCGCGAGCCTTGGCCTGGTCGCAAGGGTCGTATTCGTAGCTGATGGACACCGGGGTCAGGTTCAGCGAGCGGATCACCTCGCCAAACGGCTCGTCCTTGCGGCTCATGTGGAACATCTTGAGGATGGCCGACTCGGTGCGGTCGTCGCCATCCTTGGCCCGGCCTTCGGCCTGGGCGATCCAGATCGACTGGCCGTCGTTGCGGATCGAGTGGTTGATATAGGCCGAGAGCAATTGGTAGGCCGCGAGTTTTTCCCGACGACCGCTGATGGAGCGGTGCACGATGAAACTCTTGTTCAGGCGCATCAGGTCGCTGACAAACGGCTTCTGCAGCAGGTTGTCGCCAATGGCGATGCGTGGCGTCGGCAGGCCGGCGTGATACACCGCGTAGTTGACGAAGGCCGGGTCCATGACGATGTCGCGATGGTTGGCCAGGAATACATAGGCGGTGCCCGACTTGAACTGCTCGACGCCGGTGTAGGTCACGCCGTCGGTGGCGCGTTCGATGGTGTGGTCGACGTAGAACTCGACCTTGTCCTGCAACGTGGCCACCGAAGTGACTCCGGCGAACTCGCGGCGCAGGCGATGGGCGATCAGGGGTTTTAGCAGCCAGCCGAACGTGTTGGCAAAACGCGGGAAGCGAAAGTGGGTGAGGATATCTAGAAACGCCTTGTCGCTGAGCAGCCGGGCCAGCACCGCTGGTACTTCGCTGTCGTGGTAAGGTCGGATGGCATCGAATTCGCCCATCATGCTCTCTTGTTAGAAACGGCTAGGGTAAGTAAAGGTTCGGATCGAAAAAAAGCGGGCACGGTCTGAAAATGCGGTTCAGACAAAAAAGCCCTGCAAATAGACCGGCGATTATACGCATAAGTCACTCTGGAGACGGCGATGCTGGAAACCGACCATTATCAGTGCCCTTACTGTGGCGAACAGGCGGAAGCGGTTCTGGACCTGTCCGCTGGCGACCAGACCTACATTGAAGACTGCCCGGTATGCTGCCGGCCGATAGTCTTCACGCTGCAGACCGATGGCCATGAATGGATGCTCGACGTTCACAGTGAAAACGACTGACGGGGAGAGGCTCTCATGCAGCGCATCTACGAGCCGGAAAACCTGATGGAAGGCGAGTTGCTCCAGTGCATGCTGGCCAGCGAGGGCATCGAGTCCCACCTCCAGGGGCGCGACCTGCTCGGCGGGGCCGGGGAGCTGCCGTTGTTCGGGTTGCTGGGGCTGTCGGTGCACGACCATCAGGCGCAGCAGGCACGCGCCCTGATCGCTGCGTACAATGCGGCCCTGCCATTGCCCTTTGACGAACCGGACAGCTTCGCCGGGGTGCTGGTCTGTTAGGCTGAGCGCCGATTTGCCGAGAGTTGTATTGCCCCATGTGTGGACGTTATGCCCTGTTTCGCTGGAACCCCGCCTTTGCCGCCTTGCCGGGATTTCCCGAGGATCAGCGCGCGCAGTGGAATATTTCGCCCAATGATTCGGTGCTGATCCAGCGCGCGGAAAACGGCCAGCGCACCCTGGCCCGGGCCCGTTGGGGGCTGACCCCGGCGTGGCTCACCGATCTGTCGCGCACACCGGCCCATGCCCGGGCGGAAACCCTGGCCGAACAGCCGATGTTTCGCCAGGCATTTCGCGAGCGGCGTTGCCTGCTGCCGGCCAACGGTTTCTATGAGTGGCGTGGTGGCAGCCGCAAGCGGCCTTACTGGCTGACGCCGGGGGAGGGTTCGTCGATCTTCTTTGCGGCGATCTGGGAGGCCTACCCGGTGCAGGAGCAGGTCTGGTTGAGTACGGCGGTGGTGACCCAGGCCGCAGCCAATCTGCGCCGCCCGTTGATCCTCGATGCCGCCGGCCAGGACGCCTGGCTCGATCCAGAGACTCCGTTGCACGTGCTGCAAGCCTTGCTTGCCAGCCCGCCCGCGGCCTTGCGCGAGCGGGTCCTGGCCAATCTGGTCAACGATCCCAAGCTCAACGGCCCCGAGTGCCTGACGCCGGCCTGACGGACCGGCCACGGGCACTGATTGCACAAGCGAACCGTAGGCGCGGGCTAGCCCGCGAAGAGGCCCTTTTGAGAGCGTCTTCGCCGAGCAGCCGGCTCCTACGCGGGGAGGCAGGTCGCCTGCTTACACCTTGAACTGATTGATCAGGCGGCGTTGCTGTTCCGCCAGCTTGGTCAGCCCGGCGCTGGCCGCACTGGACTCGTCGGCGCCGCCGGCCACTTCGTTGGCCACCTGGCCGATGTTGATCACGTTGCGGTTGATGTCTTCGGCCACGGCGCTCTGCTCCTCGGCGGCGCTGGCGATCTGGGTGTTCATGTCGTTGATCACCGACACGGCCTGGGTGATGGTTTCCAGGGCCTGGGCGGCCTTGGCCGCATGCTCCACGCTCTGGTCGGTCTTGTGCTGGCTGTCTTCCATGACCCGCACCACTTCCCGGGTGCCCTGCTGCAGTTGCTGGATCATCGACTGGATTTCTTCCGTGGCCTGCTGGGTCTTCTGCGCCAGGTTGCGCACCTCGTCGGCGACCACGGCAAAGCCGCGCCCCTGTTCGCCGGCCCGGGCTGCCTCGATCGCCGCGTTGAGGGCCAGCAGGTTGGTCTGTTCGGCGATGCCGCGAATGGCGATCAGGATGGCGTTGATGTTCTCGCTGTCCTTGGCCAGGGTTTGCACCACGCCTACCGCGCGGCCGATCTCCTCGGCCAGGGCGCCAATGGCGCTGGAGGTGTCGCGCACGATCTGCATGCCCTGGCTGGCGGCCTGATCGGCATGGCTGGCGGCTTGTGCGGCCTGGGTCGCGTTGCGCGCCACATCCTGGGCGGTGGCGGTCATCTCATGCACCGCGGTGGCCACCTGATCGATTTCCACCATCTGTTTATGCACACCCTGGTTGGTGCGAATGGCGATGTCGGCGGTGTGCTCCGAGGAGTCGCTGACGCTCTGCACCGAGGTCACCACCTGGCTGATCATCGCCTGCAGCTTGGCCAGGAAGGTATTGAAGCCCTTGGCAATGGAGCCCAGTTCGTCGGCGCGGTCGCTGGTCAGGCGCCGGGTCAGGTCGCCTTCGCCCTGGGCGATGTCGTCGAGCATGGCCACCATCTGCCGCAGTGGCCGGGCGATGCCATGGCCCACCAGCCAGATCACCAGCAGGCCGAGGCCGGCGATGAGCAGGCCGACCATGGCCATGCCGAACGTGTCGGCCTTGCGCTGTTCGGCCAGATCATTTTGCAGGGTGTTCAGATCGGCCATCACCGCCCCCAGGGGCAATTGCAGCATCAGGGTCCAGTTGGCGTCGGTCTGGCCGATGCCGAACGGCAGATACAGGGCAATCTTGCCGTTGGCCTGGTCGACGTTGTAGGTCACTTCGCCGCGCTTGAGGCTGGACAGCCTGGCCACCGCGTCTGCGGGCAGTACATCGCTGACCTTCTCGCCGAACTTGCTCGAATCCTTGGTGTAGGCCACCAGGCGACCGTTGCCGCCAATCAGTGCCATCTCGCCGGCACCGCTGTAGAGCTTCTGATTGGCGCCCACCAGCATGTCCTGGATGAAGTTCACCGACAGGTCGGCGCCGACGATGCCCTGGAACTTGCCCTTGAGCAGAATGGGCTGAATAAAGGACGCGAGCATCACCACCTTGTCGCCGACCTTGTAGGGCGCAGGGTCGATGACGCAGGACTTGAGACTGTCCTGGGAGCACAGGTAGTACTCGCTGGTGCGCACGCCGGTGGAAAGCAGGGTCCGGTCGTTGACGTCGGCCAGTTTGTCCAGGCCCAGGCTGCCGTCTTCGTTGCGGAACCACCAGGGCAGAAAGCGGCCATTGGTGGTGTCGATGCCCACCACCGAGGTGCCGACATAGGCCGCGTCGTTGTGGTCGATGGCATTGGGCTCCCAGGCGATGTAGGCGCCGAGGATCTTCGGATTCTGGGTGACGTTTTCCTTGACCAGTGCGATCAGCTGTTCCCGGCTCAGGTTGAGGCCGGCGCGGCCTTGCGCATCCGCAGTGCCCAGCAGGGCGTTGACCCGCACCAGGCCGCCGGCAATCAGCAGCGGCGCTTCGAGTTCGCGCTGGATCTGGCTGACCTGGGTCTGGGCCAGGCCGCTCAGGCGCTGCTCGATCACTTGCTCGAACTGGGTCTGGGTGCGTTCTTGCACCATTTGCTGGGTCCTGGCGCCGGAGAACAGGGCATACAGCACCAGGGCTGCAACCACGCTGAGAACGATGGCTCCGGCCAGGGCGGCCACGGAAAACTGGATCGACTTGAACTTCATAGAGGCTCCGGGCGCAGGAATTGAGGTCTGCCGTGCTGTATCGGCAGCAGCCTCGCGGGTCATTAGCCTTGAGTGCACAAATGACTCTTTCAGAGTGATGCATGTCGCTATTGGAGGGGGGGGGTCGCGGGCCGCTGGCGGCCTGGAGCGAACTGTGAATTTTTTCCTTCAACGACCCAGCGGTATCTGAAATGCGACTCAATGGGTGTTTTGCATCTGGCGCGGATACAGTTCCGCCCTTAGGATACGCGCCATGTTTTCAGGGAGGTTTCATGATGAAGAAGTCGTTACTGGTGTGTGCACTGAGCGCTGCCGTTCTCCTGACCGGTTGTGAAACGGTCAATACCACCAGCGGTGGCGTGGTGGGTGTGGATCGCAAGCAGTCCATGTTCAGCATGGTGTCCAGTGCCGAGGTCAATCAGTCCTACGCCCAGTCCTACCAGGAGACCCTGGGTGAGGCCAGCAGCCAGGGCGTGCTGGACAAGACCAGTGCCAATGCCAAGCGCCTGCAGGTCATCGCTGACCGGCTGATCGCCCAGGCCCCGACTTTCCGCCCCGACTGCGCGCAGTGGAAGTGGGAAGTCAATCTGATCAAGAGCGACGAGCTCAACGCCAACTGCGGTCCTGGCGGCAAGATCATTTTCTACTCCGGCCTGATCGAAAAACTCAAACTGACCGACGATGAAATCGCCGCGGTCATGGGCCACGAGATTGCCCACGCCCTGCGCGAGCATGGTCGCGAGGCCATGTCCAAGCAGTACGCGGTCGGTGCCGGCAAGCAGATCGCTACCCTGTTCGGGGTGTCGCAGGAAACCGTTGCCCTGGGGGATAACGGCGTGAATTTGCTGATGACCCTGCCCAACAGCCGCGAGAACGAAAACGAGGCGGACCTGATCGGCCTAGAGCTGGCCGCGCGTGCCGGTTACAACCCGAATGCCGCCATCAGCCTGTGGAACAAGATGGGCCAGGCGGCGGGTGGTTCGGCGCCGCCTGAGTTCATGAGCACTCACCCGGCTTCCAGCAGCCGAATCGCTTCGTTGCAGGCGGCGATTCCCAAGGTGATGCCGTTGTATCAGCAGGCCAAGAAGTCCTGATCCATCGCTTCATTGTCGCTGACGCTTTCGCCGGCAAGCCGGCTCCTACAGGTTGTGTGGGAGTCGGTTTGCCGGCGATTTCGTTTACAGCCAGCCGCTGATCTGCATGGCCTTGTACACCGCCACCACGGCGAGGATGAAGAAGGCCGACGCAGCCAGGCGACGAATCAGGGTCAGGGGCAGTTTGTCCGCGGCGAAGTTGCCCGCCAGGACCACCGGCACGTTGGCAATCAGCATGCCCAGGGTGGTGCCGATGATCACCAGCCACAGGTCCGGGTATTGCGCCGCCAGCATGACGGTGGCGACCTGGGTCTTGTCACCGATTTCCGCCAGGAAGAAGGCGATCAGGGTGGTCAGGAACGGCCCGAACTTGCGGGCGGTGGTGGCTTCGTCGTCATCCATCTTGTCTGGTACCAGGGTCCACAGCGCAGTGGCGGTGAAGCTGGCGGCCAGAATCCAGTGCAGGGTCGCGTCGGAGAAGAAGCTGCCGAACCAGGCACCTACCGCACCGGCGGCCGCGTGGTTGGCCAGGGTCGCGGCGACGATGCCGGCGATGATCGGCCAGGGTTTGCGAAAGCGCGCGGCAAGAATCAGGGCAAGCAGTTGCGTCTTGTCGCCGATTTCGGCCAAGGCAACGATTGCGGTGGGAACGAGGAGAGAATCCAGCATCATCAGGGTTTTCCTAAGGGGCGGGTCGACACGGCTATGACACGTACAGCCTTCCCGCCCCGGGTAAGGTGTGCGTGTCATAGGTCTTGTCAAACCCTGCGGTCCGTCTGTGCGGACTCTTGGGTCGCATGCGCCATGGTCTGAGGACCAAGTATGTTGACGCATGCCGGACGAGCGTGGCGCTCGTGGGAGACTACTCCCCTAGGACGGAGCGGATTCTGCCTAGGCAAAATCCATTCGGCAAGCCTTGTTTGCGAAAAACCGTCTCAGCCGCGCTTGGCCCGGTAAATCCGGAAACCCTGGCCTTCGGCTTTGATCGCGCACGGCCCGAGGTGCTCTTCGATCAGGGGTTGGTAGCGCAGGAAGCTGTTGGCGACTACCCGTAGTTCGCCGCCTTTTTGCAGATGTTTACTCGCTTTTCGCAGCAGGTTTTCTGTTGCCTGGTAGTCGGTGTGAACCCCGGTATGGAAGGGCGGATTGGTCAGGATGCCGTTCAATTCCATGGGCGCGGCGTCGATGCCATCACCGGTCAGCACCTCGGCTTGCAGACCGTTGGCGGCCAGGGTCAGGCGACTGCTGGCGGCGGCAAAGGCGTCCACATCCAGCAGGGTCACGCGGTTGTCCGGGTAACGGCGTTTCACCGTGGCGCCCAGGACCCCGGCGCCACAGCCGAAGTCCAGCAGATGACCGGCGGGCAGGTGATCCAGATGCTCCAGCAGTAATGCGGTGCCGCGATCCAGGCGCCCATGGCTGAACACTCCCGGCAGGCTGACCACCGTCAATGGACCTTCGGCCAGGGGCAGTTGGTATTCCTGGGCCAGGCTCTCCAGCGCCACCGGTTCGGGAGCGTTGGCGACCGTGACCTGCCACAGTTGGCAGTGGCGCGCGCTGTCGAGCTTGCGCGGTTTGCCGAAGGGGTTGAGTTGCTTGGCGGCGCTTTCCACGCCGCTGCGCTTCTCGCCCACCAGGTACAGCTCGCGCCCGGCCAGGCGCGAGGCCAGGGCATTGAGCAGGTAGTCGGTCAGGTCCTTGGATTTGGGCAGAAACAGCACGGCGCTGTCGAAGGCCTCGGTCGGCGCGGCTACGCCGAAGTGGCAGCGCCCGGGAAAGCGTGCCTCCAGGGCCGCGTGGTCGCCGGCGTGCCAGCTCCAGCCCCGGGCGTTGGGCAGGCGGCCCAGCAGATCATCCGCGGCCAGGCCGGCCAGCAGCAGTGAGCCTTGAAACAACTGAGCCTGGCGTAACAGTACTTCGCTGCGTGTGTCCATGGTCGCCCCCGAAAAAAGTGGCGAAGTTTATCAACTCACGACCCGCAGCGGGGTGCCACTGAAGAAGGCTCGGGCATTTTCCGTCAGTTGGCCGACGATCCGCTGGCGGGCTTCGCGGCTGCCCCAGGCGTTGTGCGGGGTCACGATCAGGCGCGGGATATCACGGGCCAGCAGGGGGTTGCCGGCCACCGGCGGTTCGACGCTCAGCACGTCGGTGGCCGCGCCGCCCAGATGGCCGCTGCGCAGTGCATCGGCCAGGGCCTGTTCGTCGATCAGGCCGCCGCGAGCGGTGTTGACCACCAGGGCACCGGGCTTGAGCAGGGCCAGCTCCCGGGCACCGATAAAGTTTCGGGTGTGTTCGTTGAGTGGGCAGTGCAGGGTCAGGGCATCCACTTGTGGCAGCAGTTCCTCCAGCGGCAGGCGGTCCGCTCGAGCCGGGCGTCCGGGTATCTGCCCCAAGACCACGCGCATGCCAAAGGCTTCGGCCAGGCGCGCCACGGCGCTGCCCAGTTCGCCGTTGCCCAGCAGGCCGAGGGTCTTGCCCGCGAGTTCGATGATGGGGAAGTCCAGCAGGCAGAACTGCTTGGCCTGCTGCCAGCGGCCGGCGGCCACGGCCTCTTGGTAGTCGGCCACCCGAGTGGCGAGATTGAGCAGCAGCATCAGGGTGTGCTGGGCCACCGATGGCGTGCCGTAGCCCTGGCAGTTGCTGACCCGGATGCCCTGCTGGCGGGCCGCGTTCAGATCGACATTGTTGGTGCCGGTGGCGGCCACCAGGATCAGTTGCAGATCGGGGCAGGCCGCCAGGGTTTCGGCACTCAGAGCGACCTTGTTGCTGATGACCACCTGGGCGCCTTGCAGGCGCTCGATCACCTGCTCCGCGCGGGTGTGGGCATGCACTTGCAGGGGGCTGAAACAGTCGTGCAGCGCACTCAGGTCCAGGTCGCCCAGGTCCAGCGAGCTGTGATCGAGAAAGACGGCGCGGCGATTGTTGGTCATGAACTGTACCTTTTGCACGGGGGATCTAAGGCGTAATCTGCCGAGCCTAACAGATGAAATAATTAGACATACACAGGAGCCTGCATGTACCTCACCGAGTTCTTGACCGTTGCCCTGATCCACTTGCTGGCGGTGGCCAGCCCCGGCCCGGATTTCGCCGTGGTGGTGCGCGAAAGCGTGACCCACGGCCGTCGAGCCGGCACCTGGACCGCTCTGGGCGTGGGCTGCGCGATCTTCCTGCACGTGGGTTACTCACTGCTGGGGATCGGCCTGATCGTTTCCCAATCCATCGTGCTGTTCAACGCCCTGAAGTGGCTGGCGGCCGCCTACTTGCTGTACATCGGCTTCAAGGCCCTGCGCGCCCAACCGGTCAAGCCGGCGGCGGACGATCTGCACAAGGAAGCCGGGGTGCGGACCGCCCGCGGAGCCTTCACCTCGGGTTTTGTCACCAATGGCCTGAATCCCAAGGCGACCCTGTTCTTCCTCTCGCTGTTCACGGTGGTGATCAACCCGCACACGCCCCTGGCGATCCAGGCCGGTTACGGGGTGTACCTGGCGGTGGCGACCGCGCTCTGGTTCTGCCTGGTGGCGCTGCTGTTCAGCCAGCAGCGGGTTCGTGCCGGCTTCGCCCGCATGGGCCATTGGTTCGACCGCACCATGGGCGCGGTGCTGATCGCCATCGGCGTGAAACTGGCCTTCACCGAGATGCATTGAGTGCGCTGAGCTGGTTCAGGGTCGCCACGTAATGCCGTGGCGTATCCCCCAGCAAGCGGCAGAACATCGCGCTGAAGGCCCGGGCGCTGCCGTATCCCAACGAGTCGGCCACGCTGTGCACGCTTTCCCCGGCGAGCAGGCGTGGCAGGGCTTCCATCAGGCGCAGTTGCTGGCGCCAGGCATTGAAATTCATCCGCACCTGCTGTTGAAACAGCCGCGCCAGGGTTCGCGAACTGGCGCCGACCTGCTGCGCCCAGTCTTCCAGGGTGTGGGGATGGTCCGGGGTCTGCAGCAGGGTTCGGCAGATGCTCTGCAGGCGCCGGTCCTGGGGCATGGGAATGTGCAGGGGCAGGTTTTCCAGGCCGGCGATCTCTTCCAGCATCAGTTGCTGGATCAGCGGATTTTCCGCCTGCTCCGGTCCTTGCACCGCTCGCAGGATCAGCTCCCGCAGCAGGGGTGTCACCGCCAGCACACAGCACTGTTGCAAGGACGGCGGAGACAGATGCGCGGCAATGAACAAGGAGCGCATGCGGACCTCGCCGACCATGAAGATTTCATGTTCCACCAGGGGCGGAATCCACACCGCGCGGGTTGGCGGAATGACCCAGGCGCCCTGGGCGGTGACCACGCGCATGGTGCCGCAGGCGGCGTAGAGAAACTGCGCTTCGCGATGGCGATGGGATTGCTGGTGGGCGGCATCGGGATAGTCGCGGGGATAGGCGCTCACCGGGCCGTGGTGGAAGTGGCTGATTAACATGTCCGATCCAATGACTTTGTTGTCAGGAATGCTGTAAACAGCCAACTTAGCATAGGCGACACCACCACCAACCTTGTGTGCCGCCATGAATCAAGCTCGAAACGTTATCCGCTACGTCAACGCTGCCCATGTCATCGATCACATGTTCATGCTGATCTTTCCCGCCGCCGTGCTGGGCATGACCCAGGCCTTTGCCCTGGACTATGCCGCGCTGATCGGCCTGTCCCTGGGCGGTTTCATCGCCTTTGGCGCCTGTTCGCTACCCGCCGGCTGGCTGGGGGACCACTGGAGCCGACGACAGATGATGTTGCTGTTCTTCTTCGGCATGGGCGCGGCGTCGATCCTCACCGGCCTGAGCAACAGCCCGACCCTGTTGGTGATCGGCCTGACCCTGATGGGGGTATTCGCTGCGATCTACCACCCGGTGGGCACGGCCATGCTGGTGGCCTATGCACAGAATCGTGGGCGGGAGATCGGCATCAACGGTATGTGGGGCAATCTCGGCGTGGCGTTTTCGGCGCTGATCACCGGTTTTCTCGTGGCTCGGTTCGGCTGGCGTTCGGCTTTTATCCTGCCGGGGGCGGTGGCGATCCTGCTGGGGATCGGCTTTGCCTGGCAGGTGCGTGACGAACCGGTGCCGGTACGGCCCCACGTCGGCTTGAAGGGCAAGGGCGGGCAGCAGATCTCCATGTTCCTGGTGTTCGGTGTCCTGGCCCTGGCCACGGCCACCGGCGGGGTGGTGTTCAACGCCACCACCATGACCTACCCCAAGCTGTTTCAGGAGCGCCTGCACGAGCTGTTCACCTCGCCGCAGACCCTGGGCCTGGTGGTCAGCCTGGCCTATGCCTTCGGTGCGGTGGCGCAGTTGACCATTGGCCGGGTATTGCATCGCTTCAGCCTGAAGTGGCCTTTTATCGTCTTGACCCTGTTTCAGGCGCCACTGCTGTTGGCCATGGCCCACAGCGAGGGCTGGAGTGTGATCCTGCTGGGGGCGGCCTTCATGTTCGTGGTGTTTGGCCAGGTCACGGTGAATGACGCCATGGTCGCCAACTTCGTCGCGCCGCAGTGGCAGTCGCGGGTCTTCGCCTTGCGTTACTGCCTGTCGTTCGGTGCCAGCGCCACGGCCATTCCGTTGATTGCCCTGGTGGAGCCGCGCCAGGGGTTGAGCGGCCTGTATCTGATCCTCGCCGGGTTTGCCGCGCTGACTTTTGCCGCCGCGCTGGCGTTTCCCCGGACGCCGGCCGAAGCGGCGGTGGGACAGAGCGCTTGATCTCACGCAGAGCCGCACCAATGCTGGCTTGGAGCTAGTATTTGTACGGCTCTGCAAATCATCCCTTTGGCTGATTTAGCGGGCGCACAGGAACTCTAGAGTGAGTATTCTCCAGCTACGACCGAGCCGTCAGAAAAAGGGATTCTTATGTTGCAGACTCGTGTTATCCCCCCCGCCGAAGGCGCCTATCAATACCCGCTATTGATCAAGCGGCTGCTGATGTCCGGCAGTCGTTACGAGAAAACCCGCGAGATCATCTACCGCGATCAGTTGCGCTATACCTATCCGACCCTGATCGAACGCGTGGCGCGCCTGGCCAACGTATTGACCGCCGCCGGGGTCAAGGCCGGCGACACCGTGGCGGTGATGGATTGGGACAGCCATCGCTACCTGGAGTGCATGTTCGCCATCCCGATGATTGGCGCGGTGATCCACACCATCAACGTGCGCCTGTCGCCGGAGCAGATCCTCTACACCATGAACCACGCCGAAGACCGCTTCGTGCTGGTCAACAGCGAGTTCGTCGGTCTGTACCAGGCCATCGCCGGGCACCTGACCACGGTGGAGAAAACCCTGCTGCTTACCGATGCGCCGGAGAAAACCGCCGAGCTGCCGAACCTGGTGGGGGAGTACGAGACATTGCTGGCGGCCGCCAGTCCCCAGTACAACTTTGAGGATTTCGACGAGAATTCGGTGGCCACCACCTTCTACACCACCGGCACCACCGGCAATCCCAAGGGCGTGTATTTCACCCACCGGCAGCTGGTGCTGCACACCATGGGGGTGTCCACCATCATGGGCTGCATTGACAGTGTGCGGCTGCTGGGCACCAACGACGTGTACATGCCCATCACCCCGATGTTCCACGTGCACGCCTGGGGCCTGCCCTATGTGGCCACCATGCTCGGGCTCAAGCAGGTCTACCCGGGACGCTACGATCCGGAGTACCTGGTGGAGTTGTGGCGTCGGGAAAAGGTCACTTTCTCCCATTGCGTGCCGACCATCCTGCAGATGGTGCTCAACGCCAAGGCGGCCCAGGGCACCGATTTCGGCGGTTGGAAGATCGTCATCGGCGGCAGCGCGCTGAACCGTGCGCTGTACGAGGCGGCCAAGGCCCGGGGCATCCAGCTGACCGCCGCCTATGGCATGTCGGAAACCGGCCCGCTGGTGTCCTGCGCTCACCTCAATGACGAGCTGATGGCGGGCAGCGAAGACGAACGCACCACTTACCGGATCAAGGCGGGGGTGCCGGGCCCGCTGGTGGAGGCGGCGATCATCGATGCCGAGGGCAAGTTCCTGCCGGCGGACGGCGAGTCCCAAGGCGAGCTGGTGCTGCGCGCGCCCTGGTTGACCGAGGGCTATTTCAACGAACCGCAGAAGGGCGCCGAACTCTGGGACGGCGGCTGGCTGCACACCGGTGACGTGGCGACCCTGGACAGCATGGGGGGGATCGACATCCGTGACCGGATCAAGGACGTGATCAAGACCGGGGGCGAGTGGATCTCGTCCCTGGACCTGGAAGACCTCATCAGTCGTCACGCGGCGGTACGTGAAGTAGCAGTGGTGGGCATCGCCGATCCGCAGTGGGGCGAGCGCCCGTTCGCCCTGCTGGTGATCCGCGAAGGTCATGCCATTGGCGCCCGCGAGCTCAAGGAACATCTGAAGCCGTTCGTGGAACTGGGGCACCTGAGCAAGTGGGCGATTCCCAGTCAGATCGCCCTTGTTACTGAAATTCCCAAGACCAGCGTGGGCAAGCTCGATAAGAAGCGCATCCGTGTCGACATCAGCGAATGGCAAGCCAGTAACAGCACCTTCCTCTCCACGCTTTGAGCGTCCTCTGCCGTGCCCGCCCGGGCACGGCATGCCTACCCGGCAAGCCTTTGTCTTGTGCTCGCGAGATTTTCAGCCATTCTTACCGCGCCGTCTTTCAACGGTTTTGGCAAAGGGTTGTTCCAGCGCGGTGGGTGGTTGCAAATCACACTTTAGAGGGATCAAGCAGTAATCCCCGCTGGATATAGTCCGCTCACGGATTTTTCTGAAGTACGGAGCATTGTGGGGTGCTCGCGCCACGCAACTTTGGGCCTGGGGCGGTGTTGCTCGACCCGGTATCCGCAGCGTCTTCAGAAGAGCGTACTGCCATAACAATAATGCACATGGAGTAGCGTCGATGACATCAGCAAACCAGTTCTGGCGCCGGGCAAAACTGCCCCTGGCCGTCGGTCTCGCCTCCACGCTCGCCGGGCCGGCATTCGGCGTCAGCTTCAACATCGGTGAAATCGAAGGCAGCTTCGATTCGTCTCTTTCCCTGGGGGCCAGTTGGTCCACCGCCGAGCGCAACAAGAACCTGATCGGGGTCAATAATGGCGGCAAGGGCCTGTCCCAGACCTCTGACGATGGTCACTTGAACTTCAACAAGGGCCAGACCTTTTCGAAGATCTTCAAGGGCATCCATGACCTGGAGTTGAAGTACGGCGATACCGGTGTGTTTGTCCGTGGCAAGTACTGGTATGACTTCAAGCTCAAAGACGAAGACCTGGACTTCAAGAACATCAGCGACAACAACCGCAAGGAAGGCGCCAAGTCCTCCGGCGGGCAGATCCTCGATGCTTTTATCTACCACAACTATTCCATCGCCGATGAGCCGGGTTCGGTGCGTTTCGGCAAGCAAGTCGTGAGCTGGGGTGAAAGTACCTTCATCGGTGGCGGTATCAACTCGATCAACCCCATCGACGTATCGGCGTTCCGTCGCCCAGGTGCCGAGATCAAGGAAGGCCTGATTCCGGTCAACATGTTCTACATCTCCCAGGCCCTTACCGAGAACCTCTCGGCCGAAGCCTTCTACCAATTGGAGTGGGACCAGACCGTTACCGATAACTGCGGCACCTTCTTCTCGCAGCCGGACATCATTTCCGACGGTTGCGACAACAACCTGCGGGTGCTGAACAAGCGCTCGACCATCAACCCGGCAGCGTTCCCGACCCTGAACGCCCTGGGGGTGGACGTTAACAACGAAGGTGTTCTGGTTCGTCGTGGCGCCGATCGTGACGCCCGCGACAGTGGCCAGTTCGGCGTGGCCTTTCGCTACAACTACGAGCCGCTGGATACCGAGTTCGGCGCCTACTTCATGAATTACCACAGTCGCGCGCCGATCTTCAGTGCTCAGGGCGCTGCGTCGCGCTACTACACGATGCCGTTGGGGCCGTTGGCCAGCGCCAGGCCGCTGATCGTGGCAGGCAACTCCAACTACTTCGTCGAGTATCCGGAAGACATCCGTCTGTACGGCCTTAGCTTCTCCACCACCTTGCCTACCGGCACGGCCTGGAGTGGCGAACTGAGCTATCGCCCCAATGCTCCGGTCCAGCTGAACTCCACCGACATCCTGTTCGCCGGCGTGACGCCCATTACCGGCTTTGGCAACGCATCCGTCTTGAAAGGCACGCCCGGGCAGGACCTGCACGGCTATAACCGCAAGGAAATTACCCAGCTCCAGACCACCTTCACGCACTTCTTCGATCAGGTCATGGGCGCCAGCCGCCTCACGCTGGTGGGTGAAGTCGGTATGACTTATGTCGGCGGCCTGGAAAGCAAGACTAAAGCTCGATATGGCCGCGATCCGGTCTTCGGGCCTGGCACCTTGCCGAACGGTTTCTGCGCCACCCTCAACGGCAACACCATCGCCGGAGCCGGGGCGGGCACTGATGCCAGCAATCGCACCACCAACTGCAACAACGACGGCTTCACCACCGCCACTTCCTGGGGCTACCGCGGCCGGGCCATCTGGGAATACCCGGATGTGTTCGCCGGTGTGAACCTCAAGCCCAACGTGGCCTGGTCCCATGACGTCAAGGGTTACTCGCCAGGTCCTGGCGGCAACTTCGAGGAAGGTCGCAAGGCCATCAGCCTGGGGTTGGATGCCGAGTACCAGAACACCTACACCGCGAGCCTGGCCTACACCAACTTCTTTGGTGGCGACTTCAGCACCGTGGATGACCGGGACTTCCTCGCCTTGAGCGTTGGCGTGAACTTCTAAGCACACTGCATTTTCAGGAAGAACGACACTATGAACATCACCAAGAGTCTGTTGCACGTCGGTGTGCTGGGACTGTCACTGCTGGCCACCGGGGTCATGGCCGCGGTCTCGGCCGATGAAGCCGCCAAGCTGGGCACCAGCCTGACGCCGATGGGCGCGGAAATGGCCGGCAACGCCGCCGGCACCATTCCGGCCTGGAAGCCGCTGGCGACCAATGCCGGCACCGTGGACAGCAAGGGTTTCCTGTCCAACCCGTACGGCAGCGAGCAACCGCTGTTCACCATCACCGCGCAGAATGTCGAGCAGTACAAGGACAAGCTGGCACCGGGGCAGTACGCGATGTTCAAGCGCTACCCGGAAACCTTCAAGATGCCGGTCTACCCGTCCCATCGCGGGGCTACCGTGCCGGCTGACGTGTTCGCCGCGATCAAGCGCAACGCCACCAAAACCAACCTGGTGTCCGGCGGCAACGGCCTGGAGAACTTCGAAACCGCGATTCCGTTCCCTATCCCGAAAAGCGGGGTGGAAGTGATCTGGAACCACATCACCCGCTATCGCGGTGGCAGCGTGACCCGCCTGGTGACCCAGGCCACGCCACAGGCCAACGGCTCCTACAGCCTGGTGTACTTCCAGGACCAGTTCGTGTTCCGCGACAAGATGAAGGACTACGACCCGAAAAACCCGGGCAACATCCTGTTCTACTTCAAGCAGAAAGTGACCGCCCCGGCGCGTCTGGCCGGTGGTGTGCTGCTGGTTCACGAAACCCTCGACCAGGTGAAGGAACCGCGTTCGGCCTGGGTCTACAACGCGGGTCAGCGGCGTGTGCGTCGTGCCCCGCAAGTGTCCTATGACGGCCCGGGTACCGCCGCCGACGGCCTGCGCACCTCGGACAACCTGGACATGTACAACGGTGCTCCGGATCGCTACGACTGGAAGCTGGAAGGCAAGAAGGAGATGTACATTGCCTCCGACAGCTACAAGCTCGATTCGCCGAGCCTGAAGTACGCCGACATCATCAAGGCCGGGCACATCAACCAGGATCTGGCTCGCTACGAGCTGCGTCGGGTCTGGCATGTGGTCGCGACCCTGAAGGAAGGCCAGCGCCACATCTACGCCAAGCGTGACTTCTACATCGACGAGGACACCTGGCAGGCGGCGGTGATCGACCACTACGACGGCCGTGGCCAACTGTGGCGCGTGGCCGAGGCCCATGCCGAGAACTACTACGACAAGCAAGTGCCGTGGTACGCCCTGGAAACCCTCTACGACCTGCAGTCCGGCCGCTACCTGGCGCTGGGCATGAAGAACGAAGAGAAGCAGGCGTACGACTTCGGCTTCACCGCGACCACCAGCGATTTCACCCCAGCCGCCCTGCGTCAGGACGGGGTTCGCTGATCCGCTGCAAATAGAGGCCGCATCCTCGGAAATTGCCCCGACCGGTTCGGGGCTTTTTTTTGCCTGAAAAATCTTGCCCTTGGGGAAGTGCACATCAATCCAGGTGGACTAGGCTGGTTTTCTCCAAGTGAATTAGTAAGTTGCTTAATAAATAACTGAAATATCGACTGATCAGTCAGATATATCTGACCCATTTGGACATAGTCTTTTTTACCCGAATGGTCGCAAAAATCTTCAACAGGTCGCTTTTTACCGCTAGTCTGCGGGCATCTGCTACGCCGACAACCCTACATCAATAAGAGTTGGCCATGACTGAGCTGTCCTCCCTTCAACGGTCTGCCAGCGCGGTGATTCCCGCGTTGGAAGGGCGTTTCTATCGACCCCCTCTGCCCGACGGATACGTGCAGCGGCCGCGTCTTTGCGAACGCTTGAGCGCCGGGTTGAAGGGGCGGTTGTTGTTGGTCAGTGCGCCGGCCGGATTCGGCAAGAGCTCGCTGGCGGTGGAGTTCTGCCAGGGCTTGCCGGGAAACTGGCAGAGCCTGTGGCTGGGGTTGAGCCGTCGGGACAGCGATCCCGGACGCTTCCTCGAGCGTCTGCTAGCAGGCTTGCAGCAGTACTTTCCCCAACTGGGCCGGCAGTCTCTCGGGCTGTTGAAAATGCGCCAGCGTCATCAGCCCTTTGCCTTTGAAGAGTGGCTCGACGGCCTGCTGGACGAGTTGGCGCAGCACCTGTCCGGCAGCTCGCCGCTGCTGCTGGTGCTGGATGACTACCACCTGGCCCAGGGCCCGGTGCTGGATCGCTGCTTGCAGTTCTTTCTCAATCACTTGCCCGATGGCCTGGTGGTGCTGGTCACCAGTCGCCAGCGCCCGGACTGGCATCTGGCGCGGCTGCGGCTGTCGCGACAGTTGCTGGAACTCAATGAACAGGATTTGCGCCTGACCCATGACGAATCCCTGAGCCTGTTGGATCGGCACAGCAGCGCCTTGCGTGGCGAGGCTCTGGAAAGCTTGATCCAGCGTAGCGAGGGCTGGGTTGCCGGGCTGCGTTTCTGGCTGCTGGCGGCGTCCGAGGCCGGTGCGCTGGGCACCTTGCCCCAGGGGCTGCATGGGGGGGAAGGGCTGATCCGTGACTACCTGCTGGAGGAAGTGATCGACTGTCTGCCCGCCGAGGTCCAGGCGTTCCTCTATGACACGGCGCCCCAGGAGCGTTTTTGCGCCGAACTCTGCGATGCCCTGCGCGAGGCCCATGACAGCGCGGAAATCCTCGGGTTTCTGCAGGCCCACCAGGTGTTCCTGGTGCCGCTGGACGAACACGGGCATTGGTATCGCTATCACCACCTGTTTTCCGATCTGTTGCGCACCCGCCCCACGGCCAATGCCCTGGTGCCGGCCGCTACTCTGCATCTGCGGGCCTGTCGCTGGTTCAATGCCCAGGGGCTGCTGGATGAAGCGGTGGAGCAGGCGCTGCGTGCCGGGCACCTGGATGTGGCGGCCAACCTGGTGCAGAACCTGTCGGAGGAGCAACTGCTGGCGGAGCAGAATGTCGGCATGCTGCTGCGCTGGAAGATGGACCTGCCCGACAGCCTGTTGATCAGCACGCCGCGCCTGATCGTGCTTTACAGCTGGGCCCTGGGCCTGGCCTGCCAACTGGATGCCGCGGAAGAGCTGGCCGATCACTTGAGTCGTTTCTTGCCGGCGCCTTCGGCCACCGCGCAGAAGTCGATGCTGGCGCAATGGCTGGCCCTGAGCGGGATCATCGCCCGTGGTCGCGGGCAGCGGGAAAGAACCCTGGCCTATTGTGGTGAAGCTCTTGAGAGCCTGCCGCACAAGCGTTACGGGCAACGCCTGATGTGCCTGTCGACCCTGTCCAACCTGGCGATTACCGACGCTGATCTGTGGCGCGCCCGCAGTCTCAATCGCGAATCCCTGGAGCTGGCACAGCGGGTCGGCAATCCGCTGTTCGAGGCCCTGGCCCATTACGATCGGGCCCGGGTCCTGCAGGCTCGGGGCGAGGTGCTCAGAGCGCAGGAGGAGGTGCACCAGGGGCTGCGCCGGCTGCAGGGGCTGTCGGCTCAGCGACTGTATGCGGTGCGGGCCCGGCTGACCCTGTATGAAGGCTATCTGTTGACGCTGCGGGCCCAGCCTGAAACCGGTCTGCTGCGTCTGCAGGCCGGGCTGGTGGAGGCCCGGGCCTGTCGCGATATCAGCGTGTTGATCGCCCACTGCGTGATCGCCAAGCAGGAGGGGCTGCGAGGCGAGTTTGCCCGGGCCTTTGCCGAACTCGCCGAAGCCGAGCGCCTGATGCACATCTGGGACGTGCCGCCGATCTACTACCTGGCAATGATCACCCTGGTGAAATGCGAGCTGTGGCTGGCTCAGGGACGCACCGACCTGGCCGAGGCCTGGCTTGGCCGCCTGGGCCAGACCTACACCGGCGAACAGGCGGCGGCACCGCCTGAGTTTCACCCGCAACTGCCGTTGCATATCGAGCTGCAGCAGGCCCGACTGGACACCATCAAGGGCGACGCTGCCAGGGCCGAGCAGCGTTTGCGGCGGCTGGTGGAGCATGGTCGGCAGAGCGGCCGGCAATTGTTGAGCGTGATGGCCCTGACCCAGAAGGCTCAGTTGCTGCTGGGGCTCGGGCGTGGCCCCGAGGCCCGCCAGGATTTGCTCCAGGCCCTGGAGGCCGCCGTCGGGGGCGCATTGCAGCCTTTCGAGGGGCTGATTGCGCAGCATCCCGGCTGGATGCGCGAGCAGTTGCAGCAGGGCGCACCGACCGCCTTGACCCAGGCGCTGCTGGAGCGCTTGCCCGCCGCACCCCGGGAACTTCCCGAAACGGCGGTCCCCAGCGAATCCTTGAGTTCCAGGGAGTTGTCGGTGCTGCAACTGATCGCTCAGGGCTGTTCCAACCAGGAGATCAGTGAGCGACTGTTCATCTCCCTGCACACGGTCAAGACCCATGCCAGCCATATCAACAGCAAGCTGGGGGTGGAGCGCCGTACCCAGGCAGTGGCCCGGGCCCAGGAGCTGGGGCTGCTGGGCTAGGCTCCCGGGCGAGGGGCGAGTCGGCGGCAAGGTGCGCTCAACGGGCCAGGTGTTCCTTGCAGTAGTCGGCAAACAGGCGCGCCGGCTTGGTCAACTGGCCACGCTTGAGCCAGGCGGCGACCAGGCCTGAGCCGGTCACGTCCTCGACGATATCCACGCACACCACCGGCTTGCCGTCGTAGGAGCACTGGGAGTGGGGGCGGGTCACCAGGATCGAAAAGCCGAAGCCCTGGCCGACCATGCCCCGCACCATCTCGATGGAGGGCGAGCTGAAGGCGATCTGCGGGGTGAGCCCCAACTCCTCGAACAGGCTGACAAAGTAGGTCCGGCTGGGTTGCACATCCAGCAGGATCATCGGTTCCAGGCTCAGGTCGCGCAGTGAAACCTGGGCTTGCTGGGCGTAGCGATGATCGGCCGGCAGCAGCACATAGGGGCGTTGCGCCGGCATCAGCGGCTCGGTTTCGATGGTGCCGTCCAACTCATGTTCATACAGGATCACCAGGTCGAAGGCGCCCCCGGTCAGGCCTTGCACCAGTTCCTGTTGCTCGCCGTCACGGATGCGAATCTCCACGCCGGGATAGAGCGCGCTGAAACCGGCGATCAACTGCGGCAGGTACAACGGAGCCACGGTTTCAAAGCAGCCGATGTCGATCTGTCCGGACACCACATCATTGTCGGCCAGGGCGTTCTGTTCGAACTCCTTGGCCATGCGCAGCAGTTCCTGGGCCTTGCGATAGAAGCGTGCACCGCTTGGGGTCAGGGACACGCCCAGGGCGTGATGACGAATCAGCAACTGCACACCGAAGCTGTCCTCCAGGCCCTTGATGGCAGTGGAGATCGACGGTTGGGCGATATACAGCTTGCGCGACGCCTCGGCAACGCTGCCGCACTCGACGGTGGTGATGAAGTACTTGAGTTGACGCAGATTGTAGGTGGCCACAGCGAACCTCGTTCTTTGCCTTGGCGCGGGGGCGGGCGGGGTCGTTCGGACCCGGTTCTTGAGTGCAGTGCGAAAGATGCAGTCCGCTTCCTGCAAGCAAGTTATGCACCGACAAGCTCCCCCGGGCGTGGTTTTTTGTCCGTCAACGATACTCACAAGCGTCGTCGGAGAGGGCCGGGTCTAGACAGTTTTTTCATCGCTTGTGAGCAGGAATTTCCTGGCCTTCACCGAGCTAGACCAGGACGGCGGTGTTCAACTCGGCACCTCGGGAGCGCTCTGTGGTGCAGGCAGTTCCTCGGCGGGCGGGGCGGCGTTGAAGTCCAGGGTCACCGTGAAGAGTTGCTGTTCCGTCAGCACTTCAATGCGCCAGCCGAGCCGGGCACTGAGTTGCCGCATCAGTTCCAGACCCAGGCCATAGCCAAAGTCGTTGGACGGCTCCAACTGCTTGGTCTCCCGAATGCGGTTGACGATACGCAGTTGCGGATAGTCGAAATGGATCTCGACGCTGCCTTCATCGGCATATTGCAAGGCATTGCGCAGGAAGTTGCCCACCACGATGCGGCAGGCGGTGAGGGGCAGGCGGCAAGGGGTACTGCTGATGTCCAGCAGCAGCTCGATATCCCGTGTGCCGATCAGGTAGCGGTGTTCCTCGATCAGTTCGGTGACCAGGCCGCTCATGTCGATGGGCTCCTCGGGCAAGGGTTCCGGCAGTTCCCGGCTCATCCACAGCAAGGTTTCGGCGATGCGCTGCATGTTCAATACCGAGCGCTCGATGCGTTGCAGGGGCGGCGGCAGGACACCGCCGGATTGCAGGGTCAGCAGTTCGATATTGGCCTTGAGCACCGCCAGCGGGGTACGCAGTTCATGGCTGGTATAGCGCAGCAGGCGGCCTTCGCGCAGGCTGGCGGCCTGCACCTGCTGCACGCTTTGGGCCAGGGCATCGGCGAGCACGTTGAACTCCTTGAAACCGAAATTAGGCCGCTGGCCGGACACCGCGTCCGCATCCTTGAGGGTCGAGGACCATTGGGCCAGGCGCTCCAGGGGCCTTACCAGCCACCAGACCAGCAGGACAATGATGATCAGCGCCGGGACGAACACCGCCAGGCTGATGAGGTTGACGCCGCGCAACTGGCGCTCGATGTAGGCGTCGGACAGTGGCGTCTCCACTTCGCCGCCTTCTTCCTTGTCGTGGTCGACGTCGAACATGTACAGGGTCTTGCCGTCGCTGAGGGGCTGGGCCAGGACCGCCCGCCCTTCATCCTCGTCATCGGAGTCCAGGTCGCCGAAGGCCTGTAGCGCGCCGAAGGACAGGCTGGGCGGAGTATCCAGTAGCTGACGGATTTTCTCCGGCAGGGCTTCCTTGCCGATCACGCTGGTATAGAAGTAGTTGTGCGGCGGCGGGGTGTTCGGATCCTTCTTGTAGTGCCTGGCGAAGTACTGGGCTTCTTCTTCCATCATGGCGCTGGCGGTGTAGAGCAGGCCACGCACGCTGTATTCGGGCAGCAGCAGGCTGTAGATCAGCAAGACGACGCCGATCAGCAGCAGGAAGCTGCCACTGATCACCCATTTCAGACCCAGACCGTTACGCATGTGACCTCATCTGTATGCCAATTCCGGGGATGGTGTGGATCAGCGGTTGGCCGAAGGATTTGTCCACGGTCTTGCGCAGCCGGTGCATGTGCACCTTGAGGGTATTGCTGTCCGGCGGTTCATCGCCCCAGATGGTCGCTTCCAGGCGCTCCCGGGTCACGGGTTCCGGGCTGGCGCGCATCAGGCATTCCAGCAAGGTCCAGCAAATGGGCGACAGGTGCAGTTCCTGGCCCGCGCGGCTGACCTTGCGGGTGGACAGCTCCATGACCAGGTCGGCCACTTGCAGGCGGCTGGCCTGACCGCTGCGGCGCATGCTCAGGGCGCGGATGCGGGCTACCAGTTCCGCCAGCTCGAAGGGTTTGACCAGGTAGTCGTCGGCCCCGGCGGCAAAGCTGGCGAGCTTGTCGGAAAGAGCGTCCAGTGAAGTGAGCATCAGGATCGGCGTCTGGCTGCCTTGCTGGCGCAACTGTTGGCACAGCTGCTGGCCGTCCAGTCGCGGCAGCATGATGTCGAGGAGTATCACGTCGTAGTGCTGGCCCAGAGCCAGGTTAAGACCGGTCTGGCCGTTGCTGGCGTGGTCGCAGACGATGCCGCTGATTTCCAGGTATTCGATGACGGTATTGGCCAGATCGAGGTTGTCCTCGACCAGCAGCAGGTTGATATGCACGGGTATGTCCCCCTGGACCCTTGGCGCTCAGGGGAGCAAGGATAGCGGAGTCGGATGGGGTTCTACCGATGTTTACCCAGTGTTAACCCGGCCCGGCCTAAGCTGGGGATCAACTCATCCGGAGCGCTATCTGCCATGAACGTGTCTTCAGTGGTCAAAGGTATCTTGCTGCTCATGATTGTCCTGGTCCTGATGGCCTGTGTATTGCCCTCCAGGGGGCCTCTGGTGCGCCTGGGGCAGGGTGGTCCATTGAGTTGGCTGGTGATTGGGCAAGGCAAGGCGCCAATAGGGGCGGGTTATGTCGCCAGTGCTTTCTGATGACTCCGGCGCCCGTTACACCGATCAGTTGGTGGGGTGTCTGGTGCTGATTCTTTGTGTGTCGATTTCCCTTGGGGTGTATATCGTGCGCTTGAACGCGCAGATCGACAGTCAGCGCGAGCTGGCGCCGGTGCGCTTGCTCGAATGCGGCCAGGGCCGCGGAGCCTTTATCGTCGATCCCCATGGACATCGCAGCAGCAGTGACAATTGTTACCTGGTGGATGAGGACGACTAGCCTCGGGCAGGCTCGGTGCGCGGAGTCATGCGCCATGAGATTCAAACGCAAGAAACGTGGTTCTTGCGCTTGAATCTCCCTTTACTGTGCAGGCTATCGAGAGAACGGTGCGGCAAGCGTGACAGGCCCGCCCGACTCCACTGGCGGACTGAAGGAGAGCTGAGATGTCCTGCGTATTCAAATTGATGGCGTCCCCTGTTGGCCAACTGACCCTGGTCGCCAGAGGCAGCAAGTTGGCGGCGATTCTCTGGGAGCATGAACGGCAGAATCGGGTTCGTCTCGGGCCATTGCAGGAAGCGGCCGATCATCCGCTGTTGCGGGAAACCGAGCGTCAGTTGCAAGAGTACTTTGCCGGTAGCCGTGAGCGTTTCGAGCTGGAGCTGGATTTTGCCGGCACCGAGTTCCAGTGCCAGGTCTGGCAGGCGCTGTTGACCATTCCATTCGGTGAAACCCGCAGCTATGGCCAGATCGCCCGACAGATCGGCCACCCCAAGGCGGTACGGGCAGTAGGGGCGGCCAATGGCCGGAACCCGATTTCGATTGTTGCTCCCTGTCATCGAGTGATCGGCGCTTCGGGAAGCCTGACCGGTTTTGCCGGTGGGCTGCAGGCCAAACGGTATCTGCTGGCGCTGGAAGGCGAAGAGACGCTGCAATTGAGGTTCTGAGTCAGCAGGGGCGGCGAGCTGTGCCAGAATGGCCGATCGTTTTTTCTGGAGCCTTGCCATGAGCGCCGTTACCCCCAGCCTGATCCGCGAGACCTTCCCCGTCGGTCCGTTGCAGTGCAACTGCACCATCATCGGCGACCCGTTGACCAAGAAAGCCATTGTGGTCGATCCGGGCGGCAATCCGGACTTGATCATGGCTCGCCTCGAGGCCCTGGGGCTGAAGGTGGTGAGCATCATTCATACCCATGCTCATCTGGACCATTTCCTGGCCTCGGGGCAGATGAAGGAAAAGACCGGCGCCACCTTGCACCTGCACAAGGACGATCAGTTCCTCTGGGACAACCTGGAGATGCAATGCAGCATGTTCGGCGTGCCCTTTACCCCGGTGCCGTCACCGGACCGCTGGCTGGATCACGAGGAAGAGTTGGCTTGTGGATGCGGCGTAGCCTTGCATACCCCCGGGCATACTCCGGGTTCCATGAGCTTTTGGTTTTCTGAAGCTAAGCTTCTGATTGCCGGCGACACACTGTTCAAGCGCGGCGTCGGACGCACGGACTTGTGGGGCGGCGATCAAGCCACCCTGGTGCGTTCGATCAAGCAGCGTCTGTATACCCTCGACGAAGACGCCACAGTGGTGGCCGGGCACGGTCCAGACACCCGCCTGGGGGATGAAATGCGTCAGAATCCGTTCGTGAGAGCCTGAGGATTTGCTCTGTTGCTCACGGAATTTTTGCCGTTTCGCGTGTTCCAACGGCAGCACAGGTCTGTTGCCAACGTCCGCTGCACCACAGAATGCAAAAAGTAGGAGCTTTCCATGTTCACCTCGCGTCGTTTGATTGTTGTCGCTACTGCTGTGGCCTTGTTGTCCGGCTGCGCTTCGCCTAACCCCTATGACAATCAGGGGCAGGCCGACGGCGGCTCGTCGGGCATGAGCAAAACTGCAAAATACGGTGGCCTGGGTGCCCTGGCCGGTGCTTTGGCCGGTGCCGCCATCGACCACAACAACCGTGGCAAGGGGGCGCTGATCGGTGCCGCCGTGGTGGGTGCGTCTGCTGCCGGTTACGGTTACTACGCCGACCAGCAAGAGAAGAAACTGCGCGCCAGCATGGCCAATACCGGGGTTGAAGTGCAGCGCCAGGGTGATCAGATCAAGCTGATCATGCCCGGCAACATCACCTTCGCCACCGACTCGGCGAACATCGCTCCCAGCTTCTATCAGCCGCTGAACAACCTGGCCAACTCGCTGCGCGAGTTCAACCAGAACCAGATCGAGATCGTCGGCTACACCGACAGCACCGGCAGCCGCCAGCACAACATGGACCTGTCCCAGCGTCGTGCCCAGAGCGTCGCGACCTACCTGACGTCCCAGGGCGTGAGCAGTGCCAACCTGTCCGCTCGCGGTGCCGGCCCGGACAACCCGATCGCCAGCAACGCCGACGTCAATGGTCGTGCGCAGAACCGTCGGGTAGAGGTCAACCTCAAGGCGATTCCGGGTCAGCAGTATCAACAGCCGAACCAGCAGTACCAGCAGCCTTACCAGCAGCAAGGTCAGCAGTACTAAGGGCAAACTGGCTGAACCCCAGGCACAAAAAAGCCCGCCCGATGCAAATCGGGCGGGCTTTTTAATGGCTGAGGCGTATTACTTCTTCAGGCCGTAATGCTCGTCGAGCATGCCGGGGGCATTCGGCGTCTTTGGCGCGTAGTCCCGTGGCGGCTCCTGGTCCCGCGGTGGTGTCAGGCGTTCACGAGGAGCCTGCACCGACTCCGAGTGCAGGGCGGCCAGCAGGCGTTGGCGGGTCAGTTCGTCCAGGGCCAGACGGTTGGCGCCCTCGGCGAGATGGTCCTGCACTTCCTGATAGCTCTGGGTGAGCTTTTTCACCAGGGTGGCGGTGCTGTTGAAGTGGGTGACCACTTCGTTCTGATAATTGTCGAAACGTTCCTGAATATCGTCCAACTGACGCTGCGTGCGGTTAGGCGCGGCATTGGGCAGCAGGCGAGCAACCAGGAATCCAATGGCGACACCCGCGACCAGGGCAAGAGTCGGCAACAACCAAACTAAGAGCGAGTGTTCCACGAGTCCTTCCTCTATAAACGGCTTTGCTTTACGTTAACGGCTCGAACCTGCGCTGTATACCGCGATTCACTCGCAATAGATTGGCACAGACCATTTGCTAGACGAGTCGACCCCCTTCGAGGTCACGGAGTTCCTTCCTTGCTAATGCGTGAAACCCCTGTAGTGATTGACGGCCCTGTGGGCCAACTGGAAGCCCTGTATCTGGAGGTGCCCGACGCTCGCGGCGTGGCGCTGATCTGTCACCCCAATCCGGTGCAGGGTGGCACCATGCTCAACAAGGTGGTGTCCACCTTGCAGCGCACCGCGCGGGATGCCGGGCTGATTACCTTGCGCTTCAACTATCGGGGCGTGGGCGCCAGTGAGGGCAGTCACGACATGGGCAGTGGCGAAGTCGATGACGCCCAGGCCGCCGCTCAGTGGTTGCTGGCCCGGCACCCGGGATTGCCATTGACGCTGCTGGGTTTTTCCTTCGGAGGCTTCGTCGCCGCCAGCCTGGGTGGACGCCTGGAAGCCCAGGGCATTCGGCTCAAGCATCTGTTCATGGTGGCGGCGGCGGTGACCCGGCTGCGGGACAGCGATCAGTTGCCGGAGAACTGCCCGCTGACCCTGATCCAGCCGGAAACCGATGAAGTCATCGACCCGCAGGCGGTCTACGACTGGTCCGACGCGCTTGTTCGCCCCCATGAGCTGCTGAAAGTGGCAGAATGCGGACACTTTTTTCATGGCAAGCTCACCGATCTCAAGGATCTGGTGCTGCCGCGACTTTCGAATTGATAGCAGTCTGATAAGCGATTACCCATGACTACTCGTACGCGTATCCTCACCGGCATCACCACCACCGGCACCCCGCACCTGGGCAACTATGCCGGCGCGATTCGCCCGGCGATCCTTGCCAGTCGCGACAGCAATGCCGACTCCTTCTACTTTCTGGCCGACTACCACGCGCTGATCAAGTGCGACGACCCGTTGCGCATCCAGCGTTCGCGTCAGGAGATTGCGGCCACCTGGTTGGCCGGTGGCCTGGATGTGGAGCGCGTGACTTTCTATCGCCAGTCGGACATTCCGGAAATCCCGGAACTGACCTGGTTGCTGACCTGCGTCGCGGCCAAGGGGCTGCTCAATCGCGCGCATGCCTACAAGGCCTCGGTGGACAAGAACCTGGAAGCCGGTGAAGACCCGGACGCCGGCATTACCATGGGGTTGTACAGCTACCCGGTGCTGATGGCCGCGGACATCCTGATGTTCAACGCTCACAAGGTGCCGGTGGGCAGGGATCAGATCCAGCACGTGGAGATGGCCCGTGATATCGGCCAGCGCTTCAACCACCTGTTCGGCCAGGGCAAGGAGTTCTTCACCATGCCCGAGGCGCTGATCGAGGAAAGCGTTGCCACCTTGCCAGGTCTCGATGGCCGCAAGATGTCCAAGAGCTACGACAACACCATTCCGTTGTTCACCAGCGCCAAGGAGATGAAGGACGCGATCTCGCGGATCGTCACTGACTCCAAGGCGCCGGGCGAGGCCAAGGATCCGGACAACGCTCATTTGTTCACCCTGTTCCAGGCCTTCTCCACCCCGGCGCAGGCTGCCGAGTTCCGCGCGGAATTGCTTCAGGGCCTGGGTTGGGGAGAAGCCAAGAACCGCCTGTTCCAATTGCTGGACGCCGAGCTGGGCGAAGCCCGCGAGCGTTACCACCAACTGATCGCTCGCCCGTCGGACCTGGAAGACATTCTGCGTGCCGGCGCCGTCAAGGCCCGTGCCGTGGCCACGCCGTTCCTCGCCGAGTTGCGTGAGGCCGTAGGCCTGCGCTCCTTTGCCAGCCAGGTGCAGGTTGCCGCCACGACCAAGAAAAAGGCCGCCAAGGCTGCGCGCTTCATCAGCTTCCGTGAAGACGATGGCAGTTTCCGTTTCCGCCTGCTGTCTGCCGATGGCGAGCAGTTGCTGCTGTCGCGCCATTTCGCCGATGGCAAGGCGGCCGGTGTGGTGAGCAAACAGCTGCAGTCCGGGCAGGCGCTGGATCTGCGCAGCGAAGCCGGCAGTTTCAGCGTCTGGCTCGATGGTGCCTGTGTGGCTGACAGCCCTGAGTTCGCCGACGCTGCCGCGCGTGATGCAGCAATAGATGCACTGCGGATTGCGCTGACCCCGGCGCAGGACTAATCGGAATCTTCCCGACCAAGGGCTGATTGCCATTCCCCAGGGCCGTCGCTAAAGTGACGGCCCGTTTTTGTTGCCTTGCTAACGAATTATGACGCCCCTAGAACGATACCAAGCAGATCTGAAACGCCCGGACTTCTTTCATGACGCGGCACAGGAAACCGCTGTGCGTCATCTGCAGCGTCTGTACGACGATCTGATTGCAGCCGAGCAAAACAAGCCGGGACTGCTCGGCAAGCTGTTCGGCAAGAAGGATCAGGTGCCGGTCAAGGGCCTGTATTTCTGGGGGGGAGTGGGGCGCGGCAAGACCTATCTGGTGGATACCTTCTTCGAGGCCCTGCCGTTCAAGGAAAAGGTTCGCACGCACTTTCACCGCTTTATGAAGCGCGTCCACGAAGAGATGAAGACCCTGGGCGGCGAGAAGAATCCGCTGACCATCATCGCCAAACGCTTCTCCCAAGAGGCGCGGGTGATCTGCTTCGACGAGTTCTTCGTCTCCGACATTACCGATGCGATGATCCTCGGCACCCTGATGGAAGAGCTGTTCAAGAATGGCGTGACCCTGGTCGCCACCTCGAACATCGTTCCGGACGGCCTGTACAAGGATGGCTTGCAGCGTGCGCGCTTCCTGCCGGCCATTGCCCTGATCAAGCAGAACACCGAGATCGTCAACGTCGACAGCGGTGTCGACTACCGTCTGCGGCATCTGGAACAGGCCGAGCTGTTTCATTACCCCCTGAATGAAGCGGCTCACGAAAGCCTGCGCAAGAGCTTCCGGGCGCTGACCCCTGAATGCACTCAGGCGGTGGAAAACGATGTGTTGATCATCGAGAACCGGGAAATTCGTGCCCTGCGTACCTGTGATGATGTGGCCTGGTTCGATTTCCGCGAGCTGTGCGACGGTCCCCGCAGCCAGAACGATTACATCGAACTGGGCAAGATCTTCCATGCGGTGCTGCTCAGCGGCGTGGAGCAGATGAGCGTGACCACCGACGACATTGCCCGGCGCTTTATCAATATGGTCGACGAGTTCTATGACCGTAACGTCAAGCTGATCATCTCTGCCGAGGTTGAACTCAAGGATCTGTACACCGGTGGACGCCTGACGTTCGAGTTCCAGCGAACCCTCAGCCGGTTGCTGGAGATGCAGTCCCACGAGTTTCTGTCGCGGGCACACAAGCCGTAAGCGTCGCCAAATGAACAAGGGCCTGCATTGCAGGCCCTTTTTTTATGCCGCCTGTTGCTGGAACTGTTGGCGGTACTGGTTGGGTGAGAGTTCGGTGTGCTGGCGGAACAGGCGGGCAAAGAAGCTGGCGTCGTCGTAGCCGACTTCGTAGCTGATGGTCTTGATGCTCTTGCGTGTTCCCGAGAGCAGGCCCTTGGCGGTTTCGATACGCAGCCGCTGCAGGTAATGCAGAGGCTTGTCGCCGGTGGCGGTCTGGAAGCGGCGCATGAAGTTGCGAATGCTCATGCCATGCTCGCGGGCCACGTCTTCGAAGCGGAACTTGTCGGCGAAGTGCTCTTCGAGCCAGTGCTGGATCTGCAGGATGATCACGTCCTGGTGCAGCTTCTGGCCGCCAAAGCCGATGCGTCCGGGGGCGTAGTTGCGTTGCACTTCGTAGAGTATGTCCCGAGCCACGGCCTGGGCTACGTTGGCGCCGCAGAAGCGTTCGATCAGGTAGATGTACAGGTCGCAGGCCGAGGTCGTGCCGCCGGCGCAGTAGAGGTTGTCGGCGTCGGTCAGGTGCTTGTCCTGATTGAGCTGGACCTGGGGGAAGCGTTCGCTGAAGGCGCTGAAGAAGCGCCAGTAGGTGGTGGCTTCCTTGCCGTTGAGCAGCCCGGCTTCGGCCAGCCAGAACACGCCGGTGGCCTCGCCGCAGAGCACGGCACCGCGGGCGTGCTGAGCCCGCAGCCAGGGCAGTATCTGTGGATAACGCTGGCACAGGGTGTCGAAGTCGTCCCAGAACGCAGGGAGGATGATCACGTCTGTGTCTTCCAGCGGGCCATCCACCGGCATGATCACGTTGCTGAAGCTGCAAACCGGCTGGCCGTCGGGACTGACCAGGCGGGTTTCGAAGGCCGGGGTCAGGCCTTGGCCCAGTTGTTTGCCATAGCGCAGGCTGGCCAGATGGAAGAAATCCTTGGCTTGCATGAGGGTGGAGGCGAAAACCCGGTCGATAGCCAGGATGCTGACGCGCCGCAAGGGCGTGGAGGTTTGGTTAGACATAATTCAATTGTTCTTATAGGGGAAAGTGGTCACCAGACGGCTGGATCGTCTTATTTTTTGTCGGATGTGTCCAGTGTCCTGTGCAGGTGGCTGGCCTTAGGCTCTGGCAGCCAACCCATGATCAATAAACATCACAGGTGCCTGCATGATCCCTAGAACCTTGTTCAGTTCCGAGCACGAGCTCTTCCGTGACAGCGTGCGTACGTTCCTTGAAAAAGAGGCTGTGCCTTTCCATGGTGAGTGGGAAAAACAGGGCTATATCGACCGCCAGTTGTGGAACAAGGCCGGGGAGGCGGGGATGCTGTGCTCACATATTCCCGAGGAGTACGGCGGCCTGGGTGCGGATTTTCTCTACAGTGCGGTGGTGATCGAGGAGATCGGTCGGCTGGGACTGACGGGCATTGGTTTCTCTCTGCATTCGGACATTGTTGCGCCCTACATCCTGCATTACGGCAGTGAGGCGCTGAAACGCCAATACCTGCCCCGTCTGGTGTCGGGGGAAATGGTGACGGCCATCGCCATGACCGAGCCGGGTGCCGGTTCCGACCTGCAAGGGG
Source organism: Pseudomonas sp. Os17 (assembly GCF_001547895.1). NCBI lineage: Bacteria > Pseudomonadati > Pseudomonadota > Gammaproteobacteria > Pseudomonadales > Pseudomonadaceae > Pseudomonas > Pseudomonas sp. Os17. Next base: position 5,669,362 of record NZ_AP014627.1, on the reverse strand, counting down.
TGAAGACCACGGCGGTGCTCGATGGCGACGAGTATGTGATCAACGGCTCCAAGACCTTCATCACCAACGGCTATCTGGCGGATCTGGTGATTGTGGTGGCCAAGACCGATCCCAAGGCCGGGGCCAAGGGCACCAGCCTGTTTCTGGTGGAGGCCGATACGCCGGGGTTCTCCAAGGGCAAGCGTCTGGAAAAGGTGGGGATGAAGGCTCAGGACACTTCGGAGTTGTTTTTCCAGGATGTGCGTGTGCCCAAGGAAAATCTGCTGGGACAGGCTGGAATGGGGTTCGCCTATCTGATGCAGGAGTTGCCTCAGGAGCGCCTGACGGTCGCCATTGGCGGTCTGGCCAGCGCGGAGGCGGCGCTGCAATGGACCCTGGACTACACCCGTGAACGCAAGGCTTTCGGCAAGGCGATTGCCGACTTCCAGAACACCCGTTTCAAATTGGCGGAGATGGCCACCGAAATCCAGATTGGCCGGGTGTTTGTCGATCGCTGCCTGGAGTTGCATCTGCAAGGCAAGCTCGATGTGCCAACGGCGGCGATGGCCAAGTACTGGGGCACCGATCTGCAGTGCAAGGTGCTTGATGAGTGCGTGCAGTTGCACGGCGGCTACGGCTTTATGTGGGAGTACCCGGTAGCCCGGGCCTGGGCCGATGCCCGGGTACAGCGCATTTATGCCGGGACCAACGAGATCATGAAGGAAATCATCGCCCGCTCACTGTAGCCATGGGCTTGCCGGCGAATGGGCGACGCACATTCGCCGGCAAGCCAGCTGCTGAAGTGTTTAAGGGGCGGGGTTGGGGTGGTCCTTGTGAATCGCCTCGATACCGGCCAGGACTTCTTCCGACAATTTCAATTCGGCACTGGCGATGTTGCTGTCCAGCTGGTCCAGGGTCGTGGCGCCGATGATGTTGCTGGTCACGAAGGGCTGCTGATTGACGAAGGCCAGGGCCATTTGCGCTGGATCCAGTCCGTGTTCGCGGGCCAGGGCGACGTAACGGCTGCAGGCCGCTTCCGACTGAGGATTGAAGTAGCGGCTGAAGCGGCTATAGAGGCTCAGTCGAGCCTTGGCTGGCCGGGCGCCGCCTTCGTATTTGCCGGACAGGTAGCCAAAGGCCAATGGAGAGTAGGCCAACAGGCCGCATTGTTCGCGAATGGCGATTTCCGCCAGGCCCACTTCAAAGCTGCGGTTGAGCAGGTTGTAGGGGTTCTGGATCGAGACTGCGCGAGGCCAGCCACGGCTCTCGGCCAGGGCGAGGAACTTCATGGTGCCCCAGGGCGTTTCATTGGACAGGCCGATATGGCGGATCTTGCCGGCCTTGACCTGTTCGTCCAGGGCTTCGAGGGTTTCTTCCAGCGGGGTGAAGTCTTCGTCGGCCTGGTGCTTGTAGCCCAGTTGACCGAAGAAGTTGGTGCTGCGCTCGGGCCAGTGCAACTGATAAAGGTCGATCCAGTCGGTCTGCAAGCGCTTGAGGCTGGCATCCACGGCTTCGACTATGTGTTTGCGGTTGTGCTTGAGTTGTTTGTCGCGGATGTAGTCGATGGTGTTGCCGGGGCCGGCGATTTTGCTGGCCAGGATCCAGTCGGCACGGTCGCCGCGTTGCTTGAACCAGTTGCCGATATAGCGCTCGGTGGTGGCGTAGGTGTCGGCCTTGGGGGGCACCGGGTACATCTCGGCGGTGTCGATGAAGTTGATTCCGGCGTGTTTGGCTCGCTCGATCTGAGCGAAGGCTTCAGCCTCGGTATTCTGTTCGCCCCAGGTCATGGTGCCCAGGCAAATTGCGCTGACGTTAAGGTCGGTTCGGCCCAGCTGGCGGTAGTCCATCGGGTACTTCCTTGGCAAAACAATCATAAAAGCAGGTTGAAATTTTTTTCGCAATCTGCATAATTCGGCAGCTCTTTCTGCAGTGGAAGTGATGCGCCGCCTGCCGAAGAATCTTGCCGTATTCCAGACGCGCTGACCCGAGCCCCCGATAGCGTCTGTGTCCGGCTGCCTTTGACCTTGTCAAAGTACGCACTATTCAGTAAGATCCGCCGTCTATTTTGCTGGGCGGCCCCTGAGGCTATAAAGAATGAAAACTTTTACTGCTAAACCGGAAACAGTAAAGCGCGACTGGTTCGTCGTCGACGCTGCTGGTCAGACCCTGGGTCGTCTGGCCACCGAAATCGCGAGCCGTCTGCGTGGCAAGCACAAGCCTGAGTACACTCCTCACGTTGACACCGGCGACTACATCGTCGTTATCAATGCCGAGCAGGTACGTGTTACTGGCGCTAAAACCACTGACAAAATGTACTACTCCCACTCCGGTTTCCCGGGCGGCATCAAGTCGATCAACTTCGAAAAGCTGATCGCCAAGGCCCCTGAGCGCGTGATCGAGACCGCGGTAAAAGGCATGCTGCCTAAGAACCCGCTGGGTCGCGACATGTACCGTAAGCTGAAAGTCTATGCGGGCGCTGCTCACCCTCATACTGCTCAGCAGCCCCAAGAACTGAAGATTTAACGGAATAGTTCATTATGTCGGCGACTCAAAATTACGGCACTGGCCGTCGCAAGACTGCAACCGCACGCGTTTTCCTGCGTCCGGGCACTGGCAACATCTCGATCAACAACCGTTCCCTGGATAACTTCTTCGGTCGCGAAACTGCCCGCATGGTAGTTCGTCAGCCGCTGGAGCTGACCGAGACTGTTGAGAAGTTCGATATCTACGTTACCGTTATCGGCGGCGGTGTAAGTGGTCAAGCTGGCGCGATCCGCCACGGTATCACTCGCGCTCTGATGGATTACGACGAAACTCTGCGCAGCGCTCTGCGTAAAGCTGGTTTCGTAACCCGTGACGCACGTGAAGTTGAACGTAAGAAAGTGGGTCTGCGTAAAGCGCGTAAGCGTCCGCAATACTCCAAGCGTTAATTCGCTACTGCGTTCAAAGACGCCCAGTCTCCTTGCGGAGCTGGGCGTTTTTTATTGTCTGAAATTTGCTCTGTGACAACTTGCCACATCCGCGGAGGCCCTATACTACAAGGCTTCGGGCTGGCTGGGCTTGGTAATTACCTTGTCAGAATAGGGGCTTTTCATTACCATTCGGCAAAATTTTTATAAGTTCAGATTTTTACTTAGTAGATGCCTGATTTAACAGGCCACAAAGCTGATGGGAGAGGACTGAATGAGCAATGACGGCGTGAATGCAGGCCGGCGTCGCTTCTTAGTAGCAGCCACATCCGTGGTGGGTGCTGCAGGAGCGGTGGGGGCTGCGGTCCCGTTCGTGGGGTCATGGTTTCCCAGTGCCAAGGCGAAAGCCGCAGGTGCACCGGTGAAAGTGAATATCAGCAAGATCGACCCAGGTCAGCAGATGATTGCTGAATGGCGTGGTCAGCCGGTGTTCATCGTCCGCCGTACAGAGGAAATCCTGGGGAATCTTAAAAAGATCGAGGGCCAGCTGTCTGACCCTGACTCCAAGAACTCGGTACAACCAACCTACGTCGATCCGGAAGTGCGTTCGATCAAGCCAGAGATCCTGCTGCTGATCGGGATCTGCACTCACCTGGGTTGTTCTCCGACCTTCCGTCCTGAAGTGGCGCCCGCCGATCTGGGCAAGGACTGGGTAGGTGGCTATTTCTGCCCTTGCCACGGCTCCCACTACGATCTGGCTGGTCGCGTCTACAAGGCGCAGCCTGCGCCCCTGAACCTGCCAGTACCCCCGCATTCCTATGAGTCGGATGACATCATCGTCATTGGCGTCGACACGGAGAAAGCGTGATGAGCAAGTTCATGGATTGGGTTGATGCGCGCTTCCCCGCGACCAAGATGTGGGAAGACCATCTCAGCAAGTATTACGCTCCGAAGAACTTCAACTTCTTCTATTTCTTTGGCTCCCTGGCGCTGCTGGTGCTGGTCAATCAGATCGTTACCGGTGTCTGGCTGACCATGAGCTACACCCCTTCGGCAGAAGAGGCCTTCGCTTCTGTTGAATACATCATGCGCGACGTCGAGTACGGCGCGATCCTGCGTCTGCTTCACTCCACCGGCGCTTCGGCGTTCTTCATCGTGGTCTATCTGCACATGTTCCGTGGCTTGCTCTACGGTTCCTACCAGAAGCCTCGTGAGCTGGTGTGGCTGTTCGGCATGCTGATCTACCTGGCGCTGATGGCTGAAGCCTTCATGGGCTACCTGCTGCCTTGGGGACAGATGTCCTATTGGGGTGCTCAGGTAATCATCTCGCTGTTCGGTGCGATCCCCGTTATTGGTGACGACCTGACCCAGTGGATTCGTGGTGACTACCTGATTTCCGGGATTACTCTGAACCGCTTCTTCGCCCTGCACGTAGTAGCCCTGCCGATCGTGATCCTCGGCCTGGTGGTGCTGCACATCCTGGCGTTGCACGAAGTGGGTTCGAACAACCCGGATGGCGTAGACATCAAGAAGAACAAGGACGAGAACGGCATCCCGCTGGATGGCATTCCTTTCCACCCTTACTACACCGTGAAGGATATCGTCGGCGTAGTGGTGTTCCTGTTCATCTTCTGCTCGATCGTGTTCTTCTTCCCGGAAATGGGCGGTTATTTCCTCGAGAAACCGAACTTCGAACAAGCCAACCCGTTCAAGACTCCCGAGCACATTGCTCCGGTTTGGTACTTCACGCCGTTCTACGCGATCCTGCGTGCGGTGCCGGACAAGCTCTTGGGTGTTATCGCCATGGGCGCTGCAATTGCGGTCCTGTTCGTACTGCCTTGGCTTGACCGCAGCCCGGTCAAGTCCATGCGCTACAAAGGCTGGCTGAGCAAGATCTGGCTGCTGGTGTTCTGCATCTCGTTCGTGATCCTGGGTGTGCTGGGTGTTCTGGCACCGACTCCGGGCCGTACGCTGCTGTCGCAGGTATGTACCTTCCTGTACTTCGCCTACTTCATTCTGATGCCGTTCTACACCAGGCTCGAGAAGACCAAACCGGTTCCGGAAAGGGTGACTGGCTGATGAAAAAGCTATTTGCTGTACTGATTCTTGCTGCTATGCCTGTATTGTCTTTCGCGGCCGAGCACGGCGGACCTGAGTTGGAGAAGATCGATATCGATCTCTCCGACAAAGCCGCCCTGCAAGACGGCGCGCGTACTTTTGCCAACTACTGCATGGGCTGCCACAGCGCCAAGTTCCAGCGTTATGAGCGAGTGGCCGATGACTTGGGCATTCCTCACGACCTGATGTTGAGCAAGCTGGTTTTCACTGGTGCCAAGATCGGCGACCACATGAACATCGGCATGCAGCCGGCGGATGCCAAGACCTGGTTCGGTGCAGCGCCGCCAGATCTGACCCTGGTGGCTCGTGTTCGTGGTACCGACTGGCTTTATGGCTACCTCAAGTCCTTCTATGAAGATCCTGCGCGCCCTTGGGGTGTGAACAACAAGGTCTTCCCGAACGTTGGCATGCCTAACGTCCTGGTCGGTCTGCAAGGGCGTCAAGTGGTCGGTTGCAAGCAGGTGCAGATCGTTGAAGACGGCAAGAAGCAATACGATCCGCTGACTGGTACACCGCTGACTCACGAGGCGTGCGATCAACTGACAGTCAAAGAGGGTACCGGTACTCTCAACGAGGCTCAGTTCGACGAGAAGGTTAAGAATCTGGTGACTTTCCTTGCCTACTCGGCCAACCCGGTCAAGCTGCAACACCAGCGCATCGGCACTTATGTGCTCTTGTATCTGGCCTTCTTCTTCGTGTTCGCCTATCTGCTCAAGCGCGAATACTGGAAGGATGTGCATTAATAACGTTTTAAGCATCAGTTGTTGAGCGTGCGCGCCCAAGGGCGTCTCTGATCAGTAACAACCCTGTATCATTCGGGGGTTACCAGAGGCGCCCTGAGGGCGCGCTCGTTTTTTCTGCTTCCGATAATTTCAACAAGCGAGGAGGATCGCCATGGGCGTGACCAATCGGTTGGCCTGTTACTCCGATCCCGCCGACCACTATTCCCACCGGGTGCGCATTGTGCTGGCGGAGAAGGGTGTCAGCGCCGAGATCATCAGTGTGGAGGCGGGCCGTCAGCCGCCGAAGCTGATCGAAGTGAATCCTTACGGGAGCTTGCCAACGCTGGTTGATCGTGACCTGGCGTTGTGGGAATCGACAGTGGTGATGGAGTACCTGGATGAGCGTTACCCTCATCCGCCGCTGTTGCCGGTTTACCCTGTGGCGCGTGCCAACAGTCGTTTGCTGATGCACCGAATCCAGCGTGATTGGTGCGGGCAGGTGGATCTGATCCTGGATCCGCGGACCAAGGAGGCGGCGCGGGTGCAGGCGCGTAAGGAATTGCGTGAAAGTCTGACCGGAGTGTCTCCGCTGTTTGCCGACAAACCATTTTTCCTCAGTGAGGAACAAAGTCTGGTGGACTGCTGCCTACTGCCCATACTCTGGAGATTGCCAATCCTGGGTATCGAATTGCCGCGGCAGGCCAAGCCGCTGCTTGATTATATGGACCGCCAATTTGCGCGTGAGGCTTTCCAGGCGAGTCTGTCTGGCGTCGAACGTGACATGCGCTGAGGCTTAAGGAGCCGCTATGAACTCCAGTCGACCTTATCTGGTCCGCGCGCTCTATGAGTGGATTGTGGACAACGATTGCACCCCGCACCTGCTGGTCAATTCCGACTATCCGGCTGTGCAGGTGCCCCAGGGCTTTGCCAGTGATGGGCAAATTGTCCTGAATATTTCTCCCAGTGCCGTGCGTCATCTGCACATGGACAACGACGCCGTGACCTTTGAAGGGCGCTTCGGCGGTGTGCCACACAGCTTGCACGTACCGGTCGCGGCGATACTCGGAATCTATGCGCGCGAGAATGGTCAGGGCATGGTCTTTGATCTGGAGTCGCCTCTGGACGAAGAAGATGACATCGAGCCGGATGACGATTTGCCGCCACCGGACAGTGAGCCGCCGCGCCCCAGTGGCCGGCCCAGCTTGAAAGTGGTCAAGTAATAAAAAAGGCGATCCAGATGGATCGCCTTTTTTGTGTCTGACGCAGTGCTGTGTCAGTCGATGTATTCGAACAGTTTGACGATTTTTTGTACGCCGGAGACGCCCTGGACCAGATTGGTGGCTTGCGCGGCTTCCTGTTGGGTCAGCAGGCCCAGCAGGTAGACGATGCCATTCTCGGTGACGACCTTGATCCGCGATCCGGGAATGCTGGCGTCGGTGAGCATCTGAGTCTTGATCTTGGTGGTCAGCCAGCCATCGTTCTGCCGTGCCAGAAAGCCGGAGGGCGGCAGTACTTGCAGTTCGTTATGGACCTTCTTGACTCGCTGCACTTCGCTGGCGGCCTGTTCGGCTGTTGCCTTGAGGTCGGGGCGCGGTGTCTGGCCTGCGAGCAGGACAATGCCGTTGAAGCTGGTGACGACAATGTGTGAGTTGTTTTCCAGGTCCGGGTTGGCCTTGGCAACGTTGACGGCGACTTTGGTTTCGATCAGTGAGTCGTCGATCTTGCTGCCGAAGGTGCGAGTGCCGCGATCGTCATCAATGGGTTTGTCGCGGGTGGCGGTAATCACCGAGCTGCAACCAGTGATGCCGAGGCACAAGGTCAAGGCCAGAAGGCCAAGGCGATTAGGGGTCATTCTTCACTCCCGAACAATTGGCTGTCGATCAAGTCGCAAAGGCAGTGGATCGCCAGCAGGTGGACTTCTTGAATACGTGCGGTGACGTTGGCCGGTACACGAATTTCAACATCTTCAGGCAAAAGCAGGGAAGCCATGCCTCCACCATCGCGACCGGTCAATGCTACGACAATCATTTCTCGATCATGTGCGGCCTGGATTGCTTGAATAATGTTGGCCGAGTTGCCGCTGGTGGAAATCGCCAGCAGTACGTCGCCAGGTTGTCCCAGGGCGCGGATCTGCTTGGAAAAGACTTCGTTGTAGCTGTAGTCGTTGGCGATCGAAGTGATGGTCGAGCTATCGGTGGTCAGGGCGATGGCTGGCAGGCTGGGGCGTTCACGTTCGAAGCGGTTGAGCAGTTCGGAGGAAAAGTGCTGGGCGTCGCCCGCAGAACCGCCGTTGCCACAGGAGAGCATTTTGCCCTCATTGAGCAGGGCGTTGACCATGACTTGGCTGGCTTGCTCGATGTGCGGTGCAAGTACGTCCATCGCCTGTTGCTTGGTGTCGATACTGGCCTGAAAAAGCTGGCGAATTCGGGATTGCATGTCCATCTGTGTGACCTTAAGTAGCGCGGCTTGGTGGCACGTGAATGTGCAGCCCGCAAAGCAAAGAGCAAAAAAGTTGAGTGAAAATGGGTGCTGCCTGATGGCTTCTTTCAGCTGTCAAAGGCATTGCGCAGCCAGTTCAGGCGGGCTTCTGCACCTGGGGCGCCGTCAATGGCGACCACATCGAAACGGCAGGGATGGTTGGACCAGCGTGACTCTTTTTGCAGAAAAATCTGCGCAGCAAGAATGAGTTTCTGACGCTTGCGCCCATCGATACTGCCCAGGGCGCCACCCCATTGCGTGTGTTGTCTGTAGCGGACTTCGACGAATACTACTGTATCGCCGTCAAGCATGACCAGATCAAGCTCGCCGCGTTTGCACAGCCAGTTCTGCGCCAGCAGGCGCAGCCCTTGCTGTTGGAGATGCCTGAGCGCTTGGCTTTCGGCATCTCTTCCGCTTTGCTGGCGTGATCCTTGGAGCATCAGCGCGGTGTATCGGGCAGGCGGGTGACCTGGCCGTTGACGAACTTGGCCCACGGCAGCTGGCGTTCGATACGCTGACCTGCGGCCATGCCCAGGCTGCCGGACTCACCATCGATCCGGCTGTCAGGCAGGGCCTTGAGCTGGCCCAGGCGAGGTGCAAGACGATAGGCGTCGACGCCCATGGCGTACAGGCGACCTAGGCTGCCTCCGGCTTGTGGCCATTGTGCAGTGACCTGGCGCCGCAGAAGGCCGTTGGCGTCTAGCAGCCAGGGGGTTTCACAGAACATTACTCCGTTCATGTCGTTGTATTGGTTCTGATCGCCGCTGGCACTGAATACGTTGGAGGTGGCGTACACCGGAACGTCCCCGGCGTATTGGAAGTTCAGGGTCGGCTTGATCTGTTGTGCCTGCTGTGGCGTTGCAGCAAGGAAAATGAACTCGATGTCCTGGCGGCGTGCCGGTTGCGCGGCGACTTGAGTGCCTACGGTGCTTTGCAGGCTCTTGGCGCGACCTTCGCTTTGGCGCAGTTGGAACAGGTCGGCAATCTGCTGGGCCAGGGCGACTGGCTGATCGATGCGTTCGATGCCGATCATGCTGCCGCCGTTGGCTTCCCAATCCTGGCGGAAGGCTTTGAGCACGCGATCGCCCCATTCACCCTTGGGGACCAGCGCGGCGGCACGGTGCAAGCCGTCGGCGCGGGCGCGACGAGAAACTTCACGGGCTTCGTCTTCGGCTGCCAGGCCAAACTGGAACAGTTGCGCAGGGCCCTGTTCGCCGCCCTCGCTGTAGTTCAGTGCCAGGGTAGTAATCGGCAGTTGCGGGCGTGCAGCCAGCTGTTTGACCAGGGGTTTTTCCAGTGGGCCGACTACCAACTGCACGCCGGCTGCTTGGGCCTTGCGATAGAAGTCATCCAGGGAGCTCAGGCGCGAGCTGTCGTAGAACTCGATGCTGGGTGGTTTCTGTCCGGCTTGCTGTGCTTGATAGTGGGCCGCCATGAAGCCTTCGCGCAGGGCTTTGGCTACAGAGGCCAGCGGGCCGTCCTGTGGCAGCAGCAGGGCGATTTTCGACACGGGTTGGCTGGCCAGCTCTTTGAGCTTGATCAGCGGTTGCGGCAATTGGAGGGCAGCAGGGTGTTTTGGATTCTGTGCGCGCCACTGATCAATGGCGGCCTGCTGCTGTTCCAGGGTGCCGGCGCTCTTGACTGCCAGGGCCAGGCTCATCCAGCCGGCCAGATCGTCATTGCCCGCTGGCTGCAGTTGGTCGGTTGGCAGGGCGGCGATCAGTGCCCAAATGGCTTCGTGGTTCTTTGCTGCGGCATCGTCTTTGAGCAAGGGGGCAATAAAGATCCGCTCCTTGGCGGCTGCCAATGTTTGGCCGTCGGCCTCAAGGGCGCGAGCATGAACGGTGCCGGTGCGAATCTGTTGTGGTGCGGGCAGCTCGCTCAGGTGCTGCAGGCTGGGATGGCTCAAGGCGGTTAAAGCCGCCTTTGGCTGATTGCGTACCATGGCCAGCTCGGCGGACAGCGTGCTGGCGAAGATTTGCTGGGCAGGTTTGAGCTGATCCAGCGGCACTTGCTGCAGAATCTGTCCGGCGCGTCCGGCGTTGCCTTGGCGATACGCCATGTCTGCCGCGCTCAGGCGTAGCAGGGCGGCTTTGTCGGGGCTTTTGCTGGTGGCGGCCTGTTCGAGCAATTGCTCGATGCTGGCATCCGGTGTCCGTGGAAGTTCGCCAAGGCTGGAGGAGGGCGAGCTGGCGCAAGCCACCAAAAGGGTAGCCAGGCAGAGGGCGAGAAACAGCCGCAGGCAAGCGATCATGTAAGTGTTCCTGATACTCGATCAAATGAGCGTGGAATTGTACCCAAGCGCTGGCCGGGGCGCGATGTTACTGGTGATAAACCGTCCATTTAGCTGGTGCAAATGTTGCTGGGAGGCACAAAAGCCGGCAAAGGATCAGAGTGTTGAGCGATTGACAGGTCTATTGAGAGGGCTTCAACGCGCTACAATGGCGCTTTTGCCGATCAAGAGGTGTGCGCTTTGACTGTTCCGGGTCCTTTGAATTCCGCTGCTGGCTCGCTTTATGTGGTGGCGACGCCCATCGGTAATCTGGACGACATCAGCGCCCGGGCTCTGAAGTTGTTGCGCGAGGTGTCGCTCATTGCTGCGGAGGATACCCGGCATTCTCAGCGCCTGATGCAGCACTTCGGCATTGCCACGCCTCTGGCGGCCTGTCATGAACATAATGAGCGTGACGAAGGCAGTCGTTTCATCACCCGTTTGCTCGCCGGGGATGATGTTGCGTTGATCTCGGATGCGGGCACGCCGTTGATTTCTGATCCTGGTTATCACTTGGTGCGTCAGGCGCGAGCAGCAGGTATCAATGTGGTTCCTGTGCCCGGGGCCTGTGCTTTGATCGCTGCATTGTCGGCAGCAGGTCTGCCATCGGACCGGTTTATCTTCGAAGGTTTTCTACCGGCCAAGGCGGTTGGGCGGCGTGGGCGTCTGGAGGCGGTCAAGGAAGAGCCGCGTACGTTGATTTTCTATGAGGCTCCGCATCGGATTCTTGAGTGTCTGCAGGACATGGAGGCGGTATTCGGTGGCGATCGGCCTGCGTTGCTGGCTCGGGAGCTGACCAAGACTTTCGAGACTCTCAAGGGCTTGCCGCTTTCTGAGTTGCGCCAGTTCGTTGAATCCGACAGCAATCAGCAGCGTGGCGAGTGCGTAGTGCTGGTCGCGGGGTGGACGGCGCCGGAAGGTGATGAGGCGATCAGCGCTGAGTCGATGCGCGTGCTTGACCTGCTGCTCAAGGAAATGCCTCTCAAGCGGGCGGCAGCGCTGGCGGCCGAGATCACTGGTGAGCGCAAGAACGTGCTGTATCAGGTGGCCTTGAATAAGCAGAAAGAACAATAAATGGCATGCCAGGGTGGCCAATGGCTTTTAGCGCTTGTTCTTGGGCCGCTCTGCCGTTAACCTGCGCGGCGGAGAGTCGATTGGACAGTCGCTGCCCTCTATGAAAATTAGAGGGGGGAGGAAAGTCCGGGCTCCATAGGGCGGAGTGCCAGGTAATGCCTGGGGGGCGTGAGCCTACGGAAAGTGCCACAGAAAATAACCGCCTAAGCACTTCGGTGCCGGTAAGGGTGAAAAGGTGCGGTAAGAGCGCACCGCACGTCTGGTAACAGTTCGTGGCTAGGTAAACCCCACTCGGAGCAAGACCAAATAGGGTTCCAAGGCGTGGCCCGCGCTGGAACCGGGTAGGTTGCTAAAGATGTCCAGTGATGGCCATCGTAGAGGAATGACTGTCCTCGACAGAACCCGGCTTACAGATCGACTCTCCACCTTTTCCCTCCCTGCTTGAATCAATAGCAGAAGCGTTTTTGTAATACCGAAAAAATCTTACTCTTAATAAATCACTTTAACTTCGCATTGCAGCTTATTGAGCTGTCTGAAGTTAATGCTCTGGAATGCCCCTCGAATTCTCGTTGCCTCTCCTCTTAGTGTCCTAAATCTCCGTTCTATAAGGCTTTTCCGTCGCTGCGCGCCTTGACGGTGGTGTGGGCGCATTCCTATAGTGTGCGCAAGTGGCGGAAAGTGGCATGAAGTGGGTTTTATGAGCGCAAAACGCTAAAATTTGGAGAAACGCTGACGTGTTTCGCGGAGCTAACGCTATCAGTCTCGATGCAAAAGGCCGTCTCGCCATGCCGAGCCGGTATCGTGACGAGCTCGTTTCGCGAAGTTCTGGGCAGTTAATCGTCACGATCGATGCTGTTGATCCTTGTTTGTGTGTTTACCCTCTCGACGAGTGGGAGCTGATAGAAACCAAACTGCGCGCGCTGCCTTCGCTGCGCGAAGAGAACCGTCGTTTGCAGCGTTTGCTGATTGGTAATGCCGTCGATCTTGAGCTCGATGGCAGTGGTCGTTTTCTGGTACCGCCGCGCCTGCGTGAATATGCCAAGTTGGATAAGCGCGCAATGTTGGTGGGCCAACTGAACAAGTTCCAACTGTGGGACGAGGATGCCTGGAATGCTGTTTCCGCAGCGGACCTGGCGGCTATTCAACAACCGGGCGCCATGCCTGATGAACTGCGTGATTTGATCCTGTGACTATTGATAGCGGCTTTAACCACATCACCGTGCTGCTTGACGAAGCCGTCGAGGCTCTCGCCGTGCGGCCTGATGGCTGCTATCTGGATGGCACCTTCGGCCGTGGTGGGCATAGCCGGCTGATTCTCAGCAAGCTCGGGGCGGAGGGCCGGCTCCTCGGATTCGACAAAGACCCCCAAGCGATTGCCACCGGGCAAGCGCTAGCGGCCGAAGACGGCCGCTTTGTCGTTGTGCAGCGCAGTTTTGCCGAGCTGGGTTCGGAAGTCGCCGAGCGCGGGCTGGCCGGCAAGGTCAGTGGCGTACTGCTCGACCTGGGTGTGTCGTCCCCTCAGTTGGACGATCCTGAGCGCGGCTTCAGCTTTCTCAATGATGGCCCCCTGGACATGCGTATGGACCCGACTCGTGGTATCAGTGCCGCTGAGTTCATCGCCACCGCGCCAGTGGAGGATATCGCCCGCGTATTCAAGGAGTACGGCGAAGAGCGCTTCTCCGGTCGTATGGCGCGAGCAGTGGTCGAACGTCGTGAGATCCAGCCTTTCGAGCGCACTGCCGATCTGGCTGAAGTGCTCAAGGTGGCCAACCCAGCCTGGGAAAAGGGCAAGAACCCGGCGACCCGGGCTTTCCAGGGGTTGCGCATTCATGTGAATAACGAGCTGGGTGATCTGGAGGCGGGCCTGGAAGCTGCGCTGGACGCCCTGGAAGTGGGTGGCCGTCTGGTGGTCATCAGTTTCCACTCCCTGGAAGATCGCATCGTCAAATTGTTCATGCGTCGCCTGGTGAAAGGCGAGTCTGACAATCTGCCGCGTAACCTGCCGGTACGTTTCGAAGCCTTCGTGCCGAAAATCAAGATCCATGGCAAAGCGCAGTTCGCCTCCGAGGCCGAACTCAAGGCCAACCCGCGTGCTCGTAGTGCCGTCATGCGTGTTGCGGAGAAGCTTCGGTGAGCAAGCTCTTCGCCAAGCCGCTTCCAGGCGGAAGCTTTTTCATGCTGCTGCTATTCGTAGGGGTGCTGGTGTCCGCGATCGCGGTTTCCTACAGTGCCCACTGGAACCGTTTGCTGCTCAATACGCTGTACGGCGAGCTGAGTGTGCGCGACAAGGCCCAGGCTGAATGGGGTCGCTTGATCCTTGAACAAAGCACCTGGACCGCTCATAGCCGGATTGAAGTACTGGCCACCGAGCAGTTGAAAATGCACATCCCAGGTGCGGCCGAAGTTCGAATGGTGGCGCCATGAAGCTTGAAGGCGCGCTCTATCCTTGGCGTTTTCGCGTGGTGCTGGGCTTGCTGGCGGTCATGGTGTCGGCGATTGGCTGGCGCATCATCGATCTGCAGGTGGTCGATCGTGACTTCCTTAAAGGGCAGGGCGATGCCCGCAGTGTTCGACATATCCCTATTCCCGCGCACCGCGGCCTGATCACCGATCGCAATGGCGAGCCGCTGGCGGTGAGCACGCCAGTGACTACCCTGTGGGCCAACGCCAAGGAAATGCAGGTGGCCAAGGATCGTTGGCCGGCGTTGGCCATGGCCCTCGGACAAGACCCCAAGGCGCTGGCCGAGCGTCTCGAAGCCCAGGCCAACAAAGAATTCATCTATCTGGTTCGGGGGCTCACTCCGGAGCAGGGGCAGGCGGTGCTCGACCTGAAGGTGCCAGGTGTCTATGGCATCGAGGAGTTCCGCCGTTTCTATCCCGCCGGCGAAGTGACTGCGCACATGGTGGGCTTCACCGACATTGACGATCGTGGACGTGAAGGCGTCGAACTGGCCTATGACGAATGGCTCGCTGGTGTGCCTGGCAAGCGTCAGGTGATCAAGGACCGGCGCGGCAGACTGATCAAGGATGTCCAGGTCACCAAGAACGCCAAGGCCGGCAAGCCCTTGGCGTTGTCGATTGACCTGCGCCTGCAGTATCTGGCCAACCGTGAGTTGCGCAATGCCATCGTCGAGAACGGTGCGAAGGCCGGCAGCCTAGTGATCATGGACGTGAAGACGGGCGAGATCCTCGCCATGGTCAACCAGCCGACCTATAACCCGAACAACCGTCGCAACCTGCAGCCGGCAATGATGCGCAATCGCGCGATGATCGACGTGTTCGAGCCCGGCTCGACCATGAAGGCGATCTCCATGAGCGCGGCCCTGGAAACCGGTCGCTGGAAGCCCAGCGATACCGTCGAGGTTTATCCGGGCACCCTGCAGTTGGGCAAGTACACCATTCGTGACGTATCCAAGACCGAAGGACCTGTACTCGACCTGACCGGGATTCTGATCAATTCCAGTAACGTGGGCATGAGCAAGATCGCCTTCGACATTGGCGGTGAGACGATTTTCCGCCTGGCGCAGAAAATCGGTCTGGGTCAGGACACTGGGCTGGGCTTCCCGGGTGAGCGCGTCGGCAACCTGCCCAATTACCGGGAGTGGCGCAAGGCCGAGACCGCGACTTTGTCCTACGGCTACGGTATTTCCGTGACGGCGATCCAGTTGGTCCATGCGTTCTCCGCATTGGCCAACAATGGGCGTATTGCTCCCTTGACTCTGATCAAATCCGACAAGGCGCCGCAAACCACCCAGGTGATTCCGGAAAACGTCGCCAAAACCATGCAGGGCATGCTGCAGCAGGTGATCGAGGCGCCGCGCGGCGTGTTCCGTGCCCAGGTCCCGGCTTACCACGTGGCTGGCAAGAGTGGTACTGCGCGCAAGACGTCGGTGGGCACCAAGGGCTACGCCGAGAACTCCTACCGTTCGCTGTTTGCCGGCTTTGGCCCGATGAGCGATCCGCGCTACGCCATCGTGGTGGTGATCGACGAACCGAGCAAGGCCGGCTACTTCGGTGGCCTGGTATCGGCACCGGTGTTCAGCAAAGTGATGTCCGGCACCCTGCGTTTGATGAACATCACTCCGGATAACCTGCCGACTACACAACAGGCCAACGCGGCTCCTGTCACCCCAGTACGAGCCAATGGAGGGCGTGGCTAATGTCTCTTAGCCTGAACAAGATTTTTGCCCACGCCGGTCGCGACCTGCTGATCCGTGAGCTGACCCTGGACAGCCGCAGCGTTCGCGCTGGCGATCTGTTCCTGGCCGTACCCGGCGCCAAGTTCGATGGCCGAGCGCACATTGCCGATGCGTTGCAGCGCGGCGCTGCTGCTGTGGCCTATGAGGTGGAAGGGGCAACCGTTTTGCCGCTGACCGATGTACCGCTGATTCCGGTCAAAGGCCTGGCAGCCCAATTGTCTGACATTGCCGGACGTTTCTACGGTGATCCGAGCCGCCAGTTGAACCTGGTGGGCGTGACCGGTACCAACGGCAAGACCAGTGTCACCCAGTTGGTGGCTCAGGCGCTGGACCTGCTGGGTCAGCGTTGCGGTCTGGTGGGCACCTTGGGTACAGGCTTCTATGGCGCGCTGGAAAGTGGTTTGCACACCACGCCCAATCCTATCGCCGTGCAGGCAACGCTGGCTGATCTGAAAAATGCCGGTGCCAAGGCCGTGGCGATGGAAGTCTCGTCCCATGGTCTGGACCAGGGGCGGGTGGCGGCCCTGGCATTCGATGTGGCGGTGCTGACCAATCTGTCCCGTGACCATCTGGACTATCACGGAACCATGGAGGCCTATGGCGCAGCCAAGGCCAAGCTGTTCAATTGGACCGACCTGCGTTGCCGGGTGATCAATCTCGACGACGAGTTCGGCCGGCAACTGGCAGCGGACAAGCATGACTCGCGGCTGATCACCTACAGCCTGGAAGATTCCTCGGCCTACCTGTATTGCCGCGAAGCCTTGTTCGACGACGACGGCGTGCGTGCCACCCTGGTAACCCCGCAGGGCGAACATCACTTGCGCAGCGCGCTGCTCGGGCGTTTCAACCTGAGCAACGTCCTGGCTGCAGTGGGCGCTTTGCTGGGCCTGGAGTATGCCCTGGATGAAATCCTCGCCGTACTGCCCAAGCTGGAAGGCCCCGCCGGACGCATGCAGCGCCTGGGCGGAGGCAACCAACCGCTGGTGGTGGTGGATTACGCCCATACCCCGGATGCCCTGGAAAAAGTACTCATGGCCCTGCGTCCGCACGCCAAGGGGCGCTTGCTGTGCCTGTTCGGCTGTGGGGGCGACCGCGACCGCGGCAAGCGTCCGTTGATGGCCGAAGTGGTCGAGCGCCTGGCCGACGGCGTCCTGGTGACCGATGACAATCCGCGCAGCGAAGACCCGGCGCAGATCTTCGATGACATCCGTGCCGGCTTCAGTGCGGTGGACAAGGTCGACTTTGTCCCCGGTCGCGGCCTGGCCATCGCCCGCCTGATCGCCGCCGCTGCTGCGGATGATGTGGTGGTGCTGGCGGGCAAGGGGCATGAGGATTATCAGGAGATCAAGGGGCAGCGCCATGATTTCTCCGATCTTGCCGAAGCCGACAAGGCCCTGACTGCATGGGAGGTGGCACATGCTTAAAGCCCTGCTGCTCAGTGAGGTCATGGCTCCGCTGGACGCCCGCCTGATCGCGGGCGATGCGCGTTTTAGCGGCGTTAGCATTGATAGCCGGGCCATTCAGGCCGGGCAGTTGTTCGTGGCCCTGACTGGTCCGCGTTTCGACGGCCACGACTACTTGAATGAAGTGGCGGCCAAGGGGGCGGTAGCTGCTTTGGTTGAGCGTGAAGTTCCCGACAGCACCCTGCCGCAGTTGCTGGTCAAGGACACGCGCCTGGCCCTGGGACAACTGGGCGCTCTGAATCGCGGTGCCTTTACCCGGCCGGTGGCAGCGGTGACCGGTTCCAGCGGCAAGACAACGGTCAAGGAAATGCTCGCCAGCATCCTGCGCACTCGCGGTCCGGTGTTGGCGACCCGAGGCAATCTCAATAATGACCTGGGGGCCCCTCTGACCCTGCTGGAGCTGGCTCCTGAGCACAGCGCCGCGGTGATCGAGCTTGGCGCGTCGCGTATTGGCGAGATCGCCTACACCGTGGCCATGACCCGTCCCCATGTGGCAATTATCAACAATGCCGGTACAGCCCACGTTGGTGAGTTCGGCGGGCCGGAGAAGATTGTCGAGGCCAAGGGCGAGATTCTCGAGGGACTTGATAGCGCCGGGATTGCTGTCCTCAATCTGGATGACAAGGCATTCCCGATCTGGAAGGCTCGCGCTGCCGGGCGACCAGTGCTGAGCTTTGCCCTAAACAATAGCGCTGCGGATTTTTATGCCTCTGATATAGGGCGCGATGCTCGAGGCTGCCCGTCCTTCAAGTTGCACAGCCCCAAGGGCGTGGAGACGGTGCAATTGAACCTGTTGGGCACCCACAACGTGGCCAACGCCCTGGCCGCCGCTGCGGCCGCCCATGCCATGGGTGTGTCGCTGTTCGGAATCGCCACCGGCTTGAATGCCGTGCAACCGGTCAAGGGCCGTACCGTCGCCCAGTTGGCCAAGAATGGCATGCGGGTGATCGATGACACTTACAACGCAAACCCCACCTCAATGTGTGCCGCCGTTGATATACTCGCCGGCTTTTCCGGCCGCACCGTCCTGGTGCTCGGAGACATCGGCGAGTTGGGCGAGTGGGCGGAGCAGGGGCACCGCGAAGTAGGTGCATATGCCGCTGGCAAGGTTTCGGCCCTCTACGCCGTAGGCCCGATGATGGCGCATGCCGTCGCTGCCTTTGGCGAGCATGCACGTCACTTCGCCAGCCAGGCTGATCTGATTGCCGCCCTGAACGTCGAGCAAGACCCTAATACCACCATTTTGATCAAGGGATCGCGCAGCGCGGTGATGGAAAACATCGTCGCGGCTTTGTGCGGCTCCAGTACGGAGAAACATTGATGCTGCTGCTGCTAGCGGAGTACCTGCAACAGTTCTACAAAGGCTTCGCGGTCTTTCAGTACCTGACCCTGCGCGGGATCCTCGGGGTACTGACTGCGCTGTCTTTGGCGCTGTGCCTGGGTCCGTGGATGATCCGTACGCTGCAGAACCGCCAGATTGGCCAGGCCGTGCGTAACGACGGCCCGCAGTCCCACCTGTCCAAGTCGGGTACACCGACCATGGGTGGCGCGCTGATCCTTTCCGCGATCGGTATCAGCACCCTGCTCTGGGCCGACCTGCGTAACCACTATGTGTGGGTAGTGCTGGTGGTCACCCTGGCGTTTGGCGCCATCGGTTGGGTGGATGACTACCGCAAGGTGATCGAGAAGAACTCCCGTGGCCTGCCGAGTCGCTGGAAGTATTTCTGGCAATCGGTGTTTGGTCTCGGTGCGGCGATCTTCCTTTATATGACTGCCCAAAGCCCGGTGGAAACCACCCTGCTGATCCCGATGCTCAAGGACGTGAGCATTCCTCTGGGTGTCGGCTTCGTGGTCCTGACCTACTTCGTCATCGTCGGTTCGAGTAACGCGGTCAACCTGACCGACGGCCTCGATGGCCTGGCGATCATGCCGACCGTGATGGTCGGTGGCGCGCTGGGGATCTTCTGTTACCTGTCCGGTAACGTGAAGTTCGCTGAATACCTGCTGATTCCCTATGTGCCGGGTGCGGGGGAGCTGATTGTCTTCTGCGGTGCGTTGATCGGTGCCGGCCTGGGCTTCCTCTGGTTCAACACCTATCCCGCACAAGTCTTCATGGGCGACGTCGGCGCACTGGCGCTGGGCGCGGCCCTGGGCACCATTGCGGTGATCGTCCGTCAGGAAATCGTCCTGTTCATCATGGGCGGCGTGTTCGTCATGGAAACCCTGTCGGTGGTGATCCAGGTCGCTTCCTTCAAATTGACCGGTCGCCGGGTATTTCGCATGGCGCCAATCCACCACCACTTTGAACTCAAGGGCTGGCCCGAGCCACGGGTGATCGTCCGTTTCTGGATCATCACCGTGATTCTCGTGTTGATCGGCCTTGCCACCCTGAAGCTGAGGTAGAACGAGTGTCTCTGATCGCTTCTGACCACTTCCGCATCGTTGTCGGCCTCGGCAAGAGCGGCATGTCCCTGGTTCGCTTCCTGGCGCACCGGGGCGTTGCTTTTGCGGTGGCCGATACGCGGGAAAATCCACCGGAGCTGGCCACGTTGCGTCGTGACTATCCCCAGGTGGAAGTGCGTTGTGGCGAGCTGGATGTCGATTTCCTGTGCCGCGCCGACGAGCTCTACGTGAGCCCCGGTCTGGCCCTGGCGACTCCGGCCCTGCAGGCCGCTGCTGCCCGTGGCGTGAAATTGTCCGGCGACATCGAGCTGTTCGCGCGTAACGCGAAGGCGCCGATCGTTGCCATCAGCGGTTCCAACGCGAAGAGCACCGTGACCACTCTGGTGGGCGAGATGGCCGCCGCCGCGGGCAAACGTGTCGCTGTGGGCGGCAACCTGGGCACCCCGGCCCTGGACCTGCTGAGCGACGACGTCGAGCTGTACGTGATGGAGCTCTCCAGCTTCCAGCTGGAAACCACCGATCAGCTGGGTGCCGAAGTGGCCACTGTGCTGAACATCAGCGAAGACCATATGGACCGCTACAGCGGCCTGCCGGCCTATCACCTGGCCAAGCACCGGATCTTCCGTGGTGCGCGGCAAGTGGTGGTCAATCGTCAGGACGCCCTGACCCGGCCGCTGCTGAGCGAGAATCTGCCGTGCTGGAGCTTCGGCCTGGGCAAGCCGGACTTCAAGGGCTTCGGCCTGCGGGAAGAGAATGGCGAGAAGTACCTGGCCTTCGAATTCCAGAATCTGCTGCCGGTGCGCGAACTGAAGATCCGCGGCGCCCACAACCAGTCCAACGCTCTCGCGGCCCTGGCCCTGGGGCATGCCGTGGGCTTGCCGTTCGACGCCATGCTTTCGGCCCTGCGCACTTTCGCCGGCCTTGAACACCGTTGCCAGTGGGTGCGGGATGTGGATGGCGTGGGTTATTACAACGACTCCAAGGCCACCAACGTCGGCGCCGCATTGGCCGCCATCGAAGGCCTGGGTGCCGACATCGACGGCAAGATCGTGCTGATCGCCGGCGGCGACGGCAAGGGCGCCGAGTTCAAGGACCTGCGTGATCCGGTGGCGGCCAACTGCCGCGCGGTGATCCTGATGGGCCGCGACTCCGACAAGATCGGTGCCGCGATCGGGGATGCCGTGCCGCTGATTCGTGCCGGCTCGCTGGTCGAGGCGGTCGCGCAATGCCGCGCTGTCGCACAGCCTGGCGACGTGGTGCTGTTGTCGCCTGCCTGCGCCAGTTTCGACATGTTCAAGAATTACGAAGACCGTGGTCACCAGTTCGTCCGTGTCGTGGAGGAGCTGGCATGAACTTGAGAAACATCATCAAGCCTTATCCGTCCCCGCTGATCACCGGGCGCGGCATCGACCTTGATTTCCCGATGCTCGCCGGCTGTCTGACCCTGCTGGGCCTGGGGCTGGTGATGATTGCCTCGGCCTCCACCGAAGTGGCGGCGGCGCAGTCGGGCAGTGCCCTGTACTACATGATTCGCCACCTGATCTACATCGTGCTGGGGCTGGGTGCCTGCATCGTCACCATGATGATTCCGATCGCCACCTGGCAGCGCTTGGGCTGGATGATGCTGATCGGGGCCTTCGGTCTGCTGGTGATGGTGATCATTCCGGGGATCGGCCGCGAAGTGAACGGTTCGATGCGCTGGATCGGCTTCAGCTTCTTCAACGTCCAGCCTTCGGAGATTGCCAAGGTATTTGTGGTGATCTACCTCGCCGGCTACCTGGTGCGACGGCAGAAGGAAGTACGGGAAAGCTGGATGGGTTTCTTCAAGCCGTTCATCGTGCTGCTGCCGATGGCCGGGCTGTTGCTGATGGAGCCGGACTTCGGCGCCACTGTGGTCATGATGGGCGCCGCTGCGGCCATGCTGTTCCTCGGCGGTGTCGGGCTGTTCCGCTTTTCCCTGATGGTGGTCCTGGCGGTGGCGGCGGTGGTCCTGCTGATTCAGATGCAGCCCTATCGGATGGCGCGTCTGACCAACTTTGCCGACCCCTGGGCCGACCAGTTCGGCGCCGGTTATCAGTTGTCCCAGGCGCTGATCGCCTTTGGTCGCGGTGAGTGGCTGGGCGTCGGCCTGGGCAACAGCGTGCAGAAACAGTTCTACCTGCCGGAAGCCCACACCGACTTCGTGTTCTCGGTCCTGGCCGAAGAGCTGGGTGCCGTGGGTTCCCTGTGCACGGTGGCGTTGTTCGTGTTCGTCTGTATCCGCGGCATGTACATCGGTCTGTGGGCCGAGAAAGCCAAGCAGTTTTTTGCCGCTTATGTGGCTTATGGCCTGTCGTTCCTGTGGATCGGCCAGTTCCTGATCAATATCGGCGTGAACGTCGGCCTGTTGCCGACCAAGGGTCTGACCCTGCCGTTCCTCAGCTATGGCGGCAGTTCGTTGGTGATCTGCTGCGCCTGTCTTGGCCTGCTGCTGCGCATCGAGTGGGAGAGCAGGACTCACCTGGGCAGCGAAGAGATGGAGTTCAGTGAAAGTGACTTTGCCGAGGAGCCGCTCCATGGGCGCTAACGTGCTGATCATGGCTGGCGGCACCGGTGGCCACGTGTTCCCGGCGCTGGCCTGTGCCCGCGAGTTCCAGGCCCGTGGCTACAGCGTGCACTGGCTGGGTACCCCCCGGGGAATCGAGAACGAGCTGGTTCCGGCTGCGGGCCTGCCGTTGCACCTGATCAACGTCACCGGTTTGCGTGGCAAGGGCAAGCTGTCCCTGCTCAAGGCGCCGTTCGTCCTGATCAAGGCGGTGCTTCAGGCCCGAAGGATTATTCGTCAGCTCAATCCGGTCTGTGTGCTGGGTTTTGGTGGTTATGTGACCGGTCCTGGCGGTGTTGCCGCCAAGTTGTCCGGAGTGCCGGTCATCGTTCACGAACAGAACGCGGTTGCCGGTACCGCCAATCGGCTGCTGGTGCCTTTGGCCGCGCGAGTCTGCGAAGCTTTCCCGGACACCTTCGGGGCGTCCGGCAGCCGCCGCACCACGGGCAATCCGGTTCGCACCGAACTGTTCCTCGAAACACCGCGCGAGGCGCTGGCCGGACGCAAGGCGCGTTTGCTGATTCTGGGCGGAAGCCTGGGGGCAGAGCCGTTGAACAAGTTACTGCCGGAAGCCCTGGCACAGCTCGCCCCCGAGCTGCGTCCGGAGGTCTTCCATCAGGCCGGAAAAAACCACGATGAAGTCACTGCAGAGCGCTATCGCGCCGCCGGCGTCGAAGCGCAGGTGCAGCCCTTTATCAAAGACATGGCCCAAGCCTATGGCTGGGCCGACCTGGTGGTCTGTCGCGCAGGCGCGCTGACCGTCAGCGAACTGGCCGCCGCCGGTCTGCCCTCGATGCTGGTGCCGCTGCCCCATGCGATCGACGATCACCAGACCCGCAACGCCGAATATTTGGCTCGTGAAGGCGCCGCTTTCCTGATGCCGCAAAGAACGACTGGTGCAGCGGACCTTGCCGCTCGCCTGACAGAGGTTTTGATGCAACCAGAACGACTCGACAAGATGGCCCAGGCCGCACGCCGCCTGGCCAAACCCGATGCCACCCTGGATGTGGTGAATATCTGCCTGGAGGTGGCTCATGGTTGAGAACCAGAAAGCCATGCCGCAGCCGGAAATGCGCCGCATCCGCCGTATCCACTTCGTCGGTATCGGCGGCGTGGGCATGTGCGGGATCGCCGAAGTGCTGCTCAACCTGGGTTACCAGGTCTCGGGTTCCGATCTCAAGGCGTCGCCGGTCACCGAGCGCCTGGAATCCTTTGGCGCGCAGATTTTCATCGGACACCGTGCCGAGAACGCCGCGAACGCCGATGTACTGGTGGTTTCCAGCGCTGTGAACACCTCCAACCCGGAAGTCGCCACTGCACTGGAACGACGTATTCCGGTGGTGCCGCGGGCGGAGATGCTTGCTGAACTGATGCGCTACCGTCACGGCGTTGCCGTGGCTGGTACGCACGGCAAGACCACCACCACCAGCCTGCTGGCTTCGGTGTTCGCCGCCGGCGGCCTGGACCCGACGTTCGTCATCGGTGGCCGGCTCAACGCCGCGGGCACCAATGCACAGCTGGGCACCAGCCGTTACCTGATTGCCGAAGCCGACGAAAGCGATGCCAGCTTCCTGCATCTGCAGCCGCTGGTGGCGGTGGTCACCAATATCGACGCCGACCATATGGCGACCTACGACGGTGACTTCAACAAACTGAAGAAAACCTTCGTCGACTTCCTGCACAACCTGCCGTTCTACGGCCTGGCGGTGATGTGCCTGGACGATCCGGTGGTGCGCGATATCCTGCCGCAGGTCAAGCGTCCGACCGTGACCTACGGCTTCAGCGAAGAAGCTGACGTGCGCGCGATCAATGTTCGCCAGCAAGGCATGCAGACCTTTTTCACCGTGCTGCGCCGCGATCGCGAGCCGCTGGATGTCTCGGTGAACATGCCGGGCAACCACAACGTGCTCAATTCCCTGGCGACCATCTGCATCGCCACCGATGAGGGCATCAGCGACGAAGCCATTGTCCAGGGCCTGTCGGGCTTCCAGGGCGTGGGCCGGCGCTTCCAGGTCTACGGCGAGCTGCCGGTGGACGGCGGCAACGTCATGTTGGTGGACGACTACGGTCACCACCCGACCGAGGTCGCCGCGGTGATCAAGGCCGTGCGTGGCGGTTGGCCGGAGCGCCGCCTGGTGATGGTCTACCAGCCGCACCGCTTCAGCCGTACCCGCGATCTGTATGACGATTTCGTGCAGGTGCTGGCCGATGCCAACGTCTTGCTGTTGATGGAGGTCTACCCGGCCGGTGAAGAGCCGATTCCCGGGGCGGACAGTCGCCAGCTGTGCCATAGCATCCGTCAGCGTGGCCAGTTGGATCCGATCTACATCGAGCGTGGCGTCGATCTGGCGCCGTTGGTCAAGCCGCTGCTGCGTGCCGGCGACATTCTGCTGTGTCAGGGCGCCGGTGATATCGGCGGTCTGGCGCCCAAACTGCTCAACAGCCCGTTGTTCGACGGCGCTGTGGCCGCGGGCAAGGGAGTGTCGAAATGACGGCTGCCTACGCCAAGCTGTTCTCCACCGTGGCCCCGGGCGACTTCGGCCGGGTTGCCGTGCTCTATGGCGGCAAGAGCGCCGAGCGCGAAGTTTCGCTGAAGTCCGGCAAGGCCGTGCTTGAAGCCCTGCAGAGCGGCGGCGTGAACGCTTTCGGCATCGACGTCGGCGACGATCTGCTGCAGCGTCTCTTGAGCGAGAAGATCGATCGCGCCTTCATCATTCTTCACGGCCGTGGCGGTGAAGACGGCAGCATGCAAGGTCTGCTGGAGTGCCTGGGCATTCCTTATACCGGCAGTGGCATCCTGGCGTCGGCCCTGGCCATGGACAAGCTGCGCACCAAGCAGGTGTGGCACAGCCTGGGCATTCCGACGCCGCGTCACGCGGTCCTGAGCTCGGAAGCCGACTGTATTTCCGCGGTGGCGGAACTGGGCCTGCCTTTGATCGTCAAACCGGCTCATGAAGGCTCCAGTATCGGTATGGCCAAGGTGACTTCCGCGCCCGAGTTGATCGACGCATGGAAGGCGGCCAGTACCTACGATTCGCAAGTGTTGGTCGAGCAATGGATCCAGGGTCCCGAGTTCACCATCGCGACCCTGCGTGGTCAGGTGCTGCCACCGATCGCCCTGGGCACTCCTCACACGTTTTACGACTACGACGCCAAGTACCTGGCTTCCGATACCCAGTACCGGATTCCATGCGGCCTCGATAGCACCAAGGAACAGGAACTGATGGACCTCACGGCGAAAGCCTGTGAGGCGCTCGGTATTGCCGGTTGGGCACGTGCCGATGTGATGCAGGACGCCCAGGGGCAGTTCTGGTTCCTGGAAGTCAACACCGCTCCCGGGATGACCGATCACAGTCTGGTGCCGATGGCCGCCCGTGCGGCCGGTCTGGATTTCCAGCAGTTGGTCCTGGCCATCCTGGCAGCCAGTCTTGAGGCGAGAGGTTAAGTCCATGCAAGGCGCGTCGCTTCGTCATCAGCAACCCGCACCCGGCCGCAAGCCGGTGCCGCGGGGTGCCAGCCGCATGGTGGCCAAAGAGCCGATGTCGGTGCGCCTGCCGAAAGCCAACTTCGGCTTTCTGAAAAGCCTGTTCTGGCCGGTACTGCTGGTGGCGCTGGGGTTTGGCACCTATGAAGGTGCCCAGCGCTTGCTGCCATACGCCGACCGGCCGATCACCAAGATCGCGGTGCAGGGGGACTTGAGCTACATCAGCCAGCAGGCGGTGCAGCAGCGGATCGCGCCCTATGTCGCGGCGAGCTTCTTCACCATCGACCTGGCGAGCATGCGCACCGAGCTGGAACAGATGCCCTGGATCGCCCACGCCGAAGTTCGTCGGGTGTGGCCGGACCAGGTTGTGATTCGCCTGGAAGAACAATTGCCGGTGGCCCGTTGGGGCGACGAGGCGCTGTTGAACAACCAGGGCCAGGCCTTCACCCCGCGTGAACTGGCGAACTACGAACACTTGCCGCAGTTGTTTGGGCCGCAGCGGGCCCAGCAGCAAGTGATGCAGCAGTATCAGGTGTTGAGCCAGATGCTGCGGCCGCTGGGCTTTTCGATCGCCCGTCTGGAGCTGCGCGAGCGCGGCAGTTGGTTCCTGACCACCGGTGCCGGCAGTGCCGGTCCCGGTATCGAGTTGCTCTTGGGCCGCGATCATCTGGTGGAGAAGATGCGCCGCTTCATTGCCATTTATGAAAAAACGCTGAAAGAACAGATCACGAACATCGCGCGCATCGATCTGCGCTATGCCAACGGCCTGGCCGTGGGCTGGCGCGATCCGGCGGCACCCACGACGGCGCAACCTGCCGTCGCGAAGAATTAAGAAGAGGCAGGACCATGGCAAATGTGCAAAGCGGCAAAATGATCGTCGGCCTGGATATCGGCACCTCCAAGGTGGTGGCGCTGGTGGGCGAAGTCGCGGCCGATGGCTCGCTGGAAATCGTCGGCATCGGCACCCATCCTTCCCGCGGCCTGAAGAAGGGCGTGGTGGTGAATATCGAGTCCACCGTGCAGTCGATCCAGCGCGCGGTGGAAGAGGCGCAACTGATGGCGGGCTGCCGCATCCACTCGGCGTTCGTCGGCGTGGCGGGCAATCACATCCGCAGCCTGAACTCCCACGGCATCGTGGCGATCCGCGACCGTGAAGTCAGCGCAGCGGACCTGGAGCGGGTACTGGATGCGGCACAGGCCGTGGCGATCCCGGCTGACCAGCGGGTCCTGCACACCCTGCCGCAGGATTACGTGATCGATAACCAGGAAGGCGTGCGCGAGCCTTTGGGCATGTCCGGCGTGCGCCTGGAAGCCAAGGTGCACGTGGTGACCTGCGCGGTGAATGCCGCGCAGAACATCGAGAAGTGCGTGCGTCGCTGCGGCCTGGAAATTGACGACATCATCCTCGAACAACTGGCTTCGGCCTATTCGGTACTCACCGACGACGAGAAAGAGCTGGGTGTATGCCTGGTGGACATCGGCGGCGGCACCACCGACATGGCGATCTTCACCGAAGGCGCGATCCGTCACACCGCGGTGATCCCGATTGCCGGCGATCAGGTGACCAACGACATCGCCATGGCCTTGCGCACGCCGACCCAGTACGCCGAAGAGATCAAGATCCGTTACGCCTGCGCCCTGGCCAAGCTGGCTGGCGCCGGCGAGACCATCAAGGTGCCGAGCGTCGGCGATCGTCCGCCGCGCGAGCTGTCGCGCCAGGCCCTGGCCGAAGTGGTCGAGCCGCGTTACGACGAGCTGTTCACCCTGATCCAGGCCGAGCTGCGTCGCAGCGGCTACGAAGACCTGATCCCGGCGGGCATCGTGCTCACCGGCGGCACTTCGAAGATGGAAGGTGCGGTGGAACTGGCCGAGGAAATTTTCCACATGCCGGTTCGCCTGGGCGTGCCCCACAGTGTCAAGGGCCTGTCCGACGTGGTGCGCAACCCGATCTATTCCACCGGTGTCGGCTTGCTGCTGTACGGACTGCAGAAACAGTCCGACGGCATCTCGTTCTCCGGCATCGGCAGCCGCGACAGCTACAGCAGCGACGAGCCCAAGGCCGCGTTGCTGGATCGCATCAAGAGCTGGGTCCAGGGCAACTTCTAAAGATTTACCGCAACACCGTTTCAAAGCAGTAGGCAGTAGGCGAAAAACTAGAGAAATGAAAGGAGAGGGAAAATGTTCGAACTCGTAGACAACATCCCGCAGAGTCCGGTAATCAAGGTTATCGGTGTTGGCGGTGGCGGCGGCAACGCGGTCAATCACATGGTCAAGAGCAACATCGAAGGCGTCGAGTTCATCTGCGCCAACACTGATGCTCAAGCGCTGAAAAACATCGGCGCGCGGACCATCCTGCAACTGGGTACCGGCGTGACCAAGGGCCTGGGTGCTGGCGCCAATCCGGAAGTCGGCCGTCAAGCCGCTCTGGAAGACCGCGAGCGTATCGCCGAAGTACTGGCGGGCACCAACATGGTGTTCATCACCACCGGCATGGGCGGCGGTACCGGTACCGGTGCAGCGCCAATCATTGCTGAAGTGGCCAAGGAAATGGGCATCCTCACCGTCGCGGTGGTGACCCGTCCGTTCCCGTTCGAAGGCCGCAAGCGCATGCAGATCGCCGATGAGGGCATCCGCGCGCTGAGCGAAAGCGTCGACTCGTTGATCACCATTCCCAACGAGAAGTTGCTGACCATCCTCGGCAAGGACGCCAGCCTGCTGTCGGCTTTCGCCAAGGCTGACGACGTGTTGGCCGGTGCCGTTCGCGGTATCTCCGACATCATCAAGCGTCCGGGCATGATCAACGTCGACTTCGCCGACGTACGCACCGTGATGAGCGAAATGGGCATGGCGATGATGGGCACTGGCTGCGCCAGCGGTCCTAACCGTGCACGTGAAGCCACTGAAGCGGCGATCCGCAACCCGCTGCTGGAAGACGTGAACCTGGAAGGTGCACGCGGCATCCTGGTGAACATCACCGCAGGTCCCGACCTGTCCCTGGGTGAGTACTCCGACGTGGGTAGCATCATCGAAGCCTTCGCTTCCGAACACGCCATGGTCAAGGTCGGTACCGTTATCGATCCGGACATGCGTGACGAGCTGCATGTAACCGTAGTGGCCACCGGCCTGGGCGCGAAAATCGAGAAGCCTGTGAAGGTCATCGACAACACCGTTCAGACTTCCATGTCCGCGCAGTCGCAACCGGCTCCTGCTCGTCAGGAACTGCCGTCGGTGAACTACCGTGACCTGGATCGTCCGACCGTCATGCGCAATCAGGCGCAGTCGAACGCGGCGACCGCGGCGAAGCTGAATCCGCAAGATGATCTGGATTACCTGGACATCCCGGCATTCCTGCGTCGTCAGGCCGATTGATGGAATGTATCAGGGGTATTAGGGTGATTGGTGTTCAGCAAAGGCATGGTCTGCTATTATCGCCAGCCTTTGTTGATACCAGTTCGCAATTTGCGCTGAAGCGGCCCAAGCCATGATTAAACAACGCACCCTGAAGAATATTATCCGTGCCACAGGTGTAGGCCTGCATTCCGGGGAGAAGGTTTACCTGACCCTCAAGCCTGCGCCTGTCGACACCGGCATTGTGTTTTGTCGTGCCGACCTGGACCCTGTGGTGCAGATTCCTGCTCGCGCGGAAAATGTTGGCGAAACCACGATGTCGACCACTCTGGTCAACGGTGACGTCAAAGTGGACACGGTGGAGCACTTGCTCTCGGCCATGGCTGGCCTGGGCATCGATAACGCCTACGTCGAGCTCTCCGCGTCCGAAGTCCCGATCATGGATGGCAGTGCCGGACCCTTCGTATTCCTGATTCAATCTGCTGGCCTCGAAGAACAGGACGCAGCTAAAAAGTTCATCCGCATCCTTCGTGAAGTGACCGTGGAAGACGGCGACAAGCGCGCCACTTTCGTGCCTTTCGATGGTTTTAAAGTGAGCTTCGAGATCGATTTCGATCACCCGGTTTTCCGTGACCGCACCCAGAGTGCAAGCGTGGACTTCTCCAGCACTTCGTTTGTAAAAGAAGTCAGCCGCGCCCGTACCTTTGGTTTCATGAGTGATATCGAGTACCTGCGCAAGCACAACCTCGCACTCGGCGGCAGCGTGGAAAACGCCATTGTGGTCGATTCGGATGGCGTACTGAATGAAGACGGCCTTCGTTACGAAGACGAATTCGTCAAGCACAAGATCCTGGATGCAATTGGTGACCTCTACCTGCTGGGCAATAGCCTGATAGGCGAGTTCAAAGGCTTCAAGTCGGGCCACGCACTGAACAACCAGCTACTGCGCAAGTTGATTGAGCAGAAAGATGCCTGGGAAGTCGTGACCTTCGAAGACGCCAGTACTGCACCGATCTCTTACATGCGTCCGGTCGCGGCCGTGTAAGTACTCTCTCTTTCCTTTTGTTTTTGAAGGCCATCCCCCCGGATGGCCTTTTTTTATGCCCAAGGTTTCAGGCGCTGCGCGGGTAGCCGCTGTAGGACATGTTGGAAACCACCCGATTGCGACCGCTGGATTTGGCCTGATACAGCGCCTTGTCGGCGTCGCTTACCCATTGTTCCAGAGCGATCTCGGCATGGCCTGACCAGGTATTGATGCCAATGCTCACGGTCAGTGGCGTGGCCTGCGCGCTGACGGCCGGCAAGGCGGCGATGCTGGCGCGGATCTTCTCCGCCAGGACGGCGGCACCAGCGCTGTCGGTCCCCGGCAGGACAACTGCAAATTCCTCGCCGCCATAGCGCGCCGCCAGGTCCGACGGCCGCCCGGCGCATGCGTCGATGCACTGCGCCACCGCACGCAGGGCCTGGTCCCCCAGCGGATGGCCGAAGCGGTCGTTGAAGGATTTGAAGTGATCGACGTCGATCATCAACAGCGACAACGGCAGATGGGTGCGTCGGGCCCGGGCCCATTCGTTGCTCAGCACCTGGTCCAGGGTCCGGCGATTGGCCACGCCGGTGAGGGCATCGACGGCTGCCAGGCGTGCCAGCTCCTGCTCGGCGTTCTGTCGGCGCCGCAGTTCGCGACACAGTTGCCAGGTCAACCAGAACAGAGCGATGCACAGCCCCCCAGTGGCACCGCTGATCAGCAGCGCGGTACGTTGCCAGGCCGCGAAGACCTCATCGATGGACAGCGCGACAATCACAATCAGCGGCAGATCGCCCACCTGGGAAAAGGTGTACAGCCGTTGCCTCTGATCAACACTGGAAACGCTTCTGAAGCTGCCATTGCCTTCGCGCAGGATGCGCAAGAAGTTGGGACGGTTGCTGAAGTTCTTGCCAATCAGGTCATCCGCCAGGGGCGGCTGTTGGGCCAGCAGCACCCCATCGCGGCTGATCAGGTTGATCGAGCCGTTGCGACCGATATCCAGATTCTTGAACAGCTCATTGAAGTAGCTCAGGCGCATGGCCGCCTCGGCTACCCCAATGAACTGGCCATGCTCATCGCTGAGCCGCCGGCTGAAGCTGATCCGCCAATCGTGATCGGTGGTGCGCGCGCGGAACGGCGGACTGATCATCATGCCCGGGTCCGGATTGTCGAGGTGCGATCGAAAGTACTCGCGATCGGCGTAGTTACCTGTGCGCGGCACGACCGAGGCCGAGTCGGCCAGCACGTTGCCGTGCCTGTCCAGCAGCAGGATGTCGCCCTTGTAGGGCGCGGCGGTGGCCCGGTCGAACAGTGCCAGATGACGGATGGACGCCGAAATGCCCTTGAGGTCGTCGCGTTGCGTGGCGTTGATCAGGCCCTTGAGGGACAGGTCGTAGAGCTCGACGTTGCGCAACACATCGGCATCGATCAGTTGCACGATGTTGTTCGCGGCACGGGTCGCTGCCTGCTCGGCAGCCGCGTGTTCGCGGATCAACAGGTAGGTGACGATGCTGAGAATGGCCACGACGATCAGCGAACTGGCCAGGACCACCAGGCGTTCCGTCTTTGACGCGATTTTCCCTGTGCGAGGGGGCGCACTGCTCACGCTCATGATTTTGATTTCTGCTACGTCGACAGGTGTCAGTCTAGTGTGGACGTGGGTTACAGAAATCGGTCACGCCGTCGCGCCTGTATAAATCCCGGATACAAAAAAGGCCAGCAAAACATGCCGGCCTTTTTGACTGAAGCGCCTTAGAAGACGTTGATCGGGTAGTCGACGATCACTCGGTATTCATCGGTGTCGTTATCCAGCGCGCCATAGCCGTTGCCGCCACGGTTGGTCGCCCATTGCAGGCGTACGGCGAGGTCCTTGGCGCTGCCGCCCTGGACCACGTACTTGAGGTCCAGATCGCGCTCCCAGTGCTTGGCGTTCTTGCCGTCGGCGCTGTACCAGGAGGCATAGCCACGGCTGTCCGGATCGACCTTGGTCAGGTCCAGTTCACCGCGGGAGTAGGACAGCGACGAAGTCAGGCCCGGCAGGCCGAGGCCGGCAAAGTCGTACGCATACTTGAGCTTCCACGACCGCTCGTTGGGACCGTTGAAGTCCGAATACTGCTGGGAGTTGTCCAGGTAGATGCTGTCACCCTGGGCGATGTAGTCGAACGGGGTGTTGCCGTTGACCCGCTGGTAGGCGGCCGTGACGCTGTGACTGCCCACGCCGACGGTGAAGTGCAGGCTGTAGGTGTTGTTGTCGATGTGGCCCAGCAGGGCCTGGCCGGTGTCCTGGGTGTGATAGACGTGCAGGCCAGGGTTGAGGCTGACCAGGTCGTTGACCGCGTAGGTGTAGTCCAGGTCGTAGTAGTACTGGTTCCAGATGTCCTTGAGTTCGGAGGCGTAGAGGCTGCTGGTCAGCCCCGGCACGCCGCTCCAGGCCACCCCGGCCCAGTTCAGGTGCCGGCTCTCGTCACCATCGCGCAGGCTGCCGTAGGAGCTGCCGATGCGTTTGTGTCCGCTCTGGTTGTAGGGTTTGGTGAAGCTGGCCTGGCCACCCTCGATCATCCAGCCGTCGAAGCTACGGTTGGTCAGGCTGATGCCGCGGAAGGTCTGCGGCAGCATGCGGCTCATGCCCCCGGCGATCACCGGGTTGTTGAGGAACAGGTCGCCGGCCTTGAGCTCGGTGTCGAAGGCACGCATCTTCAAGGTGGCCCCGGCGCTGGAGAACGACCCCGGCGCCTTGTGCTGGCCACCGTCGCTGACGGGCAGGATGCTCGAGTTGCTGGTGCCGCCACCGCCGTCCAGCTTGAGACCGAGCATGGCATTGGCATCCAGGCCGAAGCCCAGGGTGCCCTGGGTATAGCCGGACTCGAAGACACCGAGCAAACCCTGGCCCCATTCGATGTTGTCATCCGCCTGCTGCTGCCGGTTGCGGTTCATGTAGTAGTTGCGCGCGTTGAGCTTGAGGCTCGATCCGGCGACAAAGCCTTCGCTCTTGCTCTCTTCGCCGGCCTGGGCCGAGGCGGGGATCGTTGCAGCGATTGCAATGAATAGTGGACTGGCTTTCAGTGAGATCCTGAACAACGTGTAGCTCCTTTGGTGGATGAACTGGGTTTCTTATTGTGAAATCGCGAGTTGCTTGCCCCAGGCTCGACGCCTGTGGCGCGGGTTCTTGCGTGGCAAAAAAAAGCCGCTGAAGTCAGCGGCTTTAAGACAACTTGCTCCGGGGTTGAAAGCAGAGAAGTTGTCGAGGGAATCGAGTCGGTATCGCGGCTCAGCTGTCTTTTCGAGCGTCGCTCTGTTTTTGCTCAGCTGTGACTTTCTGGGCTTGCTGACTGTTTTGCTGCTGGGCGGCCTGGGCGATCTGGGCTTGTTCGAATGCGGCGGCGCGTGCGGCATTTCTGGCCACGAATCCCTGGGATTCCTCGGCCATGGCCATTGGCGCCACGAACAGAGAGGACAAAACAAAGGCGCTGGCGATACCCATACTGTTGGACATTTCTGAAGACCTTCTTGCAGAGCAAGTTCAATTCGGTGCGACAAAAATATAACCAGTGGGCGGCAGGAAAAAGAGCCGAACAGGATAAGGACTGTTACCAAAAAAACAACAGTGGACGCGAACTTGTCGGCCCTGGCTGGCCAGCCAGGGCGTCATTGCGATGGGCGTGCGCTTCGTCGACGCCTGCGCCGGCAAGCCGGCTCCCACAGAACCCGAGAGCCCGAGAACCCGCGAGTCAGAGAGGCAGATACAGGCCAAAGGTATTGATGCCCCGGTCGCTGCGCACGAACACGTCGCCGCCGTGCATCAGGGCGATGGCCTTGACGATGGCCAGCCCCAGGCCATGATTGGCGCCGCTGTTGCTGCGCGAGGCGTCGACCCGGTAGAAGCGCTCGAACAACCTGGGCAGGTGTTCACTGGCAATGCTCTGCCCCGGATTGCTCACGGCGATCGTCACCTGATGTTCCTGCACCTCGATCCGCACCCGGATCACTTCGCCCGCCGCCGTGTGCTGCACGGCATTGCTCAGCAGGTTGATCAGGGCCCGGCGCAGGTGGGCAATTTCGATGTGCACCTGGGCATCGCCCTGGACCTCGACCCGGACCTGGGCGTCTTCGAGGATGAAATCCAGGTAGTCCAGGGTGGTGGCCACTTCCGCCGCCAGGGAGGTACTGGTGAGCTTGGTGGCCTTGCTGCCCTGGTCGGCGCTGGCCAGGAACAGCATATCGTTGACGATGGAGCGCAGCCGTTCCAGTTCTTCAAGGTTGGATTGCAGCACCTCGAAGTAATGCTCCGCCGAGCGGCCACGGGTCAGGGCCACCTGGGTCTGACCGATCAGGTTGGTCAGTGGCGAGCGCAGTTCATGGGCCACGTCGGCGTTGAACGACTCCAGGCGCGAGTAGGCCTGCTCGACCCGTTCCAGGGTGGAGTTGAAGGAGTTGACGAACTGGCTCAGCTCCGGTGGCAGGGGCGAGAGTTGCAGGCGCCCGGACAGCCGTGGCGGTGCCAGCCGCTGGGCCTCCTGGGACAGCTTGATCAGCGGCTTGAGGCCGATCCGCGCCACCCAGTAACCCAGGGCCGAGGCCAGCACGACGCCGACGATGGCCAGGCCGATCAGCGCCATCAGCAACTGGTGCTGGGTCTGGTGAACGGTGTCGGTCTCGATGGCGATCAGAAAGCGCAGGGGCGGGCGTTGTTCCTTGGCCGGCAACTGGCTGACCAGCACCTTCAACGGATAGGGATGGTCGCTCAGGTTCAGGTCGCGCATCCCCAACGGGCCTTCGGCGAATGCACGGATCTGCGGGTCCGGGTTGCCGTATTCATAACCGGGGTCGGCGCTCACCGCCCAGAAGCGGATGCGCCTGTCTTCCTCGCTGAGCAGCTTGAGCTTGGCGTTGATCTTGGCCCAGTGTTCCGGATTGCCGTAGCGGTTCAGGGCCGACTCCAGCACGCTGTAGCGCGCGTCCAGCTCGGCCTCCGGCAGCAGGCCCAGGCCCTTGTCCACCTGTTGATAAAGGGCGCCGCCAATCAGCAGGAAGATCAGCAGGGCCACCAGGGTGAACAGCCCGCTCAGGCGCAGGGCGATTGAGTTACTCGCCACTGCGGTTCTCCAGCACATAACCCATGCCGCGGATGGTGTGTAGCAGCTTGTGCTCGAAAGGTCCGTCGAGCTTGGCCCGCAGGCGCTTGATCGCCACTTCGACGACATTGGCGTCGCTGTCGAAATTGATGTCCCAGACCATCTCGGCAATCGAGGTCTTGGACAGGATCTCGCCCTGGCGCCGGGCCAGCACGCTGAGCAGGGAGAACTCCTTGGCGGTCAGGTCCAGACGGCTGCCGCCGCGGCTGGCCTTGCGGCTGATGAGATCGATCCACAGGTCGGCGATGCTGATCTGTACCGGCTCGTGACCACCGCTGCGGCGGGTCAGGGCCTGCAGGCGGGCCACCAGTTCAAGGAAGGAAAAGGGCTTGCCCAGGTAATCGTCGGCGCCATCGCGCAAGCCGCGGATCCGGTCCTCGACGCGCTCGCGGGCGGTGAGCATGATCACCGGGGTCTGCTTGCGCGCGCGCAGGGCCCGCAGCACGCCAAAACCGTCCAGGCCGGGGAGCATGACATCCAGCACGATCACGGCGTAGTCGCTTTCCAGCGCCAGGTGCAGCCCCTCGATGCCATCCCGGGCCAGGTCAACGGTGTAACCCTGCTCGGTCAGCCCGCGATGCAGATAGTCCGCGGTTTTTTCTTCGTCTTCGATAATCAGAACGCGCATGACCCGCCTCAGGTGTTGGTGGCTGGCGAAAGAGCCGGCTGGGGCCGGTGGAACAGCCGCTCGAGCCACAAGTATATGACCGGCGTGGTGAACAGCGTCAGCGCCTGGCTCACCAGCAGGCCGCCGACCACGGCGATACCCAGGGGCTGGCGCAGCTCGGCGCCGGTGCCGTAGCCGAGCATCAGGGGCAGGGCGCCGAGCAAGGCGGCCAGGGTGGTCATGATGATCGGCCGGAACCGGGTGATGCAGGCCTGGTAGATCGCCTCCTCAGGAGGCAGGCC
The DNA here is from genome assembly GCF_001547895.1 of Pseudomonas sp. Os17. Classification (NCBI taxonomy): domain Bacteria; kingdom Pseudomonadati; phylum Pseudomonadota; class Gammaproteobacteria; order Pseudomonadales; family Pseudomonadaceae; genus Pseudomonas; species Pseudomonas sp. Os17. The sequence goes on along the minus strand of NZ_AP014627.1, from coordinate 5,633,264 downwards.
GCCGTTGCGCTGGGCTTCCAGGGCGAAGTCGATCATCAGGATGCCGTTCTTCTTGACGATGCCGATCAGCAGCACCAGGCCGATCAGCGCCATGATGGAAAAGTCCTGGCCACAGAGCCAGAGCATCAGCAAGGCGCCGAGCCCCGCCGAGGGCAGGGTGGAAATGATCGTCAGCGGATGCACGAAGCTTTCGTACAGCACCCCGAGAATGATGTACACGGCCACCAGCGCGGCGAGGATCAGGTACGGCTGGCTGGCCAGGGAGCTCTGGAAGGCCTGGGCCGCGCCCTGGAAGTTGCCGCTGATGGCCGCCGGCATGCCGATCTCGTTCTTGGCCTGTTCCAGCAGGATCACCGCGTCCCCCAGGGCGACGCCGGGGGCCAGGTTGAACGACAGGTTGGCGGCCGGGAACATGCCGTCGTGAGCGATCGACAGCGGGCCGATGCTGGGCGCATCGAAACGCGCCAGGGCCGACAGCGGTACCATCTCCCCGGTCAACGGCGAGCGCAGGTAGAAGTAATTGAGACTCTCGGCCTTGCCCCGTTGCTGGGTGTCGAGTTCGAGGATCACGTTGTACTGGTTGATCTCGGTCTGGAACTCGTTGATCTGACGTTGGCCGAAGGCGTCGTACAGCGCCTGGTCGACATCGCTGGCGGTCAGGCCGAAGCGCGCGGCGGCGGTCCTGTCGATGTTGATATGGGTGATGCTGCCGCCCAGTTGCAGGTCGTTGGAGATGTCGCGGAACGCCGGGTTGCTGCGCAGTTTCTCGGTCAGGCGCTGGGTCCAGGTGGTCAGGGTCGGGCCGTCGTTGCTTTTCAGCACGTACTGGTACTGGGCGCGGCTGGGGCCCGAACTGAGGTTGATGTCCTGACCGGCTCGCAGGTAAAGGACGATACCGGGCACCTTCATCAGTTGCGGACGGATGCGGTCGATAAAGGCGCTGGCCGAGACATCCCGCTCGCTGCGCTTTTTCAGCGAGATCCAGAAGCGGCCGTTGGCGATGGTCTGGTTGCTGCCAGAGACGCCCACCGAATGGGAGAAGGCTTGCACCGCCGGGTCGGCGGCGACGATCTCGGCCAGCGCCTGGTGTTTCTTCACCATGTCCGGGTAGGAAATGTCCGCGGCGGCCTCGGTGGTTCCGAGCACGAAGCCGGTGTCCTGCACCGGGAAGAAGCCCTTGGGAATCAGGATGTAGCCGGCAATGGCCATGCTCAGGGTCAGGGCGAAAATCCCCAGCATCAGTTTCTGCCGGGCCAGGGCCCGGCGCAGGGCGCGCTCGTAGAGGGCCAGCAGACGCTCGCCGAAGCCCGGCTTGGCGTGGGCCGGGTGCACCGGGGCCCGCATGAACAGGGCGGCCAGGGTGGGCGCCAGGGTCAGCGACACCAGCACCGAAATCATGATGGTGGACGTCGCGGTCAGGGCGAACTCCTTGAACAGCCGGCCGACTACGCCGCCCATGAACAGCAGGGGAATGAACGCCGCCACCAGGGAGAAGCTGATGGACACCACGGTGAAGCCGATCTCGCCGCCCCCCTTGATCGCCGCCTCGCGCATGCCGTCGCCGGCTTCCAGATGGCGGTGGATGTTCTCCACCACCACGATGGCGTCGTCGACCACGAAGCCCACGGCGATGACGATGGCCACCAGGGTCAGGTTGTTCAGGCTGAAGCCCAGCACATACATCAGGGCGAAGCTGGCAGTCAGCGATACCCCCAGCACCGCGGAGACGATCAGGGTCGCCGACCACTGGCGCAGGAACAGCGCCATCACCGCCACCACCAGCAACACCGCGATCAGCAGGGTGATCTCCACCTCGTGCAGCGAGGCGCGGATGGTCTGGGTGCGGTCCACCAGCACCTTGACCTGCACCGAGGCCGGCAGCATCGCCTCCAGGCCCGGCAGGGCGGCCTGGATGCGATCCACGGTATCGACGATATTGGCCCCCGGCTGGCGCGAGATCACCAGGTTGACCCCCGGCTGATCGCCGGACCAGGCCTGGACGTAGGCGTCTTCCGGGCCGCTGACCACCCGGGCCACGTCCTGCAGTTGCACCGGTGCGCCGTTCTTGTAGGAAACGATCAACTGACCGTACTCCTGGGGATCGAACAGCTGGTCGTTGGTGGACAGGGTGGAGATGCTCGACTCGCCGTACAACGCGCCCTTGGCCAGGTTGAGGCTGGTCTGCTGGATCGCCAGACGGATGTCGGCCAGGGTCAGGCCGATGGCCGCCAGCTTGTCCGCCGCGGCCTGGATGCGGATCGCCGGACGTTGCTGGCCGGTGATGTTGATCTGGCCGACGCCGTCGATCTGGCTGATTTGCCGCGCCAGCAGGGTTTCCGCGTAGTCGCTGAGCTCGGTGCCGGGCATCTGCGTCGAGCTGATGCTGAGGATCAGCACCGGGCTGTCGGCCGGGTTGACCTTCCTCCAGGTGGGCAGGGTGGGCATGTCCTTGGGCAGCTTGCCAGCGGCGGTGTTGATCGCCGCCTGCACTTCCTGGGCGGCGGTGTCGATGCTCTTGTTCAGGGTGAACTGCAGGGTCAGCAGAGACGAGCCCAGGGCACTGCTGGAGGTCATCTGGGTCATGCCGGGGATGGCACTGAACTGCACTTCCAGGGGCGTGGCCACCGAGGACGCCATGGTGTCCGGGCTGGCCCCGGGCAGGGCCGCGGAAACCTGGATGGTGGGGAACTCGGCTTCCGGCAGCGGCGCCACGGGCAGGCGCGGAAAGGCAACCGCCCCCAGCAGCACCAGGGCAAAGGTCAGCAGCACGGTGGCAACCGGATGGTCGACGCACCAGGCGGACAGGGAACCGTGCCCCTTCATGGCTTGGGCTCCCGGGCCGGCGCCGGCGGCGGGGCATTCAGCACCTGGACCTGGGAGCCGGGCTTGAGTCGCGACTGGCCGTCACTGACCAGCACATCCCCGGCCTGGACCCCGGAAATGATGTTCAGCTCGCTGTCCTGGTACAGCACCTGTACCGGCACGCTTTCCACCTGCTGGCCCTTGATCCGGAACACGAAGTGCTGGTCCAGGCCGCGCTGGACCACGGTGGGCGGCACGGTCAGCGCACCCCGGTCCAGCGCGGTCTGGATCTTCACGGTCACCAGTTGACCGGGCCAGAGCTTTTGCTGGGCGTTGTCGAATTCCGCCTTGGCGCGGATGGTGCCGGTGCCGGTGTTGATCTGGTTGTCGATCAGGCTCAGATGGCCATTGCCCAGCAGGGTGCCGGCGTTGTTGCTGTCGGTGCCCAGGTAAGCCTGGACCGCCGCCGGGTCCTGGGCGCGAACCAGTTGCTGCAGGGTCGGCAGCATCTGCTGGGGCAGGGAGAACTCTACGGCGATGGGGTCGATCTGGGTCACCGAGAACAGGCCTTGCGCGTCGCTCACCCGCAGGAAGTTGCCTTCGTCCACGGTGCGAATGCCCACCCGGCCCGTGACGGGCGAGCGGATCTGGGTGTAGGACAGTTGGACCTGCGCGGCATCGATGGCGGCCTGATTGCCCTGGGCCGTGGCGTTGAGCTGATTGACCAGGGCCGCTTGCTGGTCGTAGGTCTGTTTCGAGACGCCGTCATCCACCGACAGCAGCTTGTAGCGCTTGAGGTTGACCTGCGCCACCTGCAACTGGGCCTGGTTCTGTGCCAGCTGGGCCTTGGCCTGATCCAGGCTGGCGCGGATCGAGCGGTCATCGAGGGTGGCCAGCAGGTCCCCGGCCTTGACCTGTTGTCCCTCCCTGACCAGCAATCGGGTGAGGATGCCATCCACCTGGGGACGGATGATCACGCTGTGCAGCGACAACACCGTACCGATGCCGCTGACGTAGCGCGGCACATCCTGCTGGAGCACCTGCACCGCTCGCACCGGAATGGCCGTGGGCGCAGCCAGCCTGGCGGTCGCCGGCTTGTTGAAAAACCAGGCCGCGCCAGCGATGAGGCCCACCAGCAGCGCTGCGGTCACGACGGTTTTCTTGGCAATGGGCATAGAGGTAGAACGCCGGGGGCAATGGTGTCGAAAGGCTGGCCATGATCTGTTGACAGTTATAGTCCGGCAACCCGGTCAGCACCGTGACCGCCAGCTGTCAGCGCTGTCAGAAAAGTACAGCCCGACCGCCGTGCCCCAGGTCAAAGATCGCGGGCGCGCAGGTATACTGCCGGCCACTGCGGCCCGTTCCCTGGCGCGGATTATCTTTCTCCCCTGGAGCTTCCATGACTTGCCCTGCACAACCTGCTGCGGATGACGGCCTGAACGTCGATCCCGCGGCCGCCCCGGCCACTCCTGAAACCGAGGCCAAGGCGGCGATTCCGGCGTTCAAGTTTCCTTTCAAGCCGTCCGAGTTCGCGCCGGCCAAGAATGCCCAGCAGCCCTGGTACAAGAACGGTGCCAGCAACGGCCACACCAAGACCCCCGGCGCAGCGCCGCCCGGCACCCGTCGCTCCATGGGCAAACGTTGAGATCGCCGACAATCGCAGACATTGCCCTTATTTGCGCTTTTTAATCGCAGTGATGGCTAATTGCTTTAAACCTGAGCTGGATCAGTATTTGTGGCATCAGTGCGCTTAGAGTCAGCAGCCCTGCCGACTCCACCTAACAAATACGAGCGCGCTTCCCATGAAGATCAACCTGCCGGTTACTGGGCGAAACGTGGACTTTGCCCCTGATGCGAACATCCTTTCGACCACCGATCTGACCAGCGCGATCACCTACGCCAATCCTGATTTCATCAAGATCAGCGGCTACACCCGTGAGGAACTGCTGGGGTCGCCGCATAACCTGCTGCGTCACCCGGACATGCCCCCGGCGGCCTTCGGCCATATGTGGCGCACGCTCAAGCGCGGCCGCTCGTGGATGGGCATGGTCAAGAACCGTTGCAAGAACGGTGACCACTACTGGGTCAGCGCCTACGTCACCCCGGTGACGCGTGACGGTCAGGCGGTGGAATACCAATCGGTGCGCACCAAGCCCAGCCCGCAACAGATCGCCGCCGCGGAGCGGGCCTATGCCCGACTCAGGGAGGGCGGGCCTTCATGGTGGAGCCTGCTGCCGGTCATGAGCCTGCGCTTGCGCCTGTGGGCCGCCATCAGCGCCGGTTTTATCGGCAGCTTCGGGGTTTCAGCGTGGCTGCTGCCCGAGTCCTGGATGCTCCAGGGCACGGTGATGGCCATGGGCTGGTGCCTGAGTCTGCTGGCGGTCGGTGTGCAAATGCGCCCGCTGGACCGCCTGGCCGAGCGCGCCCGGCAGATCGGCGACAACCCACTGAGCCAGGGTATCTACACCGGTCGTGCGGACGAATTCGGACGTATCGAGTTCGCCCTGCAGATGCTCGAAGCCCAGGTAGGAGCCGTGGTGGGGCGGATTGGCGATGCCTCCCAGCGCCTGGCCGGGCATGCCGCGGAGCTGGTGGAGCATCTGCACAGCAGCCATAACAGCACCCTGGAACAGCAGGCGGAAACCGATCAGGTGGCCGCGGCCATTCACCAGATGGCCGCCAGCGTGGCCGAGGTCGCCACCCATGCCCAGCAGGCCTCGGTGGCGGCGGATCAGGCGGAAAGCGAAACCCGCGAGGGGCATCAACTGGTGGGCGAAAGCCGCAGCGCGGTGTTGCGCCTGGCCAGCGAGCTGGAGCGGGCCACCGAGGTCATCCATCAACTGGAAGGCCACAGCTCGGATATTTCCGGGGTGCTGGAGGTGATTCGCAGCATTGCCGAACAGACCAACCTGCTGGCCCTGAATGCGGCCATCGAGGCGGCGCGGGCCGGCGAGCAGGGACGCGGCTTTGCCGTGGTGGCCGATGAGGTGCGTGGGCTGGCCCAGCGGACCCAGGACTCCACCAACGAGATCCAGCGCATGATCAGCACCCTGCAAAATGCGGCGCGCCATGCGGTGGAGGCCATGCAGCACAGCAGTGCCCATGTGGAAAGCAGCGTCGATCAGGCCCAGCGCGCGGCGGTGGCCCTGGACGGCATCAGCCAGCGGGTCAACCAGATTACCGAGATGAGCCTGCAGATTGCAGCGGCAGTGGAAGAGCAGAGCGCGGTCAGCGAGGACATCAACCGCAACATCATGGGCATTCGCAATGCCTGCGAGGTCACGGTCAGCGCCGGCCAGCTCAGCCACGTCAATTCAGGTGATGTGGCCGGGCTGGCGGGGGACCTGCGCCAGCTGGCCCAGGAGTTCTGGCATAAGCGTGGATAGGCTGCCGCGCTGGGCGGCGGCCAGCCGGCGCCGGTGGCTCAGGCGGCGCGCAGGGAGATGAAGGCGTAGTCCACGCCGGCAGTGCTGACCACCTGGGCCCCGGCGGCCAGGACCTGGCTGGCGATGTCGTCGCCGGACAGGTGAAAGCGCCACGGCTGGCTCGCGGTCCGCGGGGGAGCGGCGCGGACCTGGTCGATGGCGGCGGCCAGGGCGTTCATGTCGGGCAGATAGGCAGTGAAACCGTCGCCCTTGAGGGCCGTGGTGCGAATGCCCAGCAGGGCGCAGATGGCTTCCTTGGTGTGGATATCGTCGCGGTCGGCCTGGCGCGAGCGCGCGATCAGTTCCGCCAGCTCCTGGTCCACCAGTTCACCCCCGAGGATCAGTTGCGGGCCCTGTTCCCATGAATGCGGCGGGCAGTCCTTGGCCAGCGGATTGAGCGGAATGTGTGGATTGATTTCCATCGGATAGATGCGACACACCAGCGGTCGCCGCTCATAGATGCGACAGCGCGACTCTTCGTCAAGATTCCGGCAGGGGCCGACATTGTAGGCGGCAAAGGTGATCGCCACGTAGGCTTCGGTACTGCCACTGGTGATCCGGCAGGAACGGCGTTGGGCGTGTTCGCGCTGTTGCGCCGGCAGCCCCAGGCCATTGCCGAGAAAGGCCTCCACCAGAACGATCACCTGACCGCCGTCAGCCGCCCAGGCCCGGGCTTCCGTGAGGGTCAGGGGCACGTGGTGATCGGTGCAGCACTTGCCGCAACCAACGCAGGAAAACTGGGTGTTCATGGATCGGGGAACCCTTCTGGGGCGATGGGGATCGCGTCGAAAAAAAACACGTCGACGCGGCTGGAGCAGGGGCCAAGCAAGTTGCACGCCACCCGCCGCGGCTGGCGGGGTGGGGCGGTCGCTGCTCAGGAGCCCCGGGGCACCCGTTCGCGACGCAGGATCTGCATGCCGGCGCTTTCATACAAACGACGGGCTCGCCGGTTGTCTTCCAGAACCCGGAGATCGACAAAGCCTTCCCGGCGTTCGGCGAACATCACGAAGGCCTGCTCCAGGAGGGCCCTTCCCACCCCCTGGCCACGGGCGCGGGGATGCACCACCAGATCCTTGATGTAGGCGCTGGTCCAGCATTGGGCGACGCCGATCAGGCCGTCGGCATCACGGGCCAGCAGACAGAGTTGCGGATCGTATTCGGCATCGCTTTCGAAGCACTGGCGCCAGCGGTCCAGCGTCGGCACGCTGCCGCCGCCATCCTGGTAGCCCAGGTGCATCAGCTGATGCACCTGGGCGGCCAGCTCGGGCTGGTAGTGCAGCAGGGTGACGCCGGGCGGCCACTGCGGGGCGGCCTGCGCACGGGTGAGATCGCGGCGCAGCAGCAGGCAGTGGATTTCGCTCATGGTTCAGGCCGCCTGGCTGGCGATGGTTTTGGCGGCGTCGATCAGGCAGCGGGTCAGTTCCGGCGAAGAGAACTTGGTGAGTACCGCATTGGCCCCGGCCTGACGCGCTTTTTCACTGTTCATGGCGCTGTCCAGGGAGGTGTGCAGCAGCACGTAGAGGTGAGCGAAGTCCGGGGTTTCCCGCAGGGTCCGGGTCAGGGCGTAGCCGTCCATTTCCGACATCTCGATGTCCGAGACGATCAGGTTGATCTCGTTGGCCGTGCCCTGCAGTTCCAGCAGGCAGTCGATGGCTTCCTTGGCACTGCGGGCGGTGTGGCATTGCAGGCCGAGGTTGCGCAGGGTGTGCACCGATTGCTGCAGCGCCACCTGACTGTCGTCCACCACCAGAATCCGCGCGTTGCCCAGGGCTTCGGCGTCTTCCATGCTCAGTTCGGTGGGCGCCATCTCGATCTGCGCCGGGGCAATGCCGTGGATCACCTTCTCGATGTCCAGCACCTGCACCAGGGTGCCGTCCACCTGGGTCACGCCGGTGATGTAGGACTTGATACCGCCGGAGCCAAAGGGTGGCGGGCGGATATCAGTGGTCAGGCAATGCACGATCTTGCTCACGGCCTGCACGTGCAGACCCTGCTTGGAGCGGCTGACGTCGGTGACGATCAGGCAGCCGCTGTCCGGGTCGGCCAGGGGGCGTTCGCCAATGGCCCGGCTGAGGTCGATCACCGACAGCGAGTTGCCGCGCAGGGTGGCGATGCCTTTCACATGGGGGTGGGACTCTGGCAGCTTGGTCAGCGGCGGGCAGGGAATGATTTCACTGACTTTAAGCAGGTTGATTGCCATCAGCTTGCCGCTGCGCAAGGTAAACAGCAGAAGCGAAAGCGAATCTGCGCGGGCTTTGTTGGAGGACATAAAAACCTTCTCTGAAAAAGTTGGCGTGTGGCTCGACCCACGGAGCACCATTGATAACGGGTTATCGACGTGTTCAGGGCAGGCTTTAGCGGTGTTCCTGCTTTCCGTCGGCGCTGCTGCCTTCGCCGGTCAGCCGGCGAAGGCAGCGGGGCGTGGCGTTCTGCAGATGCTGGCGTTTAGCGCAGGCCCAGGCGTTTGGCCAGACGGCTGAGGTTGGCTCTGTCCAAGCCTAGCTCACGGGCGGCACTGGCCCAGTTGTGCTGGTGCCGTTCCAGGCAGGCGTTGATCAGTTGGCGTTGATAGTGCTCGGTGGCCTGGCGCAGGTCGCCTTCGAGGGGCGCTGGCGCCAGGCTTTCCAGGGCCGGGGCGAGGACGCCGGGCGCCTTTTCGCCGAGCCCGGGCAGGTCGAGGTCGGCAGCATCCAGGCTGAGAATCTTCGGGCGTTCGCGGCAGTTGCCCAGGGCCTTGAGGGCGCTGCGGCCGATCAGGTGCTCCAGCTCGCGAACGTTGCCCGGCCAGTTGTAGCCCAGCAGCGCCTGCTGCGCGTCGGCACTGAGCCGCAGGCTGCCCAGGCCCATGCGCGAACGGTTCTGCTCCAGGAAGTAGCCGCTGAGCAGCAGCACATCGCGACCCCGGTCGCGCAGGGCTGGCACTCGCAGCGGGTAGACGCTGAGGCGGTGGTAGAAGTCGGCACGGTAGCGCCCGCTGCGCACTTCTTCGGCCAGGTCGCGGTTGGTGGCGGCGATCAGGCGCACGTCCACCTGATGCTCCTTGTCCGAACCCAGGCGCTGCAACTGTCCGCTTTGCAAGACCCGCAGCAGTTTGGCCTGGACCGAGAGCGACAGTTCGCCCACCTCATCGAGAAACAGCGTGCCGCCATTGGCCAGCTCGAATTTGCCCCGCCGATCCTGGGTGGCTCCGGTGAAGGCGCCGCGCACATGGCCGAACAGTTCGCTTTCCACCAGGGTGTCGGGCAGGGCCGCGCAGTTGAGGCTGATGATCGGCTGTTCGGCCCGGGGCGAGGCGGCGTGAATGGCCTGGGCCACCAACTCCTTGCCGACGCCGGTTTCACCAGTGATCAGCACCGTCAGGTCGCTGCCACCCACCAGGCTGATTTCTTCCAGCAGGCGCTTGTGGGCCTTGCTCTGGCCGATCATCTCGCGGTGCTGTCCGCTGGCCTGGCGATAGACTTCGGCCCGTTGATGCTCGTTTTCGGCCCGCAGAGCCAGGCGTTCGATGCGCTCGGCGGCACTGACCGTGGCCGCGGCGAGGCTGGCGAAGGCTTGCAGGGCGTCCAGTTCGATGGGCTCGAAGCGCTGCGGGTCCAGGGCATCGAGGGTCAGCAGGCCCCAGGGGCGCTCATCGACGAACAGCGGGCAGCCCATGCAGTCATGGACTTCCAGGTGGTCGTCAAGACCTTCCACCAGGCCGTCATAGGGATCGGGCAGCTCACTGTCGCTGGCAAAGCGGGTCGGGCCCGGGCTGGCGAGCAGGGCGGCAAAGCGTGGGTGCTCGCTGACCTTGAAGCGGCGGCCCAGGGTATCGGTGCTCAAGCCGTCCACCGCCAGCGGCACCAGCCATTCGCCATCCAGGCGCAGCAGCGCCGCGGCATCGCAGGGCAGCAGGGCGCGCAAGGCTTCCAGCAGGCGGCGGTAGCGTTCGCCCTCGGGCAGTTCCCGGGACAGGTCGGTCACCAGGGGGAGCAGGGTCGTGAGCAGGGATTTTGCGGTCATAATGACTCCGTCTAGTCTTAATGACTATAAATGTATCAGTGTCTTTATGACTAACTTAATTTTAAATCATTGATTTATAACGATTTTAATCTTGGCATGAAAACTGACTGGATAAGGGAAACCTGCAAGCAGTCATAAAGTCCAGGAGTTGTCCTTATGCTAAGCGTCCAAGATCGCACCCTCATCAAAGCCACCGTGCCCCTGCTGGAGAGCGGTGGTGAAGCGCTGATCACCCACTTCTACCGGATGATGCTGTCCGAGTACCCCCAGGTACGTCCGCTGTTCAACCAGGCGCACCAGGCCAGCGGCGACCAGCCCCGTGCCCTGGCCAACGGGGTACTGATGTATGCCCGGCATATCGACCAGTTGGATCAACTGGGGGATCTGGTGGCCAAGATCATCAACAAGCATGTGGCCCTGCAGATCCTGCCGGAGCACTACCCCATCGTGGGGGCCTGTCTGTTGCGGGCCATTTCCGAGGTGCTGGGCAGCGAGATTGCCACCCCTGAAGTGATCGATGCCTGGGGCGCGGCCTACAACCAGTTGGCGGATATCCTGATCGGTGCCGAGGCGGCGATCTACGACCAGAAGGCCCAGGCTCCGGGTGGCTGGCGTGGCGCGCGGGCATTCGAGCTGGTGCAGAAGGTGCAGGAGAGCGCGGAAATCACCTCGTTGTATTTCGCGCCGCTGGATCAGGGGCCGATCCTCGCCGCCGAGCCGGGTCAGTACATCGGCTTGCAGCTGTTCATCGACGGTCAGGAGGTGCGGCGCAACTACTCGCTGTCGGCACTTTCCAACCAGGGGCAGTACCGCATCAGCGTCAAGCGCGAACCCGGGGGAGTGGCCTCCAACTACCTGCATGACCAATGCCCGGTGGGCACCCGCATCATGCTGTTCCCGCCTGCCGGCGAGTTCACCCTGGCGGCAAGCACCAAGCCGCTGGTCCTGATCAGTGGCGGCGTGGGCATCACCCCGACCCTGCCGATGCTGGAGGCGGCGCTGGCCACGGAGCGTCCGGTGCATTTCATCCACTGCGCGCGCAACGGCCAGGTGCATGCGTTCCGTCACTGGGTCGACGAACTGGCCCAGCGTTATCCACAGCTCAAGCGCTTCTACTGCTATGCCGAGGACGACGGTGTCAGCCCGGCGGCAGACCAACTGGGGCTGCTGACCCGGGAGCAGTTGGCCGACTGGTTGCCGCAGGAGCGAGATCTGGATGCCTACTTCCTCGGGCCCAAGGGATTCATGGCGGCCATCAAGCGCCACCTCAAGGCCCTGGGCATTCCCGAGCAACAGAGCCGGTATGAGTTCTTCGGCCCGGCGGCGGCCCTGGAATAACCCGGCCGGCTCCTGCGCAACCCGGCCCCGCAACGGGGCCGGGTTGTTAATCCTTGCTTAACCTGCCTGTCGTTAATTCCCCTCGATGGCGGGATGGCGCTGCCATCCCGGCCTTTTCGTTCGTGTGTCCCCCTGGCCCGTAAACCTTGGGTGTTGCCTTCGATGCAGTGCATTCAAAGGTCATGATCAGCGTGTAGACTTCCGGGCACCCGATGGCAATCAGATCAACTTCGCAATTCAACCCGCGGGCTGGCGTGACAAGCACGGCTACGCCGGTTGAGCAGACAACAGAAAAAGGAATAGGGATGAGTGACGACAGACTGCGTTTAGGGCGTGAACGGCGCTTCCTGGTGCTGCTGGGGATTATCTGCCTGGCGCTGATCGGCGGGGCCCTGTACATGCAGGTGGTGCTGGGCGAGGCGCCTTGCCCGCTGTGTATCCTGCAGCGCTATGCCTTGCTGCTGATCGCTCTGTTCGCCTTCATCGGGGCGGCCCTGAGCTCGCGACGTGGGGTGACCGTGATGGAGACCCTGGTGGTCATCAGTGCCATCGCCGGTGCCGGGGTGGCCGGGCACCATGTGTACACCCAGTTCTACCCGGCGGTGAGCTGCGGCATCGATGTGCTGCAGCCCTTTGTCGACAGCCTGCCGCTGGCGAGCATCTTTCCCCTGGTCTTCCAGGTCGACGGTTTCTGCTCCACGCCGTATCCGCCGATCCTTGGCCTGTCCCTGGCGCAATGGGCGCTGCTGGCGTTCGTGCTGACGGTGATCCTGGTGCCCCTGGGCGTCGTTCGCAATCGCAAGAAAACCTACTGATTCACCCGGAAAAGCCCCGGTCCCTCAACAGGGGCCGGGGCTTTTTCATGTCGTTCATCCGGCTGTTGAAAAGTCCGTGATTTGCGGCAAGTGAGGGGGCGGTAAAAGTGCGACATGTTGTCACACTGTAGCGGTCGCACAGGGGCGGAGGGAGGCTGGCAACAGACTGCATATCGGGTAATCGGTTCCCCTGAAGTCTGTCACTTTGTGTAAATCCCCAGGCTGGGTTAAATCCATAGCCTGCTATCTATACATCTCTTCACAAAGCCCGTTTTACAAGGGTTGAAGCCCTATCCAAGGCGGCTTTCAGCCGCTCGTTCGGCCTGTTGAAAGGGGGCGCTGGAAGTCCCTTTTGGGGCTTTTTGTTGAGAATAAAAATCGATATCATTCTGATCCTCCGCAATAATCGTGAGGGATTGTTGCGCCGGGGGATAAAAATTATTTCGGGATAAGACATGGTTTATAAAACGCGACATATCTACAATCGCCCGCACTGAATTTCCGACGCTGCTCATCCCTGAGCACACGAGGACGGTCGAGGGGCGGATTGAGCGCTCCGTGCGACTGCGGGTGTCGGCGCCTTCCAAACTTCCGCACCAAATGGAATTGGTCTGTAACAAGGCCTTTGACCACGAGATCGAATAAGAACCACTGCTAGCCCGGGATGTGTCGTTGAGCGTTTAACGCAACGGGCAGGCCCTTATTCAATTGAAGAAAAATGCCAACCCTTGGCAGGGTGAAGTGTTGGCGATCAAAACCCAACTGCATTGCGCAAGCTGCTTTAGAGGTCGTGAGATGAGTAAAAACAGGTACCCCAGATTACTAGGCTTATTGCCGCTGCTCGGCATGTTAATGCTGGGAGGCTGCAAATGGACCTTGCTTGATCCCAAAGGTCAGGTTGGTCTGGATGAACGAAACCTGATCATCACGGCCACCATCCTGATGCTGCTGGTGGTTGTGCCGGTCATCATCATGACCTTCGCCTTCGCCTGGAAATACCGCGCCTCGAACAAGGACGCGACCTACGCGCCCAAGTGGTCCCACTCCACCAAGATCGAGATCGCGGTGTGGCTGGTTCCGGTGCTGATCATCATTGCCCTGGGTTATGTCACCTACAAGTCGACCCACGCCCTGGACCCGTACCGTCCGCTGGAGTCCGACGCCAAGCCTGTGACCATCGAAGTGGTCGCCATGGACTGGAAGTGGCTGTTCATCTACCCCGACCAGGGCATCGCCACCGTCAACAAGATCGTGTTCCCGGCCCATACCCCGGTGAACTTCCGCGTCACCTCCGACACCGTGATGAACTCGTTCTTCATCCCGGGCCTGGGCGGCCAGATCTACGCAATGGCGGGCATGACCACCAAGCTGCACCTGATTGCCAACCAGAACACCGAACTTGAAGGGATCTCCGCCAACTACAGCGGCGCGGGTTTCACCGGCATGAAGTTCAAAGCGATCGCTACCAGTCAGGAAGATTTCGACGCCTGGGTAAACGAAGTCAAAAAGGCACCTAAACAGCTGGACACCGCTGAATACGAAGCCCTTTCCAAGCCGAGCCAGAACAATCCTGTCGAGCTCTACTCCGCCTACGCGCCGAACCTGTTCCAGACCGTCATCGACAAGTATGAAGGCATGAAACCGGGCAAGCCGCTCAAGCACGAGAAGAAAGAAAAGGAAGTGGCCGCAACCGAAGGGATGGACGTGAGTTCGCATTCAGCTGCCGGGGCAGAGGAGTAAACGATGTTTGGTAAATTAAGTCTGGAAGCGATACCGTTCCACGAGCCGATCGTCATGGTGACCGTTGCCATGATCCTGCTCGGTGGTGTGGCGCTGTTCGCGGCAATCACCTACTTCAAGAAGTGGACCTACCTGTGGACCGAGTGGCTGACGTCCGTCGACCACAAGAAAATCGGTGTGATGTACATCATCGTCGCCATGGTCATGCTCCTGCGTGGCTTCGCCGACGCCATCATGATGCGTACCCAGCTGGCCATGGCCACCGAGGGTTCGCCTGGCTACCTGCCACCTGAACACTATGACCAGATCTTCACCGCCCACGGTGTGATCATGATCATCTTCATGGCGATGCCATTCTTCACCGGCCTGATGAACCTTGTCGTGCCGCTGCAGATCGGCGCGCGTGACGTGGCCTATCCGTTCCTCAACTCCCTGAGCTTCTGGCTGCTGGTATCGGGCGTGGTGCTGATCAACCTGTCCCTGGGCGTCGGCGAATTCGCCAAGACCGGCTGGGTTGCCTATCCGCCGCTGTCGGGCCTGCAATACAGCCCGGGCGTGGGTGTGGACTACTACATCTGGGCGCTGCAGCTATCGGGTCTGGGGACAACGCTGACGGGGGTCAACTTCCTGGCCACCGTGCTGAAAATGCGTACCCCTGGCATGAAGATGATGGACATGCCGATCTTCACCTGGACCTGCACCTGGGCCAACGTGCTGATCGTGGCTTCGTTCCCGATCCTCACCGCCACCCTGGCACTGCTGACGCTTGACCGTTACATGGATTTCCACATTTTCACCAATGAACTTGGTGGCAATCCAATGATGTACGTGAACCTGTTCTGGGCCTGGGGTCACCCCGAGGTGTACATCCTGATCCTGCCGGCGTTCGGTATCTTCTCCGAAGTGATCTCGACCTTCTCGGGCAAGCGCCTGTTCGGTCACCACTCGATGATCTACGCTTCCGGCGCGATCTCGATCCTGGGCTTCATGGTTTGGCTGCACCACTTCTTCACCATGGGTTCGGGTGCCAGCGTCAACGCCTTCTTCGGCCTGGCCACCATGCTGATCTCGATCCCGACCGGGGTGAAGCTGTTCAACTGGCTGTTCACCATCTACCACGGCCGTCTGCGTATCACCAGCCAGGTTCTGTGGACCCTGGGCTTCATGGTGACCTTCGCCATTGGCGGCATGACCGGCGTACTGCTGGCCATCCCGGGTGCGGACTTCGTCCTGCACAACAGCCTGTTCGTGATCGCTCACTTCCACAACGTGATCATCGGCGGCGCGGTGTTCGGCTACATCGCCGGCTTCAGCTTCTACTTCCCGAAAGCCTTCGGCTTCAAGCTGCATGAAGGTTGGGGCAAGGCTGCCTTCTGGTTCTGGATCTCGGGCTTCTTCGTCGCCTTCATGCCGCTCTACGCACTGGGCTTCATGGGCATGACCCGTCGTCTGAACGCCACCACCAACCCTGAGTGGGTGCCATACCTGTACGTGGCCATGGTGGGTGCACTGATGATCGCCGTGGGCATCGCCTGCCAGCTGATCCAGCTGTACGTCAGCGTGCGTGACCGCAAGCAGAACATGTGCGTTTCCGGCGACCCATGGAACGCCCACACCCTGGAATGGTCGACCTCGTCGCCACCTCCGTTCTACAACTTCGCGGTACTGCCCAAAGCCGAAGGCATCGACCCGTTCACCGAAGCCAAGGAAGACGGCACTGCCTACGCGCAGCCAAGCCGCTACCAGCCGATCCACATGCCCAACAACACCGCTACCGGTGTGGTCATGGGGGCCCTGCTGACCGTGTTCGGTTTCGCCATGATCTGGCACATCTGGTGGCTGGCCATCGCAAGCCTGGCCGGCACCGTGATCTATTTCGCGATCCACGCTGCCCGTGATGATCAAGGCTACATGGTGCCGGTCGAGACGATCGAGCGCATCGAAGCCGAACAGCACAAGCGTCTGGTATCGGAGAACAAGATCCCGGCTACCCGTGTTGAAACCTCGTTGGAACAGGCTTAATCCATGTCGAACTTAGTGACCAATGCTGGACACGCCCATGTCGATGACCATGGGCACGATGACCATCACCACGACTCGGGCGAGATGACCGTATTCGGTTTCTGGCTCTACCTGATGACCGACTGCATTCTGTTTGCGTCGATCTTCGCGGTATACGCGGTACTGGTTAACAACGTAGCGGGTGGCCCGTCGGGCCACGACATCTTCGAACTGCCTTACGTACTGGGCGAAACCGCTCTGCTGCTGTTCAGTTCGATCACCTACGGCTTCGCCATGCTGGCGTTCTTCCGGGGCAACAAGAAGCAGGTGCTGGGCTGGCTGGCCATGACCTTCCTGTTCGGCCTGGGCTTCATCGGCATGGAGATCAACGAGTTCCACCTGCTGATCTCCGAAGGCTACGGCCCTAGCCGTTCCGGCTTCCTGTCCGGGTTCTTCACCCTGGTCGGCACCCACGGTCTGCACGTGACCAGCGGTCTGATCTGGATGGCGATCATGATGTACCAGGTGCAGAAAAACGGCCTGACGGCGACCAACAAGACCCGTCTGAGCTGCCTGAGCCTGTTCTGGCACTTCCTGGACGTGGTGTGGATCTGCGTATTCACCGTTGTTTACCTGATGGGGACTATGTAAATGGCCAACGCACACTCCCACGACGAAGCCGGTCACGGCAGCGTCAAGTCCTACGCCATCGGCTTCATCCTGTCGGTCATCCTGACACTGATCCCGTTCGGCCTGGTGATGTACCCGTCGCTGCCTAAAGACGTGACCCTGTGGATCGTCCTGGCATTCGCCGTGATCCAGGTGCTGGTGCACCTGGTGTACTTCCTGCACCTGGACCGTTCCGCGGCACAGCGCAACAACGTGGTGGCGTTCATCTTCGCCGCGCTGGTCATTGTTCTGCTGGTTGGTCTGTCGTTGTGGATCATGTTCAGCATCCACACCGTCATGATGGCCAAGTGAGGTAAACCCGATGTCGCTCAAGCACTTTATCCAAATCACCAAACCGGGGATCATTTTCGGTAACGTGCTTTCTGTGGCAGGCGGGTTTTTCCTGGCCTCGAAAGGGCATGTCGATCTGGCCATTTTCCTGGCCGCCATGATCGGCACCTCGCTGGTGGTAGCGTCCGGTTGCGTGTTCAACAACTGCATCGACCGAGACATCGACCTGAAGATGGAGCGCACCAAGAACCGCGTGCTGGTCCAGGGCCTGATCTCCCTGGAAGTGGCCCTGGTCTATGCCTCCCTCCTCGGGA
The DNA here is from genome assembly GCF_001547895.1 of Pseudomonas sp. Os17. Taxonomy (NCBI): domain Bacteria; kingdom Pseudomonadati; phylum Pseudomonadota; class Gammaproteobacteria; order Pseudomonadales; family Pseudomonadaceae; genus Pseudomonas; species Pseudomonas sp. Os17. The sequence goes on along the minus strand of NZ_AP014627.1, from coordinate 5,615,867 downwards.
TCGCCGGCGTCGCCCTGCTGTACTACGTGGCCAACCCGTTGGCCGCGTTGTTCGCGGTAATCGGCTTTGTCATCTACGTCGGCCTCTACAGCCTGTACCTCAAGCGCAAGTCGGTTCACGGCACGCTGGTGGGCAGTCTGTCCGGGGCCATGCCGCCGGTGATCGGTTATGTGGCCGTGAGCAACAGCTTCGACATGGCCGCGCTGACCCTGCTGGTGATGTTCAGCCTGTGGCAGATGCCGCATTCCTACGCCATCGCGATCTTCCGCTTCAACGATTACCTGGCCGCATCGATTCCGGTGCTGCCGGTGAAGCGCGGCATTCGCGTGGCCAAGAAGCACATCCTGCTCTACATCCTGGCGTTCCTGGTGGCGACCCTGATGCTGACCTTCAGCGGTTACGCCGGCATGAGCTACCTGGCGGTAGCGGCGGCGATGGGCATGTACTGGCTGTACATGGCCTGGACCGGCTACAAGGCGGTGGATGACACCGTGTGGGCGCGCAAGCTGTTCGTGTTCTCGATCTTCACCATCACCGCGCTGAGCGTGATGATGTCGGTGGATTTCAAGGCCCCGACCGAGCTGTTGCTGACCTACGCGCACTAAGCTGTCCAGGCCACAGAAAAGCCCCGCCTTCGTAAGAAGTGCGGGGCTTTTTTTATCCGCTGGCGCGACGGTCACATCATTTAAAGCTTTTCGGTCCGAAGGCTCCGCCTGGCCGGGTAAAATGCGCCGCTCGTGGATGAACCTGAGTGGATGCAATGCAAAGCCGTATTGAAATGAACGACAGCCAGGAGCGTTACGGCGCGGTCAGTCGTGGGTTGCACTGGGCCATGGCGCTGGCCTTTGCCTGGATCTATTGCTCGACCGCCGCCCATTACCTGCTGGAGGATTCGGCACTGGACAAGTTCCTCTGGCCGACCCACAAGCAAGTCGGGCTGCTATTGATGGGGCTGTTGCTGGTGCGGCTGTTCTGGAGCCTGCTGAACCGGCATCGTCGGCCGCCGAGCCTGAACCTGGCCGCGCGCCTGGGGCATGGGCTGCTGTATGCCGGGATGTTCGCCATTCCGTTTCTCGGGCTGCTGCGCCAGTACGGCTCCGGGCGAGCGTTTTCCGCCTTCGGGCTGCCGGTGATGAGCGGCTTCGAAGGGCCGAAGATCCAGTGGATGACCGACCTGGGCAACAGCTTCCATAGCCTCCTGGGCTGGACCTTGCTGGTACTGATCGTCGGTCATGTGGCCGCGGTGATCCTGCACTGCGTCAAAGGCCAGGGGCATATCCTGCGGCGCATGGCCGGTAGCACGACCTCGGCTTGAGGTATCGTCGGAGCAGAGAAAACCCCGTCTTCGAGAGAAGGGCGGGGTTTTTTATTTAGAACCTATTGATGGGACATCTGGATGATATTCAGTGCCAGATCATTTTGTCTGGTTGCTGCTCATGTATCTCTTGAACAGTGATCTTGCGCCGTAAGCGGGCAAGATATTGAAGAGTGCAAAAAACACTTTTATCGCAATCTGAAAAAAGATCATGTTGAGAATGTCGCTGTTTTTCATCAATCCATAGAAGGCGATATAGCAAAACAGGAAGCTGTCGATAATGACCGCGAAGAAGGTGCTGAGGAATATTCGCAAGAACAAAAATCTGGAATTTGTCAGCTCTTTTATCTTGCACAGCAAGTATGAGTTTATGTTTTCAGAAACAAGGAATGAAACAGAGGAGGCTACCAGTACGGATGACACCTGAATGATCACGTCATTGTAGGGCGTTTCAAGCTTCCAGCCTGGCATACCTGGCAGGAAGGTCGAGCCGTAGAGCAGGATGAAAACCGTGGATGTGCTAGCGAATGCAAAGAAAATGGCTCTTCTGGCTAACCGGAGTCCAAAGTTTTCGTTTAACAAGTCGACGATCAAAAAAGTAATGGAGTAAAGGAAGGTACCAGGAGTAATGATGATGTCCAGCGACTCCAGATAAATGGGTTTTGTCGCTGCAATACTGGTGAATATATAAAATGTGACGAGCAACAAGTTCAGGATTATATAAATCATCCATGAGTTCTCATGGCGATCGTTCAGGTCGTATGCGGTCAGCGTGTCTCCCTGGGAATAGAGCTTTCGATACAGATTCTTGATTTCCGTTTTGTTCAGGTTATCCATTATTTCACTGTTCAGTACCTCTCTTAGCTTGATTCTGATGACCTTGCCTGTAGCAATGATCATGATTACGGCAAGTTTTTTATTGTTCTCGAAACCCAGAAGTTTGTATTTGCTGTTTTCGATTTCGCTTTCATGGACAGTCATTGAACCGCTCCTCAATGATATCGCCCACTACAATCATGCGATCTGAGTCGGGACAAACATCATTCAAGATGAGCAGCCTGCCTGTCAGTTTGTCGTAAGCCAGTTTTTCTTTGTCGTCGGTCGAGGAGCCCTTTTGTACGATCAACAGATCGCCGGGTTCATTCATTCCGTTGATTTCGTTCTCCAGCAGCACCGCTATCAGGTTGTAGGAAGTGCCGAAGTAGTAAGTCAATGGATAGAGCGTCGCCAGTTCCCCAATGCGTTTGTCCATGTTGGCCATCAGCAGGCTCTCCTTGATGATCGGAACGGCCGCCGGGTTCATGTTTCCTTGAGGGGAGATGCTGCTCTCGATGATCTCCTTTTCTTCAAAGTCGACAGTCTCTATTTCTTCGTAGGAGACGCCAAAAAAGTCAGAGATTTTTCGAATGGTGGACTGCTGTACGTTGGTGACCTTGCCTTCCAGAATGTTGTAAATGGTCGTTCTGGTCAGCCCGCTGGCGTTGCACAAAGACAGTTGTGTCTCACCACGGCTTTTTATCAAGTACTTGATGTTGCTTTTTAAATGCTCGGTTCTTTCTCTTTTATGCATCAGATACTCACCACTTCCTTTTGGCCGTAACCCATTGAATCTTTGCAAGTTATAGAGCCGTATCAGGCATTCAGTCGCCCGACGCCGAGACGAGATCGGCCAGATCAATGCGGTAGATGTATGTCGGATTTTTCGAAGTCTGTACCAACCTATGCTCCTTTAGCCGGACTGCCTCCATCCTGGGGGCTTTCGCAGTCGGTTTCTTGAGTGATCCTGCCTTCGGCAGGAGTTGGATCAGCGTCACCGAGGAAAAATTGTCGCATGCGCCGGCCATGACAATACAGTCCCGCAGGCTTGGCGTCATGGCTCTCGACCATGAAGGTACTCGCTAGCGCAAGGCTGAGGCTGCCCTTCCTCGATAAGAAAAGCATCATTTAATTTGGAAAATGTTTAATTCTTTGATTAATTTTGTTGCGGCTTATAGAGTCTGACGCCGAGGCTTGGATAAGCCCGATGCAGACAAACGAACGTGATACCCAGGAAGCGTGCTGTCGTTCGTGGCGCGCAACACACAAGGAAGGGACACAGAAGAATGGCAGCTGACACTGAACCACTCAGGACCCAGGCCGACCTGCTGCGACGCGGTCTGGCCGATCTGCGCGCTGAAGACACGGAGCTGGCAAGCATCCTGGACGCGGAAGTCACGCGCCAACACCGCACACTGTCTTTGGTTTCATCTTCCTGCGCGGCCGGCCCCCGGAGCTTGGCGGCATCAGCCTCGGCGCTGGTCAACGTCACGGTCGAGGGCGCTCCCGGCCGGCGTCATTATAGTGGGTGTGAAAACGTTGATCGGGTTGAGGCTCTGGCGATCCGACGCGCTCGGGAGCTGTTCTCTGCCCAATACGCGTGCGTGCAATCACACTCGGCCTCGAATGCCATTTACCAGGTGCTGACGGCGCTGGCCGAGCCTGGGGATACGATCCTGGGCATGGCCCTCGAACAGGGTGGGCACCTTGCACATGGCCGAGTGGAAGCCTTCACGGAGGCCAACTACAAGGCTGTTCGCTACGGCACCACATCCCAGGGGGAGATCGATTACGCAGAAGTGCGCCAACTGGCGATGGCCCATCGTCCGCGGATCATCATTTGCGGGGCGACGGCCCATTCTCGGGTCGTGGACTTCCAGCGCTTTCGTGCCATTGCCGATGAGGCCGGGGCCATCGTGCTTGCCGATATTTCCCATATCGCCGGGCTGGTGGCCACAGGGCGCCATCCGAGCCCGATCGATGCCGCGCACGTCACAATCACCTGCACCCACAAGCAGCTCGCCGGCCCGCGTGGAGGTCTGATTCTCTCCGGTCGTGATGCAGACACCAAAGTGCCTGGACTGAGGTCGAGTTTTCGCCGGGTTCTCGAACAAGCGGTTTCCCCCGGTATGCAAGGCGCGCCTGCCGTCAACGTGATTGCCGCCAAGGCTGCCGCGTTGGGCTATGCGATGTCCCCGCTGTTTGATGCCTACATGGGGCGGATTCGCGCCACGGCAGATGAAATGGCTTGCGCGTTCATGGAGCGGGACTACGAGGTCGTGGGGGGAGGAACGGAAAATCACACGATCTTGCTGCGCTTGCGTGGCGGCATCAGCGGCTCCATCGCCGAATCGGCGCTGGAGAAGTGTGGAATCATCGTCAGCAAAAAACGCGGTCCGAGGGAAAACCGATCATCATTTGCAGCCAATGGCTTGTGTATCGGCACAGGCTCCATCGCCCAGCGCCACGTGGACGCCCAAGGGTGTCGCCAGATCGTCGACCTGGTGTGCCGGATACTCGATCAGGTGCAGCCCCACGGCGAGCAGAAATACACCCTGGAGCCCGGATTGCAGGAGCAGTTCCGACAACAGACCGAAGCGTTGTGCGCGATGTACCCGATCCGTGAGTACGGGGATCGCTGAAAACAAAAAGCCCCGACTTCACACGCAAGTACGGGGCTTTTTCTCGGCGCTCAGGTCGGGCTGACGCCTTCGCGAGCAAGCTCGCTCCTACAGGGTCGGGTTACAGCTGCTGTTGCGCGCTGTAGCCTTCGAATGCGGTCTGCTGCTGGATCGCGGTGATGATGTTCTTGCGGGTCGCTTGCTGCTCGTTGCCGTCCTTGTCGAGGAACATCTCGCTTTCCAGTTCGGCCTCGTCGCCTTCGCCGACAAAGCTGAAGCCGAGGAACTCGAAGGCTTCACGGTCGACGTTGGCCTTGGAGCGCGGGCGCATCGGCAGGGTGACGCTGATGCCGTCCTTGCTGATGGCGAACACTTCCATTTCCTTCTTCGGCCGCGCCTTGCTCTTGCCGCCGCTGGGGTTGCTGATGGCCTGGTGCGTCTGGTTCAGCACTTTCAGGGCCAGGCCGTAGACCAGTTCCTGGAAGTCCGGGTCGTCCTTGTAGCTGGAGAGAATCCGGCTGATGGGGAATTTCTTGCTCAGGTCTTCCAGGGCAGCCAGGTCGGCGGCCTCGGCGTCTTTGAGTTGCTTGAGCTGGCCCATGAGTTCATAGGCGGTGTCGTCGTCAAAGCGGTCGTGGGCCTGGCGAATCGCAGCACGCAGTTCGCGAATCTGGTCACTTTCTTTCGAGGTGTGGAAGGCGTCGAGCACCATCTCGCTGATGGTCTTGGCCTGGGACACGTGTTGTGAAAGATGAATGGCGTTTTCGTACTCGGCCTTGTTGGACAGGGCGATTACGGATTCTTCGGTGTTGGAATCAGGCATTGAACATCCACTACTTGGTTTAACAGGTTTGAGGCGCGAAAGGCCCAGGGGGATTTTCGGGGGCGCCTAATCTATTGGACCCGGACCCTAATGTCACGGACCAAGCGACCCGCTCAACAGGACCGTCCCTACAGACCGGTTTGCACGGCGAAGATTCCCCAGTGCTCCAAGGGCATGGCCGCACCGCTTTCAGGCGTTGAGCCGCAGTTGCCGGAAGTTGCGGAACAGCTTGAGTGCTCGCCCGCAGAACAGACCAACGGTAAAGCCTGCAGCGGCGCCACTGATAGCGAGCATCTGCACGCTGGCGGCCTGTTCGGGGTGCACGGCGGTTTGATAGCCGATCCAATACTTCACCGCGAAGAACAGCAGCGAGATGGCGAGGATCTTCACGGTGCCAGGCACCAGGATCGCCTCGCCGCCGGACTCCAGTAGCACGCCGGCGCTGGAGAACAACAGCATCGCCAGCAGGCTGCCGAGTGCGGCACCACCGGCCCAGGCGCCCAGCGCCAGCAATGGGTGATCGCCAAGGTTCACCGACCACAGCGACCAGACCAGCAGGATCACCGGTGTCAACAGCAGCGAACGACGGCTCTCGCGAGTGATGGCGAGGGCACGCAGACCGTAGTAGCAGACCAGGGCGAAGACCGCGTACACCCACAGGGGCGTGCCTTGGAGGATATCGAGCATCTGTAGCGTCCTTGCTTCAGCGGAAAATGAGCGATCCATGGTGCGCTTTGTACCCGCCGACGTGAAGCCTTCGCCCTTGGCACAGCTCACCGCAGCCGCTTGCGGCTGAAAACGTGCCGCTTGAAGCTCAGTGCACCTGCGTATCGCTGACCCCAGCCTCCAGTTCCTGGCGCAGATCGCTGCCCCGACGGGCGATGAACACCAGTTGCGCGGCATGCTCGGTGGGCTGCCCTGTGGCCAGGGTGAACTGGCTGCGGTTGCCCACATGCTGCAACCAATAGGGTTGTTCATTGCCTTCCAGGCGCACCAGGCCCTTGAGGCGCAGCAGGTCGGCGGGCAGGCGCGCCAGCCAGTCGCGCAGGGCCTTGGGCTGCAGCGGCCGCGAGCTTTTCCACACCCAGCTTTCGAACAGTTCGTCGTGGGCCTGGGGCAGGGCCTTGAACAGCACTTCGGTGGAACGCACCGGCGGCGCCAGCAGCAGCTCGGGTGGCAGTTCGGCCTGCACCGTTTCGAATACCGGGGCGCGGCCGCCGAGGCTGGCGCGGATGCTTTGCAACTGCTCGGGGCTCACCAGGTCGGCCTTGTTCAGCAGCACCCAGTCGGCACAGGCCACCTGGGCCCGGGACAGCCGGGCCATTTCCCCCTCCAGGTCCTGGTAGCCGCTGGCGTCCACCAGGGTGATCACCGCGTCCAGGTGCAGGCGGTTGCGCAGTTGCGGGTAGCCGATGGTCTGCACGATACGCTGCGGGTCGGAGACGCCACTGCACTCGATGACGATCCGTTCCAGGGCCGGGCGCAGCTTGGACAGGCTCACCAGTTGCGCCAGCAGGTCCTCCTGCACGGTGCAGCAGATGCAGCCGTTCTGCAGGCTGTACACCGCGTCGGTGACCTCGGCAATGATCGCCGCATCGATGTTCAGCTCGCCGAAGTCGTTGACGATCACCGCCAATCGGCCGCTGTCGGCGCGCTGCACCATGCGGTTGAGCAGGGTGGTCTTGCCGGCGCCGAGAAAGCCTGCAACCACGGTCACCGGAATGCTCGGGGTGCTGTTCATTGTTCCTTGCCCTCGATCACCGGTGGCAGGCCTTCCCACACCGCCTGCAACGGCGTGTCGCTGAAGATGCCCTGGCGGTCGTAGACCAGTTGCCCTTCGACGAAGGTCAGTTGCACCTGGGTGTGGTGGATGTAGTTGCGCGCGTCCTGGGCGAACAGGTTGCGGTCAAGGACGATCAGGTCCGCCGACTTGCCCACCTGCAGGCTGCCGGTCAGGTGTTCCAGGCCCATGGCGTGGGCGCCGTTGAGGGTCGCCACTTGCAGCGCCTGCTCCAGGCTGATGGGGTCGCCGAAGGTGTCGGGTTCCTGGTTCCACGGGTTCTGCCGGGTGACCATGGTTTCCAGGGCCAGCCACGGGTCGATCGAGGCCACCGGCCAGTCGGTGCCGAACACCGCGATACCGCCGGCCGCCAGCACGCCCTTGAAGTCATAGATGCGCTTGAGACGCTCCTGGCCGTAGCCGGAGCGGGCACCGCTGGCGAACGGCGTCGGGTACCAGGCCGCCGGGGAGAACTCGGCGATCACGTCCAGGCTCTGGAAGCGCTTGAGGTTGCCCGGGTGCAGCAAGGTGCTGTGGGCGCATTGGTGGCGGATGCCGCTGTTGCCGTTGCGCCGCCGGGCTTCGGCCACGGCGTCGAGGAACACGTCGGAGGCGCCGTCGCCGGTGCAGTGGGCGATCACCCGCAGGCCGCGCTTGTCCATGTCCACCACCATGTCGGTGATGTGTTCCGGGGTCAGGTTGAGCTTGCCGCGCCAGCTCGATTCTTCCGGCCAGGGGGTCAGCAGGTAGGACGACTTGGGCTCCACGGTGCCGTCGAAGTGGAACTTCACCGCGTTGGCGCTCAGGCGGGCGCTGCGATAGAAGTGCCGCTCGCCACTGAGCAGCTCCCAGCGCCGGCGCACCGGGAAGATATCGTCCTGCCAACTGATGGCGGCTTCCACCCGTAGGGTCAGCTCGCCGGCGTCGTCCAGTTCCTTGAGGGCCTGCAGACGGTTCTCGCAGACGTGCACGTACTTGGTGGCGGTGACCCCGCGCGAGGTCTGGAAGTGCACGCCATCGCGGTAGGCGCGGCGCAGTACCGGGACGGGCGTCGGCGGCATGGCGGCGTGGATCAGGGCGTAGGCGCCGTCGATCAGCAGGCCGTTGGGCTCGCCGCTCAGCTCGTCGCGCTCCAGGTAGCCGTTGCGCGGGTCGCTGGTGTGGCGGTCGATACCGGCCAGTTCCAGGGCCTTGGAGTTGACCATCATGGTGCCCCACATGCGGTCCAGCAGGGCCACCGGGCGATCCGGCATGACGCTGTCGAGCCACTCGCGGCCCGGGGTCAGGCCGGCTTCGCGGAAGGTGTAGCGGACCCAGTACTGGCCGTAGATCCAGCCGTCGCCAGGGTGGCTGTCGGCGTAGGCGTGGATCGCCGCCGCCAGTTGCTCGGGAGTCGGATCTTCGATGCCCACGTCCAGGTCGTCGGCGTAGCGCGGCGCCAGGGCCAGGTCCGGGTGGGTGTGCATGTCGTGCAGGCCGGGCATGCAGAAGGCCCCGTCCAGGTCGTGCTGTCGGGTGTTGGGCCCGATCAGCGAAGCCAGGGAGGCGAGGCTGCCCACCGCGATCAGCTTGCCCTGGCGGATGGCCACGGCATCGGCCCAGGGTTGGGCCGGGTCGAGGGTGTACATCCGGCCGTTGTGCAGCACCAGTTCGGCGTATTGATCGACGGCGCTATGGGTGGAGTTGAATTGGTCGGAAGCGGTCACGGGGTCAACCTCTCAAGCAGGGGGCCCTTCAAAGGTGGGCGGAAAAATGGGCGACAAGCTCAAATGCATTCTTGTTGTGCGGGCTACTGTGGCGAGGGCGCTTGCTCCCGCTGGGTGGCGTAGCCACCCCACTGGCCGTGACCGCGATGGCCAGGCCTTTACGACTGCTTCGCAGCCGAACGGGAGCAAGCTCCCTCACCACTATCGGGTTGTTGTCTAGCGTTGTGCGCCCAGGGTTTCGACAAAGCCGGCGATGCGCTGGCAGGCGTCCTTGAGCACCTCGTCGGCGACGGTGAAGGAGATCCGCACGAAGCCCTCGGCGCTGGCGCCAAAGGCCTGGGCGTCGAGCACCGAGACCCCGGTGGCGCGGAACAGCTGCCAGGCGAAATCCATGCTCGACAGCCCGGTGCGGCGCACATCCACCAGCATGAACATCCCGGCCTCGGGCTCGCGGCAATCGAGCAGGTGCACCGACTTGAGCCCGGCCACCACCAGGTCGCGGCGCCGGCGATAGACCTCGCGGGCGCTGCCGATCACTTCTTCATCCAGCTCCAGGGCCTTGAGCGCGGCTTCCTGGATAAACCCGGGCAGGCCGTAGAGCATGCACAGCAGCAGGTTGTCCAGGTGCCCGACCAGGGCCGGCGGGGCGATCACCCAGCCCACGCGCCAGCCGGTCATGGCGTGGGTTTTCGACAGGCTGTTGAGGATCACCGTGCGCTCGGCCATGCCTGGCATCGAAGCGATGCTCAGGTGGTCGCGGTCGTAGGTCAGTTGCCCGTAGACCTCGTCGGAGATCACCCACAGGTCGTGCTTGCGTGCCACTTCGGCCACGGCTTCCAGCTCTTCGCGGCTGTAGACGTTGCCGGTGGGGTTGCACGGGGTGGCCAGGGCGATGCCCCGGGTCTTGTCGGTCAGCGCCGCTTCCAGGGCCGCGGCGGTCAGGCGGAAGCCGTTGGCCGCCGGCTGCTGCACACAGGCGATCTTGGCCCCCGAGGCGTGGATGCAGGCCTCGTAGGTCAGGTACATGGGTTCCGGCACCAGCACTTCGTCGCCACTGCTGAACAGGCACAGCGAGGTGGCGAACAGGCCGTTCTGCGCCCCGGCCACCAGGGCCACGTTGTCGGCGCTGACCTCGATCCCCAGCAGGCGTCGCTGCTTGGCGGCAATCGCTTCGCGCAGGGCCGGGCGACCCAGGACGTGGGTGTAATGGGTGTCGCCTTGTTCCAGGGCGGCGCTGGCGGCGGCGCTGATACGTGCATCGGTGGCGAAGTCCGGATCACCGACGCTGAGGACGATCACGTCCTCGCCGCGGCCCCGGGCCTCGATGGCCGCGTAGTGGATGTCCCAGGCGCTGACGGATTCGCCGCTGATGCGCTGAACGAAAGGTGAATAACGCATGTTGTGCTCCTCACGGGCTCGGTTGCCCGCGCAATGAATGGGTTCAGGCCTGACGCTGTGGCCGCTGAGTCTGCGAGGCGTTGCCCAGGCGTGCGCACAGGTGTTCGATGACAAAGGCCAGGACGATGTAGATCAGCGCCACCGCCAGCAGCGGTTCGTAGACCTTCAGGGTCTGGGCCCGCACCAGGTTGGCGGCGCCGAGCAGGTCGGTGACCGCCACGGTGGAGGCCAATGCGGTGGCCTTGAGCAGCAGCACGCATTCCCCCACCAGGGTCGGGCGTACCAGCTCCAGGGCCCGGGGCAGCCACACCCGGCGCAGGGTCAGCCAGTAGCCCATGCCATAGGCGCGGGCGGCTTCCAGCTCGCCCCGGGGCACGGCCCGCAGGCCACCGCGCAGCACTTCGCCGACATAGGCGCCGACACTCAGGGTCAGGGCCAGGGCCACGTACCAGAAGCCTTCGCGCAGGTAGGGCCAGAGAAAGCTGCCGCGGATCGGCGGGTAGGCGGCGAACAGGCTGCCGACCCCGTAGTAGAGGATGTAGATCTGCACCAGCAGCGGCGTGCCGCGGAACACACTGATGTAGAACTGCATGGGCGCACGCAGCAACGGATTGCGCGACACCCGGCCCAGGCCCACCACCACCGCCAGGGCAAAGCCGCAGACCCCGCTCAGCAGCAGGAGCTTGAGGGTGATGCCCAGGCCGCGCAGCAGTTCGGCGGAAAAACCGTTGATCCAGGAAAAGTCCATCCGAGTCTCCTAGTGCTGGGGCAGCCAGCGATTGGTGCGACGCTCGAGCACCCGGAACAGGCTGCCGGACACCAGGGTGATGACGAAATAGAAAGCCGCGACCGCCAGGTAGAACACCAGGTAGTGCTTGGTGGAACCGGCCGCCTGTTTGCCGACTGAAAGCAGTTCGCTGTAGCCGACGATGCTGATCAGCGCGCTGTCCTTGACCAGTACCAGCCACAGGTTCGACAGCCCGGCCATGGCGTAGGGCAGCATGCTCGGCAGCAAGATGCGCCGCACCAGCAGCCAGCGCTCGATGCCGTAGGCCCGCGCCGCTTCGATCTGGCCGTGGGGAATGGCCTGGATCGCGCCGCGGATGATCTCCGCCGAATAGGCGCCCTGGACAATCCCCAGCACCAGTACCGCGGCAATGAAGCCGTTGACCGTGACACTTGGCCGGTCCATGGCGGCCATGGCCATGTTCAACAGGTCAGTGCCGGCGTAGTACAGCAGCAGGATCAGCAGCAGCTCGGGCATGGCCCGGTACAGGGTGGTGTAGATGTTGGCCAGCTTCACCAGCCAGCGCGGGCCCTTGAGCTTGATCATCGCCACCAGCAGGCCGATGCCCAGGCCGAGGACGAAGGCCCCGGCGGAAATCTGCAAGGACACCAGCGCGCCCTGGGCCAGGGCGCCGAGCCAGCCGTCGGCGACGAACAGTTGGGAAAGGTCGGACAGAGAAATCATGACGTATCCAGTCAACGCCGGCGGCCCGCGCGAGCGGGCGCGCCGGACGGCTTAGTTGGCAGAGATGTCGACGCTGAAGTAGCGGCTGCGGATCTTGTCGTAGGTGCCGTCGGCCTTGAGCGAGGCCAGGGCGGTGTTGATCCGCTGTTGCAGGGCGCTGTCGCCCTTGCGCAGGCCGACGCCGATGCCGGAACCGAACAGCGGGTCTTTGGGTGCCAGGCCCTTGTCCGCCAGGCCGGCCCCGGCGGTGGTCTTGAGGATCGGTTCGATGGTCAGGGCGTCGGCCAGCATCACGTCGATCCGCCCGCTCTGCAGGTCGGCGATCATGTCGTCCTGGGTGGTGTAGTAGCGCAGGGTCGAGGTCTTGCCGTAGTAGGTTTTGGCGAAGGTAGCGTTGGAGGTCGAACCCTGCACGCCGATCAGCTTGCCCTTGAGGCCCTCGGGGGTGGTGACCAGTTCCAGGCTCTGGTCGGCGACCCACATGGCCGGGGTCTGGTAGTAGGGCGCGGAGAAATCGATGACCTTCTCGCGCTCCTCGGTGATGCTCAGGGAGTTGAGAATGGCGTCGATCTGGCTCGATTGCAGGGCCGGAATCAAACCGTCCCAGGCCACTTCCTTGAGCGGACACTGGGCCTGCATGCGTTCGCACAGGGCCTTGATCAGCTCCGGTTCGAAGCCGCTCCAGTCGCCGTTGCCGCTTTTCATCGAGAACGGCGGGTAAGGTTCCAGGGCGATGCCGAAGACGATCTTGTCGGCGGCCACCGCGTGGCTGGCCAATGCGCTGAACAGGCAACCGGTGGCGAGCACCTTGAGCAGGTTTTTCATGGCTTTACCCTTTATCGAAGTTGTTGTTTTCAAGGATTGAAGCGGGACGTCAGACGCGGTTTTCCTGGGCCATGACGAATTGCCGGCAGCGTTCGCTGACCGGGTTGAGGAACACTTGTTGCGGCGGGCCTTCCTCTTCCACCAGCCCCTGGTGAAGGAACATCACCTTGCTCGACACATCCCGGGCGAAGGCCATTTCGTGGGTCACCAGGATCATGGTGCGGCCTTCCTCGGCGATGCCCTGGATGACCTTGAGCACTTCGCCCACCAGTTCCGGGTCCAGGGCCGAGGTCGGTTCGTCCATCAGCAGTACCTGGGGGCGCATGGCCAGGGCCCGGGCGATGGCCACCCGTTGTTGCTGGCCGCCGGAGAGAAAGGACGGGAAGGCGTCGCGCTTGTTGGCCAGGCCGACTTTTTCCAGCAGGTGCTCGGCGTGGGCGATGGCGTCCTTGCGGTCTTCGCCGAGGACATACACTGGCGCCTCGATGACGTTTTCCAGCACGCTGCGATGGGGCCACAGGTTGAAGCTCTGGAACACCATGCTCAATTGCGTGCGCAAGCGTGCCACCTGGGCCGGGTCGGCCACCTGGGGGTTGCCGGCGCGATCGGTCTTCAGGCGCACTTCTTCGCCATTGATGCGCAGGCTGCCGCTGCAGGGGATTTCCAACAGGTTGATGCAGCGCAGCAGGGTGCTTTTGCCCGAGCCGCTGGAGCCGATCAGCGACACCACTTCACCTTCATTGGCGCGCAGGGCAATGCCCTTGAGCACGTGGTGATCGGCGTAGCTCTTGTGCAGATCATCGATCGCCACCACGGGATTGACGGAGTTGGGCTGCGATTGCAAGGGTCGACCCTCTTGTTATTGTGCGATGGCCGGGCAGTACCCGGCACAGGGTAGGGCTGGAGAATTAGCCATCGATGGCCTGGGGTCAATCGAGCATTTTTAGCCCGATTCGGTAATTTTTTTCAGCAGTCGGGGATTTTTTCGGCGACGGGCAAGGCTATTGCCGGATCGCGATTACGGCTATGGTGCTGGCACTCGTTTTTTGCAGTCGAGGCCTGATCGGTATGCGTTATCCCTCCATGACCGCTCTGCGCGCGCTGGACGCGGTGGCCCGCCTGGGCAGTGTCGCCGAAGCCGCCAATGAGCTGAACCTGACCCCCAGCGCCATCAGCCACCAGATCAAGAGCCTGGAGCAGACCCTGGGGTTTGCCCTGACCGAGCGCCAGGGCCGCAGCATTCGCATCACCTACCAGGGCGAGCGCTATGCCCGGGACATTCACCTGCTGCTGGCCAATATCCTCGAGGCCGGCCAGCGCTCCGACGGCCAGCAGGTCAGCGGGCGACTGTGCATCAGCAGCCCGCCGGGGTTCGCCACCTATTGGCTGTGCACCCATATCGCCGAGTTCCAGGCGCTGTATCCCCAAGTCGAATTGCAGCTGGTTTCTCCCCGCACCCCGGGCGACACCAGCGACAGCAGCGTCGATCTGTTCGTCGCCTATGGCATGGGCGACTGGCCCAACCAGCATGTGCAGAAGATCGTCTCCCTGCGCTATTTCCCGGTGTGCAGCCCGAGCCTGGTCAATGCCATGGGCGGTTTGAAAACCCTCGACAGCCTGGATCACGCCCTGCTGCTGCACATGATCGACTACTCCGACTGGCGGGTCTGGCTGGCGGCGGCCGGGGCGCCGAATGTCGATGTGCGCCGGGGCATCGTGTTTGCCGACGCGCACTTCGTGCAGTCGGCCTGCATCGCCGGCCAGGGCATCGCCATGGGCGACAACCTGATCAGCGGCGAGGCCCTGGCCAGGGGGCAGTTGGTGCAACCCTTCGGCACCGAGATCGAATCCAACCGCGGCTACTACCTGGTGGCCGACCTGCTCAAGGCCGAGCGCCCGGTGGTGCTGGCCTTCAGCGAATGGGTCAAATCCCAGCTGCAGGGCATCACCCGCCTGCACCCGGAACCCCGGCGCAATGGCAAAGCGTGAATTTTATTGAGCAATCGCGGCGATTTTTTTCGATTGTTGCCCCTTGGGTGCAGCGACTAATGTCCCTCGACATCAGCCGGGCGCAGGGTGTCGTCCGGACGCATAAGAACAAGAGGAGTAGTCGATGACCACCTGTGCCCAGTCCCTGGTTCGTTTGCTGGAAGGTTATGGCGTGGACACGGTGTTCGGGATTCCCGGCGTGCACACCGTCGAGCTGTATCGCGGCCTGCACGGCAGCCGCCTGCGCCATGTCAGCCCGCGGCACGAACAGGGCGCCGGGTTCATGGCCGACGGCTATGCCCGGGCCAGCGGCAAGCCGGGAGTGTGCTTCATCATCACTGGTCCGGGGATGACCAACATCCTCACCGCCATGGGCCAGGCCTACGCCGATTCGGTGCCGATGCTGGTGATTTCCACGGTCAACCGTCGCGAGCACCTGCGCCTGGGCCATGGCCACCTGCATGAGCTGCCGGACCAGCGGGCGATGGTGGCCGGGGTCTGTGCCTTCAGTCATACCCTGCAATCGCCTGCGGAACTGCCGGAGCTCCTGGCCCGTGCCTTTGCCGTGTTCAAGTGCGCGCGGCCACGGCCGGTGCACATCGAGATTCCCCTGGATGTGCTGGACATGCCCGCCACCGACCTCAACCTCATGCCCCGCAGCCTGCCCGGTGCACCGGCGCCTGCCGGGGCTTCGATCGAGGCGGCCGCGACCTTGCTCAACAGTGCCCACCGGCCGCTGATCCTGGCCGGCGGCGGCGCCCGCGGTTGCGCCGAGGTCCTGCGGCAATTGGCCGAACGCCTGCAAGCGCCGGTGGCCCTGACCACCAACGCCCGCGGCTTGCTGCCCTGTGGCCATCCGTTGCTGCTCGACGGCGTGCAGTCATCGGCCCATGGCCGGGCCCTGATCGATGAGGCCGACGTGGTGCTTGCCGTGGGCACCGAACTGGGGGAAACCGACTACGACTTCTTCGGCCTCGGGCCCCTGCGCTTCAAGGGTTCGCTGATCCGCCTGGACATCGACCCGATGCAGGTCATGGGCGTGCAACGGGCCCATGTCGGCCTGGTGGGCGATGCCCTGGAAGGCTTGCAAGCCTTGCTTGGCAAAGTGGCGCCACCCAGCGCTCGCGGTCGTTGGGCGCTGGACAGCGTGCAGCGCGTGAACCAGGCCGAACGCACCAGCTGGACGCCCAAGCAACAAGGCTTGCAGGGCTTGCTCGACCTGCTGCGCGACACCCTGGGCAGCCCGATCCTGGTGGGCGACTCGACCCAACCGGTGTACCAGGGCGCCTGCGGCTACCAGGCACCGGCCCCGGCCAGCTGGTTCAACGCCGGCAGCGGTTACGGCACCCTGGGCTACGGCCTGCCGGCAGCCATGGGCGCCAAGCTGGCACAGCCCGAGCGTCCGGTGGTGGCGTTGGTGGGGGACGGCGGCCTGCAGTTCGCCAGCAGCGAGCTGATCGCCGCCAAGGAAGCGCAGATCGGGGTGATCCTGCTGGTGTGGAACAACCAGTGCTACGGCGAGATCCGCGACTACATGCAGGCCCGGGACATCGCGCCGCTGGGGGTGGACATCCTCACCCCGAACTTCGAGGCCATGGCCCAAAGCTTCCACGTGGCGCACCATCGCGCCGACACGCCAGGGCAGCTGCAGGACTTGCTGCAGAGCCTCAAGGACACTCGGCAGCCGGTGATGATCGAGGTCGACGCCCGGGCCTACCTGGCCCTGGACTGATCCGCCGGCCGGTTCGGCACTCGGGCCGACAAGGAGCGGGCCTTCAAGGGACAAGCTGGGTTACATTGGCCGCGCTCGCCAGGACGCACCTTGTCACTTGAGGATTCAGGGATGAACTGCATTTTCTGCCAGATCGTCGCCGGCACCCTGCCGGCGGCCGTGGTTTACCGCGATGAACACTGCATGGCCTTCATGGACGTGCATCCGCTGGGGCGGGGCCATGTGCTGCTGATTCCCCAGTCTCATGTGGAAAAGCTCGATCAATTGCCCGGTTTTGTCCGTCAGCATCTGTATCAGGTGTTCGACGGCCTGCTGGCGGCGCAGCGGCGTGCCGGCTACGGCGTCGAAGGCACTCACCTGCTGGTCAATGATGGTCGGGCCACCAACCAGCACATTGCCCATGCCCACCTGCACCTGATCCCGCGGACACGCGGCGATGCCCTGGGGTTTGCCGGGCGCCTGCTGCTGCATTTCACTGGGGTGTTCGGGCGCCGCGCGAAACTGGACGTCCTGCAGCAGCAGGCCGCCGGCATCGCCGAACAGGTGCGCGTGCCCTGGGTCAGTGAAACACCGGTGGGCAACCGCTGATATGGACCGCCATCGCGCGCTGGCCCTTGAATATGCGGAGGCCCAATACCTGCGGGCGCGGGTTCAGGGGCTGGCGAATCTGCCGGGCAACCCCTATCGGGCCAGCCTGTTGGGCGAGCCGGAGTGTGGCGCCTTCGTGGTCGCCGGCAATCCCAGTCCGATGATGAACCGGGTGCATGGCGACTGCGGGCAACAGGCGCGCAGCCTTGTCGATCTGTTACAGACTTGCGCGGCCTACGCCCCGGCGATCGCCTTGATCGCTGAGTCAGCCAAGGTGGCGAACACCCTGGAGCTTGAGGGGCAGCCGTTGCAGCGTCTCAAGGGTTGGACCCACGGGCAGCTGTTCGCCTCGGTGGACCCGCGTGTCGCGCCCTCTTCGGCGCTGGATATCGAACCGGTGACGGCCTCGACCCTGGAAGACTTCTGCGTGCTGCACGGGGACAGTTTCAAAACGCCTGCGGCGGCCCGACCGGTCAATCAGGCGGCCTTCGGTGGATTGCTCAATGAGGACCGTGGGCACTTGTACCTGTTGCGCGAGCAGGGCATTGCAGTGGCCGGGGCGGCGCTGTTCATCGCTGACAACGCGCTGGCCTACCTGGGCACCGCCTTTACCGCTCGGACCGCCCGGGGCCAGGGTTATCACCGGGCCCTGATCGCCCATCGCTTGCAGCAGGCCGCCGCCCTCGGCGCCCAGAGTGTGGCGGCCACCGCCCTGCTGAACTCGCAAAGCCGGCGCAACCTGGAGCACTACGGCCTGCGCCTGTCCCACCTGCAGACCCTGTATCGGGCCGTGCCTTAGTGCGGGTTCTGTTGCGCCGCTGGCACCGGGTCGAAGCGGATCGAGTGCAGGATCGCGTCCAGGGTCGCGAAGTCCTGGAAGAACCCCACGCTGTCAGCCACCACCTGACGCCGACCACTGTCGAGCAACGCCATCAGGCAGGTGCCACCATAGGCGTGAAAGCCGGTTTCCTCATCGCTGATGCCGCAGGTCTGATAGGCCCGCAAGCCTTTCCAGCCGGGGCCTGAAATGTCCTGCACCGGGCTGGGTGCATCCCTTCCGGCGCTGCGCATCCAGACGCCGTTTTCCTGATAGAAAAACAGCTCCTCGGCGGCCTGTTCCAGGCTGCCCTGCCGCAGGCACAGGTGCAGGGTGTACTCCTCGTTTGGGCGTTTGTTCGGATGGTCCAGGGTGAGGCAGTTCTGCGTCTGGCTGAGCTTCCAGCCTTTGGGGTACTGCAGGCTGAATCCCGGTCCGTTGAAGCGTGGCGAATCCTCGGGCAATACCGGTATCCCGTCTTCCTCCCGCAAGGGTTCATACAGCCTGGGATCGTTGCGACAGGCGGACAGCGGGCGGGCCTGGGCCTTGTGCAACTGGTCGAGGCGATGAGTCCGTGGATCAGCGCTGGCGCTGACACAGGCGCAACCGTAGCCGTAATGATTGTTGGTGCGTACCCATTGCTGGTCGTTGAAGGTGGGCCAGTCGCCTTCGGCCTGATAACCGCCCTGGCTGGCAATTTCCCAGACGCCGTCGCGGTCGGTCAGGGTGGCGTTGGCCGGGGTCGGGTTCTCGAACCAGCCGCAACGACGTTCGACCTTGGCCGGAGCGGCGCTGGCGGGTAAGGCAATCAGTGTCAGGAGTGTGCAGATCAGGGCACGCTGAAACATGGAGCATCCTTGTTCGGGGTTAAGAACCGCAGATTGTGCGCTGGCATTGGCGTTAGTAGAGATCGAGGTCCTTGTTCTTCAGTAGCGCCACTTGCGCACCAAGTCGTCGCCGTAACGCTGGCTGATCAGCGCTTCGGCGCCGTCGTCGTCCTCGTACACCTCGGCTATGCACAGCAGCATCAGCGCATCCAGGTACTCCTCGGGGGAGTCGAAGAAGCGTGTCAGCGCTACACCGGTGTCGTGATCGAAGTAGTAGACCGCGCCGCTGTCCCGGTGGAAACAGAACAGGTTGCCGTTGCCCAGGTAGTCGCCAAAGGCAACCAACTGGTGCGCCAGTGTCAGGTCCAGATCGCTCTCGGGGATATCGACAATGCCAGGGTAGGCCTCCAGCAGAGGCTGGATCGGGGTATGGCCGGGGCCTACGCTGCAAAGGATCTCCGCCAGGGACAGGACCCCCAGCTGCCGATGATAGTCGCGCAGAGAGGACGGCAAGGTACAGCCCAGTCGCTGCTCCAGGGCCACCAGCGCTTCTTCGCTGACGGGGGTTAATTCGGGCTCGTTGACGTGACCTTCCCACAGCGCGCCGTAGGCACCGATGACCGCCAGGTACCAACTCAGCCGTGCACTCTGGTCGGGCAGGTCCTGCCAGGCCAGGGGTGGGCAGCCAGCGGGTGGCCAGTCGGCGTGTGGGGCGTGCTGTTCTGACATGGGGTTCCTTGGATGAGCGTGCGGGGTGGCGGATATGCGCGATGGTGCTGGCGTTCTAGGGGATGTATGAGAGTACTGGTTTGCTAAAAAAGCCAGCATGCAGCATGGTTCGATGCGGATCTCGCGAAGACTGGGCTGCTATGGGCGACCCCAGACGTACTAGTCTGGAGCACCTTCTTTGAATAAAGCCTAACCTAGACGATGACGGCGATTTACCGTCCAGAGAAAAAGCTATAAAAACGCTCTCTAATGGAGTAAAGCCAAGCTGAAGAGTTTAATAGAAGTTTGGCCCGTTCCTTTAAGGATGCTTCTGGGATGAAACATATTATTTTTGAGTAACCAAGATAGCGCAAAAGTTGTAGAAGAAATGCTACAAGAAGTGCTCTCTGTTTTTGAGGGGAAAGTTTTGGTTTGTATTGTTCGTAAAAATAGAATATTGCACGCTGCCTGACCCACATCTGTTCGTTAATTTGTGAGTAGTTGATCCCGCGCTTGTAACTGTTGTTGTCATGAATTCGATAAAAAATTCCAATTTTAGGGACGTGAGTTGCTTCGACGGAAGAGTAGCGTGCGTGGAGCATCATCCACACGTCTTCATTCGGCAAAAAACTTGGGATTGGAAAAGCCAATTGAGCAAATGAACGATTAAACGCCATGCAACCACCTGACTCAAGACCCAGTGCGGGGTTCTTTGGTAGTGTCATTGCATTGTATTTTGAATCAGCGGAGAAAGACTTTAGTTTGCAGTATGAGACTTTTGGTGTGCCTTCTTTCTGTATTGGCGTGATTCGCTCATGAATACTTTCTGCAATCAGTAAGTCGTCAGCTGCCAGCAGGATAAAAATATCTCCAGATGCGTTCTCATAAGCAATATTGAAGGCTTGTGCTTTACCAACGCCCCCGCTTTTTATGAGTTTTACAAAGCTGAAAGCGAGTCTCTCTACAATGTTGAAAGTTTCGTCATCAGATCCATCATCGACAACAATAACTTCGAAGTCGAGATTGTTTATTTTTTCAATGGAACGAAGTGCTGCCTCAATGTAAAGAGCTTCATTTTTGGCGGGCATCAAAATACTTAGCATTTTGTGTCAACTATTTAAGAGTTTTTTTACAGTATCAAATATAAATTTTTTTGTGGAGTCGCCATTTAAGTCTTTGGCCGCTAGGTTGGCCGACTCTTTCATTCGATAGATATCTTTTGATGTCAGCTGAGACAGTTTGTGTGCCATGTTTTTTGGCGAAAAATCGTCGCTGATTATACCCAGGTTATATTGTTTTGTCAGTCGAGCCATTTCGTCAGATGGACCAATAGCAATGGCAAGGCGGGCTTGGATGAACTCGAAAAATTTATTGGGAAGTGCATGCTTGTAGTTGAAGTTTACGGGGGGTAACAAGAATAAGCCGATATCATAGTTGTTGATTTCGAACGATATTTTTTTCATGTCGACAGGCGGGCGAAATTTGATTTTATTATTCTTGGCTGCCATTTTTTTTAATGTTTCAAGGTAACCGCTTCCGTTGTCTACTAACATGAGATCCAAAGTAAAGCGTTCATCAAGATAGTCCATCATTTCGATCATTAGTTCTAGATTTCTTGAGCTAATAGCTGCGCCGTGATGGATTAAGCGGATGACTCCTTCCATAACTGGTGTTGGTGATAGCTCGCTGTAAGCCGGTGCGTTCAGGACAACATTAGAATGTACTCCGAAATTTCTTTCATATTCCTCAGCTATTCCCGTGCAAACAGTAGACATTACAGAAACTTTGGGGATGTACTTTTTACAAATGTATTCGTAGAATTTTGAGAAAAATAAACGCCAAATGAAGCGGTCTTCAAATTCCTTTGGTGAGTACTCGTGGGCATCAAGAAATGTTGGGGATTTTCCTGCGAGGCGAAGAGCAAGCGGCAAACTGTTTATATCGTTTGCTAATACACAGTCAAATTTTTTTCCTTGTAGTAAATTAAGGGTTTTTAGGACGTAGGGCATTTTCCAGTAATAAGTTTCGAAGCATTGGGATATAAGTAAAGTCCCTTTCAAGACTTTTTTAAAAAAATGAGCACCTATAGAGCTGATGTCGATAAACTCAATATCTGGGTACGGAGAGCTACCAAATCCGGCAACAGTTAAATGATATGAACCTCTTAGTGAGTCAATTTGACGCATCACGCGAGGGTCAGTTTTTATGGGAGAAAACGAAATTATTAGTATGTTAGTCATGATTTTCACCCGAAAAAATGTTGGTGCCAGCGAATAAAATTAATCCAGCGCCATACTTGCCAGCTAAAAGCTGCTTTCCCTGAAATTATTTTATCAAACTCTTTTAATATGGCAGATTGATCAAGGAACGGAAGCCCAAGGTCAATTTTTAGCCATTCCCGTATCTGATCGGCCAAATGGGTCAACCATACTTGTTCTGGTGTAGAGAAGCCTATCTTATCTCTGCGATCAAGAATGGCATCGGGCACGATACCTCGCATTGCTGCTCGGAATACTGATTTAGTTTCTCCTTGTTGAGAAATCAGGTAGTTTTCTGGGAGCGAAAGAAGAAAATCTGCCATGTCACCGGTGAGAAATGGTACTCGACTTTCTATGGAAAAACGCATTGAGTTGCGGTCACCATGTCTTAGTAGTGACTGAAGTCCACGGTGGCTTAGAGAGAATGCCAGTTCAGAAGCAAGCTTGCGCCCTTTTATATCATAAGGTGAAATTTGCCGTGGATATCCAATGGTGATTCCGGCCTCACGCAAGATATCCGTATCTATCCATGTTGGCTTAGTGCGCATACCATTTCCACGGCGGAGTAGATCGTACAATTGGCCGTCGACACATTCAGCGACTACTGTTTTTAAGCAGTGTTTCCAGTTTCGATCTGGCCATTTTGACCATTCACGAGAAAAGTTGAGTGCATCTAAGTATTTACGCTGCTCAAGCATGCTCTTTATACGTTTACCCGGATATCCGTGGTAACCAGCAAGTAATTCATCTGCTCCTTGACCGTCAAGGGTCACAGTTATTCCACTGTCTTTAGCAAGTTTAAATACCCTATATTGTGCATAGATACTGGTACTCCCAAATGGTTCACCTTGAGCACGAATCATGTCGTCGAGATCATCGGCCAGTTCATCTGGTTGAACCAAGACCTTGTGTGCTTTGGCTCCGACATAGTCATTGATCATATCGACCCATGACTCTTCTGAAATAGCACTATCTTTGGCAATGAAGCTAAATGTGCTGATATCGGAATTTGGTTCCAGTTTCCGTATCGCGCAAACAACTGCTGAAGAGTCAAGTCCACCCGAAAGAGCCGCACCCAGAGGCACATCGCTTCGTAGATGTAGTTTTATGTTCTCCAAAAAGCGTTCACGCAACTCGTCAGCGGCGCTAGTGAAACTTAGCGTAGATGTCTGCTCAACTTTAGGCGTCCACCATCGACGAGGTTCTGATATAGCGCCAGTAGTTATATCGACCGTCATCAGGCTTCCGGGCATTAACTGATAAATACCATCAATGAAGGTAGAGCTTTTACTATCGTAGTCTCCGTGTACTAGATAGTCGTAGGCTCGCTGAATATTTAGTTTTATTTTTTCTTTTTTAAGTTCTTTGATCGCTGGGAGTTCGGATGCAAAAATAAAGTTGCAGTTTTCTTCTGTGTAATAAAATGGCTTTATACCGAATGGATCTCTAGCGCATGTTAAGACTCCAGCTTGATGGTCGTATATTGCTAGAGAAAACATCCCTTTCAGGAGAGGTAGACATGCCTCTCCCCAACGCTGCCATGCTGCAACTAATACTTCAGTATCGGACTCTGAATGAAAGGATAGTCCAAATTTGCATAACTCAGATCTTAGTTCTTTGAAATTATAGATTTCACCGTTGAATACAATGGTGAAGTTATGATCAAGCGAATGCATAGGTTGATGACCAGCATTCGAGGTATCTAATATAGAAAGCCGAGTATGGCCAAGCCATAGTTCTGCGCCGTTTGGACGATGAAAGCTTTCATATCCTTGGTCGTTAGGGCCGCGCTTAGATAGCGCTTGCAGAGAGGCTTGGAAAAGACGTTGTCTTGAGTTATCAGAACCTGAGTAAACTCCTCCGACGATGCCACACATAATTTACTCACCCTGAATTATTTCTTCATATATATTAAAAATTTTATCGACTACAGCTTTTCTAGAAAAACGTTGTATAAAGTCGTCTCGAATGACTTGCGTATTGAACTCATCTATATGCTCAGAGATGTAACGCATTGCTCCAGCAAGTTCGGAGATGTTTCCAACTTGTACAAGCATGCCATTATTTTCATTAACGATATCTTCCGGGCCACCGCAGCGTGTTGCTATAACTGGCTTACCACAAGCTAGCGCTTCAGCATAAACTACCCCAAAGGTTTCATGTCGGGAAGGTAAAATGAAGACGTTCGACTCCTGAAACTGCTTAACAGCAGAGGCTCTGGATGTGCGCCCTAGCCAACGAACTCTATCGGATATTCCAAGCTTTTCTGCAAGCTGAATATACTCATTCAAGAGGGGGCCATCTCCTCCAATTCGAAACTCAAATTTCTGCGAGTCAGGCGCCCATAAAGAAATAGCATGCAGTAAATGGTCTATACCCTTTTGATGGGATATAACGGCTAAGCTAAAAAATATAAATTTTTTTGACTGGTACAAGGCTGGGTAGAAAAGATCTTCATTCACTAGGTTTGGTACTACCACTGGTGATGAGAGATCGAGCGCATTAATTTTTTTAGCCAATGAAGAGCTAACTGCTATTGTCTTAGCGGCTTTTTTATATGCGAGGTTTACCTTAGGGTTTATTTTTCCTTTTTCAATTAGAAAGGAAAATGGAAAGGGGCTCATATGCTCTGTTAGAACATATGGAATTCCAAACTCTTTTGATAAAATTGAGGCAATATATCCTCCTGGGTAACAAGCGTGTGCATGAATAATGTCGGGCTTTCCATATTTTTTGAACACTGAAAGCATGTTTTTTCTATTAATACTTACGATTCTTTCAATGCCGCTGAATGGAAGTCTCTCTGACCAGTAGAGCATGGGGTTGAATATCTCAATAACACCTGACTTTAATGTGTAAGAATTTCTCTTTGAGAATAACCACCAGAAGAGCGTTTTTATAAATTTTTTTGGAGAGCGGAATGATATTAAGCTGAAGTCATGGCCCCAAGTACTGACAATTATCTGGGTGCCCGGACGACAAAAAGCAATAGCCTCAGCCTGCTCGCGAATAAAAACACCAGCGTGTGCTGATACTTTATTCGGGTACCAAGAGGGGACTACAAAAATTTTCATTCGTCTTTTCGTCCGGTAGCAATAATGCACCAGCCGTCGAGTTGCCCGCGCATAAAAGGGCGTAAAAATAGAACAAGGATATTTAAGAGTGTTATTCTGTTGAGCCCTTCCCAATATATAGCCGGTAAGGTTCCACCAGGAGCCATCTTTATATCCTTGGCGTTAGCGCCGGTCATTACTAACTTTAGCTCCCACGGGGTTATTGGGTTTATATGTCCATAGGACAGGTCGGCATCGGAAAATTGATGAAAGCGACCAGTTCTAAAAAATTGCAGTCGTGACATCCACGATTCAGTATTGGGTGTGGTGATCAGGACAACTCCCCCCGGTTTGAGCATTCGCATTAAGTTTCGAGTATATAGCCACTGATCCTGGACGTGTTCGATAACCTCCACGCCGAGTACCGCATCAAATTTACCCTCGTTGGCGGTTACGAAACGTTCAATTTCAACGGGAGAGTCAAAATTCAACTTGAAAAAATTTACTTCTTTGCATTTGAAGTTTTCGGAGTCCATATCAACTGCGGTAACTTTGTACCCCAGATCTGAAAGTCGTGCAGAGAGCGCTCCTTCGCCCGCGCCAAAGTCTAGAATTTCACCATTTTTTTTGACTTCACTGCAAAGTGTATCTGCAATCTGATCGTGCAGGCCTAAATCTGCCTTAATCAAAAGCTCTTTATAGTAAGTTGGGGTTTTTTGTTTTGCCGAAAAAAACCAACGTTTCATGATCTTAAGTGCCTGAAAATAATATATTGATATATAGATATTTGTAGTATTTCAAGTGTTGTTAGCAATGCAAGTCCTTTATAGATGTCATTTAATATCCAGCCTAAATAAAGGCATAAAGGCCTGTATAAGAAAACGGCTATGCCAAAGTAAAGACTATAGCGCTGTAGGCCCATCACAATTAGAGCGGAAGAGGTTGGTGAAGAAATTAGCATGGCAAGTAACATAGGGGCCAAGTAAGTAGCCATGTGGCCCGCTTCTGACCAGTTTTCACCTAAAACGATAGCGAAAATATCTTGCCCCCAAAATAGCAAGAGGACTGTTGGTATCAAACCAACTAAAGTTAGTCCTCCCCAAGTTTGATACAGTACTATTGCTGCTGATGAGCGGTCAGGCCAGACACTTGCGTAGCGTTGGAAGAAAACTTGACCAACTGCTGCGCCAACCAAAGAAATTGGTAGTGCTGCCATTTTCCAAGCCATGGAAAATTGTCCTGTTACCTCTGAACCGTAGTAAGTAATGAGGATTACTATGGGGAGGTGCATCGTCACAACATCTAAGAGTGAAGTCGGTAGTAAAAATTTTGGAGTGTTTAGATGCGTTTTTGCAGCAGTTGCAAGCAGTTTCGGTGTCTGAAGTGATAGAGACCTTAAAAGAAAACGTGAAAAGAAAGCACAAGTTAGGATGATGACTGTGCATTGGGCGATCAGTAACCCCCACTCACTACCATAGTATCCAAAAATTACTCCTATCGCAGCAGCGGTCACGCTCTGCGCTAGTCTCTGGAGAGTGAGTTTGTTGTATCTTTGTAGTCTGTTAAGCCAAGTATTACCGACGGATATAAGTCCAGAAAAACCACCGAAAATAACGGCTGTTAATATGAGGGGGAATGATATTTCTAGTCTGAGTTTTACAATTGAATTTATTAGCGATAGAATAATTAGTATTAGTGTTGTTGTTGTTAGGGTTGCAATGCTTGCTACCGCTACTAGAGTTTTTGCATCGTTATCATTTTTCGGAAGTAAGATGGTTGTTTCATATCTCAATGTGGAGAATACAGAAGTTATACCAAACACAGCCATAAAAAATGCAAGGCTGCCAAACACCTCAGGGCTGTAAAGCCTAGATAAGATAGGCATAGTTGCCATTGAGATAATTTGTGCGCTAGAGGTGCCTAGCGCTAATAAAATGGCATTTTTGGCGTAGGTACTATTCCGCAATTTTTCTACGCGGGCCCATATAAGTTTCATGCGGAGTACTTATTTAATTTTTCTGTATGAAAAAATTCTATTGCTGAAATTATGGAGGCTTGATCTGTAGGAGAGA
The DNA here is from genome assembly GCF_001547895.1 of Pseudomonas sp. Os17. NCBI lineage: Bacteria > Pseudomonadati > Pseudomonadota > Gammaproteobacteria > Pseudomonadales > Pseudomonadaceae > Pseudomonas > Pseudomonas sp. Os17. The sequence continues at coordinate 5,589,068 of NZ_AP014627.1, read as the reverse complement.
GATAAGGATGCATTGGTAAGCTCATAACTCGTGTTGCGACTGCATCACCGACCGGAACTTGTGCTAGTTCGTCTTTAACCGCAGGTTGGAGATTGAGAGGAATGGGGTAGTGCACAGCAGTAGGAATTCCAAGTTTTTTAAGGTGTTTTTGCAGGCTCTCTCGATCTTCAACTTGAATTGTGAATTGAGCCCAAGCGCTGGTGTTATAGTGCTCAATAAATGGGGGAGTGATTTTTGCTTGCTCTAATAGTCGGCAGTAATTACTGGCAACGTTTTGGCGTAGTTGGATCTCTTCTTCAAGAATATCTAATTTTGGTAGGAGAATAGCTGCTTGTAGGGTATCGAGTCGGCTGTTCACACCGACACGTACATGGTGGTAGCGACGATCCTGTCCGTGACGAGCTATCTGCCTAATCACTTTGGCCAACTCTTCATCATTGGTGAAGATCGCACCTCCATCGCCGTAGCAACCTAGGGGTTTGCTGGGGAAGAAGCTGGCGCAGGCAATGGTGCTCAGGTTGCAGGAGGCCTTACTCTTGTAGCGGGCTCCGAAGCTCTGTGCGGCATCTTCTATCACTGGCAGAGAGTACTTGCCAGCGATGGCGTTGATTGCATCAAAGTCGGCGCACTGCCCGTACAGGGATACTGGAATAATTGCTTTGGTGCGGGAAGTAATAGCTGCTTCCAGCAGGGTTGGGTCCAGGTTGTAGGTTTGCGGGTCGATATCCACATAAATCGGCTTGGCACCCAGCAAGGCGACTGTTTCCGCTGTTGCTATATAGGTGAAGCCAGGAGTGATGACTTCATCACCTGGACCTATGCCCAGGGCCATGAGCGCGATTTGCAGGGCATCGGTGCCGTTGGCGCAACTGATGCAGTACTTTGCTCCTGCGTACGTGGCCAGACGCTCCTCCAATTCAGCTACTTCAGGGCCGAGGATGTATTGGCCGTGGGATAGAACGCGAGCGATACCCGCGTCAATCTTGTCCTTGAGACGGGCTTGTTGGGTCTTCAGGTCGATGAATTCGATCATTTACTGTGCGTCCATTTTGCTCAGGTTGTTGCCACGCAAGACATAGCGGGCGCCGGTATGTGGGCAGAGGCATTCGGCTTCTCCCTCGACCGGCAGTTCGAGGCGTTCACCAAACTCGCTCATCCAGCCTAGCTGTCGTGCGGGCACCCCAACCATCAGTGCGTAAGCCGGTACATCCTTGTTGATGACCGCACCTGCGCCGACGAAGGCGTATTTGCCAATGGTGACCCCGCAGACGATGGTGCAGTTTGCGCCCAACGTGGCACCCTTTTTCACCAGGGTGTCGCGGTATTGGTCTTTGCGCTCGATCAATGAGCGTGGGTTGTATACGTTGGTAAAGACCATGCTTGGACCGCAGAACACGCCTTCTTCCAGGGTAACGTTGTCATATACCGAGACATTGTTCTGGATCTTGCAATGATCACCGATGACCACTTTGTTGCCGACGAAGACGTTCTGGCCAAGGGAGACTCCTTTGCCGATCTGTGCGCCTGGGCATACATGCACGAAATGCCAGACCCGTGAACCTTCGCCGATCTGGGCGCCATCATCGACGATAGCGCTTGGGTGCTGGTAATGGCTCATATTGTCAGACCAGGCGGGACAGGAAGGGGTGGCATTCGTTGTCCTGAGCTCTGACAGGGTTCATGGTACGGATAGTCTCGACGGTCTCCACACAGTGCCGGGTATCCTCGATACCGTAGCCCTTGCCGTCGAGTACGGCTTGGTAGCTGACGGTATGGAGATCGGTGAAACCTTCGGAAAACTCTATTTCCGCGCCGTCAACAGTGATCGAGCGGTAAGTAGGTTTCTTGCCTTTGACCGATTCAGGCAGGTCGTTGGCATCGATGGAAAGGAACCAGCGTACTCGGGCGTTCTCATATTCTAGGTAGCCGCAGGCCTTGTCGGCATTGCTGAAATGCACAATGTTGCGCTGTAGATTGCCGAAAATGAAGTGCAGCATGTCGTAGAAGTGCACGCCGATATTGGTCGCGACACCAAAGGACTTGCGAGGGTCGCCTTTCCAGCTTTCCATGTACCAGCGGCCACGGCTGGTGATGTAAGTCAGTTCTACCTCGTGCTTATGGGCACTGGGTTGCGACTGCACACGGTTCTTCAGGTCGATGATTGCCTGATGGTGACGCAGTTGCAGGATATTCCAGAGGCGCTTGCCGGTTTCGCGTTCAGTCAGGCTCAGGTCGTCCAGCAGTGCTGCACTAGGTACCAGAGGCTTCTCGCAGATCACGTCGCATCCAAGGCGCAGGCCGGCAGTGATATGAGAGTGATGGAGGTAATTGGGCGAGCAGATCGAAACGATATCCAGAGCGGTTGCCGGATCTCGTTTGAGGCGCCAGGCGTGATCGTAGAAGCGCTCGAACTCGGTGAAGAATTCGCTTTGAGGCGAAAGGCTGTCGATGATGCCGACGGAGTCGTTGATGTCGTAGGCACAAGCCAGCTCATTGCCGGTGTCCTTGATGGCACGCATATGGCGCGGGGCGATGTAGCCGGCGGCGCCGATCAGGGCAAAGCGTTTCATGGGGTTCCTCGGGGAAGAGTTTCAACTGCCTGTGGCAGGAGGCGTGAAACAGAGGCCGTATGGCGGTGGCCTCTGTCTCATGCAACTTGCTGCGATGTGTTGTGGTTCGATCAGGCTTTGATGACGTTGCTCGCAACAGCGCGGTACTTGCCGCGGCTGTCGATGATCAGTCGAGCGTGATTCTGGATCAGTTCGTAATCGAACTTATCATGATCTGTAGCCAGTACCACTGCGTCGAATGCGGCCAGATTTTCTGCGGTCAACGGCTCGCTATCCAGTTCAAAGTGATGCTCGCGCATTTTCGGGAATACCGGAACATGGGGGTCGCTGTAGGCCACGATACCGCCCTTGGCTTCTATGAGTTCCATGATCTCCACGGATGGAGACTCACGCATGTCATCCACGTTCTTCTTGTAGGCAATGCCCAGGACTAGGACCTTGCAGCCTTTCAGCGCCTTGCCACTGTTGTTCAGACCGTCCATCAGTTTGTTCAGGACGTACTCGGGCATTGCCTTGTTGACTTCGCCGGAGAGCTCGATGAACCGTGTGTGCAAACCGTATTCGCGAGCCTTCCAGGTCAGATAGAAGGGGTCGATGGGAATGCAGTGGCCACCCAGTCCAGGGCCAGGGTAATAGGCCGTGAAGCCGAAAGGTTTGGTTGCAGCGGCATCGACGACTTCGAAGATGTCGATGCCCATGCGGTCGGCAACGACTTTCATTTCGTTGACCAGACCGATGTTGACAGCGCGGTGGATATTTTCCAGCAGTTTGGTCATTTCCGCGGCTTTGGTTGAACTGACAGGCACTACCTGGTCGATGGCCTGCTCGTACAGCGCGATACCAACGTCCAGGCAGCCGGGGGTGTGACCACCGATTACCTTGGGAATGGTGCGGGTTTCAAAGTTGGCGTTTCCCGGATCTTCCCTTTCCGGCGAATACACCAGGAAGATGTTTTCGCCAACGATCAGGCCGTTTTCTTGTACTCGAGGCAGCAGTTCTTCTTCTGTTGTACCCGGGTAGGTGGTGCTTTCCAGGGAAACCACTTGGCCTGGACGCAGGTAAGGCTTGAGTGCGTCAGTGGTGTTGATCACGAAGCTCATGTCCGGCTCGCGATACTTGTTTAGCGGCGTCGGTACGCAAAGGATCAGTGCATCACACTCACTGGCACGGCGAAAGTCGGTGGTTGCCTCAAATCCCGATTTCCTAGCCTGGCTGATGTGCTCGCTGGCAATGTGTTCTATATAGCTGGTGCCATTGTTGAGCTTGGCAACCTTGGAGTCATCGATATCGATACCCAGCACCCGGAAGCCGATAGCGTTGTAACGTAACATCAGCGGCAAGCCCACATAACCGAGCCCTACGATGCCAATCAGGGCTTCCTTGCTCTTGAACTTGGCGATGCTAGTTTGTTTTTGGTCAGGCATTTTAGCTCCGATGTAATACAGGTTCGATGCATGCAGCAGGCGTTTCGTTACTTTTTCGACAGGAGCGTGGGAACTAGTTCTGGTTCTTACACACTTGGGATCAGACCTATCGTAGGATGCGATCAACAAGCGAATGACTCGTAGAGTCCACGCGTCAAGCCGTCAATAAACAGAATGTTCTGCCATCCGACAGCTGCGTGATCGGAAGGCGAACTCATGGTGTATGCGGCCAAATTGGCGGCGATTCTACACTGGCAAGGCGCCTCGGGCGACAGGCCGGGCACATTTACTCCATGCCAGCTTCCCCGCCCCCCGCCCAAGCTGGCTGCTGAGCCTTGCCAGTCAGGAAAAGTAAAATCTCCTTGCCGCTATGGAAGAGGCTGTGGTCCCATCGCGTCCATCAAGCGGGCACCCGTTCTCCCGGCAGGTTACTGCCGGCTCACGTCAATGATTGCTGCTTCCGATGAATGGCAATAGGCGTATATGAGGCGCCGTCCTGAGGTCCCACGAATGAGTAAAGTGGTCGGGCGGGAAGTGTTGTTTTCACCGAATATAAAGTGAACTCTTTGAAGTTATTAATTTTTTCTCAATACTTTAGTCCTGAAAATTTCATCATCAACGATATAGCCAGGACTCTCGTTGCTCAGGGGCATGAGGTAGTAGTTGCTACGGGCAAACCTAACTATCCCGATGGTCGGATATTTGCGGGATATCGTGCATGGGGATGTAACTACGAGCGTTATCTGGATTCTATTGATGTACTGCGGGTGCCGTTATGGCCGCGCGGCGAAGGTGGTGCAAAGAACATGGTTCTTAACTACCTGTCATTTGTTTTTGCCGGACTTGTCTTCTTTCCATGGATGCTACGCAAACGTGAGTTCGATGCGATTCTGGTATTCGCGCCTTCGCCCATCACCCAGGCCATTCCGGCGATCCCTATCAAGTGGCTGAAGAGGGCACAGTTGGTCTTGTGGATACAAGACCTGTGGCCAGAGAGTCTTGCTGCCACCGGATTCGTCAAGAGCCCCTATCTATTGAAAATGGTTGGCTGGATGGTGCGCGGGATTTACGCAGGTTGTGATCGGCTGCTGGTCCAGTCTCATGCCTTTGTCGATTCAGTGGCCCGCTACGCACCCAGAAAGAAGATTACCTACTATCCCAACTCCGTGGATGCCCAGACTTTTAATGCAGAAGTTGAAGTTGACGAGCAGCTATCGCAGGTCTTGAAGGCGCATTTCTGTGTAGTGTTCGCTGGCAATCTTGGAACCGCCCAGGCACTGGAGACATTAGTTGAGGCTGCGAAAAAACTGCGTGACGAGCCGGACATTCGCTTGGTTCTGGTGGGCAGTGGCAGCCGGCTGGAGTGGCTCAGGGAGCAGAAGCAAGTTCATTCACTGGATAATCTGATACTTCCTGGGCGCTTCCCGGCCGTTGCAATGCCTGCAGTTTTTGCACAGTCCAGCGCATTGCTCGTGTCACTTAATAATGAAAGCATCTTTGCCCAGACCATCCCCAGCAAGGTTCAATCCTACCTGGCATCCGGCAAGCCAATCATTGCCAGTCTGAACGGCGAAGGCGCGCGAGTAGTTCAAGATGCCCGGGCGGGACTCACCAGTCCGGCGGAAGAAGTGGCTCCATTGGTCGCCAACATACGGAAGATGTATAGCCTGGGCTGTGCGCAACGGGAGGAAATGGGGCGTTGTGGGCGGAGCTACTTTGCCGCCCATTTCGAAATGGGTCAGCAGGTCCGTAGTCTGGTGGAGTTGCTGAAGACTTGAGGCATATCGTTTGCTTGCCTGGCTCGCGGTGCTTTTTCGAAGCAGTGCTATTTTTTTCCTGTTGCTGGACAATACGGCCATTTTTGAGGGGGCTTGTAGCCCCTCGGTCCTAGGCTGTAGTGCATGGGATACATTCAAGGTCTGGATCTGAGTCATATTTATGAAGGTATTGGTATTGGGTATTACCGGCATGCTCGGTAGTACTGTTTTTAAAGTATTCAGCCAGGACCCGCAGCACGAGGTCTGGGGGACGGCGCGCAGTCTGTCCGCCCTGAAGCATTCTTCTCTACCTGATTATGCGCGGGTCCTGTCAGGCGTCGACGTGCTCGATCAGGATGCCCTGACGGCGGCAATGGTTCAGGTCCGTCCTGATGTGGTCATCAACTGTGTAGGCTTGATCAAGCAACTTGCAGATGCTCAGGACCCGCTGACTGCGCTCCCGATCAATGCCATGTTGCCCCATCGTCTGGCATCCCCTGTGTGCCTTGAGCGGCGCACGTCTGATTCACATCAGCACCGACTGCGTGTTCTCCGGAGCCAAGGGCGGCTACCTGGAAACGGATACTTCCGATGCCGAAGATCTGTACGGAAAGTCCAAGTACATCGGTGAGCTGCATGATGAGCCTCATGCAATTACCTTGAGAACCTCCATTATCGGGCACGAACTGAATTCCGATCATTCCCTGGTGGACTGGTTCCTGAAGCAGCAGGGCAGTGTGCGGGGCTTCACCCGTGCCATTTTCTCCGGTTTGCCTACCGTGGAGCTGGCTCGAGTAATGAAAGACTTCGTCTTGCCGCATCCGCAACTTAATGGGCTGTATCATGTTGCCGCGGAGCCGATTGCCAAGTCCGACCTGCTGGCGCTAATTGCCTGGCAATATGAAAAGGCAATCGATATACATCCAGATGGCAAACTAGTGATCGATCGCTCGCTCAACAGTGATCGGTTCACTCGCGCTACTGGGTACAAGGCTCCATCCTGGCCTCAGCTTATTGAGCTGATGCATGCCAATCGCTAAAAAATTTGGAAGGTGTACATGTTCGACGACAAGGTATTGATGATCACCGGTGGAACCGGTTCTTTCGGTCATACGGTCCTCAAGCGTTTTCTCAATACCGCTGTGCGTGAAATTCGCATCTTCAGTCGCGATGAGAAGAAGCAAGAAGATATGCGTATCGCCCTAGCCAATGACAAGGTCAAGTTCTACATAGGCGATGTTCGCAACTACGACAGCCTGGCCCAGGCCATGGTTGGCGTCGACTATATCTTCCATGCTGCGGCGCTGAAGCAGGTCCCGTCCTGTGAGTTCTATCCGATGGAAGCTGTGCGTACCAACGTATTGGGTACAGAGAATGTACTCAACGCGGCCATCGCTACCGGAGTCCAGCGTGTTGTCGTGCTCAGCACTGACAAAGCTGTTTATCCGATCAATGCCATGGGAATTTCCAAGGCCATGGCGGAGAAACTGATGGTTGCCAAGTCGCGCATGATTCCAGCCAATGGCCCGATCATCTGTGCAACACGTTACGGTAACGTCATGGCCTCGCGAGGCTCGGTGATCCCTCTCTTTGTCGATCAACTGCGCTCCGGCGAAGCGCTGACGGTGACCGACCCGGAAATGACGCGGTTCCTGATGTCGCTGGAAGACTCGGTGGATCTGGTACTGCACGCTTTCGAACACGCACAGCAGGGTGACCTATTTATCCAGAAGGCCCCCGCCTCCACCGTTGGCGACCTGGCCGAGGCACTTAAGCAACTGTTCGGCAAAAGCAATGAAGTCAGAGTCATCGGTACTCGTCATGGTGAAAAGCTTTACGAGTCGCTGGTTTCCCGAGAGGAAATGGCCAAGGCCGAGGACATGGGGCGTTACTATCGGATCCCTGCGGACAATCGTGACCTGAACTACAAAAAGTATTTTGTAGAGGGGGAGCAGCGTATTTCCGAACTCGACGACTACACCTCTCACAACACCTCCCGCCTCGATGTACCAGGTATCAAGGAGCTTTTGCTCAAGCTCGATTACATCAAGGAGCAACTCGATGCTTAAGGTCATGACCCTGGTCGGAACCCGTCCCGAGCTGATCAAGATGAGTCGGGTGATTGCCGAGCTGGACCGTCAGGTCAACCACGTGCTGGTGCACTCGGGACAGAACTACGATTACGAACTCAATCAGGTCTTTTTCGATGACCTACAGATCCGCAAACCGGATCATTTCCTCGGCGCTGCCGGCGAGACAGCTGCGCAGACCATTGCCGAGGTCATCGCCAAGTCAGATGTGATCTTCGAGCTTGAAAAACCCGATGCGCTGCTGCTGTATGGCGATACCAACACCTGCCTGGCAGTGATTGCTGCCAAGCGGCGCAAGATCCCGGTGTTTCACATGGAAGCGGGTAATCGCTGTTTCGATCAGCGTGTTCCTGAAGAGCTCAACCGCAAGGTGCTCGACCACCTCAGCGATATCAATATGGTATTGACTGAACATGCCCGTCGTTACCTGATCGCCGAAGGCATCCGCCCGGAAACCATCATCAAGACCGGCTCGCACATGCAGGAAGTCCTCGACTACTACATGCCGAGGATTGAAAGCTCGGACGTGCTGGCACGCAGCGGCCTGGAGCAGGACAAGTTCTTCATCGTCAGTGCGCACCGTGAGGAAAACGTCGATACCGCCGATAACCTGCGCCACCTGCTGGATACCCTGCGAGCGCTGGCTGATCATTACGGCTTCCCGTTGATCGTCTCCACCCACCCCCGCACGCGCAAGCGCCTAGAGGCCTTGGGAGAGAGCCTTGACCATCCGCTGATTCGTTTCGTCAAACCTTTCGGCCTGTTGGATTACATCAAGCTGCAGATGTCGGCATTCTGTGTACTGTCCGACAGCGGCACCATCACCGAAGAGGCCTCCCTGCTGAACCTGCCGGCGGTAACCTTGCGAAATGCCCATGAGCGCCCCGAAGGGATGGACGAGGGCACGCTGATCATGAGCGGCCTTAAGCGCGAGTCGGTCATGGACGCTGTGCGAGTCGTGACCAGCCAGCATTCTCGCGATCAGCGCAAAGTGCCTTTGGTGCAAGACTATCAAGGTGGGCCTGTCTCAGTTCAGGTGGTGCGGGTGGTGTTGAGTTACACCGACTACATCAACCGCACGGTGTGGCGTAAAGACTGAAACCAACGACGTTGACCGGGGCCGTTGACGGCGCCGGTCATGGGGTTGTTCTGTCCTGCTGCTCTTCACCCTGATGGAATCGGTCAATTCCATCGAGCGCTCGGAACATTGTTGTGGCCAACCGCCAAATTTAGGCTAGGGCTTCAATAGCTAGCGCAGGAGCACCGCCATGAGGTCAGCATTCTCAGCCATCGATGCCTGGGCACAACCGGCCAACGGCCGTGCCCGGGCGCTGTTGCCGGAAGTGGCGCGGTTGTTCGAGAAGTCCGGGTCCGCGCATTGGCTCGACCAGGCCCTGAGCATTGAACAGACCGTGGAACTGATGGATCAGGCTGGGGTGGAGAAAATCATGCTCTCGGCCTGGTGCCGGCCCGAGGGCTGGGTGTTCAGCAACGATGAAATTGCGGCTTACACCCGGGCCTTTCCCGAACGTTTCGTCGGCGTGGCCACGGTGGACCTGAGCCGGCCGATGGCGGCGGTGGCCGAGTTGGAACGGGCCGTCAAGGAGCTGGGCTGCAAGGCTCTGCGCATCGTGCCCTGGTTATGGAAACTGCCGCCCAATCACCGCTGGTATTACCCGCTGTATGTGAAGTGCATCGAATTGGACATTCCCTTTTGTACCCAAGTCGGTCATACGGGGCCGCTGATGCCGTCGGAAACCGGGCGGCCCGTGCCGTACCTGGACGAGGTGGCCCTGGATTTTCCCGAACTGGTGATTGTTGGGGGACACATCGGGCATCCCTGGACCGACGAGATGATCGGCCTGGCCTGGAAGCACGACAACATTCACATCGATACCTCCGCCTACCTGCCGGCCTATTACCCCCCGCAGCTGCTGCATTTCATGCGCACTTATGGCCAGGACAAGGTGTTGTTCGGCAGCAACTTTCCCCAGCTGTCGCTGAAAAAATGCCTGGAACAGGTGCGCGCCCTGGAACTTCCGCCGGCCATTGCGGACAAATTTCTCCAGGGCAATGCCCGTCGGGTATTTGGTTTGTAAGCGTCGGCAACAGACGCTTACCCGCCTGGCCCGGGCGCCTGAACGCCGCTGCCAGATTGCGCTTGCCGCGCGGCAGCGGTTTTTTTGGTCGGAGGTTTCTTGCTATCGTGGCCTCCCTCTTTCACGGACGAATATCGAGACAGCCCATGGCTAACTCCACCCCGTCACGCCTCGGCAAGATCCTCCAGGGTCTGCTGTTTGTTCTGATCGGCATCGGCCTGTTGGTCATCGCCGGCAACCTCACCCTCGATCGTCGCGAATTCATCGCCAGTGCCCAGACCGCCGACGGTATCGTCAGTGACCTGAACGCCGGTGGTTCGCACCCCGAGATCGCCTTTACCACCGGCAGCGGTGAGAAAATTTCCTACCCCCAGGGCGGCTTTATCTTCGGCTACCAGAAGGATCAGCCGGTGCGGGTCTATTACCAGCCCGAACGGCCGGCCAACAGCGCGGTCATCGATGACCCCGCGGCACTCTGGGGCACTCCCGGTGTGCTGGGCCTGATCGGTTTGGTATTCACCCTGGCCGGCCTGGTGGGTGTCATCAGCCAGCGCGGACGAGCCGCACAAAAAGCAAAAGGACTTTGACCCCATGAACCTCAGCATTCCGATTCCGGTCAACGAAAGTAAATGGCTCTACCAGACCGCCAGCGGCGGCGGCCTGACCATCGCCCTCGTGGCCGGCGGTGGTGGGTCGATCACCCTGCGTTCGCCCCAGGGCAAGGACGTCAGCTATCGCTACGGCGGTCTGGGGGTAGGCGCCGGCTTTGGTGGACGCCTGCCGCGTTTCGGCAAGGTCAATATCCAGGTCAAGGGCAAGAGCGTCAGTGGTGCCGGTGCGGCGGAGGCTTTTCCCAGCACCGGCAAGGTCTTTGTCAGCGATGCCCTTCGCAGCCGGGACCTGACCGAGGACGACATCACCGGGCCTTGTTTCTATACCGAAGTCGGTGGCGGACTGGTGGTGGGCGGTTCGGCCACGGCCCTGCTGTTCGGCCTGGACCCCAAGCTACTGGCCCTGGCGGTCGTTTTGGGAAGCAACCCGGGGACCATGATGGCTTCGATCAAGGTCAACGAGCAGCTGCTGCGTTCGGCCAAGGGCGCCGTGGTCATGGCGGGTATGAACGTCGGACCACAGGCCGGTGGCGGCATTGCCACCTACATGGGCTACCTGTTCTAGCCGCGTCCGGAGGCGCGCCGGGAATCACAGGCGCGCCAGGCACTCCTGGAGAATATCCAGGCCTTCCTCGAACACCTCAGGTTCTGTGGTCAAGGGCGCCAGCAGGCGGATGATGTGCCGCGACTTGCCGCTGGGCATCAGCAGCAGCCCGGCCTCCCGGGCGTTGCCGAGCAGGGCGCTCAACTGTTCCGGCGCCGGCTCGCCCTGGGCGTTGACCAGCTCGATGCCACGCATCGCGCCGACCCCGGTCAAGCGTCCCAGATAGGGGCTCAGGCGATCGGCTTTCCAACCCTCATAACGTTGCACGATGGCCTGTTCCTGGCGCTCGCCCCAGGTTTGCAGGTGCTCGTCGGTCATTTCCTCCAGGGTGGCGAGGGCGGCTGCGCAAGCAATCGGGTTGCCGGAATAGGTGCCACCCAGGCCGCCCTTGGGCAACGCGTCGAGCAACTCCTTGCGTCCCACCACGGCCCCCAGCGGAAGCCCGCCGCCAATGCTCTTGCCCAGCAGGATCAGGTCCGGCTCGATGCCCAGGGCAGAGAAGGCAAAGCGTTGCCCGGTGCGGCCGAAGCCGGACTGGATTTCATCGGCGATCAGCAAAATGCCATGTTGGTCACAGAAGCCGCGCAACGCCCGGGCGAAGGTCGGGTCCAGGGCCAGGAAGCCGCCTTCGCCCTGCACCGGTTCGAGGATGAAACAGGCCACTTCCTCGACAGCGATTTCCACGCTGAACAGGCGCTGCATGGCCTTCAGGGCTTCGTCGCAGCTGACGCCGGTGTCGGCGCTGGGGTAGGGCAGGTGATACACCGGCCCCGGCAGCACCCCGACTTTCTGCTTGTAGGGCGCCACCTTGCCATTGAGGTTGAGGGTGGCCAGGGTGCGCCCGTGAAAGCCGCCGTCGAAGGCGATGACCGCGCTGCGCCCAGTGGCCCCGCGCACGATCTTCAGGGCATTTTCCGCGGCTTCGGCGCCGCTGTTGGTGAGCATGCCGCTGACCGGGTAACGCACCGGGATGAAGTCCGCCAGGCGCTGCATGAGCTCGATGTAGGGTTCGTGCTGCGCGGCGTTGAAGGCGTAGTGGGTGAGCCGGGTGGCCTGCTGCTGGATGGCCGCGACGATGCGCGGATGGCAATGCCCAAGGTTGAGCACGCCGATACCGCCGACGAAGTCGATGTAGCGTTTGCCGTCACTGTCCCAGACCTCTGCGTTGCGTCCGTGGCTGAGGCGGATCGGGTGGACGGTGGAAATTGAACGGCTGATGTTCTCGTGGCTCATGGATGCGGGCTCTGGGTGCCGGAAACGAGCCGTTATCTAAGCCGGGGCCGGGGGGCCGGGACAAACGAAATAAAGTCGTCGGGTCAGTATGAAAATTCCCGATGTGTTGCGGCCTTTAGCTCATTTTTGCTGCGCCTTGCGCCGGTTGCGCAGGTGCCGCACCAGCGCTATCAGGGCCACCAGCGCCAGGACCCCGAGGAAGATCGGCAGGCGGTAGGGTTTCAGGTCACCGAGGAAATGCTCCAGGGCTTCGCCGGCCCAGTAACCGGCGCTGACGAACAGGACGGCCCAGACCGCCGCGCCCAGCACGTTGAGCAGGGCGAAGCGCCAGGGCGCCAGGCCGCTGGCACCGATCACCATCGGGCCGACCAGGCGCATGCCGTAGAGAAAGCGCACGGCGAACACCGACGTCGAAGGGTAGCGCTGGATCAGCCCCTGGACCCGTTCGATGGCCGCCTGATGGCGCTTGAGCCTGGGCAGCAGGCGCGCTCCGGAGTAACGGCCGGTCCAGAACAGCAGTTGATCGCCGAGGATGCCGCCGAGGGTGGCCCAGCCGATCACTTGCGGCCAGTGCAGGCTGCCCTGATGCGCCGCCATGCCGCCGAGGATCAACACGGTTTCGCCTTCCAGCAGGCAGCCGATGAAGATCACCCAGTAGCCGTAGGCGGCGATCAGGGCAATGAGGTCGAGGTGTTCGAGCATGGGCAAGAGCTTCCGGAGGGGGCCTGAAAACAAGCCGGGCGATGATCAGGTTACAAATGGCTCTGATTCCATTCCTAGGCACAAGTGCCCAGGATCTTCAGCGCGGGTCCGGCCAGGGCGCCGGCCAGTCCTTCAGAGCCCAGCGTAGACGTCAGTCTCGGCGTAGGACACGGGTAGACATACGGCCATTGTTTCCGCGGAGCAGACTGGGATCGCGGGTGTGAGGAAGCCCCTGTGAGTGCAGGCGGCATGGGGGAGCAGGATCAGTCGTTATCTGCGTCGGCTTTCTCGGCCCAGGCGGATTTGGACGAGGGATAGCGTATTTCAACCTGGGTACCCGCTTGAATCAGGGCCTCCTGCCAGACCCTGAACTGTTGTGGCCAGGCTTGGCTCACCTTGAAGGGGCCGCCGGCCAGCAAGTCCCTGGCCACGCTGGGACTGACGCCCATGGCTTGCCTGATCAGCGCGAAGACTTTCGCGGGGTTGGGCCCCACCTCGGTGATCCAGAGCGCTGGATCACTGGAGGCGAGGGGCGGGTAGTCCGCAAACGGAGCATATTGCCGGGTCAGCACTGTCATGGCATCGCTGTAGCTCAGCGAAGCCAGGGCCTGGGCATTGGCCAGGTGTTCATCGCAGAACCACTCGTAGCCATGAGGGTGTCCTGCGCACCCTTCGCCCAGTGGACGGTAATCGGCGAACTGCACCATGGCGCCGCCACTTCCGGCATGCTGCATCTCTGAGGAAAAATCGTTGTGGCACAGCTCGCATACAGGCGGTTTCATCGCTCTATCACTCTGGGCATGCTTGGCCTTGCGGGGCCGAGGTCACGCAGTCTGCCCCAACACCCACGCCCAGAACATCCCCGCCCCATACAAGCCCAGCCCGAACACCGCATGTGCCATCAGGCTGCGCAGCCGGGCCACATTCGGCTTGGGCGTCTTGCTCGCCGCGATTCCGGCGCCCATGCCCGGTTGCATCAGCAGGAACGGCGCAGCCACCGTCAAGACACCGATGATCAGGGCCGGTGCCAGGGTCGGCTGTCGCGCCCACTCCAGGCCGCAGATCAGCAGCAACAGGGCGGCAAAGCCGACGCCGATCAGGTAGTGAGCCAGCCAGCCCAGTGCATGCTCCCCGGGGACCGCGGCGGCTTGGGCGATGCTTGGATGCACGAAGCGCCCACGAGGAAAATGCCCGATCCAGCGGCCGACCATCGCCCAGTTGGCGCCAGGCATGTTCAGCGCCCGCGCCAGAAACAGCGTCCAAAGATCAAGGATCAAGGTGGCGCCGATGCCCAACAGCAGCGCCTGTGAGATCAACGCGACGAACTCATGCATTACGGACTCCTTGAAGTGCGACGGGCTGTGCTTCAGCCTTGTGCACGGGCGTGATAAGTTTTCATTCAATTAAGTGATTGAATGATCAATAAAGCAGCAGGAGCTGTCAATGAGCGATTCGATTTCCCCCCAGCATCCCCTGGTCGAGATGGCTGAGCTGGCGCGCATTCTCGGCCACCATCACCGGCTGATCCTGTTGGAGCACATTGCTCGCGGCGAGCTGCCGGTGGAGCGTCTGGTGGAAGCCTCGGGCCTGTCGGTGGCCAATACATCACAGCATCTGCAGCAGTTGCGGCGTGGCGGTTTCGTGCAGACCCGGCGCGATGGCAAGCGGGTGCTCTACAGCCTCAGCCAGGGGCCGCTGGCCAGTCTGCTGGGCGCCTTGCGTCAGTACGTCGATTACAACCATGGGCAGATTCGCCAACTGCTGGCCGACAGTGAGCAGCAACCGATGCAACTGGAGGGCATATCCCGTGAGGAACTGCGTCAACGCTTGCAGGAAGGCGGCATGACCCTGCTGGACGTGCGTTCGCCGGAGGAGTTCGCTCAAGGGCATTTGCCCGGGGCAATCAACATCCCGCTGGAGGAGCTGGAGCAGCGTCTGGCCGAATTGGCTGCTGATCAGGAGTGGGTGGCATATTGCCGTGGCCCCTACTGCGTGCTGTCACACAATGCCGCAGCCCTGCTGCGGGCCAAGGGCTTCAAGGTGCGGCGTCTGGAGCAGGGGTTCACCGATTGGCAAGCGGCGGGACTGGGGGTGGAAACCAGCGAGTAAAAGCGCCACCTGGGCCGGCATACAGGACATTGCCTAGGGCGCAATGATCCATATCAACAGGGTTTTCAGAAAAATCCGCTACAAGGGCAACAGGCTCGGACCCACAAGGTATCGAGCCCCGGGCCCGCATCCTGAGGGCCGGGATAACCAATAAGAACCTTTGTGGATATCGGCCGAGGGGACCACCCCAGGCGGATTTTAAAGGAATAACCTGATGGCTTTTTCTCTGTCGCGCCTGCCCCTGCTGGGCGCCGCGCTGCTCTGCGTACCTCTTTTGCATGCCAGCGAGCCGACCCCGGCAGCGGCGCTTTCCACCCCCGACTCCGAGTTGATCCAGCGTGGCCAGTACGTGGCCCAACTGGGCGATTGCATTGCCTGCCACACCGCCAAGGGCGGCGCCACCATGGCCGGTGGCCTGGAGCTGAAGACGCCCATGGGCACCATCTACTCCAGCAACATCACCCCGGATAAAGACACCGGTATCGGCCGCTACAGCTTCGAAGCATTCGATCGCGCCATGCGCGAAGGCGTCACCCCTGACGGCAGCCATCTGTACCCGGCCATGCCATACCCGTCCTACGCCAAGATGACCGAAGAGGACATGCGCGCCCTTTACGCCTACCTGATGCACGGTGTGGAGCCGGTGGCCCAGGTCAACCTGGAAGCCGACATGGGCTTCCCCTTCAACCAGCGCTGGGGCCTGTGGTTCTGGAACCTGGCCTTCGTCGACAAGCAGCCGTTCAAGCCCGATCCGGCCAAGGACGAGCAACTCAATCGCGGCGCCTACCTGGTCCAGGGCCTGGGCCACTGCGGTTCCTGCCATACGCCACGGGGCATTGCCTTCCAGGAGAAGGCCATGAGCGACACCGAGTCCGGCGGCCAGCACTACCTGGCCGGTGAGACGGTGGAAGAGTGGCGGGCCCTGAGCCTGCGCAACCTGTGGACCGTGGAAGACACAGTGCAACTGCTCAAGACCGGGCAGAACCGCTTCGCCACGGTGTCCGGCAACATGGCCGACGTGATCCACCACAGCACCCAGCATTTCACCGACGCTGACCTGACCGCCATTGCCGCCTACCTCAAGTCCCTGCCGGCCGGTAAAGACGATCTGCCCATGCCTTCGGTGGCCCTGACTCCGGCGGCCCCGCCGAGCAACCTGTTCACCTCTCGCGGTGGCCTGGGCTACGCGCAGTTCTGTTCCGACTGCCACCGCCAGGACGGCGCTGGCGTGCCGCAGATGTTCCCGTCCCTGGCGGGCAACCCCAGCGTCGCCTCGGCCAATCCGACCTCCTTGCTGCACATCACCCTGACCGGCTGGCAGACCGCGCAGACCGCCGCTCATCCGCGGGTCTACACCATGCCCGGGTTCGCCCAGCTGGCGGATGGCGAGATTGCCGAAATCCTCAGTTTTATCCGCAGCAGCTGGGGCAACAACGGCTCGGCCATCAGCGCCGAGCAAGTGAAAAAGATGCGTGCGCAACTGAGCCCGCAAGTGGAAAACACCTTGTTCGAAACCCCGCGCCTGGCCAACCTGCTGGCGGCACCGAATGCCGAGCAAGTGGTGCGCGGCATGCGCCTGCACCTGGAAACCAAGGCTCTGCTGCCGGACAACGTCGGCAACTCGCTGAACTGCACCAGTTGCCACCTCAACGCCGGCACCGTGGCCGACGGTTCACCCTTTGTCGGTGTCTCGGCGTTCTTCCCCGGCTACGCGCCGCGGGCGGGCAAGACCATCACCCTGGAGGAGCGCATTAACGGCTGCTTCCGCCGTTCCATGCACGGCAAGCCGCTGCCGGTGAACGGTGCCGACATGCAAGCCATGGTGGCTTATTTCGAATGGATGAAAATGAACACTCGCCCCGAAGACAAGGTGGCCGGGCGCGGTGTCGGCAAGATCGACCCGGCCCTCAAGCCCAACGCCGACAACGGCAAGCAGGTCTATGCCAAGCAATGCGCGGTGTGCCATGGCGCTGATGGCGAAGGCCTGAAACGGGCCGACGGCAGCCTGATCTTCCCGCCGCTGTGGGGCGATCAATCCTTCAACATCGGTGCCGGCATGGCCCGTACCTACACCGCCGCGGCCTTCGTCAAACGCAACATGCCCATCGGCTTCCACGAGAAATTCCCCCTGGGCCAGGGCGGCCTGTCGGACCAGGAGGCCCTGGACGTGGCCGAGTACTTCTCCCACCAACCGCGTCCGGACTTCCCGGACAAGGTCAAGGACTGGCCCAACGGTGGCCGTCCGGCGGACGCCCGCTACTGACTATCGCAACGGCTCTGTAGCCGCTGGCGCAGGCTGCGAAAAAGCCCTCCGCGGCCCTCAAGAGATCGTGCTCTTCGGGGGCCGCGGAGGGCTTCGGCTGCCGCTGCCGAAATCGCAGAAAAGTCTGTGGCGGCACAGTGGCGCCGGAGTAAGATCGCCATCCTTTGCCCGCCGCCTGCGCGGGCGTTCCCATCAAGGATGAATCATGCGGCTTCGCTCGATCCTGTTGCTGACCCTGTCCCTGGGGCTTGGTGGTTGTGCCTTTGTTTCCGAGCTCAAAGCCACCACCGTGAGTTACCGGGTGCCGGCCGATGCCGGTGAAACCGCGCTGATCCGCATCGTCGCCCAAGGGCTGGTGCGTGGCGTGCCCTACAGCGATTGCATTGACTGGAGCAAGCCCGCGTCGGGGCTGATGGTTCGGCCCCATCGCGGCATTGCCCACCCCAACTTCCGCAACCTGGGCATCCCCATGACCGCCGCCACCGACCGCATGCGCCGTCAGGAAGGCTTTGGTGCCAACGAGCTGAAGATTCCGGCCAATCGTCCGTTCGCCTTCATGTTCTACAACACGGAACCGGGGATGGATAAGGACTACCGCTTTGTCTGCGAACAAAGCGTGACCTTCGTGCCCGAGGCCGGCGCGACCTATCAGATGGAGTTTCTCCAGGACCAGATGTGCACCGCGAGGCTGCGCAAGATCGATGAGCGTGGCGAAGCGCTGCCGGACCTGGTGGTTTTGCGCCCCACCGATCTGTGCAGCGCCAAAACCCAATAGGGCGTGACTAGGGGGCGTAGTGCTTGCAGATCTCTTCCCAGATGTAGGCCCCGCGAAAGCGGATCCAACGGATGAACAAGCGCACGCGAAACGCCTGCCAGCGGCTGCGGCGCCGTAGCGCCAGGCTTTCCTCGATCGCCTCCAGCAAGGATTCGCGCGCGAAGCACAGCCAGATTTCTGGGATCACCGCCATCAGGTTGGTGTAGCAGACCGGCGCCACCTCCTCGTAGAGAATGCGCTCCACCTCGACCCGGTCATACGCCTGGGTTTCGCGGGCGATGTAGGCGTAGTCCACCTCGTTATCGACAAAGGCGTCCGACAGTACGTAGCGAATATCGTCCCGCTGTTGCGGGGTGATTGCTGATGACACGGAGCGCTCCTTCCTGGGGCTTTGGCAATCGATCTGAGGCAATCTGCGCGCCGCATGAGGCGCGCTGCGACGGGCTCACCAGCGACGATAGGGGCGGCCGAAGGGAACCCCGTTCAAGGTGTGAGTGCAGCAAGGGCAATTGGGGCTCATGATGGCTGCGCTCAACTGGGGATTGACCTTCTGCAGCAGGCCCTGGGTATCGACGTACAGACCGCTGAAATAGGCGCAACCGCTGAGGCCCACGTAATCCTGTTGTTCGTGCTCATGCAGGGCCACCAACCAGAAAATCGGTTCTTCCCGATCCAGCCGGCCTTTCGCTTCGCTGAACACCCCATCCCACGGCTGGCCGACCCGGCTGAGCAGAAAACGGAACAACGGCGTGTAATCCAGCCCCAGGTGCTTGTCGGAGTGCATGCTGCCGCGTTGTTGTTCCCTGGCCAGGAGGGCCTTGCTGTGACGCTGTTTGGCGTAGGACGGTGAGTTCTTGTGCCCCACGCCCCGGGTCCGGGTGTTGACCTTGCGATACAACGGTTGTTTTTCCATCGGGCGGGTCCTTCCTGGTGGCCGGCGACAGCGGATTCTATCTTGGCGCGATCATTCGTGTCGGCGCTGCGCCATTGGCATTGTGCTGGAGGATGGTCACCGGCTGGCCCTGCTGATTGAAAAACACCTGGCCGATCCCCGACGAATTCCACAGCCGCTCCCCGGCTTCGGCATGCTCGGGCACGTGGGGTATCACCTTCATCCGCCGGCGCTTGGTGAACCAGTTCAACGGCGAGCGCGGCGAGTAGAGCCAGCGGTTGAGGCGGTCGAACCATTCCAGCAGGGCGGCGGGGAATTCGTTCTTGATGCCGCTGCTGGTGATCTGCCAGATGCGCGGGCCGCCCTGGCGGTGACGGATCAGCACTTCGTAGACGAAGGAATAGTGCACATCGCCGGAGAGAATCACGTAGCTGCCCGGGGTACGCGAGTGGCGGAATATGTTAAGGATCACCTGGGCCGAACCGCGGTGGGCCATCCAGTTTTCCGCGTCCACCAGCAGCGGGTAACCGCACCAACTGAAGACTTTCTGCACCGTCTCGATCAGCTTGACCCCGAAGATCGGCGCCGGTGAAACGATGATCGCCGAGGGGTGATCCAGCAGTTCGTGTTGCAGTTCGCACAGGGCCTCCCAGTCCAGCAGGCCCGAGGGCTGGCCCAGGTTGGACTCGCTGCGCCAGCGCCGGGTGCGGGTGTCCAGCACCACCAGGGCCGGGGTGCTGGGCAAGACGTACTGCCACTGCGCAAAGCGCAGCAACTGGTCGATCAAATCGTCCTGGGCCTGACGTTGCAGCAGGTGTTTCGGGCCTTGTGGCGTGGTGCTCAAGGCGCGGATCTGTTCCAGCAGTGGCACGAAGGCGTCCGGGTTGTTGCCCCAGCCTTGGCACAGCATGTACGCCAGCAGGGCGTTGCCGATGATGCGTTTGGAGAAGGGATGACCGTAGGCGGTTTCTTCCCACTGGGCGCTGAGGTTCCAGTCGTCGGTGATGTCGTGGTCGTCGAAGATCATCAGGCACGACAGATGGGCGAAAACCCGCGCGGCCCCCTCCAGTCCCTGGACAAAATCATCGATGCGCTGCTGTTCCCGGGTGTAGCGCGTTTGCTGTTCCGGCGTCAGTTGCGGTGGCTTGGGCGCGATCAGGGTCCAGGGCACCGGTGACCACACCAGCAGGTACATGGCCAGCACCTCGGCGAAGGTCACCAGGTGGTTGTCGGCATTGCTGCTGGTGAAGATCGGCTTTTTCACCCCGCCGAAAAACCGCTCGCGCAGGGTTTCATTGCTTTTGAGGGCCGGGAGCAGTTCGGCCCGCTGGTAGTAGCTGGCGCCATGGCGGTACAGCGCCTGGCTGTCGGCCACCACCGCGCCCTCCAACTCTTCATCGAACAGCCCGAGGCGCTCGATCAGGGCGTGAACTGCCCGCAACATGGGGCCGGCCACATCGTCGGCATACACCTGGTCGCCGCTCATCATCAACAAGGCCGGGCGCTGTGCGGGCTCGGGCTGTTGCGCCAGCAGGCGATCGACGCAGAGCAGGCCATCAGTGGACGGGTGATGGGGCTTGCGGCAGGAGCCGTGGAGCAGGTTGTCGATGCGGCTGTGGAGCACGAACTCCGGAGTCCTGGCATCGCCATACAGCAGGTGCGGCGCCCAGTCGGCAATGGATCGGGCGCCGTCCTCGGCGTCGTTGATCAAGAGGTCATAGGCAATCGTCACGTCCTGGGGCAGGGCGTCGTCCAGGGGCACATCGATCAGATGGATAAAAGCCTGGCGGCCGACGGGGATGACCTGGCATTGCTGCTGATCGAGGGGCCGTTCCAGGGCCGGGCCGCCCGTGGGGTGCAGGCGCAGGGTCAGCGGCAACGACCTTGAACCCACCAGCCACAGCACCAGCCGCGTTGGCTCCAGGCGGCGCAGCAGCGGGCCGGCAAGAACGGGGGGCAGGGCTGGGGCGGGCGTAGTCAGTGGCATCTGCAGCGGGGTCTCTGGCGGTTGCAAAGGGGGCGCAATGGTAGCGCAGCCGATGTCGAAGAAACGTCGGCTGTGGGGGCGGCGGCAAGGCTTTTGTATCCGATTATTTATGGGCGCTGGCCAGCATCACACCGAATCCGAGAAAGGTCATCCCCGACAGTTTGCCGACGATCCTGGCCCCTCGGCGACTGGACAGCCAGCCCCTGGCGCCGTTGGCCATCAGCGCGTAACCGCTGTGCAGCGCAATCACCAACAGGCTGTAGGACGCCACCAGCACAAAGAACTGGCTGTAGTAATCGCCTTGCGGCTGGATGAACTGCGGGAACACCGCGAGAAAGAAAAAGCCGGCCTTGGGGTTGAGCAACTGGATCGACAGGGCCTCGACAAAGCGCCGTGTGGGGCGGCTTTTAGTGTCCTGGAGTGGCGGAATGAAACTCTGCGTGCGCCACATCTTCACCCCCAGATACAGCAAGTACAGGGCGCCGATGTACTTGAGCAGGGTAAAGGCGGTGGTTGAGGCCGCCAGGACCAGGCCCAGGCTGCTGGCGGAAATCCCCGCCACCACAAAGGCGCCCAGGGCGATACCGAGAATGCCCGGCAGTGCCCCGCTCCAGCCGTGGCGCAAGGCGTTGGATAGGGTCAGCACCACCCCGGGGCCGGGGCTGAGGATGGTCAGGGTGGCCAGCAGTAAAAACAGTCCATAACTTGCCATGCAACACTCCAGAAATGAGCCATTGAAGGGGCGCAGCCTGCTCCACGGTTGGCGGCCTGACAAACGCTTTAATTGCACGGCTGATGTGCCTAAATCAGATCCATGCACAGGCTCTACAAAGCGTCTCAGGCGCCGCTGGCCTGAGTGGGCACCTGGGTCCGATTAGTCACCGCGTCCTGCTGAATCTGCGCCAGCATCCACTCGATAAACACCTGGGCTTCGGGGGCGGCATCGGCGGCGAGCGCGTAGTAATAGCGGGTCAGCGGCTGGTGCAGTTCCGGCAACGGGCAGACCAGCCGGCCGCTGCTCAGATCCTTGGCCAGCAACGAGGCCGGGCACAGCGCCAGCCCCAGGCCGTCGACACAGGCCTGGAGCACGAAGTGCAGATGGTCGAAATGCAAGGTCGGTGGCTGGCGCAGTGGCTTCAGACCGCAGTGTTCCAGCCATTTTTGCCAGTCGTTGGCGCGGCTACGACTGACCAACAGGGTATGGCGTCCCAGATCCTTGGGGCTGTTCAGTGCTGTGCTCTGCAACAGCGAGGGCGCGGCCACCACCAGGATTTCATCCTCCAGCAAGCGCTGAGGCTGCAGCGATGGCGCCCAGCCCGAACGCCCGCGACGAATCACCAGATCGAAGGTTTCCTTGGCCGGGTCGGGGAGCAGGGTGCTGGTCACCACTTCCGGCTGGATCTGCGGGTACAGCGCCATGAACTGCGGCAAGCGCGGAATCAGCCAGCGCACCGCGAAGGACGGCCGCACATTGACCGTCACCTTGCGCAGGGCCGCGCCGCGGCGCAGTGAAACCGCGGCCGCGGCGATCTGGGTCAGGGCCACGCTGACCTGTTCATAGAAGGCTTGCCCGGCGGGGGTCAGCACCGACTGGCGAATGCGCCGTTCGAACAGCAACACACCCAGGTGCTCTTCCAGCAGTTTGATATGGCGGCTCACTGCGCTGTGGCTCACGTGCAGTTCTTCAGCAGCGCGGCTGAAACTCTCGTGGCGAGCGGCGGCGGCAAAGGCGCGGACGGCGTTCAAGGGGGGAAGGTCAGTGATCATGTGTCTAATTTAGTCACCTATGTGGCGCAATAAAAGCGTTTGTCAGTGCCATGGCCGAACGTCAGGCTGAAACCATCCGTGACCTGCCGGTTTGCCTGCCATGCCCGATACCCACGCCCGCACCACCGATACAGCTTCGGCCCGCGCCGCCGCGATCCTCGGCCTGTGCCTGCCCGGCGACACCTTGCTCTACCTGCTGCTGCCCATGCAGCACGAAGCCTTTGGCGTGACCCTGAGCCAAGCCGGCCTGCTGCTGGCGGCCAACCGACTGGTGCGGATCTTCGGCTACAGCCATGTGATGCGCTTCTACGCCCGCCGCGGCGACCGCCCGGTCTGTGTGCTGGCTGCCTTTACTGCGGCCCTCTGTGCCCTGGGCTACGCCACCTTGTCCGGTTTCTGGTGGCTGCTGCTGTTGCGCCTGGGCTGGGGCCTGACCTACGCAGCCCTCAACCTATCGACCCAGGTCATGGCCACTGCCGAGCCCAGCGGCGCCGCTCGCCGCACTGGCCGCTCCCGAGCACTGATCGCTACCGGGCCGATGCTGGCCTTGCCCCTGGGCGCCCTGGTCAGCGTCGAATACGGCCCGCGAGTGATCTTCCTTCTTATGGCCCTGACCTCGTTGATCGCCATGCTCCTGGCCTTCGGCTTGCCGAGTAGGCCCCATCCGCTGGCCAGCTCCAGCCGCCGTTTCCAGCGCCCTGACAGTGTGGCGGTTTGGTCCTTTATCGAAGGCCTGGTGCTGGACGGCCTGTTCATCATTGGCCTGTCGCTGCTGGCCGAACAGCTGATGGCGGGCAATGCAGTGCTGGTGGCGGGCGGGCTTCTGGCCCTGCGCTACGTGTCGGAAATGCTCCTCAGTCCCCTGGGCGGTATCGCCGCACAGCGCTGGGGCGCGACGCGGATGTTGATCGTCTTTTCCCTGCTGACCTCTGTGGCCCTGGTGGGTTTTGGTTGCCATTGGCTGATCGTCGGCGGCGCCTTGGTGCTGGTGTTGCGGGCCCTGCAATTGCCGCTGGTGGTCACGGTGGTGGCGCAACGGCATCCGGGTGCGGGAAGGGTGCGGGCCTTGGCGGCCAATGCGGTGTGGCGGGACATCGGCGCCGGGATCGGGCCCTTGATCGCCGGCTTGCTGCTGCCGGTGGCGTCCACGGTGTGGGTGTATTCGCTGGCGGCGGGTTGTTTGGCGCTGAGTGCGTTGGCGTGCCGGGAGGTTCGTATTCGTGGGGAAGAGGTTAAGCCGGCGCCTGCCGAAGAGGTTTGAGGGTTTTTGGAAGAGTTTCTGCAGCCCCCAGCAAGTCAGATCAGTTAAGGAAATTTTGTAGGAGTCACTGACATCCAGCATGGTCGGAGATAGTGATGGCCATAGTCTTGGCAAAGGCAGCAGGTAATTCCCAAAAAGAATCCATGAAATATCTCGCGCCAAAGCCTGGATTGAACACCTCGTGTATCCCGCTAGGCTTGGGTTGTCGCTGCCAATCCAGCGACAGGGCCTGGGAACCCGTAGAAACAATAGGTGGTTGCGTGCCGCCTTTTTTGGTGGCAGCTCATCACTCAGGAGCTGGTTTCATGAACGTTTCGACTCAGTATCTTCCCCCCACCACCCCTCGTACCCAGGCCCACGCCGGAGGTGCGCAATGACCATCAAGACCCTCGGCCATGTCACTTTCGCCGCCAGTGGCGAAGCCCAGCATTCGCTGTTCCGGGTCAACCCGGACGTGCCGCTGCGCGAAGCCCTGGAGCAGGTGTCGCAATTGCTGTTCCACGCCAAGCATCTGGCTCGGGACGCGGCGCTGGAGCGGGACGACCGCTATGCCTGGGCCGCTCATTATTTCAGCGAGATGGGCAAGGCGATTGTCGATGATTTGTGCCTGGGAAGCTGGCCGGCTGCCGGGGAAGGGCAGCGCGCGGGTTGAGGTGAAGCTCTGAAGGTCTGTGCAGGAGGGGAGCTCGGAGGTGAGTCGCTCCACGTCTGAAACTCTGTAGGAGCGAGCTTGCTCGCGATGATGCTGAGAGCGCCGCATTCTTCCCTGTGAACGCGCGTTATCGTTGACGTCCATCGCGAGCAAGCTCGCTCCTACAGGCCTCAGGCCGAGGCCTTGTGCGTTTCACCGCGTTCAATGCTCTGCGGCTGACCCTGTTCGATCACCCAGCGCAGCAGCTCGGTCACCGGCACCCGGTGCTTGCGTTCGACCCATTCCATGCCTTCAGGGCTGTAGTGCTCGCTGTAGCGGGTCAGCACCAGGTAGTGCTGGTCTTCGGACAGGCCCAGGCTGACTTCGCGGCAATGCAGGCTGGCGTCATCGAGTCTGGTCACCCGTTGCAGCAGCATCAGGGCGTGTTGATCGGAGGTGGGCATGGACAGCTCCTTCGCGACGAGAGGGGCCGGGGCGGGGTTGATCAGGCGCATGGTCAGGGTTCTCCAGCAAGGGGAGGCCGATGCTGGCAGCTGAACCTTGCGCAAAGATGTCTGCTTTATTGCGTCGCTGAAGGTTTGTTGCGGCGTTGAAATAAATGACGCCGGGCGGCGAATGGTTTTAGATAACGGCTCATTCCGACTTGAAGTGATCTCCGCCGGTGAGCCGTCTCTTGATCGTGGACGACGACATTGAAGTCCTCGCGCTGCTGAAGAAATTCTTTGTCCAACAGGGTTATCAGGTGGCGGTGGCCACCGATGGCGCGTCGCTGTGGGCGGCGCTGGAGCGCGAGGTGCCGGACCTGATCATCCTCGACCTGATGCTCCCCGGCGACAACGGCCTGACCCTGTGCCAGCGTCTGCGCCAGTTGCATGCCACGCCGGTGATCATGCTCACCGCCATGGGCGAGTTGAGCGATCGGGTGGTGGGCCTGGAGATGGGCGCCGACGATTACCTGAGCAAGCCCTTCGATGCCCGTGAGCTGTTGGCCCGGGTGCGGGCGGTGCTGCGCCGGGCCGGGGAAAGCCGGCCGGTGAGCGGCGAGGTGCCGCGGCCGTTGATCAAGTTCGCCGACTGGCAGCTGGACCTGACCCGCCGTGAGCTGCGCTCGCCGGATCAGGTGATGATTCCGCTGTCGGCGGGGGAGTTCGACCTGCTGCTGGTGTTTGTCGAGCATCCGCAACGCATCCTCACCCGCGAGCAGTTGCTGGACCTGGCCCGGGGTCAGGCCCATGACGCTTTTGATCGCAGCATCGATGTCCAGGTCAGCCGCCTGCGGCGCAAGCTGGAGTTCGACACCAAGCGCCCGGCGATGATTCGCACCGTGCGCAACGGCGGTTATCTGTTCACCCCCAGCGTGACCCGCCAGTGAAGCTGATCAAGCCGTTGTGGCGCTATCGGCTGCGGGACACCGTGGCGCGCTGGATCGCCCTGACCATCATCATGGCCATGCTCACCGCCCTGGCCTTCAATGCGCTGTTCGTGCAGTTGGCCGGGGTCTGGGCCTATCCGCCCCTGGCGGAAACCGGGTTGCTGGAAAAGTCCGCGGCCATCGTGCGCATGATCGAAGCCTCGGAGCCGGGCCAGCGCGCGCGCTTGGCGGCCTCGGTCAGCAGCGATCACTTGAGCATTGCCTGGCAGGCGACGCGGCAGGGCCTGGATCTGCCGCTGCTGGAAGACTCCGAATACCGCGATGGCTCGGAGGCGTTTCGCGCCTTGCTCGGACCTGCGCAGCGGTATATCGAGGCCTATCAGCCCAGCGACTGGAGAAGCGGTAAAGGCCGCTACGCGCTGCTGGTGCAGTTGACCGATCAAAGCTGGGTGATGTTTTCCTCGGCGTCGCGCAGTTGGGGCCTGGAGGAGGGCACGCGCAATCTGATCGTGATCGCCCTGGTGCTGATCTCCACTGGTCTTGTGGCCTTGATCGCCACCCGCCGGCTGGCCAAGCCGCTGCAGCAGTTCGCCCAGGGGGCGCGGCGCTTTGCCGTGGACTTTCGCGCGCCGCCCATCGAGCCGGTGGGGCCCCACGAGATCCGTCAGGCGATTCTCGCCTTCAACGCCATGCAGGCGCAGTTGCAGCACTTCATCAAGGACCGCACCCAGATGCTTGCGGCCATCTCCCATGACCTGCGCACACCGCTGACCCGCATGCGCCTGCGCGGCGAGTTCATCGAAGATGCCGACCAGCAGCAGCGCCTGTTTCGTGATGTGGACGAAATGCAGGCGATGATCAATTCGGCCCTGGAGTTCTTTCGCGACGATGCGCGGTTGGAACAGGCCACCCATTTCGATCTGGCCGAGCTGCTGCAGACCCTGGTGGACGACTATCGCGACCAGTCCATGGAGATTCTGTTCAGCGGCCCGCCGCGCCTGGTGTATTGCGGCCGGCCCCTGGGGCTGAAGCGGGTGATGACCAACCTGCTGGATAACGCGATCAAGTACGGGGGCGAGCCGGCCATCGTGCTGGAGCAGGGCGCCGACCAATTGCGGGTGCGGGTGCTGGACCGAGGCCCGGGAATTGCGCCCGATGCCCTGGAACAGGTGTTCCAGCCGTTTTTCCGCCTGGAGAGTTCGCGCAACAAGAGCACCGGCGGCGTGGGCCTGGGGCTGTCGGCGGCGCGGGCCATCGTGCGTGAGCATGGCGGCGAGTTGCGCCTGTTCAATCGTGAAGGCGGTGGGTTGGAAGCGCGGGTGGAATTGCCGCTGTAGCCGCTGGCGCAGCCTGCGACAAGCCCCGAAGGGCCTTGCGAAGCCCTTCGAGCGCCCTGGCCGGCCGATCCCGGCCTGGGCTCAGTGATCCGTTGCGGCTCAGGACCAGTCGAAGCTGAACAGCACCAGGCCTTCCACCGGTTCGTAGAGCATCACCACCCGGTCGGCGCCGCTGATGCCGTAGTGGTAGGCCGGCACGCTGAGCACGTGCTGAAAGCGCCGGCCCGCCGGGCTCAGGGGCCAGATATTGCAGCTGTCGTCCGACTCTTCGACGTCCATGGGGAACTCCACG
Organism: Pseudomonas sp. Os17; assembly: GCF_001547895.1. Taxonomy (NCBI): domain Bacteria; kingdom Pseudomonadati; phylum Pseudomonadota; class Gammaproteobacteria; order Pseudomonadales; family Pseudomonadaceae; genus Pseudomonas; species Pseudomonas sp. Os17. Next base: position 5,561,271 of record NZ_AP014627.1, on the reverse strand, counting down.
GTTTCCACCCAGTTGCCGTAGCCCTCGGCCACACCGCCCATTTCCTCGATATAGGTCAGGCGCTCCTTGTCGTTCTTGGGCCAGGTCAGGTAGCCCAGTTCCTGATGGCGCTGGCGCGCGGTGAGGTAGGCGGCGTGCTGCTTGCGGTAGTGGTGTTGCAGGTTGGCGCGCTGGTTACGCCGGGATTCGGGCAACTCGGCGTTGTCGCCGTGGAGGAAGAAATAGCGTGGACTGCCGCACAGGCGATAGCGGCCGTTCTCGATCTTGAAGCCGATCCAGTTGGTTTTCAGCAGCTCGCTGCCGAATTCGTAATCGTCGGTCAATTCGCCCACTAGCCCCTCGTCGGGCTCGATAGGGCTCAGCAGATGCAGGCGGCCGGACCACTCGGGATTGATCAGGCTGGCGTCGAAGGACAGCAGCGGTAGCAGGTGTTCGGCCAGCTCCTGCTGGTCGGCGACGAACAGCTCGCGGGCGTCGGGGTAGGCGATGGCGCCTTCAGGTAGTTGGGTCAGGTTCGGGGCGGCAACTGTGGGCATGGAGCAATCCTTTGAGGAATGGGCCGGTGCTCGGGGCAAGCGGCACTGGGGTCAGGTGTGGCGATGGCGAAAGTGACCGGGGGTGATGCCGACGACTTTCTTGAAGGCCCGGGTCATGTGGCTTTGATCGAAGAATCCACAGTGAAACGAGGCCTCGGTGATGCTTGCGCCGCTGCGCAACAGGTGCTGGACCCGGGCGATGCGGCGTTGGATCTGGTAGCTGTGGGGCGAGATGCCCAGGCTGTTCTTGAACACCCGGATCATGTACAGCGGCTCCAGGTTCACCAGGGCTGCCAGTTCTTCCAGGCGGATACTCTGTTCGAAGTCGTCGTCCAGGCGCTGCCGGATGCGTTTCACCGCCTCGCGCTCCTGGCGATCAGTGGCTGGCTGGCGCGCGCCGTTTCTCTGGAACAGCTGCGCCAGCAGTTCCAGCAGAATGCTTTCGCGCTCAAGGCTGGAGTCGGCGTGTTCGATCCGTTGGTGCTGTTGCAGGAACCAGCGGGCGAAGGCCGGATCTTCGCTCAGCACGTTGCGAAACAGGTGGATGTGATCCGCTGCCAGGCGCTGACCGAGAACGGCCCGGTTCAGCCACTGCGGGTCGATGTACAGCATTCGATAGACCCAGCCCTGGTCGCAGGCCTGGACTCCGTCGTGGATTTCGCCGGGGCTGATGGTCACCACGCAGCCCTGGGTCGCCAGGTGGTGGCTGCCGCGATAGAAGAGTTTTTCCACGCCGCCGCTGATGACGCCTAGGGCATAGCGGTCATGGCTGTGACGGCCAAACGACTGCCGACTGTAGCGGGCCGCCAGCAGCTCGCAGTCACCTTCCGGAATGCGCCAGAAGCGGGAGAAATCCCCTGGCGGTGGCGGGGGTTGGTTCTGGTGGGCATCCATTCCATGTCCAGTTTTGTGCAATACGCAGTGATTGCCGGCCGCTAAATTTACCACTCCTTGAATCCTGCGAGCTAGACGCGATGAGTGTGATGAAACTGGTGATCGGCGACTACAAGAAGTCCTCCTGGTCATTGCGGGCCTGGTTGGTCCTGGTCACTGCGGATGTGCCTTTTGAGGTCATCCAGATCAAGTTGGAGGCGCCGCAGACCGGCGAGCGAATCCTTGCCTATTCCGCGTCGGGCAAGGTGCCGGTGCTGTTGCAGGACGGCCTGTCGATCAACGACAGCCTGGCGATCTGCGAATACGTTGCTGAACACTGGCCCCAGGCTCAGCTATGGCCTGCGGATGCCGGACTCAAGGCACTGGCGCGCTCGGCCTGCGCCGAAATGCATGCCGGTTTCATTCAGTTGCGCACCCAACTGCCATTCGGGGTCAACCGCGACGAGCCTGCCCAGGCGTTGAGCCTGGCGGCCGAGGCCGAGATCCAACGGGTGTTTTCGATCTGGCGCCAGTTGCTGGCCCGGAGCCGGTCCGAGGCGTTCCTGTGCGGAACCTTTGGGGTGGTGGATGCCATGTTCGCGCCGGTGCTGTTGCGCTTCATGCGCTATGGCATCGCCATTCCCGAGGATCTGAAACCCTACGCCGATGCGGTGTTGCTGCACCCTCCGGTGTTGCTGTGGCTGAAACTGGCGATGCAGGAAACTTGAATGTCCGGCGTGCAAGGCAACAACAAGGTCAATCGCGGTGGGGGGATCTATGTCGAGCAATAGAGCGTTAGTGGAGCTGACCCTGGGAGGGCTGATGCTCAGCCTGTCGGCCCTGGCAGTGGCCTTTGCCCATATCGGCGCGGGCGGGGCGGGGTTCTACCGCATGCTGTTCGCCTCGATCCTGTTCTTGCTGCTGCTCAAGGTGCGCCGCATCCCGGTGCTGCTCAAGAGTGCCAGGGCCCGGTTGTATACGGCCCTGGCCGGGGTATTCCTGGCCATCGACCTGGTGCTCTGGCACCAGAGCATCTACATCGTCGGCCCGGGTATCGGCTCGATTCTGACCAACTGCCAGGTGTTCTTCATGACCCTGCTGGGCCTTTATCTGCTCAAGGAAAAGCCTTCGCTCTACTTTTTGATCTCCATCACCCTGGCGTTTGTCGGACTGTACCTGTTGTTGCTGCCGGAAATGAGCAGTGCCCTGGGCATCAAGGGCTTGGTGTATGGCGTGCTGTCGGGCCTGGCTTACGCCGTCTGTGTGTATTTCCTCAAGGTCAACACCCAGTTGCCTGACGGCGGTGGCGACAAGATCGCGCAGATGCTCAACCTGAGCCTGTGGGCCGCGCTGGTGTTGCTGGTGTATGCCCTGGCCATGGGGGAAAGCCTGGTCATCGTCGACGGGCAGACTTTAGTGATGCTGATCATCTACGGGGTGATGGTGCAGTTCGTGGGCTGGCTGTTGGTCAACCGCTCCATCGGCGCCATCAGCCTGGGATTGGCAGGGCTGATCCTGCTGCTGGAACCGGTGATTACCTATTTCGTCGATGTGGCGTTTCTCGGCAAGGTCAGCTCGGCGCTGCAGATCGCCGGTGCGTTGCTTACGATCTTTGCCGTGTACATCGGTTCGATCAAACCGCCGGTAAAGGTGACGCCGGTGACCGAGGCCGCTTGAGGCCCCGATCTGATGCCGCGTTCCGATTCAGCGTCGTGCTGGATTTTTACTGCGCCCGGACCCGCCTGTCTGTGCGCAGTTTTTTTTGCCGGTCATTCAGGCCGACAGGGCCAGACGCGTAGCACCGGCATCCGCCGCGGCCTGGGCCTGGGTGCGCTCATCCTCTTCGAGTACCCGCGAGGCCCGACCCACCAGCAACGGATCGGGGGCGTGGGCGACTTTCAGGTCCTTGCCCGGGTAGTCCAGCTCATGCAGGAAATGGCGGATGCAGTTGATCCGCGCGCGCTTCTTGTCGTCGGACTTGATCACCGTCCACGGTGCATCGGCGGTGTCGGTGTGGAAGAACATCGCTTGCTTGGCGGCGGTGTATTCGTCCCACTTGTCCAGGGACTTGATGTCGATGGGCGAGAGCTTCCAGTGCTTGAGCGGGTCGTCTCGGCGCGAGATGAAGCGGCGCAATTGTTCTTCGCGGTTCACCGAGAACCAGAACTTGAACATCAGGATGCCGCTGTTGCACAGCATGCGTTCCAGCTCCGGAGTCTGGCGCATGAACTCCAGGTATTGCAGGGGCGAGCAGAACTCCATCACTCGCTCGACGCCGGCGCGGTTGTACCAGGAGCGGTCGAAGAAGACCATTTCCCCGGCGGTGGGCAGGTGCTGGATATAGCGCTGGAAATACCACTGGCCCTTTTCCTGTTCCGAGGGCTTTTCCAGGGCTACGATCCGCGCACCACGGGGGTTGAGGTGTTCCATGAAGCGCTTGATGGTGCCGCCCTTGCCCGCCGCGTCACGCCCTTCGAACAGCACCACGATGCGCTGTCCGGTTTCCTTGACCCAGCTCTGCACCTTGAGCAGCTCGATCTGCAGCTCGCTCTTGGCCTTTTCGTACTCGGCGCGGCGCATGCGGTTGCGATAGGGGTAGTTGCCCGGCAGTGCGGCGGACACGCTGTCTTCATTGGAACCGCGCGGCGCGCTGGCCACTTGCAGGGCCATGGGCTTCTGGCTGATGGCGCTGATTTCGGCCTCGGCGACTTTCACCGGGGCGGCCTTGGTGGTCCGTGGCCGGCGTGGCGTGGCGGCTTTGCGTGGAGCGGCCTTGGTGCTGGCGGTGCCGGAGCTGGCCGGGGCCTTTTGCACTGGGGCGGGAGGCAGGGGCAGGGCGGTGGATTCTTCACTCATGGGAGGGGCCTGTAGTTGCGTTCAATGTCCTCCGGTCATTTTTAGGGCTGGGGGGCTCGGGGCCGTTGATCTCGATCAAATTTGTTACAACGAAAAGTCTGTAATGAGTTTCAGATTTTTCTAGCCTGTTTAAGGACGCATCAGTGCATATGGCGGCTATCGTGCAGTCAGGCGCAGATCAGAAGAGAGGCCACCATGAACCCGATCGTTTGGCCAGCACTGGCTATTTTGCTGGTTGCCCAGTCGCCGGCGTACGCCATCAACGAAAAGTATCGCCAGCAACTTGAGCAATCGGGCTGCACTCAGATGACCGAGCTTCAGGGTTGTGACATCCACAAGAGCAAAGCCGAGAACGCCAAGGCCGGATTTGCTGACCCCGACGCCCCGGCAAGCGCTGACAGCCTGAAGGCACCGACGCCTTATGTCGGGCAATGGACGGCGAAAAGCCCATCCGGCGCGACGGTTGCCACGATCCGTATCGATGCCAGGGAGCGGGTGTGGGTCAATGGCAAACAGGTCAAAGCCAAACGCACGGATGGCGCCCTGCAATTTCGTCAGGGCACGCTGCTCTTCACCATTCAAGGCGATCGGCGGCGGCAGAGCGAAGACATCTGGATGGATACCGATACCGGAGCCAAGGGGCCGATTCAGATCCAGTGAGGATTCGGCCAGGCACAAAAAAACCGGCTCAGGTGGCCGGTTTTTTTGGGTTCAAGACGTATTGAGCAACGTCTTGAGATATGTACTTGGTGCCCCGAGGGAGACTCGAACTCCCACTTCTTGCGAAAACGGATTTTGAATCCGCCGCGTCTACCAATTCCGCCATCAGGGCTCAATGGCGGCGAAGTATAGAGAGGCGGTTACCGTTGGTCAATCGGCTTTCATGGTCAATTTTTAGTTATTCCGCTAAACTTTCCGGCCCTGCTAGACGAACCCCATCATGCGCGTTGCTGACTTTACCTTCGAGCTTCCTGATTCGCTGATCGCCCGCCATCCTTTGGCCGAGCGTCGCGGCAGCCGTCTGTTGACCCTGGATGGGCCAACCGGCGCCTTGGCCCACCGTCAATTCACCGATCTGCTGGAGCATCTGCGCCCTGGCGATCTGATGGTGTTCAACAATACCCGGGTGATTCCGGCCCGCCTGTTTGGCCAGAAGGCCTCCGGCGGCAAGCTGGAGATCCTCATCGAGCGGGTGCTGGACAGCCATCGTGTGCTGGCCCATGTGCGCTCCAGCAAGTCGCCCAAGCCGGGCTCGAAGATTCTGATCGAGGGCGGTGGCGAGGCCGAGATGCTGGCGCGCCACGACACGCTGTTCGAGCTGGGTTTTGCCGAGGAGGTGCTGCCGCTGCTGGACCGGGTCGGGCACATGCCGTTGCCTCCTTATATAGACCGCCCGGACGAAGGCGCGGATCGCGAGCGCTACCAGACCGTGTACGCCCAGCGCCTGGGCGCCGTGGCGGCACCGACCGCTGGGCTGCATTTCGACCAGCCGCTGCTGGAGGCGATTGCCGCCAAGGGTGTGGAGACGGCATTCGTGACCCTGCATGTCGGCGCCGGAACCTTCCAGCCGGTGCGGGTCGAACGCATCGAAGATCACCATATGCACCACGAGTGGCTGGAAGTCGGCCAGGATGTGGTGGATGCGGTGGCCGCGTGTCGGGCTCGCGGTGGCCGGGTGGTGGCGGTGGGTACCACCAGCGTGCGTTCCCTGGAAAGCGCCGCCCGCGATGGTGTGCTCAAGCCGTTCAGCGGCGACACCGACATCTTTATCTACCCGGGCCGGCCATTCCATGTGGTCGATGCCCTGGTGACCAACTTCCATCTGCCGGAATCCACGCTGTTGATGCTGGTTTCGGCGTTCGCCGGTTATCCCGAGACCATGGCCGCCTATCGCGCCGCAGTGGAAAATGGGTACCGCTTTTTCAGCTACGGTGATGCGATGTTCATCACCCGTAATCCCGCGCCGACCGCTCCCAAGGATCTGGCCCCCGAGGAAACTGTATGAGTCGCACTTGTCGTATGTCCTTCGAGCTTCTGGCCACTGATGGCAAGGCTCGTCGCGGTCGCCTGACCTTCCCCCGCGGTACGGTGGAAACCCCGGCCTTCATGCCGGTGGGCACCTACGGCACGGTCAAGGGCATGTTGCCGCGGGATATCGTCGCCACCGGCGCCGAGATCATTCTCGGCAACACCTTCCATCTGTGGCTGCGCCCGGGTACGGAAGTGATCAAGGCCCACGGTGACCTGCATGATTTCATGCAGTGGAAGGGCCCGATCCTGACCGACTCCGGCGGTTTCCAGGTGTTCAGCCTGGGGGCGATGCGCAAGATCAAGGAAGAGGGCGTGACCTTCGCCTCGCCGGTGGACGGTGCCAAGGTGTTCATGGGCCCGGAAGAGTCGATGCAAGTGCAGCGCGACCTGGGGTCGGACATCGTGATGATCTTCGATGAGTGCACGCCGTACCCGGCCGATGAGGACGTGGCGCGGATCTCCATGGAGTTGTCCCTGCGCTGGGCCCAGCGCTCGAAGAACGCCCACGGCGACAACACGGCGGCGCTGTTCGGCATCGTCCAGGGCGGCATGCACCAGGACCTGCGCATGCGTTCCCTGGAAGGCCTGGACAAGATCGGCTTCGACGGCCTGGCCATCGGCGGCCTGTCGGTGGGCGAGCCCAAGCATGAAATGATCAAGGTCCTGGACTACCTGCCGGGCCAGATGCCTGCCGACAAACCTCGTTACCTTATGGGAGTTGGCAAGCCGGAAGATCTGGTTGAGGGTGTGCGCCGCGGTGTGGACATGTTCGATTGCGTGATGCCAACCCGCAATGCCCGCAATGGGCATCTGTTCATCGATACAGGCGTGCTGAAAATCCGTAACGCGTTTCATCGCCATGATGATTCGCCGCTGGACCCAACTTGTGATTGCTACACCTGCCAGAACTTCTCCCGTGCCTATCTGCATCACTTGGACAAGTGCGGGGAAATGCTCGGGAGTATGCTCAATACCATCCATAATTTGCGCCATTACCAGCGTCTTATGGCTGGTTTGCGCGAGGCTATTCAACAAGGTACATTGGCCGCCTTTGTCGATTCCTTCTATGCCAAGCGCGGGTTGCCCGTGCCGCCTTTAGAGTAAGTTCTAAAGACGTTAAGCCACTAATTCTGCAATTATCGGAGTGTTAAATGAGCTTTTTGATCCCTGCCGCGTATGCGGACGCCGCTGCACCTGCTGCTGCCGGTCCTGCCGGCACTGGTTTCGAGTGGATTTTCCTGGTCGGCTTCCTGGTCATCTTCTATCTGATGATCTGGCGTCCACAGGCCAAGCGCGCCAAAGAGCAGAAGAACCTGCTGAGCAACCTGCAGAAAGGCGACGAAGTTGTGACCACTGGCGGTATCGCCGGCAAGATCAACAAAGTGACCGACGACTTCGTGGTTCTGGAAGTGTCGGACTCCGTTGAGTTGAAGTTCCAGAAGGGCGCGATCGCAGCCACGCTGCCAAAAGGCACGCTGAAAGCGATCTAAGTTTCATCTTTTACCAATCGACGGGGCGCGCAAGGCGCCCCGCGTCATAAACGGGCGGCGTGATGCTGAACAAATATCCTCTGTGGAAGTACCTACTGATCCTGGCGGTGCTGGCGATCGGTTTTATTTATTCCGCTCCCAATCTATACCCTGATGATCCGGCCATTCAGGTCAGCGGTGCGAGCACTGCGTTGCAGGTCACTCAGGCGGATCTGGATCGTGCGAGCAACGCGCTCACCGACGCCGGTATCAAGGTCAAGGCTTCCTCCATTGCCGCCAACGGCAAGGGTGGCCTGCTGCGCTTGATCAACAAGGAAGACCAGCTTCCGGCCAAGGATGTAGTGCGCAAGGCGCTGGGCGATGACTATGTGGTGGCGTTGAACCTGGCGCAAACCACCCCGCAATGGCTGCGCAACCTCGGTGCGCACCCGATGAAACTGGGTCTGGACTTGTCCGGTGGTGTGCACTTCCTGCTGGAAGTGGACATGGACAAAGCCCTCGACGCCCGCCTGAAAGTCTATGAAGGCGACGTCAAGAGCCTGCTGCGCAAAGAGCGTCTGCGCTATCGCAGCCTGCCGCAGCTCAACGGTGCCATCCAGCTGGGCTTCAGCGATGAAGACAGCCGTGAACAGGCCCGCTCGCTGATCCGCAAGAACTTCAATGATTTCGATATCGTACCGGCCGACCTCAATGGCCAACCGGTGCTGCGTCTGGCGATGACCCCGGCCAAGCTGGCGGAAATCCGCGAATACTCCATCAAGCAGAACTTGACCACCGTGCGTAACCGGGTCAACGAGCTGGGTGTGGCCGAGCCTCTGGTTCAGCGTCAGGGTGCCAACCGTATCGTGGTTGAGCTGCCGGGCGTGCAGGACACCGCTGAAGCCAAGCGGATCCTGGGCAAGACCGCCAACCTGGAATTCCGTCTGGCCGCCGAGCCGGGTGCTTCCAAGGCGACTTCCGAGTCCTTCGAATTCCGTGAGGGCAACCGTCCTCCAGCGCTGATCGAGCGTGGCCTGATCATCACCGGCGACCAGGTGACCGATGCCCAGGCCGGCTACGACGAGCACGGCCGTCCACAGGTGAACATCAAGCTCGATGGTCACGGTGGCGAACTGATGAACCGTTCGACCCGCAGCAACGTCGGTCGCAGCATGGCGGTGATCTTCATCGAGCAGAAGCCGATCACTACCTACACCAAGCAGATGGTCGACGGCGTCGAGAAAGATGTGCCGGTCCAGGCGTTCAAGGAAGAGAAGAAGATCATCAGCCTGGCGACCATCCAGTCGCCTCTGGGCAGTCAGTTCCGCATCACCGGCCTGAACGGCCAGGGTGAGTCCTCCGAGCTGGCGCTGCTGCTGCGTGCCGGTGGTCTGGCGGCACCGATGTACTTCGCTGAAGAGCGCACAATCGGTCCGAGCCTGGGTGCTGACAACATCACCAAGGGTATCGATGCGTCGCTGTGGGGCATGCTGTTCGTGTCGCTGTTCATCATCGCCATCTACCGCTTCTTCGGCGTGATCGCCACGGTGGCCCTGGCGCTGAACATGGTGCTGCTGCTGGCCCTGATGTCCTTGCTGGGGGCGACGCTGACCCTGCCGGGCATCGCCGGTATCGTGCTGACCATGGGTATGGCGGTGGACGCCAACGTACTGATCTTCTCGCGGATACGTGAAGAGATCGCCGCCGGCATGACGGTGCAGCGGGCAATCAACGAAGGCTTCGGCCGGGCATTCACCGCGATTCTCGATGCCAACCTGACCACCTTGCTGGTGGGCGGCATCCTCTTTGCCATGGGCACCGGCCCGGTCAAGGGTTTTGCAGTGACCATGTCCCTCGGGATCTTTACCTCGATGTTCACGGCCATCTGGCTGACCCGCGCGATGGTCAACCTGATCTTCGGCGGTCGTGACTTCAAGAAGTTGTGGATTTAAGGGGCTGCCATGTTACGTACTATCAACTTCATGGGCGTCCGCAACTTTGCGTTCGGCGTCACAGTGCTCCTCACCGTTCTGGCGTTGTTCAGCTGGTTCCACAAGGGGTTGAACTACGGTCTGGACTTCACCGGCGGTACGCTCATCGAGCTGACCTACGAGCGTCCGGCGGATGTGATGAAGGTGCGTTCGCAACTGAACGACGCCGGTTATCACGAAGCCATCGTGCAGAGCTTTGGTGCGACCACCGACCTGCTGGTGCGGATGCCGGGTGAAGACCCGCAACTGGGCCATCAGGTGGCCGAAGCGTTGCAGAAGGTCGGCGGCGACAATCCGGCGCAGGTCAAGCGTGTCGAGTTCGTCGGCCCGCAAGTGGGTGAAGAGCTGCGCGACCAGGGCGGTCTGGGCATGCTCATGGCGCTGGGCGGCATCCTGATCTACCTGGCTTTCCGCTTCCAGTGGAAGTTCGCCGTGGGCGCCATCGTTTCGCTGATCCACGACGTGATCGTGACCGTGGGTATCCTGTCGTTCTTTCAGATCACCTTCGACCTGACGGTGCTGGCGGCGGTGCTGGCGATCATCGGTTACTCCCTCAACGACACCATCGTGGTGTTCGACCGGGTGCGTGAGAACTTCCGGGTGCTGCGCAAGGCCAGCCTGATCGAGAACATCAACATCTCGACCACTCAGACCCTGCTGCGGACCATGGCGACGTCGATCTCCACCTTGCTGGCGATCATTGCGCTGCTGTTCTTCGGTGGTGACAACCTGCACGGCTTCTCCATCGCCCTGTTTGTCGGTGTGCTGGCGGGTACCTACTCGTCGATCTATATCGCCAACGTGGTGCTGATCTGGCTGAACCTGAACAGCGAGGACCTGATTCCTCCGGCCAACACCGAGAAGGAAGTGGACGACCGTCCTTGAGGATCTAGCCCTTTTCCGGCTGTCAGTTAAAAAGGCGCGAGTGTTGAACTCGCGCCTTTTTTATTGCTCCAACGCTGGGAGAAGCGCGGGCTAAGTCCCGTTTGTATGGTCAGGAGGTTCACGTGAACAAGTCGTTGCTGGTTGGTGCGGTATTGGGTGCTGTCGGTGTCACCGCCGGGGGTGCTGTTGCCACCTACAGCCTGGTTAAAAGCGGCCCTGAGTATGCGCAAGTGCTGGCTGTGCAGCCGGTCAAGCAACAGATCAAGACTCCTCGCGAAGTCTGCAAGGACGTTGCGGTCACCCGTCAGCGCCCGGTCAAGGATGAGCATCAGATCCTCGGCACCGTGGCCGGTGCGGTGGGCGGTGGCCTGCTGGGCAGCATGATTGGCAATGGTAACGGCAAGAAGCTTGCCACTGTGGCCGGTGCCGTGGGTGGCGGTTATGCGGGCAACAAGGTGCAGGAAGGCATGCAGGAGCGTGACACCTACACCACCACGCAGACTCGCTGCAACACGGTCAATGACATCAGTGACAAGATCGTCGGTTACGACGTGAAGTACGATCTGGGCGGCAAGCAAGGCCAGGTGCGCATGGATCGCGATCCGGGCAACCAGATCCCGGTGGATAAAGAAGGGCGTCTGATTCTCGGCCAGAACCAGAATCAGCCAGGCCAATAACCCGCGCTTGCAGGAGTCTGCTTGCCGGCGAATGGGCTCTGAGATTGCCTTTGCCGGCAACTCGGCTCCTGCGGGGCGGGTTTTGCGGGCATAAAAAAAGCACCCCGAAGGGTGCTTTTTTTGTCGCTGGCGCTTAGCGCTTCAGCGAGGCCGGCAGGTGCGGCTGGATGGCGGTCAGGACCGCTTTGAAGCATTTGGTGTTGCCGGCTACCACATGGCCTTTTTCCAGGAAGTCGTGACCGCCGGTGAAGTCGCTCACCAGGCCGCCGGCTTCTTGAATCAGCAGGGCGCCTGCTGCCATGTCCCATTCGGACAGGCCCGACTCCCAGAACGCATCGAAACGACCGGCGGCGACGTAGGCCAGGTCCAGGCTCGCAGCGCCAGCGCGGCGAATACCGGCGGTCTGGCCCACCAGGGCGCGGAACATGCCCAGGTAGTTGTCGAGGTTGTCCATTTGGTCGTCACGGAACGGGAAGCCGGTGCCCAGCAGGGCGCCGTCGAGGCTGGTGCGACCGCTGACCCGCAGGCGGCGACCGTTCAGCTGGGCGCCACGGCCGCGGCTGGCGGTGAATTCTTCCTGGCGAACCGGATCGAGGACCACGGCGTGTTCCAGGCGGCCACGGTATTTGCAGGCGATGCTTACGGCAAAGTGCGGGATGCCACGCAGGAAGTTGGTGGTGCCGTCCAGTGGGTCGATGATCCACAGGTAGTCTTCACCTTCGCCGCTACCGGCATGCAGGCCGGTTTCTTCGCCGAGGATGGCGTGGGTCGGGTAGGCCTTGCGCAATGCGTCGATGATCTTCTGCTCGGCGGCACGATCAACTTCGGATACGTAGTCTTTGGCGTCTTTTTCGTCGACCTTGATGGTATCCAGGCGCTCGATGGAGCGGAAAATCAATTCACTGGCGCTGCGGGCGGCGCGCAGCGCGATATTCAGCATTGGCTGCATGGATAGGTCACCTAAGGTTGTTAAAGAAAGCCGAGCATTCTAGCAGAAAACTTTTGCAGATGAAGGTCGGCGTTCGCTTTGATTGCATCGATCCGCTGTGTGGCGCAGTTCGAGGGTGTGGGTGCGCCTCGCTGGCCGACTACGCTTGATGGGCGGGTCGTTGGTTGTGGATGGTTATTTTTGAGGCGGGAGTCTTGCCTGTTCTGTAAGATTTGCTCCCCTTTCCCGTGTCCGAGAGCGCCTCCCTTGCTGCAGAACATTCGTGTCGTCCTGGTCAATACCAGTCATCCCGGCAATATCGGCGGGGCTGCGCGTGCCATGAAGAACATGGGCCTGTCGCGGCTGGTGCTGGTGGAGCCCCGGGTGTTTCCGTCCCATGAGGCCGATGCGCGGGCTTCCGGTGCCACCGATATCCTGGAGAGCGCCCAGGTGGTCGCCACCCTTGAGGAGGCCCTGGCCGGTTGCACTCTGGTATTTGGTACCAGTGCTCGTGATCGACGCATTCCCTGGCCGCTGCTGGATCCTCGTGAATCCGGCCTGAAAGTGGTGGAAGAGGCCGGGCAGGGTGCGCAGATCGCTCTGGTCTTCGGTCGTGAAGATTCCGGCCTGACCAATGACGAGCTGCAGCGATGTCATTTCCACGTGCATATCCCGTCGGACCCGGCGTTCAGCTCGCTGAACCTGGCCACGGCGGTGCAGGTGTTGACCTATGAAGTGCGCATGTCCTGGCTGGCGGCCCAAGGTCGGCCGACCAAGGTTGAGAAGGATGAAGTGGCCTCGCCGCGCAGTGAAGAGCTGGCGACCATTGATGAGTTGGAGCGGTTTTACGAGCATCTGCAGCAGACGCTGGTGGCCATCGACTTTCTCGATCCGGAAAAACCGCGGCACTTGATGGCGCGCCTGCGTCGGTTGTACGGTCGCAGCTCGGTCAGCCGGGCGGAAATGAATATATTGCGTGGCATTCTCACGGAAACCCAGAAAGCGGCCCGTGGAGAGCTACAAAAGCGGAAGGATCAATGATGTTCGAGCGTCTGCGTGAAGATATCCAAAGCGTATTTCATCGTGACCCGGCGGCGCGCAATGCGTTCGAGGTGCTGACCTGCTACCCGGGGATGCACGCGATCTGGATTCACCGCTTGTCCGCTGCCCTGTGGGGTATGGGCTGGAAATGGCTGGCGCGGCTGGTGTCGAACTTCGGTCGCTGGCTGACCGGGATCGAGATCCACCCGGGGGCCAAGGTGGGGCGTCGTTTCTTCATTGACCATGGCATGGGCATCGTCATTGGTGAAACCGCCGAGATCGGTGATGACGTCACGCTCTATCAGGGGGTGACCCTGGGCGGTACCAGCTGGAACAAGGGCAAGCGCCATCCGACCCTGGAGGACGGCGTGGTGGTGGGTGCGGGCGCCAAGGTGCTGGGCCCCTTCACGGTCGGTGCGGGGGCCAAGGTCGGTTCCAATGCGGTGGTGACCAAGGCGGTGCCGGCGGGCGCGACAGTGGTCGGCATTCCGGGGCGGATCATCATGAAGTCCAGTGACGAGCAGGAAGCCAAGCGCAAGGCGATGGCGGAGAAGCTCGGTTTCGATGCCTATGGCGTCAGCGAGGACATGCCTGATCCGGTGGCGCGGGCCATTGGTCAGTTGCTCGACCACCTGCAGGCGGTGGACGCTCGCCTGGAGGGTGTGTGCGGCGCTCTGAAGGATCTGGGCAGTGACTACTGCGCCAAGGATCTGCCAGTCCTGCGAGAGGAAGACTTCGCAGCAGTCAAAGGCAAGAGCGACAGCCAGATCGGCTGATGGCCTGGCCGGCGGCTCCTCGTCCAGGGGGCCGCTTGCCGGCGAAAGGGGGCTGAGGCGCCCTGGGTGACCCGCAGGTCAGTTGTCGGCAACCCGCTGTGCCATTACGTCGCGGACTTTGCTATGATTCGCGCGCTCTTTTGCGGGTAAACCCGACTAAAGTAGTTGGTCTTATAGTTGACCTGATTACTCGGGTATTGCATACTCGCCTCCATTCCGAAACTCCGTGGTACTTGTCCATGCGACTGACTACTAAAGGCCGATACGCGGTGACCGCCATGCTTGATCTGGCGTTGCACGCGCAACATGGCCCGGTCTCCCTGGCCGATATCTCTGAGCGCCAAGGCATTTCCCTGTCCTACCTCGAACAGCTTTTCGCCAAACTGCGTCGCAGTAATCTGGTGTCCAGCGTCCGTGGTCCGGGTGGCGGCTATCAGCTGTCCCGCGACATGCAGGGGATCCAGGTGGCCCAGGTGATCGATGCCGTGAACGAATCGGTCGATGCCACCAAATGCCAGGGGCTGGGTGATTGCCATGCCGGCGACACCTGCCTGACCCATCACCTGTGGTGCGACCTGAGCCTGCAGATCCACGAATTTCTGAGCGGTATCAGCTTGGCAGACCTTGTCACTCGCCGTGAGGTACAAGAAGTTGCCCAGCGTCAGGATCAGCGCCGTTGTAATGGCAAGGCGCCGCGCCTGGACAAGATTGAAGCGTCAGCCGTCGAATGACAGCCATAGAGCTAGCGGCACGCCAGCCAGCCTGATTTAGGAGAGAGTCCATGAAATTGCCGATTTACCTTGATTACTCTGCAACCACCCCGGTTGATCCGCGCGTGGCGCAGAAGATGAGTGAATGCCTGCTGGTCGACGGAAACTTCGGTAACCCGGCGTCCCGCTCCCACGTGTTTGGCTGGAAGGCCGAAGAGTCGGTGGAAAATGCCCGTCGCCAAGTGGCAGACCTGGTCAACGCCGACCCGCGTGAAATCGTCTGGACCTCCGGTGCCACCGAGTCCGACAACCTGGCAATCAAGGGTGTCGCGCATTTCTATCACACCAAGGGCAAGCACCTGATCACCTCGAAGATCGAGCACAAGGCTGTCCTGGACACCATGCGCCAGCTTGAGCGTGAAGGCTTCGAAGTGACCTACATCGAGCCGGGCGAAGACGGTCTGATCACTCCGGCCATGGTTGAAGCGGCTCTGCGTGACGACACCATCCTGGTTTCGATCATGCATGTGAACAACGAGATCGGCACCATCAACGACATCGCCGCCATCGGTGAGTTGACCCGCTCCAAAGGCGTCCTGTTCCACGTCGACGGCGCTCAGTCCACCGGCAAGGTCGAGATCGACCTGCAGGCCCTGAAAGTCGACCTGATGTCCTTCTCGGCCCACAAGACCTACGGTCCTAAAGGCATCGGCGCGCTGTACGTCAGCCGCAAGCCGCGGGTGCGCCTGGAAGCCACCATGCACGGCGGCGGTCACGAGCGCGGCATGCGTTCCGGCACCCTGGCCACTCACCAGATCGTCGGCATGGGCGAAGCCTTCCGCGTCGCCAAGGAAGACATGGCGGCCGAGAATGCCCGCATCAAGGCCTTGAGCGAGCGCTTCTACAAGCAGGTCGAGCACCTGGAAGAGCTGTACATCAACGGCAGCATGACTGCCCGCGTGCCGCACAACCTGAACCTGAGCTTCAACTACGTTGAAGGCGAGTCGCTGATCATGGCCCTCAAGGACCTGGCGGTGTCTTCCGGCTCGGCTTGCACTTCGGCGTCGCTTGAGCCTTCGTACGTGCTGCGCGCCCTGGGCCGCAACGACGAGCTGGCTCACAGCTCGATCCGCTTCACCTTCGGCCGCTTCACCACCGAAGAAGAAATCGATTACGCAGCGCAGAAAGTCTGCGAAGCCGTTACCAAGCTGCGCGCTTTGTCGCCGCTGTGGGACATGTACAAAGATGGCGTCGATATCTCGAAGATCGAGTGGGCGGCACACTGAATATAAGTCGCCGCACAGGGTTCTGTAGAACTTGCCGATAACGGCGATTTGCGGAACCCGAGAGCGACTCTCTGATGAGTGAGGATTAAGAATCATGGCTTACAGCGAAAAGGTCATCGACCACTACGAGAACCCGCGTAACGTCGGCAAGATGGACGCGGAAGATCCTGATGTCGGCACCGGCATGGTCGGCGCTCCCGCCTGCGGCGACGTGATGCGTCTGCAGATCAAGGTCAACGAGCAGGGCATCATCGAGGACGCCAAGTTCAAGACCTATGGCTGCGGTTCCGCCATTGCCTCCAGCTCCCTGGCCACTGAGTGGATGAAGGGCAAGACGCTGGATGAAGCCGAAACCATCAAGAACACCCAGCTGGCAGAAGAGCTGGCCCTGCCTCCAGTGAAGATTCACTGCTCGGTACTCGCCGAAGACGCCATCAAGGCCGCCGTTCGCGACTACAAGCAGAAGAAAGGCCTGATCTGATCGATCGGCTTTCACAGATTTGGCGACAAGTAAGGAGTCACGATGGCTATCAGCATGACAGAAGCGGCTGCTCAACACGTGCGACGCTCCCTCAACGGGCGCGGCAAGGGTGATGGGATTCGTCTGGGTGTTCGCACCACGGGCTGTTCCGGCCTTGCCTATGTGCTGGAGTTCGTCGACGAGATCGGCGAGGACGATCAGGTGTTCGAGAGTCACGGCGAGAAAGTGATCATCGACCCGAAAAGCCTGACCTATCTGGACGGCACCGAGCTTGATTTCGTCAAGGAAGGGTTGAACGAAGGCTTCAAGTTCAACAACCCCAACGTGCGCGGTGAATGTGGCTGCGGCGAAAGCTTCAACATCTGAGGCTTCCAGTGGGTACTCCTTGTCATTTCGCTTTATTTGAGCTGCAACCGAGCTTCCGCCTGGATCTCGAGCAGCTGGCCGCGCGCTACCGTGAGTTGGCGCGCGGGGTTCATCCTGACCGTTTTGCCGATGCGTCCGAGCGTGAGCAGCGCCTGGCCCTGGAGCAGTCGGCAAGCCTCAATGAGGCTTATCAGACGCTCAAGAGTCCGCCCAAGCGTGCCCGTTATCTGTTGGCGTTGAAGGGTGGCGAGTTGCCGCTGGAAGTCACGGTGCATGATCCCGAGTTTCTTCTGCAGCAGATGCAGTGGCGCGAAGAGCTCGAAGACTTGCAGGACAGCGCCGACCTGGCCGGCGTGGCGGCATTCAAGCGGCGGTTGAAGATTGCCCAGGATGAACTGAACGAAAGCTTCGCAGCCTGTTGGGATGATGCAGCGCAGCGCGAGCAGGCCGAGCGCCTGATGCGGCGCATGCAGTTCCTCGACAAGCTCACCTACGAAGTGCGCCAGTTAGAAGAGCGCCTCGACGATTAACCCAGTGCCGCTCCGGTCGCACGCCTGATATACAGATAAGTCCAGATAAGCATGGCCCTACTGCAGATCGCCGAACCCGGCCAAAGTCCTCAACCGCACCAGCGTCGCCTGGCTGTGGGAATCGACTTGGGCACTACCAATTCGCTGGTCGCTGCCTTGCGCAGTGGTCTTTCCGAGCCTCTGGCCGACGCGCAGGGTCAGGTGATTCTGCCGTCCGCCGTGCGTTATCACGCCGACCGCGTCGAAGTGGGCGAATCCGCCCGCCTGGCCGCGCCCACCGATCCCTTGAACACCGTGCTTTCGGTCAAGCGCCTGATGGGGCGCGGGCTGGCCGACGTCAAGCAGCTGGGCGAACAACTGCCCTATCGCTTCGTTGACGGCGAGTCGCACATGCCGTTCATCGAGACCATCCAGGGGCCGAAAAGCCCGGTGGAGGTCTCCGCGGAAGTGCTGAAGGTGTTGCGTCAGCGCGCTGAGGCGACCCTGGGTGGCGAGCTGGTGGGGGCGGTGATCACTGTTCCGGCCTATTTCGACGATGCCCAGCGTCAAGCCACCAAGGATGCGGCCAAGCTGGCCGGTCTGAATGTGCTGCGCTTGCTCAACGAACCGACCGCGGCTGCCGTGGCCTACGGCCTGGACCAGCACGCCGAGGGCGTGGTGGCGATCTATGACCTGGGTGGCGGTACCTTCGATATTTCCATCCTGCGCCTGACCGGCGGTGTCTTCGAGGTGCTGGCCACCGGCGGCGATACCGCCCTGGGTGGCGATGACTTCGATCACGCCATTGCCGGCTGGATCATCGAGGGCGCGGGCTTGTCCGCCGACCTGGATCCGGGCACTCAGCGCAACCTGTTGCAAACCGCCTGCGCGGCCAAGGAAGCCCTGACCCATGCCACCTCGGTGGAAGTGGTTTACGGTGACTGGCGCGCCGCGCTGACCCGCGAAACCTTCGATGCCCTGATCGAGCCCATGGTGGCGCGCAGCCTCAAGGCCTGCCGTCGAGCCGTTCGTGACTCCAATGTCGAATTGGACGAAGTGCAGGCAGTGGTCATGGTGGGCGGTTCGACCCGGGTGCCGCGAGTGCGGGAAGCGGTCGCCGAAATGTTCGGTCGCCAGCCGCTGACCGAAATCGACCCGGATCAAGTGGTGGCCATTGGTGCTGCGATCCAGGCCGATACGCTGGCCGGTAACAAGCGCGAAGGTGGCGAGTTGTTGCTGCTGGACGTGATTCCGCTGTCCCTGGGTCTGGAAACCATGGGCGGGCTGATGGAGAAGGTGATTCCGCGCAACACCACCATCCCGGTGGCCCGTGCCCAGGACTTCACGACTTACAAAGATGGCCAGACGGCCATGATGATTCATGTGCTGCAGGGCGAACGTGAGCTGATCAGCGACTGCCGCTCCCTGGCGCGCTTCGAATTGCGCGGCATCCCGCCGATGGTGGCGGGTGCGGCGAAGATCCGCGTGACCTTCCAGGTCGATGCCGACGGCCTGCTCAGCGTCTCGGCCCGGGAGCTGGGGTCGGGCGTGGAAGCCAGCATTCAGGTCAAGCCGTCCTACGGCCTGACCGACGGCGAGATCGCCAAGATGCTCAAGGACTCCTTCCAGTACGCCGGCGACGACAAGGTGGCCCGCGTGCTGCGGGAGCAGCAGGTTGATGCCCAGCGGCTGATCGAGGCCGTGCAAGGCGCTCTGGACGCGGACGGTGATCGCCTGCTGGACGCTGAAGAGCGCATGGTCATCGAGCTGCAGATGCAGGAACTGAGTGAATTGATGCGTGGTACCGATGGTTACGCCATCGAGCAGCAGACCAAGCGTCTGTCGCAAGTGACCGATGCCTTTGCTGCCCGCCGCCTGGATTCGACGGTGAAAGCCGCCCTGGCGGGGCGCAACCTGAATGAAATCGAGGAATAACTGATGCCGCAGATCATTTTTCTGCCACACGCCGTGTTCTGCCCGGACGGTCTGGTTGTCGAGGTCGAGCCCGGGGTTTCGGTGCTCGAGGTGGCCCATGACAACCACATCGAGATCGAGAGCGCCTGCGGCGGCGTCTGTGCCTGTACCACCTGCCACTGCATCATTCGTGAAGGGTTCGATTCGCTGAACGAAGCCGACGAACTGGAAGAAGACTTGCTGGACAAGGCCTGGGGCCTGGAAGCGCAATCGCGGCTGTCGTGCCAGGCCATCGTCGGCGACGAAGACCTGACCGTTGAAATTCCCAAGTACTCGCTCAACCATGCCGCCGAAGCGCCGCACTGATTCAAGGAGTCGTCATGAGTCTGAAGTGGGTTGATGTACTGGAAATCGCGATCCAGCTGGTTGAGTCCAAGCCCGATGTGGATCCGCGTTATGTGAACTTTGTCGATCTGCACCAATGGGTTCTGGCATTGCCGGAGTTCAGCGACGATCCGGCTCGCGGAGGCGAGAAGGTTCTTGAAGCAATTCAGGCCGCCTGGATCGACGAAGCGGACTGAATCCGCGGGCTACGCAGTTAGGCAATCCCTATAAACCCGCGTATAATTCGCGGGTTTAATTTTTCGCTTTAATCACCGTTTCTGGAGTTACACCATGGCTGTTCAACGTACTTTCTCCATCATCAAGCCTGACGCTGTTGCAAAAAACGTTATCGGCAAGATCGTTTCCCGTTTTGAAGAAGCCGGCCTGCGCGTTGTAGCTTCGAAAATGAAGCAACTGTCCAAGGCTGAAGCTGAAGGCTTCTACGCTGAGCACAGCGAGCGTGGCTTCTTCGGCGAACTGGTTGCCTTCATGACTTCCGGTCCAGTTGTTGTTCAGGTTCTGGAAGGCGAAAACGCCATCGCTCGCAACCGTGAGCTGATGGGCGCTACCAACCCTAAAGAAGCTGCTGCCGGCACCATCCGTGCTGACTTCGCCGAGTCCATCGACGCCAACGCCGTTCACGGTTCGGACTCCGAAGCTGCCGCTGCTCGCGAAATCGCTTACTTCTTCGCAGCTACTGAAGTAACCGCTCGCTGAGTAAGGCTTGCGTGTGAGGGGTGAGACCATGACTACATCGATCGGCAAAACTAACCTGTTGGGGCTGACTCAACCGGAAATGGAGAAATTCTTCGACTCAATCGGGGAGAAGCGTTTCCGTGCCGGTCAGGTAATGAAATGGATTCACCACTTTGGCGTCGATGATTTCGACGCCATGACGAATGTCGGCAAGGCCTTGCGCGAAAAGCTCAAGGCCGTTGCCGAGATTCGCGGTCCGGAAGTGGTCAGCGAGGACATCTCCAGCGATGGCACCCGTAAATGGGTGGTGCGCGTGGCGTCCGGCAGCTGCGTCGAGACCGTGTACATTCCCCAGGGCAAGCGCGGCACGCTGTGCGTTTCGTCCCAGGCAGGCTGTGCCCTGGACTGCAGTTTCTGCTCCACCGGCAAGCAAGGCTTCAATAGCAACCTTACCGCCGCCGAAGTCATCGGCCAGGTGTGGATTGCCAACAAATCCTTTGGCAGCGTCCCGGCGACCGTCGACCGTGCCATCACCAACGTGGTGATGATGGGCATGGGTGAGCCGCTGCTGAACTTCGACAACGTCATCGCGGCCATGCACCTGATGATGGACGACCTGGGCTACGGCATTTCCAAGCGCCGGGTGACCCTGTCCACCTCCGGCGTGGTGCCGATGATCGATGAGCTGGCCAAGCACATCGACGTCTCCCTGGCGTTGTCGCTGCACGCACCCAACGATGCGCTGCGCAACCAGCTGGTACCGATCAACAAGAAGTACCCGCTGAAGATGCTTCTCGAGTCCTGCCAGCGCTACATGTCCGCCCTGGGCGAGAAGCGCGTGCTGACCATCGAGTACACCCTGCTCAAGGATGTCAACGACAAGCTGGAACACGCCGTTGAAATGATCGAGTTGCTCAAGGACGTTCCTTGCAAGATCAACCTGATTCCGTTCAACCCGTTCCCTCACTCCGGCTACGAACGTCCGAGCAACAATGCCATTCGCCGTTTCCAGGACCAGCTGCATCACGCCGGCTTCAATGTCACCGTGCGCACGACTCGCGGTGAGGACATCGACGCCGCCTGCGGGCAGTTGGTCGGGCAGGTGCTGGACCGCACCCGTCGCAGCGAACGCTATATCGCCGTGCGTGAGTTGAGCGCCGACGCCGATATGCCGCAAAGCGCTGCGACCCGTACCTGAGAGAGGAACTCCATGACCCTGCGCTTCGCGCTGCTCCTGCTCGTTGCCAGTCTCTGTGCTGGCTGTGTTCTGTCGGGTGATTCCAATCCGCTGAACACCAGCAAGGGCCGCGATGAGGCGCGTGCCGCCTATGTGCAACTGGGGCTGGGTTATCTGCAGCAAGGCATGAGCGAGCGCGCCAAGGTTCCGTTGCGCAAGGCTCTGGAACTGGCTCCTGCCGATGCCGATGCCAATGCCGCCCTGGCGTTGGTGTTCCAGGCCGAGATGGAGCCGGCCCTGGCCGACGAGCATTTTCGCCAGGCCCTGGCGGCCCGTCCGGACGATGCGCGAATCCTCAATAACTACGGCAGTTTCCTGTTCGAAGAAAAACGTTACAAAGAGGCTTATCAGCGTTTTGAGCAAGCCGCGGCTGATACTCTGTACCCCGAACGTTCCCGGGTGTTTGAAAGCCTCGGGATGACCGCTTCGAAGCTGGGCCAGCGTGAGCTGGCCCGGTTGCAACTGGAAAAAGCCCTGCGCTTGAATCACCAACAGCCCCGCGCGTTGCTGGAAATGGCTGAGTTGTCTTACGAAGACAGGCATTATGTGCCCGCCCGCGACTATTACGATCGTTTTAGCCTGCTCGACGCGCAAAATGCACGTAGTCTATTGCTCGGCGTTCGGCTGGCAACGGTGTTCGAAGATCGCGACAAGGCCGCCAGTTACGGTCTGCAACTAAAACGACTTTATCCCGGTACGCCGGAATATCAGCAATACCTGTCGGAGCAATGATGAAAGCGGCGCATCCCGAAGTTCAAGCAGTGACTCGCGTAAACCCCGGTGAGACCCTGCGTCAGGCCCGCGAAAGCAATGGTTGGTCGCTGGCAGAAGTGGCCCACAAGCTCAACCTCACCGTGAGCTCTCTGAGCAACCTGGAAGCCGGCGCTTTCGACAAGCTGCCAGGGCATACCTTTGCTCGCGGCTATATCCGTGCCTATGCCAAGTTGCTGGGCATGGATCAGGCGATCCTGGTTCAGGAGTTCGATCAATACACCGGTACCGACTCTCAAGGCAGCAACGTTCACGCCCTGGGACGGATCGAGGAACCGGTACGGGTTTCCCATACCATCCTGCGCATTGTCAGCTTGCTGCTGCTGGTGGCGGTGGTCGGTGGCGGTTTCATCTGGTGGCAGGATCAATCCTCCCAGCGTGGCAAGGAGCCAGTGTCCCTGAGCCCTGAGCACGTTGAGGTCGAAGGGGCCGACGGCACCACGCAGATCCATCCGATCGACGAGCCCGAAGACCAGGCGGTTGCCGAAGGTCAGAGCGAAGCCCTGGACAACGCCGCACAAGACCAGAACCAGGCGAGCGCCGAGGCGCCGGCCAATCCGCCAGTTCCTGCGGCCCCGGCTCCCGTTGTGACGCCTGCGGCACCGACCGCTCCTGTGCATGCCGCCCCAACCACCGCGCCTGTTGCCAGCGCACCGGTAGCTCAGGCTCCGGCCGCCGCGCCCGCTGTGCCGGCAAATGCTGGCAATGCCGCAGCGCCGAGCTCGCCGGTTGCCGGTTCGGGTCAGGTACAGATCCAGTTCAGCGCCGATTGCTGGGCCCAGGTCATCGATGGCAACGGCAAGATTCTGCTCAGCGCCCTCAAGCGCAAGGGCGAGAACGTTGATGTCAGCGGCAAGCCACCTTTTGCCGTGCGTCTGGGTTATGCCCGTGGCGCACAAATCACTTACAACGGTCAGGCGGTGGATATCGCCCCGTTCACCAGTGGCGAGACTGCTCGCCTGAAGTTAGGTCAATAAGTCATGCACGGCGAATCTCCAATCAAACGTCGCGAGTCCCGCAAGATCTGGGTCGGCTCGGTACCGGTCGGCGGCGATGCGCCGATCGCGGTGCAGAGCATGACCAACAGCGACACCAACGACGTAGCGGCAACCGTCGCCCAGATCAACCGCCTGGAAGCCGCCGGTGTCGACATCGTCCGGGTTTCGGTGCCGGACATGGACGCCGCCGAAGCGTTCGGCCGGATCAAGCAGCAGGTCAAGGTGCCCCTGGTGGCCGACATTCACTTCGACTACAAGATCGCTTTGCGCGTGGCCGAGCTGGGTGTCGATTGCCTGCGGATCAACCCCGGCAACATCGGTCGCGAAGACCGGGTTCGCGCCGTGGTGGACGCCGCTCGTGATCGCGGGATCCCGATCCGTATCGGGGTCAACGCCGGCTCCTTGGAAAAGGACCTGCAGAAGAAGTACGGCGAGCCGACTCCGGCTGCTCTGGTCGAGTCTGCACTGCGTCATGTCGAGCACCTCGAACGCCTGAATTTCCAGGACTTCAAGGTCAGCGTTAAGGCTTCCGACGTGTTCATGGCGGTCGAAGCCTACCGTTTGCTGGCCAAGGAAATCATTCAACCCTTGCACCTGGGCATCACTGAAGCCGGTGGATTGCGTTCAGGCACGGTGAAATCCGCTGTCGGCCTCGGTATGCTGCTGGCCGAAGGGATTGGCGATACCATTCGCATCTCGTTGGCGGCCGACCCGGTCGAGGAAGTGAAGGTCGGCTACGACATTCTCAAGTCCCTGCACCTGCGTTCCCGTGGCATCAACTTCATCGCCTGCCCGAGCTGCTCGCGGCAGAATTTCGATGTGGTGAAAACCATGAACGAGCTGGAAGGGCGCCTTGAAGACCTGCTGGTGCCGTTGGATGTCGCCGTGATCGGTTGCGTGGTCAACGGCCCGGGTGAAGCCAAAGAGGCGCACATCGGTCTGACCGGCGGTACGCCGAACCTGATCTACATCGACGGCAAGCCGGCACAGAAACTGACCAATGACAATCTGGTGGACGAGCTCGAAAAGCTGATCCGGCAGAAGGCGGCCGAAAAGGTCGAAGCCGACGCAGCGCTGATCGCTCGCGGCTAACCGAACGTATTTAAGGATTTTTTGTGAGCAAGTCTCTGCAAGCCATTCGTGGCATGAATGACATCCTGCCCGAGCAGACGCCCCTGTGGCGTTATTTTGAGGGTACCGTGGCGCGTCTGCTGGATAACTACGGCTACAAGCAGATCCGCATGCCGATCGTCGAGTTCACCGAGCTGTTCAAGCGCTCCATCGGTGAAGTGACCGACATCGTCGAAAAAGAGATGTACACCTTCGAGGACCGCAACGGCGACTCCCTGACCTTGCGTCCGGAAGGCACCGCGGCTTGCGTTCGCGCGGCCCTGGAGCATGGCCTGACCGGTGCTGGCCAGGTGCAGAAACTGTGGTACATCGGCCCGATGTTCCGTCACGAGCGTCCACAGAAAGGCCGTTATCGCCAGTTCCACCAGATCGGTCTGGAGGTGTTCAACCTCGACGGTCCGGATATCGACGCCGAGCTGATCGTGCTGACCTGGCGCCTGTGGGGCGAGCTGGGCATCCGTGATGCGGTGAAGCTTGAACTCAACAGCCTGGGTACTTCCGAAGCCCGTGCCCGCTATCGCGATGCTCTGGTGGAATTCCTCTCGGCCCGTCACGACAAACTGGACGAAGACAGCCAGCGTCGCCTGAAGAGCAACCCGCTGCGGGTTCTGGACACCAAGGATCCAGGCACCCAGGCCGTACTGGTGGACGCGCCGAAGCTGGCCGACTACCTCGACGAAGAATCCCGGGTTCACTTCGAGGGCCTCAAGGCTCGCCTGGATGCCGCCGGGATTCCTTATGTGATCAACCCGAAGCTGGTCCGCGGCCTGGATTACTACAGCAAGACCGTTTTCGAATGGGTGACCGACAAGCTCGGTGCCCAGGGCACCGTCTGCGCGGGTGGCCGTTATGACGGCCTGGTGGAGCAGATGGGCGGCAAGCCGACCTCGGGCGTGGGTTTCGCCATGGGTATCGAGCGTCTGGTGCTGATGCTGGAAACCCTGGAGCAGGTGCCGGAATCGATTTCCCGCCAGGTGGATGTCTACCTCTGCGCCTTTGGCGAGGCTGCCGAATTGGCGGGGCTGGCCCTGAGCGAGCGGGTACGCGACCAGTTGCCCAACCTGCGCCTGCAGGTCAACGCCGGTGGCGGCAGCTTCAAGAGCCAATTCAAGAAGGCCGACAAGAGCGGTGCGTTGTACGCGCTGATCCTCGGTGACGACGAGCTGGCCCAGCAAGTGGTAGGTTTCAAACCCCTGCGTGGCCAGGGCGAACAACAAAGCATTGCCTGGGATGCGCTCGCGGCGCACCTGGCCACCTGCGTCGTGCAGGGTTGAAGCTGTCAAACAGCCGAATTAGCGAATAAGGAGTATTGGGGTGTCGAGTACCGAAGACGAACAGCTGGCGGAATTGAAAGACTGGTGGCAGCGCAACGGCAAACCTCTGGTGACCGGCGGTCTGCTGGCTCTGGTCATCGTGTTTGGCTGGCAGGCCTGGCACAAGTATCAGAACAATCAGTCGCAAGGCGCTTCGGTGCTCTATCAGCAACTGCTGGAAACCACGCTGACACCGGATGGCAAGCCTGATGCCGCCCGCGTTGCGGACCTGGCCGGCAAGCTCAACAGCGAGTTCGGCGGCACCGCCTACGCGCAGTACGGCAGTCTGTTCGTCGCCAAGGTGGCGGTCGACACCGGCAAGCTGGATGATGCAGCGGCGCAACTGAAGGCCATCGCCGACAAGCCTGCGAACCCGACCTTGGGTGAAGTGGCGCGTCAGCGCCTGGCCCAGGTGCTGGCGGCGCAGAACAAGGCCGACGAAGCCCTGAAACTGCTCGACGGCGATGCCGACAAGGCCTTCCTGGCAACCCGTGAAGAGCTCAAGGGCGATCTGCTGGTGCAGTTGGGCCGTGTCGATGAAGCTCATGCGGCATATCAAAAAGCCAAGGCAGCGCTCTCGGATGAAGCGGCGGTCGGTGGCTTACAAATCAAGCTGGACGACCTGGCCAAAGGGGATGCATGACGTGATCCGTTGGAAACATGCAGCATTGCTGGCTCTGGCCTTGTTGGCCGCGGGTTGCAGCAGCAACAGCAAGAAAGAACTGCCGCCGGCTGAGCTGGTCGACTTCAAAGAAGAAGTGGTCCTGCAGAAGCAGTGGAGCCGTTCGATCGGTGACGGTCAGGGCGAAACCTACAACATGCTGGTACCGGCCATCGATGGTGACACCATCTATGCCGCCGACGTCACCGGTGTGGTGGTTTCCATGGATCGCATGAACGGCGACGTCAAATGGAAGAAAGATCTCGAACTGCCTGTTTCCGGCGCCGTGGGCGTGGGTTATGGCCTGGTCATGATCGGCACCCTGAAAGGCGAAGTGGTTGCCCTGGATGCTTCCAGCGGTGAAGAGAAGTGGCGTACCCGTGTGACCAGTGAAGTTCTGGCTCCGCCTGCCACCAACGGTGACGTGGTGGTGGTGCAGACTCAGGATGATCGGGTGATTGGCCTTGATGCCAGCACCGGTCATCAGATCTGGCTGTACGACAGCACCCCGGCGGTACTGACCCTGCGGGGCACCAGTGCCCCCTTGGCGACCAACCGTCTGGCCCTGGCCGGTCTTTCCACTGGCAAGGTGGTGGCTCTGGATATCCGCAACGGCGTGCCGGTGTGGGAGCAGCGCATCGCCATTCCACAAGGTCGTTCCGAACTGGATCGCGTAGTGGACATCGACGGCGGCCTGCTGCTGTCCGGCGGCACGCTGTATGTCGCCAGTTACCAGGGGCGTGTGGTTGCCCTGGACCTGGAGAGCGGTCGTCCGCTGTGGCAGCGTGATGCGTCCAGCTATGCCGGCGTGGCACAAGGTTTTGGCAGCGTCTATGTCAGCCTGTCCTCGGGCACCGTGGAAGGCGTGGACGAGCGTTCGACCACCGCCCTGTGGAGCAACGACTCCCTGGCTCGACGTCAACTGTCGGCGCCGGAAGTCTTCTCCAGCTACGTGGCTGTAGGTGACCTGGAAGGTTATCTGCACCTGCTGAGCCAGGTTGACGGTCGTTTCGTCGGCCGTACGCGCATTGACAGCGATGGCCTGCGCGCCCGTCCGCTGGTGGTGGGCGACATGATTTATGTGTATGGCAACAGCGGCAAACTGGAAGCCCTGACCATCAAGTAATGGTTTGACTATGCTTGGGGTTGATTCCCCAAGCGGCCTTGTCTCGACAAGGTTCGCAGCACTTCAAGGTGCTGCCCCGAGCACCAGCCGCTGCCTCGCAGCGGCTTTTGTATTTTCGCAATTAACGCAGTGGAGAGCCGCATGGTTCCCGTAATCGCCCTGGTGGGCCGACCTAACGTCGGCAAGTCCACCTTGTTCAACCGCCTGACTCGGACTCGCGACGCCATTGTCGGCGACCTGTCCGGTCTGACCCGTGATCGCCAATACGGTGAGGCCAAGTGGCAAGGGCGTACCTATATTCTGATCGACACCGGTGGTATTTCCGGTGACGAGCATGGCATGGACGAAAAAATGGCCGAGCAGTCGCTGCTGGCCATTGAAGAAGCTGATGTGGTGTTGTTCCTGGTGGACGCCAAGGCCGGGTTTACCGCGGCCGACCAGATGATCGGCGAGCACCTGCGCAAACGTAACAAGACCTCCTACGTGATCGCCAACAAGGTCGACAACATCGACCCGGACATGGCCCGCGCCGAGTTCGCGCCATTGGGCATGGGCGATGCGATCCCGATCGCCGGTGCCCATGGCCGCGGCATCACCCAGATGCTGGAAATCGCCCTGCGCGAATTCCCCAAGGATGACGCCGACGAGCCGGAGGAAGGTGAAGAAGAGATCGTCGCCGAAGGCGAGGAAGCCAAGCGCATTCCGGGCCCGAGCGAGAAGGACGGGATCAAGATCGCCATCATCGGGCGTCCCAACGTCGGCAAGTCGACCCTGGTCAACCGCATGCTCGGTGAAGATCGGGTCATCGTCTATGACCAGCCCGGCACCACCCGCGACAGCATCTACATCCCGTTCGAGCGCAACGACGAGAAGTACACGCTGATCGACACCGCCGGTGTGCGCAAGCGCGGCAAGATCCACGAGGAAGTCGAAAAGTTCTCGGTGGTCAAAACCCTGCAGGCGATCAAGGACGCCAACGTGGTGATCTTCGTCATGGACGCCCGCGAAGGCGTGGTGGATCACGACCTGAACCTGCTGGGCTTTGCCCTGGAAGCCGGTCGGGCCCTGGTGATTGCCCTGAACAAGTGGGACGGCATGCAGCCAAGCGAGCGCGACTACGTGAAGACCGAGCTGCAGCGGCGGTTGTTCTTCGTCGACTTCGCCGATATCCACTTCATCTCGGCACTGCACGGCACGGGCGTGGGCAACCTCTACCAGTCGGTGCAGAACTCGTTCAAGTCGGCGGTGACCCGCTGGCCGACCAGCCGCCTGACCCAGATTCTCGAAGACGCCGTTGGCGAGCATGCGCCGCCCATGGTCAACAACCGTCGGATCAAGTTGCGCTACGCCCACTTGGGCGGTGCCAACCCGCCGCTGATCGTGATTCACGGCAACCAGGTGGAGAAGGTACCCAAGTCCTACGTGCGTTACCTGGAAAACACCTACCGTCGGGTGCTGAAGCTGGTGGGCACGCCGATCCGTATCGAGTTCAAAGGTGGCGAGAACCCATACGAAGGCAACAAGAACACGCTCACCGACCGCCAGGTCAACAAGAAGCGTCGTTTGATGTCGCACCACAAGAAGGCCGACAAGAAGCGCCGCGACAAGCGCTAAACAGCAGCGGCAGCTGCAAGGGACGAGCTGCAAGTGAGGGTAGGGAAGTCTTGCCGCTCGTGGCTTGCAGCTTGAAGCAGCGACTGAAGAAGGGGCCTTGGGGCCCCTTTTTTAATCGCCGCGCTTTGGGCTATTCTCGGGACCTCCCGCGCCGCCGTAGAGCCGGGTGTTCAGCAGGGAACCCTCATGATCACCAGTAAGCTGCCGCATGTCGGCACCACCATCTTCACGCAAATGTCCCAGCTCGCGGTGGAAACCGGAGCGCTCAACCTGTCCCAGGGCTTTCCTGATTTCGATGGTCCCCAGGCCTTGCGCGACGCGGTTGGCCGGCATATCGCCAATGGCCATAACCAATACGCCCCCATGACCGGTTTGCCGGCTCTGCGCCAACAGGTGGCGGCGAAAATCGCTCGCAGCTATGGCGTCGAGGTCAATGCCGACAGCGAAGTGACCATCACTCCTGGCGCGACCCAGGCCATTTTCTGTGCCATCCAGGCGGTGATTCAGCGTGGCGACGAGGTCATCGTTTTCGATCCCTGTTACGACAGTTATGAGCCGGCAGTGGAGCTGGCCGGTGGCCGCTGTGTGCATGTGCAGCTCGGGCTCGAGGACTTTGCCATCGACTGGCAGCAGCTTGGCCAAGCCTTGAGTCCGCGTACGCGGATGATCATCCTCAACACCCCGCACAACCCCAGTGGCGCCTTGATCAGCTGGGCCGAGCTGGATCAGCTGGCAGCGTTGATCCGTGATCGCGACATCTACCTGGTCAGCGACGAGGTGTATGAACATCTGGTATTCGACGGTGTGCCCCATGTCAGCGTATTGGCTCACGAGGAGCTGTATAAACGGGCCTTCGTTGTCAGTTCCTTCGGCAAGACTTACCACGTGACTGGCTGGAAGACGGGATATGTGGTTGCGCCACCGGCCCTGAGCGCCGAGCTGCGCAAGGTGCATCAATATGTCAGCTTCTGCGGCGTGACCCCTTTGCAGTACGCTCTGGCGGATTTCATGGCCCAGTGCCCGGAACATGTCGAGGAACTGCCGGCCTTCTATCAGGCCAAGCGTGATCTGTTCTGCGACTTGCTGAGCGCTTCGCGTTTCAGCTTCACCCGGGTGGCCGGTACTTACTTTCAACTGGTGGACTATGCGCAGATTCGTCCGGACTTGAATGACGTCGACATGGCGAAATGGATGACCCGCGAACATGGCGTGGCCGCCATTCCGGTGTCGGTGTTCTATCGGCAGCCGCCCCAGGGGCAGCGTCTGGTACGACTGTGTTTCGCCAAACGCGAGGAGACGCTGCGTCAGGCAGCGGAGAAACTATGCGTGATCTGAGTGCATTACCCGATCTGAATCTGGCGTTGATTCAGACCACCCTGGCCTGGCATGACCGCCAGGCCAACTTCGAACACTTTGAGCAGTTGCTGGAGCAGGCCCGCGGTGCCGATCTGATCATCCTGCCGGAGATGTTCACCACCGGATTTTCCATGGAGTCCAGCACCCTGGCAGAGGCTGAGAACGGCCCCACCAGCAAGTGGCTGCGCTGCCAGGCGAAGAGGCTTGATGCGGTGATCACGGGGAGCGTGATCATCCAGGCGGCGGATGGCAGCCACCGTAACCGCCTGTTGTGGGCACGCCCCGACGGCGAAGTCTGGCATTACGACAAGCGCCATCTGTTCCGCATGGCCGGCGAGCACAATCACTTCACTCCGGGCGAGCGCCAGGTGCAGTTCGAGCTCAAGGGCTGGCGCATTCGTCCGCTGATCTGCTACGACCTGCGCTTTCCGGTGTGGAGTCGCGATGCCCAGGACACCGATCTGCTGCTGTACACCGCCAATTGGCCGGGCGCCCGGCGCTTGCACTGGAACCGCCTGCTACCGGCCCGGGCCATTGAAAATCTTTGCTATGTGGCGGCGGTCAACCGGATCGGCACTGACGGCAAGGGCTTCGCCTACACCGGTGACAGCCAGGTGCTGGATTATCAGGGCGAAACCCTGCTTAGCGCCGGGGAAGCGGATGGGGTGTTTCAGGTGCGCCTGAATGCCGGCGAGCTGGCGGCCTACCGCGCACGCTTTCCAGCCAACCTCGATGCCGACACTTTCATGTTCACTTAGGGGCAGATCGCCGCACACTTTTTTACAGGTTGCCGATATCAAGCTTCAGGGACGAGCGCCGATAGGACGGACATCCAGGAGGAATCAAGCATGACCACCATCAACGCCAATGCCGTCAATCCTTATCCATTGTCCACGCCGACAGTCGTGACCGGGGCAGCCGAAGACACCAGCCCGCTGGCGCCGGCGGCCCAGGGCAAGGATGGCGAGGACAAGGAACTGCGGGTCAACTCTGCCGGTGCCGGCATCGATGCGGTGCAAGGTGGCGGCGATCCGGTGCAGCAGTTGCAGAAGCAGATCGAGCAGACCCAGAAGATTCTGCAGCAACAACAGGCGCAATTGGCCAGTACCGAGAAGGGGCAGGCCAGTGATGAACAGAAGGCCCAGCAGGTCATGGAGATTCAGGCGCAGATTGCCGTGACCAACAGCACTTTGCAGGTGTTGCAGGCCGCTTTGCTGCAAGCCATGTTCAGTGTCGATGTCCATGCCTGAACCCTGTGCCGCGCCCAATTAGCGTGGCAACGGATGCAAAAAGGCCCCGAGGAGCAGCGCTCCCCGGGGCCTTTTTGATCAGCGCTGTTTAAGCCGCCTTGGCTTCCTGCTCGCTCAGGGAGCGGTTCAGGGCACTGAACAGCGCCTTGAAGCTGGCCGTGGTGATGTTTTCGTCGATGCCCACGCCGTGGACCGCACGCTCACCGTTGACCCGCAGTTCGATGTAGGCCGCCGCCTTGGCGTTGGTGCCGGCGCCGATGGCGTGTTCGTTGTAGTCCATGATCTCCACCGGCACCGGCAAGCCGGCCACCAGCGCTTCCAGGGCACCGTTGCCCTTGCCACGCCAGTGCAGGTTGGTTTCGCCCTGGCCCTTGCTCGACACTTCCACTTCCACGGCGCTGTGGCCGTTTTCTTCCTGCAGGCGATGGCTGACCAGCGCGTACGGGGTGTTGGCCTGCAAGTACTCGCTGTGCAACAGCGCGTGGATCTGCTGGGCGGTCATTTCCAGGCCCAGGCGATCGGTTTCCCGCTGCACCACCTGGCTGAATTCGATCTGCATGCGGCGCGGCAAGCTGATGCCGTATTCCTGCTCCAGCAGGTAGGCGATACCGCCCTTGCCCGACTGGCTGTTGACGCGGATCACTGCCTCGTAGCTGCGACCGATGTCGGCCGGGTCGATCGGCAAGTACGGCACTTCCCACAAGCCGTCGGCTTTCTGCTGGGCGAAGCCCTTGCGAATCGCGTCCTGGTGGGAGCCGGAGAAGGCGGTGTGGACCAGGTCACCGACATATGGGTGACGTGGGTGCACGGCAATCTGGTTGCACTCTTCCACCACTTTGCGCACGCCGTCGATGTCGGAAAAGTCCAGCTCCGGATCGACGCCCTGGGTATAGAGGTTCAAGGCCACGGTGACCAGGTCGACGTTGCCGGTACGCTCGCCGTTGCCGAACAGGCAGCCTTCCACACGGTCGGCGCCGGCCATCAGGCCCAGCTCGGTGGCGGCTACGCCAGTGCCACGGTCGTTGTGGGTGTGCAGGCTGATGAGCACGCTGTCGCGACGGTTGATGTGGCGGCAGAACCACTCGATCTGGTCGGCGTAGATGTTCGGTGTCGCCACTTCAACGGTGGCCGGCAGGTTGAGGATCACCTTGTTGGTCGGCGTCGCGTTCCAGACTTCCACCACGGCGTCACAGACTTCCTTGGCGAACTCCAGTTCGGTGGCGCTGAAGGTCTCTGGCGAGTACTCGAACTGCCACTGGGTTTCCGGCTGCTGAGCGGCGTATTTGACGAACAGCTTGGCGGCGTTCACCGCGATTTCCTTCACGCCGGCCTTGTCCTGGTTGAAGACGATGCGGCGGAACGACGGGCTGGTGGCGTTGTACAGGTGGACGATGGCTTTCTTCGCCCCACGCAAGGACTCGAAGGTGCGGGCAATCAGGTCTTCGCGGGCCTGGGTCAATACCTGGATGGTGGTGTCGTCCGGGATATGGCCGCCTTCGATCAGGGTGCGCACGAAATCGAAGTCGGTTTGCGAAGCGGCGGGGAACGACGCCTCGATTTCCTTCACGCCAACAGCTACCAGGGTTTTCCAGAAACGCAGCTTCTTGACCGCATCCATCGGCTCGATCAGCGACTGGTTGCCATCACGCAAGTCCGAGCTGCACCAGATCGGCGCGCGGGTGATGGTCTTCGACGGCCAGGTGCGGTCCGGCAAGTTGATGGTCGGAAACGCGCGGTACTTGGAGGATGGGTCTTTGAGCATGGTCATGGAGAAATCCTTATGGTCCGGGCCGAAAAGAGGCGACCTGCCGGTGAGTCAAGAGTGCAGTGTTGACGCAGGGGGATGAGGCACCGCGATTCAGCCTGGCAGTCGTGCGCTGACGAGGCAGAGGCTCCGGTGTTGACGACGCTGAATGAGGGTGTGAGAGGTTTTCATGCGCTCAACCCTAACCACTGAGATGAGAGATGGCAAGCAGTCGAAAAAAATTGAGAGGAATACTCGAAATTGAAGTTATATCGAGATTTTATGCTGGCTATTCTTGTAAAGAATATCAACGATTGCGCAGTCGTCCTGGCCTGCGCAATCCTCGTGGGGAGCGACTTGTCGGCGGTCAGGCCCGGGGATCAGGGTTGAAACGCCCCGATAAAAATCGCCGGATCGACCCGGGCGTCGTTCAGGCTGACGTTCCAGTGCATATGCGGGCCGGTGGCGCGTCCAGTCGAACCCACCTTGCCCACCACTGCTGCGCGAGCCAGCGACTGGCCGACTTTCACATCGATCTTCGACATGTGGCAGAACATGCTGATAAAGCCCTGGCCGTGGTCGACGAACACCGTGTTGCCGTTGAAGAAGTAGTTGCCGATCAGGATCACCTTGCCGGCTGCCGGAGTCTTGATCGGCGTACCTGCCGGTACGGCAAAGTCCAGCCCGGCGTGAGGATTGCGCTCCTCGCCATTGAAGAACCGGCGCACGCCGAACTTGCTCGACAGCGGTCCGTTAACCGGTTTGTCCAGCAGCAGGTTGCTCGGGGTGTTGGGGCTGAAGCTGCGGTAGGCGCGGATCTGCTCTGCCAGTTCGCCATCGATGCGCTTGAGGTCCGCCGGGTTCGGATTGACCTGGCGCTGGTTCTTCAAGGTGATGTGCTGCTCGGGGTATTTCTTGCTGCCCACCACGAAACTCAGGCTGCGGTTGCCGGCGCTGATCTGCTGAGGACCGGGCTTGACCGTCAGTGGGATGCCGACGATCGCCAGCCAGTTGTTCTGCTCCTTGACCACCAGCACGGGTTTGCCTTGATAGCTGGCCTTGGGCGCCTGGGCGGCGTTGCCCAGGTCGACCACCGCGACGCCACCGGGCACAGGCTTGTTCAACAGGCGGGTGATGTAGCTGTCGGCTTGAGCATTCAAGGCCAGGCACAGCAACAGCAGGGAGCAGAGAAAGCGCGACATGGATCAATCCAGTAGAGAGAGGGTGACAGGCGTCAGGTGGTTGTCTTCGACCCGCACTTGCAACTCGCCTTCACCCAGGCGGGCAGTGAGGCGCTGGCCGTTGCGGGTCTGGGCGGCGTTGCGGATGGCCTGGCCACGATCGTCCAGCAGGATGCTGTAGCCGCGGCCCAGGGTGGCCAGGGGGCTGACCACATGCAGGGTCTGCATCTGGCTGTGCAATTGCAGGCGCCGGGCCTTGATACCTTCGCGCATGGCGCGGGGCAGCCGTTCGGCCAGGCTGTCCAGGCGCTGGCGCAGCAGTGCCAGTTGCCGACCCGGATGCTGGGCGCCGAGGCGGGTTTCCAGGCGGATCAAGCGTTCGCGCCGGGTATTGAGGCTGCGTTCGAAGGCCCGGCGCAGGCGCATGTCCAGGTCATCCAGGCGCTGTGCTTGCTGGCGCAGGCGTTCGCCGGGATGGCGCAGGCGTCGGGCCAGGCCGTCCAGGCGCAGGCGGTCGCGCATCAGCCGGTCGCGGATGCGCATCACCAGGCGCCGATGCAGGCTGTCGATGCGGCGTTGCAGGTCGCTGGAGTCAGGGGCCAGCAGTTCGGCGGCGGCGGAAGGCGTGGGGGCACGAACGTCGGCCACGAAATCGCTGATGGACACGTCGGTTTCATGGCCGACGGCGCTGACGATCGGCGTCACGCAGGCATCCACTGCCCGCGCCACGGCTTCTTCG
Organism: Pseudomonas sp. Os17; assembly: GCF_001547895.1. Taxonomy (NCBI): domain Bacteria; kingdom Pseudomonadati; phylum Pseudomonadota; class Gammaproteobacteria; order Pseudomonadales; family Pseudomonadaceae; genus Pseudomonas; species Pseudomonas sp. Os17. The sequence goes on along the minus strand of NZ_AP014627.1, from coordinate 5,525,741 downwards.
TTGAAGCACCAGAGGTCTTCCAGCGAGCCGCCACCACGGGCCAGGATCAGCGCGTCAAAGCCCCGGGCATCGGCCAGTTGCAAGGCGCGGACGATCTGCGCCGTGGCCTCGCGGCCCTGCACGGCCGTGGGAATCAGGGTCAGTTCAACCTGCGGCGCCCGGCGGCGGAACACGCTGATGATGTCGCGGATCACCGCGCCGGTAGGGGAACTGATGATGCCGATGCGTTGCGGATGAGCGGGCAGCGGCACCTTGCGCTCGGCGCTGAACAGGCCTTCGGCGCTGAGCTTTTCCTTGAGTGCATCGAAGGCCAGGCGCAGGGCGCCGTCACCGGCTGGCTCCACGGTGTCGAGGATCAGCTGATAGTCGCCGCGGCCCTCGAACAGCGAGACCTTGCCCCGGACCTTGACCGCCAGGCCGTCCTTCAGCGCCTGGCGGACCCGCGCAGCATTCTGCCGGAACAGCGCACAACGCACCTGGGCGCCGCTGTCCTTGAGGGTGAAGTAGACATGGCCGGAAGCCGGGCGAGCGAGGTTGGAGATCTCGCCTTCGACCCAGATGTTGCTGAACACGTCTTCGAGCAGCACCCGGGCGCGGCCGTTGAGCTGGGTGACAGTGAGGACCTCGCGGTCCAGGCCGAGTCGTGCAAAGGGATCTTTAATCATGGGGCGCAGTTTAAGGGGCTGTCAGTCCACGGAACAACGCAATTCGATTGCCAATGATTGCGCAGCTGTTCGACAAACTGCGCCACCAGCGGTGTGGGGTCTTGTCGATAGGCGAGGGCGACGGTGCTCTGGCAATCGCTATCGGCCAGAGGCAGGAAACGCACGCTGGTCGGGGCGATGTCCTGCATCGATTCGGGCAGCAGGGCGATGCCGAAACCGGCCTGGATCAACTGCAGTTGAGTGGTCTTGCGTGACATGACTCGCGCGGCCTTGGGAAAGAATCCCTGGCGCATGCACAACTGTGCCGACAGATAGCTCAAGCCCCCGCGCTGGGGATGGGGGATGGAGATAAAGGCTTCGTTGCGCAGCTGCGCCAGCTCCACCCCCCGGGCCGGTGGATCAAGGGCCAGAGGATGCTGTGGCGGCAAGGCCAGGAGCAGCGGTTCGCTGAACAGGGGCACGATTTGCACGCCCTCCCGCTGGCGCAGTACCGGCAGGCGCAGCAGGCCAGCATCCAGCCGGCCTTCGGCGAGCTCCTGCAACTGCGCCTCGGACGACAGCTTGACGATGTCCATCGAGGCTCCGGGGCACGCCTGCAGATACTCGCTGATGCCCCTCAGCAGGCGACCGCTCATGGGCACGGTGCTTGAATGACTCAGGCGCAGCGTGCCCAGTTGCCCCTGGCCGACCTGGGTGGCCAGCTCCGCAGCCTTGTGCAGTTCGCTCAGCAGGTTGCGGGCCTTGGGCAGGAAGGCTTCACCGGCGGCAGTCAGTCGAGGCTGGCGGGCGGTGCGTTGGAACAGTGGGGTTTGCAGTTGGCCTTCCAGTTCCTTGATCTGCCGGCTGAGGGCCGACTGGGCAACGAACAGGCGTTCTGCCGCAGCGCTGAAGCTACCGCTCTCGGCAATTTCCACGAAATAGCGCAGTTGACGGGTTGAAATCACAAGACATGCCTTTTTGCGATGGGTTGAAGGCTTTGACGATATTAGTCGCAAGGCTCGCCGCTGGCTAAAGTCATTGCTGATCCAGTTGGGGAAGTCGCAGTGATGAGCGTGATCATCGAGGGGTTGAGTCAGTGGTCGTTTGGTCCGGGAGCCTGGTTGGCGATCGGCATGGGCATCGCGCTGGCGTACATCGTGTTTGGCATTGCCGGTTTCGGCACGGCGCTGGTGGCGGGACCGGTGCTGATCCTGTTCATGCCGTTGTCGAAGATCGTGCCGCTGCTGGTGCTGCTCGACTTTGTCGCGGCCTTCGGCAACCTGTTGCCATCGCGCAAGGACGTGGCCAGGCCCGAGCTGTTGCGGCTGTTGCCCTGCATGGCGCTGGGCTGCACCTTGGGGGTGATTTTCCTGCTCAACCTCAAGTCCGATCTGCTGCTTCTATTAATGGGGCTGTTTATCAGTGCCTACGCCATCTACAGCTTGTGGGTGAAGGTGCGCCCGGCTCAGCTGGCGGCCGGCTGGGCGGTGCCGATGGGAATAGTGGGCGGAATGTTTGGCGCGCTGTTCGGCAGTGGCGGCTTTCTATATGCCATTTACCTGAACAGCCGTTTGCCCAAGGACCCGGCCCGGGCCACTCAAAGTGCGTTGATCAGTTGCAGCACCGTGGTGCGCCTGAGCCTGTTCGCCCTGGCCGGGGTGTATGCCGAGTGGCCGCTGCTGCTGTTGGCCGGCTGCCTGTTGCCAGCGATGGCGTTGGGCTTGTGGGTCGGGCGGCGCTTGACCATGAAGTTGTCTCGGGAGGCCTTTGTCCGCCTGGTGACCTGGCTGGTGCTGGCCAGTGGTTTTGCCTTGATCGGGCGCTACCTGAGCACTTGACCTGCCGGGGGCAGGGATTAAGCTGCGGGCCTTTAAATGCGTTCGCCGGCACGCCGGCTCCTACAATTAATGCCAGGAGCCGGTTTGCCGGCGAACGCGTTCGTACTGTCCCGCACGTTTCAGGTTATCCATGAACTCGCAAAGCATCCTCGTCCCGAAAATCTCCACCCTGCCGGTGCACGAGCCCCGGGCCCGGGCCATCGTGCGCTGGCTGGTGCGCAAGAACATCGTCGAGGAAACCCTGAGCACCTGCGGGCGTACCGGCAATCGCATGGGCCATGCGATTGCGCCGGGGGCACGGGACGTAGTGCTGCGGCCAGAGGCGCTGCCCTTCGGCGAGCCGATCAATGGCCTGGAGATCATCACCAAGCGCTGCATCTATACCCCGGCCAAGGGCTTCCTCGAAGAAGCCGGCTGCGCCGAATGCCGCCAGGAAATCGGCGAGGCGCTGTTCGAGAGCCTGGAAGACTGGATGCCGGGGCGCACCGATAACTTCACCTGTCCCGAGTGCGGTCATGAAGATGACATCAACGGCTTTCTGTTTCTTCAGGAATGCGGCTTTTCCAACTTGGGCTTTATCTTCAACAACTGGGCCGAAGCGGGTTTCAAACAGAGTTTTATCGACGAGTTCGCCGACTGGCTGGATCAACCGATAAGTTGGGTCAAGGTCGAGTTGTAGCGCGCGGATATCTCCATCTATCACTCCAGCGATATTAGACAGAGTTTTACATTGAGCCCGGGTAGGTGTCTGAGTATAATGGCGCGCTTCCATTTTCCCGCCCGGGAGCCCCCGCGATGCTGCGTATCAGCCAAGAAGCCCTCACCTTCGACGACATCCTCTTAGTGCCCGGTTATTCCGAAGTACTGCCTAATGAAGTCAGTCTAAAGACCCGTTTGACCCGTGGCATCGAGCTGAATATTCCACTGGTTTCCGCCGCCATGGACACCGTCACTGAAGCCCGTCTGGCAATCGCCATGGCTCAGGAAGGCGGCATCGGCATCATCCACAAGAACATGACCATCGAGCAGCAAGCTGCCGAAGTGCGCAAGGTCAAGCGTTTCGAAGCCGGTGTGGTCAAGGACCCCATCACCATCGAAGCCGACGCCACCGTGCGTGACCTCCTCGAACTGACCAACATGCACAACATCTCCGGTGTGCCCGTACTGCACAACGGCGACCTGGTGGGCATCGTGACTTCCCGCGACGTGCGTTTCGAAAGCCGTCTGGATGTCAGCGTTCGCGAAGTGATGACGCCTAAAGAGCGTCTGGTCACCGTCAAGGAAGGCGCCGACAAGACCGCCGTCCGTGAGCTGCTGCACAAGCACCGTATCGAACGCGTGCTGATCGTCGATGACGCCTTCGCCCTCAAGGGCATGATGACCGTCAACGACATCGAAAAAGCCAAGGCCTACCCGCTGGCCAGCAAGGACGACCAAGGTCGCCTGCGCGTCGGCGCTGCGGTCGGCACGGGTAAGGACACCGGCGATCGCGTTGCCGCGCTGGTCAACGCCGGTGTCGACGTGGTGGTGGTAGACACCGCCCACGGTCACTCCAAGGGCGTGATCGACCGCGTTCGCTGGGTCAAGGAGAACTTCCCTGAAGTCCAGGTGATCGGCGGCAACATCGCCACTGGCGCTGCAGCCAAGGCCCTGGCCGAAGCCGGCGCCGACGCGGTCAAGGTCGGTATCGGCCCTGGCTCGATCTGCACCACCCGTATCGTTGCCGGTGTCGGCGTGCCGCAAATCAGCGCGATCGCCAATGTTGCAGCGGCCCTGGTCGGCACGGGCGTTCCCCTGATCGCCGACGGCGGTATCCGTTTCTCCGGTGACCTGTCCAAGGCCATCGTGGCCGGTGCCTCCTGCGTGATGATGGGTTCGATGTTCGCCGGTACCGAAGAGGCGCCGGGCGAGATCGAACTGTTCCAGGGTCGTTCCTACAAGGCTTACCGTGGCATGGGTTCCCTGGGCGCCATGTCCCAGGCCCAGGGCTCTTCCGACCGCTACTTCCAGGACTCCTCCGCGGGTGCCGAGAAGCTGGTGCCGGAAGGTATCGAAGGTCGTGTGCCGTACAAGGGCACCCTGACCGCGATCATCCATCAGCTGATGGGTGGCCTGCGTTCTTCCATGGGCTACACCGGTAGCGCCAACATCGAAGAAATGCGCACCAAGCCGGAGTTTGTCCGCATCACCGGCGCCGGCATGGCTGAATCCCACGTCCACGACGTGCAGATCACCAAGGAAGCGCCAAACTATCGCGTAGGTTGATAGTGATCGCCTCCAGGCCCAGGCCCGGAGGCGATCGACGAATTTAGTAACCGGGGCTGTGTTTTTCAGCCCCGTGTCGTTTCTGAAATTAGACGAGACTGACCATGGCCCTCGACATTCACGCCCACCGCATTCTGATCCTCGACTTCGGTTCCCAGTACACCCAACTGATCGCCCGCCGCGTGCGTGAAATCGGGGTCTACTGCGAACTGCATCCGTTCGACATGGACGACGAAGCGATCCGCGAATTCGCTCCCAAAGGCGTCATCCTCGCCGGCGGTCCCGAGTCCGTGCACGAAGCCAACAGTCCTCGCTGCCCGCAAGCGGTGTTCGATCTGGGCGTTCCGGTCTTCGGCATCTGCTACGGCATGCAGACCATGGCCGAGCAAATGGGCGGCAAGGTCGAAGGTTCCGAACTGCGCGAATTCGGTTACGCCCGGGTTGACGTGGTGGGCAAGAGCCGCCTGCTGGACGGCATCGAAGACCACGTCGACGCCGACGGCCTGTTCGGTCTCGACGTGTGGATGAGCCACGGTGACAAGGTCACCAAGATGCCCAAGGACTTCCACATCCTGGCCAGTACCCCGAGCTGCCCGATTGCCGGCATGTTCAACGATGACCTGCGTTACTACGGCGTGCAGTTCCACCCGGAAGTGACCCACACCAAGCAGGGCGGCCGCATCCTGTCGCGCTTCATCCTCGACATCTGCGGCTGTGAAGCGCTGTGGACCCCGTCGAAGATCGCCGAAGACGCCATTGCCCAGATCCGCGCCCAGGTCGGCAGCGACAACGTCCTGCTGGGCCTGTCCGGCGGTGTCGACTCCTCGGTGGTGGCGGCCCTGCTGCACAAGGCCATCGGCGACCAGCTGACCTGCGTTTTCGTCGACAACGGCCTGCTGCGCCTGCACGAAGGCGAGCAAGTGATGGCCATGTTCGCCGAGAACATGGGCGTCAAGGTGATCCGCGCCAACGCCGAGGAGCAGTTCCTCAGCAACCTGGCCGGTGAATCCGACCCGGAGAAGAAGCGCAAGATCATCGGCCGCACCTTCATCGACGTGTTCGATGCCGAATCCTGCAAGCTGGAAAACATCAAGTACCTGGCCCAGGGCACCATCTACCCGGACGTGATCGAGTCGGCTGGCGCGAAAAGCGGCAAGGCCCACGTGATCAAGTCGCACCACAACGTGGGCGGCCTGCCGGAAGAAATGAACCTCAAGCTGGTTGAACCGCTGCGTGAGCTGTTCAAGGACGAAGTCCGCCGCCTGGGCCTGGAGCTGGGCCTGCCGTACGACATGGTCTACCGTCACCCGTTCCCGGGACCGGGCCTGGGCGTGCGCATCCTCGGTGAAGTGAAGAAGGAATACGCCGACCTGCTGCGTCGCGCCGACCACATCTTCATCGAAGAACTGCGCAAGGCCGACTGGTACCACAAGGTCAGCCAGGCATTCGTCGTGTTCCAGCCGGTGAAATCGGTGGGCGTGGTGGGCGATGGCCGTCGTTACGCCTGGGTCGTGGCCCTGCGCGCCGTGGAAACCATCGACTTCATGACCGCACGTTGGGCACACCTGCCTTACGAGCTGCTGGAAACCGTCAGCGGCCGGATCATCAACGAAATCGAAGGCATCTCCCGCGTCACCTACGACGTGTCGAGCAAGCCGCCGGCCACCATCGAGTGGGAATGATCCCGCAGCCTCACGAGCGTCAGGCTCGGGTGAAATGGACGAGTATTTTCTAGTCCGCCAAGAAGGCCCCTGATCGCGAGATCAGGGGCCTTCTTGCTAAAGAATATCGACCGTCCTGCGGGGCGGGTCATCGGATAGGGATGTTGAGATGAGTGTGTTTGGCAAGCTGCTGCGAACCTTGGGCCTGGCGGCAGAAGCGCCTGAACTGCCGAGCGCGATGGCGCAGCCATTGTCGCGTTTTGATCGTTTTGCCGCGGACAATCGCGAAGCCTTTGCGCTGATCGGCGCCTTGCCGGAGCAGGAGATCGTGGCTGAAGAGCGGCGCCTCGCTGCCGAGGTGACGGACATTCTGCTGTCGCTCAAGCCGTTTATGGTGGAGGGGGTGTCGCGTCTGGAGATTCAGGAACATGTGCTGCAGCAGCTTGATAGCCGGCAGTTACTGCCTGCGCTGGTGGGCTACAAGGGATACCCCGCAGCCGTTCCTGTCTCGGTGAATGCGGAGCTGATCGGTTGCCTGCCCTCGGAGAAATGCTTGCCGGCCAGTGCGTTGGTCAAGGTCGAGGTCGTGGTGTCATCGCGCAAGGGTTATGGGGCGCAGTCCTGGACCTTTGCCACGCCCGGCGCCAGCACAGAACAACTGCGCTTGTTGAGCGCTGCCAAGGACGCTCTGGAGCAGGGCTTGCGACAGGTACGCGGTGGTGAGTCCCTGGGGGCCATCGGCAGCGCGATCCAGGAAGTACTGGACGCCCAGGGATTCAGTGCGGTGGTTGAATACTGCGGTTATGGCATGGGCAGGCAGCGGATCCAGGCGCCTCAGGTACTGGGTTACCGCGTTGCGGGACGCTCCGAACCCATGGTGGCCGGCCAGGTATTGAATGTTCAGGTGTTGGCCAAGGCCGGAACCTCACGTGTCCGGGTGATGCCCAATGGCTGGAATGTGGTTGCTCACGATCGGTGCGACGGGGTGGTGGTCAGTGCCATGGTCCGGGTGACAGAGGTGGGAGCAGAACGTCTCAGTCGGTTTGTCGACTGAAGTCGCTGCGTTGCAAGACAAATGGCGATCGCACCTTGGGTGGATCGCCATTTGTATGTCCAGGTATTGGAAAGCCCGGGTTTTTCGCGTTCACGCAATACCGGGAAAGACATTGCCCCGTCGAGCCTCCGGGGTGCCGTGTACCTTTGAAGTCGTCCCTCAGTGTTTTGCCCTTGCAGCGAAATGTCGCTGAGCGGCATTGATCGGATTGTATTGGGTTGTCAATTGACAACCTTGTGTTCCTGACGATACTGGAGGCTATGGATGGCTCGTGCAACTCATCCCAAGAAGGACATTGAAATGGCCCTGCGCTACGCCGAATGGCAGGGCTGGCGCATCGAGGTTGGCGGTGGTCATGCCTGGGGCCGGATCTACTGCCCGTACAACAACGAAGTGTGTCGCTGTGGCGAGTTCTGCGTCACCAGTGTCTGGCGGACCCCGAAGAACCCGACCCAACACGCCCGGGCGCTATGCCGGGTGATCGACAACTGCACCGTGAACCAGCTGCGTGGGGCCAAGGCGCCGGCAGCTCGTCAGGAGTAAGCACCATGGAATACCTGTTCACCCTCAACTATCTGCTGCCGCTGGAGGGCTGTGATCCGCTGCAACTGGTGGAGCGCCTCGGTGCGGCGGGGTGCACCGACGTCCTGGTCGGCACCGGCCTGGCCGGGCGCCTGGCCCTGGAGTTCAGTCGCGAGGCCGAGAGCGCCGAGGCAGCGCTGCTCAGTGCCCTGGGGGATATCAAGCGCATCATCCCCGAGGCGCGGCTGGTGGAGGCCAGTCCGGATTTCGTCGGCCTCAGCGAGATCGCCGAGATTGTCGGGGTGTCACGGCAGAACATGCGCAAGCTGATGCTTGGCCACCCCGACAGCTTTCCCCTGGCGATCCATGAGGGCAGCACCTCGCTGTGGCACCTGGCGGAGGTCCTGAGCTGGCTGGACAGCAAGGGCGGCTATCCCCTCAAGCATCCGGTGATCGAGGTGGCGCGGGTGGCGCAGCAGGTGAATACCGCCAAGGAGGCGCAGCGCATCGGCCCCCTCAGCGCTGAGCTGGCGGCCCTGCTGGGCTGACGGAGCAGGGCTTAGCGCCGGGCCACGTCGGAGAAGTAGAACTTGTCCAGGGTGTGCCGTGATTCGGTGTACTCGAACTGCCGCCCGTCCTGCAGAAAGGTCTGGTTGCTCACCACGATCACATGGCTCTGGCCGTCCAGGTCGAGCAACTGCTGGTCGTCCTTGCTCCGCGGGCTGGCCTCGATGGTGCGCTGGGCATAGCTGATGTTCAGTTGCAGGGTCTGTTCGATGTAGGCGTAGATCGAATGCTCTGCGATCTCTCGGTCCAGCCCCGGAATCAGCTCGGCGACAAAATGGTTGATGTCGAGAATCACCCGCTTGCCGTCGATTCGCCGCACACGCTTGATCCGTGTGATCAGGCTGCCTTCTTCGGCCTGCAGGTGATTGAGCAGCGCGCCTTGCAGGGGGAACTGGCTGAACTCCACCACCTCGGTGCTGACGTCATCCCCCAGGCGCGGATAGGTTTCCTGGAAGCTGACGATGCCGCCCAGCTGGAACTCGATGGGATTGGGCGAGAGCACGAAGGTGCCCTTGCCATGGATCTTCTGCGCGAAGCCGCGCTCCTGCAGCAGTTCGATGGCCTTGCGCACGGTGCCGCGGCTGGCCTGGTAGCTGTCCATCAGTTCGCTTTCCGAAGGCAGGCGGGCGCCACGCTCCAGGCGTTCGGTGGTGATGCTGGCAAGCAGATCACTGTAGATCTGGTTGTATTTGCTCATGGGATGGCTCTGTGCCGGACTGTGCTCAAGGCAGGCACCTTAAGGGCTGAACGGGGCATTTGTCCATGCGCCCGGGCCAGGCTTTCCCAGGCGGAAACCACCCGGCGCAAGGCGGTGGCGGAAGAAAATTTCAAACTCGTCTGTACGAGTTATTGATTTAACTCGTACAGACGAGTAATTTGCCCCTCGGCGTGCTGCCAATAACAAAAATCTCAGGTGGAAGAACAAGCATGAGCCACGACTATTCAACGATCGCCAGCGAGTTGCTGCACAGCCTCGGTGGCGCCGACAACCTCGAACAGGCGGCCCACTGCGTGACCCGCCTGCGCCTGGCCCTGAAGGACCCGAGCCTGGTCGACAGCGCCACCCTCAACCAGATCGACCTGGTCAAGGGCTCGTTCTTCACCGGTGGCCTGTATCAGGTGGTGATCGGCCCCGGCGAAGTGGAAAAGGTCTATGCGGCCTTGCGCCAGCAGACCGGTCTGGCGGCCTCGACCATTGCCGACGTGAAGGACAAGGGCGCCCAGAAGACCCACGCCATGCAGCGCCTGGTGCGGGTGTTCTCCGATGTGTTCATGCCGATCCTGCCGGCGCTGATCATCGCCGGCCTGCTGATGGGGGTGAACAACCTGCTGGGGGCCAAGGGCATGTTCATCGAGGGCAAGACCCTGCTTGAGGCCTACCCGGGCCTCGACGGGCTCTGGAGCCTGATCAACCTGATGGCCAACACCTCCTTCGTGTTCCTCCCGGCCCTGGTGGGCTGGTCGGCGGCCAAGCGCTTTGGCGGTAGCGAGATCCTGGGCATCGTCCTGGGCCTGATGCTGGTCCACCCCGATCTGCTCAACGCCTGGAACTACGGCAAGGCGGTGGCCGGGCTGGATGGCCAGAGCCTGCCGTACTTCGACATCTTCGGTCTGTTCCAGATCGAGAAGGTGGGCTATCAGGGGCAGATCCTGCCGATCCTGTTGGCGGCCTATGTGATGAGCGTGATCGAAAAATGGCTGCGCGCCCGGGTGCCCAACGCCATCACCCTGCTGGTGGTGCCCATCACCACCATCGTGGTCACCGGCGTGCTGGCCCTGGCGATCATCGGTCCGGTGACCCGGCACCTGGGGATTCTGATCACCGAAGGCGTGGTCACCCTGTTCGAACTGGCGCCCATGCTCGGCGGCGCGATCTTCGGCCTGCTCTATGCGCCACTGGTGATCACCGGCATGCACCACATGTTCCTGGCGGTCGACCTGCAACTGATTGCCACCCAGGGCGGCACCTTCATCTGGCCGATGATCGTCATGTCCAACCTGGCCCAGGGCAGCGCGGCCCTGGCGGTGTTCACCATGAGCCGCAACGCCCGTGACCGCAGCATGGCCTCGACCTCGGCGATTTCCGCCTACTTCGGCATCACCGAGCCGGCGATGTTCGGCGTCAACCTGCGCTACAAGTTTCCCTTCTATGCCGCGCTGATCGGCTCGGCCCTGGGCTGCGTGTTTCTGTCGCTGAACAAGGTCCAGGCCTCGGCCATCGGCGTCGGCGGGCTGCCGGGGTTCATCTCGATCATTCCCCAGTACATCCCGATGTTCGTCATCGGCATGGTCATCGCCCTGGTGGTGCCTTTTGTCCTGACCTGCGGCCTGAGCCTGAAGATCATCCGGCCCGGCTATCGCGTGGCCTGACCCGCCCTGTAGGCGCCGGCTCGCCGGCGAATGTCCTCGTACTCTCCAAAGGATTCCCCCATGCAAGACTGGCAGCGTTCGGTGATCTACCAGATCTACCCGAAGAGTTTTCACAGCCACCAAGGGCGGCCCACCGGCGACCTGCTGGGCGTGGTGGACAAGCTCGACTACCTGCACTGGCTGGGGGTCGACTGCCTGTGGCTGACGCCGTTCCTGCGCTCGCCACAGCGGGACAATGGCTACGACATCAGCGACTACTACGCCATCGATCCCAGCTACGGCAGCATGGCCGATTGCGAGCTGCTGATCGCCGAAGCCGGCAAGCGCGGGATCAAGCTGATGCTGGATATCGTGGTCAACCACACCTCCATCGAGCACGCCTGGTTCCAGCAGGCCCGCAGCAGCCTGGACAACCCCTACCGGGACTTCTACATCTGGCGCGATGAGCCCAACAACTGGGAATCCAAGTTCGGCGGCTCCGCCTGGGAATACGAGGCCCAGACCGGGCAGTACTACCTGCACCTGTTCGATCACACCCAGGCCGACCTCAACTGGGACAACCCCCAGGTGCGCGCCGAGGTGTTCAAGATGATGCGTTTCTGGCGCGACAAGGGCGTCGGCGGCTTCCGCCTCGACGTGATCAACCTGATCTCCAAACCGGCGGATTTCCCCGAGGACCAGAGTGACGGCCGCCGCTTCTATACCGACGGCCCCAACGTCCACCAGTACCTGCAGGAGATGCACCGGGAAGTGTTCGCCGGCCACGATCTGGTGAATGTCGGCGAGATGTCCTCCACCCGCCTGGAGCACTGCATCCGCTATTCCCATCCGGAGTCGAAGGAGCTGTCGATGACCTTCAACTTCCATCACCTGAAGGTGGACTACCCCAACCAGCAGAAGTGGCTGCGGGCCGATTTCGACTTCCTCGAACTCAAGCGCATCCTCTCCGATTGGCAAACCGGCATGCAGGCCGGCGGCGGCTGGAATGCGCTGTTCTGGTGTAACCACGACCAGCCGCGGGTGGTCTCGCGCTTTGGCGATGACGGCGAACACCGGGTGGTCTCGGCGAAGATGCTGGCCACCGCGCTGCACCTGCTCCAGGGCACGCCTTTCGTCTATCAGGGCGAAGAGCTGGGCATGACCAATCCGCATTTCGAGCGCATTGAGCAGTACCGCGATGTCGAGACCCTGAACATCCACCGCCTCAAGCGCGAGGCCGGTGAAGACCCGCAGGCCATCATGGCGGCGATCCAGCAGAAATCCCGGGACAACGGACGCACGCCGATGCAGTGGCATGCCGGGGCCAACGCCGGTTTCAGCAGCGCCGAGCCCTGGATCGGGATACCGGCCAACGCCAGCCAGATCAATGTCGAGGCGCAACTCGACGACCAGGATTCGGTGCTGCATCACTACCGTCGGCTGATCGCCTTGCGCCGCCAGGAAGCGCTGATCCAGCACGGCCTCTATCGCCAGCTGCTGCCCGAGCATCGGCAAGTCTGGGCCTATGTGCGCGAGGGCGAGGGCGAGCGCCTGCTGGTGGTGAACAACTTCTACGGCGCGCCGTGCGAGGTCGAGTTGCCGGAAGCGGTAATCGGCGCGGGCATGCAACAGCGCCTGCTGATCAGCAACTACCCGGACCACGAGCCCCGCAGCCGGCACGTGCACCTGCGGCCCTACGAATCCTTCGTTCTGCACCTGACCCTGTAGCAGCCGGCTGGCCGGCGAACCGGGCCAGGGGATCTTTCTGGCCCAGCGCATCCGCCGGCCAGCCGGCGCCGACGAATTCGAACAACACAATAAAAATAATGGGTGGCTTATGAGAACAACAATAAATCGCGGTCTGGCGGCGTCCTGCCTGTGCCTGGCCTTGCCTTTTCCGGCCCAGGCCCTGGAGTTTGCCGGCTACCTGCGCAGCGGCCTGGGCACCTCGGTCAACAGCGGCTCGCAGTCCTGCTTCCAGTTGCCCGGCGCGCAGTCCAAGTACCGCCTGGGCAACGAGTGCGAGCAGTACGCCGAGCTGGAACTGCGCCAGGACCTGTACACCCTGGACGACGGCTCGGTGCTCAGCGTCGACGGCATGGCCTCGCTGTACAACCGCTACGACCGCAACCTGAGCTTCCAGGGCGAGAACGGTTCGGCGCGGATGCCGCAGATGTACGCCCAGTGGTCGAACCTGCCCAGCCTCAATGGCGGTTCGCTGTGGGCCGGGCGCCGTTACTACAAGCGTAACGACATCCATATTTCCGACTTCTACTACTGGAACCAGAGCGCCACCGGCGGCGGGGTCGAGGACGTGCGCATTGGCGATCTGAAATACAGCTACGCCTTTTCCCGCAAGGACAATCTCTATCAGAAGCAGGCGGTGAGCCGTCATGACTTCAACGTCGCCGGCTTCCAGACCAACCCCGGCGGCGAGCTGGAACTGGGCCTGAGCTACCTGGAAAAGCCCGATCGCCGTGGTGCCCACAATGGTTGGGCGATCACCACCCAGCATGTGCAGAAGGACTTTTTCGGCGGCAAGAACAAACTCGCCCTGCAATACGGCGAAGGCCCCGGCACCGGCCTGGGCTACACCGGCAACACCTACCTGGATGACAGCAACAAGAGCTATCGCCTGGTGGAGTTCTTCGACTGGCAACTGACCCCGCGCTTCGGCGGCCAGGTGGAGGCGGTCTATCAGAAGGACATTCGCCCCGACGGCCAGGATCAGAACTGGATCTCGTTGGGCGTGCGCCCGGCCTACGCCATCACCGAGCAGTTCAAGCTGGTGACCGAGTTCGGCCACGATCAGGTGGAGGCGCCCGGGGGCACCCGCAAACTCAGCAAGTTCACCTTCGCACCCACCTGGTCACCCAAGGGCCCGGACTTCTGGGCCCGGCCGGAGGTGCGGCTGTACTACACCTATGCCAGCTGGAACGAGGCCGCCAAGCGCGCGGCCAATGAGCTGGCGGCCGGTTCCGCGCTGTCCGACAGCGGCGTGTTCGGCAGCGCCCGGCATGGCGCGAACGTCGGCTTGCAGGTCGAGTACTGGTGGAAATAAGCGATGCTGTCGGGGCTCGCGCTCCATCGGCACTTCAAGGAATCAACAGCAGGTGACGTCATGGCCATAACCCAACCCTTGCAATTGCTCGCGCCCCTGTCCGGGGTGCTGCTGCCCCTGGAGCAGGTCCCGGACCCGGTGTTTTCCAGCCGGGTGATCGGTGACGGGCTGTGCATCGACCCGACTTCCCAAACCCTCTGCGCACCGCTGTCCGGGGTGGTCAGCAACCTGCAGCGCAGCGGCCACGCGCTGAGCATCACCGGCGAACAGGGCCAGCAGGTGTTGATGCACATCGGGCTGGACACGGTGAACCTGGCAGGCAAGGGCTTCACCTGCCTGATCGAGGAAGGCCAGCAGGTCACGGCCGGCCAGCCGCTGATCGAGTTCGACGCCGACTACCTGGCCCTGCATGCCCGCAGCCTGCTGACCCTGATGCTGGTGGTCAGCGGCGAAGCGGTGACCGGGCTGGTCGGCGACCGACTGCTGGTGGAGCTGGGACAGCCGGTGTTGCAGATCGAGCCCGCCTCCGCAGAGGAAGGTGCCAAGGCCGAGGACGCTGAAGCTGAGGCGCTGTTTTCCAAACCGCTGATCCTTGGCAACCCCCAGGGCCTGCATGCGCGCCCGGCGGCGTTGCTGGCCCAGGCCGCCAAGGGCTTTGCCGCGAATATCTGCCTGCACCGGCGCCAGGACTCGGCCAATGCCAAGTCCCTGGTGTCGATCATGGCCTTGCAGACCGTGCAGGGCGATGTCTTGCAGGTCAGCGCCGTGGGCGCGGATGCCGAGCAGGCGATCCAGGCGCTGGTGGAACTGCTGGCCTCCGGTTGTGGCGAAAAGATCAGCGCCGTAGCAAGCCCCGAGCCGCGAGTCGTGGTTGATGAAGCGCTGGATCCGTTGTGGCGAGGCGTTTGCGCGTCACCGGGCTCGGCATTCGGTCAGGTGCTGCAGGTGGCCGAGCAGCGCCTGCAGATACGCGAGGCGGCAACCCGCCCGCAGCAGGAGCGCGAGTCTCTGGAGCAGGCCCTGAGCCAGGCCCGTGAGGCTCTGCAGTGGCTGCGCGACAGCGCCAGCGCTGACGCGCAGCAGGACATCTTCCGGGCCCATCAGGAGCTGCTCGATGACCCGAGCCTGCTGGAGCAGGCCCACGCCCTGATCGCCAATGGCAAGAGCGCGGCCTTTGCCTGGAACAGCGCCATCGAAGCCACCGCCGAGTTGTTCAAGGGCCTGGGCAGTAGCCTGTTGGCCGAGCGCGCGGTGGATCTGGCGGATGTCGGCCAGCGGGTGCTCAAGCTGCTTCTCGGGGTGCAGGAGCCAGCCCTGATCCTGCCGGATCAGGCGATCCTGATTGCCGAGCAGCTGACCCCGTCGCAGACCGCGAGCCTGGACACCACCAAGGTGCTGGGGTTTGTCACCGTCGGGGGCGGCGCCACCAGCCATGTGGCGATTCTGGCCCGGGCCCTGGGCCTGCCCGCGATCTGTGGCCTGTCGCCTCGGGTCCTGTCCCTGGCCAACGGCACCCAGGTCCTGCTGGACGCCGATCGCGGCGAACTGCATACGGACCCGGACCCGCAACGGGTGCAGCAACTGCAGGCCCTGCGTCAGCAGCAACGCCAGCGCCAGCAGCAGGACCTGGCCCAGGCCGCGCATCCTGCGGTGACCCGCGACGGTCATCACCTGGAGGTGACGGCCAATATTGCTTCCCTGGCCGAGGCCGAGCAGGCCATGAGCCTGGGCGGCGAAGGCGTTGGCCTGTTGCGCTCGGAGTTCCTCTACCAGGACCGCAGCCAGGCCCCGAGCCCCGAGGAGCAGGCCGCGACTTACCAGGCCATTGCCCAGGCCCTGGGGCCGACGCGCAATCTGGTGGTGCGGACCCTGGACGTGGGCGGCGACAAGCCCCTGGCCTATGTGCCCATGGAGCGCGAAGCCAACCCCTTTCTCGGCCTGCGTGGCATCCGCCTGTGCCTGGAGCGTCCCGAACTGCTGCGCGAGCAGTTCCGGGCGATGCTCGCCTGCGCCGGGCAGGCCCGCCTGCACATCATGCTGCCGATGGTCAGCCAGCTGGCGGAGCTGCGTCAGGCGCGCCAGTTGCTCGATGACGAGGTTCGGGCCCTGGGCCTCGCGGAGCGGCCCAAGCTGGGGATCATGATCGAGGTGCCTTCAGCGGCCTTGATGGCGGATCGTTTTGCCCCGGAGGTGGATTTCTTCTCCATCGGCACCAACGACCTGACCCAGTACACCCTGGCCATGGACCGCGATCATCCGCGCCTGGCCGGTCAGGCCGACAGCTTTCACCCGGCGGTGCTGCGCCTGATCGCCCGCACGGTGCAGGCCGCCCATGCCCACGGCAAGTGGGTCGGCGTCTGCGGCGCCCTGGCTTCCGAAACCCTGGCGGTGCCGCTGTTGCTGGGCCTGGGAGTAGACGAGCTGTCGGTGAGCGTGCCGTTGATTCCCGCCATCAAGGCCCGGGTACGGGAGTTGGATCTGAGCGAGTGCCAGGCCTTGGCAGCGCGGATCATTGATCTGGAAGACGCGGTTCAGGTACGTGAATGCCTGCAACGGCAGCAAGTCGCCGCCGACTCACTGGTTCTGGAGAACTGAAGATGTTCGAGAAATTGCAACGGGCGTTCTGGAAGGCCCTGACTCCAGACCTGATCCCTGATCAGCCGAAGGCCCCCCAGGCCAAGGGCAGTGTTCTGAGTGACGCGATGCTGGCGGCACTGGGTGGTAGCGCCAACATCAAGAGCCAACAACCATTGGCCCTGACCCGCCTGCGCCTGGAACTGCATGATCCGCAGTTGCTGGACAGCAGCGCCCTGCGAGTGGCGGGGGTGCCGGCAGTGATGCCCCTGGCCGGTGGTGTGGTGCATCTGCTGTTGGGATTGCAGGGCTGAGGGGCTTGTTCGCCGGCAAGCCGGCTCCTACAAGAGCAACGGGCTTGCCAGGGAGCAGGCTCCCGAAAACACCCATCGTTTCCCCGTCCCGCCTGCGTCCCGTCGCCGCGCCGGCCTTACTGTTTCTCAACTGCGGGTGTATCGTATTCGCCTTTTGCGGGCCTGGGCCCGCCGCGGATACGTGAGGTAGTTGAGTCCATGTCCTTTACCCGTCGACAAATACTCGGTGGTCTGGCCGGTCTGGTAGTGGTTGGCGTGGGAGCGGGCGGCGCCTCGCGTTACTGGCTGGGGAAAATGGCCGACGCCGAAGCGGGCCACGACTACGAGCTGATCGCCGCGCCGCTGGATGTGGAACTGGTGCCGGGGCACAAGACCGAGGCCTGGGCTTTTGGCCCATCGGCACCGGGCACCGAACTGCGGGTGCGCCAGGGCGAGTGGCTGCGGGTGCGCTTCATCAACCACCTGCCCGTGGCCACCACCATCCACTGGCATGGCATCCGCCTGCCCCTGGAAATGGACGGCGTGCCTTACGTCTCGCAACTGCCGGTGCTGCCGGGGGAATACTTCGACTACAAGTTCCGCGTGCCGGATGCCGGCAGCTACTGGTATCACCCCCACGTCAACAGCAGCGAGGAACTGGGCCGCGGCCTGGTGGGCCCGCTGATCGTCGAGGAGCGCGAGCCTACCGGCTTCCAGTACGAACGCACCCTGAGCCTGAAAAGCTGGCACGTGGATGAAGAGGGCGCATTCACGCCCTTCAGCGTCCCGCGGGAAGCGGCGCGGGGCGGCACCGCCGGGCGCCTGTCCACCATCAACGGCGTGTCCCAGGCGGTGATCGACCTGCCGGCGGGGCAGATCACCCGGGTGCGCCTGCTCAACCTCGACAACACCCTGACCTATCGCATCAACATTCCCGACGTCGAAGCGCAGATCTACGCACTGGATGGCAACCCCATCGAGCCGCGTCCGTTGGGCAAGGAATACTGGCTGGGCCCGGGCATGCGCATCTGCCTGGCGATCAAGGCGCCGGCGGCGGGGCAGGAACTGTCCCTGCGCAACGGGCCGGTGCGCCTGGGCACCTTGCGTTCGGTGGCCAACAGCGATGCGCCGACTCAGTGGCCGCCAGCCCTGCCGGCCAACCCGGTGGCCGAGCCGGATCTCGACAATGCCGAGAAGCTCAACTTCAATTTCGAGTGGGTTGGCTCGGTCTCGGTGAACGTGGACAATGGCCAGCCGCCGAGCCTGTGGCAGATCAACGGCCAGGCCTGGGACATCACCGACAAGACCTGCGCCGACCGCCCGATTGCCACGCTGAAAAAGGGCAAGAGCTACATTTTCGAATTGAAGAACATGACTCAGTACCAACACCCGATCCACTTGCACGGCATGAGCTTCAAGGTCATCGCCTCGAACCGCAAGAAGATCACCCCCTACTTCACCGACACCTACCTGCTGGGCAAGAACGAGCGTGCCCGCGTGGCGCTGGTGGCGGATAACCCTGGGGTCTGGATGTTCCACTGCCACGTGATCGACCACATGGAAACCGGCCTGATGGCCGCCATCGAGGTGGCGTGATGCGCCAGATACGCCCGGCGCCGATCATCGACCGCAGCCGCGACCAGGACTTCATGCGCGAAGCCCTGGCCCTGGCCGCCCAGGGCGCGGCCCTGGGAGAAGTGCCGGTGGGCGCGGTGCTGGTGCTGGATGGCCAGATCATCGGCCGCGGCTACAACTGCCCGATCAGCGGCAGCGACCCCAGCGCCCACGCCGAGATGGTGGCGATCCGCGCGGCGGCCCAGGCGGTGAGCAACTATCGCCTGCCCGGCAGCACCCTGTACGTGACCCTGGAACCTTGCAGCATGTGCGCCGGCTTGATCGTCCACTCGCGCATTGCCCGCGTGGTGTACGGCGCCCTGGAACCCAAGGCCGGCATCGTGCAGAGCCAGGGTCAGTTCTTCACCCAGGGGTTTCTCAATCATCGGGTGCTGTACGAGGGCGGGGTGCTGGCCGAAGAGTGCGGCACGGTGTTGAGCGAATTCTTCAAGGCGCGCCGGGCGCGCTGAGCGCAAACCGGTTCGCGGCGTACACCAAGCCGTAGGAGCCGGCTTGCCGGCGAAGAGGCCCTTGAGCCTTGCACCGCTTTGACGGGCGCCTTCGCTGGCAAGCGGAACGCCGCCCGGCCAGCTCCTACAGAGGGAAGGCGGGGTTATTTTCTGGCGACAATCACCGCGCGCATCGGCGCCGGCAGGCCTTCGATGGTCTTGCTGTGATCGTTGGGGTCGAGGAAGTCGCTCAGGGACTGGTACTTCATCCACTCGGTGCCGCGCTGCTCCTCGACGCTGGTCACGCTGACATCCACGCAGCGCACATCGCTGAACCCGGCGCGCCGCAGCCACAGCTCCAGGGCCGGCACCGAGGGCAGGAACCACACGTTGCGCATCTGCGCATAACGGTCTTCCGGCACCAGCACCTGATGCTGATCGCCTTCCACCACCAGGGTTTCCAGCACCAGTTCGCCACCCTTGACCAGGCAGTCCTTGAGCGCCAGCAGATGCTCGATGGGCGAACGCCGGTGGTAGAACACCCCCATGGAAAACACCGTGTCGAAACCTTCCAGGTTGGCCGGCAGGTCTTCGAAAGGAAACGGCAAGTGCCACACCGCAGGCTGCGAGAGGTAGCGCTGCACCGCCTGGAACTGGCAGAAGAACAACCAGTTGGGGTCCACGCCGATCACGCTGTGGGCGCCGGCGCCGAGCATGCGCCACATGTAGTAGCCATTGCCGCAGCCGACGTCGAGGATGCGTTTGCCTTCAAGGTTCAGGTGCGGGGCGACCCGCGACCATTTCCAGTCCGAGCGCCATTCGGTGTCCACGTGCACGCCGAACAGGTCGAACGGGCCCTTGCGCCAGGGTGACAGGCCCATCAGCGCGCTGCGCATCTGCGCCCGGGTGGCGTCATCGCAATCGGTGTCCAGGCGCAGGCCGTTGATCAGGTCGACTTCGCTGGGCTGGATGTTCGGTAATGCGTCCAGGGCGCTCTGCCAGCGTTCAAGGTCGCCATGGCCCTTTTCCATCTTGGCATCGAGCTGGGCTTGCAGACCGGCGGCCCAGGCGGCCAGGGGCGTGCCCGCCAGGCGGCGGGCGAGGGGGGACAGATCAATCATGGCAGGGCAATCAACGAGGCAAAGTTAAGACACTGGAACCACGGCACGACTTTCGAGAACCCGGCGGCCAGCAGGCGTTCGCGGTGTTCTTCGAGGCTGTCGGGCTTCATGACGTTTTCGATGGCGCTGCGCTTCTGGGCAATTTCCAGTTCGCTGTAGCCGTTGGCGCGCTTGAAGGCGATGTGCAGGTCGGTGAGCAGGGCGTGTTCCTCGGCATCGTTGAAGCGCAGCTTCTCCGAGAGGATCAGCGCGCCGCCGGGCAGCAACGACTGGCGGATACGCCCGAGCAGGGCCAGGCGTTGCTCGGGGGCGATGAACTGCAGGGTGAAGTTCAGCGCCACCACCGAGGCCGGCTGGAACTCCAGGGCCAGGATGTCGCCTTCGACGACCTGCACCGGCAGCAGCTCCTGGAACATCGAATCCTGGCCGTTGAGGTATTCCCGGCAGCGCTCGACCATGGCCGCCGAGTTGTCCACGGCGATTACCCGGCAACCGTCCGTGCGCACATGGCGGCGCAGGGCCTGGGTCACCGCGCCCAGTGACGCCCCCAGGTCGTAGAGCACGCTGTTGGGCTGGGCGAACTGCGCCGCCAGCACCCCGAGGTTCTCGACAATGGTCGGGTAACCCGGCACCGAGCGCTTGATCATGTCCGGGAACACCCGCACCACATCCTCGTTGAAGGCGAAGTCGGGCACCTGGGCCAGGGGCTGGGCGAATAGGCGGTCGGGTTCTTTGCTCACGGCATTTCCAGCGATGGAGATAAAAAAGAGGGCGGCATTGTAGCGGCTGCCGCAGGCTGCGATAAGGCCCGCAGGGCCTTCAGCAGAGCAAGGGCGACGCAAGGTGTGGCCCTTGTCGCCGGCCAGCCGGCTCCTACAGCGAGTAGGGACCGGCTTGCCGGCGCAGGCTGATCAGCGCGGCTTCTGGCTGAACGCCGAAGCGGCGATGCCCCACTGGCCCAGCCAGTAGAAAATGATGATCAGGTAGGGCGCGGCATCGAAGGCCAGCACGAAGCGGCTGATACCGATCAGGCTGTCGGAGAAGGCGAAGCTCAGGGCCCCCGCGGCCGCCAGCGCCGCCGAGCGTTTGGGCACCGCTGAGCCGAGGCGTGCCAGGGCGCGCCAGAGCATGGCGCTGATGGTCAGGGCGTAGACGATCACCGGGATCAGCAGCGGGCCCAGGCCGTGGGCGATCAGAATGCTCAACAGCCCCGCGCCGATGGCCAGTGCCACCGCCAGCGGCAGCAGCGCCGGGCGCCGGCAATCGCTGAGGTAAGCCTTGAGGTAGGCCAGGTGGGCCACCAGGAAGGCCCCGAGGCCGAACACGAACAGGTCCGAAGGCCAGGCCAGCAGCACGTCACCCAGCACCGAGAACAGCAGGCCGAGGATGATCCAGCGGCGGTAGTCCCCGGACGGCGCATCATGCAGCCAGCCCAGCAGGGCCAGCACCGGCAGCGGCTTGACCAGCAGGCAGAGCAGCGTGGCATGCACGCTGACCCCGTAGATGAAAGTGGCGGCGCCCATCAGCGCGAGGATCAGCCAGCCCATGTCAGTTGACCGTGATCGAGCAGTCGAAGGCTTTCACCGGGGCCTCTTCCGGGGCCCAGGGTTGCTGGTAGGTCAGCAACAGCCGGCCCTGGCCCGTGGCGAAGGCCTGGAAGCGCCAGGTCGACTGCCCGCCGCTGCCCACCAGGCCGGTGTCCTCGGGGTTGCTGTAGACCTCGGGGCTGACCTTGCGCAGGATGCCGCCGGCCGAATCCTGGATCGCCCAGCGATAGCCGGTGGTGGGGTTGCTCGGCAGGGTCAGGGTCAGGGTTTGCCCGTTGTGCAGTTGCAGTGGGCATTGGTTCTGGTTTTCCACGCTGACGTTTTGCTTGGGCTGGCTGGCGCAAGCGCTCAGCAGGGCGAGACTGAACAAGGCAAGAAGGCGGTGTGCAGGCATGGGTCAGGAAGCTCCGATCATTCGTGACGAACGGCGAGCATAACTGAAGATGATGGGCGGTGTGGGGCAGGGATGGAGGTTGGCGGTTATGGCCCGTGCGCCGGCACGCCGGCTCCTACAAGGGACAACCCGTAGGAGCCGGCGTGCCGGCGAAGGGATTTAGAACAGGACCTTGGCCACGTCGGCAAAACGCTTGGCGAAGTGCACGGTGAGGCCTTCCTTGAGGTAGTCCGGCAACTCCTCGAAATGCCCGCGGTTGGGCTCCGGCAGGATCAGCTCGTGGATCTTCTGGCGCCGCGCGGCAATGACTTTTTCACGGACCCCGCCAATCGGCAGCACGTGCCCGGTGAGGGTCAGTTCGCCAGTCATGGCCACGCCTTTTTTCGGCGGCTGGTTGCGCGCCAGGGACAGCAGGGCGCTGGCCATGGTCACCCCGGCGCTCGGGCCATCCTTGGGCGTGGCACCTTCAGGAACGTGCAGGTGGACGAAGGCTTCGTCGAAGAACTTGCTGTCGCCGCCGAACTGCTTGAGGTGCGAGCTGACGTAGCTGTAGGCGATTTCCGCCGACTCCTTCATCACGTCCCCCAATTGCCCGGTGAGCTTGAAACCGCGGTTGTGGGTGTGGATTCGCGTGGCCTCGATCGGCAGGGTAGCGCCGCCCATGCTGGTCCAGGCCAGGCCGGTGATGACCCCGGTGCCGCTCAGGACCTGCTCGTTGCGGAACACCGGCATGCCCAGGGAGGCTTCCAGGTCCTTGGGGCCGATCTTGATCGTGGCGTCCGGCTGGTCCAGCAGTTTGACCACCGCCTTGCGCACCAGCTTGCCCAGCTGTTTCTCCAGCTGGCGCACCCCGGCTTCCCGGGCGTAGCCGTCGATCACCGTGCGCAGGGCGCTGTCGCTGATGCTCAGGCTGGTCTTGGCCACGCCGGCCTTTTCCAGCTGCTTGGGCCACAGGTGGCGCTTGGCGATGGCGAGTTTTTCTTCGGTGATGTAGCCCGACAGGCGAATCACTTCCATACGGTCGAGCAGCGGGCCGGGAATCGAATCCAGGGTGTTGGCGGTGCACACGAACAGCACCTTGGACAGGTCCATGCGCAGGTCCAGGTAATGGTCGAGGAAGTCGACGTTCTGCTCCGGATCGAGGGTTTCGAGGAGCGCCGAGGCCGGGTCGCCCTGGTAGCTCTGGCCCATCTTGTCGATCTCGTCGAGCATGATCACCGGGTTCATCACCTCCACTTCCTTGAGGGCCTGCACCAGCTTGCC
The DNA here is from genome assembly GCF_001547895.1 of Pseudomonas sp. Os17. Classification (NCBI taxonomy): domain Bacteria; kingdom Pseudomonadati; phylum Pseudomonadota; class Gammaproteobacteria; order Pseudomonadales; family Pseudomonadaceae; genus Pseudomonas; species Pseudomonas sp. Os17. The sequence continues at coordinate 5,502,525 of NZ_AP014627.1, read as the reverse complement.
CGGCTGGGCGCCGATGTAGGTGCGGCGGTGGCCCTTGATCTCGGCTTCGTCGCGCATGCCGCCGACACTGAAGCGATAGAACGGCCGCCCCAGGGATTCGGCAATGGACTTGCCAACGCTGGTCTTGCCCACGCCCGGCGGGCCCACCAGCAGCACGATGGAGCCGCTGATCTCGCCCTTGTAGGCGCCCACCGCGAGGAATTCGAGAATGCGGTTCTTGATGTCGTCGAGGCCGGCGTGGTGCTGGTCCAGCACTTTGCGCGCGTGCTTGAGGTCGAGCTTGTCCTCGCCGTAGACGCCCCAGGGTACGGCGGTGGCCCATTCCAGGTAGTTGCGGGTCACGGCGTATTCCGGCGAGCCGGTTTCGAGGATCGACAGCTTGTTCATTTCCTCGGCGATGCGTTTCTGCGCCTGGGCCGGCAGCACCTTGCCGCTCAGCCGCTGCTCGAACTGCTCCAGGTCGGCGCTGCGGTCGTCCTTGGTCAGCCCCAGCTCTTGCTGGATCACCTTGAGCTGTTCCTTGAGGAAGAATTCGCGCTGGTGCTCGCCGATCTTGCGATTGACCTCGGCGGAAATCTCCTTCTGCAGGCGCGCCACTTCGACTTCCTTGCGCAGCATCGGCAGGACTTTTTCCATGCGCTTGAGCATGGGCACGCAGTCCAGCACCTCCTGCAATTCGTTGCCGGTGGCAGAGGTCAGGGCGGCGGCGAAGTCGGTCAGGGGCGACGGGTCGTTGGGGCTGAAGCGGTTGAGGTAGTTCTTCAGCTCTTCGCTGTACAGCGGATTGAGCGGCAGCAGCTCCTTGATCGCATTGATCAGCGCCATGCCGTAGGCCTTGACCTCATCGGTGGGTTCGCTGGGCTGGTGCGGGTATTCGACTTCCACCAGGTACGGTGGCCGATGGTGCTTGAGCCAGGTGCGGATGCGTACCCGGGTCAGGCCCTGGGCGACAAATTGCAGCTTGCCGTTCTCGCGGCTGGCGTGATGGACCTTGACCAGGGTGCCGTACTCCGGCAGCGCCGACGTATTGAAATGCCGCGGATCCTCGGCAGGCGTGTCCATGTAGAACAGGGCAAGGGAGTGGTGCTCGGACTGGCTCACCAGTTCCAGGGTTTCGGCCCAGGGTTCGTCGTTGACGATCACCGGCAGCACTTGGGCCGGGAAGAACGGCCGATTGTGGATCGGGATGATGTAGACCTTGTCCGGCAGGCTCTGTCCGGGCAGGGCCAGGCCGGTGCCGTGGGCACTCGATTGTTCGGTATTTTCCGGATCGACGTAGTCGCGGGGATCTTCGGGGAATTCTTGCTGGTCGCTCATGGAGGCTCCTGCGCGATGGGCTATGCAGGTTAGATGGGGCAGGTCATGACGGGTTTCAATGGGAAACAGGTTTCAGCTTTTTTCCGGCCGGGGAAAACCCCGCCGAAGGCCTCGTTCAGCCGTGCCGAGGAGGAACCGATGGCGCACTTGCACACTCTGACGGAGATTGATTGTCAATAAAATGACTGTGTAATCACCGATTTTATTGCGTGATCTTCTGCAATTTGAGGATTAATCTGAACGGCCGGAATGCCGGGGCGATACTGGCATTTATTTGACGCACGCATTCAGCTTTTCAGAGGGATGGGTATGAAGAATGGACTTTTCAGTGCTCGGCGGTCGTTGTCCGCAGCGCCAGGTTTCCGGCCTGAGGGGCGATCAAATCTGCTGGGCACGACCTTATGAGGTGGCGCCGAACCTTTCAGGCAAGGATTGTCGGGGTGCTGGCGCTGTTGCTGTTGGTGCTGATCGGCGCGGTGTATTTCGCAGTCAAGACCGCGACCACCCAAGCGGTGGAAAAGCAGGCGCAGCAGCAATTGAAAATCGGCACCCGAGTCTTCGAGCGTCTGTTGGATCTGCGGGGGCGCACTCTGCAATACGGGGTCGACTGGCTGGTGGTGGACTCGGAGTTCCGCCGGGCCGTGCTCAGTGGCAAACCGGTGGATATTCTTGCGGCACTGGCCCAGCACCGGGGCGGCATCCGTTCCAGCGAGATGTTCGTGCTCAGTCCCGAAGGCCGGGTCATCGCCAGTACCTTGCCGGCGGTGGCCCGGGACCGGCCCTTCCCCTATGACCAGGCCCTGCGCCGAGCCTGGCGCCACGACACCCACATGCTGTTCGTCGCGATCCAAGGCCGCCCCTACCTGTTGGTGCAAGGGCAAGTGCAGGCTTCGTCGCCCCTGGCCCGGGTGGTCATGGGGTTTCCCATGGACGAGCTGTTCGCCCGGGAGCTGCGCTCCATGAGCAACCTGGAAGTGTCGTTCCTGACCGTCGACGCCCAACGCCCCGGCGAGCTGTTCAGCACCCAGCCCGAATTCTTCTGGTCACCCATCATCAACGCCCTGGGCGATCCGCTGTGGCAGTCCCTGCCGCCGTTGAGCGAAGCCCATGGCCAGCGCTTTCTCAACCAGGCCCTGCAACTGGCCAATACCGGTGACCCCGGCGATCCGCGGGTCATGGTCCTGCTGCAAAGCCCCCTGGAGCAGGCCCTGCAGGCCTTCGCGCCACTGGATCGGGAATTTTTGTGGATCGCCCTGGTGGCCCTGGTGATTTCCCTGGTCTGTGCGCTGTTGATGGCCCGGCGGGTTTCGCGGCCCCTGGAAGACCTGGCCGAAGCGGCCCGGCGCATCGGCGCCGGCAATTATCAGGCGGCGGTGGCCATCAAGCGCAGCGATGAATTCGGGGTCCTGGCCGATGCCTTCAACGCCATGCAGAGCGCCATAGCCACCCGTGAGCGGCAACTGGCCCACAATGCCCTGCACGATCCCCTGACCGGTCTGCCCAATCGGACCCTGGCCATCGAACGCCTGGGCCAGGCCATCGCCGCCCGGCGCAAGGTGGTGCTGCTGTACCTGGGCATCGACAATTACCGGGCGATCCATGAGGGCTTCGGCAGTGAAGGGCTGGAGCTGATGATGGGCGAGCTCAGCCGACGGCTGCGGGAAGTGCTGGCCCAGGGCGATACGGCCGCGCGGATCAACGCCAGCGAATTTCTGCTGCTACTGGAGAACACCGAACTCGATGGCGCCATTGCCGTGGCCGATCGCCTCCACGAGCTGTTGAGCCGGCCGCAACTGATCCATGGCGACGAGGTTCGGCGGCAGATCTGCATGGGCATGGCGGTGTACCCCGCCGACGGCCAGTCCGCCGAGGAATTGATCAGCCGCGCGGCCATCGCGCGCCACGACGCCTCGCTCAATCCCGGCTACCTGCAGGTCTATCAGCAGGACCGTGACCTGGCCCATCAGCGGCAGATCAGCCTGATCCGCGATTTGCGCCGTGCCGCGGCCGAAGGCGAGCTGTTCTTGCTGTATCAGCCCAAGCTCGATCGGCACCGGGATGATTGGTACCAGGCCGAAGCCCTGCTGCGTTGGCAGCATCCGGTGTTCGGCGTGGTGTCGCCGGCGGAGTTCATTCCCCTGGCCGAGCGGACCGGCAGCATGCACAGCCTGACGTCCTGGGTCATCGAAGCCTGCATCGGCCAACTGGCCGAGTGGAACCGCCGGGCCTTGCCGGTGCGCCTGTCGTTGAACATTTCTGCCAGTGACCTGGAGGACGACGGCCTGGAGGTCCGGGTCAGCGAATGCCTGGAGCGCTACCAGGTGGCGGCCGAGCAACTGGTCTTCGAAATCACCGAGAGCGCCATCATGCGCAATCCGCAGCAGGCCCTGGCCGTGCTGCAGCGCTTGCGTGGCTGCGGCATCAGCCTGTCGGTGGACGATTTCGGCACCGGCTATTCATCCCTGGCGCAGTTGCAGCGTCTGCCGGTGCAGGAGCTGAAGATCGACCAGTCCTTTATCCGCAACCTGAACGAAACCAGCGGTGATGCGGTGATCGTGCGCTCGACCATTGAAATGAGCCACAAGCTGGGGCTCAAGGTGGTGGCCGAAGGGGTGGAGTTCGAGCATTGCCTGAGGCTGCTGGAAAGCTGGGGCTGCGACACGCTGCAGGGTTACCTGATCAGCCGGCCCCTGGCCACCGAGGCCTTCGAGCGCTGGGTGTCGAGGTCGCGGGTGTCCAGCTGAGGGCGTTGGATGCCGGCCGCGGCCGGCATCCGGGGAGGGATCAGAGGCGGGCCGATTCGGCCTTGTTCAGCAGGCTGTGCAGCTCCGGTTCGATGTCTTCGGCGCAGAGGTTGTCCATGACCTCCTGGATGCAGGGCGCGTAGCGCTGTTCGATGGCGGCTTCGGCCCAGTCCAGCTCATAGATCGCCATGATCCGTACATCCAGGTAGGGCGAGTCAGCCAGCAGACGTTTCAGCAGGGCGATGGCCGGTGGGGTGCGCAACTCGCCCAGGGACACCGCGCAGCGTTGCTGCCAGTATTCGGGCCGTGACAGCAGCGTCTCGCCGAGTCGTTGCCATTGCGTCGGGGTAAAGGCGCCCAGCACGCCCTTGGCCACCTGCTCGGTGGTGTATTCGTTCCAGTTGGCGGCTTCCGAGTCGCCGAACCAGTGCTGTAACCGGTCAAACAATTCATCACGTTTATCCGTATTCATGATGTCTTTCTCCTGCTTAGGGCGGCGGCGCCAGCACGCTGTTCCTGGCCTGCCACCCAATGCCATGGTGTTTATTCAGGCGTGCCAGGACCGATGCTGCCTGATTTGCGCAGGGCTTCCCAGCATTAAAGGGACTACCGGGACCAATGGCCGCGGTCGCCGCCGGGCAGCGCTTGGCCCGCCGCAGCCCCTGCCCAGGTCTCGGTTTACCAGGCGCCGGCGAATTTCACCGCGGCCGCGGCGCGCGAGGGCACCTTGAGGGTGTGCAGCAGGGACGACACATGGATGCGCACGGTGAACGGCGAGATCTCCAGTTCCCGGGCGATTTCCTTGTTGGTCTTGCCCTGGGCAATCAGCCGCAGGACTTCCTGTTGCCGGGTGGTCAGCTGGCTCACTTCGGCGCCGGCATCCAGGGGCAGCAGCAGGCCGGAAGGCGCGTACTTGACCACCACTTCGCCTTCGCGGATGGCCTGGATCGCCTGGCCGATCTCCTCCGGGCTGATGCTCTTGCCGATGAAACCGTCGGCCCCGGCGGCCATGACCTCGCCGATCAGGTCCTGGTTGTCGACCATCGACACCACGATGATCGAGGTCCGCGGCAGTTGGCGGCGCAGGTCGGCAATCAGGCTCACCGAGGTCAGGCCGGGAAAGCGCAGGTCGAGAATCAGCGAGTCCGGTTCCTCGCCGGCCTGGGCCAGGGCCAGCACCGCGGCCAGGTCGCCGGCCTCTTCCAGCACGGCGTCGGGCAGCAGGCGCTGAAGGGTGCGCAGCATGCCTTCGCGAAACAGCGGGTGGTCGTCGGCGACGATAATCCGGCAGGTCATGTCGTGAAACTCCTTGAAACATCCAGTCCTGCGCCCATGCTAACTTGACGCGCGGCGTTATAACGGGCCGCTGGTCGTGTTCGAGACGCGCTTTGGCCGAGCGGCAAAAGACCACGGCCACACAGATTGCACAAGGAGGTGATCGCATGAACGTTGAGAAGGACAGCGAACTCGACCAGGCCACCCTGCGGATTATCGTGTCCGGTTGCGCCCTGGTCTGGTTTGCCGTGATCGGCTTTCTGCCGGGGCAGCAGGTCGACCCTTATGTGCCGGTGATGATCTACATTGCCCTGTTCATGCTGGGGTCGATCATCCTGCGCATGGCCATCGCCCGCTGGCCCGGGCACTACCCGGCGCGGCGCATCCTGGGCATGGTCTACGACTACACCGGCACCTGTTACGGCCTGGTGGTGGGCGGCGAGGGGGCGCTGCCGATCTACGCGGTGATGGTCTGGGTCAACCTGGGCAATGGCATGCGTTTCGGTTCGCGCTACCTGGCGATCGCCACCGTGCTGGCGCAGGTCGCGCTGTTCATGGTCTACCTGCTGACCCCCTATTGGCAGGCCCAGCCCTACATGGTGCTGATGCTGATGATCACCAGCACGGTGATTCCGGTGTACGCCCATATCCTGCTCAAGCGCACCCGCCTGGCGTCCGAAGAGGCGATTGCCGCCAACCTGGAAAAATCCCGCTTCCTGGCCCAGGCCAGCCATGACCTGCGCCAGCCGATCCACTCCATCGGTCTGTTCACCGCCTGCCTGCGCGAAGCCAACCTGGGGATGGATGAGCGGCGGCTGGTGGACAACATCGACCGTTCGCTGCTCAACGTTTCGCAGCTGTTCCGTTCGATCCTCGACCTCTACACCCTGGACAACGGGCGGGTGCAGCCCAAGTACGACACCGTGCACCTGGGCGAGCTGCTGCGCGACCTGGTACGCCAGAACACCGAAGCCGCGCGCTGGGCCGGTGTCGAGCTGCGGTTGCGGCCTTGCGCCCATTGGGTGCGAGTCGATCCGGGGTTGTTGGCGACCATGGTGCAGAACGTGCTGTCCAACTGCTTCAAGTACGCCGCCGAACGGCCGGTGCTGATTGGCGTGCGCCGGCGCGGCGCAGGCCTGGCCATTGTCATTTATGACCAGGGCCGGGGGATTGCCGAGGAGCATCTGCCGAAGATCTTCGATGAGTTCTACCGGGTCCGCCAATTGCGCGACAAGGACGTCGAAGGCGTCGGCCTGGGTCTGTCCATCGTCAAGCGCCTGGGGCAGTTGACCGGCCTGCAGGTGACGCTCCGCTCGCGGGTCGATCACGGCACCACGGTCAGCCTGCATGGCTTGTCACCGGCCGCGCCACAGCGCTTGCACGGCCGTGACGAGGCGCTGCAGAGCGGCTTGCTGACCGGGTTGCGGGTCTGTCTGGTGGAAGATGACCGCAACGTCCTGCTGGCCACCTCGGCGCTGCTGGAACGCTGGGGTTGCGTGGTCCAGGCCGAGTCGAGCGGGGAAGATTTGCTGACCGACTGCGACATCATCGTCGCCGACTACGACCTGGGCACCCGGGCCTCGGGCATCGAATGCATCGACAGCATCCGCCGACAGCGCGGCTGGGAGGTGCCGGCGCTGATCATCACCGGGCACGACATCGAGAAAATCCACGCGGCCCTGCACGACCGCAACATCGCCATCCTCTCCAAGCCGGTGCGCCCGGTGGAACTGCGGGGCACCTTGCGCGCCCTGCGCGAAACGCCGCTGGCGTCGGCCCGCAGCGCTTCGGCGACAGAGGTGGTTACCAGGTCCGGCACGGGATAAGCAGGGGGTAGTTGGTCATGGTCAGCTTCTTGTTCTCGCCGCTGGCCACTTCGACGAAGTCATCCAGCATCCCTGAGTACGAAGAGATCGAACTGCGCTCGGTGTAGTAGTGGGTGGTCACCGGCCCGTAGTTGGTGTTGCTCTGGCCGGTGCCCACGTACTCGTTCCAGCGGCTGGTGCCGTACACCATGTCCTGGCCCTGGACGAAGTAGCGGCCCGGTTGCAGTCCGGTGAACTGGAAGATGCCGTTGCCGTCGGTACGGGTCACCCGGTGCACGGCCAGGGCCTCGGGGACCATGCTCACCGGTGCGCCTTCGGGCTGGGACGCGCGCAACTTATGCCAGGCCTGCAAGTGCGGGGTGACCGGGTAGAGATAGATCTTGACGTCGCGGCTGTCCTCGATGCCGTCGTTGCCGACGATGCAGAACTTGCCGGTGAGCGTGGCGCTGCCGGGTTGCAGGGCGGCGCGCGCGGCCTGGGTGTCGAAGGGCACGTCGGGGTACTGCACGCTGGGAATCTTCACCGGCGGGTATTCGGCCAGGGTTCGCCCTTGGCGCGGCGCACAGGCCATCAGGGTACAGGCGAGCAGGGCCATGCCTGTCGCCATGAAGAGACGGGGTTTCATCAACTCGGGACCTTTTCAGGAGGGAGCGGTGCTCGCCCGACGCTGTCCCGCTGCTACACCGGGGCAGCCCGTCGTGGCGAACCAGGTTGGCCATGGGGCTAGCGCTTTATTGCTTGCTGCACTCGGCCGGCAGCGCTACCGCTCCGCCCATGGTGGCGAAGGCGACCATGCCGCCGCTGGGCAATACGCAGTTGTATTCGCCGGCGCTGGTACTGGCGGTGAAGTAGGTCTGGGACGCGTCGCTGCGCACGTTGGAAACCGTGGAAACCGGCTTGCCGAGGGTAATTTGCGCGCGGTTCTTGAGGTCGTCGTTGCTCGGTTTGGCGATGGCGCAACCGCCCAGGGCAAGGGCCAGGGCGCTGAGCAGGGCGAGGGGACGAAGGCTGGACTGGAGTTTCATGATGGCTCTTCCTTGGTGTTGTTGTGTTTTCAACGGCGCAGCCGCTCCCGACACCGCAGAACGGCGGTGTTGGGGGAGATCGGGTGGTTGCCCGGCACTATATCCCCGGGCTGGGGGAGGGTCGATTAGCACAAATGGGCTAATGTCGCTTTGCAATTACGGGGCGCTGGGGGAGGCGCACAGGGCCGCCGGATGGGACCGGCGAAGTGTTGCCGGTCCCGGATCATGCTCAGGTGAGCAGTTGTTCCTGCAGGCGCCGGCCGAGCACGTCCAGCAGGTCGCAGCCGTCGCGCAGAGGGATGACGCACAGCTGGGCGAAGTCCTGGAGCAGGGCCGGGTTGCTCTGCAGGTTGTCGTGACTGGCGATGTTCTCCAGCAATTGGGTGGCCGCGCGGATGCGGTGGGCGGCGGCCTCGTGGAGCGCGTCCAGTGGGGCCTGGGTGTCCACCAGCAGGGCGGGGATGTTGTAGTCGTTGCTGGTGAGGGGCATGTAGCGTCTCTCGGGTTGGTCAGTTGCGTTGTTGTTCATTGCTGTGGGGCTCTCTCGCAGGAATCTGAATGGCCACTAGGTGGCGTCGTTTACGCCTAACGAGATAGGGGCTTCCACACCCCTGTCACTGAATTTGCAATGACCCCCAGACCTTAAGGGCTGAACCTTTGAGGAACAAGGTGATGCGATTCGACGCGAGTTGTAGGAATTTTCGGTGACCGCGATTTGAGGGGCAGGGTATGCCGAGGGCTCCCACCGATCAGCCGCCACATGAGCATTCGCAACTTTCCTTCCAGCACCCTCAGCACCCGGATGGCGGTGAGATAAATGAGGTCATGGAACGGGCTGATCGGTCGGTATTTCAGACATTTCCTACAAAGGTGACGAGTTGCAACTTGCTAAGTTACTGCGCGTCTGCAGCGAGGCCTCGGCCCCGCAGCGCTTCGGCTAATGGAATCAGCCGCAACACGTCAAGGAGCGACCCATGTTCAGCCCGGCCGACCAGACCCACTTCAGCCTGGACATTCAAGGCATCCCGCACGACTTCCAGGTGCTCGCCTTCCAGGGCAGCGAAGCCATCAGCCAGCCGTTTCGCTTTGACCTGCAACTGGTCAGCGAACGCCCCTTCATCGACATTGAACCCCTGCTGCACCAACCGGCCTTTCTCGCCTTCGATCCCCAGGGCCATGGCATCCATGGCCTGATCCAACGCATCGCCCAGGGCGACGCCGGCCAGCGCCTGAGCCGCTACAGCCTGTCGCTGCTGCCGCACCTGGATTACCTGCGCCACCGCAGCAACCAGCGGATTTTCCAGCAGCTTTCGGCGCCGCAGATCATCGCCCTGATCCTCGAAGAGCACGGCATCCTCGGCAATGCCTACCAATTCCAGATTCAACACCCGTGCCCCAAGCGCGACTACTGCGTGCAGTACAACGAAAGCGACCTGCACTTCATCCAGCGCCTGTGCGAAGAAGAAGGCCTGCACTACCACTTCCAGCACAGCCGCGAGGCGCATTTGCTGGTGTTCAGCGACAACCAGAGCGTGTTCCGCACGCTCGGGCGACCCACCGCCTACGTGCAGGGCAGCGGGCTGGTGGCCGATGAGCCGGTGATCAAGGGCTTCAACGTGCGCCTGGAAACCCGCACCAGCCGCATCACCCGGCGCGACTACGACTTCGAAAAGCCACGCCTGCAAATGGAGGCTGCCTACAAGCCCGACGCCAAGACCCAGGAACCGGACCTGGAGGACTACGACTATCCCGGGCGCTTCACCGATCGCCAGCGCGGCAAGTCCCTCAGCCAGCGCGCCCTGGAACGCCACCGCGCCGACTACCGCCAGGCCGAGGGCTGGGGCGATGAACCGCGGCTGATCAGCGGGCATTTTCTGCAATTGTCCGAGCACCCGCGTGGGGAGTGGAACGACCTGTGGCTGCTGACCCGGGTGACTCACGAAGGCAAGCAGCCCCAGGTGCTGGAGGAATCGATCACCAGCGACACCGAGACCGCAGACGGCTTCCAACAGGGTTACCGCAACCGCTTCCTCGCCACCCCCTGGGAGGTATTCTTCCGCCCCGCGCTGGACCATCCGAAACCCCGGGTCCTGGGCAGTCAGACCGCAGTGGTTACCGGCCCGCCCGGAGAGGAAATCCACACCGATCCATACGGCCGGGTCAAGGTGCAGTTCCACTGGGACCGCGAAGGCCAGGGCGACGACCAGACCAGTTGCTGGCTGCGAGTGGCGTCCAGCTGGGCCGGCGACCGCTATGGCGCCCTCGCCATCCCGCGCATCGGCATGGAAGTGCTGGTGGACTTTCTTGAAGGCGACCCCGACCAGCCGCTGATCAGCGGTTGCCTGTACCACCAGGAACACCCGACGCCCTACGAACTGCCGGCCAACAAGACCCGCAGCACCTTCAAGACCCTGAGTTCGCCGGGCGGCGGCGGTTTCAATGAAGTGCGCGTCGAAGACAGAAAAGGCGCCGAACAGATCTTCGTCTACGCCCAGCGCGACTGGGATGAAAACATCCAGCACGACCAGAAAATTCGCGTCGGCCACGAGCGTCACGACACGGTTGAAGGCAACAGCTACAGCGAACTCAAGGCCGAGGAACACCGCACCGTCCACGGCGAGCGCAAAACCGAAATCCGCGCCGACGACCACCTGAACGTGGCGCAAGACCAGCACATCAAGCTGGGCACCGCACAACTGCTCCAGGTCGGGCGTGAGATTCATCTGCAAGCGGGCCAGAAAATGGTGATCGAAGCGGCCAGTGAACTGACGGTGCAAGCCGGGGGCAGCTTTATCAAGCTCGATGCCAGCGGCATCAGCGTGAAGGGGGCGTTGCTCAAGGTGAATGCGGGGGGCGCGGCAGCGGCAGGCTCTGGCATTGGAATCCAGCCGCCGGTGCTACCCGGTGTGGCGGACAAGGATAAGGCCGGGAGCTTGATGGAGAAGGCTTTGGTGAATCCCAAGCAGAAAACCAAACCTGAAGAAGATTATCCGTTCTCGCTGTAACCCTCGTTTTTATGGACATGCAGATTGATGGATATGGAGTCCGACTATGTTGATCAGCCCACCTTTTCTCCCGTTAGCCGCCCCAAACGAAAGCGATGAGGAGTATCTCAATCGGGCGATGAACAGTACTGAAGGAGCCTTTCCTCTCGGTCAGAACATGATCTGGCACGGTGGTATCCATCTCACGGCACCGAGGGAAGGGAACACTCACCTGCCCGTTCGCGCCATCGCCGATGGAACCGTGGCTTATGTTCGTCAGCCTACGGCAACCAACACCGATACCAGCCATCCTTTGAATTATCGAAATGGCTGGACCGATAACGGCTGCCTGATTCTGAAACACGAAACGGATATAGGCGAAGGCGCCCACGCCAAGGTTGTTTTTTATTCAATCTACATGCACTTATCCGCTATTAAATCCGTCAACATCGCAATTGATATGCCTATTTACCGGAAGGACGAATTAGGTACGGCGGGCAGGATTTATGGTGCTCCCCATAAAATCCACTTTGAAGTCATCTGCTCCCAGGAGCAACTTGGCCATTTTCTAGGCAGGAGTACCGGGCGCCTGACCACCACCAGGAATGGGCGAACTGATAGTTGTTGGGGCGATATTCACTTCTACATTCCTCCAGAAATACTGTTCTATGCCGCCCGCCCGACCAACCCAACAAGCGCAACTAATGAGTCGGCCATTGTTCACCGGCATATCGATGCCTATTTTGTTTCTATGAACTATGGGAAAGGACAGTGCACATTAACCACTCTCGATGAAGTTGGCACTCGACTGGGAGAACGGCAGGAAACGCAAGATTACGAATACAACCTCTATACGACTGCCAGTACGTTGTATCCCCGTTCACCGAGTGCGGGTTATGAGTTATTGCGATTTGGCCGGATATTGGGTCCAGATCTACTACAGCCCCATGATGCGGCGCACTGGCGACAAGTAGCCTATCCGGCGAGCGGCGCCCATCCGGCAGGCGTCGGCTGGGTCAACCTGAAAAGTCCTACAGTTACTGTCTATAGCGACGCCGACTTTCCCCATTGGCAGGGTTGGAAGTTGATTGACGATGACACCGATGGTGATGGTCGTTGCCAGTCTGAACAGGTTATGGAATTACTGGGCATTTCCGAGATTCCAGTGACGCCACAACAGCGTACTGCCTATAGTGCGATGATCAACACACCTGAAAACCAGAAAAAACTTAAACGACTGATTTGTAAATTTCCCAGCGAATGGGAAAGAGCCAATTTCTTCAACAGGTACAACTGGTTGAGTGAAGGTAATGAGCCTATTATTTCCGCGCAGGCTCAAGAAAAATTGAAGTTGCACTATGAGGCGTTGGCTTTTTGGGAAAATATGGATCTGAAAGATGTTAATTCAGAGCACTGGCATTTCCCACCAAAGGAGTTTATTCGGGTTTTTAGAAAGTGTGGATGGCTGAGTTTGGTTGAAGTTGGAGGTACGTTTCCCAAGCACATGTTTTATACCGCGAGCGGAAATCCAAGAACTTCCATAAATACAAGTGGCCAGACATATACCACAAATAGAAGAAGTGCGGAAAATAGAGTGTCAAGCCATATAGAGGATCTAAATAAAGCCATAAGAAAATATTTGGGTGCAGACAGGAAGAGAATTTCTATATTTTTAGCGCAAGTACTTCTTGAAACGGCACAGTGGAGAAATATCGGTGGAAGTAAGCGCTTAATGCATGAGTGGGGTTTTGGTCGGTATTCTGTGCTAAACCCCGCAACTGAATTTTATAGCGTGTTCTACGGAAGAGGGATAATGCAGTTGACTTGGGCTAAAAACTACAAAGCTTATGGAGAGTACCGAGGTTTTAGAAATCATGTAGGCGCATATACTGAAAGGATTTCGAATATCCCTCCACGCCTGACTAACGTTTCAATGCACTACTCAGCACATCCGGATGATGGGGGGATTGCTTTTGTCTGGGCTCCAAGATTTGATCCAGATATAGTTGCAGAGAGCAAATATAATGCGTGTGACTCGGGCGGTTTTTACTGGGTGTCTAAAGTCTTCTCTGGTGGAATGAATATAAACAGAGTTTCAGACAGGTTGTACTCGGCTAATAATATAGGACTGATCAATCGTCTAGTTAACGGCGGCGGCAACGGATATTACGAGAGACAGGCCTATACTGCCTATATGCTTCGAAAGCTTACAGACAGCATTGCTGAAACCCAAACAATAATCATATCTCCTACAGGGAAGGCTACTATCCATGCAGATATGCAGCCTGCGGAGTAGTCAGATGAATGTTAAAAAAGCAATTTTGGCGGCGCTAGTAACCTTTGTTTGCGTGTCTATTCAAGCGCAATCGCTAAGATTCAACCCCGACAAAGAAAGCGAAGTAAAGCTTTCGTGGGACGGATTAAGCTTGAATATAGATGTGAAGAGTAATGGGAATCATAAGGTAAGCGACTTTGCTTTTGAAACAGATAAGAAGCTACATATAGCGCTTGATGATTTCAATTTTGACGGAGTGGGGGATTTTGCTGTTTGGCATACTGATGATGGGATGGGTACTTACAGGATCTTTAGAGTGTTTATTTATGACGTTAAAACAATAGCCTTCACAGAGATCTTTCCAAGTTGTGGTGATGAATTTATCAATCTCGTGACTGATAAAAAAAACAGAAGTCTAAACAGTACCTACTATGAGGATAATATCCCAAAGCAGTGCGTTACTAGCTTCTGATGAAAGTGGCCAACTGCTAACCAGAATCACAAGTTCCTTTTAGTACACCTGTCCGAATGGCATGTTTTTTTGCCAATGCCACTCAAGAGATACAAGGGTATCAAACAAGTCATGAGGATAGCCCATAATGGTACAGTTCTTGACGCTGTATAGACTTCCTGCATTTAACCCATATTGGAAACTATATTGAATATTGGAGATTCAAGGGGGGCATCGACAATCAGATTTCACAAGCTTTAATGAGCAGGTTGGTCATGACCAATAATAATCGCCCTATTGCTCAGGGGGGATTCATGTATGATCCGATAAACTCTTTGAACGATATATCTACGGGCATCCCTCAAGAGATCATTGTAAAACGAGAGGCTGTAAAGGCATCGTTTGATACCACCAACAGCGCCGACGCATATGGGTTATGGTCTGGGTCAGCCAAACAGGCAGATGGATACTATGCGGCGCCTTTCAGTACATTAAGGGCTGTCACGACAAACCTTCAGACGAAACACTATTACGAAAATTCCGCGTTTGGAAATGTTGCCGCAACAATTAATACTGGATCACCATCATCAAATTTTTCGTCTATATGGGGAATCCAGGCACGATTCATGGCATTTGCAAATGCACAGGTTGTTTTAATGGATAGACTGCAATTTCCAATGTCCGCCAATAGCCTATCCATGGTTCCACTGGATTATGTTCGCAGGAGTATTGAGTGGTGAATATCATAAAATGGATGTTGGGCTTGGCAAAAGCGCAACTATGCTTACTGCTGATCTTTTCTTTTGCCGCTGTTGGTGGCGAAACCATCAAGTTAGGCAATGGTATCAGGGAAAGCATATATGCCACTGGGAAAAGCACAGTAGAAATTCACCAGAGCCATTGTCTATACAGCATGCTGCTGCTCAAGGGGCAACGCTTAAGGTTTAATACGCCAGACGTTGTATTTCTTGAGTCAAAATCAAATGAAAAAATCAAAGATTGGCCATATTTATCACAGGCCGAAACAAGCTTTGGATACAGTTGGAGTTTTAAGAAAAAATCTGGGCTGAACTCGAAATGGTTTGGTTTGATGTGTGACAATGCAAAATACTTTGATTTTGAGCCGGCATTCGAAAATCAGCTAAGCAGTGACAGCCCTGAACTGCAGCAAATCAAAAATGATAATGCATTTAAATGCCCGGGGGCGCTGAGCGAGGCAGGGTGGAGGCCAACAGAAAAAGCCGGAGCCGCCAATAGTTATGTATTTGAAGAAATAAAAAATGAAAATTTGAGCGGCTTCATTGTTGGATACAAAAACAAAGACACACCTACATTTGGTCGAGTAACGTTTTGCCTGATTAAAGGCGAAAGTGTTTTACTCGGCAGTGCTGAGAATGCCCCAGAGCCACTATCGATAAGTGCGAAAACTTTCAGTGAATTAAAGAGGGTGGCGTCAGGTATTGTATTTTTAAATTAAGCATACAGAAAAGCTGTACTCCCTAAGGGGAGTGATATTCCTAATGCGTAGCGATCACAAAAAAAGGCGGCTACCCGTAGGTAGCCGCCTTTTTCATCCCTGTCGGTAACGCTTATTCCGCCAGTTTGTAGGCAATGATGTAGTCGCCCATCTTGGTGCCCAGGGAGCCGTGGCCGCCCACGACCACCAGGACGTACTGCTGGCCGTCCTTGCCGGTGTAGCTCATCGGCGTGGCCTGGCCGCCCGCTGGCAGGCGGGATTTCCACAGTTCCTTGCCGTTTTTCACGTCATAGGCGCGGATGTACTGGTCCAGGGTGCCGCTGAGGAAGCCCACGCCACCGCCGGTGACCATGGAGCCGCCCATGCTCGGTACGCCCATCGGCAGGCCGATCGGGATTGGAGAGCTGTCGCGGCTGGTGCCGTTCTTGTGCTTCCACACCACCTTGTTGGTGGTCAGGTCGATACCGGCCACGTAGCCCCAGGCCGGTGCCTGGCAGGGTACGCCCAGAGGCGACATGAACGGGTGCATGATCACCGCGTAAGGCGCGCCAGTGTTGGGTTGCACGCCCGAGGTTTCGCTTTCGCGCTTGCTGCCGGCGGCGACTTCGGCCCGCGGCACCAGCTTGGAAACGAAGGCCATGTAGTTCGGGCTGGTGAACAGCAGTTGACGGACCGGGTCCAGCGACACGCTGCCCCAGTTGAACACGCCGACGTTGCCCGGGTAGATCAGGCTGCCCTGCACCGACGGCGGGGTGTACTGACCTTCATAGCGCAGTTCCTTGAACTGGATGCGGCACAGCATCTGGTCGAACGGCGTGGCGCCCCACATGGCTTTCTCGTCCAGTGGCGGTGGCAGCAGGTTCAGGTCCGAGCGGGCCTGGGTCGGGGCGGTGTGGTCGCCTTCGACCGCGCCGGTCGGGGCCGGGATTTCCTGGATCGGTACGATCGGGGTGCCGTCGCGACGGTCCAGCACGTACAGGCTGCCTTGCTTGGTCGGCTGGATCAGCGCCGGCTTGACGCCGTTCGCGGTCTTCATGTCGAGCAGGGTCGGCTGGCTGCCCACGTCCATGTCCCACAGGTCGTGGTGGGTGAACTGGTAGTTCCAGCGCAGCTTGCCGGTGTCGATGTCCAGGGCCACGGTGCCGGCGCTGAATTTCTCGGCGCCTGCGGTGCGGTTGCCGCCCCATTGGTCAGGCATCTGGTTGCCCAGTGGCAGGTAGACCATGCCCAGTTTCTCGTCGACGCTGGCCAGGGACCACATGTTCGGCGAGTTGCGGGTGTAGGTCTTGCCTTCCGGCAGGGGAGCGGTTTCGTCGGGGTTGCCCGAATCCCAGTTCCACACCAGGTGACCGTCGTGCACGTCGAAGGCGCGGATCACGCCGGACGGTTCATTGGTCGATTCGTTGTCGGTGACGTGGCCGCCGATGATCACCAGGTTGCGGGTGATGGCCGCCGGCGAGGTGGAGTAGTAGCCGCCCGGGGTGAACGGGCCGATACCGGCCTTGAGGTCCACGGCGCCTTTGTTGCCGAAGTCTTCACAGACTTTGCCGGTGTCGGCGTTGATGGCGATCAGGCGCGCATCGGCGGTGGGCAGGAACAGACGACGCGGGCAGCTGGCAGCGATGGCCTGGCCCGCCGGGGACAGGGTGGCCGGCTGGCTGATGGCATCGGTGTTCTTGAAGTTGGCTTCGTCGTAGTACGACACGCCACGGCAGGTCATGTGCGCCCAGCCACGGAAATCGTCGCCGTTGGGGCCCTGGATCTGCGGGTCGAAGCGCCAGATTTCCTTGCCGGTATCCGGGTCCAGAGCCAGCACCTTGCTGTGGGCGGTGCAGGCATAGAGCTTGCCGTTGACCTTCAGCGGGGTGTTCTGGTTGGTGATCTCCACCGGGTCCTTGTCGGTCGGCATGTCGCCAGTGCGGATGCGCCAGGCTTCCTGCAGTTTGCCGATGTTGGCCGGGGTGATCTGCTTCAGCGGCGAGTAGCGGTCACCGAACTCGGTGCGGCCGTAGGCCTGCCAGTCACCATCAGGGATGGCTGGCGCAGTGCTGGTCATGTCGGCGCTGTCGCGGCCCAGGTCGCCGGAGATTTCCCCAGGGTGGGTGAACTGGCTGCCGATAGCGGCGCCACCGGCCAGGACCACGGCCACGCTCAGGGCCGCGGTGCCCATCGGTGCCGGGCCATCGCGCAGCAGCGGACGGCGGAACCAGGGCAGCAGCAGGACCACGCCGAGGGCGAACCACAGCGACAGGCGTGGCACCAGTTGCCACCAGTCCAGGCCGATTTCCCACAGCGACCAGACGGTGCTGGCGAACAGCACCAGGGCGTACAGACCCAGTGCCGCGCGTTTGCCGGCCAGCAACAGCAGGCCGGTCAGCGTCAGGCCGATACCGGCCAGGACGTAGTACAGCGAGCCGCCGAGCATGCTCAGCTTGATCCCCCCGGCCAGCAAGGCCAGGCCCATTAGCAGCAGCAAGATCCCGAGCAGGCTTGGCAGCCAGCGGCTCGGACTTGAAGCACCCTCAGTGCTCATAGTGTGGTTCTCCGTGACGTTAAGAGTGGACCCGCGCTTGTTCACTGTAGATGACGATCAGGCGCGGGCTTGGTTCAGCTGAAAACTGTGAATGACGTTGTTGGGTACCAGGGGCCTTAGAACGAACTCTGGATCTTGATCCCGCCGATCAGGGCGTCGTCGACCTGGCTCACGCCACCGGGATGGCGGATGTATTGCAGGTTGGGGCGCACGGTCAGCCAGTTGGCCAGGTGCACGCCGTAGTACAGCTCGGCGCTGTATTCGGTGTCCTGCGGCGGCAGGTAGCCGGGGTTGTTGTAGTCGTAGATCGCGCGGGCCTGGTTGCTGGCCTGGGCGTTCTTGCGGTACGCCGGGTTGACGTGGACTCGGGCCAGGGCAAAGCCGATGTCGTCCTTGGCGCGGGCATCGAACAGGCCCTTGTAGACCAGGCCGGCCTGGACGTAGTTGTCGATGGCGTTGGTCTTCTTGTCATGGGCGGTGACGTTGGCGAACAGGCTCAGGCCGCGGGAATGGTCGCTGGCGACGCTGGTGACTTGCTGTTGCGCGCCGAACCACAGGCCGTGCTTGCTTGAGCTGCTGCGGTAGGCTTCGCCGCTCAGGGCCGCGCTCTGGCCGTTGCTGTCCTTGTACACGTCGCTGGCCTTGGCGCTGCTGTAGTAGTAGCCGGCGCGGTACTCACCGGCCAGGCCGTTGAGCTTGGGCGTCCACACCAGTTCCACCGGCAACAGGGTGCCCTGGGTGCCGCTGCCGCTGAGCTTGAAGCCGTTGTCGCGGTCCAGGTTCGATGGGTTCTGCTCATAGGCGCCGATCTGCGCGTAGACCTCGGGCGAGAGGTGGTATTTGACCCGCAGCGCCCACTGGCTGACCGGCCAGTTGTACCAGACGCTGCCAGCCCAGTTGCCCACCTGGGAGCCGCAGAACGCCAGGTTCTGGAAGTCGCAGGGGAAGCTGTTGAAGTCTTCGCCCTGGCCGAAGCGGCCGGCCTTGATGTCGAGCTTCTGGTCGAAGAATTTCTGCTGGTACCACATCTGCGTCAGGCGCCAGGTCTGGCCGCGGCCCCAGACTTCCTGGGCCGAGGTGAAGCCGCCGACCCGTGGGTCGTTGATCCGGTCGTTGCTGATGTTGTCGCCGTCGCGCTTGGTCACCGTCAACTGGAACTCGGCGTCATCCCAGCCGAGGATCTTCTGCAGGTCCAGGTGGCTGCCGAAGGCGAACTGGTCGCTGTAGCGCGCGGTGCGGTCGTGGTCGTAGCCACCGTGCAGGTTCGACCCCATCTCGCCGACGTAGTCGACCTTGAAGTCGTAGCCCTTGTTCGCCAGTTCCGTGCGCGTGCCGTTCCAGTCGCCGAGCATCCAGGGCGAGTCGCTGTCGAAGGCCGGGGCGGCCTGGGCGCAGGCGGCGAACCCCAGGGCGCCGAGCAGGCTCAGGGTCTTGGGCAGGGCAACGGGAGTCAGGACAGCGCTGTCTTTTAAGCGCTGAAAAACGGGCATAGGCATTCGAGTCAGGTCTTTTTCTAGGAATAGGCAGAAGCAAGGGCAGGCTGCGTGGCTTTGATCGCGATGGATCAAGGTGGCATGCCGCTGATTTCAAAAGGAAAGATGAAGCGTTTCAGCTTCAGGGTGCGAAGGATAAAGCGCCGTCTCCTGGAGAGAAAGCGCTTTTATTGACATGAACCCTTTCGGATTCGGTAACAGTGGCCGGGGCCGGGCAGGTTCAGCGCGGCGCGGTGGCCGCGGCGAGGGCGTGTTTCTGCCGGGTGTAGCTCAAGACGCAGTGCGCCACCAGGCCGAAGATCAGCCCCCAGAACGCCGCCGCCAGGCCGAGGAAACTCATGCCCGAGGCGGTGACCAGGAAGGTGATCAGCGCGGCTTCACGTTGCTTCTCGTCGGCCATGGCGCCGCTGAGCCCGGCGCTGATGGCACCGAACAGGGCCAGGCCGGCCAGGGCCGCGATCAGTTCCTTGGGCAGGGCGGCGAACACCGAGGCCAGGGTCGCGCCGAAAATCCCCATGAGGATGTAGAACAGGCCGCAGGCGATCCCGGCGATGTAGCGCTTGTTCGGGTCTTCGTGGGCTTCGCGGCCGGTGCAGATGGCGGCGGTGATGGCGGCGAGGTTGATGCCGTGGGAGCCGAAGGGCGCCAGCAGCGCCGACGTGATGGCGGTCCAGGACACGATCGAGCGCGCCGGGGTGGTGTAGCCGGCGCTGCGCATCACCGCCATGCCCGGCACGTATTGCCCGGTCAGGGTCACCAGGGCCAGGGGCAGGCCGATGTTGACGATGGCGTGCCAGTTCCACTCGGGGGCGATGAAGATCGGTTCGGCCAGGGCCAGGGTGATGGAGCCGCCGTTGAACTCGCCAAGGCCGGCGGCCACGGCGCAGCCCACCAGCAGCACCGCGAGAATCGCGTAGCGTGGCGAGAAGCGTTTGCCCAGCAGATAGGCGGCGATCATTGCCAGCACCAGGGCCGGTTGCAGGGTCACCGAAGTGAACAGCCCGGCGCCGAAGCGGAACAGGATGCCCGCCAGCATGGCCGCGGCAATGGCCTTGGGCAGGCGGCTCATGAGCTTGTCGAAGGCCCCGGACAGGCCGAGCACGGCGATGATCAACGAGGCCACGACATAGGCGCCGATGGCCTGGGGCAGCGATACCGTGGGCAGCATCGATACCAGCAGCGCTGCGCCGGGAGTGGACCAGGCGGTGATCACCGGCACTTTCAGGCGCCAGCTCAGCAGCAGGCCGGTGAGGCCGCTGCCGATGGAGATGGCCCAGATCCAGGACGACACCTGGTCACTGGGCATATGGGCTTCGCGGGCGGCCTGGAACACGATGATCAAGGGGCCGGCGTAGGAAATGATCACGGCGATCAGGCCGGCGATCACGGCGGAGAGGGACAGGTCCTTGCTGAGACTGTGCATGGCATCTCGACTGGGCATGGGGTGGAAGAAGTTGAGTCGATTGAGTTGGCGAGGGTCGAGTGTATTTCAATGAATTGAATCGATTCAATTGTTTCTCGATGTGGGCACGGCAAAATCGTTGGTGATTGAAAGTCAAGTTACTGATTTATAGGGCTTTATAGGGTTTTCAAAAAGTTGTTGGACGAATCTAGGCCAGCGGTTTGGCCTATGGATCGAATCAATTTGTCAAATGAGTCGATGTTAAGGTCGATGCACGGCTGTGATATGCTCCGGTCCACCTCAACGCAGCCGATGGTCATCAGCCTCCATGTGGGTTCCCCAGTTAAGCGAGTTCAATCAGCCGGTCTACCTGTCCATTGCCGATGCCCTGGCGCGGGATATCGGCAGCGGCCTGTTGAATGACGGTGATCGTCTGCCGACCCTGCGCGAGCTGGCGGTGACCCTGAATGTCACCCCCGGCACCATCAGCCGCGCCTACAGCGAAGCCCAGCGGCGCGGGCTGGTGCAGGGGGAAGTCGGGCGTGGCACCTACGTGCTGGCGCAGCCGCCGCTGGCGTTGCCCGAAGGTTCCAGCGCGCCGTCGCTGTCCCTGGGCCAGTCCGACGTCCTGGACCTGTCGATCATCAAGCCCTACAGCGAAACCCTGGAGTACTGGTTGCGCGGCGCTCTGGTGGGCATGGCCCACAGCAGCGACTTCGGCCGCGCCCTGGACTACGCCCCCGACGGCGGCCATCCGGCCCATCGCGAAGCCGGTGCCCAGTGGTTGCGCCACTCCCTGTCCGAAGTCCATTGGCAACAGGTGGTGCTGACGGCTGGGGCCCAGCACGGCCTGACGGTGGCCATCAGCGCCTTGAGCAACGCCGGTGACCTGCTGCTTTGCGAGTCGTTGACCTACCCGGGCATCATCTCCGTGGCCCATGGCCTGGAGCGGCGCCTGAGGGGCGTGGCGATGGACGAGGAGGGGATGCTGCCCGAGGCCCTGCGCGAGCAGTGCCTGCGGGAAAAACCGACATTGCTGGTGTGCGTCGCCAGTTGTCAGAACCCCACCACGGCGATCATGTCGCCCCGGCGCCGGGCGCAGATCGCGGCGATTGCCGAAGAGTTCGACTTTCTGATCATCGACGACGATATCTACGGCTTTCTTGCCACCGATCCGTCGATCAAGCCGCTTTCCAGCTATGCGCCGCAGCGTTCGGTGTACCTCACCAGCCTGTCCAAGGCGATCATGCCGGCGTTGCGCGTGGGTTACCTCTACAGCCCGCCCAAGCTGCTGTCGCGCCTGAGCTCGATGGTTCGCAGCAGTGTGTGGATGCCGTCGCCCCTGACCGCGCAATTGGCCAGCAACGTGATTGTCGAGGGGTTGGATCGCAAGCTGGTGCAGACCCAGCGCAGCGAAGCGGCAGTGCGCCAGGCGATTGCCCGGGAGGTGTTTGCCGGTCTGCAGATCCAGACCCAGCCCCACAGCTATCACCTGTGGCTGACGTTGCCGGAGCCGTGGAGCGCTGATGAGTTCGCCACCCTGGCCCGGGCCAATGGGGTGCTGGTGATGAGCGGCAGCCAGTTCCAGGTGGAACGCGGCGTCAGCTCCCGTTGTGTGCGGGTGGTGCTGATGTCGCCCACCACCCGGGACGAGTTGCGTTTTGCCCTGACTCAGCTGGCCAGCCTGATCGAGGCGGACCCGCGCCGTTATCGCTAAGCCCTTTGCCGGCAAGCCGGCTCCTGCACCGATCGGTAGGAGCCGGCTTGTCGGCGAACAGGGCCCTTAGAAGGTGGTGCGCAAGCCCACTTCCACGCTGCGCCCGGCGGCCGGGGCGATATCCCGCAGGATCGAGCTGGCGTAGCGCACGGTCTGGTTGGTCAGGTTCTCGCCCTTGACGAAGGCCAGCCACTGGCTATGGCCGATGTCGAAGCGATAGCCGGCGCTGGCGCCAAAGGTGGTGTAGCCATCGGTGCCGCTTTCGTGGTCCGGCACCCGGCCCTGGCTGGCGGCATGTTGCACATCCAGGCGCGCCTGCCAGCGATCCAGTTCCCACAGCAGGCCGCTGTTCAGACGCAGCGGAGCAATGCGCGGCAGGTCCTGGCCGTTGTCCAGGTTCTTGGCCCGGGTGTAGTCGCCGGACAGCTCCAGGGCGAACTTGCCGTAGGCGCTTTCCCCCAGGGTCCAGCGATCCTGGGCTTCGATCCCGGTGAAGCGTGCTCGTACTCCGCTGTAGGCGTATTCCGGAATTCCGCCTGCCTCTTCTTCGCCTTCATCGTTGAGGGTCCGGCCCGTGCCCAGCAGGCCGATGTAGTTGGAGAAGTGGCTGTAGAACACCCCGACGCTGCCTTTGTGGGTGCCGTTGTCGAAGCGCAGGGCCAGGTCGCTGGACACGGCTTTTTCCTTCGACAGCTTGGCGTTGCCCACTTCATAGGTGCCGGTGGCGACGTGAGCGCCGTTGGCATACAGCTCATAGAAGGTCGGAGCGCGTTCGGTGTAGCCCAGGGTCGCGGCCAGGGACCAGACCGGGGTCAGGGTGTAGACCGCGCCGGAGGACAGGCTGCCGGCGGTGAAGCTGCTGGACTTGTCGGCCTGGGCGAAGCGTGGGTTGCCTTTGCCGTCCGGGTCCACGGTGGTGTGTTCCAGGCGCCCGCCGAGACTCAGGCGCAGGCGTTCGGTGGCTTGCAGCTCTTCGAGGATGAACAGCGCGCCGCTGTTGGTATCGGTTTGCGGGACGAAGGCTTCTTCGCCCAGGGCGGAGAACTCGTTGCGATTGACCTGGGCGCCGATCACCCCTTCCAGCGGGCCGAGGGGCTGGTGCCGGGCTTCGACCCGGGCTTCGTAACCCTTGTTCTTGAAGGTGGTGCCGGTTTCGCCGCCCTCGATCTCACGGTGTTGGTAGTCGGTGTAGCCCGCGTTGAACTTGAGCGAGCTGAACGGGCCCTGCAGGTTGCGCAGTTCCGAAGCGAAGGCGTAGTGGTCCTGCTTCATGCGGATGCGCACGTCGTCTTCGGCGGGGGAGCCGTAGTTGGAGTCGTAGTTGCTGTAGGACAGGCCGGCATAACCGTCGTCCCAGGTGTAGGAACCGCCGATGGCGCCGCCGTCCTGGCGTCCGTCGCTGTTGCCCAGGCGGCCTTTCTTGGCATCGCCGTCGTCACTGGCCGGGGCGTGGCGGCTGCGGGCGTAGCCGGGAATCTTCAGGTCGTTGAACTGCCGGGAGTTGGCGTCCAGGTGCAGGGCGAAGGTGCCGTCGCCGGCTTCCAGTTTGCCGGCGCTGCTGCGGGTGGTGTCGGCGCCGCCGTAGCGCAACTCGCCGGCGCCGTGAATCCCTTCGATGGCTTCGGTGGGAATGCGATTGTCGAAGCTGTTGATCACCCCGCCAATGGCGTTGCCGCCGTACAGCAGGGCCGCCGGGCCGCGGACGATTTCAATGCGCTCGACGTTCACCGGGTCCAGGGGCACCGCGTGATCGTAGGACAGCGACGAAGCATCCAGGGCGCCGACGCCGTTCTGCAGGATGCGGATGCGGTCGCCGTCCAGGCCGCGAATCACCGGGCGGCTGGCGCCGGGGCCGAAGTAGGACGAAGACACCCCCGGCTGTTTGTTCAGGGTTTCACCGAGGCTGCCTTTCTGTTCCAGGGTCAGTTGGTCGCCTTCCAGCACGGTGCTCGGGGCGGCCAGCTCGGTGCTGCCCAAAGGGTTGGCGGTGATGACCTGCCGGGGCAATTCCACGGCGTGGGCCTGGGAGGCGAGCAGCAGTGCGGCGGACAGGGGCGACAGGCGCCACAGTAAAGAGCGAGAAGGACGGGAGGCTGAACGGGACATCGGTCATTCCTTGGCAAGCAGGGCGCTAGGCGCTTTGAGTCAGAGGACAGGCGGGACACGGGGGTGCCCAGAATGCGGGTGAGTTGTTATTGATTGATACAATATAACATCTCTTTTATCGCGAAAAGCCAGGAACTTTTTGCCGCTCATGCCCGAGCACCGCACGGGCGGGTGGCGGCTACAGTTATTCAAGCGCTCTGGCGCGGGGGCATGCCCTCGGCTAAGGTGCGCGGCTTTCCCTCTTTTCTTCCCGCAAAGGCCTGGCATGACCGACACCCACACCGACCCGCTGCATGGCGTGACCCTGGAACAGATCCTCAAGGCGCTGGTGGAGCACTACGAGTGGTCGGGGTTGGCCGAGCGCATCGATATCCGCTGTTTCAAGAGCGATCCGAGCATCAAGTCGAGCCTGACCTTCCTGCGCAAGACGCCCTGGGCGCGGGAAAAGGTCGAGAAGCTCTACGTGAAGTTGCAACGCACCAAGCGCCCGCTTTAAGGAACCCCATGGCTGGCTTCTCGCTGCGGGGGCTGTTCACTCGGCGCGGCCTGATTGCCGTGGCGGCGATCCTTGGCTGGTTCGGGCTGACCGTCCAGCTGTACCTGATCCTGCTGCTGCGCTGGGAGGTGGGCGCCAGTCTGTTGGGCGGCCTGGTGAATTTCTTCAGCTTCTTCACCGTGCTCAGCAACACCCTGGTGGCCAGTGTGCTGACCTGCGCCCTGAACCTGCGGATATCCCGGGGGCAGGCATTCATGCTCAGGCCCGCGGTCAGTGGCGCGGTGGCGGCGAGCATTGTGCTGGTGGGCTTGGCCTACAGCCTGCTGTTGCGTCACCTGTGGCATCCCCAGGGCTGGCAATGGCTGGCCGATGAGTTGCTGCACGACGTGATGCCGCTGCTGTTTTTGCTCTATTGGTGGTGTTGCGTGCCCAAGGGCGGGCTGCGACTCAAGCACATCGGTCTGTGGATACTCTACCCGGTGCTGTATTTCGCCTACCTGCTGTTGCGCGGAAATCTGCTGGGGCTGTACCCCTATCCCTTCATTGCCGTGGACAAGCTGGGGTATCCCCAGGTGTTGCTCAATGCCCTGGGGATATTGGCCGGATTTGTCCTGGTGTCCCTGCTGTTGCTGGGCCTGGACCGCTGGCTGGGCGGGCGCCAATCCCAGCCCCGGTAGGCGGGGTTATTCCGCTTCGCTGCTGTCCAGGCGCCAGTAACCGGCAGCCTTGACGAATTCGTCGTTGAGCCGGTGTTCATCCAGCAACACCCGACGAACCTGGCGCGACACTTTGCTCTCGGTGGCCACCCAGGCGTACAGCTTGCCTGGCGGCATCTGCAACTGACGCACGGTGCTGAGCAGGTCCTGCCCGCCACCGTCACGTTCGACCCAGATCACCTGCACCTCGGCGGCGCTGTCCAGGGGCTGACGTTCGGCGGCGTCCTGCACCTCGATCACCGCCAGCACCCGGCGGCCGGCCGGCAGCTCTTCCAGGCGCCGGGCAATGGCCGGCAAGGCGGTTTCATCGCCGATCAACAGGTAGCTGTCGAAGATGTCCGGCACGATCATCGAGCCCCGGGGGCCGCCGATGTGCAGGTACTGCCCCGGCTTGGCCTGCTCGGCCCAGGTCGAGGCCGGGCCGTCGCCGTGGAGCACGAAGTCGATGTCCAGTTCGCCCAGCTCCAGGTCGTAGCGGCGTGGGGTGTAGTCGCGCATGGCCGGCATCGGGCCGCTGTCCTTGCCCGGGCCCAGCACCAGGGTTTCCAGGGCGGCTTGCTGTTCGGCGTTCTGCGGAAACAGCAGCTTCACATGGTCGTCGCTGCCCAGGCTGATGAAGCCGGCCAGCTCGGGCCCGCCGAGGGTGATGCGGCGCATGCGCGGGGTCAGGTCGACGACGCGCAGGACCTCCAGGCGCCGGCGCTTGATCTCGTGCATGACCCGGTGAATGGACAGTTCTGGGCTGGCAGTCATTGGCTTTTCTCCTGGGCAGGGTGGCTGAGGGGGCCATCGACAATGGCCTTGGCGGTGTTGTTCAGCAGGTCGCGGACCCGGAGGATTTCTTCCGGGCTCCAGCGGCCGTGGTGCATCTGCAGGGCGTGGCGCAGGTTGTGCACCGCCTCGTGGATCTCCGCGGGGCGATCGTGCCCGCGCAGGGAACGCTTGCTGACTTCGATGCGCATGCGCACGCCGTCCAGGGCGATGGCTTGCTCCTGCAGGGACTGACGTCCGGCGTCGGTCACGCTGTAGCGCTTTTTGCCGCCTTCGGCGTCGCCCAGGATCAGCTCGCTTTCTTCCAGGAAGGTCAGGGTCGGGTAGATCACCCCGGGGCTGGGGCTGTAGGCGCCGTCGAACATGCTTTCGATCTGGCGGATCAGGTCGTAGCCGTGGCACGGCTGTTCGGCGATCAGCGCCAAGAGCAGCAGTTTCAGGTCGCCGGGGGCGAAGACCCGGGGGCCGCGACCACCGCGTTCGCGGCCGGGGCGGCGTTCGAAAATCTCATGGTTGTCCCCGTGTTCACGATGGGGAGGAGGGTGATGCTCGCTCATTTTCTCGTTCTCCGTTTCGATTTAGACATAACTTAAGATATATCTTAAGTGGCGTGCAAGCATTTCTGCCCGCGACGCAGCGGCCGTTTGTCGGAGAAGGAGGAGTGAACGACGAACCCGGATTCAGCGTTGGGCGAGGTTGCCCAGGCACTGGGTACTGCTGTCCGGCTGCAGGTACGGCATGAGGATCGGCGCCATGCCCTTGAGCACCTGCACCGGCAAGGCCGAGGTGAACTTGAAGGCTTGTGCCGAGGCGCCCGGCACGTAGGCGGTGAGGGTGCCGAAGTGGTGCTCGCCGATATAGAACACGAAGGTCGCGGTGCGGTTGATGGACTTGGAACTCAGCACCCGACCGCCGGCACCGATGGCTTCGATGCGGTTGTCGCCGGTGCCGGTCTTGCCGCCCATGGCCAGCGGGGTGCCATCCGCCAGCTTGAAGCTGCCGGACACCCGTTTCGCGGTGCCGGCATCCACCACCTGGGACAAGGCCCCGCGCAGGGCCGTGGCGACTTCCGACGGCATGACCCGCTTGCCCTTGCCCGGGTCATTGCTCAGGCGGGTTTCGTAGGGCGTGCCGGCGGCGAAGTGCAGGCTGTCGATGCGCAAGGTCGGCAGGCGCACGCCGTCGTTGAGGATGGTGCCCACCAGCTCGGCCAGGGCCGCCGGACGGTCGCCGGAGCTGCCGATGGCGGTGGCCAGGGACGGCACCAGGTGGTCGAACGGATAGCCGACGCTCTGCCAGCGCTGGTGAATATCCAGAAACGCCTCGATCTCCAGCATGGTGCGGATGCGACTGTCCCGGGCGCTGCGATGGCGACTCTTGAACAGCCAGCTGTACACCTCCTGACGCTCGAACTCGCTGGCCTTGACGATCTGGCTGAAGCTCGCGTCGGGGTTGTTCATCAGGTAGCCCAGCAGCCACAGATCCAGGGGATGGACCTTGGCGATGTAGCCCTGGTCCGGCAGGTCGTAGGCTCCCGGGCCATAGCTGGCGTAGAGCTTGTCCAGGCGTTCGTCGGTGAGCTTTTCGCCGGTCTTGGCGTTTTTCATGTGGGCCCGGACAAAGCGCTTGAAGCTTTCCTGGCTGGCATCGGGCAGCAGGTAGCGGTGCACCGCGGCCAGGCGGATCGCCGTGGGATGCATGCCGTCGAGAAAGGTGTCCAGGCGTGTCTGGGTGTCCTTGTTGCGGTACTTCTTCCAGAACCGCAGGAGAAACGACGTGCCTTCGCGATCGGCGAAGCGCGCCAGGTACTCCTGGCGCCGCGGGTTGGCGTCGTCGCTGAGCAGTTCGGCGCTGGCGCTGTCGCCACCGTAGGTGCTGTAGCGCACCAGATCGCGCATCAGGCGGATGAACGGCAGGTTGATGGATTCGCGCAGGGCATCGCGCAGGGTCGGGCTGCGGCCGTTGTCTTCATTGCGGAAGTTGTGGAAGTGATGCACCCCGCCCCCGGTGAAGAAGGCTTCGCCGGGACTGGCGGAGTAGGTGCGGTCCAGGGCCGCGTCGAGCATCTTCGGCAGGCTGCGGTCGCTGTTCTGCATCAGGTAGTCGATGGCCCAGCGGCTCAGCCGGTCCTGGTCGTTGACCGCAACCTTCTTCAGCTCGGCCGGGGTCTGTCCGGCATGCCTGTCGTGCAGCTCGGCGATGATCTGCAGGTAGGTGGTCAGCACCCGCAGCTTGGCAGTGGAGCCCAGTTCCAGCTTGCTGCCTTCGTTGATATCGAACGGCTGGTCGGTGCTGTCGGTCTGCACTCGCACCCGCGAGCCGTCCGGGGTCAGTTCGAACAGGGTGAAGCTGTAGCGCACCTGGGTGGTGCTGGTGGGGGTCAACAGGCGCTCGCCGAGCACGCCGATCTGCGCGGCGAAGGCCGGGTCGGCCAGGTGCTTGAGGTAGTCGGTGGCCTGGCGTTGCAGGTCGCTCTGCAGGGTGCTGGTGGCGGACAGGTCGAGGCGGTCCAGGTCGTACAGGGGCCGGTTGAGCAGCGCCGCCAGCCGGCTGCGGGCCACGCTGATGCCCTTGTTGGTTTCGATCGGCTGGATCGTCGGCTGTTGCTGCCAGTCGCGGTAGCTGACCTTGCTGGCCAGGGCGGCGGCGCTCAGGGCCGGGTCGATGATGTCGTTCTGGGCCAGCAGGCGGATATGGCTGTCGGTCAGTTCCGCCAGCTCTGCGCGGCCCTTGGCCAGGTAATGGGAAGGGCGACGTTGCGCGATCATCAGCGACAGCACCTGACGCAGGGCCAACCCGCGCTGGGCCAGGCTTTGCGAGTCGTTGGCGGTGCTGCTCAACGCCCGGTTGACCTGTTCGAAATCGGCGCCGTACCAGACCCGCAATCCTTCGGCCAT
The DNA here is from genome assembly GCF_001547895.1 of Pseudomonas sp. Os17. Lineage (NCBI taxonomy): Bacteria > Pseudomonadati > Pseudomonadota > Gammaproteobacteria > Pseudomonadales > Pseudomonadaceae > Pseudomonas > Pseudomonas sp. Os17. The sequence continues at coordinate 5,473,020 of NZ_AP014627.1, read as the reverse complement.
GCCATGCACCTCACCGTGTCCGGGCACTGCCGACAGCGGCACGCTGTTGAGGTAGTCGCGGACGATCCGGCGCCGGGCTTCCAGGGTTTGCGGGCCATCCTGATAGGCACGCACGCTGGCAGAGACCATCTGCCGGATCTTCTCGCCCCCGGACAGCGTCAGGCCGTCGGGGGAGTGGCGGTATTTCTCCAGCTGGGTGGCCAGGGTGCTGCCGCCGGCTGTCTGTCCCGGCAGGTGCATGAGCTTGGCCACCTGGGACCAGGCGGCCTTGGCGAAGCGTGGCCAGTCCACCGCCGGATTGGCCAGGGCCAGCTTGGGATCCAGCAGGTCGCGGTTCTCGATGAACAGCAGGCTGTGCACCATCAGCGGGGGGATGCTGGCGAAACTGGCATACAGCTGTTGCGGATAATTGAAGCGGTACAAGGGCGCGGCGCGGCAATCGGTGATGGACAGCCCGGCCTGGATCTTTTCGGTATAGGGCACGAAAAAGCCATGTTTGCTGTAGTCCATCAACGCTGCGGAAAACCGCGTCTGTGCGTCGATCTGGTAGCCGCGCTTGAGCAGGCGCGGCAGGAATTCCCCCAGGGCGCTGTAGCCCAGGCGGCGGTCGAAGGGACCGGCGCCAGGGTAGAGCACGGCATCGCTGGGCCCGGGTTGCAGGGAGTAGCTCAAATCGCTGGCCAGCCGGCTGAATTCCCGGGCCTGGAGCTTGGAGGTGCGCATCTCCCGGGACGCGGCTACCCCCAGGGCAATCAGGGCAATCAGCAGCAACAGCCAGAACAGGCGCCAGGCATAACGGCGCGCTCGGGGCTTTTTGGGTAAAGGCGCTTCGTCCTCGCTGTGGCCTGGCACTGCGGTTTTACGCGAATCGGTTTGCCACAGAGCGCCCATAGTCGATTGATCCATTCACGCAGATTGATCGGACTTGCCTGAAGCTTAGTCGGTGGCGGCCATGGGTGAGGAAATTGTGAAAACGACTCGGTCCCGCTTCTGTGGCGAGGGAGCTTGCTCCCGTTCGACTGCGCAGCAGCCGCCAAGCCTGAGCATGGGTTGCGTCAGAGAGATCACGGTGGCTGAGTCCAGGGCCGCTGCGCGACCCGGCGGGAGCAAGCTCCCTCGCCACAGGGTGGTGGGAGATTGCCGGGCTAGAGCCTTTGCATAGGTAAATACGCCCTAGGTAGGGGCATGACGATGCACCAGGGCTGTGCAATACTCCGGACCCTTTCGGAATGAGGTATTGAGGCAAAAAGCAGGTAATGCTTCTTTGCAAAAGCGCTTTAGGCCGAGATTTCTCTCTGAATTTAGCTACTTATAGAGTGAAAAGCCCTATCAGGAGCTTTTTATACTGCGCACCCCGCTGATCTGGCAGGTCTTGTCCTACAGACGCGCCGCCCCACAAGGCCGGAACGGTTGAGCAAGCTGCGGCTACCCGCCATGGCTTCGCAGACTCGGTGGTTCAATCCAATAACAAAATGAGGTTGTATCTCTATGTCAGTTGGCAACCAACTGCCCCACGGCGAGTCCGCTCAGGGCGGTCCGCTGAAACGCGAACTGGGTGAACGGCATATTCGCTTGATGGCCCTGGGCGCCTGCATTGGTGTCGGCCTGTTCCTGGGCTCGGCCAAGGCCATCGAAATGGCCGGCCCGGCCATCATGCTGTCCTACATCATCGGCGGCCTGGCGATCCTGGTGATCATGCGCGCCCTCGGCGAGATGGCGGTGCACAACCCGGTCGCCGGGTCCTTCAGCCGTTACGCACAAGACTACCTGGGTCCATTGGCGGGTTTTCTCACCGGCTGGAACTACTGGTTCCTGTGGCTGGTGACCTGCGTCGCGGAAATCACCGCGGTGGCGGTGTACATGGGCATCTGGTTCCCCGATGTGCCGCGCTGGATCTGGGCCCTGGCGGCCCTGGTGAGCATGGGCTCGATCAACCTGATCGCGGTCAAGGCCTTCGGTGAGTTCGAGTTCTGGTTTGCCCTGATCAAGATCGTCACCATCATCGCCATGGTCATCGGCGGTGTCGGCATCATTGCCTTCGGCTTCGGCAACGATGGCGTGGCCCTGGGGATCTCCAACCTGTGGACCCACGGCGGCTTCATGCCCAATGGCGTGACCGGCGTGCTGATGTCGCTACAGATGGTGATGTTCGCCTACCTGGGCGTAGAGATGATCGGCCTCACCGCCGGTGAAGCGCGCAACCCGCAGAAGACCATTCCCAACGCCATCGGCTCGGTGTTCTGGCGCATCCTGCTGTTCTACGTGGGCGCGCTGTTCGTGATCCTGTCGATCTACCCGTGGAACGAGATCGGCACCCAGGGCAGCCCGTTCGTGATGACCTTCGAGCGTCTGGGCATCAAGACCGCCGCCGGCATCATCAACTTCGTGGTGATCACTGCCGCGCTGTCGTCCTGCAACGGCGGCATCTTCAGCACCGGGCGCATGCTCTACAGCCTGGCGCAGAACGGCCAGGCCCCGGCCGGCTTCGCCAAGACCTCGAACAACGGCGTGCCGCGTCGCGCGCTGCTGCTGTCGATCTTCGCCTTGCTGCTGGGCGTGCTGCTGAACTACCTGGTGCCGGAGAAGGTGTTCGTCTGGGTGACGTCGATCGCCACCTTCGGTGCGATCTGGACCTGGGTGATGATCCTTCTGGCCCAGCTCAAGTTCCGCAAGGGCCTGAGCCCGAGCGAGCGTGCCGCGTTGAAGTACCGCATGTGGCTGTACCCGGTCAGTTCCTACCTGGCCCTGGCGTTCCTGGTGCTGGTGGTGGGGCTGATGGCCTACTTCCCGGACACCCGCGTGGCGCTGTACGTCGGCCCGGCGTTCCTGGTGCTGCTGACCGTGCTGTTCTACCTGTTCAAGCTGCAACCGACCAATGTCCAGCAAGGGGCGGTACGCTCGGCGTCCTGAGAGGTGCTGCGGGGATGCGGCTGGCTTGAACATCCCCGACTGAAAAGCTGAGACACGCCATCCGGCGGCCTGCCAAGGCCGCCGGATTTTTTTTGCCCGGGTCAGCCGCCCAGGGTGCCGCTGCGATCGGCGTCGAAGATGGCCTTGGCCTGTTGTGCCGGGGGCGTCAGCAGGGCCAGCAACGCTGTCTCGCTGTAGAGCTGCCGGTTGGCCAGGGTTTTCGGCGTGGGTTCGATGGGAATCAGCTGATCCTGGTCGCCGCCGTGCAGCCAGATCGCGGTCATTTGCAGGGCCGGGACGAACAGCAAGCGCAGCTCATGGCTTTGGCCCTGCAACTGGGGAGCCTGCTCGGCAAGTTCCAGGGCACTCACCACGGACGCCGCCAGGGCACCGTGGTTCAGCGCCGAGAAGCCGAGCTTGCCGGCCACCTCGCTCAGTTGCGCATCGGCGATCGACACCCCGGCATCGAACACCAGGTAGTGCCAGTCACCGGCCTTGGCCTCGGCCAGCCCTTTGCCCTGGGCCAGGTCCTCCAGGCCCAGGGTGTAGCCGCGAAAGGCCTGGGACAGCTTCAGGTTGCCGGCGCGGGCCTGGGCAAACCCGCGGTTGATGCCGAAACCCTGGGTCTGCAGGGCCGCCTGGAGTGCCGAACGCAGGTGCTGGACGCCATCGACAGGCGCCTTGGGGTAAGTCAGTTGCATGACGCCTCCTAGTTTTTCCGGGTGAAGTAGGTGTGGGTCCAGTAGCCGCCGCCGTTGTAGGAGGCGGGGAAGCTGTTCAGGGCGCGTGTCGAGTAGCCGTAGATCGAGTCCGCCACCAGAAGGTAGCCGCCGTCGCTGCCGTAGATCGTCAGAAAATGCGCGCCGCCGCCGTACCAGGCGCAGCGCAGGCCCACGGGGCGGCCCATGCCCAGCTGGTTGTCGATGGCCGGCATCTGCATCCGGTCTTCGCGCATGCCGCCATAGCAGCGGGTGGTGCGCAGGGCCGAGTCCAGGTAGCCGTAGACGTTGCACGGCCCGGGCTGGCTGCAGCAGGAGTGGCGGCCCAGCTCGGCATTGGCCACTGCGCATTGGGTCCAGGACCCGGTGCCGTAATAGTTGCCGACCGAAGCGGACAGGGCGGCCCAGCACCAGTTGCTCTGGGTTTGCGGCTGCACGCTGAAATTCAGCCGGGCAGCGGCCTGGGGCGCCGCTTCGGCGCGGGGATCGACTTCGCTCAGTTGCGGGTCCAGCAGCGTATCGGCCAGGCACTGGGGCAGGGCCTGGAGAGTGCCGCTGGGGGTCAGGTTGCTACTTAACATGTTCATCCTCCATGAATGAAAACCAGCCTCCGGCTGGGTCGCTGTAACGTGTCGGCTACGGTCAGTAGCCGGACCCGGCGAGCTGTTGCTGCGCCGTGCCAGCCTCGATGGCCGGCGCTGACCGGGTCTGTAGACAACCTTAGAGGGTTTATGCGTTTATGCAATTTAATGATGCATAAATGCATTATTGCGCGCATGGATGTCCCCGCTAAGGGGGGCATCCGTGGCCGTAGCCGAAGGCGAGTGCCGGGCTATTTTTCGTCGAGGAAGTGCTCCAGGGCCGCATTGAACAGGCCCGGGTCCTGGAGGAAGGCGAAGTGACTGACGTTCGGCAGAATCAGCAGTCCGGCGCCGGGAATGGTCGCGGCCATGTACTGGGTGTGCTCGCGCTTGATGGCTTCATCGTGGTCGCCATCGACGATCAGCACCGGCGTCTTGATCCGCGCCAGGTCGGCGTCGCTCCAGTTCGGTTGGCTGGCCCACATGTGGCCGATCTGCTCGACAAAGGCCGGGTACTCCTTGGGTGTCGGTGACAGTCGGGCGTATTCCCGGCCGGCCCGCTCGATGTAGGCGGCGAAGGTCGGGTTGTTCTCCACGCCTTCCTTGACCCCGGAGGTCTGGGTGTTGGCGGCGTAGGCGAAGACCTTGCCGACCCGCTGCGGATAACGCATGGCCAGGTCCAGGCCGAGGATCGCGCCGTCGCTCCAGCCGACGAAGTCGGCGCGAGGGATCTTCAGTTGATCCAGCAGGGCGATCACGTCATCGGCCATCAGGTCGTAGCCGTAGGGCCGGGCATCTCGGGTGCTGCGCCCGTGGCCGCGGCTGTCGACGCTGATCACCGTGTGCCGGGCGGCCAGGGCCTTGGCCTGCAGCCCCCAGTAGTCGGCATTGCCCAGGCCGCCATGCAGCAGCACCACCGGCGAGCCGTGGCCGAGCTTGCTGTAGTAGAGGCGGATGCCGTTGACCTCGGCATACCCGGCTTGCGCCCCGGCCACCGGCGCGGGTGTGGGCGGCAGGGTCTGCCAGCGTTCGCCGGCAAAGGCGCTGTTGAAGGACATCACTAGAGCGATCACTGCAAATAGACGACGAGGCATGGGCTTCTCCGTGCATGGGCCCTCGGGTCGGACCGACCTTGGGGCAGGTGGTTACCGCGGTTGAGTCGATGAGGGACAGGCTAGACGTCGATGACCACCAGGGTGCCGTGGCTGCCGGGCAGTACGCTGTGGGGCTGGCCGGCCTCCACCAGGTACATCTGGCCCGCCAGGACTTCCACGGTGGCCTGGCCAATGCCCAGGCGCAGGCAGCCCTGGGTCACCAGCAGGCCTTCGTTGTAGTCGTGGGTTTCTTCCGGATGGGGCTGCTGGTCCATGCGCAGCACCTTGATACGGGCCGGGCCGACCTGGCCCACCCGCGTGGAGTGCCAGGGACTCGGCAGCTGGCTGGACAGGTGTTCGAATGACAGCAGGGGCATGGCGGATCTCCGAAAGGTCAGTGAGGCTGGTGGCTGCTTTCGGTGGTCCGGTCAAGCAAGGGCTGGGTCGGGTTTTCTAGAATTCGTCCATCAGCAGCACGCGGCATTCGCGGCGCTGGAAGGCATTGATCTGCGGCACCAGGCGGGTGAAGTGCTCGGTCTGGCAGTGGGCGTCGAGGGCCGCTTGGTCCGGCCACTGTTCGACGAAGATGAAGTGCCCGGGGTCTTTCTGATCGACGAACAGATCGTAGGCGATGCACAGCGGTTCCTGGCGGGTTTTTTCCACCAGTTCGGCGTACCACGGGCGCACGGTGTCCAGGTGTTCGGGGTGGATGAAGTCTTCAGCGATGACCTTGAGCATTGCAATCTTCCTTGGCTGTCGCCCGGCGCTCCCCGGCAACCGGGCAGCGTCGGGCAATAGGAGGTTAAGCCGCGGCTTGGGTATTGGGTTCGAAGCTGTCGGCCCGGGCCAGTTGCCACATGCGCGAGTAGAACTCGCCGTTGACCTCGCCGGTCAGCAGTTCGCCGGGCTTGAGGAACACGTGCAACTGGGAGAACAGCTTGATCTCGGTGGCCGACATGCGCCGCACCAAGTGCTTGGCTTCCAGTTGCGAAGGGTGTTGCAGGCCGGCGGCGGCGAGCATTTCTGCCAGGGCCTTGAGGGTATTGCGGTGGAAACTGTAGACCCGCTGGGCCTTGTCCGGCACCACCAGGGCGCGCTGGCGCAGGTTGTCCTGGGTGGCCACGCCGGTCGGGCACTTGTTGGTGTGGCAGCTTTGCGACTGGATGCAGCCGATGGCGAACATGAAGCCGCGGGCCGAGTTGGCCCAGTCGGCGCCGATGGCCAGCACGCTGGCGATGTCGAAGGCGCTGACGATCTTGCCGCTGGCGCCGAGCTTGATCTTGTCTCGCAGGTTCAGGCCCACCAGGGTGTTATGGACGAACAGCAGGCCTTCGCGCATCGGTGCGCCGATGTGGTCGGTGAATTCTACCGGTGCCGCGCCGGTGCCGCCTTCCTTGCCGTCGACCACGATGAAGTCCGGGAGGATGCCGGTTTCCAGCATGGCCTTGGCAATGCCCATGAATTCCCACGGGTGGCCCAGGCAGAACTTGAAGCCCACCGGTTTGCCGCCGGACAGCTCACGCAGCTGCTGGATGAAGTGCATCATTTCGATCGGGGTGGAAAAGGCACTGTGGCTCGATGGCGAAATGCAGTCCTCGCCCATGCGGATGCCGCGGGTGTCGGCAATTTCCTGGGTCACCTTGTGCTTGGGCAGGATGCCGCCGTGGCCCGGCTTGGCGCCCTGGCTCATCTTGATTTCGATCATCCGCACTTGCGGGTTCTGTGCCTGGGCGGCGAAGCGCTCGGGGTCGAAGCGACCGTCGGCAGTGCGGCAGCCGAAGTAGCCGCTGCCCAGTTCCCAGGTCAGGTCGCCGCCGTGTTCGCGGTGGTAGGGGCTGATGCTGCCTTCACCGGTGTCGTGGGCGAAGTTGCCGAGCTTGGCGCCCTGGTTCAGGGCGCGGATGGCGTTGGCGCTGAGGGAGCCGAAGCTCATCGCCGAGATGTTGAATACCGAGGCCGAATAAGGCTGGGTGCATTGCGGGCCGCCGACCGTCACGCGAAAGCTGCTGGGATCGCTCAGGGGCGCCGGGCGCATGGAGTGGCCGATGAACTCGAAGCCCGATTGATAGACGTCGATCAGGGTGCCGAAGGGCTTGTCGGCGCTTTCGTTCTTGGCCCGCGAGTACACCAGCGAGCGCTGGGCGCGGGAAAAGGGCAGGGCGTCGCTGTCGGACTCCAGCAGGTACTGGCGAATCTCCGGACGGATGCCTTCCACCAGGTAACGGATATTGCCCAGGATCGGGTAGTTGCGCCGTACCGCGTGCGGGCTTTGCAGCAGATCGAAGATCCCCAGCAGGCTCAGCAGGCCGGTGACCAGGGTGAATGGCCAGAGCCAGTCGTGTTCGAGAAAGGGCAGGCTGGCGAGGGTGAACATCACGCAGGCGGCAAAGAAGGCGTAGCGGCTCAGAAGGGACAGGCTCATACGGTTTCCTTGGTTCGGACTCATCGGTTCAATCAGGCAGCAGGTGCCTGGGCAACGGGTAATCGACAGCGCCACCGAACGGCTGGGACGGTGAGCTGCGCGGGTATTTCTTATAGGAATTCACGGCTGTGTCAGAGCGTCGCAGGCCAGCATACTGGCCCGCCAGTGCCGTGCGGGCAAGCCTGAATCGGCGGATCAGGGCTGGCGTTAGACCATTGTTGCAGGATCTTATTGCGATAAATTCTCGTTTGAGTTGGGTTTTATTGTTACTGTATAACAGTATTTTTACCCCAGCCGCTGGAGACTCCGATGAAACCCAACATCCACCCCGACTATCGCACCGTGCTTTTTCACGACACCGCCGCCGACGTGTTCTTTCTCATCGGCTCCACCGTCGACACCGATCGCACGCACACCCACAGCGACGGCAAGACCTACCCTTACGTGACCCTGGACGTGTCCAGCGCCTCGCACCCGGTGTACACCGGCCAGCAGCGCAAGACCCAGTCCGAAGGCCGTATCGCCGGCTTCAACAAGCGTTTCGCTGCATTCGGCTCCAGCGGCAAAGCGGCCAAGTGAGGACCTGGCCGGCGGGCGTTGCCTGAGGGCGGCGCCTGCTCCTGGCCGCGCTTGGACGCTGGCAACGGATGGATGGCATTAAAAAGCCATCATTGGGCTGGAAATTCTTCTAGTCTTGAATCAGGCGACAGGGATTGCGGTTGCCAGTCCAACTCATCAAGGACATGTGCATCGATGGTGACCCGAGGTGTCTCATGGGTGAACTAAACGTTGCCACAGTCACACGCTTGCCCGGGGTCCTGCTGGTGGATAGCCAGGACACCATTCTGCAACGCCTGCATCAACTGCTCAGCGCCCATGACTACCGCCTGTTCCTGGCCCACGATGCCGGCGAGGCGTTGCAGGTCATGGCCCGCGAGGAAGTGGACCTGGTGATCAGCGCCGCCCATCTGCCGCAGGTGGACGGCGCGACCCTGCTGGCGCGCATGCACCAGGACTATCCGGCCACCACGCGCATCCTGCTGACCGGTGATCCGGACTTGAAGCTGATCGCCAAGGCCATCAACGAAGGGGAAATCTACCGTTACCTGAGCAAGCCCTGGGATGACCAGGAGTTGCTGCTGACCCTGCGCCAGGCCCTGGACCATCAGCATTCCGAACGCGAGCGCCAGCGCCTGGAAGCCCTGGCCCAACAGCAGAATCGCGAGCTCAAGGCGGTCAATGCCTTGCTCGAGAAGCGGGTTGCGGCGCGTACCGCCGAGTTGCAGCAAACCGCCGACATGCTCGATCTGGCCTATGAAGAGCTCAAGCACAGTTATGCCACCGGCGCCGAGCTGTTCTCGCTGCTGGTGAACCAGCGTCTGCCCAGCGACAAGCAGACCAATCGCCGGATCATCGAACTGGTGCGCGCCTACTGCAAGGTCCAGGGCATCGACGCCGTGGCCCAGCGCGACCTGGCCATGGCCGCGGCCCTGCACAACATCGGCAAGCTGAGCTGGAGCGACAGCATGATGATCACCCCGGCCGATTTGCTGCATCACCATGAGCGCGAGCGTTATCGGGCCTATCCGGCGCAGAGCGAGTCCCTGCTGATGACCCTGGAACCGGTGCAGGATGCCGCGCGTCTGATCCGTCACCATCAGGAACACTGGGACGGCACGGGCTTTCCCGATCACCTCAAGGGCGAGGCAATTCCCCTGGGCTCGCGGCTGCTCAAGCTGGCGGTGGATTTTGTCGAACTGCAGTGCGGGCTGATCCTCGAACGCCGCATGAACAGCGACGAGGCCCTGGTGTTCATCCGCAAGTACGCCGGCCGGCTGTACGATCCGCAACTGGTGGAAGGCTTCATCCAGGTGTGTTCGGTGTACCTGAGCGACGTGACCCTGGGCGACCCTTCGGTCAAGGTCCTGAGCACCCGGGAGCTGCAGGCGGGCATGGTGCTGGCGCGCAACCTGAATGCCGACAACGGCATGCTGCTGCTCAACGCCGGCAAGGTGTTGAGCATGCCCCTGGTGGACAAGCTGATCGCCTTTGAAACCATGGAGGGCGGCCGCTACAGCGTGTTCGTCAAACTGCCCCGGGAGCAGCCGGCCCAGGCTTGAGGCGAGCGGCAGCGGGTCGGTCAAGGCGCTGTTGGCGGATGACGAGCGGCCGCCGGGCATGGGATCCTTGCGCCCTCTTGTTCAAGGTTTCGGATGCCCATGTCGCTGTCTTGCGTTGCTGTACCTTCCCTGATTCGTATCGCCGCGGCCCTGTTGATCGGGGCCGACGGCCACACCCTGCTGGTGCGCAAGCGCGGCACCCTGGCCTTCATGCAACCCGGTGGCAAGATCGAGCCCGGTGAGCTGCCGGTGCAGGCCCTGGCCCGGGAGCTGGAGGAGGAACTGGGGTTGCGCATCGACCCGAGCCAGGCTCGCTACCTGCAGCAGTTTTCCGCGCCGGCGGCGAACGAACCCGGGCATGTGGTGCAGGCCGAAGTCTTTCTGGTCCACATCGATGCACCGGTGCTTCCGGCGGCAGAGATCGAGGAGGTGCGCTGGATCGATCCGGCCGGCGATGGCGATTTATTCCTGGCGCCGTTGACACGGGATCTGATCTTGCCGTTTTATCGCCAGGCCCAGGCGGATCTCGCCTGACCTCCCCCCCGCTCGCCAAGGACTGCCATGATTCCACTCCACGATTTCCTGATCTTCGCTGCCGCGTCGCTGTTGATGGTGCTGACCCCCGGGCCGAACATGATCTACCTGATATCCCGTTCGATCTGCCAGGGGCGCAAGGCCGGCGTCACTTCGCTGTTGGGCGTCGTGGCGGGTTTCTTTGTCCACCTGTTCGCGGCCGCCCTGGGGCTGACCGCGGTGTTCATGGCGGTGCCCCTGGCCTATGAAGTGCTCAAGTGGGCCGGTGCCCTGTACCTGCTGTGGCTGGCCTGGCAGGCGCTCAAGCCGGGCGCCCGCTCGCCGTTCGAAGCCCAGCAACTGCCGGCGGACTCGCCGCGCAAGCTGGTGACCATGGGGTTCCTGACCAGCGCCCTGAACCCCAAGATCGCCATGTTCTACCTGTCGATCTTTCCCCAGTTCATCAACCCTGAACACGGTTCGGTGTTCTCCCAGAGCCTGATTCTCGGTATGACCCAGATCAGCGTGAGCTTCTCGGTGAACCTGCTGATCGCGCTGTTTGCCGCGGGCATTGCCTCCTGGTTCGCCAACAACCCGACCTGGCTCGCGGTACAGCGCTACTTCATGGGGTTCGTGCTGGCGGGGCTGGCGGTGCGCTTGATGTTCGAACAACGCCGTACCAACTGACTATCACGCCCTGACGATCCCGCATGAGCCCGCAGATCCAGCACCTGACGCCTGACGATGCCGAGCAATACCGGGCCTTGATGCTCGAGGCCTATGAGCGCCATCCCCAGGCGTTCACCTCCAGTGTCAGGGAGCGCGAGAAGCTGCCCCTGGCCTGGTGGGGCGCCCGTCTGGACGGGGAGCTGGACCTGATGCTCGGAGCCTTTGTCCAGGGCCGGCTGGCGGGGATCGTCGGCCTGGCCTTCGAGCTGCGGGAAAAGGCCCGGCACAAGGCGACCCTGTTCGGTCTCTACGTCACCGCCGAGCAACGTGGCAGCAGCCTGGGCCGGCAACTGGTGCAGCAACTGCTGGCCGAGGCGGCGCGCTATGAAGGACTGCGCCTGGTGCAACTGACAGTGACGGCGGGCAATGACCCGGCGCTGTCCTTGTACCGGCGCTGCGGCTTTGTCCAGTTCGGTCTGGAACCCCAGGCGGTGCGCGTGGGGGACGACTATTTCGACAAGATCCATATGTGGCGGGAAGTGCCGGTCGACGCGTGAACCGGGCCGCGGGGCCCGGTCGCTGGCCAGCCGATGCCAGGCGGATCAGCGTACCGCGCTGACACCGTCCAGGGTCGAGAACGAGGTGTCCTTGGCCGTCAGCAGGAAATCGCGCATGTAGGGCGCGTCCAGCATGTCGGCGCGAACCGCGGCGTACAGCGTGGCGAACAGTCCCTTTTCACCCAGGCGCTTGGCCTTCACATAGCCCCGTGAGCTGTATTCATGCAGGGCCCAGTGGGGCATGCCGCACACACCGCGGCCGCTGGCCACCAGCTGCATCATCATCACCGTCAGTTCCGAGGTGCGCACCTGCGCCGGCTCGATGTCCGCCGGTTCCAGGAAGCGGGTGAAGATGTCCAGGCGGTCCCGTTCCACCGGGTAGGTGATCAGGGTTTCGTTCAGCAGGTCTTCGGGCACTATGTAGGGCCTGTTCGCCAGGGCGTGCTGGTTGGCCACGGCGAGCATGGCTTCGTAGGTGAACAGCGGCACATAGGTGATACCGGTCAATTCCACCGGATCGGAGGTCACCACCAGATCCAGGTCGCCCCGGGCCAGGGCGGGCAGCGGGGCGAAGGAAAAGCCCGAGGCCAGGTCCAGCTCCACTTCCGGCCAGGCGTCGCGAAACTGATCGATGGTCGGCATCAACCACTGGAAGCAGCTGTGGCATTCGATGGCCATGTGCAAGCGGCCGGCGGTGCCGCCGGCCAGGCGGGCGATGTCCCGTTCGGCGCCGCGCAGCAGGGGCAGGGTCGCGTCCGCCAGTTGCAGCAGGCGCAGGCCGGCGCTGGTGAAGCGCACCGGTTTGGTCTTGCGCACGAACAACGGCATGCCCAGGCGCTCTTCAAGTTCCTTGAACTGATGGGACAGGGCGGACTGGGTCAGGTGCAGGCGTTCGGCGGCTTCAACCAGGCTGTCGGCTTCGCGCAGGGCGTGCAGGGTCTTCAGGTGACGGATTTCGAGCACCAGTTCCTCCATGAGTAAATTTTGTGATCAACACGAAAAGGTTGAGTTTGTCTCATGTTGCTCGGGCTGTCGACAATAGCGCCATCTTTTACAAGGAGGCACTTTCCCATGGCACTGGCCCACACCCTCGGTTTTCCCCGCATCGGCGCTGACCGCGAACTGAAAAAAGCCCTTGAGTCCCACTGGAAGGGCGACCTCGATCAGGCCGCCTTGCAGGGGATTGGTCGCGAGCTGCGGGCCCGGCACTGGCAATTGCAGAAAGACGCCGGCATCGACCTGCTGCCGGTGGGCGATTTCGCTTGGTACGACCAGGTGCTCACCCACTCCCTGACCTTTGGAGTGATTCCCGAGCGCTTCGACAACCTTCGCGATGCCCAGGGTCGCCCGACCCTGGACACCCTGTTCGCCATGGCCCGCGGCGCGTCCAGCGGTTGCTGCGGAGAGCAGGGGCAGGCGCAGTACGCCCAGGAACTGACCAAGTGGTTCGACACCAACTACCACTACCTGGTGCCTGAATTCAGCGCCGACCAGGCTTTCCAGCTGAGCTGGGAGCAGTTGTTCGACGAGGTCGAAGAGGCCCATGCCCTGGGGCATCAGGTCAAGCCGGTGATCATCGGCCCCTTGACCTACCTGTGGCTGGGCAAGGCCAAGGGCAACGCCTTCAACAAGCTCGATCTGCTGGAGCGCCTGTTGCCGCTGTACGGCGAGATCCTCAACCGGCTCAAGGCCCAGGGCGTGGAGTGGGTGCAGATCGACGAGCCGATCCTGACCCTCGACCTGCCCCAGGAATGGAAAAGCGCCTTCGAGCGGGCTTACCACATCCTTCAGTACTCGCCCTTGAAAAAGCTGGTGGCCACCTACTTCAGCGGCTTGGAAGACAACCTGGGCCTGGCGGTGGGCCTGCCGGTGGACGGCTTGCACATCGACGCGGTGCGGGCCCCGGAACAACTGGGCCAGGTCCTGGACCGGCTGCCGACCTACAAGATTCTTTCGGTGGGGCTGGTCAACGGGCGCAACGTCTGGCGCTGCGAACTGGAGCAGGCCCTGCAACAGCTGCAGGTGGCCCAGGAGCGTTTTGGCGACAACCTCTGGGTCAGCAGTTCCTGCTCCCTGCTGCACAGCCCGGTGGACCTGTCCCGGGAAGATCAGCTGGATGCCGAACTGAAAAGCTGGCTGGCCTTCGCCGTGCAGAAATGTGGCGAGATCTCGGTCCTGCGTGATGCCCTGAACGATCCCCAGGCCCCGGCGGTGCAGGCGGCCCTGGCGCAAAGCCGGGCGGTCCAGGCCAGTCGCGCCCGCTCGCCACGGATTCACAAGCCCCAGGTCCAGGCGCGGGTCGAGGCCATCAGCGCCGCCGACAGCCAGCGTCGCTCGCCCTTTGCCCGACGCATCGAGCAGCAGCGGGCTCGCCTGCAACTGCCGGCCTTTCCCACCACCACCATCGGCTCTTTCCCGCAGACCTCGTCGATCCGCCTGGCGCGCCAGGCCTACAAGCAAGGCAAGCTGTCGCTCAATGACTACACCGACGCCATGCACCGTGAGATCCGTCACGCGGTGGAGATTCAGGAGCGCCTGGGCCTGGACGTGCTGGTCCACGGTGAAGCCGAGCGCAACGACATGGTGGAGTACTTTGCCGAACAGCTGGACGGCTACCTGTTCACCCGCTTCGGCTGGGTCCAGAGCTACGGTTCACGCTGCGTCAAGCCGGCGATCATCTACGGCGACCTGAGCCGGCCCCGGGCCATGACCGTGGACTGGATCCAGTACGCCCAGAGCCTCACCGACAAGATCATGAAAGGCATGCTCACAGGCCCGGTGACCATGCTCATGTGGTCCTTCCCCCGGGAGGACGTGTCACGCAAGGTCCAGGCCCAGCAGCTGGCCCTGGCCCTGCGCGATGAAGTGCAGGACCTGGAGCGGGCCGGGATCAGGATCGTGCAGATCGACGAGGCAGCGTTCCGCGAAGGCCTGCCCCTGCGCCGGGCGCAATGGCAGGAGTACCTGGATTGGGCGGTGCAGGCCTTCCGCCTGAGCGCCTCCGGGGTGAAGGATGAAACCCAGATTCATACCCACATGTGCTACAGCGAGTTCAACGACGTGATCGACGCCATTGCCGCCATGGATGCCGACGTGATCACCATCGAGACTTCCCGCTCGGACATGGAGTTGCTGCAAGCCTTCGAGGCCTTCGATTACCCCAACGACATCGGCCCGGGGGTGTACGACATCCACTCGCCACGGGTGCCGGATACCGCCGAGATGGTCAAGCTGATCAGCAAGGCCGCCCGGCGCATTCCCGCCGAGCGTCTGTGGGTCAACCCCGACTGTGGCCTCAAGACCCGCGCCTGGCCGGAAACCGAAGCGGCCCTGGTGAACATGGTGGCCGCCGCCCGCCAGCTGCGCAGCCAGCTGGCCTGAGCCCCTGGCCGGCGAAGGCGATCACCGGATCCTCTTCGTCGGCCAGGGATGACCGCTGGGCAATCTTCATCAAACTGTCACGCAACTGTGGCAGCGCGAATCATCGAAGTTCATCAGACTCGCGCTCCACTGGGGTTCTGCGTTTCGGTGTTTTCCATGCGGGCAAGATTGTTTTCCACTGTCATCCTGCTGGCCGGGCTATTGCTCGGCCAGCTGTCCTTTGCGGCCGCGCGCTGCGATGTCAACGTACCCACGCAACGGGTCGACCTGCCACAGGTGAGCCTGGCCTACCAAAGCATTGGCCGGACTTCCGATCCGGCGCTGTTGCTGGTCATGGGGCTGGGCGGGCAATTGATCCACTGGCCGGACGAGGTGGTCATGGCCTTGTGTCAGCAGGGCTTTCGGGTCATTCGCTATGACAATCGCGACGTCGGCCTGTCCACCTGGCGCCAGGCTCCGGCCAGCGCCAACCTGACCTTCGAAGTGCTGCGCTACAAGCTGGGCCTGCCGGTGTCGGCGCCCTACACCCTGACCGACATGGCCGACGATGCCCTGGGGCTGATGAATGCCCTGCACATCGAGCAGTTCCATGTGCTGGGGGCGAGCATGGGCGGGATGATTGCCCAGCACCTGGCGGCCATGGCGCCACAGCGGGTCGAGAGCCTGACCCTGATCATGACCAGCTCCGGCGCCGAGGGCCTGCCCGCGCCGAACGCGGCCCTGGTGCAGTTATTGTCCCGGCGCAATGCACCGAACCGCGAAGCGGCCCTGGAGCAGCAGGCGGACCTGCTGGCGGCCCTGGGCAGCCCGAAGGTCGCGGATGATCGTCAGGTTCTGCTGCATCAGGCTGCGTTGTCCTATGACCGGGCGTTCAACCCGCAGGGGGTTCAGCGCCAGATCATGGCGATCCTCGCCGAGCCGAGCCGGGTGGCGCTGCTCAAGCAACTGCGGGTGCCGACCCTGGTGGTGCACGGCACCGCCGATCCGCTGTTGCCGGTGATGCACGGTGTGCACCTGGCGGCGCAGATCCAGGGCAGTCAGTTGAAACTGATCCCGGGCCTGGCCCATCGTTTCCAGGAAGCTTTCAAGGCACCCTTGCTGGCGGCGGTGCTGCCATACCTGCAAAACCATCGCGAAGACACGTCCCACTGGGCCCAGATCGAACCACTGGAAGTGGGGCGCATGCTCTGAGCCAAGCCTCAAACGGCTAGATTTTCACTTGCAGCTTGCAGCTTGCAGCTTGCAGCTGGTCGCTGTTCGCGTCAGCGAACGATCTTGTCCACCTGAATGCCGAGTTTCTTCAGGCGGTACCAGAAGCTGCGCTCGGAAATGCCGATCATCTGCGCCGCCGCAGCCTGGACGCCGTTGCTCTGCTGAAGGGCCGCGAGGATGTAGCTGCGTTCCACCTCCGCCAGGGCTGCATCCAGGTCGCTGGGCACTGGCGCACCGACTCCGGGGAGTGCGCCGCCTTCGACTCCCGCGGGCTGGGTGTCGAACAGATAGCCCGGCAGGTCGCTCTCTTCGATGACCGAGGCGCGGGCCACGATGGTGGCGCGCTCCACGCAGTTCTGCAGTTCGCGAATGTTGCCCGGCCAGTTGTAGCTGGCCATGGCCTGTAGCGCCTGCGGGCTGAAGCCGGTGATGCGCTTGCCCGCGGCGGCGCCCAGGCTGTGGGCGAAGTGGCGGGCCAGCGGGGCGATGTCCTCGACCCGTTCGCGCAGCGCCGGCAAGGGGATCGGGAACACATTGAGGCGGTAGTACAGGTCTTCGCGGAATTCCTTGTTGGCCACCGCTTCCAGCAGGTTCTTGTTGGTCGCGGCAATCACCCGCACATCGACCTTGCGCTCTCGCGGGTCGCCCACCGGCTCGATCACCCGCTCCTGCAGGGCGCGGAGAATCTTGGCCTGCAGGGCCAGGGGCATGTCGCCCACTTCGTCGAGGAACAGGGTGCCCTTGTCGGCCTGCTGAAAGCGCCCGACGCGGTCGGCCACGGCGCCGGTGAAGGCGCCCTTGCGATGGCCGAACATCTCGCTTTCCAGCAGGCCCTCGGGAATCGCCGCGCAGTTGACCGCGACAAACGGCTTGTCGGCGCGATTGCCGTGCTTGTGGATGGCCCTGGCGACCATTTCCTTGCCGGTGCCGCTTTCTCCGGTCAGGAGGATGGTGGCATTGCTGTCGCGCACCGAGTCCACCGCCTGCAGCACCTGGCGAAAGGTCGGGCTGTCGCCCACCAGACTGTCGAACTGCTGGTGTTCGTCGAGTTCGGCGCGCATGCGCTGGTTGTCTTTGAGAATGTCGCGAAACTGCAGGGCCTTGCTGACGGTGATGTCCAGCTCGTCGATATCGAACGGCTTGGCGATGTAGTCGTAGGCGCCGTTGCGCATGGACTGCACGGCGTTCTTCACCGTGCTGTAGGCGGTCATCACGATCACTGGCAGGTTCGGGTAGCGCTGCTTGATTTCCCCCAGCAACTGCGGCCCGTCCATGCCCGGCATGCGCCAGTCGCTGATCACCAGGTCGATGTCCTCCTGCTCCAGCACCTTGAGGGCGTGCAGGCCGTTGCTTGCGGTGAACACCTGAATGCCGTCCTGGCTCAGGGCCGAGGACAGCAGGTCGCAGAGTTTCGGTTCGTCGTCGACCACCAGCAGGTTATGCGTCATCACTGTCCTCGTCGTCCTCTTCACCGTTGGCCGGAATGTACAGGCTGAAGGTGGCGCCGGCATCTTTTTCGCTGACGCACTCGATATGGCCGTCATGGCTTTCCATGATCGAGAAGACTTTAGCCAATCCCAGGCCGGTGCCCGAGGCCTTGGTGGTGACGAATGGGGTGAAAATGCGCTCCAGCATGTCCGGCTCGATGCCCTGGCCGGTGTCGCTGACGCTGATGATGGTTTCGTCTTCCTGCTGGGCGATGCCCAGGGTCAGGCGGCCGCCCTCGGGCATGGCGTCGATGGCGTTGAGGATCAGGTTCAGGCAGGCCTGCTTGAGCTGTCGGGCGTCGGCGTGGATGGTCGCGCCGGGGGCCTGGTCATCAATGCGCGCGTCGATGTTGTGGGTCGCCAGTTCCGGGGCGCAGAAGCCCAGCAACTCTTCCAGCAAGGGGCGCGCCGGCTGGGTGGCGCGGATCGGTGCGCTGGGCTTGGCGAAGTCGAGGAACTCGGTGATCAGGTCATTGATCCGGCTGACCTCGCTGATCACGTATTCCAGGTGGCGCTTGTCGTTTTCCGGCAGGTTGGCCCGGCGGTGCAGCAGTTGGGTGGCGGTCTTGATGATGCCCAGGGGATTGCGGATCTCGTGGGCCAGGCCCATGGCCACTTCGCCCAGGGCGTGCAGGCGGTCCCGGCGACGCAACTGGGCTTCCAGGTGCTGCAGTTCGCCGAGACGTTCGGTCATGTGGTTGAAGGTGCTGCTCAGCTCCGCCAGTTCGTCGCCACCGATCACCGGCACCCGTTGCCGGTAGTCGCCGGCAATCACCGCCTGGACGCCCTTGGACAGGCCCCGCAGCGGCCGGGTCAGGCGTTGCGACACCAGCCAGCCGACACACAGCGAGGCCGCCGAGCTGAGGAGAAAGATCAGGATGAACAGGTTGCTCTGGTTGACCAGGCCCACCAGGCTGCTGTGGCGCAGCAATCCGCTGAAAATCACCCCCACCAGGTCGCCGCTGTCATTGAAGATCGGTCGGTACAGGCCGCTGTAGCGGCTGGTGAACTGTTCGGTGGGCTGGCGCGTGGCGCGCAGGATGTCTTCGATCTTGTGCGGCACCCGCGGGGGGTGATCCTCGAAGCGCTGGGTGGCGAAAATCTCGGAGAAGTCATCGGCCTTGGCCAGGTACAGGCGCAGGTCCAGGGAGTGCACGTCGGCCACGCTGGTGAGGAAGCTGGCGTCCAGGTAGGTGGCGATCAACAGCTGATAGTCGACGCCGTCCAGCTGGGTCTGGAAGGTCGAGACCACCGCGCCGGTGGCCACACCGCCAACCTGGATCGTCTGCAGCACGGCATTGGAGGCGGTGCTGATCTGCCCCACCACGTCATCGGCGGCGGTGGTGAACATCACTTTGTGGTCGTTCTTGCGAATCAGCGCCACCACGTCGATGCCCATGGAGTCGGCGATGTCGGCGGTGAGCTTGTCGTGCTTGGCCGCATTGCGATCGGTGGGCGGGCGGGTGTAGCGCAGGAACAGCTGGGCGATCCGGGCGTTGTCACGCAGGATCTCGGTGATCTCGTCCTCGACGATCTTGGTCGACTCCTGCAGCCAGATCCGCACGTTGCTGTCGAAAATTTCCGACAGCGTGGTGGCCGCCAGCTCAGCCGCGATCATGGTGGGGATCACACTGACCAGCCAGAAGGCCAGCACCAGCTTGCGCTGCAGGCTCCAGCGGGAGATGGCGAAGGGGCGAGGCGGGCGACGATCTTTTCTGGTCATGTACTTTCGCTTATTGCAGCAGCCATGGCGGGGTCGGAGCGATCCGGGCGAACAAAGCGTTTTATCACTTTGAGCAGGGCATTGAGCAACGGATTGCGGTGGCGGAAAAACAGCATGTTACCGGTGAAGCGGCAACCCAGGCGCAGTTTGCTGGCATAGCCCGCCTGGCCGCACTCGTAGAGCGGAATCCGTTGCTGGATGCAGAAGTCGACATTGGCCAGCCAGCTGCGGAAATACAGGTTGTGCTCGCGACTGACGTTGAGGTCGTGGGCAAAGAACTTGTCGATCAGCCGATGCTGGTCGATGAGGATCAGGTTGAACGCCACCAACTGCTCGCCGACCCAGTACAGGACGCAGGCGGCACGCTCGCCCAACTGCTCGAGGATCGCCGTGAAGTAGTCCGCCGGCAGGCGTTCGAACTGCAGGTCGCTGCGGTTCAGGGTCGCTTCGTACAGGCGCATGATGTCCGGCAGCACGTCGTCGATCTGTCGGCGCCATTCGATGCGCGGTGCCGGAGCCCGGAGCTTGCGGCGCAGGTCCTTGCGGGTGGATTTGCCCAGGGTGCCCAGGTACGCGTCGATCGAGGCGAAGGGCACGGGCAGCAACGCGGTGGGCAGGCTGGGCATGGCTTGCAGGCCGGCGGCCAGGCAACTGTCGGCCCATGGCTGATCGTGGCTGGGGGCATCCTTGACCGCCAACAGGCCGATGCCAAAGCTGTCGGCGTCGCGCCGGGCCAGTTTCAGCAGTTCTTCGAGCAAGGCCTGACGGCGCTGGGGCGGGACGTGGCTGGCGGTGCCGGCGTTGCACTGTTCGGCCACGGGCGAGCCGATGGCGTACAGGCGCAGTTGCAGGACACCGGGCCACTGGCGCTCCAGACGCTCGGTAAAGCGTTTGGCCAGTCCCGACACCGTGGTGTCGAGCCGGTACTGGGTGGTAAAGGCCGGGGCCACCGCCACCAGGGTCGAGCCCTCGAAGACCGCCAGGTAGCGCCACTGAAAGTCGGCAATGGCGGCTTTTTCCACGGCCAGGTAGTAATCCCAATCCTCCAGGGCCCCCGGAAAACAGTCATTCCAGGCACTGCGTTCGATGGCCTGTATGGTTGAAAAGGCTTGGGCGGTAATCACGTCTCTTCCTTAAGTCACGCCAGCTGTCGGTAGTCTTCACGTTCGGCGGGTTGGGTCACTCGTTGCTGGATGAAGTCGACGCTCAGCTCGATCACTCGCTGGTACTGCAGGTCCACGGTGATCATGTGATAGCAGTTGTCGAGGAGGATCTTGGTCACCGGTCCGCCGAGCTTGCGCTCCACGTAGTTGGCGTTCCAGGGACTGGTGATGTCGTCCTCGCTGGAGTGCAGCACCAGGGCCGGGGTCATGATCGAAGGCATGCGTTTCTTGACCACGGCGTTCATCCGATGCAACTCGCGCACCGTCACGCCCTCCATGGTCAGGAGCCCGGCATTGCTGCTTTCGCCGGCTTTCATCTGCTTCTCGACGATGGCCCGCAGGCGTTCGTTCTTGATGCCGTAGGGCGGTTTCTCTTCGAAACGGCAGATGTGCACGCCAAAGGGGATCTTCATCAGCAACGGCGTGAGGAACGCCAGCTTGTTGATGCTCCAGCCGTCGTACTTGAGGGTGGTGGAGTACATCAGCAGGCCGCTGATCCGGCCCGGATGCTCGGAGGCCAGGTACATGGACATCACCGCGCCCATGGACAGGCCGCCGACGAACACCTCTTGGTGACGCTGCTGCACGCCGACAAAGGTCTTGCGCACGCCTTCGTACCAGTCCTGCCAGCCGGTGGCCTGCAGGTCGCTGTTGTCCCCGCAGTGCCCGGGCAGGGTCGGAACGTACACGCTGCACGTTCCGTCCTTGGCCAGGCCCTGGGCCACCCGACGGAGTTCCGTCGGGGTGCCGGTCAGGCCGTGGATCAACAAGACCCCGACCGGACCCGTGCCGAGAACGAAGCCGGCGTCGCCTTCGCCCAGATCGATCTCAGCCTGGCTCATCGCTTCATGGCCCGATCCAGCAGGCGGTCCAGCAGTGCGATGCCCAGATCGATTTCCGCGTAGCTGATTTCCAGCGACGGGGCCAGGGTGATGACGTTCTTGTAGTAGCCGCCCACATCGAGGATCAGGCCCAGGCGCTGACCGTTGATTTCGATGTCGCCCTTCATGCCTTCCTCGACCATGAAGTCCAGGGTCGCCTTGTCCGGGGTGAAACCGTCGGTGGTGCAGATTTCGCAGCGCAGGGCCAGGCCCAGGCCGTCGACATCGCCGATGATCGGGTAGCGTTTCTGCAGGTCTTGCAGGCCGGCCAGGAAGTACTTGCCCTTTTCCATGACCATCGCGCCGTAGTCGATCTCGCTGGTCATCTTGAACATTTCCAGGCCCACGGCGGTGCCCAGCGGGTTGGAGGCGAAGGTGGAGTGCGTCGAACCTGGCGGGAACACGCCCGGGTTGATCAGCTCTTCACGGGCCCAGATGCCGCCCAGCGGGTTGAGGCCGTTGGTCAGCGCCTTGCCGAACACGATCACGTCGGGTTTGACGTCGAAGTGCTCGATCGACCACAGCTTGCCGGTGCGGTAGAAGCCCATCTGGATTTCGTCCACCACCAGCAGGATGCCGTGCTGGTCCAGCACATGCTTGAGCTCGCTGTAGAAGTTCATCGGCGGGATCACGTAGCCGCCGGTGCCCTGGATCGGCTCGACGTAGAAGGCGGCGTATTCGCTCTGGCCGACTTTAGGGTCCCACACGCCGTTGTATTCGGTTTCGAACAGACGGGCGAACTGCTGCACGCAGTGGCTGCCGTACTCTTCCTTGGTCATGCCCTTGGGGCCGCGGAAGTGGTACGGGAACGGGATGAACTGGGCGCGCTCGCCGAAGTGGCCGTAGCGGCGACGGTAGCGGTAGCTGGAGGTGATCGACGAGGCACCCAGGGTGCGACCGTGGTAGCCGCCTTCGAAGGCGAACATCAGGCTCTTGCCGTTGGTGGCGTTGCGCACCACTTTCAGCGAGTCTTCGACCGACTGCGAACCGCCGACGTTGAAGTGCACGCGACCGTCGAGGCCGAACTTCTTCTTGGCGTCCACGGCGATCATTTCCGACAGTTCGATCTTGCCTTTGTGCAGGTACTGGCTGGCGATCTGCGGCAGGGTGTCGATCTGTTGCTTGAGGGCGTTGTTCAGGCGCGGGTTGGCGTAGCCGAAGTTCACCGCCGAGTACCACATCTGCAGGTCGAGGTAAGCCTGGTCGCTGGTGTCCCAGACATAGGAGCCTTCGCAGCGGCTGAAAATGCGCGGAGGTTCGATGTAGTGAACGGTATCGCCGTAGGAGCAGTACTTGGCTTCTTTTTCCAGAAGGATCTGGTCTTCGGCGGTCGCGATGCGGATATCAGACATGGTGGAAGAGTTCCTGGGTTTCAAGAGAGAAATTGGTGGCGTTGGCGGCGTTGTTCGGCAGCTTGGCCAGCAGCGCCGGCAGTTCGGCGAAGGAGTCGAACCGCGCATGGGGAATCTGGTTGCGTTCGCAGTAGTCGGCCAGGCGGTCCTTGGCGAACACGAAGTCGGCGGTGGAAGCCACGCACATGTCCGACTGGCCGTCGCCGATCACCAGTACGCGTTTGCCCCGTGGGGTGGACTTGCACTTGCAGTTGCCGGAGGCGGCGCGGCAGGCGTCGCTGGCGTAGGGAAAGTCGATGCGCCAGCTGTTGTGGTCGACCTGGCGCAGGCGGTTGGCGAGGATCGGCAGCAGGGTCACGTAGTTGCGTGCCAGGATGCGGGCGATGCCTTGTTCGATGCCGTCGCTGACCACTTCGATGGAAGCCCCCAGGCCGATCACGTGATCGACGAAGTCGGGGAAGTCGGGGTCGATTTCGACACTGTCGAAGTAGCCCAGCAGTTCGGCGGGCGAGGCCTTGACCAGGGCCAGTTGGCGGCTGAGGCATTCTCGGGAGCCGATGTGACCGTCCAGCCATTCCTGCTCGATGCCTTCCCAGCTCGGGTCGGCGAAGCGTTGGAGAACGTTATCGATCACGTCGGCGCGGGAGATGGTCCCGTCGAAGTCACATACGATATGCCAGTGCATCATCTGCTGTTACCTGTTGAATAAGAGCGCTGTTTGCGCTTGCGGCAGGGGTAGAGCAGGGACTGTGCCAAGTGGCGAAAACCCAGCAGGGCCGGGGCTCTGGTCGGGCGGGGAGGGGTTTTGTAGTTTTCTGGCTACAATTTTTGTAGCTTGCTACAACCAACATCAGTGCTTGCGTCCGTGGGGCGCTCTGGTGATTGATGCGCGGCTGTTCAGACAAGGAAACTCACTCATGCCTAGGCTTTCTCTCCCCGCCATACTGGCCGGCCTGCTGTCGCTGGGCGCGGCCATGGGCGCCGCCGCCGACTCCGGTATCACCGGTGAACTGGGACTTGGCCTCGGCTACCAGCCCCACGACCCGACCGGCAGCAGCTACGACACGGTGCCGCTGCCTTATATGGATCTGGAATGGGGCGATGTCAGCCTGAGCACCGATGACGGCCTGACCTGGAGCGCCTTCAAGGGCAATGGCTTGAGCATCGGTCCATACGTCAACTACCTGCAGGGGCGCAACGCCGACGGCAAGCTGCGCGGCTTGCGGGACGTGCGCGACATGGCCGATATCGGCGGTTTCATTGAATACGCTCCGGATGACTTCTGGCGGGTGTTCGCCACCGTCGGCCAGGCGGTCGGCGGTGCCGGCGGCCAGGGCGGCCTGCTGGGCAAGCTCGGTGGCGAGATCGGCTATCCCCTGGGCATGGGCATCATTGGCAGCAACGAGCTGACCCTGCACTTTGCCGACGACCGTCAGGCCAATACCTTCTATGGCGTCAGCGCCAAAGAGTCCCTGGCCTCCGGTATCGATCGCTACAACGCTGGCGGTGGCATGCAGAACTTCACCCTGAGCCAGAGCTTCCAGTTCCCCCTGGGGGACAACTGGTCGCTGGTGGCCAGTGCCAGCTGGATCCGTCTGGTCAACTCCGCCGCGGACAGCTCCATCGTTCGCGATCGGGGCGAGGTCAACCAGGGCCAGGTGCAGACCGCCATCAGCTACAAGTTCTGAAGCGCGCCACCGCAGGCCGCGCCCCGGCCTGCGGTGGCCCCGGTGAAAACTGGTCTGGCCTTTGCAAAGGCGGTCATGAATTCAATTTCTCAGGAAGTTCTTCATGGCTCGACCCGCCTACCGTCTGCTTGCCCATTCCCTCTGGGACCTGATCCCGATTGTCATGGCCCTGGCGCATTTCGCCTTTGTCCTGCGGCTGGTGCTGGACTTTCACGCCCTGTCCTGGTGGGTCATTCTCCCGGCGGCGCTGCTGTATGCGGTCAGCCTGTCGTGGAGCATCAACAGCATTTCCCACAATCAGATCCATAACGCCTACTTCACCCCGGGGTGGATGAACCGGGCCTTCGACCTGCTGCTGTCGGTGACCATCGGTTTTTCCCAGACCCTTTACCGCGACATCCACAACCGTCACCACCGTGGCAACTCCGATCGGCCGGATGCCCAGGGCAAGACCGTGGATCCGCTGTCGATCTACCTGCACGGCAAGCATGGCCAGCCGGACAATCCCTGGGCCTACACCTTCCTGAGCTTCTTTCGCGACGATCCCAAGGAGATCTACCAGGACATGCAGCGCAAGCGGCCTGACGATGCGCGCTGGGTGAAGGTGGAAATCGGCGTCACCGTGGCGTTCTACCTGGCCCTGGCGCTGTATGACTGGCACGCGGTACTGGTGCTGCTGCCGTTCTGGTACCTGGGACAATCGCTGTCGTCCCTCAATGGCTACTACGAGCACCTGGGCGGCAACCCCGACCTGCCGATTGCCTGGGGCGTGAGTTCCTACAGCCCGCTGTACAACCTGATCTGGATGAACAACGGCTACCACGCCGAGCATCACTACCGGCCGAAGATGCACTGGACCAAGGTCAAGGCCTTCCACCGCGAGATTCGCGAGCAGCAGCGCGCGGCGGGGGTGAAAGTGATTCCCGTGTCCCACGGCCTGGGCTTCCTGGTAGCCCACCGCAAGGCTTGAGGGCAAGATCGCCTTCGTCGGCAAGCCGGCTCCGACCAAGGCACTACGCCAATCCCCCTCCGTAGGAGCTGGCTTGCCAGCGAAGGGGTCCGCAAGATCGCCTTCGCCGGCAAGCCGGCTCCTACCAGGGCACGACGCCAATCCCCCGCCGTAGGCGCTGGCTTGCCAGCGAAGGGGCCCGCAAGATCGCCTTCGCCGGCAAGCCGGCTCCTACCAAGGCACTACGCCAATCCCCCGCCGTAGGAGCTGGCTTGCCAGCGAAGGGGCCCGCAAGATCGCCTTCGCCGGCAAGCCGGCTCCTACCAGGGCACGACGCCAATCACTCGCCGTAGGCGCTGGCTTGCCAGCGAAGAGGCCTTCAGGCCTCTTCACCCTCCGCCAGCAGGGCAATCCCGCCGATGATCACGAAGACGCCGATCCAGTGCAGCAGGCTGATCTGTTCGCCCAGGCCCAGCCACGACCCCAGCAGGACCACCACGAACACCAGGGAACTCAAGGGGAAGGCCAGGGACAGGCTGCTGCGACGCAGGATCAGCATCCACACGAAAAACGCGCCGATGTAGCAGGCAATCGCCAGCAGCACACCCGGATTGACCGCCACGGCCGCCAGCCATTGCAGGTTGAAATCCATCTGCCCCAACTGATCGCCGCCGACCTTGGTGGCGATCTGCCCGGCGCTCTCGAAGCCGATCAGCAGGGCCCAGAGCACGATGGTGCCCAGACGCTCGTGCAGCCAGCCGTGGGAGGTGTTCGAACTCATGAAGCGTTTCCTTCTATTCGTTGAATGAGGCTCAGGTACTGGCCACGCACACCAGCATCACCCCGGCGGTGATCACCAGGGTGCCCAGCCAGCGCCGGCGGCTGACGGTCTCGCCCAGCACCACCTTGCCCGCCAGTACCACGCCGCAATAGGCCAGGGCCGCAGCCGGGAACAACAGGCTCAGGGGCGCCCGGGACAGGGCTTCGAGCCAGACGAAGAACTCGATGGCGTAGGCGCCGATGCCGCACCACAGCAGGGGCGCGTTGAACACCTGGCCCCAGAAGGCATTCAGGCGAAAGCCGCCTTCCAGCTCCGGCAGGCGGTCGAGGCCGAGC
This sequence comes from Pseudomonas sp. Os17, assembly GCF_001547895.1. Lineage (NCBI taxonomy): Bacteria > Pseudomonadati > Pseudomonadota > Gammaproteobacteria > Pseudomonadales > Pseudomonadaceae > Pseudomonas > Pseudomonas sp. Os17. The sequence continues at coordinate 5,446,483 of NZ_AP014627.1, read as the reverse complement.
TTGAAACAGAGTTGGCCGATCACGTCCAGGAGGATTGAAAAGGCCACCAGCAGAACAACGGTCAGGGTCACGGGAACAGCTCCTCGAACAGCGAAATCAGGGCTTCATTGGTCACCGAGTTGCGCAGCAGGTCGTCCTGGCTCCAGCGTTCGGCCGGGGGCTGGTCGGACTTGGCTTCCCAGCGTTTGAAGGCGTTGCTGAAGGCCGGTTTGGCGAACTCGCCGCAGACGTCGATGCCCAGGATGCGCTTGCGCGCCGCCAGTGCCCGCAGTGCCTGCAGCAGGTGGGTCAGGCGCATGCCGCCCTGGTCCCAGTTGGTGGCGGCGTCTTCGCTGGCCAGCACGTCCTTGTCGATGGTGATCCACACCGCTTCGGTGGGCAGGCTGTCGATCATCTGCGCGAGGAAGGCGGCCCAGTCCAGGTCCGCCAGGTTGCGCCAGTGCAGGAGGTTTTCCTGCTGTTGATGCCCGGCGCCGTCGCCGACCCGGCCCCAGACCTTGGACGGCGCGTGCTGCCAGGGAAACAGCTGCAGTTTGCCGTGCTTCAGGGCGCCGAGGTTGCCGCCGCGCAGTTGCGGATTATGCAAATCTTCGCTGCAAGGGCCCAAGGTGACGATGCGCTGGATATTCGGCAGCTGCAGCGCCCGGTTGACCCAGGAGCCGCAGTGCCGGCGCGGGGCGAAGCGTACCCAGTCGGGGTGGTTGTCGAAGTGGATCAGGCTCACCGGCTCTTTGAGGTCGCCGAGAAAGGCCGGGGTCAGGTGGTGATAGTCACCGGAGCCGACGAAGAAGATTTCCGGCTGCGGGCCGCTGTGCCGGGGGCGTTGGCCCAGGCGCTCGGTGAAGTGGCGGTAGGTGCGTTCGGTGGACCAGAGGCGCAGCTTGGGGCCCAGGTCCAGCAGGTCCAGGCGTCGTGCCTGGCCGCTGTTCAGGCGCCGGACAATGGGCTCCTGGGCGGTCAGGCTGTGGTCGAGATCTAAGATATTCAAGGTGTTCTTTACCCATGGCAGCGCCCTCCAGAAACTGCGTGATAACGCGCAAACGCAGGCTGGACGGGCTTTACCGGGTAAATGCAAGGGTCGGGCCAGGGTGGCAGGCGACAGGCGGCGCCGGCCTCGCGAGCAAGCTCGCTCCTACACAAAGGGCAGGGCCTCAGGCGTGGAGGCGGACCCAGACGCTGACCAGGATCGTCGCGGCTATCAGCCAGGCCACGGCGGCCACCGCCAGGGACGCTTCCAGGCGCAGGCGGTCAACCATCACATACAGGGTCGCCAGGTAGACGAAGTAGGGAATGATCGACCACATGCCGAACAGGATGGTGGTCTTCAGGTCGTCGAGCGAGCGGCCCTTGCCGACGATGTAGTGGGCGATCAGGGCAAAGGTCGGGAACAGCGGCACCAGCCCGGCGATGTAGTAGTTCCGGGTCTTGGCCAGGGCCGCCAGAATCACCACCACCGCCGCGCCCAGGGCGGCCTTCAACAATAGATCCATAAGTCCTCGCGCTGGGGTCAGTGGTTCAGGCCGTACTTCTTGACCTTGTCGAACAGGGTGGTCTTGGCCATGCCCAGCTCCTGGCTGGCCTGGGTCAGGTTGCCGCCGCTGCGCTGCAAGGCGTCGTTCAGCAGGTTGCGTTCGAAGGCTTCCACCGCCTCGGCAAAACCCAGGCCCTGGGCTGCGCTGCCGCCGGTCTTCTTGAACGCCGGCAGGCCCAGGGCGAAGCGCTCGGCGACGTTGCGCAGTTCGCGCACGTTGCCCGGCCAGTCGTGGCTCATCAGGCTCGACAGGGTCTGGTTGTCCAGCTCCGGCACGGCGCGGTCGAAGCGCAGGGACGACTGCTGCAGAAAGTGTTCGAACAGTTGCAGGATGTCCTCGCGGCGCTCGCGCAGGGGCGGCAGTTCCAGGGTCACCACGTTGAGGCGGTAGTACAGGTCGCTGCGAAATGCCTTGGCCCGGCTCAGCTCGTCCAGGTCCGACTTGGTGGCGGCGATCACCCGGCAATCCACGGCCACGCTCTGGTTCGAACCCAGGCGTTCCAGGGTCCGCTCCTGCAATACCCGCAGCAGCTTGATCTGCAGGTTGATCGGCATGCTTTCCACTTCATCGAGGAACAGGGTGCCCTGGTGAGCGTGCTCGATCTTGCCGATCCGGCGTTTGCCGGCGCCGGTGAAGGCGTTGGCCTCGTGGCCGAAAATCTCGCTTTCGAACAGGTTCTCCGGCAAGCCGCCGCAGTTCAGGGCGACGAACTGTTGCGGGTGGCGGCGGCTGAAGTCGTGCAGGCAGCGGGCGACCAGTTCCTTGCCGGTGCCGGTTTCGCCTTCGATCAGCACGTTGGCCGACGTATCGGCGACGTTGGCGATCAATTCCCGCAGGTTCTGCATGGCCGGCGAGCGCCCGATGATCCGGCCTTCCAGGGAACTGCGTTCGGCCAGTTGGCGGCGCAGGGAGGTCACTTCCCGGGCCAGGCCTCGCTGCTCCAGGGCGCGGCGGGCCACGTCCACCAGGCGCTCGGGAGAAAAGGGTTTCTCCATGAAGTCGTAGGCGCCTTTCTGCATGGCCCCCACGGCCATGGAAATATCCCCGTGACCGGTGATCAGCACCACCGGCAGGCTGCGATCCCGGGCCTTGAGTTGGGTCAGCAGTTCCAGGCCGTCGATGCCCGGCAGGCGGATGTCACTGACCACGATGCCGGGAAAGTTGTCGCCGACCTGGGCCAGGGCCTCTTCGGCGCTGCCCACGCCAATGCAGGGGATGTCTTCCAGGGCCAGGGCCTGCTGGCAACCCAGCAGGACATGGGGATCGTCTTCGACGATCAGCACGGTCAGCTCGTTGTTCATATCGACTCGGCTTGAGTGGGGCTTGCCAGGGGCAAGCTGAGGACAAAGGCGGTGCCGCCGCTTGCCGGATGTTCCACCCCCAGGCTGCCGCCGGTGGCGGCGGCGAGGCTGGCGGACAGGGTCAGGCCCAGGCCCAGGCCCTGCTCGCCGGGTTTGGTGGTGAAGAAGGGTTCGAACAGATGCTTGCGCGCCTCGGGATCGATGCCGTGGCCGTTGTCGCGTACCCGCAGACGGTACTTGCCGTCGCCGGGTTCGCCTTCCAGCCACAGTTCCGGCGCCGGCTGCGCCTGCATGGCGTCCAGGGCATTGCCGATCAGGTTGACCAGGATCTGCTCCAGGCGGGTCTGGTCGATCTGCAGGGTCTGTTCGCTGAAGTCGCGGTGCAGTTGCAGGGGCAGGGGTTCGATGCGGGCGTTGAGGATCTGCAGGGCGGCGTCCACCGCCTTGTCCAGGCTGGCCTGGCCCTGGTCGTCGCCGCGGCGGGCGAAGGCGCGCAGGCTGGCGGTGATGCGGCCCATGCGGTCGATCAGTTCGTTGATGGTCTTGAGGTTGGCGCTGGCGGTGTCCAGGGCGCCGCGCTCAAGAAAGCGCACGGTGTTGCCGGACAAGGTGCGCAGCGCCGCCAGGGGCTGGTTGAGCTCGTGGGCGATGCTGGTGGACATCTGGCCGATGGCCGCCAGCTTGCCGGCCTGGACCAGCTCGTCCTGGGCCCGGCGCAGGGTTTCCTCGGCCTGGCGGCGTTCGCGGATCTGGCTCTTGAGCCGCTCGTTGCTGGCCCGCAGGTCGGCGGTGCGCTCGGTGATTCGGCGCTCCAGCTGGCTGTTGGCTTCCTGCAGGGCTTCACGGGCGGCCAGGCGCGTGGCGATGACCTTGCGCCGCTCGTTCCAGGCGATCAGCAAGAACGCCACCAGGGCAAACGCCACGGCCACCAGGATGCCCTGGTTGATGGCTTCGCGGCGCAGGTCCTGCAAGGGGGTGAGCAGGGTGAAATTCCACGGGGTGTCGCTCAGGGGGCGGGTCTGGGACAGGTAGCTGATGGCCTTGCCGTCGGACTCGAGTTCGGTGTTGGCGGGGAAGGTCAGTTTCTCCACGCCTTCGGCCAGGCGTTCCCGGGCCAGGGGTTCGAGTTCGTTGAGCGGGAACCAGTAGTACTGCAGGCTGCGGGCCAGGCGCTCCTTGGTGTCGTCGCTCAGGGGGAGGACCGACTTGAGACGCCGCGCCGGGTCGCTGGAGAGGATGATGATGCCGTTCTCGTCGCTGACGAAGGCTTCCAGACGGGCGCGCTGCCAGCGCTCCTCCAGGGCTTCCAGGCGCACCTTGACCACCGCCACGCCAATGATTTTGCCGTGCTCTTCCAGGCCGTGGGCCAGGTAGTAGCCGGGTTCGCCGTTGGTGCTGCCGATGCCGTAGAAGCGTCCGGGCTGGCCGCGCACGGCGTTCTGGAAGTAGGCGCGAAACGACAGGTCCTCACCCAGGTAGCTGTCGACGTCACGCCAGTTGCTGGTGGCCAGTACCCGGCCGGTGGTGTCCATGACATAGATGGCCCGGCTGCGACTGCGGCGGTTCAGGCCTTCGAGGTATTGATTGACGGTCTGCCGGTGTTCCGGCGAGGGATCGTCCAGCAAGCGCGAGACACTGGATTCCAGTTCCAGCAGGCTGGGCAGATAGGTGTATTTGCTGATCTCGCTTTCTACGGCGCGGGCGTGCAGCTCCAACTGGCGTTCGCCATTTTCGCTGAGGGTGCGGATGCCGTTGTGTTCGCTGACCCAGAAGCCGATGTAGCCCAGGCCGATCATCAGCAGGATGACCAGTGGCGGCAGGAACAGTTGGCGGATCAGACGGGGTTTCACGGCAAGTGATGGCGGCGCGGCGCGATAGAGAGTGGGGTCGCATTTCATCACAGATGCCTTGGGTCAACCACTGTGCGGTGTCCATAGGAGCCGGCCGGCCGGCGAAGAGGGCGACCCTGGCGATAGGGGAGCCAGGTGCGTTCCCTTCGCCGGCCAGCCGGCTCCTACAGAAGCACAGGTTTAGTGCTGCAGGATCTTCTCGAGGAAGTGCTGGGCACGTTCGGAGCGGGCGCTGATGTCGCCGAAGAATTCCTCTTTCTGGCAGTCTTCGATGATCTGGCCCTTGTCCATGAAAATCACTCGGTTGGCCACTTTGCGGGCAAAGCCCATTTCGTGGGTCACGCACATCATGGTCATGCCTTCCTGGGCCAGTTGCACCATGACGTCCAGCACTTCATTGACCATTTCCGGGTCCAGGGCCGAGGTCGGTTCGTCGAACAGCATGACGATCGGGTCCATGGCCAGGGCGCGGGCGATGGCCACGCGCTGTTGCTGGCCGCCGGACAGTTGGCCCGGGTGCTTGTGGGCGTGGGCGGCGAGGCCGACGCGGTCCAGCAGTTGCAGGCCTTTCTTGGTGGCCTCTTCCTTGCTGCGACCCAGGACCTTGATCTGCGCGATGGTCAGGTTCTCGGTGATGGTCAGGTGCGGGAACAGTTCGAAATGCTGGAACACCATGCCCACGCGGGAGCGCAGTTTCGGCAGGTTGGTCTTGGGGTCGGCGATGGAGGTGCCGTCGACCACGATGTCGCCCTTCTGGAAGGGTTCCAGGGCGTTGACGCACTTGATCAGGGTCGACTTGCCCGAGCCGGACGGCCCGCAGACCACCACCACTTCACCCTTCTTGACCTCGGTGCTGCAATCAGTCAGCACCTGGAAGTCCCCATACCACTTGTTGATGTTCTTGATAGAGATCATACGGCGAACCTTTTTTGCAGACGCTTGACCAGCAGCGAGGCGGCAAAGCTGATTGTGAAATAGACCAGACCAGCGATGATCAGGAATTCATTGGAGCGGCCGATGATGTCGCCGCTGGAACGCGAGGCGTTGAGGAAGTCCACCAGGCCCACGGTGTACACCAGGGAGGTGTCCTGGAACAGGATGATGCTCTGCTGCAGCAGCAAAGGGGTCATCTTGCGGAACGCCTGGGGCAGGATGATCAGGCGCATGGTCTGGCCATAGCTCATGCCCAGTGCCTGGGCGGCGCCCATCTGGCCCTTGGGAATGGACTGCACGCCGGCGCGGACGATTTCGCAGAAGTACGCCGCTTCGAACATCATGAAGGCCACGATGCACGAGGTGAAGGCGCCGATCGGGGTGTCTTCGCCGGTGATCCAGCGCAGTACGAAAGGCACCGCCAGATAGAACCAGGTGATCACCAGCAGCAGCGGGATCGAGCGGAAGTAGTTGACGTAGGCACCGGCCAGGTTCGACAGCAGCTTGTTGTGGGACAAGCGCATCAGGGCCAGCAAGGTGCCGAGGATGATCCCGCCGACCACGCCCATGACCATCAGCTTGAGGGTCATCAGCATGCCGTTCCACAGGCCGGGAATGGCCGGGATGATGCCCGAGAAGTCGAATTCCATTATTTACCCCCCACGGAGATCAGGCCGGGGACCGAGACTTTTTTCTCTACCAGGCGCATCAGCAGCATCAGGCTCATGTTCAAGGTGAAGTAGATCAGGGTGGCCAGGGTGAAGGCCTCGAACAGGTTGGCCGAGAACTCGGCGGTCTGTTTGGTCTGGGCCAGCAGCTCCATCAGGCCGATCAGGGACGCCACCGAGGAGTTCTTGAAGACGTTGAGAAACTCCGAGGTGAGCGGCGGAATGATGATCCGGTAGGCCTGGGGCAGCAGCACGTTCCAGTAGATCTGCGGCAGCGAGAAGCCCATGGCGCGGGCGGCGGATTCCTGGCCGCGGGGCAGCGCCTGGATACCGGTACGTACCTGTTCGCAGACTCGGGCGGCGGTGAACAGGCCCAGGCACACGACAACGCTCAGGTAGGCCGAGGTGGTCGGGTTGAGGTCCTGCTTGTACCACTCCTGAAGGTTTTCCGGCAGCAGGTCGGGTACCAGGAAGTACCAGATGAACAGCTGCACCAGCAGCGGCACGTTACGGAAGATCTCCACGTAGACGGTGGCGATGCCCGACACCAGACGGTTCGGCACGGTACGCATGACGCCCAGGATCGACCCCAGCAGCAGCGCGATGATCCAGGCCACCACGGCGATGGCGATGGTCCAGCCCAGGCCGCTGATGAACCAGTCGAGATAGGTCTCGCTGCCCACGCCGGTGGACTTGAAGAACACGCCCCAGTCCCAGTTGTAATTCATTAGGGTTACCCCTCAGATCGTTCGATGTACAAGCACCCGCCTGGGGACGTCCGTTCCCACCCGGCCAGGAAGGCCAGGCACACGCGATCGGCTCGACAACCACCGGTTCGAGTGTTTCCAAAAAAATGCCAGCAGGTAGTGACAGACTCCCGAAGGGGCGGCGCCCCTTCAGGAGATAAGGTTAGTCAGGAATCAGGACTTTTTATCGTCAGCCGCTTTGTCGGTCGGGTTGGCGATCAGGGCCTTGAGCTCGTCGCTCATCGGGAACATCAGGTTCAGGCCTTTTGGCGGAATCGGCGATTGGAACCACTTGTCGTAGATCTTGTTGATTTCGCCAGACTTGTAGGTGGCAACGATGGCGTCGTCCACGGCTTTCTTGAACGGGGCATCGCCCTTGCGCACCATGCAGCCGTAGATTTCGTAGGACTGCGGGGTACCGGTCACGGCCCAGTCAGTGGGCTTCTTGGCCTTGGCCATTTCACCGGCCAGCAACGCGTCGTCCATCATGAAGGCGACGGCACGACCCGATTCCAGCATCTGGAACGACTCACCGTGGTCCTTGGCGGAGATCACGTTCATGCCCATCTGCTTGTCGGCGTTCATGGCCTTGAGGATGCGCTCGGACGTGGTACCGGCGGTGGTCACCACGTTCTTGCCTTTCAGATCAGCGAAATCCTTGTAGGTCGAGTCCTTTTTGGACAGCAGACGGGTACCGATTTCGAAGATGCCGACCGAGAAGTCGACCTGTTGCTGGCGCTCGACGTTGTTGGTGGTGGAGCCGCACTCGACGTCCACGGTGCCGTTCTGCACCAGCGGGATACGGGTCTGGGAGGTTACCAGGTTGTACTTGACCTTCAGGTCAGGCATGTCGAGGTCTTTCTTGATCGCTTCGACGATTTTCAGCTGGATGTCGTGGGAGTAGCCCACTGGCACGCCAGAAGCGTCAGCGATGTAGGAAAACGGGATGGAAGCGTCGCGATGTCCGAGGGTGATGGTGCCGGACTCTTTGATTTTCTTCAGTGTGCCGGTGAGCTCGGCAGCGAAAACTGGAGTGCTAATCAGAGCGGCAGCGATAGCTGCGCCCAACAGATGGGGAACGATGCGCATCAATATTTCCTCGACATTTGTTTTTTTTATGAAGCCAGTTCGACGGCTCTTTTATACAGCGAATGCCTTGACGGCTCCTGGTGTGTTGGCACGACAGGCATTCGTCGCACAGTGTAGAGCATGAGTCGTGCCAGACCCATTGATCATGCTCAAGTCATTGATTTTAAAGGTCATAAAAATTTATTGAGGCATAAATTTCCGTGCTTTTATCCGGTTATCCGAATGCCTTTCGGTCGGCCATTCGGAAAACCGAACGCGATGCTTTGCTGTGGAGAGGGGCGGCGAGTCGAGGCGAGCGGCTGCGATGCACCACAAAAAAAGCCCCTGGGCCTTCCGGCGCAGGGGCTTGACGTGCTCCATGGCGTTCAGGCCGCCTTGATCTTGCCGCGATTGTCCTCGACCTTTTGCAGATAATCCTGCAACTGCCGTTGTTCGGCGGCGGTGGTGAACAGGCCCAGCTTGCTTCGGCGCCAGAGAATATCCTCGGCCTTCAGTGCCCATTCCTCGGCACACAGATAATCCACTTCGCGGGTGTACAGGCCGCCCCCCAGGTGTTCACCCAGGTCGTTGAGGCTATGCACGCCTTCCAGCAGGCGCCAGGTGCGGCTGCCATAGGTGGTGGCCCAGCGGCGGGCGATCTGGCTGGGCACCCAGTCGAATTTCTTGCGGATGGCTTCCGCCAGGGCTTGCGGCGTGCTCATGTGCTCGCCGCCGGGCAGGGTGGCCTGGGCGGTCCAGCTCGGCTTGGCCTGCTTGAAGTAGGGCGCCAGCTGCGCCATGGCCGATTCCGCCAGCTTGCGGTAGGTGGTCAGCTTGCCGCCGAACACTGACAGCAGCGGAGCTTCCTCGCCAGTGCCGGAAAGGGCCAGGGTGTAGTCGCGAGTCACGGCCGAAGGGTTGTCGGATTCGTCGTTGCACAGCGGGCGAACACCGGAGTAGCTGTGCAGGATATCGCCGCGGCTGAGCTGCTTCTTGAAGTGCGCGTTGACCACCTGCAGCAGGTAGTCGGTTTCGCCTTCGGTGATTGCGACCTTGGCCGGGTCACCGGTGTATTCACGGTCGGTGGTGCCGATCAGGGTGAACTGATCGAGGTAGGGAATGGTGAAGACAATGCGCTGGTCTTCGTTCTGCAGGATGTGCGCGTGCTCGCCCTCGTACAGCTTGGGCACGATCAGGTGGCTGCCCTGGATCAGGCGGATGCCGTAAGGCGATTCCAGTTTCAGGTCATCCTTGATGAACTTGGCGACCCAGGGGCCGGCCGCGTTCACCAGGGCCTTGGCGGTGATGGAGAACAGGCTGCCGTCGGCCCGTTCCAGTTCCAGTTGCCACAGGCCCTTGCTGCGTCGGGCGCTGATGCAGCGGGTCTGGGTATGCACATGGGCGCCGTGCTCGCGGGCGGCCATGGCGTTGAGCACCACCAGGCGGGCATCGTCGACCCAGCAGTCGGAGTATTCGAAGCCTTTGCTGATCTCGGCTTTCAGCGCGCTGTCGGCACCGAACTTCAGGCTGCGCGAACCGGCGAGCTTCTCCCGCTTGCCCAGGTGGTCATACAGGAACAGACCGGCGCGAATCATCCAGGCCGGGCGCAGGTGGGGCCGGTGCGGCAGGACAAAACGCATGGGCTTGACGATATGCGGCGCCTTGGCCAGGAGCACTTCACGCTCGGCCAGGGCTTCGCGTACCAGGCGGAACTCGTAATGTTCGAGGTAGCGCAGGCCACCGTGGATCAGCTTGCTGCTGGCCGACGAAGTGTGGCTGGCCAGATCGTCCTTTTCGCAAAGGAACACGGACAAGCCGCGACCTGCCGCGTCCGCGGCAATTCCAACACCATTGATCCCACCGCCAATGACGGCGATATCGTAAACCTCGGAGAGAGGGCGCGCGGGCAAGGTAGAAGTGGGCATCGACGGGCCTCGTGTTGCTTTGGTATTTGAATTCGAACATTGATGTTCATTTTCGAAAATACTAGCGCATAAAGACCCACGCATCCAGCGCACTTCGATTGAAAAAACTGATCGAAACAGCTTTGGAAGATGGTTTTCGAACATTGTCAGGCGATTGATGCCGCGGTTGCCCCGCGCCCGCAGGGGCGGGTCACTGATGCAGGTGGACGAGGGCGCTATCGAGCCAGCCGTGGGCCGGCGCGCGAATGCGCCCTGCGTTGTCTTGCCGGAGGGAAGGGGGCTCAGACCACTTCGAGGCGGATCTTGTGCTGGTTGAGCAGTTGGGTCAGGGCCGGGACCGGTTGCTGGTCGGTGACCAGGCAATCGATCAGGCTGATGGGGCCGAGGCGGATCATGGCGTTGCGCCCGAACTTGCTGGAGTCGGCGGCCAGGATCACTTGCCGGGCATTGGCGATGATCGCCTGGGAAACCCGCACTTCCTGGTAGTCGAAGTCCAGCAGGCTGCCGTCCTCGTCGATGCCGCTGATGCCCACCAGGGCGAAGTCCACCTTGAACTGATTGATGAAGTCGACGCTGGCCTGGCCCACCACGCCGCCGTCACGGCGCACATTGCCGCCAGTGAGCAGCACGTCGAAATCATCCTTGGCACTGAGCATTGAAGCCACGTGCAGGTTGTTGGTGATGATCTTCAGGTGGCTGTGGTTGAGCAGGGCGCGGGCGATGGATTCGGTGGTGGTGCCGATGTTGATGAACAGCGAGGCGTGATCGGGGATCTGCGCGGCAACGGCTTCGCCGATGCGCTGCTTTTCATCGCGCATCTGGTCGGCGCGCATGGCGTAGGCGGTGTTTTCGACGCTGGAGTCGTAGGCCGCGCCGCCGTGGTAGCGGCGCAGCAGATTGGCTTCCGCCAGCTGGTTGATATCGCGGCGGATGGTTTGCGGGGTCACAACGAACAGCTGGGCCAATTCCTCGATGCTGACGTAGCCGCGTTCGCGGACCAGATCGAGGATTTGCTGCTGACGGGGAGGCAGATTCATGGGGCTTCCTTTGGGCTGCCGTGCAAAATTTGCCCATGATGCCGCAGGAATCCCCTCCCGACCAGTTACAAGCGGTTACCTATCCACGGCTTGGCCTATTTGGCCTCTTCGTGGGGTTCCCAGTCGCGGGTGCGGCTGACGGCCTTCTTCCAGCCTGCGTACAGGCCTTCTTTTTCCGCTTCGGCCAGTTGGGGTTCGAACTCGCGCTCGATCACCGCCTTGCCTCGCAGCTCTTCCAGGCTGCCCCAGAAACCGCAGGCCAGGCCTGCCAGGTAGGCGGCGCCCAGGGCCGTGGTTTCGCGCATTTGCGGGCGCTCCACCTGAGTACCGAGGATGTCGGCCTGGAACTGCATGAGGAAGTTGTTGGCCACGGCGCCGCCGTCCACGCGCAGGGCTTTGAGGCGTTCACCGGAATCCTGTTGCATGGCGTCGAGCACGTCGCGGGTCTGGTAGGCGATGGATTCCAGGGCGGCGCGGATGATGTGATCCACGCGCACGCCTCGGGTCAGGCCGAACAGCGCGCCACGGGCGTAGGGGTCCCAATAGGGCGCGCCGAGACCGGTGAAGGCCGGCACCAGGTACACGCCATTGCTGTCCTTGACCTTGTTGGCGAAGTATTCGGTGTCGTGGGCGTCGTTGATGATCTTCAGCTCATCACGCAGCCACTGCACGGTGGAGCCGCCGTTGAACACTGCGCCTTCCAGTGCGTAGGCCACTTCGCCGCGGGGGCCGCAGGCGATGGTGGTGAGCATGCCGTGCTGGGATTTCACCGCCTTGTCGCCGGTGTTCATCAGCAGGAAGCAGCCGGTGCCGTAGGTGTTCTTGGCCTGGCCCGGCTCGACGCACATCTGGCCGAACAGCGCCGCTTGCTGGTCGCCGGCGATGCCGCCGATGGCGATACCACTCTTGGTGCGACCGTAGATTTCCGACGAGGACTTCACCTCGGGGAGCATTTTCCGCGGGATATCCAGCACCTCCAGCATCTTCGCGTCCCACTCCAGGGTGTGGATGTTGAAGAGCATGGTGCGCGAGGCGTTGGTGTAGTCGGTGACGTGGGTCTTGCCGCCGGTGAATTTCCAGATCAGCCAGCTGTCGATGGTGCCGAACAGCAGCTCGCCGCTACGGGCGCGCTCGCGGCTGCCTTCGACGTTGTCGAGGATCCACTTGAGCTTGGTGCCGGAGAAGTAGGGGTCGGTGACCAGGCCGGTGGTGTCGCGAATGTAGGCTTCGTGGCCGTCGCGCTTGAGCTGCTGGCAGATCTCGGTGCTGCGGCGGCACTGCCAGACGATGGCGTTGTAGATCGGCCGGCCGGTGGTCTTGTCCCAGACCACGGTGGTTTCCCGCTGGTTGGTGATGCCGATGGCGGCCACCTGGTCGTGATGCAGGCCGGCTTGCGCCAGGGCCTCGACCATCACCGCGCTCTGGGTGGCGAAGATTTCCATCGGGTCATGTTCGACCCAGCCGGCCTGTGGGTAGTGCTGGGCGAACTCGCGCTGGGCGGTGCACACCACGTTGGCGTCGCGGTCGAAAATGATCGCCCGGGAGCTGGTCGTACCCTGATCGAGGGCAATGATGTAGTTCTTATTCTGAATGTCGGTCATGTCGATTGCCTTGGACGAAATAAGGGAGTGGAAACAGGCGCGTGATCGATTTGGGCAGGATCACGCGCCGCGAGATTCAAGAAGCTTTGACTTTGCCATCGGCGACCGATTCGCTCTCGGAGGCGGCGACGGCGTTGGGCAGGTGCCGGGCAATCAGTCCGCGATAAGCGGCCGCACCCAGGCAGGCACCGAGGATCGGGGCGAAGACCGGCACCAGGAAGTACGGAATATCCCGGCCGCCGGTAAAGGAAATCTGACCCCAGCCGGCAAAGAACGTCATCAGTTTAGGTCCGAAGTCCCGCGCCGGGTTCATGGCGAAGCCGGTCAGCGGGCCCATGGCGCTGCCGATCACGGCGATCAGCAGGCCGATCAGCAGGGGCGCCATCGCGCCGCGAGGCAGGCCATTGTTGTCGTCGGTCAGGGCCATGATCACGCCCATCAGGATCGCCGTGATCACCACTTCCACCAGGAAGGCCTGGGCGGTGGACAGCGCCGGGTTGGGGAAGGTGGAGAACACCGAGGCCAGTTCCAGGCTGGCCTGGGAACCGCGGATCATTTGGTGAGCCTGTTCGAAATCGAAGAACAGGTTGCTGTACAGCGTGTAAACCAACAGCGCCGCGCAGAAGGCGCCAGCGACCTGGGCCAGGATGTAGAACGGCAGTTTGCGTTTTTCAAAGTCCGCGAACAGGCACAGGGCGATGCTCACGGCAGGATTGAGGTGCGCGCCGGAAACGCCGGCGGTGAGGTAGATCGCCATGCTCACGCCGATCCCCCAGATGATGCTGATTTCCCACAGGCCGAAGCTGGCTCCCGCGACCTTGAGCGCCGCGACGCAGCCGGTGCCGAAGAAGATCAGCAGCGCAGTACCCAGGAACTCGGCCATGCATTGGCCCGATAGTGACGGTTGTTGCAGAGCAGTTGTCATTGTGAACCTCGTTTTTTGTTGTTGTCTGGCGCTGCTGCAAAAGGCATGGAGCGCGACTTCCAACGAAGACGGAATCCCCATTCCGGCCTCGTCTTGCTGCTGGGTGCAACGGTGCATCTACTGCATGATATTCAGAAACGAAAAAATATAGACAAGAAACACCGCTGTCAAAGGTCGAAAGTGAACGGCTGGTCATTTTATAGATATCAATCAAATGAATGATCCGGGGCGACAGTCCCGGGAGTGACAGGTGGTGCGGCGCTGGTGTCTGTGGCCAGGGCTTATCAAGGCCTGGAATAGAGCCTTTTGCCGATTAATGGCCTAAAATTCGCGCGCTCGGTTTTGCCTTTTCGTCCCTCTTGGAGCTGCCATGACCCCTGCATTGGATCTGCTAAAAAAAGTTCGCGCCGAACATCGCATCCACAGTTACGAACATGATCCCAAGGCGGCCTCCTACGGTCTGGAGGCGGCGGAGAAGCTCAGCCTCGATCCGGCGCAAGTGTTCAAGACGCTGCTGGCCAGCAGCGAGAAGGGGGAATTGCTGGTGGCGGTGGTGCCGGTTGCCGGCAGTCTCGACCTCAAGGCCCTGGCCCACGCGGCTGGGGTGAAAAAAGCCGAAATGGCCGATCCGGCCGCTGCCCAGCGTGCCACGGGCTACCTGTTGGGGGGGATCAGCCCGCTGGGGCAGAAGAAGCGTCTGCGGACCTTCATCGACAGCAGTGCTCAGCCTTTGGCCAGTATTTTTGTCAGTGCCGGTCGACGCGGACTGGAAGTGGAATTGGCTGCTGCCGTGCTGGCCGAGCAGACCCAGGGCAAGTTCGCCGACATCGGTCGCCCTTGAGCCAAGGCGTCGGCGGTTGAGCGGGCCGCTGCTGTATGCCGGAAAATCTTCTCGTCTGTGTCTGTCGCGCTGCCGCTCACGCAAGCCATGCTGGCCGCCGACTGATCAAGGAGAAGGGCCATGCAGCTTGAGTTTCAACAGATCGATGCATTCAGTGATCAACCCTTTGCTGGCAACCCGGCCATGGTTTACCGGCTTGATGCATGGCTCGACGACGCCCTGATGCAGCAGATTGCCGCCGAGCACAATCTGGCGGAAACCGCGTTTGTGGTGCGTGAAGCCCAAGGTTGGCGGATTCGCTGGTTCACCCCGGCCACCGAGGTGCCCCTGTGCGGGCATGCCACTCTGGCCAGTGCCTACGTGCTGTTCGAGCTGTATGGGGAGCCGGGGCCACGCATTGAGTTTCTCAGCCGCTCGGGGCCCCTGAGCGTTACCCGTGAAGGCGGCCTGTTGTGGCTGGACTTTCCGCTGCGCAGCCCCCGCCGCCAGGCCGATGCGGAGCAGGTGGCGCAGATACTCGGCGCCAGGGTCATCGATCTGCAAGGCGCCCATGAGCTGTTGGCGGTGCTGGAGTCGGAGCAGGCGGTCCGCGATTGCCGGCCTGATCTGGCGGCGCTGGCCAAGTTGCCCTGGCCGGGGGTGATTGTCACCGCGCGGGGCGAGCGGCATGACTTTGTCTCGCGGTATTTTGCTCCGGCCATCGGCATCGACGAGGATCCGGTGACCGGCTCGACCCATTGCTGCCTGACGCCTTACTGGGCGCAGCAGCTGGACAAGCAGCAACTGAGCGCCTTTCAGTGCTCCGCACGCGGTGGTGAGCTGTTCTGTCGCCTGGAGGGGGAACGGGTGAAGATCGGCGGACACGCCCGGCTGATTGCCAGCGGGCGCTTGCATCTGCAATGACGGCGTTCTGACTCGCCGGCAAGCCGTTTCCTACAGTGTGTTGGCGTAGGGGCTGACTTGCTGGCGAGGGCGGCTCAATGAGCGCTGCTGTAGCGCCGTACCCCTGAGTCGCTATGGGGAATCTGCGCCGCCGTGCTGCCTGAAGCCTGGAACAGCACCAGGTGTTCCGCCGCAACCCGAATGCCCACATCCGCTCCGACCTGATGGTCGGCGTGGCTGGGGAAAATCGATTCCAGCTGGCTGCCGGTAGGCAATTGCAGGCGATACAGGGTCGAGGCGCCAAGGAAGGTTTTGCCCACCACCCGGGCTTTCAAGTCACTGTCCGGCGCGTGGACGATGTCGTCCGGGCGCAGCAGGACGTCCACCGCGCCACCTGTCGGCCAGGTATAGGCCCGGTTGCCCTGCAGTACACCCAGTTCGGTCTGCACCGATTCCGGCGTGTTCAGCTGGCCGCGAATGAAGTAGCCCTGGCCAATGAAGCTGGCGACAAAGGGCGTCTGTGGTTCGTGATAGAGGTTGTAGGGGGTGTCCCACTGCTCCAGGCGGCCTTCCTTGAACACGCCGACCTGATCACTCACGGCGAAGGCTTCTTCCTGGTCGTGGGTGACCAGGATCGCACTGGTGCCGCGAGCCTTGAGGATGTCGCGCACCTCGTGGCTGAGCTTGCGCCGCAGTTCGCCGTCGAGGTTGGAGAAGGGTTCGTCCAGCAGCAGCAGTTGCGGCTCGGGAGCCAGGGCGCGAGCCAGCGCCACTCGCTGTTGCTGGCCGCCGGACAGCTCGTGGGGAAAGCGCTGGCCGAGGTCCTTCAGGTTGACCAGCTCCAGCAGTTCGGCGACCACTCGGTCTTTCTGCGGGTGCTTGCGGATGCCGAAAGCGATGTTGTCCGCCACGCTCAGGTGGGGGAACAGGGCATAGTCCTGAAACACCATGCCGATCCGGCGTTTCTCCGGGGCCAGGGTGAAGCCGGCGCTGGATATGGTTTCGCCGGCCAGTTGGATCTCGCCTTCGTGCACCGGCTCGAACCCGGCGATGGCCCGCAGGGTGGTGGTCTTGCCACATCCGGACGAGCCCAGCAGGCAGCCGATGTCCCCGGCGTTGAGGTGCAGATTGAGGTTCTGCACCACGCGTTGGTCCTGGTAGCCGCATGCCAGATTGCGCAGGTTCAGCAGGAGTGGCTGGCTCATGCGT
Organism: Pseudomonas sp. Os17; assembly: GCF_001547895.1. Taxonomy (NCBI): domain Bacteria; kingdom Pseudomonadati; phylum Pseudomonadota; class Gammaproteobacteria; order Pseudomonadales; family Pseudomonadaceae; genus Pseudomonas; species Pseudomonas sp. Os17. Next base: position 5,429,965 of record NZ_AP014627.1, on the reverse strand, counting down.
GGTGGTACGCCGGCTCGACGAGGAACTCGAGCAGGGCCTTTTGTGCGTGCAGACGGTTTTCCGCCTGGTCCCAAGCCACTGAGCGAGGGTCGTCCAGCAGGTCGAGGCTGATTTCCTCGCCACGGTGGGCGGGCAGGCAGTGCATGAACAGTACGTCCGGGGCGGCCAGGTCGAGCAGCGCGCGGTTGACCTGGAAGGGGGCAAACAGTTGGAGACGCTTGGCGGTCTCTTCTTCCTGGCCCATGGAGGTCCAGACGTCGGTGCTCACCAGATGGGCGCCGATCACTGCCTCGCGAGGGTCGCGGACGATGGTCACGCGATCGCCGGCCTTGGCGACAAACTCGGCGTTGGGCTCGTAGCCCTCGGGACAGGCGATGCGCAGCTGGAAGTCGAACTGGATGGCCGCTTCTATATAGCTGTTGCACATGTTGTTGCCGTCACCGATCCAGGCCACGGTCTTGCCCTGGATCGAGCCACGGTGTTCGAGGAAGGTCTGCATGTCCGCCAGCAGTTGGCAGGGGTGCAGGTCATCGGACAGGCCGTTGATCACCGGGACCCGGGAATTGGCCGCGAATTCGGTCAGGGTGCTGTGGGCAAAGGTGCGGATCATCACCGCGTCGAGCATGCGCGACATGACGATGGCGCAGTCGCCGATCGGCTCGCCGCGACCCAGCTGAGTGTCCCGTGGCGAAAGGAAGATGGCCTGGCCGCCCAGCTGGATCATGCCGGCTTCGAAGGACAGTCGGGTACGGGTCGACGACTTCTCGAAAATCATGCCGAGTACACGATTTTTCAAAGGCTCGAAGAGTACGCCGCGGTTACGCAGGTCCTTCAGCTCGATGCCTCGACGAATCACACTGACCAGCTCTTCGGGCGTGCAATCCATCAGGGAGAGAAAGTGCCTTGCGCTCATCATTAACTACCTTTTTGCAACGGACCGCAGATTCTCAAAGCCTTGTTTAATCGAACAACGGGCTGGACCTGCGGCGAAAGCCGCACGGGGCGACGAAATAGGGGAAGGCGCGATCTTATAATTAAATGTCGCGTCTTACCAATAGTGCTACGGCGTTCATGGGCATTCAGAGAGGCCAGGACGCGAATGCGCTGGCGCTTTTGAGACCGGTTTTCAGACAGCAGCCGGGCATTTGTACACTGCCCCGGCGCGGCTTGGCAATCGAGTGTGGCGCCGGCCGTGCGGTTGCGGTCGCTTTCTGACCTGTGGGCCGAGGTCCGCTGCGGGGGGAATCCGCGGCTTGGCCACTTGAAACATTTCCTAATGCAAAGTGCTGAGTCTATAAAGGCGAATCTGCGGCAAGGATAGGTGTGCGATGGAATCCAGGGAGCAACAACTGATGACGCTGTTGGGGCTCACCGCCCGGGCGCTGACGGACATGACCGCTTCGGTGACGGCCTTTTCTTTCGAGCTGCTGCGCAGCGAGGATCCGCTGACCCGGGCAGCCGCGCGCAAGATGATCGACCGAATGATGACCCTCAGCGCCGGGCTGGATGAGCATTGGCGACTGCTGGCCGAGTTGTCGGGTGTCCATGCCGAGCAGGGGCCCATGGACGCCTCCTCGCGAATCTCCATGGAGGGGCCGCCGCGCTTGCCGCCGAACTGACGGCCCTGATCATGGCCCAGGTTGATGGACCTCAATTCATGGGGCGAACGTCGCTGGTGTCGGCAGAGGCCAGCCGCCATAGTTTTGGCTTCCTGCGGCCCTGTGCGGGGCGCCTTCAAACAATAGAGACTGGCCATGACCAAGACTCTCCATCACCGTGCCTGCCACCTGTGCGAAGCCATCTGCGGCCTGACCCTGGAAATCACTGAAGAGCCGGGCAGCGCTCCACGCATTACCTCGATCAAGGGCGACCCCCTGGACAGTTTCAGCCGTGGCCATGTCTGCCCCAAGGCCGTGGCCCTGCAGGATATCCAGAATGATCCCGATCGCCTGCGTCAGCCGGTGCGCCGTGTGGGCAACCAATGGCAGCCCATCGAGTGGGACGAGGCCTTTGCCCTGGTGGCCGAGCGGCTGGCGAGCATCCAGCAGCGCCATGGCAACAATGCCGTGGCGACCTACCAGGGCAATCCCAGCGTGCACAACTATGGGCTGATGACCCATAGCAATTACTTTCTCGGCCAGCTCAAGACCCGCAATCGTTTCTCGGCCACATCGGTCGATCAGTTGCCCCAGCACCTGACCAGTTACCTGATGTATGGCCACGGCCTGCTGTTGCCGATTCCGGACATCGATCACACCGATTTCATGCTGATCCTGGGCGGCAATCCCCTGGCATCCAACGGCAGCATCATGACCGTGCCGGATGTGGAGAAGCGCCTCAAGGCCATTCAGGCTCGTGGCGGCAAGGTGGTCGTGGTCGATCCGCGGCGCAGTGAAACCGCAGCCATGGCCGATCAGCACCTGTTTATCCGGCCGGGGGGCGACGTGGCGCTGCTGTTCGGTCTGCTCAACAGCATTTTCGACGCCGGCCTGACCCGCGACAGCCATTTGCCGGTGGATGGGCTGGCCGAGGTGCGCCAGGCAATTGCGCGGTTCACTGCCGAAGCCATGAGTCCGTTGTGCGCAATTCCGGCTGCGCAGATTCGGCAACTGGCCCGGGATTTCGCTTCGGCGGACAAGGCGGTCTGTTACGGACGCATGGGGGTGTCGACCCAGGCCTTCGGCACGCTGTGCCACTGGTTACTGCAGCTGCTCAATCTGGTCACCGGCAACCTGGACCGTGTCGGCGGTGCCTTGTGCACCCAGCCGGCGGTGGATCTGGTGGCGGCGACCTCGGGCGGTCACTTCAATGTCTGGCAGAGTCGGGTTTCCGGGCTTCCGGAGTACGGCGGCGAGCTGCCGGTATCGGCCCTGGCCGAAGAGATGCTCACCGAGGGCGAAGGACAGGTACGGGCCCTGATCACCGTGGCCGGCAATCCGGTGTTGTCCACACCCAACGGCCGGCAGCTGGAGCAGGCCCTGGACGGGCTGGAGTTCATGCTCAGCATCGATCTGTACATCAATGAAACCACCCGTTATGCCGACCTGATCCTGCCGTCCACCTCGGCTCTGGAGAACGATCACTACGACACCACCTTCAATCTGTTCGCGGTGCGCAATGTCAGTCGCTTCAATCGAGCGATCCTGCCCAAGCCTCAAGGGGCGCTGCATGACTGGGAGATCTTCGTCGGCCTGGCCAAGGCATTTGCCGCGCAGACCGCCAGCCCGTTGAAGCCGACCCTGGCCCCTGCACAGATGATCGACATGGGCTTGCGCGCCGGGCCTTACGGCGATGCCTCGCCGCTCAAGCTGTCCCTGGCGACTCTGGACCAGTACCCCCACGGCATTGATCTTGGGGCGCTGCAGCCGAACCTGGCGGCCCGCTTGAAAACCGAGAATCGGCGGATCCAGGCCGCACCGGCGCCGATCATGGCCGATCTGCAACGCTTTGCCGCGTTGAGTGCGCCACCTTCGGGCGAGTTGTTGCTGATCGGGCGTCGGCATGTGCGCAGCAATAACTCCTGGATGCACAACTATCACCGCCTGGTGAAGGGCAAGCCTCGCCATCAGCTATTGATGAATCCCGAGGATCTGGCTCAACGGGGCCTGAGTGATGGTCAGCGGGTGCGAGTCCGATCCCGGGTGGGCGCGGTGGAGGTGGAAGTGCTGGCCAGCAGCGAGATGATGCCGGGCGTGGTAAGTCTGCCCCATGGCTGGGGGCACAGGCGTCCCGGCGTGCAGATGAGCATTGCCAGGGAGCAGCCTGGTTGCAGCGCCAATGACCTGACCGATGAGCGTCAGCTCGATGCGTTGTCCGGGAATGCGGCGTTGAATGGGGTGCCGGTTACCGTGGAGGCGGCCTGAGGTGTCTGTCGGAGAGGCCGAGCAGGGCGCTCAGGATTCCGTTACAATGCGCCACCGTGCCGACAACAGAGTCGGAAAGTTCAGCCGAGGTGTTCCATGGATATCATCGAAACTATTAAAGAGCAGATTGCCAACAACACCATTCTGCTCTACATGAAAGGCTCGCCGAATGCCCCGCAGTGCGGCTTCTCGGCAAAAGCCGCTCAGGCCGTAATGGGCTGTGGTGAGAAGTTCGCTTACGTGGACATCCTGCAAAACCCAGAGATTCGCGCCAACCTGCCCAAGTACGCCAACTGGCCAACTTTCCCGCAACTGTGGGTGGCCGGTGAGTTGGTCGGCGGTAGCGACATCATGGCTGAAATGTTTGCCAATGGTGAGCTGCAGAGCCTGATCAAGGCTGCTGCCGAAAAAGCGGCTGCCAAGACCGAAGCCTGACGCGAACTTCTTGTTCGCGGTCAATAAAAAGCCCCGCCTCTCTTACGAGGGCGGGGCTTTTTATTACATGGGCGTTGGTTACTCGTCGCCCATTTGCGATTGCAGGTAGTTCTCGATACCCACTTTGTCGATCAGGCCCAGTTGGGTTTCCAGCCAGTCGATGTGTTCTTCTTCGGATTCCAGAATGTCTTCCAGCAGTTCACGGCTGCCGAAGTCGCCAACCGATTCGCAGTGAGCGATGGCGGCCTTGAGGTCGGCGTGGCCGGTGCGTTCGATGCGCAGGTCGCACTCGAGCATTTCCTTGGTGTGTTCGCCGATGTGCAACTTGCCCAGGTCCTGGACGTTGGGCAGGCCTTCGAGGAAGAGGATGCGCTTGATCAGCTTGTCCGCATGCTTCATCTCGTCGATGGATTCGTGGTACTCGTGCTTGCCCAGCTTGTTCAGGCCCCAGTCTTCATACATGCGTGCATGCAGGAAGTACTGATTGATCGCGACCAGTTCATTGGCAAGGATTTTATTGAGATGCTGGATGACTGTAATGTCGCCTTTCATGTTGGGGTCCTGCCCTTTAATTAGTGAAATAAGGGCAGAGTCTGAGCCGCACAAACATTACTGTCAAACCTAAGTTATTGAATAATATATGAAAATTAATCGGAATAAGAATGTTTGTGTTCCGCGTTTTGCACCTAAGCGATTGAATTACAGACATAAAAAAACCGGACGCTAGGTCCGGTTGTTTCAAATGCGGCTATTTATTCGGTACATCAAGCAACATTAAATTCCACTGGGTAGGGAATGGCGGCTTGGCTGCTCTGCAATTCGGTCAGGGTTTCGCGAACCACTTGCTTGGCCAGGCATGCGCATTTGCCGCATTGGCTGGCGACGCCGGTGGCCTGGCGCACTTCACGGTAGCTGCAGCAACCTTCGTAGATCGCTTCGCGAATTTGTCCGTCGGTGACACCGGTGCAGAGGCAGACATACATAGGATGAGAACCGTCGCTGGTTAGGGCTCAATTGCGATGGATCTTAATGTTAACGAGAATGATTGTCAAAGTGGTTTCGGCCGCCTTTGTGGCCGTTTCATCCCGGGGTGACGAACGGTTTTGTTAGCGATGGTGACAGATGATTCGCATTTTCCGCTTTGTGGGCCGGGCTGACGAAAAACCGTTAAGGACAGCTCAAAGACGCGGTGTATGATGGTCGGTCCTTGCGAAGCGGGGTCGGGTCACAGAGCTGTCGCATCAGCGTGGCAGACTCAAGGCCAATCCCCTTCTTCATTACTACGTCCACACCAGGAGATATCCAATGAGCGTACTCGTAGGCAAACAAGCCCCTGACTTCACCGTACCGGCCGTTCTCGGCAATGGCGAAATCGTCGACAGCTTCACCCTGTCCTCGGCCATCAAAGGCAAATACGGCCTGGTGTTCTTCTACCCACTGGACTTCACCTTCGTTTGCCCGTCCGAGCTGATCGCTCTGGACCACCGCATGGCCGACTTCAAGGCGCGCAACGTGGAAGTGATCGCTGTTTCCATCGACTCGCACTTCACCCACAACGCCTGGCGTAACACCCCGATCAATGCCGGCGGCATCGGTCAGGTTCAATACATCATGGCCGCTGACATGAAACACGACATCGCCAAGGCCTATGACGTCGAGTCCGAAGGCGGCGTGGCCTTCCGTGGCGCGTTCCTGATCGACGACAAAGGTGTTGTCCGTTCGCAGATCGTCAACGACCTGCCGCTGGGCCGCAACATGGAAGAGCTGATCCGTCTGGTCGACGCTCTGCAATTCCACGAAGAGCACGGTGAAGTCTGCCCTGCCAACTGGAAGAAAGGCGACAAGGGCATGACCGCTTCGCCAGAAGGCGTTGCTGCTTACCTGAGCGAGAACGCCGGCAAGCTGTAAGCCTGGCGTCACGCATAAAAAAACCGGCCTCAGGGCCGGTTTTTTTATGCGGGCGATTCAACTCGACCAGGGATCGATCAGTCGTCGAAGTCCTGCCAGCCGCCCATTTGCTTCCAGCGGTTGACGATGCCGCAGAACAGCTCGGCGGTCTTCTCGGTGTCGTAGCGGGCCGAGTGGGCCTCGCGACCGTCGAAGTCGATGCCGGCGCTCTGGCAGGCCTTGGCCAAAACGGTCTGGCCGTAAGCCAGGCCAGCCAGGGTGGCGGTGTCGAAGCTGGAGAACGGGTGGAACGGGTTGCGCTTCATGTCCAGGCGCGCCACGGCGGCGTTGAGGAAGCCCAGGTCGAAGCTGCTGTTGTGGCCCACCAGGATCGCGCGTTTGCAGCCGTTGGCTTTCAGCGCCTTGCGCACACCACGGAAAATATCCGTGAGAGCGGTTTCTTCGCTGACGGCCATGCGCAGGGGATGGTCGAGCTTGATCCCGGTGAACTCCAGCGCCGCGGCTTCAATGTTGGCGCCTTCAAAAGGCTCGACGCGGAAGAAATAGGTGTGTTCGGGGAACACGAAGCCCTTTTCGTCCATGCCGATGGTGGTAGCGGCAATCTCCAGCAGGGCGTCGGTGGCTGAGTTGAAGCCACCGGTTTCTACGTCGACGACTACCGGCAGGTAACCGCGAAAGCGTGCCGCCATTGGATGGCGGGGGGCGCCGCTGTTGCCGTCTTGTTCGTCGTCGAAATGGTCGTCACTCACGAGTGATCCTCCAGCAGGCGCCAGCGCAGTTTTTCACCGGCGCGCAGCGGAATGACAGTCAGCTCGCCGAACGGCAGGCTGGCGGGTGCGGTCCATTCTTCACGAACCAGGGTGATGCGATCGGTGTTGGCCGGCAGGCCGTAGAAGCGCGGACCGTTGAGGCTGGCAAAGGCTTCCAGCTGGTCCAGGGCATTGCGCTGTTCGAACGCTTCGGCATACAGCTCGATTGCGGCGTAGGCGCTGTAGCAGCCGGCACAACCGCAAGCGGCTTCCTTGGCATGCTGGGCGTGGGGCGCGGAGTCGGTGCCGAGGAAGAACTTTTCGCTGCCGCTGGTGGCCGCATCCAGCAGGGCTTCCTGGTGGGTGTTGCGCTTGAGGATCGGCAGGCAATAGAAGTGCGGACGAATACCGCCCACCAGCATGTGATTGCGGTTGTACAACAGGTGGTGCGCGGTGATGGTGGCGCCGACGTTGGCCGAAGCCTCCTTGACGAACTGCACGGCTTCACCGGTGGTGATGTGCTCGAACACCACTTTCAGGCTGGGGAAGCGCTCGACCACGCGACGCATGTGTTCGTCGATGAAGATTTTCTCGCGGTCGAAGACATCGACCTCGCCGCGGGTCACCTCACCGTGGATCAGCAGCGGCAGGCCGACTTCGGCCATGGTTTCGAGCACCGGGAAGATCTTGTCGATGCTGGTCACGCCCGAATCCGAATTGGTGGTCGCACCGGCCGGATACAGCTTGGCGGCGTGCACGAAGCCACAGGCCTTGGCCGCGCGGATCTCGTCCGGCTGGGTGCGGTCGGTCAGGTAAAGCACCATCAGCGGCTCGAAGCGGCTGCCGGCCGGGCGCGCAGCTAGAATACGCTGGCGATAGGCGTCGGCTTCCACGGCGTTGCGCACCGGAGGTACCAGGTTGGGCATGATGATGGCGCGGCCAAAGGTGCGCGCGACATCTGCGACTGTATTGGGCAACACGGCACCATCGCGAAGATGAATATGCCAGTCGTCGGGACGCAGCAGGGTCAGGCGGTCGGACATGGGAGGTTCCAGGCGGGTAAAACTCGGTGGGAATGCTACCGGAAAAGACTCTTCCAGGCACTCGCTATCAAGTTTTGCGACGAGCAACCGATATCCCGAAGGTATGGCGTATTAACGCCTGTCGATTTTTCTGTTGTACACGTCAGTGGAGCCTCCCGTGCGCCAGCGTTATCTAGCCTTGCTCAGTGTGTTTGCCAGCCTGCCCGCGATGGCTCTCACTTTCCAGACTCGTCTGGAGAGCATTGAGTGGACGGTCGAAGGCGACAAATTCGAGTGCCGCCTGATCCAACCGGTAACCGATTTCGGTTCCGGCGAATTCGTTCGCCGCGCCGGCGAGCAGGCGATCTTTCGTCTCAAGAGCTTCAACCCGATGCAGGCGGGGGGCTCGGCGACTCTGCTTGCGGCAGCGGCGCCCTGGCAGCCGGGACGTGGCGACATCAACCTCGGGGCGGTCAAGGCCGGTACCGACGGGGTGCTGATCAACAGCAACCAGATGCAGGCCGGGCGCCTGATCATCGGGCTGCTGGAGGGGCGCAGCCCCGTGGTGCGCAATTATTCCCGTGAAGGCGGAGTGTCCGAAGTGCGCCTGTTGCCGGTGAAGTTCAGCAAGGCGTATGGCGACTATCAAAGCTGCATGGCCAAGCTGCTGCCGATGAACTACGAGCAGGTGAAGCAGGGCGAGATCGGTTTTCCGGGAGGGGGGATCGAACTCGATGCCCGGGCCAAGGCCAAGCTGCAGGTGATGGTGGACTTCATCAAGGCCGACCCGACGGTCAACCACGTCGAACTGGATGGCCACTCGGACAACAGCGGCAATCGCTTGACCAACCGTGACCTGTCCCGTCGTCGTGCACTGGCGGTGATGGAGTTCTTCAAGGCCAACGGCCTGGCGGAAAACCAGATCGTGGTGCGCTTCCATGGCGAGCGTTACCCCCTGGCGCCCAACACCAATGCCGCCAACCGGGCGAAGAACCGTCGGGTCAATGTGCATCTGGAGCGGGTTGCGCCCACCGAAAAGCCGGCTCCAGCGCCCCAGGCGGCCTCTGGCTCCAGCGCTGCTGCGACCTCCTGATACGGCTGTCATCGTCGCGCGCTCGACATAATCTGTCGCTTGGTCGTCATAAGCTGTCGCGCCTCTGTAAATTATCCGCGTGGATCGGTAGACTTGGCGGCTTTCCGTACAACCCCGTGGAGTGATGGCATGGCGGACGTTAACAAGGTCGTTCTGGCGTATTCGGGCGGCCTGGACACTTCGGTGATCCTCAAGTGGCTGCAGGATACTTACAACTGTGAAGTAGTGACTTTCACTGCTGACCTGGGCCAAGGCGAAGAGGTCGAGCCGGCCCGCGCCAAGGCGCAAGCCATGGGCGTCAAAGAGATCTACATCGACGATCTGCGCGAAGAGTTCGTGCGCGATTTCGTTTTCCCGATGTTCCGCGCCAACACCGTCTACGAAGGCGAGTACCTGCTGGGTACTTCCATCGCTCGTCCGTTGATCGCCAAGCGTCTGATCGAGATCGCCAACGAAACCGGCGCCGACGCCATTTCCCATGGTGCTACCGGCAAGGGCAATGACCAGGTGCGTTTCGAGCTGGGTGCCTATGCCCTCAAGCCAGGCGTGAAAGTGATCGCTCCTTGGCGCGAGTGGGACCTGCTGTCCCGCGAGAAGCTGATGGACTACGCCGAGAAGCACGGTATTCCAATCGAGCGTCACGGCAAGAAGAAGTCGCCGTACTCGATGGACGCCAACCTGCTGCACATCTCCTATGAAGGCGGCGTGCTGGAAGACACCTGGACCGAGCACGAAGAAGACATGTGGCGCTGGACCGTCTCCCCGGAGAAGGCTCCTGATACCCCGCAGTACCTGGAACTGACCTACCGCAACGGTGACATCGTCGCCATCGACGGCGTGGAAATGACCCCGGCTACCGTGCTGGCGACCCTGAACCGCATTGGTGGCGAGCACGGCATCGGTCGTCTGGACATCGTCGAGAACCGTTACGTCGGCATGAAGTCCCGTGGCTGCTACGAGACCCCGGGCGGCACCATCATGCTGCGTGCTCACCGCGCCATCGAGTCCATCACCCTGGACCGCGAAGTGGCTCACCTCAAAGACGAGTTGATGCCCAAGTACGCCAGCCTGATCTACACCGGCTACTGGTGGAGTCCTGAGCGTCTGATGCTGCAACAGATGATCGACGCCTCCCAGGCCCACGTGAACGGTGTAGTGCGCCTGAAGCTGTACAAGGGCAACGTGATCGTGACCGGTCGCAAGTCCGATGAGTCGCTGTTCGACGCCAACATCGCCACCTTCGAAGAAGACGGCGGTGCTTACAACCAGGCGGACGCAGCAGGCTTCATCAAGCTCAATGCCCTGCGCATGCGCATTGCTGCCAACAAGGGTCGGACTCTGATCTGATCCCGAGTTGTTGAAAAAGAGCCCCGCCCTATGCGGGGCTTTTTTTTGCCTTTGATTAACTCAACGGCTTGTTGCTGCAGAGCAATGCTTGGACAGAGAAGTTGATTGGAAAAAATGAAGTGAGTGATGGCGGACTTATCAGCGGTTGGCGCTGGAAAAGATGCGGCAGCGTGTAATTTTTTTAGTACGAAAAGTAGCTAATTTGAAGATTAATCCTAAGCAACTTTTCCGTTGAACGCCCTTTATCTAATTTATTTTGTAAGGTAAATCGGTATTGTTTGTAAGGATCGTCCTCGTAGGCTCGTAGCCCCTTTTGGCACGGTGTCAGAGTCAATTCTCTGGGGTATTGTGCGGGCTCTAAAAAACTCTAAGTACTTGGATGGACCTATGAAAAGAGTATTGATCGTGGACGATCATCCTGTTGTTCGCCTCGCTGTTCGCATGTTGATGGAGCGTCATGGCTTTGAAGTAGTGGCAGAAGCAGATAACGGTACGGACGCATTGAAGTTGGCTCTTGAATATGTTCCCGATATCTTGATTCTGGATATTGGCATACCACAACTGGATGGACTTGAAGTTATAGCTCGCCTCATGTTCAGAAGTTTGCCGATCAAGATCCTGGTATTGACGCTGCAAGCGCCAGGGCCCTTTTCCATGCGCTGCATGCAGGCCGGTGCCGCCGGCTACGTGTGCAAGCAGCAGGACATTACCGAGCTGATCAGTGCGGTACGGGCGGTATTGGCGGGTTACAGCTACTTTCCCAACGAGGCGTTGCACACTTTTCGTTCCAGCCAGGGCATCAGCAGCGAGGAAGAAATGATCGAGCTTCTTTCCGGACGTGAGTTGATCGTATTGAAACAGCTCACCAATGGCATGAGTAACAAGGAGATTGCTGAAGGCCTGTGCCTGAGCAACAAGACGGTCAGTACTTACAAGCGGCGGTTATTGGCCAAGCTCAACGCGCGTTCATTGGTTGACCTGATCGAGTTTGCCCAGCGCCATCAGTTGGCGTGAGCCTTGCTGTCCGAGACGATGCTGGACTGCCAGGCCTGAAAGTACGGATAGGGCCGGTCATGCCGCGAGGCTGATCGGCCGGGCGTGACGGCAAGACAGGCACAAAAAAACCTCCGCATGGAGGTTCTTTTGCGACTACAGGTCAAAGTCGTAATCGGCCAGTTGTTTCTGCAGACGCCGCTCTTCCAGAAGATTGTCGATGGTGCGGCGCTTGCTCAGATTGGTTTTCGCCACTTCGACCACCGGTTCGACATCGTCTGTTTCCGCGGCGATGAAGTCTTCTTCTACGTCCAGTTGTTCTTTGCCAGTGCTCATAAGGTCAACTCCAGGCTAAGACTGCCATTGGCGCTCCTTATATCGATATTCTCCTGGCGGGTAAAAAAGATTTTTTCAATCGACTCATTGGCAAAATCAATGCTTCCTCAATCGTCGGAAGTCTTCTGCTTGTATTCGCACAGGTCTTCGATTCGACAGCTGCCGCAGCGTGGCTTGCGGGCCAGGCAGACATAGCGTCCGTGCAGGATCAGCCAGTGATGGGAGTCCAGCAGGAACTCCTTGGGCACGAACTTGAGCAGCTTTTTCTCCACTTCCACCACGTTCTTGCCCGGGGCCAGGCCGGTGCGGTTGCTGACCCGGAAGATGTGGGTGTCCACCGCCATGGTCAGCTGCCGGAAGGCGGTGTTGAGGACCACGTTGGCGGTCTTGCGCCCGACACCGGGCAGGGCTTCCAGTTCTTCCCGGGTTTGTGGCACTTCGCTGTTGTGGCGTTCCACCAGCAGGCGGCAGGTTTCGATGACGTTCTTGGCCTTGCTGTTGTACAGGCCGATGGTCTTGATGTACTCGGACAGGCCTTCGACCCCCAGGGCGTGAATCGCCGCGGGTGTATTGGCCACGGGGAAGAGTTTGGCGGTCGCCTTGTTGACCCCGACGTCGGTCGATTGCGCCGAAAGAATCACCGCGATCAGCAGCTCGAACGGCGAGGAATAGGCCAGTTCGGTCTTGGGCTCGGGATTGTCTTCATGAAGTCGGCGAAATATTTCCAGGCGTTTGGCGGCATTCATGGGTGGTTCATTTCCTCGAAGACTGTCGGTTGAAGGGCGATGAGGCGGTCCAGGCCCGCTTTGCCGCCAGCAACAGGCCCAGCAGGATAAAGCCCCCGGGGGCCAGAGTCAGCAGGCGCAAGCCGCCCTGGGGTAGCAGCACCCAGCCGGTGCTGTCACCGCTCTGGCCGACAAGCCAGCCCAGATGGCTGCCCAAGGCGCCGGTGCCCAGCAGTTCGCGCAGTGCGCCCAGCAGCACCAGTGCGCCACAGTAGCCAGCGGCCAGGTGCAGTCGCTCGCGGTGCTGGAAGAAGCCCGCCTGTTCCAGTATCACGCATTGCAGGGGCAGCAGGCCCAGGTACAGGCTCAACTGCTGGTGCAGTTCGTAACTCAATGCCTGCAGCGCCAGCCACAGGCAACTGCCGAGGGACGCTCCGAGCAGCAGGCTGGCGAGCCACTGCTGCTGGCGTTGCAGCGCTGCTCGCAACAGGCCCATGGCGGCCCCAAACAAGCTGAGCAGCAGCCCGGATGCCAGGGCCAGGCCCAGGGCCTTGACCCAGGAGTCGGTGGCACCGATCAGCGGCGTCAGCATCAGCAGGCCCGGCAATGTCAGCGGCTTACTCATGGGCGGCCCCCGTGAGCAGTTGCTGGCGATGTTCGTCGAAGTAGCGCAAGGCATCGTGCAGGGCACTGATGACAGCGCGGGAGGTGATGGTGGCGCCGGCAATCTGATCGAACTGGCCGCTGTCCTTCTTCAGCGCCCAGGCGGCATCGCCCGGATCACTGCGAGACTTGCCGGCAAAGCCTTGCAACCAGGGGTTGGGCTGATCAGCGATCCTGGCGCCCAGGCCGGGAGTTTCATCTTGTCGGAGGGTCTTGCTGCCCAGCAGCCGGCCCTGGCTGTCGATGGCGATCAACAGCTCGATGGGGCCGGCATAACCGCTGACCTGGCTGCGCAACAGCACGGCGCTGGGCTGACCCTGGCGGGTGGCCAGGTAGCCCTGCAGCAAGCGGCTGTTGTCCAGTTGCACATCCCTTAGAGGCAGTGGCTGCTCCAGGGGCTGGTTGTCGTAGCTGGCAACAGGCAGCAGGTCGAGCAACTTGCGCGCCTGCAGTGCCCGTTGTTCGGCGGCGATACGCGGCGCCGCAACCGAGTGCAGCCACAAGGTCGCCGCCACGCCCAGCAAACCGAGCAGGGCCAGCAGGAGCAGAGCGCTGGATTTTTTCATGCTCAAGCGTTCTCCCGTTTTGCCGCGCACAGGCGTTCCAGTCCCGGCACCGCCAGGTTCATCAGCAGCACGGCGAAGGCGACGCCGTCGGGGTAGCCGCCCCACGTCCGGATCAGGTAGGTCAGCAGGCCGACACCGACACCAAACAGCAACCTGGCTTTTTCCGTCTTGGGTCCCGATACCGGCTCGGTGACGATAAAGAACGCGCCGAGCATGCTGGCGCCGCTGAGCAGATGAAACAGCGGTGAACCGTGGGAGTCCGAGCCCGTGCCGTTCCAGCACACCAGGCTGATGACCAGGAGGCTGCCCAGCATGCCCACCGGCGCCTGCCAGCCGATGACCCGCTGCTGCAGCAGAAACAGGCCTCCGGCAAGAAATCCCAGGTTGATCCATTGCGCGGCCCGACCGCCGAAATGGCCGAAGGCCGGGTTGCTGGCAAAGAGTTCGTCGAGGGTCAGGCTCTTGTTGATGCGCAGACTGTCCAGCGCCGTGGCCTGGGCCCAGGCATCCGCTTGCAGGCCGTTAGAGAGGCCGAAGACGTGTTGCAGCCCCGCGCCCAGGTCCATGGCGTGCGGCGCGGGCCAATGGGTCATCGATTGGGGAAAGCACAATAAGGCCAGGGCGTATCCGAGCATCGCCGGATTGAACGGGTTCTGGCCGACTCCACCGTACACCTGCTTGCCCAGGGCAATGGCTGCCGCCGCGGCGCTGAGCGGCAGCCACCAGGGGCAGTAAGGTGGCAACGCCAGGGCCAGCAAGGTGGCGCTGACCAGGGCGCTGCCGTCGCCAAGGCCGGTTGGCAGCGCACGCTTTCTCAGCAACAGCGCCAGGGCTTCCATGGCCAGGGAGCCGCCTATCGCCAGCAACAGGTTGAGCAGTACGCCCCAGCCGAACCACCACAGCAACACCAGCAGCCCGGGCAGCGTGGCCAGCAGCACGCGCTGCATGGCCTGGCGCAGGCGCTGGTCGACGCCGTCAGCAGTCAGCATGGGCCTTCACCTGGCGTTCGGCCTCGTGCAAGCGCGCTTGAGCCTGGGCCAGTTGCTCGGCATGAGTGTCAGGCTGGCGCTGCAGCTTGTTCAGTTCGGCGCGGGCGTAGGCCAGTTCGGTTTTCAGTTGCCGCAGTTGCGGATCGATCGGGCGCTTTTCGCTACGCATCAGTACCGGGGCCGGTTTGCCGCTGGCGTCCTCGGCGGCGTGCAGCGCCTGTTCGGCGGCCGCCAGGGCGGCGCTCAAGGCGTGTAGCTCGGCGTCGGAGGCTTGCGCTGCCTGGGCCTTTTTCAGTTCGGCGCGGCGGGTGGCCAGCTGGATCTTTGCCCGCTTGAGTTCGGCGTCCTTGGCCACGGGGGCCGCCGCAGCTGGCGCCGCCGACTCCAGCTGAGCCAGGGCCTGCTCGGCGGCTTCGAACTGACGCTGCAGCACGATGAGCTGTGCCTGCTGCTCGAAGGTCGGTGGGTGGCCGAAGGCCTTGAGGGATTTGTGCAATTGAGCCCGGCTCATGGCCAGCTCGATCTTGGCTTTTTTCAGCGCCGCGTCGTCGGCAGCGGCTTTCTGCGCGCGGACCCGTTCGATGGCAGCCTGCAGCGGATTCTGGCTGTCGTCGGCAGCCTGCGCGGCTTTCTGCGCGCGAGCCTGACGCTCGGCCAGGCGCCGGGCTTCTTCCCGTTGCAAGCGCTCGTTGCGTTGTTCGAAGCGCCGTCGCGCCTGTTCGCGCTTGCTGTTGCGGGCCTGCAGTTGCTCGGGGCTGGTGGCCAGGCCGCCAACAATCGGCACCACCTTGGCCTCCGGGAGCGGCAGCATATCGATGCAGTCCACCGGACAAGGCGCCACGCACAGGTCGCAACCGGTGCATTCGTCGATCAGCACGCTGTGCATCCATTTGGCCGCGCCGACGATGGCGTCCACCGGGCAGGCCTGGATGCACTTGGTACAGCCAATGCACTCCGCCTCGCGGATATGGGCGATCTGTGCCGGCGCTTCGCCGCGGCTGCGGTCCAGTTCCAGTACCGGTAACTGCAACAGTTGCGCCAGGCCGGCAATGGTTTCCTGGCCTCCGGGCGGGCACTTGTTGATGGCCTCGCCGTTGGCGATGCCCTGGGCGTAGGGCTTGCATCCGGGATGGCCGCACTTGCCGCATTGGGTCTGGGGCAGCAGGGCATCGATGCGTTGAATCAGACTCATGTTTTGATCAGTCCGTTGAAGCCGAAAAACGCCACCGCCATGAGACCGGCGCTGATCAGGTCGATCGGCAAGCCGCGCCAGGGCAGGGGAATATCGTTGGTGGAAATACGCTGGCGCAAGTCGCTGAACAGACTCAGCACCAGCCAGAAACCCAGTCCGGCGCCCAGGCTCATGGCACTGAGGGTGGCCAGGTCCAGATCGTCCCGGGTGCCGATCAGCAGCAGGCCGAGCATGCCGGCATTGCCCAGAAGCAAGGGCCAGAGGCCTTCGAACGGCAAGCGCGGCAGGGCCCGGGACAGCAGCTTCAGCAGCGGTTTGATCAGCAACAGGCTCAATGGCAGCCAGATGAACAATTGCAGCGCCGCCAGCCCCCAGGGCTGCAACAGCCCACGGTAAAGGATATGCCCCAGCACGCTGCTGAGCAGCATCAACACCGTGGTCGCCAGCCCCAGGGCATGAACCCGTTGCCGGTTGCTACCGTCGGCCTGCAACAGCGGATCGACGCCCAGCGGCCATTGCAACACGAAGTTGTTGATCAGGACGGTGCTGAAAAGGGCGAGCAGGAACTGGGTCATGGTGGCGGCCGGTGCGGGCAGGCTATCCCTCAAGAGTAGGCAAACTCTGCGCGCACGCAGGGTCGCCAGATATGCAAATCCCCCCGTTGCGCCTGGGCGCGACGGGGGGATGGGGGGCTGCGTGGAGGCTTACTTGATCCGCTGGCCAGGCTTGGCGCCGCTGTCCGGGCTCAGCAGGTAGATCTCTTCGCCGCCAGGGCCGGCAGCCATCACCATGCCCTCGGAAATGCCGAACTTCATTTTCCGCGGCTTGAGGTTGGCGATCATCATGGTCAGGCGACCATCCAGCTTGGACGGGTCCGGGTAGGCGCTCTTGATTCCGGAGAACACGTTGCGTTGCTCATCACCGATATCCAGGGTCAGGCGCAGCAGCTTGTCGGCACCTTCCACGGCTTCGGCCTTGACGATCAGGGCGACACGCAGGTCGACGGCGGCGAAGGTGTCGAAGTCGATTTCCGGCGACAGCGGATCCTTGGCCAGTTCGCCGTTGCCTGCAGGTGCTGCGGCACCGGTGTCGGTCTGGCTGGCGGTCAGGTCTTCTTTCGAGGCGTCGGTCATGGCTTGTACTTTTACCGGGTCGATCCGCGTCATCAGCGGCTTGAATTCGTTGAGCTGATGGTTGGCCAGCAGGTGCTGGTGGTCGTTCCAGGTCAGCGGCGCCACGTTGAGGAACGCCTCGGCATCGGCGGCCAGCAGCGGCAGCACCGGCTTGAGGAAGATCACCAACTGGCGGAACAGGTTGATGCCGGTGGCGCAGATGGCCTGCACCTCGGCCTGCTTGCCTTCCTGCTTGTTCAGCGACCATGGGGCCTTGTCGGCGATCCAGGCGTTGGCGCGGTCGGCCAGGGCCATGATTTCGCGCATGGCGCGGGCAAAGTCGCGGGCTTCATAGGCGTCGGCGATGCTTGGTGCGGCGGCCAGGAAGGCCTCGGTCAGCTCGGGGGCGGCATTGCTGTCGACCATCACCCCGGCATTGCCTTTGTGGATGAAACCGGCGCAACGGCTGGCGATGTTGACCACCTTGCCCACCAGGTCGGAGTTGACCTTCTGCACGAAGTCTTCGAGGTTCAGGTCCAGGTCGTCGACGCCACGGCCCAGCTTGGAGGCGTAGTAGTAGCGCAGGTATTCCGGCGACAGGTGCTCCAGGTAGGTGCGGGCCTTGATGAAGGTGCCGCGGGACTTGGACATCTTCTGGCCATTGACCGTCAGGTAGCCGTGGACGTTGATGCCACTCGGCTTGCGGTAGCCGGCGCCTTCAAGCATGGCGGGCCAGAACAGGGCATGGAAGTTGACGATGTCCTTGCCGATGAAGTGGTACAGCTCGGCGGTGGAATCCTTGCCCCAGAACGCGTCGAAATCCAGCTCCGGACGACGGTTGCAGAGGTTCTTGAAGCTGGCCATGTAGCCGATTGGTGCGTCCAGCCACACGTAGAAGTATTTGCCCGGCTCGTCGGGGATCTCGAAGCCGAAGTACGGCGCGTCGCGGGAAATGTCCCACTGCTGCAGGCCGGCATCCAGCCACTCGGCGATCTTGTTGGCCACGGCGTCCTGCAGGGTGCCGCTGCGGGTCCAGCTTTGCAGCATCTGCTGGAAGTCCGGCAGCTTGAAGAAGAAGTGCTGGGAATCCTTGAGCACCGGAGTGGCGCCGGAGATCGCCGACTTCGGATCCTTCAGGTCGGTGGGGGCATAGGTGGCGCCGCATTTTTCGCAGTTGTCGCCGTACTGGTCCTCAGTGCCGCATTTCGGGCAGGTGCCCTTGATGAAGCGGTCGGCCAGGAACATTTTCTTTTCCGGGTCGAAATACTGGGTGATGGAGCGCGTGGCGATGTGCCCGGCGTCGCGCAGCTTGAGGTAGATCTGGCTCGACAGCTCGCGGTTTTCCTCGGCGTGGGTCGAGTGGAAGTTGTCGAAGTCCACCAGGAAGTCGGCAAAGTCGGCGCTGTGTTCGGCCTGGACGTTGGCGATCAGTTGTTCCGGGGTGATGCCTTCCTTTTCCGCGCGCAACATGATGGCCGAGCCGTGTGCGTCGTCCGCGCAGACATAGATGCATTGGTTGCCGCGATGCTTCTGGAAGCGCACCCACATGTCGGTCTGGATGTACTCAAGCATGTGGCCAAGGTGGATGGAACCATTGGCATAGGGCAGGGCGCTGGTGACGAGGATCTTGCGTGGCTCGGACATGGGGCTCGGCTACTTGATGAAACGGAGGTCGGCCACTATAAAGCGCCGGCGCGGATTTTTCACCCTTCCGGACAGATTGTACGCAGCGGGCTCCCTCGCCACGAAGGAGTCGGCGGCGTAGGATAGCCGGCTGATTTTCCAGTCTTGTTATCGGAGTTGCCCATGAGCGCCGTCAATCGCGCAGCGGTGGAAGCCGTCCTTCGCCAGTACACCGACCCTTACCTGAACCAGGACCCGGTCAGCGCCGGCTGTGTGCGGGACATCGACGTCCAGGGCGACCGGGTCACGGTCCGCATGGAGTTGGGTTATGCCGCCGGTCTGTTCAAGAGCGGCTGGGCGCAGATGCTGCAATTGGCCATCGAAGGCCTGGACGGCGTCGGTTCGGCCAAGGTCGAGATCACCAGCGTGATCGCCGCGCACAAGGCCCAGGCGCAGATCCCGGGCCTGGCCAACGTCAAGAACGTGGTGGCGGTGGCGTCCGGCAAGGGCGGTGTGGGCAAGTCCACCACCGCCGCCAACCTGGCCCTGGCCCTGGCCCGCGAAGGCGCCAAGGTGGGGATTCTCGATGCCGATATCTATGGTCCGAGCCAGGGCATCATGTTCGGCATCGCCGAAGGCACCCGGCCAAAGATCAAGGACCAGAAGTGGTTCGTGCCCATTGAGTCCCACGGGGTCGAAGTCATGTCCATGGCCTTCCTCACTGACGACAACACGCCCATGGTCTGGCGCGGGCCAATGGTTTCGGGCGCCTTGCTGCAACTGGTGACCCAGACCGACTGGGGCAACCTCGACTACCTGGTGATCGACATGCCGCCAGGCACCGGCGACATCCAGCTGACCCTGGCGCAGAAAGTCCCGGTGGCCGGGGCGGTGATCGTCACCACGCCTCAGGACCTGGCCCTGCTGGATGCACGCAAGGGCGTGGAGATGTTCCGCAAGGTCAACATCCCGGTGCTGGGGGTGGTGGAGAACATGGCGGTGCACATCTGCTCCAACTGCGGTCATGCCGAGCATCTGTTCGGTGAGGGCGGCGGTGAGAAACTGGCCAGCCAGTACGGCGTCGAACTGCTGGCCTCGCTGCCGCTGTCGATGCTGATCCGTGAGCAGGCCGACGGCGGCAAGCCGACGGTGATCGCCGAGCCGGAAAGCCAGATCGCCATGGTCTATCAGGAACTGGCGCGGCATGTGGGGGCGCGCATCGTATTGCAGGAAGCCGCGGCGCCGGCGATGCCCAACATCACCATCAGCGACGACTGAAACCCCAGGCGGGTGGATCAGGCAGGAGCCGGCTTGCCGGCGCAGGCGCTGGCAAGATCGCCTTGGCCGGCAAGCCGGCTCCTAACGTTGCGATGACAGGATCAGACCCGCAGGCCGCCATCCAACTCCAGGATGCGTCCGGTGTAATAGTCGTTCTCGAAGATGTACGCCGCCGAGTGGGCGATCTCTTCCGGCTTGCCCATGCGCTTGAGGGGAATCCCCGAGGTCATCTTCTCCAGGGCTTCAGGCTTCATGCCCAAGGTCATCTCGGTTTCGATAAAGCCCGGGGCAATACCGGCCACGCGGATGCCATAGCGCGCCAGTTCCTTGGCCCAGGTCACGGTGGCCGCCGCGACCCCGGCCTTGGCCGCGGAATAGTTGGTCTGGCCAATATTGCCGGCGCGGGAGATCGAGGAGATGTTGATGATCGTGCCGCTGTTGTTCAGCTCGATCATTTTTGCCGCCACTTCACGGGTGCAGAGGAATACCCCGGTCAGGTTGACGTCGATCACCGCTTGCCACTGGGCCAGGCTCATCTTGGTCATTTCACCGTCCTTGACCTTGACCAGCAGGCCGTCGCGCAGGATCCCGGCATTGTTGATCAGGCCGTGGATGGCGCCGAAGTCCTCGGCCACCTGGGCCACCGTGTGGCTCACCTGTTCTTCATTGGCGACATTGCACAGATAGGCACGGGCCTCGACGCCCAGGGCCTGGCAGGCGGCGACCGCCTGATCGAGTTTTTCCTGGTTGAGATCGACCAGGGCCAGCCGCGCGCCCTTGGCCGCGAAATACTCGGCCATGGAGCGGCCCAGGCCTTGGCAACCGCCGGTGATCATGATTACTTTGTCAGTGAGTTGCATTCGCATGTCCCGCTAGCAGGTCTTGAGGGGTTGTCCTTGGTAGGGGAACCTCGGCTGACTGCCGGATCTGGCCTGGCTGCAGATGAGAATTGCCCTGTCGGCGTAGCTGGAACAATGCTCCAGGCGCCCGTCCGTTTTCGACGGATTTTACATGAGGAGTCACAAAGTGAGCGTTGAAGCTGCGAAAAATGCACGAGAACTGCTGCTCAAGGAGTATCGCGGGGTGCTGTCGACTCACTCCAAGGCCATGCCCGGCTTTCCCTTTGGCTCCGTGGTGCCGTACTGCCTGGACGCCGAGGGACGGCCACTGATTCTGATCAGTCGCATTGCCCAACACACGCACAACCTGCAGAAGGACTCCAAGTGTTCGCTGCTGGTGGGCGAGCGCGATGCCGACGACGTGCAGGCGGTCGGACGCCTGACCTATCTGGCCGAGGCCGAAAAACTCGAGGATGAACAGGCAATCGCTGCCGCGGCCGAGCGCTACTACCGCTACTTCCCCGAATCGCAGAACTACCACAAGGCCCACGATTTCGATTTCTGGGTACTCAAGCCGGTGCGTCATCGTTACATCGGCGGCTTTGGGGCGATCCACTGGATCGATCAGGTGACCCTGGCCAACCCGTTCGCCGGCAAGGCCGAGTCGAGCATGGTGGATCACATGAACAGCGATCATGCCAAGGCCATCGCCCATTACGTCGAGCTGACCGGGCTGCCCGACAGCGAGCCGGCGCAACTGGTCGGGATCGATGCCGAAGGCATGCACCTGCGCATTGGCCAGGCCCTTTACTGGCTGCCGTTCCAGGCGCCTTGCAACACGCCGACACAAGTACGCGAAGCCCTGGTTTTCCTGGCTCACGCCGATCAATGGCCGAAAAATCCAGCCGTTGGCGCTTGAATTCACGAATTGGCGACGTCATTTACGGTCTACTGGAAGGCATTCTTCCGCAGAGGAAACCATTTGATGCGCCCTTACCTGTTGCTCTTTTTACTGTTCCCGGTGCTGGAGCTGTTCGTCTTCGTCAAGGTCAGCGCGGCCATCGGGTTTTTCCCGGCCCTGCTGCTGATCATTCTCGGTTCGATGCTCGGTGTGCTGGTGTTGCGCGTGGCCGGTCTGGCCACGGCACTGCGTGCCCGTGAGAGTCTCAATCGCGGCGAACTGCCGGCCCAGCAGATGCTCGAGGGGCTGATGCTGGCCCTGGGCGGCGGCCTGCTGATCCTGCCCGGTTTCATCAGTGATGTATTCGGCCTGTTGATGCTGCTGCCGATCAGCCGTCGCCTGCTGGCCAACAAGATGCGCCAGCGCGCCGAGGAGCAGGCCCTGCGTCAACGCGCTTTTGCCGATGACATGCGCGCGGCCCGCGGCGGCCCTGCGCCGCAACAGCCATTGGGCCGCGAGCCCAATGTCATCGAGGGCGAGTTCGAGCATCGCGACTCGTAACTTGGCGGCTCCACTGCACGGCACCTTCGGGTGCCGTGTTCGTTTTGGTGCAAGCACCGCAAAAAAAATCACCGGTCAGCCCTTGTAATAACCTTATGCGCCCTTATGTAACGGTCACCGCAAGGTTTCTGGTGCTTACACCAGACAGACTTCCGCGGCTCGCTTGTCGAGTCGCACCCGGCACAGCCGGATTTGTTAACCCGCCGGTGTCGACACCGGCCGTTGAAAACCACAATTAGGAGAGATCGACAATGAAGCTTCGTCCTCTGCATGACCGCGTCGTCATCCGTCGCAGCGAAGAAGAATCGAAAACTGCCGGCGGCATCGTTCTGCCTGGTTCGGCTGCTGAAAAACCTAACCGTGGCGAAATCGTCGCTGTAGGTACCGGCCGTGTGCTGGACAACGGTGAAGTACGTGCGCTGGCCGTGAAAGTGGGTGACAAAGTGGTGTTTGGCCCGTACTCCGGCAGCAACACCGTGAAAGTCGATGGCGAAGATCTGCTGGTAATGGCCGAGAACGAGATTCTCGCTGTTATCGAAGGCTGATTTCCCGCGTATTTTCCCGCTACTACACAGTATTTAAGGAATATCGATCATGGCTGCTAAAGAAGTTAAATTCGGCGATTCCGCCCGCAAGAAAATGCTCACCGGTGTCAACGTTCTGGCTGACGCGGTAAAAGCGACCCTCGGCCCGAAAGGCCGTAACGTGATCATCGAGAAGAGCTTCGGCGCTCCGACCATCACCAAGGACGGCGTTTCCGTTGCCAAAGAAATCGAGCTGAAAGATCGCTTCGAAAACATGGGCGCGCAGCTGGTCAAAGACGTTGCCTCCCGTGCCAACGATGACGCTGGCGACGGCACCACCACCGCCACCGTTCTGGCTCAGTCGATCGTCAACGAAGGCCTGAAAGCCGTCGCTGCCGGCATGAACCCGATGGATCTGAAGCGCGGTATCGACAAGGCCACCATCGCCATCGTCAAAGAGCTGAAAGGTCTGTCCAAGCCTTGCGCTGATTCCCGCGCCATTGCTCAGGTCGGCACCATCTCCGCCAACTCCGACAACTCCATCGGCGACATCATTGCCGAAGCCATGGAAAAAGTCGGCAAGGAAGGCGTGATCACCGTTGAAGAAGGCTCGGGCCTGGAAAACGAACTGTCTGTCGTAGAAGGCATGCAATTCGACCGTGGCTACCTGTCCCCTTACTTCATCAACAAGCCGGACACCATGGTTGCCGAACTCGACGGCCCGCTGATCCTGCTGGTGGACAAGAAGATCTCCAACATCCGCGAAATGCTGCCAGTGCTGGAAGCCGTTGCCAAAGCCGGCCGCCCACTGCTGATCGTGGCTGAAGACGTTGAAGGCGAAGCCCTGGCGACTCTGGTTGTGAACAACATGCGTGGCATCGTCAAAGTCGCTGCCGTCAAGGCACCAGGCTTCGGCGACCGTCGCAAGGCCATGCTGCAGGACATCGCCGTTCTGACCGGCGGTACCGTGATCTCCGAAGAGATCGGCCTGAGCCTGGAAAGCACCACCCTGGAGCACCTGGGTAACGCCAAGCGCGTGATCCTGTCCAAAGAAAACACCACCATCATCGACGGTGCTGGCGTTGAAGCGGACATCCAGGCTCGTGTGACCCAGATCCGTCAGCAAGTGGCCGACACTTCGTCCGACTACGACCGTGAAAAACTGCAAGAGCGTCTGGCCAAGCTGTCCGGCGGCGTTGCAGTGATCAAGGTTGGCGCTGGCTCCGAAGTTGAAATGAAAGAGAAGAAAGCCCGCGTTGAAGACGCCCTGCACGCTACCCGTGCAGCCGTTGAAGAAGGCGTGGTACCTGGCGGTGGTGTAGCCCTGATCCGTGCTCTGCAAGGCATCAAGGACCTCAAAGGCGACAACGCCGATCAGGACGTGGGTATCGCTGTTCTGCGTCGCGCTATCGAAGCGCCGCTGCGCCAGATCGTTGCCAACTCCGGCGACGAGCCAAGCGTGGTGGTGGACAAGGTCAAGCAAGGTGCCGGCAACTTCGGCTACAACGCTGCCACCAGCGAATACGGCGACATGATCGAAATGGGCATCCTGGATCCAACCAAGGTGACCCGTTCCGCGCTGCAAGCTGCATCGTCCATCGGCGGTCTGATCCTGACCACCGAAGCCGCTGTTGCTGAAATCGTGGAAGACAAGCCTGCAGCTGGCGGCATGCCAGACATGGGCGGCATGGGTGGCATGGGCGGCATGATGTAAGCCAGCCTTACCCCTGTACTGAAAAAGCCCCGCCGGTGAAAGCCGGCGGGGCTTTTTTCATGCCTGGGATATGGGAGGCGCCTGGATCTTCGCGGGCAAGCCCGCTCCTACAGCGATGCACCTCTGTAGGAGCGGGCTTGCCCGCGAATGACTTCAGCGCTGACTCAACTCGGCCGCCGAGGCTTTTGGCGCCTTCCAGCCCAGCAACTGCTGCTTGAAGCCATAACTGGCGCTCTGGTAGTAACTGATCCCGCGCTGGATCAGTGGATCGCTGTCCGGCACCCGGGATTCCCGGCTGGCGCCCAGCGCCTGGTCATGGCGGCGCAGACCCTGGCGCGGGCTGAGAATCGCCAGGTCCTGTCCGTCGAACAGTCCCAGGTGCTGGTAGTTGCCCACCAGCACCCGAGGCGGCAGCGGGTTGTCCTGCAGCAGGTTGCGTCCGAAAAAGGTCGATTCGTAGTCCAGGTTCAACAGCCCCAGCAGGGTCGGCGCCAGGTCGATCTGACTGGCCAGTTGGGCACTTTCCCGCGCCGGGATCAGTTTGGGCGCGTAGACGAACAGCGGGATCTGATAGTTGCTGATGGGCAGGTCTTCCTTGCCCGCGCTGCCCGCCGTGTGGTCGGCGACGAACACGAAGATCGTGTTGTCGAACCAGGGCTTTTGCCGCGCGGCCTTGAGGAACTCGCCGATGGCGTAGTCGGTGTATTTCACCGCGCCGTCACGGCCATTGCCGGACTTGATGTCGATCCGGCCATCGGGGTAGGTGTACGGCCGATGGTTGGAGGTGGTCATCAGTTGCAGCAGGAACGGCCGCTGTTGGGCGTAGTCGGCATCGGCCAGCTTCAGGGTCTGGCCATAGAGGTCTTCGTCGGCCATGCCCCAGGCGTTCTTGAAGTGGATCTCGGATTCCTCGACGCTGCTCTGGTCCACCACCCGGTAGCCGTTGCCGCTGAAAAAGGCATTCATGTTGTCGAAGTAGCCGCGCCCGCCGTAAACGAACACGCTGTCGTAGCCCACGGCGCGCAGTTGCTGGCCCAGGCTGGCGAAGCCGCTTTCACGACCGATGCGTTTGACGATCGAGCGCCCGGGCGTGGGCGGGATCGCCAGGGTAATGGCTTCCAGGCCACGGTCGGTGCGGGTGCCGGTGGCGTAGAAATTGTTGAAGTACAGGCTCTGCCGGCGCAGCGCATCGAGGTTGGGGGTCAGGTTGCGCTCGTCACCATTGCTGCCCATGTACTTGGCACTGAAGCTCTCGAGGGTCACCAGGACGATATTCGGCGTGCGCGGTGTGCCCGGGTTATCGATGGCGCGGCGGATATCCAGCGGGTCCTGGCCAATGAAGCGGGCATTGGGCTCGTTCAGCTCGGCGCGCATCTGCCGCGCCACGGCCTCGGCGGGCAGGCTGCGATAGAACTGTGAATAGTCCAGTTCGTTGTTGCGAAAGGCGGCAAAGAACTGGTACGGGCCGTTGCTCGCCAGCTCATTCTGATAGGCATTGCCGCCCTGGGCGCGCGGACTGTCCTGGCTGAGCAGTTGCAAACTGGCCACGGCCACCAGCAACAGGCTCAGGGCGCTGAGCAGGCGACCGCGCAGGGGCGGCAAAGGCGCGTTCAGGGCGGCCAGCAGGGGCCTGCGCAGGACCAGGCTGAGGATCACCGCCGCCAGGGCCAGCAGGCTCATCAGCAGGCCGATGGGATAGGACTCGAGGATGTTGTTCATGACCTCGTCGGAGTACACCAGGTAATCGACGGCGATGAAGTTGAAACGCACGCCGAACTCATCCCAGAACAACCATTCCGCCACGGCGGTGAAGAGCATGGCGAACAAGCTGATGCTGAACAGGCCCTGCATCAGCCAGCGCAAGCCGCGTCGGCGCCAAAGGCTTGCCGGGCACAGCAACAGGCCCAGCCCCAGGGGCAGGGCGGCGTAGGCCAGGAAACCCAGGTCATAGAGCAGGCCGACGCCGAACACGGGCAGCCAGCCGCTACCGGCTTCGTTGAGGTGGGTCAGCAGGAGGGTGCTGCGGGTCAGCAGGAAAATCGCCAGCCAGGTGCCGGTCAGTAGCAGTACCAGGCGCGCGGGCGCGGTCTTGAGAAGGTCCATCGAGGGGGTGTTCCTTGTGGGCAAAACGGTCCGCAGTCTGAGGTTGTCCCTGTAGTCAGGTTGTGAACCCTCGGTGAAAAACTCGTTAAGACATTGATTGGATAACAGCGCTGCGGCAGCGGTCAGACAAGGCTGGCGGCGAGTCGGACTTGGCCTTAAGCTGCGCGAGCCAAGACGGCCGTAACTGTGTAGGGAGAGAGTTCCGATGCGAATTCTACTGGTTGAAGACAACCGCGATATTCTCGCCAACCTGGCTGACTACCTGGGGCTCAAGGGCTACACCGTGGACTGCGCCCAGGATGGCCTGTCCGGGCTGCACCTGGCGGCCACCGAGCATTACGACCTGATCGTGCTCGACATCATGCTGCCGGGAATCGATGGCTACACCCTGTGCAAGCGCCTGCGTGAAGATGCCCGGCGCGACACCCCGGTGATCATGCTCACCGCCCGCGACCAGCTGGATGATCGGCTGCAGGGCTTCAAGTCCGGCGCCGACGACTACCTGCTCAAGCCTTTTGCCCTCTCGGAACTGGCGGCGCGAATCGAGGCGGTAATGCGCCGTACTCAGGGCGGTGGTCGCCGTGCGTTGCAGGTGGGCGATCTCAACTATGACCTCGACACCCTCGAAGTCACCCGCGAAGGGCGTCTGCTCAAGCTCAACCCGGTGGGCCTTAAGCTGTTGGCGGTGTTGATGCAGAAGAGCCCCCATGTGTTGCGCCGGGAGATTCTCGAAGAAGCCCTGTGGGGCGACGATTGCCCGGACAGCGACAGCCTGCGTAGCCACGTTCATCAACTGCGCCAGGTGATCGACAAGCCATTTGCCAAGCCGCTGCTGCACACCGTGCATGGTGTCGGTTACCGGCTGGCCGAGGGCCGTGATGGAGTTTAAGCAAAGCCTTGCCCAGCGCATCATCATCGCCTTTGCCTTGATGAGCGCATTGGTGGCAGGGGCATTCGCCATGGGCATCGTGGCGACCGTGCATCTGGTGGAGGAGAAGCTCATCTCCGCCGGCCTGGGGGGCGACCTGCAACGCCTGTTGCTGATGGACGACGTCAACGATTGGCGGCATCGTCCCGAGCCCGACCAACTGTTCTACTACAGCGGCGGTCGCGGCGATTTCGAGTTGCCCAAGGACTTGCGCCATCTGGATCCAGGCTTCCATGAAGTGTTCCGCGAGCAGCTGTCCTACCACGCCATGGTCGAAGTGGTGGACGGCCGGCGTTACGTGCTGCTGCAGGACCAGAGCGATTTCGAAGAGCGCGAGCGGGTGCTGTTCGCCGTGGTGCTGGTGGGCTTCGTCCTGAGCCTGGCGCTGGCGGTGTTCCTGGGCTGGATCCTGGCGCGCCGGGTGATGGCGCCCGTCGTGCGCCTGGCCCGTCAGGTACGGCATCGAGATCAGTTACTGGGGTTGGCGCCGCCGTTGGCGCCGGATTATGCCGCGGATGAGGTGGGCGAGTTGGCCATCGCCTTCGACGCCACCCTGGGGCGCTTGCGTCAGGCCTTGAGTCGCGAGCGGCTGTTCACCAGTGATGTCAGCCATGAACTGCGTACGCCGTTGATGGTGTTGGCCACCTCCTGTGAGCTGCTCCTGGAGAACCCCGGGCTGGACCCGCGCGGACGGGCTCAGGTGGAACGGATTGCCCGGGCCTGCGAGGAGATGCGCGAACTGGTGCAGACCTTCCTGATGCTCGCGCGTGCCCAGCGAGAAGACGCCGGCATGGCGCCGCAACTGACCCTGACGCAAGCGGCCACCGATCTGGTCGGCCTGTGGCGCGAGTCCATCGAGGGCAAAGGCATCGAGTTGATCTTCGAGCCCGGCCAGCCCGGCGACACTCGCTACAACGCCACCTTCCTGCATGCGGTGATGGGCAATCTTCTGCGCAACGCCTTGCACTACACCGAGCAGGGCTTTATTCGCCTGAGCCTTGAGCCGGGCGGGTTTGTGGTGGAAGACAGCGGCGTGGGCATTCCCGAAGAGAAGCGCGAGGCGATGTTCCAGCCCTTCGTGCGCGGCGATGAAAAGCGTGGTGAAGGCTTGGGCTTGGGCTTGTCCCTGGTGCAACGCATCTGCGAGAACCAGGGCTGGAGCGTCAGCCTCACCACCATGATCCCCAATGGCTGTCGTTTTCACGTGCAGCTGCAACCAGCCAAGAGCTGAGTTTCCTGCTCCGGCCCTGTTATGCAGGGCCGGTCACTTGTCGTTTTTTGTTCCTCTGTGGCCCTAGGCCATTGCCGGCAGCCTGTAAAAATCTGAAATATCTTCCTGTCGGACGGTACGAAGTTTTCACAAAGGGATGACCTGTCGCTGACATGCCGCTGCCTAAGGTGGCGCCATCAGCTACAGGAGACCTTGATGATGGCCAAGCCGATCAGGCTGGAATTTTCCGACAAGTACGATGCCCAACACGCCGAGCAATACCTGCAGAAGCATCAGGATGGCCTGGCCCGTCGTTTGTCCCATTGGCGCGATGAACAACTGGCCCGCGCGGCCTTGGCCGCTGCCGGCGAGCCGGGGCTGGTGCTGGACCTGCCTTGTGGCGCTGGCCGCTTCTGGCCGTTGCTGGCGCAGAAGGCCAACCGGGTCATCATTGGCGCGGACAATTCATCGGCTATGCTGAGCACCGCCATGGCGGCACAGCCTGCCGACGTGGTGAGACGGGTACGGCCTTTGCAAACGTCCGCCTTTGCCATTGATTTGCCGGACAACGCCGTGGACTGCATTTTTTCCATGCGGCTGTTGCACCATGTGGGCCAGGCCGAGCATCGGCTGGCGTTGTTGCGGGAGTTCCAGCGCGTGACCCGCGACAGCGTGATCATCTCGCTGTGGGTTGACGGCAATTTCAAGGCCTGGAAGCGCAAGCGCCTGGAGCGCAAGCGGTTGTCCGCAATGGGGCCGGAGACTTACCAGAATCGTTTCGTGTTACCGGCGGCCACCGTCGAAAAAGAGTTCAGGCAAGCCGGTTTTCGTGTCCAGGAGCACCTGGATTTTGTTCCGCTCTACGCCATGTGGCGAGTGTACGTATTACGAAAGAGGTAACGGATGGTTGTTGAATCTGCTTCGCAAATGGATGCTGCGCCCTCGGATCGCTTCGAGTACTTCTGGAACAGACAAGGTGAATGGGTCGAGGAACCCAATCAGCGTCGAGGCGGTGAAAGCGGTGTGCAGCGCATTGTGAGCAGCAGCGGGCGTCTGCTCTATGCCAAGCGCCAGATCGGGCACATTTATCGAAGCGTGCTGCACCCTTTCGGGCGACCGACCGTCTTGCGCGAACTCGCCGCGTTGCAAGGCCTGCGGGTGCTCGATGTGGGGGTTCCGGAACTGGTGTTCTGTGGTGCTCGGCGCGATCCGCAGAATCGCTGGCAGGCCCTGCTGGTGACCGCGGCGCTCGATGGCTTTGTGGAAATCGACAACTGGTACGCCGCCGGTGAGCGTGAGCGCCTTGGTGAAGCGTTCCATGAGCGTTTGCTGGAGGCCCTGGCGGTGACCCTGGCGCGCATGCACAAGGGGCGCTGGCAACATGGCTGCCTGTACGCCAAGCATATTTTCGTGCGTGTGGAAGGCGAGGGCGAGCAGGCCCGGCCACAGATCGCTTTGCTGGATTTCGAGAAGTGCCGGCAGCGCCTGAGCAGTCAACGAGCAGCAGCCCACGACCTCAAGCAACTGCGCCGCCATTCGTCGTGGAACGACACGGATTGGCAAAAGCTCTACTACTTTTACAAAACGGCGTTTGGCAGCTCCATCAAAGGTTTATAGCTATGAAGCTAGAAATTGCACGAGGTGTTTTCCTGGCAGGAGCCTTGGCAGTTGCTTCCTTGGCCCTGGTTGTCTGGGAGCAGCCGCGAACGCAGGTGCTCAGTGCCGCTCAAGGGGAACATTGTCCTTTGCCGCGGGTTGCCAAATCGACAACCGCCGCGCGGCCCGATCATGAGCTGCTGTTGTTCATGTTCGGCATGAGCCAGGGCTTGAAACCCCAGAGCTGAACCTATTCTCCTGCCCAACCAAAGGCCTCGCCATGCGAGGCCTTTGGCATGTCTGGGGCTCGGGCATTGGCGCTGCCCGCTGCCCGGAGGCTGTTCAGACCAGATGCAAATGGTTGTCCCAGAGCCCGGCGGGCAGTTCCAGGGGCTTGGCCACAATCTGCTGCTGACGACAGTCATAGAAGCGGCAGCGGCCTTGGCCTGAGGTCACCACGAAGCCGTCGGCCACGGCACCGACCCCGGCGCAGTCCGGCAGAGGCGCGTCGACCCGCACCGCGCCAGTGTCCAGATCCCAGATGAAGAAGCGGTTGCCCCGCGGGGCGGTCAGGGCCACCAGGCGCAAGTCGCTGTGGACGGCAACGCTGGCGGTGTAGTGCCCCATGGCCTGCAGCTGCTGCTCGGGGACCGGGAAAGGCGCAAAGGGCTGGCCCGGGCGCTTGATCGCCAACAGCTCCGAGGATTCGTGGGCGGCGCCCATGAACTGCTGGCCGGTGACGATGGTGCCGTCGCTGGCGATGCCCATGTGGCGCACGCTGTTCATCTGCTGGGCCAGGGTTTCCTTGCTCAGCAGGGTGCCGTCACGCTGCATCAGCACCAGGCTCGGCTCCATGGCATCGAGGTTCATCTCCACCCGGCTTTCGGCTTCGGTGCGGATACCGCCGTTGGCCACCACCAGGGTTTCGCCGTCGGGCATCCAGGACACTTGATGCGGACCGATGCCATGGGTGGACAACTCGCCGCTGTGCACCAGGCGTTCGCCTTCAAAGCGGTAGACCCCCAGCAGGCCGCGCCCCGGATCACGGGTGTCGTTCTCGGTGGCATACAGCCACTGGCCGTCCTTGTGGATCACTGCGTGGCCGTAGAAATGCCGGTCAGGCTGCGAGCTCAGGGTTTGCAGCAGGCTGCCGTCCCGCAGGTCGATCAGGTAGCTCTCGGTGCCCGGACGCCGGGCCACGAACAGCGCGATCGGCAGTTGCGGGTGATTGATGATGTCGTGGCAACGCTGGCCGACCTGGGTAGCAAACACCTGTTTACCGTCCAGCTGATAACCGACGGCGTAATGCTTGCCGTCACCATCATCCCTGGCCGACAGCAGCAGGGGCTGCTTGTCCTTTTGCTTGAACAGCGTCCAGCCGCCCAAGGTCACCGCACTGAGCAGCAGGCTGCCCAGTGCCAAAGCCTGACGTCGCAGCATCATCAGTCACCGTCGTTGGCGTTGAAGCCCAGTTGGATGCCCAACGCCTTGGCCAGTTCGCCTTCGTGCAGGCGGTGGACCACGTTGAGGCTGTCGTACAGATCGTTGAGCTGCTGGCGCCCGGCGTCGTCATTGAGCATTTCAGTGAGCGAGCGCTGGGTGCTGGCAAAGAGTTTCAGCGAGGCGGCGTAGGCGGCGTCGATCTTCTCGGCCAACGGTTTCTGGTCGGCCGGCAACAGGCCACGCAGGCCCTTGTTGTCGACCCCGGCCCAGACGGTCTGGGCGGCGCTGAGGCTGGCTTCCAGGCCCTGCAGGGACGACTGGCTGCGCCAGGCATCGGCCTGGAACGGCTGGGGGATGCCCTTGGTCTGGCGGCCCATGGGCGTACCGAGTTTCTTCTTCAGGGTATCCAGAGCGGTGACCTGAACCCGCAGCAGGTCGGCGATGGCCTCGTGGGAATCGGCGTAGCGCTGGTTGGGGAACTTGCTCATCTGCGCGAGCATGCCGTCGTTGGTGTTCCAGCTCGACAGGATCTCTTCGGCCAGTTGCTTCTGGCGTTCACCGATGGCGGTCAGCAATGGGCAGTAGCGGGCTTTCTGCGCGCTGTCGGCCATGTCGATCTTGCTGTCGAAGAGGATGTATTCGTAGGCCGACAGGCCTTGCACCACCACGCTGGACTTGGCCAGGGCCGCGGCATCGATCTGCGGGGTGGCGCTGACCAGTTGCTCGACCTGACGGCCCACCAGGTTTTTCTTGTCCGGCCAGAACTGCACCTGCCAGGAGCGGTTGCCCTCGGCCAGCGGACCGATCAGCAAGGGCTGCAGCTCGGCCCAGGCCTTTTGCGCATGGAGGAAGTCGGCCCGGGCGGTGTCCAGGCTTTCCTTGCCTTCACAGAAGGCCAGGGCGCTGATGGCCAACTGGCGGTCGGCATCGACCCAGCGGCTGTAGGTCGGCAGGATGACCTGTTTGGCGATGGCCGCCGAGGTCACGGCTTGTGGGTCCTGAGGCGCGCAGGCGCCCAGGGCGAGTGCAGCCAGGCTGGTGAACAGCAGTTTGGGGCGGAACATGTTCGGGCTCCCTTTATTGTGGAGAAAGCAGTTGAGTCGAGCGTTATAGAGAATTCAGGAAGGCCAGCAGCGCGGCGCGCTGCTCGGCGTTGAACGCGAGCACCTGTTGTTTTGCGCCTTCGGCCTCGCCGCCATGCCAGAGCACCGCTTCCATCAGGTTGCGGGCACGGCCGTCATGCAGGAACTGGGTGTGGCCACTGACGGTTTCCGTCAGGCCAATGCCCCACAGGGGGGCGGTGCGCCAGTCGCGGCCACCGGCCTTGAACTCCGTGCGGTGGTCGGCCAGGCCTTCACCCATGTCATGCAGCAGCAGGTCGCTGTAGGGGCGTATGACCTGGTTGGCCAATTCGGGTTCGGCGGCATCGGCCGCCGTGGTGAAACTGGGGGTGTGGCAGGACTGGCAACCGGCCTGGAAGAACAGGTTCTTGCCCGCCAGGACCTGGGGCGAGTCGACGTCGCGGCGCGCCGGTACCGCCAGGTTGCGGGTATAGAACAGCACCAGGCGCAGGATGTTGTCACTGACCTCCGGCTCGCCGTCCGGGCCATTGCCGTTGGGCGCCTGCTTGCACGCGGTTTGCGCGTCAGTGCAGTCGTCGAAGGGCCGCAGGCTTGTGGTCAGGCCCATGTCGCCGGAAAACGCATGAACATTTTGTTGATTGAGATTGGGTTGGCCGGCTTTCCAGCCAAAGCGCCCGAGCACGGTCTTTTGCTGAGCGTCATCCCAGACCCAGTTGGGCCGTCCGGCAATCCGGTTGTTGCCGGTGGCGGGCTGAGCGTTGGCCAGGATCGCCGCTTCGGGAATGGCTTCCAGCAGCCCCAGGCCGATCATCGGCGGCGCGACCCGGGCTGAAAAAGCGGTGTCCGGATGCATCGGGCCGTAACCCAGGTCGGTGATCTGCAGCCTGGGCTTGCGCAACTCCACCAGGCTGCCGTCCTTGAACCGTACCGGCACGCTGTCGTAATCGACCCGGACCCGGCCTTCGGGAGCGACGCCGGGAATCGCCATGTCCTGCAACTGGCCGCCGTACACCGGTTCCGGCACCACGCCGAGCTGTTCGATGACCTTGGCGTAGGCCGGGGTATCCGGGATCGACAGGCGCACCAGCATGGACACCGCGTTCAGGGCATCCGGCGCGGGCGGATGGCCGCGGCCGTCCTTGACGTGGCAGTTCTGGCAGGCGTTGGTGTTGAACAGCGGGCCCAGGCCGTCGCGGGCGGTGGTGGTGGAGGGCGCGATGACCCAGGGGTTGCGGAAGAAACTGTTGCCCACGCTGAAGTCCAGGCGCCGGGTCGCTGGCAGATTGGCCGAAGGCAGGGAAAACGCGTTGCGATCCGCCTTGTTGACCGTGGTGGCGCCGCCGGCGCGGGCTTCACCCGGTTCGGCCTGGGTAAAGCGTGGAGCGTCATCGCAGGCACTCAGGCCCAGGGCCATGGTCAGAGCGAACCAGCGAAGCAGCGACGAGGGCATCGGACATCCTGCAAGACGAGCAAAACAAGGGCGCAAAGTCTAACAGGCTGCTGAAGTTTGAATAAGAGGAATTATCGTTTGGTTTGACCCAGGACAAGCTTGCCGAGGGACGGCTCACCCACGGCGTTGGAACCGCGCAGCGACAAAAAAAGGCGACCCTAAGGTCGCCTTCTGCCTGCAGCGGCGCTGATCAGAACTCGTGATCGGCGTTGTCCGGGTTCAGGTCGCTGATGCCCAGCTTGCCGGCGGCCTGTTCGATCGAACCGGTCTGCTTGACCAGGGCGGCGATGGCGTCGCGCACGATCTGGTTGCCGGATTCGTTGCCGGCGGCGATCAGCTGGTCGTAGTGCTCACCCTTGTTGGCGTGGTCGACCATGACCTGGATCTTGGCTTCGGTAGCGGCCAGATCGGCTTTCAGGGCGGCGTCGGCGGCGGGGTCGGCCTTGGCCACCAGGGACGACAGGCTGGCGCCGGTCATCTTGGTGCCGTCGACACGGGTGTATTCGCCCAGGTAGACGTTGCGGATGCCCTTGGCGTCATAGAAGTGCGAGTTGTGGGTGTTGTCACTGAAGCAGTCTTGTTCGTCTTCAGGCGAGTTGGCCTCCAGGGACACTTTCATCCGCTCGCCGGCCAATTCGCCCAGGGACAGGCTGCCCATGCCGAAGAGCATTTTGCGCAGGCCGGTTTCGGCCGGTTCCGCTTCCAGGGTGGCGCGGTAGTTGTCGGCCACGTCCGGTTTCCAGTTGCCGACCATTTCTTCCAGGTCGTTGACCAGCAGTTGGGTCACGGCTTTCAGATAGGCGCGACGACGATCGTTGTGGCCACCGGTAGCACCTGCGCCTTCCAGATAGTCGGACGCTGGGCGCGCGCCGGCGCCTGGGCCGGTGCCGTTCAGATCCTGGCCCCAGAGCAGGAATTCGATGGCGTGGTAGCCGGTGGCGACGTTGGCCTCGGCACCGCCCAGCTCGTTCAGGCTGGCCAGGGTTTCCGGGGTGATGTCCTTCACGTCGATCTTGTCTTCGCCGACCTGGATCTCGGTGTTGGCGATGATGTTGGCGGTGGCGCCGGGGTTGCCCAGGGCGTGTTCATAGCTCTTGTCGACGTAGTCGATCAGGCCTTCGTCCAGCGGCCAGGCGTTCACCTGACCTTCCCAGTCATCGATGATGGTGTTGCCGAAGCGGAACACTTCGCTCTGCAGGTAAGGCACGCGAGCGGCCACCCAGGCAGCCTTGGCGGCCTTCAGGGTTTCGTCGTTGGGCTTGGCGAGGAAGGCGTCGATGGCGGTTTGCAGGGTTTTCGCGGTGGATTCGGCGTCGCTGTAAACGGCAAATACCATGTCGGCGTAATGCGCGACCACGGCCTTGGCTGCGGCTTCGTCGACCTTGCCGGCGGCGTCGTTGGCCGGGGTGGCAGTGCTGGCAGCCGGGGTCGGCGCTTGAGCGGCAGCCTTGTCGTCTTTGCCTTCGCCGCAGCCGGCGAGGGAAATAGCGATGGCCAACAGACTGGCGGTAGCCAGAGGCATACGAATCATGGCGAACATCCTGCTTCGAGAGGGGGAATGGACGGCGCGTGGGGCGCGCAAAACTGCGACATAATGCGAAAGATTTGCATTATGTGTAAAGGGTCGTGCCTGTAAATATTTCTTATTCAGCGCAGGATTGCGTCAGCCGGGGGGACCGGCGCAATGCCCGGTTCAGAGGATGGCCGCGTTACTGCGCTGCGCCTGTTTCAGGTAGGCACTCAGCTCCCGGGCCGGCAGGGGTTTGCTGTAGTGGTAGCCCTGACCTTCATGACAGCCTTCGGAGATGATGTAGGCCTCCTGTTCGGCGGTTTCCACGCCCTCGGCAATCACTTGCATGCCCAGGCTTTTGCCCAGTTGGATGATGGCGCGCACGATGGTGGCATCGTCGTCGTCATCCAGCAGGTCCTGCACGAAGCTCTTGTCGATCTTGATCTTGTCCAGGGGCAGGCTTTTCAGGTAGCTCAGGGACGAATAGCCGGTGCCGAAGTCGTCGATGGCGATCAGCGCCCCGGAGCGGCGCAGGCTCAGCAGGTGCTGGGCGGCGGTGCTGATGTCTTCCATCAGGCCGGTTTCGGTAACTTCCAGTTCCAGGCTGCGGGGCGGCAGGCGGTAGATCTGCAGCAGGTTGTTGACCACCCGTGGCAGTTCGGCGTGGTGCAGTTGCACCGTGGACAGGTTGACCGCCATGCGCAGGTCGGTGAACCCCATGTCGTGCCATTCCCGCAGTTGGCGACAGGCCTGGTCCAGTACCCATTCACCGATGGCGATGATGGTGCCGTTCTGTTCCGCCAGGGGGATGAACAGGTCCGGCGGCACCATGCCGTGCTCGGGGTGCTGCCAGCGGATCAGGGCCTCGACCCCCACTACCCGATGGTCGCGATAGCTGATCTGCGGTTGATAGACGAGGAAGAACTGTTCCCGGATCAGGGCT
Source organism: Pseudomonas sp. Os17 (assembly GCF_001547895.1). Taxonomy (NCBI): domain Bacteria; kingdom Pseudomonadati; phylum Pseudomonadota; class Gammaproteobacteria; order Pseudomonadales; family Pseudomonadaceae; genus Pseudomonas; species Pseudomonas sp. Os17. The sequence continues at coordinate 5,393,267 of NZ_AP014627.1, read as the reverse complement.
TCGCGCAGGTCTTTTTCCAGTTCCCGGCGCCGGCGCATCTCGCTGTCGACGCTGGCGATGTAGAACTGATAACGGTTGCGTGAGCGGCTTTTGGCCAGGGTCATGGTCTGTTCGGCTTTCTGCAGGAGTTTTTCCGTGCTGTCGCCGTCTTCCGGGAACAGGGTGATGCCGATGGTGGCGCGCAGGCGGATTTCCTGATGATCGAGAGCAAAGGTGGCTTCCAGGTCGTCGAGGATGCTTTGCGCCAGTTCCGCCGCTTCGTAGGGCTGTTCGATATCGGCCTGGACCAGGGCGAACTGGTCGCCGCCCAAACGCGCCAGGGCACCGAGACGGCCGCTGTGGCCACGCAGGCGGTCGGCCAGGGCCAGCAGCAACTGGTCACCGGTCTGGTAACTGAACTGTTCGTTGATGCCCTTGAAGTCGTCCAGACCGACACACAGCACGGCGACCCTGCGTTGCAGGCGGCCGGCGTCTACCAGGATCTTGTCCAGCTGCTGTTGCAGTTGCTGGCGATTGGGCAGGCCGGTGAGGAAGTCGTATTGGGACATGCGCAGCAGGCTGTTTTCCGCCTCGTGGCGCAAATGGGTGTTGCGCTCGATGGAGGCCAGCAACTGGTTGGCGGTGTTGATCCAGATCCCCAGTTCGTTCTTTTCGTGGCCCTTGAGCAGGGGCAACTGGTGTTCACTGGGGCGGTCGGGGTTGATGTTGGTCAGGTGCTCGATGATCCGTGACAACGGCTTGGTCAACAGGCAGTGATAGACCAGGTACAGCACCAGGCCCATGGCCAGGGCGCGCAGGACCCCTGAGACAAAGATGATCACCGAGCTGATGATGAAATCCTGGCCATAGGTGGCGGTGTCGAGGGTAATGCTCAGGTCGCCGTAATACTCGCTGTAGGGCCCGCGGCCAACCAGTTGGGTGGTGAAGGTGCGTTCCTGGCCAAGGATCAGGTCCGTGAGCCAGCGACTGGGGGAATGCTGCAGCTCGCGGGATTTCTCCGCCAGCATGGTTTCGTTGGGGTGGCCGATGGACGCCATGCGCACCGCGTCATCCTGGAACAGGCCTTCAATGACTTGCATGCCCATTTCCCGATCCAGGCTGTAGACGGCCTGTGTCGATGGGTCGCGAAACATGTCGAGAATGCGCTGGGCATCGTTCGCGACCGCCTGCCGGGTCTTGTAGGCGTCGAAGACGATCTGGGCGCAGCTCAGAACCACGCCGACGATGAGTGCCGACAGCAGCACAACCCGGAGCAACTTCACCGACAAGCTGTTTTTGAGTTCCAGCTTCAAAGGGCTATTCCTTGTTCCGTGTGTGTAGCGTCAAGTTGCCGTGAGTATTGGCAATCCCGTGATAGCCGTCAAAGTGACATCAGCGCCGAAAACGGGACGTCTGCGGGCCAGGCCCGGGTGATCAGATTCAGGATTGCTCTAGCTGTGGATAGTGTGTCGGTAGCGACGCCTTGCAACTTGAGGGGCGGCGTTGTTTTTTACATCAGATGAATCTTAGCGCCTCGGCTGGGCGGGACAAGATGCCAGCTTTGTCCAAGGCAAAAAAAACCCGGCCAGGCCGGGTTTTTTGCACTGCAAACGGACTTAAGCGACGAAGTTCTTGCCTTCGAACTGCTCAGCCACGAATTTCCAGTTGACCAGGTTCCAGAACGCCTCGACGTACTTAGGACGAACGTTGCGGTAGTCGATGTAGTAGGCGTGTTCCCAGACGTCGCAGGTCAGCAGCGGGGTGTCGCCGCTGGTCAGCGGGTTGCCGGCGCCGATGGTGCTGGCCAGGGCCAGGGAACCGTCAGCCTTCTTCACCAGCCAGCCCCAGCCGGAACCGAAGGTGCCAACCGAAGTCTTGGTGAATTCTTCTTTGAACTTGTCGAACGAACCGAATGCCGCGTTGATGGCTTCGGCCAGTGCGCCGGTAGGTTGGCCGCCGGCGTTTGGCGCCAGGCAGTTCCAGTAGAAAGTGTGGTTCCAGACCTGGGCTGCGTTGTTGAAGATGCCGCCCGAAGAGGTTTTGACGATCTCTTCCAGAGTCTTGCCTTCGAACTCGGTGCCTGGCACCAGGTTGTTCAGGTTCACGACATAGGTGTTGTGGTGCTTGTCGTGGTGGTATTCCAGGGTTTCCTTGGAAATGTGCGGCTGCAGGGCGTCGTGTGCATAGGGCAGCGGCGGCAATTCGAAAGCCATGATGATTCTCCTAATCAGGTCAGTTGCGGTGAGCGCAAGGCCGATCACGGGCGGCCGGACATGCGCCGGGGAGTTTGTACTCTTTGCGGCGCAGGGATCGGATCATAGCACCGGGGGTGCGGCTTAACCACGCAACAACTGTGTGGGATAGAGGTTCCAGAGCCTTTTGGAATAAGTCACGCAGCGCTGATCAGCTGCAACGCCACGCTGAACATCATCACCGCCACCAGCAGGTCGAGAATCCTCCAGGTGCTCGGTCGGGCGAGCCAGGGAGCCAGCCAGGCGGCCCCCAGGGCCAGGGTGAAGAACCACAACAGCGAAGCACTCGCAGCGCCGACCACATAGGCGCCCGGTTCGGTCTGCTGAGCCCCCAGCGAGCCGATCAGCAGCACGGTGTCCAGGTACACGTGAGGGTTGAGCAGGGTCACCGCCAGGGCGCTGAGCATCACCGCCCGCAGGGAGCGCACGGTCTGGCCTTCGCCCTGTTGCAGGCTTTGCCTGGAGCAGGCCCGGCGCAGCGCCTGGGCTCCATACCAGATCAGGAACGCCGCCCCGCCCCAGCGCGCCACGGCCAGCAGCATCGGACTCTGGGCGAGCACGGTGGCCAGGCCGAATACTCCGGCGGCCACCAGCAGGGCATCGCAGGTGACGCACAGTGCCGCCACCGGCAGGTGGTGCTCACGGCGCAGACTCTGGGCCAGGACGAAAGCGTTTTGCGTACCGATGGCCATGATCAGGCCGGCGGCCACCAACAGGCCGTTCACATAGCTTTGCCACATGTTCACTGCTCCTCGCCGGCGGCCAGTTGCTGCAGGACCTGCATGGCCCGCTGGGCATCTGCCTGACCGACAAACAGGTGATCGTGGTAGTAGCCGGCGATCACGTTGCAACTGATCCCGGCCCGGCCCAGCGCGCCGGCAAAGGCGGCCGTCAGGCCGACCGCCTGGAGTGCCGAATGCACATTGAGGGTGATCCAGGCCGCGACGTAATCGAAGACCAGCCCCAGGCGTTCGGCTTCCTGCCGCTGGATGATCACCGTCAGGCCTTCCTGTTCGCGAAAACTGCCCAGCACCTCGACGCCCTGCAGCAGGCTGTGGTCAGCGAGGGAACAGAACACGTATTCGCCGTCGTTGAGTTGCGGGCTCATGCTGCGCAGCAGGGTTGTGAGGGAAGTTTCACCGGCCATGAACAGAATCCTTTAACGAAGAGGTATTACCGAGGCTTTAGGCTGGCTATTTTCCGGTTGCATGCCGTATAAGAAAAACCAATATTGCTGATCACTCATTAGGAAAACTGATGTTCGACTACAAGCTGCTTTCCGCCCTGGCTGCGGTGATCGAACAGGCAGGCTTCGAACGGGCGGCCCAGGTGCTGGGGTTGTCGCAGTCGGCGATTTCCCAGCGCATCAAACTGCTGGAGGCCCGGGTCGGGCAGCCGGTGCTGGTGCGGGCGACACCGCCGGCGCCCACGGAAATCGGCCGGCGCCTGCTCAACCATGTGCAACAAGTGCGTCTGTTGGAGCGGGACCTGCAAAGCCTGGTGCCAGCCCTGGATGAAGAAGGGCTGCCGGAGCGCTTGCGCATCGCCCTCAATGCCGACAGCCTGGCCACCTGGTGGGCCCAGGCCGTGGGGGACTTCTGCGCCGAGCATCGCCTGCTGCTGGACCTGGTGGTGGAGGACCAGACCGTGGGCCTCAAGCGCATGCGGGCCGGGGAAGTGGCCGCCTGTGTCTGCGCCAGCGAGCGTCCAGTGGCGGGGGCCCGCAGCCTGCTGCTGGGGGCCATGCGCTACCGGGCCCTGGCCAGCCCGGCATTTGTCGCGCGGCACTTCCCCCAGGGCGTGCGTGCCGAGCAACTGGCCCGGACCCCGGCGCTGGTGTTCGGTCCCGATGACTTCCTGCAGCATCGTTACCTCGCCTCCCTGGGCGTCAACGGCGGTTTCGAGCATCATCTGTGCCCGTCATCCGAAGGCTTCATCCGCCTCACCGAAGCCGGCCTGGGCTGGGGACTGGTGCCCGAGCTGCAGGTTCGCGAGCAATTGCAGCGCGGTTCGCTGGTGGAGCTTTTGCCGGATAAACCCATCGATGTGCCGTTGTACTGGCATCATTGGCGCAATGGTGGGCAGTTGCTCGGGTTGTTGACCGAGCACCTGGCTCGTCTATCTGCACAATGGTTGGTGCCCTGGGAGCAGCCATGAGCGTCAAGCGACAGTCAATCCGCGGCTGTGCACTTGCAGCTTGTCGCTCGTGGTTTGTCCCTGCTTTTCTGTGGTTCGTCACTGCTTTTCTTAGGAATATTTCATGAAGATTCTGGTTACCGGCGCAAGCGGCTTCATCGGCGGGCGCTTTGCTCGCTTTGCCCTTGAGCAGGGCCTGGAAGTGCGGGTCAATGGCCGGCGTGCCGAAGCGGTGGAGCATCTGGTGCGCCGCGGCGCGGAGTTCATCCCGGGCGACCTGAGCGACGCCGATCTGGTCCGCGAGCTGTGCCGCGACGTGGATACCGTGGTGCATTGCGCCGGTGCCGTGGGCCTGTGGGGGCGCTATCAGGACTTCCATCTGGGCAATGTGCTGGTCACCGAGAACGTGGTCGAAGCCTGCCTCAAACAGCGGGTGCAACGCCTGGTGCACCTGTCTTCGCCATCGGTCTATTTTGATGGTCGCGATCATCTGGGGCTGACCGAGGAGCAGGTGCCCAAGCGCTTCAAGCACCCGTATGCGGCCACCAAGTTCCTGGCCGAACAGAAGGTCTTCGGCGCCCAGGAGTTCGGCCTGGAGGTGATTGCGTTGCGCCCGCGCTTCGTCACTGGCGCCGGCGACATGAGCATCTTTCCGCGGCTGTTGAAGATGCAGCGCAAAGGCCGCCTGGCCATAGTCGGCAATGGCCTGAACAAGGTCGACTTCACCAGTGTGCACAACCTCAACGAGGCCCTGTTCAGCAGCCTGCAGGTCGGCGGCTCGGCCCTGGGCAAGGTCTACAACATCAGCAACGGCGCACCGGTGCCGCTGTGGGACGTGGTCAACTACGTGATGCGCCAGATGCAGGTGCCGCAAGTCACCCGCTATCGCTCCTTTGGCCTGGCCTACAGCGTCGCGGCGCTCAACGAGGGGTTCTGCAAGCTCTGGCCCGGACGCCCGGAGCCGACGCTGTCGCGCCTGGGCATGCAGGTCATGGACAAGAACTTCACCCTGGACATCAGTCGCGCCCGGCATTACCTGGGGTATGAGCCCAAGGTCAGTCTGTGGAGCGCCCTGGATGAGTTCTGTACCTGGTGGAAGGCTCAGGACATAAGCTGAAATCAAAGACTGAACCCCGCTTGCCCGGTCCGGTCCATTGGCCGGGCTGATTAGCGGTTTATACTCGCCGCACTCAGCCATCACCGCGGTCCATAAAGGTTGCCCCATGCGTAACGATGCACACGATGACTTCGATGACGTTCCAAGTCTGCGCGCCGATCCCCTCGACGACGATGTCTTCCCCACCACCCACGCTGCCCGCGAACGCACCACCGTGCATTCGCGCAGCACCCCGGTGGTCAAGGTCAAGGGGCCCAGCACCGGTCCTTTGTGGGCACTGGTCGGTGCGCTGTTCTTTGCCTTCATCGGTCTGGCCTGGTGGAGCTTTCAGCAGATCTCGCTGATGGAGCAGCAGCTGGTGGCGACCCAGGAAAGCTTCGCCAGGATCAGCGAAGAGGCGGCCGGACGCTTGCAGGACATTTCCGGCAAGGTGGTGGCCAGCCAGACCAATGTCACCACCGACAGCGAAGCGTTGAAGCTGCAGATCAAACAGTTGGAAAGCCGCTTGCAGGACCAGAGCCGACAGCAGCAGGGCGTGGCGGGCCAGGCCACCGACCTGGACAAGCGCCTGGCGCAGATGAGTGCCCAGACCAGCGAACAGCAGGCGGCCAACAGCCAGTTGCAGGCCCAGGTCAAAGCCCTGAGTGCTGAGCTGGCGAGCCTCAAGGGCGCCCAGAGCGATGCCGGCAAGCTCGATGCCCAGCTCAAGAGTCTGAACGCCGATCTGGCCGCGCTGAAAAAACAGGGCAACCCGAGCGCCGCAATCGAGCGCCTGGAACAGGAACTGGTGGTGCTCAAGAGCGAACAGGACAATCGTCCCGCCGCCGCGCAGAACGGCGCCAGCACTGCCGAGTTCGATGCCTTCCGTGGTCAGGTCACCCGCAACATCAATACCCTGCAAAGCCAGATCCAGAACCTGCAGCAGCAGATCAACAACCGTCCTTGAAGGCTCAGCCCCCCGCCTGTGGTGGCGGGGGAGGGCCAGCCAGGGTTTGCTGAATACTCGACCATATCCTGCCGCCGTCTACGCTCTTCACACGCCAACGGGAACGAGGAGCGAGCGATGAGGCGAGTGAAGAAAACGACCTGGCTGGGATGGCTGCTGTGGCTCTGCATGGGGTCGCTGCAGGCGGCGGTACCGGCTGCCGATGATTCGGTGGCGGCCCGCGCCTTGCTGGAAAAGGCCCTGCGTTATTACCACGACCAGGGTGACAAGGCGTTCGCGGCGTTCAGTCATCAAGGCGAGTTCGTCGATCGCGATCGTTATGTGTTCGTGGTCGATACCCGGGGCGTGATGCTGGCCAGTGGCGGTCCTTCGTCGGCGCTGATTGGCCGTGATGTCTCCGAGGTACTGGGGCCGGACCTGCGCAAGGCGTTCAAGGACGCGCTGAAGACTCCCGAGGCCAATGGCATCCAGCAGGCCGAATACCGCTGGCAGAACTGGGCCGACGGCAAGATCGAGCGCAAGCATGTGTATTTCCAGCGTATCGGCGAGCGCATCCTGGCAGTGGGGTATTACCTGCCACGGGCCTCGGCCGACCAGGCCAAGGCCTTGCTGGAACGGGCGGCCACGGCCTTGGAGCGCGACCGCGCCGGCACCCTCAAAGCCATCAATGATCTGCGGGGCGGGTTTCTCGAAGACGATCTGTATGTGTTCGTGGTGGACCTCGACAGCCGGCGCTATCTGGCCCACGGCACCAACCTGCGGCTGCTCAACACCGATTTCGCCAAGATCAGGGATCCCGAGGGCAAGCCGGTGGGGGAACCGATCCTGGCGCTCATGGCTCGCCAGGACCAGGGGGAATACCAGTACCGCTGGAAGAATCCGGTGACCGGCAAGGTCGAGGACAAGCACGCCTATCTGCGCAAGGTGGGCCGGGTGCTGGTTGCGGTGGGCTACTACAGCCCCTGACTCCCGGTTGCGGGCCGCTGGCCGCCCTGGTCCGGCGGCTGGCGGCGGGTGGTCCCTCAGGCCTTGTCTTCACGCCCGCGCAACAGCCGGTTGGGCATGGCGATGGCCGCCGCCAGACCCAGCAGGGAAACCCCGGCACTGACCAGCAGCAGATGACGGAAGGTCAGCAACAGTTCGTTGCGCAAGGCCTCCCGCGCGGGACCGGGGGCGGCATTCAGGCCGTCCAGCAGCGCGTTGCCGGATTGGCCTTCGCCCATCAGCCCGGCGCCGCTTAAATGGGCCAGGCTGGAATCCTGCAGCAAGGCCAGCAGCAGCGCCGACATCAGCGCCACCCCCACCGCACCGCCCAGGGCGCGAAACAGGTTGGTGGTGCTGGTGGCGACGCCGATGTCCCGCTGCTCCACCGAGTTCTGGCTGCCCACCAGGGAGGTGGGGAACTGCATGCCGCTGGCGATTCCGCAGAGCAACATGCACAGGCCGCTCGGCAGCAGCGCTTGGGGCGGCACCAGGGCCATGCCGAGAATCGCCAGCGGCATCAGCAGCGCGCCACTGAGGATCATGGGTTTATAGCGTCCGGTCACCGAGGTCAGGCGGCCGGCGCAGTAGGCGCCCATGGGCAGGCCCATGGCCAGGGGCAGCAGGTGCAGGGCGGCGCTGTCGGCCCCGGCCCCGGTGATGCTCTGAAAGCGCAGCGGCATCAGCACGATCAGCGAGATGGCCTGGAAGCTGGTGAAGAAGATCGTGCACCAGCACAGCAGCGCGTTGCGGTTGGCGAACAGGTGCATCGGCAGCAGGGGTTCCCGGGCCCGTCGTTCATGCCAGACGAACAGGGCCAGGACGATGACGGCGATGGCCAGCAGGTCGAGCACGTCGGCACTGCGCCAGGAATGGCCCTGGCCCACCTGCGTGATGCCCAGCAGCAGGGCGCTCAGGCCGATGATCAGCAGCACGGTGCCGAGGTAGTCGATGATCGGTTTGCGCTGGGGCACCGGCAACCCTACCAGGGTGCGATGGGCCACCCACCAGGCGCCCAGGCCCAGGGGCAGGTTGATCAGAAACACCCAGCGCCATGAGAGAAACTCGGTCATGTAGCCGCCCAGCACCGGGCCGGCGACACTGGCCACCGCGTACATGCTGCTGAAGTAGCCTTGGTAGCGACCGCGCTCCCGGGGCGGGACTATGTCGCCGATGATCGCCTGACTCACCGAGATCATGCCGCCGGCACCGATGCCCTGGACTATCCGCGCCAGCACCAGTTGCTCCATGTTCTGTGCCAGGCCGCAGAACAGCGACGCCAGGGTGAACAGGCCCATGCCGAACAGCATCAGCCGTCGCCGGCCATAGAGATCGCCGAGCTTGCCGTAGATCGGCACGGCCACGGTCATTGCCACCATGTAGCCGGAGATGACCCAGGCCAGCAGGCTGACATCCTTGAACTGGGCGGAAATGGCCGGCATGGAGACAGCGACGATGGTCTGGTCCAGGGCGCCGAGAAAGATCGCCAGCATCAGGGCGATCAGCACGCTGCGGATGGCCGGTTTGGTCGGGACGGGTTGTTGGAGGTGAGTCACGAAAGAACCTGCGGGCGGTAATTGACCCGGTGCGGCAAGGCCGGCGGGGTTAGGCGCCAGTGTACTCGATAGGGAGCTATCGGATAGCTCCGCCAGCCTGGTGCCGGGAGATTTTCATGCAGGTTTTTCAACTCGGGGTGTCGCGCCAGACCATCTCGTCTGCCGCGTTCCGGAAAAGCTTTGTGGCACTTGCTGATGCCGGGTAATGGGACGCATTCTGTATAGTGTCGGCCCTGTACCGGCAGCCTGAACCTTGACTGTACGAATGTTCATTTGTGTTTGCGGTGCTTGCATTTTTCCTGGGTGAACCTGTCAATTGACCGGTGGAACCTGGCGGTTACCCGAGCATTTCGCCGATCGGTGCAAATGTCCCCCCGATACTCTGAGGCCTGGACTGTAGTGATGAACAAGCCTGCCCTTGCGCCCATTCCCGTGTTCAAACTCTATGGCGAAAGCCTGGGCTGGCCGACCCCGGACCTGCTTCATTGCGAACCCATCAGCCAGCGCAGCCGCGAGCACCATTGGGAAATAAAACCCCATCGACACGCCGACCTCTGCCAGTTGCTGTTTATCAGTCGCGGGCAGGCGCAGTTGCAGGTCGAAGGGCAGCACAGGCTGCTGGACGAGCCGCTGGTCCAGGTGTTGCCACCGCTGTCGGTGCACGGCTTTCGTTTTTCCGAAGACATCGAAGGCTTTGTCGTGACTCTGGCAGCGCCGCTGGTCAGCCACTTGCAAGCTCAGTTGGGAGCCTCGGCAACTGCCCTGGCGAAGTCGGGCAGCTATCCGGCCGGGGAGGATACGCAATACCTGAACGGGCAGTTCGCCGCCCTGCAGAATGAATACCAGGGACAGCAACCTGCCCGGGAAATGCTCATGCATGCGCTGGTGAGCACGATCGTGGTCTGGATCGGGCGCCGGGCTCTGCAGTGCAGCAGTGCCAGCCAGCGTCCGCAGCGCGCCCGGGAATATTTCAATGGCTTCATTCAGTTGGTCGAGGCCCATTACCGCGAGCATCTGAAGGTCGAGGATCTGGCGCAGAAACTCGGTATCTCGGTGTCGCACCTCAATGGCACCTGTCGTGAGCTGGCCGGGCAACCGGCGCTGCAGATCATCCACCAGCGCCAGTTGCTGGAAGCCAAGCGCCTGCTGACCTACACCGGGATGACCATCTACGAGATCTCCGATGAGCTGGGGTTTTCCGACCCCACCAACTTCACCCGGCTGTTCCGGCGCCGCGAAGGCATCTCGCCCAAGGTGTTCCGCGACCGGCTCAAGGCCGATCAGGCCGGAGACGGCGTGGCGTCGTCACTCACCTGAGGGCGTTCAGGGTGGCGTTGTGGGGGATGCAGCGTTCCAGGTTGCAGCTGGCGTAGTTGCGCGGCTGCATGCGGGCCTGCTCGACGCGATAAGCCGCGGTACCGTAAAGCGCCAGGGTCACGGTGCAGGTCATGAAGATGGCCAGGTACCTTCTTGTCTTGACGTTCATGGCTAAAACCTCTGAACCAATACCCCCGTCATTTGAGGGGGTACTGTTATGAGCATAGGTCAGTTGCCGTTGCTTGCCAGACCGCTGGCCGGTCTGATTGGCGAGGTATTCAGCGGTTCGATCGTATGGCTAGAGCCCCACGTCCCAGAGCGGTTCCTGGGGGAATCTGAGGACCAGGAAGTCCAGCATGCTGCGTAGGGTGGCGGGCATGTGCTTGCGTGAGGCGTAGACCGCGTACATGTTCATCTTGCGCGGTTCGGCATGGGGCAGCAGGCGCACCAGCTCTGCGCGCTTGATGTACTCCCCGGCCTGGTAGCTGGGGAGCATGGCGATACCGGCGCCGGCCACGGTGGCGCGCAGCAGGGTGCTGGCTTCGTTGGCGCTGATGTTGCCCTGTACCGGTACTGACACCTGCTCGCCGTCCTGTTCGAAATGCCACAGGCTCTTGCCGAAGTAGGAGTGGGTCAGGCAGTTGTGCCGGCTCAGCTCTTCCACCCGTTGCGGTGCCGGGTGTTCGCGCAGATAGGCCGGGGACGCGCAGATCACCGAGCGGCAGACGGTCAGGCGGCGGGCGATCAGGTTCGGATCCAGGTCGTTGCTGGTACGGATGGCCAGGTCGATGCGCTCATCCACCAGGTTCACCGTGCGATCGAGCATCTGCAGGTCGATGCTCACGCCCGGATAGCGTTTGACGTAGTCGGCCATGGCATCGGCCAGTTGCGATTGGCCGAACGAGGTACTGACGCTGATGCGCAGCAGCCCGCGGGGCGCGTCATCAGGTTCGCCGACCGCCGCCTGCATGTCGTTGGACAACTCCAGCATCTGTCGACAGCGGGGCAGGATCTCGCCGCCGGCGGCGGTCAGACTCAGCTTGCGCGTGGTGCGGTGCATCAACCGCGCGCCGACCCAGTCCTCCAACTCCGCCAGATAGCGTGAAACCACCGGTCGCGACAGGTCCAGGTGGTCGGCGGCGGCCGATTGGCTGCCCAGGTCGACGACGGTGACGAATACCCGCATTGCTTGGAGACGATCCATGATTTGCCCGCTTTCAGAAACAAACTATGTTCAAGCATCGCATTTTTTGTAACGAGACTGGCAACTAAGCTTGCTCCACTTCTCACCTGTCAATCGATGCCGGAGCTGCCTTCATGATCGGATTCACCTCACTCAAACGCCTGCTGCTGGCCACCGCCACCCTGGGTTTTGCCGCCCATGCCGCAGCCGCCGAGCCCAGCCTGCAACTGGATGTCTACAACCCGGGCGCCAATGCCATCTTCCCGGTGACCTCGGTGCTGGTCAGCGGCAAGAAGGACGCCATCCTGGTGGACGCCCAGTTCGGCAAGTCCCAGGCCCAGCAACTGGTGGAAAAGATTCGCGCCAGCGGCAAGCACCTGACCACCATCTACATCAGCCACGGTGACCCGGACTACTACTTCGGCCTCGACACCCTGACCGCCGCCTTCCCCGACGCCAAGGTCGTGGCTTCGCAGCCGACCGTGGATCACATCAAGGCCACGGTGGACGGCAAGCTGGCGTTCTGGGGCCCGAAAATGGGCGCTGACGTGCCGGCCAAGACCATCGTGCCCGGTGTGCTCAAGGGCCACAGCCTGACCCTGGAAGGGCAGAAGCTCGAAGTCATCGGCCTGGACGGCAAGCAGCCGGACCGCAGTTTTGTCTGGATTCCGTCGATCAAGGCGGTGGTCGGTGGCGTGGTGGTCGCGGAAAACATCCACGTGTGGATGGCCGATACCCAGACGCCACAGTCCCATACCGACTGGCTGAGCACCCTGAAGACCATCGAGGGCCTGCAACCCAAGACCGTGATCCCCGGGCACTTCCTGGGTGACAGCGCCCGTACCCTGGCCCCGGTGCACTTCACCGCGGACTACATCAAAGCCTTCGATGAAGAGACAGCCAAGGCCAAGGATTCTGCCGCACTGATCGCGGCCATGAAGAAGCGTTACCCGGACCTGGGCGAAGACAGCTCCCTGGAGCTGAGCGCCAAGGTCGCCAAGGGCGAAATGAAGTGGTGACACCGGTTTGACCCGCTCCCCTGTGGAGGCGGATGCCTCTGTACTCTCTTAGCCAACTGGAGACACATCATGAGCAACATCGCAATCATTGGCGCCACCGGCCGTGCCGGTAGCCAACTGCTGGAAGAAGCCCTGCGTCGCGGTCACAGCGTCACCGCCATCGCCCGTAGCACAGCGAAGATCGGCCAGCGTGCCGGCGTGGTCACCCGCGAAGTGGATGTGGCCGACAGTGCTGCGTTGCAGGCGGCGGTGGCCGGTCACGACGTGGTGATCAGTGCCGCGCATTTTTCCACCATCCCGGCCAATGCCATCATCGATCCGGTGAAAAAGGCCGGGGTCAAGCGTCTGCTGGTGGTCGGCGGTGCCGGTTCGCTGCTGTTGCCCGGCGGCGGCAAGGTCATCGACAGCCCGGGCTTCCCGGAGGAGTACAAGGCCGAGGCCAGCGCCGGTGGCGTGTACCTGGACACCTTGCGCAAGGAGCAGGATCTGGACTGGACCTTCCTTTCGCCATCGGCGGAGTTCGTCGAAGGTGAACGTACCGGGCACTTCCGCCTGGGCCAGGACGATCTCTTGGTGAGCGCCGAAGGCCGCAGCTGGATCAGCTTTGCCGACTACGCCATCGCCCTGCTCGATGAAGTGGAAAAACCGGCTCATCGCCGTCAGCGTTTCACCGTTGGTTACTGATTAGCGGCCGATTGCCCCGTTAGCCGCCTGCTCCAGGCGGCTAACGGGGTGTTGCACTCAGTGTCGAAGGCCCCACGCGGGCCTTTTTGCTGTCTACCGGCATCAGGTTTTCTGCTTCAGCGCTGTCGGGCCTGTTCCACCAGCCAGTCCAGCAGTTCCTGCAGGGCCGCCGAAGGCCCCGGACGTTCCGGGTACACCAGGTAATACGCCTGCCCCGTGGGCACCTTCAATTCAAAGGGCATGACCAGCCGCCCGGCACTCAGGTCATCGCCAATCAACGCCCAGTCGCCAATCGCCACGCCCGTGCCCTGGGACGCCACGGACATCGCCAGGTCCAGGGTTTCGAAGTGCTGGCCCTTGCCCAGGGTGTCCAGTGGCGTACCGGCGGCCTTGAGCCAGGTCTGCCAGTCCCGTTGGTCATGGGATGGGTGCAACAGCAGGTGCTGTTGCAGGTCGGCTGGGCTTTTGAGCGGTACCGGGCCTTCCAGCAGCGGCTGGGAGCAGACCGGGGTCAGCTGTTCATTGAACAGGTGCCGCGAGCCCAGGGTCGGGGGCGGCGGCGCGCCATACATCACCGCCGCGTCAAACGGCTCGCGGCCGAAATCCACCCCGTGGGCAATGGTCGTGGTCAGTTGCACCGGCACCTCGGGGCGCTCCTTCTGCCACTGCAGCAAGCGGGGCAGCAGCCAGCGCATCACACAGGTCGGGGCCTTGAGCCGCAGGTGGCGATTGCGCCCGCCGATCTCGTCCACCGCACCATTGATCAGTTCGAACACCTGCTGCACCCGCGGCAGCCATTCCCGGCCTTCGGCCGTGAGGCTCAGGCCGCGGGCCTGGCGCTGGAACAACGGATAACCCAGGTGGCTTTCCAGTCCGGCGATCTGCCGGCTCACGGCGCCTTGCGTGATGTGCAGTTGCTCGGCGGCGCGGGTGAAGTTGCAGCACTGGGCGGTGACCAGAAAAGTGTGCAGCGCGGGCAGGGGGGGAAGGCGTTTCATGGGGAGCCAAGGCATGACGTGGGGACATGGCTAGTATGACTTTTTATCCATTGTTGCGGCTACCGGCGCGCCGTTCCAATAGCCCTCTCCCGGCGCCCGGCAGTGGCGCCCGCCGGGTATCCAATCAACAAGAAGGGCGATGAGATGGCGACGTGCGGTGAAGTACTGGTCAAGTTACTCGAGGGCTATGGCGTCGAGCAGGTGTTCGGCATTCCGGGGGTGCATACGGTCGAGCTGTACCGCGGCCTGGCCCGTTCTTCCATCAAGCACGTCACCCCACGGCATGAACAGGGGGCCGGTTTCATGGCCGATGGCTACGCCCGCACCCGTGGCAAGCCCGGCGTGTGTTTCATCATCACCGGTCCCGGCATGACCAACATCACCACCGCCATGGGCCAGGCCTACGCCGACTCGATCCCGATGCTGGTGATCTCCAGCGTGCAGACCCGCAGCCAACTGGGCGGCGGACGCGGCAAGCTGCACGAGTTGCCCAACCAGAGTGCGCTGGTCAGTGGCGTGGCGGCGTTTTCCCATACCCTGATGAGCGCCGACGAGCTGCCGGCAGTGCTGGCCCGGGCCTTCGCCCTGTTCCAGGCCGGGCGTCCACGGCCGGTGCACATCGAGATTCCCCTCGATGTGCTGGTCCAGGAAGCCGACCACTTGCTGGCTTGCGAGCCGGTGCAGATCGCCCGTGCCGGCGCCGCCCCGGCGGCCATCGCGCAGATGAGCCAGCTGTTGGCCAACGCCAAGCGGCCGTTGATTCTGGCCGGTGGTGGCGCCATTGACGCCGCAGAGGCCCTGACCCACCTGGCGGAACGGCTGCAAGCGCCGGTGGCCTTGACCATCAACGCCAAGGGCCTGCTGCCGTCGGCGCATCCGCTGCTGATCGGCTCCACCCAGTCGCTGGTGGCGACCCGGGCCCTGGTGGCGGAGGCCGACGTGGTGCTGGCCATCGGCACCGAACTGGCGGAAACCGACTATGACGTGACCTTCGCCGGTGGTTTTGAAATTCCCGGTGCCTTGCTGCGCATCGATATCGACCCCGACCAGACCGTGCGCAACTACCCGCCGAAAGTGGCACTGGTGGCCGACGCACAGATTGCAGCCCAAGCGCTGCTGGCAGAATTGTCGCGCCAGCCCTTGAGTGCCCGGAGCACCGATTGGGGCCCGGTTCGGGCTGCGGCTCTGCGCAGCGAACTCGAAGGCCTGTGGGACGCGCCGACCCGGGCCCAGACCCGGTTGCTGGCAACCGTGCTCAAGGAGTTGCCGGAGATCGTCGTGGTGGGCGATTCCACCCAGCCGGTGTACAGCGGCAACCTGACCTTCAACCCCGAGCGGCCACGACGCTGGTTCAATGCCTCCACCGGCTACGGCACCTTGGGTTATGCCTTGCCGGCGGCGATTGGTGCCTGGCTCGGCGGCGGCTCGCAGCCCAGCCAGCGCCGGCCGGTGGCCTGCCTGATCGGCGACGGTGGCTTGCAGTTCACGCTCGCGGAACTGGCCTGCGCGGTAGAGGCGCAGACCCCGATCATCGTCCTGCTGTGGAATAACCAGGGCTACGAAGAGATCAAGAAATACATGGTCAACCGCGCCATCGAGCCGGTGGGCGTCGACATCTACACCCCGGATTTCATTGCCGTGGCCAAGGGCCTGGGGTGCGCCGCCGAGCGCATCGACACCGCCGAGCAACTGCGTGCGGCATTGCGTGCGGCGGTGGATCGCCAGGGTCCGACCCTGATTGAAATCGACCAGAACCGCTGGACCCAGGGAGTCACGGCATGAGCGCGCAAGCGGTGTTGAACGGGCTGTACATCGACGGCCAATGGTCGGCGGGCGACGCGTTGTTGCAGGTCATCAGCCCCGTTACCGAGGCCCCGCTGGCGCAGGTGGCGGGGGGCGGTGCCGAGGCGGTGGATCAGGCATTGCAGGCCGCCACCCAAAGTTTTGCGCGCTGGTCTCAAAGCAGTGGGGCCGAGCGTGCCGCGGTGCTGCGCAGGATTGCCCGCGGCGTCGCCGAGCGCCGTGAGCGCCTGATGCACTTGCAGTCGAGCAACAACGGCAAGCCGCAGTTCGAAGCCGCAATGGACGTGGACGATGTGATTGCCACCTTCGACTATTACGCCGGGCTGGCCGAGGGTCTGGACCGGACCCAGGACACCGAGGTGGCGCTGCCCAGCGCCGACTTCAGCGCCCGCTTGCGCCGCGAGCCCTGTGGCGTGGTCGGGCTGATCGTGCCGTGGAACTTCCCCATGGTCACCACCGCCTGGAAGCTCGCGCCCGCTCTGGCGGCGGGCTGTTGCGTGGTGCTCAAGCCTTCGGAAGTGACCCCGCTGGCGGAGCTGGAGCTGGCGGCGATCATTGCCGACAGCGGCTTGCCCGATGGCGTGTTCAACCTGGTGTGCGGCACCGGCCTGGCGGTGGGCGCGCCGTTGGCGGCGGACCCGCGCGTGGCGAAGATTTCCTTCACCGGCAGCAATGCGGTGGGGGTCCAGGTCATGCAGCGGGCGGCGGAAACCGTCAAGGGCGTGAGCCTGGAACTGGGCGGCAAGTCATCCTTGCTGGTGCTGGCCGATGCCGACCTGGGCCTGGCGGTGGAACTGGCCTGTGGCGGCGGTTTCTTCAATGCCGGGCAGATGTGCTCGGCCACCAGCCGGGTGTTGGTCGCCGACGAACTGGCCGATGAATTCCTCTTGCGGCTCAAGGCCCGGACCGAGGCTATTCGGGTGGGCGACCCGTGCGACCCGGAGGTGACCATGGGCCCCCTGGTCAACCAGGCGCAATACCGGCGCGTGCTGGCGCACATCGAGCGCGGCTTGAATGTCGGCGCCAGGCTGGTGTGTGGCGGCGGCCGTCCGGTGGGGTTGGCCCAGGGCTTTTTCATCCAGCCCACGGTGTTCACCGAAGTGCCGCTGGACAGCGCCCTGTGGCGCGAAGAGATCTTTGGCCCGGTGCTTTGCGTGCGCAGCTTCAGCAGCGAACAGGAGGCGATCGCGCTGGCCAACGACAGCGAGTTCGGCCTGGTGGCCAGCGTGGTGGGAGCGGACCTGGACAATGCCGAACGGGTCGCCAATGCCTTGCAGGCCGGCCTGGTATGGATCAACGCGCCCCAGGTGATCTTTCCCCAGACCGCCTGGGGCGGTTACAAGCAGAGCAGCATCGGCCGCGAACTGGGCCCCTGGGGCCTGCAGGCGTTCCAGGAACTCAAGCACGTCATCCGCGCCCTGTAGGCGCCGGCGTGTTCTGGCGAACCCGAGCTACCCGCCAACCCGCAGGCGCGCCATGTCCCGCAACGGCGGCGCGCCGAACAACCGACTGTATTCGCGGCTGAATTGCGACGGGCTTTCATAGCCGACCCGGTAACCCGCCGCCGAAGCTTCCAGCCCTTCGGCCAGCATCAAGCGCCGGGCTTCCTGCAGGCGCAGCTGTTTCTGGTACTGCAAGGGACTCATGGCGGTCATCGCCTTGAAGCGGTGGTGCAGGGTCGACACGCTCAGGTTGACTTCCCGGGCCAGCTCATCGATGCGCAGCGGGTGGACGAAATTGCCGTTGAGCCACTTGATGGCCTGGTTGACCCGGTGGCCCTGGCTGTTGGCGGTGGCGATCTCATACAGGCGGTGGCCCTGGGGGCTGCGCAGCAGGCGATAGAGAATTTCCCGGCGCACCAGGGGCGCGAGCATGGCGATGTCTTTCGGGGTGTCCAGCAGGCGGGTCAGGCGCAGCACCGCGTCGAGCATCGCCGGGTCCAGGCGTTCCACGTACAGGCCGCGCCCGGTGGGCCGGGCAGGGACGCCGAGGGGGCCGGCATCGGCGATCAGCGCATTGATTTCGCCGGGGTCGATGTCCAGGCGCAGGGCCAGGATCGGCTCCTGCGGCGACACGATCGCCACCTTGCCGCTCAGCGGTACGGAAACCGAGACCACCAGGTAATTCAGCGGGTCGTAGTTGTAGCTTTCATCGGCCAGGCGCACTTCCTTGCGGCCCTGGGCCATGATGCACAGCGCTGGTTGCGCCAGCACCGAGCCGAAGTGATGGGAGGTGCTGTGGCGCGAGACGAACAGCGAGTCGATGGCAGTGGCGTAGCTGCCGTCTTCGGTGGTGTTGCGCGCGATGATCGCGGCCAGTTCCACGCGCTGGCGTTCCATCTCCGGAGCCAGGGGCGGCGGCAGGGTATCCAGTGATGACATGGGGCGCCTCGGGGTGTTTGCAGTCGGCACAGCTTAAGTTTGTGCAAGAGTCGCGGGTAGGCGAATCCTGCGTAAAACTTGCCTGATCCTGCTGCTTACGCGCGGGATAGACAAGAGGCGCCGACGCCCGGGCGCGTCACTTGCTTGAAACGCCGCGGTAACGCTTTTGCCCCATGCCGCCGCCCAAGCGATGGAGAAAGCGGCTGGTCGCAGGATTGGGCAAATCAACGGCAGAAATCGACTAACGCGCGAAAGGGCCCGCCCCGTATCGTTGATCCTGTCGCAGCCCGTCCCCGGCTGCCTCGACAACACCCTGGGAGGGTCGCACATGTCCACGCATATTCCGGTCAGTCACATGGCCTTTGTCCGAGCCCGGGCCGGGCGTTCCAAGGAACTGGGTGCGCGCTTGAGCAGCCTGATCGAACCGTCGCGCCAGGCCAGTGGTTGCCTGCACTTCGCCCTGCAGCATTCGCAGTGTGATGCCGACCTGTGGCTGGTGTCCGGTTTCTGGAGCAGCCAGCAGGCGATGACCGCCTATTTCAGCTCGCCGGCCATGGCGATCTTTGCCGAGCTGGTGCAGGACCTGGTGGTCAACAGCCTGGATTTTCATACCTTCGGTACGGTGTCGGCGCTGCAAGCCCATGGCGAATACCCCCAACTGCAGCGTGCACCGCTGCACAAGCTGGCCAGTTGAAGGTTTAGAATGGCCGACTTTTCATTGGCCAGGACTTGCAACATGGCACGCAAAGAGTTTGCACATTACGAAGCCGTTTCCGCGGTGGTTCCGGGGGAGGGCGGATACAGCGCCGCCATCGCCGTCAAAGCCCTCGGAGCATCGGGCGCCCCGCGCTTTCACAAAGTCCTGGATGAGCAGAGGTTCAAGACTGCTCATGACGCCGACCAGGCTGCCGCACAACAACTCGAACAGCTGGCCGACGTCGATCAGGACGGCGAATTGAGCTGGAAAGCCGACTGATTCGTCGCGCTACTTGACCGCCCCCGGGCGGTGCATCTTGAACAACGCTTCCGGCCCCAGCTGGAAGTAATCCGCCGGTCCGCCGCCGCGCAGAATCGGTTCTGCCGCGGCGGTGTCGTAGATCCCGTCCTTGAGCAGCCACTTGGCGATATGCACGGCGACCACCTCGCCGAGGATCAGCCAGCTCGGCACCAGCTCTTGGTCCGCCCGCTGCAATTGAATGATCTGGGTGACCTTGCACTCGAAGGACACCGGGCTCTCGGCTACCCGCGGCACACTGATGACCTTCGACGCCACGGGCGTCAGGCCGGCCAGGGCGAACTCGTCGACCTCGGGCGCAACCGCGGCGCAGCTCTGGTTCATCTGCTCGGCCAGTGGCCGGGTGGCCAGGTTCCAGGCGAATTCACCGGTGGCCTCGATGTTGTTCAGGCTGTCTTTGCGCCCGACGCTGGAGAACCCGATGATCGGTGGAATGTAGTTGAAGGCATTGAAGAAGCTGTAAGGCGCCAGGTTCAGCCGGCCTTGTGCATCCTGGGAAGAGATCCAGCCGATGGGGCGCGGGCCGACGATGGCATTGAACGGGTCATGGGGCAGACCGTGGCCCAGGGCGGGTTGGTAGAAGTGGATATCGTCGGACATGGCTCAAGGCTCCTGCTGTGGGGCGAGTGAAGGGCGCCATAGTGCAGTGCGCACTGCTCGAATTCCAGCGTTCCAAACCCCGGTTTAGGCCGCTGACGGGGGATGTTGGCGGAGCACAAAAGACTAAGCCCGGCCGAAGCCGGGCTGTGATGTCAGGTGAGTCGATCAGCTGATGGTGGCGGAACCGGTGCGATCGTAACCGTCGGCCGCGAAGGTGGCGGAACCGGTGCGGTCGTAGCCGTCGGCGGCGAAGGTGGCGGAACCGGTGCGGTCGTAGCCGTCGGCGGCGAAGGTGGCGGAACCGGTGCGGTCGTAGCCGTCGGCCGCGAAGGTGGCGGAACCGGTGCGGTCGTAGCCATCGGCGGCGAAGGTGGCGGAACCGGTGCGGTCGTAGCCATCGGCAGCGAGAGTGGCGGAACCGGTGCGGTCGTAACCATCGGCGGCGAGGGTGGCGGAACCGGTGCGGTCGTAACCGTCGGCAGCGAAGGTGTTGGCAGCCAGTACCGACAGGGTCAGGGCGAGGATCAGTTTGGTTTTCATGGCGGTGTCTCCGGGTTCGTTGAGGTGTTTGCGTTGGGCTTGATGTGAATCCTACTCCGATAAAGTTGATTAAAAAGCGCAAATAAATGCTTATTAAAATCTAATTTATCGATGTGTATAGGGGCGTCACTCACCGCCGATCAGCGCATTCAGGCCTCATTACAGATACGCACCAAGTCGCAACTTGGATTCAGTAGCAGCCTAAGGAGCCGGCATTAACTGACCGTTAATGGCTCAGTCCATGGGGCAGGAAAGGATTAAAAAAACCATCAACGGTTTTTTCATTCGCCCCCGACCTATTTTTCACCCCCGAGCCTTCAGCCTTCGCGCAGGTCTGCAACCCACGACAGGCCATTTTGAATGCGACCCTTGGAGCTCCTTGATCAATGAACAAACTTCCCCAGATCACCCTGGCCTTCTGGGTCATGAAAATCTGCGCGACAACCTTGGGGGAAACCGCCGGTGATCTGCTGTCGATGACCCTCAATGTCGGTTACGCCATCAGCTCGATGATCCTGATCAGCGTGTTCCTGCTGACCCTGGTCACCCAGCTGTGGTCCAAGACCTACAACCCGGTGCTGTACTGGATGGTGATTCTCTCCACCAGTACCGCCGGCACCACCCTGTCGGACTTCATGGACCGCACCCTGGGCCTGGGCTATGCCAGTGGCTCGCTGATCCTGATCGGGATGCTGCTGGCGATCTTCGCCGCCTGGCGCCTGAGTGGCGACTCGCTGAACGTCAACAGGATCCAGACCTTTCGCGGCGAGCTGTTCTATTGGATGGCGATCCTGTTTTCCAACACCCTGGGCACCGCCCTGGGCGATTACCTGGCGGACGATTCGGGGCTGGGTTTTGCCGGCGGGGCGTTGCTGATCGGCTCGACCATTGCCGTGGTGGTCCTGCTCAAGTACCTCACCCGGCTCTCGTCGGTGCTGCTGTTCTGGGTGGCCTTCGTGCTGACCCGGCCGTTCGGCGCCACCCTGGGCGACTTCCTCACCAAGCCCCATGAAAAGGGCGGGCTGGATTTCGGCACCATCGGCTCGTCGGCGGTACTGGCGGGGATTCTGCTGGTGATGATTGTCGGCGCGGCCTGGGCCCAGAACCGCTATGCGCGCCAGGGCGCCGCCGAACTCTCCTGAGCCACACCCACTTTCTGTAGGCGCCGGCTGGCCGGCGAACGCCTCCCCACAGATCGCGAAAAAAAGCGCCCGGGCCTTGCACCCGGGCGCTGTGGATTTCAGTCGGTCTCGATCCGCGAATGCTTGCGGGTGTCCTTCATGGTCGCGTAGACCAGCAGCGAACAGGCAATACAGGCGGTGACGTACCAGTAGTAGCCGGTTTCCATGCCGATGCTCTTGAACCACAGGGCGATGTATTCCGCGGTGCCGCCGAAGATCGACACGGTCAGTGCGTAGGGCAGGCCCACGCCCAGGGCGCGGATTTCCGTGGGGAACAGCTCGGCCTTGACCACTGCGTTGATCGAGGTATAGCCGCTGACGATGATCAGCGCCGCCATGATCAGGAAGAACGCGCCCCACCAGGTCTGGATGGTGTGCAGGGTGGTGAGGATCGGCACGGTGAACAGCGTGCCGAGGATGCCGAAGGCAATCAGGATCGGCCGCCGGCCGACCTTGTCCGAGAGGGCACCGATTACCGGCTGCAGGCACATGAACAGGAACAGGGTGGCGGCAGAAATGGTGGTCGAGTCGGAAATGCTCATGCCGACGGTGTTCACCAGGTATTTCTGCATGTAGGTGGTGTAGGTGTAGAAGGCCAGGGTGCCGCCCATGGTCAGGCCGACCACGGTCAGCAGTTCCTTGGGATGACGCATCAGGGTGCGCATCAGGCTTTCTTTGGGCTTCTCTTTCTTCTTGGTGAAGGACTCGGTTTCTTCCATGCCGCGACGCAGGTAGAGCGCCACCACCGCACACAGGGCGCCGATGCCGAACGGAATCCGCCAGCCCCAGGATTGCAGCTCCTCGGTGGTGAGGATGTTCTGCAGCACGATCAGTACCCCCAGGGCGATGAGCTGGCCGGAGATCAGGGTCACGTACTGGAAGCTGGAGAAGAAGCCGCGACGATCCTTGGTCGCCATCTCGCTGAGGTAGGTGGCCGAGGTGCCGTATTCACCGCCCACCGACAGGCCCTGCATCAGGCGCGCCAGCACCAGCAGGATCGGGGCGCCGACGCCGATGGTTTCGTAACCCGGGGTCAGGGCGATGATCAGCGAGCCGAAGCACATCAGCAGCACCGAAGCCATCAGCGCGGCTTTACGGCCTTTGCGGTCGGCGTACAGGCCCATCAGCCAGCCACCGATCGGGCGCATCAGGAAGCCCACGGCGAAGATCGCGGCGGTGTTCAGCAGTTGCGCGGTGGTGTCGCCCTTGGGGAAGAAGACCTTGGCGAAGTACAGCGAGAAGGCGGCGTAGACGTACCAGTCGTACCACTCGACCATGTTGCCCACGGAACCGCTGAAGATCGACTTCAGGCGGCTGGCGGTGGTCTTTTCGGTGGCGGATGCGGCCGCCGACCCAGCAGGCAGGGTATTAGAGATATCCATGACGGATCCTTCTATTCATTGTTTTTGTGGAGCGCGCGCAAGCGCAGCCTGCTGGGGCTATAGCAGGACCTGTGCCAGGGCCGGGAAGCCCGGAATACAAGGGTTTGGCGAAAAGGATGAGCGGAAATCCGCCGATTGGCGGCGATCTCATGAGCGGAAATCTGCCAGGGGGGGGGCAGGGGCAAGCTTTAAGCTGCAAGCCGCAAGCTTGGCGTTTGGCTTGCCGCTTGCCGCTTGCCGCTTCTGCTGCCGTTGTCGCTTCAGCTGTCCTTGAGGAACATTTCCCGGGTCAGGCCGTGCCGCTGCATTTTTTCATTCAGGGTCCGGCGTGGCAGTTGCAGTTCGTTGAGCACGGCCTTGATCTCGCCCTTGTGGCGGGTCAGGGCGGCGCGCAGGCATTGGGCTTCGAAGGCTTCCTGCTGCGCGGCCAGGGATGGGCCGGTTTCAAGCACTTCGGCCTCCGGCTCCCCGAGGCCCAGCACCTGACGCTCGGCGGCGTTGGCCAGTTCGCGCACGTTGCCCGGCCAGTCGTGACTGAGCAGGCGGCTCAACTGGGCGCCACTCAAGGGCGCGACGCTGCGTCCCAGGCGCTCGGCGGCGGCCCGGGCGAAGTGCTCGTAGAGCTGTGGAATGTCTTCGCGGCGCTCGCGCAGGGGCGGCAGGCGCAGTTCGGCCACGGTCAGGCGATAGGCCAGGTCTTCGCGGAATCGTCCGGCCCGCGCTTCCTCCAGCAGGTCCGGTTTGGTGGCGGCGATCACCCGCAGGTCGACCTTGATGCTCTGGTTGGCCCCCAGGCGCTCCAGTTTCTGTTCCTGCAACACCCGCAGCAGCTTGACCTGCTGGGCCAGGGGCATGCTCTCGATCTCGTCGAGAAACAGCGTGCCGCCGTCGGCGTATTCCAGCTTGCCGATGCGTCGGCCCTGGGCGCCGGTGAACGCCCCGCTTTCATGGCCGAACAGTTCGGCCTCGAACAACTGCTCGGGGATCGCTGCGCAGTTCAGGGCCACGAAGGGTTTGCCGGCCCGGGGGCCGAAGTCGTGCAGGCAGCGGGCAACCAGCTCCTTGCCGCTGCCGGTTTCGCCACGGATCAGCACATTGACTGGCAGCGCGGCCAGGTCCAGCACCTGGCGGCGCAGGGTCTGCAGGGCGCGGGACGCCCCGAGCAAGGTGGCATCGAGCTTGGCCCGGCTGTCGGCCTGGTGATGCAGGTGGCGGTTCTCCAGGACCAGGCGCCGCTTGTCCAGGGCCCGGCGCAGGCTGCTGAGCAGGGTATCGGGGCTGAAGGGTTTTTCCAGGAAGTCATAGGCGCCGTCGCGCATGGCCTCGACCGCCATGGGCACATCACCGTGGCCGGTGAGCAGGATGATCGGCAGATCCGGGTCCAGGCGCTGGACCTGGGCCAGCAGCTCCAGGCCACTGATACCAGGCATGCGCACGTCGCTGAGGATCACCCCGGGAAAGTTCTGCGGCAATTGCGCCAGGCAGTCCTCGCCACGGCTGAACAGCTGGACGCTGAACCCCGAGAGGCTCAGCCACTGTTCGACGGCGGTGCGGATACTGGCCTCGTCATCCACCACGATCACCGAGTTCAGCATTGGATATGGGCCTCCAGGTCGATGGGCAGGCTCAGGGTGAACACTGCGCCCTGATCGCGATTGGCGGCGCTCAAGCGTCCTCCCAGTTCATGGACGATGGCGTAGGACACCGCCAGACCCAGGCCCAGGCCGTCGCCCACCGGCTTGGTGGTGAAGAACGGGTCGAACACGCTCAGCAGGTGTTCTTCGGCGATCCCGCCGCCGCTGTCGGCGACCCGCAGTTGCCACAGCTGGTCCTCGGCTTCGAGGCTGATCTGCAGGTGTTTTTCGGGCTTGTTCTGCATGGCGTCGAGGGCGTTGCGCAGCAGGTTGATCAGCACCTGCTCCAGGCGGATGGCATCGCCGCGAACCCAGGCCGGGCGGGTCAGGTGCAGCTCGACCTGGATGTTGTCGGCACGCAGCCGGGTTTCCAGCAGTTGCAGCGACTGGTCCACCACCGCGGCCAGGTCCAGGCGTTCGCGCAGGCCGCTGGGGCTCTTGCGGGCAAAGGTCTTGAGATGACTGGTGAGGGCGGCCATGCGCGTCAGCATGTCGTCCAGGGGCCGCAGGGCCTTGTAGGCCTCATCCACCCGACCGTGATCCAGCAGCAGCCGCAGGGTGGCGAGCTGCATGCGCTGGGCGGTCAGTGGCTGGTTGATTTCATGGGCCAGGGCCGCGGACATCTGCCCCAGGGCGGCCAGCTTGGCCGATTGCACTAGGCCTTCCTGGGCGGTGCGCAGGTCCCGGGTGCGTTCTTCCACCAGTTGTTCCAGCTCCTGGCGATTGCGCTGGCGGATTTTCCCCAGGCGCCAGCGCTGGCTGAGGAACAGCAACAGGAACACCAGGGTCAGCCAGGCGCCGGCGGCGGCGAGGCCGGCGTTGCGGCTTTCCTCGAAGGCGCTCGCCGGCTTGCGCAGCAGGTGCAGGGTCCAGCCTTCGGCGCTCAGCGGCAGGGATTCCCACAGGTAATTGGCAACGCCGTCGGGGCCGTCGACCCGGACCAGGCTGCTGTTGGCGTCAAACCGTTGCAGGGCCGTGTGTTGCAGCGGAGTCAGGGGTTGCTTGTCGTACTGGCGGGTCAGCCTGATGTCCGCCAGATCGCTTTCGGACAGCGGCTGTAACTGCCGATAGCGCCAGCCGGGCTGGTTGGCGATAAAGATGATGCCTCGCGAGTCGCTGACCAGGAGGGTGTCATTGCCCTGGCTCCATTCATGCTCCAGCTCGGGAAACTCCAGCTTGACCACCATGGCCCCGAGGAAGTCATCGTTGTCGGCCTTGACCGCGCTGGAGAGGAAATACCCGGGAATCCCGCTGGTCACGCCCACCGCGTAGAAACGTCCGCTGCCCTGGCTACGGGTCTGCTTGAAGTAGGGGCGGAAACCGTAATTGTGGCCCACATAGCTGCTGGGCAACTGCCAGTTGCTGGCGGCCACGGCCAGGCCTTCGTGGTTGAGCAGCTCAAGGGTCGAGGAGCGGGCGGCGCCGTTGATCTTTTCCAGCTTGCGGTTCAGTGCATCCTGGGTCTGTGCCGTGACCGGGCCCTGCAGCGCCGCACGCAGTTCCGGGTCCAGGGCCAGCACCGCCGGCAGCGCGCGATAGCGCTCGATCAGGGTGTGCAGGGAGTTGGCGTAGAGTCCCAGCTGCTCGTTGGCGCGAGCCGCCTCTTCCACCAGTGCCAGGCGCTCGGCGTGGCGCATGGCCAGGCCGGCGCTGATTACGGTACCGGCGAGAATCACCAGGATGTAGAACGTCAAGCGTAGAGGGCGAGAGATCTGGGCCATGAGTCGGGGCAGGCTGCAATGGGGGCGGGAACGATAGCATGAGCGCCGGAGGTAACGTTGATCGCCGACAGTGTCGCGCAAGGGCGCGGCATAAAAAAAGCGGCGGGCCGTTGTCTCAACAGCGCCGCCGCTTTGGCCAGACGAGAGAAGGGCTTACTGCACTTCTACCGCCAGGCTGTCACTGATCTTTTTCTGCCAGATGGCGGGACCGGTGATGTGGACCGACTCGCCTTTGCTGTCCACGGCGACAGTCACCGGCATGTCCTTGACCTCGAACTCGTAGATCGCTTCCATGCCCAGTTCGGCAAAGGCCAGGACCTTGGACTTCTTGATCGCCTGGGCCACCAGGTAGGCGGCGCCGCCGACGGCCATCAGGTACACGGCCTTGCTGTCCTTGATCGCGTCGATGGCGGTCGGGCCGCGCTCGGACTTGCCGATCATGCCCAGCAGGCCGGTCTGCTCGAGGATCTGCCGGGTGAACTTGTCCATCCGCGTGGCGGTGGTCGGACCGGCCGGACCCACCACTTCGTCGCCTACCGGATCAACCGGGCCAACGTAGTAGATGAAGCGACCCTTGAGGTCCACCGGCAGGGTTTCGCCCTTGTTCAGCATCTCGACCATGCGCTTGTGCGCAGCGTCGCGGCCGGTGAGCATCTTGCCGTTGAGCAGCACGGTTTCGCCCGGTTTCCAGCTCTGTACTTCTTCCGGGGTCAGGGTGTCGAGGTTGACCCGACGCGCCGACGGGCCGGCTTCCCAGACGATTTCCGGGTAGGCGTCCAGAGGTGGTGCTTCCAGTGCGGCCGGGCCCGAGCCGTCGAGCACGAAGTGCGCGTGGCGGGTGGCGGCGCAGTTGGGGATCATGCACACCGGCAGGGAGGCGGCGTGGGTCGGGTAGTCCATGATCTTCACGTCGAGCACGGTGGTCAGGCCGCCCAGGCCCTGGGCGCCGATGCCCAGCTGGTTGACCTTCTCGAACAGCTCCAGGCGCATTTCTTCGATGCGGTTGGACGGGCCGCGAGCCTTGAGCTCGTGGATGTCGATGGATTCCATCAACACTTCCTTGGCCATCACCGCGGCTTTCTCGGCGGTGCCGCCGATGCCGATGCCCAGCATGCCCGGTGGGCACCAGCCGGCACCCATGGTCGGAACGGTCTTGAGCACCCAGTCGACGATCGAGTCGGACGGGTTGAGCATGGCCATCTTCGACTTGTTCTCGGAGCCGCCGCCCTTGGCTGCCACGTCCACTTCCACGGTGTTGCCCGGGACGATGGAGTAGTGGATGACCGCCGGGGTGTTGTCCTTGGTGTTTTTCCGGGCACCTGCCGGGTCGGCGAGGATGGAGGCGCGCAGGACGTTTTCCGGCAGGTTGTAGGCGCGACGCACGCCTTCGTTGATCATGTCGTCCAGGCTCATGGTGGCGCCGTCCCAGCGCACGTCCATGCCCACGCGAACGAACACGGTGACGATGCCGGTGTCCTGGCAGATCGGCCGGTGGCCGGTGGCGCACATGCGCGAGTTGATCAGGATCTGCGCCATGGAATCACGGGCGGCCGGCGATTCTTCGCGCAGGTAGGCCTCGTGCATCGCCTGGATGAAGTCCACGGGGTGGTAGTAGGAAATGAACTGCAGGGCGTCGGCAACGCTCTGAATCAGGTCGTCTTGCTTGATCACGGTCATGAGTCGCGCTCCTCTAAAAGACGGGAACATTTAATAAGGTGGCTGCAGCGGGGTACATCGGTCGGTTGCAGGCACCTTCTAAGGCACGCCGGACAGACAACTGGCGCGACGCTAAAAAGGCGCGGCAGTATACCGCGCCTGGGGGCCTGGCACACCCGCCAGCCGGGCAAACGAAAGTCGCCTATCGGATGGGCACCGTTCTTGCGTGGATCGGCGGCGAAAGCGCGGAACACGGCTTAAAATTTGGATAGTCATTTGCAGGGCGCAGCACTAAAGTGGCAACTGGCCTGCAGGGTAGGACACTCTTTAAGCCTCCTTTCTCACGGTGAATCGACGATTGACCCATAAAGCCATCCAGAGCTTGTTGTTCAAGCGCTTCAGCATTGCCGCTGGCACGTACGGACTGATCCTGCTGCTGTTCTGGCTGGCCGTTCTTACGGGGCACTATCGCGCCTCCATCAGCAGTGCACTGTTGGGCAGCGCGTTGGTGGTGGCCAGCCAGGGGGTGCTGTACTGGGTCTTCACCAGTGGGCGCAACCTGCGCTTTGCCGACCCCAGCCTGACCGAGGTCCAGGTGGTGTTGGGCATTGCCTGGCAGACCTGGCTGATTGCCCATCTGGATCAGGCCCGCGGCGCCTTTCTGGTGTTCTATATCCTGCCGCTGCTGTTCGGCCTGTTTCACTTGTCCCGGCGCGCCTACCTGCGCTGCGCGGCGCTGATCTTCTTCTGCTTTGCCGGGGTCAACCTGTGCGACGGTTTTCGTTTTGTCCTCGAGGACCCGCAACTGGCGGCGCTGCAAGTCTGTGTGTTGCTGGTGATGCTGGTGTGGATGTGCCTGTACGCCGCCTATGTGCAGGCTTCGCGCTCGCGCATGCGGCAGCGGCGTTTTGCCTTGCAGGCCCACCAGGACACGCTGCGGGGAATGATGCGGCAACTGGAGGATCTGGTGGCCACCGACGAACTCACCGGCCTGTTCAATCGTCGGCACTTCCTGCGCAATGCCAGCCGTGAACTGCAGGCCATGGGCCAGGAGCAGGTGCATGGGTTGGCACTGATCGATCTGGATCATTTCAAGCGCATCAACGATCTGCATGGTCACGCGGCGGGGGATCAGGTGTTGCAGGCCTTCGCCGGAGTGGCCAGCGCCTGCCTGCGGGACGGCGATGTACTGGCGCGCTACGGCGGTGAGGAGTTCGTGGTCCTGCTGCCCGAGTGTGATGCCGAGCGCCTGACCTCCTGCTGTGAACGCCTGCGCCTGGCCTTCATGGAGGTGCAACTGGTGGGCCTGAATGTGCGTGACCTGAGTCTGTCCGCGGGGATGACCCTGCTGCAGGCCGGCGATGACCTGGACGTCGCTCTGCAACGGGCCGACCAGGCGCTGTACCGGGCCAAGCGCGATGGCCGCAATCGTTGCTCGGCCGCCTGGGAAAACCTCGATGCCTGAATTGACCGTCGGTAGCCGGCGCTGGTCGGTGGCGCCGGCCAGCAATCTGCTGGATGCCTTGAATCAGGCCGGTGTGGCGGTGCCCTACAGTTGCCGCGCCGGCAGTTGTCACGCCTGTCTGGTGCACTGTGTCCAGGGACTGCCCAGCGACAGTCGGCCGGATGCCCTGAGCGATGAGCAGCGCCGTCGCGGCTGGCGCCTGGCCTGTCAGTGCCAGGTGGTGGAGGATCTGCAGGTCGAGACGTTCAATCCGCAGCGCGATGGCCAGCCGGCCAGGGTGATCGGGCTGGACTGGCTGTCTTCCTCGGTCCTGCGCTTGCGCCTGCAACCTGAACGGCCGTTGCGTTATCGCGCCGGCCAGCACCTGGTGCTGTGGACGGCCACTCAGGTGGCCCGGCCATACTCCCTGGCCAGCCTGCCGGAAGAAGACCGCTTCCTGGAGTTTCACCTGGACTGTCGGCACCCGGGGCAATTCAGCGATGCGGCGCGCCAGTTGCAGGTGGGCGATACCCTCTCTCTGGGCGAGTTGAGCGGTGGTGCCTTGCACTACGACCCGGACTGGCAGCAACGGCCCCTTTGGCTGCTGGCGGCGGGCACCGGGCTGGCGCCGTTGTTTGGCGTTCTGCGCGAGGCCTTGCGGCAGGATCACCAAGGCCCTATCCGTCTCATTCACCTGGCCCATGACAGTTCCGAGCATTACCTGGCCAAACCCTTGGCTGCGCTGGCGGCGAACCGCCCGCAACTGAGCGTCGAGCTGTGGCAGGGGGCTGAGCTGACGGCGGCCTTGGCGCAACTGCGGCTTGTTTCCCGGCAAACCCTGGCCTTACTCTGCGGGCACCCCGACAGTGTCGAAGCCTTTGCCCGGCGTCTGTACCTGGCGGGGCTGCCGCGCAATCAACTGCTGGCCGATGTGTTCCTGCCCCGTGGTTGAGCGCTGACTTTTCCAAAGCGAGATCTCCATGACCGATGCCATCGAGCTGCACCGCGAAGGTGGGCTGCTGACCCTGCGCCTGAACCGCCCCGACAAGAAAAACGCCCTGACCCGTGCCATGTACGGTCGCCTGGCCCAGGCCCTGGCCGAGGCGGACGCCGATCCGCAAATCAATGCCGTGCTGATCTGCGGCAGCAGCGAATGCTTTA
The DNA here is from genome assembly GCF_001547895.1 of Pseudomonas sp. Os17. Lineage (NCBI taxonomy): Bacteria > Pseudomonadati > Pseudomonadota > Gammaproteobacteria > Pseudomonadales > Pseudomonadaceae > Pseudomonas > Pseudomonas sp. Os17. The sequence goes on along the minus strand of NZ_AP014627.1, from coordinate 5,362,581 downwards.
CCGCCGGCAACGACATCGCCGACTTCCTGGAGCAGCCCCCCAAGGACCTCGACAGCCCGGTGTTCCACTTCATGCGCAACCTGCTCGATTGTCGCAAGCCGGTGGTGGCTGCGGTCGCGGGGGCGGCGGTGGGCATTGGCACCACCTTGCTGCTGCATTGCGATCTGGTCTACGTCAGTCGTGATGCGCGCTTGCGCATGCCGTTCGTCAACCTTGGGCTGTGTCCGGAATTCGGTTCGAGCCTGATCCTGCCGCGCCTGCTGGGGCGGGCCAAGGCCGCTGAGTTGCTGCTGCTCGGCGAAGGCTTCAGTGGCGAACAGGCCGCTGCCTGGGGCATTGCCACTGCGGCTTTGGGGGATGGCGCAGCGACCTTGGCCAAGGCCCGGGAAGCGGCCTTGCGTTTCAGTCAGCTGGCGCCCGACGCGGTGCAGATCAGCAAGCGCCTGATGCAGGCGCCGGATCGTGAGCTGTTGCGCCAGGTCATCGAGCAGGAGGGGATGGAATTCACCCGGCGCCTGCAGTCGCCGGAAGCGATTGCCGCGCTGTCCGGGTTTCTCGCCAAGGGTTGAGGGCGGCGATATCTGTTCCCGGCGGACATGAAAAAGCCCCGGCGTTTTCGGCGCCGGGGCTTTTCGTACAGCGGGTCGGTACTCAGACCATCGGGTCGCCAACGTGCAGGATCTTCATGCCGTTGGTGCCACCGGTGGTGTGGTAGCTGTCGCCCTTGGTGAGGATCACCCAGTCGCCTTTCTCCACGACGCCGCGCTTGAGCAGCTCATCGATCGCGGCCTGGCTGACCTGCTCGGGCGGCAGGGAGGCCGGGTCGAACGGGATGGTGTAGACGCCACGGAACATTGCCGCGCGAGCCTGGGTTTCGCGGTGCGGGGAGTAGGCATAGATCGGCACCGAGGAGCGGATGCGCGACATGATCAGCGGGGTATAGCCACTTTCGGTCAGGGCGATGATCGCCTTGACGCCAGGGAAGTGGTTGGCGGTGTACATGGCGGCCAGGGCGATGCTCTGGTCGCAGCTTTCGAACACCTTGCCCATGCGGTGGCTGGAGGTCTTGCTGGTGGGGTGCTTTTCCGCCCCGACACAGATCCGCGCCATGGCCTGCACCGCTTCCAGCGGGTAGGCGCCGGCGGCGCTTTCCGCCGAGAGCATGACCGCGTCGGTGTAGTCGAGCACGGCGTTGGCCACGTCGGACACTTCGGCACGGGTCGGCATCGGGTTCTGGATCATCGACTCCATCATCTGGGTCGCCACGATCACCGCCTTGTTGTGGCGACGGGCGTGCAGAATGATTTTCTTCTGGATGCCCACCAGCTCGGCATCGCCGATTTCCACGCCCAGGTCGCCACGGGCCACCATCACCGCGTCGCTGGCATTGATCAGGCCGTCGAGGGTTTCGTCGTCGGCCACGGCTTCGGCGCGTTCGATCTTCGCCACCAGCCAGGCAGTGCCACCGGATTCGTCACGCAGCTTGCGCGCGTATTCCATATCGGCGGCGTCGCGAGGGAAGGACACGGCCAAGTAGTCAACCTGCATTTCGGCCGCCAGCTTGATGTCGGCCTTGTCCTTTTCGGTCAGGGCCGGAGCGGTCAGGCCGCCGCCACGACGGTTGATGCCTTTGTGGTCGGACAGCGGGCCGCCCACGGTCACCACGCAATGCAGCTCGGTGGCGGTGGCGGTTTCCACGCGCATCACCACGCGGCCATCGTCCAGCAGCAGTTCGTCATTGACGCCGCAGTCCTTGACCAGGTCCGGGTAGTCGATGCCGACGATGTCCTGGTTGCCTTCGGTCAACGGATGCACGGTGGAGAAGGTGAACTTGTCACCGATCTTCAGTTCGATACGCTTGTTGGCGAATTTGGCGATACGGATTTTCGGGCCTTGCAGGTCACCGAGGATGGCCACGAAGCGGCCGTGCTTGGCTGCCAGGTCGCGGACCAGTTGGGCGCGAGCCTTGTGCTCGTCCGGCGTGCCGTGGGAGAAGTTCAGGCGGGCGACATCCAGGCCTGCAAGAATCAACTGTTCGAGAACTTCCGGCGAGTTACTGGCCGGGCCAAGGGTGGCAACGATTTTGGTACGACGAACGGACATGCACGGACTCCTGAGTTCAAGCGCAACGAGAGGCTACTATGCTCCGAAGTTGTAGTCATTGTTCGTTTGCACTACTTATTGCTTTGTTTGTTTACCGCAACAACCTTGAAGATTTTTGCCGATGAGTCGATACACTGCACAAGACAGGAGATACCCCATGCGATTCGTACTCATTGCTATCTTGGCCGTCAGTGTTGTCGGCTGCACCCGCTGGTCCATGAACCATCATTTGAATAACGCCTATCGCGCTTATGACCGTGGCAACTGCGAGAGCGTGATGCTCGAGTTGAGCCAGGTCGATCGTGACAGTCGTGCGCGGCGCTATATCCAGCCGGAAGTGTCGATGCTGCGCGGGCAATGCCTGGAGCGGCAGAAGTTGTTCGTCGATGCGGCGCAGACTTATCAGTTCATCATTACCCAGTACCCCAGCAGCGAGTACGCCTACCGTGCCCGTGCGCGTCTGGACACCTTGCAGCAACTGGGTCACTACCCGGCAAACGGTGCGGCGCAAGTTCGTCGTACTGCGTTGTAAGTCACAGCGCTGCGGGGCAGTGTAATTGCCCCTCGCGCTTGAGCTAACATTTGTACAGGTTGTTCGAACACTGCCCGGTTCCTGCCTGGGCAGTGGCGTTGAAATCCTCCAGACGATTTTCCTCGCACCTCGAATCCGGGCGAACGAGCTGCTCTTGCAGGTCCGTTCCGATGCACTAGTGCGGTCATGCTTAATGGCCTTTCAAAGCGATACCCAGCATGTTCACTGAACCGCGGATCGAGCGGCATCAACTGCCGTCCTACTTGAGAGTCTTCAATCGGTTTACCGACAAGCCGGTCGGTTTCCTGGGCAATATCTCCGCAGACGGGCTGATGCTGATCAGCCCGTTGCCGATGCTGATCGGCGCCGCGTTCGAGTTGCGGGTCAAGGTTCCCGGCGGTGATGGACAACTGCAGTTCATCGACTTCAGCGCCTGGTGCCTGTGGTGTCACGAGGACTTGACCCCGCACCAGTACGACAGCGGTTTCAGCCTGCTGCGAGCGAGCGACGACTTCGCCGAGCTGGAGCATGCCCTGCGGCATTACTTCAGCTTTCATCCCTTGCAGACGTCGGCCTGACGGGCCCGAACAGCGTTACAGGCTGCCGGCTTTCTTCCAGCCCAGATAACGGCTGACCAGTTTCGCGCCAAGCTCTCCCGGGCGTGCATCGAGCAGGGCGATGCCATGGGCGCTCAGCCGTTCGTGAAGTTCGGCGCGGCCGTTCAGGTAGTTCACCGCCGAGCTGTAGAGCAGCGCTTCGGGCAAGGTCTGCACCGGATTCTGGCGCAACTGGTCGAGCACTTCCTCGCGCAGGCTGGCCACCAGCACCCGATGTTGGCGCCCGATGCGCTTGACCGCGGTCAGCAGTTCCTCATCGTCTTCGTCCCGCAGGTTGGTGACCAGCACCACCAGGGCCCGGCGCTTCTGCCGGGCCAGCAGTTCACTGGCGGCGGCCTGGTAGTCGGCGGGACGCTGGCTGGTGTGCAGATCGTAGACGCCGTTGAGCAGCACATTCAGATGGGCCTGGCCCTTGATCGGCGCCACGTAGCGCGAGCGCTCCCCGGCGAAGGCGTACAGCCCCACGGCATCTCCCTGGCGCAGGGCCACGTAACTGAGCAGCAGGCTGGCGTTGAGGGCATGGTCGAAATGCGCCAGTTCGTCGTCCTGGCTGCGCATGCGGCGTCCGCAGTCGAGCATGAAAATGATCTGCTGGTCGCGCTCGTCCTGATACTCCCGGGCGATGGGCGTGCGTTGGCGGGCGGTGGCTTTCCAGTCGATCTGCCGCAGGCTGTCGCCCTCGCGAAACTCCCGCAACTGATTGAACTCCAGGCCCAGGCCCCGACGCTGCAACTGGCGCACCCCGAGCTGGCTGAGCCAGTTGTCCACCGCCAGCAACTGCGCACCGTACAGGCGGGCGAAGTCCGGATAGACCCGGGTGCTGCCGTGCACCTTGAGCAAACGCCTGGCGCTCCACAGGCCCAGAGGGCTGGGCAGCGCCACCTCACACTGGTCGAAGTCGAAATGTCCCCGTTGCAGCGGCCGCACGCTGTAGCCGACCTTGCTGGCCTGGCCGGGCTCCAGGTTGACGGACTGTGGCAGATGCTCGAAGCCCAGGCCCTGAGGCGGATGATCGAACAGTTGCACGCACAGCGCCTGCCCGTAGGGGTGGCGGATTTCCAGCTGCACTTCGCTCCAGCGCCCCAGGGGCAGGCTGCCGGGCAACTGGCGCCGGACCTCGGGCGAGGCCATGCGCGACAGGCGCAGGGCATCGAGCAGGGCCAGCAGCAACAGGGCCAGCAACAGGCCCCAGGCGATCGAGTCCAGGCGCGGCATGGCCTGGATGCCCAGGGCGCGCATGGCGCCCAGGAGCAGGTCCAGGCCGGCCAGAGTGCCCAGCCAGATGAGCAGCAGACGAGTCGGTTTCATCGTGCTGTACGGCTCACAGGCGCGGAGCCGGGATCTGTTCGAGCATCTGCTTGAGCACCTGCTCCACCGACAGTCCTTCGATATCCAGCTCCGGGGCGATCCGCACCCGGTGGCGCAGCACGGCCATGGCGCAGCCCTTGATGTCATCCGGAACCACGAAGTCGCCGCCACGCAGCAAGGCCCGGGCCCGGGCGCCACGGACCAGGGCAATCGAGGCCCGAGGACCGGCGCCGAGGCTCAGGCCCGGCCAGCTGCGGGTGGCCCGGGCCAGGCGCACGGCATAGTCGAGCACCTGATCGTCCAGGGGCAGGTCACTGGCGATGCGTTGCAGGGCCAGTACGTCCTTGGCCTGGAGCACGGTGCGCAGGGGCTGCACATCGAGCATGTCGGCGCGGGTCGAACGTGCGACCTGGCGGACCATGTCCAGCTCCTCGTCGGCATCCGGGTAGTCCATGCGCAGCTTGAGCATGAAGCGGTCCAGCTCGGCTTCCGGCAGTGGGTAGGTGCCTTCCTGTTCGATGGGGTTCTGGGTGGCCAGGACCATGAACGGCTGGGCAATGGGCAGGGCCCGGCCTTCCAGGGTGACCTGGCGTTCCTGCATGGCTTCCAGCAGGGCGGCCTGGGTCTTGGCTGGGGCGCGGTTGATCTCGTCCGCCAGCAGCAGGTTGGTGAACAGCGGGCCCTTGCGCAGCTTGAACTGTTCGCTCTGCAGGTCGTACACCGCGTGGCCGGTGACGTCGCTGGGCATCAGGTCCGGGGTGAACTGGATCCGCGCGAAGTCACCGCCGAAGCAGCGGGCCAGGGCCCGTACCAGCAGGGTCTTGCCGAGGCCGGGAACCCCTTCGAGCAGCACGTGGCCACCGGCGATCAGGGCGGTCAGCACGTCATCGATCACCGCGGTCTGGCCGATCAGCACTTTCTGCAGTTCCTGGCGCACGGCCTGGGCCAGTTGGCTGGCGCGCTGGCGCTGCTGGGCGGCATGCTCCTGTGGCGCTGGAGCCTCGGAGGTGTCTTGGGATTCGACGGGTTGTTCGCTCATAGGGCATTCCTGAGTGTTTGCAGGTGGGCGACCTGGTGGCTGAAATCAGCGCTGGAAAGGCGCTGCCCGGACAAGGGTTGCAGGGCTTGTTGCACCGTGCTGACCGGCTGTTGGCTGAGCTGGGCGAGGACCTCCCACTGGGCTTCGCTGGGCAATTGCTCGAAGCCCGGATAGCGGCGGCGCGCCCGGCGCCGGATATCCAGGTGCAGCGCTTGCAGCAACGGCGCCTGGCCGCCATGGCGCAGGAGAAAGTCGGCGCTGGCCCGCAGATGCTCGCGTAGCTGACGCCGGGCCTTGGGGGCCGGTGCCTGCAACGGACCCTGGCGGCTGCCGGCCTGCCACAGCCACAGGCCGATCAGCAGTGCCAGGGCCACCAGCGCCTGGGGGAAATAGCGCCAGAGCAATTGCCACAGGCTCGGGTGGTCGGTGTCGAACAGCAGGGTCACCGCCGTATCGGTATTCAGGTACCACAGCAGCCAGGCGTTGTCGTACAGACCGATGCCCGGGGTTTTCCAGATGTCGGCATCGGTCAGCACGGTGACCGATCCCTGGCCGTAGTCGAGCTGGACCATGTGGGTGGCCGTGGCGCTGTTGGCCCAGGACTGGGCCAGGTTGTCCGGGTCGACCAGATCAAAGTCGGTATCGAAGCTGACGTAGGCCGGGGCCTGTTCGCCTTCCAGGTAAATCTTGGTCAGCTTCGGAAAGGCGTCGTCGGCGTCCTGTTGCACCGGTGGTTCCTGGTCCGCGCTGAGCTGCTGATGGATCTGTACCCGGTCCAGCAGCAAATCGCCGCTTTGCTCGGTGTCTTCGTCCCACAGGGCTTCGGCGACAAAGATCAGCCGGCCGCCGGCACGGGCCCAGTCCAGCACCTGGTCGACCTGGTGCGGACTCATGTTGGAGCGCTCGCCGAGCAGCAGCAGGCTGTTGCCGACCGGCTTGAGGCTGGCCAGCACTTCCAGGCTGTTGGCGTGGTCGACCTTGAGGCCGCGCTCGCGCAAGAACATCTCGGCAGCCAGATAGGGATTGGCCTGGGCCTCGGGAGACGGGCCGTGATCGACCAGTTCCTGATAGGGCGTGGCGTGGCGGTACAGGAAGTAGCCGGCAGCGCCCAGTACCAGGATCAGCAACAGCGCCAGGCCGCCCCACAGATAGCGTTTCATGCGCAGGCTCCCGGGCCGAACAGGCTACGCCAGCCATCGCACAGTTGCGCTTGCAGGTCGGCGCCGGGCACGCGATGACCGTAAGCCATGTTCTGCCAGTGGGTGGTCAGTTCGCGGCTGAAGGCTTCCAGGGACGGTTGCTGCAGCGCCTTGATCCGCTCCAGTACCTGACCTTCGGTGTCGGCCACGCTCAGCGGCAGTTGAAAGTCCTCCAGCAAGCGGCTGAGCAAGGCCCGATACAACAGGCCCAGCGCTTCCCGAGGCTGGCTGGCCCACAGTGCCTGGGCGTGGGCGGCCACGTCGGCGGGCAGGGTCTGGCTGCTGACGTCCAGGCCGAACAGCTGCTGGGGGATCGGCGCCGGGCGCTTTTTACGCGGCAGCGGACGGCGGCCGACAAAGGCCCGCAGCCAGTCGCGGTAGCGCCACAGCAACCAGCCCAGGGCACTTAGCAGCAAGCCCCAGAGGAGGATTTCCAGGCCCTTGGCAAGGTTGCCGAAGCGATTCTGGTCGAGGCTTTCCAGCAGGCTCTTGAGCCAGCCCGGAGGCTTGCCCTTGGCGTCCTTTTTCGCTGTTTGCTCCTCACCGAAGCGGTAGCGGGTGACCGATTCCTGATTCTTGAACGGCGGTTTATCCAGGATGCCCTGGATGCTGTCTTTCGCGGCCTTGCTGGTCAGGGGTTGCTGCAACAACCGGGGCACTTCGGGGCCGGCCACGGAACTGCTGGGGCTGGCTGCCCACGGCGCCTGGCCCGGCACCGCCAGCAACAGGCCGCTCACCAGCAGCAGCGCCGCGACGCCGCCCAGGCGCTGACGCAGGCGGCGAAACACCAGCTCGATGTCCCAGGCCTCGAGCTCGGTGCGGCGATTGAGGTACAGGCTGAAGCCGCAGGCCACGTAGATCGGTTCCCAGATCACCAGCACCAGGGCGTAGAAGGCGTTGGTCAGGTGTTCCAGCCACAGCCAGTCCTGCTGGGCGGCAATGACCAGGCTCTGCCAGTTCCAGTCCAGCTCGACCTGTTGCGGCAGCAGCAGGTAGAACAGCACCAGCAGGCCGATCCACAAGGCGCCCTCCAGATGCATGCCGATCAGCGTCAGCCAGCGCGCAGCCCCGGCGTTGCGCTGCAACAGCACCCCCAGGCGCTGCTGCCGGGCGTCGCCGTCCAGGCCCTCCAGTTGCACCACCGGCAGGACGAAACTGCGGCTCAGGCTGAAGCGGCGCCAGGTCAGGCTGGCCAGCCATTGCGATTTGAGCAGGCGCGGCCACTGGCGCAGGGCCTGGCCCAGGCTCGGGGTTTCACCGAACAAAGCCTTGGACAGGATAAACAGCGGCAAGGGCTCGAAGGCCGGCTTGAGCCACCAGAACAGCAGCACCGCCAGGGAGGGCGATTGCCACAGCAGCAGGCTCAGCAGGGCGAACACCGGCAGACTGACGATGGCCCAGCTGGTCATCAGCAGCCACCGGTGGCGCTGGCTCAGGAGTACGCCCAGGTCCATGGCTTCCCAAGTCGTGCGGGGGCGGATCACCACACTGGCATCACTCAGGCGCATGGGGTTCTCGTCCGGCCAGGGTCAGGTACGCCAGCATCAGGCCCCACAGGCTGGCGCCGACGCTGTATTTGATCCAGGCCGCCGGCCAGGTCATGGAGGACCAGTAGGCTTCTATAAAAGCGGCGATCAGCAGAAACACGATCACCCCGTAGATCAGTTGCACGCTGATCCGCGCAGCCTGCAACAGCGCGTCGCCGCGCCGCAGGCGTCCGGGGGCGATCAGTGCCCAGCCCATCTTCAGCCCGGCCGCTCCGGACAGGGCAATGGCGCTCAGTTCGAAGGCACCATGGCCGATGACGAAGGGCCAGAAGGTCTGGCCGAAGCCGATCTGGGTCAGGTGGCCGGCGATGGCGCCGATCATCAGGCCGTTGAAGAACAGGAAGAACACACTGCCCAGGCCAAACAGCAGGCCGCTGGCGAAGGTCTGAAAGGCGATACCGATGTTGTGCATGATGTAGTAGCCGAACATCACCCAGTCTTCGCTGGAGGCGCGCTCGGCGACCCGTCCCAGGCGTGCGCCGCCAGGGTCGTACATGCTGCGCATTTCCGATACCTGCTGCGGGCTCACCAGGCTGTAGACCAGTTCGGGGTACAGGTACACCAACAGGCCGATACCCAGCAGGCTGCCGAAGAACAGCAGGCTGGCGATCAGTACCAGGCGCCATTCCTGGCGCACCAGGCGTGGAAAGCCGGCCAGTAAGAAAGCCAGGACATTGGCGCTGATGGCGGTGCGTTGCCGGTAGAGTTGCTGATGGCCGCGCAACACCAGTTGCTGCAATGGATCGATCAAGTAACTGCTGTAGCCGCGCTCCTGGGCCAGGGCCAGGTGCTGGCACAGGCGGCGGTAGTCCTGGACGAAGGTCTGGCAGTCTTCGGCCCGGGCGCGACCCCGCTCGAGCTGGTCGAGCAGTTGCTCGAACTGTTGCCATTGCGCCTGGTGGCGGCTTTCGAAAAGGCTCTGTTTCATGTGGATCCCAGAAAGCCGCGAGCGATGCCATTGAGTTCGGCTGTCGCCTGGGCTGCGGGCACGTGCAGTGGTTGCGCGAGGATGCCTGCCAGTTCCCGGGTTCGTTCGGCAGACAGCTGGCCCTGGCGTTCGGCAAAGCCGAGGATCGCCCGTTGTTCATTCAGGCTCAGGGCGAAGGGCGCGGAGCGGGGCGTGGCGTCGGGCAGTTGCGGTCGGGTCAGGGATTGCTCGCGGTAGATCACCAGGGTGCCGGCGGCCAGATCGCCGAGGCGCTTGAAGGTCGGATGCTGCAGGCAACTGATGGCGCCGAGGAAGTAGCCGAACGGCAACATGTCGGCAAAACGCAGCAGGTTGCGGGTCAGGGAGGCGCTCCAGCCAATGGGGGTGCCATCGTCCTGAACCACTCGCAGTCCCATCAGGTGCTTGCCGGGCGAGCGGCCCTGGTTCAGCACCTCGAACAGCACCATGTACCACCAGCTGATCAGGAACAGCAGGATCGAACCGAGGCCGATGCCGATCTCGCCGAAGAAGCCCAGCACGATGAACAGCAGGCCCAACACCAGCCCGCGAATGCCCAGGTCGAGGGAAAACGCCAGGGTACGGACCAGCAACCCCGCCGGTCGCAGCGGCAGATCGATACCCTCGGGGGTTTCGACCTGATACCGCGTATCCAGTGGCGGGTGCAGCGATGCGTTCCTTGGCGTTGCTGTCGTCTCAAGCATGGGCAACTTGGGGGCTTGGCCTGGTAGAGAAAAATCCAGCGCAGATGCTAGCAGTGTCCGAGGGGCAAACGACATCATTAACTACGATTTCGGTGTGCTGCCCTGCGCGCCGCCCGTTCACGCGGCTGGCCCTGGTGACGCTTGAGCGCCTAGACTGCGGCGGTCTTTCAGTTCAGGAACAGGCCGTGACTTCCCTCTTTTGGTACGACTACGAAACCACCGGCATCAATCCGCGCTGCGATCGCCCGTTGCAAGTGGCCGGTATTCGCACCGACCTGGCGCTCAACGAGATCGACGAGCCGGTCAACCTCTATTGCCAGCCCAGCGACGATATCCTGCCGCACCCGGCAGCCTGCATGATCACCGGCATCACCCCCGGTCGCCTGGCGGCCCAGGGCTTGAGCGAGGCGGACTTCATGACCCGGGTGCACGCCCAGCTGGCGCGCCCCGGCACCTGTGGCGTGGGCTACAACACCCTGCGCTTCGACGATGAGGTGACCCGCTACAGCCTGTATCGCAATTTCTTCGATCCCTATGCCCGCGAGTGGCAGGGCGGCAACAGTCGCTGGGATCTGATCGATGTGGTGCGCACCGCCTATGCCTTGCGTCCCGAGGGTATCGTCTGGCCCGAGGAACAAGGGCAGGTGACCCTCAAGCTGGAACGGCTGACCGCGGCCAACGGCATCGATCATGGCCAGGCCCACGATGCGCTGTCCGATGTCCGGGCGACCATTGCCCTGGCGCGGTTGATTCGTGATCGGCAACCCAAGCTCTATGACTGGCTGTTCCAACTGCGCAGCAAACAGCGGGTGATGGATCAGATTCGCCTGTTGCAGCCTCTGGTGCATATTTCCGGGCGCTTTTCCGCCGCGCGCCACTACCTCGGCGTGGTACTGCCCCTGGCCTGGCATCCGCGCAATCGCAATGCGCTGATTGTCTGTGACTTGCATCTGGATCCTCAGGGATTGCTGGAGCTGGATGCCGACACCTTGCGTCAGCGTTTATATACCCGGCGTGATGATCTGGCGGACGGCGAGTTGCCGGTGCCGTTGAAACTCATCCATATCAATCGCTGCCCGGTAGTGGCGCCCTTGAATGTCTTGCGGGGCGAGGATCAACAGCGATTGCACTTGGACATGGAGCAGTACCAGCGCCGGGCCGGGCTTTTGACTGAAACTCAGGAAGTTTGGCGGGATAAACTTTCGCTGATTTATGGGCCCGATGAGTTCGCGGCCAGCGAGGACCCGGAGCAACAGTTGTACGACGGCTTTATTGGCGATCGCGACCGGCGATTGTGTGAGCAAGTACGTGAGGCCGACCCGCTGCATTTGGCTCGGCAACAGTGGCCCTTTGATGATGAGCGCTTGCCCGAATTGCTCTTTCGCTACCGCGCTCGCAACTTTCCGGAAACATTGGATGACGCCGAGCAAGAGCGTTGGCGGGCATTTTGTCGTCAGCGTTTGCTAGAAGCGAAATTCGGCGCGCCCAATACCCTGGAAAGTTTTGCCCAGGGGCTTGAACAATCGTTGTTAAGTGCAGATCCCAAGCAACGTCAGGTACTGGATGAGTGGCAGGCCCATGTTCAGGACCTCAGCGGGCGCCTGGCTCTTTGAGAGCGGGGCCGGCCCCTTGGGCATTAAGCCCGGCCATGAAAAAACGCCAGCAAGCTGGCGTTTTTTCATGGCGGCGGTAAGGCCCGGGCGCTCACTGGCGAGACTTAGCCCAGCAGGGTTGCCCAGCCTTCAACCACGTCGCCGCCCCACTTGGCTTTCCACTCTTTCAGAGTCTTGTGGTTGCCGCCTTTGGTTTCGATGACTTCACCGTTGTGCGGGTTTTTGTACTGTTTAACTTTACGGGCACGCTTGGTGCCGGTGGTTTTTACAGCAGCGCGCGGCGCTTTAACTTTCGACTCAGGATCCAGCAGGGCAATGATGTCGCGCAGGGACTTGGAGTACTCGCCCATCAGGCTGCGCAGTTTGCCTTCGAATTCCAGTTCGGTTTTCAGTTTGTCGTCCTGGGACAGGTTCTTCAAACGTGCTTGCAGTTCTTTAATGGCTTCTTCTGTAGCACGGTATTCGTTGATCAGGGACATGAGGACTACCTTATTGAGCGCTGAGTGACTGGGTGACAGTGTCGCAATAATAGTCACGGAGTTTGTGCAAGTAAACATAATAACGCTGTTTTATTCGGCGCTCTTAGTGTGTTTAGGCGCAAAAGTCATTTCGCTATTTAATAGATCGAGGGATTCGATTGCGCTATTCACAAATTACTTGTGCGCTATTGGCAAGTGTCTGCGGCAGTGCTTGCAGTGATGCCCGTTAAGACGCAATCAGGGTGCTGTTGCCAATCTAATCCGGGCCTGCGGCGCAATGAATACTGCAGTTTTGTCGCGTAATGGCTAGAATGGCGACCTTTGCGAAGTTCTGGAGTTTTCCCCTCATGCGCACCTTTCGGTTGGTGATTTCTTGCCCTGACCGCGTTGGCATCGTTGCCAAAGTCAGTAACTTTCTGGCCTCCCATAACGGTTGGATCACCGAAGCGAGCCACCACTCGGACAATCTCAGTGGCTGGTTCTTCATGCGTCACGAGATTCGTGCCGACTCCCTGCCTTTTGGTCTGGAGGCTTTTCGCCAGGCTTTTGCGCCGATCGCCGAAGAGTTCTCGATGGACTGGCGCATTACCGATACCGCCGAGAAAAAGCGCGTCGTGCTGATGGCCAGCCGCGAGTCCCATTGCCTGGCGGATCTGCTGCATCGCTGGCACAGCGATGAGCTCGATTGTGAAATCGCCTGTGTGATCTCCAACCATGACGACCTGCGCAGCATGGTCGAGTGGCATGGCATCCCTTATTACCATGTGCCGGTCAATCCTCAGGACAAGGAGCCGGCGTTCGCCGAGGTGTCGCGTCTGGTCAAGCAGCACGATGCCGAGGTGGTGGTGCTGGCGCGCTACATGCAGATCCTGCCGCCTGAGCTGTGCCGCGAATACGCGCACAAGGTGATCAACATCCACCACAGCTTCTTGCCGTCCTTCGTCGGCGCCAAGCCTTACCACCAGGCGTCCCTGCGTGGGGTGAAGCTGATCGGCGCCACCTGCCACTACGTCACCGAAGAACTGGACGCCGGGCCGATCATCGAGCAGGACGTGGTGCGGGTCAGCCACAGCGACAGCATCGAGGACATGGTGCGTTTCGGTCGTGATGTGGAGAAGATGGTCCTGGCCCGCGGCCTGCGCTACCACCTGGAAGACCGGGTGCTGGTCCACGGCAACAAGACCGTGGTGTTCTGATCGAAAAAAAACCAGGAGCCGGGTTCAAGATCCCGGTCCTGGTTGTTCACCTCGAGAGGTCAGCGCGATGACCGATCCACTGGATAAAGCCACTTCCAAAGCCCCCGCCACCCTCGGCGAGGGATGCCTGAGCCGCTACGACCCCGATGAGCTGGATGCTGAAGACGGCACCGAGTTTCCGGGGGCCGCCCAATTGTGGGAGCAGTTGCAGCAGGAGCCCACGCCACCGGCGTCCGTAGACACCGGCTCGCCGGCTAAAGGGGCCTGAGGCCCTGCGTCAGATCCTGAAGCTGCCCACCAGGTGCTTCAAGCGCGCCGATTGCTGTTCCAGATCGGAGCAGGCCCGCAGGGTCGCCTGCAGGTTTTCAACGCCTTCCTGATTCAGCGTGTTGATTTCGGTGATGTCCATGTTGATGGATTCGACCACCGAGGTCTGTTCTTCCGTGGCGGTGGCCACCGACTGGTTCATGCCGTCGATCTCGCCGATGCGCTGGGTCACGCTGCTCAGCCGCTCCCCGGCCTGGTTGGCGATCTCGACGCTGTCCTGACTGTGGCGCTGGCTGTTGCTCATGGTGCTGACCGACTCCCGGGCGCCCACCTGCAACTCTTCGATCATGGTTTGCACTTGCTGTGCCGATTCCTGGGTGCGGTGCGCCAGGTTGCGTACTTCATCGGCCACCACGGCGAATCCGCGGCCGGCCTCACCGGCCCGGGCCGCTTCGATGGCCGCGTTGAGCGCCAGCAGGTTGGTCTGCTGGGAAATACTGGTGATGACTTCGAGAATCTGCCCGATGTTCACGGTCTTGCTGTTGAGGGTCTCGATGTTGCTGCTGGATGCGCTGATCATCTCCGACAACTGGTTCATCGCCTGGATGCTGCGATCCACCACTTGCTGGCCGTCTTCGGCCAGGTTGCGCGCGTCGCTGGCCTGTTGTGAGGCCTGGGCGGCATTGCGGGCGATTTCCTGGGCTGCGGCCCCCAGTTGATTGATGGCTGCGGCGACGCTGTTGGTGCGACTGGCCTGTTCATCGGAGTTGAGCATCGATGAGTTGGAGGCGCTGACTACCCGCAGGGCCACTTCGTTGACGTGCTCGGTGGCCGAGGAGACTTCGCGGATCGAACTGTGGATGCGTTCGACGAAACGGTTGAAGGCGGTGCCGAGAATGCCGAATTCGTCCTGGTTGTGGATGTTCAGGCGGCGGGTCAGGTCGCCTTCGCCGTCGGCGATGTCCTGCATCGCCCGGGTCATCACATGCAGGGGCTGCATCAGCAGGCGGATCAGCAGGCCCAGCAGGGCAATGGTCAGGGCCACGGCGGTCAGGGTGGCGATCAGGGCCGAGGTGCGGAACTCGCTGAGCATGGCGAAGGCCTTGTCCTTGTCCACCGACAGGCCGATGTACCAGTTCACCGAAGACAGGCCCTTGATCGGGGTGAAGGTGACGATGCGGGGTTTGCCGTCGACGCTGATCTCGCTGAGTTCATTGCTGATGCGCGGGGTGTCCTGGGGATAGACGTCCTTGAGGGTCTTCATCACCAGGTTCTTGTCCGGGTGCACCAGGATCTTGCCGTCGGCGCTGATCAGGAACGCATAGCCCATGCCGTCGAAGTCCAGAGCGTTGATGCTGTCGGCAATCACTTGCAGGCTCAGGTCACCGCCGACCACGCCAATGCGCTGGCCAGCCTTGATCACGCTGTCGACGATGGAAATGACCAATTGGCCGGAAGCCAGGTCGATATAGGGTTCGGTCAGGGCCGAGCCGTTGCTGCTCTCGGCGCTCTTGTACCAGGGGCGTGCGCGGGGGTCGTAGCCGTCCGGCATCTTGCTGTCCGGGCGGATGATGAAGGTGCCGTCCTTGTTGCCCAGGTAAGCCCCCATGAAGGTCGAGCTCACCGACTTCTGTTCCAGCAGGTTGCTGACATTGGTCGGGTCGGGGTTGAGGGCCACCGACTGGGAGATGTTTTCGATCAGCAAGGCGCGGCCGGCAAGCCAGGTCTGAATATTTTTTGCCGTGACGTCGCCCATTTCCTGAAGATAGTTGTCCAGATCATTGCGAATGGCGTTGCGTTGCAGGTAATCGTTGTAGAGCGTGAATAGTGCAAAGGCAGCTATGACGATCAGCGAGGCGGCAAGCAGGATCTTGTGGCTGAAGCGCAGATTTTTGTTCATGGCTTGGGGGGTCCGCTAAGGTCTTTGAGTCCAGGGCATCGGGTTGGAAAAGCGCGCGAAAAGGGCGGTGTTGTAAGTAAGCTGATATCTCCATCTATCCCAAAGGAATTACCTGACCTTTTTTCAGATACTTCTGATCCATCATTTTTCATATCGACCGTGTAAGGCCAAAGATTAACCTGAGGTGACAAAATGCCTGACTCTTTGCAACTGATTATCGGTGCCGACCTCGGTGGCCAGCCGGTCGCCCAGGCCATGCGCCTGGCCAACCGCCACGGGCTGGTGGCCGGCGCCACCGGTACCGGCAAGACCGTGACCCTGCAGCGCCTGGCGGAAGCGTTCAGCGACGCCGGGGTCGCGGTGTTCGCTGCGGATATCAAGGGCGACCTGTGCGGGCTGGGAGCCGCAGGGGATCGCCAAGGCAAGGTCGCCGAGCGAATTGCCGGGATGCCGTGGCTCAAGCATAGGCCTCAGGCTTATCCGGTAACGCTGTGGGATATCCACGGACAATCCGGTCATCCCCTGCGTACCACGTTGAGCGAAATGGGACCGCTGTTGCTGGGCAGCTTGCTGGAACTGACCGACAGTCAGCAGTCGGCGTTGTATGCGGCGTTCAAGGTGGCGGACCGTGAAGGGCTGTTGTTGCTGGACTTGAAGGATCTCAAGGCGCTGCTCAATCACCTCAAGGACCACCCTCAACTGCTGGGCGATGACGCGGCGCTGATGACCACAGGTTCCAGTCAGGCGCTGTTAAGGCGTCTGGCGACCCTGGAGCAGCAAGGGGCGGAAGCTCTGTTCGGCGAGCCCGCATTGCAACTGGAAGACATTCTGCAACCGGCTGCCGATGGCCGTGGGCGGATTCATCTGTTGGACGCGAGTCGTCTGGTGCATGAGGCGCCGAAAGTCTATGCCACCTTCCTTTTATGGCTTTTGGCTGAGCTGTTCGAGCAACTGCCGGAGCGCGGGGACTCGGACAAGCCTCTGCTGGCGCTGTTTTTTGACGAGGCGCACTTGTTGTTTTCCGGTACGCCCAAGGCGCTGCAGGATCGCCTGGAGCAGGTGGTGCGACTGATTCGCTCCAAGGGCGTGGGGGTGTATTTCGTGACCCAGTCGCCGGGAGATTTGCCGGACGATGTGCTGGCGCAGCTGGGACTGCGGATTCAACACGGCTTGCGGGCCTTTACCGCCAAGGAACAGAAGTCGTTGCGTGCGGTGGCCGATGGTTTTCGTCCCAACCCGGCGTTCGACGCGCTGTCGGTGCTGACCGAGCTGGGCATCGGCGAGGCGCTGGTGGGCACCCTGCAAGACAAGGGAACCCCGGAAATGGTCCAGCGTGTGCTGGTGGCGCCGCCGCAATCACGGATCGGGCCGCTGACCGCTGCTGAACGCCAGGCCCTGATTGCCAGCTCGCCGCTGCTGGGGCGTTATGACCAGCCGATCGATCGTGAATCGGCTTATGAAGTGCTCATGGGGCGCAAGAACCTGGCGCCCGAGGAGCCTGCAACGGCAGACAAGCCGGGAGAGCAGGAGCCGAGTCTGGCGGATCGCGCCGGTGAGTTTCTCGGCACTGCGGCCGGGCAGGCCTTGAAGTCGGCCATGCGTCAGGCGGCCAATCAGTTGGGGCGGCAGTTGGTCCGCGGGTTGATGGGTTCGTTGTTGGGCGGCAGCAAGCGGCGCTGAAGCCGGGTGTGTCCGGGTCAGCCTCGCGGCTTGGCGTGGCTGGCCAGGCGCTCCAGGGCGGCGCGCAAGTTGGGATCGCTTATGCCTTCGGCGGTGGCCTGGATGGTTTCGGCGGCATTGTTCGACAGGTCCATTGTGTGCCCCACCGCGCCTTGCTGGACCGTGGGCGGCTGAACCTTGAACAGAATGCGCGTCAGGTTGCTGAATTCGTTGAACTCCTGCAATTGGCGCTGCAGGCGCTTTTGCTGATAGCGCAGGCGCGTGGCCCAGTGACCGTCGGTGACGATCAGCAACAGGCTGCCTTCGCGCCATGAAGCGACGTGGCAATGTTCGCGAGCCGCCGGTTGCAACTGGCTCTCCAGCAGGCGCTGCAGGTGCGCCAGGCGCTGAGCGTGGCCGAGTATGGCTTTCAGAGGCTTGGCTTCGCGAAGAAGAACGGCGGGCGCGCGTGCCGTAAGGGGGCGAAATGCCATGGTCAGACACCTGAAGTTACAGAGGCGCCATGGTAGCAGAAAGCGTCCCGGCCGCCGGGCTCATCGCTTTTTCGTACTCTGACGACTTTCTCGCGCTTTGCTGATCGTAATCATTAACTTCGGGGGGGAATGGGCTTGAAGTTCGGCAAAAAGCCCTTATTTTAGGTGAGCCCCGTCACAGCGCTGTGCCAGCATCGTGGAATAACGCCACTTTCCTCACCATCGTTTCCGGGTAGAATGCTCGTTCGCATGCGGCCATGAGGGCTGCTCGGGCGACTCACGGGGCCGCCCTCCAACCCTATGTGTGGAAGATCCTGCCGATATGTTTGCGCCTTTGTTAAAGAAACTTTTTGGAAGCAAGAACGAGCGTGAAGTCAAACGCATGCTCAAGACGGTACAGATCGTCAATGCCTTCGAAGAGCAAATGGTGGCCCTTTCGGACGATCAATTGCGCGCCAAGACCGCCGAGTTCAAGGCCCGTATCGCCAAGGGTGAAACCCTCGACAAACTGCTTCCCGAAGCCTTCGCGGTCGCCCGTGAAGCCGGTAAGCGCGTCATGGGAATGCGTCACTTCGACGTGCAGTTGATCGGTGGCATGACCTTGCATGAAGGCAAGATCGCCGAAATGCGCACCGGTGAAGGCAAGACCCTGGTGGCAACCCTGGGCGTCTACCTCAACGCACTGTCCGGCAAGGGCGTGCACGTTGTGACGGTGAACGACTACCTGGCTCGTCGTGACGCCAACTGGATGCGTCCGCTGTACGAATTCCTCGGCCTGACTGTTGGCGTGGTCACGCCGTTCCAGCCGCCTGAAGAGAAGCGTGCCGCCTACGCCGCCGACATCACCTACGGCACCAACAACGAATTCGGTTTCGACTACCTGCGCGACAACATGGCTTTCAGCATGGAAGACAAGTTCCAGCGCGAGCTCAATTTTGCCGTGATCGACGAAGTCGACTCGATCCTCATCGACGAAGCCCGTACCCCGTTGATCATTTCCGGCCAGGCTGAAGACAGTTCTCGCCTGTACACCGAAATCAACAAGCTGATCCCGCGTCTGGAACAGCACATCGAGGAAGTGGAAGGCCAGGTCACCAAGGCCGGTCACTTCACTGTCGACGAGAAGACCCGTCAGGTCGAACTCAACGAAGCCGGCCACCAGTTCATCGAAGAGATGCTGACTCAGGTCGGCCTGCTGGCGGAAGGCGAAAGCCTGTACTCGGCGCACAACCTGGGCTTGCTGACTCACGTCTATGCCGGCCTGCGTGCGCACAAGCTGTTCAACCGCAACGTCGAGTACATCGTTCAGGATGGCCAAGTGGTCCTGGTGGACGAACACACCGGCCGTACCATGCCGGGTCGTCGTCTGTCCGAAGGCCTGCACCAGGCCATCGAGGCCAAGGAAAACCTCAACATCCAGGCCGAGAGCCAGACCCTGGCATCGACCACTTTCCAGAACTACTTCCGCCTGTACACCAAGCTGTCCGGCATGACCGGTACCGCCGACACCGAAGCTTTCGAATTCCATCAGATCTACGGCCTGCAGGTGATGGTGATTCCACCGAACAAGCCGCTGGCCCGTAAGGACTACAACGACTTGGTGTTCCTGACCGCGGACGAGAAGTACGCCGCGATCATCAACGACATCAAGGAATGCATGGCTCAGGGGCGTCCGGTGCTGGTAGGTACCGCGACCATCGAAACCTCCGAGCACATGTCCAACCTGCTGCAAAAGGAAGGCATCGAACACAAGGTTCTGAACGCCAAGTTCCACGAGAAGGAAGCGGAAATCATCGCCCAGGCCGGTCGCCCGGGAGCACTGACCATCGCTACCAACATGGCCGGCCGTGGTACCGACATCCTGCTGGGCGGCAACTGGGAAGTGGAAGTCGCTTCCCTGGAAAACCCGACCCCTGAGCAGATCGCCCAGATCAAGGCCGACTGGCAGAAGCGTCACCAGCAGGTGCTGGAGTCCGGTGGCCTGCAGGTGATCGCCTCCGAACGTCACGAATCGCGCCGTATCGACAACCAGCTGCGTGGCCGTGCCGGTCGCCAGGGTGACGCCGGCTCCAGCCGTTTCTACCTGTCCCTGGAAGACAGCCTGATGCGCATCTTCGCCTCGGATCGGGTGAAGAACTTCATGAAGGCCCTGGGCATGCAGTCCGGTGAAGCGATCGAGCACCGCATGGTGACCAACGCCATCGAGAAGGCCCAGCGCAAGGTTGAAGGCCGCAACTTCGACATCCGCAAGCAACTGCTGGAGTTCGACGACGTCAACAACGAGCAGCGTAAAGTGATCTATCACATGCGCAACACCTTGTTGGCGGCGGACAACATTGGCGAAACCATCGCCGATTTCCGCCAGGACGTGCTCAACGCTACCGTCAGTGCGCATATTCCTCCCCAATCCCTGCCGGAACAGTGGGACGTGGCGGGTCTGGAAGAGGCCATCCAGAGCGGCTTCGGGGTCAGCCTGCCGATTCAGCAATGGCTTGATGAAGACGACCACCTGTACGAAGAAACCCTGCGCGAGAAACTGCTCAACGAACTGATCGCCGCGTACAACGAGAAGGAAGATCAGGCCGGCGCCGAAGCGCTGCGCACCTTCGAGAAGCAGATCGTGCTGCGGGTACTGGACGACTTGTGGAAAGACCACCTGTCGACCATGGATCACCTGCGTCACGGTATCCACCTGCGCGGTTATGCACAGAAGAACCCGAAGCAGGAGTACAAGCGCGAGTCCTTCACCCTGTTCTCCGAGTTGCTGGACTCCATCAAGCGCGATTCGATCCGCGTACTGTCCCACGTCCAGGTGCGTCGCGAAGACCCGGCCGAAGAAGAGGCGCGCCTGCGTCAGGAAGCCGAGGCACTGGCTCAGCGCATGCAGTTCGAACACGCCGAAGCTCCGGGTCTGGATCAGCCTGAAGCCCTGGAAGAAGGGGTTGATGTGGATGTCGCCCTGGCCTCCGCGCCAGTGCGCAACGAACAGAAGCTGGGCCGCAACGAGCTGTGCTACTGCGGTTCGGGCAAGAAGTTCAAACACTGTCACGGCCAGATCAACTAAGATCCTCGCCAGACACTGAAACACCCACGCCGTGACGGCATCAGCCGTCGCGGCGTTTTTCCATTTGCAACACCGTCTTTTGAGACGACGGTGCAGACACCTGATAAGAGGAGCGCATTCATGGCTGTTGGTCTTGGTCCTTTGCCTACGTTGCACCCGGTTGCCGGCTTCGAGCTCGGTATCGCTTCGGCCGGCATCAAGCGCCCGGGGCGCAAGGATGTGGTGGTCATGCGCTGCGTCGAAGGCTCCACCGTGGCCGGCGTGTTCACCCTCAATGCGTTCTGCGCGGCGCCGGTGATCCTGGCCAAGCAGCGGGTACAGGGGCCGGTGCGCTATCTGCTGACCAATACCGGCAATGCCAACGCGGGTACCGGCGAGCCAGGCCTGGCCGCAGCCCAGCGCACCTGCGCCAAGCTGGCGGAGCTGACCGGAGTCGATGCCAGCGCCGTGCTGCCGTACTCCACTGGCGTGATCGGCGAGCCGCTGCCGGTAGAGAAAATCGAAGGCGCCCTGCAAGCCGCGCTGGATGACCTGTCGGTGGACAACTGGGCCGCCGCCGCCACCGGGATCATGACCACCGACACTCTGCCCAAGGGCGCCAGTCGTCAGTTCCAGCACGATGGCGTGACCGTCACCGTGACCGGTATCAGCAAGGGCGCGGGGATGATCCGTCCCAACATGGCCACCATGCTTGGCTACATCGCCACCGACGCCAAAGTCTCCCGCGAAGTGCTGCAGAACCTGTTGCTGGACGGTGCCAACAAATCCTTCAACCGCATCACCATCGACGGCGATACCTCCACCAACGACTGCTGCATGCTGATCGCCACCGGTCAGGCCAATCTGCCGGAAATCACCCGGGCCGAGGGGCCGCTGTTCGCAGCCCTGAAGCAGGCCGTGTTCGAGGTGTGCATGGAAGTGGCCCAGGCCATCGTCCGTGACGGCGAAGGCGCGACCAAGTTCGTCACCGTTGAAGTCAACGGCGGCGCTACTCACCAGGAATGCCTCGACGTGGGCTACACCGTGGCGCACTCGCCGCTGATCAAGACCGCGCTGTTCGCCTCCGACCCGAACTGGGGTCGCATCCTCGCGGCCGTGGGCCGTGCCGGCGTGGCGGACCTGGACGTCAGCAAGATCGATGTGTTCCTTGGCGAAGTGTGCATCGCCAGCCGTGGCGCGCGGGCTGCCAGTTACACCGAAGCCCAGGGCGCCGCAGTGATGCAGCAGGAAGAGATCACCATCCGCATCGAACTGGGTCGTGGTGCTTGCAGCGAAACCATCTGGACCACCGATCTGTCCCACGAATACGTGAAGATCAACGCGGAATACCGCACCTAAGTACCTCGCCGGCAACGCCGCTCCCGCCCTGTTGGAGCCGGCTTGCCGGCGAAGCGCAGATCCAATGCCCGGCCCGCAAGGGCCCGGCCCAATGCCTGATCAGAGGAAACAGCGCGGTGAAACGAGTCCATGTGGCTGCGGCCGTTATCCGGGATGCCAGCGGCAAGATCCTGATTGCCCGGCGTGCCGACACTCAACATCAAGGGGGCCTGTGGGAGTTTCCCGGAGGCAAGGTCGAGGCCGGCGAAGCGGTCAATGCCGCACTGGTCCGCGAGCTGCAGGAAGAGTTGGGGATCGCCGTACAGGCGGCGCGCCCGCTGATCAAGGTGCAGCACGATTACCCGGATAAACAAGTGTTGCTGGATGTCTGGGAAGTCTCGGCATTCAGTGGCGAGCCTCACGGCGTCGAAGGCCAGCCTCTGGCCTGGGTCAGTCCTCGTGAGTTGACCGACTATGAGTTTCCGGCGGCCAATCAGCCGATCGTCGCTGCCGCGCGTCTGCCGGCGCACTACCTGATCACCCCGGAAGGTCTGGAAACCCCGGCCTTGCTGCGTGGCATGCAGAAGGCCATTGCCCAGGGCAGCAAGCTGATCCAGTTGCGTGCTCCCGGCGGTTACGATCCGCAATACCGTGATCTGGCGGTGGATGCCGTGGGCCTGTGTGCCGGCAAGGCGCAGTTGATGCTCAAGGGGCCCTTCGAGTGGTTGGGGGACTTCCCCTCGGCGGGTTGGCATATCACCTCGGCACAGTTGCGCAAGTACGCCAGCGCCGGGCGCCCCTTCGGCAAGGACCGCTGGCTGGCGGCCTCTTGTCACAATGCCGAAGAGTTGTCCCTGGCACAGCAGATGGATGTGGACTTTGTGACCCTGTCACCGCTGCAGCCGACCCAGACTCACCCCGACGCCCAGCCCCTGGGCTGGGAGCAGGCGCAGCAGCTGATCAACGGTTTCAACAGGCCGGTGTATCTGCTGGGCGGTGTCGGGCCTGCCGAGTGTCAGCAAGCCTGGGACGTCGGTGCTCAGGGGGTTGCCGGAATCCGCGCCTTCTGGCCGCAGGACTGAAGAGCGCCGTGTCAGCACGGGCCAGCAACGCTCCAGGTGGCAACTGGCTTGCCAGTTGAGGCGTCGTCAACCGTTGCCCAAGATTCGTGGATCCTTTCGCCGACAGCCGGCTCCTACGCAGAGGGGGCGGGCTTGGCGGCGGCCTGCCAGAGGATTTCCGCGATGCCTTGGCGCTTGGCAATCAGCCGGGCCGCGACAAACAGCAGATCCGACAGGCGATTGATGTAGGCCAGTCCCACTCCCTGCAAGGGTTCCACGGCATTCAGGTGTTGGCAGCGACGCTCGGCGCTGCGCGCCAGGCTGCGGCAAACGTGAGCCTGGGCGATCAGCGACGAACCGCCGGGCAGGATGAAGTTCTCCAGGGGCCCCAGTTCCTCATTCCAGATATCGATGGCCGCCTCAAGGCGCTCCACCTCGGCCGCGTTCAGCGCCTGATACACCGGCATAGCCAGTTCGCCCCCCAGATCGAACAACCGGTGTTGGCAGGGAGCCAACACCTCGATGATCTCCTTGAGGCCAGTGCAGGCATCAGCTTGCTCCTCCAGGCCGGCCAGAAGCAGTCCCAACTGGCTGTTCAAGGTGTCGACTTCGCCGATGGCTTCCACTCGTGGATGATCCTTGGCGACCCGGCGGCCGTCTCCGAGTCCGGTTTCGCCTTTGTCGCCGGTGCGGGTGTAAATCTTCGACAAGCGAAAACCCATGCTTAGTTCTCCAGTGGTAGCGGTTCTTGAACCGGGGGCTGGTTGCTGGCCAGGGGCAGGCGCAAGGTAAAGCAGGTGCCCTGGCCCCGGGTCGATTGCACTTCCATTTGCCCCTTGTGGTTGTTGGTGATGATGAAGTACGACACTGAAAGGCCGAGTCCGGTGCCCTGGCCGATCTCCTTGGTGGTGAAGAAGGGCTCGAAGGTGCGCTTGCGCACGCTTTCGCTCATGCCGATGCCGTTGTCTTCCACCTGGATTTCCGCCCAGGGCGGATTCAGCTTGGTGCGCAGGATGATGCGCCCGGGTTCGCTATCGTCCTCACGCTGGTGGATGGCCTGGGCGGCGTTCTTCAGCAGGTTGAGCAACACTTGCTCCAGTTCGTTGGCGGTGCCGGGCACGGGCCCCAGGTTCGGGTCGAACTGGCGGAT
Source organism: Pseudomonas sp. Os17 (assembly GCF_001547895.1). NCBI lineage: Bacteria > Pseudomonadati > Pseudomonadota > Gammaproteobacteria > Pseudomonadales > Pseudomonadaceae > Pseudomonas > Pseudomonas sp. Os17. Next base: position 5,338,386 of record NZ_AP014627.1, on the reverse strand, counting down.
GATCGCCTGCCCCTTGAAGTCGAAGCCGATGGCCAGGTCGAAGTCATTGCTGGCGATTTCCACCGCCTGGTCAATCAACGCCGGCAGGTCGCAGGGGGCCATCTGGCGATTGCTGCGGCGGCTGAAACTGAGCATGTGGGTGACGATCTTGGCGGCCCGGGCCCCGGCTTGCTGAATGCCATCGAGCAGCTGCGGCACTTCGCGGCTTTCCAGGTAGCGGTTGACGGTTTGCAGTTCGACGCCGATCAGTTGTGCGTGCTCGAGGTTCTTCGGCAGTTCCGGGGACAGCCGACGGCGGATGTTCTGCACGTTGTGCAGGATGGCCCCCAAGGGGTTGTTGATCTCATGGGCCATGCCGGCGGCCAGGCCTCCCACCGAGAGCATCTTCTCCGACTGCACCATCATCTCTTCCAGGGACAGGCGCTGGGTGATGTCGTCGATACGGATCACCACGCCACGGCCGGCGCCGCCCATCAGCGGGTAGAAGGTCAGGGCGTAATGCCGGGCCTCATCGTCCTTGACCCAGGTCACCCGTTCGACCTTGGTCACTGTGTGTTGCTCGACGGTTTCCTTGAGTTGCGGCAGGAACGGCTTGAGCGGTTCGAAGGCGAGGAAGATCGGCTGGTTCAGGGCTTCGTCCAGGCGAGTGCCGGACAGGGCACTGGCTTCCTGGTTCCATTGGGTGACGTACAGTTGCTCGTCCAGGGCGATCAGGGCCGAGGGCATGGAGTCGATGATGCTGTTGAGGTAGTTCTGGAAGCCGGTGAGCTTCTTCTCGATCTTGCTGCGAACCTGGACTTCCAGTTCCAGCTTGCGGTTGGTGTGGCGGGTTTCTTCAGCCAGTCCCTGAGCCTGATCGTAGGCGGCCTGGGAGTCGTCGCGCGCGCGCTTGAGTTGCTGCTCCCGCGCTTCGATGCGCGACAGCATGGTGTTGAAGGCTTCCGCCAGGCTGCCGATTTCATCGTGGTTGCCGCGGGAGGCACGCAATGAGTAGTTCTCCTCGCGGGTCACCTGGCGCGACAGTTCCTCGAGCTGGTGGATCGGCTGGGTGATCAGGCGCTTGATCTGTCGGGCGATGATCAGCCAGAGCAAGACGCTGAATATCAGGATCCCCAGGCTGGCGGTGAGGGTGCCGGTATAGAACGCCATCGGCAGTTCGCTGGTGGCGACCAGCAGCAGATGCCCCGGAGCCTGGCCCGGGCGAGGCAGGGTGATGATCTGGTTGCTGCGAAACTCGGTCAATTGCCAGGCTTCGATATGGCGGTAGCGCTCGGGCAGCTTGAGGTGTTCGCCGTGTTGCAACTGCGCCAGGCGCACACCCTTGCCGTCATACAGGGCCGCTGCCCGCAGCGGGGTATAGCTGTCGAGTTCATCCAGCAGCTTTTGTGCGTCCTCGGGGGAGTTGAGGGCCTGGGTTGCCAGGATCGGATTGGACACCAGTCGGCCAATGGTCTGCAGGGCCTGGGGCGCCATGCTTTCCTGGGAGATCCAGTAGGCGGCGCTGATAAAGGTCAGGTTGGCGACCAGCAGTACGGTGGTGAGCAAGACGAGCAGGGCGGCCAGGAGCTTTTGGCCCACGGGCAGGTTTTCGAGACGCTGGCGCAATGGCATCGGCTATATCGCTGGAAATGAGCAAGTGGGCAGCGTAGCCGCTGCTCAGGCGCTGGGCAATCCGCGCAGTTGCAGGTGGCTGACCAGGCGTTGCTGCAACTGTTGCAGATGGGGCAGTTGCAAGCGATGACGGGCGGCGGCCTGACAGGCATATCCGAGCAAGTAGCTGATCTCGGTGCGGCGTTGACTGGCCACGTCCTGATGCATGGAGGAGTAGTTGGCGGCGGTGGCCTGGATCACCCGTTCCACTTCCTGTTGCAGGTTTTGCGCGGCTGCCGGTTGTCCGCAGTAGTGCAGCAGCTCGCTCAGTTCAGCGCATAAAGTGGCCACTTCGCACTGGTGTTGCTGCAGGCCTCCGTTGCGGCAGTCGTGCAGCACGGTCAATGGATTGATCGCGCAGTTGAGGGCCAGTTTGCGCCACAGGCGGGTGAGGATCTGGGTGCTCCATTCGTGGGGGATGCCACTGGCGGTCAGGTCGTCGAGCCAGATCGGCGGGGTCGGGTGGCTGCAGTCGCCGAGCCAGGTATAGCCATGGCCGGCGAAGACCACGCGCCAGTCACCGTCGCGAAAGGCCCCTTCGGTACTGGAGGCTGCGATGCAGCGAGCCTGGGGCACCCGGGCCGCCACTGCGTCCTGGCTGCCAAGACCGTTCTGCAGCAGGATCAGCTCGGCGTCCTGGGTCAGGCGCGGGGCGATGCTGGACACCGCCGCTTCGGCGTCATAGGCCTTGCACGCCAGCAACAGACGGCTGATGGGTGTCGTGCTATCGACGGTTTCCCCGGGAATCGCCAGCAGGCTGCTCTGGCCCTGCTCCACCAGGGTCAGGCCGCCCGCCGCTTGATACGCCTGCAAGCGGGCCTGATTGCGCAGGATCAGGCGCACCGGCAAGCCGGCGCGGGCCAGGCGGGTGGCCCACAAAGTGCCGAGGCTGCCGGCGCCGAGAACATGCCAGGTGGTGGACATCAGCTTTTCGCTCTGTTTGGCCGCTCAGGGGAGGGCACGCGGTGAAGGAGGGGAAAGACCCGTTATAATGAGCGCGGATTTTAACCGCAAGCCGGGCGTGTTCGATGTTCTGAACAGCGCCCCTTTTTATTTGGAGAGATTACATGCCGTCGTTTGACGTGGTATCCGAACTGGACAAGCACGAAGTCACCAACGCGGTGGAAAACGCCGTCAAGGAACTGGATCGCCGCTATGACCTCAAGGGCAAGGGCAGCTTCGAGTTCAAGGACAAGGAACTGACCGTCAACCTGACCGCGGAAGCTGAATTCCAGCTGGAAGCGATGATCGAAATTCTCAAGCTGGCCCTGGTCAAGCGCAAGATCGATGTGCAGTGCCTGGAGGTCAAGGACGCTTATGCCTCGGGCAAGGTGATGAAGCAGGAAGCGGTGCTCAAGGAAGGTATCGATAAGGAGCTGGCGAAGAAAATCGTCGCCCATATCAAGGATGCCAAGTTGAAAGTGCAGGCCGCCATTCAGGGCGAGCAGATACGGGTCACTGGCAAGAAGCGTGATGACCTGCAAGAGGCCATCGCCGCTCTGCGTGCCAAGGAATTCGGCATGCCGCTGCAGTTCAACAACTTCCGCGACTGACCCTCGGTCTCCGGGAACCTCTAGAGCTTTTTGGCGTCCGAGGCCGGAGCAATGGCAGAAACGATTGCGCTCCAGCGGAGCCGGTCGTTCTGCCGGTCAGTCATGCACGCCGCCACCCCGGGGAATCTGGAGAGATAGATGGATTTGAACGCTGAAGTAGACAACCTGGTCCGGGCTTCCCAAGCCTGGATCCCGATGATCATGGAATACGGCAGCCGGGTGCTGCTGGCAGTGATCACCCTGGCCATCGGCTGGTGGCTGATCAACAAGTTGACGCACAAAGTGGGCAAGTTGCTGGCGTTGCGTAATGCCGACCTGGCGTTGCAAGGCTTTATCAGCAGCCTGGCCAACATCATTCTCAAGGTGCTGCTGATTGTCAGCGTGGCCTCGATGATCGGTGTCGAAACGACCTCGTTCGTTGCCGCGATTGGTGCCGCCGGGCTGGCTATCGGCCTGGCCCTGCAAGGCAGCCTGGCGAACTTCGCCGGAGGGGTGTTGATCCTGTTGTTCCGTCCGTTTCGCATTGGCGACTTCATTGAAGCCCAAGGCATCAGCGGTAGCGTGGACAGCATTCAGATTTTTCACACGGTGTTGCGTACCGGTGACAACAAGACGGTGATCGTACCCAACGGCAACCTGTCCAACGGCATCATTACCAACTACAACCGTCAACCCACTCGCAAGGTGGTATTCGACGTGGGTGTGGATTACGACGCAGATCTGCAGAAAGCCCGTGAAGTGCTGCTGGAGCTGGCGAAAGACGAGCGCGTGCTGGCTGATCCCGCGCCGGTGGCAGTGGTGTCCACCCTGGGTGACAGCGCTATTACCTTGTCTCTGCGGGTTTGGGTCAAGACTGCGGATTACTGGGACGTGATGTTCCAGTTCAACGAGCTGTCGCGCGATCGCTTGAAGGCGGCGGGCATCGATATTCCCTTTCCGCAGCGCGTGATTCGTGTGGTTCAGGAAGCGGCTGTCTCATAAGGTGCTTTCAATACTTGGCCATGTGGTCAACTAATGCTGTTCAAGACAAGGGGCTTTTAGGCCCCTTGTTTGTTTTCAGGGTTCCTTGGCAACTATCAAGTTTCATTCGAAAGCGGGGGCATAACGAGTGCAAACAACTTCTTTAGTTAGCTTGCTATTTAAGTTTTGCTTCTACGAGTTACTGTTGCCACGCACAAAAAAGCCGCCGACCTGATCCAGGGCGGCGGCTTTTATTTGAGTTGCGCGTTGGCGCAATCAACTGAACATTGAAATTACAAGATGCTCAGTGGGTACTCTACGATGATACGAACGTCGTTGTTGTCTGCGGTGTAGTCCTTGTTGTAAGCACCGTTGGCACGGTACACGGCGCTACGCAGGCGGAACGACAGGTCCTTGGCTGGACCTTCTTGCATCACGTACTTGGTTTCGAAGTTGAACTCGTTTTCCTTGCCTTCGGTGTTCGATGAAGTGGTGATGTTGTCACCCTTCACGTAACGGGCCATGAAGCTCAGGCCAGGGACGCCGAGGGTTGCCATGTTCAGGTCGTAGCGAGCCTGCCAGGAACGCTCGTCTTCACCGATGAAGTCGGAGATCTGGATGGAGTTGGCGACGAAGATGGTACCGTTGCCGTCCACACCGTACAGGTAGTTGGTGTCGCCGGTGGAGCGCTGGTGAGCGATGGTGAACTTGTTCGGGCCGATGCTGTAAGCAGCTGCCAGGCTCCACAGTTTGTTGTCCAGCTTGCCGTACAGCTTCTTGCCGTCGTCTTCGGTGCGATAGCCGTTGAAGTCCAGGTTCAGGGACTGACTGTCGGCGATCGGGAAGGTGTAGTTCAGGTTGATGTATTGCTTCTTGAAGTAGTCATCAACCTTGGACGCTGCCACGCCGCCGACGAAGTTGTCGGTGAACTTGTAGGTTGCACCTGCGAAGTCGGCAGAGGTCAGGCCTGGGTTTTTCAGGCCGGTGTCGCTGTTACGACCGTTGATGCTGTCGTTGTACTGACCGGTCTGCGAGCGCAGTGCGGTGAAGTGACCGGCATTCAGCTCCAGGCCTTTGATCTCGTTGCTGGTGATCAAGGTACCGGTGGCGACTTCAGGCAGCAGGCGGCTGTCGTCGGTGGAGAATACCGGGCTGGCAACCATCTGGTTACCGTATTTCAGTACGGTATCGGAGATGCGGAACTTGACCGCGCCACCTACAGCGGAAGAGTCTTTTTCAGGCTCGCCCAGGCTGTTGTTGGCTGCCAGGCCGTTACCGGAACGACCGGCGCCACCGTCCAGCTTGACCACGCCCATGGCGAAAGCGTCAACGCCTACGCCTACGGTGCCTTGAGTGAAGCCAGAACTGTACTGCAGCAGTTCACTCAGACCGGTGTCTTGGCGATAGCCGCTTTTGTAGGTGCCATCGTCACGTTGGCGGTTACCTGCACCGTTCTTGAAGTCACGGTTCATGTACTCAAGACGGGTTTTCGCAGTCAGGGTGCTATCTTCGATAAAGCCCTTTGCATCGTCCTGGGAGGACGCGATTGCGAACTGCGAGGTGCCTGCTGATACAGCCAGGGCGATCATGCTCCACTTCATCACGCGCATCGTGATTTGCTCCTTTGGTTTTTAGAAGAGTACTGCCGTCCCACCTGTTTTTTTATCTGGGCGGCTCTTTCTTTTTGTGTCGGCGCAAACTTATATCACGCTGACAATGTTGGCGATACTTGCCTATCTATCCTTTCAGCTTCTTTACGAGCCTGTCGCAATTTGCTCGGTCAGTGTCGCAATTTTGCAGCCAGTCTGTATCCGAACCAACAACTTAGGTCGTGTTCTTCGAAGGAACATCACGAGCAATTCAGCTCCCGACGTACACACTCTAAAAAGCACCGCCGGGCAGCCTTGCCACTATTATTATGAGTCTGTGACGAGCCACTTCCGGTGCTCCATCGCAGACGATGTCGGGGGTTAATGCAACAAGCGTGCACAAACCAAAGTTGTCTGGTCTTTTTTCTTCCGGGCGGCGTGCCGACCTGTAAAAACCGCATAAAACAGCCATGTAAAGCGTCTTTTTGTTTGGCTTGACGCAAGGAGCTTACTGGTGCAGGGCTGTGCAATAAGTCGCACAGCGCGCCAAAATGTTACCGGTCCACACTGCAAGGTGAGTAGACGGCGGATGCTTGAGGAATTGAGCGTAGACCGTCTGTGCGATTTTGGTGCAAAACTTTTGTAATGCTGTGCAGGGTTCATACAGTCATGTGTGGTTATGGTTGGCGACGACGATGGCGTAACGAGTCATGTTCTGGTCAGTTGTGACGCCTCGTGCACAAATGGTGCAAGGCATCTGAAAGTGTACTGTCGTGGGGCGCTTGGGCTGCATTGAAGCTGGCTCCTTGCCGGCTGATTGGCGGGCGATGTCCCGGGTGAGCGCTTTGCTCATGAAGCCCGTGGCATTCGCAGGTATGCTGCGCGTCTGTCGCCTGGCCAGTGTCACCGATGCTGTGAGCCAGGCTGAAATGAGCTGAGCGGGAGTAAATGCAGTGTTCACTTTAGATTCACGGCTGCAACAAGACACATTGCCCATCGGGGATTTCCCCCTCTGTCGGTTGCTGCTGTCCAATGACGCGAACTATCCCTGGTTCATCCTCGTGCCCCGTCGTGAAGATATCAGCGAGTTGTTTCAACTGGATGTCACCGACCAACTGCAGCTATGGCGGGAAACCACGGCATTGGCTGAAGTGCTCAAGGACTCCTTCGATGCCGATAAGTTGAATGTGGCGACGTTGGGTAACGTGGTGAGTCAGTTGCACATGCACGTGATCGTGCGCAAGCGGGATGACGCCGCTTGGCCGGCGCCAGTGTGGGGCAAGCACCCCGCCAAGCCTTACACCGCTCAGGAAGTTGCGGCGATTCGCAATCGGCTGCGGGTGGTGCTGACCGATGATTTCCATTTTCTGGAGGTTTGAGCCATGAGTCTGGAAGCGCGTGTTACCGATCTGGAAAGCCGTCTGGCGTTTCAGGATGACACCATTCAAGCCTTGAACGATGTGCTGGTATCGCAGCAGAAGGTGTTGGAGCGCCTGCAGCTGCAGATGAACGCCTTGCTCAAGCGCCAGGAGGAAATGGTTGGGCAGTTCGAGTCTTTCGAGGAAGAGGCGCCGCCCCCGCACTATTAAAGGAAGGTCGGCATTCTCGCTGCACAAAAAAAACCGCGCCAGGGCGCGGTTTTTTGTTGGCGTTGATCAGCGGCGTGGCAGTGCAGCGATCACGTCTTCGGCTTGCAGGCCTTTATCGCGATTCATGACCGAGAACTCCACGCGCTGGCCTTCCACCAGGACGCGGTGACCTTCTCCGCGAATGGCGCGAAAGTGCACGAAGATGTCATCGCCGGAGTCGCGGGAAATGAAACCGAAACCCTTGGATGTGTTGAACCACTTCACGGTGCCGGTATCGCGGTTGCTCATGTCGTAGCTGGGAGCTGCGGAGGCCGCGGGCGAGGACTTGTAGAAGCTGATGCCCAGGTGCAGTGCCACGGCGACCAGGGCGGTCAGCAGGCTCACCAGGACTGCCGGTTGACCACCGATCACCGGCATTGGCGCCAGCAAGGTGAGGGTTTGCAGGACCACGACCAGTACCAGCAGAGCGCTGACCAGGTTTTGCAGGTGATGGCGCGAACCTTTGTTCCAGTGCGGGATAACTGGAGCGAGGATCAGGTTGAGCAGGCCGAACAGAGCCAGGTAAATAGCATCGGATTGTTGCAGGTAGGGAACCGCGTCAGATCTAAGACTCGGAATCAAGGACAGCAGCAAAGCTGCAATGCCTGTCAGCAGGTGGACGATTTTCAACATTTTGATTAACTCACGTTAAGAAGGATGCACAAGGAAGAGCTGATCACGCACGGTTCGCTTCTGAATAAATGGGTGAGGCGGTGGTTACGTACGCGGGGTCAGCCTATGCGCGCTGGCCGAAGAAATAGGCATCAGCGACACGGAGTCTATTTAACAGCAAAGCCCCGGCCTTCTCAAATCAGCAGCGGGTGATTGGAAATGCTCCATGTTGCCCTTGGTAATCGGAGCATCGGGCAAAGTCGCGTTCTAGACAGATGGCCGCGGTTTTCCGGGGAACTCCGGTTTTTTCCGCAGGTCAGCCATTGCCTGGAACCCAGTGTTGGCAAGCCATGGCCGGCCCATGGGGCAATCCACCGCGGGCCAATTGCCGATCCGGGTCGGCGGGGGAGCGACACTCTTGCTAGAGTGGTCCGGCAGCTGATTGGGTGAATCCATCCTGTTAACGGAGAGAAACATGACAATTGATATCGGTATCAGCGAAGAAGATCGTAAATCCATCGTCGACGGCCTTTCCCGCCTGCTTTCGGACACCTACGTGTTGTACCTGAAAACCCATAACTTCCATTGGAATGTCACCGGCCCGCAATTTCGCACCCTGCACCTGATGTTCGAAGAGCAGTACAACGAACTGGCCCTGGCGGTTGACCTGATCGCTGAACGCATCCGTGCCCTGGGCTTCCCGGCACCGGGTGCATACTCCATCTACGCCCGGCTGTCTTCGATCAAGGAAGAGGAGGGCGTGCCGGCCGCGGAAGAAATGATCAAGCAGTTGGTGGCCGGCCAGGAAGCGGTCACCCGCACCGCCCGTGGCATTTTCCCGTTGTTGGACAAGGTCAGCGATGAGCCAACGGCGGATCTGCTGACCCAGCGCATGCAAGTGCATGAGAAAACCGCGTGGATGCTGCGCTCCCTGTTGGAACATCGTTAAGCCGCTCATGGCCGATGGCGTCCCGGACGCCATCGGCGCCTTTTGACAGGCTCCGGCATCTATATGGTCATACGGCTGCACAGGGCCGATTTAATGGATATAATCCCGCTCTTTGCTAGGTAGCCCGAGCTTTGGCGTGGGCTCTGGCTGTAGTTCAAGCAGTAATCTGGATTGCCGAGACGCCCCCATGCCCATGTACGATTACCAATGCGCTTCCTGTGGTCATCAGTTGGAAGCCATTCAAAAGATCAGTGCTGCGCCGCTGGTCGACTGCCCTGCCTGCCAGGCACCTGAACTGAAAAAGATGCTGTCCATGCCCGGATTCCGCCTCAGCGGCACCGGCTGGTATGAAACCGACTTCAAGACCGGCTCCAAGAAGAATCTGGCCGGTGGCGACAAAGCTGACTAAGTTGAACGACACGCGCGAGTTCTTGCACTATCCGGCACCTCATGGTGCGCAAGGCCTCCATCGAATTTCGAATTACGAGAAGTGAAACCACTACCATGATGCGCAGCCATTATTGCGGCCAACTGAACGAAAGCCTGGAAGGTCAGGAAGTAACCCTTTGCGGATGGGTCCACCGTCGCCGTGACCACGGCGGGGTGATTTTCCTCGATATCCGTGATCGTGAAGGTCTGGCCCAGGTGGTGTTCGACCCGGACCGCGCTGAAACCTTCGCCACCGCCGACCGCGTGCGCAGCGAATACGTAGTCAAGATCACCGGTAAGGTGCGCCTGCGCCCGGCCGGTGCCGGCAACGCCAACATGGCTTCGGGCATGATCGAAGTTCTGGGCTACGAGCTGGAAGTGCTGAACGAAGCGGAAACCCCGCCGTTCCCGCTCAACGAATACTCCGACGTGGGTGAAGAAACCCGCCTGCGCTATCGCTTCATCGACCTGCGCCGTCCGGAAATGGCCGAAAAGCTGCGCCTGCGTTCGCGCATGACCACCAGCATCCGTCGCTACCTGGACGAAAACGGTTTCCTCGACGTGGAAACCCCGATCCTGACTCGCGCCACTCCGGAAGGCGCCCGCGACTATCTGGTGCCGAGCCGCACCCACGCCGGCAGCTTCTTCGCCTTGCCGCAATCGCCACAGCTGTTCAAGCAGCTGCTGATGGTGGCCGGCTTCGACCGCTACTACCAGATCGCCAAGTGCTTCCGTGACGAAGACCTGCGTGCCGACCGTCAGCCTGAGTTCACTCAGATCGACATCGAGACCAGCTTCCTCGACGAAAAAGACATCATGGGCCTGACCGAAGGCATGATCCGCAACCTGTTCAAGGAAGTGCTGGGTCTGGAGTTCGGCGAATTCCCGCACATGACCTTTGAAGAAGCCATGCGTCGCTACGGTTCCGACAAGCCGGACCTGCGCAACCCGCTGGAACTGGTGGACGTTGCCGACCAGCTCAAGGAAGTGGAATTCAAGGTGTTCAGCGGCCCGGCCAACGATCCGAAATGCCGTATTGCCGCCCTGCGCGTTCCTGGCGGAGCGAGCATGCCGCGCAAGCAGATCGACGATTACACCAAGTTTGTCGGCATCTACGGTGCCAAGGGCCTGGCGTACATCAAGGTCAACGAGCGCGCCAAGGGCGTTGAAGGCCTGCAGTCGCCGATCGTCAAGAACATTCCGGAAGCCAACCTGAACGTGATCCTCGATCGCGTGGGTGCGGTCGACGGCGACATCGTGTTCTTCGGTGCCGACAAGGCCAAGATCGTCAGCGAAGCCCTGGGCGCCCTGCGCATCAAGCTCGGTCACGACCTGAACCTGCTGACCTGCGAATGGGCACCGATGTGGGTGGTCGACTTCCCGATGTTCGAAGAGAACGACGACGGCAGCTTCACCGCCTTGCACCACCCGTTCACCGCGCCGAAGTGCTCGCCTGAAGAGCTGGAAGCCAACCCGGCTACCGCTCTGTCGCGCGCCTACGACATGGTCCTGAACGGCACCGAGCTGGGTGGCGGTTCGATCCGTATCCACCGCAAGGAAATGCAGCAAGCGGTGTTCCGCCTGCTGGGCATCAGCGAAGCGGAACAGGAAGAGAAGTTCGGCTTCCTGCTGGACGCCCTCAAGTACGGCGCACCGCCGCACGGTGGCCTGGCCTTCGGTCTGGACCGTCTGGTGATGCTGATGACCGGCGCCCAGTCGATCCGTGAAGTGATCGCCTTCCCGAAAACCCAGAGCGCGGCCTGCGTCATGACTCAGGCACCGGGTCTGGTGGATGCCAAGGCTCTGCGCGAGCTGCACATCCGCCTGCGCGAACAGCCCAAGGCTGAATAAGCCGGCCCGATAAGGCGCACCTTCGGGTGCGCTTTTTCTATGGGTCGAGTTTTGTTGCCCCGCCCGCCAAGCGGCGTGGGCAATGTTTCAAAGAGAATTTGGAGCAAGTTATGGCAGGTCATTCCAAGTGGGCGAACATCAAGCACCGCAAAGAGCGTCAGGATGCCAAGAGAGGCAAGATCTTCACCAAGTGGATTCGTGAGCTGACCGTTGCGGCCCGTCAGGGCGGTGGCGAGCCAGGTTCCAACCCACGTTTGCGCCTGGCCCTGGACAAGGCCCTGGGCGCCAACATGAGCCGCGACATCATTGATCGTGCCATCGCCCGTGGCACCGGCGCTGCCGGCAGCGACGACGTGGTCGAGCTGACCTATGAAGGCTATGGCCCCAATGGCGTGGCGGTGATGGTCGAATGCATGACCGACAACCGCAATCGCACCGCGGCTGCGGTTCGTCACGCGTTCAGCAAGTGCGGCGGCAACCTGGGGACCGACGGATCGGTGGCCTATCTGTTCGAACGCAAGGGTCAGATCACTTTTGCCGAAGGTGTCGATGAAGATGCGCTGATCGAGGCGGCGATGGAGGCCGATGCCGACGATGTGGTGAGCAACGAAGACGGTTCCGTCGACGTGTTCACGTCGTTTGCTGGTTTCTACGGTGTGCGCAATGCCCTGGAAGCGGCTGGCTTCACCGCTGCGGACGCAGAAATCGTCATGCTGCCCACCACCAGTGCCGAACTGGATCTGGAGGGCGCGGAGAAGGTCCTCAAGCTGATCGACATGCTGGAAGACCTGGACGATGTGCAGAACGTCTATTCCAACGCGGATATCCCGCAGTCGGTGGCCGAGCAGCTCGGCTGATCCACTTGCACTACCCTTGAAGCCGGACGTGCCACGTCGCGATGAATGCGCGGCAGGGCGCTTCCGGCTTCTGCCTTTTTGCGTTTCCGGTCCTGGCCGGCCGGTCTTCTTACTCAAGCAGCAGGCTTTATGACTCTTATTCTTGGCATCGACCCCGGCTCACGCATTACCGGTTATGGCGTGGTTCGAGACACCGGGCGTGGCTGCGTGTACGTGGCGTCCGGTTGTATTCGCACCGGAGCCGGCGAGTTGCCCGAGCGCTTGCAGATTGTCTATCGCGGTGTGCGTGAGGTGATTCAGACCTACGGTCCGGTGACCATGGGCATCGAGAAGGTGTTTATGGCACGCAATGCCGATTCGGCACTCAAGCTCGGGCAGGCCCGTGGGGCGGCGATTGTCGCCGGGGCCGAAGAAGGCCTGGAGATCGCCGAGTACACGGCGACCCAGGTCAAGCAGGCCGTGGCCGGGACCGGCGGTGCCAATAAGGAACAGGTGCAGATGATGGTCATGCACCTGCTCAAGCTCACCACCAAGCCGCAGATCGATGCCTCGGATGCCCTGGCCATCGCCATCTGTCACGCCCATACCCGCTCCAGTCTGTTGCCCCATGGTCTGGGAACGGCACGCAGTCGTGGCGGGCGCCTGCGTCTCTGATAGCATCAGCGCAGTCATTTTAGGAGTGGAGCACTGTGCGCCTGGGTAGTCGGCGCCGGCGCTCGCTCAACGAGTCGCCAGCTGCGAGCTGGCCATCGCCTAAGGATCTGAAACGTGATTGGACGCTTGCGCGGCACCCTGGCTGAGAAACAGCCGCCGCACCTGATTCTTGATGTAAACGGGCTGGGCTACGAAGTCGAAGTGCCCATGACCACCTTGTACAGGCTGCCGTCGGTCGGTGAGCCTCTGACCTTGCACATCCATTTGGTCGTGCGCGAGGACGCGCAGTTACTCTACGGCTTCGCCGGCAAGCGCGAGCGAGACTTTTTTCGCGAGTTGATCCGTCTCAATGGTGTGGGTCCCAAGCTGGCCCTGGCGCTGATGTCCAGCCTCGAAGTGGATGAGCTGGTGCGTTGCGTGCAGGCCCAGGACACCTCGGCCCTGACCAAGGTGCCCGGGGTTGGCAAGAAGACCGCCGAACGCCTGCTGGTGGAACTCAAGGACCGCTTCAAGGCCTGGGAAGCCGTACCGAGCATGTTTGCCCTGGTGCCGAACCAGCCGGATGCACCGGTGCCGGTGGCCAGCGCCGAGTCGGATGCGGTCAGCGCGCTGATCTCCCTGGGCTACAAGCCGCAGGAAGCCAGCAAGGCGGTATCCGCGATCAAAGACAAAGGCTTGAGCAGTGAAGACATGATCCGCCGAGCCCTGAAGGGAATGATTTAAGTGATTGAAGCTGACCGTCTGATCGCCGCCACGGGCCCCCGTGAGCGCGAGGAAATCCAGGACCGGGCGATTCGTCCGGTCAGCCTGGCCGACTATATCGGCCAGCCCAGCGTGCGCGAGCAGATGGAGCTGTTCATCCAGGCCGCCCGCGGGCGCAACGAGTCCCTGGATCACACCCTGATCTTCGGCCCTCCGGGTCTGGGCAAGACCACCCTGGCCAACATCATCGCCGAGGAAATGGGCGTCTCGATCAAGAGCACCTCAGGGCCGGTGCTGGAGCGCCCCGGCGATCTGGCGGCGCTGCTGACCAACCTTGAACCTCACGACGTGCTGTTCATCGACGAGATTCACCGCTTGTCGCCGATTGTCGAAGAAGTGCTGTACCCGGCCATGGAGGACTTCCAGCTCGACATCATGATCGGCGAAGGTCCGGCGGCGCGCTCGATCAAGCTTGATCTGCCGCCGTTTACCCTGGTGGGTGCCACCACGCGCGCGGGGATGCTGACCAACCCACTGCGGGACCGCTTCGGCATCGTCCAGCGCCTGGAGTTCTACAGCACGGCGGACCTGGCGACCATTGTCAGCCGATCCGCCGGGATCCTCGGTTTGCCACTGGATCCGGAAGGCGCCTTCGAAGTGGCGCGGCGGGCCCGTGGCACTCCGCGGATCGCCAATCGCTTGCTGCGCCGGGTGCGGGATTTCGCCGAAGTCCGGGCCAAGGGGCATATCACCAAGCCGATCGCCGACCTGGCGCTGAACCTGCTGGATGTCGATGAGCGTGGCTTCGACCACCAGGACCGGCGTCTGTTGCTGACCATGATCGAGAAGTTCGACGGTGGTCCGGTGGGGGTCGACAGCCTGGCGGCGGCGATCAGCGAAGAGCGTCACACCATTGAGGACGTGCTGGAGCCGTACCTGATCCAGCAGGGCTACATCATGCGCACTCCCCGAGGTCGTGTGGTGACCCGGCATGCGTATCTGCACTTCGGTCTAAACATTCCGTCACGATTGGGGGATATGCCTGTGGTAGACGAATTCCTCGATGCTGTGGACGATTAATCACCCGCTGCTTGTCGATTTATTCGGGGTTTGTGCTGTCCTAGGGACTGGCATTGCCCAAACTGCATGAAAAGTCGTTCAAGAATGAAAAAACAGTTGCCTGGCCGGATTGGCAACCTGAGGAGTAAGCACTAGAGTATGCGCGCGCAAAACGGGCTTGAGCCGTTCGCACATCGTTGTCGCGTTTATTACGAGGACACCGATGCCGGCGGCATCGTGTATTACGTTAATTACCTTAAGTTTATGGAGCGGGCTCGAACCGAGCGGCTACGACACCTGGGCTTTGCCCAATCGCAGCTGGCAGGGGAGAACCTGTTATTCGTCGTGCATTCCAGCGAAGCGCGTTATCACGCGCCGGCGCGACTGGACGACGAGCTTCTGGTCAGTGCCCATGTCACCGAATTGAACCGGGTCAGCCTGCGCTTCACTCAGCAGGTCAGGCGAGCCGCGGATAATGCACTGCTCTGTGAGGGGCAGTTCCTGGTGGCCTGTGTGCGCGCCGACACTTTCAAACCCCGCGCCATTCCAGACGCTCTGCGTACGGCCTTTGTCGACGAGAGCAGCGCGGGTACACACTCAGAGCAGGAGATAAAGCGTGGAAGCTAACGTCGTCGACCATTCCTCCATGTGGAGCCTGGTCAGCAATGCCAGCGTTGTAGTGCAGTTGGTAATGCTGACCCTGGTTGCCGCATCGGTGACTTCATGGATCATGATCTTTCAGCGCAGCAACCTGCTGCGCGCCGGTCGACGTGCCCTGGAGAGCTTCGAAGAGCGCTTCTGGTCCGGTATCGACCTGTCCAAACTCTACCGTCAGGCAGGCAGCAATCCGGACCCGGATTCCGGGGTCGAGCAGATTTTCCGTGCCGGCTTCAAGGAGTTCTCCCGTCTGCGTCAACAACCGGGCGTTGATCCAGAAGCCGTGATGGAAGGCGTGTCCCGCGCCATGCGCGTTGCCATTTCCCGTGAGGAAGAGAAGCTCGAGCAGAGCCTGCCGTTCCTTGCCACCGTCGGTTCGGTCAGCCCGTACATCGGTCTGTTCGGTACCGTGTGGGGGATCATGAACTCCTTCCGCGGCCTGGCCCAGGCCCAGCAAGCGACCCTGGCCACTGTGGCCCCGGGTATCGCCGAAGCCCTGATCGCCACGGCCATCGGTCTGTTTGCGGCCATTCCGGCGGTGATCGCCTACAACCGCTTCGCCGCTCGTGGCGAGACGCTGATCAGCCGTTACTACACCTTCGCCGACGAGTTCCAGGCGATCCTGCACCGTAAAGTGCACACCAGCGAAGAGTGAGCAGGTAAACCCAATGGCCCGAGTTCGCCACAAACGCAAGCCGGTTGCCGAGATGAACGTGGTGCCCTACATCGACGTGATGTTGGTACTGCTGGTTATCTTCATGGTGACCGCGCCGATGCTCAACCAGGGCGTGAAAGTTGATCTGCCCAAGGTTTCCAGCGAAGCCTTGCCCCAGGACAACAACACCCAGGTACTGACCATTTCGATCAAGGCTGACAAGACCTACTACTGGAACCTTGGCAGTGAAGTCGACACCGAAAAGCAACAGGACAAGGCGATGACCTTGCCGCAGATGACCGACGCGGTGACCAAGATCATCCGTGCCGGCAACGAAGGCGGCAAACACACCCAGGTGTTCATTCGCGGTGATAAATCCGTCGACTACGGCGCCGTGATGGGTGCCATGGGCGGCCTGCAGAAAGCCGGAGTCGGTAACGTTGGCTTGATTACCGAGGCGCCCTGATGCACCAACAGCGAGAGCCGTCCGCCTCGGAAAGCTACTTCTGGCCTAGTGTCTGGGCGATCGCCCTGCACGTGCTGGTGTTTGGCATGCTGTTCGTCAGCTTCGCCATGACCCCGGAACTGCCTCCGGCCAAGCCGATCGTCCAGGCGACCCTGTATCAGCTGAAATCCAAGAGTCCGGCAACCACCCAGACCAATCACAAGATTGCGGGTGAGGCGAAGAAATCCGCCGCGCGTCAGACCGAAGCCGAGCAGCTGGAGCAGAAGAAGGTCGAGCAGGAAGAGATCAAGGCTGCGGAACAAAAGAAAGAAGAGGCAGCTCAAAAGGCCGCGGAAGCGAAAAAGGCCGATGAAGCCAAGAAGGCTGACGAGGCTAAGAAGGCTGATGAAGCCAAGAAAGCTGCCGAAGCCAAGAAGGCTGAAGAGAAGCAATTGGCTGATGTAGCCAAGAAGAAAGCCGAAGAAGAAGCCAAGAAAGCCGCTGAAGAAGAGGCCAAGAAAAAGGCCGCTGAAGAAGCCAAGAAAAAGATCGTCGAAGACGCGAAGAAGAAAGCCGCGGAAGACGCGAAGAAGAAAGCTGAAGCTGAAGAGGCGAAGAAAAAGATCGCCGAAGACGCGAAGAAGAAAGCTGCTGCCGATGCCGCGAAGAAAAAGGCCCAGGAAGCAGCGCGTAAATCTGCCGAAGAGAAGAAGGCTCAGGCCCTGGCGGACTTGCTGTCCGACAAGCCGGAGCGTGAAGCCACTAAGTCGGATGAGGTCGGTGACAGTGTCGCAGGCAGTTTCGATGACCTGATTCGTATCCGTGCAGCGGAAGGCTGGGCTCGTCCTCCTTCGGCACGCAAGGGCATGACAGTGGAGCTGCGGATCGGCATGTTGCCCGATGGCACGGTGACCACGGTTAGCGTGATCAAGTCCAGTGGTGATGGTCCGTTCGATGCCTCGGCGGTAGCGGCAGTCAAGAATATTGGGCGTTTGACAGAAATGCAGGGGTTGAGTCCGAAGGATTTTGCTCCCTATCGTTCATTCAAGATGACATTCACACCTGAGGATCTAGCCTTGTGAGAAACCTTCTTCGAGGAATGCTTGTCGTTATTTGCTGTATGGCAGGGATAGCGGCAGCGGATGAAAAAAACATTCTGGTTACCAGTGGCAGTGACCGGGCAACTCCCATCGCCGTAGTGCCGTTCGGTTGGCAAGGCGGCAGCGTGCTGCCGGACGACATGGCGCAGATCATCGGTGACGACCTGCGCAACTCGGGGTACTACGCACCTATCCCCAAGCAGAACATGATCAGCCTGCCGACTCAGGCCAGTGAAGTCATTTTCCGCGACTGGAAAGCCCTGGGCGCCCAGTACGTGATGGTGGGCAGCATTGTTCCGGCGGGCGGGCGCCTGCAGGTGCAATACGCGCTGTTCAACGTCGCCACCGAGCAGCAAGTGCTGACCGGCAGCGTGTCGGGCAGCGTCGATCAGTTGCGGGATATGTCGCACTACATTTCCGATCAGTCCTTTGAAAAACTGACCGGTATCAAGGGCGCGTTCTCGACTCGCCTGCTGTATGTGACGGCTGAGCGCTTCTCGGTGAACAACACCCGCTACACCCTGCAGCGTTCGGACTACGACGGTGCTCGGGCGGTTACCCTGCTGCAGTCGCGTGAGCCGATCCTGTCGCCGCGCTTTGCGCCCGATGGCAAGCGCATTGCGTATGTGTCGTTCGAACAGAAGCGTCCGCGGATCTTCGTTCAGCACATCGACACTGGCCGTCGTGAGCAGATCACCAACTTCGAAGGCCTGAACGGCGCTCCTGCCTGGTCGCCGGATGGCACCCGCCTGGCATTCGTGCTGTCCAAGGATGGCAACCCGGATATCTATGTGATGAACATGGCGTCCCGGCAAATCAGTCGTGTCACCAGTGGCCCGGGCATCAATACCGAGCCGTTCTGGGGCAAGGATGGTTCCACCATCTATTTCACCTCCGACCGTGGCGGCAAGCCGCAGGTCTATAAAAGCAACATCAATGGTGGTGGCGCCGAGCGTGTGACCTTTATTGGTAACTACAACGCCAACCCAAAACTTTCTGCTGACGAAAAGACCCTGGTAATGATTCACCGCCAGGATGGTTTCACCAACTTCCGGGTGGCGGCTCAGGATTTGCAGCGCGGTAGCGTAAAAATCCTTACAGACACCAACCTTGATGAGTCAGCTACTGTTGCGCCCAACGGCACCATGGTAATCTACGCCACCCGCCAGCAGGGCCGGGGAGTCTTGATGCTCGTGTCCATTAATGGACGTGTGAGGCTCCCGCTTCCTACCGCTCAAGGCGAAGTCAGAGAACCGTCCTGGTCCCCTTACCTGAACTGACGCGGCGCTACAATGTTTCACTTAACACACTGGGGTTCATTAGGAGTTTCACGATGGAAATGTTGAAGTTTGGTAAGTTTGCTGCGCTGGCTCTGGCCATGGCTGTAGCTGTAGGTTGCTCCTCCAAAGGTGGCGACAACGCCGGCGAAGGCGCTGTTGATCCAAACGCTGGTTACGGCGCTAACACTGGTGCTGTTGATGGCTCCCTGAGCGAAGAAGCTGCTCTGCGCGCAATCACCACCTTCTACTTCGAATACGACAGCTCGGACCTGAAGCCAGAAGCCATGCGCGCTCTGGACGTTCACGCCAAGGACCTGAAAGCAAACGGCGCTCGCGTTGTTCTGGAAGGCAACACCGACGAACGTGGTACTCGTGAGTACAACATGGCACTGGGCGAGCGTCGTGCGAAAGCCGTTCAGCGCTACCTGGTTCTGCAGGGCGTTTCCCCAGCTCAGCTGGAGCTGGTTTCCTACGGTAAAGAGCGTCCAGTTGCCACTGGCCACGACGAGCAGTCCTGGGCTCAAAACCGTCGCGTCGAACTGCGTAAGTAATTCGTCATGCGAACGTGCCGTCGTGCTGTAACTATTTTGGCTCTCAGTCTCACGCCGCTAGCGGCGTGGTCTGCGGTTCCTGTGGTCGATAACAACTCCGGCTATAACAATAGCGGGAGCAGTTATCCGCCAGCGGGTTATGGCACGAACGGCGCCTATGCCGGGGGAGGGGTTTCGACCCCTGTCTCGGCACAGGGCGAGCTGTTCCAGCAACTGCAGCAAATGCAGGAGCAGATCGCACGGCAACAAGGTGTGATCGAAGTTCTGCAAAATGATGTAGCGCGCATGAAGCAAGAGAGCCTGGAGCGTTACCAGGATCTTGATCGGCGCATAGGAAGCGGTGTTGCACCTGCCGCGTCTCCTGAGAATTCTTCAGCCGGTGGCGATAGCAGTGCCGCCGGTGCCGCAGCCGGAGCTGCTGCTCCAGCACCCGCGGCCAGTAGCGAACCGGGTGATCCGGCCAAGGAAAAGCTCTACTACGATGCTGCCTTCGACCTGATCAAGGCCAAGGACTTCGACAAGGCCAGCCAGGCCTTCTCGGCTTTCCTGCGCAAGTACCCCAACAGCCAGTACGCCGGCAATGCCCAGTACTGGTTGGGAGAAGTGAACCTGGCCAAGGGCGATCTGCAAGGTGCAGGTCAGGCGTTCGCCAAGGTTTCCCAGCTGTACCCCAAGCATGCCAAGGTGCCGGACTCGCTGTACAAGCTGGCTGACGTAGAGCGTCGCCTGGGTCATACCGACCGGGTCAAAGGCATTCTGCAGCAGGTGGTGGCCCAGTATCCGGGCACTTCCGCCGCTCAGTTGGCACAACGGGATCTGCAACGCATGTAAGCGTGTTGGCAGCCGTTACAAGAAACCCGCGCTTGTCGCGGGTTTTTTCGTTAGAATTCACCCCCTTTTTTTGAAACACGCTTCCTGGGATCTGCGCGATGGCGGGGTTCCTTGAAGTGCCTGACGGAGGCGGACAGCCTGTTTAGCTGTTACGCCCGTGGCGACTATGCAAGACACATTGAGAATTACCGAAGTTTTCTACTCGTTGCAGGGGGAAACTCGGACTGCCGGGCTGCCCACGGTTTTCGTGCGCCTGACCGGATGTCCGTTGCGTTGCCAATACTGCGACAGCGCCTACGCCTTCAGCGGCGGCACCCAGCGTACCCTCGACAGCCTGCTGGAGCAGGTTGCCGGTTTCCGTCCGCGTTATGTCTGTGTCACCGGTGGCGAGCCGTTGGCGCAACCTAATGCCATTCCCTTGCTCAAGCAGCTGTGCGATGCCGGCTATGAAGTCTCCCTGGAGACCAGTGGCGCGCTGGATATTTCCGAGGTGGATCAGCGCGTCAGCCGGGTCCTTGACCTCAAGACTCCAGGCTCCAAGGAAGCTCATCGCAATCGCTACGAGAACATCGAGCTGCTGACGGCCAACGACCAGGTCAAGTTTGTCATCTGTTCCCGTGAGGACTACGACTGGGCAGTGTCCAAACTGATCCAGTACGGTCTTGAGCGACGTGCCGGCGAAGTACTGTTCTCTCCCAGCCACCATGATCTCAGCGCACGGGATCTGGCCGACTGGATCGTGGCTGACAACCTGCCGGTGCGACTGCAACTGCAGCTGCATAAATACCTTTGGAATGATGAGCCGGGGCGCTGAAATGACTGAGCAAGCACAGAATCAATCGTCGACCGAGAAGCGTGCAGTGATCCTGCTTTCCGGTGGACTGGACTCGGCCACGGTAGTGGCCATGGCCCGCGCCGAAGGCTACCGCTGCTACACCATGAGCTTCGATTATGGCCAGCGCCATCGGGCCGAACTGCACGCTGCCGAGCGCGTGGCGCGGGACCTGGGCGTGGTGGAGCACAAGGTGATCGGCCTGAATCTCAATGGCATTGGCGGATCGGCCCTGACCGACAGTTCCATTGATGTGCCCGAGGCACCCGGTGAGGGGATTCCGGTGACTTATGTGCCGGCACGCAACACCGTGTTTCTGTCCCTGGCTCTGGGCTGGGCGGAAGTTCTGCAAGCGCGGGATATCTTCATCGGCGTCAATGCGGTGGATTATTCCGGATATCCAGATTGCCGCCCCGAGTTCGTCGAAGCCTTCGAGCGCATGGCCAACCTGGCCACCAAGGCCGGTGTCGAAGGGCAGGGCTTCCGGATCCAGGCGCCCCTGCAGAACCTCAGCAAGGCCGAAATCATCAAGGCCGGTGTGGGTTTGGGAGTCGATTATGGCCTGACGGTTTCCTGCTATCAGGCGGACGACAACGGCCGTGCATGTGGCAAATGCGACAGCTGCCGTCTGCGTGCAGAAGGTTTCGACGCGGCCGGTGTCAGCGATCCAACGGTTTATTTTTGATTTTTTTCATTTAGGGTGTTGAATTCCCGTTAGAAATCAGTATTATACGCGCCACCACACAGCGGGTCGTTAGCTCAGTTGGTAGAGCAGTTGGCTTTTAACCAATTGGTCGTAGGTTCGAATCCCACACGACCCACCATATTTTGGCGGTTTAGAAAATCCGGAAGGCCCACGAAAGTGAGGATTTCCGGGTTTTTTTTTGCCTGCAATAAACCCGGGCGTTGGGGCATCAAAGCTCGATGCGCTCTGGAAGGCTATCAATGACCTGCGACAGCTGCTCGTCTTGCGGCTCGTCCTGCGGGGGTGTTGTACGGTGTGCCTGGCGGTATTCGCTGGGGGTGCAACCGGTGAACTGCTTGAAGGCCCGGGCGAAATAGGAAGGATCCTTGAAACCGACCTCATAGCCGATGCTGGTGACGGGCATCTGGCTGTTGTCCAGGAGTTCCTTGGCGCAATCCATACGCTTGCTCAGGATGTAGTCCATGAAGCCCAGGCCATTCACTTCCTTGAACAGGCGGCTGAAGCGGAATGTCGTCATGCCGCAGCGCTTGGCCAGTTCCTTTTGATCGATGCTGTCGCGAAAGTGTTGGTCGATATACAGCAGCACGTTGTTCAGGGCCTGATGTTTCTGGTGTTCTGCGGTCAAGCGGATGCTATCCGGCAAGGACGGGCCATGCTCGACCAGCAACGTCTTGTTGCTAGCGCCAGAGTGGCGACGCAGCTCGCAGAGCTGCCTCAGGGCATGCATGAAGCGTTCGGTTTCCGGGCCGGTCAGGGGCAGCACCATGTACTCCCAGACCCGCGAGCGCATCGCCCAGATGGCAAGCTCTTCTGAGTGCTGCACGGTGAACATGGCGATGGGAACGGAGGGGACCTTGCGTTTGATCTCCAGCAGCAGGTTGAGGCCCGGCATGTCGGGGCGGTCATAGTGCATGCAGATCATGTCCGGCGTCGGCAGCGCATCCATCGCGGAAACGTTGGCCCCCTTGGCCAGGCGACAGTCACAGGCTGAACGAAAATGCCCGATCAGCTCTTCAGCGGATCGGTTGCGAGTGAGATCAAACCATAGCAGGCATGGTTTCTTGATCGCCTCAGGTTTCATTGCCTTGTTCCTTTCAGCGGTCACGCCGCCTCTATCTGAGGTCGGGCATCGCGCGCGTCGATGCATGTCGGGAATAGTGCTTCGTCACCACATGACGATGACGGAGACAAGTCTCCGTGTATTGAAGATCAGGTGTGTTCATAGTTGCTCCTTAGCCTTTCGATTCTGTGCCGGGTGTGTGCGTGGGAATATTTTTTCTAATTAATCACCGCAAAAAAGTCCTAGTTATCGACAATAAACTCCTAACCCTCACTGTTGCCCCTGACTAGCATTCCTTCAGGCGGTGGACCAACTAACCGCTTGAAGTACAGTCCTTAAATGAGGTGGCAAGATGAATCTGAAATCAATCAAAACCTCGGTTACGGCGTTCATCAGGGATGAAGATGGCTTGACCATAGTGGAATATGCAGTGGCTGGCGGGTTGATAACCCTTGGAGCCGTTGCTGCGTTTGTAACCCTGGGCGGCAACGTCAGTACCGCCATTACCAGTCTGGGATGCGCAGTACAGGGCAAGACCTGTTGATCCAAGTGGTTGCGCTGGGGGCTCAGTCCTGTACTGGAGCGGTTCATTGGCTCTGTGTCGCCAGCGTAGCTGGGCCAGACGCCGGGGAGCGATCTTCGTCAGGCTGAGGTCCAGCATGTAGTAGGGATCGGTATGCATATGCAGTGTGCCTGGTTCCTGGCTGTAATCCTGATCGATCCCGAGTAACCGTACGGCGCTGGGCAAGCGCTGTTCGAGTCAGACCCGGCCCGCAGTTTTTCTTCCCTGTCCAGCAGTATCGCTGCTGTGCCGCCTGTCCGAAGATCTAATCCTGATATACAAAAGCCAGCTTAGTTCGTTCTGCACCATGCGCCATTCGGTGACCGTGATGCCGAGCGCTGTTTTCGTTCGGCAGGGCCGTACCAGGATCGATTTTTCAACGACTGAGAATGCGTGGTCGTGTTGTTTGTGAATTGTTCCCTACTCAAACTTTTACTGGCTGATCAGGTCGTTGGCCCTGTGCTTAGTTGTTTTTGTTTTAGTTGCAATAAAGTCCTAGCGATCAGCAAAAAACTCCTAACCCCCTCAATCTCCTAATGACTAAGGTTTGCCCAGGTAGTGCGAAAAGTGCTGCTCTTGAAGTCAATCACTTGAGTGAGGCAAACAAAATGAAACTGCAATCGATCAAGACCTCGGTGCTGAAGTTCATCAAAGACGAAGACGGCCTGACCATCGTGGAATATGCGGTGGCGGGCGGGTTGATCACGCTGGGGGCTGTCGCCGCGTTCATCACCCTGGGCACCAACGTGAAAACAGCCATCACCAGCCTGGGCTGCGCCGTCCAAGGCAAGACCTGCTAGTAGCGCCAACTCCACAGAGGATTGCGGTCATGGACAAGGAGCCGTTTGTTGCTGTGGCGCTGCTGCTGGGGCTGTTGAGTGTGGCGGTGGTGGGCGATCTGCGCCGCCACCGCATTCCCAACGTGCTGATCTTGCTCGGAGTCTGCCTGGGGCTGGTTGGACAGGCTTACTCCGAAGGTTTAACCGGGTTGGGACACGGATTGCTAGGCCTGCTGATCGGTTTTGCGGTGTTTCTCCCGATGTATGTCTTTGGGGGGATGGCCGCCGGAGACGTCAAGCTGATGGCCATGGTCGGAACTTTTCTGACTCCGCAGGGGGCCTTGTGGGCTGCGTTCTTCAGCCTGATTGCCGGTGGCTTGTGTGGCGTATTGATCGTGCTGGTACGTGGCCAGGCCCAGCAGACCGTGGGGCGTTACTGGCTGATGCTCCGAGCCAGGGCTTACTTCGCGCCTGCAGCCGATGAAGTGGCAGGCAAGCCATTTCCTTACTCGATTGCAGTACTGCTCGGCACGTTGATCAGCATTTTCTGGTTGCCATTCAGTCACTAGTTCAGGAGAGCACCATGTACGCCATGAGTAATAGCCGTGTGTCCTCCTCTGAACGGGAAGCGGTGCAGCGGCTGGCCCCACAGCCATGCACGATTCTTGAAACCGGGCTGGCGGACAACTTTCTCGGCGATCTGGTGTGCAAACATCTTTACGACGCTGGTGTACTGGACATGTCGCGACTGGTGGAACGCCTGGCGCTGACCGGAGCCGTACTGGAAGAGGTGCTCACCTTCCTGCGCAAGGACCGCCGTGTCGAGATACTCGGCCAGGCGCCTGGCCAGACATTGCGCTACGGGCTGACGGAGCGTGGCCGTGCTGCCGCGCGTGATGCCCTGGCGCGCAGCGGCTACATCGGCGCCGCACCTTTTCCGGTGAGTGCCTATCGCTCCCTGATCAAGATCCAGACCATTCACCATGGCCGCATCAGCGCGCACGACATGCATCGCTCCTTTGGTGCGATGGTGCTCGCTCAGGACATGCTCGACCAACTGGGCGTCGCCTTGAACTCCGGGCGCGCCATCATGATTTACGGGCCGGCGGGCACCGGCAAGACTTATGTCAGCAGCCGACTGATCCGTCTGTTTTCCGAATCCATCTGGGTACCGCACGCCATTGCGATCAATGAGGCGGTGATCGAGATCTTCGATCCCCAGGTGCATCGGCGCCTGGATGACGATGAGCAGCAGAACAGTCTGTTGCTCAATGAAGGGATCGACCGCCGGCTGCTGCACTGCGAGCGCCCGCTGATCATCACGGGCGGCGAGTTGACCATGGAGCAACTGGACGTCCACTACGACCCCTTCACCCGCCTGTACCAGGCGCCCCTGCAGCTCAAGGCCAGCAACGGCTTGTTCATCATCGACGACATGGGGCGCCAGCGCATGGCCCCGGCGGAATTGTTGAACCGCTGGATTGTGCCGATGGAAGAGAAACGTGACTTCCTCAACCTTGGCGGTGGGCGGCACTGTGAATTGCCCTTCGACCTGATCCTGGTGTTTTCCACCAACATCAATCCCCTGGAGCTGGCGGACGAAGCGTTTCTGCGGCGCATCGGCTACAAGCTGCAGTTCGGTTATCTGAAACCCGAGGAATACCGGCGCATCTGGATCCAGGAGACCGAGCGGCTGGGCGTTCCTTACGATCCTCAGGTGCTTGGCTATGTGCTCAAGGAACTCTATGGCGCAGAAAACATGCCCTTGGTGCCTTGCCACCCCCGCGACCTGTTGAACATGGCACTCGACCGCCAGCGCTATCTGGGCGGCTCCGGTCCGCTGTCGACCCGGGAGCTGGAGTGGGCGTGGCGCAACTACTTCGTCCAGCTCGACTTTCTTGGATAAGGAGACACTCCCATGAGCTCTCGCACATTCACCCTCATTGCCTTGTCCCTGATCCTGGGGTTGGGCGCGGCATGGATGGCCAACAACTGGCTCAATGCACGGCTCAATGTCGGTCCCGACGACAACCAGCGCAACGTGGTGGTGGCCACTGTCGAGATCGCCTTCGGGCAGATGGTCGAGGCCCAGCAGGTGGGAGTGGTACGCATGCCCAAGGATGCGGTTCCGGACGATGCCTTTGACTCCACCGACAAGGTGGTGGGCAAGATCGCCACCTTCTCCATGCTGCGTGGCGACATCCTGCGCGCTGCGCGCCTGGCCGAGCACCTGGGGGGCAGCACCCTGGCCTCGCTGATCGAGCCGGACAAACGTGCCATATCGGTCCGGGTGGACGATGTGGTCGGCGTCGGCGGGTTCCTGCTCCCGGGCAATCGGGTCGATGTCCTGGCCACTCGCCAGACCGGCAACGATGGCAATGCCGAATCCAAGACCATTCTGGAGGACCTGCGGGTACTGGCCGTGGACCAGACAGCCAGTACCGACAAGACCCAGCCGGTGGTGGTGCGTGCAGTGACCCTGGAGATGACACCGCTTCAGGCGGAAGTGCTGGTCAAGGGCATGACGGCGGGCAAGCTGCAACTGGCCCTGCGCAATCCACTGGATAACAACAAGCGGCCTTTGCCTGTCGAGCCGGTAGCCATGGCTCAGGAAGCGCCGGCGCCCGTAGTGAGCAAGCCGCTCGTGCATCGGCACGCGAGCCCTGAGGCCGCGGGTATCACGGTAATTCGCGGTGTCGAGGTCAATGTCATCAAGGCTCTGTAGGCGGTTCGGGCTGGACTGGGGCAGAGCGAGAAGGGGAGGGCTTGAAGATGAAATCGTGTATCCGGCAGCCGCTCACCGCGTTTCCGTCCAGTCAGCGCGGGGCAATGATCATCCTGGTGGTGATCGCCATGGCCTCGCTCCTGTTGATGGGCGCCCTGGCACTGGACGGCAGCCATATGCTGCTGAACAAGACGCGGCTGCAAAATGCGGTGGACGCGGCGGCGCTGAGTGGCGCCAAGACCCTGAGCATGGTGCCGGGCGTGACCGGTGCCGCAAGTCTGACCCAGACAGCGGCGTTGGCCACCTTGACCCTCAATGCCAACGCATCCGGCAACCAGGAGCTGGCTAAGGCCATCGGCGGCAACGCCTCGGGGTTCGCCAAGGTCGAACTGGCCTCCAGCGTGTATGGACCTTTCTCTTTCCCCGGGCCGGCCAATGCCAGCTATGTCCGGGTCACGGTAACCAACTATCCCTTGAGCAGTTTTTTCTGGGGCGTGTTCCAGGCCTTGGGCAATGGCGGCAGCAAGTCGGTGGCGGCCGTGGCCACCGCGGGCCCGAGCCCGACCAGCCCGTGCGACCTGACGCCGTTGATGGTGTGCGGCGACCCCAGCAAGAACAACCCGGCCACCGGCATGTTCTGGGGGTTCAAGTTCGGTGATCTGCAGGTGCTGAAAACCGCGGCCAACAACAACTCGGCAATCGGCCCCGGGAATTTTCAACTGCTGGACTTCGGCTCCGGGGGCAATACGGTCAGGCAGGGCTTGGCGGGCGGGATCAATCAGTGCAACAGCGTGGGTTCCACCGTCCTGACCAAGCCGGGCAACACCGTGGGGCCATCCGCCCAGGGGCTCAACACCCGCTTCAACCAATACAGCGGCGGCCTCAGTGCGTCGGACTATCCACCGGACCTGGTGATTGCCGTCAACGCCAAGTCGCTGACCTACACCGGCTCTCCGGCGCAGATCCAGTACAACGGGCAAGCGGTCACTTCGAGCAACGGCAATCTGTCCACGCCCAGTGGCGCTTTGTATGGCTACAACAATTGGGTTCAGGCCTCGGCCGGCTGTGTCGCCGGCACCGGCGGCGGTTGCCAGAGCAACGGCGTGTTCGAGCGGCGGATCCTGAAGGTCGTGATTGGCAACTGTTCGGGCAAGAACGACGGCGCCTCGTCCATCCCGGTGCTCGGTTTCGGTTGCTACTTCGTGCTGCAGCCCGAGGCGCAACAGGGCAATTCGGCGCAGATCTTCGGTCAGTTCGTCAGTCAATGCGAAGGCGATAACGTGCCGGGCCCCAATCCCGCGAACACTTCCGGGCCGCAGATCATCCAGTTGTACAAGACCTACATCGACAACAACCAGACACCGAGTACCGACTCGTAGGAGGTCGTGATGGGACGCAGTGGATACAGACTACCGACTGCCCAGCGCGGCATGGCGATGGTGGAACTGGCGATTACCCTGCCGCTGCTGGCGTTGCTGATGCTGACCTTCGGTGAATTTGGGCGCATGTTGTTCCAGTACAACAGCCTGATGCAGGCCAGCCGTGACGCCGGGCGCTTTGCTGCCGCCCAGGCCTGGAACGCCACCCTTGGCACGGTCAGCCTGAGTTCTTCGCTGATCTCCCAGACCCAGAATGTTGCCGTTTACGGTGTCCCTGCCAATCCCAATGGCTACCCCCCCGTGGTTTCCGGCCTGACCACCGGCAATGTGCAGGTCAGCACGGTCGGGACCGACCATGTCCAGGTCAGCATCAGCTACACCTTCGTGCCGGTGATCGGCAGCGCGCTGCCTGCTCTGTACGGCAGCAGCGTGCCGCTGGGCCTGGCGTTGACCTCGACTATCGTGATGAGGGCCTTGTGATGAACGTCCGGCACATGCGTGGGGTGTATATCGTCGAATTTGCCATTGCCAGCCTGGTGCTGTTCACCCTGCTGTTCGGTGCCCTGGAAGTCGGCCGGCTGTACTTCACCGTCAACACCCTGAATGAAACGGTACGCCGCGGCGCGCGCCTGGCGGCGGTGTGCGACATCAAGGACCCGGTCATTCTGCGGCGGGCGATGTTCAACTCGGCGACCAATAGCGGAGCCAGCAGCCTGATCGCCAGCCTCACCAGTGCCAATCTGAACCTGGTCTACCTGGATGCAAACGGCGCGGTGGTCGCCAACCCCAACGACCTCACCAGCAGCAATGGATTTATCGCCATCCGCTACGTCCGGCTGGAGGTGTCGAATTTCAGTTTCAACTTGCTGATCCCCGGGTTTGGCGGGGCGTTCATTTTGCCGATGTTCAAGTCCACCGTGCCGCGCGAAAGCCTGGGTCGACAGCCTGATGCGACGGTCAACCCGGAGATCACACCATGCTAAGTACCCGAGCAGCCCCCGCCACCCCTGCGGCTGACAGATCCGGCATGCGCCTGCTGATCAGTGGGCGGGATGCGCCGGCCCTGAGTCATCTGAAAGCCCTGTGCTCGAAACTGCCCGGCCTGCAGGTCAGCACGCGCCTGGTGAGCAACGGTCATACCGATCCGTTGTACGGGTTGGAACAGATGCCGGACTTCCTGTTGTTGAGGGTCAGCCACCTGTGGCGCGAGGAACTGGCGGCGCTGTTGCTGCATCCGGTGAAGGAGCGTCCGCCTCTTCTGGTCTGTGGTCCGTTGGACGAGCGTGAAGGCATGCGACTGGCGATGCAGGCTGGAGCCCGTGACTTTCTGCCGGAGCCGGTCGCCGCCGAAGAGTTGCAGGCGGCCCTGGGCCGTATGGTGATGGAGGCCCATGCGGAGCAGGGGGCAGGGGGCAAGTTGATTGCGGTGATGAATGCCAAGGGCGGGTCGGGCGCTTCCATGCTGGCCTGCAATCTGGCTCATCAGCTCAGCGTGCGGGGGGGGCGAACCCTGCTGCTGGACCTGGACCTGCAGTTTGGCAGCGTGACCCACTGTTTCGATGTCATGCCGACACACAGTCATGTGGAGGTGCTGCAGCAGGTCGAGACCCTGGACGGCATTGCCTTGCGCGGCTATTGCAGCCATTTCAGCCCCACCCTGCATGTGCTGGGGGGGCGTACCGGGGAGCTGTTCCTGGCGCAGGACATCCGCATTGAACAGCTCGAAGGTTTGTTGCGCCTGGCGCGCAGCACCTATGACTGGGTGGTGGTGGATCTGCCGCGGCAGATCGACCATCTCACCGGCATCACCCTGGAGCATGCCGATCACGTCTTCATCGTGCTGCAGCAGAGCCTCAGCCACCTGAAGGACGGCACCCACCTGTTGCGCATTCTGCGCGACGACCTGGGGGTGCAGAACAACCGACTGCAGGTGGTGGTGAATCGCTACGACAAGTCCTCGGCCGTCAGCCTCAAGGACATTGCCGAGGCATTGCGCTGCACCGATCTGCACAAACTGCCCAACGACTATGCGGTGGTTGGCGAGAGCCAGAACACCGGCGTGCCACTGGAGCTGCACGCGCCGCGTGCCGGCATCACCACGGCCCTGCGCGAGTTGAGTCAGCGCCTGATCGGTATCCAGGCCGAGGAGCAGGGCCTGCTCAAACGTACTTTCAGCCGTCTGTTCGGAGGGTAAGCCATGCTCAGCGACTTTCGAAATCGCTTGCGTCAGCAATCCAGCAAGCCAGCCCCGGCAGATGGGCCAGCTGCAGCCATCAGCAGCGAGGACTGCGTCAGCGTGCTCATGGCCTGGGAAGCCAGCGTGCCCGATGTGCTCTACGAGACCCGGACCAAACTCAGTTCGATGGAGACCGAGTGGCGGGAGAAGATCTACCAGCAGTTGCTCAAGGTCATGGACCTGTCCCTGCTGGATACGCTGGAGCCGGCCGACGCCGGGCGGCAGATCCGCGAGCTCAGCCTGCGGTTGCTCGATGAACACTCGGCGCCGGTCAGTGCCAGCAGTCGCCAGTTGATCATCAAGCAGATCACCGATGAGGTGCTGGGGCTTGGGCCATTGGAGCCGCTGCTGGCCGACCATACGGTGTCCGACATCCTGGTCAACGGCCATGCCTCGGTATACGTGGAGCGCTTCGGCAAGTTGCAGAGGACCGATGTGCACTTTCGTGACGATCATCATCTGCTGAACATCATCGACCGCATCGTTTCCAGCCTGGGGCGGCGCATTGATGAGTCTTCGCCACTGGTGGACGCGCGCCTGAAGGACGGTTCGCGGGTCAACGCGATCATTCCGCCGCTGGCCATCGACGGGCCGAGCATGTCGATCCGCCGCTTTGCCGTGGACCTGCTCAATACCGAGAGCCTGGTGCAGATGGGCACCCTGACGCCGGCCATCGCCCTGATGCTCAAGGCCATCGTCCGTGGACGGCTCAATGTGCTGATTTCCGGCGGGACCGGCAGTGGCAAGACCACCATGCTCAATGTGCTGTCCAGCTTCATCCCGCATAACGAGCGGATCGTCACCATCGAGGACTCGGCCGAGCTGCAGTTGCAGCAGCCCCATGTGGTGCGCCTGGAGACCCGCCCTTCGAATATCGAAGGCCGTGGCGAGGTGAGCCAGCGGGAGCTGGTGCGCAACAGCCTGCGGATGCGCCCGGACCGCATCGTGATCGGTGAGGTGCGGGGTGCCGAGGCGCTGGACATGTTGACCGCGATGAACACCGGGCACGATGGGTCGCTGACCACCATTCACGCCAACACCGCGCGTGATGCCCTGGGGCGGATCGAGAACATGGTTTCGATGACGGGGGCGACCTTTCCGATCAAGGCCATGCGCCAGCAGATTGCCTCGGCCATTGGCGTGGTGATCCAGCTGGAGCGTCAGGAGGACGGTACGCGGCGCCTGGTCAGCGTGCAGGAGATCAACGGCATGGAGGGTGAAATCATCACCATGACCGAGATCTTCAGCTTTGTGCGCAGTGGCATTGGTGAGAAAGGTGAGGTTGTCGGCGAGTTCCGTCCCACCGGAATGGTGCCGGCGTTTCGCAACGTACTGGCCAAGCGTGGCATTGAATTGCCGTTGAGCCTGTTCCGGCCGGAATGGATGGAGGACCAGCCATGAGCCAGATCCCCAGCGAATTTATCCTGGCATTCCTCGGCATGGTGTTTACCGCCATGTTTCTTCTCAGCCAGGGCTTGGTCATACCGGTGTTCGGTGAGGCCAGCAAGGTGCGCAAGCGTATTCGCGGCCGGCTCAATCTGCTGGAGCGCGCGAGCAACCTGCCGAACATGCAGTCGATACTGCGGCAGAAATACTTACGTCGCCTGTCACCGCTGGAGGCTCGCCTGGAGCAACTGCCCGCAATGGAAAGCCTGGCTCAGATGATCGAGCAGTCCGGTCATGAGTACCGTGCCTATCGGGTGCTGTTGCTGGGGGTGGTGCTGGGGAGTGCCGTGGGTTTGCTGTTGTGGGTGCTTCTGCAAATCTGGTGGGTGGCGCTGCCGGCGGCGATGGCGGTGTTCTGGTTGCCGGTGCTGAAGATCTCCCGCGACCGCGGCAAGCGTTTTGCCGAATTCGAAGAGGGCTTGCCGGATGCGCTGGATGCCGTGTGCCGGGCACTGCGGGCCGGACACCCGTTCAATGAAACCCTGCAACTGGTCGCCGATGAGCACAAGGGCCCGGTCGCTCATGAGTTCGGCCTGACGTTTTCCGACATCAACTACGGCAACGACGTGCGCCGGGCGATGCTTGGCCTGCTGGAGCGCATGCCGAGCATGACGGTGATGATGCTGGTGACCACTGTGCTGATCCACCGTGAAACAGGGGGCAACCTGACGGAAGTGCTGGAGCGCCTGAGCAGCCTGATCCGTGGGCGCTTTCGCTTTCAGCGCAAGGTCCGGACGCTCTCGGCCGAGGGGCGCATGTCGGGCTGGATACTGGTTTCCATGCCCTTCGTACTGGCGGCGGCGATCGTTTTCTCGAGCCCGACTTATCTGCCCTTGCTGTTCCAGGAACCACTGGGCCAGAAGCTGGTCATCGGGGCGTTTGTCGCGATGCTGATCGGCATTTTCTGGATACGCAAAATCATTCGGATTCAGGTTTGAACACCGGCGTTCGCAGGGGGTGAGGTCATGGATTATCTATTGAGTCTGATCAATCGCGTGGTGGGCAACGAAGCGCTCGCGCGCCTGCTGTTCTCCGCGGCCATCGGCCTGAGCGTGGTGTTCGCGGCGGCGACCCTGGTGCTGCTGGTGATGGGGCTGCAAGACCCGGTGCAGCGTCGCCTGTTGCTGATCAAGCGTGGCCATGGCGCGGTGACTCGGGAGGCACCGAGCAACCTGCAGTTGATGCTTGAACAGGTCGGCCAGCGTTTTGTTGCGCAAGAGCAGGACCAGGTCTCAGCGACCCGGACCCTGCTGATACACGCGGGGTATCGCTCGCCTGCGGCGGTGCAGATGTACTGGGCCCTGCGCTTGCTGTCGCCGTTGCTCATGCTGGGCCTGGTGGTCCTGGTGTTGCCGCTGATTCCGAAGCTGTCGCTGCTCCTGGGGATCTTCCTGCTGATTCTGGCGGCCGGTATCGGCTGGCTGGCTCCGGCGATCTATGTCAGTGCGCGGCGGCAGGCGCGCACGACCCGCTTGCTGGTGGCCTTTCCGGATGCGCTTGATCTGATGGTGGTCTGTGTCGAGTCCGGCCTGGCCTTGCCCCAGGCCATCGAGCGGGTGTCCGAGGAAATGGCCGTCAGCCAACCGGACCTGGCTCTGGAGCTGGCGCTGGTCAACTCTGAAATCCGTGCCGGTATTCCCAGTACCGAAGCGCTCAAGCGTTTGGCGGATCGGACCGGGCTGGAGGACATTCGGGGCCTGGTGAGCCTGCTGGCGCAGAGCATCCGCTTTGGTACGAGCGTGGGGACGACCTTGCGGATTTATGCCGAGGAGTTTCGCGACCGGCGTACTCAGCTGGCGGAGGAAAAGGCCGCAAAAGTGGGGACCAAGTTGATCTTTCCATTGATTTTCTGCCTGTGGCCGAGCTTTTTCCTGGTGGCCATAGGTCCGGCAATCATTGGTGTATTCAAGGTCTTCGGGAAGTTATGAAAGACGTGAGCCGCGGCAGATGCCTGCCAGCCTGCTCCATCAGCGGATGGGGCAGGTGCAGGAGGGCGGGTCGAACGATGGCCGCCGGGCTTGAGGCGCGCCGCTGACAGCAACGGCTTATTTCCCCTTGCCCGAGTATTCCTTGTAGTACTCGGGGATCGCGTGTTTGTAGCTCTCCATCCAGCGCTGCAGGCTCAACTCCCGTTCACCGGGAGTCGCCGGCTGCGGCGTGCGCGACGCGACCTGATTGCGGTTTTGCAGTTGCAACCAGGTTTCGGTGACCTGCTGCTGTGGGGAGGACGGACCGGGTTCGATGGCCTGAGCCGCAAGGGGAAGCAGCAAGAGGCCCAGGCAACTGAGCATGTTGTGTTTCATCACTACCTCTGCGTTGTCGAGGGGATGGCGTCGGGTTGCGCCGGATCGCCGGCGGTCGCTACCCGATCATTGGGCGCCGTGGTCCTGAGTTTTTCTGCGCGGGCCTTGGCTTCGGTGACTTGCCCCGGACTCAGGCCGACACGGCTGACCACTTCCGAGGCTTGCTTCCAGTTCCCTTGATAGATCAGCAAGGTCACCAGATTGAGGGCCGCCAATTGATCCGACTGTTTGAGCTCCATGGCGGTGATGAACTCGAATCGGGCTTCTTTCAGGCGTCGTTGATTGAGGTAGACCACGCCCAGATCGTTGCGGATTTTCTCGTCGGTGGGAGAAAGCCGGGCTGCACGTTGCAGGTGCACCAGGGCCTGTTCGTTATCGCCGCGCCCCGCGGCCAGTTGTCCCAGGCCATGTTCGCCTTCCGCGGCCAGGCAACCGCCGAGCAGACTGCGGTATAGCGGGTCGGCTTCGCGTTGTCCCAGCAGGCGGTAGATCTTGGCCTTGCGCAGGCGCACTGCCGGAAGGTCGTCCGGCAGGCGTTGCAGGTTGGCCAGGCCAGCATGCAGTTTGCCGCCGTTGATCATTTCGTCTGCCAGGCTGAGTGACAATTCCTGGTCGGAGTTGATCTTGGCGCAGTTTTCCGGAGCGCTCAGCGACGACCAGGATGCGCCTCCAGGTGAGGCGCAGCCACCGAGTATCGCCAACCCTATCGCCACTATCATGGCTTTCATTTTCCGCTCCCGAAACGCGCTCGATGCTCGGGTCATGACCTCCAGGCGCGGCCTGTCGAGGCCCGGATTACTCAATTTCATCACCAGGGAGGAGCTTAGGTGCTGGTTCATTGCGATAGTCCACTGCGCCGATCAAAGTCGCCGTCTTCCAGGAAGTACATGCGGAACCAGTTCGGATCGTAATTGCGCATCTGCTCACCTGGTAGTGAAGGCAACTGAGCATTGGCGGCCAGTGGTTGCACCAGATGGGGGGTGACCACCATCAGCAGCTCCTTCTCTTCACGATTGATCGTGGAGTCGCGAAAGAACGCACCGATGATGGGAATGTTGCCCAGGCCCGGCAGCTTGCTCACGCTGGAGCTGTTGTTGGTGCTGATCAGGCCACTGATCACGAAGCTCTCGCCGTCAGCCAGGGAAATGCTGGTGTCGGTACGCCGGACAATCAGCGCCGGAACTCGGGTGCTGGAGATTACCACTCCGTTGTTGTAATCGAGTTCGCTGACTTCCGGCGCCACTTTCAGGGCGATGCGGTTGTTGCCGATGACGGTAGGGGTCAGGGTCAGGCGGATACCGAACTCCTTGTACTCGATGGAAATGTTGTCGCTGCCAGAGCTCGGCACCGGGATCGGCACCTCGCCACCGGCCAGGAAACTCGCACTCTGCCCGCTCAGGGCCACCAGGCTGGGACGCGCCAGGGTATAGGCGAAGCCGCTGCCTTCAAGTGCGTTGATAATCCCCAGCACATTGCCGCCGCCAAAGCCGATATTGAAGCTGCCATTATTCAGCGGGATACGGGGTGCCAGGTTGCCGACCTGCCCGGGCGTCACCGTGACGCCGGGAACGGAATTGGGCGAGCCAAACAGAAAGTTGCCGCTCTTGCCGAAGATCGAGGTACTGGCTTCCTTCAGCTTGGTACGGCTGACTTCGACAAAGCGGATGTCGGTCTGCACCTGGCTGGGCAGCAGGGGACTTTCAGAAGGGGGTAGTTGCGAGCCCACCAGCGATTGGGCTGCTTTGCCCTGGACGAAGACCATGCTTTGCCGTGGCGAACTGGAACAGGCGCTCCAGACCATCAGGCTGGTGGCGCCGGGCGCAATGCCAGTCAGCAGGTAGGAGTCATTGCCATTGAGGTGTACGTCGACGATTTTCGGATCACCCACCGCCAGCCGGGTGATGGCCACGGGAGAGCGTATGGCTGTCTGCATGCCCTCGCTGACTTCAAGCACTGCCGGTAGTGGTTCCAGCCCCGCACAATTGTTCGCTGCCGCCAGGGTCACTCCTGTAGGTAAAGCCGCGAAAATGAGTGTCCATGTCACTCGCCTGAGTACCTGCAAGCAATCACTGTTCATTTACTGCTTCCTTGATTGGCTGGGAGGGTCAGCCGGGACAGTCGGGCGCCACGAATCATTCGTCAGAGCACTCTGAAATAGGCTTTTCCTTGCTGATCCCAGATAACTGTTTCGTTATCTGACGTTAGCGTAGAAAGTTCAAAATGCTATTAATTGTAAAAAAAAACTCTCTATGCTCTGAGCGCCCACCGAACCGTGCAAGCATGGGCCTTGCTACAGCCTGCGAAGCGCGTGGGAATGCCGCTGGACGGGCATTTCACGAGGCATGGCTGACGCGTCAAAGCCCGCTCGGTTTCAGCTAAGTTTTCCCTTGTAACCTCTGCCTCGCGCCAATTCAGGCGCAGTCAGGCGTTTGCGCTGCTGTTGGCGATCAACCTGGCTGTCTGGTACGGCGTTGAACGCAGTCTTTCGATCCGACAGGTCGTTACTCTTCGGCACGAATGGTTCTACTAGGCGACAGTGCTGTGCGCCTTGTGATCTGGCGAGCGAGAGGCTGGGGCTGGGGCTTTCCATCGTGAGCGCCACGACGCCGAGATCTATTTCGCTTACTCCGAGGATCAGGCCAGGAGCGGGTTGTGCGTGCGGGTGGTGTTGGCGCGGGGCGACCCGGGTCGCAAGGAGCAGGCGCCGGACAGAATTGGCTTTTGAATGCCCCGGATATTCTGTAGCCTTGCGCGGCTCAAATGCTGTCCGTACCTGATGAACTCACTCTCCCGGCGGGGCCCTAAGCGGTCCGGAGCCGGTGGTATACTCGACTTTCGCGCCCAAGCGCCTGCAGGTCTTGCGAACATGACGCAAATTTCCGAACGCCTTCTGGTTCAAGCCCACCTCGACGCCAAACAGCCCAAACCCTTGAGTGCTGAGCAAGAGGCCCATTTTCGTGCCGCCATCGCTGCAGAGCTCAAGGCTCAGGACGCGGTGCTGGTTGCGCATTTCTATTGTGATCCGGTGATTCAGGCCCTGGCCGAAGAAACCGGCGGCTGTGTTTCCGACTCTCTGGAAATGGCCCGTTTCGGCAACGCTCATCCGGCCAAGACCGTGGTGGTGGCCGGGGTGCGCTTCATGGGGGAGACGGCGAAGATTCTCAACCCTGAAAAACGCGTGCTGATGCCGACGCTGGAGGCCACTTGCTCGCTCGACCTGGGTTGCCCGGTGGACGAGTTCTCGGCCTTCTGCGATCAGCACCCCGAACGCACCGTGGTGGTTTATGCCAACACCTCGGCGGCGGTCAAAGCCCGTGCCGACTGGGTGGTGACTTCCAGCTGTGCGCTGGAGATCGTTGAAAGCCTGATGGATAACGGCGAGAAGATCATCTGGGGCCCGGACAAGCACCTGGGCACCTACATCCAGCGCCAGACCGGGGCCGACATGCTGCTCTGGGACGGTGCCTGCATCGTTCACGAAGAGTTCAAGTCCAAGCAATTGGAAGACATGAAGGCGCTGTACCCGGAGGCTGCCATCCTGGTGCACCCCGAGTCCCCCAGCTCGGTGATCGAACTGGCGGACGCGGTCGGTTCCACCAGCCAGCTGATCGCCGCCGCACAGCGTCTGCCGAACAAGACCTTCATCGTCGCCACCGACCGCGGCATCTTCTACAAGATGCAGCAGCTGTGCCCGGACAAGGTGTTCATCGAGGCGCCTACGGCCGGTAACGGCGCAGCGTGCCGCAGTTGCGCCCATTGCCCGTGGATGGCCATGAACACCCTGGAGCGCACCCTGCAGTGCCTGCAACAGGGCAGCAACGAGATTCAAGTGGACCCGGCGCTGATCCCCAATGCCGTTCGACCGCTCAAGCGCATGCTGGACTTCACCCAGGCGGCACGAATGAAACTGGCGGGCAACGCCTGAGCGGTTTTATTGCGTAGTCATGCAAACGCCCCGACTTGTCGGGGCGTTTTTGTTGGTAGCGGGTTATTTCTTCTGTTTAGGGATGCGTACCAGCTGGGTGTTGGAGTAGATGTCATGCCAGCTGCGTTTCTGCTTGTCCACCAGCACCCAGAAGAAGCCCAGGCCGGCACACAGCCAGGACGCGATCGATACCATGAAGCGCAGCAATGCCTGCCACAGGCTGATGCGGCTGCCATCGGCGTTCTGTACGCGGATGCCCCAGACCTGCATGCCCAGGGTCTGCCCTGAATGGGTCCAGAATTTGGCGAAGAAGCCGAACAGCACAAACAGCAGGACGGTGGAGTACAGCGGGTCGCCATCCAGAGCGCCGGATTCGGTCAAGGCACGCATCCGCGCTTCGCCGATGATCTGCATCTGGATAAATTTGTAGATGCCGCCGGTGACGATCAGCAGGGCGACGCACAGTAGAAAATCATAGAACATCGCTGCCAGGCGACGCCCCAGGCCGACAGTAGGGAAATCGCCTTGGGGGCTTAGCAGATGCTTCGACATGACAGGCTCTCGACTGAAAAAAGAAGCCATTTTACGGAATTGCGCGCACAAAAAAGCCCCTGATGTCAGCATCAGGGGCTTTTTCGTTACAGACGATTAAGCTTCTGCTTGTACTTCGTCAGCTTGCATGCCTTTCTGGCCTTGCACAGCGATGAAGGTCACTTTTTGGCCTTCTTTCAGGCTCTTGAAGCCGTTGCCCTGAATAGCGCGGAAGTGTACGAACAGATCCGGACCGCTTTCTGGAGTGATAAAACCAAAACCTTTCTCGTCGTTAAACCACTTGACGGTACCGCTCTGACGTTGGGACATTTCTTATTTCCTTTGACGCTAAAAAATTAATGACAGTCTCTTCCTCGTGGAAGAGTACTGGGCTGGGTTGCAGGAAAGTAAGAGACGTCGAACGGGTTGTAGCAAACTTGTTGGCTACTGCCCAGGTCACGATTCCAAGCGACCCATGCAAACACAGTGGGGAAACTCTACGCCAACTACGGGAGAAAAAACAAGCCCCGCGAAGCCCCGGTTTTACTCAGCTTTCCGAGGTTTGGCGGAACTAGCGTGCAGGCCTTATTCGATAGAGTTGTTCAATTGTTTTCGGGCGTTATAAGTAGTGTTCAGTAGCGAAAATATGCACTGTTTTATGGCGGTTGCGTTACAGATTAGTGCACTTTTAACGCAACCGCGTTACTTATAGAAACAGTCCCTCAGCCTCGGTAGTAGCGTTGGGGTACGAATGGCATTTTGCTTACAAGCATTGGCACCTTTTTCCCACGTACTATCGCTGCAACTGGCGTATCAAGTGCACAGTGCTGGATATCGAGGTAACCCATCGCCAATGGAGCGCCGAGGGTCGGACCGAAGCCACCGCTGCATACGCTGCCGATGATGTTCCCTTCGGCGTCGACGATTTCCGCACCTTCGCGCACTGGCGTGCGTTCCTGAGGCAGCAGGCCGACACGTTTGCGATCGACGCCGCCCTGTTGTTGGGCAAAGATCACCTCGGCACCAGGGAACCCGCCGGCACGTGCGCCGTCCGCGCGGCGAGCCTTGGAGATGGCCCACAGCAGGCTGGCCTGAATCGGTGTGGTGTCACTGTTCATGTCATGGCCGTACAGGCACAGGCCGGCTTCCAGGCGCAGGGAGTCGCGGGCGCCCAGGCCGATGGCCGCCACTTCCGGTTCGGCAAGCAGGGCACGGGCCAGTTTTTCCGCCTGCTCGGCAGGTACCGAGATTTCGAAACCGTCTTCCCCGGTATA
The DNA here is from genome assembly GCF_001547895.1 of Pseudomonas sp. Os17. Taxonomy (NCBI): domain Bacteria; kingdom Pseudomonadati; phylum Pseudomonadota; class Gammaproteobacteria; order Pseudomonadales; family Pseudomonadaceae; genus Pseudomonas; species Pseudomonas sp. Os17. The sequence continues at coordinate 5,298,616 of NZ_AP014627.1, read as the reverse complement.
GCCCGAACGGCTGACAAAGCAGTCCACACCCAGCACGGTCACCGGCTTGAACTGCATGAAGGTCATGCTGGCCACTTCTGGCGCCAGGCGCGCCAGTACCTTGACTGCCGCCGGGCCTTGCAGGGCCAGCAGGGCGCGTTCCTCGAACAGCGGCTGAATGTCGCACTGCTCGCCGAGATGGCGGCGCAGGTGGGCCAGGTCCTGTTCCTTGCAGGCGGCGTTGACCACCAGGAACAGCTGGTCGTCGCCGAGATTGGCGACCATCAGGTCGTCGAGGATGCCGCCCTGTTCATTGGTGAACATGGCATAGCGCTGCATACCCACCGGCAGGTCGATGATGTCCACCGGCACCAGGGTTTCCAGGGCCTGGGCGGCATTGGCGCCACGCAGGAGAATCTGCCCCATGTGGGACACATCGAACAGCCCGGCCTGCTCACGGGTGTGCTGGTGTTCCTTCATGACCCCCAGCGGGTACTGCACCGGCATGTCGTAACCGGCGAATGGCACCATGCGGGCGCCGAGCTCCAGGTGCAGGCTGTGCAGTGGGGTTTTCAACAGTGTTTCGGTGGACATGGGCAACTCCTGAAAAAACGTGCGGATACGGGCGGCGTATCAGCACTCGATAATGTTCACGGCCAGACCGCCACGGGCGGTCTCCTTGTATTTGCTTTTCATGTCGGCGCCGGTCTGGCGCATGGTGCGGATGACCTTGTCGAGGGAGACGAAATGTTGCCCGTCGCCGCGCAGGGCCATGCGCACCGCATTGATGGCCTTCACCGAACCCATGGCGTTGCGCTCGATGCAGGGCACCTGCACCAGGCCGCCGATCGGGTCGCAGGTCAGCCCGAGGTTGTGTTCCATGCCGATTTCCGCGGCGTTCTCCACCTGCTGCACACTGCCGCCGAGGACTTCGCACAAGGCCCCGGCGGCCATCGAACAGGCCACGCCCACTTCGCCCTGGCAGCCGACTTCGGCGCCGGAGATCGAGGCGTTTTCCTTGTACAGGATGCCGATGGCCGCGGCCGTGAGGAGAAAACGCACCACCCCGTCTTCGTTGGCCCCGGGAGTGAAGCGCATGTAGTAGTGCAACACCGCCGGGATGATCCCGGCCGCACCATTGGTGGGCGCCGTGACCACGCGTCCGCCGTTGGCGTTTTCCTCGTTGACCGCCAGGGCGTAGAGATTGACCCAGTCCAGCACCGACAGCGCATCACGCAGCGCGGCCTCCGGGTGCAGGCACAACTGGCGGTGCAGGGCGGCGGCGCGCCGCTTGACCTTGAGCCCGCCCGGCAGGATGCCTTCATTGCGGCAACCGGCAGCCACGCAGTCCTGCATCACCTGCCAGATCTTCAGCAGGCCGGCGCGGGTTTCCGCTTCCGGGCGCCAGGCGCTTTCGTTGGTCAGCATCACCTGGCTGATGGACAGGCCATAGGTGCTGCAATGTTGCAGCAGCTCCTTGGCGGTCTTGAAGGGGAAGGTCAGGCGAGTGGTGTCTTCGACGATACGGTCGGCGCCGGCGGCGTCTTCGTCGACCACGAAACCACCGCCCACGGAGTAGTACTCGCGGCTGCGGATCTGCAGGCCGGCGCTATCGAAGGCACGAAAAATCATGCCATTGGGGTGATAGGCCAGGGGTTTGCGGATCATTGCCAGGTGTTCTTTCTCGTTGAACGCAATGCTGTGTTCACCGAGCAGGTTGATTCGCCCGCTGCTGCGTATCGCCTGCAGCCGAGTGGCGATGTTCTCGGTATTCACGGTGTCCGGCTGTTCGCCTTCCAGGCCCAGCAATACCGCCTTGTCGCTGCCGTGGCCCTTGCCGGTGGCGCCCAGTGAGCCGTACAGCTCGACCTTGACGCAGGCGGTAGCCGCCAGCAGGTCATCGCGACGCAGGCCTTCGACAAAACGCGCAGCCGCGCGCATCGGGCCAACGGTGTGGGAGCTGGAGGGGCCGATGCCAATCTTGAACAGGTCGAACACGCTCAGGGACATGTTGGTTCTCCGGTTTCTTGTTATAGAGGCAGCGGCAAGCGACAAGCTGCAAGTCAGACGCCGATCGGCTCTTTCTTGCAGCTTGAGGCTACTAGCTTGTGGCTGCCTTAGGCGTAGCTTTCGATCGACGGGCAGGCACACACCAGGTTGCGGTCGCCGAACACGTTGTCGACCCGGCCAACCGGAGGCCAGTACTTGCCTTCGATCAGCGAGGCCACTGGGTATACGGCCTGCTCACGGCTGTACGGGTGGGACCATTCACCCACCAGTTCTGCTGCCGTGTGCGGAGCGTTCTTCAGTGGGTTGTCGTCCTTGTCCAGGGTGCCGTTTTCCACCGCGCGGATTTCCTCGCGGATGCGGATCATGGCGTCGCAGAAGCGGTCCAGTTCTTCCTTGGATTCGCTTTCGGTCGGCTCGATCATCAGGGTGCCGGCCACCGGGAACGACATGGTCGGGGCGTGGAAGCCGAAATCGATCAGGCGCTTGGCCACGTCATCGACGCTGATGCCGCTGCTGTCTTTCAGCGGACGCAGGTCGAGGATGCATTCGTGGGCCACCAGGCCGTTGCTGCCGGTGTAGAGCACGGGGTAGTGCTCTTCCAGGCGCCGCGAAATGTAGTTGGCGTTGAGGATCGCCAGCTGCGATGCGCGCTTGAGGCCGGCGCCGCCCATCATGCGGATGTACATCCAGGTGATCGGCAGGATGCTGGCGCTGCCGAACGGTGCGGCACACACCGCGCCTTTCTTGTTCTCCAGCGCGGCGTGACCGGGGAGGAAGGGCGCCAGGTGGGACTTGACGCCGATCGGGCCCACGCCCGGGCCGCCACCGCCGTGGGGAATGCAGAAGGTCTTGTGCAGGTTCAGGTGGGACACGTCGCCACCGAATTTGCCCGGCGCGCAGAGGCCGACCATGGCATTCATGTTGGCGCCGTCGATGTACACCTGGCCGCCGTTGTCATTAATGATGCCGCAGATTTCGCGGATGCCTTCCTCGAACACGCCGTGGGTCGACGGGTAGGTGATCATCAGCGCGGCGAGGTGTTCGCGGTGCTCGATGGCCTTGGCCCGCAGGTCTTCGATATCGACGTTGCCGCGGGCGTCGCAGGCCGTGACCACCACGCGCATGCCGGCCATGTTGGCGGTGGCCGGGTTGGTGCCGTGGGCCGATGACGGAATCAGGCAGATGTCGCGACGGTCATCGCCACGGCTCTGGTGATAGGCACGGATGGCCAGCAGGCCGGCGTACTCACCCTGGGACCCGGCGTTGGGTTGCAGGGAGACGGCGTCGTAGCCGGTCGCGGCGCAGAGCATCGCCTCCAGCTCGGTGGTCAGTTGCTGGTAGCCAGCACTCTGCTCGGCCGGGGCGAAGGGGTGCAGCGCACCGAATTCGGCCCAGGTGATCGGAATCATCTCGCTGGCGGCGTTGAGCTTCATGGTGCAGGAGCCCAGGGGGATCATGGTGCGATCCAGGGCCAGGTCCTTGTCCGCCAGCTTGCGCAGGTAGCGCATCAGCTCGGTTTCCGAGTGATAGCGGTTGAACACCGGGTGGCTGAGGATCGCCGACTGACGGACCAGGGCCGCGGGGATGCTGCTGCTCACCGTGGCCGCCAGCGCGGCGAAGTCCGGCGCGGCCTGGCCGTCGCCCAGCAGGCTCCACAGGCCTTCGACGTCGGCCTGGGTGGTGGTTTCGTCCAGGGACAGGCCAAGGCGCTCAGCGTCGATTACCCGCAGGTTGATGCCCTGGGCGCGTGCCTTGTCGTGCAGCGCGGCGGTGCCGGTACCGGTGTGCAGGCTCAGGGTGTCGAAGAAGTTGTCCTGCTCCACGACCAGCCCCAGCGCCTTCAGGCCCTTGGCCAAGATCGCGGTCAACTGGTGGATGCGCTGGGCAATCTGAATCAGGCCCTTGGGACCGTGATAGACGGCATACATGCTGGCAATGTTGGCCAGCAGGACCTGGGCGGTGCAGATGTTGCTGGTGGCCTTTTCGCGACGGATATGCTGCTCGCGGGTCTGCATGGCCAGGCGCAGGGCCGGCTTGCCGAAACGGTCTACGGAGACGCCCACCAGACGGCCCGGCATGTCGCGCTTGAAGGCATCGCGGGTGGAGAAATAGGCCGCATGCGGGCCACCGAAGCCCAGCGGTACACCGAAGCGCTGGGCGCTGCCGATGGCCACGTCGGCGCCGAATTCGCCCGGCGGAGTCAGCAGGGTCAGGGCCAGCAAGTCGGCGGCCACGGCCACCAGGGCGTTGGCGGCGTGGAAGCGCTCGGTCAGTTCGCGGTAGTCGAACAGGTCGCCGTTGCTCGCCGGGTATTGCAGCAGGGCACCGAAGAACGGGCTGACGTCGGTCAGCTTGCGCTCATCGCCCACCACCACGTTGATTCCCAGGGGCTCGGCACGGGTGCGCAGTACGTCCAGGGTTTGCGGGTGGCAATGCACCGAGGCGAAGAAGGCATGGCTGCCCTTGTTCTTGCTCAGGCGCTTGCAGAAGGTCATGGCTTCGGCGGCGGCGGTGCCTTCGTCCAGCAGCGAGGCATTGGCGATCGGCAGGCCGGTCAGGTCGCTGATCAGGGTCTGGAAGTTCAGCAGGGCTTCCAGGCGACCTTGGGAGATTTCCGGCTGGTAGGGGGTGTAGGCGGTGTACCAGGCCGGGTTTTCCAGCAGGTTGCGCAGGATCGGCGAGGGGGTATGGCAGCTGTAGTAACCCTGGCCGATGTAGGTCTTGAACAGCTGGTTCTTGGCGGCGATGGCCTTGATCGAGGCCAGGGCCTCGGCTTCGCTCTGGCCCTGGCCCAGGTCCAGCACGCTGGTGCCCTTGATGCTGTCGGGAATCACGCTGGCGCTCAGAGCTTCCAGGGAGTCGAAGCCCAGGCTGTTGAGCATGGCTTGCTCATCGGCCTGGCGCGGGCCGATGTGGCGCGCGATGAATTCGTTGGCGGTAGTCAGGTTGACGGTCATGACGGGCTCCTCAGGCTTCGGCGCTGGCTTTGATCAGGCGGTCGTAGGCGTCCTGATCCAGCAGTTGGCCGACAGCGGCGGCATCGGCGGGAATGAAGCGGAAGAACCAGCCTTCGCCCAGCGGGTCTTCGTTGACCAGCTCAGGGCTGTCTTCCAGGGCCGGGTTGGTGGCGACCACTTCACCGTCGAGCGGCATGTACACGCCGCTGGCGGCCTTTACCGACTCCACGGTGGCGGCTTCGGCGCCCTTTGCGTAGCTCTGCAGCTCCGGCAGTTGCACAAACACCACATCACCCAGGGCGTTCTGGGCGAAAGCCGTGATGCCGACGGTGACACTGCCATCCGCTTCGCTACGCAGCCATTCGTGATCTTCAGTAAAACGCAACTCGCTCATGGAAACTCCTCAGGGGCCAGACTCGTCTGGTGGACGCGATTGAATGCTCGTGCGGGGCCGAGCCGGATAACAATACCCATAGCAAGAATGCGGCCAATAAATAGTTAGGCCTTTAAAATCAATGAGTTAAGTATTGTGGCTGGGTGCCCGCCGCGTTTTCGTGTAGCGAAATCGCTACAGCTGACGGCGTGGAGAAAAGGCTTTGAGGATCAAAGCCTTGCACGGCAGCGATTACAAGGCCGTGTAGCGAAATCGTTCCGCTGTAGCGCTTTCAGTACAGTTGCAGGTCGCTTCCAGAACGCAAGACGCGGCGCGGGGTTCAGGCTCGGGTCTTGCCAGTGAAGGTGCCCGCAAGGGCCGCGCCAGGCCCAGGCAGCCCTGGCCAGCCGGCTCCTGCCCCAGGGGAGCCGGTCAGGCCTTGTTGGGAATGCCGTACTTGCGCAGGCGATGGGCGATGGCGGTGTGGGAGGTCTGCAGGCGGTTGGCCAGTTGCCGGGTCGAGGGGTAATGCACGTAGAGGTTTTCCAGCAGCTCTTTCTCGAAGCTTTCCACGGCCTGTTCCAGGCTTTCGATTTCGGTGTCGTTCTGCCTAGCCACCGAGGTGCCGGCGATGTCCAGGTCGCCGATGTCCACCAGGTTGCTTTCGCAGATGGCCGCCGCGCGAAAGATCACGTTCTGCAACTGGCGCACGTTGCCCGGCCAGCGGTTGCTCAGCAGCGCCGGATAGGTGCCCGGGGTCAGGCGACACACCGGGCGCTGGATCTGCGCGCAGGCTTGCTGCATGAAGTAGCGGGCCAGCAGCAGGATGTCCTGGCCGCGCTCGCGCAGCGGCGGCACTTCCACGTTGAGGACGTTGAGGCGGTAGAACAGGTCCTCGCGGAAGCTGCCTTCGCCGACCATTTTCTCCAGGTCGCGGTGGGTGGCGCTGAGGATGCGCACATTGACCTTGATCTCGCGATCGCCGCCCACCCGGCGAAAGCTGCCGTCATTGAGAAAGCGCAGCAGCTTGGCTTGCAGATAGGGCGACATCTCGCCGATTTCATCGAGAAACACTGTGCCCTGGTTGGCCAGCTCCATCAGCCCCGGCTTGCCGCCGCGCTGGGCACCGGTAAAGGCGCCGGGGGCATAGCCGAACAGTTCGCTCTCGGCCAGGTTTTCCGGTAGCGCGGCGCAGTTCAGGGCCAGGAACGGCGCGCTGTGCCGGGCGCTGATGGCGTGGCAGGCACGGGCCACCAGCTCCTTGCCGGTGCCGGTTTCGCCCTGGATCAGCAGCGGTGCATCCAGGGCAGCGACCCGTTGTGCCCGGGCCTTGAGGGTGCGAATCGCCGGTGATTCGCCGAGCAGGGCATCGAAGCCCTCGGCGTGATCGTGGTGCAGGGCCGACAGACGCTCGCCGATGCGGTTGGGCTGGTACAGGGTCAGCAGCGCGCCGGCGTCGGTGATGGGCGTGGCGTCCAGCAGCAGGGTCTGGCCATTGACGATGATTTCCCGTAGCGGCAGGCGAAAGCCGTTTTCCAGCAGCGCCTCCAGCAGCGCCGGATCGGCAAACAGTTCGGCGACGCTTTCCCCGGCCGGCTCGCGGCCATACAGGGCGATCAGCGCCGGGTTGGCCAGCAGCACTTTACCGGCGCTGTCCAGGGCCAGCACCGGATCGGTCATGGCCGCCAGCAAGGCGTCCAATTGCAGGTGCCGGCGTTGCCCGGGAAGGATGTCGACCACGGTCACTGCCTGCACGCCGCGCACGTTGAACAGCGCGTCGCGCAATTCCTCCAGGACCTGGGGGCTCAGGGTCGGGGCATCGATATAGACGTTGGGTGGCACCATTTCCACCGCATCCAGGTTGAGATTGCGCCCGCCCAGCAGGGCCAGGACTTCCTGGGTGATGCCGACGCGGTCGATGAAGCTGACGTGGATACGCATGAGGCGACAGAGGCTTCTGGAACACTGAAGGGCGCCAGTATGCCTTGGGCGAGAGCCTTAGTCGAAATCGCTGGAGCTGTCGTAGGAGCCGGCTTGCCGGCGAAGGCGGACCAGGCACCCAGGTATGGCGGTGGTCATTTCGCCGGCAGGCCGGCTCCTACAGAAGAGGGGTTATGCCAGGTGTTCGGGGTTGATCGGGTCGCCGGGCTTGACGTTCAGCTGCTTGCGCACGTCTTCGAACATCTCGTCGTAGTACTTGTGCATGGAGGCAATGCTGGCGCTCTTGGGCAAACCGTACTGCTGGGCGATGCGGGTGGCGTGACGGGCAAAGTCGAAGGCCAGGTCCTTGGCCAGGAAGAACTGCTCTTTCAAGGATTTGCCTTCGATGGTGCCGTGCAGGGTGAACAGCATGCCGTGACCCTCCTTGGGGTCCTGGGCCAGTTCATAGTCGATGCACAGGTTGTAGCTGAAGTCGTCCTTGCTCAGCGCATGGCGCTCGATATGCAGGTGACCGGGCTCAAACATGGCCATAGGCGTCTCTCCTCCAGGGCTTTGACAGGAGGGCAGGCACCGGGCCTGCCCCGAGTTCTTACAGCAAGCGTCTTACAGGTAGCGGATGCCGGGTTGCGCCGTGCTGATGCGGGTACCGGCCTTGCCCTGGACGATCGCTTCGATGTCCGAGAGTGAACCGATCACCGCGACTTTGCCAGTGTGCCGGGCAAATTCGCAGGCGGCCTGGACCTTGGGTCCCATGGAGCCGGCGGCAAAGCCCAGCTTGTCCATTTCATCCGGATGGGCCTGGGCGATGGCCTTCTGGGTCGGCTTGCCGAAGTCGATGAAGGCTGCGTTGACGTCGGTGGCGATCACCAGCAGATCAGCCTCCAGTTGCTCGGCCAGCAGCGCCGAACACAGGTCCTTGTCGATCACCGCCTCGATGCCCCGGAGCTTGCCGTCCTCGCCGTACATGGTCGGAATGCCGCCACCGCCGGCGCAGATCACGATGCTGCTCTTTTCCAGCAGCCACTTGATCGGGCGGATCTCGAAGATGCGCTTGGGTTTCGGGCTGGCCACCACCCGGCGGTACTTGTCGCCGTCCGGGGCGATGGCCCAGCCTTTCTCCTTGGCCAGCTTCTCGGCTTCTTCCTGGCTGTAGACCGGGCCGATGGGCTTGGTCGGGTTCTTGAAGGCCGGGTCCTTGGCGTCCACTTCCACCTGGGTCAGCAAGGTGGCGAAGGGCACCTCGAAGTCCAGCAGGTTGCCCAGTTCCTGTTCGATGATGTAGCCGATCATGCCTTCGGTCTCGGCACCGAGCACGTCCAGCGGGTAGGGCGAAACCTGGGTATAGGCCGCCGCCTGCAGCGACAGCAGGCCCACCTGCGGACCATTGCCGTGAGCGATCACCAGCTGGTTGCCGGGATGGATCTTGGCGATCTGTTCGGTGGCGATGCGGATGTTGGCGCGTTGGTTGTCCGCGGTCATGGGTTCACCACGGCGGAGCAGGGCGTTACCGCCCAGTGCAACGACGATACGCATAATGCAGTCCTTCTAGGGGCTCTGCAGGCGCCGGCTTGCCAACGAACAGCGGTTGGCTGGCAAGCCGGCCCCGGCAGGGGGAGGCGGGTTAGAGGTCGGCCAGGGTCGAAACCAGGATCGCCTTGATGGTGTGCATGCGGTTTTCCGCTTGCTCGAAGGCGATGCAGGCTGGCGATTCGAACACGTCGTCGGTCACTTCAATGCCGTTGGCCAGGTGCGGATACTGTTCGGCGATCTGCTTGCCGACCTTGGTATCGCTGTTGTGGAAGGCCGGCAGGCAGTGCATGAACTTGGTCCGTGGGTTGCCGGTGGCTTTCATCAGCTGGGCATTGACCTGATACGGCAGCAGTTGCTCGATGCGCTCGGCCCAGGCTTCCACCGGCTCGCCCATGGACACCCAGACGTCGGTGTGGATGAAGTCCACGCCCTTGACCGCGGCTTTCGGGTCTTCGGTGAGGGTGATGCGGGCACCGCTTTCCTCGGCGTATTGCTTGCAGCGTTGCACCAGGTCGTCATGGGGCCACAGGGCCTTGGGCGCGCAGATGCGCACGTCCATGCCGAGCTTGGCGCCCACCAGCAGCAGCGAATTGCCCATGTTGTTACGCGCGTCACCCAGGTAGGCGTAGCTGATTTCATGGATCGGCTTGTCGGCGTGTTCACGCATGGTCAGTACGTCGGCGATCATCTGGGTCGGGTGGTATTCGTCGGTCAGGCCGTTGAACACCGGCACCCCGGCGAACTTCGCCAGTTCTTCGACGATTTCCTGCTTGAAGCCGCGGTACTCGATGGCGTCGTACATCCGCCCCAGCACCCGGGCGGTGTCCTTCATGCTTTCCTTGTGGCCGATCTGCGACGAGTTGGGGTCGATGTAGGTGACGTTGGCACCCTGGTCATAGGCCGCCACTTCGAAGGCGCAACGGGTGCGGGTCGAAGTTTTTTCGAAGATCAGGGCGATGTTGTTGCCCTTGAGGTGCTGCTGCTCGGTGCCGGTGTACTTGGCGCGTTTGAGGTCGCGGGACAGGTCCAGCAGGTAGCGCAGCTCGCGTGGAGTGTGGTGTTCCAGGCTCAGCAGGTTACGGTTGTGAATATTGAAAGCCATGATGGATCTCCTTTGATTTCGGTCGTCCACTTGCCGAGGCCCTTTGTGGGGGCAACGGCAAGCTGCTATGTCGGATAGGGGCGCTTAGTAGTCGATCGGGTCGCGGATGATCGGGCAGGTCATGCAGTGGCCGCCGCCACGGCCCCGGCCCAGTTCGCCGGCGCTGATGGTGATGACCTCGACCCCGGCCTTGCGCAGCAGGGTGTTGGTGTAGGTGTTGCGGTCGTAGCCGATGACCACGCCCGGTTCCACGGCCACCACGTTGTTGCCGTCGTCCCATTGCTCGCGTTCGGCGGCGAAGCTGTTGCCACCGGTTTCCACCACGCGCAGGGCCTTGAGGTTGAGGGCCTTGGCCACGGTGTCGAGGAAGCTGGTTTCCTCGCGGCGCACGTCGATGCCGCCCGGCTTGCTTTCGTCAGGGCGCAGGCTGAAGGCGACGATCTGGCTCACCACTTCCGGGAAGACCGTGACCAGGTCGCGGTCGCAGAAGCTGAACACGGTGTCCAGGTGCATCGCTGCGCGGGATTTCGGCAGGCCGGCGACGATCACCCGCTCCACGGCCTTGTGCTTGAACAGGTTCAGCGCCAGTTGGCCGATCGCCTGGCGCGAGGAGCGCTCGCCCATGCCGATCAGGACCACGCCATTGCCGATGGGCATCACGTCGCCGCCTTCCAGGGTGGCGTTGCCGTGTTCCTGGTCCGGGTCGCCGTACCAGATCTGGAAATCGGCGTGGGTGAACTCGGGGTGGAACTTGTAGATGGCGGTGGTCAGCAGGGTTTCCTGGCGTCGCGCCGGCCAGTACATCGGGTTCAGGGTCACGCCGCCGTAGATCCAGCAGGTGGTGTCGCGGGTGAACTGGGTGTTGGGCAGCGGCGGCAGGATGAAGCTGGAGTGGCCGAGGAAGTCGCGGAACATCTCGATGGTCTTGCCACCGAAGCTGGTGGGCAGGTCATCGGCGGACACGCCGCCGATCAGGAACTCGGCGACCTTGCGCGGCTCCAGGCTGCGCAGCCACGAACCGACCTCATTGACCAGGCCCAGGCCGACCTGGTTGGCGGTGATCTTGCGCTCCAGAATCCAGTCCAGGGCTTCGGGCATGGCGACGATGTCGGTCAGCAGATTGTGCATTTCCAGCACATCAATGTCCCGCTCGCGCATCTTGGTGACGAAGTCGAAGTGGTCGCGTTTGGCCTGGGCCACCCACAGCACATCATCGAACAGCAGTTCATCGCAGTTGTTCGGGGTCAGCCGCTGATGGGCCAGGCCTGGGGAGCAAACCATGACTTTGCGCAGTTTGCCGGCTTCGGAATGGACGCCGTACTTAACTTTTTCCGTGGTCATTACTGTGATCCTCCAGAGACAAAACAATCGGGGTGTGGCTTCAAAGGCCGTGCTACAGGGTCAGGAAGCCGTCGTAGAGTCCGTAGGCCGCCACCAGGGCGCCTATGACCACCGCGGCAAAAATCAGCTTCTCGACGTTGGTGAAAATCGGTTTGTGCAGTTCCATCTTGGCCTTGGCGAACAGCACCACGCCGGGGGCGTAGAGCAGGGCCGAGAGCAGCAGGTACTTGACCCCGCCGGCGTACAGCAGCCAGATCGCGTAGAGCAGGGCGATGCCGCCGATGACCAGGTCCTTCTTGCGTTCGGCCAGGGCCTGTTCGTAGCTTTCGCCGCGCACCGCCAGCAGCACCGCGTAGGCCGCCGACCACAGGTAGGGCACCAGGATCATCGAGGTGGCGAGGTAGATCAGCGACAGGTAGGTGCTGGCCGAGAACAGGGTGATGATCAGGAAGATCTGCACCATGGCGTTGGTCAGCCACAGGGCGTTGGCCGGTACGTGGTTGGCGTTCTCGCGGCGCAGGAACTCCGGCATGGTGTGGTCCTTGGCCGCGGCGAACATGATCTCCGCGCACAGCAGCACCCAGGACAGCAGCGCTCCCAGCAGCGAGATGATCAGGCCGACGCTGATCAGCACTGCGCCCCAGTGGCCCACCACATGTTCCAGTACCGCGGCCATGGACGGGTTCTGCAGCTTGGCCAGTTCCGGCTGGGTCATGATCCCCAGGGACAGCACGTTCACCAGCACCAGGAACAGCAGCACGGTGATGAAGCCGATGACGGTGGCCTTGCCCACGTCCGAGCGTTTTTCCGCCCGGGACGAGAAGATGCTCGCGCCCTCGATGCCGATGAACACCCACACGGTGACCAGCATCATGTTGCGCACCTGGTTCATCACGCTGCCCAGGTCGGGGTTCTTCCGGCCCCAGATGTCGGCGGTGAAGATGTCCAGCTTGAAGGCGAACAGGGCGATCAGCACGAACAGCAGCAGTGGTACGACCTTGGCGACCGTGGTCACCAGGTTGATGAAGGCGGCTTCCTTGATGCCGCGCAGCACCAGAAAATGCACGGCCCAGAGCAGCACCGAGGCACCGATCACCGCCGCCGGGGTGTTGCCCTCACCGAAGATCGGGAAGAAATAGCCCAGGGTGCTGAACAGCAGGACGAAGTAGCCGACGTTACCCAGCCAGGCACTGATCCAGTACCCCCAGGCGGAAGAGAAACCCATGTAGTCGCCAAAACCGGCCTTGGCGTAGGCATAGACACCGCCGTCCAGATCAGGTTTGCGGTTGGCCAGGGTTTGAAAGACGAATGCCAAGGTCAACATGCCGACAGCGGTAATCGCCCAACCAATAAGAACTGCACCGACATCGGCGCTGGCTGCCATGTTTTGCGGTAAGGAAAAGATCCCTCCGCCAATCATGGAACCCACTACCAGGGCGACTAAGGCGCCCAGTCTTAGTTTTCCGGGAGATTCAGACATTGCATGACTCCAATGCAGGAGAAGAGAGACGTCAGAGTAAATCTGCTTGCAATCAGAACAGCTGACTTAGATCAGTTCATTGCGGCATTCCGTTGTGAATGAATGACTTAAGATTTATTGCAGGAGGTAGAATGCTGCCCTGAGAGGGCCATTCCAGAGGCTTTAAACTACTTTTTAGTGGGCACTCGGATTGTTGTTGTCGTTTGAAACTAGACCCTTTTTGCGAATGTGCAAATCCTCTAGGGTGGTCAACTAATAACCAATGCGTGATAGCACTTAGTACATGTGTTTAACAAAATACTCGGTTATTCAGTGCCTTCTGAAGGCCATTCTGAAGTCCGCCCATAAAGGCTGTTTAATTGACTGTTACTGTTAGATGCACATTTCTGGAATGTTCATTAATGGCCTATCGTCTTATTGCCCGATCGACTCACTGAAGCAGAGGTAGGAATGTCACAACCGGCGCAGAAGCTTCAACTCGGTGCACTGATCGCTCTGGTCGTGGGCTCGATGATTGGTGGCGGGATTTTCTCGCTGCCGCAGAACATGGCGGCCCGGGCCGATGTCGGCGCCGTGCTGATTGGCTGGGGGATCACGGCGGTGGGCATGCTGACCCTGGCATTCGTCTTCCAGACCCTGGCCAACCGCAAGCCGGAGCTGGACTCCGGGGTCTACGCCTACGCCAAGGCCGGTTTCGGCGACTACATGGGGTTTTCCTCGGCCTGGGGCTACTGGATCAGTGCCTGGCTGGGCAACGTCGGCTACTTCGTCCTGCTGTTCAGCACCCTGGGCTATTTCTTTCCGGTGTTCGGCCAGGGCAACACCCCGGTGGCCATCGGCTGCGCCTCCTTGCTGCTGTGGGCCGTGCATTTTCTGGTGCTGCGGGGGATCAAGGAGGCGACGTTCATCAACCAGCTGACCACGGTGGCGAAGATCGTGCCGCTGATGATGTTCATCGTCATCGCCGCCGTGGCGTTCAAGGCGGAGATCTTTACCCGGGATATCTGGGGGCGCAGCAACCCGAACTTCGGCGGGGTGATGGATCAGGTGCGCAACATGATGCTGGTCACGGTGTTCGTGTTCATCGGCATCGAGGGCGCCAGCGTCTATTCGGCCCGGGCGCAGAAGCGCGCGGATGTCGGTCGGGCCACGGTGATCGGCTTTCTCGGGGTGCTGGCGCTGCTGGTGCTGGTCAACGTGCTGTCCCTGGGGATCATGAGCCAGCCGGAACTGGCCAAGCTGCAGAACCCGTCCCTGGCGGCGGTGCTGGAGCATATCGTCGGCCCCTGGGGCGCCTTGCTGATCAGCATTGGCCTGGCGGTTTCGCTGTTGGGCGCCTTGTTGTCCTGGGCCCTGCTGTGCGCGGAAATCCTCTACGCCACCGCCCGGGACCGGACCATGCCGGCCTTCCTGAAGAAGGAAAACGCCAACCATGTGCCGGTCAATGCCCTGTGGCTGACCAACGTCATGATCCAGATCTTCCTGCTGATCACCCTGTTCTCCGCCGGCACCTACACCAACCTGATCTACCTCGCCTCGTCGATGATCCTGGTGCCCTACCTGTGGTCGGCAGCCTATGCGGTGCTGCTCAGCGGCCGAGGGGAAACCTACGAGCAGGCGTCCCGGGAGCGGCTGAAGGACCTGTGCATCGCAGTCGTGGCCCTGAGCTACGCCATCTGGCTGTTGTACGCCGGCGGCTTGAAGTACCTGCTGCTCTCGGCGCTGCTCTACGCGCCCGGGGTGATTCTGTTTGCCAAGGCCAAGCGCGAGCAGGGCGAGCCGCTGTTCACCCCGCTGGAAAAACTGATCTTCGGTGCGGTGATCATCGGCGCCTCGCTGGCAGCTTATGGCCTGTACAGCGGCCTGCTGGCGCTGTGACCGAGCGTGTGCCTGATCGGGCCGCGGCCTGGCGACCGTGGCGCGGTTATGCGGCGCGGCAGGGTTGGTCGGCTTTGGCGGCGGTCGTCGCTGCGGGTGGTTCGCTGGCAAGCCAGCGCCCAGGGCGCCGGTAATCCTCCAGGTGGCGGCTTGCCGGCGAAGGCGCTCACCACCATTTGGGGCGATGGGCGCCCAGGGCGGTCGCCGGGCAATCCCACTGCACAGGCGTTGCGCTGATGTGCAACGGCACCTGCAGGCGCCGGGCCGGTCCCCAGGGAGTCTGCTCCTGAAGCAGCCCCTGATCTTCAGGGGTTTCGGCGCGCAGTGGCGTTTGGTTTCCCGTTGACCGGCAATGCTCAACCAGCAGCTTGGCGGTGCGGGCCAGGGACAGGCGCGCCGAGGTGCCCTGGCCGCCGCTCAAGGACAGGTTCAGCGCCCGCAGGGCACTGGCCGCCATCAGGTAGCCGGTGGCGTGATCCAGGGCCTGGACCGGCAGCGGCAGTGGTTGCTCCGCGGCTTTCCAGTCCATGCCGGCTGCGGCGATGCCGGCGCTCATCTGTACCAGGCTGTCGAAGCCCCGGCGGTCGCGCCAGGGGCCGCTCCAGCCATAGGCATTGAGGCTGACCTCGATCAGCCCCGGGGCGATTCGCTGGCGTGTCTCGGCGTCGTAACCCAGGTGGTCCAGGGCATCGGCGCGATAGCCGTGCAGCAGCAGGTCGGCTTCGGCCAGCAGGCCTTCGAATACCGCGCGCTGTTCCAGGTCGTGCAGGTCCAGGCGCGCGCAGCGCTTGCCCAGCGTCACCTCCGGCTCCAGGGCCGGTTCGTTCCAGCCCGGCGGGTCGATCCGCAGTACCTCGGCGCCCAGCCCCGCCAGCAGGCGGCTGGCCACGGGGCCGGCCAGGACCCGGGTCAGGTCCAGCACCTTCAGTCCGGCCAGGGGCCGGGCGCTGGAACCGCTCCAGGTGTTCGGCCGCGAGCCGCGGTGCGGCAGCCAGTGCACCAGGGGTTCGGCGTTGACCGCCTGCCCCTGCGGGTGCGCCTGCCACTGTGCCCAACTGCGCATCTGCGCGGCGCAACCGCCCTGATCGACGATGGCCTGCTCCAGCTCCAGGGCATCCCAGCTGGCCACGCGGGCGGCCATGGCGTCGCGCCCGCTCACCGCGCCCAGCACTCGTTCGGCGGCGGCGCGGTGGTGGGGCGCATTGGTGTGCAGACGAATCCATCCGTCGCGGCTGGGGTAATCCCCGGCAATCGGGTCCCAGGGGGATGGCAGGCTCCAGCCTTGCGGGCGGATCGAACCGGCGAACCAGAATGAGGCCAGGCGCCGGTCGACGCTGACCTGTGGCCGGTGCCCGGTCTGGCTGTACAGGAGTTCGGCCAGGGCTTGCCCGGCGACGGCGATGCTGGCGCAGGCCAGGTCGGTTACGGCGAAGGCCGAGGGCAGGGCGCCCTGGCCGGTCTGTCGGACGCTTGCAGGCGCCAGGCCCAGCGCGGCCTGGAGGGTTGCCAGTAGTTCGGTCATGACGCACTCCCCGGTTCAGAGGAGGGCATTGCACCCTGAAACCGCCGCCACTGTCGATCACCTTAGGTCATCGGTCGCGGCGGGCGGCGGGGCGAGAATCGCGCTTACACCCGGAACTGATCCATCAGTTTCATCTGTTGGGTGGCCAGGGCGTTGAGCTGGCTGCTGACCTGGGCCGACTCGCTGGCTTGCTCGGTGAGGGTTTCGGTCACGCTGCGGATCGCCGAGACGTTGCGATTGACCTCTTCGGCCACGGCGCTCTGCTGTTCGGCGGCGCTGGCGATCTGCAGGTTCATGTCGCTGATCACGGTGACCGCGTCGCTGATCCTGCCCAGCGCCTGGACGGCCTGATGAATCTGTCCGGCGTTGTTCTGCGCCTGGCTCTGGCTGGCGTGCATGGTGTTGACCACATCGCGGGTGCCGCTCTGGATGCGCTCGATGACCACGCGGATCTCTTCCACCGAGTCCTGGGTACGTTTGGCCAGGTTGCGCACTTCATCGGCCACCACCGCAAAGCCGCGGCCGCTTTCGCCGGCGCGGGCCGCCTCGATGGCGGCGTTGAGGGCCAGCAGGTTGGTCTGTTCGGCGATGCTGCGGATCACTTCCAGCACCGAGCCGATCTGTTCGCTGCTCACCGCCAGGGCCTCGACTTCACCCACGGCCTTGCTCACTTCCTCGGCCAGCAGGCTGATATCCCGGGTGCTGCGCTCGATGATGGTCATGCCGTCCTTGGCCGACTGGTCGGCGCCACGGGCGGCCTGGGCGGCATTGGAGGCGCTGTTGGCGACGTCGTGGGCCGTGGCGCTCATTTCATTGGACGCGGTGGCCACCTGGTCGATCTCGCGGAACTGCACCTGCATGCCTTCGCTGGTCTGGCGGGCGATCTCCGAAGACTGGTCGGCGGTGCCGCGGGCCTCGATGATGCTCTGCTTGATCTGGGCGATGGTGGGCTGCAGCTTGTCGAGGAACCGGTTGAACCAGCTCACCAGCTCGCCCAGTTCATCCTTCTTGCTGTAGTTCAGGCGCTGGGTCAGGTCGCCGTCGCCACTGGCGATGGCCTTGAGCATCTGCGCCACGCTGTTGATCGGCCGGGTCACGCCGGAGGCACTGAGCCAGATCAGTAGCAACCCCAGCAGGCCGGCGCCGATGGCCACCAGCAGGGTTTTCAGGGTGCCGCTGGTCTGGGCCTGATCCAGCAGGGTCTGCAGTTTTACCGAGTCCGCCAGCAGGACCTGCCGGGGCAAGTCGATGGTCACACCCCAGGCCTTGGCATCGGCAATCGGACTGAAGGGATAGACCGCGCGGATCAGGTCGCCCTGCTGCAGCACCTTGGGTTGGCCACCGGCAAGTGTCGCCAGGATGTCCTGGCCCTGGGCACCGGCGGTGTCCTTGATGTTCTTGCCGACCTGGGCGGCATCGGCGCCGACCGCTGCCAGCAGGCCGCTGCCGCCCATGATCAGCATGTGCCCGGCACCGCCGAACAGGTTCCGTTGCGCCTCGACGGCGGCCGCTTGCAGGGAGTCCAGGGCGATGTCGACGCCAATCACCCCGATGACCTTGCCGTCGGTCTGCAGCGGCAGGGAGATGGTGGTCATCAGCACCTGTTTCTTGTCCTCGCCGATGGTGTCGGCATAGGGATCGAGCAGGCAGGTGCGGCGGGTGTCACGGGGGCAGGTGTACCAGATGTTGTAAGGCGTGCCGCTGAGGTTGAGGGTGGTCTTGTTCATGTCCTCCTCGACCATCACCGTGTTCAGGGACTTGCCTGCGGGACGGCTCCAGTAGCTGGCGAAGCGCCCCTGTTCATTGGACGCGCGGCTGGCGTCGTTGGCGAATGCACTGTCCTGGCCATCCAGCGCGTTGCGCTCGTAGGCCAGCCAGATCCCCAGCACCTTGGGGTTGCGCTCGAAGGCGGTTTTCAGGCTGTGGTTGAGTTCTTCGCGCAGGGCTGCGGCATCCAGGCCACGCTTTGCGGCCATTGCCCGCAGATCCTGGACCTGGTCCGCCAGGGCGGTGATCACCAGTTGGCTTTCACCGAAGGTCTTCTGGACGCGCGCGGCCTGTTCGGCCGCCTTGGCCTGCAACAGGTCCTCGACCCCGGCCGTCAGCATCTGTGTGCTGGAGGTGTTGACCAACTGATTGTTCTGCTGGCTCTGGTACAGATTCATGCCGACGATCAGCGCCACCACGCCCAACAGGCACAGCCCGGACAGCAGCACGATTTTCAGGCGGATGGAGAGAGAGTCGAACATGGGGCGATCTCGCAATAGGTCGGATGGAAAGCACAAAGCCGGCTGGGTCGGATCGCCAAGTCCATTCAGCGCCATGCCCGAAACATCGGCTTGGCGGGCGTTTGCGTGAGTTTTTGCCGACGAACGGTAGGGTCGTTGCGGCGCCCCGCAGTCGCGGGCTTGCCGGCGAGGCGAGTGGCGAAGGGGAATGCCGGTGCGCAGGGCACCTTTGTCGGCCAGCAGGCTTCTACAGGGGCGGGGGGCAGGGTTGCGGCAGGGCTTCGGGGCGCGACCAGATCCACAGGTTGCCCAGGGCCATGCCGGCAATGGCGGCGTACATCGTCCAGTGATGGTTGAGCAGGGTCAGCATCAGGACGGCGCACAGCAGCATGCTGAGGGTGGCGCTGATCTTGGCTTTGCGGCTGACGATCCGGCCGTTGCGCCAGTTGCAGAGGATCGGGCCGAACAGGCGATGGTTCTCCATCCAGGCGCTGAGGCGGGGCGAGCTCTTGGTGGCGGCCCAGGCGGCCAGGAGGATGAACTCGGTGGTCGGCAAGCCCGGTACGACGATGGCGATCAGGCCGATGGCCAGGCTGACATAGGCCAGCGCGCCGAACAGCAGGCGGGAAATCTTCGACGAGGAGGGGCGAGTGGGGGTCATGGCTTCGATGATGAGGTAACGCGCCTTGCGGCTCAATCCGGAGAGCACGCCGGCCGACAAAATACCGTTGCGGGGCCGCGGTACGGACGCTTGCCGCGGGCCCGCAACGACGGGGGTCAGGCGGGTTGTGCGGCGCTGGAGTAAGCCTGTTCCAGCAACACGGTGAAGCGGTTGAAGGCATCCAGCGCGCCTTTTTCCGCCGCCGCTTCTTCTTCGGCGGTGAATTCCAGGCCGTCGAGGATGCGGGTGAAGGTCTTCCAGCCTTCGGCGCGGCCACCGGCCGGCTCGCCCAGGTGCCGGGCGCCGAAGGTTTCGCTCAGGCCCAGGCCCACGGCGCGCTTGATCAGGAACGCGGCGCCGAGCTTGGAACCCTCGGAAACGAAGATCCAGCCCAGGGCTTCGGCCTTACTCGGGTTGCGCACAGCGCCGGCTACCGGTGCTGGCACTTCAGTGTCCAGGTCCGCCAGGTCGGCCTTGGCCGCTTCGGCGCGGCAGCGCTCGGCCAGGTCAGGCACGATCCGGTTCAGTTCGGCATCGTTGTACAACTCCACCAGTTCCGACTGGAACAGGTATTGGGCGACCACGAAGCGGGCGAAGGCGCCCTGGGTCTCGAACGGTGCGTGCGCCTTGACCAGGGCGTCGAGCTTGGCATGGGGTTCGTGGGTGATCTGGTTCAGACGCTGGGAACGCAGGTGATGACGCTGGGAGGAATCCTGGGGGCTCATGCAGATGTCCTTGAGAATGAGAGGCACTTAGTAACTAGACGAACAAGAAGACGCGACACCGTAAAAAATCCTCACTGCCCCGATTGAAAAAGGACAGTGAGGCGCTTTGGCGTCAGATATCCCAGACCAGGTTGACCGAGAAGTTGCGGCCCGGCTGGGTCAGGCGGTCGAGGTTGGCGGGAGCGGTTTGCCCGGCCTCGCCGACGCTGTCGTAGCCGCGCACGTCGTCCCAGTTCCAGTATTTCTTGTCGGTCAGGTTGTACAGGCCGGCATTCAGGGTCAGGTCGTCGGTGACCTTGTAGAAGCCGCTGAGGTCGAGGATGCCGTAGCCCGGGGTCTTGAACTGGCCGCTGGTGGTGCGGCCATCCGGAGCCTTGAAGGTGCTGTTGTCGACCCGGTCCTTGCGCTTGACCAGGGTCCAGCTCAGCAGCGCGCCATAGTTGTCCTGGTCGTAGCCGAGGCCAAACACGCCCTTGAGCGGGTTGACGCTGTTGATCGGCTCGCCGTTGTCATTGTTGCGACCGTAGGCGTAGGCCACCGAGCCGAGGCTGTACAGGCCCTGTGGTGCACCGAAGGCGTCGAGGTTGAGACGGCCCCTGGCTTCGGCGCCCTTGATGGTGGCGTGCTTGATGTTGTTGCTCTGGATCACCGACTGCAGGGCGCCGGCGGTGATGGCGTCTTCGTTGATGAAGTCGCGGTACTGGTTGTAGAACACCGAGACATCGAAGGAGCCCGCGTCGAAATTGCCCCGCAGGCCGGTCTCATAACCTTTGCTGGTTTCCGGCTTGAGGTTGGAGTTGGGCTCGACGACATAGCCGGTGGCGAGGTTTTCAAAGCGGCCGTAGAGCGCCTTGGCCGACGGCGTGCGGAAGCCCTCGGAGTATTGGCCATAGGCGGTGTAGTGCTCGTCGAAGGCGTAGGTCAGGCCGAACTTGGGCGAAACCCGATGCCAGGTCTTCTTCTCACTGCTGACCGGATAGTTGCCGGTGGGGTTGGCGACATTGAGGAATTCCTGCGTCAGTTTCGGCTTGAGCTGGGTGTAGTCGTAGCGCAGGCCAGGGGTGAAGGTCCAGGCGTTCCAGCTGATCTGGTCCTGGGCGAACAGGCTGTAGGTGCTGACGGTGGGATCCGGGAAGTCGCTGGATTTTTTCACGCTGTCGCTGGCGCTCGGGCTTGGCGCGCCGATGGCGGTGCAACCTGCTCCGACTTTCAGGCAGGTGGCGGTGCCATAGCGTGAGCCGGTGACTTTCTGTTGCTTGAGGGTGGTGCCGTAGGTCAGTTGATGCTCGGTTTCACCGAGGGTGAAAGCCTTGTCCAGTTGCGCGTCCAGTACCCACTGTTTTTCCTGGTACAGGGTTTGCCGCTCCCGCAGCACGTCACGGGCGTTGGGGGAGAACGCCGAGACCGGGTTGTAGCGCTCGGAAGTGCTCTGGTCGGTCTTGGCGATCTGGTAGTTCAGGCTCCACTTGATCTGGTCGGCGATCGGCGATTGCACGGCGAAGCTGTTTTCCAGGCCGAAGCGCTCACGGGTGATGGTGTCGTTGCCGACGCGGGAGCGATACCAGTTCTGGCCGACGCCGTTGAGAAACAGGCCGCCTACCGCGCTTTTCTGGTTGGTGTCGCGGTCATCCTTGTACTTTTCGTAGGTCAGGCCCAGGCGAGCATCCGGGGCATAGTTCCAGCCGAGCTTGGCCAGGACGTTGGTGGTGCGGGCGTCTTCCGGGTTGGCGGCGGTGCGGTCGAGGCCGGTGCCGTTGTTGCTGCCGTAGGACTCGGTTTCGTGGCCGTCACGCCGGCTCAGGTGCAACAGGGCATCGAAGTCGCTGGCCCGTCCGGCCACGGTGGCGGACTTCAGCCAGCTTTCGTCAGCCGAGCTGTAGCCGGTCTTCAGGCGCGCGCCGACGTCCTGGCCGGGCTTGATGATGTCGTCGGCGTCCAGGGTGTAGTAGCTGACGGCACCACCGATGGCGCTGCTGCCGTAGAGCACCGAGGCCGGGCCGCGGAGGATTTCCACGCGCTTAACGATTTCCGGGTCGACGTAGTTGCGGTTGGTCTTGGCATAGGGACCGCTGAAGAAGTGATCCGGTACTTCCACGCCATCGACCTGGGTGAGAATCCGGTCGCTGTCGATGCCGCGAATGTTGTAGCCGCTGATGCCCGCGCGCTGGCCCGCACCGCCGACGGAAACCCCGGGCTCGTAGCGCACCAGCTCCTTGATGGTGTTGACGTTCTGGCGGTCCAGTTCTTCCCGGGTTTGCACGCTCACGGTGCTGGGCACCGAATGGATGTCCTGTTCCTGGCGGGTGGCGCTGACGGTCACTTGCTGCAGGTTCACCGCATTGGCGGCGCTGCGCCGTTCCAGGACGATGTTGTGGTTGCCCAGCTTGCGGTAGCTCAGTTGGGTGCCGCCCAGCAGGCGCTCCAGGGCCTTTTCCGGGGGCAGCGAGCCGCGCACGCCCGGCGATGAAACCCCGCTGCCCAGCTCGGCCGGCAGCCCGACTTGCCAGCCGGTGACCGCGGTAAAGGCGTTGAGCGCCGATACCAGCGGTTGCTGGGCAATGGCGAAGTTGTAGTTGCCCATGCGCTGGCTGGAGGAGGCCGGGGCATCGGCGGCCATCACTGGCGTGGCTTGGGCGCCGGCCAGCAGGATCGCCGCGGTCAGCAGCGACAGGGTGCAGTGTTGCAGGCGGGCACAGGGAACAGAGGATCGGCTGTTGAGGCGAGGGGACATCGAGAGCGCTCCGGGTCGCACGAATCTTTTATAGGTGCAGATGCGCATTCAAAAATGCGAATCAGTTGCATTGGCTATAACGAGACGTACAACCCGGGGTGATCGCGTAAAAATAATTATTCTCAGTTGAGAATGACCAGTGCCGGGTATTCCGAGAGGCGTGCCGAGGTGATGTGGGCCAGGGAGCGCAGCACGTCCAGGGGCTGATCCAGGCGGTAGTTGCCGGTGACCGCGATGTTCGCCAACCGCTCGTTGTTGTTGACGATCCAGCCCGGGTAATAGCGCCGCAGTTCCGCCAGCACCTGGCTCAGGGGGCAGTTCTCGAACACCAGGCGGCCGTCGATCCAGGCCAGGTCCTTGCCGGCATCGAGCCTGGCCGGTGGGTCGAAGCCTTCGGGGCCGACGCGAACGCTCTCGCCGGCGCTCAGGCGCATGCGCTGATCGGCGTGGGTGGCGCGCAGGTCGATGTCACCGCGCTGCACCTGGACCTGGGCGATGCCGTCCAGGTAGCGCACGGCGAAGGCGGTGTCGGCCACGCTGGCCTTGACCGGGCCGGCATCCAGCTCCAGGGGCAGGCCCGGGGTGCCGGGGACCTCGAAGAAGGCTTCGCCCTGGTACAGCCGCGCCACGCGCTGGTGATCGTTGATCTGGCTGGAGAATGCCGAGTTGGTGTTGAGCAGCACCCTGGAGCCGTCTTCCAGTTGCAGGCGCTGGCGTTCGCCCACCAGAGTCAGGTGGTCGGCCTGCAGGCGCAGTGGCAGGTTGCTGAAGCTGAACAGCCCGAGCACCAGCACCGCGGCGACGGCCAAGGGTTTGTAGTGCGGGCGCAGGCGTGCCAGGCGCGAGACTTTCGGCGGTGTTGCCAGGGTCAGTGCGCATTGCGCCACTGGCGCTCCGTCCCAGATCGCCCGGGCCTTTTCAAAGGCCTGGGCATTGAGCGGTGAAGCCGCCAGCCACTGATGAAACTGGCGCATTTGTTCCTCGTTCGGATGGTCCAGCTCGATCAGCCAATCCAGCGCCTGATCCATGGCAAGGGTGCTTGAGTGCGGGCCGGCGGGAGTGGGCGGCTCGGCGCTGTGAGAATCCGTCACGGGTGTTCCTCGGCTGCGTCTGTGCGCGGCTGTTTTTTCAAGAGAGAGCGAAAGCCGGCCAAGGTTAGCAAAGGCCTGGGGCTGACGCAGTCATTGTGCTTGGCGGTTGAGACTCACTGGCCGTCGAGACGTTCGGCGACGCCGATGCAGATGGCCATGATCAATTTCAATTCCTTTTGTACCGTGCTCGGCGAAACCCCGAGTTGGTCGGCGATCTGCTGATAGCTGTGGCCGTGCAAGCGGCTGAGGATGAAGATCTGCTGCTGGCGCGGGCTGAGCTGGCCGAGGCTGAGGTTCAGGCGTTCGAGCAGTTGCTCGGCGTGGGCGGCGTCTTCGGCGCTGCTGACCGGGGCGGCGACGTTCTCCAGCACCTCGGCAGGCACGTCTTCGAGCAGGGTGCGGCCCTGGATGCGCCGGGCCCGCAGATGGTCGAGGGCGAGGTTGCGCGCGGTCTGGAACACGAAGGGTTCCAGGTGAGTGATCGGCCGCTCGCTGAGGGCCCGGGTCACCCGCAGGTAGGTTTCCTGCAGCAGGTCTTCGGCGGTGCTGTGGTTGTTGACCATCCGCTCCAGGGTTCGCAGCAGGGAAATGCGTTGAGTGAGGAAGACGTGGTTGAAGTGCGATTGACTCACGGCAAGGCCTGATCCATTTTTTCAGCGGATGATAATGATTGTCATCTGCGTCAATGGTCAAGCCTTGCGTGAATTATCCCCGGCCGGCCAGGTAGGCCTGGTAGTCGGGAATCCGGTGCTCGTGGGCCTGGTTCATCAACGGACTGCTGAGCAGGTAGTCGGCGCTGCATTCGTTGCAGGCCACCGCAATGTTCCACACCGCCGCCACGCGCAGCAGGGCCTTGATGTCTGGATCGTGAGGCTGTGGCTCGAAGGGGTCCCAGAAGAACACCAGCAGGTCGACCCGTTGTTCGGCGATCTGCGCGCCCAGTTGCTGATCGCCGCCCAGGGGGCCGCTGATCATGCTGTGCACCGGCAGCCCCAGGCGTTTGCTCAGCAGCAGCCCGGTGGTGCCGGTGGCCAGCAGCTCATGTTCGGCCAGGCGTGATTTCTGCCGCTCGGCCCAGTCCAGCAGAAAGGCCTTGCAATGGTCATGGGCGACCAGGGCGATGCGCTTGCGCGCCGCCATGGTCTTTTGGGTAAAACTGATACCGATCATCGACGAATATCCGTTTTATTCCGCGTTGCACAGGGCCAGGCAGTTATCCAGCATGCGGTTGGAGAAGCCCCACTCGTTGTCGTACCAGGCCAGCACCTTGAGCAAGCGACCGCCGCTGACCTTGGTGTGGTTGGCGTCGAAGATCGACGACAGCGGGTTGTGGTTGAAGTCGCTGGAGACCAGCGGCAGGGTGTTGTAGCCGAGGATCTTCGAATGCTGGCTGGCACTCTTGAGCAGGGCGTTGACCTCTTCGGCGGTGGTGTCGCGCTTGAGGGTCACGGTCAGGTCCACCAGCGATACGTTGATCACCGGCACGCGCACCGCCATGCCGGTCAGCTTGCCCGCCAGATCCGGCAGCACCAGGCCCACGGCTTCGGCGGCGCCGGTCTTGCTCGGGATCATGTTCTGGGTGGCCGAACGGGCGCGGTACGGGTCGCTGTGGTAGACGTCGGTGAGGTTCTGGTCGTTGGTGTAGGCGTGGATGGTGGTCATCAGGCCGTTGTCGATGCCCAGCTCGCGGTGCAGCACCTGGGCCACCGGGGCCAGGCAGTTGGTGGTGCACGAGGCGTTGGAAATGATCTGGTGCGACTGGCGCAGGATGTCGTGGTTGACCCCGTAGACCACGGTGGCGTCGGCGCCCTTGGCCGGGGCCGAGATGATCACTTTGCGGGCGCCGGCAGTAAGATGGGCGGCGGCCTTGGCGCGGTCGGTGAACAGGCCGGTGCATTCGAAGACTACGTCGATCTTTTCCGCGGCCCAGGGCAGTTCGGCCGGGTTGCGGATGGCGCTGACGGCAATCCGGTCGCCATTGACGGTCAGGCTTTCCTGATCGTGCTGGACCTCGGCGTCGAAGGTGCCGTGGACGGTGTCGTACTTGAGCAGGTGGGCATTGATCGCGCTGTCCCCCAGATCGTTGATGGCGACGATCTGCAGATCCTGACGATAGCCTTGGGTATAGAGTGCGCGCAGGACGTTACGGCCAATACGGCCAAAACCGTTGATTGCGATTCGAAGAGTCATGTGCAAACGCCTGTCGTTGAATTTGTTGTTGGAATTACAAGATTATTCGCATAGAAATAGAAAACAAGCCTTTTTAGTGGCAATATTTTGTTTTATCTACAACGAGTGACCTGAATCAACTGGTCCAAATGGTCAGGAATGTCCTCCACTGTCCCTCGGTGGCGGGGCTTCTGATCAGCATAGACAAACAGGTCGCCACATCCGTTAGCCTGGAGTTCTACATATGCATCCCCGCGTTCTTGAGGTCACCGAACGGCTTATCGCTCGCAGTCGCGCCACTCGCCAGGCCTATCTGGCGTTGATTCGCGGTGCCGCCAGCGATGGTCCGCAGCGCGGCAAGCTGCAGTGCGCGAACTTCGCCCACGGCGTGGCCGGTTGCGGCGCCGAAGACAAGCACAGCCTGCGGATGATGAACGCGGCCAACGTGGCAATTGTTTCGTCATATAACGACATGTTGTCGGCCCACCAGCCTTACGAGCACTTTCCCGAGCAGATCAAGAAAGCCCTGCGCGAGATCGGTTCGGTAGGGCAGTTCGCCGGCGGCACCCCGGCCATGTGCGATGGCGTGACCCAGGGCGAGGCCGGCATGGAACTGAGCCTGCCGAGCCGCGAGGTGATCGCGTTGTCCACGGCCGTGGCCCTGTCCCACAACATGTTCGATGCCGCGCTGATGCTGGGGATCTGCGACAAGATCGTGCCGGGCCTGATGATGGGCGCCCTGCGCTTTGGTCATCTGCCGATGGTCTTCGTCCCGGGCGGGCCGATGGTGTCGGGGATCTCCAACAAGCAGAAGGCCGATGTGCGCCAGCGCTATGCCGAAGGCAAGGCCAGCCGCGAGGAACTGCTGGAGTCGGAAATGAAGTCCTACCACAGCCCCGGCACCTGCACCTTCTATGGCACCGCCAACACCAACCAGTTGCTGATGGAAGTCATGGGCCTGCACCTGCCCGGCGCCTCCTTCGTCAACCCCAACACGCCGCTGCGCGACGCCCTGACCCATGAGGCGGCGCAGCAGGTCACGCGCCTGACCAAGCAGAGCGGCAACTTCATGCCCATCGGCGAGATCGTCGACGAGCGTTGCCTGGTCAATTCCATCGTCGCCCTGCACGCCACCGGCGGTTCCACCAACCACACCCTGCACATGCCGGCCATCGCCCAGGCGGCGGGCATCCAGCTGACCTGGCAGGACATGGCCGACCTGTCCGAGGTGGTGCCGACCCTGTCCCACGTCTATCCCAACGGCAAGGCCGACATCAACCACTTCCAGGCCGCGGGGGGCATGTCGTTCCTGATCCGCGAACTGCTGGAAGCCGGCCTGCTGCATGAAGACGTCAACACCGTGGCCGGCCCCGGCCTGAGCCGCTACACCCAGGAACCCTTCCTCGACAACGGCAAGCTGGTGTGGCGCGACGGTCCGATCGAGAGCCTCGACGAAAATATCCTGCGGCCGGTGGCCCGGGCGTTCTCCCCGGAAGGCGGCTTGCGGGTCATGGAAGGCAATCTGGGCCGCGGAGTGATGAAAGTGTCCGCCGTGGCGCCCGAACATCAGATCGTCGAAGCCCCGGCGGTGGTGTTCCAGGACCAGCAGGACCTGGCCGATGCGTTCAAGGCCGGCCTGCTGGAGAAGGACTTTGTCGCAGTGATGCGGTTCCAGGGCCCGCGCTCCAACGGCATGCCCGAGCTGCACAAGATGACCCCGTTCCTCGGGGTGCTGCAGGACCGTGGCTTCAAGGTGGCGCTGGTCACCGATGGACGTATGTCCGGTGCCTCGGGCAAGATTCCGGCGGCGATTCATGTCAGCCCCGAAGCCCAGGTCGGCGGTGCGCTGGCCCGGGTGCTGGACGGCGACATCATTCGCGTGGACGGGGTCAAGGGCACCCTGGAGCTCAAGGTCGACGCCGCCGAATTCGCCGCCCGGGAACCGGCCAAGGGGCTGCTGGGCAACAACGTCGGCGCCGGCCGCGAACTCTTCGCTTTCATGCGCATGGCCTTCAGCTCGGCAGAGCAGGGCGCCAGCGCCTTTACCTCTGCACTGGAGACGCTTAATTGAAACTGGCCCTGGTCGGTGACATCGGTGGGACCAACGCGCGCTTCGCGTTGTGGAAGGATCAGCAGCTGGACGCGATCCAGGTGCTGGCAACGGCGGACTATCGCTGCCCGGAAGACGCCATCCAGGCCTATCTGCACGCCCAGGGCCTGGCCCTGGGCGCCATCGGCTCGGTGTGCCTGTCGGTGGCCGGTCCGGTCAGTGGCGATGAGTTTCGATTCACCAACAACCACTGGCGCCTGAGCCGCCAGGCGTTCTGCCAGACCCTGCAAGTGGAGCGGCTGTTGCTGGTCAACGACTTCTCGGCCATGGCCCTGGGCATGACCCGTCTGCAGCCCGATGAGTTTCGCGTGGTCTGCGAAGGCGTTGCCGAGCCCTTGCGTCCGGCGGTGGTGATCGGCCCGGGCACCGGCCTCGGCGTCGGCACCTTGTTGAACTTCGGCGACGGCCGCTACATGGCCTTGCCGGGGGAGGGCGGCCATGTCGACCTGCCCCTGGGCAGTGCGCGGGAAACCCAGCTCTGGCAACACATCCACGCCGAGATCGGCCATGTCAGCGCCGAGACTGCCTTGAGCGGCGGTGGATTGCCCCGGGTGTACCGGGCGATCTGCGCGGTGGACGGTCATGAACCGCGTTTGCACACCCCGGAAGCCATCACGGCGGCCGGTCTGGCCGGTGATCCGATTGCCCGGGAAGTGCTGGAGCAGTTCTGCTGCTGGCTGGGGCGGGTGGCGGGTAACAACGTCCTGACCACGGGCGCGCGGGGTGGGGTGTATATCGTCGGCGGGGTGATTCCGCGTTTCGCCGATTTCTTCATCCACAGCGGTTTTGCCAGAAGCTTTGCCGACAAGGGCTGCATGAGCGATTACTTCAAGGGCATCCCGGTGTGGCTGGTGACTGCGCCGTACTCCGGGCTGACCGGTGCCGGCGTGGCCCTGGAGCAGGCCCAGGGCTGACACCGAGCAGCATGGGCGCAGGATCCGGCTTGCCGGCGAAGAGGCGATAACAGGCCTCCCGCCATCAGGCATAATCGCGCTCCCTGCCCAACAATGAGGACGGCCCCGGTGAGTTCAGTCAGTAAGTCGATCTTGTTGGTTGACGACGATCAGGAAATTCGCGAGCTGCTGGAAACCTACCTCAGCCGTTGCGGTTTCCAGGTGCGCACGACCGCCGATGGCGCCGGTTTTCGTCAGGCCCTGAACGAGGCGCCCAGCGACCTGGTGATCCTCGACGTGATGCTGCCCGACGAAGACGGCTTCAGCCTGTGCCGCTGGATTCGCCAGCACCCGCGGCGCAGCCAGGTGCCGATCATCATGCTCACCGCCAGCTCCGACGAAGCCGACCGGGTCATCGGCCTGGAGCTGGGGGCCGACGACTACCTGGGCAAGCCCTTCAGCCCCCGGGAGTTGCAGGCGCGGATCAAGGCGCTGCTGCGCCGCGTGCAGTTCGCCCAGGAGCGGGTCGCCGGTGAAGTATTGTGCTTCGACGAATGGCGCCTGGATGTGATCAGTCACCGGCTGTTCCACAACGACGGCGAGGAGGTGATTCTCTCCGGTGCCGACTTCGCCCTGCTCAAGCTGTTCCTCGACCATCCCCAGGAAATCCTCGACCGCGACACCATCGGCAATGCCACCCGCGGGCGCGACCTAATGCCCCTGGACCGCATCGTCGACATGGCGGTCAGCCGCCTGCGCCAGCGCCTGCGGGACACCGAAAAGCCGCCGCGGCTGATCCGCACGGTGCGTGGCAGCGGCTATCAGTTGGCAGCCAATGTGGTTGCCGGCAATGCTCTCTGAGGCATTGCGCGGCCTGCTGCGGCGGGTGCCGGTGCCCCGTTCCCTGCTGGGGCGCATGCTGCTGTTGACCTTGCTCGCGGTGTTGTTCGCCCAGGCGCTGTCCAGCGTGATCTGGGTTTCGCAGTTGCGCGCCACCCAGCTCGAAGGCCTGGTGACCAGCGCCCGCAGCCTGGCCCATTCGATGACCGCCAGCGTCAGCTACCTGCGTTCGTTGCCGGTGGCGTACCGGCCCCTGGTGCTGGACCAGTTGCGCAGCATGGGCGGCACCCGATTTGTCGTGACCCTCAATGACAAGCCCCTGGGCATGCAGGTGCTGCCCGCCACCCCACGCAAGGAAGCGGTGCTGCAGGCGGTGGAACAGGTGCTGCGCCAGTCCCTGGGCAATGACGCGGATATCTCGGTGACCTTTGTCAGCCCCGATGACCTGCGGATCTTCAATGGCGGCCTCAAGCTCGACGAGTTGCCCCGCTCCTGGGCCCATTACGCCCTGACCCTGGAGCCGGTGAATCCGCCGGTGCTGGTGACCCAGATCCAGATGGCCCCGGGGGAATGGCTGTACATCGCCTCGCTCTTGCCCGAGCCCTACACCAGCCTCGAAGAGCAGGGCCTGCCGGCGCAGCAGGTGTGGTTCATCCTGCTCACCAGCGGGTTTCTGCTGCTGTTCATCGGCCTCTTGGTGCACTGGCAGAGCCGGCCCCTCAAGCGCCTGGCCCGGGCCGCGCGGGACATGTCCCTGGGCGCCGACGTCGAGCCGGTGGCGGAGGGTGGCGGCAGTGAAGTGGTGGAAGTGGGGCGGGCCTTCAACAGCATGCGCGAACGCATCAGCCGCTACCTGACCGAGCGCAGCCAGCTGTTCAGTGCCATCTCCCACGACCTGCGCACCCCCATCACCCGCCTGCGCCTGCGGGTCGAGCTGCTGGAGGACGAGCAACTGCAAGCCAAGTTCGGCCGCGACCTGGACGAACTGGAACTGCTGGTCAAGGGCGCGTTGCAATGCGTCAAGGACACCGACATCCACGAGAACATCGAGCCAGTGGATCTCAACCAGGTGCTCGATTGCCTGGTGGAGCCTTACCTGGCGCCCCACGGCAATGGCCGGGTAACCCAGCAGGGGCGGGCGCTGGCCAGCTACCCGGGCAAGCCCCTGGCGCTCAAGCGCTGCATGGGCAACCTGATCGACAACGCCCTGAAGTACGGGCAGAACGCCCACCTGTACATCGAAGACGACGACAACGGCTTTGTCCTGCATGTCGACGACGAAGGCCCGGGTGTGCCGGAGCAGCGCCTGGAGCAGGTGTTCGAGCCGCATTTTCGTCTGGCCGGCCAGCAGCAGGGCTACGGCCTGGGCCTGGGCATCGCGCGCAACATCGCCCACAGCCATGGCGGCGAAGTCAGCCTGCAGAACCTGCGTGAAGGCGGCCTGCGGGTGACCCTGTACCTGCCCCGGACCTTCGACTGAGTGGCTGGCCTGTGCAGACGCTGACTTGTGCAGGAGCTGGCTTGCCAGCGAAGGCGTTCCCAAGGGCACTGCAGGACTCAAGGGCCTCTTCGCCGGCAAGCCGGCTCCTACGGGTGGAGCCGCGCAATGTCACGGTTTGGTGACATTGTGCTGGCCCTTCGTTACCTGCGGTTGCGAGCGGCTTGATTAGACTCAAGCCTTCGATAAAAACAACAACAGGCCACTCATGGACTCTCTCCCCCTGCCGCTGCGCAGTTGGCTGAACGCGCCCGCTCACCATTCCTGGCTCGCCGCCGAAGGCCTGCGCCTGCTGGATTTCGCCAAGGCTTCACGGCTCGCCGAAGGCTTCGGCAACCTCGATGCCCAGGGCCGCCTGCCCGAAGGCGCCCAAGCCGAAACCATGAACACCGCGCGCATGACCCACAGCTTTGCCATGGCGCATGTCCAGGGCTTGCCGGGTTATGCCGGGCTGGTGGATCACGGTATCGCCGCGCTCATGGGGCCGTTGCGCGATGCCGAGCACGGCGGCTGGTTCGCCGTTGCCGGGCAGGCGGACGGCAACAGCACCAAGGCCGCCTACCTGCACGCCTTTGTCGCCCTGGCCGCCAGCTCCGCGGTGGTGGCGCAGCGGCCGGGTGCCCAGGCCCTGCTTGAGGAGGCGATCCGGATCATCGACGGGCATTTCTGGAGCGAGGAGGAGGGCGCCATGCTTGAGTCCTTCAATCGCGACTGGAGCGAGCAGGAAGCCTATCGCGGCGCCAACAGCAACATGCACGCCACCGAGGCCTTTCTGGCCCTGGCCGATGTCACCCAGGACCCGCGCTGGCTCAACCGCGCCCTGCGCATCGTCGAGCGGGTGATCCATCAGCACGCCGCCGCCAACGACTTCATGGTGATCGAGCATTTCGACTGTGACTGGCTGCCCCTGCGCGACTACAACCGGGCCTTTCCCGCCGATGGTTTCCGTCCCTTCGGCACCACGCCGGGCCACGGTTTCGAATGGGCGCGCCTGCTCTTGCACCTGGAGGCGTCGCGCGGCCTGGCCGGGATGCTGACCCCGGGCTGGCTGGCGCTGGATGCGCAGCACCTGTTCGCGAGCAACTGCCGCCACGGCTGGGACGTGGACGGTGCCCCGGGCATTGTCTACACCCTGGATTGGGACAACCGGCCGGTGGTGCACCAGCGCCTGCACTGGACCCATGCCGAGGCCAGCGCCGCCGCAAGCGCTTTGCTCAAGCGCACTGGCGAGCAGCAGTACGAGGTCTGGTACCGGCGTTTCTGGGAGTTCTGCGAAGGGTATTTCATCGATCGCCAACAGGGCAGCTGGCATCACGAACTGGGCCGCGACAACCGCCCGGCCGCCGAGATCTGGGGCGGCAAGCCGGACCTCTATCACGCCTGGCAAGCCGTGCTGATTCCGCGCCTGCCGCTGGCGCCGAGCATGGCTTCGGCCTTGGCCCAGGCGTCTGTTCCGGGCCTTGTGTAACCATGTCGTGACATTTCACCGTCGCTTCGTTACCCGAACGTTCGACTAGGCTGTTTAGACTCGTGTGCAGCGCAAGCACCAGACTTGCATGCATAACAACAAGAAAGGTACTTCAAATGAATGCGATTTCTCGCCTCGCCACTGTCATTTCCCTTGCCTCTCTGTTTCCCCTGAGTGCCCTCGCCGCCGACTCCAAAGGTTCCGTGGAAGTTGTCCACTGGTGGACTTCGGGTGGCGAAAAAGCCGCCGTCGATGTGCTCAAGGCCCAAGTGGAAAAAGACGGTTTCACCTGGAAGGACGGCGCCGTGGCCGGTGGTGGCGGCTCCACCGCAATGACCGTGCTGAAAAGCCGCGCCGTGGCCGGTAATCCGCCGGGCGTCGCCCAGATCAAGGGCCCTGACATCCAGGAATGGGGGAGCACCGGCCTGCTCAGCACCGACACCCTCAAGGACGTGGCCAAGGCGGAAAACTGGGACGGCCTGCTGTCGTCCAAGGTGGCCAACACCGTCAAGTACGAAGGTGACTACGTCGCCGTGCCGGTGAACATCCACCGGGTCAACTGGCTGTGGATCAACCCGCAAGTGTTCAAGAAGGCCGGGATCGACAAGGCCCCGACCACCCTCGAAGAGTTCTATGCCGCCGGCGACAAGCTCAAGGCCGCGGGCTTCATCGCCCTGGCCCACGGTGGCCAGCCGTGGCAGGACAGCACCGTGTTCGAAGACGTGGTGCTCTCGGTCATGGGCCCTGAAGGCTACAAGAAAGCCCTGGTGGACCTGGACCAGAAGACCCTCGCCGGCCCGGAAATGGTCAAGGCCTTCGCCGAGCTGAAGAAGATCACCGGCTACATGGACCCCAACCGCGCCGGGCGTGACTGGAACATCGCCGCCGCCGACGTGATCGGCGGCAAGGCCGGCATGCAGATGATGGGCGACTGGGCCAAGAGCGAGTGGACCGCGGCGAAGAAGATCGCCGGCAAGGACTACCAGTGCGTGCCGTTCCCGGGCACCGACAAGGCCTTCACCTACAACATCGACTCCCTGGCGGTGTTCAAGCTCAAGGCCGATCGCAAGGGTGACATCGCCGCTCAGCAGGACCTGGCCAAGGTGGCGCTGGGCAAGGACTTCCAGAAGGTCTTCAGCATCAACAAGGGCTCGATCCCGGTGCGTACCGACATGCTCAATGACATGAGCGCCGAGGGCTTCGACTCCTGTGCCCAGGCCTCGGCCAAGGACTTCCTGGCGGACGAGAAGACCGGCGGCCTGCAGCCAAGCATGGCGCACAACATGGCCACTTCCCTGGCGGTGCAGGGCGCGATCTTCGACGTGGTCACCAACTTCATGAACGACAAGGATGCGGACCCGGCCAAGGCCAGTGCGCAACTGGCCTCGGCGGTCAAGGCCGCGCAGTAACTGCGCACGCCGCAGCCCTGTCTGCGGCGATTTATCTGACGATGCTTCCCCCCTTCTGTAGGAGCGAGCTTGCTCGCGATGACGGCCTGACATTCACCCTGGGTGTCGACGGCTGGATCGCTATCGCGAGCAAGCTCGCTCCTACAGAGGGCGCGTCGGACTTCATTCCTTCAACCGGGTTATTGCGATGAGCTCTGTGGCGGTTTTCAGCAAGGCCTCACCCCTGGACGCATTGCAGCGCTGGCTGCCCAAGCTGGTGCTGGCGCCAAGCATGGTGATCGTGCTGGTGGGGTTCTACGGTTACATCATCTGGACGTTCATTCTGTCCTTTACCAATTCCAGCTTCATGCCGAGCTACAAGTGGGTCGGCCTGCAGCAGTACCTGCGGCTGATGGACAACGACCGCTGGTGGGTGGCGAGCAAGAACCTCGCGCTGTTCGGCGGCATGTTCATCGCCATCAGCCTGGTGCTGGGGGTGTTCCTGGCGGTGCTGCTGGACCAGCGCATCCGCAAGGAAGGCTTCATCCGCACCGTGTACCTCTATCCCATGGCGCTGTCGATGATCGTCACCGGCACTGCCTGGAAGTGGCTGCTCAACCCCGGCCTGGGCCTGGACAAGATGCTCCGCGACTGGGGCTGGGAGGGCTTTCGCCTGGACTGGCTGGTGGATCAGGACCGGGTGGTCTACTGCCTGGTGATCGCCGCCGTGTGGCAGGCCTCGGGCTTTGTCATGGCGATGTTCCTCGCCGGTCTGCGCGGTGTCGACCAGTCGATCATCCGCGCCGCCCAGGTCGACGGCGCGAGCCTGCCGACCATCTACCTGAAGATCGTTCTGCCGAGCCTGCGCCCGGTGTTCTTCAGCGCCTTCATGATCCTCGCCCACATTGCCATCAAGAGCTTCGACCTGGTGGCGGCAATGACTGCGGGCGGCCCGGGCTACTCCTCCGACCTGCCGGCGATGTTCATGTATTCCTTCACCTTCAGCCGGGGCCAGATGGGCATCGGTTCGGCCAGCGCCATGCTGATGCTCGGTGCCGTGCTGACCATCCTGGTGCCGTACCTGTACTCCGAACTGCGAGGCAAGCGTCATGACTAACTCCCTCGCCAAGCCGACCCTGAACTTCAGCCGGATCGCCATCTACGCCACCTTGCTGCTGGCGGCGGCGGTGTACCTGATTCCCCTGGTGGTGATGCTGCTGACCAGCTTCAAGACCCCGGAAGACATCCGCACCGGCAACCTGCTGAGCTGGCCCCAGGTGGTGGACGGCATTGGCTGGATCAAGGCCTGGGACACCGTGGGCGGCTACTTCTGGAACTCGGTGAAGATCACCGTGCCGGCGGTGCTGATCTCCACCTTCATCGGTGCAATGAACGGCTACGTGCTGTCGATGTGGCGCTTTCGCGGCTCCCAGCTGTTCTTCGGTCTGCTGCTGTTCGGCTGCTTCCTGCCGTTCCAGACCGTGCTGCTGCCGGCCTCGTTCACCCTCGGAAAGTTCGGCCTGGCCAATACCACCACCGGCCTGGTGCTGGTGCACGTGGTCTACGGCCTGGCCTTCACCACGCTGTTTTTCCGCAACTACTACGTGAGTGTGCCGGATGCCCTGGTCAAGGCGGCGCGCCTGGACGGCGCGGGGTTCTTCACCATCTTCGGCAAGATCCTGCTGCCGATGTCGGTGCCGATCATCATGGTCTGCCTGATCTGGCAGTTCACCCAGATCTGGAACGACTTCCTGTTCGGCGTGGTGTTTGCCAGCGGCGACGCACAACCGATCACCGTGGCCCTGAACAACCTGGTCAACACCAGCACCGGGGCCAAGGAATACAACGTTGATATGGCGGCGGCGATGATCGCCGGGCTGCCGACACTGCTGGTCTACATCTTCGCCGGCAAGTATTTCCTGCGCGGGCTGACGTCCGGCGCAGTCAAGGGGTAAAGCATGGCCACTCTCGAATTACGCAACGTCAACAAGACCTACGGTGCCGGCCTGCCGGACACCCTGAAGAACATCGAGCTGAAGATCGACGACGGTGAGTTCCTGATCCTCGTCGGCCCGTCCGGCTGCGGCAAATCCACCCTGATGAACTGCATCGCCGGGCTGGAGCACATCAGCGGCGGGGCGATCCTGGTGGACGACGCCGACATCAGTGGCATGAGCCCCAAGGACCGAGACATCGCCATGGTGTTCCAGTCCTACGCGCTGTACCCGACCATGAGCGTGCGCGACAACATCGCCTTCGGCCTGAAGATCCGCAAGATGCCCAGCGCCGAGATCGACGCGGAAGTGGCGCGGGTGGCCAAGCTGCTGCAGATCGAGCACCTGCTGACCCGCAAGCCGGGCCAGCTTTCCGGTGGCCAGCAACAGCGGGTGGCCATGGGCCGGGCCCTGGCGCGGCGGCCGAAGATCTACCTGTTCGACGAACCGCTGTCCAACCTCGACGCCAAGCTGCGGGTCGAGATGCGCACCGAAATGAAACTGATGCACCAGCGCCTGAAGACCACCACGGTCTACGTCACCCACGACCAGATCGAAGCCATGACCCTGGGCGACAAGGTGGCGGTGATGAAGGACGGGATCATCCAGCAGTTCGGTACGCCGAAGCAGATCTACAACGACCCGGCCAACCTGTTCGTGGCGAGCTTCATCGGTTCGCCGCCGATGAACTTCATTCCCCTGCGCCTGCAACGCAAGGACGGCCGCCTGCTGGCCCTGCTGGACAGTGGCCAGGCCCGTTGCGAGCTGCCCCTGGGGCCGCAGGACGCCGGGCTGGAAGACCGCGAGGTGATCCTCGGCATTCGTCCGGAGCAGATCTCCCTGGCTCCCGCCGAAGCCAATGGCTTGCCGACCCTGCGCGCCGAGGTCCAGGTGGTCGAGCCCACCGGCCCCGACACCCTGGTGTTCGTCACCCTCAATGGCACCAAGGTCTGCTGCCGTCTGGCTCCGGATCAGGCGCCCGATGCCGGGGAAACCCTGACCCTGCAGTTCGATCCGGCCCGGGTGCTGCTGTTCGATGCCCAGAGCGGCGAGCGCCTGGGGACGGCTGCGGCGTCGATGAGCGAAACCCGTGGCGGTAACGTTGCGCAGTTCAAGGGCCGTTGAATCCATGGCGGATGGCCTGTCATCCGTCGCACCCGCTGTAAACCACGTTGGATAGATCGTTAATAACAATAAAGACGAGGATGTAGGGATGAAAAAGCGACACAGCAACACCCGGCTGCTCTGCCAGTTGTCGGCGCTGGCGGCACTGGTCCTGTCCGCCAATGCCATGGCCGACGAGGCGTTCAGCGCCGACTCCAAGTGGATGACCGGCGACTGGGGCGGTGAGCGCACCAAGCTGATCGAGCAGGGGATCGACATCAAGGCCGACTACGTCGGGGAAATGGGCGCCAACCTGCGTGGTGGCTACAACGACGACAAGACCGGGCGCTACAGCGATCAGTTCGGCCTTGGCGTGGCCTTCGATCTGCAGAAACTGCTGGGCTGGGACAACACCCAGGCCAAGATCCAGCTGACCAACCGCAACGGCCAGAACATCTCCAATGACCGCATCGGCGACCCCCGTGCCGGCACCCTGAGTTCCTCCCAGGAAGTCTACGGCCGTGGCCACATGGTCCGTCTGACCCAGTTGTGGGTTCAGCACCAGTTCCTCGACGGCAAGCTGGACGTCAAGGCCGGTTATTTCGGCGAGGGCGAAGACTTCAACACCTTCCCCTGCGAGTTCCAGAACCTGGCCTTCTGCGGCTCCCAGGTGGGCAACTGGGCCACCGGCATCTGGTACAACTGGCCGGTCAGCCAGGCGGCGTTGCGCATCAAGTACCACATCACCCCCGAGCTGTATGCGCAGATCGGCGCCTACAACCAGAACCCGTCGCAGCTGGAACACGGCAACGGCTTCAAGCTCAGCGGCAGCGGCACCAAGGGCACGGTATTGCCGGTGGAACTGGTCTGGTCGCCCAAGCTCAATAATCTGCCGGGCGAATACCGCGTCGGTTACTACAAGAGCACGGCCGACGCCAATGATGTGCGCAAGGACGTCAACGGTCAGGACGCCGCGGACACAGGCGACGCCTATCGCGTGCACAACAGCAAGCACGGCTACTGGTTCGTCGGGCAGCAGCAACTCACCACCCATAACGGTGACGCTTCCCGTGGCCTGAACATCGCCGCCAACGCCACCTTCCACGACAAGGACACCAACGTCGTCGATAACTACCAGTCGTTGATGTTCGTCTACAAGGGCCCGTTCGACGCCCGTCCGAAAGATGACGTGGGCATCGGTTTCGCGCGTATCCACGTCAACGACGATGTGCGCAAGAACGCTCAGTTGATCAACGAGGACAACGGCATCAGCAACTACGACAACCCGCTGTACATGCCACTGCGCGACACGGAATACAACTACGAGATCAACTACGGTTTCCACGTGACCAACTGGCTGACCGTGCGCCCCAACCTGCAATACATCACCCACCCGGGCGGCGTGGATGAGGTGGATAACGCGTTGGTGGCCGGTCTGAAAATTCAGTCGGTGTTCTAGAGCTGTTGCGATAAGCTCCTCCTCCATGTGCGCATTTTGCGGATGGCCCAGGCCGTCCGCTTTTTTTTGTGGGGCAGGCGCATTCCCCTCATGAATATCGAGACAGCAGTGATTTTCAGGACCGCGGCCCATGCATGAGCATCCGCTACAACGTTTTTTCAAATCCTTGCGCGAACGCCCGGTGTTCGCCTGGGAGCGCTATCAGATGCGCGATGTGCTGGTGATCGATCACCCGCTGTGCCAGGCGGTGTTCAGTCGCCAGGGCGCCCAGTTGCTGCACTTCCAGCCGGCCGGGCAGAAGCCCTGGCTGTGGTGCGCCTCGAAGTGGCCGCAAGTGGGGGCGATCCGTGGCGGGGTGCCGGTGTGCTGGCCCTGGTATGGCCGTCACCCTAGCGAGAATGCCTGGCCGTCCCACGGTTGGGCGCGGCTGCTGGACTGGAAGCTGCTGGACAGCAGCAACGATGAAGACGGCGTGCGCCTGCACTGGCAATTGCAGCTGTGCGACTGGAAGGTCGACCTGCATGCGCACCTGGGCCAGAGCATGGACCTGCGCCTGAGCACCGAGCATCAGGACACTGAACCCTGCCAGTTGAGCCAGGCTTTGCACGCTTACTGGCGTATTGGCGACGTCGGTGAGGTAGCGCTGTCTGGGCTCGATGGCGCCCAGGGTTACGACCAGTTGAACCGCCAGGCCTGCCAGCAGCAGGGCGAGTTGCGGGTCGAGGGCGGTTGCCAGCGGGTGTTCCAGCACGAAGGCGAATTGCAGCTCAAGGATCACGCCTGGCAGCGCGAGCTGTGCATCGATACCGGTGACGATGCCGACACCGTGGTCTGGCATCCGGGGAGCCGGCCGCTGCTGGGGGTGAGCTGGAATGAGGTGTCGCGGTTTGTCTGCGTCGAAGCGGCTGCCGGGGGCACCGACAGCCTGCGCCTGGCGCCGGGAGAGCAGGCGCACCTGAGCTTGCAGGCGCGGGCTGCGGTGTAGGGCGCAGGTTGCGGTGTAGCCGGCAGGCCGGCGAACCGGCCTGCCTCAGTTGAACTCGTCGCCCACCGGGTAGCGGCTGGCGTTGAGGCTTTCCTTGATCTTGCGCAGGTGCGGCTGGAAGTCCACGCCCCGGCGCAGGGTCATGCCGGTGGCCAGCACGTCGAGCACGGTGAGCTGGATGATCCGCGAGGTCATCGGCATGTAGATGTCGGTGTCTTCCGGCAGCGGAATGTTCAGGCTCAAGGTACTGGCCTTGGCCAGGGGCGAGTTCTCTGCGGTCAGCCCCAGCACCGATGCGCCGTTTTCCCGGGCAATGCGTGCCACTTCCACCAGTTCGCGCGTGCGGCCGGTGTAGGAGATGATCACGAACAGTTCGCCGGTGTGGGCCACCGAGGCGATCATGCGCTGCATCAGCACGTCGGCATGGGCGGTGACCGCCAGGTTGAAACGGAAGAACTTGTGCAGCGCATCCATGGCCACCGGGGCCGAGGCGCCGAGGCCGAAGAAGTGGATCTGCCGGGCCTGGATCAACAGGTCGACGGCCTTGCTGATCAGGTTCGGGTCCAGGGCCTGGCAGGCGCTGTCCAGGGAGGCGATGGCGCTGCCGAAGATTTTTTGCGTGTAGGCTTCGGGGTTGTCGTCGGCCTCCACCGCGCGGCTGACGTAGGCCGCGCCGCTGGCCAGGCTCTGGGCCAGTTGCAGCTTGAGTTCCGGGTAGCCGCTGACGCCGAAGGAGCGGCAGAAGCGATTGACCGTCGGCTCGCTCACCGAAGCGGCCTGGGCCAGGGCGGCGATGCTGAAGCGAGTCGCCTGCTGCGGGTTGAGCAGGATGACTTCGGCGACTTTACGTTCCGCTTTGTTCAGTTCTTCAAGGCGGTTCTGGATCTGCTCCAGAAGATTTCGCACTCGGTCCATTAAAGTTTCCTAGATCGGCTAGACAGGCGCCGCGGCAGAGCCGCGACAAGCGCCCGCAATGCGAAGTTGAGAGGAGGCCTATCCTACTGATGGCTCGGAACGACCACCACCTGGAATCTGTATTTTGTAAAAATGTTGTGTTTATTACTACATTTTTCCTTGAGTGATGCCTTGAAAAAAGGTATTTGTAGCTTAACTTGATAAAAGAACAAACATCATGCCTTCGATTACGGTTGAACCCTGCACCTTTGCCTTGTTCGGCGCGCTGGGCGATCTGGCGCTGCGTAAGCTGTTTCCTGCCTTGTACCAACTCGATGCCGCCGGTCTGCTGCACGACGACACGCGGATTCTGGCCCTGGCCCGTGAGCCGGGCAGCGAACAGGAGCACCTGGCGAACATCGAAACCGAGTTGCGCAAGTACGTCGGCGACAAGGACATCGATGCCCAGGTTCTCAAGACCTTCCTGGCCCGCCTGAGCTACCTGCACGTGGATTTCCTCAAGGCCGAGGACTACGTGGCGCTGGCCGAACGCGCCGGCAGCGAACAGCGGCTGATCGCCTACTTCGCCACTCCGGCCGCGGTCTATGGCGCGATCTGCGAGAACCTGTCCCGGGTCGGGCTCAACCAGCACACCCGCGTGGTCCTGGAAAAGCCCATCGGCTCGGACCTGGATTCCTCGCGCAAGGTCAACGACGCGGTGGCCCAGTTCTTCCCGGAAAACCGCATCTACCGGATCGACCACTACCTGGGCAAGGAGACGGTGCAGAACCTGATCGCCCTGCGTTTCGCCAACAGCCTGTTCGAAACCCAGTGGAACCAGAACTACATCTCCCACGTGGAAATCACCGTGGCCGAGAAGGTCGGCATCGAAGGCCGTTGGGGTTACTTCGACAAGGCCGGCCAACTGCGGGACATGATCCAGAACCACCTGCTGCAGCTGCTGTGCCTGATCGCCATGGACCCACCGGCGGACCTCTCCGCCGACAGCATCCGTGACGAGAAGGTCAAGGTGCTCAAGGCCCTGGCGCCGATCAGTCCGGAAGGCCTGACCACCCAGGTGGTGCGCGGCCAGTACATCGCCGGCCACAGCGAGGGCCAGTCGGTGCCGGGTTATCTGGAGGAAGAAAACTCCAACACCCAGAGCGACACCGAAACCTTCGTCGCCCTGCGGGCCGATATCCGCAACTGGCGTTGGGCCGGGGTGCCGTTCTACCTGCGCACCGGCAAGCGCATGCCGCAAAAACTGTCGCAGATCGTCATCCACTTCAAGGAACCGTCACACTATATCTTCGCCCCCGAGCAGCGCCTGCAGATCAGCAACAAGCTGATCATCCGCCTGCAGCCGGACGAAGGCATTTCGCTGCGGGTGATGACCAAGGAGCAGGGCCTGGACAAGGGCATGCAACTGCGCAGCGGTCCGCTGCAACTGAATTTTTCCGACACCTATCGCAGCGCGCGGATCCCCGATGCCTACGAGCGGTTGTTGCTGGAAGTGATGCGCGGCAATCAGAACCTGTTTGTCCGCAAAGATGAAATCGAAGCCGCGTGGAAGTGGTGTGACCAGTTGATCGCCGGGTGGAAGAAGTCCGGTGATGCGCCCAAGCCGTACGCGGCCGGGTCCTGGGGGCCGATGAGCTCCATTGCACTGATCACGCGGGATGGGAGGTCCTGGTATGGCGATATCTGATTTGCAACTGCCGGCGGGTGTAGCCGCCCACGAGTTCCGCAGCCCGACCCTGTTGGCCGAAGGCCAGGCACTGCGCGTGGCCCACCTGCTGCGCGAGGCCATTGCCGCCCGCGGCAAGGCGACCCTGGTGGTGTCCGGTGGTCGCAGCCCGGTGGCGTTTTTCCAGGCCCTGGTCAAGCAGGAGCTGGATTGGTCCAAGGTGCTGATCACCCTCGCGGACGAGCGCTGGGTGCCGGTGGAACACGCCGACAGCAATGCCGGCCTGCTCAAGCGTTACCTGCTTCAGGGGCCGGTGGCCAAGGCCGGTTTCTTAAGCCTCTACAGCGCTGCGGCCAATCTGGAGGAGGCGGCCCAGCAGGCCGATCGTCTGCTGGCGGAGTTGCCGGGCATCGATGTGCTGGTACTGGGCATGGGCGATGACGGACACACCGCGTCGCTGTTTCCCAACAGCCCGAACCTGGCCGAAGCGCTCCAGGCCGACGGCACTCGCCGCTGCTGGCCGATGCTGGCGCCAAGCGTGCCCCATCAGCGCCTGAGCATGAGTCGGGCCTTGCTGGCCTCGGCCCGTCATTCGCTGTTGTCGATTTCCGGTCAGTCCAAGCTGGCCACCCTGAGTGCCGCACTGGCTGGTGACGCTGTCGCCGAGATGCCGATTCGCGCCTTCCTGCAAACCCCGTTAGAGATTTACTGGTGCCCATGAGCCAAGGATCAGCCGCTATGACAAACCTATCCCCGACCGTTTCCATGGCGGACAAAGTTGCCCTGATCGACAGCCTCTGCGCCAAGGCGCGGATCCTGCCGGTGATCACCATCGCCCGGGAGCAGGATGTACTGCCACTGGCCGATGCCCTGGCCGCCGGTGGCCTGACGGCCCTGGAAGTGACCCTGCGCTCCCAGTTCGGCCTCAAGGCCATCCAGATCCTGCGCGAGCAGCGTCCGGAGCTGGTGACCGGTGCCGGCACCGTGCTCGATCCGCAGATGCTTG
This sequence comes from Pseudomonas sp. Os17, assembly GCF_001547895.1. Classification (NCBI taxonomy): domain Bacteria; kingdom Pseudomonadati; phylum Pseudomonadota; class Gammaproteobacteria; order Pseudomonadales; family Pseudomonadaceae; genus Pseudomonas; species Pseudomonas sp. Os17. The sequence goes on along the minus strand of NZ_AP014627.1, from coordinate 5,255,572 downwards.
CCGCGGCGGAGGCGGCGGGCTCGCAGTTCATCGTCACCCCGGGGATTACCCGTGACCTGCTGCAAGCCAGCGTGGCCAACCCGATCCCGCTGCTGCCGGGGATCAGCAACGCCTCCGGAATCATGGAGGGGTATGCCCTGGGTTATCGCCGCTTCAAGCTGTTCCCGGCGGAAGTCAGTGGCGGTGTGGCGGCGATCAAGGCCCTGGGCGGGCCGTTCGGCGAAGTCAAATTCTGCCCGACCGGCGGCGTCGGCCCGGCCAATATCAAGAGCTACATGGCCTTGAAGAATGTGATGTGCGTGGGCGGTAGCTGGATGCTCGATCCTGAGTGGATCAAGAACGGCGACTGGGCGCGGATTCAAGAATGCACGGCCGAGGCCCTGGCCCTGCTGGACTGAAGTTTTATCTGATTCGTTGGTGTGTTCTACGGCTTTACGGTGCGCTTGGTCGGTGCACCGTTTTTTTTGCCTGGAGAAAAGTCCGGTAGCGTTCGAGCGCCCCGGCCTGCAACGCGGCGATGCTTGGCAGGCGCGGCTGTTGCCGGGCCGGGGGCGCTGCTCGCGGATCTTAATGGCGGGCCAGATCGGTCACGGCCTGGATCAGCCGCTGCATGTGCTCAAGGGGTGTCGCCAGCCCCGGCGTGATGCGGATGCAGGGGCCGAACCCTGCGCCGTTGCGGACCACGGTGAACAGGTTGTAGTCCTGCAGCAGGCGATTCACCAGGGCCTGCTGGTCTGGGTGCCCGGTGAAGCGCAGGGCGCTGATGGCGCAGCACAGGCGCGGGTCCTGCGGGGTCATGATCTCGACCCCCGCCAGCTCGCGCAGCGCTTCGCTCCAGGTGTGTCGCAGGTAGTTCAGGCGCGCGCCCTTGGTTGCCGCGCCGCCCATGGCCCGGTGTTCCTCGAACACCCGGGGCAGGGTCATCAGCGCAGGAATGTTCGGGGTGCTGTAGGGCGTGCGGGCGCGCACGTCGTCCCTTGGAAAGTGGAACTCGTCCATGTCCGGGTCGATGTCGTCCAGGCGCTCGGGGTGGATATAGAGAAAGCCCAGGCTCAGCGGTGCGCCGATCCATTTATGCAGGTTGAAACCGGCGAAGGCGATGCCCAGCTCGGCCAGGTCGAAGTCGATCTGGCCCAGGGCATGGGCGCCGTCGAGGATGATATCGACACCATGTTCCCGGGCCGCGGCGGCAATCGCCTGGACCGGCATGACCAGGCCGCTGCGATGAGTGACGTAGGTCAGGGGCATCAGTTTGAGCCTGGGGTAACGCTGGAAGGCAGTGGTGTAGGTGCCGACAAGGCTGTCAAAACTGGCAGGGTGCACGTGGACGATTTCTATCACTTCGACCCCGCGCTGGCGGGCCAGCCAGCGCATGGCGCTTTTGACCGTGTCGTACTCCAGGTCGCTGACCAGGACCTGGTCGCCCGGTTGCAGGCGGTTGTAGTTGCGGATCAGCGACTGCAGGGCGTCGGAGGCGCAGCGGGTCAGGGCCACGGCATTGTCCGGGACCCCCAGCAGTGCGGCCAGCTGGCCGCGGATCTGCAGGGCGTCGACCTGTTCGAAGCGCTGGCGTACCAGCACCGAGTTGCTGCGGTTCACCCACTGGATGTGGTGCTGGTATTCCTCGGCCACGGTGCGGGTCATGCGCCCGAAATAGCCGTTTTCCAGGTTGATCGGGCCCGGTTCGAGGTCGAACTGGCGGGCAATGCCTTGCCAGTGTTGTTCGTCGCGGGCAAGTGTGTCGGCAGTCCTTGGCATGGCGGGCTCTTGTTCAGTGACGGGGCTTGGGTTTGCCGTGTTTGGCGCGCAGCGGGTCCAGCAGGTCGGACAGGCCGTTGTGGTCGATTTCCTGCATCAGGGCCAGCAGGCCACCCAATTCCCCCTTGGGGAAGCCTTCGCGGGCGAACCAGTTCAGGTAGGGGCCGGGCAGGTCGGCGAGGATGCGGCCCTTGTATTTGCCGAAGGGCATTTCCCGGGTGACCAGCAGTTCAAGTGTTTCAGGAGTCATGGGGGTCGCCAGGCGGTGGTACGAACGCCTGTGAAAATACAGGCATTCTGCATGCAGGCCAAATGACAGATCATGCAAATAACGCGGATACAGATTTTTGGATATTTTCTAACTTTTTGAAATATAAGTAAAAAATTTATATCCAGTGTCTGGCATGGCGGGTGCAAAGGTTAGGTCAGCAGTTAACTCAACCGTTGACTCAACTCTCCCCACCCGTAAGGAACCAGAAAATGACTGACTTGAATAAAGAAGCGATTTCGGTACTCAACAGCCTGATCGAGACCAGCAAGGACGGTCAGGAGGGGTTCAAGACCTGTGCCGAAGACATCAAGCATCCGGAGCTCAAGGCGCTGTTCATTAAGCGCTCCAGCGACTGCGCGACGGCCGCTGCGGAATTGCAGGCGGTGGTGCGCTCCATGGGCGGCGATCCGGAAACTTCCACCAGTGTCAGTGGCGACCTGCATCGCCGTTGGGTCGACCTCAAGTCGCTGGTGACCGGCAAGGACGAGGAGTCGGTGCTCAACGAGGCCGAACGCGGTGAAGATCACGCGCTGAAGTCCTACAAGGAAGCCCTGGAGAAAATCGGCAAGCACAACCTGGTGGGGATTCGTGATGTGGTGGAGCGCCAGTACCACGGCGTGCAACGCAATCACGATCAGGTCAAAGCCTTGCGCAACCAGGCCCGTGCCCGTTCGTAAGTCATAAACCTGTCAAAAACGCCAGCCAGCCTGGCGTTTTTTTATGCCCGGGATTTAGTGCTGGACGGGATTTAGTTAGCTAGCTAATAATTAGCCCGCGCCCGCTCGTGGCGATCACGACTATGGTTAATTCATCCCTTCGAGAGTCCCGGTTCGTGCCTATTACCTTGCAGGCGTTGCTTGCGCCCAGCCTTCCCGCTTTGCAGTTCGCGATCAAGACCCTGTTGGGCGGCGGTCTGGCGCTGTGGCTGGCCTTGCGCTGGGGCCTGGAGCAGCCGGCCTGGGCGCTGATGACCGCGTTCATCGTCGCCCAGCCGTTGTCCGGAATGGTTCTGCAAAAGGGGCTGGCCCGGCTGCTGGGGACCTTGATCGGTACCCTGATGTCGGTGCTGTTCATGGGGCTGTTCGCCCAGACCCCCTGGCTGTTTCTGCTGGCCCTGGCCCTGTGGCTGGGGGTGTGTACCGCCAGCTCCACGCTGCTGCGCAGTGCCTGGTCGTATTCCTTCGTGCTGGCGGGCTACACCGTGGCGATCATCGCCTTGCCCGCCATCAGCCACCCGTTGACCGTGTTCGATCAGGCCGTGGCCCGTTGCACGGAAATCTCCCTGGGGATCATCTGCGCCACGGCCAGCAGTGCCCTGATCTGGCCGATGCGGGTAGAGCGGCAACTGGCGGATCAGGCTCGCAGCGCCTGGCACAGCGGAATGCAGGCGGCCCGCGCGACCCTGGCCGGCGATGCGCTGGCACGTCAGGGCTTGCTGGAGATACTCGGGCGCATTGTCGCCGTGGATTCCCAGCGGGAACACGCCTGGTTCGAAGGGCCAATGGGCCGCCAGCGAGCGCGGGCCATCAGTGGCCTGAGCCAGAAGCTGCTGATGCTGTTGCGGATTGCCCGGTCGGTACGCCGCCAGTGGAAACAGTTGGACGCCGACGAGGCCAGGCAACTGCAGCCCTTGATGGAGCCGGTGCAGGAGGCCCTGGGCGGCTCCGACAAACAGGCTCTGCAGGCGTTGCGTCCGCGCCTGCTGGAGGCCTCCCATGATTCCCGGCTCAGCGCGGCGCAGAGCTTTTGCCTGGCACGCCTGGCGCTGCTGCTGGACACCGCCCTGGCGGCAAGCAACGCGCTGGAAGCGGTGCAGGAAGGGCGCGCGCCGCTGGAGCAGCCGGCGACCCTGACGCCTCATCGCGACCTGTCGCTGGCCCTGGTGTTCGGTGCTCGCAGTGCCTTGGCATTCCTGACCGTGGCCAGCTTCTGGCTGGCCACGGCCTGGCCGGCGGCCTCCGGGGCCATGCTCCTGACCTGCGTGGTCTGCAGCCTGTTCGCCAGTCGTGAAAACGGCGCGCAGATCGGCATGAGCTTCATGCGCGGGATCTTCCTGGCGATTCCGGCGGCGTTCCTGGTGGGGCAGATCCTGCTGCCGCAATGGAGCGGATTCGCGATGTTGGCCATGGCCATGGGGGTGCCGCTGTTCTTCGGCGCACTGGGCATGGCCAAGCCGCAGATCGGCGCCACGGCCACCTCGTTCTGCCTGCACTTCATCGTGTTGATCTCGCCGATGAACCGCATGAGTTTCGATGTCGCCAGTTTCTTCAATAACGCCCAGGCCATGGTGCTGGGGGTGGGGGCTGCGGTGCTGGCCTTTCACCTGTTGATCCTGCGCGATCCGGCCTGGCATGGCCGGCGTCTGTTGGCGGCGACCCTGAGCGATCTGGTGCGCCTGACCCGGCGTAACCTGCGGGGCGCGGAAAGCTGGTTCGGCGGGCGCATGGCCGACCGTCTGCTGCAACTGGCCCGGCATTACCCGGAGCTGCCGGAACCGGCCCGCAGCCGCTGGGACGATGGTCTGCTGGGCCTGGATATCGGTGACGAACTGCTGCACCTGCGCCTGAGTCTGGCGGTGGCCCAGGTGCCGGTCAGTGCCGCGCAGCGCGAGTATTTCGAGCACTTGCAACGGGTTCTGCAACAGGGACCGGCGGGCCCCTGCCAGGAAGCGCTGGCGCAGCCCAGCGCTACGTTGCTCGCCGCCCTGGAACAACAGCCGCCCAGCGACGCCTTGAAGCTGGCCAAGGGCGCGGTGGTGCAATTGCACAACAGCTGGCGCAGTTGGTGCCGGCAGCAGGAGGACAGCCATGGGGCTGCGTGAGTGGTCGTTGGGCGGGGTGCTGCTCAGCCCGTTTCTGATTTATGTGGTGCTGGCCCTGGTGGTCACCGCCGGCCTGCGAGGGCTGGTGCGAGTCACCGGGCTGGGGCGCTGGATCTGGCATGAAGCCCTGTTCGATTGCGCCCTTTACGTGTGTGTCCTGACCCTGATCACGGTGGTCCTGGGACCTTTATAAGGAGTTGATTATGCGTACACCCGTACGTGTCGTAGTGACCTTGTGCCTGGTGGCGGTGGCGATCTTCGCCGGGTATCACCTGTGGCAGTACTACATGCTCACGCCCTGGACCCGGGATGCGCGGATCCGTGCCGATGTGGTGATCGTGGCCCCGGACGTATCCGGCTGGGTGCGCGAGCTCAAGGTGGCGGACAACCAGCATGTCAAGGCCGGTGATTTGCTGCTGAGCATCGATCGCGACCGTTTCGAGGCCGCGCTGGAGAAGGCCCAGGCGGTGGTGCAGACCCGCCAGCAGCAACTGAGCCTGCGCGAGCACGAGGCCAGCCGCCGCGCCGCCCTGGGGCCCCAGGCCATCAGTGCCGAACTGCGGGAGAACGCCCAGATCAACGCCGGTATCGCCCGCGGCGAACTGCGCCAGGCCCAGGCCGAGGCCAAGGTCGCCGAATTGAACCTGGCCCGCAGTCAGGTGCACGCGCCCCGCGATGGGCACATCACCAATCTGCGTCTGGCCGAAGGCAACTATGTCAACGCCGGGCAGCCCGTGATGGCGTTGATCGATGATTCGACGTTCTACGTGCAGGCCTATTTCGAGGAAACCAAGCTGCCGCGGATTCAGGTCGGCGATCCGGTGAAGGTCTGGCTGATGAGTGCCGGCGATGCCTTGCAGGGGCACGTGCAAAGCATCAGCCGGGGTATTACCGATCGCAACGCCACCCCTGACGGGCAACTGCTGGCGGAAGTCGAACCGACCTTCAACTGGGTGCGCCTGGCCCAGCGGATACCGGTGCGGATCAAGCTCGACAAGGTGCCTGAAGGCATCAACCTGAGTGCCGGCATGACCGCCAGCGTGCAAGTGGAGGAGGGGGGCAAACGGTAGGAACCGGCAAACCGCTGGGCGTCGCCTGTGCCGGCAAGCCGGCTCCTGCCGTGAGCTAGGCTCAGCCGATGGTGATGGCCGGCAGGGTCGGCAAGGTCACGGTCTGTTGCTTGCGTGGGGCAAGGATCTCGGCCTCGCCGTCCACCACCAGCTCATCGCGCTGATTGAACACGCGGGTGGCGATGCGCACGCGGAACTTGGGCAGTTTTTCGAGGATTTCCAGGCGCACGGTCAGGGTGTCGCCGATCTTCACCGGCTTCTGGAAGCTCATCTGCTGGCCGATGTAGATGGTGCCCGGGCCTGGCAGCTCGCAGGCCACGGCGGCGCTGATCAGCGCGCCGCTGAACATGCCGTGGGCGATGCGCTCCTTGAACATGGTGGCGGCGGCGAACTCGGGGTCCAGGTGCACCGGGTTGTGGTCGCCGGACATGGCGGCGAACAGCTGGATGTCACGTTCTTCGACAGTCTTGCTGTACTGGGCGGTCTGACCGACTTCCAGGGCTTCGTAAGGGGTGTTGGTAACCTGGGTCATGTTGCTGAAATCCTCTGACAGATAAATGAACGTAGCGACTGCGCCAGCCCTTACTCCGCGCGGGGCGGGCGACGGTGTAGCAGGGCCTGATCGAGCCAGGCTAGGACGTCGTGGGTCACTTGGTCACGGTTGCTTTCGTTGAACAGCTCATGACGCGCTTGCGGGTAGATATTGAGTTGCAGGCACTGGCTGCCGGCCTCGCGCAGGGCGTTGGCCAGATCCTTGAGACGCTTGCCGGCGCTTACCGGATCACATTCACCGCCCATCACCAGCAACGGCAGGCCCGGATCGATCTGCGCCAGGTTGGAAATCTTGCTGATCTGCTGCAGGCCGCCCAGCAGGTCGATCCATAGCTGGTTGCTGCAGCGGTAGCCGCACAAGGGGTCATTCACGTACTTGTCGACTTCCACCGGGTCGCGGCTGAGCCAGTCGAAGGCGGTGCGATTGGGTTTGAAGGCCTTGTTGAACGAGCCGAAGGACAGCCACTCGATCAGGGCGCTGCGTCCTTTTGCGCCCTGGCGCCAGCGTTCGAAACGGGCGATCAGGCTGGCGATGCGGTACAGGGCCACGGGCTGGAAGTTCGAGCCGCTGAGGATCGCCCCATGCAGGCTGGCGCTGTGGTGCAGCAGGTACGCCTGGGCGATGTAGCTGCCCATGCTGTGGCCCAGCAGCACGATGGGGGTGCCAGGGTGCTGCTGGCCGATGTGCTGGTTGAGGCTGGCCAGGTCGCCGACCACCTTGTTCCAGCCGCCGTGATCCGCGTAGTGGCCGAGCACGCCGTGCTGCGCGGTGTTGCCGTGGCCGCGCTGATCCGGGGCATAGAGGCCATAACCTTGGGCGCACAGGGCCGCCGCCAGTCGGGCATAGCGCCCACTGTGCTCGGCCATGCCGTGGGACAGCAGGATCACCGCCTTGAGCGGAGGCTCGGGCAGCCACTGGTTGACGAAGAGCCGTTGGTGGTCGCTTGTGGTCAACCAGAAGGTGTCGTGGGTCATGGCGATTCCTTTGCTCGGAGACGCTGCACTTTATAGCGCATCAAGGTGTGTCCGTCCGATTCGTCGGCCTGTTGGACGCAAGATTCACACAGTTAATGACACACTTGCGCATATTTGCCTGAATCGCCATAGCTGCTAACGTCCGAGGAGCCCCGCCGCTGATAGCGTTACAGTGGCGGCCCGGACCGTTCAGGCAAAAAGAGGACAAGAATAATGCAACCTGATTTCTGGAATGATAAGCGCCCCGCCGGCGTGCCCAACGAGATCGATCTGGGGGCCTACAAGTCGGTGATCGAGGTGTTTGAGCGTTCCTGCAAGAAGTTTGCTGACCGCCCGGCGTTCAGCAACATGGGGGTGACCCTCACCTACGCCGAGCTGGAACGCTACAGCGCGGCCTTCGCCGGTTATCTGCAAAGCCATACCGACCTGGTTCCGGGGGATCGTATCGCGGTGCAGATGCCCAATGTCCTGCAGTACCCGATCGCGGTGTTCGGCGCGCTGCGGGCCGGGCTGGTGGTGGTCAACACCAACCCGCTGTACACCGCGCGGGAGATGCGTCATCAATTCAAGGATTCCGGGGCCCGGGCCCTGGTCTACCTGAACGTGTTTGGGCAGAAGGTTCAGGAAGTGTTGGGCGACACCGACATCCAGTTCCTGATCGAAGCCAGGATGGGCGACATGCTGTCCAGTGCCAAGGGCTGGCTGGTCAACACCGTGGTGGACAAGGTCAAGAAGATGGTGCCGGCCTATCACCTGCCCCAGGCCATCGCCTTCAAGAGTGCCTTGCGCCTTGGGCGCGGCCTGGGGATCAAGCCGCTGCAGGCGGGGCTGGAGGATGTCGCCGTGCTGCAGTACACCGGTGGCACCACCGGCCTGGCCAAGGGGGCAATGCTGACCCACGGCAACCTGGTGGCCAACATGCAGCAGGCCCGGGCCTGCCTCGGCCAGCACGGGCCCGATGGCCATACCCAGTGGCGCGAAGGCCAGGAAGTGATGATCGCGCCGCTGCCGCTGTACCACATCTATGCCTTCACCGCGAACTGCATGTGCATGATGGTGACCGGCAACCACAACGTGCTGATCACCAACCCGCGAGACATCGGCGGCTTCATCAAGGAGTTGAAGAAGTGGCGGTTTTCCGCGCTGCTGGGGTTGAACACGCTGTTCGTGGCGCTGATGGATCATCCGGAATTCAAGAACCTGGATTTTTCCAGCCTCAAACTGACCAACTCCGGTGGCACGGCCCTGGTCAAGGCCACGGCGGAACGCTGGCAGCAACTGACCGGATGCCGGATCACCGAAGGCTATGGCCTCACCGAAACCTCGCCGGTGGCGTGCACCAACCCCTACGGCGACCGCTCGCGGTTGGGCACGGTCGGTCTGCCGGTGCCGGGCACCACCTTGAAGGTCATTGATGACCAGGGCAACGAGCAACCGCTGGGCGAGCGCGGCGAGCTGTGCATCAAGGGGCCGCAGATCATGAAGGGCTACTGGAACAAGCCCGAAGCCACCGCGGAGGTGCTGGACGCCGAAGGCTGGTTCAAGTCCGGGGATATCGCGGTGATCGATCCGGACGGTTTTGTGCGCATTGTCGATCGCAAGAAGGACATGATCATCGTCTCGGGTTTCAACGTGTACCCCAACGAGATCGAAGATGTGGTCATGGCGCACCCCAAGGTCGCCAACTGCGCGGTGATCGGCGTGCCGGACGAGCGTTCCGGCGAGGCGGTGAAGCTGTTTGTGGTGCCCCGTGAAGCGGGGGTCAGCCTGGAAGAGCTCAAGGCCTACTGCAAGGAGAATTTCACCGCCTACAAGGTGCCCAAGCACATTGTCCTGCGTGAGTCGCTGCCGATGACGCCCGTGGGCAAGATCCTGCGCCGCGAGTTGCGTGACATCGCCTGATCCTTGAGTTCCTCCCTCGGGGGCCAGCCGGTTGACGCAACGGGCTGGCCCCCGAGTCATTTAAGGGGTGCAAAGCCCCGGACTAGAGCGGAATTCAAAGTGATAGAATTTTTACTCTAAAAATGACCATTAAATGGTCTTGAGTCAAAAATGTGACTATTCAGGCCTTCTTTGGCTCTAGGCGGCCTTTTTCAAAGCTGCTACTCTCGGCGCGCTTTGTGACTTCTCGGCCTGAGTAAACAGCCAGACTCACCAACAATAGACACCAATAAAAAACACAGACAAATAATAATCGCATCAACTGCGGTGATGAATTCGCGTTGCTGAGGAGTGGGCTTCCATGATCGAAGACTTTTGGAAGGATAAGTACCCAGCTGGAATTGCTGCCGATATCAATCCAGACGAGTATCCGAATATTCAGGCGGTATTGAAACAATCCTGCCAACGTTTCGCTGACAAACCGGCCTTTAGCAACCTTGGCAAGACAATCACCTACGGTGAGTTGTATGAATTGTCCGGGGCCTTCGCCGCGTACCTGCAGCAGCATACCGATTTGCGGCCCGGCGATCGAATCGCTCTGCAACTGCCCAACCTGCTGCAATACCCGGTCGCGGTATTCGGCGCGATCCGCGCCGGTCTGATCGTGGTCAACACCAACCCGCTGTACACCGCGCGGGAAATGGAACACCAATTCAATGACTCCGGGGCCAAGGCCCTGGTCTGCCTGGCCAACATGGCCCATCTGGCGGAAAGCGTGGTGCCCAAGACCGGGGTCAAGCATGTGATCGTCACGGAAGTGGCGGATCTGCTACCGCCACTCAAGCGCCTGCTGATCAACAGTGTGGTCAAGTACGTGAAGAAGATGGTGCCGGCCTATCACTTGCCCCAGGCGGTCAAATTCAATGACGCCTTGAGCAAGGGCCGCGGCCAGCCGGTGCAGGAAGCCAATCCCGCCAGCGGTGACGTGGCCGTGCTGCAGTACACCGGCGGTACCACCGGCGTGGCCAAGGGCGCGATGCTGACCCACCGCAACCTGGTGGCCAACATGCTGCAGTGCAAGGCGTTGATGGGCTCCAACCTCAATGAGGGCTGCGAGATCCTCATCACGCCGTTGCCGCTGTACCACATCTATGCGTTCACCTTCCATTGCATGGCCATCATGCTCATGGGCAACCACAACATCCTGATCAGCAACCCGCGGGACTTGCCGGCGATGGTCAAGGAACTGTCGAAGTGGAAGTTCAGCGGTTTTGTCGGCCTCAACACCTTGTTCGTGGCCCTGTGCAACAACGAAGCCTTCCGCAAGCTGGATTTCTCTGCGCTGAAAGTCACCCTCTCCGGAGGCATGGCCCTGCAGCTGGCGGCCGCCGAACGTTGGAAGGAAGTGACCAACTGCCCGATCTGCGAAGGCTACGGCATGACCGAAACCAGCCCGGTGGCCACGGTCAACCCGATCCAGAACATCCAGATCGGCACCATCGGCATTCCGGTGCCTTCGACCCTGTGCCGGGTGGTCAACGACGCCGGCGAAGAGCTGGCGCTGGGCGAAGTCGGCGAGTTGTGCGTGAAGGGCCCGCAAGTGATGAAGGGCTACTGGCAGCGCCAGGACGCCACCGACGAAGTCCTCAGCAGCGAAGGCTGGCTGAAGACCGGTGACATTGCCCTGATCCAGCCGGACGGCTATATCCGCATCGTCGACCGCAAGAAGGACATGATCCTGGTTTCGGGCTTCAACGTTTACCCCAACGAACTGGAAGATGTGCTGGCCTCGCTGCCGGGCGTGCTGCAGTGCGCGGCGATCGGCATACCGGATGAAAAATCCGGCGAGACCATCAAGATCTTCATCGTCGCCAAGCCGGGAGTGACCCTGACCAAGGAACAGGTGATGGAGCACATGCGCGCCAATGTCACCGGCTACAAGGTGCCCAAGGCCGTGGAGTTCCGCGATGCCCTGCCGACCACCAACGTTGGCAAGATCCTGCGCCGCGAACTGCGTGACGAAGAGTTGAAGAAGCTCGGCGTGAAGAAGTAGGCCGCAGCGTCCACAAAAAAGCCCCGCCAGTGCGGGGCTTTTTCATGGGCGCGCGCCAGCGGCGGCTTATTGCTGGAACTGGGCAAAGCTCACGCCGGTGCCGGCGGGGCGCACGTCCTTGAGGAAGGAGTCCTTGTCGGCGCTCAGCTCCAGGCTCAGGGCGGCCTTGCGCTTGCCTTGGTTGCGGATCACCAGGCCTTCGAGTTTTTCCCGCAGGAACACCGTCGGCACTTTCAGGTGCAGCAGTTGGTCGGTGTCCGGGGTGTGCAGCAGCAGGTGGACCCACTCGTACTGACCGATGGCCAGGCGGGTAACCAGGATATCGAACCACCAGATGTTGCGATTGCGGTTCAGCTCCGCGAAATGGCAGTTGTTGACGCCCAGCACCGCACCGCCCAGTTCCTGGTTTCTGCGGGCGATGGCCTGCTTTTTATCGAGTTTCATAACATTCCTACGGGGATTGGATCTTCAGTGCTTGGCCTGAACAGGCCGAGCATTCTCCCGGGTTGCCCGGCAAACATAAAGCGCAACCTGGCAACGGCGATGAAATGCCCGACGAAAAAAATTGAAACTCTGCGCAACGGCCACGAGTCAACCTTGGGTAACGACGCAAATCCTCTTTGTTTGATCAATGAATGTTCTACGGAGAAATACCATGGGCAGCACAGCAGATAAGGCAAAAGGTCTGGCCAACGAAGCCATCGGCAACGTCAAGCAAGGTGTCGGCAAGGCCACCGACAACACCAAACTGCAAGTAGAAGGCAAGGTGCAGGAGAAGAAGGGTGAAGCCCAGCAAGCCTTGGGCAAAGCCAAGGATGCGGTGAAGAAAACCATCGACAAGGCCTGAAACTCCCGGGATCGATGATGCACCGCAGCGGCCATCCAAGGATGGCCGTTTTTATGTTCAGGCTCAGAGGGGCAATCAGCCAATCCACGTGTTGTCATGGTTGCGGTTCGCCAACTGAGCTAATTTGTTGTAGAAAACGCCCCCTGAGTCGCTTTCGACTTCAACCTTTTTGCGGCGAAAGGAGACGCTATGATTTTTCCGGACCTCAAAGGTTTGCCCTTGCACCGAGTGCTGATTCGCACGGTGCATGAATTCATTGCGGACGAGATGTCCACCTACGCCTCGGCACTGGCCTACCAGATGCTGTTCTCGCTGTTCCCCTTCATCCTGTTTCTCATTGCCCTGATCGGTTTCTTGCACTTGCCGGACTTCTTCAGCTGGCTGCGCCTGCAATCGGAACTGGTGTTGCCGCCCCAGGCGCTGGAGCAGGTCAACCCGGTGATCGACCAATTGCAGCAGTCCAAGGGCGGGCTGCTTTCCGTGGGTATCGTCATCGCGCTGTGGACCGCCTCGGCCGGCGTGCGCCTGATGATGAGCGCGATGAACGCGGCCTACGACGTGGTCGAGGGGCGGCCGATCTGGAAGCGTTTTCCGCTGTCGATCTTCTACACCGTGGGTATCGCCGGCATGCTCCTGGCCGCTGCGGCGCTGATGGTGCTGGGGCCGCAGGTGATGACCTGGCTGGCCGGGCAGGTGGGCCTGGAAGAGTTCATCGTCACCCTGTGGACCATCCTGCGCTGGCCGGTGATCGTGCTGCTGATGATGGTGGCCGTGGCCCTGATGTATTACGTGATGCCGGATGTGAAGCAGAAATTCCGCTTTATCACCCCCGGTTCGGTGCTGGCGGTGGTGGTGTGGATCGTCGCGTCCCTGGGGTTCGCCTACTACGTGAAAACCTTTGCTAACTACAACGCCATGTATGGCAGTATCGGCGCGATCATCGTGCTGCTGCTGTACTTCTATATCTCTTCGGCCGTGCTGTTGCTCGGAGCGGAGATGAATGCGGTGATCGAACACATGTCGGCCGAAGGCAAGGACCCTGGCGAAAAGGACTTTGACGGGCTCGGCGATAAACAACACGTTTCTGGACTGGGCCGGGACCACTCGCTCCATCCCACTACTGACGAAGCCTGAACATGATCCGTGAAATCCTCAAAATGGGCGATGAACGCCTGCTGCGTATTGCCCCGCCGGTGCCGCCCGAGATGTTCGACAGTCCGCAGTTGTGGGAGCTGATCGACGATATGTTCCAGACCATGGAAAGTGTCGGAGGCGTGGGGCTGGCAGCGCCGCAGATCGGTGTCGACCTGCAGCTGGTGATCTTCGGCTTCGAGCACAGCGAACGTTATCCGGACGCCGAAGCGGTGCCCCAGACCATCCTCATCAATCCCCTGATCACTCCGCTGAGCCCGGTGCTGGAAGAAGGCTGGGAAGGCTGCCTCTCGGTTCCCGGACTGCGCGGAGCGGTGCAGCGCTACCAGCACATTCGCTACGAAGGCTTCGATCCCAAGGGCGAGCCGGTGGTGCGCGTGGCGTCGGGCTTTCACGCCCGGGTGGTGCAGCATGAATGCGATCATCTGATCGGTCGGCTGTACCCGTCGCGGATCAGTGACTTCAGCAAGTTCGGGTTCACTGAGGTGCTGTTTCCCGATCTCGATCCCAACGCCGACGATTGATCTTCCGGCCTCGGCTCACGGGGGCTGGTCGCAGGCCGGGGCGCCCATGGCCAGCAACGGCTTGCTGCGTTGGTAGCGGGCCAGGCGTTCGGCCAGGGGCGCTGGCAGGTGCGTCGCGCGGGTGAAACTCATGCGTTGATACAAAGTTTCCAGGTCCGGGTGGCAGAACAGCCAGAGCGGGCCTGGCACGGCCTGTCGGGCTTGCTGCACCAACTGCGCCGCCAGCCCCTGGCCACGGTGGGACGGGGCGACGAACAAACCTGTCAGCCAATGCCCCTGAGCCACCGGGGCCAGGCTCATCCCGGCAATGACCTCGCCCTCCCTGACCACCCACAGCTGACCCTCGGCCGAGGCACGCATGGACGAACGGTGCTGGCGATAGAACTTGTTCAGCAAGGGACGAGAGGCCTCGTCGAGCGGGCCGATCTGCAGGCTGGGCATGAGGTTTCCGGGGTTGCAACGGGACACGGCGGATTATAAAGGAACCCTGGCTGTCCATAGGTGCTATACCTCAAGCCTATCCCGCCACAGTGGAGTCGCAGTCATGTCCAAAGGTATGAACGCCAAGAAAAACGCCAAGAAGAAACCGGCCAAGAGCGCGGACGAGAAACGCGCCGAGAAAAAGGCCAAGAAAACCGAAGTGAACATCTTCGGCCATTGATCGCTTTGATCAAGCCCGCACTGCGGGCTTGGTTTTGTCTGCTCTCGGGCGCGCCTGGTTCTCTCCAGCTCCTCTATGCCATTTCCAGCGCCAGTGCCTCTCGCACGGTCGGGCGCTGCTCGATTCGTGCCTGGTACTTCAGCAAGGCTGGCCAGGCGACCAGGTCGATGGCAAACACCGCGGTCCAGCGCAGCACGGTGAACAGATAGGCATCGGCAATGCTGAACTGTCCACCCTGCAGGTAGTCCTGGTGCTCCAGGATCTGCTCCAGCAGCGCCAAGCGCTTGAACAGCTTTTGCCGGAACAGGTCCTTGGCCTTGTCATCCAGCGCTGAGTTGAACAGCCAGCCCATGATTCCGTGAACCTCGCTGGTGATGAAGTTCAGGGTTTCCTGCAGCCGTACCCGTTGCCAGCTGCCCTGTGGGGCCGCCAGACCGGCCTCGGGCTTGAGGTCGGCGAGGTACTGCAGGATCGCCGGGCCCTCGGTCAGCACTTCGCCGTTGTCCAGTTGCAGGGCGGCAACGTAGCCCTTGGGGTTGATGGCGAGGAAGTCCTCACCATCGGCCGTGCGCTTGCTGCGATTGTCGACACGGATCGCTTCGAACGGCAGTTGCAGTTCCCGCAGCACGATATGGCAGGCCAGGGAGCAGGCTTGAGGGGCGTAGTAGAGTTTCATCGGCGGCTCTCGAGTGAAGGGTCGAAGCAGTGTCGGCGAGGCTGCTGGCATGGGTAAAATTCATTTTTCAGAAAGCAGCCATAAGGACAGCTACTGCCATGATGAACCTGATGCACTGGCGCCTGCTGGTGGCGATCGCCGAGTGCGGCACCATCACCCGTGCCGCCGAGGAAGTGGGGATGACCCAGTCCGGGGCCAGCCAGGCTCTGGCGCAGATGGAGGACATGCTTGGTGTACAGGTGTTCATCCGCGAGCGTCGTCAGGCGCTGCCTACGGCTATCGGCCTGCAGGTGCTGGAGCAGGCGCGGGTGATGCTGGGGGCCCTGGCCCAGGTGCGGCGCCAGGTCGACGCGGCCCGCGGCATGCTCCACGGCAGCCTGCGCCTGGCGGGGTTTCCCATGGTCCTGGCGCAGGTTCTGCCGCCCTTGCTGCGGCGCTTCAGGCAGTTGCACCCGGGGATCGAGGTGGTGCAGCTGGAGGTCAGCGACGATGAGGTCGAAGCCCTGCTGGAGGCGCAGCTGGTGGACCTGGGGGTGGTGCTGAACCCCGCGGCCGGGCGTCGTTCGTGGTTGCTGGGGCTGGACTCGTGGGTGGCGGTGTTGCCCCGGGAGCACCCCTGGCAGGCGGCGAGCATCGACCTTGCGACCTTGCTGGCACAGCCCTTTGTCCTGGCCACTGGCGGTTGTTCGGTGAATGCTCGCAGTCTGGCTGCCGACGCCGGCGTGCCACTGGCGGACGTGCGGATCGAAGTGCGGGAGTGGAACAGCGCATTCAGCCTGGTGCGTGAAGGGCTGGGGGTGACCCTGGTACCGGAAAGCACCCTGCCGGAGCTGCGCCAGGGGTTGCGGGTGCTGCCGTTGAGTCGGCCCATCGAGCGTCGGTTTGCCCTGGTAGCGGCACCGGGTCGTGAGGCCAACGGTATGGTTCAGGCGTTCGTGCAGATACTTGAGGGCGGTTAGTCAGAACATTCTTTAATGCCTTGTTGGGCACTTGTTGAGAATGCTTCCAATGATGTTGAAAGTTGTGAAAACCGACTGACTGGTGGCCTTGCATAGGGGGCGCGGCTGTCTATGCTCAGTTGTGAAAAAACCTATGGATAGCGTTGTCCGGTACTGTCCCATCACCCCTCGATGTTTGCCCTTGCAGCGGGTGTTTGCACATTGTTTATCCAGGGAACGGCAGCGATAACATGAACAAAGACGAGAGTGCGCAACTAGAGGCACCAGCGGTTCGGGAGTAATTAATTAGATGGAGTTTCTTTTCTTTGTTGGGTCGGCCCGTTTATCGGGCATCAAGAAAAGGATGGCTTGATAAGAGCGTTGCAATATGAACTCTCCGATTGAACATCATTGATCACCTGACAATTCCTCTCTCATATGAAGGGGGGTGTTTGCCGTGTTTTATCGAACGTTGTAGTGGCTCAGTTGAAAGACTAGGAACTTCCGTCAATCAAAAGACAGCGTTGAAGGTGATACAACCATGTTTAACCTACATCACAAGGCTGACCTGCAAGAGATCGAGCGTTTTAATTGTGCGCTGGCCGAGGCCAACGCCAAGCTGGCGGCAATCAGCCGCTCCATGGCGATGATCGAGTTTTCGCCCGATGGCATCGTGCTCGATGCCAACGAAAACTTCTGCCAGACCATGGGTTATTCCGCTGAAGAGATACGTGGCAAGCATCACCGGATCTTTTGCGAGGAAGAGTTCTACCGCAGCGAGGAATACGCCAAGCTCTGGCGCGACCTGGGGCGGGGAGAACCGGTCAGCGGCACCTTCCTGCGGCTGAACAAGCGGGGCGAGGAGATCTGGCTCGAAGCCAGCTACATGCCGGTGTTCGATGCCGATCGTCGGGTCAAGAGTGTGATCAAGGTGGCGTCGGACATCTCCGAACGCATCCATATCGAACATGAAAACCAGAGCCTGCTGAATGCCATCGGCCGTTCCATGGCGATTATCGAGTTCAGTCCGGACGGCACTATCCTCAAGGCCAACGACAACTTCCTCAAGACCATGCAGTACCCCTTGAATGAAATCCTTGGCCAGCACCACAGCATGTTCTGTCACCGGGCTGAAGCCGAGTCATCGGAGTACAAGCAATTCTGGGCTTCGTTGAACCGTGGCGAGTATCACTCCCATCGTTTCGAACGGGAAAACAAGTACGGCCAGACGGTGTTCCTGGAAGCCTCGTACAACCCCCTGTTCGACACCAAGGGCCGCTTGTACAAGGTGGTCAAGTTTGCCAGCGATATCACCCAGCAGATGACCAGCCTGCAATCCGCCGCCGAATCCGCCCACAGCACCTCGGTACAGAACGACGCCTGTGCCCAGAAGGGCTCGCAGGTGGTGCAGCAGACGGTGCAGATTATCCAGCAGATCTCTCACGACCTGAACGCAGCGGCGCGCAGCATCGATGCGGTGAGCAAGCAGTCGGAGATCATCGGCAGCATCGTCCAGACCATTCGCGGAATCGCCGACCAGACCAACCTGCTGGCGCTCAATGCGGCCATCGAGGCGGCTCGGGCCGGCGAGCATGGGCGAGGCTTTGCGGTGGTGGCGGACGAGGTGCGCAGCCTGGCGGCGCGCACCAGTCAGGCCACGGTGGAAATCGTCGAAGTGGTGCGCAAGAACCACGACCTGTCGATGAGCGCGGTCACCAGCATGCAATCGAGCCTGAGCCGCACCGGCGTCGGGGTCGAACTGGCCAATGAGGCGGGGGAGGTGATCCTGGAGATCCAGCAAGGCTCGCGACATGTGGTGGATGCCATCAGCCAGTTCAACTCGACCCTGCAGTTGCAGTGATCGGGGGGCGGCGGGCACAAAAAAGGGTTCCCGTTGGGAACCCTTTTTCGTCGTGCGCGATTACAGCGAGGCGAGGAATTTCTCGTCGATCGGCTTGGCGCTGGTCTTGGTGTCAGCCTCTTCCTTGGCCAACTGCATCTTGTCCTTCAGGCGCTCGGCGATTTCCTGGTTGATCGCCAGCTGGCGCTCCGGTGGCAGGTCTTTCAGGTCCTCTTCGGTCAGGCCCATATCCTTGAGGATGCTGTCGCGCAGACGCTGTTCGGGCGTCTTGCTCATGTAGTCCTTGAACTCGCTCAAGGCGCTGGACTCGGTGGCGCTATTGGCCTGTGGCGTGCTGGAAGTCGGCGGCGTGGCCTGGAGCAGGACACGGGTCTTGGCGAACGCGGCATTGACGTTGTCGTCCACGGTATTGCCTTGCAGGCTGGACTGGGACGTCGGCACGGTGACGGAGTTCTGGGCCTGCTGCAGCATGCCGCTGTACAGCGCGCTGGCGGCTGCAGTGGTCGGGTCCATATCGGTGCGCGAGGTGGGCTGCACCGAAACGGATTTCTGGGCGTTGACCAACATTATCGGGAACCTGTGTGAGAGAACTAGGCGAGTAGTTCAGCAAGATCCATGCCTAATAAAATCGGCCTTCAATATCAAGGGATTGGCGCGCTCGAGCACTGCCGGGCTGTCCGCGGGCGGACAAGTCTTGCCGCTTTCTGGCAAGCGCCGCCCGGGTTTGCCGAGGGCCGCGCTCAGTAGGTGATGGGTATGCCGAAGTCCTCCTGGAAGGCGTCGTCCACCGGCTCATAGCCGAGGACCCGCGTGGTGTCGCTGAGGTCCAGGCGCTTGAAGCGATTGTTGGAGATACCGTGGCCGATGAAGTGCTGCACCCCGGGGGTTTCCACGGCCCGTTGCAGCAACTGCAGGGCGTCTCGGGGGCTGAGCCAGGCGCTGAGGTCGCGGCTGCTGGTCAGCTCGTGATGCTCGGGGAACTCGAAGGCGCCGATGCGCAGGGCGATGCAGGACAGCCCGCGCCTGGCGGCATAGAAGGCACACAGTGCCTCGCCGTAGCACTTGCTGACCCCATACAGGTTGGCCGGCATCACCGGCATGTTGGCCGTGATCTGTCGATCCACCGGGTAGCCTTCGATGGTCTGGGCGCTGCTGGCGAACACCAGGCGCCGGCAGCCGGCGTTGACGGCGGCCTCGAACAGGTAGGTGGTGGCGAGGATATTGTTGGGCAACAGTTGCTCGAAACTGGCGCTGGCATGGGGGATGCCGGCCAGGTGGACGACGACGTCGATGCCCGGCAGGAGACGGCCAATGGTCTGCGGGTCGTCAAGATCCAGGCGCACGAAGCGGTGGGGCGCCGGGATCTCGAAGTCCGGTTCGACGCGGTCGGTCAGGGTGAAGCGGTAGCGCTCCTGCGAGCCCTGGAAGAATACTTTGCCGATCCGGCCACAGGCGCCGGTCAGCAATACGTTGAGTCCATCCATGTCCAATCTCCGGTGGCTAGGTAATGCTGTGGCCCAGGCTAGGGGGTGCCGTTGCGTCCGTGCAGGCGAAAGCCCGGACGCAGGCTGAGGCGCTCGTAGTAGGCGTCTATGGCGGGGAAGTCCGGGTGCTCCATGGGGGTCATCTTCCAACGGTTGACCGAGAGCCCGAGGACGATGTCCGCCAGGCTCGGGTGCTCCCCGAGGACATAGGCTGCGGAGCGCTGCAGCTGTTGTTCGAGTATCGCCATCTTGGCGTTCCAGGCCTGCAGGCTGGCGTCGATGCGCCGAGAGTCCTGGTAGTCCGCATGCCGGCGCACCAGGCCCATGAAGGCGTAGCTCCAGGCCGGGTTGAGTTCGCAGGCCTGCCAGTCCATCCACTGTTCCACCAGGGCCCGGGCCCGTGGGGCGATTGGCAACAGGCCGCTGCCGGGGTGCAGGTTGGCCAGGTAGCGGCAGATGCTGTTGGACTCCCACAGGGCGCCGGCGTCATCGATCAGCACCGGAACCTGGGCATTGGGGTTGAGGGCGAGGAACTCGGGAGTGTGGGTCGATTGGAAGCCGCTGCCCCAATCTTCCTGTTGGTAGGAAAGGCCGAGTTCCTCGCAGGTCCACAAGACTTTTCTGACGTTGATGGACGAGGCTTTGCCGAGAATTCTGTAGGGGGTTCCCATGACGCTTCCTTGTTCGTGGCTCAGGCGGGCCATGGGAATCTATCAGTGTGCCTGGTCCTCGGCGATGGCCAATGTGCCTCCGGATGTTTGTCCGCGCTTCAGGCCGGGTCGGGCAAGGCCGAGGCCGGCAGGCCGAAGACCCGGTCGAACAGCCAGTTGAAGACGAAGGTGTAGCAAGGGATGAACAGGATCAGCGCCAGGTCCAGGAGAAAGGCCTGTACCAGGCTGATGCCCATCCACCAGGCAATCAGCGGGATCAGGAACACGATCAGGGTCAGTTGAAAGCCCACGGCGTGGGCGATGCGTCGCTTGACGGTGCGGGTGCGTGACGGCTGGCGGCTTTCCCAGCGTTCGAACAGACTGGTGTAGATGAAGTTCCAGGTCACCGCGATGCTGGTGATCACCACCGCCAGCGGGCCGGTGCTGCTGGGCGAGGTGCCGGACAGCAGGGCCAGGCCGAGGGCCGAGAAGGTCATGCCGAACACCTCGAACAGGGATACGTAGAGCAGTTTGCGTTTCACGCCTTGCATGGGAATTCCTCGGTATTGAATGCAGGTGGCCAGGGCTGGGCTGGCACGGGGCGCGAAAGATAGCTTCAATGTCCATGATAGAAAAAGTCGGAAGCTTTCAGTTTTACTGATAGGTTGTGCCCATGAATTTTTCCAGCGACAGCATCCAGTTGTTTCTTGCCGTGCTTGAGCGCGGTTCCTTTTCTGCGGCGGCCCGCGCCCTGGGCAAGGTGCCCTCGGCGGTGAGCATGGGCATTGCCAACCTTGAGGCCGAACTGGGGTACGCCCTGTTCGATCGCCGTCATCGCGAGCCGGTGCCGACGCCCCTGGCCCTGTCGCTCGCGCCCCATGCCCGGCTGATTGCCGATCAGCTCAAGCAGTTGCAGGTGCATGCCATCGAGCTGTCCCTGGGGCTGGAGAGCACACTGTCGATCGCGGTGGTGGATGACATCGACAAGCAGCGGTTGCTGGCAGCCATCAAGCTGCTGGCCGAGCGCTATCCGTTGCTGGATGTGGAAGTGCTCAGCGCTCCTCAGGATGACGTGCTGCAACTGCTGCACAGCGGACGGGTCAGTGTCGGCGTGGCCTTCGCCGGCCTGAGCGTGAACGCCCTGGAATACTTCCAGTACGCCGGCAGCGAACGGATCATCGCCTGTATTTCACCCCGGCATCCGCTGTTTTTGGCCAGTGATGGGGCGCTGTATCTGGAGGAGTTGATCCGGGTTCGCCAGGTGGTGGTGGCCAGCCGCGACCTGCCCATCAGCGATACCCGGCCCCTGGTGGGCGAGTCGCTGTGGCGCACCGACAGCCTGGCCATGGCCCTGCACATGGTGGAGGCCGGGATCGGCTGGGGCAATTTCCCGCTGTCGGTGATCCAGCCGCTGCTGACGGCAGGTCGCTTGCAGCGCCTGAAGTTCAAGAACCTCGACAACGGCCTGTCGCTGCCGGTGCATGCGGTGTGGCTCAAGAGCCGGCCGCTGCAGAAGGGCGCCCTGGCCCTGGTGCAACTGCTCAGTGGCGAAGATCCGGCGCTGGGGCCGCTGCCCGGCCCCGGGTTCTAGGCCAGGGCCTGCTGGCGCAACCAGCGCAGCAGCAGACCGGCCGCCGAGTCGTCGCTGATCGCTTGGGCCGAGAGCAGGTAGTAGGCACTGCCGTCGGCGACGAAGCCGAATGGGGCGCACAGCAGTCCGTCGCGCAGATCGTCGCGCACCAGTTGCCAGGGGGCGATGGCCAGCCCCAAGCCCGCCACCGCGGCTTGCAGGCTGAAGTAGAAATGCTCGAAGACCTGCTCCGAAGACGCCTGAGGCCGCGGCATCGGGTGCAACTGCAGCCAGTGTTCCCAGGCTTGCGGCCGGGTTGCGCTGTGCAGGCGCGGGGCGTGGTCCGCGAGAACTGCCTGCTCGTTTGACTGCGGCGCCCAGTCAGGCTGTTTGTCCGGACGGCACACGGGGCCAATGGCTTCGTCGAACAGCCAGTGGGCCTGGGTCTGCTCGCTCCAGGCGAAATCATTGCGGCGGATCGCCAGGTCGATGCCGGCGTTGAACGAGAAGGGCCCGCCGCCAGCCAGCAACTGGATGGCTATGTCGGGGTGGGCGGCCTGGAACGCCGGCAGGCGCGGAATCAGCCAGCGCATCAGCAGGGTCGGTTCACAGGACAGCACCAGCGGTGCCCCGGGGGGCGGAGCCCGCAAGCGGCGGCTGGTGTTCTCGATCAGGTCCAGGGCCTGGGTCACGCTGTGCAGCAGTTCGGCCCCGGCCGAAGTGAGAAACACCCGGTGACTGCGTCGCTCGAACAGGGCAGTGCCCAGGTCGTCTTCCAGGCTGCGCACGGCGCGGCTGATGGCGCCGTGGGTCAGGTGCAGGGCTGCGCCGGCCCGGGTGAAACTCTCCAGGCGAGCGGCCGCTTCGAAGCAGCGCAGGGCGCCTAGGGGCGGCAGGCGTCGGCGCGAGGTCTGTGAGTTTTTATCACCAAGAGTGTCAGTTTTCATCGTTGGCCTTACCCCGGGAGATCCCCATACAGTAGCGCCGGATTGTATAACCAAGGCGTTGGCAACGTGACAGAACTGTTAGTCGTAATCACCATCACCATTCTCGCGGTACTCAGCCCTGGGGCCGATTTTGCCCTGATCACCCGTAACAGCCTGATGCTCTCGCGCCGTCACGGCGTGCTGACTGCAGTGGGGATCGGGCTCGGGGTCATGCTGCACATCGGTTACAGCCTGCTGGGGGTGGGGCTGCTGTTGCAGCAGTCGCCGCTGTGGTTCACCGGGCTGAAGCTGGCCGGGGCGCTGTATCTGATCTACCTGGGCATCCGCTTATTGCGCAGTCCCGCCCAGGGACCGGAGGACGTGGCGGGGTGTAGCCAGGTGTCGTCCTGGGCGGCCTTGCGCAGCGGTTTCCTGACCAATGCGCTGAATCCGAAGACGATGATCTTCGTCCTCAGCCTGTTCATGCAGGTGATCCAGCCGGGCACGGGGGTGGCGGTGCAGATCGGCTACGGGGCGATCATCGTCCTGGCCCACCTTCTGTGGTTCGTGGCCGTGGCGCTGTTTTTTTCGGCACCGGCCATTGCCGACCGGCTGTTGGGCTACAAGCGCCGTATCGATCAGCTGTTCGGGGTGCTGCTGATCGGGTTCGGGCTGTTGCTCAGTGTGCTTGGCGTGCAGCCCTGAGGCCTCAGGTACTTTCCCGGATCCGCAGTTCGAACCCCATGTCCACCACGGGCTCGGTCACGCTGTTACCGGCCAGCAGGGTCAGCATCTGCTCGGCGGCGCGGCGGCCGATGGCTTCCCTGGGGGTGCTGATGCTGCTCAGGCGCGGCACCATGTGCTCCGAGGACGGCAGGTCGTTGAACCCCAGCACCGCCACTTGCTCCGGGATCTTGATCCCGCAGCGCATGGCTTCGAGCAAGGCGCCCTGGGCCAGGTCGTCGTTGCCGAAGAAGATGGCGTCCACTTGCG
Organism: Pseudomonas sp. Os17; assembly: GCF_001547895.1. NCBI lineage: Bacteria > Pseudomonadati > Pseudomonadota > Gammaproteobacteria > Pseudomonadales > Pseudomonadaceae > Pseudomonas > Pseudomonas sp. Os17. The sequence continues at coordinate 5,231,909 of NZ_AP014627.1, read as the reverse complement.
GCTGGCTTTGCATCAGTTGCAGGAACAGTTCGCCGCCCAGGCCGACGGAAGACGGGCGCGGGGTCAGCAGTTCCAGGTCGGGGTTGTACAGCCCGGCGTCCTGCAGGGCGCGGCGGAAGCCTTCGCCCCGCAGCAGGGTGCGCTGATCCAACTGCGCGCCGACGTAGGCCAGGTGCTTGCGGCCGCGGGAAATCAGGTGCCGGGCGGCAGTCTCGCCAGCGTTCAACTGGGAGAAACCCACGCAGTTGAGCCCGGCGCCGGAGTCCAGATCCATCATGTAGACGCAGGGAATGTTGTTGGCCTCGATCATCCGCCGGGAGCTTTCGGTACGGTCGAAACCGGTCAGCAGCAGCCCGCGCGGCTGGTAGGTCATGTAGTTGCGCAGCAGGTTTTCTTCTTCGTCCCGGGAATAGTGGTAGTTGCCGATCAGCACTTCGAAGCCCTTGGGCCGCAGGACCTGATGAATGGCTTCCAGGGTTTCGATGAACAGCAGGTTGGACAGCGACGGCACCAGCACCACCACCGACTGGCTCTGGGCCGAGGCCAGGGCGCGGGCGGCGGAGTTGACCACGTAGTTCAGCTCCTGCGCGGCCTTCTGCACTTTTTCCACCAGCTCGGTGGCCACGCTGCTGACGCCGCGCAGCGCCCGGGAGGCGGTGATCGGACTGACACCGGCCAGTCGCGCCACTTCGTTGAGGGTAGGGCGCCCCGTGGTACGGGAGCTTTTATCGTTTTTATGAGGGGTCATCAGACGGCTTGCCAAACAAAATTCAAGTCACTAAGGTAGCGCTGTCCTGAAACAGCTGCAATGCGTGAGCGAGGTGTGCCTGACCCTCGCTCTTTGGTTTGGCGGACTATATACGCGGCAACCCACAAAAATGACAAGAAGGCGTCGGCAGACACTGTTTTTGTACTAGAACTAGAACTAGCGAAGGTAGCGCTGTCTGCGCGCTGAGGTGTTACATGAGTCAACCAATTACCGCCCTGGTCATCATGGGTGTTGCCGGCTGTGGCAAATCCAGCGTCAGCCAGGCCCTGTGCCAGCGCAGCGGCGCCACGGCCATTGAAGGCGATACGTTCCACCCTGCCGCCAATATCGCCAAGATGAGTGCCGGCATTCCCCTCGACGACGACGACCGTGCCGGCTGGCTCGACAGCCTGTGCGAGGAGTTGCGCCGCACCCTGGCCGCCGGCCAGCGCCCGGTGCTGACCTGTTCGGCGTTGAAGCGCAAATACCGTGAACGCCTGCGCGCCGCCACCCCCGGCCTGGGTTTCATCTTTCTCGAACTGACGCCGGCAGTGGCCGCCGATCGCGTGGCACACCGGCCAGGGCATTTCATGCCTTCGACCCTGATCGACAGTCAGTTCGCCACCCTCGAATCCCCCGTGGGGGAGCCGCTCACCCTGGCCCTGGATGCCAGCACCCTGAGCGTCCAGCGCCTGGCCGAACTGGCCAATCAATGGTGGCTGGAGCATGGCCTTGAACCTTCGCGCTAAGCGTCGGTTCGAAATAGGTAGCGCTATCCCACTCGGCCCTTGTTTTTAACGCTTTAATAAAAACAACAAACCGGAGGCAATTCCATGTTTGGCATGTCCCAAGAGACCTATCTGCTGGTTGATGCAGTGGTCACAATCATCGGCCTGATCGTCTTGATCACCCGATTCAAGCTGCATCCCTTTATTGCCCTGACCATCGCCGCGGGCTTCCTCGGCCTGACCTCGGGCATGCCAGTGGACAAGATCATCAAGGCGTTCCAGGACGGCTTTGGTGGCGTGCTCGGTTTTGTCGGCATCATCCTGGCGCTGGGCACCATGCTCGGCAAGATGATGGCCGAGTCTGGCGGCGCCGATCAGATCGCCCAGACCCTGATCCGCTCGTTCGGCAAGGAGCGGGTGCAGTGGGCGATGATGTTCGCCGCCTTCCTGGTGGGCATCCCGTTGTTCTTCGAGATCGGCTTCGTGCTGCTGATTCCGCTGGTGTTCATCGTCGCCCGGCGCACCGGGGTGTCGCTGATCAAGATCGGCATTCCGCTCCTGGCCGGCCTGTCGGCGGTGCACGGCCTGGTGCCGCCGCATCCGGGGCCGCTGCTGGCCATCGGCGTGTTCGGCGCCGACATCGGCAAGACCATTCTTTACGGCCTGATCGTTGCCCTGCCGACCGCCATCATTGCCGGTCCGATCTACGGCACCTTCATTGCCAAGTACATCCCGGGCCACCCGTCCCAGGAGCTGGTGGACCAGCTGGCCCGTGAAAACACCTCGCAGAACCTGCCGAGCTTCGGCGTGACCCTGCTGACCGTGCTGTTGCCGGTGTTCCTGATGCTGCTCAAGACCTTCGCCGACGTGGCGCTGCCGGACGGGCATTTCTTCCGCATCTGGATGGACATGATCGGCCACCCGATCAGTGCCTTGCTCCTGGCCTTGCTGCTGTCGCTCTACACCTTCGGCTACAAGCAGGGCATCGGCTCCAAGCAGATCCTCGGTTTGCTCGACGCCAGCCTGGCGCCTACCGCGGCGATCATCCTGATCATCGGTGCCGGCGGTGGCTTCAAGCAGATGCTGGTGACCAGCGGCGTGGGTGATGTGATCGGCCACATGGCGGTCAATGCGCAGATCTCGCCGATCCTCCTGGCCTGGCTGGTGGCGGCGGTGATTCGCATCGCCACCGGTTCGGCCACCGTGGCGACCATTACCGGCGCGGGCATCGTGGTGCCGGTGGTGGGGATGATCCCCGGGGTCAACCGCGAGCTGCTGGTGCTGGCCACCGGTGCCGGCTCCTTGATCCTGTCCCACGTCAACGACGCCGGTTTCTGGCTGGTCAAGCAGTACTTCAACATGACCGTGGCCGAGACCTTCAAGACCTGGACGGCGATGGAAACCATCCTCTCGGTGGTGGGCCTGATCTTTATCCTGTTGCTGTCGTTGGTGGTTTAAACGGCGGGGTTGACCCCTGTAGCTGCTGTCGAGCCTGGGCAAAGGCCCGAAGCTGGATAGGCAACTGAATCGCCGCGAGTGCTACGCACTCGTTCGCAGCCTGCGGCAGCGGCTACAGTACAGGCACAAAAAAAACCGCATCGCTGCGGTTTTTTTTGTGGCTGAAAGGCTCTCAGCTTTTCTGCACCAGGCCATCGGCGCGGAACATGCTGCGAATGCCGCGCACCGCCTGGCGAATCCGGTCCTGGTTCTCGATCAGGGCGAAGCGCACGTGATCGTCGCCGTACTCACCGAAACCCACCCCCGGCGACACGCAGACCTTGGCCTCGGCCAGCAGCTTCTTGGCAAACTCCAGGGAGCCCAGGTGTGCATAGGCTTCGGGAATCTTGGCCCAGACATACATCGAGGCCTTGGGGTTCTCCACCATCCAGCCCAGCTCATGCAGGCCCTTGACCAGCACATTGCGCCGTTGCCGGTACTGCTCGGCAATGTCCTTGACGCACTGTTGGTCGCCTTCAAGTGCCGCGATTGCTGCTACCTGCAGGGGGGTGAAGGTGCCGTAGTCGTGGTAGCTCTTGATCCGCGCCAGGGCACTGACCAGCTCCGGGTTGCCGACCATGAAGCCGATGCGCCAGCCGGCCATGTTGTAGCTCTTGGACAGGGTGAAGAACTCCACCGCGATGTCCTTGGCCCCGGGCACCTGCATGATCGACGGGGCTTTCCAGCCGTCGTAGACGATGTCGGCGTAGGCCAGGTCGTGGATCACCAGCACGTCGTACTGCTTGGCCAGGGCGATCACTCGCTCGAAGAAATCCAGCTCCACGCATTGGGCAGTGGGGTTGGAGGGGAAGCCCAGGATCATCATCTTCGGCTTGGGGATCGAACCGCGAATGGCCCGCTCCAGTTCGGCGAAGAAGTCCACGCCGGGCACCAGTGGCACCGAGCGCACCTGGGCGCCGGCAATCACCGCGCCGTAGATGTGGATCGGGTAGCTGGGGTTGGGCACCAGCACGGTGTCGCCCTGGTCCAGGGTGGCCAGCATCAGGTGCGCCAGGCCTTCCTTGGAACCGATGGTGACGATGGCTTCGCTTTCCGGGTCGATGTCGACCTCGTAGCGATCCTTGTACCAGCGGGAAATCGCCCGGCGCAGCCGTGGAATGCCTTTGGAGGTGGAGTAGCCGTGGGTGTCCTCACGCTGGGCAACGGTCACCAGCTTTTCGACGATATGCGGCGGAGTCGCGCCGTCGGGGTTGCCCATGCTCAAGTCGATGATGTCTTCGCCGCGCCGACGCGCAGCCATCTTCAGCTCGGCAGTGATATTGAAAACGTAAGGGGGGAGACGATCGATGCGCGCAAAGCGGCGCGGCGAACCTTGTTCGGCCATTGTTGCCTCGAAAAGACGTAAGCGCCCGGAACCGTCCGAGCGACGTTGGCCACTGCGGTGGCCTGCGGGGCAGACGATAAGGGCGGCGCCGGCGGCTTGTCCAGAGGGGCGGAAAATTATTTTCGCAGCGTCGGGGGGATTTGCGGGGGGCGATGATTTGCCGCTATAACGTGCACGCTTTTTGCCTGCAAGGGCTGCGGCCCAGGTCGGCCAGGGCGATTTTCCAACGCTCGGCGGACCAGGACAGCCCTTCGAACCACCGCATCAAACGGGATGAATGATGGAGTTTACCAGCGGCTTCTTGCTGAGCCTTTCGCTGTGCCTGGACATTGGCGTGGCCAATATCGCGATGATCACCCTGGCCATGCAGCGCGGCTATTTCCAGGGCTTCTGCCTGGGCCTGGGGACCTGCGTCGGTGACCTGATCTATGCGCTGCTGGCCCTGGCCGGGATGACCGTGCTGCTGCAGTACGAAAGCGTGCGCTGGGTGCTGTGGATTGGCGGTTCGGCGCTGCTGGTGTATTTCGCCGCGAAGATGATTTACGCCGCGCTGCACCACAGCGCGGTGCTGGCCACGGCCGGGGAGGCGGACAAGGGCTCGCCGCGCAAGGAGTTCCTGCGCGGGATCTTCCTGGCCATGTCCTCCCCCAGCGCGATCCTCTGGTTCGCCGCCGTGGGCGGCACCCTGATTGCCCGATCCGGGGGCGGCGGGATCGCCAATTCCGGGCTGTTCCTTGCCGGGTTCTTTTGTGCCGGGCTGCTCTGGACCCTGGGCCTGTGCCTGGCCGCGACCCAGGGCGGCAAGCTCCTGGGGGACAAGCTGCTGCGCTACTCCTACCTGGCATCTGCGGCGATCTTCTGCTATTTCGCGGTGTACGTGATCCTATCCGGCTACCAGGAGTTTATCGTCGGCGCCGGCGTGAGCGACCTTCCGGCACTCTGATCCAGGCCCTGGCGATTGGCTTCTATACTGGATCCGAACCCATCATTTCTGCGGCAGGAGTGGCATTCATGGATGAGCAAAAACAGGGCGCAGGTCCCGAACCGCGCTTCGAAAGAGAGCGTTTTCTGCTGATCGCCGGCTTCAGCGAGCGGTTTACCCCTGGCACCGGCCAGGACATCGGCCAGCTGTGGCAGCGTTTCATCCCCCACATCGGCCGGGTGCCGGGGCAGGTGGATGAGGTGACCTACGGCGTCTGCTGCAACCCCGACGGCCAGGGCAGCTTCGAATACCTGGCCGGGGTCGAGATCAGCAAGCTCGACGATCTGCCCGAGCGTTATCGCTGGATCGAAGTGCAGCCGCAGAACTACGCGGTGTTCGAGCATGGCGGATCCCTGCAGGAGCTGCCCCAGACCTTCAACTACATCTGGAACACCTGGTTGCCCCAGTCCGGCCGCGAGGCCGCCAATGCGCCGGAGTTCGAGCGCTACAGCGCCGATTTCAACCCCGAGACCGGCAGCGGCGTGGTGGAGGTCTGGCTGCCGCTCAAAAGTGAATGATCCCCTCGGGGGCGCGGTCCGGCCCCCGATTTTCCCCGCCTGCCGCGCAATCTATACGCCGTCTTAATACCGCCCCCTGCAATCAGTGCCCGACCTTGATACGCCCTCACCTAACCTGCGTGGCGCAGAGGAGAGCGGCGCACGGCCCGTGGCCGACTCCCTGCCGGCGCCCGTTGCCGGGTGCCTGACCGGCTGCCTCCGGCGCCGCCATGGGCGGCGTCGGCGCGGCCTCAATGAATTAAGGGGAAAAGCCTTGCTGACACTGGAATTCATCTACGGCGCCAGCGGTTTTTGCGCCGTGCTGCTGTTTGTCTACCTGGGTTACGCGCTGATCCGTGCCGAGAAATTCTGATGACCGCACCCAGCGCTACCCCGGCATTTTCATTCGCCCGTCCGGGCATTTTCGAGAAAGGAAACCAGCCATGTACGACCTGATCTTCGTGGGCCTGTCCCTGGGGTTCTTTGTACTGACGGCCCTGGTCATCGTCGCCATGGGCAAGATTTGAACGGAGCATCGACATGTTGAGTACTGTGCTGGAATACGCGGTGATCCTCGGGGTAATGACCGGGCTCGCCGTACTCATGGGCAAATGGCTGGCCCGGGTCTTCAGCGGCCGCGGCCACGCCTTGCCCGAGCGGGCCACCTACCGCCTGCTGGGGATCGACCCCGGCGAAACCATGGGCTGGGCCCGCTATGGCTCGGCGCTGTTGCTGTCCAACGCGGCGATGATGCTCCTGGGCTACCTGGTGCTGCGCCTGCAAAGCGTCATGCCCCTCAACCCCCTGGGGCTGGCGGCGCAGACCCCGGACCTGGCGTTCAACACCGCCGCGTCCTTTATCACCAACACCAACTGGCAGGCGTACTCCGGGGAAAGCAGCCTGTCGAACTTCAGCCAGATGGCGGTGATCACCTTCCTGATGTTCGTCGGCGCCACCGCCGGTGTTGTCGCCGCGGCCGGTTTCATTCGCGGCCTGAGCCGTTCCAGCTCGGCGGATATCGGCAACTACTGGGTCGACTTCACCCGCACCCTGTACCGGGTGATGCTGCCTTTGTGCCTGGTCATGGCCCTGGTCTATGTCTGGCAGGGCATGCCCCAGACCCTCAACTCCCAGGCCCTGGCCACCACCCTGGAAGGCGCCCAGCAGCAGTTGATCGTCGGCGCCGTGGCCAGCTTCGAGTCGATCAAGCACATCGGCACCAACGGTGGCGGCTTCTTCAGCATGAACGCTGCCCATCCGTTCGAGAACCCGACCCCGCTGACCAACGTCCTGCACATCCTCAGCATGTTGCTGATCCCTTCGGCGCTGACTTACGCCTTCGGCAGCATGCTGCTGCGGCGGCGTCAGGGCTGGGTGTTCTTCGGCACCTTCCTGGTGATGTTCGTCGGCTTCCTGGCCATCGTCTTCACCGCGGAGCAGGGCGGCAACCCGCTGCTGACCCAGGTCGGTGTCGACCAGCAACTGTCGGCGACCCAGAGCGGCGGCAACATGGAAGGCAAGGAGCTGCGCTTCGGCATCGCCGACACCGCGCTGTTCGTCACCACCACCACCGGCGCCACCACCGGTTCGGTGAACGCCATGCACGACTCGCTGACCCCCATGGGCGGCTTCGTGCCCCTGGCGCAGATGATGCTCAACTGCGTGTTCGGCGGTGACGGCGTGGGCTTTATCAACCTGATCCAGTACGCCCTGCTGACGGTGTTCCTGGTGGGCATGATGATCGGCCGCAGCCCGGAATTCCTCGGCAAGAAGATCGAGGCCCGGGAGATCAAGCTGGTGATGCTCTCGGTGCTCGCGCACCCGATCTGCATCTTGGGTTTCACCGCCCTGGCAGCGTTGTGGCCGGACACCCTGAACAGCCTCAACAACCTTGGCCCCCATGGTTTCAGCGAGGTGCTCTACGCCTACGCCTCGGGCACCGCCAACAACGGTTCGGCATTTGCCGGGCTCAACGCCAACACGCCGTTCTTCAACACCACCATCGGCCTGGCGATGCTCATGGGGCGTTTCTTCACCATGCTGCCGATGCTGGCCGTGGCCGGTTCCCTGGCGGCGAAAAAGAACATCCCGGCCGGTGCCGGCACCATTCCCACCGCCACGCCGCTGTTCATGTTCCTGGTGGTGTTCGTGGTGCTGGTGGTCGGTGGCCTGACTTTCCTGCCGGCCCTCGCGCTCGGCCCGCTGGTGGAGCAACTGCAGTTGCTGGCCGGCCAGACCTACAAGTAAGGGGTTGTGATGACTACGCAAATGCAAACCCAAGGCACCACTGTGGTGCTGTTCAAGGGCCTGTTGCGCCCGGTGCTGGTGGCGGCAGTGTTATTCATGCTGCTGACCGGGCTGGCCTATCCGCTGGCGACCACGGTGCTGGCCAACCTGCTGTTCCCGTTCCAGGCCCAGGGCAGCCTGGTGCAGCGTGACGGCCTGGTGGTGGGCTCAAAGCTGATCGGCCAGTCCTTCAGTCGCCCGGAGTATTTCCAGGGTCGCCCGAGCATGACCCTGGGCAGCGATCCGCTGGACCCGAGCAAGAGCGTGCCCCAGCCCTACAACGCCGGGGCCAGTGGTGCCAGCAACCTGGGCCCCACCAGCCAGAAGCTGGTGGACAGCGTGACCGCGCGGGTCAGCGCCTACCGCCAGCTCAACGGCCTGGCGGCGGACATTCCGGTGCCGGTGGACGCGGTGACCGCTTCGGCTTCCGGCCTGGACCCGCACATCTCCCTGGCCAACGCCCAACTGCAACTGAACCGGGTGGCCCGCCTGCGCAACCTGCCGCTGGCCGAGCTGCAGGCGCTGCTGCAGGCCCACAGCGAAAGCCGCACCTTCGGCCTGCTGGGCGAGCCCCGGGTCAATGTGCTGCAACTCAATCTCGCGCTGGATGCCCTGGCACCCGTGCCTGCCTCGCCCCTTGCGGTCAGTGAGTAAGAGATACCGATCATGAGTAAGAACCCTCGTATAGCGTTGTTCGACCGTGGGCTGCTGTCCACGGCGTGCCTGGATGCGGTGAAGAAGCTGCTGCCCCAGGCGCAGTGGAAGAACCCGGTGATGTTCGTGGTCTACCTGGGCAGCATCCTCACCACCCTGCTGTGGTTCCAGTCCCTGGGCGGCGAGGGCGAGGCCTCCAGCGGCTTCATCCTCAGCATCACCCTGTGGCTGTGGTTCACCGTGCTGTTCGCCAACTTCGCCGAAGCCCTGGCCGAGGGCCGCAGCCGGGCCCAGGCCGCCAGCCTCAAGGGCATGAAGCGCCAGACCCTGGCCAAGCTGTTGCAGCAGCCCAGGCATGGCGCCGCCTGGCTGCCGATGGCCGCCAGCGAGCTGCGCAAGGACATGGTGGTGCTGATCGAGGCCGGCGACCTGGTGCCTTTGGATGGCGAGGTCATCGAAGGCGTGGCCACGGTGGACGAGAGCGCCATTACCGGTGAATCGGCGCCGGTGATCCGCGAGGCCGGGGGCGACTTTTCCTCGGTCACCGGCGGCACCAAGGTGCTGTCCGACTGGCTGGTGGTGCGCATCAGCGTCAACCCTGGCGAGTCGTTCCTGGACCGCATGATCTCCATGGTGGAATCGGCCAAGCGCCAGAAAACCCCCAACGAGGTGGCCCTGACCATTCTCCTGGTGGGGCTGACCCTGCTGTTCCTGCTGGTGATCGTGACCCTGAGCCCGTACTCGATCTTCGCCGTGGCCATGAGCGGCACCGGCAGCGTGATCAGCGCCACGGTGATGGTGGCGTTGCTGGTGTGCCTGATCCCCACCACCATCGGCGGCCTGCTCTCGGCCATCGGCGTGGCGGGCATGAGCCGGATGATGTCGGCCAACGTCATCGCCACGTCCGGGCGCGCCGTGGAAGCGGCGGGGGACGTCGACGTGCTGCTGCTGGACAAGACCGGCACCATCACCCTGGGCAACCGTCAGGCCAGTGCCTTCCTGCCGGCCCCGGGGATCAAGGACAGCGAGCTGGCGGACGCCGCGCAACTGGCTTCCCTGGCCGACGAAACCCCGGAAGGCCGCAGCATCGTGGTGCTGGCCAAGCAGAAGTTCGACATCCGTGGCCGCGATATCGAGGCCCTGGGCGCCAGCTTCGTGCAGTTCAGCGCGCAGACCCGCATGAGCGGCGTCGACCTGCCGGAGGGGCGCAGCATCCGCAAGGGCGCGGCCGATGCCATTCGCCGGCACATCGAAGCCCTGGGGGGCAGCTTCCCGCCAGCCTTGCAGGCCAAGGTGGATGAAGTCTCGCGGCGCGGCAGCACGCCGCTGGTGGTCAGCGACGGCGCCCAGGCCCTGGGCGTGGTGGAACTCAAGGACGTGGTCAAGGGCGGGATGAAGGAGCGCTTTGCCGAACTGCGGCGCATGGGCATCAAGACCGTGATGATCACCGGCGACAACCGCCTGACCGCAGCGGCGATTGCCGTGGAGGCCGGGGTCGATGACTTCCTCGCCGAGGCCCGTCCCGAAGACAAGCTGCAACTGATCCGCGACTACCAGGCCAAGGGCAAGCTGGTGGCCATGACCGGCGACGGCACCAACGACGCCCCGGCCCTGGCCCAGGCCGACGTGGCCGTGGCGATGAACAGCGGCACCCAGGCGGCAAAGGAAGCGGGCAACATGGTCGACCTGGACAGCAACCCGACCAAGCTGATCGAAGTGGTGGAAGTCGGCAAGCAGATGCTCATGACCCGCGGCGCCCTGACCACCTTCAGCGTGGCCAACGACGTGGCCAAGTATTTTGCTATCGTACCGGCCGCGTTCGTCGCCACTTACCCGCAGTTGGCGGCGCTGAACGTGATGCACCTCAACAGCCCGAACTCGGCGATTCTCAGTGCGGTGATCTTCAACGCGCTGATCATCGTGTTCCTAATCCCCCTGGCGCTCAAGGGGGTGAAGTACCGATCCATCGGTGCGGCGGCCCTGCTTAACCGCAACCTGCTGATCTATGGCCTGGGCGGGGTGCTGGTGCCCTTTGCCGGGATCAAGCTGATCGACATGCTGCTGGCCGGGCTTGGCCTGGTCTGAGGCAAGGACTGACAATGCGGCGCTCCCCGGAGCGCCGCATTGTTCATTTAAGGAAGCTCATGACTGTGCTCGATGCGAGTTCCCCGCCCCGCGACGGGCGTCCCGACCCCGACGCGCTGCTGGAAAAGCTGCAGCAGGACGAACAGGCCGCCCAGCGCGGCAAGCTGCGGATCTATTTTGGTTCCAACGCCGGGGTCGGCAAGACCTGCGCCATGCTCACCGCCGCCCGCAGCGAAGTGGCCCTGGGCCGCGACGTGGTGGCCGGGGTGGTGGAAACCCATGGCCGGCGGGAAACCGCCGAGCTGCTGCAAGGCCTGGAGGTGCTGGAGCGTCACCGCCTGATGCACCGCGACTACGCCTTGCCCGAATTCGACCTGGACGCCGCCCTGGCGCGGCGTCCCGCGGTGCTGCTGGTGGACGAGCTGGCCCACAGCAACGTCCCCGGTTCGCGCCACCCCAAACGCTGGCAGGACGTGGAAGAACTGCTGCGGGCCGGGATCGATGTCTGGACCACCCTCAACGTCCAGCACCTGGAAAGCCTCAACGACATCGTCAGCGGCATCATCGGCATCCGCGTGCGCGAGACCGTGCCCGATCACCTGTTCGACGAAGCCCACGAAGTGCTGGTGATCGACCTGCCGCCGGATGACCTGCTGCGCCGCCTCAAGGACGGCAAGGTCTACATGGGGCCCCAGGCCGAGCGCGCTTCACGGCATTTCTTTCGCAAGGGCAACCTGTTGGCCCTGCGCGAACTGACCCTGCGTCGCACCGCCGACCGGGTCGATGCGCAGATGCGCGACTACCGCCGCGAACGCTCGATCAATGCCCTGTGGCCGGCCCGCGAGCGCCTGCTGGTGGGGGTGGCCGGTGATCCGGCGGACGAACGCCTGGTGCGTGAGGCCGCGCGCCTGGCGCAGAAGCTCGAAGCCGACTGGATGGTGGTGCACGTGGCCTCGGCGCAGCGCCGCGGCCACGGCTCCAGCCGTTATGCGGCGGCGATGAAGACCCTGGCCCTGGCCGCCGAGTTTGGCGCCGAAACCGCGACGCTGCCCGGCCTGGACGTGGCCGAGGCGCTGGTGGCCTGTGCCCGCGAGCACAATGCCAATCGCCTGGTGCTGGGCCATTACCCGCGCAAGGTCTGGCAGTTCTGGCACCAGTCGGTGAGCGACCGGATCAGCCGCCAGCATCCGGAAATCGATCAGATCGTGATCGCCAACGGCCCCTTGAGCCGACGCCCGGTGCCTGCGGACAAGCCCGAGGCCGGGCTGCCACCGAGCCGCGCGCCGGCCTACCTGTGGGCCAGCCTTGCCTGTTTTGCCGCCACCGCGGTGGCGGCGCTGCTGCTCCAGGTGTTCGACCCGGCCAACGTGGTCATGCTGTTCCTGCTCACCGTGGTGCTGGTGGCGCTGCGCTTTGGGCGCGGCCCGGGCGTCTGGGCGGCGATGCTGGCGGTGTTGTGCTTCGACTTCTTCTTCGTCCAGCCGGTATGGTCGTTCACGGTCAACGACACCCAGTACTTCTTCACCTTCGCCCTGATGCTCGGCATTGCCCTGATCACCGGCCAGCTCACCGCGCGCCTGCGCCATCAGGCGCGCACCGCCGCCGAGGGCGAGCGCCGTGCCACTTCCCTGGCCGGGCTGGCCCGGGAGCTGTCGGCGGCGCTGACCGAGGAGCAGATCTGCGCCGTGGCCCTGCGCACCTTCAGCGGGGTGTTCGAGGCCCGGGTCGGGCTGGCGCTGCCGGACGCCGACAATCGCGTGCGCGCCCTGAGCGCCAATGTCCTGACCATCGACGAAAGCATCGCCCAGTGGGCCTATGACCACGCCCAGCCGGCGGGGCGCGGCACCGACACCCTGGCAGCCGCCAAGGGCTGCTACCTGCCCCTCAAGGCGCCGATGCGGGTGCGCGGGGTGCTGGTGCTGGAACTGGCGGATGCCGAACGCCTGGCCGAACCGGAGGAGCGGCGCCTGCTGGAGGCGTGCATGAGCCAGCTGGCGATTGCCCTGGAGCGCGTGCATTACGTCGAAGTGGCCCAGAGCACCGTGGTGCAGATGGAGGGTGAGCGCATGCGCAACACGTTGCTGGCGGCGATCTCCCACGACCTGCGCACGCCCCTGACCACCATCATCGGCGCCGCCGACGCCGCCTTGCCCCACGCCACCGAGGGCCCGCTCAAGCCCCTGCTGGCGGGTATCCACGATCAGGCCTCGTCCATGCAGCGCCTGATCGAGAACCTGCTGGACATGGCGCGCATGCAGGAGCGTGGCGTGCGTCTCAAGCGCCAGTGGAACTCCCTGGAGGAAATTGTCGGCAGCGCCCTGCGCCAGTTGCGCGAGCCGTTGGCCAAGCATCAGTTGCGGGTCGTCATGGCGCCGCAGTTGCCCCTGGTGGAAGTGGACGCGCTGCTGCTGGAACGGGTGCTGGTGAACCTGCTGGACAACGCCGCCAAGTACACTCCGGCCGGCACCCTGGTGCAGATCAGTGCCCGTCAGGTCGACCAGCAGATCATTTTGCAGGTCAGCGATTCCGGCCCCGGCTGCCCCAAGGGCAGTTCCCCGGACAGCCTGTTCGAAGCCTTCAGCCGCGGCCAGCAGGAGTCCGCCGTGGCCGGCATCGGCCTGGGCCTGGCCCTGGCCAAACGCATCGTCGAAGCCCATGGCGGGCGGATCGAGGCCCAGCCTCACGCCGACGCCGGGCTGAGTTTTGTCATCACCTTGCCGGCGGGACAACCGCCTTCCCTGGAAGCCCTATGAGCAGCCCACGCATCCTGATCGTCGAGGACGAAGCCAATATCCGCCGCTTTGTCGGCATTGCCCTGGAGGACGAAGGCTTCCAGGTGTTCGAGGCCGACAGCGTCAAGCGCGCGCTGATCCATGCAGCCAGCCGTCAGCCGGACCTGGTGATCGTCGACCTGGGCCTGCCGGACGGCGACGGCAAGCAACTGATCAGCGAGCTGCGCGGCTGGCTGGCGGTGCCGATCCTGGTGCTTTCGGCCCGGGATCGGGAAGACGAGAAAGTCGCCGCCCTGGATGCCGGGGCCGACGACTACCTGGTCAAGCCGTTCGGCGTGCCGGAGCTGCTGGCGCGGATTCGCGCGCAGTTGCGCCGTCATGGCCAGAGCGGCGCGGCAGCGGCCACCAGCAAGGTGAACTTCGGGGTGATCGAGGTCGACCTGGCGACCCATGAAGTGCGCCGCGAAGGGCAGTTGGTGCACCTGACGCCAATCGAATACCGTCTGCTCTGTGCGCTGATCCGCGGCCAGAGCCGGGTCCTGACCCATCGCCAGCTGCTGCTGGAGGTCTGGGGCCTGGATTACGTCGACCGCGCCCATTACCTGCGGGTGCACATGGCCCATCTACGGCAGAAGCTGGAGGCCGATCCGGCGCAGCCCCAGCATCTGATCACCGAGTTGCAGGTGGGTTATCGCCTGGTGGGGCTCTGATCCCGGCGCGTGGCGCCGCTCAGGGATTTCTCGCCGCGGCGCCGCTCATGCACAAAGTCGATGTACAGGGTGATGCAGCCGAAGGTGGCGATGCCGAACAGCAGAAAAAGGCCGATCTGGATGTTGCTCATGGGGAAGGTCCTGTGGGCAAGACGCGGCACGACCGGCTCGACAGGGCCGGCCAGCAGGCGTCGGGGAGCTGATAGATAATCCCTGGGCGGCCTGCTTGCCAGGGTTTATATGAAAGCTTTACGGCGTCCCCGATGATCCCTATGCCCTGCATACGCCAGGCTCGGCACGGCGCCACTCTTGCTAGAATCCGCCACCCTTCACCGACTTCAGGTTGCCGCCCCATGACCGCTTCGAACCCGCTGATCCGCACCGTACTGCCCACCGACCTGGACCGTTGCTTCGCCATCGAAACCCTGGCCTACGAAGGCGACGAAGCCGCGACCCGGGAAAAGATCGCCACCCGCATCGCCACCTGGCCCGAGGGTTTTATCGTCGCCGAGGTGGACGGCGTGGTGGCCGGCTTCATCAACGCCGGCGCCACCTTCGAGGTGCAGATGGCCGATGAAGCCTTCAAGGAACTGATCGGCCACGACCCGGCCGGTTCCGAAGTGGTGATCATGTCGGTGGTGGTGCACCCGGACTTCCAGGGCCTGGGCCTGTCCCGGCAATTGCTGAACGCCTTCATCGCGCGCATGGGCCAGATGGGCAAGGCGCGTATCCACCTGATGTGCAAGGAACGCCATGTGGCGTTGTACCAGCGCTTCGGTTTTGTCTACGTCAAGGCGTCGGCGTCGGACCACGGCGGCATGGCCTGGCATGAGATGGTGCTGAGTCTTGCGCGCTGATGCCGTGAAACCGTCGGTTTGATGAAGAGAAACGCGGCGGATCTGGATCGTTCCTGGCCCACTCGGGTCACTCAGAACGCCAGCACCATCCGCCGCTCATAGCCGATCCGGCCCTTGCAGGCCTCGCCGTTCTCCACCCAGCCCAGCTTGCGGTACAGCCTGAGGGCTGGCTGGTTGTCGCCGTCCACCGCCAGGTTCAGGCCCTTGAGTCCGGGCCACTGTTGGCGCGCGGCGGCGGGAATGGCTTGCAGGCAGGCCTGGCCAAAGCCTTGACCCTGGAACCGCTGGTCCACTTGCAGGGCGTGCAGGCTGGCGCTGTCGGCGTCGGCCCAGGCCGGCAGGCAGGGCGGGCGCTTGAGCAGCACAAAGGCCACCGGCCGCTCGTCGCTGAGCAGGGCAAAGCCCTTGATCGCCCCCTGGGGCGCATTGACCAGGGAGTGCAGCGCGCCATGAATGTCCCCGCTAAACGCCTTCTGTCCGGGCCGCACTTCAAGCTCCAGCAAGCGCGCATGCTGGTGGCTGTCGAGCTGTTCATAAGGCACGAGGCGTGTGGTCACGGGCAGGGCGATCCGGTCGGGAGGAGGGGGCGGATTCTAGCGATTTTGTGCAACGGGTAAATTTTTTTCTGTGGCTTGTCGATTGCGCGAATGGCCAGGCGACTAAGGGTGAACCGAACAGCCAGGGCCCGGTGTGCCGGGGCTGTTCACCGCGGTTGATTTCACTCACGAGGAGTTTGGCCATGCTCAATCCATCCAACGAAGCGCAGGTGCGCAGCCTGATCGATCATTGGCAGCAGGCAGTGGTGGCCCGGGATATCGAGCGCATCGTCAGCTATTACGCCGATGACATCACCTCCTTCGATGCGGTCGGGGCCTTGCAGTTCAAGGGCAAGGCCGCCTATCGCGCGCACTGGGAGGCGTGCATGCAGGTTTGCCCCGGCCCGGGCATTTTCGAGTTCCACCAACTGCAGGTGCGGGCCGACGAAGACTTGGCCTTCGCCCACTGGCTGGCCCATTGCGGCGGCACCGACGCCGAGGGTGTGACCAAGGCCTGCTGGATGCGCGTCAGCGCCGCCTATCAACGTCGCGACGGCCAGTGGCAGGTGGTGCATGAGCACTGGTCGGCGCCGTTCGACATGCTCACCGGGACCACCCGGTTCGACCTGCAACCCTGAACAGCGAGCGGTTCGCCAAAGTGCAAAACAGCGACCATAGTTGCTCAGCCCGAGTCCGGAGGTGCCCATGAAATACCTATGCCTGGTCTACAGCGACGAGCGCTTGCTGCACAGCCTGCCCGACAGTCCCGAGGACGCCGAGTGCCTGGCCTATGCCGAGTCGGTGCAGGGCAGTGGGCGGATGCTCGCCGCCGAGGCGCTGCAATCGGTGCAGTGCGCCACCACGGTGCGCATGCGCGGCGGCAAGCTGTCGATCACCGACGGCCCGTTCGCCGAAACCAAGGAACAGCTGGCCGGTTTCTACCTGATCGAGGCCCGGGACCTGAATGAAGCGATCCAGGTCGCCGGGCATATTCCGGCCGCCCGGGTCGGCAGCGTCGAAGTGCGTCCGGTACGTGAATTGAAGCCCTGAACATCCCCCTGAACAGGAGTTTTTCGATGACATTCCCAACCGCGGGCCGCAGGTCCGCCGAGCATGAACTGTCGATCAGCCGCTTGATCGACGCACCGCGCAATACGGTATTTCGCGCCTGGACCGAGCCGGCCTTGCTGGTCCAGTGGTGGGGGCCCCATGGCATGACCACCCCGGAGTGCGAAATGGACCTGTGGGTCGGCGGCCAGTTTCGTACCCTGATGCGCGCTCCGGACGGCAGCGAGTACCCGACCATGGGAGTGTTCCTGGAGATCGACGCCCCGTCGCGGCTGGTGTTTACCGATGCCTACCTGCCGGGCTGGATTCCTTCGGGCAAGCCGTTCATGACGGCGCAAGTGACCTTCGAGGAGCAGGGCAACAAGACCCTCTACACCGCCCGTGCCATGCACTGGAGCGAAGCCGACCGCAAGGCTCACGAAGCCATGGGCTTTCATGACGGTTGGGGGCAGAGCCTGGAGCGCCTGGTGGCGCTGGTGACCCAGGGCCTGCCGGACTGATGGCCGAGCAAGACCGGGAGGCGCTGGCGGGGCTGGTGGCGCAGGTCTATCGCGAGCAGTCGCGGCGGATCCTCGCCACCCTGATCCGCCTGCTGGGGGATTTCGACCTGGCCGAGGAGGCGCTGCACGAGGCTTTCTTCGTGGCTGTCGAACGCTGGCAGGCCGATGGCGTGCCCGACAACCCCCGGGCCTGGCTGGTGTCGGTCGGCCGCTTCAAGGCGATTGACTCCCTGCGCCGACGAGCGCGCTTCGCGGCCTCCCAGGCGGCGCTGCTCAGCCAGTTAGAACAGCTCGAACAGGACGACTGGAGCGTCGAGGATGTGCAGGATGACCGCCTGCGGCTGATCTTCACCTGCTGCCACCCGGCATTGGCGGCGGATGCCCAGGTGCCATTGACCCTGCGCGAGATCTGCGACCTGAGCACCGAGGAAATCGCCCGGGCCTTCCTGGTCACCCCGGCCACCATTGCCCAGCGCATCGTGCGCGCCAAGGCGAAGATCCGCGACGCCGGGATTCCCTATCAGGTGCCGCAACTGAGTGAATTGCCCGAGCGCCTGGAGAGCGTGCTGCGGGTGATCTACCTGGTATTCAACGAGGGTTACTCGGCCTCCATGGGCGCCGAACTGACCCGAGATGAGCTGACCCGCGAAGCCATTCGCCTGGGCTACCTGTTGCTGGAGCTGTTGCCCGAGGCGGAGGTTATGGGCCTGCTGGCGCTGATGCTGTTGCACGAGTCACGGCGCACGGCGCGGATCTCTGCCACTGGCGAGTTGATCCTGCTGGACCAGCAGGACCGTTCGTTGTGGCAGCAGGACTTGATCGCGGAAGGTTGCGCCCTGGTGGAGCGCGGCCTGCGCAGCGGGCACGCGGGGCCTTATTGCCTGCAGGCGGCGATTGCCGCGGTGCATGCCGAGGCCGCGAGTGCGGAACAGACCGATTGGGCGCAGATCGTCGGTCTGTATGACATCCTGCTGCGTTTGCAGCCTTCGCCGGTGATCCGCCTCAACCGTGCCGTGGCCCTGGCCAAGCGCGATGGACCGGCTGCGGGGCTGGAGCAAGTGGAGGCCATCCTGCAGCGTGGCGACTTGCAGGATTACCACCTGGCCCATGCCGCGCGGGCCGATTTCTGCCGGCAACTGGGGCATATCGCCGCCGCGCGCGAGTCCTACCAGCACGCCTTGGCCCTGGCCCGGCAAGGCCCCGAGCGACGCTTTCTCGAACAGCGCCTGGCCGAGCTCGGCTCCCGCTAGAAGCTGGCGATTCAGGGCGGCTGGCGGGGGGCGGCCAGGAGCCGGTGAACGCGGTCATTGCAGCATCCGCGCCAGCAACCAGCTGCCCGCCGGACCCGGTGGGTGCAGGCGTGACCAGAGCGCGTCCACCGCCACGGTGCGTGGCCAGCCCCGGACCTGCAGCTCCTGCAACCTGTCTGCGCCGAACCCTTCCACCAGCCAGCGCGGCAGGGGCGCCCAGCCAAAGCCGCCCTGCGCCATCTCCAGCAGCATCAGGTAGCTGGGGGCCGACCAGACCCGGCCCTGGCTCCGGCTCTCGTAAGGGTTGAGCACGGTCGCCAGGCGCAGTTCCCGGTGCTGGCGCAGGGCTTGTTCGTCGACCTGATCCCGCTCTGCCAGGGGATGGTTGCGCGACACGTAGAGTGACATTTCACCCCGTTCATCCAGGGTCTTGTGCTCCAGGTCCGCCGGGTAATCGTCCTGCTGCTCGGCAAAGGCGATGTGCGCCCGGCCGCTCTGCACCAGGGCGATCAGGTCCTCGCACTCGGCGATCAGGCATTCCAGCTCCAGGTCCGGATAGCGCTGTTCGAAGGCGCTGAGGCAGCTTTCGAAACGATCCGACTGGTAGGTGTCGGACAGGGCAATGGTGAGTTTCGCCTCGACCCCTCGGGACAGTTGGCTGGCGGTCATTTCCAGGCGGCTGGTGGCGGCGAGGATCTCTTCGGCGCACTGCAGCAGCACGTGCCCGGCCGGTGTCAGCCCGGGCTTGCGGCTGCTGCGGTCGAACAGCTGGACATCCAGGTCGATCTCCAGGCTCGCCACCGCCGCGCTGATGGTGGACTGGCTCTTGCCCAGCTTGCGTGCGGCAGCGGAAAAGGAGCCCTGGGTGGCGGCCTGGACGAACGCCAGCAGCACTTCATGTGAGGCCATGAACTATCGCCTTGATCGATGGTTATTGATTATCAAGTATCGGCCTGCTCTTGGATGATCGCCAGCACCTTTACTTCAGGAGTACGGCAATGAGCCTGCCTAAATCCCTTACCGAACGTATTTTCCAGGCGGTCGCCTTTGAGCTGCTGGCGGTGTCGATCTGTACTCCGCTGCTGTCCTGGATCATGGACAAGCCCATGGTCGACATGGGCCTGGTGACCCTCGCCATCGGCCTTCTGGCCCTGGGCTGGAACGTGCTGTTCAACGGTCTGTTCGATCGTTTGCTCAAGCGTCTGGAGCTTGAACACACCGCCAGGACCCGGGTCCTGCATGCCTTGCTGTTCGAAGGCGGGCTGGTGGCCTTCTGTGTGCCGCTGATTGCCTGGTGGCTGGATATCAGCCTGTTGCAGGCCTTGCTCCTCGACATCGGCGTGTTGTTGTTCTTCCTGCCCTACACCTACCTCTACCACTGGGCCTACGACGTGCTGCGGGGCAAGTGGCTGCAAACGCGCCTGGCCCATTGAACGGGAGGGCGTCCCGGGATTGACCGCCTTCGGTGGCGGGCGGCGAAAATCTCCGGGGCGCCTATCATGGCGTAGACACCGGCGGCGACGCAGCAGACAAAACTGGACACTGTCCTGATGTTTTTCTGAAAATATGCGCCAGCAGGTTCGAGTCACTGAACCTGCCGCCCTCCCGACTATCTGAAGACCATGACTATTTCCCGCAACTGGATCATCTGCGAGCACTGCGATTCGCTGTACGAATCGGTGCCGCTCGGCAAGGGCCAGGCCGCCCAGTGCTCGCGCTGCGGCGCGCTGCTGGCCCGCGCCCGTCACCTGAGCGTGCAGCAGCTGTTCGCCCTGTCGATCACCGCCGGGGTGTTATTCGTCTTCGCCAACCTGTTTCCGGTGATCAAGATCAGCCTCGAAGGCCTGAGCAACGAGGCGACCCTCTGGCAATCGGTCGAGGCCCTGGCTCAGGGGCGCATCAGCCTGATCGCGGCGATCACCGGCCTGACCATCATTCTCGCGCCGTGCCTGCAGATCATCCTGCTGTGCTGGGTGCTGGGCTTTGCCAACGTCGGCCGTGCGGCGCCGGGCTTCAAGGCCTGCATGCGGGCCCTGGAGCACCTGCGCCCCTGGAGCATGCTCGAGGTGTGCCTGCTGGGCATCCTGGTGGCCATCGTCAAGCTGGCGGGGATGCTCGATGTGCATCCGGGGATGGGCCTGTGGGCCCTGGCGATGCTCACGGTGCTGATCATCCTGATCTCCGGCAAGGACATCCGCTACCTCTGGGATGACCTGGAGGGCCGCTACTGATGAGTGCGCCGCCCTACGCCCGGGATTACCAACTGATGCTGTGCCACACCTGCGGCCAGGTCTGCCAGGACTTCGAACACCGCTGCCCGCGCTGCGATGCCGTGGTGCATGCGCGCAAGCCCAACAGCCTGGCGCGTACCTGGGCCTTTCTGCTGGCCAGCCTGATCTTCTACATCCCGGCCAACCTGCTGCCGGTGATGCACACCAGCATCTTTGGCAGCGCCAGTGAAAACACCATCATGAGCGGCGTGGTGGAGTTCTGGAAACACGGCTCCTGGGACATCGCCCTGCTGATCTTCATTGCCAGCGTGGTGGTGCCCTGCAGCAAGTTCTTTGTCCTCGGCACCCTGTTGGTGACCTGCCAGCGCCGCAGCCTCTGGGCCCAGCGCGAGCGGGCCAAGCTGTACCGCTTCATCGAGCTGATCGGCTACTGGTCGATGCTCGACGTGCTGGTGGTGGCCCTGGTGGCGGCCCTGGTGCAGTTTCGTGCCCTGAGCTCCATCGATCCGCGGATGGGCATTCTGTTTTTTGGTTTGGTGGTGGTGCTGACGATGTTGGCCGCCATGAGTTTCGATCCCCGGCTTATCTGGGACGCAGAGGTTGAAGATGTCTGAGCATCCAGGTTCCAACGCAGCAAATCCTCGGCCCGCGCCTGGTGCTCCGGCGCTGCGCACGCGGCGCTTCAATGTCTCGCTGGTGTGGCTGGTGCCGATCGTCGCGGCCCTGGTGGGGTTGTCGATGGTGGTGCACAAGTCGCTGTCGGCGGGGCCGGAAATCACCATCAGCTTCCAGACCGCCGAAGGCCTGGAGGCCAACAAGACCCAGGTCAAGTACAAGAACGTGGTGATCGGCAAGGTGACCTCCATCGCCTTGAGCGACGACCGCAAGAAGGTGCTGGCCAAGGTCGAGCTGGATCAGTCCGCCGAGCCCTTTACCGCCGACGACTCGATGTTCTGGGTGGTGCGCCCTCGGATCGGCGCCAACGGCGTTTCCGGGGTCGACACTCTGCTCTCCGGAGCCTTTATCGGCGCCGACGCCGGCCGCTCGGAAAAGCGCAAGGACAGCTTCAAGGGCCTGGAAACCCCGCCGCCCATCACCTATGGGCAGAAGGGCAAGCGCTTCACCCTGCACACCGATGACCTGGGCTCGCTGGATATCGGTTCGCCGGTCTACTACCGGCGCATTGAAGTGGGGCAGGTGGTGTCCTACCAGTTGGCCAACAGCGGCAAGGGCGTGGACGTGAAGATCTTCGTCAACGCGCCCAACGACAAGTACGTCACCACCGACACCCGCTTCTGGAACGCCAGCGGCGTCGACGTGACCCTCGGCGCCAACGGCCTGAAGGTCAACACCGAGTCGGTGTCGTCGATCCTCGCCGGCGGCATTGCCTTCGTCGAACCCAAGTACAGCCCCAATGCCCAGCCGGCCGAAGAGAACGCCGAGTACACCCTGTTCGGCGACCAGGACACCGCCCTGGCCCCGCCGGACGGCGCGCCCTATTACATCCGCATGCGCTTCGACCAGGCCCTGCGCGGCCTGTCGCTCAATGCCCCGGTGGAGTTCCTCGGGGTGAACATCGGCAAGGTGGTGTCCATGGACCTGGACTACGACGAACAGCGCAAGTATTTCCCGACCCTGGTCGGCGCGGTGATCTATCCCGAGCGCCTGGGCAAGGCCCACGAAAAACTGGTGAAGCAGACCGGCGGCGAAGACGACGCGCGCTCGGCCAAGCTGATCGGCACCTTCGTCAAGAACGGCCTGCGGGCCCAGCCCCGCAGCGGCAACCTGCTGACCGGGCAGCTGTACATCTCCCTGGACTTTGTCGCCAACGCCAAGCCGGTGGCCTACGACGCGGCGGCGCGGCCGCTGGAGATCCCCACCATCCCGGGCAGCATGGACAAGTTGCAGGAGCAGTTGCAGGCCGTGGTCGACAAGATCAGCAAGCTGCCGATTGACTCGATTGCCGCCAACCTCGATGGCAGCCTCGCGCAGATGCAGAAGACCCTCAAGCAGGTCAATGGCGAGGTGCTGCCGCAGATGCGCGACACCCTGGAGCAATCGAAGAAGACCCTGGCCAGCGCCAACGAGAGCTTCTCCGAGGACTCGCCGCAGCGCCAGAAACTCAGCCAGGCCATGGAAGAAGTGCAGCGCACCGCGCGTTCGGTACGGGTGCTCAGCGACTTCCTCGGGCGTCATCCGGAAGCGCTGATCCGCGGGCGCCTCAAAGACAACCAACCGGATGCCTACCAGTCGCCATCCTCCTCTGTTCGCGAATCCGTACCGGAAGCCCAGCCATGAAAACCCGTGCCCTGTTGCTCTGCCTGACCCTGGGGCTGGCCGCCTGCAGTTCCGCGCCCACCCGTTACTACACCTTGCTGCCGCCAGTCGCCGAAGGCAGCGGCGCGGCCCGCGCTGATGGGCCGCAGTTCGAAATGTCCACGGTGCGCATTCCGGTGCAGGTGGACCAGCCGCAACTGGTGGTACGCCAGGACAGCGGCAGCCTGGCGATCCTCGAAACCCAGCGCTGGAGCGCACCGCTGGTGGACGAATTCCACGATGCCCTGGCCAGCCAGATGGAGCAGAAACTCGGCACCCGCAACCTAGAAGGGCTGCCCAAGCAGCCCGGGCGTCCGGTGCTGTCATTGCAGACCGATGTGCGGCGTTTCGAATCCCTGCCCGGTCGCTATGCGCTGATCGATGTGGTCTGGAGCCTGCGCCTGCGGGGCGAGGGCGGCCCGGCCCGCAGCCTGACCTGCAGCAGCCAGATCCGTCAGCCGGCGGGTATCGAACTGAGCAGCCTGGTGCAGGCCCACCAGCAGGCCATCGCCCAGCTGGCCGGGCAGATCGCCGCCGCCGCGCAGCGCTGGACCTGTCCCTGAATCAGCCCTGTCGCCGCTGCCGCAGGCGGTGAACGGCTTGGGCGGCATCCCGATGCAACAGAGGCCAGGATGCTGAGGCCGCTGCGGGTTTGGCGGGCGATCGCCGGGCAAGGCCCTGTGGGCCTACGAGGGGGCTCAGCGTCGTGCCAGGTGTTGCTGGGGCGCGAGGAAGGCGTCGTGGAAGTAGGCACGCAAGGCCTGCATCGCCGGGGTGAAGGTGCGTTCGCGATGCCAGGCCAGCCCCACGCTCATCGGCGTGACCGCGTCGCTCAGGCTCAGGGTCTCGATGCGCTTGCCCTCCAGGGACCAGGGCCGGTGCACCAGGTCCGAAAGAATCGCCACGCCGCTGCCGTTGGCCACCATGCTGCGCACCGCCTCCACCGAGCTGGTGCGCACCCGCACGTTGGGCTGCTGGCCGGCCTGTTCCCAATAGCGCATGGCGCTCTGTTCGGCTTCGTCGACGGTGAGCAGGATGAACGGCTCCTGGGCCACGTCCGCCAGGCTGATGCTGGTGCGTTCGCACAGCGGATGGTGGGCCGGCAGCCATAGCCGGCGCTCGGAGTTGAACAGGGTCTGCGAGACGATGTCCGGGTGGGTCAGGTTGGCGGTGAGCACCACCGCCATGTCGAAGCGGCCTTCCAGCAAGCCTTGTTCGATGGCCTGGCGTTCCTGTTCATGCAGCTCGATGGTGACGTCCGGGTGCCAGTGCTCCAGGCGCTGCAGGTGGTGCGGCAGGAAGTAGCCGATCACCGTGTAGCTGGCCGCCAGGTGCAGCACGCCGCTGGCCCGGTAGTCCGGCAACGGGCTGTTCAGGGCATCCTCGACGCTGCGCAGTATCACGTAGGCGCGGTTGAGAAAGTGCCGCCCGGCATCGGTCAGGTTCATGCCCTGGGCCGAGCGCACGAACAACTGCACGGCGAGCATGGCCTCCAGTTCCTTGATCGCCGTGGTCACCGCCGACTGCGAAATGTTCAAGTGAATCGCCGCCTGGGAGATCTGCCCGATCTCGGCGGTGGCCACGAAATAGCGCACCTGGCGCAAGGTCAACGACATGGCCCATTCCCCTCTTGTCCTGTAGGAGCCGGCTTGCCGGCCAAGGCCATCGCGCGAACGCCGATGCCGTCACCTACAGCGCTGTCCGATAGTTTTATCTGTTTTTCAGAAGAAGCTCTATCTGATAATAGATCTTCCCAAGGGGTCAAGGCCGCTCTAATTTCTGTTGCACGAAGTCACAAGAGTTGGAGCAACAGTGATGCAGGCAGTGGATTTCAATTCGGACATGGGCGAGAGCTTCGGCCCCTGGACCATCGGCGATGGCGTCGACAACGAACTGATGGGCTTCATCAGTTCGGCCAACATCGCCACCGGCTTCCATGCCGGCGACCCCGGCACCATGCGCCGCACCATCGAGCAGGCCAAGCGCCGTGGGGTGGCCATCGGCGCTCACCCGGGGTTTCGCGACCTGGTGGGTTTCGGTCGCCGGCACATCAATGCCCCGGCCCAGGAGCTGGTGGACGACATGCTCTATCAGCTCGGCGCCCTGCGTGAGCTGGCCCGGGTGCAAGGCGTGAAGCTGCAACACATCAAGCCCCACGGCGCGCTCTACATGCATCTGGCCCGGGACGAGGAGGCGGCGCGGCTGCTGGTGGAAAACCTGCGCAAACTGGAGCCCGAGCTGCTGCTGTATTGCATGCCCAACTCGGTGATCTGGCACGTGGCCCGGGAACTGGGGCAGCCGGTGATCCGCGAGTTCTACGCCGACCGCGACTACGACCTCAGCGGCTCCATCGTGTTTACCCGCAATGTCCGCGCCCTGGACCCGACCGCGGTGGCGGCCAAGGTGCTGCGCGCCTGCCAGACCGGCCTGGTGCGCACCGTCGAAGGCGAGGAGTTGTTCCTCGAGTTCGATTCCATCTGCCTGCACAGCGACACCCCGGGCGCCCTGGATTTGGTCGAGGCCACCCGCACCGCGCTGGACCAGGCCGGCATCGAGGTGCGCGCACCGCGCTGAGCGCATCCAGAGCCAGCCATCGACAAGAAGCACCGCGCACAGATGCGGGCCTCACCCGAGTTTTGAATTTTTGCCTGCCTTTCTACAACTATTCCAAAAGGAACAGACATGGCCGAACACAGTGTTATCACCCCCTTGCCGGGCACCTTCTATCGCAAGGCCACCCCTGAATCGGCGCCTTTCGTCGAGGTCGGCGACCTCGTCAGCGCCGATACCGTGATCGGCCTGATCGAAGTCATGAAGCAGTTTTCCGAACTGACCGCCGGGAGCGCGGGCCAGGTCAGCGCCTTTGCGGTGCAGGACGGTGATCCGGTGGAACCGGGTCAGGTCGTCGCGACGCTCAAGCAGTGAGGGCCGGGGCATGACTCAAGCAATCAAGAAATTGCTGGTGGCCAACCGTGGCGAGATCGCCGTGCGCATCATTGGCGCGGCCAAGGCCCTGGGCATTCCCACGGTTGCCGCGTGCAGCGAGGCGGATGCCGACTCCATGGCCGCGCGCCTGGCCGATGAAGTGCAGATCATCGGCCCGGCCCGGGCCGACAAGAGCTACCTGAATATCCAGGCCCTGCTCGCGGCCTTGCAGGCCAGCGGTGCCAACGCGGTGCACCCGGGCTATGGCTTTCTTTCCGAGAACGCCGGTTTCGCCGAGGCAGTGGTCGAGGCCGGGGCGATTTTCGTCGGGCCCAGCGCCGAAACCATCCGCCGCATGGGGGACAAGGCCGAAGCCCGGCGCACCGCCCAGGCGGCCGGGGTGCCGGTGGTACCCGGTTCACCGGACGAGCTCTTTGACCTGGAGGCCGCGCTCAAGGCCGCTGACAGCGTGGGCTTCCCGCTGTTGATCAAGGCCAGTGCCGGTGGTGGCGGGCGCGGGATCCGCCTGGCCCAGAACGCTGCACAACTGGCCGAGGAGTTCCCGCGGGCGCAACGCGAAGCCCAGACCGCGTTCGGCAACGGCGCGGTGTACCTGGAGCGTTTCATCGGCCGCGCGCGGCATATCGAGGTCCAGGTACTGGGCGATGGCCAGCACGCGGTGCACCTGTTCGAGCGCGAGTGCTCACTGCAACGGCGGCGGCAGAAGATCTTCGAGGAAGCGCCGTCGCCGGTGCTCAGCGCCGCGCAGCGTGAGCAGTTGTGCAGCAGCGCCGTGCGCCTGACCCAAGCCTTGGGCTATCAGGGCGCTGGCACCCTGGAATACCTGTATGACGACAGCACCGGCGAGTTCTTCTTTATCGAGATGAACACGCGGATCCAGGTCGAGCACCCGATCAGCGAGCTGATCACCGGCGTCGATCTGGTCCAGGCCATGTTGCGCATTGCCGGGGGCGAGCCCCTGGGGTTGCGCCAGAGCGATATCCAGCTCAATGGCGCGGCCTTGCAGATGCGCCTGAACGCCGAAGACCCGGCGCGGGATTTCTTCCCCAGCCCGGGTCGGGTCGAGCAACTGGTCTGGCCGCAGGGGCCGGGAGTGCGGGTCGATAGCCACCTGTACCCGGGCTATGCTGTGCCGCCGTACTACGACTCGCTGCTGGCCAAGCTGATCGTCCACGGAGCCGATCGCGACCAGGCCCTGGCCCGGGCGCGCCTGGCCGTGGAGCAGACCACCCTGAGCGGCATGGCCAGTACCTTGTCGCTGCACCGTGAACTGCTGGCCGAACCCTGGTTGCAGCAGGCCGACTTTCACACCGGAACCCTGGAAACCTGGCTGGCCACGCGCCGCGCCGGAGGTGTCGCATGAGCCAGCCGATCCGCTACAGCTTTGGCGCCGACGAGCACCTGTTCGCCGAAGTCAGCGACAGCATGTCCCTGGAAGCCTTCTTCAAGGGCATGGCGGTGACCCGCGCCGTGGAGCGCCTGGAATTGGACGGGGTGCTGGATGTGTGCCTGGCCAATGCCTCGTTCCAGATCCGTTTCGACCCGGACCGCATCGCTCCGCAAGCCCTGCTGGAAGCGGTGCAGCAGGCCGAGGCCGGAGCGGTGGCCGAGCGCAGCCTGCACACGCGGATCATCGAGATCCCGGTGCTGTACAACGACCCCTGGACCCATGAAACCCTGATGCGCTTTCGCGACCGGCACCAGGACCCCAGCGCCACCGATCTTGAGTACGCGGCGCGGATCAACGGCCTGGCGGACGTCGAGGCCTTCATTGCCGCCCACAGCGGCGCGCCCTGGTTCGTCTCCATGGTGGGCTTCGTCGCCGGGTTGCCGTTCATGTTCCAGATGGTCGAGCGCCAACGGCAGTTGCAGGTGCCCAAGTACCTGCGGCCGCGCACCGATACGCCCAAGCTGACCCTGGGCCACGGTGGCTGTTTCGGCTGCATCTACTCGGTGCGTGGCGCCGGTGGCTACCAGATGTTCGGCGTCACTCCGGCACCGATCTACGACCCGCAGCAGCAACTGGCCTACCTCAAGGCGCACATGGTGTTCTTCCGTCCAGGGGACATCGTGCAGTTCAAGCCCATCGACCGCGAGGCCTATGACCGGGCGGTGGCCGAGGTCGAGGCCGGGCGCTTCGACCTGCGCATCCGCGAGGTGGAGTTTTCCCTGGATGCCTTTCTCGCCGATCCGGTCGGCTATCCCAAATCGCTGCAGGAGGTGCTGGCATGATCAAGGTCATCAAACCGGGCCTGGCCACATCGGTGCAGGACTTGGGCCGCGAAGGTTTCTATCACCTGGGGATTCCGCCGTCCGGGGCCCTGGACCAGTACGCCCTGAGCGCGGCCAACCAATTGGTCGGCAACCCGGCAGGCGCGGCGGGGCTGGAGTGCACGCTGCTCGGGCCGGAGCTTGAGTTCAGCGCCGACGCCCTGGTGGCGGTTTGCGGCGCCCACATGACCCCCAAGCTCGATGGCGTGGACATGCACCTGGACACCGCCTTTGCGGTCAAGGCCGGGCAAGTGCTGCGCTTCGACTTTCCCAAGGCCGGGGCCCGAGCCTATCTGGCGGTGGCCGGTGGCATCGATGTGCCGCTGGTGTTGGGCAGCCGCTCGACCTACGCCCTGGGCGCCCTCGGTGGCTTCCAGGGTCGGCGTCTGGCGGCCGGGGATGAGCTGCCGGTGGGCGTCGCCAGCGGCAAGGGGCGAGCCGGTGCCAGCTTGCCCATGGCGCTGCGCCAGTCCCTGGGCGGCGAGATCACCCTGCGGGTGGTGCCGGGCCTGTACTACGAACGCTTGAGCGACGCGGCCAAGGCCAGCTTCTTCGCCGAACCCTGGACCGTGGGCTCGGAAGCGGACCGCATCGGCTACCGCTTCAAGGGCGGCAGCGCCTTGAGCTTCCAGCCCCGGGAGCAGCCGTTCGGCGCCGGTTCCGATCCTTCGAACATCGTCGACAGCTGCTACCCGATCGGCTCGATCCAGGTGCCGGCGGGGCTGGAGCCCATTGTCCTGCACCGGGACGCGGTGTCCGGTGGCGGCTACGCCATGATCGGCACGGTGATCAGCGCCGACCTTGACCTGATCGGCCAGATGCAGCCCAACCAGAAGGCCCGCTTTGTCGCGGTGACCCTCGAAGAAGCGCTGGAGGCCCGGCGCTCCTACAAGAAAAAGCTCGGCTGTCTGAGCAAACTGTTTCCTTCCTGATTCTGCCCGCCGCATCGCGCGGGCCATGCCAAACGGTACGCCAACGCCGCACTTCGGTGCGGTGACGGCTGCCCGCGCTTCAACCCTTGATCGGTTCTGGAGTACACGCACATGGCAGCTTTATCGCAAGCGAATCAAACCGGGCAGACCCCGGCCAACGTGGCCCTACCCAGCGATGCACGCATGGGCCGGCTGTCCCTGACCATGGCCTGGTGGGCGGTGTGCAGCGCGATGTTCTATATCGTGGTCGGCGCCTCCCTGGCCTTGTCCTATGGCACCCGCAATGCCTTGATCGGCATGCTCCTGTCGGTGCTCAGCTATGGCCTGATCAACAGCGTGCTCAGCCGTTTCGCCATGCGCAGCGGGCTCTCGGTGGCGCTGTTCTCGCGGTTGCTGTTCGGCAGCACCGGGGCTTGCCTGGCGACCCTGATCTTTTTCTCCACGGCCATCTACTACGCGGTGTTCGAGGGCTCGGTGATCGCCGTGGCGCTCAACCACCTGTACCCGCAACTGCTGTACCCGCTGGCGGCGCTGGTGGTGGTGCTGTACAGCGTGCCGCTGATCCTGGGCAGCGTGCAGCACTGGCTGGACAAGCTCAACGGCGTGCTGCTGCCGGTGTACCTGGGGGGCTTGCTGTTCGCCGTGGGCCTGTCCATCAGCCGTTATGGCTACCAGCCGCAATGGCTGGATTTCGGCCCGGCCAATCCCAGCAGCACGGGCTGGTGGGATTGCTTCGTGGCCTACATGGGGGTGTGGATCCTGATGCTGTTCACCTTCGACTACGCGCGCTTCGGCAAGCCCGCAGATGCCGGCTACCACGGTCGCTGGAACTTCGGCATGCCGTTCTACGCGGTGACGTTCCTGCTCAACGGTGCGGCGGGGATCTACCTGGTGAGCAGCATTCCCCATGAGGGCGCCCTCAATGAAGTCTCGGTGGTGATGGCCATCCTGCAGTTGATGGGGCTCTGGGGCCTGTTGTTCGTCTGGGCCACCCAGACCCGGATCAACACCGCCAACTACTACCTGGCGACCCTGAACATGCAGGCGTTCTTCGCCCGCTTCGGCTTGCGCGGCTCCTACCTGATGTGGGCGGTGGCCGTGGGCATCATCGTCTACGGCCTGATGCTGGCGGACGTGTTCGCCTACCTGCTCAAGGCCCTGGCCTATCAGGGGATCTTCGTGGTGGCCTGGGTGGGTGTGGCCCTGGCGCAGATCCTGCTGGGGCGTACCGACGGCGCGGCGCTCGATCGCGTGGCGGCCTTCAACCCGGTGGGGCTGACGGCCTGGTTCGGCGGCACGGCCCTGGGCCTGATGCTGATGTGGGCGGGGGGCGGCCTGGCGAGTTTTTCCGCGCCACTGACCGGGGTCCTGGCGTTTGCCTTGCAGGCCGGGCTCGCCGCTCGCTTGCAGCGCGGCCTGCCCGCCGCCGGCTGAGCGGGCGACGGCGCAGGCGCTGGCTGCTCAGAACAGTTGGGTGAACAGCCAGTACAGGCTGCCGGAGAGCAGGATCGCCGCCGGCAGGGTCAGGACCCAGGCCATGGCCAGGTTGCGGATGGTGCGCATCTGCAACCCACCGCCATTGGCCACCATGGTCCCGGCCACCCCCGAGGACAGCACGTGGGTGGTCGATACCGGCAGGCCGAACAGGTCCGCCGCGCCGATGGTCAGCATCGCCACGGTTTCCGCCGAAGCGCCCTGGGCGTAGGTCAGGTGGGTCTTGCCGATCTTCTCGCCGACGGTCACGACGATGCGCTTCCAGCCGACCATGGTGCCCAGGCCGAGGGCGATGGCCACGGCGATCTTCACCCACAGCGGAATGAAGCGGGTGGCGTTGTCGATCTGCTGCTTGAACAGCTGCAGCTTGTCCCGGGTGTCCTGATCGAAGTGGCCAACCTGGTGCTTGTCCATCAGGCGGATTGCTTCGCTGGTCAGGTACATGTCGTTGCGCACGTTGCCCATGGCTTCGGCGGGTACCTTGGCCAGGGAGCCGTAGCCCTTCACTTCACTGCCGATGGCACCGGTCAGGGCGGCCAGGGCGGGGATCAGTTCCGGTGTCGCTTGCTTGCTGCGCATGTACTCCGAGAGCACCGCGCGAGGATCGGCCGGTGCCGGTTGCGGGGCGCTCTTGATCAGGGCTTGCTGGGTGACTTCGGCCACCGCGGCGAACTGCAACGACTGGTCGGCGGGCATGGTGCGGTTCAGCGCGTAGGCCATGGGCAGGGTGCCCACCAGGATCAGCATGATCAGGCCCATGCCTTTCTGGCCGTCGTTGGAGCCGTGGGCGAAGGACACCCCGGTGCAGGTCAGGATCAGCAGGCCGCGAATCCACCAGGGTGGCGGCGCGTCGCCCTTGGGCGCCTTGTACAGGGCGCGGTTCTTGACGAACAGGCGCAGGGCCAACAGCAGCAGGGCGGCGAACACGAAGCCGATCAGTGGCGAGAACAACAGCGCGTAGCCGACCTTGGTGGCCTGGCTCCAGTCCACGCCGCTGGTGCCGTCGCGGCCGTGCATCAGTGCGTTGGCCACGCCGACGCCGATGATCGAGCCGATCAGGGTGTGGGACGAAGAGGCTGGCAGCCCCAGCCACCAGGTGCCGAGGTTCCACAGGATGGCGGCGATCAGCAGGGCGAAGATCATGGCGAAGCCGGCGGAGGAGCCCACTTGCAGGATCAGCTCCACCGGCAGCAGGGCGATGATGCCGAAAGCCACCGCGCCGCTGGACAGCAGCACCCCGAGGAAGTTGAACAGGCCGGACCAGACCACCGCGAACTGCGGCGGCAGGGAGTGGGTGTAGATCACCGTGGCCACGGCGTTGGCGGTGTCGTGGAAACCGTTGACGAACTCGAAGCCCAGGGCGATCAGCAGCGCCACGCCCAGCAGCAGGAACGGGGTCCAGGTGGTGACCGTGGTGCCCAGCTCGTGCATGTCGTGCACCAGGCTGTAGGCGGTGAACAGCAAGCCCATGGCCAGCACGGCGAAGAAGATCACCAGGGTGAAGGCACCGGGTTTTTTATCCAGTTGCGGTTTGATGTCGGGGCTGGGAGACGCGGCAGTCAGTGACGGGGTGGCCATTGCCGGACAATCCTGTTGCTGGAAAGGAGTGTCGCCCATGATCGTTGCCAAATGTTACAGGGAGACTGCCTCAGATCAGTGTTTGCGCAATTGAGCCGTTCCGTTGATCCGATCCCGCTCATCCCGTAGGAGCCGGCTTGCCGGCGAAGAGGCCCTCAAGCCAAGCACCTGCCTTGGCGGACGCCTGCGCCGGCAAGCCGGCTCCTACAAGGCGGGGTCAGTAGTCCTGGCGCTTGCGGAAGGCCCAGCGCCCGGCGATCAGGGTGAAGGTGGCCACCAGCGCCACCAGGATCCAGAAGCCCTCCGGGTCGCCGGAAAACGGAATGCCGCCGACGTTCATGCCGAAGAAGCCGGCAATGATGTTGATCGGCAGCGCCAGCACCGTGACCACGGTCAGGGTGAACAGGGTGCGGTTGGTCTGTTCGTTGAGGTTGGCGGCAATCTCTTCCTGCAGCAGTTTGATCCGTTCGCCCAGGGCCGTGAGGTCGTTGATGATCAGGGCGAACTCTTCGGTGGATTTGCGCAGCTCCTTGACGTCGTCCTTCTGCAGCCATTGCGGCGGGCGGTTGAGCAGGCGCAGCAGGGAACCCGGTTCCAGGGCCAGCAGGCGTTGCAGGCGCACCAGCACCCGGCGCATGGCCCCCAGTTCGGCACGGTTGCTGGAGACCCGGGCGGCCAGGAGCTGGTCCTCGATCTGGTCGACGCTGAGGCTGGTCTTGCGCACGATCTGGGTCAGCACCTCGCCCTGGTCGCGCAGCAGGTGCACCAGCAACTCCAGGGGCGAGCGAAAGCGTTCGCCGGCCTTGACCGAGGAGCGCAGCTTGTCCACCGAATGCAGAGGCTGCAGGCGGGCGCTGATGATCAGGTTGCTGCGCACGCAGACCCACAGGGTGGAGATGTCCGAGGACACCATGCTGCTGAAGTTGAACACCACGTCGTTGACCACCGCCAGCAGGGCCGAGTCCACGTGTTCGATGCGGGTCGAGCGCGAACCTTCGTGCAGGGCTTCGAAGAACTCCTCGGGCAGTTGCAGGTGGGCCTTCATCCAGCGCTCGCAGGCCGCGTGGGCCAGGTTCAGGTGCAGCCAGAGGAATTCATCACTGTCCTGGGGGTGTTGCAGGGCTTGCAGGGCCTTGGCGGAATCCAGTTCATGACCGCGTTCGCCGGGGCGAAAACTGAAACCGTAGAGCAGGCCAAACAGATCGGAATCGCGGTGAATCTGGTCGAGGCTGTGGTTCATGGGGGCTCGCAGGAGGGACAGTGCCTGGCGCGGGTTTTTCAGGTTCACTTGGGCCACATCATGGCAAGGCTCTTTGACAGTTTTGTGACGTTTGTACGTGCACAATCCGCGGCGCTCTACCGGTGGTCGGCGACGTTCAAGAATGCCGCGCGGATGCCGATCACGCTCACATGCAACACGCATTCGACCCGGTTCGAATGTGCCTGACAGGGAAGTTCGGACCTACGCAAGCCCTTGAGTGGGCCTGCTCTATCCCTGCCATGAGATCTTCTCGATGTTTTTGCAAAAATCCCTGAGAGCGCAAATTCTTGCCCTGCTGAGCGGTAGTCTGCTGGCGATGCTGTTGATCGCCCTGGCGTGTTTTCACTTGTTGTCCGGTGGCGTGCAGAGCTACCGCGAGCTGATCGACGGCCCGCTGCGCAGTTCACAACTGATCGACGAGGCCAACCTGCAGTTCAAGAGCCAGGTGCAGGAGTGGAAGAACGTGCTGCTGCGGGGCAAACAGCCCCAGGAACTGAACAAGTACTGGCAGCAGTTCGAAGACCGCCAGCGCGATGTGCAGAACATCCTCGGCCAGTTGGCCCGGACGCCCGGGATGGAGGCTTCTCTCAAGAGTCGGGTGCAGCGTCTGGCGGATGAGCACCGGCAGTTGGGTTCGGCCTATCAGAAGGGCCGCGATGCCTACGTGGCTGGCGGTGCCGACCCGAGCGCCGGTGACGCCGCAGTGAAAGGCGTGGACCGGGCTACCAGCGAGCAGATGAGTGAGCTGGTGACCGAACTGCGCAAGAACGGCGAACAGCAATCCCGCGAGATCAGCACGGCGGCCGACCGCACGGTGTGGATGGGGATCCTGGTGATGCTGGTGTCCGGCCTGCTGATCGGCCTGCTCAGCCTGTGGCTGGTCAACCGCAGCCTGGTGGAGCCGATCCGCCAGTTGATCGACTACGTCGCCCAGCTCAGCCGTGGCCAGTTGGCCCAGCGGGTGGCCAGCGAGCGTCAGGACGAACTGGGCAAGCTGGCGGCCGCCGCCAACACCCTGCGCGACTTCCTGGCCCAGACCTTCAGCAGCCTGCAGCGCAGCGCCTCGGACCTGGACAGCTCCAGCGGCGAGCTCAATGCCATCGCCACGCTGATGTCCCAGGGCACCAACGAACAGTTCAGCCGCACCGATCAGGTGGCCACGGCGATGAACGAAATGTCCGCCACCGCCCAGGAAGTGGCACGCCACGCCGCCGACGCCGCGCGTGCCGCGGACGATGCCGACCAGTCGGCGCAGCAGGGCGAGCAGGTGATGCAGAGCACCATCCACAGCATCACCCAGATGCGTGGCGAGATCGCCAACACCGCGACCGTGATCCGTCGCCTGGAAGCCGACAGCGGGCGTATCGGCAAGGTGCTGGAAGTGATCCAGGGGATTGCCGAGCAGACCAACCTGCTGGCGCTCAATGCCGCCATCGAAGCGGCCCGGGCCGGTGAGGCCGGGCGCGGATTCGCCGTGGTTGCCGACGAGGTGCGCAGCCTGGCGCAACGCACCGCGGCGTCGATCATCGAGATCAACCAGATCATCCAGAGCGTGCAGACCGGCGCGGTGGACGCGGCCCTGGCCATCGAGAGCGGCCAGTCCCGCAGCGAGCAGAGCGTGCAGCAGGTGACCGAAGCCGGTGCCATGCTCGAACGCATTACCCAGGCCGTGGAGGCGATCCGCGACATGAACCGGCAGATCGCCACCGCCGCCGAAGAGCAGACCTCGGTGGCCGAGGACATTTCCCGCAACCTGACCGAGATCACGTCGATTGCCAGTACCAATCTGGACAATGTGCAGCGCACCGAGGCGGCGAGCCGTGACCTGCATGGTCTGTCGGGCCAGTTGAACGAGGTCACGTCGCGTCTGAGCGCCTGACGCCGATCATCCTGTATCGGCCTGCTTACCAGGCCGATACAGGATCACTCTCAATTGGCGGGGGACGCTGTCGATGACCGGGTATCTTTCCCCAATCAGGACCCACGCCATGGTCAGCATCACGTCAATTGCCATCAGCCAGACCCCGGTCACCCCGAGCAAGACGCGGATTGACGCCAGTGCCGGCGACAGCAGCGCCACCAGCACCGGCAACGCCACCGACGTCGGCGCAGCCGGCAAGGTACCGGCTGCGGGCGGCGCCGCGGCGGCCGGGGACAGCTCCGGCAGCGAAGACTCCAGCAGCGATACGGTGAAGGAGCTGCGCAAGCAGATCGCACAGCTGCAAAAGCAGTTGCAGGAGCAGCAACAGCAGCTGCAAGCGGCGCAGACCAGCCAGGAAAGTGCCGACGCCAAGGCGGCAGCGGTGGCGGCGGCCCAGGCTCAGGTGGCCACTACCAGCGCGTCCCTGCAAACCGCGACGGCGGCCTTGCTCCAGGCGTTGCAGGAGTCGGAGAGCGGCTCCTCGGGCTCGCTAGTCAGCACCAGCGCCTGAACTGTTCGTCCGCTACACGGCACAAGGCCGCGCCCCTTTTCGGGAGCGCGGCCTTGTGCCGTGTGGCGGGTTAGCGATCCTGCTTGTTGCTCAGGACCTTGCCGGTCTTGGCGTCCAGGTCCACGTCCCACTCGATGCCTTTGCTGTCACGCAGTTCCACCTGGTAGACGTAGGCGCCGGTGGCGGTCTGCTCCAGCTCGGTGTCGGTGATGCTGGCGGCGGTGGTGCCGGGGTGCTGGGCCAGGGCGGCCTGGTTGAGTTGTTCCAGGTCCATGATGGCGCCGGACTTGAGCAGGCCCGGGATCAGGTCCGGACGGACATCGGCCTGGGCCAGGCCGGCGGTCAGGGTCAGGGCGGCAGCGGCGAACAGTGCAGAGAAACGGGTCATGGTGTTGATTCCTTGGCTTGATGGCTTTCGATGGGCACAGATTAGCCAGTGCAACTTAATTCACCCTTAATTCAGCGCCGTGTTTGCGTCGTTTGTTCAAGCCGCGGGCCGGGTGACCCCGGCAAGCTGGGCTCTCGCTTTTTAAGGAGACACCAAGAATGAAACGCATGCTGGCGTGGTTGTACGGTCCCTTGTTTCTTGGCGGATTCATCGCCGGTGGGGTGTATTGGATGAGTGGCGGGCAGGCTTGTGCCCTGGGTTTGCTGGTGCTGTTCGCTGCGGCGCTGCTGGTGTCGTTCCTGGCGGAGTGGGCGCTGCCTTACGAGCCGGCCTGGAACCGCTCCCAGGGCGACCGGCTGCGCGATGCCTTGCACGCGCTGGTCAATGAAAGCCTGAATGCGCTGGGGCTGCTGGCCTTGCCGGGGCTGGTGGCCGTGCTCGGTGGCGATGGCCTGTGGCCCCGGGACTGGCCGCTCTGGGGGCAGTTGCTGCTGGCGATAGTGATCGCCGACGGCGGGATCAGCCTGGCCCATTACGCCAGCCATCGCTGGGCCTGGCTGTGGCGCCTGCACGCGGTGCACCACAGTGTGCAGCGCCTGTACGGTTTCAACGGGCTGCTCAAGCACCCCCTGCACCAGATGCTGGAGGCCTCGGCGGGGTTGCTGCCGCTGGTACTGCTGGGCATCCCGTTGCCGGTGGCGCAGCTGCTGGCCCTGGCCATTGGCGTTGCCTTGCTGTTGCAGCATTCCAACGTCGATATGCGCATGGGGCCGCTGCGGCGGGTATTTGCCTGGGCTCCGGTGCATCGCTTTCACCACATGAAGTATGGCCGCGCCGGCGATGTGAACTTCGGGCTGTTCTTCAACCTCTGGGACTGGCTGTTGGGCACCGGGTTCTATCGGGACGACTACGCGATGCGCCAGGGCGACCTGGGCATCGGCAGCCGCCCCGACTACCCACTGGCGTATTGGCCGCAGTTGCTGGAGCCGTTCAGGGTCCAGCGCTATGCGGCCGAGCCCAAGGTGCCTGCGGCGCTGCGCCGGCCGGTCAATCCAGCAGGCGAGGCCTGAGGGTTTTCAGGGCCTGGCCGGCGGTGACCCCGAACAGCGCTTTCAGGGTGCGGGAGAAGTGCGCGCTGTCGGCAAAGCCGGCGCCGTGGGCCGCCTGGGCCACGGGCTGGCCGTCGAGCAACAGGGCCATGGCCAGGCGCAGACGCCGCCACAGCACCAGGCGCCGCACCGGCACGCCCACGTCGCGGGCGAACAGGCGCTCCAGCTGGCTCAGGGACAGGTGGGCCCTGGCCGCCAGTTGCGCCGCCACCACCTTGCCTGCGAGCCCTGCATCCAGGGCCTGCAGGGCCCGCGCCACACGCCGGTCGGCCAGGGGCAGGCGCGGGCAGGCGCGCAGCGCCGCCTCCAGTGTGGGCAACGAGGGGTGCAGGTTGTGAACGCAGGCCAGCAGGTCCTCGGCGGCGATCGACAACGGCTCGGCATAGACCGTGAAGGCGTTGTCGGGCGCCTGGAGAATGGCATGCCGCTGCAGCGCCTGGATCATCAGGAAGTGTCCGCTTTGACGCGTGCCGTCGAGCTCCAGCGTCACCGGTTGCTCGGGGGCGATGATCAGTTGATGGGCGTAGTGGGCATGGGGCGCGGTGCGCCCCATGGCTCCCTGTATCAGGCCGAAGTCATGCCCCAGCCAGAGCTCGCCGCTCCAGTGCGAGACAGACATTCAGTAACCGCCGGCCTCCAGCAGTTGGGCCACGCTGGCGTTGGCCGGACGCTTGAAGTACTTGAGCAGCTCGGCGCTGCGGTTGGTGAAGATACCGTCGACCCCGGCGTCCATGACCTTCTTGAAGTCCACCGGCTCGTCGAGGGTGTAGGCGTGTACCAGCAGGCCCTGATCGTGGGTGTACTGATTCATCCAGGGTTGCACCAGATCCGCGTAGCTTTGCTCGCCGCCCGCCGTCAGTGCCGTGGAGGGACCGGTGCCGATGGCGCCCTGGGCCTTGGCGTAGTCGATCCAGCGTTTGAATTCGCCGGGGTCCTTGGGTTGCTGCTTGGCGTAGAAGGCCGCCTTGTCGGTTTCGCCGCTGTTGGCGAAGGTGACGCTGGACGCCGGTTCGATGCTGCCGGGCCCGATCCACAACAGCAGCACCTTGGGCACCTGGGGCATTTCCTTGTGCAGCAGATCCAGGCTGTGTCTGTCGAAGGTCTGCAGCACCACCTTGCCTTTGCCCTGGCCCACGGCCAGCTCGCTCTTGGCCAGTTTTGAGCCCGCCGGGCTCAGCCAGCCGCGATCCTGGAGCTTTTCCTTGAGCTCGTGCTCGATGCCGGGGAACAGCTGCGGCTCCTTGGTTTCGATGTACAGCCCGGGCTTGTGCTGCGTGCTGCCTTGGGCGATGTCGATGATCTCGTCCAGGGTCAGGATCTTCAGGCCGGCAAAGCCCGGCCGGGCGCGATCCGGATGCGCCTGGTTGAACCAGCTGCCGGCGTCGAGGTGCTTGAGCTCGGCCATGGTGAAGGCGTTGGGCGGGCTGTCCTTGCGCTCGGGGAATTTCTGCGCCACGTCGGTGGTGCGTAGCAGGTTGTTGTCATGCAGGGCGAAGAGCACGCCGTCCTTGCTGCGCTGCAGGTCAAGTTCCAGATAGTCCGCCCCCAGATCCCGGGCCAGCCGGTAGGCCGCCGCAGTGGACTCTGGGGCATCGAACGAGGCGCCACGGTGGGCGATCACGGCTGGCTGGGGGATGCCCAGGCGCGCCGCCAGGGCATTCGGATCCGGCTGTTCAGCGGCCTGGGCCAGGCCGCAACCGAGCATCAGGCTCAACATCAGGGCGCAAGGGGTGAAGGTCGCTGGCATGCTCGAAATCCTTTCGTGGAGGCGGGGGCAAGGACCTATCTTTTAGCAACACAATGACGCTTGTGCTATCTCAAGGGCGACATAAATCCTTCTCATGCGCATCATTCAGGGTTTTTTCCGGCGCTTTGCAGTACTCTTGGGCGCGCAGTTTCCCCAGCAGAGGGAAGCCTGAAAACAGCCCTTTCCTTGCCTCGCGTGTAGACCATCGATCACCCAGTCCTGTGGGACTTACCGTGAGGTTTACCATGAGCATCACCTCTGAACTCATCTGCCAGGCCGCCGACCAGCTCAAGGGTTTTGTCGGTTTCAATCGCAAGACCGGCCGTTACATCGTGCGTTTCAGCGAAGACTCCTTCGGCATGGATGTGGCCGACGACGCCATAGTGCCGGCCAGCGAATTTGTCTGGGCGCCGGTGTCCGATCAGGCCATGAGCCTCAAGCGCGAGCAGATCCAGTTGTTGCTGGACCAGAACATCGACGATCGGATCAACATCAGCGAACCGCTACGGGTCTATATGCGCCGTAGCGATCTGCCGGAAATCCAGGCCGTGCGCAGCCTGCTGCCGACGGCTCAGGATTGATCCGGTGGCCGGCCTGAACCGCTGTGGGCCGCGGTTCAGGCCTGGGCTTGGGGGTCGAAGGCGTAGGCCCGTTCGACCTGGCCGACCCGGGTATGACAGGACTGGTACCAATCCTTGCGTCCGCGCTCGCGGATGGCGCTGTGTTCGGCGTGGTGCTTCCACGCCAGGATTGCCGCCTCACTGCTCCAGTAGGACACGGTGATCCCGAAGCCGTCCGCGCCCCGAGCCGATTCGACCCCGAGAAAGCCCGGTTGCCGACGCGCCAGTTCCAGCATGCGCTCGGCGGCCTGATCGTACTCGGGGTCCGCGGCACCGCGTTGGGAGCTGAAGATCACGGCGTAGTAGGGCGGGGCGGGTGTCTGGCCGATCATCCTCGGGTCTCCAGGCAGGCATTGAGCAGGGCGCTGACCAGGGGCGGCGTGTGGCCCTTGAGGGCCGCGCGTTCGGGCTGGAACAGGGTGGCGACGAAAAATGGATGATCGGCGAGCTCCACGGCGCGCAGATCTCCCAGGCGGTCGTGGCCGCTGGCGCGCAGGGCGCCAGCGAGCAGGGGCCCGGCAAAGTCCGGATTGACGCCGTAGCGGCAGCGATAGCCTTCCTCGATGTGCCGGGTGCCATAGGCCTTGGCGATCCGACTGCCGTCTTGCAGTTCGATGCGCTCACGGGCCTCCACCAGGGCGCAGCTCAAGGGGGTGAGCAGTGCGCGCTCGGCATCGGGGGCGATCTCGCCGTGTTCGGCATCGGTCCAGCCCAGCACGTTGCGCGCGTATTCCAGGACCGCATGCTGAAAGCCGCCGCAGGTGCCGAGGAAGGGGCGCTGTTGCTCCCGGGCCACGCGGATCGCCAGCAGGGCGCCGTGGATATTCCGGTAGGGGCTGCCGGGCACGCACCAGATGGCGTCGAAGCCTTGCAACAGGTGCTCCTCAGTCAGCTCGGCAGTGGCCAGCCATTGCACGTCGAGGGTGATGGCGGCGTCGGCTGCGGCCTGATCCAGGGCCAGGGGAATGGCCTGGTGCGCGGTGATCAGTGGGTCGTGATCCCCCACCAGGGCGATGCGCAGGGTGGGGGGCGAGGCGGGTGCTTGCATGGGCTTCTCCGGTAGGGGCACTGACTTGTCGATTGCCTGGGGCCACTATAGATTGGCGTCCA
This sequence comes from Pseudomonas sp. Os17, assembly GCF_001547895.1. Lineage (NCBI taxonomy): Bacteria > Pseudomonadati > Pseudomonadota > Gammaproteobacteria > Pseudomonadales > Pseudomonadaceae > Pseudomonas > Pseudomonas sp. Os17. The sequence continues at coordinate 5,190,999 of NZ_AP014627.1, read as the reverse complement.
CGCAATCAATATTGGCGTTTACCCAAGTGATCAATGCAGCAGCGCACTATCAGCTGGACTACCCCGATCTGTCGCTGGTCCTGGCCCTGGTCCGTGGCGGCTCCCTGGCCCGTGCCGCGGCCCTGCTCAAGGTGGATGTTTCGACGGTGTTTCGTGCCGTGCGCCGCCTGGAGGCCGGGCTCGGTCAGCAACTGTTCGACAAGAGCCGTGCCGGCTACCTGCCTACCAGCCTGGCCCAGGCCCTGGCATTGCAGGCCGAACAGGCGGAACAGGCCCTGGAGGCGGCGCGGATCGGTGTGGCCCAGGGCGGCGAGGTGATCAGCGGCACGGTGCGCCTGACCTGTACCGATTCGGTGTTGCAGGGCCTGTTGCTGCCGGCCCTGGCGCAGTTCATGCCCAAGTACCCGGCGCTGGTCATCGAACTCTGCACTTCGAATGATTTCGCCAACCTCAACCGTCGCGATGCGGACATCGCCGTGCGCCTCACCGCGACGCCTCCGGAGCATCTGGTGGGGCGCTGCCTGGGGGCGGTGGCGTATCGGGTGTGCACCAGCCCGGCGTATCGGCACCGGGTGGATTGCACCGATCTGGCGCGGGTGGCCTGGATTGCCCCGGATGACTTTCTGCCGGATCACCCCACGGTGGTCTGGCGCCGTCAGCAGTGGCCCGGCGTGCAACCCAGTTATCGCTGCAACAGCATGCTGGCGGTGACCGAGCTGGTGCGGGCCGGCCTGGGGGTGGCGGCGTTGCCGGACTTTCTCCTGGGCGGTGGCGACCTGGAAGCCCTCGGCGAGCCCCTGGAGCATGCAACCGCCTTGTGGCTGTTGACCCGCCCGGACTGTCGGGCCCTGCGCTCGGTGGTGACGCTGTTCGATGAGCTGGGGCGTCATCTGCGCTGGCCCTGAACAGTTCAGGCCGCTGGTGGCTCCTTGCGGACGAAGTGCGCGTGCATCTCGCTGGTGAGGTTTTCGATGCGTTCGCTCAGTTGCTTGGTCATTTCCGTGAGGCGGGTGTTCTGCTCCAGCAGCTCCAGCAGTTGCCCGGTGGTTTGCGCGGCCTGGGCCTGGCGTTCGCTGTTGGCGATGGCCAGGGCCTCGCGGTGCTGGGCGTCGGCGTCGGACTGGGCCTTGTCGCGGGCGGCCTGGCGGGTCTGGGCCAGCAGGATCAGCGGCGCGGCGTAGGCCGCCTGCAGGCTGAAGGCCAGGTTGAGAAGGATGAAGGGATAGACGTCGAACTGAGTGACGCCACTGAGGTTGAGGGCGATCCAGATCACCACGATCAGGGTCTGTGCCCCGAGAAAGGTCGGGGTGCCGAAGAAACGGGCAAAGGCCTCGGCCTTCAAGGCGAAGGCATCGTTGCCGAAGGTGGGGGCCAGGTGGGCATGGGCGCGGTGAAAGCGCAGGTGATCGGTGACCGGAGTGGTTTCTTCGGGCGTGTTGCTGGAACTCATGATGGCCTCCGCCAGGCACTGGGACGTCAGGCCACTATAGTCCTCAAGGCTGTCCCGGACGTCATGATCGACGCCGGGAAACCCCTCCCTTACAGCGCATCGCGTTCGTTGGCGAACATGCTCACGGCTTGCACCGCGTCACTGGCCCCATCGCGAATCTGCAGGATCACAGTGCCGGCCTGATCCGCCAGTTGCACGCCCTTGGCCGCCCGTTCCCGGGTGCCGTCCATGCTCTTGATGGCTTGCAGGGTTTCGTTCTGGATCATGTCGATCATGCTGGCGATTTCCGCAGTCGAGCCGCTGGTGCGCGCTGCCAACTGGCGAACCTCATCGGCCACCACGGCGAAGCCGCGCCCCTGTTCTCCGGCCCGGGCGGCCTCGATGGCGGCATTGAGGGCCAGCAGGTTGGTCTGGTCGGCAATCCCGCGGATGGTGTTGACGATGGCGGTGATCTGTTCCGAACGTTCGCCCAGGCGGGCGATCAGGGTGGAGGAGTCCTCGATGTTATGGGCGATCTGGCGCATTTCGCTGGCGGCCTGCTGGATCACGCCGGTGCCTTGCTCGGCGACTTTCCGGGTCTGTACCGAGATGTGATAAGCCTGGCTCGCGCTATGGGCGTCATGCTCGTGTTTCTCCACCTGCTGGGTGACGTCGGCGGCGTACTTGACCACTTTGCACAGGCGTCCGCTGGCGTCGTAGACCGGGTTGTAGTTGGCTTCCAGCCACAGCGTGCGGCCGTGCTTGTCGATCCGTTCAAAGCGACCGTTGAAGAATTCGCCCTTGTTCAGGCGATTCCAGAAGTCCTGGTAGGCGCTGCTGTTGACCAGCTCGGGCTTGCAGAACATCCGGTGATGCTTGCCCTGGACCTGCGCCAGGCTGTAGCCCATGCGGCTGAGGAAGTTGGCATTGGCGCTGATGATGCTGCCATCGAGGTTGAACTCGATCACGGCCATGGCCCGGTCGATGGCATCCAGCTTGTTGCGTGCCTCGGCCTCTTCCTGGATTCGAGTGGTGACATCCAGGGCGTACTTGACCACTTTGTACACCGTGCCCGAGGCGTCGCGGATAGGGTTGTAGCTGGCTTCCAGCCATAGGCTCTGCCCGGCACTGCCAACCCGTTCAAAGGTTCCGGACTGGAACTGACCTTCTCTGAGGCGTGCCCACAATTGCTGGTAGTCGCTGCTGCGGGCGTACTCCGGGGTGCAGAACAGGCGGTGGGATTGGCCGAGGACCTGGTCTTCGCGATAGCCCAGGGTCTTGAGGAAGTTGTGGTTGGCGCGCAATACGCAGCCTTGCAGATCGAACTCGATCACCGCCATCGAGCGGTCGATGGCCTCCAGCAGGCTCGATTGCTCGGCAACGGTCCGGTTCAGGGTGTCGATGGTCTTGTTGTGGCGGTTGAATAGCATGTGGGCAGGTGCTCTGTGGGAGAAACGTTGCGTCGATCCCTATTGAGTGCGCCGGTACGCCGAATGCTCCCCGGCGCTCGGCATTATCTGCTCAATGTCAGCGTTCCATGACTGACAGAAGATACATTCGCAGCGATGCAACGGGGACGCTTCAGGCGCGCGTCGGTGGCCGCGTCAAGGGAGACGTAGCGGCTGCGAATCGATTTAGTTGGATTGATTGGCTTCGGTGGCGGCAGTTGCGGTTGTGGGCATCCGTTGCAGCGAAGTGGCGGCATTATGATGGCAACTGCCTGGATAAATCCAAATAAACTTGTACAAAAATATTTTTTACTTCCTTTTTGTATAAGTTTTTTCGGTTTTATGCCAAATGCGATTGTGCTGCATAGCCGTTGGCATCGTTGCTGGCTATCCGGTTGCGTCCGGTTTTTTTCGCCTGGTACAGGGCCTGGTCCGCGGCATTGAGCCAGGTGGCCGGATCCTCGAAACCGGCATCGAAGGCGGCCAGACCAATACTCAGGCTGACATTCAGCTCGTTCACTTGCGGGTGCCGGTACTGGCTGAAGACCCGGCGCAGGCGCTCCATGATATCGAGCGCCTGCTGCTGGCTCATGCGCGGCAGGATCACGCAGAACTCGTCGCCACCGTAGCGGCCGGCCAGGTCATCGTGGCGCAGGTTGCGTCGCAGTTCGTTGCTCAAGTGACGCAGCACGGTATCGCCAATGATGTGGCCGTAGGTGTCGTTGATCGCCTTGAAGTGGTCGATGTCGATCAGGGCGATGCAGGCGTGCATCTGCCGCTGCCGGCACTTGTGGAACTTGATGTGCAGCAGGTCCTTCCAGGAACCGTGGTTGAGCAGGCCGGTGAGGCTGTCGGTGCGGCTCAGGGCGCTCAGGGCGCGCTTGTGTTCGGACAGTTTGATCGCCAGGCGATAGCAGACCATGCCCACCGCCAGGGGATAGAGGGTCAGCATGGGCAGGCAGGCGTAGATCTGCAGCGGGCTGATGTGGGTGGTGATGTGTGGCCCGAACAGCGCCCAGGACAGCAGCACCCCGGTGCATTGGGCCAGACTGCCGCGAATGAACAGGCGCAGGCCACCTGCGGCCACGTTGTTCATGGCCATCATCGAGAGGATGGTGACCGCCGGCAGCGGGTTGAACTGCATGGTCGCGGCCCAGAAACCGCCCAGCAGCGAGTCATACAACAGATTGCGCCGCTCTGCCCGGTAGGGAAACGCCGAACGGGCGGACAGTTGATAGGCCAGGTGGGGCCAGATCAGGCCGTTGAACAACAGCAGGCCCCATATCCAGTCGGGCAGTGCCAGGGGAGCGAGTGCTGCGAGGACACTGATGCCGCCGATGCCCAGGCCGATGATCCTTGGCCAATAGATGCGTCGGGCAAATGACAGCCCTTTGCCGCGTTGGTTTTCCATAAATTCCTGCACCAGGTTTTGCACTGAAACACTTTGTGGTGTTTTTTGCGGCCTTGCCGTTTATCGGATCAGTCTGGTGAATATTGTCATTTATTCCACTAGGAATAATCAGTGTCCTTCGAAGCCATTTCACGGTGGCCGGGGCAGGGCATGCCGGTCGATCGCGCTGAATCAGGCCTGGTAGTGGCTCAGAAACATGTCCAGTGCCGACTCGATGACCCGGGTCTGCAGGTCCGCCGCCAGGGGCGGTTGGCCCAGGGTGATCTGCGGCCAGAACGCGAAGCTCTTGAGCAGCCCGTGCATCTGCTGGGCAGCGAACTCCGGGTCCAGCGGCTTGAGACGACCGTCGGCCAGGGCGCCGCGGATCCACAGGGTCAGGCCTTCCTCCCGTTCGCCGAGTCGCGCCACCATGTCCTGAGCCCGCTCGGGGGAGTGGATGGTGGCAGCAATGGCCACTCGGGCCAGGTCGAGGAAGTTGTCGTCGGCCAGCAGTTGCAGCTTGGCCCGCAACAGGGCTTCCAGTTGCTCGCGCAGGGGCTGGTCGTGGCGATAGACGACGTCCGCTTGGGCGCTGATGCTGGCCCAGAGCTTGTGCAGGATCTCGGCGAACAACTCCTCCTTGCTTGGAAAGTGGTTGTACACCGTGCGCTTGGATACTCCGGCCGTGGCGGCAATCTTGTCCATGCTGGTGATGTCGAAGCCGCTGGCGCGGAATTCGCTGATCGCCGCCTGGATGATGGCATTGCGTTTAAGGTCGGTGAGGCGCTTCGGAGCTGTCATAAGTTGGGTTCGATCAGGGTGGGCGGCTAAATCAATCGGCAGTCTACTTCGTCTTAATCCTGTTGCAATGTAGAAACTACACTGTGTAGTGTAGTTCTCCTTCAAAACGATGATTGGCGGCTGATGCTTGCGTGCCTTGGCCAGTAGATCGTCCCGTAGAACCACCTCGGAACCTTGCCGCGTTCCACGGAGTCCTTTCAATCATGGCCAATGTCTCGTCCAGCCTAACCCGCGCCTCTGGTCAGCCAACCTCTCGTCAGGAGCAGGGCGCCTTTCGCAACCATGCATCGGTGCGACGTGCCGGTTTCGGCAAGACCCTGCAGATCTTCTGGAACATGCTGTTCCACAAACCGCGCAACACCCGCCCTGCAGGGGCGATTCCGGTGCAGGAACTGACCCGCGAGCAATTGCTGGCAGCGCCTAATCACAGCGTGTTTCGCCTGGGCCACTCCACCGTGCTGCTGAAGATGCGCGACAAGTTCTGGATCACCGACCCGGTGTTTGCCGAGCGGGCCTCACCGGTGCAATGGGCCGGGCCAAAGCGCTTTCATCAGCCGCCCATCAGCCTGGAGGCGCTGCCGGAGATCGAGGCGGTGATCCTGTCCCACGATCATTACGACCACCTGGACCACCAGACGGTGCTGACCCTGGCGGACAAGACCCGGCACTTCCTGACCCCGCTGGGCGTGGGCGACACCCTGATCAAATGGGGGGTACCGGCGAGCAAGGTGCGGCAGCTGGATTGGTGGCAGGGATGCGACGTCGATGGCATACGTTTTGTCGCCACGCCGTCGCAGCACTTTTCCGGTCGTGGCCTGTTCGATGGCAACCGCACCCTGTGGGCCTCCTGGGTGATGATCGATGGCCCGACACGGATCTTCTTCAGCGGTGACACGGGGTATTTCGACGGCTTCAAGCGCATCGGCCAGCAGTACGGTCCCTTTGACCTGACACTGATGGAAACCGGGGCCTACAACGTCGAATGGCCCCACGTGCACATGCAGCCGGAGCAAACCCTGCAAGCCCATATCGATCTGCGTGGCCGCTGGCTCCTGCCGATCCATAACGGCACCTTCGACCTGGCCATGCATGCCTGGCACGAACCCTTCGACCGTATCCTGGCCCTGGCCTGGGAACGCAGCATCAGCATCACCACGCCGCAGATGGGCGAAGCCTTCAGCCTGACGCAGCCTCAGCGGGGCAGCACCTGGTGGCTGGAGGTGGATGGCGTGCTGGAGCAGATGGGCATCGAGTCCGCGTGAACCAGGACTGGCCACGAAGGTGGCCAGTTACCCGATTCATCTGGTTTCGACCCTGGCGCTGAGCGCCGGTCTGGTGTCGGCCGCTGCCCGGGGCCGTCGATCATTCGATCATGGCGTAGTCAGGGCGCTCCATCGGATTGGGGGTCGCTCCACGGATGTTCATGCCGCGGCCGGGGGTGAAGCCGGGGAAGAACACCAGGCCTTGCGCCTCAAGGCAGAAGGCCAGGGCCAGCCGGGTGACGTCACGCACCTCGTAGCCGGCCTCAAAGCGCTGAATGGCTTGCACCGAGACGCTGGACTCGCGGGACAGCCGGTCCATGTCCCAGCCCAGCATGTCGCGGGCCTGAGCACAGTGCTGCGGAGTGAACTGATAAAGGGCGATACGTTCCAGGGTTATTTTCATCGCTAGAGAGGCCATGGTTTTCTCCGGGAGGTTAGGCAATGCGTTGGCTTGATACTGGTTATTTGTACAGTGGTTTTGCTTGCTGATCAAACTCAATTACGGCCAACCCCCGAGCCTTTGGTCACAAGGTTTTACCTGGGAACGCAGCCTCCTGATTCAGGTAGGTGCTGGGGGATTGCCCCAATACCCGGCGGAACATGGTGGAGAACGCCCCGGGGCTGTCGTAGCCGAAGTCCAGGGCGATGCGGGTGACCGGCTCGGCTGCAGCCAGCCGGGCCAGGGCCAGGACCACACAGGCCCGTTGTCGCCATTGAATGAAGCTCATGCCCGTCTGCCGGCGAAAGCTGCGGTTGAAGGTGCGCAAGCTGATATGCAGCTGTCCTGCCCAGTGTTCCGGGGATTGGTGAATATCCGGGCGAGCGAGGAAGGCCTGGCACAGCCCCAGCAGTGCACCGGCGGCCGGCAGGGGGATATGCAGCGGCAGCGGGCGACTGCGCTGCAACTCAAGCAGAAGGAGGTCGATCAGCAATCCGTCCCTGCCGTGCTGCGGGTACTCCAGGGGAAGCTCCACCGCCTCCAGAAGCAACTGGCGCAACAGGGGCGAGACGCTGATCACCTGGCAGTCGCTGCTGTCCAGCGGCGCTGCTGCGGGTTCGATGTACAGACTGCGGGTGCTGACCCCGAGCATCAGCACCTCATGTTCCACCCCGGGCGGGATCCAGACCGCCCGCTGCGGCGGCACCACCCAGTTCCCCTGGGCCGTGCCCACCTGCATCACGCCGGTGGCGCCATACAACAGTTGCGCCCGGCGATGACGGTGGCGCGGCAGGCGCTGGCCGTCGGCATAGTCGGTGCCGATGGCCACGACCGGACGCGGTGTCCGGTCCAGTGAGTCGATGGAGATGTTGCGCATGCGACGAGGTTCCTGGCTGGCGTAAACGCAAACATTATTGGCTGACTTGCTGAAGTCGGCCAGGGCTCGATCTTTTATTGTCCGCAGCTTCTTTCCCGGACGGATGCGGCTCGATGTTCTATCTACTGCTGGCAGTTTTTGGTTGCATGACCGGCGTCAGCGCGGTGCTGTTCGGCTTCGGCGGCGGTTTTGTGGTGGTGCCGCTGTTGTACTGGATGCTGCTGAGCAGCCAGGGCGCCGACTCGGCGGCGGGGCATTCGGCCATGCACATCGCTGTGGCCACTTCGACCTGCGTGATGATCGTCAATGCTCTGCTGGCCAGTTGGCGGCATCAGCGGGCCGGCAATCTTGTTCGCCATTACCTGTGGCCTCTGGGGGCCTACATCGCCCTGGGGGCAATGTGCGGAGCGGCCGCGGCGATGTGGGTCAGCGGCGAGGTGATTCGGTATGCCTTCATTGCCTACCTGGGCATCACCATTGCCGACTGCCTGCTGCGGCGCGGCTTTCTTGAGCCGGTGAACCAGGCTCAGGCGCGTCGCCTGGGCACCGGCGAAACTCTATTGGGTGGTGTAGGAATAGGCGTAATCGCGACGTTTCTCGGGGTGGGGGGCAGCGTCATGACAGTACCTCTGTTACGCCGTTGCGGTTTGAGCATGACCCAGGCCACCTCCATGGCCAATCCCCTGAGCGTGCCGGTGGCCCTGGCCGGAACCGCTACCTACCTGGCCCTGGCGCACTTCAGTCCAGCCGATTTCGGGCCCGGGTTCATCGGCTATGTGGACCTGTTGGCGTTTTCGCTATTGTCCCTTGGCTCGTTGCTGGGTATCCGTCTGGCCACGCCCTGGATCGGTCGTATCCCGGATCGGGTGCATGCGCGGGTGTACATCGGCCTGCTGCTGGTGGTGCTGGTCAGCCTGTGCCTGACGTGACAGGGGCATCGCCGCGGGCAGAACCTGGTGGGGGCTGAGACTACTGTGCGTGAAGCCCCGGTGCCTCGCGGATCACGAAGTGGTCCAGGTTCTCGATGTTGGCGCTGAAGACCCCGAAGGTCGCTTCGGGGTTTTTCTTGCTCGGCACTTGCTTGAGTGTCGGGGTGACACCGTAGAAGAAACAGTACAACTCGCGCTGGCTGTCGATGGCGCTCTTGATCTCTTCGAGGAAGGCTTTGCGCTTGCGATAGTTGTCGATCAGTTTCTTGCTCAGGTAGACGTTGACCGAGTAGGGCTTCTTCTTCGATTCGCCATCGGCCTTGAACCAGACCTTGTGCTCGAAATCGATGCGAAAGCTCTGGGTGTAGTCCTTGATTTCCTTGATCTTGCCCCAGTAGATCAGCCCCTTGTTGTCCAGCAGGTACTCGATCTTCTTGAAGAACGAGGCGTAGGACGCGGTGTGCTCGCCGATCTTCAGCGGCATGCGCTTGAGCAGTTCCTTGTCGTCGATGTTTGACACGAAACATTCCACCGGGTGGGCGAAGACACAGGTCTTGTCCGGGGTGCTATCGCGCCCGGCGTGGTTGTGTTGCAGGCCCGCTGGCACGGCGGGCGGATTGTCCCGGGGCGTCTCTGCCGCCGCAGTCGGGCTGCTCGGTCGGCGCTTGTACTCGCGGCGGGTCAACAGCAGTTCCGAAGGGAAGTGTTCCTCGCGTTCATCCTCGGCGGCTGCGCCTTCGATGCTGCCGGCACCTTTGCTGAGCCGGTAAGGGCAGCTTTCTATATGCAGCGTGCCGGGCAGGTTCTTGAAGTGCGGGGTGCGAAGGTAATTGACGTTCTTGGCATTGAAGGTGCCCAGCTGATTGGCGGCATCGAAGGCAGCGCGACATTCATCGTTGGGGCACTGGAAGTTTTCCTGGGCGGAATCGAAAGCCACGGTTTCATCGAAATTCAGATCCCGCACGTCATAGATCGACAACTTGTCGTCGAGGCTGATGCAGTAGGCGGTATCGAATTTCATGAGCGCTTTGATCCTTAAGCGGGGGAGGGGTCTTTATAACCACAGCTCCTGCAGCCTGCACGCATTTTAATGGGCCATCTGCGCAGTCTGTTTCCACGGCCAATAAAAAAGCCCTGAACAAGTCAGGGCTTCTTATTTGTTGCATTGAACCGCGAATCAATCCCAGCTCAGTGCACCGCCAGTTTGATACTCGATCACGCGGGTCTCGAAGAAGTTCTTCTCTTTCTTCAAGTCCATGATCTCGCTCATCCATGGGAACGGGTTGGTGGTGCCTGGGTACTCTTCCTTCAGGCCGATCTGCGACAGGCGACGGTTGGCGATGAACTTGAGGTAGTCCTCCATCATCGCCGCGTTCATGCCCAGCACGCCGCGCGGCATGGTGTCGCGAGCGTATTCGATTTCCAGTTGGGTGCCCTGGAGGATCATCTGGGTGGCTTCTTCCTTCATCTCGGCATCCCACAGGTGCGGGTTTTCGATCTTGATCTGGTTGATCACGTCGATGCCGAAGTTCAGGTGCATGGATTCGTCGCGCAGGATGTACTGGAACTGCTCGGCAACGCCGGTCATTTTGTTGCGGCGGCCCATGGACAGGATCTGGGTGAAGCCGCAGTAGAAGAAGATGCCTTCCAGAACGCAGTAGTAGGCGATCAGGTTGCGCAGCAGCTCCTTGTCGGTGTCGACGGTGCCGGTTTCGAACTTCGGATCGGAGATCGAACGGGTGTACTTCAGGCCCCAGGCGGCTTTCTTCGCGACCGATGGAATCTCGTGGTACATGTTGAAGATCTCGCCTTCATCCATGGCCAGCGATTCGATGCAGTACTGGTAGGCGTGGGTGTGGATCGCCTCTTCGAATGCCTGGCGCAGGATGTACTGGCGGCATTCCGGGTTGGTGATCAGGCGGTACACGGCCAGTACCAGGTTGTTGGCAACCAGGGAGTCGGCGGTGGAGAAGAAGCCCAGGTTGCGCATGACGATGCGGCGCTCGTCGTCGGTCAGGCCTTCCGGGTTTTTCCACAGGGCGATGTCGGCGGTCATGTTGACCTCTTGCGGCATCCAGTGGTTGGCGCAACCGTCGAGGTACTTCTGCCAGGCCCAGTCGTACTTGAACGGCACCAGCTGGTTGAGGTCGGCGCGGCAGTTGATCATGCGCTTTTCGTCAACCGCGACGCGGGCGGAAGAGCCTTCCAGCTCGGCCAGGCCTTCGGCGATGTCGAGCTGGTCCAGGGACGCCTTGGCCCGGGCAACGGCAGCGGAGTCATTGGCGGTCACGGCGCGAGCTTCCAGAGCTGCGGCACCACCGGCGCTGTCGAGGCGGTCCATGTTGGCTTCAGTGGCGTGGCCGGCGTTGGCGCCTTTGACTGCAACTTCGCCTTCTTCTTTGTCGAATTCGTCCCAGCTCAGCATGACGTGTCGTCTCCTGCTCGAGGGCCAGATGCCCGTGTGAAAACAAAAGGGTTGGCTTTTCACACGGCGCTACTGGCCGCGTTAAATCAATAGAAATCGTTTGTTGCAGCTGTGAACGCAGGCAATAAACAGAAATATGTGTCCTGTGTGCCTTGAGGCTGCTGTCGGGCGGAACTGAGGCTTTCGGTTCCGGCGCGTGATTCAGCAGGTCGTTTTCATCCGGTAAGGGAATGTTGCGGGCCCGTTTTGAGGACGCATTATAAGGATATTTTCCGGCTCGTGGGGTGACCGATGGGCGCAGGCGGGCCGAGGAAGGCAGGGGATCCAGAGCAAAGCGCGGGTTTACAAGGCTTTGACCGCGGAAGATTTTTTTCGGGCTGAAAAAAATCAGCCGGAAATGGCCAAAAAATAGCCAATTTTACTAGATGTTGTGTTTTTGCAAGCCATTTCACTGTTTTGAACACAACTCAAATCCACCTGGATTGGGCCAGGCAAGGGGCTGGGAACCGGCCTCGGCGGTGGCGAAAAGGTTGCGTGCGATTGCCGTGGTCGCACGTCGCGGGGGCGATGCTGTTGGCCGGACCCCGAACGGGGGCGCTGGCGAGGCATCTTTGCCGCAAGAGGGATTTCTTGCGGCCGGCAGTCATCAAGGTCTATGCAATGAACTTGGCTATTAACCGTTAGAGCAACCGTTGCCCATTACGCGGTATTGAAGAATATGCCGTTGACCGTGGGAGTCTTCATATTCCATACGCGCTGGTACAACTTCGCATACTTCTGGAACTTCGCTCATGGAGATAACTTTGGCGATATCCAGATCAGTGGAGTAAGTGTATTCCTCTACCGGTACTTGTTGCTGTGCGACATCAGTCGGGATCTCATCAGCCATCGCGGTAACGCACAGACTACTGAGGGCCAGAACTAATAAAGCTTTCATTTGCGTTTTACCTTTCTAAGGTCGTGTGGGGTCACGCAGCCTTTATGAGGCTGCGTGTGGAGCTTGAGTAAACGTTTGATTAACTGCCTTCGTGGGGGCTGCAACTTGGTTAATCAGATTGCCTGTTTGGCGAGACGGATTTTAGGCCCCGGGTGGCGGGTCATATAGGTGTACTTTTGATAAACACCTTTGACAGTTTTTGTAACAATCGCCGAAAAAGGCCTGTCCGGATGCCTGCTTGAATATTTTTGCCGAGGCTGAATGTCGCTGTAACCAGCGTTCTTGAAGGGGTGCGGCAAATAGCCGGGCATTTCGCAGGGGGTTGTTACTACCATCGTCGAATGGTTCTATAGGCGCCCCCCGGCTACAACGGGGTCATACAAAAACAACTATGTCACCGAGGTAAGAAAGATGAGTGCGGCTTCTCTGTATCCCGTTCGTCCCGAGGTTTTGGCCAATACGCTGACTGACGAGGCGACCTACAAGGCCATGTACCAGCAGTCGGTCGTTAACCCGGACGGTTTCTGGCGTGAACAGGCCAAGCGTCTCGACTGGATCAAGCCTTTTACCACGGTGAAGCAGACTTCCTTCGACGATCACCATGTCGATATCAAGTGGTTTGCCGATGGCACCTTGAACGTCTCCTACAACTGCCTGGATCGTCATCTCGCCGAGCGTGGCGATCAGATCGCGATCATCTGGGAAGGCGATGATCCTTCCGAAAGCCGCAACATCACTTACCGCGAACTGCATGAAGAAGTCTGCAAGTTCGCCAACGCCTTGCGTGGCCAGGACGTGCACCGTGGCGACGTGGTGACTATCTATATGCCAATGATTCCCGAGGCGGTGGTGGCCATGCTGGCCTGTACCCGTATCGGTGCGATCCACTCGGTGGTGTTCGGCGGGTTCTCCCCTGAAGCGTTGGCCGGGCGCATCATCGACTGCCGTTCGAAAGTGGTGATCACCGCCGACGAAGGCATCCGTGCCGGTAAAAAGGTTCCGCTCAAGGCCAATGTCGACGACGCCCTGACCAACCCGGAAACCAGCAGCATCCAGAAGGTCATCGTGTGCAAGCGCACCGGTGGCGACATCAAGTGGAACCAGCATCGCGACATCTGGTACGAAGACCTGATGAAGGTCGCCGGCAGCGTCTGCGCGCCGAAAGAGATGGGCGCCGAAGAAGCGCTGTTCATCCTTTATACCTCCGGCTCCACCGGCAAGCCCAAGGGTGTGCAGCACACCACGGGCGGCTACCTGCTCTATGCATCGCTGACCCATGAGCGGGTGTTCGACTACCGTCCGGGTGAAGTCTACTGGTGCACCGCCGACGTCGGCTGGGTCACCGGCCACACCTATATCGTCTATGGCCCGCTGGCCAATGGCGCCACTACGGTGCTGTTCGAAGGCGTGCCCAACTATCCGGACGTGACCCGGGTGGCGAAGATCGTCGACAAGCACAAGGTCAACATTCTCTACACCGCGCCGACCGCGATCCGCGCCATGATGGCCTCGGGCACGGCTGCCTGCGAAGGCGCCGATGGCAGCAGCCTGCGCCTGCTGGGTTCGGTGGGCGAGCCGATCAACCCGGAAGCCTGGGACTGGTACTACAAGAACGTCGGCCAATCCCGTTGCCCGATCGTCGACACCTGGTGGCAGACCGAAACCGGCGCCACCCTGATGAGCCCGCTGCCGGGGGCGCATGCCCTGAAGCCGGGTTCTGCCGCGCGTCCGTTCTTCGGCGTGGTGCCGGCCCTGGTGGACAACCTGGGCAACATCATCGAAGGCGCCGCCGAAGGCAACCTGGTGATCCTCGATTCGTGGCCAGGTCAGGCGCGCACGCTGTACGGCGACCACGACCGTTTCGTCGATACCTACTTCAAGACGTTCCGTGGCATGTACTTCACCGGTGACGGTGCTCGTCGCGACGAAGACGGCTACTGGTGGATCACCGGCCGGGTGGACGATGTGCTCAACGTTTCCGGGCACCGCATGGGCACCGCCGAGATCGAAAGCGCCATGGTTGCGCACCCGAAAGTCGCCGAAGCGGCGGTGGTGGGCGTGCCTCACGACATCAAGGGCCAGGGCATCTATGTCTACGTGACCCTCAACGGTGGGGAAGAGCCGAGCGAAGCCCTGCGTCTGGAACTGAAGAACTGGGTGCGCAAGGAGATCGGTCCGATCGCCTCGCCGGATGTCATCCAATGGGCGCCGGGACTGCCGAAGACCCGTTCCGGGAAGATCATGCGGCGGATTCTGCGCAAGATCGCGACGGCGGAGTACGACGGTCTGGGAGATATCTCCACCTTGGCCGACCCAAGCGTGGTGCAGCATCTGATCGACACCCACAAGACCATGAACGTCGCCTGAGGCGGGTTCCGAGTCACCCAGCCCCGTCCGGCCTTGCGCCGGGCGGGGCTTTTTTGTGCCGGGGCGATTCCCCGGCAAACCGCCTGCTACAGCCTCCGCGCGCCTGGAGCGAGGCACGCTTGCCGGTGCAGGCGAGCGAATAAATATCGGATTTATCCATGTGCCGGGTGCGAATGTTACCGATGCCGTCGAAGATGTAACCCGGCGCCCATTTTCGGGGCAATGGGAAACGCCGAGCCCCATTTCAGGGCTGTTTATATCCATATAAAAAATAAGTCATCACGCTGCGCTTGCCGTAATAGAAGGCTTTGCCAATAATAGGCCCGCAATTTGCAGCGTAGATCGGTTCCCTATCATTTGCTCTTGCATAGTTTTGAAGAGCTGTCAATGTGCTCCCCCGGTATTCTCGATGCTTCTGTAATTTGTTGTCGCATTGAGGAAATATCGGCTTCCAGCCTGTCGTTAGAATGCCGGTCACTCGCTCGTCGTTGCCTGTGTGTGAGTCCTCTCCCGGGCTTTTAAGGACGCAGCGCCGTCTTTGCAGTTTTACCCATTCGCATATTGGGCTGTCGCTCACTCTGCCGTTTTCGCCCTTTACCGATGGAGTTCTAAGATGAAGAAACTCGTGCTTCTTGGCGCCCTGGCACTGTCCGTGCTCTCCCTGCCGACTTTCGCCGATGAAAAGCCCCTGAAAATTGGTATCGAAGCGGCCTACCCTCCGTTTGCCTCCAAGGCGCCGGATGGCAGCATCGTCGGTTTCGACTACGACATCGGCAACGCTCTGTGTGAAGAGATGAAGGTCAAGTGCGTGTGGGTCGAGCAAGAGTTCGACGGCCTGATCCCGGCACTGAAAGTGCGCAAGATCGACGCCATCCTCTCGTCGATGTCGATCACCGACGATCGCAAGAAGTCCGTGGACTTCACCAACAAGTACTACAACACCCCGGCACGTCTGGTGATGAAGGCCGGCACCCAGGTCAGCGACGGTCTGAGCGAGCTCAAGGGCAAGAACATCGGCGTGCAGCGTGGTTCGATCCATGAGCGTTTCGCCCGTGAAGTGCTGGCTCCCCTGGGCGCACAGATCAAGCCTTACGGCTCGCAGAACGAAATCTACCTGGATGTGGCCGCCGGTCGTCTCGACGGCACCGTGGCCGACGCTACGCTGTTGAATGACGGCTTCCTGAAAACCGATTCGGGCAAGGGCTTTGCCTTCGTCGGTCCGGCTTTCACTGACGTCAAATACTTCGGCGACGGCGTAGGGATCGCAGTGCGCAAAGGTGACAAGGCCGAGCTGGACAAGATCAACGCTGCCATCGCTGCCATTCGCGAGAACGGCAAGTACAAGCAAATCCAGGACAAGTACTTCGACTTCGACATCTACGGCAAGTAAGACCGTCGAAACAGTCAGTCCGAGATGGCGCAAGCAGCAGAATCTCTGAAGTTTGCGCCATTTTTTCATCCCAATTTTCGAGGACCTGAATCATGTTGAAAGGCTACGGGGCTGTCATCCTCGATGGCGCTTGGCTGACGCTTCAGCTCGCCTTGTCGTCCATGGCCCTGGCCATTGTTCTGGGTCTGATCGGGGTCGCGCTGCGTCTCTCGCCGGTGCGCTGGCTGGCCTGGCTTGGCGATCTGTATTCCACGGTGATCCGTGGCATTCCCGATCTGGTGCTGATCCTGCTGATCTTCTACGGCGGCCAGGACTTGCTGAACCGCGTCGCGCCGCTGCTGGGCTACGACGACTACATCGACCTCAATCCGCTGGCGGCCGGTATCGGCACCCTGGGCTTCATCTTCGGTGCCTACCTGTCGGAAACCTTCCGTGGCGCCTTCATGGCGATCCCCAAGGGGCAGGCGGAAGCGGGCATGGCTTACGGCATGAGCAGCTTCCAGGTGTTCTTCCGGGTGATGGTGCCGCAGATGATTCGCCTGGCGATTCCCGGCTTCACCAACAACTGGCTGGTGCTGACCAAGGCCACCGCGCTGATTTCGGTGGTGGGCCTGCAAGACATGATGTTCAAGGCCAAGCAGGCGGCGGATGCCACTCGTGAGCCTTTCACCTTCTTCCTCGCAGTGGCGGCCATGTACCTGGTGATCACCAGCGTCTCGTTGCTGGCATTGCGTCACCTTGAGAAGCGCTACTCGGTAGGCGTAAGGGCGGCTGATCTATGATCTTCGACTACAACGTCATCTATGACGCCTTGCCGCTGTACTTCAGCGGCTTGCTGACCACCTTGAAACTGCTGGCACTGTCGCTGTTCTTCGGCTTGCTGGTGGCTCTGCCCCTGGGGCTGATGCGGGTCTCCAAGCAGCCGCTGGTGAACATGACGGCCTGGCTCTACACCTACGTGATCCGCGGCACGCCGATGCTGGTGCAGCTGTTCCTGATCTACTACGGCCTGGCCCAGTTCGAAGCGGTGCGGGAGAGTTTCCTCTGGCCCTGGCTGTCCAGCGCGACCTTCTGTGCCTGCCTGGCCTTTGCCATCAATACCAGCGCCTACACCGCGGAAATCATCGCCGGCAGCCTTCGGGCCACGCCCAATGGCGAGATCGAGGCGGCCAAGGCCATGGGCATGTCGCGCTACAAGATGTACCGCCGCATTCTCCTGCCGTCGGCCCTGCGCCGGGCGCTGCCGCAGTACAGCAACGAAGTGATCATGATGCTGCAGACCACCAGTCTGGCGTCCATCGTGACCCTGATCGACATCACCGGCGCGGCGCGCACGGTCAACGCGCAGTACTACCTGCCGTTCGAGGCCTACATCACCGCCGGCGTGTTCTACCTGTGCCTGACCTTTATCCTGGTGCGCCTGTTCAAGCTGGCCGAAGGCCGCTGGCTGCGCTACCTGGCACCGCGGAAGCACTGACATGCAGCGTATCGATCATCCATTGCCCTGGAGCCATCTGGGTAGCGAGCGCAGCATTTCGGTGTTCCGTTTCGGCAGCGGCGAGCGCAAGGCCTATATCCAGGCCAGCCTGCATGCTGACGAACTGCCGGGCATGCGTACCGCCTGGGAGCTGAAAAAACGCCTGGCCGAGCTGGAGGCCCAGGGCGCCCTCAACGGTGTTGTCGAGCTGGTGCCGGTGGCCAATCCGCTGGGTCTGGGACAGTTGCTGCAAGGCAATCACCAGGGCCGTTTCGAGGCCGGCAGTGGCAAGAATTTCAACCGTGATTTCGTCGAGTTGAGCGCGCCCGTGGCCCAGCGCCTGGACGGGCGCCTGGGGGATGATCCGCACGCCAATGTACGCTTGATCCGTCAGGCCATGGCTGAGGTGCTGGCCGAGTTGCCGCCGGCAGCCAGCCAGTTGCAGGGTATGCAGCGGGTGCTGCTGAGCCATGCCTGCAATGCCGATGTGGTGCTGGACCTGCATTGCGATGCCGAGGCCGCGCTGCACATGTATGCCTTGCCGCAGCACTGGCCGCAATGGCGTTCCCTGGCGGCGCACCTGGATGTGAAGGTCGGCCTGCTGGCGGAGGACTCCGGTGGCAGTTCGTTCGACGAAGCCTGCTCGCTGCCGTGGCTGCGCCTGTCGCGGCAGTTCCCTGATACGCAGATTCCCCTGGCCTGCCTGGCGACCACCCTGGAGCTGGGTGGTCAGGCCGACACCGGGCGCCCCCAGGCCGAGGCTTACGCCGAGGGCATCCTGGCGTTTCTGGCCGAGCAGGGGCTGATTGCCGGTGAGTGGCCGGCACCCGGGCACGACGCCTGCGAGGCCATGCCCTTTGAAGGCACCGAGCTGCTGTATGCGCCGCACCCCGGCGTGGTGAGCTTTCTGCGTCCGGCCGGGAGCTGGGTGGAAGTGGGCGAGCCGATTTTTGAAGTGATTGATCCCCTATCCGATCGGGTCAGTACGGTGTGTGCTGGCACCAGCGGCGTGTTGTTCGCCGTTGAGCGGCTGCGTTATGCCCAACCCGGTTTCTGGCTGGCCAAGGTGGCGGGGCGCGAAGCGCTGCGTCACGGGCGCTTGCTCAACGACTGACTGTTTTTGTGAGAACCGACCGCATGTACAAACTTGAAGTCCAAGACCTGCATAAGCGCTATGGCAGTCACGAAGTGCTCAAGGGCGTGTCCCTGAAGGCCGCGGCTGGCGATGTGATCAGCATCATCGGCTCCAGTGGCTCGGGCAAGAGCACCTTTTTGCGCTGCATCAACCTGTTGGAGCAGCCCCATGCCGGCAAGATCCTGCTGAACAACGAAGAGTTGAAGCTGGTGGCCAACAAGGACGGCGCGCTCAAGGCTGCCGATCCCAAGCAGTTGCAGCGCATGCGCTCGCGCCTGTCGATGGTGTTCCAGCACTTCAACCTGTGGTCGCACATGACCGCGATTGAAAACATCATGGAAGCACCGGTGCACGTGCTGGGGGTGTCCAAGGCGGAGGCTCGCGAGAAGGCCGAGCATTACCTGGCCAAGGTGGGCGTGGCGCACCGCAAGGATGCCTACCCGGGGCACATGTCCGGTGGTGAGCAGCAGCGCGTGGCCATTGCCCGGGCGCTGGCCATGGAGCCGGAGGTCATGCTGTTCGACGAGCCGACCTCGGCCCTGGATCCGGAGCTGGTGGGCGACGTGTTGAAGGTCATGCAGGCCCTGGCCCAGGAAGGCCGCACCATGGTGGTGGTGACGCACGAAATGGGCTTTGCCCGTGAGGTGTCGAACCAGTTGGTGTTCCTGCACAAGGGTGTGGTGGAAGAGAGCGGCAACCCGCGGGAAGTGCTGGTGAACCCGCAATCAGAACGTTTGCAACAATTCCTCTCCGGTAGCCTCAAGTAATCACTGCCGTTATGCACCAAATTAGGTCATGCTGCGCACCGCGCGCCAGATGGTCTAACTTGGTGTTGCCACCCTTGGCTTCTAACACTGTTTTCGTTTCGGATTGCCCGCCATGACTGCCCATCGAATTGGTTTCCTGATTTGGCCCAGCACTAAAGCCTTGACGCTGGCGCTGGCCGAGGAGGCCTTGCGTGTTGCTCAGCGGGTGCATCCGGAGGTGGTTTATGAGTTGGCGTTCCTGCAGGCCGAGGCACCGGCCGAAGGCGCCTGGCAACTGCCGGGCGAGCCTTGGGCGGGCAAGCTTGAGGGCTGCCAGAAGCTGTTCCTTTTGGCAGACGAGCCGCCCGGCCCCATGAGTTCCGGGCTCGGCAGCGCTCTCAAGCAGCTGGTGCGGGCCGGCTGCGTGATTGGCGGGCTGTCGGCCGGGGTGTATCCGCTGGCGCAGTTGGGCCTGCTCGATGGTTATCGGGCAGCGGTGCACTGGCGCTGGCAGGACGATTTTGCCGAACGCTTTCCCAAGGTCATCGCCACCAGCCACCTGTTTGACTGGGACCGTGATCGCCTGACCGCCTGTGGCGGCATGTCGGTACTGGACCTGTTGCTGGCGGTGCTGGCGCGGGATCACGGCGCCGAGCTGGCGGGTGCGGTTTCGGAAGAGCTGGTGGTGGAGCGCATCCGCGAGGGCGGCGAGCGGCAACGTATTCCGTTGCAGAATCGTCTGGGGTCCAGCCATCCAAAGCTGACCCAGGCGGTGCTGCTGATGGAGGCCAATATCGAGGAGCCGCTGACCACCGACGAGATTGCCCAGCATGTCTGTGTATCCCGTCGGCAATTGGAGCGCATCTTCAAGCAGTACCTGAACCGCGTGCCCAGCCAGTACTACCTGGAGCTGCGCCTGAACAAGGCCCGGCAGATGCTGATGCAGACCAGCAAGTCGATCATTCAGATCGGCCTGTCCTGTGGTTTCTCCTCCGGCCCGCACTTCTCCAGCGCCTACCGCAACTTCTTTGGCGCCACCCCGCGCGAAGATCGCAATCAACGGCGCAGCAGCAGCCCGTTCGAACTCTCCTCCGTACCTTCCGAGCGCGGTTGATCCGCCTTCTGTAGGCGCCGGCTTGCCGGTGCAAGCGTCCTGACGCCCGCTCACCGGGCCTGCGCTGCAGCTAACTACCTGGATAATTACCTTGGGCAAAATGCCCGCTGAATCTGCCGCTAGAGCCCTGCGCAGTTTAAACTGCGCCTTTGCGACGCTATTTGTCGCATTGCCATAAACCCGCGTAAAACCGGGGTTGGCGCTATAAGAAGTTGTCGCTTGGCGACAAGGCCGGGCACAAAACTGTCCTTACAATCCCTCCATCGCTCGCCAGTTCCAGGCGGGTGTTCCTCTTCAGGAGACTCCGATGTCCGTTGAGCAAGCTCCGGTGCAACGCGCCGATTTCGACCAGGTGATGGTTCCCAATTACGCACCTGCGGCTTTCATTCCTGTGCGCGGCTCGGGGTCCCGAGTCTGGGACCAGTCGGGACGGGAGCTGATCGACTTCGCCGGCGGCATTGCGGTCAACGTACTGGGCCACGCCCATCCGGCGCTGGTGGGGGCTCTGACCGAGCAGGCCAACAAGCTGTGGCATGTGTCCAACGTCTTCACCAACGAGCCGGCCCTGCGCCTGGCCCACAAGCTGATCGACGCCACCTTCGCCGAGCGCGCGTTCTTCTGTAACTCCGGTGCAGAAGCCAACGAGGCCGCCTTCAAGCTGGCCCGTCGCGTGGCCCACGATCGTTTCGGTGCCGAGAAGTACGAAATCATCGCCGCGCTGAACAGCTTCCACGGCCGTACCCTGTTCACCGTGAACGTCGGTGGCCAGTCGAAGTACTCCGATGGCTTCGGTCCGAAAATCACCGGCATCACCCACGTGCCGTACAACGACCTGGCTGCACTGAAGGCCGCGGTTTCCGATAAGACCTGTGCGGTGGTGCTGGAGCCGATCCAGGGCGAAGGCGGCGTATTGCCGGCCGAGCTGGCTTACCTGCAAGGCGCTCGCGAACTGTGCGATCAGCACAACGCGCTGCTGGTGTTCGACGAAGTGCAGACCGGCATGGGCCGTAGCGGCGAGCTGTTTGCCTACCAGTATTACGGCGTGACCCCGGACATCCTCACCAGCGCCAAGAGCCTGGGCGGCGGTTTCCCGATCGCGGCGATGCTGACCACCGAAGCGCTGGCCAAGCACCTGGTGGTCGGTACCCACGGCACCACCTACGGCGGTAACCCGCTGGCTTGTGCGGTGGCCGAGGCGGTGATCGATGTGATCAATACTCCGCAAGTGCTCAACGGCGTGAAAGCCAAGCACGACCGCTTCAAGACCCGACTGCTGCAGATCGGCGAGAAGTATGGCCTGTTCACCGAAGTCCGCGGCCTGGGCCTGTTGCTCGGTTGCGTGCTCAGCGAAGCCTGGAAAGGCAAGGCCAAGGACGTGTTCAACGCCGCCGAAAAAGAAGGCCTGATGATTCTGCAGGCCGGTCCGGACGTGGTGCGTTTCGCCCCGAGCCTGGTGATCGAAGACGCCGATATCGATGAGGGCCTGGACCGCTTCGAGCGTGCCGTGGCGAAACTGACTCAAGCCTGATTCAGGTTGCAGTACTCCTCGGCGCCGGCTGTTGCAGCTGGTGTCGAGCCCCATTCCTGTGCCGGGCTGTCCCGGCATTTTTTTCCCTGCGTCGGACGGTTTCCGACCTGTTTTAGAGTAAGGAGTGACACCATGCTGGTGATGCGCCCCGCGCAAATGGCTGATCTGGGCGAGGTACAGCGTCTGGCTGCAGACAGCCCGATTGGTGTCACCTCCTTGCCGGATGATGTGGATCGCCTGCGCGACAAGATCGCCGCGAGCGAGGCTTCGTTTGCCGCTGAAGTGAGCTTCAACGGCGAGGAAAGCTATTTCTTCGTTCTCGAAGACACCGACAGCGGCAAGCTGGTGGGCTGCTCGGCCATCGTCGCGTCCGCCGGTTATTCCGAGCCGTTCTACAGCTTTCGCAATGAAACCTTCGTTCACGCGTCCCGCGAGCTGAAGATCCACAACAAGATTCATGTCCTGTCCCAGTGTCACGACCTGACCGGCAACAGCCTGTTGACCAGTTTCTATGTGGTGCCGGAACTGGTGGGTTCGCCCTGGTCGGAGCTCAACTCCCGCGGCCGCCTGCTGTTCGTTGCCAGTCACCCGGAGCGTTTCGCCGACTCGGTGGTGACCGAGATCGTTGGTTACAGCGACGAGCACGGTGATTCGCCGTTCTGGGACGCCATCGGGCGCAACTTCTTCGACCTCAACTACGCC
The DNA here is from genome assembly GCF_001547895.1 of Pseudomonas sp. Os17. Lineage (NCBI taxonomy): Bacteria > Pseudomonadati > Pseudomonadota > Gammaproteobacteria > Pseudomonadales > Pseudomonadaceae > Pseudomonas > Pseudomonas sp. Os17. Next base: position 5,168,603 of record NZ_AP014627.1, on the reverse strand, counting down.
GAGGCCGAGCGCCTGTGCGGCCTGAAAAGCCGGACCTTTCTCGCCGAGCTGATGCCCCATTACCCGATCTACGTGCCGCTGCTGCCGGACGCCGCCCAGGAAGCCATGGGCCAGGTGCACCCGCGGGCGCAGATCACCTTCGACATCCTGATGCGCGAAGGTTTTGAGACCGATCACTACATCGACATCTTCGACGGTGGCCCGACCTTGCATGCACGGGTTTCGGGGATTCGTTCGATCGCCCAGAGCCGCGTGGTGCCGGTGAAGATCGGCGAGGCCATCAAGGGCGGCGGTCGTCAGTATCTGGTGTCCAACGGCCAACTGCAGGATTACCGCGCGGTGCTGCTGGAGCTGGATTACGCCCCGGGCAAACCGGTGACCCTGGATCTGCAAGCCGCCGAAGCCCTGGGCGTCGGCGAAGGTGCCAGCGTGCGTCTGGTGGCGGTTTAAAGCCTGCTTCCACGACCTGGAAAGCATGCCTGGAAAGCAGCGAGTTTCGCGCAGGCCATCAGCGGCCTGCGTCTGAGGAGATAGCATGATCGTTCGTCCCGTACGCAGCAGCGATTTACCCGCGCTGATCGACCTGGCCCGCAGCACCGGCACCGGCCTCACCACCTTGCCGGCCAACGAAGAGCGCCTGACCCACAGGGTCGGCTGGGCGGAAAAGACCTTTCGCGGCGAAGCCGAGCGCGGCGATGCGGACTACCTGTTCGTGCTGGAAGACGACAACGGCCGGGTGGTGGGCATTTCCGCCATCGCCGGTGCCGTCGGGCTGCGCGAGCCCTGGTACAACTTTCGGGTCGGCCTGACGGTCAGCGCCTCCCAGGAGCTGAACATCTACCGCGAGATCCCCACGCTGTTCCTGGCCAACGACCTGACCGGCAACTCCGAGCTGTGCTCGCTGTTCCTTCACGCCGATTACCGCACCGGCCTCAACGGCCGCATGCTGGCCAAGGCGCGGATGCTGTTCATTGCCGAGTTCCCGCAGCTGTTCGGCAACAAGATCATTGCCGAGATGCGCGGCATGTCCGATGAGAATGGCCGCTCGCCGTTCTGGGAAAGCCTGGGTCGGCACTTCTTCAAGATGGAGTTCAGCCAGGCCGACTACCTGACCGGGGTTGGCAACAAGGCGTTCATCGCCGAGCTGATGCCCAAGTTCCCGCTGTACACCTGCTTTTTGTCCGAGGATGCGCGCAACGTGATCGGCAAGGTTCATACCGACACCGAGCCGGCCCTGGCCATGCTCAAGAGCGAAGGCTTCAGCTACCAGGGCTACGTCGACATCTTCGATGCCGGCCCGGCGGTGGAATGCGAAACCAGCAAGATCCGCGCGGTGCGTGACAGCCAGGCGCTGGTGCTGGCCATCGGCACCCCGGGCGACGACGCCACGCCGTTCCTGATCCACAACCGCAAGCGCGAGGACTGCCGCATTACCGCGGCGCCGGCACGCTTTGCCGCGGGCACCCTGGTGGTCGATCCCCTGACCGCCAAGCGCTTGCAACTCAACGCCGGCGACCAGGTCCGCGCGGTTCCGCTGTCTGCTTCTCGGGAGTCGAAATAATGAGCACGCTGTACATCGCTGGCCAATGGCTGGCCGGCCAGGGCGAAGCCTTCACCTCGGTCAATCCGGTGACCCAGGCGGTCATCTGGTCCGGCAACGGTGCCACTGCCGCGCAAGTGGAAAGCGCCGTGCAGGCCGCCCGCCAGGCGTTTCCGGCCTGGGCCAAGCGTTCCCTGGAGGAGCGTATCGGTGTGCTCGAAGCCTTTGCCGCTGCGCTCAAGGCGCGTGCCGACGAACTGGCCCGCTGCATCGGTGAGGAAACCGGCAAGCCGCTGTGGGAAGCCGCCACCGAAGTCACCAGCATGGTCAACAAGATCGCCATCTCGGTGCAGAGCTACCGCGAGCGTACTGGCGAGAAGAGCGGCCCTTTGGGCGACGCCACCGCTGTGCTGCGACACAAGCCCCACGGCGTGGTGGCGGTGTTCGGCCCTTACAACTTCCCTGGGCACCTGCCCAACGGGCACATTGTTCCCGCGCTGCTGGCCGGTAACAGCGTGCTGTTCAAGCCCAGCGAGCTGACGCCGAAAGTCGCCGAGTTGACGGTGCAGTGCTGGATCGAAGCCGGCTTGCCGGCAGGCGTCCTCAACCTGCTGCAAGGCGCCCGGGAAACCGGTATCGCGCTGGCCGCCAATCCGGGTATCGATGGCTTGTTCTTCACCGGTTCCAGCCGCACCGGCAATCATCTGCACCAGCAGTTCGCCGGGCGTCCGGACAAGATCTTGGCGCTGGAAATGGGCGGCAACAACCCGCTGGTGGTGGATCAGGTCGCTGACCTGGACGCGGCGGTGTACACCATCATCCAGTCGGCCTTCATTTCGGCCGGTCAGCGCTGCACTTGCGCCCGCCGCCTGCTGGTGCCGCAAGGCGCCTGGGGTGATGGGTTGCTGGCGCGCCTGGTGGCAGTCAGCGCGAGCATCGATGTGGGTGCCTATGACCAGCAGCCGGCGCCGTTCATGGGCTCGGTGATTTCCCTGGGCGCCGCTCGCGCGCTGATGGATGCGCAACGGCAACTGCTGGCCAATGGCGCCGTGGCCTTGCTGGAAATGACCCAACCCCAGGCTCAGGCCGCCTTGCTGACCCCAGGCATTCTGGATGTGACGGCGGTGGCTGAGCGTCCGGATGAAGAGCTGTTCGGGCCGTTGCTGCAAGTGATCCGCTACGCTGATTTCGATGGGGCGATTGCCGAGGCCAACAACACTCAGTACGGCCTGGCTGCCGGCCTGTTGTCGGATTCCGCCGAGCGCTACCAGCAGTTCTGGCTGGAAAGCCGGGCGGGCATCGTCAACTGGAACAAGCAGTTGACCGGCGCCGCCAGCAGCGCGCCGTTCGGTGGGGTGGGTGCTTCGGGCAACCATCGGGCCAGTGCCTATTACGCGGCGGATTACTGCGCGTACCCGGTGGCTTCCCTGGAAACCCCGAGCCTGGTGCTGCCGAGCGCGTTGACGCCGGGTGTGCGCTTGTCCTGACTGGCGTGGCCTTTTCGCCGGTAAGCCGGCTCCTGCAGAACGCTGTGGGAGCCGGCTTGCCGGCGAGCGAGCGCACTGCGTTCGCCATGTGTAGATACCGATGCCTATAACAAACAGATTCGTGGAGCCTCGCTGATGAAATCCTATGAAGTCAATTTTGACGGTTTAGTGGGGCCGACCCATAACTATGGCGGCCTGTCCTACGGCAACGTGGCCTCCCAGAGCAACAGCCAGCAGGGCTCCAATCCCAAGGAAGCGGCGCTGCAAGGCCTGGCGAAAATGAAAGCGCTGATGGACATGGGCTTTCAGCAAGGCGTGCTCGCCCCGCAAGAGCGCCCGGACGTGGCGGCCCTGCGCAAACTGGGTTTTGCCGGCACTGATGCCCAGGTCATCCAGCTAGCCGCCAAGCAGGCCATGCCACTGCTAGTCGCCAGTTGCTCGGCATCGAGCATGTGGGTGGCCAACGCCGCCACCGTCAGCCCGAGTGCTGACACCGCCGATGGCCGCGTGCATTTCACCGCCGCCAACTTGAACTGCAAATACCATCGCAGCATCGAGCACCCGACCACCAGTCGCGTGCTGGGGGCGATGTTCGCCGACCAGAAACACTTCGCCCATCACGCCGCGTTGCCGGCGGTGGCGCAGTTCGGCGATGAAGGCGCGGCCAACCACACGCGCTTCTGCCGTGATTACGGCCAGGCCGGTGTCGAGTTCTTCGTCTTCGGTCGCAGCGCGTTCGATACCCGTTACCCGGCACCGCAGAAATACCCTGCGCGCCAGACCCTGGAAGCCTCGCAAGCCGTGGCTCGCTTGCATGGCCTGAGCGAGGAGGGCGTGGTCTATGCCCAGCAGAATCCATCGGTGATCGATCAGGGCGTGTTCCACAACGATGTGATCGCGGTGGGCAATGGCGAGGTGCTGTTCTATCACGAGGATGCGTTCCTCGAGACCGAGAAGATGCTCGCCGAGCTGCAGGGCAAGCTGGGTCGGCGCGGCGGCAACTTCCAGTCGATCTGCGTGCCGCGCGCGCAAGTGACGGTGGAAGACGCCGTGCGCTCCTACCTGTTCAACAGCCAGCTGCTGTCCCGCGCCGATGGTTCGATGCTGCTGATCGTGCCGGAGGAGTGCCGCGGCAACGAGCGCGTCTGGCAATACCTGCAAAGCCTCACCAGCTCGGGCGGACTGATCCGTGAAGTGAAGGTCTTCGATCTCAAGCAGAGCATGCAGAACGGCGGTGGCCCGGCTTGCCTGCGCTTGCGGGTGGCCTTGAATGAAACTGAGCTGGCGGCGGTCAATCCTGGGGTTATCATGACCGCGCCGTTGTACGACACCCTGACCCAATGGGTTGGCAAGCACTACCGCGACCGTCTGTGCGAAAGCGATCTGGCGGACCCGCAGCTGCTGCTTGAGTGCCGGACGGCACTGGATGAACTGACGCAAATCCTTAAACTGGGCGCGGTTTATCCCTTCCAGATCAATTGAAAGCCCGCGCCCGGCCCATTCGACCGGGCGTGCCGCTTCACCCCAGATGAGAACGACCCCCATGAGCGATACCCTGCAGCTGATCCTTGAAGACAGCGACGGCACCCAACTGCAAACCTCCTGCACCCGTTTCGCGGTGCTGTGGCAGGGCAAGGAAGTATGGATTCAACAGGACGGCCGCGGCCAACTGCTGATCGGCGTGGACGTGGAGGAGGGTGACGACGAGTACGCCAGTCTGCTGCTGCGTCCGCTGGCGACCAACCTGGTCAGCCTGCAACTGGAAATGGAACCGGCCGACGCCGGTGACGATGATCACGTGCATGGCCCCGACTGCGGCCACGCTCACTAAGGAAGCCGCGCTATGCTCGCCCTCGGCAAACTGCTTGAACTGACCCTCGCCGGCCGTGAACCGGCAGAGAAGACTCAACTGACTGTCGACGGCGTGCGCATGCGCTGGCTGAGCGAGGGCGCCCTGGAAGTCCGGCCGCCCGAAGCTCGCGATAACGGTCTGGACCTGCTGCTGTCAGCCGGTATCCATGGCAACGAGACGGCTCCCATCGAGCTGCTCGACCGTCTGTTGCACGACATTGCCCGGGGCGACCTGAAGCCTCGGGCACGCATTCTGTTCCTGTTTGGCAACCCCGAGGCCATGCGCCGCGGCGAGCGTTTTGTCGAGCAGGACGTCAACCGGCTGTTCAATGGCCGACATGAATCGAGCAGTGGTATCGAAGCCCTGCGTGCCTGCGAGCTGGAGCGTCTGGCGGCGAGCTTTTTCAGTCTGCCGCAGCGCCAGCGCCTGCATTACGACCTGCACACGGCGATCCGCGGTTCGAAGATCGAACAGTTCGCCCTGTATCCGTGGAAGGACGGGCGTCAGCATTCGCGCCGTGAGCTGGCGCGCCTGCGGGCGGCGGGCATGGAAGCGGTGCTGCTACAGAACAAGCCCTCCATTGTCTTCAGCGCCTACACCTACGATCAGCTGGGGGCCGAATCCTTCACCCTGGAGTTGGGTAAGGCCCGGCCGTTCGGGCAGAACCAGGGGGTCAATGTCGAGCGCCTGGAAACCCGCCTCAAGCAGATCATCGACGGCAGCGAGCCCGGGCAAGAGCAGGACAGCCTCGATGGCCTGCAGCTGTTCAGCGTGGCGCGGGAAGTCATCAAGCACAGCGACAGCTTCCACCTGCACCTGCCGGCGGACGTGGAGAACTTTTCCGAACTGGAAGTGGGTTACCTGCTGGCCGAGGACATTGCCCAGACCCGTTGGGTGATCGAGGAGGAGGGCGCGCGGATCATTTTCCCCAACCCCAAGGTGAAGAACGGCTTGCGTGCCGGGATTTTGATCGTGCCGGCCACCGCCGACGGCCTGGCCTGAGGTTCGCCGGCAAGCCGAACCCCGCAGGGGCCGGCTCGCCGATGATGGGCTAACGCTTAAACCGCGACCGCACGCTGCTCATTGCGGCGCAGGGCGCGCAGCTTGTGCAGGGTGTCGGCGCAGGTCTTCGCCGCTTCCTGGCCCTTGTGCACGAAGTGCTCGAAGAAAAACTTCTGGTGCTCCTCACCCGCATGGAAGTGATGCGGGGTCAGCACCACCGAGAAGACCGGCACTTCAGTTTCCAGTTGCACTTGCATCAGGCCGCTGATCACCGACTGGGCGACGAACTCATGACGGTAGATGCCGCCGTCCACTACCAGGCCTGCCGCAACGATGCCGCTGTAGCGACCGGTCTTGGCCAGCAGCTTGGCGTGCAGGGGAATTTCGAAGGCGCCACCGACTTCGAAGAAGTCGATATCGGATTCCTGATAACCCTGAGCGAGCATTTCGGCGACAAAGCCCTGACGGCTCTGGTCGACTATTTCCTTGTGCCAGCAAGCCTGGATGAAGGCGACGCGCTCGTTGGGGTGGTGTTTGTTTTTGCTATCGATTGCGGTGGGTTGCATCTGTTCTGACTCCTGTTTGTATGAAAAACAGGGCGTATATGAATCGAATGGGATTTAAGGGTACGCGCAGAGCTCCCGTGGAGAGTCCACGTCTGCCTGGCAGCGGCCCTTAGGCGCCAATCCCGTTCTCTCTTCATCCGGACTATGACCGTCGGCCCCGGGATCGCACCGGGTCTGCTGACCTTGTCGGCACCTGTGGACCTGCCACGGGTGTCACCAAGCGCTCGCGGGCTATGCACATTGCGCGCAATTACCGCCGGTGGGGAATTGCACCCCGCCCTGAGAACGATTGCCCGGGGTTTTCCCGGGCGGTGAGTTTTTAACACAGATCTGGCGGGGAAGCATCGCGCCTTTTGGATAATGTTCATCGGATTTTTCATCCTCTGGCGCAAGATTTTCTACAGTTGCTGCTTGATTAATCGTCCACAGGGCCGCAGTAATTCGCTTCGAAAGGGAATTCCCCCTGTCCAAGCGTGGACCCTGGTGTCCCCCTGTAGCTGGAGCCTGATGTGATGAGCGTGATCGATCTTCGTAGTGACACCGTGACCCAGCCGACCCCGGGCATGCTCGATGCCATGGCGCGCGCCCGTACCGGAGACGATGTCTACGGCGAAGACCCGACGGTCAATCGGTTGGAGGCCGAGCTGGCCGGGCGTCTGGGGTTTGCCGCGGCCCTGTTCGTGCCTTCCGGCACCATGAGCAATCTGCTGGCATTGATGGCCCACTGCGAGCGGGGCGACGAATACATCGTTGGACAGCAGGCCCACACCTATAAATATGAAGGCGGTGGCGCCGCGGTGTTGGGCTCGATCCAGCCCCAGCCGCTGGAGCTGCGGGCAGATGGCTCCCTCGACCTGGAGCAGGTGGCGGCGGCGATCAAGCCGGATGACTTTCATTTTGCCCGCACGCGCTTGCTGGCCCTGGAAAACACCATGCAGGGCAAGGTGCTGCCCCTGGCCTACCTGGCCCAGGCTCGAGCCTTCACCCGTGAGCGGGGGCTGGCCCTGCACCTGGATGGCGCACGGCTGTACAACGCGGCGGTGAAGCTGGGGGTGGATGCCCGGGTGATCGCCGGGCACTTCGACTCGGTATCGGTGTGCTTGTCCAAGGGCCTCGGCGCGCCAGTGGGTTCGGTGTTGTGCGGCTGCACAGCGCTGATCGGCAAGGCGCGGCGCCTGCGCAAGATGCTGGGTGGGGGCATGCGTCAGGCTGGTGGCCTGGCGGCGGCGGGACTCTATGCCCTGGAGCATCAGGTGCAGCGTCTGGCGGATGACCATGCCCACGCACAATTGCTGGCTCAAGGGTTGAGCCAGGCCGGCTACAGTGTCGAGCCGGTGCAGACCAACATGGTGTACGTCGAGATGGGAGAGCGGGCCGAAGCCCTCAAGGCATTCGCCGCCGAGCGGGGGATCAGGCTCAGCGCGGCGCCACGCTTGCGTCTGGTTACCCATCTGGACGTGGATGCCGGGCAAATCGAGCAGGTGGTGAGCACTTTTGTCGAGTTTTCCCGTAACTGACAGTGTTCTCCGTCCAATTGACTGTTTGTATCGTACAAACACGCTGTACCAAGTGATTAACGCCGATATAATGCGGCCCTTTGCCGTCGTTTCGTCTGTTGACGTTGCGCACAGGCCTTTGGCCGCAGTCTCCGTGGAAGAACCTAATGAAAAGCGCAGAAATCCGTGAAGCCTTCCTTCGCTTCTTCGAAGAGCAAGGCCACACCCGTGTAGCCTCCAGCTCTTTGATCCCAGGCAACGACCCTACCCTGCTGTTCACCAACGCGGGGATGAACCAGTTCAAGGACTGCTTCCTGGGCCAGGAAAAGCGCGCCTATACCCGCGCTGTCAGCAGCCAGAAGTGCGTCCGCGCCGGTGGCAAGCACAACGACCTGGAAAACGTCGGTTACACCGCTCGTCACCACACCTTCTTCGAAATGCTGGGCAACTTCAGCTTCGGTGACTACTTCAAGCGCGATGCCATCACCTTCGCCTGGACCTTCCTGACTTCCGACAAGTGGCTGAACCTGCCGAAGGAAAAGCTCTGGGTCACGGTTTACGCCAGTGACGACGAAGCCTATGACATCTGGACCAAAGAGGTCGGGGTGCCGGCAGAGCGCATGGTGCGCATCGGAGACAACAAAGGCGCGCCTTACGCTTCGGACAACTTCTGGACCATGGGTGATACCGGCCCTTGCGGTCCTTGCACCGAGATCTTCTACGATCACGGCGCCGACATCTGGGGCGGCCCACCCGGCTCGCCGGAAGAAGACGGTGACCGCTACATCGAAATCTGGAACAACGTGTTCATGCAGTTCAACCGCACCGCCGATGGCGTGTTGCATCCGCTGCCGGCACCGTCGGTGGACACCGGCATGGGCCTGGAGCGGATCAGTGCGGTGCTGCAGCACGTGCACTCGAACTATGAAATCGACCTGTTCCAGAGCCTGCTGGATGCCGCGGCCAAGGCCATCGGTTGCACCAACGATGCCCAGGCCTCGTTGAAAGTGGTGGCCGACCATATCCGTTCCTGCGGTTTCCTGATTGCCGACGGCGTGCTGCCGTCCAACGAAGGCCGCGGTTATGTGCTGCGTCGGATCATTCGTCGTGCTTGCCGTCACGGCAACAAGCTGGGGGCCAAGGGCAGCTTCTTCTATCAGATCGTCGCCGCGCTGGTTGCCGAGATGGGTGAAGCTTTCCCTGAGCTGAAATCCCAGCAGGCGCATATCGAGCGAGTGCTCAAGGCCGAAGAAGAGCAGTTCGCCAAGACCCTGGAGCAGGGCCTGAAGATCCTCGAGCAGGATCTGGCCGCACTGGACGGCTCGGTGGTTCCGGGCGACGTGGTGTTCAAGCTCTACGACACCTATGGTTTCCCGATGGACCTGACCGGCGACATCGCCCGTGAGCGCAACCTGACCCTCGATGAGGAAGGTTTCGAGCGCGAGATGGAAGCCCAGCGTGTGCGTGCCCGGTCTGCCAGCTCCTTTGGCATGGACTACAACAGCCTGGTCAAGGTTGATGTGGCCACTGAGTTCACCGGCTACCAGGCCACCAGCGGTTCGGCCAAAGTGGTTGCCCTCTATAAGGAAGGGCAGTCGGTAGACATCCTTAATGAAGGCGAAGAGGGCGTCGTGGTGCTTGACCAGACCCCGTTCTACGCTGAGTCCGGCGGTCAGATCGGCGACTGCGGTTACCTGCAGGCCGGCAGTGCACGTTTTGATGTGCGCGACACCACCAAGACCGGTGGCGCGTTCCTGCATCACGGCGTACTGGCCAAGGGCAGCCTGATCGTCGGCGCCCCGGTTGAAACCCAGGTCGACGCCGACGTGCGTCACGCCACCTCGCTGAACCACTCGGCCACCCACTTGCTGCACGCTGCCCTGCGCCAGGTGCTGGGCGAGCACGTCCAGCAGAAGGGCTCGCTGGTGGACAGTCAGCGTCTGCGTTTCGACTTCAGTCACTTTGAAGCGATCAAGCCTGAGCAGATCAAGGCCCTGGAAGACATCGTCAACGCCGAGATTCGCAAGAACACGGCGGTGGAAACCGAAGAGACCGACATCGACACCGCCAAGAAGAAGGGCGCCATGGCGCTGTTCGGCGAGAAGTACGGCGACAGCGTGCGTGTGTTGAGCATGGGCGGAGACTTTTCGGTGGAGCTGTGTGGTGGTATCCACGCCAATCGTACCGGCGACATCGGCTTGCTGAAGATCACCAGCGAAGGCGGCGTGGCGTCGGGCGTGCGGCGTATTGAAGCCGTTACCGGTGCTGCGGCTCTGGCGTACCTGAACGCTGCGGAAGAACAACTCAAGGAAGCGGCGACCCTGGTCAAGGGTAGTCGCGACAATCTGATCGACAAGCTGTCGGCGGTGCTGGAGCGTAATCGTCTGCTGGAGAAGCAGCTCGAGCAGTTGCAGGCCAAGGCTGCCAGCGCTGCCGGTGACGATCTGTCCGCTCAGGCGGCTGACGTCAAGGGCGTGAAGGTACTGGCTGCGCGCCTCGACGGCCAGGACGGCAAGGCGCTGCTGGCGCTGGTGGATCAGTTGAAAAACAAACTCGGCCGCGCAGTGATCCTGCTCGGCAGTGTCCATGAGGAAAAGGTCGTACTGGTTGCCGGTGTAACCAAGGACCTGACTGGCCAACTCAAAGCCGGTGATTTGATGAAGCAAGCCGCTGCGGCAGTGGGCGGTAAGGGCGGTGGTCGTCCAGACATGGCCCAGGGCGGTGGTGTTGATGCTGCTGCACTGGATGCCGCGCTGGCCTTGACCGTTCCATTTGTCGAGCAGGGCATTTAAGGCGCCGAGCCGGGCCCGTCGTCTAGTGGCGGGTCCTTGCGCTGTGCAGTTTGATTGTTTAACGGGCGCCCCTTTACGGGCTGAGGCGGCTTAGAAAATGGCTTTGATCGTACAGAAATTTGGAGGCACTTCGGTCGGCTCTGTGGAGCGGATCGAGCAGGTCGCTGACAAGGTGAAGAAGTTCCGCGAAGCCGGCGATGACCTGGTGATTGTGCTGTCGGCGATGAGTGGCGAAACCAACCGCCTGATCGATCTGGCCAAGCAGATCAGTGGCGAAGCCATACCGGTTCCCCGTGAGCTGGATGTGATCGTGTCCACCGGTGAGCAAGTGACCATCGCTTTGCTGGCCATGGCATTGATCAAGCGCGGTATTCCAGCGGTGTCCTACACCGGGAATCAGGTGCGCATTCTCACCGACAGTGCTCACAATAAAGCGCGAATCCTGCAGATTGATGATCAGAAGATTCGCAGCGATCTGAAGGCTGGTCGTGTGGTCGTGGTTGCCGGTTTCCAGGGCGTTGATGAGCACGGCAACATCACCACGTTGGGGCGTGGCGGTTCCGATACCACCGGGGTGGCGCTGGCCGCGGCCCTGAAGGCTGACGAGTGCCAGATCTATACCGATGTGGACGGTGTCTACACCACCGACCCGCGTGTGGTACCCAAGGCTCAGCGCCTGGACAAGATCACCTTTGAAGAGATGCTGGAAATGGCCAGCCTCGGATCCAAGGTACTGCAGATCCGCGCGGTCGAGTTTGCTGGCAAGTACAACGTTCCGCTGCGCGTGTTGCACAGCTTTCAGGAGGGTCCGGGCACCCTCATTACTATTGATGAAGAGGAATCCATGGAACAGCCGATCATTTCCGGCATCGCTTTTAACCGCGATGAAGCCAAGCTGACTATCCGTGGCGTGCCAGACAATCCTGGCGTGGCCTTCAAGATTCTCGGCCCGATTAGCGCGTCGAACATTGAAGTCGACATGATCGTGCAGAACGTTTCGCACGATAACACCACCGACTTCACCTTCACCGTTCACCGCAACGACTACCTGGCTGCCCAGACCGTGCTGGAAAACACCGCACGTGAAATCGGTGCCCGTGAAGTGGTCGGTGATACCGACATTGCCAAGGTTTCGATCGTTGGTGTCGGCATGCGCTCTCATGCGGGCGTAGCCAGCCGGATGTTTGAAGCCCTGGCGAAGGAAAGCATCAACATCCAGATGATCTCCACTTCTGAAATCAAGGTGTCGGTGGTGATTGAAGAGAAGTACCTGGAGTTGGCGGTACGTGCGCTGCACACCGCATTCGAGCTTGACGCTCCGGCCCGACAGGGCGAGTGATGCGTGTTTGAAAGGGGCGCGGTCTGACCGCGCCCTTTGTGTTTTTGATCGGCACGGGAGAAAACTGTTCTTTTGCCCGTGCTAGTCAATACTTAGGCGTGTAGGACTGCAGCCGCCCTGGTTGTAGGCCGACACCCTTTTTTTTGCAGACTGTAGTCCCTGAAAATGTAATGCGTGAGGAGATAGGTATGCTGATTCTGACTCGTCGGTGCGCAGAAAGCCTGATCATTGGTGATGGCGAGATCACTGTGACCGTGCTCGGCGTCAAAGGTAATCAAGTGCGTATTGGTGTCAACGCCCCCAAAGAAGTGGCGGTTCACCGTGAGGAAATTTACCTGCGGATAAAGAAAGAGAAGGACGAAGAACCAAGCCATTAATTTTTATCGTTTTTTTTGTTTGCAAACGGGGAGAAAGCTGGTTAATATACGCCCCGTGTTGCGGAGAGCTGGCCGAGTGGCCGAAGGCGCTCCCCTGCTAAGGGAGTACACCTCAAAAGGGTGTCGGGGGTTCGAATCCCCCGTTCTCCGCCATTATTTGCTTAGTACGTTGTAATCTGGCTTCTTCTGTAAGTTGTTGAAATTACTAGAAAAAGTGCTTGACAAGAAGATTAAACGGCCTATAATGCGCGGCAACAAATGCACTCGTAGCTCAGCTGGATAGAGTACTCGGCTACGAACCGAGCGGTCACAGGTTCGAATCCTGTCGAGTGCACCATTTAAGAGTTAGTTGCAGCGATGTAGTTAACTTGGCTTCAACCAGTTGTGGTCTGGTCTAAAAACACAAAATGCACTCGTAGCTCAGCTGGATAGAGTACTCGGCTACGAACCGAGCGGTCACAGGTTCGAATCCTGTCGAGTGCACCATACACCAGAAAGCCCGCATCGAAAGATGCGGGCTTTTTGCTTTCTGCGATTTACCCATCTATCTCTCTTCTTACGGTTTGGGGCTGGAACGGCTTGGTTCGTTGGCAGTCGAATAGCCAGCCTGCCTCCAGGTTTTTTCTGTTGGCATGTGTTTTCTGTTTCGGCGCGGGCGTCGCAGTTTCACAGATTCGGACGCTGCTTAGGTTTGTGCCGCAAGCGCTTGTTCTTGCCACGATTTTTTAACGTTTAAAGCTGCCAAGGGGTGTATCATTGCGCCCGTCAGCCCCGCCGGGGCTTGTGGAATACCTCCATGGACTTACCCAGTAGTTATTCAGTATCCCGTTTTCACAATCATGAACTGACTGATTGATCCTTCCGGCGTGCTCCTCTGCTGGGAGTGGAGTTCGCCTATGACCGAAGTAGAAGTAAAGAAGACGCAGGAAAGCCTGCAGGACCGCCTCGCTCAAGTCGTTGAGCTGCTGCAGCGCCAGCGGGTAGTCGAAGACCTGACACACCGTCAGGAAGGTCACCACCACGATCGGGTCGAGAACCTGGTCCACCGGCAGAATCTCGTCGAGTTGCAGCGCAAGCTTGATGATCTGCACTCTGCCGACGTTGCCTACATCCTTGAAGCCTTGCCGCTGGAAGAGCGACTGACCGTTTGGCAATTGGTCAAGGCTGAGCGCGATGGCGACATTCTTCTCGAAGTATCCGATTCCGTTCGTGAAACCCTGATCGCCGACATGGATGATCATGAGCTCCTGGCCGCTGCCAAAGAGATGGACGCTGACGAACTTGCTGACTTGGCTCCCGAGCTGCCGCGAGACGTTGTCCATGAGCTGATGGAGGCTCTCGATGGCCAGCAGCGTGAGCGTGTTCGTTCTGCGCTGTCTTATGACGAGGAGCAGGTCGGTGCGTTGATGGACTTCGAGATGGTGACGATCCGCGAGGATGTCAGTCTCGAAGTGGTGCTGCGTTACCTGCGCCGGCTCAAGGAGCTGCCTAGTCACACCGACAAGCTGTTCGTGGTGGATTACGACGGTGTGCTCAAGGGCGTACTGCCGATCAAGCGCCTGTTGGTCAATGATCCGGACAAGCAAGTCTCGGAAGTCATGGCCAGCGATCCGGTGAGCTTTCATCCTGATGAGGATGCCTATGACGCGGCTCAGGCATTTGAGCGCTATGACCTGATTTCTGCTCCTGTGGTCGATAAGAATGACAAGTTGATCGGTCGTTTGACCATCGACGAAATGGTCGACCTGATTCGTGAAGAGAGTGAAACCGAAGTCCTCAATATGGCGGGTCTGCGCGAGGAGGAAGATATCTTCGCCTCGGTCTGGAAGTCCTTGCGCAACCGTTGGGCCTGGCTGGCCATCAATCTGATCACGGCGTTCGTTGCGTCGCGCGTGATTGGTCTGTTTGAAGGTTCTATCGAGAAATTGGTAGCCCTGGCTGCACTGATGCCGATTGTTGCCGGTATTGGCGGCAACTCGGGTAATCAGACCATCACCATGATCGTTCGGGCCATGGCCTTGGATCAGGTAAGCACCGGTAATACTTCGCGCTTGATGCGCAAGGAGCTGGCGGTGGCTCTGATCAATGGCCTGGTCTGGGGAGGGGTGATCGGTGTTGTTGCCTATATGCTCTACGGGAGCTGGTCGCTGGGAGTGGTGATGACTGCTGCGATGACCCTGAACCTGTTGCTGGCAGCTTTGATGGGGGTTCTGATTCCCATGACTCTGGCGCGCCTGGGGCGCGATCCGGCAATGGGGGCTAGCGTAATGATTACGGCTATGACCGATAGTGGCGGTTTCTTTATCTTTCTCGGCCTGGCGACAATCTTCCTGCTTTGACTCTTCCTTTATGCATGGGTAACCCGCGAAGCGCCTTTATGGCGCTTCGTTGTTTTTATCGCAGGCAAAAAAAAGCCAGCAACTAGGCTGGCTTGAGCATTCTGGGGGGGGGGGGGTCAGTTGGCGTCTGCGGCCATTTCAGCGTCGTGGGCTATCAGCGAAACCAAAGCGTTTTGCTGACGATGTGAAAGTTGGCGGAAGCGTTGAAGTAGTTCGCGCTCATGCAAGGACAGCTCTGGGCTGTCCAGGCGCATGCTCAACTCTTCACCCAAGGCGCCTTCCTGAATAAGACTCTGTTCCAGGCGCGCGATGATTTCGGAGTTCATGCTGCGGTGATGATTGCGAGCCACCTCGGCAATGCGTTCACGCATCCCGTCGGGTAGACGTACGACGAACTTGTCAGCCGTACGGCTGGAATAAATTGCCTGTTTCAATGGGCGCATATATTTAACCGGTTAGTTCAGGGGAGCGGTTCTCGGAATTGGCCGCGAGCTGTCTTTTAGGACAAGCCGTATTGCCAAATGTTCAACCTGAATTGTTAAGAGGCCCGTATCATGCCTCAAAATTGCCAGATCCTTGGCGTCAATTCTGTGACAAATATTGAACTGGATAAAGGCGTTATGCCAGCACCAATTATCAGAAATGCGGACTGGTTTGAAAAGATCGCCGACTCCACATTGTGGGCCGCATTCTCCTATCCGACGGGGGTGTTAGTGCACGGACGAGCGTGCATGCTATGTGGATGAGAGCGTAATCCCTACTTGTTTAGAGGATAGTGGCAAATGGCCGATTTACTAGGTGGGCTGTCCTGGGTGGCGACTCATGCCGGGTAGGGTGATTTATCTGATGGGGCCCTCAGGAGCCGGCAAGGATAGCTTGATTGATGCGGCTAGGCAGCCTATCAGCACATTGGGGTGTGAGGTGGCAAAAAGAGTGATCACCCGCTCGGCTGAGTCTGTGGGCGAGGAAGCGCTCGAAGTTACGTCCGAGGAATTTGAACGGCGTGTCGCGTTGGGTGAGTTTGCTTTGTTCTGGCGTGCCAATGGTTTGGGTTATGGCATTCCCAGGCAGATTGATGCTTGGCTTGCACAGGGGCGAAATGTCCTGGTCAATGGTTCTCGAGGGTATTTGCGTCAGGCGCGAAAGCGCTATCCCGATCTGATTCCTATAGTTCTGACGGTCGATAACGAAGTGCTGCGCCGGCGTTTGCTGCGTCGTGCCAGGGAAAGCCTACCGGAGATTGAGCGTCGTCTGCAGCGCAACCAGCAGTTTGTCAGTGCTGCCTGGCTGGATGAAGAGCGTGTCATACGCTTGGATAATTCGGGTGCGCTCGAGGCCACTTTGGTGCGTCTGTTGGCCATACTCCGTGAGCAGGGTGTCAGCGCAGTACCGGGTCAAACTTGATCTTGCGTCCGGCCAGAAGTGCCAACAGGAACAGGCCGAACATCGAGCCGCAGATGATCAGCGCAGCATTTCCTAGTGAGTCGTCAGGTAGTAGCAAGGCGGAAATGCCGCTGAGTAGAGTCAGAAAAAGCAGGCTTTTGGCTGCATTGGATATGATGGCTCCTGGGGCGCGTTATTAAATAGCCCTGCGTATATTTTGTTTGGTGCTGGGTTGCTGCTGATGCTGTCTATTGGGCTGTTGGGCAGAAGAGCTGGGCTGGGTGTTGATTATCGACAGGTACGGTTTAGGGTCTTGCTTGTAATTAGGAGGCACGGGCTGGCAGATCTGGCGTTGTCTACAGGTTGAAGGCGCAAGGTCGCAAGCTCGATGCTGGCGATCACATTTAATACGAAGCAGAACGCTGTGTATGGGCGTTATCTCTGCATTCTTCATCTGCTTACTAAGGCAGTTCGCGTGCCAGGAGTTTATCCTTAAATAAATCCTTTAAAAACAAAGGCTTGATTTGGTGGCGAGAGAGCGGCCAGTTGTATTTTGCAAGGATTGCTTTTGGTGGTAACGCAATTTGCACGCTGGGATCTTCGGCTAACAAATCGCTTCTGGCCGTTCGTGTAAAAAGCCCTATGGATGACATGACAAACGTGGCCTTGGCCGTTAACATGCTCGCCGTCCTTTGCGCCTGACATCCTCAGGTGCTCGTTGTTTTGTCTCAGTAGCTCAATTGGATAGAGCATCCCCCTCCTAAGGGGAAGGTTGGCAGTTCGAACCTGCCCTGGGACACCATCTTTCTCCAAGATTCCCTCCTTCTTATAGTCGCCACCTGTATCAAGGTCGGTCGTGGCTTTTTGTTTGGCCAAACTCCTGCTTCTCTTCTTTGAAACCTGATGCCTTCGGTGTGTGCGTTGCTCTCTGGACGCCAGCGTCATTGTTCGGTCGCTGCTGTAATGGCCTGGTTTCATTGCTGGAGTGCTGCGGCGCTCGTGGAGGTTATGGCGGCGTGCTTTCGCCTTGTTAACGATTCGATCGTCTCGGTCGAAAGCGGTTAAAAAGAGGTGTTGACAGCAGCGTGTAACGCTGTAGAATTCGCCTCCCGCTAACGAGAGATCGAAAGCGCAAGTGGTTGAAGTTGTTGAGGAAATCTTCAAAAACTTCTTAAAAAATCGCTTGACAGCAAATGAGGCTGCTGTAGAATGCGCGCCTCGGTTGAGACGAAAGATCTTAACCAACCGCTCTTTAACAACTGAATCAAGCAATTCGTGTGGGTGCTTGTGGAGTCAGACTGATAGTCAAAAAGATTATCAGCATCACAAGTTACTCCGCGAGAAATCAAAGATGTAACCAACGATTGCTGAGCCAAGTTTAGGGTTTTCTCAAAACCCAAAGATGTTTGAACTGAAGAGTTTGATCATGGCTCAGATTGAACGCTGGCGGCAGGCCTAACACATGCAAGTCGAGCGGCAGCACGGGTACTTGTACCTGGTGGCGAGCGGCGGACGGGTGAGTAATGCCTAGGAATCTGCCTGGTAGTGGGGGATAACGTCCGGAAACGGGCGCTAATACCGCATACGTCCTACGGGAGAAAGTGGGGGATCTTCGGACCTCACGCTATCAGATGAGCCTAGGTCGGATTAGCTAGTTGGTGAGGTAATGGCTCACCAAGGCTACGATCCGTAACTGGTCTGAGAGGATGATCAGTCACACTGGAACTGAGACACGGTCCAGACTCCTACGGGAGGCAGCAGTGGGGAATATTGGACAATGGGCGAAAGCCTGATCCAGCCATGCCGCGTGTGTGAAGAAGGTCTTCGGATTGTAAAGCACTTTAAGTTGGGAGGAAGGGTACTTACCTAATACGTGAGTATTTTGACGTTACCGACAGAATAAGCACCGGCTAACTCTGTGCCAGCAGCCGCGGTAATACAGAGGGTGCAAGCGTTAATCGGAATTACTGGGCGTAAAGCGCGCGTAGGTGGTTTGTTAAGTTGGATGTGAAAGCCCCGGGCTCAACCTGGGAACTGCATCCAAAACTGGCAAGCTAGAGTATGGTAGAGGGTGGTGGAATTTCCTGTGTAGCGGTGAAATGCGTAGATATAGGAAGGAACACCAGTGGCGAAGGCGACCACCTGGACTGATACTGACACTGAGGTGCGAAAGCGTGGGGAGCAAACAGGATTAGATACCCTGGTAGTCCACGCCGTAAACGATGTCAACTAGCCGTTGGGAGCCTTGAGCTCTTAGTGGCGCAGCTAACGCATTAAGTTGACCGCCTGGGGAGTACGGCCGCAAGGTTAAAACTCAAATGAATTGACGGGGGCCCGCACAAGCGGTGGAGCATGTGGTTTAATTCGAAGCAACGCGAAGAACCTTACCAGGCCTTGACATCCAATGAACTTTCCAGAGATGGATTGGTGCCTTCGGGAACATTGAGACAGGTGCTGCATGGCTGTCGTCAGCTCGTGTCGTGAGATGTTGGGTTAAGTCCCGTAACGAGCGCAACCCTTGTCCTTAGTTACCAGCACATTATGGTGGGCACTCTAAGGAGACTGCCGGTGACAAACCGGAGGAAGGTGGGGATGACGTCAAGTCATCATGGCCCTTACGGCCTGGGCTACACACGTGCTACAATGGTCGGTACAAAGGGTTGCCAAGCCGCGAGGTGGAGCTAATCCCATAAAACCGATCGTAGTCCGGATCGCAGTCTGCAACTCGACTGCGTGAAGTCGGAATCGCTAGTAATCGCGAATCAGAATGTCGCGGTGAATACGTTCCCGGGCCTTGTACACACCGCCCGTCACACCATGGGAGTGGGTTGCACCAGAAGTAGCTAGTCTAACCTTCGGGGGGACGGTTACCACGGTGTGATTCATGACTGGGGTGAAGTCGTAACAAGGTAGCCGTAGGGGAACCTGCGGCTGGATCACCTCCTTAATCGACGACATCAGCTGCTTCATAAGCTCCCACACGAATTGCTTGATTCATTGAAGAAGACGATAGAAGCAGCTTTAAGCTCCAAGCTGATAGCTCCAAGCTAACAGTTACAAGCTCGAAATTGGGTCTGTAGCTCAGTTGGTTAGAGCGCACCCCTGATAAGGGTGAGGTCGGCAGTTCGAATCTGCCCAGACCCACCAATTTTGTTATGGGGCCATAGCTCAGCTGGGAGAGCGCCTGCCTTGCACGCAGGAGGTCAGCGGTTCGATCCCGCTTGGCTCCACCATAAACTGCTTCTGAAAGCTTAGAAATGAGCATTCACATTGAATGTTGATTTCTAGTCTTTTGATTAGATCGTTCTTTAAAAATTTGGGTATGTGATAGAAAGATAGACTGAACGTTACTTTCACTGGTAACGGATCAGGCTAAGGTAAAATTTGTGAGTTAAATTGCAAATTTTCGGCGAATGTCGTCTTCATAGTATAACCAGATTGCTTGGGGTTATATGGTCAAGTGAAGAAGCGCATACGGTGGATGCCTTGGCAGTCAGAGGCGATGAAAGACGTGGTAGCCTGCGATAAGCTTCGGGGAGTCGGCAAACAGACTTTGATCCGGAGATCTCTGAATGGGGGAACCCAGCCATCATAAGATGGTTATCTTGTACTGAATACATAGGTGCAAGAGGCGAACCAGGGGAACTGAAACATCTAAGTACCCTGAGGAAAAGAAATCAACCGAGATTCCCTTAGTAGTGGCGAGCGAACGGGGACTAGCCCTTAAGTGGCTTTGAGATTAGCGGAACGCTCTGGAAAGTGCGGCCATAGTGGGTGATAGCCCTGTACGCGAAAATCTCTTAGTCATGAAATCGAGTAGGACGGGGCACGAGAAACCTTGTCTGAATATGGGGGGACCATCCTCCAAGGCTAAATACTACTGACTGACCGATAGTGAACTAGTACCGTGAGGGAAAGGCGAAAAGAACCCCGGAGAGGGGAGTGAAATAGATCCTGAAACCGTATGCGTACAAGCAGTGGGAGCAGACTTTGTTCTGTGACTGCGTACCTTTTGTATAATGGGTCAGCGACTTATTTTCAGTGGCGAGCTTAACCGAATAGGGGAGGCGTAGCGAAAGCGAGTCTTAATAGGGCGTCTAGTCGCTGGGAATAGACCCGAAACCGGGCGATCTATCCATGGGCAGGTTGAAGGTTAGGTAACACTGACTGGAGGACCGAACCGACTACCGTTGAAAAGTTAGCGGATGACCTGTGGATCGGAGTGAAAGGCTAATCAAGCTCGGAGATAGCTGGTTCTCCTCGAAAGCTATTTAGGTAGCGCCTCATGTATCACTGTAGGGGGTAGAGCACTGTTTCGGCTAGGGGGTCATCCCGACTTACCAAACCGATGCAAACTCCGAATACCTACAAGTGCCGAGCATGGGAGACACACGGCGGGTGCTAACGTCCGTCGTGAAAAGGGAAACAACCCAGACCGTCAGCTAAGGTCCCAAAGTTATGGTTAAGTGGGAAACGATGTGGGAAGGCTTAGACAGCTAGGAGGTTGGCTTAGAAGCAGCCACCCTTTAAAGAAAGCGTAATAGCTCACTAGTCGAGTCGGCCTGCGCGGAAGATGTAACGGGGCTCAAACCATACACCGAAGCTACGGGTATCACGTAAGTGATGCGGTAGAGGAGCGTTCTGTAAGCCTGTGAAGGTGAGTTGAGAAGCTTGCTGGAGGTATCAGAAGTGCGAATGCTGACATGAGTAACGACAATGGGTGTGAAAAACACCCACGCCGAAAGACCAAGGTTTCCTGCGCAACGTTAATCGACGCAGGGTTAGTCGGTCCCTAAGGCGAGGCTGAAAAGCGTAGTCGATGGAAAACAGGTTAATATTCCTGTACTTCTAGTTATTGCGATGGAGGGACGGAGAAGGCTAGGCCAGCTTGGCGTTGGTTGTCCAAGTTTAAGGTGGTAGGCTGGAATCTTAGGTAAATCCGGGGTTCTAAGGCCGAGAGCTGATGACGAGTTACCTTTTAGGTGACGAAGTGGTTGATGCCATGCTTCCAAGAAAAGCTTCTAAGCTTCAGATAACTAGGAACCGTACCCCAAACCGACACAGGTGGTTGGGTAGAGAATACCAAGGCGCTTGAGAGAACTCGGGTGAAGGAACTAGGCAAAATGGCACCGTAACTTCGGGAGAAGGTGCGCCGGTGAGGGTGAAGGACTTGCTCCGTAAGCTCATGCCGGTCGAAGATACCAGGCCGCTGCGACTGTTTATTAAAAACACAGCACTCTGCAAACACGAAAGTGGACGTATAGGGTGTGACGCCTGCCCGGTGCCGGAAGGTTAATTGATGGGGTTAGCTAACGCGAAGCTCTTGATCGAAGCCCCGGTAAACGGCGGCCGTAACTATAACGGTCCTAAGGTAGCGAAATTCCTTGTCGGGTAAGTTCCGACCTGCACGAATGGCGTAACGATGGCGGCGCTGTCTCCACCCGAGACTCAGTGAAATTGAAATCGCTGTGAAGATGCAGTGTATCCGCGGCTAGACGGAAAGACCCCGTGAACCTTTACTATAGCTTTGCACTGGACTTTGAATTTGCTTGTGTAGGATAGGTGGGAGGCTTTGAAGCGTGAACGCCAGTTTGCGTGGAGCCATCCTTGAAATACCACCCTGGCAACTTTGAGGTTCTAACTCAGGTCCGTTATCCGGATCGAGGACAGTGTATGGTGGGTAGTTTGACTGGGGCGGTCTCCTCCTAAAGAGTAACGGAGGAGTACGAAGGTGCGCTCAGACCGGTCGGAAATCGGTCGTAGAGTATAAAGGCAAAAGCGCGCTTGACTGCGAGACAGACACGTCGAGCAGGTACGAAAGTAGGTCTTAGTGATCCGGTGGTTCTGTATGGAAGGGCCATCGCTCAACGGATAAAAGGTACTCCGGGGATAACAGGCTGATACCGCCCAAGAGTTCATATCGACGGCGGTGTTTGGCACCTCGATGTCGGCTCATCACATCCTGGGGCTGAAGCCGGTCCCAAGGGTATGGCTGTTCGCCATTTAAAGTGGTACGCGAGCTGGGTTTAGAACGTCGTGAGACAGTTCGGTCCCTATCTGCCGTGGACGTTTGAGATTTGAGAGGGGCTGCTCCTAGTAGCGAGAGGACCGGAGTGGACGAACCTCTGGTGTTCCGGTTGGTCACAGCCAGTGGCATTGCCGGTAGCTATGTTCGGAAAAGATAACCGCTGAAAGCATCTAAGCGGGAAACTTGCCTCAAGATGAGATCTCACTGGGATCTTGAATCCCCTAAAGGGCCGTCGAAGACTACGACGTTGATAGGTTGGGTGTGTAAGCGCTGTGAGGCGTTGAGCTAACCAATACTAATTGCCCGTGAGGCTTGACCATATAACACCCAAGCAATTTGCTTAAGAAGCGAGTTGCGGTGTGTGAAGACGAAACAAACCGAAAGTTTGCAAACACACAAACCTATTACATACCCATTCGCTGGCACGTTGCACAAGCAACGGACTGGCTACCGAATTTCTTGACGACCATAGAGCGTTGGAACCACCTGATCCCATCCCGAACTCAGAAGTGAAACGATGCATCGCCGATGGTAGTGTGGGGTTTCCCCATGTGAGAGTAGGTCATCGTCAAGATTAAATTCCGAAACCCCAATTGCGAAAGCAGTTGGGGTTTTGTTTTTGCGCTGCAGAAAAGTTGCGCTGCTGCGGCCGGCCATGACCGCTCGGCTACGGTTGCCAGCACCCCGCGACAGTGCCTGGGTTGCAGCCTACCCCTGCTGGAGCGGGCTCTACCGCCATTGGCTTGGAAGGGGGGGGCGGTCGACTGAGTGCACCAGAGCCGCTGTTCTCGCTCTCTCCGATCAGGCCCTGTAGCAGGGGCTGCCTCCCAGCACCCACTCATGGAGTCACCTGGGATTGTTCAGGTCGCGGTGATCGGTGTTGCTGATACTCGACTGGGAGAAGAGGGGGATGCTCTATGTAATGCTGCTCCCCGGAACCAGCTTGGCGGCTGATGCGCTGAGCGGATGGTTCCGCCAGTACATGACCATTACAGGGTTCCCAGCAGCAGCGTGAAGTTCGTCCTCGACTCCCCTGCCAATAGGACGGGCAGGGGCCTCATCAGGCCGATGAGGCCATTCAATGGTACGGGGACAGGACACTTCCCCACTTGTGTGATTTCAATCCGCTACTGGCGAGAACGCCGGCAACCCCTGCCAGGCAACCCCAGCCCACATGCCGCTGCCCGGCGTCAGCAGGCGGCCAAGGCTTGCTTCGTTGAACGCCTGCCCCAGTGAGTCAGCCCTGAATGCCGCTACCCACTGACTGCGTCCGAGCATGAAGGCTTTGCCGAAGTCTTCCCAGTCGCTGAAGCAGTCCTGGGCTCGCTGTGCGTTGAGGAGCAGGATCCGCCAGCCGCTCTCGGTTTCGATCCAGCCCATCAGCATTGCGCAACGGACGAAGAAGGCGCAGCGCACGCAGGCAAAGGCCATGGCCGCTCGTGGATCGTCGCTGGCGTTCAGGCCGTGCAGGTCAATCCGAAACCACTGGCGTTCCAGAGTGCTGTTCAAATGCTCACGGACTTCATCATCTGTGGCATTGCTGCGAAAGCCGATCTGATGCAGCAGTGGGGCCCTGAGAGTAGTTTTCGCCTGATCCATGAAGTGGGTGGTTTCGGGATCGAAGAAGCCCGTCATCCCGGTGGCGTCGACCATGGGTTGCGCCAGCGTCAACGCCCAGCGTTTGCGCGGGGTGAATACCACCAGCGAGGTAGGCGATTGGCGGCGGTAGTAGCGCCAGACCAGCCAGGCGCCGAAGGCTACTGCTATTACTGTCATCATTTGCGGTTCACCGATTCCTGGCCTGCCAGGCCGCTATTTCCTCCGCCTGGAGTGGGGACATATCTGTCCATGTCACCCCTTCGGTCCGGTATGACGGGGCGTCGGCGTGGGGTTGTGGCCAGGGACTTTTCTTGAAGATGTGCCGGGTGGCGTACTTGACCGACGGCGCTCGGGGCGCCACCTCCAGCAGCAGGTCGGACTGACGGGCCGCCACCAGCCACTCGACCATGGCCGAAGGAGCATCCAGCCGGTAGAACAGTTGCGGGTAGCGCGCCACCAGGCGCGTCTGGGTCTGGGCGTCGCTGACTTCCTCAATGCGCAGCCAGCCGGCTTCGGTGCGCACGATGCCGATGGCAATGCAGTCGGCCGGGGTCTGCAGGTCGGTATCCAGGGTATTGAGGAACCGCAGCAGGTCCTGAAAGTAGCGTTCGATAGGGGGACGGTTCTGCTTGCCTTTGACTTGCTCCACGGTCAATGCGCCATCCTCCTGGATGATCAGGCTGACGGTGATGTGGGGCTGGCCTTGGGCATCACGCAGGCTGAACACGCGCATGCTCTGTTGTTCCACGGCTTCGGCATAACGCTCGCCGTAGCCGCCGGTCAAGGCTCGGCGGTTGGCAAACTGCCCCAGGCAGTGGCGCATCACGTAGCTTTCGAAGGCCATTTCTGCTCGCAGCAACGGGCTTTGCGGGCGCAGCTCGACCCAGTTGTGATCGGCGCAGGCCAGGGTCAGATCCAGGGCGTCGGCCGAGCTTTGACGCCAGCCCTGCTCAACACGGGCTGCCATCTGTGCATGCTCTTTTTCCCACAGTGCCAGGGCCTGGGGGCAGGTGATGCGATCGAGCTTGCCCTCCAGTGCCGTGCCTTTGCGCGACGTCAGGAACTCCACGAGCACAGCCTCATGCTGCAGCAACTGTGGTTCCAGTGGGTCGATCCAAACCAAGGGCGCCACTGTGTTTGGACTTTCTTCGCTCACGGCTTTGGCCGCGGCCTTGAAGTGCCCGGCTACCCAGGCGGGCAAGGTATCGCTGCCCAGGGCGCTAGCGGCTTCCTCCAGGCTGAAAATGGGGCGCGCCGGCTCAAAGTTACCGACCAGATGTCGGTAGAAGTGATTGAGCAGCCAGCTCTGCACCGGCCCTTCATCGCCTCGGCCCTGACTGCGTTGAGCGATGCCGGCCTTGAGTTGGTCGGCATTGAGCAGATTGCGCGGGGCATAGCTGGAGGTGCGTGGGTCGGTGCCTATTTCCATATCTGCCACCAGCTTTTCTTGCCGACTGTTTGCGCCGGTGCCTGGAGCTGCGCCAGGAGCTGTTCGGTGCGGGCCCGGCATTTGATGTCGTAGTCATCTTCGTCATTGCACAGGGCCAGGGTGCGTGTGCAGTAGTCGATGGCTTCGGCGGTGCGTCCCCGGGCGTGGTGGAAGTCTACCGAGGAGGACATCACCGAGACTTCGTTCATGGCCAGGACCAGTGGTTCATAGCGCTGCCAGAGGCTGTCCGCATTATCCGGGTGGGCATGGGCCAGATAGCGCGCCAACTTGACTCGGGCAAACAGGGCTGAGCTGTCCAGTTGCTGGTCGCTGACGCCTTGTTCTTCCTGCCATTTGAGCAGGCGTTCGAGCCAGATGAGGATTTCGCTGTCGCGATCCAGCGAGTACAGGGCGTAGGCCACCGAAGCGATGTAGTCGTTTGGATCGTGGCGGCTGTAGCCGAATTCCGCCGAGTAGTGCCACAGCTGTTCTGCGGCTTCGACGATGCCGGGCTTGTCGTCCATGCGAATGCGTGCGCTGAGCAGGCCGTTGTAGTGTTCGGCGAACGAGCTGGCAGCGATGCCTCGCAGGTGCAGGTCAATCGCCTCCTCGTTGCGGTTCTGTTCGTTGTAGTAGCGATAGTTGATCGCCAGATTGTTGCAGAGCATGGAATACAGGTGGGCACAGGCGTCAAACGGGTGACCGCTGCCGCTGGCGAAGTAGCGTTCCATATGGGCCTGGCCCTGCTCGTAGGCATCTCTCTGTGCCTCGCGCAGCAACCAATAGGCCTGGTCGCGGGCTTCTTTGGGCAGTTTGTCGGCCTCGGCTTCCACCAGATCGTCGATGAACGCCGCGTAGTTGTAGCCATACATGCCGCTGGCCAGGATCGGCTTGGGTTGCTTCAGGGCCTCGATCACCCCCAAGTTCTTGACCTGCGCCGCAAACAGCGAAAAGGCGCTGCGGTTGTCCTGCATCCGTCCGGCCTGGATGGCCGCCTGCAGTTGGCTGGCCTCGCTGGCAGCATCGATCAGGCCGCGTTCAGCGTCATGCACGGCGGCCAGGCGCCGGATCCACGGGTGCTCGGGGGCACGGCGCAGGGCTTCGGCCCGTGCTGCGGCAAACAGTGGATCAAGCAACTGCGGATCCTCCATGGCTGCATGCAGCGCCGCGAGCAGCGCGGAGGCGCCCGCCTCGTTGGCATCGAGCTCTGGCAGTGCCGAGAGAAAGCTCTGCAGGACCTCTTCATTGATGCAAGCGCGCATCACGCAGATTGGCCACCAGGGGTTGTGATCCTCGGGGTCCTGCAAGCGGTTGAGGATCAGGCGCGCGGTGGCCGGCCACATTTCGGTTTGTCGCTCGTAGACATCGATGAAGGCGCGATGCCCAGCTTCCTCGATGCGTCCGGCTTCCATCAGCCAGGGCAGTTCATATTCGATGAAGTTGCTACCGCCGTCGGAGTCCAGGCTCAGGGCGGCGGCGTTACAGATCTTCAGGGCTCCGGCCAGGTCACCCTGGGCGTGCAGGGCGCGGGCGGCCAGGCGTGCGGTGCGCACCTCCCACTCGCGGCGCCTTGGCAGGGAGAGGTGGGCGGTCAGTTGGGCGATGGGTTGCTCGAACAGCGCCAGGCGCAAGGGGATGATCTCGATCAGCGCATTGCCCAGCCACAGCCAGTCGCCTTCGTCGATGTCCTGATCAGGCCCGGCGCTGCGCAGCGCATTGATCGCTTCCAGGGCGGCGCTGCGGGCGTCTTCATCACGCTCGTGATAGGTCAGGACGCGGGCGCGGCGCTGATACTGATCGGCGGCATCCCAGGCTCGCAGTGCCACGCGGGCAGGGTTGCTCAGAGTCAGGGCGTAGCGCACTTCGATGGTTTTTACTGCGACTTCGAGGCGGCCGCCCTCCAGTTCGTCGAAGATCCGGAAGCGACGGTAATGCTCGACATTGAAGTCCAGCGTTTGCGTGGCCATCTGGTTGAGCTGTTCGAGGACCTCGAGCAGGGTCGCGTCGTCATCCAGATAGCTGGCGACCCGCAGGCGCAGGATGGCCAGGTTCATCAACAGTTCGGCGCGCGCCGGCTCGGGCGAGGCCTGCAGCAGGACGTTGCCATCGTTCTCGATTACCGCCCGGGCCGCCGCTGAGTCGCCGGCCTGCATCCACAGGGTGTGCAGGCGGTCGATGGACGCCAGAGAGTCGGCCCGCAGGGGCTGTGCCTGCAGTTGGGCCAGCCAGGTATTGCCTTCCTGCTCCTGCTGTTGCGCCTCAAGGCGGTCCATGAACTGTTCCAGTTCGATGCCGGTTATCACGCTGCTGTCATGCGCCATCGTTAACTCCATTTGATAATGACCTGCGCATCCGGTGATGCACTGCCTGGCGGACCGGCATTGCCTCGTCGTGGGTACCGTCTTCGGGTGTCATGCCGATCCTTCGACACCCGGGTAGCAAGCCGGTGGCGCCTGCTACTGATAGACCCCCTGGCTCCGGCCGACCCTGCGCGCAGTGTCGGTATTCCAGGCCAAAAACGATCGAGGCTTCAAGGCGCAGCACGCTATCAGGTGATGTTTCGGAATCCAAGGTTTGCCCATGCAGCAACGCTGTTTTTCTGCGCAGGGCCGTCTAGGCTGGCAGCTGTTAAATCCTCTCGTGCCTCTATAAGGGATTGGCAAGTCCGGCCGATAACTTCAGTGGACAATTGTGTTCCCAAGCGGCGACCTGCATCACAGGTCGACTTGAAAGTGCTTGATAGCCTGTGGCCAGCAGCTATTATCTGCGCGCCAAAAACAGGCTGCGAAGCCGGGCGGGTCTTGCTGTCCCTGGATTGATCTTCTTACTTGCCTGGAATCTTCGATGCTGGCGTACCACCAAAAGAGCTTTTTGATCGTCGATGATTTCTCGGACTTCCGCAGTTCGGTGCGTTCGATGTTGCGTGAGCTGGGCGTCAAGGACGTGGACACCGCCGATAGCGGCGAACAGGCCCTGCGTATGTGCGCGCAGAAGCGCTACGACTTCATTCTTCAGGATTACCACCTGGGCGACGGCAAGAAAAACGGCCAGCAGGTGCTGGAAGACTTGATGCTGGAAAAGCTCATCAGTCACGAGAGCGTGTTTCTCATGGTGACTGCCGAGAGCAGCCAGGCAATGGTGCTCAGTGCCCTGGAGCACGAACCCGATGCCTACCTGACCAAGCCGTTCAACCGTTCCGGCCTGGCCCAGCGCCTGGAGCGTCTGCAGCAGCGCAAGACCCTGCTCAAACCCATTCTCCAGGCCCTGGACCGCGGCAAGCCGGTGGAGGTGCTCAATGCCTGCGTCGCCCTGTGCAAGCAAGACCCGCGTTACGCGCCCCTGTGCCTGCGCTATCGGGCCGATGCCTTGCGCGACATGCATCAGAACGAGGCCCTGGAGCGTCTGTACAACAGCATCCTGGCCGATCGGCCGCTGCCTTGGGCCTACGTCGGCCTGGGCCGCTTGCTGTTCAAGCGTGGACAGATAGGTGAAGCCAAGGCGGTGTACGAAAAAGCCCTGAAGACATTCCCGATGATGCCGGGGCTGTACGACGGATTGGCCGATGTGCTGGTGGCCGAAGGTGATACCAAGCGCGCCCAGAGCGTGCTCGAAGAGGCCGTGCGCCTGTCGCCGCTGGCGGTGCGTCGTCAGGCGTTGCTGGGCAAGCTGGCCATGGCCAACGAAGACTTTGACAGTGCTTCCAGGGCCTATCGCCAAGCTGTATCCCAGGGCGCCCAGTCGCGCTTCAAGGACCCGGAAAGCAACCTGGGCCTGGCCCATGCCCTGATCAGCAAGGGCAGCGAAAAGGGCCTGGACACCCGCACCCGCCTGGAGATCAATCAGACCCTGAGTGCGGTAGCCAAGGAAAATCCCACCGACCCGGGGCTGCAGATTCGTGCGCGTTTGATGAAAGCCACCAGTCTGCTGCTCAATGATGCGGAAACCGCGGAGAAGCTCACCGAGCAGGCGCTGATGCGTCTGGACGGCATGGAGCAGTTCATGAGTCCGGAAGCGGCATTGCTGGTGGCCAAGCAGTTGCAGATGCTCGGGCAGGCTAGTGCCGGCGCGACGATGTTGAAGAACTGTGCGGAGATCTACGGCGACGATCCGAAGGTCATGCAGAACATCGCCAAGCTCACGGACGATCCGACTATTCTCAGTTCGTCCAATGCGGCGGCCGACATCAACCGCCAGGGCGTGCGCAGTTACAAGGCCGGCAACCTCAGCGAGGCTCGCGAGTTGTTCCGCAAGGCCCTGGCCATGCAGCCGAAGAACATCAGTATTGCCCTGAATATGGCGCAGTCGCTGTTGCACGGCACAGACCCGAATACAGACGCGGCACTCCTGGAAGAATGCCAGGCATGCCTGAAAATGGTCGGCATGATGCCCGATACCGATGCGCGTTATCCGCGCTACCAGAAGCTGCGAAGCAAGGCGTTTGGCGAATGAACGAAGAGCAACAGGCGCTCGATTTTTCCACGGTGATCGCCTCCACCGTACACGACATGAAAAACTCCCTGGCCATGCTGATGCAGGCCCACGGTCAGTGGCAGGCTCGACTCTCCGAGGCGCAGCGCGCGCCCGAACAGGGAGTGATCGATTACCACTTCGCCCACCTCAACGGCATGCTGGTGCAGCTCCTGGGGCTGTACAAGCTGGGCGTCAATCAGTTGCCGTTGCAGCCGGCCTACCATGAGCTGGATGACTTCATCGAGGCGCAGTTGGTGAACCATCAGGATGTGTTCAAGAGTCGCGGCATCTCGGCCACTTATGAGGTCGATCCCTTGAGCCCCCTGGGCTTTTTCGATCGAGAACTGATCGCCTCGGTGCTGGCCAATTGCATCAACAACGCGCTGCGTTATGCCCGTCATGCCCTGTTGATCACGGTCAGTGACGAAGAGGGGCAGGTGGTGCTGTCCATCAACGACGACGGCGACGGCTACCCGCAGGCGCTGATCGAGCGCCAGGACGATTATGTCCAGGGCATCAATCAGAGCAGCGGCAGTACCGGGCTGGGGCTGTATTTTGCTGGGCGCATCGCCCAGTTGCACCAGCGCAATGGTGTCTGCGGACACACCCGTATCAGCAACGGAGGCCCCTTGGGCGGCGGGCTGTTCAAGCTGTATCTGCCTTGAGCGTCTTGTCAGTCCGGGTGCAGAAGAGGTTCTGAAAGGCCTGGCCTGGCCGGTCAGCGCTTGTGGGGGCTCTCTTTCTTCTACAGGTTCGTGCCGGACCTGGCTTTATGGGTTGTTCGCCGGGAGCGGGTCCGCTCCCGGGATTTTATTCTTGCCTGCTTGAAATCCTGAACGGGTGATGCGTATTTTGTACGGGTCGCCGTTCGCGGCTCGTATAACAACAAGGATTGAGTCATGACAACCGATGGCCACAGTTCACTCGCCGAGCGATTGACGGGCATTGATGAGATTGAATGCGTCACCGCGGATCTCAATGGCGTGCCGCGGGGCAAGGTGATGACCGCCGAGGGCTTTCTCGAAGGGCGGCGCTTGCAGATGGCTCGGGGGGTGCTGCTTCAATGCATCATGGGCGGGTATCCGCCGGCACGTTTTTACGGCAGCGACGACGGCGACCTGGCGCTCAATGCCGACCCCCGGCAGATTCACCGCCTGCCCTGGAGCCAGACGCCGCGGGCGCTGGCCATCTGTGACGCGGACGAACTCAGTGGTGAAAGTTCGCGTCTGTCTACCCGGGGCCAACTCAAGCAGGTGATCGCGCGTTATGCGGCCCTGGGCCTGGCGCCAGTGGTAGCCACTGAGCTTGAGTTCTTCGTGTTTGCGGCCAATGACGATCCTGCTCAGGCCTTTCGGCCGCCGGTTGGCCTGGATGGTCGACGGGAAGAGGGGTATTCGGCGTTCAGTGTCAGCTCCAACAACGGCCTGCGGCCGTTCTTCAAGGAAGTCTATGAATGCATGGCGGCCCTGGGCCTGCCTCGCGATACGTTCATGCATGAGATGGGCGTCAGCCAGTTCGAGATCAACCTGTTGCATGGCGATCCGTTGCTGCTGGCGGATCAGACTTTCCTGTTCAAGCACCTGCTCAAGGAAGTGGCGCTCAAGCACGGGTTGATCGTGGTCTGCATGGCCAAGCCGCTGGCCCGCACGCCCGGCAGCTCCATGCATATCCACCAGAGTCTGGTGGAGATCGGCAGTGGGCGTAATGTCTTCAGTGACGAGGCCGGGCAACCGACGGCGATGTTCCGTCATTTCATCGGCGGCCTGCAGGCCGGCCTGGCGGATTTCACGGCGTTGTTCGCGCCTAACGTGAACTCCTATCAGCGCTTGTGCCATCCTTACGCTTCGCCGAACAATGCCTGCTGGTCGCATGACAATCGGGCTGCGGGGCTGCGTATACCGGCCAGTTCACCGGTGGCGCGACGGGTGGAAAACCGCCTGCCGGGCGCGGATGCCAACCCGTATCTGGCAATTGCCGCCAGCCTGGCTGCGGGTCTGCATGGGATCGAGAACGAACTGGAGCCCACGGCGGCGATCCAGGGTGAGTTCGAAGTACCGGACAATTTGTCCCTGCCTTGTACCTTGCATGCGGCACTGGAGCGTCTGAAACGTAGTCAGTTGGCCAGGGAACTGTTCGGCACCGAGTTCATCGAAGGCTACATCGCTTCGAAGACCATGGAGTTGACCAGCTTCTTTGATGAAATCACTCCCTGGGAGCGGCGTGTGTTAGCGGCCCAGGCATAACCTAACCCGTCGCTGGCCGGGCCCCGATCTGTCCGGGGGCCGGCACCTCATTCAAGGAGCCGCTCGGAACGCCGATGCGCCAAATCTGGAAATCCTTTCGAGCGCTTTATTTCGCTTCGCTGATGATGTTGATCGGCTCGGGTCTGCTCAGCACTTATCTGGCCCTGCGCCTGGCTGCCGACCATGTCGATGGCCTGTGGGTGGGAGCCCTGATGGCGGCGAACTATTTCGGCCTGGTATTGGGCGGCAAGCTGGGTCATCGGCTGATTGCCCGGGTCGGCCACATCCGTGCCTACGCCACCTGTGCCGGGATCGTCGGCGCGGCGGTGCTTGGGCACGGTCTGGTGGACTGGCTGCCTGCCTGGCTGGTGCTGCGGATGATCGTCGGCCTGGGGATGATGTGTCAGTACATGGTCATCGAAAGCTGGCTCAATGAGCAGGCCGACGCCAATCAGCGTGGCCTGGTGTTCAGCGGCTACATGATCGCTTCTTACCTGGGGCTGGTGCTGGGGCAGTTGATACTGGTCATGCACCCGGCTCTGGGGCCGGAGCTGTTGATGCTGGTAGCCCTGTGCTTTGCCTTGTGCCTGGTGCCGGTGGCCATGACCCGGCGTATTCACCCGGCACCTCTGCACCCGGCGCCGATGGAGCCGCGCTTCTTTATCAAGCGGGTGCCGCAGTCCCTGAGTACCGTATTGGGCTCGGGCCTGATCGTCGGCTCGTTCTACGGCCTGGCGCCGCTCTACGCCTCGCAGCAGGGGCTTAGCACCGAGCAGGTGGGTCTGTTCATGGGCAGCTGTATCTTTGCCGGGCTGGTGGTGCAATGGCCGCTGGGCTGGTTGTCCGATCGTTATGATCGGGCCCTGTTGATTCGTTGTTTTGCCTTGTTCCTGGCAGTGGTGGCCTTGCCCTTGGCGGTGCTGCCGGCAGTGCCTCTGGAACTGCTGTTCGTCCTTGGATTCCTCTGTTCTCTGGTGCAGTTCTGCCTTTATCCGCTGGCGGTGGCTTTTTCCAATGACCATGTGGAAAGTGATCGACGGGTCTCGCTGACGGCGATGCTGTTGGTCACCTATGGCGTTGGGGCAAGCGTCGGCCCGTTGGTGGCTGGGGTGCTGATGAAGTTGTTCGGCAGCCAGATGCTCTATGCCTTCTTCAGTTTCTTTGCCCTGGTGCTGGTCTGGCGGATTCGACCGAAGGCGGTGACCAATCTGCATCAGGTGGACGATGCGCCGCTGCATCACGTGGCGATGCCGGACAGTATGTCCAGTTCGCCTCTGGTGGCGGCTCTCGATCCGCGGGTAGACGAGCAGGTGGTCCAGGATCAGATGCAGACCGCTCCCGCGCCTGACGCCACGCCGGCTGCAGAGCCCGATACGCCGCAAGCGCCGGATGAGGTGCCGCCCGAGGATTGCGCTCGGGATCACCTGAGCGGGGCCAGGCCCTAGAAATGCAAAACGGGCAGTCGCCGCAAGGCTCTGCCCGTTTTCAATGGTGTCTGCTGAATCAGAGGTCGTCTTTGTCGAAGCGCCGTGCTTCACGCTGCAACTGATAGACGAAGCGCTCTACCTGGCGCTGGACCAGGCCGCTCATGTTATGAAAGCGCACGCCGGCAAACGTGGTGTCGATGCGTTCTTCGTGGTGCAGATAGCGCAGCTCGACCGGGGCAGTCATGCTGCCGAAGGGCAGGGCGGCGATAAAACGTTCGTAGACCTGGCCCAGTTGCAGGCGCGAGGAAATATCGCCATCGAAGCGCAGTTTGCAGCCGGTGGCGGAGATATCCAGCAGCTTGCCGGTCAACGGGGACTTGAGTTTTTCGCCGCTCAGTTCGATATCCACCAACTGCGCCAATTTGAGTGCGGCACGGAAAGCGTTGCGGCGCTGATGGTAGACCACTTCGTCCGGCAAGGTGGTGCGGTAGCAGCGGCCGCCATTGGACTCGTCCAGGGTTGGCGTGCCATTGCTTTCCCAGGCGATGCGCACGCCTTCATGAAAGCCTTCAACACGAAACGGTTCGCCTGCCAGCAGGAAGCGCTCGCCGTCGCGGGGAATCATTTCATCGAGAGCAATCATGTTGCTGTCGCGGTCCACTTCCACCAGATAGCTCTGGAAACGCTGGCTGCGCTCATGGAAAGTGATGATCAGCGGGTCGTGGCTCTCTTGCAGCAACCGCAGGTTGGAGGAAATTTCCAACGCAGTGGTGAACACCTTGGGTGGCTGCGGAGCATCTTCCGCGTTTGAGGCGTTGAACACGGTTCATCAATCTCCAGACAAAATACAACTACACGCAGGAGCTGGCATTCTGCCAGCATGTTTCACGGCTTGGTAGCGCGCGCTCATTTTTGGGGTTTAAGCCTGACTGAGTGGGCGGGGCTTCGCAAGCATAGAGGTGGAGCCGCGGGCGTCATAAAGGGCTGGGGGTTCGCCGCCGTTGAGAATTTTCAACTGGTTGGCAGTGCTGGCCTGCTGAATCTGGATCGAGCGGCCATTGAGCTCGTTGGTGGCCTGGCAGTCGGCGAGCAGTTGGGTCAGTCGGCTGCCCTGCTCAAGCAGTTGATCGCCCACGCTCGAGTGACTGGCCAGTTGTTCAAGACCGGCACGATTGGTCGGCAGGTTAAGGCTGGCGAGGATCTCTGTGCGTTTGCGGCCATGCTGTTCCAGCAAAATGACCAGGGCCTGTTTCTGCGCCAGAATATCCTCCAGCAGCGGCATGTCACGGCCGTGCAGGGCTACGGATTCGGCTCTGAGCAGTTCCAGCAGTTGTTGCGCTGGAGCAAGGTCGTCGTTGATCAGTTGCAGTAGATTCGTGTCGTGCATGGCTGGCCTTGGGGATTAAGCGTCCAAAAGCCTGGCGCAAGCCTGGGGCTAGCGCTGGGCTTCGAAGTTGAGCAGTTTGCTGGCTACACGGTTGCTGTCGACCTTGTAGCTGCCATCGGCAATGGCTTGCTTCAACTCGGCCACTCGGGCCTTGTCGACAGCAGGCTGATCGCGCAGCTTGTCGGTGATTTTCTGCAACTGTTGAGCCTCATTGCTGAGGTGTACCGATTCCCCGCTTTTGCTGGTCTCGGCTGCAGTTGCCAGCGGCACGGACTTGCCGGCATCGCCGGTTTCCTTGCTGGTGCCGG
Source organism: Pseudomonas sp. Os17 (assembly GCF_001547895.1). Classification (NCBI taxonomy): domain Bacteria; kingdom Pseudomonadati; phylum Pseudomonadota; class Gammaproteobacteria; order Pseudomonadales; family Pseudomonadaceae; genus Pseudomonas; species Pseudomonas sp. Os17. The sequence goes on along the minus strand of NZ_AP014627.1, from coordinate 5,133,539 downwards.
TACGCGTACTGCCTGTCAGTAAAGGGGAGCTGTTTAAACGGCTGAAGTCGATGACCATGATGAAGAAAACCTCTGGGTATTTGGACGCTTGCCATGTTTTCGGCCATACCCTGAAAAACTTTAGGCTCGATTGTCGATAAGCCAACGCAGGGATCTGCGACCTCTGATTGGCCACAGTTTAGGGAACGAGCGAGTCGAGCGCCAGTTATCTACATGGCAACTTCCACCTGTCCAGGGGCGGTGACACGAGCCTTGATCACTCGTTGCGAATTCAGGTTCTTGACCCGAATCTGCTCGCTCATACCGCCGTTAGACAGTGCTTCTCCCGGCATTCGTACATTCAGGGTGCCGCTGCGTGCCGAGATCACTACGTGATCGCCTTTGCGCACCACCTCTGCCTGTTCCAGATGACCCAGGGTAACAAGTTGGTCGGCGACCATTGGTCGGACAAGTTTCTGACCAATGGCCTGGTCTACCGAGGTCAGGTAGCCCTGATTGCTCAGGCTGATGTCCCGCTCGCGCAGCACAACGTCTTCGGGCTCGATGATGCCGGCGCGTTTGAGCGGTCGTGAACTGGTGACCACTTCGCGGAACAGTTTGACCTGGGCCGGGACGAACACGGTCCAGGGCGAGCTGCCTTCGCAGCGTACCTTGACCGTGACCCTGCCCAGTGGCTGGGCAGGACTTTCCAGGCTCGCTGTCAATTCCTTGTCGCACGCCGGCATGCGCATACGGGGATCCAGCTGGTTGACCTGAATTTCGTAGCGTCCTTCCGTTTGACTGGTAGCCAGGTAGTCTTCTACCGTGAATTCAAGAAACCCTTGAGTGACGCCGATAAGTAGATCAGGCAGGGTGACCGAATCAGCAACGGCAGGGCCGCCAGGGTTTAAGATACACAACGCCGACAGCCCGCAGAGCAATGTGCGGTAGGGGGATGTCAGGCGTCGGAAAAATGTCGTTTTGGCGTTCATAACAGTTAAAAAGCAAGCGCCGTGCCGTTTAGCAATGAGCGTGCGTCGGATCTTAAAGCTTCGGGGAGTCTGGGCATGGCTGGTGTAATGGATTCGGTAAACCAGCGCACGCAATTGGTTGGGCAGAATCGCCTGGAGCTGCTGCTGTTCCGTCTGGACGGTGAGCAGCTCTACGGGATCAACGTGTTCAAGGTTCGCGAGGTGCTGCAATGCCCCAAGCTGACCCTGATGCCCAAATCCAATCCTGTGGTGTGCGGTGTCGCGAATATACGAGGGGCGACCATTCCGATCCTGGATCTGGCAATGGCCACCGGTGCTGGCGGGTTGCAGGATCAGAGCAATCCGTTCGTCATCATCACTGAGTACAACACCAAGACCCAAGGGTTTCTGGTGCGCTCGGTGGAACGCATCGTCAATATGAACTGGGAAGAAATCCATCCGCCGCCCAAGGGGACTGGCCGTGACCATTACCTCACGGCTGTCACTCGGGTGGACAATCAGTTGGTCGAGATCATTGACGTCGAGAAGGTGCTGGCGGAAGTCGCCCCTACCTCGGAGTCCATTTCGGTGGGCGTGGTGGATGTCGAGACCCAACACAAGGCTGTTTCCCTGCGGGTGCTGACCGTTGATGACTCATCGGTGGCGCGCAAACAGGTGACTCGCTGCCTGCAGACCGTAGGTGTCGAGGTGGTGGCCTTGAACGATGGGCGACAAGCGTTGGACTACTTGCGCAAGCTGGTGGATGAGGGCAAGAAGCCGGAAGAGGAATTCCTCATGATGATTTCCGACATCGAGATGCCCGAAATGGACGGCTACACCCTCACGGCCGAGATACGTAATGATCCACGCATGCAAAAGCTGCATATCATCCTGCATACTTCGTTGTCAGGGGTGTTCAATCAGGCGATGGTGAAGAAGGTCGGTGCCGATGACTTCCTTGCCAAGTTCCGTCCTGATGACCTGGCTTCCCGGGTAGTTGACCGGATCAAAGCAGCAGACCACAGCTGAGGGCATCAGCCCCTGGCGGACATAAGATTTAAGAGGCGGCAGCATTGTCTACGGGTAATTTGGATTTTGAACAGTTCCGGGTCTTCCTGGAAAAAGCCTGTGGTATTTTGCTCGGGGAAAATAAGCAATATCTCGTCTCGAGCCGTCTCAACAAACTGATGGAGCAGCAAGGTCTCAAAACCTTGGGTGAGCTGGTTCAGCGGATTCAGACCCAGCCGCGCAGCGGATTGCGCGAGATGGTGGTGGACGCGATGACGACCAACGAAACCTTGTGGTTTCGTGACACCTATCCCTTCGAAGTATTGAAGAACAAGGTGCTTCCCGAAGCGATCAAGGCCAGCCCCAACCAGCGTTTGCGGATCTGGTCGGCGGCTTGCTCGTCGGGACAGGAACCCTATTCGTTGTCGATGTCCATCGATGAGTTCGAGCGCAGCAACATGGGCCAGTTGAAGATGGGGGTGCAGATCGTTGCCACCGACCTGTCTGGAACCATGCTCAACAACTGCAAGACCGGCGAATATGACAGCCTGGCAATTGGGCGCGGGCTTTCTGCCGAGCGTCTGCAGCGTTATTTCGACCCCAAGGGGCCGGGACGCTGGGTGGTCAAGGCGCCGATCAAGAGTCGAGTGGAGTTTCGCTCGTTCAACCTGCTGGACAGCTATGCCAGTCTGGGCAAGTTCGATGTCGTGTTTTGCCGCAATGTGCTGATCTACTTCTCGGCCGAGGTCAAGAAGGACATCCTGATGCGCATTCACAGCACTCTGAAACCTGGCGGTTATCTGTTTCTGGGGGCTTCCGAAGCGCTCAATGGCCTGCCGGACCATTACCAGATGGTGCAATGCAGCCCGGGGATCATCTACCAGGCGAAGTGATCAACAGTTGCAGCAGCGAAAAGGAGGCCATCAGGCCTCCTTTTTTGTGCGCGTCAGTTTCTTGCAAACAGTGGCAAATGCGGCAGGGCGCTTGCCGCTTTGCCGGCGATTCGCGGAAGGCCATTGCCGCTTTTCTGGCATTGCCGTCTTGCCGCTGTCGGCAAAGCCTTGATTTACGGGGCTTAAGGACTTGGCACGTAGCTTGCTAAAGCCAGATTACGAAAAATCAGGTCACCCAAAGGTTTCCGACATGAGCATCAGCTTCGATAAAGCGCTCGGTATCCACGAACAGGCTCTTGGCTTTCGCGCCAAGCGCGCCGAAGTGCTGGCCAACAACATCGCCAACGCCGACACCCCGAACTACAAGGCTCGGGATCTGGACTTTTCCGCCGTGCTCGCCGAGCAGAACGAAAAGGTCAAGAACGGCACCTTCGCGTTGAACATGACCAACACCCGGCACATCGAAGCCCAGGGCCTGAGCAGTGGCGACGAGTCGCTGCTGTATCGGACCCCGATGCAGCCTTCGATCGACCAGAACACCGTGGACGCCCAGCTGGAGCAATCGAGCTATGCGCAGAACTCGGTGGACTTCCAGGCCAGCTTCACGCTGCTCAACAGCAAATTCAAAGGGCTGGTAGCAGCCCTGCGCGGAGAGTAATCCATGTCCCTCGCCAGTGTTTTCAATATTGCCGGTAGTGGCATGAGCGCTCAGACCACGCGTCTGAACACCGTCGCCAGTAACATCGCCAACGCCGAGAGCGTGTCGTCGAGCATCGACCAGACCTATCGCGCGCGTCATCCGGTATTCGCCACCATGTTCCAGGGTGCCCAGAGTGGCGGCAGCGATTCGCTGTTCCAGAACCAGGACGCCGCAGGCCAGGGCGTGCAGGTGCTGGGCGTGGTGGAAGACCAGAGCAATCTGGAAGCTCGCTACGAACCGAACCATCCGGCCGCCGACGCCAAGGGTTATGTCTACTACCCCAACGTCAACGTGGTGGAAGAAATGGCCGACATGATTTCCGCCAGCCGCTCGTTCCAGACCAACGCTGAAATGATGAACACCGCCAAAACCATGATGCAGAAGGTCCTGACCCTCGGTCAGTGATAAGGGGCGAAGCCAATGAGCGTTACTGACACCACCAGCGGCCCGTCCCTCAAGGACGTATTGGCCAACTCGTCAAAGAAAACCACGACCACTACCAGTGCCGACGGCCTGGCGGCCGCTACCAACAGCACCACTGGCAAGCAGTCCCTGGGCAAGGATGCGTTCCTCAAGCTGCTGGTGACCCAGCTGAACAACCAGAACCCGCTGGATCCTCAGGACAACAGTGCGTTCGTTGCCCAGTTGGCGCAGTTCTCCACCCTGGAAGGGATTACCACCCTCAATAGCTCGGTGAACTCGATCACGGGCAACTACAAGTCGTCTCAGGCGTTGCAGGCTTCGTCCCTGGTGGGCCGTTCGGTGATCGTGCAGACCGGCACTACCCAGGTTGACACCAGCAAGAGCATGACCGGCTCGGTCACCGTGCCATCCAGCGTCAGTTCGGTCACCGTGACCGTCACCGATAAGAATGGCAACACCGTCAAGACCATCGACATGGGCAGCCAGAAGGCCGGCAGCGCCAGCTTCGTCTGGGATGGCACCAAGACGGACGGCACCAAGGCGGATCCGGGCAGCTACAGCTTCAAGGCCAGCACCACCATCGATGGCAAGGGCACTGATCTGATCACCTACCTGCCGGCGACGGTCAACAGTGTGACTATCAGCCAGACCGGCGGCGAGTTGATGTTGAACCTTGCCGGCATGACCAGCCCGATTGGCCTGTCCAAAGTACAAACCATTGGTATCTAGAGCCGACTAACCGGCACAAGGAGTGGAATATGTCTTTCAATATCGGCCTTAGCGGTCTCTACGCTGCCAACAAACAGCTGGACGTTACCGGCAACAACATCGCCAACGTCGCCACCACCGGCTTCAAGTCCTCCCGCGCGGAGTTCGCCGACGTCTACTCGGCCACCAAGCTGGGCAGCGGCACCCAGGTGATTGGTAACGGCGTGCGCCTGGCCAACGTTTCCCAGCAGTTCACCAACGGTGATATCAACAACACCGGCAACGTGCTGGACATGGGCATCCAGGGCCAGGGCTTCTTCGTGCTGAGCACCAACGGCTCCCTGACCTACACCCGTGCCGGTACCTTCAAGACCGACAAGGATGGCTTCATCACCAACAGTGATGGCACTGCACGTCTGCAAGGCTATGCCGTGGATGCCAATGGCAAGATCATCAACGGTGTGTTGACCGACCTGCGGATCGACACCTCGAACCTGGCGCCCAAGCCAACCGACTCGATCTCCTCGACCATCAACCTGAACTCCGACGCCGATCCGATCAACGTCAACCCGGTGGCGCCGGCTCCGGCTTATGTGTTCGATCCGACCAAGAACACCACCTACACCAAGCAGTTCAGTACCCCGGTGTATGACACCCAGGGCAACAAGCACGTCATGGATCAGTACATGATCAAGACGCAGAACCCTAACGAATGGCAGACCTACACCCTGATCGATGGTCGCAACCCGGATGGTACGGCTTTCACCATGGCCAACCAGGCGCCGATCACTATCAAGTTTGACTCCTCGGGCAAGCTGCAGACCCTGACGCCGCCTGCTGCACCGGCCGTCAGCCAGTTCACCGTCAATGGCAACAATATCGCCATGACCGCCTGGACTCCGGGTGATGTGGTCAACGGTGTCTTCGTTCCCAATGGTGCAGCGCCTGCGCCGGGCGGCGTGAAGATCGATATGACCAAGACCGGTTCGGTATTCGGCGATACCAACCGCTCGGTGATCGCGCAGAACGGTTACTCCACTGGCCAGATCTCCAGCCTGACCATCGACGGCACCGGCGTCATGCTGGCCAACTTCAGCAACGAGCAGACCAAGCCGATCGGCCAGATCTCCCTGGCCAGCTTCACCAACGAGCAAGGCCTGCAGCCGGTAGGCGGCACCCAGTGGAAAGAAACCTACTCGTCGGGTATTCCAGGTTATGACGCACCGAAGACCGGAACCCTGGGCGCGGTAGTGTCCAACTCCCTGGAAGAGTCCAACGTCAACCTGACCAACGAACTGGTGAACCTGATCAAGGCCCAGAGCAACTATCAGGCGAACGCCAAGACCATCTCCACCCAGAGCACCATCATGCAGACCATCATCCAGATGACCTGATGCGGGTTGGCTGACACGCTGTACGAAAAGCCCCTCCTTGAGGGGCTTTTTTGTGCCTGTTCGATGGCGCTGTTTACCCTGCAGGAGCCTCTGCCGTAGGGGCTGGCTTGCCAGCGAGGGCGCTCTCTGAAGCAGTGCAAGGCTTCGGAGCTGTTCGCCGGCAAGCCGGCACCTGCAGCTGCGTTGCGGGCAAAAGAAAACCCCCGATAAACCGGAGGTCTATCGGGGGTTGTGGCAGGTGCCCGCAGGCACCTGTCAGCTCAGCTTATTGGCAAGCTTCGCAATCCGGCTCGTCGATGGCGCAAGCCTTCGGCACTGGAGCAGGACCAGCAGGAGCGGCCAGGACCGAGTCGTCACCGTGGTTGCCGCCGCTGGAAACAGCGTTCAGCTTGCCGGTGTTGATGGTCGACTTCTCGGTGCTGGTGGCGGCCAGGGCGCGGAGGTAGTAAGTGGTTTTCAGGCCACGGTACCAAGCCATGCGGTAGGTCACGTCGAGTTTCTTGCCCGAAGCACCGGCGATGTACAGGTTCAGCGACTGAGCCTGGTCGATCCACTTCTGGCGACGGCTGGCGGCGTCGACGATCCACTTGGTTTCCACTTCGAAGGCGGTCGCGTAGAGCTCCTTGAGCTCCTGCGGGATGCGCTCGATCTGTTGTACCGAACCGTCGTAGTACTTCAGGTCGTTGATCATCACCGAGTCCCACAGGCCGCGAGCTTTCAGATCGCGTACCAGGTACGGGTTGATCACGGTGAATTCGCCTGACAGGTTCGACTTCACATACAGGTTCTGATAGGTCGGCTCGATCGATTGCGATACGCCAGTGATGTTGGCGATGGTCGCGGTCGGTGCGATGGCCATGATGTTGGAGTTACGAATGCCTTTCTGCACGCGGGCACGTACCGGCGCCCAGTCCAGGGTTTCGTTGAGGTCCACATCGATGTACTTCTGGCCACGGGCCTCGATCAGGATCTGTTGCGAGTCCAGCGGCAGGATGCCCTTGGACCACAGCGAGCCCTGGAAGGTCTCGTAGGCGCCGCGCTCATCGGCCAGGTCGCAGGAAGCCTGGATCGCGTAGTAGCTGACCGCTTCCATGGACTTGTCGGCGAACTCGACGGCCGCGTCGGAACCGTAGGCGATGTGCTGCAGGTACAAAGCGTCCTGGAAGCCCATGATGCCCAGGCCTACTGGACGGTGCTTGAAGTTGGAGTTCTTCGCCTGCGGCACCGAGTAGTAGTTGATGTCGATCACGTTGTCGAGCATGCGCACGGCGGTGTTCACGGTGCGTTGCAGCTTGGCGGTGTCGAGCTTGCCGTCCTTGATGTGGTTCGGCAGGTTGATCGAGCCCAGGTTGCAGACCGCGATCTCGTCCTTGTTGGTGTTCAAGGTGATCTCGGTGCACAGGTTCGAACTGTGGACCACGCCCACGTGCTGTTGCGGGCTGCGCAGGTTGCATGGGTCCTTGAAGGTCAGCCATGGGTGGCCGGTTTCGAACAGCATGGACAGCATCTTGCGCCACAGGTCTTTGGCCTGGACGGTCTTGAACAGCTTGATCTTGTTGTATTCGGTCAGGGCTTCGTAGTACTCGTAGCGCTCTTCGAAGGCCTTGCCGGTCAGGTCGTGCAGATCCGGCACTTCCGATGGCGAGAACAGGGTCCACTTGCCGTCATCGAAGACGCGCTTCATGAACAGGTCGGGGATCCAGTTGGCGGTGTTCATGTCGTGGGTGCGACGACGATCATCACCGGTGTTCTTGCGCAGCTCGATGAACTCTTCAATGTCCATGTGCCAGGTTTCCAGGTAGGCACAGACAGCGCCCTTGCGCTTGCCACCCTGGTTCACGGCGACGGCGGTGTCGTTGACCACTTTCAGGAAAGGCACGACGCCCTGGGATTTGCCGTTGGTGCCCTTGATGTAGGAACCCAGCGCACGCACCGGCGTCCAGTCGTTGCCCAGGCCGCCGGCGAATTTCGACAGCATGGCGTTGTCGTGGATGGCGCCGTAGATGCCCGACAGGTCGTCCGGAACGGTGGTCAGGTAGCAGCTCGACAGCTGTGGACGCAGGGTGCCGGCGTTGAACAGGGTCGGAGTCGAAGCCATGTAGTCGAAGGACGACAACAGGTTGTAGAACTCGATGGCGCGGTCTTCGCGCTGTTTCTCTTCGATCGCCAGGCCCATGGCCACGCGCATGAAGAAGATCTGCGGCAGTTCGAAACGCACGCCATCCTTGTGGATGAAGTAGCGGTCGTACAGGGTTTGCAGGCCCAGGTAGGTGAACTGCTGGTCGCGTTCGTGGTTGATCGCCTTGCCGAGTTTTTCCAGGTCGAATTCGGCCAGGACCGGGTTCAGCAGTTCGAACTCGATACCCTTGGCGACGTAGGCCGGCAGTGCCTTGGCGTACAGGTCGGCCATTTCGTGGTGGGTGGCGCTTTCGGCGACTTCGAGGAAGCCCAGGCCTTCGGCACGCAGGGTGTCCATCAGCAGGCGGGCGGTGACGAACGAGTAGTTCGGCTCGCGCTCCACCAGGGTGCGAGCGGTCATCACCAGAGCGGTGTTGACGTCCTTCAGGGCTACGCCGTCGTAGAGGTTCTTCAGGGTTTCGCGCTGGATCAGGTCGCCGTCGACCTCTTCCAGGCCTTCGCAGGCTTCGCTGACGATGGTGTTCAGGCGGCCCATGTCCAGGGGTGCGAGGCTGCCATCGGCGCGAGTGATGCGGATCGATGGGTGGGCCTGTACCGGCGCTTCGCTGCTGGAGCGGGTGGCGCGTTCCTTGGCGCGGGAATCGCGGTAGATCACGTAGTCGCGGGCCACTTTCTGTTCGCCGGCACGCATCAGGGCCAGTTCGACCTGATCCTGGATCTCTTCGATGTGGATGGTGCCGCCCGAAGGCATGCGACGCTTGAAGGTTGCGGTGACCTGCTCGGTCAGGCGCGCCACGGTGTCGTGGATTCGCGACGAGGCAGCGGCGGTGCCGCCTTCAACTGCGAGGAACGCTTTGGTGATAGCGACGGTGATCTTGTCGTCGGTGTAGGCAACGACAGTGCCGTTACGCTTGATCACGCGCAATTGGCCAGGGGCGGTAGCAGACAGATCCAGGTTGGAATCGGCGGCCTGCGGCGCATTGGCCTGCGGGTTCTCGCGAGTTGTGTCGGTTTGCATGGGTGTCTCCACGTTCTCTATGTTTGTTTGGGCACCAATGAGGTGCCCACCGTTCCGTCCTGAAGCACTACAACCGGCAGAGGCCGGGCATAACGACTTCGGGACAGTTCAGGAAGGGGGCTATGGGCGCCGCTTCCATGCCGAAGTCTTGGGCGTCGAGCCAGTGGCTCGGCACCTTATTCCTGGTGGGTGACAGTATTGTGGCTGCAACACCCGTACCGCTTTCTCCTGGACAGGGTGGAAAACGATGCCATCCGCACGCGCGGTGTTGGTCTTTTGAAACAGCGATTGGTTCCACCAAACGGGGCAAGAAAAGGGCTTGAGTTTCTCGTCTGAATTGTGTTTGGTTTTTTGTGTAAAACCCTAGATATAGGGATTTTTAGCCGCCGGGCTACAAGATAATGCGTTTGGGGGACTGATTGCAACGTACTGCCTGTGGATAAGGTTGTGCGTAAATTGTGTATGGACTGGGGTAAAACTCATGCAGCCCGCAGTCCCAGTGCATGCAACCGTCCGTCACTGTTTTTTATCCCTGAAAATTGCCTTGGGCGGATTTTTGCGGGCGCGAACCCTATCACAAAAAATCGCCCCGACCGAGTCGTTTTAGTCGCTTGTGTGGGGGCGCATGCCGGTTGCTACAATCCGCCGCGGTCCATGCAGCGACGACTGCGTTTTCCACGACAGGTTATCCGCCTTTTTCATGACAAAAAGACGGGTGCCTTGTGTCCAATGAGTGCTGGCAATAAAGAGGTCGAGCGTGGAGCAAGAAGCCTGGCAGGTATTGATTGTCGAGGATGACCAGCGTCTGGCTGAGTTGACCCGTGAATATCTGGAGAGCAACGGACTGCAGGTGGCGATCGAAGGCAATGGCGCCCTGGCTGCCGACAGGATCATCGCCGAGCAGCCGGACCTGGTGATCCTCGACCTGATGCTGCCCGGCGAGGACGGCCTGAGCATCTGCCGCAAGGTCCGGGATCGCTACGATGGGCCGATCCTCATGCTCACCGCCCGCACCGATGATATGGATCAGGTCATGGGGCTGGACCTGGGGGCCGATGACTACGTGTGCAAGCCCGTGCGTCCCCGCCTGTTGCTGGCCAGGATCCAGGCGCTGCTGCGGCGCAGCGAGACGCCCGAGCCCGCCCCGGAGAAAAGCCGGCGCCTGTGCTTCGGGCCCTTGGTGGTGGACAGCGCCCTGCGCGAAGCCTGGCTGAGCGACGTGGGAATCGAGTTGACCAGCGCCGAATTCGATCTGCTGTGGCTGCTGGTGGTGAATGCCGGGCGGATTCTGTCCCGCGAGGAAATCTTCAATGCCCTGCGGGGGATTGGTTATGACGGCCAGGACCGCTCCATCGACGTGCGCATCTCGCGCATCCGTCCCAAGATCGGCGATGACCCGGAGCACCCGCGGCTGATCAAGACCATTCGCAGCAAGGGTTATCTGTTCGTCCCCGAAGCCGCTGCCGACATGCCCTTGTGAACTCGATCTTCCTGCGTATCTACGGCGGCATGTGTGCCGCGCTGATTCTGGTGGCGCTGCTGGGGGTGCTGGCCTTGCACCTGCTCAACGAAGTGCGCAGCGAGCAATACCGCGAACGCTTGGCCCACGGCACCTTCTCGCTGATGGCGGACAATCTGCAGCCGATGAGCGAGATCGAGCGTCGCCGGGCCTTGCTGGTGTGGCAGCGCTTGCTGGGCATTCCCCTGAGCCTGAAGACCTTCAGCCAGACCGATCTGGACAGCAGCCAGCGTGGCCGGGTGCTGCGCGGGCAGGCGCTGGTGGAACAGACCGGTCCCTTCGCGGCCCGGGTCTACCGCCTGGTCAGCGAGCGGGAGCAGTTGCTGCTCAGTGCCGAGGTGCAGCAGATCAGCGAACAACTGGCCCGGGCCACCATCTACCTGCTGGCGGACGAGCTGGTGCGCTACCCGGTGGCCGAGCAGCCACAGCGTCTGGCGGCGCTCAAGCAGGCCAAGGGGTTTGGCTTCGACATGCACCTGGCGACCCTAGATGCCGCGGATATGGATGAGGACCAGCGCCGTCGGGTGGCTGAGGGCGATACGGTGATGGCCCTGGGCAAGGGCGGTGACTCGATCCGGGTCTTCGCCGGTCTGGTGGGCACGCCCTGGGTGCTGGAAATCGGTCCCCTGTACCAGATGAACCCTTATCCGCCGCAATGGCTGGTGTTGATTGCCGTGCTCGGGCTGAGCCTGATCGGGTTGATCGTCTACCTGTTGGTGCGCCAGTTGGAGCGCCGCCTCAGCGGCCTGGAGTCGGCGGCCACGCGGATTGCCAAGGGCAGCCTGGAAACCCGGGTGCCGGCCCGGGGCGCGGATTCGGTGGGGCGCCTGGCGGCCGCCTTCAATGGCATGGCCGAACACCTGCAACGGCTACTGGCGATCCAGCGTGAACTGGTGCGGGCGGTGTCCCACGAATTGCGTACCCCGGTGGCGCGCCTGCGTTTTGGCCTGGAGATGATCGCCTCGGCGAGCACCGACCAGGCTCGGCAAAAGTACCTGGACGGCATGGACAACGATATTCAGGACCTCGATCGGCTGGTGGACGAGATGCTCACCTATGCCCGCCTGGAGCAGGGTTCGCCGGCCCTGAACTTCCAGCGCATCGACCTCGATGCCCTGATCAATCAGGTGATCGACGAGCTGGCGCCGTTGCGGGCCAATCTCAAGGTCCATCGCGGCCTGTGCCTGTCTGCGGTCGAGTGCGATGGCGCCTGGGTCGAGGCCGAGCCGCGTTATCTGCACCGGGCGCTGCAGAATCTGGTGAGCAACGCCATGCGCCACGCACACTCCCAGGTGACCGTCAGTTATCAGGTGGGCCAGTTGCGCTGTCGGGTGGATGTGGAGGATGACGGGCCCGGTGTACCGGAAAGTGCCTGGGAAAAAATCTTCACGCCGTTCCTGCGTCTGGACGACAGTCGGACCCGGGCTTCCGGTGGACATGGATTGGGCCTGTCCATTGTGCGGCGGATCATTCACTGGCACGACGGTCGGGCGCTGATCAGTAAGAGCAACAGTCTCGGGGGCGCCTGCTTCAGCTTGAGCTGGCCGCGGCATCAGGAGCCCCGTTGAGGACGCGCGTGTTCAGGGTTTGATCGCGATCAGGCTCAGCAACTGGCCTGCCTCGACGACGAACTGACCCAGCAGTTCGCGGCCGTGGTGCCATTCCTCGGACAGGTCGGTGAGCAGGCGCATGCGCACCTGGCCCGCTGGCGACCACTCCAGCACTTCGGCATGTTCGAAATAGAAGCTTTTCTGCACCAGCGGATACAGGGCCTTGTACAGGCTTTCCTTGATCGAGAAGGTCAGGGTCACGGCCAGGGCGTGCTGCTCGGCCGGCAAGCGGTCGCGACGCAGCAGCTCCGCCGGGGTGAGGATCTGCCCGGCCAGATTGGCTGCACGTTCCTCGCCGAGGAGCTTTTCCAGATCCATGCCCAGGGCCCGCCAGTGCTGCTTGTCGGCGACGATGGCGGCCGCCCGGCCGGTGCTGTGGGTGATCGAGCCACAGATATGTTCCGGCCAGACCGGTGCCCGGTCGGCGCCGATCGGCGGCACCCAGTCCAGTTGTTGCAGTTGGCGCAGGGCCTCCCGCGCGCACAGGCGCCCGGCGAGAAATTCCGCCTGGCGCTTGGCAACTGAGCGCTGGATGCTGGGCGGTGCGGGAATGCCGCTGCGCTGGAAATCGTCCGCAGTCAGTTGCCCGGGGTCGAACCGGGTGCTCAGCCAGCGGGTGTGGGGCAAGGCTTCCGGCAAGGGCCAGGAGGCCTCCGGAGGGGTGCAGCAGAGGGGGAGAGAGGGGAGTGCATTCATGGCCGCTAGTTTGCCGGGTTGACGGGTTCGAGGGTAGCGCCGCGTGCTGCCCAGCGAGGGGCTGGCGCTCCGTACGGGAAGCTGGTTGGGGTTAAACGCCGGTAAAAACAATCATGTGGCTCTGGTTCAGGCGAGGTTAAGGAGATGTTCAGGGGGAGTTCAGGGCGGGCTGGTTACTCTGGCCCGGCACCCAAAAAGCCAATAGCGCAAAGGAAACTTCCTATGACTTCATTGAAAAAACTGATCCTCGCCTTTACCGTGCTCGGCGCCAGCGCCGCCGTTCAAGCCGCTGACAGCAACTTCGCTAGCCTGACCTTCGGCCAGACCAGCGACAAGGTTAAAAAGTCCAGCCAGCTCAACAGCAACCTCGGTCATCCGAATGCCGATGGCGTGATCGGCAAGGACAACACCTGGGGCGTGCGCCTGGGGCAACAGAACGACCAGGGCCGCTACTACGCCACTTACGATTACGTTTCCGGCTCTCACAACGGCATTAAACTGCGTCAGCAGAACCTGCTGGGCAGTTACGATATGTTCCTGCCGGTGACCGGTACCACCAAGCTCTTTGGCGGCGGCACGGCCGGCCTGACCAAGCTGACCCAGGAGTCCCCGGGCTTCAGCCGCGACAGTGACATCGGCTACGCGGTCGGCGTGCAGGCCGGTGTCCTGCAGCAGATTTCACAGAACACCTCGGTGGAGCTCGGCTACCGTTACCTGCGCAGCAATGCCGGGACCGAGATGAGCGAACGGGGCGGCAGCAAGCAAGGTTCACTGAGCCTGACCAGCAGCGCCCAGACCTATCTGTCGGCCAACTACGCTTTCTGATAAGCGGCCTGGCCTGAACCGCGCCGGACCATGCCTTGGGCATGGTCCGGCGCGGGTGCATTGATCATCAGGGCGCAGGGGCGCCCCTGGAGATGTCGAATTTTGCCTGGGAGAGCGTTATGAAGTTGCTGGTCGTCGAAGATGAGGCGCTGTTGCGTCATCACTTGCAAACCCGCCTCACCGACAGCGGTCACGTGGTCGAGTCCGTGGCCAACGCCGAGGAGGCGTTGTACCAGACCGAGCAGTTCAATCACGACCTGGCGGTGATCGACCTGGGCTTGCCCGGCATGGGCGGACTGGACCTGATCCGCCAGCTGCGCGCCCGGGGCAAGGCATTTCCGATCCTCATCCTCACCGCTCGCGGCAACTGGCAGGACAAGGTCGAAGGCCTGGCCGCCGGTGCCGACGACTATGTGGTCAAGCCCTTTCAGTTCGAGGAGCTGGATGCGCGGCTCAATGCGTTGCTGCGCCGCTCCAGCGGCTTTACCCAGTCGACCATCGTTGCCGGGCCGCTGTTGCTGGACCTGAACCGCAAACAGGCGTCCCTGGATGAGCAGCCCCTGGCGCTGACTGCCTATGAATACCGGATCCTCGAATACCTGATGCGCCATCACCAGCAGGTGGTGGCCAAGGACCGTTTGATGGAGCAACTGTATCCGGACGACGACGAGCGCGATCCGAATGTCATCGAGGTGCTGGTGGGGCGCCTGCGGCGCAAGCTTGAAGCGCCTTCGGGCTTCAAGCCCATCGATACGGTGCGTGGGCTGGGCTACCTGTTCAACGAGCGCTGCCGATGATTCGATCGCTGCGCCTGCGCCTGATGCTGGCCGCCACCACCCTGGCGGTGCTGTTCATGCTGGCGTTGCTGCCGGCCATGCAGGGCGCGTTCAGCCTGGCGCTGCAGGACTCCATCGAGCAGCGCCTGGCCTCCGACGTCACCACCCTGATTTCGGCGGCGCGGATCGAAAACAATCGCCTGCAGATGCCCGCACAGTTGCCCGACGAGCGCTTCAACCTCGCCGACAGTCGCCTGCTGGGCTACATCTACGATCGCGAGGGGCATCTGGTCTGGCGCTCCCGGGCCACCCAGGAAGAGAACATCAACTACCGTCCGCGGTACGACGGGCGTGGCAACGAGTTCGCCAGGATCCGCGAAGCCAATGGCCAGGAGTTCTTCGTCTACGACGTCGAGATCAAGCTGCTGGGAGGCAAGAATGCGGCCTTCAGTATTGTGGCGCTGCAGCCGGTGCGCGAGTACCAGCAGACCCTCGAAGGCGTGCGGGAGAACCTCTATCTGGGATTTGGCGCGGCATTGCTGGTGCTTCTGGCGCTGCTGTGGATGGGCCTGACCTGGGGCTTGCAGGCCCTGCGACGCCTGAGTCAGGAGCTGGACCAGATCGAAAGCGGCACCCGCCAGAGCCTGAGCGAGGAACACCCGCGGGAGCTGTTGCGGCTGACCGGCTCCTTGAACCGCCTGCTGCAAAGCGAGCGCGAACAGCGCAGCCGCTATCGGGACTCCCTGGATGACCTGGCCCACAGCCTGAAAACCCCGCTGACGGTGTTGCAAGGGGTGAGCGAGGATATGGCCCAGCGGCCTCAGGATCGGGAGCAGGCCTGGGTCCTGCAAGCGCAGATCGAGCGCATGAGCCAGCAGATCAGCTATCAGTTGCAGCGTGCCAGCCTGCGCAAGAGCGGTCTGGTGCGCCATCAGGTGCGTCTGCGGCCGGTGTTGCAGAGCCTGTGTGACACCCTGGACAAGGTCTATCGCGACAAGCAGGTGCGGGTGTCTTTCGATTTGCCCGAGCGCTGCTATGTGCCGATCGAGCAGGGCGCCTTGCTGGAGTTGCTCGGCAACCTGCTGGAGAACGCCTACCGCCTGTGCCTGGGCTCGGTACGCATCAGCGTGCGCGAAACCCTCGACGGCGCTGAATTGTGCGTGGAGGACGACGGTCCCGGCGTGCCGCCGGATCAGCGGGCGCGGATTCTCCAGCGCGGTGAGCGCCTGGATCGCCAGCACCCGGGGCAGGGCATTGGCCTGGCGGTGGTCAAGGACATCATCGAGAGTTACGGCGCGCAGCTGACCCTGGGGGACTCGGCCCTGGGCGGTGCGGCATTCCGCATTCACTTCCCGGCTCTCTAGCGGTACACCCTGTGCTAGCGGTCCCGGGCTCGATAGGCGCCCGGGGTCAGGCCGGTCCATTTCTTGAACGCCCGATGAAACGCCGACGGTTCGGAAAAGCCCAGGTGCTCGGCGATCTGTTGCAACGACAGGTCGGCGCGGCCCAGGTGGAAGATGGCAATGTCGCGGCGCAGTTCATCCTTCAAGCCCTGAAAGCTCGAGCCTTCCTCGCGCAAGTGGCGGCGCAGGGTCTGCGGGCTGACGTGCAGGTGCTGCGCGACGCTTTCCAGATCGGGCCAGCGCTCGCGGTCGTGGCTGAGCAGGCGGCGTAACTGGCTGCTAAGGCTGTCGCCTTCGTCCGGCCGCGACAGCAGGTCGGCGGGGGAGCGTTCGAGGAAGTGCTTGAGGGTGCGTTCATCCTGCAGCAGCGGCATGCCCAGGTAGCGGCTGTGGAACAACAGGCTGCTGCGTTGCTGTGCGAACTCCAGGGGGCAGGGGAAAAGCAGGTCGTATTCCGCGGCGTGTTCGGGTTTCGGATAGCTGAAGCCGGCCTGCTCCAGGCGAATGCGCTGGCCGATCAACCAGCTGCCCAGGCGGTGCCAGATCACCAGCAGGCTTTCGCTGAGAAAGTGCTCGGGGTCCCACAGTTCAGAATCATCCAGGCTCAGTCGAGCCATTTCTCCCTCACGCGTCAGACTCAGACGCGGAGCTTCCGGAAACAAGCTATAAAACAATAAGCCGCGCTGCAGTGCTTTTTCCAAGGTGCGGCAATGGATCAGGGCGTGGCACATCATGGCGAACGTCCCGCGTTTGCTGGGGCCATGGGCGAAGCCGAGGTATTCGTCGTCCAGCTCCAGCCACAGCTGTTGCAGCAGGCTGGTGAACTGCTCCGGAGCGATGCGCGCCTTGGGTTGGTTCAACAGCTCCGGGCTGATGCCCAGTCGCTGCAGGAGCGGCTCGCAATCGTGGCCGCGACGGCGCGCCCCGCCTAAGGCGGCGCGGGCAAAGTGGCTGGCGATGGTGCGTTCACGCATGAGGCTGGTCCGTCCATTGAGTGGCGGATGTTAGCCAGCCCCCTCACGAGGGAACAAGGCGGATATCCGCCAAATTGTAGGACGAGGCTCGATGAATGGGCGGATATCCGCCAGCTTCACCGGGCGCAACGAATGCAAGGATCGGCCCGCCCCCTGATGTCTAAAGGCCTGCAGGGCTTTTGGGCAAGGTGGCACGGGCTTTGCGATAGAGCCGGAAGATCTGCCAGCACGCAGTTCGACACAACAAATCCCTCCAGTGCAGGAGGGTTCGCACTTTAGGCACCGCATGCATCGACGGAAGCTGTATGCCGGGGCTCTTGAGGAACTTTGCAATGACGACTCGTCAGCCACTGTACAAATCCCTGTATTTCCAGGTGATCGTTGCCATCGCCATCGGCATCCTGCTCGGTCACTTCTACCCTCAGACCGGCGTGGCCCTCAAGCCCCTGGGTGACGGGTTCATCAAACTGATCAAGATGGTCATTGCCCCCATCATTTTCTGCACCGTGGTGAGTGGCATCGCCGGCATGCAGAACATGAAATCGGTCGGCAAGACCGGCGGCTATGCGCTGCTGTACTTCGAAATCGTCTCCACCATCGCCCTGCTGATCGGCCTGATCGTGGTCAACGTGGTGCAGCCGGGTGCCGGCATGCATATCGACGCCTCGACCCTGGATGCCTCGAAAGTCGCGGCCTATGTGACCGCAGGCAATGACCAGAGCATCGTCGGCTTCATCCTCAACGTGATTCCGACCACCATCGTCGGTGCCTTTGCCAACGGCGACATCCTGCAAGTGCTGATGTTCTCGGTGATCTTCGGTTTCGCCCTGCATCGCCTGGGTGCCTATGGCAAGCCGGTGCTGGACTTCATCGACCGCTTCGCCCACGTGATGTTCAACATCATCAACATGATCATGAAGCTGGCGCCCCTGGGTGCGCTGGGTGCCATGGCGTTCACCATCGGTGCCTACGGCGTCGGCTCCCTGGTGCAACTGGGCCAGTTGATGATCTGCTTCTACATCACCTGCGTGGTGTTCGTGCTGGTGGTCCTGGGGGCCATCTGCCGTGCCCACGGCTTCAGCGTGATCAAGCTGATCCGCTACATCCGTGAAGAGTTGCTGATCGTGCTGGGCACTTCCTCCTCGGAGTCGGCCCTGCCGCGCATGCTGATCAAGATGGAGCGCCTGGGTGCCAAGAAGTCGGTGGTCGGCCTGGTGATTCCAACCGGTTACTCGTTCAACCTCGACGGTACGTCGATCTACCTGACCATGGCCGCGGTGTTCATCGCCCAGGCCACTGATACCCACATGGACATCACCCACCAGATCACCCTGCTGCTGGTGCTGCTGCTGTCCTCCAAAGGCGCCGCGGGCGTCACCGGCAGCGGCTTCATCGTCCTGGCGGCAACCCTGTCGGCCGTGGGGCACCTGCCGGTGGCCGGCCTGGCGCTGATCCTGGGTATCGACCGCTTCATGTCCGAGGCTCGCGCCCTGACCAACCTGGTAGGCAACGCAGTGGCCACCCTGGTGGTCGCCAAGTGGGTCAAGGAGCTGGACGAAGACAAGCTGCAAGTCGAACTGGCTTCCGGTGGTCGTGCCATCAGCGACACCCGCGAAACGGATGATCTGGGTGTGGCCGAAGGTCCGGCACCCACCATCAAGTAAGCCTGGCTGAACATAAGAAACCCGCTACGGCGGGTTTTTTATGGCCTGGTGGATGAGCGCAACGGTCAGTCCGGCTGAGCATTGTGGTAATTGTTGCAGTGCTTGCGGCTGCCTACTCTCTGGCGGTCGATCAAGAGGAGAGGGCACATGCAAGGGCCGTTGGCTTCACTCAAGGTACTGGATTTCTCCACCCTGCTGCCGGGGCCGTTCGCCTCGCTGCTGCTGGCGGACATGGGCGCCGAGGTGCTGCGCATCGAGTCGCCGACCCGCATGGACCTGTTGCGGGTGCTGCCGCCCCACGATCGGGGGGTGTCCGCCAGCCACGCCTACCTCAATCGCAACAAGCGCAGCCTGGCCCTGGACCTCAAGCGGCCCGAAGCACTGGAGGTGGTGCGGCAACTGCTGCAGGAGCATGACATTCTCCTCGAACAGTTTCGCCCGGGGGTGATGGAGCGCCTGGGGCTGGGCTACGAAGCCTTGAAGGCGATCAATCCGCGGCTGATCTACGTGTCCATTACCGGCTATGGCCAGACCGGGCCCTACAAGGACCGCGCCGGACACGACATCAATTACCTGGCCCTGGCCGGACTGGCCAGCCAGACCGGGCGTCGCGATCAGGGACCCTTGCCCCTGGGCATTCAGGCGGCCGACATCGCCGGTGGCTCGCTGCACGGGGTGATTGGCCTCTTGGCGGCGGTTATCGCCCGTCAGCACAGTGGTCAGGGCCAGCACCTGGATATCAGCATGACCGACTGTGTGTTCAGTTTGAACGCCATGGCCGGCGCCGGTTATCTGGCCTGCGGGGTCGAGCCGGGGATGGAGCAGCAGGCGCTCAACGGCGGCAGTTTCTACGACTACTACCGCAGTCGGGATGGTCGCTGGCTGTCGGTGGGCAGCCTGGAGCCGGTGTTCATGCAACAGTTGTGTCAGGCCCTGGGGCGTCCGGAGCTGGCGGCCCAGGGCTTGTCGCCTGTACCGGAGCAGCAACAGGCCCTCAAGCAGGCCTTGCAGATCGAGTTCGAAAAACACGACTTCGCCGAACTCTGCCAGCTGTTCGCCGGGCTCGACGCCTGTGTCGAGCCGGTCCTGAGTCTGGCCGAGGCGGTGCAGCATCCGCAGTTGCAGGCCCGGCAACTGGTCAGCCAGGTGCCCCGTGAGGACGGCAGCCTCCAGGCGCAGATCGCCTGTCCGCTGAAGTTCTCCCAGGGCTTGCCCGAGCCGCGGCATATCGGCGCCAGGCTGGGCGCCCATTGTGTTGAGGTGCTGACGGAGCTGGGCTACAGCGCCGAGCGCATCGAGGCACTTCGAAGCGAGGGGATCATCGGCTAGGAACCGGCCGGCGAAACGCGTTGGCTTCTGTCACTCGACCCTGGTTTCCCCGCTGTACACCAGGGTGTGCCGGCAGCGTCGGCACAGGTAGCGGCGACCTTGTGCCACCAGCTTGTGGCGCTGGGCCGAAAACGGGAAATCGCTCTCGGCGCAGGGGCAGCGATAGATGTAGCGGGTCACGCTGCGGCGTTTGATCGCATAGGTGTGGCAGCGATTGGGCGGCAGTTCATAGACCCCGCGCATGATCAGTTGCCATTCCTCGCCATGGGGCTGGATGCGCTCGCCAAACAGTTGGTGAGCGATCAGGTGGGCTACCTCATGGGCCACCGTCTGCTTGAGGAAGTCTTCGGTGTTTTCCCGGTACAGCTGGGGATTGAAGCGCAGCAGGTTTTCATGCAAATGAGCGACCCCGGCTTTCTGGCCGCGCAACTTGAGGCTGACCACCGGGCGTTTGAAAGGACGTTTGAAAAAGGATTCAGCGAGTAGGAAACAGTCTTCGACGCGGGTATTGAGTTGCTCGGGCATGCTTAACGGCTCTCCAGAGTGGCTGAGTATGCCGCAAAGACCGGCGAATCCGAATCGTTCAGGCGCCGAATGGTCGCAGGATCGGGCCCATTAAGAAGGCCGCCTTGCGGCGGCCTGTGCTGGCAGATGGAGGATTATTATTGGTGCGGCGTCAGTTGGTGTACACGGGGCCGACGCCCAGGCCCCAGACAATCACGGTGAAGGCCATGATCGCGACCAGCACCACCAGTCCCACCGCCAGGACCGAGCTGGAAAACAGGAAGCCCTCGTCAGACGGGATGTTCATGAAGGTCGGCAGTCCGACGTAGAGCAGGTACACGGTGTAGCAGATTGCCGCGGTGCCGATGATCATCCCCAGCCACATGTGTGGATACAGGGCCGCCAGGCCGCCGACGAACAGCGGGGTCGCGGTGTAGGTGGCAAAGGCTACGCAGCGCGCCAGACTCGGGCTGGCATCGTAGGTCCGGGCCATCCAGTGAATGAACGCGCCCATCACCGCCACGCCGCAGAGCATGGCCAGGTACGACATGATGGTCATCCACAGGGCGCTTTCCATGGTCAGCATCACCGGCGCGCGGTTGCCGATGACCCAGCCGACCTGGGTGGTGCCGATAAAGGCCGAGACAGCGGGGATCGCCGCCAGAATCAGCGTGTGAGTGAGGTACATGTGACTGATGCTTTCCTCGGCATCGCCACGGATTTCTCGCCATTCCTGATCGGGGTGGGTGAAGAGTCCTACGACATGATGAATCATGGTCAGTCACTCCTTAAATGTTGCCATCGCCCCCCAACGGAGCGCTTACAGCCAAGTGGCATGGTCAGTATAGGTCTATACGGGTGTGCGACCTTATGTCGCAGTATAGGAAGGAGTTTTCCTCAGATGTGCGCCGCTTTAGAGCAAATTGCGCTGTAAAACCCGTGGGTAATCGCGGTCGTGTCGGTTACCCCCGTCTGGCTGGATAGCACCTTGCGGCGCTTTCACGGGGCCGGGGTTTTGCTTAAAATGCTCGGCTTTTCGTCACACACCTCGCGGATTCCAAGCGCCATGGGCACTCTTACGGTCAACCAGAACAAACTGCAGAAACGCCTTCGTCGACAGGCGGGCGAAGCGGTCGCCGATTTCAACATGATCGAAGAGGGCGACAAGGTCATGGTCTGCCTGTCCGGCGGCAAGGACAGCTACACCATGCTCGACGTGCTGCTGCACCTGCAGAAGGTGGCGCCGATCAAGTTCGAGATCGTCGCGGTGAACATGGACCAGAAGCAGCCCGGCTTTCCCGAGCACGTGCTGCCGGCCTACCTCAAGGAATTGGGGATCGAGTACCACATCGTCGAGAAGGACACCTACTCGGTGGTCAAGGAACTGATCCCCGAAGGCAAGACCACCTGCTCGCTGTGCTCGCGCCTGCGTCGTGGCACCCTGTACACCTTCGCCGACGAGATCGGTGCCACCAAGATGGCCCTGGGTCACCACCGTGACGACATCGTCGAGACGTTCTTCCTCAACATGTTCTACAACGGCTCGCTCAAGGCCATGCCGCCCAAGCTGCTGGCCGACGACGGGCGCAACGTGGTGATCCGGCCGCTGGCCTACTGCAGCGAGAAGGACATCCAGGCCTATTCCGACCTCAAGCAGTTCCCGATCATTCCCTGCAACCTCTGCGGCTCCCAGGAGAACCTGCAGCGCCAGGTGGTCAAGGAGATGCTTCAGGAGTGGGAGCGCAAAAGCCCTGGGCGTACCGAGAGCATCTTCCGCGGCCTGCAGAACGTGATTCCGTCGCAACTGGCGGATCGCAACCTGTTCGACTTCACCAACCTGCGCATCGATGACAACGCCACGCCGCGCTTCGTCAATGTGGTGAACCTCTGATCGGCAATCGCTGAACCAGGGCCGCGGCGTCCCGAGTCCCGGGGCGCCGCGGCCTGTCCTCAGGTGCCCGGCACCCGCGGCACGAAGGCCACGCTGCCCTCTGCGTATTTCTTCGCCAGGCGCTCACCGTGGGTGGGCCGTGTGCGGATCAGCTGATGGTCGTTGCCCAGGTATTCCAGCATCAAGGGTTGATCCTTGTACTGCTGCACGAATATCAAGGTGCGCTGAGGATCCCAGTGCTGGCCGCTGGTCTTGTCCAGCCAGGCCATGAAGTCGGCGCTCGTGCCCGTTCGAGGAAAATCCGCGGTTTGCGGCACGTAGTAGAACGCACCTCCCTGGTTCTGCAGGTACATCGGCAATTTGTTGTCCACTTCCACCAGCACCATGCGCCATTGATTCCAGGGGGCGATCCGGCTGGCCTCGGTTTTCACCTGGGCGCCGAACTGCATCACTCCGCCACCGCCATTGCTCCAGGGATAGGCGACTCCCAGTACCAACAGCAGCACCACTGCCGCGCCGGCAAAACCCAGGGTCCAGCGCCGGTCAGCGGGTTTGCCGCTGGCGCGTTTTTGCTGCAGGTGCCGGTTCAGCCACCAGGCCCCCAAAAGCTGGGCGAAGGGCACCAGCGGCAAGACGTAATAGCTGCGTCGGCTGCCGCTGGCGGTGAAGAACAGGAACAGCAGGCCCAGGGCCCAGACCAGCCAGCGCTCGTTGGGCTGCAACTGGCGCCAGTGGCGCACCGCAACCCACAGACCGAGCAGCCAGCAGGGAACCCAGGGCAAGGTATAGGCCGGCAGGTAGATCAGGTAGGTATAGATCGGCCCCTGATGGTCGAACGGGTCGAAAAAGCGCACCACGTTTTCCCGAAACACCAGGTCCAGGCCGCTTTGGCTGTAGGTTGGTGTGCCGTACAGGTGCGAGAGCAGGAACGGCACCATGTACAGCAGGCCTGCCACCACTAGGGCCAGGCACAGGCGCAGATTCAGGTGGCGTTTCCAGCGGCCCTGGCTGAGCAGGTGAGGCAGCAGGGCCAGCCCCGGCAAGACGAAACCTATCAGCCCCTTGAGCAGCGATGTGGCCGCCAGCAGCAGGAAGAACACCGTGTAACGACTCAGGCGGGTGTCATCCGGATCTCGCCAGTACCACCAGATAGAGGCCAGTACGCCGCATACCGTGAGAATGTCGGCGGTGGCTACCCGCGCCCAGAACGCGAAATAGAATGTGGTGGCCAGCATCCAGCCGGCGATCAGACCGGTGCCTTTGTGGAACAGTCGCTCACCGATCAGGTACACCAGCCAGATGCTCAGCCAGGCGGCGAGTACCGACGACAGGCGCAAGGACCAGTGACCCAGTCCGCCCATCAGCCAGGCACTGGCAGTGATCAGCCAGTAGGACGGCAGGGGCTTGTCGTAATAGGGCGTGCCTTTGAGGTACGGGTCGAAGTAATTGCCGCTCTGCAGCATCTGCAGCGCGATGTTGGCCCAGCGGGTTTCCGGGCCCCACAGCTCGCGGGAGCCCAGGCCCAGCAACAGGATCAGGGCCGATACGCCCAGGAGCAGGATCAGGGCCTTGCGCTCGCTGTGGTCGAGATTCATAGACGGATTTCCATGGACTGACTCGAAAAGACTGCACGGGCCCGCAGGGCCGGACAGGCAAAAAAAACGTCAGCGCCGAACGGCTCGACGCTGACGCTGGCTGGCTCACGGGGCAGGCTACGGCTGGCTCTGTGGCACGATCAGGATCAGCAGGTTGCCCTCTTCATAGCGCTTGCCTCCCGCTGGCAGCAGCGCGACTTCCTCGTTCTCCACCACGTTCTTGACCCGCATGACCACGCCCACGGAGCCCTGCTTGCGAGCCTCGGTCATCCATTGTCCGACGTCGGCCATGCTCACCTTGCGTTGTTCCGAGTCTGGATAAGCCAGGCCGTATTTCAGCTCGCCCTCGGTGTTGTACAGCGACACCTGCGGACGTTGCAGGCGCCAGGCCAGGGCCGAGGCCGCACCCAGGTCATTGCTGAGCAGGGTCTTGGTCTGCTTGAGCTCTTGCAGATGTTCCTTGATGAACTGGTCGGGCATCTCGTTGTGCACGATCAGTCCGGGCATGCCGGCGGGCAGCAGCGCCACCAGCAGCCAGATGCCCAGGGCCGGGGCGGGCCAGTATTGCAGCGGCCTGGAGGCCGGCAGCAGGTTGGCGATGATCCAGCCCATCAGCATGATGAACACCAGGGACAGGCTGAGCATTTCGTTGTGGCCATAAACCGGCCGGGTGAGCTGGATCACCAGCAACGCCACCAGTGCCCCCACGCCGATCAGCAGATTGAGCAGGCTGTTGAGGCGAATGGCTCGACCCTGGCGATCGCTGACGCGGTCGATCAGTGCGTTACCCATGAGCACCGCCAGTGGCAGCAGGCACGGCATGATGTAGGTCGGCAGCTTGCCCCGGCTCAGGCTGAAAAACACCAGCGGCAGCAGCAACCACAACAGCAGAAAACCGCTGTTGGCCTGGCGCTTGTCCTTCCAGGCCTGCATCAGTGTGCCGGGCAGCAGCAATGCCCAGGGCAGGCAGGAGACGACCAGCAGAGGCAGGTAGAACCACCAGGGCCGGGTGTGTTGGGCGTTTTCGGCGGCAAAGCGCCGAATATGCTCGTGCCAGAAGAAAAAGCGCCAGAAGTCCGGCTCATGGGCGTGCACGCTGAGCGCCCAGGGCAGGCTGATACCGATGGCCACCACTACCGCCACCAGCCCGTA
This sequence comes from Pseudomonas sp. Os17, assembly GCF_001547895.1. Taxonomy (NCBI): domain Bacteria; kingdom Pseudomonadati; phylum Pseudomonadota; class Gammaproteobacteria; order Pseudomonadales; family Pseudomonadaceae; genus Pseudomonas; species Pseudomonas sp. Os17. The sequence continues at coordinate 5,108,368 of NZ_AP014627.1, read as the reverse complement.
GCGCAGCAGTTCGCCCAGGCGACGTTGCCAAAGCATATAGGGCAGGGCGATCAGTACCGGCAGCAGCCACGCCAGGAAGCCCTTGGTCATGAAGCCCATGCCGCACGCCGCCCCGAGCACCGCCCAGGCCAGGAGGCGAGCGCGTGTGGCCTGGCTGTCCAGGGCGAACCACAGGGCCACCAGACTCAGGTTGACCCACAGCGTGAATTGCGGGTCGAGGTTGGAGTATCCGGCTTGCCCGGCAATCAGGCCGAAGCTCATGTACAGCAGCGCCGCGGCGAAGCTCTTGCGTGGATCGTTCCACATCCGGCGCGTGATGAGATAAGCCAGCAGCACGCTCAAACCGGTGCTCAGGGCCGAGGCGATGCGCACCCCGAACAGGTTGTCGCCGAACACCGCCTGGCCGATGGCGATCATCCAGTAACCGGCAATGGGTTTTTCGAAGTAACGGATACCCATGAAGTGCGGCGCGACCCAGTCGCCGCTGAGGAGCATTTCCTGGCTGATCTGCGCGTAGCGGGTTTCATCGGGAATCCACAGGCCATGGCTGGCCAGCGGCAGCAGGTAGAACAGGCTGAAGGCCAACAGCAGAAATGGCAACGCCCAACGCTTGATCATGCCGTTGCTACTCCCACGCACAGTGTTGCCTGAAGGTGTGGCGCTCGTTCCATAAGCCGGGTGGGTAAAGTGCGGTGCATTTCTGTCCTCGAAGTCAGGTAAGGATTTCAACGTGCAAGTTGCATGGCCGGGGCGAGTTGAGGATCAGCGATGACGGCATCTACAAATCGCTTGAAACTCCGTGAGTGCTGCCCGGTTTTTAATGGCTGCATTTTTTATAGCGGTTTTTATGAAAAATGCTCTGCTCTCTAATAGTGCAACTTGCAATAAAGTCAATTAAATGTGGGCTGTTAGTCTGTCGATTCGCTGAATGAAGTCTGTTGTCTAGTTGTCAAAAAGAGTTACAAATTGTTCGGCGCTTCTTTAAGTACTTGTGGCCAGCTCTTGGCGTTCAGTATTCCCAGTATTTGCAGTTTTCCGTCTGCACCGAGCGTCAGGAACAAGGAACTGGTGTACTCGGTGGCCAGGGCATGGGCGAAGCCCATGCGGCTCTCCAGATCACTGATGCAGCCGCTGTGGGTGACCAGGATCAGGTTGCGCCCCTGAAGCTTATGGGCCTTTATATCGTTCTCGAAATTGTCGGCGCAGTTCAGCAACCAATCCTGAGAGCTGGTGACCTGATTGAACATGGCCTGTGCGGTTTGCAGGGTACGGGTCATGGGGCTGCTGATGACGTCGGTACGGTCCATGCCGATGCTCCGGAAGGCCTTGCCCAGGTCGGTCGCGGTAGCACTGCCCAGGCGGGTGATGCCATCTGCGGGGCCCAGGCAGGGGTTGGCCGATCGGTCACAGCGCTCGGCGTGGCGCACCAGGGCGATGACATCTCCGGCCTTCCAGTGTTGATAGATTCCGCTGCGTTGCATCTGATGATCGCCAGCGAGATCCAGAGGAGTCGCCGGCCAGAGTACAAAACCGCTTATCAGGGCGATCAGGGTAATAGTGAGCGCGCTGATGATGATCTTTCCGGAGCGCCAAATGCGGGCGGTGTCGGCCCGGGGTCTGGTTTGTTTGATGTTGTGCACGTCGCTTACCTGAATCTATTTTTGAGAAATACTTTTAATTCGGGTTGGAACTAGTGTTCTGCAGCAGACCGACATGCGCACCGGCACCAGCGTAGTCACTGGCCCCCAACTTAAGGGAGTCCAGGTGTCGGATTGGTGAAAGCGATGTGAAAAAAACGAATGGCGCGGCACGTGCCTGTTTAAGACCAGACAGCCGTTACTCAGCCTGTTGGCTTGAAAGAAACGTTGTTATTCGTTAACCGGCGGACGCAGGGAATCTGCGCGTGGCGGCTATTTAACGCTGCTGTTCCTGGTGTCTATGACAAGCCGGTGAAACTTTATCCTGAGAAAAAGAACGGCGTGGAAAAACTGCGCATCAGTTCAGCGTTCTGTCAGCCAAAGGAGGGAGAGGGGCGATGCAAGACTGCTTCCAGCCACTGTCCGTGGCAGAAGCAGTCAAGAGGGAGCGGGGATCAGTGGTTGACGGTGTAGGCCAGCATCGCCGACAGCTGGCACAGGGGACGACCACTTTCCTCTTGCCACTGGTTGAACACCGCTTGCACCAGCGCCTGGTCGCGTTTGCTGCTGGGCACCTTGTCGATGATGTTCTGGGCATTGAGGGCGGCCACTACGTCCCAGGTGGGGATGAAGGTGTCCTTGCCCACCATGCGCAGGAAGCGTGGCGCCGACAGGCCGCCCATCTGGTTGCCGTGCTTGGCCAGGTACTGCCAGAGCCCGGTGATGTCCTGCACCGGCCAGTCGGCTATGAAGGCGCCGAAACTGCCGTGCTGCTGTTGCACGTCGAGGATCATCTGCGCATTGCGTGGCACGCTCTTGAGCTTGCCCAGGTGACGAATGATCCGCGTGTCTTGCATCAGCCGCTCCAGATGTTCGGCGCCCATGAGCACCACCTTGTCCGGATCGAAGCCGAAGAACACCTGTTCGAACGCTGGCCATTTGGCGTCCACCAGGCTGTGTTTCAGCCCCGCGCGAAAGACCCGCAATGCCAGTGTCGACAGGTAGCGATCAGCGCTCAAGGCACGCAGATACTCGTTGCTTGCCGGGGTTGGCAGTTGGGCTTCCAGGGCCGCGGCGGAACCGAAGCGGTTGAGACAGTATTCATTCAGCCATTTGTAATCGTGCATGCCTGCTCCTGGAGGGGCGGTCGGAGAGTCGGTTGAACAGGGTTGGGGCCTTGGCTGGCGATACAAGTTCCCCGGGACCGGGGAACTTGCGTCAGGTTCAGGCCGGGGTGGCGCCTTCGCCGGCGAGCCGGCGGTTGAGCTGGAAGCGCCAGCGCACGTAGAGCAGCGCCGAAGTGAACACCGCCAGGCTGGCGAACATTTCCAGCAGGCCGAACAGCTGGCGATTCGGGTCATAGGCCGCCAGCGCGCCCTTGATGAAGTACAGGTTGACCACAAAGCACATCCACGCGTGCCCCCGGGCACTGCCGCTGAGCATGCCGGGTGCCATGAGCAGCAGGGGCACCAACTCGATCAGCAGGATCACCCAGGGCCGGGCACCGTGCAGGTCGGCCACCAGCAGGTAATACCCGCACAGCAGGCCCACCAGGCCGAAGAAGCAGATCAGGCTGGTGATCCGGGCCAGACGCACCCGGGGTTCCAGCCATTGCACCGTCGGCAGGATCTTCGGCTTCTTAGCCACGGCCGTTCTCCAACTGCAGGGCGGTTTTCGCCAGGCGCAGGCCCAGGGCCCGGCACAGGGCGATTTCATGCTCGTCCAGCGGGCTCTTGCCGTCAGCTCCGGCGTGATGGCTGGCGCCGTAGGGGGTGCCGCCGCCACGGGTCTCCAACAGGGCCGACTCGCTGTAGGGCAGGCCGGTGATCAGCATGCCGTGATGCAGCAGCGGCAGCATCATCGACAGCAGGGTGGCTTCCTGGCCGCCGTGCAGGCTGGCGGTGGAGGTAAACACACCGGCGGGCTTGCCCACCAGCGCGCCGGTCAGCCAGAGGTTGCTGGTGCCGTCGAGAAAGTACTTCAGGGGCGCCGCCATGTTGCCGAAGCGGGTCGGGCTGCCCAGGGCCAGGCCCGAGCAGTGCTTCAGGTCGTCGAGGCTGGCGTACAAGGCACCACTGTCGGGGATGCTCGGGGCCACGGCTTCGCATTCGGTGGAAATTCCCGGGACGGTGCGCAGGCGGGCTTCCAGGCCCGCCTGTTCGACGCCACGGGCGATCTGCCGGGCCATCTCGTTGGTCGAACCGTTGCGGCTGTAATACAGGACCAGGATGTACGGCGCGCTCAAGGCAGAATCTCCAGCACATTTTCCGGTGGGCGACCGATGATGGCCTTGTCGGCGGTTTCGAGAATCGGGCGTTCCATGAGTTTCGGGTGCCCGGCGATGGCAGCGATCAGTTGCTCTTCGCTCAGGCTCTGGTCGGCCAGGTTGAGGCTCTTGTACTCGTCTTCGCCGGTGCGCAGCAGCTGGCGCGCGCTGATGCCGAGCTTGCCCAGCAGGCGTTGCAATTGGGCGGCATCCAGTGGGGTTTCCAGGTAGCGGACCACGGTCGGGGCCAGGCCGCGTTGTTCCAGGAGTTCCAGCGCACCGCGGGATTTCGAGCAGCGCGGGTTGTGGTAAAGCGTCAGATCGGTCATGTGCGGGTCGCATCTTGCGTAAGGTGGCGGCTATTCTACCCGCGCGACGGGCTCTCCTGAACCTTGGGAGTCGATAGGTCGCAGCGACCCGGGGTCGGCAGTGTTATTCAAGACATCTTTCAATACAGGAAACAGCGCATGGCAAGGCAATTGGCGGCGGCATTGGCGATCATTACAACCCTGCTGCTGAGCGGCTGTGGCAATGACTACGGGGTCGACCAATATGGCCGGAAAGTCGCCGTCGAGCGTATCGACAAGCAGTGGCTGGTGCTCAATTACTGGGCCGAGTGGTGCGGCCCTTGCCGCACCGAGATCCCTGAGTTGAACTCCCTGGACGAGCAGCTCAAGGGCCAGTCGGCCACCGTGCTGGGGGTCAATTTCGACAATGTGCAGGGTGAAGAACTCAAGAACGCCAGCGAGAAGCTGGGGATCAAGTTCACCGTGCTGGCGCAGAACCCGGCGGAACTCTTCGAACTGCCACGCAGCGAGGCGCTGCCGGTGACCTACATCATCGACGACAAGGGCAAGGTGCGTGAGCAGATGATGGGGGAGCAGACGGCTGCGGGCGTGCTGGCCAAGTTGCAGGCCCTGCGCGGGCATTGATGGCGCTTGGACGCTAGCGGCTGGCCAGGCTGCGAAGGTCCTGAAGGAATGCGGGGGCCTGAAGCTCGCTGGGGATTCAGGCCCCCGGATGTTGTTCGCCGTTTGCAGGCTCGGCAGCGGCTACAGGAATATCAGCCTTCTTCCAGCCACCAGCGCAACGGTTTGCCTTCGGCGGGCCAGAAACGCACTTGCTCGATCGGCGAGACATCCCAGCGTTCGACGTTTTCCAGGGCCTGCAGAAAGCGGCGCTCCTGCTCCATCAAGGCCGGGGCACAGAGTTTGCGGGTGCTGCCGACCTTGCCGAAGCTGAGCTTCTCGCCGTCCAGGGTGTAAGGCGCGAACCAATGGTTGCAGCCGCCATTGCCGTAGGCGCGACCATCCTCGCCCAGGGTGATGGTCAGGTGGCTGTAATCGATCAGCGGACGCTCACCGATCCATTCCAGAACATAGCTGCGGTCCTGCTGCAGCTTCAGCGGCTCGGCGGCGCAGCCCAGCAGGCCAGCCCCCAGCGCCGCGGTCAGCATCAGGCGTTTCATTGGCCGGCCTGCTGGCATTTCGGGCAGCGGTGCTGCTCACCTTCGCTGCGCCAGCCAAGTTCGGCGATCCGCGCGCTGGCGGCGGGCTTCTGGGCCTTGTTGCCCAGCTTGGCATCCACCGCGAACTCGAAGTCGAGGGTGGCGGCGCAGCTGTCGCAGTTGACCTGCCACTGGTGAATTGCCAGTTCGCCAAATACCGGGCCGCGGGCCACGGCGACCCACTGGCCGACGGGATTGATCAGGTGGCGCACAGTCTCCACCGTCAGGCGCATGGACAGGTCCCTGCTGCCTTTGAGGGTGACCAGCAGCACGTCGTCGGTGCGGATGGAGCCACCGTTGCCGGTGACTTGATAGCGGCCCGGCACCAGTGCGCGGCATTCGATCAGGGTGTGTTGCGGGTTCATCAGGTTGTAGCGGAAATCGTGTTCGACCATGGGTCCTCCAAATCTGCCGCGTATGCTAGCACGGGCCCCTGCGCCGCAGGTCGCGGGCAGGCGACCTTCGATCAGCCCGCGCGGATGTCACCCCAGGACCCGATTCTGCGCTTGTCCTGCGGCCCAGCTGGCGATGTTGTGCAAGGTGGTCTCGGCGATGGCGGCCAGGGCTTCGTGGGTCAGGAACGCCTGGTGCGCAGTCACAATCACGTTGGGGAAGGTCAGCAGCCGGGCCAGCACGTCGTCCTGCAGGGGCAGGTCGGAGCGGTCCTCGAAGAACAGTTGCGCCTCCTCTTCGTAGACATCCAGCCCCAGGTAGCCCAGCTGCCCGCTTTTCAGGGCGTCGATCAGCGCCGGGGTATCCACCAGGCCGCCGCGCCCGGTATTGATCAGCATTGCCCCGGGCTGCATGTGGGCCAGGCTGTCCTGGTTGATCAGGTAGCGACTGTGGTCATTGAGCGGGCAATGCAGGCTGATGATCTGCGCCTGGGCCAGCAGTTGCGGCAGCTCCAGATAACGGGCGCCGAGGGCTTCCACGGCCGGATTGGGGAAGGGGTCGTAAGCCAGCAGTTGGCAGCCAAAACCCGCCATGATCCGGGCGAAGGTGGCGCCGATCTGCCCGGTGCCGACAATGCCCACGGTCTTGCCCACCAGGTCGAAGCCGGTCAGGCCGTGCAGGGTGAAGTCGCCCTCGCGGGTGCGGTTGTAGGCTCGATGCAGGCGCCGGTTCAGCGCCAGGATCAGGGCCACCGCGTGCTCGGCCACCGCATGCGGGGAATAGGCCGGGACTCGCACCACCTCCAGGCCCAGGCGCTGCGCCGCCGCCAGGTCGACGTGGTTGTAGCCGGCCGAGCGCAGGGCGATCAGGCGAGTGCCGCCGGCGGCCAGTTGTTCCAGCACTGGGGCGCTCAGGTCATCGTTGATGAAGGCGCAGACCACTTCATGGCGTTCGGCCAGGGCCACGGTGTCCAGGCTCAGGCGGGCGGCCTGGAACTGCAGTTCGATACTCGCCGGCAGGCTGGCGCCGAGAAAACTCTCGCGGTCGTAGTTCTGGCTGCTGAATAGAATCGTGCGCATGCTTGCATCCTTGTTCGGGGCGCCCAGCATGCCTGCCGGGCACTGTTCGGGTCTTGCCCTGGGTCAGGCGTTGATCCGCGCCTCGGCGGCCAGGCGACCGATTGCGTGGTCCAGCTCGTCAAGGGCGGCAAAGGCCTTGGCGTCCTCCTGCTTGAGCAGGGTTTCGCTGCGTTGGCAGGCGGCACGCAACTGCGGCACCCCGCAATAACGAGTGGCGCCGTGCAGACGGTGCACCCGCTCGATCAAGGCGCCATGGTCGTTGGCCGCCCGGGCGGCTTTGATCGCCTCGCGATCGGCTTCCAGGGATGCCAGCAACATGGCCAGCATGTCCGCTGCCAGATCGGCCTTGCCGGCGGCCAGGCGCAGGCCTTCGTCCTGATCCAGCACTTGCAGTTCCAGGCTCACTTCAGAGCGTTCGCTGGCCCGTTCCGGGCCCTGGTTGCGCAGGGCCAGGCCGGTCCATTTCAGCACCACCTGGGCCAGTTGTCGTTCGCTGATGGGCTTGGTCAGGTAGTCGTCCATGCCGCTTTGCAGCAGGGCGCGCTTTTCGTTGGCCATGGCGTGGGCGGTCAGGGCGACGATCGGCAGCGGTGTCCCATGGCGCTCGCTTTCCCATTGGCGGATCGCCTCGGTACTTTGCCGACCGTCCATGCCGGGCATCTGCACGTCCATCATCACCAGGTCGAAAGGCTCGTTCTGGATCGCGTTCAGCGCGGCGTAACCGTTGTCCACCGCCAGCACCTTGGCGCCCATGTCTTCCAGCAAGGTCTGGATCAGCAGCAGGTTGGCCGGGTTGTCATCGACACACAGCACCCGTGGTGCGCGGCTGGAGAGGGGTTCCTCCGGCTCGCTGCGGGGCCGGCGCGGAGTGACCAGATCGGACAGGGCCCGGCGCAGTTTGCGGGTGCAGGCCGGCTTGGCCTGCAGCTGACTGTGGGGATTGGGCACCGAGAGGTGGAACAGCGTCTGTTCGGTGGTCGGGCACAGCACCAGGACCTTGCAGCCCAGATGCTCCAGGTCCCAGATGTGCTGGCTCAGGCGCTCGGGAGACATGTCGTTGCTGGTGATGCCCAGCACCGCCAGGTCAATCGCCTGATCGCTCTGGTGCACCCCGGTAATGCCATTGGTCAGGGCTTCCAGGGTGTTGAACGGGGTCACCTCCAGGCCGCAGTCTTCCAATTGGTGCAGCAGGGCCTGGCGGGCCAGTTCGTGATTTTCCAGGACCGCCACCCGTCGTCCCAGCAGCGGCGGGCCGGGCAGGTCCTCGGCATCGTCGCGGGTCTTGGGCAGGTTGAGGCTGATCCAGAACTCCGAACCTTCACCCGGGGTGCTGTCGACCCCGATCTCGCCGCCCATCTGCTCGATCAGGCGCTTGGAGATCACCAGCCCGAGCCCGGTGCCGCCGGGTTGGCGCGACAGCGAGTTGTCGGCCTGGCTGAAGGCCTGGAACAGGGCGCGTACATCCTGGTTCGACAGGCCGATGCCGGTGTCCTGGATGCTGATGCGCAGTTGCACGCTGTCTTCGTGCTCTTCTTCCAGCATGGCCCGGGCGACGATGGTGCCTTCGCGGGTGAACTTGATGGCGTTGCTCACCAGGTTGGTGAGGATCTGCTTGAGTCGCAGCGGGTCACCGACCAGCGACAACGGCGTGTCGCGATAGACCAGGCTCACCAGTTCCAGCTGCTTGGCGTGGGCGGCCGGGGCGAGGATGGTCAGGGTGTCCTGCAGCAAGTCCCGCAGGTTGAACGGAATGCTGTCGAGCACCAGCTTGCCGGCTTCGATTTTCGAGAAGTCGAGGATTTCGTTGATGATCCCCAGCAGGCTGTCGGCGGATTTTTCGATGGTGCCCAGGTAATCCAGCTGGCGCGGTGTCAGCTCGCTTTTCTGCAGCAGGTGGGTGAAGCCGAGGATGCCGTTGAGGGGTGTGCGGATTTCATGGCTCATGTTGGCCAGGAACTCCGACTTGATGCGGCTGGCTTCCAGGGCTTCCTTGCGCGCCAGATCCAGTTCGATGTTCTGGATCTCGATGGTTTCCAGGTTCTGGCGCACGTCTTCGGTGGCCTGGTCGATGCTGTGCTGCAGTTCTTCCTGGGCGTTCTGCAGGGTGCTGGCCATGCGATTGATGCCGGAGGCCAGTTCATCCAGTTCGTGGCTGCCCAAGGGTGGCAGGCGGGTTTCCAGGTTGCCGTCCTTGAGTTGCGCCACCGCCTGCTTGATCTGGGTCAGCGGGTTGTTGATGGTGCGCCCCATGCGCACCGCCAGCAGGGCGGTACCGGCCAGGCCGGCGGCAATCAACAGCAGGCTGGCGAACAGGCTGCGGTAGCCACGCAGCAGCATGCCGCTGTGGGACAGCTCCAGTTCCACCCAGCCCAGCAGGCGGTCGGATTCATCGGGGATCAGGTCGCCGGCCAGGTTGCGATGGCGGCCGAATACCGGCAGTTGGTAGCGGGTCGCGTCATTGCCGCTGCGCTGCATCATCTGCGTGCCGTTGCCGCTGGGTGGCGGGTTGAGCATGCTCGGTCCCGCGTGGGCCACCAGCGTGCGATCAGGGGCCAGGAAAGACACCGCGCGCACGTCCTGCTGTTCCAGGGCCTGGGTGGCGATGCGCTCGAGCATCTGCGCGTTGTGGTTGCCCATCGCCGGTGCCACCAGCGAGGCCAGTTGTTCGGCAATCATTTCGCCGCGCTGCAGGAGCTGGGCCTGCAGTTCGGAGAGCTGCATCCAGGTGAAATAGCCGCCCAGCACCAGGGCCATGAGGCTGGTGGGCAACAAGGTCAGCAACAGTACGCGGCCTTTGATTCCCAGTTTCTTGAGCACGCCACTCTCCTGCTTCCACGCTGTTTTGAAAGGTCTACGGGCACGTCCGTGATGCGCCACCCGCGCAGTGTAACGATTTGCCGAAGGCTGATCTTGGCAAATTGCGCCCTGGCGGTCGGCGGCTGGAATGCCTGCGACCAAGGCATTGGTTGCCGCGCTCCGGGCAATCTTGAATAATCGCCCAACTGAGAATGACTTGCAGAAGCTAATGACTCCCGTAGCTGTTGAGCCTCCCCGTATCCTGACCATTGAAGATGACCCGGTGCTTGGTGCCTATGTGCATGAGCAACTGGGTCGCTGCGGCTTCGCCGTGACCTGGTGCCGCAACGGCCAGGAAGGCTTGGGGATCGCCCGCAGCCAGCGCTTCGATGTGGTGCTGATGGACATCCTGCTGCCCGGCATGGATGGGCTCACCCTGCTGACCCACTTGCGCCAGAGTCATTCCACGCCGGTGCTGCTGATGTCGGCCCTGGGGGCGGAGGCCGATCGCATCAGCGGTTTTCGCCTCGGAGCCGACGACTACTTGCCCAAACCCTTCAGCCTGACCGAGTTGCGGGTACGCATCGAGGCGATCCTGCGCCGGGTGGCCCTGGATCGGCGGCCGATGTCGCCGGTACCGAGCTGCAACGTGCAGAGCCTGAGTTTCGACGACGAGCTGTGCGACGTGCAGTTTGCCGGGCAGTGGGCCGGGTTGACCCGCAGCGAATACCGCCTGCTGGAAACCCTGCATCGCAACGTCGATGAGGTGCTGAGCAAGGCCTTCCTTTATCAGCATGTCCTGCAGCGCGGCTACGCGGCCCATGACCGCAGCCTGGACATGCACGTCAGCCAAATCCGCCGCAAGCTCAAAACTCTGGGCTACAGCGAGCGGGAGTTGCGCACCGTGTGGGGCAAGGGCTACGTCTTGAGTGCCGCCGATGAGCTGGCCTGAACTGCCCGGCCGGCATTCGCTGTTCTGGAAACTGGCCTGCCTGCTGGTGGCGTTCTGTCTGCTGATGATCTGGCTGAGCTGGTCCTGGGGGCGCTATGTGGAGCAGAGGAACCTGTACCTGTCCGATGACGCCCGGGCGACCTTGGAGCATTACGCCGTTGAGGCCGAGCAAGCCTGGAACAGCGGCCAGAGTGCCGGTGTCGATGCCTGGCTTGTGCAGATGGCCGGCCGTGAGCAGACCTGGGTCGGCGTCATCGGCAGCGACCTGCAATCGCTGAGCAGTCAGCCGCTGACCCCGGCCGAGGCCCAGCGCCTGACCTTCCTGCGCGGTGCGCACTGGCCGGTGAGCCGGCATGTCCATGGTCTGCCGTGGCTGAAAATTCCATTCCCCGGGGATCCGTCCCTGGGCAGCCTGGTGATCGAGCTGCCACAGCGCTTCATGCCCGGGCGCTATCGCGTGTTCTGGCAGGTGATCACCAACGGTGTGATCCCGGGCCTGTTCACGCTTTTGCTGTGTGTCGGTCTGTACCGTTTGCTGGTGGTGCCGCTCAAGCAACTGCGCGAGCAGGCCAATGCCTGGCGTGCCGGGCAACTGAATGTGCGTCTGTCCAGCGAGACCACTGAGCGCAAGGATGAGTTGGGAGAGCTGGGGCGGGCCTTCGATCAGATGTCCGAACGCTTGCAGAGCACCGTGGCCGTGCAACAGCAATTGCTGCGCGATCTGTCCCATGAGTTGCGTACGCCCTTGAGTCGCCTGCGGGTGGCTTGCGACAGCGAGCAGAACCTGGGGGCGCTGCGCGAGCGCCTGGCCCGGGAGGTCGATGGCATGCAGCGCCTAGTGGAAGACAGCCTGCAACTGGCCTGGCTGGATACCGAGCGCGGACCATTGCCCGTGGAGCAGATCCAGGTCCAGGCGCTGTGGGAGATGCTCAGCGAGAACGCCTGCTTCGAAAGCGGCTGGTCGGCGGCGCAGCTGTGCTGTGAGCTGGACGCCGATTGCTGGGTGCGCGGCCACCTCAATACCCTGGCCCAGGCCCTGGAAAACATCCTGCGCAATGCCATCCGCCATTCCCCGGCCGGCGCCCGGATTACGCTGGCGGGACAACGGGAAGGCGAGAATTGGCACCTGTGGCTGGACGACCAGGGGCCGGGCGTGGCCGAAGAGGACCTGGAGCGGATCTTCGCGCCGTTCATCCGTCTGGATGGATCGCGGCCGGGGGACGGCGGCTTCGGCCTGGGCCTGAGCATCGCGCGCAATGCAGTGGTGCGTCAGGGCGGGCAGTTGTGGGCGCAGAACCGCGAGCATGGCTTGCGTCTGCATCTGCGCTTGCCGGGAGCCTGAGCACGGGCCCTGGCCGGCCTTAGATCAATAAGCCATAAGTCCCGCACTTTGCGTGATATGGCGCTTGGACGTTTGCCGGTATGATAGGCGCCCCCGCAGTCTGGATTGCGAATACGCCATGACCTTGCAGTACCCAACCATCGCCGATTGCGTCGGCAACACCCCGCTGGTTCGTTTGCAGCGCCTGCCTGGCGCCACCAGCAATACCTTGCTGCTCAAGCTTGAGGGCAATAACCCGGCGGGTTCGGTCAAGGACCGTCCGGCACTGTCGATGATCACTCGCGCCGAGCTGCGCGGGCAGATCCAGGCCGGCGATACCCTGATCGAAGCGACCTCGGGCAATACCGGCATCGCCCTGGCCATGGCTGCGGCGATCAAGGGCTACAAAATGATCCTGATCATGCCCGACAACTCCAGCGCCGAGCGCAAGGCGGCGATGACCGCCTATGGCGCCGAGTTGATTCTGGTCAGCCAGGAAGAGGGCATGGAAGGCGCCCGCGACCTGGCCGAACGCATGCAGGCCGAAGGCCGTGGCAAGGTGCTCGATCAGTTCGCCAACGGCGACAACCCCGAGGCCCACTACACCGGCACCGGTCCGGAAATCTGGCGCCAGACCCAGGGCAGCATCACCCACTTCATCAGCTCGATGGGCACCACCGGCACCATCATGGGCACTTCGCGCTATCTGAAAGAGCAGAACCCCGAGGTACAGATCATCGGTCTGCAACCCATGGAAGGTTCGGCCATTCCCGGCATTCGCCGCTGGCCCGAGCAATACCTGCCGAAGATCTATCAGGCCAGTCGGGTCGACCGGATTGTCGACATGGCCCAGAGCGAAGCCGAAGACGTGACCCGGCGCCTGGCCCGGGAAGAAGGCATCTTCTGCGGCGTGTCCTCCGGTGGCGCGGTGGCGGCGATGCTGCGCCTGTCCCGGGAAGTGGAAAACGCGGTCATGGTCGCGATCATCTGTGACCGTGGCGATCGTTACTTGTCGACCGGCATTTTCGATGCGCCCAACTGATGGCTAAGCAAGAGAGAGGCCTGCGCTTCCAGCCTGCGGGCGGCAGTCGGGCCCCACAGATTCCGGTGGGCAAGAAGCAGCGCCTGAACATCCAGCGTCTGGCCAACGACGGTCGTGGCATCGCCTTTGTCGATGGCCGCACCTGGTTTGTCAGCGGAGCCCTGGCCGGCGAAGAAGTCGAAGCACGGGTACTGGGCAGCCATGGCAAGGTGGTGGAGGCCCGGACCGAGCGTCTGTTCAGCGCCAGCGAGCTGCGCCGCCCGGCAGCCTGTGCCCACGCCGGGCGTTGTGGCGGTTGCAGCGTGCAGCACCTGCCCCATGCCGAACAGCTTGCCCTGAAACAGCGCATGCTCGCCGAGCAGTTGTCCAAGGTCGCGGGGGTCGAACCCGAGGTCTGGGCGGCGCCGTTGAGCGGTCCCGAGTTCGGCTATCGGCGTCGCGCCCGGGTGGCGGTGCGCTGGGACGCCAAGGGCAAGCAACTGGAGGTGGGTTTCCGTGCTGCTGGTAGCCAGGACATTGTCGCCATCGACGATTGCCCGGTGCTGGTACAGGCCTTGCAACCCATCATGAGCCGCTTGCCGGCCATGTTGCGGCGCCTGAGCAAACCGCAGGCGCTGGGACATGTCGAGTTGTTCAGCGGTTCGGCCCTGGCCCTGCTGTTGCGGCACATGGCGCCACTGTCCGAAAGCGACCTGGCGATCCTCAAGGATTTTTGCGATTTCCATCAGGCGCAGTTGTGGTTGCAGGGTGAAGGCGAGCCTCAGCCCCTGGATCCATCGCAGACCCTGGGCTACCGCCTGGAAACCTGGGATCTGCATCTGGCGTATCGGCCGGGGGACTTTGTCCAGGTCAATGCCGGGGTCAACGAGGCGATGGTGGCCCAGGCTCTGAAGTGGCTGGCGCCGCAACCGCAGGAGCGGGTGCTGGATCTGTTCTGCGGCCTGGGCAACTTTGCCTTGCCGCTGGCCCGGCAGGTGCGGGAAGTGGTGGCGGTGGAAGGCGTGGCGGCCATGGTGGCGCGCGCCGCTGACAACGCCGCCAGCAACAATTTGCATAACACACGCTTTTTTCAAGCCGATTTATCCCAGCCTCTGAGTGCTGCCGAGTGGGTTGATGAAGGCTTTTCTGCGGTACTCTTGGACCCACCCCGTGACGGTGCTTTCGAGGTAGTTCGCCACTTGGCGAGCCTGGGTGCCAAACGGTTGGTCTACGTGTCATGCAATCCGGCAACTTTGGCCCGTGACACGGTCGAATTGATCAAGCAGGGCTACAGGTTAAAACGTGCCGGGATCCTCGATATGTTTCCTCAGACGGCGCATGTCGAGGCCATGGCGTTATTCGAAGCGAGCTAGGATGGCTTGTCTAATCCGACTGATCTTTCAGGTGTGGTTCGCTGGCCCCGCGAGCTGCCCCTGAGCGTTGAAGGTCAGCGATTTGACGCATTGAATGTGCGTCGTAGGGAAGGTAAAGCAAGATGGTACAGGTGAGAGCGCACCAGCCGATCAACACCGACGGCAGTATCAATCTCGAGGCATGGCTCGATCATACGGTCAGCGTCGATATGGCATTGGACCGTGAGGCCTTGAAAGAAGCCTGCGAGTTCGCTCGCGAGGCAGAGTTGAAACACATTGCCGCCAAGGGTCTGAACGCCGAGGACGTGTCGAGTTTCAGCACGGGCCTGGAGATTGCGGAGATCCTTGCCGACCTCAAGCTGGATCAGGATTCCCTGGTCGCCGCCGTGCTGTACCGCGGTGTCCGCGAGGGCCAGATCCAGTTGCCGGCGGTCAGCCAGCGTTTTGGTCCGGTGGTGGCCAAGCTGATCGATGGCGTGCTGCGCATGGCCGCCATCTCGGCCAGTCTCAGCCCTCGTCAATCCCTGGTACTCGGCACTCAGGCTCAGGTGGAAAACCTGCGCAAGATGCTGGTGGCCATGGTCGATGACGTGCGCGTGGCGCTGATCAAACTGGCCGAGCGGACCTGCGCCATTCGGGCGGTGAAAAGCGCCGACGAAGAGAAGCGCAACCGGGTTGCCCGGGAAGTGTTCGATATCTATGCGCCTCTGGCTCACCGCTTGGGCATTGGCCATATCAAGTGGGAACTGGAGGACCTGTCCTTCCGTTATCTGGAGCCTGAGCAATACAAGCAGATCGCCAAGCTCCTGCACGAGCGGCGCCTGGATCGCGAGCGCTTCATCAGCGACGTGATGAACCAACTGCAGAACGAACTGAAGGCCACCGGGGTCAACGCCGACATCAGTGGGCGGGCCAAGCACATCTATTCCATCTGGCGCAAAATGCAGCGCAAGGGCCTGGAGTTCAGCCAGATCTACGATGTGCGCGCCGTGCGGGTACTGGTGCCGGAAATGCGCGACTGCTACACCGCGCTGGGTATCGTGCACACCTTGTGGCGGCATATCCCCAAAGAGTTCGACGACTACATCGCCAACCCCAAGGAAAACGGCTACCGCTCGCTGCACACCGCAGTGATCGGCCCCGAGGGCAAGGTGCTGGAAGTGCAGATCCGCACCCACGCGATGCACGAGGAAGCGGAGCTGGGGGTGTGCGCCCACTGGAAATACAAGGGCACCGACGTCAAGTCCGGCTCCAACCATTACGAAGAGAAAATCTCCTGGCTGCGTCAGGTGCTGGAATGGCACGAGGAGCTGGGGGACATCGGCGGCCTGGCCGAACAGTTGCGGGTGGATATCGAGCCGGATCGGGTGTACATCTTCACCCCCGACGGCCATGCCATCGACCTGCCCAAGGGCGCCACGCCGCTGGACTTCGCTTATCGGGTGCACACCGAGATCGGCCACAACTGCCGGGGCGCGAAGATCAACGGGCGCATCGTACCGCTCAACTACAGCCTGCAGACCGGCGAGCAGGTGGAGATCATCACCAGCAAGCACGGTACGCCAAGCCGCGACTGGCTGAACCCGAACCTGGGCTACGTCACCACGTCCCGGGCGCGGGCGAAGATCGTCCACTGGTTCAAGCTGCAGGCTCGCGATCAGAACGTCGCCGCCGGCAAGACCCTGCTGGAACGCGAGCTGAGCCGTCTCGACCTGCCTCAGGTGGACTTCGACAAGCTGGCCGACAAGGCCAACATGAGGACCGCGGAGGACATGTTCGCCGCCCTGGGCGCGGGTGACCTGCGCCTGGCGCAACTGGTCAACCTGGCCCAGCAGCTGGTGGAGCCGGAGCGCGGCAACGAACAGCTGGAGCTGATCCCGCGCAAGGCCGCCGGCTACAAGCCAGGCAAGCGCGGCGATATCCAGATCCAGGGCGTGGGCAACCTGATGACCCAGATGGCGGGCTGCTGCCAGCCGCTGCCGGGGGATGCGATCGTCGGCTACATCACCCAGGGCCGTGGCGTGAGCATTCACCGCCAGGACTGTGCTTCGGTGCTGCAACTGGCCGGGCGCGAGCCGGAACGGATCATCCAGGTCAGCTGGGGGCCGGTGCCGGTGCTCACCTATCCGGTGGACATCATCATTCGCGCCTACGACCGTTCCGGCCTGCTGCGTGACGTGTCCCAGGTCCTGCTCAATGAGCGGATCAACGTACTGGCGGTCAATACGCGCTCGAACAAGGAGGACAACACTGCGTTGATGTCCCTGACCATCGAGATTCCGGGCCTGGACGCATTGGGACGTTTGCTGGGGCGCATATCCCAGTTGCCGAACATCATCGAGACCCGGCGCAATCGAACCCCGTGATGCCCGCATGAAATGGATGAACTGATGTACAGCCTTGAAGACCTGTTGCACCTGATGGCGCGCCTGCGGGACCCGCAATACGGTTGCCCGTGGGACATCAAGCAGACCTACGCCAGCATCGTTCCCCATACCCTGGAGGAGGCCTACGAGGTCGCCGACGCCATCGAGCGCGGCGACTTCGACCACTTGCAGGGTGAGCTGGGCGATCTGTTGTTCCAGGTGGTGTATTACAGCCAGTTGGCCCGGGAGGAGGGGCGCTTCGAATTCGATGCGGTGGTGGACAGCATCACCCGCAAGCTGATCCGTCGGCATCCTCATGTATTCCCCACTGGCGATCTGTACGCGCCGCTGGATATCCCGCGGCTCGATGAGGAGCAGGTCAAGGAGCGCTGGGAACAGATCAAGGCCGAGGAGCGCGCAGAGAAGTCCGACGCTCCGCAGCAGCTGTCCCTGCTCGATGATGTGCCGGTGGCCCTGCCGGCCCTGTCCCGCGCGGCCAAGTTGCAAAAGCGCGCGGCGCAGGTCGGCTTCGACTGGCCGGAAGCCCTGCCGGTGGTGGACAAGGTGCGCGAAGAACTGGACGAGGTGCTGGAGGCCATGGCCGACAACGACCCGGCGGCCATCACCGATGAAATCGGTGACTTGCTGTTTGTCGTGGTCAATCTGGCCAGGCACCTCAAGGTCGACCCGGAAACCGCCCTGCGTAGCGCCAATGCCAAGTTCGATCGGCGCTTCCGATTTATCGAGCAGGCATTGCGCGACACCGGTCGTCCCGTGGAAGATTGCACCCTCGAAGACTTGGATGCCCTGTGGGGTGAAGCCAAACGTCAGGAAAAGAATTTGCCCAGCTGCGGCTGAGGCCGTTGCCTAAGTGAGTAAGCACCATGAGCCTTTCCCTTCGCGACCAGTTGCTCAAAGCAGGGCTGGTCAACCAAAAGCAGGCCAAGCAGGTCAGCAAAGACAAGCAGAAGCAGCAGCGACTGGCCCATAAAGGCCAGATCGAACTCGATGATTCCCAGCAGCGCGCAGCCCAGGAAGCCATGGCCGAGAAGGTCAAGCGTGACCAGGAGCTCAACCGTCAGCAGCAGGAGAAGGCCGAGCAGAAGGCTCGTGCAGCGCAGATCAAGCAACTGATCGAGGTCTCGCGTCTGCCCAAGCTGAACACCGAGGACTACTACAACTTCGTCGACGACAAGAAGGTCAAGCGCCTGTCGGTGAACACCCTGATGCGCAACAAGCTCAGCAGTGGTTCCCTGGCCATCGTCCACCACGGTGGTGGCTATGAGGTGATTCCGCGGGAGGCGGCGCTGAAGATCCAGGAGCGTGACCCGCGGCGTATCGTGCAACTGAACACGCCTACCGAGGCGCCGGACGAGGACGATCCGTACGCGGCCTATCAGATCCCTGATGATCTGATGTGGTAAGCACCCAGTAACCACCAACCCCGCTCATGGCGGGGTTGGTGGTTTTTGCGCGGGGGGATTTGCGTGGAATCCCGGCGCCTCTGTGTCGAGGTTGAATCAGGAGCTCTGGGACGCTCGGTTCTGCTCGAGTTTTTCCAGTTCGGCCTTGTAGCTGTGGGCATCGCTCTCGGAGTGGAACATGCCCACCAGCATGTCTTGTTGATGCACATCCCAGATCCGTACACCCGCGGCTACGCCTTCATGGGACATATGTGAATCGTCGCGTTCAGTTACTTTTACAGTCATCTGCTGGCTCCAATCTCTGTTGATCTGCAGCAAGGCGTGTGCAGGCCTCTGTTATATGTTTTGTTAGCTTGCTAAGTAAATTGCCTGGATTTGCAACAGACCTTTGCAGGATTGGCGACAATCCTGCAGCCCGCGAAAACCGTGACATTTCGCCGCAGTGGCCGATCTTTCATGACAAAAGTTTCATCTTGGCCCCATTGCGCCAGGGCCTCCGTGCGGGCTTGGCGAGTCAATTCCGGGCAAAAAAAAGCCCCGCTTTCGCGAGGCTTCCAGGGTGCTGCGGCTTAACTGCCTTTGACTGTCTTGCCGTTGACGGTGCCGTTGAGGAGCATGATGTTGTACTCCTTGCCGTCGGTTTCCACCTGTTGCAGGCGTACCAGCAGGTAATCCCAGTCCTTGGCGAACCACATCACGGTGATGCGTTTGCTTTGTGTCGGGTCGCGGACGCGCTCGACCTTGATGGCATCGATCTGGCCGGCCTTGGTGTCGACTTTTTCCGAACCCAGGACGCGGAAATCGTAGGTATCGACTTCACCGCCGTCGACCACTTGATAGCTCATGGTCTTCTTGCCGGCGGCCACGTCGTGCTGCAGGGCCAACTGGTAGGTGGACTTGTCCACCATGCCGGTGTTCAGCGGCAGCTTGACCGCATCCCCACGGTCGGTGCCGGTGACCATCTTGGCGTTCCAGTCGAAATCCAGGTCGGCTTTCTTGGCCTTGCCCAGACCGCCACGCTCGAAGTGATAGGACTGGGGCACCAGAGTGTCCTTGTCCAGGGTCAGGGTGCTTTCCTCGCTCAGGCTGGCGATCATCATCGACGCCTTGAAGCTGAGTTTCCAGGCGCCATTGGCGGTTTTTTCCAGGCTGCGTTCAGCCGTGCCGCTCATGGGCAGTTGCTTCCAGTCGGCGGTGTAGCTGGCGGAGAACGGGTGAAGGTCTGCCGCCTGCACAACCGGCAGGGCAAACAGAGCACAAGCGAAGAGCAGGGCGCGACGCATAAAATCTCCTAGGTTCGAATCAAATAGCCGCTGGCGGCCAGTAATTGACCATCCAGTAAAGCACCCTGATCGCCGAGCATCAGCCGACCTTCGGCAAACCAGCGTACGGCCATGGGGTAAATCCGGTGTTCCTGGATGTGCACTCGCTGCGCCAGGCTTTGCGGCGAGTCGTGCAACTCTACCGGGATCACAGCCTGTACGACCAGTGGCCCGCCATCGAGTTCCTCGGTAACGAAGTGCACACTGCAGCCGTGCTCAGTATCCCCGGCCTCCAGCGCCCGCTGGTGAGTGTGTAACCCTTTGTATTTGGGCAGCAGCGAGGGATGGATATTCAGCAGTCGGCCCTGGTAGTGACGAACGAATCCGGCGCTGAGGATGCGCATGAATCCGGCCAGGACCACCAGTTTCGGTTGGAAGGTGTCGATCAGCTCGATCAGCGCCTGATCGAAGGCCTCGCGGCCTTCGAAAGCGGTGTGATCGAGGAAGCGGGTCGGGATGCCCGCTTCCTGGGCGCGCTGCAGCCCATAGGCGTCGGCACGGTTGGAGATCACGGCGGCAATGCGGACCGGACTGTCGTCGGTCCGCGCGTTGTCGATCAGGGCTTGCAGGTTACTGCCGGTGCCGGACAGCAGCACCACAACATCACAGGTCGGCGACATCCGCTCTTGCATCAGTGAGCCTTGAGGTTCTTCAGCTCGACCTGGGCCGCGCCTTCGGCTGCGGTGGCGATCTGGCCGATGACCCATGGCTGTTCGCCGGCTGCACGCAGGACGTTCAGGGCATTTTCAACCTGATCCTGAGCCACGCAGATGACCATGCCGACGCCGCAGTTCAGAACGCGGTGCATTTCGTGTTCGTCGACGTTGCCTTGCTCTTGCAGCCAGTCGAAGACCGCCGGGCGTTTCCAGCTCGCCACGTCGACCACCGCCTGGGCGCCTTTTGGCAGCACGCGGGGGATGTTGTCCAGCAGGCCGCCGCCGGTGATGTGAGCCATGGCCTTGACCGCACCGGTGTCCTTGATCAGCTTGAGCAGCGGCTTGACGTAGATGCGGGTCGGGGCCATCAGCAGATCGGTCAGTGGCTTGCCGTCCAGCTGGATGCTTTCGATGTCGGCGCCGGAGACTTCGATGATCTTGCGGATCAGCGAGTAGCCGTTGGAGTGCGGGCCGGAAGACGGCAGGGCCAGCAGGGCGTCACCGGTGGCCACTTTCGAGCCGTCGATGATTTCGGCCTTTTCCACCACGCCGACGCAGAAGCCGGCCAGGTCGTAGTCTTCGCCTTCGTACATGCCGGGCATTTCAGCGGTTTCGCCGCCTACCAGGGAGCAGCCGGACAGTTCGCAGCCGGCGCCGATACCGGTGACCACCTGGGCGGCGGTATCCACGTTGAGCTTGCCGGTGGCGTAGTAGTCGAGGAAGAACAGCGGCTCGGCGCCGCAGACCACCAGGTCGTTGACGCACATGGCTACCAGGTCGATGCCGATGCTGTCGTGCTTGTTCAGGTTCAGGGCCAGGCGCAGCTTGGTGCCGACGCCGTCGGTGCCGGAGACCAGTACAGGCTGCTTGTAGCCGGCCGGGATTTCGCAGAGGGCGCCGAAACCGCCCAGGCCGCCCATGACTTCCGGGCGCGCAGTGCGCTTGGCGACGCTCTTGATGCGTTCGACCAATGCTTCACCGGCGTCGATGTCTACACCGGCGTCTTTGTAGCTCAGGGAGGGTTGCTTGCTCATGATCCAGGCCTTTAGGGGGGATTCAGGGGTATCGACCGAACCAGAGAGCCTGCCCGAGCACTGGGAAAGTGTTTCAGGGTGCCCAGCTGGTGCCGGTCTGCGAAGGCGCGCGATTTTATCAGGCTTGAGGGGCAGCGGCCATCCTCGGGCCGACGGGTAGAGGCATATCCGCTTAAAAAAACCGCGATTGGCCGTGTTGGTGGTCCTGCCCATGCCTGTATAAGGTATAGCGCTCAAGTGGCTATCGTTATGACAGCGTGAAAACAGTCGGGCGACGGGTGAATGTTTTACCGGGGTTTGTGGTCACAGCCTTGCTCGCAATGGTTCATGCGCGCTGTTTCAATCGTGTTTTTTGTCGTCGGGAATCTTCCATGCGTCTGGGTCAATTTCTGTTTGTGGGCTGTTTGTCATTGGTCAGCCTGGCGAGTCATGCCGAAACCCTCAATGGCCTGTATCAAGTACGCGAGCCGGTGAGCAGTCAGTCGCCCGAGGAGCGCGACCAGGCCACCCAGCGGGCCCTGGAGACCCTGGTACTGCGCCTGACCGGCGATGCCAAGGCAGCTCAGGGGCCGGGGCTGGCGGCCATCCGCAAGGACCCGCAGCAGATCATCAGCCAATACGGCTACGACGCCGGCCCGCCGGAAAGCCTGCAAGTGGACTTTGATCCGGTCAGCACCGATCGTGCCCTGCGCCAGGCGGGCCTGCCGTTGTGGGGCAGCAACCGGCCATCGATCCTGGGCTGGTGGTTGAGCGACTCCACCGAAGGTTCGAGTCTGGTCGGCGACGGTCAGGCCAGTGCCGCGCCTTTGCGGCGTGCAGCGCAGCATCGCGGCTTGCCGCTGCGCCTGCCTCTGGGCGATCTGGATGAGCAGATCGTTGCCACGGCGCCCAACCTTGAAGGTGCCGACCCGGCTCCGCTGCGCCAGGCATCGGAGCGTTACGGTGCCGATGCGCTGTTGGCGGTGCATGCCCGTGAAGAAGGGGGGCAGTGGCAGGCCAAGTGGCGTTTGTGGCTGGGCGATCAGAAAGAGCAGGGCACTGTTCAGGGCGCGGATACGGCGGCGCTGGCCGATGGCGTGCTGCTGGCGGTGAGTCAGCGCCTGGCGCCGCGCTTCGTCACGCGGCCTGGAGTCTCCAGCGAACAATTGCTGGAAGTGCAGGGCATGACCCTGGAGCACTACGCGGCGCTGGGGCATCTGTTGGAGCCGTTTGGCGCGCAGATTCAGAGCATCGACGGTGATCGCGTCATCTATCGGGTCAACGGCAGCGCGGAGCAACTGCGGGCGCAGTTGTCCCTGGCCAAGCTGCAGGAAATTCCCGCCGGCGAGGCGCAAGCCCCTGTGCAGGGCGCTGAAGGGGCGGCGCCGGCGGTGGCTGCGCCACAGGCCGCACAATTGCGTTTTCGCTGGTAGCAGATTGGTTTCCTTCTATATAGAAGCTGGAGTGGTTTATGGCTGATACGCGGCGTTGGGTCTGGTTGGGGGGCGTGCTCCTGGTCTGTGGGTTCATCTATCTGTTGCACCCCATCCTCAGTCCGTTCCTGGTGGCGCTATTGCTGGCCTATCTGTTCGACCCGCTGGTGGATCGTCTGGAGGCGTGGGGGCTGTCGCGTACCTGGGGCGTAGTGGCGGTGTTTGCCCTGTTCACGCTGATCATCATGGCGCTGTTGCTGGTGCTGGTGCCGATGCTGGCCAAGCAGTTGCTGCGCCTCTACGAGCTGGCGCCGCAGATGCTTGATTGGGTGCAGCACACCGCTATGCCCTGGGTTCAGGCCCGGTTGGGCCTGGCGGACGGCTTCTGGAAGTTCGACAAGGTCAAGGCTGCGATCAGCGAGCATATGGGCCAGACCACCGACATTGTTGGCGTGGTGCTGAGCCAGGCGACGGCGTCGGGGCTGGCGCTGATCGGTTGGCTGGCCAACCTGGTGCTGATTCCGGTGGTCAGCTTCTATCTGCTGCGGGACTGGGACCTGATGATGGCCAAGATCCGCAGTCTGCTGCCGCGCAATCGCGAAGAGCGGGTGGTGTCCCTGGCGGGAGAGTGCCATGAGGTGCTAGGGGCGTTTGTCCGTGGGCAATTGCTGGTGATGCTGGCCCTGGGAATGATCTACGCGGCGGGACTGATGCTGGTGGGGCTCGAGTTGGGGCTGTTGATCGGCCTGATTGCCGGCTTGGCGGCGATCGTGCCGTACATGGGCTTTGTCATAGGCATTGGTGCTGCGCTGACTGCCGGCCTGTTCCAGTTCGGCGGTGACCTGTACCCCATGATCGGCATCGTTGCCGTGTTCATGGTGGGGCAGGCGCTGGAGGGGATGGTGCTGACGCCGCTGTTGGTGGGCGACCGTATTGGCCTGCATCCGGTGGCGGTGATCTTTGCCATTCTCGCCGGCGGCGAGCTGTTCGGTTTTACCGGGGTACTGCTGGCCTTGCCAGTGGCGGCGGTGATCATGGTGCTGGTGCGGCACGTGCACGATCTGTACAAGGATTCAGACCTCTATAGCGGTGCCGAAGACCCAGATCTGTAGGCCGGTGCGCAACGAGTGGCGACAATGAGTGTTCGCGGGCGTGCGCTGGCAGGCGCTCATTGGCTGTTGCCCGGGCTGTCAAAGTTGGCCCCTGAATGCTGTTTTGCTGACGCAAACCTTTGATTTTGCTTGTGGTCTGCTGCATTGTGCGCTCGGCGTCACGGGTATAAACTTTGCAAACTTTACACAGAGGCCACTAACGGTTCCTTTGGAACTGTTCAGTCAGCATGAAACCGATTCAGCTGCCCCTAGGTGTGCGTCTGCGTGACGACGCCACCTTCATCAACTACTACCCAGGCGCCAATGCCGCTGCACTCGGCTACGTCGAGCGCCTTTGCGAAGCCGACGCCGGCTGGACCGAAAGCCTGATCTATCTCTGGGGCAAGGACGGCGTGGGCCGTACGCACTTGCTGCAGGCGGCCTGTTTGCGTTTTGAACAGTTGGGGGAGCCTGCGGTTTATCTGCCGCTGGCGGAGCTGCTGGATCGCGGTATCGAGATTCTCGACAACCTGGAGCAGTACGAGCTGGTGTGTCTGGATGACCTGCAGGCGGTAGCGGGCAAGGCTGATTGGGAGGAGGCGCTGTTCCATCTGTTCAATCGCTTGCGTGACAGTGGCCGGCGCTTGCTGATTGCCGCTTCGACCTCGCCCCGTGAGTTGCCGGTGAAGCTGGCGGATTTGAAATCCCGCCTGACCCTGGCGCTGATTTTTCAGATGCGCCCGCTCTCCGATGAAGACAAATTGCGTGCCTTGCAACTGCGCGCGTCTCGTCGTGGGCTGCACCTGACCGACGAAGTCGGGCATTTTATTCTGACCCGTGGAACCCGCAGCATGAGTGCTCTGTTCGAGCTGCTCGAGCGTCTTGATCAGGCCTCGTTGCAAGCTCAGCGCAAGCTGACCATCCCCTTTCTGAAAGAGACCCTGGGCTGGTAAAACCAAGGCCTGCAGCCGTTTTCTTGCAGGCCTTCGGCATATTTCAGGCGTCAGAAAACGCGCTTTTGGAAGGGGTTCCAAAGAGCGTCGGACTTAAAATGGGCTTAAAGCCTTAGATGTACGGAAGAAACTCATAAGTCACATTCTGATCGATTGAATTTGCAAATGAGGGCGATAGAAGGCATAGTCGCGTCTTCATTTATTTCAAGCCACGGTCGTGCCCATGCTAAATCGCTTCGCACCCCTCGTGCCTCTCGCACTCGTTACCCTGTTGTTTGGTTGCGCTTCCCACACTCCGGTGTCTCAGCAGCAAACTGCCCAGCAGGCTCAGGTCTCCGTCAAAAATCAGTCTTCCGCTGTTTACCAGGAAGAGCTGGCAACTGAAAAGGAACTGGCAGAGTTCTCTGACAGCAAGCCTTACCAGTTGCCAGTTCTGGCTGACAGCATCCTCGAGCGTGGCATGTCCCTGATCGGTACCCGCTACCGTTTCGGTGGTACCTCGGAAGCCGGCTTCGATTGCAGCGGTTTCATCGGCTATCTGTTTCGCGAAGAGGCGGGCATGAATCTGCCACGCTCCACTCGTGAAATGATCAACGTCAAGGCTCCTCTGGTGGCGCGCAACAACCTCAAGCCGGGTGATTTGCTGTTCTTCAGCACCAACGGTCGCGGGCGCGTCAGTCATGCCGGTATCTACTTGGGCGATGATCAGTTCATCCACTCCAGCAGCCGCCGCAGTGGCGGTGTGCGGGTCGATAGCCTGGGTGACAGCTACTGGAGCAAGACCTTCATCGAAGCCAAGCGGGCTCTCGCCATGGCGCCAACCGTGGTCACCGCACGCAAATAAACAGATAGTTAGTAGGGCGAACTTAAAGTCTTACTTGAAGTTTGGCGCGTAGACGCTAGAATCCTGATCTATTGTTGAAACTAACCGCGTAAGCCCTGCTTACGCGGTTTTGTTTTCAGTACCACGGCAGAGAAAGCCGCATCCCGATCAGGATTGTTCAGCTTATGTCGACCTCGGCCCGATTTGCCCTTATTGCCCTCGCCGCGCTGCTCAGCGCTTGCGCCAGTCGTACTCCGCCACCTGTGCCTGTGGTACGTGCACCGGTTTTCAATTCCTCCCAGGCTTTTTCTCCCGTTGCTGAAGATGTGCTGTTCCGCGCCTTGGGTCTGGTCGGCACGCCTTATCGTTGGGGCGGCAATACTCCGGATTCCGGGTTCGATTGCAGCGGCCTGATTGGCTATGTCTACCGCGATGCCGCGGGTATCTCCCTGCCACGTTCGACCCGGGAAATGATCGGCATGCAGGCGCCGGACGTGGGCAAGAACGCCTTGCAAACCGGTGACCTGATCTTCTTCGCCACCAATGGCGGCTCCCAGGTCAGCCATGCCGGGATCTATGTTGGTGAAGGGCGTTTTGTCCATGCTCCGGCCACCGGCGGTACGGTGAAGCTCGACAGCCTGTCCAAGGCCTACTGGCAGAAAGCCTACCTGAGCGCCAAGCGCGTGCTGCAGCCGGAACACCTGGCGCACAATCCATAATCCACTCTGGTCGAGGTGCTTGTGACTGCGCGTACGCTCAACCTCGACGATGCCCTGTATCAATACCTGCTGGATGTTTCCCTGCGCGAAACGCCGCTGCTGCGACGTCTGCGGGATGAAACCCAGGCCCTGCCCAATGCCCGTTGGCAGGTGGCGCCGGAGCAGGGGCAGTTTCTTGCGCTATTGATCAAGTTGACCGCTGCTCGCCAAGTGCTGGAAGTGGGAACCTTTACCGGCTACAGCGCCTTATGCATGGCGCAGGCCCTTCCCGCAGACGGCTCGTTGATCTGTTGCGACCTGCCCGGCGACTACAACGCTACGGCTCGTCGTTACTGGCAGGAGGCGGGGTTAGCGCAACGCATCGAACTGCGCCTGGCTCCGGCGCTGGACACCCTGGCCGGCCTGGAACTGGCCGGCCGGCTCGAATCTTTCGACCTGATCTTCATCGACGCTGATAAAGCCAACTACCCGGCCTATCTGGAGTCCGCGTTGCGTCTGTTGCGAGTCGGTGGCCTGGCGGTGTTCGACAACACCTTGTGGAGCGGGCGTGTGCTGGAGGTGGAGCCCGCCAGCGAAGATACCCGAGCCATCCAGGCGCTCAATCGGGCCTTGAAGGACGACTCGCGCATCGATCTGTCGCTGCTGCCCCTGGGGGACGGCTTGACCCTGTGCCGCAAGCGCTGAATCAGGGGGCTTTGGCGGCCGATACCCGCCAGATCGTATTGCCGACGTCATCGGCCACCAGCAAGTCGCCTTGCTGATCGATCACAACCCCAACCGGGCGTCCGTAAGCCTTCTCATCGGCGCTGAGAAAGCCGCTGAGCACGTCCACGGGCGGCCCCTGGGGCTTGCCGGCGCTGAAGGGGACGAAGATGACTTTGTAGCCGCTATGGGGCTTGCGGTTCCACGAGCCATGCTGACCGATGAAGGCGCCTTCGGTGAATGGAGCGGGGAGCTTGCTGCCTTGGGCGAAGGTCAGCCCCAGAGAGGCTGTGTGCGGGCCGACGGCGTAGTCCGGGGCGATGGCCTTGCTCACCAGGTCGAGGTTCTGCGGTTTGACCCGGACATCCACATGCTGCCCGTAGTAGCTGAAGGGCCAGCCGTAGAAGGCGCCGTCCTTGACCGAGGTGATGTAGTCCGGCACCAGGTCGCTGCCGATCTCGTCGCGCTCGTTCACCGCGGTCCATAGCGCCCCGCTGACCGGCTCCCAGGCCAAGCCGTTGGGATTGCGCAAGCCGGTGGCGAACAGGCGGTGCTGTCCGCTGTTCCGATCCACCTCCCAGATCGCGGCGCGGCCTTGCTCCTGGTCCAGGCCATTTTCCCCGACGTTGCTGTTGGAGCCGACGGTGACGTAGAGCTTGCTCCCGTCCGGGCTGGCGATGACGTTCTTGGTCCAGTGGTGATTGAGCGTGCCGCCGGGCAGATCGACGACCTTGGTGCCGGCTGCGGTGATCCGGGTGTCGCCGGCCTGGTATGGAAAGCGCAGCAATTTGTCGGTGTCCGCCACATACAGGTCATTGCCGACCAGGGTCATGCCGAACGGCGAGTTCAGGTTGTCCAGGAGCACGCTGCGGGTTTCGGCCACGCCGTCGTGATCCTGATCCCTTAGCAGGGTAATGCGGTTGGCGCTGGGCACCGCAGCGCCGGCGCGGCCCATGATTTTTCCGGCGATCCAGCCGCGAATGCCCCGGCTGTCATCGGGTTTGGGCGGTGCATTGGTTTCCGCCACCAGTACGTCGCCGTTGGGCAGGACATAGAGCCAGCGTGGATGATCGAGGCCTTCGGCGAAGGCATTGACCTGGGTGCCGGCTGCCGCCAATGGCTTGCTGCCCTTGGGCCAGCCAATCGCCGGGGCGATGTTCACCGTGGGGATCAGCGTCGGGTTGGGCTCCGGCAGCTTGGGGGTTGGGCCGGTGCCGTCGGAAACTTGCAGGCTGGAGGTTTCGCCACAGGCCGTAAGGCCGGCGGCGATCGCGATAAGCAAAGCGTGTCGAGACTTGAGCATGCTGATTTCCCTATGAATGCACGGACGTCCTAGTCATAGAGGAGCATAGCCGGCGTATGGTTCCGCCTGATCAGCGGGCTTCCTTGAACAGTGCGGCGACCCCGGGATGGTAGAGGCCGGCCTCGTTGTGCAGCTTGCGATAGGCGTAGGGAAAGTACCAGGCCACCGCGCAGCAGTGTTCCTTTTGCAGTTCGTCGAGCATGTCCTGGAGTTCTTCCGGGGTGGCGCTGTGCTGAGCCTTCTGCGGGCTGACAAACAGGCAGCCGAGCCGCAGGTCGCCGGGGTAGCTGATCTTTCTCGCGTCACCGGCAATGTCGAGCAAGGCCTGGGTCAGGTGCAGGCCGTTGACCTGGGGCCAGCGCTGGGTGGCCTGAATGTAGGCGCGTTCTTCCCGGGTGGCCAGGTACAGATCGGTGCGTGCGTTGCGGGCGCCTTCTTCCTGCTGCTTTTTGCTGGGGCTGTGTTCGAGGCTGACCATCTCCGCCATCCAGGCGGCGGCGGAAAGCAATCCCAGGTTGGCCTGCTCGTCGAACCAGTAAGGGGTTTCGCTGTCGCCACGAACAGCGTTGTAGCGGTCAATGCAATCAAACCAGCGTTCCAGCATCGGGCGCAGGAATTCCAGCTTTGGATTGCTGATGATCATGCCTTGCATCGGGGTCCGTCCTTATTGTTGTCTGGCGGTGGGTGGGTTGAGTTATGGCTATTTGATATCAACTCGCTGAGTGTGGCACAAGATTGGCGCCAGTTTGTTGATGCGGTGCAGTTTTGTGTGCCAAGCGACGCCTGGCTTTAATTGACGCTCCACCCCCAACCCTCTAACCTTCGCGACTTGTTTCAGGTGCTCTGTGGCCGCTGGTCGACAGAGTGAAACAGGGAAGCCGGTCAGGGCCTGTTCCAGCGATGGACATGGCGACGATTCCGGCGCTGCCCCCGCAACGGTAGATGAGTCAAGGCTGCGCCAGATGCCACTGTGTCCACGACATGGGAAGGCGCGCAGTCAGGCAGCAATGCCCCTCATGAGCCCGGAGACCGGCCTGATCCATCCAACGGCATCACGGTGGGCGATGCCAGGCTTGCGCCGTCTATTCCTTTTCCTGCCCGCCGTTCCCCAGCCCCAACGGAGAGCTGCCCCATGAGTGAATCCCCCGATCGTGACGAGCGCCATGTGGCGCGCATGTTGCGCAAGAAAGCCGTGATCGATGAGCGCATCGCCAACTCGCCCAACGAATGTGGCCTGTTGCTGGTGCTGACCGGCAATGGCAAGGGCAAGAGCAGTTCGGCTTTCGGCATGTTGGCGCGGTCCATGGGCCACGGCATGCAGTGCGGCGTGGTGCAGTTCATCAAGGGTCGTAACAGCACCGGCGAAGAGCTGTTCTTCCGGCGTTTTCCGGAGCAGGTGCGCTTTCATGTGATGGGCGAGGGCTTTACCTGGGAAACCCAGGATCGCCAGCGCGATATCGCCGCGGCCGAAGCGGCCTGGGCGGTATCCAGAGAACTGCTGAGCGACCCGGAGATTGGTCTTGTTGTACTCGACGAGCTGAACATCGCCCTCAAGCACGGTTACCTGGATCTGGACCAGGTGCTCAGCGACCTGCAGGCCCGTCCGCCCATGCAGCATGTGGTGGTGACCGGTCGCGGGGCCAAGCCGGAGCTGATCGAACTGGCGGATACCGTCACCGAAATGGGCATGGTCAAGCATGCCTTCCAGGCCGGCATCAAGGCGCAGAAAGGTGTTGAGCTGTGAGTGTGACTTCATGACCGATGTTCGTCATTGCCCGGCGGTATTGATTGCCGCACCGGCTTCCGGCCAGGGCAAGACCACCGTGACCGCCGCCCTGGCTCGCCTGCACCGCAATCAGGGGCGCAAGGTACGGGTGTTCAAATGCGGTCCGGACTTTCTCGACCCGATGATTCTCGAACGCGCCAGCGGCGCTCCGGTGTACCAGCTGGACATGTGGATGGTGGGCGAGCAGGAAAGCCGGCGCTTGCTCTGGGAAGCCGCGGCTGACGCCGACCTGATCCTGATCGAAGGGGTCATGGGGCTGTTCGACGGCACCCCCTCCAGTGCCGATCTGGCACGGCATTTCGGGGTGCCGGTGCTCGCAGTGATCGATGGCACCGCCATGGCCCAGACCTTCGGGGCGCTGGCCCTGGGCTTGGCCCGTTACCAGCCGGACCTGCCGTTCGCCGGGGTGCTGGCCAACCGGGTCGGCACCTTGCGCCACGCGCAGTTGCTCGAAGGCAGCCTCACCGAAGGCTTGCGCTGGTACGGCGCCCTGTCCCGGGAAACCGATATCGAACTGCCCAGCCGGCACCTGGGGCTGGTGCAGGCTCGTGAACTGAACGATCTCGACCTGCGCCTGGATGCCGCCGCCGAGGCGTTGGCCAGCAGCTGCCAGGTGGAGCTGCCGCCTGCGGTGAGTTTTGCCGCGCCAGCGCCAGTGGCCTGCGCGCCCTTGCTGGAGGGGGTGCGCATCGCCGTGGCCCGCGACGAGGCGTTTGCCTTCACCTACGGTGCCAGCCTCGATCTGTTGCGGGCCATGGGGGCGCAGTTGCATTTCTTCTCCCCTATCCATGACACGCAGTTGCCGGAGGCGGACAGCCTGTACCTGCCCGGTGGCTACCCAGAGTTGCACCACCAGGCCCTGGCGCAGAACCGCGCCATGCTCGACGCGATTCGTGCCCACCATGGTGCGGGCAAGCCATTGCTGGCCGAGTGTGGCGGCATGCTGTACCTGCTCGACTCCCTGACCGACGTCGAAGGCCGGTGCGCCGAGCTGCTGGGGCTGCTGCCCGGCGCGGCGGTGATGCAGAAGCGTCTGGCCGCCCTGGCCTTGCAGGCCGTGGAGTTGCCGGAGGGCGGCTTGCGTGGCCATACCTACCATCACTCCCTGACCACGACCGCCCTTGAGCCGATTGCCCGTGGCATCAGTCCCAACGGTGGGCGGGGGGCAGAGGCGGTGTATCGCGACGGGCGGATGACCGCTTCTTACGTGCATTTCTACTTTCCGTCCAATCCGGCAGCGGTAGCGGCGTTGTTCGCTCCATCTCCTGCAGGGAGTGTGAGCGGTGAGTGAGCAGGGATTTTCTGCGGCGGAGCGTGAGGCCGTGTATCGCGCCATCGCCGAACGCCGGGACATGCGGCATTTCGCCGGCGGTAGTGTCGAGCCCGAGTTGCTGCGCCGTTTGCTGGAGGCGGCGCATCAGGCGCCCAGCGTGGGGCTGATGCAGCCCTGGCGTTTTATCCGCATCAGCGATCGCCCGTTGCGCGGGCGTATCCAGCAGTTGGTGGAGGAGGAGCGGGTGCGCACCGCCGAGGCGCTGGGCGAGCGTTCCGATGAGTTCATGCAGCTTAAGGTCGAAGGCATCCATGACTGTGCCGAGGTGCTGGTGGCGGCCCTGATGGATGGCCGCGAGCGGCATGTCTTCGGCCGGCGGACCCTGCCGGAAATGGACCTGGCCTCGCTGTCCTGTGCCATTCAGAACCTCTGGCTGGCGGCGCGCAGCGAAGGTCTGGGCATGGGCTGGGTGTCGCTGTTCGAGCCCCAGGCCCTGGCCGACCTGCTGGGGTTGCCCGCCGGTGCCAAGCCCCTGGCGGTGCTGTGCCTGGGACCGGTTACCGAGTTCTATCCGGCGCCGATGCTGGCGCTGCAGGGCTGGGCGCAGCCCCGGCCATTGAGTGAGTTGCTGTATGAGAATTACTGGGGAGTGAGTCAATGAGCGTGGCGTTGCTGAGTGTCGCCGCCGTGGCGCTGGACGCGCTGCTGGGCGAACCCAAGCGCTGGCATCCGCTGGTGGCCTTCGGCCGTATGGCGGATCGTATCGAGCAACGTTTCAACGCCGCGGGCCGGGGCTGGCGCAGTCATGGCGTCAGCGCCTGGGTGCTGGCGGTACTGCCCCTGACCCTGTTGGCCACCGCGCTGTCCTGGCTGCCCTATATCGGTTGGCTGGTGGAGATCCTGGCGCTGTATTGCGCCCTGGGCCTGCGCAGCCTCGGCGAGCACGTCGAGCCGGTGGCTCAGGCCTTGCGCAGCGATGATCTGCAGGAAGCACGGCACCGGGTGGGGTTCCTGGTGAGCCGCCAGACCAGCGAACTGGACGCCACCGCCGTGGCCCGTGCGGCTACTGAATCGGTGCTGGAGAACGGCAGCGACGCCGTGTTCGCCGCGTTGTTCTGGTTTGCCGTGGCCGGCGCACCGGGGGTGGTGCTCTATCGCCTGAGCAACACCCTGGATGCGATGTGGGGCTACCGTAACGAGCGTTTCGAGCGTTTCGGCTGGGCGGCGGCGAAGATCGACGACCTGCTCAACTACATTCCTGCGCGTCTGGTGGCCCTGACCTACGCCTTGCTCGGCAAGACCCGGCTGGCGCTGAAGTGCTGGCGCCGCCAGGGCCCGACCTGGGACAGCCCGAATGCCGGCCCGGTCATGGCGGCCGGAGCGGGAGCCCTGGGAGTGGAGCTGGGCGGGGCGGCGATCTATCACGGTGAGTTGCATCAGCGTCCGCCTCTGGGCGAAGGCGAGCCGGCCAGTGCCGACTCCATTGATCGTGGCTGGCAGTTGGTGCAGCGAGGTGTCTGGCTGTGGTTGTTGATTCTGTGTCTGGGGGCTGAATTCTATGCTTGAGCACGGCGGAAGGTTGCGCAAGGCGGCCCAGGAATACGGGATTGCCGAAGAGGCCTGGCTGGATCTGTCCAGCGGATTGGCGCCCTGGCCGTTTCCCATTCCGGCCATTCCCTTGCGGGCCTGGGCGCGCCTGCCGGAAACCGATGACGGTCTGGAACAGGCGGCCTGTGCCTACTACGGTGCCGATGAAGTACTGCCGGTGGCCGGTTCCCAGGCCGCGATCCAATTGCTGCCGCGACTGCGGCGGGCGGGCAAGGTCGGGGTGTTGTCGCCCTGTTATGCCGAGCACGCCGAAGCCTGGCGCCGCAGTGGCTACCGGGTGCGAGAGGTGCTGGAGCAGGAAGTGGATTTTTTTCTCGACAGCCTCGATGTGCTGGTGGTGGTCAACCCCAACAACCCCACCGGCCTGAGCCTGACTCCGGAGCGCCTGCTGGACTGGCATGCCCGCCTGGCCCAGCGCGGCGGCTGGCTGGTGGTGGATGAAGCCTTCATGGACAACACCCCGGACCTGAGCCTGGCCCGGCATGCCCATCAGGTGGGGCTGATTGTCCTGCGCTCGTTTGGCAAGTTCTTTGGCCTGGCCGGCGTGCGCCTGGGGTTTGTCCTGGCCGAGCGTCGGCTGCTCAAGCTGCTGGCGGAGCATGTGGGGCCCTGGGCGGTCAGTGGACCGACCCGAGTGCTGGGGCAGGCGTGCCTGCGGGATGTCGAGGGGCATGTGCGGCAGCGCCGGCGCAGCGAGGTAGCCAGCCAGCGCCTGAGTCAGGTCCTGGAAGGGTTCGGCTTCAAGCCCCAGGGCGGCTGTGCCCTGTTCCAATGGCTGATCACCGCCGAGGCCGAGCAGCTTTATCAATTCATGGCACGGCGCGGCATTCTGCTGCGGCTGTTCGCCCACAACAGCAGCCTGCGCTTCGGCCTGCCCGCCGACGATGCCGACTGGGCACGCCTGGAGCAGGCGCTGCAGGCCTATCGCAAGGATTACCCATGACCACCCTGATGGTGCAGGGCACCACCTCGGATGCCGGCAAGAGCACCCTGGTTACCGCGCTGTGTCGCTGGCTGTTGCGCCAGGGCGTCAGCGTGGTGCCGTTCAAGCCGCAGAACATGGCGCTCAACAGTGCGGTGACCGCCGACGGTGGCGAAATCGGTCGGGCCCAGGCGGTCCAGGCCCAGGCGGCCAACCTGGTGCCCCACACCGACATGAACCCGGTGTTGCTCAAGCCCAACAGCGACACCGGCTCCCAGGTGATCATTCACGGTCGCGCCGTGACCACCATGAATGCCGTGGCCTATCACGACTACAAGGCCATCGCCATGCAGGCGGTGCTGGCTTCCCATGAGCGCCTGCGGGGGGCTTATGAGGTGGTGATGGTGGAGGGTGCCGGCTCGCCGGCGGAGATCAATCTGCGTGCTGGCGACATCGCCAACATGGGCTTTGCCGAGGCGGTGGACTGCCCGGTGCTGCTGATCGCCGATATCAACCGCGGCGGGGTGTTCGCGCATCTGGTGGGCACCCTGGAACTGCTGTCACCCAGTGAGCAGGCGCGGGTCAAGGGCTTCATCATCAACCGCTTCCGAGGCGACCTGGCCCTGCTGCAACCGGGACTGGACTGGCTGGAGGCCCGCACCGGCAAACCGGTGCTCGGGGTGCTGCCCTATGTGATGGACCTGCACCTGGAAGCCGAGGACGGCATCGATCAGCGTCAGGCCGGCAAGGTCGAGCAAGTGCTCAAGGTGGTGGTGCCGGTGTTGCCGCGGATCAGCAACCACACGGATTTCGATCCGCTGCGCTTGCATCCCCAGGTCGACTTGCAATTCATCGGGCCCGGGCAGGCGATTCCTGCCGCCGACCTGATCATCCTCCCCGGTTCGAAAAGCGTGCGCGGCGACCTGGCCTACCTGCGCAGCAACGGCTGGGAGCAGGCTCTTGCCCGGCACCTGCGCTACGGCGGCAAGGTGCTGGGTATTTGCGGCGGCCTGCAGATGCTCGGCGAGCAGTTGCATGACCCGCTGGGGCTCGAGGGCACAGCCGGTTCCAGCCCGGGCCTGGGCCTGCTGGCCTTTGCAACCGTGCTTGAAGAGGAGAAGCAGCTGCGCAACGTCAGTGGCCGCCTGACCCTGGAGAATGCGGCGGTCAGTGGCTATGAGATTCACGCCGGGGTCACTCGTGGCCCGGCCCTGGAGCAGGCCGCCGTGCAGTTGGACGATGGGCGTAGCGACGGAGCCTTGAGCGCCGACGGGCAGATTCTCGGTACCTACCTGCACGGCTTGTTCGAAACCCCGGCGGCCTGCAGCGCGCTGCTGCGCTGGGCCGGCCTGGAGGCGGTGCAGGAGGTGGACTACCACGCCTTGCGCGAGCGCGATATCGAGCGGCTGGCGGATCTGGTGGAGCAGCATCTGGACACCCGCGCGCTGCTCACGCTCTGTGGTCGCTAGAACCGCGGTGAACATTCATTTCAAAGGTGCTCAAGCATGCTGCAACTGATTCTCGGCGGTGCCCGTTCCGGCAAGAGTCGCCTGGCGGAACAACTCGCCACCGACAGCGCCCTGGCGGTCACCTATATCGCTACCAGCCAGCCTCTGGATGGCGAGATGAACCAGCGTATCGCCCATCATCGCGAGCGTCGGCCGAGTCATTGGGGCTTGATCGAAGAACCTCTGGAGCTGGCCCGGGTGCTGCAGCAAGCCGCCGCCCCCGGGCATTGCCTGCTGGTGGATTGCCTGACCCTGTGGCTGACCAACCTGCTGATGCTGGATGACCGGGAGCGTCTGCTGGCCGAGCGCGACGCCTTGTTGCAGTGCCTGCCCGGTCTGCCGGGAACGATCATTTTTGTCAGCAACGAAACCGGAATGGGTGTCGTGCCGCTGGGCGAATTGACTCGCCGTTACGTGGATGAAGCCGGTTGGCTGCATCAAGCTCTGGCCGAGCGGTGTCAGCGTGTGGTGCTGACGGTGGCCGGCCTGCCCCTGACTTTGAAAGGAACTGCGTTATGAGTAACTCCTGGTGGCTGAATCCATGCAAGGCGATCGATGCGCAGATGGTCGAGCAAGCATTGGCGCGACAGCAGCAACTGACCAAGCCGGCCGGCTCTCTTGGCCAGCTGGAGCCCCTGGCGGTGCGCCTGGCCGGTTTGCAGGGCCAGCTCAAGCCGGGCCTTGAGCGGTTGTGGATCGCGATCTTCGCCGGTGATCACGGGGTGGTCGCCGAAGGGGTGTCCGCCTATCCGCAAGAGGTCACCGGGCAGATGCTGTTGAACTTTGTCAGTGGTGGGGCGGCGATCAGCGTGCTGGCGCGGCAACTGGGGGCGCAACTGGAAGTGGTGGACCTGGGAACGGTGGCGTCCGGTTTGAACCTGCCGGGGGTGCGCCACCTGAACCTGGGCGCGGGTACGCAAAATTTTGTCCAGGGACCGGCCATGACCCCGGATCAGGGTGAGCAGGCCCTGCAGGCCGGGCGTGACAGCGTGCTGCGGGCCCGTGCCGAGGGCGCCCAGCTGTTTATCGGCGGTGAAATGGGCATTGGCAACACCACGGCTGCCAGCGCCATTGCCTGTGCCTTGCTGGATATCCCGGTGGCCCGGTTGGCCGGTCCGGGCACCGGCCTGAATGCCGCCGGAGTCAGCCACAAGGCTCAAGTGATCGAACGGGCCCTGGCGCGGCATGCCGCCTCCCGTGGCGATGCCCTGCAAACCCTGTTCAACCTGGGCGGGTTTGAAGTGGCGGCGCTGGTGGGCGCCTATCTGGCGTGTGCCCAGGAAGGCATCGCGGTGCTGGTGGATGGTTTTATCTGCAGCGTCGCGGCGCTGGTGGCGGTGCGCCTGAATCCGGCCTGTCGTCCCTGGCTGCTGTTTGCCCATCAGGGTGCGGAGCCGGGACACCGGCATGTGTTGCAGACCCTTGAGGCCGAGCCGCTGCTGGACCTGGGCTTGCGTCTGGGGGAGGGCAGCGGTGCGGCGCTGGCGGTGCCATTGCTGCGTCTGGCCTGCGATCTGCACGGGCAGATGGCGACCTTCGCCGAGGCGGCGGTGGCGGATCGCCCGGCATGACCTTGCACCTGGACCTGTTGCGCCACGGGGAAACCGAACTGGGCGGCGGCCTGCGCGGCAGCCTGGATGACGCCCTGACGGAGCGTGGTTGGCAACAGATGCGCGATGGGGTTCAGGGGCGCGGGCCTTGGGACCGGATCGTCAGTTCGCCGTTGCAGCGCTGTTCGCGGTTTGCCGAGCAACTGGCTGCCCGGCTGGAGGTGCCCCTGAGTTTGGCGCCTGATCTGCAGGAGCTGCATTTTGGCGCCTGGGAAGGGCGCAGCGCGGCGGCGCTGATGGACACCGACGCGGAGGACCTGGGGCGTTTCTGGGCCGATCCCTACAGCTTCACACCGCCCCAGGGAGAGCCGGTGGCGGACTTTTCCCGGCGGGTGCTGGGGGCCATTGATGGCTTGTACCAGTCGTGGGCCGGGCAGCGGGTGCTGCTGATCAGTCATGGCGGGGTCATGCGCCTGTTGCTGGCTCGGGCGCGGGGGCTGCCCCGGGAGCAGTTGTTGAGTGTCGAAGTGAGTCATGGCGCGTTGTTCAGCCTGAAAGTCGCCCCGGGCCTGCTGAGCGAGGAGGGCTGAGATGCTGCCGTTCTGGATTGCCTTGCAGTTTCTCAGCAGCTTGCCGGTGCGCTTGCCGGGCATGCCGGAACCTCAAGAGCTGGGGCGCTCCCTGTTGTTCTATCCGCTGGTGGGGCTGGTGTTTGGCCTGTTGCTGTGTGGGTGGCATGCGCTGCTTGCGGGAACACCGTTGCTGCTGCATGCAGCGCTGTTGCTGGCTGCCTGGGTCCTGCTCAGCGGCGGCCTGCACCTGGACGGGCTGGCCGACAGCGCCGATGCCTGGCTGGGGGGCTTTGGCGATCGCGAGCGCACCTTGAGCATCATGAAGGACCCGCGCAGCGGACCGATCGCGGTGGTGACTCTGGTGTTGGTGTTGCTGCTCAAGTTCGCCGCGCTGGTGGCGCTGATCGAGCAGCAGCAGGCGTTCGCCTTGTTGCTGGCGCCATTGATCGGGCGTGCGGCGCTGCTGGGGTTGTTCCTCAGTACGCCCTATGTTCGCGCCGGCGGCCTGGGACAGGCTCTTGCCGATCACCTGCCGCGGCTAGCGGGGCGGCAAGTGTTGGGGGTGAGCGTGCTCGGTTGTTTGCTGCTGGGCAGCTACAGCGGACTCTGGGCGCTGCTGCTGGCGCTGGTGCTGTTTGTCTGGTTGCGCCAGTTGATGATGCGGCGTTTGGGCGGCACCACCGGCGACACCGCCGGGGCGTTGCTGGAGTTGCTGGAAGTGACCGTGCTGCTGGCGGTGGTGGCATTCTGAGGCAGATCCGGATCTGCCGATTGAGTGGAAAATTCTTGCCTTGAATTAATCGCGGGTATATACACGCACCATGCTTCCCTCTCAATGTTTGTGCACCAATCTGCGTCGTGCCGCGCGTGGCGTCAGCAGGTATTACGACGGCGTCCTCGATGGCTTCGGGATTAACGTCGCCCAGTATTCCTTGCTGAACAATCTGCTGCGTCTCGATCAGCCGAGCATTTCCAGCCTGGCGGAGGCCATGGGCCTGGATCGCAGTACCCTGGGACGTAATGTGCGGGTGCTGGAGGCGGCCGGTCTGGTCCGCTTGCTGGAAGGTGATGATCAGCGCAATCGTCTGGTGCAACTGACCGAGGCGGGGCACGAGCGACTGGCGGCGGCCTTGCCGGCCTGGGAGGCGGCTCAGCAGCGACTGATCGATCGCCTGGGCGCGCAGAAGCGTGAAACCTTGTTGGCCTTGCTGAACGAACTGGCCTGATGCTGCTTCGTTCGATTACAAGCGGGTATATACCCGTAACTGGAGAATAAAAATGTCATCGATGTGGCGCACCAGTGGTTGGGTCCTCCTCGGCAGTGCATTGATCCTGGCGCTGTCCCTGGGCGTGCGGCACGGTTTTGGCCTGTTTCTGCCGCCCATGAGTGCGCAGTTCGGTTGGGGGCGTGAAGTGTTCGCCTTTGCCATTGCCCTGCAGAACCTGATCTGGGGGCTGGCCCAGCCCTTTACCGGAGCCCTGGCCGATCGCTTTGGGGCGGCCAGGGTGGTGTTGATCGGCGGCGTGCTGTACGCGGTCGGGCTGGTGTTCATGGGGCTTTCGGATTCGGCGCTGAGCCTGTCCCTGAGTGCCGGGTTGCTGATTGGCATCGGTTTGTCCGGAACCTCCTTCTCGGTGATTCTCGGGGTGGTCGGTCGTGCCTTGCCGCCGGAAAAGCGCAGCATGGGCATGGGGATCGCCAGTGCTGCTGGCTCCTTCGGCCAATTCGCCATGCTCCCGGGAACCCTGGGGCTGATCGGCTGGCTGGGCTGGTCGACGGCATTGCTGGTGCTGGGGCTGCTGGTGGCGCTGATCGTGCCGCTGGTCAGCATGCTCAAGGACAAGCCGCTGCCGGTGCTGGGGCATGAACAGAGCCTGGGCGAGGCCC
Organism: Pseudomonas sp. Os17; assembly: GCF_001547895.1. Taxonomy (NCBI): domain Bacteria; kingdom Pseudomonadati; phylum Pseudomonadota; class Gammaproteobacteria; order Pseudomonadales; family Pseudomonadaceae; genus Pseudomonas; species Pseudomonas sp. Os17. The sequence continues at coordinate 5,069,111 of NZ_AP014627.1, read as the reverse complement.
TGCGTGAAGCCTGTTCTCACTCGGGGTTCTGGTTGCTGGCGTTCGGTTTTTTTGTCTGTGGTTTCCAGGTGGTGTTCATCGGCGTGCACCTGCCGGCCTATCTGGTGGATCAGCATCTACCGGCGACAGTCGGAACCACGGTGCTGGCGCTGATCGGCTTGTTCAACATCTTTGGCACTTACACGGCGGGCTGGTTGGGCGGGCGGATGTCCAAGCCACGGCTGTTGACCGGTCTGTACCTGCTGCGGGCGGTGGTGATCGGCCTGTTCCTGTGGCTGCCGGTGACCCAGACCAGTGCCTACCTGTTCGGCATGGCCATGGGCTTTCTCTGGCTGTCCACCGTGCCCTTGACCAATGGCACGGTCGCGACCCTGTTCGGGGTCAGGAACCTGTCGATGCTTGGCGGCATCGTCTTTCTGTTCCATCAGCTGGGCTCCTTCCTTGGCGGTTGGCTGGGGGGCGTGGTGTATGACCGTACCGGGAGTTATGACTTGATCTGGCAGGTGGCGATTCTTCTCAGTCTGTTGGCCGCGGCTCTCAATTGGCCGGTGCGCGAGCGGCCGGTAGCGCGCTTGCAGGCGAGTGCAGCATGAAGTCATGGCTGGGTTGGAGCGCCGGCCTGGGCGTTGGCCTTGTGCTGTTGTGGCTGGCCTGGTGGGGGTGGCATCGCGGCGGACTGGCGCTGATGCAGTTGGGTATGGGTGCTTGCTAGGTGGGCGCAGGGGCGAGTAACGTCGGTGTCCGACCACTCTTGAAGGACATTGAACATGGCTAAGCGCTGGTTTGTGGTTCCGGCATTACTCACACTGTTTGCCGGTTCGGCCTGGGCGGCGGATTGTCCGGCGTTGCTGCAGGGATCTGTGCCCAAGTTGCACGCCAAGGAATCCATCGATCTGTGTCAGCGCTTCGCCGGCAAGCCGCTGGTGGTGGTCAATACCGCGAGCTTCTGTGGGTTCGCTCCGCAATTCAAAGGCCTTGAAGCGCTGTATCAGCGTTACAAGGAGCAGGGGCTGGAGGTGGTGGGCGTGCCGTCCAACGACTTCAAGCAGGAGTCCAAGGACGGGGCCGAGACGGCCAAGGTCTGCTACGTCAACTATGGCGTGACCTTCACCATGACCGAGCCACAGAAGGTCCTGGGGACGGATGCGGTGCACCTGTTCAAGGTACTGGCGCAGCAGAGCAGCGCGCCGAAGTGGAATTTCTACAAATACGTGGTGGATCGACAGGGCAATGTGATTGCCAGCTTTTCCAGCCTGACCAAACCGGATAATCCGGAATTCCTGGAGGCGGTGGAGAAGGCGTTGGCGTCGAAGTCTTGAGCTTTTCGTCCCGGTAAATGAAAAAGCCCTGCCTTGTGAGAGGCGGGGCTTTTTTATTCAGCTCTGGAGGCGCAGGCCTCTGAACGATTAGAAGCGGTAGGTTGCACCTACGCCAAAACCGTTTGCGCTGTTTTCGTACTCGGCGTTGTACGTCTGGCCGAGTGCGTTTTTGCGGTTGACGTTGACTTTCTCTTCCTTGAGGTACGAGTAGGCCACGTCGATGGTCAGGTCGTCTGTCGGGCTCCAGCCGGCACCCAGGCTGAAGATGGTCCGGTCGCCGGTAGGGATACGAGGCGAGCGGTCAGTGTTGTTGGTCGGCGCTTGGTCAAAGGTCAGACCGGTACGCAAGATCCACTGTTTGTTCAGCTGATACGAGGTGCCGATGGCGTAAGCCCAGGTGTCGTGCCAGTTCTGCTCTTCCTTGATGGTGCCAAGGTTCAGGATTGGGGCCAGTGCACCGCCGGAGGAGGCAGTCACACCTTCGTTGTTGACGGTGATGTCCTTCAGGCGGCTCCAGCGGGTCCAGGTGGTACCGGCATAGAGCTTCCAGGCATCGTTCAGCTCTTGGGTGACCGAAAGGTCATAGGACTCTGGAGTTTCGATCTTCAGAGAGGCGTCATAGCGATTGCTTTTCAAGAGAAGCGGGTTGGTACCGGCTCCTGGAGTGACTTCAGTATGGCCTTCCAGTTTGTAGTTCACTTTGGAGTGGTAGGTCAGGCCGACACGAGTGGTGTCGGTCGCCTGGACCAGAACCCCGATGTTGTAGCCGTAACCAATGTCGTCGCCTTTGATCTGGACCCGGCCGTCATTAGGCGAGGCAGGAGTGGTCAGCGCCGATTCCAGCACGCCGGAAATCCGGTTGATGGTCGGGCCAAAACCGATGGAGACCTTATCGTTGAAGGCGTAGCTGACCGTTGGCTGGAAGGTTACGACTTTAACTTCGCTCTTACTGCCGAAGTTACGTCCCTGAAAGTTGTTTTCATAATCGGTGATCAGGCCAAACGGAGCATAAACGCCCAGGCCGAATGCCCATTGGTCATCGATTGGTTTGACGTAGAAGCCCATGGGTACGGCGGTGAAGGGCACCATATCGCCCTTGTTGGTGCCTCTGCGGCTGCCGCTGGTGTCCTTGAGGTCGGTGGATGCATCGATAGCAGCCATACCGCCAGTGACTTGCTGGCGTTTGAGGCGGGACATGCCGGCTGGGTTACCAAATACAGTACTTGCGTCATCGGCAGCGGAAGAACGTCCCGCGAAACCCGTACCCATGCCGCTAATGCTTTGTTCGTTAAGAGCAAAGCCGCTGGCAAATAGCTGAGTAGAGGCAAGTGCAACTGCGAGACTGATGGTGGATTTGAGCATGACTTTTTTCATTATTAGAACTCCTGGTGATCACCGAGGCGAAAATTACCAACATTTCGGCTACGGCGCTATAGGCTAAATCAGTAGATTTTCCGGCATTTTGTAGGACAATCCGACCAAAATCGGCTTTTTTCTCTGATTTTGTAAAAGCCGGTATCAGCAGGCGACTTGGCTCAACGGTGAAACACAGGTTTGCCAGGCGCAGGCGAAATCTCTCAAACGTCCTTGTGGTTGAAAGGTCTTCCTCCAGATACGGGCCATGCCGAGCAGATCGTCGGCTGCGGGGAGCGGGGTGTGTTGTTGTTCCACCAGCAACCAGGCGATGGCGGTGGCGTAGCGCAGATTGACGGTCAGTTCCAGGTGCGGTCCGGCGAGGAACGCATGCTGGCTGGCCAGTCCTCTCACCAGGCTGGCCCGTTCCGGGTCCAGCGCCAGGTAGTGATCCCAGAGGGCCTGGTGGCGCACTTCAGTGATGCGGTACAGGCCGTGGCCACGGCGATCGTGCAGTGCCGAGCCCAGCGCCGACTGACTGGCGGCAATGCCCAGCAACAAGGCTTCAGCGGTTTTGCTATGACTGCCCAGGTACATCAGCGTCGGGCGAATGACATAGCGGCACAACTCGCTGGCGGCGATACCCATAATGCCCTCGAGGGGTGAAGGTGGCCGGCGAAACCCGAAGGTGCTTGGCAGCAATGAAGGGATCAGGTTTGCCGGAAGCGGCGCGGGCCGCCTGACTTGAAGTGTAGTGTCATATCTATGTTGTAAAGGCCTGTTTTTAAAACATTTCCGAGCTCTTGTTATAAGCCTTATATCTATTGGTGCTTTGGTTGGAGGCGGGCATTGGCGAATCGCAGGCAATAAAAAGCCCCGCGATCAGGCGAGGCTCTTGGGGTTTCAGCGCTTTGGCGTATCAGGCCACCAGGGCCTGGCGTGTACGCTCGATCACGGCCTGCAGCGGTTCGGCGCTGGAGTATTGATCGGGATACAGGCGTTCGCTGTGACGGGCGATGCCGTGTTCGTTGACCAGGGTGAAGCTGAAGCAGCCTTTGCGAGCGGCCATGATCAGGCAGTTCAACGGAGCAAAAGCGTGGGTTAGGGTGCGAATGGCATCCTGAGTCTGGAGTTGAGTGGACATAATTATTAGGTGTTCCTACAAATGACACGGTTAAGAACCGTGCAGCGTTAAAACGTTCCAGTAACGTCGACCACCATTGGTCAGACGAAGAACCCGACTGGAACAAAGCAGCCAGTTGCAGCGCTGTAATAAGGTTGCGCTAGGGGCTGGCAGGTAGGTACTTAGGAGGGCAGGCAACACAACAAGGGCAAAGGTTCTGTGCCCAGGGTGGCGATCCTGATCAATTTGCAGGTTGGTTCGGTCAGAGTAAGTAACTTGGGCACGGCCTTTGATTTCGTTTCAAGGGCGGTGTCAGTTTGAGAATTACCTGGAAACCAGCGAGGTGGTCGGTCCTTGATATTCGACGTTGTTCTCGTTAGGAGAGGTGTCGGTGGGACTTGTTCGACCAGAATTGACTTTCAGCTTGGTACTAACGGGGCGGAGTCTATTGGGTTGAAGGCCGGAATGCAAGTGTGCTAGGAAAAATATTCCCTGGGCAACGACATCACGGGGTGACGATTGTGTCACCTGCGAGACGGCGCGGTGTACGAAAGTGGTGCATTGGCGAGCTTAATGTGCGCAGGGTTGTGCACACTTGTTGCGCCACATGTCACCGGGTTGTCACCTTCCCCGGGGCGGCTCCCATAGCCTGTCTCGAGAATTTAAGTCAATGATAAACATCGTCTTTTTTTACTGGTGAAAAAATCGTCAGTTTGACTGCAAGGCCCGTCTCATGGGGCTTTGGGAGGGTTGTGGAGGGGTTGTCCACTGAGTTATCCACAGCTTCTGTGGATTGTCCCAAGCGCTTGCTCTAGCACGGGCATGCTGGCTCTTTTGGTCTTTACCCGAGCGAAAAAAGGAGTAGAGTGGCGCGCCTTCCGATCTGCCCCCACAGTGCTTTATGAAGTTTCGCTCAGTATCACCCTCTGTTACCGCCACCCCTGCCAGTGTTACCGAGCCCAAGCGCTTTTCCCTGCGGGTTGCCCTATGGCTGCTGGACAGTCCACGCCTGGGGCACAACACCAACGTCAAGTACTTTGCCGGGCGTTTGCTCAAGCAACCTGCGCGTGATGGCGTGGTAGCGGCGCAGAGTCGCCTGGGGCAGTTGATGTGCCGCGAGTGCGGCAACGCTCGGGACCGGCGAATCGGTCATGATCTCTTGCGCCAGGCTGCCCGTGCCGGCGACCGCCGTGCGCAACTTGAGCTGGGTCGCATCGAAGACTGAGCTGTCCAACCTCTGGTGGCTTGGTTAACCTTCATTTCTTATTTCGATGACAGGAATCGCTATGGCTATGGACTTGACCAGCCTGCTGCTCGGCCTGGCGGGTGCGGCGTTGCCGTTACTGATGTTGGCCTGGCAGTTGCAGCGGCGCGCCAGTTCCAGTCAGAGCGAGCTGGCGCTGCTGGAGGAGCGTCTGGCCACTGCCCAGCTGGCCCAGGAAGGCCTGGCTGCGCAGTTGGATGCCTGCCGCGATGAAGTCAGTGATCTGAGTCAGGCCAATGCCCTCAAGCAAGCGGACCTGGCCGCCTTGCGGCGTGAAGTGGAGCTGCTGCAGATCGAGCGCGATAACGCCCGTGACGCGGCCCACGCCTGGAACCTCGAGCGAGCCGCCAAGGAGAACGAACTGCGTCGCCTGGATGCCCAGGCCGCTTCGTTGCACGCCGAACTGCGCGAGCAACAGGAAAGCCACCAGCAGCGCCTGACCGATTTGCAGGGTTCCCGGGACGAACTGCGGGCCCAGTTTGCCGAACTTGCGGGCAAGATTTTCGACGAGCGCGAACAGCGTTTCGCCGAAACCAGCCAGCAGCGTCTTGGGCAGTTGCTGGACCCGCTCAAGGAGCGCATTCAATCGTTCGAGAAACGGGTCGAGGAAAGCTATCAGGCCGAGGCCCGCGAGCGGTTTTCCCTGGCCAAGGAACTGGAGCGCCTGCAGCAACTGAATCTGCGTCTGAGCGATGAGGCCACCAACCTGACTCGCGCCCTCAAGGGCCAGAAGACCCAGGGCAACTGGGGCGAACTGATACTTGAACGGGTCCTGGAGCACGCCGGCCTGGAGAAAGGGCGCGAATACCAGACCCAGGTCAGCCTCAAGGGGCCGGACGGCGAGCGTTTCCAGCCCGACGTGCTGATCATGCTGCCGGGCGACAAGCAGGTGGTGGTGGATTCCAAGGTCAGCCTCACCGCCTATCAGCAGTATGTCGGCAGCGATGACCCGCAGATTGCCCAGGCGGCCCTGAAGCAGCATGTGCTGTCGTTGCGCAATCACGTCAAAGGCCTGTCCGGCAAGGACTACAAGCGCCTTGAAGGGCTGCACAGCCTCGACTTCGTGCTGCTGTTCGTGCCCATTGAGGCGGCCTTTTCCGCGGCCCTGCAGGCCGAGCCCAATCTGTTTCAGGAAGCCTTCGATCGGCACATCGTGATTGTCAGTCCGACCACCTTGCTGGCCACTCTGCGGGTGATCGACAGCCTGTGGAAGCAGGAGCGCCAGAGTCAGAACGCCCGGGAAATCGCCGAGCGCGCAGGTTGGCTGTATGACAAGTTCGTGTTGTTTATCCAGGACCTGGATGAAGTCGGCAATCGCCTGCAGCAGCTGGACAAGGCTTATTCGGCGGCGCGCAACAAGCTTACCGAGGGCCGGGGCAACCTGGTCAGTCGCAGTGAACAGCTCAAGTTGCTGGGCGCCCGTGCCAGCAAGAGCCTGCCGAGCGATTTGCTGGAGCGCGCCATGACTGATGCCGAAGGGCGCGAGCTGGAGTTGCCGGAGTAATCCGCCGCAGGCTCAGCCCAGTGGCAGATGCCGGCTCAACAGGGCGCGCAAGGCCGCCGGTTTAACCGGTTTGGCCAGATAATCCAGCCCCGCCGCGTGCACCTGGGCGACCATCTCCGGACGTCCATCGGCACTGATCACCACGCCAGGCACCGGCTCCCCCAGCTGAGTGCGTAGCCAAGCCATGACGTCGGTGCCGGTTTCGCCATCGTCCAGGTGGTAGTCCACCAGCGCCAATTGTGGACGGATGCCGTCCTTGAGCAGCGCCGCGCACTCCTCGCGGTTGCGCGCGGTCCAGACCTGACACCCCCAGCGCGTCAACAGGCTATTCATGCCGATCAGAATGCTGTCCTCATTGTCCACGCAGAGCACTTGCCCGCCATTGAGCGACTGCCCGTTGAGCTCGGCGGTCTTGCCCGGGGCAATGGCGCTGCTGCGGGCCAGGGGCACGCTGACACTGAAGACGCTGCCCCGACCGGGCCAGGAACGCACCTGCAGAGGGTGGCCGAGCACCCGGCACAGGCCATCGGCAATCGCCAGGCCCAGGCCCAGGCCTTTTTCGGCGCGGGTCTGGTGACTGTCCAGGCGCTTGAACTCCTCGAAGATCACCTGCTGCTTGTCCTGGGGGATGCCCGGTCCACGGTCCCAGACTTCCAGGCTCAATGAGTCGCCGCGACGGCGTACCCCCAGCAGCACCGGCCCCTTGGCGTAGCGGAAGGCGTTGGTGAGGAAGTTCTGCAGGACCCGGCGCAAGAGCTTGCTGTCGCTGTCGACCCGCAAGCGACTGCCGCGCACCCGGAACTGCAGGTTCTGTTCCTGGGCCAGAGCCTTGAACTCCGCTCCCAGGGTGTCAAACAGCTCGTTGAGCACGAAGGGCTTGCGTTCAGGGGTGATCTTGCCGTTCTCCAGGCGCGAGATGTCCAGCAGGTCGCTGATCAGGTCCTCCGCGGAGCGCAGCGAGCTGTCCAGGTGCAGCACCAGTTGCTGGGCTTCGGGCGAGAGTCCGTCGTCCTGATGGGAGAGGGCGGCGGAGAACAGTCTTGCCGCGTTCAGCGGTTGCATCAGGTCGTGACTGACGGCGGCAAGGAAACGGGTCTTGGACTGGTTGGCGGCTTCCGCCGTGCCCTTGGCTTCGGTCAGCGCGGCGTTGAGCTGGGACAGTTCGTGGGTGCGTTCCGCCACTCGCTGCTCCAGGCCTTCGTTGGCCTCGGTGAGGGCCTGCTCGGCCTCGCGGAAGGGGGTGATGTCGGTGAAGCTCATGACGAAGCCGCCGCCGGGCATCGGATTGCCGATCAACTCGATGACCCGGCCGTTGGGGAACAGGCGCTCGGACGTATGGGCCCGTCCCTGGCGCATCCAGTGCAGGCGCCGGGCGACATGGACTTCCGCTTCCCCCGGGCCGCACAGGCCGCGTTCGGCATTGTGGCGAATGATGTCGGCAATCGGCCGGCCGACGCTGATCAGGCCGTCCGGGTAATCGAACAGCTCCAGGTAGCGACGGTTCCAGGCCACCAGTTTCAGCGACTGGTCCACCACGCTGATGCCCTGGGTGATGTTTTCGATCGCCCCTTGCAGCAGGGCACGATTGAACTGCAGCACCTCCGAGGCTTCGTCGGCGATGCGCACCACGTCTTCGAGCTGCATCTCCCGGCCTTCGATCGCGGCCTTGACCACGGCACGGGTCGAGGAGGCGCCAAGAACACCGGCGAGCAGGCGTTCGGTGTGGGCGATCCATTCGCCGTCGGCGTTTTGATTCGGGTTGAAGCCTTTGCCCTGGCGATAGGCGAAGCGAATGAAGCTCTGGCGGGCGCGTTCCTCGCCGACGAAGCGCGCGGCGAGCTTCAGCAGGTCATCGATCTGCACCGCCAGCATGGAGCGCGAGCTGAGGCGGCCGCTGATTTCCTGGCCGATGAAGCGTCCGGCCTGCCAGTGCTCGGAAACCCGGGTGCGGGACAGCACCGAGACCCAGGCGAAGAGGGTGAAGTTGCCGGCCAGGGACAGCACCACGCCCTGGGTCAGGGGCGTGATCGGCAGGTTCAGCGGGTTGCCGTGCAGCCAGGCCAGACCGGGGAAACTGCTCAGGGACCAGCCCAGGCTGTGGGCGGCGATGGGCAGGATCAGGGTGTAGAACCAGATGAAGGTGCCGGCGGCGAGCCCGGCGAACACCCCGCGACGGTTGGCCTGCTTCCAGTACAGCGCGCCGAGCATGGCCGGCGCCAGTTGGGTCACCGCGGCAAAGGCGATCTGGCCAATGGTCGCCAGGCTTGCGGTGGAGCCCAGCAGGCGATAGCTGACATAGGCCAGCAGCAGGATGACCACGATGCTGACCCGGCGGACCGAGAGCATCCAGTGGCGGAACACTTCAAAGGGCCGCTCGGCATTCTTGTGGCGCAGCAGCCAGGGCAGCAGCATGTCGTTGGACACCATGGTCGACAGCGCCACGCTGGCCACGATCACCATGCCGGTGGCGGCCGAAGCGCCGCCGATGAACGCCAGCAGGGCCAGGGACGGATGGGCCTGGGCCAGGGGCAGGCTGATGACGAACGAGTCCGGCAGCACGCTGCTGGGCAGGAGCATCTGTCCGGCCAGGGCAATGGGCACCACAAACAGCGCCGCCAGGGCCAAATAGGCCGGGAACACCCATTTGGCCAGGCGCAGGTCCTGGGGTTCGATGTTCTCCACCACAGTGACGTGGAACTGCCGTGGCAGGCAGATGATCGCCATCATCGCCACCCCGGTCTGGACCACCATCGATGGCCAGTTGATGGTTTCCTTCCAGTATTGCTCCAGGCGCGGCGCCAGCATGGCCTGGTTGAACAGGTCGTCGAAACCGTCATACAGACCGAAGGTGACGAAGGCGCCCACGGCGAGAAAGGCGAACAGCTTGACCAGTGACTCGAAGGCAATCGCCAGCACCATGCCGCGGTGGTGCTCGGTGGCATCCAGGTTGCGGGTGCCGAAGACGATGGTGAACAGCGCCAGGATCAGCGACACGATCAGCGCCGTGTCCTGGGCCCGGGTGCCCATGGCATCGGCCCCGGCGCCGATCAGCAGGTTGACTCCGAGGACGATGCCCTTGAGCTGCAGGGCGATGTAGGGCAGCACGCCCACCAGGCAGATCAAGGCCACCACCACCGCCAGGGATTGGGATTTGCCGTAGCGCGCGGCAATGAAGTCGGCAATCGAGGTGATGTTCTCCTGCTTGCTGATCATCACCATCTTCTGCAGCACCCAGGGCGCCAGTACCAGCAGCAGGATCGGGCCCAGGTAGATCGGCAGGAAGGCCCAGAGCTGCTCGGCGGCCTGGCCGACCGCGCCGAAGAAGGTCCAGCTGGTGCAGTAGACGGCCAGCGACAGGCTGTATACCCAGGCCCTGACCCGTGGCGGCAGGGGCGTGCTGCGCCGATCACCGTAGAAAGCGATGGCGAACATGATGGCCATATAGGCCAGGGCAACGGCGGCGATCAGCCCGCTGGACAACGACATGGATACTCCGGAGCAAAGACACCGGGCACCTCAGCCCGGCCAGACAGTCTGGCACGATGTGTCGTTGGCGTCAGTGTCGACCAAGGTATCAGCGCGGTCTGATGTCGCAGGGCCGGGCCGCCGTATCCGCAGGCTAGGGCAGGAGGGCCAGCTCGATCAGGGCGTGCAGTTCCGGCACCGACAGCGGGGTGGCGGAGAACAGGATGCGGAACACCGTCGGGGCCACGATCAGGTTCAGCAGGCGGTCGATGTCCGGCAGGCGTTCTTCACTGTCCCGATAGCGTTCGAGGATGGTCTGCAGTTGAGCGCTGAGGATCGTCACGCAATAGCCTGGCGTGGCGCTGCTCTGCACGTCGCGCATCATGTTGCGCCCGGGTTCCGAGCTCATTTCATCCAGGTACTGCTCGGCCCAGGCGCGCAGGTCGCCTCGCAGGCTGCCGGTGTTCGCCGGTTCGCTGTCCGGACGCATGCGCGCCAGGGCGACATCGGCCAGCAGCGCCGAGAGGTCGCCCCAGCGCCGATAGATGGTCGACGGGGTGACACCGGCGCGAGTGGCAATTTGTGGCACGGTCAGGGTCGAACGCTCCTGTTCTTCAAGGAGTTCGCGAACCGCCGTATGGATCGATTCCTGAACCCGGGCGCTGCGGCCGCCGGGGCGTAAAGCTTCTTTAATGGCCATGGGGTCGAACCTTAACACAAAGAATTTGCTTTAAGCCCTGGCCGGTAGCACACTGCGCAAAAGCAAAATATTAGCTTTAGTGGAGCGTGCTCATGTCCGGTGCAATCAATGCTTGTGGGGCCAGCCGTCGCAGTCTGGTGTTTCTGGCCCTTACCCTGCTGAGTTTCCTGGCGGCGTCCAGCGTGCCGACACCGCTGTATCACCTGTATCAGGAGTCCCTGCATTTTTCTCCGGCGGTGTTGACCCTGGTGTTCGGGGTTTATGCCCTGAGCCTGTTGGCAGCGTTGTTGACCGTGGGTTCGCTGTCGGACTACCTGGGACGGCGGCCGGTGATTTTTGTCGCCCTGCTGCTCAATTGCCTGGCGATGCTGCTGTTCATCAATGAAAGCGGGGTGCAATGGTTGATTGCCGCGCGCGTGATGCAGGGCTTTGCCACCGGCATGGCCACCAGTGTGCTCGGCGCCGCGCTGCTGGATGTCGATCGTCGCCAGGGCCCGCTGGTCAACAGTGTGGCGCCCCTGCTGGGCATGGCCTGCGGCGCGATGGGGGCCAGCCTGCTGGTGGAGTTCGCACCCCTGCCGCTGCAGCTCAGTTACTGGCTGCTGTTGGGGGTGTTCGGCGTTCAGGCCCTGTATGTCTGGCGCTTGCCGGAAAGTGTCAGCGCGCAACCCGGCGCCTGGGCCTCGCTGCGCCCGAGGCTGCATGTGCCGCCGCAAGCACGTCGGGCTTTATGGCTGGCGTTGCCGGTGGATGTGGCGGTGTGGGCGGTGGGCGGTTTCTATCTGTCCCTGGCGCCATCGCTGGTTCGCGCCGCCACCGGCTCCACTTCGAACCTGATCGGCGGTGCCATGGTGGCGGTCCTGACCCTCAGTGGTGCGGTGATGATCTTTTCCTTGCGCCAGCGTCCGGCCGACAAGGTCCTGCGCTTGGGGGCCGGGTTGCTGGCGCTGGGGGTGATGCTGCTGCTCGGGGCCGTGCACAGTGCCAGCCTGACAGTGTTTTTTGTCGGCACCCTGGTGCTGGGCGGCGGCTTTGGTGCCGGTTTTCTCGGCGCGTTGCGCAGCGTGGTGCCGCTGGCCTTGCCCCATGAGCGCGCGGGCCTGATGTCGGCGTTTTATGTCTTGAGTTACCTGGCGTTCTGCCTGCCGGCCTTGCTGGCGGGAAACCTGACCCGTCGCTTCGGCCTGATTGCCACCACCGATGGTTACGGTGCGCTGCTGATCCTGTTGTCCCTCGGCGCGCTTCTGGTGCTGGTGCGTCGTCCCCTGCAGCCCTGTGCGGCGCCGGGAGCCTGAGCAAATGCTCGATTGCCCGGCAGTAGGCTTGATGGTCCATGGGCCGGTTTGCCCTGGGGGGCTGAGTGCAGGTGCGTCGGTTGGCGAAAGGGTCGCCCACGTTCACTATGGGCGCCTGTTCCCTGTTCCCTGTTGCCATGGAGTGCCTTATGTCCCCTGAGCCTGATCATCGGTTGTTCGACCGGCTGGCGCATCGCTGGTGTTTCACCTTACCGGTAACGGTCCGCCGCGCGGGTCGCTCAGCGTCCTGGGTGCCAGGGAGGTCGGCATGAAGGTCATTCGCAGCGCAGACTTTACCGGCGAGCGGGCCTGGGCGGCCCTGGACATCGCCAACATGAACGGCATCACCACGCGCCTGCACTGGACTGACCAGCCTTACCGCTGGCACGTCAATGACGGTGAGGAGGTATTCGTGGTGCTGGGTGGCCAGGTGCAGATGCGTTATCGCCTTGAAGGGCTGGAGCAGTCAGTGCTGCTGGAGGTGGGCGACATTTTTTATGCCGACCTGGGGACCGAACATGTGGCTCATCCTCAGGGTGTTGCCAGGGTGTTGGTGATCGAATCCGCGGGTAGCGTCTAGTTATATATCTGCAAAATAGATAACAGATAGAGAAATTACCCGTTATATAGATATTCGATTCGGTTCTACCATGGACTCCACCTCATCAGAGGACAGGAGACACGCCATGCCATGCACCCACAGCATCAAAACCGGCCGCCGGCCCTTGAGTCATCTGCAACACCCGCGCGAAGCCATTCGTCAGTTCACTCCCAACTGGTTCGCCGCCACCATGGGCACCGGAGTTCTGGCCCTGGCGCTGGCCCAATGGCCGGCCCCGGTGCCGGGCCTGCATCAGGTGGCCGAAGGCTTCTGGTGGTTGACCATCGTCCTGTTCTTGCTCTTTACCGCGATGTACACCGCACGCTGGGTGCTGTTCTTCGATGAGGCGCGGCGGATCTTTGCTCACTCAACGGTATCGATGTTTTTCGGCACCATTCCCATGGGGCTGGCAACCCTCATCAACGGCTTGCTGCTGTTCGGCATTCCACGCTGGGGTGAGGCGGCGGTGCATCTGGCGCAAGTGTTGTGGTGGCTGGATGTGGCCATGTCCCTGGCTTGCGGGGTGTTGATCCCCTACATGATGTTCACTCGGCAGGAGCACAGCATCGATCAGATGACCGCCGTCTGGTTGCTGCCGGTGGTGGCGGCCGAAGTGGCAGCGGCCAGCGGTGGCTTGCTGGCGCCGCATCTGGCGGATGCCCATGCCCAGTGGGTAGTGCTCAGTACCAGTTACGTGTTGTGGGCTTTCTCGCTGCCGGTGGCCTTCAGCATCCTGACCATCCTGCTACTGCGCATGGCCTTGCACAAATTGCCCCACGAAAGCATGGCCGCCTCCAGCTGGCTGGCCCTGGGGCCGATCGGCACCGGCGCGTTGGGCATGCTGGTGCTGGGCGGCGACGCGCCGGCGATCTTTGCTGCCAATGGCCTGCCAGGCGTCGGTGAGATTGCCGCCGGCCTGGGGCTGGTGGCGGGCCTGACCCTTTGGGGTTTTGGCCTGTGGTGGATGTTGATGGCCGTGCTGATCACCCGCCGTTACCTGCGTGAGGGCATTCCCTTCAACCTCGGCTGGTGGGGCTTTACCTTCCCGCTGGGGGTGTATTCGCTGGCGACCCTGAAGCTGGGCAGTACCTTGCACCTGGGCTTCTTCAGTTTGTTTGGCGCGGTGCTGGTGGCGGCATTGGCGGTGATGTGGCTGATCGTGGCCAAGCGCACGCTGCAGGGCGCCTATAAGGGAGAGTTGTTTGTTTCGCCGTGCATTGCGGGCTTGGGGAAATAATCGCCAAAGATAGGTAAGGTTGTGGCCTGGATCGATATTCGACATTCCAATAACAGTATCCACGCCACTCAGGGACATGGACGATGAGTCACCCTTCGCAGTTCACCTTGCTCCGCAAGCGGCGGTTCCTGCCGTTTTTCATCACGCAATCCCTCGGCGCGTTCAACGACAACATCTTCAAGCAGTCGTTGATTCTGGCCATTCTCTACAAGCTGAGCATCGAGGGGGATCGCTCGATCTGGGTCAACCTGTGTGCCTTGCTGTTCATCCTGCCGTTCTTTCTGTTTTCTGCCCTGGCCGGGCAGTTTGGCGAGAAGTTCGCCAAGGACGCGTTGATCCGCCTGATCAAGCTGGGGGAGATCGCGATCATGGTGGTGGGGGCGGTGGGTTTCGCCTTCGATCACCTGTCGCTGATGCTGGTGGCGCTGTTCGCCATGGGGACTCACTCGGCGCTGTTCGGGCCGGTGAAGTACTCGATCCTGCCCCAGGCCCTGCACGAGGAGGAACTGGTGGGCGGCAACGGCCTGGTGGAAATGGGGACTTTTCTGGCGATCCTGGCAGGCACCATTGGCGCCGGGATCATGATGTCCTCGGCGCATTACGCGCCGATTGTCTCCAGCGCCATGATCGGTGTCGCGGTGCTGGGCTACCTGGCCAGCCGGGCCATTCCCCGGGCGGCCGCTGCGACCCCGGACCTGCGCTTGAACTGGAACATCTTCAGCCAGTCCTGGGCCACCTTGCGCCTGGGCCTGGGGCAGACTCCGGCTGTGTCGCGCTCCATTGTCGGCAATTCCTGGTTCTGGTTTGTCGGGGCGATCTATCTGACCCAGATTCCGGCCTATGCCAAGGAGTGGATGCACGGTGACGAGACGGTGGTGACCCTGATTCTCACCGTGTTCTCGGTGGGTATCGCGGTGGGTTCGATGCTGTGCGAGAAGCTCTCGGGGCGCAAGGTCGAGATCGGCCTGGTGCCGTTCGGCTCATTTGGCCTGACGGTGTTCGGTCTGTTGCTGTGGTGGCATTCCGGCGGAATTCCGCAGAGCGCCAGCGGACATGGCTGGCTCGAAGTCCTGGGCTTTGCCCACGCCTGGTGGGTGCTGTTCGACGTGCTGGGCCTGGGGGTCTTCGGTGGCTTCTATATAGTGCCGCTGTATGCGCTGATCCAGTCACGCACTCCGGAGAACGAACGGGCTCGGGTGATCGCCGCCAACAACATTCTCAATGCGTTGTTCATGGTGGTTTCGGCGCTGGTTTCCATCGTCATGCTGAGCATGGTCGAGCTGACCATTCCTCATCTGTTCCTGGTGGTGTCGCTGCTCAATATCGCGGTCAACGTCTACATCTTCAAAGTGGTGCCGGAATTCAGCATGCGCTTCATGATCTGGCTGCTCAGCCATTCCATGTACCGTGTCGAGCATCGCAACCTGGAGCAGATCCCCGATGAAGGGGCGGCGTTGCTGGTGTGCAACCACGTGTCGTTCGTCGATGCCTTGTTGATTGGCGGCGCTGTACGTCGGCCGATTCGCTTCGTGATGTATTACAAGATCTACAACCTGCCCGTGCTGAACTTTATCTTCCGCACCGCCGGGACCATTCCTATCGCCGCACGGCATGAGGACCTGGAGATCTACGAAAAGGCCTTCAAGCGGATTGCCCAGTACCTGCGCGATGGTGAGCTGGTGTGCATTTTCCCCGAGGGCAAGCTGACGGCCGATGGCGAGATCAATGAGTTCAAGGGCGGGCTGACGCGGATTCTCGAAGAAACCCCGGTGCCGGTGATTCCCATGGCCCTGCAAGGCTTGTGGGGCAGTTTCTTCAGCCGCGATCCGAGCAAGGGCTTCTTTCATCGCATCTGGTCGCGAGTGACCCTGGTGGCCGGGCCGGCGGTGGCGGTGGAAACGGCGGAGCCGGCGTACTTGCAGACCCTGGTGGCGCAGTTGCGCGGCCCGCGGCGCTAGTTTCTGCCGGATACAAAAACGCCCGCAATGCTGCGGGCGTTTTCATGTCTGCGGGGTGGCGGTCAGCTGGCGCTGACTTTCAAGCCCACCAGGCCGGCGATGATCAGCGCCACGCTGGCCAGGCGCACCAAGGCCATGGATTCGCCGAACAGGATGATCCCGGCGATGACCGTGCCGATGGCACCCACTCCGGTCCAGATGGCGTAGGCGGTGCCCAGGGGCAGCTCCTTCATGGCCAGGCCGAGCAGGCCCAGGCTGATGGCCATGGCGAGGATGGTCAGGGCGGTGGGCAACGGACGGCTGAAACCGTCGGTGTACTTCAGGCCGACGGCCCAGCCTACTTCGAACAAACCGGCAAACAACAAAATGATCCAGGACATGCTGACCTCATCGGTGGATGGGGTCGTCCCCAGAATGAATCACTCGATCGAGTGGCGAGGTCGTCCTCGCGTTGCGCAGTATACTGCCCAGTTTTGTTTGGGCGATCAGTTTTTCCGCTCAGTCGCTGAGCTGTTTTGTTTCCAGTTTTTGCTCGCTTTCGTCATTCATGCGGCGGAAGTAGGTAGAGAGCAGCGCCCCGGAAATATTGTGCCAGACGCTGAACAAGGCGCTGGGCACCGCCGCCAGGGGCGAAAAATGGGCGCTGGCCAGGGCGGCCCCCAGGCCGGAGTTCTGCATGCCGACTTCCAGGGCCAGGGATTTGCGCTGGGCCAGGGGCAGTTTGAAGAGTCGGCCGGTGAAATAGCCCAACAGGTAGCCGAAGCTGTTGTGCAGCATCACCACCGCCATGATCAGCAGTCCGGACTCGGCGATTTTTGCCTGGCTGGCCGCCACCACGGCGGTGACGATGATGACGATGCTGACCACCGACACCAGCGGCAACACCTCCACCGCGTGCTGCACCCGCTGGCCCAACAGGCGTTGGGCCAGGACGCCGAGCACGATCGGCAGCAGCACCACCTGCAGGATCGACCAGAACAGCTCCATGAACGACACCGGTAGCCAGGCCGAGGCCAGCAACCAGATCAGCGCCGGGGTCAGCAGCGGGGCGAGCAGGGTGGTCACCGCGGCAATCGCTACCGACAGCGCCAGGTCGCCCCGGGCCAGCCAGGTCATGACGTTGGAGGAGGTGCCGCTTGGGCAGCAGCCGACTAGAATCACTCCGACGGCGATTTCCGGCGGCAGGTGAAATGCCTGGCAGAGCACCCAGGCCACGCCCGGCATGATCACGAAATGCGCCACGACTCCCAGGGCCACGCGCCAGGGATGCCGCGCCACTTCGGCGAAGTCTTCGAGTTTCAGGGTCAGGCCCATGCCGAACATCAC
Source organism: Pseudomonas sp. Os17 (assembly GCF_001547895.1). NCBI lineage: Bacteria > Pseudomonadati > Pseudomonadota > Gammaproteobacteria > Pseudomonadales > Pseudomonadaceae > Pseudomonas > Pseudomonas sp. Os17. The sequence continues at coordinate 5,051,966 of NZ_AP014627.1, read as the reverse complement.
CAGGCCCAGTAGCGGCACGATGGCGCCCTTGAGGCCGATGAACCAGCCGGGTTGGAAGAATGCCAGGACGGCGAAGATCAGTACCCAGTAAGCGAAGGTGTTGCCGACAAAGCGGCTGAGTGCAGCCAGTGCGCGCATGACCTGTTCCTTGTTATGTGAAAACGCCACCGAAGGCGGTGGCGTCTGGTGCGGAGCGGCTATCCGGACAAGGCGTCAGATGCCTTGCGGAATCTCCTCGCCGCCCAGGGCTTCGAACAGCGCCGGCAGGAAGTCGCCGAAGGTCAGCATCATCAGGGTGAAGCTGGCGTCCTGCTGGCCGAGGGCTTCATCGCCACCGTCCTGTTCTGCCTGGTCCTGCAGCAGGTCTTCGAACTTCAGGCGCTTGACCACCATCTTGTCGTCGAGCATGAAGGACAGCTTGTCCTGCCAGGCCAGGGACAGTTGAGTGACCACCTTGCCGGTGCTCAGGTGCAGCTGGATTTCCTCGCCGGTCAGGTCCTGGCGCTTGCAACGCACAATGCCGCCGTCCTCGTGGGTGTCGCGCAGCTCGCATTCGTCGAGCACGAAGAAGTCGTCGGCGGCTTTCTGTGTCTTGACCCAGTCGGTCATGATTGCGCTCGGGGCGATCTTCACGGTCAGCGGACGTACTGGCAGGGTGCCGAGGACTTCACGCAGGGTGGAGAGCAGGTCTTCGGCGCGCTTTGGGCTGGCCGAGTTGACCAGGATCAGACCCTGTTTCGGGGCGATGGCGGCGAAAGTCGAAGAGCGACGGATAAAGGCACGGGGCAGGAACGCCTGGATGATTTCATCCTTGATCTGGTCGCGCTCCTTCTTGTAGACCTTGCGCATCTGTTCGGCTTCGATCTCTTCGACCTTTTCCTTCACCGCGTCGCGCACCACGCTGCCAGGCAGGATGCGTTCTTCCTTGCGCGCGGCCACCAGCATGAAGTCCTGGCTGACGTGAACCAGCGGGGCATCTTCACCTTTGCCGAAAGGGGCGACGAAACCGTAAGTGGTCAACTCCTGGCTTGCACAGGGGCGCGCCAGTTTGGTCGCCAGTGCAGTTTCCAGCGCCTCAGCATCAAAAGGCAGATCTTGGGTCAGGCGATAGATCAGCAGGTTTTTGAACCACATGGGGTGAATCTCTCCTTTATACAAAGGAGGGCATTATTCTCTTCGCTGCTGCTCAGGCCAACCCTTCGCTAAGCCTTTGGAAGGCCTGAAAAAATTATTATAAAAAGTGCTTGCCAGAGTACGGACTGCTCCGTAGAATGCGCGCCACACCGAACGTGAAGGGTGATTAGCTCAGCTGGGAGAGCGTCTGCCTTACAAGCAGAATGTCGGCGGTTCGATCCCGTCATCACCCACCATTCGCATTCAGTGTTACGCGCAGCGGTAGTTCAGTCGGTTAGAATACCGGCCTGTCACGCCGGGGGTCGCGGGTTCGAGTCCCGTCCGCTGCGCCATATTCGGTAACCTGGAACACTGAACGCCAGGTCACCACAGAAAGCCCGCTAACGCGGGCTTTTTGCTGTAAAGAGTTGGCGGGTAGCGCGGCAAATCATGGGAATTCAGATTTTTTTGATTAATTTATCAATTAAATCAACACTTTAAGAATTTCTGTGGCATAATGCGCCCCGCAACGAAGGTAAAGGGTGATTAGCTCAGCTGGGAGAGCGTCTGCCTTACAAGCAGAATGTCGGCGGTTCGATCCCGTCATCACCCACCACTTACTTTCAACGCTACGCGCAGCGGTAGTTCAGTCGGTTAGAATACCGGCCTGTCACGCCGGGGGTCGCGGGTTCGAGTCCCGTCCGCTGCGCCATATTCGGTAACTTGGAACACTGAACGCCAAGTCACCACAGAAAGCCCGCTAACGCGGGCTTTTTGCTGTCTGGGATTTGGTTTGGTGCAGATCCTGTGCGAAAAAAAGCGGCCCTTGGGCCGCTTTTCTCGTTTATGGCTTACTGCTCGGCGTTTCGGCTATGCCGATAGTCGCTGACCGCTTCGTACACCGCCTTGCGCAAGCGGTTGATACCGCCAATGGGGCGATGGGCTTCGATGCCGAACCAGGGGTTGAAGGATTGGTTGTCGCAGGCCAGGTTCTGCGCCGGGGTGTCGAAGTCCTGGGCTGGAATGGTCAAGCGGGCCACGGTTTCAAAGGGGGCGCCGCTTTCCTTCCATTCGATGCTGGTGTCTTCGATCGGCATGAACCGGCTCGGGTTCTGACGCTGGATCTGCAGGACGAAGCAGGCCGGAACCCGATCGGTGGAAAGTTGCTGGGTCAGGGCGCTGCGCAGGAAGTTGGGCAGGTCCTGATTCTGCGCCGGCAGGCTGTAGGCCGGGCAACTGTCAGGGTCCGGCATGACCCGGAACTTGGCGTTGGCATCGCCGAACTTGTAGGGCGAAACCGAGAAGTAAGTGCTCTGGGTCGGGCTGGCCGGTGCCGGTGACAGCGTGGCCAGGGCAATGAACAGGTGGCGGATCTGCCAACGGCGAGGATCCCAGCCAGGAAAGAAGGCGCCGACTTTCTTGCCGTCCGCCTGTGCCGCGATGTTCTGCTGATACTCAGCCACATCGCTGACGAAGAAGTTCGGATGGTTGAACATCACGAAGTCCTGCTCGCGTCGCCCCGATTCCGCAGGGATCAACTGTTGCCCTGGCACCTCCAACAGTTTGATTGCCATGCCGCGGGCGTCGCGAATGCTGTCGAACTGCGGATAGGCATTGCCATTGGACAAGCGCACCGTCGCTTGCCAGGTCTGGCCAGGATTGGCGAACACGCCCTGGCGCAGCTCCGGACTCAGGTCCTTGAGGACCTGGACCTCGGCTTTTACGCAGCCATGGGCCTTGGCATGGGCATCGCGCAGGTAGCGGGTGCCCTCGCGGTGCTGGTCGACGATGCGCACGGCAGTCTGGATGATGTCCTGGGTGCGCGCGGCCTCATCGGCGGGAATCTGCTCTTGTACCGCCACCGGACCGCGGTGCTGCCAGGCGAACCAGGCGCTGGACAGCGCCCAGGCCAGGAGGCCGATGACCAGCAGCAGTAGCAGCGTCCTGCCCAGCAATGCGCCAAGGCGCAGCCACAGCCTGGCCAGCAGCGACGGTCGTTTTCTTGCGAGATCGAGTTTCATGGCAGTTGTGACTCCAGCGGTCCGCCCAGCACTTTCAGGTATTCCAGCAATGCCCAGCGCTCCTCCGGCTGCAGCAGCGGGCCGATAACCCCGTTGCCTCGCTGGCCGGCGCGGAACTCGTGACCGCTGTTGTGGTTGCCGCTGATGCGGGTGTCGAATTCAAAACCGTTCTTGAAGGCTTCCGGACGATAGCCCAGGTGTTTGGGGTCGTACTCGAAGGTGCCGCGATAGAAGGTCGTCGAGCGCTCCGATTGCGGAGACAGCAGTTGATACAGGTTGGGCACCGAGCCGTTGTGCAGGTAGGGTGGGGTTGCCCAGACCCCGGCCAGCGGGCGGGCCTTGTAGGCGCGCAGCTCGCGTACCCCGATTGGCAGGCCGTAGCCGTCCAGTCGTGGGCGCTCCTCGGGGCTGACCTTGGCGTCACGGTAGGCGCGTTCTTCAACGAAAGCGGTGATGTAGGCCAGGCCCTTGGCCGCCGAGAGTTGACGCAGGTCCAGCGGTTCGGTGGGCGTCGGGTGCAGCTCGACATTGGATTTTGCCAGCTCGGCGGTATCCCACTGCAGGGCGCTGAGGTCATAGCGCAGGTCGGCGATATTGCTGGCGGAGTTCGGGTCGGTGCCAATCACGGAAACCGGGAGCATTTTCAGCTGTTGAACCGGTCGGCCGTTGGACTCGCTCACCGACGGCTGATGGCAGCCAGCGCAATGCTGGGCGAACAGCTCACGACCCTTGGCCGCCAGGGGCTTGTCGACGGCGCCCAGCAGTGTTTCCGGCCAGGCAGGGGGCTTGAGGCGCTGCAAGGTTTCTTCGATGAGGTTGAGGTCACGAACCCGCACGCTGGATGGATAGCGTGATTCGCCAGTGAGCGGCTGGCCGTTGGCGTCGAACAGGTTCAGGGTCGCGCCGACGCCTAGGGCTTCGCCGATATTGCGCGCCATGGGTTGCTGCGCCGAGCCGTTCCACTGTACCCAGTCGAATGTCCAGATATCCCACAGTTGCGGATAGTCCACGGGGGCGTTGGCGATGCGGTAGTTCTCTGGGGAAATCGCGTCGCCGAAACTGGCGTTGGCGATGCGCCCGAATGCGTCGGTACGGCCCGGCCCTTCCTCGGTGGGATAAAGGCCGCGGTGGGTGTCGTTCCAGGCCACTTGCAGGAAGTTGTCCAGTGAGCGCTTGAAGTCTTTGCGCAGTTGCGGGTGCTGCGCCTCGTAGTTGTCGCCCAGGACTTTGCGAGCGAAACGCTCGAACTTCCAGGGGTTGTAGTAGGTGGCGGCCAGGCTGGCCACCAGCGCCTGGCCGAAGCTGCCGCCGCGCAGGGTCGGCACGCTTGAAGGTAGTACGTGTTGCGCCGAGCCTCCGTCGATGCGCAGGGCCTGATGGTTGAAGCGCAGTTCGCCGGTGTGACAGGCCGCGCAGGTGATGTCCAGGTATTGTTCCGGGCTGCCGGGGTTTTGGTGGCGCGCGAAGCCTACCGGAAGGTTGCCGGGATTCTGCGCTGTGGCTTTCTGTCCGGGCTCCACCAGAAAGCCGAAGCGTGCCAGGTACTCGGGAGCGGCAAAGGACTGTTCGGAGAAGGGCAGTTCCAGGGCAACAAACCATTCATAGCGCAGGCCTTTGACCTGTGTGCCTTGGGGGGTGAAATAGTAGGTCTGGCGGTCTGCTGCATCCCATTGATCCAGGTAGTGCACCTGTTCGACGGGGACATATTCAGCCAGCTTGGGGTTGGCGATGTAGTACAGGACCACGGCCAGGACTGTGCCGATCAGTACGGCGATTATCAGTAATACACGGTAGATGAGGCGCAAGATGTACGTCCTTGTCGAATTTGCCTTCCTTATGCCTGAGCGTCATTGACGCGGCAAGTAGCCATTACTTGCGCTATGGTTATTCGCGCTCGTTCCAGCGCCTCATTCAGCCGCCTGGGCGGGGCGTTCTCCACAGCACAAAAACGTGTTTAAAGACGTGAACTTATCGGACATTTACTACTCTTACGCCGGTAGCCATTGGTCGTGGTCGCCTGATAAGCTCGCGGCTTTATTCGATTGCCCTTTAGGCGCATGAACAAGGAAATAGCATGAAACAGCATCGGTTGGCGGCGGCGGTGGCCCTGGTTAGCCTGGTACTTGCGGGTTGTGATTCGCAGACCAGCGTAGAGCTGAAAACCCCGGCGCAAAAAGCTTCCTACGGTATCGGCCTGAACATGGGCAAGAGCCTGGCTCAGGAAGGCATGGATGACCTGGATTCCAAAGCCGTAGCCCAGGGCATCGAAGATGCCGTCGGCAAGAAAGAACAGAAGCTGAAAGACGAAGAACTGGTCGAAGCCTTTGCCGCGCTGCAAAAGCGTGCTGAAGAGCGTATGGCCAAGATGAGCGAAGAGTCGGCGGCTGCCGGCAAGAAATTCCTCGAAGAAAACGGCAAGAAGGCCGGCGTGACCACCACCGCTTCCGGCCTGCAGTACGAAGTGTTGAAGAAGGCCGATGGCGCTCAGCCAAAGCCGACTGACGTGGTCACCGTTCACTACACCGGTACCCTGACCAACGGCACCGTGTTCGACAGCTCGGTTGAGCGTGGCAGCCCGATCGATCTGCCGGTCAGCGGCGTGATCCCTGGTTGGGTTGAAGGCCTGCAACTGATGCACGTAGGCGAGAAGTACAAGTTGTACATCCCTAGCGATCTGGCTTATGGCGCGCAGAGCCCAAGCCCGTCGATCCCGGCCAACTCGGTGCTGGTATTCGAGTTGGAACTGCTGGGGATCAAGGATCCAGCCAAGCAGGACGCCGCCAAGTAACCTGTCTTTGCGCCTGAAGCAACGCCCCGTTTTACGGGGCGTTGTCGTTTCTGCAAGGCTCATCTGGCAATTAATCCGAACCTGCGGCCTCGCCGGTGGTCAGAACGGGTTGTCAGCTGCGGGTAGTCGTTGAGGGCTGCCAAGTCAATGAAATTATGGGTTTTTTTATGTGAGTAAAAAACGCCCGATCTGAGCTCAGCCCTTGTGAGACGGGGCTTTCAGCCGTGAAAAATAGCTCTGTTCACAAGGTTATCCACAATTTGTGTGGATAACATTTCAGTGGGAGTGATGATGAAAACACCCTGGAACTTTGCTCGCTTCCTGCCTTTGGCGGGCCGGTTGCTGAGCCGCGGTCGTTTGCCGACGCTATTGTTCGCTGTCGCCAGCAAGGGGGCGATTCAGGGAGGGCGCTTGGGCAAGGTCAAAGAGGACCTGCGCCTGCTCCAGGCGTTATGCCTGGCTTACTGGCGAGGCGAATATCAGGCAATCAGCGCCAAGTCCTTGTTGTCGGTGGTGGCGGGGCTGATGTATTTCCTCAGTCCGGTGGATGCGATTCCCGATTTCATCCCGGTGTTCGGCATGCTCGACGACATTGCCGTGCTGGCCTGGCTGATGAAGACCCTGGATGACGAGCTCAGCGCCTTCCGCGCCTGGCGTGGCCGGCAGCGGCCGGAAAAGCTGGCGGTAGTCGAACGTCTGCCGGATACACCGGAACAGCTGCGGTTGGAGGGGCCACGGCAAAATTGAGTCGATTGACTCGCAGGTTCAACAATCATGCTCCCCGCGACCGCAGCCGCTGTTAGGATTACACTTCAAAGGAAAAGTCCGACTCGATAAGTGTCGTTGTCCTACGGGGTAGTAATGGATATTCAGATTATTGAACGCGATGGCGAGCCCGAATACGCGGTTCTGCCGTGGGCTCAGTATCAAGCTTTATTGACAGCCGCAGGCCTCACCGAACCACTATCGCATGTTGGCGCTACGTCTCAGGCAGCGCCACCGGCCCAGAGTCTTCCGGGCCTGGATCAATTACGCAATCTGCGCGAAGGGAAGGGCATCGCCATCGAGGCGCTGGCCCGCAAAGTAGGTATCAGTCCGTCTTACCTGGCCCTGATTGAAAGTGGCGAGCGTCACCCTGACGCTGCGATTCGCCGCAGCCTGGCCTGGGAATTGACGGTGCCGGGGTGGAGGGAGCAATCGTGAGTGTAAGGATCAGTCGTCAGCACTGGGATGGGCTGTTGGGTGAGCTGGATCAAGCCCGTCGTCAACGTCACCTTTTAACCTATCGTGCGCTGCTGGAGCGATTGCAACTGCCCAGTCCGGCGATGCAGACCTTGACGGCCGCTCTGGAGCACCTGGCGGCCCTGGATGCCCGGGCCGAACAGCCGCTGCGCAGCTCATTGGTGATCAGCCAGGGCGCCAGTCGTTTGCCGCGGACCGGATTCTTCGAGTGTGTCGAGCGCCTGGGACGTTTTTCCGGGCCTTCCGACGGGGTGGCTGCCGCTTCATGGCACGCCTCGGAGGTGGTGCGTGTGTTCGAGTACGAATACCCCGAATCAGCGGAGGCTTGAATGTTCCTGCCACTCAAGGCGCGTCTCGGTTATTGGCTGGCGCGCCGCTTGTTTCATTGGCCCTGGTTTATCCGTCAACCCCGTATCTGGCGTTGGATGGAAGGGCAGTTCGCGCGCATGGCCAATCTGGGTAACGTCGCTGCGCAGAGTTTCTATGGGCATATCCTGACCTTTCGCGGACAAGGGCTGGGTGCGCGTGAGGAAGGTCAGCGCCTGTTGCGCCTGGCGGCATTGGCGGGTGACGGCAAAGCGGCCTATCAGCTCGGTGTGATCAGTCTGGCCGGCTCGCCCAGCAAGGCGCCCGATGCGGCCGAGGCCGCCCGTTGGTGGCGGCTCTCGGCGCAGGCCGGTCATCCTCTTGCGGAGCTCAAACTGATGCAGCTCGATCAATCGGCTGATCCCGCAGCGGCTCATTGAGGGAGTGCGTTCCCAGGCTGGCTGCGGCATCCAGGCTGTCGATCACATGGATGCTGTAGCCCTGGACGTTCTTGGCGTGATGCTTGGCCTGGGAGGCCAGTTCTGCCAGCTGACTGGAGTCCAGTTGTCCACAGGCCTCCGAATACAGGTGCACCACGCCGATAGACAGCGATAGCAGGGGAAATTCCTGGCGCACGCCCTGGCGGTTGGGCGCGATAAAACAGCCGGCTTCCAGGTGTTCGCTGCGATAGAAGCGCCGACACTGACTGTGGAAGTCGTCCAGTAACTGATTCAGGCGCCTGCGCCAGTCTTCCGGCCCCAGCACCAGCAAGAAGTCATCGCCGCCGATATGCCCGACGAAGTCGCGGCTGGGATCGACCCGATCATTCAGGCATTGAGCCAGGCACAGCAGCACTTCATCGCCACGGCCGTAACCGTAGATATCGTTGAAGGGCTTGAAGCTGTCGATATCCACATAGCAGATCACCGATTCCCGTCCCTGCTGTAGCAAGCGCGTCAGGCACTGCTGGATGGGGACGTTGCCCGGCAGCAGGGTCAAGGGGTTGGCGTAGCGAGCCTGCTGGATTTTCAGCTCGGTGATCAGCTTGAGTACGTCTATGACCCGCCCCAGTCCCAGGTACTGGCCGTTGAGGGTGATGATGAAGTCTTCCTCGATGCGTTGTCGTGCGCGACTGGTGATCAGGCGACTGACCTGCTGCAGGGATTGGCTGAGTTCGACGGCGAGGAAATCATCGTTCATCAGGCGACTGATGGGTTTGCGGGCAAACAGGTCGGTGGCGAAGGGTTTGAGCAGGGCGTCCGAGAGTGAATGTCGATGAACGATCCCGCAGGGCTGGCCCTGCTCGTCAAGAACAGCCAGGGAATTGAGGTTGGCTTGCCGGCGAAAGGCTTCCAGGACGTTGGCCGTGGGCGTATTGCGGGCAACCGCTGGTTGCTCGTTGAGCAAGGCGCTGAGATCGCTGCCTTCGTCGTTGAGCGCCACGCTGGGGTTGTCGTGTTTGGGCATCATCGTCCGCGCATCACGGGGCGGCTGCTCCTGCGGCCGGCACAGCAAGTAGCCCTGGACCAGATCGACCCCCATTTCCGTGAGCACCGCCAGCTCCTCGAACATCTCGATGCCTTCGGCGATGACCTGGGCGCGGGAAGCCTTGGCGATCTGCAGGATCGAACCGACGAACTCGCGTTTGAGCGCGTCCTGATGAATGCCATCGATAAAGTGTCGATCGATCTTCACATAATCCGGTCGCAACTCGGACCACAGGCGCAGGCTTGAATAGCCGGCGCCGAGGTCGTCCAGGGCGATGGAAAATCCCATGTCGCGGTAGTGATGCAGAGCATTCTGCAGCAGCTGAAAGTCGTCGATGGGCGTCTGTTCGGTGAGTTCGATCACCACCTGGCTCGGCGGGATGCCGAAGTCCTGCAGCAGTTGCAGGGTGCGCCCGGGCTGGTGGGCCGCTTCCAGCAGGGATTCGGGGGAGACGTTGAGAAACAGTTTGCCGGGCAGTTGCTGCTCGCTGAAGCGTTTGCAGGCGCTGTGGCGGCAGGCGATCTCCAGTTCGCTCAGGCGACCTGCCTGGCGTGCCACCGCAAACAGGGCGACAGGGGAGTGCAGGGGGCTGTTGGAGGGGCCGCGACTCAAGGCTTCGTAACCCAGGATGCGCCGCTCGGAAAGGCTGATGATCGGTTGGAACAGGCTGTGCAAACCGCTTTGAGCCAGGATTGAACTCAATGCACTCAGCTGTTCGGTCGTGGTCATGGCGATCTCTGTCGATGAAAAAAGGACCGGGCGCCGCTCCAGTTCAAGAGCGGCGCCCGGTCCTTTATTTCACGACAGAATGATGACTGTTTAATGACGATCCGGGGAGCGATCGAATTAAATTGCCATCATCTTCAGTGCTTGGCCACCGAGGTGTTGAGCTTCAGATAGTCCAGCAGGATGCGCCCGGTTTCACTCAGGTAGGCGTCATCTTCCGGCTTGGTCTTGTCCGGCTCGGCAGCGGCCAGCGCGTCTTCGTCCTCTTTCTTCAGCTCTTTGAGCGGCTCTTCGCCCTTGGCCTTGCGACGAGCGTTTTCCAGGGCCAGTTGCTTGGCTTCGATGTCGGCATGTTGTGCGCGACGCTCGGCTTCGTTGAGGCTGACGGTCTTTTCCGCCATCAGTTTCTGTGCCAGGGCCAGTTTGTCGCGGATGAACACGAACTCCGGATCTTTCGCCGAACGGCTTTCGTGTTCGGCCTTGAGCTGGGCCAGGAACGGCTTGAACGGATCCATGGCGGGCTTGATGGCCGGGCGGATGGTGTCCCATGGCATGGCTTCAGGCAGGGCGCTTTCGCCGATTTCCTTGGTGTCGATGATCGATGGGTAGCCGATGTCCGGCAGCACGCCCTGATGCTGGGTGCTCTGTCCGGAAACCCGGTAGAACTTGGCCAGGGTCAGCTTCAGCTCGCCGTGGTTCAGTGGCTGAATGGTCTGCACCGTGCCTTTACCGAAGGTCTGGCCACCGATGATCAGTGCGCGGTGGTAGTCCTGCATGGCGCCGGCGAAAATTTCCGAAGCCGAAGCCGAGAGGCGGTTGACCAACAGCGCCATCGGCCCTTTGTAGAAGGCGCCGGGGTTCTCGTCTTCGAGCACATCAACACGGCCATCGGCGTTGCGTACCAGGACGGTCGGGCCCTTGTCGATGAACAGGCTGGTCAGTTCGGTGGCTTCCTGGAGAGAGCCGCCGCCGTTGTTGCGCAGGTCGATGACGACGCCGTCGACCTTGTCTTTCTGCAACTCGGTCAGCAGTTTCTTCACGTCGCGGGTGGTGCTCTTGTAGTCCGGATCACCGGCGCGGAAGGCCTTGAAGTCCAGGTAGAAGGCCGGGATCTCGATCACCCCGAGCTTGTAGTCCTTGCCGTCCTGCTTGAGGTTGAGGATCGACTTCTTCACTGCCTGGTCTTCGAGCTTCACCGCTTCACGGGTGATGGGCACGATCTTGCTGGTCTGATCATTTGGCGCGTTGCTCGCCGGGATCACTTCCAGGCGCACCAGGGTGCCTTTCGGGCCGCGGATCAGCTTGACCACTTCGTCCAGGCGCCAGCCCACCACGTCGACCATTTCCTTGTTGCCCTGGGCAACGCCGATGATCTTGTCCGCAGGCGCTACTTGCTTGGTCTTGTCCGCCGGGCCTGCCGGCACCAGGCGCACGACCTTGACCTGGTCGTTGTCGCTCTGCAACACGGCGCCGATGCCTTCCAGCGACAGGCTCATGTTGATGTCGAAGTTTTCCGCGTTATCCGGCGACAGATAATTGGTGTGCGGATCGTAGGACATGGCGAAGGTGTTGATGTAGGCCTGGAAGATATCTTCGGCTCGGGTCTGGTCCAGGCGCGCCAGTTGGTTCTTGTAGCGCTTGGTCAGGGTTTCCTGGATCTGCTTGGGATCCTTGCCGGCGATCTTCATCCGCAGCACTTCGTCCTTGACGCGTTTGCGCCACAGGTCGTCGAGTTCTGCGGTGGTCTTGAGCCATGGCGCGTCCTTGCGGTCGATCAGCAAGGTTTCCTTGGCGTTGAAGTCGATCTTGTCGACGCCTTTGTTGAGTTCCGCGAGGGCGAAGTCCAGACGCGCTTTGACCCGGTCCAGATAACGCTTGTAGATGGTGAACCCGGCGTTCAGGTCGCCGCTCTTGAGGAAGTCGTCAAACTGGGTTTTCCATTTGTCGAATTCCGCAATGTCGCTGGCCAGAAAGTAGCTGCGCGACGGATCCAGCAGCTTCAGGTAGCTGTCATAGATGATCACCGAGCGCGCATCGTCCAGCGGCGGTTTGCTGTAATGGTGGCGTTTGAGCAGTTCTACAACATTGAGGCTGGCAATTACCTCATCGCGATCGGGCTGAAGGTTGTCCCAGCTATTGGCTGCGAACGTATTGGTCGACATCGGCAGTAAGCCGAAACCAATGAAAAGGGCGAGGGCGGTGCTGGGGAACAAATGCTTCATGCTGATTCGACGCGGGGGCAATTGATAACGCATATTAGGCCGTCTTTGAAGTCGCCGGTTCCATAAGGGCCGGTCGCATAATGCAAAAAGCCCGGTGCTACCGCTCCGGGCTCAGTCCAGACTCACTATGGAGGCACTGTGAAAGCATTGCAAGGCGTTGAAGGTCATGTGGAGTGGGTTGAAGAACCAAGTCCGGCCTGTGATGTAGGGCAAGTTCGCATTCGTGTGGCGGCTGCGGGGCTCAATCGTGCCGATCTGCTGCAGCGAGCCGGACTTTATCCGCCGCCGCCGGGAGCCAGCCCGATCCTGGGGCTGGAGTGCTCCGGGATTATCAGCGAAGTCGGCCCGGGTTCGTCCTGGCAGATCGGCGATCGGGTGTGCGCGCTGCTCGCCGGTGGCGGCATGGCCGAGGAAGTGGTGGTGGATGCGCGCCATGTGCTGCCGGTGCCTGAGGGGCTGTCCCTGGTCGAGGCGGCGGCACTGCCCGAGGTCTACGCCACCGCCTGGCTCAATCTGTTCCAACTGGCGGCGCTCAAGCCCGGGGAGAAGGTGCTGTTGCACGCCGGGGCCAGTGGTGTCGGTTCGGCCGCCATTCAATTGTGCAAGGCGTTCGGCAATCCGTGTTGGGTCAGTGTCGGTTCCGCCGATCGCCTGGCCTATTGCGAAAGCCTGGGTGCCCAGGGCGGTGTGGTACGCACCGATGGCCTGGAGGCGCTGCGGGACTTCGGCCCATTCGATGTCGTCCTTGATCCGGTAGGCGCCAATTACGCGGCCGACAACATCAAATTGCTGGCCGTGGATGGGCGTTGGGTGTTGATTGGCTTGATGGGGGGGCGCGAAGCGCAATTGGACCTGGCCCAGGTTCTGGCCAAGCGCATCCAGTTGCTGGGCTCGACCCTGCGCAGCCGCAACGAGCAGTTCAAGGCCGACCTGCTGAGCGACCTCGGGCAAAATGTCTGGCCGCTGTTCACCGAAGGGCGTCTGAGCCCGCAGTTGGCCAAGACCTTCCCGATTCAGGACGCTGAAGCCGCCTTCGCCGAACTGGCGACCAACAAGGTATCGGGCAAGCTGGTGCTGGTGATCGACTCCAGCTTGATCTGAACCCTGTAGAAGCAGGCCTGCCGACGAAGGGGGCGTCAGGCCTGACAGGCTGCTGGCTGGCCGCCAGCTCCTGCACCAGCCAGCTTCGGGGAGCTTGGGGGTGGGTCACTTCCAGTGATGGATCAGCCAGCCGGCCTTCTCGGCGTGCTCACGCAATACCGGGTCCGGGTTCACCACTTGCGGATGATCCACTCGCAGCAGCAACGGCAGGTCGTTGCGCGAGTCGGAGTAGAAGGTCGCGCCTTCCAGGTTTTCTTCCTCGGCATCCAGCCATTCCAGCAGACGGGTGATCTTGCCTTCGCGGTAAGTCAGGGTGCCAACGGTGCGGCCACTGTAGACCCCATGCTGCACTTCCAGCTCGATGCCCAGCACTTCGTCGATGCCCAGGCGGGCCGCTATCGGCTTCACCAGATGGGTGCCCGAGGCCGAAATCACCAGGATCCGGTCGCCGGCCTGGCGATGGGCGGCAATGGCCTTGCAGGCATCGCTGAAGATGATCGGTTCGATCACCTCTTCGACCCAGGGCTCGACCAGGTGTGCGACTTCTTGCGGCGTGCGTCCGGTCATGGGCTCCAGGCTGAAGTCCATGAACTCCTCCATGGCCAGCTTGCCATGGCTGTAGGCGTCCATCAGTTCATGGTTGCGGCGCATGAACGATTCGCTGTCGACCCAGCCCAGGCGGCCCATCTGTTCGCTCCAGAGGGTGGCGCAGTCGCCGTGAATCAGGGTTTCGTCCAGATCAAAAATTGCCAAGGCCATCAGTGCCGCTCTCTCTTCAGGATCAATTGCGTGAATGCCATCAGGCTACCTCACACAGGGCTGCCGGATCGATGGTCAATGCCAGACGCTGGCCGTCTGCATGAAGGTCATCGGCCGAACGATTGAGTACATCCACCACCAGTTCCACGCCACGGGCTTCGATCCGATAGCGGATCACGTTGCCCAGCAGGCTGTGACTGCGTACCAGGGCATCGAGTTGCCCTTCCTTGCGCAGTTCGATGGCTTCCGGGCGAATGGCGATGCGCCCGTTGACTGGCCGTTGCAGCAACTTGCTGGCGCTCTCGGCGGACAGCAGGTTGTAGTTGCCGATAAAGCCCGCGGCGAAGGCATCCACCGGTGCCGTGTAGAGGGTTTCGGCGTCGCCACTCTGGACGATCTTGCCCTGGTTCATCAGGAAAATCCGGTCGGACAGGGTCAGCGCTTCTTCCTGGTCGTGGGTGACGAAGATGGTCGTCAGTCCCAACTCCCGCTGGATGTTGCGGATCTGTTCACGCAGGTGCTTGCGGATCCGCGCATCCAGGGCCGACAGCGGTTCGTCCAGCAACAGCAGGCGCGGGCGGGTCACCAGGGAGCGGGCCAGGGCCACGCGCTGGCACTGGCCGCCGGACAGTTGATGCGGGTAGCGGCTGGCGTAGTCGTTGAGCTCCACCAGTTGCAGGGCTTCCTGCACACGCTTGTGGCTGTCGTCGGCGTTGACCTTCTGCATGCGCAGGCCAAAGGCCACGTTCTGTTCCACCGTCATGTTTGGAAACAGCGCGTAGCTCTGGAACACCATGCCGATCCCGCGTTTCTGCGGGCTCAGGGGCACGATGTCCTGGCCGTCGAGGAGGATCTTGCCGCCGTCCACCGGGGTCAGCCCGGCGATGCAGCGCAGCAGCGTGGATTTGCCGCAGCCGGACGGGCCCAGCAGGGTGACGAACTCGCCCTTGCGGATTTCGCAATTGATGTCGCTGAACACCGTGGTGCCGGCGTAGTTCTTTTGCAGGTGTTGGACGCTGACGAAGCTCATTGGCTTTTGTCCTTGTTCAAGATGTTGGCGGCCCAGGTCAGAACCAGCACAAAGAAGAAGTAGGAAATCACCAGGGCGCTGGTGAAGTGGCCGCTGCTGTTGCGCATGTTGTTCAGGTAGACCTGCAGGGTTTCATAGCGGGTGCCCACCAGGATGTTGGCGAACACGAACTCGCCGAACAGGAACGAGAACGACAGCAGCAGCGCCACCATCAGGCCCTTGCGCAGGTTCGGCAGGACCACCAAGAAGGCCGCCTGCCAGGTGCTGGCGCCGAGCAGTTGGGCGGCGTCCATCAGGTCCCGCAGGTTGATCGCCTGCAGGTTGTTGGTGATGGCCCGGTACATGAACGGCAGCGCCACGGTGAAGTAGCAGCCGATCAGGATCCAGGGCGTGCCGACCATGGCCAAGGGCCCCGAACCATAGAGCTGCAGCAGGCCCACCGAGGACACCACCGGCGGCACCGCGAAGGGCAGCAGGATCAGGATGTTCATCAGCGCATCGAGCTTGGGAAAGTGGTAGTGCACCACGAACAGCAGCGGCAGGATCAAGACCACCGACAGCACCAGCGCGCCGACGCAGACCAGCAGCGACTGGCCGAAGGCGTTGAGAAAGCGCGGGTCACTCCACAGTTGCAGGTACCACTTGAAGGTCAAGCCGCTGGGCAGGATGGTGGCCGACCAACTGCTGGCGATGGAGTAGACAAAGGTCCCCAGCAGCGGCAGCAGCAGGATGGCGAACAGCAAGTAGACCACCACCCGGTGGTAGAGCGCGGCGGAGCCGGGTTCAGCGCGAGACATGGTAGCTCCTCTTTAACAGCAGCTGATGGACGATGGTCACCAGGGTCATCAGCGCTACCAGCACCACGGCCAGGGCGCTGGCCATGTTCGGATCCAGGGAGATGTCCCCGGAAACCATGGCGGCGATGCGGATCGGCAGCACGTTGAAGTTGCCGGTGGTCAGGGCATAGACCGTGGCGTAGGCGCCCAGGGCGTTGGCCAGGAGGATGACGAAGGTGCCGAGCAATGCCGGGGTCAGCACCGGCAGGCCGATATGCCGCCAGAACTGCCAGCCGCTGGCCCCCAGCAGTGCGGCGGATTCGCGCCAGTCTTCCCGCAGGGCGTCGAAGGCCGGATAGAGCAGCAGCACGCCCAGGGGGATCTGGAAGTAGGTGTAGAGGATGATCAGCCCGGTCTTGGAGTACAGGTTGAAGTCCTGAATGATCCCCGACTGCTTGAGCATGATGGTGATGGTGCCGTTGAAACCCAGGAGGATGATGAAGGCAAAGGCCAGGGGCACACCGGCGAAGTTGCTGGTCATGTTGGCGAAGGCGTTGACGAAGTTGCGCAGCCTGGAGTCCACCCGGCGCAGCGAGTAGCTGCCCAGCACGGCGATGATGATGCCGAACACGCTGGACCAGAAACTGATCTCCAGGCTGTACTGGATGGCCTGCAGATAGAACTTCGAACTGAAGATCTTGCTGAAGTTGGCCAGGCCCCAGCCGAACTCTTCCGACTGCAGGCTGTTGATCAGCACCCATGCCAGCGGGGCGATCTGGAACACGATGAAGAACAGGGCAAAGGGCACCAGGCACAGCGCCGCCAGCCATTTGCCGCGGGTCACTGAATTCACTGCAACAGCTCCCGGCAGAAAGGTTTGTTATGGGGCACGCCCAGCAGTTGGCAGACGGTGCCGCACAGCTCGGTTTGTTTGGGCGTGGCGTTGGGGTCGAGGCTGAAGGCATCGCCGAGCACGAACAGCGGGACTTCCCGCTCCTCGGCCAGCAGGCCGTTGTGCGAGCGGTCGTTGTTCATGCCGTGGTCGGCCGTCACCAGCACCTGATAGCCGGCCTCGAGCCAGCCTTGCAGATAGTCGGCGAGGATGATGTCCGCCGAGCGCGCGCTGTTGCGGTACTGGGCGCTGTCCAGGCCGTGCTTGTGCCCGGCATCGTCGATGTTCATCGGGTGCACCAGGAGCAGGTTCGGCTGATGGCGCAGGCGCAGGTGCTCCGCATCGGCGAACAGGTGGGAATCGGGGTAGTGATCGCTCCAGTAGAAGTGGCCGTACTGGATCGGCAGTTCCGGGTTGGCGGTATGGCGGTCACGGGGGGCGTTGAACGGGCTGCGGTTGTAGAGCTCGCTGACCCAATGGTAAGCCGCCGCGGCGGTGATCAGGCCGGCCTCGCGGGCATAGTGGAACAGGCTGCGCTGGGTGGACAGGCGCGAGACCTGGTTGTGCACGATGCCGCTGTCGATGGGGGCGACACCGGTGAGGATGCATTCGTACAGGGGGCGGGACAGGGCCGGCAGCTCGCATTGCAACTTGTACAGGGCGGCGCGGCCTGCGCCGACGTAGGCTTGCAGGTGGCCCATGGCGTGTCGGGCCACTTCGTGGTTGAGGCCGTCGAGCACCACAAGAATGACGTTGTGCTTCATGAACGGGGAAACTCCGGGATCAGGCGGCGCATGGAACCTGTAGGAGCGGCCGCACGGCACTGCGTATGCCGGCGAAGGCGTCTGCACATTCGTGCAGGCCTGCGCCGGCAAGCCGGCTCCTACGACTGATGCAGCGTTACGGCATGTTGATGATCACTTCTTCCTGCCACTTCTGCGGCAGGGCCTTGGAGGTTTTCTCCCAGGCATCGGCGTCCTTGATCGGAGTCACGTGCTTGTACTGTTCGTTGGGCAGCAGGTTGGCCTGCACGTCCGCCGGCAGGGTCAGGTGTTCGGCGCGGATCGGCCGGGCATTGCCGCGAGCCAGGTTGGTCTGGCCGGCATCGCTGAAGATGTATTCGCGGGTCAGCTTGGCGGCGTTGGGGTGCTTGGCGTACTTGTTGATGATGGTGGTGTAGCCGGAGATCACCGAGCCATCGGACGGGATCAGCACTTCGTAGTCGTCCTTGTTGACCATCTTGTTGCGGTAGCTCAGGCCGTTGAAGTCCCAGACCACGCCGACTTCCACTTCACCCTTTTCCATGGTGGCGATGGTCGGGTTGGCCAGGGACAGGCGACCCTGCTTGGCGATCTCGGCGAACATCAGCAGCGCTGGCTGGATGTTCTTCTCGTCGCCGCCCTTGGCGATGGCCGCTGCCAGTACGCCGTTGGCGGCTTGGGCGGCGGTGCTCACGTCACCGATGGAAACCTTGTACTTGCCTTTTTCCAGGTCGGCCCAGCTCTTGGGTGCTTCGGAACCGTGCAGCAGCTTCTTGTTGATGATGAAGGCGATGGTGCCGGTGTAGGCCAGCGCCCAATTGCCGTCCTTGTCCTTGGCCCAATCCGGGACCTGGGCCCAGGTGCTCGGCTTGTAAGGCTGGGCCACACCCTGCTTGACCGCGATCGGGCCGAAGGCCGCGCCGACGTCGCCGATGTCGGCACTGGCGTTGTCTTTCTCGGCGGCGAACTTGGCGATCTCCTGGGCCGAGCTCATGTCGGTATCGATGTGCTTGAGGCCGTAGGTTTTCGCCAGGTCCTCCCAGGTGCCTTTCCAGTTGGCCCAGTCATCGGGCATGCCGACGCTGTTGACCGCGCCTTCTGCTTTCGCAGCGGCTTCCAGGGTTTTCAAATCGTTATCAGCAGCCATGGCGGCGGTGCACAGGGCAATGGTCGAGCCTAACAGTGATGCCAGGAAAAGCTGTTTCATCCGAAGCTCCTTTGGGCGTGTTCAACGCTGCGTTTTTATCGACGGTCTTGCGGTGGGTTGGTCTAGGTCAGCAATACCTGAGCCAATTTAGGCGTGTTGGATGACACTTTGATGTCGGAGCCAACGGTCGGCGCATGGATTCGGGCGCAGGTCCGGCGCTGCGAAATAAGCGTAGACCATGAGCAAACACCCGTTCTGCAAGGATCTGGCGGGCAATTTGCAGGTTCGCCAGGGGGCCGCTCGGCGGCTTTGTCATCTCTCAGTCATATGCATTGCCTAGGCTTTGGACACGGCTGCGGAGCGCTGTCCCGACCACTGCGCTGCCCTGAAACAGTGCTGGTCTAGTCCAGATAGGTAACGTTGATGCGTATTGATGCAACCAAAGCGGTGACAGCCATCGGCCAGGTCCTGCAGGAGCAGATCGCCCACGGTCTGTTGGCGCCGGGCAGCAAGCTGCCGGCCGAGCGCAAGCTCAGCGAGCTGTTCGCCACCACCCGGATCACCGTGCGCGAGGCCTTGCTGCAACTGGAGGCCCAGGGGCAGATCTACCGTGAGGAGCGCCGGGGCTGGTTCGTTTCGCCACCGCGGCTGGCCTACAACCTGATGCAGCGCAGCCACTTCCACGCCATGGTCAGTGCCCAGGGACGAGTGCCTTCCACCGAGGTGATCTCGGCACGCCTGCAACCGGCTTCGGCGGCGGTCTGCGCCTGGCTGCAGCTACCGGCGCTGTCCAGCGTGATCCAGATCTGCCGGGCGCGGCGCATCGACGACCGGCTGGTGCTGTACGTGGAGCACTACCTGAACCCCAAGTACTTTCCGCACATTCTCGAGCTGGATTTGAACCAGTCGATCACCGAGCTCTATGCCCGGCATTACGACCTGCATTACGGGCGGGTGCGCTTCGAGATCGTGCCCACCTCCTTGCAGCCGGAAGCGGCGGCGGCCTTGAAGGTTTCGGTGGGCAGTCCCGGGCTGCGCATCGCCCGGGTCAACTATGACCAGCACGAGCGGCTGATCGATTGTGATCTGGAGTTCTGGCGGCATGACGCAATTCATGTCGGCGTTGACGTGCTTTAGAGGCCGGTGCCGTTCGCCGGCAGCCGGCTCCTACAGGGTCATTGTTTCTCCGGGGCGCTGCCGGGGGTGATCACTTGAATGCTCATGCGCGGGGTGGCCAGGTCCAGCCCGGCTTCGTCCAGGTGACGCTTGAGGGACAGGTTGAAGGCCCGGGACACTTCCCATTGCTTGATCGGCGCAGTCTTGAAGCGAGCCCGGAGGATGGCGCTGCCGGACTCGAAGCTTTCCACGCCCTGAATCTCCAGCGGTGACCAGATATTGCGCCGCTGCAACGGGTCGGTGCGCATCTTCTGGCCGACATCGCGCATCAGCTTGATCGCGTCGTCGATCTCCATGTTGTAGGGAATCGCCACGCGGAAGATCGCGTAGCCGAACTCCCGGGAGTAGTTCTTGATGCTCTTGATCTCGCTGAACGGGATGGTGTGCACGATGCCGTCGATGTCCCGCAGGCGCACGGTGCGGATGGTCAGGCCCTCGACGGTGCCCAGGTGGCCGCCGACATCCACGTAGTCGTCGATGGCCAGGGAGTCCTCGATGATGATGAACAGACCGGTGATCAGGTCCGCCACCAGGGACTGGGCGCCGAAACCGATGGCCAGACCGATGACGCCGGCACCGGCCAGCAGCGGCGTGACGTTCATGCCCATGTTGGCCAGGGCGACGATGGTGGCGATGATGAAGATCGCCACGAACAGCACGTTGCGGATCAGCGGCATCATGGTTTGCGCGCGGGCGTTGGCCAGTCCCTTGCGCGAGCGGGTCAGGGCGTGATGCACCGCGGTGTCACTGAGAATCCAGATCAGCCAGGCGAAGATCAGGGTACCGCCGAGGCTGAACAGCTTGACGCTGACTTCATGGCCGTCGCCTTCGGTGAAGCGGATCAGCGACATGCCCCAGACCCGCAGGCCCAGTTCGATGAACGCCAGCCACACCGCCAGGTGGGCCAGGGTATAGAAGAAGCTTTTCAGCCTTTCGGAGTACAGCGCGTGGCGCTTGTGGCCCCGTTGCGGCTTGAGCGCATGACGCCGCACCAGGCCGTTGATCACCATGCACAGCACCAGCAGCACGGTGCACAGCAGGGACTGGCGCAGGGCGGTGCTGGTGTCGCCGGCGGACACGAAGGTGGCGAACAGGGAAATCCCGACCAGCACCAGGGCCGGCAGGTACCAGAAGGTGCCGATGATTTCGATGGTGTCGCTCAGGGCCCGGCGGGTCAGGCGCCGGGACAACGGTTGGTTGCGGATCAGGTGGGCGATTGGCCGGCGGAAACGCAGGATGAACACCCCGGTGGACAGCGCCGCCATCACATTGGCGAAGGTCGCCGCGGTATGGGCCAGGTGCTGGCCGAGGCTGGCCACCATGCGCGGGTCGCTCAGGGCTTCGCCAAAGGCGGCGAAACTGCCGATCCACCACAGCGGGCGGAAGGCCTGGCGGCGCAGGATGTACAGCGCGCGATGGCGGTGCGGGCCATCGAGCACAGAGAACGCCACCACGCAGATCGCCGAGAAACAGGTGCCCACCACCAGCGCGTAGGCCAGGACCATGGCCAGGTCCTTGCCCAGGGAAGAAGGCAGGGAATAGGTCATGTAGACGGTGATCAGCAGGGCGATCAGCCAGGGGCCGAGCTTGCGCAGGGCGAAACGCAGCAAGTCCCAGGTCTTGGGATGCTGGGGCAGTTCGTCGGTGAGGCCAAAACGCAGGCGCACCCGGTGACTGAGCCAGATCAACGCCGCCGCCAACAGGCTCCAGACCATGAGGATCAGGGCAAAGGCAAAGATGATCGGCAGCCATTGGCTGGCCGGCAGCATCAGCGCGGCCAGTTCTTCCTGGGCCAGATCGAACTCGTCGGTCCAGCGGTTGACCGGACTGTCGGCACCTGAGAACTGCTTCTCAAGGCTGCTCAGGGTGCCGCCGATCAAGCCCAGTACGCCTTCCTCGGGGGTGGGCTGAGCTTTTTTCGTGGCGTCCCGGAGCTTCTTCAGGTCCGCCAGCAGCTTGGCCCGTTGCTGGTCGTTCTCCAGGGACTTGATCACCTCGTCCAGGGATTGTCCCAGGGGTTCCTCGGCCTGGGGCTGTGCCTTGGTCTGGCTGCCCAGCAGGCCAGGCAGGCCCACCGCCTGGGCGCTGCTCAGCGGCAGCAGGGTCAGCAGGCAGACAAGTGCATAGCAGGGCAGGGCGAAAAGACGAGCAAACACTGGGCGGTCAACCTCGCAGGCAAAAGGATCGACCGAGTGTACGAGGCCACCAAATTCAATGCGAGGGCAGGCGCCGCATTTATTCCGCGAGCTTGGCCAGGATCTTGTAGACCACGGTGCCGAGAATCAGCAGCATGCCGATCCACATGCTGAACACCCCGAGGTTCTTGTCCCGGAAGTTGAAGCCGATGGCCAACAGGATCATGCCCGTGAGAATCGGGATGAGCATGGAATGGAACGAAGACATCGAGATCATGGCGACGGCCTTGTCTGAAGAGGTACTCATGAGTCTAGGTCGCTTTGTCGCGACCTGGGTTGATGTGTATCAGAAGCCGGCGGGCGTGGAGGTCCACGCCCGCCGCATGCCTTACGGCAGTTCGCGGCTGGCGTAGAAGGCGCTCAGCACCTTCACCAGGTGGGCCAGGTCATGGCTGCCGCACAGTTCGCGGATCGAATGCATGGCGAAAGTCGGCAGGCCGATATCCACGGTGCGCACCCCCAGGTGGCTGGCGGTGATCGGGCCGATGGTCGAGCCGCAGCCCATGTCGCTGCGCACCACGAAGCTCTGCACCGGCACTTCTTCGGCCATGCACAGGTGGCGGAAGAAACCGGCGGTTTCGCTGTTGGTGGCGTAACGCTGATTGCTGTTGACCTTGATCACCGGGCCGGCATTGAGTTTCGGGCCATGGTTGGCGTCGTGCTTGTCCGCGTAGTTGGGGTGCACGCCGTGGGCATTGTCGGCGGACACCAGCAGCGATTTCTGGATGGTGCGCACGAACTCGTCGCCTTCGGGCAACAGGCGACGCAAGGTTTGTTCGAGCATCGGACCGTCGGCGCCGCAGGCCGAGCAGGAGCCGACTTCCTCGTGGTCGTTGCACACCAGCACGCAGGTTTCTTCGCTGTCGGCGTTCAACAGGGCCTGCAATCCGGCGTAGCAGGACAGCAGGTTGTCCAGGCGCGCACCGGCAATGAAATCGCCATGCAGGCCGATTACCGCAGCGCTCTGGGTGTCATAGAAACTCAACTCGTAGTCCAGCACCACGTCGGCGTTCAGGCCGTGTTCCCGAGCCAGCTGGTCGGTGAGTACCGCACGGAAATCCACGCGCTCGTCGCCGGCGAACTGGGCCAGGATCGGTGGCAGTTCATTTTGTGCATTGATCGCCCAGCCCTGGTTGGCTTCCCGGTTGAGGTGAATGGCCAGGTTGGGAATGATCGCGATCGGTGCCTTGAAATCGATCAGTTGGCTTTCCACCTTGCCATCGCGACGGAAAGTCACGCGGCCGGCCAGGGACAGATCGCGGTCGAACCAGGGCGCCAGCAGCGCGCCGCCGTAGACTTCCACGCCCAGCTGCCAGAAGCCCTGGCGCTGCAGTTCCGGCTGCGGCTTGACCCGCAGGCACGGACTGTCGGTGTGCGCGCCCACCAGGCGGATACCGCCTTGCAACGGCGAGTGCCGTCCCAGTTTGAAGGCGACGATGGAGGAGTCGTTACGGGTGACGTAGTAGCGACCGTTGGCCTCGGTGGTCCATGGCTCGCGCTCGTCGAGGCGTTGATAACCGGCCGCTTCCAGACGTTGAACAAGGCTGGCAGTGGCATGGAAAGGGGTAGGGGAGGCCTTGAGGAAGTCGATCAGGCCTTGGTTCAACTCTTCGCGCATAAGTAGCTCCAGACAGCAGTGGCGCGAGTTTAACGTATCGCCGGACGCTGTAGGAGCCGGCTTGCCCGGCGAAGCGGCTGTCGACCCGGAGATCGCCTTCAGAGTGCCTTCGTCGGCAAGCCGGCTCCTACAAAAAAGGGGGGGCTCAAAACGGCGCAGGGCAGTCGAAGCGCAGGCGCTCACCGGTCTGGGGGTGGGTGAAGCTGAGCATGCTGGCGTGCAGGCACAGGCGTGGCCAGGCAGCCAGGGCTTGCGGGTGGGCGTAGAGGCCGTCGCCCAGGAGCGGGTGGCCGATGGACAGCATGTGTACCCGCAGTTGGTGGGAGCGTCCGGTGATCGGCGTCAGTTCGACCCGGCACCAGTCGCCGCAGCGCTCCAGCACGCGCCAGAAGGTCAGGGCGTGTTTGCCGAATTCGTGATCCACCACATGCCGGGGCTTGGTTGGCGGGTCATAACGCAGGGGCAGGTCGATGCTGCCGCTGTCCAGTTCCGGCTGGCCCCAGCACAGGGCGGTGTAGGCTTTTTCGGTTTCCCGGTCATGAAACTGCCGCGACAGCTCGCGATGTGTGTCCGGGTCCCGAGCCAGGAGAATGATTCCGGAGGTTTCCCAGTCCAGTCGGTGGACGATCCGGGCTTCGGGGTAACCGTTTTCCTGCAGACGGGTGATCAGGCAGTCCTTGTTGTCGTCGGCGCGACCAGGGACTGAAAGCAGCAGGGTGGGTTTGTTCACCACCAGGACGGCGGCGTCCTGATGCAGGATGTGGATATTCGACAACGGCATTAAAACAGCCTCGTAACAAACGCCAACGGCGGCTCGCCGACCCCATTCAATGCATGAGGCCTGCGAGCCGCCGTGGCTCCTGGCGGATCAATCAGCGATCAGGCAGGGTGATATTGAGTTCCAGGATCGAGCAACTGCCCTGGTTTTCCAGAGCGACGTGCACGTCGTCGGACCCGATATTGACGTACTTGCGGATCACTTCCACCAGTTCCTTCTGCAAGGCGGGCAAGTAATCAGGGGTGCTGCGCTGGCCGCGTTCATGCGCCACGATGATCTGTAGACGCTCTTTCGCTACCGACGCGGTGCTGACCTTTTTGCTGGCACGAAAGAAGTCAAAAAGATTCATTATCTACCTCCAAACAGGCGCTCGAAGAATCCCTTCTTCTCGACATCAAGGAACCGATGTTCCACGGTTTTGCCCAGCAGACGATCGACCGCGTCGCTGTAGGCCTGGCCCGCATCGCTCTGGTCGTCGAGAATCACCGGTACGCCTTGGTTGGAAGCCTTGAGTACCGCCTGGGATTCGGGAATCACCCCGAGCAGGGTCACTGCGAGAATTTCTTTGACGTCTTCAACGCCGAGCATTTCGCCATTGCTGACGCGCTCCGGGTTGTAGCGGGTCAGCAGCAGGTGCTCCTTGATCGCATCTTCGCCCTTTTCGGCGCGGCGGGATTTGCTGGCCAGCAGGCCGAGCATGCGGTCGGAGTCACGGACCGAGGACACTTCAGGGTTGGTCACGACGATCGCTTCGTCGGCGAAGTACATGGCCAGGTGCGCGCCTTTCTCGATACCTGCAGGCGAGTCGCAGACCACGAACTCGAAGGTTTCCTTGAGTTCCATCAGGACTTTTTCCACGCCTTCGAGGGTCAGCGCGTCCTTGTCCCGGGTCTGGCTGGCGGCCAGCACGTAGAGGTTTTCCAGGCGCTTGTCTTTGATCAGGGCTTGCTGCAGGTTGGCTTCGCCGTTCACCACGTTGACGAAGTCATACACCACGCGACGCTCGCAGCCCATGATCAGGTCGAGGTTACGCAGGCCGACGTCGAAGTCGACGATGACTGTTTTGTGACCACGCAGAGCGAGGCCGGTACCGATAGCGGCGCTGGTGGTGGTTTTACCCACGCCACCCTTGCCGGATGTAACCACGAGAATCTTGGCCAAGGTGTTTCACCCCTAAGGAAAAAGGACTTTTAGCCCCTGAAAAACATCTCTTGAAAACTACTGCAGTCGGACAGCCTTGGCTGGAGCTCGGTCAGCGGCAGGGTTCATCGTCGATAAACACTGCTGATTGCCAATTTCCTACTTCGTTTGAGCCGTAATCGCTACGTTTTAGAGATGCTTGGAAAATGCGGCAGTATCCGTTAAAGGCGTGTGATGTTCAACACGTCACCCGACAGGCTGACCTGGACTCCAGAGCCCCATAGCGGGTCGCGTCGCAGGTCCTCGGAAACCTTGTACTGACCGGCGATGGAGATCAGTTCAGCGCTCAATTGCTGACAGAAAATCCGTGCCTTGGTGTCACCTTTGACGCCAGCCAGGGCCCGGCCGCGCATCGGGCCGTATACATGGATATTGCCATCGGCGAGAAGTTCCGCTCCGGGGCTGACCGAGGACACCACCACCAGATCGCCACCCTGGGCATAGATCTGCTGTCCGCCGCGTACTGGCGAAGTGATGATGCGGGTCGGTTTGACCGTAGGCTCCGGGGGCTTTTCCGGCACTTTCTTGATTTCGCTCTCGGGCGGCTCAAGTGGCCGTTCCCGGGCACCGGAAGGCGGTAGCACCGGCAGGTCGACGGCAATCGCCGCGGCAATGTCTTCTATGCGGCTGGCACGAATGGCCAGGGTGCGCAGGCCGTGCTGGCGGCAGACGCGCATCAGCCCGGGCAGATCCACCGAGCCCTCGGCGGCAGGCAGCTTGTCCAGCGCCAGCACCAGCGGCGCATTGCTGAAGAAGTTCGGGGCCTGGGCGACTTTCGCGGCCAGTTGGCGATCGAGGCCTTCAAGGTCGTTGCGGGCCAGTTCCAGCACCGTGATGGCGAGCATGCTGCCCTTTAACTGGAACACAGGATCTTGGTCTAGCGATTCGGTTTGGCTCATGGTCTGCAGAAGGCGGCTTGTCACTAAAAGTGCCGAGACTTATAACGAGATCGCCCGCGGCCCGCAAGCCAGGGCGAACCGATGTAGAATGCGCGACCTTGTTGTCTGTCCCGGAATCTGTAATGGATCGCCCGCGTTTTCGAGCTGCATTCTTGTCTCCACGTTTCTGGCCGCTGTGGCTGGGACTTGGCGTGTTATGGCTGATCGTCCAGCTGCCTTATCCCGTGCTCCTGCAAATCGGTCGTGCCCTGGGGGCGCTGATGTACCGGGTGGCCGGTGATCGGCGGGCGATCGCCCGGCGCAATCTGGAACTGTGCTTCCCGGAAAAGTCCGCCGCAGAGCGCAAGCGCCTGCTCAAGGAGAACTTCGCCTCCACCGGGATCGCCTTCTTCGAGATGGCCATGAGCTGGTGGTGGTCCAAGCCGCGCCTGGCGCGCCTGGCCCATGTCGAAGGGCTGGAACACCTCAAGCAGGCCCAGCGCGACGGGCATGGGGTGATTCTCATGGCCCTGCACTTCACCACCCTGGAGATCGGCGCGGCGCTGCTGGGCCAGCAGCACACCATTGACGGCATGTATCGCGAACACAAGAACCCGTTGTTCGACTTCATTCAGCGCCGTGGCCGTGAACGGCACAACCTGGACTCTCTGGCCGTCGAGCGTGAGGACGTGCGTGGCATGCTCAAGCTGCTGCGGGCCGGCCGGGCGATCTGGTACGCGCCGGATCAGGACTATGGCATCAAGCAGAGCCTGTTCGTGCCGCTGTTCGGCATCCAGGCCGCTACCGTTACCGCCACCAGCAAGTTCGCGCGTCTGGGCAAGGCCCTGGTGGTGCCTTTCACCCAGGAGCGCCTGGCCGACGGCAGTGGCTACCGCCTGGTGATCCATGCGCCGCTGACGGATTTCCCTGGCGCCACGGAAGAAGAGGATTGCCTGCGGATCAATCAGTGGGTCGAAACGGCGTTGCGCGCCTGCCCCGAGCAGTACCTATGGGCCCATCGGCGCTTCAAGAGCCGGCCGCCGGGCGAGCCCAAGCTCTACACGAAGCGCGGTTGAACTTACGGGTACCGATCGGGACCTTGTGCGCCATGGATGGAGTGAATTGATGAGTGCGGCGGAACCGGTTACCGGTTTGATTCTTTCGGGTGGTGGCGCCCGGGCGGCCTATCAGGTGGGCGTGCTGGCGGCGATTGCCGAGTTGATGGGCCCGGGGGCGCGCAATCCGTTTCCCGTGATTGTCGGCACCTCGGCCGGGGCCATCAATGCCGTCAGCCTGGCCAGTGGCGCCACGGATTTTTCCGCGGCAATCAAGCGTCTCACAGCGTTCTGGAGCAGCTTTCGCAGTGATCAGGTGATGCGCAGCGATTGGCCCGGGGTGATTCGCCAGGCCAGCCGTTTTGTCGGCCACAGTCTGCTGGGGCTTGGTGCTCAGGTGCCGGTGGCGTTGATCAACAACTCACCGTTGCGTGACCTGCTCAACCAGCACATGCACCTTTCGGGCATCAATCAGGCCATTGCCCAGGGGCAGTTGCACGCGGTGGCGGTAACGGCTTTCGGTTATGAATCCGGACAGGCGGTGACCTTCTATCAAGGGGGCGGGGTCATCAATCCCTGGTTGCGCCACCGGCGGATCGGCATTCCCACCCATCTGACGGTGGACCATCTGCTGGCCAGTGCGGCCATTCCCCTGTTGTTCGCTCCGGTCAAGCTCGACCAGGAATACTTCGGCGATGGCGCGGTGCGCCAGTCGGCGCCCATCAGTCCGGCCTTGCACCTGGGAGCCAGTCGCGTGCTGGTGGTGGGGGTCAGTGGCAACCCGCGGGGCAACGATCCGGACACCTCACTGCAGCGCACGTACACCGGGCAGCAGCCGACCCTGGCGCAGATCGGTGGCCATATGCTCAACAGCACCTTCATTGACAGCCTGGAAAGCGATATCGAGCTGCTGGAGCGACTCAATCATTTCAGTCGCCTGTTGCCGGGCAGCGCGGCGGATCGCAGCCTGGGCATTGCGCCTGTGGAAGTGCTGGTGATTGCCCCGAGCCAACCGATCGACGAAATCGCGGCGCGGCACCGGCAGGAGTTGCCGGCGGCGTTGCGCCTGTTCCTGCGTGGACCCGGGGCGACCCGCACCAGCGGTGCCGGGGTCCTGAGTTATCTGCTGTTCGAGGCGGCGTACTGCAGCGAGCTGATAGAACTGGGCCGCAGTGACGCCCTGGCCAAAGGGGAGGAGTTGGCGCGGTTTCTGGGACTCAAGGGCTTCGCGGGCACGCCCGCTCCTACAGAACCTGCGCCGTAGGAGCGTGCTTGCCCGCGAAGAGCGAGGCACGGGTCAACCGCACGTCGCCCAAAGCTCCGTACGGCATCAGCGGCTCGCCCAACAATCAGAAGTGGTACTTGACCAGCAGGCTGGCAGTGTCCTGGTTGGTCTCGAAGTTGCGCGAATCCTCGATACCGTACTTGTTCTTCCAGTAGTCGTATTCGAAACCGACGTACAACTGCTTGGCGCCCCAGTTCAGGGCCTTGCCCAAGTCATATTTGATCTGTGGGTTGAAGTGCAGGTTGGCGTGGTAGGTGCCCTTGGCGTTCTGGTCGTTGTCCACCACCCAGTCCATGAAACCGTCGATCAGGATGTCCGAGCGGCCCACGGGAATGGTGTAGGACCACACCGGAGTGATCTGCCAGACGTTGTCGCCCGGGCGGCTGCCTTCGGTGTGGCGCTGGTAGAAGTTCAACTGGAAGTAGTCGAAGCCCGGTACTGCCAGGTCGAAGCCCGGGCCGATCAGGTAGGACTCATTGTCGCCTTCGCCGAATTCGTAAGTGAACGCCAGGAGCACGTCCTTGATCGGGCCGAATTCCAGTTTCTGGTCGAAGATCTTGCCGAACGACAAGCGTGGCGAGAACTCGCCGTAGTAGGTGTCCGGGCCGACGTTGCCGTCTTCCTTGCCGTTGTAGAAGATCCGGTCGAGGAAGAAGAAGTTGTCGCCGTACTTCCAGGCGTCGGCATGTTCGAAGGTCACCGTCTGTTGAATCTGCGGGTTGACCTCGAAGTTCTTGCCGTACAAGTAAGTCAGGCTGTTGTTCTGCCACTGCAACAGGTCGCCAGCCGCGGCCTGTCCCCCCACCAGCGCACTGGCGGCCAACATCAGGCTCTTGCACATCGGTTTCATTCGGTTGCTCCCAAGTAGGTAGTTCCACGTTTTTATGGCTCGGCGCTCTGGTATGGCGCCTTTTTTCTTTGCTTTAAAAAACCATCCGATCGGTCAGCTTTGTTGCTGGTAGCAAGAGCTGAGCCAAGGCCGAAAAAAAGCAAAAAAACTCCCGGTCGGCTGTAGCAATACAGTCGAACGAGAGTGTTTCGAGCGTTGATTTCGTGCGCCTCGAGACCTGTCCTGGCCGGGATAAGTTGGCCTTCAGGTCAGGTTTTTCATCCGGGCTTTTTTTTAGACCGGATTTGCGCGGCCGCGGAGAATACTGGCTCCCACGGCAGGGCTCAAGTGCTCTGCAACAGCGCACTGGCAGCCACTTTGGGGCAGGCAGATCGCACATCTCAGCGCGCTGTCCGTACTGAGAGGCGCAGAAACCGCGCGGACGACCCGCCATCAGGGGCGCAGTGGGTGGCCGCAAGTGGGTGAGCGGCGGACAGTTGTCGGGCTGGTGCAGGCTGCATGGCGGGCTCCCTGTTTATTCTTGTTTTCAAGGCGCGGCGTTGTTGGGCAGTGATCGGTGCAGGGCTGACGAGCACTGCACTTATGCATGAGCGGTGAGGCAGGGATCGGGGCGCCGGTCCGGCGCCCTGGTCAAGCCTTAATGCTGGTGAGCCTGTTCAGCGTTGCTGATGGCGCGCTCGGTGCCCCCGAGAATGTTGAACAGCAGGTTCAGCACCAGGGCGCTCAAGGTCGCCATGGCAATGCCGCTGTGGGTGATGGGGCTCATCCACAGTGGCAGGTGGGCAAAGAACTCCGGGCGCACCACGGGAATCAGGCCCATGCCGATGCTCACCGCCACCAGCAGTTGATTGCGCCGGTCGCCAATATCAGCCTCCTGGAGGATCTTGATCCCGGTGGCGGCCACCATGCCGAACATGGCGATGGCTGCGCCGCCCAGTACCGCTGGAGGAATCGAGGCCACCAGGAATGCCGCCTTGGGCAGCAGGCTGAGGATGATCAGCAGGCCGCCGGCAACGATGGTCACGGAACGGCAGCGCACCCCGGTCATCTGCACCAGGCCGATGTTCTGGGCGAATGAAGAGTGGGTGAAGGTGTTGAGGAAACCGGCGAAGAACGAGGCGCCGGCATCACACAGCAGGCCACGGCGCAGCATGCGCGGGGTGACCTCCTGGCCGGTGATCTTGCCCAGGGCCAGGAACATCCCGGTGGATTCGACAAAGATGATCACCACCACCAGGCACATGGACAGGATGGGCGCCAGGTGGAACTGCGGCATGCCGAAGTGCAGCGGGGTGACGACCTGCAGCCAGGGCGCCTGGGCCATGCCGCTGAGGTCGACCATGCCGATCATGCCGCACAGCACGTAGCCAAGGCCCATGCCGATCAGCACGGAAATGTTCACCCAGAAACCACGCATGAAACGATGGATCAGCAGGATGGTGCCCAGCACCAGTGCAGCGATGGTCAGGTAGATGGGCGAACCGAACTGCGCGGTACTGCTGCCACCGCCGGCCCAGTTCACCGCCACCGGAAACAGTGACAGGCCGATCGAGGTGATCACCGTGCCGGTGACCAGGGGCGGGAAGAAGCGCACCACCTTGGACATGAACGGCGCCATCAGCATGCCGAAGAAGCCTGCGGCGATGGTGGCGCCAAAAATGCCTTGCATGCCGATGCCGGGCATGCCGGCCATGGCCACCATGCTGCCTACGGCGGCAAAACTGGCGCCCATCATCACCGGCATGCGAATGCCCATGGGGCCGATGCCCATCGACTGGACGATGGTGGCGATTCCGGCCACCAGCAGGTCGGCATTGATCAGGAAGGCGATTTCTTCACGACTCAGGCCCGCGGCCTGTCCGATGATCAGCGGCACCGCAATTGCACCGCCATACATCAGCAGAACGTGTTGCAGCCCCACCAGGATCAGTTGCAGGAAAGGCAAGCGCACAATGGCGGGCGCGGCGGGGACGCACTGTTCGGATGAATCGGACATGCAACACCTCGAATCTTTTTATTCTTGTGATTTAACCGCTGCGTCATGGTGCGCAACGGGTTTGCCGCGGACGAATCTTGGACGGCTGACGGCAATCAAGCCCGCCCCTACAGATGAATCCGGTTCTGTAGGAGCGAGCTTGCTCGCGAAGCAGCCTGGGTGTAGGCACTGATCAGTGGGTCTGGGCCCCCTGGGCAATCCAGGCGCCGATCAATTCACGTTCCTGCTGGGTCATCTGGGTGATGTTGCCCAGCGGCATGATCTGGCTGGTCACGGCCTGGGCCTGGATACGCGCAGCTTGCAGGCGGATCTGTTCCGGTGTGTCGAACATCACCCCGGCAGGCGCGGCGCTGAACAGCGGGCTGGTGGGCTTGGCCGAGTGGCAGACCGCGCAACGCTCCTGTATCACGCTGTGCACCTTGTCGAAGGCCAGGCCGGCATTCGAAGCCTGCGCCGGGGCGCTGGCCGCGGCAGGCGCAGCTGGCGCTGGTGCTGGTGCTGGCTGAGCTTCGGTCGTGGTTGCCGGTTTGCCACCCAGGGCGGTTTCCGGCAATGGCTGGAACTGGGTCTGGGCAGGGGCCTTGGCCACGTCCGCAGCACTGGGCGCTGGCGTCGGACCGGTCACATAGGCCAGGCAGATCATGCCCAGCGCCGCCACGGGCAGGGTCCAGGCGAACTTGTGGCTGTCATGACGGGTGTTGAAGTAGTGACGCACCAGCACTGCCAGGACCGCGATCCCGGCCAGGATCAACCAGTTGTACTGGCTGCCGTAGGTGCTCGGGAAGTGGTTGCTGATCATGATGAACAGCACGGGCAGGGTGAAGTAGTTGTTGTGACGCGAACGCAACAGGCCCTTGGCCGGCAGGGTCGGGTCGGGGGTGCGGTTTTCCGCGATCGCCGCCACCAGCGCCCGCTGGGCCGGCATGATGATGCGGAACACGTTGCCCACCATGATGGTGCCGATGATTGCACCCACATGCAGGTACGCTCCTCGGCCGCTGAACACCTTGCTGAAGCCGTAGGCGGCGCCGATCAGCAGGAGGAACAGAATGAAGCCGAGCAGGGCGGGTTTCTTGCCCAGTGGCGAGTCGCAGAGGAAGTCGTAGACGAACCAGCCGGCGATCAGCGCACCGATCCCGATGGCCACGCCTTCAGGGCCGGTCAGGCCGCTGCCGGGAGCCACCAGGTAGAGCATCGGGTTGTAGTAGAACACCAGGCACAGCAGGGCGATCCCCGACATCCAGGTGAAGTAGGCTTCCCACTTGAACCAGTGCAGGTTCTCCGGCATCGAGGGAGGGGCCAGCTTGTATTTTTCCAGGTGATAGATACCGCCACCGTGAATCGCCCAGAGGTCGCCGGACAGGCCGTCCTTGGGGTTGACGCGATTGAGGTTGTTCTCCAGCCAGACGAAGTAGAACGATGCGCCGATCCAGGCCACACCAGTGATCATATGTACCCAACGCACGCTCAGGTTGAGCCATTCCAACAGATGTGCTTCCACAGTCTTTACCTCTTGCCTGTCACCCTTGTTGTCGAGTGATCGGGCCTTCTCTTATTGGTGGGGGGCGAGGATCAAACGCTCATCCTCTTTGAAGAAATGCTCATCGCAGTTATTGCCTTTGCCACTGCGATCAACCACCAGGAAGTCATCCCGCTTTTCGATCGTCAGCACCGGGTGGTGCCAGACGCCGCGATGGTAATTGATGCCCTGCCTGCCATTGCTGACGAAGGCGCGGACCAAGCCTGATACAGGTTCATCGCCAAGTGGCGCGACCACGATCAGAAAGGGGTTGCCGAGCAGCGGGATGAAGGCCTGGCTGCCCAGCGGATGGCGTTCCAGCATGCGAATGGTCAAGGGCATTTCCAGCGCGTCGGCGCGGAAGATGCTGATGATCGCTTCGTCCTCCGGCTGGGCGGTTTCAACCGTCGCCAGGCGGTGGAAGCGCATGGTCGAACCATTGTTGATCATGAAGTGGTCGCTGCCGTCGGTCTCGATTACGTCACCGAAGGGGGCGAAGGCTTCTTTGCTCAGGGGTTCAATCACTAATGTGCGCATGCTGTTCTTCTTATATTCTCTGATAAGGGTGTCGGTTCATCATCCCCTGGCGCCGCCGGCTTGCCGGCGACGGCGGCCTCAAGCGGAGCGGGGATGCTGAGCTGCCGCTACAGGGCCTGTAGGCGGAACAGGGCGATCTTGTTGATCTCGGCCAGCGCGCATTTGAACTCGGTATCCACGGTGTTGTGGATGCGGGTTTCGAACGCGGCGAGGATCTGGTGCCGGTTGCTGCCCTTCACCGCCATGATGAAGGGAAACTTGAACTTGGCCTTGTAGGCATCGTTCAACTCGGTGAAACGCTGGAACTCTTCGGCCGTGCATTGGTGAATGCCGGCACCGGCCTGTTCGTTGGTGCTGGCTTCGGTCAGCTGGCCCTGGACGGCGGCTTTGCCGGCCAGGTCCGGGTGAGCGTTGATCAGTGCCAATTGGGCGGCGTGATCGGCGCTCAAGAGGATATCGCTCATGCGCTGGTGCAGGCCTTCGATCTGGTCGACGGAGGCGTCGAGGCCCAGGTCGTAGGCTTTTTCAGCCACCCACGGCGAATGCTCGTAGATGTCGGCGAAGGCCTTGACGAAGGCTTCACGGCTCAGGCTCGAGGGCTTGAGGCTCTGGAAGGCGGTCATTTCGTCGCTCCCTGGTAAGGATGGGTCTGTTGCCAGTGGCGGGCGATGTCGACGCGGCGGGTGAACCAGACCTGTTCATGGCCTTTGACGTACTCGATGAAGCGCTTGAGCGAAGCCAGGCGTGCAGGGCGGCCGATCAGGCGGCAGTGCAGGCCGATGGAGAGCATCTTCGGCGCTTCGGCACCTTCGGCGTAGAGCACGTCGAAAGCGTCTTTGAGGTAGTGGAAGAAGTCGTCGCCCTTGTTGAAGCCTTGCACCTGGGTGAAGCGCATGTCGTTGGTGTCCAGGGTGTAAGGGATCACCAGGTGGGGCTTGCCGGTAGGGTTGTTGGGTTCCCAGTAGGGCAGGTCATCGTCGTAGGTATCGCAGTCGTAGAGGAAACCGCCTTCCTCCATCACCAGGCGCCGGGTGTTCGGGCCGGTGCGGCCGGTGTACCAGCCCAGGGGACGCTCGCCGGTGATCTCGGTGAGGATGCGGATGGCTTCGAGCATGTGCTCGCGTTCCTGGGCCTCGTCCATGTACTGGTAGTCGATCCAGCGGTAGCCGTGGCTGCAGATCTCGTGACCGGCTTCGACCATGGCGCGGATCACGTCCGGGTGGCGCTGGGCGGCCATGGCCACGGCGAAGATGGTCAGCGGAATGTCGAATTCCTTGAACAGCTTGAGAATCCGCCAGACGCCGGCGCGGCTGCCGTACTCGTAAAGCGATTCCATGCTCATGTTGCGCTCGCCCTGCAGCGGCTGCGCCGAAACCATTTCCGACAGAAAGGCTTCCGATTCCTTGTCGCCATGAAGGATGTTGCGCTCGCCGCCTTCTTCGTAATTGAGCACGAAGGACAGGGCGATGCGGGCATTGCCCGGCCAGTGAGGATGAGGAGGGGTGGAGCCGTAACCGATCAGGTCGCGAGGGTAGTCAGCGCTCACTGCAGTCTTCCTTCTTGTTCGTGATAACGGTGGCGTGGCGGAACCTGAAGCCGGGAAGCCAGGTGGGCGTCACTGCGATGGGGCGATTGTATACAAATTTATATTCAGTTTGTAAGCCCGATTTTTTGCATTTTTCCGCTTTTGTCACGAGGGATCCTGCTTGCAAGAAACTTGCCCGGTTGGTCAGCTTATGCCTGGAGAGTCGCCTGCTGCTGAGGTTTGGAGGGTGATTCGCAAGTTGCCGGGGAGGGCACCGGTTGTGGGCATATTTGTGATTATTATTGTGTACAATTTTTTTGAAAAATGTCTTAATCGGAACCTCTCCGCAGCCTTTTCACTGCTGAAACGCCGCGGTCCCCTTTCAATCACTGACTCCGGGAGGCGCGAGGCCTGTTCACTCATTGGGCGACAGGCACGCAGAATCAATGGGACGTTTGACTACACATGTTTTGGATGCCGCACATGGCTGCCCTGGCAGCGCTATCAAGGTCGAGCTGTATCGGGTTGAAGGGACGCAGCTGGAACTGGTCGCCAGCGCCCTGACCAATAGCGATGGCCGCTGCGACAGTCCCTTGCTGCAGGGGGAGGACTACCGCTCCGGGGTCTACCAGTTGCAGTTCCATGCCGGTGACTACTACCGCGCCCGAGGCGTGCCACTGCCGCAGCCGGCCTTTCTGGATGTAGTGGTGCTGCGTTTTGGCATCAGTGCCGAGCAGGAGCATTACCACGTGCCGCTGTTGATCTCGCCTTACAGCTATTCGACCTACAGAGGAAGCTAGGACTTACCCCCAAGAATCCTGCGCAAATAGCTTCTTTTGGTCCTTGCCCGCTCACACTGCGGGCTTTTTTTCGTCCTGTTGAAAGTGCCGCCGGTGCAGGTGGCTATTGGCGGGTTGGCAACAAGCGTGTCAACGACTCAGGAGGGATGCAGCTCCAGCCGCGCCGAACAGTCCGGCGCTGAGGCGATTGAACCAACTCTGGCCCTTGCCGCTGCGCAGGTAGCCGGCGGCGCCGCGGGCGCCAAGGCCGTAGGCCAGCTTGCAGCCCAGGTCCAGCAGGGTCCAGGTGGCGAGCATGATCAGCAGTTGCGGCATAAACGGTTGCTGGGCGCTGAGAAACTGCGGCAGGAAGGCGGCGAAAAACAGAATGTCCTTCGGATTGCTCGCCCCCAGGACAAAAGCGCGCCCGAACAGTGCACGAAAGCGCGGTATCGGTGCGGCATCCATCAGCACGGCGCCTTGCTTGTGCAGCCGTGACTGCAGCCAGCTTTGCCGGGCCAGATAGAACAGGTAAAGCGCGCCGACGATCTTCAAGGTGCTGAACAGCTGTTCCGAGGCCATCAACACCGCCCCCAGGCCCAGGGCCGATGCGCTCAACAGGCAGATCGAGGCCAGCACGCCACCCAGAAACGCCGGGTAGGAGCGGCGCAGGCCATGGTTCAGGCTGTTGCTGATCATCAGCAAGGACAAGGGCCCGGGGATCAGAATCACCACCAGTGCAGCGCCACTGAACAACAGCCAGGTTTCCGGGTTCATCACGTTCTCTCCATGCGCAAAAGCCCCATCCGGCGGGATGGGGCAGGTGAAGCCGGAGCAATTTACAAGAAAATGAACTTGGCGATGAAGATTGCGCACAGCACATACAGGCTGATGGAGATTTCCTTGTGCTTGCCGGTTCCGGCCTTGAGCACCACATAGGTGATGAAGCCCAGGGCAATGCCGTCGGCAACGGAGAAGGTCAGGGGCATCATGATTGCCGTGACGATGGCCGGAATGCTGTCGGTGGCTTCGTCCCAGTTGATGTGGGCCATGCCGCCCATCATCAGCATCGCGACATAGATGAGGGCGCCGGCTGTGGCGTAGGCGGGGATCATCCCCGCCAGCGGCGCGAAGAACATGGCGGCGATGAACAGCACGCCTACGGTGACTGCCGTCAGACCGGTGCGCCCGCCGGCCGCCACCCCGGCGGCACTTTCCACATAACTGGTCACTGGCGGTACGCCGACCACGGCGCCGAAGACGCTGGAGGCGCTGTCCGCCTTGAGGGCCCGGGACAGGTTCTCGATCTTGCCGTCGGGGTTGACCAGGCCGGCGCGCTGCGCCACGCCCATCAGGGTGCCGGCGGTGTCGAACATGTGCACGAAAAGGAAGGCCAGGACCACGCTGATCATGCTGACGTTGAACACCCCGGCGATATCCATGGCCATCCAGGTTGGCGCCAGGCTCGGTGGGGTGGAGAGAATACCGTTGTAGTGCACCAGGTCCATGCCCCAGCCGGCCAGGGTCACGGCGATGATGCTGAGCAGAATGGCGCCGAACACCCGGTGGTAGCTGAGCACCGCGATCATCAGAAAGCAGATCGCCGCCAGCAGCGGGCCGGGCTCGCGCAGGGAGCCGAGCTTGATCAGGGTCGCCGGACTGTCGACGATGATGCCGGCGGTTTTCAGGCCGATCAGGCCGAGAAACAGGCCGACCCCGGCGCCCATGGCATAGCGCAGGCTCACCGGAATGCTGTTGAGCAGCCATTCACGGACCCGGGACAGGGTCAGGATCATGAACAGCACGCCGGAAATAAACACGGCTCCGAGAGCCGTTTCCCAGTGGTAGCCCATGGTGCCGACCACGGTGTAGGTGAAAAAGGCGTTCAAGCCCATGCCCGGGGCCAGGCCCACCGGCCAGTTGGCGTACAGGCCCATTAACAGGCAGCCCAGGGCGGCAGCGATGCAGGTGGCGACGAAGGCGGCGCCGTGATCGATACCGGCATCGGCCATGATGTTGGGGTTGACGAAGATGATGTAGGCCATGGTGATGAAGGTTGTCAGACCGGCAATCAGCTCGGTCTTCACCGTGGTGCCGTGCAACCTGAGTTTGAAGATGCGTTCCAGCCAGCCGCTGTTCAGCGAGGGCGAGAGGTCCAGCGGAGAGGCTTCGGATTTGCGGCTTTCCACAGCGAGTACTCCTCAAGAGTTTTATTGTTTTTTCCAGAACCGGGCATCAGAAGGTGGGCGGCGGCTCTTTGAGGCAGGCAGGGCTTGTGGGGTTTGTTGACTTTAAGGTCAAGAACTCACACGGGCGAATTATGCTTTTGTATACAAAGAAAGCAAATAATGTTTTTGCTTTTGTGTGCGAAAAATCTGAGGGCGTGGCTATATACCGGCCCCCGCTTATGCCCAGGGGCCGACCGTCGTGCGTGTGCGATAGACGCCGCCCGAGCGGACGGCGAGGGAGGGCAGGATCAGAGGTCTGCGGTTTTTCCGGCCAGGGCCTGGTTCACCGCCAGCCAGCCGTCGACGGCGCTTTCTCCAGCTTCGCTGAACGCGCGTTGCAGCAGCTTGACCTGCTCGCGGCGCAAGGCTTGTTCGAAACGCGCACCATCGGCGCTCAACTGCAGCAGGCGTTTTCGTTTGTCGCTGTCCGGGGCGACGCTGTCCACCAGGTGCATTTCCATGAGTTGGCGCAAGGGCGTGTTCAACGCCTGCTTGCTCACACCCAGCAGGTTGAGCAGCTCTTTCACGCTCAGCCCCGGGTAGCGCGCGATGAAGAACACGATGCGTTGGTGCACGCGACTCAGGCCACGGCGTTCGAGCATTTCGTCGGCCTTGGCGGTGAAGGCCTGATAGCCAAAGAAGAAGGCCTCCATGGCGGCCTGTTGCGAGGTCGGGTTTTTAAGGTCAAGCATATTGACGTATCTGCGAGAGTCGGCGTAATTTTGGTCAAGCAGTTTGACGTATTTTCTCCCTCCTTCGCTAGCGGTGATCTCCATGGCTTTCTCCGAACGTGTATCGCGCCTCAAAAGCTCCCTGATCCGTGAAATCCTGGCAGCGGCCCAGCGCCCGGAAGTGATGTCGTTCGCTGGAGGCCTGCCGGCCGAAGTGATGCTGCCCAAGGTGCAGTGGCAAGACATGCCGCTGTCCATGGGGCAGTACGGCATGAGTGAAGGCGAGCCGCAGTTGCGAGAGGCCCTGGCTGCCGAGGCGCGCAAGCTGGGTGTAGCCTGCGAGGCGAGCCAGGTCCTGGTGGTCAGCGGCTCCCAGCAGACCCTCGATCTGGCGGCCAAGCTCTACATCGACAAGGGCACGCGGATCATGCTGGAGGCCCCGACCTATCTGGCGGCCCTGCAGATCTTCCAGCTGTTCGGTGCTGATTGCCTGACGGTGCCCCTGGAGGCTGACGGTCCGGACCTGGCGCAGATGCGGGCGAACCTGGAACAGCATCGTCCGGCCTTCGTCTACCTGATTCCGACCTTCCAGAACCCATCGGCGGTGCGCTATAGCGAGAGCAAGCGCGCCGCCGTGGCGGCGTTGCTGGACGAGTTCGGGGTCACCCTGATCGAGGACGAGCCCTATCGCGAACTGACTTTCGATGGTGGCAGTGCCACGCCGATTGTCAGTCGTCTGCAGAAGGCCAGCTGGATCTACACCGGCACGGTGTCGAAAACCTTGCTCCCGGGATTGCGGGTCGGCTACCTGATTGCCAGTCCGGACCTGTTTCCCCACCTGTTGCGTCTGAAACAGTCTGCTGACCTGCACACCAACCGCGTCGGCCAGTGGCAAGCCATGCAATGGATCGGCAGCCGGCAGTTCCAGGAGCACCTGGACGCGCTGCGCAGTTTCTACCGCCAGCGACGGGATGCTTTCCAGGTGGCATTGCAGAGTCATTTCGCCGATCTGGCGGATTGGCAGGTGCCCGAGGGCGGTCTGTTTTTCTGGTTGAGCTTGAAACAGCCCCTGGATACCCGCACTTTGCTCAAGTCGGCGTTGGAGCAGGACGTGACTTTTATGCCCGGCGAACCGTTCTTCTCTGAACCGGAGCGCAATCATGGGCATCTGCGGCTGAATTTCAGCCATATCGATCCGGCGCGTCTGGACGAAGGCCTCAAGCGGCTGGCCACCGTGATACGTCAAGCACAGGCTGCACAGGCAGCCTAAGGGGAGGGCCATGTACAAGGTTTATGGCGATTACCGTTCGGGCAACTGCTACAAGATCAAGCTGATGCTCAATTTGCTGGGGCTGCCCTATGAATGGCAGGCGGTGGACATTCTCGGAGGCGATACCCAGACCGAGGCTTTCCTGGCGAAAAATCCCAACGGCAAGATTCCGGTGCTGGAACTGGAAGACGGCACTTGTCTGTGGGAGTCCAACGCGATTCTCAACTTTCTCGCCGATGGCAGCGAGTTCCTGCCCAGCGAACCGCGCCTGCGTACCCAGGTTCTGCAGTGGCAATTCTTCGAGCAATACAGCCATGAGCCCTATATCGCCGTGGCGCGTTTTATCCAAGTCTACGAAGGCTTGCCCGAAGAGCGTCGGGAGGAATACCTGAAGTTGCACAAGCGTGGCTACAAGGCACTGGATGTGATGGAAAAGCAGCTGAGCCGCACGCCTTACCTGGTGGGCGAGCACTATTCGATTGCCGATATCGCGCTCTATGCCTACACCCACGTAGCCCATGAAGGCGGCTTCGACCTGGCCCGATACCCGGGGATCCAGGCCTGGATCCAGCGAGTGCAGAGCCATCCGCGGCATGTCGGGATGTTCGATTGAACGGACCTGGCCGGATCTGCAACTGACCCGGGACGGCATCGTCCCGGGGAAGGGCCTCAGGCCGCGGAGAAGCGCTGGTTCAGGTAATCGATGATCACCTTGGATTCGTACATCCAGGTGGTCTGGCCGTTTTCTTCGATCCGCAGGCACGGCACCTTGATCTTGCCGCCCTGTTCCAGCAGGGTCTGGCGATCCTGCTCGTTGTTCTTGGCGTCGCGCAGGGCCACCGGCACGTTCAGGCGGTGCAGGGTGCGGCGGGTCTTCACGCAGAACGGGCAGGCGTGGAATTGATACAGGGTCAGGCCCTTGGCGGCCGCTTCGACGTTCGCCTGAGCAGCAGCTGTGCGCTTCTGCTTGCGCGGACGGGTGATGAAGTCGATGAAAATGATGAGTTGACCCAGGCCGACTCGCAGCGCTTTGACGATCACGGTATTGCCTCTTGCCCATGAATGAAGGGGCGGCAGCTTACCTGATTTTGCCGGGCGAAAAAAAACCGGCGAACATCGCCGGTTTCTTGTCTGCCGCCTGTCACTTGATCAGGCTGAGGAACTCGCTGCGGGTCGCCGCATTCTCGCGGAACTCACCCAGCATCACCGAGGTGATCATCGACGAGTTCTGCTTCTCCACACCGCGCATCATCATGCACATGTGCTTGGCCTCGATCACCACGGCGACGCCCAGGGCACCGGTCACTTGCTGGACGGCGTCGGCGATCTGCCGGCTGAGGTTTTCCTGGATCTGCAGGCGACGGGCATACATGTCGACGATGCGCGCCACTTTCGACAGTCCCAGAACCTTGCCGCTGGGAATGTAGGCGACGTGCGCCTTGCCGATAAACGGCAGCAGGTGGTGTTCGCACAGCGAGTAGAGCTCGATGTCCTTGACCAGCACCATTTCGCTGTTGTCGGAGCTGAACAAGGCACCGTTGGTGACCTCTTCCAGGGTTTGGGCATAACC
This sequence comes from Pseudomonas sp. Os17, assembly GCF_001547895.1. Taxonomy (NCBI): domain Bacteria; kingdom Pseudomonadati; phylum Pseudomonadota; class Gammaproteobacteria; order Pseudomonadales; family Pseudomonadaceae; genus Pseudomonas; species Pseudomonas sp. Os17. The sequence goes on along the minus strand of NZ_AP014627.1, from coordinate 5,010,464 downwards.
GCGGCAAAGGTACTGCATGGCTTTGGCGGCACGCTTGGGCGTGTCGAGCAGGCCCTCGCGGGAGACGTCCTCGCCCAGTTGGCCGAGGATCGCGGTGTAATTCTGTTCCAGAGACATGAAACTACCTGTGGGATTTTACGCAAAGGGCAAGGGTACGGTGGCGGACACGACGCTGCAAGCGTGATGCAGCGGCTTTATTCGTCACGGCCTTCCATCATGGTGCGTTTGAGCATCACGTAAAGCGCACCGGTGCCGCCGTGTTTGGCCTGGCACGAAGTGAAGCCCAGCACCTGTGGATGTTGGCGCAGCCAGGTGTTGACGTGGCTCTTGATCATCGGGCGCTTGCCGTCCAGGCGCACGGCCTTGCCGTGGGTGACGCGCACGCAGCGGATCTCGAAACGGGTGGCCTCGGCAAGAAACGCCCAAAGGGTTTCCCGGGCCTTTTCTACCGTCATGCCGTGCAGGTCGAGGCTGCCTTCGAAGGGGATCTGGCCGATTTTCAGCTTGCGCATCTGGCTTTCCTGGACCCCGTCGCGGGCCCACATCAGCTCATCTTCCGGTCCTACATCGATGACGAACTGATCGGACAGCCCATCCACCGTAGTGGTTTCGCTGCGCACGGTGGCGGCCTGGCGCAGCTTGGCGATCTGCGCGCGGTCAGCCTTGGGTTTGCCTGTGTCGGCACGATCGTGCTTGATCGGCTTGACGCCGCGGATCTCGTTTTTGAACAGGGAAAAATCGTCGTCTTGCATGTCAGCCTCCGCGAAGGGCGGCTAGTTTACCCAACTCGGTACACCTTCTGGCGCGCAAATCGCGCGCAGATTCGTCAGTCGTGTTTTTTCATCAGGTGTGGCGCCATGTTCAGTGCCAGGGGCTGGCGCATGCGCCGCCGGCAACGCCGCCACAGGCGAACGCCGACATACAGCAGTAACAGGCCAACCGCCAGAATCACCGCCGACCCGGCCGGGCTGGCATTGAGTTCTCCCAGTGCCGGAGCGCGGCCCAGCAGGCTGGCCGCACCTGCCATGGCCAGCAGTACGCCGAATGTCGCCAGCAACGCGGAGAATCCCGCCCCCAGGCGCAATCGCCAGTTCCGCGGGCTTCTGGGCCGCAACCGGCGTGCGTCAAAACCATCGGATATCTTCATTCCGACCTTCCTCAATGGGTATCGGCCCTTCGACCGGGAGTTGACCGGGTGGTTCCTGAGGCTAAGGCAATTGCTGCAAATGCGAGGCGTTTATGGATGAGCGGCCCGCCAGCCGCTCACCAGGGCTGATCAGATCAGGCTTGCGGTCTGGGCGAGGGTGGCGAAGTTGTCGGCCATGATCGCCATTTCGGTCTGCTGAACATGCTCGGCACTGAGGATGCCGCCCTTGTAGGGCAGGTCGCGGGTGGCACAGGCGTCTTCCACCAGGGTGCAGCGGAACCCCAGGTTCTTGGCTGCCCGAACGGTGGTGCTGACACTGGAGTGGCTCATGAAACCGGCCACGATCAGGTCCAGGGAACCGAGGTCTTGCAGGCGTTTTTCCAGTTCGGTGCCATGGAAGGCGCTGGGCAACAGCTTGCCGATGATGGTTTCGTCGCCTTGCGGCTCAAGGCCGGGGATGAACTCGCCGCGCTCGCCCTGGGGGTCGAACAGACCACCGACGGTGCCGAGGTGGCGCACATGCACGATAGGCCGGCCGGCTGCCCGGGCCGCCACCAGCAGTTGACGAATATTGGCTACGGCCGCGTCCATGCCGGACAGGGCCAGGGGACCGCTGAGGTACTCTTTCTGGGCGTCGATGATCACAAGGGTCGCGTGGCTCAAATTGGCCGCGGCGTAACCACGACCGCTGAGTTGAAACATCGTCTTTGGAACGGACATTCTGGGGCTCCTGTGAGTGGGGCTTTTGCGACATTGTCCTCTGGCAGAGCGCTTCTGTGAATCGCTACTAACGTAAGGTGCGCCGTTGTTGGCCTGCAGCCTTGTCAAGAGGGGCAAGGTATTGGCCCTTGAGCGGCAAAACCTGCGCGGCGGACGATTGCCTGCCTGCGGTTTTTCATTCGTCGTCGGCGGGCGTTTTGGCTGGTAGTATTGCCGGTCGTTTTGTCAGGAGTCTGTCCCGTGATCACTTCCCGCCTGCGCACCTTGCGCGACCATATCCGCTGGGCTGTCAGCCGCTTTCATGGGGAGGATCTGTTCTTCGGCCATGGCACCGACAATGCCTGGGACGAGGCCCGCCAACTGGTGCTCGGTGCCTTGCACCTGCCTTGGGAAATTGCCGACAGCTATCTGGATTGCGCTTTGGAAGAGGACGAACTGGCCCACCTGCAGCACCTGCTCAAGCGCCGTATCGAAGAGCGGGTGCCCACCGCCTACCTGTTGGGCGAGGCCTGGTTCTGCGGCATGTCGTTCATCGTCGATGAGCGGGTGCTGATTCCCCGTTCCCCTATCGGCGAACTGATTGAAAAACGCTTTGAACCCTGGCTGGGCAACGAGCCGGCGCGGATTCTCGACCTGTGCACCGGCTCCGGTTGCATCGGTATCGCCTGCGCCTACGAATTCCGCGACGCCGAAGTGGTGCTGGCGGACCTGTCCTTCGAAGCGCTGGAAGTGGCCAATCAGAACATCGAGCGGCACGGCGTCGACGAGCGAGTGTTTACCGTTCAGGGCGATGGCTTCGATGGCTTGCCGGGGCAGCGCTTCGACTTGATCGTGTCCAACCCACCCTATGTCGATGCCGAAGACTTTGCCGACATGCCGGACGAGTACCAGCATGAACCCGAGCTGGGCCTGGCTTGTGGCGACGATGGCCTGAACCTGGTGCGCCGCATGCTCGCCGAAGCAGCCGATCATCTGACCGAGAAGGGACTGCTGATCGTCGAAGTGGGCAACAGCCAGGTTCACGTCGAGGCACTTTATCCGGAAGTGGATTTTGCCTGGCTCGACTTCGAGCGCGGTGGTCATGGCGTGTTCATGCTCACGGCAGAGCAGTGCCGCGAGCATCAGGCGCTGTTTGCTTCTCGCGTTTGAGTGATGGGCCGGCCCGCGTGATGCGGGCCTTGAGCCGTCAGCAGTATGCGACTCAGCGGTGCGTCGCAATCCAGATCAGCAGCCCCGCCTGGAATACCGCGAAGGCCACCAGGCAGGTGATGGTGAAGCGCAGGCCGGTGTCTTCACGTTTGTACTTGGTGACTTTCTCTTCCTGCTTGCGCAGATTGACTTCCAGCTCTTCCAGGTTCTGTTCGGCCTGCTGGAGCATCTGCGCCGCTTCCAGTATTTCCACGAACTGCAGCTTCTCGGTGTTCCACTGGCTCAGCAGCTCGCCTGCCTGGACATCCTTGACGCTGCCCTTGAGGTGTTGGGCGTCGGCATACACCACGTCGAAACCCTGGGTGCGCAACACATGATCGCGACGCAGGCGAGTGTCTTCGTTGAGGGCCTCCTTGTTGCCGAGGTCGAAGCCGTCCACGCGGTAATGCGGCCACTTCTTTTGCGCCCACTGCGCGGCCTGGGCTAGCAGGAAGCGCCCGATGCCGCGGTTCAGCGGTTCGATCTGCAGCCCACCCTCGGGCTCGAAGTACACCCGGCGGGTCTCGTGCTCCACCCAGACATCCAGGTGATTCTGTTCCTTGCGCACCCGCTGACCGGGCAGGCGGATCGTCATGCGCAGCAGGCTGTGCTCTTTGTTGTTGCGTTCGGCATAACCGAACTCGACAAAGCGCAAAGGCCGCACGCCGGTGGCGCGATCGGTCTTCAGGGGCGCCAGGCGCAGCATCTTGTGATGTTCGGCCTGAACGTCCGCCCACGGCAACGGCGGCGCTTCCGGGGCGACGGCTTCCTGCTCGGAGGCGGGTGAATTCGGGGTATCAGTCATAAGGGCAAGTCCTGTCCAATCGCTGCGCGCCGACAGCAATTGAACGGCCGGCAAAGACTTATCGGCCGTTTTTTTCAGGACTGGAGGGTAAAAACAGCCTAACGGGTGTGAAGTCCGTCAATAAAACTGATGATCGACCGGCCCAGTTCTGCCGCCAGGGGCAGTTGCGGGTCCCTGTAGGACGCCAGTTGGCGCTTGAGATCGTTGGGCACGATACGCATGACGTGGTTCATGCCGTCGATCAGGGTCAGTTGGGCGTCGGGTTTCGCCGCCTTGAGCACCCGGGCGTCGTCGACGCTGACCTGGATGTCGTTGCTGCCCTGAATGATCAGCGCCGGCATTTTCAGGCGAGCGAAGGCGGCGGCCGGGTCTTCGCGAAACAGGGTGATCAGATAGGGCTGTACGCTGGGGCGGAAGATCACTTGCAGGGCCGGCGGCACATCGCTGTCCACCTGGCCGGCCTTGAGGCTGTCCAGCAGTTCATTGCTGCGCACCATCAGTGCGGGTGGCAGGCGATAACTCAATTGCTGGCGCAGGACCTGATCCACGGGCCGGGCGGTGCCGGAGATGGATATCACCCCCGCGGCATCCAGTTGCGGTGCGGCGAGGCTGGCGATCAGCGCCCCCTCGCTGTGGCCCAGCACAATCAGTTGGCCCAGGCGCGGGTCGGCCTTGAGCTTCTTGCCCCAGGCCACGGCGTCGGCCACGTAGGCATCGAGCGTCAGGTTGCGTTCGTCCGGGGTCGCCGCGAGACTGGCCGCCACGCCGCGCTTGTCGTAGCGCGCGCTGGCAATGTTGTGCTTGGCCAGGACCCAGGCCAGGCGCTTGAGGCTGTCGTTGCGTCCACCGTCGGGATTGTTGCCGTCGCGGTCGGTGGGGCCCGAGCCGGAAATGATCAGCACCACCGGCACGGGTTGCTCGGACTTGGGCAGCAGCAATGAGCCATACAGCTCGCCGTGGCCGGTGTCCAGGCTGACGGGGCGTTGCAGGACGGTCGCCTGGACCAGGCCGGTGAACAGGGAAAGGCTCAAGAGAAGGGCTCGCAGCATCATCACGCCATCATGGATAAGGTGCCAGTTGGACTCAGGCAGCGGCAGAAGGTTCGAGGATGAACTAGTTGGGTAGCCTGCGTATACTTGCGCCCTTCAGTAATCCTGATTGAGTTATTTCGGCTGATTTCACGGAGCTCCCCGCATGTCCGGCAATACCTACGGCAAGCTGTTCACTGTCACCACCGCGGGCGAAAGCCATGGCCCGGCGTTGGTCGCCATTGTCGACGGCTGCCCGCCGGGTCTTGAGCTGTCCCTGGAGGATCTGCAGCGTGATCTGGACCGGCGCAAGCCCGGCACCAGTCGGCACACCACCCAGCGCAAGGAGCCCGACGAGGTCGAGATCCTTTCCGGAGTGTTCGAGGGCAAGACCACGGGCTGCGCCATTGGCCTGCTGATCCGCAACACCGACCAGAAGTCCAAGGACTATTCGGCGATCAAGGATCTGTTCCGTCCGGCTCACGCCGACTACACCTACCACCACAAGTACGGCATTCGCGACTACCGTGGCGGCGGTCGCAGCTCGGCGCGGGAAACCGCCATGCGCGTGGCGGCCGGAGCCATTGCCAAGAAATACCTGGCCACTCAGGGCATCGTGATCCGCGGCTACATGAGCCAGCTGGGGCCGATCGAGATTCCCTTCAAGACCTGGGATTCGGTGCAGGACAACGCCTTCTTCAGTCCCGATCCGGACAAGGTTCCGGAGCTTGAAGCCTACATGGACCAGTTGCGTCGAGATCAGGATTCGGTGGGAGCCAAGATCACCGTGGTGGCCGAAGGCGTGATGCCGGGCCTGGGCGAGCCGATCTTCGATCGTCTGGATGCCGAGCTGGCCCATGCGTTGATGAGCATCAATGCGGTCAAGGGCGTGGAAATCGGCGCCGGTTTCGCCTGCGTCGCCCAGCGCGGGACCGAGCACCGCGATGAACTGACCCCGCAAGGGTTCCTCAGCAATAACGCCGGCGGCATTCTGGGGGGCATTTCCTCGGGGCAACCGATCATCGCCCATCTGGCTCTCAAGCCGACGTCCAGCATCACCACGCCCGGGCGCTCGATCGACATCGATGGCAATCCGCTGGACGTGATCACCAAAGGCCGCCATGACCCCTGTGTGGGCATTCGCGCCACGCCGATCGCTGAAGCGATGATGGCCATCGTGCTGATGGATCACCTGCTGCGTCACCGCGGCCAGAATGCCGACGTGCGCGTCAGCACGCCGGTACTGGGTCAGCTGTAATGGCGGTTCTGCCAGTCGCCACGGCCTGATGGCCGGGGCGGCGCTGCCGTACTGGCGGCTTTCCAGTTTCTACCTGTTCTACTTCGCCCTGCTGGGGTCGACCGCGCCGTTCCTGGCGTTGTATTTCGATCATTTGGGTTTTTCCAGCGCGCGGATTGGCGAGCTGGTGGCCATTCCCATGCTCATGCGTTGCGTGGCGCCCAACCTGTGGGGCTGGCTCGGTGATTACACCGGCCGGCGCCTGGCAATCGTGCGTTTTGGCGCGTTCTGTACCCTGGTCTGTTTCTCCCTGATCTTCGTCAGCAAGAGCTACGCCTGGCTGGCGATGGTCATGGCGCTGCATGCCTTTTTCTGGCATGCGGTCCTGCCACAGTTCGAGGTGATTACCCTGGCGCATCTGCAAGGGCAGGCCTCTCGCTACAGCCAGATCCGTCTCTGGGGCTCCATCGGTTTCATCCTTACGGTGGTCGCGATGGGCCGCCTGTTCGAGTGGCTGAGCCTGGATATCTATCCCGTGGCGCTGGTGATGATCATGGCGGGGATCGTGTTCAGCAGCCTGTGGGTGCCCAATGCCCGCCCCGTGGTCCAGGGGCCGCGTCTGGCCGGGGACGGCTTTCTCCAGCAGTTGCGCGGTCCCGGTGTGCTGGCGTTCTACCTGTGCGTGGCGCTGATGCAGATGAGCCACGGGCCGTATTACACCTTCCTGACTCTGCACCTGGAACGCCTGGGCTATACCCGCGGCCTGATCGGCATGCTCTGGGCCCTGGGAGTGGTGGCCGAGGTGCTGATGTTCCTGGCCATGAGCCGGATTCTCGCGCGGTTTTCCGTGCGTCGGGTGCTGTTGGCGAGTTTTCTGTTGGCGGCGCTGCGCTGGTTGCTGCTGGGCAGTCTGGCGGAGTATCTCGGGGTGCTGTTGTTGGCGCAGGTGCTGCACGCGGCCACCTTCGGCAGTTTTCACGCCGCGGCCATTCATTTTGTCCAACGCAGTTTCGGTGCGCGCCAGCAAGGTCAGGGGCAGGCGTTGTACGCCGCCCTGGCCGGAACCGGTGGTGCGCTGGGGGCCTTGTATGCCGGCTACAGCTGGAACGTCCTGGGCGCCACATTGACCTTTAGTATTGCCAGCGTCGCCGCCATGGCCGCAGCCGTTATCATTGCCACCCGCATGCAAGAGGAGTTGCCGTCATGAGCAGCCTGTCCGTCTACCACGTATCCAGCCCGGACCTGCCGAACAAGGTTCTGACCCATTTCGACGATATCGCGGCGACCCTGGCCGAGCAGGGCATTCGCTTCGAGCGCTGGCCCGCCACCACCCGCATTGTGCCGGGCGCCAGCCAGCAAGAGGTGATCGATGCCTATCGCGAGCAGATCGACCGGTTGATGACCGAGCAGGGGTATCTCAGCGTCGACGTGATCAGCCTCAACCGCGACCACCCACAGAAAGCCGAGCTGCGCGCCAGCTTTCTCGACGAACATCGTCATGGCGAGGATGAAGTGCGATTTTTCGTGGCCGGACGCGGTCTGTTTTCGCTGCACATCGACGACTACGTCTATGCCGTGCTCTGCGAAAGAAATGACCTGATCTCGCTGCCTGCGGGCACTGCGCATTGGTTCGATATGGGCGAGGAGCCGAATCTGGTGGCCATCCGCCTATTCAATAACCCGCAAGGCTGGGTTGCCAATCCGACCGGCGATCCCATCGCCAGCCAGTTCCCGCGGCTGGACGACTAGGCGCGGGGAACAACGACCACAGGCCGGCCCACGCAACGTGGGCCGGCCAGTCGAACCATGGCAGCAGGCTTACGCGCTGTGGTAGGTCGGCAGGGCGAAGCGGTTCTGGCTTTGCAGCATGGAAATCTGAGGCAGCTCACTGGCCTGTTCGGCCAGATCTCGACGAATCGCGCTGATGACCCAGGACAGTTGGTCGGCGGCATGCAGCTGCGCGTAGGAAATCGAACGCTTGAACTGTTTGCCTTCGCTGTTGCGCAGGGTCAGCAGGATGCCGCCGTCGGGACGAGGCTGGGTGGTGACTTCGAAGTTGGAGAACAGGGAGGAGAATTTTTCTTGGATCAGGCTCATGTCTATCAGCTCCGTTAGCTCTTGAAGGGCAAGCGTGAACGGATAGGTGCAGCGATTGTGCCAGTATTGATATTTTAAAAAATCCTTTCAAATCAATAAGTTATATTTTTAATTGAAATCCTGATTCGTGCAAATTGCATGAAAGGCCATCGTGCATCCTGCATTTTGCAGGTTGGTGGCGGGGCAGGGCGGGCGTAGGTACAGAGGTGTGACCACAGGCTGCGGCGGAAAATTCAATCGCTGATGCAAGGTTTCAGGCCTCTGCCGAATCCCGCCGCAGAGATACAAAAGTTTGCAAAAACCCCGTGTACAGTCTCGCGACGGCTGACGTATTTTCCAGCCAGTCACGCCGTTTCAAGTCGGCCTTGGCACCTTGCCGAAGACCGTTGAGAGGCGTTTCTGCGACATGGAATGGTGGGGCGCGATCTTGGCGATCCAGCCCGCCAGATAATAAAAATACCAGGACGCCCTCCATGAACGGTCCCACCGCATCGATGCCGGTGCTGTCAGCAGCGCCGCGCTTGTCCTTTCTCTGTCCCGCCCCGGGAGCCATCCACCGTCCCTGCTTGCCCGTTGCCGACACCCGGGGCGCGGCGCCCGGTTGAGCCCTGTTCCGGCCCTTGTCACGCCCGACCCGTCTGGTCGGGGCACAGACTGTTGTCTTCGAACCGGAGCACGCATGAACAAGCACAAGAGCGACATGATCACCTGGGGCATGATGCTGCGTAAGCTGCCTTCCATTGCCAGGGCGCTGCCGCGGGTGGTGCGTGGCGTCAGGGCGGGAAATATCGACAAGCCTGATCAGGCCTGTGGCCTGGGCTGGAGCTTCGAGCAGGCGACCCGGCGCAATCCCGATGGGCCGGCCTTGTTGTATGGCGATCGGATCCTCAGCTATTCCCAGGTCAATCAGTGGGCCAACCGTATCGCCGCCTACCTGCAGGATCGAGGCATCGGCAAGGGCGATGTGCTGGCAATCTTCATCGAGAACCGCCCGGAACTGCTGGTCACGGTGCTGGCGGTGGCCAAGCTTGGGGGGATCTGCGCGATGCTCAACACGGCCCAGACCCACAGCGTGCTGGCGCATAGCCTGGAGTTGGTGAGGCCGGCGGGGATCATGCTGGGCGGTGAGTTGCTGGCGGCCTACGGGGCGGTGCGCGAGCAGGTGGGGATCGACCCGCAGTGCACCTGGTTCGTGGCCGATCAGGACACCTTCGCCGATCCGGGCACTGCCCCGGACGGGATGCTCAACCTGATGGGCGAGAGTGCCGGTTATCCCGCCGACAATCTGCAGCAGACTCAGCAGATCTTCTTCAATGACCCCTGCTTCTATATCTATACCTCCGGCACTACGGGCCTGCCCAAGGCGGGGATCTTCAAGCATGGGCGCTGGATGCGCACATCCGCCGGTTTCGGCACCATCGCCCTGGATATGCAACCCGACGACGTGGTGTATTGCACCTTGCCGCTGTATCACGCCACCGGATTGTGCGTGTGCTGGGGCTCGGCCATCACCGGGGCGTCGGGATTCGCCATTCGCCGCAAGTTCAGCGCCAGTCAGTTCTGGGACGATGCGCGTCGCTACAAGGCGACGACCCTGGGCTATGTCGGTGAGCTGTGTCGCTACCTGATCGATCAGCCAGGCAGTGCGCAGGACACCGAGCATGGTGTGTTGAAGATGATCGGCAACGGCCTGCGGCCGGGAGTCTGGAGCGAGTTCAAGCAGCGTTTTGGCGTCGGTCATGTCTGTGAGCTGTACGCGGCCAGCGACGGCAATATCGGCTTCAGCAATATCCTCAACTTCGACAACACGGTGGGGTTTTCCCTGATTCCCTGGGCGTTGGTGGAATATGCCCACGACACCGGGGCACCATTGCGCAACAGCCAGGGCTTCATGCAGAAGGTGGCCAAGGGCGGCCAGGGCCTGCTGTTGGCGAAGATCGACGACAAGGCGCCGCTGGATGGCTACACCGATCCGGAAAAGAACCTCAAGGTGATCCTCAAGGATGTGTTCGAGAAGGGCGATTGCTACTTCAACACCGGTGACTTGCTGCGCGACATCGGGTTTGGCCATGTGCAGTTCGTCGATCGGCTGGGGGACACCTATCGCTGGAAGGGCGAGAACGTTTCCACCACCGAGGTGGAGAACATTCTCCTGGGGCATCCGCAGATTGCCGAAGTGGTGGCCTATGGCGTTGAAATCCATAACACCAACGGCCGGGCGGGGATGGTGGCGATCACGCCCGCGGAGTCCCTGGCGACCCTGGATTTCGGCGAATTGTTGCAATTTGCCCGGCAGCAGATGCCGGCGTATGCCGTGCCGCTGTTTCTGCGGATCAAGGTGAAGATGGACACCACCGGCACGTTCAAATATCAGAAAAGCCGCCTCAAGGAGCAGGCATTCGACCTGGAGCAGGTGGCCGATGATCCGATCTATGCCTGGTTGCCGGGGTCGGACACTTACGTGCGGCTGACCCCGCCGATTCTGGCGGACATTCAGGCCGGACGCCTGCGTTATTGATTGTGTCTATGGCGCTTCTTGGGAAAAAAGGGATGACAGGCCGCGGCCGGCTTGGGGACACTAGCGCCTTTCCGATTTGCCGAACCTGGAGTTTCCGATGACCGACAAAAGCCGCCAGATGACTGAAGAAGAGGCCGCCCAGTTTGTCGAACAGGTATTCAACGTGGCCCGTCAGGGTGACGCACAGATGCTCGACAAGCTGGCGGCCAGTGGCCTGCCGGTCAACCTGCGCAACCACAAGGGCGACACCTTGCTGATGCTGGCCGCCTATCACGGGCATGTCGACGCCGTGCAGGTGCTGCTCAAGCACAACGCCGATCCCGAGATTCGCAACGACAATGGCCAGAGCCCGATAGCCGGCGCTGCCTTCAAGGGCGACCTGGCGATGGTCAAGGCCTTGGTGGAGGGCGGCGCGCAAGTGGAAGGTTCGTCCTTTGACGGGCGTACCGCGCTGATGATGGCGGCGATGTTCAACCGCTGCGAAATCGTCACCTACCTGATCAGCCAGGGCGCCGATCCCAAGGCGCGTGACAGCAATGGTGTCAGTGCCCTGGAAGCCGCCAGGACCATGGGCGCGGTGGACACCGCCGCACAGCTGGAAAAACTCCTGGCCTGAGCCGTCTAGGCCCGAGGGGCGAGGGCGCCGGGTGCGCCTCACAGGCGTAGGTCTGGCCGCGCACTTTAGGCTATCCTTCGCGCCCTCGAATTTCCTTGCCTGCAGGATGTGCCCATGAAAACCGCCCTTATCGAACTCATCAGCAAAATCAGCTCCGGGTGCATGGGCGACGCCGAGATCCAGCAGATCGCCGACGAAGCGGCCCAGGCCTACGCCGATCCCCAGGCGTTCCTGGCGGCCAACCCGGACATCAACTATGACGACAGCTTCCCCATTCCCCTGGGCGAGTGGGTGGTGGTCGGCAGCTTGCCCGATACCGTGCTGTTTCAGGCCGACACTTATGTCGATCTGTTTGCACAGATCGTCGCTTCCTTCGGCAAGGACGTGCCTTTCAACATCAAGCCCAAGCAGCTGGCGAAGATCGAAGCCCTGACGGCCTTGAACCGCATCCAGATCCAGATGGGCAGCATGAACCCGGAAAACGGCGGCTATGTGCTGATGAATTTCAGCCAGTTGCTCGATGACGAGCTGCAGATGGTGCTGGTCTACGGCCATGACCTGCCGCGAGTGCTTGAGCTGTGTGCCGAGGTCGGGATCGCCGCGGCGCCGGCCCTGGAAGCGCTGAAGATTGCCGTGCACGTCTGAGCGGGTCTCCGTGCAATACAGGGGAACCCCGAAGGTGGGCGGCTATCCTAAGGAGGCACACCATCATTTGGGAGCGACACCATGGGTTCCACCTTCAATGGCCTGATTGGCCTGATCATTCTGGCCCTGGATATCTGGGCCATCATCAACGTGCTGAAAAGTGGCGCCGAAACCGGGATGAAGATCCTGTGGGTGCTGTTGATCATCTTCCTGCCGGTTTTGGGGTTGATCATCTGGGCCATTGCCGGGCCGCGAGGCAATGTGCGGCTCTGACCCGTGAAGGTTGCAAGATGAAGAAAAGGGCCGTCAGGCCCTTTTTGTGTGACTAAACATGCGTTGAACGAAATTTTCACAAAGCCTCAAAGACAATTCGCCGGCGTTTTTCCCCTGGTGTAAATCCCCGCCATCTGTTGTTCCAGAGCCGTAGGAGGTGGGCTGGTCGGTAGTGCCCACTAATCAATGGCAATGCCTTCAGTGATCGTGCAACATCTGCGCACCGCGTAATCCCCGTCGCCCTGGCGACAAAAAGAGGGCAGAACGCCGCTTTTTCTTTGCAACTTAAACTTCCAATGGGTCCTAAAACGACATGGCAAACTCGGATGCCCTGAGTCAGCAGCGATCCTCGAATCGCCTGCTTCAACCGACCGTTAAATCCCATCTGGCCTACACGCTGCTGTGTGCGCTGGTCGTGATGGTGATGCTCTCTTTGTTGCGCGTTGCGCTGCTGATCTACAACCGCGAGATGATTCTCGACACCCCGGCTTCGACCTTTCTTGAGGCGTTCGCCAATGGGCTGCGTTTTGACCTGCGGCTGGTGGTCTATCTCAGCGTTCCGCTGATCCTGGCGCTGACCAGTGCCCGGGCCATGGCGGCGCGCGGACTGTTGCGCTTCTGGCTGACGGTGACCTCCAGCATCGCGCTGTTCCTCGGCCTGATGGAGATGGACTTCTACCGTGAATTCCACCAGCGCCTCAACGGCCTGGTCTTTCAGTACGTGAAAGAAGATCCGAAAACCGTGATGAGCATGCTCTGGTACGGTTTCCCGGTGGTTCGCTACCTGCTGGCCTGGGCTGTGGGGACCTGGATTCTCAGCCTGGCATTCAAGGGCGCTGACCGCGCCACTCGGCCCCGTGGCCCGTTCAGCGGAGGCAATGTCGGTACGCGGCAGATTGCGCCCTGGTATGCGCGCATCGCGGTGTTCGTGGTCTGCCTGCTGATCTGTGTGGTCGCCGCCCGTGGCACGCTGCGGCAGGGCCCGCCCATGCGTTGGGGCGACGTCTACACCACCGAGTCGAACTTCGCCAACCAGCTGGGCCTCAACGGCACTCTGCAGTTGATGGCGGCCGCCAAGGATCGCCTGTCCGAAGACCGCAACAATATCTGGAAGGCGACCCTGCCTCAGCCATTGGCTCAGCAGACCGTACGCGACATGCTGCTGGTGCCGAACGACAAGCTGGTGGATGCGGACATCGCCGCCGTGCGCCGTAACTACAGCCCGGATGCGGACAAGACCCTGCCGATCAAGAACGTCGTGGTGATCCTGATGGAAAGCTTCGCCGGGCACTCGGTCGGTGCTCTGGAGCGTCCGGGTCAGATCACCCCTTATTTCGACAAGCTGTCGAAGGAAGGCCTGCTGTTCGATCGCTTCTTCTCCAACGGCACTCATACCCACCAGGGCATGTTCGCCACCATGGCTTGCTTCCCCAACCTGCCGGGCTTCGAGTACCTGATGCAGACCCCGGAAGGCAGCCACAAGCTGTCTGGCTTGCCGCAGCTGCTCAGCGCCCGCAAGTACGACGATGTGTATGTCTATAACGGTGATTTCGCCTGGGACAACCAGTCGGGGTTCTTTGGCAACCAGGGCATGACCAACTTCGTCGGCCGCAATGACTTCGTCAATCCGGTGTTCTCCGACCCGACCTGGGGTGTGTCCGACCAGGACATGTTCAACCGGGGCCTGGAAGAGTTGAAGGCCCGTGATGGCAAGGGGCCGTTCTACGCCCTGTTGCAAACCCTGTCCAACCACACCCCCTATGCGTTGCCGACACCATTGCCCGTGGAGAAAGTCACCGACCGTGGCAGCCTCAACGAGCACCTGACCGCCATGCGCTACTCCGACTGGGCGCTGGGCCAGTTCTTCGAGAAGGCGCGCAAGGAGCCGTACTTCAAGGAAACGCTGTTTGTCGTGGTCGGCGACCACGGTTTTGGCAATGAGCAACAGATCACGGAAATGGACCTGGGCCGTTTCAACGTGCCGATGCTGATGATCGCACCCGGTATCCAGGAGAAGTTCGGCCAGCGCGACCACACCGTGGGCACGCAGATCGATATCGTGCCGACCATCATGGGCCGCCTCGGTGGTGATGTGTTGCACCAGTGCTGGGGGCGTGACCTGCTCAACCTGCCCGAAGGCGACAAGGGCTTTGGCGTGATCAAGCCGTCGGGTAGCGATCAGACCGTGGCGCTGCTGACGGCGGATCGGGTGCTGGTCCTGCCCAAGGAAATGCCGCCCAGGCTGTACAAGTACGAACTGGGTGCAGCACCCGGAGGCGAGCTGATTTCCGGAGCCGCCGATGAGGCGCAGCTCAAGCAGAAGCTGGAATCCTTCCTGCAGACGGCGACCAAGAGCCTGATCGACAACACCGCCGGCGTGGTCAACGGCAAGCCGGATTGACCCTTGGACTTGTCGGCGCTTGTAGAGCGTTGGCAAGACCTTGCTGAGAAAGAAAACACCCCTGATGGGGTGTTTTTTTTTGCCTGTCGACAGATGAGGCCATTGATTTGTCTTGAGGTATTTCCCGTTCTTCTTGGGAAAAGTTTCTCGGTGATTAGTCGATTTCTCGCTTTTAAATGGGAAATTTCTTGGATTTTAGGATTCATCTGATGTTAGCCAATACAACAGACTGTAATGATCGCATCCGCTTCGGCCCGGACGGATACGCACAAAGCTCCAGATCTGGCACGCAGCATTGATTGTTGAATGGTGTGGTCGGCAGTACGCCACGATGATGGGTAAATGGAGAATTAAATGAAAAAGTTTCGTTTGGCGGCGGGTGTTGTATCGGCTCTATTCTTCGCGGCAAACAGTGCTTTTGCATATGATGTGCTGCTTACATTTGAGGGTAAGGTTGTACCCACGACATGTAAGGTAGACGGGCTTTCTGAAATTAAACTTAATCCTGTGAGTACAAGTGCTCTGAAAAGCTCGGGTGATTTTGCAGGTGCGAGTCCTTTTACTATTCATGTGTCGGGGTGTGATGCTACTAAGTTAAAAGGAAAGTTTAGTTTTGAGTTTCCTAAAGTGGACGCTAAAACAGGCGCTCTTATAAACAGTGCTCCAGGTGGTTCCACGGCTCAGATCCAACTGCTTGATCATGGAAGTAATCCTATTCATCTACTGGCCTCATTTGCTCAAGAGCCGTTTGCGCCCGTGGTTGCAAATGAAAGTGAGGCGCGATTTGCATTCGCTGCTCGGTACTTGGCAGGTGAAGACCCAGTGACTGCAGGGGACGTTAAAGCCGAACTGACCTTTGATCTTGTTTACGAGTGAAATCAAAGCCTTGAAGCCTGAGCTTCGAGGCTTAATCCTGTGAGCGATAGAGTCCATGTTTTGTTGTTTCATTTCACGTCTGATCACTTGTATCGCTATTTTGCTGTGTTCTCTATCCGTCCAGGCCAGCGTGGTGGTTGATGCCACGCGAATTGTCTATCCAGCCAAGGAGCGCGAGGTTTCTCTCAGGCTGAGCAATCAGGGGCAACAAGCGGCGCTGGTACAGACCTGGATCGACGATGGCCGCGTCGATGCCAAGCCGGATGAGGTGGATACACCTTTCATGGTGACGCCGCCCATGGTGCGGATCGATCCCGACAAGGGGCAGTCGCTGCGGATTGCCTTTGTACCGTCAACTCATTTGCCCAAGGATCGTGAGTCGGTGTTCTGGCTCAATGTGCTGGATGTACCCCCACTGGCGAGTGCGCAGGTCGGCAATCACATGCAACTGGCGTTTCGTACGCGTCTGAAGTTGTTTTTCCGCCCTGCGGATCTTCCGGGAAGTTCCACTGAAAGTGCGGAAAAACTGCGCTGGAATTTATCCAAGTCTGGCAAGGATACTGTCTTGCAGGTGCACAATGATGGAGCCTTTCATGTGTCTTTCAAGTCGGTTGAGTTAAAGCTCAAAGATGGTCGGGCTGTAACAGTAGAAAGTCATATGGTTGCTCCAAAATCATCTGCTGATTTTGTTTTTGAACAAACACCCAAGGCCTCCGAGGTCGGGGTGGGTGTGATGTACGAATGGATCAACGATTTTGGAGTCAATGTGCGCGTTGAGGCCAAGCTGCAACAATAAAATACTCCAGAAAAAGCTCTTGGTTTTATCCCCTGCTTAATGTTCGTGCCGAGGCATTTGCCTCGGTATTTTCGTCATTGACCCATCGTACTGACTGTTCGGGCAGGTTAGATGAGTGCTTTGTCAAAAAAGTTGCTGTTACTTGTGAGTTGCGTACTTGCTTACTCTAGAAAGTGTTTGGTTGTGCGTGATGGTTTTATTCTGGGCAGCATGACGCTGATCGGATCGTGGATGGTTATTGATGTCAGCGCGGCTGACGAGCCGATTCGTTTCAATCCGGCGTTCTTTGGCAACAGTCGTGGAGAAACGCTGGACCTGTCCAGGTATGAGCAAGGTAATCCGCTGACGCCCGGGACTTATCGCCTTGATGTGTATCTCAATCAAAACCGGGTTGGGACTCAAGAGATCCTACTGAGGACCGTGGCCGATGGTTCAAGGGTCGAGCCCTGCCTACCCCCCGCTTTGCTGGAGCAACTGGGCGTTGATTTCACCCGGCTGCCCGAGGACCAGGCCAACCGGGCCCGCGCCGCCGAGTGCCTGGGGCCCGACGAAATGGTGCCTCAGGGGCGCTTGGAAGTGGACATGGCCGACTTGCGCGCTGATCTGTCCATTCCTCAGTTGTACCTGAGCCGGACCCAGCGCGGTTATGTGTCGTCCAAAGAGTGGGATGCGGGGGTCAATGCAGGCTTTCTCGGCTACAGCAACAACCTGTCCGAGAACCGTAGCAACGGACAGCGCAGTCGCCAGTTTTATAGCGGCCTCAATACGGGGCTCAACCTGGGCCAATGGCGCCTGCGACACAATGGCTCCTACAGTTATGACGATCAGTCAGGTTCCGGCGGTCGCAGCCAGTACAACGCCTTGAGCAGCTATGTGCAGCGCGATATCACCGCAGCCCAGGCCCAGCTGACCTTGGGGGAGTTCTATACCCCCGGCAATCTGTTCGACAGCTTTTCCTTTACCGGCGTACAACTGCGCAGCGATGAGCGCATGTTGCCTGATTCGATGCGTGGGTTTGCGCCCGTGGTGCGTGGCGTCGCCGATACCACCGCCAAGGTCAGCGTGCGTCAGGGCCAGAACCTGTTGCATGAAACTACGGTGCCCCCGGGGCCGTTTGCCATCGATGACCTGAACAGCGCGGGCTACGCCGGTGACCTCAATGTCACCATCACCGAAGCCGATGGGCGGACCAAAAGTTTTGTGGTTCCCTATGCCTCGATGGCCCAGTTACTGCGGCCCGGCAGTTCGCGCTTCAGCCTGAGTGCCGGACGCTACCGCGATGACAGCCTGGATACGCTGCCCGGTTTTGTCCAGGGAACCTATCAGTACGGCTTGTCCAATCTGTGGACCGGTTATGGCGGCAGTATCCTGGCTCAGGATTATCGGGCCTGGCAGGGCGGCGTGGCCTTGAGCACTTCCGTGGGAGCGGTGGCGCTGGATCTGACCCATTCCCAGGCCTCGGGCTTGAACGATTCAGAGGCTGACGGCCCCACGCAACTCAGTGGTCGCAGCCTGCGCTTGTCGTACAACAAGCTGATTGAAACCACTGCCACCAACTTCAGCGTGGCGGCCTATCGGTTCTCCAGTGAGGGTTATCTGAACTTCGACGAGTACGCTCGCCTGCGGGACAGCCCGTCGCAAGACCGGTCGTTCAAGCAACGCAGTCGGCTGCAGTTGAGCCTGAGTCAGCCGATAGGCGAGCGCATGGGGCAGCTGAACTTTTCCGCTCTGGCGCAGGATTACTGGCGTCGCGATCAGGGGCGGGATCTGAGCTATCAGGTGGGGTACTCCAACAGTTACAGCTGGGGAAGTTTCAGTTTCAGCGCCGCCCGCACCCGCAGCGGAGGGGGCAGCATGGACAATCAATACCTGCTCAGTATCAGTTTGCCTCTGGGACGCAGCCGCTATTCACCCTACCTTAGCTCGTCCATCAACTACGACGGCAGCGGCAATCACGGCGTCAATAGCTCCTTGAGTGGCAGTCTCGGCGAAAACGCCCAGGTCGGTTACAGCCTCTACGGTTCACGTGATCATTATGCGGGGCAAAGCAACAGCAACTATGGCGGCAACCTGCGTTATGACGCGGCCCATGCCAACTACAACCTAAGCGCCAGCCGTGGCCAGAACTATCAGCAAGCCAGCTTCGCCATGCAAGGCACCCTGGTCGCCCACCCGGGCGGCATCAACGCCACTTCGGGGCAGGGCGAAACCATGGCCGTGCTCGAAGCCGCCGGGGCCAAGGGCGCCCAGGTCCTGAGTAACGCCAACACGCGGATCGCTGATAACGGTTATGCAGTCGTGACCGGACTTACGCCTTATCGACGCAACGATATGGCCCTGGACCCTAAGGGCACTTCCCGGGATGTCGAGTTGGAGATGACCTCGCAACAGACAGCTCCGCGTGCGGGGGCGGTGGTCATGTTGCGTTATCCGACCGTGGTGGGGACGGCCGTGCTGCTCAAACTGGTACGCGATGATGGCCAGATGATTCCCTTGGGCGCGCAAGTTCTCGGTGTCAATGGGGAGGTGTTGACGCAGGTCGGACAGGGCGGCCGAGCCTTTGTTCGGGGGTTGGAAGGTCAGGGCCAGTTGTTGATTCAGTGGGGGGCAGGGCAGAGTTGCCTGGCCTCTTATCGTATGCCCAGCGCCCCCTCCTCGAATGACGAGTATTACCAGCAATTGGAGTTGCCCTGCCATAAGGGCGGCGCAATCTTAAACAGGTAGGTAAGGGATGAGTATCAAAGTCCTGCTCAACAATCGATGGTCCTTAATGGCTTGGTTACTGCTTGCCACCATTCATGGCGGTCACGCTTGGGCCAATAAATGCATCGGAGAGCCATTGGCGACGCACTTCACCAGTGCCGATTTCGCCATGCTCAAGCCTCCGCGCGATATTCCGGTGGGCAGCACTATCCTGGTCAAGGAGATAGATCAGGGCAACACCACCATGACCTGTAGTGGCAACGGGCTCTGGTTTGACTACGGCTTTGTCGGGGGCGCCACCAAGACCGCCTTTGAGCATGTCTATGAGACGGGAGTGCCGGGGATTGGCATGCGGATCTACTGGTACAACGAGGGCGGTGTTTACATGGAATGGCCCAGGTTCGAGCGTCGGTTGAACCCCACCACCTATTCACCGCCGCATAAGTTCAAGTTCGAACTGGTGAAGACCGGCACCATCAGCTCGGGAAAGTTCATCGATCACAAGATCGAGATTTATTATCACAACCAATTGAGCAATAAGATTTCGTTCAATAACGTGTCCTACACCGCTCAGAGCAGGGGTTGTACTGTCGCCCGTCCGGTGCAAACGGTCACCATGCCCACTGTTCCACTGGGCAAGTTCAAGCCGGATGCCACTCCGATCGGCCCCAAGTCGTTTGCGATCGATCTTAAGTGTGACAAAGGCGTCAAGGTTGCCTATTACATCACCGGGCTCAATACCGACCTGCATATTTTAAAAAACAGCGTGGGGAAAGGCATGGCCAAGGGCGTGGGCCTGATCCTGGTTCAAGGTGATGCCAGCAGCCAGACCCAGCAAATGTTTGGCACCCGCACTGAGTTCAAGACTTCGCAAACTACTGTCGATGACGAAAGACTCAGTATCCCGCTGACTGCCTTTTACATTCAGTACGGTCCGGAAGTAACGGCAGGCGATGTCCTGGCCAACGCCACGGTGACGTTCATGTATGAATGAACGGGGGTTCTTCACTCGTCTGTGAACCCTGCCCAGCGTCCTGTCGTCAGGACGCTGGCTGTTTCAGTAGTCAGTTCACGCTAAAGCGGTCTGGCTGATTCAAATCCTGCCCAGCAGCAATAACACCAAGAGCACCACCAGCACGACGCCGATGATTCCCGAAGGGCCATAACCCCAACTTCTGGAGTGAGGGAATACAGGCAGGCCGCCAATCAGCAGCAAAATCAGAATGACGATCAGAATGGTGCCCATGGTGGTTTCCTTGAATTGAATAGAGTTGAACAACGCAGTTGTTCAAGGACAACTTGGCTTTATGAATAAAGCCAAGCGCTTAATAAATCCGACTCTGCGCCTATCGAGATAATTCCAAATTTTTTAATGCATTGCGCTGCCCGGGTTATTTCCTTTGCGTCTGTCATCGATCGCGCGGCAGCGTGCACCCGGCCAGCGGTTTGCCCGGGGCATTCAGCAGCCTGATGGTGCGTGGGTGGCGCAGGGGCCTTCGCTACACTGCGGCCCATCTTCCCCGGAACCACAAGGCAACTCTTATGCACAATCGCATGATGATCACTGGCGCGGGCTCCGGCCTGGGTCGCGAAATCGCTTTGCGCTGGGCCCGCGATGGCTGGCGGCTGGCCTTGTCCGATGTCAGCGAAGCGGGCCTGCAGGAAACCCTGAAGCAGGTACGCGCCGCCGGTGGCGACGGTTTCGTGCAGCGTTGCGATGTGCGTGACTACAGCCAGTTGACGGCGTTTGCCCAGGCTTGCGAAGTGAAGTTCGGCGGCATCGACATCATCGTCAACAATGCTGGCGTGGCTTCGGGCGGGTTCTTCGGCGAGCTGTCCCTGGAGGATTGGGACTGGCAGATCGCGATCAACCTGATGGGCGTGGTCAAGGGCTGCAAGGCCTTTCTGCCGCTGCTGGAACAGAGCAAGGGCAAGATCATCAATATCGCCTCCATGGCCGCCTTGATGCAGGGCCCGGCCATGAGCAACTACAACGTGGCCAAGGCCGGAGTGGTGGCGCTGTCCGAGAGCCTGCTGGTCGAGCTGGCGCAGCAGGAAATCGGCGTGCACGTGGTCTGCCCGTCGTTCTTCCAGACCAACCTGCTGGATTCCTTCCGTGGTCCGACCCCGGCCATGAAGGCCCAGGTGGGCAAATTGCTGGAAAGCTCGCCGATTACCGCCGCCCAGATTGCCGATTACATCCACACCCAGGTCAACGCCGGCCAGTTCATGATCCTCCCCCACGAGCAGGGGCGCATGGCCTGGGCCCTGAAGCAGAAAAACCCTCAGGCGCTGTACGACGAAATGACCCTGATGGCCGACAAGATGCGCGCCAAGGCCAAACAAGGGGCCCACTGAGCTTGCTCCACCCCCTTGGCCTCGTTAGGGTTGCCGGCACCTGGCAATCCTGACGAGACCTTGCATGCTCAATTACCTGTGGTTCTTCCTCGCCGCGCTGTTTGAAATCGCCGGCTGCTATGCCTTCTGGATGTGGCTGCGCCAGGGCAAGAGCGCCTTGTGGGTGATTCCCGCCCTGATCAGCCTGACCCTGTTCGCCCTGTTGCTGACCAAAGTCGAAGCCAGTTACGCCGGACGCGCCTATGCCGCCTACGGTGGCATCTACATCGTTGCGTCCATTGGCTGGCTGGCGGTGGTGGAGCGGGTGCGGCCCCTGGGCTCGGACTGGTTGGGGCTGGCACTGTGTGTGATCGGGGCCAGTGTGATTCTGTTCGGCCCGCGCTTTTCCAACGGTTGAGCATCCCGGCCCAAAGGTTTGGGCCGGTCCAGGCATCAGTCGAACAGCTCCTTGGGCACGTCGTGCTTGAGCATCAACTGGCACTGTTCGCTGTCCGGATCGAAAACGATCACTGCCTGGCCCTTGCTCAGGGCCTGACGAACCCGCAGCACACGGGTTTCCAGAGGCGTCTCATCGCCGTTGTCGGTGCCCTCGCGGGTGACGAAGTCTTCGATCAGACGGGTCAGGGTGTCGACTTCAAGTTGGTCGTGGGGAATCAGCATGGGGGCCTCCGAAAAACAATCCCGGATGCTACTGCGCCCGGGGCCGTGCCGCCAGTTGTAGCGCGCACAAACCCCGGGTCGCGGTTCAGGACCTGTTGCCCACCAGGCTGTCTACCGAGGGCACCCGAGTGTCGCTTTCCATCTGGGTGTCGTGTTCCAGCTGATGACTGAAGCGGTCCAGGGAACCCTGGGCCGGTTGTGCATCGCTGGCAAACACCGGCGGGCTGAGAATGTAGGCGCTGAGCAAGCGGCTGAGCGCCGCCAGGCTGTCGATGTGGGTGCGTTCGTAGCCGTGGGTGGCGTCGCAACCGAAGGCCAGCAGCGCCGTGCGAATGTCATGGCCGGCGGTCACGGCCGAGTGGGCGTCGCTGAAGTAGTAACGGAACAGGTCGCGGCGCACCGGCAGTTCGTGCTCGGCGGCCAGACGCAGCAGGTGCCGGGACAGGTGATAGTCGTAAGGGCCGCCGGAGTCCTGCATGGCCACGCTCACCGCGTGTTCGCTGGAGTGCTGGCCCGGGGCGACCGGGGCGATGTCGATGCCGACGAATTCACTGACGTCCCAGGGCAGGGCCGCCGCCGCGCCGCTGCCGGTTTCCTCGGTGATGGTGAACAGCGGGTGGCAATCGATCATCAGCGACTCACCGCTGTCGACGATGGCCTTGAGCGCCGCCAGCAGGGCGGCGACGCCGGCCTTGTCATCCAGGTGCCGGGCGCTGATGTGGCCGCTTTCGGTGAACTCCGGCAGCGGGTCGAAGGCGACAAAGTCGCCCACGCCTATACCTAAGGATTCGCAATCGGCGCGGGTGGTGCAGTAGGCGTCCAGGCGCAGTTCGATATGGTCCCAACTGATGGGCAGCTCATCCACCGCCGTGTTGAAGGCGTGGCCGGAGGCCATCAACGGCAGCACGCTGCCGCGCAATACGCCGTTGTCGGTGAACAGGCTGACCCGGCTGCCCTCGGCAAAGCGGCTGGACCAGCAACCCACCGGGGCCAGGGTCAGGCGGCCGTTGTCTTTCACCGCGCGAACGCTGGCACCGATGGTGTCCAGGTGCGCGGACACCGCCCGGTCCGGGCTGTTCTTCTGGCCCTTGAGGGTGGCGCGGATGGTGCCGCGCCGGGTCAGCTCGAAGGGAATGCCCAGTTCTTCCAGGCGTTCGGCAACGTAACGCACGATGGTGTCGGTAAAGCCGGTGGGGCTGGGAATGGCGAGCATTTCCAGAAGGACTTTCTGCAGGTAAGCGAGATCGGGCTGGGGGATCTGACGGGTCATGGAAACTCCGGATGAAAAAGGCCATCGATGGTTTCGATGAGGCAGTGAGAGGCCTGAAGAGGGCTTTCGCTGGCAAGCCAGCTCCTACGAATGAGGGTAGGAGCCGGCTTGCCGGCGAAGGATCAAGGCGCAGGTTGGCTGTGGGGAAACAGCAGGTCGATAAAACGCTCGGCAGTGGGTTGCGGGTCGTGGTTGGCCAGCCCGGCGCGCTCGTTGGCCTCGATGAACACATGGTCCGGCTGGTCCGCCGCGGGCACCAGCAGATCCAGGCCGACCACCGGAATGTCCAGGGCCCGGGCCGCGCGGATGGCGGCGTCGGCCAGGGCCGGATGGAGGAGGCTGGTGACGTCTTCCAGGGTGCCGCCGGTGTGCAGGTTGGCGGTGCGTCGGACGAACAGCCGCTCCCCGGCCGGCAGCACGCTGTTGTAGTCGTAACCGGCGGCATGCAGGGTGCGCTGGGTTTCCTGGTCCAGGGGGATCTTGCTTTCGCCGCCGGTGGCTGCCTGGCGTCGGCGGCTGCGGGCCTCGATCAACGCGCCAATGGAGTGCTGGCCGTCGCCGATGATCTCGGCGGGACGGCGAATGGCCGCGGCCACCACTTCAAAGCCGATCACCAGGATGCGCAGGTCCAGGCCTTCGTGGAAGCTTTCCAGTAACACTCGGTTGTCAAAGCGGCGGGCGTGGTCGACGGCCTGCTGCACCTCTTCGATCGTGCGCAGGTCCACGGCCACGCCCTGGCCCTGTTCTCCGTCCAACGGCTTGACCACCACTCGCTGGTGCTCGTCGAGAAACTCCAGGTTGTCGTCGGCGCTGCCCGCCCGTTGCTGGGCGGGCAGCTTCAGGCCGGCCTCTTTGAGCACCTTGTGGGTCAGGCTCTTGTCCTGGCACAGGCTCATGCTGATGGCACTGGTCAGGTCGCTCAGGGATTCCCGGCAGCGCACCCGGCGACCGCCGTGGCTGAGGGTGAACAGCCCGGCGTCGGCGTCATCCACCTGGACATCGATGCCACGGCGATGGGCCTCCTCGACGATGATCCGTGCATAGGGGTTGAAGTCCGCCTGGGGCCCGGGGCCGAGGAACAGCGGCTGGTTGATGCCGTTCTTGCGCTTGATGGCAAAGGTCGACAGGGTGCGAAAGCCCAGCTTGGCGTAGAGGCTCTTGGCCTGGCGGTTGTCGTGCAGCACCGACAGGTCCAGATAGCTCAGGCCGCGGCTCATGAAGTGTTCGATCAGATGCCGCACCAGCACTTCGCCCACGCCCGGGCGGCTGCAATCGGGGTCCACCGCCAGGCACCAGAGGCTGCTGCCGTGCTCCGGGTCCTGGAAGGCCTTGTGATGATCAAGGCCCATGACGCTGCCGATCACCGCGCCGCTGTCCTGGTCTTCGGCCAGCCAGTACACCGGACCGCCCTGATGGCGCGGGGTCAGCCGTTGCGGGTCGATGGGCAGCATGCCCCGTGCCTGGTACAGGCGGTTGATGGCCTGCCAGTCGGACTCGCTTTGCGCGCGACGGATGCGGAAGCCGCGAAACACCCGGGTGGCCTGGCGGTAGTCGCTGAACCACAGGCGCAGGGTGTCGGAAGGGTCGAGGAACAGCTGCGTCGGTTCCAGGCCCAGCACCTGCTGCGGCGCGGCTACATACAGAGCAATGTCGCGTTCACCGGGCTGCTCGTTGAGCAGTTCCGCGGCGAGGCTGCCGGGATCGGGAAAGGTGTGGCCGATCAGCAGTCGGCCCCAGCCGCAGTGCAGGGCAATGGGGGCGTTGCCGGGTTCGCTGCCGTCTTCGGCAAAGCGCGCTTGCAGACGTTCATAGGAGGGCGCCTGGCCGCGCAGCAGGCGTTGGCTGTAAGCCGTGGCATTGGCTTTCATCGGTCAGATTCCTTGTTCGCTGAGCCACAGGTTCAAGGCCGCCAGTTGCCACAGCTTGGAGCCGCGCAGGGGCGTCAGTTGGCCCTGGGGATCGGTCAGCAGGCGATCGAGCATGGCCGGGTTGAACAGGCCGCGATCCTGGCTCGGGTCCAGCAGCAGTTCACGCACCCAGTTCAGGGTGTCGCCCTGCAAATGCTTGAGGCCCGGCACCGGGAAGTAGCCTTTCTTGCGGTCGATGACCGCGCTGGGGATCACCCGCCGCGCCGCTTCCTTGAGCACCTGCTTGCCACCGTCCGGCAGCTTGAAGCGTGCCGGCACCCGGGCCGACAGCTCCACCAGGCGGTAGTCGAGGAAGGGCGTGCGCGCCTCCAGGCCCCAGGCCATGGTCATGTTATCCACACGTTTGACCGGGTCATCCACCAGCATCACCGTGCTGTCCAGGCGCAGGGCCTTGTCCACAGGCGCGTCGGCGCCTGGTTGGGCGAAATGCTCGCGGACGAAGTCGCCGGCGGCGTCGTGTGCCGTCAGCCATTGCGGCTGCACGGTGGCCGCGTAGTCGTCGTAGCTGCGATCGAAGAAGGCCGCGCGGTAGGCAGCGTACGGGTCGCTGGCGCCGTCTACCTGCGGGTACCAGTGGTAGCCGGCGAACAGTTCGTCGGCGCCCTGGCCGCTTTGCACCACCTTGCAGTGCTTGGCCACTTCTCGGGACAACAAATAGAAGGCGATGCAATCGTGGCTGACCATCGGTTCGCTCATGGCGCGGAACGCCGCCGGCAACTGGTCGATGATCTCGCCCTCGTCGATGCGCAACTGGTGATGCCGGGTGCCGTAGTGGCGGGCAATCAGGTCCGAGTACTGGAACTCGTCGCCGCGTTCGCCGCCGGCATCCTCGAAGCCGATGGAGAAGGTCGACAGGTCGTCCACCCCGACGTCCCGCAGCAGGCCCACCAGCAGGCTGGAATCGACACCGCCGGACAGCAGCACGCCGACATCCACCGCCGCCCGCTGACGGATGGCCACCGCCTCGCGGGTGCTCTCGAGCACCCGGTCAGTCCAGTCTTCCAGGGTCAGCTGGGTTTCGTCGGCACGGGGGCCGTAGGGCAGGGACCACCAGGTCTGCTGTTCGGTGCGGCCGTCGGCTTCGATGCGCATCCAGGTGGCCGGTGGCAGTTTCTCGATGCCCGCCAGCAAGGTGCGGGGCGCCGGCACCACGGCGTGGAAGTTCAGGTAGTGATTGAGCGCCACCGGATCGAGAATCGGGTTGATGTCGCCGCCCTTGAGCAAGGCCGGCAGGGCCGAGGCGAAGCGCAGGCGCTGGCCGGTGCGCGACAGGTACAGAGGCTTGACCCCGAGGCGGTCGCGGGCGATGAACAGGCGCTGGGCGTCGCGCTCCCAGATGGCGAAGGCGAACATGCCGTTGAGCTTGGGCAGCAGGTCGGCGCCCCAGGCGTGATAGCCCTTGAGCAGCACTTCGGTGTCACCGCCGGAGTGGAAGGCATAGCCCCGGGCTTCCAGTTCGGCGCGCAATTCGGGGAAGTTGTAGATCGCGCCGTTGAAGGCCAGGGACAGGCCCAGTTGGTTGTCGATCATGGGCTGCGCCGAGCCGTCCGACAGGTCCATGATTTTCAGTCGTCGATGGCCGAGGGCGATCGGGCCCTGGCTGTGAAAGCCCCAGGCGTCGGGGCCACGGGGGGCCAGGTGATGAGTGATTCGTTCAACCGCTGCCAGGTCGGCAGGTTGATGATCAAAGCGTAATTCGCCAGCTAATCCGCACATAAGTCCTTACCGGTTTTTCCGTTGGGGAGAGTCGATCCGCAGTCGCCAAAAGGGCGGCTACCTGGAAACTGACCTGTGCATAACTCGGGAGTTTTAGATCGATCGGTTATAAGCCGACCGGTGGTGCTGAGGCGTGAAGAGCGGTTTTGCGTTCGGCCAAGGGCCGGCGGCGCTCTTCAACACCCGGGGTTGGCGCTCTGTCTCAGGCCTTGCCGCGAATCAGGCGGCGCAGGGCAAAGCGATTGGGATGGCAGGCTTCGGCCACGCTCCTGGGCAGTGGCAGCGGCTCGTTTTCCAGCCAGGCGGCCAGCAGTTCGCCGGACAGTGGCGCAGTGATCAGGCCGCGAGAACCGTGGCCGCTGTTGATGTACAGGCCGTCGAGCCAGGGGCAGGGCAGGTCCGGCACCTGGCGCGCGTCCTTGCCCAGGGCGGCGTAGGTGTCGGCGAACGCTGCCGGGTCCGCCAGGGGGCCGACGATGGGCAGGTAGTCCGGGCTGGTGCAACGGAAGGCCGCACGACCTTGCAGGCGGTCCAGGGGCAGTTGCTCGGCGTTCAGGCGTTGCAGCAGATCACTGGAGATTTCCCGCAGCATGTCCAGGTTGCCGGCATGCTCGGCGCTGGTCGGGGTCAGGTCCTGGCTCTTGAAGTCGAAGCTGGCGCCCAGGGTGTGCTCCCCAAGGCGCGGCGGAGCGACGTAACCCTCGGCGCAGACCACGGTGGCCAGGCTCTGGCTTTGCGCGGTCTGCGGCAGGCGGGTGATCTGCCCGCGAATGCGCTTGAGGGGCAATTCGGCACTGGCCGGGAAGCGCCTGATTTCGGCGGCACCGGCAAGGATCACCACCGCCGCACTGGCCAGCATCCGTTCGCCGTCCCAGGCTTGCCATTGCTGATCGACCCGGCGTAACTCCAGCACCTCCCGGTGCGCCAGGACCTGGATCTGCGGATGATCGGCCTGCCACTGACACAGCGCTGGCGGATGCACCCAGCCGCCTTCGGGGTAGAACAGGCCGCCGTGTTCCAGGCCGATGCCGGCCAGGGCCTGGGCCTCTGGCTGGCCCAGCCGCCGCAGCAGGTCGGCGGGGAAGGCCGCGGCCAACTGCGCCTGGCGCTCGGCTTCCTTGGGATTGAAGGCCAGTTGCAGTACCCCGCAGCCGTCCCAGTCCAGGCCACGTTGCAGGTGTTCCAGCTGGCGCCGGGTGTAGCCGAAACCGCTGAGGATCATTTGCGATAGCGCAGTGCCGTGGGCGGAGAGCTTGAGGTAGAGCACCCCTTGCGGATTGCCCGAGGCTTCCTGGGCCAGTTGTTCGTGGCGTTCGAGCAATTGCACCTGCCAGCCGCGGGCGGCAAGGCTGGCCGCACTGGCGCAGCCGGCCAGGCCGCCGCCGATCACCAGGGCGGTTTTGGCCTGGGCTGGCGGGCGGGCGAACCACGGCTTGGCCTGTGCCGGCGATGGACTGTCCTCGGGCCAGCCCAGGAATTCGCCGCGCAGCACTTCCCACTTGCGACCGATGCCCGGGGTGCGCTTCATCTTGAAACCCGCCGCGTTCAACAGGCGGCGTACCCAGCCGGTGCTGGTAAAGGTGCTGAGGGTGGACCCCGGTGCCGCCAGGCGCGCCAGTTCGGCGAACAGTTCCGGGGTCCACATGTCGGGGTTCTTCGCCGGGGCGAAGCCGTCGAGAAACCAGGCGTCGATCTGTGCGTCCAGGTGCGGCAACTGCTCCAAGGCGTCGCCGATCAGCAGGGTCAGGGTGACCCGGCCGTCGTCCAGCACGATGCGCTGGAAACCGCCGTGCACGGCGACGTAGTGCTTGAGCAGCTGCTGGCTCAGTTCCGTCAGTTCCGGCCACAGGGCCAGGGCCCGTTGCAGATCGGCCGGACTCAGGGGGTACTTTTCCACGCTGACGAAATGCAGCCGTGCAGTGGCCGGCGCCTGCTGCCGGAACAACTGCCAGGCGCAGAGAAAGTTCAGCCCGGTGCCGAAGCCGGTTTCACCGATGACGAAACGCGCATCGGCATTCAAGGCGGCAAAGCGTTCCCGCAGGCGGTTCTGTTCGATGAACACATGGCGGGTTTCCTCCAGGCCCGAGTCGCTGGAGAAGTACACGTCATCGAAGACCCGCGAGCGCGGGCGTCCTTGGTCGTCCCAGTCGAGCTGGGCGTGGGGCAGTTCAGGTGTCATGTTCGGCTCGTCTGGCGCAAGGCGGCCATTCTAGCCGATCGCCGGCGCCGTGCCTGATCCACGGCAAGGCTGAGCGGGGTCGGGGATTTGTTTTCCTTGGCCGAGGCCGATCCGCTAGTCTTGGACAATTCTTGGAAGGAGCCACCCATGTTCGAATCCGCTGAAATCGGTCACGCCATCGACAAAGAAACCTACGATGCCGAAGTGCCGGCCTTGCGCGAAGCCTTGCTCGAGGCGCAGTTCGAGCTGCGCCAGAAGGCCAGGTTTCCGGTGATTGTGTTGATCAATGGCGTCGAGGGCGCGGGCAAGGGCGAGACGGTCAAGCTGCTCAACGAATGGATGGACCCGCGGCTGATCGAAGTGCGCACCTTCGACCAGCAGACCGATGAAGAACTGTCGCGACCGCCGGCCTGGCGCTACTGGCGGATGCTTCCGGCCAAGGGCCGCATGGGGGTGTTCTTCGGCAACTGGTACAGCCAGATGCTCCAGGGCCGGGTGCATGGCCAGATCAAGGACCCGCGCCTGGACCAGGCGATCAATGGCGCCGAACGCCTGGAAAAGATGCTCTGCGATGAAGGCGCGCTGATCTTCAAGTTCTGGTTTCACCTGTCCAAGAAACAGATGAAGGACCGCCTCAAGTCCTTGCAGGATGATCCGCTGCACAGCTGGCGCATCAGCCCGCTGGACTGGCAGCAGTCAGAAACCTACGACAAGTTCGTCAAGTACGGCGAACGGGTCCTGCGGCGTACCAGTCGCGACTATGCGCCCTGGCATGTGATCGAGGGTGTCGATCCGCATTACCGCAGCCTTACCGTGGGCCGGATCCTTCTGGAGGGCCTGCAGAATGCCTTGAACCGCCAGCCGCTGAGACCGGCCCAGGTCAACGCCGCGCCGTTGCCGACAGCGGTGGATGAGCTGAGTCTGCTGGACAGCCTGGACATGACCCAGCACCTGGACAAGGACGACTACGAGGAGCAGTTGATTACCGAGCAGGCGCGCCTGGCCGGTCTGCTGCGGGACAAGCGCATGCGCAAGCACGCCCTGGTGGCGGTCTTCGAGGGCAATGACGCGGCGGGCAAGGGCGGCGCCATTCGTCGGGTCGCCGCGGCCCTGGACCCGCGCCAATACAGCATCGTGCCGATTGCCGCGCCCACTGAAGACGAACGCGCGCAGCCCTATCTCTGGCGTTTCTGGCGGCATATTCCGGCGCGCGGCAAGTTCACCATCTTCGATCGTTCCTGGTACGGCCGGGTCCTGGTGGAGCGGGTCGAGGGCTTCTGCCAGCCCGCGGACTGGCTGCGGGCCTACAGCGAGATCAACGACTTCGAGGAGCAGTTGGCCGATGCCCGGGTGATCGTGGTGAAGTTCTGGCTGGCCATCGACAAGGACACGCAACTGGAGCGTTTCCAGGTGCGGGAGGCGATTCCCTTCAAGCGCTTCAAGATCACCGAGGACGATTGGCGCAACCGCGATAAATGGGGCGATTACCGCCTTGCCGTCGGCGACATGGTCGACCGTACCAGTACCGAAGTGGCGCCCTGGACCCTGGTGGAAGCCAACGACAAGCGCTGGGCCCGGGTCAAGGTTCTGCGCACCATCAACCGTGCCCTGGAAGCCGCCTTCGAGCGCTCCGACAAGCACGACAAGAAAGACCGGAAGGACAAGAAGTAGGCCGATGGTCGCGCATACGCCCAGTGAATGATTGTCGCGGCAGCGAGGGAGGGGCATCTATGCTCGAGGCTCTTCCTGCTGCCAACAACAATGAGGTGCGTCATGCGTGAAGTGGTGATCGTCGACAGCGTACGGACTGGCCTGGCCAAGTCCTTTCGCGGCAAGTTCAACCAGACCCGTCCGGATGACATGGCCGCGCACTGCGTCAATGCGCTGCTCGCCCGCAATGGCATCGATCCGGCCAGCGTCGAGGACTGCATCGTCGGCGCCGGTTCCAATGAAGGGGCCCAGGGCTTCAACATCGGCCGCAACGTCGCGGTGCTCTCGGCCCTGGGTACCGGCACGGCGGGCATGACCCTCAACCGTTTCTGCTCCTCGGGCCTGCAGGCGATCGCCATCGCCGCCAACCAGATCGCCTCCGGCTGCAGCGACATCATCGTTGCCGGTGGTGTCGAGTCCATCAGCCTGACCATGAAGAGCGTCAACACCGACAACCTGATCAACCCGCTGCTCAAGGAGCAGGTGCCGGGCATCTACTTCCCCATGGGCCAGACTGCCGAGGTGGTGGCCCGGCGCTACAACGTCAGCCGTGAAGCCCAGGACCGGTATTCCCTGCAAAGCCAGCAGCGTACCGCCCAGGCCCAGGCCGACGGCCTGTTTCGCGACGAGATCGTGCCGATGACGGTCAAGTACCACGTCGAGGACAAGCACACCGGGCAAGTACAGATGCTCGACGGTGTAGTGGATCGTGACGACTGCAACCGCCCGGATACCACCCTGGAAAACCTTGCGGCCCTCAAGCCGGTGTTTGCCGAGGACGGTTCGGTGACCGCGGGCAACTCTTCGCAGCTGTCCGATGGCGCCTCCATGACCCTGGTGATGAGCCTGGAACGGGCCCTGGCCCTGGGGCTCAAGCCCAAGGCGTTCTTCCGTGGCTTTACCGTCGCCGGCTGCGAGCCGGACGAGATGGGCATCGGCCCGGTGTTCTCGGTGCCCAAGCTGCTCAAGGCCAAGGGCCTGAAGGTGGATGACATCGATCTGTGGGAACTCAACGAGGCATTTGCCTCGCAGTGCCTGTATGCCCGCGACCGCCTGGAGATCGACAACGCCAAGTACAACGTCAATGGCGGCTCGATCTCCATCGGCCACCCGTTCGGCATGACCGGCTCGCGCCAGGTCGGGCATCTGGTGCGTGAATTGCAGCGGCGCAACCTGCGTTACGGCATTGTCACCATGTGCGTGGGCGGTGGCATGGGCGCCACGGGGCTGTTCGAAGCCGTGCGCTAGTTTTCGCGGAGTCGGCAAGCCGGCTCCTGCGGGGCCGGTTTGCGACCTGCACAATTCTGTTTGCGCTGGGTCGCCAACTGTCACTGTGTCGAGGGTTGGCGCGGGCCTAGAATGTGCACCTCACTGGCACGGCTTTTTGGGGTTCGCATGCACGTCTCGTCCGGTCGTTGGGTCTACGGTCTGTTCCTGGCCCTGTTGACCGCGCTGTTGTGGGGCATCCTGCCCATCAAGCTCAAGCAAGTGCTGCTGGTGATGGACCCGGTCACCGTGACCTGGTTTCGCCTGCTGGTGTCCGGCGGCTGCCTGTTCCTCTATCTGGCGGCGGTCAGGCGCCTGCCACGCTGGCGCTTGCTCGGCCCGAAAGGGATATGGCTGGTACCGATCTCGGTCTTGGGCCTGGTGGGCAACTACGTGCTGTACCTGATGGGCCTGAACCTGCTGAGCCCGGGCACCGCGCAACTGGTGGTGCAGATGGGACCGATCCTGTTGCTGATCGCCAGTGTGTTTGTGTTTAAGGAGCGGTTCAGCCTGGGGCAGGGACTGGGGTTGCTGGTGCTGCTGATTGGCTTCGGGCTGTTCTTCAATCAACGGCTGACCGAGCTGCTGACCTCGCTCAGTGACTACACCGCCGGCGTTCTGACCATTCTCGCCGCTTCCGCGGTCTGGACCTTCTATGCCCTGGGCCAGAAGCAGCTGCTGAGCGTGTGGAATTCCTTGCAGGTGATGATGGTGATCTACCTGTTCTGCGCCTTGTTGCTGACGCCCTGGGTACACCCGCTGGAAGCCCTGGAGCTGAGCCCCCTGCAAGGCTGGCTGTTGCTCGCCTGTTGCCTGAATACCCTGATCGCCTACGGTGCCTTTGCCGAGGCCCTGGCGCATTGGGAGGCGTCGCGGGTCAGCGCGACCCTGGCGATCACGCCCCTGGTGACCTTTGCCGCGGTGGCGTGGGCGGCCTGGGTCTGGCCGGAGCATGTGCAGGCCGAACAGATCAACGGCCTGGGTTATGGCGGGGCGCTGCTGGTGGTGCTGGGGTCGGCGCTGACGGCCCTGGGGCCGTCATTGATGGCGGGGTTGCGCGCCCGGCGGCAGCGGATCGCGGCGGGGTGAGCTGCGCTGGCGAGTCAGTTCCTGCAGCAACCCGTCTGTAGGGACTGGCTGGCCAGCGAACAAGACGCCGCGCTAACCCTGTTTTCCGGCCTCCAGCATGTTTTCCGGGCGGACCCAGGCATCGAACTGCTCATCGGTCAGGTAGCCCAGCTCCAGCGCCGCTTCGCGCAGGGTCAGGTTTTCGGCATAGGCCTTCTTGGCGATCTCGGCGGCCTTGTCGTAGCCGATGTGGGTGTTCAGCGCGGTCACCAGCATCAGGCCGCGTTCCAGGTGCGCGGCCATCTGCTGGGGATCCGGTTCCAGCCCGGTGATGCAGTGCTGCTGGAAGTTGCTGCAGCCGTCGGCCAGCAAGCGGATCGATTGCAACAGGTTGTGGATGATCACCGGCTTGAACACGTTCAACTGCAGATGGCCCTGGCTGGCGGCAAAGCCGATCGCCACGTCGTTGCCCATCACTTGGCAGGCGAGCATCGACAGGGCTTCGCACTGGGTCGGGTTGACCTTGCCGGGCATGATCGAGCTGCCCGGTTCGTTGGCCGGCAGCTTGACTTCGGCCAGCCCCGCCCGCGGGCCAGAGCCCAGCAGGCGCAGGTCGTTGGCGATTTTCATCAGGCACACCGCGAGGGTTTTCAGCGCGCCGGACAGGGTGGTCAGCGGCTCGTGGCCGGCCAGGGCGGCGAACTTGTTGGGGGCGGTGACGAACGGCAGGCCGGACAGCGCGGCCAGTTCGGCGGCGATGGCTTCACCGAAGCCGTGGGGCGAATTCAGCCCGGTGCCCACCGCGGTGCCGCCCTGGGCCAGTTCGCAGACTGCCGGCAAGGCGCTGCGGATGGCCCGTTCGGCGTAGCCCAGTTGAGCGATGAAAGCGGAGATTTCCTGACCGAAGGTAATGGGCGTGGCATCCATCATGTGAGTGCGTCCGGTCTTCACCAGCTTCATGTGCCGGGCCGACAGTTCGGCCAGGCCGCCGGACAGCTCGGTGATCGCCGGCAGCAGTTGGAACTGCACGGCCTGGGCCGCCGCGATGTGCATGGCGGTGGGGAAGCAGTCGTTGGAGCTTTGCGAGCGGTTGACATGATCGTTGGGGTGCACCGGATACTTGCCGCCCCGGGGATTGCCCGCCAGTTCGTTGGCCCGCCCGGCCAGGACCTCGTTGACGTTCATGTTGCTCTGGGTGCCGCTGCCGGTCTGCCACACCACCAGGGGGAACTGATCGTCATGCTCGCCGGCCAGCACTTCGTCGGCTGCCTGTTCGATCAGCCGGGCGATGTCGGCGGGGATATCGCCATTGCGATCATTGACCCGGGCGGCGGCTTTCTTGATCAGGGCCAGGGCATGCAGCACGGCCAGGGGCATGCGCTCGTTGCCGATGGCGAAGTTGATCAGCGAGCGCTGGGTCTGTGCGCCCCAATAGGCTTGTTCCGGGACTTCAACCTGGCCCAGGCTGTCGGTTTCGATTCGATTCATCGTGACATTCCTCCAAGTCTGACTGGCCAGTTTAGGCCCTGATCTGCGGCCCGGGTTCCGTGCGCGGAGGTTTTGTGTCGGTTATCCGGGCAAAACCGGGGTCGCTGGGGCGTGGGGTTGAGGGACGCGGATTAATAGGCGCAGAATGGGCGCCCTTGGGGTTTTACCTCGCCTGCTAGAAAAGGAAACTCGATGACCCGTTTTCGTGCCATCTGTACCGCGGTTGTTCTGGTGTGTGCCAGCGGCCAGGTTCTTGCCGATACCGCCAGCCACAACGCCAGTGCCGAGGCCTTCCTGACCCTGGCCCATGCGGACAAGCTCGGTACGCCGGTGTACATGCAAGTCCAGCAAATGTTCGCCCAGCGTTTTGAACAGACCAAAGCCCCGGAATCCAAACGCGCTCTGCTGGAAACCTACCAGGCCAAGGCCAACGCCGCGCTGGATCAGGCCATTGGCTGGAACAAGCTGAAACCGGACATGGTCAAGCTCTACACCAGCAACTTCAGCGAGTCCGAGCTCAAGGACCTGGTCGCGTTCTACCAGTCGCCACTGGGCAAGAAAGTCCTGGAAAAAATGCCCCAACTGACCCAGCAATCGGCGCAGATGACCCAGGCCAAGCTGGAAAGCGCGGTGCCGGTGGTGAACAAGCTGCTGGCCGATATGACCGCCGAGCTCGAGCCCAAGGCGGCCCCGGCGAAGAAGAAGTAAGCGGAGCCCGCAATGACCATGCAACAACGTATCGAAGCGGCGCTCGCGGCCCTGCAGCCCGAGCACCTGCAAGTGCTGGATGAAAGCCACATGCACAGCCGTGGCCTGGAAACCCACTTCAAGGCGGTACTGGTCAGCGAGCAGTTCGCCGGCCTCAACAGCGTCAAGCGTCACCAGAAGGTCTACGCCACCCTCGGTGAGCTGATGGGCCAGTTCCATGCGTTGGCGCTGCACACCTACACCCCCGAGGAGTGGTCGAAGATCGGTGTGGCTCCGGCCTCGCCGACTTGCGCCGGTGGTCGATAGGAGCGGGTGCGTCTCGCCGCAGTTCTGAGGTCACTCAGGTGCGGCTTGCCGCTTGGAGCTTGAGGCTGCCTTTCTGATAGAATCCGCAACGCGCCGCTTATGCCGGCGCGTTTTTTTTTGCATCCGGTTCACCCTTTACGAGGGTAGCCACCTGGAGAGATTTCCCATGACACAACCCATTGTCGTGGCGGCACTGTACAAGTTCGTCACCCTCGAAGATTACGTCAGTCTGCGCGAGCCCCTGTTGCAGGCCATGCTCGACAACGGCATCAAGGGCACCTTGCTGATCGCCGAAGAAGGCATCAACGGCACGGTTTCCGGCAGCCGCGAAGGCATTGACGGGCTGCTGGCCTGGCTGAAGAACGATCCGCGCATGGTCGATATCGATCACAAAGAGTCGTATTGCGACGAGCAGCCGTTCTATCGCACCAAGGTCAAGCTCAAGAAAGAGATCGTCACCCTGGGTGTGCCCGGCGTGGACCCCAACAAGAAAGTCGGGACCTATGTCGAGCCCCAGGACTGGAACACCCTGATCAGCGATCCGGAAGTGCTGCTGATCGACACCCGTAACGACTACGAAGTGTCCATCGGCACCTTCGAAGGCGCCATCGACCCCAAGACCACCAGCTTCCGCGAGTTTCCGGACTACATCAAAGCCAACTTCGACCCGAGCAAGCACAAGAAGGTGGCGATGTTCTGCACCGGCGGCATCCGCTGCGAGAAGGCGTCGAGCTACATGCTCAGCGAGGGCTTCGACGAGGTGTTCCACCTCAAGGGCGGGATCCTCAAGTACCTCGAAGAGGTGCCACAAGAGGAGAGCAAGTGGCAGGGCGACTGCTTCGTGTTCGACAACCGGGTCACCGTTCGCCACGACTTGAGCGAAGGCGACTACGATCAATGTCATGCCTGCCGGACTCCGGTGAGCGTCGAGGATCGGGCGTCCGAGCACTATGTGCCCGGCATCAGCTGCCCGCATTGCTGGGACAAGCTGAGCGAGAAGACCCGCCGCAGTGCCATCGACCGGCAGAAGCAGATCGAATTGGCCAAGGCGCGCAACATGCCGCACCCGATCGGTTACAACTACAAGCAATCTTCCTCCGAGGCTTGAGCCATGTCTGCCCGCCTGCTCTATGTGATGGACCCGATGTGTTCGTGGTGCTGGGGTTTTGCGCCCGTGGCCCAGGCCCTGGCAGAGCAGGCCCAGGCTGCCGGTGTCGAGCTGCATCTGGTGGTGGGCGGCTTGCGCACCGGGAGCGGCTCGGCGCTGGAACCCAACACCCGGCGCTACATTCTTGAGCACTGGCAGGCGGTGCAGCAGGCTACAGGCCAGCCGTTCACCTTCGAAGGCGCCTTGCCCGATGGCTTTGTCTACGACACCGAGCCGGCTTGCCGGGCGATCGTCACCGCCCGGAGCCTGGCCCCGGACTGCGCCTGGAGGCTGCTGGGGCTGATCCAGCGGGCGTTCTATGTCGAAGGCCGTGATGTCACCCTGGCCAGTGTGCTGGTCGAGCTGGCGGAGCAGGCCGGGGTTCCGCGGATCGAGTTCGCCGAAGCCTTCGACCGGGCCGAGCAGCACGCGGCCACGGCGGCGGACTTCACCTGGGTCCAGGACCTGGGAATCGCCGGATTTCCGACCTTGCTGGCAGAGCGCAACGGCCAGTTGGCGCTGCTGACCAATGGCTATCAGCCGCTGAGCGAGTTGTCGCCGTTGCTTGGCCGCTGGCTGGAGCGCGCCGCCTGTGCCTGAGCCGGTCGAATCCAGCATCCCCGGCAAAACCGTCGATCGTCTGAGCTGGGGTGAGATCCGCCGTCTGGCCCTGCACCACCGGAAGTCGCTGTGGATCGCCAACGGCGTGGCCGTGCTGGCAACGCTGTGCAGTGTGCCGATTCCGCTGTTGCTGCCATTGCTGGTGGACGAGGTGCTGCTGGGGCATGGCGACGCGGCGCTGCAAGTGATGAACCGCCTGCTGCCGGGCGGCTGGCAGAGCGCGGCGGGCTACATCGGCCTGATGCTGCTGGCGACCTTGATCCTGCGTTGCTCCGCCCTGGTGTTCAACGTGGTCCAGGCGCGGCTGTTTGCCGGGCTGGCCAAGGACATCGTCTACCGGATCCGGGTGCGCCTGATCGAGCGGCTCAAGCGTATTTCCCTGGGGGAATACGAAAGCCTGGGGGGCGGCACGGTGACCACCCACCTGGTCACCGATCTGGACACCGTGGACAAGTTCGTCGGTGAAACCCTCAGCCGGTTCCTGGTGGCCATGCTGACCCTGGTGGGCACGGCGGGCATCCTGATGTGGATGCACTGGAAGCTGGCGCTGCTGATCCTGCTGTTCAACCCGCTGGTGATCTTTGCCACGGTGCAACTGGGCAAGCGGGTCAAGCACCTGAAAAAACTGGAAAACGACAGCACCTCGCGGTTCACCCAGGCGCTGACCGAGACGCTGGAGGCGATTCAGGAAATTCGAGCCGGCAACCGTCAGGGCTACTTTCTCGGTCGCCTGGGGCGGCGTGCCGAAGAGGTGCGCGATTATGCCGTGGCCTCGCAGTGGAAGAGCGATGCCTCGGGCCGGGCCAGCGGCCTGTTGTTTCAGTTCGGCATCGATATCTTCCGCGCCGCCGCGATGCTCACGGTGCTGTTCTCCGACCTGTCCATCGGCCAGATGCTGGCGGTGTTCAGCTACCTGTGGTTCATGATCGGCCCGGTGGAGCAGTTGCTGAACCTGCAATACGCCTACTACGCCGCCGGCGGGGCCCTGACCCGGATCAACGAGTTGCTGGCGCGGGCCGACGAGCCGCAGTACAGCGGTGGTACGGATCCGTTCCTGGGCTGCGAAACCGTGGGCATCGAGGTCCGCGGCCTGAGCTTCGGTTACGGCGATGAACGGGTGCTGGACAACCTGAACCTGTCCATTGCGCCTGGCGAAAAGGTGGCCATCGTCGGCGCCAGTGGCGGTGGCAAGAGCACCCTGGTGCAGCTGCTGCTGGGGTTGTACACGCCGCAGACCGGCGTGATCCGTTTTGGTGGTGCGACCCAGCAGGAAATCGGCCTGGAAACCGTGCGCGATAACGTCGCCGTGGTGCTGCAGCATCCTGCGCTGTTCAACGACACCATTCGCGCCAACCTGACCATGGGGCGCGAGCGCAGTGACAGCGCCTGCTGGCAGGCTCTGGAAATTGCCCAGTTGGACGCCACCGTCAGGGCCCTGCCGCAGGGACTGGACAGCGTGGTCGGACGTTCCGGGGTGCGTTTGTCCGGTGGCCAGCGCCAGCGCCTGGCCATTGCACGGATGGTCCTGGCCGAGCCCAAGGTGGTGATCCTGGACGAGGCCACCTCAGCCCTGGATGCCGCCACCGAATACAACCTGCATCAGGCCTTGACGCGCTTTCTGCGTGGGCGGACTACGCTGATCATTGCTCATCGCCTGTCGGCGGTAAAACAGGCAGACCGGGTTTTGGTGTTCGATGGCGGACAGATTGCCGAAGATGGCGACCATCAGCAGCTTATTGCCGATGGCGGCCTATATGCCAAGCTTTACGGGTATCTGCAGCAGGTTCGATAGTCTTGAGTTTTATCCGGCTTTCTGTGCTTAGTGCTTGAATTTCCTGGTGGAATAACCGTTTCAGCGTGAGGCAGCGGCCGTTTCCTCCTGCTGGTCAGATTCGCTTGCAGCTCGCCTTGCGTCGGATCTGAGGAAATTGGCCTAATCTGTGCTGGCTGGGGCGGGACTACTGGGTGTTCATTTGGCAGTGCGCGAGCAAGGACCCTCATGAAGCAAAAGCGGACTTTCGCAACGCCGCGGTTGTTGGGCATCGTCTGGCCCTTTATCGCCGTGGTGTTATTCCAAGCCTTGTTGGGCGGCCTCAGCCTCTATGTCCTGTCGGCAGTGCGTGGTTACGTGGCTGGCGAAAGCCTGTGGTCCAAAGGGCAGAAGGACGCCATCTACTACCTCAATCTGTACGCCGACAGCCGCGACGAAGGCACCTTTCTCAAATACCAGAACGCCATAGCCGTGCCTCAGGGCGGGCATGAGCTGCGGGTGGCCCTGGATCGCCAGCCGCCGGATCTTGAGGCGGCGCGGCTGGGGATCCTCAAGGGCGGCAATCACCCGGATGACGTCCCCAGCCTGATCTGGCTGTATCTCAACTTCCGTCATTTCAGCTATCTGGAAAAGGCCATCGATTTGTGGACGGTGGGTGACGGCTACCTGCTGCAGCTCGATACGGTGGCCCGAGAGATGCACCAGGGGATCGGCAGCAACAGCGCCAGCGAAGCCGACGTCAAGCGCTGGAAGGGTCAGATCTTTGCCATCAACGATGGGGTGACGCCGGCGGCCAAGGCCTTCAGCGACGCCCTGGGAGAGGGCTCGCGGGTGATCTTGCGCCTGTTGCTGGTGACCAACCTGGCCACGGCGTTGGTCCTGATTGCCCTGGCGTTGCTGCGCACCCACAAGCTGCTGGCCCAGCGCCATGCCTTTGCCGACGCCTTGCAACTGGAGAAGGAGCGCGCGCAGATTACCCTGCAATCGATTGGCGATGGGGTAATCACCACGGATGTCGAGGGCGCCATTGCCTATATGAACCCGGCCGCGGAAGAGTTGACCCGCTGGAAGGCCGAGCAGGCGGTGGGATTGCCCCTGGCCGCGCTGTTCAATCTGCTGGATGAGAATGCCCAGACCGATGGGTTCACCCTGATCGAGCACATTCTCAGCGGCCAGCTCAGCGGTGGCAGCGAACATTCCAAGCTGATCCAGCGCCTGGATGGCAGCACGGTCTCGGTGACCCTGGTGGGGGCGCCAATCCGTAATGCCGGCAAGGTCAGTGGCACGGTGCTGGTGCTGCATGATATGACCCAGGAGCGGCAGTACATCGCCAATCTGTCCTGGCAGGCGACCCACGATGCACTGACCGGGCTGGCCAACCGCCGCGAGTTCGAGTTCCGCCTGGAGCAGGCCCTGCACAACCTGATCCGCCAGCCGGCCCGGCACGCGTTGATGTTCCTGGATCTGGACCAGTTCAAGCTGGTCAACGACACCTGTGGTCATGCCGCCGGAGACGAGTTGCTG
Source organism: Pseudomonas sp. Os17 (assembly GCF_001547895.1). Taxonomy (NCBI): domain Bacteria; kingdom Pseudomonadati; phylum Pseudomonadota; class Gammaproteobacteria; order Pseudomonadales; family Pseudomonadaceae; genus Pseudomonas; species Pseudomonas sp. Os17. The sequence goes on along the minus strand of NZ_AP014627.1, from coordinate 4,969,694 downwards.
CGACATATTTGTGCGCTGCTGCAGTCGGGGCTGCGCGAAGGTGACACCCTGGCGCGGCTGGGGGGCGACGAGTTCGGGATTCTCCTGGAAAACTGCTCGCCGGAGGCGGCGGAAAAGATTGCCGAAGGGCTGCGTCAGACAGTGCAGAATCTGCACTTTGTCTGGAAGGGCCGGCCGTTCGTCACCACGGTGAGTATCGGTCTGGTGCACATCGCCCAGACCCCGACCACCCTTGAGGCGTCATTGCGGGCGGCGGATATGGCCTGCTACATGGCCAAGGAAAAAGGACGCAACCGGGTCCAGGTCTACCATGCCGACGATTCGGAGCTTTCCCTGCGATTCGGCGAGATGGCCTGGGTCCAGCGTCTGCACATGGCTCTCGAGGAGAACCGTTTCTGCCTCTATTCCCAGGAAATCACGGCCTTGGGTCATGCCGAGCGTGAGGGTGGGCATGTCGAGATTCTCCTGCGTCTGCACGACGAGGCGGGCAGGATGATCCTGCCGGACAGCTTTATCCCGGCGGCGGAGCGCTACGGCCTGATGACCTCTCTGGATCGCTGGGTGGTGCAGAACGTGTTCAAAGTCATTGCCCAGTGCATCGCCGAGGGGCGTGAAGGGCCCATGGCCATGTGCGCGATCAACTTGTCGGGGATCACCATTGGCGACGACGAATTTCTCGACTTCCTGAGGGAGCAGTTCATCGTCTACGGCGTACCGCCGCAGATGATCTGTTTTGAAATTACTGAAACCAGTGCGATTGCCAATTTGGGCAGTGCGATCCGTTTTATAAATGAACTCAAGGGCTTGGGCTGTCATTTTTCCCTGGACGACTTTTGTGCGGGAATGTCGTCGTTCGCTTATCTCAAACATTTGCCTGTAGACTTCCTCAAGATCGATGGAAGTTTCGTAAAGGATATGCTGGACGACCCGATTAACCGCGCCATGGTCGAAGTGATCAACCACATCGGGCATGTCATGGGTAAGCGCACGATTGCCGAGTTTGTTGAAACACCGCAGATCGAGCAGGCCTTGCTTGAGATCGGCGTGGATTATGCTCAAGGCTACATTGTTGAACGCCCGCAATTGTTTACCTGTGACAGCCTGCAGTGTCGACCCGTGCGACCACGGCCCTTGTTGTTCAAGGCGCCCGGCACCTTCCGTTGAAACCTCTTTTGGGTCCGCACATCACAATCAAAAGGAGTCCGACAGTGATCGACACATTCAACCGAACCGGCCCGCTCATGGAAGCTGCCAGCTACCCCGCCTGGACCCAGCAATTGATCCAGGACTGCAGCGAGAGCAAGCGCCGTGTGGTGGAGCATGAGCTGTACCAGCGCATGCGCGACAACAAGCTCAGCGCCAAAGTCATGCGCCAGTACCTGATCGGCGGCTGGCCGGTGGTTGAGCAGTTTGCCCTGTACATGGCGCAGAACCTGACCAAGACCCGTTTTGCCCGCCACCCCGGCGAGGACATGGCGCGCCGCTGGCTGATGCGCAACATTCGTGTCGAACTCAATCATGCCGATTACTGGGTGCACTGGAGTCGGGCCCACGGTGTGACCCTGGAGGACTTGCAGGCCCAGCAAGTGCCACCGGAACTGCATGCCCTGAGTCATTGGTGCTGGCACACCAGCTCTGCGGATTCGCTGATCGTGGCTATTGCGGCCACCAATTACGCCATCGAAGGGGCGACGGGCGAATGGTCGGCCCTGGTTTGCTCCAGTGGTGTCTACGCTGCCGCGTTCCCGGAAGAGGAGCGCAAGCGCGCCATGAAGTGGCTGAAGATGCATGCCCAGTACGATGATGCTCATCCCTGGGAAGCGTTGGAGATCATTGTCACCCTGGCGGGCCTGAATCCGAGCAAGGCGCTGCAAGCCGAGCTGCGGCAGGCGATCTGCAAAAGCTATGACTACATGTTCCTGTTTCTGGAACGTTGCATGCAGCAGGAAAAGACCACGGTAACCCGCGAGCGTCTCGCGCTGGTCGAGGGGTAAGGCAGGAGGTGCGGGCAGGTCGCTGGTCGCCGGCGCGGGGCGCTTGTGACGATGGCGTTGCCCGCCACTGCTTGTGAGGTGTGGGCCGGCGTCTAGCCGGCCATCGCCAGGCGATTGCGGCCCTCGCGCTTGGCCACGTACAGCGCGCTGTCGGCGCGACGCAACAGGCTCTCGGCGGACTCTCCCGGCAGCAGGGTCGAGCAGCCCAGACTCACCGTCAGTTCGATTGAGTGGTCATCGGCTCGATACTCCTGCGCTTGCGCGGCATGTCGCAGCCGTTCTCCCACCATTGCTGCGGCTTCGCGTCCAGTGTTGGAAAGCAGGATCAGGAACTCCTCCCCGCCAAAGCGAAACACCATGTCCACATTGCGCAACTGCGCCTTGATCGAGGCCGCCACGGCTTTGAGCACTTCGTCGCCGGTACTGTGGCCGTAGCTGTCGTTGATCCGCTTGAAGTGATCGATATCCAGCATCAGCAATGACAGTGGTAGCTGGTGGCGGCGAGCCATCTCGATTTCCCGTTGCAGGGTCTGGTCCATGGCGATGCGGTTGCCGGTGTCGGTCAGCGGATCGCGCAGTGCACTGCGGGTGGCGGCGCGATACAGCAGGGCGTTGCGCATGGGGTACAGCAGGGTGGACAGCAACGACTCCAGGCTGCCCTGTTCGCTGTCGCTGAAACGCTGGTTGCGCCGGAACACCAGTTCGCCCATGGGCTCGCCTTCATGGCTCAGGCTGTAGCTGATGGAGTGGTGCCCGCGCTGGCCAAATTCCAGGCGCAGATCACTGGGGGCGTGCTCATAGCGCAGGGCATCAAGGGGGACCAGTCTTTGCGCTTCGCGAAAGAACAGGCCGAGGATGCGTTGTGGCTCAAGGCTGGTCTGCAGTTGCAGGCTCAGTTGCTGGCGCAATTGTCCGAGGCTGATGGGGTGCTTGACCGGCGGTGTCTGTTGGCCAAAACCCAGGCGTTGCAATTTCGCGCTATCGAAGTCAATTGCGTTGGTCTGGGAAGGTGTTTTCATCTGAGCTTGAGCCCCCTGAGCACTGTGTACGCTGTTACTGCCTGGGTGAGAGCGGCTCGGAGCTGCGCGTCATACTGTTCCTTCAGTCCCGTAGGACAATTGCGCGCATTTTATGCCGCTCGCCATTGGCTAGAAAGCCCTTGGCGCAAGCCGGTTACCACAGTGTTGATGCACTGTGCGTTGAGTGTTCTTAGAGCGAAACTCGTGCCATTCGGTTCATCTGAATAAAACTCGTTTTAATTCAAATGGTTGGTGATTGTTTCGGAAGGCATGTCGCCTCAAGCGACACTTGTTTGGCTTGAGAACCCCCGAGAACCGGGAGCGGTAGAGGCATCGCGCCAGTATTCTGGCGCGACGAACGGGAGGGGTTACTGCGCGTCGAAAGCCTGGCCGTTGATCCCGGCGCTGTCCGGGCCCATGAGGTACAGGTAGACCGGCATGATCTCTTCCGGTGTCGGGTTGTTGCTCGGGTTTTCCCCGGGGTAGGCCTGGGCCCGCATGCTGGTGCGGGTGGCGCCGGGGTTGATGCTGTTGGCGCGAACCGGGGCCACGGTATCCAGCTCATCGGCCAGGGTTTGCATCAGGCCCTCGGTGGCGAACTTGGACACGCCGTAAGCCCCCCAATAGGCCCGCCCCTTGCGTCCGACGCTGCTGGAGGTGAAGACCACCGAGGCATCCTGGGACAGCTTGAGCAAGGGCAGCAGGGTGCTGGTCAGCATGAACATCGCGTTGACGTTGACTTGCATCACCCGCATGAAGTTTTCCCCCGACAACTGCTCCAGCGGTGTGCGAGGGCCAATGATCGAGGCGTTGTGCAGCAGGCCGTCGAGATGGCCGAACTCGGTCTCGATCATCGCCGCCAGCTCGTCGTATTGGTGTGGCAGGGCGGTTTCCAGGTTGAACGGGATCACCGCAGGCTGAGGGTGGCCCGCGGCTTCGATGGCGTCGTAGACCTCGGCCAGGTTGGCTTCGGTCTTGCCCAGCAACAGTACCGTGGCGCCGTGGGCAGCGAAGGTCTTGGCGGCGGCGGCGCCGATGCCGCGGCCGGCGCCGGTGACCAGGATGACCCGATCCTTGAGCAGTTCGGGGCGAGCGGAGTAATCAAACATAAAGGGCCTCAACAGAAAATGGAGCGTTCCCGGCGCTTAGCCGGGAATGCCGCTGCTCAGCAGCTGCACAATGCGTTATCCAGAACCTGGCGCAGTTCCAGCGGGTGATTGATCACCACATCGGCGCCCCAGTGCCGGGGGTTATCGTCCGGATGGATGTAGCCATAGGTCACTGCGGCAGTCTTGGTGCCGGCGTCGCGGCCGGACTCGATGTCTCGCAGGTCGTCGCCGACGAACAGGACGCTGGCAGGGTCCAGGTCGAGCATCTTGCACGCCAGGATCAGCGGCTCCGGATCGGGCTTGCTGTTCTTGACGTGGTCAGGGCAGATCAGCAGCGCCGAGCGCTCGGCCAGTCCCAGTTGCTGCATGATCGGTTCGGCGAAGCGCAGCGGCTTGTTGGTGACCACGCCCCAGATCAGATTGGCTTTTTCGATATCGGCCAGCAGCTCGGCCATGCCGTCGAAGAGCCGGCTGTGCACGGCGCAATGCGCGAGGTAGCGCTCGAGGAACTCCAGGCGCAGTTCTTCGAAGCCCGGGGATTCCGGATCCATGGAGAAGGTCACTGCCACCATGGCCTTGGCGCCGCCGGAGACTTCGTCGCGAATGTGCTGATCGTTGATCGGTGGCAAGCCGCGATCATGGCGCATGCCCTGGCAGACCGCGATGAAGTCCGGCGCAGTATCGAGCAGGGTGCCATCCATATCGAAAAGAACGGCTCTGATAGCCATGTCTCACTCCTCTCGCAGGGTCTGGATCATGTAGTTGACGTCAACGTCCGCCGCCAGCTTGTAGTGCTTGGTCAGCGGGTTGTAGGTCAGGCCAATGATGTCCTTGACGGTCAGGCCGGCGGAGCGGCTCCAGGCGCCAAGCTCCGAGGGGCGGATGAATTTCTTGAAATCGTGAGTGCCGCGGGGCAGCAGCTTCATGATGTATTCCGCACCGATGATGGCGAACAGGTAGGCCTTGGGGTTGCGGTTGATGGTCGAGAAGAACACCTGGCCGCCGGGCTTGACCATGCGGAAGCAGGCACGGATGACCGATGAAGGATCGGGAACGTGTTCGAGCATCTCCAGGCAGGTGACCACGTCGAATTGCTCGGGCATTTCCTCGGCCAGGGCTTCGGCGGTGATCTGCCGGTACTCGACGTTGACGCCGGATTCCAGCTGGTGCAGTTGTGCCACGGCAAGGGGGGCCTCGCCCATGTCGATGCCGGTTACGGTGGCGCCACGTTGGGCCATGGCTTCGCTGAGGATGCCGCCGCCACAGCCGACGTCGAGGACTTTCTTGCCCGCCAGGCCGACCCGCTCATCGATCCAGTTGACCCGCAGCGGGTTGATGTCGTGCAGGGGCTTGAATTCGCTTTCGCGGTCCCACCAGCGATGGGCCAGGGCTTCGAATTTGGCGATTTCAGCGTGGTCGACGTTGCTCATGGGTGGTGCTCCAAAGCTAATGAATGCTGTGTTGGGCCTCGAGCATCCGCTCAAGGCCCGGGTTATTGGGTGTGGCCGCCGATGCGCTGGCCCCAGCTGCGGGCGGTGGCGCCAAGCTGTTGTTCATCGAGGCGGGTCAGGCGCCGGTCCTCCAGCAGTTGCTTGCCGGCGACCCACAGGTGCCTGACGCAGTCCCGGCCGGTGGCGTAGATCAGTTGCGACACCGGGTCGTAAATCGGTTGCTGGGCCAGTCCGGACAGGTCGAAGGCCACCAGGTCTGCGGCCTTGCCGATTTCCAGGGAGCCGACTTCGCTCTCCAGGCCCATGGCCCTGGCGCCGTTGAGGGTGGCCATGCGCAGCGCGCGATGGGCGTCCAGGGCGGTTGCCGATCCGGCCACGGCCTTGGCCAGCAGGGCCGCGGTGCGAGTCTCCCCCAGCAGATCCAGATCGTTGTTGCTGGCCGCGCCATCGGTGCCCAGCGCAACATTGACTCCGGCCTGCCACAGGCGCTCCACCGGGCAGAAGCCGCTGGCCAATTTCAGGTTGGACTCCGGGCAATGAATGACGCTGGTGTTGGTTTCTACCAGTAAAGCCAGGTCGTCATCGCTGATTTGGGTCATGTGAACGGCCTGGAAGCGCGGTCCCAGCAGTCCGAGGCGAGCCAGGCGCGCCAGCGGCCGTTCACCGCGCTGCTCCAGGGATTGCTGCACCTCGAATGCGGTTTCATGCACGTGCATGTGGATCGAGGCGTCGAGCTCTTCGGCGATCACCCGAATCTTTTCCAGGTTTTCGTCGCCCACGGTGTAGGGGGCGTGGGGGCCGAAGGTGATCTTGATCCGTGGGTGATGCTTGAGGTCGCCAAACAGTTCCACTCCCTGACGAATGGCTTCGTCGGCGTCGTGGGCGCCGGGGATGGGGAAGTCCAGGATCGGCATGGCGATCTGTGCACGAATGCCGCTGTTGTGCACCCGTTCACTGGCAACCTTTGGGAAGAAGTACATGTCAGAGAAACAGGTGATACCGCCTTTGATCTGTTCGGCGATGGCCAGGTCGGTGCCGTCACGGACGAAGGCTTCATCCACCCACTTGGCTTCGGCGGGCCAGATGTGCTTCTCCAGCCAGGTCATCAGTGGCAGGTCGTCGGCCAGGCCTCGAAACAGGGTCATGGCCGCGTGCCCATGGGCGTTGATCAGACCGGGGCTGAGCAGCATGCCGGGCAGCTCGCGGATTTCGCTGGCGCGGCACTTCAAGGCTTCGCTGCGTGGCCCGATGAAGTGGATGCGGCCGTCGCGGATGCCCAGCCCGTGGTCCTTGAGCACGACCCCGGCCGGCTCCACCGGTACCAACCAGGTCGGCAACAGCAGCAGGTCGAGCGCAATGTCACGGTTTGGCATCGAATATCGGTCCAGGGCTTCATATAAAGGATGGCGAAGTATACCCGAGCGTCCTGGCGGGGTGATCGCTATAATCGGCCGCTTTTGTTCATGAGTACGGGGTGAGGGATGCGCGATCGTCTGTTGGCTGCGGAGAAGGTCAAGGCCATTGAATGGCGAGATAGCACTCTGTACCTGCTCGATCAGCGGAAATTGCCCCGCGAGCAAGTCTGGGTTGCATGCGACAGTGTGGCCGGGGTGGTTGAGGCGATTCGCTCGATGGTGGTGCGCGGTGCGCCGGCCATTGGCATCTGCGCGGCCTATGGCGTGGTCCTGGCGGTGGGCGCGCGCCTTGCCGCGGGCGGTGACTGGCTGGCAGCCCTGGAAGAGGATTTCAACCTGCTGGCGGACTCGCGCCCAACCGGTGGTCATTTGCTCTGGACCCTGAATCGCATGCGCGAGCGCCTGGATCGGGTCAAGGATCAGGCCAGTCCACTGGCGGCCCTGGAAGCCGAGGCACTGGCGATCCACGAAAGCGATCGGGAGGCCAATCTGACCATGGCCCAATTGGGCGTGGAGCTGATTCGCCGGCATCAGGGCAATCCCCAGGTCCTATTGACTCACTGCAACACCGGCGCCTTGGGCTCCGGCGGTTTCGGCACTGCGCTGGGGGTGATCCGTGCGGCGTGGCTGGAAGGCATGGTCGAGCGGGTCTATGTCGATGAAACGCGGCCCTGGCTGCAAGGCTCGCGCTTGACCGCCTGGGAGCTGGCCCATGAGGGGATTGCGTGCACCATCAATGCCGACTCCGCGGCCGCGCACATCATGAAGACCAAGGGGGTGACCTGGGTGGTGGTCGGCGCTGATCGGATCTGCGCCAATGGTGATGTGGCGAGCAAGATCGGCACTTATCAACTGGCGGTCAATGCCATGCACCATGGCGTGCGCTTCATGGTGGTGGCCTCCAGTTCGAGCATTGATATGACCCTGGTCAGTGGCGAGGATGTTCCTCTGGAAGAGCGCGAAGGCAGTGAGCTGCTGGATGTCGGCGGGCAACCGCTGGGTGCCTTGGTGGAAGTCTTCAATCCGGTATTCGATGTGACCCCGGCGGACCTGATCGATGCCATCGTCACCGAGAAGGGCGTTGTCGAGCGTCCGGACGCCGCCAAGATGGCGCAATTGATGTGTCGCAAGCGCTTGCATTGACCGTGGTCCGCGGAAATGGTCGGTGGCGACTTCCCGGGGCGGCTGTCCAGTCAGCAAAAAACGGTCAAATGCGTACGAATTTGTCCTCTGAGGCTCTCTCGTCTCTTATCAGGCTGTCACCGGTCAACTAACTATGCTCCATGCGCGTCTGGGGGATAGGTGCGTGGCGGCGATTGTGATAACATCCGGCGGTTTCCAAGGTGGTCCGATGCGGCCGCCTTCACTGCGCAAATCCATGGCATAACTTGTTGATTTGTCGTAAGTCGGTGCATGGCACTAGGCCTGCAGCGGCGAGCTTCGTTCGTCCCATATGGATGTGACGAAGTTTCACCAGAAAAAGGAATCAGGCTTCTCATGGGCGAACTGGCCAAAGAAATCCTCCCGGTCAATATCGAAGACGAGCTGAAACAGTCCTATCTCGACTACGCGATGAGCGTAATCGTCGGGCGGGCACTGCCTGATGCGCGCGATGGCTTGAAGCCCGTGCACCGGCGTGTGCTCTACGCGATGAGCGAGCTCGGTAACGACTGGAACAAGCCGTACAAGAAATCTGCCCGTGTTGTCGGTGACGTGATCGGTAAGTATCACCCGCATGGTGATACCGCGGTGTACGACACCATCGTTCGTATGGCCCAGCCATTCTCCCTGCGCTACCTGCTGGTAGACGGCCAGGGTAACTTCGGTTCGGTCGACGGCGACAACGCGGCGGCCATGCGATACACCGAAGTGCGCATGACCAAGCTGGCGCACGAGCTGTTGGCCGACCTGCACAAGGAAACCGTGGACTGGGTGCCGAACTACGACGGCACCGAGATGATCCCGGCGGTCATGCCGACCAAGATCCCCAACCTGCTGGTCAACGGTTCCAGCGGTATCGCCGTGGGCATGGCGACCAATATTCCGCCGCACAACCTCGGTGAAGTCATCGACGGTTGCCTGGCGCTGATCGACAACCCCGAGCTGAGCGTTGACGATCTGATGCAATACATCCCCGGTCCGGACTTTCCGACCGCGGCGATCATCAACGGTCGTGAAGGCATCATCGAGGCCTATCGTACTGGCCGTGGCCGCATCTACATGCGTGCCCGCTCGATCATCGAAGACATCGACAAGGTCGGTGGCCGCCAGCAGATCGTCATCACCGAGCTGCCTTACCAGCTGAACAAGGCTCGCTTGATCGAGAAGATCGCCGAGCTGGTGAAAGAGAAGAAACTCGAAGGTATCACCGAGCTGCGCGATGAGTCCGACAAGGACGGTATGCGCGTAGTGATTGAGTTGCGTCGCGGCGAAGTGCCTGAGGTGATCCTCAACAACCTCTACGCCCAGACCCAACTGCAGGCAGTGTTCGGCATCAACATAGTGGCGCTGATCGACGGTCGTCCGCGGATCCTCAACCTCAAGGACCTGCTGGAAGCCTTCGTTCGTCACCGTCGCGAAGTCGTGACCCGCCGCACCGTGTTCGAGCTGCGCAAGGCCCGTGAGCGTGGCCATATCCTTGAAGGCCAGGCCGTTGCCCTGTCCAACATCGACCCGGTCATTGCCCTGATCAAGGCCTCGCCAACACCGTCGGAAGCCAAGGAAGCGCTGATCAGCACGCCGTGGGAGTCCAGCGCGGTCATGACCATGGTCGAGCGCGCCGGCGCGGATTCCTGCCGTCCGGAAAACCTTGATCCGCAGTACGGTCTGCGCGATGGCAAGTACTTCCTGTCCCCGGAGCAGGCGCAAGCCATCCTGGAGCTGCGTCTGCACCGCCTGACCGGCCTCGAGCACGAGAAGCTGCTGGCCGAGTATCAGGAGATCCTCAACCAGATCGGCGAGCTGATCCGCATCCTCAACAGCGCTACGCGCTTGATGGAAGTGATCCGCGAAGAGCTGGAAGTGATCCGTGCCGAATACGGCGATGCCCGTCGCACCGAGATCCTTGATGCCCGTCTCGACCTGACCCTGGGCGACATGATTCCGGAAGAAGAGCGCGTGGTGACCATCTCCCACGGCGGCTATGCCAAGACCCAGCCGCTGGCTGCCTACCAGGCTCAGCGTCGCGGCGGTAAGGGCAAGTCGGCTACCGGCGTCAAGGATGAGGACTACATCGCTCACCTGCTGGTTGCCAACAGCCACACCACGCTGCTGCTGTTCTCCAGCAAGGGCAAGGTGTACTGGCTCAAGACTTACGAGATTCCCGAAGCATCCCGCGCCGCTCGCGGCCGTCCATTGGTGAACCTGCTGCCGCTGGACGATGGCGAATACATCACCACCATGCTGCCGGTCGAGGAATACACCGAAGGTCACTACATCTTCATGGCTACCGCCAACGGCACCGTGAAGAAGACCCCGCTGGAATCCTTCAGCCGTCAGCGCAGCGTCGGTCTGATCGCCCTGGAGCTGGACGAAGGCGATGTGCTGATCAGTGCCGCCATCACGGATGGCGAGCGCGAAGTGATGCTGTTCTCCGACGGTGGCAAGGTGACTCGCTTCAAGGAGTCCGACGTGCGTGCCATGGGCCGTACCGCCCGCGGTGTGCGCGGCATGCGTCTGGCCGAAGGCCAGAAACTGATCTCCATGCTGATCCCGGAAGAAGGCAGCCAGATTCTCACCGCTTCCGAGCGTGGTTTTGGCAAGCGCACGGCCATCAGCGAGTTCCCCGAGTACAAGCGTGGCGGACAGGGCGTTATCGCCATGGTCAGCAACGAGCGTAACGGTCGCCTGGTTGGTGCGGTGCAGGTGCTGGACGGTGAGGAAATCATGCTGATTTCCGATCAGGGCACCCTGGTTCGTACTCGGGTCGACGAAGTGTCGAGCCTGGGCCGTAACACTCAGGGCGTGACCCTGATCAAGCTGGCCAACGATGAAACCCTGGTGGGCCTGGAGCGTGTGCAGGAGCCATCGGAGATCGAGGGCGAAGAGTACGAAGGTGAAGAGGGCGCTGAAATCGAGGGCACCGTGCTGGATGCGGCAGCCGAGCCGGATGATGCAACCGATAGCCAACAGGCAGACGCCGCAGGCGAAGAAGAGTCGCAAGACTAAATAAATCGTAGCAGGGCAGAGTGTTTGCTCTGTCCGCTACCGTGAATGCATAGCGAGAGTGGATGTGAGCAAACGAGCCTATAACTTCTGCGCAGGTCCCGCTGCGCTACCTGAAGCTGTCCTGTTGCGTGCCCAGGCCGAATTGCTGGATTGGCATGGCAAGGGCCTCTCGGTCATGGAGATGAGTCATCGCAGCGATGAATTCGTCTCCATTGCCACCAAGGCCGAGCAGGATCTGCGTGATCTGCTGAATATCCCCTCGAACTATAAAGTGCTGTTTCTGCAAGGCGGCGCCAGCCAGCAATTTGCCCAGATTCCACTGAACCTGCTGCCAGAAGGCGGCAAGGCTGACTACATCGACACCGGTATCTGGTCGCAGAAAGCCATCGAAGAGGCTTCCCGCTACGGTCAGGTCAATGTCGCGGCCACTGCCAAGCCTTACGACTACTTTGCGATTCCCGGCCAGAACGAATGGCAGCTGTCGAAAGACGCCGCCTACGTGCACTACGCGCCGAACGAAACCATCGGCGGCCTGGAGTTCAACTGGATCCCGCAAACCGGCGATGTTCCCCTGGTGGCCGACATGTCTTCCGACATCCTCTCGCGCCCTGTGGATATCTCCCGTTTCGGCATGATCTACGCCGGCGCGCAGAAGAACATCGGTCCCAGCGGCATCCTGGTGAACATCATTCGCGAAGACCTGCTGGGGCGTGCCCGTTCCCTGTGCCCGACCATGCTCGACTACAAGGTCGCTGCGGATAACGGCTCGATGTACAACACGCCGCCGACCCTGGCCTGGTACCTGTCCGGCCTGGTGTTCGAATGGCTGAAGGAGCAGGGCGGGGTGGAAGCCATCGCCAAGCTCAACGAGGTCAAGCAGCGCACCCTGTATGACTTCATCGATGCCAGCGGCCTGTACAGCAACCCGATCAACAAGTCCGACCGCTCGTGGATGAACGTGCCGTTCCGCCTGGCCGACGATCGCCTGGACAAGCCGTTCCTGGCTGGCGCCGAGGCCCGCGGTCTGCTCAACCTCAAGGGCCATCGCTCGGTGGGCGGCATGCGCGCCTCCATCTACAACGCCGTGGACATCAACGCCGTCAATGCGCTGGTGGCTTACATGGCAGAGTTCGAGAAGGAACACGGCTGATGTCTGAGCAAGAACTCAAGGCCCTGCGCCTGCGCATCGATGCTCTGGACGAGAAGGTCCTGGAGTTGATCAGTGAGCGTGCGCGGTGTGCCCAGGAAGTTGCCCGGGTGAAGATGGCTTCCCTGGCAGAAGGCGAAGTGCCGGTGTTCTATCGTCCCGAGCGTGAAGCTCAGGTGCTCAAGCGTGTCATGGAGCGCAACCAGGGGCCGCTGGGCAACGAAGAGATGGCGCGTTTGTTTCGCGAAATCATGTCTTCGTGCCTGGCCTTGGAGCAGCCGCTGAAAGTGGCTTACCTCGGCCCTGAAGGTACCTTCACCCAGGCAGCGGCCATGAAGCACTTCGGTCACGCCGTGATCAGCAAGCCGATGGCGGCGATCGACGAGGTGTTCCGCGAAGTGGCGGCCGGCGCGGTCAATTTCGGCGTGGTGCCGGTGGAGAACTCCACCGAGGGCGCGGTCAACCATACCCTCGACAGCTTCCTCGAACACGACATGGTGATCTGCGGCGAAGTCGAGCTGCGTATCCACCACCATCTGCTGGTGGGCGAGAACACCAAGACCGACAGCATCAGTCGTATCTACTCCCATGCCCAGTCCCTGGCCCAGTGCCGCAAGTGGCTGGACGCCCATTATCCGAATGTCGAGCGCGTGGCGGTGTCCAGCAACGCTGAGGCGGCCAAACGGGTCAAGGGCGAATGGAACTCGGCGGCCATCGCCGGCGACATGGCTGCGGGTCTGTATGGGCTGACGCGCCTGGCAGAGAAGATCGAGGATCGTCCGGACAACTCCACGCGCTTCCTGATGATCGGTAATCAGGAAGTGCCGCCGACCGGCGACGACAAGACTTCGATCATTGTCTCCATGAGCAACAAGCCCGGTGCCCTGCACGAGTTGCTGGTGCCGTTCCACGACAACGGTATCGACCTAACGCGCATCGAGACCCGACCCTCGCGCAGCGGCAAATGGACCTATGTGTTCTTCATCGACTTCGTTGGCCACCACCGTGATCCGTTGATCAAGGATGTGCTGGAGAAGATCAGTCAGGAAGCAGTGGCACTCAAGGTGCTGGGTTCCTACCCGAAAGCGGTTCTCTGAGGCTTTAACAATGAGTGGCGACTTCCTCGCACTGGCACAACCAGGCGTGCAACAACTTTCGCCTTACGTTCCGGGCAAGCCCGTGGACGAACTGGCCCGTGAGCTGGACATCGATCCGGCCACCATCGTCAAGCTGGCGAGTAATGAAAACCCGCTGGGCGCCAGCCCCAAGGCGCTGGCGGCGATTCGTGACGAGCTGGCGGAATTGACCCGTTATCCCGATGGCAACGGCTTTGCCCTCAAATCCCTGCTGGCCGAACGCTGCGGCGTGGATATCCAGCAGGTCACTCTGGGCAACGGCTCCAACGACATCCTTGAGCTGGTGGCGCGGGCCTACCTGGCGCCAGGACTGAATGCGGTGTTCAGCGAGCATGCCTTTGCCGTCTATCCCATCGTGACCCAGGCGGTGGGGGCCGCGGCGCGTGTGGTTCCGGCCAGGAATTGGGGGCATGACTTGCCGGCCATGCTCAAGGCCATCAATGAGCAGACCCGTGTGGTGTTCATTGCCAACCCGAACAACCCGACCGGTACCTGGTTCGGTGCCGAAGAACTGGATGAGTTTCTGCAGGACGTCCCGGCTCATGTGCTGGTGGTACTGGACGAAGCCTATATCGAGTACGCCGAAGGCAGCGATCTGCCGGACGGCCTGGACTTCCTGGCGGCCTACCCGAACCTGCTGGTATCGCGGACCTTCTCCAAGGCCTATGGCCTGGCGGCCCTGCGGGTCGGTTATGGTCTTTCGACCCCGGTGGTGGCGGATGTGCTGAACCGAGTCCGTCAGCCGTTCAACGTCAACAGCCTGGCCCTGGCGGCGGCTTGTGCCGCGTTGCAGGATGGGGATTACCTGGTTGAGAGCCGTCGTTTGAATGAGGCGGGCATGCAGCAGCTGGAGGCCGGGTTCGGTGATCTGGGCTTGAGCTGGATTGCGTCCAAGGGCAACTTCATTGCCGTGGATGTGGGGCGCGAGGCTGCCCCCGTGTTTCAGGGCTTGTTGCGTGAAGGGGTGATTGTGCGTCCGGTGGCTAACTACGGGATGCCTAACCATTTGCGCGTCACCATCGGCTTGCCGGCGGAAAACACACGTTTCCTTGAGGCTTTGGCCAAGGTTCTGGCTCGTGGTTGATGTCATTCCAACGCAATCTGCTGTACCTATGATCGGTCGCCTGGTGGTGATCGGTCTGGGATTGATTGGCGGCTCCTTCGCTAAGGGGTTGCGCGAAAGTGGCGTGTGCCGCGAAGTGGTCGGTGTCGATCTGGACCCGCAGTCCCGCCAGTTGGCGGTTGAGCTGGGGGTTGTGGATCGCTGTGAAGAGGATCTGGCTCTGGCTTGCCAGGGGGCCGATGTGATTCAGCTGGCCGTGCCGATCCTGGCCATGGAAAAGCTTCTGGCGCTGTTGGCCAGGATGGATCTGGGGCAGGCGGTGCTGACCGATGTCGGCAGTGCCAAGGGTAATGTGGTGCGCGCGGCACAAGAGGCGTTTGCTGGCATGCCGGCGCGCTTCGTCCCCGGGCATCCGATTGCCGGCTCCGAGCAGAGCGGTGTCGAAGCCTCCAATGCCCAGCTGTTCCGTCGCCATAAAGTGATCCTGACGCCTCTGGAGCAAACCGATCCGGATGCGCTGGACCTGGTCGACAGGCTTTGGCGTGAACTGGGGGCGGATGTTGAACACATGCAGGTCGAGCGCCATGACGAGGTCCTGGCGGCCACCAGTCACTTGCCGCACTTGCTGGCATTCGGCCTGGTGGATTCGCTGGCCAAGCGCAGTGAAAATCTCGACATCTTCCGTTACGCTGCGGGCGGGTTCCGCGATTTCACGAGAATCGCCGGCAGCGACCCGGTCATGTGGCACGACATCTTCCTCGCCAATCGCGAAGCGGTTCTGCGCACACTCGATACATTTCGCAACGACCTCGACGCCCTGCGCGATGCGGTCGATGCAGGGGACGGGCATCAGTTGTTGGGCGTATTCACTCGCGCCCGGGTTGCCCGCGAGCATTTCGGTAAAATCCTGGCCCGCCGGGCCTATGTGGACGCTATGAACTCCAACGATCTGATTTTCCTGGCAAATCCTGGTGGCCGCCTGTCTGGGCGGATTCGTGTACCGGGCGACAAGTCGATTTCCCACCGTTCGATCATGCTCGGCTCCCTGGCTGAAGGCACCACTGAAGTCGAGGGTTTCCTCGAGGGTGAAGATGCCTTGGCCACGTTGCAGGCATTTCGCGACATGGGGGTGGTCATCGAGGGGCCGCACCATGGGCGTGTGACCATCCATGGCGTGGGGTTGCATGGCTTGAAGCCGGCACCGGGCCCGATCTACCTGGGCAACTCCGGTACTTCGATGCGTCTGCTCTCCGGTTTGCTGGCTGCACAGAGCTTCGACAGCACTCTGACGGGGGATCCTTCTCTGTCCAAGCGCCCAATGAACCGCGTGGCCAATCCGCTGCGGGAAATGGGGGCGGTGATCGAGACGGCGGCCGAAGGGCGTCCACCGATGGTGATTCGCGGTGGCCACAAGCTCAAGGGGCTGACCTATACCTTGCCAATGGCCAGTGCCCAGGTTAAGTCGTGCCTGCTGTTGGCCGGTTTGTACGCCGATGGGAAGACCACCGTCACCGAGCCTGCGCCGACTCGCGATCACACCGAGCGCATGCTGCGAGGCTTCGGTTACTCGGTGAATGTCGACGGTGCAACCGCTTCGGTTGAATCCGGCGGCAAGCTCAAGGCGACTCATATTGAAGTGCCGGCAGATATCTCCTCTGCAGCGTTCTTCCTGGTCGCGGCGTCGATCGCCGAAGGTTCGGAGCTGGTGCTTGAGCACGTGGGTATCAACCCGACCCGTACTGGCGTAATCGATATCTTGCGGCTGATGGGTGCTGATATTCGTCTGGAGAACCAGCGCGAAGTCGGCGGTGAGCCTGTTGCGGATCTGCATGTGCGCGCAGCCAAACTCAAGGGGATCGAGATTCCCGAGGAATTGGTACCGCTGGCAATTGATGAATTCCCTGTGTTGTTCGTGGCGGCGGCCTGCGCTGAAGGACGCACTGTGCTGCGCGGCGCGGAAGAGCTGCGGGTCAAGGAATCTGACCGCATCCAGGTCATGGCTGACGGCCTGTTGACCTTGGGGGTCAAGTGCGAGCCGACTCCGGACGGCATCATCATTGATGGTGGGCAGATCGGCGGGGGCGAAGTGCACGGTCACGGCGATCACCGTATTGCCATGGCCTTCAGTGTTGCCTCGTTGCGGGCCAATGCGCCGATTCGTATTCACGACTGCGCGAACGTCGCGACTTCGTTCCCGAATTTTCTCGCGCTGTGCGCGCAGGTGGGGATTCGGGTTGCACAAGAGGCTCAGTCGTGAATATCAAGGCGCCTGTAATCACCATCGACGGGCCCAGCGGTTCCGGCAAGGGCACCATTGCCGGCAAGTTGGCCAAGCATTTGGGGTGGTGCTTGCTGGATTCCGGCGCTTTGTACCGGTTGCTGGCGTTCGCGGCACGCAATCATGGGGTCGACCTGACCAACGAAGAGTCGCTTAAGTTGCTGGCGGCGCATCTTGATGTGCAGTTTCTTGGCGCCACCGAAAATCATCCGCAGAGAATCATTCTCGAGGGCGATGATGTAACTGATGATCTGCGTAATGAGCAGGTTGGTTCCTGGGCTTCTCAGGTCGCGGCGCTGCCGGCCGTGCGTGATGCCTTGTTGCAGCGTCAGCGAGCTTTTCAGGAGCCGCCGGGGCTGGTTGCGGATGGTCGCGATATGGGGACAGTGGTGTTTCCGGATGCGCCGTTAAAAATTTTCCTCACTGCCAGTGCCGAGGAGCGTGCTCGTCGACGTTACTTGCAGTTGAAGGGGAAAGTCGATGGTGTTAGTCTGTCCAGTCTGCTAGATGAGATTCGTGCGCGCGATGAGCGCGATACCCAGCGAGCGGTGGCCCCGCTCAAGCCGGCGGCCGACGCCATACAGCTGGATTCTACGGAGTTGTCCATCGATCAGGTGTTGCAACGCATTCTGAGCGAGATCGCCATTCGCGATATCGCCGGGTGAACAAGGAAGATCGCGGGGGACCAGTCATAGTCCTGCGATCTTTCTTTTATATGAACGTAACCCACATTGTCTGGGATGTGGCAGATGGGCGTATTCTTCGCCCTTATCAACAGGAATTAAAATGAGCGAAAGCTTTGCGGAACTCTTTGAAGAAAGCCTAAAAACCCTGAACCTTCAGGCAGGCTCCATCATCACCGGTGTTATCGTCGACATCGACTACCAAGCGCGTTGGGTAACAGTTCACGCTGGTCTGAAGTCTGAAGCACTGATCCCGCTTGAGCAGTTCTACAACGATGCTGGCGAACTGTCCATCAATGTTGGTGATGAAGTTCACGTTGCTCTGGATTCGGTTGAAGACGGTTTCGGTGAAACCAAGCTCTCCCGTGAAAAAGCCAAGCGCGCTGAATGCTGGATCGTTCTGGAAGCAGCCTTCGCAGCCGAAGAAGTGGTCAAGGGCGTTATCAACGGTAAGGTTAAAGGCGGCTTCACTGTCGACGTTAACGGCATCCGTGCGTTCCTGCCAGGTTCTCTGGTTGACGTCCGTCCAGTGCGCGATACCACGCACCTGGAAGGCAAAGAGCTCGAGTTTAAAGTCATCAAACTCGATCAGAAGCGCAACAACGTTGTCGTTTCCCGTCGTAGCGTCCTCGAAGCCGAGAACTCCGCTGAGCGTGAAGCTCTGCTGGAATCCCTGCAGGAAGGTCAGCAAGTCAAAGGTATCGTCAAGAACCTCACCGACTACGGCGCATTCGTTGATCTGGGCGGCGTCGATGGCTTGCTGCACATCACCGACATGGCTTGGAAGCGCATCAAGCATCCATCCGAGATCGTCAACGTTGGTGACGAGATCGATGTCAAGGTTCTGAAGTACGATCGCGAGCGCAATCGTGTTTCCTTGGGTCTGAAGCAACTGGGCGAAGATCCATGGGTCGCTATCAAGGCTCGTTACCCAGAAAGCACCCGCGTTACCGCGCGTGTAACCAACCTGACCGACTACGGCTGCTTCGCTGAGCTGGAAGAGGGCGTTGAAGGCCTGGTACACGTTTCGGAAATGGACTGGACCAACAAGAACATCCATCCTTCGAAAGTCGTACAAGTTGGCGACGAAGTGGAAGTTATGGTTCTGGACATCGACGAAGAGCGTCGTCGTATCTCCCTCGGCATCAAGCAGTGCAAGTCCAACCCATGGGAAGACTTCTCTGGCCAATTCAACAAGGGCGATAAAATCTCCGGCACCATCAAGTCGATCACCGATTTCGGTATCTTCATTGGTCTGGACGGCGGCATCGACGGTCTGGTTCACCTGTCCGACATCTCCTGGAACGAAGTGGGCGAAGAAGCCGTACGTCGCTTCAAGAAGGGCGACGAGCTGGACACCGTTATCCTGTCGGTTGACCCAGAGCGCGAGCGTATCTCCCTGGGTATCAAGCAGCTGGAAAGCGATCCGTTCTCCGAGTACGTTCAAGAGAACGACAAAGGCGCAATCGTTAAGGGTGTTGTAAAAGAAGTTGACGCCAAAGGCGCCATCATCACCCTGGCTAACGATATCGAAGCTACTCTGAAAGCCTCCGAAATCAGCCGCGACCGCATCGAAGATGCGCGTAACGTTCTGAAAGAAGGCGAAGAAGTTGAAGCCAAGATCATCAGCGTTGACCGTAAGAGCCGTGTAATCCAGCTCTCGATCAAGTCGAAAGACGTTGAAGACGAGAAAGAAGCTATCCAGAGCCTGCGCGACAAGCCAGCTGCTTCGGATATCGCTGCTGGTCCTACCACTCTGGGCGACCTGCTGCGTGCACAGATGGAAAAACAGAACTAAGTTCTGTTTGACCATAAAAAGGGCGACTTCGGTCGCCCTTTTTTGTGCGTGAGATTTGAGGTGAAAAGAGTGGGGAAACCAATGTTAGCAATGGGTTGTCTCTTTCTTAGTGGCTGGCTCCTTTGGGTCTAAGACTTTTAGTCTAACGGTGTGTTGCCCGGGCGGCGCTGGCTGTCCTAAGGAAGAGCATGATCAGGCAGAGTGTTGTTGTTTTTCTTCTTCTCCCGGCCGGGTGTGTGACCAATGTAAAGGCTCATGCAGTTCGTAGGGGGGGGGGGCAGCGGTATAGAGATTGCCTGTTCAGGATTGGGGGTGGGCTGGAGCAAGTGTTACGAGCGTGCTGAGCTTGAGTGTAGGGCTGATGGATACAAGGTCATCACCAAGTCCCGCGACTCCATGGATGAGGAGGGGAATTACCCTTTTGGTTGGAATCCGGCGGGTCATCTGACTCGAACGATGTTAGTCGTGTGTCGATAGGTAGATATTGTATTTTGGCTGCTGCTTCTTTTATGGACTGCTGAGTTTGTATCTGCTTTGCGCATGGGCTGTTCAAAACCTTCTGGGCGTGCTAAAACCTTTTGAGCACTGACCTAGCTGCTTGAAAAAGAAGGGAAAAATATGACGAAGTCGGAGTTGATCGAACGAATTGTCACCCATCAAGGGCTGCTGTCATCTAAGGATGTCGAGTTGGCCATCAAGACAATGCTTGAGCAAATGTCTCAGTGTTTGGCTACAGGTGATCGGATTGAAATTCGCGGGTTTGGTAGTTTTTCGCTTCACTATCGGGCTCCTCGGGTAGGTCGGAATCCAAAAACGGGTCAATCAGTTAGTTTGGATGGAAAATTCGTTCCACATTTCAAGCCTGGTAAAGAGCTCAGAGATCGGGTGAATGAAGATGAGGAATGATTTAAAGGCTATGTGATTTTTGCTTTATAAGTTTATTCTATTATTTAGCCTTGTAGTTATAAAGAATGTTGTTGTGAGATGGCTTGGCGAAGTGCCCCCTGTTGCATAGATTATATGGTTTGATTTTTCTTGATTGTTTTTTAGGGGGGGCGCTTAGCCTTTTCGAGTTTTGATCTTTATTTAGGCTTTGTGTAGTACTCATCTATTCAGGTGGGCGTTGGCTGTAGTGAGTTATTCGTAGATTTTATTTTTTCGGATTTTGGTGTTTCATGAAGGGCTTGGTTCGCCATGCCCTTGCAAGCGCATAATGAAATTTCAAGTTTTTCAGCTGTTATTCTGTAGCGTCGTGTTGAGTAAGGTATGTTAAATCATGAGTAGAGTCCTTTTGACGGGCGCTTCCGGTTTTGTAGGACGGGCTGTTGTTGAGCGCTTGTCTAGTATTTCAGCTCATCAATTAACCGTCGCAATACGCAAGCCATTGCAGGGCTTAGCAGCCACTACGAATGCAGTTCAGATCAACCAGATAGATGGTGCTACTGATTGGACTCAGATTCTGCCCGATTGTGATGTTGTCATACATGCAGCAGCCCGTGTTCATGTGATGCAAGAGTTCTCTGTGGATCCTCTTGCTTCGTTTCGAAAGGTGAATGTGGAAGGAACGCTAAAACTGGCGCGACAAGCAGCCCAAAGAGGAGTGCGTCGTTTTATATTTATCAGCTCCATCAAAGTCAATGGTGAGGGGACGTCACTCGGTATCCCCTATACTGCCGATTCAGAGTTACTCCCGCTTGACCCTTATGGCATCTCGAAGATGGAGGCGGAAAAAGGACTTTTAAGTATTGCCTCGCAAACGGGGATGGAGGTAGTGATCATTCGTCCACCGCTTGTTTATGGTCCCGGAGTTAAGGCGAATTTTTTGACTATGATGCAGTACTTGTATAAAGGAGTTCCCTTACCCTTCGGCTCCATACACAATCGAAGAAGCTTAGTGGCATTGGATAATTTGGTAGACCTAATTGTAACTTGCATTAATCATCCCGAGGCCGCAAATCAAGTTTTTTTGGTTAGTGATGGGGACGATCTATCAACTACTGCATTGATGAGAAAGATGGGGGATGCACTGGGTAAGCCTGCTCGCTTATTGCCGGTGCCGAGCGGTATTTTGACATTTTTTGCTGGTCTGTTAGGAAGGACATCACTTTCTCAGCGATTATGTGGTTCGCTTCAAGTTGATATTGCAAAAAATCGCGAACTGTTGGGGTGGGTTCCGCCTGTCAGTGTAGATTCGGCGCTTATTCTTACGGCCAAACATTTTCTTGAGGGAGAAACTTAGTTTCTATCGCTGTGTGGTGTGTTGAAAGCTGGATGTATCTAAGAGGGGTAATGCTGGTTATCTTTTTTATTCGGTCTCAGGGTGTGGATTTTACATGGTGATTTTGTGGTTGATGTTGGCGGTACTTGGTATCTCGCTCTTTTTAACATGGGGGTTGCGGCGTTACGCGTTAACTCGCAGCTTGCTGGATATTCCCAATCATCGTAGTTCCCATTCTGTTCCTACTCCAAGAGGAGGAGGGGTAGCAATTGTCTTGAGTTTTCTTGCGGCAGTCCCTTTCCTGTCATTTTTTGCTGATTTGTCTTGGTCATTTATCTGGACTCTATGGGGCGCAGGTGGGCTCATAGCTGTGGTTGGTTTTCTGGATGATCATGGGCATATAGCTGCACGTTGGCGACTAGTTGCACATTTCTCTGCCGCTATTTGGGCAATGTTCTGGATACGTGGCTTGCCAGCTGTTCAGTTATTGGGAGTCGATTTCGATCTGTCTTGGGTTGGTCATCTTTTAGCCGTTTTCTATCTGGTCTGGATGCTTAATTTATATAATTTTATGGACGGTATTGATGGAATAGCCAGTGTTCAGGCTGTTACGGCATGCCTTGGCGCATGTCTTATCTATTGGCTGGCCGGAGATACATCTTTGATCTGGGCACCGTTATTATTGGTTATGGCCGTTTTGGGTTTTTTGTATTGGAATTTTCCTCCTGCGCGTATCTTCATGGGGGATGCGGGTAGTGGTTTTCTTGGTCTAGTGCTGGGGATCTTATCAATACAGGCGGCGTGGGTTTCGTCGCGCTTCCTCTGGGTGTGGGTGATTCTTCTCGGTGTATTTATTGTTGATGCGACCTTTACGCTGATGCGTAGATTGTTACGTGGCGATAAAGTTTATGAAGCCCATCGTAGTCATGCTTATCAGTTTGCGTCGCGTCAGATTGGTAGGCATTTGCCTGTGACCTTAGCGGTCATGGTAATCAATATTTTTTGGTTGTTTCCGATAGCCATATGGGTGGGGCTCTTCGATCTGGATGGTACTATAGGCACGGTATTGGCTTATGCGCCGTTGGTTTTCCTTGCTGCTAGGTTTAATGCTGGCAAGCTTGAGAAAACCGCCTGATAGTGGTCAATATCATGGGCTGCCAAAGAAAGCTCCCCATTGGCGCTAAAACTGATATTGAGGAAAGGGGCTGGGGCTCATAGAAGCGATTATGGATAAAATACGAACACGTCTCTTGAGGCTCCCGCGCCGACAAAAACGAGTCCTGCAAGTGATCACCGATATCTTTTTGGTATGGGCGGCATTGTGGATGGCGTTCGTTGTGAGGCTGGGCTTTGATGAACTCACTAACCCCTTTGTTGTGCATTTCTGGCTTTTTGCCAGTGCACCTGTTGTTGCTATTCCATTATTCATCAGGTTCGGAATGTACCGTGCAGTCATGCGTTACTTCGGGAACGATGCCCTCATTGCAATAGTCAAGGCGGTAACCTTATCTGCATTGGTTCTTGCATTGGTTGTCTATCTCTACAGTAATCATCAAACCGTAGTGCCACGTTCAATTGTATTCAACTATTGGTGGTTGAGTATGGTTATGATCGGTGGGCTCAGACTGGTTATGCGTCATTACTTTCTCGGGGATTGGTTCACGGCTGCTCAGCATGTACCGTTCACCAATCGTGATGATGGTTTGCCCAAAGTGGCGATCTATGGCGCAGGGGCCGCAGGTAATCAGTTAGTTGCAGCGTTGCGATTAGGGCGTCTTATGCGCCCAGTCGCATTTATCGATGATGACAGCAGTATTGCCGACAGAATGATCGCTGGGTTGCAGGTATATAAACCCAAGCATTTGCAGCAAATGATCGACGACACCGGAGCAGAAGAGATACTTCTGGCAATTCCTTCATCAACTCGCAGTCGTCGTAGAGAAATCCTTGGTTTTCTTGAGGGGTTCCCTCTTCATGTCCGTAGTGTTCCCGGATTCATGGATCTTGCCAGTGGTCGAGTGAAGGTAGATGACATTCAAGAAGTAGACATTGCTGACTTGCTCGGTCGTGACTCTGTTCCCGCTCAAGGGGATTTGCTGGCGCATTGCATCCAGGGACAAACCGTCCTGGTGACAGGTGCCGGCGGATCTATTGGCTCTGAACTATGTCGGCAGATTCTGAGTCTGAACCCTACTACGTTAATATTGTTCGAGCATAGTGAGTTCAATCTTTACAGTATCTTGTCCGAGCTTGAACAGCGGCGAACGCGTGAGGCGCGCGCTGTAAAACTGCTTCCGATTCTAGGATCGGTGCGTAACTTTGAGAAGTTGTTGTCGGTCATGAAGACCTGGAACGTCGCGACGGTCTATCATGCAGCGGCTTATAAACACGTGCCTATGGTGGAGCATAATATTGCGGAGGGCGTGCTCAACAATGTGATAGGCACACTCAACACTGCACAAGCTGCCTTGCAGTCCGGTGTTGCCAACTTTGTACTGATTTCCACTGACAAGGCTGTTCGCCCAACCAATGTAATGGGCAGCACCAAACGTTTGGCGGAGCTCACTCTGCAGGCCTTAAGCAAAGAAGTGGCTCCGGTGTTATTCAATGACCCGTCGAATATTTCAAGGGTCAATAAAACCCGTTTCACCATGGTGCGTTTCGGCAACGTATTGGGCTCCTCGGGATCGGTCATTCCGCTGTTCCACAAACAGATCAAAGCCGGCGGCCCATTGACGGTCACCCATCCGAAAATTACTCGCTACTTCATGACCATTCCTGAGGCTGCGCAGTTAGTTATTCAGGCAGGGTCGATGGGGCAGGGTGGTGATGTTTTTGTATTGGACATGGGCGAGCCAGTAAAAATTGTCGAGCTGGCAGAAAAGATGATTCATCTCTCCGGGCTGAGCATACGCTCGGAAAAAAATCCCCACGGTGATATCGCCATCGAGTTTACCGGTCTGCGTCCTGGTGAAAAGCTTTACGAAGAGTTGCTGATTGGTGATAACGTAGTGGCTACTCAGCATCCGATGATCATGAGTGCCAATGAAGACCATCTGCCTTGGGATTCACTGAAAGGCAAGCTCAGTGAGCTCCTTGCTGCGCTGGACGCAGATGATTATGCAAGGGTTCGCCAGTTGCTCCGTGAGACGGTGAGTGGCTATACACCGGATGGCGAAATTGTCGACTGGGTTTATCAGCAGCACCGCCTCAAACCCTGAGGCTACATACGCAGTAACTCTCCCGCCTTTGACTTGCCTCCCGCATCACCTAGGTTTGGAAGGCAGCTTCGGAAAAGCTGCTTTCCTTACTCGATGTCATGGAGCGTCATTATGCAAAACTCGTATTTCCTCTCTCTGATCTTTGCCTTCCTGGCCAGTCTTTCGCTTACCACTCAAGCGGCTCCTCTTGTCAACGCGCCGGCCAGCTCTCCCGAAATCGTGGAGCTGGCAACCGCTCAAAGTGGCAAGGTCAATATCAATACCGCTGACCAGGCCTTACTGCAGCGCGAGCTCTTCGGTATTGGCGAGGCCAAGGCCAAGGCGATTGTTGCTTATCGCGAAGAGAATGGCCCTTTTGCTTCGGTGGATGAGCTGTTGGAGGTCAAGGGGATTGGCAAGACCATCCTGGAGCGCAATCGGGACAAGCTCGAGGTCAATTGATTTGATTCTGTAATCACCAGAGGCCGGACTTCCACCGGCCTCTGGCATGTCTGAGGGCTTCTGGCTCGCAAGTGAACCTGTGGCGAAGTCATGGATGGTTTTAGCGACTCAGGGATGTCAGGTCGCAAGCGTTCACTGCCTTCGAGCGTTGTCTGGAGCGGGCGGTGTTACTTAAGCTCCCGCTCCTTCAGGCCATTGGCGACAACATCCAGAATCCGCTCGCCCAATTCAGCGTTTTCCACGCTGCGCGAGAGCATCAGCGCACCCACCAGGGTCGACATGATCATCAGGCTGCGCTGCGCTTTGTTATCGCCTTCCAGGGTGTCTTCCAGTTGCGCGAGCCTGGTGTTCAGTACTGCATCGGTGACGGGGCTGGGTTGGCCACGTTGGCCGAGCTCCGCGCTCATGGTCGGTAGCGGGCAGCCCAGATGGGGGGAAGTCCGGTGCCATTCGGACAGGTAGTTGTCGATAAACGCCTGTAGCGGCTGCGCTTGTGCGAACAAGGTGGCGCAATGGGCATCCAGGTCTTGGGCCGCTGAGCTTAGTGCTTCCTCTACCAGCTCATCCTTGGATTTGAAGTGGGAGTAGAAACCGCCATGGGTCAAGCCCAGCGCCTTCATCAGGGGTTGCAACCCCGTTGCGCCTATTCCATCACGGCGAAAGCGTTCCGAAGCTTCTTTGATAATGCGTTGGTGAGTCTGGGCTTTATGGTCTGCTGAATAACGCATTTGAGAAACCTCCACATCTAGAGCGCCATTTTAACCAAGGATGGTCAGATCACGCCGCACCTTCTTGTAGGCTTTATCTGTAGGTACAGCGTTCTGACAGGTATTGCTGTTAGGAGTCTCATGGAGGTTTGGCACGATAATTGTTTGCTGATTGATCAAAAGTTGTTGAACAATCCAGAGGCGCCTCCATGAGCAACGGTTTATCCCTGGCGGACCAGATCACCGTGGAACTGCGTGCAGACATCATCGGCGGTCGCTTGCTGCCTGGCATGCCGCTGGTGGAAAGCGAGCTGGTCAACAGTTACAACGCCTCTCGCAACACCATTCGTGAAGCACTGCACCGTTTGGGTCAGGAGGGCCTGGCCCTTTATGTCCGGCATAAGGGCGTGGTGGTTCGCCGTCTCGGTCATGACGACATACGGGACCTGTTTCGGGTACGCCGCACTCTCGAGTTGCAGGCGATCGCCGGCGCCCGCCCTCTGTGTGAGCTGCAGTCCGAGCGCATGCTTGATGCCATCGAAGCGGCCGAGCTGGCCCGGGAACGTGAAGACTGGCGCGCCGTCGGTACCCATGGTTTGCGCTTCCATCAGCATGTGGTGGGGTTGCTGGATTCGCCGCTGTTCGATGAGTTCTTCACCAATGTGGTCGCACAGTTGCGCCTGGTGTTTTGCAACGCGCCGGACGAAGCGCAGTTTCAGGCCCCCTGGCTGATGCGTGACCGGATCATTTACCAGTGCTTGGCAGAGGGGGACAGAACCTCCGCCGGCGAGGCCATGGAAACGTATCTGGACGACTCCGAGCGCTTGTTGTTGAGCATGTTCAGCCAATCCTTACGTCACTGAGCGAGGGCGATACCCATGTACAAAGACTATCCAGCGGCTTACCAGGTCAGTAAAGGTTCGGCGCTGCAGGTGGACACGGCGTTCTATGAACGTATTCGCGACAGCCGTGAGCAGCGCACGCTGGTCGAGCAATTTGAGGTGCCGATCCGCACCGGGCGTGCCTGGAAGGTTCCCGCCGGACATGTGTTTCGCGTCACCACTCCGGCAGGGCCGCAGGTGGGCGATTTCAACGTCTGGAATGCCAACGACCCGCGGGAAAGGTTATGGGCGGCCCGGACCCGGCAATTGCAAGGGGCTCACGTCAGTACCCACGATCGACTCTGGTCGAACCTGCCTTTTCTTCGGCCCCTGGTCACCATCACCGATGACAGCCTGGCGAATTACGGCATTGATGAGCACGGCGGTCGCCTTCACGACCTGTTGGGCACCCGTTGTGATCCCTATGTCAACCGTATGCTCACCGGCGAGGACTTCCACCACCACTGTCACTCCAACCTGACCCGGGCGGTGCTGCCCCACGGGCTGACCGAGTTTGACGTGCACGATGTCTTGAACATCTTCCAGTGCACCGGCCTGAATCACGACGACATGTACTTCATGAAGGCCTGTCCGGCACAGAAGGGCGATTATCTGGAGTTCTTTGCCGAGATCGACTTGCTGTGTGCGTTGTCGACCTGCCCGGGCGGTGATCTGTCGCTACCGATGTGGGGCCCGGATGCCCAGGATCCCTTGAGCGTATGCCGGCCGCTGGGGGTCGAGATCTATCGTCTCGACGAAACCCTGCTCGAAGGCTGGAGCCAGCCGCAGCGCGCGGCCTACAAAGGAATGCACGGCTTGCATATCGCCAAGGCCGAATGGGAACAGTAGGGCACGAAATAGCCCCTTCATCCGTCGGTGAAGGGGCTGGGGATCAACGATCTCGTGCTTCCTTGGCATCCATTTCCGCGTTGCGTTGCGCCACGCGTTTACGCTGCTCATCGGTCAACTCCACCTTGTTGGCGGTGTCGCGCAGCAGCATCAAGCCGCCGACGATCGAACCGATAGCAACCACCAGGATCAACCAGGCATACCAGGGCATAGGACTCTCCTTGAACGGCAGTTCCCGAGGACGAAGGTTCGTCCTCGGCACGGCCTGTAATGCTTTGAGTTAAAGCACTGCGCAGGGGTTCCATTGTATGCCCGATTGCCCTGGCCAGTGGCGACCGATGCTTACAGCCCGGTGAGCATGGCATCCGCCGGAGCATTGGCCCGCAGTTGTGCGGTGAGTTGGAAGTAGATGAAGCCCAGCACCATGAAAGCCAGGAAAATCAGGCCGATCAGGGCGTTGAACCAAGCCATGGCAACCAGGCACACCACGGCCAGGATCAGGGCGATCCCCGGTATCAGCGGATAGCCAGGAGCACGAAAGCTGCGTGGCAGGTTCGGTTCGGCCCGGCGCAGTTTGAACAGGCTGAGCATGCTCATGATGTACATCACGATGGCGCCGAACACGGCCATGGTGATCATCGCCGCGGTGAGGGTCATGCCGCCCAGGTTGATCAGGCCGTCGCTGTAGATCGCGGCGATGCCGATCAGGCCGCCGGCGATGATTGCTCGGTGCGGTGTTTGAAAGCGCGACAGCCTGGCCAGGGAAGCGGGCAGGTAACCGGCCCGGGCCAGGGCGAAGAACTGCCGCGAATAGCCGAGGATGATCCCGTGAAAACTGGCGACCAGTCCGAACAGACCGATCCACACCAGCATGTGCAGCCAGCCGGAACTGTCGCCGACCACCGCCTTCATTGCCTGGGGCAAAGGATCGTTGATGTTCGACAGGGTGCGCCAGTCGCCCACGCCGCCGGCGAAGAACATGACACCCATGGCCAGCAGCACCAGGGTCAGAATGCCGCTGATATAGGCCTTGGGAATGGTGCGCTTGGGATCCTTGGCTTCCTCGGCGGCCATGGCGGCGCCCTCGATGGCCAGGAAGAACCAGATGGCGAAGGGAATCGCGGCGAACATCCCGGCGATCGCCGGAGCGCCGAAGGTGTCGGCACCGGCCCAGCCATTGAGGGCAAAATTGCTGAAGCTGAAGGCCGGGGCCACCACCCCCATGAAGACCAGGAGTTCCGCCACCGCCAACACACAGACCACCAGCTCGAAGGTGGCCGCCAGTTTCACCCCGAGAATGTTCAGGCCCATGAAGACGATGTAAGCGCCCACCGCAGCGTGCTTGGGATCCAGCGCCGGAAACTGCACATTCAGATAGGCTCCAATCGCCAGGGCGATGGCCGGTGGGGCGAAGACGAATTCGATCAGGGTGGCCAATCCGGCGATCAAGCCGCCTTTCTCGCCGAAGGCGCGACGGCTGTAGGCAAACGGGCCTCCCGCATGGGGAATGGCGGTGGTCAGCTCGGTGAAACTGAATATAAAGCAGGTATACATGGTTGCGACCAGTAAGGAGGTCAGCAAAAAGCCCAGGGTCCCGGCGACCCCCCAACCATAGCTCCAGCCGAAATACTCTCCGGAAATCACCAGGCCAACCGCGATTCCCCATAAATGCAGCGTGCCCAAGGTGGGTTTGAGTTGTGTGTTCATCGGTGGCTCCCTGAACGGTTGACAGTGCTCGGGACAGGCCGCTGCAGCAGCCATGCCAGCCCAGCAACCCGCGTCGTAAAGCCGGGAAAGCTGTCGTATCGAGGATATTTCCCGCTTTTTCGCCGCTGATTCCCTTCCACCCGCGCTGTCCTCGCGCTTCTTTTTGGGGCACGACCGCTGTTGGCCTCTCAGGCCCGTCCTGCCACCGTGCGCGCCAACCCAGTCTTTACGCTTTCTTTATGGGCTGCCCACCCCGTCGATCTCGTTCCTTTACAGCGACCCTGCGGACAATGACGGCATTCGCGGCAATCGCCGTACCTCGGAGACATTCCATGAACATTCTGGACGCGGTGTCGCTGCTGCTGGCAGTGGGCCTGTTCGTTTATCTACTGGTTGCGCTGTTGCGCGCGGACCGGAACTAGGAGCTGCGGTTATGCACAGTTATGACTATTGGCTGATCCTGGCCTTTTTCGCCCTGGTGCTGTTGCCGGCGCCCTGGCTGGGACGTTTCTACTACCGGGTCATGGAAGGCCAGCGTACCTGGCTGACGCCGCTGCTGGGGCCGGTGGAGCGTGTCTGTTACCGGGTTTCCGGGGTCGATCCGCAGGTGGAGCAGAGCTGGCAGAAATACGCCCTGGCCCTGCTGGCGTTCAACTTTGCCGGCTTTGTCCTGCTGTTCGCCATCCTGCTGTTCCAGGATCACTTGCCGCTCAACCCGCAGCATCTTCCTGGGCAGGAATGGACCCTGGCGTTCAACACGGCGGTCAGTTTCATGACCAATACCAACTGGCAGTCCTACAGCGGTGAAGCCTCCCTGAGCTACCTCAGTCAGATGGTGGGCCTGACCGTGCAGAACTTCGTCAGCGCGGCCACCGGCCTGGCGGTGCTGGTTGCCCTGTGCCGCGGCATCGGCCGGCGTTCGGTTCGCACCCTGGGCAATTTCTGGGTCGACATGACCCGCGCGACCCTTTATGGCCTGCTGCCCCTGTGCCTGCTGCTGGCCCTGTTCCTGGTCTGGCAGGGCGTGCCGCAGACCTTTGCCCATTACGTGGACGCCCTGACCCTGCAAGGCAACGAGCAGGTGATCCCCCTGGGCCCGGCAGCCAGCCAGATCGCTATCAAGCAGCTGGGCACCAACGGCGGTGGCTTCTTCGGCGTCAATTCGGCGCATCCCTTCGAGAACCCCACCGCCTGGAGCAACCTGCTGGAACTGGTGTCGATCATCCTGATTCCGGTGGCCCTGGTGTTTACCTTCGGCCATTACGTCAAGGACCTGCGCCAGAGCCGCGCCATCATCGCCTGCATGTTCGCCCTGTTCCTGATCGGCGGCGCCACCTCGCTGTGGGCCGAATACCAGCCCAACCCGGCGTTGCAGAACGCTGCGGTAGAACAGACCGCCCCTCTGGAAGGCAAGGAGGCACGCTTCGGCACCACTGCCACGGTGCTCTGGTCGGTGACCACCACCGCCGCCTCCAATGGCTCGGTAAACGGCATGCATGACAGCCTCAACCCGCTCAGTGGCATGGTGGCGCTGATCAACATGATGGTCG
The DNA here is from genome assembly GCF_001547895.1 of Pseudomonas sp. Os17. Lineage (NCBI taxonomy): Bacteria > Pseudomonadati > Pseudomonadota > Gammaproteobacteria > Pseudomonadales > Pseudomonadaceae > Pseudomonas > Pseudomonas sp. Os17. The sequence goes on along the minus strand of NZ_AP014627.1, from coordinate 4,938,860 downwards.
GCGAAGTGATCTTCGGCGGCGTGGGGGCTGGTCTCTACGGCATGCTGCTGAACGTGCTGATTGCGGTGTTCCTGGCTGGATTGATGATCGGCCGCACCCCGGAATACCTGGGCAAGAAGCTTCAGGCCAAGGAAGTGCAACTGCTGGTGGTGACCCTGATGGTGATGCCGATTGGTGTCCTGGTCCTGGGCGCCCTGGCCGCCAGCCTGCCGGGCCCGGCCGCTGCCATCAGCAACCCGGGGCCCCACGGCTTCAGCCAGTTGCTGTACGCCTACACCTCGGCCAGCGCCAACAACGGTTCGGCATTTGGCGGCTTCAGCGCCAATACCCCGTTCCACAACCTGATGCTGGGCCTGGGCATGCTGATCGGGCGTTTCGGCTACATCCTGCCGGTGCTGGCCCTGGCCGGCAGCCTGGGCTTGAAGAAAACCGCGCCCATCGGCCTGAACAGTTTCCCCACCCATGGCCCGTTGTTCGTGGCCTTGCTGACCGTGACCATTTTGCTGGTGGGGGGCCTGACCTTCCTGCCGACCCTGGCGCTGGGCCCTATCGCCGAACACCTGAGCATGGGCTTCTGAGGACCTGATGATGAATATGCATGTTCCTGCCTCAAACAAGGCTGCCGATGCGCCCGCCAAGACCAAGCCGGCCAAGGCCGAAGCGTCGGGCACCGCGATCTCGGCCCTGTGGCGTCCGGCGCTGATCCAGGCCTTCGTCAAGCTCGATCCGCGCCAGTTGCAGCGCTCGCCGGTGATGCTGGTGGTGGAGTTGACGGCGCTCCTGACCACCGTGCTGTGTTTCGTGCCGGACACTGCGGTGCCGACTTTCGTCGCTGCCCAGATCGCCCTGTGGCTGTGGTTCACGGTGCTGTTTGCCAACTTCGCCGAAGCCCTGGCCGAAGGTCGGGGCAAGGCTCGCGCCGACAGCCTCAAGGCCGGTAGCGAGGGCTTGAGCGCCCGGCGCCGGAGCGCCGATGGCGGCTATCAGCTGGTGCCGGCGACCCAACTGCGCAAAGGCGATGTGGTTCGAGTCGAAGCCGGGGAAATGATCCCCGGGGACGGCGAGGTGATCGAGGGCATCGCCGCGGTCAACGAGGCGGCGATTACTGGTGAGTCGGCGCCGGTGATCCGCGAATCCGGTGGGGATCGTTCGGCGGTGACCGGCAATACCCGGTTGGTTTCCGACTGGCTGCTGGTGCGCATCACCAGCAACCCCGGAGAGTCGACCCTGGATCGCATGATTGCCCTGGTGGAGGGCGCCAAGCGGCAGAAGACCCCCAATGAAGTGGCCCTGGACATCTTGCTGATCGGCTTGACCCTGATTTTCCTGCTGGTGGTGGTGACCCTGCAGCCGTTCGCCCACTTCGCCAATGGCAGCCTGCCGCTGGTGTTCCTGGTGGCGTTGCTGGTGACCCTGATCCCCACCACCATTGGCGGCCTTCTGTCGGCGATCGGGATCGCCGGGATGGATCGACTGGTGCGCCTGAACGTGATCGCCAAATCCGGTCGTGCGGTGGAAGCGGCAGGGGACGTGCACGTGCTGTTGCTGGACAAGACCGGCACCATCACCTTCGGCAACCGTCGTTGCAGCGCCATCCACCCGGCTCCCGGGGTCAACGCCCGGGAACTGGCGGAGGCGGCCTTGCTGGCCTCCCTGGCGGATGACACCGCCGAAGGCAAATCCATCGTCGAGTACCTGCGCGAACTTTATCCACAGCCCGAGCCGGCCAGCGATGTGTTGACCGCCGTGCCGTTCAGTGCGGAAACTCGCCTTTCCGGCGTCGATTACCAGGGGCGGATCTATCGCAAGGGCGCGGTGGATTCGGTACTGAGTTTCGTCGGCCTGGAGCGCCGCGACCTGGCCCCGGCCCTGTCCCGGGAGATCGACAAGATCGCCCAGAGCGGCGGCACGCCGCTGCTGGTCTGTGGCGAAGGCCGGATGCTCGGCGCCATTCACCTCAAGGACGTGGTCAAGCCCGGTATCCGCGAGCGTTTCGCCGAGTTGCGCAAGCTGGGGATCCGCACCGTCATGGTCACCGGCGACAACCCGCTGACCGCCGCCGCCATCGCGGCGGAGGCCGGGGTCGATGATGTGCTGGCCGAGGCCACGCCGGAAAAGAAACTGGCGCGCATCCGTCATGAGCAGAACGACGGGCGTCTGGTGGCCATGTGCGGCGACGGCGCCAACGACGCCCCGGCACTGGCCCAGGCCGATGTCGGCATGGCGATGAACGACGGCACCCAGGCGGCCCGCGAGGCGGCCAACATGGTCGACCTAGATAGCGATCCGACCAAGCTGCTGGACGTGGTGCAGATCGGCAAGGAGCTGCTGGTGACCCGTGGCGCCCTGACCACCTTTTCCATTGCCAACGACGTGGCCAAGTACTTCGCCATCCTGCCGGCGTTGTTCGCGGCGATTTATCCACAGCTGGGCGTGCTCAACATCATGCAACTGACCAGCCCGCAGAGCGCGATCCTTTCGGCGATCGTGTTCAACGCCCTGATCATCGTGGTGCTGATCCCCCTGGCGCTGCGTGGCGTGCGGGTCCAGGCGGCCAGCGCCGCCCACCTGCTGCGGCGCAACCTGCTGGTCTATGGCGTGGGCGGGATAGTGGTGCCCTTTGTCGGGATCAAGCTGATCGACATGCTGCTGACCGCGCTGCACCTGGTGTAGCCCGCCGCTGGCCGGCGCAGGACGCAGCAAGGTTTGCGACCTGATCGCCGGCAGCCGGCTCCTGCACGTGACCGAATGAATCGAGGAATGAGAAATGACTAGCGTATTGCGTCCGGCCTTGAGCCTGATGGTGTTGATGACCCTGATCACCGGCGTGGCTTATCCGCTGGTGGTCACTGGAGTGGCCCAGGTCGCGTTTGCGGACCAGGCCAACGGCAGCCTGGTGCGTGATGCCGAGGGCAAGGTGCGGGGCTCGGCCCTGATTGCCCAGGATTTTGTCGGCGATGCCTGGTTCCATCCGCGTCCTTCGGCGGGGGCCTTTGCCACGGTATCCAGCTCTGCCAGCAACCTGGCGCCGAGCAACCCGGCCCTGGCCACCCGGGTGATCGACGATGCCCACAAGCTCCAGGTTGCGGGTCAGGGCCCGGTGCCCCTGGCCCTGCTCACCACCTCGGGCAGCGGCCTTGATCCGCACTTGCCACCCGAGGCAATTGACTATCAACTGGCGCGGGTCGCGGCGGCGCGCAATCTGCCGGCGGACCAGCTGCGGGCCCTGGTGGCGGCACATACCCAGCGGCCCCTGGTGGGGCCACCGGTGGTCAATGTGCTGACCCTGAATCAAGCCCTGGACCAGTTGTAAGCGCTGGCGCCGGCGGCGGCAGCTAGAGTGCCTGGTGAATTGAATGTTTCGTTGCAGAGAGATACCCCATGAGTGATTCCGGTCGCGCCGATGCGCTGCTCGCTGAACTGCCCCGTGACGGTCGTGGCCGGCTCAAGGTCTTCCTCGGTGCCGCTCCCGGCGTCGGCAAGACCTACGCCATGCTCCAGGCTGCCCACACGCAACTGCGCCAAGGGGTCAAGGTGCTCGCCGGGGTGGTGGAAACCCACGGGCGCGCCGAGACCGAGGCGCTGCTGGCCGGTTTGCCGCAGCAGCCCCTGGTGCGTTCGGAATACCGCGGGGTGATGCTCGAGGAAATGGACCTGGACGGCCTGCTCAAGGCCAAGCCCAAGCTGGTGCTGGTGGATGAGCTGGCCCACAGCAATGCCCCCGGCAGTCGGCACGCCAAGCGCTGGCAGGATATTCAGGAACTGCTGGCGGCCGGCATCGACGTGTTCACCACGGTCAATGTCCAGCACCTGGAAAGCCTGAATGATCAGGTCCGCGGCATCACCGGGGTCCAGGTGCGTGAAACCCTGCCCGACTGGGTGCTGCAGGAAGCCTATGAACTGCTGCTGGTTGACCTGCCGCCACGAGAGCTGCTGGAGCGCCTGCGGGACGGCAAGGTCTATGTGCCGGAGCAGGCGCGGGCGGCCATCGATGCGTTCTTTACCCAGACCAATCTCACCGCCTTGCGCGAGTTGGCGATGCAGACCGCCGCGGCCCAGGTGGATAACGACCTGGCCCTGGGCTACCGCCAGCTTGGCCAGGCGGCGCCGGCGGTGCGGGGGCGTTTGCTGGTGGGCATTGACGGCGATGCCCAGGCCGAGCGCCTGGTGCGCCATGCCAGTCGCGTGGCCCAGCGTCGGCACCTGCCCTGGAGCCTGGTGCATGTGGACAATGGCCGGCTGCAGGACGAGCAATCGCGCCTGCGGTTGCAGGCGGCGCAGCAACTGGCTGAGCGCCTGGGCGGGGAGGTGGTGCTGCTGCGCGCCGGCGAGGTGGCCAAGACCTTGATCCAGCACGCCGCCGAACGCCGTGCCAGTTTGCTGCTGGTGGGGCAGTCCAGTCGTCGCTGGCGTCGGCGCTGGTTTGGCGGCGGCCTGGCGGCGCGCCTGTTGCGCAACGCCGAGGGCCTGGAGATCAATGTCCTGGACACCGATCCTCTGCCGCATCAGCCGGGCTTGCGCAGCCAGCATTCCCTGCAGTGGTTCGACTATGGCCTGGCGCTGTTGGCCACCGTTCTGGCCAGTGCCCTGGCCTGGGGTGTGGCCAGTGTCCTGCCGCTGCCGAACATCTCGCTGGTGTTTCTCGCCGCGGTGTTGCTGGTGGCGGTGCGCAGCAGCCTGGGGCCGGCCCTGGCCTGCGCCGCGCTGTCGTTTTTGGCCTATGACTTTCTGTTTATCCCGCCCAGTTTCTCGTTTGCCATCCAACGAGAAGAGGATGTGCTGACCCTGTTGTTCTTCCTGCTCATGGCGGCGCTCACCGGCAACCTGGCGGCGCGCCAGCGGCGGCAGCTGCAGGCGCTGCGTGAAACCCAGGAGGAAACCGGCGAGTTGCTCGATCTGTCGCGCAAGCTCACGGCCGCCACCGATCGGCAGGCGGTGATCAGCGCCGCAGCCCAGCACCTGCACGGTCGCGATGAATTGCGCATCTGCCTGCTCAATCGCGACGGGCAGGGCGGCTGGAAAGTCGAGACCGGCGGTTCGCTGCAGTTTTCCGAGGCCGAGCGGGCCGCGGCGGACTGGGCCTGGCAGCATGATCAACCGGCGGGCCTGGGCACCGGGACCCTGCCATTCGGACGCTGGTGGTGGTGGCCGCTCTCGGTGGACGACGGTCCCCTGGGGCTGTTGGGCGTGTGTCCCAGGGAAGGCGAGGAGTTCAGCGGTCAGCGCCGGCGCCTGCTCACGGCCCTCAGCCAGCCCCTGGCCCAGGCCCTGGCCCGGGCGCGTCTGGCCGAGGACCTGGAGGCGGCGCGCCTGCACGGCGAAACCGAACAGTTGCGCAGTGCCTTGCTGGCCTCGGTGTCTCACGACCTGCGCACGCCGCTGACGTCGATGCGCGGCAGTATCGACAGCCTGCTGGCCCTGGGGGAGGCGATCCCCCTGGAAGATCGGCGCGAATTGCTCGAAGGGACGCGGGATGAAGCCGAGCGCCTGGATCGCTATATCCAGAACCTGCTGGACATGACCCGGCTTGGGCATGGTGCGTTGAAGCTGGCCCGGGACTGGGTGGCGCCGGGGGACATAGTCGGCAGTGCCCTCAACCGTCTGCGGGTGGTGCTGGCGCCGTTGCGGGTGAGCACCGAGCTGCCGCCGGACCTGCCGCTGCTCTATGTCCATGCGGCCCTGATCGAGCAGGCGCTGGTCAATGTCCTGGAAAACGCCGCACGCTTCTCGCCGCCCCAAGGGCGTTTGCAGCTGAAAGTCAGTGCCGGTGAGGGGGAGTTGAGCTTTGCCGTCAGCGACGAGGGGCCGGGGATTCCCGAGGAGGAGCGGGCGAAGATCTTCGACATGTTCTACACCTCCGCCCGCGGCGATCGTGGCGGGCAGGGCACGGGCCTGGGGCTGGCGATCTGTCAGGGCATGGTCGGCGCCCATGGCGGGCATATCAGCGTCGCCGAAGGCATCGACGGCCAGGGCACTTGCATCACCTTGCACCTGCCGCTGCAGACCCAGCCGGAGCTGGAGAACGACCTGTGACAAGCCGTGATCCGCAACACTGCCAGCGCGCACGAAGGCCATTTGGATGTGGCCCGGCGTGCGCTACTCTTTTGCCTCTTATTTGCCTTGAATTGAACCCATGAGCCAGACCGCGACCATCCTGGTCATCGACGACGAGCCGCAGATCCGCAAGTTCCTGCGCATCAGCCTGGCGTCACAAGGATACAAAGTGATTGAAGCCGGAGCCGGTGCCGAAGGCCTGGCCCAGGCGGCGCTGAACAAACCGGACCTGCTGGTGCTCGATCTGGGGCTGCCGGACATGGATGGCCAGCAGGTCCTGCGCGAGTTTCGCGAGTGGTCGACGGTGCCGGTGCTGGTGCTTTCGGTGCGCGCCAGCGAAGTGCAGAAGGTCGAAGCCCTGGATGGCGGCGCCAATGACTACGTGACCAAACCCTTCGGCATCCAGGAATTCCTGGCACGCATCCGTGCCCTGCTGCGCCAGGCGCCCGCCGGCGAGGTGCAGGAAGCGGCCTTGCAGGTGGGGCCGTTGACGGTGGACCTGGCCTATCGCCGGGTACTTCTGGACGGTCTTGAAGTGGCCCTGACCCGCAAGGAATACGCCGTGCTGGCGCAGCTGGCACGGCATCCCGGGCGGGTGATCACCCAGCAGCAGTTGCTCAAGGACATCTGGGGACCAACCCACACCGAGGACAGCCACTACCTGCGGATCGTGGTCGGGCATCTGCGGCAGAAACTGGCGGACGATCCGACTCGGCCTCGGTTCATCGTGACCGAGGCGGGAGTGGGCTACCGGCTGTTGGGCGGTGATTCCTGAGCTGTCGGGCTCGGCTCTTGCTGGCTCAGCGCTGTTCCTGTTCGTAGCGGTCCAGGGTGTCGCTGGCGATTTCCCGCCCCAGGGCGATCAGCTCAGGCGCCTTGTAGAACTCGAAGAACCGGCACACGCGCTTGGGCACGTTGATCAGGATGTCCGGCGGGTAGCCGGCAATCTTGTACTGCGCCAGGGAGGTCTGCATCACCTCGAAGCTCTGGTTCACCAGGTCCAGCAGCGACGCCGGGCCGACGTTGTCGATGATGAATGAACCACTGGCGGACTTGGGCGCGCCTTCGGTTTCCGGTGCGGCCGCCGGTTGCTGGGCCTCCGGCTCGGCGCCTTCGACCCAGGGATTGATGTCGGCCGCTTCGCTCTTGAAGGCTTCCTGTTCGAGCAGCAACAGTTGCTCGGCCTGCTTGCGGCGGAACGGCAGGTGCGAGCCCAGGGAATTGATCAGGCTGTCGAAGCGGCTCTTGAACGCCGGCGGGCGTTGGATCACCGGCAACTGGTAATGGCGCTGGTTGGTGGAGTTGAGGTTGACCGCGATGATCAGGTCGCAATGACTGGACACCACCGGCACGATCGGTAGCGGGTTGAGCAGGCCGCCGTCCACCAGCATGCGATTGCCCTGCATCACTGGGGTGAACAGGCTGGGAATGGCCGCCGAGGCGCGCATGGCCTGATGCAGGCAGCCCTCCTGGAACCAGATCTCCTGTTGGTTGGTGAGGTCGGTGGCCACGGCGGTGTAGGGAATGCGCAGGTCTTCGATGTTGACGTCACCGACGATCTTGCGGATCTGGCCGAAGACCTTTTCGCCGCGAATCGCCCCCAGGCGGAAGCTCACGTCCACCAGGCGCAGCACATCGAGGTAGTCCAGGCTTTCGATCCATTCCCGGTACTCGGCGAGCTTGCCCGCCGCGTAGATGCCGCCCACCACCGCGCCCATCGAGCAACCGGCGATGCAGGCAATGTCATACCCGCGTCTTTCGATCTCCTCGATGACCCCGATATGGGCATACCCGCGTGCGCCTCCTGAGCCGAGGACCAATGCAACACGTTTGTTCATGATTCGTCCCTTCGCCAAACAGGCTGCAACAATGCACCCATAGCGCCCCGGGGTTCAATTGCTGATGCGCCTGCGGCTTGCATCAGTGTTTTTTCCTAGGGGCGATGGGGCGGTGACGCTATGCTCCTGCGGCTATATTTTCCAAAGGTCGAGTCAGGCACTTTTCGCGGCTGCCATCGTCTTAACCTGTACGACTGTTTCTTTTTCCTGAGGTGTCATTGATGAAAGCCTGGATCTGTTTGCCCCTGATTGCATTGGTTCTGACCGGTTGCGCGGGCAAGACCGCCTACCGCGACAGTTGCGGCACTCAGCTGGACGCCGCCTGGCATGAGCTGGACCTGGCCAAGGCCGAAGGGTTCGCTGGCACCGTGAGCTATTCCAAGGCCCTGTCGCTGCTGACCGGTGCCAAGACCCAGCAGCAATTCGAAGCCTTTGAAGGCTGCACCAAGAAAGCCGAGAAGGCGCGCTTCTACATTCGCGAGTCGCGTGCCGGGCGCTGAGTCGCGCCAGGCGCTACGCTGAAGCGGCAACCCTCATAGCGTGGGGCCGTGACCGGGCGCAATGCCGGTCACGGGTCCACGTTTTCATTCTTGAGCTGGATAAGCCGAATTCAGGCTTGCACGTCGTATTGGGGAACCCGTGATGTGTGCCTTGGTTGATCGATTGGTGGTTCAGATCCTGAGCCTGGAAGTGAGCTTGCTGGCTTGTCAGGCGCGCATGGCGGCGGCCACCGATGCCGAGGCGCTGCACGACTTGCGCATCACCGTGCGCCGCTTGCGCAGCCTGTTGCGCCCGTTGCGCGGCCTGCCCGGTGTCGAGCAGTTGGAGGCGGCAGCCGGCGCGGTCGGGCAACTGACAACGCCGATTCGTGACCGTGAAGTACTGGCGGCTTATCTGCACCAGCATGGCCAGCACCTTGCCGCCGAGCGGCGCACCGCCCAGTTGCGCCGGGAGTATTCGGCAGTGGCTGGCGGACCCCAGCTGGCCCAGCTGTTCCTGGTACTGGATGCGTTTCCGCGATTCCTGCGGGCTTGCCAGCGCCAGGGTTTGCTCCGAGGTTTGCGCGTGCGGATTGAGAAGCGCCTGGCCAAGCAGTGGAAAGCCCTGGGCAAGGCGCTGCAGGATCCCGCTCACGATCGCCATCGTTTGCGGCTGTTGATCAAGCGTGTGCGCTACGCGGCCGATGCCTATCCCGAGCTCGATCGTTTGCCGGCGCTGGCGATGAAACGTCTCAAGGCGGCCCAGGGCGCCCTGGGGGATTGGCATGACTGCTGGCAGTGGCTGGCGCAGGCCGAGCAGCAAGCGGATCTGCTGCCCTGTGTCGCCGTCTGGCGTCGAACCATGCTCAAGGCCGAAACCGCAGCTGACCAGGTGCTGGACCAGTTGTACGACGATTGCTTGCGAAAGTGATTGTCGTTGTGCGGCTTATCTGTCCGCTGCTTTGGCCGGAATAGTGGCTGTGCGGCTCTAAGGCGCTGGTTAAGATCCCTGAGTCTTTTTTTTGCCCCCGAGGTTTTCATGCGTTTCTATGATTTGCTCGAAGCCGTTCGCAGCCAGCCCCAGGCGCTGACCATTCCGGCCGAGTGGGCTCAAGGTCGCGCCAGTTTCGGTGGCCTGGTGGTCGCCCTGCAGTACGAAGCGATGCGCGCCAAGGTTCCGGCCGACCGCCCGGTGCGCTCTTTGGCGGTCACTTTTGTCGGGCCCGTGGCGCCGGACGTTCCGGTCAGTTTTGAAGTGGATGTCCTGCGTGAAGGCAAGGCGGTTAGCCAGGTATTGGGGCGGGTGATGCAGGAAGGCCAGGTGGTGACCCTGGTGCAGGGCAGCTTTGGCGCCTCACGCGAGTCTTCGGTGACGATTGACGCCGAACCTGCGCCCGAGATGAAACACTGGGATGACTGCCAGGAGCTGCCCTACATCAAGGGCGTAACGCCGGAGTTCATGCGCCATCTGGCGATGCGCTGGAGCGTTGGCGGCCTGCCCTTTACCGGCAACCGTTCCCGGGACATGGGCGGCTGGGTGCGTTTGCGCGGGGAGGTCAAGGAAGAACCCGTGACCGAGGCGCACATCCTGGCGCTGGTGGATGCCTGGCCGCCGGCCTTGTTGCCGCACCTGAGCAAGCCGGCCGCCGGCAGCACCCTGACCTGGACCATCGAGTTCGTGCAGCCGCTGCTGCCAGTCAGCACCCTGGACTGGTGCAAGTACCGGGTGGAAACCGAACATGCCCGCGACGGTTACGGCCACGCGGCGGCGGCACTCTGGAGTCCCGATGGACAACTGATTGCTCTGAGCCGGCAGACGGTGACCATCTTCGCCTGAGGCCTCAGTGCCGGTGGCGTTGCAACCAGGCCCGCCACCAGGCACCGCTGAGGACAAAGCGCGGGAAGGTCAGAAACTGTTCCACCAGCAGGCGTTGCACGGCGTCCTGGCGATCAGTGAAAGGCTCGACGGCTTGGGCTTCCAGGCTATGGCCGTGGCGTTGCAGGCCCAGGGCGGCCAATACACCGACCAGGCCGATGGCCAGACTCAGGAAACTCAGGGAAAACACGCCCGAGACAATCAGCAGAAAACCGACGATGAACAGCGGTACGGCAATCAGGTGCAACACCAGATTGGTCGGGTGCTGGTGGCTCTGCGGGTAGACGCGCCATTGCCAGGCCGGAAGATTGGGGTGACGTTTGCCCATGGTGATCATCCTCAGTTCTTGAAAACTCGTGAACCAAGAATAGGGGCGAGGTCGGGAGAGGGCGAATCAAGGCTGGCTATCGCTCCGATAGCCAGCGGGCATGTGCAGGGGATCAGAGTTTCAGTTGGCCGATGGCCTTGCTCAGTTCGCCGGCCAGGGTCGCCAGTTCACTGCTGGTGGTGGCGGAGGCCACGGTCTGTTGCACGGTGTTTTCGGTGACGTCGCGGATGCTCACCACCGCCCGGTTCATTTCTTCGGCCACCTGGCTTTGTTGTTCTGCGGCCACGGCAATCTGCGTATTGCTTTCGCGCATCTGCGCCACCGCGCCGGTGATCTCCGCCAGAGCCGCCCCGGCTTCCTGGGCCTGCTGCACGCAGTCGTCGGCCTTGAATGAGCTCTCCTGCATGAAGTCCACGGCGTCCCGGGTGCCTGCCTGCAAGGCTGCGACCATGCCGGTGATCTCGTCGGTGGAAGACTGTACGCGTTTGGCCAGATTGCGCACCTCGTCGGCCACCACGGCAAAGCCGCGGCCCATTTCGCCGGCTCTGGCGGCTTCGATGGCGGCGTTGAGAGCCAACAGGTTGGTCTGTTCGGCGATGCTGTGGATCACGTTGACCACGCCGTTGATCTTCTGGCTGTCTTCCGCGAGCTTTTGAATCATCTCGGCGGTTTGCTGCACGCCGTTGGAGAGCCCGGCAATGGACTTCTGCACTCGGCCGACCACTTCATGGCCGGTGCCGGCCAGGGTGTCGGCGGTCTGGGACAGGTCCCGGGTGGCGCCGGCGTGCTGGGCGATGTGGAAGACGGTGGCGGACATTTCGTTGATGGCAGTGGCGGCCTGATCGGTTTCACTTTGCTGACCGAGCATGCCGTGACGCACATCGTTCATGCTCGAGGCCAGGCGCGCGGCGCCCTGATCCAGCTGGCGAGCGGTGTTGGCCACGGTGTTCACCACCCGCTGGTAACCGGCCTGCATGGCATTGAAGGCGCTGGCCATCTGGCCGACTTCGTCCTTGCAGGACAGCGGCACCCGGGCCGACAGGTCGCCGGTTTTCTCCACATGCAGCATCACATCCTTGAGGGTGTTGAGCTGGCTGAGGAGAAAGCGGATCAGCAACTGCGAGGCGCAAAGCATGGCGAACATCAGGATGAAGACGGCCACGGCGTAATTGGTGAAGCGGTCGCTGAAGACCTGAGCCAGGCTCGGTGCGTGGGCCAGTACGGCAACCTGCTGGCCATTGGCGCGGCTGACGACCTCGGCACCCAGCAGCGGGTTGTCGCCGAAGAGCGGCATGTGATTGATTTCGACCCAGCCGTTGGCGCCGTTCAGTTCAGGCAAGGCCTGTTCGTTGAGGCTGGGAGTCTGGCCCTGGGAGAAGGCCAACAGGTTCTCGCCACTGGGCAAGGGCTGTCCCGCAGGCCAGGCATTGAGCAGATGTGCCTGGCTCCGGGCTGCGGCCTGTGCGGCCTGACTACGGGCCTGCTGCTCCAGTTGCACCGCGTACAGCACCAATAACAGGGTGGTGACGAAGGCGACCGCATTGACCGCCCAGAATTTGTATTTCAGCGAGATATTGCTAAGCCAGGCACCCATAGAAGGTCTTCTCTGATTGAGCGAAACAGTATTGGCAAGGTGCCAGTATTGTGCCGCTATGATCTCGGAAAAATCTTGATATGGGTCAAGCAATTTCTGGCAAGTTGAAAAAGGCTCTGGAGCAGGCCGTGCTGTGGCTGGCCAGGTCTTGCGGCGTTTCGTCCCGGTGCAGAGCCACTTCCCGCAGGACTTCTGTCAGGTAGGCCGGTTCGTTACGGCCATTTTTCGGTTTCGGCCGCAGGCTGCGGGGCAGCAGGTAAGGGGCGTCGCTTTCCAGCATCAGGCGTCCCCGGGGGATGTTGCGCACCAGTGGATGCAGATGGGTGCCCCGGCGTTCGTCGCAAATCCAGCCGGTGATGCCGATATGCAGGTCCAGGTCGAGGTAGCTGAACAGCGCTCGTTGCTCGCCGGTAAAGCAATGCACCACGGCCGCCGGCAAACGGTCACGAAAGTCTCGCAGAATGTCCAGCAGACGCTGGTTGGCGTCGCGTTCGTGGAGGAACACCGGCAGTTGCAGTTCGGCCGCCAGGGCCAGGTGCTCTTCCAGGACCTTTTCCTGCTGCGGGCGAGGGGAGAAGTCGCGGTTGAAGTCCAGCCCGCATTCGCCCACCGCCCGTATCCGTGGCTCGCTGAGCAGGGCGCGCAAGCGCCGCGGACTGTCGGCATTCCAGTCGCTGGCAGAGTGAGGGTGCAGGCCCGCAGTGGCGAACAGTCTTTGCCCATCGGCATCCAGTTGCTGGCACAGTTCCAGGGCCTGTTCGCTGCCATCGACGCTGGTTCCGGTGAGGATCAATTGGCAGACCCCGGCCTCATAGGCGCGATTGAGAACGGCTTGGTGTTTTTCGGCAAAACAGGGATTGGTCAGGTTGACGCCGATATCGATGAGTTGCATGGTGCTATCTCCGCCTGCGGCCGGAAAGCATATCAGAGCTGTAGATTTATAAGAAAAGCCAAGAACTACAACGAGTTAACGCTGTCTTTTGCTGCCAGAAGCACGTAGCGGCCGGGCATTGTGCCGCCGTTTCGCTGCTCTTTTGCACCTTGCCAGCGCTCAAGGCGCTCTGTTTCTGTCGATCAAGCCTTCAAAAAACGACGAAGGGTTGAACAGTATTTCCTGCGGAGAACGGATGACCCGACCCTCGATCTTGCTCGCGCTGTGCCTGTCGCTGCTGCTGCCCTTGCCGGCGCTGGCCCGTCTGGCCGGACCGCCGGAAGCCCTCGCGTCCGGCAAGGTCCGCGACCTGGCAGAGATCCGCAGCAGCCGCGTGCTGCGGGTGCTGGTCAATCAGAGCCGCAACAGCTCCGGTGAGGTCCAGGGACAGGCCATCGGCGTCGAATACCATCGCTTGCGCGCGTTCGAGCAATACCTCAATGGTCATGCCCGTGACGGACAGGAAATCAGCCTCAAGATCATTCCCAAAGCCAAGGATCAGTTGCTGGGTGCGTTGCAGCGGGGAGAGGGCGATCTGGTGGCGCCAGGGGAATTACTGGAGGCTCTGCCGGGCCATGTGGTCAGTTCCAGCGATCCCATCGTCAGCAATGTTCCGTTGCTGTTGGTGGGTATCAAGGGCGAGCGTCGTTACACGCGGATCGAACAGCTGTCCGGCAAGACGCTGACCCTGACCACCGGCAGTGCCGCCGGCGAGGCGGTGAGTCAGATCAATCAGCGACTGGCCTTGCGCAAGCTGGCGCCGATCAAGGTCGAGTGGGTGGACCCGAGTCTGGCGGTGGAGGACGTGCTGGAAATGGTCCAGGGGGGAATCTTTCACCTGACCATCGTCGAGCAGCCGATTGCCGAGCGCTGGAGCAAGATCCTGCCCAAGCTGCGTTTCGATCGACAGTTGAAGATCAGCGAGCCGGGCGAGGAGCACTGGTTTGTGCGGCGCGATGCGTCGATGCTGCGGGCCAGCATCGACCGTTTTCTCAAGAGCTATAAGACCCCGGCGGATCAGGATGTGGCGTTCCTGCGCATCTATCGGCGTCAGTATCAGGTGCATTACCCCCTGGCCCAAGCCGACCGACAGCGCCTGGAGAAACTGCGTCCGGTGCTGCAGAAGCATGCCGGGGAACAGGGCATGGACTGGCTGAATCTGGCGGCCCTGGCGTTCAAGGAGTCGGCTCTGCAACCCAGCGCCAGGAGCGGTAGTGGCCCCACCGGACTGATGCAGATCACGCCTTCGGCGGCGCAACGGGTCGGGGTCAACAATATCCAGTCCCTCGATAACAATGTGCAGGCGGGAGCCAAGTACCTGGCGATGATTCGTCGCAAGTTCTTTGCCAGTCCCAAGCTCAACGAACGCGAGCGCATGGCTTTTGTCCTGGCCGCCTACAACATGGGGCCGGAACGGGTGCAGGGCATGCGCAGCGAAGCCCGGCGGCGAGGGCTCAATCCCAATCAGTGGTTTTTCCAGGTGGAGCGGATCGCCATGGAGCAGGTGGGTATGGGCGCGGTCAGCTATGTTAATAGCGTCAACAAATACTATCTGGCCTTCGATCGTGAACGGGACTCGCTGGAGCCTCGGGAGCGAAAAGTTGCGTCTCGCAAATAATCGAAAATACTGATTGTTATCTCGGAATTATTCCGCTTTTAACATGATAAAAACTGATTAATATGGCGACCAACTTCCCCGTCTTACACAGGACTACACAGCATGAGCACACTGATCAAAAACGTACTGAGCACTCGCGCCGGTTATGGCTTGACCGTTTTGCGGATTTTCGTCGGCATCATCTTTGCTGCCCACGGTTCGCAAAAACTCTTTGGCTGGTTCGGTGGTGGCGGCCTGGCGGGGACGGCTCAGTGGATGGAGAGCATCGGCCTGGCGCCGGGGTATCTGATGGCGTTGCTGGCCGGTGGTACCGAGTTCTTCGCGGGTCTGGCGCTGATCATTGGCCTGTTGGCGCGTCCTGCTGCGCTGGGCCTGTCGTTCACCCTGCTGGTGGCAATCTTTTCGGTGCATATCAGCCACGGTTTGTTCATGGCCAACAATGGCTATGAATTCGCCCTGGCGCTGCTGGGCGGTACCCTTGCCGTGCTGTTTGAAGGCGCCGGCAAACTGTCGCTGGATGCAACGATCGCCAAGTAATCCGTGGGCTTGATTCGTCCGTCGCTGGTGGCTTTCGGACGCTCTGGATCAACCCTTAGGAGAAATTCCAAGGCCTGCCTGTGCAGGCCTTTTTCGTTGCTGCGAAATCTTGACACTGACCGGCCGGCTTCTCTAGGATGCTGCCCATGCGCCGATTTAAACAGCTACTTGCGGGGCGCCAGGTGAGTCGAAAGACCATCGATAGAAGCTGCAGGCAGGCTTCGAAATACCGCTAAAGCGCTGGTTCGGTGTTGCCTCTCACCTGCCCGGCAGAAACCAGAGGCAGAGACACAATACGATGAATGCACCACGCCCCCTTGTACGTCTTGCGCCGCTCACGGCGAGTCTTTCCCAGCGCAACCCGAAAATTCTTCTTGGCGGCAAGCACCAACCCACCCTGTTGCGTTATCTCGATGGCTGGCCGCGGCGTTCCGCGGGCCCGGCGGCATTTCTGATCCAGTTCGTCGAAGAGGGCGAGTCCCTGGCACGTTTTGCCAGTGACAGCTTTGATCTGGCGGTCATTCCGGCACCCAGTGCCGAGCACGCCGCTGAAGTCATCAAGCAATTGACCCGCGTCGCTCGCCAAGGGCTGATCATTCGCCGCTAGTGGTTCGGCGGCTCCGACGGCGCTGTGCAGCTTGCTGCTGACTGCGCCGTATTTAGATAGTGATTGCATCGAGCAGACAGTGGCTGGCGTATCTCCAGCTGTGGCGGATGCTCCTTGCTCATGCACTGATCGGGGCTGGCTATTCAAACAACCGCATTGCGCTTTGCCAGTTCAGCCAGGGCTACCAGGTTGGAAATGTTGAAGCGCTTGAGCAAACGCACTTTGTAGGTACTGACGGTCTTGTGGCTGATCAGCAGGGCGTCGGCAATCTGCTGATTGTTGAGGCCGGTGGCCAGCAGTTTCAGGACTGTGATCTCGCGATCGGTCAGGCGGGAGATCAGTACGCTTTCCTGGCTGGCGGCATTGGTGTTCTGCTGCAGGATATTGATAGTGTCTTCCGGGAAGTAGCTGTACCCGGACAGAATGGCCTTCACTGCATTGGCCAGTTCGTGAAGATTCTCGGTCTTGCACAGAAAGCCCGCGGCTCCGGCCTGCAGGCAGCGCAAGGCGAAGTTCTTCGAGTCGCTTGAAGTCAGGACCAGGGTTTTCACATGCAGGTCCGCGGACTTGATATGGGCGATGACCGAGAACCCGTCCAGGTTGGGAATCCCCAGGTCGAGGATCAACAGGTCCGGCATGTGTTTGCGCACCAACTGCACGGCGTCCGCACCGTTGTCGGCTTCAGCGACGATGGTGTGGTGATGGGGTTCCAGCACCGACCTGATGGCCAGTCGGATCAGTGGGTGGTCATCGACGATAATGATGTTGCCCATTTAGTGCATTCCCTTTGTTTTTTAGAGGTTTTGGTCGTTGGTGGCGGGTTCTTTGCGGAGGTCGGTTGCAGGTTGTCAGGCGCGCCGAGTGCAAACTCTGTTGCTTAAAATGTGTCTGAGGCCGTAAGCCTCGGCGGTTTGGCTCTATGATTGGCCGACCTCTCTGAAATCTAAATCGGACAAATCTGATAGTGCTGCGTTAACGATGCGCGGGGAGAGCAGCCGCCCGAGATCGGCCGGGTTCAACGGTTAATTCAAATAACAGAACAGCCGCTACAAGGCTGGAAGGTGACAAGCCAATTGAGTACCAAGCTCATCACACAGGATGGTTACGACGCACTGAAGCAGGAGCTGGATTATCTGTGGCGGGAGAAACGTCCGGACATCACCCAGAAGGTCACCTGGGCGGCGTCCCTGGGGGATCGCAGCGAGAATGCCGACTATCAGTACAACAAGAAGCTGCTGCGGGAGATTGATCGTCGGGTGCGCTACATCCGCAAGCGTCTGGAAGACATGAAAGTGGTGACCTATGCCCCGGAGCAGGAAGGCCGGGTATTTTTCGGTGCCTGGGTCGAAGTGGAAAACGAGGCCGCCGAGATCAAGCGCTTTCGTATCGTCGGTTATGACGAGATCTATCTGCGCAAGGACTACATTTCCATCGACTCGCCGATGGCCAGGGCGCTACTGAAGAAGGAAGTGGGCGACGAAGCCATTGTTCATACCCCGGCGGGTGAAACCTGCTGGTGGATCAACCAGATCGAGTACGTGAAGTAGGCTCGGCAGCCGGCGCTGGCGAGCCATGAGTCTTCATCCTTCGCGCAGGACGCTCAAGGGGCTGGCGTTCAACGCCCGGCGGGTGCCGAAAATTCCGGCTCCGCCTATCAGCAGCGCGCCAATCACCGGCAGCAGCAATAGCCAGGGGTGGGGGTGCCAGGGCAAGTCGAAGGCAAACCGGTAGAGCACCAGGCTGATCAGTTCGCTGCCCAGGGCCGCCAGCAGGCCGCTGACCGCGCCAAGCAAGCCGAACTCGATCCGTCGGGCCTTGATCAGCAACCGTCGTTCGGCACCGAGGGCGCGCAGCAGCGCACCCTGGCGAATGCGTTCGTCCAGGGTGGCTTGCAGGCCGGAAAACAGCACGGCCATTCCCGCCGCCAGGACAAACAGCAACACATATTCCACCGCCAGAGTGACCTGGGCCAGGATGCTGCGCAGCTGCTCCAGCAGGGCCTCCACTTGAAGGATGGTGACTGCCGGGAAAGCCCTGGACAGTTCGACGATCTGCTGGTCGTGACCTGGACTCAGATAGAAGCTGGTGAGGTAGGTGGCGGGCAGGTCCTTCAGGGTGCCTGGCTGGAAGATCATGAAGAAGTTCGGTTGGAAGTTGTCCCAGTTGATGCTGCGCAGGCTGGTGACCTGGGCCTCCCGATTGACTCCCGCCACGGTGAAGATCAAGCGGTCACCCAGTTTCAGCTTCAGGCTTTGCGCCACCTTGGCCTCCACGGACACGCCAGGCACCGGGTCATCGGTCTGGCTCGACCACCATTGGCCTTCGGTGATGCTGTTGCCGGCAGGCAGATCAGCGGCCCAGGTCAGGCTCAGATCACGCTGAACGGCCCGGTCGCCACTGGAGTCCTTGCTGACAATCTCCCTCACAGGTTCGCCATTGATACTCACCAGGCGTCCGGGAACCACCGGATACAGCGGTGCTGAGGGCGCCGAGAGTTGTACCAGGCGATCGCTGAAAGCCTGCTTTTCGGCCGGCAGGATATTCAGGGCAAAGTAGTTCGGGGCATTTTTGGGCAACTGGTTCTGCCAGGTATCCAGCAACTCGCCCCGCAGCAGGGCGATCAAGGCCATGGACAGCAGAATCAGGCCGAAGGCCAGGGATTGCCCGGCCGCCGCCAGGGGGTGACGCAGTAATTGGCCCAGCCCCAGGCGCCAGGGCAGGGACGACCGGGCCAGCAGGCGACGCAGGCTTTGCAGCAGCAACAGCAGCAATCCGCCCAGGAACAGTGCAGCGATCAGGCCGCCACCGAGCAGGGCGAAGGTCAGCAGTAGATCCAGGCTCAAGCGCCACATGATCAGGCCCAGGGCAAATAGCGCGGCGCCATAGATCATCCAGGTGCTGGAGGGAATCGGCAGCAGGTCGCGCCGCAGGACCCGCAATGGCGGGACCCGTCCCAGTGCGGCCAGGGGCGGCAAGGCGAATCCCGCCAGGGCGACCAGCCCGGTGCCAATCCCGGCGATGGCTGGCAGCAGTCCTCCAGGTGGCACGTCGTTGGGCAAAAGATCATGCAACAGGTAGAACAGGCCAAGCTGGGCCAGCCAGCCCAGCAGCGCGCCGGCGAGGCTGGCCAGCAGCCCCAGCACTGCCAACTGCACGCTGAACAGCAGCATGGTTTCCCGGCGTGACAAGCCCAGGCAGCGCAACAGGGCGCTGGCATCGAAGCGGCGGGCGGCAAAGCGATTGGCTGACAAGGCCACGGCGACACCCGACAGCAGCACTGCCACCAGGCTGGCCATGTTCAGGTAGCGCTCGGCCTTGCCCAGGGCGCCGCCGATCTGCTGGTTGCCATCTCGGGCGTCCTGCAGTCGCTGGTTGGCTGCCAGTCCCGGCTTGATCAATTGGCGGTAGTGTTCGAGGGCTGCGGCGGGGCCGCGCCAGAGCTCCTTGTAGCTGACCCGGCTGCCAGGCTGGACGACGCCGGTGGCTTGCAGGTCATCCAGGCTGATCAGCACCCGGGGCGTCAGGCTGTAGAAGTTGCCGGCCCGGTCGGGCTCATAGGTCAGGACCCGCGCCAGGCGCAGGGTCTGCAGGCCGACATCGATGCTGTCTCCGATCTTCAGGTTCAGCGCGGTCAGCAGTCGTGACTCGACCCAGGCCTCGCCCGCCTTCGGCCCCCCGCCCGACTCTTCGCTGGCGTAGGGAGCTGCTGCGCTCTTGAGCTGGCCGCGCAGCGGGTAGGCGGAGTCCACGGCCTTGATGCTCGACAGCTGAATGCCGTTGTCTGTGGCGATGACGCTGGAGAATTCGACAATGCGTGCATGCTCCAGCCCAAGTTCGCGCCCACTGTCGATTTGTTCCGGGCGTGCCGGCGAGCTGCCTTCCAACAGCAGGTCAGCGCCGAGAAACTCGGTGGCGCGCAACAACATGGCGCCATTGAGACGGGCGCCGAAATAGCCGATGGCGGTACTTGCCGCCACGGCGACCAGCAACGCAAAGAACAATACGCGCAACTCGCCGGCGCGGGCGTCGCGCAGCAACTGGCGGACGGCGAGGCTCAGCAGGCGCAACAGTGGCATGCGTGCCATCAAGGCTCCAGAGGGGCGACCAGCAAGCCCGCTTCAAGACGGATCAGGCGCCGGCAGCGATGGGCCAGGCGTTCATCGTGGGTCACCAGCACCAGGGTGGTGCCGCTTTCCTTGTTGAGTTCGAACAACAGGTCACTGATGCGTTCGCCGGTGTGACTGTCGAGGTTGCCAGTGGGCTCATCGGCAAACAGCACATCGGGTTCGGCGGCAAAGGCCCGGGCGATAGCTACTCGTTGCTGCTCGCCGCCGGACAGTTGGCGTGGCGAGTGGCTCAGGCGCTGGCCGAGGCCGACTCGCTGCAGCAACTCGGTGGCTCGCTCTCGGGCGTCACGGCGGCCATCCAGTTCCAGGGGCAGCATGACGTTTTCCAGAGCATTGAGGCTGTCGAGCAGTTGAAAGGACTGGAATACGAATCCCACGTGTTCGGCCCTGATCCGCGCCCGCTGGTCCTCATCCAGGCGGCTCAGGGCCTGACCGGCCAGGGTCACTTCACCGCTGCTGGGCAGGTCGAGTCCGGCCAGCAGGCCGAGCAGGGTGGATTTGCCGGAGCCGGAGGCGCCGACGATGGCCAGGCTGTCGCCCTGATTCAGCTCCAGGTCGAGTTCGTGCAGGATGGTCAGTTCACCTTCCGCGCTGGGAACCACTTTGCTAAGGTTCCGCGCAGTGAGAATGCTTGCGCCCATGGAGAATCCGATGCGTGTATGGTTTTTGAGTGCCGGCCTGGCCTTGATGTGCATGGCCCAGAACGCAGCGGCGGGTACGGTCCTGATCGTGGGCGATAGTATCAGTGCGGCTTTCGGCCTGGATACCCGCGATGGTTGGGTGGCCCTGCTGGAGAAGCGGCTCAAGGACCAGGGTTTTAGCGACAAGGTCGTCAACGCCTCGGTCAGCGGCGACACCAGTGCGGGGGGGCAGGCGCGGCTGCCGGCGCTGCTTGCAGCACATAAGCCGCAAGTGGTGATCCTTGAATTGGGTGGCAACGATGGCTTGCGCGGCCAGCCGCCACAGCAATTGCAACAAAATCTTGCGTCGATGATCGACAGTGCCCAGGCCGATGGGGCCAAGGTCCTGCTGTTGGGCATGCAGTTGCCGCCCAATTACGGTGTGCGCTACACCCGGGCGTTCGCCCAGGTCTATAGCCAGTTGGCCAGCGACAAGCAGGTGGCCCTGGTGCCGTTTTTTCTCGAAGGGGTCGGCGGTCATCCCGAACTGATGCAGGCGGACGGTTTGCACCCCGCGGCAGCGGCCCAGGGCAAGTTGCTGGAAAATGTCTGGCCGACGCTAAAACCGCTGCTTTGACGCTTTTCTAGTGGCAGTGTTTCGGCTAATGTGGCGCCCCCGATTTGGAGCCCCCGATGCCGCGTCCCGCCTGGTCCCTGTTTGCCTATCAACTGATCGAGCCTGATGAGCAGCTTGACCTGTTCGCCTGTCAGGAAGTTCGGGTGCATCTGGTGACTCGGCAGTTGGAATTGGGTGGTTCGGCCGACCGGACCTTGTGCGGCACCTTGCTGCCTGCGCAGCCACGCTGGTCGAGCGTGGATCGGACGATTTTCCAGGACCAGCGACTCTGCCCTCTGTGTCGGGCGATCCTGGAGTCACAAAAGCGCGGGACGCCACCGATCTGGCCTGAGCTGCGCTTCGAGCTGTAGGCGGTCGATCGCCGACCGTTGCGACAGGGATTTCATGTGTCTGTGCTTGTCTCCCCGCTTGGCTCCCGTAGCCTCGGGGCGGGGGTGTACAATCGCGTTTCTATCACTCGTTGTTCATGCGAAGGATTATCCGGATGTTGCCGCGCCTCCCTGCCGTCACCCGCTGCCTGACACTTGCCGCATTGTGTGTGGCCGGTCCCGTTGCAGCATTGGAATTGCCTCTACCGCCGCCCGGTGAAGATATCGTCGGCCAGGTGCAGGTGATCAAGGCCAAGTACGAAGACACCTTTGCAGATCTGGGTACCGCCTACGACCTGGGCTACCTGGAAATGGTGGCAGCCAACCCGGGGGTCGATCCCTGGTTGCCGGGAGCCGGCACCGAGGTGGTCCTGCCGACTCGCTTTGTCCTGCCTCCCGGGCCTCGTGAAGGCATCGTGATCAACCTGGCGGAGTATCGCCTGTACTACTTTCCCAAAGGGCGGAATGTGGTTTACACCTTCCCCCTGGGCATTGGGCGTGAGGGCTGGGGGTCGCCGATCGCGCACACCAGCATCACCGCGAAGACTCCGAATCCGACCTGGACGCCACCGGCGTCGATCCGGGCAGAACACGCTGCCGACGGTGACCCGTTGCCAAGCGTCGTACCTGCCGGGCCGGACAACCCCTTGGGACCATTCAAGTTCACCTTGGGCACCCCCGGCTACCTGATTCACGGTTCCAACAAGAAGTTTGGTATTGGCATGCGCACCAGCCATGGCTGTTTCCGCATGCTCAACAACAACGTGCTGGAGATGGCTGGCATGGTTCCGGTCGGAACTTCGGTGCGCATCATCAACGAGCCGTACAAGTTCGGCGTCAGTGGCGGAAAAGTCTATCTGGAAGCGCACACGCCATTGGATGACAAGGGCAATCCTTCAGTGGTCGATAAACACACTGCGGTGATCAATGCCTTGCTCAAGCGCGAAGATCTTGCCAATAACCTGCGTATGAACTGGGACGTGGTGCGTGATGTAGTGGCCGCCGAAGACGGGCTGCCAGTGGAGATCGCGGTACCGACGACCGCAGCGCCTGCGGCATCGACGTCCAACCTGTCCTACGATCTGCAGCAGTAAGCGCTGCAACAGAAACCCGCCGATGTCGACTGGCAGCGGCGGGTTTTTTATTGCCGGTGAAAAACTCCGGGCAATAAAAAAGCCGATCCAAAAAATGGATCGGCTTGTTAACAATCCCGAGGGACTATTACTTGCGGCTAGCTTTTTCCAGCATACGCAGAGCGCGCTCGTTAGCTTCGTCAGCAGTCTGTTGTGCTTTTTGAGCAGCAGCCAGAGCTTCATCAGCTTTACGGTAGGCTTCGTCTGCACGAGCCTGAGCACGAGCGGCTGCATCTTCAGTAGCAGTCAGACGAGCTTCGGTTTCTTTGGATACGCTGCTGCAACCGGTAGCCAGAACTGCGGCCAGAGCCAGAGCAGAGAATTTCAGAACGTTGTTCATCGTGTTCCCCTTCAAGGACTTTCTATTAGTAGCTATCCCCCCAGAGTGGGGAAATAACCGGCGTACATACTACCCATTACTTGTAGTAAGTAAACTGACGTAGCGCAAGAAGCAAAAAAAATTCTAGGTGGTGATTCTTTTTCGAGCAACTTTTTGGGCGGTTGTATAAAAAATATTCAATCGCAAGGCTCTGCCAGAGGGTGCTGCTCGTTTGCCAGCATTGCTCACGGACTTTTCCGATCGCTGTTTTGGAGTCTAGGCTAATGTCGTTCTATATTGCGTGACCGACACTTTTCTTCAGATTCCGCGCAGCCTTGGCCTATCTTTATCCATCTCGCCGGTGACTTTAAGAGGCGCTGTTCGTCTTAAGTTCCAGCATCCGGCGATGTATAGCCTCAACCCATTCATGCGCTGAACCGGGCAGTGGTTCCTGCAAGGCCCGATTGGAGTATTTGCGCTGATCTGTGACGAGTGTGGCTTGAGCATTTGCGCCAAGGGCGCCTACTATTTTGTAACGTGCTCGCGATGCAAGAGCGGTAGCTTCTACTCGGCGTCCGACTGGCACGAGGTGGCGTAAGTTGTTCCTTCGCCGGAAAAACATCGGTAAGGTAGGGGTCAGCATTCCAGACCCGCAAGGAGTAGTGATGAGCGAGGCGTTGTCCATCCACCATGACCAGGCTGGTCATCAGTTCGAGACCAATGTGGACGGTCATCGTGCCTACCTGACCTATATGGACCTGGGTAAGCAAACCCTGGATATCTACCGCACCTTCGTGCCCAATGCGTTGCGTGGGCGCGGTATTGCCGCGGCGCTGACCGAGCAGGCACTGGAGTACGCCGAACGTATGGGCTACACAGTGATTCCTTCCTGCTCCTATGTAGAACGCTACATGGAACGCCATCAGCGTCACGCCGCGAAGCTCTGATCGGGGCGACCATGAAAAACGCCGGGCTTGGCCCGGCGTTTTTGTGTCTGGCGAATGTGATCAGCTGCGATCGCGTTTCGGCAGTACATCCTTGAGCTTGGCGTGCATGCTGCGCAGGGTTTTCTCGGTGCTTTCCCAATCGATGCAGGCATCGGTAATCGACACCCCGTACTGCAGGTCCGACAAGTCTTTTGGAATGGCCTGGCAACCCCAGTTCAGATGACTTTCCACCATCAGGCCGATGATCGACTGATTGCCTTCGAGGATCTGGTTGGCGACGTTCTCCATGACCAGTGGTTGCAGCGCCGGATCCTTGTTGGAGTTGGCGTGGCTGCAATCGATCATGATGTTCGGCTTGATCTTGGCCTTGCTCAGGGCCTGTTCGCAGACCGCGACACTGACCGAGTCATAATTGGGCTTGCCATTGCCACCACGCAGTACTACGTGGCCGTAGGCGTTGCCTTTGGTGGTGACGATCGACACGCCGCCCTGTGGGTTGATCCCCAGGAAGCGGTGGGGACTGGAAACCGATTGCAGGGCGTTGATCGCTACCGTCAGGCCGCCGTCGGTGCCGTTCTTGAAGCCCACGGCAGAGGACAGGCCGGAAGCCATCTCGCGGTGGGTCTGGGATTCCGTGGTGCGGGCGCCAATGGCCGACCAACTGATCAGGTCCTGCAGGTATTGCGGGGAGATGGGGTCCAGAGCTTCAGTGGCAGTGGGCAGACCCATTTCCGCGAGGTCCAGCAGCAACTGGCGACCAATATGCAGACCGTCCTGAATCTTGAACGAGTCGTCCAGGTA
The DNA here is from genome assembly GCF_001547895.1 of Pseudomonas sp. Os17. Classification (NCBI taxonomy): domain Bacteria; kingdom Pseudomonadati; phylum Pseudomonadota; class Gammaproteobacteria; order Pseudomonadales; family Pseudomonadaceae; genus Pseudomonas; species Pseudomonas sp. Os17. Next base: position 4,914,046 of record NZ_AP014627.1, on the reverse strand, counting down.
CGGGTCGTTGATCAGGCCTTTCCAGCCAACGGTGGTCCGCGGTTTCTCGAAGTAAACGCGCATCACCAGATACAGGGTGTCGGAAACTTCCGCCGCCAGGGCCTTGAGTCGCTCGGCGTACTCGTGGGCTGCCTTGATGTCGTGGATCGAGCAGGGCCCGATGACGATGAACAACCGATGGTCAGTGCCGTCGAGGATGTTGCGGATCACTTCGCGACCCTTGGTCACGGTGCGCAAGGCGGTGTCGCTCAGCGGGATGTCTCGTTTGAGTTGATCAGGGGTGATCAGGGTCTCGTTGGAGGCGACGTTTAGGTCGTTGATCGGTAAATCAGCCATCGTGTTACTCGTCAGGTCACGGGTGCCGGCCGCCAGCGATCCCCGCGCGGCGGAGCACAGCGGATTTGAGCGCGTCGGGGAGCGGAACCTTAGCGCGTTAGCCGGTGACTCTACAATGGGCAAGGGGCGGTTTTATTGGGCTAAGGCTGCACAAAAGCCTGGTGTACACGGTCTTGCGAATAGTCTTCTGCATGCCGTTCGACCCAATCCAGAGCCAGGGCTTCGATGCATTGCTGTTCGCTTAGCGGTTCATGCAGGCGGCAGTAGCGGGCGATCTGGCACACCTGCTCGCCCATGCGAGCGCTGAACAGGGTTTGCTCATCGACGAAGGCGATACCCACCAGATAGCCGCGCTTGCGTTTCAGGCACCAGGCAACATAACCGTTGTAGCGTGCGTTTTCCCCCAGCGAGGGCATGTGCACTTCCAGCGCGGTGCCGTGGCGCCAGGCGCGGTGGTAATTGCACGCCATGCCACCGAGGCTGATAGTGTGCAACCGCTGGCGCGAAATGCAGGCGTACTTGCGCAGGGTCAGTTCAACCGGAACATCATCAGGATGAGGCAGAAAACGTCCCATGACCGCAGACTCCGAGTGTCGTCCATTTGACATTATTTCCCCCAGTATAGTGATCGAATTGGAACTGACCGACTTCGACATCGACCAGCAATTACTGAGACTGGATGGCGTTTCCCTGGTGGTTTTCACCTCCCCCGGTTGCTCCGGTTGTCGCTGGGCACGATCACAGCTGCCCGGGATGGGACTGCCGGTCGCGCGCCTGTGCTGGGTCGATGCGGGCGACAACGGTGGGGCAGTGGAGCGCTATCAGGTGTTTCACCTGCCTGCGCTGTTCGTGGTGCGCGACGGTGAGTTTTATGGATCCTTAGAATCGCGGCTGACGCCCAATGCGCTCATTGCGGGCCTGCGTCAGGCGCTCAATCGAATGCCAGAGGAGTTGCCTTGATGGGTGCAGACCGTAAGCCGCGTATAGGCATTATCGGAACCGGAGCGATCGGAGGTTTTTACGGGGTGATGCTGGCGCGGGCCGGTTTCGACGTGCATTTTCTGCTGCGCAGCGAGTTCTCCGCGGTGGTGGAGCAGGGACTGCGGGTCAATAGCGCCCAGCATGGGGTGTTGAGCCTGAAGCCGGTGCAGGCATACGCCAGTGCCGAAGAGATGCCACCTTGTGACTGGCTGCTGGTGGGCGCCAAGACCACCAACAATGTCCAGTTGGCGCCGGCGATCATCCAGGCGGCGGCGCCTGGGGCCAAGGTGCTGTTGCTGCAAAACGGGCTGGACGTGGAGGACGCCTTGCGTGCCGAGCTCCCCGACACGCTGCATCTGTTAGGCGGCTTGTGCTTTATCTGCGTGCATCGCGCGGGCCCCGGCCAGATCGAACACCAGGCTCTGGGGGCGGTGAACCTGGGGTACCACAGTGGTCCGGCCAGTGCCGATCCGGCCCTGAGCCAGGCGCTGGTCGAGGAGGGGGCGGCGTTGTTTCGTGCTGCCGGGCTCGACTCCCAGGCCATGAACAATCTGCATCAGGCGCGCTGGCAGAAGCTGGTGTGGAATGTGCCGTACAACGGCCTGTCGGTGCTACTCAAGGCCAGCACCACGCCGCTCATGGCCGACCCGGCCAGTCGCGAGCTGATTCAGGACCTGATGCAGGAAGTCTTGCAGGGGGCTGCGGCTTGCGGTCATGTGATCCCTGAGGCTTATGCACAGCAACTGTTCAGGTCCACTGAGCACATGCCCGATTATTGGCCGAGCATGTACCACGATTTTCTGCATCAGCGCCCTCTGGAGTTGGCGGCTATTTATGCTGCACCTTTGGCAGCGGCACGGGCCGCGGGTTGCGAGTTGCCGAAAATCCGGGCGTTGTACCAGAGCCTGTGTTTTATCGACCGGCACCATGTTTGAGCTTATGACCTGAAGGGGGAGCGGTATGGCAAAGGGACTGGATGGCAAACTGGTGGTGGCAATCTCTTCGCGCGCTCTATTCGACCTGAGCGAAAGCCATAAGGTCTATCTGGCCCAGGGCGTCGAAGCCTATCGGCAATATCAGATCGAGCACGAGGACGAGATTCTTGAGCCAGGCGATGCCTTTCCATTGGTGAAGAAACTCCTGAGCCTGAATGCCAGCCTGGGTCGGGCGCGGGTCGAGGTGGTGCTGGTGTCGCGCAACAGTGCCGACACCGGCCTGCGGGTGTTCAACTCGATTGAACATTACGGCCTGGGTATCTCCCGTGCGGCATTTGTGGGGGGGCGCAGTCCCTATCCCTACCTGGCAGCCTTCGGCAGCGATCTGTTTCTCTCCACTCATGCCGACGATGTCCGCAGCGCACTGGAGGCCGGATTCGCCGCTGCAACAATCCTTTCCGGTGGGGCCCGACGCGCTGCCAATGGCGAACTGCGCATCGCCTTCGATGGCGATGCGGTGCTGTTTTCCGACGACTCGGAACGGGTCTACCAGGCCGCAGGTCTGGAAGCGTTTCAGGCCAGTGAGCGGCAGTCGGCGCGTGAGCCTCTGCCCGGAGGACCTTTCAAGGGGTTTCTGGCGGCGCTGAATCTGCTTCAGGGCGAGTTTGCCGACGACGCCTGCCCGGTCCGCACGGCCCTGGTCACCGCCCGCTCGGCACCGGCCCATGAGCGGGTCATTCGCACCTTGCGCGAGTGGAACATCCGTCTCGACGAGTCCCTGTTCCTGGGCGGCCTGGAGAAAGCGGCCTTTCTCGAAGCCTTCGCCGCCGATGTTTTTTTCGACGACCAGGCCGGTCATTGCGAGTCCGCTCGCGAGGTGGTCGCTACCGGTCATGTGCCTCATGGCATCAGCAACGAAGCCAGGACTTGAGCCCGAAACCTGGTGGTTTTGCCTCCAGCCTCCCACAGTTCCTGGCACTGCTAAGCTGAATCCATCTCCGCCATCTTGGCAGTTGAGGAGGTCATATGATTCGTTCGATGCTGTATGCCACGGACCTCGGTCTGTACGCTCCCTTTGTCATGCAGCATGCCCTGGAGCTGGCTCGAACGTTCAATGCCGACTTACATGTAGTGCACGCTGTGGAGCCCATGGGATTGTTCGCCGAATCGGTGTTGCAGAGCTATCTGGACGAGCAGTCGCTGAACGAGTTTCATCGCCAGGGCCTGAGCACCGTGATGGCCAATATCGAACAGCGGGTACTGGACAGTTTTCGCGAGGAGCTGGGTGAAGGCATGCACGACCTGAGCTTGATCCAGTCGGTGCGGGTGCTTCAGGGGGACCCGTCCCAAGTGATTCTGGAGCAGGCGGGGAAACTCTCGGTGGATTTGCTGATCGTAGGAAGTCACAGCCACGGGGTCGGTGCGCAAACTCCTCTGGGGCGCACCGCATCACGGGTTTTGCAGTTGTCCAAAGTGCCGGTTTACCTGGTGCCGCTGGTCCAGCGTCGACGGCAGGGGGATGCCTGAGGGCGGAATGGAAAAATCTGAATAAAAGTTCTAGATTTATTCTCCTGACCATTAATATAGTTATATACCGTCGCTGATACCCGTGGCGTCTACCTGCTTTGAGGGATTCATATGAAGCTTCAACAATTGCGCTACATCTGGGAAGTGGCGCACCACGACCTCAACGTTTCAGCCACCGCGCAAAGCCTTTACACCTCGCAACCGGGTATCAGCAAGCAGATCCGTCTGCTCGAGGACGAGCTCGGGGTCGAGGTCTTCGCTCGCAGTGGCAAGCATCTGACGCGGGTGACCCCGGCCGGCGAGCGGATCATCACTACCGCCGGCGAGATCTTGCGCAAGGTCGAAAGCATCAAGCAGATCGCCCAGGAGTTCTCCAACGAGAAGAAAGGCACCCTGTCGATTGCCACCACTCACACCCAGGCGCGTTACGCCTTGCCTCCGGTGATCAGCAGCTTCATCAAGCAATACCCGGATGTGGCCCTGCACATGCACCAGGGCTCACCGATGCAGATCGCCGAAATGGCCGCCGACGGCACCGTGGATTTCGCCATCGCTACCGAGGCCCTGGAGTTGTTTGGCGATCTGGTGATGATGCCGTGCTACCGCTGGAACCGTTGCGTGGTGGTGCCACAGGGCCACCCGCTGACCAAGTTGCCGAAACTGACTCTGGAAACCCTGGCCGAGTACCCGATCGTCACTTACGTGTTCGGTTTCACCGGCCGCTCCAAGCTCGACGAAGCCTTCAGTCATCGCGGCCTGACGCCAAAGGTGGTGTTCACCGCCGCCGACGCCGACGTGATCAAGACCTATGTGCGCCTTGGGCTGGGCGTGGGCATCGTGGCCAAGATGGCCGTCGACACCAAGCTCGACAGCGACCTGGTGGTCCTGGATGCCAGTGAGCTGTTCGAGTCGAGCATCACCAAGATCGGTTTCCGTCGCGGCACCTTCCTGCGCGGTTTCATGTGCGACTTCATCGAGAAGTTCGCTCCGCACCTGACTCGCGAAGTCATGGCCAAGGCCATTGCCTGCCACAACAAGCAGGAACTGGAAGAACTGTTCGACGGCGTCGAACTGCCGGTTCACTGATCCTAGCGGACCTCGGTGACAGTGAAGTGTTGCCGAGTCCCCGCCACCACGATTTCCACCTCATCCTCCTCGAACTTGCCCAACAGGCTTTTGCCCAGCGGGGAGCGCGGGGTGATGACGGTTACCAGCTGTCCGACCACCTGGACTTTCAAGCCCGCTCCATCCGGACCGAGAAACAGCCATTGTTCGCGGCCATTTTCATCCTCAAGTCCCAACAGCGTGCCGACCTGGATCCCTGACTGCGCGTCGTAGGGACGCAGGCCAAGGTTTTGCCAGAGGCTCAATGCCTGGCGGATCTCCTCGACCCGGCGAGCCTGCCCGGCTGCCAGGTAGGACGCCTCAAGTCCCAGCGTGTCGTACTTGTTCTCGGCGATGTTCTCTTCATGGGTGGCGGTTTCGTAGGCGGTTTGTGCGGCCCGTACCGCGACCTCCAGGTCGTCCCGGAGCTGTTGCAGAATCAGTTGGCAGACAGACTGTTTATTCATGATCAATTACAGAATTGCAGGACATTGGCCCGGCTCTTGTCACTGGGTGCGGTCTGGTCCTGCTGCAACCAGAACTGGCATTTGGGGTTGGACAGGTTGCGCGGATTGCTGCGAGCGTTATCCAGGGATTGCAGTTCTTCGTTCTTGCGCAGGTTGTCCTGATATTGCTCGAACATCCGATTGGGCGGCTCCGGCGCCACTACCGGCGGCTTCGCCAATTGCTGTACGGCTTGCGCCACAGGGGCCAGTTGCTGGCTGAAGAGAAAGTGCGAACCCAGCCAGCAAGTCAGGGCAATCGCCAGAAAACCCAGCCACAAGCCCAGGGCAATGCTGCCGCTGAGCGCCAGGGCATTGAAGCTGATGCGCAAGGGGCGACGAGCGGGCGGGCGATAGGACATGGTTGCCTCCTGGCGGGCGGTAGTGGGCGAGGGCTGATTGTCGCACGAAGATTAATCGAGGTTGGCTCTTCTGCGCAGGAGCATTTATGCGGACAATCGGCGCCTTTGCCAATCGGGGACTGGAATGAAAGCCTCCTGGGACATTTTTTGCAGCGTCGTCGACAACTACGGCGACATCGGCGTGACCTGGCGTCTGGCCCGGCAGTTGGTGGCCGAGCATCAATGCGCGGTGCGCTTGTGGGTCGATGATCTGCGGGCCTTTGAAAGGATTTGCCCGGAAATTGACACCCAGCGGCAGCGCCAGGAACAGGATGGGGTCGAGGTGCGGCACTGGTCGGCCCAGTGGCAGGCTGAGGCGGCCGCGGATGTGGTGATTGCCGCGTTCGCCTGCCAGTTGCCCCACGCCTATATGGAGGCCATGGCCGACCGCGAGCGGGCGCCCCTGTGGTTGAACCTGGATTACCTGAGTGCGGAAGACTGGGTCAGTGGCTGCCACGGCCTGCCGTCAGTGAAGTTTCGTGGCGTACAGAAGTACTTTTTCTTCCCCGGATTCCAGCCTGATACCGGCGGTTTGCTGCGCGAAGCCGGGTTGCTTGAGCGCCGCCGGCATTTTCAGGCCGATCGCCAGGCCCAGCAGGAGTTTCTGCAGGGCCTGGGAGTGACTCCCGCCGCCGATAGCCGCTTGATGTCGCTGTTTGCCTACGAAAACGCCGGTCTTGGCAGTTGGCTGGAGGCGTTGGCCGCCGATGCGCGACCGACTCATTTGCTGGTGCCTGAAGGACGTATTCTGGGCGACGTGCAGCGCTGGCTGGGAGTGGAATCTCTGACGGTCGGCAGTCTGCAGGTGCGTCAGTCGCTGACGGTCCAGGTCTTGCCCTTTGTGCGCCAGGAAGATTACGACCGTTTGCTGTGGTGCTGCGCCTTCAACGCGGTGCGCGGGGAGGATTCCTTCGTGCGCGCACAATGGGCCGGGCGGCCGATGCTCTGGCATATCTATCGCCAGGACGAAGATATTCACCTGGACAAGCTCGAGGCCTTTCTTGCCCTGTACACCCGGGCACTTTCCCCGGGCGCCAAGGCGGCGGTACTGGCCCTGTGGCAGGCCTGGAATACCGAGGCCGCGATGGCCGAACCCTGGAAAAACCTGCTGCAACACTGGCCGGAAGTCGCCGCACATGCCGAGCAATGGTGTCTGGAACAAGGCTTGCAGGCCGATCTTGCTGCGGCGCTGGTGCAGTTTTACCTAAATTGGATATGATACGCGGCCTAGATTTTTGTAAATCCCATCCAAATTCGGATATTCGCAATGAAAACTGGTAAAGAACTCAAACCCGGTACCGTGATCCGTATCGACAACGATCCTTGGCTGGTTCAGAAAGCTGAATTCACCAAGTCCGGTCGTAACAGCGCGATCATGAAGACCAAGCTGAAGAACCTGCTGACCGGTTACAAGACCGAAACCGTTTACGGTGCGGACGACAAGCTGGACGACGTGATCCTGGATCGCAAAGAAGCGACCCTGTCGTTCATCAGCGGTGACACCTACACGTTCATGGACACCACCGACTACACCATGTACGAGCTGAACGCCGAAGACATCGAAGCGGTTCTGCCGTTCATCGAAGAAGGCATGACCGACGTTTGCGAAGCCGTGTTCTTCGAAGACCGTCTGGTTTCCGTTGACCTGCCGACCACCATCGTGCGTCAGGTTGACTACACCGAAGGTTCCGCTCGCGGCGACACTTCGGGCAAGGTGATGAAGCCTGCCAAACTGAAAAACGGTACCGAGCTGAGCGTTGCGGACTTCATCGAGATCGGCGACATGATCGAGATCGATACCCGCGAAGGCGGTTCCTACAAAGGCCGCGCCAAGGTTTGATCCTGGCTTGACCTTGGACATGAAAAAGCCCGACTTCGAGTCGGGCTTTTTTATGCCTGGCGTTTGCCGTTCAGACGCTAACGTGCAAGCGCACATCGACGTTGCCGCGGGTGGCGTTGGAGTAGGGGCAGACCTGATGCGCCGCGTCCACCAGGCTTTGCGCTTCATCCTGGGCCAGGCCGGGCAGGCGCACATGCAGATCGATATCCAGGCCAAAGCCGCCAGGGATCTGACCGATGCCGACATGGGCGGTGATCGAGGCGTCGTCCGGAATCTTGCGCTTGCTCTGGCTGGCCACGAACTTCAGTGCGCCGATGAAGCAGGCGGAATAGCCGGCGGCGAACAGCTGTTCCGGGTTGGTGGCCTGCCCACCGGCACCGCCCAGCTCCTTGGGAGTGGCCAGTTTGACGTCGAGGATGTTGTCACTGGAGACGGCGCGACCATCACGGCCACCCGTGGCGGTTGCAACAGCGGTGTAGAGAGTTTGCATGGCGAGAGCCTCGTATCGATTGTTTTTGCGCTAATAGTTTGCGCGCCAAGTAAGTGCGAAATAAATGTACTGCGCTAATATTTGGTGCGCAAGATAATTTTTCAGAGAACACCGCAAAAAGCCCATCAATTCGCGCCAAGCAGTTGATTTTAAAAAAGATATATTTTCATTGCGAAAACCAGCTCCCGCCGCTGAGAGCTGGTTGATCGATGCCGCCTCAAAGGCTGTCTTGCAAATGCCCCCGCAGTACCTGCAACTCCTCCTGCAACCGGCGCAACTGCTCCACCGTGCGGCCGCTGGCGCCGAGGATGCACTGGGGGATTTCCCGGGCCTGATCCTTGAGGGCGCGACCCTGCTCGGTCAGTTGCACAATCACCACCCGCTCATCTTCCCGGCTGCGGGTCCGGCTCAGCAGGCCCTCGGCTTCCAGGCGCTTGAGCAGTGGCGTCAGTGAGCCCGGATCGGTCAGCAACCGCTGGCTGATCTCGCCCACGGTCAGTCCGTCGCGCTCCCAGAGCACCAGCATGGCCAGGTACTGCGGGTAGGTCAGACCCAGTCGCTGCAGCAATGGCTTGTAGACCTTGGTCATCAGCAGCGATGTGGAGTGCAGGGCGAAACATACCTGGTTATCCAGCAGCAGCTGTTCGCAAGTGTCCGCGGTAGAGGGTTGGGTGGTCATGAGGCTGGCCTTGATCATTAATGGTCCTGAATCTAGCGGGCGAGTCTTTAATGCGCCAGATAATTTTCCCCCAGGCCTAGCCCATGGCGCTTTGCAGCGCCAGGTCCCAGGGTGGAATCGGGCTGAAACGGCTCTTCAGGTATTCCAGGAGCAAGCGGCTGCGGGCATTGGGGTGCTGTTCCATGCGCAAGGCGTAGATGCCGGCGGTTTCCGGCTTGGGCAGGCCGCCGTCGCAGAACAGCGGCACCAGTTCCCCCCGCAGCAGGTATTCGCTCACCAGCCAGGTCGGCAGGTGCGCAATCCCCAGGCCGGCCAGGGCCCCGGAAAGCAGCGCTTCGGCATTGTTGGCACTGAGGCGGATGCGCTGGGGGCGATGGCTCTGTACCTGGCCATCAAGCTCGAAACGCCAGGCAAACAGCGGCGCCAGCCCGTCCCAGTCCAGGCCATCGTGCTGGCTGAGTTCGGCGGGATGGGTCGGGATGCCGCGGTTTTTCAGGTAGGACGGGCTGGCGCAGGCGATGCGCACGATGCTGGCCAGGGACGTGGCGACCATTCGCGTATCCACCCGCTGGCCTGCGCGCAGGACCAGATCGACCTTGCCCAGATGCGAGCCCTGCATGTCGACGAAGCTGTCGATCAGGTGCAACTGCACGTCCAGCCCCGGATAGAGCGCCAGGAAGTCGGCAATGGCCGGTGCCAGATGGCGGCGACCGAAGGCGGCCGGGGCATCGATGCGGATCAGGCCTTCCGGGGCGTGGCTCAAGGACACCGCTTCGGCGCGAGCCAGTTGCAGTTCAGCGACGATGCGCCGGGCCCGTTCGGCGAAGGCCAGGCCCGCCGCAGTAGCGACTACCGCGTGGGTGGTGCGCATGAACAGTGGGGTGCCCACGGCATTTTCCAGGCTGTCGATGCGCCGAGCCACGGCGGAAGGGGTCAGGGGATGACGGCGGGCCGCGGCGGAAAAGCTCCCGGCTTCCAGCACATCGAGAAACAGCCCCAGTTGTTCGGTGAGGATATTGGGATTCATGATCAGGTCGCTTATGCGAAAACGGCACAGCCATTGTGCGTTGCTGTGCGTTTCCGAGCCAGGGCCGACTGCGTAGCATGCAGCTCTCGGGTGAGGAGAGACGCTTTGATCGAGTTAGTGATGTATCTGTTGTTGGGCGCAGCCCTGGGCACGGTGGGCGGTCTGTTCGGGATCGGTGGCGGTTTGATCGCCATTCCGGTGCTGGGGGTCATGTTCGGCCTGGACCAGCAGATTGCCCAGGGCACCGCGCTGGTGATGGTGGTGCCCAATGTGATGCTGGCGCTGTGGCGTTATCACCAGCGCAACCGCATCGAACTGCGCCATGCCCTGCCGCTGGCGCTGATGGGCTTTTGTTTCGCCTGGCTCGGCTCGATCTGGGCGGTGGGCATTGACGCGCAGAAGATGCGTATCGGCTTTGTCGTCTTTCTCCTGGTGCTGTCGGCCTACAACCTGCTGCGCATGTTCATGAGCAGCGCGCCGGCCAGCACGCAGATGCGTTATTCCTGGCCTTGGCTGGGGGTTCTGGGCGCCGCTTCCGGGGCCATGGGCGGTTTGTTCGGCGTGGGCGGAGCGGTAGTGGCCACGCCAGTATTGACCAGCATCTTCGGCACCACCCAGGTGGTGGCGCAGGGGCTGTCCCTGGCCCTGGCGCTGCCGAGCACCGGGGTGACCCTGGTGACCTACGGCTTGCATCATCAGGTGGACTGGATGATCGGCCTGCCGTTGGCGGCCGGCGGTCTGTTGAGCATCAGTTGGGGGGTGAAGGTGGCTCATGCCTTGCCCGAGCGCCTGTTGCGTGGGTTGTTCTGCGGTTTCCTGGTGGTGTGTGCCGTGATGCTGGCCTTCAAAGTTTGAAGCCTTCGACGATGTGCTCTGCCAGGCATTCGGTGATCGGGGAGGGATTGTTGAGGTTGCGCACCAGCATGATGCTGGCTTCCGGCAATTGCGGCAGCCCCTGTGCCTCGCCGAGGATGCGCATGTCCGGGGTGATCAGGCTTTCCAATTGGGCGGTGACCGCCAGCCCGGCGCTGACCACCGCCATGATCGCCGACAGGCTGGAACTGTTGTAGGCAATGCGGTAGTCCAGGCCCGCAGCGTCCAGAGCGTTGCAGGCCCAGAGCCGGCAGAAGCAGTCGCTGTTGAACATTGCCAGGGGCAGAGGTGTTTGCTCGTGGGGATTGAAGCACTGGGCCACGGCCCAGACGAAGCGCTCCTTGCGCAGCAGTTGGCCGATCTCGCTGCCCGGCTCGCGGGTGACGATGGACAGGTCCAGGTCCTGGCGTTGCAACAGCTGTTTGCTTGACTCGCAATGCACCTCGATCTGGATCAGCGGATAGCTTTGGGCAAAGCGCGACAGAATCCCCGGCAGAAAGCGCATCACATAGTCATCCGGGGTGCCGATGCGTACCAGGCCCACCATGTGCGGCTCGCGCAGGGTATTGAACACCTCGCTATGCAGTTTCAGGATGCGTCGGGCGTAGCCCAGCAGCACCTGGCCCTCGGCGGTGAGCTTGACCTGGCGCCCGTCGCGCTGGAACAGCTGGCGCTGCAGTACGTCTTCCTCCAGGCGCTTCATCTGCATGCTCACCGCGGATTGAGTGCGATTGACCCGCTCGCCGGCCCGGGTAAAACCGCCTTCATCGGCGATGGCGACGAAGGTGCGCAGAACTTCGGTATCGATGCTGGGGAACTGGGACATTGCATCAAATCCTGAGATGTATGGCATAAGAAACATTCGTTGGATTGATCTTAAGCCCCGGCAGACACTGTCGTCATCCCCACTGGAGGGCAAGATGATGAAAGGTCAAAAGGGTTATGTGCTGGTCCACAAGCTGTCATTTCAGGCGCTGGCCTTCAGCGGCCTGTGGCGTCGGGTCATGCGCTGGTATGAGCTTGGGCGCGAGCGCCGGATGCTGGCCGGGCTGAGCGATGAGGCGTTGAAGGACCTGGGGCTCACGCGGGTCGATGTCGAGCATGAGCGGGTCCGCCCGTTCTGGGACGACCCAATGCATAAATAGCGGCAAGGGTGCTACACAAGCCGGTTCCCGGTGCGCTAGCGTGCGGGCAGACAAGGAGACTCCCCCATGCCCGCAGAATGTTCTTTCTCACTCAAGCAAGCTCGCCGATTGGCCCTGGCCGCCCAGGGTTTCGGCGGGCGTCGGCCGCCGGCAACGATCAAGGCCGCGGGGCTCAATCGACAGATCGAGCGCCTGGGCCTGCTGCAGATCGATTCGGTCAATGCCCTGGTGCGGGCGCATTACCTGCCTCTGTTCTCCCGCCTGGGCAGTTATCCACAGGCCTTGCTCGACCAGGCCGCCTGGAGTCAGGGCCGGCAACGCACCTTGTTCGAATACTGGGGGCATGAGGCGTCGTTGCTGCCCATGTCCATGTACCCGTTGCTGCGCTGGCGGATGCAGCGGGCGCGGCAAGGGCAGGGCATCTATTCGCAGCTGGCGCGTTTTGGCCAGGAGCGCCTGGTCACGGTCCGTCGGGTTCTGGCGGCGGTCCAAGAGCAGGGCGCGCTGGGTGCCGGCAGCCTTTCCACCCGCGAGGAGCGCGCCGGGCCCTGGTGGGATTGGAGCGATGAAAAGCACGCCCTGGAATGGTTGTTCGCCGCCGGTGAAGTGACGGTGGCCGGGCGTCGTGGCTTCGAGCGCCTCTACGATTTGCCGGAGCGGGTGCTGCCGGCGGCCATTCTCCAGCAGTCGCCGCTGGACGAAGCCCAGGCCCAGCGCGGCTTGCTGGTGCACGCGGCCAGGGCCCTGGGCGTGGCCACGGAGAAGGACCTGCGAGACTACTTTCGCCTGGATCCCGGCGACAGCCGTGCGCGGCTGGCGGAGTTGCTGGAGTCCGGCGAGTTGTTGAGCTGCGAAGTGCAGGGCTGGCGCCATCCGGCCTACTGTCTGCCGCAGGTCAGGGTGCCGCGCCAGGTCGACGCCAGTGCGTTGCTCTCACCGTTCGATTCGCTGATCTGGGAGCGCAGTCGCACCGAGCGGCTGTTCGACTTCCGCTATCGGCTGGAGATCTACACGCCAAGGCATAAGCGGGTCTATGGCTATTACGTGCTGCCGTTCCTGCACAACGAGCGGATTGTCGCCCGCATCGAGCTGCGGGCGGAGCGAGCCCAAGGCTGCCTGGCGGTGCATGCGGTGCATGAGGAGGAGCCAGGCCTGGACGAGGAGGGGGTGGTGGCGTTGGCCGGGCAGCTACGGCAGATGGCCACTTGGCTGGGGCTGGAGCAGATTCAGCTCAATTGCCGACGTGACGGCGCACGCCGTCTGCGTGAGGTCATGGCGTGAAGAGCTTCGCGGGCAAGCCCGCTCCTACGCTGCCCTTGTAGGAGCGGGCTTGCCCGCGAAAGCGCTTCTCAACGCTTGACCTGTTTGAGCGTCTCGGCGATCAGGAAGGCCAGTTCCAGGGACTGGTCGGCGTTCATCCGCGGGTCGCAATGGGTGTGATAGCGGTCCGACAGGCCGTCTTCGGTGATCGGGCGGGCGCCGCCGATGCACTCGGTGACGTTCTGTCCGGTCATCTCGATATGGATGCCGCCGGCATAGCTGCCTTCGGCCTGATGCACCTGGAAGAACTCTTTGACCTCGCTCAGGATCTGCGCGAAATCCCGGGTCTTGTAGCCGCTGCTGGCCTTGATGGTGTTGCCGTGCATCGGGTCCGAGCTCCAGAGCACTTGCTTGCCTTCGCGCTCGACCGCGCGGATCAGCTGTGGCAGGTGGTCGCCGACCTTGTGGGCACCCATGCGCACGATCAGGTTGAGCCGGCCTGGATCGTTGCTCGGGTTGAGGATATCGATCAGGCGGATCAGTTCCTCGGTGTTCATGCTCGGGCCGACCTTGACCCCGATCGGGTTGTTCACCCCGCGCAGGAACTCGACGTGGGCACCGTCGAGCTGGCGGGTGCGGTCGCCGATCCACAGCATGTGGGCCGAGCAGTCGTAGTAGTCGTTGGTCAGGCTGTCGCGACGGACGAAGGCTTCCTCGTAATTGAGCAGCAGCGCTTCGTGGGCGGTGAAGAAGCTGGTTTCGCGCAGTTGCGGCGAGCTGTCCATGCCGCAGGCGCGCATGAAGGCCAGGGTTTCATCGATGCGATCCGCCAGCTGGCTGTACTTCGCGGCCAGGGCCGAGTTGGCGATGAAGTCCAGGTTCCACTTGTGCACCTGATGCAGGTCGGCAAACCCGCCCTGGGCAAAGGCCCGCAGCAGGTTCAGGGTGGCGGTGGCCTGGTGATAGGACTGCAGCAGGCGGTCCGGGTCCGGTACCCGGCTTTTCTCATCGAAACCGATGCCGTTGACGATGTCGCCACGATAGGCCGGCAAGGTCACGCCATTGATGGTTTCGTCGTTGGCCGAGCGCGGTTTGGCGAATTGCCCGGCCATGCGTCCGACCTTGACCACCGGGCAGCCGGCGGCAAAGGTCATGACAATCGCCATCTGCAGCAGCACCTTGAAGGTGTCGCGGATTTTCGCCGCGGAGAATTCGGCAAAGCTTTCGGCGCAGTCGCCGCCCTGCAGCAGGAAGGCGCGACCCTGGGTGACTTCGGCGAACTGGCGGCGCAACTCCCGGGCCTCACCGGCAAACACCAGCGGTGGATAACTGGCCAGGGTCTGCTCGACCTGCAGCAGATGTGCGGCGTCGGGGTACTGGGGTTGTTGCTGGATCGGCAGGGCGCGCCAGCTGTCGGGGCTCCAGGGTTGGCTCATCGCGGACTCGAGTGTTTTACGGTGGGAGGGGCATGTTAGCAGCAAATTAGTGCGTGACCTGCTCCTCTCGCTTGGCCGACAATCGCGCCTTTCCCGCTCGCTGCCGAGCGGTTGGTTTCTCGCGCCGGCCCGATTGCGGGCCCCGCGACTAGGAGATGAAATGACTGAGGAGCGCGTCGAGCGTGTGCTCGCCGAGGTTCATGACGAGTTCGGCATGATTCGGGTATTGGAAGTGGCGGACTACCGCTTCCTCGAATTTGGCGACGCCATCGAGCAAAGCTGCGTGTTCACCGCCGACCCCAGTTGGCTGGAGTACGACTACACCCGGGCCATGCTGATCGGTGCCCTGTGTCATGAGGCGCCGGAGAGCGCACTGTTTCTCGGCCTGGGCGCCGGGACCCTGACCCAGGCCTGCCTGAAGTTCCTGCCCCTGGAAGACGTCGAGGCCATCGAACTGCGTCCGGATGTGCCGCGCCTGGCCATCGAGTACCTGGGGCTGGACGACGATCCGCGTCTATATATAAGAATCGGCGATGCCCTGGAGCTGTTGGACAGCGCCGAATCCGCCGACCTGATCTTCGTCGACCTGTACACCGATGTCGGCCCCGGCGTTGGCCATCTGGCCTGGGGGTTTCTGGAAAACTGCCAGAAGCGCCTCAATCCCGGGGGCTGGCTGGTGATCAACCAATGGGCCACCGATGATGGCAAGCCCTTGGGCGCCGCGCTGTTGCGCGGGCTCTATCACCGGCATTACTGGGAGCTGCCGGTGAAGGAAGGCAACGTGATTTTGATCGTGCCCTCCGATCTTGATCAGACGCTCGATCTGCCAGCTCTGAATGCCCGGGCCGAAGCCCTGGCCCCGCGCCTGGGTTACTCCCTGCAGCCGCTGATCAAGGCCATTCGCCCCGCCACTTAAACCCCTGTCAGGCCACGGCTGGCCGGCGAAGACGATCCGCCGGCCAGCCGGTTCAACAGCCCTTGAACACCCCGGGGCGTTTCTCGATCATCGCTCGCACCCCTTCCTTGGCGTCCTCGCTGTTCATCAGCTTGTGCACCAGCGGCGGCAGGCCCTGAGCGGCCAGTGTTTCGCCCTCAAGCCGGGCCTGACGCGCCGACATCAGCGTCGCCTGCACGCCCAGCGGTGCTTGCCGGGCGATGCGTTCGGCCAGTTCCACGGCCCGGGGCAGCAGGTCCTCACTGGCCATCACCTCCTGCACCAGTCCCAGGCGCAGCGCTTCATGGGCGTCGAACTCATCGCCGGTGAGCAACCAGCGCATGGCATTGCCCCAGCCGGCCAGTTGGTGCAGGCGCAGGGTCGCGCCGCCGAAGGGAAATATTCCGCGTTGCACCTCCATCTGGGCAAAGCGCGTATTGCTGGCACACAGATTGATGTCCGCCGCCAGCATCAGCTCGATACCGATGGTCAGGCAGTAGCCCTGCACGGCGACGATCACCGGCTTGCTCACCCGCGGTCCGGCGAACACGCCCCAAGGGTCGCAGCCGCCGGGTGGTGCCTGCCAGCCCTGGGCCAGGGCAGCACCGACATTGGCCAGGTCCAATCCCGCGGTGAAGTGCTCGCCGTGGCCGAACACCACGGCGATCCGCGCCTGGCTGCTGGCTTCGAACTCGCCGTAGGCCAGGCTCAGCTGGTTGAGCAGCTCCAGGTCGAAGGCATTGCGCTTGGCGACCCGGTCCAGGCCGATCAGGAATAGGTGACCGCGCAGTTCGCGGCTGACACGGCTGGCACTGGGCTGATTCATGGACGCGATCCTCAAGGGGTTAGAGGGAATGGGCGAGACGGCTTTCAAGCACCAGGGTGAATCGTTTTAGCGGTGACGACCAACAGCGGCGGGCCCAAGCAAAATAGCGCGCCCTTCGAGTCTGCGCAAAGCCCGTGACCATCGGGCGTTGAGCGGACTTTTCCGATAAAAAAAACTCCCTTTTTTGAGTAATTCCGGTATAGTGCGCGCCGGCCTTTAGCCGGGCCACGTTTAGGTAATGCAATTCCCCGAAGTCAGCTTCGGCTGCTTGTCCGCTGCGCGGACTATCCTTGACGATCCATTCATCCAATCGTTTTCGCAAATCCCCGCCGACAAAGCTGCCAGGGTGACTCTTGAGTCTTACACGGCATGCGCAGCTTTGGAGCATGGGTCTTTGCGGATGCACTTAGAGGCAGACCCATGACCCAGGAAATCGGCGGCTTCGCCGCTCTTGAACTTCATCCCAATATTGTTGCTGCAGTAGTCGCTACCGGCTATGAAGAGCCTTCGGCTATTCAGCAGCAGTCGATCCCGATCATCCTTGCCGGGCACGATATGATTGGCCAGGCGCAAACCGGTACCGGTAAAACCGCTGCCTTTGCCCTGCCTATCCTGCACCGCATTGATCCGTCCAAGCGCGAGCCGCAAGCTCTGATCCTGGCCCCAACCCGTGAGTTGGCGCTGCAAGTTGCAACCGCTTTCGAAACCTACGCCAAGCAGATGCCGGGCGTGACTGTTGTGGCCGTCTACGGCGGTGCGCCGATGGGCCCACAATTGAAAGCAATCCGGAATGGCGCACAGATCGTTGTCGCCACACCGGGCCGTCTGTGCGACCACCTGCGTCGCGACGAAAAAGTGTTGGCCACCGTGAACCACCTGGTTCTCGACGAAGCCGACGAAATGCTCAAGCTGGGCTTCATGGATGACCTGGAAGTCATCTTCAAGGCCATGCCTGAGTCCCGCCAGACCGTACTGTTTTCGGCCACCCTGCCGCAGTCGATCCGGGCCATTGCCGAGCGTCACCTGAAAGACCCGAAACACGTCAAGATCCAGAGCAAGACCCAGACCGTCACCGCGATCGAGCAGGCTCACCTGCTGGTTCACGCTGACCAGAAGACCTCTGCTGTTCTGAGCCTGCTGGAAGTTGAAGACTTCGACGCCCTGATCATGTTCGTGCGCACCAAGCAAGCGACCCTGGACCTGGCCAGTGCCCTGGAAGCCAAAGGCTACAAGGCCGCTGCGCTGAACGGTGACATTGCCCAGAACCAGCGTGAGCGCGTGATCGACTCCCTCAAGGATGGTCGTCTGGACATCGTTGTGGCCACCGACGTCGCCGCTCGTGGTCTGGACGTACCGCGCATCACCCACGTATTCAACGTGGACATGCCGTACGACCCGGAATCCTACGTGCACCGTATCGGCCGTACCGGCCGTGCCGGTCGCGAAGGTCGTGCGCTGCTGCTGGTGACTCCGCGTGAGCGCCGCATGCTGCAAGTGATCGAGCGTGTGACCGGTCAGAAGGTTGCCGAAGTTCGCCTGCCGGACGCCCAGGCCGTTCTTGATGCCCGCATCAAGAAGCTGACCAACAGCCTGTCGCCACTGGTGGCCGATGCCGAAGCGACCCACGGCGAGCTGCTGGATCGTCTGACCGCCGACATCGGTTGCAGCCCGCGTGCTCTGGCCGCGGCCCTGCTGCGCAAGGCCACCAACGGTCAGGCGCTGAACCTGGCAGCCATCGAGAAAGAGCGTCCACTGGTGCCCAACAGCGCGCCACGTGGTGATCGTCCTGAGCGTTCCGGCGATCGTCCTGATCGTGGTGATCGTGAGCGTCGCGCGCCAATGCCTCTGGGCGAAGGCCGTGCTCGCTGCCGTACCGCGCTGGGTGCCCGTGACGGTATCGCTGCCAAGAACCTCTTGGGCGCGATCCTCAACGAAGGTGGCCTGGCCCGTGAAGCCATCGGTCGCATCCAGGTGCGTGACAGCTTCAGTCTGGTCGAGCTGCCGGAAGACGGTCTTGACCGTCTGCTGACCAAGCTCAAGGACACTCGCGTGGCTGGCAAGCAGCTGAAACTGCGTCGCTACCGCGAAGATTGATCCGCCCCCGGGCTGATTGATCAGGCATAAAAAATCCCCGACTGGTTCGGGGATTTTTTTTGCCTGGAGTTCGGGCCGGGACTGTTCGCCGGCAAGCCGGCTGCTGCGCGGCGGTGTAGCAGCCTTGGCGCTGAGGCCTCAGCCAAAGCGGTAGATGTCCATGCCCAGCGCGCCCAGGGTGAAGCCCTGGTGGGCCACGCTGAATTCGCCACCGGCACCTCGGGCGAAGTACAGCGGCAGCAGGTGTTCATCGCTGGGATGGCTGCGCACGGCATGCGGTGCCTGCTGCCGGTAATCATGCAGGGCCGCTTCATCATTGGCCGCCAGTTTTTCGATCATCCAGTCACGAAAGGCCTTGGCCCAGGGTTCGACACTTTCCGGGCCGGCGTGCCAGTCCAGTTCCCGCAGGTTGTGGGTGATGCTGCCGGAGCCGATCAGCAACACGCCCTGTTGCCGCAGGCCTGCCAGGGCGTGGCCGACGCGGGTCTGCAGGGCCGGGCCCAGGCGACTGGGCAGCGATAGCTGGATCACCGGGATGTCCGCTTGCGGGTACATCAGCGACAGCGGCACCCAGGCGCCGTGGTCGAAGGGGCGCTGGTTGTCCAGCTGCGCCGGCAGGCCGTCGGCCTTGAGCAGCTCCACCACTTGTGCCGCCAGTTCAGGATCGCCGGGAGCCGGGTATTGCACGGCAAACAAGGCGGCGGGGAAGCCGCCGAAGTCATGCCAGGTTTCCGGATGAGGGTGGGCGCTGACCCGCAGATCCTGGCTTTCCCAATGGGCTGAAACCACCAGGATCGCCTTGGGGCGTGGCAGCTGTGCCGCCAGGTTGGCCAGGGCGGGACCACTGGCACCGGGTTCCAGGGCCAGCATGGGAGAACCATGGGAGATAAACAGGCTGGGGAGCATGAGGAAGGTCCTGAAGGTTAAGATGCGCCATCTTCAATCAGATCATTGATCTAAATCTAATATAAGTTTTAGCGCTTTTTGATCGAATTTTAAGGACTTCTCATGCAAGCGGACTTTTGGCACAAGCGTTGGGAGCGGGATCAGATCGGCTTTCACCTGGCAGAGGTCAACCCCTACCTGCAGCAGTACTGGCCGGCTCTGGGGCTGGCAGCACAAACCCGTGTGCTGGTGCCGTTGTGCGGCAAGAGCCTGGACCTGATCTGGCTGGCCGACCAGGGCTTCGAGGTGCTGGGCATCGAGCTGGCGGAAAAGGCGGTGGAGGATTTCTTCCGTGAGCATCAGTTGCAGCCTCAGATCAGTCAGCACGGGGAGTTCAAGGTCTATGCCCAGGGTCCGATCCAGCTCTGGTGCGGCGATTTCTTTGCCCTGACTGCCGAGGACACGGCTGGTTGCACAGCCCTGTACGACCGTGCGGCCATGATTGCCTTGCCCCCGCCGATGCGGCAGCGCTACACCGCCCACCTCAATGGCCTGTTGCCGGAGGGCAGCCAGGGGCTGCTGATAACCATGGACTACGCCCAGGAGCAACTGGACGGGCCGCCATTCGCGGTGCTCGACGATGAGGTTCGACAGCGCCTGGGGGATGTCTGGCAGCTGCAGGTCGAAACGGAGCGCGACATTCTGGGAGAGAGCTGGAAGTTTCTCCAGGGTGGCGTGACCCGGCTGGTGGAGCGGGTCTATCGCCTGAACAAGCAAGGTGTCCGTGAATAGGCTTTATTGGCGGCCATGCAAAAGGGCGACTCGCGTCGCCCTTTTGGGTATGGCCTTGCAGCGGATCAGCCGCGACGACGCAGGGCGTCGATACGCTCTTCCAGCGGCGGGTGGCTCATGAACATGCGAGCCAGGCCCTGTTTGATGCCGCCATTGATGCCGAAGGCGTTCAGGGTGTCGGGCATATGCACCGGCAGGCCCTGTTCCGAACGCAGGCGCTGCAGGGCGCCGATCATGGCGTTGGTGCCGGCAAGGCGGGCACCGGCTTCGTCGGCACGGTATTCACGCTTGCGCGAGAACCACATGACGATGGCGCTGGCCAGGAAGCCCAGGACCAGCTCGGCGAAGATGGTCGCCACGTAGTAGGCAATGCCCTGGCCTTCTTCGTTCTTGAAGATCACCTTGTCGACGAAGTTGCCGATGATCCGCGCGAAGAACATCACGAAGGTGTTCACCACGCCCTGGATCAGCGCCAGGGTCACCATGTCGCCGTTGGCAACGTGACCGATCTCGTGGGCCAGCACGGCTTTCACTTCATCGGGCGAGAAACGCTCCAGCAGGCCCTGGCTGACCGCTACCAGGGCGTCGTTCTTGTTCCAGCCGGTAGCGAAGGCGTTGGCCTCGTAGGCCGGGAAAATACCCACTTCGGGCATCTTGATCCCGGCTTCGCGGGACAGTTGCTCAACGGTTTGCAACAACCATTGCTCATGGCGGGTGCGCGGTTGAGTGATGATCTGCGTGCTGGTGCTCATCTTCGCCATCCACTTGGAGATGAACAGCGAGAACAGCGAACCGGCAAAACCAAAGACGGCACAGAAAATCAGCAGCTGATTGAGGTTGAGATCAACCCCATTGGCCGCCATGAACCCGTTGAAGCCGAAAAGGCTCAGGGTGATGCTGGCAATCAGCACGACCGCAAGGTTAGTGGCCAAAAACAGCAGGATTCGCATCATGGTTGTAGAAATCTCCTCAAGCTAAAGATGTAGCGTACTGCGGGGTATATAAGGTGCGGCAACGGCCTATTCAATACGGCTTCTATTTCAAACTGTGTCGTCTAGCCCCAGTGTTAGGCGCTTGCATTGACGCGGCGCGAGCGATTGTCGGAAGGGGCAATCAACCGGCTGCGGTGCAGGGTTTGTGACCATGGGCCGGGCGGAAAGTGCAAGCTTATAGAAGGGGCGTGGTGCAGGGCAGTGAAGATGTGTTGCTGAATTAATCGCAGTGCGACCGGGTAAGGATCGCACTGCGTGATTCGGATTACTGACGGTAGGACTTGAGGAAACTTCCGATCCGACCAATGGCCTGTTCCAGGTCATCCACCCGCGGCAGGGTGACCACGCGGAAGTGATCCGGCCAAGGCCAGTTGAAGGCGGTGCCCTGGACCACCAGGAGTTTTTCCGAAAGCAGCAGGTCGAGAACGAACTTCTCGTCGTTATGGATCGGGCAGACTTTCGGGTCGATCCGGGGAAAGGCATACAGCGCGCCCATGGGTTTCACGCAGCTGACCCCGGGAATGTCGTTGAGCAGCTCCCAGGTGCGGTTGCGCTGTTCCAGCAGGCGGCCCGGCGGCAGCACCAGGTCGTTGATGCTCTGGTAGCCGCCCAGGGCGGTCTGGATCGCGTGCTGGCTGGGCACGTTGGCGCACAGGCGCATGTTGGCCAGCATGTCGATGCCTTCGATATAGCTCAGGGCATGTTGCTTGGGACCGGAAATCGCCACCCAGCCGGAACGGAAACCGGCTACGCGGTAGGACTTGGACAGGCCGTTGAAGGTCAGGCACAGCAAGTCCGGTGCCAGGGAGGCGGTGCAGATGTGCACGGCGTCGTCGTAGAGGATCTTGTCGTAGATCTCGTCCGAGAACACCACCAGGTTGTGCTGGCGGGCCAGTTCCAGCATGCCCAGCAGCACTTCCTTGGGGTACACGGCGCCGGTGGGGTTGTTCGGGTTGATGATCACCAGGGCCTTGGTGTTCGGGGTGATCTTGGCCTTGATGTCGGCCAGGTCCGGCCACCAGTTGGCCTGCTCGTCGCACAGGTAGTGCACCGGGTTGCCGCCGGCGAGGCTCACCGCGGCGGTCCACAGCGGATAGTCCGGGGCTGGCACCAGCACTTCGTCGCCGTTGTTGAGCAGGGCCTGCATGGCCATCACGATCAGCTCGGAAACACCGTTGCCCAGGTAGATGTCTTCAATGCCGATGCCTTCCACCTGCTTTTGCTGGTAGTACTGCATCACCGCCTTGCGCGCACTGAACAGGCCCTTGGAATCGCTGTAGCCCTGGGCGGTGGGCAGGTTGCGGATCACGTCCTGGAGAATCTCGTCCGGCGCTTCGAAACCAAAGGGCGCCGGGTTGCCGATGTTCAGCTTGAGGATGCGATGGCCTTCCTCTTCCAGACGCTTGGCGTGCTTGAGCACTGGGCCGCGAATGTCATAACAGACGTTGGCGAGCTTGTTCGATTTGCTGACCTGCATGGCGATGTGTTCCCGAAAATGAACGATCCAGGCGGAGGATGAACTACCGTACTGGGAATCCTGCCGTGTCACACCGGCCTGTAGCCCGCACCGGCTGCGGCAAAATCCGTTTGAATGGGTGTAACGCGGCTGCCAGACTGGCGTCTGACGAGGCGCAATCATACGTGCCGCCCGATCCGTGGAAAAGACACAGATCGGGCTTTTTCCGTTGCAGAGGAAGGACCATGGAAAAGCTGGAAAAAACCCTGGAAGAGTGGCGGGCGATGCTCGATCCGGAGCAGTACAACGTCTGCCGGCTCAAAGGCACCGAACGCCCGTTCTCGGGCAAGTACAACGCCACCAAGACCGATGGCGTCTATCACTGCATCTGCTGCAACGAGCCGCTGTTCGACTCCCGGGCCAAATTCGACTCCGGCTGCGGCTGGCCCAGTTTCTACGAGCCGATCGCCGACAGCGCCATGGTCGAGATCCGGGACATGAGCCACGGCATGATCCGCACCGAAGTGGTCTGTGCCAAGTGCGATGCCCACCTGGGCCACGTCTTTCCGGACGGTCCGCCACCCACCGGCCTGCGTTACTGCATCAACTCGGTGTGTCTGGATCTCTCGCCGCGCTAGGGCACAAGGCGACTCTTGGGTCGCCTTTTTATCAATTAAATTGCACACAATTTAATTGGGCGCTATTTTTACCGACTCTTATCCTGAGTGGAATTGCTGCCATGACCGACTCGCTGCTGACTATTCCCTGCACCACCATCAAGGGCGAACACAAGACCCTGGCGGACTTCGCCGGCAAGGCCGTGCTGGTGGTCAACACCGCCAGCAAATGTGGCTTCACCCCTCAGTACAAGGGGCTTGAGCAGCTGTGGCAGACCTACAAGGACCAGGGCCTGGTGGTGCTGGGTTTTCCCTGCAACCAGTTCGGCAAGCAGGAGCCGGGTGACGAAGGGGCGATTTCCGAGTTCTGCGAGCTGAACTATGGCGTCAGCTTCCCGCTGTTCAAGAAGATCGACGTCAATGGCGCCGCGGCCCACCCGCTGTTCGTCCAGTTGAAGAAGCGCGCGCCCGGTGTCCTCGGTTCCCAGGGCATCAAGTGGAACTTCACCAAGTTCCTGATCGGTCGGGACGGCAAGCTGGTCAAGCGCTTCGCTCCGGCGACCAAGCCCCAGGACCTGACCCGCGAGATCGAAGCCCTGCTCAAATGAACGACCTGCCCGTGGATGCCTCCCTCCAGCTCGACCGCCAGCTGTGCTTCAAGCTGTACGCCGCCTCGCGGGCGGTGGTGCGTGGTTACAAGCCGATGCTCGACCGCCTCGGCCTGACCTACCCGCAGTACCTGGTGATGCTGGTGCTGTGGGAGTGGCAGGCGACGCCTGTGCCGCAGCCGACCGTCAAAGCCCTGGGGGAGCGTCTGTTGCTCGACTCCGGAACCCTGACCCCGCTGCTCAAGCGTTTGCAGCAACTGCAGTTGGTGCAGCGCCAACGTTCCGGGCGCGATGAACGGGAAGTGCACCTGAGCCTGAGCGAAGCCGGACTGGCTCTGCGGGATCAGGTGCCGCCGCTCAAGGCGGCGCTGTTGTGCGACAGCGGCGTCGATCTCGACAACCTTGATCCCTTGCGCGACGGCCTCGATCACCTGCTGCAGCAGATCAGAGCCTTGTCGTAGTCGGCACCCACTGGTCCAGCAGGGCGATCAGTTCCTCGCGGCGAAATGGCTTGGCCAGGTAGTCGCTCATGCCCGCGGCCCGACAGCGTTCACGCTCCTCGGGCATGGCGTTGGCGGTCAGGGCAATGATCGGCAGGTCCGGCCAGCGTCCGCTGCGACGGATCTGCCGGCTGGCCTCGTAACCGTCCATGACCGGCATGTTGCAATCCATCAGCACCAGATCGAAGCGGTTGTGCTCCAGTTGGTTGAGGGCTTCGGCACCGTGGGCGGCCACGGTCACCGCGCAGCCGAGTTTGCTCAGCATGCCCTTGGCCACCAGTTGGTTCACCGGGTTGTCTTCCACCAGCAAAATGTCGGCCCGACGCCGCTGCGTCGGCATGTTCAACTGGGCGTCGTTGAGGGTGATGGTTTCCGCCAGCAATGAGCGGCGCAGGGTCTGATACAAGGCATTGCGCGCCAGGGGACGGGCCTGTTGCTGCAGTGGCGCCAGGGCGCTGGCCTCCTCGCTGGGCAGGAAGCTGCCATAGGCGGTCACCAGCAGGATCGGCGCGGTGATGGCCGGGCGCAGGCCAAACAGGCATTCCGGGCAATCGGTGATCAGCAGGTCGGGATTGATCCCGGCCAGCGAGGCCTCGATGTCGTAGCGCCGGTAGTCCAGGCCCCAGGTCGGCAACAGGGAGTCGAGCAGTTCGGCCAGGCCGCTACCGGCATCGGTAATGCCCACGACCTTTCCGGACAAGGCCGGCGGCGGGGCCGAAGGCGTATGGCAAGGCAGCGGCAGATCGGCGCAGAACTGGCTGCCGAAACCGACTTCCGAACTGATGGTCAGGCGCCCGTGCATGGCTTCGCACAGGTTGTTGGTCAGCGCCAGCCCCAGGCCGGTGCCGCCGTACTGGCGGGTGATGCCGGCGCCCGCTTGGGTATAGGGCTGGAAAATCTTCACCTGGGCTTCCTGGGCGATGCCGATGCCGGTGTCGCAGATCTCGATGCGCACCCCGTCACCCTGCGTGCTCAGGCGTACATCGACCCGGCCGAAGCGAGTGAACTTGAGGGCATTGGACAGCAGGTTGCTGACGATCTGCCGCACCCGCATCGGATCCCCCAGCACCAGGGCCGGAAAGTCCGGAGCGATCAGGCAGGCCAGTTCCACGCTGGCCGCGGCGTTCTGCGACAACAGGTTGGCGGTGTCCTCCACCAGCACCCCGAGATCGAAGGGAATGCGCTCCAGTTCCAGCTGCCCGGCGTCGAACTTGGACATGTCGAGAATATCGTTGAGCAGCTCCACCAGCACCTTGCCGGAGTCGTGGGCGATGGACAGCTGCTGGCGCTGTTCGGGGTTCAAAGGGCTGTCCAGGGCCAGGGCGATCATCCCCAGCAGGCCGTTGAGCGGGGTGCGGATCTCGTGGCTCATGTTGGCCAGGAAGGCGGCGCGGGCCTGGGCCATGTCCAGCGCGGTGCGTCGGGCAAGCTCCAGTTCTTCGTTGGACTGGCTGAGCCGGGCGTTGCTGGCCTTGAGCTCGGTGGTACGCGCCGAGACGATGTTTTCCAGTTGCCCGAGGTACTCGGTCAGGCGGTTCTCGGCAATGCGGCGCTGCTGGATTTCCGTGGCCATGATCTCGAACTGCTGGTTGGCGACCTTGACCAGCACCCCGACTTCATCGTTTTCATGGCCCGGGGGGAATTCCAGCGGAGTCTGTTGCGGGCTGCGTGGATCGCGGCTGCTGAGCTCGCGGATCACCCCCACCAGCGGCTTGGTCAGCATCACGTAGAACAAGGCCAGGAGAATCCCGGTGAGGATCAGGCTGCGGGCAAAACCGTTGATCAGGGTGACTTCGGCGCGGCGCAGGAAGCGACTGCCGAAGGCATAGGTATCCACGTCCAGGTGCAGGGTGCCCAGGGATTCTTCCGGCAGGTGGCTCAGGTACAGGCGGTCCTCGAACTGGCGGTCGGCGCCGAACAGGAAGTCGCTCAGGGCCCGGTAACCGCTCTGTTGCGGCGGGCGCTCGACGTTGGCCAGCAGGGTATTGTTGTTGTCGATCAATTGCGCGCGAATGATCGCCGGGGAGCGCAACAGGCCCAGGGTCAGCTCCTGGGCCAGTTCGGCGTCGATGTTGTAGGCAATGCGCGAGGCCGGGTTGTGGCTGATTTCCAGCAATGACTGGATTTCACGATTGATGGAGGCGTCTTCACTGGCATAATCGATGCCGATTTGCAGCAGACTGAGCGCGGTCCCCAGAATGAACCCCACCAGCACGGTGAGCCGGGCCTGTTTATAGGACAGGCGGTTGGTGAACTTGATATCCATGGGGGGCTGAACCACTTTCGTTTCCCTTCGCTGCGCAAGCATAGCTGATCATCTTTGGTTGCCGGTCGGGTCGGCAGCAGCTGACAAGGCGATAGACCCTTTGATCAGGACGGCGTTTGGTCTGTGTGCCGCATCATTACCTTGAACGTGCCTGAGGAAAAGCCGTGGATGCCCGATTGAATGCATTTCTTGAACGTGCCGACGCCGTGCTGGCCCGGATCGAACCGCTGTTGCCGACCCTGCGCCAGAACATCGACTGGAACCAGTGCCTGGCCGCGCGCTGGCAGCGCGAGGGCCGCAGCGGCTTCCTGCTGCCCCTGGAGGTCAGCCTGGACATGCGCCTGAGCGATCTGATCGGGGTCGACAAGCAGCGCGAGCAACTGGCGCGCAACACCCGGCAATTCCTCGATGGCCTGCCGGCCAACCATGCCCTGCTCTGGGGTTCGCGTGGCACGGGCAAATCCTCCCTGGTGCGCGCCTTGCTGGCCGAACATGCCAAGGGCGGCCTGCGGCTGATCGAGATCGAGCGTGATCATCTGGCGGACCTGCCGCGGGTGGTGGAGCAACTGGTCAAGCTGCCCCAGCGTTTCGTGCTGTTCTGCGATGACCTGTCGTTCGAGGCCGGCGAGGGCGATTACCGGGTGCTCAAGAGCGTGCTCGACGGGTCCCTGGAACAGGCCCCGGAAAACGTATTGCTGTACGCCACGTCGAACCGCCGGCACTTGGTGCCGGAAAAGGAAAGCGACAACGAGAACTGGAAGCGCGTCGACGGCGAGCTGCACCCCAGCGAAGCGGTGGAGGACAAGATCGCCCTGTCGGACCGCTTCGGCCTGTGGCTGTCGTTCTATCCCTTCACTCAGGAACACTTTCTCAATGTGGTGGAACACTGGATCGGCGAGCTGGCGCGCAAGGCCGGCTTGAGCTGGCAGCGCACGGAGGAGCTGGACATTCTGGCGGTACGCTGGGCCACGGGCCGGGGTAACCGCAACGGCCGGTGTGCCTATCAATTTGCCCGCTATTGGGTGGGCTTGCAGTTGTTGGAGCAAAAAGCATGATCGATTTGCAAAGTGCCGGCCAAGGTCTGGATGGCTACGGGCTGTTGTGTGCCCAACTGGAGTCGCTGTTGGCCGATGAGCGTGACTTCATCGCCAATGCCGCGCAGTTCTCGGCGTTCCTGTTCAGCCAGCTCGACGACCTGAACTGGGCCGGCTTCTACCTCAACCGCAACCAGGAACTGGTGCTGGGTCCGTTCCAGGGCCAGATCGCCTGCGTGCGGATTCCCTTCGGCCGTGGCGTCTGCGGCACTGCCGCGGCCACCCTGCAGACTCAGCGGGTAGAGGATGTGCATGCCTTTGCCGGACACATCGCCTGTGACAGCGCGTCCAACAGCGAGCTGGTGGTGCCCCTGGTCAAGGACGGCCGGTTGATCGGCGTGCTCGACCTGGACAGCCCGAAGCTGGCCCGCTTCAGTCCGGCGGACCAGGCCGGGATCGAGCAACTGGCGGCGATCTTCCTGCGCCTGAGTGACTGCTGACCGCCATCAGGCGGTCAACCCTGCCTTTTTCAACA
Source organism: Pseudomonas sp. Os17 (assembly GCF_001547895.1). Taxonomy (NCBI): domain Bacteria; kingdom Pseudomonadati; phylum Pseudomonadota; class Gammaproteobacteria; order Pseudomonadales; family Pseudomonadaceae; genus Pseudomonas; species Pseudomonas sp. Os17. Next base: position 4,885,970 of record NZ_AP014627.1, on the reverse strand, counting down.
GCGCGTCCCGATCCACGGCATCGATCTGCTCCGGCACCAGGAAGCGCTCGGCGTAGCGCTGATAGATCTGCTCCTGGAGAAACAGCTCGAACAGCTCGGGATCGATGTGGGCGTCGCGGCACATCATGGCCATGATGTTCAGCGCTTCGCTGAGGGTCTTGCCCTTCTTGTAGGGGCGGTCCGCGGCGGTCAGGGCCTCGAAGATATCGGCGATGGCCATCATCCGCGCCGGCAGGCTCATCTGTTCGCGCCTGAGCTGCTTGGGGTAGCCGCTGCCGTCCATCTTCTCGTGATGGCCGCCGGCGATCTCCGCCACGTTCTGCAGGTGGCTGGGGAAGGGCAGGTGGTTGAGCATGATGATGGTCTGCACGATGTGGTGATTGATCACATAGCGCTCCTCGGCGGTCAGCGTGCCCCGGGGCACGCTCAGGTTGTACAGCTCGCCGCGGTTGTACTTGTGGGCCGGCACCTGGAGCTTGAAGCCCCAGGGATTGTCCGCGGTCATGATCTCCACCGCGCTGCGCTCGAACAGGTGTTCCGGCTTGTCCGCCAGCAGCCGCTCCTGCACCGGCAGGCTGGGCGCCGGCGTGCGTTCCTGGCGCCGCAGCTCTTCCCAGGACACCCCCAGGCGATCATCCAGGGTCCGGCTCCAGGTGCGCTGGGCGATATTCTGCAGGCGCTGCTGGTCGGCCTCGGCCATGAACTCGGCCCCCAGGTTGCAGCGCGCGACAAAGGCGAAGTCGTCGTCCAGGGCACGCAGGCGCTCGTCGCGGCTGGCGGCCTGGGCAGTGACTTCCGCCCCTTCGGCCACGGCCCGCCAGTAGTCGATCCAGGCATCGCGCTTGAGCACTTCGAAGCGGGTACGGATTTCATGGATCCGATCGTTCAGGGTTTCCAGCTTGGTGGCCTTGTCCACCACGTATTCCGGGGTCGTGACCTTGCCGCAATCGTGCAGCCAGGCTGCGATATGCAGGGCTTCCCATTCGTCGTCGGTAGGCTGGTAGGCGGCGAATCGCGGGTCGTGGCTGGCGGCCGCGGCCTCGGCCAGCATCAGGGTCAGGGCCGGCACCCGCTGGCAGTGGCCGCCGGTGTACGGGCTCTTGGCGTCGATGGCGCCGGCCAGTAGCTGGATGAAGGCGTCCAGCAGTTGCTTCTGCTTGTTCTGCAGGCGCTGGCTTTCGATGCACAGCGCGGCGGTGGCGGACACCGCCTGGATAAAGGCGATCCGATCCGGGCTGAGTTTGTCCAGGTCCGCCTCGGTGCCGCTGTCCTCCAGAAACAGCAGGAGCATGCCCACCATTTCGTGATGGCGGTTGCGCAAGCGCAGGCCCAGCAAGTGGGCGCTGGGACTGTCCAGGGCCAGCAGCACGCTTTGCAGGCTACCGGCCTGTTCGAAGCCCAGGGTGGTGACCACGGTGTCGCTGTCGGTGAGTTGGCGCAGCCAGTCCGGCAGCCGGTGGTCGGTCAGGTCCTTGGTGGCGATATTGAAGCGCGGTAGATCCTGATGCTCGCCGTCGATGATCAGGCCATAGGGTTCCAGGCGCGCGCCCTTGCTTTCAGAGAGGTAGATCAGGCCGGCCTTGGCCTGGGCCAGCTTGACGGTTTCCGACAGCACTCGTTGCAGCAGCGGGTCGAAGCGGGTTTCCGCCGACAGGCTGGCATTGATCTCGAAAAAGCTCGCCAGGGTGTCTTTCATCCGGGCCATGGACAGGCTCAGTTGATCCACTTCCAGCACCGGCGAGCGGCGTGACATCGGCACCTTGAAGTCGAAACTGCGGATGGCGTCGGCCTCTTGCACCAGGGCGCGCAGCGGTCGCACCAGCACCCGCGAGATCAGCCAGCCCAAGGGCAGGCACAGCAGCAGGATGGTCAGGGTGATCAGCGCGCCTTGCCAGCGCAAGCGATAGGCATCGGCCAGCAGCTCATCCTCGGGCACCAGCAAGGCCAGTTGCAGGCCGCCCGGCCCGCCCTCGGCGATCCGGTTGCTGGCGGCGATCCAGCTGCGCCCCTCGGACTGCAAGTGGCCGTTTTCCGCCTGCTCTCGCAGCAGCGCGCCGAACACCGGATTCAGGGCATTGGCCTTGATCAGGCGTGCGCTGTGCTTTTCCAGGACCAGCTTGTCGCTGTCGGGATAGGCCACGACGTTGCCCCGGTCGTCGAGCAGGGCAATCTCGGTGCCGGGGGTGACCCGGTGCTTGGCCAGGGTCGAGGACAGTTGTTCCAGCGTCAGGTCGGCGCCCATCACTGCCAGGTTGCCGCTGCTCAGGGCCAGGGTGGTGCCGACGTTGTTGGTGGAATAGAAGACATAGGGCTCGGTGGTGATCTGCTCGGTTTCGTTGCGGGCGTTGGAAAACCAATCGCGGTTGCGAGGGTCGTAGCCCTCCTGCGGGTGCTCCTGGCGGCCGATCATCGAGAGCTGCGAATCGAAGAACAGTGATTGTGAGTGCATCTGTCCGGCGTTGGCGTCGCGCTCGATGCTCCAGACTTCGTAGGCACTGTTGGGCGGCGCCTGGCGCTGATTGCGGATAGCCGCGTCGCGCAGGGGCCGCACCATGAAGAAATCGCCATTGGCATACCCCAGGTACAACGAGGCCAGGTTCGGGTTGTCCTGCAGCGACTGGCTGAACGGCCTGAGCAGTGCCAGGCGTTGCTCCAGGTTGCCGCTCTGGGTCGCCGGGTCCCCGGCCAGCAGGCGCAGCAGATGGCGGATGGGTTCGTAAGTGGACTTCAGGTCGCCGCGCACATCCTGTTCGATGCGCTGGAAGAGCTTTTCGCTGCTTTGCAGGATGATGCGGGTGGTCTGCCGGTAGTTGTAGATCCCCAGGATGACCCCGGTGAGCAGCATCAGCAGGGTGAACATCACGCTGATGTGGATATGAAGAGGAAAGCGACGGAGGGCAGGCGTTGGCGTGCTCGGCATTGCAATTCTCTCCGGAGGCGCATGAGGCTGGGTTCTAGGCCCAAGCATAGTTAAGGCCGGCTCTTCCTGCCTTGGCCCCGTCGGCTGCGGGTTGACGGGGCTGGCCTGCAGGGACGGGTGGCGAGGCAATACTGGCCCTTTGATATTTATCTGGCAAGCGCAGGCTTCATGGCGGATTCGTCAGCTGCGGGGCGATGCTTTTCTGCCCTGTGGCTTGCGTCTTGGAGGGCTCGGGTGGCGGGTGATCAAGGTGGCGATGCAAGGACTGGGCGAAGTGCACCAGGTCCCGGTCCAGGCGGCGGACCGCAGCGCTTATCGCCTGCTGTGCAGCCGGTTGCAGGCAAGCCTGTTCCAGAGCCTCGCACCCGGCTTGCAATGCCCCGGCCCCGACCATCAGCGCCGAGCCCTTGATCTTGTGGGCCAGGGCCACCAGCGCCCGGGGATCACTGGTCGGGATCTGCTCCAGCTGGCGCCGGTCTTCCTGGCAGCAGCGCAGCAACTCGTTGAGCATGCGCCGGGCGAACAGCGGCTTGCCACGGGTCAGGGTCCGCAAGGCGCGGATGCTGAAGCTGTCGGGCCGAGGCCGGGGCTTGAGGCTCGCCAGCCTGCGGCTCAAGTGCTCCAGGCCCAGGGGCTTGGCCAGGCAGTCGTGCATGCCGGCGTCGAGGCCGCGCTGGAGTGCTGGCGGGTCGGTGTCGGCGCTGCAGCCGATCAGGGTGGTCGCCGGCCGCTGCTCCCGTGTTTCGTGCTGGCGTATGGCCTCAGCCAGCTGGTAGCCGTCCATCGATGGCATGTTGCAGTCGAGGATCAGCAGGTCGAAGTCGCCTTGGCGCCACAACTCAAAGGCCTGGCGTCCGTCGCTGGCGCAGGTGACCCGGTGTCCGAGGTACTCCAGCTGGCCCTGCAGCAGGGTCAGGCTGGCGCGGTGGTCGTCTGCCAGCAGCACATCCAGCGGCACCGCCGTGGCGGGCAGCGGCTCTGTGGCACCCGCGGCGGCTTGGGCGGTGCGGCCGCTCAGGGGGAGCCTGACCCGCGCCTCGCAGCCGGGGCCGCTGCGCCCGTGCAGGCTCAGGCTGCCGCCCATCTGCCGGCACAACTGGTGGCTGATGGGCAGGCCAAGCCCGGCGCTGTTTCGCGGCGACTGGCTGTCGGGGTCAAGCTGGGCGAAGGGCAGCAACAGCCCCTGGCGTTCCTGCTCGGGAATGCCGATACCGCTGTCTTGCACTTGCAACAGCAACTCGTACCGATCCTGGCTTGCGGCGGGCTGCAAAGTCGCCCTGACCTGGATCGCGCCCTGCTGGGTGAACTTGATGGCGTTGCTCAACAGGTTGCCCAGCACTTGCTTGAAGCGCAGAACATCGATCAGCACCTGGGGAACGGGGCTGGGGGCGTTGAATTCCAGCTCCAGCGCCAGGTGCTTTTGTCGGGCCTGGGCGTGGAACACCCCGATCTGCCCCTCGATGCAATCGCGCAGGTCGACCCAGGTCGGGTTCAGGCGCAGGTGGCCGGACTCGATCCGGCTGATGTCCAGCAGGTCATCCAGCAGTTCCTTGAGGTCGCCGGCCGCGCCCAGCGCCAGCTCCAGCGGCGCGTGGGTTGGCGAACTGTCGCCGGTGCGGCGCAGCACCAGCTCCAGCAAGCCGATCAAGGCATTCAACGGGGTACGGAGTTCGTGGCCAAGGTGCCCGAGGAAGCGGCTCTTGTTGCGATCGGCCGCTTCGGCGCGCTGCTTGTCGGCCTCCAGGGCCGTCGCCGAGCGGGCCAGCGCCTGCAAGTGCCGGCGCTGCCGGCGCAGTTGCCGATAGAGCCGGACCTGGTTCAGCCATGAAGCCAGCAGTATCAGGCTGATGATGCCAACGGGCTGGAGCAGGGTGTCGATCATCGCTCGGCCGCTCGCCGCGACGGTGGTACCGGCAACTGGCGTCTCATATCAGTTCATTGCGCTTGGCCATGTCCACCAGTTCATTCATCGAGGTGGTAGCCAGTTTCTGCATGATGCGTTTCTTGTAAGTGCTGACGGTCTTGTGGCTGAGAAACATGCCCGTGGCAATTTCCTTATTGGTCTGGCCCATGGCGAAAAGTTGCAGAACCATCAACTCCCGATCACTCAAGGAGTTGAATTGGGCCAACTCCAAAGTTGCTCCCAGGGCGGCCCGGTCAAGGTGCAGGGCCTGGCTGGGAAAGTAGTTGTAGCCGTTGCAAATGGCCTTGACGGCACTGAGCAGTTCGCTCAGGTCTTCGCACTTGCACACATAGCCACTGGCCCCGGCGCGCATGCAGCGACTGGCAAACAGGGCCGCGGACTGGGCCGTAAGCACCAGGATGCGCATGGATGGGTGCATGTTGCTCAAGCGCTCCAGCAGCTCCAGGCCATCGAGCTTCGGGATGCAGATATCGAGGATGACCAGGCTGGGTTCGCATTCGCGGACCATCTGCAGGGCATCCACGCCATTATCGGTTTCACCAATGATCTGATACCCCTCGTGCTCCAGCAGAATACGCACCGCCATGCGTATCACGGGATGATCGTCAATGATAAGTACTGAGCCCATGTTGGCCTCCTGCCGATAAAGGAAAGTCCGAACAGTAGCCCAGCCGCGGGAGCGGAAATAGTTGCGAAAGTGTTGAAAAAACCAATCTAAGACAGGTCTTACAACGAATAAGGGGAGGTATTACAGCCGGTTGGCTGTCACGTGAAGTTAAGGCGGAGCGCAGCGCCCCTGAACCCGGGATAAAGGCCCCGGCGCGAGTCCGTGCAGGCCGCCCCCCGCGAGGAGGGCGGCCCGGGCCTCATGGGGTTTTCTGATCGATGCCGGCTTGCAGCAGCTGGCTGTCGGTATGGCCGCCGATCCGCAGCGGACCGAGGTTGAACGCCTGGTCCTGGCGGGTGGCGTCATCCTGTTTGCGGGTCAATTCGGCCACGCTGCCGGTGGCAATGTTGACCGGTGACTTGGACAGGTTGGCGCCGACGTCCACGCGCAGTTCCGAGCCGGCCAGGTCGGTTTTGCTGACTTTGGACCCCCCCAGTTCGACGCGACCCTCGCTGGCCCCGATGCGCGCACCGGTGAGCTGGGTTTCGCCGCTGACCTTCAGGTTGACGCCCTGCTGGGTACTGATCCCCGAGGCCTGTTCCACGCGGTTCTTGCTCTCGTGGCTGACGTTCAGGTTCAAGGTCGGGGTATAGGAGGTCTGACCGCTCTTGTCGCCAAACAGCACGCCTTCAGCGGTATTGGAAACTTTGCTGCCGGTGGTGTTCTTCTCGCTGACCGAGTAGCTGTCGCTGGTTTTCGGCCAGAAGCGTTCCTTCAGGCTGGAAAAGCGATTGCCCACGGCGTCGGCCTTGTCGGCCAGGTAGTTCTTGGCCTTGTCCACGCCGTTGCCAAAGGCGCCGCGTGGCTCGGGGTTGACGTCGTAGCTGCCGCTGCGGCTGAGTTTTTCTCCCAGGCGCTCCTTGGCGTCGCTGGCCTTGGCGACCAGGTTGTCCTTCGCCGAGCCGAGTTTGTCGACGCTCTTGTCGACGGCGTTTTCCAGCTTTTCCCGGTGCTGGTCGAAGCCTTTTTCGGCCTTGGCCTTCAGGTCGTCCTTGAGCGGACCGGCCGGCTTGGCCAGCTTGTCCACCAGCCCCGGCTGGTTCTTCGCCACTTCCAGCTTGGCGTCGATATTGACCTGGGTGCTGCGCAGCCGGTCCTGGCGGCTTTCGATGTCGAGGTTGCCACCGATGGCACCGTCGAGGCGTTGCGCGTCGATGTTGGCGCCGGCCAGATGCACGTTGCCGGCACTGTTGAGGGTCACCTGATCGGCCTTGATCAGGCTGTTGTGCTGAGTCGTGTTCTGGCGCTGATCGACGTCGATCTTGGCCCGGGCATTGATCCCGCGATCGACTTTCGGCGAGTCGTGCTCACCGGCATCGGCCAGGGTGGTCTTGCCCATGCTGCCACCGGCGCCCAGGGTCAGGCCCCAGTTGTTGTGGACCTGGGTGGACTGCGCCGACTCCTGATAGATGCCGCCCTGGGCCGCATCCAGCACCACCTTGGCGGCGTCGATGCGCGTGCCCTGCAGGTGAATGGCGCTGTCGCCCTCGGCGGCGCTGGCCAGGCGTACCTGGCCCTGGCTGTAGAGCTGGGCGCCGCGCTGGCTCTGATCGTTTTCATTGACCCGGCCGATGTTGAAGTTGGCACTGAGGTTGACGCTCTTGCCGCTGCTTTGCTCGCTGCTGGTCTTGCTGCCACCGGCCGTGAGGCCGCCACCGAGGTTGCTGCCCTGGCTGTGGTGGGTGTCCACCGCGGCTTGCAGGTCGAGCTTGCCGCCGGCGTCCAGGGTGATATCGCCGGCCGGCCGCGCGGCGTTGCCGATCTGCGTGCCTTGCAGCGTCAGGTCGCTTGCACTCTTGAGGTTGACCGGTCCCTGGCCCTGGATGCTGGCGACCCGCGCCTGGCTGTCCTGCTGTTCGAGGCCCTTGTGATCCAGTTGCAAGCCTGCACCGACATTGAGGTTGGTGCCGCTGCTACCTGGAGTGGTGCCCAGGGTCAGGGAGGCATCGCCACGCAGGCTGGAGTTGCTGTTGCTCTGGCGGTCGTTGGCCTGATTCAGCGCCAACTGGCCACCGCTCTTGAGGTCGACGCCGCCCTGGCCACCATTGAACTGGCTGCCTTCGAAGCGGGCATCGCCACCGACCTTGATGTCCACGCCCTGGCTGCCTGCGTAGCTGCCGACCTGGGCCTTCTCGGAGCTGCTGGTGACGTTGCTGCTGCCACCGGCACCGCTGCCACGGATGTTCAGGTCTTCACCGGTGTTGGTGTAGACCCGCACGCCAACCTTGGCGTCCACGGCCTGTTCGCTGCTGCTTTGGGTATCGCTGGCGGCACTGGCCAGTAGGCTGCCGGCGTCGATCTTCAGCGCGCCGTCGGTGGCGCGGTACTGGGTGCCCTGGTCCTTGAGTTGGCCGTCGGCCTTGACCGTGACCTGGCCGCCGCTCAACTGGCTGACCACGGCGGTGCTGGCGCTTTCATTGCGCTGGCGGTTTTGGTGGCTGACATCCACATCGAGCCCGACATTGGGCTGTTCCAGGGCATCGAGTACCCCAGGCTGATGGAACTTGCGCTGGGCCACGCCCTGGATGGCTTTTTCGATGGGGCGGGTGACGCCCTTGTATTCGACGTTGGCGCCGACATCCACCGCCCAGTTGTTCTCCTTGTGGCTGCTGCTTTCGCGGTTGTGCGCGGCCTGGTTGTCGATTTCGGCTGCATTGACCTGCAATGCACCGCCAGCCTTGACCTGGGCGCCTTCGGTGGTGAGGCGGTTGCCGGCATTGATGGTCAGGTTGCCGCTGGCAGCGATGTTGCTGGTCTGGGCAGTGCTCTTGCTGCTGCTGTCCTGGCTGCTGGTGTGGGCCACTTCCAGGCCATTGCCGGCGCGGTCCAGGCCGCCGGTGTAGTAGAAGCCGCCACCGGTGGTGGTGCTGTCGCTGTGCTTGGCGGTGGTGTTGTCCGCGGCCAGCAACTGCACATTCTTGCCGCTCAGGCTGGCATCGCCGGCCGTGGCCGCAAGGTCGCTGCCTTGTACCTTGAGGTCCTCGCCGACAGTGACCGCCAGGGTGCCGCCAGTGAGGCTGGAGGCCTGTTGCCGGGTGCTGTCGCTGCTGTCGTTGCGCTGCTCATCCTGGTAGCGCACCCCGGCCCGGTACTGGCCGGTGCCCGGGGCGTTTTCCTTGGCGTAGGCGTCGAAGCCGCGCTTCTGGGTGCTGCTGCTGTCGTGCCGGGTGTCTTCGGCTGCGACGACCTTGACCGTGCCCTTGGCGCTGGCGTCCAGGGCTCCCGCAGCGGCGACCTGGGAGCCGCTGATGGTCAGGTCCTCGGCACTTTGCAACTTCAGGTTGCTGTCCGAGCGCACCTGGCTGCCGACGGTGGTGCTGCCTTTGCTCTGCTGACGGCTCTCGTCCTTGGTGATGCCGAAGAACTTGCTGTCCTTGCTGTGGCTGTTGCGATGGGAGGTGTCCTGCACGCCGTCGATGGTCAGCGAGCCTTTGTTACTGATGACGCTGGCCTGGGTGGCGCCCCGGGCCTGGCTGCCGCTGATGCGTACGCTGTCGGCACGCACGATCAGCTTGCCGTCGGCGTTGACCTTGCTGCCCTGGTTCTCGGTCTTGCCCTGGTCGCCGTCGGCGTTCTTGCCGAAGAAACCACCGCCCACCAGGTCGCCGGAGTAATGCTGGTTGCTCTGGCTCTGCTGGCGGCTGGCGCTGGTGATGTCGACGTCCTTGGCGGCCAGCTGGATGTCGCCCTTGCTGTGCAGCTCGGCGCCTTCAAGGCGCAGCTTCTGCCGGCTGTCGAGTTGCAGTTGCTGGCCGCTCTTGAGCTGGCTGGTGACGCTGCGCTGCTGGCTGCTGGCGTTGTCCCAGTTTTCCTTCCACAGGTGCTTGCGGTGCTGGCCCTGGTCGCGCTGGGTGTGGGTTTCGGTGGCGGCGGTCAGTTGCAGGTCGCCGCCACTCTGGGCGTTGAGGTTGTGGCCAGCCTCGACGCTGCTGCCCTGGATCCGGGTATTGGCGCCGGATTTCAGCTCCGCGTCATGCTGGGCCAGCACCTTGTTACCGTGCTGGCGTGTTTCGCTATCGGTCTGGGTAGCGTCGTAGGTCTCCCAGGTGATGCCGATGGTGCTCTTGTCCCACTGTTGGCGTTTTTCCTGGAGCTTGCGGCTTTCGATGCTGCTCAGGGTCAGGTTGCGCCCGGCATCGAGCTTGACGTTGCGGCCGCTGACGTCGGTGGCGGCCAGGGTCAGGTCCTTGGCGCCGTGCAGTTCGATATCGCCCTGGCTGCGCACCCCGGCGCGAACCGCGTCGAGGCTGTTGTCCACGGCCTGGCCGCGGATGTCCAGGTCACCGGCGGAAGTCAGTTTGACCCCGTCGCGGCCGTCCACCTGGACGGCGCCGACGCGCACCCCGGCACCTTCAGCGGTGCTGACGATATTGATCCGCCCGGCCTGCATGGCGCCGAACAGGCTGGCATCGATGCGCTGGTCCTGGGTGTGGCTGGTCGGGTCGACCTTCAGCACCTTGCCGCTGGGGTAGTCGAGCTGATTGCGGCCCACGGTCACGTTCAACTGGTCCCGGGCGGCGAGGCTGCCTTTGCTGTCGATGCGTGGGGCGATCAGGTTGATCGAGCCCTCGGCGTTGCGCAGGCCGCCGCCGTGGATATCCAGCTGGCCCCGGGCGTCCTGGGTGTTGAGCCCCTGCAGCTTGCCGTCCTGGAGTTCCGGGCGACCCACCACCAGGTTGGCGTTGGGGGTGTTGATGAAGCTGCCGCCATTGACCGAGATGCCGTTGGGGTTGGCCAGCACGAAGTCGGCGGCGCGGCCGAAGATTTCCTGGGCGCCATTGAGTTGCGAGGCGTTGCGGCTGATCACCTCGTTGAGGATCACGCTGGCCGCCTGGCCGTGGAGTTGCTGGTTGGCCGCCAGTTGCCCGGCCAGTTGCGACTGCCCGGCTTGCAGGGCGTTGTTCAGCACCACCCCCTGTTGCCCGACGTTGTAGTCCAGGAACTGGTTGTGGGACAGGCCGCCGGCGTTGGGCGCGACGATGTTGACGATGGGCACGCCGCCCTGGTTCTGCAGTTGCGGGGTGCCGCCAGGGCCCTCGACCACGGTGATCCCGCCGGCCAGGGCCAGGGGCAGATGGGATACCAGCAGCAGGCCGGCGATGGTCCAGCGCAATCTGCCCTGGGGCGAAAGGTTGAAGCGGTGAGTGTTGTCAGGCATGAGAACCTCGTTCTGAGTAAGTGAGCCGGGCGTTGCCTTCTAGAGGGGCGACGGCGCGTTGTGCTCAGGTTCGTCGGGTATTTCAGGCTAATCGGCGGTTGATCAAATCTGCAGGCTGAACCTGGCCAGCCAGACTTCCGGTTCCGTTCGGAAACCTTGTGGGGTGTTGAGGCTGTGCTGGTAATCCAGGTCGACCTGAAGGTTTTTCCAGGCCAGGTTGAGGCCCAGGCTGGCCGCGCTCAGGTGCCGACTCTGGGCACCGTGTTCGGCCTTGATCCAACCGTTGTCCAGGCCCAGGCGTGGGGTGATCTTGAGCGGCAGGTCGCTGTTGAGCGGCAGGCGCAGGGTGTTGCGCCACACCGCGCCGATGGCGCCGGAGGCACTGTTGAGGCGGTAGCCGCGCACCGCCGAATCGTCGGTGCCCAGCAGTTGTTCGATGGCCGGCAGCGGGTCCGGGCTGTACTGCGCCGAGAGCTGGCTCTGCCACTGCCAGCGCTGCTCGCCCAGCTGGCCGTTGCGCCACTGGCTGAGGCCGGCGCGGTACTTGCGAAACTGTGCCTGGGGCAGGTTGCGCTGCACCTGTTGCGAGTCGCGGTCGGCGCCGAACCAGGTCAGGCCCTGGGCGTAATTGACATCCAGGTTCCACACCGCGCTGTCGAGCCAGAACAGGTTGAGCCCGGCCTCGGCCACGGTCAGGGTCGGACTCTGGATCTGCAGGTGGGCCTTTTGCAGGTAGCTGTCCACATCCTTGTAGGCCAGTTGCAGGTTGGCGCTGAGCTGGTGGCTCTGGTCGCGCCACAGCACCCGGTCGGCGCGGCCGCTGACCATGTCGGTGCGGCCGCTGTTGTACAGGGTGGTGCGGGCCAGCTTCAGCGGCGCGCGGTATTCGGCGTGGCTGGCGAACAGGCTGTAGGTCCAGTAGCCGTAGGGCACCGAGTAGAACAGGCTGCTGCTGCGGCTGTAGCGCGGGCCGTGGTTGAGGGTGTCGCTGTAGTTCAGGTTCAGCGCGTCGTTGATCTGCAACGGGCTGTCGAGGTTGAGGTTGATCGACTGGCGGTCACGCCCGGTGCCGGCGCTGCCGAGGTTATCCACACCCAGGCCGAGCCCCCAGCGCGCGGCGCTGCTGCGTGAACGCAGGATGATCCGCGAGGCGCCGGGCTGGCTGCCGGGAGCGATGTCGGCGGTCAGGTCCAGGGAGCGCAGGCGGTTCAACTGGTCCAGGCCCTGTTCCAGGTCCCGCAGGTTCAGCGGCTTGCCGAGCATGCCGGGGAAGGCCCCGCCCAGGGACACCGGCAGGCTCTGGTCGGCCAGTTCGATGGCTTCGACGTAGCCTTCCTCCACCAGGATATCCAGGCTGTGCCCGGCGGCCGGGGTGCTGGCCAGGTACGGGCGGCTGGCAATGTAGCCGGCCTCGACATAGAGGCGAGTGATGGCCGCCAGTAACTGGTTGATCTGATTGACCCCCATGCACGGCGCGACATACGGCTTGATGGCGTCGTTGAGCCGGGTTTTGCCGAACAGGCTGACACCGCCGATGCGGGTGCCGCTCAGGGGCCAGCAGCGCTCGTCGCTGGCGGGCTGCCGGGGCAGGTCGGGGTTGGCCGGGGTGCTGCTGAAGCTGCCGCGCTGCATCTGCCGCTGGCGCTGTTCCAATTGCAGTTGTTGCAGGTCGCGTTGCTGTTGCTGCTGCAGGCGCAGGGCTTCCTGGCCCGGTTGCACGTCGGCCAGGGCCAGGGCCGGGGTCAGGCAGATCAGGCCCAGCAACAATCCCAGGCAGCCGTTGCCCATAGGGGCGAAAAGGGAGCGGTCAGTGCGTGATGAATAGGGCACTTGGCATCCTTACTGTAAAAAGACCAAGTGACGAACAACAGAAAAGCCGATCGTTGAGGCTCAACTAGTGACGTCGCTTTAAGTTCTGCACGGTGAATATGAGGTACCGTCGATCGCTATATCGACGACCTATCTTCAAGTGCTCGCGAGTGACAATTCCTGAGTGAGAGCCGGGTGCTTCAATCTAAAATCAGGTATGACAAAAGGGTTGAGTGAGTTGCAGTGCAAACGTTACAGCGTGGTGTGAAACTAATTTTTCCGGGGGCGGTCAGCGGGGAAATATCTTGTTGAAATCGAGACTATCCGAAACTAAAAACTCGATTTGTACGTAAATTGTAAATGCATAGAAGGCTAACAAAAAAATCCTGGCGGCCTTGATTGGCAAGGGGTTCAGGCAATTGCTGAGAATCTGCAAAGGTAGGATGTTTGGTTGAATCAAGAACAGGTGTTGGAATGTGTGAAAGCAGCGCAATATCTGCGCGCCGCACACCGAGTGTTTACGGCTAGTTGCTCTTTCTACCTGAGTAGTTGCTCTAGTCTTGTTGTTCGTTAATTGAAGTCATGTTGCTCGGGGAATGCCTTAGAGTCGGACTCTTGAATGACATGCCCGTAATGCCGAGTGTTTTTCCCCCTGTACTGGCGCATATCCGGAGTTTGTCGGCCGCTGTTGCGCCGGCCGGGCTAGGGGAATCCCTTAGTTGTCGATTGGATGTTGCCGGTCATATCAAGTGCCTGGCGCGGCCGCCAGGCACTTGATGTGCGAGGGTCATTGCGGACTTGAGCGTCCGGTCATTTCCCGGGCCATTTCACTGGCGTAGCTGTCGGTCATGCCGGCGATGAAATCGATCATGCGCAGGAACGAGGTGTGCAGCGGCCAGTTCGGATCCGGCGCGTTGTTGCCCAGCAGATCGAGGATCCGCCGGTTCTTGAACGACGGCGTCTTGCCGCCGTGCTGCTCCAGTGCCGCGCCGCAGAACGAGTTCAGCAGGATTTCCAGGGTGGTGTAGGCGCCGATCTCGTGCAGGGTCTTGCGCTTGTCCTGGAAGATCTTGCGCCGTGCCACGTCCTTGGCATTGAGCACGCAACGCTTGGCCGGGCCATGCATGTGCTCCACCAGATCGCCGTGCAGGGTGCCGGCCAGCAGGGCGTCCTGCTGTTCGACAAAGGCTCGGGCGGCAGCGTTGGTCAGGTGCTCGATGGCCTTGCCCCGCAGGATCGCCAGGCGCCGCCGGCGCGAATCCCCCGGGCCCAGCTGGCGATAGGTTTCCGGCAGGTCGTCGCCCACCAGCCCCAGCAGCAGGGACTCGACTTCGGCGTACTCCAAGAGGTCCATCTCCAGCCCGTCTTCCAGGTCGATCAGGGCGTAGCAGATGTCGTCCGCGGCTTCCATCAGGTACACCAGCGGATGCCGGGCCCAGCGCTGGTCTTCCAGTTGTGGCAGGCCGAGCTTGTGGGCGATCTGCTCCAGCAGCGGCAATTCGCTCTGGTAGCAGCCGAACTTGTGCTTCTTGTAGCCCAGGGAGTCGGCGTGGCGCGCGGTCCAGGGGTACTTGAGGTAGGTGCCGAGGGTGGCGTAGGTGAGCCGGGTGCCGCCGTCGAACTGGTGATATTCGAGCTGGGTGAGGACCCGGAAACCCTGGGCATTGCCTTCGAAATTGAGGAAGTCCTGGCGTTCGGCCTCGCTCATCGCGTCCAGCCAGCCACGCCCGGCGGCCTGCTGGAACCAGTGGCGGATGGCGTCTTCGCCGGAATGGCCGAAGGGCGGGTTGCCGATGTCATGGGCCAGGCAGGCCGACTGCACGATCATCCCCAGGTCGCTGGGTTCGCACCAGTCGGGCAGGGCGTCGCGCAGCGTCTCGCCGACGCGCATGCCCAGGGAGCGACCGACGCAGCTGACTTCCAGGGAGTGGGTCAGGCGGGTGTGGATATGGTCGTTGCTGGACACCGGGTGCACCTGGGTCTTGCGTCCCAGGCGGCGGAATGCGCCGGAGAAGATGATGCGGTCATGGTCTTTATGGAAAGGGCTACGGCCGAGTTCTTCCGGGCTGTGCACTGGCTTTCCGAGGCGTTCGCGGTTGAGCAGGGTCTGCCAATCCAAGGCGGGGTCTCTCCGAAAAAAAACTGAAGGGCAGAGCTTCCGGGTTCCCGGGCGTGGCCGCAAGAGGCGCATGGCCTGCGCTGGTGCATCTATAGGGCCGACGCCTTCGCTGGCAAGCCAGCTCCTACGCGGAAATGGCGTGGCCTGCGCCCCCAGCTGTAGGAGCCGGCTTGCCGGCGAAAGGGCCTGCTAGTCGTGCACCCGTCTGGCGAACGCCTTCGTCGGCAAACGGGGCGGGGCTACAAGCCGGCGGCGTCGATGTCGATCAGCAGCAGGCGCTGGCCGTTGTCGAAGAACTGGCCGGCGGTCAGGCAGTACTGGTTGCTGGTGGCGTCGCGATAGGTGCTGGACAGGGTCAGGCGCCGTTCCTCCCAGCCTTCGGCCAGCAGGTGATAGAAGTACGGGCGCCAGGACCAGTTGTGGCCGACGTAGCTGCTGTCGGCCTGCCAATGGTTGTGGCGCCATTCCAGGTTCGGGGTCAGTTGGGTGCCGTGGCGATCGCACTGGTAGAAGCGCAGCAGCCAGGGAAAGGCCGTGACCTCGGGCAACTGGCTGATGGGTGCCTGGGCCTGGGCCCAGGCCTGCAGCAGGTGCATCAGTTCCGCCAGTTGCAGGCGCATATGCATCAGGCGATTGCGTTCGGCCAGCTTGTGCCGCACGTAGCGCTCGCGCAGGCGGGCGAAGGGCTGGACGAAGGCATCACTGGCGAACAGCTGTTCCTGGGCCCGGGCAAACAGAAAACCCTGGACATAGCGCGAGCCACACTCCAGGGCGAAATCCAGCTCGGCCTCGGTTTCCACCCCTTCGGCGATGATCCAGCAGCCGGTCTTTTCCGCCATCAGGGCCAGGGCCTTGACCACGTCGCTGCTGGGGCCGCCGCGGGCGGCGGCCTGGAACAGGCGCATGTCGAGCTTGAGGATGTCCGGTTGCAGGGCCAGCACCCGGTCCAGTTGCGAGTAGCCGGCGCCGAAGTCGTCGATGGCGATTCGCGCCCCGGCCTGGCGGTAGCGCGCCACCACTTCGCTCAGACGCTGGCTGTTGCCCCCCAGCTCGGTGATTTCGAAGACGATGCGCCGTGGGTCGACGGCGTTGTGCTGGATCTGCCTGAGGCTCGGCAGGGCTTGCCCGGGCCTGAGCCGGCTGATCCAGCGCGGGGAGATGTTCAGGCTCAGGAACCAGTCCGCCGGGGCTTCGTGCAGGCGCCGCAGGGCGTCGTCGCGGACCTGGCGGTCAAGGCGCCGCAAAGCGCTGGAAGGGGTACGCGGATCGGCGAACAGCGGTCCCACCGACGTCAGCTGGCCATTGCTCTGGCGCAGGCGGCCCAGGGCCTCGACCCCGGCGATCCGCCCGGTGGCGGTATCGATGAACGGCTGGAAGCAGGCGAGCGGTTGCCCGTCGATCACAGAGCCTCCTTATAAGATTCTTGTGGTTAGGAAGTCTTGGCTGCCGGGTGCACAGGCAGGAGTCGGCCCCTTGGTTAAGGGGCCGATCGGGGTTGCATAGCAAGAATGCAGCCAGATGTGGAACCGCCAGTGACAGGTCGGTTGCGCAGGGGCGATCAGGGCTTGCGCGAGGTGCCTTGCAGCGCCAGCCGGATCAGCGGCAGCAGGCTGGTGCCCAGACGAACCAGGCGCGTGAGGCCGCCGGTGCCGCCGCTTTTGGCGCCCTTGCCGGTGAGGAACCCCAGCAGGGTCACCACCGCCACGCCCCAGAGTGGTGCGTGCTTGATGCCAAAGCCTTCCTGCCAGCTTTGTCCCAGGCCACGCACCCGTTGCAGGGGTTGCAGCAGTTGCTGGGACTCGTGGCGGATTTCCTGGCGATGCATTTCCATGCGCAGGCGAATCAGTACCTTGCGCATCTCCCGGCGTGAGGTGTTCTGCGGAATGTCGGGCAAGTTCATGGCAGCAGGTGCTCCCGATCGTTGGCCAGCTCTTCGAGCGTGGCGTGGAAGGGCGAGGATTCATCGAAGATCGCCGCTTTCAGGCGCAGGCCGCAGAACAGCGCCGCCAGGGCATAGAACACGCACAGTCCGATGATGCCGGCCAGGCGATAGCTGTCCCACAACAGGATCAGCACCAGCGCCGACAGCCCCACCAGCAACAGCAGGGCGAACACCAGGGCCAGCCCGGCGAACAGCAGCAGGCTGACGGTGCGGGCCTTCTGCTCCTGCAACTCGATGCCGAACAGTTCTACGTGGCTGTGCAGCAGGCCCAGAACCGCGGCTCCCAGACGCCGTGAGGACGCGCTTGGACCGCTGCCGGACGAAGTGGATTCGCCGATAGCCATATCAGCGCCGCGTCGCCAGCAGGCCGATCAGAAAGCCCACGCCGGCGGCGATCCCGACCGACTGCCAAGGGTTGCTCTGCACGTAGTCCTCGGCGGCGGTGACGGCGGCCTGGCCGCGCTGGCGCAGGGATTCCTCGGTCAGTTGCAGGGTTTCCCGGGCCTTGAGCAGGCTTTCGTGGATCTGTTCGCGCAGTTCGTCAGCCTGGTCGCCCGCCAGGGTCGCGGTGTGTTCCAGCAGACGCTCCGTGTCACTGACCAGTGCCTGAAAATCCGCCATCAGTACTTCTTGAGCCGTCTTCGCCGTTTTGCTGGCCATGGTTGTTTCTCCGTTGATTGCGTGTGTGAGCTATGAGTGTGAGCCCTGAGTGAAGGTTCACTGTAATTGCCTGGTACAGCTTTTGCTTTGTCCTGGTGCGCAAGACGTCGGGCTTGCGCCGAAAACGAGCGAGGGTGGCGCGCTAGCCCGCGTAAACCCTGGCCGAAAAATCACAACCTCAAGGTCAATCTGCTTTCCGTGGTCTTGCGTCCGCTGCCTGGCGCGCCAAAACGGTTCACCGACAGCGCGGATCGCGCACCCGGGGAGCCAACTTGGTGCAAGGTCGGCTGCAGGGGGCGGGAGATGATGGCCGATTTCGGATCTGCCTACTCCATGGAAAATCTGCAAAGCGCTGTGGACACCCTGGTCCACGGTTCCAACACCCTGTTCATCCTGATCGGGGCGGTCATGGTCCTGGCCATGCACGCCGGTTTTGCCTTCCTTGAGGTGGGCACCGTGCGCCTGAAAAATCAGGTCAATGCGCTGTCGAAGATCCTCAGTGACTTCGCCGTCTCGACCCTGGCCTATTTCTTTATAGGCTATTGGATCTCCTACGGCGTGAGCTTCCTGCAACCGGCCGCGGTCATCAGCGCCGATCACGGCTATGGCCTGGTGAAGTTCTTCTTTCTGCTGACCTTCGCCGCGGCGATCCCGGCGATTATCTCCGGCGGCATCGCCGAGCGCGCGCGTTTTGTGCCGCAATTGTGCGCCACGGTGCTGATCGTGGCCTTCGTCTACCCGTTTTTCGAGGGCCTGGTGTGGAACGGCAATTTTGGCGTGCAAGCCTGGTTGCAACAGCGCTTTGGCGCCGGGTTCCATGATTTCGCCGGGTCGGTGGTGGTGCACGCCATGGGTGGTTGGCTGGCGCTGGCGGCGGTGCTGTTGCTGGGGCCGCGCAACGGACGCTATCGCGACGGCAAGCTGGTGGCGTTCGCGCCGTCGAGCATTCCGTTCCTGGCCCTGGGGTCGTGGATCCTGATTGTCGGCTGGTTCGGCTTCAACGTGATGAGCGCCCAGACCTTGCAAGGGGTCAGCGGCCTGGTGGCGGTGAACTCGCTGATGGCCATGGTCGGCGGCACCGTGGCGGCATTGATCGTCGGGCGCAATGACCCGGGCTTCCTGCACAACGGGCCACTGGCCGGGCTGGTGGCGATCTGCGCCGGTTCTGACCTGATGCACCCGGTAGGAGCCCTGGTGACCGGGGCGATTGCCGGGGCCTTGTTCGTCTGGTGCTTCATCGCCGCCCAGAGCCGCTGGAAGATCGACGACGTGCTCGGAGTCTGGCCGTTGCATGGCCTGTGTGGCGCGTGGGGCGGGATTGCCTGCGGGATCTTCGGCCAGAGCGCGTTGGGCGGCTTGGGCGGGGTCAGCCTGGCCAGTCAGGTGTTCGGCACCGCCCTCGGGGTGCTGGTGGCGCTGCTGGGCGGCTTTGCCGTGTATGGCCTGATCAAGGCCGCCTGCGGGCTGCGCCTGACCCAGGAGCAGGAGTACTACGGCGCCGACCTGTCGCTGCACAAGATCGGTGCGGTGAGTCAGGACTGAGGCACTCGCGGCCCTGGCGGCGTCACGCCCAGGGCCATTGCAGGGCGGCCTCAACCGCCCTGCAGGCGGGCTTCGCAGGCCTCGATCGCGGCCTGGGAGCCGGACACCAGCACCCGGTCGCCGGCCTGCAGGCGCGGTGCCGGGTTCAGCGGCAGGTCGTTGCCGTTGCGTTGCACGCCTTGCACATCCACCCCCAGGGCCTCCAGGCCGAGCTCTTGCAGCAGCCGGTTGCAGGCGTGGGCGTCGGCGTCCAGGTTCACCGCGTGCATCTGCACCGCCGGCGGTTCGTGATTGTCCTGGGTCGTGCTTTGCGCGCCGTGGTAGAAACCGTGCAGCAGGCGATAGCGGCTGTGGCGCACTTCGTCCACGCTGCGTTGCACCCGCTGCTCCGGCAGGCCAAGCATGATCAGTGCGTGGGAGGCCAGCATCAGGCTCGACTCCAGCAATTCGGGCACCACTTCGTTGGCACCGGCGGCCTTGAGTTCGGCCAACTGGCTGTCGTCCCGGGTCCGCACCAGGATCGGCACGTTGCGGTCCAGGCGCCGCGCGGCCTTGAGTACCGCCAGGGCGATGTCGGTCTTGTCCACGGCAATCACCAGCAGGCGGGCCCGCTCCAGGCCCACCGCGGCCAGCAGGTCGCCACGGCGGCAATCGCCGTAGTGCACGCAGCTCTCCGCCGCCGAGGCTTCCTGGACCCGCACCGGATCATCGTCCAGGGCAATGAAACGCAGGTGCTCGTGCCGCAGGAAACGCCCGATGGACTGGCCGACCCGGCCATAGCCGCAGATCACGACATGGCCCTGCAGCTCGGCGTTCTGCGCGCTGATCTCCTCCAGCTGGGCGGCCTGGTTGGGCTTGCGGTGCAGGCGCGCGGTGATCACCGGCGCGGCCCGCAGCAACAGTGGGGTCAGCAGCATGGAGCTGAAGGTGGCGGCCAGCAGCAGGCTGCTCAAGTGGGACGGGATCATCTGGGTCAGTTGCATCTGCGCCATCAGGGCGAAGCAGAATTCGCCGCCCTGGGCCAGGGCCAGGCCGCTGCGCCAGGCCGTCTCGCCGTCGCTGCCGCGCAGCTTGAGCAGGATCGCCACCACGCTGCCCTTGATCAGCAGCAGGGCCAGGGTCAGGCCGAGGATCAGCAGGCTGTGATCGATGAACAGTTGCAGGTCGATGAGCATGCCGATGCTGACGAAGAACAGTCCGAGCAGAATGTCGCGGAACGGGCGGATATCGGCTTCGATCTGGTGCCGGTAATGGCTTTCTCCCAGGAGCATGCCGGCGAGGAAGGCGCCCAGGGCCGGCGACAGGCCGAGCAGGTGGGTGAGCCAGGCGGTCAGCAGCACGATCACCAGGGCCAGTAGCACGAAGAGCTCGGCGGAGTGGGAGGCGGCGACTTCATGGAACAAGCGCGGCAGCAGCCAGCGGCTGGCCAGCAGCAGGCCGAAGAACAGCACCAGGGTCTTGCCCAGCGTCGCCGGCAGGGCCCAGTACCAGGCGTGCTCGCTGTTGCCGGCGAAGACCGGCACCAGGGTCAGCAACAGCACCGCCACCACGTCCTGGAACAGCAGCACGCCGATGGCGTTCTGCCCGTGGCTGCTGAAGATCTCGCCGAGGCTGGTCAGCTCCTTGCTGACAATCGCGGTGGAGGACAGGGCCAGCCCGGTGCCGAGCATCAGCGCCGCGCTCAGGGGCATGCCGAACAAGGCCAGCACTCCCCCCAGGATCAGCCCGGTGCACAGCACTTGCAGGCTGCCCAGGCCAAACACCACATGGCGCAGGGCGAGCATCTTCGACAGGGAGAATTCCAGGCCCAGGGAGAACAGCAGGAACACCACGCCCAGTTCGGCCAGGTCCGGCAACTCTTCACTGTCGTTGACCCAGTCCAGGGCGGTTGGCCCGACCATCAGGCCGACGGACAGGTAGCCCAGAACCGGCGGCAGGCTCAGGCGCCGGAACAGCGCGATGACCACCAGTGACGAGGCGAGAATGATTAGCAGATTGGCAAACAACGGGCATCTCCGGACAAGGGGGCGGGCAGGGCAAAGCCTAGAGGCAAAAAAGCGGCGAGGATCGCCCGGACGGCAAAAAAACACCCTGACTCACGTCATTCTTTGTCGAGAATGCTTCATATTCATGAGCCTCAGAATCTGCCTGTCCGGGGGCTGTCCGCCTGCCGCAGCATTCTCGGAGCAGAGCCACGCAGGGGCACGGATCCCGGGTCAGCCAGGACCAGGAGCGGGTCGACGGCTTGCCTGCTCGCGCCTAAAATAGGCACCTGTTCTTCACACGGTTGCCCTGTCATGCCCCCTGAATGCCAATTGTTCGGCACCCTTGGTTGCCATTTGTGCGAACTGGCCGAGGCCGAGTTGATGCCGCTGGTGGAGCACGGCCTGATGGTCGAGCTGGTGGATATCGCCGAGAGTCAGGAGCTGTTCGAAACCTATGGCCTGCGCATTCCGGTGTTGCGCCGCGTGGACAATGGCGGCGAGCTGGGCTGGCCCTTCGATGCCGAACAGGTGGTGGCGTTCCTGCGCTGACCCCCGGGTAGCCGGGGCGCGACTTCCGCCTGTCGCCCGTCCCCGGAATTCATTGGCGAGATCCGTCGATTCGGTTACTGTATGCATATACAGCTATCGAGGAGTCTCGCCATGTCTCTCACTTTCCTGACCGGTTCCGAACGCTCACAGCCGTTGCCAGCCCGTTTCCTGGAGCAGGGTGACGGTGACTGTGCCTCCCTGGCCAGTGAGCCCATCGGCAACGGTTTTTCCCTTGACCGGACCCTGGGGCTTGGGGCTCCGCAGATCCACGGCCTGCTGGTGGATGACGACAACCTGCTGGGGTTCGGCATCTACCCCGGAGACCGGTTGATCGTCGATCGCTCGGCCACTCCGGTGGTGGATCAGTACCTGGTGGTAAGGCCCCGGGGCGCGGCTGAATACTCCCTGCGCCTGCTGGCGCCCGATCCTCGGGGCGGTCTGTTGCTCAAGGCGGCGCGGCCTTCAATTCCCTCCATGGCGCTGGATGACCCGGACTCGATCGAGATCTGGGGCGTGGTGCTGTGGGTGGTCAGTTATGTGGGGCGCAAGCAGCCCTGATGGATGTGGCGCACGCTTCGAATCGTTAAAGGAATACATGATGGTCAATGTCGAACAACTGAAAAACAGCGTGAACGGCATGTCTGCCGATGTGGTTCGGGAGGCGGTGCTGGAGCTGCGCCTGGACGGACTGGTCACTGAAGGCAAGACGCCCTTCAACAAGTTGCATTTCAATACCTGCTTTGCCGAGATCGAGGCCCTGTTCCAGCGTGCCGGTTACCATCGGCAACTGGATGTGGTGGGTTACCAGGGGCTGCTGTACGCCCTCTATGATCCAGGCCGCTGGGAGGCGGTGGATGTATTGCGCTGGCTCAAGGAGTTCACCGAGGCTGCCGCGCAGGCCCGGCATTCGTGCGCTTGAGGTCGGGCAAACTGATCCTAGGTTTCCCGGGGGCTGCTGTTGGATAATGCCGCCTCGCATTGAACCCTCGAGCTTTGTCATGTCCTCCGCGAGTTTTTCTGCTGCACAGCATCAAGCCAGCACCTTGTACCTGCCCCCCGGCTCCTGGCCGACGGTGCTGGACTGCCTGTGCGATCACTTCAAGGCCATCAGCCGCGAGCAATGGCTGGATCGCATCGCCCGTGGTCGGGTGCTGGACGGGCAGGGCCAGCCCATCAGTCTGGACCTGGCCTATCGCGAAGGCCTGCGGATTCATTATTTCCGCGAGGTGCCGGACGAGAAGGTGATCCCGGTGCAGGAGACCATCCTCTACGCCGACGAGCATCTGGTAGTGGCGGACAAACCGCATTTCCTCCCGGTCACCCCGGCGGGCGAGTATGTCGAGCAAACCTTGCTGCGCCGTCTGATCCGGCGCCTGGACAACCCGCACCTGGTGCCCTTGCACCGCATCGACCGGCACACCGCCGGGCTGGTGCTGTTTTCCGCCGATCCGGGCAGTCGTTCGGCCTATCAGGCGCTGTTCCCCACCCGGCGGATCGAGAAACGCTACGAGGCCATTGCCGGCGCCTTGCCGCACCTGAGCTTTCCCCTGGTGCACAAGAGCCGCCTGGTGGACGGCGAGCCCTTTTTCCGCATGCAGGAAGGCGCGGGCGCAAGCAACACCGAAACCGCCATTGAGGTCAGGGAAAAGCACGGCGACCTGTGGCGTTACGCGCTGTACCCGGTGACCGGCAAGAAGCACCAGTTGCGCGTGCACATGAGCGCGCTGGGGGCGGCGATTTGCAACGACCCGTTCTACCCCGAGGTGCTCAAGGATGCCGAGGACGATCATGCCAGGCCGCTGAAGCTGCTGGCCCAGGGGCTGCGTTTCATCGATCCGCTGACTGGACAGGAACGCGAGTTCGAGAGCCGCATCCGCCTGCAGTGGTGAAAACCCTTTCGCAGAAACAATAAAACCCGCACCAGGCGGGTTTCATTGCATGCAGATCGCTAGCCGTCGGACTTACAGCTCCTTGACGGTGCGGACCTGATCCTTGTTGATGCGGGTGCGCTTGCCGTCCAGCTGTTCGAACTCGTAGAAACCCGAGTCCTTGTCGTATTGGGGGGTGTCGACGGCCTGGATTTCGCGACCGTCATTCAAGGTGATCACTGATGGCGAAGCGCAACCGGCGAGCGTGGCCAGGCCCAGTGCGAGCATGAAAGTGGCGAGGGTCCGATGAGTCATTGTGTGTCTCCGAAATGAGTACTTTTGAGTGCTGGTCTTCAGACGTATGGTGCGTCTGCAAGTTCCTTGGCCAGGTGCATTCTGCCACGTTGTCAGACAGATCGTAGGCGTTCAGCGAGTTATCTTGACTAGTGTCGCGTGCCTGGCTGCGCAGGCGGATGCCTGCTCCTGGCGGCCTGCGCAGGACCGTCCCAGGGGATTGCCGGCCACCAGGGGCGGCGGATCGGAGCGCTGTGATATAACACCGGGCTGTTTCTCTTACCTCAGGATCGAGCCTATGAAAGCCAAGGCTGATGTACCTTTTGTTCCCCTGAACATTGCGGTGTTGACCGTCAGTGATACCCGCACCCTGGAAACCGACACTTCCGGACAGGTCTTCGTCGAGCGTCTGGGCGCCGCGGGTCATCGTCTGGCCGCACGGGTGTTGCTCAAGGACGATCTGTACAAGATCCGCGCCCAGGTCGCCACCTGGATCGCCGACGAACAGGTGCAGGTGGTGCTGATCACCGGCGGTACCGGCTTTACCGGTCGCGACAGTACCCCGGAAGCGGTGGCCTGCCTGCTGGACAAGCAGGTCGACGGTTTCGGTGAGCTGTTCCGGCAGATTTCGGTGGCCGATATCGGCACCTCCACCGTGCAGTCCCGCGCGTTGGCCGGGCTGGCCAACGGTACCCTGGTGTGCTGCCTGCCGGGCTCCACCAATGCGGTGCGCACCGGCTGGGATGGCATCCTCGCCGAGCAACTGGATGCGCGCCACCGGCCGTGCAATTTCGTGCCCCATCTGAAACAGGCGGCGGCTTGTGAATCCCGTGGGTAAGCCGGGCAAGCTCGGCGCCTTGATGCCGGTTGAGCAGGCGCTGGAGCGTTTGCTGGCCATGGCCGCGGCGGCGCCGATTGTCGAGCGCGAACCATTGCCCCTGGCGGCCACTCAGGGCCGGGTGCTGGCCGAGGCGCTGATCTCCAGCCTGGACCTGCCGCCCTGGCCCAACAGCGCCATGGACGGCTACGCCTTGCGCCTGGAGGACTGGAAGGGCGAGCCCTTGCCGGTCAGCCAGCGGATCTTCGCCGGACAGTCCCCCGAGCCGTTGCAACCGGGAACCTGCGCGCGGATTTTTACCGGCGCGCCAGTGCCGGCCGGGGCGGATTGCGTTGAGATGCAGGAAAATGTCCAGGTTCAGGACGATCAGCGGGTGCTGTTCAACCAAGCCTTGAAGATCGGCCAGAACATCCGTCCCCAGGGGCAGGAAACCACGGTGGGCGAGCAGGTGCTCGCAGCCGGCACACGCTTGGGGCCGATCGAGCAGGGGCTGGCGGCTTCCCTGGGATGTGCCGAACTGTTCGTGGTGCGGCGGGTCCGGGTGGCGGTGCTGTCCACCGGTGACGAGTTGGTGGAGCCGGGCCAGGCCCTGGGCCCCGGGCAGATCTACAACAGCAACCGGGTACTGCTGTGCAGCTGGTTGCAGCGCCTGGGCTGCGAAGTGCTGGACGCGGGCATCCTGCCCGATGACCTGCCCGCGACCCGCCAGCGCCTGGCGGAGTTGGGCGAGGTCGATCTGATCCTCTCCACCGGCGGGGTGTCGGTGGGGGAGGCGGACTTTCTCGGTATGGCCCTGCGCGAAGCCGGCGAACTGACGCTGTGGAAGCTGGCGATCAAACCCGGCAAGCCCCTGACCGTCGGCCATTTTCGCGGTGTGCCGGTGATCGGTCTGCCGGGCAACCCGGCTTCCACCCTGGTGACCTTTGCCCTGCTGGCGCGGCCTTACCTGCTGCGGCGCCAGGGTGTGCAGCAGGTGCAGCCATTGCGCTTCCAGGTGCCTGCCGGTTTTGTCTGGCCCCAACCGGGCAATCGTCGCGAGTACCTGCGCGGGCGCCTGGAGAACGGGCGAGCGATCATCTATCGCAACCAGAGCTCGGGGGTGTTGCGCAGCGCGGCCTGGGCGGAAGGTCTGGTGGAAGTGCAGGAAGGCCGGACCCTGGAAGAGGGCGATTGGGTCAGCTTCATTCCGTTGAGCGAGGTGCTGGATTGATCGAGGGCGGGCCCGGTTTGGTGTCGGGCCCGCGCCTCGCGGTTCAGCGCAGCAGGAGCAACAGCAGCAGGCCGAAGCGGCTGTGGAACCCCCAGGCCACCAGCCCCGCCATTATCGAGGCCACCAGCGTCAGCCAGCCCACGCGCTTGAGTATCGACAGCAGCTTGGAATGAGGCGCTTGCGCCTCGCAGGAGAGCGGCAGATCGAACTCCGGTGACGGGTGCCCCGTCAGCCAGGAGCTGTCCTTGATGCGGGTCAGGGGTGAATGCCCCCGTGGATAAAACCCCTTGTCGTTCATGACGATTCACTTCCCTGTATGAGGCGTCAGCGCCTGGCATGCACAGTCACTGATTGGCCCGACAGGGTCAATTCAGGCAATTCTCATTCTGCAGTCAGAAAATTTACTTTAAGTCCTGCACCTTTTTTCAGGTCCTCGGGGCTGTTGCGCCAGACTCATGGGCTCGACGCGGTTTCAGCGAGTGCCGGGGGCGATCGGGGCCCGGCCATACAGGTCGTTGAAGCGCACGATGTCGTCTTCGCCCAGGTATTCGCCGCTCTGCACTTCAATCATGACCAGGTCGATGACCCCGGGATTGCTCAACCTGTGGGGGCGCCCGGGTTTGATAAAGGTCGATTCATTGGTGTCGAGCAGGAGTTCGTCTTCTCCGTTGGTCACCCGGGCCATGCCGCTGACCACGATCCAGTGCTCGCTGCGGTGGTGATGCATCTGCAGGGACAGTGAGGCACCGGGCTTGACCTCGATGCGCTTGATCTTGAAGCGCGGCCCTTCCTCGAGCACGGTGTAGGCGCCCCAGGGGCGGTTCACGGTGCGGTGCAGCCGGTAGGCATCGTGGCCCAGGCGCTTGAGCTCCTGGGCGATCAGTTTGACGTCCTGGCTGCGCTTGCCATCGGCGATCAGCAGCGCGTCCGGGGTGTCGACGATGATCAGGTTGTCCAGGCCGACTGCGCCCACCAGGCGCTGGCGCGAATCGATGTAGCAATTGCTGACTTCGTGCAGCACGGTGTCACCGGTGCACTGGTTGCCCTGTTCGTCCGCCGGGATCAGCTCGCGCACCGCCTGCCAGGAGCCGATATCGCTCCAGCCGAGCTGGCAGGGCACCACGGCGACTTTCTCCGAGCGTTCCATCACCGCGTAGTCGATGGAGATGTCCGGCGCCTGGGCGAAGCTGTCGCTCTCCAGCTCCACTTGCAATTCGTGGGGGCCTTCCTTGCGGTAGCTCCGCTCCAGGCAGTGCTCGACGGCGCTGAGCACCTGCGGCACGAACTCCCGCAGCTCCTGAAGAATCGCGTCGGCGCGCATGCAGAACATGCCGCCGTTCCACAGGTGCTGGCCGCCCTCGACGTAGCGCTGGGCGGTGGCGGCATCGGGTTTCTCGACAAAGCGCCTGACCTGGAAGCTGTGGTCGTCCAGAGCCTGACCTTTCTCGATATAGCCGAAGCCGGTTTCCCCATGGGTGGGCACCAGGCCAAAGGTCACCAGCCAGCCTTGTTCGGCCAGTGGCCGGGCGCTGTCCACCGCAGCGGCGAATGCCGCGACATCCTTGATCAGGTGGTCGGCGGGCAGTACCAGCAGTTGTGCATCAGCGCCGTAGCGCTGGCTGACGTGCAGCGCCGCGGCGGCGATGGCCGGCGCGGTGTTGCGACCAAAGGGTTCGAGGATGAAGTCCAGCTCGATCCGCGCCTGGTTCAGCGGGCGATAGTCGTCCAGGGTGCGGAAGAACACCTCGCGGTTGGTCATCGTCAGCAGCCGTTCGACGCCCTTGAGGGCGGCAGCGCGGGCGAAGGTCTTCTGCAGCAGGCTGTCGCCGTCGGGCAGGCGCATGAAGGGTTTGGGCGTGGCCTCGCGGGATACCGGCCACAGGCGGGCGCCGGCGCCGCCAGCAATGATGCAGGGAATGAGAGTGCTCACTCAGTGGGTCTCGCGGAACATGATGATGGGCGCCATGGTGCGCCAGCGGATGCGCAGATCAAAGCGGATTGATCGGTTTTCGCTGTGGCGCGCAGCGAATTCCAGAGGTTGGGCGATTGTTCCAGGCGGTCGCTTGAGGTCGCTCGGCCATTGGTTTGCGCCCGGCCAGGGGGAAGCGGCTGCAGGTGCTGAAGGGGCGACAGCTGACTCAGCCTGATCCGGGGCGGGCCGCCCGGACAGATCCGCGGCAGGTAAAAATTAATCGACGGGACAGACTTTTTTCGCATGGCCCGGGGTCAACATCCTTCAAGGATTCAATAATCGGAGTCATGGCTGATGAGTGAGCGCAAGGCACTGCTGATACTGCACGGCAAACAGGCCCTCAACGATGAGGTCCGCGCGGCGGTCGAGGCCAAGCGGGCCCAGGGCTGGGCGTTGTCGGTGCGGCTGACCTGGGAGGCGGGGGATGCCCGGCGCCTGGTGCATGAAGGGCTGGCCGCCGGCCACACGCGGCTGATTGCCGGGGGCGGTGATGGCACTTTGCGTGACATCGCCGAGGCCCTGGCCAATGCGCCGAATCCGGCCAGCCTGGTGCTGTTGCCTCTGGGCACGGCCAATGACTTTGCCCGGGCCGCCGGGGTGCCACTGGAGCCGGCTGCCGCCCTGGAGTTGCTGGAGGTTGCCCCCCGGGCGGTGGATCTGGGGGAGGTGGGCGGGCAGATATTCCTCAACATGGCCACCGGCGGCTTCGGCAGTCAGGTGACCGCCAACACCTCGGAAGACCTGAAGAAAGTCCTTGGCGGCGCGGCTTATCTATTTACCGGGCTGTCGCGCTTTGCCGAGCTGAGCGCGGCCTATGGCGAGTTGCAGGGGCCGGATTTCCACTGGCGCGGCGAACTCCTGGCCCTGGGCATTGGCAATGGCCGTCAGGCGGGGGGCGGGCATGAACTGTGTCCGGGTGCCCTGGCTGATGACGGTTTGCTGGATATCAGCATCTTGCCGGCCCCGCAGGAACTGGTGGGCACGTTGAAGAACCTGCTGGCCGGCGGCCTGGGGATCGACAACATGTTTGTCCGTGCGCGGCTGCCCTGGGTCGAGATCAAGGCTTCACGGGGGCTGGACATCAACCTCGATGGCGAGCCGCTGCAGGGCGACACCTTGCGCTTCAGCGCGCGTCCGGCGGCCTTGCAGGTGCATTTGCCGGTGGACTCGCCGTTGCTCGGCGGTACGCCTTAGGTCAGTCGTCGAGGCTGATGATGTGTTCGCGCACGGCGAACAGCACCAGGCCGGCGACATCGAAGATTTGCAGGCGTTTCATGATCTGCGAACGGTGGGTTTCCACGGTCTTGATGCTCAGCCCCAGGCCCAGGGCGATCTCCCGGGTGGATTTGCCGCGCACGATCAGCCGCAGGATTTCCAGTTGGCGAGCGGTCAGGTTGTGATTGTCCACCGGCTGCGGCGTGTGTTTCTGGGCCCGGGTCAGGGCCTGGGTGATCACTGTGTGAGCGATGGCCGGGCTCAGGTAGCGTTCGTTGTTGCGCAGGGCTTCCAGGGCATGTTCCAGCTCGGTGGCGGTGGTGTCCTTGAGCAGGTAGCCGTGGGCGCCGGACTCCAGGGCCTGCATGATCAAGGCCGGATCGGTGTGCATCGACAGGATCAGGACCTTGCTTTGCGGGTGCAGCGCCTTGAGCCGGCGCAAGGCGTCGAGGCCGCCGATGCGCTTCATCGACAGGTCCAGCAGGATGATGTCCGGGCGCAGTTGCTCGACCAGTTCCAGCAGGTGCGCGCCGTCGTCGGCCTCGCCGATCACCGCGTATCCGGGAATGTCCATGACCAGGGCACGCACGCCAGCCCTGATGAGCGAGTGGTCATCCACCAAGAGTAAATTACAGGTCAATGGGAAACCTTATTCGTGCTGGCCCGTTCCAGAGTGCGGGGGGCCCAGGGAAAGAGTGCTTCGATCTGGGTGCCTTGGTCGGCTTCGCTGGTGACTTTCAGCAGGCCGCCCAGCTGGCTGATTCGTTCCTGCATCCCGGCCATGCCGCGCTGACCCTGGGCGCCCGGATCGCTGGCCGGGGCGAACCCCTGGCCGTCGTCGCTGATGAACAGCGAGAGGCCTTCGGGCAAGCGCTGTACGCGCACCAGCAGATTCTTGGCCCGGGCATGACGCAGCATGTTGGTCACGGCTTCCTGAGTGATGCGAAACGCCGCCACCGCCATCTCCTCGGGAATTCCCGTCAGGCGCTGGTGGCATTCAAGGCTCCAGTGCACCGAGGTGTTTTCCAGGGTCTTGAGCAGGTGGGCGCGCAGGCTGGCTTCCAGGCCCAGGCTGGTCAGTTGCCGGGGGTTGAGAATGGCGGACACGTCGCGGACCTTGGCCAGGGTCTCTTCCAGGGTGGTGGCGAGCACGGCGCAGGGTTGCTGCAAGTCGTCCGGCAGACGGCGCTTTAGCCAGTCGGTCTGCAACTTGGCCGCGGTCAGCAGTTGGCCAATGTCGTCGTGCAGTTCCCGGCTCAGGCGGTGGCGTTCATTCTCCTTGACCTTGAGCAGGCGCTCGGCCAGTTCCTGAGGCTGGAACCGGATGGACTTTCGCGAATAGCCGTATTGCATCCAGATGCAGGCCAGCGCCGCGATATTGACTGCCAGCAGGCTCATGGGCACGGGCCGGCCCAGGCTGTAGATCAGCACATTGCCCAGGCTTGAGCAGGAGCACAGCAACAGGCTGAACCAGCGCAGATGATCACGGGAAGGAGGCCAAGAGAAGAATGACTTGAGGCTGGCGTACATAGCGGATGGAGCCAATGAATGTTCGCTGCGAAGTGCCCGGTCAGGTATGGATGACGAGGCTTGTTTGAGAAACAGTGTTATTTGAATTGCCGGCTTCGATCAATGCAGTGTGTGGGTTTTGCAGAAGCCGCGTAGTGACTGTCGACATTGGAATCAAAGTGCCATTATCTGGGTCCGTTTATGCGCCGCATAATACCACCGAACATACCGTTGGTCGCGTTTATACACGCAGGTATATATGTCTTCAAAGTCAGGAATATCGGGCTCAGGCACGCTTGTGCCAGTTAGTCTGCGGGCCTTGGAGAGCCAATCGCCAATAGGAACTGTCGTTGAATTTGCGCGGGAAAATATGGATTGGAACAGTAAGTCCGGGCCCGGCATTAGTTGGTTTTTTTGCAACGATGCTGTCGTTCTTGAGTATGAAATATTCAATAACGACCTATTAGTTGTCCTTGGGCCCCAGGGTTCTATCGATGTTCTGTGTTAGCGATCGTAGATAGCGGCTTTATCGGCCATCGCTTGGCGCAAGTGCAATTTCAATGGCTGCAGGACGGGGAGGCGCAGGTGCAGTTCTGTGTCACTTGTTGGGTCAGTTCGCCGATCAGCATGAGCTGTTCGCTGTCGTCCAGATTGAGTTGGCCATTGTGCGGGTCGACCAGTTCCAATTGCCAGGCCATCAGGGTCAGGCAGCTCCTCAAGGCATCGAGGATCGGGTCGTTGAGGTCCACCGGGTGCACGGTGCGTTTGAGCACGCCATGGATATGCAGCGCGAACTCGGCCAACGGGCTGATGGCGTGGCGCGCTGCGATCTGGGCCAGGGACTGCAGGCTGGCGAGCAGGCAGTTGATGGCCTCTTCGTCGTTTCTGATCAGGTGCAGATGACTCAGGCAATCTTCCGATTTGGCCAGCAGGGCCTGGGCTTCGAGCAGGAACTCAGGCAGGGGTGGGGCGCATTCGTGGCTGTCCTTTAGCATGCTTATCTCCATGACTTCGTGTCCGATGAGGGGATAGGGCTCTGGCTGAAGGGGGTTAAGGTATGGTGCGCTTTTTCAAATTGTATATAGGATAATTCTGATTTTATTTCCGGGGTTGCAGCCGCCTGCGAGAGGCGATTTTCATCGTTTCCGAACGCTGCCCAAATACCGGCCACAGCCATGCGGCGCATGGGCGCTGGGGCGTGATGGGCGAGGGGGTTTAGGCTTGAAAGGGTGCTGGGCCACCTTTCTGCGGTCACAAACAAAAGCCTGACTCCGTTCATGCAATGAGAATGGCGTCACATTAATGGCTATTGGATATCGCGAATATCAGGATGGTCCTGATTGTTGCTAGGGGAAACCCTTAGGCGCAGGAACTTCACGCCGTGATTAAGGTCGCGTCGTCGCAGACTGGTGTTGCTGAATTGACGGCCTCAGTAAAGCATGATGTTAATGTGACATCAATGGCTTTCATATGGCAATTTGCATGTGGGTCAAGATACGGCGCAGCCCGCCGATATCTGTCTTTAGTGAATTCATCAGAACAAGCCCAGGAGTCATTAATGGCCGGCATTCTCGACACGGTAGATCAACGCACACAGCTGGTGGGTGAGAATCGCCTGGAAATCCTCATGTTCCGCCTGGCCGGTCGGCAGTTGTTCGCCATCAACGTCTTCAAGGTTCAGGAAGTCCTGCAACTGCCCAAGCTGACCCTGATGCCCCAGCGTCACCCGTTTGTCTGCGGTGTGGTCAACCTGCGCGGCCAGACCCTGCCGGTGATCGACCTGTCTCAGGCCATCGGCATGCGCCCGCTGGTTCCGGGGCCCAACAGCACCATCATCGTCACCGAGTACAACCGCTCGGTGCAGGCGTTCCTGGTGGGTGGGGTGGACCGCATCGTCAACATGAACTGGGAAGCCATCATGCCGCCGCCTACCAGTGCCGGGCGCCAGCACTATCTGACGGCCATCAGCAAGGTCGACGAGCAACTGGTGGAGATCATCGACGTCGAAAAGGTCCTGGCCGAAATCGTCCCCTACAATGCCAAGGTTTCCCGGGACAAACTCGAAGATCCGGTGCTGGAGCGCGCGCGCGGTCGTGAAGTGCTGCTGGTGGACGACTCCAATGTGGCCCTCTCCCAGCTGCGCGATACCCTCGGCCAGCTCGGGGTGAAGATGCATATCGCCAGTGACGGCCTCAAGGCCCTGAACATGCTCAAGGCCTGGGCCGATACCGGGGTCGAGATGACCGACAAACTGCTGATGGTGTTCACCGATGCGGAAATGCCGGAAATGGACGGCTACCGCCTGACCACCGAAATTCGCAACGACCCTCGTCTGCGTGGGCTGTATGTGGTGCTGCACACCTCCTTGTCCGGCAGTTTCAACGAATCGATGGTCAAGAAGGTCGGTTGCGACAACTTCCTCTCCAAGTTCCAGCCGGACAAGCTGGTGGACGTGGTCCGTCAGCGCCTGATGCTGGACGAAGTCAGCGCCTGAACCCGGGCCGGTGTCGACAGCCGCTCTCCCTGTACCTTTGTTTGCTCCGAGCGCTGGTATAGGGTGAGCTTTTTTGCTCACACAGGGAGCTGGACATGCGTCTTAGCGCGCTTTATCGATACCCGTTGAAATCCGCCCGGGGCGAAACCCTGCAACAGATCGGCCTGGACAAGCTCGGGCTGCAAGGGGATCGCCGCTGGATGCTGGTGGATGAAGCCAGCGGGCGTTTTCTCACCCAGCGTGCGGTGGCGCGCATGAGTCAACTCTCGGCCTTGTACAACGACCAAGGCGGCCTGACCCTCA
Source organism: Pseudomonas sp. Os17 (assembly GCF_001547895.1). Taxonomy (NCBI): domain Bacteria; kingdom Pseudomonadati; phylum Pseudomonadota; class Gammaproteobacteria; order Pseudomonadales; family Pseudomonadaceae; genus Pseudomonas; species Pseudomonas sp. Os17. Next base: position 4,852,992 of record NZ_AP014627.1, on the reverse strand, counting down.
GTGCTACCGGGTTTGCCAGCCTTGAAGTACCCCTGCCCGATGCCGCGGCGGCCTTGCGTGGGGTGACCATCTGGCAGGACAGCCTGCGGGTGCCCGATGCCGGGGATGAGGCGGCTGCCTGGGTCAGTGAGTTCGTCGGCAAGCCTACCCGCCTGGTGCAGGTGCCGCTGGAACGGGCGCGGAGCACCGCCGCCGGCTACGGCAGGGACGATGATCAAGTGGCGTTTGCCGACGGCTTTCCGCTGTTGCTGATTGGCCAGGCGTCCCTTGACGATCTGTCCAGCCGGGTCGGGCGGCCTCTGGAGATGCTGCGTTTTCGTCCCAATCTGGTGATCGAGGGCAGCCAGGCCTTTGCCGAGGACCAGTGGCGGCGCATACGGATTGGCGACCTCGAGTTTCGCGTGGTCAAGCCGTGCTCGCGCTGCATCCTGACCACCATCGACCCCCAGACCGGCGAGCGCAGCGCCGACCGCGAACCCCTGGCGACCTTGCAGAAGTACCGGGCCCAGGCCGACGGGGCGATGTTCGGGCAGAACCTGGTCAACGACGGCCCGGGTCGTCTGCAGGTGGGGATGCCGGTCACGGTGTTGGAATAACCTTTCGCCGGCCCCAAGAAAAATGCCCGTCTGTTGCGCAGACGGGCATTTTTTATCGGTGATAAAGCCGCAGCGGCTCGATCAGCCGCGGTACTCGCACAGATAAGCGGTGTCCACCGCGACTTTCAGCTGGAACTTGCTGTTGGCCGGTACGTTGAACTGGCTGCCGGCAGGGAAGGTTTCCCAATCGGCACTATCGGGCAGGCGCACGGTCAGCGCGCCGGACACCACGTGCATGATTTCCCGTTGTGCCGTACCGAACTCGTATTCGCCCGGGGCCATGACGCCAATGGTGGCTGGGCCTTCGGCCGTGCCGAAGGCAATCGACTTGACGGTGCCGTCGAAGTACTCGTTGACTTTAAACATGGGCGATTCCTCAAGAAAGGGTCAAAAAGGCTGGCCAGTATGCACAAGGCCTCAAGGGCCGTCACCTGCCGCCATCAAGGAAGAATCAGGGGCAACAGGCGCGCGGTATTGCGCGCATCTTCCAGGGCCCGATGCTGTTGGCCGTTGAACTGCATGCCGGCCAGTTGCAGGGCCGCATTCAGGCCCAGAGGGCGCTCCAGGCGCCGGGCCTTGGCGAAGCGCTGCTTGAGGTTCATATGCGGCACTTCATTCAACAGGCTGTGCAACTGCTGGTTGTGCCATTCCAGCTGCAACTGCTTGCGGTCGTAGTCGCCCCAGCTGGCCCAGCCCTCCAGGCGCGGCCGATGCTGGCCCAGCCAGCGCTCGAACAGGTTCCAGACCTCGCTCAGCGGCGCGGCGCTGTCGATGTTGGCCTGGGTGATATGGGTCAGTTCGCGACAGAACGGCGTCAGCCGAGGGCGTCGCAAGGGGCGGACGAAACGCTGGAAGTGGTCTTGTTCCCGGCCTTGGCGGTTGACCAGGGTGGCGCCGATTTCGATGATTTCCATCTCGCTCACCGGCCAGCCCCCTTCATCCGTCGTGGCTTCCAGATCTATTACCAGCCAGTGGGGCATCGCAAATTCCAGCCTTCAACATCCTGATGAGGCTTGAGCGTAGCCAAAGCTGCGGCATCCGCCTAGTGCTCCATTTCCGGGGCGCTGCCGAGCGCTTGCACCTCCAGAAGGATTTGCCGGTTCTTCACCTGATCCCCAAGGTTGACCTGAAGCCGGGTGATCACCCCATCGATTCCGGCCTTGAGCGGGTGTTCCATCTTCATCGCCTCCAGCACCAGCAGCAGTTGGCCCTTGCTGACGCGCATGCCCTCGGTGACCTGCACATCGACGATGGCCCCGTCCATGGGGGCCTTGACGGTGCCGCCGTGGGCGTCCGACTGGCCCTGCACCGGCGCATGGCTCAGGTCCTGCAGGCGCAGGCTGGCGCTGGCGCTGCCCAGCCACAGCTCGCCGTCCTGCAGACGGTAGGCGTAGTGGCGCCGGATGCCATTGACCTCCAGGCTGGCCCGGCGGCCATCGGCGGTGCAGATTCTCACCTCGTGCAGCACCTGCGCCTGCCGCACCTGCAACCGACCGGTTGCCGAGGCGCTCAGTTGCAGCGACCACTGCTGCTCACCCAGGCCCAGGCGATAGAGCAGCGGCACACCGGCCTGATTGCGCCAGGCGCGAAGGGCCGCGCCGTGGTGGCTGGCGCTGTGCTGATAGAACAGTGCCGCGGCAATCGCCAGCTCCTCGTTGCCGGGCACCTGGGGTTGCAGGCTCGGGTCCTGCGCGAAGTGTTCGGCGATGAAGGCGGTGCTGAACCGGCCGCTGGCGAACAGCGGATGCCGGAGCAGACCGGCGAGCAGCCGGCGATTGCTCTCAAGTCCCAGCAGCACGCAGTCTTCGACTCCGCGCAAGAGCTTGCGCCGGGCTTCCTCGCGGGTGGCGCCGTGGGCGATCAGCTTGCCCAGCATCGGGTCGTAGAACGGGCTGATCCACTGGCCTTCCTGCAAACCATGGTCGGTGCGCAGCCCCGGCGCCGGCTCCCAGCGCAGGATCTGGCCGGTCTGCGGCAGGAAGTTCTGCGCCGGGTCCTCGGCGTACAGCCGTACTTCGATGGCGTGCCCCTTGAGCTGCACCTGCTCCTGGCTCAGGGGCAGCGGCTCGCCGGCGGCCACTTGCAGTTGCAGGGCCACCAGATCCAGGCCGGTCACCAGTTCGGTCACCGGATGCTCGACCTGCAAGCGGGTGTTCATTTCCAGGAAATAGAACCGGCCGCCTGCGTCCAGCAGGAACTCCACGGTGCCGGCCCCCACATAGTTCACCGCGCGCCCGGCCTTGAGCGCCGCCTCGCCCATGGCCCGCCGCAGTTCCTCGGTCATCACCGGGCAAGGGGCTTCCTCGATGACTTTCTGATGGCGGCGCTGGATCGAGCAATCCCGCTCTCCCAGGTAGATCAGATGACCGTGGTGATCGCCGAACACTTGCATTTCCACGTGCCGGGGCTCGATCAGCGCCTGTTCCAGAATCAGCTCGTCGCTGCCGAAGGCGTGCAGGGCTTCCGAGCGCGCAGTGCGGATCTGTTCCAGCAGATCCTCGTGCCGCTGCACCAGGCGCATGCCGCGCCCGCCACCGCCAGCGCTGGCCTTGATCATCAGCGGGTAACCGATGCGCTGGGCCTCGCGCTGCAGGGTCGCGTCAGCCTGGTCCTCGCCCTGATAGCCCTGGATACAGGGCACACCGGCTTCGAGCATGGCGATTTTCGAGCGGCGCTTGCTGCCCATCAACTCAATGGCGGCAGCACTGGGGCCGATGAAGGTGATGCCGGCGGCGGCGCAGGCGGCGGCGAATTCGTGGTTTTCCGAGAGGAAGCCATAGCCCGGGTGGATGGCGTCGGCGCCGCTGCGACGGGCAGCGTCGAGGATCGCCTCGCTGTTGAGGTAGGACTGCTGCACCGGGGACGGGCCGATGTGCAGGGCTTCGTCGGCCATGTGCACGTGCAGGGCCTCGGCATCGGCGTCGCTGTACACGGCCACGGTGCGATAGCCCAGGGCCTGGGCGGTGCGCTGGATGCGGCAGGCGATTTCGCCGCGATTGGCGATCAGGATCTTGTTGAAGAGGGGCATACAGGCTCCCGGGAATCGGTGGGTGGGGCATTCGCCGGCGAACCGGCGTCTACCAGGCGCTCAACCGGCCCAGGCCGGTTGGCGTTTCTGCACGAAGGCCAGGGTGCCCTCGACGCCTTCTTCGCCCATGACTGCGTTGGCGAAGTCGCTGGCGGCCTGGTCCAGCAACGGGCCCCGGGGCTGCTCGACACTGGCCAGCAGCAGGGCCTTGGTCGCCGCATTGGCCCCGGGAGCGCAGCGCAGCACCTGGGCCAGTTGCTGCTCAAGGCGTGCCTGCAGGGCCTGGGCATCGGGCTCGACAAAGTGCACCAGCCCCAGGCGCTGGGCCTCGGCACCGTCGAAGCGGGCGGCGGTCAGGGTCAGGCGCCGGGCCTGGGTCAGGCCGATGCGCTGCACCACGAACGGGGCAATCTGGGCCGGCAGCAGGCCCAGGCTGGTTTCCGGCATGCCGAACTGCGCCGATTGCTCGGTGATGGCGATGTCGCTGACACAGGCCAGGCCGAAGCCGCCTCCCAGCACCGCGCCTTGCAGCACGCAAACCAGTACCTGGGGCAGCTGTTGCGCCTCTTCCAGCAGGGCGCCGAAGGCCCGGTTCAAGTCCCGGTAGGCGCTGCTGCCGTGGGCTCGGGCGCCGGCCATGTCCTTGAGGTCGCCGCCGGCGCAGAAGTGCTCGCCAGCGCCACGCAGGACCAGGGCGCGGACGCTGCGCCGATCACGGACCGCGGCCATCACCGTGCGCAGTTCGGCGACCATCTGCAGGCTCATGGCGTTGCGGCTTTCCGGGCGGTTGAGGCGGATGAACAGCACGCCGTTGCGCGACTCCAGCAACAGCGTCTGGCAGGCAGGAAGCGGGCTCATTTCTTTTTCCCCGGCAGGATGCCCATGAGTTTGCAGATGATCCCCAGCATGATCTCGTCGGCACCACCGCCGATCGACACCAGGCGCACGTCGCGATAGGCCCGGGCCACCGGGTTGTCCCACATGAAGCCCATGCCGCCCCAGTACTGCAGGCAGCTGTCGCTGACCTCGCGGCCCAGGCGCCCGGCCTTGAGCTTGGCCATGGACGCCAGGCGGGTCACGTCCTGGCCGCGCACATACTGCTCGGTGGCCTGGTAGACCAGGGCCCGCAGGCACTCGATCTCGGTGGACAGTTCGGCCAGGCGGAAGTGGATCACCTGGTTGTCGATCAGCGGGCTGCCGAAGGTGCGGCGCTCCCTGCAGTATTCGATGGTGCTGTCGACGCAGTATTCCAGGCCCTTGATCATGTTCGCCGCGCCGAACAGCCGCTCCTCCTGGAACTGCAGCATCTGCATCATGAAACCCGCGCCTTCGTGGCCGATGCGGTTGCGCTGGGGCACCCGCACATTGTCGAAGAACACCTGGGCGGTTTCCGAGCTGCGCATGCCGAGCTTGTCCAGGTGCGAACTGAGGCTGATGCCCGGGGTGTTCATCGGCACCATGATCAGCGACTTGTTGACGTGGGGCTTGTCGTCCGAGGTGTTGGCCAGCAGACAGATGAAATCGGCGCTGGGGGAGTTGGTGATCCACATCTTGCTGCCGTTGATCACGTAGTCGTCACCGTCCTTGCGCGCATGGGTCTTGAGCCCGGCGACATCGGAGCCGGCGCCGACTTCGGAGACGCCGATGCAACCCACCTGCTCGCCGCTGATGGCCGGGCGCAGGAATTCGTCGCGCAGCTCATCGGAGCCGAAGCGCGCCAGGGCCGGGGTGCACATGTCGGTCTGCACGCCAATGGACATGGGAATGCCGCCGCAATGGATGGTGCCGAACTCCTCGGCGGCGACGATGGAGTAGCTGTAGTCCAGGCCCATGCCGCCGAATTTTTCCGGCTTGGAGATGCCCAGCAGCCCCAGCTCGCCGGCCTTGCGGAAAATTTCGTGGATGGGAAAGCGCCCGGCCTTCTCCCATTCCTCGACATGGGGATTGATCTCGCGGTCGACAAAATGGCGCACCGTGCGCCGCAGCTCTTCGTGTTCCTGGGTGAAGATCATTGTTGTTCTCCTCAAGTGGGGTCAGACCGCGAAATGCCCTATCAAAACCGTGCCACGCCGAAACTGTTGGGCTGCAAGGGGCGGGCGTCCGCCTCATGGCAGATATCCAGCAGGTAGCCCAGCAGGGTGCGGGTAGCCCGCGGGTCGATCAGCCCGTCGTCCCACAGGTTGGCGCTGCCATACAAGGCGGTGGACTGGCTGTCGAGCTTCTGCGCGGTGACCTGCTCCAGCATGTCGAGCATCTTCGGGTCGGCTTCCTGGCCGTTCTTCGCCTGCTTGGCCTCGGTGACGATGCGCAACACCTTGCCGGCCTGGGCGCCGCCCATCACCGCCGTGCGGCTGTTGGGCCAGGCGAAGATGAAGCGCGGGTCCAGGCCGCGGCCGCACATGGCGTAGTTGCCGGCGCCGTAAGAGCCGCCGACGACGATGGTCAGTTTTGGCACCCGGGCATTGGCCACCGCCTGGATCATCTTCGCCCCGTGCTTGATCACCCCTTGCTGTTCGGATTCGGTGCCCACCATGAACCCGGTGGTGTTGTGGAAGAACAGCAGCGGCGTGCGGCTCTGGTCGCACAGCTGGATGAACTGCGCGGCCTTGCTCGCGCCCTGGGGCGTGATCGGGCCGTTGTTGCCGATAAAGCCGCAGGCCCGGCCCTGGATCTGCAAATGGCCGCACAGGGTCTGCGCATCGAACTCGCCCTTGAACTCCAGGAACTGCGAGCCGTCCGCCAGGCGGGCGACGATTTCCCGGGCGTCGTAGGGCTTTTTCGGGTCAGAGGGAATCAGCCCCAGCAATTCGTCGATGGGGTACAGCGGCTCGCTCCAGGTCCGCGCCGGCTGCACCGGCAATTGGGCATTCCACGGCAGCAGGCTGACGATCTCGCGGACGATGCGGATGCCATCGGCATCGTTCTGCGCCAGGTACTCGGCGGTGCCGGCGACCTGGGCGTGCATCTCGGCGCCCCCCAGTTCTTCATCGGTGGCCACTTCACCGGTGGCGGCCTTGAGCAGCGGCGGCCCGGCGAGAAACAGCTTGGCCTTGCCGCGCACCACCACCACGTAATCCGAGAGCCCGGGCTGATAGGCGCCGCCGGCGGTGGCCGAGCCGTGGACCACGGTGATCTGCGGCAGGCCCATGGCCGACATCCGTGCCTGATTGGCGAAACTGCGCGCGCCTTCGACGAAGATTTCCGCGGCGTAGTTGAGGTTGGCGCCCCCGCTTTCCGCCAGGGTCACCACCGGCAGCTTGTTCTCCATGGCGATCTGTTGCAGGCGCAGGGACTTCTTCAGGCCACTGGGGGAAATGGTCCCGCCCTTGATCGCACTGTTGTTGGCCACCACCAGCATGCGCACCCCGCACACATAGCCGATACCGGCGATCAGCCCGCCGCCGGCCTGGCTGCCGTCCTTGTCATCGTGCAGCTTGTAACCGGCCAGGCTGGCCAGTTCGAGAAAGGGCGCCCCCGGGTCCAGCAGCAGGTTGAGGCGCTCGCGGGGCAGCAACTGGCCGCGCTGGTCGAACCTGGCCTTGGCCTCGGCCGCCTTGTTCAGCAGGTCCTGCTGCAACTGCTGCACCTGTTGCAGGCCCGTCAGCATCGCTTCGCGGTTCTCGGCGAACGACGGGCTGTGGGGATCGAGCTGGGACTGGATCACCGGCATGAGTTATTCCTCGCCCTTGAGCACATCGGGCAGGTAGGCCCGGTGAAAACCGTTGTACGACTCACTGTTGCGCGCCTTGCTCAACGGCCAGGCACGGCTGCCGAGGCTGGCGGCACCGTCGATGCGCAGGGTGCTGCCGCTGATAAAGGCCGCGCCGGGGCTGAGCAGAAAGACAATGGCGGCGCTGACTTCCGACTCCGTGCCAATGCGCTTGAGCGGCACGTGCTCGCGCAGGGTCGGAATCACCGCCTTGAACGCGCCTTCGTAAGTGTCCATGCCGCTGGAGGCGATCCAGCCCGGGGCCACCGCGTTGACCCGAACCCCGGCATGGCCCCATTCATAGGCTGCGGTCTTGGTGAAGTTGTCCATCCCCGAGCGCGCCGCGCCGGAGTGGCCCATGCCCGGCATGCCGCCCCACATGTCGGCGAGCATGTTGACGATGCTCCCGCCGTGGCGGCTCATGGACTGGTTGAACACTTCCCGGGCCATGAGGAAACCGCCCACCAGATTGGTGCGCAGCACGGTCTCGAAGCCCTTCTGATTGATCGACGCCAGCGGCGCCGGGTATTGGCCGCCGGCATTGTTCACCAGGCCATGGATCGGACCAAAGCGCTCGACCCACTGCCCTACCAGGGCCTTGACCGCGTCCTCGTCGCGAATGTCGCAGGCCTGCCACTGGGCCAGGCCGCCGTCCTCGGCAATCTCCCCGGCAACCTGCTGCAGTTTCTCCGTCTTGCGTCCCACCAGCAGCACCCGGGCGCCGAGGGCCGCCAGTTCATGGGCGGTGCAGCGGCCGATACCGCTGCCGCCGCCGGTGACGATGACGGTCTGGCCGGCAAACAATCGGTCTTTGAAAATCGAGTCGTACACCACGGCCACTCCTTTAATTGACGGCGTCGGCGATGCGCCGCGGCACCGGGATCTGGATCTCCAGCAACTGCTGGGCGAAGGCCTTGCCTTGCGGGTCGATGCGCAGGCTGGCGACACCGCCGCCGCCCAGGGCGTTTTCCAGCAGGAAGTTGAGGCTGTGCGTGCCCGGCAGGTACCAGCGCTGCACGCGGCCGTGGACCGGGTCCAGCACGTGCCCCATCCAGTCCGCCAGCACTTGCGGGCTCAGGGCTTCGGCGATCCACGGCAGGTAGTCGGGATCGCGCGCCATGACCCCGATGTTGCTGTGATTGCCCTTGTCGCCGGAGCGCGCCACCGCCAGCTTGACCAGGGGCACGCTGGCATCGGCCCGTCCCCGGGGCACGGGCAGGGCATGGGCGACGGGCAGGGCGCCGGGGTCCAGAGGCTCGGTGCGGGGCAGGGCACAGGGAGACTGCTGGCCGGCAAAGTCGATGTGCAGCTGGCAGGCGTCCTTGTTCAGCAGGAACGAGAACAGTCGGATGACCGGATAGACCGTGGGCCGGCCGCCGACAATTCCGGTCAGGCCCGGGGCCATGCCGGTGGCGGCCTGGGCGATTTCCCGGGAGAACAGCACCAGCGCCGCCTTGTGCGGGTGACGCACCGCCAGCTTGATCACCACTTCGCGGCTGTCCTGGCGGCGGCCGTGGGGACCGTAGGTGGCTTCGCTGCCCAGCAGCTCGATATTGACTTCGCTGTAGTCCGGCCAGCCGCGCTGGGCAAACATCTCGCGGGTCTTGTCGATGATCGCCTGGCTAACCCGGCGCGCCTTGGCCACCGCGTCGATCCCGGCCATCAGGCAACTGGCGGTGCAGCGGAAGCCGTCCGGGTAGGTGGCGCTGACCTTGTACTGATGGCTGGGGGGCAGGCCCTTGGCTCCCTGCACCGCCACGGCATTCGGCGCTTGCTGATGCAGTTGCACCTCGGAGAAATCGCACACCACATCCGGAAGCAGGTAAGCCTGTGGATTGCCGATTTCGTACAGCAGTTGTTCGCCAACCGTCAGCGGGCTGATCAGTCCGCCGCTGCCCGGCGCCTTGCTGACCACGAACCGGCCGTCGGCGCCGACTTCCACGATGGGAAAGCCGATGTGCTCGTAGTCCGGCACGTCGCGCCAATCGGTGAAGTTGCCGCCGGTGCATTGGGCGCCGCATTCGATGATGTGCCCGGCCAGGGCGGCCTGGGCCAGGCGGTCGTAGTCCTGCCACGACCAGTTGAATTCGTGGACCAGGGCCGCACTGACCACCGCGCTGTCGACGCCGCGCCCGGTGATCACGATATCCGCCCCCAGGCCCAGGGCCTCGACGATGCCCGGGGCGCCAAGGTAGGCATTGATGGAGACACACATCGGCGGCAGGGGCGCGCCGCTGAACATCTCCTTGATCCCGGCGCCGGCCAGTTGCTTGAACTGTGGCTGCAGGTCGTCGCCCAGCAGCACGGCGATCTTCAGCGGCACCCCGGCCTGCTCGCAGGCGGCGCGCAAGGCCTGGGCGCAGGCGTGGGGATTGACCCCGCCGGCATTGCTGATGACGCGGATCTTCTGTGCATGGATCGAGCCCAGCAAGGGCGTGAGCACCTCGACGAAGTCCGTGGCGTAACCGGCGTTCGGGTCCTTCATGCGTGCCCCGGCCATGATCGACAGCGTGACCTCGGCCAGGTAGTCGAACACCAGGTAGTCCAGGCGTGCGCCTTGCACCAGTTGCGCGGCGGCACTGCTGGTGTCGCCCCAGAAGGCGCTGGCGCAGCCGATTCGTACAGTCTTGGTCATGGCAGGGCTCTCGGAAAAAGAACTGCGAGGAGGCTACCAAGCAAGCGCTTGGTTTGTAAATGGGCCGATGGATTCTTCTGCCCAAGCGCTTGCTTGGTGATCCCGGGGGGCTTAAATTGCGCGCGCTACAGCCGGTTTCAGGCTGGGCTCTTGATGAAGTGACGCTAGGAGAACACCGGTGGACGAGCAAAAAGCCTTGCAGGTGGTACGCGAGCTGATTGCCAGCGGGCAAGTGACCGATCCCGACAGTGCCCGGGGCAAACTGTTGCAGACCGCCGCCCATCTGTTTCGCAACAAGGGCTACGAACGCACCACGGTGCGCGACCTGGCCAGCGCGGTGGGCATCCAGTCCGGCAGCATCTTTCACCACTTCAAGAGCAAGGACGACATCCTGCGGGCGGTGATGCAGGAAACCATCCACTACAACACCGCCCTGATGCGCGCCGAGCTGGCCGAGGCCGGCAGCGTGCGTGAGCGGGTGCTGGCGCTGATCCGCTGCGAACTGCAATCGATCATGGGCGGCAGCGGCGAAGCCATGGCGGTGCTGGTGTACGAATGGCGTTCGCTGTCCGCACAAGGTCAGGCCGAGGTGCTGGCCCTGCGCGACATCTATGAACAGATCTGGCTCCAGGTGCTGGGTGAGGCCAAGGCCGCCGGGTTTATCAAGGGCGACGTGTTCATCACCCGGCGCTTTCTCACGGGCGCCTTGTCCTGGACCACCACCTGGTTTCGTGCCCAGGGCAGCATGACCCTGGAGCAGTTGGCCGAGGAGGCCCTGCTGCTGGTGCTCAAGGATCATTCGGACGCCGACTGATTCAGCAGTGCAACATTGTCGAAGAGCCTTAAAGCGCCTAGCTTTAGAGCATCATTTTTCTTTTGTCCGAGGTGGGTTGCCTTGATGTCCTTGCCGCTGCGATCAGCCTTGCGAATGCTCCTGCTGGCACTGGCAACCCTTTGGGTCTGCCCGGTCTCCTCGGCGCAACTGGTGCGGGTCGCGGCGGCGCATTTTCCGCCCTATACCGTCCGTCCCGAAACCGGCGCCGACACCGGCTTGCTGCCGCAACTGGTGGAGGCCCTGAACCAGTCCCAGAGCAAGTACCAGTTCGTCCTGGTGCCGACCTCGATTCCCCGGCGTTTCCGCGATTTCGAACAAGGCCGGGTCGACCTGGCGATCTTCGAGAACCCGGCCTGGGGCTGGAAGGACATTGACCACACCAGTGTCGACATGGGCCTTGAGGATGCGGAGATCTTCGTCGCCCAGCGCCAGCCCAATCGCGGCCAGGAATATTTCGCCGACCTCAAGGGCAAGCGCCTGGCGCTGTTCAGCGGCTATCACTACGCCTTTGCCCAGTTCAACGCCGACCCCAAGTACCTGGCCGACACCTTCAACGCCACGCTCACCTATTCCCACGACAGCAACCTGCTGATGGTCCTGCGGGGCAGGGCGGACATTGCCCTGGTGACCCGCTCCTACCTCAGCGATTTCCTGGCCCGCAATGCCGAGGACAACGTCCAGTTTCTGGTGTCCCAGCGCATCGACCAGGTCTACCACCACTACAGCCTGATCCGCCCTCAAGCACCGATCAGCGCCGAGGACTTTGCCGGGCTGCTGCAAAAACTGCGGGACAACGGCCAGATGCGCAAAATCTTCGATCCCTACCGCATCGTCGTGATGCCCGTGCCCCACGCCTGAGCCCAGGGAGCCGCCCGGCTCCCCGAGGGGCACCTAAATTTCTCCCGCCGGTCCACGTCACTTGCTTGAATGCCCTTTGACGGTGAGGCCTGCCATGTCCCTTGTAAGTCCGCTGAGTGTCGAGACCCTGTCGGCGGCTGTGCTATCGGGCATCGATGAGGTCGGCGCCCGGCATCGGTTGTTCCCGGCATGGCGCAGCCAGGGCCAGGAGTCCGCAGCGCCGGATGCCCGGGCCGAGCGGCAGGAGCAGTTGGCGTTCTGGCTGTCGGCCCAGGTGCATGCGCTGTACCTGGACCCGCCGGGCACGCCGCCACCCGCCCACGCCGATGCCTGTGCCGGGCAAAACCGTTGTCGGTACTGCCGGCAGGACTTCGATCTCTTGCACAAACGTGCCGCGTTGCTGGTGCTGGGGCGCAGTGGCCTGCTGGAGGGATAAGCGGCGTTCGGCGCTCAGCGCCGGGCGAAGGTATCGGGGCGATTGCCCGAGACTTTGCGGCAATGCACCAGGGCATCGCGAATCATGAAATTGACCAGGGTCGGCGAGACGCCCAGCTCCTTGGCGATGTCCTTTTGCGGCACGCCGTGCAGGCGATACATCTCGAAGGCATAGCGGGTGCGGCTGGGCAGCTCGGTCAGGGCATCGGCAATGTGTTCCAGGGTGGAAAAGTTCATGTGCGAGGTTTCGGGCGAAGCGCCATGAATCACCACATTCAAGCCTTCCTCTTCGGTGCCCGAATACTTCTGCTCCAGCGCCTGCTTGCGGTAATGGTCGATGGCCAGATTGCGCACGATCTGGAACAGGTAGCTGAGCTGGGCCTTGAACGAGGAGGTGATTTGCGGGGCCGACTGCAGGCGGAAAAAGGCGTCCTGGACCACGTCCTCAGCCCGGGACCGGCAGCCGGTAATCCGCGCTGCGATCTTGACCAGAATCAGACGGTTGTCGACAAAAGCCTGGAGTAACGGTGAATCGCACCTGCTTGTGGATACTTGTTCCGTCATGGAAATCACCTTGTTGCAAAGAAGTTAGTGGGACGTCAGAAAAGTCTGACCCGTCCTACACATCGAGCGACAAATTAGGCTGAATGATAATGATTGTCAATTGAGAAAAAGAACTAATGCTCTCTAGCGGTGCAGATTGAGAACAGCGGCTCATTCAGGGGGCGGAGCGGGTCCTGCCAGGGCCCGTGGGGACTAATTATTTGCCGAGGCCATCCGTTCCCATGGGAGAAAGATTCCGGGCAGCAAGCCCGGGCGCGGCGCCTCGCGGATGCCTGTGACCTGTTGCCAAGCCGTTGATTTTCGGTGGTTTGCCAGGGGCATGGCAGGGCAGGGGCCGCTCTCCATCGCAAGCACACTCCTGGCAGGAAACCCCATGACGGACGCGTTCGAACTCCCCAGCACCCTGGCCCAAGCCCTTCAACGCCGGGCGGTCCTGGCCCCTGATCAAGTGGCGTTGCGGTTCCTCGCCCAAGAGCAGGAGCAGAGCGTGGTGCTCAGCTACCGGGACCTGGATCTTCGCGCGCGGACCATTGCCGCGGCCCTGCAAGCCAACGCTGAATTCGGCGACCGCGCGGTGCTGCTGTTCCCCAGTGGCCCGGACTACGTCGCAGCGTTCTTCGGTTGCCTGTACGCCGGGGTGATCGCGGTGCCGGCCTACCCGCCGGAGTCGACCCGGCACCATCACCAGGAGCGGCTGCTCTCGATCCTGGCCGACGCCGAGCCACGGTTGCTGCTGACCAGCGCCGGGCTGCGCGACTCACTGTTGCAGATGGACGAACTGCAGGCCGCCGGGGCGCCGCAACTGCTCTGCGTCGACACCCTGGACCCCGCGCTGGCGCAGGACTGGCAGGCGGTGGAACTCAAGGACCAGGACATCGCCTTCCTGCAGTACACCTCCGGTTCCACTGCGCTGCCCAAGGGCGTGCAGGTCAGCCACGGCAATCTGGTGGCCAACGAACTTTTGATCCGGCGCGGTTTTGGCATCGACCTCAACCCGGACGACGTGATCGTCAGCTGGCTGCCGCTGTACCACGACATGGGCCTGATCGGCGGCCTGCTGCAGCCGATCTTCAGCGGCGTGCCCTGCGTGCTGATGTCGCCGGCCTACTTCCTGGCCCGCCCCGTGCGCTGGCTGGAAGCGATCAGCGAATACGGCGGCACCATCAGCGGCGGCCCGGATTTCGCCTACCGCCTGTGCAGCGAGCGGGTCAGCGAATCGGCCCTGGAGCGTCTCGACCTCAGCCGCTGGCGCGTGGCCTATTCCGGTTCCGAGCCGATCCGCCTCGACACCCTGGAGCGCTTTGCCGAAACCTTCGCCCCCTGCGGTTTCAGTGCCGACAATTTCCTCGCTTCCTACGGCCTGGCCGAAGCCACCCTGTTCGTCGCCGGGGGCGTGCGCGGCCAGGGCATCCCGGCCCTGCACCTGGACGACCGGGCCCTGGCGCAGAACCGCGCCGAGCCGGGGCAGGGCAGCGCGATGATGAGTTGCGGCTTCAGCCAGCCTGAGCACGCCGTGCTGCTGATGGATCCGCAGCAGCTCACGGAATTGCCTGACAACCGCATCGGCGAAGTCTGGGCCAGCGGACCGAGCATCGCCCACGGCTACTGGCGCAATCCCGAAGCCACGGCCAAGACCTTCGTCCAGCATGCCGGCCGCACCTGGCTGCGCACCGGCGACCTGGGCTTCATGCGCGACGGCGAGCTGTTCATCACCGGGCGCCTGAAGGACCTGCTGATCGTGCGCGGGCACAACCTGTATCCTCAGGACATCGAAAAGACCATCGAGCGCGAAGTGGAAGTGGTGCGCAAGGGCCGGGTGGCGGCGTTCGCGGTCAGCGACCAGGGCCAGGAAGGCATCGGCATCGCCGCGGAAATCAGCCGCAGCGTGCAGAAGATCCTGCCCCCCGAAGCACTGATCAAGGCCATCCGCCAGGCAGTGGCCGAAGCCTGCCAGGAAGCGCCCAGCGTGGTGGTACTGCTCAACCCCGGGGCCCTGCCGAAGACCTCCAGCGGCAAGTTGCAGCGTTCCGCCTGTCGCACCCGGCTGGCCGATGGCAGCCTGGATCACTACGCGCTGTTCCCCCAGGCCGAGGCTGCACCCGCCGGCGTTCAGGACGCGTCCGACGACGCGCTGCAAAACCTGATCGGGCGAATCTGGCAGGAGCACCTGCAATGCGCCGCCGTGGCCGCCGACGATCACTTCTTCCTCCTGGGAGGCAACTCGATCGCCGCCACCCAGGTCACGGCCCGCCTGCGCGAGGAACTGGGCCTGGAACTGAGCCTGCGGCTGTTGTTCGAAGCGCCGACCCTGGGCGCCTTCACCGCCGCCGTGGCGCGTCAGCAACAGGACGGCGGCGTGGCCCAGGGCAGCATCCAGGCCCTGTCGCGCCAGCAGCCGCTGCCCCAATCCCTGGCACAGAACCGCCTGTGGATCACCTGGCAACTGGACCCCCACAGCAGCGCCTACAACATTCCCGGTGGCCTGCGCCTGCGCGGCGAGCTGGACGAAGACGCCCTGCGCGCCAGCTTCCAGCACCTGCTGCAGCGTCACGAAGCGCTGCGCACGCGGTTCTTCGAACGCGACGGCCAGGCCCTGCAACAGGTGGACGCGGCCGGTGAGTTCAACCTGCAGGTGATCGACATCAGCGATCTGCCTGTGGCCGAGCGTGAAGCCCGGGCGCAGCAGATTCGCGAAGACGAGGCCCGCACCCAGTTCGACCTGGAAAAGGGCCCGTTGTACTGGGCGACCCTGATCCGCCTGGACGACGAAGAACATCAACTGCTGCTGACCCTGCACCACATCATCGCCGACGGCTGGTCGCTGACTGTGCTGATCGACGAGTTCTCCCGGCTCTACGCCGCCGCGGCCCAGGGCCAGCGCCTGGAGCTGGCGCCCCTGGCCCTGCAATACGCCGACTACGGCAGCTGGCAGCGCCAGTGGCTGGCCCAGGGCGAAGGCCAGCGCCAGCTGGACTACTGGAAGCAGCAACTGGCCGATGAGGCCCCGGTACTCAGCCTGGCCACCGACCACCCGCGTTCGGCCCAGGTCCGCCACAGCGCCGCGCGCCACAGCCAGCGCCTCGGCGTGAACCTCAGTGAAACCGTGCGTCAGACCGCCCAGGCCTGGCAGGTCACGCCGTTCATGCTGTTGCTGGCCACCTTCCAGACCCTGCTGCACCGCTACAGCGGGCAGACCGAGATCCGCATAGGCGTGCCCAACGCCAACCGTCCGCGCCTGGAAACCCAGGGCCTGCTGGGCTTCTTCATCAACACCCAGGTGCTGCGCGGCCAACTGGAGGCGCGCCAGACCTTCGCCGAGTTGCTGCAACAGACCCGCCGCACCGTCCTTGAGGCCCAGGCGCATCAGGACCTGCCCTTCGAACAACTGCTCGAAGCCTTCCCCGACGCTCGTGAGCAAGGCCTGTTCCAGGTCATGTTCAACCACCAGCAGCGCGACCTCAGCGCCTTGCGCCGTCTGCCGGGGCTGCTGGCCGAAGAGCTGCCGTGGCACAGCCGCGAGGCCAAGTTCGACCTGCAACTGCACAGCGAGGAAGACCGCAACGGCCGCCTGAGCCTGGCCTTCGACTATGCCGACGAGCTGTTCGATGCAGCGACCATCGAGCGTCTGGCCGGGCACTTCATCAGCCTGCTGGAGCAGGCCTGCCAGCAGCCGGACTGCGCCCTGGGTGATTTGCCGTTGCTCGGCAAGGTCGAAGCGGCGCAATTGCAGCAATGGAGCATGGCCCCCTGCGCGCGCGCCGAGCGCTGGTTGCCGGAGCGCCTGCAGGAACAACTGCAGCGGACTCCGGAGCGCACCGCGCTGGTGTGGGACGGCGGGCAACTGAGCTTTGCCGAACTGCACGCCCAGGCCAACCGCCTGGCCCATTACCTGCGGGACAAGGGCGTCGGCCCGGACGTGTGCGTGGCCATCGCCGCCGAGCGTTCGCCGCAACTGCTGATCGGCCTGTTGGCGATCATCAAGGCTGGCGGCGCCTACGTGCCCCTGGACCCGGATTACCCCGCCGAGCGCCTGGCCTACATGCTCGCCGACAGCGGCGTGCAACTGCTGCTGACCCAGACCCAGCTGCTCGGCCAGATGCCCGAAGCCCCGGGCGTCAGCGCCATCGCCATGGACGGCCTCAAGCTCGACAGCTGGCCGAGCCACGCCCCGGGCCTGCACCTGGACGGCGACCACCTGGCCTACGTGATCTACACCTCCGGTTCCACCGGCCAGCCCAAGGGCGTGGGCAACACCCATCGTGCCCTGATGGAGCGCCTGCAATGGATGCAGGACAGTTACCAGCTGCAAGCCGACGATGTGCTGATGCAGAAGGCCCCCATCAGCTTCGACGTGTCGGTGTGGGAGTGCTTCTGGCCATTGATCACTGGCTGCCGCCTGCTGCTCGCTGCCCCCGGCGAGCACCGCGACCCGCACCGCATCGCCCAACTGGTTCAGGAGTTCGGCGTGACCACGCTGCACTTCGTGCCGCCGCTGTTGCAGCTGTTTGTCGATGAACCGCTGAGCGCCGAATGCCACAGCCTGCGCCGGGTGTTCTCCGGTGGCGAAGCCTTGTCCGCCGAGCTGCGCAACCGCCTGCTGCAGCAGTTGCCGAACGCGCAACTGCACAACCGTTACGGCCCGACAGAAACCGCGATCAACGTCACCCACTGGCAGTGTTCGGTGGAGGACGGCGAGCGTTCACCCATTGGCCGGCCGCTGGGCAATGTGCTGTGCCGGGTGCTGGATGCCGAGCTCAACCTGCTGCCCGCCGGGGTTCCGGGCGAGCTGTGCATCAGCGGCCAGGGCCTGGCCCGGGGTTACCTGGGACGCCCGGCGCTCACCGCCGAACGCTTTGTGGTCGACCCGCTGGGCGAAGAGGGCGCACGCCTGTACCGCACCGGTGACCGGGTGCGCTGGTGCGCCGACGGCGCCCTGGAATACCTCGGCCGCCTCGACCAGCAGGTCAAGCTGCGGGGTTTTCGGGTCGAGCCGCAGGAAATCGAAGCACGGCTGCTGGCCCAGGACGGCGTGGCCCAGGCCGCGGTGCTGGTGCGCGACAGCGTCGCCGGCCCGCAGTTGATCGGCTACTACACCGCCCCTGCCAGCGACGAAGATGAAACCGAGCAACGCGCCCGGCTGACCGCCGCCCTGGCCGCCGAGTTGCCGGAGTACATGGTGCCGGCGCAACTGCTGCGCCTGGACGCCATGCCCCTGAGCCCCAGCGGCAAGCTCGACCGCCGCGCCTTGCCGGAGCCGCAGTGGCAGGTGCGCGAGCACGTCGAACCGAGCACCGATCTGGAACGGCAGATCGCCGCCATCTGGCGCGACGTGCTGGGCCAGCCCCGGATCGGCCTCAAGGACGACTTCTTCGCCCTGGGCGGGCATTCGCTGCTGGCTACCCAGATCATTTCCCGCACCCGTCAGGCCTGCGATGTCGAGCTGCCGCTGCGGGTGCTGTTCGAAGCCAGCGAACTGGGGGCCTTTGCCGAACAGGTGCGGCTGATCCAGCAATCCGGCGCGCGCAACCAGCAGCCGCCGATTGCCCGGGTCGACCGCAGCCAGCCGGTGCCGCTGTCCTACTCCCAGCAGCGCATGTGGTTCCTCTGGCAGATGGAGCCCGACAGCCCGGCCTACAACGTCGGCGGCATGGCGCGCTTGTCTGGCGTGCTGGACGTGGGGCGCTTCGAGGCCGCGTTGCAGGCGTTGATCCTGCGCCACGAAACCCTGCGCACCACCTTCCCCAGCATCAACGGCGTGGCCCACCAGCAGGTGCATGCCGACACCGGCCTGCGCATGGCCTGGAAGGATTTCTCGGCCCTGGCTCCGGAGGCCCGGCAACAACGCCTGCAACAGCTGGCGGACAGCGAAGCCCACCAGCCCTTCGACCTGGAAACCGGCCCCTTGCTGCGCGCCTGCCTGGTCAAGGCCGGGGAGCAGGAGCACTACTTCGTCCTGACCCTGCACCACATCGTCACCGAAGGCTGGGCCATGGACATCTTTGCCCGCGAATTGAGCGCGCTGTACGAAGCCTTCCTCGACGACCGCGAATCGCCTCTGCAACCCTTGCCGGTGCAGTACCTGGACTACAGCGTGTGGCAGCGCCAGTGGCTGGAATCCGGCGAGCGCCAGCGCCAGCTGGATTACTGGACCGGGCAACTGGGCCGCGAACACCCATTGCTGGAACTGCCCAGCGACCGGCCACGGCCGGCGGTGCAAAGCCACCAGGGCGAGCTGTACCGCTTCGACCTGAGCGACGAGCTGGCGGCCCGGGTGCGGGCTTTCAATGCCGAACACGGCCTGACCCTGTTCATGACCATGACCGCGGCCCTGTCGGTGCTGCTCTATCGCTACAGCGGCCAGACCGACCTGCGCATCGGCGCGCCGGTGGCCAACCGTATCCGCCCGGAAAGCGAAGGGCTGATCGGCGCCTTCCTCAACACCCAGGTGCTGCGTTGCCAGCTCGACGGGCAGATGAGCGTCGGCCAGTTGCTGGAGCAGGTGCGCCATACGGTGATCGAGGGCCAGTCGCACCAGGACCTGCCGTTCGACCATCTGGTGGAAGCCTTGCAGCCGCCGCGCAGCGCCGCCTACAACCCGCTGTTCCAGGTGATGTGCAACGTCCAGCGCTGGGAGTTCCAGCAAAGCCGGCAACTGGCGGGCATGACCGTGGACTACCTGGTCAACGATGCCCGGGCCACCAAGTTCGACCTCAACCTGGAAGTCACCGACCTGGATCAGCGCCTGGGTTGCTGCCTGACCTACAGCACCGACCTGTTCGACGAGCCGCGGATTGCGCGCATGGCCGGCCATTGGCGCAACCTGCTGCAGGCTCTGATTGACGATCCGCAGCGGCGCTTGTGCGAACTGCCGCTGCTGCACGCCGAGGAACAGCAACAGCTGCTGGACAGCCTGAGCGTCGAGCCCGGTGAGCAACGTCTGGATCAGTGCATCCATCACCTGTTCAGCGAGCAGGCCCTGGCCCGTCGCGACGCTCCGGCCCTGACCTTCGCCGGGCAGACCCTGAGCTACAGCGAACTGGACAGCCGCGCCAACCGCCTGGCCTGGATGCTCCGCGAGCGTGGCGTGGGCCCGCAGGTGCGGGTCGGTCTGGCCCTGGAACGTTCCCTGGACATGGTCGTCGGCCTGCTGGCGATCCTCAAGGCCGGTGGCGCCTACGTGCCCCTGGACCCGGAATACCCCCTGGATCGCCTGCACTACATGATCGAAGACAGCGGCCTCGGCCTGCTGCTCAGCGATGCACGGATGTTCGCCGCCCTGGGTGAGTTGCCGACGGGCGTCGGCCGCTGGTGCCTGGAAGAAGACGGCGCGTTGCTGGCCGACTACCCGGCCAGCGAGCTGCCGTTCATCAGCCTGCCCCAGCATCAGGCGTACCTGATCTACACCTCCGGCTCCACCGGCCAGCCCAAGGGCGTGGTGGTGTCCCACGGGGAAATCGCCATGCACTGCCAGGCGGTGATCCGCCGTTTCGGCATGCGCCCGGACGACTGCGAGCTGCACTTCTATTCCATCAACTTCGACGCCGCCACCGAGCGTCTACTGGCACCGCTGCTCAGCGGCGCCCAGGTGGTGCTGCGGGCCCAGGGCCAGTGGGATGCCGAAGAGATCTGCCAGCTGATTCGCCAGCATCGCATCAGCATCCTCGGCTTCACCCCCAGCTACGGCAGCCAGCTGGCCCAGCACCTGGCCACCCAGCAGCAGACCCTGCCGGTGCGCATGTGCATCACCGGCGGCGAGGCCCTGACCGGCGAACACCTGCAGCGCATTCGCGCGGCGTTCCAGCCGAGCCTGTTCTTCAACGCCTACGGCCCCACTGAAACCGTGGTCATGCCCCTGGCCAGCCTGGCGCCGGAGCACTTGGCCGAAGGCGTGGCCAGCGTGCCCATCGGCCGCATTGTCGGGGCGCGGGTGGCTTACATTCTCGATGCCGATCTGGCGCTGGTGCCCCAAGGGGCGACCGGTGAGCTGTATGTCGGCGGCGCCGGCCTGGCCCAGGGGTATCACCGTCGTCCGGGGATGAGCGCCGAGCGTTTCGTGGCCGATCCGTTCTCCGGCGATGGCGGGCGCCTGTACCGCACCGGGGACCTGGTGCGCCAGTGCGCCGACGGTCAGCTGGAGTACATCGGCCGGGTCGACCATCAGGTGAAGATTCGCGGTTTCCGCATCGAGCTGGGAGAGATCGAAACCCGTCTGCTGGATCATCCGGCCGTGCGTGAAGCGGTGGTGCTGGCCCTGGACACCCCGGCCGGTAAGCAGCTGGCCGGTTATCTGGTGAGCGAGGTGGCCGAGCACAACGAGGCGCAGCAGGCCAACCTGCGGGAAGCTCTCAAGCAGCAGCTGAAAACCCAACTGCCGGACTACATGGTGCCGACCCACCTGATCCTGCTCGACAGCATGCCGCTGACCGCCAACGGCAAGCTCGACCGCCGGGCCCTGCCGATGCCGGACCCGGAGCTCAACCGCCAGCAGTACGTGGCGCCGAGCAACGAGCTGGAACAGACCCTGGCCAAGGTCTGGGGCGAAGTGCTGAACGTGCGGCAAGTGGGCCTCAACGACAACTTCTTCGAACTGGGGGGCGACTCGATCCTGTCGATCCAGGTGGTCAGCCGCGCCCGCCAGCTGGGGCTGCACTTCACCCCGCGGGACCTGTTCCAGCACCAGACCGTGCAGACCCTGGCCCGGGTCGCCAGCCATACCCAGCGCGTCAGCGCCGAGCAGGGCCCGCTCAGTGGCGAAGCGCCGCTGACGCCGATCCAGCACTGGTTCTTCGACAGCCGCATTCCCCAGCCACAGCATTGGAACCAGGCATTGCTGCTGGAGCCGCTGGGCCTGCTCGATGCCCAGACGCTGGAACAGGCGCTGCTGGCGGTGCTGGAGCAGCACGACGCCCTGCGCCTGCGTTTCAAACCGGTGGATGGGCAGTGGCGCGCCGAGTACCTGCCGCTGTCCGACGTGCCTGTGCTGTGGCAAGTGCGGGTGCCGTCCATGGCCACCTGCGAGGCACTGTTCGCCGATGCCCAGCGCAGCCTCGACCTGGAACACGGACCGCTGCTGCGGGCGGTGCTGGTGGACGGGCCGGAAGGCGAGCAGCGCCTGTTGCTGGCGATCCACCATTTGGTGGTGGATGGCGTGTCCTGGCGCGTGCTGCTGGAGGATTTGCAGAACGCCTACCGTCAGCTGCAAGCCGGACAGAGCCTGAAGCTGCCGGCCAAGACCAGCGCCCTGCGGGACTGGTCGAGCCGCCTGCAGGCCTATGCCGGCAGCGAATCCCTGCGAGAGGAACTTGGCTGGTGGCAGCAGCAACTGGCCGGCCCGGCCGCGCAACTGCCGGGCTTGAATGCCGCCGGTAGCCAGCAGCATCAGCAGGCTCGCTGCCACAGTGTGACTCTGGATGCCGAGCGCACCCGCCAACTGCTGCAACAGGCCCCGGCTGCCTACCGTACCCAGGTCAACGACCTGCTGCTGACCGCCCTGGCCCGGGTGCTGTGCCGCTGGAGCGGGCAGCCTTCGGCCCTGGTGCAACTGGAAGGCCACGGCCGCGAGGCGCTGTTCGACGAGATCGACCTGACCCGCAGCGTCGGCTGGTTCACCAGCGCCTATCCGCTGCGCCTGACCCCGTTGCAAGTGGAAGACGCGGCCGGGCAGGGCGCCTCGATCAAGGCCATCAAGGAACAACTGCGGGCCGTGCCGCACAAGGGCCTGGGTTACGGCGTGCTGCGCTACCTGGCCGATGACGCCTGCCGCGAGGCTTTGGCGGCGCTGCCGCTGGCGCCGGTGACCTTCAACTACCTGGGGCAGTTCGACCAGAGTTTTGGCGCCGATGCCTTGCTGCGTCCGCTGGATGAATCCGTCGGTCCGACCCATGCACCTGAAGCACCGTTGCCCAACGAGCTGAGCATCGACAGCCAGGTCTATGGCGGCGAGCTGGTACTGCGCTGGACTTACAGCGGCGAACGCTTCGCCGCCGAACTGATCGGTGAACTGGCGGACGCCTACCTGGGCGAGCTGCAGGGCCTGATTGCCCATTGCCTGAAGGACGATGCCGGTGGCCTGACGCCGTCGGACTTCCCCCTGGCGCGCCTGACCCAGGCCCAGCTCGATGGCCTGCCGGTGCCGGCTGGGCAGATCGAAGACGTCTACCCGCTGACCCCGATGCAGGAAGGCATGCTGCTGCACACCCTGCTGGAGCCGGGCACCGGCTTGTATTACATGCAGGACCGCTACCGCATCAACAGCGAGCTGGACCCGGAGCGTTTCGCCCAGGCCTGGCAGGCGGTGGTGGCGCGCCACGAGGCTCTGCGCGCGTCGTTCTGCTGGAACGTCGGCGAAGACATGCTGCAGGTTATCCACAAGCCGGGCCGCACCCCGATCGAATTCCTCGACTGGAGCGCGGTGCCCGAGGCCGAGCAGGAACCCAAGCTCCAGGCCCTGCACAAACAGGAGCGCGAGGCCGGTTTCGATCTGCTCAACCAGGCGCCGTTCCACCTGCGACTGATCCGCGTCGGCGCCGCGCGCTACTGGTTCATGATGAGCAACCACCACATCCTCATCGATGCCTGGTGCCGCTCGCTGTTGATGAACGACTTCTTCGAGATCTACACCGCCCTGGGCGAAGGCCGCGAGGTGCAACTGGCGGTGCCACCGCGCTACCGCGACTACATCGGCTGGCTGCAACACCAGAGCCTGTCCGAGGCGCGGCAGTGGTGGCGGCAGAACCTTGAAGGCTTTGAACGCACCACGCCGATCCCCAGCGACCGGCCGTTCCTGCGCGAACACGCCGGTGACAGCGGCGGCATGATCGTCGGCGACTGCTACACCCGCCTGGATGCCCGGGACGGCGCGCAACTGCGCGAGCTGGCGCAGCAGCATCAGCTGACCGTCAACACCTTCGCCCAGGCGGCCTGGGCCCTGGTGCTGCGGCGCATGAGCGGCGATCGCGACGTATTGTTCGGGGTCACCGTGGCTGGGCGCCCGGTGCAGATGCCGGAGATGCAACGCACCGTCGGCCTGTTCATCAACAGCATCGCGCTGCGGGTCAAGCTGCCCGAGGAGGGCCAGCGTTACAGCGTGCGCCAGTGGCTCGGCGACCTGCTCGACCGCAACATGCAACTGCGTGAATACGAATACCTGCCGCTGGTGGCGATTCAGGAATGCAGCGAGCTGCCCAAGGGCCAGCCGCTGTTCGACAGCCTGTTCGTGTTCGAAAACGCCCCGGTGGAAGTCTCGGTGCTGGACCGCGCCCAGAGCCTGAACGCCAGTTCGGATTCCGGCCGTACCCACACCAACTTCCCGATCACCGCCGTGTGCTACCCGGGGGATGACCTGGGCCTGCACCTGTCCTACGACCAGCGCTACTTCGAACAGGCGACCATCGAGCGCCTGCTCGGCGAGTTCAAGCGCCTGCTGCTGGCGCTGATGCAGGGCTTGCATGGCGACATGGCCGACCTGCCGCTGCTGGGTGAAGAGGAGCAGGATTTCCTGCTGGCCGGCTGCAACCAGAGCCAGCATGAGTACCCGCTGGAGCGCAGCTACGTGGAGCTGTTCGAGGCCCGGGTGGCGGCCCATCCGCAGCGCATCGCCGCCAGTTGCCTGGAGCAGCGCTACAGCTACGCCGAGTTGAACCAGTGCAGTAACCGCCTGGGCCATGCCTTGATTGCCAACGGCGTGGGCTTTGACCAACCGGTGGCCTTGCTGGCCGAGCGCGGCCTGGAACTCTTGGGCATGATCATCGGCAGCTTCAAGGCCGGAGCCGGCTACCTGCCCCTGGACCCGGGCCTGCCAAGCCAGCGCCTGGGGCGCATCATCGAACTCAGCCGCACGCCGATCCTGGTCTGCACCGCGGCCTGCCGCGAACAGGCCCAGGCCCTGCTGGACGAGTTCGCCTGCGCCGCACGGCCACGGTTGCTGGTCTGGGAAGAACTGCAAGGTGCCGGGCATGCCGAGAGCAACCCGGGCCGCTACAGCGCGCCGGACAACCTGGCCTACGTGATCTACACCTCCGGTTCCACCGGCCTGCCCAAGGGCGTGATGGTGGAGCAGCGCGGCATGCTCAACAACCAGCTGGGCAAGGTGCCGTACCTGCACTTGAGCGAGGCTGACGTGATCGCCCAGACCGCGTCCCAGAGCTTCGACATTTCGGTCTGGCAGTTCCTTGCCGCGCCGCTGTTCGGTGCTCGGGTCGACATCGTGCCCAACGCCATCGCCCACGATCCCCAGGGCCTGTTGGCTCACGTCCAGGAGCAGGGCATCACCGTGCTGGAGAGCGTGCCGTCGCTGATCCAGGGCATGCTCGCCCAGGACGCCATCGCCCTGGATGGCTTGCGCTGGATGCTGCCCACCGGCGAGGCCATGCCGCCGGAACTGGCGCACCAATGGCTGCTGCGTTATCCACAGATCGGTTTGGTCAACGCCTACGGTCCGGCGGAATGTTCCGATGACGTGGCCTTCTTCCGCGTGGACCTGGCTTCGACCCGGGGCGCCTACCTGCCCATCGGCACGCCCACCGACAACAACCAGCTGTACCTGATGGACGAAGCCCTGGCGCTGGTGCCCCTGGGCGCGGTCGGCGAGTTGTGCGTGGCCGGCACCGGGGTCGGCCGCGGTTACGTCAGCGACCCGTTGCGCACCGCGCTGGCCTTCGTGCCCCATCCGTTCGGTGCGGCGGGCGAACGCTTGTACCGCACCGGCGACCTGGCACGCCGGCGCAGCGACGGCGTACTGGAATACGTCGGCCGGATCGACCATCAAGTGAAGATCCGTGGCTACCGCATCGAGCTGGGGGAGATCGAAGCGCGCCTGCACGAACAGCCGGAAATCCGCGATGCCGCCGTGGCGGTGCAGGAAGGGGTCAACGGCAAGCACCTGGTGGGTTACCTGGTGGCCAGTGACTCAAGCCTGAGCCCGAGCGAATGCCTGGAGCGGATCAAACCGCGTCTGCGCGCCGAACTGCCGGAATACATGGTGCCGCCGCACTGGCTGTGGCTGCCGCGCTTGCCCCTCAACGCCAACGGCAAGCTTGATCGCAAGGCCCTGCCGGCCCTGGAGATCGGCCAGTTGCAGAGCCAGGACTACCAAGCCCCGGGCAGCGAGCTGGAGCAGACCCTGGCGGACATCTGGGCCGAGGTGCTCAAGGTCGAACGGGTGGGCGTGCGCGACAACTTCTTCGAGTTGGGCGGGCATTCCCTGCTGGCCACGCAGATCGCCTCGCGGGTACAGAAAACCCTGCAACGCAACGTACCGCTGCGGGCCATGTTCGAATGCAGCACGGTGCAGGAGTTGGCCGCGTACATCGACGGTTTGGGTGCCAATGAAATCAGCGAGGAGAAGGTCGACCGCCTGAGTGACCTGATGGCCGAGCTGGAGGGCTTGTAAGTTTTTGTGGCGGGCGCAGCCACCCCAAAGGCTGCGCCTCACTCCTTCAGGAAGGTCGCGCATTCAGGCTTTATGGCCGTTGCATAACCGAGCGGTCTCTACAGGAAGCCTATTCAGGGGGGAAATAGAAAGGCAGTATTCAGCTAAGGGTTTTTGTTTGCCCTTATCGATTGGACTGAGCATGAAGAAAAAATAACAAGGATGCACCGAATGAAAGCAGAGTTGCGAGGCGGCGAAAAAATCATCAAAGAAGGGCCGGCAAACCTTCAAAGAAATATTGAGACGGTGGGCGGAAGGCTTTTTCTGACGAACCAGCGTCTGCTATTTGTCGCGCATAAAATTAACTTCCAAAGCGCTCCTGACGAGATTGAAATCTCAAACGTCCAGTCATTGCAGCCGGCGTGGACTAGATTTTTAGGTTTTATCCCCGTTTTCCCCAACTCTTTATCTGTTTTTACAAAGCAGGGTATAGAGTCTCGATTTGTACTATTTGGCCGTGACGCATGGGCTGCTGCTATTGCTGCAACCATGAATGGGGCCAATGGCTAAATAACCTTCAGTTTGAAATAGTCCGCCGCGCATTGCCCGACAGCAGCCCTGTCGGGCTTTGTCGTTTCAGACAGTTCAAGGACCGGAACCATGGCAGAACAGCTTTACTGGCACGACATCGAAGACACCCTGGGCAACTGGAGTGGCCTCGGTGTCGAGGTCGAACCGGGTGCCACGGACAGGCCGCCGCTGCACCTGCGCACCGGCACCAATGCCCGGATCAAGCTGATGCACCACGACACGCCACTGTTCTGGGCCACCTTCGCCTGGGATCACGGCGGCGTCTGGCTGGTGCGCAACCCGCTGGCGGAAGGCGCCGAATGCCGAATGCTGGCCCCCATCGATTCACCCACAGTCCAACAGTACGCAGCCCTGGCGCCTGAGCTACGGATCAAGGCCTGGAGCCGCTATTTCGTCAGCCGCCTCAGCGAAAGCGCCCGGCACTTCCTCACCCCCGGTTTCTGGCTGGCCCAGAGCCTGCTGCCGGAGCCCTCCAGCACCGCGAACGGCCTGGACCACTGGCGCTTCACCTCGGTGATCGATCCTTTGACCCACGTGCCCAGCTGGCACCTGTACGGCGAGGATTTTCTCGACAACCTGCAACCCCAGACCCTGGAGTGGATCGACTGGTGGCACGGCGGCGGCAAGCTCATCGGCCTGCACCGGGTCGACCCCGAGGCTGGGCGCTTGAAGTGGTGGCGCAAGAAGGCCCGGGAAGGCAGCCTGCCGCCGATTCTGCTGTGGTACGTCGGCGGGCTGGCCTCCTATGTGGTCATCGATGGGCATTACCGCTTGCAGGCGGCCATCGCGGAAAACCTCGCGCCATCATTCATCGTCCTCAGCGCCACCCGCGAGCGCGACTTCACGCCGAGCCTGGAGCATCAGCAGCGGGTCATGGATTCACTGCGCAAGCGCGGCGACGCGGTGCCGCGCAACCCGGCCCTGAGCACCGAGCATCTCAACCGGGTGCTGATCCAGGCGTTCGATGACCGGCCGCAGTACCGCAGCGCTACCCCGGCCTGGGCCGGCAACGAGCCGCAATCGCAGTGGTGCGACGAGGTGCGCCAGTGCCTGAGCGGGCAAGGGCTGGAGGACCAGATGGAGGCGGTGATTGCCCGGCGTGGATAGGGCGCTGGCCGTGTCGCTGGCAAGCCAGCTCCTACAGGGGGGCTGCGTGTAGGAGCCGGCTTGCCGGCGAACAAGTCCCCAAACACTCTGCTATATTCGCGCCCGCCCGCCGCAGGGCCGGTCATTGATAAAGGATTAGGGACAATCGTGGAACAGCTTTTCTGGCGTGACATCGAGGATTTGGCCGGCCAGTGGAACGGCCTCGGCGTGGACGTCAAACGCCCGGCCAGTGGCAAGCCCAACCTGTGCCTGCTCAGTGGCGACAACCGCCGCATGCAGCTGGTGCTGGGGGACCAGACTCTGCTCTGGGGCACCATGTCGCACTGCCGCTATGGCGTGTGGCTGGTGCGCAATGACCTGCCGGAGCAACTGCCGCAAACCCTGGTGGGCCCCATCGACTCGCCTCAGGTTGAACAACAGGCGCGCCTCGACCCGGCCCTGCGCCTCAAGGCCTGGAGCCGCTTCTTCGTCGAGCAACTGATGCAGCACCAGCCGGACTTCTTCTACCCCGGCTCCTGGCTGGTGCGGGCCTTGCGCCCGGCGTCCCAGAAACCCCTGCGGCCGCTGCTCAGCGGCACCGAAGCCTGGTACTTCAAGGGCGGCGAAGACGCCCAGAGCCATATGCCGCAGTGGGCGATCTACGGCCGCAACATCCTCGACAACCAGCAGCCCGGCTCGGCGCGCTGGGTCGAGTTGTACGAGGGCGGCGCGGCGGTGGTCGGCCTGCATGCCGTGGACCCCCATTCCGGACGCTTGAAATGGTGGCGCAAAAAAGCCCGCGAAGGCAGCTTGCCGCCGATCCTGCTGTGGTACGTCAGCGGCCTGAACTGCCACCTGATCCTCGACGGTCATTACCGCCTGCAGGCGGCCATCGATGAAAACCTGCCACCGGAGTTCCTGGTGCTCAGCACGCCGCGGCTCTACCACTATCGCCCCAACCCGCAAGAGCAGCAGAAAGTGCTGGGGGCGCTGCAAGTGCAGGTCCAGCGCAACAACCTGGACACCAGGCGCTTCAACCAGTTGCTGATCAGCACCTTTGACGATCGGCCATATCACGGCTTCGGCAGCCAGTCGTGGGCGGGGATTGCTTCGGAGCAGGAGTGGATCGACCAGGTCAGCGACCTGCTCAAGGCACGCGATGACTTGAGCAACCTCGAAGAAATCCTCGAGCGCGAAGCGCCTGAAGAGTACCGCTGAGGCCCAGCCCTAAGGCGGACACGCCCTCTGTAGGAGCTGGCTTGCCAGCGAACAGGCCCGTAATCCATACGCCAGCCTGAAGGACGCCTTCGCCGGCAAGCCGGCTCCTACGGGTGTAGTTACGTGTGATGGGTGGGGATACGTGTTGTAGGAGCTGGCTTGCCAGCGAAGAGGCCCACAAGCCATGCGCCAAACTGACGGACGCCTTCGCCGGCAAGCCGGCTGGAAGGTCGCTGGAACGGCGTTTAGTCGCTTTCTTTTGTAAGGCAAATCCGAGAAACTGCGGGCCGCTTGAATGCGCCTGGTGGGCGGGCTAGGGTTCCGGAGCCATCGCCCAATCGATGGCTCGGATGTGCAAGTCCGACTGTTACCAGACGCATAAGCGCTCAGTCATGCCTGAGCGATTTCATGTTCGCCGTGTTATGGCGGCCGTGCGCGGGAGATCTTCGGATCTGCCGGGGTTCTGGTAACTCGGTCTTGCACACCCGCGTACGGCTGCCACCTTATTCGTGTGCAAGCGAACGGTGTCAGCTCCTTGTCATTACCAGGAGTTTGACCATGAAAAAGCTCGTCCCCGATCCCCCCACGTCCTATCGCGATCCCGAACTCAAGGCCGCCAACGCCACCCTGCGCGTGGCCCTGGCCCGGCAACCGCTGGACCCCGCGCTGTTCCAGCTCACGACCCAAGCCAAAGCCGTTTCCCCCGACTCGCTGTTCAGCGTGCGCGAAGGCGTTAGCGCCGAAGAGGCCCTGGTGCATGTGGCGCTGCTGCTCAAATGTGCTGAAGAGGTCTGCGATGAAATCACCCAGCAGGGCAGCGGCCTGGAGCGCGGGCTGATCTGGTCCATGGTGCATTCGGTGGAGATGGCCCGCGCGGTGGTGGAGGCCTTGCTCGACGGCCAGCGCGGGCCGTGAATCCGGGCATTTCCTGATACGTTTTTGTCGCCCCGGTCCGATTGACTGAGCCTGGTTCGCGGCACAGTCTGTCGGACCTTTTTCGTCATTCCCTACAGGAGCTAGCCGATGCCTTTCGCCACCCTCGATGGACAACCGTTGCACTACCTTGACCAGGGCCAGGGGCCGGTGGTGTTCCTGGCCGGCAGTTATTTGTGGGACACCAGCATGTGGGCGCCGCAGATCGAGGCGTTGTCGGCGCAGTACCGGGTGATTGCGGTGGACCTGTGGGGCCATGGCCAGTCCGGGCCGTTGCCGCAAGGCACCGCGTCGCTGGACGATGTGGCGCGGCAGATGCTGGCCTTGCTCGATCATCTGCAGATCGAGCGGGTGACGTTGGTGGGCTTGTCGGTGGGCGGCATGTGGGGTGCACGTCTGGCCCTGGCGGCGCCGCAGCGCATCGACGGTCTGGTGCTGATGGACACCTACCTGGGGGCCGAGCCGGAGCCGACCCGGCAATACTACTTTTCCCTGTTCCAGCAGATCGAGGACAGCGGCCTGATCGCCGAGCCGCTGCTGGATATCGTGGTGCCGATCTTCTTCCGCCCGGGTATCGATCGGCAGTTGGCGTTGTATCAGGATTTTCGCGCCAGCCTCGCGGCGCTGCCGGCCGAGCGCCTGCGCCAGAGCGTGATACCCATGGGGCGCATCACCTTCAGCCGGGCGGATGTGCTGGATCAGCTGCAGCACCTGGATGGGCCGAACACCTTGCTGCTGTGTGGCGACCAGGACCAGCCGCGGCCACCGGCGGAAACCATCGAGATGGCCGAACGCATCGGCTGCCCTTACCAGCTGGTGCCCGAGGCGGGGCATATTTCCAGCCGTGAGAATCCGGAATTCGTGACCCGGGCCTTGCTGGCGTTTTTACAGCGCCACGGTTGAAGCGCGATTCTTCCCTCGTAGGAGCTGGCTTGCCAGCGAAGGGGCCCGCAAGTCAGGCGCCCGTCGCAAGGAGGCTTTCGTCGGCAAGCCGGCTCCTACAGAGGCTGCACAATGGCGAGGTGTTCACCTGCTGTCGTAGGAGCTGGCTTGCCAGCGAAGGAGCCCGCAAGCCAGGCGCCCGTCGCAAGGACGCTTTCGCCGGCAAGCCGGCTCCTACAGAGGCTGCACAATGGCGAGGTGTTCACCTGCTGTCGTAGGAGCTGGCTTGCCAGCGAAGGGGCCCGCAAGTCATGCGCCCATCGCAAGGACGCTTTCGCCGGCAAGCCGGCTCCTACAGAGGCTGCACAATGGCGAGGTGTTCACCTGCTGTCGTAGGAGCTGGCTTGCCAGCGAAGGGGCCCGCAAGTCAGGCGCCCGTCGCAAGGACGCTTTCGCCGGCAAGCCGGCTCCTACAGGGGCGGGGATTTATTTCGGGCCGAAAATCTGCGTCAGCTTGCCTGGGGCCGGGGCGCCTTGCTGTTGTTGCAAGTCGCCCTTGTCGTCGAGGTAGAAGATCGCCGGGGTCGCCGACAGCTCCAGTTCTTCCATCAGTTTCATGTTGGCGTCGAGCTTGGCCTGCACGGCCGCGGGAATGCTCGCCAGGGGTTTCAGGGCGCTGCCCTTGCCGGCTTTCTCATGCTCTTGCAGGGCCTGTTGCGGGTCCTTGGCGGCCAGCAGGGCGGCGGATTTGCCCGGGCTGTCTTCGCGGATGATGCCCACCATGATGTGCCGCAGCTGCACCTTGCCGGCTTTGACCCAGGGCCGGGCTTGCTCCCAGAACATGTTGCAGTAGGGGCAGTTGGGGTCGCTGAACAGGTAGACGATGCGCGGTGCGTCGTCCTTGCCATCGGCGATCCAGTTGCTTTTGTCCAGCTTGTTCCAGACTTCCTTGGCCATCGGTGCGTAGACCAGCTTCTGCAAGGGTTCGGCGCTCAGGTCCTTGCCGTCGGCGTCGTACAGGTTGCCCAGCAGCACGTGCTTGCCGTCCGGGGTCAGGTACAGGGTCATGCCACGGTTCTGGTACTGCGCGGCGTAGCCCTTGAGGCCATCCGGGGCATCGAAGCTGCCGATGATCTTGGCACCTTTTTCTTCGATCTTGCGGATCGGTGCGGGCAGTTCTTCGGCCTGCAGCAGCGGCGCGTTGAGCAGGGCTGCGCCCAGGGACAGGCTCAGCAGGTGGCGGATGAAGGGCATGGCAGTTTCCTTGCAGGGGCGACCGGGGTCGGATGGGCGTCGTCGAAGTTTTCCAGTGCACGGGCCAGGCTGGCTTCCGAGAGTTCACCCAGGTGACTGCTCAGCAGGCGGCCGTCGGCGCTGTAGAACAGTGTAGTGGGCAGGGCCATGGAGCCCACGGCCTGGCCCAGGCGGCCGCCGCTGTCGAAGAGTACGTTGTCCAGGTTGAGTTCCTGGGTGGCGAGGAAGGTGGCCACGCTTTGCATGCTTTCGCCCTGGTTGACGAACAGGAAGGTCAGGTCCGGACGTTGCTGCTGAGCGCGCTCCAGGACCGGCATTTCTCGCCGGCACGGCGGGCACCAGGTGGCCCAGAGGTTGATCACCAGTGGCCCACCCTGGTAGTCGGTGAGCTGCACGGTGTCGCCTGTGGCATTGCGCAGGGGCATTTCCGGCAGGCGGGTGCCCTGGTCGTAGAGCGTCAGGGACAGGCTGGCCAGCAGCCAGAAGGCCAGGCCGCTGGCGATACCGGCGCCCAGCGGGCGGCGCAGCGGTGGGCGTTTCCAGCCCCAGGCCAGGGCTGCCAGGAGCATGAAGATGACCCCCGGCCAGGCCAGGAAGCCGCCGTCGCGCAGGTCGATGATCAGCCACAGGTTGTGCTGGTAGTGCTTCCAGTAAGCGATGACGAAGCAGATCCGCGCCGCGAGCATGCCCAGCAGGAACAGCATGAACAGCACCGATTCCGGGTTGTCGCCGCCGCGCTTGGCCACCCGCCAACCCACCAGGGTGGCCAGGGCCAGGGCACTGATCAGCAGCAGGTGGTTGAGGGCGATGGCGAAGGTGCCGATGGTAAAGGTCAGCATCAACGGGCTTCCCGGGTCTGGGTCCAGCGTTGCAGGAAGGTGTTGGCATCCACTTCACCGGTGATGCGCTGGCTGCGGCGTTCGCTGCCGTCCGGGCCGATCCACAGCATGCTCGGTGGCCCCGGTACCTTGTAGCGGCCCAGCAGTTCGCGGCCGTCGGCGTTGTCCAGGGTCACGTCCAGGCGCAGCAGGCGCACGTCCTTCAGGGCGTCCTGGACCTGAGGCTGGCCGAACACGGTCTTCTCCATGATCTTGCAGGACACGCACCAGTCGGCGTAGTAGTCCAGCAGCACCCATTGGCCCTGGGCCTGGGCGCTGTCCAGGGCACGTTGCAGTTCCGCGGGCGACTTGACGGTGGTGAAGGCATCGTGGGCGGTGGCGCTGCTGGCCACGCTGCCACCGCTGTAGACCTTCAGCGGTCGCCACAGGTCATCGCTGCCACCAGCGGCGCCCACCAGCAGCACGCTGCCCCACAGGCCGAACAGCACGGCGGCGGCGCCGAACAGGTGCAGCAGGCGCCCGGCGATGGCCCGTTGCTGCCAGGCGCAATAGGCCAGTACCAGGGCCAGGGCGCCCCACAGACCGATCCACAGGCTGGTGTCGAGCACCGGGCGCAACATATAGATAGCGGTGCCCAGGAACAGGAAGCCGAACACGCCCTTGAGCAGGTTCATCCAGGGCCCCGGCTTGGGCAGGAAGCGGTTGCCCAGGGTCACCAGCAACAGCAGCGGCAGGCCGATGCCCAGGCCCAGGGCGAACAGCGCCAGGCCGCCAAACAGGGCGTTGCCGGTCTGGGCGATGTACAGCAGGCCGCCGGCCAGGGGGGCGGTCATGCACGGACCCACCAACAGCGCCGACAGCGCGCCGAGAGCGCCACAGCCGATCAGGCTGCCGCCCTGGCGCTGGCGGCTGGCGCCCTCCAGGCGGTCGCGCAGAAACGCGGGCATTTGCAGTTCAAAGAAGCCGAACATCGGCAGCGCCAGCAGCACGAACAGCGCGGCGAAGCTGCCCAGCACCCAGGGCTGTTGCAACCAGGCCTGCAGGTTGCTGCCCAGCAGGGCGGCGATCACCCCCATGCCGGCATACACCAGGGCCATGCACAGCACGTAGCTGGAGGCCAGGGCCAGGCCCCGACGCGGGCTGGCGCCGCTGCCGACCACGATCCCCGCGAGGATCGGCAGCATCGGCAGTGAGCAAGGGGCGAAGGCCAGCAGCAGGCCGAAGCCGAAGAAGGCCAGCAGGCCCAGGCCCCAGGATTTTTGTTGCAGGTCGTTGGCCAGCAGTTGGTCCTGGGCCGTGCCGTTGCCGGTTGCGGCGCTGTTGCCGGCAGCAACGGCGGGGGCGCCCCCCAGGTTGACCTCCAGGGTCTGTGGCGGGTAGCACAGGCCGGCGTCGGCGCAGCCCTGCCAGCCCAGCTTGACCTTGCCGCTGGCGGCTGCCGGCAGCTTCACTTCCAGGCCCTGGCGATACACCGTCTGTTCGCCAAAGAACTCGTCGCTGTGGTGTTCGCCGTCCGGCAGGGCCGGCTGATGGTCCTGGGCCAGGCCGTCGAACTTCAGGCGTTTCTGGTACAGGTAGTAGCCGTCGGCAATCTGCCAGAACAGCTGGGTTTCCCCGGAAGGCAGGCGCTCGGAGGTGAAGGTGAAGGCCTTGTCCACCGGCAGGAAGTCAGGCTTGACCTCGAACGGATTGTTGCCGGCTTCTGCCAGGGTGGTGAACAGCATAAACAGCAAGATGAGCAATCGACGCATGGTCAAGCCTTAAACCGGTGCAAGTGGGAAGCACAATGGCGGGTCCTGATTAACCGATGATTAACCATACTTGGGTTGTTGCAGGGCGGCGCCGGGCATAATGTCCGCTTAATCCGCTGCCTGCCTAATCAACGCCTTTCGTTACAGGACCGACCATGCACGTACTTGTCTGTGAAGATGATGAGCTGATTGCCAGCGGAATAGTCGCCGGCCTCACGGCCCAGGGCCTGACGGTCGAGCATGTGGCCTCTGCCTCGGCGGCGCGGGCCATGCTCGGCGTGGCCGATTTCGACGTGATGGTACTGGACTTGGGCCTGCCGGATGAAGATGGTTTGAAGTTGCTCAAGC
Organism: Pseudomonas sp. Os17; assembly: GCF_001547895.1. NCBI lineage: Bacteria > Pseudomonadati > Pseudomonadota > Gammaproteobacteria > Pseudomonadales > Pseudomonadaceae > Pseudomonas > Pseudomonas sp. Os17. Next base: position 4,818,061 of record NZ_AP014627.1, on the reverse strand, counting down.
AACAGCGCCAGCAGGGCCTGGAGATTCCGGTGCTGATCCTCACCGCCCGCGACTCGGTGACCGATCGGGTCGACGGCCTGCAGGCCGGGGCAGACGATTACCTGCTCAAGCCCTTCGACCTGCGGGAACTGGCGGCGCGCCTGCACACCCTGTTGCGCCGGGTGGCGGGGCGCAGCGTCAACCTGATCGAGCACGGGCGCCTGACCTACGACCCCAGTACCCGGGAAACCCGCCTGGGCGGCGAACCGGTGGACCTGTCCCGGCGCGAACAGGCGCTGCTCCAGGCCCTGCTGCACAACCGCGGCCGGGTGCTGTCCAGCGAACAGCTCAAGGACAGCGTCTACGGGTTCAACGATGAGCTGGAAAGCAACGCCCTCAACGTGCACATCCACCACCTGCGGCGCAAACTCGGCAACGGCATCGTCGAGACGGTGCGCGGCCTGGGCTATCGCCTAGGGCCGGCCGATAGCCAGGAGAAGTCATAAGTGAGGAGCCTGCGCCTGCGCCTGAGCGTGACCCTGGGCGCCGCCTTCATTCTGATCTGGACCCTGGCCGCGGCCTGGATGCTCAGCGATCTGCGCAATCAGATGATGTTTTCCCTGGACCAACGCCTGGTGGCCTCGGCGCGCATGGTGGCCGGCCTGCTGGAACAGATGCCGGCGCTGCCTTCCGACACCCACGCCCATCCCATTGCCAGCGCGGCCTTGACCATTCCCGGGGGCATGGCCTGTCAGGTCAGCTCCCTGCGCGGGCAGGTCCTGGCCCGCAGCCACAGCACGCCTGAACACACTCTGGAAGCCGAGAAGCTGGGCTTTCACGACCAGATGATCGACGGCGCGCCCTGGCGCACCTTCACCCTGGTGCGCGGTGATCTGCGCATCACCACCGCCGACCGCCAGGTGGAACGCGAAGCCCTGAACATGTCGGTGCTGCTGGCCGCTTCGGTGCCGGTGGGGGTGGCCCTGCTGGGTTGCCTGTGGCTGTTGTGGCTGGGCATCGGCCAGAGCCTGGCGCCGTTGAACCGGATTCGCGACGCGCTGATGCGCCGCAGCGCCGACTCCCTGGAGCCGTTGCAGATCCAGCCCATGCCCAGCGAATTGCGGCCGCTGGTGGACACCCAGAACCAGCTGTTCCAGCGCATCGCCAAGACCATCGAGCGCGAACGCCGCCTGACCGGCGACGCCGCCCATGAGCTGCGCAGCCCGCTGACCGCGATCAAGACCCACCTGCAGGTGGCGCGCATGACCGACGGCGCGGCCCGGGATCAATCCCTGGCCCGGGCCGAGGAGGGCGCCGACCGCCTGCACCGGACCCTGGAGCAACTGCTGTTGCTGGCTCGGGTCGAGGGCAGCCTGTCGTTCGATGACGGCGTGCACTGCAATGCCGAGCAAGTGGTTCGCCTGGCAATCCAGGATGCTGCCGTGGGCGCCCGGCAGCGGGTCAAGGTGCACCTGGGAGAGCACGCCGCCGAGGCCCCGGTGGCCATGCCCTCGACCCTGGCGATTGCCGCCTTGCGCAACCTGTTGGACAACGCCCTGCGCCACACCCCGCAAGACTGCCCGGTGGAGTTGAACCTGGAGCTGGTGGCCGGTCGCCTGCGTTTCCAGGTGCGTGACCATGGCCCGGGGATTGCCCAGGAAGACCTGCAGCACCTGACCCAGCGCTTCTGGCGCAACAGCCAGAGCACGGGGTGCGGACTGGGCCTGGCGATTGTCCAGGCCATCGTCCAGCGCTGCGGCTGCGAGCTGAACTTCGACAGCCGTCCTGACGGCCTGCGGGTCGAACTGACCCTGCCTGCCCACCCCGCCTGACCCATCACCGCCCACCGTAGGAGCTGGCTTGCCAGCGAAGGGGCCTTTGAGACCGCCTTCGCCAGCAAGCTGGCTCCTACAAGGCCTTTTACGTCCCGCCTGCCCAACGTAGGAGCTGGCTTGCCAGCGAAGGGGCCCGTGAGACCGACTTCGCCAGCAAGCTGGCTCCTACAGGGCCTTGTACGTTCCGCCTGTCCACCGTAGGAGCTGGCTTGCCAGCGAAGGGGTCCTTTGAGACCGCCTTCGCCAGCAAGCGGGCTCCTACAGGGCCTTGTACGTTCCGCCTGTCCGCCGCAGGAGCTGGCTTGCCAGCGAAGGGGCCCGTGAGATCGCCTTCGCCAGCAAGCTGGCTCCTACGGGGCGGTATGTGCAATTTCCTCGTCCCGGGGTGTAAATCCCGACCTCGCTGGTGCGTTTTTAGAACAGGAAAACCTGTCAGTGTGCACCCGCGCTTGGGCTGCGCATTCGGCCGGTGGCCGTTTTGCTCAAATTGCAGCGCGAGGGTTCGAGACATGTCAGCCGTTACCAGCCTTATGGACGATCAGCCGGTGGCCCTTGCCGCCATCCCGGCCGAGACGCTTTACCAGTTCGACGAGTCGCCCCTGCTGGCCCGTCAGAACCGTCAGGAATCCAATGCCCGCAGCTACCCACGGCGCATCCCCCTGGCCCTGAAGCGGGCCAGTGGCATTCATGTCGAGGATGTCGAAGGCCGGCGTTTCATCGATTGCCTGGCCGGTGCCGGGACCCTGGCCCTGGGCCACAACCACCCGGTGGTGATCGCCGCGATCCGGCAGGTACTGGCCGATGAACTGCCGCTGTTGACCCTGGACCTGACCACCCCGGTCAAGGACCAGTTCGTCCAGGACCTGTTCGGCCTGTTGCCCGAGGCCCTGGCCACCGAAGCCAGGATCCAGTTCTGCGGCCCCACCGGCACCGACGCCGTGGAAGCCGCGTTGAAACTGGTGCGCACCGCCACCGGGCGCAGCACCGTGCTGTCGTTCCAGGGCGGTTACCACGGCATGAGCCAGGGCGCGCTGAGCCTGATGGGCAGCCTGGGGCCCAAGCGGGCCCTGGCCGGCTTGCTCAACAACGGTGTGCAGTTTCTGCCGTTCCCCTACGACTACCGTTGCCCGTTCGGGCTCGGTGGCGCCGAGGGGGTCAAGGTCAACCTGCATTACCTGGAAAACCTGCTGAACGATCCTGAAGCGGGCGTGGCCCTGCCGGCGGCGGTGATCGTCGAGGCGGTGCAGGGCGAGGGCGGGGTGATCCCGGCGGACCTGGACTGGCTGCGAGGGTTGCGGCGTATCACCGAGCAGGCCGGGGTGGCGCTGATCGTCGATGAAATCCAGAGCGGCTTCGGTCGCACCGGCAAGATGTTCGCCTTCGAGCACGCCGGGATCATTCCCGATGTGGTGGTGATGTCCAAGGCCATCGGCGGCAGCCTGCCGCTGGCGGTGATGGTCTATCGCGACTGGCTCGACACCTGGCAGCCGGGGGCGCACGCGGGCACCTTCCGCGGCAATCAGATGGCCATGGCCACCGGTTCCGCGGTGATGCGCTACCTCAAGGAACAGCGGCTGCCCGAACACGCGGCCGCGATGGGTCAGCGTTTGCGCGAGCACCTGCTGATCCTGCAGCGCGACTACCCGCAACTGGGGGATGTCCGCGGCCGTGGCCTGATGCTCGGCGTCGAGCTGGTGGACCCGGCCGGCGCGCCGGACGCCCAGGGCCATCCGCCACAGCATTTGCGTCTGGCTCCCCTGGTGCAGCGTGAATGCCTCAAGCGCGGCCTGATCCTCGAACTGGGCGGGCGCCATGGCAGCGTGGTGCGCTTCCTGCCGCCGCTGATCATCAGCGCGGCGCAGATCGATCAGGTGGCGGACATCTTCAGCAAGGCAGTGGCCGCCGCGGTGGCCAGCCTCTAATTTTTTTTGGCCCTGATTCGTTCCTTCTACACAACCGCCGCGCCTGGGGTGCGGCGTCCCTAATCAGCGATGGAGACAAGCAATGACTTCCGTATTCGACCGCGAGGACATCCTGTTCCAGGTGGTGGTCAACCACGAAGAGCAATACTCGATCTGGCCCGATTACAAGGCCGTGCCGCAAGGCTGGCGCACCGTGGGCAAGAGCGGTTTCAAGAAGGAGTGCCTGGCCTACATTGAAGAAGTCTGGACCGACATGCGCCCCCTGAGCCTGCGCCAGAAGATGGACCAGCAGCCCGTGGCCGGCTGATCTGTAGCCGCTGCTGAGCCACGGCGAAGCTGCGCCAAGGGCCGCAGGCCCTTCAGCGATCTCAAGAGCAGCGCCTCCTACGGAGTCGTTCGCAGCCTGCGGCAGCGGCTACAAAACCCGGATCGAGATTGTTGCTGTAGCCGCTGCTGAGCCAAGGCGAAGCTGCGCCAAGGGCCGCAGGCCCTTCAGCGATCTCAAGAGCGGCGCCTCCTACGGAGCCGTTCGCAGCCTGCGGCAGCGGCTACAAAACCCGGATCAAGATTATTGCTGTAGCCGCTGCTGAGCCACGGCGAAGCTGCGCCAAGGGCCGCAGGCCCTTCAGCGATCTCAAGAGCAGCGCCTCCTGCGGAGCCGTTCGCAGCCTGCGGCAGCGGCTACAAAGGCGCTGGCGTCTTGAGTTTGACGGGGTTTTCATGCCGGGCGATCAGGCCAGGCGCTTGACGGCCTGCAGGGTGTAGCTCAGTGGCAGGCGCCATGGCGCTTGCTTGAGTCGCCATTCGCCGCGTTCATCCACCACCATCTGCCCGGGCAGGGCTTCCCAGGGAATGCTCTGGTGCTCCACCAGCCCGGTGATTTCCAGGCCCTGGGCCAGCAAGGCGCTGATGATTTCCCCCAGGCCGTGGTTCCATTCGTGGGTCACCGTGGCCTTGAGGCTGCTTTCGGTTTGCACGTAGGTGTTTTCGTCCTCCCAGACCAGCGGCTCGCTGCGTTCGAAGTAGGGGTATTCCACCCGCAGCGAGTCGCTGTGATCTTCATTCAGGGCCCAGAGCATCGGGTGCCCTTCGCGGATAAACAGCCGGCCACCGGGCTTGAGCAGGGCGCCGACGGTCTGTGCCCAGCGCTCGATGCTCGGCAGCCAGCACAGCGCGCCGATGCCGGTGTAGACCAGATCGAAGCTGCCCTTTGGCAACACCTCGGCGGCCAGGAACACGTCCGACTCGTGGTAGTCGATGGGTGTATGGCAGCGCTGGGCCAGGGTCCGGGCTTCAGCCAGGGACGCCGAGGAAAAATCCAACCCGCTCATCTGCGCGCCGAGGCGGGCCAGGGACAGGGTGTCGGTGCCGATATGGCATTGCAGATGCACGCCGCGCAGGCCCTGGATGTCGCCCAGCAGGGGGCGGTCGAACTGCACCACGTCGGAGAGAAACTGCGGGTCATCGACGAAGCGCTGCACCGCGTAATCCGCCGAGGCGGCGTGCAAGGGCGCGCGTTCGTCCCAATTGGTCTTGTTGAGTGTCAGGTATTCGCTCATGGCGTGGGGGTCCTGTCTGGGCATTTTTGCGAAGCGCAGACTAGCACCGGGCAATGAGCACAATCTTGAGCAAATATGTAAGCGGCCCCTGATGCCGACTGTAGCCGCTGCAGAGCCATGGCGAAGCTGCGCAAAGGTCCGCAGGACCTTGCCTGGCGATTGTCTGTCGAGCACCGGGTCTCTGCGTCGGAGTGCCGCCCAGGCGGTTCGCAGCCTGCGGCAGCGGCTACAAGGCCAGGGCCTGGGTGACTTTTTGCAGGTTGCCTTCCAGTTCGCCGAGCGGGTCGGCGCTGTCGGTTTCCAGCACCAGCAACTGGCTGCCACCGGCGCTGACGGCGGCTTTCAGTGCCTCGGACGGCTGGCGGTGGTGCAGGACCAGTGCCACGTCGTTGTCCTTGAGCCGGGCTTGCAGCTTCTGCAGGGCTTCGGGCGTCCATTCGTTGTCGGCGCGGGCGTCGACTTCCACCAGCTCCAGGTTCAGGCCGCTGACCAGATAGCCAAAGTGCTCGGAGAGGCTCAGCACGCTGAGGTTGTCGGCCTCGGCCAGGCGCGCTTCGCTGTCGGCGCTGAGTTTCAGCAGGCGTTGTTTCAGCCCCGCCAGGTTGCGCTCGATCTGGGGCTTGGCTTCGGGGGCCAGGCGTGCCAGGTCGGCGGCGAGCACATCCGCCATGCGCCCCAGGTTGTTGCTGGACAGCCAGGGCTGGGCGTTGAGCCCGTCGCTCTGGCCCGGTTGCAGGGCCACCCCGGGCAGGGCGCCATCCACCGGGCGCGCGGCATCGATCTCGACGATGCGGATGTTGCTGCGCCGGGCGTTGGGGTACAGCGGGTCGTCCGGCCAGATCGAGCGCAAGCCGATCACCGCGTCGGCATCCAGCGCCAGCTTGCTCAGGGCCGGGGCGCCGCGCCCGGTGAAATAGGCGGTCTGCCGCGAGCCGGGGAGGTTGGCCGGGGCCGCCCGCTCCAGCTTGATGGGGGTGCCTTGCAGCAGGATCTGCCCCAGGCCGAAGGTCACCGGCAGCGAGGCCAGCACCGTCAGCGGTTTCTGCGAGGCGGCGCTGTGCAGCGCGGTATTGCCCATGCCATGGCTGGCCACCACGCGCATCGGCTCGAAGTGGTCGCGCTCGGCCAGGGCCGGGGTGCTGATCAGGCCGCCGAGGATCAGGGCCAGGCTCAGCTGACGCAATGACAAGTGACGCAGTGAACTGTGCATTTATCCGATATTCCCTTTCAGGCTGGGGACAGTGCCGCGGGCGATGGCGGCCAGGGCGAAGGCCACGCCGGCCACCAGGATGATGGCCGCGCCGGAGGGCACCGGCAGGTCGAAGATGATCGGCAGCAAGATGCCGCACAGGGTGCTGACAGTGGCGATGTTCACCGAGATCCAGAAGAAGCCCTTGAGCGACTGGCTGAGCAGGCGGGCGGCAGCGGCCGGAATCACCAGCAGCGCGCCCACCAGGATCGCGCCGATGACCTTGACCGCCGCCACGGTGATCAGGGTCACCAGGATCACGAACAGGTAGTCCAGGGTCTTCACCGCCACCCCGCGCACCGCCGCCAGCTGCGGGTTGAAGCTGGCCAGCATGATGCGGTTGTACAGCGGCAGGCTCAGGCCCAGCACCAGGGCGCCGACGATCAACAGCACCAAGAGGTCGTTGCCGTTGACCGTGAGCACCGAGCCGAACAGCACGTTCTCCAGGATGTGCACGTTGATCTTGCCGGCCAGGATCAGCAGCAGGCTGGCGCCCAGGGCCAGGGACACCGAGAGAAACACCCCGATCAGGGTGTCCGGGGCCAGCCCGGTGCGGTTGCGCAGGTAGTTGAGCAGGATGCCGAACAGCAGGCAGTAGCCGAACAGGCTGCCGTAGGGGCCGGTGTAGGGCTCGCCCAGCAGGATGCCGATGGCCACCCCGGTCAGTGCCGCGTGGCCCACGGCTTCGGAGAAGAAGGCGAAGCGCTTGACCACCACCAGGGTCCCCAGGCCACCGAGCACCGGCCCGATCAGCAGGCCGGCCAGCAGCGCATTGACCACGAACCCGTAGGCCAGGGCTTCGGGCAGGTAGCCGGCCGAGGCCCAGCCCTGGACCATCAGGCGAAAAGCTTCATAGGTCATCAGGCAGCGCTCCCGGCGGCTCGTGGATGGGTGGAGAACAGGCTGAGCAGGCGCTCCGGGGTCAGGGTCTGTTGCGCCGGACCGTCGAACAGCACCCGGCGGTTGAGGCCGGTGACCCGGTCTGCCAGGCGGCCCACGGCTTCCAGGTCGTGCTCGATCCACAGCAGGGTGATGCCGCTCTGGCGCCAGTCGTGGAGCAGGCGTTCGAAGACCTGGATCCCGGCCTCGTCCAGGGCCGACATCGGTTCGTCCAGCACCAGCAGTTGCGGGGCCGGGATCAGGCCCTGGGCCAGCAGCACCCGCTGGCGTTCACCGCCGGACAGGGCGCCCATGCGTCGCTTGCGCTTGTCCTGCATGCCGACCCGTTCCAGGGCGTCGCCAATCGCCTGGGCGAAATGCCGGCTCAGGCCGAGGAAGGCCGGGCGCCGCTGGCACATGGCGGCCATGAAGTCGTCCACGGTCATCGGCAGGCCACGGTCGAATTCCAGGGCCTGGGGCACGTAGCCGATGGTGCCGGGAGCGCCGGGCCATTGCAGGCGCAGTTGGCCCTGGTGCGGCATCTGCCCCAGCAGGGTCTTGATCAGCGAGCTCTTGCCGCCGCCGTTGGGGCCCACCAGCGCGTGCACGCTGCCGGGCTGCACCTGGAAGGTCACGCGGTCGAGGATGGTGGTGCGGCCCAGGGTCAGGCCGACCTGGTCGAACTCGACGGCCGGGCCGCGCAGCAGGGTTTCGATGGCGGTCATGCCCCGGCCTCCTGGATGGCCCGGACCACGGTGTCGAGGTTGCCCTGCATTTCCTTCTCGTACTTGTCGGCGCTGTAGTCGCCGTAGGAAATGTGCGACAGCGGGTAGAGCTTGACCCCGGACTCGCGCTGGATGGTTTCGACGTAGGTGGAGGGGAAGTCCATCTCCGAAAAGATCACCTTGACGTCCAGCTCGCGCAGTTGGTCGATGGTCTTCTTCAACTGGCTGGGGCTGGGCTCGATGCCGTGGGCCGGTTCCACCACCGCGGTGACTTGCAGGCCGAACTCGCGCAGCAGGTAGTCGTAGGCGGCGTGCACCGTGGCCACCCGCAGGTCGGCATTGGGCGCCTGGGTCAGCTTGGCCAGGGCGTTGGCGCGCAACTGGCGCAGGCGCTTGCCGTAGGCCCGGGCGTTCTGGGTGTAGGTCTTGGCGTTGGCCGGGTCCAGCTTGCCCAGCTCCCGGGCGATGTTGTTGACCTGGGCGATGGACGCGCTGATGGAGAGAAAGGTGTGCGGGTTGACCACCTTGCCGGCGCCCCGGGCGGCGACCCCGGTGGCGGCCAGCAGCGGCACGTTCTCGTTGGCTTCGATCAGTGGGATGTCCGGGCGCTCGCTGGCGGCGATCATGCGATCGGCGAAGTCATCGTGGCCCACGCCGTTGAGGACGATCACGTCCAGGCTGCCGATGCGCTTGATGTCCTCGGCCCGGGGCTCGTAGGCGTGGGGGTTGAAGCCGGCGGGAATCAGCGGCACCACCTCGGCCTTGTCGCCGACGATGTTCGTCACGTAGCTGTAGTAGGGATGCAGGGTGATGCCGATGCGTAGGCGTTTGGCCGGATCGGCGCTGACCAGCGGGCTGAGCGTCAGGGCCAGCAGGCCGATCAGCAGCCCCCGCAGAAAGGGACGGCGTTGCGATGAAATGGACATGGGCAAGCGTTCTTCTCTCGGAATGGGTTCAGTGGCGATGCTGGCGGGTCACTCCGGCATCGAATTGCGCGACCACCTGTTGCCAGCCGGCGGCGGCCAGCGTCGCGTCGCTCAGATCGACCGGCACGGCGACGGATGGGGCGCGGTTGAGCCAGATGTCCACCTTGGCCTGATTCTCGGTATCCAGGCGCATCAGGAAGGAGCCGGCCACTTGCGGGTTCTGGCTCAGGCCCAGATAGGCCTGGTCCTGCAATTGCCAGGCATGGCCGCCACGGCTGACCGAGCTGGCGTCCTGGGCGAAGGGGGCGAAGCCTTCCTCGGCCAGTTGCTCCGGGCTCGGCAGGCTCTGGTGTTCGGCGTGCAGCAGGTGGATCTCGTCGAGGGTCACCCGCAGGTCGGCATAGATCCCTTGCTCGCCGGCGCTGAGGTCGCGACGGGCGTCCAGTTGGTGGCTGGCGACGCTGGCGGTTTCGACTGTTTCGCCGCGCCACAGCACCACGCTGCCGGCGACACACAGAATCAGCAGGCACAGCAACAGGACGTAGAGGGTTTCGTGACCGGCGCCGGCGGGGCGCACGACCTGGGTGGTGGCAGGAGTCATGGGGCCTCGATATCCGCTTGGTCGATCTCGACCACGTGGCCGGGGCCTGCATCGAACAGCACGTAGAACTCGCTGGAAGGCTTCTTGAAGGTCAGGGTCGAATCGCTGCCGAGCTTGCCCGGCACGAGGATGGTTTCGTCGTAGCCGATCACGTCCAGGGTCACTCCCGGCGCGCCGCTGCCATCGGAAAAACCACCGGTGCAGCGGATCTGCTCGGCGTCGATGGCCTTGCACTCGCACATCGGGTTGTGGGCCAGGGCGCTGTGGCTGAAGGCGCCGGCCAGCAGCAACAGGGCAGCGGCGCCGAGGCGCCGTGTGGATACTGCGCGAATCATCATTTGCCTCCTTGTTTTTCGAGCCAGGCCACGGTGGCGGGCGAGGCCTGGCTCAGGGGAATGGATGCCTGGTGCATGCTGCCGTCCCAGCCTTCCAGGGTGATCCACAGCTCGGCGTCGGCTTTGGTCTTTTCCGGAATCGGCAGGCTGGCGCCCATGCGGTACGGGCTGCCGAAGAAGATCACCCCGGCGGCCCGCAGGCTGCGGGGTTTGCCGATGCGCAGGTAGGTCGCCTTGACCGGTTCGATGCAGGCCTGGCACAGGGCGGCGTTGAAGCTTTTCAGGTAGCCGGCGGGGCCATCGCTGCGGGGCGCTTCGTTGCGCATCTCGGCCAGACGCAGGCTCCAGGGGCCGACCTGGATTTCACCGATCTCCCGTTCCCCCAGGCCGCTGTCGCCGCGAAACAACGAGGCATCGGCGAGGTACTTGGGCATGAAGCCCAGGGGGATCAGCAACAGCAGGATGTTCAAGTGAAAGCGCCATTTATGCCAAAGCCGGCTCAGCTGCGAAGGCGCGGTTGCGCTGTGGGTCTGGCTCACGGGTGGCTCTCCGAAGTTTCGATGCTCATGGCCGGGGTGGGCGTCGGCACGGGTTTGCTAGCGGGACGCGCCCGGGCGGCCTTCTCCTCACGCTTGAGGGCGTTGGCGGTGGCCAGGGCGGTGCGCTTGGTCCAGATCAACAGCCCGCTGAGGACCATCATGCTCAGCACCAGGCCGAAGAAGAACCAGATCAGCTTGACCCAGATCCCGCCAAAATCTCCGGTGTGCAGCGGGCGCATGGACTCGGTGACGAACTCCAGGGTGTTGCGGTCCCCCAGCAGGTGAGAGGTGTCCAGGGAGCCGGTGTAGGGGTTGATGTTGGCGGTCTGGTACATCAGCGGGTACCAGCCACGACCGCCTACGTACAGGTGGCTGTAGGCATTGCTTGGCAGGCTGACGAAGCTGATGTCGAAACCGGGGATCTTCTGGGTGGCGATGCCGATGGCCTGGTCCAGGCCGATCATCGGCGCGGGGCTGCCATCGGTGGTGGTCGGCACCTGCTCCCGGGCGATGACCGGAACAATGGGTTGGCTGGAAATGCTGATGTGGTTGTCGGCGAGCACGGCCTCGATCAGGAACCAGATGCCGGTGATCGAGATCACCGTGATAAACCAGATGGACCAGATGCCGCTCAGGCGGTGGAAGTCGCCCCAGAAGATCCGTGCCCCATGGCGCAGGCGCAGGGTCGGCTTGAGAAAGCCCTTCCAGAACTTCTTGTAGACCACCAGCCCGGTGATCAACGAAATCAGCAGCGGCAGGCCGAGGAACGACACCAGGTACCAACCCCAGCTGTAGCCGTTGGTGAAGGGCACCAGCCACCAGCCATGCAGGGCCCGGGTGAAGCCCTGGAAGTCGAACACTGGGCTGGTGCCCTGGATCGCCCCGGTGTAGGGGTTGACGTACAGCGTTGGGGACCGGCCGTCCGGGTAGCTGACGCTGACACTCAGGGCGAAATGGCTTTCGTCCGGGGTCACGATGGTATCGATGCGGGTGCTGGGGTCGGCCTGCTTGATGGCCGCCACGATCTGGTCGTAATTGAGCGGCTGGGCATCATCGCTGGGTTTACTGGCTCGGATATCCGGATTGGCCAGCCACACGATCTCCTGGCTGACCACCGCCAGGGTGCCGGTGACACAGACGATCAGCACGAAGAACCAGATGGGCAGGGCCAGCCAGCTGTGCACCAGAAACCAGATTTTTGAACGGGACTTCTTCGACATGGAGTGGGCGTCTTGATTCGAGGAGTGGAGCGGCACTGGAACCTTCGGCCGGCCCCGGGGCAAAACACCCGGGGCATAGCCGTGGCCAACGCGGCCTGCTGCATCTAATTAAGACGAATGAGAATCGTGAATCCTGAAAGGCGATATGAAAGTAAATGTTACGAAGCTGGGAAAACCTGGTGAAAGCCGCTGTTTTACCGATTTGGCCAATGCCCGTTGCCCTGTAGGAGCGGGCTTGTCCGCGAAGTGGCCCGCAAGGGCGCCTTCGCCGGCAAGCCGGCTCCTACAGGCCTTGGCTGGCTAGAGGGCTCAGCCGGCCTGTTGCTGGAACATCTCCCGCGCCCGCCGGGCGATTTCCTCGGCACTCAGCGTTTCCTTGCGGCTGGCCAGGAACCACACATGGCCGAACGGATCGCGCAGGCTGCCGCTGCGGTCGCCGTAGAACTGGTCCTTGACCGCCGACACCTCGGTGCCGCCGGCGGCAATCGCCCGGGCGAAGCTGCTGTCGACATCTTCCACATACAGGTGCAGTCCGACCGAGGTCTTGTGGGTGTCCGGGCTGTCCATCGGGGTTTGTTCGCAGGGGCTGCCGAGCATGATGGCCGAGCCGCCGATGCGCAGTTCGGCATGGCCAACGCTACCGTCGGGCATGTCCAGGCGCATGCTTTCCTCGGCGCCGAAGGCCTGCTTGTAGAACTCGATGGCCTCGGCGGCGCGCTTGATGCCCAGGTACGGTGTGACGCCGCTGAAGCCTTCGGGAATGGGGTTGACGCTCATCTGGGGTTCTCCTTGATGTTGTCTGGGGCAAACCGGTCCGTCGCCGGATCGAGCCGCTTTCACTCTATACCCGGGCATCCCCGGCACTGGCATGGACCGACGAGGTGTCGTCCGGGCAACAGCATTTCACTGTTGGCCCGGCAACAGTGCTCCAGCAATTTGTCCGGTGGCCCGCTGGGCAATCCCCTGCTACGGCCGGTAAACCCTTGAATTCAAAGGCCCGATCTTTCGGCACAGAAGCTGCAATGACAGCCCGCAACCTTCATCCGCCCGAGAGCGCTGTATGTCTTCTTTGCCTGAATCCGCCTTTTATCCCCTGCACACTCCCGCCGCCCAGGTGATCCGCGATGGCGCCGAGGCCCTGGCCGTGGCCCGGCAAGTGGCGGCGGTCCTGCTGGAGCAGGACGCCGAACGCGACCGCAGTCGCCAGGTGCCGGTGGAACTGCTTGACCTGTATTCCAACAGTGGCCTGTGGGGCATCAGCGTGCCGCGGGAGTTCGGCGGCGCCCAGGTGTCCTACGCGGTACTGGCCGAGGTGATCGCGATCATTTCCGCCGCCGATCCGTCCCTGGGGCAGATCCCGCAGAACCATTACTGCCTGCTGGAAGACATTCGCCTGCAGGGCACTCCGGAGCAGCAGGCGCACTTTTTCGCCCTGGCCCTGCAAGGCCATCGCTTTGCCAATGCGCTGTCGGAAACCGGCGGCAAGAACGTGCAGGACATCCAGGCCAGCATCCGTCGTTCAGGTGACGGTTATGTGATCAACGGCCGCAAGGGCTACTGCACCGGCTCGCTGTATGCCCACTGGCTGGCGGTGCTGGCCCTGGACGAGCAGGGCCGCGGGCAACTGGCCTTTGTGCCCCGGGGCAGCGAAGGGCTGGTGGTGATCGATGACTGGGACAGCATCGGCCAGCGCACCACGTCCAGCGGCACGGTGCTGGCGCAAAACCTGCTGGTGCCCGCCTTCAACCTGTTCCCCACCTATCGCTCCTATGAAATCCCGACCCTGGCCGGGCCCTTCGCCCAGCTGACCACGGCGGCCATCGACGCCGGGATTGCCCGGGCGGCGCTGCGCGACACCGTCGACTTCGTCACCGAGCACGCCCGGCCATGGATCGATGCCGGGGTGGACAAGGCCGGCGACGATCCGCTGACCATCATTCAGGTGGGGGCCCTGGACATTCGCCTGGAGGCCGCCGAAGCCTTGCTCGAGCGCGCTGGTCTGGCCCTGGACGCGGCGCGTCCGGCCCCCGATGAAGACAATGTCGCCCTGGCTTCCGTAGCGGTGGCCCGGGCCAAGGTGCTGACCACCGAGATCGCCATCGAGGCCAGCAACAAGCTGTTCGAACTGGGCGGCACCCGCTCGACCCTCAAGCGCCACAACTTCGACCGCCACTGGCGCAATGCCCGGGTCCACACCCTGCATGACCCGGTGCGCTGGAAGTACCACGTGGTGGGCAACTGGCTGCTCAACGGCATCAAGCCACCGCGTCACGACTGGTCCTGACGCCATGGCTGAATGGTTCAAGCACCTCTACTGGGCCGACATCGCCCAGGCCTGTCTCGACACCCTGAGCATGCTCGGGGCGGCCCTGGGCTTCACCGTGTTGCTGGGGCTGCCCCTGGGGGTGTTGCTGTTTCTTACCGGCAAGCGCCAGCTGCACGACACCCCGGGCCTGTATCGGCTGCTGTCGTTGATCGTCAACGTGCTGCGCTCCTTGCCCTTCATCATCCTGCTGATCGTGCTGATTCCCCTGACCACCCTGCTGGTGGGCACCTCCCTCGGCGTGCCGGGGACCATCCCGCCGCTGGTGGTGGGCTGCACGCCGTTCTTTGCCCGGCTGGTGGAAACCGCCCTGCGGGAAGTGGACCACGGGGTGGTGGAAGCGACCCAGGCCATGGGCGGCAGCACCTGGCAGATCATCCGCCACACCCTGTTGCCCGAAGCCCGGGGCGGCCTGCTGGCGGCGGTCACGGTGACCGCCATCGTGCTGGTGGACTACACCGCCATGGCCGGGGTGATCGGTGGCGGCGGCCTTGGCGACCTGGCGATCCGTTTTGGCTACCAGCGCTTCCAGACCGACGTGATGCTGGTCACCGTGATCCTGCTCCTGGTGCTGGTGCAGGGCCTGCAGATGACCGGCGACCGCCTGGTGGCGCACTACAGCCGACGTTGACCCGACGTATTCACAACCTGAAAAAACCGGCCTCACGTGCACCCCACGACGGCTGTCCGTATCTGCCTTAGGAGCAACCCATGAACAAGATCCTGGCCATCCTGGCCGCCGTACTGTCCTTGAGTGTCCACGCCAACGAGAAGCTGGTGGTGGGGGCCACCCCGGTGCCCCACGCCGAGATCCTCGAATTCGTCAAACCCGAGTTGGCCAAGGAAGGCGTGGACCTGGACATCAAGGTCTTCACCGACTTCATCCAGCCCAACCAGCAACTGGCCCTGAAGAACCTCGACGCCAACTACTACCAGTACCGGCCGTTCCTCGATGATTTCAACAAGACCCGGCACACCGACCTGGTGCCGGTGGTGGGGGTGCACATCGAACCCTTCGGCGCCTATTCCACCAAGATCAAGACCATTGCCGAGCTCAAGGACGGCGCCACGGTGTCGATTCCCAACGACCCGGTGAACACCGGCCGCGCTTTGGTGCTGCTGCACGAAGGCGGGCTGATCAAGCTCAAGGACCCGAGCAACACCCTGGCCACCCAGCGCGACATCCTCGACAACCCCAAGCACCTGAAGATCCGTGAGCTGGAAGGCGCCTTGCTGGCCCGTTCGGTGAGCCAGGTGGACCTGGCGTTCGTCTTCGCCAACTACGCCCTGGAGGCCGGGATCGACACCAACAGCGCGCTGATCGTGGAGAAGGGCAAGGACCTGTACATCGAGTTTTTGGTGGCCCGTGCGGACAACCGCGACGACCCGCGGATCCAGAAACTGGCCAAGGCGCTGAACTCCGACGCCGTGCGCCAATTCATCCTGACTCGCTACAAGGGCCAGATCGCCCCCGGCTTCTGACCACCGCCCGATCCCCGGTTGCTACGAAGAGGCGGATTGTAGGAGCTGGCTTGCCAGCGAAGAGGCGCGCAAATCGCCTTCGTCGGCAAGCCGGTCCCCACAGGGCGCGGCGGGTCAGGTGCGCTGTTGCGCCTGCTCCCGGTATTCCTGCTGGGCGTCGTCCAGCAGCACTTCCTTGAGCGGCACGGCGCCGACGGCCAGGGCCTTTTCGATGCGCAGGTCGTCGCCCTGGGTGGCCAGCAGGGCTTGCAGCCGCTGGAACTCACCGCACCAGATGGTCTCGATGTCCTTGTCGCGCCGGGTATCGCGCTGGGCGCTGAGGGCGACCGCTCGCACCTGCAGGCGGCCGTTGTCGGCGTTGCCCCCGACTTCCACGCCGTACCCCGGCGTGGCGCTCTTGCGCAGCACCACCCGGCCATCCTTGGCCCAGGCGGTGGCCATGCCCTCGCGGACTTCGTAGCCCAGGCCAGCCAGGCCTTCGAGCACCGCCTGACGACGGGCCAGGGCGGCGCGCTGTTGCAGTTCGGCTTCGATCAGCGTGCTGAAGCGGGCAATCAGCTCATCCACTGGCGCCATGTTGGCCAGGCTGCACTGTTCGGCCCGGGACAGTTCTTCCTCGGCGGCAGCGGGGCACACGCTCGCCACTTCGCTGGCCAGTGCCTGGAGGTGCGCCAGGCGCGCGCGGCGCTCCTGGCTGTCGCGGGTGGCCTGGGCCAGTTCCAGCACCAGGCTGTCCAGCAGCAGGTTGCGCCGTGGCTCGCGGGTTTCGGCGTCGATCAGGCGCAAGGTGGCCAGGTAGGGTTCGGCGCTGGCCTGATCATCGAGGGTTAGCAACTGGGCAATGTGCTGCTCGATGCGTTCCAGCCTGGGTTCCTTTTGTTCATGGGCGGCGCGCCATTGGGCCAGGGTCTGGGAGGGATTGTCGCCTTGCAGGCGTTGGGCCAGTTGCCGCTGTGTCTCGCTCAGGCCCTGTTCTTCGGCTGCGGCACCGAGGCTGGCGAAACCCTGGGCCAGGATCGACTCGACCGCCGCCACGGGCTGGCCTTCGGCAATCGCCTGCAACTGTTGCAGCCACTCGGCTGGAAGGGCTTTGTCTTGCAGCGCGCTCAGCAGGGTGGCGGCGTTTTCCCGCTGACGGCGGGCCAGTTGGCGCTGTTGCGCGACCTGCTGCACGGCGCGGTGTTCCCGTTGTTGCAGATCGTCCTTGAGGAAGTCGATTTCGATTGGCACCTGTTTCTGCAGATCCAGCAGGCGATCGGCTTCGATCAACTGGCGCAACTGTTGAAGACGGCCGTGGGTCGCGGCTCGTTCCTCTTCGCTCAGTTGCCCCAGGCGTTGCGCCTGTGCTTCCCAGCGGGCGATCGCCTGCTCCAGGCGCCGCAGGTGGCCGGCGCAGATGTCGAGGATTTCTTCGCGGGTGACGATTCGCACCACTTTCGGGCCGCTCATGGGGTTTGCTCCGTGTCAGCCAGGGTTTGAGGTGGCGTTGGCGCTGTGCTGCCGGCCAACGGTTGCAGGGCCTGCTCGATGGCGGCCTGCAGGCGTGCGCGTTCGCTGTGGGGGTCCTGGTACCAGGCCTGGGACGAGACCCGGTGCAGGTGGGGAATGGCCCGGCGCAGCACCGACGGGCGCCAGATCTCCCGGGAGCGGGCGCGGGCCAGCAGCCCGTGGCGCGGGGTGTCGCATTCGATGCCCAGGGCATAGAGCCCGGTATCGGGGTGCTCGATGGCAAAGTCCAGGCCGAAGGCATCCCCTTCGTTGGCGCTGACCGGGCTCCAGCCCAGGGAGCGGATGAACGCCGCCACCGCCTGGGTGAAACCGTCGCTGTGGGCGGTGGGCCGGGCCCGGGCGTCCTGGCGCTCGGTAACCAGGCGCTGCAGCAGGTTGTGGCCGCTGGCGAACTCCCCGGACGACAGGGCGCGGGCGTACTCCAGGTAGCCTTGCAGGTAGTCCCGCGGGCTGGCGGGCGGGCGCTGGGTGGTGAGCATGTCGGAGATATCGGCAATCGGCATCGAGGTGATCATCACCACTTTGCGCCGGGCCCGGGTCACCGCCACGTTGAGCCGGCGTTCGCCGCCGGTCTGCCCCAGCACCCCGAAGTTGCGCCGGAAGCTGCCCTGGCTGTTGCGCCCGAAGGTCGAGGAAAACACGATGATGTCGCGCTCGTCGCCCTGGACGTTCTCGACGTTCTTGACGAACACCGACATGTCTTCGCCGTCCTCGCTGCGTTCGCGTTCCTCGCTGTAGGCGGCGCGAAACAGCGGGTCCTGCTCGGCTCGCAGTTCCAGGCGTTCCTCGATCAGGTCGGCCTGCTTGCGGTTGAAGGTCACCACCCCCACCGAAGGCCGTTCGGCGTAGGGCGTCCGCCACAGCTCGGCCAGGTAGTCGACCACCCGTTGCGCTTCGTCAGGGTTGACCTGCTGCTGGTAGACGCCGTCCACGCGGATCAGCTCCAGCGGCTTGATGGCGAGGATATTGGCCTCTGGGTGACGCACCGGAATGCTCAGCCGGTTGCCATAGAACGAAGCGTTGGAAAAACCGATCAGCTCGCGGTAGGCCGAGCGGTAGTGGATCTGCAGGGTGGTGGCGGGCAAGGCGCTGCGGGCCAGTTGCAGCAGGTCCGGGCAGTCCTTGATTTCGCGGCGGTTCCAGGTGTCCTCGAAGGCCTCGCGTTGCTCTTCGTCGGCGTCGGCATCGGGCTGCTCGCCCTCGAACAGTTCGGCCTCGTCGCTTTCCACGCGGCTGGAGAAGAAGGCGGTGGGCGGCATCTGCTTCTCGTCGCCGCTGACCACCGTGACCCGGCCCCGGTACAGAGTCGGCAGGGCGAACTCCACCGGCATCTGCGAGGCTTCGTCGTAGATCACGATATCGAACAGCCCGGGCTTGAGCGGCAGCACCCGGCTGGCCACGTCCGGGTTCATCAGCCACACCGGGCGCAGGCTCATCAGCCCCAGGCCGGCGCCCATTTCCATGAATTCGCGCAAGCGGCGCGAACGCCGTCCGGTGAGGCGGGTCACGTCTTCCCATTGTTTGCGGGTGCCCAGGCGCGAGAGGTCGATGCCTTCGCTGAGCAGTTGGCGGTTGAGGTTGCGCATCTGGGTGTCGGCCTGCCCGAGGCTGGCGATCTTCGCTGCGGTTTCACTGTGCTCCAGCATCAGCTCGGGCTGGCGCTGTTCCATCTGGCGCTTCCAGCCCAGCCGCGCTTCGCGGTTGAGCATGCGCCGGACCACGGCTTCCAGCTGCTCGGCGGGAATGGCGTCGAGGGCGTCCTGGTAATCGCGCAGGATGGCCAGCCATTGCAGGTCGGCCGGTGACAGCTGGCCGGCCCGGGCGCGGAACGCCTGGTAGGCGCTCAGGGTCGGCAAGGCTTCGCGCAGGCGGTTGAGGGGCAACTGATTGCTCTGGTTGAGCTCCACGCGCTGGCGCAGCTGGTCCAGCAGCTCGGGTTGCAGCCACTGATTCAGGCGTTGCAGGGCAGTCAGGCTGTCCTGGCGCACGCTGTGACGGACAAAGGCGGCGTCGTAACCGGCCAGCAGGCTGTCCAACGATTGCCGCTGGCCGGTCAGGACCACCGCGTCCAGCTGTTCCACCCGGGGAGCCTGGGCCAGGGCCAGCGCCAGGGCGCGCATCTCTTGCAGTTGCCCGAGGTCCTGGCGCACCTGCGGCAGCAGGCCCGGGCCGCAATCGTCGGCGACTTGCGCGAGGCCCAGTTGTTGATGCAGTTGCTGCAACTGGTTGCGCAAGGGCCGCCACTGGCTTTCCAGCAGGGCCGCCGCCAGCAGTTCCGGCAGGCGCTGCGGCTCGGCCGCGGCGCCCTGTTCGGCAAGGAAGGCCAGCAACTGGCGCTGGCGGATCAGGCGCAGCGGGTTGAGGCGCGCCAGCCAGGAGCGGCCCTGGATCACGGCGCGGGCGCGGTGCTGAAGGGTGCGCAGCTGGGCCGCGGGCAGGGCGCTGAGGCCTGGCACCAGATCGGCCTGATGGGCCGCCGCGTCGCATTGCTCCAGTTGCTGAGCCAGGGCCTGCAGGGTCTGGATCAGCCCGTCGCCTTGCGCCGCCTGCCCGGGGTGGCCACGGAACAGCGGCAGCCAGCGGGCCAGCCGTTGGCGGCGTTCATCGTCCAGGCCCAGCAGGCTGTGCACGTGCTGTTCGAGCCAGGCGCGGTAGGGCGCCGGGTCGTCCACTTCAAAGTCGGCCGGGTGCGCCTGCAGGGTTTCCAGGCGCTGCTCCTCGCAGCGCCACAGGCGTTCGAAGCCGTCGTTGAAGGCTTGCAGGGTGGCGGCATCGGTGGGAAACGGCTGGAGCTGGGCCAGGGCGCTCTGTTCATAGCGGGCCGGCAGCCACAGGCGGATCAGTGGCGCGCAGGCTTCTTCCAGGCGCGTCAGGTCGGCGATGTCCAGGGCCGCCAGGTGCTGGCGCAATACCGGGACGTCCAGTGGCGCAGGCCCCTGTTCCAGGCCGATCAGCTCACCGATCAACTGGCGGTAGCTCAGGCCACAGTGTTCATCGACGCGGTGCAGGCTCTGGTGGAAACGATCCAGCTCGCCCTCCAGGGCCTCGATGCGCGCCGCCAGGCGTTCGCGCTGGTGCAGCCAGGGCTGCGGGGCGGCATCGTCCTTGAACAGGGCTTCGAGCTGTTCGCGGACACTGCGGATCACCGGTTCGCGGTCACGGTTGATGTCGTTGAGCATCACCACCCGGTTGCCCAGGCCCTCGGCCACCAGGCGCTTGTGCACCACTTCCAGGGCCGCGTGCTTCTGGCAGACGATCAGCAGGCTGCGCTGGCGACCGATGGCGTCGGCCACCATGTTGACGATGGTCTGGCTCTTGCCGGTGCCGGGAGGCCCCTCCACCAGCAGCCCGGGGGCCTGGCGCGCCTGGAGCACCGCGGCTTCCTGGGACGGGTCGCTGGCCACGGTAAAGAAGCGTTGCAGCTCCGGCGCGGGCGCAACCGCCGCGCTGTCGCCGCTGTCCTGCTCCGTCGGGTTCAGGCGCAGGGCGGTTTCCAGCCCGGTGCCGCCGGGCGGCAGGGCCTTGAGCTGGCGCAGGTCTTCGCCAATGGCCTGGCCCATGAAGGCGACATGGAACAGCACGGCGGCGCACGCCAGTTGATCCTGGTAGGGCGGCACTTCGGTGCTGGCCGGCGGCAGGTTGCCCAGTACTCGGGAGCCCGGCGTGGCCAGCATGCCGAAGGCGTCCATGACATCGGCGGCCTTGAGCGCCGAGCGTCCCAGCAACTCGTCGGCGGCCTTGCGCCAGCGCTTGGCGGCCTCGATGCCCAGCAGGGTGTCGAGGCCCGGGTTGAGGCGCACCTCTTCACGCTCGCTGTCGAAGACCAGGGCCACCTTGCCGCGGCTGCCGACTTCCAGCAGCAGCTTGACCGGCCACAGCAGCAACGGCGCGATGCGGGTGCGGGTGGTGCCTCGCGGGTCCCGGGTCAGGAGGAAGGGGAAGCCCAGGTACAGGCCGTCGATCCCGGTGTCGCGCTGGTACAGCGAACTCTGGCGGTACAGGCTGTTGAGCCGCGCATCCAGCAGTGGATGCTCGGCAAAACACGCCGGGTCGAGGTGGATGGGCTGGGCGTTGCGTGCCACCAAGTGATCCAGCAGCGCCGGGGCCGGGCTGCGTTCGGAGTGCAATTCGTTGAGGTCGACCCGGGCGGTGGTCTTGCCGATGCTCATGCGCACCAGCGGGCCGCGCAGCACGCCGCTGGCGACCTTCTTCTCGAAGAAGTCGAGGATCTGCGCAACGTAATGCTGCTTTTGCGGCTCCAGCCACTGTTCGGCAGCGATGGCCAGCAGCACCAGGGCCCTGGCCAGGGGCATGCGCCGTTCCAGGCGGAACTGCTCGGCCCACTCATCGACGCTCGGCACGCCGCAGCGGGCGAAGCCGCTGATGCGTTCGTCGATCTCCCGGTACAGGGTCGGGCGCGGCAACCCCAGGAGAGTCCGCGCGCTGTCGGTGTCGAAACTCAGGACCACGGCTTCGCGGGCCAGGATGGCGGCCTCTTCGAGGATCGCGTCCACCGAGCGGAACTGACCGATGGCGGCACTGAGAAGCACGATCAGGTCTTCTTCGCTGATGGTGCGCCGGTCGGCCAGGGACAGGATGCCGTTGTGCTCGCTGTCCGGCAGCAGGCGTTGGCGTTCCTCCCATTGCGCGGCCAGACGGGCGCGGGAACTGGAGAGCAGGTAGATGCGCAACTGCTCCTCGTCCAGTTCGATGGCCTGGTGCTGGGCGCGCTGGCGCACCTGCTCGGCCCGCAGCTTGAGCCGCAGCAGCCAGTGGTCGCTCTCCAGGCGTTCCAGCAGGTCCGGGGCCGGGCCGCTGATCAACCGGTAGCCGTCCAGGGGATGTTCCAGCAGCCAGCCCGGGGTGACGATCTCGCCGCCCAGGATCAGCGGCATTTCCGGGTTCAGCAGCTTCAGTGCCAGCATCAGCCGGGTGTCGTCTTCCAGCTCCGGGTGCTGGGCCACCTGGCGCAGGCCGGCCAGGTGCCGGGCGGACACCCCGGCCTGTTCGGCCCAGGTGACGATCACCCCGCGCAACAGGTGATCCAGGGCCTGGGGCCAGTGCTCGACCTCGGCGGCGGCCAGGGCGAACGGCCCCGGGCGGCGGAAGCGCCGGTTGCCCAGGGCAATGCTGGCGCCTTCGTCGGCATCCTCTTCACGGGTGACCGAGTCCGGGACACTGGGGCTTTCGCCCTGCAGCCAGGCCTGCACCTGGGGCCATTGCCAGCGTTGGTGGCGATCCCGCGCCAGCAGGCCGCGCAGCAGCAGCTCCAGGCGCGGGTCGAGGTCGTCCGGCAGCAGCACGCCATTGGCCAGTACGTGGATCAGGTAGGCGTTGGCGTTGATCCCGGCAAAGCACTCGCCCTGGGTCAGTTGTTCCAGCAGGATCATCCCCAGGCTCCACCAGTCGGACGCCGCGGCCACGCCGCCGGCGATGGCTTCGGGGGCCATGTAGCGGCTGGTTTCCAGGGGCGAGACGATGTCCAGGTCGAACTCGGACAGCCGCGCCGAGCCAAAGCCGCTGATCACCAGGTCCAGGGGCTCGCGGCTGCGCACCAGCAAGGTGGCCGGGCGCAGGTCGCGGTGGCGCAGGCCGGCTTCACTGAACGCGTGCAGGGCCTGGCCCAGTTCTCTGACGATGTGTTGGACCGCCGCCCGATCGCTGACCACGATCCCCAGCTCGGCCAGGGTGCCGCCGGTGAGCTCCTCGGCCACTTCGAAGGCGCGTTCGTCCCAGCGGCCGGTGAGGATGATCTCCGGCACGTGTTCCCGGGGCAGGCGCCTGAGGGCTTCGTACACCGAAGGGTCGGGTTCGGCGCCGGCCTGGTAGAGGGTCAGCACCGCCTGATGGGCGGTATCACGGTGCTCGGCGATAAAGCGTTCGCGCACGCCACCGCTGCCGATCTGCCGCAGCAGGCGCCAGCCTTCGATCACGGTTTCGCTGTCGGCGGCGGCTGGGGGCGCGGTGGCTGGCTGTTGCTCCGCGGCGAGCGGGTCGGCGCCGCAGACCAGGCACATCAGGTCGCCATCCGCCATGGCGTGGCCGTTGCTGCAGACCAGGGTTGAGCTGCTGTGCGCTGTGACCTCGGGCTGGGGTTCCAGTGCTTCGGCGGTGATCACCGGCTGCGGGCGCCAGCCCTCGGGGTGAATCGCTTCGGCGGACAGTTCCCAGCCGCAGGCCCGGTGGTCCACCTGGCCTTCGCAGAAGATTTCGGCCAGGGAGCGTTCAGTCTGGCAATTGGGGCAAAAACGTATCATCGGTGGCGGTTCCGGTTAACGGCGGCGTGAGGTGTGGGCGCTGATCTGCAGTTGGTGGCCCTGGGCGTGCAGGAGGTCGCGCAGACGCAGCACGTCGTCACGCCGGGGGATGCCAGCCATCCAGACACTGCCGTCGTCGTCGAACATCACATCCAGCGCGCGGTCGCCTTGGTGCAACGGGCGCTGGTAGCTGGACAGACGCTGGCGGCCCAGCTCGGTCAAGAGGATCAGGCGCTGGTTGTCGCTGCCCCGTAGGACCAGTGTTTGCGCCTGTTGTTGCTCGAAGGGGTCGCAGATCAGTGCATCCAGCAGGCCTTCGGCTTGTTCGAGCAGCGGTTGCAGGTGCTCCAGGGAATGGCCGCTGTAGACCAGGATGTCCACCGCGGTGCGTTCGCGCAGGGCGCGCAGCAGGGCCAGCAGCGCCTCGGGCTGGTCGAAGGGCTCGCCGCCGGACAGGGTGATGCCTTCGGCCCGGGCCAGCCAGGGTTGCAGGTCGTCCAGCACCTGGTGCAATGGCAGTGGCTGCCTGCCCGGGCCCCAGGTATCCGCGGAAATGCAGCCCTGGCAACGAATGCTGCACCCCTGGAACCACAGGCCCAGGCGCTGCCCCGGCCCCAGGGTGGTGACCGGGAAGTGCACCCGCGACAGGCTGATGTTCACGAGGCGCGGGCAAGCAGTTGCAGGCTGCCGGCCTGCAACTGGCGGACTTCGAAGGATTGGCCGGGCTGCGCGTCCTGGTCGAACAGGGCTCGGGCCAGGGGATTGAGCAGGTGCGCTTCCAGCTGGTTGCGAATGCCCCGGCCACCGTTGGACAAATCCTGCAGGCACAGCTGGCGCAGGGTGCCCAGAGAGGCGTCATCGAGCTGCACATGCAGGGCCTGGGCCGCCAGGTCGGCGAGGATGTTGCCGACCATCTGCTGGAAGATCTGCTCGGCGATGTCCGGGCGGATGAAGTCGAAGACGATGATGTTCTCGCCGATCCGGTTGAGGATTTCCGGACGGTTGAGCACCAGCTTGAAGTGGCGCTCGATCTCGCCCTGGACCTTGCTCTGCACGGCCTCGAAGGCTTCGCCGGGCTGCACGTTGGCGACGCGTTCGCCGTGGTCGCCCTGGCGGAAGATGCCCAGGTTGGAGGTGAAGACGATCAGCGCCTCGGAAAAGTACACCCGATCGCCGCGGCCGGAGGTGAGTACACCGTCGTCGAGGATCTGCAGGAACTTGTCGAGGATCCGTGGGTGGGCCTTCTCGATCTCGTCGAACAGCACCACGCTGAAGGGCTTTTCGCGGATCGCGTTGGTCAGTTCGCCGCCAACGTCGTAGCCGACATAGCCGGGCGGGGCACCGACCAGGCGCTGGTCGGCGTGTTCGGCACAAAATTCCGACATATCGAAGCGGATGTAGGCGCTTTCATCGCCAAACAGCAGGCTGGTGATGGTCTTGGCCAGTTCGGTCTTGCCGACCCCGGTGGGCCCGGCGAGAAAGGCCACGCCCCGGGGGCGATTGCCCTTGCGGCTGGCGCCGACCCCGGTCATGGCGCGTTTGACGATATCCAGCATGTGGGTCACCGCGTGGCCCTGGCCCTTGACCCGCTGGCGGATGAAATCGTCGGCCTGGCGGATGCGCTGGCGGTCGATCTTCAACCAGGGGTCTTCGGTGACCCCGACCTTATAGCGGCGCACCGCGTCGCCGATGCGCTCCATGGCCAGGCCTTCGACCCGGGCCAGTTGCACGATCGCATTGAGGTCGAGCAGCAGCAGGCCTTCGGTATTTTCGACGAAGGCCCGCACCGCCTGGTCGCGGCTTTCGTCGCTGGCTTCCTGGGCCCCGGGCAGGCCGCGCAACAGTGCCGGTGCCAGTGCCTGGCGGGCTTGCTGGTCGGGTTTGGACACCGGAATTGGGCGCAGGCGCGGGTTGTCGATCAGCAGCCAGTCGGGCAGGTCGCCTTCCTTCTCCACCACCCAGAGGATGCTGTTGAAGAACGGCGTGCGCTGTTCCCCGGCCGGTCGGCTGCGGGCCTGATGGGACAGCACCAGGGCCTGGGTGAACAGCTGGTGCTCGGCGGCGCTCAGGGCGTCGTTGCGGACCACCAGGCGGGAGGCGAAATCGACAATCAGGGCCAGGGGCGCGCCTTGGCGTTCCACCAGGCGCGGCAAGGTCGCCGACAGCAGGTCGAGGCCCGCTGGCGCCGCGCCTTCCACCGGGGTCAGGCCCAGTTCGCGCAGCAGGTTGTCGGCCTGGGTCGGCTCGCTGCCCGGGGGCAGCAGCACCCGCAGCCCGCCGAGGGGATCCCAGCTCAGGACCTGGGCATAACCTGCCGCCAGCAGTTCGTCGCGCAGATTGAGATTGAAGGGTTGGGGGGTGATCACCCCGGGGGCGACTTCGCTGGCTTGCAGGTCGCGGACGTTGCCGGACAGTACGAACTGGCTTTTCAGCGGAAGAAAGCGCAGCAGATCACGCAGCCAGCGTGGCTTTTCGAAAGAGGCAGTCCTTGGCATGGAAGTGAAGCTCGTCGTAGGAAGCAGGACGCGACATTAGCATAGGGAAGTTTTTCCTTACGATGCTCCACAGGTTTTCTTACCTGACAGCGCTGAGTGGGCATCTGCCTTGCGAGGGAAGAGGCCCGTGAGATCGACTTCGCCGGCAAGCCGGCTCCTACGGGAATGAAGGCGATGTCGCTGTAGGAGCTGGCTTGCGAGGGAAGAGGCCTGTGAGATCGCCTTCGCCGGCAAGCCGGCTCCTACGGGTATGAAGGCGATGTCGCTGTCGGAGCTGGCTTGCGAGGGGAGAGGCCCGTGAGATCGCCTTCGCCGGCAAGCCGGCTCCTACGGGTACGAAGGCGATGTCGCTGTAGGAGCTGGCTTGCCAGCGAAGAGGCCCGAGAGTCAGCCTTGGCCGGCAAGCCGGTTCCTACGAGGGAAGCCAGCTATGGGGTGTCGGTGGCGGCGTCGGGCGCCAGCAGGCGGGCGCCCGGGCCGGCTTCACCCAGCACGTCCCCTTGGTTGCGCAACGGGCAACCCTCCATGGACAGGCAGCCGCAACCGATGCACTGGTTCAGCCGTTCGCGCAGCAGGCTCAGTTGGCGGATGCGTTCGTCCAGTTCGCGGCTCCACTGCTCCGACAGGCGCTGCCAGTCCGCGGCGCTGGGGGCGCGGTCGGCGGGCAGGGTCGCCAGGGCCTGGCCGATCTCCGCCAGGGGAATGCCCAGGCGCTGGGCCACCTTGATCAAGGACACGCGCCGCAGCACCGAACGCGGATAGCGCCGCTGGTTGCCGGCGTTGCGGTTGCTCTTGATCAGGCCTTTGCTTTCGTAGAAGTGCAGCGCGGTAACGGCCACGCCGCTGCGGGCCGCGAGCTGGCCCACCGTCAGTTCTTTGTGCAGGGCTTCAGGTTCGATCATGGAGGGGTACCGGAATGAAAAACGTGCTTGACCTTGACTTAACTAGAGGTTTTACCCTGCGGCGCATTCCATCGCAAGATTCTGTCCGACCGCCTTAGGGAGCCGTTCATGGCCGCATTTGAGAGAAACCGCAGCTTCACCCAGTTGATCGAGTTCGAGATCGAGCCGCACCAGCAGCAGGCCCTGGTATCGGCCCTGTCCGCGCAGACCGAGCGCCTGGCCCAGGGGTATGGCGGCTTTCTCAGCGCCAGTGTGCAGGTCAGCGATGACGGGCGGCGAGTGCTCAACTACCTGCAGTGGCAGTCGCGGGAGGCGGGCGAGGCGGCCTTCCGGAGTTTCGAGAGCGGCGAGCAGGATTTCTGGCAGTTGATCCTGGCCCATCAGGCCAGGACCGTGACCTTCGGCTCGTTCCAGGTGCTGAGCAGCATTGCCCGCAGTCAGGACAATGCCTTGCATTGCAAGCTGTCGGGCTAGATCGACAGTTGCAGGGTGCGCTCGTTGGGCGCGGCGGCCGGGCGGCGTTTGTTGACCGCCAGTTCGCCGATCTTGATCAGCCGAGTGCGGGTGACGTTGCGGCTCAGGCCCAGCAGATTGGCGGTGTGGACCTGGTTGTAGTGGCTGAAGCGATAGGCCGCGCGCAGCAGGGCGTCCTCGACTTTTTCGTGCAGGGCGCCGGCCTGTTCCTCGAAGAGTTTGTGGAAGGCCCGCTCCAGCAGGGCTTCGGTGGAGTCGTCGTGACTTGGCTGGTTGTCGTCGGCGCGTTCGATGCGCATGTGGGACAGGCGCAGGTCGCCCTGTTCGATCACACCGTTGCGGCAGATCAGCAGGGTGTGGTGGATGACGTTTTCCAGTTCGCGGATGTTGCCCGGCCAGCTGTAGCTCTTGAGTTTGTGTTCGGCCTCCTTGCTGATGCTGATGTTGCCGTAGCCCAGGCGCTGGCTGTAGGCCTCGATGAAGTGTCGGGTCAGGGGCAGGATGTCGCCGGGACGTTCGCGCAGCGGGCTCAGTTCCAGGCTGACCACGTCCAGGCGGTAATACAGGTCCTCGCGGAAATGCCCGGCATTGATGGCCTTTTCCAGCTGGACGTTGGTGGCCGCCAGGACCCGCACGTCGATGGGGATGCTTTTGCGCGAGCCCAGGCGTACCACTTCCCGTTCCTGCAGCACCCGCAGCAGCTTGACCTGGATGGCCATGGGCAAATCGCCGATCTCGTCGAGGAACAGGGTGCCGCCGTCGGCCTCCTCGAACCAGCCGGCCTTGGCGCTGAGGGCGCCGGTGAAGGCGCCTTTTTCATGGCCGAACAGTTCCGCTTCCACCAGGGATTCGGAGAAGGCGCCGCAGTTCACCGCGACGAACGGCCGGTTGCGCCGGGCGCTGAGGTTGTGGATATGGCGTGCCACCAGCTCTTTGCCGGTCCCGGTTTCACCGATGATCAGTACGCTGGCTTCGCTCGGTGCCACCTGTTGCAGGTGTGCCAGCAGGGCCTGGGATTTCGGGTCCTCGAACACCTGGGCGGTGGCGCGGATCGAGGTCGCCAGGGCGGGCGAGGGGGGTAGGGTCAGCAGCTGCATCGGTACTCTCCGGAAATCGGCAACTAGGAGTAGAAGGTCGGGGTCGGCAGGGACTGGTTCAGTGCCCAGTCGCCCAGTTCGTGGAGCTTGTAGTCCAGCGGGTCATGCAGGGTCTGGGTGCGCAGGTTGCGCCAGTGGCGGTCCAGGCGCAGGGAGGCGTGGGTCGAGCGCGCACCGGTGACTTCGAACAGCCGGCTGCACAGGTCCAGGCCCTGGCGGCTGGCGGCGACCTTGGCGGTGGCGATCGCCGTGGCCAGGTGCCCGCGCTCTTCGGCGCTGAGGTTCGGGCCTTTGGCCCAGGCCTGGTCCAGCAGGGCGGCGGCCCGTTCCACCAGCAGGCGGATGCCTTCCAGGGCGACCCAGAACTCGCCGTAGTGGCTGAGGATGTAGGGGTCCTGGCGCACGTCCTGGGCGCTGGACTTATGCCAGACCCGGGTTTCGCTCAGGGTGTATTGCCGGGCTTCCTCGAAGGCGCCTTCGGCGATGCCGAGGAACATGTGGGTGAAGGTCAGTTGGGCGATCAGCGGGCGCAGGCAGGCGAAGGGAGTGCTCAAGGGACCTGGGTCCAGCAGCAGCTCCGATTCCTCGACCCGCACCCGTTCGAAGGTGGCGCTGCCACTGTCGGTCTGGCGCTGGCCCATGTTGTTCCAGTCGTTGTGCAGGGTGATGCCGCTGCGACCGCTGGGGATGGCGGCGATCAGCAACTTGCCGCCGTTGCTTTCATCCACTGCCGAGGCGATGAGCATTTCCGAATCGCTGGCCCCGGAGCAGAAGCTTTTCTTCCCGGAGAACTCGCGCCAGCCGCCCAGGTTCTTGACCAGGGTGCGGGTGTCCAGAGGGTTGAGGGCGTTGCCCCAGAACCAGTTCTTGCGGGCGGTCTGCTCGAACCAGGGCTGCCACTGCTCGGGTTTGGCGAACAGGCGCACGGTGGCCAGCATCAGGTGATGGAAGCCGAAGACGTGGGCGATGGAACTGTCGACCTTGGCGAATTCGCGAACGATGCTCAGGGTTTCGCTCCAGGGCGCGCCCAGGCCGCCGAACTGGCGGGGAATGCTCAGGGCCAACAGGCCGCTCAGGCGCAGGGCGTCGCGTTCGGCCTTGGGGGTGCCGCCGCGCTCGTCGCGTTCGACGGCGGTCAGGGCAAACTCGGCGGCCAGTTGGCGGGCGGTCTGCAAGGGGGACAACAGGGCGCTTTGCGGTTTGGCAGTCACGCGGTGTTCCTCGTGGGTGGCCGTTTGCGGCGGCCCGGGAAAAGGGGGGGCACCTGTTGTAGGTGCTGGCTTGCCAGCGAAGAGCCGCGCAAATCGCCTTCGCCGGCAAGCCGGCTCCTACAGTCACTGGGGGTCAGGAGCGGTTGGGCAGCACGTCGTTGGCGATCATTTCGCCAAACGGTCCGGTGAGGTTGGTCACGCCCCGTCCGGCCAGGCTGGCATAGGGTTCGGGCAACAGCGGGAACACCAGTTCGGCGAAACGATAGGCCTCTTCCAGGTGCGGGTAGCCGGAGAAGATGAAGCTCTCGATCCCCAGGTCGGCGTATTCCTTGATCCGTTCGGCCACTTGTTGCGGATTGCCCACCAGGGCGGTGCCGGCACCGCCACGCACCAGGCCAACCCCGGCCCAGAGGTTGGGGGCGATCTGCAGTTGATCGCGGCGACCGCCGTGCAGCGCGGCCATGCGCCGCTGGCCTTCGGAGTCGAAGCGCGCGAAGGATTGCTGGGCGGCGGCGATGGTTTCGTCGCTGATGTGTTCGATCAGCTTGTCCGCGGCTTGCCAGGCTTCGGCCTCGGTCTCGCGCACGATCACGTGCAGGCGGATGCCGAACTTCACCGTGCGGCCCTTGCGTGCCGCGCGTTCACGCACGTCGGCAAGCTTTTGCGCCACGGCTGCCGGCGGCTCGCCCCAGGTCAGGTAGACGTCCACCTGATCGGCGGCCAGTTCGTGGGCGGCGTCGGAGGAGCCGCCGAAGTACAGCGGCGGGTAGGGCTTCTGCACCGGGGGGTAGAGCGCCTTGGCGTTCTGCACGTGCAGGTGCTTGCCTTCGAAGTCCACGGCTTCGCCCTGCAGCACCCGGCGCCAGATCTGCAGGAATTCGTCGGTGACTTCGTAGCGTTCGCTGTGGCTGAGGAAGCTGCCGTCGCCACGGTTCTCGTCCGGGTCGCCGCCGGTCACCACATTGATCAGCAGGCGGCCGTTGGACAGCCGGTCCAGGGTGGCGGCCATGCGCGCCGAGACGGTGGGGGAAA
Organism: Pseudomonas sp. Os17; assembly: GCF_001547895.1. Taxonomy (NCBI): domain Bacteria; kingdom Pseudomonadati; phylum Pseudomonadota; class Gammaproteobacteria; order Pseudomonadales; family Pseudomonadaceae; genus Pseudomonas; species Pseudomonas sp. Os17. Next base: position 4,787,510 of record NZ_AP014627.1, on the reverse strand, counting down.
TGATCCCCGGACGGATTGCCACCAGGTAGCGCAGGCGTTCGGTCAGGGGCACCAGGGCCGAGGCGATGACCCAGGAGTCCTCGCAGGAGCGCCCGGTGGGAATCAGCACGCCGTGGTAACCCAGGCTGTCGGCGGCCTGGGCCACTTGCTTGAGGTAGTTGAGGGTGACCGGGCGCGCGCCCTGGGCGGTGCCGAGGAAGTGGCCATCGCCGTGGGTCGGAAGAAACCAGAACACATCCATGACAGTTCCTTAAGCGATTTTCAGCAGGTTGTTCGGTTGCGCGCCAAACAGTGGCGCAGCGCGTTCGGCAGCCAGCTGGATGCGGGCTTTGAGCAGGTCGCTGGTGATCTGGTAGTGGCTGAAGTCGGCTTCGGTGGCGTAGACGCCGATGGGCAGGGTCAGGGCCTGGAAGAAGCTGAACAGCGGACGCAGTTGGTGATCCAGGACCAGGGCGTGGCGTTCGCTGCCGCCGGTGGCGGCCAGCAGCACCGGGGTGTTGATCAGGGCGTTGAGGTCGATCAGGTCGAACAGGTGCTTGAGCAGCCCCGGATAGGAGCCGCGGTACACCGGGGCGGCAACGATCAGCAGGTCGGCGTTCTCGATGGCTTGCAGCTCGGCTTCGACCTCGGCCGGCAGTTCCTGGCGCGACAGGGCGCCGCCCAGGGGACGGGCGATGTCGCCCAGTTCGATCAGGTGGCTGTTGATGGGCAGGTGGTTGGACAGCTCGCTCAACAGGGCCTGGGTCAGTACCAGGGTCCGGGACGGGCGCCAGGTTCCACCGGAGAGGGCAACGACGTTCAGGGGACGGGACATGATCGGTTCCTTTTTAAACAGTGGCTCAACGAGCAATGACAGGTGTACCTGCACGGGAGCAAGAGCTGTACCAACCGGCCGAAGCCCGGTAATCCGGGGGCTTGGCCGGGTGTGCCGGCGCTGGCTGTTGTTGTTCGGACACTGTTTTGTTGATCGGCTGTTGCCTGGCCAACAGTTGCTCCGGCAACAGTTGGGCAACGGGATGTCGCTGTTATAAAGGCTTGTTGTTATTCCTCAAAAGAGCTTGTTTCCATATTTATAGGTCTTTATGGAATATAAGAGGGCTGTCCGAGCCCTCGGAAAAGTCGATAGCGACTATCGAGCGGGATGATTTTTGCCACTGACGGTGCGCGAGTAGCCTGTGTTCATTGTTCGCAACCCGCTTCAGGTGCTCGTCATGAAGGCTTACTCCGTTGTTCTGCTGCTGTTGATTTCCAGCGTGCTGGCCGGCTGTGCCAGCACGGGCGCACCGGAATTGCGTCCCTACACGGCCGAGGAAAGCCGCGAGCTGGCGCTGGAAGCCCTGAACCGGCGTGGTCTGTCGTTCGATGAGTACCAGCAGGAAAAAGCCCGGCTGCTAGCGCGTCCTGCGGCGTTCGACCGTCAGGGCGAGATGAGCGCCCAGCGCAATATCAGTCGTCACCAACCGGCCAGTTGATGAAAACTGTACGGGTCAAAGTTTTCAGCAACTGTCCGTGAGTTCCGGGCCGGTGCTGGGTTAGGGTCGAGGCCTGATCGACCTTGCCCAGGACCTTGCCCCCATGAGCCTTTCCCCTGACCTGCTGTTGGCGTTCGCGCTGTTTGCCCTGGTCACGTCCATCACCCCCGGCCCCAACAACACCATGTTGCTGGCCTCGGGCCTGAACTTCGGTTTCAACCGCTCCATCCCGCATATCCTCGGTATCAGCTGTGGTTTTTTCGTGCTGGTGCTGGCGGTCGGCCTGGGCCTGGGGGCGGTGTTCGAAGCCTATCCGGTGCTGTACCGCGTGCTGCGTTATGTCGGCGCGGCCTACCTGCTGTACCTGGCGTGGAACATCGCTCGTTCCGGGCCCATGAACGACGACCAGCGGGGCCAGGGGCAGCCTTTGGGCTACTGGGGCGCGGCGGCCTTTCAGTGGGTCAATCCCAAGGCCTGGGTCATGGCGGTGGGCGCCATCAGCACTTACACGCCGTTGCAGGGCTATTTCACCAATGTGCTGGTGATTGCGGCGGTCTTCGCCCTGATCAATGCGCCGACGGTGAGTCTCTGGGCGGCGTGCGGCAGCCTGTTGCGCAATGTGTTGCGCAATCCGCGCTGGCTGCGCCTGTTCAATCTGGCCATGGCCGGCCTGCTGGTGATTTCCCTGGCGCCGCTGGTGCTGGAAAACATCAGTTGAGCGGTGCTTCAACGCTTTGCCCCGAGCCTGTTAAGCTGCGCGCCAGGAGCGTTCCTACGCACTTTTAGACGAAGTTGTGCTTCTTTAACTGCATCCGATCGGCCATTGCTCAGTGCCTGCCGTCGACGCGTCGTCCCGGTACGGCGCGTTCCTGCGTTTTGCTCTTTGGGCCAATGCCGATCCTGGAACCAGCTCTGCGGGTCTTTCTGTCATGAACAAACGTCCTCTTTATTTCGACTATGCCGCTACCACGCCGGTGGATGAGCGGGTCATTCAAGTGATGCTGGAGTGCCTGGGGTTCAACGCCAACTTTGGCAACCCGGCCTCCAGTTCCCATGCTTTTGGCCAGGCGGCGCGACGCTGTGTCGAGCAGGCCCGGCAGCAAGTGGCGCAGTTGGTGGGCGCGCAGCCAGAGCAGATCGTCTGGACGTCCGGCGCCACCGAATCCAACAACCTGGCGCTCAAGGGCGTGATGCAGGCCCGGGGGCTGGAGGGCGGGCACATCATCACCAGCCAGATCGAGCACAAGGCCGTGCTGGACACCGCTCGACAGTTGCAGGAAAGCGGTGTGGCGGTGACCTACCTGCTGCCCGATGCTCAGGGGTTGATCAGCGCCCAGGCGGTGAGCGAGGCCTTGAGGGATGACACCGTTCTGGTGTCGCTGATGCTGGTCAACAACGAATTGGGCACCCTCAACGACATTCCGGCGATTGGCCAGGTGGTGCGTGAGCATGGCGCCCTGTTGCATGTGGATGCGGCTCAGGGCGTGGGCAAGGTGGCCATCGATCTTGAGCGCTGGCCGGTGGATCTGATGTCGTTTTCGGCGCACAAGGTGTACGGCCCCAAGGGCATCGGCGCGCTGTATGTCGGACCGCGGGCGCAGCGCCGCTTGCAGGCGCAGATCCATGGTGGCGGGCATGAGGGCGGCTTGCGTTCCGGCACCCTGGCCACTCACCAGATCGCTGCCATGGGCGCAGCCTTTGCGCTGGCCGGTGAGTTGTTCGACGAGGAAACCGCCACCATCGTCCGCTTGCGCCAACGCTTGCTGGAGCAACTGGCGGGGGTGGCCGGCCTGCGCTTGAATGGCAGTGCCACCCAGCGCATTCCCCATACCCTGAGCCTGACGTTCAGCGAGGGTGGCTTTGACGCCGCCGCGTTGAGTGCGTCCCTGGCGTTTTCCGCGACCTCGGCCTGCAACTCGGCCAGCAATGCCCCGTCCCATGTGCTGCTGGCCCTGGGGCATGACCCGTTGCAGGCCGGCCGCACCATTCGCCTGAGTCTGGGACGCTTCACCCGCGAAGAGGACGTGGATCGCGCTGCACAATTGATCAAGGCGTCATGCGCCACTGCTCCGGCATTCTGGGCCGGAGCCCAGTCTTGAGGGGCGAGCGATCTCGACCTTCCATAACAATGATTAAGCCGGTTAAGGAGTCACAATGAGTACCCAGCCAACGCCCCATGGAGTGGTCCCCCAGCGCCTGGCGCATGTGCGTCAGTTGATGAGCCGCGAGGGCATTCATGCCTTGCTGGTGCCTTCGGCCGATCCGCATCTGTCGGAGTACCTGCCGGGTTACTGGCAGGGGCGCCAGTGGCTGTCGGGCTTCCACGGCTCGGTGGGCACCCTGATCGTGACGGCGGAGTTCGCCGGGCTCTGGGCCGACAGCCGCTACTGGGAACAGGCGAGCAAGGAACTCAAGGGCAGCGGCATCGATCTGGTGAAGTTGCAGCCGGGTCAGCCCGGGCCCCTGGACTGGCTGGCGGAACAGACCCCGTCCGGCGCGGTGGTGGCGGTGGACGGCGCGGTCATGGCGCTGGCTTCGGCCCGTACCCTGGGCAGCAGGTTGCAGGAACGCGGGGCCAGCCTGCGCACCGATATCGATCTGCTGCAGCAGGTGTGGAGCGATCGCCCCGGCCTGCCGGATCAACCGGTCTACCCGCACTTGCCGCCCCAGGCCACGCAGAGCCGGGTGGAGAAGCTGGCCAAGCTGCGCGAAACCCTGAGCGAACGTGGCGCGCAGTGGCATTTCATTGCCACCCTCGATGACATCGCCTGGCTGTTCAACCTGCGGGGGGCGGATGTTTCGTTCAACCCGGTGTTTGTCTCTTTCGCCCTGATCAGCCAGCAGCAGGCCACTTTGTTCGTGGCCCTGAACAAGATCGATGAGCCGTTGCGCAGGGTGCTGGAGGCCGACGGCGTCAGCCTGCGGGATTACACGGAGGTGGCGGCGGCCTTGGCCGATGTGCCGGAAGGCGCGACGTTGCAGATCGACCCGGCGCGGGTGACCACCGGTTTGCTGAACAACTTGCGTTCGGGGGTGAAGCTGGTGGAGGGGCTCAATCCCACCACCCTGGCCAAGTCGCGCAAGAGCCCGGCGGATGCCGAGCATATTCGTCGGGCCATGGAGCAGGACGGCGCGGCGCTGTGCGAGTTCTTTGCCTGGCTGGAGAGTGCCCTGGGGCGCGAGCGCGTCACCGAACTGACCATTGATGAACACCTGACTGCCGCTCGTGAACGGCGTCCGGGCTATGTGTCCTTGAGCTTCAATACCATCGCGGCCTTCAATGCCAACGGGGCGATGCCTCACTACCACGCCACCCCCGAAGAGCATGCGGTAATCGAGGGCGATGGCCTGCTGCTGATCGACTCGGGCGGTCAGTACCTGGGAGGCACCACCGACATTACCCGGATGGTGCCGATCGGCACCCCGAGCGCCGAGCAGAAGCGCGATTGCACCCGGGTGCTCAAGGGCGTGATCGCCTTGTCTCGGGCGCAGTTCCCGCGGGGCATTCTTTCGCCGTTGCTCGATGCCATCGCCCGGGCGCCGATCTGGGCCGAAGGCGTGGATTACGGACACGGCACCGGGCATGGCGTGGGCTACTTCCTCAATGTGCATGAAGGGCCGCAGGTGATCGCCTATCAGGCCGCGCCGGCACCGCAAACGGCGATGCAGCCGGGGATGATCACGTCCATCGAGCCGGGGACCTATCGTCCCGGGCGTTGGGGGGTACGAATCGAGAACCTGGTGTTGAACCGCGAGGTCGGTAGCAGCGAGTTTGGTGAGTTCCTCGGTTTTGAAACCCTGACCCTGTGCCCGATCGACAGCCGTTGCCTGGAACCCGGATTGCTCACCCAGGAGGAGCGGGACTGGTTCAACGGCTATCACGCGCAGGTGCGCCAGCGTCTCGCTCCGCTGCTGGAGGGCGCCGCGCTGGAGTGGCTGAACCTTCGCACCGCGGCGATCTGAAGCGCTGCACAAAGGCCTGGGTCATGCAATGTGGCCAAGGCCGCAGGCCCTGTCCGCGGCGACTGGCTGGCGCCGCGGAGCAGGGGGGTTAGTCTGCGCTCAAGGCTTCGCGGACAAAATCCAGGCGGTCCTGGCCGAAGAACAACTGGTCCCCCACGAACATGCTGGGGGCCCCGAACACACCCCGTTGCAATGCCTGGTCGGTGTTGTCCTTGAGCCGGGCCTTGACCTGCTCGTCATGGCTCAGGTCGAGGATCTGCTGTGGGTCGAAACCGCCTTGCTCCAGGACCTGGGTGACGGTGGCGGCGTCGTTCAGGTTGCGTTTGTCGACCCAGAGGGCGCGGAACAGGCAGTCGATGAATTCGACGAAGCGCTCCGGCATGTGCCACTGCACCCCGGTCGCGGCGCGCATCAGTAGCAGGGTGTTGATGGGAAAGTGCGGGTTGAAGTTGAGTTCAACCTGATAGCGTCGGGCAAAACGCGCCAGGTCCTGGAGCATGTAGCGGCCCTTGGCGGGAACGCTGATGGGGGAGGCGTTGCCGGTGCTCTTGAAGACCCCGCCCAGCAGCATGGGGTGGTACTCCAGTTGACTGCCGGTCTGGGCGCAGATGTTCGGCAATTGGGTATAGGCCAGGTAGCTGGTCGGGCTGCCCAGGTCGAAGAAGAACTCCACTTTTTGGCTCATGTCGTGAACGCTCTGATTGTTGTGGGGGGCAGTGGCTTACCAGCGCTCGTTCCAGGGGCGCAGGTCCAGTTCGAAAGTCCAGGCATCCCTGGGCTGGCTGTGCAGGTACCAGTAGTTCTCGGCGATGTGTTCGGGGTTGAGGATGCCGTCCTGGTCCTTGAGGGCGTACTTCTCGGGAAAGCTGGTGCGTATGAAATCGGTGTCGATGGCGCCGTCGACGATGATATGGCCGACATGGATGTTCAGCGGCCCCAGTTCCCGGGCCATGCTCTGGGCCAGGGCGCGGATACCGTGCTTGGCACCGGCGAAGGCGGCGAAACCGGCGGCGCCGCGCACCCCAGCGGTGGCGCCGGTGAACAGGATGGTGCCGCGTTGGCGGGGCACCATGCGCTTGGCCACTTCGCGGGCATTGAGGAAGCCGGAGAAACAGGCCATCTCCCAGATCTTGAAGTACTTGCGGGCGGTTTCCTCAAGGATGCTGCAGGGCACGTTGGCGCCGATGTTGAAGACGAATGCCTCGATGGGGCCGATCTGGGTTTCGATCTGTTCGATCAGTGCTACCACGTCCTCTTCTTTGCGCGCGTCGCAGGCAAAGCCATGGGCCTGGCCACCGGTTTGTCGGATGGCATCCACCAGGGGTTGCAGTTTGTCTGCGCTGCGTCGGGTGACGCAGGCGGTGAAACCTTGCGCGGCAAAACGCTTGGCTATGGCACCGCCGGTAGCATCGCCGGCGCCGACCACCAGTACCACTTTGTTGTTGTTCAAGGCTGTAGTCATGGGAGGTTCGCTCTTTGGTAAACGATCGTTAACTAAACGGACGTTATGCTATGATCCTGCGGTCGTCAAGCCGGCAGGGGAGAGCTTCAGCCATGCGTTATTCAGCCAGTCACAAGCAGGAAACCCGCGAACGCCTGTTGCAGAGCAGTGCGATCCAGGCCAAGAACGAGGGGTTTTCTACCGTCGGCGTGGATGCCCTGATGAAGGCCATTGGTCTTAGTGGTGGGGCTTTTTACACTCACTTCGGGTCCAAGGATGAGCTGTTCGGTTCCATCGTCGAGCGCGAGTTGAGCCAGAGCCTGGAGCGTCTGGGAGGGGAAGGCCGGCAGAATCGGGATAAATTGCGCCGTTGCCTGAAGCAATACCTGAGCGTGGCGCATCTGCAGCAGCCAGGAGCCGGGTGTGCATTGCCGGCGTTGGGCGCGGAGATTGCCCGGGGCAGTGTGCCAGTGCGGCAGGAGGCGCAAGACTGGATCTGTCGTCTGCATCGGGCGTGGGCGCAGACCTTGGGCAGTGAGAGCCTGGCCTGGTCGATTCTGTCGCAGTGTGTTGGCGCGCTGGTGGTTGCACGAATGCTGGTGAGCCCGGATATCCAGCAGCAGGTGCTGGCGTCGAGCCATGAGCAGATCATTGGGCAGCTGGAGCGGCTGCCCGAGGAGTGAACGCTACTGCTACTTGCAGATGACGATCATGCTGCGACTGGTATAACCGGCTGGGTTCAGGCCGAAAGGGTAGTCTCCCGGGTCTTCCACGGTGTCACCGGACTTGGCGATCACCTTGTAGCCTTTGGGGCCGCAGGACTGGGTCGCCTTGGCGTAGCACTTGTCCCAGGAAGAAGACAGACCGGAGCAGTTGATGTGGAGCCCTTTCTTGCCTCGTTTGACTTCGGTTTTCGCGGTCGCAGCGCAGCCTGCAATGGCAAGTACGGCCAACAGTATCAAAAATCGTTTCATCCCCGTCCTTATCGCTAGCCTCGGATCTGACGTCCGAGTGTGACTGCATTACCTATGGTTTTTGCGTTTGCGATATCCCTGTCTGACAACTCCATGGCCGACGTTGAGTAGCCGGCTAAACATGGCCTAATTGAGCGCCAATTACCAGAGTTGAATGTTAATCGGCTGCAACTATGGGCTTGGATTCGCGGCGCATGGTCATGGTTGCTCCGACAGATGCCAGGATGATGCAGGCGATCGCCATCCACTGCGCCAGGGAGAGGTATTCGTGCAGAAACAGCAGGCCGGACAGCGCGCCGACAGCCGGCTCGACACTCATCAGGGTGCCAAAGGTACGGGCGGGCATTCGGGTCAGGGCGACCATTTCCAGGCTGTAAGGCAGGGCGGTGGACAAGACCGCGACGCCCAGGGCGATAGGGATCAGGGATGGGGTGAGTAATGCGGCGCCGGCATGGACGATGCCAATGGGCGCGACGAAGAGCGCGGCGATCATGACGCCCAGGGCGGCGGTCTGGATTCCGTTCTCGGCACCGGCCTTTTGTCCGAACAGAATGTACAGCGCCCAGCAGACACCGGCACCCAGGGCGTAGCCTGCACCGACCAGGTCGATGGCGGTTGCGGTGGCGCCTGTGGGAATCAGCAATAGCAGGCCGATGATGGCCAGGGCGATCCACAGAAAATCGATCGCCTTGCGTGAGGCATAGAGGGCCACTGCCAGTGGGCCGGTGAATTCCAGGGCGACGGCGATCCCCAGGGGCACGCTTCTCAGGGACATATAGAAGAGGAAGTTCATCCCGCCCAGGGCCATTCCATAGACAACCACGGTGCGCAGGGTCTTGGCAGTGAACTTGGCGCGCCAGGGTCTTAGTAGAAGCAGCATGATGATGCTGGCGAAGATCAATCGAAGAGTAGTGGTGCCTTGGGCCCCGACAACGGGGAACATGCTCTTGGCCAATGAGGCGCCCGATTGAATCGAGGCCATGGCGATCAGTAGCAGCCCCACGGGAAACAGGGTCGAGGCAAGGCTGCGCGGTTGGTCGTTCATGCAGGGGATCATCCAGAGTGTGGGGAGGGGCGGACGCTGGAAGCATGATGCTTAAGTAATGAGGAATGAGCAATATAGTGCGCAAAGTCTTTTTGCTTCTTTATATATGAGGCTGCGGGTATGGGGTGCGGGTTGGGATCATAGAAAATTCAAATTAAAGGTTGACGGCAGATTCTACAGGTCTATAATTCGCCCCACTTCCGGCGCAGTCGAAACGGAAAACTCCTTGAGATTCAACGAGTTACGCGGTTTTTGGCAGCGGTTACGCTTCAGTTCATCGAAGCCAGAAGCAGTTAGTAAGGCAGTGTGTTTTCGCCTTGTTAACGATTCGGTCGTCTCGGTCGAAAGCGGTTAAAAAGAGGTGTTGACAGCAGCGTGTAACGCTGTAGAATTCGCCTCCCGCTAACGAGAGATCGAAAGCGCAAGTGGTTGAAGTTGTTGAGGAAATCTTCAAAAACTTCTTAAAAAATCGCTTGACAGCAAATGAGGCTGCTGTAGAATGCGCGCCTCGGTTGAGACGAAAGATCTTAACCAACCGCTCTTTAACAACTGAATCAAGCAATTCGTGTGGGTGCTTGTGGAGTCAGACTGATAGTCAAAAAGATTATCAGCATCACAAGTTACTCCGCGAGAAATCAAAGATGTAACCAACGATTGCTGAGCCAAGTTTAGGGTTTTCTCAAAACCCAAAGATGTTTGAACTGAAGAGTTTGATCATGGCTCAGATTGAACGCTGGCGGCAGGCCTAACACATGCAAGTCGAGCGGCAGCACGGGTACTTGTACCTGGTGGCGAGCGGCGGACGGGTGAGTAATGCCTAGGAATCTGCCTGGTAGTGGGGGATAACGTCCGGAAACGGGCGCTAATACCGCATACGTCCTACGGGAGAAAGTGGGGGATCTTCGGACCTCACGCTATCAGATGAGCCTAGGTCGGATTAGCTAGTTGGTGAGGTAATGGCTCACCAAGGCTACGATCCGTAACTGGTCTGAGAGGATGATCAGTCACACTGGAACTGAGACACGGTCCAGACTCCTACGGGAGGCAGCAGTGGGGAATATTGGACAATGGGCGAAAGCCTGATCCAGCCATGCCGCGTGTGTGAAGAAGGTCTTCGGATTGTAAAGCACTTTAAGTTGGGAGGAAGGGTACTTACCTAATACGTGAGTATTTTGACGTTACCGACAGAATAAGCACCGGCTAACTCTGTGCCAGCAGCCGCGGTAATACAGAGGGTGCAAGCGTTAATCGGAATTACTGGGCGTAAAGCGCGCGTAGGTGGTTTGTTAAGTTGGATGTGAAAGCCCCGGGCTCAACCTGGGAACTGCATCCAAAACTGGCAAGCTAGAGTATGGTAGAGGGTGGTGGAATTTCCTGTGTAGCGGTGAAATGCGTAGATATAGGAAGGAACACCAGTGGCGAAGGCGACCACCTGGACTGATACTGACACTGAGGTGCGAAAGCGTGGGGAGCAAACAGGATTAGATACCCTGGTAGTCCACGCCGTAAACGATGTCAACTAGCCGTTGGGAGCCTTGAGCTCTTAGTGGCGCAGCTAACGCATTAAGTTGACCGCCTGGGGAGTACGGCCGCAAGGTTAAAACTCAAATGAATTGACGGGGGCCCGCACAAGCGGTGGAGCATGTGGTTTAATTCGAAGCAACGCGAAGAACCTTACCAGGCCTTGACATCCAATGAACTTTCCAGAGATGGATTGGTGCCTTCGGGAACATTGAGACAGGTGCTGCATGGCTGTCGTCAGCTCGTGTCGTGAGATGTTGGGTTAAGTCCCGTAACGAGCGCAACCCTTGTCCTTAGTTACCAGCACATTATGGTGGGCACTCTAAGGAGACTGCCGGTGACAAACCGGAGGAAGGTGGGGATGACGTCAAGTCATCATGGCCCTTACGGCCTGGGCTACACACGTGCTACAATGGTCGGTACAAAGGGTTGCCAAGCCGCGAGGTGGAGCTAATCCCATAAAACCGATCGTAGTCCGGATCGCAGTCTGCAACTCGACTGCGTGAAGTCGGAATCGCTAGTAATCGCGAATCAGAATGTCGCGGTGAATACGTTCCCGGGCCTTGTACACACCGCCCGTCACACCATGGGAGTGGGTTGCACCAGAAGTAGCTAGTCTAACCTTCGGGGGGACGGTTACCACGGTGTGATTCATGACTGGGGTGAAGTCGTAACAAGGTAGCCGTAGGGGAACCTGCGGCTGGATCACCTCCTTAATCGACGACATCAGCTGCTTCATAAGCTCCCACACGAATTGCTTGATTCATTGAAGAAGACGATAGAAGCAGCTTTAAGCTCCAAGCTGATAGCTCCAAGCTAACAGTTACAAGCTCGAAATTGGGTCTGTAGCTCAGTTGGTTAGAGCGCACCCCTGATAAGGGTGAGGTCGGCAGTTCGAATCTGCCCAGACCCACCAATTTTGTTATGGGGCCATAGCTCAGCTGGGAGAGCGCCTGCCTTGCACGCAGGAGGTCAGCGGTTCGATCCCGCTTGGCTCCACCATAAACTGCTTCTGAAAGCTTAGAAATGAGCATTCACATTGAATGTTGATTTCTAGTCTTTTGATTAGATCGTTCTTTAAAAATTTGGGTATGTGATAGAAAGATAGACTGAACGTTACTTTCACTGGTAACGGATCAGGCTAAGGTAAAATTTGTGAGTTAAATTGCAAATTTTCGGCGAATGTCGTCTTCATAGTATAACCAGATTGCTTGGGGTTATATGGTCAAGTGAAGAAGCGCATACGGTGGATGCCTTGGCAGTCAGAGGCGATGAAAGACGTGGTAGCCTGCGATAAGCTTCGGGGAGTCGGCAAACAGACTTTGATCCGGAGATCTCTGAATGGGGGAACCCAGCCATCATAAGATGGTTATCTTGTACTGAATACATAGGTGCAAGAGGCGAACCAGGGGAACTGAAACATCTAAGTACCCTGAGGAAAAGAAATCAACCGAGATTCCCTTAGTAGTGGCGAGCGAACGGGGACTAGCCCTTAAGTGGCTTTGAGATTAGCGGAACGCTCTGGAAAGTGCGGCCATAGTGGGTGATAGCCCTGTACGCGAAAATCTCTTAGTCATGAAATCGAGTAGGACGGGGCACGAGAAACCTTGTCTGAATATGGGGGGACCATCCTCCAAGGCTAAATACTACTGACTGACCGATAGTGAACTAGTACCGTGAGGGAAAGGCGAAAAGAACCCCGGAGAGGGGAGTGAAATAGATCCTGAAACCGTATGCGTACAAGCAGTGGGAGCAGACTTTGTTCTGTGACTGCGTACCTTTTGTATAATGGGTCAGCGACTTATTTTCAGTGGCGAGCTTAACCGAATAGGGGAGGCGTAGCGAAAGCGAGTCTTAATAGGGCGTCTAGTCGCTGGGAATAGACCCGAAACCGGGCGATCTATCCATGGGCAGGTTGAAGGTTAGGTAACACTGACTGGAGGACCGAACCGACTACCGTTGAAAAGTTAGCGGATGACCTGTGGATCGGAGTGAAAGGCTAATCAAGCTCGGAGATAGCTGGTTCTCCTCGAAAGCTATTTAGGTAGCGCCTCATGTATCACTGTAGGGGGTAGAGCACTGTTTCGGCTAGGGGGTCATCCCGACTTACCAAACCGATGCAAACTCCGAATACCTACAAGTGCCGAGCATGGGAGACACACGGCGGGTGCTAACGTCCGTCGTGAAAAGGGAAACAACCCAGACCGTCAGCTAAGGTCCCAAAGTTATGGTTAAGTGGGAAACGATGTGGGAAGGCTTAGACAGCTAGGAGGTTGGCTTAGAAGCAGCCACCCTTTAAAGAAAGCGTAATAGCTCACTAGTCGAGTCGGCCTGCGCGGAAGATGTAACGGGGCTCAAACCATACACCGAAGCTACGGGTATCACGTAAGTGATGCGGTAGAGGAGCGTTCTGTAAGCCTGTGAAGGTGAGTTGAGAAGCTTGCTGGAGGTATCAGAAGTGCGAATGCTGACATGAGTAACGACAATGGGTGTGAAAAACACCCACGCCGAAAGACCAAGGTTTCCTGCGCAACGTTAATCGACGCAGGGTTAGTCGGTCCCTAAGGCGAGGCTGAAAAGCGTAGTCGATGGAAAACAGGTTAATATTCCTGTACTTCTAGTTATTGCGATGGAGGGACGGAGAAGGCTAGGCCAGCTTGGCGTTGGTTGTCCAAGTTTAAGGTGGTAGGCTGGAATCTTAGGTAAATCCGGGGTTCTAAGGCCGAGAGCTGATGACGAGTTACCTTTTAGGTGACGAAGTGGTTGATGCCATGCTTCCAAGAAAAGCTTCTAAGCTTCAGATAACTAGGAACCGTACCCCAAACCGACACAGGTGGTTGGGTAGAGAATACCAAGGCGCTTGAGAGAACTCGGGTGAAGGAACTAGGCAAAATGGCACCGTAACTTCGGGAGAAGGTGCGCCGGTGAGGGTGAAGGACTTGCTCCGTAAGCTCATGCCGGTCGAAGATACCAGGCCGCTGCGACTGTTTATTAAAAACACAGCACTCTGCAAACACGAAAGTGGACGTATAGGGTGTGACGCCTGCCCGGTGCCGGAAGGTTAATTGATGGGGTTAGCTAACGCGAAGCTCTTGATCGAAGCCCCGGTAAACGGCGGCCGTAACTATAACGGTCCTAAGGTAGCGAAATTCCTTGTCGGGTAAGTTCCGACCTGCACGAATGGCGTAACGATGGCGGCGCTGTCTCCACCCGAGACTCAGTGAAATTGAAATCGCTGTGAAGATGCAGTGTATCCGCGGCTAGACGGAAAGACCCCGTGAACCTTTACTATAGCTTTGCACTGGACTTTGAATTTGCTTGTGTAGGATAGGTGGGAGGCTTTGAAGCGTGAACGCCAGTTTGCGTGGAGCCATCCTTGAAATACCACCCTGGCAACTTTGAGGTTCTAACTCAGGTCCGTTATCCGGATCGAGGACAGTGTATGGTGGGTAGTTTGACTGGGGCGGTCTCCTCCTAAAGAGTAACGGAGGAGTACGAAGGTGCGCTCAGACCGGTCGGAAATCGGTCGTAGAGTATAAAGGCAAAAGCGCGCTTGACTGCGAGACAGACACGTCGAGCAGGTACGAAAGTAGGTCTTAGTGATCCGGTGGTTCTGTATGGAAGGGCCATCGCTCAACGGATAAAAGGTACTCCGGGGATAACAGGCTGATACCGCCCAAGAGTTCATATCGACGGCGGTGTTTGGCACCTCGATGTCGGCTCATCACATCCTGGGGCTGAAGCCGGTCCCAAGGGTATGGCTGTTCGCCATTTAAAGTGGTACGCGAGCTGGGTTTAGAACGTCGTGAGACAGTTCGGTCCCTATCTGCCGTGGACGTTTGAGATTTGAGAGGGGCTGCTCCTAGTACGAGAGGACCGGAGTGGACGAACCTCTGGTGTTCCGGTTGTCACGCCAGTGGCATTGCCGGGTAGCTATGTTCGGAAAAGATAACCGCTGAAAGCATCTAAGCGGGAAACTTGCCTCAAGATGAGATCTCACTGGGATCTTGAATCCCCTAAAGGGCCGTCGAAGACTACGACGTTGATAGGTTGGGTGTGTAAGCGCTGTGAGGCGTTGAGCTAACCAATACTAATTGCCCGTGAGGCTTGACCATATAACACCCAAGCAATTTGCTTAAGAAGCGAGTTGCGGTGTGTGAAGACGAAACAAACCGAAAGTTTGCAAACACACAAACCTATTACATACCCATTCGCTGGCACGTTGCACAAGCAACGGACTGGCTACCGAATTTCTTGACGACCATAGAGCGTTGGAACCACCTGATCCCATCCCGAACTCAGAAGTGAAACGATGCATCGCCGATGGTAGTGTGGGGTTTCCCCATGTGAGAGTAGGTCATCGTCAAGATTAAATTCCGAAACCCCAATTGCGAAAGCAGTTGGGGTTTTGTTTTTGCGCTGCAGAAAAGTTGCGCTGCTGCGGCCGGCCATGACCGCTCGGCTACGGTTGCCAGCACCCCGCGACAGTGCCTGGGTTGCGGCCTACCCCCGCTGTAGCGGGCTCTACCGCCATCGGCTTATACCCTGGGGCTGGAGGACCGGCACCACTGATCAGTGACGAGGGAAATCCCCTCAAAATCGATGGGCAGTTTTTGGTATGGTGCAGCTCTTTTTTAGGGACTTGAGTTCATCCGCACGGATCAGCGTCGACCTCTATTCAACGAGAAGCTGTAGCAATGCCCGAAGCGATTCCGATCAAGGACCACGAAAAAGAAAACCGCCTGGTCAATAAGCGCCTGCTGGCCTGCGCTGTGCTGGTGGTGGCCATCACCTGTGCCCTGGTAGGGCGCATGTATTTCCTCCAGGTGGTTGAGTTTGACTATCACTCCACCATCTCGGAAAACAACCGTGTCCACGTGCTGCCGATCACCCCAACCCGCGGGTTGATCTATGACCGCAATGGCGTGGTCCTGGCCGACAACCGCCCCAGCTTCAACCTGACCATCACCCGCGAGCGCACCACCGATCTCAAGGGCGAGCTGGACACCGTGGTCGACCTGCTGCACCTGCCGCCAGAAGACCGCACCCTGTTCGACAAGGAAATGAAGCAGGCCCGCCACCCCTTCGTTCCCGTGACCCTGTTCTACGAGCTCACTGAAGAGCAGATCGCCGTATTGGCAGTCAACGAATACCGCCTGCCGGGCC
Organism: Pseudomonas sp. Os17; assembly: GCF_001547895.1. Classification (NCBI taxonomy): domain Bacteria; kingdom Pseudomonadati; phylum Pseudomonadota; class Gammaproteobacteria; order Pseudomonadales; family Pseudomonadaceae; genus Pseudomonas; species Pseudomonas sp. Os17. The sequence continues at coordinate 4,771,928 of NZ_AP014627.1, read as the reverse complement.
TGGATGTCGAAGCCCAGTTCGTTCGCCACTACCCCATGGGCGCGCACTTTGCCCACTCCATCGGCTACGTCGGACGGATCAACGAAAAGGAAGCCAAGACCCTGGATTCGGTGGAGTACCGTGGCACTCAATCCATCGGCAAGACCGGTATCGAGAAGTTCTACGAGTCCGAACTGCACGGCCACGTGGGCTACGAAGAAGTCGAAACCAACGCCCAGGGCCGGGTGATGCGCGTGCTCAGGCACACCGATCCGATCCCCGGCAAGAACATCGTCCTGAGCCTGGACATCAAGCTCCAGGAAGCCGCCGAAGAAGCCCTCGGGGATCGCCGCGGCTCCGTGGTCGCCCTCGATCCGGCCACCGGTGAAGTGCTGGCCATGGTCAGCAAGCCCAGCTTCGACCCCAACCTGTTCGTCACCGGCATCAGCTTCAAGGAATACGCGGCGCTGCACGATTCCATCGACCGCCCCTTGTTCAACCGGGTGCTGCGCGGCCTCTATGCCCCAGGCTCCACCATCAAGCCGGAAGTGGCGATTGCCGGCCTTGATACCGGCGTAGTCACCGCATCGACCCGCGTCTTCGACCCGGGCTACTACCAACTGCCGGACTTCGACCACAAATACCGCAACTGGAACCACAGCGGCGATGGCTGGGTGGACATGGACGCCGCGATCATGCGCTCCAACGACACCTACTTCTACGACCTGGCGCACAAGCTCGGCATCGACCGCCTGCACGACTACATGGCGATGTTCGGCCTCGGCGAAAAAGTCTCCCTGGACATGTTCGAAGAATCCCCCGGCCTGATGCCGTCCCAGGCCTGGAAGCGCGCCACTCGCCGCCAGCCCTGGTTCCCGGGGGAAACCGTGATCCTCGGCATCGGCCAGGGCTACATGCAGGTCACCCCGCTGCAACTGGCCCAGGCCACCGCGCTGATTGCCAACAAGGGCGTGTGGAACCGCCCGCACCTGGCCAAGACCATCGACGGCGTGGCCCCGGTGGATGAGCACCCGATGCCCAACATCCTGCTGAAGAACCCCCGCGACTGGGATCAGGTCAACCACGGCATGCAAATGGTCATGCACGACCCGCGCGGCATTGCCCGCGCCGCAGCCGCCGGAGCGCAATACCGCATTGCCGGCAAGAGTGGCACCGCCCAGGTGGTGGCGATCAAGCAGGGCGAACGCTACGACCGCCTCAAGACCCGCGAGCGCAACCGCGACAACGCCCTGTTCGTCGGCTTCGCCCCCGCCGAACACCCGCAGATCGTGATCTCGGTGATGATCGAGAACGGCGAAGCCGGCGGCCGGGTCGCCGGCCCCGTGGTGCGACAGATCATGGACGCCTGGCTGCTGGACCAGAACGGCCACCTCAAGCCGCAATACGCCGCCCCGGCCAAGGCTCCCGGTGATCCCCACGTCTGAGTCATTTCACCTCCGGCGATCCGCGATCTGTCGCAAGCTTCCTGTGCCGCTCCAGCATCCATGGCATGGCCGTGGCCGGAGGATGGTCGGACCATACGGTACTTGCCATTTGCTTGACGTAAACGTCAAGATGCCCGAGCGCCAACACCGACTGGCGCAGGTTTTGCTTGATCTTGAAGGAACGGCAGAGCAATGCAGGGCGACCCGCTGATCCGGGTCAGACCCCTTTACTGCCCCCTGAACCCGGTGTAGACATTGACCACGGCTTGCGTGCCTCGCGCAATCCAAGGGAGTGGAGCGGGTACGGCGGGCGGACCGATTCGGAGCGCTTGATGACTCTTATAAAAACAATAAAGGGTGAGCAGCAACACGAAGCCCGGCTGGCCCGGGAGCGGCTGCACCTGGAAGGCGAGATCCCCGACGGGGTCCTGCGTGCGGAAATCGATGCTTCATGGCGGCGCAGCCTGAGCCATGGCGTGCACTTTGGCAGCCAGCATCAACTGACCCTGGAATCTGGCGCCAGCCTCGACGTGCTGCTGGCCAGCAACCGCCTGTTGCTGGACGCGGCGCTCCCGGCCATCGATTACCTGAACCAGCATCAAGGCAAGGACGGCCTGATCATCCTGGCCAATGCCGACGCCACCATCCTGGCCATCGAAGGCCGCGCCGACCGGCTCAAGGACAGCGGCGTGCAGGACATCACCCTCGGCGCCTGCTGGAGCGAGGCCACCCGTGGCACCAACGCCCTGGGCACGGCCCTGGTGGAAGCGCGGCCGACCCTGATCGATTGCGGTGAGCATTACCTGGACCGCCTCAGCCATTTTTCCTGCACCTCGGTGCCGATCCAGTGCCCCCAGGGCGAGATGATCGGGGTGCTCGACCTGACCCGCGAAGGCCCCCTGGGGCGGGCCCAGGACAGCACCGCGTTGTTGTCCATGGCGGTCAGCCAGATCGAGGCGCGGGTGTTCCATGCCTCCTACCCGGAGCAGATCGTCCTGGCCTTCCACAATCGTCGGCAATACCTCGAATCGCCGTGGCAGGGGCTGTTGGCCCTGAGCCTGGGCGGGCAGATCCTCGCGGTCAGCGGCCAGGCCTGCCAGTTGCTCAACACCCCGCGCGCGGCCCTGGTGGGGCGGCGCTGCGAAGAGTTCCTCGGGGTCGATGGCCTGCAATTGCTGGCACGCCTGCAACAAGGGGCGGTAGGTAGCCTGCAGACCGCCAAGGGCGAGCTGTTCTACAAGGCCCTGCGGGCGCCGCAACCGTCGCTGAACCTGCATCGGGCGCGGCGCAGCGCCGCGAAAACCGCGCCGCTGCCCCAGGACCTGGAAGCCCTGGCCGGCGGCAACAGCCGCTACGCCCGCACCTTGCGCATGGCCCGCCAGGGCCTGGCCAATGGCTTGCCGGTGTTGCTGCTGGGCGAGACCGGCACCGGCAAGGAGGTGCTGGCCCGGGCCCTGCACCGCGCCGGCAGCCGGGCTGAAAAACCCTTTGTCGCGGTCAACTGCGCGGCCATCCCCGAAGGCCTGATCGAGTCGGAACTGTTCGGCTACCGCGAAGGCGCCTTTACCGGCTCACGTCGCGGCGGCATGATCGGGCGCCTGCAACAGGCCCATGGCGGCACCCTGTTCCTCGATGAGATCGGCGACATGCCCCTGGCCCTGCAAGCCCGGCTGCTACGGGTCCTGCAAGACCGCAAGGTGGCGCCTCTGGGGGCCGGCGAAGAACAGGACATCGACATCGCGCTGATCTGCGCCACCCACCGCGACCTCAAGCAGCAAGTGCAGGACAAGGCCTTTCGCGAAGACCTGTTCTACCGGGTCAACGGCATCAGCGTGCTGCTGCCGGCCCTGCGTGAACGCGAAGACCTGCAGCCGCTGGTGGACAGCCTGCTGGCCAGGCTCGGCGGCGCCGACGTGAGCCTTAGCGGCGAGCTGCGCCGGTTGCTGGCGGACTACCACTGGCCGGGCAATATCCGTCAGTTGGAGATGGTCCTGCGCACCGCCCTGGCCCTGCGCGAAGAGGGCGAACGGCAGATCGGCCTGGAGCACCTGCCCGACAGCATGCTCGACGACCTCAACGCCCATGCACGACCGCCCACCGGAAGCATCCGCGAGAACGAGCTGGAGCTGATCCGCAGCGCCCTGGACAACCACCAGGGCAATGTCTCGGCGGCGGCGGACGCCCTGGGCATCAGCCGCGCGACCCTGTACCGCAAGCTCAAACAGTTGCGCGCCTGATGCGGCGCCTGATCACCCGGCTGGTGGACAGCCGCGATCCCCAGGCACTGAGTGCGGCCCTGGGCTGGCTCTACGGTTTCGTCCGGCCGCATCGGCTGGCCATTGGCGGGCTGCTGGGGCTGTCGGTGTGCGCCTCCCTGCTGGTGCTGGTGCAACCCTGGCTGACCAAGCTGCTGATCGACGACGGCCTGCTGGCCCGGGACTTTCCCCGGCTGGTGCTGATCGCCGGCCTGATGATCGGCGCCGGGCTGCTGGGCACGCTGCTCTCCGGGGTCAACCGCTACCTGCACACGCGGTTGTCCGGGCGCATCCTGTTCGCCCTGCGCGACGATCTCTACCGGCACTTGCAGCGCCTGTCGCCGGGCTTCTACGGGCAAAGGCGGATCGGTGACCTGATGTCGCGCCTGGACGGTGACGTCGCGGAGATCCAGCGCTTTGCCGTGGACTCGCTGTTCTCCGCGGTGTCCAGCGTGATCGGCCTGGTGGTGGCGCTGGCCATGCTGCTGACCCTGTCCTGGCAACTCTCGCTCCTGGCCCTGCTGCTGATCCCCCTGGACGTGCTCTGGCTGCGCTGGATGCGGCGCAAGGTCGAGCGCGATGTGCGCCAGTTGCGCGAGCGTTCGGCGGACATGTCCTCGTTCCTGGTGGAAACCCTGCCGGTGATGAAATTCATCCAGAGTGCCGGCCAGCAGCAGCGCGAAGCACAGCGCCTGGACCGCCTCGGCCAGGGCTACCTGAACCAGTTGCTGAAGCTGCAAGTCACCGAGTTCTTCACCCAGGCGGTGCCCGGCACCCTGACCTCATTGTCCCGGGCCTGCGCCTTCCTGATCGGCGGCTACTGGGTGGTGCAGGGCACCTGGCAACTGGGGGCGCTGATTGCTTTTTCCACTTACCTGGGCATGGCGGTGGGCCCGGTGCAGAGCCTGCTCGGGCTGTACGTGGCGATCCAGCGCATGACCGTGAGCCTGGGCCGGGTCATGGAGCTGCGCGGTGAAGAGCCGGGCATCACCAGCCCCGAGGCGCCGCTGCCGGTGCCGGAGCAGGGCGAGCTGCATTTGCACGCCGTGCACTTTTGCCATCCGGGGCGCGGGATGACCTTGCAGGGCATCGAAGCGCGGATTCCCTACGGCCGCAAAGTGGCGCTCAGCGGCAGCTCGGGGGCGGGCAAGAGCACCCTGATCGACCTGTTGCAGCGCCACCACGACCCGCAATCCGGGCAGGTGCTGCTGGGCGGCATCGACCTGCGCCAACTGGACCTGACGCAACTGCGACGGCGGGTGGCGGTGGTCAGCCAGGACATCGTGCTGTTTCGCGGCAGCCTGGCGGACAACCTGGCCTACAGCGTGCCCGACGCCAGCCGCGAGGCCGTGGCCGAAGTGGCGCGGCTGGCGCAACTGCAGAGCCTGATCGAGGCCCTGCCCGAAGGCCTGGACAGCCCCCTGGGCGAGCGCGGCCAGCAGTTGTCCGGCGGGCAGAAACAACGCATCGCCATCGCCCGGGCCCTGCTTCAGGACCCGATGATCCTGGTGCTGGACGAAGCCACCTCGGCGGTGGACGAGGCCACCGAGCGCGAGGTGATCGAGGCCATCGACCGACTGTTCGCCGGGCGCACGCGCATCCTCATCAGCCACCGGCCTTCGACCCTGGCCGACGCCGAGCTGCGATTCGAGTTGCGCGAGGGTGTACTGCACGTGCTGGAGGCAACCCATGAAACCTGAACTGCGCATTGGCGTGATCGACAGTGGCCATGCCGCCTACCAGCGGATAGCGGCCGGGCGCCGATTCTTCCTGCAAGCCGAAGGGGTGGGCGAGGGGCCGTTGCAGGAGGACGCCCTCGGCCACGGCAGCGCGATCATCCAGGCCATCGGCCAGCGCGCGCCGGCGGCCCGGCTCTATGTGGCCCAGGTGTTCGATGCCCGTGGGGTCACCAGCGCCGCGCAGGTCAGCGCCGCCTTGTACTGGCTGCTGGAACAGCAGGTGCGGCTGATCAACCTGAGCCTGGGCCTGCGCCAGGATCGTGACCTGCTGCGCCAGGCCTGTGCCGCGGCCGCAGCCCGTGGAGTGCTGTTGTGCGCGTCCAGCCCGGCCCAGGGCGAACCGGTGTTTCCGGCCAGCTACCCCGGGGTGTGGCGGGTCACGGGCGATGCGCGATGCAGCGCGCAGCAGTGGTCATGGCTGAACACCGCGCAGGCGGATTTTGCCGCCTGCGTGCGTGGCAGCAGCCCGGGGCAATCCGGCGCCAGCCTGGGCTGCGCGGCCCTGAGCGGGCACATCGCCGCCTACCTGGGCGCCCACCCGGACGCCAGCAACACCCAGGTCCAGCAGTGGCTGCAAGACAACGCCCGGTACCAGGGCCCGGAACGGCGGCAGTGGCCATGCACGGCATCCTGATCCTGGGGGCGGGCCCGGCGGGGGCCGCGGTGGCGCTGGGGCTGCGACGCCTCGGCTACCCGGTGACCCTGGTCAGCGACTGGCGGCGCTTTGCGGCCCTGGAAGGGGTTTCGCTGCGGGTGCTGGAAGCACTGCGCGGGGCCGGCCTGGAACAGGCGCTGGCCCAGGCCCTGCAAGCGTCCCAGCGACGGGTGGCGTGGAACGGCGAGGAGCATGCACAGAACATCGAATACCTGCTGGACCGCCCGGCCTTCGACCGTGGTCTGCGCGAGGCCCTGCGCGAGGCCGGGGTGCAGCTGGTCGAGGGCCGGGTGCTGGGGGTGCAGTCCGGCGAGGCCGGGCACCGGGTCCAGGTCCAGGGACAGGCGGAGCTGGTCGGCGAGTTCCTGGTCGAGGCCCGCGGGCGCCAGGCGCCGGCGCTGGGGAAAACGCTGCGCCATGGCGACGGCCAGGCACTGCGCGGGGCGCCAACCCTGAGCCTGCTCAACCGCTGGCAGGGCCCCGGCGGCAGCGCCGCCAGCGCGGTGTACAGCCTGGAAGACGGCTGGGCCTGGATGGCCCGGCGCGAAGATGGCCAGTGCTACTGGCAACTGACCCTGGATGTGGCCAGCGCCGGGCTGCCGGGCAAGGCGCAGTTGCTGGCCTACTGTCGCCAGCGCCGCCAGGCGTCGGCCCTGGCCCGGGAGTTCTTTGCCGGTGGCGAGGAACGGCAACTGCACCTGCATGCCCGCAGCAGCACGGCGATTCTCAGCCCCCAGGTGTGTGGCGCCAACTGGCTGCGGATCGGCGATGCGGCGATGGCGGTGGACCCCTTGTCCGGCAACGGCATTTTCCAGTCCCTGTCCTCGGCCCTGCAGGCCCCGGCGGTGATCAACACCCTGTTGCAGCGGCCACAGCGTGCAGCGCTGGCGCAGCGCTTCCATGGGCAGCGGGTGGAGCAGCTGTTCCTGCGTTTTGCGCGCATTGGCCGGGATTTCTACGCCGCTGAGCAGCGCTGGCCCGAACAGCCGTTCTGGCAGGCCCGGCGATGCTGGCCGGACCCGCAGCCGGCGCACGCCGCCGCGGACTTTGCAGCCTTGCGCATCGAGCGCGCCCCGGTGTTGCGCGATGGCCTGGTGGATGAAGCCGACGTGGTGATCACCCCGGACCAGCCCCTGGGCATCTGGCATGTGCAGGGCGTGGAACTGGCACCGCTGCTGCGGCGCTTGCAACAGCAACCGGCGGCCCAGGCCCTGGCGGACCTCGGCCCGGAGCAGGGGCGGGGCGTGCGGGGCTGGTTACTGGCCCAGGGATACCGACCCTAACTGTCCCCAACAGAAACTGTAGGAGCGAGCTTGCTCGCGAACCGCGCAGCGGCCATCCACGACATCAGGCCCTTTTCGCTGGCAAGCCGGCTCCTACAAGGTGCTCCGGGGGCTTGAGCAACCCCCGGCTTGCATTGGCCGCGGTCAGTTTCGGGGGTTGAGGTACACCCGTTGGCCGCCTTTCCAGGTTTCGCGGATCTGGATGTCGCGAATCTGGGTAGCCGGGACCTTCTCGTCCAACGGGTCCTGATCGAGGATCACCAAGTCGGCGAAGTTCCCGTCCTGCAGCGACCCGGTCCAGGCCTCGGCATGACACTGCCAGGCGGCGTCGTAGGTGATGGCCTTCAGCGCCTGTTGGCGGGTCAGGCATTCGGCTTCATTGAGGATGGGTTGCAGGCGTGGGTCGTTGACGAACTGCTGGTCGTGATTGCGGATGCCCTCCATCTTGCGGGTCACCGCCTGTTCCATCGAGCGCAGGGGCCCCAGCGGGGTCACCGAATAGTCGCTGTGCAGGGAAATCCGCAGCTTGTTGTCCAGGGCCGACTTGCACAGGTCGAGCATCTTCTGGGCCTTGCTCTCGAAAATGGCTTTATCGAAGGCATAGCCCCAGTAGCCGACATGACCAATCAGGAAGCTCGGTGACAGACCCAGGCGCTGCATGGTTTCCAGGGTGTTCGGGGTGAGCAGGGAGCAGTGTTCGATGCGATGGCGCTTGTCCAGGCCGCTCTGGCCCTGCAGGGCCAGGTCATAGGCTTGCAGAGTGAATTCGATGGCCCGATCGCCGTTGGCATGGATCATCAGTGGCCAACCTTTTTTCACCGCCGCGTGGATGAAGTCCTTGTAGCGATCCGGAAGCTGTTGCGGGCTGTCGTTGCCCTCGTCGCAGAGGTTGAAGTTGCCCACGGGGCGGTCTGTCTTGCAGCAGTAGTCCTCGACCTGATAGCCGGTCAGGCCCTGGTTGGACCCGTCCGAGATCACCTTGATCGAGCCCTGATACAGGTGCTTGGCCTCTTCCCGCGTGGCCGGCCGATAGTCCGGCAACCGTTTGAGGGCTTCGAGCGAGTTGTTGCAGGCGGCGGCGTAGCCGATCCGCAGCTTTCTGGGGTGGGTCAGGAAGTAGGCGTTCAAAACCAGTTTTGACAGGGGATCCATCATCGCGTCGTACAGCAGGGTGATCCCGCGGCTGACAGCGGTCTCGAAGAAGGTGTCGAGGCGCTTGAAGATCTTCAGCATCTCCAGCTTCTGCTTGGCGGGAATCGACAGGATCCCGGCCACTATCTGGGTTTCCTGCAGAACACCGTTCTCGACCATGATCCCGGTTTTTTCATGCACCAGATCCCTGGCCGCCGTGTTCATGTAGGCGGTGTGCATGGACGCGCTGATCAGCAGCATCGGCCGCTTGGCCTCGATGCTGTCCAGGTAGCCTTCTTCGGGCCCGTCGCCACATTGCAGGGTAATGAGCTGGTTCAGGCCACCCGGCACCACTTTGAAGGGCATCAGCGCCGGATCCACCAGATGCCCGAGAATCCAGCTGGAACTGTCCTTGGGCAGGTTGCTCTGGATGGTTTCCTTCAGCCAGGTCCAGTTGTAGACAGGTCGCAGCCGCTGGCTGCGGTGGTCTTGCTGCGGATCGCTGTCGAGCGGGTCGGGCTCGATGGCGCCCAGGTTCAGCCAGCCGTCCATGGCGCAGCTTTGCACGATGTGGGCGTGTGGCTCGACCAGGCCGGGCAGCAGGGTCTTGCCATGCAGCGACTGCTTTTTGTACTCGATGCCCAGGGCCTGCATGCGGGCTTCGACGGCGGCCAGGGTGCCCGACGCGACCACGTCGCCGGCATGGATGCCCAGGGCTTCGACCCGGTCCTCCATGTTGCCGTCGCGCAACGGGTAGATGATGCCGTCATGAAAAACCAGGGACTCGCCGCTCGGATCCTTGGCGGGGCCATGCGCGGCGTTGGCATGGCCGGCGATATAGCTGGCGGGGTCGAGGGTGTCTTTCAGGGCTTCCCAGACGGGATTGTGGCAGCCGCACTGGATGTAATCGTGATCATTTCCATTTGATCCCATGATGCATTCCTCAGGTTTTCGGGGGTGATGAGGCGTTGTGGGGAAGGCGAGCCCAGGCCCTTGACGCTGGGCCGCGAGCCGGCTTGGGCTCAGCGTAGCAGCGCTTGGCCCGCTGAACAGGGCGGTCGTCGGGGGCGCCGGACCCCCTCCGGCGCCCCGGAGCGGGGCGGTTGGCCGGGGTGCGGATCAGAGCTTGATCAGCACCGATTTCAGCTCGGTGTAGTGCTCGATGGCGGCATGGCCCATTTCCCGGCCGACCCCGGACATCTTGTAGCCGCCAAACGGCAGCGCCGGGTCCAGGGCGCTGTGGCAGTTGACCCACACCGAACCGGACTTGATCTTCGGAATCATCCGGTGCACCGCCGCCAGGTCGTTGGACCAGATGCTCGCGCCCAGGCCGTAGGGGCTGTCGTTGGCCAGGCGCAGGGCGTCGGCTTCATCGTCGAAGGGAATCGCCACCAGCACCGGGCCGAAGATTTCTTCCTGAACCAGGGCATGCTGCTGGTCGACATCGGCGATCACCGTCGGCTGGACGAAATACCCCGGGCCGAACTGTTCGCCGCCGCAGGCAATGGTGGCGCCGCTGTCGCGGCCCATCTCGATGTAGCGATAGACCCGCTCCTGCTGGCGCGCGGAAATCAGCGGGCCCATGTCGACGCTGCTGTCCAGGCCGTTGCCCAGCTTCATGGCGTTGGCGATGCCGGCAATGTCGGCCACCACGTTGTCAAAATGCTTGCGCTGCACATACAGCCGCGAACCGGCGCAGCACACCTGGCCCTGGTTGAAGAAGATCGCGCTGGCGGCCCCGGCGGCGGCGCTGGCCAGGTCGGCGTCGGCCATGACGATGGTCGGCGACTTGCCCCCCAGTTCCAGGGTCACCCGGGTCATGGAGTCCATGGCGATCTTGCCGATTTCCTTGCCCACCGCGGTGGAGCCGGTGAAGGTCAGCTTGTCCACCAGGGGGTTGCGGGTCAGGGCGCTGCCGGCGGTGATGCCGGTGCCGGTGACCACGTTGAACACGCCGTCGGGGTAGCCGGCTTCCTGCACCAGTTCCGCCAGCTTCAGGGCGCTGAGCGGGGTTTCGTCGGCCGGCTTGAGCACCAGGGTGCAGCCGGTGGCCAGGGCCGGGCCGAGCTTCCAGCAGGCCAGCAGCAGGGGGAAGTTCCAGGCGACGATGGCACCGACCACGCCCACCGCCTCGCGGCGGATGAAACTGTGGAACTGATCGTTGGGCATCAGCGGCAGCGACACCTCGACGCTGGCGCCTTCGATCTTGGTGGCCCAGCCGGCCATGTAGCGCAGATAGTCGATGGACAGCTGCACGTCCATGGCCTGGGCCACGGCGGCGCTCTTGCCGTTGTTCAGGCATTCCAGCTGGGCCAGCAGTTCGGCGTCGCGCTGCATCAGGTCGGCGAGCTTCCACAGCAGGTTCTGCCGCTCCCGGGGGCGGGTGCGGCTCCAGGGCGAATCATCGAACGCCTGGCGCGCCGCCAATACGGCGCGGTCGACGTCATCCACCGTGGCCCGTGGCACCAGGCACAGCTGTTCGCCGGTGGCGGGGTTGCGCAGGGGCATGGTCTGGCCGTCGGCGGCCTCGACCCAGTGGGCGCCGATCAACATGCGCGGGGCGCGCTGGATAAACGCCGTGGTAGCGGCGAGCAGGGGGGCAATAGCCATGGCGAAGCCTCTTGTTGTAGGTGAGGCAGGGGCTTTCGCAATGGCTGTGCCAGGTCTGCAGAAGTCGCGCAGCCCCGGGATCCGGGGCTCTGGCCGTCGCTGGCGGGATCATCCGAGCCGGACGGTTTCGCAAACTGCGACAGCCGGTGAGAATCCGCGGACGCTGCGACGCAGGGCGCTGCGGGTTGCTGCGCAGGGGGTTCTAGATGTGCAGCCAGGCCAGGGTGCCCAGCAGCACACTGCCGCCGGCCGCGCCGTAGGCGAGTTTCTTCAGCCATTCCTTGCGGGTCAGCAGGGTGATGGCGGCCATCGAGATGGCAATCTGGATCGCCATCATCGCCTGGGCCCAGCGATGGTGCTGGTGCAGCTCGACTTCGGACTGTTCGTCCCAGTCCCGGGCCTCGGCTTCCAGGGCTTCGGCTTTCAGGCGCACGGCTTCCTTCTCTTTCTGGTAGCGCTGGGCCTCGATGCTGTAGTGCCCGGCATCGACCCCGGGAATGTGGGTCGCCAGCTCCGCCAGGTTCTGTCGGCTGGACTTGGCCTGGTAGTAGCTCCACTGGTTGGCGGCTTCGGTCTTCTTCATCGCCGCGTTGTTCTTGTCCATCGCCGCCTGGCTCTCCGTGGAGCCGGCCTGATAGCTCAGGAGCGCCCCCAGGGTGGCCATGATCGCGGTCATCACCGCGATCTTGCTGGCGAAGTTGTCATTGCGGCGGTGGGCGTGTTCGGTCACGTGTTCCAGGTGCTTTTCGTGGGGGCTGGGCACTTCGAAGTCTTCAGTCATGGCGTCGATCTGGAGAGGGGGGTAAAGGTTTCAAATTGTATCTATGGCCATGGGCGGCGGCAGGGCTGGTGCGACTTCGTTCAGCTGGCCGACAGCCTGGGGCTCGTGCCCCTGCAAGGCACTTGCTCTGGCAAAAAAAAGCCCGCAACAAGGCGGGCCAAATGGGATTCGTTCAGGAGTGACTATCAATCTAAGGGGGGCGAGGTGAAAGACCTGTGAAAAAAAGGTGGTCCTGAGGAAAAAGCGCAAAGGTATTTGTCCGAATCGCACTGGCTTTTAGGATCTGTCCGATAGGACCGCCCTCGGCAGCCACGTATATTCCTCCCTGCTCGCCCAGCCAAAGGGGGTACTTCGGCTTAGGTGCCACTGCCGAAGTGATGGGCGAGCACTTTTTCCCTTCTGCTGTTTTCTCCCGGTGAGGTTCGCGCCCACCGTCTCGCTGCAATCGCCAGCGACATTCCTTTCAACTCAAGCTGCAACGGTGCTCAGGGCCCCGGCGGATCCGCGGCCGGCTTCCGGTGGTTCAGGCTCGCCCGAGCCGGCGCTGGATCTCGGCCCACAGCTGCGGGTCGTCGAAGTCGCGGATCACCCGGTGGGCGCCAGCATCGAGCAGGGTGTGCGGTTGCTGGCTGGTGGCCAGGCCGAAGGTGCTGATGCCGGCGTTGACCGCGGCGGTCAGCCCGGGCACCGAGTCCTCGAAGGCCAGGGCCTGTTCGGCCGTGGCGTGCAGGCATTCCAGGCCGCTGAGGTAGGGCAGGGGATCGGGCTTGGCTCGGGGCAACTCCTCGGCCACCAGCACCGTCTGGAAGCGCTCCTGCAGGCCCAGCGCCTTGAGCATGTGCTCGGCGTTGGCCCGTGGCGCGTTGGTCACCACGCACACGCCGATGCCGTGCTCGGCAGCGAAGTCCAGCAGGCGCGGCAGGCCGGGCAGGGGCTTGAGTTGCGGGGAGAGTTGGCGAAAACGCACTTCCTTGCGTTCGGCAAAGGCCAGATGTTCGGCCACGCTGCGTTCGGGAAACAGGTAGCGGCACATGTGGGCGTTGGCCTGGCCACTGACGTGGGCGGCAAACTCTGCCTCGGTGAAGGTCCGGCGGTCTTCTTCCCACAACAGTTGTTGCAGGGCCAGCAGGTGCAGGGCGTCGGTGTCGGTCAGGGTGCCGTCGAGGTCGAAAAGCAGAGCGTTGAGCATGGGACAGTTCCTGTCGGGCCCCATCCGGGCCGGTTGGCTGAATCGATCAAGCCCGCATCCTAGCAGGCTTGATCGCTACCGTGACCGGCTCGCCCAGGGCCTTAGCCCTGTGCGTTGTCGCCTTCGCCCTGGTCTTCTTCTTCGTCCGGTTGCGGGCAGTGGTCCTGCGGGTTGACCGGCCACAGCACCTTGTCCTGGCCGTCACGCACCTGCTCGGCGCCACATTCCACCTGGCTGACCTGGAAGCTCGGGGTGCCGTCCAGGCGGTACAGGGCCTTGAGGCTGCGGGACTGATCGTCGCCGACGCCTTCCACGGCGTAGCCGAAGATCGCGCCACGGGCTTCGTCCACCACCAGTTCCTGCCACTTGCTGGCAATCAGGCGCTTGCCCTTGAGGTCATACAGCGCCGAGGTGGCCAGGGGCGAAGTGTCGTCGGTGGCCAGCAGGTAGTGGCCGCTGGCATCCAGGCGAATGTCGACGTACTGGCCCGGCTCCAGCAACACCTTGCCGCTGGCGTCCATCAGGCCCACGGTATGCATCTGCGTGGCCTGGCCGAACAGGGTGGCCTGCTTGGTCGGGCTGTTGGCGGTGCTGAACACGAACAGGTCGGCGTTGAGCGCGCCGATCTGCGCGTAGGTCGGCTTGAACAGCTCCACGCCCTTGTCCACATCGAAGATGCCGAAGGTGGCGCTGAACACGTTCTGCAGCACCGCGACCTGGTTCAGCCCCGATACCTGCTTGAACATCCCCAGGGGGCTGAAGCCTGCCGGGTCCGCCGAGTCATAGACCGGCTGCACCTTCCACTGGCCCTGACGGTCAATGAACCCGGCCTTGCCGGAGCTGCCGTCGGCATTCTTGGCGGTGACCAGCGCGCCCTGCTTGCCGAAGACCTGGCAGGTGCCGAACTGGGCCTGGATCACGGTCTTGCCCTGGAAGTCCATGTAGCCGCAGGGACTGTCATATTTTTCGCGGAAGGCCACCAGGCCGTCTCCCGGCTCGCCCATCCAGTTGTAGGTGGCGGCGCTGATCAACTGCGCATTGGCATCGGCCAGGGCCTTGCCCTGTTCGGTGTTGACCACCAGATGCTGGTTGGCAAAGTAGTCGATGCTGTCGAACTCGACCTTCTTCTGCTCGCCGGTCTTGAGGTTGAGCGCCCACTTCTGATCGCCGCGCTCGGCGCCCATCCAGCCGCCGCGCTTGGCGAAGTCGTCGCGCACCACGCTGCTGTCATACAGCGCTTCGGTGATCACCTCGCCCTTGGCGCTGAGGATGCCGCGCTTGCCGCCGATCTCGTAGACGATGAACTCATCGGCGCCGCCGACATACAGGTCGTCGAAGCGCGGGGGCTGAATCTGCTTGCCGCTCTGGTCGATGATGCCCAGCTTTCCGTCCTGGCCGAAGCCGAAATAGCCCGGGGTCAAGAGGCGCAGGTCGTCGGTGAAGGCGGCCTTGAGGATCTGCTTGCCGTCGGCACTGGCGAGGTTCCAGGTGCCGTCCTTGGCGAACAGGAAGGTCTTGTCCAGGGGCAGGGCGACCACGGCGTCGTAGTCGTTGTCGGCGCTGACCAGCACCTTGCCGTCCTGGTCCAGCACGGCGCATTCGCCGTTGGCGCAGATCGGCATGATCATGGCCGCAGGCGCCGGGGCCGGTGCGATGGCGGCCGTCTTGGGGCTGGTTTCTTCCTTGCAACCGACCAGGGTCAGGGCAGACAACGAGAGGATCAGCGAGCCGAGACGGGCACAGGCGCTTCTATCCATGAACTTCAGGTTCCTTGTAATGAGGGGGAGTGCAGAGCGCCCCGCACAGCGGGGTGGGCAAAGCGCGGGTGATTTTGCGGCGGCGCCGGATAAATGCAAGATCCAATTGCAAAGAAAACCACCGATACAGGTGAGGGCGGGCGCCAGCGCGGCGATCTGCGCCCCGCGGTGGGATGTCTCAGACTGAGACGTCTGTCGCGAAATTGAACGTCGGGTAACACCCTGGCGCCGGCCAATGCCCGGGGTTTTCACCTAAGTCATTGATTCGGAGTCTTTTAATAAGCTGGCACGCTCCGTGTATTGCTTACCCTCAGACGTTTCTCCTGCCTCCATGCCCGGTATCCCCGGGCATGGCAGAAACCATAAAAACAACTCGCTAACAATAAGAAAGCACCGAGGGAGGTTCGACCCTGATGAAGAGAAAACTCCGCCTGAGGCTCAGCGCCAGCCTGCTGGCCATCGCCACCTGTACCGCCTTGCACGCGCCATCGAGTTTTGCCGCCCGGGATGCCGGCAGCATCCTCAAGGAAACCTGCCAGGGCTGTCACACCCCCGAGGCCGGGGATGCCCTGAGCCGCATCAGCCACCAGCGCAAGACCCCGGAAGGCTGGCTGATGAGCATTGCCCGCATGCAGACCATGCACGGCCTGAAGATCAGCGATGAGGACCGCCGCACCCTGGTCAAGTACCTGGCCGACACCCAGGGCCTGGCCCCCAGCGAGACCGACGGCGTGCGCTATGCCCTGGAGCGGCGCTTGAACACCGTCGAGCACTTCGACGAGCAGACCACCCAGATGTGCGCCCGGTGCCACTCCGGCGCGCGGATCGCCCTGCAACGCCGCCCGGCCCAGGAATGGGAGCGGCTGGTGAACTTCCACCTCGGGCAATGGCCGTCCCTGGAGTACCAGGCGCTGTCCCGGGACCGCGAATGGCTGCCCACCGCGCTCAAGGACATGGTGCCGCTGCTGGCCCAGCGTTATCCCCTCGACAACCCGGCCTGGAAGGCCTGGCAGCAAGCGCGTCCTTCAGCGGCGTCGCTGGTCGGGGACTGGAGTTTCAGCGGCCACCTGCCGGGCAAGGGCGAGCTGGCCGGGGTGATGAGCGTCAGCGCCGGCGAGGGCGATCAGTTCAAGGTCAGCGTCAAGGGCCAGTACGCCGATGGCAGCCCGTTCAATGGCCAGGGCAGCGCGATTCTCTACAACGGCTATGAATGGCGCGGCAATGTCACGGTCGACGGCGTGGTCATGCGCCAGGTGCTGGCGGCCCAGGGCAACGCCCTGCAAGGGCGGATGTTCGAGGCCGAGCACGATGAGCGCGGCCTGGATTTCATCGCCGCCAAACAGGGCAGCCAGCGTCTGCTGGCGGTGCAGCCGGGTTACCTGAAGGCCGGCGCAGAGGCTGAAGTGACCCTGGTGGGCGCCGGCCTCTCCGGCACCCCGAGCTTCGGCAAGGACGTCGAGGTGCTGCAGGTGCTGGAGCAGAGCCCGGAGCGCATCCGCCTCAAGCTCAAGGCCGCGGCCAGCGCCCAGCCGGGGCTGCGCGAAGTCAGTGTCGGCAGCCTCAAGGGCGCCACGCTGGCGGTGTACCAGCGCATCGCCGAGGTCAAGGTGGTGCCGGCGTTCT
Source organism: Pseudomonas sp. Os17 (assembly GCF_001547895.1). Lineage (NCBI taxonomy): Bacteria > Pseudomonadati > Pseudomonadota > Gammaproteobacteria > Pseudomonadales > Pseudomonadaceae > Pseudomonas > Pseudomonas sp. Os17. The sequence goes on along the minus strand of NZ_AP014627.1, from coordinate 4,755,481 downwards.
CGGTGGCGCGGATTGGCGACGGTGGCGGTTCGACGCCCAAGGTCCAGGGCCGCTTCGATGCCGAAGCCTGGGGCCAGGGCGCCGACGGCAAGGCCTATCGCATCGGCGTGATGCCGGCGCAGTGGAAGGTCGAGGCCTTCGACGAGCAGGCGGCCAAGGATGAAGACGTCAAGTACGCCGGCAGCATGCAGGCCGACAGCGGCGTATTTACCCCGGGCGACGCTGGGCCCAATCCGCAGCGCAAGATGTCCACCAACAACGCCGGCAACCTCAAGGTGATCGCCGCCGTGGATGACGCCGGCAAGGCCCTGACCGGCGAGGGCCAACTGATCGTCACCGTGCAACGCTGGAACAATCCACCCATTCCCTGAGGGGCGTCGAGCGATAGCGACAGACACTTTCAGGCAATGACCGCAGGCCCCGACAGCGGGGCGTGCACAGGAGGTTGTAATGGGCGCAATTCTCAATCTGGTGGAGCGCAACCTGCATGAAGTGCAGGTCGACGCCGACCGCATGCTGTTCCATATCCCCAGCAGTTCGCTGTTCGCCAGCGATGCCCTGACCGGCAGCATCATCGATGCCCTGCGCGGCCCGGGCTGTACCCCGCAAGAGCTGATCCAGCGCCTGGGCGGCCGCTATGACGGTGCCGAAATCAGCGACACCCTGCGCGAGCTGATCGCCCTGGAGCTGGTCAGCGACGGCTCGCCCCTGACCCCGGAAATCGGCGTCAAGCGGGTCGAGCGCACGGCGATCAATACCGTGGTGCTCAACGTCAATACCGGCTGCAACCTGAGCTGCACCTACTGCTACAAGGAAGACCTGGACAAGCCCTCGGCGGGCAAGAAGATGGGCCTGGACACGGCCATCGCCTCGGTGGAAATGCTGCTGCAGGAATCCCCCGACGAGGAGCGCTACACCGTGGTGTTCTTCGGCGGCGAGCCGCTGAGCAACCGGCCGCTGATCGAGGCCATGGTGGACTACTGCGAACAGCGCTTTGCCGCTGCCGGCAAGTTCGTCGAGTTCGTCATGACCACCAACGCCACGCTGTTGACCGAGGAGGTGGTGGACTACCTCAACGCCCACCGCTTCGGGCTCTCGGTGAGCATCGACGGGCCCAAGACCGTGCACGACCGCAACCGCATCACCGTGGGCGGGCAGGGCACCTATGACGTGGTGCGGCGCAAGGCGCAGATGCTCCTGGCGCGCTACAACAGCCGCCCGGTGGGTGCCCGGGTGACCCTGACCACCGGCGTCACCGACCTTGAGACGATCTGGGATCACCTGTTCAACGAGCTGGGGTTTGCCGAGGTGGGGTTCGCCCCGGTGACCTCCGGGGACATCAGCAGCTTCAACCTCAGCAGCGATGAGCTGATCGAAGTCTTCGCCAGCATGAAACGCCTGGGGCGGCGTTACCTGGACGCGGCGCTGGAGCACCGCAACATCGGTTTCTCCAACCTGCACCAGTTGATCACCGACATCCACGAAGGCCACAAGAAAGCGCTGCCCTGCGGCGCCGGGCTGAAGATGCTGGCGGTGGACCACAAGGGCGAGCTGAACCTGTGCCACCGCTTTACCGGCTCGTCCTTGCCGACCTTCGGCAACGTGCATGACGGCGGGGTCAAGCAGGTGGAACTCAACGACTTCCTGTCCCAACGCCTGGACCGGACCAACACAGGTTGCGACAGCTGCCGCATCCGCAACCTGTGTTCCGGGGGCTGCTACCACGAGAGCTACGCCCGCTACGGCGACCCGGCGCACCCGACCTACCACTACTGCGAACTGATGCGTGACTGGGTGGATTTCGGCATCGAAGTCTACAGCCGGATCATGGCGCACAACCCTGCGTTCATCAGCACTTACATCACTCCGCGCAAGGCTCACTGACATGAAACATCTCAAGCCAATCAACAACAAAGCTCAGAAACTGACCGCGGCGGCCGCCGAGGACCGGATCGAAGAAGTGCTGGCGATGAACTCCGTGGCCGGCTGCGCCTCGACCACCGACCCGGGCTGGGAAATCGACGCCTTTGGCGGCGTCTCGTCGCTGTGCCAGCCGATGGAGGCCGACCTCTACGGCTGCTCCGACCCGTGCTGGTGGCCGGCCCAGGTGCCCGACATGATGAGCACCTACCCCGACTGGAACAAGGACGCCCAGGCCTCCAACGACAACTGGCGCAACCTCGGCACTGTCTTCCCGAAAGACAAGTGATGAACAACAAGAAGGATTCCAGCATGCACAGCATCAAAGCCTGCGGCCTGGTCGCACTCGCGGTTCTCGGCGCCTGCTCGTTCAGCGTTCTGGCCGATGAGGGGCTGGCCCTCAACAGTGGCCACGAGTACCTGGTGACCACCAACTACCCGAACAACCTGCACGTCATCGATCTGGCCAGCGACAGCCTGTACAAGACCTGCAAGATGCCCGACGCCTTCGGCCCCGGCACCGTGCAACTGTCGCCGGACCGCAAGATCGCCTACGTGTTGAACAACCACTACGCGGATGTCTACGGCGTCGAGCTCGACAGCTGCAAGCAGGTGTTCCACGCCAGCATCACCCAGCACCCGGGGGAGAAGGCGCGCTCGATGTTCGCCTTCACCGTCAGCCACGACGGCAAGGAGCTGTACACCGTGGCCAACCCGACCTTGCTGCTCAATGATCGCTACGAGGTCAAGGAGCCGCGGCTGGATGTCTACGCCACCGATGCCGGGCTCGACGCCAGGCCGGTGCGCAGCTTCCCCGCGCCACGCCAGCTGACCATCATGCAGAGCGGCGACGACGGCACCCTGTATGTGGCCGGGCCGGACCTGTACAAGGTCAACGTGCAGACTGGCAAGTTCGACGTGCTGATCCCCAGCCGGCACTGGAAACGCCCCAACTACAGCGCCCCGGACGTGCTCTACATCTGGAACCAGCAGACCTACCGCCACGACTTCTCGCTGCTCTACACCGCGGCGAAATTCAAGGACAAGCAACAGGACCCGGCGACCGCCGAGCCGCTGTACGGGCTGTTCAGCATTGACTTGAAGACCGGCAAGACGGAAACCACCGACTTCGGCCCCCTGACCGAGATCTACTTCAGCGGCATGCGCTCGCCCAAGGACCCGAACCTGATGTTCGGCGTGCTCAACCGCCTGGCCAAGTACGACATCAAGCAGAAGAAACTGCTCCAGGCCGCGACCCTGGACCATTCCTACTACTGCCTGTCGTTCAACAAGGCCGGGAGCAAGATCTACCTGACGGGGACCTTCAACGACGTGGCGATCTTCGACGCCGAGAGCCTCAAGCAGGTGGGCAAGATCACCCTGCCCGGTGGCGACATGGCGGCCACCACGACGCAGATCTTCATCCGCTGACCCGCCTCCATCGGCCTGCCCGGCTCCTTATGCAGGAGCCGGCTTGCCGGCGAACAGGCCGGCAAGCCGTGCAGCGCCCCCGCTTACGCCTTCGCGGCCCCGCCCGCTCCTACAAGTGGGGCAAGCAATACGTATCCGTAGGAGCCGGCTTGCCGGCGAATGGGCCGGCAAGTCAGGCAGCGCCCCCACCAACGCCGTCGCGGGCCATCCGGCTCCTACAAGGGAGGCGAGCAATAGGTATCCGTAGGAGCCGGCTTGCCGACGAATGGGCCGGCAAGCCATGCAGCGCCCCCACTGACGCCTTCGCGGGCCAGCCCGCTCCTACAAGGGAGGCGAGCAATACGTACCCGTAGGAGCCGGCTTGCCGGCGAACAGGCCGGCAAGCCATGCAGCGCCCCAGCTGACGCCTTCGCGGGCCAGCCCGCTCCTACAAGGGGGGCGAGCAATAGGTATTCGTAGGAGCCGGCTTGCCGGCGAATGGGCCGGTAAGTCAGGCAGCGCCCCCACCAACGCCTTCGCGGGCCCGCCCGTTCCTAGAGGCCCGGTACCGGGCAGCTCAAATCGCCTTCCTGGCACTTGAGGTAGGTCTTGAAGTTTTCCACCCGGGCCTTGGTCAAGGCCGTGACGCAGTTGCTATGGACCAGCGGATACACGCTGCCACCTTCGACCCCCGAGGACGAGAATTCGCACTCGGCATCCCGGAACGCCACCCAGGCCCGTTGTGCACTGACCAGCAGTTTCTTGGCCTGTGGCTGGTCTTTCAGGCGCAGGTTGATCTGCTGGTAGAGGTTGTTCAGTTGCTTGTCGGCCGCCTGGAATTGCCGGCCGGCGCACTGGTTCATGTCGGTCTGGGTGGTGGCACTGTCGCACTCGTCGGCCTGGGCCAACGGGGCGAGCAGCAGCGGCGCAAGGGCCAGGAACAGGATCGCACGCATGGAACATCTCGCTATCGGGTCAAGGGGTGGACATGCAGTCTAGTCGCGGCTGGGTTGCCATTCGGGCCAGCGCTCCAGCGCCTCGTGGGCCAGCCAGGGCACATCGTGGGCGGTCCAGATATGCACCTGCGGGGTTTGCCCCGGATCATCGTCCAGGGTCGCCACCCGCAGGATCACATGGGGCTGGCCCGGTCGCTCGGCCAGCAGATGAGAACCGCACACCGAGCAGAAGTGCCGCAGCTTGCCCGGCGACGATTCGAACGCACGCAGCAGCTCCTGGCCCCGGGTCCAGCGAAAATGTTCGCGCATGACCCCGGCGGTGGAGGCGAAGGCCGCGGCATGGGCCTTGCGGCAGGTCTGGCAGTGACAATGGCCGATGGGCATGTCCAGGCGCTCGACCTGGTATTGCACGCCCCGGCACAGGCAACTGCCGTTGAGGGGCCGGGCCGGTTGTTGGCGCTGGGCGGCCTGCAGCAATTGATCGGCCATGGCCTGGATCTCCTCGGCCATGTGCAGGCAGGCCAGCCAGTGCGGCGGTATGCCCTGGACCCCGTAGAAGGCGCCTGCCAACTGGCCGACGATGGCCGCGGTGGTGTCGGCGTCCTCCCCCAGGTTGGCGGCGGCGAGCACTGCGTCGGCGAAGCTGTCGCTGTGCTGGAAGCACCACAGCGCCGCCTCCAGGGAGTCGACGCAATAACCGTTGCCACGGATCTGCTCACGGGTTTTGTGCAGATAACCGCCCTGGGCCAGGGCCACGACCTTGCTCTGGCTCAACCCCGTGGTATCGAGCCGTTGCAGTTCAAGCTTGCTGGCGCCGCCCAGGGCCTTGGCGATCAACCCGGCCAGCAACTGGCAGCATTCGACGGCTTCGGCGGCGCCATGGGTGGTGCGCGAACTGGCGCCGGCCAATTCGCGCACCCGCTGCAGATCGGGGTAGTGGAACAGCACCACCGGCGTCAGGCGCATCAACGACCCATTGCCCGCGGTCTGCGGGTCGGTGGAACCGGCAAAGGGCCGGCCGTGCTCCTGAAAGTCGATCAGGGCCTGGCGCACGGTCATGCCGATGTCGAAGCATTCGCCGGTGGCGCTCAGGTAGCCCCATTGCCACCAGTTGAGGTAGCGGCCCATCTGGTCGGCCGGGTCGAAGCCGTTCTTGTGCAGCAGGCTCTCACCCAGGCACAGGGCCATGGAGGTGTCGTCGGTCCACTGTCCGGGCTTGAGGTTGAACGGCCCGCCACCCAGCAGATCGGTGAGCGGCGCGAAGCTGCCGCGGGGCTTGAATTCGACGCTGGTGCCGACGGCGTCACCACAGGCCAGGCCCAGGAGGCTGCCGCGGTAGCGGTCGATAAGAGAGAGGGGCATGGCAAATCCTTTGCAGAGACAGGTGCGCCGGCGACAGTAGCATTTTTCATGGCGCGCGATCAGGCGTGCCTTCGGCCGGATAAAGGTTGCGCTCGAAGCAGAGCGGTCTAGTGTTCATCACTGGAGGTGACTTATGAACGCTTCAGATCGCATTGAACGCAAGATCCTGCTGCATGCCCGTCCGGCGCAGGTGTGGGCGGCGCTGAGCGAGGCCGAGCAATTTGGCCGCTGGTTCGGCGTGGCCCTGCAGGGCCAGCATTTCATCCCCGGCCAGCGTGTCCGCGGTGCCGTCACTTACCAAGGCTACGAACACCTGACCTGGGATGCGCAGGTGGAACAGATGCTGCCCGAGGAGTTGTTCTCCTTCCGCTGGCACCCTTACGCCATCGACCCGACGCATGACTACTCGGCCGAGCCCACCACCCTGGTGCAGTTCGAACTGGAGGAGCATGGCGGCGGCACCTTGCTGCGGGTCATCGAGTCGGGCTTTGACGGCATTCCCGGTGAGCGCCGGCTCAAGGCCTTTCGCATGAACAGCCGGGGCTGGGACGAACAGATGGGCAATATCGAGAACTACCTGCAGCAGGGCTGAAGTACAGCCGCATTCAGCCGCAACTGGCGGGTTGCAGATCAGGCCGCACAGCTTGAAACTTGCCGCTTGCCGCTTGCCGCTTGCCGCTTGCCGCTTGCCGCTTGCCGCTTATCGCCTGGAGCTGTCCCCTTGTTTGAAACCTATGTAAACCGTTGGCGCCTGACGCCGGATGGCGAGCCCATCGTCACCCCGGGGAGCCGGCTGTTGCCGGTGCGTCTGCAAGACGGTGCGCCGGCCATGTTGAAGATTGCCCTGGACGAAGATGAGCGGGCCGGCAATCGCTTGATGGTCTGGTGGGCCGGGGAGGGCGCGGCGCGGGTCCATGCCCAGGAGGACGATGCACTGTTGATGGAGCGCGCCATGGGCACGGCGTCATTGATGCGCATGGCCCAGGCTGGCCAGCACGATGAGGTCAGCCATATCGTCTGCGCCACCCTGCAGAAGCTGCACCGGCCACGGGCGCAACCCCAGCCATCGCTGGTGCCGCTGGATCGCTGGTTTAGCGACCTGCGCGAGGCGGCGGCGCAGCAGGGCGGGTTGTTCCGGCGCTGCCTGGCGCAAGCCGATCAGCTGCTGGCCACGCCCCGGGAACCGGTGGTGCTGCACGGAGATGTACACCACGACAATGTGCTGGATTTCGCCGAGGGCGGCTGGCGGGTGATCGACCCCAAGCGGGTCCATGGCGAACGCACCTTCGATTTCGCCAACCTGATCTGCAACCCGGATTTGCCCAGCGCCACCGACCCGGCGCGCTTTGCCCGCCAGGTGCAGGTGATTGCCCGGGCCGCGCAACTGGAGCCGCGACGCCTGGTGCAATGGGTGCTGGCCTTCAGTGGTCTGTCCGCTGCCTGGTTTCTCCAGGACGATCATCAGCCCGGGGCGCAGCACCAGCTCAAGCTCGCGGCGTTGGCCGCACAGGCACTGGAGGGCTGAGCTAGGGGTTTGCGTAGGTGCGGTATAGCGAATTTCCTACACGCGCTGTAATTCAATGCGCCTTCTGCGCCCCCGGCATTGTGTTTAATCTTCTTTCCCACAACTGCAGCGCAGGAAGCGCTCAGGATCAGGGAAGGTCGACCATTAGCACGGATGCTGCAGACAGGAAGTCATGATGGTCTTGGAAAAAACCCGCTTCGGCGGGTTTTTTTTCGTCCGGCCATTGACGCCCTTCAGCGGGTGATTTCGTTACGGACCTTCTCCAGGGCCTGCTGCAGCAGCGGCAGGCCGATGGAGCCCAGGGCCAGGCGCAAGGCCTGGGGCACGTGGGCGGTGGTGGCGAAGGGTTCGGCCGAGGTCACGGTGATTCCCTGCTGCTCCAGGGCCGTCACGACCCCATCGGCCCGCAGCCCTTCCGGCAGTTTCAGCCAGAGAAAATACGACGAAGGGTAGGCCTGGTAGTCGCAGCCCTTGAGCACCCGCGCGGCCAGTTGCTGGCGGCGCCGGGCGTCGTTGCGTTTCTGCTCTTCCAGGCTGTCCACCAGCCCCGACTCGATCCAGCGGCAGCCCAGGGTCACGGTCAGCGATGGCGTGCTCCAGGTCGACACGCGAATCGCCCGCTCCAGGGCCGGGATCATCTCCAGCGGCGCGACGATGAACCCCAGGCGCAATCCCGACGCCACGCTTTTCGACAGCCCGGAAATGTACAGCGTGCGTTCCGGGGCCAGGGTCTGCAGCGGCACCGGCGCCGGTTCGGCGAGAAAGGCATAGGCGCCGTCCTCGATCAGCAGCAGGTCATGCTCGCGAGCCAGTTGCACCAGGCGCCGGCGTTCGGCCAGGGGCATCACCGTGCCCAGCGGGTTGTGCAGGGTCGGCATGCAGTACAGCGCCCGCACCGGGCGCCGGCGGCACAGGGCCTGCAGGGCGTCGAGGTCCATCTGCCCGTTGTGCTGGGGCAGCGGCTCCAGATCCAGGCGCTGGACCTGGGCCAGGGCCTTGAGCCCCGGGTAGGTCAGGGCGTCCACCGCCAGGATGTCCCCGGGCTGCAGCTGCGCCAGCAAGCTCACCGCCAGCCCTTGCTGGGCGCCATTGACGATCAGCACCTGTTCGCCCGCGACACGGATCTCACGGTTGCGCAGGTGGCGCGCGGCGGTCTGCCGTTCGTGGGGGCGACCGCCCTGGGGCGCCGAGTGCAGCAGCGCATCCAGGTCGCCGGAGGCGGCCATCGCCCGCAGCCCCTCGCGCAGGCTTTCTGCCTGGCCGGGCAGGGACGGGTAGTTGAACGCCAGGTCCACCGAGGCGGCGCTGGCCGGGTGCTGCTCCAGGCCCATGCCCCGCGGCAGGCTGGTGTCGCGGACAAAGGTGCCGCGCCCGGGCTCGCCGACCACCAGGCCGATGGCCTCCAGCTCGTGATAGACCCGCAGCGCCGTGGCCAGGGCCACCTGCTCGCTGGCCATCAGCGCACGCACCGTGGGCAGTTGGGTGCCGGGGCACAGCTGACCGCTGCGGATGCGCTGGGCGAAGTGGTCGACGATGGTTTTGTAGCGGGTACGGCGCATGTTCGACCACCTTATGTATCTAGAACACTTTTTTGTTTGTATCAGATAGGGACTCTAATCTAGCGACTTTTGCGCAGGAGCACACGGGCATGCCGGACCTGACCACCCTGTCGATCTTCCTGGGCGCGGTGCTGCTGTTGCTGCTGTCGCCGGGACCGAACATGGCGTTTGTCATCAGCCACGGCGTGGCCTACGGCTGGCGCGGTGGCGTGGCTTCGGGGCTGGGCATCGGCGCGGCGGATATCGGCCTGACCCTGCTCACGGCCACCGGGGTGACCGCCGTGGTGGCCAGCTGGCCCCCAGCGTTCGAGCTGATGCGCTATGCCGGGGTCGCCTACCTGCTGTGGCTGGCCTGGAAGACCCTGGGCAAGCGCGGCGCCCTGCACCTGGCCGAGCCGGCGCGGGTGCCGCTGAGCACGGTGTTTGTCCGGGCCCTGTGCAACAGCCTGCTGAACCCCAAGGCGCTGTTGTTCTTCATGGTCTTCCTGCCGCAGTTCGTACGCCCCGAGCGCGGCAGCATCGCCGTGCAACTGGTGGTCCTGGGCTTGCTGCTGACCCTGGTCAGCGGGGTCTTTCACACCAGCCTGGGGATCTTCGGCGCGGCCCTGGGTCGGGGCCTGCCCAGCGGCGATTCGCGGCTGGCCCGCTGGCAATCCTGGCTGCTGGCGGCGGTGCTGCTGGCCCTGGCCCTGCGCCTGGCGCTGCTGGCGCGCCCGGTCTGATCCATCACCCCCCAAGGAGTTTGCCCATGTACATCGCCGCCTTTATCTACCAGCCGGGCCAGCGCGACGAGGAGTTCCACCGCCTCAGCGCGCTGATCGATGAAATTGCCATCAGCCTGCCGGGCTTCGTCGGCGCCCAATCCTGGACCAGCGCCGACCAGGGGCTGATCAACGCCAGCTACTACTGGGAGGACGAAGCCTCGATCCAGGCCTTCGCCAGCCACCCCAGGCACCTCGAGGCCAAGCGCCAGTACCGGCGCTGGTACGCCGGTTATCAGGTGGTGATTTCCAGGGTCGAGCGCACCTATGGCGATGGCGCCATTACCCAGTTGCTCGGCAATGCCCGCCAGGGCCCAGTGCTGCGTGCCTGAGCCGTGCCCGGAGCCTCAGTCGGCGTGGTCAGCCGGCGTGCAACCTGGCCGCCGCGCGCAGGGTGATTTCCCGGCGCTTGTGCAGCGACTCCGTGGTGCGCTGGCGGGCGAGCTGCACCACGCTGGCCGGCGCGGTGTCCGGGCTGCCGGCCTCGAACGGCGGCGCCGGGGCGTATTCCAGTTGCAACTGCACCAGTTGCGCGGTGGCGGCGTCGAACAGTTCGGCGGCCAGGGTCAGGGCGAAGTCGATGCCGGCGGTGATGCCGCCGCCGGTCAGCAGGTTGCCGTCGCGCACCACCCGTTCGCGCACCGGGATCGCCCCCAGCGGCGCCAGCAGGTCGTGGTAGGCCCAGTGGGTGGTGGCGCGCTTGCCCTGCAGCAGGCCGGCGGCGCCGAGCACCAGGGCGCCGGTGCACACCGAGGTCAGGTAGCGCACCCGGGCCGCCTGCTGGCGGATGAAGGCCAGGGTCTGCGGGTCTTCCATCAGCGCCCCGACCCCGGCGCCACCGGGGATGCAGAGCACATCCAGCGGCGGGCAGTCGGCAAAACCGGTGCTGGCCTGCAGCACCAGCCCGGAGCTGGTCACCACCGGCCCCGGCTCCTTCCAGATCAGATGCACCTGCACATCCGGCAGCGAGGCCAGCACGTCGTGGGGACCGGTCAGGTCCAGCTGCTGGACCTCTGGAAACAACAGAAAACCTATCTGTAACGCCATGGCCTGTTCCTTGTGTCGATGAAGTGGACGGCCTGACTCTAGCGCTCTAGGCTTTGGCGTATTCGCCAACCTGCCCTCGATTTACGCCAATCATGTCCACTGCGCCGAAAAACGTATTTGTCCTGGCTTTTGCCAATCACCAGTTGCTGGACGTCACCGGCCCCTTGCAGGTGTTCGCGTCGGCCAATGACCGGGCCCGCGGCCTGGGCCTGCCCTTGCCCTACCATCCGCGGGTGATCGCCAGCCCGGGTGGGGCGACCCTGAGTTCATCGGGGCTGGCGCTGCTGGCCGATGCCTTGCCAGCGCCGGAAGTGGCCTGCGACACCTTGATCGTTGCCGGCGGTTGGGGCGTCTACGAGGCGGCTCGGGACCCGCAGTTGGTGGCCTGGGTCGCTCAGCGCGCGGCGACCTCGCGGCGCGTGGCCTCGGTCTGCACCGGGGCCTTTCTGCTGGCGGCCAGCGGCTGGCTGGACGGGCGCCGGGTGGTGACCCACTGGACCCGCTGCGAGCAGTTGGCCGAGCAATACCCGCAGCTGCAGGTGGAGCCCAACCCGATCTTCATCAACGACGGCCCGGTGTGGACCTCGGCCGGGGTCACCGCCGGCATCGACCTGGCCCTGGCCCTGGTGGAGGCCGACCTGGGCCGCGAGGCGGCGCTGGAGGTGGCCCGGCAACTGGTGGTGTTTCTCAAGCGTCCGGGCGGCCAGTCGCAGTTCAGCGTGACCCTGTCGCTGCAAAACCAGGGCGGGCGTTTCGATGGGCTGCACGCCTGGATCGCCGAGAATCTCGGTCGCGAGCTGACGCTGCCGGTGCTGGCCCAGCAGGCGGGCATGAGCGAGCGCAGTTTCGTTCGCCACTACCGCGCCGACACCGGCCGGACCCCGGCCCGGGCGATCGAGCAGATCCGGGTCGAAACCGCGCGACGCCTGCTGGCCGACACTGGCCTGCCGATCAAGCGCATCGCCGCGCAATGCGGTTTTGGCAGTGAGGAAACCCTGCGCCGCAGCCTGCTGCGAGCCCTGGGGGTGACGCCCCAGGCCTACCGCGAACGTTTCGCCGCCACCGAGCAGGCCTGAGCCCGGGGCGCGGGGGTCAGCCTTCGACCAGGCTCAGCTGGCCGTCGCTATACAGCACTTCGCGGCCGACCCAGGCCGGGTCGACCTGGGGCAGCACCGCCGAGGGTTTGCGCAGCTCGCGCAGCAGGGTCGAGCCGTGGGACAGGCGCCCGCCCATGCGCGCGATCACCGCCCGGGCCTGTTGGTAGTGGGCATGGCGCCCGGGGTCGAGGGTGTCTTCCAGGAGAATGTCGACCCCCAATACGCCCTGGACCTGCCCCGGATAGATCATGAAGCCCGCGGCCTGTTCGCTGCCTTCGCGGCCGTCCTGCCAGAAGCTGCCGCCGCGGCTGCGCACCTGCTCGTGGGGGGCGAACCAGTAGTCGCGATCGGCCTCGGGCACGGCGTGGTGCAGGCGGAAAAAGATCCGCATCAGGTTGTCCCGGTACCACTCGCGCACTTGCAGGTAGTAGCCGCGCATGCCCGGCAGGCCCAGGCGGTGGGCCAGGATGATGGCCGGGCGCCACTGCGGGAAAGCCTGCAGCGGCAACTCGGCGCAGGCCGGGCGCGGGGTGCCGGGGTCGGTTTCCCAGGGCAGGCGATGGGGGCTGTGGTCCAGGTTGTCGTAGGCGGTGGGCGGGCGCCCCAGCAGTGCGCCGCCGCTGCTGGCCAGGGCGGTGGCGATGCACAGGTTGCCCTGCACCACGAACACGTAGAAACGGCTGAACCAGTCCGCCAGTTGCTGGCCGTCGGCAGCACCCTGGTGCAACTGCGCCAACTCGTCATCGAAGCGCCGCAGGCCGCGTTCCAGGGTCAGCAGATGGCCGCGGGCGATGTGCTGCATGCGCAGGAAACGCGGCAGCGAACGCAGCAGCCGCAGCGGGCGCAAAGGCAGCTCCGGGGTGGCGCCACCGACTTCCCCGGCGTAGCTGGAGGAGGGCAGGCCCCAGTCGGCCAGGCGCGCCAGGAACAGGTCGTTGTTGATGTAGGAAGCACCGCCGAACACCGCGGTGAAGGGTTCGTTGTCCTGCAGCACCCGGCTGTCCCAGCGGGCCATGATCGCCGGAATGCTCGCCGCCGCGCGGCGCTGGCCGTACTCGACGAAACGGCTGGGCTGGGGCGGCAGGATCTCGGCGATATTGGCCGCGGTCAGGTGCCGGCGCCAGCCGTAGTCGCTGATCGGGCGGTACTGCAGCAGCCACAGTCGCTGGCCGTCCCAGGCCCATTCGACATCGCCGGGCACGTAGTGAAAGGTCTTCAGCACCCCTTGCAGGAAGTCCCACAAGGCCCTGGCGCTCAGGCCCTGGGTGCTGGCGAAGGCGCCGCTTTCCCAGGCCGGGCCCAGGCGCGAAAGAATCGCCCGCTGCGGGCTGACCTGGCCGTCGGCGAGGCGTTCCAGATGGCCTTCGACCCATTCCAGTTCCACCGAGAGATGGCGCACGAAGGCGATCCCCGAAAGGGTCGGCTGGATGAAACGCTGCACCACCACTTCCTCGACCCCGGCGTCGCGCAGCTCGCTGATGCGCGCCGGCACGTCCGCGCTGGCGACCCGCAGGTAAGTGGTGCTCAGGCCGGCGTTGGCCGAGTCGGCCTGATCCTCGCCGTAGCTGGAGGAACGCACCGCCCACAGCGCCGCGGGCTGGCTGGCGAGCAGGGCCGGCAGGCGCGGGTCGCCGGCGCTGTCCAGGGACAGGGCGCTGGGCACCGGCTGGCCGGCCAGTTGCGCCAGGTGCAGGCGGCCGCCCTTGGTGTGGGCGACAAAGCCCGGATCGGCGGACTCCAGCCAGGCGACGAACTGGGCCGGTGCATCGATCCAGGGGTAATGGCCCCAACCCGGCTGCAGGCTGACCCGCAGGTCGGCCCGGGCCAGGATCGCCGACCAGGCCGCGGCCTGGGCCACTCCCAGCAGCCGGTCCTGATCGCCCCAGACCAGGTGCACCGGGTCCTTGATCCACTCCAGCAGCGGCAGCGCGGTGTCGGCCCGCAGCTGTTGCCACAGCGGCACGAACGCCCGGCAGCGGGCATAGCCCGAACCCATGCGCCGGTATTGCTCCTGGGTCCACGGCTGGCGCGAGAACTTGCCGGCGAACAGGGTCGGTTTATGGCTCAGCAGGCCATGAATCAGCAGGCGCGCCGGCAGCGGCGACATCAGCGCCGGCAAGCGCCGTTGCCAGAGAAAGGCCCCCACCGGCGACAGCAGCACGCTGCGGCAGAAATGCCCGGGGCGGCGTTGCAAGGCGTGCAGCACGATCAGCGCGCTGACCCCCACCGCGACAATCGCGTTGCCCGGCGCCGTCATGCCCAGCAGGGCCTCGGCGTATTCACCCAGGTCCTGGCAGGGCGGCAGCGGGTTGTCGCCAAACCCTGGCAGCTCCAGGGGTTGCACCTGATAGCGCTGGAAGTGCGGCAGGGCATCGTCCCACCAGTCGGCGGCGCTGCCATTGCCCGCCAGCAGGTACAACAGGGGCTTGCTCATGGGCATTCCTCAGCTCAGGTCAGGTCGCGCAGGGCCGCGTCCAGGGTCGGGTAACGGAAGCGGTAGCCGGCCTGCAGCAGGCGCGCGGGCACCACCTTCTGGCCGTCGAAGAACAGCTCGGCCATTTCCCCGGCCAGGGCCCGCACCGGCGCGGCTGGCACATGCAGCCACACCGGGCGCTTGAGCACCTTGCCGGCGGTGGCGGCGAAGGTGCCCTGGCTCACCGCTTCCGGCGCCACCATGTTGTAGGTGCCGGACAGCGACGTGTCGTTGATCGCCCGGGCCATCACCTGCAACACGTCGTCGCGGTGCACCCAGCTCATGATCTGCCGACCATCGCCCATGCGTCCGCCAAAGCCGAAATGGAAGGGCAGCAGCAGCGGCTTCAGGGCGCCGCCGGGACCGAACACGATGCCCAGGCGCAGCACCACCTGCCGCACGCCGAAGCGGGTCGCCGGCTCCGCCGAGGATTCCCAGCGCGCGCACAGGTCGGCCATGAAGCCTTCGCCGCGCTCGGCGTTTTCATCCAGGCTCTGGCTGGCGTCGCGCACCCCATAGAAACCGATGGCCGACGCCTGGATCCACAGCTCCGGCTTGTGCTGGGCGTGCTGCAGCCAGTTGAGCAGGGCTTCGGTGGTGCCGACCCGGCTGGCCAGCAGTTGCGCCTGGCGCTTGGCGGTCCAGCGTGGTCCGGCCACCGGGGCGCCGGCCAGGTTGATGATCACGTCGAAGGCTTCGCCATGGCCCAGCTTGCTCAACGAGCGCAGGCAGCGGGCGCGGCCGTCGAACAGGTAGGCGGCGCGCAGCGGGTCGCGGGCCAGCACGCTGACCGTGTGCCCGGCATCCAGCAGTTGGTTGACCAGGGTTTCACCGATAAAGCCGGTGCCGCCGGTGACCAGCACGCGCTTGCCGCGGCCGCCGGCAAAGGGATTGGCGCCCTGGCCCTGGCGTTGCAGGCGCAACGCCGCCAGGCCGTCACGAATCCCCGAGGCCGTCACACCGACGGCGAACAGGCTCAGGGCCCAGCCTTGCCAACCCAGGTCGATAGGGCTCAAGGCGCTGGGCAGGCGCGACCACTCCAGCAGTTGCAGGCCGTACAGGGCGAAGAAGGCCCCGGCATTGATCGCCAGCACCGTGTGCATGATGCGTTCGATGGCCGGCAGCTTGCGGCTGCGGTCCTCGACCACGAAGTCCCACAGGGTCAGGCCGATTTCCAGGGCGAACAGCACCGCGATCACCAGCGCCCAGATGCCCTGGAACGCCAGGTGGGCGATGCCCATGAACAGCACGCCGTAGAAGCACGAGCGCAGGGCATGGATCGCCAGCTCCTTGCGCGCGCCATGGCGTTGCGGCAGGGCCACGGTGAGTTCGTGATGGTAGATCGTATCCAGGGCGCCGAGCACGCCCTGGGCGAGCAACAGGGCGATGGCCCACTGCAGGATTGGCAAATCAGCCACGATGGTGAAGTCCTTTTACGAGGGAAGACGAGAGGTACGGCGGTCGTGGCGCTGCAGCCACAGTAACGGTGGCAGCAGCACCAGCAGGGCGAAGCTGTCGATCCACAGGTGCGCGGTCATGTTCATCTGCCAGGACAGCCACATGTCCTGGGGCGCCCACAGCACGATCCCGGCCATCAGCCAGGTCCAGGCCGCCGGCGCGCGCAGGCGGTTGCCCAGGTGCACCAGGCCCAGCAGGTACAGCGAGTAGCTTTGCAGGGTGGCGCCGAACAGGCCCAGCCACCAGACCTGCTGGGCCCGGGCCGGTGCCGGCGCGGCGGCGCCCCAGAAGGCCTGTTCGATGCCGCCGAGGTAGTCGTTGAACAGGCCGCTGTGGCCGGCCCAGGTCAGCAGCAGCCCGGCCAGCAAGTGGCCGGCGCCGACGGCGTAGAGCCAGAGCACCAGGGCCCGGCGCAGGCCGGGGCGGGGAGAGGTCGCGGCGGGTAACATTCCATGTCCTGTGGAGGATCAAAGCCGCGGAGTGTACCGATTTTTCCCCCCGCGTGGCGTGCGCCGGTTGCCACTTCTCACCTGTTCTGAAGCAACTCCAGCAGTGCGTCGAGGGTGGCTAGCGGGGCCTCCTGGGGCAGGTTGTGGCCGACCCCGGGCAGGATCCGGCGTTGATAGGGCCCGCTGAACAGGCCGATATCGGGGTCCGGCTCGATGGCCGGGCCGACCCCGTCGTCGGCGCCACAGAGGGCGATGGTCGGCACGCGGATCGGCGGTTGCGCCTGCAACGCCTGCTCGATGCTTTCCAGGCTGGGGTCGCCGGGTACGTAGCCGAAGCGATGGCGGTAGGAATGGATCACCACGTCGACGAAATCCGGGTTGTCGAAGGACGGCGCGGTAAGTCCATAGCACTGCGGCCCCTGCTTCCAGGTCGGCGACCACTGGCGCCACAACAGCTCGCAGAAGGCCCGGCGATTGGCCGTCAGCCCATCCACCCCGCGCTGGGTGTTGAAGTAGTACTGGTACCACAACCGGTGCTCGGTCTCCGGCGCCCTGGGTTCGCAGGCCTTGGGGATGTCCTGGATGTTGTAGCCGTCGGCGCTCATCAGGCCCTTGACCCGCTGCGGCCACAGGGCGGCGACGATGCACGCGGCGCGACCGCCCCAGTCGTAGCCGGCGAGAGTGGCCCGGGGCAGGTGCAGCGCGTCCATCAGCTCCAGCAGGTCCCGGGCCAGGGCGGCCTGCTGCCCGGAGCGCATGATCTGCTCACTGACAAAGCGTGTCGGGCCGTAGCCCCGCAGGTAGGGAACGATGACCCGGTAGCCGCGTTCGGCCAGGGGCGGGGCGATCTCGTCGTAGGCCCGCACGTCGTAGGGAAAACCGTGGAGCAGGATCACCGGCTCGCCAGTGGCCGGGCC
Source organism: Pseudomonas sp. Os17 (assembly GCF_001547895.1). Classification (NCBI taxonomy): domain Bacteria; kingdom Pseudomonadati; phylum Pseudomonadota; class Gammaproteobacteria; order Pseudomonadales; family Pseudomonadaceae; genus Pseudomonas; species Pseudomonas sp. Os17. The sequence goes on along the minus strand of NZ_AP014627.1, from coordinate 4,738,547 downwards.
GTGAGCTTCGTAGGCAAGGTGCAGGCTGGGGGTCGTGACCTGATGCAGGGCGGCTGAGCTGGGCATGGTGGCTCCGGGGTTCGGTGACTTGAAACACCCTAGCTCAAAACGATTACGGCTGATCTAGAGCGACTCGTACTGGCCGTCCTGGTCGACGTAGAACACTTCGCTGAGGTACCAGCGCTGGCCGCTGAAGATCAGGTGGTAGTGGTAATCGGCGGCAAAGCCCTCGCCGGGGCTGATTGCTCGGGTTTTCACTAGCGCGCGATCTGCGGTTCGGCTGCTGGAGAGGATCTGCTCGTACGCCGTGCCGTGGCTGGCCGGGGAGCTGAAGGCAATGGGCTGGCCCTGAAAGCCCGGCAGGCAGAACTTGGCCAGCAACCGGGCGTACTCCTGCTGTGCCAGATCCATCGATTGCAGCGGCGCGTTGTCCGCTTGGCGGGCGCTGGCCCTGTCGCTCCACTGCTGATAGTCGGCAATGAATTGCCGTACCAGCGCTTCGGGTGAGTCGCTGAACGAGGCGCTCAAGGCCGGGGTGCTGAACAGCAGGGCCAGCAGGGCGAAGAGTTTTTTCATCGGGCTGCAATCACTCCAGTGTGTTTGCGCGGCTCAGGCTTCACACAGTCCGCCAGCATCGCGCCAGTAAAGGGTGGATTCGTATTGGAACGAGAGGATGAATCGCGCCTCGCAGTGCTGGGCGATGGTTTCCAGTAAGCGGCGGATGTCATCCAGAGAGCGATGGTCTTCGGGCTCGGGGCCCTTGATCCGCAGGTGGCAGCGCAGGCCGACTGCGAAGTCGCAGCCCTTGCGGTCTTCGGCGCGGATCTCGGGTTCCAGGTTGGAGTCTTCGCTTTGCAGGCTCAGGCCTGAGGGGAACCAGGCCTGGACCGCGCCGGGCAGGTAGTGCACCTCGGTGCCCGGGAAGCCTTGCAGTAAACGGCCGAGCAGCGCCGAAGTCAGGCATTGGTCGGCTTCAAGGTGCAGGTCCAGGCTCATGGGGTTTCCTTGTCGAGACGATGGGGCGAGGTGCGGATGCTAGCGCGGTGTCGCTCGCAAGATCGCTTCCGGTAAGCCGGCTTCTACAGTTCGTCGCTGCGGATCAGGTGCTTGAAGTGATGCCGCCACAGGTCAATGCCCAGGCCGCCGCTGCGGTCCAGGGATGAGCCCACCGTCAGGTCGGTGAGCAGGGTCGGCTGCAGGCCGGCATCGAACAGGGCAAAACCCGCGGCCAGGACGCAGGTGTCGGTCTGGATGCCGCACACCAGCACCCGCTGGGGACTGAGGCTTTTCAGGTAATCGAGGAGTTCCGTCGTCGGCCCGTAGCCGTGCTTGATAAAGACCTTGTCCGCCGCCACCAGGCTCTGGTCGTCCACCGGCGGTTGCCAACCCAGTTGCCGGGCGAAGGGCGTGCGGCTTTCATCATGGCGTTCCACCGTGGCCACCGAGGGCATGCGCCCGAGCAAGCGGTTGATGCCCTCCACCAGCCATGGCGGCGGGTTGAAGCAGGGTTGTACGTCGATGATCAGCAGCACCTGATGCATGCCGTTTCTCCTTGGGGCTCGGGTGAAAACCTCGTCAGTGTGCCGCCAGATACCGCGTCAGGCGAGCGTCGCCGGCTGGCGCAGGCCGATGCAGTTGCCCCAGGGGTCTTGCACCTGGCAGATCCATTCGCCGCCTTCGATGGCCAGGGGGCCGCGATACAGGTGCCCGCCCAGGGCGCTCAGGCGCTGCACTTCGCCGGGCAGGTCGCTGACGTGCCAATACACCACCGTGCCCGCCGGGCCCTGGCCGACCTTGGCGTCACAGGGAACGATTTCCAGGGACAGGCCGTCGAGCTGCAAATGGCCGAAATCATCCGGCTCATGCACGACCCGGCGGGCCCGGGGGAAGGCCTGGGCGTACCACAAGGTGGCGGCGCGCCAGTCGGCGGCGTGGATCATCACGGCAATGATCGGCGAATCGGGCATGGGGCGACTTCCATGGCGGTCAGGCACAAAGGCCCGCAGTCGGCACCGGGGGCGGGCCCAAGGTTGCCAGAGGCTCTTGTCGCCATTCAAGGGTCGTTCAAGCACACGGGCGGTGCGGAGCAGCAGCGGCGGCAAGCGCCGTTCAGTGCCCCGGCCGCAGCCCGCGCAGCAGCAGTTCAAGCCCCTGCAGGGACGCTTGCAGGCGCTGCTCGCCGGGCTCGGCGGCGGCAATCCACAGCGCCGCGTCCACCAGGCTGCCGTTGATCAGGCGCGCCAGGGCGTGGCTCGGCGCGGGCTCGATCAGCCCGGCGGCGCTCAGGGCCTGCAAGCGTTGGCTCAGGGAGTCGATGCAATGCTCCTGCGCCGGCCGCCGTTCCCCCAGCACTGCCCGGGCATCCTGCAGGACGATGCGCTGGATCTCCGTTTCCTGGGCCATTTCCAGGTAGGCCCGACAGCGCTGGGCAAAGCCGTGCCACGGGTCGTCGGACGCGGCGGAGATGGCCTCCAGGCGCTCATCCATTTCACTGTCGATCTGCTCCACCACCGCCGCCAGCAATCCCTGCTTGTCACCGAAATGGTGATACAGCGCGCCCCGGGTCAGCCCGGCTTCGGCGGTCAGCTCGTCCATCGAGGTCCGGGCGTAGCCCAGCCGGGCAAAGGCCTGGCGTGCACTGGCAATCAACTTGGCGCGGGTTTCTTCGATCATCTCGGCGCGGGGACGGCTGCTCATGAAGACGCTTCTCCAACAAATGACGGGTTGACATACGCGGCGTATGTTCCCATGCTTTTTAACATACGAGGCGTATGTATTTCTACTGCCTGGCCACTTTATGGCAAGTTGCAGCCCCCCAAGGAGTCGTTTCAATGGCAAACCCCTTCCGCGAATTGTTCAAGGCCCCCGGCAGCCGGGCCTTCGTCCTGGCCGGGATGCTGGCGCGCATGCCGATCTCCATGACCGGCATCGGCCTGATCACCATGCTTGCCCAGTTGCACGGCGGCTACGCCCTGGCCGGCTCGGTGGCGGCGACCTTCGCCCTGGCCACGGCCTTCTGCGCGCCCCAGGTTTCGCGGCTGGTGGACCGTTTCGGCCAGGGACGGGTGCTGCCCCTGGCCGCGACCCTGGGGGGCGGTGCATTGCTGGCCCTGTTGCTGTGCACGCGCTTGCAGGCCCCGCACTGGACCCTGTTCATCTGTGCCGCCCTGGCCGGCTGCATGCCCAGCATGTCGGCCATGGTCCGTGCCCGCTGGACCGAGCTGTACCGCGGCCAGCCGCAACTGCAGACCGCCTACGCCCTGGAATCGGTGCTCGACGAAGTCTGTTTCATCATCGGTCCGCCGTTGTCGGTGGGCCTGTGCGTCGGCCTGTTTCCCGAGGCCGGGCCGCTGGGGGCGCTGCTGACGCTGGCCCTGGGGGTGGGGGTGTTCGTCATGCAAAAGAGCACCGAGCCCCCGGTGCATCCCCATGAGCAGGGGGGCGGCGGCTCGATCATCCGCTCCGGGGAGATCCGCCTGCTGATGCTGCTGATGACCGCCATGGGCACCATTGTCGGGGTGGTGGACGTGGTCAGCGTGGCCTTCGCCCAGCAGCAGGGACAGCCGGCGGCGGCGAGCATCGTGCTTTCGGTGTACGCCATCGGTTCGTGCCTGGCAGGCATTGCCTTCGGAGCCCTGAAACTGGCCACGCCCTTGCCCCGGTTGTTCATGTATGGCGGTATCGCCACGGCCCTGGCCACCTTGCCGCTGCTGTGGGCGAGCAACATCTTCGGCCTGTCCCTGGCGGTGTTCGTCGCCGGGCTGTTTTTCTCCCCGACCCTGATCGTCGCCATGGCCCTGGTGGAGCGCATCGTGCCGCCGGCCAAGCTCACCGAGGGCCTGACCTGGCTGGTCACCGGCCTGAGCATCGGCGTGGCCCTGGGGGCCGCCGGCTCCGGTGCGTTGGTGGACCATTTCGGTGCCCGCAGCGGCTTCTGGCTGGCCCTGGCCGGCGGCGCGGTGGTGCTGGGGGCGGCGTTGCAGAGCTATCGACGCCTGCGCTGAGGCCCGTGCCGGACTAATTTCTCCGCCTGCTGCCGCGTTGTTCCTAACAGATGATCTGTCGAGGGATAAACCGTGACTCAGTTGAACCTGCTGTGCCTGCCGTATTCCGGCGCCAGCGCCATGGTCTACAGCCGCTGGCGGCGCAAGCTGCCGAGCTGGCTGCACCTGCAACCGGTGGAGTTGCCCGGACGAGGCAGCCGCTACGCCGAACCCCTGCACACCGACATGCGGGTGCTGGCGATGCAGCTTGCCCGGGAACTCCAGAGCACGTTGCGCGCGCCCTATGCCCTGTTCGGCCACAGCCTGGGGGCCTTGCTGGCCTGCGAACTGGCCCATGCCCTGCGCGCCCTGGGCTGTCCGGAACCGGTGGCGCTGTTCGCTTCCGGGACGGCGGCACCGACCTTGCGCAGCGAATACGACCGAGGGTTTGCCGAGGCCAAGACTGACCCACAGCTGATCGAGCAGCTGCGCACCCTCAATGGCACCAGCGAAGAGGTGCTGGCCAACCAGGAACTGATGAGCCTGACCTTGCCGATCCTGCGGGCCGACTTCCTGCTGTGCGGCCGTTTTCGCCCGCTGCAGCGCCCGTTGCTCAATTGCCCGGTGCATGTGCTGGGGGGCACGACCGACCGCGCCACCCGCGAACAACTGATTGGCTGGAGCCAGGAAACCGGCGGCAGCTTCTCCGTGGACATGCTCGCGGGCGGGCACTTCTTCATCCACGAACAGGAAACCAAGGTGCTGAGCCTGATCAAGGGCCACCTGGAAGTGCATCGCCGCCGCCACCTGCAACCGGTAGCCGCGCTTTCCTAGCGGCTACAGACATGCTCCCTGTAGCCGCTGCCGCAGGCTGCGCACGGCCCGCAGGGACGCAAAAAAACCGAGGGCTCCAAAGGTTCGACTGGCGATCGCCAAGCAAGGCCCTTCGGGCCTTTGCGCAGCTTCGCGGGCTCGGCAGCGGCTATAGGGAATAGGGGCGGTTGGTGGGCTCAACCCAGGGACATACCCAGGCGCCAGTAACCCATCAGGGTCAGGTTGCGACGTTCCTGGCCGCGCTCGTTGATCAGGTGGCGGCGGATGCTCATCACCGTGGCCGATTCTCCGGCGACCCAGGCGTAGAAGCGGTTGTCCGCCGGCTTGGCGGTTTCCCAGGGACGTTGCTCAAGGTCGCGATCGGCGACCTTGAGCGGCCGACGCCCGGTGCTGGGCGGCGGCAGCTCGGCCAGCTCCCGGGCGGCATGGATCAGCGGTTCGCCATGTTGCGCCCCCAGCACGTCCCGGGGCAGCCAACTGAGCCGGGTCTGCGGATGGCAGCGCAGGTCGATGCAGTCGCTCTCATGGGGCACTTCGATGAACACCTGCACGTCCGGGTAATCCGGGTAATCCTGCAACTCCTCGAGAATCCCGGCGATGGCGGGTAGGGCGGTTTCATCGCCCATCAGCAGCACCTTGCCAATCCCCGCCGGCGGCAGCCACTCATAACCGCCGGGGTCGCCGCTGTAGGCCTTGTTCGGCACCACCATCTGCAGACAGTCGCCGGGCCGGGCATGGGTGGCCCAGGCCGAGGCCGGGCCATTGACCCCGTGCAGGACGAAATCCACATCCAGCTCCGCCGGATGCAAGCGCAAGGCGCGGATGGTGTAGGTACGCATCGGCGGCTGGCGCTCGGCCGGCAACTGGCGCCGGGCCGCTTGCCAGTCGCCTTCCACCGGCAATTGCGCAGGCGTGCCGTCGGCCCCGGGAAACAGCAGCTTGATGCGCTGGTCCGGGGCCAGGGTGCGGGCCTGGGCGATGTCGGCGCCGCCGAACACCAGGCGGGTCATGGAGGGGCTGAGGTCGATGCGTTGCTTGAGCTCGACGTTGATCAGCCGGTAACCCCGGGGTGACTGGGCGCCGGCGCCTACCAGTTTGCGCAGGCCTTGGGCCAGGGAGCTGGCCAGAGAAGTGGCTGAGGACATGATCGCGACCTTGTTCAGGAGAAGGTCCTGATTTGACGAGCCGCGGCCTGCGCAATTTACCGTGGCGATGCCCCTGCGTCCGCGCTGGGCGGGGTTAATTTTTCTCCTGGGCCATCCGTTTCGTAGGGATAGCCGAGCCATTGCTCGATACCCAACATGTACGGATGAACCCCCGATGAACGCTGAAAAGTCCCTGAAACTCGCACGCCGGTTTATCGAGCTGCCGCTGGAGAAGCGCCGGTTATTCCTCGATAGCCTGCGAGCGGAAAACATCGACTTTTCGTTGTTTCCAATTCCGGCCGAGGTGGCCGTCGAGGACCGTCAGGAACTGTCCTACGCCCAGCGGCGCATGTGGTTTCTCTGGCAGTTGGACCCGCAGAGCGGCGCCTACAACCTGCCGGGGGCGGTGCGCCTGAACGGAGCGCTGGATCGCCAGGCGCTGGAGCAGGCGTTCGCCGCCCTGGTGGCGCGCCACGAAACCCTGCGCACGGTGTTCAAGCGCCATGCCGACGACCGCCTGGAGCAGGCGCCGGCGACGGGCTCGCTGTCGGTGGAGTTTCTCGATCTGAGCGCCATCGACGCCCCCGGCCGCGAGCGGGCGGTGGCGGCCGAGGCCCAGCGCCAGTCGCTGCTGCCGTTCGACCTGGACCGCGGTCCGCTGCTGCGGGTCAAGCTGCTGCAACTCGATGAGCAGGAGCATGTGTTGCTGCTGACCCTGCACCACATCGTCTCCGACGGCTGGTCGATGAACGTGCTGATCGACGAGTTCATCCGCTGCTACGACGCCTTCGAGCGGGGCGAGGCGCCGCAACTGCCGCCTCTGCCAATCCAGTACAGCGACTACGCCCTGTGGCAGCGCCGCTGGCTGGAAGCGGGGGAGCAGGCGCGGCAGTTGGAGTACTGGCAGGCGCAGTTGGGCGACGAGCACCCGGTGCTGGAACTGCCCACCGATCATCCGCGGCCGGCCGTGCCCAGTTACCGCGGCACCCGCTATGACTTTGCCGTGGCGCCGGAGCTGGCCGAACAGTTGCGGACCCTGGCCAGGCAGCACAACGTCACCCTGTTCATGCTGTTGCTCGGCGCCTTCAATGTGCTGCTGCACCGCTACACCGGCCAGGGCGATATCCGCGTCGGCGTGCCCATCGCCAACCGCAATCGCGCCGAAGTCGAAGGGCTGATCGGTTTCTTCGTCAACACTCAAGTACTGCGCACCCGGCTTACCGGCCAGACCCGGGTCGGCGAGCTGCTGCAGGCGGTCAAGGATGCAGCGCTGGGGGCCCAGGCCCACCAGGACCTGCCGTTCGAGCAACTGGTCGAGGCGCTCAAGCTGGAGCGCAACCTGAGCCACACGCCGCTGTTCCAGGTGATGTACAACCACCAGCCGCAAGTGGCGGATATCAGCACGGTGCAGACCGCGTCCGGCCTGGAGCTGGGCCTGGTGCAGTGGCAGAGCCGCACCACCCAGTTCGACCTGACCCTGGACACCTACGAGAAGTCCGGCACGCTGCACGCCGCCCTGACCTACGCCGACGATCTGTTCGAGGCCGCCACCATTGCCCGCATGGCGCGCCACTGGCTCGGCCTGCTGCAGGCCATGCTGGGGGATGCCGAGCAGCGCATAGGCGAGTTGCCGCTGCTCGATGCCCGTGAGCAGCAGACCCTGGTGCACGACTGGAACGCCACGGCGCAGGCTTACCCCACCGGGTTGAGCATGCCGCAACTGATCGAAGCTCAGGTCCGGCGTACCCCCGACGCCTGCGCCTTGGTGTTCGGCGAGCAGCAACTGAGCTACGCCGAACTGGATGCCCGAGCCAACCGCCTGGCCCGCTTGCTGCGTGAGCAGGGTGTGGCGGCGGATGTGCTGGTGGGCATCTGCATCGAACGCTCCATCGAAATGGTCGTGGGCCTGCTGGCGATCCACAAGGCCGGTGGCGCCTACGTGCCCCTGGACCCGGAATACCCCCGGGACCGCTTGGCCTACATGATCGAGGACAGCGGCATCCGCCTCTTGCTGAGCCAGCGTTCGCTGCTGCCGCTGCTGGATTTCCAAGCCGATGCGCAGGCGCTCAAGGTCATCGTCCTGGACCAGGATCAGGACGCGCTGCTGGCTTATGACAGCGGCCCGCTGGAGACGCTGGTCGACCCGCTGAACCTGGCCTATGTGATCTACACCTCGGGTTCCACCGGCAAGCCCAAGGGCGCAGGCAACAGCCACGCGGCGCTGGTCAACCGCCTGTACTGGATGCAGCAGGCCTACGGCCTGGACGCCAGTGATGCGGTGCTGCAGAAAACCCCGTTCAGCTTCGACGTCTCGGTCTGGGAGTTTTTCTGGCCGCTGATGACCGGCGCGCGGCTGGTGGTGGCGGCCCCGGGCGCCCACCGGGAACCGGCGCAACTGATCCGCATCATTACCGAACAGCGGATCAGCACCCTGCACTTTGTGCCGTCGATGCTCCAGGCCTTTATCCATGACAGTGGGGTATCGGCCTGCAGCAGCCTCACGCGCATTGTCTGCAGTGGCGAGGCCCTGCCCCTGGAAGCCCAGCAGCAGGTCTTTGCCCGACTGCCCGGTGCGGCCCTGTACAACCTGTACGGCCCGACCGAAGCCGCAATCGATGTCACCCACTGGACCTGTGTCGACGAAGGCGCGAGCAGCGTGCCGATCGGCCGGCCGATCGCCAACCTGCGCACCCATGTGCTGGATGCTCAGTTGCAACCGGTGCCGGCCGGAGTCGCCGGCGAACTCTACCTGGGCGGCAGCGGCCTGGCGCGCAGCTACCACCGGCGCCCGGCCCTGACCGCCGAGCGCTTTGTACCTTGCCCGTTCCACCAGGGGGCGCGGCTGTATCGCACTGGCGACCGGGTGCGCCAGCGCGCCGATGGCGTGATCGAGTACCTGGGGCGCCTGGATCATCAGGTCAAGCTGCGGGGCCTGCGTATCGAGCTGGGTGAAATCGAAGCCCGGCTGATGCAGCACCCGAGCGTGCGCGAGGCCGTGGTGCTGGTGCAGAACGCCAAGCACCTGGTGGCGTATCTGGTGTTGCAAGAGGGCGCCCAGGCCCAGGGGTGGACCGACGAACTCAAGGCCTGGCTGGCCAGCAGCCTGCCGGAGTACATGGTGCCCCATCACCTGCTGGCCCTGGATCGCTTGCCGGTGACCGCCAACGGCAAGCTCGACCGCAAGGCCTTGCCGCTGCCCGAGACGGCGCCGCAACTGGCCTATGTGGCCCCGGAGAACGCCATGCAGAAGGCCCTGGCGGGCATCTGGTGCGATGTGCTGGGGCTCGCTCAGGTAGGCCTGGACGATAACTTTTTCGAGCTTGGCGGTGATTCGATCATCTCGATCCAGGTGGTCAGTCGCGCCCGTCAGGCCGGGGTCCGTCTGGCGCCCCGGGACCTGTTCCAGTACCAGAGCGTGCGCAGCCTGGCCCAGGTCGCGGTCCTCGACGATCAGCCGCAGATCGACCAGGGACCAGTGACCGGTGAGGTGCCGTTGACCCCGGTACAGCACTGGTTCCTGTCTCAGGAGGTGCCTCGACCGGGGCACTGGAACCAGTCGTTGCTGCTGGACCCGCGCCAGCCCTTGCAGCCAGCGCTGTTGCAGGTGGCGTTGTTGCAGGTGGTCAATCATCACGATGCCTTGCGCCTGCGCTTTGTCGGCACGCAGCAGGGTTGGCAGCAGGCCTATGCCGAGCCTGCCAGCCACTTCGACCTGTGGCAGTGCCGGGTCGAGCATGACCAAGCCCTGGCGGCAGTGTGCGACGAGGCCCAGCGCAGCCTGGACCTGCAAGCCGGCCCCCTGGTACGCGCGGTCCTGGTGGAGCACGAGTCGGGTCGCCAGCAACTGTTGCTGGTGATCCACCACCTGGTGGTGGATGGGGTGTCCTGGCGGGTGCTGCTGGAGGACCTGCAACAGGCCTACCGGCAGTTGGCGGAGGCTCAGGCGGTGCAACTGCCACCCAAGACCAGTGCCTATCAGGCCTGGGCCCGGCGCTTGCGGGAGCATGCGCCGCAGCGCGAGACCGAACTGCCGTACTGGCTGGCGCAGCAGAGCGGAGCCGACGACTTGCCCTGTGACAACCCAGCGGGCGGCCTGCAGAACCGTCATGGCCGCAAGATCGAGTCGCGACTGGATGTGGGGCTGACCCGCAAACTGCTGCAACAGGCTGTGAGCGCCTATCGCACCCAGGTCAACGACCTGCTGTTGACCGCCCTGGCTCGCGTACTGTGCCGCTGGACCGGGCAGGCTTCGGCCCTGATCCAGTTGGAAGGGCATGGTCGCGAGGACCTGTTCGACGATCTGGACCTGACCCGCACCCTGGGCTGGTTCACCAGCCTGTACCCGGTGCGCCTGCAGCCGGCCGAGCAAGCTGGGGCTGCAATCAAGGGGATCAAGGAGCAACTGCGCGCGATCCCCGGCAAGGGGCTGGGCTACGGCTTGCTGCGCTACCTGGGCAGCCCGGCCCAGCGTCAGGCGCTGGCGGCATTGCCGCAGCCACGGATCACCTTCAACTACCTGGGCCAGTTCGATCGCCAATTCGATGAGCAGGCGTTGTGGACGCCGGCCAGCCAGAGCAGCGGGCAGGCTCAGGACCCACAGGCCCCCCTGGCCAACTGGCTGACCCTGGAAGGCCAGGTCTATGGCGGCGAACTGGCGTTGCAGTGGGGCTACAGCGAGGAAATGTTCAGCGACTCCAGCATCCAGCGGCTGGCCGATGACTACCTCGCCGAGCTGCGCCTGCTGATCGAGCACTGCTGTGGGCTGGATCAGGCCCAAGCTACGCCTTCGGACTTCCCGCTGGCACGGATCTCCCAGCAACAGCTCGACGCGCTGCCGGTGCTGGCGGCTGCCATCGAGGACCTGTATCCGCTGACGCCGATGCAGCAGGGCATGCTGTTCCATACCCTCTACGAGCCCCAGGAACAGGCCTACATCAACCAGTTGCGCCTGGACATCCACGGCCTTGATCCCCAGCGCTTTGCCGATGCCTGGCAGAGTGCCTTGGATCGCCACCCGATCCTGCGCAGCAGCGTGCACTGGGAAGGGTTGGACAGCGCCCATCAGTTGGTCAGGAACCGGGTCAAGGTGCCGTTGCAGGTACTGGCATCGGCCCCGGCGGATCTCGATCTACTGGCCGCGCAAGAGCGTTCCCGGGGGTTCGAGCTGGATCGGGCGCCCTTGCTGCGCCTGCTGCTGGTGCCCATCGCCGACAACCACTGGCACCTGATCTACACCTGCCACCACCTGCTGCTCGATGGCTGGAGCAATGCCAGCCTGCTGGCCGAAGTGATCCAGTTGTACGGCGGCGCTCGCTTGCCGGCGCCCCAAGGCCGCTATCGCGACTACCTGGGCTGGTTGCAGCAGCAGTCGGGCCCGGCTGCACAACAGTTCTGGAGCGAGCGCCTGCACGCCATGGACTCGCCGACCTTGCTCGCCGACGGGGTGCGCAAGCCGGTGTCGGGCAGCGGCCATGGGCAGCACCTGGAAGGGGTCGACCAGGCGCTGACACAACGCCTGGGCAGCTTTGCCCGGCAGCAGAAGGTCACCCTCAACACCGTGCTGCAAGCCGCCTGGGCGCTGTTGCTGCAGCGTTATTGCGCGCAGCAGTGCGTGATCTTCGGTGCCACCGTGGCGGGGCGTTCGGCGCCGCTGCCGGGTATCGAGCAGCAGTTGGGGCTGTTCATCAATACCTTGCCGATCATTTGCCAGCCACGTTCGCAGTGCAGCGTGGGGCAATGGCTGGAGCAGATGCAGGCGCTCAATCTGGGCCTGCGCGAACACGAGCACGTGCCGCTCTACGAGATCCAGGGTTGGGCCGGGCACCAGGGCGCCCCCTTGTTCGACAGCCTGCTGGTGTTCGAGAACTTCCCCGTGGCCCAGGCCCTCAAGGAGGGGGCTCCGGCCGGGCTGCAGTTCTCCGGCCTGGCCAACCACGAGCAGACCAGCTATCCGCTGACCCTGGGCATCGAGTTGGGCGAGCACCTGAGCCTGGACTTCAGCTATGACCGCAGTCGTTTCAGTGCCGATCAGGTCCAGGGCTTCTGTGCCCAGTTGCGGCATTTGCTGCTGCAGTTCATGGCCGATCCCGACGCGGCCCTGGGGGGCTTGCAGTTGTTGAGCGAACAGGCGCGCCAGGACTTGCTGCAGCACAGCCAGCTGGCCGAGGTGGTGCCCGCCCAGGCGCCGCTGGTGCACCAGCGGATCGCCGCGCAGGCGGCGGCCACGCCCGAGGCGCTGGCGCTGGTGGTCGATGGCGAGCAACTGGACTATGGCCAGTTGAACGCCCAGGCCAACCGCCTGGCCCATTGTCTGCAAGCCCAGGGGATTGGCCCGGGGGATCGGGTCGGCCTGGCACTCAAGCGCGGCCCGCAACTGATCGTCAGCCTGCTGGCGGTGCTCAAGAGTGGCGCGGCCTATGTGCCCCTGGACCCGCAATACCCGCAAGAGCGTCTGGCGTTCATGATTGCCGACAGCCGCCTGAGCCTGCTGCTCAGCGACACCGGCATCTGGGCCGCGCCGCTGCTGCCCGACAGCGTGCTGCATTGGGATCTGCCGAGCCTGGCGCAACGCTTGAGCCATTGCTCCAGCGCTGATCCGCAGAACCGCGCCTGCCCGCAAGACCTGGCCTATGTGATCTACACCTCGGGCTCCACCGGGGTCCCCAAGGGCGTGGCCATCGATCACCGGGCCTTGTCGGCGTTCTGCGAAGCGGCGGCGGATTATTCGGCGCTCACCGCCACCGACAAGGTGCTGCAATTCGCCACCTTCAGCTTCGACGGTTTCGTCGAGCAGTGTTACCCAGCCCTTTGCCTCGGCGCGGCCCTGGTGATGCGCGGCGACGAGCCCTGGGCCGTCGAGCAACTGGCGGCGGTGATCGTCAGCCAGGGCGTGACCCTGGCCGACCTGCCGGCGGCTTACTGGCACTTGCTGGCCAAGCAGTGCATGGCCGACGGTATCCGCAGCCTGGGGCGCCTGCGCCAGGTGCATGTCGGCGGCGAGGCGATGTCGGTGGAGGGCTTGCGCCTGTGGCACGCCGCCGGGCTTGGGGGGGTACGCCTGCTCAATACCTACGGCCCGACCGAGGCCACCGTGGTCTCCAGTGTCCACGACTGCCGGGAGCAGGATGCCAGCGAGGTCTACGGCATCCCGATCGGCCAGCCGATCATCGGCCGCGCCCTGCGGATCATCGACGGCGACCTCAATCTGCTGCCCGAAGGCGGCACCGGAGAGCTGTGCATCGGTTCTGCGTCGAGCCTGGCCCAGGGGTATTTTGACCGGCCGGGACTGACCGCCGAGCGCTTCATTCCCGACCCCTTTGCCGGTCAGCCCGGCGCCCGGCTGTATCGCAGTGGCGACCTGGCGCGTTACAACCCGCAAGGGGCGATCGAGTACATCGGCCGCATCGATCATCAGGTGAAGATCCGCGGCTTCCGCATCGAACTGGGGGAAATCGAGGCGCGCCTGTCGGCTCGGCCAGATGTGCGTGAGGCGGTGGTGCTGGCCGTGCCGGCCAACAACGGCATGCAACTGGTGGCCTATGTGGTGCCCTCTGCGTTGCCTGGGGATACCGACGACGGCCTGGGCGATGCTCAGGCACAGGCTGAGCGTTGCGCGCTGATCAAGGCCGGGCTCAAGGAAACGCTGCCGGATTACATGTTGCCCAGCCACGTGCTGCTGTTGCCGCGCCTGCCCCTCAACCCGAACGGCAAGCTGGACCGCAAGGCCTTGCCCAAGCCCGACTTGAGTGCCTTGCAACAAGCCTATGTGGCCCCGCACAGCAAACTGCAGCAGCAGGTGGCGGCGATCTGGCAGAGCGTGCTCGAAGTCGAGCGGGTCGGCCTGCAGGACAACTTCTTCGCCCTGGGCGGGCACTCGTTGCTGGCCACCCAGGTCATCAGCCGGGTGCGGCATGAGCTGGGCTTGCAGGCCGCGCTGCGGACCCTGTTCGATGCGCCCGACCTGCAGGCCTTTGTCGCCGCCCTGGGCGCCACTGAGGCTCCGGAGGCGGCCCCGGCCTTGTGCCGGGTGGATGACTCGCGGCCACAGCCGTTGTCCTTTGCCCAGCAGCGCTTGTGGTTCCTCTGGCAGTTGGAGCCGCAGAGCTCGATGTACAACATCGCCCGGGCCCTGGAGTTGCGTGGCGAGCTGGACATCGAGGCGGTGCGGCAAGCCTTCGAATCGCTGATGCAGCGGCATTCGGTATTGCGTACCACCTACAGCGAGGTCGAAGGCGAGAGCTGGCAGCACGTCCATCGCCACCTGCCGCTGTCGTTCGTGTTCGATGACCTGTGCGCCTTGCCACTGGCCGAGCGCGAGACCATGGCCCAGCAGCAGTTGCAGCAACAGGCCGCGGAGCCCTTCGACCTGATCGCCGGTCCGCCGATGCGTGTACGCCTGCTGCGGCTGGAGCCGCAACGGCACCTGCTGCTCATGACCCTGCACCACATCGTCGCCGACCATTGGTCGTTCGGCATTTTGCCGACCGAGTTCGTAAGCCTGTATCACGCCCATCGGACCGCCACAGCCAGCCCGTTGCCGGAGCCGGCCCTGCATTACGTGGACTTCGCTGTCTGGCAGCGGCAATGGCTCGAAGGTGGTGAACTGCAGCGTCAGCTCGATTACTGGCGTGATGTCCTGGGCGATGACCATCACCTCACGCGCTTGCCCGCCAGTGCCACGGTGCAGCCAGGGCAGGCGCCGTCACCCTTGTGCGATCTCCACGAGTTCCATTTTTCGGCGGCTCAGAGCCAGGCGCTGCGCGCCTTTGCCAGTGCCCAGGGGGTGACCTTGTACATGCTGCTGCTGGCAGGTTTTGCCCTGGTGGTGGGGCAGCGCAGCGACAGTTCGCGGGTGCGTCTGGGGACCGATATCGCTAACCGCAATCACGCCGGCGTTGAAGATCTGGTGGGCTTCTTCGTTAACCAACTGGTGTTGCAGATAAGTGTCGAGGAACAACAGTGCGTCAGCGACTTGCTGCAGGTGACACGGAGCACGGTCATCGGTGCTTCGGATCACCAGGACCTGCCTTTCGAGCGCCTGGTGGAGGCGCTGCGGGTGGTCCGGCGCGCCGGTCGTTCACCGTTGTTCAGCATCAAGTTCATCTATCAGGAAAGCCTTGATCAGCCCTTGTCGATCGACGGCCTGGACGTGCAGCCGGTGGCTGCCGGCAGGGCTGCCGCGGAGCTGGACCTAGTGGCCGAGTTCGTCAATGCGCCCCAGGGCATCTACCTCGGCCTGAAGTGCGATGCCGGGCTCTACACCGCCGCGGACATGGCGTGCCTGTTCGAGCAGTTGCAGGTGGTGTTCGAGCTGATGGTGGTCGATACCCAGGCGCCGTTGGCGGCGTTGCTGAACCAGGCACGGGATATCCAATACCTGCGCGAGCGAGACCAGTTGCAACAGCGCCAGGCCCTGCTCAAGCAACAGCACCCGATTCAGCGGCGCCGTCCAGGACGGGTGCCGGTCGAGTGAAGCCATATTGAACAATCATGCAGGCGCGTGCGATCGCCGCGCCTGATACCGCGAATCGGAGGTGGGTCATGTCGAAATTCGAGTCTCAAGCCATACCGGCATTGGGCAAGGGACGGCGCAAGAGCTTGAGCCTGGACCAATCCAGCCTGGTGACGTTCACGCCGCTGTTCGAGAACAGCTCGATTCCCCTGCTGTGTACGCCGAACGTTCCTGGCGTGGGGCTGGCGCAGTGGGCCGGGGAAAACCGCGAGCTGCTCCAGGAAAAGCTCGACCGGCACGCAACGTTGTTGTTCCGCGGCTTCGCGGTGCAGGACATCAACGAATTCAACCAGTGCGTCGATTCGATTTCCGGTGGTGCCCTGGAGTACCTGTTCCGGGCCTCGCCGCGGACCCAGATCACCAAGAAACTCAACGTCTACAGCTCCACCGACTACCCGGCCGTGGAAAAGATCTTTCCCCACAACGAGCACTCCTATTCCCCGGTGTTTCCGCTGCACCTGTATTTCTACTGCGACGTGCCGTCGACCACCGGCGGCGAGACGCCATTTGGCGACACCCGGCATTTGCTGGCGCGGATCGATCCACAGGTGCGCGAAGAGTTCCAGCGCAAGCGCGTGCTCTATGTGCGCAACTATGGCGACGGCATGGGGCTGCCCTGGCAGACCGTGTTCCAGACCGACAACCGCGCCGAGGTCGAGGCCTATTGCGCGAAGATCGGCGTGACCCCGGAGTGGAAATCCGGCAACCGCCTGCGCACCCGGCAACAGGGCCCGGCCATGGTCCGGCATCCGCGTACCGGCGAGAGCGTGTGGTTCAACCATGCGACGTTCTTCAATGCCCTGACCCTGCCAGAGAGCATCCGCGACAGCCTGCTGGCGGAGTTCGCGCCCGAGGACCTGCCGCAAAACACCTTCTTTGGCGATGGCAGCCCGATCCCCGATGACTACATCACCCATCTGCAACAGCTCTATCGCGAGGTGATGGTGGAGTTTCCCTGGGAGAAGGGCGACGTCGTGATGCTCGACAACATCCTCACCCTGCACGCCCGCAACGAATATTCAGGCCCGCGCAAAATACTCACAGCCATGGCCGTCCCGCTGAAAAGCACCGACGTGGCCATTGGTTAAGGACATCAGCATGACCGACTTTTCCCAAGCAGAGACGTTTCAGATTTCGGCCCAGCAGGCCGCGATTCTTTCCCAGCAGCAGTACCTGGGCCAGCCGCTGGCGGCGCAGGCGCTCCTGTCCTTCGACACGCCGCCCGAGCGTGCTGTGCTGGAGGCCGCACTGAACGAGGTGTGCCAGCGCCACGAAATCCTGCGCACCCGCTACCGGCAGGTGCCCGGCTTCAAGCAACCGGTGCAGGAAATCACCCCCCAGGTGCGCCTGCGCCTGTCGCTGGAAGCGGGACGCAGCCTGCAACAGGCCCGTGCCGAGGATCGCCTGGCCCTGGCCGAAGTGCCCCTGGTGGCCTCGCTGCTGGATCGTCAGTTGCTGATCAGCGTGACCCTGGCCAGCTGTGACCGCC
Organism: Pseudomonas sp. Os17; assembly: GCF_001547895.1. Lineage (NCBI taxonomy): Bacteria > Pseudomonadati > Pseudomonadota > Gammaproteobacteria > Pseudomonadales > Pseudomonadaceae > Pseudomonas > Pseudomonas sp. Os17. The sequence continues at coordinate 4,721,585 of NZ_AP014627.1, read as the reverse complement.
AGTCTCTGGCATTGCTGATGACCGAACTGCAGCAACTGTGTGCGGGACGGCAGTTGCCAGCGTTCGACAGCCTGCAGTACGCCGATTACGCCGCCTGGCAGAGCGAGCTGGGGGAGGAGGCGATCGGTCGCGAAGGCCTGCAGTTCTGGCGCACTCTGTATGCCGGACAGCAGCCGGGCGTGCGCCTGCCGTTCGAGCGCCGCCTGGACTTTGCGCCGCAGTTGCAGGAATGCCGCCTGGACACCGATCTGGCACCGGCATTGCGCCAATTGGCCAGTGCGGCCGAGCTGAGTGTCGAGGACAGCCTGCTGTTCCTCTGGGCCGGTTTCCTCGCCGGGCTGAGCCAGCAGGACTCGCTGTTGGTGGCGCTGACCGTGGACGGTCGCAGCGACCAATTGCAGCAGACCCTGGGTCATTTCAGCCGGCGCCTGCCCGTGGCCGTCACGTTGCAGCCCCAAGCCACCTTGCAGGACAACCTGCAGGCGTTCCGTCATCAGCTGGACCTGAGCCGCTCTTGGCAGGATTGCCTGAACGAGCTGGAAGCGTTCGGCGCCGAGCAGCCCCGTCCCCTGGACCTGGGTTGCTCCTACAGCGAAGGCGCCGAGGTGCAGGAGCTGCTCCTCGATCGGGCGTACTTCGAGAAGCTGCACCTGCAGGCCCGGGCCGAGGCCGACCAGCTGTCGCTGCAACTGAGCTGGCAGCCCCGTCTGCTGCCCGACGGCCTGCCTGCCGCCTGGCTCGAACAGTTCGCCCAGTGGCTCAAAGCGGCCGCCGCGGACAGCAGCCTGACCCTTGAGCAATTGCCGTTGGTCAGCGCTGATCAGGCGCAGCGCCTGTTGCAGGATTTCGATCGCAGCGCGGACCTGAGCGCCGCCGATGCACCGCTGCTGCACCAGCTGTTCGAAGAGGCCGCCCGGGCCTTTCCCGAGCGTGCCGCGATCCATGTCGATGGCCGGGAAATCACTTACGCCGAGCTCGACCGTCAGGCCAATCAGCTGGCCCACAGCTTGCGCCAGCAAGGGGTCGACAGCGACGCCATCGTCGGGGTCTATGGGGCGCGTTCCATCGAGATCGTGGTGGCCCTGCTGGGGATTCTCAAGGCCGGTGGCGCCTACCTGCCGCTGGACCCGGCCTATCCCAGCGAGCGCCTGTCCTTCATGCTCGAGGACGCAGCGGTGCGCTGCCTGATCAGCCTGCAACCCCTGCATCCGGACATTGTCCTGCCGGCCGACCTGCCCCAGATCAGCCTGGACCCTCAACGGTTGAGCGGCAACGCCCAAGCGCTGCCCAGCCGCAGCACGGGCGACAACCTGGCGTATGTCATCTACACCTCGGGCTCCACCGGCAAACCCAAGGGCGTGATGGTGTCCCACGCCAATGCCAGCACCTCGACCCTGGCCCGCGGCGCGTTCTACCAGGCGCCCCTGGAACGTTTCCTGATGCTGTCCTCGTTCTCCTTCGACAGCTCCGTGGCGGGGATCTTCTGGACCCTGAGCCAGGGCGCGACCTTGTACCTGCCCAGCGAAGAACAGCACAAGGACCCGCAGCAGGTCGCCGAGCTCATCGACGCGCAGCGGATTTCCCACTTTCTGGCCCTGCCATCGTTCTATGCGCAAATCCTCGAAGCCCTGCAGCAGCCGTCACTGCGCTGTGTGATCGTGGCCGGCGAAGCCTGTCCGGTGGAGCTGGCCCTGCGGCACCGGGAACGGCTGCCCGAGACCTTGCTGGTGAATGAATACGGCCCTTCGGAAAGTGCGGTCTGGTGTTCGGCTTTCGCCGTGGAGCAGTCGCCTGTGGATGAGCGGGTGGCCATCGGTGGCGCTATCGCCGGTACGCGACTGCGGGTGCTGGATGAAGAAGCCGGACTGGCCGGTATCGGTCGCGAGGGCGAGCTGTTCATCGGAGGTCCGGGCCTGGCCCGTGGCTACCTCAAGCGTCCGGCCCTGACCGCCAGTCGCTTCCTCCCGGACCCGTTCGCCAGCACCCCCGGCGCGCGCCTGTATCGCACCGGGGACCGGGTCAGCAGCTTGCCCCAGGGCACGCTCGACTACCTCGGTCGGATTGACTTCCAACTGAAGATCCGAGGCTTTCGCATTGAGCTGGGCGAGATCGAAAGCCTGCTCGGGCAAGCTGCCAATGTGCGCGAAGCCGCTGTCGTGGCCCGTGACACGGCGGCCGGCAAACAGTTGGTGGCGTATGTGGTGCTGGCCCAGGTCGACGACCGCGAGGCCCAGGAGCAGGCCCTGCTGGCCCAGATGCGCGAGCAGTTGCCCGAGTACATGGTGCCGTCGTTCCTCAGTGTCCTGGAGCGTTTCCCCCTGACCCCCAACGGCAAGCTGGACCGTAACGCCCTGAGCGCTCTGGAGCTGCAAGGCAGCGCCTATGTGGCGCCGCGCAACGAGCTGGAGGCCACCCTGGCCGCCATCTGGCAAGAGGCGCTGCAACTGGAGCGGGTCGGTGTGCATGACAACTTCTTTGCCCTGGGCGGCCACTCGCTGCTGGCCACGCGCATTCGCTCCAAGGTGCAAAGCGAGCTCAACCTGTCCTTGCCGCTGCGGGTGTTCTTCGAGGGCGAAACGGTGGAGCTGCTGGCCCGACAGGTCGAGCTGCATCGTGATTCCGGGGTGACAGGGGACAAGGTCGATGCCTTGGAAGCCCTGTTTGCGGAGGCCCAGGAGTGATGAATCCGTTACCCGAGCGCATGCTGGCGCTGTCCAAGCGGTTCGCCGCGTTCAGCCCCCAGGAGCGTAGCGCCTTGCAGCGCAAGATGATCGAGCAGGGGCTGTCCCTGGACCTGTTGCCGATCCCTGGGCGCAGCCAGGACCAGACGCTGATGTGCGCGTCCTATGCCCAGCAGCGCCTGTGGTTTCTCTGGCAACTGGAGCCCACCTCCAGCGCCTACAACCAATTGGCGGTGCTGCGCTTGCAGGGCGACCTGCAGGACGCCGATCTGCAACGCAGTATCCAGTACCTGATCGACCGCCATGAAGTGCTGCGCAGCACCTTCAGCCTGCACGGCCAGCAAGTGATGCAGGTGATTCATCCCCAGCGTGAATTCCTTCTGCAGCGCCTGGATTACAGCCACCTTGAGGAGTCCGGCCCGCAGGTGGCCGAACAGGTGGCGGAGCAGGGCGAACGCCCCTTCGACCTGGAGCACGATCTGCTGTTGCGGGCGACCCTGATCAAGCTCGGGCCCCAGGAACATGTGCTGCTGTTCTGTACCCATCACATCATCAGTGATGCCTGGTCGCTGCCGATCCTGGTGGGCGAGGTGACCAGCGCCTATGTGCACTGGCGCCAATACCAGCGCGCGCCGGACCTGGCGCCGCTGGCAGTGCAGTACGCCGACTTCGCCGTTTGGCAGCGCCTGTGGCTGGAAGCCGGTGAAGCCGAGCGGCAGTTGCAGTACTGGCGCGAGCGCCTGGGCAGCGAACCCTTGACCCTGGAACTGCCTCTGGACCGGCCGCGCCCGCCGCTGCGCAGTGCCCGGGGCGGGCGCCACGCCATGGTCTTCGATCAGGACCTGGACCGCGGTGTGCGCGAACTGGCCGCGAGTACCGGCTGCACCCTGTTCATGGTGCTGCTGGCGTCCCTGCAGGTGCTGCTGCAGCGCTACAGCGGTGCCCGCAGCATTCGCGTGGGCACGCCGGTGGCCAACCGCACGCGGGCCGAAGTCGAGGGGCTGATCGGCTTCTTCGTCAACACCCAGGTGCTGCAGGCCGAGATCGACCCGCAGCAGTCATTCAGTGCCTTGCTGGCCCAGGTCAAGACCCGGGTGCTGGAGGCCCAGGCGCATCAGGACTTGCCGTTCGAGCAACTGGTCGATGCCCTGCAGCCTGAACGCAGCTTGAACCAGAGCCCCTTGTTCCAGGTGCTCTACAACCACCTGGCGGGGGACAACGAAGGCGCGCGGGTGGAGATTCCCGGGCTGAAGATCGAGGCCCTGGCCAGCGACAGCGAATCCGTGCGCTTCGACCTGACCTTCAACACCCATGAAGAAGGCGGGCGCCTGCAGGGAGCGCTGGTCTACGCCAGCGACCTGTTCGACCCGCAGACCATCGAGCAGATGGCCCGGCATTGGCACAACCTGTTGCAGGCGGTGGTGCGCGAACCGCAGCGTCGCCTGGGCGAACTGCCGATGCTCGATGCGGCAGAGCGCACGCAGATACTGGAGCAGTGGAACCTCGGCAGCGCCTTTGAGCGTCCACCCCTGTCGGTACCGGCCTGTGTCGAGGCGCATGCAGTGCGCAGCCCCGATGCGCTGGCCGTGGTCTGCGCCGGGCAGCAACTGACGTATCAACAGCTCAATGCGCAGGCCAACCGTCTGGCGCGTCAGCTGCGCGAGTGCGGCGTGGGGCCGGATGTGCTGGTGGGCATTGCCGCGCAACGCTCGATCGAGATGATCGTGGGCCTGCTGGCGGTGCTCAAGGCCGGCGGCGCCTACGTGCCTCTGGACCCCGAATACCCGCAGGAACGCCTCAACGGCATGATCGAGGACAGCGGGATTACCCAGTTGCTGGCCCAACAGCAGCTGATCGGGCGTTTTGCCGATCTGCCCGGGCTCTGTATCGAGCCCCTCGAGGATTCGCCGGCACGCCAGGCCCTGAGTGCCGACAACCTCGAACCCCTGACGGCTCCCGGACACTTGGCGTACGTGATCTTCACGTCCGGCTCAACGGGTCGGGCCAAGGGCGTGACCATCAGCCACGGCGCCCTGGCCAACTACGTGGCGGCCATTCATCAGCGTCTGCCGCTGGCGTCGGCCCGCAGCATGGCGCTGGTGTCCACGCCGGCGGCGGACCTTGGGCACACGGTGCTGTTCGGTGCCCTGTGCGGCGGCCAGGCGCTGCATGTGATCAGCGCCGATCTGGCGGTGGACGGTGCGGGCCTGGGCCAGTACCTGCAACAGCAACAGATCGATGTGCTGAAAATTGTCCCCTCGCACCTGGCGGCGCTGTTGGGTGAGGACAATGGCGCGGTGCTGCCACGTCAGTGCCTGGTGCTGGGTGGCGAAGCCTGCCCGGTGAGCCTGGTTGAGCGCATCCAGCGCCTGGCGCCGCAGTGCCGGATCGTCAACCACTACGGGCCGACCGAAAGCACCGTGGGCGCCCTGACCCAGGCCGTGGAGGGCGACTGGTCCCAGGCTGCGTCGATTCCCTTGGGCCGGCCACTGGCCAATGTCCGCGCCTATGTGCTGGACAGCGAAGGCCAGCCGGCCGCCGTCGGCAGCCTGGGCGAACTGTATCTGGCCGGTGCCGGACTGGCCCGTGATTACCATCGGCGCCCTGAGCTGACCGCTGCCAGCTTCATCCCCGATCCTTTCGACCCGCAGGGCGGCGCCCGCCTGTACCGCACTGGCGATCAGGTGCGCTACCGCCGCGACGGCAGCATCGAGTTCTGCGGGCGCATCGACCAGCAGATCAAGATTCGTGGCTTCCGGGTCGAGCCGGGAGAAATCCAGGCCTGCCTGCACAGTCATCCCTGGGTGCGCGAGTGTGCGGTACTGGCCCTGGATGGACCCCAGGGCAAGCAGTTGGTGGCCTATCTGGTGTGCCAGTCCGGGCTCGACCCGGATCAGTGCAAGGAAGGGCTCAAGCAGCACATGAACGCGCACCTGTCGGCCCATCAGGTGCCCAGCCATCTGCTGTTGCTGCCGGCGCTGCCCCTGAGCCCCAACGGCAAGCTGGATCGCCAGGCTTTGCCGCGCCCTGAGCAGGGCCGTCCGCAGGACCTCTACCGTGCGGCACAGAACCCCGTGCAACAGACACTGGTGGATATCTGGCAGGAGGTCTTGAACCAGCCGCGAATCGGTATCAACGACAACTTCTTCGAACTCGGTGGCGACTCGATCATTGCCATCCAGATGGTCAGCCGCGCACGCCAGGCGGGCTTGCAGATTTCCTCCCGGGACGTGTTCCGCAGCCAGAGCATTCTTGAGCTGGCAGCGGTGGCCAAGCAAGGCACTGCCTTGTTCATCGATCAGGGGCCGGTGCGTGGCCCGATGCCGCTGACGCCGATCCAGCAGGTATTTTTTGCCAGCGACATTCCCCAGCGCCAACACTGGAACCAGTCGCTGTTGCTGACCCCACGCGAGCCGCTGCAGGTGCCGCTGCTGGAGCGCGCCCTGAACCAACTGCTGGTGCAGCACGATGCGTTGCGCCTGAGGTACCGGCAGCACGCCGGCCTCTGGCAGGCCGAACACCAGGAGCATCCCGAGCCGGTCAGCCTCTGGCGGCAGCGGGTGGCGGATGCCGAGGCGATTCAGGCACTGGGACAACAAGCCCAGAGCAGTCTCGACCTGGAACGGGGGCCGTTGTTGCGCGCGGTGCTGATGGACCTGGGCGATGGCAGCCAGCGTTTGCTGCTGGTCATCCATCACCTGGTGGTGGACGGCGTGTCCTGGCGGATTCTACTGGAGGATCTGCAAAGCCTTTATCGGCAGTTGGCCGAGGGTGCGGCGCCGGTCCTGCCGTCCAAGACCAGTGCTTTCCAGGATTGGGCCGTGCACCTGCAAGACTGGGCGCAGCGCCTTGGGCACACCGACGAACTGGATTACTGGTGCCGGCAACTGGAGCAGGCGCCTCAGGGCCTGCCCCTGGACTATCCCGCCGGGGCGAACCTGGCGTGCCATGGCACGGCGATCAATGCCCGGCTGCCTCGGGAGCTGACCAGCCAGCTGTTGCAGGAAGCCCCCAAGGCCTATCGCACACAGATCAACGACCTGTTGCTGGCCGCCCTGGCGCGCGTGATCTGCCGTTGGACCGGGCATTCGCAGATGCTGGTGCAGTTGGAAGGTCACGGGCGCGAGGAACTGTTTGCCGATGTCGACCTGTCGCGTTCGGTGGGCTGGTTCACCAGTCTCTATCCGCTGTGCCTGACTCCGGCGCAGCCACTCTCGGATTCGATCAAGGCGGTCAAGGAGGACTTGCGTCGGGTCCCGGCCAATGGCCTGGGTTATGGCGCGTTGCGTTACCTGGGGCCGGACGCGGTCCGCGAACGCCTGCAGGGGCTTGCGCAGCCGAGGATCACCTTCAACTACCTGGGGCAGTTCGACCAGAGCTTCGACTCGCAGTCACTCTTGGCTCCGGCGCCGGAAGCGGCCGGTGACGAACGTCACCACGAGGCGCCACTGAGTAATTGGTTGACGGTCAACAGCCAGGTCTATGGGGGCGAACTGTCCCTGAGCTGGAGCTTCAGCCATCAGTTGTTCAAGCCGCAGACGGTTCAGCGCCTGGCCGATGATTACCTGCTGGAACTGCAGGCGCTGATCGAGCATTGCACCCTGGATACCTCGGCGGGCGTCTCGCCATCGGACTTCCCCCTGGCCGGGTTGAACCAGGCTCAGCTGGATGCGCTGCCGGTGGCCCCACGTACCATCGCCGACTTGTACCCCTTGTCGCCGATGCAGCAGGGCATGCTGTTCCACACCCTCTACGAGCAGGCCAGCGACGATTACGTCAATCAGCTCCGGGTGTCGGTGCAGGGCCTGGACCCGCAGCGTTTCCGCCGGGCCTGGGAAGATGCCCTGCAGGCCCACGACATCCTGCGTACCTCTTTCCACTGGCAAGCGGAGCTGGAGCAACCGGTGCAGATTGTCCAGCGTCAGCTGGTGCTGCCGTTCCGGGTGCTCGACTGGTCGGACGGGCAGGCCAGCGAGCTTGCCCTTGACGCGCTGGCCGGCGAAGAACGCAGCCTGTGTGCGCATTTCGACCGTGCACCGTTGTTGCGCCTGTGCCTGGTGCAGACCACGGCCCAGGACTACCAGCTGATCTACACCAACCACCACATCCTGATGGATGGCTGGAGCAGTTCGCAGTTGATGAACGAGGTCCTGCAACGCTACGCCGGGGTGGTGCCGCCACAGGCTCCGGGGCGTTATCGCGACTACATCCAGTGGCTGCAACGCCAGGATCTGAGCGCCTGTGAAAGTTTCTGGCGCGAGCAACTGGGGCGTTTGTCGACCCCGACCCGGCTGGCAGGCAGCATCGCCCTGGAAAACCCGGGCGCGGATGCCGGCCATGGCGAGCTCCACCATGATTGGACCCAGCCGTGGACCGAGCGCCTGGTGGCCTTCGCCCGGCAGCAGAAAATCACCGCCAACACCCTGTTGCAGGCGGCCTGGCTCCTGCTGTTGCAGCGCTATACCGGACAGAGCACCGTGGCCTTTGGCGCGACGGTGGCGGGGCGTCCTTCGGAGCTGCCGGGGATCGAGCAGCAGATCGGTCTGTTCATCAATACCTTGCCGGTGATCGCCACCCCCGATGCGCAGATGAGCGTGGCGCAGTGGCTGCAACAGGTGCAGGCGCACAATCTGCAACTGCGCGAATACGAACATACGCCGCTCAATGATATCCAGCGCTGGGCCGGCAGCAGCGGTGAAGCGCTGTTCGATACCCTGCTGGTCTTCGACAACTACCCGGTGGCCCAGGCCCTGGAGCAGGAGGAGGCTTCCAGCGTGCGCTTCGGTGCCGTGCACAGTCGTGAACGCACCAACTATCCGTTGTCGGTGGCGGTGGCGCTGGAGCAGCGCCTGAGCATCAGCTACGGCTATGCCCGGGAGGCCTTCAGCGCGGCGGTGATCGAGCGCCTCAACGGCCATCTGCTACACCTGCTGGCGCAACTGATTGATAACCCCCAGTTGCAACTGGGCGCCATCGAGCTGCTGACCCCGGCCGAGACGGCGAGCCAATGCATAGCGCCCGTCGCGCCGGGGATCGAGCCGGCGGTACACGAGAGCATCGGTGCCCTCGCACAACGCTGGCCGGAGCGTCAGGCGGTGCTGTTTGCCGGGCAGCGCTTCACTTACGCAGAACTGGACCAGCGAGCCAACCGCCTGGCCCATGAACTGGTGGCCCGCGGGGTCGGCCAGGAGGTCCGGGTCGGCGTGGCGTTGCCCCGGGGCGAGGGGCTGCTGGTGGCCTTGCTGGCGGTGCTCAAGGCCGGCGGCGCCTTCGTGCCGCTGGATCTGAGCTACCCAGCCGACCGCCTGGCCTACCTCATGGCGGATTCCGGCATGGCCCTGTTGCTCAGTGACACCGAGTCGTTGCAGCGCCTGCCTTCGGCCGCCGGTCTGGCGGTGCTCGATCTATCGCGCCTGGAGGTCGGGCAGCATCCGCTGACCGCGCCTGCGGTAACAGTGGCGCCAGAGAGCCTGGCCTATGTGATCTACACCTCGGGTTCCACCGGTCAGCCCAAGGGCGTGACCGTGGCCCATGGTCCGCTGGCGATGCACTGTCGCACCACCGGCGAACGCTATGGCATGACGCCCGAGGACTGTGAACTGCACTTCCTGTCGTTTTCCTTCGACGGCGCTCATGAACGCTGGCTGACCGCCTTTGTCTGCGGCGCCAGCCTGCTGCTGCGTGACGACAGCCTGTGGACCCCGCAGCAGACCTGTGAAGCGATTCGCCGCCATGGCGTGACCATGGCCGGTTTTCCTCCGGCGTACCTGCATCAGTTGGCGGAACATGTGCAGCGGGTCGGCAATCCGCCGCCCATGCGCCTCTACAGCTTTGGCGGCGATGCCATGCCGCAGGCCAGCTTCGAGCTGGTCCAGCAGGTGTTGCGTCCCCAGTACATGATCAACGGTTACGGGCCCACCGAAACCGTGGTCACGCCGCTGGTGTGGAAAACCGCTGCCGGTGAGCCTTGCAAGGCTGCTTATGCGCCCATCGGCCATTGCGTCGGCGAGCGCAGCGCCTATGTCCTGGATGCCGATCTCAATCCCTTGCCAGTGGGGGTCGCCGGAGAGCTGTACATCGGCGGCAATGGCTTGGCGCGAGGTTATCTGCAGCGTTTCGCGCAGACCGCCGAACGCTTTGTTCCCGATCCCTACAGCCCCTTGGGGGGACGTCTGTATCGCACCGGGGATGTGGTGCGCCAGGGCAGTGACGGGGTGTTCGAGTACCTGGGGCGTATCGACAACCAGGTGAAGATCCGTGGCTTCCGCATCGAGCTGGGCGAAATCGAAGCGCGGTTGATGGCCCACGAACAGGTCAGCGAGGCGGTGGTTCTGGCCCAGGACACCGCCCATGGCCGGCGGCTGGTGGCTTATCTGGTGCCGGCCGCGACCGTGCGTGAGGACGAGCAAGACCAGGAAAGGTTGCGTGAAACCCTGCGCCAGACGTTGAAGGCCTGCCTGCCCGACTACATGGTGCCGTCCTATTGGCTGTTTCTCGAACGCTTGCCGCTGTCGCCCAATGGCAAGCTGGATCGCAAGGCGCTGCCCATGCCGGAAATGGTCCAGGCCAGCCACGCCTATGTGGCGCCGCGCAGCGATCTGGAGAAGCGCCTCGCACAGATCTGGCAGGACGTGCTGAAGCTGGCGCAGGTCGGTCTGACCGACAACTTCTTCGAGCTGGGCGGGGACTCGATCATCTCCCTGCAGTTGGTCAGTCGAGCGCGTCAGGCCTCGATCCGCTTTACCCCCAAGGACCTGTTCGAGCAACAGACCATCGGAGGGCTGGCGGCGGTGGCGCAGTGCGGGGTGCAGGACGACATCGACCAGGGACCGGTGAGCGGCGACATGCCGCTGCTGCCGATCCAGCGTCTGTTCTTTGCCGAGCCGATTCCCCAGCGGCACCATTTCAATCAGTCGGTGCTGCTGATTCCGGCCACGCCCTTGAACCCGCTGGCCCTGAAGCAGGGCTTGCGAGCCTTGCTTGAACATCACGACGGATTGCGTCTGCAGTTCCAGCAGGGGAGCGCAGGCTGGAGTGCCAGCCATGGTCCGCTGGATCAGTCCGGGCCCGGTCCGGACCTGTTGTGGCAGGCCGAAGCCGCCAACGCCGCCGAGCTGGAGCAGCTCTGCGAGAAGGTCCAGTGCAGTCTCGACCTGCAGCGCGGGCCTTTGTTGCGGGCGCTGTTGGTGACCCTGGCGGACTCCACTCAGCGCTTGTTGCTGGTGGCCCATCACCTGGTGGTGGATGGCGTGTCCTGGCGCCTGTTGTTCGAGGACCTGCAAAGCGCCTACACCCAGGCGCTGGCCGGGCAAGCGCTGCAGTTGCCTGCCAAGAGCAGTTCTTATCAGGCCTTTGGCCGACGCCTGCAAGCCTATGCCCATGGGCCCGAGGCCCGGGCCGAACTGGCCTACTGGCGCGCGCAACTTGCGGGCGCACAGGCATCGTTGCCTGGGGTCGAACCTGGCACCCAGGCCTTGAGCCGTGACGCTGGCAGCGTGCAGGTCCAGCTCGATGCCGCGACCACCCAACGCTTGCTGCAACGCGCTCCAGCCGCCTACCGGACCCAGGTCAACGACCTGTTGCTGGCGGCCCTGGCCCAGGTCATGGGGCAGTGGACCGGACAGCCTTCGACCCTGATCCAGCTGGAAGGCCACGGGCGTGAGCAACTCTTCGAGGACCTGGACCTGAGCCGCACCGTGGGCTGGTTCACCTCGGTGTTCCCGGTGCGCCTGAGCGCCGGGGATAGCGCCGAGTCTTCGATCAAGCGGATCAAGGAACAGCTGCGGGCCATTCCCAACAAGGGGATCGGCTACGGTGCCCTGCGTTACCTGGGGGATACCGCCAGTCGCGAGGCGTTGCAGGGGCTTGCCCAGCCTCGGGTCACCTTCAACTACCTGGGGCAGTTCGACGGCAGTTTCGATGATCCTCAGGCGCTATTCATTCCGGCGCCCGAGGCCCATGGCGCGGATGCCAGCATCGATGCGCCCCTGGGCAACTGGCTGTCCATCAGCGGCAAGGTGTACGACGGCCAGTTGCGCCTGGACTGGAGCTTCAGTCAGCGCATGTTCGACAGTGCGCAGATCGAGTCTTTGGCCCAGGACTATGTCCAGGCGCTGCAGGCACTGGTGGAGCATTGCTGCCAGGCCCGCGGCGGCGTTACGCCATCGGACTTCCCGCTGGCGCGGCTGACCCAGGAACAGCTCGACGCCCTGACGCTGGTGCCGGCGCAGATCGAGGACATCTACCCATTGGCGCCGATGCAGCAGGCCTTGTTGCAGCATGAGTTGCAGGACCATGAGGCGGGGGATTTCGTCAACCAGATGTGCATGGATGTGCAAGGCGTCGACCCGCAGCGACTGCGTCAGGCCTGGCAGCAGGCCATGGATACCCATGAGATCCTGCGCAGCCGTTTTGTCTGGGGCGGGTCCCTGGTGCAGCCGCTGCAGGTGGTCCAAAAGCAGGTCGAGGTGCCGTTCCAGGAGCTCGACGGCACTGTGTTGAGCAGCGCTGCGCTGGAGCGTCTGGCCCTGGCTGACCGGCTCAAGGGCTTCGACCTGTCCCAGGCGCCGTTGCTGCGTCTGCAGGCGATCAAGCTGGGGGAGGGACGCTACCGGCTGATCTGTACCAACCATCACATCCTGTTGGACGGCTGGAGCGGGTTCCAGTTGTTCAACGATGTGTTGGCGGCCTACACCGGGCAGGCCATCAGTCACCGACCGGCTGGCTACCATGACTACATTGCCTGGCTGCAGGCCCGTGACCAGCAGGCCGACGAACGCTTCTGGCGTGAACAGCTCAAGCCACTGAAGGTGCCGACCTTGCTCAGTGCCTGCGCGATGGCCCAGGGCGATCGGCAGCGGGGTGGGCATCGTCAGCATTACTTCGAGTTCGACGAGGCCCAGACCGAGCAACTGACCCGTTTCGCCCGGCAGCAGAAGATCACCGCCAACACCCTGGTGCAGGCGGCCTGGCTGTTGCTCCTGCATGTGCATTGCGGTCAGTCGACGGTGGCCTGCGGCGCCACCATCGCCGGACGCCCGCCACAGCTCAAGGGCATCGAGCAGCAGTTGGGGCTGTACATCAACGATGTGCCGCTGGTGGCCAGTATCGAGCCAGAGCAGAGCGTGGGTGACTGGCTGCAGGCGCTGCAAGGACGCAACCTGCTGATGCGTGAGCATGGCTACAGTGCCTTGAGCGATATCGAACGCTGGGCCGGGTTGCCGGGCGGGGAGTTGAGCGACACGGTGATCGTGTTCGAGAACTATCCGGTCAGTGCGGCGTCGGCGGGTGGGGATGTCGGTGATTTGCGTCTGGAGAGCATGCACAGCTTCGAGCAGACCAGTTCGGCGTTGACTTTGTATGTCGAGCTCAAGGGGCAGTTGCAGTTCCACTATGACCATCGTCTCAATGCCTTCAGCGAGGCGGCGGTAGAGGCGCTGAATTTGCAGTTGGTGCAGATGCTCTGGCTGTTGGCCGATGGTTCGGCGGTGCGGTCGCTGGCGCAGGTGTTGGCGTTGGCGCAGCAGGGCGGGACGCCGGTTAGGCGGGAGGTGCTGTTAGGGGTTTAGGTATCGTTGATTGGTGTGATGGGCGGGAGGACAGGTGACTGTTCTCCCGTTTTTTTGGGATGGGGGAAATCTGGTGGTGGTTGGGCTTTTGCGGCGTGGGTTGGAGTACAGGTCCATTGCTGCGGGGCTGGCCGCTGGCGGTTGGGAGGGGGCATATCCATTGCTGCGGGTGCGGCGGATGGCGGTTTCGCCCTTACGGCGAGTCACTTTGGGGCCCCAAAGTAACCAAAGGGCTTTGCCCCTCCACTCGGTGCCTCGCATAGCGAGGCATGCCCGAACTCCGGCATTGATCCGTGGGCTGCCGCCACCGGCCATCCCTGGCCGGGTGGCGGCTAACCCGGCATCCCTGCCGGGTTACCCACGGCTCAATGCCTGCGTTCGGCCATCGTGGTTAACGGGGCGTTCAGATCAAGATCAAGATCAAGAGCCAGACGGCGGCCTTGCGGCCGGCCTGAAGCTGAACGCGCGCACTCATTCCCCTGAAGCTGGCTTGCCAACAAGGCTTTGGCTCGGGCGCTGTATGGCTTGCGGGCCTCTTCGCCGGAGCGCAAATCCAATGACAATGCCGAAGACTGGGGGCGAAACGTCGGGTCGAGGCTGGCGCCTCGGGCAAAAAAATCCCCGCCCCGGTGACCGGGGCAGGGAGGGGTTCAACTAGGGGGAATCAGAAGCTGTATTTGACGTTGAACATGACGTTGCGCGGGTCGCCGTAGTAGATCGAGTTGTAGGTGCCGATACCGCTGTAGTAGTTGCGGTCGAAGACGTTGTTCAGGTTGACCGTGGCCTTGAGGTTCTGGTTGAAGTCGTAGCTGCTCATCAGGCCCACCACGGCGTAGCTGGCACGGGTGAATTTGTGGCTGGGCAGTTGGTTGTAGGCGGCATCGACGAAGCTGTTGTCGACGAAGGAGGTCGAGCTCTGCCATTGCATGTTGCCGCCTACGGTGACTTTGTTCAGTTCGCCAGGCAGGCGATAGGTGGTGGCTACCTTGAACAAGTGCTGTGGCTGGGTGGTGGCCACGCGCTTGTTCTTGGCGTCGTAGGACTCCTGGTAGACGTAGCCGGCGTTGACGTTCCAGTCCGGCAGCACTTCACCGGCCATTTCCAGTTCGACGCCGTTGGTGGTGGCGCCCTTGATCGCACGCATGGCCTCGAAGCCGTCAACGCCCATGACGCCTGTATTCTCGCCCAGGTTGTCCTGCTTGAGCTGGAACAGCGCCAGGCTGGCGTTCAGGCGACGGTCGAAGTATTCACCCTTGACCCCCACTTCGTAGCTCTGACCGGTGAGCGGCTCCAGGGACTTGCCGCTGACGTCCAGGCTGTAGGGCTGCGGTTTGAAGATGTCGGTGTAGCTGGCGTAGACCGTGTGGTAGTCGTCCAGGTCATAGGTGATGCCGGCATAGGGAATGACTTCCCCGGAGTTGGTGGTGGAGATGCTCGGCAGTTGGCGCAGGGCGTTGACCCGATCGATCTGCCAGTCGTAGTCGGTGACCCGGGCACCGAGTATGAAGTTCAGGGCATCGGTGGGCTTGAGGATCACCGCTGCGTAGGAGACTTTCTGGGTGCTCTTGATGTCGAAGGTCGACCACCAGGCCCAGTCGGTCGGGTAGGGCATGCTGTTGTTCCAGTTCAGCACGTCGTCGATGACTCCAGTGGTGGTGCCGTCGATACGCTTGGAGCGGGTGGTGGCGTGGGAATAGTTGTAGCCCAGCACCAGTTCGTGGGTGCGCCCAAACAGCGCGAACGGACCCTTGGCGTAGGCATCGAAGGACTTCTCGTCGCTGTTGGAGCCGAAGTTGGCCACGCCGCCCGGCGGCAGGTAGCCATAGTCCTGGCTGTTGTCGAGATTGACGTGCTCGCTGGACATGCCGGCGATGATTTCCCGCGAGGTGTACTTGCGCGTATTGACTGTCGCCTTGAAGGTCCAGTCGTTGTCGAACTGGTGATCTAGGCCGACAAAGGCGTGCTGGGTTTCCTGGTTGCGGTAGGCGAACTTGTCCGCCGGGTTGGTGGAACGGGAGAACTTGATCCGATTACCGTTCTTGTAGAACACCGGCAAACTGGTGTTGGTCGTGGCGTCGTTGTTGTTCTTCTGGTAGTCGTAGCCGACGCTGAGGGTGGTGGAATCGCTCAGGTCGCCTTCGAGAATGCCGTAGAAGACGTTCTGTTCACCTTTCTGGTAGTCGATGAAGCTGTTGCGCTTGCCGGTGCCGGCCACCATCCGTCCGCGTATCGCACCGCCTTCCACCAGCGGGCCGGAAACGTCCACTTCGCTGGTGTAGCGGTCCCAGGAACCGGCGCCGGCGGCGACGTGGCCCTGGAATTCCCGGGTGGGGCGCTTGCGCACCATGTTGATCACCCCGGACGGATAGCCGATGCCGTTGACCAGGCCGGTAGCGCCCTTGAGCACTTCGATACGGTCGTAGATCAGGGTGTTGCCGATGCTGTAGTTGTCGCGGATGTTGCCGCCGTCGGTGCCCAGGCTGGGAATGCCGTCGTACTGGAAGTTCTGGATTTCAAAGCCCCGCGAGTAATACACGTAGCCTTCGGAGCTCTCGCGGTTGACCGTGATCCCGGGGGTCTGCTGCATGACGTGCGCCAGTTCGGTCAACCCTTGGTCATCCATCTGCTGGCGGGTGATGACGCTCACCGACTGCGGCGTTTCACGCAGCGACAGGTCCATGCGCGTGGCCGAGTTGCTTTGCCCGGTGGTGTAGGAACCGGTCCCCTCAGTGGTGCTCCCCAGCCCCTGAGTGGAAATGTTCATGGTCCCCAGCTCCACAGCCCCACTGCTTTGCACCAGGGTCACGGTGTTGCCTTGGCGCTGATAACTCACCCCGGTCCCGCGCAGCAGTTGCGACAGGGCCTGGTCGGGCTGCAAGGCGCCCTTGATCGCCGTGCTGCGCTTGCCCTGGACGCTGTCCTGGTTGTAGAGCACTTGCAGGTCGGCTTGCTGGCCGAATGTCTGCAAGGCGCTGCCCAGGGACTGTGCAGGAATATCGAAATTGGCTTGCTGGGCTTGTACCTGGGCGGCACAGGGCAGCGCCAATACGGCCCCAAGCAGATAGGGACGCAAGCTCGGCCGCAGCGCATGGCGCATGAGCAGGGCTTTCTTCAGGGGGGTGAGTCCAAGAGGTGCTGGCATGTTCATTTGCTCTTATTAAGCGGCAATGGGAATTCGTTTTAAATGTGAATGTTTCTCAAACTTGTTATGAGACGTTCGACTTCCCGAAAACCGGAAAGCCGATACGAAAAAATCAGGCCGGTTCGAGTTCGCAACTGACCTTGCCCGCTTCCATGCGCACCAACTGGTCGGCAATGTCGAAATAGCGATCGTCGTGGGAGATGACGATGATGGTCTTGCCCAGGCGTTTGAGGTCCGGCAGCAGCTCGGTGTAGAAAATCCGCCGGAAGGTCGGGTCCTGGTCGGCGGCCCATTCGTCGAACACCAGCACCGGGCGTTCCTCGATCCAGGCGTTGACCAGCGCCAGTCGCTTGCGTTGTCCGGTGGACAGATCGGTGGTGGTGAAGGCCCCGTCGCGGATGCTCACCTTGTGCCCGATCTCCAGGCGGCGCAGATACTGTTCGGCCTCTTCGGGCAGTTGTTCGCCACCCTGGACCAGGTCATCGAACAGGTAGTAGTCGGCAAAGATGGTGGTGAACAGTTGTCGATAGTCGTCGCGGGTCTCGGCGGTGACAGGGCGGCCGTTGAGGCGGATCTCGCCTTCCTGGGGTCGGTACAGGCCCAGTAGCAGCTTGATCAGGGTGGTCTTGCCGCAGCCGTTCTCGCCAACGATGAAGACGATGTCGCCCTGCTTGATCCGCAGGTTCACCGGACCCAGGGCAAAGGGCGCGCTGCCTTCGACGGCCGGGAAGGCGTAGCGCACATCGTGCAGTTCCAGGCTGTGCACGGTCTGGGGTTGGCTTGCGGTTTCACTGAGCAGCAGGTGCGGTTCGGGGGAGGAGAAGCGCTCGGACAGTTCGGCGATGCGGCGGAAGGCCACCTGGGCGCGGCTGACAATCGGCAGGTTGCCGATCAGCAATTCCAGGGGGCCCTTCATGTACAGCAGCACCAGGACGAAGCCGCTCATCACTGCGCGGTCGTTGTTGGGCCAGAAGGACTGCAGGGCCAGGGCCAGGCCGATGACCACGAAAAACAGCATGGAGCCGAAGGTCTTGGCGACGATGAAAATGTTCACCGACTCGATCTGTTTGTTGCAGATGTGCTCGGCGCTGTGCTTGATCCGCTGGTTGAACATGCGGTTGCGGCGCGGCCGGTGGATGCGCAGTTCCTTGGCGCCGTCGGCAATGGCGTTGTAGTGCTTTTGCAGGTTGTCCTCTTCATCCCGGGCGTCCATGAAGCCCTTGATGCCCTTGGTTTGCGCAACAAACTGCACGCTGCAACCAATCACGATGGCCACCAGCATCAGCAGGAACATCGGCCATGAGAGCAGGGCCAGGTAACCCAGGCAGCCCAGGGTCACGGTCAGGGAAATGGCCAGTGGCGCAAAGGCGAAGGCGAAGTCGCTGATGGTGTCGATGTCGTGGGTCAGTACCGGGATCAGGCGATGGCTGCGATAGCGTTCGATCTGCTCGATGGGCGCGCTGAGGACTTTTTCCCCCAGGTCTTTGCGCAGCTTGCTGATGATGTGCTGGCCGACGTAGTTGCTGCCGATGTCCGACAGAATCGAACACAGCAGCGCCAGCAGGCACAGCCCGGCGAAGGTCAGGACCACGCCGCGACTGAGGCCGTCGGCGCCGTTCAGGGCCTGGTTGATGGTCGCCAGCAGGACGGTGATGCTCAGGCCGCCGATGATGCCCAGCACGATCGAGACGGCCACGGTGGGCCAGAAAGGTTTGAGCAGGCCCAGCAGGTCACGGATGGCGCTGCGGCTACGCGGAGGGCTGTTCATGATGACTCCTGGTTCAAGCACGGATAAGGGCGGGTGAGAGGCGGTTTGCGTTGGGGCATGGGGGCCGGGGTGCAGCCGTCGGGTTCATCTGGTGCGCTTCCTCTGAAATGGATCGACATACGGGCAAGGGTCCGGGGTGCACAGCGCGATGCGGCGTGCAGTGCGCTGCAATGCCGGGCTTGAGGAGGCTGTCGCGTTCGGGACGGGGCTTGACTCAAGACCGTTGCAGAGAAGACGAAGTGGCACTGGGGGGATTTAGCGCAGGCCTGGCGTCGCGCCGTGCGCCGGTCGCTGCCGGGAGGCTGCAGCGACCGCTGGATCAGCTCAAAGTGGCCGATCGAAGAAGAACTCGCGTTCCAGGCGCAGCAGAGCGGCTTTCTTGTGGGCCAGTTGGATGTCCTTCAGGTGACCGAAGCCCTGGGACTTGAGGAAGTCGATCTGCCGGTCATGGTCGATGCGCGGTTCGCCAAGGATGCGCTGGGTACGTGGATCATCCAGGAACATGTAGTGCATCAGCGAATTGAACCAGCCCTTGAGCTTGCCGATGCCCTGGTGCTTGTTCTCGCCCACCACCACGTGCCAGCCGCGGTCGTGGTCCTGCACGTCGTAGTAGGGGGCGATGCGGTCTTCCTTGCACCAGTAGACTTCGAAGTAGGCGAAGGGCTCGTCGTCGTAGCAGCCGATCAGCGGATGGACCCGCGGGTCGGCGAGCATGTCTTGCAGATAGGCGGCGTGCTCGTCGAGGCTACCGGCCTGCTCCCAGAAGAACGCCACCTGTTCCAGGTTCATCCAGCGATTGAAGGCTTGCAGGTCGCGGTCCGGATCGATGGTGCGCAGGCTGAACTCGGTGTTGAGCCCCGGCAGACGACGGCGGTACACCTCGCCCTGGGGCAGTGGCGGGCGTTGCGGGTGACGTTTCTCGCCGCTGAACTGGTAGAAGGGCGCGGTGTGGGCGCTGGCCGGAGCGCTGAGCCAGGGCAGCGGGTGCTGCCAGAAGGTACTGCGTCGGCACTGTAGCTCCACCTGGTGGGCATCGACGGCGAGCAAGGTGTCAAAGACCCCCTGGCGGATGGCTGACACGGCAAAGTCGCGGCTGGCACGCAGGCGAACCCGCACCTGGGCGGACTTCTTCTTGTAGCAGAAATGCCCGCCCAACAAGGCCAGCAGCGCACTGGCCGGGTAGTTGGGGGCAATCTCGCCGGCGATCTCGATCAGTTCGCCATCGCTGCGAAAGGTCAGTGCCGCGAAGCCCTCGGTGTGCAGGCTGCCCTGGTTCTCTTCGGCGTCATGCACGCTGGCGGTGGAACCGTCGCTCAGCGACAGGGTGAACAAAGCTGCTTTCATGGTGTGTCTCCGTCAGTCGATGAGGGGAAGGGTCAAAGGTCGCGGGCAACCCGGAACCCCAGCCAGTCACCACGATCGGTGGGGTAGATGTTGTTGCGGTTGCCTGAGCGGGAAAAAATCGGCGCTTCGGTCCAGTCGTTGCCGCGCATCTGCAGGACGCTGCAGTTGGGCTCGGTCCAGGCGCTACCGTCGGTGGGGGCGCCGACATAGCTGTCATGCCAGCAGTCGGGGGTGAACTCGTAGACATTGCCGTGCATGTCGTAGACGCCAAAGGCGTTAGGGGGGAAGGAGCCGGCGGGCGAAGTGAAGCTGAAGCCGTCTTCCGGGCCGTAGGTGTTGGCGTGCTTGGCAATGCTGTATTCCTTGCCCTCGTCGAAAGGGAAGGGGAAGGGGCCGGTGCTGCCGGCGCGGGCCGCGTATTCGCGCATGGCTTCGCTGACGATGTAGTAGTGCTGGCCGGTGCGCTTGGACAGCCAGGCGGTGTAGGCCTGGGCTTCGTTGAAGTCCATGCACACCGCCGGTTGGCGCGGGCCGACTGGGTAGCGGGGTTTACCGGCCTTGCATTCGCGACCGGGGCGCGTGTCGCCGTCGGGCATCTGGTAGCCGGTTTCCTTCAGGTAGGTGGCCCATTCGCCGGCCAGGACCTGGAAGCGTCCGATGGCGAATGGCTTGGCGAAGGTCACTTCATGCATCGGACCTTCGTCCTCCTGGCGGCCGACCTCGTCAGCGGGGGTACCCATGGTGAAGGTGCCGGCGGGCAGCACCACCATTTCCGGACAGTCCTTGCAGTCCTTGAACACCTTGCCCGGCTGGGGCGAGGCGGCGGCCTGGGCGGCGGTCGGCAGCAACAGGCTCAGCAGCAAGGCCAGGGAGAGGCTGGCCAGGGGCGGGCGGAGGGCGGTGCTCAGTGAATGCTGTTTCATCATGACTCTCTTTTTAAAAGTGACGCAGTGCGCAAGGAGGAGCGGTTTCAGACCTTTTTGCGCAGCAGGTCCATAAAGCGATCGATCTGTTGTTCGTCGTTGAGCAGGCCTGGCGCGGTACGGATCACCGGACCGACGTCCCGGTCCACGGCATCGACCACCACCCGATTGGCCATCAGGTAGGCGGCGAACTGGTCGCAGTCCTGATTCTTGATCCGGAAGAAGGTGAAGCCCGCTGACAGCTCGGGGCTCAGGGGGGTGACCAGCTCCACTTGGGGCAGCTCCTGCAGACGTTGCTTGAGGTAGCTGTTGAGGGCGTGGATGCGCGCCTGGACTTGGGCCTTGCCCAGTTGCAAGTGCAGCTTGAAGGCTTCATCCAGGGCCCAGCGGTGTTCAAAGGCGTGGTAGCCGCCGGGGGTCATGCTGGTAGCGAAATTGTTGTCCTCGGAAAAGGTCGGTACGCTGGGGGTAACGTCCTTGAGCTCCTCGGAGCGGGCGCAGATGATCCCGGTGCCGCGAGGGCCGAACATCCACTTGTGAGTGCCGGAAATGAAGTAGTCGCAGTGCATGTCGGGGAAGTCCAGGTTGTCCACGCCAAACCCGTGGACCCCATCCACCACATAGATGATTCGGTCTTTGTCGTCGCGGTTGCGGTTGAACTCATCCACCAACTGGCCGATCTCGCCGATCGGCAGCTTCACGCCACTGCCCGACTGCACCCAGGTCATGCCCAGGACCCGGGTATTGGGGCGGATGCTGCGCTTGATCGAGCCCAGGATTTCATCCTTGGACACCCGGTGCGGGTCCTTGAACAGGCTGATCTTGCGCACCTGGGTGCCTTGCTTGGCCACGCGGAAATTCAGGCTGTATTCGGTGGCGTAGTGTTCGTGGACCGTGGTCAGGATCTCTTGATCGGGCCGCACGTGAAGGCCGCCGTAAATCATCGCCAAGCCTTCGCTGGTGCTGCCGGTGAGGGCGATCTGGCCGGGCTTGGCTTGCAGGTAGCGGCCCGCCCATCGACGCACCTCGGCCTCGCGTTTCCAGGGTTCCTGCAGGTCCCAGTCCATGGCCAGCCCCGGGTTGCGGTCGATTTTGGCGCGATGCCGTTCGATGGCTTCACGCACGGGCCTTGGGTGCGAGGTCACCAGGAAGTTGGAAAAGTGAATGGAGTCCGGGTCCTGGTCGAACAGCAGGCGCAGTTGCGCCCATGGGTCCTTGGGCGCAGGGGACGGGGCGCTAGTGCTGGTGCCGGACGCGGCCAGGGCGCCGGCGCCCAGAGGCAGGCCGGCGGCGAGGATGCCGGCCTGTTTGAGAAATGTACGGCGATCGGTCATGAGCTCATTTCACTGGTTGGCAAAAGGGGGGATCAGCGATGGGCCAGGGGCTTGGCGGATTTCTGCACCTGCTCCCAGACCCGCAGGAAGTTGCCGCCCCAGAGCTTGGCGATATCCGCTTCGCTGTAGCCGCGCTGCAGCAGTTCGGCGGTGACGTTGCGGCCCTCGCTGACATCCTTCCAGCCGTCCAGGCCGCCCCCGTCGTTGAAGTCCGAACTGATGCCGACGTGGTCGATGCCGATCTTCTTCACGGCGTAGTCGATGGCGTCGCCGAAGTCCTTGAGGGTGGCCTTGGGTTCTGCTTCGACAATGCTGTACAGCTCGCCGGCGTATTCGCCGAAACGCTGTTCGGGCCACACGGTGATGATGGCGTCGCCGGGCATCAGGGCCATTTCCAGCCCGGTCAAGGGTTGCAGGTCGAAACGCGCGCGCAGGGCGTTGAGCTTGTCCCGGGTCGCTTGGCTCAGGGGACGGATGTAGGTGGGGAAACCGACGATCTGCACCACGCCGCCGCTGTCCTTGATCAGCTGCATTTCCTTGTCGCTGAGGTTGCGCGGGATATCCACCAGGGCCCGGGGCGCCGAGTGCGAGGCGACGAAGGGCGCGCGGCTGAGCTGGCTGACCTGCTCCAGGGCCTGGGTCGACATCTGCGAGACGTCGATGATCACCCCCAGGTCGTTGAGTCGGTGCACGGCCTGCCGGCCCAGCTCGGACAGGCCGCCGAGGGCGTCCGGGGTGTCGTTGAAGAACGGCAGCGGGCGCGAGGAGTCGGACCAGGCGTTGTTGCCCACGTAGCTGAAGCCGAACATGCGCATGCCCCGGGCCGCCCAGTGATCGAGCTGGTCGAGATCGGTGCCCAGCGGGTAGGCGTTGAGCATGCTGAGGAACACCGCGAACTTGCCTTCACCGTTGAGGCGGCGGAAGTCGTCCGGGGTATAGGCAATGCCCACCTGGTTGGGGAAGTCGCGGACCATGCCGGTGAGGATCTTGTAGCGCGCTTCCTGCTCGTTGCGCGCGGCGTCGACAAAGCCCGCCGTGGGGCGATGGGGGGCATTGGGCCCGTTCCAGATTTCCGGCCAGCCGAAAATCGTCAGGGCTGCGCCGGACAGGCGTCCGCGTCCGGCCTTGGCCAGGTCGAACTGGCCGCTGCCGTCCTTGTCGGCCTCGTTGCCGGCGCTGCCGAAATCCAGGGGCACGGTGATGTGGCTGTCGAAGGAGAGGATGCGCTCCTGCAGTTCTTCGGCCTGTTTCATCACCTTGACCGGGTAGCCCGGGTTGTCCCTGAACCAGTAGTCCCAGGCCAGGAAGCCGGCGCCGGCGCCAATCGCCAGGGCCAGCGGCAGGCCGATGTAAAGAGCCTTCTTCGAACGTGGTTTTGTCATTGCCATCTCAGTCGGATTCGCCGTCAAGGTGCAGGCACGGGGGCCTTTGCTATCTGGGAAGGACGAGCCAGTGGCGAGAAAATTTAACCGCCCCGCGCGGGCGCTAAATTTCCTGGGGCAACAAACGTCCTAGCTTGGATAAAGCCTGCATCAGGGCTGACACAGGTAGGGCAATGACGATTTCTCGACGAGGGTTCATGGCGGGCCTGGCGCTGACTGGCGCTGCGGTGCCGGCGGCGTTTTACGTGCATCGCGAGTTGACGCGCGAGGAATTCCCGGTCACTCCGGGCGAGGCCACGGTGGACCTGGCGGATACCGCCGGACAACGCTTGGCGGACCAGTTGCGGGGCATCTGGAGCATTCGCTTCGAGGGCGCCGATGCCGGGCTTGATGGCTTGCCGTCACAGGGCCTGGAGCTGTTCCTCGATGTCGCCCAGCGCGGTCGCGGCCTGTGCGGCTACCTGGATAGTGCCGAGGCGCTGCGTGCTGAGGCCGAGCCGCGCTATCGGATCGTCGGCGACCTGGTGACCCCGCAGCCGGCTGAACTGTACTGGCGGCTGATCCCGGCCAGCGCGCTGGACGGTGCTGCCGCTTATGAATTCAAGATGAGCCTGGATGAGGTCTGGGCCGACTTCGCCAATGCCGGCAGCGGCACCCTCAGCGGCCGCGTGGAACGCTTGGACCGGCCCCTGGCGCTGCAGGCCCTGGACAATCGCTTTGTCGCCACCAAGCAGATGTTTCCCGAGGCCCGCCAGCGTATCGGCCTCAATCCCACCTTGCTGGCCTGGCTGGTGTCCCCCGAGCATCGGTTGTTCCACCAGCTGTGGCACGCGACCCGGGACAAGTGGCACCGGCTGTCCGAAGAGAAGCGCAACGCCCTGCGCGGCATCGGCTGGCAGCCCGGCCCCCGGGGCCAGGAGCGCGATGCGCGCGGTCCGAAGAAGGACCGCAACGGCTCTGGCATTGATTTTTTCTTCATGCACCGGCACATGCTCGGTACCGCGCGCTCCATGCAGGACTTGCCGTCCTGGCAGCATTTTCCCCTGCCGCAGCCGGAACTGCTGCGCGATCGCCCGGGGTTCGCCCGCTACTTCGACAACCATGACGGTGGCTCCCTGCCGCCGACCTGGCTGGCCCACGACGATGACGAGTACAGCCAGTGGGTCAGCGACATCAAGGCCGGTGAGACTTACCACAGCAACTTCCAGGTCTGGGAATCGCAATACCGTGACCCGCGCTACCTGGCGAACCTGACCCTGGGGCAGTTCGGCTCGGAGATTGAACTGGGCCTGCACGACTGGTTGCACATGCGCTGGGCCTCGGTGCCGCGTGATCCTTCCAGTGGTGCGCCGGTGCCCATGGCCCGCGATCCGGCGGATTTTTCCCCGCGCTGGTACCAGCCGGAAAACGACTTTCTCGGCGATCCGTTTTCGTCCCATGTCAGCCCGGTGTTCTGGCGTTTCCATGGCTGGATCGACGACCGCCTGGAGGACTGGTTTCGCGCCCATGAGCGTTTCCATCCCGGCGAGCTCAAGCGTCTGGAAGTCAACGGCGTGCCCTGGTTCGCCCCGGGGCGCTGGGTCGAGGCCGGCGATCCCTGGCTGGGGCCGGTGACCCATGGTTGCAGCACCATCCCCGGATTGCAGCCTGGCAAGACCGTGGAGATGGACCCGGAAACCATGAAGCTGGCCCTGCGCATCACCTTTATCGATGACGAGAAAAAACTCGCCGATCTGCTGCGCAAGGTGCCGCGCCGGCCCTGGTATGCGCGGCATTTGAAGGTCAGGCAGCGGCTGCTGTAGCCGCTCCGGACTGATCGTGAACTTCGAATCTGGAGGTCGTTGCTAGGGGGTCAGATCGAAAGGGCGACTTCGGCCAGGAAGCTAAACAGTTCTGGATATCCGGTCTGCTGCCATGCTTGGGTTTCATGATCAAAAAAGTACACCTCTGCCAGGCATTGGTTATTTTCAATCCGGAAGCCGTAGAAGTCGCCGCAGCCGTTTTCTGAAAACAACAGATGACACTTGCCAATCAGTGGGTGTTGTCGATTGATTCTGGCCAGGTTGAAATCGCTGTCTCTGTCCGTGAGTAGACGATTCCCAAGGCAAAGTAGCCGCCCCCATGCTTCTGCAGGAACTGGCTGTACTCGGCAGGAAGTCGCAGATCCAGGTCATTTTGAGCCTCAATGATGTCCTCCTCGGTGGCGGTCCTGTCCGAAGGGAGCTCAAACCAGATCGGATGGAGGCTCTTCTTGGCATCCAGCAGTTGTTCAAATTCACTGAAGTTCATTGTCCTGGTCTTCTTGAGGGGCGAGGCATCAGTTGTCGGCCAGTGTTTCAGACGCTCCGTGATGGTTCAGGAGCCGAGCTAGCGATTCTATGTCCTGAGCTTTCGGTTTCTTGCAGGTCACGGCCTCGTAGATCTCGTTGAGGACCAGATCCGGGTCCTTGTGGGTGAGCTGCGAGATGACATTCGCCAGGTTCCGATCTGACAGATGTTCATACAGCACTGCCAGGAGAGGAGGGTAATCGGTTGGGCTGACTCCGTTCGGGAATGCTCTTTTCAGCATCGACAGCACGTCTGCCAGGGCGGCGTCCAGCTCGGTTCCGATGGGCATGGTAGGGGTGTTGCTCGCGTCGTTGGTGGGCGCACGATTCTAGGTCATCAGGACCCTGGCCGTCGCTGCGACGATGGCCAGTGGTGATGTCGCTGGCCATGCGAGCCTTTGGTGATTCATTGATTCCAGCCGCCACCCAGGGCCTTGTACAGGGCAATGCTGGACTGCAGCCGTGACAGCCGCAGTTGCACGTGCTGATCCTGGGCGGCGTACAGGGTGCGTTGGGTATCGAGCACCGTCAGCAGGTCTTCGGCGCCGGCCTGGTAGCGGCTCTGGGCGATCTCGAAGGCCCGTTGCGCCTGGTTCAATTCCTCGCTCTGCCACTGGCGTTGCTGGTCCAGGCCGCGAATGCTGTTGAGGGCTTTTTCCACGTCGGCAAAACCGTTGATGATCGCCCCGCGATAGCTTTCCAGCAGTTCTGCTTGGCGGGCCGTGGCCTTGTCCCGTTCGGCGCTCAGGCGCCCGGCGTTGAAGATCGGCGCCACCAGCCCGGCGCCGAGGTTGTAGAAGGGACTGCGCAGCAGGTCCGGGGCGTGGCTGGCGCCGGAGCCGAGGCTGGCGGTCAGGGTTACGCTGGGCAGCATCGCTGCGCGCGCCACTTTGACGTCGGCCTGGGCTGCGGCCAGTCTGGCTTCGGCGCTGGCAATGTCCGGGCGCCGGGTCAGCAGGTCGCTGGGGACGCCGGCGTTGATGCTCGGCCATTGCAGTTGGGCGAAGTCCTGTTGGCCCAGGTTGAGCCCCTGCACCGGTTGCCCGAGCAGGGCGGCGAGGGTGATCCGGGCTTCCTCGGCCTGTTGTTGCAGCAGGGGCAACTGGCGTTGCTGGGCGGCGACCAGGCTGCGTTGCTGGGCCAGCTCCAGGGCGGTGGCCGAGCCCGAGTCGTAGCGGGTCTGCACCAGCTTGAGCACGTTCAGGGCGTTGTCCAGATTCAGTCGGGCGATGCGGCTTTGTTCGCTCAGCGCCAGGGCCTGGGTGTAGCTGTTGGCGACGCCGCTGAGCAGGGTCAGCTCCACGGTGGCGCGGTCGAACTCGCTGGCCTTGACGCCCAGCAGGGCGCTGTCGCGGGCGGCTCGCCGGCCGCCCCAGAAGTCGACCTCGTAGCTGGCGCTGAGGCTGGCGTCGAAATAGTCCACGGCCTGGTTGTCGCGGGTGGCGTCCAACTGGCTGTAGCCCTTGCCGCGCAGCAGTTTCTGCCGGTTGGCGTTGAGCCCGCCCTTGAGCTCGGGCAGCAGTGGCGCGCCGGCGATCACCGCGCTGGCCTGGGCCTGGCGCACCCGGGCCACCGCTGCGGCCAGATCGAAGCTGCCCTCGCGGGCCTGGGCGATCAAACGGTCCAGCTCCGGGCTGGCGAACTGGCTCCACCAGTGCCGGTTATCGGCCTGGGCGGCGGGGGTGTCGGGTATTTGCCAGGTGGCGGGGGCTTGCAGCCCGCTGTCCGGGCGTGGCGCGGGGCTGTTGCAGGCGGTCAGCAGGAGGCAGGCGGCCAGGAGGCTCAAGGGTGTTTTCATCGATCGATCATTCACTGGTAAGGGCCGTGACCGGGTCGAGCCGGGCAGCTTTGCGGGCCGGCATGAAGCCGAAGATGACGCCGGTGACCAGGGCGCAGCCGAAGGCGCCGAGGACGGCGACCAGGGAGAAGGCGACCGCTACTTCACTGAGGATCAGCACGCCGCCGATCAGCAGGGCCAGGGCGATGCCGGTCAGGCCACCGACCACCGAGAGCATCACCGCTTCGGTGAGGAACTGGCGCAGGATGTCGCGCTGGCGAGCACCGGTGGCCATGCGGATGCCGATCTCTCGGGTGCGTTCGCGCACGGTCATGAGCATGATGTTCATCACCCCGATACCGCCCACCAGCAGCGAGATCGCGGCGATGGCGCCAAGCATCAAGGACAGGGTGTTCTGGGTGCGGGCCTCGGCCTGGATCATCGCCGCGTTGTTGGTCAGCTCATAGTCGCGCTTGCCGTTGTGCAGGCGCAGCATCAGTTGGTCGATGGCTTGTTCGGTTTCCTTGACCTTGCTCGCGTCCGCCGCGGCGATGGCCACGTACTCCGGATTGCGGCTGCCGAACAGGCGGGTGCTGGCGGCGGAGTAGGGCACGGCGATGCGGTCGTCGCTGTCCTGGTCGCCGGAGCTGGCGCCTTTGCCCATCAGCACGCCGACCACCTGGAACGGCGCGTTTTCGATGAGGATGTATTGGCCGATGGGGTTGGCGACGTCCTTGAGGAGTTTTTCCCGGACCTTCTTGCCGATCACCGCCACCGCGGCGCCGGCCTGTTCGTCGGCCTCGGTGAAGTAGCTGCCTTCGACCACCGGCCAGTTGAAGATGTGCGGGAAGTTGGTGTCGTTGCCGCCCACGTAGCTCATGTGAT
Source organism: Pseudomonas sp. Os17 (assembly GCF_001547895.1). NCBI lineage: Bacteria > Pseudomonadati > Pseudomonadota > Gammaproteobacteria > Pseudomonadales > Pseudomonadaceae > Pseudomonas > Pseudomonas sp. Os17. The sequence continues at coordinate 4,693,454 of NZ_AP014627.1, read as the reverse complement.
CGGCGTTGCCGAAGCGCACCACGGCTTCGGCGCCGTTGACCGGCATGATGCGCTTGACCTGGGGCAGGGTGGCCACGGCGGCGACGTCGCTCAGGGTGATGATGCCCAGGGGCGCCCGGGGATTGGGTGCGTGTCCGCTCAGATAAAGAATGTTCGAACCGAACGCCCCCATCTGCGCCATTACCTGGCGCTTGCTGCCTTCGCCCACGGCCAGCATCACCACCACCGAGGCCACGCCGATGACGATGCCCAGCAGGGTCAGGGCGGTGCGGAAGCGGTTGATCCACATCACTCGCCAGGCGGCCTGCACCGCATCCAGCAGTTCGCCTTTCCAGGCGCCGCTGGCGTCGCTGCCGTCGGCCAGGCGCTGGCGCAGGTCCACCGCCTGCAGGGCGCCGGGGTTGGTGCTGGTCTGTACCGACGGGTCGCGCTGGGCGGTGTCGCTGATGATCTCGCCGTCGCGGATCTCGATGATGCGCTTGGCCCGGGCCGCCACTTCGCGGTCGTGGGTGATGAGGATCACCACGTGGCCCTGGCCGGCCAGTTCGTCCAGCAGGGCCATGACTTCGGCGCCGCTCTGGCTGTCCAGGGCGCCGGTGGGTTCGTCGGCGAGGATGATGTGGCCGCCGTTCATCAGGGCGCGGGCGATGGACACCCGTTGCTGCTGGCCGCCGGACAGTTGATGCGGGCGGTTGCCGCTGCGGCTGGCCAGGCCCAGGCGCTCCAGCAGGGCGGCGGCGCGGGCGTGGCGTTCGGCGGTCGGGGTGCCGGCGTAGATGGCCGGCATCTCGACGTTTTCCTGGGCCGAGGCCGAGGGGATCAGGTGGTAGCCCTGGAACACGAAGCCGAAGGCTTCGCGGCGCAGCCAGGCCAGTTCGTCGCTGTCCAGTTGGGCGACGTTCTCCCCGGCGAACAGGTATTCCCCGGACGTCGGGCGGTCCAGGCAGCCGAGGATGTTCATCAGGGTCGACTTGCCGGAGCCGGAGGCGCCGACGATGGCGACGAATTCCCCGGCGTGGATCGACAGGTCGATGCCGCGCAGGACGTCGACTTGCGGGCTGTCGCCGCCACCGTAGGATTTGCGGATGTCTCTGAGGTCGATCAGCGGGGTCTGCATTCAACCCCCGCTGCTGTTGGCCGGGCCGATCAGCAGGTGCTCGCCCTCGTCTAGGCCGTCCAGGACCTGGATGCGCAGGCGGTCGCTGATGCCGACCCGGACCTTGCGCTCGTCGATCGAGCCGTTCTTGGCCACCACCCGGGCAATCTGCCGGTCCGGCTCGCTGCTGCCCTGCAGGGCGGCGATGGGCGCGGTGAGGACATTTTTCGCCTGGCTGGCGACAAAGAACACCTGGGTGGTCATTTCCGCCATCAACGCGTTGTCGGCGTTGTCCACGTCCAGCAGCACGGTGTACAGCACCACCCGGCCGCTGCCGCTCTTGCTGGTGCTGGTGGGGCTGCCTCCGCCCTGGCTGGTTTCGTTCAACGGCTTGGGCGGGATCGGCAGGATCTGGCGCACGGTGCTGGTCCAGCGCCGGTTGCCGCCGCTCAAGGTGGTGAAGTAGGCCTGCATGCCGGGTTTGACGTGGCCGATGTCGGCTTCCGAGACTTCGGCCCAGACGGTCATCGGCGAAAGTCTGGCGATGCGCAGGATCAGCGGGGTCTGCTGCTGGGCGTTGAGGGTCTGGCCTTCGCGGGCGTCTACCGCCACCACGGTGCCGGACATCGGCGCATAGATGCGGGTGTAGCCCAGCTCGGCCTGGTCGCTGCGCAGGCTGGCCTGGGCCTGGCGGATCTGCGCTTTGTACATGTCGATGCGCGCCTGGGTGGCCTTGAGTTCGGCCAGGGCGGTCTGCACGTCTTCTTCGCGGGTGGCGCCGCCGGCGTTGAGATGCTGCTGGCGTTGGTATTTCTGCCGGGCCAGCTGGTTCTGCGCGTATTGCTCTTGCAGCTGGGCCTGGAGGTTTTCGATGGAGAAGCGGCTGGCGTCGAGCTTGGCCTGCTGGGTGGCGGGGTCGATCTCCACCAGCAGTTGGCCTTCCTTGACCGTGTCGCCGGCCTCGACGTGGATCTTGCGGATCTGCCCGGAAGCCTGGGCGCCGACATCCACATAGCGTCTGGGTTGCAGGGTGCCCAGGGCGGTGACGCTGCTTTCGATATCGCCCCGGCTGACTTGTACCGTGGCGAGCTGGTCGCGTCCGGGGGGAATGAAGGTCCAGGCGCTGATGGCGACAACGGGAATCAGGCACAGCGCTGCCAGCAGGGCGCGCCGGGTATGTCGGGGACGTTTCATGCAGGGTTCCGGCCAGGGGGAAATCGGCCCGTCACAGCAGCCGGCCGCGGGGCGGGCGGCAAGGCTTGCGGCCACCGCGGGAACGGCGAAGACGGGGAGCTGTCAGGTAAACGAGCTGCCACAGGGGGAATTTAACTGCCGACACATGGAGTTACAGCTGTCGCCAGGCTGATAAATCAACCGCTGTGGCGCGGCGCCACTTTAAATCTATATGAGAATTACTATAAATTACGCTGCTGCTAAACAGCCATCACGAATTACCGGGTGCAAGTGGCCATTGACGGCCTTGTTCAAGGACAGAATCGCCCCCCCGGGCGGTCGGGAGCCCAGTTGGAAAACTACTATCGCGAGCTGATGTGCTTCCTCAACGCCAAGCTGGGCAATCGCCAGGTGGCCGAGGATGTGGTGCACGACGCTTATGTGCGGGTCCTGGAGCGCTCCAGCGATACGCCCATCGAGCAGCCGCGGGCGTTTCTCTATCGCACGGCGCTGAACCTGGTGATCGACGGCCATCGGCGCAATGCCCTGCGCCAGTCCGAGCCCCTGGAGGTGCTGGACAACGAGGAGCGCTACTTCAACCCTTCACCGCAGACCAGCCTCGACCACGGCCAGCGCCTGGAGATGCTGCAACGGGCCCTGGCGGAACTGCCGCGGCTGTGTCGCGAGAGTTTTCTCCTGCGCAAGCTCGAAGGCCTGTCCCATCCGCAGATCGCCGAGCAGTTGGGCATTTCCCGCAGTCTGGTGGAGAAGCACATCGTCAATGCCATGAAGCATTGCCGGGTGCGGTTGCGGCAGTGGGACGCTCAATAAGGCGTTGCCATTGCGACGCATTTAGTTAAATTTTTTTTCATTGTCCTCGTCCCTACTCAACAGACGATCCGCTGTCCTGCATGGGCCAGTCGGGTCACCGTGACACTTTATCTCCCGCGTTGAGGCGGTTTATCCAGAGGACACTGGAAATGACACAGGCAATTGCATCGGCCCACGTTCACGATTTGATCGGTATCGGTTTCGGCCCTTCGAACCTGGCGCTGGCCATTGCGCTGGAAGAGCGCGGGCAGGAGCACGGTCCGCTGGATGCGCTGTTTCTCGACAAGCAGGCGGACTATCGCTGGCATGGCAATACCCTGGTGACCCAGAGCGAACTGCAGATTTCCTTCCTCAAGGACCTGGTGACCCTGCGCAATCCCACCAGCCCCTATTCCTTCGTCAACTACCTCAAGCATCACGGGCGCCTGGTGGACTTCATCAACCTGGGCACCTTCTATCCGTGCCGCATGGAGTTCAACGACTACCTGCGCTGGGTGGCCGGCCACTTCCAGGAGCACAGCCGCTACGGTGAAGAGGTGCTGGCCATCGAACCGCTGCTGCACAACCAGCAAGTCGAGGCATTGCGGGTGATTTCCCGGGATGCCCAGGGCGCCGAGTTGGTGCGCACCAGTCGTGCGGTGGTGGTCAGCGCCGGCGGCACGGCGCGGGTTCCGGAGACCTTCAAGGGGCTCAAGGACGATGCGCGGGTGTTCCACCATTCCCAGTATCTGGAGCGCATGGCCAGCCAGCCCTGTGTCAATGGCCAGCCGATGCGCATCGCGATCATCGGCGGCGGGCAGAGCGCGGCGGAAGCCTTCATCGACCTCAACGACAGTTTTCCTTCGGCGCAGGCCGACATCATCATGCGTGGCTCGGCCCTCAAGCCGGCGGATGACAGCCCGTTCGTCAACGAAGTGTTCGCCCCGGCCTTCACCGACCTGGTATTCCAGCAGACCCGCAACGAGCGCGAGCGTCTGGTCAACGAGTACCACAACACCAATTACTCGGTGGTGGATGTCGACCTGATCGAGCGCATCTACGGCATCTTCTACCGGCAGAAAGTCTCCGGCGTGGCGCGCCACAGCTTGCGCACCATGACCACGGTGGAGAAGGCCACGGCCACTGACCTGGGCATCGAGCTGATCCTGCGCAACAACGCCACGGGCGAGCGCGAAGTGCGGCATTACGATGCCGTGGTCCTGGCCACCGGCTACGAGCGGCAGATGCATCGCCAACTGCTGGCACCGCTGCAGGAGTACCTGGGCGATTTCGAAGTGGACCGCAACTATCGGGTGATCAGCGACGAACGCTGCAAAGCCGGCGTCTACATGCAGGGCTTCAGCCAGGCCAGCCACGGCCTGAGCGATACCCTGCTGTCGGTGTTGCCGATCCGCGCCCAGGAGATCGCCGATTCGCTGTACGAACACGGCAAGACCCGCGGCCACAGCCGTTCGGTACGGGACCTGCTGCTGGCTACCGCCAGCTGATGGCGCGCCGCTGCCGCTGCTGTCGGCAGCGGCGGCCGCTGCCACAAAAACGTCATTTTCTGCCTGTTCCTGAACCTTGGCTGAAGAACTTTTCATTTCCCCGAGCCAGGGTTTTTCCCCGGTTTACTCTGCATAGGGCGCGGCGTAAGCTGCGCGCGTTTTCAACCATTGGAGGCCCAGTGTGGGTACTTGTTCGAGTGACAGGAGTCGGCCGGTCTTGACCACCGGCGCAGTCCCGGCAAGATAGCGCGCAGCCTTTTTCCTGCCGCTGTCTCGCCGTACAGCGAGAGGCGGCATCCCGATCGCGGCCCCTTTGTGGCCCGCTTCCCGACGTCCCTTCTTGACGACTCTGTTTCGCCCCCGGTCCGGCCTCGCGCCGCTCGTGGTGGCATCGACGCGTGGGTCCTGCGACCTGCGGGCCGGCCGTGCGCGGACGCTTGAAGCGTTGCGTCAGGCCCGGCCGTACCTGCCTGTGGTTGTCCTGTGTCGTCCTTGCGGGGGAGCCGTCATGGGTTACATCAGTCAGCGTCATCATCGCCAGCAACATCGTCCGTCCCTGTCGGTGCGATGGCCCCGGGCGTGAGCCCTGTCCCGTGCCTTTGCCTACTACCCTGACTGTTTAGTTGCATCACTGACGTCCCCGTGCCGCTGGCCGGACGTCTGTGCAGGAGTCATCACCATGAAGCTCAGCCTGTTGAAAGAATTTTTCGCCGGATTTCTCCGCACCCGGCACTTTTCCCGGCATTTCCGCCGCCTGGCGCTGCTGGACAGTATTCGCGACGCCAGCGTCAGCCGTGATGTGCCGCCGACCCTGGGGCAGACCCTGGTGGCCGCGGCCAACAGCGACGCCGCGCAACTGCTGGACCAGCTCGGCAGCCACACCGATGGCCTGAGCACCGAGGAGGCCGAAGCCCTGCGTGAGCGCTATGGCCTCAACGAGGTGGAGCACGAGCAGGCGCTGCCCTGGTGGACCCACCTGTGGCACTGCTACAAGAACCCCTTCAACCTGCTGCTGACCCTGCTGGCGGTGATCTCCTGGCTGACCGAGGACATGAAGGCGGCCACGGTGATTTTCTCCATGGTGGTGCTCTCGACCCTGCTGCGGTTCTGGCAGGAGGCCAAGTCGAACAAGGCCGCCGATGCCCTCAAGGCCATGGTCAGCAACACCGCCACGGTGATGCGCCCCGGTTCGGCGCCCCAGGCGGCGCCCATGCTCGGGCGTCTGCTGGGAGCCGCTGCCGAGGCCACGGGCGCACAGCGGATCGAACTGCCGATCAAGCAACTGGTGCCCGGCGACCTGATCGTGCTCTCGGCCGGCGACATGATTCCCGCCGACTGCCGGGTGCTCAGCGCCAAGGACCTGTTTGTCAGCCAGGCGGCGATGACCGGTGAATCCATGCCGGTGGAGAAGTTCCCGCGCCAGCAGGACGCCGATACCAGCAATCCCCTGGACCTGGACAACATCCTGTTCATGGGCACCAACGTGGTCTCGGGCTCGGCCACGGCGGTGATCCTGACCACCGGCAACAGCACCTATTTCGGTGCCCTGGCCCAGCGGGTGAGCGCCACCGACCGCGCCCCGACTTCGTTCCAGAGCGGGGTCAACAAGGTCAGCTGGCTGCTGATCCGCTTCATGTTCGTCATGGCGCCGCTGGTGCTGTTCATCAACGGCTTCACCAAGGGCGACTGGATGGAGGCGCTGCTGTTCGCGCTGTCGATCGCCGTCGGCCTGACCCCGGAAATGCTGCCGATGATCGTCACCTCGACCCTGGCCAAGGGCGCGGTGTTCCTCTCGCGCAAGAAGGTCATCGTCAAGCGCCTGGACGCGATCCAGAACTTCGGCGCCATGGACGTGCTGTGCACCGACAAGACCGGCACCCTGACCCAGGACAAGATCTTCCTGTCGCGGCACGTGGACGTTTGGGGCGAGGACTCCGACGACGTGCTGGAAATGGCCTACCTCAACAGCTACTACCAGACCGGGCTGAAGAACCTGCTGGACGTGGCGGTGCTGGAGCACGTCGAGGTGCACCGCGAGCTCAAGGTCGCGACGGCGTTCCAGAAGGTCGATGAAATTCCCTTCGACTTCACCCGGCGGCGCATGTCGGTGGTGGTGGCGGAAAAGGATCGGCCGCACCTTCTGATCTGCAAGGGCGCGGTGGAAGAAGTGCTGGCGGTATGCCGCAACGTGCGCCATGGCGAGGCCGAGGAAGCCTTGACCGAGAGCCTGCTGGCGCGGATTCGCCAAGTCACCGCCGACCTCAACGAAGAGGGCCTGCGGGTGGTGGCGGTGGCGGCCCGGCCGATGCTCGAAGGGCGCGACACCTACAGCCTGGCGGACGAGCGCGAGCTGACCCTGATCGGTTACGTGGCGTTCCTCGATCCGCCCAAGGAAAGCACCGCCCCGGCCCTCAAGGCCCTGGCCGAGCATGGCGTGGCGGTCAAGGTGCTGACCGGCGACAACGAACTGGTGACGGCGAAGATCTGCCGTGAAGTCGGCCTGGAGCAGCAGGGCCTGTTGATGGGCAACGACATCGAACGCATGAGCGACGAGCAGCTGGCCAAGGCAGTGGAAACCACCAACGTCTTCGCCAAGCTGACCCCGACCCACAAGGAGCGGATCGTCCGCCTGCTCAAGGCCAACGGCCATGTGGTGGGCTTCATGGGCGACGGGATCAACGATGCGCCGGCGCTGCGCACCGCCGACATCGGTATTTCGGTGGACAGCGCGGTGGACATCGCCAAGGAAGCGGCGGACATCATCCTGCTGGAAAAAAGCCTGATGGTGCTGGAGGAGGGCGTGCTGGAAGGGCGCCGGACCTTCGCCAACATGCTCAAGTACATCAAGATGACCGCCAGCTCGAACTTCGGCAACGTGTTCTCGGTACTGGTGGCCAGCGCCTTCATCCCGTTCCTGCCGATGCTGCCCATGCACCTGCTGGTGCAGAACCTGCTCTATGACATTTCCCAGATCGCCATTCCCTTCGACAACGTCGACGAGGACATGCTCAAGCAACCCCAGCGCTGGCAGCCGGCGGATGTCGGGCGCTTCATGGTGTTCTTCGGGCCGATCAGCTCGATCTTCGACATCACCACCTTTGCCTTGATGTGGTACGTGTTCGACGCCAACACCCCGGATCACCAGACCCTGTTCCAGTCCGGCTGGTTCGTGGTGGGGCTGCTGACCCAGACCCTGATCGTGCACATGATCCGCACACCGAAGATTCCGTTCCTGCAGAGCCGGGCGGCCACGCCGTTGCTGGTGATGACCGGGATCATCATGGCGGTGGGGATCTTCCTGCCGATGGGGCCTTTGGCGCACTACTTCAAGCTGCAGGCGCTGCCGTCGCTGTACTTCGTGTTCCTGCCACTGATCCTGCTGGCCTACATGACCCTGACCCAGGCGGTGAAGGGCTTCTACGTGCGCCGCTTCGGCTGGCAGTAATGCTGCCCTGTAGGAGCCAGCTTGCTGGCGAAGGCTTTCTTGCCAGCGAGAGTTACCCCGCAGGCGAACGCGTCTCTGCCCGTGAAAGTTACCCTGCTGGCGAAGGCGCCCTCACGGGCCGCTTCGCTGGCAAGCCAGCTCCTACGGTCGCCCGTGCGTCCGCGGCAGGCCATGAGACGTTCATGGACCGCTGCTAGAGTCCTCTGGTGCCATTCATGCCCTTCGCTCAAGGACAGTCGCCATGCAAGCTCTGCACAACATCAACCTGGACTCGCTGATCGATACCCTGGTCAGCCTCAGCGCCGCCTTCATCCTGGGTGGCCTGATCGGTTTCGAACGCCAGTACCGGCAGCGCACCGCGGGCTTGCGCACCAACGTACTGGTGGCGGTGGGCGCGGCGATCTTCGTCGACATGGCCAACCGTCTGGGCGGTGCCGACGGCGCGGTGCGGGTGGTGGCCTACGTGGTGTCGGGCATCGGCTTTCTCGGGGCCGGGGTGATCATGCGCGAGGAGGGCAACGTCCGCGGCCTGAACACCGCCGCCACCCTCTGGGCTTCGGCGGCGGTGGGGGCCTGCGCCGGTGCCGACCTGATCCTCGAGGCGTTGCTGGGCACCCTGTTCGTGCTGGCCGCCAATACCCTGTTGCGGCCCATCGTCAACAACATCAACCGCCAGCCGCTGGACGTGATCTCCGCCGAGGTCACCAACATCGTCTATGTGATTGCCCACCGTTCGAAACAGAAGGCCGTGTTCGCCTTGCTGGAAGCCGAGCTGGAACGCAGCAACTACCCGGCCAGCGATGTCGACGTGCATGCCTTTGGCAGCGATGAAGTGGAGATCGAGGCGACCCTGGCCACCACCTCGGTGGACGGTGAAGAACTGGATGCGCTGGTGGCGCGGCTGTCCACCTCGGCCCTGGTGCAGCAGGCGTTCTGGAGCCCGAGCACCACCGAGTGAGCGTTGCCCGCTGACGGCCTTGCGCGGTCTTTCTCGGTTTTCAGAGGCGTGTGCCGGTTTACAGGAAAAGCCTTACATCAAAACAAGACCCTGCCCGTCTGCAAAAAGCGGGTGGCGATTTAAGGTAGTCGGCAACCTTTTACCGAGATGGCGATCGGAACTGAGTGACAGCTGACTTGTCCGAAAAAAACGTCGGCAAGCCCGTTCTGGGCGTGGTTTTCAGATTAATCCTAGAGAAAACCCTCCGACACTTCCCTAGCCTTCTACCGATCTAGGAGGAAGGCCGGCAGTCGCCGGTCGTAGTCTCAAAAGCAGGATCCAGAAATGTCCAATAGAGCGCTGCGCATACTGATTGCCGATGATCAACATTTTCATCGGATGCAGATCGAACGAACCTTGAATCAACTCAATTACTACCGCATTGCCCCCGTGCACACATTGGAGGAACTGCTTTCGCTGGTGGAGTACGCCTGTGATCCGTTCGATCTGCTGATCATCAACGGCACCCTGGCCACCCACAGCGGTTTCGATCTGCTGGACTTCTGCCTGGACAACCCCCAGCTCGGCCACGCCCTGATCTATGACAGCCAGCGCTTTCCACCCATCCCCAGCAGCCTGCGGCACCGGATCCAGGCCAGCCGCGCCGAGTTGCCGGACAGCGAGGCGATCCGGCGTCTGATGCAGCAGATCGATCCGCCCGTGTTCCGGACCTCCAGGTCGGGCGGCATTCAGTGGCTGCCGGAACTGCAGCACGGCGGCTGGCGTGCCAGTGCCAATTGATTCAATCGCGCTCTATGCAAAACGGCATCCCCAGGGATGCCGTTTTACGTTGCGCTGCGGACAAGGCGCCGCCGATGCAGGCGGCGTCGGGTTCAGGCCATGTCGCTGTGGCTGAACTCCTCGCCAAGAAAGTCGATCAGGCTGCGCACCGACGGCAGCAGGCCGCGGCGTGACGGGAAGATCGCGTGCACGATCCCGCAGCGCGGCGCCCAGCCGGGCACCAGTTCCTGCAGGCGTCCGGCGTCCAGGTCTTCGCGGACCACCACCTTGGGCAGGTGGACGATACCGATGCCCGCCAGCACCGCATGTCGCAACGCCAGCAGATCGTCGGTGACCATCCGCGGCCGGTGGCGAATCAGCGCCTCGGCGCCGTCGGGTCCCAGCAGCTGCCATTGGTAATCCCGTTGCGCCGCTCCCCAGTGCAGGCTGGGCAGGCCGCTGAGATCGGCCGGTGTCGTCGGGCTCGACAGGCGCTGGAGAAAGTCCGGATGCCCCACCAGGCATTGGGTGCTGTTGCCCAGGACCTTCATCACCAGGTCGGTGTTTTCCAGGGGCGGGAAGCGCACCCGCAGGGCAATGTCGAAACCTTCGTGGATCAGGTCGACCCGGCGGTTGGTGCTTTCGATGAACAGCTCCACCAGCGGGTACTTGAGCATGAAGCGGGTGAGCATCGGCCCGACCCAGGAATTGAGCAAAGCCGTGGGACAGGCCACCCGCACCAGCCCCTGGGGTTCGGAGCGATTGCGTTCGATGACTTCCGCCGCGCCCTCGGCTTCCACCCGCATGGCCAGGCAGCGCTGGTAATACTCCTGGCCGATCTCGGTCAGGGAGCAATGGCGGCTGGTGCGCTGGATCAGGCGCACGCCGAGGCGCTCCTCCAACTGGGCGATCCGCCGGCTGAGCTTGGACTTGGGCATGTCCAGGGCCCGTCCGGCCGCGGCGAATCCCCGGTGCTCCACCACCTGGGTGAAGTAGTAGAGGGTGTTCAGGTCTTCCAAGATCGTTCTCCAGATAGAACGCTAAGGGCGATTTTCGCAGTCTAGCGCGGCAAAGGTGCGAGTTTTAAGGTGTGCCCATCAGAAAGTTCTGGAGGGCGACATGAAAAACATCATTGGCATCTACACCGCTCCCCGGCCCCATTGGGTCGGCGACGGCTTCCCGGTACGCACCCTGTTTTCCTACGACAACCTGGGCCAGCACATCAGCCCGTTCCTGCTGCTGGATCATGCCGGACCCGCACAATTCAGCCCCACCACCGCCCGCCGTGGCGTCGGCGAGCACCCTCATCGCGGTTTCGAGACGGTGACCATCGTCTACGACGGTGAAGTGGAGCATCGCGACTCCACCGGCAGCGGCGGCAAGATCGGCCCGGGCGACGTGCAGTGGATGACCGCGGCCTCGGGGATCATCCATGAGGAATTCCACTCCAGCGAGTTCGCCCGGCGTGGCGGCAACCTGGAAATGGTCCAGCTGTGGGTCAACCTGCCGGCGAAGGACAAGCTCGCGGCCCCCGGTTACCAGAGCATCCTCGCGGCGGACATTGCGCAGATCCCGCTGCCGGGCAACGCCGGCAGCCTGCGCCTGATCGCCGGTGAGTATGACGGTCAGCGAGGGCCGGCCCGCACGTTCACCCCGATCGACGTCTGGGACCTGCGCCTGCAGTCCGGCAAGTACCTGGAGCTGCCCCTGCAGGCAGGGCGCAATACCGCCCTGGTGGTGCTGCGCGGCACCGTGCAGGTCAATGGCCGGGAGCGGGTGGAGCAAGGACAACTGGCGCTGTTGGAACGCGACGGCGAGCTGATCAGCCTGCAAGCCGGCAGCGACGCCATTGTGCTGCTGCTCAGCGGCGAGCCCATCGACGAACCCATCGTCGGCCACGGTCCGTTCGTGATGAACAGCGAAGCGCAAATTCATCAGGCCTTCATCGACTATCAGTCGGGACGCTTCGGCCGGATGGACGCAGGCGGTCACTGACCGGCTGCACTGGCGCGGCTTGCATCGGCAACTAGGCTTTGCCAGTCGCGCGCTACACCCCGATGCCCGCCATGACCCGGAGGGCGCGCAGCACGGGTTTCATTCCAGCCGGTTGATCCGGCATCGATCATTAGCGAGGACTCACCATGACTAACGCCTACAAACGTCTCGACAAGGAAAACGCCGCCGTGCTGCTGGTGGATCACCAGGCCGGCCTGCTGTCGCTGGTCCGCGATATTGAGCCCGATCGTTTCAAGAACAACGTGCTGGCCCTGGCCGACCTGGCCAAGTACTTCAAGCTGCCGACCATCCTCACCACCAGTTTCGAAACCGGCCCCAACGGCCCGCTGGTGCCGGAGCTCAAGGCGCTGTTTCCCGATGCGCCCTACATCGCCCGGCCCGGCCAGATCAATGCCTGGGACAACGAGGACTTCGTCAAGGCGATCAAGGCCACCGGCAAGAAGCAACTGATCATCGCCGGGGTGGTCACCGAGGTCTGCGTGGCGTTCCCGGCGCTCTCGGCCCTGGAGGAAGGCTTTGAAGTGTTCGTGGTCACCGACGCTTCCGGCACCTTCAACGCTCTGACCCGCGACTCGGCCTGGAACCGCATGTCCAACGCCGGCGCGCAACTGATGACCTGGTTCGGCCTGGCCTGCGAACTGCACCGTGACTGGCGCAATGATGTCGAGGGCCTGGCGACCCTGTTCTCCAACCACATCCCCGACTACCGCAACCTGATGACCAGCTACAACACCCTGACCCAAGGCAAGTAAGCGCCCCCTGTAGCCACTGCCGCAGGCTGCGACACGCGCTTGAAGAGCGTGCAGCGCTCGCTCGGCGCCCCGGCAGTGGCTGCACCTATTCATGGCAACGGCCGCTGCCACCGGCCGCGCCCGGGGCCCCAGGGCCCTGTGCGTGCTCCGCAGCGCCCTGGCCCTCTTCGATCGGCGACTTTTCCAGCTATACCTGCTCCTGCTGCTTTCGTGCGATCTTGCCGTCCCCGTCTTGCCGGAGTGCTTCGATGTCTTCCCTGTTCAGCGATCATCCGTTGTTGGCCGCGCTGTTCCTGCTGTTCCTGGATGTGCTGCTCTGGCGCCTGATCGGCAGCCGCGGCGACTACTGGAAGCTGGCGGTGCGGGTGCTGATCTTCTCCCTCTACAGCCTGATGCTGTTCAACCAGGGCATGAACCCGATGCAGGCCGCGCCCTGGCCCGACGACGTGCCCCTGCACCTGGCCGCCACCGGCCTGGAAATCGGCTGGTGGCTGTTCGGCGCACGGACCCTGACGGTGCTGCTGGGCACCCTGATGATGCAGCGGGTCGGGCATACCGGGCGCCTGTTGCAGGACCTGATGGGCGCGGTGATCTTCCTGATCGCCATCATCGCCGCCCTGGCCTATGTGCTGGAGCTGCCGGTCAAGGGGGTGCTGGCCACCTCCGGCGCCTTGGCGATCATCGTCGGCCTGGCGCTGCAGAGCACCCTCAGCGATCTGTTTTCCGGGATCGTTCTCAACACCACCAAGCCCTATCAGATCGATGACTGGATCGCCATCGATGGCACCGAAGGGCGGGTGCTGGATATCGATTGGCGCGCCACCCGGTTGCAGACCTCCCAGGGCAGCATGGTGGTGATTCCCAACTCCCTGGCGTCCAAGGCCAAGATCACCAACTTCAGCCGGCCGGTGGACGTCCACGGTCTGTCGGTGAGCGTGCAGGTCAGCCCCCACGCGCGGCCGCAGAAGGTCATCGAGGCCCTGGAGCGGGCCACCCTCGGCTGTCGCCTGCTGTTGAACACGCCGGCTGCCAGCGTGGCGATGAAAAGCACCAGCAGCACGGGCGCGGAATACGAGATCAGCGCTTTTGTCGCCAGCATGGGGCACAAGCGCGAGGTGCGGAACCAACTGTTCGACCTGGCTTTCCGCCATCTGCAGGCCAGCGGCATCAGCCTGCTGTCCAGTGGCGAGAGCAGCCAGCCGCTGACCTTGTCGCGACCCCGGGCACTGCTGGACGCGTCGAGCATCTTTTCCACGCTGCGCCAGGAGGAAAAGGACACCTTCAGCCAGAACATGCACCTGCAGACCTTCCGCGCGGGCGAAACCATCCTGGCCGCCGGGGACGTCAGCGACCACCTGTTCATCATCGAGTCCGGCGTGGTGACGGTGACCATGCAGCGTGACGGCAAGCCCTTCGAGGCCGGGCGCATGGGGCCGGGGGAAGTGATTGGCGAAGCCGGGGTGGTGGCCGAGCAGGCCACGATCGCCGAGTTTTCGGCCAAGACCTTCTGCAGCCTGTACCGCATCGACAATGAGTTCCTCAAGCCGTGCCTGGACGCGCGCCATGACATCAACGAGGCGATGAAGAACCTTCTGGATTTTCGCCGGCACATGGCGCAGACCCTGGCCCAGGCGACCCCCAAGCCGGTGGCCAAGAAAGGCTTTCTGCAATGGCTGCGCAGCCGCACCTGAGGCACCGGCGATAGCAAACCTCGGCCCGGCCAGCGAGGCCGGGCAAAGCCCCCTTGGCAAAGCATTGCCGCAACAGGCCTTGTCACCTCAACAAGCCCCCCTGCCTGCGAAATGCTTCGTGCTGCCGCTTAGGTGAACAGCCTTACCCCCTTAGCGGAAATACGCCCGCGGCGTGGTGCCGGTCATGGCCTTGAAGAAGGCGATGAAGATGCTGTCGCTGGCAAAGCCCAGCTCGAACGCGGTGTAGCCGATGCTGCGGCCGGTGGCCAGCAGCTCGATGGCGCGCATCAGGCGCCACTGTTGGCGCCATTGCTGATAGCTCAGGCCGGTTTCGCGCTGGAAGATCCGGCCGATGGTGCGGCTGCTGGCGCCGACTCGGGTGGCCAGCACCTGCAAGGGCGGCGGCAGTGACTGCAGGTCCGCCAGCAGCGGTTGCAGGCGCTTGTCCCGGGGCAGGGGCAAGGACAGCGGCTGGCGCAGGGCCAGGCGGATTTCCTCGATGCACAGGCCCAGCAGGTGCGGGTAGCGGCCCTGGCTCCAGTCGCAGTCGAAGGCGGCCTGGGCCATGGGTTCCAGCACTGCCCGAAGCAGCGGGCTGACCTCGATCACCGCCACCTCCCCGGGCAGTTGCGGGCTCAGCTCCGGGCAGAAGTACAGCGAGCGGTAGTCCACGCTCTGCTGCATTTGTGCACGGTGCGTTACCCCGGCGGGAATCCACGCCGCCCGCGACGGCGGCAGCAGGCACACGCGGTCGGCCAGGGTGATCCGGGTGCAGCCCTGGCGGGTGTACAGCAGTTGCCCGCGGCGGTGCCGGTGCAGGCCGGAGTCGTGATCGCCGAGGGTCGCGGCGATGCCGATCAGCGGCGCGCTGAAGCGATCCGGGTCGAACTGTGCCTGTGGTTCGAGCCAAGCCATGGTTGACGTATTTCCGATAGTTGTTGGCAGGGTTGCGATAATACGCCAGGCGCCGCTGCCTAGAATCGTCGGCAGTTTTTTTGCCGAGCCCTGCCTGATGAATAACCGTTGCCTGTTGCCCCTGGCCCTGGCCCTGCTGATGTTCCCGCAGATCGCCCAGACCCTCTACAGCCCGGCCCTGGGCGATATCGGCCAGGCCTTTGGCGTGGCCCCCGGGCAAGCGGCCCAGAGCCTTTCACTGTTTGTCCTGGGCTTTGCCCCGGGGGTGCTGCTGTGGGGGCGCCTGAGCGATCGCTGGGGCCGGCGCCCGGCCTTGCTGGGGGGCCTGGGGCTGTATGTCCTGGCCCTGGTCATGGAGCTGCAGGTGCAGAGCTTCAGCGCGCTGTTGCTGTGCCAGGCCCTGGCGGCCCTGGGCGCGGCGGCGGGCTCGGTGGTGACCCAGACCCTGCTGCGCGACCGGTATCGCGGCAGCGAGCTGGTGCGGGTGTTTTCCCTGGTGGGCATGCTGCTGGCGGCGAGCCCGGCGATTGGCCTGTTCAGCGGTTCCGCCCTGGTGCAGGCCTGGGGTTACCGGGGCGCCCTGGTCGGCTTGCTGCTGCTGGCCCTGGCCCTGCTTGGCTGGTGCGCCCGGGCCTTGCCGGAAACCCGCCCGCCGGCCCAGCCCCTGGCGCCCCTGGTCGCGACCCTGTGGCAGATGCTCGGCGATCCGGGCATTTGGCGTTCGGCGCTGCTGGTGGCGGTGTTCAACATTGCCTTGCTCAGCTACTACAGCCTCGGGCCGTTCCTGTTCCGCGAACTGGGGCAGGGCGAGCAGTGGTTCGGCTACAGCGGCGCGCTGCTGGCCCTGGGGTCGGGCCTTGGGGCCTGGCTCAACCGGCGCTTGCTGGCCCGGGGCTGGTCCGCGCGGCGCTTGCTGGTGGCGGCGGCGCTCGGTGTTTTGCTGGGCGCGGGCGGGGTCCAGGCCTTGCAGCACAGCCTGTGGCTGGTGCTGCCAATGTTCGGCGTGGTGCTCGGCTTCGGCCTGGCGATACCGAACATCCTCGGCTCGGCGCTGGCCGCCTACAGCGACCGGCTGGGCAGCGCCGGGGCCTGGTTCGGACTACTTTACTACCTGCTGATTGGGGCCGGCCTGCTGCTGGTGGCCTGGGCCCAGGCCCTGGCTGCGAGCCTGGCCCTGTGTGCCGCCGCGGCCTTGATGCTGGCCTGGTGGCGCGCCGCCGGGCGTGGCTGACACGGCCGGCCGCGAGCGGGCCAATGGCCGATTGCTTGATCATGATCAAGCCCCCGTCGGCACGATCCGCGCAGCCTGTCAGTAGATTTGCGCAGCCACGCAGAACCTTTCCCGGTACTGGAGGACTTGAACATGGCCAAGATGAAAGCAGCGATTTTCGTCGAAAAGAACCGCATCGTGCTGGACGACAAGGACATCCCCGAAATCGGTCCGCTGGACGCCCTGGTGCGGATCACCACCACCACGATCTGCGGCACCGACGTGCACATCCTGCGCGGCGAATACCCGGTGGCCAAGGGCCTGACCATCGGTCACGAACCGGTGGGCGTGATCGAGCGCCTGGGTTCCCAGGTCCGCGGTTTCCATGAGGGCCAGCGGGTGATCGCCGGGGCCATCACCCCCAGTGGCCAGAGCTATGCCTGCCTGTGTGGCTGCGGCTCCCAGGACGGCCCGGACACCCGCCATGGCTTTCGTGCCACCGGCGGCTGGAAGTTCGGCAACACCATCGACGGCTGCCAGGCCGAATACGTGCGGGTGCCGGACGCCCTGGCCAACCTGTGCCCGATCCCCGACGGCCTGAGCGACGAAGAAGTGCTGATGTGCCCGGACATCATGTCCACCGGTTTCTCCGGCGCCGAGCGTGCCGAGGTCAATATCGGCGACAGCGTGGCGGTGTTCGCCCTGGGGCCCATCGGCCTGTGCGCGGTGGCCGGGGCCCGGCTCAAGGGCGCCACCACCATCATCGGCGTCGACACCGTGGCCGCGCGCATGAGCGTGGCACGCGGGCTGGGCGCCACCCACGTGGTGGACTTCAAGCAGGGCGACGTGGTCAAGCAGATCATGGAGCTGACCGACGGCCGCGGGGTCGATGTGTCGATCGAGGCCCTGGGCACCCAGGGCACCTTCGAATCGGCGCTGCGGGTGCTGCGTCCGGGGGGCAAGCTGTCGAGCCTGGGGGTCTACTCCAGCGACCTGCGCATCCCCCTGGATGCCTACGCCGCCGGCCTCGGCGACCTGAGCATCCTCAGCACCCTGTGCCCCGGCGGCAAGGAGCGCATGCGCCGGCTGATGGAGGTGGTTGCCAGTGGCCAGGTGGACCTCAAGCCGCTGGTCACCCACCGCTTCAAGCTCGATGACATCGAAGCCGCCTACGAGCTGTTTGCCAGCCAGCGCGACGGTGTGATGAAGATCGCCATCACGCCATGACCCGCGCACCGGGTGGCCTTGATGCATATCAAGGCGCCCGGGCCCGTCTGCCTCGACACTTCGGCCATCACCGTCCAAGGAGGTTCACCATGAGCCAGTACCAGCGCCTGTTGCTGATTGCCGACCCCCAGCAGCACCAATCCCCCGCGGCTCGTCGCGCCGCCGCCCTGGCCCAGGCCAGTGGCGCAGCGCTGCATGCCCTGGTGTTCGTCGAACCGCCGGCGCGCACCTACCTGTGGGAAGAACACCTGGAAGACAGCGAACGCCAGGCCTACCTGCAACGCCATGAGCGCTGGTTGCAAGTGGAGGCCGAATGGATGCGTGAGCAGGGCGTCGAGGTCACCACCCAGGTGATCTGGAGCACCCAGGTGCTCAAGGACATGCTGGCCTACATCGACGAGTTCCGGCCCGACCTGTTGATCAAGGACGTGACCCTGGAATCGGCCCTCAAGCGAGTCTTCGTCACCCCGCTGGACTGCCACCTGCTGCGCGAGGCGCCGGTGCCGGTGCACCTGGTCAACGAGGCGCCGCACAAACTGCCCCGGCGCATCGTCGCCGCCGTCGACCCGGCCCAGTCCGACACCCAGATCAGCGGCCTCAACGCTCTGATCATCCAGACCGCCAACGCCCTGGCCCTGCAATGCGATGCCCAGCTGCACCTGCTGTATGCCTACGACCTGATGCCGATGCTCGACGGCGTGGCGCCGGTGGCGTCCACCGCCTGGAGCGTCAACTGCCTGGACGAGTTGCGCGACTCCCTGCACAAGGAGTTCGAACGCCTGGGCGATCAGTACAACGTGCCCCAGGAATTTCGCCACTTCATCATGGGCCCGCCGGTGCCGGGCATCGCCCAGTTCGTCGACGAGTACCTGGTGGACGTGGTGGTCATGGGCACCGTGCACCGCACCGGCTTTGGCCGCTTGATCGGCAGCACCACCGAGCGCGCCCTGTACTCGATGCCGGGCAGCATCCTGGCGGTGAAGGCGCTGAGCCCGAGCTGAAGTCCCCGCCTTGACCCCGCCTGCGGCGGGCCTCAGCCCGGCTCGTCGCCCTGGCTGCCCGGCAGGTACGGCAGCAGGCGCGCGGTTTCCTTGCGCACCACCGCGTAGCACTCGCAGCTGTGCTGTTCCAGGCGTGGCCGGTCGAGGACATTGATGCGTCCGCGGCTGTACTCGATGATGCCCTGGCGCTGCAGTTTGCCGGCGGCCTCGGTGACCCCTTCGCGGCGCACCCCGAGCATGTTGGCGATCAGCTCCTGGGTCATCACCAACTGGTTGCCCGGCAGGCGGTCCAGGGACAGCAGCAGCCAGCGGCACAGCTGCTGATCGATGGAGTGGTGGCGGTTGCACACCGCGGTCTGGGCCATCTGGGTGATCAGCGACTGGGTGTAGCGCAGCATCAGCAGGAGCATCTCGCCGTGGCGGTTGAACTCGTCCTTGAGGCGCTGCCCGGGCAGGCGCAAGGCGTGCCCGGCACTCTGCACGATGGCCCGGCTGGTGGTGCTCTCGCCGCCCATGACCAGGGACACCCCCACCAGCCCTTCGTTGCCCACCACGGCGATTTCCGCCGAGGCGCCGTTTTCCATCAGGTACAGCAGCGACACCACCGCGTCGGTGGGGAAGTACACATGACGCGGGATATCCCCGGATTCGTAGAGCACCTGGCCCAGGCTCAGGGCCACCGGCTTGAGATGGGGCAGCAGGCGCTCCTGCACCACGGCCGGCAGTGCATGGAGCAAGTGGTTGGGCCCGAGCCCAAGGTTGTCGAACATCTCAGAACCACCGGATGGCAAGGCGTCAGCGCTCACTCAGGGTAGTCCAGGGCCTGGCCCGCTGTCTGTCATGGCGCCGGCTCGCTGACGGCCGCTGTCAGGGAATGCCCGGCCTGTGGCGGCGCGGCGCTGGCGGGCCAGGTCAGCAACACCCGGTGCGCCCGGCCGTCGTCCAGCAGCGCGATGGCCAGCCCCGGCAGCGGCCGGCCGTCCAGGCTCAGGCTGAGGATGGCCCCGGGGTTCTGCCGCACCTCGATCTGGTACAGGGTTTCGCCAAACCGGTAGTCCAGGCTGTAGCCCGGCCAGTGGGCCGGGATCACCGGTTCGATGTACAGCTGCTGGCCTTCGCGGCGCAGCCCCAGCAGCGACTCGACGATCAGCCGGTACATCCAGCCCGCCGAGCCGGTGTACCAGCTCCAGCCGCCACGCCCGGTGTGGGGCGCCACGCCATAGACGTCGGCGGCCATCACATAAGGCTCGACCCGGTAGGTGGCCACCTGCTCGGCACTGCGTCGGCTTGCCGGGTTGATCATGCGCAGCAGCTCCCAGGCCCGGGCGCTGTCCCCCAGGCGGGCGAAGGCCATGCAGGCCCAGATGGCCGCGTGGGTGTATTGCCCGCCGTTCTCCCGCACACCGGGCACGTAGCCCTTGATATAGCCCGGGTCCAGCGGGCTGTGGGCGAACGGTGGGTCCAGCAGCAACACCACGC
Organism: Pseudomonas sp. Os17; assembly: GCF_001547895.1. Taxonomy (NCBI): domain Bacteria; kingdom Pseudomonadati; phylum Pseudomonadota; class Gammaproteobacteria; order Pseudomonadales; family Pseudomonadaceae; genus Pseudomonas; species Pseudomonas sp. Os17. The sequence continues at coordinate 4,673,414 of NZ_AP014627.1, read as the reverse complement.
CGCTGTCGCGGCGCACCAGGTGCCGGTCCAGGGATTCCATGGCCTGGCGCTGGCGGGCGTCACTGGCGGCGGCCGACAGCACCGACCAGCTCTGGGCGATGGAGTCGATGCGGCATTCCTGATTGTCGGCGCTGCCCAGGGCCTGACCGTCGTCGAACCAGGCCCGGCGATACCACTGTCCGTCCCAGGCCTGGCTGTCGAGGGCCGTGCGCAAGGCCAGGGCCTGCTCGCGGCAGGTCCGGGCGAAGTCCGGATCGTCGTGCTGTTCGGCGGTGACGGCGAAACGCTGCAGCACCTCGTGGCTGAAGAACCCCAGCCACACGCTTTCCCCCAGGCCGCGCTCGCCGACCCGGTTCATGCCGTCGTTCCAGTCGCCGGTGCCCATCAGCGGCAGCCCGTGGACGCCGCGCCGGCTGCCGTGCTCGATGGCTCGCCGGCAGTGCTGGTAAAGGCTTTCCCGCAGTCCGCAGGTTTGCGGCAGGTCGTAGTAGGACTCTTCTCCGGGATTGAGCAGGCGACCTTCCAGGTAACCCACCTCGACCTCCAGCACGCTGCGATCGCCGGTGATCTGCACGTAGCGGCTGGTGGCCAGGGGCAGCCAGAGGAAGTCGTCGGAGCAGCCGGTGCGCACCCCGCGATTCTGCGGCGGGTGCCACCAGTGCTGAACGTCGCCCTCGGGGTATTGATGGGCGGCGCACAGCAGCAGGTGTTCCCGGGCCAGGGCCGGCTCGGCGTGGATCATCGCCATGCTGTCCTGCAACTGGTCGCGAAAGCCGATGGCGCCACCGGACTGGTAGAAACCGCTGCGTGCCCAGAAGCGGCAGGCGATGGTCTGGTACATCAGCCAGCCGTTGGCCATGACGTCGATCGCCGGTTCCGGGGTGCGCACCTGGATGCAGTCCAGGCTGCGTCGCCAGTGCCGGTGCACCGCCGCCAGCTCGCTCTGGGCCATCTGGCTGCCGCGGTATTGCAGGACCCGGCGGGTCGCTGCCTTGGCGTCGGTTTCGGCCCCCAGGCGGAACAACACTTCCTGGCTCTGGCCGTCGGCCAGCTCCAGCGCCACCTGCATCGCCGCGCACGGATCGAAACCGGCGCCGGAACGCCCGGACAGGCGCTCCCGGGTCAAGGCCGCCGGTGCCGCGAGGCTGCCGTTGCGGCCAATGAACTCGCTGCGGTCGCCGGTAAAACTGCGCACCGCCGAGTCGGTGTCGAGAAACGCCACATGCCCGGAGAACTCCATGTTGTAAGGGTTGCGGGCGAACAGCGCGCCACTGACCGGATCACTTTCAGTGACCACGTGCATGGCCGAGCGGCCGCGCAATTCCCCCAGCACCCATTCCACGTAGCTGGTGACCGTCAGGCGCCGTGGCCGGCCGCTGCGGTTGCCGATCTTCAGCCGCGAGAACTTGATCGGCGCGTCCACCGCGACATACACCGTCAGCTCGCTGTGGATGCCGTTCTCCTCGTGCTCGAACACGCTGTAGCCGAAGCCGTGGCGGGTGCGATAGCTGCCGCTGCCGGGACACGGCTGCGGGGTCGGTGACCAGACCTGGCCGCTGTCTTCGTCGCGCAGGTACAGGGCTTCGCCGCTGGGGTCGCTGACTGGGTCGTCGTGCCAGGGGCTGAGGCGGTATTCGTGGGCGTTTTCGCGCCAGCTGTAGGCGCCGCCGCTTTCCGAGATCACCGTGCCGAACAGCGGGTTGGCCAGGACGTTGGCCCAGGGCGCCGGGGTCGGCTGCCCGGGGTTGAGGGTGATCAGGTACTCGCGGCCGTCGCTGCTGAAACCGCCGTAGGGCGTTTGCAGAATCAGTTCCGGTTGCGCGGCTGTCGGGGCACTGCCGGCCGGTTGCGGCAGGCGCACCAGGGGCGCCTCCAGGCGTGGCAGCGAGGGATCGGCGCGGCGCCGGTGGACCTGCTCGGCGAGGCTGCCGCGGCTGTCGCTGATCACCAGGCGCGCCACCGCCAGCATCAGCACGCGGTCTTCGCCGGACAACTGCTGGGCCGGGCGCACGAAAATGCCCCCCGGGCGGTCGATCAGGCTGGCTTCGCTGCCGGAGGTCACCAGGCCCATGATCAGGTCCTGGAGTTGCTGGCGGTAACCGACCTGATCCTCGTTCCAGATCACCAGGTCCACAGCCAGGCCTTTCTGGCGCCAGTAGGCGTGGGCCTTGATCAGTTGCTGCACCAGGGCGATGTTGGCCAGATCGCCCACCTGCAGCAGGACGATCGGCAGGTCGCCGGAAATGCCCTGGCCCCAGAGCCCGGACTGGCTGCGGCGGTTGCCCAGCAGCAGGCTGCTGTCGGCGCGCAGGCTGGCGTTGGCGTACAGCAGCGAGGCGGCCATCTGCTGGTACAGCCGGGCTTCGGCCAGGGACGCGTTGAGCTGGCGCAGCAACACCTGGCTGTGGGTCCAGGCCAGGTCGAAGACCCGGTCCGCCAGGTGCCGGTCGCGGTATTTGTGGATCAGTTGCAGGCACTGTTCGCGGCTGTCGGCGACCCCGGTCACCAGATCGATGGTGGCGCTCTGGCCGGGTTCGAGGGTGATCCGGCAGCGGATCGCCACGATCGGGTCGAGCACCGGTCCGGCGCTGCCCGACAGCCGTTCGACCTGTGGGTCCAGGGCCAGGGGCGCGGCCAGATCGCGGCCACGGCCGATGAAGCGCGCGCGGTCGGTTTCATAGGAAATAGCGTCGATGTCCACACCGTGGGCCGCCAGCAGGTGGCACAGCCACGGCACCGGCTGTTCCTGGGAACGCGGTCGGCGGCTGCAGACAATGGCCTGCAACTCCGGCAGCAGTTCGGTCTCGATGAACAGGTTGCTGAAGGCCGGGTGGGACGCGTCGCTCTGGGCCGTGGCCAGGACCACTTCGGCGTAGCTGGTGAGCTCGATGCTGCGCCGTACCCGGGCCCGGTTGCACAGGTGCAGGCGGCGCAGCTCGATGGGGTCCTCGGGGGACACGACGATTTCCGTGTGGCTGTCGAAGTCTCGCTCGCGCACCCGGAATTCGGCCCGGGCATCGGTGAAGATCGCCTCGAAACCCTGCGGCCGGCGGCGGGTCGGCTGGTAGGCGGCGGACCAGAAGTCGCCGCTGGCCACGTCCCGCAGGTAGCAGAACTGGCCCCAGTGATCCCGGGTCGGGTCTTCGTGCCAGCGGGTCACCGCCAGTTCGTTGCAGCGGCTGTAGCCACCACCGGCGCTGCTGAGCATGACGTGGTAATGACCGTTGGACAGCAGTTGCACCGCCGGGCGCTTGCGGTCCGGGTCGGCGAACACCCGCAGTTTGTTCTCGTGGGCCCGGGCCGCTTCGTCGGCCGCAGGTGCTCCGGCGGCGTGCAGGTACTGGGCGGCGGTTTTCGGCACCCGTTCCTGCAGCAGCAGGGCGATGGACTGGAACTGCGGATCGGATTCGAAGCGCCGTTGCATGGGCTGCTCCAGCAGCAACCAGGCCAGGGCCAGCAGGCTCATGCCCTGGTGGTGGGCCATGAACGACTGCACCACGGCGTGATCCTGGCCCCGGGGCAGGCGCGACTCGGTGTAGTCCACGGCTTCATACAGGCCAAAGCGTCCCGCCAGCCCCAGCTGGGCCAGGCGTTGCAGGTTCTGGCAGGCCGCCTGGGGCGCCACCATCAGCGCCAGGACGCTGGCGTAGGGCGCCACCACCCGTTCCGCGCCGAGGCCGCGCTTGAGCCCCAGGCCCGGCACGCCGAACGCCCGGTACTGGTAGTTGAACTGGCTGTCGAGGGTGTTGTAGCCCGACTCGGACACGCCCCAGGGCAGGCCCTGTTGCTGGCCGTACTCGATCTGCAGGGCCACCGCGGCGCGGCAGGTCTGGTCCAGCAGGGTGCCCTGGTAGCTGGGCATCACCAGCATCGGCATCAGGTACTCGAACATCGAGCCGGTCCAGGACAGCAGCACCGGGGTTCCGGCGCTGCTGGTGAGCAGGCGGCCGAGGGCGAACCAGCTTTCCTGGGGCAGCTGTCCCTGGGCGATGGCGACAAAGTGGGTCAGGCGCACCTCCGAGGCCAAGAGGTCGTAGTAGCCGGCATCCAGGCGGTGCTCTTCGGCGTTGTAGCCGATCACCAGCAAATGGCGTCGGGTGTCGTAGAGAAAGCCGAAATCCATCTGCGCCATGCTGGCCACGCTGTCCTGCAGGCGGTCGGCGCAGGTGACGCGTTCCAGCGCCAGTTCGCGCACCGCGTTGATGCGCTCGCGGTGCAGCGGCGGCCAGTCTTCCGCGGCCAGTTGCTCCAACTGGCGCCAGCCCAAGGTGCCGAAGCGGCGGCCGTCGGCCATGGGCGGCAGGCAGCGCCATTGCAGTTCGTCATGCAGGTCCTGGCATTGCGCGGCCAGTGCCGCGCGCCAGTAGTCGACATCGTCCGCGCTCTGACCCGGGGCCTGGGCCGCGCCTTGGGCAATCCGTTGCAGCAGCCCGAGCAAGGCATCCGGGGCGACGTCCGCGTGCAGGCTCAGGTGCTCCTGCACGGCTCGGGTTTCCAGGCGCCAGCGCAGCACCGGCGTGGTGTCCTGGCCGGCCGCGGTGAGGGCGTCCTGGAACACGTCGAGGCTGTCCAGCAGACCGTTGGCGATCTGCGGCAGGTGCGGCGGGTTGTCCACCAGCGCCTGCAGGCCGGGACGCAGGGTCAGCAGCAGGCCCGCCAGGTTGCCGCTGTCCACGGTGGACACATAGCGCGGCGGCAGAGGTTGCAGGCTCTGGGTGTCGTACCAGTTGTAGAAGTGCCCGCGGTAGCGTTCCAGGCGACCCATGCTGGCCAGCATCTGCTCCAGGCGTTGCAGCAGCCGGCGGCTGCTCAGGTAGCCGAAGTCGTGGGCCGTCAGGTGCGCCAGCAGGGCCAGCCCGAGGTTGGTCGGCGAGGTGCGATGGGCGATGCGGCGCTGGGGCTGTTCCTGCAGGTTGTCCGGGGCCAGCCAGTTGTCCTCGGGGCCGACGTACTGGTCGAAGAAGCCCCAGGTGCGGCGGGCCAGGCTCTGCAGAAAACGCCGCTGGCCGGCGCTAGGGACGAAGGCCACCGGGCTTGCGGGGCGGCTCAGCCACCAGGCCAGGGCCGGCCCGGCCAGCCAGGCCAGGAGCAGGGGCGCGGCCATCAGCAGTTGCAGCCGCGGCCACAGCAGCCCCGTCAGCAACAGCGCCAGCAGCGGACCGACCCACATTCGCCGGTACAGCTGCAGCAGGCTGTCGTCCGGGCCGCGCTCGGCTTCCCGCGAGGGCTGCCATTGCAGGCGGTGCCGTTTGCTGATGCCCATGCGCCACAGCGCGCGGGCCATGGCATCCAGGCTGTAGGCGGCCTCATAGGGCAGCCAGGCCAGGGGCAGCAGGGCCCGGGACAGGTGCTGGCCGGCGCTGCTCAGGGCCGCGTTCAGTTGTTGCAGCAACGGCACTTCCGGGGTGTTGTGCAGCAGCTCGCGCAAGGCCGCCGACAGCGGCAGCACCAGCAGCACAATCAGCACCGCCAGGGTCCAGGCCAGGGGCTGGGTGGAGCCCAGCCAGCCCCACAGCAGCATGCTCAGCAGGGCCAGCGGCTCCAGGCTGCGGCGCAGGTTGTCGAGGATCTTCCAGCGCGCCAGGGGGCTCAGGCGATTGCTTTCCAGGCCGCCGCCGGCCCTGGGCGACCAGGGCAGGAGCCAGGGCAGCAGTTGCCAGTCGCCACGGATCCAGCGCTGGCGGCGCTTGACGTCGGCGCTGTAGCGCGCCGGGTACTCTTCGAACAGCTGCACATCGCTGAGCAGGCCGGAGCGGGCATAGCAGCCCTCGATCAGGTCGTGGCTGAGAATCCGGTTGTCGGCGAAGCGCCCGCCCAGGGTCTGCTCGAAGGTGTCCAGGGCATAGATGCCCTTGCCGACGAAGGAGCCTTCCTGAAACAGGTCCTGGTAGACGTCCGACACCGCGCGGGTATAGGGGTCGATCCCGGCGTCACTGGCGAACAGCCGGGAATAGGCGCTGCGCGCGGTGCTCGACAGGCTGATGCCGACCCGTGGCTGGAGAATCCCGTAGCCACTGACGATGCGCCCGCTGAGCGGGTCGGTCTGTGGGCGGTTCAGCGGGTGGTCCATGGCGCCCACGCATTGCTGGGCCACGTCCCGGGGCAGTTGGGTGTCGCTGTCCAGGGTGATCACGTAGGTGATCTCGGGCAGCGCCTGGATATCGCCGACGATCAGCAGGAAACGCTCGTGGCCACGGCCCCGCAGCAGGGCGTTGAGGTCTTCGAGCTTGCCGCGCTTGCGTTCGTGGCCCATCCAGCAGTGTTCGCCGGGGTTCCACAGGCGTGGCCGGTGCAGCAGGTAGAAGCGATCCACCGCCTCTTCGGGGTACTTCAGGTTCAGCGCCTCGATGCCTTGTCGGGCCAGCGCCAGCAAGGCAGCGTCGCCGTCCTGGGTTTCGCTGGGGGCGTCGAGAAAGTCGCTGAGCAGGGCGAAGTACAGCTGGGCATCGCGGTTGGCCAGAAAGCGCACTTCCAGGCCTTCCACCAGCTCTTCGACATCCGCCGTGCTGCCGAACAGGCAGGGCACGGCCACCAGGGTCCGGGCGCGAGGGTCGATGCCTTCGCTGTAGTCCAGACGCGGCAGAATGCCCGGGGCCACGGTCAGGGTCACCAGGCCGTTGATCAGGCCGATGGCCAGGCGGCTGGAGAGCAGCAACGCCGGCACGGCCCACAGAGCCAGCCAGTAGTGGCCGGGGGCGGCCTCCTGGTACAGGGCGTCGAGAAACGGCCAGGCGAACAGCGCCGAGAGCAGCATCACCGGCCCCAGGAAAAAGCCCAGGGGCGCCTGGGTCAGCAGGCGCCGGCCCCGTTCGGCCAGGGGCACCCGAGCCTGGATCTGTTGTTCAAGCGTGCGGCGTCCGGCGCCGATCAGGTAATGCCCGACATGGCCGGCCACGGCTTCCGGAGCTTCGGCGCGGTAGTGGGCCCGGGCCAGTTCGATGCACTGCCGGGCCACCTGCTGTTCGCTCAGGGGACAGTGGCGGGCCAGGCGTTCGAGCACATGCCGGTAATGGTCGCGGGTGGCGAAATCCATGCGCCGGTAGACCTTGGCCGGGTCCTCCTGCAGTTCCTGTTCGACCCGGCTCATCAGCTCGACGAACTCGCGCCAGTTGCTGGCCGAGAGCAGGCGCAGGCTGGAAATGCTGTTGCTGATGGACACCTGGTCGGCGGCCTGCTGCTGGGCGTCGAGCTGCACCAGGCGCTCGATGTTCAGCCCGGTTTCTCCCAGCAGTTGCTCGATCCAGGCCAGGGGCAGCACCAGGGCGGCGTTCTGCCCTTGCAGGCGGCGCGCCAGTTCGGCGACGAAGGCGGCACTCATGGGCGGCGCCGAGCGGGCCATGTCGGCCACCGCCAGCACCACGCTCTTGGCGTCCTGCTCGGCGGTTTCCATCAGGCGGTCGGCCCAGTCGTTGGCCAGATTGCGCTCGCTCCAGTTGGCCATGACCCGGAAGGCCACTCGGCGCAGGTTTTCGATCAGGGCCAGGCGCAGCATGATCGGGATCGCCCACAGCTCGCCGAGCATCAGCGGGGTGACGCTCTGGTAGCTGTCGACGAAACGCCCCAGGCTTTCGCTGTCGACCCGGCCGTCGCCGTGGGAAATGGTTTCCAGGGCAATGTCGTAGACCCGGGGCAGGCCCGCCGACTGACCGTTGGCCAGGCGCGGCAACTGCCGGCTGTAGCCCCGGGGCAGGTGGGTGCGGGTGATGCGGATCTGCTCTTCCAGCAGGTAGTAGTTGTCCAGCAGCCACTCGGCGGCGGGGGTGGCCCGGGGCGAGTTGCCGGTGGCGGCGGTCAGGCTCTTGCAGCAACTGGCCAGGGCGCCGGCGTTGTCCGCCAGGCGTGCCAGCAGCCAGTCCGGGTTGCGGCTGCGACTCAGGCGGTGCTGTTGCGCCAGCAGGGTGCCGTGGCTGGCCATCTGCTCACTGCTGAACAGTTCCGAGCGCAGCGGCGCCTGGTATTCGACGCTGTTGCGCGAGGCCTTCCATTGGCCGTATCTGGCGGCGGGCAGCTGCCAGAACCTCAGGAATGCGTGGGTCCAATGACTGTCCATGTTTTCCTTGGCATAACAGAGCCGTCCCTCGGCACGGGGTGCGAGGGAGGGCCGGGAGCGGGGCGTGCGGTCAAATCGATGCACCGTCGCGACGAACGTTTCAGGCAAAAAGCTGCAACCTTGACGATGGCGGGCAGGGGGGAGGGTGTCTGTGCGCTGGGGCACATAGGCGCACGATCTGCCTTTTGGCTGGATGGGGTGTGCCTGCCTATAGGTATTGCCGAAGGCTGCGAACGGGCGAGCATCGCCCGGCCCGTCGGCGCGGTACATCAGGTACAGCGCTGATACGAAGACAGGGCGGCGCGATGGTGAGCGGGTAGGTTGCTGACAGGCTAACCCCGGGGGAACAAACAGCCTCGCCACAGAGCCGTGGCTGTTTCAGAGAGTGCTGAAAGGTGCTTGGAACTACGCCGATTCGCTGTCTTTTGTAAGGCAAATCCGAGAAACTGCCGGCCGCTTGAATGCGCCGGGTGAGCGGGCTAGGGTGCTGGAGCCATCGCCCAATCGATGGCTCGGATGTGCAAGTCCGAACTCTGCAAAGGCGCACAAACGATCAGCACTGATGGGTCGTTTTCATGTCCGCTGCGTTATGGCGGCCGTGCGTGGGAGATCTTCGGATCTGCCGGGTGTCCTTGCAGACTCGGTCTTGCACACCTGCGTACGGCTGCCACCTTATTCGTGTGCAAGTGAACGGTGTTGGCTCCTTTTATCTGCAAGGAGTTAGACCATGAAAAAGCTCGTCCCCGATCCACCCACTTCCTATCGCGATCCCGAACTCAAGGTCGCCAACGCCACCTTGCGCGTGGCTCTGGCCCGGCAACCGCAGGACCCCGCGCTGTTCCAGCGCAACACCTAAGCCAAACCTGTTTCTGCCGATTCGCTGCTCAGCGTGTGCCCAGGCGTCAGTGCTGAAGAGGCGTTGGTGCATGTGGCGTTGTTGCTCAAATGCGCCGAAGAGGTCTGCGATGAAATCACCCAGCAGGGCAGCGGCATCGAGCGCGGGCTGATCTGGTCCATGGTGCATTCGGTAGAGATGGCCCGGGCGGTGGTGGAGGCGTTGCTGGACGCCCGCCCGCGAGGCGCTCTGGAGCACGCGCTCTCGGAAGAAACCGGCCGCTTGTAGGAGCCGGCTTGCCGGCGAAGAGGCCCGTAAGGCCTGCATCGTCTGGGCTGACGCCTTCGCTGGCAAGCCAGCTCCTACGGAGGACCAACTGCCGCACACCCGCTGTAGGAGCCGGCTTGCCGGCGAAGAGGCCCGCAAGGCGTGCGTCGTCTGGGCTGATGCCTTCGCTGGCAAGCCAGCTCCTACGGAGGACCAACTGCCGCACACCCGCTGTAGGAGCCGGCTTGCCGGCGAAGAGGCCCGTAAGGCATGCGTCGTCTGGGCTGATGCCTTCGCTGGCAAGCCAGCTCCTACGGAGGGAGACACCGCTTCAGCGGCGGGCCGGCCGCAAGGCCGTCGTCGCGCTTGATCTGCCTGCATCTTCAACCCGCTGCGAAAACCAAGCGCCCGCACTTTAGTTCTGGTCCGATCCTCGGCCCTTAGGGCTTCGGCTATAAAGCTCGCCACAACCTCACCGCTGGCGGCGCCCTGAGTTTTGCTCGCCATGCTTTGGTGATTTTCCAGTGCTTTTTTCACTGTTAATCTTGCCGCCATGACCCAAGCCCCCTCACATCGCCCTCACATTGCCTGGACGCTGTATTTCTGCGTGCTGTTCAACGTGTTCGTCTGCGGTCTGGGTCATGGACAGATGGCGGCGCTGGAAATCATCGGCGTGGGCGGGCAGTTCTGTCACGCCCTGGGCGAATCGGCCTCGACCCTGGATGAAGGCCCCAGCGACAAGACCGCCCCCGGCGCCATGGGCGCCTTTGTCTGTCCCCTGTGCTCGGCGGTGAGTCTGGGCCTGGGGCTGCTGTTCTGCCTGGCCTGGCTGCTGCTGGGGCGGCGTCAGGCGCGAGTCCGGGTCGAGCAGCGCAGCAAGGCGCCACCGCGTTATTCCTGGCCGTCACTCAATCCTCGGGCTCCCCCTCTGAGCGCCTAGCGCTGCCGCGCGACGGCCCTGGCCGTCGCGTCATTTTCATCCCCTGGTACTTTCCTGCGGTCGCGATGGCGACGGCGGCCGGGGGCTGTTCGATGATTTTTTCGAGTCCGAGTCCATGACGTTCCCTTATCGCTCCTCCAGCTGCGCGGCGCTGTGCTGTGCGCTGTCGTTCAATGCCCTGGCCGATGCTCCGCTGCAATTGCCGCAGATGCGCATCAGCGCCGACGAGTTGCCTCAACCCGGCCTGCAACTGGATGCCCAGACCAGCACAGGCTCGCGCCTGGGCCTGACCCCGCGGGAAACCCCGGCGTCGGTCAATGTGGTCAACCGCCAGCAGATCGAGCAGCGCGGCGCTGCCAACACCCAGGACATACTGGCCAGCGTGCCGGGGATGAACGCCGCGGCATCGCCGGGCATCCCGGGGTTCGTCTCCTACCGCGGCTTCTCCGGGCCGCAGATCACCCAGTTGTTCAACGGCATCAGCGTGCAATACGACTCCATTGCCGCGCGCCCGGTGGACAGCTGGATCTACGACCGGGTCGAGGCGGTGGGCGGGCCGTCGAGCTTCCTTTATGGCACCGGCGCGGTGGGCGGTTCGATCAACTACATCACCAAGCTGCCTTCGCGCACCGAGTCGTTCAATGAAGGGCGGGTCAGCTATGGCTCCTTCGACAGCCGCGAAACTTCCTTCGGTTTCAACCATGCGCTGAACGACGGCGCCGGGCCGCGGCACTACGCGCGATTCGATGTCAGCCACACCACCAGCAACGGTTATGTCGACCGCGAGCAGCGCGATGCCTGGACCACGGCGTTTTCCCTGTTGACGGATTTCAACGACCAGCTGTCCCACACCCTGGCCTACGAGTACCAGAACGAAAGCGTCGACAGCCCTTACTGGGGCACCCCGGCGCTGAACCCGCTGGGGGGCAAGATGGAGGTGGACAAGAGTCGGCGCTTCGAGAACTACAACGTCAGCGACGGCCGCTATGAGCAGCGGGTGCAGTGGCTGCGTTCGATCATCGATTATCAGGTCGACGAGCGCACGTCGCTGCGCAACACCCTGTACCACTACAACGCCGATCGCGAATACCGCAACCTGGAAAACTACGCCTACAACAGTGACAACAGCCAGGTGGTGCGCTCCGGCATCCTGCTCCAGCGTCACGCCCAGGAGCTCAATGGCAATCGCTTCGAACTGCTGCACCACAACACGCTGTTCGGTCTGGACAGCCAGTGGTCGGCGGGCCTCGACTACAGCCACAACGTGATGAGCAACTACCCGCGCTCGGTGTCGGGCTCGCTGCCCGGCGTTGCTCCGGGCGACTTCGACCCGGGCAGTTTCTGGGACCTGCCGGGCATGCGGCGCGGTTTCGAAAAGAACCGCCGCAACCAGGTGGACACCTGGGCGCTGTTCCTGGAAAACCGCCTGCAACTGACCGATCGCCTGTCCCTGCTCAGCGGCCTGCGCCATGACCAGATCGATCTGCAAGTGACCAACTACCGCGCCGTCACCGAAGCCAACCCGGCGTTCTTCCAGCGCAAATACCGGCCCACCACCGGGCGCCTGGGGCTGGTGTACGAGTTGACCCCGGCGGCCAACGTCTACGTGCAATACAGCACCGCTGCCGACCCGCCCGCCGGGATCCTCACCACCGCCAGCTATGGGCAGGTGCGCGACTTTGATCTCAGCACCGGCAACCAGTGGGAGATCGGCAGCAAGCTGGACTTCCTCGACGGCCGTGGCTTGGCGACCCTGGCTGCCTACCGCATCGAACGCAAGAACCTGTCCACCGCCGACCCGGGCAACCCCGGCAGCAGCCAGCCGGTGGGCCAGCAATCGTCCCGCGGGGTGGAGCTGGCGACCTCGTTGCGGGTCACGCCCAAGCTGTTGGCCGAAGGCAACCTGGCCTATGTCGATGCTCGGTACGACGAGTTCTATGAAAATGTCGGCGGGCGTTCGGTGTCGCGCAAGGGCAACAGCCCCACCAATACCCCGGACAAGGTGGCCAACCTGTGGCTGACCTACGACCTGGCCCCGTCCTGGCAGGTGGGCACGGATGCGCGCTACGTGTCGTCGGTGTACGCCAACGCGGCCAACACCCGCTATGCGCCGGCCTACACGATCTTCGGCGCCTTTGTCGGCTACCAGCTCAATGCCGATACGCGGATCACCGGCCGGGTGCGCAACCTCACCAATCAGGTCTACGCCCGCACCACGGGGCCGACCCAGTTGTACCTGGGGGCACCACGAACCTTCGAGCTGGCGCTGCAAACGCGCTTTTAACCTGAGCCAGCGGGGCGCCCGACAACGCCCCGCGCCTCTGTGAGATGGCTGTTCTGTGAGATGCCTGCGATGAAGCGTTATCTGTACCTCTGGCACCGTTGGCTGGGCATTGTCGCCTGCCTGTTCATGGCCCTGTGGTTCGTCTCCGGGGTGGTGATGCTGTATGTCGGCTACCCCAAACTGACCCCCGCCGAGCGTCTGGCGCATTTGCCGGTGCTGGTCCTGGAGGAAGGGGGCGTCGACCTGGAGCAGGTGCTGCACGCCGCCGATCCCGAACAGGCGCCGTCGAGCATCCGCCTGACCACGGTGGCCGGCGCACCCCGTTACATCCTCGAATACCCGGGGCCGCGCAAGGTGGCGATCGAGGTCGACAGCGGCCTGCAGGCGCTGCCCACCGACCGGGTCGAGGCCCTGGCGGCAGTCCGGCAGTTCGCACCGGGCGTAGCGGTGCGCGATCGCGGCGCGGTACAGGGCGACATGTGGAGCCAGTCCCGGGCCCTGGACGCCGACCGGCCCTTGTACCGGGTGGCCACCGCTGATGCCGAGCGCCGCCTGTTGTATGTCTCGGGCAGCACCGGCGAGGTGGTGCGCGACGCCACCGCCACCGAGCGCGGCTGGAACTGGATCGGGGCCTGGCTGCACTGGCTGTACCCGCTGCGGGGCATCGGCATCGATGGCGCCTGGGGGCCGATCGTGACCTACCTGTCCCTGGCCGCGACCCTGATGACCGTGCTCGGCCTGGCCGTGGGCCTGCTGCGCTGGCGCTTCACCCGCACCTATCGCAACGGCTCGCGCTCGCCGTACCAGGGCTTTGCCCGCTGGCATCACCTGGGCGGGCTGCTGTTCGGGGTGCTGGCCATCACCTGGATTTTCAGCGGCCTGATGTCGATGAACCCGTGGCAGATCTTCAGCAGCGCCCAGCCCTTGTCGCTGGCCGCCTATCAGGGCGCACCGCTGCACCCGGCGGCCTTTCCCCTGAGCGCGAGCCAGGCCCTGCAACGCTTTGCCGACGACGGCCTGCGGGCCCGGGAGCTGGAGTGGCGGATGATCGGCGGCAAGGGGTACGTCATCGGCTACGACGGCGCCGGGCGCACACGGATTCTGGCCATGGCCGATGGGCAGGTCCTGCGCCAGTTCAGCCCGGGCACCTTGCAGCAGGCGGCCTGGGCCATCCGCCCCGAACGGCCGATGATCGTCCAGCAACTGGCGGCCTACGACTTCTATTACTACGCCCGCGAGCCCCACAGCATGATGGGGCATCTGCAGCAGCGCCTGCCGGTGCTGCGGGTGCGCTTCGACGACCCGGCCCAGACCTGGCTGCACCTGGACCTGCACACTGGCGCGGTGGTCAGCCAACTGGACCAGCCGCGTCGCGCCTCGCGCTGGCTGTTCGCCCTGTTGCACAGCTGGGACTGGCTGCCCCTGCTGGCCAACCGGCCGTTGTGGGATGTATGGATGCTCCTGTTCAGCGCCGGAGGTTTGCTGATCAGTGTCAGCGGCGTGGTGCTGGGCTGGCGACGCCTGGGACGTTCGTTGAAGCGGGGCAGGGGGTAGGTGCAGGGGCTGGGTCCTGGCGGGCTCCCGTGTCTGGGCTGCATTCCAGATGGCTGCCAATTTCAGATAGCTGCCAATTTCAGATAGCTCCCATGCCCCTCCAGCGTCGCGGCTTGTTAAGTTGCAGGGCCGTTTTTGCGCAATGGCTCCACAGTCGACGATGTTCCCTTCGCCTGGGAGCGCTTTGGCTAATGGAATCAGCCGCAACACGTCAAGGAGCGACCCATGTTCAGCCCGGCCGACCAGACCCACTTCAGCCTGGACATCCAAGGCATCCAGCACGACTTCCAGGTGCTCTCGTTCCAGGGCACCGAGGCCATCAGCCAGCCGTTTCGCTTCGATCTGCAACTGGTCAGCGAACGCCCCTGGATCGACATTGAAGCCCTGCTGCACCAACCGGCCTTTCTCGCCTTCGATCCCCAGGGCCATGGCATCCATGGCCTGATCCAACGCATCGCCCAGGGCGACGCCGGCCAGCGCCTGAGCCGCTACAGCCTGTCGCTGCTGCCGCACCTGGATTACCTGCGCCACCGCAGCAACCAGCGGATTTTCCAGCAGCTTTCGGCGCCGCAGATCATCGCCCTGATCCTCGAAGAGCACGGCATCCTCGGCAATGCCTACCAATTCCAGATTCAACACCCGTGCCCCAAGCGCGACTACTGCGTGCAGTACAACGAAAGCGACCTGCACTTCATCCAGCGCCTGTGCGAAGAAGAAGGCCTGCACTACCACTTCCAGCACAGCCGCGAGGCGCATTTGCTGGTGTTCAGCGACAACCAGAGCGTGTTCCGCACGCTCGGGCGACCCACCGCCTACGTGCAGGGCAGCGGGCTGGTGGCCGATGAGCCGGTGATCAAGGGCTTCAACGTGCGCCTGGAAACCCGCACCAGCCGCATCACCCGGCGCGACTACGACTTCGAAAAGCCACGCCTGCAAATGGAGGCTGCCTACAAGCCCGACGCCAAGACCCAGGAACCGGACCTGGAGGACTACGACTATCCCGGGCGCTTCACCGATCGCCAGCGCGGCAAGTCCCTCAGCCAGCGCGCCCTGGAACGCCACCGCGCCGACTACCGCCAGGCCGAGGGCTGGGGCGATGAACCGCGGCTGATCAGCGGGCATTTTCTGCAATTGTCCGAGCACCCGCGTGGGGAGTGGAACGACCTGTGGCTGCTGACCCGGGTGACTCACGAAGGCAAGCAGCCCCAGGTGCTGGAGGAATCGATCACCAGCGACACCGAGACCGCAGACGGCTTCCAACAGGGTTACCGCAACCGCTTCCTCGCCACCCCCTGGGAGGTATTCTTCCGCCCCGCGCTGGACCATCCGAAACCCCGGGTCCTGGGCAGTCAGACCGCAGTGGTTACCGGCCCGCCCGGAGAGGAAATCCACACCGATCCATACGGCCGGGTCAAGGTGCAGTTCCACTGGGACCGCGAAGGCCAGGGCGACGACCAGACCAGTTGCTGGCTGCGAGTGGCGTCCAGCTGGGCCGGCGACCGCTATGGCGCCCTCGCCATCCCGCGCATCGGCATGGAAGTGCTGGTGGACTTTCTTGAAGGCGACCCCGACCAGCCGCTGATCAGCGGTTGCCTGTACCACCAGGAACACCCGACGCCCTACGAACTGCCGGCCAACAAGACCCGCAGCACCTTCAAGACCCTGAGTTCGCCGGGCGGCGGCGGTTTCAATGAAGTGCGCGTCGAAGACAGAAAAGGCGCCGAACAGATCTTCGTCTACGCCCAGCGCGACTGGGATGAAAACATCCAGCACGACCAGAAAATTCGCGTCGGCCACGAGCGTCACGACACGGTTGAAGGCAACAGCTACAGCGAACTCAAGGCCGAGGAACACCGCACCACTCACGGCGAACGCAAAACCGAAATCCGCGCCGACGACCACCTGAACGTGGCGCACGACCAGCACATCAAGCTGGGCACCGCACAACTGCTCCAGGCCGGCCGCGAGATTCACCTGCAAGCGGGGCAGAAGCTGGTGATCGAAGCGGCCAATGAACTGACGGTGCAAGCCGGGGGCAGCTTTATCAAGCTCGACGCCAGCGGCGTCAGCGTGAGTGGGGCGTTGCTCAAGGTGAATGCGGGGGGCGCTGCGGGGCAAGGCAGCGGCGTCGGTATTGAGCCGCCGATGCTACCCGGTGTGGCGGACAAGGATAAGGCCGGGAGCTTGATGGAGAAGGCCTTGGTGAATCCATTACAAGAGCCGATCAAGGCTCAGCTACAACGGCTGATCAATTTCTCCGGCTGATGAAGATTCCCAGGTACAGGGGGCAAGGACGAAGTCATGACAGAGGCATCGGGCAACCAAAAGACAATCGATAAAGTAGAGAACTGGGTATTTCCACTGAAAGTGGGAACGACCCGGTCGATAGATCCACAGCAGTATTACAAGGCCTTGGCCAAGGCCGAAGATGGTTTCTATCCCATAGGTGCCAATGGCCTTTGGCATGGTGGTGTGCATTTCGACGACGCCAGCGGACTGGTTTCAGACAAGACTGAAGTTCGTTGCATCGCTGACGGCGAGGTGGTGGCGTATCGAATTGACAAGACTTATCCGGTATCCGAGTACGGTTCGAAGAGAGCGCCATTTTCCACGGGCTTTGTGTTGGTCAGGCACCGCCTTGAACTCCCAGCACCTCCCGCGTCACCTGCCACGGCAGGAGGGACTCCTGCTTCTGCCTTGGTAGCGGGTCCTAGCTTGATTTTCTTCAGTCTGTACATGCATTTGCTGGATTGGCAGGGCTATCAAACCAGTCCGGCACTCAAGCGCCCCGGCTTCTGGAACGCCACCTACAAGGTCAAAGCGGCAGCATCCGACAAACTACTCGGGCTTAGGGTTCGTAGCAGCGACTCTGGTGGTAACACGCCGATATTGACGGTATTGCCTCGTGGAACGACGGTGTTCACCAAACCTGCACCCGATACTCGGAAATGGCTGGAAGTGGTCGACGTCATACCGGCGGTAGCCGAACTGGCAGAGCAGACTGGCTGGGTATTCAAGGAAGAAATGCAGCGCATTTCGGCTGATCAATATTTTGTGGGGGACAAGGCCCGGGATCTTCCACAGGAGCAGAAAAATGGCGCAATCGTGCGTGATGCTTTTGCCCAGGGAAGGCCAATAGGCTTTCTGCCGGTAGGCACGCAAATCAGAATCAGCGACGAAAAAAACTCTGGCAAATACCGCAAGTTGCTCGAAATTGTCAGTGGTGAGTCCATGCCAGTTCTTGTTCCAGACGTTGAAGGAGCGTTGCCAGGGTATGTCTCTCTTGATCTTCTGGACGCAATGAGCAGACCGGAGGATATGGACAAGGTTGTCCCTTTGAAAACGGCTTATAAAGTCAAGGCGGGCGAACTTCTTGGGCATGTGGGCAAGTATCAGAATCAATCGGACTCCGCGCCGAAGAATCTGCTGCATCTGGAAGTGTTTAGCTGTGAAGACGTCAAGACGTTTATCCAACAGAGTCGATCCAGAGCGGCCAACTTGCCTGCAAAGGACAGAACCCTGGTCAAGGTCTCAAAGGGCGCAAAGCTGATCAGCCATGTGGCGGGTATGAATGCAACAACTCCACCCAAGTCATCCGACCCCGGTCACCAGATTGGTTATGACCTGATTATCCCGTTGCAGGTGTTGGAGGCTTTACCCTCTGAGAGGAAGATCAAGGCGCAGGTGGTCATGGGCGGCCTGACCACTTACACATACTGGTGGCATCTGGAAGGCATGCTTGCTGATGTCTCGGGCAACGCCATCAGTGGGTGGTTTGCTGAGCCGGATATTGCTCTATCGCGACATTCGCCTTTTGAGTGGGAAGGTTTCACTTTCATTGAAGAAACAGTCAGCCATGTTGAGCACTACGCTGCCTTTCTGGAGGCACAAAAAGAACTTACGGAAGAAGAGCTTGCGACTTATCAGCCTGAAGTTGTAAAGGCTGGAGCAGGCCCAGTCACACAGTCCCTGTACAAAATTCTTGATAAGGATGGTGATAAAAAACTACTGCCTGATGAAATAAGGGAGGCGCTGGGTAAGCCTTGGTTCTCCCAACCGATTTCGCAGATGCTTGCGACGTATCAGAGCGAGTGGCACTACAAAAAGGAAAGCTGGGACTCCTTGGATAAACTAATAGGGCATAGTAAGTCAGAGCCCAATAAAGGTTGGGCTGAAGAGAAGAAACGGATTCAGAGTTTGAGTTGGTGGTCGGCGTTAATGGGGGGAGAGGTAGGCTGTGAGAGTGGTAGATGTTGGTATATCCATCCAGTAGGTCTTTTTTCTAATGCACGTAGCTTGAAGCAGCACCCTGAAGTATTTATTGGAGGCGCGAAAGTAGAACTTGAGTTTTTAGAGCTGTATGACGGCTCGATAATTGAAGAGGATGATTATATTGCAGCAGCGGATGCGCTTGGGTGTGAAGTTGAAGCAGTAAAGGCTGTCGCTATTACAGAAACAGCGTCATCAGGTAGTTACTTCACAAAGGCCGGGGACGATGAGGTTACAGCCATACTTTTTGAAAGGCATTATTTTCATCAGTTGACTAACGGTCAGTTCGGCTCATCGAATCCTGATATATCGTCTAGTAGTAGGGGTGGTTATGGTACGTACTCGGCGCAATATGGGAAATTAATCAGGGCATATCGATTGAGTGCAAACGCAGCTCTGAAATCAGCATCATGGGGGCGTTTCCAGATTATGGGTAAGAATTTTTCTAGTGCTGGGTATTTATCGGTTGAGGAGTTTGTGCGGGACCTTAGTCGTTCAGAGAAAAACCATCTGAAAGCATTTGTGAATTTCGTTAAGGCTGATTCGGTCCTGTCTTCTGCAATTGTGCAAAAAGACTGGTTGAGTTTTGCACTTAGATACAATGGCCCTGCTCAAGATGGATATGATGTCAGAATGACGAGCAACTATAATTTGCTTAAGGGTATTTGAGATGTTGATCCGAACCAGTGCTTATGTGTTTTTAGTGCTTTGGAGTTTCTGTTCATGGGGCGCTCAAGAGGAAATGTGCGAAAGCGAAGTGGCCATTTTTCAATGCGAGATGCGAGGAGGAAAAAATCTAGCGCTATGCCCTGAATATGCTGATGGTGACCTGTCGGGAATTCAATACCGCTTCGGCAAAAAAAACAATAAGGAAATGATTTTTCCTAGCAATGGGTTTGGTTTTGAGGGATTCACATTTAATCACTATTTTCGTTATCAGGTTTCTTATGCGAAGTTGAGCTTCGCTGTGGAAAGTTACAAGTACGAAATTTATAGCAACTACGATGGCGAGATGTTTGGGGGAGGCAAAAAAAGTGCTGGGGTTGTTGTGTCCAAAACTCTCGAGATGAAAGAAGTGCAGATGTCATGTGGAAAAATATATATAGACAATCTAAAAGAGGTTGCTCCATATGTGACCTGTGATAAAGATGATGCATTAGGGTGTGAGAGGTGATTTTTATAGTTTTTTTAAAAATCCAGAATAAAGATGTATAGAAAACTCTATTGTGGCGAGTTGCCCAAATCAAATAGCAGCAATGACGGCTGGCACGGACAACGGTGCTGGCAACTCATTGGCCGGGGGGATGGCAGGAGATGGGGATAGATTTCACGGTCGAGGCTTTCTACAAATTACTGGGCGACGAAACTATAAAAATTATGAAAGGTATAGGTCTAGAAAATTCACACTAGATCCTAGTCCGAACCTGCTTGCTATAGATAATTACAATGCTTGTGATGCATCTGGATTCTATTGAGCCAGGGAGAGAATCAATAGGCGTGCGGATGAAGGTTCGACCCAAGCAGTCTCTAGAGTTGTGGGTGCGATAATTAACAGGGGGAATCCAAATGGTATGCCTAGTCATGAGAATGAAAGGCGTTTGAAGCCATCTGGAGTGTATTGAATGATGAGGTATAATTTTTTACTTAGATTGTTAGCGCTGATTTATGCTGCTTTTTGTTCGTTGCTGGCTTGCTCTAGCGAACAGCAATGCTTACCCAATATGCCAAAGACCAAGCTTGAGGTTTTCGGCTGTTTTCAGGAAGGTAATATAACCATACTCAAACTGGCTCCTAAGGATCAACCGGCTTATGACACAAGCCTGGAAAACTTGCCGACATTTATTGTGGTGGGAAAAGAGCTTGATGAGGTCTTGCGCGTGCTCGGCAACGGAGTACATCTACCTTATAACGATCTGATAAAGCTTCCTTATCCAAGTTCAATCATTCGCGTTGCTGAGGCATCCAAAGCCGCAAGGCTTAAGTTGCTTAGAGATGGATGGCGGTTGGTGGATATGAAAGATTTCATATACGGGAAAGCAGATGGGACGGAAGGGGCGGGTTTGGTTTGTAGTACTTCTATAAGTAATTCAGGTGGTGTGTTTGTAGCCGTCTCACAGTGCGGCTCTTTCTATGAAGGAGATATATCAGGGCTGCAGGGTATTCTGGGTTCAGTCGGCAAGTAAAAATACTCTAGCCCGCTCCTTGTCGGCGTTGTATGTGATCAAGCCACAGACTACTGGTGGTGGACAAAGTGTTCAGCTTGCTGAGCTTGGCTAATATCAATACGCACAGCATGCACACCGACTCGGAGCTGGGACTGGTCGCACCAAATGCCGAGCTGGCGAGAGGAGTTTGCGCGATTTTTAGAGTATTCATTTATGACGCTAAAAGTTGAGTGTTTATAGAGGGTTTTACAAGCTGTGGTGATGAATTTACCAATCTCATAATTGATAAATAAAAGCCCGAACAGTACTCACTATGAAGGCAACATTCCAAAGCAGTGCGCTACCACGCTTTCACCGAAAGCGGCCAACAGCTAGTCAGCATTTGCCTGTATTGCAAGAAACACCAAGTGTCTTGCTAACTTTCAGTATGCTTTCTGACTTCATTCACCCCCTGAGCCATGACCCGGATCATGCTTTTGCTTCTCCCGGAGCAATTTAAGCCACCGGCACCGCCCCCAGCGGTGATAATGCGCGCCAGCCCATCCTCTTCAGCAACGGAGCCCGTCGCGCCCATGTTCGTCATCACCCCGCAGGACCCTGAGACTTACCGGCGGCAAACCCGTCGCAGCACCTTGATCATCGCGCTGGTGTTCATCGCCCTGGCCATGCTGTTTTCCAGCGCGGCGGTGGCGCTGTTCGGTCAGCCCGGTGGCGACAACCTGGTGTGGAACGCGGCGGGGGTGTTCACCGGTCTGCTGATCAGTGCGGCGCTGCTGCGCAGTGTGTTCTGGAGCAAGCCGTGGATGGCCGCGGCGGTCTATGGCTGGCGTCTCAAGCGCAGCCTGATGCGGGTGACCAATGTCATGCATCAGGTCACCGCCGGGGTCGCGGCGGGCGATCCGGCGGCGCTCAAGCTGCTGCGTTTCTATCACCTGGGGCTGCTGCAGATGCATCAGCTGGACGCCAACTCCAGCGCCCACGGGCAGATGCTGGGCGAGGTGGAGCGGCATCTGGCGCTGCTGGCCGAGCAGGGCATCGACCCGCAGCAGGAGCGCCTTGAGGCGTCATGGCTGGAAGCGGTGAAGCGGCACAAGACCCCTTGAGCGCCATTTGGCAACCTCCTGCCGCTGACAGGTCACCTGTGCGAACGAGCGTGCTCGCGCTGGGCTGCGTAGCAGCCCCTTTCGGCGCTATTGCAGATACCGCCACAACGCCTGGGCAATCGCGCTGGGCCGGCACTGGGTGCCGAACAGTTGCTGGCCGATGCCCAGGCCCAGTTGCCGGTAACTCTCGAACTGCGCCTCGTCAAAAAACTGGTCCACGGTGCTCTGGTTGGGAAAGCTCGGGTTGGCCCGGGCGTAGTTGACGACGTCCGGCGTCAGTCCGGCGATCAGTCGCGGCTTGAGCACCAGGATCCGGCAATGGGGCGTCTGGCACAGGTCATCGTCACGGCCCGGGGAGTGGGCATGGACATTCAGCAGCAGGGCGCATTTCTGGTTATCGGCGCTCGGCGTCTGGCGAAACTCTTCCAGGCTGGCAAATACCGTCTTCAGTTGCGGATGGCTCAGCACGCCCGGGTCTTCGCGGATCTCCAGGGCCTGATCGATGCGCGCCAGGCGCACCAGGTTGGCCAGGTCGTCGAACTGGTAGTCGGGATCGCAGCCGCTGTCGCAGGTGATGATCAACTCCACCTTGCGCCCCTGGCGCAGCAGTTCGTAGGTGCCGGTGTTTTCGAAGTGCCCGCCGTCCGACAGGTACTGGTAGTCGCGGCGGTAGCCGTGAAAGCGCGCGGTCAGTTCATAGAACAGGTAGGCCTGGGTGCTGTAGCGGATCCAGGGCTTGAGGTCCCGGGGCACCCAGTGCGATTGCCCGGGGTCGAGAAAGTGGCTGGGCCACCAGATGCCCAGGCGCACGTTGGCCAGCCCCAGGACCAGCGACATGCCAAGGCTGGTGGCGCGACCCAGGCCGGTGCTGAAGGCGGCGCCGGAAACGCCGATCCACTGGCCCAGGGTCAGCGGGCGCATGATTTCAGAGGCCGGGCCATGGTCGAGGTCGCGGCGATAGGCCTGGCCGTCGAGGAGGTAGCGTTCTGCCGGGCAAGCGCTGGTTGGCGCCGGGTTGTCGGGGGCCCAGTTCGGGGCGATGCACAGCGGTTTGCCCTTGCGGTCGCGTTGCACCAGCTGTTCGGCCGGGTCGACGGTGAGGTTCATGGTGACGTTGATCAGGTGCACCGGGCCGGCGCTGGGACTGGCGTAGTACTGCTGCAGCGACAGGTCGTCGCTGGCCATCGGCTCGGCCACGCTCATGTAGGTGCGGCGCTGTTGCGCCGGGCCGTTGAAGCGCCGGCCATTGGAGGCGCCGAGGTAGGCGCGGGTCAGGCGCGCCGAGTAGAAGGCCTGCAGCGACGAGGTATTGAGAAAGCCGATGAAGCGCCCGCTGAGGTGGGTCAGCAAGGCCGCCAGCAGGCTCAGTGCCGCGAGGCGCCAGGCCACGGCGTGATCGCCGGCAATCACCCCGCCGTCGTAGGCGATCCATTGCACCAGCAAGCCCCAGCACAGGCACAGCAGGCTCAGCAGCAGGCCACCGGCAAGCAGCGCGAGGACCTCCAGCGGTAGCTTGTGCATCCAGCCCGGCAGGTTCTTTTCATCCTTGAGCAAGGCCAGGCGCCGCACCAGCCACACCCCTGCGATCAGCAACAGCAGGCTGCCCAGGGCCCGCAGGTCATGCAGGTAGCGGTACAAGGCCTGGGCCGCGGTCACCAGCAGGGCGAGGAAGCCCAGCACGGCCACCGCGGCCATGGCCCGACCCAGGGCCCGGGTGATCTGTATCCGATAGTTGCGCACGCTGTTGGCGCAGGCGTTGTCCTTGGTCGGGTCGCGGTTGTCGGCCAGGTGCCTCACCAGTTGTCGGGTGATCAGCAAGGCGCCGCTGCCCACCAGGGCGCCGGCCAGGGTCAGGGCACCCACCGCATGCCACTGGGCCAGCCAGTAGGCCAGGGCGCCACAGAGCCACAGGCCGCCGACCACGCCGAGCATGCTCCGGTACGCCGCGTTGCCCATGCTCGGTGGCCGGTCCAGGTCGCCCTGGGGAATGATCAGCCAGTAGGCCACGGCGCAGGGCAGGGCGAAGAGTACGCCGGCCATGAGTGGCCAGAGCAGCAGGCTGGCGTGACTGAGCACCTGGAACAGGGTCAGCAGACTGAGCACCAGCAGGATCGGCAGGCCGATCATGGCCTGCAGCGACAGCCAGTTGCGCCAGGTCATGGCCAGGGCATAGAGCATGTCGCCGGAGCCGGTGGGGGTCAGGTAGCGGCCGTTCTCCCGCAGCCAGGCCGTGGGCCCCTGGCCCGGCGGCTGCCGGGCGTAGTCGACGCCGGTGCTGATCCGCCCCGGCGGTTCGAAGCGCAGGGCCTGGTAGGCATCGCGGGCGGCCTGGCCCACCGGGTCCTGGGGCGCCGCGGGGCGCAAGCGCCCTGGGAGAAACAGGCTGGAAAAGAAACTGCCGATGTAGCCGCCGCCACTGACCGTGGACAGGTAGTCGATGCGCGACAGCAGGCTGGGCTCGGCGTCGGCGTCGGCGTCGGCGTCGGCGTCGGCGTCGGCGTCGGTTGCCGGTGGCGCTGGCCGGGTGCTCGCGCTGGGCGCCGGGGCCCGGGCCAGGGCTTGCAGGACGCCCAGGCAGAAGGTTGCGCTGCGGATGCCGCCGCCGGACAGGGCCAGGCCCCAGTTGCCACGGGCGGCCGGGGTGTGTCCGGGGGCTTCCTGGCCCAGGCTCAGGCGTCGAAAGCGGATGCGTTGGTGCTCGATCTGGTACGGGTTCTCGTCAGGTGTCATGGACCTTCCTTGGGGGGACGGAGGGGCTGCGGTCCGGGCCGCGCCCCGGCAAGCGCACGGCAGGATAGCGGATGCCGGGGGCCGTCGTGCAAGCTCCGGGTGCCTTGGCGGTGGGCGCGACAGTGGAGGGCGCGGCTTCGGGGCACCAGGGGCCTGGGGCTTGTGCAGGTCGCAAGCGGGCAGGGCGCTTGATGCGCCGGCTGCATGGAAAAACGCTCTTGGTTATAACGTTAGATTTTATTTATATAAATGGACATAAGCTTTAGCCGCTATGCTGCCGCCAGTTTTTGACCTGGCCGCGTGATCTGTAGGGTTTTTTATCGATGGATGTGGGTAATTTCGGTTTTGTAATCGCAGGCCTGGTAGTGGGTTTCATCGTGGGCATGACCGGTGTCGGAGGCGGTTCGCTGATGACCCCGATCCTGCTCTGGTTCGGCATCAACCCGGCCACCGCAGTGGGCACCGACCTGCTGTACGCGGCCATCACCAAATCCGGTGGGGTGCTGGTTCACCAGAAAAACCGCAACATCGACTGGCGCATCACCGGCTGGCTGACCCTCGGCAGCGTGCCGGCGGTGGCGGTGACCTTGTGGTTCCTGAAGAACCTCGACACCGATCCCCAGGCCCTGAACTCGGTGATCAAGCAAGGGTTGGGCTTCGTGTTGCTGCTCACGGCCCTGGCCATCGTCTTCAAGAAAAAGCTTATGGCCTTTGCCCAGCGCCACGGCAGCGAATACCAACCCAGCCCCGGCGGCCTCAACGGCCTGACCGTGGTCACCGGGCTGATCCTCGGCACCATGGTCGCCCTGACCTCCATCGGCGCCGGCGCCCTGGGTACCGTGGCGCTGTTCATTCTCTATCCGTTCCTGGCCACCAAGCGCCTGGTGGGCACCGAGATCGCCCACGCCGTGCCGCTGACCCTGGTGGCCGGCCTGGGCCACGCCAGCATGGGCAACATGGACTGGAACCTGCTGGGCTTCCTGCTCATGGGGTCGCTGCCGGGGATCTGGATCGGCAGTCACATGACCGGGCGGGTGTCCGACGAGATCCTCCGGCCGTGCCTGGCGCTCATGCTGTTCTCCATCGGCTACAAGCTGGCCTTTTAAAAGCAGCGGCAAGCCGCCAGCTTCAAGCGGCAAGCCAAAAGCACCTGTCAGTTGCGGCGGTAGAGTGCCAAAAATGCCGCCAGCGACAGCATGGTCGCGCCGCAGCATCGATTGAGCCGGCGCATGCCGCTGGCGGTGAGGAATTTCGCCGCCTGCACGCCGCCCGCGGCATACAGGCCCATCACCAGCACCTCGACCAGCGCCGTCACCAGCGCCAGGGTGGCGTACTGGATGAAGACCGGTTGGCCGGGGTCGATGAACTGCGGCAGGAAGGCGGTGAAAAACAGCAGCACCTTGGGGTTGGTCATGGCCACCGAGAAGCTGCGTCGGAACACCTCGCCACGCCGCGAACCGGCCCGCACCTGCTGGGCACCGAGGGCCTGGGGCGCACTGCGCCAGAGCTGGATGCCCAGCCAGGCCAGGTAGCACACGCCGACCCATTTCAAGACCATGAACAGCTGCTGCGAAGCCATCAGCATCGCCCCCAGGCCGAGGCCCACGGCGGCGATGATCAGCACATCCGAGAGCGCCGCGCCGGCCATGCCCACCGCCACCAGCTGGCGATTGCGCGAGGTGCCGTTGGCCATGGCCAGGAGCGAGGTCGGGCCGGGGATCAGCGCGCCGATAAAGCAGCTTGAGGTATAGAGCAGCAGGGTGGTGGTGTTCATCGCGGTGTTCTCGTCGGGCAGGTGGCGCAGTCGACGCAGCATGCACCAGCTTGATGCGGGTTTAAAAGGTGTTGGTCGAGGCCTGGGCGGCCGTTGTTGAATCGGCCTCCCGGTTTGCCAACTTCTGTGGATTCCCAGGGTCAGTTATCCTGAGCCGGCCGTTGGCGTGCAATCTTGCCCCTTTCCTCTTTTGTGATCTGTCCATGACCCGTTCTCCTCCTTGTGGTGCCGCTCCCCAGACCTTGCGCGGTGGCCAGACCGGTGCCGCGATCCGCCAGTACGACTGGTCGCACACGGCGGTGGGGCCCCGGGAACAGTGGCCGAGCCTGTTGCACAGCACCTTGAGCCTGGTGCTGGAATCCCCCGAGAGCCTGTACCTGCTGTGGGGTCCGCAGAAGCAGTTCTTTTTCAACGACGCCTATCGTCCGGTGCTCGGGCCGCGCCTGGCCAATGCCCTGGGACAGACCATCGAGACGCTCTGGGCCGACGCCTGGCCGGACGTGCAGCCCATGGTGGAACAGGCCTTCCTCGGGCAGTCGTGCCGGCACGAAGACCTGCCGGTGAACATGCAGCGCTACCCCGGCGAGGAGTTGACCTGGTGGTCGTTCTCCATGAGCCCGGTGTTCGACGAACGCCAGGAGCAGGTGCTGGGGGTGCTCTGCCATACCGTGGAAACCACCGAACGGGTCCTTCTGGGCCAGCATGCCCGGCTCACCGAGGCCCGCCTGCGAGAAACCCGCGAGCTCAACACCCGGGTGCTGGCCAGCAGCAATGACTGCATCAAGGTGCTGGACCTCGATGGTCGGTTGTCGTTCATGAGCGAGGGCGGGCGGCGGGTCATGGAAGTCAGCGACTTCAATGCGATTGTCGGCTGCCCCTGGCCGGATTTCTGGCATGGCCAGGGCAACCTGGAGGCCCGGGCGGCGATTGCCGCGGCCCAGGCCGGCGAATCGGCGCGGTTCCAGGGCGCGGCCAATACCCTGGCCGGCACCGCCAGATGGTGGGATGTGCAGGTCACGCCCATGTTCGATGCAAGCGGCCGGCCGGAGAAGATCCTCTGCATCTCGCGGGACATCAGTGCCACCCGCGCGGCGGAGGAAGAGCTGCGCCGCTTGAATGAGTCCCTGGAGCAGCGGGTCCAGGAGCGCACCCAGGAGCGTGACCGGATCTGGCAGCTGTCCACCGACCTGATGCTGGTGGCGGACTTCGACGGCCGCATCGTGGCGGTCAATCCGGCCTGGACCTCGCTGCTGGGCTGGCAGCGCGACCAGCTGGAGGGCCGCAGCTTCTACGATTTCATCCATCCTCAGGACCGCATGGCGGCCGCCAGTGCCAGTGCCGAACTGGCCCGGGGGCAGAGCTATTCCCGGGTGGAAAACCGTTTCCGGCACCAGGACGGCAGTTATCGCTGGGTGTCCTGGAGCGCCGTGCCCGACCCCCAGCATATCCATGCCGTGGGCCGCGACATGCAGGCCGAGCGTGAGGCGGCGCAAGCCCTGCGCAAGACCGAGGACATCCTGCGGCAGGCGCAGAAGATGGAGGCGGTGGGGCAGCTCACCGGTGGCGTGGCCCATGACTTCAACAACCTGCTGACGGTGATCCGCTCGTCCACCGACCTGTTGCGTCGCAACCTCAGCGAGGAGCGCCGACAGCTGTATATCGAGGCCATTTCCGACACCGTCGACCGCGCCAGCAAGCTCACCGGCCAGTTGCTGGCCTATGCCCGCCAGCAGAACCTGCGCCCGGAAACCTTCGACGTCGGCGCCAGCGTGCAGCTGGTGGCGCAGATGATCAATCCGTTGATCGGCGCCTGCATCGAACTGCGTCTGGAGTTGCCGCAACAGCCCTGCCACACCCATGCCGATGTCGGTCAGTTCGACACCGCCCTGATCAACATGGCGGTCAATGCCCGGGACGCGATGCAGGGCGAAGGCTTGCTGGTGATTGCCGTGGAGCGGGTGACGCAGATTCCCGCCACCGCCGGGCAGGGCGCCCAGGTCGGGGATTTTGTCGCGGTGTCGCTGACCGATACCGGGGCCGGCATCGAGCCGCAGCAGATCGAGCGGATCTTCGAGCCGTTCTTCACCACCAAGGAGGTGGGCAAGGGCACCGGCCTGGGGCTGTCCCAGGTGTTCGGTTTCGCCAAGCAGTCCGGCGGCGGCCTCGAGGTCCACAGCCGGCCGGGGCAGGGCACGCGCTTTACCCTTTACCTGCCGCGCACCGAGGCCTTGGCCAGCGTGCCGCTGCCGGCCAGCCCGGTGGCGTTGCCGGCGGATGGGCAGGGCGCGACCCTGCTGGTGGTGGAGGACAATCCGCAAGTGGGACGGCTATTGGCCCAGTCCCTCAATGAACTGGGTTATCAGGTCGAGTGGGCCACCAGCGCCGCCGAGGCGCTGCGTCGCCTGAGTCAGGAGCAGGACAGGTTCCAGGCGGTATTTTCCGATGTGGTGATGCCCGGCATGAGCGGCATCGAGCTGGCCGGGCGGATCCGCAGCGACTACCCCGGGTTGCCGGTGATCCTCACCAGCGGCTACAGCCCGGCCCTGGCCGAAGGCCGCACCCGGGAGTTCGTGTTTCTGCAGAAACCCTACTCGATCGCCGAACTGGCCCAAGCCATCGATAGCTGCAGGTGCTAGGCGGCAAGCTCCAGGCGACAGCAAGCTTGGCGCTGGCCGCTTACAGCTTGCCGCTGTTCCTCAGCCATTCCTGCGCCGAACGCCACAGGCAGATCCCCAGAAAATAGGCGGAAGCCGCCAGCCACAGGCCCATGATCGACGGGCTGTGCAATGGGTGGCTGAGGATCAGCAGCGCGCCACTGAGCAGCCAGACGAAGGTCACGATGATGTTCAGCCCCATCCACTTGCGCACCCGGAACGGATGCAGGAACTGCAGCCGAGTGGCGGTCAGCAAGGCCAGGGCGAAGATGCTCAGCAGGGTTGGCCAGGGACCGGGCTCGATCAGGTAGAAGCACAGGGCGACCACGTTCCAGGCGGCGGGAAAACCCTGGAAGTAGTTGTCGTGGCTCTTCATGTTGACGTTGCAGAAGCACAGCAGCGACGACAGCAGGATCAGCGACGTGGCCAGCAGCGCGCTGTACTCCGGCAGGGGGATATAGCGGTAGATGAACAGCGCTGGGATGAATACGTAGGTCAGGTAGTCGATCACCAGGTCCAGCACCGAGCCGTCGATGTTGGGCAGCACCGAACGGGTATTGACCTTGCGCGCCAGGGAGCCGTCGACCCCATCCACCAGCAGCGCCACCCCCAGCCACAGCAGGCAGGCCTTGGGCTGGTTGTCGAACAGCGCCAGGGTGGCGAGCAAGGCACTGACCACACCGGTGGCGGTAAAGCCATGGGCGCCCCAGGCTTTGATTCTGGCGATTTGCAGGGTCGATATCACAGGGCGTGTCTCCGGCGGCTGGGGGGCCTGGAGTCCCCGCGTCGCTCAAGCGGCGACGCGGGTCCAGGTTGCAGTTATCGACCGAAAAGCCTGGCAGAAGGTTCAGCGTGATCCTGGAAACAGGCCCTTGTCGCAACCCTTGGCAGCCGATTGCCCGGCCTGGCCGGGGTGAGCGGTCGAGGGGATTTCCAGAGTCTAGGCGCGATGGCCGAAGCGACAAGAAAAACGCCACGTGAGCGCAGCCGGCACGTGGCGTTTGGTTGTTCCGGCGCGGGCCGGGGCGGTGCTGGAGCGCTTAGCGGGCCGCCTCAAGCGCGCTGAGAATCCCATGGGCGGCCTTGACCCGCTCTTCGTTGGGGTAGTTCTTGTTGGCCAGCAGGACAATGCCGATCTGCTTGCCGGGGACAAACAGCACATAGGCGCCGAAGCCGTTGGTGGAGCCGGTCTTGTTGTACAGGGCGTCGGCTTGTGGCGCCTGGGCCGGCGTCAGCCACTGCACCGGGTGCGGCTCAAGGGCCATGGCCGATGAGTTGCCGGCCAGCAGCCGCGCCAGGGGCACCGGGTAGGCATAGCGTTCCCAGCCCAGGCCCTGGGTCATGTCGCCCACCCGGTAGTAACCGCTCTGGGTACTGGCAATGGCGCGCTGCACGGTGGCGTCGAGCTGCCCCGGTTGCAGGTTGCCGGCAACGAACTGCAGCAGGTCGGCGGCGCTGGTCTTGACCCCGTAGGCCTCGCTGTCCATGGCACCGGGGCCGACCCGACTCGGCTTGTTCTGCTTGTCGTAGCCCTGGGCGTAGTGGCTGCGCTGATCCTGCGGGACGCGGACGTAGCTGTGCTTGAGGCCCAGCTTGGGAAACAGCGTCTGTTCCATCAACTGATCGAACGGCTGGCCCAGGCTGCGCGCCGCCAGGTAGCCGAACAGCCCGAGGCTGGGGTTGGAATACAGGCGCTGGGTGCCGGGGCTGAAGGTCGGTTTCCAGGTGTTGTAGTAGTCCAGCGTCTTGTCTTCGCCCTTGACATCGTCGGGGAACTGCAGGGGCAGGCCGCCGGCGGTGTAGGTGCCCAGCTGCAACAGGCTGATACCGTCGAAGGCGCTGCCGCGCAGGGCCGGCAGGTACTGGCTGGCGTTGTCGTTGAGGGCCAGCTTGCCGCTGGCCTGGGCGTAGGCAGCCAGGGTCGCGGTGAAGGTCTTGCTCACCGAGCCGACCTCGAACAGGGTGTCGTGGTCCACCGGACGCTGATTGTCCTTGGAGGCGACACCGTAGTTAAAGTAATGTCGTTTGCCGTCGACGATGATCGCTACCGCCATCCCGGGGATGCCCTGCTGCTGCATCAACGGACGGATGGTGGCGTCCACCGTGGCTTTCAGGGCGCTGTCCGGGGTGGTTTCGGCCAGTGCCTGGGAGGCACCAAGAAGCAAGGCACAGGCGCCGAACAGGCCCCGTCCGGTTAAGGTTATTTGCCGCATGATGGGTGGTTTTCCATATTTTTTGCTTATTTTGACCGCAGGGTTCCAAGCGGCCTTCCGGCCTTGATCTTCGTCGCGCGAATTCAAGGGGTACACGGCTCGCCAGGTCTTCCGGGCAGGGGGCGCCGGGTCGGCGGCTGGCGAGCGAGGCCACTGTAGGCAGTCTGCGGCGGACCGGCAAACGACGATATTTCGCGGCAGCCATTAGAAAAATTAGGGAATAGTCATGCTCCGTCCTCATCTGCCCTTGAACGCGCTGCGCGCCTTCGAAGCCTCGGCACGTCATTTGAGCTTCACCCGCGCGGCCATCGAGCTGTGCGTGACCCAGGCGGCGGTCAGCCATCAGGTCAAGAGCCTGGAGGCCCAACTCAAGGTCACCCTGTTCAAGCGCCTGCCCCGTGGGCTGATGCTCACCAGCGAAGGCGAGACGCTGCTGCCGGTGCTGCGCGAGTGCTTCGACCGCATCGCCCAGACCCTCGGGCGGTTCGACGGCGGGCACTACCGCGAGGTGCTGACGGTGGGCGCCGTGGGCACCTTCGCGGTCGGCTGGTTGCTGCCGCGCCAGGGGGACTTCCAGGCCCGCCATCCGTTCATCGACTTGCGCCTGAGCACCAACAACAACCGGGTGGACGTGGCCGCCGAGGGCCTGGACTACGCCATCCGCTTCGGCACCGGGGCCTGGCACGGCATCGATGCCCTGCCACTGCTGCAGGCGCCGCTGTCGGTGCTGTGCGTGCCGGAGATTGCCCGCCAGTTGCACAGCCCGGCGGACCTTCTGGGCCAGACCCTGTTGCGTTCCTACCGCACCGACGAGTGGCCGCAGTGGTTCCAGGCGGCGGGGCTGGGCAGCAACAGCCTGTTGCCCCAGAGCGTGGTCTTCGACTCGTCCCTGGGCATGCTCGAAGCCGCCCTGCAGGGCCTGGGCGTGGCCCTGGCGCCGCCCTTGATGTTCGCGCGGCAACTGGCCAGTGGCGCGGTGGTGCAGCCGTTCGACATCGGCATCGTCACCGGCAGCTATTGGCTGACGCGCTTGCAGTCACGGGCGGAAACCTCCGCCATGAGCGCCTTCAAGGCCTGGCTGCTGGAGGCGGTGGCCGCCTAGGCCCCGCTCAATAGCGCCAGTGCCCCGGCGTCCAGACCCACTGGCCGGCGTGCCAGCGGTAATGTCCGGCCACCCAGTGGTAGCTCGGTGCCGGCGCCATCGGTATCACTTCAACGAGGGGCGGTGGCGGCGGCCGGCGTGGATGGACCGGCTCGACCACGCAACCGGCCAGGGTGGTGCCAAGCAAGCT
The DNA here is from genome assembly GCF_001547895.1 of Pseudomonas sp. Os17. Lineage (NCBI taxonomy): Bacteria > Pseudomonadati > Pseudomonadota > Gammaproteobacteria > Pseudomonadales > Pseudomonadaceae > Pseudomonas > Pseudomonas sp. Os17. The sequence continues at coordinate 4,641,284 of NZ_AP014627.1, read as the reverse complement.
GGCAAGGAGGAGGCTTTGGAGAACACGAGGCATGGGCGCTGTCCTTGGGAAGAGGCCGTGGGCCCGCGGTCATCGCGGGCGCTCAAGGGTTGAACGCGGCCCGGGGCGAAATCCGTCGCCGACGTTTCAATCGCGATTGGCCGCGCGGTTTTTTCCCGGGCCCCGCAGGTACATGGACTCCACCAGTTGCTGGCGTTCCTTGAGCGACAGGCCGCCGGCAAAATTGGCCAGGGCTTCATCCACCCGGGCCCGCAGGGCGATGTCGGCCTCGCGGGACTTGCCCAGTTCGGCGTCCAGGGCGCGGCGGTCCAGCGAGTCGGCGCCGAGCTCGCGAACCACCCCCTGGCGGGCTTCGCGCGCGGCGATGATCAGCGGCTGGCTGTCGATGCGGGTCTGGCGCAACAGCTGGCGCAACTGGCGGCGGCGCTCGTCCGGCATCTGCGTCATGGCCTGGCGCAGGCCCTGTTGCGACATCGCCAGGGCCTGGGTCGGTTTGGGCTGGCCGAACCATTGGTAGAGGCCGCCGGCAACGCCGCCGATCAGGAACACATTGAGCAGCAGCGACAGCAGCAGCAAGGTTTTCAGTGGGCGGGGGGACAGGTTCACTGTTCGGCCTCCTCGGCGTTGATGCTCAGGACGAATTCCGCGTCGCTCTGGTCCAGGACACTGGGCAAGGCCTCGGCGGAGGGCGGCAGCGGCAGGCTCAGGGTCACCGCCAGCATGCCGGCGGCGGCACCGCTGAGGCCGACCCCGATCCAGCCCAGGGAGGTCAGCCAGCCGGCATAGCGCTGCCAGAGCGTCGGTGCCGGCTGGCGCATGCTTGCCGTGGCGATGATCCGCTGCACCAGTGCCGGGCTTGGTTCCGGCACCTGGTAGCTGTCCAGCCGGGTGTCGAGCCAGCGCGCCTCTTGCAGCGCTTGCCGGGCCGCGCCATGGCCGGCGTCGAGCAGGGCCTGGGCTGCGGCGCGCTCGGCACTGGGCCAGCGTTGCAGGTCCGCGCCATAGGCGTCGGCCAGGTAGGCAAAGCGTTCGGGGGTCATGGTGTTCTCCTTCCTGAGAGGTCCGCGCCGGGGGCCTCGGCGAGGTGGCTGCGCAGAGTGCGTCGGGCCCGCGACAGCAGGCTTTCCAGAGCCTCGACGCTGATGTTCATCAGCGCTGCGGCCTCGGTGTTGGACAGCTCCTGGTAGTACTGCAGGACGATCGCTTCGCGCTGGCGCTCCGGCAGCCGGTCCAGGGCCTGGGCCATGCGGCGCCGCTGGCTTTCGGCTTCCAGCTGCTGCTCCGGCGTGGGGCCGCTGTCCGCTGCCTCGATGGCCTCGTCGCTGTCGCTCTGCAGGTGATCCTTGCGCCGGCGCAGGCGGTCGTAGCACAGGTTCAGGGCGACCCGGTGCAACCAGGTATCGAAGCGTGCCTGTTCGCTGCGCCAGTGCGCCGCCTGTTTCCATATCCGCAGGAAACTCTCCTGGGCAATGTCCCGGGCTTCGTCGGCGTCACCCAGCAAGCGGCTGGCCAGGGCCAGCAGGCGCGGCAACTTGCGGGTGACCATTTCTTTCACGGCCTGGGCTTCGTTGTTGCCGATGCGGGCCAGCAACTCCAGATCCGGGTCGGTGTCGTTCAAATCGGCGGTTCTCGGTGCGGTGGTGGGGCGATCCGGAAGAGCGCGTGCTCAGCGCAGCCAATGGCCTTCGATCCAGTACCAGTTCGGCCCGCGGGCCTGCCAGTGCCCGGGCACCCACTGGCCGTGGCGCATCACTGGCTGCCAGTGTCCCGGCACCCAGACATAGCCGCCTGCGTGCCAGCGCCAGTGGCCGCGATCCCAGGCATAACCGGGACGGGCCATGGGCGGCGCTTCGTAGCGCATGGGCGGCGGGGCCTGCTGAACGATCACGGTCTGGGCGAAGACCGGGCTGCCGGCCAGGGCGGTGAAGGCCAGGGGGATCAGCAGCAGAGTGCGAAGACGTGGCAGACAACGGGCAAGCTTCATGATGGCTCCTTCAGGCCTGCGTTCGCTGTTGAACGCAGCTGATGGATTCAACGATAGATGGCCGAGGAATCCGTCGCAGGGAAGTGAATGTTTATCCGGGCCCGGTTCAACCGCGGTTCAGCGAGCGGGCCTGGGGGCTGGCACGGGGCGGGCTGCGGCGCATGCAAATTTTTCGGCGGTGGCGGCGACGGAAGTTGCCAGGGCGCGCCGTTCAATCGGTAACCCTGTGCGGCGCCGGCAAGGTTCGCCGGCGCCGCAGAGCGGTTGCACCACTGAACCCTTGAGGAATGCACCATGTCCCGTCGTATTGCGCTGCTGATTGTCATGGCCACGATGCTGTCTTTGGGGGGCTGCGTGGTTTACCCCGGGCACTACCACGGCTGCTGCTACCGCTATGGCTACTACCGCTAGGGCCCCGGGCCGCACGCCGGCGTCATCCGGGGTGCTTGGCTAAGCCCCATGGGCCCGGCACAATCCTCGACCTTGCAGGGCAGGCACCGGCGTCGCGCCGATGGCGGAAATGCCCCGGGAGCGCGGAGGAAGGTGGATGCCCGTCTTGAAACACCAGGACCAGGACCCGGATGCGATTGCGCGTCCGGTGTGCGCCCTGCGCATCTCGATGCAAGAAGAGCGCTGGGAGCGGCCGTGGCACAGCCATCGCAAGGCCCAGTTGCTGTTTCCCGCGGGCGGCGTGCTCAGCTGCGAGAGCGCCGAGGGCCTGTGGCTGGCGCCGCCGCAGTGCGCGGTATGGATTCCCAGCGCGATCGAGCATCGGGTCCAGGGGCTGCAGAACGCCCAGGGCTACTGCCTGCTGGTCGAGCCCGAGCACGCCCGTGCGCTGCCTCAGGCCTGCTGCACCCTGGTGATGTCGCCGTTGTTGCAGGAGCTGCTCAGGCGCTGTGCGCAGCTGCCGTTCCTGTATGACCAGGACGGCGCCGCCGGGCGCTTGGTCGCCGTGACCCTGGATGAACTGGCGGTCGCGCCCCGGGAGCAGATCCACCTGCCCATGCCCCGGCACGCACAACTGCGGCGCCTGGCTCAGCAGATCCTTGAACAGCCGCAGCGGCGCCTGAGCCTTGGGCAATGGGGCGAGCAGATCGGCCTCAGCGAACGCAGCCTGAGCCGCTTGATCGTGGCCGAGACCGGCCTGAGTTTCGGTCGCTGGCAGCGTCAGTTGCATATCCTCCTGGGGCTCAGGCAATTGGGCCGGGGCGACTCGGTGGAGCGTGTGGCGCTGACCCTGGGCTATGACAGCGCCAGCGCCTTTATCCGCATGTTCAAGAAAGCCGTGGGCCAGCCACCGGGGCGTTTCTTTGCCGAGCGCCGCCAGGCGCTGGAAAACGACGCCCTGTAGCCGCTGCCGAGCCCGCGAGGCTGCGAAAAGACCCGCAGGGCCTTGCCTGGCGCTGTCCGGTCAAACTCACGATCGCTGTGGCCGGTCGGCGTGCCGCCCAACCCGTGCGCCGCCTGTGGCAGTGGCGATATCTGGCCGGATTGATCAATAACTTGTCGATCTCGGCTGATGCGGACAGTGGTTCCGGGGAAGATGATAAGCATTCTTGTTTGTCAACTTCTTGAGGTGTTCCCATGTACTTCGATCATCAGCATTTTCCCCTGGTCTGGATGCGTCGGGCCGAGGACGCAGGGCAGCCCGGAGTCGACCCTTTCCAGCAGTTGGAGGCATTGATGCAGCGTGCTCAGGCCTTTGTCCTGATGAGCGATGTGCTGCCTGAGCCCGAGCAGCGCAACAGCCAGCAGAACAAGGCATTGCTCAAGCAGGGTTCGCTGTGGATGAAGCGCAACAAGGCGGCGATCCGCCGCTGGATCAAGGCGATGATCGTCATCGCCCCGCAGCCGGAAGCCCAGGCCGGCGTCGAGGCTTTTGCCAGGAACTATGAAAAGTTCTGGGGCTACCCACTGCTGCACAGCGCCTCGCCGCTGGCGGCCATCAGCCTGGCCCAGCAACTGCTGGCGCCACCGCGCAGCAACCTGAACAACTGGTGAGGGCGGCGCGGCTGCCGTCAGCCGCGCAGGTGCTCGGGGACGTTGGCGGTGATCACCTTGCCCATGCTGACCCGGGGTTCAACCTGATACCCCAGGGCCTGGTAGAAGCCCTGCACCGCGGCGTTGCTGCTGAGGATCTGCAGGTTGATCTTCAGGCAGCCGCGGGCGCCCAGGGCCTGCTCGCCATGGCGCACCAGGGCCCGGCCGGTGCCGAGCCGGCGCTGTTGCGGGTCCACCGCCAGGGAGTACAGCCAGCCACGGTGGCCGTCGTAGCCGGCCATTAAAGTGCCGATGACCTGAGCTTCGGCCAGGGCGACGAAGAACAGCCCGTCATCCACGGCGAGCTTGCGGTCGATGGCCAGCTCCGGGGCGTTGTGGGCGGTGTCGTAACCGAAGACACGCTCCCACAGTTCGATCACCGGCTGGCGGTGCTGGGTGTTGCTGTACTCGACGAGTTGGATCATGGCGTGGGCTCGATAAAGGGTTGAGCACCGGAGCGCGGGTATGGCCGGTGGCAGGTTTCAGTCCTGGTGGCCGGGCCAGGTTTCGGTGGGGAAATAGGCCTCCAGCCCAGGTTCCTTGTGGTCCACGCCATCCCGGGTCCAGTAGCAGCTCAAGCGCGAGTAGTTGTCCAGGTCGCCACGGACCAGGCAGGTGGCGCTGTGCCCGGGCTCGCTGAAGCGCAACACATCGGCCTCGGCCATGGTGGCCCGCTCCACCTTGCCGATGGCGGTGGTGGTCTTGCCGTTGATGGTCTTGACCAGGGTCAGGGCCTGGTTTTCATAGCGGATCACCGCGGTGCCGGAGTAGGTCGGGCCGCCGTCCGGCTCCTTGCCGATCAGCATGAACTGGCCGGGCACCATGCTGTAGTAGACGTGCGGCTCCTGGTCCTGCTTCGGCGCGGCCTGGGCCGCAAGGCTGGCCAGCAGCAGGCCGAGAAGGGGGGCGCGGGAGAAATGCGGCATCGGTGCTCACTCCTGTTGAGGCGGGGGGCCATGATTCCAGACTTGGCGTTGCAGATAAATGCCCGGGCGGCTAGCGATGTTCGATCACCCGGTGTTCCACGGTGTCTGGCAACTCAGCTTTGGAGGGCTTAGCCGCAAGCTGCAAGCTTGGAGCTTGGAGCTTGGAGTGGAGGCGGGCTTGAAGGTCGTTGGAACGGGGTTTGGTCGCTTTCTTTTGTAAGGCAAATCCGAGAAACTGCGGGCCGCTTGAATGCGCCTGGTGGGCGGGCTAGGGTGCCTGGGCCATCGCCAAATCGATGGCTCGGATGTGCAAGTCCGAATTTTGCTAAGGCGTAGAAACGCTCAGTCATGCTTGGGCGTTTTTCATGTCCGCTGTGTCATGGCGGCCGTGCGCGGGAGATCTTCGGATCTGCCGGGTGTCCTAGCAAACTCGGTCTTGCACACCCGCGTACGGCTGCCACCCTTATTCGTGTGCAAGCGAACGGTGTCGGCTCCTATTCTTAGCTAGGAGTTTGACCATGAAAAAGATCGTTCCCGATCCACCTACTTCTTCCTATCGCGATCCCCAGCTCAAGGCCGCCAATGCTTCCGTGCGTGAAGCGCTGGCCCGGCATCCATTGGACCTGGCGATGTTCCAGTTCAAGACCACGGCCCAGGCCGTTGCTCCCGACTCGCTGTTCAGCGTGCGCCCGGGCGTGGGCGTCGAGGAGGCGCTGGTGCATGTGGCGTTGCTGCTCAAATGCGCCGAGGAGGTCAGTGATGAAATCACCCGGCAGGGCAGTGGCCTGGAGACTGGGTTGATCTGGTCCATGGTGCATTCGGTGGAGATGGCGCGGGCGGTGGTGGAGGCGTTGCTTGATGGCGCTCCGAGGGATGCTGTTGGCCTTGGAGTAGAGGGCGGTTGTTGATGGGGTACATATCCGTTGCTGCGGCTGCGGCCACTGGCGGTTTCGCTTTTACAGCGACTCACTTTTGACGGACGCAAAAGTAAGCAAAACGTCTCTGCCCCTGCATCCGGCGCCTCGCTAAGGCTCGGCGTTCCCTCGTTCCGGCATTGCTCCGGGGGCACGCCGCCACAGGCCATCCATGGCCTGGGGCGGCTAGCTCGGCATCCCTGCCGAGCTGCCCCCTGCGCAATGCCTGCACTCGGCCTCCTGAAGGGGCAGCAAGATCAAAAGCCAAAGACTTAGCTGCAAGCCGCAAGCCGCAAGCCGCAAGCCGCAAGCTTGGAGCTTGGAGCTTGGAGCTTGGCGCTTACAGCTTGAGTATTCTGCCGCTGGCGGCCACTGCCAGCAGCAGCACGGCGATCAGGCCGAAGGCCGCGCTCAGGCTGCTGCCGTGGGCGATGAAGCCGATCACCGCGGGGCCGGCAAGGATGCCGGCATAGCCCAGGGTGGTGATGGCCGGTACGGCGATGCTTTCCGGCATGACCTGCTGTTTGCCCACGGCGCTGTAGAGCACCGGCACGATGTTCGAGCAACCCGCGCCCACCAGGGCATAGCCCACCAGCGCCGCCTCCCAGGCCGGGGCCAGGGTCGCCAGCAGCAGGCCGGCGGCGGCGGTGCTGCCGCCGATGATGATCACCCGGCGCGCGCCCAGGCGATGGACGATGGCATCGCCGGTCAGGCGGCCCAGGGTCATGGTCAGGGCAAAGGCGGCGTAACCCAGGCCGGCGTAGGCTGCATCCAGGTCGCGCTCGGCGGTGAGAAACACGGCGCTCCAGTCCAGCACCGCGCCCTCGGCGAGGAACACCACGAAGCACAGGCAGCCGATGAACAGCACCACGCCATGGGGCACGGCAAAGGCCGGGCCAGAGCTCTGGCTGCCGTAGGGCAGCATGTGCGGCGCGGCCTTGAGCAGCGCCAGCAGCGTCAGGACGATCACCACCAGGGTCGCGCCCAGCGGTGACAGGCCGAGGCCGAGCAAGGCGCTGACCCCCGCAGCACCGACGATCCCGCCCAGGCTGAACAGCCCGTGAAAGCCCGACATCATGGTCTTGCCGCTGGCCCGTTCGACGATCACCGCTTGCAGGTTGACCGTGGAATCCACGCCACCCAGGCCCGCGCCGAACATGAACAGCGCCGCCATCAGCAGCGGGATCGAGCTCAGGGTCGCCAGCAGCGGCAAGGCCAGGCAGATCAGCAAGGTGCCACCGGCCATCACCCGGCGGCAGCCGAAGCGCCCGGCCAGGGCCCCGGCAATCGGCATCGCCAGGATCGAACCCACCCCCAGGCACAACAGCAGCAGGCCCAGGGTGGCTTCGTCGAGCCCGGCCCGGGCCTTGGCGTAGGGCACCAGCGGAGCCCAGGCGGCGATGCCGAAACCGGCGATGAAAAAGGCGATGCGGGTGGACATCTGTTCGAGGCGGCCGGGGGTGGCCTGCATGTGGGTGTTGCTGGCAGTCATAAAAATCCTTGGCGATGAAACTCGCTGCCGGCCACCTGATGCCCCCATGGCGTGATGGCGGCCGGGTCGGGGATTGTGACAAATCCAGCCAGTGAAGGTTGCAGTAATCGCCACGGCGCTGCGCCAGGGCCGGAAATAATAGTGCGCAAGCCGGCGCGTTGTTTCGCATAATCGGCCGCTTTGCACAAAAACATTGCAGCGCGTGCCGTCCGCCCCCGGAGTTTTCCTGCCCATGAATGCCAGTCTCGACGCCTATGACCTGAAGTTGCTCGCCGAGCTGCAGCGTGACGCCAGCACCGCGCAAAGCGAGCTCGGGCTGCGGGTCAACCTGTCCACCGCCGCGGTCAACCGGCGGCTCAAGCGCCTCAGCGACGAGGGTGTGATCGAGCGCTACAGCGCCATCGTGGCCCCCGATGCCCTGGGGCACGAGCTGAGCATCATCGTCGAGGTGGAAGTGGAGAGTGAGCGCATCGACCAGATCGACGCGCTCAAGCGTAGTTTCCAGGCCTGCCCCCAGGTCCAGCAGTGCTACTACGTGGCCGGCGAGTGCGACTTCGTGCTGATTTTCTGCGTCCGCAACATGGCCCAGTACACCCAGCTGACCCGCGAACTGTTCTTCGACAACGCCAACGTCAAGCGCTTCAAGACCCTGGTGGCGATGAACCGGGTCAAGGTCGGCCTGGACGTGCCCACGTCCGGCTGAGGTTCAGGGCGCCTGCAGCGCTTGCACGAGAAAATCCACGAACACCCGGACCTTCTGCGACAGGTGGCGCTGGCTGGGGTACAGCGCATAGATATGACGCTCGGACAGGTGCTGCTCCGGCAGCACCCGCAGCAGCTGGCCGCTGTCCAGCAACGGTTGGGCGACGAACCCGGGCAGCGCGCCGATGCCCAGGCCGGCCACCAGCATGTCGGCCAGCAGCAGGCTGTTGTCTGCGGAGAAATGCACCGGCAGCTCCAGCCGGGTCTGGCCTTCGGGGCCTTGCAGTTGCCAGCGCCCCGGGTGTTCCGCCAGCCGGTAGGCCAGGCAGCGATGCTGATGCAGGTCGGCAATGCTCGTCGGCGTGCCGGCTTCTTGCAGATAGCCCGGCGCGGCGCAGATGAGCTGTTCCACTTGCCCCAGGTGGCGGGCGATCAGTGACGAATCCTCCAGTTGCCGGCGAATCCGCAACGAGACGTCGAAGCCTTCGCCCACCACGTCCAGCACCTGGTCGTTGAGGGTCAGGTCCACCTGCAACTGCGGGTAGCGCTGCATGAAGGCCACCAGGATCGGCGACAGCACCTTGAGCCCGAAGGACAGCGGCGCGTTGACCCGCAGGCGCCCGCCGGGTTCGTGCAGGCCGGCCTGGGTGGCCCGCTCCAGGGCGTCCAGCTCGTCCAGCAGGTGGCAGCATTCGCTGAAGTAGCGCTGCCCGGCCTCCGACAGGCTCATGCGCCGGGTGGTGCGCAGGATCAACAGGCTGCCCAGGCGTTCTTCCAGCTGGCGCACCTGTTTGCTCACCGCCGCCGTGGACTGCCCGAGATCGGCGGCGGCCTGGCTGAAGCTGGAACGTTCCGCCACCCGGCGAAAGGTGCGCATGGCCATCAGCACGTCCATATTGTTTCTCCTGGGTTGAATATGTATCCACGAAACCGCTGATTATCTCTGATCGAGCACTCAATACCATGGCCACTTCATTTCACAGGAGTGTTGTCATGGCTTATCGCGCAATGTCGAAGATGGTTTCCGGGGTGTTGGCCCTGTCCCTGCTCAGTGGCCTGTGCAACGCCGCCACGGCGCCCCGGCCCGAGGTGGGCATCAGCCCCTGGGGGCCCAGGGACGAGATCGGTCGCCTGAACCTGATCACCCCCGAGTCCCGGGCGGCGATCATGGCCCGGGTCAGTGGCGAGCAGGCCTATGACCTGGCGGTGGACTACTTCGTCGGCATGCCCAGCTGGCAGGCCGCCGGCGACCCGCCGTACCAGATGTGGATGACCCACACCCCCCACGGCAACGTGATCGCCGACCCGATGCAGGTCGGTGAACCGATGAACCAGCACGTCAGCTACAGCGGTTCGGCGGTGTCGATGTACGCCCACATGGGCACCCATATCGATGCCCTCAACCACTTCGGCCTCAACGGCAAGATCTGGAACGGCTACCGCGCCGACCAGCACCTGGGGGACCGCGGCTGGAACGTCACCGGCGCGGAAAAACTGCCGCCGATCATTGCCCGCGGGGTGCTGATCGACGTCGCCGCGGCCAAGGGCCTGGAGCAATTGGCGGACAGCTACCGGGTCACCCGCGCCGATCTGCAGCAGGCCCTGGCCCGGCAGAACGTGGCCCTGGAAAAAGGCGATGTGGTGCTGATCCGCACCGGGCGCATGCGCGACTTCGACAATGCCCAGCGCTACATGGCCAACCCGCCGGGGCTGAGCCTGGATGCGGCGAAGTTCCTGGTGGAAGAGGGCGGGGCCATGGTGGTGGGGGCCGACAACCTGAGTTTTGAAACCTTCCCCTCCGAGGTCGAGGGCAATTACCTGCCGCTGCACACCTACCTGCTGGCCATGCAGGGCGCGCCGATCATGGAGCTGGTCAACCTGGAAGGCCTGTCCCGGGACAAGGTGTACCAGTTCGCCTTTATCGGTGCTTCACTCAAGCTGCGCGGCGCCGATGCCGCGCCGATCCGGCCCATGGCCTTGCCCATTCGTTGAAGGGGCGAATGGCTTTTGCTCAGGAGATGAACATGTCTACCGCGCTTTTTTCAAACCCGGTGCTGCGCCTGTCCAACCCGCCCGGGCTCTATGACCCCAGCGCCAACGGCTATTCCCATGTGGCACAAGTGGCCGCCGGTGCGCGCCTGGTGTTCATCGCCGGGCAGGGCGGCGAAACGCCTGACGGTCAGTTGGCCGCGGACTTCGCCGCCCAGGTGCGCCAGGCCCTGGCCAACCTGCAGACTGCCTTGGCCAGCGCCGGTGCCGAGGTCAGCCAGGTGGCCAAGCTCACGGTGCTGATCGTCGATCACAGCCACGAGCGGTTGGCGATCTTTGGCCGCCAGTTGCGGGCGTTGTGGGGACCGGCGGCGACCCCGGCCTGCACCCTGATCCCGGTGCCGCGCCTGGCCCTGGACGGCATGCTGTTCGAGATCGAGGCGATTGCCGTGTTGCCGTCCTGAGCCTGAGTTCCCCTCTGGTGGAGCCGCTGCATTCTCCGTAATGTCAGCGGCTCGGTTTTTTCTGGAGGCGGTGTCATGGCGGCGTTCTACGATGCACGGGGCAATATCTATGGGGTGGTGACGCCCGCAGCGCTGCGCGGCCTGGGCATTGCCTTGCCCGGCAGCGCGGCCCAGGCGGCCCGGGACCGGCGCCTGTGGGCCGAACAGGCGATCGCCGCGCTCTGCGACTGGGCCCCGGGCACCCGGCCAGCCGGGGCCAAGGCCCACCGCAGCGATGGTTTGCTGGTGGGGCCGTTCCAGGCTCAGGCGCCCTTCGACCTGTTGATCGTCAACACCGACGGCACCCTGGCCGAGCGCAGCGGCAATGGCCTGACGATCTTTTCCCAGGCCCTTGTCGAACAGGGGCTGCTGGCAACCCAGGGGCCGACGCTGTTGCAGGTGCATCACGATCAAGCCACGGGCGCCTCGCCGGTGGCCACGCAGGTGGAGCCGGCGCAAGTGGCGGGGCAGCAGGGCTTCTGGCTGGATCTGGGCCAGCCGTCCTTCGGGCCCGAGGCCGTCGCGGCGATCGGTGTCGAGGCCGTGACTTTCAACGGTCGCGAGCTGAGCCGGGTGGCGCCGTTGCAGGCGCTGAACCCGCTGTGGGAGCACAGCCAGTTCGTGCGCATCGGCAACCCCCATTGCGTGACCCTGGTGGAAGAAGCCGACGCCTTGCCGAGCAACCCGCAGATGCTCGCGGCGCCGCTGGCCGAAGGGCTGACCGCGACGGCTTTTGCCTTGCCCCTGGGCAGCGGCGAGCCGTGCCCGGCGGGGGTCAACCTGCAATGGGCGATGCGCGAGTCGGCGCAGCGCATCGTCGCCCGGGTGTTCGAGCGTGGCGAAGGGCCGACCGCCTCGTCGGGCACCAGCGCCAGTGCCGTGGCTTGCGCGGCGTGGCGGGTGGGCTGGGTCAAGGCTGGCGAGGTGCAGGTGGTGATGCCCGGCGGCACCGCGCCCTTGATGTTGCAAGAGACCGAGGGGGTGTTGACCCGGGTGAGCCTGTTCGGCACGGCGCTGGCACTGGCTGAGTGAGGACGCCGGAGTCGCGGTGGCGGAGTGCAAAACGGTTGGAGTTTCTATAGCGTGGCGGCAGTCGCGGCTCATCTCCCGCTACAGCCCACCTCTCTGGAAAGGATTCGACATGCAAAAAGGAATGCCCCGCCGAGCCTTGCTCAAAGGCTCGGTTATGGCTCTGGGGGCTTTAGTCGCTGGCAGCCTTGGCGGTTGCCTGACCAGCCAGCTTTACGAAAGCCAAGCCAGCAATGAGGTCTATACGGAAACCGTCAGCCAGTTCTATGTCACGGCGGACGCGAAGAGCTTTGTCATCCTTGGCAAGAAGTACCACTACTTCGTGATGGTCGATCCGAAGTTGCTGCAGGCTATCCAGTCGGACCTGCATGGGAAAATGCAGGCCGAGTTTTCGCAGATCCACGTCAGTGCGTGGCAGAACCTGGAGGGTGAGCTGGTCCTGAGGATTCCCGGGCTGGACCAGCTCGACGCCCAGCAGATCGAGGCAGCCAAGGCCTTGGATTTCGTGGTGGAGAGGTCGCAGAACGCCCTGTTGCACCGCTATGCCATTCGCGGCAGTCGCTTTAAATCCAAGCGGGATATCAGCGCCTATCAGGCCAACCCGTTGAACAGCACCTACACCTTGCAGTTCTCGGCGTACCGCGAGAAGAGCAAGGTCGGCCAGGTGCTGTTGACGCCGGTGACCCTCACCGCGGACGGCGTGTTGGTGATCCTCGCCCTGCCGCTGTTGCCGGTGGCGTTCATGGCGGCCCAGCCGTTTCGGGTCAAGTAAGCATCGCTACCGTCAGTCGCCGGCCAGTTGCACCTGGGCCATCTGCCGTTGCATCAGCACCTTGCCGTGGCGGATCGAATACAGCGGCAGGCCTTGGCTGCGGATCATTTCGTAATCGCTGTCGGCCGAGAGGATCAGCAGGTTCGCCGGCCGACCTTCCTCAAGGCCGTAGCCCTCGCCCAGGGCCAGGGCCTTGGCGCTGTTGTCGGTGACCAGGTCCAGGGCGCTCTGCAGGTTGCGGTAGCCGAGCATGTGGCAGATGTGCAGGCCGGCTTCCAGCACTCGCAGGATGTTGCCGTTACCCAGGGGGTACCAGGGGTCGACGATTGAGTCCTGGCCGAAGCACACGTTCATTCCGGCTTCCAGCAGTTCGTTGACCCGGGTCACGCCGCGGCGTTTCGGGAAGCTGTCGAAGCGCCCCTGCAGGTGGATGCTTTCGGTGGGGCAGGAGACGAAGCTGATGCCCGAGTGCCCCAGCAGGCGGAACAGCTTGGCGCAGTAGGCGTTGTCGTAGGAGCCCATGGCGGTGGTGTGGCTGGCGCTGACCCGCGAGCCCATGCCGCGGCTGCGGGCCTCTTCGGCCAGCACTTCGAGAAAGCGCGAGTGCGGGTCGTCGGTTTCGTCGCAGTGCACGTCCACCAGGCAACCCGTGCGTTCGGCCAGGTCCATGAGGAACTTCACCGAGCTCACGCCCTGGTCGCGGGTGTATTCGAAGTGGGGAATGCCGCCCACCACGTCGGCGCCCAGGCGGATGGCTTCTTCCATCAGTTCGCGGCCGTTGCGGAACGATTCGATGCCCTCCTGGGGGAAGGCAACGATCTGCAGGTCGATCAGGTGCGCGCTTTGCTCGCGCACTTCGAGCATGGCCTTGAGGGCGGTGAGGTCCGGGTCGGTGACGTCGACGTGGGTGCGCACGTGCTGGATGCCGTGGGCGGCCAGGGCGCGGATGGTCTTGTGGGCGCGGGTGCGGGTGTCTTCGGCGGTGATGCTGGCCTTGCGTTCGCCCCAGCATTCGATGCCTTCGAACAGGGTGCCGCTCATGTTCCAGCGCGGCTCGCCGGCGGTGAGGGTGGCGTCCAGGTGAATGTGCGGTTCGACGAAGGGCGGCACCACCAGGTTGCCGCCGGCATCCAGGTGCTCGGGGCCGAAGGGCGCGGTGGCGGTGGGGGCGTCGGGGCCTTGCAGGACAATGCGGGCGATGCGGCCGTTTTCCAGGTGCAGTTGGTGCAGACCTTCACGGTGGCGCAGGCGGGCGTTGGTGATCAGCATCGGGGCAATTCCTCGAGTCGGGCAATCAGTGGTTGCGCCGTGAGATCCGGGCACTGGCCCTTGTCCCACGGTCATTGGACTGTCCTTGCACCGGCCGCGACAGGGCCGGTGGGTGGGGACAGGGTGTTGCATGACCGGGCCATGATAGACCCGGATCGCCTGGAGTGAGCAAGGTGCGGGTTCAGCTGCGAGCCTCGGCGCCGGCACTGGAGCGGGCGCCGAGCCAGGCGCTGAACAGCACATGGCTCAGGCTGGCGACGGCGATGCCCACCAGCGGGGCGACCCAGGGCGAGCAGAATGCCGCCAGGGTGCCCAGGCCGTAGGCGGCCAGCCCCGGCCAGTTCCAGTCCGGCAACTGGCTGTCGGCCAGACGCGGGTAGCAGCCGCGCCAGCGATAGAAGAAGTCGGCCATGATCACCCCGCCAATCGGCGGAATCACCGTGCCCAGCAGCACCAGATAAGGCACCAGCAAATCGTACATGCCGAGCATCGCCAGCAGGGTGCCGATCAGCGCGCCCACCAGGGTTACGGTCTTGCGCCGCTGGGTGCGCAGCAGGTTGCAGCCGGCCACGGCGAAGTTGTAGATGGTGTTGTCCTGGGTGCTCCAGATGTTCAACAGCAGCATGGCCATGGCGGCCGTGGCAAAGCCCTGCAGCAGCAAGACTTCGACCACGTCCGGCTGCTGGTAGACGATGGCGCCGTAGGCACCGATCAGCACCATCAGGCCATTGCCGAGGCAGAAACCGATCAGGCTGGCGCTCACCGCCACCCGCGCCGAGCGGGAGAAACGGGTCCAGTTGGTGGCCTGGGTGGCGCCGCTGACAAAGGTGCCGAACACCAGGGTCAGGGCGGTGGACAGGTCCAGGCTGGCGCTGGGGGTGAGGGCCAGCAGGCCGTCGAGGCCGCCGACCTGGGTGGTCGCCACCGTCATCGACAGCACCAGCAGCAGACCCATGGCCGGCACCGCGATCCACGACAGGATCTCCAGGCCGCGGTAGCCGATGTAGGCGGTGGCGCAGAAGGCCATGCCGAACAGCAGCATCAACCCCAGCACCGCGCCCGAATCCAGCTGGAAGTACTTGCCCAGCACCACCGCGGCGGTGGCGGTGCCCCAGGCGTACCAGCCGACCTGGGTCAGGCCGAGGATCAGGTCGCTGAGCTTGCTGCCCCGTTCACCGAAGCAGAAGCGCCCCATCAGCACCGTGTTCAGCCCGCTCTTGAAGGCGATGTAGCCCAGGCTCGCGGCGTAGATCCCCAGCAGCAGGTTGCCGAGGACAATCACCATCAGCAGGGTGGTGAAGTCGAACGCCACCCCCAGCTTGCCGCCGGCGAACATGGTCGCGGTGAAGAAGGTGAAACCCAGCAGCACCATGGCCATGGAGGCCAGGCCCTTGCGGGCGTGCTGCGGAACTTCGCTCAAGGGGTAGTCGTTGCCGGGTTCGTGCTGGGTCATGGGCCTGTCCCTGGTCGCAGTGGTGCCTCGCTGTTGCAGGCGCCGTGCCAAACGGGTCGCCGGAGCGGGTGCCCCAGCAGTTATAGCCGATGCCTGCGGGCCTGCCCCGGCTGCAGGCCGCGCCGGGGCGAAAATGGTGCACGGGCGCACTGCCTCGTGGCCGGGGTCAGTCCTGGTCGGGGTTGAAGATGCTTTCGATAGGCATCTGGAAGGCCCGGGCGATCTTGAACGCCAGGGGCAGGCTGGGGTCGTAGCGCCCGGTCTCGATGGCATTCACCGTCTGCCGGGACACCTCAAGCCGGGTGGCCAGCTCGGCCTGGGACCAGCCTTTGAGGGTGCGCAATTCGCGCAGTTGGTTGTTCATCGGTAGCGCCGCCAGCCGACCACCGTGGCCAGGGCCCAGACCAGGCCCATCACTGGCCACACGTAGAACATCGAGAGCCGGGGCAGGCCGGCGGTTTCCAGGAAGCCGTAGCTGAAGGTGATCAGCGCGGTGCAGACAAAGGACAGCCCCAGTGCTTCGAGCTGGATGCGCCGGGCCAGTTCGTCCATGCGCCGCAACTGGCGCACCACCGCCAGGGCCATGGCCACCATGGGGATCACCGGCACCAGGGCCAGGGCGATCTTGCCCGGGCCCGGGCTCATGTCAGCCAGCCAGTGGCTGCTCAAAATCACGCAGGCGAAATAGGCCAGCAAGGCCAGGCTGAATTCCCCGAAATAGCGTTTGGTGCCCATGGGCGATCTCCTTGAGTAAAGTGTCCTTTACATTAGGTGGGGCGATTTTTCATGTCAAGGGTGCTTTACATTGACCGCGTCATGCTCAGTCGAACAGGGCCACGCTGCGCCGGCCTTCGTGGAAGTCGAAAGCCTCCTGGATATCCCGTTCTACGGTGCGACCCTGGGACAGTGGCGGCAACTGGTCCGGGGCGAAGAACGCCGCGTCGCTGGTTTCGCTACCGGCCACCGGGGCCTCGGCGTCTTGCCGTTCACAGAGAAAGTACAGCTTGTAGAAGTCCCGGTGATCCGGCTTGTAGGGGCCCTTGGCCTTGTGCCGCAGGCCGTACAGCTGGCGCACCGAGACCTGGAGCCCGGCTTCCTCGTGGATTTCCTTGATGATGTTCTGCGCCGCCGACAGGCCGACGTCGGCATAGCCCCCGGGCAGGGCCCAGAGGCCGTCGTGCTGCTCGCGCACCAGGAGGATCTTGCCGTCCTCGATCAGCGCGCCGCGCACTTCGACCATCGGCGTCGAGTAGCGCTGGGCAAAGTCCGAGACCAGATCGGTGATGCGCTCCACGGGCACGTTGCCCAGTTGCGCGAGCATCTCGTGGGCAATGTCGGCGACTTCCTGGTAGCGCTCGCGGTCGTGCACGTCCTTGCAGAAGTGCAGGCCGGTGGAGGCGATGGCTTGCAAGCGTTTGGCGTGGGTCAGCCAGTGGCTTTCCATGGGTGGGGTTCCTGCGGCGTCAGAGAGAAGGCGCCTGTTTTAAGCCCTTGGCGCGCAGGGAGCAAGCACCACGCCGTAGCCGGCGGCGTGGTGCCGGTGGATCACCCCGGGAGGTCTTGCCGATGGCAACGCACTTGCTGGGTCGCGCTGCCCTGCAACGGTTGCGGCTTTTCGCAACCCGGGCCGCGGCGGCTGCAGCGGTCGAGGAAGAAGCAGCCGCTGGGCAGCTTGCGGTTGCCCGGCAGTTCGGTGGGCGCCGAGACCTGGCTGTCCGCCAGGGGCGCGCCGAGGCGTGGCACCGCATCCAGCAGCAGTTGGGTGTAGGGATGGCGCGGGCGCTCCAGCACTTGTTCGGCGCTGCCCAGTTCGACGATCTGTCCCAGGTACATCACCGCCACCCGGTCGGCCATGTGCCGCACCACCGAGACGTTGTGCGAGATCAGCACGAAGGTCAGGCCGCGACTGCGCTGCAGGTCCGCCAGCAGGTTGAGGATCTGCGCCTGCACCGAGATGTCCAGGGCCGAGGTCGGTTCGTCGAGGACGATGATGTCCGGGTTCGACGCCAGGGCCCGGGCAATGGCGATGCGCTGGCGCTGGCCGCCGGAGAACTGGTGCGGGTAGCGCTCCAGGTATTCGCTGCGGATGCCCACCTGCTGCGCCACCGTGGCGGCGATCTCGCGCATCTGTGCGGCCGGGGTGTTGCCCAGGGCGAACAGCGGCTCGGTGATGATCTTCCAGATCGGCAGGCGCGGGTCGAGGGACGATTGCGGGTCCTGGAACACGATCTGCACATGGCTGTGGCGTTCGCGGTCGCTGGCGTAGGCCCAGCGCAGGTCGCCGCTGCTGGGCTTGACCAGGCCCATCAGCAGTTGCGCCAGGGTACTCTTGCCGCAGCCGGATTCGCCAACGATGCCCAGGGTTTCCCCGGGGCGCAGTTCCAGGTCGATGCCGTTCAGCGCGTGGGCGAAGGCCCGGGGCCGGCCCAGCCAGTCATTGCTCAGGGGGAAGCGTACCTGCACGTCGTTGAGCCGCAGCAGCGGCGGGTTGCCGGTTTGCGAGGCGGTGGTTGTCATTGGGCGGACTCCGGGGCGGCCAACCAGCAGGCGCTCTTGCGCTGCTCGCCGGCGTTGATCGAATGCAGCGGTGGCCGTTGGGCACATATCGCCATGGCCTGCGGGCAGCGCTCGCGGAAGGTGCAGCCAGCGGGGAGGTGGGCGAGGTTCGGCACCTGCCCGGGAATGGTCAGCAGTGGCGCGCCGGGGGCCACCTGCTCCGGCAGGCCGCTGAGCAGGCCGCGGGTGTAGGGGTGCTGCGGGTCGAGCATGACCTGGGCGGTGCTGCCTTGCTCCACCACGGCGCCGGTGTACATCACATAGACCCGATCGCAGAACTGCGAGACCACCGCCATGTCGTGGGTGATCAACAGGATCGCGGTGCCCCGTTGCCGGGCCTTCTCGCGCAGCAACAGCAGCACCTGGCGCTGCACGGTGACGTCCAGGGCGGTGGTGGGTTCGTCGGCGATCAGCAGTTGCGGGTCGCAGGAGAACGCCAGGGCGATCATCACCCGCTGGCGCATGCCGCCGGACAGCTCGAACGGATAGGCCTGCAGCACCTGCTCGGGGTCGGCGATGTGCATGTCGCGCAGCAGGGCGATGGCCTTGGCCCGGGCCTGGTCCTGGCTCAGGCGCTGGTGATGGATGATCACGTCGAGCATCTGCCGGCCGATGCGCCGGGTCGGGTTGAGGGCGGTCATCGGCTCCTGGAAGATCATCGCCGCGTCGCGGCCACGGATCTGCAGCAGCTGTTTTTCCGGGGTGGCGAGCATGTCGCGGCCCAGCAGCGACAGGCTGCCGGAGGTGATGCGGTAGCTGCGCTCGGGCAGCAGGCGCAGGCTGAGCATGGCGGTCACCGATTTGCCCGAGCCGGACTCGCCGACCACGCCGACGATCTCCCCCGGGTTGACGTGCAGCGACACGCCGTTGAGGGCCTGCACATTGCTGCGGTAGGCGGGGAATTCCAGGCTCAGGTTATCGATGTTGAGAACGGCGGATGAGCTCATGGTCATTTCCCCTGTTGACGTGGGTCGAGCAGGTCACGGATGCCGTCACCCAGCAGGTTGAAACCGGTGGCGGTGAACAGGATCGCCAGCCCGGGAAAGGTCGAGTACCACCAGTTGTCGAGGATGAAGTTGCGCCCGGTGGCCACCATCGCCCCCCATTCGGCGGTGGGCTGCTGCGCCCCCAGGCCAATGAAGCCCAGGGCCGAGGCCATGAGGATGGCGCTGCCGATGTCCAGGCTCAGTTGCACCAGCAGCGGCGGCATGGCGTTGCGCCCCACGTGCCAGCTGACGATGTGCCAGCGCCCGGCGCCGTAGGTCTGGGCCGCCTTGACGTAGCCCATCTGGCGGATGCTCAGGGCCTGGCCCCGGGCCAGGCGCACGTAGAACGGAATGCGCACCAGGGTGATCGCCAGCATGGCGTTGAACAGGCTCGGGCCCAGGGCGGCGGCCAGGGCCATGATCAGCACCAGCGACGGCACCGACAGCATGATGTCCATCAGGCGCATGATCAGGCTGTCGAAGCGCCCGCCGATGATCCCCGACAGGCAGCCCAACAGGCCCCCGGCCAGGCACGAGGCGAAGGCCACGAACAGGCCCACGCCCACCGACTGGCGGCTGCCGTGGAGCACCCGGCTGAACAGGTCGCGGCCGACTTCGTCGGTGCCGAACCAGTGGCTGGCGCTGGGGGCGGCCAGGCGCTGGGCCAGGTTCAGGGCGTTGGGGTCGTGGCTCGACAGCCAGGGAGCGAAGGCCATGCACAGCAGCACCAGCAGGGTCATGCACAGCCCGGCGATGGTCAGCGGGCTTTGCCGCACGCGGTAGCCCAGGTAGGCCAGGCGCGCGCGCCAGCCGTTGGCCTGGGCCACGGGCAGCGGCAGGGGAATGTTCAAGGGAGCGGACATCTCAATTTACCTCGCCAATGCGCGGGTCGATCACCCGGTACAACAGGTCGATCGCCATGTTCAGCAGCACATAAATGAACGACACCAGGATGGCGAAGCCCATCACCGCCGGGAAATCCAGGGCCTGGATCGACTTCACCACATAGGCGCCCATGCCCGGCCAGGCAAACACCGTCTCGGTCAGCACCGCGCCGTACAGCAGGTCGCCCAGGGTCAGGCCGAGCACCGTCACCGAAGGGATCAGCGCATTGGGCAGGGCGTGGCGCAAAATCACCGCCCAGCGCGACAGGCCGTAGGCCCGGGCGGTGCGGATGTAGTCCTCGCCGAGCTGGTCGAGCATCGCCGAGCGGATCTGCCGCGCCACCACCCCGAGGTTGACGAAGCCCAGGGTCACCGCCGGCAGGATCAGGTGCTGCAGGGCATTGAAAAACAGCGGGAGGTCCCCGGCCAGCAACGAGTCGATCAGGTAGAAGCCGCTGATCGTCGGTGGCGGCTCCAGGCCTTCGTCCAGGCGCCCGCTGCCGGGCAGCCAGCCGAGGTTGCCGTAGAACAGCAGGATCAGCCCCAGCCCCAGCCAGAACGCCGGGGTGGAAATCCCGGTGACCGCCAGGGTGCGGGCGATCTGGTCGATAAAGCGGTTGTGATAGACCGCCGACAACACCCCCAGCGGCACGCCCACCAGCACCGACAGCAGCAGGGCGGCCAGGGCCAGCTCCAGGGTCGCCGGGAAGAAGGTCTGCAGGTCTTCCAGCACCGGGCGGCTGGTACGGATCGAGGTGCCCAGGTCGCCGTGCAGCAGGTCGAGCATGTAGCGCCCGTACTGCTGGTACAGCGGCAGGTCCAGGCCCAACTGGTGGCGGATGTTCTGCACGATGGCATCGCTGGCCCGGTCGCCGGCGATCAGCCGCGCCGGGTCACCGGGAATCAGGTGCGAGATGGTGAAGGTAATCAGCGAAACCCCGACCACGACCAGCAACAGGCCGAGCAGGCGTTTGCGCAACATATTCAGGAAGGCCATGAGGCAACCTCGTTAACGCTTGACGAACGGCGGGGGCAGCAGCGGCGCCCCGCCGGGGACACGGCAACCCGGCGCCGACCCGGTTCAGGGGCCGGCGACGGGGACTGCAGGCGCGGTCCTACTTGCTGATTTCAGCGATGTTGAACACCTGTTCCAGCATCGGATGGAACACGTAGCCCTTCACCGAATCACGCATCGGCAGGCTGTAGTTCTTCTGATACAGGTAGGCGTAGACGTTGTCCTTGAGGACGATCTTCTGCGCCTTCTGGTACAGCTCGATGCGTTTGGCGGTGTCGTTGGTGGCCGCCGCTTCGCGGATCAGGCCGTCGACTTCCGGGTTGCTGTAGAACGAGCGGTTGCCCGGCAGGCCCTGAAGGCTGGAGTCGAACCAGAAGTTCATGAACATGTAGGGGTCGGCGAAGTCCGGGCTCCAGGAGCCGATGGCCACGTCGTAGTCACCCTTGCCGACCCGTTCACGCATGGTGGCGTTGGCCAGCTTCTCCATCTTCAGGTTGATGCCCAGGGGCGCCAGGCCCGCTTGCAGGGTCAGGCCGATGGACTCCCAGTTGGCGTCCTTGTCCGAGTACAGGTAGGTCAGGTTGCTGATCTTCTGCGGAACCTTGGCCAGGCTGGCCTTGGCGCCGTCGAGGTTCTGCTGCATCAGCGGCAGGCTCGGGTCGTGGGCCCACATGCCGTCGGGGATCGGCCCGTTCATCAGCTTGGCCTGGCCCTTGAGGATGCCGTCGACGATGCCTTTGTAGTCGATGGCCTGGACCAATGCCTGGCGCGCCTCGACGTTGTTCAGGGGCGCGCGCTGGTTGTTCAGGTACAGGTAGTTGACCCGCAGCGAGGGGAAGGTCTGGATCACCACCCCGGACTTGCCGGCCAGGGTGCCGAGCTGGTCTTCGGGCATGTCCTCGATGATGTCCAGGTCGCCGCGTTCCAGTTGCAGGCGGCGCACCGAGGCCTCGCTGATGATCTTGATCACCACCTTGTTCAGGCTCGGCTTGGGCCCGGCGTAATAGCTGTTGGGCTCCAGCGTCAGCGACTGGCCCTTCTGCCAGTTGCTCAGGCGGAAGGCCCCGGAGCCGGCGGTGTGGGTCGACAGGTAGGCGTTGACGTCCTCGCCCTTGTTGGCCACGTCCGGGTTGATGATGCCGCCGCCGT
Organism: Pseudomonas sp. Os17; assembly: GCF_001547895.1. Lineage (NCBI taxonomy): Bacteria > Pseudomonadati > Pseudomonadota > Gammaproteobacteria > Pseudomonadales > Pseudomonadaceae > Pseudomonas > Pseudomonas sp. Os17. The sequence continues at coordinate 4,619,618 of NZ_AP014627.1, read as the reverse complement.
TGTGGGCCAGGGTGTAGAGGAAGGGCGCGTAGGGCTTCTTCAGGGTGAAGCGCACGGTCAGCGGGTCGACCACGGCCACGCTCATGTCATCCGGGAAGGCCCCGGACGGGCCTTGCTTGAGCTGCATCAGGCGGTCGAAGGAGAACTTCACCGCGGCCGCGTCCACCGGCTTGCCGTCGTCGAACTTGTTGCCGGGCTTGAGCTTGAAGTCCCAGGTCAGGTTGTCGGCGGAGGTGCTCCAGCTCTCGGCCAGGTCGCCCTGGACTTCGGTGCTGCCCTTGCCGTTCTCGACCTTGTAGGTCACCAGCTTCTGGTAGGCCGGGTAGGTCACGGCCCAGTCGTTGTTGTCGATGGTCACGGCCGGGTCGAGGGTCTGCGGGTCGGCGGCCTTGCCGATCATCAGGGTGTCCTTGGGCGCGGCGGCGCTGGCCGCCTGCCAGGCGCCCAGGCTCAGGGCGGCGCACAGCAGCGACAGGGCGACACGGGTGGACAGACGCACATCAGGGTTATTGCGCAGATTGGGGGTCATGCCGGTTTCCTTGATCATTCGATGTTGGGAAGTTCGTCAGGTTTTTTATAAAAGCTATAACCGGGCAGTTGTTGCTGAAGCGGTGTTGCAGGGCGACCGGCTTGGGGCAGTTAGCTGCCTGTTGTTGTGGCCGGTTGGGGAACGGGACATCAGTGTTCGAAGGGCTGGTCGTGCTCCTGGATCAGGGGGAAGTCCTCGGCGTTGGGCAGCTCGTAGTGCCACCACTCGGTGGGGATTGCCTCGAAGCCGGCGCTGAGCATGATCCCCAGCAGCAGCAGGCGATTGCGCTGCACCTGGGGCGGCAGGTCGCTGTAGAACTGGTGCGACTTGGGCTCCATGGCGTCGAAGGCGGTGCCCATGTCCAGCGCCTGGCCGCTTTCATCCACCAGGGTCAGGTCCACGGCCACGCCGCGGGTGTGGTGTGAGCCCAGGCGCGGGTCGCGCACGTAGTCCGGGTCGGGCAGGGCCTGCCACAGCAACTGCTGGGCGTAGGCCGGGCGGTAGGCGTCGTAGATGCGCAGGCCCAGGCCGGCCATGCGTGCCAGCTGGCTGGCCTTGTACAGGCAGGCCGCGGCGTCCTTGTGCAGCAGGCAGCGGGCGTTGCGGTAGATCACCTGGCCGGCCAGGTTGTCGGCGCTGGCGTAGACCAGGTCGATTTCCAGTTGGTGGCGCTGGGCGTCGATTTCGACAAGGGGGCTGTTGTTCACTCACTCACTCCATCTTGGGACAGGCTTGAAGGTCAGGACTCGAACTGGCCGAAGGCTTCCTGCAACGCTCGGTTCTTCGCCAGGCGCTCATCCAGGCGCTCGCCATAGCCCTCGGCCACCGCGGACACCATCAGGTTGAACAGGCAGGTCAGCGGCGCCAGGGAATCCCAGAACTGGCCGACATCGGTTTTCAGTTGCAGCAGGTCCAGCGGGTAGTCCCGGGCCCAGGGGCATTGCAGGTCGGTGACCAGGGCCAGGGGCAGGGCGTTGGCGTTGGCCACTTCGCAGAAGGTCTGGGTGATGGCGGAGTAGGCGCGAAAGTCGGAAATGATCGCGTAGGGCTTGGCGAAGCCCGAGTTCAGGGTTTCCGCGTAGATGCCCGACAGGCCGTCGACGTAATAGACCTTGGGCCGGATGTATTCCAGGTGGCTGTGGAAGGCGTTGAGGATGCCCCGGGTCGACTGGATGCCGATGATGAACACCGCGTCGGCCTCGACGATCTGCCGCACGATCGCGTCGAACGCTGGGCTGCGGGCCAGGCCGTAGACATGCTGGATGGCCTCGATCTCGCGATGCATCGAGCGCTCCAGGGCGTCGTCCTGATGGGCTTCGCTGCGAAACGCGCCAAGCCGGTCGGTGATCAGCCAGGAGGCCGGGGTATCGCCGCGCAGGCCTTGCTTGACGTCATCCAGGTTGCGGTAGCCCAGCGAGCGCAGGAAGCGCCCCACGGATATGCCCGTGGTGCCGGCTTGCTGGGCGATGCTGTCGGCGGTCTCGAAGGGCAGTTGCTGGAGGTTGGCCAGCAGGTAGGTGGCGATGCGCTTGCCGGTGGGCGTCAGGCTTGCAAACTGCTGCTCCAGGGTGACTTGGAAACTGTTCTTGTCCATGACCATCTCGCCAGGCGTTCGCGGAAAATGTTATTGAAGTTTCATTTTTGTAATTCGTGTTAGAAACATAACATCGGCCTTCGCGGCAAAACAAGGCTTTTGTCCGACGAGGTCGTTTTCGGCAGAAAGTGACGCTGCTGGTTATCTTCAGTGGGCCGCAGGGGCTGCGTTCAACCAGTGCCCGAGGTCACGGATGGCTGTTTCCACACAGGTGCTACGACCGCTCCAGGTGCAGGCCAGCATCAGGTTGCGCGGCAGATTGAAGTCTTCCACCGCAAAACCCTGGGCATCGCGGCCCTGGGCGTCGTGGGGCACCTGCTGGCGCAGGGTCGCGGGGCCGCTGAAGTAGGCCCACACCGGCTTGCCCAGGGCGATGGCCGCGCCCACTTCGAAGGCGGTGCCGGAATCCGGCTCCAGGCCGCGAAAGTCGTTGAGGTTGGCCAGCAGGGCGTCGCAGGCGTGGAGCATGGCCAGGTTCTGCTGGCAGATCCACTGCGCCGTGGCTTCTGGCGAGAGGTTCTGCGGGGCCTGGTTATCCAGGGGGAACAGACCGTGCAGGCCCTGGGCGCTGCACAGTTGCTTGAGGTATTGGCCATGGGCCTGGGCATCGCGGCGAAACACATCGAAACCGGCGAGGTAGATACGTGGGCTCACGGGCAGCTCGATCTCTTCTGTGGCGAGGGAGCTTGCTCCCGCTGGGTGGCAGCGCCACCCCAAATGCGCTAAACGCGGCGCTCCCGGCCGATCACTGATTCGGCGTCACCAGCGCTGGCCAGCCCAGCAGGGCGCGGATTATTCGCCGCGGTAGATGCAGCCGCTGGTGCAGGTTTCGTGGATGCGGATCGCCGAGAGCTCCGGCAGCAGCGGCTTGAGCTCGTTCCAGATCCACTTGGCCAGGACTTCGCTGGTGGGGTTTTCCAGGCCGGGGATGTCGTTCAGGTAGTTATGGTCCAGGCGCTCGTACAGCGGCTTGAAGATCGCCTTGATTTCCGAGAAGTCGCGGATCCAGCCGGTGTGCGCGTCGACCTCGCCACTGAGGTGGATCGCCACCTTGAACGAGTGGCCATGCAGGCGGCCGCACTTGTGGCCTTCGGGCACGAAGGGCAGGCGATGGGCGGATTCGAAGGTAAATTCTTTGAAGATTTCCACAGTGTCGGTCAGCTCTGTCAGGTGGCGTCGCCCGCGGGCGAGTTGAGGCAGGCGGCGAGTTTATCAGCTTGGCTCCCGGGCTGCGGAAAAACCCTGACTAAAGGGTCAGTCCGCCACGCCGGCGGGTTTCTAGAGGCTTTGCAGGCGTTCGCCCAGGCGGTTCTGCGCCGCCAGTTCGAGGAATTCGTCGCCCAGGCGCCGGCTTTCGTCCATGGCGCTGCGCCAGTATTTTTGCCGGCCGGCGTCGTCGCCCATGAAGCGCTTGAAGTCGTTGCGGTCCGGCAGCTTGCCGTAGGGCAGGCGCGCCAGGTACTCCTTCGACGGCGCCAGCAGCAGGACGTCGCGCAGGCGTTCGGGGCTGGCCCGGCGCCAGGGCAGGGTCTTGTCGAACCAGCCGGGGATCACCCGATCGGTGAAGTGCGGGTAGAGCACGATGTCGCTGCCGCTGTAGGGCAGGTCCAGGTGGTAGTCCAGCAGGCCGCCGTCGCGGAAGGTGCCGGTGCCGGCCCCGGGCAGTTCGCGCACGCCCTGCATGACCATGGGGATCGAGCCGGAGGCCAGCAGTGCCTGGCGCAGGTTGCCGCGATCCAGGGGCACGAAGCGCGAAGGGAAGTCTTCCAGGGCGTGCAGCGGCGGGGCCAGGCGCGGGTCGTGCAGCACCAGGCGTTCGAAGTGCCGCGACAACCGCGCGCGGCCCCGCAGGTTGTCGGCGATCACCGAGGACAGGCCCAGGCCCAGGCGCCCGCGATGGTCGTCGGCGAGCAGGCCGTGGCTTTTGACCACCATGATGTTGAGCCGGTAGTGGGGGTTGTCGAGGATCGAGGCGTCGCGGCCATCGAGCAGGTCGTCGAGCATGCGCTGCGAGCTCTGGCTGATCTGCGCCATGGTCACGCCCTTGGCGAAGCTCTGGGCGTTGTACAGCTGGCCCAGGCGGCGGATGCCTTCGGCGGCATCCGGCAGGCAGGCGCTGGCGAAGCGCCAGGAACCCACCGAGGCACCGATCAGCGAGCGTTCGCGGGGCGCGGCGGGCAGCCATTCGCCGAACAGCGCCAGGTCCAGGCCCTGAATGCCCAGGGCCTTGGGGCCGCCGGCGGCGCCCGGCAAGGTGCCGACTTCACCGGCGTGCAGGCCCTGGCGGCGGATGCGGGCCAGGGCGCGGGGGCCGGCCTTGAGGGTCAGGGCGGGAAACTTGATATGGATGGCGGTCATACCGGGCTCACTCTTGAATCAGCCGCCGAGTATAGAGAACCCGGGCGCCGGGGGCCGAGTGAAAGTTCTGTCAGGCCCATGATGGCGATTCAGTTTCAATTAAGTTGCCTTGGGTATCGTTTGCGGCATCGGCCTTGTGGCCTGCGACCTTGGAGAACTGCCATGAAAACCCTGACCGCGCTGTTCAGCGCCAGCCTGATCGCTCTGACCGCCAGCCTGGCTCACGCCCGCGACCTGGGCCCCGACGAAGCCCTGCGGCTGCGCGACGCTGGTACCATTGTGTCCTTTGAAAAACTCAATGCCACGGCCCTGTCCCGGCATCCTGGGGCGAGCATCAGCGAAACCGAGCTGGAGGAAGAGTACGGCAAGTACATCTACCAGGTTGAGCTGCGCGACCCGCAGGGACTGGAGTGGGACCTGGAACTGGACGCGGTGAGCGGCCAGGTACTCAAGGATCATCAGGACACTTAATGAACCGGACTCTGCGCATCGCCGGCAGCTGTGCCGCCCTGGCGCTGCTGTTCTGCTCCCTGGCCATGGCCCGCGACCTGGACCAGGACGAAGCCCTGCGCCTGCGCCAGCAGGGGGTGATCCTGCCCCTGGAGCAGTTGCTCAAGCAGGCCCTGGACCGCTACCCCGGGGCCAAGCTGCTGGAAACTGAACTTGAAGAAAAACACGATGTGTACATTTATGAAGTCGAGCTCTTGACCGTGGACGGCGTGGTCCGCGAGCTGGACCTGGACGCCGCCACCGGGCGCCTGTTGAAAGATGAGGAAGACGACTGATGCGCCTGCTTGTGGTGGAAGATCATGTATCCCTGGCCGATGAACTGCTCGAAGGCCTGAAGCTGCAGGGCTACGCCGTGGACTGGCTGGCCGATGGCCGCGACGCGCTGTACCAGGGCGCCAGCGAACCCTACGACCTGATCATTCTCGACCTCGGCCTGCCCGGGGTGCCGGGCCTGGAGGTATTGCGCCAGTGGCGCGCGGACGGGCTGGCGACCCCGGTGCTGGTGCTCACCGCCCGTGGCTCCTGGGCCGAGCGCATCGAGGGGCTCAAGGCCGGTGCCGACGATTACCTGAGCAAACCCTTTCATCCCGAGGAGCTGCACCTGCGGGTCCAGGCCCTGCTGCGCCGTTCCCACGGCCAGGCCAATCAGCAGACCCTGCAGGCCGCCGGGCTGCAACTGGATGAAGGCCGCCAGTGCGTGGTCCGCGATGGCCAGGACGTGCTGCTGACCGCCGCCGAGTTCCGCCTGCTGCGCTATTTCATGCTGCACCCGCAGCAGATCCTGTCCAAAAGCCACCTGGCCGAACACCTGTATGACGGTGAAACCGAGCGCGACTCCAATGTGCTTGAAGTCCACGTCAACCACCTGCGGCGCAAGCTCGGCCGCGAGGTGATCGAAACCCGTCGCGGCCAGGGCTACCTGTTCGGCGGGACGGCTTCGTGAGGTCGATCCAGCGGCGCCTGAGCCTGGGGCTGATCACGGTGATGCTGGTGGTCGGCCTGGTACTGGCCCAGACCAGCCTCTGGCTGTTTGAAGTGGGCCTGCAGCGTTACCTGGAGGCCGGGCTGCGGGAAGACAGCGAGAGCCTGTTGCTGGCCCTGGTGCGCGGTCCGCAAGGCTTGCAGCTGGACGAGCGGCGCCTGTCGCCGGCTTATCAGCGGCCCTTTTCCGGGCATTACTTTCGTATCGATTTTGCCGACGTGCACTGGCGTTCCCGCTCCCTGTGGGACCAGGAACTGCCGCAGCTTGCGCGCGCCGGCCTGCAAAGCGACCTGCAACTGGGGCCCGAGGGCCAGCAACTGCTGGTGTTGCGCAGCGACTACAAGCGTCTGGGCCAGTCCATTTCCATCAGCGTGGCCCAGGACTACACCCCGGTGCGCGAGAGCTTCCAGCGCATGCGTCAGGTCGGTCTTGGCCTGGGGCTGGCGGGGTTGCTGCTGATCCTGTTGCTGCAGCGCATGACCGTGCGCCGGGCCCTGCGTCCCCTGGAAACCGCCCGCGAGCAGATCGCCCAGTTGCAGCAGGGCCAGCGTTCGCAGCTCGATGCCCGGGTGCCGCTGGAGCTGGAGCCTTTGGTGGCGCAGATCAACCATTTGCTGGCCCACACCGAAGACAGCCTGAACCGCTCGCGCAATGCCCTGGGCAACCTTGGCCACGCCCTGAAAACCCCTCTAGCGGTGCTCCTGAGCCTGGCGTCGGGGCCCAAGCTCGATGGCCACCCCGAGCTGCGCAAGGTGCTGCTGGAGCAATTGCAGCAAGTGCAGCAGCGCCTCAATCGTGAACTCAACCGCGCGCGGCTGGCGGGGGATGCCTTGCCCGGGGTGCTGTTCGAATGCGATGCCGAACTGCCGGGCTTGCTGGCGACCTTGAACATGATCCATGGCGAGCACCTGGACTTGAGTTACCAGGCGCCACCGGGGCTGCGCCTGCCCTGGGACCGGGAAGACCTGCTGGAGCTGTTGGGCAATCTGCTGGACAACGCCTGCAAATGGGCCGATGCCCAGGTGCGCCTGAGCGTCGAGGAGCGGTCGCAGGACTTTTGCCTGCGGGTGGAGGACGACGGCCCGGGCATTCCCGAAGCACGGCGGGCGGAGGTGTTCAGTCGTGGTGCCCGCCTGGATGAACAGACCGATGGCCATGGGCTGGGCCTGGGCATTGTGCGCGACATCGTCGACGCCTGCGGCGGCCGCCTGAACCTGGGGGACAGCGAGTGGGGCGGCTTGCGGGTGGAGGTCGAGCTGCCCAAGCGCTGAACTCGGCGGGCGCTCGACCTACGAACCTTGGCGGCCCTGCGTGCCGTTCGCAGCCTGCGGCAGCGGCTACAGCATTCGGTTTGGTGCCGGTGTAGCCGCTGCCGAGCCCTGGCGAGGCTGCGACAAGGCCCGAAGGGCCTTTGCACAGGGTCAGACGCGGAACTGGTCCATCAGGCTCTGTTGCTGGTTGGCCAGGCTGTTGAGGGACTGGCTGACCCGCGCCGACTCATTGGCCTGTTCCGACAGCGACTCGGTGACATCGCGAATGGTCGCCACGTTGCTGTTGATCTCTTCGGCCACTGCGCTCTGCTGTTCGGCGGCGCTGGCGATCTGCAGGTTCATGTCGCTGATCACCGTCACCGCATCGCCGATCTGGCGCAGGGCGGTGACCGCCTGACCGACTTGCTCGACGCTGCCCTGGGCCTGGCGATGGCTGTTGTTCATCGACCCCACCACGTCCCGGGTGCCGGTTTGCAGTTGCTCGATCACTTGGCGGGTTTCCTCCACCGACTCCTGGGTGCGCTGGGCCAGGTTGCGCACTTCGTCGGCCACCACCGCAAAACCGCGTCCGGCCTCTCCGGCGCGGGCCGCTTCGATGGCAGCGTTGAGGGCCAGCAGGTTGGTCTGCTCGGCAATCGAGCGGATCACTTCCAGTACCGTGCCGATCTGTTCGCTGTTGGCGGCCAGGCCTTCGACCTGGGTCATGGCGGCGCTCATGTCGGCGGCCAGTTGGTCGATGCTGCGGGTGGTGCGGTCGATCACGGTCAGGCCCTGTTGCGTGGCCTGGTCGGCATCCCGCGCCGCCTGGGCCGCCTGGGCCGCGCTGCGGGCGACGTCCTGGGCGGTGGCGCTCATTTCGTGGGACGCGGTGGCCACCTGGTCCACCTGGCGATACTGCTGCTCCATGCCGGCGCTGGTCTGGGTGGCAATGGCCGATGACTGGTCAGCGGTGCCGCGGGCGTCCTGCACCGAGCGTTTCACTTCGGCAATGATCGGCTGCAGCTTGTCGAGGAAACGGTTGAACCAGCCGGCCAGCTGGCCCAGCTCGTCCTGCTTGTCGTAAGCCAGGCGCCGGGTCAGGTCGCCTTCACCGCTGGCGATGTCTTCGAGCATGTGGGCCACGCCGAGGATCGGCCGGGTCACGCTGCGGGCCATCAGCCACACCAGCAGCAGGCCGACCACGGCGGCCAGCAGGCCCAGGCCCAGCTCCATCAGGGTGCCGCTGCGGTTGTCGGCATCGAGCTGGCTTTTCAGGGTTTCGGCCGGGCCCACCAGGACCTTTTCCGGTACGTCCAGCAGCACGCCCCAGGGCTTGCCGCCGGGGATCGGGGTGAAGGGGGCGAGCACCTTGAGTTCATGGTTGCTGTGCAGGCTGTGGGTCTGGGTGCTGCCGGCCAGCTGGCGGATCAGCTCGGCGCCGTTGAGGCTGTCGACGCTGTCCAGGCGCTGGCTGAGTTTGCTGGCGTCCGGGCTGTAGCCGGCCAGCAGGCCCACCGGGCTGAGGATGCTGACGCTGGTCTGGCCGGCGTAGAGCTTCTGGCTGGCGTTGCGGCTGATGGCCTGCAGGCTGTTGAGGTTGATGTCCACCGACAGCGAGGCGATGACTTTGCCGTTGACCAGCAGCGGGAAGACGATGCTGGTCATCAGCACCTTCTGGCCGTCGATGTCATAGAAGTAGGGTTCGATCACGCAGGGCTTGAGGGTGCTGCGCGGGCAGGTGAACCAGGCATTGGCCGGCTGGCCGCTGGGGCCGGTGCGGGTGTCGCTCATGTCGCTTTCCGGCAGCGACATGGCGGTCAGCTTGCCCGGGGTGGGCTGGGACCAGTACAGGGCGAAGCGGCCCTTTTCGTTGCTGCCCAGTTCGCTCTGGCCGCTGAACAATTCGTCCTTGCCATCCAGGGCGTTGGCTTCGAACACCAGGGACAGGCCCAGCAGGTCGGGGTTGGCCTGCAGCGCCGACTTGACCTGGCGGGTCAGGTCCTCGCGCAGGTCGAAGGCGTCGAGAAAGCGCTTCTCGGCCTGTTCGCGCAGGAACAGCACCTGGCGCGAGAAGCCGTGGCCGTACTGGTAGGCGTCCATGAACTGCTGGCGAATGCCCAGCGCCTGGACTTCACCCTGGGCCTCGATCCGCGCCTGGGCGGCTTCGTTGAGCATCTCCATGCTCGAGGTCTTTACCAGCTCGGAGCTGTGCTCCATGCGATACAGCGAAAGCCCCACCAACAGCGAGACGATGCCCAACAGGCAGAGTCCGGCCAGCAGGGTGATCTTCCATTGGATGGAAAGTTGTCTGAGCGACATGGAGACGTCCTTTATTCGATAAATATCTGAGACATCGCACTGTAACGGCCGACGAACGGCGTTCTTTAAACGCTTGTTCGAAATTAACCGCGAAGCTTCGGGGCTGCTGCGCCGCCCAGCGCGAGCAAGCTCCCTCGCCACGGGGAGGGGGTCGGGCTTGGGGCTTCGCTGGCATGGGGCTCGACAGGAGCCGGGTTTTGACAAGCCGGGCCTGCTGCTGCAAAGTGCGCGCCCCTTAGGGTCTGTTGCCATTGGGTGACAGGCCGCGACGGCAGCCCACTTGGCACAGGGCAAGGCGCGAGAAGCGCGGTTTGGTTGTTCCAAATAAGCTCCGAGCAACACAGCTCTGTGCCAAGTGGGCCCCCGTCCCTTCGGGTTGCGTGCCAAACGGCGCGAGGCTGCGTTGCGGGATTTGCCAAGGGAGCACCATTAGCGGCATCCCGCGCCTTGCCTCGCTCCGTTTGGCCCAGCAACGCGGCTCGTCACCAAATGGCAACAGACCCTTGAACCTCTTTCATTTCGATGTCGGCAGCCCGCTGCCTTCCGGTCGGTCACAGGCTTTTGCGCCATTTTTGCTGGTGCAGTAATGAGGTAACGATGATTAACGCAGTAATTGCCGCGGTTGGCGTGATGTTGGTGCTCAGCCTGTCCCGCGTGCACGTAGTGATCGCCCTGATCGTTGGCGCGCTGGTGGGCGGCCTGACCGGCGGCCTGGGTATCGAGGCCACGCTCAAGGCGTTCAACAGCGGCCTGGGCGGCGGTGCCACCGTGGCCTTGTCCTACGCCTTGCTCGGCGCGTTCGCCGTGGCCATTGCCAAGTCCGGCCTGGCCCACGCCCTGGCGGACAAGATCCTGGTGCTGGTGGATCGCCAGGATGCCCAGGGCGGCGGCCAGGTCAAATGGCTGCTGATCGGCCTGCTGTGGGTGGTGGCGATTGCCTCGCAGAACATCCTGCCGATCCACATTGCCTTCATTCCACTGCTGGTGCCGCCGCTGCTGTATGTGCTGACCAAGCTGCAACTGGACCGGCGGCTGATCGCCTGCGTCATCACCTTCGGCCTGATCACCCCCTACATGTTCCTGCCGGTGGGCTTTGGCAACATCTTCCTCAACGAGATCCTCCTGGCCAACGTGGCCCGCAGCGGGGTGGACATCAGTCAGGTGAATGTCACTCACGCCATGGGCATTCCGGCCCTGGGCATGCTCTGTGGCTTGCTGCTGGCCTTTGTCAGCTACCGCAAGAAGCGCGTGTATGACCTGGACCGGATCGAGAAGGTCGAGCAGGTGGCGGTGCAGTACAACCCGCGGACCCTGCTGGTGGCGGGCCTGGCGATTGTCGCTGCCTTCGTGATCCAGTTGCTGCTGGACTCGATGATTATCGGTGCTTTGTGCGGGTTTCTGATTTTCTCGGCGTCGGGCATTGTGCGCTGGCGCGAGACTGACGAGCTGTTCACCGAAGGCATGAAGATGATGGCCATGATCGGCTTCATCATGATCGCCGCCTCGGGCTTTGCCGAAGTGATGAAGGCCACCGGCGAGGTCAATTCCCTGGTCCAGGCCTCGGCGGCGTGGATCGGCCACAGCAAGGGCGTGGGTGCCTTGTTGATGCTGCTGGTGGGGCTGCTGGTGACCATGGGCATCGGCTCGTCGTTTTCCACGGTGCCGATCCTCGCGGCGATCTTCGTGCCGCTGTGCGTGCAGCTGGGCTTCAGCCCGCTGGCGATCGTCTGCATCGTGGGCACCGCCGGGGCGCTGGGGGATGCGGGCTCGCCGGCCTCGGACTCGACCCTGGGGCCGACCTCGGGCCTGAACATCGATGGCCAGCACCACCATATCTGGGACACCGTGGTCCCGACCTTCCTGCACTACAACCTGCCGTTGCTGGCCTTCGGCTGGGTGGCCGCCATGGTTCTCTGACCACCTGCCTCTCCCGGGAACGGGGCGGTGTGGGCGTCGGCAAGGTCGGTGCAGGGCTCAAGGGCCTCTTCGCCGACAGGCCGGCGCCTGCGGGTTCAGGCTCAACTTTTGGACGGGCGTGCCGCTAACGCGGTTATCACGCCAATAAAAAACCAGAGTGAGCCCCCCTATGCGCTTGAGCCTGAAGGCCAAAGTCCTGTCCCTGGCAGTCCTCCCGGTACTGTTGTTTGCGCTGGTGATCAGCCTGAGCACGGTATTCATGCTGCGTCAGCAGGCCCAGAAAGAAGTCGAGGAAACCCGTCAGCGCCTGCTGGGCGAGGCCAAGGCCACGCTGCAGAGCTATGTCGAAGTGGCCCTGAACACGGTCAAGCCGCTGTACGACGCGGCAGCCCCCGGGGATCAGGCGGCTCGGGCCGAGGTGGTCAAGCTGCTGTCGAACATCAGTTACGGTAAGGACGGCTACTTCTTCGGCTACGACTCCGAGACCGTGCGCCTGTTCAAGGGCAATAGCGCGGACGGTGTGGGCAAGAGCTTCAAGGACAACCGCGACCCCAATGGGGTCTACGTCAACCGCGAATTGGTACGCGTGGGCAAGGACGGCAGTCACTACGTGCAATACAGCTCGACCCAGCCGGGCAGCGATGTGCTGGTGCCCAAGCTGGGCTACACCGAGTACCTGCCCAAGTGGGACATGGTGCTGGGCACCTCGGTCAACCTCGACGGCATCGACGCCCAGGTGGCAGCGGTGGAGAGCAGCGTCAACCAACGCATGGAAGGCATGGTCCTGAGCATTCTCGGGATTGCCGCGGTGGTGCTGCTGGTGATCGCGGCCCTGGGGCTGCTGGTGGCCAACACCATGCTGCGGCCGCTGAACCTGATGAAGGCCAACCTGGATGACATCGCCGCCGGCGAAGGCGACCTGACTCGGCGCCTGGCGATTACCAGCCAGGACGAGTTGGGCGAGCTGGCCGGTTCGTTCAACCGCTTTGTCGACAAGATCCACGGCCTGGTGCGGCAGATCACCGAGATGACCGGACAGCTCACCGAGCTGGTGACCCAGGTGTCGGACCAGGCGCACCGCTCCGAGCAGGCCATGGAGCGCCAGCGCCACGAGACCGATCAGGTGGCCACGGCGATCAATGAAATGTCTTCTGCGGCCCAGGAAGTGGCGCGCAGTGCCCAGGGCGCGGCGGTGGCGGCGCAGCAGACCGATGAAGAAGGCCAGGCGGCCAAGCGCGTGGTGGACGGCAGCATCCAGCAGATCCATTCCCTGGTCAGCGATATCCGCAACAGCGGCACCTCCCTGGACAGCCTGCAGCAGGACGTGTCGTCGATTGTCAGCGTGCTGGATGTGATCCGCTCGATTGCCGAACAGACCAACCTGCTGGCGCTCAACGCCGCCATCGAAGCGGCCCGGGCCGGGGAGGCCGGGCGCGGTTTTGCCGTGGTCGCCGACGAAGTCCGGGCCCTGGCAAGCCGTACTCAGCAGAGCACCCAGGAAATCCAGGGCATGATCGACCGTCTGCAGCAGGGCACCCGGGTGGCGGTGGACGCCATGCGCCGCTCCAGCGACGCCGGCGACGGCACCTCGGTCAAGGCCAACGAGGCCGGGGCTTCGCTGGACACCATGGCCCAGCTGATCGGCACCATCAATTCGATGAACGCGCAGATTGCCAGCGCCGCCGAGGAGCAGACCGCGGTGGCCGAGGAGATCAACCGCAGCGTGCACCAGATCGCCGTGGCGGTGGACAGCGTGGCCGATGAAACCCAGCGCGGGGCCCAGACCTCTCGCAGCCTGGCGGATCTGGGCCAGCGCCTGGGTCGGTTGGTGGGGCAGTTCCGGATCTGAGGGAGCCTGCCGTAGCCGCTAGCGAGCCCGCAAGGCCCGGAAAAGGCCCCAAGGGCCTGGCTTGGCGGGCCAAGCGGCGCGACCGCTGCGAACTCAGGCGCAGCCGTGGCTACGACAGGTGGTCATTGCGCCGTGTCAGGCGCTGATGTCGCGCATCAGCAGGGCGAACTGCAGGTCCACTTGATCCGGGATCGGCAGGTACACCGTGTGGCCATCGCCCGGGGCGACTTCGATGGCTTCGCCCTTGGCGTTCTGCAGTTGGTGCAGGTCGAAGTGGAAGTTGCCCTTGGGGGTCATCAGTTCCATGTGATCGCCCACCGTGAATCGGTTCTTGACCTTGACTTCGGCCAGGCGGTCGCGGCGCTCGCCGGTGAGTTCGCCGACGAACTGCTGGCGCTCCGACACCGAACTGCCGTTCTGGTAGTTCTGGTACTCGTCGTGCACATGGCGGCGCAGGAAGCCTTCGGTGTAGCCGCGCTGGGCCAGGGACTCCAGGTCGTTCATCAGGCTGCGGTCGAACTCGCGCCCGGCCACGGCGTCGTCGATGGCCCGGCGGTACACCTGGGTGGTGCGCGCGCAGTAGAAGTGCGACTTGGTCCGGCCTTCGATCTTCAGGGAGTGCACGCCCATGCGGGTCAGGCGCTCGACGTGCTGCACCGCCCGCAGGTCCTTGGCGTTCATGATGTAGGTGCCGTGCTCGTCCTCGAAGGCCGGCATCAGCTCGTCCGGGCGGTTGGCTTCCTGCAGCAGGAACACCTGCTCGGTGGGTGCGCCCAGGCCCAGGGTCGGCTCCGGCTGGAAGGTCTGGACGATTTCCCCCAGGTCGTTTTCGGTGGCTTGCTCGGCCTTGTATTTCCAGCGGCAGGCGTTGGTGCAGGTGCCCTGGTTGGCGTCGCGCTTGTTCATGTAGCCCGACAGCAGGCAGCGCCCGGAGTAGGCCATGCACAGGGCGCCGTGGACGAAGACTTCCAGCTCCATGGCCGGTACTTGCTGGCGGATCTCCTCGATCTCTTCCAGGGACAGCTCCCGGGACAGGATGATCCGGGTCAGCCCCTGTTGTTGCCAGAACTCGACGCTGGCCCAGTTCACCGTGTTGGCCTGCACCGAGAGGTGGATCGGCATGTGCGGGAAGTGCCGGCGCACCAGCATGATCAGGCCCGGGTCGGACATGATCAGCGCATCCGGCGCCATGTCGATGACCGGTTGCAGGTCCTTGAGGAAGGTCTTGAGCTTGGCATTGTGCGGGGCGATGTTGACCACCACGTAGAAACGCTTGCCCTGGGCCTGGGCCTCGCGAATGCCGAGGGCCAGGTTGGCGTGGTCGAATTCGTTGTTGCGCACCCGCAGGCTGTAGCGCGGCTGGCCGGCGTACACCGCATCGGCGCCGTAGGCGAAGGCGTAGCGCATGTTCTTCAGGGTGCCGGCGGGGGCCAGGAGTTCGGGTTTGGCGAGGAGCGTCATGGGGCTTGTCGGTCGCAAAAGGTCGCGAGGGTAAGCCAGCGCGCCGGGGCATTTATTGATCTGGGTCTATGTCTGGCGCAGAAAAAAACGCACTCGGCAACACGCTTGCGGACTAACCCTCAGGACGCCGCAATCGAGCGTTGACCGACCGGGACCGGACATGAACCAAAACAACCTGCAAAACAAAAGCCTGCTGCTGTTGCTGGCCCTGGTGACGGTGGCGTTCATCTGGATTCTGCTGCCGTTCTACGGGGCGCTGTTCTGGGCGGTGATTCTCGGCATCGTCTTCGCTCCCCTGCAGCGCCGCCTGCAACTGAAGTTCGGTTGGCCGCGCAATCTCACGGCCCTGTGCACGCTGTTGATTTGCCTGCTGATCGCCATCCTGCCGGTGATCGTCACTGGCGTGCTGCTGGTTCAGGAAGGCGCCGAGCTGTACCAGAAGATCGAAAGCGGCCAGCTGGATATCGCCGGCTACCTGGCCCAGTTCAAGCACGGCCTGCCGCCGTACCTGCAGCACGTGCTGGACCGCCTGGGCCTGGGCGAGCTCAAGGGCTTGCAGGACAAGGCGGTCAAGGGCGCGATGCAGGGCAGTCAGTACCTGGCGACCCAGGCCTTCAGCTTCGGCCAGGGCACCTTCGAGTTCGTGGTGAGTTTTTTCATCATGCTCTACCTGCTGTTTTTCTTTCTGCGCGATGGCGCCGAGCTGGTGCGCAAGATCCGCAGCGCCGTGCCCCTGGCCGAGTACCAGAAGCGCCGACTGCAATTGAAGTTCAATCGGGTGGTGCGGGCCACGGTCAAGGGCAATGTGCTGGTGGCGGTGACTCAGGGCGCCCTGGGCGGGCTGATCTTCTGGTTTCTCGATATTCCCAGCGCCTTGCTCTGGGCGGTGCTGATGGCCTTTCTGTCGCTGTTGCCGGCGGTGGGGGCGGGGATTGTCTGGGGGCCGGTGGCGGCGTATTTCCTGATCAGCGGCGCGATCTGGCAAGGGGTGGTGCTGGTGCTGTTCGGGGTGCTGGTGATCGGTCTGGTGGACAACCTGCTGCGCCCGATCCTGGTGGGCAAGGATACGCGGATGCCGGATTACCTGATCCTGATCTCGACCCTGGGCGGGCTGGCGATCTTCGGCCTCAACGGTTTTGTCATCGGGCCGTTGATCGCCGCATTGTTCATGTCCAGCTGGGCGCTGTTCGTCGAAACCCGGCCGCGGGTGCAGTTGCCCTAGCGCTGGACGGCCCGGTGCTACGAAACATCACCTATTGCGCTGCTGGGCATTGCTACCGGTGCTACCGGCGTGGGCGGTTCAGTCCACCACTTGATCGAGCATGTGCAGCACTTCCTGCTCGTTGAGCAGGCCCTTGCGCACCAGGTTCTGGGTCAGCAGCGAAAGGAACTTGGCGCTGCGATGGCCTTCCAGATGCTTGAGTTCGGTCAGGGCGTCGTACACCCGGCTGGAGGTGCAGAGGCCTTCGACGCGGTGCGGGTTTTGCGTGGGCATGGGTTTCGTCCTTGTTGTTATGGGCCTGTTGTGACAGGGCTGCTATGACAGGCGTGGGGCGAGCGGACCCGGTCGATCTTGCAGTCCCTGAATGACACACGCGTGACAGTCCCATGTCGCTCGAGGCGTCGTCGGGATTGGCACACTATTGCCGGATTTTCAGGCAAATACTGTTCCAGTCGCGACATGATGCTGAACTATTCAGACATTTGGGTGATGGCAAAATGCAACAAGCCCCGCTGGATGGGCGGGGCCTGTGGCTGTTTCAGTGGCGCGTTACCAGCGGCCGGGACCCGGGCCGTAGTAGTAATGAGGGTGGCCGTAGTAGCCGCGGGGCGGGCCGTAGTACACCGGCGCCGGGCGGTAGTAGACCGGCTGCTGCACATAGACCGGTGCCGGCTGGTAGTAGACCGGCGGTGGTGGCGCGGCGTACACCGGCTGCGGTTGGACATACACCGGCGCCTGCTGCACATAGACCGGACGATCCTGGTTGGCGATCACCGAACCCACTACGGCTGCGCCGACAACAGCACCCAATGCGGCGGGCCCGGCCCAGCCACCGCCGTGGGCGGACGCCTGGCCTGCGACAGCGAGTGCGCCAATGAGCAAGGCTATCTTGGGGATTTTGGAAATCATGGTTGTTCCTCGGTTCAACCTCCGCGTTCATGGTCTGCACCAGACTCAAGAACTGACGCGGGGATACTTCTAAGACAGCGGTTTTTGCAAAATCTGCACAGCCGCTGAGTAAATATTGTGTAAGGTCTGTACCGGTCTCTTTACCGTCATCCCTGGGCGCTGAAGAGGCCTGTGAACCCGCGGCGATATGATCGGGCACAAGGGCTTGGCTGACCAATCCCGTCTATCCGAAAGTGCCCAGCAAGGAGATGAACATGCAAATGAACCCCAACAAAGACACCCAGTTGTGCATGTCGCTGTCCGGGCGTCCTGGGAATTTCGGCCTGCGCTTTCACAATCACCTGTATGAGCAGTTGGGGCTCAACTTCTATTACAAGGCCTTCAGCAGCCAGGACCTGCCCGGCGCGGTCCGGGGGATTCGCGCGCTGGGGATTCGCGGCTGCGGCGTGTCCATGCCGTTCAAGGAAGACTGCATCGCCCTGGTGGATGAACTGGATGCCTCGGCCCGGGCCATCGCCTCGATCAACACCATCGTCAATACCAATGGCCATCTGAAGGCTTACAACACCGATTACATCGCCGTGGCCCGCCTGCTGGCCGAACACGCCGTGCCCCGGGAGTCGACCTTCGCCCTGCGCGGCAGCGGCGGCATGGCCAAGGCCGTGGCCAGTGCTTTGCGCGATGGCGGTTACGCCCGTGGGGTGATCGTCGCTCGCAACGAAGTGGCCGGGCGCGCGCTGGCCCATTCCCTGGGCTATGAGTGGCAGGCCGAGTTGGGCAGCCTGCGGCCGCAGATGCTGATCAACGTGACCCCGATCGGCATGAGCGGTGGCGAGGAAGCCCAGCAACTGGCGTTCGACGCCGAGGCGATAGCGGCGGCGGACACGGTGTTCGACGTGGTGGCGGTGCCGCCGGAAACGCCGCTGATCCTGCGGGCCCGGGCCGAGGGCAAGCAGGTGATCACCGGGCTGGAGGTGATTGCCATCCAGGCCCTGGAGCAGTTCGTGCTGTATACCGGGGTGCGCCCGAGCGAGGAGCAGTTCCAGAAGGCCGTGGCCTTCGCCCGGCCCTGAAACCGCAACGCTGTAGCCGCTGCCGCAGGCTGCGACAAGGCCCGCAGGGCCTTGGGCGTGCCTTAGGTGCGACGCCTCCTTCGGGGGCGATCAGCGCCTGCGGCAGCGGCTACCAGGATCAGCCCTCGAGCTGGGCCAGGCGCTCTTCCAGGGCGGCAATCCGCGCTTCCAGTTCTTCGATGCGTTCCACTGAAACGCCGCCGCTCGTGCTGCGTTCCACTGGGTTGCCCCGGGCGGCGAGAATCGCCTCGATGTCCGCCGGGTCGCCCAGGGCGTGGGTGTAGCGGTCTTCGCGCTGACCGGCCTGACGCGGAATGTGCAGGGCCAGGCCCCGGGCGATCAGGCGTTCGAGCTGGTGCAGGACTTGCTCGCTGTCTTCGAAATCATGCATGCGTCCGCTGCGGGTCAGGAGCTCGTTGACGGTTTGCGGACCGCGCAGAAACATCAGGCCGCAGAGGATCAACTGCGCCGGCACCAGTTCCAGGGCCTTGTCCAGGCGCTGTTCCCAGCGATCGGCGCGGCTGCCCATGACCAGCCGGGTGAAGCCCCGGGCTTCGAGGGCGCGCAGGCTTTGGCCAACCTGGCCTGGCGTCAGGTTCATCACCGGTTCGCGGCTGGTTTTCTGATTGCAGGCCAGTACCAGGGCGTTGAGGGTCAGGGGGTAGGTTTCCGGGCTGGTGGCCTGCTTTTCGATCAACGAACCCAGGATGCGGATGTCGCTGCTGCTCAAGCGCAGTTCTTCGCCGGGGGTGTCGTGCTCGCTGCTCATAAGTGCTGGTCCCTTGGTCACTGATGGGTGGGTCGTGAAAAACCGCAACAGGGCGCCGGATCGGCGCCGCGGTTTTTCCGTGGCCGGGTGGGCCACCTTGGAGGGGCTCTGTTTTACCTTCAGAACCCGGATCTTGCCATCAGAACTTGGTCGGACCCGGACAAACACCCTGCTTGCCGCAGCGTCCCCGCCCTGGTGATCCGGGCGAGGGCGGCCCGCTCAGCTCGCTTGCGGATCTGTGGCCGGCTGTGTCGCCGGCGTCGAGTCCGCGGCGGCTGCGGGCTCGCCCGATGCTTCCAGGCACTGGCGGCTGAAGCGGGCGACGGCGAGCAGGGCGTTTCTCGCGGAACGCAGGTAGAACGCCTGCAACTGGAAGACGTGCCAGCGATCCTCATGGATTTCCAGGCGGCAGCTCACCTCGGCCTGCCGGGCGCGCTCGGCCAGGCGAACCGAGTCCGACAGCAGCAGCTCCTGGTCGCCCACCTGGATCAGCATCGGTGGCAGGCCACGCAGGTCCGCCTCCAGGGGGCGATGGCTGGGCGCCGGCGCCGCGTAGGCCTTGAGGGCTTGCTCCAGCCAGTCGCGGCGAATCATCGGGTCGGCCTCCTGGCGCGATTGCAGGCTGGCGCCACGCAGATCCGGATCGGTGACCGGCGACAGCAGTATCAGCCCGGCGGCAATCGTCTCGCCGCGCTGCTTCAAGGCCAGTGCCAGGGCCAGGACCAGGGCGCCCCCGGCGGAGTCGCCGGCAATCAGCAGTCGTTCGGCCGGGCAGCCCTGGGCGCGGATGGCGTCGTAACAGGCCAGGCAGTCCTCCAGCGCGGCGGGGTAGGGGTGCTCCGGTGCCAGCCGGTAGTCGGGCACCCAGACGCTGCAGCCGCTGTCCCGGGCCAGGCGGCTGGTGACACTGAAGTGGCTGCGCGGGCTGCCCAGGCAGAAGGCGCCGCCGTGCAGGTAGAGGATCACGCCCTGGTCGGGCGTGGCACCGGCGTCGACTTTCTGCACCGGCAGGCTGCCCAGCCAATGCTGCCGGCGCCGGACCCCGGCGCAACCGGGCATCAGCCAGGCCAGGGCGTTGACGATCTGGCGTTGGCGCACCAGCTCCCGGGGCGGGCCGATCAGGGCGCGGAAGCTGGCCCGCAGCAACAGCCGCAGCAAGGCCGCGTGACCCCGTTCCAGCCAATCCCGCGGTGACGCCACGCGCTGGCCGTCGGCCGCTGCCGAGTGCGGCTCCAGGGGGCTGGCGAAACGATAGGCGGCAAGCCCGGCATAGCGGGTCAACCACCTGTAGGTCCAGGTGAATCCGGGCCAGTTGGTGCTGTTGTGGCCGCGGGCGTCGACGTACCAGCTGGTGCATCCGCTCCAGACCGAATCGGCCAGGCGCCGCTGGATCCGCTGTTGCAGGCGCCGGTGCGGGGCCTCCTGCACTTCCAGGGTCTGCGCGCCGCTGGCCTGTAGGGCCTGGCGGGCCTTGAGCACGTGGCTGATCTGGCTTTCCAGCATGTGGATGATGGAGTTGTGACCCAGGTTGGTGTTTGGCCCGTAGAGCATGAAGAAGTTGGGGAACCCGGGGACGCTGAGCCCCAGGTAGGCGCTGGCGCCTGCTTGCCAGGCCTGGTTCAGTTCCAGGCCGTTGCGGCCGCTGATGCGCATGGGCGCAAGGAACTCGGTGGCGGCGAAGCCGGTGCCGTAGATGATCGCGTCCACCGGGTGCTGCTGGCCGTCGAGGGTCTCGATGCCGTGTTCGGTGATGCGTGCGATGCCCTGGGTCAGCAGCTCCACATGGGGGCGGGCAAAGGTCTTGAGGTAGTCATTGGACAGCAGGATGCGCTTGCAGCCGATGGGGTAGTCCGGGGTCATCTGGCGGCGCAGCTCGGGGTCGGGCACCGAAGCCTCCAGCAGTTGGCGAAAGGGGAGGCCGACCACCCATTTGGTCAGGCCCTTGAGGCGAGTGAAGCCCAGGGCCCGGGATTCGAAATGCAGGTAATGGGCCGCGCGCAGCAGTTTCATCCGCCAGGGCTGGCGGGCCAGGCGCTGTTTTTCTTGCTCGCTGTAGGCCCGGTCGGCCTTGGGCAGGATGTAGGCCGGCGAGCGCTGGAAGACCTTGAGTGCTGCCACCTGATCGGCAATCTGCGGCACGAACTGGATGGCCGAGGCGCCGGTGCCGATCACCGCCACCCGTTTGTTGGCCAGGGGGTAGTCGTGGTCCCAGTGGGCGGAGTGGAAGACCTTGCCGCGAAAGTTGTCCATGCCCGGCAGTTTGGGCAGGGCGGGGCGGCTGAGCTGGCCGACGGCGCTGATCAGCAGGCGGGTGAAATGCTCCTGGCCATCGTTGCAGACGACCTGCCAGTACTGGCAGGTCTCATCGAATCGGGCGTGGCGCACTTCGCTGCCCAAGTGAATGTGTCGCAGCAGGTCGTAGGTGCGGGCGCAATGCTGCAGGTAGTCGTGGATCTCGGCCTGGGGCGCGAACACCCGGGACCAGCGCGGGTTGGGCTCGAAGGAAAATGAATACAGGTGCGAAGGCACGTCGCAGGCAGCGCCAGGGTAGGTATTGTCGCGCCAGACGCCACCGACGTCCTGGCCTTTCTCAAGCAGGATGAACTGGCTGACCCCGGCCTTGCGCAGGGCGATGGCCATGCCCAGGCCGCCGAAGCCGCTGCCGATGATCAGGGCTTCCAGGGGCGCGCAGGGGCTGGAGCGAAGGTTTTCAGGGGCGGTGGATTCGGGCATGACGACCTCGTTGTTATTGTTGTGGACGCAGGATGGATCGACCCGGGGCCGGGCTCTGCCGACGGTGGCGCGGCCCCGTTGAGTGAAGCATGGGGGCAAACATCCGGGGACCCCATGCTGCAACGGGACAAGTGCTTTAGTATTTGGGCCAAATCCGCCGCCCATGAGTCAGGCCATGAACGTTCAAGCATTCACCCGGGGACCGTCCAGCGCCTTGCTGCTGGTGAATTTTGCGCTTGAAAGGGGCCTGTCGCCGACGCGCCTGCTGGCCGGTTGCGCGGTGTCCCTGGAGGTGTTGCAGGACCCCAATACGGTGCTGCTGGCGGCCCAGGAGCTGCGATTGGCGAGCAATCTGCTGCAGCTCCTGGGCCATCCTCCCGGGCTGGGCTATGAGGTGGGGGCGCGTTATCACTTCTCCACCTACGGCCTGTTCGGCTACGGCCTGATCAGCAGCGCGACGCCGGCGGATGCGCTGGACCTGGCCCTGCGCTTTCTGCCGCTGACCTATGCCTTTGCTTCCATCGGCTACCGACTGGAGCGGGATCTGGGCGTGCTGACGTTCGGTGCGCCGCCGGTGGCCGATCCGCAGGTGGCGGCGTTTCTGCTGGAACGGGACATGGCCGCTGCCGCGGTCTTGATGCAGGAGATTGTCGGTGAGGATTTTTGTCTGGCCCGCCTGACCCGTCGCGCAGCGCCTCCCGCGGATCGCGCTGCCAGCGATGCGCCGCGGGTGCTGGGCCGGGTGCCCGAGTACCGGGCGGCGCTCGACAGCCTGGCGTTCGACCGGCGCTTCCTGGATCGCGCCTTGCCCCAGGCCAACCCGCTGACGGTGGCGATGTGCGAGCAGATGTGCCGGCAGTTGCTTGAGCGCCGACAGGCTCATCAGGGCATGGCGGCCCTGGTCCGCCAGCACCTCGAGGCCCTGCCTGCCGGCAAGGTCGCGGATCTGCCGGGGATGGCTCGTCTGAGTCGGACCAGTGTGCGCACCCTGAAACGACGCCTGCAGGAAGAGGGCACCAGCTATCGCCAGTTGCTGGCCGAGCAGCGCGGCGCCCGGGCCCTGGAACTGTTGGGCAATCGCGCCTTGAGCCTGACCCGGATCGCGGAAGAGCTGGGTTTCAGCGATCTGTCGAGTTTTTCCCAGAGCTTCAAGCGCTGGTTCGGCGTCGCCCCCAGCGCCTATCGCCGGGGGCCTCCGGGATAAAGGCCCCGCACCGGGCCGCAGTGGCTATAATCGCTGCTCGTTGTATTCCCGCCATCTGTGTCGAGACTGTCATGACTATTTCCCTGTATGCCGCTTCCGTTCCCGTCTTCAAGCAAATGCTCAATGCCCTGAGCGATGTCCTGCACAAGGCCGAAGCTCACGCCACGGCGAAGAACATCGAGCCCAATGCCCTGCTTCAGGCCCGCCTGTACCCGGACATGTTCCCTCTGGTGCGTCAGGTGCAGATCGCCGTGGACTTCGCCAAGGGCGTGTCGGCCCGCCTGGCCGAGGTCGAGCTGCCCAAGTACGACGACAGCGAAACCACCTTCGCCGACCTGCAGGCGCTGATCGCCAAGGTGCTGGCCTTCATCGACGGCATCCAGCCGGCGCAGATCGATGGCAAGGAAGGCATCGAGATCGTCACCCGTCCGGGCACCCCGAAAGAGAAGCGCTTCACTGGCCAGTCCTACCTGCTGACCTACGGCCTGCCGCAGTTCTTCTTCCACGTCACCACCACCTACGCGATCCTGCGTCACAACGGTGTGGAAGTGGGCAAGCGCGACTACATGGGCGCGTTCTAAAACCCCAGGTGATAAAAAAGCCCGGCCAGGTTGACCCTGGCCGGGCTTTTTAGTGGGCGCTGGATCAGGCGGCGGCTTGCGCCTTGTCTTCCTGGGCCATGCACGCGGCGGCCGTGAAGAGCACGTCGGTGGAGGAGTTCAGCGCGGTTTCCGCCGAGTCCTGCAGCACGCCGATGATGAAGCCCACGGCGACCACCTGCATGGCGATTTCGCTGGGGATGCCGAACAGGCTGCAGGCCAGGGGAATCAGCAGCAGCGAGCCGCCGGCAACGCCGGAAGCGCCGCAGGCGCAGATCGCCGCCACCACGCTGAGCAGCACGGCGGTCGGCAGGTCCACGGCAATGCCCAGGGTGTGCACGGCGGCCAGGGTCAGCACGGTGATGGTGATCGCCGCGCCGGCCATGTTGATGGTGGCGCCCAGGGGGATGGACACCGAGTAGGTGTCTTCATGCAGGCCCAGGCGCTTGCTCAGCTCCAGGTTGACCGGAATGTTGGCCGCCGAGCTGCGGGTGAAGAAGGCGGTGATGCCGCTCTCGCGCAGGCAGGTCAGCACCAGCGGGAAGGGGTTGCGGCGGATTTTCCAGAACACGATCAGCGGGTTCATCACCAGCGCCACGAACAGCATGCAGCCGATCAGTACCGCCAGCAGGTGCAGGTAGCCGAGCAGGGCATCGAAGCCGGAGGTGGCCAGGGTCGAGGCCACCAGGCCGAAGATCCCCAGGGGCGCGAAGCGGATCACCACGCGCACGATGACGGTGACCCCGTTGGACAGGTCATCGAGCACGGCGCGGGTGGTCTCGCCGGCATGACGGATGGCCACGCCCATGCCGATGGCCCAGGCCAGGATGCCGATGAAGTTGGCGTTCATCAGGGCGCTGACCGGGTTGTCCACCACGCTCAGCAGCAGGCTTTGCAGCACTTCGCTGATACCGCCGGGGGCAGTCACGGCGACGTCGTGGGTGGCCAGGACCAGGGACGAGGGGAACAGGCTGCTGGCGATCACCGCGACCACCGCCGCGGCGAAGGTGCCCAGCAGGTAGAGCACCAGGATCGGCCGGATATGGGTTTCCTGGCCGTGCTTGTGGTTGGCGATCGAGGCCATGACCAGCACGAACACCAGGATCGGCGCCACGGCCTTGAGCGCCGAGACGAAGACCTTGCCGATGAAGGTGGTGGACTTCGCCACTTCGGGGGCCAGCAGGGCCAGGGCGATCCCGGCAATCAGGCCGATGACGATCTGGGTCACCAGGCTCAGGCGTTTGAGGGTGTGCAGGAAGGAAGGAGGTGCAGCGCTCATAGCGGTATCTCTGTTTTTTTTAATGTGCAGTGCATGCCGGGGCTGAGCCGGCATCCAGGGATGCGGTGGCAAAGGGCAACGGGCGATCGGGTGGCCTGACGGGCAAGCCAGTACGACAACCACTGTTTTTGGCAGGGGGCGGACTTTATCACAGGCGCTCGGGCTTCCTGCGTCGATGTGACGATCTGCCACCGCTGATGTCCGGTGCCGGGGACGGGGCGGTTGCCCAGACCCGTGCCCTCTCTGTTAAGATCCGTCACCCCCTTTTCTATCCAGTCAGCGGGCCCTTCGGGCTGTCGCTGCTGTCGTTGTTTCTGGAGTTTGCGATGTTGTTGCCCATCCTGCTGTTGTCCGCCGCGGGTTTTACCGTGTTGACCACGGAGTTCGTCATCGTCGGCCTGTTGCCGTCGATAGCCCGGGACTTGCAGGTCAGCGTGTCGCAGGCCGGCTTGCTGGTGACCCTGTTCGCCTTTACCGTCGCCGCGTTCGGGCCCTTCCTCACGGCCTATTTCGCGCGTTTTCCGCGCAAGCAGCTGTTTATCGGCGTGTTGTTGATGTTTGGCCTGGCCAACACCCTGGCGGCCCTGGCGCCGAACATCTGGGTGATGGCCCTGGCACGCCTGGTGCCGGCCCTGGGGTTGCCGGTGTTCTGGGCCCTGGCCAGTGAAACGGCGGTGGATATCGTCGGCCCGGATCATGCCGGGCGGGCCATTGCCAAGATCGGCTTCGGCATCGTCTGTGCCACGGTGTTCGGGATTCCCGTGGGCACCCTGATCGCCGATGCGTTCGGCTGGCGCAGCGCCTTCGGCATCCTGGCCCTGGTGGCCTTCGCCAAGGCCCTGCTGCTGTGGGTCTATCTGCCGAAAACCAGGCCGCACAACCCGCAGGCGAGCCTGCGGGCGCAGTTTCGCATCCTGCGCAGCCCGCTGATGCAGGGGCATGTGCTGCTGTCGATCCTGGTGTTCAGCGGCATGTTCACCGCCTACACCTACCTGGCGGACATCCTCGAACGCCTGGCCGGTTTCGACGGCACCCTGGTGGGCTGGTGCCTGATGGGCTTCGGCGCCGTGGGGCTGATCGGCAACTCCCTGGGTGGCCGGGCCGTGGACCGCCATCCGCTGATCGCCTCCATGGTGTTCTGCGCCTTGATGATGGGCGGCATGCTGGCCCTGGTGCCGAGTATCGATTCGACCCTGGGGCTGGCGGCGGCGATGGGCCTCTGGGGCGTGACCCAGGCCGCGCTGTTCCTGGTCAGCCATGTGCGCCTGATCAAGGCTGCGCCGCAAGCGCCGGCATTCGCCGCGTCGCTGAACATCGCCGGGGCCAACCTGGGGATCGGCCTGGGGGCGATGGTGGGCGGGCGGGTAATCGACACCCTGGGCCTGGGCAGCCTGGGGATGGCGGCGTCGGCGTTCATCCTGCTGTCGATTGCCCTGGCCCTGCTGCTGATGAACCTCAAGACGCCGCAGGCCTGCGCCTCTGTCAATGCGCCAGGGGCGTGAACAGTTCGCGGCGCGCGCCCTCGGTGATGGCCAGGATGCCCGGGTGCTTGACCTTGCGCTCCACCGAGATGGCATAGAACGATTCGGTCACGGCGTCGGTCTGGCCAATCAGCTGGACGCCGTACTGGTGCCGGACCTCCTCGGCAATCACGCTGGGGGCGATGAAGATCCCGCTGCCGGATTGGCCAAAGGCCTGCATCAGGGCGCTGTCGTCGAATTCGCCGATGATCCGCGGTTGCAGTTGCTGTTCGGCGAACCAGCGCAGCAGGCGGCTGCGCACCACGGTTTCCTGCCCGGGAATCAGTAGTGGCGCGCCGTGCAGGCCGCGAGGGAAGTCGGCGCCGTGCTGCTGGGCCAGTTCGGCGGTGGCGAAGAAGCTGATGCCGCACTCCCCGAGCTTCTGGCTGTAGCCCTTGATGTCCAGGTGCGAGGGCATCGGGCTGTCGGAGATCACCAGATCCAGGCGCTGGATGGCCAGATCCGCCAGCAGCCGTTCGAGTTTGTCTTCGCGGCAGGTCAGGCGAATCGGTTCGCTGAGCTCCATGGTCGGGGCGATCAGGCGATAGACGATGGACTTGGGCACCACATCCGCCACGCCGACCCGGAACTGGATCTGCTGCTCGTCGGGGCGGGCGCGGAGCATGGCTTCCAGTTCGCCGCCGAGCTGGAACATCTGTTCGGCGTAGGGCAGCGCCTGGCGTCCGGCTTCGCTCAGTTCCAGCTGGCGCCCGACCCGGCGAAACAGTTCGATGCCGTAGGTCTGTTCCAGCAGGCTGATCTGCCCGCTGATGGTTTGTGGGGTCAGGTTGAGCTGCTCGCAGGCGCGCACGATGCTGCCGGTCTTGGCCACAACCCAGAAGTAATGCAGTTGGCGGTAGTTGAGCATGGCGCTTACCAGTTCGTAAAAACCGAAGTATAACTGCCAAAAATACGAATTTTCCTGAAGTATTCGTCTCCTTAAAATGCCCCGCTATCGACGGGGCCCGCATTGGCCCTGTCCGTTCTATCGAGGAATACGGCATGTCATTCAAAACCCTGGGCGCGGCCTCGTTGCTGGCCCTGTCTATGCTGACCCTGGCGGGGTGTGATCAGGCGGAAAAAAGCGCTCAACAGGTGCTGGACAAGGCCGCCGAGACGGCCAAGCAGGCCATCGATGACACCCACAAGGCTGCCGAGCAGGCCCTGAGCGAGGCCACGCAAAGCGTGACCGGCAAGGAAAAACCAGAGGACGACGCGGCCAAGAAGCCCGATTCTTCCCAGGAAATCTGACTTTTCATATCACCGATTCAGGATTGACCCATGGATTACCTTTTACAGCTCGCCGCCAGCCCCACCGCTTGGGTGGCTCTGGCCACTCTGGTGGTGATGGAGATCGTGCTTGGCATCGATAACCTGATCTTTATTTCCATCCTCACCAACAAGCTGCCGGAAAAGCACCGGGCCAAGGCGCGACGCATCGGGATCAGCATGGCGTTGTTCCTGCGTCTGGCGCTGCTCAGCACCATCGCTTTCATCGTCCAGCTCACTGAGCCGGTGATCGACGTGCTGGGGCAGAGTTTCTCCTGGAAGGACATGATCCTGATTGCCGGTGGCCTGTTCCTGGTCTGGAAAGCCACCACCGAGATCCACCAGAGCATGGACCCTGAGCCCGAGAAGCCGGCTACCGCGACTTCCAAGGTGAGCATCGGGTTTGCGGCGGCGATCGGGCAGATCCTGATGCTGGACCTGGTGTTTTCCATCGACAGCATCATTACGGCGGTGGGCATGACCGAGCACCTGCCGATCATGATCATTGCCGTAGTGATCTCGGTGCTGGTGATGTTGCTGGCCGCCGAACCGCTGGCCAAGTTCATCCATGACAACCCGACTGTGGTCATGCTGGCCCTGGGCTTCCTGATCATGATCGGCATGACCCTGATCGCCGAAGGTTTCGGCGCCCATGTGCCCAAGGGCTATGTGTATGCGGCCATGGCGTTCTCGGCGGCCATTGAAAGCTTGAACATGTTGGCCCGTCGGGCTCGGCAGAAGCGCCAGGCGCAGCACACCGAGGTCTGATTCGCCACCAAGGCAAACGGCCGTCTGTACTCGCTGGAGTCAGGCGGCCGTGTCGTTTTACGGGAAGGGAAAGCGGGGATCAGTGCACAGTGGCGGGGCGCCGGGCGGTCTTTTCGCTTTCGATGCCTGGCTTGCGGGGCTGAGCGTGGTGGCGGCGAGTGATACGCAGCACGCCCCAGAGCATGGCGCCGGCGACGGCCAGCCAGCCCAGGATCAGCATCAGGATTGTCGTTGTCAGGCTCATCAGTGCCTCCTTATATGCCCTGTACAGGGCACACACACTTACCAATGGACAGTCTAGTAGCCCCTGTGTTTCAGGCTATTGACCAATAGTCGCGAGTCTTCGAACACTTCGCTCTATGGTTTGCAATTAACTGTTGCCTAACGCTATACCCTCGCCCGTGAGGGCCCTATGATCAAGGCCCCAGCCGGAGCAGGGTCGTCCGGCGTCTGTCTATTAGAGAGCAATGATGGTGCGGGTATTTCCT
Source organism: Pseudomonas sp. Os17 (assembly GCF_001547895.1). Classification (NCBI taxonomy): domain Bacteria; kingdom Pseudomonadati; phylum Pseudomonadota; class Gammaproteobacteria; order Pseudomonadales; family Pseudomonadaceae; genus Pseudomonas; species Pseudomonas sp. Os17. The sequence goes on along the minus strand of NZ_AP014627.1, from coordinate 4,591,016 downwards.
CGATTTCGAGCGGCGCTGCTGGCCAGCGCCTGTGTTCTGGGCCTGGCCGGATGTGCCGGCAGCGTGGCACCGGAGATTCAGCGTCTGCCGGAGCGGGTGGAGCTCAACAGCGTGCCGTTCTTCCGTGGCGAGATGTACCAGAGCGCTCCCGGAGCCTTGGCCAGCATGTTGTCGCAACAGGGCATCGTGATTACCCCCGGGTTGCTGGACAAGCCTTTGCACCTGCCGGGAGCCGAGGCGCAGTTGCAGCAGAACCTGCAGGGCCTGGCCCGGCAATACGGCATGGTGGTCTATCCCCTGGATGATCATCTGTCGGCCTTGCTGACGCAGGTGGCTGCAGGTTATCCGGTGCTGGTGCGCTTTACCGAGGGTTCAAGCTTGTGGGCGCAGCCGCGTTATGCGGTCCTGGCCGGATATAACCGGGACAAGCAGACGGTGCTGTTGCGGGGGGCGAAAAGCCGTCGGCAACTGATGAGCTTCAGTGCGTTCGAGTCGTCCTGGAAAGACGCCGGCAGTTTCGCGGTATTGATTCAGGCGCCCAACCAGCTACCGGCCAAGGTCGATCGCCAGCGTTGGCTGAAAGCGGCCAATGAGCTGGCCCAGGCTGGCCAGGAGCAGGCGGCGGCTCGGGCCGGCAAGGCACTCGACGGTCATTGAACGCTCTATAGACAACAACGGCGCCTCAGGGCGCCGTTGTTGTTGCTGGGGATCAATGTGAGGCTTGCGGGGCTGCGCTCTGGTGGTTTTTGAGGTTCTTGTCGGCCTTGTAGCGCAGGGCCACGTCCGGTACCGAACCGCTTTTGCCGGTCTCGACCCAGTTGCGGATACGGCTGGCGTCGGCAAAGTGGGTGTACTTGCCGAAAGCGTCGAGAATCACTAGGGCTACCGGGCGGTTGCCCATGCTGGTGACCAGTACCAGGCAGTGGCCGGCCTGGTTGGTGAAGCCGGTCTTGGTGATCTTGATGTCCCATTTTTCCTTGTTGACCAGGTGGTCGGTGTTGCGAAAGCCCAGGGTGTAGTTGGGTTTACGGAACGCCACGGTCTTTTCCTTGGTGGTGCTCAGTTCGCTCAGCAGCGGGTATTTGCGAGCGGCCACCAACAGCTTGCTCAGGTCTCGGGCAGTGGAGACGTTGTGGATCGACAGGCCGGTGGGCTCGACATAGTGGGTATGGGTCATGCCCAGGGACTTGGCCTTGGCGTTCATGGCGGCAATGAACGCCGAGTAGCCGCCTGGATAGTGATGGGCGAGGCTGGCAGCGGCGCGGTTTTCCGAGGACATCAGGGCGATCAGCAAGGTATCGCGACGGCTCAGCTCGCTGTTGAGCTTGACCCTTGAAAACACACCCTTCATCTCCGGGGTGTCGCTGATGTTCATGGAGATGTGCTCATCCAGTGGCAGCTTGGCGTCCAGCACGACCATGGCGGTCATCAGCTTGGTGACTGAGGCGATGGGCACCACGACGTCCGGGTTGCTGGAGTAGATGACTTTGTTGGTCTGCAGATCCAGCAGCAGGGCGCTGCCGGAGGCGATATGCAACTGTGAAGTGTCTCTTGGCGCCGCGGTGGTTTCGCTGGCGTCGACGCTGTGTGCGATCAAGGTGCCGGACACAGCAAACAACAAGCTGAGGATGGAGAGACGAATTTTCACGCGGGCGGACTCGATAAAGATGGATATGCCGTCTGGCAACGGGTTTTTTCGGGAAAACGTTACATTTTATGAATATAGCTGAGGAACTGTCGATTGTTCTTCAGCGGTCAGTCGAAAACCCTTAAAAACCAAGAAAAAACACCGGTTTTCCCTGAGTGGCAGGTGTTCGTCAGGATAGGCCCGGCTTGACCTGGAGCGCTAAGATTCAGGAGCTATATGTCGGGCGCAGGGAGTGTGTTGCGGCGGCATAAAAAAGCCCGCCAATGGCGGGCTGATTGAAGCAGGCTGGCAAACTCAGCTGTGCAGCGTTTCCGCGGCGTACAGGGTGTTTTCCAGCAGGCAGGCACGGGTCATGGGACCGACGCCGCCAGGTACCGGCGTGATCCAGCCGGCGCGGGGCAGGGCGGTCTCATACACGACGTCGCCCACCAGTTTGCCGTCTTCCTGACGATTGATGCCCACGTCGATGACGATGGCGCCTTCCTTGATCCATTCGCCCTTGACCAGGCCCGGCTTGCCAGCGGCAACCACGACCAGATCGGCGCGGCCGACGTGGCCGGCCAGGTCCTTGGTAAAGCGGTGAGTCACGGTCACGGTGCAGCCCGCCAGCAGCAACTCCATGGCCATCGGACGACCGACGATATTGGAGGCGCCCACTACGACTGCGTCCATGCCATACAGATCGGCGCCGGTGCTTTGCAGCAGGGTCATGATGCCCTTGGGGGTGCAGGGGCGCAGCAGGGGAATGCGCTGGGCCAGGCGACCGACGTTATAGGGATGGAAGCCATCCACGTCTTTGTCCGGGCGAATGCGCTCAAGCAACAAGGAGGCGTCCAGGTGCTCGGGCAGCGGCAATTGCAAGAGGACGCCGTCGATATTCGGGTCATCGTTGAGCTTGTCGATCAGGCCGGCCAGATCTTCTTGAGTCGTGTTGGCGGGCAAGTCATAGGCTTGTGAAAGGAAGCCGACCTCTTCGCAGTCTTTACGCTTGTGCGAGACATAAACCTGAGAGGCCGGGTCGCTGCCGACCAGAATCACCGCGAGGCCCGGAGTACGCAGGCCTTGCTGGCGACGCTCGGCGACACGTTTGGCGATCTGCTGGCGCAGGCTAGCGGCGATCGCTTTGCCGTCGATTAGTTGTGCAGTCATGACGCGTGATTAACCATCGAGAGGGAGAGAAAAAGAGAACGCATTCTCGCATGTCGGGACGTGAGGGCAAAGGCGCTTGGTCTGCAAATTCCCCTAACTCCTTTAATTAAATGAATTTTTTTTAAAAAAGAGTTGACGACCTAACGGCTCGTCTATAACATTCGTCGCACTTGTCGGGCACAGCCTAGCACTGGTTAAGAAGGTCGGGCAGAGTTGATGTTTAACTCGTAACGACTGAAAGCAATTAGTTTGTAGTCATTAAAGAATACAGATTAATAAGGCGCCCGTAGCTCAGCTGGATAGAGCATCCGCCTTCTAAGCGGATGGTCGCAGGTTCGAGTCCTGCCGGGTGCGCCATTAGGCAGCTTTGGCACAAGTAACGCAATATGGTGGGCGTAGCTCAGTTGGTAGAGCACAGGATTGTGACTCCTGTTGTCGTGGGTTCGATCCCCATCGTCCACCCCATATTCGAAGAAGGCGCCAGATTAATAGTCTGGCGCCTTTGCTTTAAAAGCTTGTTAAGCGGACGTGGTGGAATTGGTAGACACACTGGATTTAGGTTCCAGCGCCGCAAGGTGTAAGAGTTCGAGTCTCTTCGTCCGCACCATTAAAGTAGCTAGTTAATAGCAGATCACGGCGCAGCACCTGAAAGGGGCTGCGCCGTTTTCGTTTCTGGACTCGATGCTGTGGTCTGGCTGCATGTAGTGGGTTGGCCGGTGGCGCCAGATTCGCTCTTGGTCGTCGGGTGTTTGAGTTTCAGCTGTTGGCTGGTGTTTGTCAGGGGTGGGTTGGTCGATCCCTTCTATATATAGAAGGATTGGTTTAGAGCTCCTGGCTGGATTTGTAGTAATTGCTCTCATGGCGAGGCTCAACCCTTTGTCCCCGCCTTCACATTGTCGGTCGTATTTCACCCTTTTTCAGTAGGGTGACTTCTTGAGTTTGACCCACTAGAATGCATGCCCTTGATTCTGGGGTCGGAAAACGGCCGGCTAACGTCTGTGCAACGAGGAATATCCATGCAAGTTTCTGTTGAAAATACTTCTGCTCTTGAGCGCCGCATGAGCATCACCGTGCCGGCTGAGCGCATCGAGAGCCAGGTCAACAAGCGTCTGCAGCAGACTGCCCAAAAGGCCAAAATCCCAGGCTTCCGTCCTGGCAAGGTTCCAATGAGCGTGATTCGTCAGCGTTATGAGGCTGACGCGCGTCAAGAAGCAGTGGGTGACGTGATCCAGGCATCTTTCTATGAAGCTGTTGTTGAGCAGAAGCTGAACCCGGCTGGCGCTCCTTCGGTCGAGCCTAAAGTGCTGGAGAAGGGCAAGGATCTGGAATACGTTGCCACTTTCGAAGTTTTCCCAGAGTTCACTGTCGCCGGTTTCGAAAGCATCGCTGTTGAGCGTCTGAGCGCTGAAGTGGCTGATGCTGACCTGGACAACATGCTGGAAATCCTGCGCAAGCAGAATGTTCGCTTCGAAGTGGTTGATCGCGCTGCGCAGAACGATGATCAACTGAACATCGATTTCGTTGGCAAGGTCGACGGCGAAGCTTTCGCAGGTGGCTCGGCCAAGGGCACTCAGCTGGTGTTGGGTTCCGGTCGCATGATTCCTGGTTTCGAAGACGGTCTGGTTGGCGCTAAAGCTGGCGAAGAGCGTGTTCTGAACCTGACCTTCCCTGAGACCTATCAGAACCTGGACCTGGCCAACAAAGCCGCCGAGTTCACTGTTACTGTCAACAGCGTTTCCGAGCCTAAGCTGCCAGAGCTGACCGAAGAGTTCTTCGCTCAATTCGGGATCAAGGAAGCGGGTCTGGATGGCTTCCGTGCCGAAGTTCGCAAGAACATGGAGCGCGAACTGCGTCAGGCTATCAAGTCCAAAGTGAAGAATCAGGTTATGGACGGTCTGCTGGCCTCCAACCCGATCGAAGTGCCAAAAGCGCTGCTGGACAACGAAGTCAATCGTCTGCGCGTTCAGGCTGTTCAGCAGTTCGGTGGCAACATCAAGCCGGATCAACTGCCGGCTGAGCTGTTCGAAGAGCAGGCTAAGCGCCGCGTAGTGCTGGGTCTGATCGTCGCTGAAGTGGTTAAGCAATTCGACCTCAAGCCTGATGAAGCCCGCGTTCGCGAGCTGATCCAGGAAATGGCTTCGGCTTACCAGGAGCCAGAGCAAGTCGTGTCCTGGTACTACAAGAACGAGCAGCAGTTGAACGAAGTCCGTTCGGTTGTGCTGGAAGAGCAAGTTGTGGATACTGTTCTGCAGAAAGCTAGCGTGACCGACAAATCGGTCTCTTACGAAGAAGCGGTCAAGCCGGTAGAAGCACCTCAAGCCGACTGATCCTCTTTTCGTTCGAAGCACACACCATAAGCCAGCCTTCGTGCTGGCTTATGCGTATTCAAGACATGACTATTTGGGAGTGACTGCAGGACATGTCCCGCAATTCTTATTATCAGCAGAGCTCTGACATCCAGGCCGCAGGCGGCCTGGTCCCGATGGTTATCGAGCAGTCCGCCCGCGGCGAACGCGCCTATGACATCTATTCGCGCCTCTTGAAGGAGCGAGTGATCTTCCTGATTGGCCCGGTAGAGGACTACATGGCCAACTTGGTTGCGGCGCAACTGCTATTCCTTGAAGCGGAAAACCCGGACAAGGACATCCATCTCTACATCAACTCGCCAGGTGGCTCGGTGACTGCTGGCATGTCGATCTACGACACCATGCAATTCATCAAGCCTGACGTTTCGACTATCTGCATTGGTCAGGCATGCAGCATGGGGGCCTTCCTGCTCGCTGGCGGTGCCGCGGGCAAGCGTCATTGCCTGCCTAACTCGCGGATGATGATTCACCAACCGCTCGGCGGTTTCCAAGGCCAGGCGTCGGATATCGACATCCATGCCAAGGAAATCCTGCACATTCGTTCTCGCCTGAACTCGCTGCTGGCTCACCACACTGGTCAGAGCCTTGAAACCATTGAGCGTGACACCGAGCGTGACAACTTCATGAGCGCCGAGCGCGCCGCGGAGTACGGTCTGATCGACTCCGTGATCAACAAGCGTCAAATGCCTGCCTAAGCAACTCAAATGTAGGCGGCTTATTTAACTGGCCGCCTGCGGACTTGAAAAAGCCCGCAATTGCCTTCATCTTGTGTTGCAAGCCTATCGGATTTGGATCGATCGAATGACTGACACCCGCAACGGCGAGGACAACGGCAAACTGCTTTATTGCTCCTTCTGTGGCAAAAGCCAGCATGAAGTACGCAAATTGATTGCCGGCCCCTCGGTCTTTATCTGCGACGAGTGCGTCGACTTGTGCAATGACATCATCCGTGAGGAGGTGCAGGAGGCACAGGCCGAAAGCAGCGCGCATAAATTGCCTTCGCCTAAAGAAATCAGCGGCATCCTTGATCAGTATGTGATTGGTCAGGAGCGTGCGAAAAAGGTTCTGGCGGTAGCGGTATACAACCACTACAAGCGTCTGAATCAGCGTGACAAAAAGAATGACGATGTCGAGCTCGGCAAGAGCAATATCTTGCTGATCGGACCTACAGGTTCGGGTAAGACGCTTTTGGCGGAAACCTTGGCTCGTCTGTTGAATGTGCCGTTCACCATTGCCGACGCAACCACCCTGACCGAAGCCGGTTATGTGGGTGAGGACGTTGAGAACATCATTCAGAAATTGCTGCAGAAGTGCGACTACGACGTAGAAAAAGCTCAGATGGGCATTGTCTACATCGATGAAATCGACAAGATTTCCCGCAAGTCTGATAACCCTTCGATTACTCGGGATGTTTCCGGCGAAGGCGTTCAGCAGGCCCTGTTGAAGTTGATCGAGGGCACCGTCGCTTCCGTTCCTCCTCAAGGTGGTCGCAAGCACCCGCAGCAGGAGTTTCTGCAAGTCGACACTCGCAACATCCTGTTTATCTGCGGCGGCGCTTTCTCGGGTCTGGAGAAGGTTATTCAAAACCGCTCCACCCGCGGCGGTATCGGTTTCAACGCCGAAGTTCGCAGCAAGGAAGAGGGCAAGAAGGTCGGTGAGTCCCTGCGTGAAGTTGAACCTGACGATCTGGTCAAGTTCGGTCTGATCCCGGAGTTCGTCGGTCGTCTGCCGGTTCTTGCGACGCTGGATGAGCTGGACGAGGCTGCCTTGATTCAGATTCTCACTGAGCCGAAGAATGCCCTGACCAAGCAGTATGCCAAGCTGTTCGAGATGGAAGGTGTGGACTTGGAGTTCCGTACTGACGCATTGAAGTCGGTCGCCAAGCGAGCACTTGAACGCAAGACTGGTGCTCGTGGTCTGCGCTCGATTCTCGAAGGTGTTCTGCTCGACACTATGTATGAGATCCCCTCGCAATCCGAGGTGAGTAAAGTAGTGATCGATGAAAGCGTTATTGAAGGCAAGTCCCAGCCACTGTACATCTATGAGAACAGTGAGCCGGCGGCCAAGGCTGCGCCAGACGCGTAAGTGTTGTGGTGTTGCTTAAAAGAAGGGGCCTTCGGGCCCCTTTCCTTTTAGCGTCTTAAAGTGCTGTCTTTAAGCTTGTTTTTTTTGCAGGCAGCCCCCATCTTGGTTTCAAGCTTACTTCCATCTGTTTACGGCCGTACGGCCGCCGTAGAGGCGAAATCATGAAGACAACCATCGAATTGCCTCTCCTGCCATTGCGTGATGTCGTGGTTTATCCGCACATGGTTATCCCGCTGTTCGTGGGGCGCGAGAAGTCGATCGAAGCCCTCGAGGCAGCGATGACGGGCGACAAGCAGATACTTCTGCTGGCACAGAGAAATCCTGCTGATGATGACCCCGGTGAAGATGCACTCTATCGCGTAGGCACCATTGCGACTGTCTTGCAGTTGCTCAAATTGCCTGATGGCACCGTCAAGGTGCTGGTTGAAGGCGAACAGCGCGGCGCTGTAGAACGCTTCAGTGAAGTTGATGGTCACTGCCGTGCTGAAGTCTCTCTGATTGACGAGGTCGATGCTCCTGATCGTGAGTCAGAAGTGTTCGTCCGCAGTTTGCTGTCCCAGTTCGAGCAGTATGTGCAACTGGGCAAGAAAGTCCCTGCCGAGGTGTTGTCTTCTCTCAACAGCATCGACGAGCCAAGCCGCCTGGTAGATACCATGGCTGCGCACATGGCGCTGAAGATCGAGCAGAAGCAGGAAATCCTCGAGATCATTGATCTGTCAGCCCGAGTCGAGCACGTCCTGGCATTGCTGGACGCCGAGATTGATCTGCTGCAAGTGGAAAAGCGCATTCGTGGCCGCGTCAAGAAACAAATGGAGCGTAGCCAGCGTGAGTACTACCTGAATGAGCAGATGAAGGCCATTCAGAAAGAGTTGGGTGACGGTGACGAAGGCCACAACGAAATCGAAGAGCTGAAGAAGCGCATCGATGCCGCCGGCCTGCCCAAAGACGCCATGACCAAGGCTCAGGCCGAACTGAACAAGCTCAAGCAGATGTCGCCGATGTCTGCCGAGGCCACCGTGGTTCGCTCCTACATCGACTGGCTGGTGCAGGTGCCGTGGAAGGCTCAGAGCAAGGTGCGTCTGGACCTGGCACGTGCCGAAGACATCCTTGATGCCGACCACTATGGTCTGGAAGAAGTCAAAGAGCGGATTCTCGAATACCTCGCCGTACAAAAGCGGGTTAAGAAAATCCGTGGTCCAGTGTTGTGCCTCGTCGGGCCTCCAGGGGTAGGGAAAACCTCTCTGGCCGAATCGATCGCCAACGCAACCAATCGCAAGTTTGTGCGTATGGCGCTGGGTGGTGTTCGGGACGAAGCGGAAATCCGTGGCCATCGTCGTACTTACATCGGTTCGATGCCAGGAAGATTGATTCAAAAGATGACAAAGGTGGGTGTGCGCAACCCGCTGTTCCTGCTCGATGAAATCGACAAGATGGGCAGCGATATGCGCGGCGATCCGGCGTCTGCCTTGCTAGAGGTTCTGGATCCCGAGCAGAACCATAATTTCAACGATCACTATCTGGAAGTCGATTACGACCTGTCCGATGTGATGTTCCTGTGCACCTCCAACTCGATGAATATCCCACCAGCATTGCTGGACCGGATGGAGGTAATTCGTCTGCCCGGCTATACCGAGGACGAGAAGATCAACATCGCGATCAAGTACCTGTCGCCCAAGCAGATCCAGGCCAACGGCCTGAAGAAGGGCGAGCTGGAATTCGATCCGGATGCGATCCGCGACATCATTCGTTACTACACCCGCGAAGCCGGTGTGCGGGGCCTGGAGCGCCAGATTGCCAAGGTCTGCCGCAAGGCAGTGAAAGAGCACGCGATGGAAAAACGCTTCTCGGTGAAAGTGACTTCCGAGTTGCTGGAACACTTCCTTGGTGTGCGCAAGTTCCGCTACGGCCTGGCAGAGCAGCAAGATCAGATCGGCCAGGTAACGGGTCTGGCCTGGACTCAGGTCGGCGGTGAATTGCTGACCATCGAAGCTGCGGTGGTGCCAGGCAAGGGCCAGTTGATCAAGACCGGCTCCCTGGGCGATGTCATGGTCGAGTCGATCACTGCAGCACTGACCGTGGTACGCAGTCGGGCGAAGAGTTTGGGCATTCCCCTGGACTTCCACGAGAAGCGCGATACCCATATCCATATGCCTGAAGGGGCAACCCCCAAAGACGGCCCTAGCGCAGGCATAGGCATGTGCACGGCGTTGGTTTCCGCGCTGACCGGGATCCCGGTACGGGCTGACGTGGCGATGACTGGCGAGATCACTCTGCGTGGTCAGGTGTTGGCCATCGGTGGACTGAAAGAGAAATTACTCGCAGCTCATCGGGGTGGAATCAAGACGGTGATCATTCCTGAAGAGAATGTTCGCGATTTGAAAGAAATTCCTGACAATATCAAGCAGGATCTGCAGATTAAACCGGTTAAATGGATTGACGAAGTCCTGCAAATTGCGCTGCAATACGCGCCGGAGCCCTTGCCGGATGTGGCTCCCGAGATAGTTGCAAAGGACGAAAAACGCGAGTCTGACTCTAAGGAAAGAATTAGCACGCATTAGTACGCATTAGCCTGGGGGGCTTCCTTGACAGCTTTTTAGAGCCCTTGTTATAAAGCGGCTCTTAAGTGTCTGTAGGCCATTCAGCACTCGTTTTGCTTTCACCAAAAAACTTAGAATCATACTCATAGATATATAAGGGGACTTAGAGTGAACAAGTCGGAACTGATTGATGCTATCGCTGCATCTGCTGATCTCCCGAAAGCTGCTGCTGGCCGTGCGCTGGACGCAGTTATCGAATCCGTTACTGGCGCTCTGAAGGCCGGTGACTCTGTTGTTCTGGTTGGTTTCGGTACCTTCTCCGTAACTGATCGCCCAGCTCGTATCGGCCGCAACCCACAGACCGGTAAGACTCTGGAAATCGCCGCTGCTAAAAAGCCAGGTTTCAAAGCCGGTAAAGCACTGAAAGAAGCCGTTAACTAAGTTTCTTCAGGGTCTTTGCCCATCCGGGTCGGGGTCATGCCTGATCTGGCAGCGGGGCGCCAGTCGACCGATAGACCATCGGTTTACGCAGAGGGTTGCAGATTCAACTCTCGTCCGCTCCGCCAGTTACGAGAAGGCGCATCCTCGGATGCGCCTTTCTTCTATCCGGATTCTACCCACGCTCCACGGCTGCTCAAATTGAATTACAGCCGTTTTTGGGGGACGTATGCTGCAGAATATCAGGGACAATTCACAAGGCTGGATTGCCAAAACCATCATCGGGGTCATCGTCGCGCTGCTGGCGTTGACCGGTTTCGATGCCATTTTCAAGGCCACCACCCACAACCAGGACGCGGCCAAGGTCAACGGCGAGGAAATCACTCAGAACGAGCTGAGCCAGGCCGTCGACATGCAACGCCGTCAGTTGATGCAACAGTTGGGCAAAGACTTCGATGCCTCCCTGCTGGATGAGAAGATGCTGCGTGAAGCCGCTCTGAAAGGGCTGATCGATCGCAAGCTGTTGCTGCAAGGGGCGAAGGATTCCAAGTTCGCGTTTTCCGAAGGCGCACTGGATCAAGTGATCTTGCAGACACCTGAATTCCAGGTGGATGGCAAATTCAGCCCCGAGCGTTTCGACCAGGTCATCCGTCAACTGGGTTACACCCGTCTGCAATTCCGCCAGATGCTGGCTCAGGAAATGCTGATCGGCCAGGTACGCGCCGGTCTTGCCGGCAGCGGTTTTGTAACCGACGCCCAGGTGCTGGCCTTCGCTCGTCTGGAAAAGCAGACCCGGGATTTTGCCTCCCTGACCATCAAGGCCGATCCGGCGGCAGTCAAGCTGACCGACGAAGAGGTCAAGGCCTACTACGATCAGCACGCCAAGGAGTTCATGACTCCTGACCAGGTGGTCATCGATTACATCGAGTTGAAGAAGGCCGCATTCTTCGACCAGGTCAGCGTCAAGGACGAAGACCTGCAAGCGCTGTATCAGAAAGAAGTCGCCAACCTGTCCGAGCAGCGTCGTGCCGCGCACATCCTGATCGAAGTCAACGACAAGGTGAACGAGGCTCAGGCCAAGGCCAAGATCGAAGAGATCCAGGCTCGCCTGGCCAAGGGTGAAAGCTTCGAGGCACTGGCCAAGGAGTTCTCCCAGGATCCAGGTTCGGCCAATAACGGCGGTGACCTGGGCTACGCCGGCCCAGGTGTCTATGACCCGATCTTCGAAAAAGCGTTGTATGCGCTGGACAAGGATCAGGTCTCGGCGCCCGTACGTACCGGTTTCGGTTTCCACTTGATCAAGCTGCTGGGCATTGAGGCACCGCAAGTGCCGAGCTTCGCCAGCCTCAAGGACAAGCTGACCCGCGATCTGAAAACCCAGCAGGTTGAGCAGCGTTTCGTCGAGGCTACCAAGCAGCTTGAGGATTCGTCGTTCGAGGCATCCGATCTGGCACAGCCGGCTCAGGATCTGAAACTGACTGTTCACACCTCCGCGCCGTTTGGCCGTGAGGGCGGTGACGGCATCGCCGCCAACCGTAACGTGGTGCAGGCTGCTTTCAGCACCGAGGTGCTCGATGAGGGTGCCAACAGCACCGCAATCGAACTGGACCCGGAAACCGTGGTGGTGCTGCGTGTCAAAGAGCACCACAAGCCTGAGCAACTGCCGCTGGAAGGGGTTGCTACCGCCATTCGCGCGCAATTGGCCAAGGAGCACGCCAGTGCTGCGGCCAAGACCAAGGCCGAAGAACTGATCGCCAGCTTGCGTGATGGCAAGACCGCGCTGAACAAGCCGGTGGACGGTCAGAACTGGAAAGTCATGCAAGCCGTGACCCGTGCCCAGGAAGGTGTCGATCCGACCGTACTGCAGGCGTTGTTCCGCATGAGCAAGCCTGAGTCCAAGGACAAGCCGACCTTCGCCAGCGTGACTCTACCCAACGGCAACTTGATGGTGCTGCAACTCAACAACGTCAACGAAGCCGCGGCACCGACCGAGGAAGAGAAGGTTCAATACCGTCGTTTCCTGGCCTCGCGTATCGGCCAGCAGGACTTCTCTGCCTATCGCAAGCAGTTGGAAAACCAGGCGGACATCAAGCGCTACTGATGCCTGATCTGCTGTGTTGAAAAGACCCCGTCCGCAAGGCCGGGGTCTTTTTTTTGAGGCGGATCTGGCTCAGGTGACGACGGTTCCGGCGCTTGCCGGTATGCCAGTCACCGCCAGGGTCCATGCCGGGGAGAGTTGGCGGTCGCGCACGCCTTGGACCCGTTTCAAGCGCTGGCTGGAAAGCCCTGGCGCCGGGCGTTCACCACCACCAGCAGGGTCAGCAGCAACAGGGTGGCGATTACCCAGGGGAAGGTTGCCACCCCAGGTCCCTGCAGCAACAAGGCGCCACCCAGGCCGCCGCCGGCCATCGCCAGGTTCCACAGGGTCACCAGCATCGACTGCGCGGTGTCGGCGTGCTCGCCTGCGGTCTTGGCCAGTGCGGTTTGCAACAGGGTGGCCATGCCACCGAAGGACAACCCCCAGATTGCGGTGGCCCCGTAGATCGCCAGCGGCTGATCGCCCTGCAGCCCCAGCACCAGGGTGGCGCCGATAAACAGCAGGCAACCGAGCAGCACCAGCTCACGCAGCCAGCGGTCGATCAAAAGACCGACCAGCCAGATGCTCAGCAACGCCGCCAGACCGAACACCAGCAGCACCCGTTCAATCGCGTTGCCAAGCCCGGCCGACTCGAGAAAGGGCGCGATGTAGGTGTAGAGAATGTTGTGCCCCAGCACATAGGCGAAAGTCACGAACAGCACCGATCGGATCCCTGGCAAGGTCAGGACCCGAGTCAGCGGCAGGCGCTTGTGCATCCGCAGTCCGGGGAAATCCGGCACCTGAACCAGCACCCAGCCGATCAGCCCGAGGGTCAGCAGAGTCATGCAGGCGAAGCTCATGCGCCAGCCCAGCAGGCCGCCCAGCCAGGTTCCGGCAGGCATGCCCACGGACAACGCCAGCGGCGCGCCGAGCATGGCCAGTGTAATCGCCCGTCCCTGCAGGTGGGGCGCCGCCATTCGGCTGGCGTAACCGGCCAGCAGGGCCCAAAGCAGGCCGGCGAAGACGCCGGCACACCCGCGCGCCACGAGGATCAGGCTGTAGTTGGTGGAAAGGGCGGTCACGCTGTTGACCACGGCGAAGCCGCCGATGGCGATCAACAGCAGCGGTCGTCGTCGCCAGCCCTGGGTCAGGATGATCAGGGGGATGGCGGCCAGCAGCGATCCCAGGGCGTAGAAGGTCACCAACTGGCCGATCAGGGCGGGAGAAACGCCCAGGTCGACGCTCATCAGCGGCAGCAGGCCGGCGGGCAGCGTCTCGGTCATCAGGGTGATGAACCCGGCAGTCGCCAGGGCCAGCAGGCCGCCGACAGGCAGTCGCTCGCGGGTTTGGCCAGGCGCTTGCAACAGCTCGCAGGCATTGACGGAATTGTTCATGGGCAGGTCCCGTTGGATTGGCTCAAAAATGAGAGGCCTAGGGTAGGGCGCTGTGCATGGCGGAAAAATAGGCTAAGGTTCCGAACTTATCGGACACAGATGTCCTTAGTTCGGGAGTGCGCAATGGACTGGCTGGGCAGTATCCCGGTGTTTGTGCAGGTGGCGGAAACCCGCAGCTTCACCGAGGCAGGGCGGTTATTGGGGGTGTCGTCCTCGGCGGTGGGCAAAAGCATCGCCCGCCTGGAGGAGCGCTTGAAGACTCGGCTGTTCCATCGAACGACCCGCAGTATCAGCCTCACCGCCGAAGGCGCGGGCTTTCTTGAGCGCTGTCGGCGGATCGCGGCCGAGGTCGAGGCCGCCGAGTTCCAGCTGTGCGATTCCTCCAGTGCGCCGGTGGGCAAATTGCGCATCAGTGCGCCGCAGGTCCATGGCCTGTTGATGCCCGTGCTGGCCGAGTTCATGCAGCGCTATCCGCAGATCGAACTGGATGTGGACCTTTCCGATCGCCTGGTGGATGTGGTGGAGGAGGGCTTCGATCTGGTGGTGCGCACCGGTAATCCCAAGGATTCCCGGCTCCTGGCCCGGCAACTGGGGCACTTTCGCATGCTCTTGGTGGGCAGCCCCGGGTACTTCGAGCAGCGCGGCTTGCCCCGCAGCCCCCAGGACCTGCGGGAGCATGCCTGTCTGCGACACACCTTTCACCACACCGGCAAACTCGAGCCCTGGCCATTCAAGCCCCAGGCCCAGCAGCCGGAGCCGTTGTTGCCCACGCGCCTCACCAGCAGCTCCATCGAAGCGGTGGAGCACGCGGCCCGCAGCGGACTGGGCATTGCCTGCCTGCCGGATTTCATGGTTCAGGCCGCGGTACGCCGGGGAGAGTTGCAGGTCGTGCTCGACGAGTATCTGCAGCACAACGGGGCATTCTGGGTGCTGTGGCCATCGAGCCGGCACACCGCAGCCAAGCTGCGGGTGCTGATCGAGCATTTGAGCGAGCGACTTTTTCCGGCAAACAGCGGTCATTAAACTTGTGTGAAATTTAAGACACCAATTACCTGCGCTGCGGGGCATTGATCTGTTGCACAATACGCCCCGGAGCGTTTTCCTCAGGATTTTCGATGTTTAGATCATTTCATCTGCGCGCGGCGGCCGGCTGGTTGCTGTTGTCCGCAATCGCCGGTTGTTCCTCGCACAAGACCGCTATCTACGAGCATGAAAGCTTCGATGATTCCGGCACCTTCTCGCGCAATTATCCGGTGAGCGACGCCGCTTCCTGCGAGGCCGCGCGACGGGCCCTGCTCAGCCAGGGCTACATCATCACCAGCAATGATCCGAAGCTGGTCAGCGGTCACAAGAGCTTCCAGCAGACCGGCGAAACCCACCTGGAAATCAGCTTCAACGTGGTCTGCGCCCGGGATGGCAGCGGCGACCAGCGCTCGACGGTGTTCGCCAACGCCCTGCAGGACCGCTATGCGCTGAAGAAGGTCAACAATTCGGCCAGCCTCGGCGTTGGGGTGCTCGGCTCGGTCTCGATGCCGATCGGTTCCACCGATGATTCGATGGTCAAGGTGGCCAGCGAGACGGTGTCCTCGGCCAAGTTCTATGAGCGCTACTTTGCCCTGGTGGAGCTGTTCCTGCCGCCGGAGGCGAAGAAGGCGGCCCATATCGAAGAGAAGCCCAAGGCCGACCTCGGGGTGCCCGAGAGCAAGCCTGAGCCTCAGGCCAAGCCGGAACCCAAACCGGAACCCAAGCCCGAGCCCAAGGCTTCGCAGCCAGTGGTCGAGCCTGCTGCGGTGGCTGCGCCGGCTGCCGTCGCTGAACCTGAGCCTACGGTCTCGCAACCGCTGGCGCCGCCAGCCGAGGCCGCGCCGATCGTGCCGGCCACCAGCACTGAACCAGCCCCCGCCAGCGAAACCATCACCCCACCACCGGCCAGCCACCTGCCGCCGCCGAGCGAGCCGATTCCGGCCCTGCCGAGCAGCGGGCACTAAGGCACCTACACCGAGCTCGGGTCGACGCGTTCAATGTCGATCCGACAACGGCTCAAGGCATCGCTGATCGGGCTGTAAGAAATCTTCCTGTCATTGACCAGGGCTCTCAACGCTGCCAAGCCAATGAGGTGTCGGTGGCCATTTCGAAAAATGCTCGCAGGTTTTCTCCGGTTAGTGGATGGGCCGCAACTGTGGGTAACAACCGGAGGCTAAATTCCTCATGGGCTGTTACGTTTTCATTGTAGAAATCCTGACCGAGGGGGTAGTATTTTTTCTGTCATCCCGGCACTTTATGCTGGTGCCGACGGTCAATGGACACAGCACTATTCAATCAACCGAGAAAGGAGTCCGCGATGGACGAATACCAAGAGGAACTGCTGGAGTATCAAGCTTTCGAGCTCGATCCTCTGGAACCAGCAGAAGACGCCACCGAGCTGTAACGCCGGTGGCGTTTTTTTTTAGCCGAACTGTCGGTGGCAGCGGCGGAACTCTCCTGGCGTCTGGCCGCTCCAGCGCTTGAAGGCCCGCTGAAACGCCTCGGCTGAAGCAAAGCCCAGCAGATAGGCAATCTCGCCGAACGCCAGTTCGGTATCGCGAATATAGGTCATGGCCAGGTCGCGCCGGGTGTCATTGAGAATGGCCCGGAACTGCGTCCCTTCTTCCGCCAGCTTGCGCCGCAACGTCCAGGTCGGCAGCTTCAGGCGCATCGCCACTTCTTCCAGGTCGGGCTCACGGCCACCATTGAGCAAAGGTCCCAGCAATTGAATGATGCGCTCGCGCAGGCTGCGAGTGCGGGTCAGTTGCTCCAGCTCCCTTTCGCATAACTGCAGCAGATGCCGCCAGGTGCTCGGACAATGTTCCGGATTGCGCAGGGCCAGGCTGGCCTGGCTCAGGCGCAACTGGTTCTGTTCGGCGGCGAACTGGATGGGCGTGGGGCCGAGGATGGCGTAGGCGTCATGATAGTCCGGGCGCTCGAACTCGATGTCGATCTGCTCGGCCAGCAGGGTCTGACCGCAGAGGCTGGACAGCTGTTGCAACCAGCCGGAGATGATCGAGTCCACCACGAAGCGGTTGTAGGCGTTGTACGGGCTGATGGAATAGAAGCGCAGCCAGGCGCCGCCGGCATCTTCATGAAAGCTCGACTGACCGCGATAGTTGGAGCCGTACAGCGCTTCGAAGCGCGTCAGGCAACGGGCCGCTTCACGAACACTGGGGGCTTGGGCGGCTGTGACGCCGGCCAGACCGAGCTGGCTCAGCCGACTCAGACGGCCCATGCGCAGACCCAGGGTCGGGTCGCCGGTGAGCTGGATCGCGCCGTGGCCCAGGCGCATGTAGCGGGGGATCGACAGGCGTGCTCCGGCTTCGCCCAGTCGGGCGGGATCCAGGGCGTATTGCTCGAGCAAGGGGGTTGGGTCCTGGCCGTGGCTGCGGACCGCGTCCGCCAGGCTGTGGACAAAGCCCACCGACAGATCCCCCAGGCGCATTGGCGTGGTCTTCATGCTTTACAGCCACAGGTTCAGCAGGCGGGCGCCCGTTGTGCCCTGATCGGCAAACGTCTGGCCGTGGCTATTGATGAAGCTCTGGCCGCTGCTGCGCTGGTCCCAGAACTGGCCACGCAGGAATACGCTGACGCCGGCGCTGGCCAGGCTGCTGGGCGGGCGGGCGGTGAGGGTCAGGCGATGCCAGGCATCGCCCTCGCTGGTTTCTTCCGGCTTGAGGCTGACCTCGCTGGGGGTGGTGATGCTCTTGAAGCCGCGCCAGGGTCGCTCCCAGCCATCGCGGCCCATGACAAAGGCCGGGACCGCGACCAGTTGGGCGCCCTGGTTATTGAGCTGGCGATAGTTGTCCGGGTACCAGCTGTCGCTGCCGATCAGCACTCCGAGGCGCCCGGCGGGAGTGTCGACGACCTGCACCCCCTGTCCGGCATCGCCGCGTACATAGCCGCTCTCGGCATGGGTGGGATAGAGCTGGCGCTGGGGCTGGCCGATAGGCAGGCCGTCGCTGCCGAACACCAGGCTGCTGTTGTACAGGGCGCCGCTACCAATCTGCAGGCTGCCCTGGCTGACGCTGGGCTCGGGCAGAATGATCGAGCCGGCCACCAGGGTCACCTGGAACTCCCGGGCCAGGCCGCCGAACAGCACCTGGTACTCCTTGGCCATCTTCTTCGCCTTCATGCGCAGGTGCGCATCGGCCAGGCGGCTTGATCCTTTGGCGCTGATCAGGGCCTTGAGGAATGGCAGTGGATTGCTCACCGCCAGCCAGTTCATTGCTTCTTTCAAGGACACGGCCTGGTACAGCTCGTTCTTTTCGCCGCTGACCATCAGCCAGGTGCCGATGTGTTCCGGCAGCACCACGATGGTCTTGGCATTCACCAGGCCCTTGTCCCGGGCCTGTTGCAGGTAGGCGGCAAGCTTGCGGTGCAGGCGCTCGGGGCTCTGGTAGTCGGTGGGGAACAACTCCGGCTGGATCGCCAGCAGGTTGCCGTGATCGGCAGGTACGCCTTGGTCCACTGCCAGCTCGATGCGCAGGTCCGACAGGTAATGCGCCCCCGGACGGTCGTGGGTCCAGAGCGCATAACGGGTGATGACGGCAAGCAGGGCCAGGGACAAGGTGAGGTAAAGAAGTTTGCGCATGGGAAAACAGTCGGCGGCCGTGTGCAGGATTCGCCGACTAGGGTAGGGCCCGTGCCGGCACTTGCCAAGGGGCGCTGCGCGTTTGGATCAATAAGTTGTCAGTTACGGTCATTGAGTGCCGGGTACGGTGCTCTTAGTCTGTGCAGCACTACTGATGGAGGCCGCAGAGCTTCCGCATTTTCCCGTGATTGCCCGATCTGGAGTGACACCATGGCTGGAGCACCTTACCCGCATTTGCTGGCCCCCCTCGACCTGGGTTTCACCACCCTGCGCAACCGCACCCTGATGGGGTCCATGCACACCGGTCTGGAAGAGAAAACCGGCGGCTTCGAGCGCATGGCGGCGTATTTTGCCGAGCGCGCCCGGGGCGGCGTGGGCCTGATGGTCACCGGCGGCATCGGCCCCAACGATGAGGGCGGGGTGTATTCCGGCGCCGCCAAGCTGACCACCGAAGAAGAGGCGCTCAAGCACCAGATCGTGACCCGCGCAGTGCACGAGGCCGGCGGCAAGATCTGCATGCAGATCCTCCACGCCGGGCGCTATGCCTACAGCCCCAAGCAGGTGGCACCCAGCGCGATCCAGGCGCCGATCAACCCGTTCAAGCCCAAGGAGCTGGACGAGGAAGGCATCGAGAAGCAGATCCGCGACTTCGTCACCTGTTCGACCCTGGCCCAGAAGGCCGAGTACGACGGTGTCGAGATCATGGGTTCGGAAGGGTATTTCATTAACCAGTTCCTGGCCGCCCACACCAACCATCGCACCGACCGCTGGGGCGGCAGCTATGAAAACCGCATGCGCCTGCCGGTGGAAATCGTCCGCCGGGTGCGTGAGGCGGTAGGCCCGAACTTCATCATCATTTTCCGCCTGTCGATGCTCGACCTGGTGGAAGGCGGCAGCACCTGGGAAGAGATCGTGCAACTGGCCCAGGCCATCGAGCGGGCCGGCGCGACCCTCATCAACACCGGGATCGGCTGGCACGAAGCGCGGATCCCGACCATCGCCACCAAGGTGCCGCGGGCCGCGTTCAGCAAGGTCACGGCCAAGCTGCGGGGTTCGGTGAGCATTCCGCTGATCACCACCAACCGCATCAATACCCCGGACATCGCCGAGCAGATCCTCGCCGAGGGCGATGCCGACATGGTGTCCATGGCTCGGCCGTTCCTGGCCGACCCGGATTTCGTCAACAAGGCCGCTGAAGGCCGCGCCGACGAGATCAACACCTGCATCGGCTGCAACCAGGCCTGCCTGGACCACACCTTCGGCGGCAAGCTCACCAGTTGCCTGGTCAACCCTCGGGCCTGCCACGAGACCGAGCTCAACTACCTGCCGGTCAAGCAGATCAAGAAGATTGCCGTGGTCGGTGCCGGCCCGGCGGGCCTGTCTGCCGCCACCGTGGCCGCCGAACGCGGGCATCAGGTGACCCTGTTCGACTCCGCCAGCGAGATCGGCGGCCAGTTCAACATCGCCAAGCGGGTGCCGGGCAAGGAGGAGTTCTATGAAACCCTGCGTTACTTCAAGCGCAAGCTGCAGACCACCCATGTCGAGCTGTGCCTCGACACCCGGGTGGATGTGGCGCAACTGGTGGCCGGCGGTTTCGATGACATCATCCTGGCCACCGGCATTGCTCCGCGCACGCCGGCGATCCCGGGCGTGGAGCACCCCAAGGTCCTCAGCTACCTGGACGTGCTGCTGGAGCGCAAGCCGGTGGGCAAGAGCGTGGCGGTGATCGGGGCAGGGGGTATCGGCTTCGACGTTTCCGAGTTCCTGGTGCATCAGGGCGTGGCCACCAGCCAGGACCGCGAGGCGTTCTGGAAGGAGTGGGGCATCGATACCCAGCTCCAGGCCCGTGGCGGCGTGGCCGGAATCAAGGCCGAGCCCCACGCGCCGGCGCGTCAGGTGTTCCTGTTGCAGCGCAAGAAATCCAAGGTCGGCGACGGCCTGGGCAAGACCACCGGCTGGATTCACCGCACCGGGCTGAAGAACAAGCAGGTGCAGATGCTCAACAGCGTCGAGTACCTGAAGATCGACGATGCCGGCCTGCACATTCGGATCGGCGAAGCGGGTGAGCCCCAGGTGCTGGCGGTGGACAACATCGTCATCTGTGCCGGTCAGGACCCGCTGCGCGAGCTGCAGGACGGTCTGCTGGCGGCAGGGCAGAACGTGCACCTGATTGGCGGTGCCGATGTGGCCGCCGAGCTGGACGCCAAGCGCGCCATCAACCAGGGTTCGCGTCTGGCGGCCGAGCTGTAACGCCCTGGGGGGCAGTCTGCCAGCGTTTCGGGCTGGTAGACTGCGCTCCCTTCTTTGCCGAACCCGCTACCGATGTCCTTCCCCGAATCCTTCGACTGGTTACCCCAGGCTCCGCTGCAACGGCTGGAGCTGGACTGGCTGTCCCGGGCCGGGGTCGAGGTGGCGGTATTGCGCCTGGACCTGATCGATCCGCTGATCAGCGGCAACAAATGGTTCAAGCTCACCGAGCACCTGGCGACGGCCCGCAGCCTGGGCGCTCAGGGCGTCATCAGCCTCGGCGGCGCCCATTCCAATCACTTGCATGCGCTGGCCGCCGCCGGCCGGCGTTTTGCCTTTCCCACCGTGGGCCTGTTGCGTGGTCATCCACAGGACACGCCAACGGTGCTTGACCTGCAGGCGTTCGGCATGCGCCTGCACTGGCTGGGCTACGCCGGTTACCGCGAACGCCACGCGCCCGGCTTCTGGGCGCCCTGGCAGGCCCGCTACCCGGCGTTGTACCCGGTGCCTGAAGGCGGCGGTGGGCTGGCCGGTGCCACGGGCTGCATGACCTTGCGCGATCAGGTGCAGCGGCAGTTGCCGAGCCTGGGCTGGAACGACTATCACGCTTGGTGGCTGGCCGCCGGGACCGGCACCACCCTGGCCGGGCTGGTGCTGGCGGAGGCCGGGGCACACCCGGTGTATGGCGCGCTGGCGGTGCCCGAGGATCACGGTGTGGCGCAGCAGGTCGAGGGCATTTTGCAGGAGGCCGGACAGGGGCGCGGCGGTTATCAGTTGCTGGACAGCAGCCGTGGCGGTTTTGCCAGGGTCGACGACGCGTTGCGCGGGTTTATCCGGCTCACCGAGCAGCAGTGCGCGCTGCCATTGGAGCCGTTGTACACCGGCAAGGCCCTGCTGGCCTTGCAGGAGCAGGTAATGGCCGGGCGCTTTGCGCCGGGTTGCCGATTGGTCTTCGTGCACAGCGGCGGCTTGCAGGGCCGCCGCGCGCTGCAGGCTCAGGCCTGACCGCGCTGGCGCCACATGCGTTGCAGGGTGTTGTCGCGCATCACGTAGTGGTGATAGAGCCCGGCCAGGGCATGCAGGCCGATCAGCCAGTAACCGAGGCTGCCCAGCAGTTCGTGCCAGCCCTGGAACTGCTTGGCCAGGGTCTTGTTCTCTTGCACCAGCAGCGGCAGGTCGAAACCGTAGAACATCACTTGATGGCCCTTGGCGCTGGTGGTCAGCCAGCCGAGGATCGGCATGGCGATCATGAACAGGTACAGCGCCCAGTGCATCAGGGTCGACAATAGCCGTTGCCACTGCGGCGGGGTGGGCAGGATCTTCGGCGCCACGCCCTGGGCACGGGCGAACAGACGCAGCCAGACCAGTGCAAACACGGTCAGGCCGAGCATGAAGTGGGCTTCGACAATCAGCGTGCGACCACCACTGCCCTTGGGAAAGATGCCGCGAAATTCGATACAGGCGTAAACCACCGCCAGCAACACCAGCATCAGCCAGTGCAAGGTGATCGTCATGGTGCTGTAGCGCGACTCAGTGTTTTTCCAGGGCATACGGGACATCCTCGGTCATCAGGTCTGAAGCCTCCGTTCTTAATGACGGAGTGCTGTAACTGTAATCCGCTTTCCCCGGGTTTGCCTGAGCCGCTTGTGGCTTTTGTGGCCCGTGCCAGAGCGTTGGCGCCCATAGGACCGAAAAAGAACGGCGATGCTCCTGGCACCGCCGTCCAGGCCCGCCCCAGCGCCTGATCAATGGTTCTGGGGCATTTCCCCACGGGCCAGGCGCCGGTTGATATCGGCGATGACCTCGGGCAGGTCGGCGATGGTGTCGATCATGTAGTGCGGGCGCGAGGCCTCGAACAGCGCGTGGATGCGCTGGCGCTCGCAGGCCAGGGCGTCGCTGGCCAGGGCCCGGTAGGCTTCATAGGTCAGGCCCAGGGCGTTGCCCGAGCAGATCAGGGCCACGGTCCACATGCCGGCGCGGCGGCCTTCGAGAATGCCCGGCACGGTGTCGTCGATCTTCACGCAGGCGCCGACATCGTCGATGCCCAGGGCGATCACGTTGGCCAGGGCCTGGGCCGGCCAGGGGCGGCCGTTAGGCACCTCGTCGGTGGCCACCACGTGGTCGGCGACGTAGCCCTTGGTCGCGGCCAGGGCCACCACCTTGTCCATCACCTGCTTGGGGTAACCGGAGCAGGAACCGATCTTGAGGCCCTGCTCGCGCAGCGTGGCGATCACCTCCAGGGCCCCGGGGATCAGCGCCGAGTGTTCGGCGATTTTGTCGATCTGCAGCGGCATGAAACGCTCATAGATGGCGGTGACGTCGGCGTCGCTCGGGGTGCGGCCGAAGACTTGGCGATAGCGTTCGGCCACCTGCGGAAGGTCGCACAAGGTGCGGATGTGGTCCCACTTGCCCATGCCCATGGGGCCGCGGGCTTCTTCAATGGACACCTGCACATCGAACTCGGCGAAGGCTTCGACAAAGATCTGGGTCGGGGCGAAGGAGCCGAAGTCGACCACGGTGCCGGCCCAGTCGAGGATGGCGGCTTGCAGCTGGGTGGGGTTGCTGTAGTTCATGGTTGCAGTGCCTGTTGTAGGAGCGAGCGTGCTCGCGAAAAAAGGTTCGGGGATCGCGGCGCCTGATTCGCGAGCACGCTCGCTCCTCCAGGGACGCGGGGGCGTCAGAGGTCGAGGACTTGCATCTCCCGCAGGACTTCGCCGATGGCGCTCACCGCGGCCTGCATGCCGTGGCGGTCGACATGGCCGATGCAGCCCACGCGGAAGGTTTCGACCTGGGTCAGCTTGCCCGGGTAGAGGATGAATCCCTTGCGCTTGACCCGTTCGTAGAAGTCCTTGAACTGATAGCGCGGGTCTTTCGGGGCGTGGAAGGTGACGATGATCGGCGCCTGGATCGCCTCCGGCAGAAAGCTCTGCAAGCCCAGTGCGCCCATGCCCTGCAGCAGCGCCCGGCAGTTGTCGGCGTAGCGTGCATGACGCGCCGGCAGGCCGCCTTGCTCGTTGTATTGCTGCAGGGCTTCGTGCAGCGCGGCCACCACGTGGGTCGGCGGGGTGAAGCGCCACTGGCCGGTCCTGGCCATGTAGTCGTGCTGGTCGTGCAAGTCCATGGCCAGGGAGTGGGCGTTGCCGGCGGCCTGGGCCAGGGAGTGTTTGTCGGCCAGGACAAAGCCCAGGCCGGGCACCCCTTCCAGGCATTTGCCGGAGGCGGCGATCAGCGCGTCGAAGGGGAGGTGCCGGGCATCGATGGGCAGCGCGCCAAAGGAGCTCATGGCGTCGATGATCAGGCGCTTGCCGTGGTCGGCCACCACCCGGGCGATCTCCGGCAGCGGGTTGAGGATGCCGGTGCTGGTTTCGCAGTGGATCAGTGCCACGTGGCTGATGGCGCGGTCGGCCTGGAGCAGGCGCTCGACGTCGGCGGCGGTGGTGGGCTGGTCTTCGGCGGTTTCGAAGGTGCTGAATTCCCGGCCGAGCACTTCGCAGATCTTCGCCAGGCGCTTGCCGTAGGCGCCGTTGATCAGCACCAGAACCTTGCCGTCGCGGGGCACCAGGGTGCCGATGGCCGCTTCCACGGCGAACGTGCCGCTGCCCTGCAGGGGCACGCAGTGGTGGCTCTCGGCGCCGTTGACGATGGCCAGCAGTTGCCGGCACAGGCTGGCGGTCAGTTGGTTGAAGCGCTCATCCCATGAGCCCCAGTCCACCAGCATTGCCTGGCGGGTGCGGGCGGAGGTGGTCAGGGGACCGGGGGTCAGCAGGATGGGCTCGGCGACGCTCATGGGGTGTCCTCGAAAAGATGGGGGTGACGCTACGGGGACTAAATTGCAGTTTGCCTTGTCATCAATCAAATTGTTTGTTGTTATGCCAGCCATCAGTGAGGCCGATAGCTATGAACCTGTTTCAACTGCGTGCATTCGACGCCGTGGCCCGTGAAGGCAGCTTCACCCGGGCCGCCGGGCGGCTGTTCATCAGCCAGCCGGCGGTGACCGGGCATATCAAGGCCCTGGAAGAGCATTACCAGATCACCCTGCTGCGGCGCACTGCGCGCAGGGTGGAACTGACTGAGGAAGGCATCAAGCTGGCGGCCATCACCCGTGCCATGTTCGGCCTGGCGGAGGAGGCCCAGGCGCTGCTTGAGGCCAACCGGCAATTGCTGACCGGGCGCCTGGAGGTGGCGGCCGACGGCCCGCACCTGGTGATGCCGATGCTGGCCAGCCTGCGGGCGCGATATCCGGGGGTGACGGTCAACCTGCGCCTGGGCAATGCCCAGGAAACCCTGGCCGCCTTGCTGTCCGAGCACGCCGACGTGGCGGTGCTGACCGAGGTCGAACCGCGCAAGGGCCTGTACCTGCAAAGCCTGGGGGAGTCGCGAGTCTGTGCCCTGGTGCCCGCAGGCCACCCCTGGCTGGCGCTGGCCGACGGCATCGCCCTCGAACAACTGGACCAGGTGATCATGGTGCTGCGCGAACCCGGTTCGATCACCCGCCGGACCTTCGATGAAGCCTGCGCGCTGGCCAAGGTCCAGCCGCGGGTGCTGCTGGAGCTGGACAGCCGCGAAGCGGTGACCGAGGCGGTGGCAGCGCAATTGGGGGTGGGCGTCGTCAGCTCGGCGGAGGTCGGCCACGACCCGCGGGTGCGAACCGTGCCGATTCGCGGCGCGGGCCTGGTCAACCGGCACATGCTCGGCTGCATCGAGCGACGACGTGACCTGCGCCTGATCCAGGCCTTTTTCGCCCTGGCTCCCGCCTGATCTGTCCCCCGCGGGTTGGCACCCGCTTGCCAGGGCACAGACCCGAGTGATCGCCTGCACCGCTCAGGCCGACCGGGGCTGAGGCAGGCAGAGCGGCGGCCGGATACTGACTTTTTGGTCGATCAGGGCCTTGAGGACGTATAAACTTGCCCATCGCGTCGGCCAAATCCAACTCGACGCCATAGATCAAGAGAGTGAGTAATGGGCGCACAGTGGAAGGTTAAACACAAAGAAGCGGCAGCCAACGCCAAGGGCAAGATTTTCGGCAAGCTGGTGAAAGAGATCACCATCGCCGCACGTAACGGCGCTGACGTCGCCACCAACGCCCACCTGCGGCTGGTGGTGGAACAGGCGAAAAAGGCTTCGATGCCGCGTGAGACCCTTGAGCGTGCCATCAAGAAAGGCTCGGGCCAGCTCGGCGAGACCGTGCAGTACCACCGCGTGACCTACGAAGGTTTTGCCCCGCACCAGGTGCCGCTGATCGTTGAATGCGTGACCGACAACATCAACCGCACCGTGGCGGAAATCCGCGTGGCCTTCCGCAAGGGCCAGCTGGGCGCTTCGGGTTCGGTGTCCTGGGACTTCAACCACGTGGGCATGATCGAAGCCTCGCCGGACAGCCCGGACGCCGATCCGGAACTGGCCGCCATCGAGGCCGGTGCCCAGGATTTCGAGCCGGGGGAGGAGGGCGCGACCCTGTTCCTCACCGAGCCTGCGGATCTGGACGCGGTGCAGAAGGCCTTGCCCGAGCAGGGTTTCACCGTGTTGTCGGCCAAGCTCGGCTACCAGCCGAAGAACCCGGTCAGCGGCCTGAGCGATGAGCAGATGGCTGAAGTCGAAGCCTTCCTCGAAGGCCTGGACAACCATGACGATGTGCAGGACATGTTCGTCGGCCTGGCGGGTTAAGACCGCGATTTGTCGGTCAGCCGGCTCCTGCACACCTCTGTAGGAGCCGGCTGGCCGGCGAAGCTGTTTTAAAGCCCCGCCAATTCCTCGCAGACCCGGGCAAAATCCGGTCGCGCCAGTACCTCTGGCTGACAGCAGCGCTGCACCAGCGCCGTCAGTTTCTGCTGTTGCCCCAGGCTCAGCGAACCATCCCCACGTTCCAGCAGTTCTTCCAGCAAGATGCCGAAGGCCCGCACTTCCAGGCGTTGCAGCGCGCGGCTTTGCACGGTGTCGTCCTGGGCATGGAAGGATGCCGCGCCAAAATCCCCCAGCAGGCAGTCGCCCTGGGCATTCCACAGGGTGTTGTGGCCATACAGATCGCCATGGGTAATGCCCTGGGCGTGCAGG
Organism: Pseudomonas sp. Os17; assembly: GCF_001547895.1. NCBI lineage: Bacteria > Pseudomonadati > Pseudomonadota > Gammaproteobacteria > Pseudomonadales > Pseudomonadaceae > Pseudomonas > Pseudomonas sp. Os17. Next base: position 4,564,403 of record NZ_AP014627.1, on the reverse strand, counting down.
TGCGCACCCACCGAGGCGATGCCCCGGGCGATGCCCAGGGTCACCTCGGCGTTGAAGCAGGCGTTGTCCGGGTAGATGTCCCGGGAGCAGGAGTCCAGGCTCGGCAGCGCCGCCAGGTTGGCAAAGCGTGTGTCGATCAACTGCATCACCAGGCCGTTCTGGCCTTGGGGATGATCCTGGACCCGGCCTTCGACGCGGATCAGGTTCGGGTGCAGTCCGGCGCTGATGCAGGCGTTCATTTCGTGCAGCGGCGAGCCGTCGCTGGTCATCTCGCCCTTGTACAGCTTGACCGCCACCGCGCGTGGCGGTTGCCCGGCGGGTTGCCATTGGGCTTGGTGGATCACCCCCGAGGCGCCTTCGCCCAGGCGCTGTTGCAGGCTCAGTTCGCTCCAGGGAATGCTCGGCGTGGAGGCCAGCGCCGTGGCGTCGGCTTCCGATTCCAGCGGGTTGCCGGCGTAGGCCAGCCAGGTCAGGCGCGGCAGGGCCAGGAGGAACGGCGGCAGTTCGCTCAGTTGGTTGGCGGCGATCCGCAGCAGCTCCAGGCGATGGCACTGGCTCAGGCTTTCGGGCAGCCCGGTCAGGCGGTTGCCGGAGAGCATGAGCTTTTGCAGCAGCGGGCGGTTACCCAGCTCGTGCGGCAACTCGCTGATGCAGTTGTCGGTGAGGATCAGCCAGCGCAACTGCGGCGGCAGCGCGGCGGCCGGCACCCGCTCGATGCGGTTGGCCTTGAAGCCGATCATGCTCAGTTGCGCGCATTGGCCGACACAGACCGGCACTTCGCGAAACTGGTTGTCCGAGCAGAACAGAATGCGCAGGCGCCTCAGGCGATGCAGGTCATCGGGCAGGCTGTCCAGGGCGTTGCCGCTGAGGTTGAGGATTTCCAGGGAGTCGGCGAGATCGAAGATCTCCCGGGGGAACTCGGTCAGTCCACAGGACAGGTCCAGGCGCTTGATTCCGGCCAGCTGGCCGGCCCGCAGTTGAGCAAGGGTATCCATGAACAGCGTCAACACTCGAATGAAGGACAAGGGCGGGGAGGATAAAGCAGATCGGCCGGTTTTGCTGCCTGGGCGGTGGGTTGTCCTGGGGCGAGGGTTACTGGGTTTCCAGCAGCCTGAAGGTCAGGGCGACCTGCCGCTGTTGTTCCCGGTAGTCGGCAATCAGCGTGAGCTCGGTCTTCTGGCCTTTGGACCACAGCTGGCAGGCCATTCTCAGGGTGTGCGGATCGGTATGCAGCGGGTAAATGTCCAGTGCAACCCTGCCGGTGCGGTCCGCTTGGCCGGCGATCTCACAAGGAGGCACCGACAGGTGCGCAAGCTGTTCCCCCGAGTGTTCCAGCTCTTCGGTGATCTCCTCATACATGGCCCGGCTGACACCAAACGCCGACAACCCTGCCGGGTCTCCATCCTGCAGGGCCCGCAAAAGACCAGCAGCCAGTCGATAGAGCTCATCGCGATCAAATGCCATTGTGAATCGCTCCGAGCAGCCTGCGAAATGCACCCGGTTGCCTGGCGTTGCGGGCCTCTTTGCGCATCGACTCCAGGCTGTGGTGCTCAAAGGTGTGCTTGACCGAACGCGTGGCGGCCCGGCCCAGCGGGTTGCCGGAGTCGAAGTCGCTCTCCAGGGTTGCCACCTGATAGGCGCCCTTGTGGCTCCATTGGTTGAAACGCATGACATGCCGGTCATTGAGGATCACGGCGCCTTCTTGCTTGTCGTCCGAGAAATACCAGGCCAGGTTCGGGCGGATGCCCTTGCCTTGTTGCTCCAGACGTTTGCAGTGCCTGAGCAAGGAGCCAAGGCGCACGCCGCGAACAATGCTGAAGCCGCTGCCCAGCCGTTGCTGGTTGAAGAAGTAGCACTTGAGGATCACTTCCTGCGCCCGTCGGTGGTAAACCGTCGTATGGCTTTTTTCGTAGAAGTGAAAGTCCGCCGGATCGCCGATCAGTTCATAGCCCTTTGCCGCGAGCTCGTCGGCAGAGAACGCCTCCAGGCCGAACAACGGCGGATGTTCGAGCGTTGAGTCGTTCAGGTGCCGCTCTAAGAGCGCGAAAAAGGTGATGGGCAACATTTTCCTACCTATCGGTGGCGGTTCAGCCCAGTGCATGTTCGGGACCGATTTCCCGCAGTTGCCCGAGACGGCTGCGGGTGCGGGCCAGGTCGATGGCGTGGCCGCCCAGACTGTCGCGCAGGGGGCGCTGGCCGATCAGCAGCAGGCGTTTGTCCTGGTCGTAGAGCACGTCGATCAGGTTGATGAAGCGCTGCTGGGCGGCGATCGAGCATTCTCCCAGCTCGGGCAGTTCGTCGATGATCCAGGTATCGAAGCGGCGGCTCAGTTCCAGGTAGTCCATGACGGCCGTGGGCTGTTCGCACAGATCGTTGAATTCAAAACGGATGCTGCGCTGCTGGATCTGGCGCACGGTCAATTGTCGCGCGCCCACGCTCAGTGGCTGCGCCGGGGCGTGGCGTTCCGGCAGATCCAGGGCCTGGCGCTGGGCCGGGGTGCCGGGCCACACATAGCATCCCTGGGTGAAGACCTGCTGCTCGTGGGTCCTGGCCTGGCTGCGGTAGTCGTGGGGGCCGCCGACTTCCATGACGTGCATGCGCTGCTGGATCAGCTCGATCACCGGCTTGAAACGGGCGTGGTACAGCGGATTGGGCAGCAGGCCTTCGGGCGCGTAGTTGGACGTGACCAGCAGGGTGATGCCGCGTTTGAACAAGGCCTTGAACAGCCGGGTGATGAGCATGGCGTCGCCGATGTCGTGGACATGGAACTCATCGAAACACAGCACCCGGCACTCGTTGAGCAGCTCGTCCAGGGTGGTCTCCAGGGCATCGGCCTGTTGCTGGTGGCGGAACATGCCCTGGTGCAGTTGAGCGAAGAAGTCATGGAAGTGCAGGCGCTGTTTTTCCGCGATGGGCAGGGCGCGGAAGAAGCCGTCCAGCAGCCAGCTCTTGCCTCGGCCGACGGCGCCGTACAGGTACAGGCTCTGGGCCTTGCCGGGGGAGTGCGCCAGGCCTTCGGCCTGCTGGGCCATGCAGTCGATCACCCGCAGCTGGCTGTGGCTCAGGGTGTAGCCCAGGTCCTGGGCCCTGTGGCGAAAGTAGTCGCGGATGACCGCACCGGCAGCGCTCTGACGGTGCGCGGGCCTGGCGAACAGGCGACGCCAGGGAGAGCGGGTCGATGCAGGTTTTGGCGGTAGAGCGGCCAAGAGCGGTTACCTCGATGATTCCGGGCCGCTCACCTTAAAAGCGGCGCGACAATTTAACCAATAGGAAACCTGTCGACCAGCGATCTCTAAAGAGCATCGCTTGGATGCGAGGGGCGGATGGACCGGAGTCCGGCCAATTAATACGCAAACTGGCGGTTTCCCTGCTGCTTGCTAACCTGATTGCAGCAAATGCTTCTCACAAGGATTGAGGCCTTGAATGGATACCAGGGGATGGCAGTCATGAGCGCGTTGCTCTGCGCGACGGCAGGGGCCGCGGAACTGCAGGTGCAGGTCCGGGTTGATGTGCTGCGTGGCTGCCAGTTGCTGGGGCAACAGCGCGAGGCCGGTATCGAACAGCTCGGCACCCTGGATTTCGGCAGCAGCGCGCGTTTGGATGACGCCGCGGGGCCCTTGACCGCTGCGCTGCCCAGTGGCCGCCGACCGCGGCTGGAGTGCAATCCCGATACGCCCTATCAACTGCGCGTCGATGGCGGCCTGCATGGCGGCATCGGCGACGTGCGTTATCTGGCCAGCAACCGCTGGCCGGGCAAACCCATTCCTTATCGTCTGTACCAGGACCCGGCCCGGCGCATACCCTTGCCGGTGAATGTCCCGGTCAGCGGCCGCGTGCCGGATTCCGGCAGCGTGGATCTGCCCCTCTACGGGCGCATCGAGCCCCTGGCCGAGATACCCCGGGCCGGAGGCTATTCCGATCTATTGAAGGTGACCCTGAGCTGGTGAAGGCAGGGCCATGACGACTGCTGCGGGGGATCCCGGGCAGAACAGGGAAAGCCGTCGACGATGGACGGCTCAGGTGGGAGTCCTGATGGAACCGGGATGGCAGCAATGAAGGGCAGGAACTGGACGATCATCGCCTTGGGTTCGCTGTGCCTGCTGGCCGATGACGCCCAGGCGGCGATCAGCGGACAGATTCAGGCGCGCCTGGTGATCCTGGCCAGTTGCCAGGTGAGCAGTGCCGGCAGCGATCCCGTTGCCGCGCCTGTCAGCGACCTGGGTCTGCTCGATTTCGGCCGGCAAGGTCCGACCTGGGTCAACCCGATCAAGGCCAGCCTGACCGACAGCGCCGAAGGCCGCTTGCAGGTGGCCTGCAATCCCTCGGTCACCGGGTTCACCGTGACCATCAATGGCGGCCTCAATGGCGACGGCACGACCCGGCGCTTGAGCAACGGGCGCCAGACCATTCCCTATCGATTGTTCGTCGATGCATCCGGTAGCGACAGCTACAGCATCGGTCAGCAGCGCAATTTCGCAGTGAGCAGCGGCAGGCGGATTCCCATTCCGGTGTTCGGCTCGGTGGTCGCGAATACCCGCGCGGTTCCGGCAGGGGTCTACACCGACACCCTGACCATCACGCTGGATTGGTAACCATGAGAGGACGTACATCATGCACGCGCTTGTATCGAGAATCGGCTGGCCCTTGCTGGGGCTGGTCATGGCCTCAACGGTCAACGCCGCCACCACGGTCACCGGGCAGATCAGCTCGACCCTGATCCTCACCAGCAGCTGCCAGGTCAACGGCGTCGGCGGCAGCACCGGCCTGAACTTCGGCGCCTTGAACTTCGGCACCACCAACAGCCTGTTCACCACGGCCACCGGCCAGGTGCTGGGCGGGGGTGGCGGGGCGCTGTCGATTCTCTGCTCCAGCGGCACCACCCCGAGCCTGACCATCCAGGGCGGCAGCAATGACGGCAAGTCCAGCGGCGGCACCCGGGCGCTGTTCGACGGCGTGGCCAACTACGTGCCTTACGACCTGTACACCGACTCCGGGCACTCGCAGATCGTGGCGATCAATGGGGTGATCAACCTGGCACCGAGCACCGGGGTGGCGCAGACCGTCAACCTCTACGGCCAGGCAGTGGGCAAGGCCGGGCTGCCGGCCGGCACCTACACCGATACGGTGTCCGTGCAACTGACCTTCTGATGCCATGGCCCGCCCCGGATGTGCGCTGCTGGCCCTGATCTGTGCCGGTGCCTGGCCGGTGTGGACCAGTGCCGCCACCAGCCAGAGCTTCCAGGTCAGCGCCACCATCACCGCCGGCTGCCTGGTGGTGGGTGGTGTCAGCAACTACGGCAGTCTGGCGTTCGGCAGCCAGTCGGCGTTGTCCACTAGCACGGTCAGGGTGGCGCTGAGCGCTGGCGTGCAGTTGCAGTGCACCCCGGGGGTGACCCTGAACATGACGGTGGACGGCGGCCAGTACAACAGCAGCGGGCGGCACATGCGGATCAGCAGCGGCAGTTCCCTGGTCGCCTATGAGCTGTTCCGCGATGCGGGGTACAGCCAGAGCCTGGGGATCGGCCAGAGCGTGGCCGTGGCGTATAGCGATGCCAATAACATCAGCCTGCCTATCTACGGGCAGGTGCAGTTGCCGGGCAATCAGCCTGGGGGGACGTACAGCGACGTGCTGCAGGTGCAGCTGTCGTGGTGAAGGGGCGAATCGACCATCAGCCGGCAGGCGGACAAGGAGTAGCAGTATGCATTTACTTTTGCGGGGCCTGCAGGCCACCCGTTACTTGACACTGGCCGGGCTGCTGTCCGGTGTGCCCGCGGTACAGGCCGCCAGCTCGGTGCTGATCTGGCCGATCGATCCGGTGCTGGAGGCGGATCAGCAGGCCAGCGCCCTATGGCTGGAAAACCGCGGCACCGAGACTGCCAACCTGCAGATCCGGGTCTTTGCCTGGAGTCAGAGCGGCTTTGCCGATCAGTACCAGAATCAGCGCGAGGTCATCGGCAGCCCGCCGCTGGCGAAGATCGAGCCCGGGCAGAAGCAACTGGTGCGCCTGACCCGCACCCGCGACGTACCGCCGGGGCAGGAGCTGGCGTACCGGATCATCATCGACGAGATTCCCTCGGCCCAACCCATCACCCCCCAGGACGGTGCCAAGAGCGCTGCGGCGATTCGTTTCCAGATGCGCTACTCGGTGCCGCTGTTCGCCTATGGCGCAGGACTCTGGAGCAAGGAAGACACCACCCGCCAGCGCGATCCCAAGGGCGCCGGCGTACCCGACCTGAGCTGGCGCAAGGTGGCGGTGGACGGCAAGACGTTCCTCGAATTGCGCAATCAGGGCGCGGTGCATGCGCGCCTGACCGATGTCGGGTTCAGACAGGGGACACAGACCCGGCCGCTGGCGCCGGGCCTGCTGGGCTATGTCTTGCCCGGCGCGGTGATGCGCTGGCCGCTGACGGAGCCCCTGGCGGCCGACGCGACCCTGCAGCTGCGGATCAACGGTGCGTCGCAGGTACAGGCTCTGGCGCCTGCTCGCTGATCCACAGCCGCGGCGTGGCGCTCGGCAAGAGGGCGATCGGGCAGAGCTACGCACGGCTGTGAGCGCGATGGCGCATTCGCCTTGGGATGGAGATGTCCATAGATGGACTTGAATCCGCCATGAGCCGGGATCCGGCTCGTCGTTTCTGGCGCTTGCAAGGGCTGCTGGCCGGTCTGTGGGGCGTGATGCTGAGTGGTCCGCTCCAGGCCGGCGAGTTACCGCCGCCGCCCAGCAGCCTGGAGTCGATGGCCGATGCGCAGTTGTTTCTGGAGTTGGTGATCAATCGGATGAACACGGGCAAGGTGGTGGCGGTGGAGCAGCGCGCCGGACGACTGTTCATGCCGCTGCAGACGCTGCAGGAGGCCGGGATCAAGCTGCCGCAGGGGCTGGGCAGCGAGGTGGATCTGGAGAGCCTGCCGCAGCTGCACAGCGATTACGACAGCCAGGGCCAGCGCTTGCTGCTGGATGTGCCGCCGGACTGGCTGCCGGAGCAGTTCATCGGCAGTCGCCAGGCCTATCCGCGCACCCCGGCGCTGAGCAGTTTCGGCGCACTGCTCAACTATGACCTGTACCTCAATGACACCGACGACGGCGGCACGTACCTGGCGGCCTGGAACGAAGTGCGGCTGTTCGACACCTGGGGCACCTTGTCCAATACCGGGCAGTACCGGCGGACCCTGTCCGGGGTTGAGAGCGCTTCGCTGAACAATGGCTATCGGCGCTACGACACCACTTGGCGTTTTTCCGATGAGGAGCGCCTGCTGACCTACGAGGCGGGTGATGTGGTGAGCAGCGCCTTGCCCTGGAGCAGTTCGGTGCGCCTGGGCGGGGTCCAGCTGTCGCGGGACTTTGCCGTGCGTCCGGACCTGGTGACCTATCCCTTGCCGCAGTTTGCCGGGGAAGCGGCGGTGCCGTCCTCGCTGGACCTGTTCATCAACGGCTACAAGGCCAGCAGCAGCGAGTTGCAACCCGGTCCCTATACCCTGACCAACATTCCCTTCATCAACGGCGCGGGAGAGGCGGTGGTGGTGACCACCGATGCCCTGGGACGGCAGGTGTCGACCACGGTGCCGTTCTACGTCACTAGCACCTTGCTGCACCAGGGCCTGACGGATTTCTCGCTGGCCGCAGGCAACCTGCGTCGCGACTACAGCTTGCGTGATTTCGGCTATGGCCCGGGCGTCGCTTCCGGCAGCCTGCGCCATGGCCTGAGCGACAGCCTGACCCTTGAGGCCCATGCCGAAGCCGCGGACTCCCTGACGCTGGGTGGATTGGGCGGCAACCTGCGCCTGGGGCAGTTCGGCGTGCTCAATACCGCGCTCAGCCAGAGCCGCTTCGACGGCAGTGGCGGCCAGCAGTTCAGCTTCGGCTACCAGTACAACAACCAGCGTTTCAGCCTGGCCTACCAGCGCATGCAGCGTCGCGACCAGTACGCCGACCTGAGTCTGCTCGACAGCCCCTACACCCGCCTCAGCCAGCGCAGCGAGCAACTGACCCTGAGCCTCAATCTGGAGCGTTACGGCAGCCTGGGGGCCGGTTATTTTGATGTGCTGGCCGCCGATTCGAGCCGCACCCGCTTGCTCAATCTGACCTGGAGCAAACCGCTGTGGCACAACAGCAGTTTCTACCTGTCGGCCAACCGGGAAATCGGCGACAGCCAGTGGGCCATGCAGGCACAACTGGTGATTCCCTTCGATCTGCACGGCAGCCTGAGCCTGAGCAACGAGCGCAGCAAGACCGGGGAAAACCGCCAGCGGGTCAATTTCAGTCGCTCGGTGCCGCTTGACGGCGGTGTTGGTTACAACCTGGGGTATGCCACCGGCGACGGCGCCGATTATCGGCAGGCGGATGCCACCTGGCGCCTGCAGTCGGTGCGCCTGCAAGCCGGGGTCTACGGCACCCGCGAAGCCGAGACTCGCTGGGCCGATGCCAGTGGTTCGCTGGTGTGGATGGACCGTCAGGTGTTCGCCGCCAACCAGATCGACGACGCCTTCGTGGTGGTCAGTACCGGCGGCTACCCGGACATACCGGTGCGCTATGAAAACCAGTTGGTGGGCCGGACCGACGCCAGCGGCCACCTGCTGGTGCCCTGGAGCAGCGCCTATTACCGGGGCAAGTACGAGATCGATCCGCTGAACCTGCCGGCCAACGTGCAGAGTCCGAATGTCGAGCAGCGGGTGGCGGTACGCCGGGGCAGCGGCTATCTGCTGGAATTTCCCCTGGCCCGGGTGATCGCCGCCAGCGTGGTGCTGGTGGATGCCCAGCAACGGGAGTTGCCTCTGGGGAGCAGCGTGACGCACCAGCCGAGCGGGGCCCGGGCGGTGGTCGGCTGGGATGGGCTGGTGTATCTGGAGAACCTTGCGCAACACAACAGCCTGGAAGTCGGCCTGGCCGATGGCCAGCGCTGTCATGCGCAGTTCGACATGGATCTGCAACAGCAGCAGGTGCCGCTGATCGGCCCGCTGGTCTGTCAGTAACGGCAGGATCAAGGCGCAAGGGAGGGCGAGGCGTGGGCAGATTCAAGGGCTGGCGACAGGCAATGGCGGGACTCTTGGCCAGCATGCTGGCGCTGTCGGCCCAGGCGCTGTGCACCACGGTCAGTACCGCGCCGGCGGGGTTCGGCACGCTCAGCTCGATCCTGGTGCGCACCACTTCGCAGCCGGCCTCCACCACCAATGCCGGCCTGAGCTGCACCGGCTCGCTGCTGAGCCTGCTGGCCAGCAGCGACCATTTCTACGCCACCATCACGTCCACCACCAGCGGCCTGGTCGGCCCCACCGGCGATGTCATCGGCTACACCCTGTACGCCAACAACAGCACCAGCTACCCGATCACTCGGGGGGTGCAGTTCGACTTTGCCCGCAACTCGATCATCGATCTGCTGGGTCTGCTGGGCAGCCCGACCGTGGCCAAGACCGTGCCGATCTACATGGGGACCATCACCGGCAGCAACGTGGCGGCCGGGATCTACACCGAGAACCTGAGCATCTTCTGGAGCTGGAACTACTGCGCCGGGATCGGCGCCCTGGGGGCCTGCCTGGGCCGCGACATCGGCAGCGGCACCCAGGCCCTGACGGTCAACATGACGGTGTCCAACGATTGCGTGATCACCGCGCCCAACATCAGCTTCGGCAGTGCGCCGGTGGTCAGCGCCTTTGCCACGGTGACCGGGCAGACCATCAACCTGGCCTGCACCAAGGGCAGTGCCTATACCGTGGGGTTGAGCGATGGCCAGCAGCCGGTGAGCGCGGGTGGTCGGCGGCGGATGATTTCCAGTGGCAACTACCTGGCCTATGACATCTTCAAGAGTGCCGGCAACACTCGCTGGGGCAGTGTCGGCGGTGCCCGGCGCTCCAGTACCGATGCCGAGGTCAACCCGGGCAACGGCCTGGGCACCGGCAGCCAGATCTTCAACTACAACGCCCGGATCTATACCGACCAGAGCACCCCGCCGGCCGGCACCTATGTCGACAACGTGGTGCTGGATGTGGGGTTCTAGAAACCGTCGCGCCACTGATTTCGTCGTCCGTCCGAGGCGCTGTTGCTCGGTCTTGCCCGGGCCGGCCGCGCCATGCTGACGAGTTGGTGCAAAGCAGCCGCGGGGCTGAAGGGGAAAGTACGTTCGGGCGAACCCGCTATGGGCGCGCCGAGCGGGCATCGGGCGCAGTGGCCGGGTGTTGTCCGGGGTTCAGGCTCCACAGCCAGTAGAGCAGTGCCACGCCGTTGATGGCCGCGCCCAGCAGGCACACTCCGGTCCAGCCGGCCCAGGCATAGGTGGCAGTGGCGGCGATGGAGCCGCCGGCGCTGCCGGCCGAGTAGAACAGCATGTAACCGGCCGCCAGACGGCTCTGGGCGTGGGGCCGCACGCTGTAGATCAGGCTCTGGCTGGTGACGTGTACCGCCTGCAGGCCCAGGTCGAAGGTGATCACCCCCAGGAGCAGGGCCCACAGGGAGGATTGGGTCAAGGCCAGGGGCAACCAGGACAGCAGCATCAGCGTCAGGGCCAGGCCGCTGGTCCATTGCGCCAGCCCGCGATCCGCCAGGTGCCCGGCCCGTGCTGCGCCCAGGGCGCCTGCGGCGCCGGCCAGGCCAAACAGGCCGATCTGGGTGTGTGACAGCGACAGCGGTGGGGCGCTCAGGGGCAGCACCAGTGGGGTCCATAGCACCGTGCCGGCAGCGAAGATCAGCATGGCCAGGACCGCCCGGTCGCGCAGGACCTTTTCCTCCTTGAACAACAGCAACAGGGAGCCGAGCAGTTGCCCGTAGCGTTGCACCGTGGGTGGCTGTTCCGCGGTCGGCAGCACTTTCCACAAGGCCAGGGCCACCAGCAGGGTCAGCCCGGCCGAGAGCAGGTACACCGAGCGCCAGCCTGCCAGATCGGCCATGGTCCCGGCCACGGTGCGGGCCAGGAGAATGCCCACCACGATGCCGCTGGTGACCATGCCCACCACCCGTCCGCGCTGAGCGACCGGCGTCAGGTGGGCGGCATAGGCCACGAGCACCTGGGTCACGACCGCCAGCAGGCCGGTGCAGGTCATGCCCAGCAACAGCCAGGCACTGTTGGGGGCCAAGGCCACCGTCGACAGGGCCAGGACCGACAGCAGGGTCTGGCTGACGATCAAGCGCCGGCGATTGAGCAGGTCGCCCAGGGGCACCAGCAACAGCAGGCCCAGGCCGTAACCCACCTGAGTCAGGGTGATGACGATGCCCACCGTGGCCGGCGCCAGGTCGAAGGCCTGGGCCATGGCGTCCAGCAGCGGTTGGGCGTAGTACACGTTGCCCACCGCCAGCCCGCAGGCCACGGCGAACAACAGCACCACCTTGGCTGAAAGTGGCGAAGGGGTTGAGGATTCAGATGACATGGCGGACTCCGTATGTGGTTTTGTTATAAAACCAGTTGTACGGTAGTGATCGTGGTTTTATATTGCAACCACTTTTCCGCTGCCCGTTTGGAGAACTCCCAGCATGGTCAAACGCACTAGCCTGCAAGATGCCGAGTGCCCGGTGGCTCGTTCATTGGACGCCATTGGTGACTGGTGGTCGTTACTGATCGTGCGTGATGCCTTTGACGGCATCCGCCGTTTTGGCGAGTTCCAGCGCAATCTGGGCATGGCCAAGAACATTCTCGCCACGCGCCTGCGGACCTTGGTGGAACATGGGGTGCTGGCGGTTGTGCCGGCCTCCGATGGCAGTGCCTATCAGGAGTACGTGCTGACGGAGAAAGGCAGGGGGCTGTTTCCTCTGATCATCGGTTTGCGCCAATGGGGCGAGGCGTTTTTCTACAAGGAAGGCGAGGCGCATTCGCGAATGGTCGACCGGGAAACCGGGCAACCGCTGCCGGCACTGGAACTGCGTACGGCGGATGGGCGCTTGCTGGGGCCCGACGATTGCCTGCGGGTGCCGGCGTCGTGAGCGCATGACGACTGCGGGAGCGCTTCCCGCAGTCGTCAGGATGGCCTAGCGCAGGCTGTCTACCAGATCGGCGAGGGTACTCAGTACATCCTTGCCCAGTTGCATGGAGCGCTTGCCCGACCAGCCGGTTACCGGGTTGGGGGCATCGTCGTGATCCTTGAAGGGCATCTCCAGGGTCAATGACAGGCAGTCGTATTTTTCCCCGACGGCGTTGCAGGCCAGGGTCATGTTGGCCGCTCCGGGATTGTCCCGGGCGTAACCGTGGGTGGTCTGGAAATCCCGGGTCTGGTGCTTCAGGTGGCTGCGGAACTGCTCTTCGAGTGCCGCCAGTCGTGGTGTGTAGCCCGGGTTGCCTTCACAGCCGGCGGTGAACACGTAGGGAATCTCTTCATCGCCGTGCACATCGAGGAACAGGTCGACGCCGTACTTTTCCATCTGCTGCTGGACGAACAGCACTTCGGGGCTGAGCTCCTGACTGGCGTCCTGCCAGGCGCGATTCAGGTCCTGGCCCTTGGCGTTGGTCCGCAGGTGGCCATGGAACGCGCCATCCGGGTTCATGTTCGGCACCAGGTACAGGTCGGCCTTGGCCAGCAGTGCATTGAGTTGCGGGTCGTCCCGATGCTGCAGGCGCTCGATCACGCCTTCCATGAACCACTCGGCCATATGCTCGCCGGGGTGCTGCTGGGCGATGATCCACAGCTTGCGCCGGCCTTGCTCGCCGCTGCCCTTGCGCAGCAGCTGGATATCCCGGCCCTCGACGCTTTTGCCCACCGCCAGCAATTGGGCCCCGGCCTTGCTCAAGGCCTGGTCGATCAGCCAGTCGTGGCGCCCGCGGCTGTAGGGTTCGAAATAGGCGAACCAGGCGTGTGTCTGGGTGGCTTCCAGATTGAAGCGCAGCGCGTCGCCTTCGAAGATCGTCGGTACGCGAAACCAGTTCACATGGTCATAGGAGGCGACAGCCTGGTAGCCGGTCCAGGCCTTGTTGTAGGAGGACTGGCTGGCATTGGTCAGGCGGAACCAGTGCTCCTGGCCGACATGCAGGCCGCTGACCTTGAAGTGAAACCACTGGAAATGCGGGCTCTGGGTATCCGGGCGGATGGCCAGCAGGGCCTGCAATGGATTGCTGATGTCCAGCACCTTGATGTTGCCACTGTCGAAATCGGCAGTGATTTGAAACGAAGCGTGATTGCCCACGGTCATGTTCGGCTCCTGTACAGGATTGTTATGACCGTCACTCTACACACTGGAGAGGGTAATAGAAGGGGGGGGGCGTCGTCCTTGACGCCGAAGCAGCTTAGTGGCTATGCGATTGATTCTCAAGCGCTACTTTTTTCTTTACCCGGAGCATGGCGCCAGGTGCTGACTTGCAAAAGGACATTCTTTTGCTATCATCGCCGCCATTATTTTTAGCAGCACCCACGTCTTCATTAGCCTGAAGCCAAGCCAGAAAAACTGGCAAAAAAAAGACCCGGCAAAAAGCCGGGTCAAAAACCGTGATTAGCCTGATGAGGAGATAATCCAAAGGTCCGACCTAAGGTCCTTTGGGTTATCGACCGATCTCGCGATCAGTTGCCTGCAATAATAATCATTATCATTTGCAAGTCAAATGATTTTCCTCGTGTCTCGTTAAATAATCCTCCCCTTTTGCCTTGCCCTCTTGTCCACCCTCCTGTGGGGAAGGGCGCATGCCTCCTAGCTTGACCCACAACGCTGGCACTCCAGGCACTTGTCCACCAGGGCCTTGGCCAGGTCGATCATGTGCACCACCGAAAACGCCAGGTCACGGTTGGCGCCTTGCAGATGGTTGGCGGCGTCATACGCGGTGGCCGCTGCGCAGCGCAATAGATCGGATGCGTGGATCATGGCTTCCTCACTGCTCAGGCTGCGCCTGATCTCGAAAAACTTTTCCTCCTTGCTTGGTCCGCTAATGGCGGGTTTCAAGTAGTAGTCCATCGCTCGTCGTGCCGCATCGCTATCCTTGAGCGCGTTCAATGTGGCCTCTGTATCGAATTCCTGCACATCCTTGCTGCTTGTGTTCATGAAGTGTTCTGCCCTGATTGAGATTAGGAGAGAGGGGTAGGAACGATGTTAATACGTATTGTAATTGTGACGAGATTTCAAATACTACAACTTGTGTGTTGAGGCGGGAAATACACAACGTATTGTTCGGCCCATGGACAAATGGATCGAGTTGGTTAAAGCCAACATGAAAGGCCGCAAGGTCACACAGGAAAAACTCGCCGAGCGTCTGGGCATGTCTCAAGGTGGTATCGGTCATTGGCTGAGCAAGCGTCGCCAGCCGAAAATCGAAGACATGAATCGGGTGCTCGAAGAGATCGGCATGGGCTTTCTTGAAGTTGCCCTGGTGGTCCGCGAGAAACCCATGCTCGGCGATGATGGCGAACCCTTGGTGGACGAGCCTTCCTTGCAGCACAAGTACAACCCGTATTTCCGTTATCCGGTCAGTGACTGGCGGGTGGTCGGAGAAGTCCGGGAAAGTGGCCAGTCGGCCTATGTCCCCGAGCGTTATGAGCTTTCCGATTATCAGGCGCAGGGGGCAGCCTTCTGGCTGGTGGTGGTCGGTGACGCGATGATCGCGCCAAGCGGCCTGAGCATCAGCCAGGGCATGCTGATCCTGGTGGATCCGGCCGTTGCTGCCGAGCCTGGGAAGTTGCTGGTCGTGCAGTGTCCGGGGAATGACGAGGCGATCTTCCGCAAGTTGGTACAAGAGGGCGGTCAGCGTTATCTGGTACCACTCAATCCCACTTATCCGAAGATGCTCTACAGCGATGAGTGCCGGGTTATTGGTGTAGTCGTACAAGCAACTGCGAAGTTTTAACTTCGTTAAAGAGCCCCTTCCTACAAGTAGGAAGGGGCTTTCTTATTGATTTGAGTTACTCCAACTCCACCAAGGCACTGCCTTCGCTGACCATTTCACCTTCCTGACAGTACAGGGCCTTGATGATCCCGGCCTGGGGCGCGCGGATGCTGTGCTCCATCTTCATGGCTTCCAGTACCACCAGTTGTGCACCGGCCTCGACGCTTTGTCCGACAGCGACCAGCACCCGCACGATGCTGCCGTTCATCGGTGCTGTGAGCCCGCCATGCTGACTGTGACTGGCATCGGCCGCGGCGATCGGATCGTAGGCGCTGATGGCGTGCATGTCGCCGTGCCAGTGCAGGTACAGGGTGTCGCCACGGCGAATGGCGCGATGTTCACGACGCAGTCCCTGTTGCTCGACCCACAGGCGCTCGTTTTGCAACTGATAGGCGGGGGAATGAGCCCCAAGGCTGATGGACCGGTCCTGGCCGGCGCAGCTCAGGTGCAGGCTGGTCTGGGCTGGCAGGCCACTGCGCCAGCCGTCGAGCGTCGACCAGGGCGATTGGGGATCGTCAGCGCGCGTGCGCTGCGGCTGACTTTGCGCAAAGGCCTGGGCCGCCGCCTGCCAGAAGTCCGTGGTCAATTCGCCTGGCGCTGGCAGGAGTTGCTCCTGATAGCGTGGGATAAATCCGGTATCCAGTTGTGCTTGGGCAAATGCCGGATGGGCAATGATGCGCCGCAGGAACGCCAGGTTGGTTTTCAGGCCGCCGATGGCGAACTCGTCGAGCATGCTCAACAGACGCAGGCGGGCCTGCTCGCGGTTCTCGCCCCAGGCGATCAGTTTGCCCAGCATCGGATCGTAGAAGGGCGACACGCTGTCGCCTTCCTCGACTCCACTGTCCACCCGGCGCCCCGGTCCCGCGGCGGACTCCCGATACAGGTCGAGGCGGCCGGTGGCCGGCAGAAAATCGTTGCCCGGATCTTCGGCGTAAAGGCGTACTTCAATGGCGTGCCCCAGCAGCGGCACCTGTTCCTGGCTGAGGGGCAGGGCTTCGCCCCGGGCCACGCGGATTTGCCAGGCCACCAGGTCCAGCCCGGTAATGGCCTCGGTGACCGGATGCTCCACCTGCAGGCGGGTATTCATCTCCATGAAGAAGAATTCGCCGCGGGCGTCCAGGAGAAACTCCACGGTGCCGGCGCCGACATAGCCGATGGCCTGAGCGGCACGCACGGCCGCTTCGCCCATGGCCTTGCGCAGCTCAGGGCCAAGGCCCGGAGCGGGGGCTTCCTCGACCACTTTCTGGTGGCGACGCTGGATCGAACAGTCGCGCTCGTTGAGGTACAGGCAGTTGCCGTGTTGGTCGGCAAATACCTGGATCTCCACGTGTCGTGGCTTGAGCAGGTACTTTTCCACCAGCATCCGCGAGTCGCCGAAGGACGACTGGGCTTCGCGCTGCGCCGAGGCCAGGGCTTCAGCCAGCTGGCTGACGTCCTCGACCACCTTCATGCCCTTGCCGCCGCCGCCTGCGGTGGCCTTGAGCAGCACCGGGTAGCCGATGCGCTCGGCGGCGCTGCGGAAGGTTTCCAGGTCCTGGGCTTCGCCGTGATAACCCGGCACCAACGGCACCCCGGCGGTTTCCATCAGTGCCTTGGCCGCCGATTTGCTACCCATGGCGTCGATGGCCGAGGCGGGCGGCCCCAGAAAGATCAGGCCCGCCGCTTCAATGGCTCGGGCAAAACCGGCGTTCTCCGAGAGAAAGCCGTAGCCGGGGTGAATGGCCTGGGCGCCGCTGGCTTTGGCGGCAGCGATGAGCTTATCGATCTGCAGGTAGCTGTCGGCGGCCTTGCTGCCGCCCAGATCAACACGGATATCCGCCTCGCGGCTGTGCCGGGCGTCACGGTCGGTGGCGCTGTGCACGGCCACGGTGGTCAGGCCCAGGGCCTTGGCGGTGCGCATCACGCGGCAGGCGATCTCGCCGCGGTTGGCCACCAGCAGGGTGTCTAGAACAGGGGCGCTCATGAGCGGGGCTCCTTGGTGGTGGTCGTGGGCTGCCAGCTGGGCGGGCGTTTCTCCAGGAACGCCCGCAGGCCTTCCTGGCCTTCGGCGCTGACCCGGATGCGCGCAATGGCGTTCTCACAGTAGCGACGCAGGGCCGTGGTCAGGGCGCCGTTGCCGACTTCCCGCAACAGGTCCTTGCTGGCGCGCATGGCCTGGGGACTGTTGAGCAGCAGATTGTCGATCCAATACTCGACCTGCTGCTCCAGCTCGGCAGCCGGGTAGCTTTCCGCCAGCAAGCCGATGTCCCGCGCGCGTTGGCCGCCAAAGCGCTCGGCGGTGAGGGCATAGCGCCGGGCGGCGCGTTCACCGATGGCCTGGACCACGAATGGGCTGATGACCGCCGGTGCCAGGCCGATGCGCACTTCCGACAGGCAGAACTGGGCGTCGTCGGTGCCGATCGCCATGTCGCAGCAACTGATCAGGCCCAGGGCTCCGCCGAAGGCTGCGCCTTGCACCACCGCCAGGGTGGGGATTTTCAGCTTGGCCAGGTTGTACATCAGCTCCGCCAGTTCCCGGGCGTCGTCGAGGTTGGTCTGGTAGTCGAGTTCGGCCGACTGCTGCATCCAGGCCAGGTCGGCGCCGGCGCTGAAGTGCCGGCCGCGTCCGCGCAGCAACAGGAAACGCAGGCTCGGGTCGGCCTGGACCTGATCCAGGGCGAGGATCAGCTCGCGGATCATCTCGGCGTTGAAGGCGTTGTTCTTGGTTTCGCGGCTGAGCCACAGGGTGGCGAAGCCACGGGGGTCGCGCAGCAGTTCCAGGGTATTGAAGTCGCTCATGTTCTTCTCGCGCAGGATTACATGCGGAACACGCCGAAGCGGCTCTGTTCGATGGGGGCGTTGAGGGCCGCGGACAGGGCCAGGGCCAGTACGTCACGGGTTTGCGCCGGGTCTATGACGCCGTCGTCCCACAGTCGTGCACTGGAGTAGTAGGGGTGCCCCTGGTGCTCGTACTGATCGAGGATCGGCTGCTTGATCTCGGCTTCCTGGGCGGCGTCGAACGGCTGTCCACTGCGTTCGGCCTGCTCGCGCTTGACCTGAACCAGCACCCCGGCCGCCTGTTCGGCGCCCATCACGCCAATTCGCGCATTGGGCCACATCCACAAAAAGCGCGGGTCATAGGCGCGGCCGCACATGCCGTAGTTACCGGCGCCGAAGCTGCCGCCGATGATCACGGTGAGTTTCGGCACCTTGGCGCAGGCCACCGCGGTCACCAGCTTGGCGCCGTGCTTGGCGATACCGCCGGCTTCGTATTTCTGCCCCACCATGAAGCCGGTGATGTTCTGCAGGAACAGCAGGGGAATGCCGCGCTGGCAGGCCAGTTCGATGAAGTGCGCGCCTTTTTGCGCGGCTTCGGCGAACAGGATGCCGTTGTTGGCGAGAATGGCCACCGGATAACCATGCAGATGGGCAAAACCGCAGACCAGGGTGGTGCCGAACAGGGCCTTGAATTCATCGAACAGCGAGCCGTCCACCAGCCGGGCAATGACTTCGCGGACATCGAATGGCTGCTTGGCATCGGCCGGCACCACACCATAGAGCTCATCGCCCGCATACAGCGGAGCGATCGGGGTGCGTTGCTGCAATTGCCCCTGCTTGTGCCAGTTGAGGTTGGCCACGCTGCGCCGTGCCAGGGCCAGGGCGTGTTCGTCGCTGTCGGCGTAGTGGTCGGCGACTCCGGAAACCTTGCAGTGCACGTCGGCACCGCCCAGGTCTTCGGCACTCACCACTTCACCGGTGGCGGCTTTCACCAGGGGCGGGCCGGCAAGGAAGATGGTCGCCTGTTCACGAACCATGATGGCTTCGTCTGCCATGGCCGGTACGTAGGCGCCACCGGCGGTGCAGGACCCCATGACCACGGCGATCTGCGGGATGCCCTGGGCGCTCATGTTGGCCTGGTTGAAAAAGATGCGGCCGAAGTGCTCGCGATCCGGGAATACTTCGTCCTGGCGTGGCAGGTTGGCGCCGCCGGAGTCCACCAGATAGATGCAGGGCAGGCGGTTTTGCTGGGCGATGGTCTGGGCCCGCAGGTGCTTTTTCACCGTCAGTGGGTAGTAGGAACCGCCTTTCACCGTGGCGTCGTTGGCCACGATCATGCACTCGATGCCTTCCACCCGGCCGATGCCGGCAATCAGCCCGGCGGCCGGCACGTCTTCGCCATAGACCTCGTAGGCGGCCAGGGGGCTGAGTTCAAGGAAGGGCGAGCCAGGATCGAGCAGGCGGTTGATACGTTCGCGCGGCAGCAGTTTGCCCCGGGAAGTGTGGCGCTCCTGGGCCTTGGCGCCACCGCCTTGCTGGACCTGGGCGAGCAGGGTGTGCAGGGCGTCGACCTGGGCCAGCATGCTGGCCGCGTTCTGCGCGAACTCGGGGGATTTCGGGTTGAGCTGAGACTTCAGAATCATCGGAGGGCCTACGGCAGCTTCAAGCGACACGCTTCAAGCTGCAAAAGTAAGTCGGTATTACGGCAGCTTTGGCTTGCCGCTTGTCGCTCGCAACGTGCGGCTGCTCTTACTTGGTTTCGTTGAACAGTTCGCGACCGATCAGCATGCGCCGGATCTCGCTGGTTCCGGCACCGATCTCGTAGAGCTTGGCGTCGCGCAGCAGGCGGCCGGCGGGGAATTCATTGATGTAGCCGTTGCCGCCGAGGATCTGGATCGCATCCAGGGCCATCTGCGTTGCGCGTTCGGCGCTGTAGAGAATCACCCCGGCGGCGTCCTTGCGGGTGGTTTCGCCGCGTTCGCAGGCCTGGGCCACCGCGTACAGGTAGGCGCGGCTGGCGTTGAGCTGGGTGTACATGTCGGCGATCTTGCCCTGGATCAGCTGGAATTCGCCGATGCTCTGGCCGAACTGCTTGCGGTCGTGAATGTAGGGCACCACCAGGTCCATGCAGGCCTGCATGATCCCGGTCGGGCCGCCGGAGAGCACCACGCGCTCGTAGTCCAGGCCGCTCATCAGCACTTTGACGCCACCGTTGAGCACGCCGAGGATATTTTCCTCCGGTACTTCCACGTCATCGAAGAACAGCTCGCAGGTGTTGGAGCCGCGCATGCCCAGCTTGTCGAACTTGTTGCTGCGGCTGAAGCCTTTCCAGTCGCGCTCGACGATGAAGGCGGTGATGCCGTGGGGACCTTTCTCCAGGTCGGTCTTGGCGTAGATCACATAGGTGTTGGCGTCAGGGCCGTTGGTGATCCAGGTCTTGCTGCCGTTGAGGACGAAGCGGTCGCCGCGCTTGTCGGCCCGCAGCTTCATCGACACCACGTCGGAGCCGGCGTTGGGTTCGCTCATGGCCAGGGCGCCGATGTGTTCGCCGCTGATCAGCTTGGGCAGGTACTTGCTCTTCTGCTCGTGGTTGCCGTTGCGGTTGATCTGGTTCACGCAGAGGTTGGAGTGCGCGCCGTAGGACAGCGCCACCGAGGCCGAGCCGCGGCTGATTTCTTCCATGGCCACCACATGCGCCAGGTAGCCCAGGCCGGCGCCGCCGTACTCTTCCGCCACGGTGATGCCCAAGAGGCCCATGTCACCGAACTTGCGCCACATGTCGGCGGGAAACAGGTTGTCGACATCGATCTGGGCGGCCCGCGGTGCCAGTTCGGCCTTGACGAAGGCCTGGACCTGCTGGCGCAGCATGTCGATGGTTTCACCGAGGGCGAAGTTCAGGGTCGGATAACTCATGGCGTGGGCACCTTCACACTTGTTTTTATTGAGAGGAGGACGTGGAGAGCGGCGCTGTCGGGCTCTCACCTTTACGTTAACGTAAACCTGCGACCGAAGGCTGTCAATCGCCCTTTACGTAAACGTCAACTTGCGCCAGAGTAGCAGGGCTTTCGATTGGAGCCAGGCTTTTTTGCACCTTTCGCCTGGGTCCTGAACACCCACTAATAAAGACAATAGGGGTCGTCATGGAACACTCGGGTTTCCAGCCGGATCGCAGCTACACCCGTGGTACGCAAGACAAGCCGTTGCTCGCGCTGACCATCGGCCAGGCTTTCGACAACACTGTCGCCGCCTATCCTCAGAGCGAGGCTCTGGTGGTGCGTCATCAGCAGTTGCGTTACACCTGGCAGCAGTTGCGCGAGGCCGTGGATCTGCATGCCCGGGCGCTGCTGGCCTTGGGGCTGGACACGGGGGATCGTCTGGGAATCTGGGCACCCAACTGCGCTCAATGGTGCATCGCGCAACTGGCCAGCGCCAAGATCGGCGCGATCCTGGTGAACATCAACCCGGCCTATCGCAGTTCTGAGCTGGAGTATGTGCTCAAGCAGTCCGGCTGCCAGTGGCTGATCTGTGCCGGGGCGTTCAAGACTTCCGATTACCACGGCATGCTCCAGGGCCTGATCCCCGAACTGGCGGAGCAGTCCATCGGCCAATTGCACTGTGAGCGCCTGCCCGAGTTGCGTGGGGTGATCAGCCTGCACGCGCAGCCGCCCTCCGGCTTTCTGCCCTGGTCGCAGTTGACCGACCTGGCCGCCGGGACCACTGCCGAGCAACTTCAGGCGCGCCAGGACAGCCTGGATTTCGACCAGCCGGTGAATATCCAGTACACCTCGGGCACCACGGGCTTTCCCAAGGGCGCGACCCTGAGTCACTACAACATCCTCAACAACGGTTACATGGTGGGGGAGAGCCTGGGCCTGACAGCGGCGGATCGCCTGGTCATCCCGGTGCCGCTGTACCACTGCTTCGGCATGGTCATGGGCAACCTGGGCTGTATCACCCACGGCACCACCATGATCTACCCCAACGACGCCTTCGACCCATTGCTGACCCTGAACGCGGTGGCCGAGGAGCGGGCGACCGGTTTGTACGGGGTGCCTACCATGTTCATCGCCCTGCTCGATCAGCCCCGGCGTGGCGAGTTCGACCTGTCGAGCCTGCGCACCGGGATCATGGCCGGCGCTACTTGCCCGATCGAGGTAATGCGACGGGTCATCAGCGAGATGCACATGAGCGAAGTGCAGATCGCCTATGGCATGACCGAAACCAGTCCCGTGTCGTTGCAGACCGGTCCTGCCGACGATCTGGAGTTGCGGGTCACCACGGTGGGGCGTACCCAGCCCCATCTGGAGAGCAAGATCATCGACGAGGCCGGCAATGTGGTGCCGCGGGGCACTATCGGCGAGCTCTGTACCCGCGGTTACAGCGTGATGCTCGGCTACTGGAACAATCCCCAGGGCACCAGTGAGTCCATCGATCAGGCCGGCTGGATGCACACCGGCGACCTGGCGACCATGAACGAGCAGGGCTATGTGTGCATCGCCGGGCGCAACAAGGACATGATCATTCGCGGTGGCGAGAACATTTACCCGCGGGAGCTGGAAGAGTTCTTCTTCACTCATCCTGCCGTGGCCGATGTGCAGGTGATCGGTATTCCCTGCGCCAGGTACGGTGAGGAGATCGTCGCCTGGATCAAATTCCACCCCGGGCATTGCGCCAATGAAGTGGAGCTGCAGGCCTGGTGCAAGGAGCGCATCGCCCATTTCAAGACGCCGCGCTACTTCAAGTTCGTCGAGGAGTTTCCGATGACGGTGACCGGCAAGATCCAGAAATTCCGCATGCGGGAAATCAGCATCGAGGAGCTGCGCGAGCAGGTGGCCAAGGTCTGAGCGTTGCTGGGGCGTGCATCTGTACGGGTGCACGCTTCAGGGGCGAGGAAGGACAGGTCAAGTCGAATCGCGCAAAGCACAAAGGGGAGCCGAAGCTCCCCTTTAATTTGTCGTTGCGTGCTCTTTTTTTATTATTGAGGGGCGGTCTGTTGTTGTTTTTGGCAACCGTGGCCCTTTGCTGCTGTTTTGGGCGATCCCCATCCGGGATCAAGAGCAAACGTATTTTTTTGAGCGCTGATCTAATGTGTCGCCAGGGCGATCCAACCAGTTCGGGAGCTACCTCAGGGTAGTTTTATTGTTCTCTGACCGGTTGCGGGTGGCTCTTGCAAGCCCTCCTGCACACTACATCCTCTCCAAAAAAATCTGTTAGCTGCGTCTCTGTCGTGTTGTTTTTGTTATGTCAGAGTCGTTACGTCTTATTTTTATTAGGTTTGCTGCTTTTTATTCTTGTTATGCCATAGAGATAGCAGAAGCCGTGCCAACTTTTTAAAGTCCTTTTAAATCAATGGCTTGATGATTTTGTAGGACAACCTGTACCACAAGAAAATCGACAAACTGTTTCCGTGTTACTCGTTCCAGCCACGGTTCAGAGCGACCGGTAACACCCGGCCGCACACTGACTCAGCCGGCGTTACGCGCCTTGGCCACCCGGGAGCCGCTCGGACGCTCCAGTACCGCGCAGATCTGCCGACCGGCGTCGATCAGGCGGTCCATGTCGATACCGGTGTGAATGCCCAGGCCATTGAGCAGGTAGAGGACGTCTTCGGTGGCGACGTTACCGCTGGCGCCCTTGGCATAGGGGCAGCCGCCGAGACCGGCGATCGAGCTGTCGAACACCGCGATGCCTTCCAGCAGGCTGGCGTAGACGTTGGCCAGGGCCTGGCCATAGGTGTCATGAAAGTGACCGGCGAGCTTGTCCCTTGGCACCTGGGCGCCTACCACGTCGAACATGCGGCGGGTGGCGCCAGCGGTGCCGGTGCCGATGGTGTCGCCCAGGGACACCTCGTAGCAGCCCATGGCGTACAGTTCGCGGGCAACCAGCGCGACTTGTTCCGCAGCCACTTCGCCTTCATAGGGACAGCCCAGTACGCAGGACACGTAGCCGCGCACGCTGATCCCGTGCTGTTTGGCGGCGTCCATGATCGGCACGAAGCGCTCCAGGCTTTCGCTGATGGAGCAATTGATGTTGCGCTGGGAGAACGACTCCGACGCGGCGGCGAACACCGCGACTTCCTTGACCCCGGCCGCCAGAGCGTCCTCGAAGCCCCGCAGGTTCGGCGCCAGCGCGCCGTAGACCACCCCCGGCTTGCGCTGGATGCGGGCAAAAACCTCGGCCGAGCCGGCCATCTGCGGCACCCACTTGGGCGAGACGAAACTGCCGACTTCTATATAACCCAGGCCCGCTGCGGTCAGGGCATCGACCAATTGCACCTTGTCGTCGACGCTGATGGGCCGGGCTTCGTTCTGCAGGCCGTCGCGGGGACCGACTTCGATCAGGCGTACATGGCTGGGGAGTGACATACAGGTTCACCTTATATGGAGGAGGGCGGCTGCCGGCACGAGCCGCGCAGGTGTCCCGGGGATTATTGGACGGGGTTGTTCTGGTTCTGGAGGGTCTGTTGCAGTGCCTGGGTGCAGCGCTCTTCGGCGGTGTCCAGTTCCAGCTTCATCTGTTCGATGTCGAGCAACTGCTGTTCAAGCTGCTCACGGCGCTCGCTGATCTTGGCCAGCATGCTGTGCAACTGTTTGAGGTTGCCGCTGCTGGGGTCATAGAGTTCGATCAGTTCACGGCACTCGGCCAGGGAAAATCCGATGCGCTTGCCCCGCAGGATCAGCTTCAGGCTGACCTTGTCCCGGGGCGAGTAGATGCGTTCCTGGCCGCGGCGCTCGGGGGCCAACAGGCCCTGCTCTTCATAGAAGCGGATGGCCCGGGTGGTGATGTCGAGCTCGCGGGCGAGGTCGGAGATGCTGTAGGTCTGGCTGCTCATGGAGGCGCTCAAGGTGGGACTTGGCGCTAAGCTAAAGGCAGGTTTACGTATACGTCAAGCAATCCGCGTCTATCCCGTTCGCCGGCAAGCCGGCTGCTGCCGTGAGGGCTTGCCGGCGAAGGGGTCAGGCGGTCTGCTGGTCGAGCTTCTTCTCGTAGGCGGTCACCTGCTGGCACAACTCGATCATCTGCTCGCGCATCCAGCGATTGGCCGGGTCCTGGTCGGTGCTTTCGTGCCAATACAAGTGGGTTTCCACGGGCGGTACGTCATGGACCGGCAGATTGAATGCCTGCAGGTCATGGCGCCGGGCAAAGCGCTCCGGCACGGTCATCACCATATCGGTCTGTTGCAGCACTTGGGAGGCCATCAGGTAGTGCTGGGAGCGCAGGGCGATCTTGCGCTGGATGCCCATCTTGCCCAGTGCCAGGTCGACATGGCCCAGGCCGCTGCGACGGCTGGAGATATGGATGTGGGTCAGGGACAGGTAATCGTCCAGGGTGAATTTTTCCTTGCCGGCCAGGGGGTGGCCCTTGCGCATGGCGCACACATAACGGTCTTCCATGAGCTTGACATGGCGCACTTGCGGGTCGGTGTTGAGGGGGGCGTCCACGGCAAAGTCCAGGCGCCCGGCCGCCAGTTCCTTGGTGGTTTCCCGGCGCTTGGACAGAAAGCTTTCGATGATCACCGCCGGTGCCAGGCGGCGCAGGCGCTGGAACAGCGGCGGCAGGATCACCGCCTCGGTCAGGTCGGTCATGCTGATGCGATAGGTCTTGACCGCTTGCAGAGGGTTGAAGATCCGACTTTCCTGGACTGAAACCCGCAGCAGCGACAAGGCATTGCGCACCGGACCGATGATGTTCTGTGCCATGGGGGTGGGCACCATGCCCTGGGCGGTCCTGACGAACAGCGGATCGTTGAAGGTCTCGCGCAGACGCGCCAGGGCGTTGGACACCGCCGGCTGGGTGATGCCGACGATCTGCCCGGCGCGGGTCAGGTTGGCTTCGGTGTAGATCGCGTCGAAAACGATGAAGAGGTTGAGGTCGACCTTGCTCAGATTCATGGCGCTGCACTCTTATTGTTAGGGCCTGTGAGGGAGGCTCGGAAGCCTTTCGGATCAGCCGATCATATATCGGTGATGAATGTTAATACACGCCGAGAATAGGCTAGGTAAATTTTCGTAGCTGATCTAGCATCGATTTCAGTCCCCCAACACCCGTTCTTCAAAAAGGTAGAACTGCCCATGGAATTCGCCTATTCCCCCAAGGTTCAGGAGCTGCGTGAGCGCGTCACCGCGTTCATGGATGCCTATGTTTATCCGGCTGAAGCGGTCTTCGAGCGTCAGGTTGCCGAAGGCGATCGCTGGCAGCCGACCGCCATCATGGAAGAGCTCAAACTCAAGGCCAAGGCTGAAGGTCTGTGGAATTTGTTTCTGCCTGAGTCGGAACTGGGTGCCGGTCTGACCAACCTTGAGTACGCGCCACTGGCGGAGATCATGGGCCGTTCGCTGCTGGGCCCCGAGCCGTTCAACTGCTCGGCGCCGGATACCGGCAACATGGAAGTGCTGGTGCGCTATGCCAATGAAGAGCAGAAGCAGCGCTGGCTGGAGCCGCTGCTGCGCGGCGAGATCCGCTCCGCGTTCGCCATGACCGAGCCGGACGTGGCTTCGTCCGACGCCACCAACATGGCCGCCCGCGCGGTGCGCGACGGCGACCAGTGGCTGATCAACGGCAAGAAGTGGTGGACCTCCGGCGCCTGTGATCCGCGGTGCAAGATCCTGATCTTCATGGGCCTGAGCAACCCCGATGCGCCACGCCACCAGCAGCACTCGATGATCCTGGTGCCGGTGGATACCCCCGGGGTGAAGATCGTCCGTCCGCTGCCGGTGTTCGGCTACGACGATGCGCCTCACGGCCACGCCGAGGTGCTGTTCGACAACGTTCGGGTGCCCTACGAGAATGTGCTGCTGGGCGAGGGTCGCGGTTTCGAGATTGCCCAGGGGCGTCTTGGCCCGGGGCGCATTCATCACTGCATGCGCTCGATCGGCATGGCCGAGCGTGCGCTGGAGCTGATGTGCAAGCGTGCGGTGAATCGCACCGCGTTCGGCAAGCCCCTGGCTCGCCTGGGGGGCAACATCGACAAGATCGCCGACTCGCGAATGGAGATCGACATGGCTCGGCTGTTGACCCTGAAGGCCGCGTACATGATGGACACCGTGGGTAACAAGGTGGCCAAGAGCGAGATTGCCCAGATCAAGGTCGTGGCGCCAAACGTAGCGCTGCGGGTGATCGACAGGGCGATCCAGATTCACGGCGGGGCGGGCGTGTCCAATGACTTCCCCCTGGCCTACATGTACGCCATGCAACGCACCTTGCGCCTGGCGGACGGCCCGGATGAAGTGCACCGTGCGGCCATCGGCAAGTACGAAATCGGCAAGTACGTGCCCAGGGAGCTGCAGCGCAGCGGGCATTGATGAGATCGCTGCCGGCCGGTCGGGCAAGCGTCCGGCCGGTCGGCGGTTGTGGGCTCAATAGACCCAGACTTCCACTCGCCGGTTCTTGATCCGGCCCTCGTCGGCGTTGTTGGCCGCCACCGGCAGCTCGGCGCCAAAACCGCGGATCTCGCGGAACACCACGCCGCTTTTCACCAGTTCCCGACGTACCGCCATGGCTCGCAACCTGGACAGCAGGGCGGCACGTGCCGGGTCGCTCTTGGCATCGCCGAATCCGGCCAGGGTCACTTGGCGGTCCAGCTTGCCGTGCTGGCGCAGGTAGTCCAGGACCCGATTCAGGTCCTGGCGCGCCTTGTTGTCCAGATTGGCGCTGCCCTCCTCGAAGCGAAAGTTCACGCTCAGGCGTTGCGCGTCCCGGCTCAGTTGCTGGTAGGCCTCGGGCATCTGTGGGCTGGGCGTTACCCGCATGGCTTGTACGGTCTGGGCAACAAAACCGTTGGCGGCGACGATGGCCTGGCCCTTGGCGCTCTGGGCAAAATTCACCAAGGCTGTGGCCCAGGGATTCTGGCCGTTGGGGGGCAGGTACAGATACAGACGCCGCGACAGCGGGTAGTCCTCGGTGGCAATCAGGCTGTTGAGGGGCTGCATGGGCTGGGATTCGCCATCGACAATCGCCACCGCCTTGGCCTGGCGCACATAGGGCAGGCCGATGAAACCGATGCCTTGCGGGTCGTGACTGACGGCGTCGGACAACTGCTCACTGGACTCGAAACGCTTGGCTGCCGGGTTCAACGTCTTGCCACGACGGCTGAGGACCAGCTCTTTGAAGGTGTCGTAGGTGCCGGACTGATCATCCCGGGCATACAGATGGACCGCGCCGCCGGTGCTCCCCAGCTCTTCCCAGGTCTTGATCTGGCCGCTGAACAGGCGGGCCAGTTGCTCGGTGCTCAGCTGGTTCAGCGGGTTGTGCGGATGCAGGATGATGGCCAAGCCATCAATGGCGATGACCTGTTCGGCGCCGGGGCTCTTCAGGTCGCCCAGGCTTTCCAGGTCCACCAGTTCGCTGTCCTTGATGGGGCGGGAAGCCGCAGCCACATCGGCCTGGGCGTTTTTCAGAGCACTGAAGCCGGTGCTCGAACCGTGGGCGGCCACCTCCACTCTGACTGTCCGGCCCTGGGGGCTTTGTCCCAGAACCCGTTGCTCATTGTCCTTGCCGCTGGGCTCGATACGGATGTCGCGCAGGCCCTGTTGCTCCAGCAAGCCCTTGACCAGCGCCGGACCGAGTCTGGCACCGATGGTGTTGGAGCCCTGGATGCGCAGCACGGTGGCATTGTCGGTCGCCAGGGGCAGGGCGGCGAACACCGACCAGGGCAGGGCGTAGCAGACGAAGCCGATCAGAAACAGGCTGATGGTCCGGCACCAGATATCTCGTTCACTGGCGGTGGAAGCGCGGGGCATGGCGGCACTGGCCTTCTATATAGGAAGAGGGGAAGTGCGGGCGAGATTAAGTCAGGGAGGTGACAAAGATGTGACCGATGGCGCTTTTCGGCAATAAATGGCGGAAGTCCTACATCGTAAATAGCTGTTTTCTCTAGATTTTTTGAGACTTGTCCTAAAGACCGGCCTCTGATCGATGCGTAGAGTGGGCAACTTTGTCTGGCGGGGATTGGGGCGACTGCCAACGCTTCATCCCCGCGGATGCCTCGGCAGTGTTGTGCTGCTATTTCGTGGTAAGCAAAGGAGTTACAAATGAGTGCCTGGTTCGAGCTGAAGCAGTATGGCAGTGGTGCATGCAGATTCTTGCTGAAGACAAAGGAGGCGCAGACCATGCTTCAAAGCGAACGATTCCCCTGCCGGGACAGTGCCGAGGCGGCTCTCGGCCTGTTCCGCGCACACTGCGCTTCTCCCGAGCGTTACGTCAAGAAAATTTCATCGGGCGGCAAACCTTATTTCAAGCTCAAGGCCGGCAAGGAAGTGATCCTGGTCAGCCATTTGTACGACTCGGAGCCCACTCTCGAGAGCGCCATCAACGCCATCGCAGCAGCCGGCACCACTGAACGGGTTGAAGTGGTCCACATGTAAGCGGTAGCAAGAAAAGCCCATCTGACGATGGGCTTTTTCATGCCTGTCGATCAGCTCAGTTCGAGCCAGATCGGTGCATGATCCGACGGTTTTTCCATGCCGCGCAGTTCATAGTCGACGCCGGCATCCTTGATGCGCGGCAACAGGCCCTGGGAGGCCATGATCAAGTCGATGCGCAGGCCACGCTTGGGTTCGTCCTCGAAGCCGCGGCTGCGGTAGTCGAACCAGCTGAAGCGGTCGTTCACCTCGGGGTTGAGGTGACGGAAGCTGTCCACCAGGCCCCAGTTCTTCAGGCGGGCCATCCACTCGCGCTCTTCCGGCAGGAAGCTGCATTTGCCGGTCTTGAGCCAGCGCTTGGCGTTGTCGGCGCCGATGCCGATGTCGCAGTCTTCCGGGGAAATGTTCACGTCGCCCATGACCACCAGGGGCTGCTCATTGCTGAAGCGGCTTTCCAGCAGGTGTTGCAGATCGCTGTAGAAGCGCTCCTTGGCCGGGAACTTGGTCGGATGGTCACGGCTTTCGCCCTGGGGAAAGTAGCCGTTCATGATGGTCACCGGCGTGCCGTGGGCGTCGGCGAAGGTGCCCCAGATAAAGCGTCGCTGGGCGTCTTGGTCATCGCCTTCGAAACCTTTGTGCAGGGCCAGCGGCGCCTGGCGCGAGAGCAGGGCGACGCCGTAATGGCCTTTCTGGCCGTGGTAGTGCACGTGGTAGCCCAGGGCCTGGACGTCGGCGAGGGGGAACTGCTCGTCGGCGACCTTGGTTTCCTGCAGGCCGATCACGTCCGGCTGGTGTTTGTCGATCAGCGCCGCCAGCTGATGAGGGCGGGCGCGCAGCCCGTTGATATTGAACGAGACGATCTTCATGGTCGGCGGTCCTGGCAAAACAGCGATGCTAGCTGACAACGCCCGGGTCGACCAGCGTGGCAGCGCCGTGGATGCGCTGCTAATGTCCTTGGGCGCGGGGAACGATCAGCGCCGTGCAGGGCTCGTAATAACAAGAGCGCGGCCACTTGAGCCGGGGCCAGGGGAGAGTGACCGTCATGCCTGATACCTCCAACACCATTGCCGATATCCACATGCTCGACAGCGGTTATTCCCGCGAAGCGCGGTCGTTGCTGTACCAGGCCTACCGGCATGAACCGACTTTCGCGTTCATTTTCGAGTCCGAGCGCGCCGGTTACGAACAACGGGTACGGGCCACGGTGCGCGAGCTGGTCAAGCAGCATTTTCTTCAGGATCTGCCGGCCATTGGCCTGCTGGTCAACGACCGGCTGATCGGCATTGCCTTGATCGCTCCACCGCAACGGCGCCTGGGGATCACCGAAAGCTGGGCCTGGCGCCTGCGCATGGTGCTCAGCACCGGTTTTCGCTGCACCCGGCGTTACCTGGAGTACCACCAGGCGGTGCAGGCCTGTCTGCCCAGTGACGCGGTCCATGTATTGCCGTTGCTCGGGGTGCATCCGCAGTTTCAGGGGCAGCATTTTGGCGAGCAGCTGCTCGCGGCGGTGCACAACTGGTGCGCGGTGGACGAGCATTCCCAAGGGGTGGTGCTGGACACCGGCAATCCCCGTTATCTGGAGTTCTACAAGCGTCAGGGGTACGCCGAAGTCGGCGAGGTGGCCGTGGGACCGGTGCGCGAGCATGTGTTCTTCCACCCCAATCCCCAGCTCTTACAAAGTGCAACAGGCTGATATAGAACTTTCCGTGCGTTTGAGCGCTCTATCGCCCTCCCAAGCTCGTGATAGCATCCGCGCCTATGAAGTTTCCAGGAAGATTTACCAGCGGCTTTTTGCTGTTGTTCACAAGCTGTGCGGCGCTGGCGCAGAGCGAATTGGATGTCAGGGTAAAGCCCGCCAATGATGAGCTGAAGGCCAATGTGGAGGGTTACATTGGCGACGTCGGTGATCGCGATGAGCAAGCCCTGCTGCGCTTCAGCCGGGGAGCCGAGGAGCAGGCGAAGAAAGCCGCCCAGGCCCTGGGCTACTACCAGCCCCATATCCAGAGCGAAGTGCGCGGTGGCGACAAGCCCCGTCTGCTGCTGCGCATCGATCCCGGCGAGCCGGTGCATCTGCGCAATGTCACGATCCGCGTCGAAGGCCCGGCGGCTTCCCTCAAGTCTTTTCGCACCCCCGACAGCGAGCAGCTCAAACCGGGCGCGGTGCTCAATCATGGCCATTATGAAGACGCCAAGCGCCTGATCCAGAACCAGGCCTCGCGCTACGGTTTCTTTAGCGGGCGCTTTACTCGCCAGCAACTCTCGGTGGACCCGCTGGCCGGCGTCGCCGACATCGAGCTGGTGTACGACAGCGGCCCGCGCTACGCCCTGGGCAAGGTCAGCTTCACCGGGGATTCGCTGTTCGATGAAGACCTGCTGCGGCGCATGGTGCCCTTCAAGAGCGGAGCCCCCTATGACTCGGAGCTGATCGCCGAACTCAACCAGGCGCTACAGTCCAGCGGCTATTTCGAAGGCGTGCGGGTGGACGCCGCCCCCTCGGCCGCCGAACACCAAGTGATTCCGGTGGCGGTTCAGCTGGAGACGCGCAAGCCGCGGACCATGGGGCTGGGTTTGGGGTACTCCACCGACGTCGGTCCCCGGGTCAAGGCCAACTGGACTCGACACTGGGTCAATCCCCAGGGCCACAGTTACGGCTGGGAGGCGGAAGTCTCGGCGCCCCGGCAGAACATCGGCCTGTGGTACGACATTCCCCTGGATCCGCCGCTGACCGACAAGTTGCGCTTCGCCGGTGGTTACCAGAACGAAGAGCTCGCCGGCACCGACACCCTGAGCAAGTTGCTCACGGTGGGCCCCGAGTGGCACAGCAAGTTGCCCAGCGGCTGGCAGCGGGTGGTGTCGCTGAAGTATCAACGCGAGGAATACCGCCTCGGAGACGACTCGGGTCTGAGTAATCTGCTGATGCCCGGTCTGACCTATTCCTACCTGCGCAGCGACAACCGCATCGATCCGCACAACGGCTATCGCATCCAGTTCGACACCAAGCTGGCCAAGGAAGGCGTGGGTTCCGACACCAATCTGTTGTACGGCACGGTGCTGCTCAAGGGCCTGACCACGGCCTGGGACAATCACCGGTTTCTCGGCCGGGTGCAGTTCGGAGGCAGCGCCACCAACGGCTACAAGTCGATTCCGCCGTCCCTGCGCTTCTTTGCCGGTGGCGACCAGAGTGTGCGCGGTTACGACTACCAGACCCTGTCGCCGGAAAACGCCGAAGGCGATCGCATCGGTGGCCGCTACATGGTGGCCGGCAGTGTCGAGTACCAATACTCCATTGCCGAGAAATGGCGGATCGCGACCTTCGTCGATCAGGGCAACTCCTTCAATAAACTGGAACTGCCGAACCTCAAGACCGGGGTGGGCGTGGGCCTGCGCTGGGTGTCGCCGGTCGGGCCGATCCGGGTCGACCTGGCCCACGCGATGAATGATGACGGCGGTATTCGTTTGCACTTTTCCATGGGGCCAGAGCTTTGAAGCGTGGTTTGAAGATAACGCTGCTGGCGGTCCTTGCGCTGGTGATCCTGATCATCCTGGCGGTAACCACCGTGCTGGGGACCCAGGCCGGCAGTCGCTGGGCCCTGGCGCGGGTGCCGGGTCTGACCCTGGTGCATTTCGATGGCCGCCTCGGCGGCCAATGGAGCGCCGATCACCTGCTCTGGCAACAGGGCGACAATCGAGTCGAGCTCAGCCTGGTGAAGTTCGCCTGGTCTCCGGCCTGCCTGCTGCGCCGCACCCTGTGCATCGAACAATTGCAGGCCGAGCAGGTCAGCCTGCAATTGCCGCCCGGTGCCGAAGAAGAAACAGATTCCGCTCCCATCAGCCTGCCGCAGCTGAAACTGCCACTGGCCATCGAACTGGGCCAGGTGCAGATCGGCAGCCTGCTGCTCAACGGCAGCGAACAGCTCAAGGGCTTGCAACTGGCGGCGCACTGGACCGCGCAAGGCCTGCAGATCGACTCGCTGCAGTTGCAGCGCGATGACTTGAGCCTGGCCCTTTCCGGGCTGTTGCAACCGGCTGGCGACTGGCCGTTGACCGCCCAGGGCACCCTCGCTTTGCCGGCTCCCGGTGGCGGCCCCTGGTCCCTGGCGC
The DNA here is from genome assembly GCF_001547895.1 of Pseudomonas sp. Os17. Classification (NCBI taxonomy): domain Bacteria; kingdom Pseudomonadati; phylum Pseudomonadota; class Gammaproteobacteria; order Pseudomonadales; family Pseudomonadaceae; genus Pseudomonas; species Pseudomonas sp. Os17. Next base: position 4,531,404 of record NZ_AP014627.1, on the reverse strand, counting down.
TGAAGGTGGAAGGCGACCTGCTCAAGACCCTGAAGCTGCATGCCGACAGCAGCGGCTACCTGCAAGGGCAATTGAGCGGTCAATTGCAGCCATTGGCGGAGAATCTGCCGGCAGAGGTGCGGATCACTGCCGATGGCTTCAAGGCCAGCGCCGATCTGCCGGACACCCTGCAGCTGGATCAGCTGGAACTGACCGGCAACGGCGACCTGAAAAGCGGCTACCAGCTTGCTGGCAAGGCCAGCCTGCCAGCGGAGCAGGGGCCGGTGGCCCTGGTGCTTTCGGGCAAGGTCGACGCCAAGGGGGCGCAGATTGCCGCTCTGGACCTGAATGCCAGCGACAAGCAGCACCTCAAGCTCAGCGGGCAACTGGACTGGAGCGAAGGTTTTTCCGCCGAGGCCAAGCTCGCCTGGCTGGATTTCCCCTGGCACCGCCTGTATCCGCTGATCGATGAGCCGGCCGTGCGGGTCCGCAGCTTCGACGCCGAGGTGGCTTATCGCGACGGTCATTACCTGGGCAACTTCAAGGGCGACCTGGACGGTCCGGCCGGCGCCTTCAGCCTGAGCAGCCCGTTCAGTGGCGACCTGAGCAAAATCTACCTGCCGCAGTTCAAGCTGGTGGCGGGGCAAGGCAAGGCCGAAGGTCACCTGAACCTGCAATTTGCCGATGGCGTGGCCTGGGACACGGCCCTGGACCTGTCGGCGATCAATCCGGCCTACTGGCTGGCGGAGTTGCCCGGGACCCTGGCCGGCCCGTTGCGCAGTCAGGGTGAAATGAAGAATGAACAGCTCAAGCTCACTGCCGACCTTGACCTCAAGGGCCGCCTGCGAGGGCAGCCGGCGCTGTTGCAGGCCAAGGCCGACGGCGCGGGAGAGCAGTGGCAGCTGAGTGCGCTGGACATCCGCCTCGGTGACAACAGCATCAAGGGGACGGGCAGCCTGCAGCAGAAGCTGGCCGGACAACTGGACATCAAGCTGCCACGGCTGGGCCAGCTCTGGCCGCAGTTGCGCGGGCAGCTCACTGGTCGGGTGGACCTGGCAGGGACGCTCAAGGCGCCCCAGGGCAAGGTGGATCTTGCGGGGCAGCAATTGGCCTTTGCCGAGAACCGCCTGCAAAACCTCAAGCTGAATGCCACGCTCGATGGTGCACAAAAGGCTCGGGTGGAGCTCAAGGGCAGTGGGATTCAGGCGGGGGACACTCAGCTTGGCACCCTGACCCTGGCCGGCCAGGGCGATATCAAGCAACAGGCCCTGCAGCTGGACCTGCAAGGTCCCTTGCTGAAGCTGGCCCTGGGACTGGACGGCACCCTGGACCAGGGCAACTGGCGTGGGCGCCTGGCCAATGGCGAGGTGCAGTCCGGCGGCCAGGACTGGAAGCTGCAAGGCCCGGCCAAACTCGAGCGGCTGGCCAGTGGCACTCTCAACTTCGGTGCCCACTGCTGGGTCAGTGGCGATGCCAGCCTGTGCGGTGAAGACCAGCGCTTGATGCCTGATCCGAAGCTGCGTTATCACCTCAAGCGCTTCCCCATCGACAGCCTGGCCCAATGGCTGCCCAAGGATTTCGCCTGGAAAGGCCTGCTCAATGCCGAGGTGCAGCTGGATCTGCCGGCCAGCGGGCCCAAGGGGCAGGTCGTCCTGGACGCCAGTGGTGGCACCTTGCGGGTCAAGGACAAGGATCAGTGGCTGGACTTCCCCTATCAGGCGCTGAAGCTCGATACCCGCCTCAACCCGCGGCGCATCGATACCCAGTTGCAGTTCGAGGGCGGCAAGCTGGGGCAGTTGATGGTGCAGGCGCAGATCAATCCGCTGGCGAGGAACAAACCCCTGTCCGGGGAGTTTCGCCTCACGGGCCTGGACCTGTCGGTGGCGCGGCCCTTCGTGCCCATGGTGGAGAAGCTTGGCGGCAACCTGAATGGCAGTGGTCGCCTGTCGGGCGGGCTGTTGGCGCCTCAGGTCAATGGCAACCTGCAGCTCAGTGACGGACTGGTGTCCGGCTCGGAGCTGCCCACCAGCCTCGAAGACCTGCAATTGACCGCACAGATCATGGGCGAGAGCGTGCGCCTGGATGGCGGCTGGAAAAGCGGCAAGTCCGGGCAGGGCAGCCTCACTGGCAACCTGGCCTGGGGCCGGGCGCTGATGGTGGACCTGAATCTCAAGGGCACGCAGCTGCCGGTGACGGTCGAGCCCTATGCGGCGCTGGAAGTGGCGCCGGATCTGAAGATCTCGCTGCGCGACGACAAGCTGGCGATCGATGGCAAGGTGTTGATTCCCAGGGGCCAGATCACCGTGCGTGAACTGCCGCCGTCCACGGTCAAGGTGTCCGACGACACGGTCATCGTCGGTCAGCAGACCGAAGAGGGGCAAAAGCCCATGGCCATGGCGATGAACATCGATGTTGAGGTGGGGCAGGACAAACTCAGTTTTGCCGGCTTCGGTCTGACCGCCAACCTGCAGGGCCACGTGCATATCGGCGACAACATGGACACCCGCGGCGAGCTGTGGCTCAACGATGGCCGCTACCGCGCCTACGGCCAGCGCCTGACGGTACGGCGGGCGCGGTTGCTGTTCGCCGGTCCCATCGACCAGCCGTACCTGGACATCGAAGCGGTGCGCCAGACCGACAACGTGATCGCCGGCATCCGCCTCAGTGGCAGTGCCGAGCAACCGGCGACGCAGATCTTCTCCGAACCGGCCATGAGCCAGGAGCAGGCGTTGTCCTATCTGGTGCTGGGACGGCCGCTGAGCTCCACCGGAGAGGACAACAACATGCTGGCCCAGGCCGCCTTGGGGCTGGGGCTGATGGGCAGCTCCGAACTCACCGGCAGTATTGCCAAGAACCTGGGGATTCAGGACTTCCAGCTCGATACCCAGGGCAGCGGCAACAGCACCAGCGTGGTGGCCAGCGGCAATATTTCCGAGAAGCTCAGCCTGCGCTATGGCGTCGGGGTGTTCGAGCCGGCCAGCACCATCGCCCTGCGCTACAAACTGAGTAAGAAGGTCTACCTGGAAGCGGCCAGCGGCTTTGCCAGCTCCCTGGACATCTTCTACAAGCGCGACTTCTAAGTCCTGCCGCCGGGAGGCGCAACGCCTCCCGTTCACTTCGCGTCCTTCCTCGCTCCGGACCTGCGCTGCGTTCAAGGCGGCGTGCTGCGCCGTTTATCAAACAAATAAAGAGCAAGCTAACTACTGCGTTGACATTCTCTGCCTAGGCAGTAATATCTCGACACACACTCTCTGCCTAGGCAGCTAACTGGTGGTCAGATGAAGCATTTCGAACCCGACGACTTTCACAATTGCCATCTCGGCCTGTTGCTGGGGCGTGCCGCCTTGCTCAAGGACCGGATCATCGACACGCACATGGAGCCCCACGGCATCACGGCGGCGCAGTTCAAGGTGCTGATCATCATGGCCCAGTTCGGGGTCGATACCCCGGCCGAGTTGTGTCGTCACCTGTCCCTGGACAGCGGTTCGATGACCCGCATGCTCGATCGTCTGCAACAGAAGGATTTCCTTGCCCGCAAACGCTCGGAAGGCGACCGGCGCCAAGTGCGCCTGGTGCTGACCGAGGAGGGGCAGAAGCTCGCCGATCGGCTGCCCTACATCGGCGCCAATGCAATGAACCAGCTGGCCGGTGCCATCACGCCCGACGAGTTGCGCACCCTGGAACAGATCCTCAAGAAAATTTTGCTGGCAGCCGGTGACCCGATCACTGTCCTGCGCTTAGGTGAAAAATGAGCAGTAAAACCTTGCGTACACGTGTCAGCCTGGTGCTGTTGGCCATGAGCCTGGCCGGTTGTGCCAATTACAGTGGCCTGGCGACTTCCGGCGTCAACCTTGAGGCACACAGCCTGGCAACCGGTCAGTCGCTCAATGGCGTGAAGCTCTCGCCGGCGGCCTGGCCGCAACGCGACTGGTGGAAAAGCCTGGGCGATAGCCAGCTCGATGGCCTGATCCTGGAAGCCCTGCGGGACAGCCCGGACATGCAGATCGCCAGCGCCCGGGCCCATCAGGCCAGCGCCGCGGCCTATGCCGCCGATGCCGAGCGGATGCCGACCCTGGATGCCAGCGCCGGCGTCAGCCGTTCGCGTCTGGCCCGTGACCAGGACCCGCTGGGGCAGGGCGGTGCTTATTCCACGGTGCGCAACATCAGCGCCACCTTCAATTACAACTTCGATCTCTGGGGCGGCCAGCGTGCGGCCTGGGAGGCCGCGCTGGGTCAGGCCCGCGCCGCCGAGATCGACCGCCAGGCCGCCAGCCTGACCCTGGCCGCCGATGTGGCCAGGGCCTACAGCGACCTGGGGCGGGCACATATCGTCCATGACCTGGCCGACGAAGACCTCAAGCGGACCCGGCAGATGCTCGATCTGAGTCGGCGCCGCCTGGATTCCGGGATCGACAGCCAGTACCAGTACCAGCAGACCGAAAGCCTGGAGGCCAGTGCCCAGGCCAGTCTGATCGACGCCGAGAAGCAGCTGCAGAGCGCCAGGATCACCCTCGCGGTGCTCCTGGGCAAAGGCCCGGGTCGGGCCGACGACATCGTCCGGCCCAAGGTTCTGCAGGCCAGTGCCGTGGCCCTGCCTTCGACCTTGCCCGCCGAACTGTTGGGGCGCCGGCCCGATCTGGTAGCGGCGCGCTGGCGGGTGGAAGCGGCGAGCAAGAACATCGACGCCAGCAAGACCCGCTTCTATCCCAACCTCAACCTGAGCGCCAGCGCCGGCGCCGAGTCGTTGCTGGGGGATGCGATGTTCGGCTCCGCCAGCCGCTTCTTCAGCATTGCGCCGACCGTTTCGCTGCCGATTTTTGACGGTGGGCGCCTGCGCGCGGACCTGGATGCCCGGGACGCCGACTACGACCTGGCGGTGGCGCAGTACAACAAGACCCTGGTGACCGCCCTGGGGGATGTCAGCGACAGCATCTCGCAGCTGCGGGATATCGGGCGGCAGATCGTCGCCCAGCAACATGCCACGGACATTGCCCGGGACTCCTACAACACCGTGGTCCAGCGCTTCGGTTCCGGTATCGGCAACTACCTGGATGTGCTGAGCATCGAGCAGCAGTTGCTCCAGGCCCAGCGTCAGCTGGCCACGCTGAACGCCCAGCAGATTGATCTGTCGATCCAACTGATGCAGGCGTTGGGGGGCGGCTTCGGCGCCCAGAACCTGGCTTCGGCCAACCCGACCCCAGCCCCGCAGACTAAATAATTCGAGGTATTCGTCATGGCCACTGCCGACACTCATACAACCGAAAACACCCCGGACGGCGCTCAATCGCGCAAGCGCAAAGTCATGTTGCTGGGGCTTACGGCCCTGGTGATCCTGGGTGGCCTGGGCGTGTTCGCCTGGCATGAACTCTACGGGCGCTGGAATGAAAGCACCGACGATGCCTACGTGAACGGCAACGTGGTGGAGATCACCCCGCTGGTCACCGGCACCGTGGTCAGCATCGGTGCCGACGACGGCGACCTGGTGCATGAAGGCCAGGTGCTGATCAACTTCGACCCCAACGACGCCCAGGTCGGCCTGCAGAGTGCCGAGGCCAATCTGGCGCGCACGGTGCGCCAGGTGCGCGGCCTGTACAGCAATGTCGATGGCATGCGGGCCCAGGTGGCGGCGCAGAAAGCCGAAGTGCAGAAGGCTCAGGAGAACTTCAGTCGGCGCAAGAACCTGGCGGCCAGCGGAGCGATTTCCCAGGAAGAACTGTCCCACGCTCGCGATGACCTGACCTCGGCGCAAAACGCCCTGGCCAATGCCCAGCAGCAACTCAACACCACCAACGCGCTGGTGGATGACACCGTGGTTTCCAACCATCCGGATGTGCAGGCCGCGGCTGCGCAACTGCGTCAGGCCTACCTGAACAATGCCCGCAGTACCCTGATTGCGCCGGTGACCGGCTATGTGGCCAAGCGCACCGTGCAACTGGGGCAGCGGGTCCAGCCGGGCACCGCGCTGATGGCGGTGATTCCCCTCGACCAGCTGTGGATCGACGCCAACTTCAAGGAAACCCAGCTGCGGGACATGCGCATCGGTCAGGCGGTCGAGATCGAAGCGGACATCTACGGCAGCGATGTGAAGTACAGCGGCACCATCGATAGCCTCGGTGCCGGTACGGGCAGCGCCTTCGCCTTGCTGCCGGCACAGAATGCCACCGGCAACTGGATCAAGATCGTGCAGCGGGTGCCGGTGCGTATCCACGTGAATGCCGAAGAGCTGGCCAAGCATCCGCTGCGGGTTGGCCTGTCGACTCTGGTGAACGTCAACCTGCGGGACCAGAGCGGCCCGGTATTGGCCCAGCAGCCTCCGCAAAAGGCGTCTTTCAGCACCAATGTCTACGATCGTCAGTTGGGTGAGGCCGATACGCTGATTGCCCGCCTGATTCACGACAACAGCGCGGCCATCGGCAAGACCGCCCAGCGCTGATTCGCCAATCCGTCGACCCCGGCCTGCCTGACGGCCGGGGTGCCTGCCCTGTTCCAAAGGATTCGCGATGAGCAATAACGCATCTTTCAAGCCGCCCAGCCTGCTGCTGAGCACCATCGGCCTGTCCCTGGCGACCTTCATGCAGGTGCTCGATACCACCATCGCCAACGTGGCGTTGCCAACCATCTCCGGCAACCTCGGGGTGAGTTCGGAACAGGGCACCTGGGTGATTACCTCGTTCGCCGTGAGCAACGCCATCGCCTTGCCGCTGACCGGCTGGCTGAGCCGGCGTTTCGGCGAGGTGAAGCTGTTTATCTGGGCCACGCTGCTGTTCGTGCTGGCCTCGTTCCTGTGCGGCATTTCCACCTCGATGCCCGAGCTCGTCGGTTTTCGCGTGCTGCAAGGGGTGGTGGCGGGCCCGCTGTACCCGATGACCCAGACCTTGCTGATTGCCGTCTACCCACCGGCGAAGAGGGGCATGGCCCTGGCGCTGCTGGCGATGGTCACGGTGGTGGCGCCGATTGCCGGGCCGATACTCGGTGGCTGGATCACCGACAGCTACAGCTGGCCGTGGATCTTCTTCATCAACGTGCCGATTGGTCTGTTCGCCGCCTGGGTGGTGCAGCAGCAATTGAAGGCGCGGCCGGTGGTCACCAGCCGACAGCCGATGGACTACATCGGTTTGCTGAGCCTGATCGTCGGGGTGGGGGCCTTGCAGATCGTCCTCGACAAGGGCAATGACCTGGACTGGTTCGAGTCCAACTTCATCATCGTCGGCACGCTGATCTCGGTGATTGCCCTGGCGGTGTTCGTGATCTGGGAAATGACCGATCGTCATCCGGTGGTCAACCTGCGGCTGTTCGCCCATCGCAACTTCCGCATCGGCACCATTGTGCTGGTGGGCGGTTACGCCGGGTTCTTCGGGATCAACCTGATCCTGCCGCAATGGTTGCAGACCCAGATGGGCTACACCGCCACCTGGGCCGGGCTGGCAGTGGCGCCGATCGGCATCCTGCCGGTGCTGATGTCGCCCTTTGTCGGCAAGTACGCCCACAGGTTCGACCTGCGCCTGCTGGCCGGGCTGGCGTTCCTGGCCATTGGCCTGAGCTGCTTCATGCGTGCCGGTTTCACCAATGAGGTGGACTTCCAGCACATCGCCCTGGTGCAGCTGTTCATGGGGATTGGCGTGGCGCTGTTCTTCATGCCGACCCTGAGCATCCTGATGTCCGATCTGCCGCCGCACCAGATCGCCGACGGCGCTGGCCTGGCGACCTTCCTGCGGACGCTGGGGGGTAGCTTTGCGGCGTCGCTGACGACCTGGATCTGGATTCGCCGGGCCGATCAGCACCATGCCTACATGAGTGAGAGCATGAGCATCTTCGATCCGGTGACCCGGGATGCGCTGAACAATCTGGGTGGAGCGAGCAGCAAGGCTTACGCGCAACTGGATCAAGTCCTGACCAGCCAGGCGTACATGCTCTCGACCGTGGACTATTTCACCTTGCTGGGCTGGGGCTTCATGGGCCTGATTCTGCTGGTGTGGCTGGCCAAGCCACCCTTCGCCGCCAAGGCCGGCCCGGCTTCGGCGGGGCATTGACGCCCATTGCCGTAGGCGCGGGCTTGCCAGCGAAGGCGTCCGCAAGGGGCATGCAAGGCCGGCTGGCCGCTTCGCCGGCAAGCCGGCTCCTACACTAATGACCTTGTTGCAGGAGCCGGCGTGCCAGCGAAAGAAGCGCCGCTCAAGGCGAGTCCGGCAACGCCAACTGGGTGGGCACGAAATCGAACGCAGCCAGTTGGAAGCCTTGCTCGTCCACCTGCAACGCCCATCCCTGACGGTCCCAATCCCCCAGCACAATGCGCTTGGCGGCCTGCTCGCCAATCTGCAGCTTGTGAATCGCCGGGCGGTGGGTATGGCCGTGAACCAGGGTGCCGACTCCATGTTCGCGCATGATCCGCGGTACTTCGTCCGGGGTCACGTCGACAATGTCGTTGGCCTTCATGCGGGTCTGGGCCTGGCTTTCGTTGCGCAGCTTGCGCGCAAGCTTGCGCCGGGTGCGCAACGGCAGGTGCCGCAAAATCCACAGGCTCAGCGGGTTGCGCAGGTAGCGGCGCATGCGCATGTAGGCTTCGTCGCGGGTACACAGGCTATCGCCATGCATCAGCAATACCGGTTCACCGTAAAAGTCGACGACGCTGGGGTCCTTGAGCAGGGTGGCGCCGGCCGCCTTGCAAAAGGCTTGGCCAAGCATGAAGTCGCGATTGCCGTGCATGAGGAAAACCTGCGTACCGCTGTCGCTCAGCTCCCGCAGTGCCTGGCAAATGGAAAGTTGGAAGGGGGTCATGGCATCGTCGCCGATCCATACCTCGAAAAAGTCCCCGAGGATGTACAGCGCCTCGGCGGCGCGAGCGCGCCCACCGAGTAAATCCAGAAACGCCCGGGTAATGTCCGGGCGTGTGTCAATCAGATGCAAATCTGAAATCAGCAGTATCACTCAATGATCTCGGCTTTCTCGATGATCACGTCTTCTGCGGGTACGTCCTGGTGGCCGGCTTTCATGGTGGTGGCCACGCCTTTGATCTTGTCGACCACTTCGGTGCCGGCGATCACTTTACCGAATACTGCGTAGCCCCAGCCTTGAACGGTCTTGCCGCTGTGGTTGAGGAAGCTGTTGTCGGCAACGTTGATGAAGAATTGCGCGGAAGCCGAATGCGGCTCCATGGTGCGGGCCATGGCGACGGTGTACTTGTCGTTGGAAAGGCCGTTGTCCGCTTCGTTCTGGATGCTTGGACGCTTGTCTTTCTTTTCTTTCATGCCAGGTTCGAAGCCGCCGCCCTGGATCATGAAGTTACCGATGACGCGGTGAAATACGGTGTTTTCATAGTGACCGGCTTTCACGTATTCGACGAAGTTGGCCACGGTCAACGGGGCTTTCTCGGCGTTCAGTTCCAGCACGATCTCGCCGTGGTTGGTGGTCAGTTTGACTTGGGTCATGGTCGGTACTCTTTATAAGGAAAAGCGATTTCAAGAAAATCCTGGGGGGCGGGGCACGCATGCGGTCCGCACCGATTTGGCCATCCTGCAGCCAAGGAGCGCAGTTTAGCGTGACAACCGCGAAATTCGAGGCTGTTTTTTCACTGCCGGGCCATTAATCGCCGCAGTTTTAAAGCTGCGCTCTGTCAGGCGCTTGACAGCATCGGCTATGATACCCGTTTTGATTTATCAGGCCGCGTCCGGCCGCGCACTTGTACGTTCAAGGATCCTATGAGCAAGCCCACTGTCGACCCTACCTCGAATTCCAAGACTGGACCGGCCGTGCCGGTCAACTTCCTGCGCCCGATCATCCAGGCGGATCTGGACTCGGGTAAGCACACACAGATCGTGACCCGCTTCCCTCCGGAGCCCAATGGATACCTGCACATCGGTCACGCCAAGTCGATCTGCGTGAACTTCGGTCTGGCCCAGGAGTTCGGCGGCGTCACGCACCTGCGTTTCGACGACACCAACCCGGCCAAGGAAGACCAGGAGTACATCGACGCCATTGAAAGCGACGTCAAGTGGCTGGGTTTTGAGTGGTCCGGCGAAGTGCGTTATGCCTCGCAGTACTTCGACCAGCTGCACGACTGGGCCGTGGAACTGATCAAGGCGGGCAAGGCCTATGTCTGCGACCTGACCCCTGAACAGGCCAAGGAATACCGCGGCAGCCTCACCGAGCCTGGCAAGAACAGCCCGTTCCGCGAGCGTTCGGTGCAAGAGAACCTGGACTGGTTCGCCCGCATGCGCGCCGGTGAGTTCCCGGACGGCGCCCGCGTGCTGCGGGCCAAGATCGACATGGCCTCGCCGAACATGAACCTGCGCGACCCGATCATGTACCGGATCCGTCACGCTCATCACCACCAGACCGGTGACAAGTGGTGCATCTACCCCAACTACGACTTCACCCACGGTCAGTCGGACGCCATCGAGGGCATCACCCACTCGATCTGCACCCTGGAGTTCGAAAGCCATCGTCCGCTGTATGAGTGGTTCCTCGAGCACCTGCCGGTACCGGCGCACCCGCGTCAATACGAATTCAGCCGCCTGAACCTCAACTACACCATCACCAGCAAGCGCAAGCTCAAGCAACTGGTGGACGAGCAGCACGTCAATGGCTGGGACGACCCGCGCATGTCGACCCTGTCGGGCTTCCGTCGTCGTGGTTACACGCCGGCGTCGATCCGCAACTTCTGCGAGATGGTTGGCACCAACCGCTCCGACGGCGTGGTCGACTACGGCATGCTGGAATTCAGCATCCGCCAGGACCTCGATGCGAATGCCCCGCGCGCCATGTGCGTGCTGCGTCCGTTGAAAGTCGTGATCACCAACTACCCGGAAGGCCAGGTCGAGAACCTCGAACTGCCGCGTCATCCGCAGAAAGAAGAACTGGGCGTGCGCCAGCTGCCGTTCGCTCGTGAAATCTACATCGACCGTGACGACTTCATGGAAGAGCCGCCCAAAGGCTACAAGCGCCTGGAGCCGAACGGTGAAGTGCGTCTGCGCGGCAGCTACGTGATCCGCGCCGACGAAGCGATCAAGGACGCCGAGGGCAATGTCGTCGAGCTGCGTTGCTCCTACGACCCAGACACCCTGGGCAAGAACCCTGAAGGCCGCAAGGTCAAGGGCGTGATCCACTGGGTGCCGGCCGCTGCCAGCATCGAGTGCGAAGTGCGCCTGTACGATCGTCTGTTCCGTTCTCCGAACCCGGAGAAGGCCGAAGACAGCGCGAGTTTCCTGGACAACATCAACCCTGACTCCCTGCAAGTGCTCACTGGTTGTCGTGCCGAACCCTCGTTGGGCAACGCACAGCCGGAAGACCGTTTCCAGTTCGAGCGCGAAGGCTACTTCTGCGCGGATATCAAGGACTCGAAGCCCGGTGCTCCGGTATTCAACCGTACCGTGACCCTGCGCGACTCCTGGGGTCAGTGATTCAGTCAAGGAACTAACGTGCTAACGATCTACAACACGCTCACCAAGAGCAAAGAAGTCTTCAAACCTTTGGATGGCAACAAGGTGCGCATGTACGTGTGCGGCATGACCGTGTACGACTATTGCCACCTGGGGCACGGCCGCAGCATGGTGGCCTTCGACCTGATTACCCGCTGGCTGCGTTTCAGCGGGTATGACCTGACGTACGTGCGCAACATCACCGACATCGAAGACAAGATCATCAACCGGGCCAAGGAGAACGGCGAGCCGTTCAATGTCCTGACCGAACGCATGATCACGGCGATGCACGAGGATGAAGCGCGCCTCAACATCCTCAAGCCGGACATGGAGCCGCGTGCCACGGATCATATTCCGGGCATGCTGAAGATGATCCAGACCCTGATCGACAAGGGCTACGCCTATGCGCCGGGCAATGGCGACGTGTACTACCGCGTCGGCAAGTTCATGGGCTACGGCAAGCTGTCGCGCAAGAAGATCGAAGACCTGCGCATCGGCGCGCGGATCGAAGTGGGCGAGTCAAAGCAGGATCCATTGGACTTCGTCCTGTGGAAAGCTGCCAAGCCGGGTGAGCCAAGCTGGCCGTCGCCTTGGGGGGACGGTCGTCCGGGTTGGCATATCGAGTGCTCGGTGATGTCCACCTGCTGCCTGGGCGAGACTTTCGACATTCATGGTGGCGGCAGCGACCTGGAGTTCCCGCATCACGAGAACGAGATTGCCCAGAGCGAGGCGGCGACCGGCAAGACCTACGCCAATGCCTGGATGCACTGCGGCATGATCCGCATCAATGGCGAGAAGATGTCCAAGTCCTTGAACAACTTCTTCACCATTCGCGACGTGCTCGACAAGTACCATCCGGAAGTGGTGCGTTACCTGCTGGTGGCCAGCCACTACCGCAGCGCCATCAACTACTCGGAAGACAACCTCAAGGACGCCAAGGGCGCGCTGGAGCGCTTCTACCATGCGCTCAAGGGGCTGCCGAAAGTGGCGCCGGCCGGTGGCGAAGCCTTTGTCGAACGTTTCACCCAGGTGATGAATGACGACTTCGGTACTCCGGAAGCCTGTGCCGTACTGTTCGAGATGGTGCGTGAGATCAACCGCCTGCGCGAAAGCGATATCGACGCGGCGGCGGGTCTGGCGGCACGTCTGAAAGAACTGGCCAGCGTGCTGGGTGTGCTGCAATTGGAAGCCGATGACTTCCTGCAGGCCGGCGCCGAAGGCCGGGTTGATGCGGCAGAAGTCGAGGCGCTGATCCAGGCCCGTCTGGCGGCCCGTGCCAACAAGGATTGGGCTGAGTCCGACCGTATTCGCGATCAGATCACCGCCATGGGCGTGATTCTGGAAGACGGCAAGGGCGGTACAACCTGGCGCCTGGCTGACTAAGTTGGCGTTTGCTGCAACAAGAAACCCGCCTGGTGCGGGTTTTTTGTTGCCCGTAGATCAGTACCAGCGTGCTCAGGCCAGCGAGGCTAGGCGCTCCACGGTATCGGGGTAGCGTTGCACCAGGCGGATCAGGGTGGTGGCCTGGGCATTGGGTGTGGCGCGGCCCTGTTCCCAGTTCTCCAGGGTGCGGGTGTTGGTGCGCAGGTACATGGCGAATACCGAGCGCGAGAGATTGAGTTGCTGGCGGATGTTCATCACCTCGGTGGCAGTGATGGGGGGCAGCTTGTCCAGCTTCACTTTATGGCTGCGCAGGGTGATTTTGCCCTGGCGCTCCTGGGTGAGGGCGTCGATGCCTTCTACCAGTTCGGAAAAGATGTCACGTTTGGTCATGTCTTCTGGCCTCGATTTCACGTTCCAGCAGTTGTTTGAGCTGTTGTCGCTGCTGCGGTAGCAGGTCGTCCATCTGCTCCTTGTCGAACAGGGTGAAGAGCCAGAACTGCGCCCCTCCGGACCACCAGTAATAGATCACCCTCAGCCCGCCACGCCTGCCCTTGTTGCGTCGCTCATCGATGAAACGCATCTTGCGCAAGCCGCCAGTGCCCTGAATCAGCACTCCCGCGTGCGGGTGGCGCAGCAATTCGATCTGCAGTTCGCAGAACAACTCGTCGTCAAGGAAGTCCCTTCGGTATCGTGCAAATGCCGGCAGTTCAATAAACAGAGCATTCATTTCATACGCTTCCTGCGTATAAATTGGATGACGCTACAGCTTTGGTCAAGGCCCGCTGAGCGCCGCGTTTGATCTGGCAACAGTTTATGCCCGTGGCGTCGGGCTGAATGTCGGACCGGGTCGACGTGACAGGAAGGGCGATTCCGAGTTTCGCTGGGAAGAGGGGAGGGCAGGGCCCTGAAATGCAAAACGGCACCCGAAGGTGCCGTTTTGTTTGTTGCGTTGAAACCTAAGCGATCAACCCGCCAGGCCGGAGTGCTGGACCAGGGTCAGCAGCGGCTGTGGGTAGACGCCGAGGAAGAACGCCAGGACCGCGATGGCCAGCAGCATGACGCCACCGGCTTTCTGTTCCCAGTGCAGTTGGGCGTCGACGCGGCGCAGGTTCGGCTCGATCAGGTACAGGGTGACCATCACGCGCAGGTAGTAGAAGACGCCGATGGCGCTACCCATGACCAGGGAACCGACCAGCCACCATTGGTGCGCTTCGACACCGGTAGCGATGATGTAGAACTTGCCGATGAAGCCCGCGGTCAGCGGGATGCCGGCCAGGGACAGCATCATCACGGTGAGCACGGCGGTCAGGTACGGACGGCGCCAGAACAGGCCACGGTACTCGTACAGGGCGTCGGCATCACGGCCTTTGTACGGCGAGGACATCAGGGTGATCACGCCGAAGGCGCCAAGGCTGGTGATCACGTAGGTGACCAGGTACACGCCGATGGCTTCCATGGCCAGGCCCTTGCTCGCCACCAGGGCGATCAGCAGGTAACCGAAGTGAGCGATGGACGAGTAACCCAGCAGACGCTTGAGGTTGCTCTGGGTCAGCGCCAACAGGTTGCCCACCAGGATCGAGGCAATGGCGATCACCGTCAGCACGTTGCTCAGGACGCCGCTGCTGGCCACTGGCGAGAGCTGGAACAGACGCACCAGCACCGCGAACACCGCCACCTTGCTGGCGGTTGCCAGGAACGCTGCAACCGGAGCCGGAGCGCCTTCATAGACGTCCGGGGTCCACAGGTGGAACGGCACCAGCGACAGCTTGAAGGCCAGGCCGATCAGCATCATGCCCAGGCCCAGTTGTGCCAGCGGGCTTGGCAGCCCGGTGGCGGCCAGGGCCTGGCCGATGCCGCTGAAGCTCAGGCTGCCGGCTTCGGCGTAGAGCAGGGCCATGCCGAACAACAGGAAGCCCGAACCGGCGGCCGACAGCACCATGTACTTGATGCCGGCTTCCAGGGAGCGCTTGTTGAAGAAGGCGTAGGCCACCAAGCCGTAGACCGGTACCGAGAGCAGCTCCAGGCCGATGAACAGGCCGGCCAGGTTCTGCGCGCTGACCAGTACCAGGCCACCAGCGGCGGCCAGCAGGATCAGCAGGTACAGCTCTTCACGGTTGCCCGGGTAGCCGCTGCTGCCGTCGCCCAGGTAGGCGTGTGCCAGGGTGACGCAGGCCAGGGTGGCCACCAGGATCAGGGCCATGTACAGGCAGGCGAACTGGTCGATCTGCAACAGCGGGGTCACTGCCAGCGGTGCCACTTTCAGCACCGGGAAAATCGACAGCAATGCCAGGTTCAGACCGGCCACCGACAGCAGGAAGGTCTGGGCGTGGTTGCGCCGCCAGGCGATCGCCAGCATCACCACCACAAGGGTGGCGCTGGTGATCAGCAGCGGCGCCAGGGCTATAAAGTGTTGAATCGTAAAGTCCATAGCGCTCTTACCGGGCCGAAGCGAGTTGAGTGAAGGCGGTGCTGAGCCATTGCTGCACGCCATGCATGGTGGCGGCAGAGGTATCGAGGAACGGTTGCGGGTACACGCCGATGTAGATCAGCAGGACCGCCAGTCCCAGCACCATGATCAGTTCGCGAGCATCCATGCCATGGAGCACCGCATCCGACTTGGACGGGCCGAAGTAGGCACGGTGGATCATGATCAGCGAGTACACCGAACCGAACACCAGGCCGGACGTTGCGATCGCGGTGATCCAAGGAGCGCTGACGAAGGTACCGATCAGGATCAGGAACTCGCCGACGAAGTTGCCGGTGCCCGGCAGGCCCAGGGAGGCGGCCGCGAAGAACAGGCTGATGGCCGGCAGGTAGGCGATACGCGACCACAGACCGCCCATTTCACGCATGTCGCGGGTATGGGTGCGCTCGTACAGCTGGCCGCTGAGGATAAACAGCGCGGCTGCCGAAACACCGTGGGCCAGCATCTGGATCACCGCGCCCTGCAGGGCTTGCTGGCTGCCGGAGTAGATACCGATCAGCACGAAGCCCATGTGGGAAACGCTGGAGAAGGCGATCAGGCGTTTGATGTCGGTCTGGGCGAAGGCCAGGAAGGCACCGTAGAAGATCCCGATCAGACCCAGGGTCATGGCGATCGGTGCAAACTCTGCCGAGGCGTTGGGGAACAGCGGCAGGGCGAAACGCAGCAAGCCATAGGCCGCGGTCTTCAGCAGGATGCCCGCCAGGTCCACGGAACCGGCAGTCGGTGCCTGGGCGTGAGCGTCAGGCAGCCAGGAGTGGAACGGCACCACCGGCAGCTTCACCGCGAAGGCGATGAAGAAGCCGAGCATCAGGATGTACTCGGTGGCGGTGGACATCTTGGTCTTCAGCAACTGGGCGTAATCGAAGGTGATGACCCCGGTGTTGTTGAAGTTGACCAGCACCAGGCCCAGGATCGCCACCAGCATGATCAGGCCGGAAGCCTGAGTGAAGATGAAGAACTTGGTCGCTGCGTAGATCCGGGTTTTCTTGCCGTCTGCCGAGCTGTGACCCCAGAGCGCGATGAGGAAGTACATCGGCACCAGCATCATTTCCCAGAAGAAGAAGAACATGAACAGGTCCAGCGCGAGGAACACGCCGACCACACCGCCCAGGATCCACATCAGGTTCAGGTGGAAGAAGCCCACATGGCGCTGGATCTCTTTCCAGGAGCAGAGTACCGAGAGGATACCCAGCAGACCGGTCAGCAGCACCATCAACAGCGACAGGCCGTCGAGGGCCAGGTGCACGTTGATGCCAAAGCGCTCGATCCACTGGTGCTTGAACTCGATGGCCCAAGTCGGATCGACGCCAGGCGCCGGAGCATATGAATAGTTACCGTGGGCCCACAGCCAGAGGCCGAGGGCGAGTTCCAGGGTCATGGTCAACAGCGCAATCCAGCGGGGGAGGGTGGCGCCGAAGCGCTCACCCAGCCAGCACAGCAGGCCGCCGATGAAGGGGATCAGGATTAGCCAAGGCAGAATCATGACGGGCTCAATTCCTTTCGCAAGTTCGCAAGGTTCATATCAGACCGCTACCAGCACAATGGCGCCGATGACCAGCACGGCACCGGCTGCCATCGAGGCGGCGTACCAACGCAGTTGACCGGTCTCGGTACGGCTCAGGGAGTTGTGACCCCCTTTGGCCATACGCGGGATCAAACCGATGGTCTGATCGAGCGGGTCCTTGCGCAGTACATGGCTGATGGCCAGGTATGGCTTGACGAACAGTTTGTCGTAGATCCAGTCGAAGCCCCAGGCGGCGAACCACCAGGCCGAGAGCAGACGCCCGATGCCACTGTTGGCGATGGCGGTCACAACGCGACGCTTGCCAAGGAACAACAGGGCGGCCAGCAGGATACCGGCCAGGGCGATGGCACCCGAGGCGATTTCCAGGCTGTGCTTGGCTTCGCCACCGGCATGACCGGCGCTCAGCGGCAGCACACCATGCAGGGGCGGAGTGATCATCGCGCCGATCCCGGTGGACAGCACGATCAGCACCACCAGCGGCAGCCAGTGGGAAATCCCGTGGCCGGCGTGGGCTTCGGTCTTGGCTTCACCGTGGAAGGTGATGAAGATCAGGCGGAAGGTGTACAGCGAGGTCATGAACGCACCCACCAGGCCGGCGTACAGCAGGCCGTGGTTGCCGCTGGCGAAGGCTTCCCAGAGGATCTCGTCCTTGGAGTAGAAGCCTGCGGTCACCAGAGGCAGGGCCGCCAGTGCGGCGCCGCCGACGATGAAACTGGCGTAGGCCAGAGGCAGTTTCTTCCACAGGCCGCCCATCTTGAAGATGTTCTGCTCGTGGTGGCAGGCAACGATCACCGCACCGGAGGCCAGGAACAGCAGGGCCTTGAAGAAGGCGTGGGTCATCAGGTGGAAGATCGCGCCGTCCCAGGCGCCAACGCCCAGGGCCAGGAACATGTAGCCGATCTGGCTCATGGTGGAGTAGGCGAGGATCCGCTTGATGTCGGTCTGCACCAGCGCGGCGAAGCCGGCCAGTACCAGGGTCACGCCACCTACCAGGCCCACCAGGTGCAGGATTTCCGGCGCCAGGGTGAACAGGCCGTGGGTACGGGCGATCAGGTAGACACCGGCGGTCACCATGGTTGCGGCGTGGATCAGTGCCGAAACCGGGGTCGGACCAGCCATCGCGTCCGCCAGCCAGGTCTGCAGTGGCAGTTGCGCGGATTTGCCCACGGCGCCGCCCAGCAGCATCAGGGTCGCCAGGGTGATCCAGAAATCGCCGGCCTGGAATTTCTGCGGAGCCAGCACCAGCAGTTCCTGGACGTTCAGCGTGCCCACCTGTTGGAACAGGATGAACAGGCCGATGGCCATGAACACGTCGCCGATCCGGGTGACGATAAAGGCCTTGAGTGCGGCGTTACCGTTGTTGCGGTTGCTGTAGTAGAAACCGATCAACAGGTAGGAGCACAGGCCCACGCCTTCCCAGCCGAAGTACAGGAACAGCAGGTTATCGCCCAGGACTAGGAACAGCATGCTGGCGATAAACAGGTTGGTGTAGGCGAAGAAGCGCGAGTAGCCGGCCTCACCACGCATGTACCAGGACGCGAACAGGTGGATCAGGAAGCCCACGCCCACTACCACGCCCAGCATGGTCACGGACAGGCCGTCCAGATACAGGGCGAAGTTCGGCGCAAAACCGTCCACCGACATCCACTGCCACAACACCTGGGTGTAGTGGCCATCCGCTGGTGGCGCGACGTTGAATTGCCAGATCACGTAGGCGGCCACGATGGCCGACAGGCCAATGGAGCCGACGCCGATCAGGGCCGAGAGGTTTTCCGAGAGGCGTCCCCGAGAGAACGACAGCAGCAGGAAACCGATCAGGGGGAATACGAAAGTCAGAAAGAGAAGGTTCATCCGCGCATCTCGCTGGCTGCATCGATATCGAGAGTGTGGAAGCGGCGGTACAGCTGCAGCAGGATCGCCAGGCCGATACTGGCCTCGGCGGCTGCCAGGCTGATCACCAGGATGAACATCACTTGTCCATCCGGCTGCGCCCAGCGGGCGCCCGCAACGATGAAGGCCAATGCCGAGGCGTTCATCATCACTTCCAGGCTCATCAACACGAAGAGGATGTTACGGCGGACCATCAGGCCGACCAGACCGAGGCAGAACAGGATGCCGGCAACTGCCAGGCCATGTTCCATCGGGATAGTACCGAGAGGGATAGTAGGCATCGTATTACTCCTTCGCCTCGTTGCGGCCCAAGTGGAACGCCGTGACGGCTGCGGCGAGCAGCAGCATCGAGGCGAGTTCGACCACCAGCAGGTAAGGGCCGAACAGGCTGATGCCCACGGCCTTGGCGCTGACGGTGGTTTGACCGATACCGGCACCGCTCTGGTGGCTGAACAGTACGTACAGCAGTTCAGCCAGCAGCAGCGCGGCGAGGATCACCGGGCCGATCCAGATGCCCGGCGTGAGCCAGATGCGCTCTTGCTGAGCCGCGGCCGGGCCGAGGTTCAGCATCATTACCACGAACACGAACAGCACCATGATGGCGCCGGCGTAGGCGATCACTTCCAGGGCGCCGGCGAACGGCGCGCCGAGGCTGAAGAAGGTCATGGCCACGGCGATCAGCGAAATGATCAGGTAGAGCAGGGCGTGCACAGGGTTGGTGTTGGTAACCACGCGCAGCGTGGAAACAACGGCAACACCTGATGCGAAATAGAAAGCGAATTCCATCGTTCTTCCTTAAGGCAGCAAGCTCTTCACGTTGATCGGTTCGGCTTCGTTCTGCGCGGCGCCTTTTGGCTTGCCGGCAATGGCCATACCTGCAACACGATAGAAGTTGTAGTCAGGGTTCTTTCCGGGACCGGAGATCAAGAGATCCTCTTTCTCGTAAACCAGGTCCTGACGTTTGAACTCGGCCATCTCGAAATCCGGTGTCAGCTGGATTGCGGTGGTCGGACAGGCTTCCTCGCAGAGACCGCAGAAAATGCAGCGCGAGAAGTTGATGCGGAAGAACTCCGGGTACCAGCGACCGTCTTCCGTTTCAGCTTTCTGCAGCGAGATGCAACCCACAGGGCAGGCCACGGCGCACAGGTTGCAGGCAACGCAACGCTCTTCGCCATCGGGGTCGCGAGTCAGGACGATACGGCCACGGTAGCGTGGCGGCAGGTACACCGGCTCTTCGGGGTATTGCAGGGTGTCGCGTTTGCGAAAGCCGTGACCGAACACCATCACCAGGCTGCGCAACTGGGTACCGGTACCCTTAACGATGTCGCCAATATATTTGAACATGGGTCAAATCCTCACTGAACCGCGCCCGCAGGCGTGTTCAACAACACAACCGCAGCGGTCACCAGCAAATTGATCAGGGTCAGCGGCAGGCAGAATTTCCAGCTGAAGTCCATCACCTGGTCATAGCGCGGGCGCGGGATAGAGGCGCGCAGCAGGATGAACAGCATGATGAAGAACGCGGTCTTCAGGGCGAACCAGACGAAGGACAGTTGCGGCAGGATGCCGAACGGACCGTGCCAGCCACCGAAGAACAGGGTGACCAGCAGCGCCGAGATCAGGATGATGCCGATGTATTCACCGACGAAGAACATGCCCCATTTCATGCCGGCGTATTCAATGTGGTAACCGTCGGCCAGTTCCTGTTCCGCTTCCGGCTGGTCGAAGGGGTGACGGTGAGTCACGGCCACGCCAGCGATGAAGAAGGTACAGAAGCCGAAGAACTGCGGAATGATGAACCACAGGTTCTGCGCCTGGTACTCGACGATGTCGCGCATGTTGAAGGAGCCGACCTGAGCCACGATGCCCATCAGCGCCAGGCCCATGAACACTTCGTAGGACACGGTCTGGGCCGAGGCCCGCAAGCTGCCCAGCAGGGCAAACTTGTTGTTACTCGACCAGCCGGCGAACAGCACCGCGTAGACCGACAGACCGGCCATGGCGAAGAAGAACAGCAGGCCGATGTTCAGGTCCGCGACGCCCCAGGTCGGGGTGATCGGGATGATCGCGAAGGCGATCAGCAGGGCGGACATGGCGACCACTGGTGCCAGGGTGAAGATCACCTTGTCGGCAAACGGCGGGGTCCAGTCTTCCTTGAAGAACATCTTCAGCATGTCGGCGGCGATCTGGAACATGCCGAACGGGCCAACGCGGTTCGGACCGTAACGGTCCTGCCACCAGCCCAGCAGGCGACGTTCGACGAAGCTCAGCAGCGCACCGGCGATCACCACCGCCAGCAGGATCACGATGGCCTTGACGACCGTCAGGATCACGTCGATCACTTCAGGGGTAAACCAACTCATTGCGCCGCCTCCTGCAGACCGTCAACGGATTTGCCAAAGAATGCCGGAGGAATGCCCGCCAGACCGGCAGGCAGGCCCACCAGGCCGGCACCCAGCTCTTCGTTGATGCGCAGCGGCAGACGCAGGGTCTGGCCAGCCAGACTCACTGCGAGCAGGGCACCGTCGTTGACGCCCAGGCGATCGGCTTCGGACTTGGCCAGGGCCACGTAGGCCGCCGGAATGCGCTCCTGCACCGGAGCGGCCTTCGAAGAGTTCTCCTCGCTGCCGAACAGGTGATAGAACGGCACCGCTTGCCAAGTGCCCTGGGCCGGAGAGAAGGCCCGCGGGACGCTGGCGAACCAGTTCAGACGGTCGCCCTGGCTTTCGATCAGGCGAGTACCCGGGTCACCGGCACGCAGGTGGCCGCCGACTTCGTCCTGGAACTTGTTCCAGGCTTGCGGCGAGTTCCAGCCCGGCGACCAGGCGAATGGCACTTGCGAGCGCGGCTCGGCGGAGCCCGAGTAACCTTCCATGGAGTAGGCGAAGGCGGTATCCGGGTCTTGCGAGGTACGCGGTTCGTGCACGCTCTGGTTGGCGCGCATGGCGGTACGGCCGCTGTATCGCAGCGGTTCGCGGGCCAGTTTCAGGCCTTTGATACGGAATGCTGCGGAAGGTGCGGCATCGACGATGCTGGCCAGTTGCGGGGTGCTCGCGGCGCAGGCAGCGGTCACGTGGTCCAGCTGGGTCCAGTCCACCGGCTTGTTCAGCAGGGTGCTGCGCAGGGCATGCAGCCAGCGCCAGCCTTCGTGGACCATGATGCTGGCGTCCAGGTAGGTCGGATCGAAGACCTGGAAGAAGCGCTGGGCGCGACCTTCCTGGCTGACCAGGGTGCCGTCGCCTTCGGCGAAGCTGGCTGCCGACAGCACCAGGTGCGCGCGCTCGACGGTCGCGGTCTGTTGGTGATCGGCAACGATCACCACCTTGGCCGCGCTGAGGGCCGCATCCACCTTGGCCGCGTCGGTGCGGGTGTACAGGTCGTTTTCCAGCACCACGATGGCGTCGGCTTTACCGTCGACTACCGCCTGCAGGGCGGCGTCCACGGATTCGCCGCCGAGCATGGCCAGGCCGAGGCTGTTGGCCTCTGGCACGATCAGGCTGATGGAGCCGGCTTTGTCGCGCAGCTTCAGGGCTTTGGCGATGTTCGCTGCGGCTTCGATCAGCGCCTTGGAACCCAGGGAAGTACCGGAAATGATCAGTGGGCGCTTGGCCGCCAACAGGGCGTCGGCAATGCGCTTGGCCAGTTCCAGGGCTTCGCTGTCCAGGCCTTCCACGGCAGGGGCGCTGGCGTCGATGGCGTGGGCCACGGCGAAACCGATGCGCGCCAGGTCGTCGGGAGCGGCGTGTACACACTCCTCGGCGACGTCGTCGAGCTTGGTTTCAGCGAGGCTGGCGATGAACAGCGGGTTCAGCGCGTGCTGACCGATGTTCTTCACCGCAGCGTCGAGCCAAGGCTGGACGCGCATGGCGTCGGCCATTTCCTCGGCCTTGCCCTTGACCGACTGGCGCAGGGCCAGGGCCATGCGGGCAGCGGTCTGGGTCAGGTCTTCGCCAAGGACGAAGATCGCGTCGTGGTCTTCGATCTCGCGCAGGTTCGGAACCGGCAGCGGGCTGTCGTTCAGCACCTGCAGAACCAGGCGGATGCGCTCCAGTTCAGACGCTTCGATGCCGCTGTAGAAGTGCTCGGCGCCGACCAGTTCACGCAGCGCGTAGTTGCTTTCCAGGCTGGCGCGAGGCGAGCCGATACCGACGATGTTGCGACCGCGCAGCAGGTCGGCGGCCTGGTCCAGGGCCTGGTCCAGGGTCAGCTGGGTGCCGTCGGCCAGGCGTGGCTGGCGTGGACGATCCTTGCGGTTGACGTAGCCATAACCGAAGCGGCCACGGTCGCAGAGGAAATACTGGTTCACCGAACCGTTGTAGCGGTTTTCGATGCGGCGCAGTTCGCCATAGCGCTCGCCCGGGGAGATGTTGCAACCGCTGGAGCAGCCATGGCAGATGCTTGGCGAGAACTGCATGTCCCATTTGCGGTTGTAGCGCTCGGAGTGAGTCTTGTCGGTGAACACACCGGTCGGGCAGACCTCGGTGAGGTTGCCGGAGAACTCGCTTTCCAGGGTGCCGTCTTCAACGCGACCGAAGTACACGTTGTCGTGGGCGCCGTAGACGCCCAGGTCGGTGCCGCCGGCGTAGTCCTTGTAGAAGCGTACGCAGCGGTAGCAGGCGATGCAGCGGTTCATCTCGTGAGCGATGAACGGGCCGAGGTCCTGATTCTGGTGGGTGCGCTTGGTGAAGCGATAACGGCGCTCGTTGTGGCCGGTCATCACCGTCATGTCTTGCAGGTGGCAGTGACCGCCTTCCTCACAGACCGGGCAGTCGTGAGGGTGGTTGGTCATCAGCCATTCGACAACACTGGCACGGAAGGCCTTGGATTCTTCATCGTCGATGGAGATCCAGGTGTTGTCGGTGGCCGGGGTCATGCAGGACATGACGATACGACCACGGGTGTCGTTCTCGTCGGTGTACTGCTTGACCGCGCACTGGCGACAGGCACCGACGCTACCGAGAGCGGGGTGCCAGCAGAAATAAGGGATGTCGAGGCCTAGTGACAGACACGCCTGTAACAGGTTGTCCGCCCCATCGACTTCGAGCGCTTTGCCGTCTACGTGGATAGTGGCCATGGTTCAAAGTTCTTCGTTGGCCCGGTGTCAGCGGGCGTGGCTAATGGAATCTTGTTATGCGTGCGAATCAACACAGCCGTTCACGGCGTCATCGCACGTCGAGCGCAGGGCACGGACCCTGCGCCCTCATCTAAGCGTTACGCGCCGACTACGATCGGTCGGGCCAGAGGCGGGACGGCGGCGCTGGTAGGCGCGATGCCGGCTTCGAACTCTGGACGGAAATACTTGATGGCACTGCCCAAAGGCTCCACGGCACCCGGTGCGTGAGCACAGAAGGTCTTGCCCGGGCCGAGGAAGCCCACCAGACCCAGCAGGGTCTCGATGTCGCCCTGCTGGCCCTGGCCTTTTTCCAGGGCCATCAGCAGCTTGACGCTCCATGGCAGGCCATCACGGCAAGGGGTGCAGAAGCCGCAGGATTCACGGGCGAAGAATTGCTCCATGTTGCGCAGCAGCGACACCATGTTGATGCTGTCGTCCACCGCCATGGCCAGGCCGGTACCCATGCGGGTGCCCACTTTGGCGATGCCGCCGGCGTACATTTGCGCATCCAGGTGTTCCGGCAGCAGGAAGCCGGTACCGGCGCCGCCGGGCTGCCAGCACTTGAGCTTGTAGCCATCGCGCATGCCGCCGGCGTAGTCCTCGAACAGCTCGCGCGCGGTCACGCCGAAGGGCAGCTCCCACAGGCCAGGGTTCTTCACTTTGCCGGAGAAGCCCATCAGCTTGGTGCCGTGGTCTTCACTGCCTTCGCGGGCCAGGGATTTGTACCACTCCACGCCGTCGCCGATGATCGCCGGCACGTTGCACAGGGTCTCGACGTTGTTCACGCAAGTCGGCTTGCCCCACACGCCTACGGCGGCGGGGAAGGGCGGCTTGGAGCGTGGGTTGGCGCGACGGCCTTCCAGGGAGTTGATCAGTGCGGTTTCTTCACCGCAGATGTAGCGCCCGGCGCCGGTGTGCACGAACAGTTCGAAATCGAAACCGCTGCCCAGGATGTTCTTGCCCAACAGGCCAGCAGCCTTGGCTTCTTCCACGGCACGGCGCAGGTGCTTGGCGGCGGTGGTGTACTCGCCGCGCAGGAAGATGTAGCCGCGGTAGGTTTTCAGTGCACGGGCACTGATCAGCATGCCTTCGATCAGCAGATGGGGCAGTTGCTCCATCAGCATGCGGTCTTTCCAGGTGTTGGGTTCCATTTCGTCCGCGTTGCACAGCAGGTAGCGGATGTTCATGGATTCGTCTTTGGGCATCAGGCCCCACTTCACGCCGGTGGGGAAGCCCGCACCGCCGCGGCCCTTGAGGCCGGCGTCCTTCACGGTCTGGACGATATCGTCCTGGGACAGGTCGGCGAAGGCCTTGCGCGCTGCAGCGTAGCCGTTCTTGGCCTGGTACTCGTCGAACCATACCGGCTCGCCGTCGTCACGCAGACGCCAGGTCAGGGGGTGGGTTTCTGCGGTGCGCGCAATGCGGTTCGCAGGGCCGAAAGAGGTCAGGGTCATACGTAGCCCTCCAACAGTTTGGCCACGCCAGCGGGCTGTACGTTGCCGAAAGTGTCGTCGTCGATCATCAGCGCCGGGGCCTTGTCGCAGTTGCCCAGGCAGCACACCGGCAGCAGGGTGAAGCGGCCGTCGGCGGTGGTCTGGCCGAGGCCGATGCCCAGCTCGCTCTGGATCTGGCTGACCACGGACTCATGGCCGCCGATGTAGCAGACCATGCTGTCGCAGACGCGAATGATGTGGCGGCCCACCGGCTGGCGGAAGATCTGGCTGTAGAACGTCGCCACGCCTTCCACGTCGCTGGCGGGGATGCCGAGGATCTCGCCGATGGCGTAGACCGCGCCGTCAGGCACCCAGCCACGTTCCTTCTGGACGATCTTCAGGGCTTCGATCGACGCCGCGCGCGGGTCTTCGTAGTGATGCATCTCGTGCTCGATGGCCGAGCGCTCGGTTTCGCTCAGGGCGAAACGGTCTGTCTGGATAAGCGTGCTGTTCATGCTTAGCGGTCCACGTCGGCCATAACGAAGTCGATACTACCCAGGTACGCGATCAAGTCCGCGACCATGCTGCCGCGGATCACCGAAGGGATCTGCTGCAGGTGGGCGAAGCTCGGGGTACGGATCCGGGTGCGGTAGCTCATGGTGCCGCCATCGCTCGTCAGGTAATAACTGTTGATGCCCTTGGTCGCTTCGATCATCTGGAAGGATTCGTTGGCCGGCATGACCGGGCCCCACGAAACCTGCAGGAAGTGCGTGATCAAGGTCTCGATGTGCTGCAGGGTGCGCTCTTTCGGCGGCGGCGTGGTCAGCGGGTGGTCCGCCTTGTACGGGCCTTCTGGCATGTTGCGCAGGCACTGATCGATGATCTTGATGCTCTGGCGCATTTCTTCCACGCGAACCATGCAACGGTCGTAGGCGTCACCGTTGGCACCCAGCGGGACTTCGAACTCGAAGTTCTGGTAGCCGGAGTACGGACGGGCCTTGCGCAGGTCAAAATCGCAACCGGTGGAGCGCAGGCCGGCACCAGTGACGCCCCATTCCAGGGCTTCCTTGGTGTTGTAGGCGGCGACACCGATGGTCCGGCCCTTGAGGATGCTGTTCTGCAGGGCAGCCTTGGTGTATTCGTCGAGGCGCTTGGGCAGCCATTCGACGAAGTCCTTGACCAGTTTTTCCCAGCCGCGGGGCAGATCGTGGGCAACGCCGCCGATGCGGTACCAGGCCGGGTGCAGACGGAAACCGGTGATGGCTTCGATCACGGTGTAGGCGCGCTGACGGTCGGTGAAGGTGAAGAACACCGGGGTCATGGCGCCGACGTCCTGGATGTAGGTGCCCAGGAACAGCAGGTGGCTGGTGATGCGGAAGAACTCGGCCATCATGATGCGGATGACGTCGACCTTCTCCGGCACCTTGATGCCGGCCAGCTTCTCCACCGACAGCACGTACGGCAGGTTGTTCATCACCCCGCCCAGGTAGTCGATGCGGTCGGTGTAGGGGATGAAGCTGTGCCAGGACTGACGCTCGGCCATCTTCTCGGCACCACGGTGGTGGTAGCCGATGTCCGGTACGCAGTCGACGATCTCTTCGCCATCCAGTTGCAGGATGATACGGAAGGCACCGTGAGCCGAAGGGTGGTTCGGACCCAGGTTGAGGAACATGTAGTCCTCGTTGGCGCCGGAACGCTTCATGCCCCAGTCTTCCGGACGGAAGCGCGCGGCTTCCTCTTCCAGCTGCTGCTTGGCCAGGTTCAGGCTGAACGGATCGAACTCGGTGGCGCGAGCCGGGAAGTCCTTGCGCAGCGGGTGACCTTCCCAGGTCGGCGGCATCATGATTCGCGACAGGTGCGGGTGGCCGGCAAAGTCGATGCCGAACATGTCCCAGACTTCACGCTCGTACCAGTTGGCGTTGGGCCAGATACCGGTGACGGTGGGCAGGCTGAGGTCGCCTTCGGAGAGGGCCACCTTGATCATCACGTCGCTGTTACGTTCGATCGACAGCAAGTGGTAGAACACGCTGAAGTCGGCACCCGGCAGGCCCTGGCGCTTGGTGCGCAGGCGCTCGTCCACGCCGTGCAGGTCATAGAGCATGACGTACGGCTTGGGCAGGTTGCGCAGGAAGGTCAGGACTTCGACGAGTTTGGAGCGGGTAACCCACAGCACCGGCATGCCGGTGCGGGTGGCCTGGGCGGTGAACGCCTCAGGGCCAAAACGGTTATTGAGTTCGACGACCACATCCTGGTCGTCAGCCTTATAAGGCGGGATGTACAGAGCACTGCCTGTAGTCATGGTTTTTTATCGCTTTCGGTCAACGTAAAGAGTGAAGCCAGTGTCGTTTCTTTGTCAGAACAGATCTGGATCAGACTTCGTCAGGGCTGCGCAGGTTGGTGACCTGAATACGCTGTTCGCGGCGCTGCTCCTTTTGCGACGGCATCTCGGCGCGATACACGCCTTGATCACCGACGACCCAGGACAGTGGGCGACGCTCCTGGCCAATGGATTCTTGCAAGAGCATCAAGCCTTGCAGGAACGCTTCGGGGCGGGGCGGGCAGCCAGGTACGTAGACGTCCACGGGCAGGAACTTGTCCACCCCCTGAACTACGGAGTAGATGTCGTACATGCCGCCGGAGTTGGCGCACGAACCCATGGAGATGACCCACTTGGGCTCAAGCATTTGCTCGTAGAGACGCTGGATGATCGGCGCCATCTTGATGAAGCAGGTACCGGCGATAACCATGAAGTCCGCCTGACGCGGCGATGCCCGGATAACCTCGGCGCCAAAGCGCGCGATGTCATGGGGCGCCGTGAAGGCGGTGGTCATTTCCACGTAGCAGCAGGACAGACCGAAGTTGTACGGCCACAGGGAGTTCTTACGCCCCCAGTTGACCGCGCCGCTCAGCACGTCTTCCAGCTTGCCCATGAAGATGTTTTTGTGGACCTGATCCTCTAACGGATCGGAAACGGTTTCACGTTCGCCGATCGGGTACTGATCGTTAGGAGCATCGGGGTCGATCCTGGTGAGATTGTATTGCATCGCCAAAGCCTCATTGTTTTAGCTTCGCCTGCCGCTTACGACGACCTTCCGGAGCCCAGTCAAGAGCCCCCACTCGCCAAAGGTAGACAAGACCTGCCAACAGAATTGCTATGAAAACGAGAGCTTCGACGAATCCGGTCCAGCCGCTTTCGCGGACGGACACAGACCAGGCAAAGAGAAAGAGGGCTTCGATATCGAAGATCACGAAGAGCATCGCGACCAGATAGAATTTGGCTGAGAGCCGCAAGCGGGCGCCACCGGTAGGTAGCATGCCGGACTCGAACGGTTCGTTTTTGCTGCGGCCCCAGGCTTTTGACCCGAGGAGGCTGGAGACGCCGAGCATGAAGGCACAGAGGCCGACAACACCCAGAAGGAAAATGGCAAAGCCCCAGTTGTGGGCCATGAGTCCTGTCGCTTCGGGCATGCTGGTAATCCTTAACAGAGAGCAAGAGTCTCTGAGCTTGATAAAGAAATAAAGCAGTGACGATATGTCGCAGCGCAATCAATCGCGCTGATTTTATGGCTAAACACCGGGCAAGTAAAATTTCTAAAGCGAAATTGTTTATCGTAATAAGGACATAGCTCACCCCTGTAGCCCCGTAAGCCGCAGCCTGCGGGCATTAGGGGAGGTTTTGTTAATTATGTTTTGTCCCTGCTGTAATGAAAGTTTTAGCCTCTAAATGATAATCAATATTATTTAGCGGCTGTTTTATTCTGCTCCCCTTGGAGGCGTGGGAAAGTTGTCGGATATATCCCTGTTACTGCAAGTAGCAGGGGCGCACCTTTTAACCTGTTTCGCTCTGGGTAACACCGCTCTGGATCAATATTTCGTCGGCTTTTTGGGCGGCGCCGGCTTGTCGGCGAATTTTGCTGGAGGCAGGCGGATTGGGAAATGCGCAGGCCTGTTTCGCCGGCAAATTGGCTCCTGCTGGGAGTGCGGGCAAAAAAACGCCCCGAACCAGTCGGGGCGTCAGCTTTACAGCAATGCAGTTGTTTTTACCGGATCTGCATTGGCCGCTCGATCAAGGCGCGAGGCCTGGAATCAATGGAACTGCTCTTCTTCGGTGGAGCCGGTCAGGGCGGTTACCGAGGACGAGCCGCCCTGGATCACGGTGGTCATGTCGTCGAAGTAGCCGGTGCCCACTTCCTGCTGGTGAGCCACGAAGGTGTAGCCTTTGGCCGCGTCGGCGAACTCTTGCTCTTGCAGTTTTACGTATGCAGTCATGTCGTTGCGGGCGTAGTCATGCGCCAGGTTGAACATGCTGTGCCACATGTTGTGGATACCGGCCAGGGTGATGAACTGGTGCTTGTAGCCCATGGCGGACAGTTCGCGCTGGAACTTGGCGATGGTGGCGTCGTCCAGGTTCTTCTTCCAGTTGAAGGAAGGCGAGCAGTTGTACGACAGGATCTGGTCCGGGTATTCCTTCTTGATCGCTTCGGCGAAACGACGGGCTTCGTCCAGGTCCGGTTTGGCGGTTTCGCACCAGATCAGATCGGCGTAAGGCGCGTAGGCCAGACCGCGGGCAATTGCCTGGTCCAGGCCGGCTTTCACTTTGTAGAAGCCTTCCTGGGTGCGAGTGCCTGTCACGAACGGCTGGTCGTACGGGTCGCAGTCCGAAGTCAGCAGGTCAGCAGCGTTGGCGTCGGTACGGGCCAGGATGATGGTCGGTACACCGGCAACGTCGGCCGCCAGACGGGCAGCAGTCAGCTTCTGTACAGCTTCCTGGGTCGGCACCAGTACCTTGCCGCCCATGTGGCCGCACTTCTTCACGGAAGCCAGCTGGTCTTCGAAGTGAACGCCGGCGGCGCCTGCTTCGATCATGCTCTTCATCAGCTCGTAGGCGTTCAGCACGCCGCCGAAACCGGCTTCAGCGTCGGCCACGATTGGCGCGAAGTAGTCGATGTAGCCTTCGTCGCCCGGGTTCTTGCCGGCTTTCCACTGGATCTGGTCCGCACGACGGAACGAGTTGTTGATGCGCTTGACCACGGTTGGAACCGAGTCCACCGGGTACAGCGACTGGTCGGGGTACATGGATTCTGCGGAGTTGTTGTCCGCAGCCACTTGCCAGCCCGACAGGTAGATGGCCTGGATACCGGCTTTGACCTGTTGAACAGCCTGGCCGCCGGTCAGGGCGCCCATGCAGTTGACGAAATCTTTATCAGGACGGAAGGACGGCTTGGCACCTTGGGTGACCAGGTTCCAGAGCTTCTCGGCGCCCATGCGTGCCAGGGTGTGCTCGGGTTGAACCGAACCACGCAGACGGACCACGTCGGCAGCGGAGTAGGTGCGAGTCACGCCTTTCCAGCGCGGGTTTTCAGCCCAGTCTTTTTCAAGGGCTGCAATTTGCTGTTCGCGTGTCAGTGCCATGGAGATAAACCTCGTCGCGTCTTGTGTAAAAAGTCGTTCTTGGTTGGAAAATTCCGGCTCCGCCGATCACGCGTCATAACGTTGCGTGGAAGGCTGCTCGCTGACCAGGAAGCTTAGGCGGTCGAGGGTGTATGGCGGGGATGGCGACGGGTGAACGATGAGCTCGAGGGGAAAAGTGAGCAGGTGAAGGCGAGCTGCGGTGCGCATTCGGGCGTCGTGGGCCTGGGTGCGTTCCAACAGTGTGTTGCCGATCGACCTAATTACGCTTCCGTCCCTCGGGACAACTTCGTTCCAGTCGCAATCTCGTCAAACACACCTTGTGGGCAGTACAGACACGAATCGGCTCGGTTGGGTAGGTTGGAGCGGCGATCCGAAGGCCCTTGCCAGGGCCCCTGATTAGCGGGAGCGAGGCCATCATGCCCGCGGTTTTTTGGCCCGTCAAATGTTTTGTAGTGCTTTTTTTGCGCCACTACATCTTTGGTCTAATACGACTAATCAGTCAGTTTTTGGTGCTTTAGTCCAATGCGTCGACCTTGACCCGCAAGGTCATGTCATCCCGGCCTTGGGTCGAATAGCTGCGGCCCAGAGCCTGCTTGTCGGCCTGGGTCTGGCGATTGACGCCCGCCAGGGTGATCCACTCGCCAAGGCGACCGTTGACGGTTGTGTCGGTACTTTGCACGTTCACTACATCGGGACGTTCCTGGCTCATGCGGTCACGATTGGTGCTGATGCTCAGGTGCACGGTCTCGCCGGTCACGCTGGCCGTGACATAGAAGCCCTGGGTGACGTTGCGGTACTGGGTCTGGTTTTGCGGGCGACCGTAGGGATCGGTCTGGGTCGTGGTCAGGGGCACGCTCTGACCGACCTGAATCAGGGCCGGCACGCCTTCGCTGGCCTGGATCTGCTGGATGCCGCCATCGCGACTCTCGGTGCTGCGATTGATGATCCGGGTTTGCGGCGCGCCGTTGACCGAATAACCCTGGTTGTCCTGGAAGTTGTTTTCATTGGTGTCGACGGTGATCAGCAGGCGCTTGGCCGCCGTATCCAATTGCGCAATGAAAGCCCGCAGTTCGGCGATCTTGCCCGGCTCGGCATTGACGATCAGTTGGTTGCCATAGGCGCTGACCTTGCCGTCCTTGCCGAGAAAATTCTGCGCCACCGGCAGCAGGTCGGCGCTGGTGCGGTTGTTGAGGGGCACGATCTCGGTGGCGGCCATGACCGAGCAGCTGAAGGTCAGCAGCAGCGTCGTGAGCAAGGTGCGTAGGGACATATCCGTTATCTCCGCGAGTAGCTGGCGTAAAGCCTTGAGTTTGACACTTTGTCGGCTTTGGGTGGGGCAAGTTGAATCCTAGACGGCAAAACGCCCCGGCATCCTGGTCTTGCGCCGGTCGGGGCAAGGGGATGGCGGGGCGTTGGCTTGGGTTATTGCCGCCAGGGCATGTCGGTCAGGCGCCGCGGACCATGTCGACGTGAGGAATCCCTGCTTCGAGAAACTCCTGGCTGACAATCGAGAAGCCCAGGCGCTCGTAGAACGGCGTGGCCTGGACCTGGGCGCTGAGCATCTGCTGCTTGAGGCCGCGTTTCTCGGCTTCGTCGATCACCGCATGCATCAGCGCATCGCCGACCTTCAGGCCGCGCCAGTCCTTGAGTACCGAAACCCGGCCGACATGGCCGTCGGGCAGCAGGCGCGCGGTACCAATCGGAAAATCGCCCTCGAAGGCCAGGAAGTGCACGGCACTGTCATCGTCGGCGTCCCATTCCAGTTCCGGTGGAACCGCTTGCTCGGCAATGAACACCGCTTCACGAATACGCCGGATCTCGGCGTTATCCTTTTGCCAGTCTGCGACACGTACGCGAATCTTATTCATCGGCGAACCCCAGGCTCCCTTGCTTGACCAGTTCACACAACAGGCCGCGCCCATCGTCATCCGCCAGCCAGGGGCCGAGGTTGTCGATATGCAGGGCATCGGCGGCGCAAATCATTTTCAGCAGCTCGCGCAGTTTACCGGGAAGCAGGCGGCTCTGGCCGCTGGCGAACAGCAACAGGTCTTCATCCACTTCCGACCAGGCCAGGCGCGCGCTCGGGTTGCGGATCAGGATCGCGCCCTGTTCCAGGCTGCCCAGCAGGTCGTCTTCTTCCAGTTCCGGGCCGACCACCAGTTCCGGATAACGCGGCTCGGTCATGAACTGGCCGAACCAGGTCAGCAACAGGCGCTCGTCGCTCATGTGCTCGGCTAGCAGGCTCTTGAGGCGGTCGAGGGCGTCCTGCTGGATCTGGTGTGGGTCGCTGGCCGGCTGTACGTCGGCGTCGGTGTAGCGATCTTCGTCCGGCAGGAACTGACCGAGGAAGTCGGTGAAGTGAGTCAGGACTTCAGCGGCGCTCGGGGCGCGGAAGCCCACCGAATAGGTCATGCAGTCATTCAGCGCAACGCCGTAGTGGGCCAGGCGCGGTGGCAGGTAGAGCATGTCACCGGGTTCCAGGACCCAGCTTTCAGTCTCTTCGAACTCGGCGAGGATGCGCAGGTCCGCGTGCTGCAGCAGCGGGCTTTCGGAGTCGCACATCTGGCCGATCTTCCAGTTGCGCTTGCCGTGGCCTTGCAGCAGGAACACGTCGTAGTTGTCAAAGTGCGGGCCGACATTACCGCCCGGTGCGGCGAAGCTGATCATCACGTCATCAATGCGCCAGCTCGGCAGGAAGCGGAAATGCTCCAGCAGTTCGGCGACTTCCGGGACGAACTGGTCCACGGCCTGCACCAGCAGCGTCCAGTCACGCTCCGGCAGCTTGCTGAACTCGTCTTCGGCGAACGGGCCGCGACGCAGTTCCCAGGGGCGCTCGCCGTTCTCGATCACCAGGCGCGATTCGACTTCTTCTTCCAGGGCCAGGCCGGCCAGTTCGTCGGGTTCGATCGGGCTTTCGAAGTCAGGCAGGGCCTGACGGATCAGCAGGGGCTTTTTCTGCCAGTAGTCACGCAGAAATTCCCGTGCAGTGATGCCGCCCAGAAGTTGAAGTGGAATGTCAGGATTCATGTGTAACCTATTGAAAAAGTTTACTTTTCTAGCAGGAATAAAAACGCCCGGCGCGGCCGGGCGTCAAAAGGTCGGGCGGTGGCTCAGATGCGCTTGGCCTGGGCCGCGGCATTGCCGATGTAGCTGGCTGGGGTGAGCTGCTTGAGCTCGGCCTTGGCCGCGGCAGGCATGTCCAGCCCGTCGATGAAAGTCTGCAGCGCTTCAGGGCTGATGCCCTTGCCGCGGGTCAGTTCCTTGAGCTTTTCGTACGGATTTTCGATGTTGTAGCGACGCATCACGGTCTGGATCGGCTCGGCCAGCACTTCCCAGCAGGCATCCAGGTCTTCGGCGATCTTCTGGGCGTTGAGCTCCAGTTTGCTGATGCCTTTGAGGCTGGCTTCGTAGGCGATCACGCTGTGAGCGAAGCCCACGCCCAGGTTGCGCAGGACGGTGGAGTCGGTCAGGTCGCGCTGCCAGCGGGAGATCGGCAGCTTGCTCGCCAGGTGCTGGAACAGGGCGTTGGCGATCCCCAGGTTGCCTTCGGAGTTTTCGAAGTCGATCGGGTTGACCTTGTGCGGCATGGTCGAGGAACCGATTTCGCCGGCAATGGTGCGTTGCTTGAAGTAGCCCAGGGAGATGTAGCCCCAGATATCGCGATCGAAGTCGATCAGGATGGTGTTGAAGCGGGCGATGGCATCGAACAGCTCGGCAATGTAGTCGTGCGGCTCGATCTGCGTGGTGTAGGGGTTGAAGGCCAGGCCCAACTCGTCTTCGATGAAGGCGCGGGCATTGGCTTCCCAGTCGATGTCCGGATAGGCCGACAGGTGGGCGTTGTAGTTGCCCACGGCGCCGTTGATCTTGCCCAGCAGCGGTACGGCGGCGACCTGAGCGATCTGGCGCTCCAGACGGTACACGACGTTGGCCAGTTCCTTGCCCAGGGTGGTCGGCGAGGCCGGCTGACCGTGGGTGCGCGACAGCATCGGCACTTCGGCGAAGCGGATCGCCAGTTCGCGGATGGCGTTGGCGGTCTGGCGCATCAGCGGCAGCATCACGTCATCACGGCCTTCGCGCAGCATCAGGGCGTGGGACAGGTTGTTGATGTCCTCGCTGGTGCAGGCGAAGTGGATGAACTCACTGACGTTGGCCAGCTCAGGCAGCTTGGCGGCTTGTTCCTTGAGCAGGTACTCGATGGCCTTGACGTCGTGGTTGGTGGTGCGCTCGATCTCTTTGACGCGCTCGGCGTGCTCCAGGGAGAAGTTCTCTGCCAGGGCATTGAGGACGGCGTTGGCTTCGGCGGAGAACGCCGGCACTTCGCTGATGGCGCTGTGGGCGGCCAGGCGCTGGAGCCAGCGCACTTCAACGAGGACGCGAGCACGGATCAGGCCGTATTCGCTGAAAATGGGGCGCAGGGCCTGGGTTTTGCCGGCGTAGCGGCCGTCAACAGGGGAAACCGCAGTGAGCGAAGAGAGCTGCATGGGGTGTTCTCGGACAGTCGGGCAACGAAATGGGGCGCGTATCATACATGAAAATATCCGCGGGTCCGTTGCCAACTGACCAGCGTCTTACGCGCAGCTCTTGAAAAATCAGGCGCAGCTCAGCTGCTGCGCATCAATGGATACAGCTCTTTGAGCAATTTGCGCCGGCTGATCACCAGTTGCCAGCGATGGCCGCCCAGCTGGCGCCACAGGCGCGCCGAGCGAATGCCGGCCAGCAGCAGGGCGCGGATCTTCGAGGCGTTGCTCGGCTGCTGCAGGTTGCGCATGTCGCCGTGCACCTGGATGCGTTGGCGCAGGGTGCTCAGGGTGTCCTGGTACAGCCCGCCGCATGCAGCAATGACGTTTTCGTGGGCCGGGCCGAAGTGTTCGACCTGGGACTGGATCTGCGGCAGGCGCTTGCCGATGGTTTCCAGCAGGTCATCGCGCTTGGCCAACTGGCGTTCCAGGCCGAGCATCGACAAGGCGTAGCGCAGGGGCTCGCGTTGCAGGGTGCTGGGGTCGCGCTCCAGGGCGCCGATCAGGGCGCGGTAGCCCTCGCGCAGGTTGAGGTCGTCGCCACCGTAGACCTCCAGGGTGTCCTTGGGGTCACGGATCAGCAGGCTGCCGAGCATGCAGCTCAAGGCCGCTTCGCTGACCTGGCCGGTCTTGGCGATGCGGTCCACCAGCACCGCTGCGAGGAATACACCGCCCAGCGCCGTCAGTTGCTCCTGAATCGGGCTCATGGGCGGGCGTCCTTGCTGCTCCAGGGTTCGGCCACTTCGATCACGCCGCCGCCGAGGCAGATTTCACCGTCGTAGAACACCACGGACTGGCCGGGAGTCACCGCGCGCTGCGGATCGTCGAAGGTGGCGCGGTAGCCGTTGGCGGTCCGCTCCAGGGTGCAGGGCTGGTCGCTCTGGCGGTAGCGCACCTTGGCGGTCAGGCGCCGTGGCTGGCTCAGGTCGATGGGGTTGACCCAATAGATGTCGGAAGCCAGCAGGGCGCGGGAGAACAGCCACGGATGGTCGTTGCCCTGGCCGACGATCAGCTCGTTGTGCTCCAGGTCCTTGATCAGCACGTACCACGGCTCTTCGCCAGCGTCTTTCAGGCCGCCGATGCCCAGGCCCTGGCGCTGGCCGATGGTGTGGTACATCAGGCCGTGGTGGCGGCCGATGACTTCACCTTCGGTAGTCTTGATCTCGCCGGGCTGGGCCGGCAGGTATTGCTTGAGGAAGTCGCTGAAGCGCCGCTCACCGATAAAGCAGATGCCGGTGGAGTCTTTCTTCTTGGCGGTGGCCAGGTCATGTTTCTCGGCGATGGCGCGCACTTCGGGTTTTTCCAGCTCGCCTACCGGGAACAGGGTCTTGGCGATCTGCTCGCCGCCCACGGCATGCAGGAAGTAGCTCTGGTCCTTGTTCGGGTCCAGGCCCTTGAGCAGTTCGGTGCGGCCGTCGATGTCGCGGCGGCGTACATAGTGGCCGGTAGCGATCAGGTCGGCGCCGAGCATCATGGCGTAGTCGAGGAACGCCTTGAACTTGATTTCGCGGTTGCACAGGATGTCCGGGTTCGGCGTGCGGCCGGCCTTGTATTCGGCCAGGAAGTGCTCGAACACGTTGTCCCAGTACTCGGCGGCGAAGTTGGCG
Organism: Pseudomonas sp. Os17; assembly: GCF_001547895.1. Lineage (NCBI taxonomy): Bacteria > Pseudomonadati > Pseudomonadota > Gammaproteobacteria > Pseudomonadales > Pseudomonadaceae > Pseudomonas > Pseudomonas sp. Os17. Next base: position 4,494,646 of record NZ_AP014627.1, on the reverse strand, counting down.
GTGTGCAGCTTGATGCCAAGTTTGTCGCACACGGCCTGGGCGTCGGCCAGGTCATCCATGGCGGTGCAGTATTCGGTGCCGTCGTCTTCCTCCCAGTTCTTCATGAACAGGCCTTCTACCTGGTATCCCTGTTCCATCAGCAGGAGGGCGGAAACGGAAGAATCCACGCCGCCGGACATGCCGACAATGACGCGTTTCTTTTGGGTGTCAGAAGAGGCTGGATCACGCATAGGAATTCAACGGGTGTCTTGAAAAAGGACGCGATTCTAACAGGCTGAGGCCTGCAAGGCTAAAACTGCGGTTAAAGCATTGGTCGGATCAGCGCCAGGCTGTGCAACTGGCCGTCCAGGTAATCGTCCAGGCATTGCAGGATCAGCTCGCTGCGCCAGTGGGCGCGCTGTTCCAGCAGTTGCTCGCGGCTCAGCCAGCGTGGGCCGATGATGCCGTCATCCAGCTGATAGTCCGGACGGTGGCGCAGCGCTTTGGCGGCAAAGCACACGCGCTGGTAGGTCACGCCATTGCTGGGGGCGGTGTACAGGTAGATGCCGACCACGCCGGTCAATTCCACGTCCCAGCCGGTTTCCTCCAGGGTTTCGCGAATGGCCGCCTGGAGCAGGCTTTCATTGGCGTCCAGGTGCCCGGCGGGCTGGTTGAGCACGGCGTGTTCGCCCGAGTACTCCTCGACGAACAGGAAGCGGCCCTGGTCTTCGACGATGGTGGCGACAGTGATATGGGGTTGCCATTCCATAAAGGCACTCCTTTATAAGGGGGAAGCATTGTAGGAGCCGGCTTGCCGGCGAAGCGAGCGCCTCATGTTCGCGTGAGGGCAGTCGCCGGCAAGCCGGCTCCTGCGGGCTCCACAAGCACAAACCCCGGCGCGGGGCCGGGGTTTGTGTGTTCGCTCGTGCTTACACCAGCGCAGCAATGGCCGCGTTGAGGGTGGCGCTCGGGCGCATGGCCTTGCTCACCAGCTCTGGGTTGGCGCTGTAGTAGCCGCCGATGTCCACGGGCTTGCCCTGTACGGCGTTGAGCTCGGCGACGATGGTCGCTTCGTTCTCGGTCAGGGTCTTGGCCAGAGGGCTGAACTGCGCTTGCAGGGCAGCGTCCTCGGTCTGGGCGGCCAGGGCTTGTGCCCAGTACAGCGCCAGGTAGAAGTGGCTGCCGCGGTTGTCGATGTTGCCGACTTTGCGCGATGGCGACTTGTTGTTGTCGAGGAACTGGCCGGTGGCCTGGTCCAGGGTCTTGGCCAGTACCAGGGCTTTCGGGTTGTTGTAGGTGTTGCCCAGGTGCTCCAGGGAGGCGGCCAGGGCCAGGAACTCACCCAGGGAATCCCAGCGCAGGAAGTTCTCTTCCAGCAGCTGTTGCACATGCTTAGGAGCCGAACCGCCGGCGCCGGTTTCGAACAGGCCGCCACCGTTCATCAGCGGCACGATCGACAGCATCTTGGCGCTGGTGCCCAGCTCCATGATCGGGAACAGGTCGGTCAGGTAGTCGCGCAGCACGTTGCCGGTCACCGAGATGGTGTCCTTGCCGTCGCGGGTGCGGGCCAGGGTGAACTTCATGGCTTCGACCGGGGACATGATGCGGATGTCCAGATCGCTGGTGTCGTGATCCTTCAGGTAGGCCTGAACTTTCTCGATCATCACGCCGTCGTGGGCGCGCATCGGGTCCAGCCAGAAAATCGCCGGGGTGCTGCTGGCACGGGCACGGTTGACGGCGAGCTTGACCCAGTCCTGGATCGGCGCGTCCTTGGTCTGGCACATGCGGAAGATGTCGCCGGCTTCGACTTTCTGCTCCAGCAGCAGCTTGCCTTGGCTGTCGGTCACGCGAACCACGCCGTCAGCCTTGATTTCGAAGGTCTTGTCGTGGGAGCCGTATTCTTCGGCTTTTTTCGCCATCAGGCCGACGTTTGGCACGCTGCCCATGGTGGTCGGATCGAACGCGCCATTGGCTTTGCAGTCTTCGATCACGGCCTGGTAGATGGTGGCGTAGCAACGGTCCGGGATCACGGCCTTGGTGTCGTGCAGTTGGCCGTCGGTGCCCCACATCTTGCCGGAGTCACGGATCATGGCCGGCATCGAGGCGTCGACGATCACGTCGCTCGGTACGTGCAGGTTGGTGATGCCTTTGTCGGAGTTGACCATGGCCAGGGCAGGGCGTGCAGCGTAGACCGCCTGGATGTCGGCTTCGATCGCGGCTTGCTGCTCGGCTGGCAGGGCCTTGATGCGGGCGTACAGGTCGCCAATGCCGTTGTTCAGGTTGAAGCCGATTTCCTGCAGCACGGCGGCGTGCTTGCTCAGGGCGTCCTGATAGAACTCGGCAACGATCTGGCCGAACATGATCGGGTCGGAGACCTTCATCATGGTGGCCTTGAGGTGCACCGACAGCAGTACGCCTTGTTTCTTGGCGTCTTCGATTTCAGCGGCGATGAAGGCGCGCAGGGCCTTTTTGCTCATCACGGCGCAGTCGAGGATCTCACCAGCTTGCACGGTGGTCTTTTGTTTCAGGACGGTGGCGGTGCCGTCTTGGGCGATCAGCTCGATCTTGACGCTGTCTGCGGCTTCGATCAGCGCGGCTTTTTCGCTGCCGTAGAAGTCGCCGTTGCTCATGTGGGCAACGTGAGACTTGGAGTCCTTGGCCCAGGCGCCCATCTTGTGCGGGTGTTTGCGCGCGTAGTTCTTCACCGACAGCGGAGCGCGGCGGTCGGAGTTGCCTTCACGCAGGACCGGGTTCACGGCGCTGCCCTTGACCTTGTCGTAGCGCGCCTTGGCGTCTTTGTCGGTGTCGCTGGTCACGGTTTCCGGGTAGTCCGGCAGGGCGTAGCCCTGGGCCTGCAGTTCCTTGATCGCGGCTTGCAGCTGCGGTACCGAGGCGCTGATGTTCGGCAGCTTGATGATGTTGGCTTCTGGGGTGACGGCCAGTTCGCCCAGTTCGGCGAGGTGGTCCGGCACCGCTTTGGCACCCAACTGCTCAGGGAAGCTGGCGAGGATGCGGCCGGCCAGGGAGATGTCGCGGGTTTCCACGGCGATATCAGCCGAAGCGGTGAAGGCTTCTACGATAGGCAGCAGGGAATAGGTGGCGAGGGCCGGAGCTTCGTCGGTGAAGGTATAGATGATCTTCGAGCGGGTGGGCATATTCGGATTAACTCTCTTCTTTGCTAAAGCGTGCGCAGAAACTCGAGGTGCGCCGGGTAAGCGCTTTCGTTCAAAGGTCATCCATGAGCCGAATGTCGAGGTTTCTTCGCGGTGATGTTGGGTGCATCAGTCGAGCGTCAAGCGGGTGGGCTGCGGTAACAACCCGGCTTTGGGCGGCCGGTCTCGGCTTGTTTTCTTCGGTAGCAGAGCGTTCGGCCGTCGTGACTCTATGGTCAGCGGCGGCATTATACATAGGTAGCTAGCAAAGCGCCGTTGCTTCATAGGTACCGGTGCTCGTCCATTGGTCTAAAGGTCGCAGGCGGGGTGCAGGCGTAGAGTCGTTGGCTGTGCTCGAATTTGGCACTTTTCCCTTTGCATTCAGGCTTGTAGGCCGCGAACCGTAAAGCTTTCACGGCATATGGGTGGAACATGAGGTTCCCGTCCAGATTCAACTGGGTTACGCTCGAACGCAGCCAGATGTTCAATCCACACAACGGAGTTCAGCATGGGATACAAGAAGATTCAGGTTCCAGCAGTCGGCGACAAAATCACCGTCAACGCAGACCATTCTCTCAATGTTCCTAACAACCCGATTATTCCTTTCATCGAAGGCGACGGTATTGGTGTTGATATCAGCCCGGTCATGATCAAGGTTGTCGATGCTGCGGTTAAGAAGGCTTACGGCGGCGAACGCAAGATTTCCTGGATGGAAGTGTATGCCGGGGAAAAAGCGACTCAAGTGTACGACCAGGACACCTGGCTTCCTCAGGAAACCCTGGACGCAGTGAAGGATTACGTGGTTTCCATCAAGGGCCCGCTGACCACTCCGGTCGGTGGCGGTATCCGTTCCCTGAACGTGGCCCTGCGTCAGCAACTTGATCTTTACGTGTGCCTGCGCCCGGTGCGCTGGTTCGAAGGCGTGCCCAGCCCGGTGAAAAAGCCGGGTGATGTGGACATGACCATCTTCCGTGAAAACTCCGAAGACATTTACGCCGGTATCGAGTGGAAGGCCGGTTCGGCAGAAGCCACCAAGGTCATCAAGTTCCTTAAGGAAGAAATGGGTGTCACCAAGATCCGTTTCGACGAAAACTGCGGCATCGGTGTCAAGCCGGTTTCCCTGCAGGGCACCAAGCGTCTGGCGCGCAAGGCGCTGCAATATGTAGTGGATAACGATCGTGATTCGCTGACCATCGTCCACAAGGGCAACATCATGAAGTTCACCGAAGGTGCCTTCAAGGAATGGGCTTATGAAGTGGCGGCCGAAGAGTTCGGCGCAACCCTGCTGGACGGCGGTCCGTGGATGCAGTTCAAGAACCCGAAAACCGGCAAGAACGTCATCGTCAAGGATGCCATCGCCGATGCCATGCTCCAGCAGATCCTGCTGCGTCCGGCGGAATACGATGTGATCGCCACTCTGAACCTCAACGGTGACTATCTGTCCGACGCCCTGGCGGCGGAAGTGGGCGGCATTGGTATCGCTCCAGGTGCCAACCTGTCCGATACCGTGGCCATGTTCGAGGCAACCCACGGTACTGCGCCCAAGTATGCCGGCAAGGATCAGGTCAACCCGGGCTCGCTGATTCTCTCTGCGGAAATGATGTTGCGTCACATGGGCTGGACCGAGGCGGCGGACCTCATTATCAAGGGCACCAACGGCGCGATTTCGGCCAAGACTGTGACCTATGACTTCGAGCGTCTGATGGAGGGTGCGACCCTGCTGTCTTCCTCGGCCTTCGGCGATGCGCTGATCTCGCATATGTAAGCGCAACCGCGTGCAAAGCAAACCGGCCGACTCAATCCCTTGAGTCGGCCGGTTTTTTTATCACTGGATGTTGGGTGTATCAGCTCAAGGCGCTTTCAGGTTGCGCCTCGGCGGGGATGATTTCACCGGGCACCTTCAAGGCGCTGATTTTGACCGCATGCAGGCCCTTGGGGCCCTGGATGATCTCGAAGCTCACAGCCTGTCCGGCTTTCAAGGTCTTGTAGCCATCCATCTCGATGGCCGAGTAATGGGCAAACAGATCATCCGTCTTGCCCTCCTCATTAATAAAGCCATAACCCTTGGCATTGTTGAACCACTTGACCTTACCGCTAGCCATACTCATATCCCTCTGCAACAGACTCCATCACTGGAGTATCATCCAGTTCATCCGCCGCCAAGCTTGGTAAAAAGGTTGACGCCGCGGACGTTTATTACCCAATGTGGGCCCTATTGGTTGTAACACCGTTTTGCCGATAGTCAAGGTGACCCGGCGGTCGGAGTTGAATTCCATCCAGAGCGCCCCCACCACTGTATTTGCACAACTGACGAACCTTTCTTTCCATGCATGCAATCAGCCAGATTCGACTAACATTCAATCAGGATCGCCCGGACTTGCACGACGACGATTCCGCTGGCTTGGCTGTACAGGAAGCTAAGCCTGCATTACAGGCGCCGCCGATGTACAAGGTGGTTTTGTTCAACGATGACTACACCCCGATGGATTTCGTCGTCGAAGTGCTCGAGATGTTTTTTAACCTGAATCGCGAGCTGGCGACCAAGGTCATGCTGGCCGTCCATACAGAAGGGCGGGCAGTGTGTGGATTGTTTACCCGCGACATCGCCGAGACAAAGGCCATGCAGGTCAACCAGTACGCCCGGGAAAGCCAGCATCCGCTACTCTGTGAAATCGAGAAGGACGGTTAACGCCGACCACTTGGGTATGAGGTGAAGCTATGTTAAACCGCGAGCTCGAAGTCACCCTCAATCTCGCCTTCAAGGAGGCCCGTTCGAAGCGTCATGAGTTCATGACCGTCGAGCACCTTCTGTTGGCTCTTTTGGATAATGAGGCCGCCGCCACCGTTTTACGTGCCTGCGGAGCAAACCTCGACAAACTCAAGCACGACCTGCAGGAGTTCATCGACTCCACCACGCCGCTGATCCCGGTCCATGACGAGGATCGCGAGACTCAGCCGACCCTGGGTTTCCAGCGTGTGCTGCAGCGTGCTGTCTTTCACGTCCAGAGCTCGGGCAAGCGTGAAGTCACTGGCGCCAATGTGCTGGTGGCCATCTTCAGTGAGCAAGAGAGTCAGGCGGTGTTCCTGCTCAAGCAGCAGAGCGTCGCCCGTATCGATGTGGTCAATTACATCGCCCACGGCATCTCCAAGGTGCCTGGGCATGGCGATCATTCTGAAGGTGAACAGGATATGCAGGATGAAGAGGGTGGTGAGTCGTCTTCTTCGAGTAATCCCCTGGATGCCTATGCCAGCAATCTCAACGAGCTGGCCCGTCAGGGGCGCATTGATCCGCTGGTAGGGCGTGAGCAGGAAGTGGAGCGTGTAGCCCAGATCCTGGCTCGTCGGCGCAAGAACAACCCGTTGCTGGTGGGTGAAGCGGGCGTGGGCAAGACCGCGATTGCCGAAGGCCTGGCCAAGCGTATCGTCGACAATCAGGTTCCGGACCTGCTGACCAACAGCGTGGTCTACTCCCTGGACCTCGGGGCATTGCTGGCGGGTACCAAATACCGTGGCGACTTCGAGAAGCGCTTCAAGGCGTTGCTGAGCGAGTTGAAAAAACGCCCTCAGGCGATCCTGTTCATCGATGAAATCCATACCATCATCGGTGCCGGTGCGGCGTCCGGTGGGGTGATGGATGCCTCGAACCTGCTCAAGCCATTGCTGTCTTCGGGTGACATCCGCTGCATCGGTTCGACCACGTTTCAGGAGTTCCGTGGCATTTTCGAGAAGGATCGCGCCCTGGCGCGGCGCTTCCAGAAAGTCGACGTGTCCGAGCCCTCGGTTGAAGACACCATCGGCATCCTGCGCGGTCTCAAGGGGCGTTTCGAACAGCATCACAGTATCGAATACAGTGATGAGGCGCTGCGTGCCGCTGCGGAGCTGGCCTCGCGCTACATCAATGACCGGCACATGCCTGACAAGGCCATTGATGTGATTGACGAGGCGGGTGCCTATCAGCGCCTGCAGCCGGTTGATAAGCGCGTGAAGCGCATTGAAGTGGCCCAGGTTGAAGACATCGTGGCGAAAATTGCCCGGATTCCACCAAAACACGTCACCAGCTCCGATAAAGAGTTGCTGCGCAACCTTGAGCGCGATCTCAAGTTGACGGTGTTCGGTCAGGATGCGGCGATTGATTCGCTGTCCACGGCGATCAAGCTGTCCCGTGCCGGCCTGAAATCCCCGGACAAGCCAGTCGGTTCCTTCCTGTTCGCCGGTCCTACCGGTGTCGGCAAGACCGAGGCGGCCCGGCAATTGGCCAAGGCCATGGGGATCGAGTTGGTGCGCTTCGACATGTCCGAGTACATGGAGCGGCACACAGTCTCGCGTCTGATTGGTGCGCCTCCCGGCTATGTTGGTTTTGATCAGGGCGGTTTGCTGACCGAAGCGATCACCAAGCAGCCACATTGCGTGTTGCTGCTCGATGAAATCGAGAAGGCTCATCCGGAAGTTTTCAACCTGCTGCTGCAGGTGATGGATCACGGCACCCTGACCGACAACAACGGGCGCAAGGCGGATTTCCGCAATGTCATCCTCATCATGACCACCAACGCCGGTGCTGAAACCGCGGCGCGAGCCTCCATAGGTTTCACTCATCAGGATCATTCTTCCGATGCCATGGAAGTGATCAAGAAGAGCTTCACGCCGGAGTTCCGCAACCGTCTGGACACCATTATCCAGTTCGGTCGCCTGAGCCATGAAGTGATCAAGAGCGTGGTGGACAAGTTCCTTACCGAGCTTCAAGCGCAACTGGAAGACAAGCGCGTGCAGCTGGAAGTGACCGATGCCGCTCGCAGCTGGCTGGCTGCCGGTGGTTACGACGTGACGATGGGTGCGCGTCCGATGGCGCGTTTGATCCAGGACAAGATCAAGCGTCCCCTGGCCGAGGAGATCCTGTTTGGCGAATTGTCCGACCATGGCGGTGTGGTGCACATCGACATCAAGGATGGCGAGTTGACCTTCGATTTCGAAACCACGGCGGAAATGGCTTGATGGCCGCATAACGCAGCAGTACCGCCAAAGGCACCGGAGGGTGCCTTTGTGCTATCTGGGGTTTGCCGGTTTATTCGAGACGAACAAAAACGCCCGGCATAACCGGGCGTCTTGTATTGACTTGCTTAGCGAGCGCGGTAAGTGATCCGACCTTTGCTCAAGTCATAGGGCGTCAGCTCGACGCGCACTTTGTCACCGGTAAGAATACGAATGTAGTTCTTGCGCATCTTGCCGGAAATATGCGCGGTTACGACGTGCCCATTTTCCAACTCCACGCGAAACATGGTGTTGGGCAGGGTGTCGACGACAGTGCCTTCCATTTCGAAGCTGTCTTCTTTCGACATGCAGTAAAGCCCTCGGTATCCAATGAATGGCCCGGTGCAACTGCGCCAGGCAAAAGCGGCGTGCATTGTGCCCGAAAAGTGGGGTTTAAGCCAAGACCTTCTAGTTGAGGATCACCCATCTCTGGTTAACCAGTAGCTCTATGGGGCGATATTGGGTCTTGTAGCTCATCTTTTTGCAGTTTTTGATCCAGTAGCCGAGGTACACCGCGTCCAGGCCCTGGCGCAGGGTTTCGCCAATTTGCCAGAGAATCGCATAACGCCCCAGGCTGCGGCGTTCTTCGTCGGGCTCATAGAAGGTGTAGACCGCGGAAAGGCCATTGGGCAGCAGGTCGGTGACCGCTACTGCCAGCAGGCGACCGTCCAGGCGGAACTCATAGAAGCGCGAGAAGGGCAGGTCGCGTACCAGAAAGGTCGAGAACTGGTCGCGGCTGGGAGGGAACATGTCGCCATCGGCGTGACGTTGCTCGATATAGCGTTGATACAGCTCGAAATATTCTTCGTTGAATGCCGGTTTGGCCGCTTGTACCCGCAGATCGCTGTTGCGTTTGAGGATGCGCTTTTGTTGACGGTTGGGCAGGAATTGCGCCACGGGGATGCGCGCCGGCACACAAGCGTTGCAATTCTGGCAGTGGGGCCGGTACAGGTGATCTCCACTGCGGCGAAAGCCCATTTCCGACAGGTCCGCATAAACGTGCACGTCCATGGGCTGACTGGGATCGAGGAACAGGGTAGTGGCCTGTTCGTCGGGCAGGTAGCTGCAAGAGTGGGGTTGAGTGGCATAAAACTTCAGGCGCGCCAACTCGGTCATGAGTCAACCCTCGGAATAAGCTTTGAAATTAAGTGTAAGCCACTGCCGTCAAACCCGCCTAGGAAACCCATGTGGCGCGGCTCGGCTGATCCAGATGCCGCTTGAGGTAGTCGGCGAATTCCGCTCGGGTAATGGATCTCGCCCCCAGACTGTGCAAGTGCTCGGTGGGCATCTGGCAGTCGATCAGCACAAAACCCCACGCCTTCAGGTGTTGTACCAGGGTCGCGAAACCGAATTTCGAAGCATTATCGGCGCGGCTGAACATCGACTCGCCAAAGAACAACTGCCCCATGGCCAGGCCATAAAGGCCGCCTACCAGCTCGCCCTGATACCAGACTTCCACCGAGTGAGCGTGGCCGCGTTGGTGCAGTTGCTGATAGGCCTGCTGCATGGCTTCGCTGATCCAGGTGCCGTCGGCATAGGCGCGGGGGGCTGCACAGGCGCTGATCACGGCAGCGAAATCCTGGTCGAAGGTCACTTCATAGCGCTGTTTGCGCAGCAGCTTGCCCAGGCTGCGGGACACGTGCAGCTCATCAGGGAAGAGTACGGTGCGCGGATCAGGAGACCACCAGAGGATGGGTTGGCCTTCAGAAAACCAGGGAAAACAGCCGTGACGATAGGCCTGGACCAGGCGGTCGGCCGATAGATCACCGCCCGCAGCCAGCAGTCCGTTGGGCTCGCGCATGGCTTTTTCCAGAGGGGGGAAGGCAAGGTTGTTGCGTTGTAACCAGGTCAGCATGGCATCCAGACTTGTGGCAGGGGAGGGCGGTGGCGGGTCAATGTTGGCCCGCCACAAGCGTAGGGCGAGGGGTTAGTGGTCGTCGAGGAATTTTTCCGCATCCAGGGCTGCCATGCAGCCTGCGCCCGCAGAAGTAATGGCTTGGCGATAGACGTGATCGGCCACGTCGCCGGCAGCGAATACTCCCGGGATGCCGGTAGCGGTGGCGTCGCCTTCGCTGCCGCCCTTGACCAGCAGATAGCCGTCGCGCATCTCCAGTTGCCCCTGGAACAGGTCGGTATTGGGTTTGTGACCGATGGCGATAAATACCCCAGCCAACGCCAGGTCCTTGGTGGCTCCGCTGTGGCTGTCCTTGAGGCGGGCACCGGTCACGCCGCTGGCATCCCCCAGCACTTCCTGCAGGTGCTGGTTCCAGTGCAGGCGAATATTGCCGTTGGCGGCCTTGTCGAACAGCTTGTCCTGAAGGATTTTCTCCGCGCGAAGCTTGTCGCGGCGGTGCACCAGGTGCACTTCCTTGGCGATATTGGACAGGTACAGGGCTTCTTCCACGGCGGTATTGCCGCCACCGACCACTGCCACCACCTGATTGCGATAGAAGAAGCCGTCGCAAGTGGCGCAGGCGGAAACCCCTTTGCCGGCAAACGCTTCCTCCGAGGGCAGGCCCAGGTACTGCGCCGATGCGCCGGTGGCGATGATCAGCGCGTCGCAACTGTAGGTGCCACTGTCGCCGATGAGGATAAAGGGGCGCTGCTGCAACTGAGCGGTGTGAATGTGGTCATAGACGATCTGGGTGTCGAAGCGCTCGGCGTGCCTCTGCATGCGCTCCATCAGTACGGGTCCGGTCAGGCCTTCGACATCGCCGGGCCAGTTGTCCACTTCGGTGGTGGTGGTCAGTTGTCCGCCGGCTTGCAGGCCGGTAATAACCGTGGGTTTGAGGTTGGCGCGGGCGGCGTAGACAGCGGCGCTGTAACCGGCTGGACCGGAGCCCAGAATGATCAGGCGGGAATGCTGTGCTTGGTTCATAAAAACACCTCATAAGCCTTTGTCACAAAAGAGAATGCATGCTCCAATTGAACAGTGCGTATCACGCAATTGACTATGCTTAACAGACTGTTCTGACGTGGCATGGTGTGAACAAACCCGTACAATACGACGATGCACCAGGCTTATTCAGAATTGCACCGTTTCAGAAGCAAGGGGCAGAGTGTTAAAAGTAGCCCCAGTTAGGCCGGTCAACTTTATTTACCTGCTCGGATTGAGCAGTATCTTGTTAGTCAATCACCCGTTGGACGCGCTTATGGCGCAGGAAAAGACGCGTTTTGAAGAAATCCACCGCAGCACCTAAACCTGTTGTTCCGCTCTGGCGTCAGCAATTGCACTACCGGCTCAAGGAAGGTGCATTGATCGCCATTGGAGCCCTGTGCCTGTTCTTGATGATGGCACTTCTGACCTACGGTAAAGATGATCCGGGTTGGAGTCATAACAGCAAGATCGAAGATGTGCAGAACTTCGGTGGTCCCGCCGGTTCTTACAGCGCCGATATCCTGTTTATGGTGTTGGGTTATTTCGCTTATATCTTCCCGCTGCTGTTGGCGATCAAGACCTATCAGATCTTCCGTCAGCGTCATGAGCCCTGGCAGTGGAGCGGCTGGCTGTTTTCCTGGCGACTGATCGGCCTGGTGTTCCTGGTGCTGTCCGGCGCTGCGCTGGCCCATATCCATTTTCATGCCCCCACCGGCCTGCCTGCCGGTGCTGGTGGTGCCCTGGGCGAAAGCCTGGGTGACCTGGCCAAGAATGCCCTGAACGTGCAGGGCAGTACCCTGATGTTCATTGCCCTGTTCCTGTTCGGCCTGACGGTATTTACCGACCTGTCCTGGTTCAAGGTGATGGACGTCACCGGCAAGATCACTCTCGACCTGTTCGAACTGTTCCAGGGCGCGGCCAATCGCTGGTGGGATGCCCGCGTGGAGCGCAAGCAACTGGTGGCGCAGCTGCGCGAGGTGGATGCTCGGGTCGATGAAGTCGTGACCCCGAACATCGCCGACAAGCGCGAGCAGGCCAAGGTCAAGGAGCGTCTGATCGAGCGCGAGCAGGCCTTGAGCAAGCACATGTCCGAGCGCGAGAAGCAGGTGCCGCCGGTGATCACGCCGGTAGCGGTCAAGCCGCCCGAGCCCAGCAAGCGCGTGCAGAAAGAGAAGCAGGCGCCGCTGTTCGTCGACAGCGCAGTGGAAGGTACCTTGCCGCCGATCTCGATTCTTGATCCGGCGGAAAAAAAGCAGCTCAATTATTCGCCCGAATCCCTGGCCGCCGTCGGTCACCTGCTGGAAATCAAGCTCAAGGAATTCGGCGTCGAGGTCGCGGTGGACTCGATCCATCCGGGCCCGGTGATTACCCGTTACGAAATCCAGCCGGCAGCCGGGGTGAAAGTCAGCCGTATCGCCAACCTAGCCAAGGACCTGGCCCGTTCCCTGGCCGTGACCAGCGTGCGGGTGGTGGAAGTGATTCCCGGCAAGACCACCGTCGGCATCGAGATCCCCAACGAAGACCGGCAGATCGTGCGTTTCTCCGAAGTGCTCTCGACCCCGGAATACGACAACTTCAAATCCCCGGTCACCCTGGCCCTGGGCCATGACATCGGCGGCAAGCCGATCATCACTGACCTGGCGAAAATGCCTCACCTGCTGGTGGCCGGTACCACCGGTTCCGGTAAGTCGGTGGGGGTCAACGCGATGATCCTGTCGATCCTGTTCAAGTCCGGCCCGGAAGACGCCAAGCTGATCATGATCGACCCGAAGATGCTCGAACTGTCGATCTACGAAGGCATTCCGCACCTGCTGTGCCCGGTGGTCACCGACATGAAGGACGCAGCCAACGCTCTGCGCTGGAGCGTGGCGGAGATGGAGCGGCGCTACAAGCTGATGGCCAAGATGGGGGTGCGCAACCTTTCGGGCTTCAACGCCAAGGTCAAGGAAGCCATCGACGCCGGCACACCACTGGCCGATCCGCTGTACAACCGCGAAAGCATCCACGACGAAGCGCCGCTGCTGACCAAGTTGCCGACCATCGTCGTGGTAGTGGACGAATTCGCCGACATGATGATGATCGTCGGCAAGAAGGTCGAAGAGCTGATCGCCCGTATCGCCCAGAAGGCCCGGGCCGCCGGTATCCACCTGATCCTCGCGACCCAGCGGCCGTCGGTGGACGTGATCACCGGCCTGATCAAGGCCAACATCCCGACCCGCATGGCGTTCCAGGTGTCGAGCAAGATCGACTCGCGGACCATCATCGACCAGGGCGGCGCCGAACAGCTGCTGGGTCACGGTGACATGCTCTACATGCCGCCTGGCACCAGCCTGCCGATCCGCGTCCACGGCGCCTTCGTCTCCGACGATGAAGTGCACCGCGTGGTGGAAGCCTGGAAACTGCGCGGCGCGCCGGAATACAACGACGACATCCTCAACGGTGTCGAAGAGGCGGGCAGTGGCTTCGAAGGCAGCAGCGGCGGTGGCGACGGTGATGATCCGGAAGCCGACGCGCTGTACGACGAAGCCGTGCAGTTCGTCCTGGAAAGCCGCCGGGCCTCGATCTCGGCGGTACAGCGCAAGCTGAAGATTGGCTACAACCGTGCCGCCCGGATGATCGAGGCCATGGAAATGGCCGGGGTGGTGACGGCGATGAACACCAACGGCTCCCGCGAAGTGCTGGCGCCGGGCCCGATGCGCGACTGATCCCGTTTCGTTTTCAGCGGCGTGAGGTCACGCCGCTTGCCTACCCATTCAATTTATGAGGAATTCCATGCGCCTGATTCGCATGTTGCTGCTGCCGGTACTGGCTGTGACCACCTTGTCGGCCCACGCCGACCCCAAAGACGTGGCGCGCCTGACCCAGTTGCTGGAAAAGTCCCAGACCCTGACTGCGCGTTTCTCACAGCTGACCCTGGACGGCAGCGGCACCCAATTGCAGGAAACCGCTGGCGAGATGTCGCTGCAGCGTCCTGGCCTGTTCTACTGGCACACCGATGCGCCGCAAGAGCAGCTGATGGTTTCCGATGGTCAGAAAGTCTCGCTGTGGGACCCGGACCTGGAGCAGGTGACCATCAAGAAGCTCGACCAGCGCCTGACCCAGACTCCGGCCCTGCTGTTGTCCGGTGACGTGTCGAAGATCAGCGAAAGCTTCGACATCACCTCCAAGGAAGCCGGTGGCGTGATGGACTTCACCCTCAAGCCGAAGACCCGCGACACCCTGTTCGACAGCCTGCGCCTGTCGTTCCGCAACGGCATGATCAACGACATGCAGTTGATCGACAGCGTCGGCCAGCGCACCAATATCCTGTTCACCGGGGTCAAGGCCAACGAAGCGATCCCGGCGTCCAAGTTCAAGTTCGACATCCCCAAGGGTGCCGATGTGATCCAAGAGTAAGCAGCCGCAGCCGCAAGGTTTCGAAGGTAGTCCATGGACCTGTTTCGTAGTGCCCCGATCGCCCAGCCACTGGCCGCACGCTTGCGTGCCACCAACCTGGACGAGTACGTCGGTCAGCAGCACCTGCTGGCCCGGGGCAAGCCGCTGCGCGAGGCCCTGGAGCAGGGCGCCCTGCATTCGATGATCTTCTGGGGCCCGCCCGGGGTCGGCAAGACCACCCTGGCGCGGCTGCTGGCGGAAGTCTCTGACGCCCACTTCGAAACCGTCTCGGCGGTGCTGGCCGGGGTCAAGGAGATCCGCCAGGCGGTGGAAATCGCCAAGCAGCAAGCCGGGCAATACGGACGGCGGACCATTCTGTTTGTCGATGAAGTGCATCGTTTCAACAAGTCGCAACAGGATGCCTTCCTGCCCTACGTGGAAGACGGCACGCTGATCTTTATCGGTGCCACCACGGAAAACCCATCCTTCGAACTCAACAATGCCTTGCTCTCCCGAGCGCGGGTGTATGTGCTCAAGAGCCTGGATGAAACCGCCCTGGGCAGCCTGGTACAGCGTGCCCTGACTGAAGAGCGGGGGCTGGGCAAGCGCCAGTTGAGGCTCAGCGATGAAGGCTTCCAGATGCTGCTGTCGGCGGCCGATGGCGATGGCCGGCGCATGCTCAACCTGCTGGAAAACGCCTCGGACCTGGCCGAAGACGGCGGCGAGATCGGCGTTGATCTGTTGCAAAGCCTGCTGGGGGATACCCGCCGGCGTTTCGACAAGGGTGGCGAAGCCTTCTACGACCAGATTTCCGCGTTGCACAAATCGGTGCGCGGCTCCAACCCTGACGGCGCCCTGTACTGGTTTGCGCGCATGCTCGACGGCGGCTGCGACCCGCTGTACCTGGCCCGGCGCGTGGTACGCATGGCCAGCGAGGACATCGGCAACGCCGACCCGCGGGCGCTGAGCCTGTGCCTGGCGGCCTGGGATGTGCAGGAGCGCCTGGGCAGCCCCGAAGGCGAGCTGGCGGTGGCCCAGGCCATTACCTACCTGGCCTGCGCGCCGAAGAGCAACGCCGTGTACATGGGCTTCAAGGCCGCCATGCGCGCCGCTGCCGAGCACGGCTCCCTGGAAGTGCCGATCCACCTGCGCAACGCCCCGACCAAGCTGATGAAGCAGTTGGGTTACGGCGACGAATACCGCTACGCCCATGACGAGCCGGATGCCTACGCCGCTGGCGAAGACTATTTCCCCGAAGAGCTGGAGCCATTGCCGCTCTACCAGCCGGTGCCCCGTGGCCTGGAACTGAAGATCGGCGAGAAGCTCAAGCACCTGGCCGCCCTGGACCGGGCCAGCCCCTTGCAGCGGAGAAAACCGTGATCCCCCTGATCCTCGCAGTCTCCGCCGGTGGCGTGGCCGGTACCCTGTTGCGTTTCACCACGGGCAACTGGATCAACGCCAATTGGCCGCGGCACTTCTATACCGCGACGCTGGCCGTTAATATCGTGGGCTGCCTGCTGATCGGCGTGTTGTACGGACTGTTCCTGGTCCGTCCGGAAGTGCCGATCGAAGTGCGTGCCGGATTGATAGTGGGCTTCCTCGGTGGCCTGACGACTTTTTCATCCTTTTCACTGGATACCGTGCGTCTGCTGGAAAGCGGACAAGTGGCGCTGGCCCTGGGCTACGCGGCACTGAGCGTATTCGGCGGGCTGCTTGCTACCTGGGCCGGCCTGTCCTTGACCAAACTTTGATAAACGAGAGAACGACATGCTCGATTCCAAACTGTTACGTAGCAACCTCCAGGACGTAGCGGATCGTCTGGCATCCCGCGGCTTTGCCCTGGATGTGGCACGCATCGAAGCGCTGGAAGAACAGCGCAAGACCGTGCAGACCCGCACCGAGCAACTGCAGGCTGAACGTAACGCGCGCTCCAAGTCCATCGGTCAGGCCAAGCAACGCGGCGAAGACATCGCCCCGCTGATGGCCGACGTCGAGCGCATGGGGAACGAGCTGAGCACCGGCAAGGCCGAGCTGGAAAACATCCAGAGCGAACTGGACTCGATCCTGTTCGGCATTCCCAACCTGCCTCACGAATCGGTGCCGGTCGGTGAAGACGAGGACGGCAACGTTGAAGTGCGCCGCTGGGGCACTCCGACCACCTTCGACTTCCCGATCAAGGATCACGTGGCCCTGGGCGAAACCCACGGCTGGCTGGACTTTGAAACCGCCGCCAAGCTGTCCGGCGCGCGCTTCGCCCTGCTGCGCGGCCCGATCGCCCGTCTGCACCGCGCCCTGGCGCAGTTCATGATCAACCTGCACACCGGCGAGCACGGCTACGAAGAGGCCTACACCCCGTATCTGGTACAGGCCCCGGCCCTGGTGGGCACCAGCCAGCTGCCGAAGTTCGAGGAAGACCTGTTCAAGATCACTCGCGAAGGCGAAGCCGATCTGTACCTGATCCCGACCGCCGAAGTGTCCCTGACCAACATCGTCGCCGGCGAGATCCTCGACGCCAAGCAACTGCCGCTGAAGTTCGTCGCCCACACGCCGTGCTTCCGCAGTGAAGCCGGTGCCTCGGGTCGCGACACCCGCGGCATGATCCGCCAGCACCAGTTCGACAAGGTCGAGATGGTCCAGGTGGTTGAGCCGTCGACTTCCATGGAAGCCCTGGAAGGCCTGACCGCCAACGCCGAAAAGGTCCTGCAACTGCTGCAACTGCCGTACCGCGTACTGGCCCTGTGCACCGGCGACATGGGCTTCAGCGCGCTCAAGACCTACGACCTGGAAGTCTGGGTGCCGAGCCAGGACAAATACCGCGAGATCTCCTCGTGCTCCAACTGCGGCGACTTCCAGGCCCGGCGCATGCAGGCGCGCTTCCGTAACCCGGAAACCGGCAAGCCTGAGCTGGTGCACACCCTCAACGGCTCCGGCCTGGCCGTGGGCCGTACCCTGGTGGCGGTGCTGGAGAACTACCAGCAGGCCGACGGTTCGATCCGCGTGCCGGACGTACTGAAGCCATACATGGGTGGTCTTGAGGTCATCGGCTAAATGGAATATCTGCCGCTGTTTCACAACCTTCGCGGCAGTCGTGTGTTGGTGGTCGGTGGAGGGGAGATCGCCTTGCGCAAATCCCGTCTGCTGGCCGATGCCGGTGCGCAGCTGCGAGTGGTCGCGCCTGAAATAGAAGCGCAATTGCAGGAACTGATCGTCGCCAGCGGCGGTGAGTCCCTGCTGCGCGGTTATGTCGAGGCCGACCTCGACGGCTGCACCCTGATTATCGCCGCCACCGACGACGAATCCCTCAATGCTCAGGTCTCCGCCGATGCCCGTCGGCGTTGCGTCCCGGTCAACGTGGTGGACGCGCCGGCCCTGTGCAGCGTGATCTTTCCCGCCATCGTCGACCGTTCGCCGCTGGTCATCGCGGTGTCCAGCGGCGGCGATGCGCCGGTGCTGGCGCGGTTGATCCGGGCCAAGCTGGAAACCTGGATTCCTTCCACCTACGGCCAGTTGGCCGGGTTGGCGGCGCGTTTTCGGGCCCAGGTCAAAGGCCTGTTTCCGGATGTGCAGCAGCGCCGGGCGTTCTGGGAGGATGTATTCCAGGGCCCCATCGCTGATCGCCAGCTGGCGGGGCAGGGCGCTGAAGCCGAGCGTCTGTTGCAGGCCAAGATTGCCGGCAAGGCGCCCCATGCGCCGGGCGAGGTGTATCTGGTCGGCGCGGGCCCGGGTGATCCGGACCTGCTGACCTTCCGCGCCCTGCGCCTGATGCAGCAGGCCGACGTGGTGCTCTACGACCGTCTGGTGGCGCCGGCGATTCTCGACCTGTGCCGCCGCGACGCCGAAC
This sequence comes from Pseudomonas sp. Os17, assembly GCF_001547895.1. NCBI lineage: Bacteria > Pseudomonadati > Pseudomonadota > Gammaproteobacteria > Pseudomonadales > Pseudomonadaceae > Pseudomonas > Pseudomonas sp. Os17. Next base: position 4,476,396 of record NZ_AP014627.1, on the reverse strand, counting down.
GCATCTACGTCGGCAAGCGTCGCGCCAATCACGCCGTGCCTCAGGAGCAGATCAACCAGCAACTGGTGAACCTGGCCCGGCAAGGCAAGCGTGTGGTGCGGCTCAAGGGTGGCGATCCGTTCATCTTTGGCCGGGGCGGCGAAGAGATCGAAGAGCTGGCGGCCCACGGCATTCCGTTCCAGGTGGTGCCGGGGATTACCGCAGCCAGCGGTTGCTCGGCCTACGCCGGGATTCCCCTGACTCACCGCGACTACGCGCAGTCGGTGCGCTTCGTCACCGGTCACCTCAAGGACGGCACCAGCAACCTGCCCTGGAGCGACCTGGTGGCACCGGCTCAGACCCTGGTGTTCTACATGGGCCTGGTAGGTCTGCCGACCATCTGCGAGCAACTGATCAAGCACGGTCGCGGCGCCGACACCCCGGCTGCCCTGGTTCAGCAGGGCACCACCAGCAACCAGCGAGTGTTCACCGGTACCCTGGCCAACCTGCCGGCGCTGGTAGCGGAGCACGAAGTGCACGCGCCGACCCTGGTGATCGTTGGCGAAGTGGTCCAGCTGCGCGAGAAGCTGGCATGGTTCGAAGGCGCCCAGTCCGAGGTCTGAAAAGCTTCGCCGGCAAGCCGGCTCCTACAGATCCCACTGTTGTAGGAGCCGGCTTGCCGGCGAAAGCGTCCTCAACCCCTGCACCAAACCCCTTGTCCGCTCAACCGTTGCCGATCATGTGCGTGGCCGAAGTCCTGTTGCGGCCCCTTTGGCACGATCCCGGTCGGATTGATGGTGCGATGGCTGGCGTAGTAGTGCCCCTTGATATGGGCGAAATCCACCGTCTCGGCAATCCCCGGCCACTGATACAGCTCCCGCAGCCAGTTCGACAGGTTCGGGTAATCGGCTATCCGCCGCAGGTTGCACTTGAAGTGGCCGTGGTACACCGCATCGAAACGGATCAGCGTGGTGAACAGCCGCACATCGGCTTCGGTCAGGTACTCGCCAGCCAAGTAGCGTTGTTTTCCCAGTAACGCTTCCAAAGCGTCCAGCTCGGCAAAGACATCATCGAACGCCGTCTCATAGGCCTGTTGTGAAGTGGCAAACCCGGCGCGGTACACACCATTGTTCAGCGCGGGGTAGATGCGTGCGTTGAGATCATCGATGAGTGCGCGCAATGGCTGCGGATAAAAATCCAGGGCGTTGCCGGTCAGGCCGTCGAAGGCGCTGTTGAACATGCGGATGATCTCCGCCGACTCGTTGCTGACGATGCGCTGTTGCTGCTTGTCCCACAGCACCGGCACGGTGACGCGGCCGGTGTAGTCGGCGCTGTCGGCGGTGTAGCGCTGGTGCATGTAGTCGAAGTGATCCAGTGCGTCGCCGCTGGAGCCGTAGGCGCTGTCGAAGGTCCAGCCGTGCTCGCGCATCAGCCAGCTGACTACCGAGACATCGATCAACTGTTCCAACCCTTTGAGCTTGCGCAGGATCAGGGTGCGGTGGGCCCAGGGGCAGGCCAGGGAGACATACAGGTGGTAGCGCCCGGCCTCGGCGGCAAAGCCGCCTTCGCCGCTGGGGCCCGGGCGGCCATCGGCGGTGACCCAGTGCCGGCGTTGCGCCTGTTCCCGTTGGAAGGTGCCGTCCTTGCCGCTTTCGTACCACTGGTCATGCCAGCGCCCATCGATCAGCAGTCCCATGGAATGCTCCTCAGCTATTGTGCGTTGGAGTGCAGTCTATGCCCCTGGGTTCGAACAAAAAGCGCAAAGCGTGGGCGGTTTTGATCGATTAAATCGATCTGTCCCGGGCATCCCAATACTGCTGGGCCAGCGCGAAGGCCTGCTCCCGCGGCGTGCCCAGGCCGCGCAGGGCCAGAGCCATAGTGGCCAGCAGCGCCAGTTGTGGGTAGCTGTCCTCAACATCACCGCGCCACAGCGCCTTGAGGTGCTCGGGATCCAGGCTGGCCGGCTTCACATGGCGTTGTGCCGACAATGCCGGCCACTCTTCGTCCCAGCTAACCCCACCGGTGCTGCCGTACAGATGGCTGGTGGTGTCCGGGTTGATCTCGATCTCGCCGCCATCGCCCTTGATCACGATGACGTTGTCCCCTAGCAGGCCGCTGGCATCGCGGTGCACTGCCTGGTAACCGGGGTGGAAGATGCTCTGCAGGCCGCAACGGGCGCCCAGGGGGTTTAGCAGGCGCGCCAGGGAGTGGATTGGCGAACGCAGGCCTAAGATGTTGCGCAAATCGATCATGCGCTGCAGCTGCGGCGCCCAGTCGCCTAGCGGCATGAAGGCCAGGTTGCCCTGGTCCAGTGCCTGGCTGACCGATGGCCAGTCACGGCACAGGGGAATCCCCAGGGGCTCGAGCAACTGCTCGGTGTACAGGCGCCCGGCGGTATGGGCGCCGCCGCCGTGGAGCAGGATGCGCACGCCGTTCTGCGCCAGGCACTTGGCCGCCAGCAGGTACCAGGGCAGGTGGCGCTTCTTGCCGGCGTAGGTCGGCCAGTCGAGGTCCAGGGCGATCGCCGGGGCGTTGAGGCGCTGGCGCAAGGCTTCGGTAAAGCCCGCCAGCTCTTCCGGGCTTTCTTCCTTGTGCCGCAGCAGCATGAGAAAGGCGCCCAGCTGGGTGTCCTCGACCTTGTCGTCCAGCAGCATGCCCATGGCTTCCCGGGCTTCTTCCCGGGTCAGGTTGCGCGCACCACGCTTGCCCTTGCCAAGGATGCGCACGAACTGGGCAAAGGGATGCTCTGGCGGGGTCTGGGTGAGCAGGGGGGCGAAATCGTTCATAAGCAATTGGTCGGCTTCGGCAGGCCCGCCAGCTTGGCGGCAAGTTTGGCGGGAGTGCCCTTGAACAGTCGGTTCAGGTGCAGGCTGTTGCCCTTGTCCGGGCCCAGCTTGAGGGCGGTGTACTTGATCAGCGGGCGGGTGGCCGGGGACAGCTGGAACTCTTTATAGAAGCCCTGCAGCAGTTCGAGGATTTCCCAATGCTCCGCGCTCAGCTCCAGCTCTTCGTTCGCGGCCAGGGCTTGGGCCACGTCGGCGGACCAGTCGTCGAGATTGACCAGGTAACCGTCCTTGTCCAGTTCGATGGCGCGAGCGCCCACAGTCAGGGTACTCATAGCCAGGTATTGACCTTGTCATGCTCAATCGACAGGTCGACGAAGCCTGGGTAATCCACCGCCTTGGCCCAGGTCGGCAGCGCCAGGCCCCGGGCTTGCAAGTCCTCTTCCAGCACATACAGATTCAGGCCGCTACGGGCGCCCAGTTCGCCGTAAAGAGTGGTGCCTGGCTGCAAGGCATAGGCGGCGTCGCCGCACAGCAGCAGGCCGTCGGTGCTGCCCAGCAGGCGCAGGCAGCTGCTCAGGCGGGTGTCGGTGAAGGGTGAGTGGGACAACACATGCAAGGTCGACATCAGAGGGTAATCACCTGGTCAAAACGGTCGATGATCCCGGCCAGTTCCGGGGCGTCCAGCAACTGCACCGCGTCAAGGCTCAAGGTTGCCGGGTCCAGACCACGAGCAGCGAGGCTGGCGCTGCAGGCAAACAGTTCGTCGACGCCGAACAGCGACAGCGCCTGCAGATTGGCGCTCAGGTCTTTCTGGCGCAGCAGCGACGCCTGTTGCCCCGGCGCCAGTTGCAGCACGCCATCGTCGAGAAACAGCAGGCCGATCGGCAGGTCGAAGGCGCCGCCGGCCAGGACGATGTCCAGGGCCTCCCGGGCACCAGGGCCGGACCAGGGCGCCTGACGGCTGATCAACAACAGGGATTTGGCCATCTCACGCCCCTCCAAAACAGATCAGGCGGTCGGCGGCCTGTACCGCGTCATGCAACTGGCCGAGCCCCGACAGTTCCCAGGGCGCCTCGACGTTCACCGCCGTGCGCTGATAGCGCTGGGCTTCGTCGGCGTTCAACACACCCCGGCGCAGGGCGGCGGCGATGCACACCACGCCATCGAGCTGATGCTGCTCGACAAATTCGCGCCATTCCCGGGGCAGGTCCTGTTCGTCCTGGGGTGTGACGACACTGTTGGCAGCGTTGTGCACGCCGTCCTGATAGAAAAACAGCCGGACAATCTCATGCCCGCCCGCCAGCGCCGCCTGGGCGAACAGCAGGGCGCGGCGCGAGGAAGGCGCATGAGCGGCAGAGAACAGGGCGATGGCGAACTTCATGACGGACTCGATGGATAAAACTGCGGCCATGATAAAGCTTTCTCCGTGGATCGGCTAAACCCCTTTCGCCCCGAAGGCTCAGGCGTGGCAAGCCCGGGACATATCGGGTAAAGCTTTGCCTGGCCCCAAACCCAGGGGCGAGGGATAGACTCCCGCCTTCAATCAACCTGGGACAAGGAGCAAGGGATGATGGAGTTGAATTCGGCGGTGGTGGTGGTCACCGGTGCCGGTCGTGGTCTGGGCGCGGCGCTGGCCATCAGCCTGGCGGACCTGGGCTGCAAATTGATTCTCTGTGGGCGCAACGCCGAGGCCCTGGCGCAAGTGAGCGCGGCGATCGAGACGCGCACCGGCCAGGCCGCCGATTGCGTGGTGGTGGATCTGGCCAGCAGCGAGAGCGTCAAGGCGGCGCTGGCGGAGATTCATGTGCGTCAGCCTCGGGTGGACATCCTGATCAACAACGGCGCCATGTGGCTGGAGGCCAGCGAGCAGCCCCACAGCGCGGCCGAGGTCACCGGAGTGATCGATGCGGCCTTGACGGGCACCTTCCTCCTGACCCAGGGCCTGATGCCGGCGCTCAAGGCCTCGCAGCGCCCGGACATCGTCACCATCGGCTCCATCAGCGGCCTGCCCAATGCACCGCTGCACAGCGTGTCGCTGCCGTTCTACGCGGCCAAGCACGGGCAACTGGCCCTGGCCGACGGTCTGCGCCAGGTGCTCAAGGGCACGCCGGTGCGCTCGCTTTGCGTGCATCCGCCGTATCTGGAAGACATCTCGCCGCTGGACCCGGCCTGGCAGCAGGTTCCGGCACGACAGAAGGGCGAGCAGGGCACCAACCGCGACGTGGTGGAATCGGTGGTCTTCGCCCTGACTCGACCACGGCACATCAGCCTGTCGTCGATCGTCATCGATACCGACAGCGGCGGTCTGTTCGACTGACGGCGGCGCAGTTCAGCGGGTCTTGTAGCCCAGTTGCCAGCGGCGCGGAATCTTCAGTGACGCGATGCCCAGCAGGGCGGCAAGCAACCCGCTGACATACAGCGCCTGGAGCCCCAGGTGCTGTTCCAGCAAGGCCCCCAGCACCGCTCCGGCGAACATCCCGCTCCACGGCACCAGCTGTACCCGCCAGCCGTTGCGCCGTTCGCCGAGCACCCAGCGCCCCAGCCCGCGGCCAAAGCGCGACAGGGCCCCGGTGACGTAGGTCAGGCCGATGGGCAGGCCGTTCACTTCCTCCACCGCCGCATTGAGCATGCCCATGGCGATGATGGCCGCCAGCAGGGCCGGCAATTGCTGCTCGAAAGGCCAGGCGGCGGAGGCGCAGAGCAACGCGCCAATGCTCAGCAGCAAGGGCAGGGCGCGGTGTCCGGCCAGGCGGCTGACCACCACGCCCAGGGCGTTGCCGACGACAAAGGTCGCCACCAGCAGCATCAGGCGCAGCACCAGGGCCGGTTCGCCATCGCTGATGGCCACCGCCATGCGCGTGGTGTTGCCGCTCATGAAGGAGACGAAATCGCCAGTGGCCATGAAGCCGATGGCGTCCGTCATCCCGGCCAGCACGGACAGGCAGGCCACCAGCCCGAGGCCAACCCGCCCGCGCCATTTCTGCGTGTGCTGCAGGGCGGCGCTGGCCGCTTGTGTGGAAGTCGAAGGCAACATCGTCGGTTCTCCTGAACAGGGACTGCGGGGGACGCGTGCGGGTCAAGGCTATGGGGCGAGAGGATGCAGGGCGCAATACTCATCCCACGGCATGCCGGCCATTTCCGCCACCTCCTTGTGCACTTCAAGGCGCTGGGCGTGGAATTCCTCCGGGCTGGCGGCGGTCAGTTGCAGGCTCAACTCCCAGGCGAACAGCCCCAGGCGCTCGGCTTCGGCTTCAAAGGCTTCATGCAGGCGTTCGTTGCGGTACTGCTCGGGCGTCTCGCCCTTGACCTGGGCCTCCAGCGGATTGAGCTTGTCCAGGGCTTCGCGCAGTTCGGGGCGGGCGGCGAGAAATCTTTCCAAGGCTATTTCGTGGTGCAGGGCATCGGCGGGCATCGGGGCTCCTTGAGGGGAACGGGCAGTCTTCAGGCATCAAGCCCGGGACAGAGGGTGTGCTGGCATTTCACTGCGTATCTGCTGCAGATCCTTGTGCGGGATCACGTAGGTGCGGGCGAGCATATCGCCTATTCGCTGGCAGCGGCTTGATTCCACGCAGGCCATCAGCGGGACAAAGGCGAACGCGGCCTCCAGATAGCGGGTGGCGCTTCTGATCAGTACCTGGATCAGCGTCGGCGGCGTCCCGGCGGCGTTGATCACCACCAGGCCCAGGGCGCACTTGCCGGGCGTGCGGCCCTTGAAGAAATACTCCCAGGCCACGAAGTACAAGGGCCAGACCAGCATGAACAGCATTGAGTGCAGGTAGGGCTCCAGCCCCGTCTGTTGCGCGAGGTCGAGCAAGCGTCTGACCGGCTGCCACGCCAGCACCCCGTGCAGGCTCAGCGACAGGAGCACATACACCGCCAGCGCCAGCACCTGGTCGAGCATGAAGGCGGCGGCGCGGCGCAGGATCAGTCGGGTTCTTGAGACTTCCATGGTCGATTCCAGAGTTTTTTCCATCATGTCGGGCGCAGTGTAATCCCCGCAGGGCGGGGAGTAGCAGTGGTTTTGGCGGGGGCCTACTGCACCCGCACCGAGTCAGCTGACCACGGGCTGTTCGCGACCGATCTCGCTGCGCAACTGGGCAATCAGGTGCAGGCAATGGGTGAGCCCCGGCGACGGCTCGCCGACCCGGCGGCTGAGGATGATCGGCGAGGTGGCAGCGGTTTCCAGTAGGGGGCAAAAACCGATGTCGTCGCGGTGCAGCACCTGCACCGAGGCCGGCACCAGGGTGACGCCGATGCCGGCGCCCACCAGGCCGATGGCGGTCTGCAATTCGTTGGTCCACTGGGCGATCTTCAGGTTCAGGCCACGGGCATTGAACAGTGCGATCACATGGTCGGCGTAGCTCGGCCGCGGGTTGGCCGGGTACAGCACGAAGGGTTCTTTGGCCAGTTGCTCAAGCGTCAGTGCCTGCCCCAGCAGCGGATGACCGGCGGGCAGGGCGACCACCAGCCGGTCCTCGGTCAGCACCCTCTGCACGATGGCCGGGTCGTCGATGTGAATCCGCCCGAAGCCGATATCGATGCGTCCCGCCTTCAAGGCTTCCACCTGTTGCAGGGTGGTCATTTCCGACAGGCCCAGCTCCAGCTCCAGGGTTTCGTTGCTGCGCAGGCGGCGGATCAGTTGCGGCAGCACGCCGTACAAGGTTGAAGGGGCAAAGCCGATGCCCAGCCAGGTCTTGTGCCCCAGGCCGATGCGCCGGGTGTTGTCGCAGACCTTGCCCAACTGCTCCAGCACCCGGTTGGAATGCTCATAGAAAAACCGCCCGGCGGCGGTCAGGCGCAGCGGCCGGCCACGCTCCAGCAACAGCACCCCCAACTCGTCTTCCAGTTGCTGGATCTGCCGGCTCAAGGGCGGTTGGGCAATGTGCAGGCGCTCGGCGGCGCGGGTGAAGTTGAGGGTTTCCCCCAGCACCTGGAAGTAGCGCAGATGACGCAGTTCCATGACAGCTCTCCAGTGGTGATATGCATACCTTAAAGGTATCAAGCCAGACCAATTCTATATTGGAACCCCGGAAAAAGCCGGGACAGAATCGAGCGCAGAACTTCAAGAACCTCACGGGTATGGACATGCACGCTTCTGCCATTGAATCGATCGAAACGATCATCGTCGATCTGCCGACCATTCGCCCCCACAAGCTGGCCATGCACACCATGCAGAACCAGACCCTGGTGCTGATCCGCCTGCGTTGCGCCGACGGCATCGAAGGTCTGGGGGAATCCACCACCATCGGCGGCCTGGCCTATGGCAACGAAAGCCCGGACAGCATCAAGACCAACATCGACCGCTTCTTCACCCCGTTGCTGCTCGGCCAGGACGCCAGCAACATCAACGCTGCCATGCTGCGCCTGGAGCAGAGCATCCGCGGCAACACCTTCGCCAAGTCCGGGATCGAAAGCGCCTTGCTCGATGCCCAGGGCAAGCGCCTCGGGCTGCCGGTCAGCGAACTGTTGGGCGGCCGGGTGCGCGATGCGCTGCCCGTGGCCTGGACCCTGGCCAGCGGCGACACCGCCAAGGACATCGCCGAAGCCGAGAAGATGCTCGACCTGCGCCGCCACCGCATCTTCAAGCTGAAGATCGGTGCCGGTGAAGTGGACCGCGACCTGGCCCATGTGATCGCCATCAAGAAGGCCCTGGGCGACCGCGCCAGCGTGCGGGTCGACGTCAACCAGGCCTGGGACGAAGCCGTGGCCCTGCGTGCCTGCCGCATCCTCGGCAGCAACGGCATCGACCTGATCGAGCAACCGATTTCGCGTAACAACCGCGCCGGCATGGTGCGCCTGAATGCCAGCAGCCCGGCGCCGATCATGGCCGACGAATCCATCGAATGCGTGGAAGACGCCTTCAACCTGGCCCGCGAAGGGGCGGCCTCGGTGTTCGCCCTGAAGATCGCCAAGAACGGCGGACCCCGCGCCACCCTGCGCACCGCGGCGATTGCCGAGGCAGCGGGCATCGGCCTGTACGGCGGCACCATGCTCGAAGGCGGCATCGGCACCCTGGCCTCGGCCCACGCCTTCCTGACCCTGAACAAACTGAGCTGGGACACCGAGCTGTTCGGCCCGCTGCTGCTGACCGAGGACATCCTCGCCGAGGCGCCGGTGTACCGGGATTTCCACCTGCATGTCTCACGGGCGCCGGGCCTCGGCCTGAGCCTGGACGAAGAGCGCCTGGCGTTCTTCCGTCGCGACAAAACCACCCCCGTGCTGCATCACACCTGAGGAGGGCTGCATGCTATTCCACGTGAAAATGACCGTGAACCTGCCGGTCGACATGAACCCCGAGCGCGCCGCGCAACTGAAGGCCGAGGAAAAGGCCCTGGCCCAGCGCCTGCAGGCCGAAGGCAAGTGGCGCCACCTGTGGCGCATTGCCGGGCTGTACGCCAACTACAGCGTGTTCGACGTCGACAGTGTGCAGGAACTGCACGACACCCTGATGCAATTGCCGTTGTACCCGTACATGGCCATCGAAGTTAACGCCCTGTGCAGGCATCCTTCGTCCATTCATGAGGATGACCGCTGAGTTCGCATCAGCCCGTTCACCACTCTAATAAATACAAGATGAGGATTAATCATGAACGTCAGAATTTCCCAGACTGCCAGCGCCCAACGTTTTCTTGAAGAAGCCAGCGGCCAGTTCACCGAAGGCGGCAACCCCCGGGCCAAGGCCATCGTCTACCGCATCCTGCGGGACACCGTGAACATCATCGAAGACCTGAACGTCACCCCGGAAGAATTCTGGAAAGCCGTCAACTACCTCAATGTGCTCGGTGCCCGCCAGGAAGCCGGCCTGCTGGCCGCGGGCCTGGGCCTGGAGCACTACCTGGACCTGCTGATGGACGCTGCCGACGAACAGGCCGGCAAGACCGGCGGCACCCCTCGCACCATCGAAGGCCCGCTGTACGTGGCCGGCGCGCCCCTGAGCCAGGGCGAGGCGCGCCTGGACGACGGCCTCGACCCGGGCGTGGTGCTGTTCATGCAAGGGCAGGTGACCAACACCGCCGGCCAGCCCCTGGCCGGGGCTGTCGTCGATGTCTGGCACGCCAACACCGGCGGCACCTATTCCTACTTCGACGGCAGCCAATCGGAGTTCAACCTGCGCCGGCGCATCGTCACCGACGCCGAGGGCCGCTACCGTTTTCGCAGCATCGTGCCGTCCGGCTACGGCTGCCCGCCGGAAGGCCCGACCCAGCAATTGCTGGATCAACTGGGGCGTCACGGCCAGCGCCCGGCGCACATCCACTTCTTCATCTCCGCCGATGACCATCGCCACCTGACCACCCAGATCAACCTGGACGGCGACCCCTACCTGCACGACGACTTCGCCTACGCCACCCGCGACGAGCTGATCGCCAAGATCACCTTCAGCGAGGACCAGGCCCGGGCCAAGGAGTTGGGCGTGAGCGGCCGCTTCGCGGAAATTCACTTCGACTTCACCCTGCAGTCCTCGGCCCAGCCGCAAGAACAGCAGCGCCACGAACGGGTGCGTGCCCTGGAGGACTGAAGCGCCGACCCTGCTTGACCCGGCCACGGCGCACCGACCCAGGTGCCCGTGGCTTTTGCCGTTATGCCTGGCCTGACGAGACTGCGTTGCGTGCCTGAAACGCAGACCTGATAAGCACCATCAGAGTGACCCGATCATGCAAATGCATCTGTTGAGTGAACGCAGCCGCGTGTTTGTTCAAGCCGATCCCCATGCCGTGTCCGGTTACGTCAATCAGCACGTGGGCAGCCACTGCATCCGCCTGCCCCGGGCGGGCCATCCCCAGGCCAGCCTCAATCATCGGGCCCTGGCCAGCCTGGACCTGTGCAGCCTCAGCTATGGCGGCAGCGTGCGCGTCACCTCGCCGGCGCTGGAAAGCATCTACCACCTGCAGGTGCTGCTGCGTGGCCACTGCCTGTGGCGCAGCCGCGACCAGGAACACTGCTTCGCCCCGGGGGAACTGCTGCTGATCAACCCCGACGACCCTGTGGACCTGACCTATTCCGACGACTGCGAAAAATTCATCATCAAGATTCCCACGCCCCTGCTGGAAGCCGCCTGCCAGGAACAGCGCTGGCAGTACCCGGGGCAGGGCGTGCGCTTTCTGCGCCAGCGTTACCAACTGCAGGAACTGGAAGGCTTCGTGCCCCTGCTGAGCCTGTTGTGCCAGGAGTCCGAAGCCCTGGAGGCCATGCCCAAGGTGCAGGAGCACTACGCGCACATCCTGGTGAGCAAACTGCTGGGCCTGATGCAGACCAATGTCCAGCGCGGCACCCTGAGTGCCTCGGCGGCGACCTTCGAACGCATTGCCGACTACATCGAGCGCAACCTCAAGCGCGACATCGGTTGCGAAGAGCTGGCGCAACAGGCGTGCATGAGCCTGCGTTCGCTGTACGCGCTGTTTGAACGCAACGTCCGCACCACGCCGAAGCACTACATCCGCCAGCAGAAACTGCAACGGGTGCACGCCTGCCTCAGCGACCCGCACAGCCCGGTGCGCAACGTCACCGAACTGGCCCTGGACTTCGGCTTTTCCCACCTGGGCCGCTTCGCCCAGAGCTACCGCCAGCAATACGGTGAACGGCCGTCCGACACCCTCAAGCGTCGCCACTGACTGGCCCTTCCGACCTGTGCCTGGCGATCGCCAGTCGAGCCTTTAGCGGCCTTGAGATCCTTGCGTCCCTTCGGGCCGTTCGCAGCCTGCGGCAGCGGCTACACCCCTGTAGCCGCTGCCGAGCGTGCGAGGCTGCGAAAAGGTCCGCAGGACCTTGCCTGGCGATCGCCAGTCGAACCTTTAGCGGCCTTGGAATCCTTGCGTCCCTTCGGGCCGTTCGCAGCCTGCGACAGCGGCTACACCCCTGTAGCCGCTGCCGAGCGTGCGAGGCTGCGAAAAGGTCCGCAGGACCTTGCCTGGCGATCGCCAGCCGAACCTTTAGCGGCCTTGAGATCCTTGCGTCCCTTCGGGCCGTTCGCAGCCTACGGCAGCGGCTACAAGGCAATCTGCAGAAAACGGATACAGGTCTGCACGCATCGGCTATTGCCCCGCCAACCCCCGTCCTAGCATGGCCCTGCCTGAATAAAAACAATGGAGGCGGCGGCCATGTCCCTGCGACCCGAATACCTGCATTCCCTGCTTGAAGAAGACCCCGACCAGGGCGTCTACCGCTGCAAGCGGGAGATGTTCACCGACCCCCGGTTGTTCGACCTGGAGATGCAGCACATCTTCGAAGGCAACTGGCTGTACCTGGCCCACGACAGCCAGATCCCCAACCCCAACGACTACTACAGCACCACCATGGGCCGGCAGCCGGTGTTCATTGCGCGCAACAAGAACGGCGAACTCAATGCCTTCATCAACGCCTGCAGCCATCGCGGCGCCATGCTCTGCCGGCACAAGACCGGCAACAAGGCGTCCTTCACCTGCCCGTTCCACGGCTGGACCTTCAACAACACCGGCAAGCTGCTCAAGGTCAAGGACCCGGCCGCCGCCGGCTACCCGGCCAGCTTCAACTGCGACGGCTCCCACGACCTGACCCGCGTCGCGCGCTTCGAGTCCTATCGCGGCTTCCTGTTCGGCAGCCTCAACCCCGACGTGCTGCCCCTGGTGGAGCACCTGGGGGAGTCGGCGAAGATCATCGACATGATCGTCGACCAGTCCGCCGACGGCCTGGAAGTGCTGCGCGGCTCCTCCAGCTACATCTACGAAGGCAACTGGAAGCTCACCGCCGAGAACGGCGCCGACGGCTACCACGTCAGCTCGGTGCACTGGAACTACGCCGCCACCCAGAACCAGCGCAAGCAGCGCGAAGCCGGGGAAGACATCCGCACCATGAGCGCCGGCACCTGGGCCAAGCAGGGCGGCGGTTTCTACTCCTTCGACAAGGGCCACATGCTGCTCTGGACCCGCTGGTCCAACCCCGAGGACCGCCCGTTGTACGAACGCCGCGACGAGCTGGCCCGGGACTTCGGCCAGGCCCGGGCCGACTGGATGATCGAGAACTCGCGCAACCTGTGCCTGTACCCCAACGTCTACCTGATGGACCAGTTCAGCTCGCAGATCCGCATCGCCCGGCCGATCTCGGTGGACCGCACCGAAATCACCATCTACTGCATCGCGCCCAAGGGCGAGAGCGACGAAGCCCGGGCCCGGCGCATCCGCCAGTACGAAGATTTCTTCAACGTCAGCGGCATGGCCACCCCGGACGACCTGGAGGAGTTCCGTTCCTGCCAGCTCGGCTACCAGGGCAGCAGCACGGCCTGGAACGACATGTCCCGCGGTGCCGAGCACTGGGTCCAGGGAGCGGACGACGCAGCGAAAGAAATTGACCTGCAGCCGATCCTCAGCGGCGTGCGCACCGAGGACGAAGGCCTGTTCGTGATGCAGCACAAGTACTGGCAGCAAACCCTGCTGGCGGCCCTGGAGCGTGAAGCCTCACGGCAGATCGCGGTGGAGGCCGTGCAATGACTGTTTCCTACGACACCGTGCGCGATTTCCTGTACCGCGAAGCCCGCTACCTGGACGACAAGGACTGGGACAACTGGCTGGAACTCTACGCCCCGGACGCGACCTTCTGGATGCCGTCCTGGGACGACAGCGACCAGCTGACCGAAGACCCGCAGCGGGAAATCTCGCTGATCTGGTATGGCAACCGCAGCGGCCTGGAAGACCGGGTGTTCCGCATCAAGACCGAGCGCTCCAGCGCCAGCATTCCCGACACCCGCACCTCCCATAACCTGAGCAATATCGAGCTGCTGGAGCAGGGCGACGGCCTGTGCAAGCTGCGCTTCAACTGGCACACCCTGAGCTTTCGCTACAAGACCGTGGACAGTTACTTCGGCTGCAGCTTCTACACCCTCGACCTGCGTGGCGAAAACCCGTTGATCCTGGCCAAGAAAGTCATCCTGAAGAACGACTACGTTCGCCAGGTCGTCGATATCTACCACCTCTGAGGCGACTGCCATGAGCCATCAAATCGCACTCAATTTCGAAGACGGCGTGACCCGCTTCGTCAACGCCAATCCGGGCGAAACCGTGGCCGACGCCGCCTACCGCCAAGGCATCAACATTCCCCTGGACTGCCGCGACGGTGCGTGCGGCACCTGCAAGTGCCTGGCCGAGGCCGGGCGCTACGAGTTGGGCGAGGACTACATCGAAGACGCCCTGAGCGCCGATGAGGCCGAGCAGGGTTTTGTCCTCACCTGCCAGATGCGCGCCTTGAGCGATTGCGTGGTGCGGGTGCCGGCTTCGTCCCAGGTCTGCCGCGCCGGGCAGGGCAGTTTCCAGGCCAGCATCAGTGCCGTGCGCCAGCTGTCCGCCAGCACCATTGCCCTGTCGATCAAGGGCGAGGCCCTGAGCCAGCTGGCGTTCCTGCCGGGGCAATACGTCAACCTCGGAGTGCCCGGCAGCGAACAGACCCGGGCCTATTCCTTCAGCTCCTTGCAGCGCGACGGCGAGGTCAGCTTCCTGATCCGCAATGTGCCCGGCGGCCTGATGAGCAGCTTCCTCACCGGTCTCGCCAAAGCCGGCGACAGCATGACCCTGGCCGGGCCCCTGGGCAGCTTCTACCTGCGGGATATTCGCCGGCCCTTGCTGTTGCTGGCCGGCGGCACCGGGCTGGCGCCGTTCACCGCCATGCTGGAGAAAATCGCCGAGCAGGGCAGTGAGCATCCGCTGCATTTGATCTACGGCGTGACCAACGATTTCGACCTGGTGGAGCTGGAGCGCCTGGAAGACTTTGCCGCGCGCATCCCGCAGTTCAGCTTCAGCGCCTGCGTGGCCAACCCCGAGAGCCATTACCCGCGCAAGGGCTACGTGACCCAGCACATCGAGCCGGTGCATCTCAACCAGGGCGATGTGGACGTGTACCTGTGCGGGCCGCCGCCGATGGTCGAGGCGGTGAGCCAGTTCATCCGCGAGCAGGGCATTGCCCCGGCAAATTTCTACTACGAGAAGTTCGCCGCCAGCGCCGCCTGAAGGGCATTGCACTCTTGTGTAGGAGCTGGTTTGCCAGCGAAGGCGTCCAGCAGGGCGCTGCAAGGCTCAAAGGCCCTTTCGCCGGCAAGCCGGCTCCTACGAAGTCCCACACGGCAAGCCTGGCCTTGTAGGAGCTGGCTTGCCAGCGAAGGCGTCCAGCAGAGCGCTGCAAGGCTCAAGGGCCCTTTCGCCGGCAAGCCGGCTCCTACGAAGTTCCACACGGCAAGCCTGGTCTTGTAGGAGCTGGCTTGCCAGCGAAGACGTCCTTCAGGGCGCTGCTAGGCTCAAGGGCCCTTTCGTCGGCAAGCCGGCTCCTACGAAGTCCTACGCGGCAAGCCCGGCCTTGTAGGAGCTGGCTTGCCAGCGAAGGCGTCCAGCAGGGCGCTGCTAGGCTCAAGGGCCCTTTCGCCGGCAAGCCGGCTCCTACGAAGTCCCACGCGGCAAGCCTGGTCTTGTAGGAGCTGGCTTGCCAGCGAAGGCGTCCAGCAGGGCGCTGCTAGGCTCAAGGGCCTTTTCGCCGGCAAGCCGGCGCCTACGTCGGGTGGTGTTCTCCCTATCTTTTTGCATTCACGAGGTTTCCATGAACCGTTTCCACAAGCAAGTCGCCCTGGTCACCGGCGCCGCCCAAGGCATCGGCCGTCGCGTTGCCGAACGCCTGGCCGAAGAGGGCGCCCGCGTGGTGCTGGTGGACCGCTCCGAGCTGGTCTTCGAACTGGCCGCTGAGCTGAGCTCCCGCTACCCGGTCCTGGCCCTGACCGCCGACCTGGAGCAGTACAGCGAATGCAGTCGGATCATGGCGGCGGGCATCGCCCACTTCGGCCGCCTGGACATCCTCATCAACAACGTCGGCGGCACCATCTGGGCCAAGCCCTTTGAACACTACGAACCCGCGCAGATCGAAGCCGAAGTGCGTCGCTCGCTGTTCCCGACCTTGTGGTGCTGCCACGCCGCCTTGCCGCAGATGCTGGAGCAGGGCAGTGGCGCCATCGTCAACGTCTCGTCCATCGCCACTCGCAGCCTCAACCGCGTGCCCTACGGCGCGGCCAAGGGCGGGATCAACGCGCTGACCGCCTGCCTGGCTTTCGAAACCGCCGGCCGCGGCGTGCGGGTCAACGCCACCGCCCCGGGTGGCACCGAAGCCCCGCCGCGGCGCATCCCGCGCAACAGCGCCGAGCCGAGCGCCGAGGAGCAGGCCTGGTATCAGCAGATCGTCGACCAGACCCTGGACAGCAGCCTGATGAAACGCTACGGCAACATGGACGAGCAGGCCGCGGCGATCCTGTTCCTCGCCTCCGACGAAGCTTCCTACATCACCGGCACGGTGCTGCCGGTGGGCGGCGGCGACCAGGGCTGAAGCCCGGCGGCCGCAGGCTGAGCTCCTGAACCCGTCAGTAGAACAGCCGCGGCTCGGGTGAGGCGAGCAGGCTGGCCAGCTTGGTCAGGGCAAAGCTCAGTTCGGCGCGGCTCGGCGACATCAAGGCAATGCGCACGCCGCGGCTGGCCGTGGTGCGCTGAGCCAGGAACTGGCTGCCGCTGACCACGGTGACCCCCTGGGCGCGGGCCAGGTTGGCAAACTCATCGCAGTTCCAGGGCTCGGGCAATACCAGCCAGATGTGAAAGCTGTTGGGCTGGCTGCTGATCTGATAGTTGCCAAGAATCTCCCGCGCCATTTGCTGGCGCACCGCCGCCTCTTGCTGCTGGACCTTGATCAACTGCTCGCCGGTGCCGCTGTTGATCAGGTTGCTGGCCAGTTGCGCCATCATCGGCGAGGGCATCCATACACTGCTGCGGACCATGGACGACAGGCGCGAGAGGGTTTCGGGCGGGGCGTACAGGTAACCGATGCGCAGGGCCGGCAGGATGCTTTTCGACAGGCTGGTCAGGTAGATCGAACGCTCGGGGGCGTAGGCCGAGATCGGCTTGTGCATCGTGTGGGTTTCCAGAAAACCATAGATGTCATCGTCGATGATGAACACATCATATTCGCGGGCGATCTGGGCGATGGCTTCGCGGCGCTCCGGCGGCATGATCGAGTTGGTCGGGTTCTGGTGAGTGGTCACGCACACCAGCAGGGCCGGACGGTGTTCCTGGCACGCGGCGCGGAAGGCCTCGGGCACCAGCCCGTATTCATCGATCTGCACGCCCATCAGGCGCCTGTCCAGGCTGTGGGCCAGGGAGATGATCCCGGGGTAGCAATGCTCTTCGCAGAGAATCAGGTCGTTGGTGTTGGACAGGCTGTTGATGGCCACCAGCAGGCCGTGCTGTGCGCCGCTGGTGAGCACGATCTGCTGCCAGCGCGCCTCGGGCAGGCTGCGCTGCACCCAGCGGGCGCCGGCCTGCTTGTGCACGGCGTGCCCGCCATCGGTGGCGTAGTCCAGAACCCGGTTCAGGTCGGTCGACTGTGCCAGCTCGCCAATGGAATCGCGCAGCCACATCCCGACGTTGGCGTCATTGGGCTTGATGATCGACAGATCGATCTGCGCGCTGTGGCTATCGGCGACGGTTTGTGCTGCGGCAGGTGCCGTCCTGGTCTTGGCCGGCAGGACAAAGGTCCCGCGTCCGACTTCCCCCACCACCAGCCCGCGCTTGGCCGCTTCGTCATAGGCACGACCCACGGTGCCGGGCGTGACTTTCAAGGCCTCGGCCAGCTCCTTGAGGGTGGGCAGCCGATCTTCAGGGCTCAGGCGCCCGGAGCGAATGTCTTGCTCCAGGGCGTCGGCAATCATTAGGTAAACCGGCTGCGCGTGGCCGCTGTATTGAGGAACCCACATAGGTAAAGCACCAGAGTCTGCACAAGCACGCAAGCCTAACATGAACCTGTGAAGGGGCGTAATCCTGTGGTAATCGAGGATATTGCACCTAATTGATGCGATTTAATTCTTTAGAGTAACCCAGTTTTTTCGTCGGTTTTGTCGCGCTGAAATTTTCTTTCACGAGAAATTTCAATAAATTCAATGACTTTAAAGCCGTGTACGCGGGCTGTAGCGCCGATCGGCAGAAATAAATTGAATCGAGTCTATTTGTGTAATTACAATGATTACGTCGATGTTGTTTCGAGATGTTATCGAGGCATTGGCGGGTTTGTCCCGGCATTACACGGGTGTCGTGTGAGCTGAATCACAAAAATACAACAGGTTGTGCCGCCTCCCGGGTCAGGCGCAACGCGCATCGAACTATGGAATTCAACTGAAATGGAAAGCGCACAGCACAAGCAGGCAGTCGAGGCCGTGGCAACGTTGGAAATCCGCTTGCCGTGGGTTATTTCCAGCGCATGGCAAACCGTCTTGAGTCAGACGCCTCTGGAATTCGAGGCCACCAAAGACATTTACTTTCAGCTCAAGGAACAGGCCCAGGATGTACTGGGGGCCGCCCTGACCCGACAGATCCGGGCATTTGTCGAAGACCCCGACATCACCTCGATGGTGATTCGCAACTGCCCGCGAGACCGGGACATTCCGCCGACGCCTTACTCCGGCGTGTTGAGCCCCAAGAGCACCCCCATCGCCTGCCTGGTCAGCCTTTCGCTGCAAAGCCTGCTGGGTATCCATCCGGTGGTCTATGAAGGGGAGAATGACGGGCGCCTGTTTCGCCATGTGATTCCTTCACGCACTTCTTCCAGTCAGAAAAGCTCGCACGGTTCGCGCCTGCGCTTCTCCTACCACGTCGACAACCCGGACTTGCCGCTGTCCTCCGAAGCGCTCGGCGAGCTTTCCTGCTGCCCGGAATACCTGTCGTTCTTCGGCATGCGTTGCGATCCACGGATCAACACCACGCTGGTCAATCTGGACGACGTGATCGAGCAACTGCCGGCGGCCACCGTGCGCGAACTGAGCCTGCCGCAGTTCGAAGTGCGCCGCCCGGACTCGTTCGCCAGCCAACGCCGTTCAACGCCCAACCTGGCGGTGTTGGTGCGCGGCGCGGCCAACGAGTGGCTGTGCCGTTTCGACAGTGAAAACACCTACGGCATGAACGCCACCGCCGAGCTGGCGCTCAATGCCCTGCGCACGCTGCTGGAAACCCGTCGCTTCGATGAACCGCACCTGCTGCTGCCCGGGGATTTCATGATCTTCAAGAACCAGCGAGTGCTTCACGCTCGGGACGGTTTCGAGCCGCAAAACGACGGCGCCGACCGCTGGCTGTTGCGCGTGTTTGCGGTCAATGACCTGAACCGCGTGCGCTTTGCGCGAGCCGACCATCTGTATGAAGTCCTTTGCTGATTCTTTTTTTCTTCGTGGGGTAACGCTATGGAACTGTTAGGAGCCTATTGGGCTGAACACTGGGTATTGGCGATTCTGCTGCTGGGCGCCATTGCTTTCGTCGCCGGCTTTGTCGACAGCATTGCCGGCGGGGGCGGGCTGTTCCTGGTACCGGGATTCTTGCTGGTGGGCCTGCCGCCGCAGGTGGCGCTGGGCCAGGAAAAGCTGGTCAGCACCCTGGGCACCCTGGCGGCGATCAGAAACTTTCTGGTCAACAGCAAGATGGTCTGGAAAGTGGCGCTGGTCGGCGTGCCGTTTTCCCTGCTCGGTGCCTACCTGGGGGCGCACCTGATTGTGTCGATCTCGCAGGAAACCGTGGGCAAGATCATCCTGGCGTTGATCCCCTTCGGCATCCTGATTTTCCTCACCCCCAAGGACCGGCCCGTGCAGGAGCACGTGCTGTCCGATGCCATGCTGTTTACCGTGGTGCCCCTGACCTGCCTGGTCATCGGCTTCTATGACGGCTTCTTCGGCCCGGGCACCGGCAGCATGTTCATCATCGCCTTTCACTACCTGCTGAAAATGGACCTGGTCTCCAGCTCGGCCAACTCCAAGACCTTCAACTTCGCGTCCAACATCGGCGCCCTGGTGGCGTTCATCATGGCCGGCAAGGTGATCTACCTGCTGGCCCTGCCATTGGTGGCCTGCAACATTTTGGGCAACCACCTGGGCAGTGCCCTGGCCATTCGCAAGGGCAACGACGTGGTGCGCAAGGTGCTGGTGCTCTCGATGATGTGTCTGTTCGCCAGCCTCGGCGTGAAATACCTGGCCTGATCGCCAGACAAAGGAGAAACCCATGAAAACCGCATTTGTGACCGGCGCCTCGGCCGGCTTTGGCCAAGCGATCTGTCGCCGACTGATCGCCGAAGGCTATCGCGTGATCGGTGGCGCGCGGCGCATGGACAAGCTTCAGCGCCTGGAGCAGGAGCTGGGTGAGAACTTCATCGCCCTGGAGCTGGATGTCACCGACAAGACCTCCCTGGAACGGGCGGTGGAACAGATCCATGAGGCGTCCCTGGCCATTGATCTGCTGGTCAACAACGCCGGGCTGGCGCTGGGCATCGAACGTGCCCAGCAAAGCAGCGCGCAAAACTGGGAGCGCATGATCGCCACCAACATCACCGGCCTGGCGCTGATTACCCAGCGCGTCCTGCCCCGCATGGTCGAGGCCAACAGCGGGCTGATCATCAACATCGGCTCGATTGCCGGCACCTATCCCTATCCGGGCGGCAACGTCTATGGCGCCAGCAAGGCCTTCGTCAAACAGTTCAGCCTGAACCTGCGCGCGGACCTGGCCGGCACCCGGGTGCGGGTAACCAACATCGAACCGGGCCTGTGTTCCGGCACCGACTTCTCGGTGGTGCGGCTTAACGGCGACATGGAAGCGGTGCACGCCTTGTACAAGGATGTTGAAGCCATCCGCCCCGAGGAC
This sequence comes from Pseudomonas sp. Os17, assembly GCF_001547895.1. Lineage (NCBI taxonomy): Bacteria > Pseudomonadati > Pseudomonadota > Gammaproteobacteria > Pseudomonadales > Pseudomonadaceae > Pseudomonas > Pseudomonas sp. Os17. The sequence goes on along the minus strand of NZ_AP014627.1, from coordinate 4,455,974 downwards.
ATCGCCAACACCGTGTGCTGGATCGCCCAGCAGCCGGAGCATCTGAACATCAACTCCATCGAAATCATGCCCGTGGCGCAGAGCAGCGCGGCGTTGAATGTCGTGCGCAACCTTTGAGGGCAGGGGGACGCTGCTGAGTGCGGCGCTCACGCAACCCTGTAGCCGCTGCCGCAGGCTGCGCACGGGCGCAAAGCGCTCGCTAAACCAGACGCTGCGATACCCCGGTGAGACTTCACCGGGCCGGTTTCTGATGGCTGGGCAATCCTCCGCCCTTAGCGGCGACCGTCTCCGTCGCCGCTAAGGGTTTACAGGCATGGGGTAGGGCAAGTCGATTGGCGGGGCGTCCGGCAACTGCCGCGAGGATTTGCCCATCAGATAGCCGATGATCTGCGGCGCAGTCATGTCCACCTGCAACATGTCCGGCTCGCCAAACCACTCGTTGGGCCAGAAGATCAGGTCCGAGGCATTGGCCTCGGGGAAGTTGGTTTCCAGCAGGCTCAAGGCGTAGTCCATATCAGACTCCGTGCCCTCGCATTGACAGATGAAACCCGCCAGGGCACACGCTTCGTCGAAGCTCAGGTCGTCAACGTAGCGCTCTTGATGAAAGGCAGTGCGCAGAAAGTTCTCCGCGCTGGTATGGCTGTGCATCACGAGAAACTCGTGGAACTCGAAAGGCCGGCCGGCGTGGCTGTTCCACTGCTGGATCAGCGCACTGATCTCGGGGCTTTCCCGGCCCTGGTTGTCCCAGATCCGGTCGAGGATCTGCTCCAGCAGGTCCTTCATCAACGCATTTGTTTTCGGCGTCGGTGGTGTTGGTTTCAGCCGTTCCGGCATGGCCATGGGTATCTCCCTGATTGTCATTGCATGTGGCTGGAGAGGGGGGCGCGAGATCGCCTTCGCTGGCAAGCCCGCTCTTACGAGGGATGGTGCCTGCCTGTGTAGGAGCTGGCTTGCCAGCGAAGACGCCCGCCAGACCACCCCCATTCCCGAGCGGCGCACAGAATAGTCCCTCTGCGCCGCCGACTAAAGCACCGGCCCCAGCCGCAACAACGCACACAACCCGCCCTCAGGCCGATTGCGCAATTCCAGACGGCCACCGATCTTGCTGACGATCATCTGCACAATCGCCAGCCCCAGCCCAGCGCCATGGGCGTTGCCCTGGCTGTAGAAACGCTCCAGCAAACGTCCGCGATCCTTTTCGTCGATACCCGGTCCTGCGTCTTCCACGCACAGGTGCATCGCGCCATCGGCCTGGGGCCGCAGGCCGACCCGCACTTCGCTGCCCGCCGGGGCGAAGTTCAGGGCGTTGGTCACCAGGTTCTGCAGGGCAATGGCCAGGGCCACCGGGTCGGTGTCGATCTGCCAGCCTTCTTCGCCTTCCAGCACCAGTTCGACCTCTTTCTCCAGGGCCAAAGGCGTCAGTTCCGCCAGCTCTTCGCGCACCAGGGCGCTGAGATCGACCCGGCTCAGGCGCGGGCTGTTCAGCTGTGGCTCGATGCGCGCCATGGTCAGCAACTGGCTGGCGATACGGGTGGCGCGGTCGACGCCGTTGACCAGAAAGTCCAGGGCCTCCCGGCGCTGTTCCGGGGTGCCGGCGCTCTGGGCGTTCTGCGCATGAATCCGCAGGATCGCCAGGGGCGTGCGCAGTTCATGGGCGGCGTCGGCGATAAAGCGCCGCTCGCGTTCCAGCAGGCTGTCGATCTGGGCCAACAACTGGTTGAGGGCGGTCTGCATCGGTTCCAGGTCCTGGGGCAGGGGCTTGAGCCCGAGCGGCTGCAAGGTGTCGCTGCTGCGCCCGCGAATGGCCCGGGCCATGGCCCGCAGCGGCGCCAGGCCCCAGCCGATGGTCAGCCAGATCAGCAGCGCCAGCAGCGGCACGCCGATCAGGGTCGGCCACAGGGTATGGCGCACGATGCGCTGGATCAGGTCCTGGCGAATGTCATCCCGTTCGCCGACCCAGATCAGCAGGCCTTGCTGCGGGTCGGCCAAGAGAAAGGCGCACCAGTCCTTGCCGTTTTCCAGGATGTCGTGGGCCCCCAGGGTGGTGGGCGGCGCGTCCAGCAGCGGGGCCTCGGCGGAGCGCATCAGCAACTGGCCGTCGTCGCGCCACACCTGGAAGGTCAGGCGGGTTTCATAGGGGTGGGCGGCGCCGTCCACGCCGACCCGGCTCATGGCCTGGTCGAAGGCCTGGTGCAGGCGTTCCCAGTCCGCCGCGTCCGTCTGTTGAGCCGGGTCGCGCTGGCGCAGCACCCCTTGCAGCAGCCGCGCGCTCTGGGCCAGCTGGGCGTCGTAGACCTCTTCGATTTCATGGTGGCTGTCGCGCAGCACCAGCCAGCTGATCAGCAAATCCCCCAGCAGCACCAGGACCAGGACCGGCAGCAGAATCCGCGTGCGCACCGAGTTCATGGCTTGAGCTCCAGCACATAACCGACGCCGCGCACGGTGCGGATCAGCTCGCTGCAGAGCTTCTTGCGCAGGTTGTGGATCAGCACTTCCAGGGTGTTGCTCTCGACCCGGTCCTGCCAGCCGTACAGCGCCCGGGACAGGCGTTCGCGGGTCACCACTTTGCCCGGGCGCACCATCAGCTGATGCAGCAACTGGTATTCCATGGGGGTGAGCACCACCTCGGCGTCCTGGTAGTGCACCTGCTGGTTGGCCGGATCGAGGCAGATACCGGCGTGCTCCAGCAGCGGCTGGGCACGACCCTGGCTGCGGCGCAGCAGGGCGCGGACCCGGGCCTTGAATTCCTCGACATCGAAGGGCTTGACCAGGTAGTCGTCGGCCCCGGCATCCAGCCCGGCGATGCGCTCGGCGGTGCCGTCGCGGGCGGTGAGAATCAGCACCGGCAGGTCCTGGCGGGCGGCGCGCAATTGCTGGAGCAATTCCAGGCCGTCGAGCCGCGGCAGGCCCAGGTCCAGCAGCAACAGGTCGAAGCTTTCCGTGCGCAGGGCATGCAGGGCGCTGGCGCCATCCTGCAGCCAGTCCAGGGTGTAGCCTTCGGCGCTCAGGGCCACGCGGATGCCCTGGCCGAGGGCACGATCATCTTCGACAAGCAGCAGGCGCATGGGGTGTTCTCGGTTGGGCGGGGGGCAGGGAAGGGGCGCATGATGACGCCGGCCAGGGGCTGCCGGCAGGGGTTTTAGGCGGGGAAAATGTTACCGCGCGTTGCCAACTAAGCTTTCACTAAGCTTGGTTTTGCACAGTGCAATCTCCCCCCTTACCGGAGCGTTTCTCTATGCGCAAAGTCCTGCTGCTGTCCCTGGTTCTCGCCAGCCCCCTGGCCATCGCCGGCCCGCAATGCACCACCGCCGAACGCTCGCAATGGCAAGACCCGCAAGCCTTCCAGGACCAGCTCAAGGCCCAGGGCTACCAGATCAGCAAGTTCAAGGTCACCGACGGCAACTGCTACGAGATCTACGGCTTCGACAAGGACCAGCGCAAGGTCGAGATCTACCACGACCCGGTGACCGGCAAGGCAGTGAAGACCGAGATCAAAGGCTGATGCCGCACGCGTCCCTGCGGCTGTGGGACCCGCTGGTGCGACTGTTTCACCTGTCCATCGCCGGGGTCTTTATCGGCAACTACTTCTTCAATGAAGCCGGTGACGACTGGCACGTCTGGCTGGGTTACTACGCCATGGCCTGGCTGCTGTTGCGCACGCTGTGGGGATTTGTCGGGCCGCGCAGTGCGCGCTGGTCCGACTTCTGGCCGACCCGGGCCCGGCTGGCGCGGCACCTGCGCTCGCTGTGGGCCGGGCGCCCCGAGCACCGCCTGGGGCATTCACCCCTCGGGGCTTTGGTGATGCTGCTGATGCTGCTGGCCCTGGTGCTGATCGGCGTCAGCGGTTTCTTGATGGAGGAGGTCGATGCCCTGTGGGGCGCCGACTGGCCGCTGCAAGTGCACGAAACCAGCGCCGATGTGCTGCTGGGCCTGGTGCTGCTGCATGTGTGCGCGGCGATTTTTGAAAGCTTCCAAGTGCGCGACAACCTGCCGTTGTCGATGCTCACCGGCCGCCGCCGACCCTTGCCGGGTCCTGAGCGGCGCTGACGTTTTCCCTTGTTCCCAACCGGCACTTGCCACGGGCTCCTTTATGCGTGCGCTGTCCTTTCGCCTGAGCTTCATCTGCAGCAGTCTGCTCTTGGCCGCCGTCTTTATCGCCGCCTGGCGCAGCCATCCGCCTCATCAACTGGCGCCGTTTGCCCAGGCTGCGGTCAGCAGTGATACGGCTACGACCGACAGTACGCCGCAATACAACAGCCGCTTCGTCTCCTCGGACCTGGATGACTTCGTGCATTCGTCCTCGGTGACCGCCTTGCCCGGCGGCGACCTGATGGCGGTGTGGTTCGCCGGCTCCCGAGAGGGCGCCGCCGATGTGCAAGTGCGCAGCGCACGCTTTGACGCCAAGACTGGCGAGTGGGGCGCCGAGCAGGTGCTGGCCACCCGCGAATCGACCCGTGACGGCACCGGGCGCTACATCCGCAAGCTCGGCAACCCGGTGATCGCCCTGGGCCCGGACCAGCGCCTGTGGATGTTCTACGTTTCGGTGTCGGTGGGCGGTTGGGCCACCAGCGCCATCAACCTGATGGTCTCCGACGACCTGGGGCGCAGCTGGTCGGCGCCGCGGCAGTTGGTGACCTCGCCGTTCTTCAACATCAGCACCCTGGTGCGCGCCGCGCCGGTGTTCCATGCCGACGGCGCCATCGGCCTGCCGGTGTACCACGAGTTCATGGGCAAGTTCGCCGAGTACCTGTACCTGAGCGCCGACGGCGCGGTGATCGACAAATTCCGCATCAGCCGCGGCAAGCACTCCCTGCAACCGACCATCGTGCCCCTGGACGAACGCCGCGCCGTGGCCATGCTGCGCTACGCCGGCGACACCCACCACAAGGTCCTGGCCAGCCGCACCGAAGACGCCGGGCAGACCTGGAGCGAGCCGTATCCGCTGCAACCGTCCAACCCCAATTCGTCGCTGGCGGCGGTGGGCACCGACGACCAGGGCCTGCTGGTGGCCCTCAACGACCTGCAGGACGGGCGCTTCAGACTCAGCCTGTACGGCACCGACGCCGGCCTCAGCCAATGGCGCCCCCTGGTGGAACTGGACCAGTCCCCCGACCCTTTGGGCCAGCCGTTTTCCCACGAGGCCTACAAGGACATCATCGGTGAAGGCTTCCGCGCTTCCAGCGGTGCCCGGCGCCAGCCCCTGGAACAGCGCTTCTTGAGCAACCTCGACTACCGGGTGTGCAAGCCCCAGGGCTGCGACTTCGAGTACGAGTACCCCTACTTCAGTCGCGGGTCGGACGGCCTGTACCACCTGGTCTATTCCTGGAACAACACCTTTATCAAGCACGTCAGCTTCAACGCGGCGTGGCTGGCGGAGCGCCTGTGATGCTGTCCCTATGGCAAGCCCACCTGAGTTTTATCCTCCTGGGCTTTGTGCTGCTTGGCAGCCTGCGCCTGACCGCGCCCTGGCGCCCCTGGCTGCTGCCCGTGCTGGCCCTGGTCAGCTTCATCCCGCTGAACCAGCTGCCGCTGGCGGCCTATGTGCGCAGCTTCACCGATGATCTGGCCATCAGCACCCTGGTGCTGCTGGGCTGGGTCAGCCTGCGGCACTTGGGGGTGATTGCGCCCTTGCCAGCCAAACACCGGGTGCAGGTCCTGCTGCTGTTTATCGGCCTGACCCTGAGCCTGTACCCCGCGACCCTGGGCCTGACCTATTTCGACCCCTACCGCTGGGGCTACAACCCACGGCCGATGATCGTGCTGATGGGCCTGGCGGCGCTGGTGCTGCTGTGGCAGCGCAACCTGCTGGGGGTGCTGATGCTGGCGGCCGGGACCCTGGCCTTCGCCCTGCGTCTCAAGCCTTCGGAAAACTACTGGGACTACCTGCTGGACCCGCTGCTGGCGGGCTACTGCCTGATCGCCGGCAGCGGCGGGCTGCTGCTGTGGCTGTGGCGCCGCGTCAACCAGCGCAGCCGCGGGCAGCCCCTTGCCGGGTAAACCAACCGGTCGCGCCGCGGCCTTCGACAACACCACACAGAGGTCAATGATGGGCGGGTTGCAATCACGCCGCCTGCGCTACGGCGTGGGCGCAATCGGGCTGGTATTCGGCTTGCTGGCACTGCTGCGGCTGCTGTTCGCCGTGGGGTTTTCCGGGGTGGACCTGAGCGCCGCCGACCAGCGCGAGGCCATCCTCCAGACCCTCGGTATCGGCCTGCGCTTCGACCTGCGCCTGACCCTGCTGCTACTGCTACCCCTGGCCCTGCTGGCCTGGCTGCCGCGCTGGAACCTGCTGCGCCTGCCGGCCCTGCGCTGGCTGGCCCGGGCCTATCTGCTGCTGGTGCTGGGTGGGGTAGGGCTGCTGTACATCATCGACTTCGGCCACTACGCCTACCTCGGCGTGCGCATCAACGCCACCGTGCTGCGCTACCTGGACGACGCACAGATCTCCCGGCAAATGCTCTGGGAAAGCTACCCGGTGCTGTGGATCGTCCTCGCCTGGGGCAGCGCCCTGAGCCTGTGCTGCTACGCCTTGCTGCGCCTGGAACGCCTGACCCTCGACCGCCCGGCGCAACCCCTGGGCCGCTGGTCCCTGGCCAGCGTCAGTGCCCTGGGCATTGCCGCCGTGTTCCTCGGCCTGCTGGGCCGGGTGGAAAACCTCAACCTGGAAAACCCCGTGCCCCTGCGCTGGAGCGACGCCTATTTCTCCGGCAACAGCCAGATCGCCGCTCTGGGCCTGAACCCCGTGCTGTTCTTCTACGACACCCTCAAGGCCGGCCAAGCCCAGTACGACGAAGCCCAGGTGCGCCAACACTACCCGGCCTTGGCCCGCTACCTCGGCGTCGACCACCCGGACCCACAGCGCCTGAACTTCACCCGCCAACAAGGCGTACAGCCGTACCGCATCGACCGCCCCCGGCCGCCCAACGTCATCTTCGTCATGCTCGAATCCCTCGGCACCAGCGCCGTGGGCGCCTACGGCAACCCGCTCAACCCCACCCCCAACCTCGACCGCCTGGCCAGCCAGAGCTGGTTCTTCAAACACTTCTACGTCCCGGTCACCGGCACCGCCAAGACCGTGTGGGCCAGCATCACCGGCGTGCCCGACGTCACCCGCCAAGAGACCGCCACCCGCCAGCCGCTGATCACCCGCCAACACAGCCTGATCAACGCCTTCAGCGACTACCACAAGCTCTACCTGATCGGCGGCAACGCCGGCTGGGCCAACATCAACGGCCTGATCCGCCAGAGCATCGACAACGTGCGCCTGTACGACGAACGCCACTGGCAATCGCCCCTGGTGGACGTCTGGGGCATCTCCGACCTCGACCTGTTCAAGGAAAGCGACCGCCTGCTGCGCGCCATCCCCCAGGACCAACCCTTCTTCGCCTACCTGCAAACCTCCGGCAACCACCGCCCGTTTACCATTCCCAAGGACAACGATGGCTTCCAAGCCCAGGACCTGCCCCTGGAACAAGTCCAGGCCGCCGGTTCCCGGAGCCTTGCGCAATACAATGCCGTGCGCCTCCTGGACTTCAACATCGGCCGCTTGATGGAGATCGCCAAAGCGGGGGGCTACTACGACAACACGATTTTCGTGTTCTTCGGCGACCACAACACCCGCATCAGCCAGATCCCCCACATGGCCCCCGCGTTTGAACAGCTGGGGCTGGAAAGCAACAACGTACCGCTGCTGATCCATGCACCGGGGATGTTGCAGCCCAGAGTGATCGAAGAAGCCGTCGGCCTCGCCGACCTGCTGCCCACCGTGGCTGGCATGGCAGGGATGCCGTTCACCAATGGCGCCATGGGGCGGGACATTCAACAGCCCGCACCGGAAGGGGAGCGGGTGGTGCCGCTGGTATTGAGGGAAGGGACCTTTCCGGTGATTGGCGGCGTGACCAAGGACTTTTTGTTGCAGATGCAGCACGACGGCAGTGGCGCGACCTTGCATGACCTAGCGTCGAACACACCGCGAGAGGATGTGGCACAGGAGCATCCGCAGGAGTTTGAACGGTTGCTGGAGTTGACCCGGGGGATGCATGAGGGGGCGCGGTTGATGTTGTACCGCAACGTTCGCTGACACCGCACGGCCATCGGTTGACGCCAGCCCGTGTAGGAGCTGGCTTGCCAGCGAAGGCGGCTGCCTAAGCTCTATCGATCTCAAAAAAAGAACGTCCAAAGCAGCCATGACATTAGTAGCGGTCCCTACAAGGGGGCCGTCACTGACCGAATATGGACAGGAAAATCCTTACAAGCTACCGTCACACTTCCTACAGCTATACACGCGATTTTCCTCTCATGGACGTCTTGAAATCTCTGCAGACGGAACTAGCCACCTTCGCTGCTGAACGTGACTGGGACCAATTCCACACTCCCAAGAACCTGGCCATGGCCTTGTCCGGTGAAGCCGGAGAACTCCTTGAGCGTTTCCAGTGGCTGACTCCCGAGCAAAGCGAGTTCAACGCCCTATCGAGCGAAGCTTTGCAGGCTATCGAAGAAGAAATGGCCGATGTGCTGTTGTATCTGGTACGGCTCGCTGATCGACTCAATGTCGATCTTGGAGCCATTGCGCAGGCGAAGTTGCAGCTCAACGCAGAGAAGTACCCAGTAGCAGAGGCCAAGGGGAACGCCGTCAAATATTCGAGGAGGGGCGAATGACGGCTCGAGTGATTTACCAGCCCTGCTCGGATGATGTCGCACGCAAGAACCTGCAGACCACGATCCTTAACCCTGTGCTGTTCAGCGAAATTGCAGATTTACTTGAGCCTGAACTGCAAGCTGAACTCCTCGCAGCCTTCCCGGATGGCAAATTGTTTATCTGGGGACTTGCTTCGCCTCGAACCAGAAATACCTGGCTCGCCGCAGAGCCAGGAGACACGGTGATCTTCAATACCAAGACGGTCATTACTGTTAGTGCCTGCTTTACCCATCGAACTCACAACCGCGATCTGGCGTTGAAGCTCTGGGGCTGGGCGGATAAAGAAAATGAAAGCACCTGGGAGAATATCTACTTCGTCACCGACGTACGCCACCAGGCTATCCGTTTCAAAGCTATTCAGGCGCATATCAACAGTCGACATGACAGGTCTTTCTATCGTTACGATGCCGCTCAAAGCGCCGCGATCCTGGAGCGCTTTCCCAGTCTCGATCACGACTATGCCGATAACGAAGTGAGCCTTGAAGAGGCGCAAAAGGATATCGAGGATCAATCAACAGACGGAATGGCCAACAGACCTACGCGTCTTGAGCACAAATACATCGTTCGCCACTTATTCCAGGGCAAACTCACTGGCCGTTGCTGTATTTGCCTTAATGAGTATCCCCGCCATCTACTAGTTGCCGCACATATTAAAAAACGCTCCGTCTGCAGTCAGAAGGAAAAGCTTGATATCAAGAATATTGCTGTTCCTATGTGCCGACTCGGTTGCGATCCATTGTTCGAGCATGGTTATCTCTCCGTCAAGGACGGCAAGGTGATCAAGCACCCTTCTCGGGAGATGACTGCTGCAACGGCGAGTTATGTGGAAAGTGTGGTTGGAAGAGAGGTGAAAGAGTGGGCGACGAAGAGCCAGAAGTATTTTGATTGGCATCTTAATACTCATGGGTTTGAGCCAGGGAAGTTAGTAGGGTTAGACTGAATAGGTGTAAAGGTTTACATTTTATATTTCGGGGGGGCTTTAGTTTGGTCTTTCATATCTTTTGCCAAGTAGATGTTTTTAGGATGCTTCAAAAAAGTCGGATGTTAGTAGTTTTGCACCAACTATGCGCTCTCACTCAGTCCAATTTTTGGTTGAACTTGCTGTGACAATAAGTGTGGTAACGAAAATCGTACCTTGGCGTAGCGACAGATCTTTGTCTCAGAGTTTGTCGTTGAAGGTTGCCAGGTACCTGCCGCGAGCTGATTTTTCTCCAGCAGGTGATTGAGGTTCATGATGGTGGTGTTTCGGAGATCGGTGCGCTCAGTGTCTACCGTGCAAACTAACGCATCGAGGTGATCTCATACCGCATTTCTCCATTGCCGGGTTGCTCGGCGAAGATCGGTTTGTAGCAGATAAATCCTAAGCACTATTCATCGTCTGCGGTCGTGCCCCGTAAACCTGAGAAGCCCATAAAATGTAGCGTTCAGCTATTTATCCCTCTTACGCTCCAGAAAAACTAGCGATCTAATCACTTTCCCTATTTACGTGACGCACGACACGCGTTAGCTTTTACCCACTACTGGCAATGTGCCAATGCAAGGATTAGCAATCGTGGTCGGGATGATCGGTGTTCCGGAAGCTTCACATAAACAATGCGCAAGCTCTTCTTTCTTCTCTAGCATCTCTGCTGCTTGGTGCGAATTTCTCTTTAGTTTTCGTTCCTTTCTCCTTGCCTTATATCTAGAAAACCATCTGATCAGAAATAGTTGGGTATATTCATCCGGCTCGAGTTTTGTTTGAAGGTGTTTATATGACCATAAGTTACGGGCAAGCGATTCTTGATGCGTCTTGGGGATGTGAATTTACCGAAGTGCTCGATTCGACGGGGGTGCAATCTGTCAAGCTCTGTCATGTTCATGTTTCACAGATATCTCAGATATCAAAAATGCTTGCCTCTTCTGTTGTGGATACGTCTTGGATGGTGGAGTTGGATGAGGGGGCTAGAGAGGCTTATGAATACACAGTGCAAGAAACTGCGGATCTGCTGATCAACATTTTTAAAGCAGCGGAAGAGGCTGGTAGTGTTATAGATGAGTTTGGTGAGCTCATGGTGTCTATGGGGGCAGCTAAGTCTTTAGAAGTTTTGTTTAGACATACACTAATTCCTATTGCTGAATTGTGGAAGCCTCAAGCGAAACAAAATGAGGGTTTTGATTTTCATAGTGTGTGTAGTGCCGATTATCTAAATTTTGGTGAGGCGAAGTATTCGTCAGGGAGCACCTCTTATGGTCGTGCTCTAGATCAGGCAGGGGAGTTTTTGACAGCTAAGAAACATAAAAGAGATTGGGTGCACTTGGTTAACTTGGCGTCGCCGGCCAGTATTCAGAATTTGAATAGCAATCTTCATGGTGTCGTTGCAGCATTTTCAATTCATGCGGAAGACCCGCTAACTGTTTATAAGAATGCGTTGAAGAGGGCTGTTAAATTCGCTAGCGAAAGAAAAATCGGTTTTGTATATATGGTTGGGGTGACTCATGAAAATTAGAAAAATCAGGGACAGTAGTGACCCATATGGAGATCTGGTTTCTGTGCTTGATGAGCTTCATCGCCATGGTCCGATAAGTTCAGATATTCTTGAAACGCTAAGCTGTTATTGTGTTTATCACCCCGAAGATTTTAGCTTGCTCGAAGAACGAATAATTTCAGCTCTAGGGTTATTTTATAAAGTTGTAAGTCCGGAGAATCTTTACTCATTCCTCTTAGGTTCGATTGGTGAGGCTCACAAAAGCTTATATGGAAAGTATTTGACTCCGGTCCAGGCAAGTGTTAGGCGCGCCGTTGATGATAAGCAATTTGTTTCTATTTCTGCTCCAACTAGCGCCGGCAAGTCGTATTCGATTCGAGACTTTATTGCGGAGCAAGAGGGGGATGCTGTTGTAGTGGTTCCTTCTAGGGCATTGATTGCTGAATATATTAATACTATGAAAGAGCGTTTTCATGGTGATAAAAAAGTCATGATAACTCCTTTTGTTGATGCTGTTTTTACTAGTCGTGAATTACGAAGAATATTTGTACTTACACCGGAGCGAGCAAGAGACTTGTTCGTCTCGAGCGGTAAGCTAAATGTTGGTGTTTTTTTCTTCGATGAGGCTCATGTCTCTGAGGATCGCGCCCGGGGCATTGTTTTTGATGTGTTGGTTCGGCGTATTCAAAAGACATTTCCAGTTGCTAGGCTAATTTTTGCGCATCCCTTTGTTGATAACCCAGATGCACAATTTAAAAAGCATGGAATACCTTTGGAGAATGGTTACGCTAGATCTTATACACACGGAACAGTGGGAAAGGTCTGTGTTTTTCAACATCAGAATGGCCGGGATTATGTTTTCTCACCTTTCGATGAAAATGGTCATAGGATTAGAGGGTGTGTAGAGTTTAGTGGAGGATTCAATCGCTTTGCATTTAATGGTGATCATTCAATATTAATATATGTTTCGAAAGCATCGATCTACAACGGAACATTTCTGGATGGATATGAGGGATATGTAGCAAGCTTCCCCACGATAAAGAATTCGGAAGCTAAAAAAATAATTGGCGCAGTAGAGAATCTACTCGGGGCTAATAAAGAAGATCATCGCTCTAGAATGGTTGAGTTGCTTTGGAAGGGCGTTGTAATCCACCATGGGTCGGTCCCGCTTGAAGTTCGATTTATGGTTGAGGATTTTATTCGTGCGGGGTTTGCAAAAATTTGCTTTGCAACTAGTACATTAGCTCAAGGGGTAAATATGCCCTTTGATATTGTTTGGCTGGATAATATGCGTTTTCAAGGTGAGGGGGATGAGGAAAAATCATTGTCCTTCAAGAATTTAATTGGAAGAGCAGGGCGACTGTCAAACAAGTCCAAGTTTGACTACGGTTATGTGTTTACTCGAAATCCCCAGCTTTTTATCGAGAGAATTAATCATGGCTTTAAATTGAATGAAAAGTCCGTAGTTGACTTGCCGTACGATGAGGATGATGACGCAGCTGAATTGCTGGACTCTATTAAGGATGGAACTTTTGATGATGAACTTCATTTGCCTAGTTCTAAAATAGATCGCCTGTCTTCTACGGTTGTTCTTGATGCGGTTGTTAGTATACTGAATATTCTCTACAGACCTGGAATGTCTTTCAAGGATGTGCTTTATGGTGCGGAGAATTCTGATAACAAAAAGAAATTAAATAATTATTTTCTGGTTATTTTCGAGGGGGCACTAGGACGGCCTCTGTTTAATGGAGAAATGGCAGTATTTCAGAACGCCATAGGAATTCTACTGCAGACCTTTCAGGGGCGATCATTTAAAGAAATTGTAGGTATCCGTTACAGCTATATTTCTCGCCGCAGTGAAGGTCGCAGAGGGGAGGCTGAATTCTCTCAGCCGGCAAATAAGTTGCCCGATAGTAGCCTGAAAAATACCTTCTCATTATATAAGTTGGGTACTTCTGCTCGAGAAGTTAGCTATGATGCAATTGTTTTTGATACTTATGACTATATGGATCAAGTTATTTCGTTTTCTCTATCTGATGTTTTTATCGCGGCTTTCAAAATATATAAGGGGGAGAGCTCTGATGGTCGCGCAGATAAAATGATTGAACTTCTGAGGTTTGGCACTAATGATGCTATGCATATGTTGTTAATGCGCTATGGGTTCCCTCCTGAGGAAGTGGCTGAAATCACTCCTTATATTCGAACTATTTCGGAGTCGGATATAGTTTTTAAAAGTACAATTTACGATGCTCCTATGTATATTAGAAGTATGGTCGAATGGTATCTTCCTTAAAAGATTAGTTGTCAATAAAAAAGCCCGACTTCATGGCTTTAAGGCTTTTTTATTGTTTTAAAGGCTAAAAGCCCGCGTTTGAATCACCGCCAACACATCGCGTACATCTTGCATCAGTGATCTTGCAGTGTTGGTCACGGTGCCAAGGTCCTTGTCGCTCGCATCTCGCAACGTAGCGCAGGCCATCAGATTCAGATAATCAAGCGCAGTCACCAACCGTTCATTTGCACACGCATGCAAATCCACCAACGGCGCTTGGCTGTCGATAAACAGCACTGGCCCATCGCTGGCGATTGGGGTCATAGGAATAAATCGTTCGGACAGATCTTGAGTATTCATGGCGTCATCCTTTTCAAGAGTAGAAAAGTTGCCACCTGTTGCTGCGAATCAACGGGGTGGCAGCTGTACGCGGGTTCGCAGACCGAGGAAAAGAACAAACCCGGCAGACCCGGAGGTCTCCCACGTACAGCCGCCATAAAACGAAACGCAGGCGAAGTGTGCCTGAGTTGGCTTGGACGGTGTAGTTCGACTTTTCTGTTGGGCTGCGAAACCCTGCCGCTGACAAAATTCAGCGAACGAGAAAACTATAGGGACAGGGCAGGTCCGGGACAATGGCGCTTCTGTAGGAACGGTCTCTATTGCGAGTAAGGACCGACTGAACTCTTCAGGGAATTCATATCCGCTGTGCCTGACACTAGCTGTATGGGCCTTTCAGCTTGGTGATCAGCAGCAGATTGTGGCCCCAAGGCAGTTGTCCAACAGCCTGTTGGACAATTTCAGAATCGGGTCAGGCCTCGGCAAATCCATCTGACCTTCAATCGATTTTGCTATCCTGCGCCCCTTTTCCCCACCGCAAGGAACGCAGGCATGACCCAGCCCATTGGCAGCAGTCCACAAACAAGGGCTGGCCAACAGCGTCACCTGCCACACCTCCTGTTCCGCCTGACCTCAGCACTCCTGCTCGGCCTCGGGCTTATGATCCCAACCGCCCAAGCCAACCCCACCACCACCTACCGCGGCACCCTCGGCGACACCCCGGTTGAACTGGCGCTCACCTACGACTCCCAATACGGCGGCGGTATGTCCGGCTATTGGTTTTCCGAGTCCGAGCGCTTGCCCATGGCGTTGGAGTCCACCCCTTTCCACCCTGGCTCCGCGCTGTTGATCAACATCATGGACAACCCGACCCTGCCGGCGACGGCGGTGTCGTTGCAGCCGTTCGCCGAGGGGGCAGAGGCGTTGCAGGGCAGTCTGGTGGATTTGCGCACGGGCACGCAGCAGCCGTTGCAGTTGCAGCGGGTGACGCGTTTTGGTGGCAGTCAGCGGGAGGCCTTTGAGGGGGAGTTGCTGCAGCCGGTGTTCGATCGGGATTTCTATTTCAGTGTGCATGCCGCGCGCAAGGCCGGGGAGGAAGTGGCGCAGGTGGACAGTATCCGGGTGATCAGCCGGGCCACCGGTAAGCGGGTGCAGGAGATTGGCGGGCAGTGGTGTCTGTCGTCCGTGGGCACCAGGACGCTGACCTTCGGGCATTTTCATGACGAGGCGCGGATTGACTTTCAGGTCCAGGGCTATCGCGTGGGGGAGGCGGATGGCCGGGTGTGGTGCTCGCCCACGCAGTATTACCTGTACAACCGGGATCTGCGGACCTATCGGCGCCATCCGCAGTTGGAGCAGTTCGCGGCGGACGGTGATTTGCGCTTTTCCCCCAGTGGGCAGATGGAGTTCAGCAAGCAGGACTTCATCAATTACGACCAGCGCACTCGGCGTTGGGATTATTACCGGGTGATCACCCCTGAGCGTCTGGAATATCTGTCGTCGGGCGAGGAGCGTTTCTGATGCGTGGGTTTGATTTTGCTCGGGGGCTGGCGGTGCTGGTGTTGGCGCTGTGGCTGTTGCCGGCGCAGGCGTCCCATGGGGTGTATGAGGGGACCTTGGGCAAGCAGGCGATTGTCTTGACCCTGGGTAGCCAGAATGCGGTCTACCAGGGCACCTATGCCTATCAGCGCTATCGCACGCCGATCCGCCTCAAGCCGACCTTCAGCTACAGCAACAAGACGCTGGCCATGGATGAGCTGGACGAGCAGGGCTTGCCGGTGGCGCGTTTGCAGTTCAATGACTTGCTGAACTCCCGCCAGCAGGAGCAGGTGCGCGGCACCTGGACCAGCTATCGCACGGGCAAGACCTTGCCCATTGCGCTGAAGCTGGTGGGCCTGGTGGATTCGGATCGCTCGTGGCCGCAGCCGGTCACCACGCTGTTGCAGAGTGCTTCCACTAAACGCTGGTATTTCCAGGTGCCGATGCCGGGCAATGATCAGCGGATCACGACGGTGGAGGTGATGGACAGGGCCACCGGCAAGTTGCTGGTGAGCCTGGCGATCGCGGCACCGGGCTGTCCGAATCAGGGGGTGGATACCTTGCAGTTGCAGGGTGAGGGGGAGCAACTGCGGATTGCTTTCAAGGACTGCACGTTTCCGGGGTTTCGGTGGAATGAGGGCGGTGGGAGCTTTGCGCCGTTGCCTTGAGGCCCGTTCGTTTGCGCCCTTTGGGGACGTGGCGGCTGGTGGATTAGATGAGTCTGGTGTTGAACCTGGACGTTGTGGAGCCCCGTATGGATGACAAGCAAGCCCCTGTGCTGATCCAGGTGTACATGGCCGATGACGATGGCGCCGTTCGCGAGGAGTTGCTGGCGCGGCGCATCGATGAGGATACCTACGAGTTGCTGTCCTCACCGGGCCTGGCGCAAAACCTGGCGCGGGGCGATATCGTTTCCATCCGCAATCCCGATGCTCCGGCGCAAGTGCTGAAGCGCGGCGGGAATTTCTGCATTCAGATCTATGCCGACTACATTGATCCGACGGTGATCAGTGCGCTTGAAAACGAGGTCGCTGGTGAACTGAGTGGAACCCTGGACGGGTTGTTCGAGGGGAACCTGTCATTCGCTGTTCCCGCAAGGAATGGCATGGACCGTATCAATGCGGTGTTCGATCGCTTCCGCGAGCAAACCGGGATCGAGTGGTACTACGCCAATGTCTATAAAAACCTCGATGACGATGAGGACGAGACGCTGTTGAACTGGTGGTTGGACTGCTGATCTTCCCCGGGGCCTGGGCATGTCACCCAACAAACCGACCAAGTAGCGACCAAGTAAGCGACCAAGTCAGCATCCGGTATTGCTACAGCGGCCGTTCTGTGGGGCGGGCCTGCATGGGGGCTAGGGGAGCGCTAATCGTCCAACAGCGTGTTGGACGATTGAGACTCTTACACCGTCATTGGAGAGAGGCGCGCCGACCTTTTGTTTGCGCAATTGTTGGGTGTGCTTTTTACCGGCGAGGGCGGGCTTGAGGACGTCTTCGCCGGCAAGCCGGCTCCTACGGTGGATGTAGGAAGGGTCTGTCTTTTCTGTAAGGCGGGCTGGAGGCGCTGATTGCGCTGCTGTTCTGTGGGATAACCATCAGCGCAACCCTGGACGTACTGATCGATACCAGGGCGTATCCCACGCAGAGAGGTCGTAGCCATGGGCCAGGAAATGCGGCTGTTTCAGGAGGACTTGCTTAAGGCGGTTGCCGATATGAACGCCGGTAAGGCTGTGCGCTCAGTGACGCTGTCCGTGGCGACTCGTCGCCAAGGATGGGCGGGAGACGCGCAAGGTGTGTTTGTCGAGATTTTGATGGCTGGCCTGTGCCGGCGCTGCAGTTTTTCCGGCAAGCCACAACGCCCGGGATTTCGTGGGCGTTGTAGCCGCTGCCGCAGGCTGCGATCGGCCCCGTAGGGGCCGTCTGCATCAGAAACTCACTGAAGCACTCAACCGCGCCGTCAACGGCGCGCCCTGGAACAGGTAGTCGTCGCCCATGTATTCCCCTGCATCGCGCCAGTAGCGTTTGTCGAACAGGTTGTCCACGGTCAGGCGGAACACCGTCTCGTAACCGTCAATGCGCGTGCTGTAGCGGCTGCCGATGTTGAAGATGGCGTAGGCGCCGGTGGCGACGTTGCCCTGGCGGTCGGCGTATTTGCTGCCGCTGTATTGCATGCCGCCCAGCAGGGCCAGACCGTCGAGCCAGGGCAGGGCGTAGTCGCCTTGGAGGCTGGCTCGCAGGCGGGGGACGTTGAGGGTTTGGTGGCCTTCGTAGGCCGAGGTGCCGGTGCCCTCGAGCCGGGAGCGAATCGCCGCGACGCTGGCGGCAATCTGCAGGCGCTGGGTGGCCCAGCCGTTGGCGGAGAGCTCCAGGCCGGTGTTCTTTTGCTGGCCCTGCTGGACGTAGGTGAAACCGCCAGCAGCATCCGGGCGCGAGTACTGGTAGGCCTGGCGCATCTGGAACAGCGCGGCGCTAAAACTCATGCGCTGCCAGTCGTACTTGACCCCGGCTTCGATCTGCCGCGAGACAGTGGGGGCCAGGGTGTCGCCACTGTTACTGGCGAACCAGGGCGCCTGACCGCCCAGGCTCAAGCCCTTGCTGTATTGGGTGTACAGCGACAGTTCGCTGATCGGTTTGTAGATCAGCGCGGCCTGGGGCAGGAATACATAGCGTTGGGTGTGGCGATCGCGCACGCCGTCCTTGTCGAAGCTCTCTTCGTCGAGGCGTACTTCGCGCCCGCCGAGAACGGTCTGCCACTGTTCGTTGAAGCTGATGCGATCGCTGAGGAACAGGCCGTATTGACGGCTGTCGAGGCGTTTGTGGGAGTCATTGAGGACGCCGTTGTAGCGGGCGTAGTTTTCCGGCTCGCTCTGGATATTGCCCGTGCCAATCCATTGGTTGATGGACTCGCGCCGATCCACCACGCGGCGAAATGCACTGGTCCCCACGCTCAACTCATGGCCCAGGCCCGCTGCGTCGAAGCGGCCATTGAGCAGCGCCTGCACTTCATCGTTGCGCCGGGTGTCGTCGGGGCTGCGGAAGTCGTAGATGTCGTAGTTGCCTTCGGGGCTGAAATAGTTGCCGTTGGCATTGATGCAGCCGGTGGTGCAGCCGCCCCAGGCAAACGAACTGTAGTCATCGATCACCACCTTGCTGCGGGACGCGCTGAGGCTGCCGGTCCAGTCATCGTTGAAGCGGTACTCGAAGTTGCCACCGATGTTTAGTGATTCATTGGTCACCGGCTTCGATCCGCTCTGATGCCCCAGGAGTCTTTTCGGCGAGGCGTGGTGGGGCAGGCTGGAGCCGCCCAGCAGTTGGTAACCCGGGGCCGAGCGCTGTTGCTTGTTCTGGTATTCGATGTCCAGTTGCAGCAGGGCATCGGGGCTGATGTTCCAGTCGAAGGCCAGGGAAGCGAAGTCGCGCTGGCCATTGGTGTGTTCGACGTAGGAGTGCAGGTCTTCATGGGCCAGGTTGGCGCGCAGGCCGAACTGCTGTTCGCTGCCGAACCAGCCGCCCACATCGGTGGCCAGGTAACCGCTGCCGCGGTCGTCGGTGGAAACGGTCACCGAACGAATGTCCGCAGGCCGCTTGGTCACGTAGTTGACCAGCCCGCCCGGCTCGCTGACCCCGCTTTGCAAGCCGGAAAGGCCCTTGAGCAATTCCACCCGCTGTTTGTTTTCCAGGGCGACGTTCTGCTCGCCGGTGATGGTGCGGTTGTTGATCTTGTAGCTGCTGGCCGCGTTCAGGGAGAAGCCGCGCACCTCGAAGTTTTCGTAGTAGCCCACTGGCGCGTAGCTCTGGCCTACCGAGGCGTCGTTCTTCAGTACATCGCTGAGCAGTCGGGCCTGCTGGTCGAGGATCATGTCTTCGTTGATCACGCTGATGGCGGCCGGGGTGTCCAGCAGCGGCGTTTCGCTGAAGCCGCCCACCGAGGCGCTGTCGGCTTGGTAGCCGGAAGGCGCTTGCGCGCTGACGGTCTGGCTTGGCAGTTCGGTGGCGGCGTTGGCCACGGCGTGGCTGCCGGCCAGCAGCAGGCCCAGGGTCAGGCGATGGCGCGGCAAGCCGGCGCTGGGGGCGGGTGAGCGGGACATCGAGTGAGCGGGGTTCATGAACATTCCTTGAGGACAACGCGCTCTGTAGCGCAGGCCCGGGCAGGCCCTTGAAGCAGCGGATGACGGACGTGGGGAGTATCGGGGCCGTGCGGCGAGCATCCGGCTGTCCGGGGCGGTTGCAGGTATGCGCGGTCGGGCGGGCGCCATCATACAAGCTGCGGCGCGGGGGTAAAGGCACACAGGGGATAGGGCCGGGGGGCGTGTGGCGGATGCCGGCCCTGCTGGAGGGAAAAGGCAGGGGTTACGGGTTGGACTCGGGAGGGTTCATTTGCAGGGACTCGATCTGCTGTTCCAGGGTTGCAATCTTGCCCAGCAGGATAGTGATGAGTCTTTCGTCGTGGCTGCGGGCTTCGGAAGCGACCAGGGATTTTTCCAGGCGGTCGACGATTTCATTGTTCATGCTGCGGTTTTCCTGCTTGGCGATGCGCTTGACTTGCGTGTGGAGCTCACCAGGCAAGCGAACGATGAACTTTTGAGCGGGGGCGCACATGCCGGACCTCGGGTGATATCAAAAAGAAACATCATAGAAAGGTCGGGGCAGGCAGGGCTTCAAGAAAATTCTGAAAAAACAGCAAGATCGGGCTTAGTTTCGCTGAGCAGGCTTGGCGATCCGCCGGGCCGCATCCAGGCATTGCGCCCCATCAAGCCAGGCCCCTCAATCAAGAGTCGGGGGCCAGGCCGCCAGGCCCTCGCCAGCGCTGAACGGCCGTTGGCAACCGGGCCTCTGGCCGCTGGCTGAAGCCCGGTGATCGACCTTAACGCCGATCCAGCCACACCGTCTGTGCATTGCAGAACTCGCGCACGCCGAAGTGCGACAGCTCGCGGCCGAAGCCGCTTTTCTTCACCCCGCCGAAGGTCACCCGAGGGTCGCTGGCGCTGTAGCCGTTGATGAACACGCCGCCGGTTTCCAGTTCGTCGGTCATCTGCCGGGCCCGTTCCAGGTCCTGGGTGAAGATCGTCGCGGTGAGGCCGAACTCGCTGTCGTTGGCCAGCGCCAGGGCGTGTTGCGCGTCCCGGGCGCTGATGATGGCGGCCACCGGGCCGAACAGTTCCTGCCTGAAGGCGGTCATCTGCTCGGTGACGTCGGCCAGCACCGTGGGTTGATAGTAGTTGCCGGCGCCTTCGACCTTGTCGCCTCCCAACAGCAGGGTGGCGCCTTCGGCCAGGGTGGCCTGGACTTGCTGGTGCAGCTCGTCACGCAGGTCGAAGCGGGCCATGGGGCCGAGGTAGGTGTCGCTGGCCAGCGGGTCGCCCATCACCAGGGCGCGGGTGGCTTCGACGAATTTGCGGGTGAACTCCGCGACCACCCCTTGCTCGATGATCAGGCGCTTGGCGGCGGCGCAGACCTGGCCGGTGTTCTGGTAGCGGCCGATCACCGCGGCCTTGACCGCTTCGTCGAGGTCGGCGTCGTTGAGCACGATAAAGGGGTCGGAACCGCCCAGTTCCAGTACGCATTTTTTCAGCGCGGCGCCGGCCTGGGCGCCGATGGCGATGCCGGCGCGCACGCTGCCGGTCAGGGTCACGGCGGCGATGCGGCGGTCGGCGATGGCGCGGGACACGCCGTCCGGGGTGACGTTGAGCAGCTCGAACACGCCTTCAGGGAAACCGGCGCGCTGCATGACGTCCAGCAGCAGGTAGGCGCTGCCCATGACGTTCGGCGCGTGCTTGAGCACGTAGGTGTTGCCGGCCAGCAGCGCCGGCACCGCGCCGCGCAGCACCTGCCAGATCGGGAAGTTCCACGGCATCACCGCCAGCAGCGGGCCCAGGGGGCGGTACTCGATGCGCGCCTTGTCGTTTTCCACCAGGGTCGCTTCCGGGGCCAGCATGGCCGGGCCGTGCTCGGCGTACCACAGGCACAGCTGGGCGCATTTTTCGATTTCGCCCCGAGCCTGGGGCAGGGGCTTGCCCATTTCCTGGCTGATCATCCGCGCCATGGCGTCGCTGTTGTCCCGTAGGGCCTGGGCCAGGGCGGTCAGGTGCGCGGCGCGGGTGGCGACGCTCTGGCGCTTCCACAGGGCAAAACCGCGGGCGGCGCGCTCCAGGGTGGCGTCGCTTTCAGCCTCGGACTGGTAGGGGTAGGCGCCGATCTGCTCACCGCTGGCGGGGTTGATCGACAAGGCGTGGGTATTGCTGGAAACAAGGTTCATGGCACCGTCCTGCAAGGTGGGAATGACGGCAGGTTACGGTGCTGGATCTTTGCTGAAAACTGAATAATATTGAGCGAGTCATTCACGTTTGGAGAATGCCGTGGATCTGGTCCAGCTGGAAATTTTCAAGGCCGTTGCCGAGCAGGGCAGCATCAGCGCCGCCGCGCAGTTGATCCACCGGGTGCCGTCGAACCTCACCACCCGGATCAAGCAACTGGAGCAGGACCTGGGGGTGGAGCTGTTCATCCGCGAAAAAAGCCGCCTGCGCCTGTCGCCCGCCGGGTGGAACTTCCTCGACTACGCCCGGCGCATTCTCGACCTGGTGGCCGAAGCGCGCCTGACCGTGGCTGGCGAGGAACCCCAGGGCCCGTTTGCCCTGGGTTCCCTGGAAAGCACGGCAGCGGTGCGCATCCCGGCGCTGCTGGCGGCCTACAACCAGCAATACGCCAAGGTCGAACTGGACCTATCCACCGGCCCTTCGGGGACCATGATCGACGGCGTGTTGTCCGGGCGTCTGGTGGCGGCCTTCGTCGACGGCCCGGTGCGCCACCCGGCCCTGGAAGGGCTGCCGGTGTTCGAGGAGGAAATGGTCCTGATCGCGCCCCTGGGGCACGCGCCGATTACCCGCGCGCGGGAGGTCAACGGCGAAAGCATCTACGCCTTTCGCGCCAACTGTTCCTACCGCCATCACTTCGAAAGCTGGTTCACCCAGGACGCCGCGGTGCCGGGCAAGATCCACGAAATGGAGTCCTACCACGGCATGCTGGCTTGCGTCAGCGCCGGTGCCGGGCTGGCGCTGATGCCCCGCAGCATGCTGGAAAGCATGCCCGGCTGCGCCACGGTGAGCGTCTGGCCGCTGTCCCCGCGCTTTCGCTTCCTGCGCACCTGGCTGGTCTGGCGGCGCGGCACCGTGTCCCAGAGTTTGAGCAGTTTTGTGAAGCTGCTGGAAGAGCGTGGGGCGGTGCTGGCCGAGGTTTGAGGGGCGCGATGTTCAACG
Organism: Pseudomonas sp. Os17; assembly: GCF_001547895.1. NCBI lineage: Bacteria > Pseudomonadati > Pseudomonadota > Gammaproteobacteria > Pseudomonadales > Pseudomonadaceae > Pseudomonas > Pseudomonas sp. Os17. Next base: position 4,433,409 of record NZ_AP014627.1, on the reverse strand, counting down.
CCTGCTCAAGGCCAGGCGAGCCGCGAACAGCACGAAGATCATCCCTGTGGTGCGGTCCATCCACTGGATCACCTTTTCCCGCTGCAGCACCCCGCTCAGGGAGCGGGTGGCGCCAATCAGCAGCAGGGACCAGACCAGCCCCAGCACCACGTGGATGCTCACCAGACCGAAGGTCCAGAGCACCAGCGGCTGTCCCTGGGGAATGAACTGCGGCAGGAAGGACACGTAGAAGATCCCCACCTTGGGGTTGAGCACGTTGCCCAGCAGGCCCTTGAGAAACCAGTGGGTGCCGGGGCTGCCGTCCGGGTTGGCCGGAGTAAACGAGCGGCGCGGGCGCAGCAGCATGTTCAGCCCCAGCCAGGCCAGGTAGGCCGCGCCGCAGTACTTCAACAGGTTGAAGGCCAGTTCCGACACTGCAATCACGGCCCCCAGGCCGAAAGCCACGGCCGCGCCCCAGAGCAGGCAACCGGCGTTGATGCCCAAGGCCGCGCGCAGGGCCTGTTGCTTGCCTTCCACGGTGGCGGTGCGCAGTACCAGGGCAGTGTCCAGGCCCGGGGTCAGGGTCAGCAGGGTGGCGGCCAGGGTGAAGGCCAAGAGATTTTCAGTGATCGACATGGGCAGGGTTTCAGGCCGGGGCGTTGGCGAACGTTAGCACAGCCGCGGAGTGCTGATGCGCGCCACGAGCGTGGTCATGTTTGTGGGAGCGAGCTTGCTCGCGATGCTTGCCAAAGCGCCGCCTATTCCCAACGAGTGCGCATTATCGTTGGCGTCCTTCGCGAGCAAGCGCGCTCCCACAAGGGTGGGTCAATACGGGCAGCGTGGTTCTGGGATGCCCAGTTGCTGTTGCCGGGCTGCGATCTGTTTGTCCAGGCTGTGTTTGCCACTGAGTAGCTTGAGGTGCTGCACACTGGGCGGCAGTTGGCTATCGATCAGTGTTAGTACATCCACCTGAGGAACCTTGATGAGGCGCAGGTCAGCGATGTTCGAGGTTTTCAGGCCGCTGATTTCCCCCAGGGTCTTGAGGTTGCTCAGGCTCAGCTTGCGCAACTGCGGCGCCCCGCCAAGGTCCAGCCGGCTCAATTGCGCCTGATCCTCGATCTTCAGCGCTTCAAGCTGTGGAAAGCCGTCCAGGTCCAGGCGGTTGAGGCCGCGAACCCGCATGATCTCCAGCTCCCTGACGTAGGGATTATGTAGCTCAGGCATCTGCTCACGGCTGCCGAACGCCACCGACAGACTGCGCAGGCCGCTCATGCCGGCGACCATCCCCAGGGTTGTCTCGGCCGGCAGGCGATGCAGGCTCAGGGTGCTGATGCTCGGACACTGGCTCAGAATCTCCAGGTCATGGCTCTGCGGGCTGATGTGCAGGCTCTGCAACTCGGGCATGCGGGCAATCGGCTCCAGATCGATGGCCGGGCCCTGGTCCAGGGAGAGCCGCAGGCTGTGCAGGCGTTCGAGGTTGGGCAGGGCCAGAAGCCCGGGCAGCTCGGCGCGGAAGACTTCCAGAGCAAGCTCCCTGAGCAGGTGCATGCTGCCAATGGCCTGGAAATGTTCCAGGGTTTCGAGGCCGTCCAGGCTCAGCGAGTGGACGTTGGGCAGGGCGAGCAAGGTCCGGCCATCAAAACCTCTGCTCGAATAGTGGTTGTAGAAACGCACGGTAAGGCGCTCGCCATAACGTGCGCAGAGGGCATCGAGCTGTTCCAGCAGTTGGCAATCGTATTGCTCGACGCTGTGCCACTGGACGATGACCCGGGCCCGCGGATCGGCCTCCAGCCGGGCACCGACCTGCAGGCGCAGGTCGGCCTGGGTCGGTGCTTTGATTCGATGGGAAAACATCAGCGGTCCTTGAAGCTTGTCGCGCGGCATCATGTCATACAGCATGCCCGGCTACGCCACGCTGAGCGTCTGGCCACTGTCGCCGCGCTGTCGATTTCTGCGCAGGGGCGATGGGTGCACTGCAGGCCAGCCTCAGGCCTTGCACCGGACCAGCGCCAGATACACCCCCGAGCCTTTCCCGGGTTCGATGTAATGCGCGTCGTCCAGGTCGGCTATCCGGGTTGGTTTCATCAGCAGTTCCAGCTCCGGTGCGCCGGCGTACCATTCGTTGTTGTCGTTCAGGCCATTCTCGAAAGCGGCGAGAAACGCCGGGCAACTGTCGAACTTGCCGTAGCTGTAGTTGCCTTGCTGGTCGCTGTAGAAGCGTGAGTAGCTCAGCAACACGATGCCCCAGCGCTCGATGCGCTCATCGGGACTGGTGCGGGGGATCTGCTTGACCAGGTCCTTGCGGATTTCCCAGATCTTGTAATAGGCATTCTTGTTGTTGTGCACCACCTTGAACTCGATGGCGGTTGCCGCCTCTTTGCCGTAGCTGTCCTCGACCCAGATATCCACCTTGCGCCGCTCGGCGGCGATCAGCCAGCGCGGGACGTTGCTGCGCGCAACGCTGATGTTGCTGGGGCGGTAGTCATCGCGTTGATCCAGCTGGCCGCCGAGGCCGAAGTGCTCGCGATTGATGTCCAGCAACGCCGCCGACTCCAGGCTCAGCCAGAGTTCGGGAGCGGCGCTGACCATGATGGATTTGAGGATGCGCTGGCGCTCGTCTTTTTTCAGGTGATTGAGCAGCAGTTCGGTAAAGCCGGGAACAAAGGACATGAGATCTCCTTATCAGGTCCGAAAGGGTGGAGCGGTGAGTTTGATGCTGTTCTGTAGGAGCGAGCTTGCTCGCGATGATCTCCAAAGCGCCGCAGGTTTCCTGTGAGTGCGGGTTATCGTTGACATCCTTCGCGAGCAAGCTCGCTCCCACAAGGGTGGGTCAATATGGACCACGGGGTTCCGGGATGCCCAGTTGCTGTTGCCGGGCCTCGATCTGTTGGTCCACGGCGCGTTTGCCACTGTGCAACTTCAGGTGCTGCAGGCTGGGCGGCAGCTGTTGCTCGATCAGGGCCAGCAGGTCCACCTGTGGGATCTTGATCAGGCGCAGGTCGGCGATTGTCGAGGTGTGCAGGTGGTTGATCAGCCCCAGGTTCTTGAGGTTGATCAGGCTCAGCTTGCGCAACTGCGGCGCACCGCTCAGGTCCAGTTGGCCGAGTTGCGCCTGGTCCTCGATCTTCAGCGCTTCAAGCTGTGGAAAGCCGTCCAGGTCCAGGCGGTTGAGGCCGCGAACCCGCATGATCTCCAGCTCCTTGACCTGCGGGTTGCGCAGCTCCGGCATCTGCTCGCGGCTGCCGAAGGTCACCGAGAGGCTGCGCAGGCCGCTCATGCCGGCGACCATTCCCAGGGGCGCCTTGGCCGGCATGCGGTGCAGGTCCAGGTGGCTGATGCCCGGGCACTGGCTGAGCACGTCCAGGTGATGGGTTTGTACGCTGAGGGACAGGGTGTGCAGCTCGGGCATGGCGGCCAGTGGCGCCAGGTCGATGGCCGGGCCTTTGTCCAGGGACAGGCGCAGTGTTTGCAACCGCCTCAAGTTGGGCAGGGCCAACAGGCCCGGCAGTTCGGCGCTGATGACCTGCAGGGCAAAGTCCTTGACCTGGTGCAGGCTGCCAATGGCCTCGAAGTGCTCCAGGCTGTCGAGGCAATCCAGGCTCAGGGACTGCACATGGGGCAGGGCCAGCAATACCCGGGCATCGAACGCGCTGCCCGGGTAATGGCTGTAGAAACGCACCTTGAGGCGTTCACCGAAACGGGCGCAGAGCGTGTCGAGCTGACTCAGCAGTTCGCCGTCGTACTGTTCGGCCTTGGCGAACTGGACGATGACCTGGGCCTGGTCATCGGCCTCCAGGCGGGCGCTCACCTGCAGTTCCAGGTCGGCCTGGCTGGGGGCTTGAATTCGATGGGGAAACATCGGCGGTCCTTGATGATTTTCGCCGCGGCATCATGCCATTGCGCACGCTTCATCACCATCTGCGCGCAGGCCCGGCCAGCTGCCGGGCCGCCTTGCAGGAAAGGTTACGGGTCGACCTGGCCCATCAGCTCGGCCACCGATTCCGGGCGCTTGGCGTAGCGCTGGGCCAGCACCGCGCAGACCATCAGCTGGATCTGGTGGAACAGCATCAGGGGCAGAATCAGCACGCCCATGGTGCTGCCGGCGAACAGCACCTGGGCCATGGGCACGCCGGTGGCCAGGCTCTTTTTCGAGCCGCAGAAGAGGATGGTGATGCGGTCTTCCTGGTCGAAGCCGAACAGCTTGCCGAGAAAGCTCGAGGCCAGCAGCACCAGGGCCAGGAGGATGCAGCAGGCCACCACCAGCCCGCCCAGTTCCCACAGCGGGATCTGGTGCCAGATGCCTTCGTTCACCGCCTCGCTGAAGGCGCCGTAGACCACCAGCAGGATCGAGCCCTGGTCGACGAAGCGCAGCCAGTGCTTGTTGCGCCCGACCCAGGCGCCGATCCAGCGCCGGGCGATCTGCCCGGCGATGAATGGCAGCAGCAACTGCACGCTGATCTTGATGATCGCATCCAGGGTCGAGCCGCCATCGCCGTGCACGTTCAGCAGCAGGGTCACCAGGAGCGGGGTGAGGAAGATGCCGAACAGGCTCGACGCCGCGGCGCTGCAGATGGCCGCCGGGATATTGCCCCGGGCCAGGGAGGTGAAGGCGATCGCCGATTGCACCGTGGCCGGCAGCGCGCACAGATACAGCATGCCCAGGTACAGGTCGTTGCCCACCAGCGGCGACAGCAGCGGCTTGAGCGCCAGCCCCAGGACCGGAAACAGGATGAAGGTCAGGCTGAACACCAGCAGATGCAGGCGCCAGTGGCCGGCCCCGGCGATGATCGCCTCCCGCGACAGCTTGGCACCGTGGAGGAAGAACAGCAGGCCGATGGCGAGGTTGGTCAGCCAGCCGAAACCGACCGCCACCTGGCCGCTGGCCGGCAGGAAGCTGGCCAGCAGGACCACGCCGATCAGGGTCAGGGTGAAGTTGTCGGGCAAAAGACGTGAGCGAGTCATAGCGGTTTCATCCGGGGGTTGCCAAGTGCAGTGGGGCGACTCTAACGTGGCTGCGGTTTACCGACTAACGCCAAGGAGCCCATTAATGCCGCCTAAAGGACATGAAAAGATCGTCCGCCGCAGTATTCCCGGGCTGCCGAGTCTGCCGCGACCGGTGTACGGGCGCACCGAATCCTTGCCCAACCGGGCCCTGACCCGGCGCCACAGTCACCCCTGGGTGCAATTGTCCTATGCGATCCAGGGCGTGCTGGAGATCCAGACCCTTGGCGGACGCTTTGTTGCCCCGCCACAGCGCGCGGTGTGGATTCCCGCCGGGGTGCCGCACCGGGTGTTCAGCTCGCCGCGCACCGAAATGCGCAGCCTGTACCTGGATTGCAGCGTCACCGCCTGGGCGGCCACCGACAGCTGCCAGGTGCTGGCGGTCAGCAGCCTGTTGCGGGAACTGATCCGCGCCTTCAGCGAATTGCCGGTGGAGTATGTCGAGGACAGCGCCGACGGCCGCCTGGCCCAGGTGCTGCTGGACCAGCTGGCTGCCGCGCCGCAACTGGACCTGATGCTGCCGCTGCCCCTGGACCCGCGCTTGCGCACGATCTACCGCAGCCTGCAGGCGCACCCGGAGCAGCCGACCACCCTGGGTCAATGGAGCCAGAAGCTCGGGGTTACGGAGAAGACCCTCAGCCGCCTGTTTCTCAAGGACACCGGGCTGACCTTTCGCGCCTGGCGCCAACGCTTGCGCCTGCTCGGCGCCCTGACCCCGCTGGAGCAGGGCGAGCGGGTCACCGATGTGGCCCTGGCCTGCGGCTATGACTCGACCTCGGCGTTTATCGCCGCGTTTCGCCAACAGTTCGACGCCACCCCCGGCGAGTTCTTCCGCGACCTCTGAACCCCCACGATTCCTGTAGCCGCTGCTGAGCCCGCGAAGCTGCGCAAAGGTCCGCAGGACCTTGCTTGGCGACCTCCCGTCGAACCTCTATCGATCTTAAGAACCCTACGTCCCTTCGGGCCGTTCGCAGCCTGCGGCAGCGGCTACAGGGTGCGACGATGCGGCAGGTGCGACGGTGCGACGGTGCGACGGTGCGACGATGCGACGATGCGACGATGCGACAGGCGCGACAGGCGCGACAGGCGCGACAGGTGCGACAGGTGCGACAGACGCGACAGGTCAGGCCTTTGATGGGCGTAGCAGTGCGATCTGCTCCGGCGGCACCAGGGTGCGCAGGGTCTTGTACAGGGCCCGGGTTTCCAGCAGGTTCCAGATCCGCAGCAGGGTTTCCAGGGCGTCCAGCGGCTTGCTGATGAAGTCCCGCGCGCCCAGGGCCAGGGCCCGCAGGCGGGTGTCGCGGGTGGCGTCGGCGGTGAGCACCAGGATCGGCAGGTAGTCGTGGGCCGGAATCCGCCGGTTGAGCTGTTCGAGCACGGCAAAACCGTCGAACTCGGGCATGTGCAGGTCGAGGATCACCAGGTCCGGCTCGAAGCTGTTGAACAGCTCCAGGGTGCGCAGCGGCTGGGTGCTGCTCAGGACGTTGTGCAGGCCTTCGCGGGCCAGCAGCTGTTCCATCAGGTCGAGGTTGGGGCGCTGATCATCGACGATGAGGATGCGCATATCGGCAGTCATAGGGGCTCCGCTAAACAGGCGTCCAGGTGGGCGAAGAACGCTGGGATGTGAATGGGCTTGGTGAGAATCGCCGTGGCGCCGGCTTCCAGCAGGCTGCGCTGGGTCAGCTCGCTGGCGTCGGCGGTGATCATCAGGATCGGCGTGCTGGCGGTGCTGCCGGAGGCCCGCAGCCGTTGCAGCACTTCCAGGCCTTGCAGGTCCGGCAGGTTGACGTCCAGCAGGATCATCTGCGGTGAGTGCTGGCGGGCCAGGTCCAGGCCCAGCTGGCCCTGCATGCTCGACAGCAACTGAATACCCGGACGGCGCTGCAGCAGGGTTTCGATCAGCGCCAGGCTTTGCAGGTTGTCTTCGATGCAGAGGATCTTGCCCCGATAGGGGCTGGGCGTGGGCAGCGTCGGCGGCTTCAGCGCCGGGGTGGCCAGGGGCGTTGCGAGCGGGGCATCGGGCAGGCGCACACAGGGCAGCTCGAGGATGAAGCGGCTGCCGCTGCCCATTGTGCTGTGCACCTCCAGGCTGCCGTCCATCATCTCCAGCAGGCTCTTGCTCAGGGCCAGGCCCAGGCCGGTGCCTTCGACCTTGGGATCGGCGTCCAGGCGTTCGAAAGGCTTGAACAGGCGTTGCAGTTGGTCGGCGGCAATCCCGGCCCCGGTGTCGATCACGGCAATGCGCAGGCGCGCTTCTTCCAGGGTCACCTCGATGCTGACCCGGCCCTGGGCGCGGTTGTACTTGATGGCGTTGGACAGCAGGTTGAGCAGGACCTGGATCAGGCGTTGGCGATCGGCAATCACCCCGCTGTCGGCGGGCAGTTCCGGCAAGGCGCTGAGCTGGATGCCGGCGTCGGTGGCCATCGGCGACACCAGGGTCAGGGCCTCATGCAGCACCGCCGCCAGGGGCATGGGTTCGACGTTCAGCGGCAGGCGCCCGGCTTCGATGCGGGCGATGTCCAGCACCTCGTTGATCAGCCCCAGCAGGTGCTGGCCGGCCCGCAGGATATGCCCGACCTGGGGCCGCTGGCCGGCGCTGGAGTCCATGTCGAGCAATTGCGCGAAACCGAGGATGGCATTGAGCGGGGTGCGCAGTTCGTGGCTCATGCGCGAGAGGAACTCGCTCTTGGCGCGGCTGGCGCTTTCGGCTTCTTCGCGGGCGGTGCCCAGGGCGATTTCCGCGGCGCGGCGGTCGGTGATGTCCCGGGTGATCTTGGAGAACCCCCGCAGGGCGCCGCTGGCGTCGTATTGCGCGGTGATCACCACGCTGGCCCAGAAGCGGCTGCCGTCCTTGCGGCAGCGCCAGCCTTCTTCCATGTAGTGGCCGTGGGCGGTGGCTTCGCGCAGGGCCATGTCCGGGTGCTGCGGGCATTCCTCCGGCAGGTAGAACAGGGAGAAATGGCGGCCGATGATTTCCTGGTCGCGGTAGCCCTTGATCCGCTCGGCGCCGAAGTTCCAGGTGGTGACCATGCCGGCGGTGTCCAGGGCGAAAATCCCGTAGTCCTTGACCCCGTCGATGATCAGCCGCAGGCGTTCTTCGTTGTCGCGCAGGGCGCGCTCGCGCTCGGCCAGCAGTTGCCCGGCTTCCACCAGGCGCGTGCCCAACTGGCCGATCTCATCCAGCTCCGGGGCTTGCGGCAGCAGGGGCTGACCCAGGGCCAGGCGCTGGGCGTTGCCCTGGACCTGCTGCACCCGGGTGACGATGCCCCGGGACAGCAGCAGCACCGCGACGATGGCGCCAAACAGCCCGCAACCGGCGGCCAGCAGGGTGGCGAACAGCAGGCGCATGCGGGTTGCCGCTGCGGCCGCGGTGCGTTCGGCCAGCAGCGCGTCCTCGTGGATGCGCATGGCGCTGATCTGCTCACGCAGCACGTCCAGCACCTGCTTGTTGTCGATGAGGATCGCGGTCACCGTGGCGCTGTCGTCGCGGCTGCCGTTGCGCAGGGCCACCAGGCCTTCGAGCTTGGTCTGGATCAGCGGGGTGATGGTGTGCAGGTACTCGCGCATGCGCGTGTCGCGCACGTTGCGGTCCAGGCGTTGCAGGGCCGCTTCGATCTGCGGGCGGGCCTGGAGGTAGGCGGGCAGGAAGTCCTCGCTGCGGGTCAGCAGGTAGCCGCGCACGCTGGCCGCGGCCTCGGCCAGCAGGGTGTGCACGGTCTGGATATCGCCCTGCACCAGCAGCACCCGGCGCACGTCTTCTTCGGCGCGGGCGGTCTGGCGTTCGGCGCTGTAGATCAGCACCAGGGACAGCAGCAGGATCACCAGGGGCAGGGAGATCACCACCAGCGCCTTGCCCCGCAGCGGCAGGTCGGCCCAGCGCCGGGCGCTGCGCAGGTTCATGGCCACTGCCCGCTGGGCTGGGCCACCAGTCCCAGGGCGATGCCACGCACCGCCGCCTGGGTACGGTCGGAGGCGCCGAGCTTGCCGATCACCCGCTCGACGTGGGCCTTGGCGGTGCCGGTGGTGATGCCGAGCTTTTCGCCGATCTCGCGGTTGCTGAAGCCGCCGGCCACCAGCCCCAGCACCTGGCGCTCGCGGGCGGTCAGGGCCTGGGCCTGGGGTATCTGGCCGTTGCCGCGTTCGGTCATGCGTCGCAGCAGGCGCGCACTGACCGCACTGTTGAGGGCTTCCTCGCCCTGGGCCACCCGTTGCAGGGCGCCGATCACTTCGTCGCGGCTGGCGTCCTTGAGCAGGTAGCCCACGGCGCCGGCGGTCATGGCCGCTTCCAGGTGATCGGGGCTGTCGTCCATGGTGAAGATCACCACCTTGACCTCGGGCTGGCGTTGCTGCAGAAGGCGCGCGGCCCCCAGGCCATTGAGCCGCGGCATGCGGATGTCGAGGATGGCGATGTCCGGGCGCAGTTGCTCGCACAGGGCCAGGGCTTCTTCACCGTCCCTGGCCTGGCCCACCACCTCGAACTCCGGGTTGCCCGCCAGCAGGGCGACGAAGCCGGTGCGGGTCACTTCATGGTCGTCCGCCAGGACCAGACGTATCAGGCTACTCATGGCGCTTGCTCCAAGGGTTGCACGGGCACGCTGGCCAGCAGCCGGGTGCCGCTGCCGGGCCGGCTGTCGCAGCTGAAATGGCCGCCCAGCAGATGGGCGCGCTCATGCATGGCGACCTGACCCAGCTGCTCGGCCACCGGGGCCGGCGAGCTGACGAATCCGCAACCGTCATCGTTGACCCCGAGCAGCGCCAGGCCGTCTTCCAGGGCCAGACTCAGGTGCACCTGCGAGGCCCGGGCGTGCTTGAGGATGTTGTTGATGGCTTCCTGGGCGATGCGGAACAGGGCGATCTCCACCGCATCGGGCAGGCGCTGCGGCGCGCGTTGCCCCCAGTACACCAGCAGACCGGCGTCGCGCAGGCGGTCGGCCTCGCGGTCGATGGCCCGCAGCAGGCCGAAGTCGTCGAGCACGTGGGGGCGCAAGCCGCCGATCAGTTGCCGGCCTTCGCCGACGCAGCCCTGGGCCAGTTGCAGGATGGTCTGCAGGTCCTGGTGCAGCTCGGCGGGCAACGGCGGACAGCGCCCGGCGAAGCCCTGCAGGCGCTGGTGCAGCCCGGCCAGGGTTTGCGCCAGGCCGTCGTGCAGGTCATAGGCGACCCGTTTACGTTCGTCTTCCTGGGCGCTGAACAGGCGTTGCACCAGCTCCGACATGCTGCGTTCCCGGGCTTGCAGGTCGCGCAGCAGGCGATGGTTTTCCAGGTGCGCCGCCAGCAGGGTGGCCAGCAGTTGCAGGGATTCCAGGTCTTCGCTGTCCGGCGGGCTGATGGGTACGCTGTTGGCCAGCAGCAGCGCGCCGAAGGCGCGGCCGTCGGCGCGGTGCAACAGTACGCGCAGCACGGCGCTGTCCGGGGTCGGCGGCGGCTCCGGCCATTGCGGGTGATCGGCCAGGGCGCGCAGGCCTTGCAGGCGTTCTTCATGACCCAGGGCGGCGCGGGTGTGGATCACGCCATCCTCGGCCCATTCCAGCAGCAGCCCGTGGTCCATGGCGGCGAAGGCGCAGGCCCGTTGCACCACCCGCTGGCGCATCTGCTCGGGGGGCAGTTGCAACAGTTCCTGGCCGGTGTCCACCAGCAGTCGCAGGCGCGCGGCGCGGCTCTGGGACTGTCGATACTGGCTGCGCAGGGCCAGGGCGCTGGCGGGGTCGAAGGATGGGGTGGACATGGCTTGGCTCCAGTGCGGCGGCGCTGCGGTTGAACAAAAGCGGGCATTAGACCCGCTGCTGCACGTCACGCCTATCTGCCGAATGGCATAGGCCGAAAGCTCCAGTTGGCCGATGGCGCGGACGACGGCGATGGGCAAAGTGTGGCTCATTGAAACCCACTGGAGAAATCGTATGAAACTGAAAACCACTGCCCTGGCCCTGTTTTTCGCCTTCACCGCTCCACTGGCTGTGGCCGCCGAGGTCAAGCCCTATGTCTACAGCGCCGTTGCCGAGCAGCCGCAAGCGGCCCAGGACCGCGAGATCGCCGGCCTGTTCGATCGCTGGAACAGCGCCTTGCAGACCGGCAACCCGCAGTCGGTGGTGAGCCTGTATGCGCCGAACGCAGTGTTGCAGCCGACCGTGTCCAACCAGGTGCGCAGCACTCATGCCCAGATCCAGGACTACTTCGAGCACTTCCTGGCGTCCAAGCCGGTGGGGCAGATCAACTACCGTGAAATCCGTCACCTGGGCCCGGATGCCGCCCTGGACAGCGGCGTCTACACCTTCACCCTGACCGACGCGTCCGGCAAGAGCGAGAAGGTCCAGGCGCGCTACACCTTCCTGTACGAGCGCATCGACGGTCAGTGGAAGATCCTCAACCATCACTCCTCGGCCATGCCGGAAGTCCAGTCGCAGCTGGCCGCTCACTGATCCACCTTGCGTTCCCTTCACGCCGAGCCTGTGCTCGGCGTTGTCGTTCCCGCGGCTCACTGCTCGCGGTAGCGCCCCGGGGTCATGCCGAACCAGCGCAGGCAGGCCTTGTGAAAGCTGCTCTGGTCGCGAAAGCCCAGCAGGGCGCCGATGTATTTGACGCTGCGCATGGAGTTGCGCAGGAAGCTGTGGGCCAGCATCAAGCGGGCTTCGTCCAGCAAGGCCGAGAAATGCACGTCTTCGTGTCCCAGGCGGCGTTGCAGGCTGCGGGTGCTGACCCCGACGATCTGGGCGATGTTCGGCAGGTCGCTCGGTGCACCCTGGGCCAGGCGTTCGGACAACGCTCGCCGGACCCGGGCGGTCATCGAACCGTTGTGCAGCAGGTTGAGGCGGTTACGCGCGTACTCCAGGTGCAGCACATCCAGGGCCGGGTCGGCGGTGGGCAGGGCAATGGCGCAATCCTGGCTGCTGAAGGACAAGCTGTTGTAGGGCGCGCAAAACTGCAGGTTGTCTCCCAGCAACTGGCGCAGGGACCCGGTGTCCAGCGGCTCCGGGTAGGTGAAGGTGGCTGTCAGGGGCCGCACTTTGTGCTGCGGCAACAGCCAGTGCAGCAGGCCCAGGGTCTGGGCCGCGCCGGCGTCGATAAAGGCCCGGGGCATCATCGAGGGTTCGCTGGCCACGTCGAAGCCGATCAGGGTCAGCATCTGCGGCTTGCGCTCCAGGCACATGCAGAAGCCGTTGCTGATCAGCGCGTGGTAATCCACCAGGCGTTGCAGCGCGATGCCCAGGGTGGCGCAGGACATCACCGCATACCCCAATGCCTCCAGGTTGGCCGGATGGGCCTTGCTGTAGGCCAGCAGGCCCAGGTCCGGCTTGCCGGTGCGGCGCACCGCTTCCTGTATCACCTGATAGACCAGTTCCAGCCTCACGCCCTTGGGGTTTTCATACACATCCCGCAGGCTGCTGCCCAATTGCTTGAGCAAGGTTTCGACGTGGGCGCCGCCCTCATTCATGACATCGGCAAGCACCCTAAAGCTGGCGCTGGTCATTCTATGCATAGGTCTTCCTGGACTGATGGCTTAGTGATATCGGAGAGGCCGTTGGCATGATTGCAATAAACACGGGGCCACAGATGATTCGGCAGTGCCGCGCGTTTCCGAGGACAAGCGAAAGGTATCCAGGAACACTTCCTCAAGGCCTGTGCCGGGGTCGATCATGTTCGGCCAGGGCCCTTGGAAAGGGTGACGGCCAGCGCGTCGCATCCGGTTCGCCGCGAGGGTGCCGTTGTCTTGCCCGGGGAGTTGTCATGCAAAGCGTCAGAGACTTTTATCGTGAACTGGCCCAGGGCCGCCTGATGCTGGCGTTCCAGCCGGTGGTGTGGCTGCCCGACAGCAGCCGCGTGCTGTACCACGAAAGCTTGCTGCGCCACATCGATGCTCAGGGCGGCGAAGTCTATCCTCTGGCGCTGCTGGAAAAACACCAACTGATGCGCGAGCTCGATCAAAGCGTGGTGCGCTGCGTGATCGATGCGCTGCACCGTGATGAACGCCTGCGCCTGGGGTGCAATATTTCCGCCCAGAGCGCGATCATCGACGGCTTCTGGTTGCCGATTCTGCAGGTGCTGCGCGACTCACCCTCAGTGGCCGCGCGCCTGGTGATCGAGATCACCGAAAGCGCCACGCCTCCGAGCATCGAGGCGGCCAGCGAGTTCGTCCTGTGCCTGCGGGAGCTGGGCTGCCGGGTGGCCATCGACGATTTCGGCGCGGGCCTGGGCACCCTGGAATTCATCCGCCAGACCCGGCCGGACATCGTCAAGATCGACAAGGGCTACATCCAGCGCGCCCGCGGTGAACTCAACAGCGCCCAGACCCTCAGCCACCTGGTGCAGCTGTGCAAGACCCTGGCGCCCTGCGTGATCATCGAAGGCATCGAGACCAGCACCGACCAGAACCTGGCCACGGCCTGTGGCGGCGAGTGGGGGCAGGGCTATCTGTTCGGGCGCCCGCAAGTCGATCGCCTCGGCCGGCGCTGCTGCCTGGAGCAGCAGACGGCGCCGCGGTGTGCGCTGGATCAGGCCTAGCCCGGTGGCGCCAAGGCACGGCGCGAGCCCGCCTGACGGGGTTCAATCAACCTGCGGGGTGATGGGTGGGGTGTGGGCCGTCGGGTCTTGCACCTCGGCACTGATGGGCAATGCCGGCAGCTCTTCCTCGGGAATCTCCTTCATGTCCACGTGCCTGTTGCGCTTGGGCCGTTCCGGCTGGAACGCGTCGTAGGGCAGCAGCACGGTGTCGAGCGCCGCATCCAGGGGCAGGCTGGCGATCATCAGGATCGGGCACACCACCGTCACCCAGCAGCCGCCGGTGATCATGCGCGCGTAGCCCATGTCGTAGCCGGTGAGCACTTGGGCGTTGGTCTTGACGCTGCGGTAGTAGCGATCGTCGCGAAAGTCCAGGGCATTGCCGCGAGTCATGTAGGTGCCGCAGCCGGACAGCAGCAGGGTGTTGAGCAGCAACAGGTAATGGAGGATTCGGATGATCAGGCTTCCACGCAGGGTCGAGGCAGGGGCCGGCGAGAATCAGTGATTCATCGCGTCATAGGGCAGCAGCGCGGTGTCGGCCACGGCGTCCACCGGCAGGCTGACGATGGCCACCACCGGGCAGACGATGCTCATCCAGCAGAAGAGCGTGGCATAGCCGTCGTAGCCGCTGGCGCCGCGCATGGTCAGCAGTTCGATATTGGCCTGGGTGCCTTTGTAGTAGTCGTAGCCGCTGTGGGCATTGGGCGTGCGGGCGATCAGGGTGCCGCAGCCGGCCAGGGACAGCATGGACACAACGAACAGGGCATTGAGGGCTTTGATGGCGCCATTCCTTAGCAAGCGGATTTTTCCGCGCGCATGGTCGCAGAAGCGCGGTGCAGACGCTAGATTGGGCGCTGAATAAATACTGGGCGCAGTGCCGGGAGGGTTCGATGAGGGGAGAGCGCAGCGTCGCACGGCTGTTTGCCGAGGAACCGCTGTCTTGGGGGTTGCGGGGTGACCCCTATCTGTGGCGAGCCATGGCCGCGCATCTGGCCCACACGCCCTGGCCGGCCACGGCGCAGCAGTTGGAAGCCCTGATCGTCCAGGCCTTCGAGCAACTGACCGGCAGTGCCTGGAGCTCGGCAGGGCATTTCTTCGTCGAGGCCTTTGCCCATGGCGGCATGTCCAGCGGCGGGATTTCCATGGTCTTCTGGCACGAGCACGGCCTGCCCCTGTTGCGCGCCCGTTGGGCGCAAGCCTGATCAGATTTCGCTGGGGATCAGCATAAGCAGGTCGGTATCGCCGACATCCACCCCGGCCTGGGTTAGCAGGGTGCTGGCCTGGCCCCGGTGATGGGTCTGGTGATTGAAGAAATGCACCAGCAGGCTATAGAAATCGCGCTCGGCGACCACGCCTTTGGTGTTGGCGTAATGCAGGCTGCTGTCCAGGTCGGTGTCGTTCAGGGATTGGCTGAAATCGAGGATCAACTGGTCCAGCCACTGGCGTTGCTGCCAGAGCCCGCCCAGGTTTGGGAACAGCAGGGTCTTGAGGTCCTGGGGCAGGGCCACTTGCTGCAGCGGCGCCAGGGCCGCAAACCGCGCCGGGTGCTGGGCAAAACGCTTGAGCCAGATGGTGTCGCCGGCCAGCAAATGATTGAGGGTGCCGAGGATCGAGCCGAAAAAAGCCTGGCGATCGAGGACGATCTGCGCCTCGGGCAGGGTCATGGCGGCGTGGTACAGCTTGGCGTTCATCCATTGGTTGTAGCGGGCCATCAGGCACAGGTGCTCGGTGCGCTGCATTGTGGTTCCTCTGGGTTTTTGCGGGCAGGGGAGCAGCAGCTTCGCAAGTCTCGCTGCACGCCGGCAAGGGGCGCGACGAAAGCCGTGCGCGCCGGCTGTTTGCAGGGCCTTGCAGCCATTAAAAAAACCGCCCCTTTGGCCCCGATAACATCGTTTCTCGGGGCTTGGGCTTTTCTCTATATTGGCCACCAGATCCAGCGCGGCAACACGCCGCGCACCCTTTATGGTGAGCCGTTGCAATGAATAAAAAACCTGAACGCACAGGGCTGGAAAATCCCGGGACCGCTACCCGAGTGGTCTGGGGCGGAGAGCAAGTCCGTCACCCCTACAACGCCACGCAAACCCCGATTGTCGCCAGCGCCGCCTACGGCTACGACGACATCGACCAGTGGTACGACGTGGCCCTGGGCAAGGCCCCGGGCTTCATCTACAGCCGCATGAGCAACCCCACGGTGGAAACCCTGGAAGCCAAATTGTGCGACCTGGAAAACGCCGAATCGGCGGTGGCCTTCAGCAGCGGCATGGCGGCCATCAGCGGGGTGCTCTACAGCTTCCTGCGCCACGGCCAGCGGGTGGTGTCGACCAAGGACAGCTACGGCGGCACCAACAAGATTTTCGAAGAGTTCCTGCCGCGCATGGGCGTGGCCGTGACCCTCTGCGAAACCTTCGACCAGCAGCAGATCGAAGCCGAGATTGCCAAGGGTTGCGACCTGCTGTACCTGGAAACCCCGACCAACCCGACCCTGAAGATCGTCGACATCCAGCGTCTGGTCACCGCGGCGAAACAGGTCGGCGCCCTGGTGGTGGCGGACAACACCTTCGCCACGCCGCTGAACCAGAATCCCCTGGCCCTGGGCGTGGACGTGGTGATCCACAGCGCCACCAAGTTCCTCAGTGGCCACGGCGATGTGCTGGGTGGCGTGGCCTGCGGCAGCGAGGCGCTGATGAGCCAGGTGCGTCACTACCGGGAAATCAACGGTGCCAGCCTCGATCCGTTCTCGGCCTACCTGATCATCCGCGGGATCAAGACCCTGGCCCTGCGCATGCGCCAGCAACAGCACAGCGCGGCGCAGCTGGCGCAGTTCCTGCTCAACGAACCGCTGGTGGAGTCGGTGAACTACCCGGGCCTGCCGAGCCACCCGAACCACGCCGTGGCCTGTGCGCAGATGCGCGGTTTCGGCGCCATCGTCAGCTTTGTCCTGGTGGGCGGCATGGACAGCGTCAAGCTGCTCCTGCCGCGCCTGCGCTATGCCCACTGCGCCGGCAACCTGGGCGCGGTGGAAACCATCTACGGTCCGGCGCGCACCACCAGCCATGTCGAAAACACCCTGGAAGAGCGTCAGGCCCTGGGCATTTCCGAAGGCCTGGTGCGGATCTCGGTGGGCATCGAAGACACCGATGACCTGCTGGCGGACCTGCAGCAGGCCTTCGCCTGGCTGCGCCAATCCCTCAAGCACAACCCGGCGCCCGGCGCCGTCCCTTCCCTGAATGCCCGGGTCGAGGTGGCCCACTGAAAGAGTGCGCAATACCCCCACAGCAAGGCAGCCAGTGGGGGCTTCATGAAGAGGAATAACAATAAAAACCTGGTGGCATCCGATTTGTTTTCTGCCCATTTCCACAGTCGCAGAAATTGAGACTTGCCCTGACAACTTTCATGAGAACCATCATGTCCCTACAAGAACAACAGGCCGACTTGCGCGGCGGCTTCAAGCAAGAAATGCAGACCCGGCACATTGTCATGCTCGCCCTTGGCGGGGTGATCGGCACCGGGCTGTTCCTCACTTCCGGCTACACGGTGAACCAGGCCGGCCCGCTGGGCGCGGTGATCGCCTACATCATCGGCGCGCTGATGGTGTACCTGGTGATGATGTGCCTGGGCGAACTGGCGGTGCAGATGCCCGAGACCGGCTCCTTCAGCACCTACGCCACACGCTTTCTCGGCCCCGGCACCGGCTACACCGTGGCCTGGCTGTACTGGCTGACCTGGACCGTGGCCATCGGCTCGGAATTCACCGCCGCCGGGATCCTCATGGCCCGCTGGTTCCCCGACACCCCGGTGTGGATCTGGAGCGCGCTGTTCGCCATGGTGGTGTTCCTGTCCAACGTGGTGTCGGTGCGGCTGTTCGCCGAAACCGAGTTCTGGCTGTCGCTGGTCAAGGTGGTCACCGTGCTGGCCTTCCTGGCGGTGGGGGGCGGGGCGATCCTCGGTCTTTTACACATCGACCAGGCCCACAGCATTGGCCTGAGCAACTTCACCCGCGAGGGGCTGTTCCCCACCGGCTTCATGCCGATCGCCATGACTTTGCTGGCGGTGGCCTTTGCCTTCTCCGGCACCGAGCTGATCGGTATCGCCGCCGGCGAAACCCGTGACCCGCAACGCAACGTGCCACGGGCGATCCGCACCACGGTGCTGCGCCTGGCGATCTTCTTCGTCGGCACCATCTTCGTCCTCGCCACCCTGTTGCCCCGAGAGCAGGCCGGCCTGGTGGAAAGTCCGTTCGTCACGGTGTTTACCTACATCGGCATTCCGTACTCGGCCGACATCATGAACTTCGTGATCATCAGTGCGCTGCTGTCCGCCGCCAACTCCGGGCTGTACGCCGCCTCGCGGATGCTCTGGACCCTGAGCGACCAGGGCCATCTGCCCAAGCAGTTCTCGGCCCTGACCCGCATGGGCACGCCGCTCAACGCGATCATCGTGAGCATGGCCGGCGGCGCCGCCTCGCTGCTCAGCAGCGTGTTCGCCCCGGACACCATCTACCTGGCCCTGGTGTCGATTTCCGGGCTGGCGGTGGTGGTGGTGTGGATGAGCATCGCCGCCAGCCAGATCGCCTTCCGCCGGCACTTCGTGGCCAACGGCGGCGATGTGCGCGACCTGAAATTCCGTGTCCGTGGCTACCCCTGGGTGCCGCTGGGGGCGCTGTTGTGCTGCGCCCTGGCCTGTGTCGGCATCGGCTTCGATCCCGAGCAGCGGGTGGCCCTGTACTTCGGTGTGCCGTTCATCGCCTGGTGCTACTTCGTGTATTACATTACCCGCAGTAGCCGCCAGCGGCGCCTGGCCCTGGCACCTCTGGCACGCTCGTCCGATGCCCTGCCGGGCTGACGGACGGCAACGGCATCCAGGGTGTCCATGAGAGCCAGGCCATGAAGCAGAAAAGCTTGCCCCCGCTGAACTGGCTGCGCGCCTTCGAAGTGTCTGCCCGCTGCCTGAACTTCACCCACGCCGCCGAGGAGCTGTTCCTCACCCAGGGGGCGGTGAGCCAGCAGATCCGCCAGCTGGAAAGCCACCTCGGGGTGGCGCTGTTCAAGCGCCTGCCCCGGGGCCTGGACCTGACCGAGGAGGGCCGCTCCTACCTGCCGGTGGTGCAGGACGCCATCACCCGGCTGGCGGTGGGCACCAACGAGATTTTCGGCCAGCACCAGCACCGGCCGATCAAGGTGCGCGGCAGCCTGGCGTTCTTCGTCCACTGGCTGGCGCCCAAGCTGCTGACCTTTCAGCAGGCCCAGCCCCAGGTGGACATTCGGTACATCAGCAATATCTGGGTCAAGGAACTGGATGGCGAAGACGACCTGGAAATCCGCTGGGGTCGCGGTCACTGGCCGGGGCTGGTGGCCCAGCGCCTGACCTGGGACAGCCTGGTCCCGGTCTGCGCACCGGCGCTGCTGGCGCGCCTGCCGCTGCAGGTGCCGGACGATCTGGCCCGCCATCAACTGCTGCACGTGCTGGGCTACGAAGAGGGCTGGGGCTACTGGCTTGAACGGGCCGGCGCCAGAGGCGTGGACTCGTCCCGGGGCATGCAGTTCGACACCCTGATCTCGACCCTGCGCATGGCCGAGCTGGGGCAGGGCGTGGCCCTGGCCCGTTCCTCGATGGTCGCCGACATGCTGGCCGACGGGCGTCTGGTGGAGCCCTTCGAGCAGCGTATCGAGGCCAGCGAATCCTTTTACCTGGTGCGCGGCGCGGATGCCGAGCAACACCCCGATGCGCTGAAGTTCTCCACCTGGCTGGTGGAGCAGGCCCATCGCTACAAATGACTGGCCGGAGCCAAGCATGCGCTATGTGAGTACCCGCAGTGCCGCCGAACAGGTGGATTTTGCAACCGTGGTTTTGTCCGGCGTGGCCGCCGATGGCGGGCTGTATGTGCCGCAGCGGCTGCCGTGTTTCAGCCCCCAGGAAATCGCCAACTGGTCGACCCTGGATTACCCCGAACTGGCCTTTCGCGTGCTCAGCCCCTTTGTCGGCGACAGCCTGCCCGAGGCCGACTTCAAGGCGTTGCTGCACCGGGCCTACAGCGGTTTTGGCCACCGTGCGGTGGCGCCTTTGCGGCAGATCGATCGCAACGAATGGCTGCTGGAGCTGTTTCACGGTCCCAGCGGTTCGGCCAAGGATTTTGCCGCGCGCCTGCAGGCCCAGCTGGTGAGCTACTTTCTCCAGCGCCGGCAGCGTCGCGGGGTGCTGGTGGGCGCCAGCAACGGCGACACCGGGCTGGCGGCGATCGACGCCTTCAAGGACTGCCCGCAGACCCAGGTGCTGGTGTTCTACCCGCAGCACGGCGTGCCCGAGCAGCAGGGGCGGCAGTTGCAGGCGGCGCATCACCCGGGGTTGTGGCGCTTTGCGGTGCAGGGCAGTTTCGACGACTGCCAGACCCTGGTCAGCCGCCTGCTGCGCCAGTGGCCTTTGCCCGAGCACGAGGCGATCGGCTTCAACTCCAGCAACTGGGTGGGGGTCATGGCCCAGCTGGTGCTGTATTTCCATGCCGTGCTGCAACTGGGCGGCGGTCAGCGGCCCATCGGCTTCAGCGTGCCGGCGGCGAGTTTCGCCGAAGTCTATGCCGGCTACATCGTGCAGAAGATGGGCCTGCCGATCACCCAGATGATTGTCGCCACCAATAGCAATG
The DNA here is from genome assembly GCF_001547895.1 of Pseudomonas sp. Os17. Taxonomy (NCBI): domain Bacteria; kingdom Pseudomonadati; phylum Pseudomonadota; class Gammaproteobacteria; order Pseudomonadales; family Pseudomonadaceae; genus Pseudomonas; species Pseudomonas sp. Os17. The sequence goes on along the minus strand of NZ_AP014627.1, from coordinate 4,413,299 downwards.
ACGCGCTGCATCAGCTGTTCCTGAAGAACCGCTACTCCCGCGGGCAGGCTCGCCAGAGCCTGTCGCCGGCCATGGACCTGTCGCTGTTCGCCAACCTCGAACGCCTGGTCTGGGAGCTGTATGGCCAGGACCCGCAGGCGGTGGCGGCGCTGATGCAGGGCTTCGAGGACAGCGGCGAGATGAGCCTGAACAACGAGGCCTGGCTGCAGGCGCGGATGATCATCGACTCCTATTCGGTCAGCGATGAAGAGACCGGCAAGGAGATCGTCAGCCTGTACCGGGACACCGGCTACGTCATCGATCCCCACGCCGCCACCGGGGTGCTGGCGGCGCGCCTGTACCGCCGCAGTCTGGTGGCACCGATGGTTACCCTGGGGGAAATCGCACCGGCCAAGTCGGCGCGGCTGCTGGGCTCGCTGGGCATTCCCGGGGTGGTCCCGCCACCGGTGGCAGCGCCCTCGACGCAGCAGTGGCAGACCCTGGCGGCGGATGATTTTGCCGCATTGCTGCATTGCCTGAAGGCACTGTGATGGACCGGTTCAAGGGGGCTGTATGAAGCGGATTCTGGATCCTCTGGACGAGCGCATCCTGGCCGAGCTGAGCGTCAATGCCCGGGCGGCCCATGCCGAGCTGGCGGCCAAGGTCAACCTGTCGCGCAATGCCGTGCGCCAGCGCATCGAACGCCTGGAGCGCGATGGCGCGATCCAGGGCTACACCATTCGCGTGGGCGAAGGGCGCGGCGCGGATACCCGGATCAATGCGCTGATCTTCGTCTACCGCTACGACCGCATGCGTGGCGCCGAGGTGTTGCAGGCCCTGCGGGCGATGCCGGAGATCGTCCAGTGCGAAGTGCTCAGTGGCGAGTTCGACGTGCTGGTGCGGGTCAGCGCCGCCACCGCGGAGCGGGTGCACCGGGTGTGGAATGACATCGCCGCCTTGCCCGGAGTGGAAAACACCGTGACGTCCTTTGTCTTGTCGTCGGTGAGTTAGGGGCCGTCTGCCTGCTTGAAAAACCAGCCATGGCTGGTTTTTTTGCCTTTTCGGAGCCGCAGGTTGTGCCTGTTCATGCCTTATGAACAGGGGGTGGTACACGTTGAAATGGCTCAAGGGGAAACAGGCGATGAAAGCCGATGGCCCGAAGAGGCGGCGCTGGCGTATCAACAGTCCGCAACCAGGAAATCCTTCCTGAAGATTCAGAAGCGTCTGATGTGTCGGTTACCGGTGCAATTTTAGTATCGGCACCCGCTGCAGGGCCTGGCTTTTGGTGGAGATGTGCAGTTTGTCGGGGTGTTGAGTGCTTGTTTGACGCCAAGATAGTGGCACATTAACATCGCCCGCTTTGTCATGACCTTACTGCCCTTTCGAAGGATCGAGTATGTCCATCTCCACCCTCAGGATGAGGTTGTGCTGTGTACTGTCCTGCCTGCTGCTGGTCGGTCCATTGCACATGGCGATTGCCGCCCCCTTGCTGACCTTCAATCCCGACGACCAGGACCTGATCCACGACCTGCAGAATCGCCTGGAGGAACAGCAGCGGCGTCTCGAAGAGCTCAAGGACCTGCCCGCGGCAAGCACCTCGCCGCCAGCCTGACCTTCGCCCACTCCCTCGAGCGGCCAGATGCCCTGAGTGAGCGCGAAGCACCGATCTACTTGCGTTTGGACCTGTTCCTCTAATTCCGCTTTTTGCCCGAGATTCTCGACATGGACGTTCGCCAACTCGCCTTCCTGGCCCGCCAGCCTTCGGCTGCCCTGCAACCACGCGACACCTTCTGGGGACTGTCGAAACGCGGGTTGGCGTTCATCCTCGCCAACATGATGTTCTGGCAGCCGGTAGTGGCGATGGCCGACGGCATCGTGGTCAACGGCAGCGGCACCAGTCTCGGCCAGGCCGGCAATGGCGTGCCCATCGTCAACATAGCCGCGCCCAATGGCAGTGGGCTGTCCCACAACCAGTTCAGCGATTACAACGTCGGCCAGCAGGGCGTGATCCTCAATAACGCCACCAACCGCACTCAGGAAACCCAGCTTGGCGGCATCATCCTCGGCAACCCCAACTTGGGTGGCCGTGCGGCCAATGTGATCCTCAACGAGGTCAATGGCGGCAGCCCCAGCCAGCTCAAGGGTTACACCGAAGTGGCCGGGCAATCGGCCCATGTCATCGTCGCCAACCCCTACGGCGTCAGCTGCAACGGCTGCGGCTTCATCAACACCCCCAAAGCCACCCTGACCACCGGCAAACCGGTGATCGAGAACGGCCAGATCCAGCGTTACCAGGTGGACCAGGGCAGCGTCGCCATCGAAGGCGCGGGGCTCAACGCCAGCAATATCGACCGGTTCGAAATCATCACCCGCAGCGCCAAGATCAACGCCGAGATCCAGGCCAAGCACCTGGCGGTGATCGCCGGGGCCAACGATGTCGACGCCAAGACCTTGAACGCCAAGGCACGCACCGCCAACCCGGCGGATGCGCCGCAACTGGCGATCGACTCCTCGGCCCTGGGCGGTATGTACGCCGGGGCGATCAAGCTGGTGGGCACTGAAGCCGGGGTGGGGGTGAAACTCGACGGCAAGCTGATCGCCAGTGGCGGTGATATCCAGATGGATGCCAACGGTCAGTTGCGCATGGTGGAGGCGAGCGCCGAGAAGGGTGCCGTGGCGATCAAGGCGCAAAGCCTGGAGGCCCAGGGCGCGGTCTACGCCGGCACCGATCTCAAGGTGCAAACCCAAGACGACCTGAACAACCACAGCACCCTGGCGGCGGCCAACAGCATCAACCTGGGCAGCGGCGGGCAACTGAACAATCAGGGCATCATCGAAGCCGGGGTCAATGCCGACAACAGCCGCAACCAGCGCGGCGATGTCACCCTGACGGCGCAAAACCTGAACAACCGTGGCCAGAGCGTGGTGGCCAGTCGTGATCTGAACGTCACCACCACCCAGACCCTGGACAACCAGGGCGGTACCTTGAGTGGCAAGCGCCAGGTGACGGTCAGCGCCGCCACTCTGGATAACAGCCACCAAGGCAAGGTTCTGAGCGCCGAACGCCTGCAACTCAATGCCGGGCAAGTGCGCAACGGCCAGGGCGGCCTGATAAAGAGTCAGCAGTCCCTCAACGCCACCCTGGGCCACCTGGGCAACAGCGGCGGCGAGCTGTCGAGCCAGGGCAGCAGCACCCTGGTGCTGGCCGGCATGGACAACCTCACCGGCGTGGTACTGGCGCAACAGACCCTGGAGATCACCGCTACTGAGCAACTGGACAACCAGGGCGGGCTGCTGTCGGGCTGGCAGGGCCTGACCCTCAAGGGCACCGGCCTGAACAACAGCAACAAAGGCACCGTCTCCAGCCTCAAGGGCGGTGTCGACATCACCCTCAGCGACGACTTGAACAACAGCCAGGGCGGCGCCCTGGTCAGCCAGCAGGCCCTGGACGTCAAGGCCGCGAGCCTCGACAACAGCCTCAAGGGCGTGATCTCCAGCGCCGGCGAGCAAAGCCTCAAGCTGCGCGACCTGCTGGACAACAGCCAGGGCGGCTCCATCGACAGCGCCGCGACCCTGACCCTGCGCGCCATGACCCTGGGCAACCAGGGCGGCACCGTCAACGCCGCCGGCGACCTGGAGTTCATCGGCAGCGACCTGGACAACAGCCACGGCACCTTCACCGGCAAGCAGGGCGTCACCCTCGAACTGCTGGGACGCTTGATCAACAACCAGGGCACCCTGTCCGCCGCGGGCCCTTTGCTGCTCAAGCGCAGCACGGCGGTTGAAAACCAGGGCGGTGAGCTCTCCAGCCAGCAGTGGCTGCGGCTGTTCACCGAACGCTTGGACAACCGGCAGAAGGGCCGGGTCGCGGCCAATGATTCAGTGTTGATCAGCGCCACTGATCAAGTGCAGAACAGCGATGGCGGCGAGATCCTCAGCCGCGAAGCCGACCTGCAACTCAATGCCGAGCGTCTGGACAGCGCCAAGGGCCTGCTGCAGGCCAAGACCCGCCTGGCCCTTGAAGTTGCCTCCGTGGCCGGCAACCAGGGCGGGCAGATCATTGCCCAGCAGGGCGACCTGACGCTCAAGGCGGGCCACCTCGACAACCGCGCGGGCAAGGTCTCGGCCCTCAGCGGCGGCGCCACCCTGAAAACCGCCGCCGATGGCCGCCTCGACAACCGCGACGGCGCGCTCTTCGCCCAGCAGGCGCTGCATATCAGCGCCAAGGACCTGGACAACAGTGCTGGCCAGATCAGCGCCCGGCAGATCGAGCTGGAACTGGCTGGCGCCCTGGACAACCGCCAGGGCCTGATCGAAAGCCGCAGCACCCTGGCCACCGCCGCCGCCAGCCTGGACAACCAGCGCGGGCAACTGCGGGCCCTGGGCCTGGCGAGCAAGACCCGCTTCGATATTGGCGGCACTTTCGACAACCGCGACGGCTTCCTGGAAACCGCCAACCACGACCTGGCCTTCGACGCCGGGGGCTTCAACAACCGCGGCGGCAGCCTGCTGCACAGCGGCAGCGGGGTGTTCGGCATCTCCATGGCCAACCTCGAAGACGTTGGTGGCCGCCTGAAGACCGCCGGCCAACTGACCCTGGAAGCCGAGCGCTGGACCAACAGCAGTGCAATCCAGGCCGATCAGTTGCTGATTAAGGTCGACCACCTGACCCAGACCGCCGACGGCCAGCTCCTGGCGGGCAAGGGCCTGACCGGCAGCGGCAGCCACTGGAGCAACGACGGCCTGATCGGCAGCGACGCCGCGCTCAACCTCGACCTGAGCGGCAACTACAGCGGCAAGGGCCGCCTGAGCAGCCTCGGCCAGCTGGACCTGCACGCCGCCCAGCTGGATCTGGCGGACAGCGCCAGCATTGCCGGTGGCGCCAACAGCATTCTGAAAATCGATGGCGCGCTGAACAGCGCCGGGCGCATCACCGCCAGCCAGAAACTGCGGTTGAACGCCGCCAACATCCACAACCTTGGCACCCTGGGCAGCGGTGAAGACCTGAGCCTCACTGCTGCCACTCTGCTCAACGACCATGGCCTGATCTCCAGCGGCGGCAATATGCAGCTGCTGACCACCAGCTTCACCAACCGCTACGCCCAGGTGTACAGCCTGGGCACTGCGCTGATCGCCAAGGACGACCAGCAAACCCGCGCCGACCTGCTGGACAATCGCTCCGGGGATATCGAAAGCCAGGGCAAGCTGAGCATCGCCGCCAGCACCGTCAACAACGTCATGGACGTGCTGCAGTACACCGAGCACGAAAAGAGCGCCGCCAGCATTACCCGTTTGTCCTGCACCCTGATTCCCGGCGCCGGCTGCGACGACCGTGGCGGCGGTCGTATCAACGGCCTGTGGGAAGTGGCCGAGACCGACCGCCTGCGGGTGACCAACAGCAGCGCCGCCGCCAGCCTCAACAGCGGCGCCGACCTGCAGATCGACACCCAGACCCTGACCAACACCAGCAGCCTGATCACCGCGGCCGGCGACATCAACGTCAAGGCCGAGACCGTCCACAACCAGGGCCTGCAACCCCAGGAAATCACCACCCTGCGGCGCTACTGGAGCTTCGTCAACGAAACCGGCAACGCCGCAGCCCATGCCGCCGCGTTCAACGCCCGCAACAACCCGACTCCGTCTGCCAGTTTTGCCTCCGATCTCAGCGCCTTTATCGCCTGGACCGGGGTAATGCTGTCCTCCAGCAGCAAAGTGGTGGACGGCGACCAATCCTTCGCCGCCACCATCCAGGCTGGCGGCAAGGTCAACCTCAAGGCTGACAAAACCCTCGACAACAGCGTGATCCGCTCCTTCTACGAGTACGTCGGCGCCGGCAAGACTCTGACCGACACCGGCGTTGGCAACGGCTACTCGACGCCGATCCGGATCAACCCGCAACTGCCCCCGGAACTGGCCCAGCAACAGGTCAACCCCCTGGTACTGCCGGGCTTCACCCTGCCCACCAGCGGCAACGGCCTGTTCCGCCTCAGCGGCCAGGGCAGCACCTTGGCCCAGGCCCCGACGCCCGCGCAGATCGCCGGCCTGCCGGACGCCGCGAGCCTGTCCCGGCCGCACAAGTACCTGATCGAAACCAACCCGGCGCTGACCAACCTCAAGCAGTTCATGAGCTCGGACTACCTGCTGTCCAATCTCGGCTACAACCCCGATGAAAGCGCCAAACGCCTGGGGGACGGTTTCTACGAACAGAAACTCATCCAGCAAGCCATGGTGGCCCGCACCGGCCAGCGCTTTATCGACGGCCAGGACAGCAACGAAAAGCTCTTCAAGCACCTGATGGACAACGCCCTCCAGAGCAAGCAACAGCTTGACCTGTCGGTGGGCGTGACCCTGACCTCCGAACAAATCGCCGCCCTGACCCACGACATCGTCTGGCTGGAAAGCCATGAAGTGAACGGCGAACAAGTGCTGGTGCCAGTGCTGTACCTGGCCCAGGCCAACAACCGCCTGGCGCCCAACGGCTCCCTTATCGCCGGCAAGGACGTGAGCCTGATTGCCGGCAAGGACTTGAACAACGTCGGCACCCTGCGCGCGGCTAATGACCTGTCGGCGGTGGCGGGGGCGAACCTGGTCAATAGTGGGTTGGTGGAGGCGGGCAACCGCCAGGACCTGCTGGCGGGCAACCATCTGGTCAACCGCGCCGGCGGCATCATCGCCGGGCGCGACGTGACCCTGACCACCACCCAGGGCGACGTGATCAACGACCGCACCCTGACCACCCACCAGAGCAAAAGCGACGACTACGTCCGCGAACAGCGTCGCGACTTCCTCGACAGCGCCGCCCGCATCGAAGCCAACAGCCTGAGCATCGACGCCGAACGAGACTTCGACAGCAACGGTAGCGTCCTGCACAGCGGTGGCGACACCCGCATCAAGGCCGGTCGCAACGTCAGCCTCACCGCCGTCGAACAAGTGGTCAGTAACGACCGCGGCATCGGCAACCTCGACCAGAGCAGAACCCAGCACGGCGCCACCCTGGAGAGCGGCGGCGACCTGAGCATTGAGGCCGGAGGCAACGTCACCGCCGTCGCCAGCCAGATCGACGCCAAGGGCGACGTCTCGATGACGGCCAAGGACCACCTGACCTTGGCCTCGGCCGCCAATGAACAACACTGGGCCAGCAAGACCGGTACCACCAAGAGCGAAGAGGATCGCGTCCACCAGCAAGCCACCACGGTGACGGCGGGCGGGGATGTGATGCTCAAGTCCGGCCAGGACATGACCCTGATTTCCAGCAAGGTCAAGGCTGGGGATGAAGCCTATCTGGTGGCCGGTGGCGAACTGAACCTGCTGGCGGAGCAGGACAGTGAACATTCGCTGTATGACATGAAGAAGAAGGGGGGCTTTGGCAACCTCAAGACCCAGCGTGACGAAGTCACCCGCACCACCCATATCGGCAGTGAAATCAGTGCCGGAGGCAACCTGACGCTCAAGAGCGAGGGCGACCAGAAGTATCAGGTCGCCAAGTTGCAAAGCGGCAAGGACATCACCCTGGACAGCGGCGGCGCCATCACCTTCGAAGGGGTGAAGGATCTGCATCAGGAGAGTCACGAGAAGACCAATAACAACTCCTTCTGGGTGTCCTCCAAAGGCAAGGGCAATACCGACGAAACCTTGCGCCAGACCCAGATGGTGGCGGCCGGCAACATCGTGATCAAAGCCGTTGATGGCCTGAAGATCGATGTGAGGCAGGTCAACCAGCAAACCGTTAGCCAGAGCATCGACGCGATGGTCAAGGCCGACCCGCAATTGGCTTGGCTCAAGGAGGCCGAGAAGCGTGGCGATGTTGATTGGCGGCTGGTAAAGGAGATCCACGACTCCTACAAGTACAGCAGCTCCGGGCTGGGGCCGGCTTCGCAGATCATTATTGCGATTGTAATGGCGGCGGTGGTTGGGCCTATGGCCATGGGCGCTATGGGGACCGCCACCGGTGGAGCGGTTGCTGCGGGGACCATGAGTTCGGGGACTGCTGGAGTGCTGGTGTCGAGTGCGGGAGCTATCGCTACAGGCGCCGCGACTAATGCAACCGTTAGTTTTATCAACAATGGCGGAAATCTGGGGGCGGTATTTAAGGATGTGACCTCTTCCAGCGCCATGAAAGGGTATGTGATCTCCGGTGTTACTGCGGGGCTTACATCTGGTTATTTCAATGAGTGGACAGGTACTTACACCAACCCAGTAACGAATCAGGTTATTGGGCCGAACCTCAGCACTTGGACAGGTGTTGGGCAATTTGCTGCGAGCCAAACACTGCAGAATGGTACCTCCATGCTGTTGAGCAAAGCGTTGGGGCAGGGCGGCAGTGCAAGTGATGCTCTGAAAAGTGCCTTGTTCAACACTTTGGCGGCTGCGAGTTTTAACGCTGTTGGGGATTACACCAAAAAATGGGGGATCAAGGATGGCACCCTGCCGAAAATCGCTATTCACGCGATGGTGGGAGGACTGCTCTCGCAAGCGACTGGTGGTGACTTCAAGACCGGGGCATTGGCAGCTGGGGCCAATGAAGCCCTGATCGAACATCTCAATCTTCTTGTCCAAGATGACAAAGTACTATTGGGTATGAGCTCGCAAATTGTAGGAGTTTTGGCTGCTGCTAGCCAGAAGGACGCAGATGCAAAATCTATAGAAAAAGGAGGGTGGATAGCTAAAAATGCCACCGCATATAACCGCCAACTACATCCAGATGAAAAAGAGTTAGCGAAGCGTTTGGCGGCTCGGAGTGGCGGTAAGTACTCAGCTGAACAGATTGAAGATCAACTGCGCCTGTCTAGTGTAAATGGTACTGATATCGGCCCTGGAACCGATACTGTTGCGACTAAGGAGGGACGGTATGATGAGTCGGGTAAGTGGTTACCATTGGGGAATGGTCAGTATTTTCAAGATTTTGCCAAACTTGATCTGAATATCGTTGCTTATATAAATGAGCAAACAAACGCATACAGTTGGGCGAATTTTCCTTCGAGTCCAAATACAGACTGGAGCAAATCTCCTAGTATTAGTGATGAGAGGCGAGATCGGCTTTCTGGGCATGTATTAGATGGTGATGGTGGCTATCGTTTACCTATTATGGTGGGAGACGAAGCTTTTAGTCCCCGTTTTTTTTCATGTGGAGATGTTTCATGCGTATCCCTAGGCGGCAATGCTGATACGTCTGATCTAGAAACTATTCGCTGGAATGATGCATTAAATCGAAAGGCTATTAGCGATGTAACTACTATGGGAAGTTTAGCTCCCGTACCAGCTACTTGGTTAGGGAAGCTATTGGGTGCACTATTTGGTCGAAGTGTAATTGTTGGAGGGGAAGCGGCAGGCCTGAAAGTCACGGGCAACCTACTTGGGAAGGAGAGGTCTCTCGGGAGCGCTGCGGGACACGACTATGCTGGTGGGGTTCTTGAGGGAGGAACTGGTACCGCATATGCTGGTCATGGTCAGTATAGATATGGAGTCGGGGAAACTATTGTTCCTGAAGGAACAGCTATAACTTTGCCCCGAGAGGGCATTCGTATCACAGACGCAACTGGGCAATTTATCGAGCGTGGTGATTGGGAGGGATTATTCGCAGCAGGGTTAAAAAATCCTCGTATTGCTAACGATATTGAAGGCATGGCAACTTGGTTGCCAGGTGCTAAAGTTCTTAATTACTCTCTTAGTGCGCCTACAAATCTGATGATTTTGAAAAACTCATCAACGGTGGAACAGCGCACATCGCTTTCTGAATTGCTAAAGTCCTACGCAGGGTGTGTACAATGGGCTGCATGTACAGAATTCGTGAGGTGATTTATGTATTTTAAGGATTTGAGTGATTATTCTTACTATTTAAATAGTGGGCTACCTAGTGTAAAGAATGTCGGTTGGATAGATTCAAGGCATTATTTTGAACGAGGTGATGTTCCAAAGGCGGTTGTTGATAAGCTGCATCAGCTGATAGCTGGCTCTGCTGTATTTGATGCTCATGTAAATAAGATACGAGGTATTCATCCGTGTAATTTATGCGGCGAGCGAAATATTGAGGTCTCTGTAGGTAGTAAAAATATATATATTGGTAGCTCTGAGATTTGGGTGCCGTATGCTTGTGCTGATGGGTATTTTGCCTCCCCTACGATGATAGTTCACTATATAGAAGTACATGGATATAAGCCGCCGGATGAATTTATTGAAGCGTTAATGGCTGTGGATTTAGATGTGGAGTACTCGGCTCAAGATGCTTATATGCTGGCTGTTTCTAAGGTTTGAGTATGGTTTTTAAGGGCGATCTATAGAACGTTGTTGGTGGTGAGGGGGTGGTCAGAAAAGATGGTCGAGTTATTATTTGCTGCCGCTATCGATCTTTGGGTTTCGATTCTCAGGTGGTGTAATGACTTTGGATGAGATTTGGCGGCTATATTTGCACCACGAACATTAAGTGGCTCACGAGATAAGAGGGTGGGGCCTTGTTATGAATTGTTTCGAGCTGGAAGACGTTCTTGACTTAATTTTCCTGAAGTTGAATGAGCTAGTGAGGGATAGGGTAGTTTAGCTTTTAGAATGTTTTGAAAAAAACATAGGCTCAAGATCCATGTTTAGATTATCCAAGGCCGTGGTAGAAATGGATGTTGTTGGCCGTTATTTGCGTCAAGGATGCATTATTGAGCGCTATTACTAAGAGAGCAGGTCAGTTTTTGAACTATAGGTGTATGGTCAATCACGAGAGAAAAAGGGCGACCTTCAAGCCGCCCCTTTTTGCTCACTGAAGCACTTGCTCTTGCATTCGCCTTGTCGTCACATCCATCAAATCACACCCATCGCGTAGCAGAATGCAGCACACCAGCGACAGTTCCTGCAGAACAACTGCACCTTTGGGCGCGTCATCAGAAACCGCGAAGTTTTCCAGTAGTTGAGTCACAGCGCGAATGCGGTAAGCCGCTGCATCGTGCAGGACGTCAATGGGGGCTTGGGTATCGATCAGCAGGGAGGGAATGTTGCAGTCGTGACCGGTAATCGGCATGTATCGATTCAGAGTCGTCATGGATCTTACTCCTATATCAATCTGAGCCATCACCTTCTGCCGCCAAACAGAGTAAGGGTGACGGATTACACAAGGTTGGCGGACCAGGGATATAGGACCTGGCACTCCCGAAGGCGTCCCTGCGCTACCCACCATGTTCCGTGCCCGCTCACCCGGCTCCAGGGTTGAGCAAATTGCTCAGCAAATACAGCAAAACGGCATATTTCACTGCCCGGCCCCGGCCCCTAACCTTGTCTCCATCAGCTTCTTCAACCCGGATGGAACACAACAAAAATGACTGAATACAACATTGCCCTGGTGGGCTTCGGCGGGGTCAATCGGGCCCTGGCGCAACTGATTGCCGAGCGCAATCAGGCATGGAAAAAACAGCTGGGTTTCAGTTTGAAAATCGTCGGCATCAGCGATCTGTTCCTCGGTTCCATCGTGGCTCCCCAGGGGCTGGATGCCGGTCTGCTGAGCAAGCTGCCGGCAACCAAAGGCGCGTTGGCGCAACTGCCGGGCGGTCAGGTGGAGGCGCTCAATGAACAGGTGATCAAGGATTCCGGCGCCGACATCATCGCCGAGGCCACCTTCACCAATCCGGTGGACGGCGAGCCGGCCAGCACCTTCTGTCGCTGGGCCCTGGAGCAGGGCAAGCACGTGGTCACCACCAACAAGGGACCGATCGCCCTGCACGGCGCCGAGCTCAAGGCCCTGGCCCAGCGCAATCAGGCGGCGTTCGAGTACGAAGGCGCGGTGATGAGCGGCACCCCGGTGATCCGCATGGCCAAGCAGTCCCTGGCGGGCAGTGAGCTGCAGGGGTTCGAGGGCATTCTCAATGGCACCTCCAACTTTGTGTTGACCCGTATGGACGCCGGCCTGGGCTTTGCCGAGGCGGTGGCCGAGGCCCAGGCCCTGGGGTACGCCGAGGCTGATCCGACCGCGGATGTCGAAGGTTTTGATGTGCGCTTGAAGGTGGTGATCCTGGCCAACGAACTGCTCGGTGCTCAGCTGACCGTCAGCGACGTCAGCTGCCGCGGCATCTCCGGCCTGACGGCGGCGGACCTGGAGCAGGCGCGGGCCGAGGGCGCGCGCTGGAAGCTGATCGGTTCGGCCCGGCGCCTGGCCGATGGCTCGCTGCAGGCCAGTGTCGAGCCGCGGCTGTTGCCCCTGGCTCATCCGCTGGCGGGTATTGGCGGGGCGATCAACGCGGTGTCGTTCAACACCGAACTGCTGGGCGCGGTGACGGTGTCCGGGCCGGGCGCCGGGCGCATCGAGACGGCCTTTGCCTTGCTCTCGGACATCATCCACATCCACCAGTCGCGCACCAGCCGCTAGGAGCCTGTCCATGAATCTGTCACGTCTGGCGCCGGTCGCCGATTCGATTGACGTCTACAGCCCCTTCGATGGTCGCCTGGTCGGGACCGTGCCACGCCTTGACGCCTGTGCCGTGCCCTACCTGTTGCAGCAGGCGCGCCAGGGTGTGAACGACTGCGCCGCGATGCCGCGCCATCAGCGGGCACGGATTCTGGAGAGGGCGGCCTTGAATATCGAGCACGACGCCGAGCATTTTGCCCGGCTGATCGTCGATGAAGCGGGCAAGACCCTGAAACAGGCGCAGAAGGAGGTCAAGCGCTGCGTCAACACCCTCAAGCTCTCGGCCGAAGAGGCCAAGCGCAATGCCGGCGAGGTGCTGCCCTTCGATGCTTACGAAGGTTCGGAGAACCGCCAGGGCTGGTTCTCTCGCGAGCCTCTGGGGTTGATCCTGGCGATCACCCCCTACAACGATCCGCTGAACCTGGTGGCGCACAAGCTGGGCCCGGCCATTGCCGGGGGCAACGGGGTGATCCTCAAGCCGTCGGAGCTGGCGCCGCTGTCGGCCATCAAGCTGGTGGACTACTTGCGCGATGCCGGGCTGCCGACTTCGGTGGTGACCCTGGCCACCGGCGGCGCGGAATTGGGCAAGGCCCTGGTGGCGGCCCGCGAGGTGCGGATGATTTCCTTCACCGGCGGCTTTGTCACCGGCGAGCAGATCGCCCGCAGCGCCGGCCTGAAGAAGCTGGCCATGGACCTGGGGGGCAACGCGCCGGTGATCGTCATGGCCGACTGCGACCTGGCGGCGACGGTGGAAAGCTGTGTGTCCGGGGCGTTCTGGGCGGCGGGGCAGAACTGCATCGGCACCCAGCGCCTGCTGGTCCAGGCCTCGATCTACGAGGCGTTTCGCGAGGCCTTTGTGCGCCTGGCCCGGGAGCAGGTCAGTGGCGATCCATCGGCCGACAGCACGGATATCGGGCCGATGATCAGCCTGCAGGCCGCGCAGAACGCGCAGAAGGTCGTGGATGAAGCACTGCAGCAGGGCGCGCGGTTGCTCTGCGGGCATCAGCGCCGGGGTTCGTGCTACGCCGCCACGGTGCTGGAGAATGTCGACCATGGCAGTCGGCTGTGGCAGGACGAGGTCTTTGCGCCTGTGGTGGTCTTGCAGCCGTTCGACGACCTGGATCAGGCCATCGCCCTGGCCAACCAGCCCGAATACAGCCTGCATGCGGGGATCTTCACCAACGATCTGCGCACCGCTATGGATGCCGCGCGGCGGATCGAGGCGGGCGGGGTGATGATCAACGATTCGTCCGATTACCGTTTCGATGCCATGCCGTTTGGTGGCTTCAAGTACGGCAGCCTGGGCCGCGAAGGGGTGCGTTTCGCCTATGAGGAAATGACCCAGCCCAAGGTGGTGTGCCTCAACAGCCTGAGCTGAGGCCGATTGCAGCAACACGACAGGTCGTCGGGCACCGGGCAGGTTTGGTCACCTGCCCGGTGTTTTTTTGTCTGCGCGGCAGCGGATCGAATCGACCCGGGGAGCGGGGGTGGTAGAGTCCGCCCACCCAGGATGAAGGATGCGGGAAGCGCGAATGATCAAGCTGTTGTGGCAACAAGGGCGCGGGCTGTGGCTGGCGCTGTTTCTCGGGCTGCTGCTGCCGGCGCAGGGCTACGCCGAGCCGGTGCCACCGGGGTTGGCGAGGATTGAGCTGGACCGGCGGATCATCGATCTGAGCGGCACGCTGGACGCGGCGCAGCAGCAGCGCATGTGCGAGAAACTTGCGGCCCTGGAGCAGCGCCGCGGTGCGCAGATCGCGGTGATGCTGGTGCCCAGCCTCGGCCAGCAAAGCATCGAAGCCCTGAGCAACCAGCTGTTTCGCGCCTGGAAGCTGGGGCGCAAGGGGATCGATGACGGTCTCCTGCTGCTGGTGGCGAAGAACGATCGCCAGGTGCGCATCGAGGTGGGTTATGGCCTGGAGCCGGTGGTCACCGACCTGCTGGCCGGACAGATCATCGCCCGGGACCTGACCCCGGCCTTTCGCCGGGGGGATTTCGCCGCAGGCATCGAACAGGCCCTGGACCACCTGATTGTGCTGGTGGACGGTGGCGAACTGGCGGAACCGGCGCCCTTGCAGGTGCCCTTGCAGATCCCCCTCGAAGTCTATGCCTTGCTGCTGGCCTTCATCATCGGGGCGGTGGCGGGAGTGATGCTGGCCGCGGGCTGGAAGTGGCGCCGGGTCCTGGCCGCTCTGGTGCTGCTGGTGGCGTTGCTGGTGGGCGCGGTGGGCGGTGGCGAGTGGCTGGTGCAATTGTTCCTGGTGCCGCTGTGCATGCTGGTGGGTGGGGCGACGTTCGCCGGGCTGTGGCAGGCGCGCCGGGTGTTCTACGGGGTGCTGGGGCTGCTGCTGTACATCGCTGTGCTGACCCTGGTCAGTCAGTTCCTGGGCCGCTCGACCTTCCTCTACGGGCTGGCCTGGCCGGCCGGCGTGCTGCTGGTGCTGGGAGGGCATTGGCTGCTCTATCGCATGATGCGCAACCGCTGGCGCAAGAGCCCCAAGGGCTTTGCGTGGCGACTGGGGGCGCTGCTGGTGCTGATCCTGCTGATGGCCTGGGGTGTCGACGCCTGGAGTACGGCCCGGCAGTGGCTGACGCTGTTGCCGTTCGCCTACTTCCTCGGTTTCATGCTGTTTGCCAGTACCGGCGGTTTTCACTGGACCAGCGGCGGCGCCAGTGTTGGTGCCAGTAGTGGCGGCGGTAGTGCTGGCAGTTCGAGCTCGGGAGGCGGGTTCTCCGGAGGCGGCGGTTCCAGTGGCGGCGGTGGAGCGTCGGGCAGTTGGTGATGCGCCTGTTGGCCTTTCCCATGGCGGACGGACCGGCCCAGGCGCTGCCGTGTCCGTCCGAGTTTGTGGATCAGACGACTTCGTCGATCAACGAGGTTTTTGGCGCCGTGACCGTGGCCGGTGGCTGAGGCTGTTCCTTGGCCTTGTCTCTGAGTTTTTCCAGCGCCTCTTTCTGTTCCGCCGTCAGGGGCGGTGGGGTCAGCACCTTGCCCGAGTCAGGCAGCTTGATGCCGGGCTGAGAGCCGCCGGCGGTCAGGGGGGGAAGGGGACGGTTGTTTATTTCCATGTCACTGCATCCTTCAGTGGGGGGTGAATAAGAGATAACGGCCGTCTTGCGCCGATCTTTAGAGCCAATGCTCTAGATCGCCAGTCGCGGGCGGGTCTATGTGATCGGCAAATCCAATCCACCCTTCAAGGCATGCCGGGGCGGGGCAAGCAATCGCCACAAGGGTTGATCCAGTACCTGCTCCCGTTGGGATCAGGGCGCCCGATACCCCGCAAGTACTGCCGGGCCCCTTGCTGGCTTAGCGGCCCAGGCGGGCGATCAGGGGCTCGAGCGTCGGACGTTTGCTCTGCCACTCCGCCTTGGTGATGCCCAGCAGGACCACGTCGATGCGCTGGCCATCCTTGAGGATGTTCTGGCGCCGCAGCCCCTCCTGTTGGAAGCCGAATTTCAGGTGCATGTTGATGACGGCCGGGTTACTGGCCAGCACCTCGCAGTTGAGCTTTTCCAGGCCGGCTTCGTTGAAGGCGTAGTCCAGCATCCAGAATTCGATCTGGCTGCCCAGGCCTTTGCCTTGCTGTTCGGCGTCCAGGTAGAACGCCCAGTCGGCGGTTTTCTGGCGGGCATTGATGGCATTGAGTGACACGATGCCCAGGGCCCGGCCGTGCCCCATGACCACAAACACCGCCTGGGCCGGATTGCCCCGCAGCGACTCCAGCCAGCGCTGGTGTTCCTGCTCGCTGATTTCGTGGGCGGTGTACATGTACTGGCGCACCTCTTTCTGGTTGCGCAGCGTGCGTACGTGGGCCTGGGTGGCGGGGTCGGCATCGACCAGGGGGATGAACTGCATCCTGATGTCCTTCTCGGATGGGTAAGCGGTGGTGGCGCATGATGGCATATCCACGGCCGCTGCATGGATTTGTCTCGCGGGACAAGAACCGGTAGAAAGAGCCCTCGCATTCAGAAAACAGATACCTGCATGAGCAACATCGAGAAACCCAATAGCCGCCTGTTCGACCTCGACTTGCTGCGGGCCATTGTCACGGTGGCCGATTGCGGCAGTTTCACCACGGCGGCCAGTCGTCTGCATTCGACTCAGTCCACCGTCAGCCAGAAGATCCGCCGCCTGGAGGAGATGGCCGGGCACCGCCTGCTGGAGCGTGGCAATCGCGATGTCCTGCCCACCGATGCCGGCGCCACGCTGCTGGGGTATGCCCGGCGCCTGCTGGCGCTGAACGACGAGATGCTTGAGGCGCTGTCCGGCGCCACGGTGGCGCTGACGGTGCGGATCGGCGTGCCGGATGACTTTGCCGCGGGGCGCACCACCGAGCAGTTGGCCGCCTTCAATCGCCGCTATCCCCAGGTCAAGCTGGAAGTCACCAGCGGCATGAGTCGCGACCTGAGCGCCAGCTATGACCGCGGCGAACTGGACCTGGTGGTGCTCAAGCAACTGCGCAACAGCCGCGAGGCCCTGGGCTGCTGGCCGGAGAAGACCCGCTGGGTGGACAGCGCGAAAAACCCCTGCATCGACCTCGACCCGCTGCCCATCGTCACCTTCCCGCCGCGTGGGGTGTACCGCGATGAAATGATCAATGCCCTGGAGTCCATCGGCCGGCGCTGGCACATCAGTTTCACCAGCTCCAGCCTCAGTGGCCTGCAGTCGGCGATTGCCGATGGCATGGGCATCGGCCTGCTGCCGATGCGCGCGGTGACGGCGGGGCATCAGGTCCTGGCCCGCAGCAGCGGGTTGCCGTCGGTGGATGTGTTCGAGGTGGCGTTGCTGCACCGTCCGGCGGCGGATCCCATGGTCAAGGAGTTGGCCCGGGTATTGTCTCGGGTGCTGGCCCAGGACACCCGGGGCTGAGTCTGTTTGGTATTTGATAAATGAATATGCCGGATTCCGGTATTTAATTTGTGCATGAAAGCGGCGCTGGATATCGTGGTGCACAGCAGAGGTCCGCGCCGCCCTTCGTGGCGTGTCGACCCGCAGCTTTGTTGACCCCGGCGGCGCTGCTGCACGGGGCAGCAAAACAACAATGAGGAGAGTCTCGATGTCCAAAACCACTTATTACGCACCCCACGGCGGGCACCCGGCGCAGACCGAAATGCTCACCGACCGTGCCATGTTCACCGAAGCCTATGCCGTGATCCCCAAGGGCGTGATGCGTGACATCGTCACCAGCCACCTGCCGCACTGGGACAACATGCGCATGTGGGTGATTGCCCGTCCGCTGTCGGGTTTTGCCGAAACCTTTTCCCAGTACATCGTCGAAGTGGGCGCCAATGGCGGCAGCGACAAGCCCGAGCAGGACCCCAACGCCGAAGCGGTGCTGTTCGTCGTCGAAGGCGAAGTCAACCTGACCCTGCAGGGCCAGGAGCACGTCCTCAAGCCCGGTGGTTATGCCTTCATCCCGCCGGCGGCCGACTGGAAGCTGCGCAACACCAGCGGCACCGAGGCGCGTTTCCACTGGATCCGCAAGCACTACCAGAAAGTCGACGGCGTGCCGTACCCGGACGCGTTCGTCACCAACGAGCAGGACATCGAGCCGCGGGTGATGCCGGACACCGAAGGTCGCTGGAGCACCACGCGGTTTGTCGACATGAGCGACATGCGCCATGACATGCACGTCAACATCGTCAACTTCGAGCCGGGCGGCGTGATTCCGTTCGCCGAGACTCATGTCATGGAGCACGGCCTGTATGTCCTGGAAGGCAAGGCGGTGTATCGCCTGAACCAAGACTGGGTGGAAGTCGAGGCCGGTGACTTCATGTGGCTGCGCGCCTTCTGCCCGCAGGCCTGCTACTCCGGCGGCCCGGGTCGCTTCCGCTACCTGCTGTACAAGGATGTGAACCGCCAGATGCGCCTGACCCTCAACGCACCGCATTGAGCCGATCGCCGGGCAGGGCCGCTCAAGGGCTCTGCAGCGGCGTGCGGCGAGGGATGAAAACCGGCGAATATTCGCCGGTTTTTTTATTGCTTGTCAGAACAATCACAGCGTTGCCGCTTGATTCGATAAGGCCAGCTTTCTAGAATTTTGCCGCCGCTTGAGCCGGACCAGTAAGCGCTTGTTTTTCCGCGAGACACAAGGAGGTGCCCTATGAGCCAGTTTCCAACGATGTTTCCACTACTGAACCATCAACAAAATTCTGGAGGGGCAATCACTGCTCCGCGGAGACACCCACATGCAAATGCTTTATCCCTCGGTAACCCTCACCCCCGTATCTACTTGCGATGAAGAAGCGCAATGTTGCGCGCTGCAAGTGCGCGACGAGCAAAGTGACTTCATTGCCAGCAACGCAGAATCATTGGAACAGGCCGACCAAAGCCCTTGGTGTGAACCCCTGGCGGTGCGCGCTAGCCATTCCGGTGAACTGGTTGGCTTCCTCATGCATGCCCTGGACCCTGATGATAATGGCCGATGGATCTATCGGCTGATGGT
This sequence comes from Pseudomonas sp. Os17, assembly GCF_001547895.1. NCBI lineage: Bacteria > Pseudomonadati > Pseudomonadota > Gammaproteobacteria > Pseudomonadales > Pseudomonadaceae > Pseudomonas > Pseudomonas sp. Os17. The sequence continues at coordinate 4,394,498 of NZ_AP014627.1, read as the reverse complement.
CGATCGACGCTATCAGGGGATGGGCTATGGGCGTGCCGCGTTGCGTGCACTTTTGGCCTATCTGAGGCCATTGCCGGGCGGTCCCTGGGTCACTCTCGGCGTTGCGCCGGACAACAGGGAGGCGCGCAATCTATATGCTTCGGAAGGCTTTCTGGAGACAGGCGAGGTGATTGATGGGGAGCTGGTGATGCGCTTGCGCCTGTTGTGAGCACCGACGTGAAATGAGGTCCCGGATCGGCTTCACTGTCTCCCGGGTTTCAGCCCGACGCATTTGACCATGAACGTTACCAAGCCCCGCCATCGTGCGGGGCTTTTTCATGAGCCGTTCCTGGACGGGAAGGTCGCAGAGCCACCTTGCGGCCCGGGCTGTACCTGCGCCTGGCGTTGGCCAGTGGGCCCTGGGAAGGGCGTTGAACAATCAATGCGTTGAAAAAAACCGACGATCCCAGGGCGACTGTCTGGCAGTAGTGGTACCGTCTACGCTGCACTCCTGGAGCTTCCTCAATGAATCGCCAATGCCCATCTCGCCTTGTCACAGCGCCTCCAGCTGCGCCGGGCAACGACGATTTTGCTCCTCACCCACCTATTTGGCAGCAAGATCCGGACTTGCCGATCATGGGCAGCGCTGGAGCGGCCATCATGGGGTTCTGTTTCTTGGTGCTTTGGTCTTTGCCGGTCTTGGTGCTGACGATATTGCTCCTTCTGGGGGCCGAAGCGATGCTAGGTGAACCGCGCAGCGATGGGTCGAGTTTCACAACGGCGCTTCTCATCCAGTTCCTGCTGGGCTTTACCGTGCTCATGGGACTGGTCTTCGCGTGGATTTTCTCTGTGCCCAGAGTGCTGGCCTTCATGTTCGACGAAAACCAGCAATTGCTGACCCTTACCGTCAGCCGGCGCGGCCGTAAGCCCACCGAAGTACGGGTGCCATATAGCGACATCATTGGCATCTACCCTTACGTGTTCGCCAGTTATGACCGCGATGGCCATTTCAGCGTTTTGTGTCAGGGGCCAAGGGGCAAGCAGTCGCTATACCGATTGGCCGAGGGTACTTCTCTGGAAGAAATGGAGTTTCATTCGGCGTGGTTGCGAGGAGCGTTAGGCGAACGGATGCATAACCTGGCGGATCTGGACAAATGAACCAAGCGCGCCCATCCCGCCACTTTTTCGGGCGTTTATCCGTTCGAGGCATTGGGGGAGGAGGTACATGATCCTTGAATTCATGGCCGCGTGGTTGATTGGGGTGAGGGTGTTATGGGGGACCTGATAGGGGAGGCGTTGTTTCATGCGACCTGACTGGAATGGCCGGCCAATGAGGGTGAAACGCATTGGCGTCCAGACAGTTTCTTGCTGTCGGCAAGGCAGTGAACGGCAACCTGGCTGAGGTGTCGTCAGTTCAATTAAGTGCAACTTGAGCCTTGAAGGAAAAGAGGACACCACTTGTCGAACAGCCTGTGCGCGGCGTCTCTTGGTTGTTCAATGCACGCTGCGGGCGGCCTTCCAGAGGTCTTGCGCACCCAGGCCGGCCTGCCAGGCTTCGAAGCGGGATCGCCATTGTTCAAAAGCCGGGCCCAGGGGATGACGGGGGTCGCCGCTGAGTGAATAGGCCATACCCTCGATCAGCCCTGATGCCTGGCGTTGCCCGCCGGTGGTTGACCTTGCCAAGACCATCCGTGAAGTGTCGATGCGGTCGAGCAAGGTCGCCGTGGGGAATGACTCTGCTAATACCAGCGTTATTGACCAATACATCGAGCTGCCCCCACGCGGCGATCGCCTCGTTAACAAGCCTGACCCTGTCAGCTTCAACAGCAAGATCGGCTTGTACATAAACAGCCTGTTTCAGTTCAGCGGCCATAGCGCGTCCCGTATCCGCAGAACTTCGCGAATGGAGCACCACCGCATAGCCTGCCTGGCTGAGTGCACGTGCAATGGCTGCACCGATGCCGGAAGTGGATCCTGTCACCAACGCGACGCGTAATCCGTTATCGATTATCGGATTGGGGGTCATATGGACTTCTCTGATGGGTTGCTGGAAAGCCGTTATCGGAACACCAAGCGGGCAAGGTTGGAACGGGTCGGCGTAACCAGGCACGGGCCTTGTTCATCAGCGTCTATTTCCCTGAGGGCCGAGTAGAGCGCCGCATGATAAGGGCTGCCGATTCCAAGTCCAGCATCCTGTCCGTTGGGCAGGTCGACAGGAGCCCTGTATGCGCAAAGATGGGAGCAGGGTTGCCGTTGAATCCGACGCCTGTTAGACAGCCGGCCCAAAGTGTCGCCAAGGACTGCAATCAATGTTTCTGCTAATGATGGTTCTCTCGCTCTGGGCGGAGGATCCTGCCTATGTCGTCAACGAAGAAAACTGCAAATTCGGGCATTTTGTTGAGCTACCGAAGGACAACAGAAAGGGGCGGCTGATCAAGGCGTGCATCTATCGAATGGAAGGTAAAACCCCGCCTCTTTTTGAACGCGTGCAGGCCAATCCTGTTCGGCCACTGACAGAACTCATGGAGGCGCCTGCTGAATTACGCTAACGCGGCTTGGCTAACCGTCCGCTGGAACTTGAGGAAAGTGCTGTGGGGAGGCTGGTTTTATTTCAGGCATGACTTTGATGAAGTCCTGTGCCGCTGCACGTGATGCCAGGAGAACAGACTTCAGAGCGTAGTAGCGATTGCCAGGGCCAGTTGTTCGTCGGTCATGTACGGCTGGCCATAGGCCGAGTGGTAGTAGCGAACGGCTTGCTCGAATTGAGCGCCGCGAATCTCGCCATTTGAGCCTACGAATGCCAGTGCATCAGCCTTGGCAGGCTGGAATTGCTTCACCGCCAGCTCAGATAGTCCGGTTGTTCCTGAAAGAAGCAAGGTTGGAGCCAGTGTTATCATCATCATCGAGTTTTGATAGGAGCCCTTGTTTTCCGCCGCGGCTTGAGCACCGGTCAATGCCAGGATGACGAACACTAGAGTTTTCCATTTATGCATTCCTCACCGCTTCCTTGCTGCCTGCCGAATAGCGGCGCAACGATACCAAGGTGGGTCGCTGTATAGATAGAAGAATCCCGGTGCCGGGCCGGGCTCGATAGGGAGGCCTGTCAATCATCAGCCGTTGTTCACCACATCGCCCCCGGCGGGTTTGGTCGTAGGCTCTATCAGTTCCGCCCCGTGGTTCCTGACGTTGCCGATGGCGGTGCTGACTCTGAACCATTCGAAGGCGTCGGCGGGCTCACCCTGGTGCAAGGCCATCTGTTCGGCGCGCTCCTTCGGCGTGGCTGGATCGAGCCATTCCCGGGCCAGGTCCGGCGCCAGGACCACCGGCCGGCGGTCGTGAATATCGACCATGCCACCTTGGGTGTCGGCAGTGATGATCACAAAGCCGTCGTGCTCTGCGCGGCCTCGCTCTGGATCCGGAAGTTGTCCGATCGAGGCACAGAGGATGGGGGAGCCGTCGCGGTGCCGGATCAGGTAGGGCTGCTTCCTCGCGCCGCCTTCATCCACCCACTCGAACCAGTTGTCGATCGGGCATAGGGCCCGGTGCGGCCAGATCTGGCGGAAGAACGGACCGTGGGCCACTTTTTCGACCCGGGCATTGACCGGGGCTGCGCGATCATCCGCCCAGTGCGGCCGCCAGCCCCAGCGCACGGCGTCGGCATGCAACGCTTCGCCGGCAATATGGAAGAGGGCAAGCTGCATTGTCGGCGCTACGTTGTAGCGCCCCAGGGGCTGGTCGCCAACGCTGTTGACCAGTGCCCCTGGCATGCTCAGGGCAGCGACGAAGTCGTGGATACCGCGATACTGAGAAAGTCTTCCGCACATTGCTGTGCCCTCACGCTAGGAGCGTAAGCATAGCGCCGCCTGTGGGCTTCTATTCATCAGCACGCTCAGTGGTGAAGAGATTTGGCATGGCGCAGCTTGGCTTGAACTTCAATGGCGTTGAGGAGGTTGACGGGACCCTCTATGCGCCAGCGTAGTGATACCGCGTCGAGTAGCGATGTGGTGTGTTTTTTGTTCGGCAGGACGCCGGAGGAGGGCTGGTTAGGGAACACGTCCACAATAGTGATGGAACGCTTTGAGTGGAATGGCACCAAACCTGGACGCCAGACACAAAAAAGCCCTGAAAAATCAGGGCTTTCTCGTTGAGATTTGGCGGAGGCGTAGAGATTCGAACTCTAGGACCTGTTACAGTCGGCGGTTTTCAAGACCGCTGCCTTAAACCACTCGGCCACACCTCCAGATCGCATTGCGGGCGCCATAATACCCGAATGAAACACACTGTCAAACTCTCTGCGTCGCGAGTTACAGAGCCTCTGTTATCATCCTTGCCACTAAATGTTTCCCCCAACAGGAGTGTCGCCATGCGCGAACAGGATTACGCAGTTAACAACGGCGTGCAGGCCGAGCAGCTAGAGGTTAGCCGCGTCCTGCGCAACACTTACGGCTTGCTGGCCCTGACCCTCGCGTTCAGCGGTGTCATGGCTTATGTGGCGCAGCAGATGCGGGTCGGTTACCCGAACATCTTCGTGGTGCTGATCGGCTTCTACGGTCTGTTCTTCCTCACCAACAAACTCCGTGACTCGGCCTGGGGCCTGGTGTCGGCTTTCGCCCTGACCGGTTTCATGGGCTTTTTGCTCGGCCCGATCCTCAACCGTTACCTGGGCATGCAGGGCGGTGCTGAAGTGGTCAGCTCGGCCTTCGCCATGACGGCGCTGGTGTTTGGCGGTCTGTCGGCCTATGTGCTGATCACCCGCAAGGACATGAGCTTCCTCGGTGGTTTCATCACCGCCGGTTTCTTTGTCCTGATGGGTGCCGTGCTGGCCAGCCTGTTCTTCCAGATCAGTGGCCTGCAGTTGGCGATCAGCGCCGGTTTCGTGCTGTTCTCCTCGGTGTGCATCCTGTTCCAGACCAGCGCCATCATCCACGGCGGCGAACGCAACTACATCATGGCCACCATCAGCCTGTATGTATCGATCTACAACCTGTTCGTCAGCCTGCTGCAGCTGTTCGGCATCATGGGTCGCGATGACTGATCCTGCTGGTTGAGCCGCTAAAAAAGCCCGCTTCGGCGGGCTTTTTGTTGTCCGGGTTTCAGGAATGACGAGGTTTCAAGGGCTGTGCAGCTGCAAGCGCGCGCTGGCCATGGCGTCCTTGTCGACTTCGATGGAGAACGACAGGACCGAGACGTGCTGCTGTTCCAGCTGGTCGATCCAGCTGATCAGGCCGTTGAGCGGGCCTTCCAGGCTGAGGTTGACCCGGCCCTGATCCTCCTGGTCCATGCGTTCGAGGTTGAGTCCGGCCTGGCTGCTGGAGCGGGCCAGCATGCCGGGCAGGGCATCGCCGGAAATGGCTGGGCCTTGAAGGGAGGAGGGGCTGGCGGGTAGCTGTTGTAGATCGTGAAGCAATTGCGTTTCCTCGGTATAGCGTTGCTCGGCCTGGGCCAGAGCCTGTTGTTGCGGTTGCCAGAGCAGGTAGAGGCTGGTCAGGCCGGCGAAGACGGTCAGGGCCTGCAACGCCCGTTGTTCGCGTTTTGCCAGACGCTGCCAGCGTTGCCGGAGTGGGTTCGTCAGGGCGTTTCGAGCCGGGATCGAGGCGATGGGGCGCTTCATCGCTTACTCCTTGATTTGAAAACGCGCGGAGACGCCTTGCGCGTCACGCACGGATGAATCGGTGCTGACGTTCAGGCCCTGGTTGATCAGGCCCTCGCGCAGCAGTTGCAGATCGGCAAAGGCCGGGGCGCTGACTTGCAGGCTCCAGCCTTCCTCGGCCTGGTAATCCAGGCGCTGGATCTGAGACAGGGCGCCGCCGCTGGCGCTCCAGTGTTGTGCCAGTTGCGACAGGCGCAGGGCCACGCCGGGGGCTTCCTGCACGTGCTGACGTTGCTTGAGCCGCACCTGATGCGCCAGATCGGCGCTGGCCGGTTCATCGGCGAAACGTTCTTGCCAGAGGCTGCGGCTGGCCGCGTGCAACTGGTCGCTGCGCTGCTCCAGGTACAGTCGGTGTCCGACGTTCTGCAGCAGTTGCGCGCCGCCGGCCATCGCCAGCACCAGCAGGACCACGCGCCAGGGGGCGCTCTGCCGGGTACGGCGCTGGAACTGGCCCTGGCACAGGTCGATCGCCTGCAGGCAGCCCTGGCCGAGCACTTGCCAGGGCTGCGTTTCGGCTTGCCAGTGCGGCGGTTCGACACCGTCGAGGGTGGGGGCCTCGGCGCCCTGCCACAGCAGCCCGTCCGGCAGCAGCCGGCCCAGTTCGCCGAGCTCCTGCGGGTTGAGCGTCAGGCGCAGGGCAGCGCTGCCGCCCAGCAGCCAGCGGCCGTCCCAGGCCAGGGCGCGTGGCCGGTCCTGGGGCAGGCAGTCGGCGTCGATGTGCATGCGTGACGGTTGCAGCCCATGCTCGGCCAGGCGCTTGAGGCAACGCTGCAGGCGCTCGCGGTCGATGACCAGCACCGAGCAGTGACGTCCCTCGCGCAACGGGCCATGGGCCAGGTGCAGATGCTCGACGTCGTCGATCAGGTGTTCTTCCAGGGCGCTGTGCAGGGCCTGGCGCAACCAGCGACCGCTGCGGGCCGGGACGCTGACCTGATGAAAGCTGGCCATCTCCATCGGCAGCAGCAGGGCGAAGGCCTGCCCGCGCAGGTGTTTGGCGGCCTGCTGCAGATCGCCTTCCCGGGGGGCGCTGTCGGCAGACCACCAGTGGCAATGCCAGGGGCGGTCGCCCGGGGTATGGGGTGAAAGGTAAAGCCAGTGGCTCATCAATGGTTACTCGGTAAGCGAATGGTCGTTGAGCGGCAAGGGCAGCAAGGTGCGCTGCTGCACGCGGACCTGGTCGGCACTCATGACCCGCAGGTCGCTGACCAGACGCAGGCGTCGGCCATGCAGCTCAACGTCGATGGTGGCGCGGAACTGGCGGCTGTTGACGCTCAGCCCGCGCGCGGTGATGTCCCGGCCCTGCAGCATGGGATTGGCGAGAAACGCGGCGACCGTCGGGTAGCCCTTGGCCGGGCGTGTCTGGGCCAGGGTCCGGGCGGTCGGCAGATCGATGCCTTCGATGCTGGCCAGCACCAGGGCGTCGGCGGTGTTGAGGTTGATGTGCCCCTGATCGTAGGCCGCCACCAGCGGCGCCAGGCGTTGCAGGGTGTCGGCGCCCACCTCTGACAGTGGCCGCAGTTCGCTGATATCGCTCAGGGGCAAAGGGCGGCCCAGGCGATCCCGGGGGCGCAGCAGCGCCGCCGGGTCGTGGGGCTTGATCTCGGCCAGGGCCAGCAGCCGCTGGTAGCGGGCCCGGGGGATCACATCATCCGGCACCAGCGTGCTGTTGAGGTTGAGCCGGGCGCCCAGATCGCTGATCCGGATCTGCAGCCGGCCACCTTCGATCGGGAACGCCGGGGCCGGCCGGGCCCAGTGCTGGCCCAGATGGGTCACCAGCAGGCCGCCTTCGCTGCGGGCATCTTCCAGCAACTGGCTGCGGGCCCAGCTCTCGCCGCTCAGGGCCAGTTGCCAGAGCTGCTGGTGCTGCACCAGGTGGCTGCTGCTGGCCAGGCTGAGCCGCTGGCGGGCAAGCATGTTGCTGACCACCAGGGTCACCAGTGCGGTGATCAGCAATACGCTGAGCAGGGCGACGCCGCGTTGGGCGCGAGGCCTATTCACGGGGCGGTTCCTCGTCCACTTCAGCGCCGCCGGGCAGCAGCATGACCCGGCGGATCTGGGGAAAGCCCGGCGCGCTGAGCTCAATGTCCACGGCGGCCGGCAGGCTCAGGGCCTCGCTGCCGATGGGCCAGCTGTCATGGGGCTGGCCCAGGGCGTCGATGAAGCGCAAATGGATCAGCTCGACCCCACTGAGCAAGGGTTGCACCTGACTGAGGCTGCCTTGTTCCAGGCCCTGGGCTTCGCGCAGCCACTGGCCGTCGCTGAAACGGTGGCTGACCTGCAACAGGTGGCTGCGGGGATAGTCCAGGGGGTTGCGCCAGCCGCCGCGCAGCAGGCGCAGCCCCTGGGGCTGGCTGATCAGCGCCTGGCTATGGCTGTGGTCGTCCTTGAGGGCGTGACGTTGCACCTGCACCAGGTCGCGTTCCAGCAGGCTCAGGGCCCGTTGCAGTTGGCGCAATTGCAGTTCCTGGGTCTGGATGCGCTGGTCGCTGCGCATCACCCGGTCCAGCAACTGATAGGTCGCCAGGCCCAGCAGGCTGAAGATGGCGATGGCCACCACCACTTCCAGCAAGGTGAAACCGCGCTGGTTCATGGGCTGGCCTCGATGTAACCCAGCAGCTGCGCGCGGCTGTACTGCCGGGCCCGTTGCGGGTCCTGCTCGGCCGAGACCCGCAGGCTGACCTTGAGCAGCCGCGAGTCCGGCGCCGCTTCGATCTCGCTGAACAGCCACCAGCGGCGCCCGCCAAACTCGACCTGTCGTTGCTGGCGGCCGCTGCTGCGCGGCTGCATGCCGCTGCGCAGTTCATTGAGGTAGTTGTCGGCAATCCAGGTGGCCTGGGTGCGTTCGGCCAGATTGCCGCTGTTGATGGCCACATGCTGGATCGCACTGAACAGCGCAATCGACACCGTGGCGAAAATCGCCAGCGCCACCATCACTTCCAGCAGGGTAAAACCCCGCTCAGTTCGCGGTTTCAAGTCGGGGCTCCTGTATGCCGTCGCTGGACAGGGTCAGCAGCGCGCTGTTGCGGTGCTCGATCCACAGGGTGAAGGCGCTGGTTTCATCGCTGGACAGCACCAGCAGCTGGGGCAGGGCGCTGCGACTAACCGCCTGGCCCAGGGCCGGGCCGGCTTCGGCAATCTCAAGGCGCAGGCGCAGGCTGCCGGGCAGGCTCTGGGCACGCCAGTCGCGGTCGGCCAGCCATTGCCCCTGGTCATCCAGGCGCATCACGCTGTAGGCGTCGGGTTCGATGCGCAGGCCGTAGTCGCTGTTGCTCAATACCGCCTGCTGGCGCAGCAGTTGCAGCAGCGCCAGCAGGCGATCGCCTTCACGGCGTGCCTGACGGCTGGCGGAGTCGGGGTTGATCAGGCCGATCATGCCTGCGGACAGGGCGATGATCAGCACCACCACCAACACTTCGATCAGGGTGAAGCCCTTGCTGTGGGAGCGTTGCACCGCTCAGCGGTCCCAGTTGCCGATCTCGGCGTTCAGGCCGTCGCCGCCGAGCTTGCCGTCGGCGCCGAAGGAGAACAGGTCATAGCCCGTGCCGCGGGCGCCCGGCACGCGGTACTGATAGGCGTTGCCCCAGGGATCGATGGGCAGGCGCTTGAGATAGCCGTCGGGGTTCCAGTTGCGTGCCGGCGGGTTGCCGCTGGGCTTGCTGACCAGGGCGTCGAGCCCTTGCTGGCTGCTGGGGTACTGGTGGTTGTCGAGCTTGTAGATGTCCAGGGCCATGGCGATGGCCTTGATGTCGCTCTGGGCGGCGGCGGCCTTGGCCTGATCGGGACGGCTCATGATCTGCGGTACCACCAGGGCCGCGAGGACCCCGAGAATGACCACCACCACCATGATTTCAATCAGGGTAAAGCCGCGTTGCTGGTTCTGAGTCTGCACGTAGGGGGTTCCGCATTCAGGTAATCAATTGGTTCAGGCTGAGGATCGGCATCAGGATCGCCAGCACGATGATCAGCACCGAGGCGCCCATGAACACCAGCATGGCCGGTTCGAACAGGCCCACCAGCAAGGCAATGCGGTTGGCCAGTTGTTCTTCCTGCTGCTTGGCGGCGCGTTCGAGCATGCTGTCCAGCTCGCCGGAGCGTTCACCGCTGGCGATCATGTAGAGCATCATCGGCGGGAAACTGCCGTTGAGTTCCAGGGCTCGGGTGAGGCTGATACCTTCGCGCACCCCTCGGACGATGTCTTTCAGACCGGTACGAATTTTCTGATTGGCCACCACTTCGCTGGCGATGGCCAGGGCGTCCAGCAGTGGCACGCCGCTGCGCCCGAGAATCGCCAGGGTGCTGACAAACCGCGTGCAGTTACTGGCCCGAATCAGCCGGCCCAGCAGCGGCAGGCGCAGCACCAGGGCATGCCAGCGCTCGCGGGTGGCCGGGTTGCGGACGGCGGCGCGGGCGGCCAGTACCAGGGCCGCCACCAACAGCAGCAGGAGCAGGCCATAGTCCTGGAGGAAGGCGCTGCTGGCGATCAGGCCCCGGGTCAGCAGTGGCAGTTCCTGGCCACTGTCGATGAACACCTTGACCACGTCGGGCACCACGAAGCCCAGGAGGAAGCCGACGATGCTCACCGCCGCCAGCATCAGGATGCTCGGGTAGAGCATGGCCAGCTGGATCTGCTGACGGGCCGCCTGCTGGGCCTCGGTGTAGTCGGCCAGGTTCAGCAGGACCTGGTCCAGGTGTCCGGAGCGTTCGCCGGCAGCCACCGTGGCCCGGTACAGATCGGGAAAGGCCCGCGGATAGGCGGCCAGGGCCACCGCCAGGCTGTAGCCTTCCAGCACCCGCGAGCGGATGGCGAGCAGCATGCTCTTGATCCATTGCTTCTCGCACTGCGCGGCGACCGCGGCCAGCACTTCCTCCAGGGGCAGGGCGGCCTGGACCAGGGTCGACAGCTGGCGGGTGAGCAAGGCCAGTTCGGCGCTGCTCAAGCCGCCGCCCCGCGGCAGCAAGCCTTTGCCACGCACGCGCTTGCTCTGCGCGGCGCTGAGCTTGAGGATCACCAACTGGCGCTCGCGCAGCAGTTGCCGGGCATGGCGCGGGCTGTCGGCCTCCACCACCCCGGTGGATTTCTTGCCGGCGGCGCACATGGCCAGGTATTCGTAGGCGGCCATGGTCAGTCCCTCTGGGTCACGCGCAGCAGTTCTTCCAGGCTGGTCTGCCCTTGCAGCACCATGGCCTGGCCGTCGTCGAACAGGCTGGCGCTGTGCTTGCGCGCATGCTCCAGCAGTTGGTGCTCGCCGGCGCCGGTGTGGATCAGCTGGCGCAAGGTGTCGTCGAACAGCACCAGCTCATAGATGCCGCGACGTCCGCGATACCCCGAGTGCTGGCAGGCGCTGCAGCCTTTGGGCCGGTACAGCTGCGGCGCGGCGTCGGCGCTCAGGCCCAGGCGTTCGCAGGCGGCGGCATCGGCGCTGTGGGGCTCCTTGCACTCCGGGCACAGCAGGCGCACCAGGCGCTGGGACAACACCCCCAGCAGCGAGGTGCAGAGCAGGAAGGGCTCGATGCCCATGTCCACCAGGCGGGTCACCGCGCCGATGGCGCTGTTGGTGTGCAGGGTCGAGAGCACCAGGTGCCCGGTGAGGGAGGCCTGCACGGCAATTTCCGCGGTTTCGCGGTCGCGGATCTCGCCCACCATCACCACGTCCGGGTCCTGGCGCAGGATGGCCCGCAAGCCCCGGGCGAAGGTCATGTCGACCTTGGCGTTGACCTGGGTCTGACCGATCCCGGTCAGGTGGTATTCCACCGGGTCCTCGATGGTCAGGATGTTGCGTTCCAGGCTGTTGAGGCTGGCCAGCCCGGCGTACAGCGTGGTGGTCTTGCCGGAACCGGTGGGGCCGGTGACCAGGAGAATGCCGTGGGGCTTGTGCAGGGCGAGCTCCAGACGCTGGCGCACGCTGTCGTTCATTCCCAGGTGGCTGAGATTCAGACGCCCGGCCTGCTTGTCCAGGAGGCGCATCACCACCCGTTCACCGTGACTGGAGGGCAGGGTCGAAACCCGTACATCCACCTCATGACCGGCGATGCGCAAGGCAATCCGCCCGTCCTGGGGAATGCGCTTCTCGGCAATGTCCAGCTTGGCCATGACCTTGATCCGCGACACCAGCAGGGTCGCCAGTTCCCGCCGCGGGCGCAGCACTTCGCGCAGCAGACCGTCGACCCGCAGGCGCACCGACAAATGCTCTTCGAAGGCTTCCAGGTGCACGTCGGAGGCCTTGCTCTTGACCGCCTCGCTGAGGATCGCGTTGATCAGGCGGATGATCGGCGCGTCATCCTCCTGCTCCAGCAGGTCAGTGGTCTTGGGCAGTTGCTCGGCCAGGCTGTTGAGATCGAACTCTTCGTCGAACTGTTCGCCCAGGCCGTCGGCCACCTGCTTGGCGCCGTTCTGCCCGTCGCGGTAGTGGGCGGCCAGGCGCTGGGCGAAGGCCTCGTCGTCCAGCACCTGGCTGCGCAGCAACGCGCCGTTGAAACGGCGCACTTCGGCCACCACCGACAGCGGCGTACTGGCGCGGCAATACAGCACCGCGCCGTCTGCCTGATGGTCCAGCACCACGCCGTGGCGGCGCGCGTAGGCAAAGGCCAGACGCGCGTCTTCGTGGGTGGCGATCATGGCTGGCGCTGGGCGCCGGGGGCGCGCATGTCGATCAGGCCTGCATCGCCATCGCGCTGGGCGTCGAACAGGCGGTGGGCGTCGGCAGGCAACTGGCCGCCGGTCTTGCCGTCCGGGCTGCGCAGCGAGCGCATGTTGTTGTACTTGTGCTGGCTCATCTGCTCGGTGCTGGCGGCGTTGCGCAGCAGGGTCGGACGCAGGAACACCATCAGGTTGGTCTTCTCGTTGACTTCCTTGCTGCTGCTGAACAGACGGCCGACCCAGGGAATGTCCCCCAGCAGCGGCACCTTGCTGACCTGGACCTTGACGTTGTCCTTGATCAGCCCGCCGAGGACGATGATCTGCCCGTCGTTGGCCAGGATGGTGCTCTTGACCGAGCGCTTGTTGGTGATCACGTCGCTGGTGTTGATGCCCGGCGGCGCGGCGGCCAGCTCGGAGCTTTCCTGTTCGACATTCAGGCGCAGGAAGTTGCCCTCATTGATATGCGGCGTGACCTTGAGGGTGATCCCCACATCCTTGCGCTCCACCGTGGTGAAGGGGTTGCTGGCGCCAGCGGTGTCGGTGGTGTAGGAGCCGGTCTGGAACGGCACGTTCTGGCCGACGAGGATTTCCGCCGCTTCGTTGTCCAGGGTCAGCAGGCTCGGGGTGGACAGCAGGTTGTTGTTGGAGTCGCTGGACAGGGCGGTGATCAGCGCGCCGAAGTTGCTGCCGCCGATGCCGATGATCGCGCCATCGGGCAGGTTCGGGCGCTTTTCGTCCTGCAGGCTGTTGAGCAGGGTGCCGATGGACAGTCCAGCGCTATTGAAGTTGGCGGCGGCGGACAGCTTGCCGCGGTTGCCGGCCCATTGCACGCCGAGGGCCTGGTTGATGTCGCCGCTGACTTCGACGATCGCCGCTTCCACCAGCACCTGGGCCCGGGGCCGGTCCAGCTCGTTGATGATGCTTTCGAAGGTCGCCAGCTGGGCCGGCGAGGCCATCAGCACCAGGGCGTTCTGGCTGGTGTCGGCGCTGACCAGCACCGGGCTGTCGGGCTTCTGGCTGTCGCCGCCACGGTTGCCGGACTCCATGCGCTTGCCAATGCCGCTGAGCAGTTCTTCGAGCTTCTTCGCATCGCTGTGGTTGAGCCGGCGCACCCGCGCGGTGTCGCCGACATTGGTCGGCACATCCAGGCTCTGCGCCAGACGCTGCATCTGCTGGCGGACCGGCGCCGGCCCCACCAGGATCAGGCGGTTGCTGCGCGAGTCGCCAATGGCCTTGGCGCTGGTCATGGCACTGTTGCTGTCGGCCAGGCTGTCGGTCAGGGTCTTGGCCACTTCGGTGGCCCAGGCGTGCTTGAGCTGCACGATGCTGAACTGCCGGCCACCGGCGTTATCCAGCTCGTTGATCACCAGGCGCACCCGCTCGACGTTGTTGGCGCTGTCGGAAATCACCAGGGCGTTGGAGGTGGTGGAGGGCGCCATGTAGGCGTCCGCGGCCACCAGCGGGCGCACCGCGCTGGCCACTTCGCTGGCGTTGGCGTTGTTCAGTTCGATGACCTGGGTCACGAACTCTTCACTGGCGCCGCTGGGCTCGGCGTTGGCCTTGGTCTTGGCTTCGGCCACCGGCAGGATCAGCACCCGATCGCCCTGGTCCATGGCGACAAAACCCTGGCTGCGCAGGGCGGTGAGAAACAGCGAGTAGATGCCCTGCTGATCCATGGCGGTGCTCGATTGCACCGTGACCTTGCCGTTCAGGCGCGGGTCCAGAATCATCGTCTTGCCGGTGATCTGGCCCACTTCGTTGACCAGGTCGCGCAGCTCGGCGTCCTTCATGTTCAGGGTCCATTGCTGGGCCGCGGCGGTTTTTTCCGTGGCGTACACGGGATTGATCAGGGTGCCCAGGGTCAGCAGGGACCCGGCGATAAAGGCTCGATTCATGATGCTCCAGGGGATTGCACAGACGGTTGCAGCAGGCTCCCGCTGCCTGGCTGTGGATGGGGTTGGGCCGCGGCGGCGTCCTCTGCCTGCGGGGTCAGCAACGGCGTTGCGTGCTGGGGCAGGCTCAGGATCAGTTCCTCGCCGAAGCGTTGCACCCGCACTTGGCCGGTGCCGATCTGGCGCAGGCTGCCCCCGCCCGGCAGGGGCTCGCCGATGCCATAGAAGCGGCTGCCTTCCGGCGATTCGATCAGGGCCCGGGACTGCTCCGGGTGAGCGGCCACCAGGCTGGCCAGCAGGCTCAGCGGCACCCGGGGCAGGTCGCTTGGGTGCTCTTGCAACTGGACGCCGAACAGCCGGGCGATGGCTTGCGGGTCGGGCTGGGACCGGGGGGCCGCCGGCACCACGGCGGGCGCCTGCAGGCTCGCCGGGTTCAGGCTTTGCCGGAACTGCCAGCTGCCGTATGCCAGCCACGCCAGCCAGGCCGCCAGAAACGACAAGGCGCCGACCAGCAGGCCAGCGCGAAGCGAGGGGCGAAGGGCGCTCATAAGCACAGGCGCCTCGGCAGGTTTTCACCCTGCCAGAGCAGGGTTCTTGAATAGGGGGTTGAGCTCATGGGGGGCTTGACCGCTAACAAGGAGCGTGGCGCCGTGGCGCCACGCTCGGGTGGTTGACGCTATGACTTACTTGGCGTTCCAGGCCGACTGCCAGGCGAAACCTACGCCCGGCTCGTAGGCGTTGGAGCCGCTGGTCCACTGGGTGCACCAGCCGGCGACGGCGCCAGGCTTGCACTCATAGGTCTTGCCGTCCTTGGGTTGCAGGACCACGGTGCCGGCCTTGTAGGATTTCAGGCCATTGGGGAACACGTAGTCGTACTTGGCGCCGCCTTCACCGCCGTTGCCGCCTTCGTTGCCACCTTCACCACCGCCGGCTTCGGCCTTGAGGGTGAAGCGGGCGGACTTTTGCAGCACTTCGCCTTTCTTCGAGGTGGCCACGACCACCAGGTCATAGACCCCGGGGCTGACATTGTTCAGCGGCATGGAGAAGTGCGGGGTGTTGCCGGCCGGCGCTTGCTGGAAGGTCACGCTTTCGCCTTTGGCGTTGAACACGGTGGCCTTCACGGTGTAGTCGCCGTTCTTGGCGATGGCGTTGAAGTGCAGTTCGGTCTTGCCGTCTTTCAGGGTGTATTCGGACTGCATGCCGGTGATGGACAGCTCGCCCGGTTTGGCGGCCTGTTCCTTGTCGATCATCACGTTGACGATGTCGCTGCCTTTCTTGACCAGGATTTCGTTCCTGCCGAAGTTCGGCACCACTTCGTCCTTGTCGTTGAGCAGGCCCATCTGGTAGCCCTGCTTGGCGGCATTGACCTTCTTCGCCAGCTCGCGCGGCCAGACGTCGGCCTTGGCCAGTTCGGCGCTATCGATGTTCAGCACCACTTGCTTGGCGTGGAGCTCGCCCTGTGCGTTGAAGACGCGAGTCTTGACCTTGTCGCCGATGCTCAGGGCTTCAGGTTGTACCGCGCCCACGGTGTTCCAGTTCGACGGGATGACCGCGCCATTGTCGATGTTCAGGTCGACCACGCTGTAGAAGGTGGCGTCGGTGTCGTTGACTTTCCAGGTGGCCAGCAGCACGTGGTAACCGGAGCGATCAGACGGGATGTCCACGGTGTGATGGGTTTTGCCTTTGGACGGGGCCGGGACGGTGCCGGACGGCCATGGCTGATCCAGCAGCGGGGTCATTTCGAACGAGTCGCGGGTCAGTGGCTGGTTCGGA
Organism: Pseudomonas sp. Os17; assembly: GCF_001547895.1. Taxonomy (NCBI): domain Bacteria; kingdom Pseudomonadati; phylum Pseudomonadota; class Gammaproteobacteria; order Pseudomonadales; family Pseudomonadaceae; genus Pseudomonas; species Pseudomonas sp. Os17. The sequence continues at coordinate 4,378,567 of NZ_AP014627.1, read as the reverse complement.
TTCCAGTCTTTTTTGGTGATGTAGAACTGCCAGTAGCGGGTGGCGTGACCGGCTTCGTAGTGCCAGGTGAAGTTCTGCGGGCCCGGCTTGATGGTGGTCTTGGCCCAGCGGGTAGCACTCTGCTCGTTGATCGGGGAGAAACGCACCAGGCCGCCGGCGGCGATGGTGCCGTTAGCCGGGCCGCATACCTTGAAGTCGCCGGTGCAGGCCTGGGCGTTGCTTGGAAAGTGCTCGAGATCGTTACGGCCAGGCACGCCGATGTACTCGGTGCTTTGTGGTTCGTACATCACTGGACCGCAGTTGACGTTCAGTCTGCCGCCATCGGAACTGCACATGAAGGCGCGGGACTTGGGGCTTTCGATGTAACCGTGGGCCGAGGCTTGCTGGGCGGCCAGTCCCGCCGTCGCCATGGCGATGACGATCGGCAGTTTGAGGAAGGAGCGAGTCCGGTTGGAGTTGATCATGCCTGTGTGCCTTGAGCAATTGAAAAATGAGTGTTGAAGCGCTGCGAGGAGCCGGTGATGGGGGAATGGGACACCTTGGAGGTCCGCTGTTCCGGCAGCCTTGCCAGCGAGCACAGGCTACGTGCTGCTCCCGGGTGTTCCCATGGGACGAGTACGAGAGTCAAAGGGCTCTAGAACAAGCTTTTGCTGGATTCTTGGCGGATCGGCGCGACCCGTCTGACGGGCCTTTGCAGGCGTGCAAAAGCGCGCCGGCCGGATAAAAAAATGAGCGTGACGCTTGCGCGTCACGCCCCAAGGAGCAACTGGGGAGTTGCCGGGTTACTTGAGGATCCAGGCCATCTGCCAGTGAGAGCCGGTGCCGGGTTCGTACTGGGTCACGCCGGCCTTCCACTGCACGCAGTAGCCGCTGTACGGGAACGGCTTGCACTGGTAGGTCTTGCCGTCCTTGGGCTGCAGCACCAGGGTGCCGGCCTTGTAGGACTTCAGGCCTTCAGGGAACACGTGGTCGTACTTGGCCGGCGTCTCGGGAGTGGTGCCGCCTTCGTTGCCACCGCCGCCCGGGGTTTCCTCAACTTCTGGCTCGGCCTTGAGCTTGAAGCTGATGGTCTCTTGCAGCAGCTCGCCTTTCTTCGACTTGGCCACCACCACCAGATCGTACTGGCCCGCTGTCACGCCTTTGAGCGCGAGGCTGAAGTGCGGCGTATTGTTGCCACTGTCGGCTTGCTGGTGAGCAACGGTTTCGCCCTTGGCATTGACCACGCTGGCGGTGATGGTGAAGTCGCCGTTCAGAGCGATGGCATTGAAGTGCAGGTCGACCTTGCCGTCTTTCAGGCTGTACTCGGACTGCATGCCGGAGACCTTGAGTTCAGCCGGCTTGGCGGCTTGTTCCTTGGCGATCAGCACGCTGTTGATGTCGCTGTTCTTGTCGACAAAGATGCTGTTCTTGCCGAACTGCGGCACCACCTGGTCCTTGTCGTTGAGCTCACCGATCTGATAGCCGAGCTTGGCCCGGTTGACCTTTTCCGCCAGCGCCTTGGGCCAGTTGCTTTCCTTGGCCAGTTCCGCGCTGTCGATGTTCAGGGTGACCTGCTTGGCCGACAGTTCGCCGTGCTCGTTGAACACCCGGGTCATGACCTTGTCGCCGATGCTCAAGGCCTCGGGCTGAACGGCACCGATGTTCTTCCAGCTCGACGGCGCGACTTCGCTGTTCTCGATGTTCACGTCCACCACCTGATAGAAGGTGTTGGTGTTGTCGCCCACCATCCAGGTGGCCAGGACGATGTGGTAGCCGCTGCGGTCGGCCGGAATGTTGACCTTGTGGCTGGTGAGGCCGCCGGTCTTGGTCGGCAGGGTGTTGTTCCAGTTGTCGGTCAGCAACGGCGCCGCTTCGAACGAATCACGGGTCAGCGGCTGGTTGGGGTTCCAGTCTTTCTTGGTGATGTAGAACTGCCAGTTGCGGGTGGCGTGTACCGCGGTGTAGCGCCAGTCGAAGGTGTTCAGCCCGGGCTTGATGCTCATCTTGGTCCAGCGGCTGGCGGTCTGCTCGTTGAGGGCGGCGAAGTGCCGCAGGCCACCGGCGGCAATGGTGCCGTTGGCTGGGCCGCAGCGGGTGAACTCACCGTGGCAGGCCTGGGCGGTGCTGGGGAAACCGTCGCGGCTGGCGTTGGCCAGGTATTCGACGCTCTGTGGCTCGTAGGCTACCGGGCCGCAGTTGGTGTTCAGGTTGCCGCCCTTGGCGCTACACATGTACGAGCGGGACTTGGGGTTTTCGATGTAGCCGTGCGCGGCCGCCTGTTGCGCACTGAGCGCCGCCATGCCGATAGCCATCGCCAGCGGAAGTTTGAGGAATGATTGGAAGGTTTGCCGCGTGATCATCGATTGTTCCCTGATTGGACGTTATTGGATTCAACAAGCAATCGAGAGCTGGCGTAGCGACTCGTCGGGAGTCTGGCGCCATTGACTGTCTGTGCTCGAAAGCCAGCGCAAGGTTAGGCAGCAGGGGGCGGCGGTTGAATGAGACAAGTACGAGAGTGGCGCCAGGGCCTGTTGGCCGGCCCGGGCACTCGGCGCACCGAGGTGCGGTTCAGGGTGGCGAGCCTTGGGTCTGTGCGCTCTGGGCCAGGGTCGGGCTGTCGCTGCCAAGGGGGTCGCGCAAGCTGGTCAGCTGGTTCCGGGCCTCTGCGTAGACCTGCTCCATGGCGCTGAGCAGCGCTTGCTGGCAGTTGCGCACGGACGGCGGATGGCTCACGTCGACCTTTCTCAGGGCGTCGCAGGTCCTGGCCATGTCCTGGGCGTTGATCAGGCAGGCCACGCCGCTCAGGCGATGGGTCAGGTCGTTGATCAGGTGCGGGGTATTGGCCAGGACGCAGGTGCGCAGTTCGGCGATTTCCTGCTGCAGGTTCTTGGTCAGTTCGTTGAGGATGCGTCGGTGCAGGGTCGGACTGTTTTCCCCCAGGTCCTTGAGGTGGTCGATGTCGAAGGCGCGCACCCGCTCTTCGCCAGCGCCAGTGTGGCTGCCCAGGACTTCCTGCAGCCGGGCCAGGGTCACCGGCTTGATCATCAGATCGTTCATCCCGGCGTTGGAGCATTGGGTCGCTTCGTTGCTCAGGGCGCTGGCGGTGTAGCCGACGATCAGCCGCGGCTTGGCCCCGCTCTGTTGTTCGGCCTCACGCACCGCCCGGGCCAGGCTGTAGCCGTCCATGCCCGGCATGTTGCAGTCGCTGATCAACACGTCGTAGTGGCGGTGGCGCAGCAGCTGCAGGGCTTCTTCGCCACTGCTGACGTGTTCGGCCACGTGACCGATGCGCTCCAGCTGCAGGGTCAGCACCAGGCCGTTGGTGGAGACGTCGTCCACCACCAGCACCCGCAAGGCTTTGCCGGTGATCGGCGGCACTTCCGGTTTTTCCGTCACTTCCGCGTTTGCCGTCTGCCAGCTCACCGGCAGTTCGACGTGGATGCAGCAGCCTTGTCCGGGTTCGCTTTCCAGCCAGATGCGGCCGCCCATCAGTTGCACCAGCTGGTGGCAGATGCTCAGGCCCAGGCCCGAGCCACCGTACAGGTGGGCGGTGCGCGCGGTGGCCTGGCGATAGGGCTCGAAAATCCCCGCCTGGTTGGCCAGGGGAATGCCGATGCCGGTATCGCGCACGCTCAGGGTCAGCAGGCTGTTGCTGTCCTGCACATGGGTTTCGCGCAGGGTGACCTGGATGTGGCCGCGGTCGGTGAACTTCAAGGCATTGCTCAAGAGGTTGTGCAGGATCTGCTGCAGGCGTAGCGAGTCGACCCAGTACAGCCGGTTGGGGCTGGCCTGATAGTCGAAGTTCAGTTGCAGGCGTTTCTCCCGGGCTTGCACGGCAAACAGTCCCAGGCCGTTGGCGAGCAGGGGTTCCAGGGCGGTGGGGTGGGGTGCCAGTTGCATCAGGCCACTCTCTATTTTGTCCAGATCCAGGATGTTGCCGATCAGGTCGATCATCGAGGTCGCCGATTGCTGGGCCACCCGCAGGTTGTGCGAGGGCGCCTGGCTGGCGCTGGTTTCCAGCTCCAGCAGACCGACCAGGGCATTGAGCGGGGTGCGCAACTCGTGGCTCATGGAGGCGAGGAACTCGCTCTTGGCGGCGCTGGCCTTCTGCGCGATCTGCTTGGCTTCGCGCAATTTGAGTTCCAGGTTCTTGCGCTCGGAGATGTCCAGCCAGCCCCCCAGCAAGCCTTGCAGGACTCCGCGGGCGTTGTAGAACGGCACCAGCCACTGATAGAGGCAGTACTGCTGCTCCTTGATCCACAGGCTGGTGTCGAGAAAGCGCGGCCGGTGATTGGCCAGCAGCAGTTGATGCTCCTCTTGCAGCACCTCGGCGAAGTCGCGCGGCATGTTCGGCTGCTCGGTGGGCAGGCAGCCCTCGACCTGCTCCTGGGAGGTGGCGAAGAACTCCTCATAGGCGCGGTTGCAGGTGCTCAACCGGCCGTCCAGGTCGCAGACATACAGCGGCGTCGGCAGGCCGTTGAGCAGGGAGAACTGGAAGGCCAGCTTGTCCTGTAGGCGGGTCTGCACGCAGATGGTTTCCCGCACCTGGATCTTCAGGCGCCAGTTCCAGATCAGCGACAGCACGAAGATGATCAGGATCACCACGCCCACATGCCAGGCCTGCTCGGCGACCCAGCTCCAGAGCGCGGCGCTGGACTGTTGTTTGGCGATCAGCTGGATGTCGCTTTGCGGGTTCCTGGCCATGGAGTCCAGCAGCTTGTCGAGCACGCTCAGCAACTCCCTGGCACCAGGGGCTGCGGCAAAGCGGTGGGGCGTGGGCAGGGCGTCGAAGGCCAGGCCGAACTGCAGCCCGGAACCGGACAGCGCCTCGGTGCCCACCGGGGTGTCCAGGGTGGCGTCGACCTGACGTTGCAGCACCAGGTTCAGGGCCTGGCGATGATCCTCGGTGAGCACCAGATGGATGTCCGGGTAGCGCTGTTTCAGGTGTTCGAGCAGCGGGTGGTTGCGCGGCAGCGCCAGGTGCCGTCCCAGCATGGCGTCCAGGGAACTGGGAGAACTGTCGCCATGACGCACCACAAAGGCCCAGTTGCGGGTGCCGTAGCTCTGGCTCAGGCCGATGCCCCGGGCGTTGTCGGGCAGGCCCAGGTCGCGGGTGGTCAGGTCGGCGTTGCCGGCGGCCAGTTGTTCCAGGTCGCCGGCCCTGGACAGACTGGGCTGAATGTTGAGTTGCAGGCGGAACGAGCTGGCCAGGGTGCGCAGGATATCGATGCTCAGTCCGGCCCACTGGCCCTCGGCATTGCGGTAGATGTAGGGCGGCGCTTCCTCCGCCAGCAGATTGATCTGCCGGTGCGCGGTGAGCCAGTTCAGTTCGCCGGGGGTCAGGGAAAACGACTCGGTCGGGGCGAAGGGAAAGGGCTCCTGGCTCGACTGGTTCTGGATCCGCCGCTTGTGCTCCTCGGGAATGGCGTTGAGCACGTAGTCGATCAGCGCCCGCAGGGTGGCATCCTCGCGCCGCACGGCGAAGGCGAAGCCAGCGTCGGGCAACTGTGGATAGAACTTGCTGTGCAGCCGCAGGTCGGGGCGGGCCTGCATGTACAGGGTGGTGCGGAAGCGGTCGCTGATAAAGGCATCGGCCTGTTTGCCGGCCAGTTGCTCAAGGGCCAGGGCGGTGGTGTGCACGCCGCTGATGTCGGCCCGAGGATAGGTCTTGCGGACGGTCTTGAGGTCCAGGTAGTTGTCCAGCACCAGCACCCGCTTGTCTTCCAGGTCCGGTGGCAGGCTCTGGTCGTTGATGCGCCCGACGATGATCGGCTGGTTGTTCAGGTACGGACGGCTGAGGGACAGGCCGGGGGTCTGCGCTTCCAGCGCGGTGGCCCGGGGCAGCAGGTCGATACGGTGTTCGAGCAGGGCGCGGATCGCGTCCTGGGGCGAGGCCAGCTCGACGTACTCGAAGCGCAGGCCCAGCTGCTTGCCGATCAGCTTGAGGTATTCGTCGGAGATCACCTTGAGCACCTGGTTGCCGGCGCTTTCCAGGGGCCGCTCGGGGGGCACGATGGTCGCTACCCGCAGCACCTTGTGGGGCAGGGTGCTGCGCATGTCCAGCAGCCGGGCCAAAGACGGATTGCCCGGCTCTTGCGACTCGGCGCAGTGGGCGGGCAGGCTGAAAAACAGGCTGACCAGGACCATGAAGCTGAACAGCAGGCAGACACGGATCAGCCTCCAGAACTGGGGGGGACGGGAAATCAGGGGCATAGGGGGGAAGCTCCGGAGTTTTGAGGACCGCTCAGCTCAGGCCGTGTTCCTGGATGTACAGGAACAGGCTGGCCGAGGTGTCCAGGCCAAGCTTGCGCATGGCGCTGCTCTTTTGCGTGCTGATGGTCTGTTTGCTGCGGCACAGGTGCTGGGCGATGGCGCCGATGCTCATGCCGGTGCCATACAGGCGCAGCACCTCGATCTCTCTGGCCGACAACTGTTCGGGCTGCAGCAGCGGTTTGCCATGCAGGGCGGTGCTGGTGTCCAGCAGATGCTGGATCGACGGCGACACGAAGGGCGCGCGGGGGTTGGCGGCAATGGCCTTGGGCAGGTCGTTGAGCAGGCCGCGCTTGCTCACCAGGCCCTGGATTCCGAGCTTGAGCAGGCTGCTGATCAGCGCCGGGTTGTCGAGCATGGTGATCACCACGATGGCCAGCTCCGGGTAGCGTGAACGCAGGCGTCTGATCAGACGAATCCCATCCACCTGATCGCCACCGGGCATCATCAGGTCGGTCAGCAGCAGGTCGCAGGGCTGGCGCTGCAGGTTCTCCAACAGGGTTTCCACGCTGTGGGCCTGGGCAACGATTTCCAGTTCGGCGCGGTTTTCCAGCAGGGTGTGTATCCCAATCAGGGTCAAGGGATGGTCATCGGCTATCTGCACGCGGATCGGCATGGGTTCTTGTACTCGGCTTTTCGACAGGCATGAGCCCACGACAATGCGCAGCTTCCGCAAAGGAGCAGGCATTTTGCTAGTGGGGTCGTCAGAGGATTCGCAGGGTATCACTGAAATTGACGCCAAAAAGACGTCTGGGAGATTTTAAGAATCGTCTTATGCCTAAGGGGAAACTTTCTGAAAAGTGCTCGAGAAGTCAGCTGGTTTTTCGTAAGAAACGCCTCTGGAACGGCCTTTTCACCCCGCAGTTGCAGGCCGTTTTCAGGGGCTTTTTCCGCGGTGAAAAAGCCCATTTCACGGGGTCAGTTCATGGGCGGCAACCGCCGCTTGATCGGCGATTTCTTGATGATCGCGGTGTTGGTTTCGGCGTCATGGTTGAGTCGGTCCAGCAAGCGGTCCAGCTGTTCCATGGAGCGCACCTGCAACCGAGCGATAAAGCAGTCTTCACCGGTGACCTTGTCGCATTCGGTGAACTCGGCAATCGCCAGGATCTGCCGCTCCACCTCCTGCAAGCGGCCCGGCAACGGACGAATCCGGACAATGGCCTGCAATTGGTAGCCCAGGGACTTGGGGTCGATTTCCAGGGTATAGGCGGTGATCACCCCGCGTTCTTCGAGTTTTTTCAGGCGTTCGGCCACGCTGGGGGCGGACAGCCCGCTGATCTGCGCCAGGGCCTTGAGGGAGCGGCGGGAGTCCTGCATCAGGGCACTGATCAGGGCCTGGTCGATGGCATCGAGCATGGCAACCTCGTTAGGTGATTGGGCGTTTATGCCTTGATAAAAAAGGCCTGAGTGCATACTAGCCCAGGTTTTGAACTGGCGATGGCCGTGTGCCGCTGGGCATAATCTGGCCCTTGTCAGAGGAGATTGATGATGGATGCACTGACCCGTCGCGGATCACTGGAAATGACCGCCGCGATGCTGATTTCCGGAACCATTGGCTGGTTCGTTCTGGTGTCCGGACAACCGGTGCTGGACGTGGTGTTCTGGCGTTGCCTGTTCGGTGCCGGCGCGTTGCTGCTGATTTGCGGTACTTTCGGTTTTTTGCGAAGGAATATTCTGACTCGGCGCAGCCTGTTTCTGGCGGTGCTCAGCGGCGTGGCGATTGTCGGCAACTGGGTGTTGCTGTTCGGTTCCTACTCCCGGGCCTCGATCGCCATCGGCACCGCGGTGTACAACGTCCAGCCGTTCATTCTGGTGGCCCTGGGGGCGTTGTTCCTGGGAGAGAAGATCACCCCGCAGAAGCTGTTCTGGCTGTGCCTGTCCTTTGCCGGGATGTTGGCCATCGTCAGCGCCCATGGCACCGAGGGCGACGCCGGCAGCGACTATCTGCTGGGCATCGCCCTGGCCCTGGGCGCGGCATTGCTCTATGCCTTCGCCGCGTTGCTGATCAAGCGCCTGAGCGGCACGCCGCCGCACCTGATCGCGCTGATCCAGGTCTGCACCGGGGTCCTGCTGCTGGCGCCCTGGGCCAACCTCGCCGAGCCACCCCAGCAGGCCACGGCCTGGGCCAGCCTGCTGACCCTGGGCATCGTGCATACCGGGGTGATGTATGTGCTGTTGTACGGGGCGATCCAGAAGCTGCCGACCGCGCTGACCGGCGCCTTGTCCTTCATCTATCCGATCGCGGCGATCTTCGTCGACTGGCTGGCCTTCGGGCATCGCCTGGGGCTGTTGCAGTGGCTGGGGGTCGCCGCGATTCTGCTGGCCGCCGCCGGGATGCAGCAGGGTTGGACGTTCAAGCGCCGGCGCAGCGTTCTGCAATGAGCGCGGGCTGAGGCCGGACGGGGACCGGCAATAGGTTCCACGCTGGCGGGCCCGGGCGCCAGCGTCGCGTCTGTGCCGGTCGGCGCCTGAGCTTGACAGGCCGGGGCGCAGCGCTAGCTTTTATCCAGTGTCGGCACTGTTGCCACGCACTACCCCCTGTGATCCAGGCCCCTGGCAACCCGCCCGGGTACGCCTCGACCATCCGCAACCACCGACTCGCGTCGTGCCGGGTCGGCCCTGGAGCGATCATGAGCACTCGACGCAAGGTTCCCGGAATCCGCAACTACGATGGTCCCGCCGGTGGCTGGGGCGCGCTCAAGGCTACCGCCACGGCGGTGCGCGAACAGATGGACGCGCTCAAGGCGCCCCTGACCCTGATGCGCACCAACCAGCCCGATGGCTTTGACTGCCCGGGCTGCGCCTGGCCCGACAAGGAGCACAAGTCGACCTTCCAGTTCTGTGAAAACGGCGCCAAGGCGGTGACCTGGGAAGCCACCAACAAGCGGGTGACCCCGGCCTTCTTCGCCGAGCATCCGCTGACCTCGCTGCTGCAGCGTTCCGACTATCAGCTCGAAGACCTGGGCCGCCTCACCGAGCCCCTGGTCTATGACCGCGCCAGCGATACCTTCAAGCCGCTGGCGTGGCAGGCGGCGTTCGAGCGTATTGGCCAGATCCTGCGGGGCCTGCAGCCCGAGCAGGTGGAGTTCTACACCTCCGGCCGCGCCTCCAACGAAGCGGCCTACCTGTACCAGCTGTTCGCTCGGGAATACGGCAGCAACAACTTCCCCGACTGCTCGAACATGTGCCACGAACCCACCAGCGTCGGTTTGCCGCGCTCGATCGGCATCGGCAAGGGCACGGTGTCCCTGGAGGATTTCGATCTCTGCGAGCTGATCATTTCCATCGGCCACAACCCGGGCACCAACCACCCGCGGATGATGGGCACCCTGCATGAAGCCTCGCGGCGCAAGGTGCCGATCATGGTCTTCAATCCGCTGCGCGAGCGCGCCCTGGAGCGCTTTGCCGACCCGCAGAACATGGTGGAGATGGCCACCTACGGCTCGACCCGCATCGCTTCGTCCTACTTCCAGGTCAAGGCCGGCGGCGATGCGGCGGCGATCAAGGGCATCATGAAGGCCCTGCTGGCCCTGGAGGACAGCCTCGGGCAGGTGCTGGACCATGAGTTCATCGCCGAGCACACCCAGGGCTTCGAGGCCCTGGCGGCGGACCTGCACGCCACCGCCTGGGCGGACATCGAGCAGGCCAGCGGCCTGCACCAGGCGGACCTGGAAATGGTCGCCGCAGCCTACGCCAAGTCCAATGCCACCATCGTCACCTACGGCATGGGCATCACCCAGCACAACGAAGGCACGGCCAATGTGCGCCTGATTTGCGACCTGCTGATGCTGCGCGGCAACCTGGGCAAGCCGGGGGCCGGCATCTGTCCGTTGCGCGGCCATTCCAACGTCCAGGGCAACCGCACCGTGGGCATCACCGAGAAGCCGACGCAGGCCTTTCTCGACAAGCTCCAGCAGACCTTCGGCTTCACGCCGCCTTCGGCCCATGGCCACGATGCGGTGCAGGCCATGCAGGCGATGATCGACGGCAGGGCCAAGGCGCTGCTGTGCCTGGGGGGCAACTTCGCCGTGGCCCTGCCGGACCCGGGCCAGTGCTTCCCGGCCATGAGCCGGCTCGACCTGAGCGTGCACGTGGCCACCAAGCTCAACCGCAGCCATTTGCTGGTGGCCAAGGAGACCTTCATCCTGCCCTGCCTGGGCCGCACCGAGCTGGACCTGCAGGACGGCCTGCGCCAGGCCATCACCGTGGAGGATTCGATGTCCATGGTCCACGCCTCGGCGGGCAAGCTGACCCCGGCGTCGCCGCTTCTGCTCTCGGAACCGGCGATTGTCGCCGGCATGGCCAAGGCCACGCTGCCCGACAGCCGCGTGCCCTGGCTGGAACTGGTGGCCGACTACGACAAGATCCGCGACCTGATCGAACAGACGGTGCCCGGCTTCGACGACTACAACGCCCGGATCCGCGTGCCCGGCGGCTTCCGCATGCCCCTGGCGGCGGCCCAGCGGCAATGGCTGACCCCCTCGGGCAAGGCCGAGTTCTTCGTCTTCCCCGGGCTGCACGAGGACAAGGAAGTGGACGGCGCCGATGTCCTGCGGCTGATCACCCTGCGCAGCCACGACCAGTACAACACCACCATCTACGCCTTGGACGACCGCTATCGCGGGGTCTTCGGCCGTCGCGACGTGCTGTTCATCAGCCCCGGGGATCTGGCCGCCCGTGGCCTGGCCCACGGTGACCTGGTGGACATCGAGACGGTCATCGGCGGGCGGCGGCTGCGCTACGAAAACATCACCGCCATCGAGTACAAGATCGCCCCGGGCACTGTGGGCGCCTATTACCCCGAGGCCAACCGCCTGGTGCCCCTGGACTACCTGGATGTGGACAGCGGCACGCCGTCCTACAAATCGGTGCCGGTGCGGGTCTTGCGCTCGACCTTGGGCAGCGCCGCCTCCTGACCCGGCAATGGGCGAGGGAGCTCGCTCCCGCTCGGACGCGCAGCGGCCGTAAAACCTGAATCTGCGGTCTGCCTGATAGGAAGGGGACTCAGGCATTGGGAAGGCTGCGCCTTCCAGCGGGAGCAAGCTCCCTCGCCACAGTAAGCGCTCTTGTCACAAGGTTTGTTCAACCTCACAGCTGGTGGCTGACAGCTTGCCGCTTACAGCTGCTTGTTTGTTCAGCCTCACAACTGGCGGCAACCCAGCGGCCGCAAGAACTGCTGCAAACAGCTTGTGGCTGGAAGCTTGCCGCTTGCAGCTGCTTGTTTGTTCAGCCTCGCAGCTGGCGGCAACCCGGAGGCCGCAAGAACTGATGCAAACAGCTTGCGGCTGGCAGCTCACCGCTTGCAGCTGCTTCCCTAACCACCGCCACAATCTGCTAATTTCCTGTCGGTGACTTTTCCGACCGCAGCCCGTGGACCCCACAATGACCCAGTCTTCCTCCCTGGCCGAGCGCAAGCCCGAGCCACAAGCCATCTGCAACCCCATCACCCGCAGTGCAATTTTCATCGTCGCCACCCTGGCCCCCGGCGCCGCTGCCGCGCACACCCTGCGCGAGTGGTGCGCCGACGTCGCCGCGCTGACCCGCTCGGTGGGCAAGCGCGTGCCGGGGGGCAATCTGTCCTGTGTCTGCGGCTTTGGCTCCGCCGCCTGGGACCGGCTGTTCGCTGGCCCGCGTCCGGCGTCGCTGCACCCCTTCATTGAGGTGGGCGTGGAGGGCCGGCGCGCGCCGTCGACCCCCGGCGACCTGTTGCTGCACATCCGCGCCGAGCAGATGGACCTGTGCTTCGAGCTGGCCACGCAACTGCTCAAGCCCCTGGGCGACGCAGTCACGGTGGTGGACGAGGTCCAGGGCTTCCGCTATTTCGACATGCGCAGCATGGTCGGCTTCGTCGACGGCACCGAGAACCCGGAAGGCCGCGAGGCGGTGGATTTCACCCTGATCGGCGACGAAGACCCGTCGTTCTGCAACGGCAGCTACGTGCTGGTGCAGAAATACCTGCACAACATGACGGCCTGGAACGCGCTGACGGTGGAAGCCCAGGAACGCATCATCGGCCGCACCAAGCTGTCGGACATCGAACTCGACGAATCGGTGAAACCCAGCTGCTCCCACAGTTCCCTGACCACCCTGGAAGAGAACGGCGAGGAGGTGAAGATCCTGCGCGACAACATGCCCTTTGGCCGTCCGGGCGCCGGGGAATTTGGCACCTACTTCATCGGCTACGCGCGTTCGCCACGGCCGGTGGAGCAGATGCTGGAAAACATGTTCGTCGGGCGCCCGGCGGGCAACTACGATCGCCTGCTGGACTTCAGCACGGCCGTCACCGGCGGGCTGTTCTTCGTGCCTTCCGCCGATCTGCTGGAACAGCTGGCCGAGCGCGCGCCGACCGGCCAATAACCGCAAAACCCCGGCCCGCTGCTGCGGGCCGGGGTTTCAGGGGGGACCGGCAATTATCAGTGGCTGTGCATGCCGGCGGCCTGCATCAGCAGGCGCAGCAGGCCGGCCACCAGCCCCAGGCCGATGACGCTGGCCAGCCAGATGCCGAGCATCCACAGCAGGCGCTGCCAGCCGGGTGCCGGTTGCGCGGGGGGGGTGGTGAGTTTATCCATGGGCCAGCTCCAGCATCAGTGCGCCGCTGCAGGCGAGCATCAGCAGGGCGCCGATGAACAGCAGGCTCAGTTGCGCCACCGTCCTGTGCCAGGGCAGGGGCTTTGCCCGATCAATGGTAGCCATCGCCAATCCTCACTTTGCCGCGGAACACGTAGTAGCTCCAGCAGGTGTACATCAGGATGATCGGCAGGATGAACAGGGTGCCGATCAGGATGAACAGCTGGCTGGTCAGGGGCGATGCCGCGTCCCACAGGCTGATGGACGGCGGCACGATGTTCGGCCAGATACTGAATGCCAGGCCGATGTAGCCGAGGAACACCAGCACCAGGGTGAACACGAACGGCCAGTGGGAATGATGCTGGCGCAAAGTGCCCAGCAGCCCGCATAACGCCAGCAGACCCAGCACCAGCAGCACACCGAAGATCACGATATGGGCATGGCTGAACCAGCGGGTGGCAATCTCCGGGTGCAGCACCGGGGTCCAGACGCAGAGCACCGCCACCACCGCCATCAGCGCGAACGCCAGGGGCCGGGTGTAGTGGCGCATGCGCGCTTCGAGCATGCCCTCGGTCTTGACCAGCAGCCAGGTGCTGCCCAGCAGCGCGTAGGCCACGATCAGCCCCAGGCCGCAAAACAGCGGGAAGGGCGCCAGCCAGTCCAGGGCGCCGCCGGCGAACTGCCGGTTGAGCACCGGGATGCCGGAAATGTAAGTGCCGATCACGATGCCCTGGCACAGGGTCGCCAGCAGCGAGCCGCCGATAAAGGCCCAGTCCCAGACGTGCCGCCGCTCGGGGCTGGCCTTGAAGCGGAACTCGAAGGCCACGCCTCGGAAGATCAGCCCCGCCAGCATGAAGATCAGCGGCAAGTACAGGGCTTCGAGGATCACCGAATAGGCCAGGGGGAAGGCCCCATACAGCGCCGCGCCACCGAGGATCAGCCAGGTTTCGTTACCGTCCCAGACCGGGGCCACGGTGTTCATCATCACGTCCCGTTCCCGGGCGTCGGGGATCAGCGGAAAGAGAATCCCCAGCCCCAGGTCGAAGCCGTCCATGATCACGTACATCATCACCCCGAAGGCAATGATCACGCCCCAGATCAACGACAGGTCTATGCCTTGAATCGTCATGTCGATATCCCTTGTTTCAGTGGTGGTGGTCGCTGGACGCAAAGGTCTCGGCGATCGCGGACAGCGGACGGCGCGGGGTCGGCTCCTGGCCGGCAGGGCCGCTCGGCGGATGCTCGTGATGGGGCTGCGGGCCCTTGCGCACCAGCTTCATCATGTAGCCGATGCCCACCGCGAACACCGAGAAGTAGATCGCCACGAACAGCGCCAGGGAGATGCTCAACTGCGCCACGCTGTGGTTGGACGCGGCGTCGCTGGTGCGCAGCAGGCCGTACACCACCCAGGGCTGGCGCCCGACTTCGGTGGTGATCCAGCCCGCCAGCAGGGCGATCAGGCCACTGGGGCCCATCCACAGCACCAGGCGCAGGAACAGGCGGTTGCGGTACAGCGCGCCGTTGCGCCGCAGCAGCAGGCCCAGCGCCCCGGTGAGGATCATCAACATGCCCAGCCCGGCCATGATGCGGAAGCTGAAGAACACAATGGCCGAGTTGGGCCGGTCTTCCCTGGGGAAGCTCTTGAGCGCGGGGATCTGCTTGTCCAGGCTGTGGGTCAGGATCAGGCTGCCCAGGTAGGGCACTTCCACGGCGTAGTCGGTTTTCTCCGTGTCCATGTTGGGAATGCCGAACAGCACCAGGGGCGACGCCTCGTTGCCGTGGTTTTCCCAGTGGCCTTCGATGGCGGCGATCTTCGCCGGTTGATGTTCCAGGGTATTGAGGCCATGGGCGTCACCGACCACCGCCTGGATCGGCGCCACGATCAGCGCCATCCACAGCGCCATCGACAGCATTTTGCGCACCGGCGGCGTGTTATTGCCCCGCAGCAGGTGCCAGGCGGCGCTGGAGCCGACGAAGAACGCCGTGGCGACAAAGGCGGCGATCGCCATGTGCATCAGGCGGAAGGGGAACGACGGGTTGAACACGATCGCCAGCCAGTCCATGGGCATGATCCGCCCGTCGACGATGGAGAAGCCCTGGGGCGTCTGCATCCAGCTGTTGGAGGCGAGGATCCAGAAGGTCGAGATCAGGGTGCCGATGGCCACCATCACCGTGGCGAAGAAGTGCAGCCCGCGGCCGACCCGGTTCCAGCCGAACAGCATGACCCCGAGAAAGCCCGCCTCCAGGAAGAACGCGGTCAGCACCTCGTAGGTCAGCAAGGGCCCGGTGATGCTTCCGGCGAAGTCCGAGAAGCGGCTCCAGTTGGTGCCGAATTCATAGGCCATGACCAGGCCGGAGACCACGCCCATGCCGAAGTTGACGGCGAAGATCTTCGACCAGAAGTGATACAGGTCCTTGTAGGTGTTGTTGTGGGTCTTGAGCCACAACCCTTCGAGCACTGCCAGGAAACTGGCCAGGCCGATGGTGATGGCGGGAAAGATGATGTGGAACGAGACCGTGAACGCAAACTGGATGCGTGCCAGGTCGAGCGCCTGTAGATGAAACATGACGAAACCCTCGTGATGGCTGGGGGCCCGGGCAGGCGCCGGCCGCCGCCGTGAACCAGGGTTCGCGGCGTACGGCAGAAGGCTGCGCGGGGCAGGCTGGAGCGGCGCATTGGCCGCCCCGGCCGGGTCAAGCGCTGACGGACTGGATCAGGTTGCTGGCCGCCGCCGGCTCCAGGCGGATGGCGATGAACTTGGACGTCGGCGTATAGGTGCGGTCGCCATAGCTCTCCAGGGGCACCAGGGGGTTGGTCTCCGGGTAGTAGGCGGCGGATTGGCCGGCGGGAATGTCGTAGGCGATCAGGGTGAAACCGCTGACCCGACGCTCGCGACCGTCATCCCACAGCGAGACGATGTCGACCTTCTGCCCCGGTTCGAAGCCCAGCTGGCGAATGTCCTGCTCGTTGGCGAACAGCACCTCGCGCATGCCGTAGACCCCGCGATAGCGGTCGTCCAGGCCATACAGGGTGGTGTTGTACTGGTCGTGGGAACGCATGGTCTGCAGGATCAGGTCCGGCTTGACCTTGAGCTTGCGCACCCCGGCGCTGACCAGGTGCTCCGGCAGCACGCTGGGAATGAAGCGCGCCTTGCCGGTGGCGGTGTTCCAGCGCCGCTGGCTGGCGTCGTTGCCCAGGTGGAAGCCGCCGGGGTTCAGCAGTTTGAGATTGAAGTCCTCGAACCCGGGGATGGTGTCGGCGATCAGGTCGCGGATGCGCCCGTAGTCTTCGATCACCCACAGCCAGTCGATGGGGTGACGGCCCAGGGTGGCGTTGGCAATGCCGGCGATGATCGCCGGTTCCGAGCGCAGGTGCGGTGACTTGGGTTTCAGCTGGCCGTGGGAGATGTGCACCATGCTGAAGGTGTCTTCCACGGTGATGCCTTGCGGGCCGTTGGCCTGGATATCGATATCGGTACGACCCAGGCACGGCAGGATCAGCGCCTCGCGCCCGGTCACCAGGTGGCTGCGGTTGAGCTTGGTGGCGATGTGCACGGTGAGCTCGCAGTTGCGCAGGGCGGCGTGGGTCCGCGGGGTGTCCGGGGTGGCCTGGGCGAAGTTGCCGCCCAGGCCGATGAACACCTTGGCTCGGCCCTGTTCCATGGCCGAAATCGCCATCACCGTGTTGTGCCCGTGCTCCCGTGGTGGCTTGAAGCCAAAGCGCGCCTCCAGGGCATCGAGCAGCTCGCTGGGCGCCAGTTCGTTGATGCCCATGGTGCGGTCGCCCTGCACGTTGCTGTGGCCGCGCACCGGCGACAGGCCGGCGCCGGGGCGGCCGATGTTGCCCCGCAGCAACAGCACGTTGATCACTTCCTGGATGGTCGGCACCGAGTGGGTGTGCTGGGTCAAGCCCATGGCCCAGCACATGATGGTGCGCTTGGCCTTGCGGTACATGCGCGCCGCCAGTTCGATGTCGGCCATGCTCAGGCCGGACTGTTCGAGGATATGGTTCCAGGACGTGGCATCGACCTCGGCCAGGTAACTGTCCAGCCCCGAGGTGTGTTCGGCGATGAAGGCCCGATCGAACACTGGCTCGCCGTTGTTGGCCAGGGCTTCGCGCTCCCAGCGCAGGAGGAACTTGGCGATGCCGCGAAAGGCCGCCATGTCGCCGCCCAGGGCCGGACGGAAGTAGGCCGAGGAGGTGGGTTCGGAGCCGTTGGTGAGCATCTCGAGCGGGTGTTGCGGATGCTGGAAGCGTTCCAGCCCGCGCTCTTTGAGCGGGTTGAAGCAGATCACCTGGGCCCCGCGCTTCACCGCTTCGCGCAGGGGTTCGAGCATTCGTGGGTGGTTGGTACCGGGGTTCTGGCCGATGACGAAGATCGCGTCGGCTTCTTCCAGGTCATGGAACACCACGGTGCCCTTGCCCACGCCGACGCTTTCGAACATGCCCACGGCGCTGGCCTCGTGGCACATGTTCGAGCAGTCGGGAAAGTTGTTGGTGCCATAGGCGCGCACGAACAGCTGGTACAGGTAGGCCGCTTCGTTGCTGGCCCGGCCCGAGGTGTAGAACTCCGCCTGGTTCGGCGAGTCCAGGCCCTTGAGGTGGCTGGCGATCAGCTCGAAGGCTTGGTCCCAGGTGGTTTCCACGTAGCGGTCCTGGGTGGCGTCGTAGCGCATCGGGTGGGTCAGGCGGCCCTGGTATTCAAGCCAGTAGTCGCTCTGCGCGGCCAGGGCCGAGACCGTGTACTTGTTGAAGAACGCCGGGTTCACCAGGCGCCCGGTGGCTTCCCAGTTGACCGCCTTGGCGCCGTTCTCGCAGAACTTGACCATGCCGTTTTCCGGCGACTCGCCCCAGGCGCAGCCCGGGCAGTCGAAGCCGCCGTTCTGGTTGGTCTTGAGCATGGCGCGGATGTTCTTGAAGGCGTTCTCGCTGCCCAGCCAGTTCCTGGTCACCGCGATCAGTGCCCCCCAACCGGCGGCCGCCCCCTTGTAGGGTTTATATCGATCAACTTCGCTCATGATATTTCTCCAATACAGCGCACGCAGGCAACCGCCCGACAAATAATCGATGTCAGTGATTGTTTAACTGCACAGGCTAAATGCGGTTTTGTGGTGAAGCCGTTTAAGTTCGGACTGCTTGGGGCAACGGAATCACTTATAGGGCCCGTTTCATGGGCCGCGAATAAAGCCTATTCGGCGCCTGTATCGGCTGTCTAATCGCAATTAATGACCGGTTGATCGAAAGCCTCTATCAAGTCTTTAATTCATTAAAAATCAACGATTTATCTTGTTGTTTAAATGCCGGTAAAGGGTGCTTTTGCCGCTGATAGATTGCATTGATCAATCGGTTGTTAATAGCGATTGGACGCCACTTTTAATCACTCTTAGTCTTGCCGCCAACAACTTGTCCAATGGCCGTTAATGGACAAAAACTGCAACTAAGACCCCAGGGTCGTAACCGTCGACAGAGGCTGTGATGTCAGATCAAGTATTGGTGGATGGCTTTGCCCGACGGATCGACTACTTGCGCATGTCGGTGACCGACCGCTGCGACTTCCGCTGCGTGTATTGCATGGCCGAGGACATGCAGTTCCTGCCGCGCCAACGCATCCTGACCCTGGAGGAGCTGTACCAGCTGGCCGCGGGGTTTGTCGCCCTGGGTACACGCAAGATCCGCCTCACCGGTGGCGAGCCATTGATCCGTCCCGGGGTGGTGCAATTGTGTCAGCGCATCGGGCAATTGCCCGGGTTGCGGGAGCTGTGCCTGACCACCAACGGCTCGCAGCTGGGCAAGCTCGCCGCGCCGCTGTTCGAGGCCGGGGTCAAGCGCCTCAACATCAGCCTCGACAGCCTCGACCCGGGGCTGTTTCGCCAGCTGACCCGCACCGGCGAACTGAGCCAGGTGATCGCCGGCATCGACGCGGCGATCGCCGCCGGTTTTGCGCGCACCAAGCTCAATTGCGTGGTGATGAAAGGCCGCAACGACCGCGAGATCAACGAGCTGGTGGCCTTTGCCATCGACCGCGGCCTGGACATCTCGTTTATCGAGGAGATGCCCCTGGGCAGCATCAGCGAGCACAGTCGTCGCGACGCGTTCTTTTCCAGTGCCCAGGTCCGCGAGCGGATCGCCGAGCGCTACACCCTGATGGAGTCCGCCGAGTCGACCCAGGGCCCGTCGCGCTACTGGCGCCTGGCCGAGGCGCCGCAGATCCGCCTGGGCTTCATCTCGCCCCACAGCCACAACTTCTGCGGCACCTGCAACCGTGTCCGGTTGACGGTGGAAGGGCGCTTGCTGTTGTGCCTGGGCAACGAGCACTCGGTGGACCTCAAGGCCGTGCTGCGGGCCCATCCCGGCGATACCGAGCGTTTGCAGCGGGCCATGGTCGAGGCGATGAAACTCAAACCCTACCGCCACCACTTCGAACTCAACGACGAGCTGCAAGTGGTGCGCTTCATGAACATGACCGGCGGTTGAAGCCCCGGTCTTTACCGCTTTCCTTCGTGCACAGGTTTCGCCGCGATGATCGTCCGATCCAAACCCAACCTGATCAGCGTGCTGATCTCCCTCAAGGGCTCGATTGCCAAGCGCATCGCCTTGCGCAGCCTGCTGGTGACCTTGCTGGCCTCGGCCATCGTGCTGATCGAGACCTTGCACCCGGCGTACTTTTCCAAGGTCAACGCCACGCCTTTCACCTTGCTCGGCCTGTCGCTGTCGATCTTCATGAGCTTTCGCAACAACGCCTGCTACGACCGTTGGTATGAGGCGCGCAAGGCCCTGGGCACGCTGGTCACCGAGGTGCGCTCGCTGATCCGCGAAACCCAGGTGCTGGAGGAGGCCGGGGCGCGCCGCGCGATCCTCGGCGACCTGTGCGGCTTTGCCCAGGCCCTCAAGGCCCGGCTGCGCCAGGAAGATGAACTGGGCGCCGCCGAAACCTGGCTCAGCCAGCTGCCGCCGGCCACCACCAGCAACCTGCCGGACAGCCTCCTGCGCCAGGTGGCGCGCCAGTGTTCGGAGCAGGCCCTGGCGGGCCGGATCAGCGAGTGGCGCTACCAGCTGCTGGCCAACCACCTGGCGGCGCTGACCGGCGCGCAAACCACCTGCGAGCGGATCAAGAGCACGCCGCTGCCGTTTCCCTACACCTTGCTGTTGCACCGCACCAGCTACATGTTCTGCATCCTCCTGCCCTTTGCCATGGCCGAGCCCCTGGGCTGGCTGACGCCGATTTTCACCGCCATCGTCAGCTACACCTTCTTCGGCCTGGACGCCATTGGCGACGAGCTGGAAGACCCCTTTGGCCACGACGAGAACGACCTGCCGCTGAACGCCATCGTGCGCAACATCGAGCGCGAGATCCTCGAGGCCCAGGGGGCCACCGAACTGCCGCCGGTGCTGTTGCCGGTGGACTATGTCCTGAGCTGAACCACTGTCCTTATCCGAGGTTGCACATGAACCCACTCACTCACCTGGATGCCCAAGGCCGGGCCAGCATGGTGGATGTCACCGCCAAACCGGCCACCGAACGCGAGGCCCAGGCCCGGGCCTGGGTGCGCATGCTCCCGGCCACCCTGCAACTGATCCAGGACCAGGGGCACCCCAAGGGCGACGTGTTCGCCGTGGCGCGCATCGCCGCAATCATGGCGGCGAAGAAGACCCACGAACTGATCCCCCTGTGCCACCCGTTGCTGCTCAGCGGTATCCACGTCGAGCTGCAGGCGCTGCCGCCGGACCGGGTGCAGATCACCACCTGCTGCCGGCTCAACGGCGCCACCGGGGTCGAACTGGAAGCCATGACCGCCGCCAGCGTCGCGGCGCTGACGATCTACGACATGTGCAAGGCGGTGGACCGCGGCATGGTCATCGAGGGCCTGCACCTGCTGAGCAAGCAGGGCGGCAAATCAGGGGTTTTCATCGCAGGAGCAGCACAATGATTCTGGTCAACTACTTTGCCCGCTACCGCGAACAACTGGGCAGCGGCGGCGAGAAGCTGCCCCTGGACGCCGGCTTGCGCACCGTCGATGACCTGCGCCGGCGACTGATGGCCCGGGGTGAAACCTGGGCCGCGGTGCTGGGGGAGAACAGCCTGATGTGCGCGCTGAACCAGGATTTGTGCAAGCTCGACGCGGTGATCGAGGACTTCGATGAAATCGCCTTCTTTCCCCAAGTGACCGGGGGCTGAGGCATGGGCATTCAGGTGCAGACCCAGGCCTTCAACCTGGATCAACTCACTGCCGGCCTGCAGGCCGGCGACTCCAGTGTCGGCGGCGTGGTGACCTTCGTTGGCTATGTGCGCGATCTCAACCTCGGTGACTCGGTGCAGAGCCTGTTCCTGGAGCACTACCCGGGCATGACCGAGCGCTCGCTGCAGGGCATCGTGCAACAGGCCCAGGCGCGCTGGCCGCTGAACCGCGTGAGCCTGGTGCATCGGGTAGGGTTGCTGCAGGTGGGCGAGCCCATCGTCTTTGTCGGCGTGGCCAGCGCCCACCGCCAAGCGGCGTTCGAGGCCTGCGCCTTCATCATGGATTACCTCAAGACCCGCGCACCGTTCTGGAAGCGCGAAGTCACCCCCAGCGGCGAACGCTGGATCGACGGGCGCGAGAGCGACCGGCAGGCGGCCGAACGTTGGTAATCGTTTGCATCGCTTCTTGTGGCGATGGACTCACACCGAGTGCGATGTCGAAAGGCTTTTTTGTGGTGAGGGCGCCCGCTCCCGTTGGAAGGCGCAGCCTTCCCAAGGCCTGAGTCCGCGGCCTGTCAGCTGGATCGCGGATTCAGGTTCTGCGGCCGCTGCGCGCCCGATCGGGAGCAAGCTCCCTCGCCACGCTGGGGGGCTTACACCGAGTGCAATGTCGAAAGGCTTTTTTGTGGTGAGGGCGCTCGCTCCCGTTGGAAGGCGCAGCCTTCCCAAGGCCTGAATCCGCGGCCTGTCAGCTAGATCACAGATTCAGGTTTTGAGCCACCGAGGGGGATTCAGATCGGGCTGTAGATCCGCGGGGCATTGCGGTGGGGCACGTGGATCAGGTTCAGGTGGTGCTTGTTGGCCCATTGCACGGTCAGTGCGGTGGGCGCAGAGAGGCTGACCAGGGTGCCGAGGCGGGCGCGCACGGCTTTGTGGATCAGCTCCAGGCTGCAGCGGCTGGTGACCACGGTGAAGCCCTGGCGGCCATCGATCCCGGCGTTCAGCAGGGCGCCGATCAGCTTGTCCAGGGCGTTGTGGCGGCCGATGTCTTCCTGGCACAGGCGCACCTCGCCCTGTTCGTCGAAGTACAGCGCCGCATGCAAGGCGCCGCTGCTGCGGGCCATGTGCTGGACCTGTTCGATGCGCTCGCGCAGGCCCTGCAGGTGTTCGGCGGGGGGCAGGGGCGAAGGTTCGAGTATCTGCAGTTGCGGCAGCGCCTGTTCCAGGGCCTCCACGCCGCATAACCCGCAGCCGCTGGTCCCGGCCATCTGCCGGCGATGGTCCTTGAGGGCCCAGAAGGCCCGGCTGGAAATCTGCACATCGGCCTGGCAGGCCTGGGGAAAGTGGCTGAGGCGGATGTCGTAGATTTCGCTGAGGTCGCCGACGATGTCGTTGGTGATGCTGAAGCCGCGAATGAAGTCTTCCAGGTTGCCGGGGGACACCATCATCACCGCCTGGCTCAGGCCGTTGTAGGTGATCGCCAGGGCGATCTCGGCGGCCAGCGGCGCCTCGGCCAGCACCCCGTCGGGGCTGTACTCGCGATAGGCCACGCGCTGCGGCGCCGGCGCCGGCGCATTGGCTTCGGGTTGTTGCTGCGTTTGTTCGATCCGGCAAACCATGACCACACCTCGATACAGTCGATTCGCCCCGGGCCATGGGCGGCCCGGGGCATGCATTCAGTCTTTGAGCGCAAACAGCTTCCTGGCTTCGGCGAAGCACTTTTCGGCAATCGCCGAGCGCGGTTCGGTCTTGCGCATCACCAGTCCCAGGGGCGCCAGCACGCTGGCATCCGGCAGCTGGATAAAGGCCAGGTTGTCGATGGGCGAATCCAGGCCGCTGTCCAGGGGCATGATCGAGCAGCAGAAGCCCTCGTGGATCGCCTGGAACAGCTGGTAGGTGGAATCGCTTTCCAGGATCGGCGTCGGGTTCAGGCCGCGGCTGCGAAAGCTCAGGTCGATGGACTTGCGATAGTGCATGCCGGTGCTGAGCATGCCCAGGGGCAGCTCGGCGGCGTCTTCCCAGCTCATTTCGCTGCCTTCGAAATGAAAGTGCCGGGTGTCGTAGAGCAGGCCGACCCGGGTCTCGCCGATCTCGAAGAAGTCCAGGTAGTTGGGGTTGACGTGGTCCAGGTAGCAGACCCCGAGGTCCAGCTGGTTGTTGCCGATGTCCTCGATGATCCGGTCGGAGCTGGCGGACGACAGGCTGAACTTGAGCTCGGGAAAGCTCGCCGAGAGCTTCTGCACATAGCTGATGGGGTTGAAGCCGCTCAGCGGCACCAGGCCCAGGCGCAGGTTACCCACCAGTTGCCCGCGGCAGGCGGCGGCCTCGGCGAACAGCCCGTCATGGGCCGCCAGCAGGGTCTTGGCCCAGGCCAGGACCCGCTCGCCGGCCTCGGTGAAGCCTTCGAAGCGCTGGCCGCGGGTCACCAGGATCAGGTCCAGCTCGTCCTCCAGGTTGCGCAGGCGCATGGACAGGGTCGGCTGGGTAATGTGGCAGCGCGCGGCAGCCTGGCCGAAGTGCCGGGTCTGCTCCAGGGCGATCAGAAACTTGAGTTGCTTGATGTCCACAATGGCACCTGTGGTGAAGGGAATCGGAGTCAGTATTAACGCAGGTGTCCGGTTCGTGGAAAGACGTTCAGTCTTCCCGGGCCGAACCCTCGGGGCACACCGTCGGCGTTCAGGCCACGGGCCCTTGGTCTTTTTCAGACAGTAGTTCAGGGGTGTTGAAGTTGCTCAGCCGCGGATCGTCGGCAGCGCAGGGCAAAGGTTTCAGGCCATGGGCGGCGAGGGCCCGCAGCAGGCTGCGCTCGCCGCGCTCCCAGGCGGCGCGCAAGCGGGCTGCCAGGGCCGTGGGTATCAGGCTGAACATGGGTTGCCACTGTCCGTCCTGCTGCACCATCAACGGGCTGAGGGTGTCCGCCGGGCGGGCATCCAGCAGCGTCTGGATCAGCGCGCCGTCGATCTGCGGCGCGTCGCAGGCCAGCACCAGCAGCCAGGGGTGCCGGGCCACTGCCAGGCCCGCCAGCACGCCGGCCATGGGGCCGGGAAAGTCTGCCTGCTCATCCGCCACCAGGCGATCGGCATAGGGCCGGTACTGCTCGGCGTTGCGGTTGCAGGAAATGATCAGGTCGTCGCTGAAGGGCCGCACCGTGGCCTGCACATGGGCAATCAAGGGCCGGCCCTGCCAGGTCACCAGGCCCTTGTCGCGACCGCCCATGCGCGAGCCGCGCCCTCCCGCCAGCAGCAGGATCGAGCAGGGCGGGGAGAGGGTCGGGGCAGGGCGGGTCGGGGTCATGGTCGGGTGCATATCCGGTGGGTGGCGCAACCATCGCATTGTCTTTCGAACGCGTCCAATCGCAAATGTTGAATGGCCGATCGATCCGGCTTATCGGCCGGGCCGCCGGGGGCCGGTGACGATAGAGCGGATCGATAATCCGGTCAGCCAGAACGATTAGACAGCCGCGCTTTGGCGCCCTTAGCCTGAGCCCATGGTTTTTATCTTGCCGGTCGGAGAATGACATGAGCGTGAAGTCGGATGCGTTGTTTGTACCCTTGAACATAGCCGTGCTGACAGTCAGCGATACCCGGGAGTACGCCACGGACACCTCCGGGCAACTGTTGGTCAGTCGCCTGCTGGAAGCCGGTCACACCCTGAGCGAGCGCAACCTGCTCAAGGACGACCTGTACAAGATCCGCGCCCAGGTGGCGGCCTGGATCGCCGACGAGCGCATCCAGGTGGTGCTGATCACCGGCGGCACCGGCTTCACCGGCCGCGACAGCACCCCGGAAGCCGTGAGCTGCCTGCTGGACAAGCACATCGACGGTTTCGGCGAGCTGTTCCGCGCCATCTCGATTCTCGATATCGGCACCTCCACGGTGCAGAGCCGGGCCCTGGCCGGGCTGGCCAACGGCACCCTGGTGTGCTGCCTGCCGGGCTCCACCGGGGCCTGCCGCACCGCCTGGGAAGGCATCCTCGCCGAGCAACTGGATGCCCGCCACCGGCCGTGCAATTTCGTGCCGCACCTCAAGCCGGTGCAGGCGTGCGAGTCTCGCGGATGAGCCAGGGTTCCCTGATGCCGCTGGAAGATGCATTGGCCAGCCTGCTGGCCATGGCCGATGCCCAGCGCCTGGCGGAGAGTGAAACCCAGGCCGTGGACAAAGCCCGGCAGCGGGTGCTGGCCACTGACCTGGTGGCGACCCTGGACCTACCGCCCTGGCCTAACAGCGCCATGGACGGCTACGCCCTCAACCTGCAGCACTGGGACGGCCAGCCACTGCCGGTGTCGCAGACGATCTTTGCCGGCCAGCCCGGCGATCCCTTGCAGCCGGGCAGCTGTGCGCGGATCTTCACCGGCGCGCCGCTGCCGGCTGGCGCCGATTGCGTGGAGATGCAGGAGAACGTCGAGCGGCAGGAGGATGGCCGGGTGCGCTTCACCCAGGCCCTGAAGCCGGGGCAGAACATTCGCCCCCAGGGCCAGGAAAACCGTGTCGGCCAGGTGCTGTTGCCGGCCGGCAAGCGCCTGGGGCCTTTCGAGCTGGCGCTGGCCGCGGCCCAGGGCTGCACCGAGCTGCAAGTGGTGCGCCGTCCGCGGGTGGCGTTGCTGTCCACCGGCGATGAGTTGCTGGAACCGGGCACGCCGATGCGCCCCGGTTGCATCTACAACAGCAACCGCACCTTGCTCCGTCACTGGCTCGACAGCCTGGGATGCGAGGTCATCGACGCCGGGATTCTGCCCGACCAGCCGCAGCAGACCCGGCTCAGGCTGGAACAGTTGCAGCATGGCGCGGACCTGATCCTGACCACTGGCGGGGTCTCGGCGGGGGATGCCGATTGCCTGGGCCAGGTGCTGAGGAACAACGGCCGACCGCTGTTCTGGAAGCTCGCCATCAAACCCGGAAAACCGCTGACGGTGGGCCACTTCGGCCAGGTGCCGGTGATCGGCCTGCCGGGCAACCCGGCCTCGGCCCTGGTGACCTTCGGCCTGCTGGCCCGGGCCTACCTGTTGCGGATTCAAGGGGTGCAGGAGGTGGCGCCGCTGAGTGTCGCAGTGCCGGTGGCCTTTGCCTGGTCCAAGGCCGGCAGTCGCCGCGAATACCTGCGGGCGCGCCTGGAGCACGGCCGCGCCGTGCTCTATCCGAACCAGAGTTCCGGGGTGCTGCTGGGGGCCAGCTGGGCCGATGGCCTGTTGGAGGTGCTTGAGGGCCACACCCTGCAGGTGGGCGACTCGGCGCGTTTCATTCCCTTCAGCGAGCTGTTCTAGGCTCTGTGCGAAAAGTTTTGAGACGAAGGTCAGGCAAGGCGAAAACGCTCGAGGAACGGCCGGGGTCGCGTTCGACTTTACGGGTTGTCAATGAGCATTCCGATCGGACCCGCGCACGAGACCGTTTTCAACGCAGCATCACCGAGTATCAAGGCTTTTCGTACAAAGCCTAGGGCCTAGATCTTCCAATGCCGGGCGCTCTTGCCCAGGCGCTGGCGCATCTCGCCCAGGGTCGCCGCCAGCTGCCGGGTGAGCAGTCGGTAGCCGTCCAGGGCCGAATACACCGGCGCTTCCAGGGCGTTCTCGGGGCTGCCTTCCACGGCTTTTTCCAGGCGCTGGGTAACCCCCGATTGCAGGGCCCGGGCCATGCCGATCAGCTGCACGCGAATCTGCCGGTGTTCGGCCTTGAGCAGCTGTTGCATCTGCGCCATGGCCTGCCGGTCGCCGGCATCGGGGCGGGTGTTGCCGAGGATCTCCAGGGTGCTGATGCACATCCGCAGATTGCGCTGGATGGCGTCCAGCTCGGTCATGGAAATCCGCACTTCCTTGGACACCGACGGCATCAGCGAACGCAGTTGCAGCATGGCGGCGTTGACCCGGCCCAGGAGCTTGAGGTGTTCGTCGTCGGTCACCGACTGGCCCTGGACGATCCGCCCGTACAGCTGGGCGCAGTCGCGCAGGGCGCTGGCCAGGTTGTAGCGCCAGGAGTACACCGCGTACAGCGGAATGGCGAAGGAAAACGCCAGGGCCAGGGCAATGCCGATGAGGATGTCCACCGCACGCCACAGGCCGTCGCTGACCTGGTTGTCGCCGTGGCCGGCGACGATGAACACGGTGATCGCCGCCAGCAGCGCGGTGTAGCCGCCCTTGCCGATGGCGTGATAGGAAAAGTAGCCGCACACCGCCGACATCCCCAGGTAGGTCAGCCAGGGCTGGCCGAAGTACGCCTGCTGCACCACCAGCACCAGGCCGACCCCGGCGCCCACCAGGGTGCCGATGGCTCGCTCGGCGGCTTTCTTGCCGATGTTGCCGTGGTGCTGCAGGCCGCCGATCACCACCAGCATGGTCACCGAGGCCCATTCGCCGTGGGGCAGGTTGAGGCCGGTGGTCAAGAGGATGGTGGCGATCAGGCCGAGGGCGACCCGCACCGCGTGGATCAGCCGGGCGTGACGGTAGCGCCGGTACGGGTCCAGCACGGGACGCAGCAGGCGGCGCAACAAGGGGGGCAGGGTGATGCTTGGCAGGAACTTGAACGGGCCCAGGCTGGTTTCTCCCAGTGGCATGAGTGGCAGGATCTGTGGCCGGGACTCGCCGCGTGGCGAGCCCCGGCCAGGCGCTTTTAGAAAATGTAGTCGGTGGTCAGGAAGCTGGAGTCGCGGTTGCGGATGATGTCACTGATCAGCTGTTTGTTGCGCTCCTGGAACTTGGTCGCCACCAGGGTGCGGATCGAGAAGGTGCGCAACGCATCATGCACCGACAGCGTGCCCTCGGCGGAGTTCTTGCGGCCGTTGAAGGGGAAGGTGTCCGGGCCGCGCTGGCACTGGGCGTTGATGTTGATCCGCCCGACCTGGTTGGCGAAGGTGTCCACCAGCCGGCCGATCACCGCCGGATCGCTGCCGAACAGGCTCAGTTGCTGGCCGAAGTCCGACTCCAGGACGTAGTCGATCACCGTGTCCAGGTCGCGGTAGGGCACGATGGGCACCACCGGGCCGAACTGTTCCTCGTGGTAGACGCGCATCTGCGGGGTCACCGGGTACAGCACCGCCGGGTAGAAGAACGACGCCCGCGACTCGCCGCCATGGGGGTTCACCACCTGGGCGCCGTGGGCCTGGGCATCGGCCACCAGGGTGTGCAGGTAGTCGACCTTGGTGTTTTCTGGCAGCGGCGTCAGGGCCACCCCCGGCTCCCAGGGCATGCCCGGCTTGAGGCCTTTGAGCTTGGCGTTGAACTGTTCGATGAAGCGCTCGACCACGGCTTCGTGGACAAACAGGATCTTCAGCGCGGTGCAGCGCTGGCCGTTGAACGACAGCGCGCCGGTAACGGCCTCGCTGACCGCGTTGTCCAGGTCGGCATCGGGCAGCACGATCCCCGGGTTCTTCGCATCCAGGCCCAAGGCCGCGCGCAGGCGGTGCGGCTTGGGGTGGAGTTTCTTCAGGTCACTGGCGGCCTTGTTGGTGCCGATGAAGGCGAAGATGTCGATCTTGCCGCTGGCCATCAGCGCGCTGACGGTCTCGCGGCCGCTGCCGTAGATGACGTTGATCACCCCGGCCGGGAAGCTGTCGCGGAAGGCTTCGAGCAGCGGGCGGATCAGCAGCACGCCGAGCTTGGCCGGCTTGAACACCACGGTGTTGCCCATGATCAGCGCCGGGATCAGGGTGGTGAAGGTTTCGTTCAGCGGGTAGTTGTAGGGGCCCATGCACAGGGCCACGCCCAGGGGCACGCGGCGGATCTGGCCGAGGGTGTCCTGCTCCAGTTCGAAGCGGCTGGAGCGCCGGTCCAGTTCCTTGAGCGCGCCGATGGTGTCGACGATGTAGTCGCAGGTGCGGTCGAACTCTTTCTCCGAGTCCTTGAGGTTCTTGCCGATTTCCCACATCAGCAGCCTGACCACCGCCGTGCGCTGCTCGCGCATGCGCGCCAGGAAGGCTTCCACGTGCTGGATGCGCTCGGCCACGCGCATCGTCGGCCAGGTGCCCTGGCCGCGGTCGTAGGCGCGCACGGCGGCGTCCAGGGCGGTGAGGGCGGTGTCGGCGTCCAGCAGCGGGGTGCTGCCGAGGATCACTTGCCGGTCGCCGTCGGCGCCGCTCAGGTAGATCGGGCTGCGGACCTGGGCCAGGGGGCCGCTCCAGGTGCGCAGTTCACCGTCCACCAGGTAGTCGCGCTGCTCCACCGGGTCGGGCAGGCGATAGGCTTCGGGGATGTCGGCGGCAGCGGGAAACAGGTTGGTGAGGACATTGGCTGTGGTCATGACTCTACCCCGTGTTGGAAATGGCGGCGGCGCGGATGACAGTGACGCCATCGCTCCCAGGTTTATACGCCTGAATGGGCTGCGCCTTCAGCAGTTTCTGCGGGCGGCGCGCAGGCGGTCACGGTTCGAGATTAAACGTTTCAGCTGCTGCCCAGCAACTGCCGGATCAGGCTCGGGGTGCTGCCGGTCCAGCGCTTGAAGGAGCGGCGGAAATTGGCCGGGTCATTGAAGTTCAGGTACTCGGCCACCGCCTCGTTGCTCCAGCCCCTGATCTGGTACAGGTACAGCGCCACCTGCTTGCGCACCCGGTCCACCTGCTGCTGGTAGCCGCTGTGGTGCTTGCTCAACTTGCGCTTGAGGGTCGCCGGGCTCATGGCGAAGGCCTGGGCGGTCTGTTCCAGGCTCGGCGCATGCCGCACGTTGGCTTGCAGGTAGCGGTCCAGGGCATCGAGAAAACTCCCGGAAAAACCCAGTTGGCGCAGGTGTTCGTCGGCTTCCAGGCGCGCCACCTGGCCGGCGGTGGCCGAGGCCCCGGGCCAGGGCCGGGTCAGGTATTGCCGGGGGATGCGCATCAGGTCCAGGGGCCGCCGGAACTGGGTCTGTTCCCCCAGGTGCACCCAGTACTGCTCGACATAGCGCGGCTCGCCGTGGCTGAAGCTGCATTCCCAGGGCAGGCGCTGGCCGCTGAGCCACTGACTCATGGCCACCAGGGCGGTCATGCTGGCCTCCAGCAGGAAGCGCCCGTGCTCGCCGGCGCCGCAGCTGTCCAGCCAGTAGCAGTAGGCATGCTGTTCATCCAGCACCAGGCGCGGGCTGAGCAGGGGGCTGAGCAGGGCCTGCTGCTGCACCAGGGCGTCCAGGGCCTGCTGCAGGTTCTGTGCATGGCGCAGGGCGTGGCTGGCGGCGCCGTAATGCCCGGGCAGCAGGCGCTGGCCGAACAGGAAACTGCTGTCGTCGGCGTCCAGCAGGCGCCGGCTGTTGCCGATCAGCGCCAGGAACTGCTGCGGGCTGAGGCGGGTCTGTCCGGCCAGGATGTCCTCGTGGAATAGCCCGGTGCCGCGCAGCAGGCGGTGGCTGTCGATGTCCCGGGACAGCGCCAGGTCGATCAGTGTCGCCGGTTGATAGTGCCCGGGGATGAACCGGGTATCGCTTTCGTACCAGCAGGTCTTCACGGTCATGACGGCGCCTCAGGCGGTTTTTGCCAGGGGCTGCTTGGCCCGGGCCAGGGCCAGGTTGAGGCGTTTGAGCAGGACCTCCGGGGTTTCCTCCAGGGCCATCACCACCGCGGTGCTGGCCGCCAGGTACAGGCGCTCGCCGTGTTGCCGGGTCTTGTGCGCCAGGCCCTGCACCGCCTGTTGCAGCTCCAGGGCCAGCAGCCGGGCCTGGCTCTCGCCGGTGTTGGGCAAGAGCACCACGAAGCGGTCGCCGGCCAGCCGGCACAGCAGGTCCTGGCGCCGCAGGTTGAGCAGCAGCACATGGCTCAGGGCCTGCAGCACCGCGTCACCTTCGGCGTGGCCGTAGTGCTGGTTGATCGCGGCGAAATGGTCCAGGTCCAGGGCCAGCAACGACAACGGCTGCTGCTGGCGGCGACTGTCCTCCAGGCTGGCGGCCAGCTCGCGCTTGAGGTAGTCGGCGCCGGCCAGGGGCGTGAGCTTGTCGAACTGCCGGTGCTCGCGAAACAGCCGTTCCTTCTTTTCCATCTGCGCGCTGATGGCCAGCTGTTCGCGGTGCCAGTGGTAGATGCCGATGGTCAGCAGGATCATGCCGATGGGCATCGGCCCGGACTCCAGCCAGTGGTCCCAGGTGATGCTGGCGGGCAGGCGGATGAACTCGTCGAGGCTGTCGATCCACCAGGAAAAGAAAATGCAGCTCAGGCCCAGGGCCAGGTAGTTGGTGACCCGGCCGGCGGGGCGGCTCTTGAGCACCAGTGCGAGCCAGACCAGGGCCAGCAGCGCCGAGCCGCCTTCGCCGATGATGTCCAGCCATTGCCACTCGCTGACCGATTTCAGGCTGCCGCAAGCCAGGTGCAGCAACAGCCCGGCATTGGCCGCCAGCAACAGCACGGCGAGTTTCCAGCGGTGGGGTTTGAGCACGCAGAACATGGCCGCGATCCTTTTTGCCAGGAGTGAGAGGGCGCCAGCACAGCAGATGTTTGTGACGGTGGGGTGACAGCGGAAAAAACCGTCGAGGGGTCGAATCAGCTCAGGGTTCAGGCGTTTTTTTTTGCTGGACGGGGCCGCCTCGAGGGCCTCTTCGCGGGCAAGCCCACTCCTACGGGGCGGCGGGGGCGCCACGGATGTGTAGGAGCCGGCTTGCCGGCGAAGGGGCCCGCAAGACTTGCGCCCGACGGGTGATGGCTTTTGCGGGCAAGCCCGCTCCCGCAGGGGTCAATTCAGCTCATTTGCCGGGGCGAAACCCGGGAAAACGACTGTTTTGGCGACCTGCCGACCAGGCCTGTCACAGAACCGTCATTCGCCAACCCTAGCGTGCCCTCCCAGTTGCCGGGCCCCTTGCCCGGCGTTGGCGGACTCTTGGGGAGGAACCTCATGTACAAGCGCAGCAGTCCCGGGCTGGTCAGCTTTACCTTGACCGCGCTGGCCATGGCCATCGCCAGTGAACGCTTGAGCGCCGCCGAAACGGCCGCCACCGAGCACGTCCAAGTGGTGGGCCAGGCGGCCAGCATCGATCAGGCGCTCAAGGAACAACGGCGTTCGGACAGCATCCAGAGCGTGGTACACGCCGACGGCGTGGCCCAGTTGCCGGACCAGAACGCCGCCGAAGCGGCGCAGCGCCTGCCGGGCATCAGCATCGAGCGCGACCAGGGCGAAGGGCGCTTTGTCAGCGTCCGCGGCCTGGGCCCGGACCTCAACAGCGTGACCATCAACGGCACCCTGGTGCCGTCCCCGGAAAGCGCGCGCCGCGCCGTGGCCCTGGATGTGCTGCCCTCGGAGCTGGTGCAGTCGCTGTCGGTGATCAAGACCCTGACCCCGGACATGGACGCCAACTCCCTGGGCGGCACCGTGGACGTGAAAAGCCTCTCGGCCTTCGACCACAAGGGCCTGTTCTACAGCGGCAGCAGCGAGGCCAGCTACGACCAGAACACCCGCCAGACCAGCCCGAAATTCTCCGGCGCGGCGAGCAACCGCTTCAGCCTCGGCGACGGCATCGACAACTTCGGCGTGGCCGCGGCCCTGAGCTGGCAGAAGCGCGATTTCGGCTCCGACAACGTCGAGACCGGCGGCGCCTGGGACTTCGAGCGCGGCGCCAGGCTGCAGGAGTTCGAGCAGCGCGACTACGCCATCAGCCGCGAGCGGGCCGGCGGCGGCCTGAACTTCGACTACAAGCCCGACGACAGCAGCAGCTACTACCTGCGTACCCTCTACAGCCGCTACAAGGACAGCGAGACGCGCAACTCCACCAGCATCGAGTTCGCCGACCCGCTGGCGGCCGGGGAGCGCGGCGACGCCGAGGCCAAGCGCAAGCTCAAGCAGCGCGAAGAAACCCAGGAGATCCAGTCCTACGTGTTCGGCGGCGAGCGCCAGCTGGGCCTGTGGACCCTCAGCGGCCAGACCGGCTACAGCCGCTCCAGCGAAGACAGCCCGGCGCATATCGCCGGGGCCACCTTCAAGGGCAACAGCGACTTTTCCGACAGCGGCTTCTACGACAATGGCAAGCCGCGCCCGGTGATCGGCTCAGGCTTCTTTGACGCGGCCAACTTCACCCTGGACAAGGTCGACTGGGAAAAGCAGAACACCACCGACACCGAGAAGAACCTGCGCCTGGACCTGGCCCGGGACTATGACCTCAGTGGCTACGCCGCGCAGTTCAAGTTCGGTGGCAAAGTCAGTCGGCGCAACAAGGACAACGACCTGGAAGCCTGGGTCTACAAGGACTTCGACACCCTGGGCTTCACCGACCAGCAGCTCAACCTCGGGCAGTTCCAGAAGGGCCGCGTGGACTATTCCCTGGGCCGCTTCGGCCCGGGCATCAGCGGCAGCGCCATCAAGCAACTGATCGGCGGCCTGAATCCGGCGGCCTTCTACGACGAGGAAGAATCCCGGGTCAACGACTTCAAGATCCGCGAAGACATCAACGCCGGCTACTTCATGAACACCCTGGACATCGACGACTGGCGCTTCATTGCCGGCCTGCGCTACGAGGGCACCGAGTTCGAGGCCAAGGGCACCGGGGTCACCGACGGCGCCTTCACCGCCACCGACACCAAGCGCCGCTACCAGCACTGGCTGCCGGGGCTGCACGCGCGCTACCAGCTGGACAAGAACACCCAACTGCGCGCGGCCTGGACCAAGAGCGTGGTGCGCCCGACCTTCGGCCAGCTGGCCCCGGGCTTTGTCATCGACGGCGACGAGGCGACCTTCGGCAACCCCGACCTCAAGCCCCTGGAGTCGAGCAACCTGGACCTGGGCATCGAGCACTACATGGGCCGCGCCGGCAGCGTCTCGGCCTTCGTGTTCTACAAGTACATCCAGAACTTCGTCTACAACACCGACCTGGCCGGCACCGGCGCCTGGAGCGGGTTCTCCGAGGCGCACACCTTCGCCAACGGCGACAGCGCCAAGCTGTATGGCCTGGAGCTGGCCTACTCGCAGAAGTTCGACTGGCTGCCGGCGCCGTGGAACGGCCTGCTGCTGGGCGCCAACAGCACCTTCAGCCGCTCCAGCGCGAGCATCGAAGGCTTCGACCAGAAGGCCGGGGTCAACCGCAAGCGCGACATCGACCTGCCCAATCAGTCGGACACCGTGGGCAACCTGATGCTCGGCTGGGAAGACGACAAGCTCAGTCTGCGCCTGTCGGCCAACTACAAGTCGGCCTACCTCTATGAGCTGGCCTCGATCGGCGACAAGGCCCACGACCTGCACGTGGACGCCCAGACCTTCGTCGATTTCAGCGCCAAGTATTCCCTGAGCAAGAACCTGCAACTGAGCTTCGAGGCGCAGAACCTCACCGACCAGCCGTACTTCGTCTACACCGGCAACCGCTCCTACAACGCCCAGTACGAGGAATACGGCCCGACCTACAAGCTCGGCCTGACCTTCACCCATTTCTAAGTACCGGGCCGCTGCCCGACTGCACCTCCAAGGATTGTGATGAGCACTGTATCGATCGCGAAAACCACCCTGCTGGCGCTGTGCATTGGCCTGGCCAGCAGTGCTGCCCAGGCCGCCCCCAGCGTGCCGGGCCTGACCCTCAAACCCTGGGCCGAGCAGACCCCGGGCGTCACCGGGCTGGGCTTCGTGCCCGCCGGCACAGGCGCCGACCGGCTGCTGGCCAGCGAGCGCGAAGGCCTGTTGCTGCTGGATGAACAGGGCCGCCAGCTGGCCCGCTTCAAGGGCTCGTTCAACGGCCTGGACAGCCGCGCCGCCGGCCAGCAACTGCTGGTGGCCAGCCTGGACAATGAACGCCAGCAGGCACTGCTGCTGAGCCTCGACCCGAAGGCCCGGCATTGGGGCCAGCCGCTGTACCTGCCGCCCCGCGACTTCCCGGTCAACGGCCTGTGCCTGTACCGCGACGAGGCCAGCAACCTGTTCCTGTTCCTGGTGGGCGAGGAGGGCAAGGGCGAGCAGTGGCTGGTGGGCCACGGCGCGCAACTGAGCGCCGAGCCGCGACGGGTGCGTGGCCTGCCGCTGCCGCCGGAGGCCAAGTTCTGCCAGGTGGACGACGCCGCCCAGCAACTGCTGGTCAATGAACAGAACGTCGGCTGGTGGGCCTACCCGGCCCACGCCGAAGCGGACACCGCGCGCCAGCCGGTGGCCCTGCGCGCGCCCTTTGGCGAGATCAGGAAAAGCGCCGGAGCCATGGCCCTGGTGCCGGGCGGGGTGTTGGGCCTGGACCCGAAAGCCGCGCAACTGCATCTCTATCAGCAGCAGGAGCAGGGCTGGTCGGCCCAGGCCACCTTGCCCCTGAGTGGCCTCAAGGAACCGGAAAACATCGCCCTGCGCGCCAGCGCCAAGGGCCTGCAAGTGTTGCTGCGCGATGACGAGGATGGCCGCCTGTACCAGGGCCAGCTGGACTGGCAGGCCCATGCGCCGGCCCTGCCGCCGGTATTGCCCAACGTGCAGGCGGCGGTGCAGAGCGAACCGGTGGGGCGCCAGGGCGATGCCGCCGATGACCCGGCGATCTGGGTCCACCCGCAGCAGCCGTCCCTGAGCCGGGTGCTGGGCACCAACAAGAAGCAGGGCCTGCTGGCCTACGACCTGCAGGGCAAGCTGTTGCAGGAACTGGCGGTGGGGCGCCTGAACAACGTCGACGTGCGCCCCAACTTCAAGCTGGGCCAGCAGACCGTGGACCTGGCCGTGGCCAGCAACCGCGACCGCAACAGCCTCAGCCTGTTCGCCATCGACCGTGCCAGCGGCGAGCTGCGCGAGGCCGGGGAGATCCCCACGCCGCTCAAGGCGATCTACGGCCTGTGCCTGTTCCAGCCCGCCAGCGGCGAGATCTATGCGATTGCCAACGACAAGGACGGCACCTTCGTCCAGTACCGCCTGAGTGCGCCATCCGGCAGTGCCCAGGGTGAGCTGGTGCGCCAGTTCAAGGTGGCCAGCCAGCCCGAGGGCTGCGTCGCCGACGACCAGCGCCAGCGGCTGTTCCTGGGGGAAGAGGACGTCGGGGTCTGGGCCCTGGACGCCCGCCCCGAACAACCGGCGACCCTGCACAGCGTGATCAAGGTCGGCGGCCTGTTGCAGGCCGATGTCGAGGGCCTGGCCCTGTACCAGAGCAACGCCCGCGACTACCTGGTGATTTCCAGCCAGGGCAACGACAGCTACCTGGTGCTGGACGCCGAGCCGCCGTTCGCTTCCCACGGTGCCTTCCGGGTCGGCCTCAACGCTGCGGCGGGGATCGACGGCGCTTCGGAAACCGACGGCCTGGAAGTCACCTCGGCCAACCTCGGCGGGCCCTGGAGCCAGGGCCTGCTGGTGGTCCAGGACGGGCGCAAGCGCATGCCCGAGCAGACCCAGAACTTCAAGTTCGTGCCCTGGGCCGACGTCACCCGGGCCCTGAAGCTGCCCTGAGCGGCTGTCATCACCCGGTCATCGGCATGTCATCGAATAGCCCCGCCGGCACGGCTCAGGCCCCGGCGGGCACCCGCGAAGGAGTTTCACCATGCAAGCCACACTCGAACACATGAGCATCTGGGGGCTGATCAGCGATGCCAGCCTGTTGGTCAAGGCGGTGATGCTGACCCTGCTCCTGGCATCCCTGCTCAGCTGGTACCTGATCATCCAGCGCGGCGCCGTGCTGCGCGGCCGTGAGCGCCGTTGCAACGCGTTCATCCAGCGCTTTCGCGACGCCCCCGAACTCTTGCCGCTGTACCGCGAAGTGGCCCGCAAGGCCGACGGCGAAGGCGGCGTGGAGCCGATCTTTGTCGCCGGCTATGAGGAATTCGGCCACCTGCACGGCGCGGCCGGCGGCGCCGCTGAAGGCGTGCTGGAGGGCGTGGAGCGGGCCTTGTACGTGGCCATCAGCGAGCAGGAAACCCGCCTGGAAAAGGGCCTGCAGTTTCTTGCCACCGTGGGCTCGGTCAGCCCCTATATCGGCCTGTTTGGCACCGTGTGGGGGATCATGAACTCCTTCCTCGGCCTGTCCCAGGTGCAGCAGGCGACCCTGTCCACCGTGGCCCCGGGCATCGCCGAGGCGCTGATCGCCACCGCCATCGGCCTGTTCGCGGCGATTCCCGCGGTGATCGCCTACAACCGCTTCTCGGCCCGCAGCCAGACCCTGCTGACCCGCTACTACGCCTTTGGCAACGAACTGCAGGTGCGCCTGCACCGCACCTTGCAGGGCACCCCGAGCCACCTGGCCGTGGCCGCCTGAGAGAAGGAGCAAGCCGATGTTAGTCAGGCCGCAACGCAAGCACGGACCCAAGGCGGAAATGAACGTGGTGCCCTACATCGACGTGATGCTGGTGCTGCTGGTGATCTTCATGGTCACCGCGCCGATGCTCACCCAGGGGGTGAAGATCCAATTGCCCAAGGTCGCCAGCCAGGCCCTGGCCACCGACAGCCGCCAGCAGATCCTCACCCTGTCGGTGAAGGCCGAGGGCGGCTACTACTGGAACCTGGGCAGCGAACTCGACACCCGGCACCAGACCGACAGCGCCGTGGACCTGGAGCAGATGCGCGCCAAGGTGGCCCAGGTGATTGCCCAGCGCGGCGACACCCAGGTGTACATCCGTGCCGACCAGGACGCCGCCTACGCCAGCGTGGTGGCGGCCATGGCCGCGTTGCAGCAGGGCGGGGTGCACAACCTGGGGCTGGTGACCGAGGCCCCGCAATGACGGCGATGATCATCCACAGCCCCACAGTGCTGCCCATGGGGCCCGAAGCCTCCGGCTTCTGGCGCAACAGCCTGGCGGCGACCCTGGCCCTGGCCCTGCACGCCGGGGTGCTGGCGGCGCTGGTGCTGGGCTGGTCGGTGGACAAACCCCAGGTCGAGGCCCCGGCGGTGCTGACCACCCAACTGGTGATGCTGGCGCCTCCCGCCGCCCCCGCCGAACCCCTGCCGGCGGTGGCCGAGGTGGCACCGCCACCACCGCCCGCGCCAGCGGCTCCGCCGCCGCCGAGTCGACCCCAGGTGGACCCCCAGATGCAGGCGCAGAAGCTGGAACAGGCGGCCCTGGCGCGCAAGCGTGTGGACGACAAGAAACGTGAGCAGGCGCAGGAGCAGCAACGCCAGCAGCGCGAGCGCCTGGACGCCGAACAGCGCCAGCGCGACGCCGAGCAACGCCTGGCCCAGGAACAAGCCCAGGCCCAGCGCGCCGAACAGTCGCGGCTGGCCGCCGAGCGCGCGCGCCAGCAGGCGGCCCAGGCCGCCGCCGACAGCCGCCAGTACCAGCCCCTGAGCAAGGAGGCCCCGGACTACCCGCAGCGAGCCCTGGACAAGAACCTGGAAGGCGACTGCACCGTGGAATACAGCGTCAACCCCCAGGGCCGGGTGGAGAACCCCAAGGTCATCGACGGCTGCCACCCGCTGTTCATGCGCCCATCCCTGGCGGCGGTGGCGACCTTCCGCTACCAGCCTCGGCTGATTGACGGTCGGGCGGTGACGGTGCCGGCGGTGCGCAACACCTTTCACTATCGGATCCACTAGGGGCGCCCCGGCTTCGCCCGCCAGCGGCTGCCGGGCGGGCCGGGCGGCCCCTTGGCGCAGGCCGGAGCTGTGCTGTTGCCGCCGGTTGCCAATCCGTTGCGCAACGGCACTGACGCCTGCGCCGCACAGCGGTAAACTCCCCGCCTTTATTCAGGAGTTCCCATGAGTTACTACCAGCCCGGCATCCTCGCTGCACCCGTTCCGTCCCAGGCCCGTCATTTGTTCTTTGCCCTTGAGTCCCTTGAGGCGCTGCCCCAGGCCCTCGACCAGTTGCTGGCGCGGGTGGACGGCGCAACGGCGGTGGCCGGCTTTGGCGCATCGCTGGTCAAGGCCCTGGGCGCTCGGGTGCAAGGGCTCAAGGCGTTCCCGGCGCTGACCGGCGTCGGTGTCGACAACCCTTCGACCCAGCACGCGCTGTGGGTCTGGCTGCACGGTGAGGAGCGCGGCGAACTGATGCACCGCAGCAACGAGCTGGAGGCCGCGCTGGCCCCGGCCTTTCGTCTGGTCGGCATGCAGGAAGCCTTCCGCCACAAGAGCGGTCACGACCTGACCGGTTATGAAGATGGCACCGAGAACCCTCATGAAGAGGCCGCCGTGGCTGCGGCGCTGGCCGAGGGTGAAGACGGCCTGCGCGGTGGCAGCTTTGCCGCGATCCAGCAGTGGCAGCACGACTTCAAGGGCTTTGCCGCGATGCACCAGCAAGAGCGCGACCACATCATCGGCCGGCGCCTGAGCGATAACGAAGAGCTGGACGACGCGCCGGAGTCGGCCCACGTCAAGCGCACCGCCCAGGAAAGCTTCACCCCTGAGGCCTTCATGGTGCGTCGTTCGATGCCCTGGATCGAAGGTGACAAGGGCGGCCTGATGTTCCTCGCCTTCGGTCATAGCCTGAACGCCTTCGAAGTCCAGCTGCGGCGCATGAGCGGCCTGGAAGACGGCATCGTCGACGGCCTGTACCGCATGAGCCGGCCGATCACCGGTGGCTACTACTGGTGCCCGCCGCTGCACAACGGCCAGCTCGACCTGCGCGCGTTGCAAGCGGCGAAATGAGCACCGAGGCCGGGCCGCTGCGCACCGTGCGCTGGGGCATGATCGGATGCGGCAGCGTCACCGAGCGCAAGAGCGGCCCGGCCTTCTACAAGGTCCCAGGTTCAGCGCTGGTGGCGGTGATGGGCCGCCGCGCCGAGGCGGTGCGCGACTATGCCCGGCGCCACGGCATTGCCCGCTGGTACACCGATGCCCAGGCCCTGATCGACGACCCCGAGGTGGACGCGGTGTACATCGCCACGCCCCCCGACAGCCACTACGCCTACAGCCTGCAAGTGGCCGCCGCCGGCAAGCATT
Source organism: Pseudomonas sp. Os17 (assembly GCF_001547895.1). Classification (NCBI taxonomy): domain Bacteria; kingdom Pseudomonadati; phylum Pseudomonadota; class Gammaproteobacteria; order Pseudomonadales; family Pseudomonadaceae; genus Pseudomonas; species Pseudomonas sp. Os17. Next base: position 4,338,897 of record NZ_AP014627.1, on the reverse strand, counting down.
GCTGCGTGGAAAAACCCATGGCCCTGCATGCCGGGCAGAGCCGGGCCATGCAGCAGGCGTTCCAGCAGGCCGGGTTGCACCTGTTCGTGGCCTATTACCGGCGTTCCCTGCCGCGCTTTGCCCAGGTGCGGCAATGGCTGGCGGATGGCCGCATCGGTGAGGTCCGGCACCTGCACTGGAGCCTGAGCAAGGCCGCCTCCGAGGCAGACCGCAGCGGCGCGGCCAACTGGCGGACCGACCCACGGATTGCCGGTGGCGGATATTTCGCCGACCTGGGCAGTCATGGCCTGGACCTGTTCCAGTACCTTGTGGGCGACATCGTCGAGGTGGCCGGCATCAGCCGCCGCCAGGCCGGGCTGTATGCCGCCGAGGACGCGGTCAGCGCCAGCTGGCGCTTCGCCTGCGGGGCACTGGGCAGCGGCGCCTGGAACTTCGTCGCCGACCGCCGGGTGGACCGGGTGGAGATCATCGGCAGCCAGGGGCGCATCACCTTTTCCGTGTTCGACGAGCATCCGCTGCAACTTGAAGCCGAAGAGACCCTGAGCCTGGTCATCGAGCACCCCGAGCACATCCAGTGGCATCACGTGCAGGGCATGAACGCCCACATCCGCGGCGACGCAGTGCACCCGGCCCAGGCCTGCGAGGCGCTGAAGACCGACTGGGTCATGGATCGGATCCTGCAGCGCGGCTGAGCCAATGGCGGCGGTCTTTCGGGCCGCTTCGCCGGCAAGCCGGCTCCTGCGGGACTTGCGGGGCGCCTTGCCTGATGCCCGTCAGTTCAGGGCAAGCACTGTACCTGTGGCGAGGGAGCTTGCTCCCGCTGGGCCGCGCAGCGGCCCCAAAAATGCGACGGCTACGCCCCCGAGCGTCGGCCGCTCCCACGGGAGCAAGCTTGCGCGCCACAGGTTATGTTTCGTTCGTTCTAGCGCTTAACCGACCGGTCTCAGGTGCCTTGCCGGGGTGTTTGCTCAGGCTTTTGCAGGCCCTGGCTTGCCAGCGACGGCGGCCTTCGGGATGGGCATTCAGAAGGTCTTCTTGACGCTGGCCACCCAGGTCGCCCCGCACAGGTCGCTGAAGCCGTAGTTGCTGGTGCACTGGCTGCGAGACAGATCGGTGTCGATGTAGCTCAGGCCCAGTTCCAGCCCGGCAAGGTCCCGGGTCAGTTTGGCCTCCCATTCGTGGTAGCTGTCCTCGCCCTGGCCCGAGGCGCGGATCAGCCGCGGGTCCTTGAAGTCCATCTGGCCGTAGCGCAGGTGCAGCCCCAGGTCCAGCGGCAGTCGAGTCTCGTAGCCGAGGTAGCGGTACAGGGTGCTCTGCTGGCTGTCGATGCCGGGGGCATCGTCGGAGTAATAGGCCGCCAGCTTGACTCCGTAGACGCTGAGAATGCCGTACACCTCGCTCTGGTTTAACCCGGCTTCCCGGGGGTAGCTGTACTTCAGGTAGCCCAGGTCCAGGCTCAGGTCCTCGCTGGCCTGCCACAGCCAGCCGCCGTAGTAGTCGAGTTCCTGGCGGGTCTTCAGGCCGCCGCCGAAATCGACATTGGAGCTCCAGGTGCCCAGGTATAGGCCGCTGCTGTGCAGCAGGGTCGCGGCCGCCTGGGCCGCGGGGTCGTTCTGGGTCTGGGAGATGCCGCGGGTGCGGTAGTCGCTGGCCAGGGTCAGCTCCAGTTCCACGGCCAGGTCGTCGGTCAGGGGCAGGGCGTGGCCGGCCTGCGGCAGCAGGCACACGGCGCCCAGGGTGAGCAGGCTGAGGGTCTTCATGGTTTTCCCGTTGTTGTGATTGTTATGGGGGGAGCGGGCAAGGCGGCGCCGTGCCCCGGCGTCACCAGGGCGCGGGGCGGGCGGTGTAACGGTGGGGCGGGGTCAGAGTGGGCGGCTGTAGACCTCGCGGCCGGCGAACCAGGTCTGCAGCACCTGGGTTTCATGCAGGGCCTTTTCGTCCACGGCAAACACGTCGCGGTCGAGGACGATGAAGTCGGCCTGCTTGCCGGCGGTCAGCGAGCCGATCTGCTGCTCCAGGCCCAGGGTGCGCGCGGCATTCAGGGTGTAGGCATAGAACAGGGTTTCGCGGTCCAGGCGTTCGTCGGCGTTGAGCACCCCCAGTGGCCCCTGGCGGGTGATGGCCTGGGCCATGGCGTTCCACGGGTTGGGAGACGACACCGGCCAGTCGCTGGCGCCGGCGATGGTCGCGCCCTGCTTGAGCAGCGAGTGCGCCGGGTACTGGTAGCGGAACGCCAGGGCACTGACGTAGGGCTTGATCATGTCCAGGGTGTAGTCGTCGGCCGAGGCCCAGAGCAGTTGCATCGAGGCAATCACGTTGAGCGGCTTGAAGCGGGCGAACTCCTTGGGGTTGACCATCTGCAGGTGGGTGATGGAGTGGCTGATGCCGCTCTGGCGATCCTTGCGCGCCTGCTCGATGCCGTTCAGCGACTCACGCACCGCGCGGTCGCCGATGGCGTGGATGTGCACCAGCCAGCCGCGCTGGTCGATGGCGCTGACCAGTTCGCCAAAATGCGCCGGGTCGATCAGCAGTTCGCCGTGTTTGTGGGAGTTGTTGTAGGGCTCGAGCATCGCCGCGCTCTGGGCCGGGTATTCGATCACTCCGTCGGCGAAGATCTTGATGCCCGGCAGGGTCAGGTTGGGAATGCCCTGGAACTGCTGGCGCACCTTGTCCAGGGTGTTGAGGTCGGTGGGGCGGCTGCGGGGGTTGGCCACCAGCAATGCGGCGACGTGGGCGGTCAGCCCGTCGCTCTCGGCCAGGGCCTTGTAGGCCGGCAGCACGCCGACGGTGTGCTCGGTGGGCTTGAGGGCGAACACCGCTTCGCCGGGAGCGGCGTTGGCGGCGGGGTCCATCCAGGCGGTAATCCCCAGGCTGTTGTTGTAGTGCAGGGCCGATTGCGCGGCGCGCAGCATCTGTTCGGGGGCCGGCACCGGCATTTTCGCGGCCACCCGGTCCCAGCCGGCGTCCACCAGGAAACCGTTGGGGCGGCCGTCGGGCAGTTGGCCAATGGTGCTGCACTCGGCCTCGGGCAGGCTGTTGAGCAGGGCCGCGTCGATTCCGGCGCGCTGGAGCATGAAGTCATTGGCCCAGGCGGTATGGTGATCGCTGCCGGTGAATACCACCGGTACGCTGGCCCATTCACCCTGGTTGAAACGCTGGCCCAGGGCCTGGGCCTGGGCCCAGTAGGCCGAGCTCATGCCGGCGATACTGAGCACGTCGGCATGCCGGGCGCTGCCGTCGTCACGCCAGGCGCGCAGGCGTTTTTCCAGTTCGTCGAGGCTGACCACCTCGTCCTGCAGGTTGGCGCTGGTCATTTCCAGGCCACCGAAGATCGCGTGGGAGTGGGTGTCGATCAGGCCCGGCATCAGGGTCTTGCCCCCCAGATCGACGACCCGGGTGTGGCTGTCGATCAGTGCCTTGATCTGCGCATCGCTGCCGGTTTGCAGAACCTTGCCGTTTTCCACCGCCAGGGCCTGGACCTTGGGCTGGGCGCGGTCGGCGGTGAAGATCTGGCCGTTGAACAGCACCAGATCGGCGGCAGCCATGGCTTCCAATGAGGCAAAACTCATGGCGACCAGCAGCAGCGTAGGGGTCAATTTTTTCATTGAACATTTCCTTGTTATTACGTCTGATCGCCAGATTAGGGGCTGCCCGTAGCGGGCAGAACGGCCGATTCACGAAAAACATTTTTGCCTGAATGGAAAAACCATGGACAAGTGGAATGCCTTGAAGATGTTCGTAGTCACCGCTCAGCTGGGCAGTTTCAGTCGGGCGGCGGAGCAGTTGGGCAAGACCCCGTCGGCCCTGACCAAGGCGGTCAACCACCTGGAGGCGGAGCTGGGTTCGCGCTTGTTCGAGCGCAGTACCCGGCGCATCGTGCTCACCGAAATCGGCCGGCTCTACCTGGAGACCGCGCGCCAGGTGCTGCAGCGAATGGAGGAGGTGGGCGAGGAGGTGGAACAGTTGCAGCACGGTCTGCGCGGCAACCTCAAGGTCACCGCGCCGCTGGCCTACGGTCAGGCGTTTCTCGATCAGGTGTGTGGCGGGTTTCTTGAACAGTACCCGCAGATCAATCTGCAAGTGGACCTGTGCGACGAGTTCGTCAACCTGCTGGAAAGCGGCTACGACCTGGCCCTGCGCGAAGGCCATGACGACCTGCCGGGGCTGATTGCCCGGGTGGTCGGGAGCAACCGCCTGGCCCTGTGCGCCAGCCCGGCCTACCTGGCGCGCAAGGGCCGGCCGGTGAATCCTCAGACCCTGGAGGAGCATGAATGGCTGCTGTATCGCCACCCCTTGCTCAGCCGGGAATTCTGGTGGGTCGAGCGCGACGGCCACCGCCTGAGCCTGCCCCAGTCCCAGGCGCCACGCCTGCGCAGTGACAATTACGACCTGCTGCTGGCCAATGCCCTGGCCGGGCGCGGCCTGCTACACACGCCGCTGTGGAGTGCCGCGCCGTACCTGGCTGATGGGCGCCTGGTGCGGGTGATGGCCGATTACGCGATCGACCCCGACAGCTTCGGGCCGCACATCCTCGCGGTCTACCCCAGTCACCGGCGGGCGACTGCCAAGGTGCAGGCGTTCATCGACTATGTCGGCGGCTTTCTGGCCCACCATGGCCTGGACTGATTGGCGGTTCTTGTCAGATAAATCCGAGAGGAGTACAAATGTACTCCATGACGACTTTATCCCCCCGCCGCAGTGCCATCCTGACCTTTATCCGCGAACGCATCGCCGATCATGGCCAGTCCCCAAGCCTCGCTGAAATCAGCGAGGCGTTCGGTTTCGCCTCGCGCAGCGTGGCGCGCAAGCATGTGCTGGCGCTGACCGAGGCCGGGTTCATCGAGGTCAACCCGCATCAGGCCCGGGGCATTCGCCTGCTCAATCAGCCGCGGCGCCCGGAGCTGCTGGAGATCCCGGTGCTGGGGCGGGTGGCCGCCGGTGCGCCGATTGGCGTCGATGCCGACATACACGGCCAGTTGTGGCTGGACCCGGGGATGTTCTCACGCACTCCGGATTACCTGCTGCGGGTCCAGGGCGATTCGATGATCGATGACGGCATCCTCGACGGCGATCTGGTGGCGGTGCGCCGCAGCAGCGAGGTGCGCAACGGCCAGACGGTGATCGCCCGCCTGGACGGCGAAGTGACCATCAAGCGTTTCGAGCGCAAGGGCCAGAGCATCCGCCTGCTGCCGCGCAACCCGGCCTATCAGCCGATCGAGGTCAGCGCCGACCACGAACTGTTTATCGAAGGTGTGTTCTGCGGCCTGGTGAGGCCAGGCTGATGGGCGCCGTGGTCGCACTGGATACCCTGTTCAATGGCGGACGGGTATGGAAAGGCCGCCCGGCGGCCGCGCCGGCCAGCCTGCAGCCGACGGGGCATGCCGCCTTGGATGCGGTGCTGCCCACCGGCGGCTGGCCGGAGGCGGCGCTGACGGAAATCCTCATCGCCGCCCAGGGCCTGGGGGAGCTGCAGTTGCTGTGGCCGAGCCTGGCGCGGCTGACCGCGGCGGGGGAGCGGGTGGTGCTGGTGGCGCCACCCTTCGTGCCCTATCCCCAGGCCTGGCAGAACGCCGGGGTGGATGTGCGCCAGCTGTCGATCATCCAGGCCGGGGAGCGCGATGCCTTGTGGGCCGCTGAGCAATGCCTGCGTTCCGGCAGTTGCGGCGCGGTGCTGTGCTGGCCGCAACAAGTCGACGACCGCGCCCTGCGGCGCTTGCAGGTGGCGGCGGAAAGCGGCCAGACCCTGGCTTTCGCCTACCGGCCCCTGGACGCCGCGCACAACCCGTCGCCGGCGGCCCTGAGGATCAGCGTGCAGGGTCGCCCCGTGCAGTTGCGGGTACTCAAGTGTCGGGGCGGGCTGGCCCATCCGGCCCCGATTGCCTGGCCCGCCGGGCACTGAGGTTGGCATGCGCTGGGTGTGCATTCTGTTCCCGCAATTGGCGCTGGACGCCGTGCTGCGTCAGCGCGCCGAACCCGAGGCGCCCCTGGCGCTGCTCAGTGGCACCCCGCAGCGCCGGGTGATCCAGGCGGTGAATGGCGCCGCCCGCGAGCTGGGCCTGCGCCCGGGGCAATCGCTGACCGCCGCCCAGGCCCTGACCAAGGCTTTTGCCAGCGCCGAATACGACCCCCGGCAGATCGAGCACTGGCAGCAGTTTCTCGCCGCCTGGGCCTATGGCTTCAGCTCCCAGGTCAGCGTGGCCTACCCCCGTACCCTGGTGCTGGAAATCGAGTCCAGCCTGGGCCTGTTCGGCCCCTGGCCGCAGCTGGAAGCGCGTCTGCGCCGGGAGTTGCAGGCCCTGGGCTTTCGCCATCGCATCGTCGCCGCGCCCAACCCGGCGGCGGCCCGGGTCCTGGCCAATGCCTATGACGGCTTGGCGGTGGCCGACGGCGAGGCCTTGGCCAGGGCCCTGGGGGCCATGCCCATCGAGCGCCTGGGGCTGGCCCCGGAGCAGGCCACGGCCCTGTCGCGCATGGGGGTGCGCAGCTTCCAGCAGTTGCGGGAGCTGCCCCGGCCCAGCCTGGCCCGGCGTTTTGACGGCAGCCTGCTCAAGCACCTGGATACCCTGCTCGGCGAGCGTCCGCTGGGGCTGGCGTTCTATCAGCCGCCGGACCGTTTCGACCTGCGCATCGAGCTGAATTTCGATGTGCTGTCCCATCAGGCGCTGCTGTTTCCCCTGCGCCGGCTGACTGCCGATCTGGCGGCCTTTCTCTGTGGCCGCGACAGCGGGGTGCAGCGTTTTGCCCTGCACCTGGAACATGTCGAAGGCGCCGACACCCTGATCCCGGTGGGCCTGCTCAGCGCCGAGCGCGATCCGGCGATGCTGTTTGAACTGGCCCGCGGGCGCCTGGAGCAGATCCAGGTGTCGGCGCCGGTGCGCAACCTGCGGCTGGTGGCCGAGGACCTGCCGCTGTTCGTGCCCCGGCACACGGAACTGTTCGACGAGCGCCCGCAGCAGAACCTGCCCTGGGAGCAGTTGCGCGAACGCCTGCGGGCGCGCCTGGGGGATGACGCGGTGCAGGGCCTGGGGCACCGCGCCGATCATCGACCGGAGCGCAGTTGGCAGACTCAGACTGATCCGCGCCCCTGTCCGGCCAGCCCCGGATTGCGCCGTCCTGGCTGGCTGTTCACTGAACCCCAGGCCCTGAACGAAGGCAGCGTGCGGATTCTCATGGGCCCGGAGCGCATCGAGTCCGGCTGGTGGGACGGCGCCGACGTGCGCCGCGACTACTACCTGATCGAAACCGCGGCCGGCCAGCAGGGCTGGGCCTATCGCCAGGTGGGCGAACCCGGGCCCTTGCTCCTGCAAGGCTGGTTCGCATGAGCGCCTATGCCGAGCTGCACTGCCTGTCCAACTTCAGTTTTCAGCGCGGCGCCTCCAGTGCCGCCGAGTTGTTCCAGCGCGCCACGGCCCTGGGCTACCAGGCCCTGGCGATCACCGACGAATGCACCCTGGCGGGAATCGTCCGTGCCTGGCAGGCCTCACGCGATACTGGCCTGAAGCTGATCATCGGCAGCGAAATGCAGGTCGAGGACGGCCCGCGCCTGGTGCTGCTGGTGGAGGACCTGGCGGGTTACCAGGGCCTGTGTCGGTTGATCACCCGGGCCCGGCGCCGGGCGGAGAAGGGCAGCTATCGCCTGCTGCGCGAGGACTTCGCCGAACCCTTGCCGGGGCTGCTGGCCCTGTGGCTGACGGACGATGGCCCGGCGACGGACCACAGCCACTGGCTGCGCCAGATATTCCCCGAGCGCCTATGGCTGGCGCTGGAACTGCATTGCGGCCAGGACGATGCCCGGCACCTGCAACAGCGGCTGGCCCTGGCCCGGCAACTGGGGCTGCCGGCCGTGGCCTGTGGCGATGTGCACATGCACGTGCGCGGGCGCCGGGCCTTGCAGGACACCATGACCGCGATCCGCCATCACCTGCCGGTGGCCGAGGCCGGGCAGCGCCTGTTCGCCAACGGTGAGCGTCACCTGCGCCCCATCGAGGTGCTGCAAGGCCTGTACCCGCAGGCCTTGCTCGACGAATCGCTGGCCATCGCCGGACGCTGCACTTTCGACCTCGGCCAGTTGCGCTACCAATACCCCCGGGAGCTGGTGCCCGACGGCCATGACGCCGGCTCCTGGCTGCGGGTGCTGACCCAGCGCGGCATTCTGCGGCGCTGGCCCGGTGGAGCCCGGGCCGAGGTGCTGCAGCAGATCGAGCATGAGCTGACGTTGATCAGCGACCTGGGCTACGAGAGCTACTTTCTTACCGTGCACGACATCGTCGATTTTGCCCGGCGCCAGCACATTCTCTGCCAGGGCCGGGGTTCGGCGGCCAACTCGGTGGTGTGTTTCGTCCTCGGCATCACCGAGATCGACCCGGATCGCTCGACCCTGCTGTTCGAGCGCTTCTTGTCGCGGGAACGCAACGAGCCGCCGGACATCGACGTCGATTTCGAGCACGAGCGCCGCGAAGAGGTGCTGCAGTACGTGTTCCAGCGTTACGGCCGGCACCGCGCGGCGCTGACCGCGGTGGTCAGCACCTACCACGGCGCCGGGGCGGTGCGCGATGTGGCCAAGGCCCTGGGCTTGCCGCCGGATCAGGTCAACGCCCTGGCCGACTGCTGCGGCCACTGGAGCGATACGCCGCCCAGTGTCGAGCGTCTGCAGGAGGCCGGCTTCGACCCCGAGAGCCCGGTGCTGCGCCGGGTCCTGAGCCTGACCGGGCAATTGATCGGCTTTCCCCGGCACCTGTCCCAGCACCCCGGCGGCTTCGTGATTTCCGAGCAGCCCCTGGACCATCTGGTGCCGGTGGAAAACGCGAGCATGGCCGAGCGCACGGTGATCCAGTGGGACAAGGACGACCTGGACATGGTCGGCCTGCTCAAGGTGGACATCCTTGCCCTGGGCATGCTCAGCGCCATCCGCCGCTGTTTCGACCTGATCCACGGCTATCGCGGACAGCGCTACAGCCTCACCAGCATTCCGGCCGAAGACCCGGCCACTTACCAGATGATCGGTCGCGCCGACACCATTGGTGTGTTCCAGATCGAGTCCCGGGCGCAGATGTCGATGCTGCCCCGGCTCAAGCCGCAGAACTTCTATGACCTGGTGATCGAGGTGGCCATCGTCCGCCCTGGGCCGATCCAGGGCGGCATGGTCCATCCCTACCTGCGTCGGCGTAACCGTGAAGAGCCGGAGACGTATCCGTCGCCGAAGTTGGAAGCGGTGCTCAAGCGCACTCTGGGCGTGCCGCTGTTTCAGGAACAGGTGATGCAGATCGCCATTGTCGCCGCCGACTACACCCCGGGCGAGGCCGACCAGTTGCGCCGCTCCATGGCCGCCTGGAAGCGCCACGGCGGCCTGGAGCCGCACCGCGAACGGCTGCGCCAGGGCATGCGCAAGAACGGCTACAGCGACGAGTTCGCGGCGCAGATCTTCGAGCAGATCAAGGGCTTTGGCAGCTACGGCTTTCCCGAGTCCCATGCCGCCAGCTTTGCCTTGCTGACCTACGCCAGCTGCTGGCTCAAGTGCCATGAGCCGGCGGCCTTCGCCTGCGCCCTGATCAACAGCTGGCCCATGGGCTTCTACAGCCCGGACCAGATCCTCCAGGATGCCCGGCGCCACGGTTTGCAGATTTTGCCGGTGGAGGTGAGCGCCAGTGACTGGGACTGCAGTCTGGACGCTGGACAGGGCCTGTCCGGGCAGCCGGCCTTGCGCCTGGGGCTGCGCATGATCAAGGGCTTTCGCCAGGAGGACGGCCTGCGCATCGAAAGCGCTCGCCGGCAGCGGACCTTTGCCGACATTGCCGACCTGGCCGAGCGGGCCCGGCTGGATGTCCGGGCCCAGGAGCTGCTGGCGGACGCCGGCGCCCTGCGGGCGCTGGCTGGGGATCGCTACCGGGCGCGCTGGGAAGTGGCCGGGGTGGAGAAGCAACTGGGGCTGTTCGCCGATCTGCCACGCCAGGAGGAGGCTCCGGTGAACCTGCCCCGGCCGAGTGTCGGTGAAGACCTGCAGGCCGATTACCACAGCCTTGGCACCACCCTGGGGCCCCATCCTCTGGCGTTGCTGCGTGCGCAGCTCAAGGCCCGGCGCTGCCGCAGTTCCCGCGAGTTGCTGGCGGTGGAGCACGGGCGTTCGGTGAGCGTGGCCGGGCTGGTCACCGGGCGCCAGCGCCCGGGCACCGCCAGCGGGGTGACCTTCGTCACCCTGGAAGACGAGTTCGGCAACGTCAACGTGGTGGTCTGGCGCGATCTGGCCGAGCGCCAGCGTCGGGTGCTGGTGGGGGCGCAGTTGCTCAAGGTCGACGGCACCCTGGAGACCGAGGGCGAAGTGCGCCACCTGATTGCCGGACGCCTGACGGATCTGAGCCCGTTGCTGGCTGGCATCAGCGTGCGCAGTCGGGACTTTCGCTGACTGCCGCCGAGCCACTGGCGGTCTCAAGATTTTGCGTCTCCTGCGTCGGAATGCCGCCCAAGCCGTTCGCAGCCTGCGGCAGCGGCTACACAGCTACCGGCCCCGAGGCTTTGCGAGCGGAGACAGGTGGACGCTGATGATTTTTTATTCCTTTTCGGCATGGTGGCGCTTTGGCATAATCGCCGCCGATGATGCCCCCTGCATCAAGTTTCAGAACGTCCCGCCGATGCTTTTTCAGCCCCCACAGACTGGGGCCAGAGGCTTACGGCAGGGCGAAAGTGCATCGAGACGGTGCACCCAAATGGATACTCAAAAAGGAACCTAGAGTGAGAGTGATCTCGAAGTTGATGTTGTCCGGCGCAGCACTGGCGGTGCTGACGGGCATGAGCGGTTGTGCCACTGAAAGCTCCCGTGCCTTGCCGGTGGAGAAGGTCCAGAGCGCCAGCCAGGTGTGGACCGGGGCCCGGGTGCCGATGGCGGTGGGCAAGTTCGATAACCGCTCCAGCTACATGCGCGGGATTTTCTCCGACGGCGTCGACCGCCTCGGCGGCCAGGCCAAGACCATCCTCATCACCCACCTGCAGCAGACCAACCGGTTCAACGTGCTGGACCGCGACAACATGGGCGAGATCCAGCAGGAAGCGGCGATCAAGGGCCAGGCGCAGAAGCTCAAGGGCGCGGATTTCGTGGTCACCGGCGACGTCACCGAGTTCGGCCGCAAGGAAACCGGCGACCATCAGCTGTTCGGCATTCTCGGCCGCGGCAAGACCCAGGTGGCCTACGCCAAGGTGGCGTTGAACATCGTCAATATCAGCACCTCCGAAGTGGTCTATTCGACCCAGGGTGCCGGCGAGTACGCCCTGTCCAACCGTGAAGTGATCGGCTTCGGCGGCACCGCTTCCTACGACTCGACCCTCAACGGCAAGGTGCTGGACCTGGCCATGCGCGAGGCGGTCAACCGCATGGTCGAAGCCATCGATGCCGGGGCCTGGAAACCCGGCCGCTGATCAATACTGCTAACAGGGAGATGTAAGCATGTTCAAGACCTTCACCGTGCGGCCACTGCTGGCCGGCGCCTTGCTGGGCAGCGTTTTGCTGGCCGGCTGCAGCGGGCCGAAGACGCTGTACCAGTGGGAAACCTACCAGGCCCAGACCTACGAATACTTCAAGGGCGAGGAAGCCCGCGAAGCCCAGGTCGAGGCGCTGGAGCGCGACCTGCAGAAGATCAAGTCCACCGGCAAGGCCGTGCCGCCGGGTTACCACGCGCACCTGGGCATGCTCTACGCGGGCCTGGGCAAGGATGACCAGATGGTGCAGCAGTTCAATACCGAGAAGGCGCTGTTCCCCGAGTCCGCCTCGTACATGGACTTTCTGTTGAAGAACGCCAAGCAGGGAGCCGCTCAATGAACTTCACCACCTTGCGCAACCTCCTGGGCCTGTTGAGCGTCAGCCTGCTGGTGGGCTGCGCCGCGCCCAAGACCGTGGACTACTCGGCCTACAAGCAGGCCCGGCCGAAGTCGATCCTGGTGCTGCCGCCGCTCAATGAATCGCCGGACGTCAAGGCCACCTACAGCATGCTGTCCCAGGTGACCTTTCCCCTGGCCGAAGCCGGTTACTACGTGATGCCGATTGCCGTGGTGGATGAAACCTTCCGCCACAACGGCCTGACCAACCCGGCGGACATCCATGGCCTGTCGCCGGCCAAGCTCAACGAGATCTTCGGCGCCGACGCCGGGCTGTACATCACGGTCAAGGAATACGGCACCAGCTACATGCTGATCAGCAGCGAGACGGTGGTCACCGCCAGCGCCACCCTGGTCGATCTCAAGACCGGCACCACCCTGTGGACCGGCAGCGCCCGGGCTTCCAGCGAGGAAGGCAACAACGGCAACAACGGTGGCCTGGTGGGCATGCTGATCACCGCCGCGGTGAAGCAGATCATCAACACCACCACCGACGCCGGGCACCCGATCGCCGGCATCACCAGCCAGCGCCTGCTGTCGGCCGGGCAACGCACTGGCCTGCTGTACGGTCCGCGCTCGCCGAAATACGGCACCGACTGAGGTCCTGGCGGGCGGGCAATCCGCCTGTGGCCGGGAGGGCGCCTGCGGGCGTCCTCCCGGATCGGACGGCATCGCCTATCCTGTTGTTTCAGGCCCGCCCCGGGTCGGTTCAACGGGGCCGCGGCAATTTCCGTGAAACCATCGGCAGAGGCTGTGCTCAAAGGCTCTGGAGGCTGTGCTGCAACCTCTTGAAAATCCATGCTGTATCACGTTTTTCGCAGAGTCCGTTCATGCCGTTCTTATCAGATCATCACGGGTGCCAGGGGTGGAAAGGCGAGATGGCCGAACGCATCCGGGCCTTCGACTGGTCCGTCACCAGCCTGGGTTCATTGCGCAACTGGAGCCACAGCCTGCGCAGCACGGTGCAACTGATGCTCGGTTCGCCGGTGCCGATGGTGATGCTCTGTGGCCCTCTGGGCTACATGATCTACAACGATGCCTACGCGGTTTTTGCCGGCGGTCGCCATCCCTATCTGCTGGGCTGCGCGGTGGAGCTGGGGTGGCCGGAAGTCGCCGAGTTCAATCGCGGGGTGATGAACACCTGCCTCAATGGCGGCACCTTGTCCTACCGCAACAAGGAGCTGGTGCTGCTGCGCAACGGCGAGCCGGAAAGCGTCTGGCTGGACCTCTATTACAGCCCGGTGGCCGGCGACGACCAGGCGCCGGCCGGGGTGATCGCCATCGTCGTGGAAACCACCGGCCACGTGATTTCCGAACAGCGTCGGCAGGCCGCCGAGGACAACCTGCGGCAGATGGCGCGCAGTCTCGAACAGCGGGTACTGGAAGAGGTCAACGCGCGTCTGGCCGCCGAAGAGCAACTGCGCCAGTCACAGAAGCTCGAAGCCATTGGCGGCCTCACCGGCGGCGTGGCCCATGACTTCAACAACCTGTTGCAGGTGATCGCCGGCAACCTGCACCTGCTGGCCCGGCACGAGCCGGACAACAGCAATGTGCAGCGCCGCACCCGTGCCGCGCTGACCGCGGTGGAGCGGGGGGCCAAGCTGTCGGCCCAGTTGCTGGCCTTCGCCCGGCGCCAGCCGCTGTCACCGGCGCTCTACGATCCCCGGGAGCTGGATCAGGGGCTGGCTGAACTGCTGCGACGGGCCCTGGGGGAAACCATTCGCCTGCAGGTGCAACTGCCCGCCGAGCCCTGGTGCATCCATGTGGATCGCAACCAGCTGGAGAATGCCGTGCTCAACCTGGCGATCAACGCCCGGGATGCCATGGCCGGCGAGGGCACCATCGGCATCAGCGTGGAGAATCTGCTGCTGGATCGACAGTTCTGCGCCGGCACGGACCTGAGCCCCGGCCAGTACCTGCGGCTGACGGTGGCCGACAGCGGTGGTGGCATGTCCGCCGAGGTGCTCAAGCAGGCCTTCGAGCCGTTCTTCACCACCAAGGCCGACGGCCACGGCACTGGCCTGGGGCTGAGCATGGTGTTCGGCTTCGTCAAGCAGAGCGGCGGCCATATCGAGATTCTCAGCCGCCCGGGGCAGGGCACAAGGGTGCAGATGTACTTTGCCCGCAGTGTCGCCCAGCCCGCCTTGCCGGCCGTTGGCCCGGTGCCGCGGGCGAACGCGGGCCAGGAGCGGATCCTGGTGGTGGAGGACGACACCGATGTGCGCAGCGCCGCGGTGGAGATGCTCAAGCACGAGGGCTATCAGGTGTGCTCTGCGGCCAGCGGCGATGCCGCCATGCAACTGCTGCTGCAGGGGCTGGCGGTCGACCTGATCTTCACCGACGTGGTGATGCCGGGGCTGATCAAGAGCACCGACCTGGCCACCTGGGCCAGGACCCAGGCGCCGCCGGTCGCGGTGCTGTTCACCTCGGGGCATACCCGGGACATGATCTCGCGCAATCACCAGCTCAGCCCGGACACCCACCTGCTGAGCAAGCCCTACGCCCCCGAGGACCTGAGCGCCATGGTGCGCTCGTTGCTGGGGGGCTGAGCCGATTCCCACCGCCGCACCAGGGCGTGCCCCGGCACCGGCGGTTCGCCCAGGGTGGGTTTGCGTCCCTTCCGATCTCCAACTGCAGGCAGGTTCATGACTTCTTCGTCCCATGTCCCCCATGACGCCCTGGCGAGCACGCCACCTTCTGATCGCGACGGTTTCGTCCGGGTGCGCGGCGCCCGCGAGCACAACCTGAAGAATGTCGACGTGGACATTCCCCGGGATGCCCTGGTGGTGTTCTGCGGGGTGTCCGGCTCGGGCAAGTCGTCCCTGGCGTTTTCCACCCTGTATGCCGAGGCCCAGCGGCGCTATTTCGAGTCGGTGGCGCCCTATGCCCGGCGCCTGATCGATCAGGTCGGGGTGCCGGATGTCGATCGCATCGACGGCCTGCCGCCGGCGGTGGCCCTGCAACAGCAGCGCGGCACGCCGAGCACGCGCTCCTCGGTGGGCAGCGTGACCACCTTGTCCAGCTTGGTGCGCATGCTCTATTCCCGGGCCGGCAGCTACCCGCCGGGGCAGCCGATGCTCTATGCCGAGGATTTTTCACCGAACACCCCCCAGGGCGCGTGTCCGCAGTGCCACGGCCTGGGCCGGGTCTATGCCGTCGATGAAGCGAGCATGGTCCCCGATCCTTCGCTGAGCATCCGCCAGCGCGCCGTGGCCGCCTGGCCGCTGGCCTGGCAGGGGCAGAACCTGCGGGACATCCTGGTAACCCTGGGCTACGACGTGGACATTCCCTGGCGCGAACTGCCGAAAAAACAGCGCGAGTGGATTCTCTTCACCGAAGAGACTCCCACGGTGCCGGTGTACGCCGGGCTGACCCCGGAGCAGACCCGCGAGGCCCTCAAGCGCAAACAGGAGCCGAGCTACATGGGCACCTTCAGCGGTGCCCGGCGCTATGTGCTGCACACCTTCACCCACACCCAGAGCGCGCTGATGAAAAAGCGCGTGGCGCAGTTCATGCGCGGCAGCCCGTGCCCGCTGTGCGAGGGCAAGCGGCTCAAGCGCGAGGCCCTGGCGGTGACCTTTGCCGGGCTGGATATCGGCGAGCTGGCGCGCTTGCCGTTGCTGCAACTGGCCGAGGTGCTGCGGCCGGTGGCCGCCGCGGCTTACCTGGAGCAGGCCTCCGCCGATGAGCCGGTGCTGAGCCACGCCCAGACCCGCGCCGCGCGCCAGCAGCGCCATGCCCGGGGCGCCCCGGAGCATCGCGGCGCGCCGGATGTGCGGCACACCCCCAACCTGTCCCCGGAGAAACGCCTGGCCGCGCAACGCATCGCCCAGGACCTGCTGGAGCGGGTCGCCACCCTGACCGACCTGGGGCTGGGCTACCTGGCCCTGGAGCGCAGCACGCCGAGCCTGTCCAGCGGCGAGTTGCAGCGCCTGCGCCTGGCGACCCAGCTGGGCTCGCAGCTGTTCGGGGTGATCTACGTGCTGGACGAACCGTCGGCGGGCCTGCACCCGGCGGATGCCGAGGCGCTGTTCCAGGCCTTGCAACGGCTCAAGGCCGCCGGCAACTCGCTGTTCGTGGTGGAGCATGATCTGCAGACCCTGCGCCGTGCCGACTGGCTGGTGGACGTGGGGCCGGCGGCCGGGGAGCGGGGCGGCCAGGTGCTGTACAGCGGTCCGCCGGCGGGGCTGGCGGCGGTCACGGCTTCCCCGACCCGGGCCTATCTGTTCGCCGAGCGGGCCCCGGCCCGGCGCACCCCGCGCCAGCCCCGGGGCTGGCTGCGCCTGGAGGGGGTCAGCCGCAACAACCTCAAGGACCTGGATGCCGCGTTTCCCCTGGGTTGCTTCACGGCCGTGACCGGGGTGTCCGGGTCCGGCAAGTCCAGCCTGGTGAGTCAGGCCCTGCTGGAACTGGTGGGGGCCCATCTGGGCAAGGTGGGCGGCGGCGAGGAGGCGCCGGAGCTGGACCTGGAAGACGACGCGCCGCCAAGCAGCAGCGGTCGGGTCAGTGCCGGCCTGGAGCAGATCAAGCGCCTGGTGCAGGTGGACCAGAAGCCCATCGGCCGTACCCCGCGCTCCAATCTGGCGACCTACACCGGGTTGTTCGATCAGGTACGCAAGCTGTTTGCCGCCACCCCCGAGGCCCGGGAGCGCGGCTTTGACGCCGGGCAGTTTTCCTTCAACGTGGCCAAGGGCCGTTGCCCGGCCTGCGAGGGCGAAGGCTTTGTCAGCGTCGAGCTGCTGTTCATGCCCAGCGTCTTCGCCCCATGCCCCACTTGCCAGGGGGCCCGTTACCACCCCGAGACGCTGGCCGTGACCTAGCAGGGCCTGAACATCGCCCAGGTGCTGCAACTGAGTGTCGAGCAGGCCTTGCCGGTGTTCGCCGAGCACGCGGGCATCCGCCGCGCCCTGCAAGTGCTCTGCGACATCGGCCTGGATTACCTGCGCCTGGGGCAGCCGGCCACCGAGCTGTCCGGCGGTGAGGCCCAGCGCATCAAGCTGGCCACCGAGCTGCAGCGCAATGCCCGGGGCGCGACCTTGTACGTGCTCGACGAACCCACCACCGGCCTGCATCCGCAGGACGTGGACCGGTTGCTTGCCCAGTTGGACAAGCTGGTGGAGGCGGGCCACAGCGTGGTGGTGGTCGAGCATGACATGCGCCTGGTGGCCCAGGCCGACTGGGTCATGGACATCGGCCCGGGCGCGGGGGACCAGGGCGGCACCCTGGTGGCCTGCGGCACGCCGGAGCAGGTGGCCCGGCAGCGCGACAGCCGTACCGCCGCGTTTCTGGCCCAGGCCCTGGCCGGGCATTGATCCAGGGCAGGGCGGGCGACGAACGGTTACCGCTGGTCTGATTGGCGGTCGACAGACCCGGGGCGCGAAGGCCATTCTGATCACCGGCAGGGGCGTTATCCGGCCCTTGCTGCCATCAACCACGGAGGTGTTCCATGCCGGTGACCCACGACCTTTACCAGGACCTGAGCTGCAGTAAGGAAGACATTCAAAAGCGTCGGGCCAGTGACCCCCACCTGAATGCTCTGTTCGACAAATACACCATCATCGATGATCAGGTGCTCAAGGCCGAAGCGGCGGCTGCTGCCGACGACGAACTGAAGAAACTCAAGGAAAAGCGCCTGCTGATCAAGGACGAGATCTCCGAGAAACTCACCGCCGGTTCCTGACCTTCCCCTGTGGCCAGGGCGCTTGCTCCTACCGGGCGCAGCCGCCCTGACGCCCGCCGGGCTGTCACGCCCCGGCGCGGCGCATCCCATCCCTCATCCGCTCAAGGCGCCAGTGCCTCCTGCAACGGCAGGCGCGCCATGTGCCGGGCCGTCAGCGACCCCAGGTACAGCGCATCGCCGTATTCGCGCACCGTGGTGATTGGCGAGTAGTTGCCACTGCTGGCGTCCTGCAGGTTGGCGATCACCCGGCCCTGGGTGTCCAGGCCCAGCACAAAGCCGCGCTTTTCCACCGGTTTGGGCAATACCGTCATCGCCCGCACCAGCATCTTGCGCACCAGCGGATAGGGCGCCGTGCCGTCGAGCAACGGGTTGCGCGGCGCATACAGGGCCACCCAGAAACGCCCGGCGCCGTTGAAGCTTAAGTTGTCCGGCAGCCCCGGCAGGTTGTCGATGAACAGGTCGTGCCGGCCGGCCTGATCGCCCTTGAGCCAGTAGCGGCTGATGCGGTAGGCGCCGGTTTCATTGACCAGCACATAGGCCTCGTCCGGTCCCAGGGCGACGCCGTTGGCGAACTCCAGGCCCTCCAGCAGCACCTCGGTCTTGCCGCTCTGGAAGTCGTAGCGCAGCAGGCGCCCATCGGCGCCGTGCTCGATCACCGCTTCACCGTCATGGCCGTAGCCCCAGCGGCTGCTGGCGTCGCTGAAATAGGCGTAGCGCCCGGCGGCGTCCACCGCCACATCGTCGGTAAAACCGAATGCCAGGCCATTGGCGGCGGTGCTCAGGGTCTGCAACTGGCCTTGGCTGTCCAGGGCCAGCAGGCCCTTGATGGCATCGGCGATGATCAGGCGTCCATCCGGGTGCCGGGCCAGCCCCAGGGGGCGGCCGCCGGTGTTGACCAGCACCTTGAGGGTGCTGCCGTCGAGGCGGGTCTGGATCACCCGGCCGTCATGCAGGCCGCTGATCAGTTGGTCCTGTTCCAGCAGCAGGGCTTCGGGGCCGTCGATATCCCGGGCGCCCACCGCTTGCAGCGCCTTGAGTTTCTGGTTCTCGGCGAACGCGCCCTGGCTCAGGGACGGTGCCGGCGCCGGGTGCCAGGCCACCGGCTGGACCCGGGTCGGCCACAGCAGCAGGAAGGCCAGGATCGCCAGCAGCACCAGCAGGACAATCCGCGCAGCGCTGAAACGTCGAGGGGCTATGTGATTCATGCAATGACTCCTGTCGGGGGCGGCCTCAGGCCGGGTGGCCTGGCGCCGGGGCGGGCGGCAGTGGAATGGCGTGCTGGGCCGTTTCGCACAATGCCAGCAATGAGGCGGCGGATTCTCGCTCAATCCGCCGCTTGAATAACAGCTGATTGCCCAGGCGCATCAGCAGAGGTTCGAAGCGATATTCCAGGGTGCGGATAAAGCGTGTGCGTTGGGCCGCCAGCGCCTGGCACTCATAGGTCAGGCGCAATGCCAGGCCATGCTCGCCCCGGGCGCTGGCGCGCCAGCGCTGCCCCGGCAGGTACTCCTCGACCCGCCAGCTAAGGTGGCCGCTGCGCCCGCCGGCATGGATGTCTTCCTCGAAACCCTGCCCGGCGAACAACGGGCCAGCGTCGCCCAGCACCTGCAACGAGGACGGGTGCCATTGCGGCCAGCAGCGCGGACTGGCGGCATAGGCCAGGGTGGCCTCGGCGCTGCGCGGAATATCGCCCTGATGCTGCATGCGGGTCATGGGCCTGGCCGGGTCGAAGGCGGTCGCCGCGGACGAAGATTCCTCGGGCTGCCAGTACAAGGTGCCGAACAGCCAGTCCATCAGCGGCAGGACGATATTGAAATTGCGCTCCTGCATCAGTTCCCGGCGGTGATGCAGCTCGTGCAGGCGACGCATCTGCCGCACCCAGGGCAGGCGCGCCAGGGGGTGGCTGGCGGGCAAGTGCTCGCAGGCATGGAAGACTTCATAGGCCATGTAGCCGATCAGGGTGCAGCTGGCGAACAGCGCCGCCACGTTGCCGTTCCACAGGCGCAGCAAGGCCCACAGCGGCAGGGCGAAGAGCAGGCTGTGGACCACGATCAGCCAGGCCGGAAACAGGATCACCCGCCAGTCCTTGCGGCCTTGATAGCTCATCAGCCCGGGGGCGAAGAAACTGTGGTGGTCGCCGGTATGGCGGGCATAGAACAGCCGTGTGAAGCGGCGCTTGTGATGCCCCAGCCAGCGGTGCACCAGGTAGATGCACAGGTTGAAGAACAGCAGCGCCAAGGGCACCGCCAGCCATTCCAGGGGCTGCACCTGGCGCAGGGTGCTGCACAGCAGGGCGACGCACAGCAAGCCATAGCCCAGGACAAAACCGCCATGCAGCCATGGGTTGTAGCGCGGACTGACCGCGGCTCGATACTGCTCGCGAAAGTGTTCGATGGTGTCTCGCACGACGCTGTTCCTGTTGTTGTTTTTGTCGGCTGCAGCGTAGCCGCCGGCGCTTTATCCGGCCAATGGGCAGGGGGCAACGGGCAAAAACTCATGAGGCAAGAAGATCGATGGCCGTGCACAATCCCGCCCTTTTACGCTTGCAAGGGCCTGCGCCATGACCGAGGTTCGTTACCCGCGCTTCAAGGTATTCATGAGCTTTATCCTGTGTCCCCTGGTGCCGGGTTTTGTCGCCGGGCTGATCAATAGCGTGCTGCTGGTGGCGCACATAGCCACTCATCCACGGCTGATTGGCGAGGTGCGTGGCGGCGAGATCCTGCTGATGCCGTTGCTGACGCCGCTGGTGGCGGTCCTGGTGTTTTTCCTGCCGTTGCTCGGGCTGGCCCTGGGCGCGTCCCTGCTCAAGGTCAGGCGCTCGGCGCGCAGCTGCAATGCCCTGGCGCTGCTCGGCGCCGTGCTCGCCACCGGCTGGGTAGCGCTGTTTATCCGCGAGGTGGTCACGCACAGCGCAAGGGCCCGCTATGACGACTACTGGCTAGGGTTGTTCCTGGTGTTCCTGGCCGCCCTCGTCACCTGCTGGTCGACGGCGCGGCTGTTTCTGCCGCCGCGCCTCCAGGAGCCGCGTTCATGATGCCTGCTCGGGTCTAGTCGGGTCCGGCCAGGATCCAGCGCCGGGCTGGCGCTAGCTGGGCAGGGCGATCGGCGTTGGGCAGGCATCACGCGCACAGGCTCTGCGCCGAAAAAAAGCGCCCGGCGCGGGCTTCTTAGTTGTTGCAGGCCCTTCGGGCCAAGGCTTTCGGGGGGGCTCGAGGCCGAACGTCTTGATGGGCCTCCGGTTTGCAATCAAGAATCTTCTCGGTCACGCCCGAGAGCCGTCCTATCTCATTCACAAGTTAACGTTTGTAGGCTTTCCAGGCCTTGAGGAGCAAGGCAAACGTCAAACACGAGATAGGTATAAAACCCATGAAATTCATCAAGTCCGCACTGTCTGTCGCTGTGTGCTGTGTCGCTGCCCAGGCCATGGCGGCCGACGGCGAAATCAACTTCACCGGCTCGATCACTGCCAATACCTGTTCGGTGAGTGTCGGCGACCTCAACGGCGGTGCCGGCGTTAATGTTTCCCTGGGCAACGCGCCCGCCCTGTCGCTGAAAAAGGCCGGCGATACCGCTGGCGCCGGTTCCTTTGCCCTGACCATGACGGCACCGAAGGACGACAAGGATTGTGTGCTGACCGGCAAGACCGCCACCGTGCGCTTTCTCAGCATGAACGGTGCCGCCGGCCCCAACGGTGAGTGGCTGGCCCTGGAGGGCGCAGGCGGCGCCGGGGTGGCCAAGAATGTCGCGGTGCAGATTCGCGACGCCAAGGGCGTGGACGTGCAACTGGGCCGGGCTTCCAGCGAGTACGCGGACCTGACCCAACCGATGCGTTTCACCGCCAACTACATCGCCACCGGTGAAGCCACGCCGGGCACCGCCAACGCCAAGGCGTCCTTCAGCGTCGACTACAAGTAAACGCGTTCCGGCCGGGGCTCCTGCCTGTGACTTGGGGGCCTCGGCATGCCCTGTTCCCTGCCTCAGGTTCTGATCGATATGACTACTTTCCCTCGCTTTCGCGGCGCGCTGCTGTGCGCGTCCCTGGCGCTGCTCTGGCCCGTCCCCCAGGCCAGCGCCGGCATCATGCTCAATGGCACGCGGATCATCCTCAACGCCGATGAACGCAGTGCCTCGACCATCGTCTCCAACCTCACCAGCAGCGATTACGCGGTGCAGACCTGGGTCAATGACGCCGCGGACAGCAAGGGCTCGCTCAGCCCGTTCATCGCCATGCCGGCGCTGTTCAAAGTGCGCGCGGGCGAGGAGCAGGTGGTACGGATCATCAAGACGCCCGGGCAACTGCCGGAGGATCGGGAGTCGGTGTTTTATTTCAATGCCCAGGAAATTCCCCTGCTGGAGCAAAAGCAGGAGAACACCCTGAAAGTGGCGGTGCGCACCCGGGTCAAGCTGTTCTATCGGCCCGGCCACTTGCCGGGCAGCGCTCAGGACGCGCCCGGCCAGTTGACCTGGAAACTCCTGGCGCAACCGTCGGGAACGGTGTTGCAGGTGACCAACCCGAGTGCCTATCACATCACTTTCATCGCTATCCGGGTGATGGATGGAGACACCCCGATCGAGCTGCAGGACGTCGACATGGTGGCCCCCAAGTCCACCCAGGACTTCCCTCTCAAACGCCGGCTCAAGTCCGGCAGCGCCACGGTGGAATTCTCGATCATCAATGACTACGGGGGTTACAGCGATCCGTTGAAGTCCAGTGCGACGTTCTGAGCCAATGACGTGCCTACGGAATGAAACCAGCGCAGTCATGCAGAGGGTCAAGTTCGGGATGTGTGTGTGTTTGAAAAACTGGGTCGGTTGTTTGGCCGGATCGCTATTGTTGGCCGCCCTCAAGAACAGCGCAGGTGTCGCCGCAGAGTTCGATAGCGGATTCGTGGCGGATTTTGGCGGCAGCGGTGCGCTGAAAAGCGATCTCGAAGCCATGCTCCATGAGCAGGACGTGGGTCCGGGCCGCTACCTGGTGGAGATCAGTCTCAACCGTGATTATTTTGCCCAGCGCGACCTCAGCTTTGTCCCCGGCGACAAGGGCCTCAAGGCCTGCCTGCCGCAGGCACTGCTGACGGAAATGGGAGTCAAGCTGCCTCCCTTGCAGGCCCCCGGCATCGATGAGCAATGCCTGGACTTGCCCGGGCTGGTGCAAGGCGCGAGCGTGAATTTCGACAGCCGCCAGCTCCGGCTGGACATCAGCGTGCCGCAGATAGCCATGAACCGCGATGCTCGGGGCTATGTGGCGTCCGAAGAGTGGGACAGCGGGGTCAATGCCGGCTTTCTCAACTATCAGTTCTCCGGATCCCAGAGCAGGAACCCGCAGCGCAACGCGGCCAACTATTACCTCTACCTCAATGGCGGTCTCAACCTCGGCGACTGGCGCCTGCGCTCCAGTTCGTCCTATCGCAAGGACGGCACCTGGGAGCGTGCCGCCAGCTATGTGCAACGCGACCTGCCGGGGACCCTGGGCAGCCTGACCCTGGGTGAAAGCGTGACCCCGGGAGACACCTTCCAGAGTGTGCCGTTTCGTGGCGTGCAACTGGCCAGCGACACGCAGATGCTGCCTGACTCGCTGCAGGGCTATGCGCCGGTGATCCATGGCGTGGCGCAGAGCCAGGCCCGGGTCGAGGTGCGTCAGCACGGCTATTCGCTGTACAGCACCTTCGTCTCCCCGGGGCCTTTCGAGATC
This sequence comes from Pseudomonas sp. Os17, assembly GCF_001547895.1. Lineage (NCBI taxonomy): Bacteria > Pseudomonadati > Pseudomonadota > Gammaproteobacteria > Pseudomonadales > Pseudomonadaceae > Pseudomonas > Pseudomonas sp. Os17. The sequence continues at coordinate 4,315,663 of NZ_AP014627.1, read as the reverse complement.
CGCGACCTCAACGCCGCGTCCGGCAGTGGTGACCTGGAGGTGATCATCACCGAGGCCGATGGCAGCGAGCGGCGTTTCATCCAGCCTTACGCGACCCTGGGCAACCTGCTGCGCGACGGCACCTGGCGCTACAGCCTCAGCGCCGGCCAGTACCATGAGCCGAGCTCGCAGGTAGAGCAGCCGACCTTCACCCAGGCATCCCTGGCCTATGGCATGCCGCGGGACTACACCCTGTCCCTGGGCGGGTTGCTGGGGGAGGGCTATCGCGCCTATCAAGTCGGTGTGGGCAAGGGCCTGGGCACCTTCGGCGCTTTGTCCCTGGACGTGACCCAGGCCATGACCGACACCCCGCTGGGGTCGCTCAGTGGACAGAGTTATGGCCTGCGCTACGGCAAGGCGTTCGCCACCGGCACCAACCTGCGCTTTGCCGGCTATCGCTATTCGACCCCCGGCTACCGGTACTTCAGCGAGGCCGTGAGCCAGAGCACCTGGGACAGCGATCACGATGCGGACGGCCGCTATCGGCGGGTCAGCCGGCGCAGTCGACTGGAGGCTAACCTTTCCCAGGCCTTTGCCGACAGCACCTCGCTGTACCTGAACCTGTCGCAACAGGACTACTGGAACTCGTCCCGGCAGCAACGTCAGGTGCAGTTCGGGGTCAGCGGCCAGGTGCAGCGGGTCAACCTGTCGCTGTACGCCAGCAAGAGCCTGAGCGACAGCGATGACCAGGGCGTGCAGGTGGGCCTGACTCTGAGCTTCCCGCTGGGTCGGCAGAACGCCAGCGTCAGCCTGGAGCGCAATGCCGACGGCAGCCACGACCAGCGCCTGGGCCTGAGCGGCCTGGCGGGGGACTACCACAACCTCAACTACAACCTGGACATGTTGCGCAGCGAGCATTCGGCCAACACCGGCTCGGCTTCCGTCGGCTATCGCGCGCCCTGGGCCAACCTCAATGCCGGCCTGAGCAGCAGCAGCGCCTACAAGACCGCCAACGTCGGCATCTCCGGCTCGGTACTGGCCCACCCCGGTGGTGTGCAACTGGGCCAGAGCCTGGGCGAAACCATGGCCCTGGTGGAGGTCAAGGACACCCCCAATGTGGGGGTCAACAATGCGCCGGGCACCTTTACCGATGCCAAGGGCTACAGCCTGGTGCCCTATGTGCAGCCGTACCGGCGCAACCGCATCAGCCTGGACACCAGCAAGCTGGACGCCAACACCGACATCGACAGCGGCGTGAGCACCGTGACCCCGCGGCGCGGTGCGGTGGTGCTGGCGCGCTTCAAGGCCCGGCACACCGAGAAGGTGCTGGCCAGCGTGACCCTGCCCGGGGGGCGCGGTGGTGCCGTTCGGCGCGGCGGTGCTGGATGCCGCCGGGCATAAGGTCAATGCCGTGGGACCCATGGGTCAGGTGTTGCTGGCGGTGGGCGAGAGTCGCGACTTCCGCCTGGTCTGGGGGACCGCCGCCAGTCAGCAATGTGCCTTCACCCTGGACCTGCAACAGACCCGGGAACAGGAAGGCTTCAAGCTGGCGAACCTGCGTTGCGCGCCCTTGGGCCACTAGCGCCCGGTCCCGGCGTCAGACCCGGCCCGCAAGCTTCGGCTTGCGGGCTTTTTTTGACTCTGCATCCGGGCTTGGTGCGCCCGGGGTCAATGCGGCTGGGCGGAAGTGGCCAGGGTGCTGTTGAGCTGTTCCATCAGGGTCCTGACCTCCTGGCACAGATGGGCCAGGGTGTCGACGGCGGCGTTGTCCGCCAGGGCTTGCTCCAGGGTTTCGCACAAGCGCAGCAGGGCGTCGGACTGCATCATCTGCGCCGAGCTTTTCAGCTTGTGGGCCTGGCTGGCCAGGGTCTTGAAGTCGAGGCGGGCCATGGCCTCCTCCAGGGCCTGAAGGTCCTGCTGATTGCAGACGATCAGGTGGCCCAGCAGGCTGCGGCGCTTGTCCTCCGGCAGGTTGAATAGCAACAGCGCCGAGCTGCCGTCTTCCACTTCCTGCGGCGTCCTGCTCTCGCTGAACAGCGGCACGTAGCGGGCCAGCATCGACACGCTCAAGGGCTTGAGCAGGCAGGCATCCATGCCGGCGGCGAGGCCGGCCTGCATATCCTCGCCCCGGGCGCTGGCGGTGGTGCCGATGATGGTGCAGGGGGGCATGCGCATCTGCTGTTCCAGGCGGCGGATCTCTTCGGTCAGGCCGATGCCGTCCAGCTCCGGCATGTTGCAGTCGGTGATGATCAGGTCGACCTCGTTGTCCTCCCAGATGAACAGCGCCTCAAGCCCATCGTGGGCCAGGATTGGCAGGTGGCCGAGCAGTTCGATCTGCTCCTTGAGCAGGGTCAGGCTCGGCAGGTGGTCCTCGACGATGAGGATCTTCAGGCGCCGCTGGATGGGCGCCGCCGGTTCGCTCTTGGGCAGCGCCAGTGGGGTGTCGCTGGGGGGGGCTTCTTCGGCGCAGGCGGTCAGGGTCATGGTGGTGCCCTTGCCCGGGGTGCTGTCCACCAGCAGGTCGCCATCGATGATCCGGCTCAGCGACTGGCAGATACACAGGCCGATGCCGGCGCCACTGTTGCGGTTGACGGTGACCCGGGAGAAGGGCGTGAACAGGCTGGCCATGTCGGCCGGATCGATGCCCGGGCCGGTGTCCTGCACGCTGATGGAGAAGGCGAAGCGCTGTTCGCCCAGCGCCACGCCCTGGACCCGCAGGGTGATGTCGCCACTGTCGGTGAACTTGATCGCGTTGCTCATCAGGTTGGAGAGGATCTGCTTGATCTTCAGCCGGTCCAGGCGCAATGGCAGGTCGGCGCAGGCATCGAAGTGGGTGATGATCGACAAGCCCTTGCGGGTCGCCAGGCTGTCGAAGATCCCGCGGATCGAGGTCACTATCTGCCGCAGGGTGCAGGTTTCCAGGTGCAGGCGGGTCTGCCCGGATTCGATGCTGGAGATATCCAGGATGCCCCCCAGCAGCTCCAGCAGGCTGACGGCCGCCTCGTGGGCCAATTGCAGCGATTCGAGGTTCTTGCCCTGGGGCGCCTTGCGGGTCAGTACCAGCTCCAGCATGCCGATGATGGCATTCATCGGGGTCCTGATTTCGTGGCTCATGGTGGCCAGGAAGGTCGACTTGGCGCTGTTGGCCCGGTCGGCGGCCTCCTTGGCCTGGCGCAGTTCTTCGAGGATGCGCAGGCGATCGCCGATATCCAGCCAGCCGCAGACCACGCCGAACACCTGCTGCTGATCGTCGCGCAGCGGCTGGATCCAGTGGTAGATATCCAGGCTCTGGCCGCCCAGGTGCAGGGTCTGGTCCCGGGCAATCGCGCTGCCCGATCGCACCACCTGCTCATAGTCGTGCTGCCATTGATTGACCACGGTGCGGCTGAGCAGCGCGTCGAGGACCTTGCTGTTGGTGCTGGAGGTGGCGCCAGGGGCGAAGGTCTGGGCGTAGGGGGTGTTGAACAGCAACAGCTCGCCGTCACGGTCACGCACGTAGATCGGGTGGGGAATGCTGTCGACGATGTTCTGGATCAGGCTCAGGCGCTCCTGCAATTGCTTGCGCACGATGGATTTCTTGAAGATCAGCTTGCGCAGGTAAAGGATCCAGATGCAGGTGGCCAGAAGCAGGACGAAGGAGACGCTGAGCACCTGATAGACCCGCAGGGTCACCTGTTCCCAGTACTTGTTGTCGGTGGCGGCGTTGGCCCGCCAGCGTCCGGAAATGGCCGCGGTCTCGCTCGGGGAAATGCGCAGCAGGGCCTTTTCGATGATGGAGATCAGCACCTTGTTCTGCGGCTGGCTGGCGAGGCCGATCCGTGCGTTGACGCCCTTGAGCAGGCCCGAGACTTTCAGCGCGTCCTCGTATTTGTAGGACAGGTAGTAGCGGGCCTGGTTGGTGGAGGTCAGGGTGAAGTCGCTGCCGCCGTCGCGTACCCGGTTCAGGGAGTCGGCGACGTTGTCGGTGGTGTGGATCTTCAGGTGCGGGTAGTTCTGGCGGATGTGTTCCAGCAGGGCGTCGGAGGTGGGCAGGGCGATGCTCTGCTCGGGACTGTCCTTGAGGTTGAATTCCTCGGGGCCGTTGTTTCGGGTGATCAGGGTATAGGGCGTGGTGATGACCGGGCGGGTAAACAGGTACTTGCGATCCCGCGAGTCGGTTTCCGACATGATTCCCAGGTCCACTTCGCCCTTGTCGAGCAGTTCCATGGCCTTGTGCACCGAGCGGGTGCGGACGATCTCGAAGCGCAGTCCGGAGTTCAGGCGCACCAGTTCCAGAATGTCGGACATGGTGCCGCCGAACTGGCCGCTGTTGTCGAACAGCGCGTAGGGCGCGAGGTCTTCGCTGACGGCGATCCGGAAGGGCCTCTTGCTCTGCAGCAGCTGCTTTTCCTCGTTGTTGAGCACGCTGACGAATTCGTCATCGCTGCACTTGAGGGTCACCACCCACCAGTTGACCATCCGGATGATCTGGCAGCGGCTGCGCGACTGCAGCTGCTGGTTGAGGATCGAGACCAGGCGCCGGTTTTGCCCGGTGTAGGCAAAGCCGATGTAGGCCTCCAGGCCGTTGACGCTGATGTTGGTCACCAGCTGATTGTTGAAGCTCTGGTTCAGCAGGTAGTTGGTGCTGACGGTGTCGCCCAGGTAGGCCTGGGCCTGCCCCTTGAGCACGGCGGCGATGGCTTCATAGGGCGACTGGTAGTTCTTGATGGTGGCGCTGCGGAAGATCTTGAAGGTGTTCTCGTCGATGAAGCCGTCGGGGGTGGAGGAAATCTGTGCCGCAGGGTCGCGCAGGTCCACGTCAAGCAGGCTGCCGGTGGTGGAATACAGGGCGATCTGGGTATAGGCGTAGGGCGAGGAGATTTGTACGCCGTACTTTTCCGCCTCCGGTTGGGTGGCGGCATCCACCAGATCGATTTCTCCCGCTTGCAGTGCCTTGAAGGCGCTCATGCGGTCCGGATAGCTGCTGATCTCGAAGCGGATGTTGAGGACTTTCTGCAGCGCCAGCAGGTTTTCCGCAAGGATGCCTTCCAGCTGTTTTTTCTCGGTGAAGATGGTCAGCGGCGGGTAGTCGGGGTAGGTCACGCCGATTCTGACCGGCTTGCGCTGGCTGAGCCAGGCCCGGTCTTGCTCGGTGACCTGGGCGGAGAACTGCAGGGCTTGTCCCCGTGACGATAACTGGAAGGGATCGGCACCTTGGACAACGGCGGGCAGCAGGGCCGTGAACAGAGTCAGGAGTAGCGTCAGGTAGATGGGATTCATAGGGCGCAGGTCAAAGCAGATTCATTTCTTTGGCTATGCTGGCCAGCTCTATGGTAGTGCGTACCCCCAACTTGCGAAGAATGTTGATCTTGTGTCCGCTGACCGTCTTGTTGCTCAAGTGCAGGCGTTCACCGATGGCCACATTACTCAGTCCCTGGACCAGTAGTTGCAAAACGATGATTTCCTTATTGGTGAGTCTCTGCGAAGCCGACTCGTTGTTCTGCCCGTGTTCCATGTAATGGGCCAGTACTTCCTTGGGGAAGTAAAGATAACCGTCATTGATGGTGTTGAGCCCCTTCACCAGTTCATCCATGTTGGCGCTCTTGTTGATGAAGCCCAGGGCTCCGGCTTGCATGCAGCGGGCCGCATAAGTGCTGGCCAATTGCGAGGTGAAGACCAGGGTCTTGATCTTGAGGTTTTCCGAGTGGATGCGTTGCAGCACCGACAGCCCGTCCAGGCTATCGAGACCGATATCCAGCAGCAGGTACTCCGGGGCCAGGCTGCGGATCTTGGCGAGGGCGTCCAGGCCATCGGTGGATTCGGCAACGACCTGATAGCCATGTTGCTCCAGCGTGACTCTGATCGCCCCGCAGATAATCGGGTGATCATCCACGATCAGTACGGTTCTCGTCATGGTTTCCTCATTCTGATTCTTACTTGGAGAGTGTTTATAGCGGTATACGATAAAGCTCCGGTTTAACATCCGAATTATACCTGCGCACCCTCTTGGACGGTTCTAAAGAGCAGTGCGCTGACGGACTTTTAAGGATGTTCTTGGTTTTCTACAAGAAGCTTCTTGGGTTTTTTGGCGGGTGCTTTTGTTAGCCTGTTGACTCTTTTAGTTGTGCTGGAAAAGAGCATCAGAGGCAGTTAATGCACGGTCGATTATTGTTTTTGCTTTGTTGCATAAGTGGCGGCGCCTGGGCCGATTGCACCGGTGGTGATACTGAAAGTTATCTGGACTTCGACATGGGCACTCAGTATGTGCCCCGTGATGCGCCCATCGGTTCGGTGATCGGCACGGCCAATGTCCGTTATTCCTATCAGCACTCCAGCGATATCGTCTGCAATGTCGGCGATTTGTGGGAAGTCAGGATCAATGGATGGCCAAAGGTGAAGGGCATCACTCTGCCGCCGATTACTGGGCTGGAGATGAGCAATGCAATGATCTCCAAGACTAATGTGCCTGGCGTGGGCTTGGTGATGACGGCGCCGGGACGTTCAATGAGCAAGTGGAGTGCCGTCAGCGGAGTGAGTCCTTATGTGCCCTTCAAGCTGAGCAACACCCAGCCGTTGACTATTGTCGATCCGGTGATTACCACGTTTACGCTGGTCAAGATCAGCAACGAGATTCCCATGGGCACTTCGGCCATCAAAAGCAGTAGCTCGGCACTGGGTTTCTGGTCTGGCAAACGACGTTTTCACAGCGTGTTTCTGATGGGGACCGTGGTGCGTTCCGAGTGTTCTCTGGAATCGGCCAACACCGTCATCGAAGTGCCCATGGGCGAGGTCATGCGTCGCCAGTTCAACGGCAAGGACAGCCACATGGACAGCAAGGATGTGGTCATTCCCCTGACCAACTGTACGGCGGGCACCTACCCGACGGATCAGGGCTGGAACTACTATCAGAACGCCAACGCCCACCTGCGCCTGGAGGGCGTCCAGGGCTCGGCGATCCTCGACGCCCATCGGGGCATTCTCGGCCTGACGTCGGACTCCACCGCCAAGGGCGTGGCGGTGCAGGTCCTGCGCAAGGATGGCGTCACCCCCTTGCCCCTGGGGCAGGAGGTATCGATGGCCCGTCTCAGCGGCAGCCAAATGAACATCGAACTCAAGGCCCGCTACATCCAGACCTCCGATTCGGCGGCAGGCCCCGAGCCGGGTAAGGCCAATGCCCGGGCGGCCTTTACCCTGACCTACAAGTAACCGCAGCGACTGGTCACACCCGCCCCTGGGGGCGGTGGGGCCGGCAAGGGCATGAACTCGGAAAGCTCTTGCTCCGATTCAGGAAGCGTCCTGAGTTCAAGCGAAGCTGTTTTGGATAGGATGATTTTTTTCCGGAGCTGTCTTGATGTCGACGTTGAGCGTACTGCTGTTGTGTTCGAACGCTTTTCGGGTTCGACGCCTTTCAAGAATACTCACAGCCTCCGGGGTTGCCCGGGTTCAGGTGATCGGTCAGGAAAGCCAATGGGCGCAGTTCCCGCCCGAGTTGGATGAACTGGACCTGGTGATCTGCGATTCCCTGCAGTCGCTGACGGCCATCTACTACCTGCGCCGGCTCTGCGAGCACTATGGCTTTTTCTCGATGATCGAATGCGAGGCCCTGGATGCGCCCATCCGCTGGGGGCTGGCGAATTTCCGCGCACATTCGGGCAAGTACTGCGCCGGCAGCTACAGCGACCTGGACACCACGCAGATCAGCGGCTTGCTGCTCAAGGCCTTGACCGTGAAGCGCGCGGTGCATAAGCACACCCGCAGCAGCACCCTGGCCGCGCCGAAACGCCCCCCCGCCAGCAACGACTGGGTGGCGCAACGGGATGTGTTTCAAGCCCTGGCCGCGCAGCAGTTCATTCCCTACTTCCAGCCTCAGGTGTGCCTGCGCACCCGACGCATCACCGGTGTCGAGGTCCTGGCCCGCTGGCAGCATCCCGACAAGGGCGTGCTGGGGCCGCAATTCTTCCTCGACCTGTTCGACAGTCCGTCGCGGCATCGCCAGTTGTTCGAGTGCCTGGTGCACCAGGGGCTGCAGGTGCAACGGCAATTGCAAGGCACGCCAGGCGGCGAGGCGCTGGTGTTTTCCTACAACATCGAGGCCAGTCAATTGACCGACCCCGAGTTTGCCGCCCGGGTGTTGCAGCAGATCGACGCCGCCGGGGTGCCCAAGACTCAGGTCACCCTGGAGATCACCGAGCGCCAGGCCCTGATCCTGGACATGCAGAGCATTGAGAACATCAGCGTTCTGCTCAACAGCGGGGTACGCCTGTCCCTCGACGACTTTGGCACCGGGCATTCGTCGATCATGCGTCTGGCGGACATTCCCTTCGGCCAGATCAAGCTCGACTCGGGCTTTGTCGCCAGTGCCCTGGGGCACAAGGAAACCCGGATCATTGAGGCCCTGGTGGGGCTGGCCCGTTCGCTCGACCTGGAGTTGGTGGCCGAGGGCATCGAAACCGAGAAGCAGCGCCGGCATCTGCAGCGCCTGGGAATCGATGCGGCTCAGGGTTATCTGTTCCACAGGCCGATGAAGGGGGCGGCGCTGGCCCGGCTGCTGGCCATGGACAGCCCGCCGCTGCGGCTGATCCGTCAGGGCTAGTGCCACTGCGGGCCGGCACCGCTCACAGCAGGTCCATCTCCTTGGCGATGGTGGCCAGTTCGATGGTGGTGCGCACCCCGAGTTTCTTCAGCACATTGATCTTGTGCCCGCTGATGGTCTTGTTGCTCAGGTTGAGCTTGCTGGCGATTTCCAGGTTGCTGTAGCCGCTGGCCAGCAATTGCAGGATCACCAGTTCCTTGTTGGTCAGGTTGTTCAGTGCGTCATTGGCGGCGTGGCCGATTCCCCGGTACATCTCCAGGACTTCCTTGGGGAAATACAGATAGCCGTCGGCCAGGGCATTCAGGCCCTTGACCAGTTCCTGCAGGCCGGCGCTCTTGCTGATGAACCCCATGGCCCCGGCCTGCATGCAGCGCACGCCGTAGGTGCTGGCGCGATTGGCGGTGAACACCAGGGTCTTGACCTCCAGGTGATCCATGGCAATGCGTTGCAGCACCGAGAGCCCGTCCAGGTTGTCCAGGCTGATGTCCAGCAGCATGTAGTCCGGGCGCAGCTGGTGAATCTTCTCCAGCGCGTCGAAGCCGTCGGAGGATTCGCCGATCGGCTTGTAGCCATGTTCTTCAAGCAGCTCGGTGACGGCGGCGCAGATGATCGGGTGGTCGTCGACGATCAGTACACGTTTGTTCTTCATGAGGCCCTCGGAAGACACGCAAGGGAGAGCAGGTGGTTTTCTTGGCGAAAAATGGGTCACTCGACGGTCACTGTCTTTGTTGTGGGGGGCCTGGGCCTGATGACCCGTTGCAGGGGATCAAGGATTGTTTGCCTGGCCGAGGAGCGCCGGCATGGGCCCGGGGGCGCGAAGGCGTTGCCAGCGGCGCCAGCATGTTAGTTCAGAAAAACGGGCAATGGATTCGTGCAAGAAACGCCTTGTCGCTTTCCAAGAAGCTTCTTGCCGGGGCCTTCGCGCTGTCCTTGAGGGTCGTTCTCAAGTGGGAAGTTTGCGCTGTTGCACCTGCCGCTCAAGGACCGAGGGCAGGTGGCCGGCGTCAGATCGGAGGTCTGTCTGCGAGGGCTGGCAACGGGTTACGGCGCCTTCAGCAGCACATAGGCCTCACCGCCACGGCGATCGTGCATGAGGATGAAGGTCTGCCCGTCGAGGGTGATCTTGGTCGGCACGCTCTGGGCCAGCGGGGTGCTGGAAAACTTGCCGGCCATGCTCAGAAACTGCTGGGTCAGCGAGCTGTCGTTCTGGCTCGGGGTGGTGATAGCGCATTCCTTGCCGGCCTGGACCTGGACCCCCAGGGTCTGGTCCTCGTTCATGCCCATCTTGGCGAAGCCGGCATCGGTGAGTTCAAGAATGCCATGGGCCCGGGCGGCGGTTTCGGCACCGGCGAAGGACGGCGCGGATTTCAGGCAGATATCGCGAAAGGCCAGGATCCCGGCGGAGGTGATGGTGGGTTCCTGCCTGATTTCCCGGGTCACGCTGGAGCAGGCGCCGAGCAGCGCCAGAGCGGCGAGAAGTGAGGCTAGGGATGCGGTGCGGGGCAGAGTGTTCATGGAAATTCCTTGCAAACGGGCCGGCCAGGGCGCGGGGAATGGTGCTTGCCGAAGGAGGCGTCGGCGCTCTAGCAGGTTAGGCAGGGGCACCGTGCAGATCAATCTTTTGTGTGACATCCGCGGAGTCAGGAGCGATTGGCCAAGGGCTGGCGCAGTAATTGCGTGCCTGCTGGATCCGTTCAGCGAGGGGGCCTGTGGCCATGCAGTTACGAGCGTTGCGTTACTTCCACGAGGTGGCCCGGTGTGCCTCCCTGCGTCAGGCGGCCGAGCGTCTGTACGTGACGCCTACCGCCGTGAGCCGGCAGATCGAGCAGCTGGAGCACTTCTTCGGCACTGCGCTGATCGAGCGCGGCCCGCGGGGCATCCGCCTGACGGTGGAAGGCGAGTGCCTGGCCGAGCAGGTCAGCTCGACCTTGCGCGGCTTCGATCAGGTGCGCGACGTGATCGCCAGTCGCCAGAGCCAGGTGGCGGGTAACGTCAGCATCCATGTGTCGGAAAGTATCGTTTCCAGCGTGCTGGCGCCGGTGCTTGCGGCGTTCAACCGGGCCCATCCGAAAGTCACCTTCAATATCGTCATCGCCAGTGCCGGCGCCACCCTGGATGCCCTGTGCAGTGGCGAGGCCGACCTGGGGCTGGCCTTCTACCTGCCGGAGCGGGCCGAGGTGGACGTGACCGCCCATTGCCAGTTGTGGCACCGGGTGCTGGTCAGCGCCGAGCACCCGTTTGCCCAGTGCCCGAGCATTCGCCTGGCGGACCTGCAGGGCCAGCCCCTGGCGATTCCCGATTCCGCCTACGGCGTGCGCCAGGCCCTGGAAGGGGCGGCGAAGAAGCGCGGGGTGAGCATTCTGCCGGTGTTCACCACCAGTTCCCTGGAGGTGCAGAAAAGCCTGGCCCGCCAGCGCGCGGCGGTGCTGATCCTGCCCCAGGTGGATGCCGAGGCCCGGGACCTGGGGGATGGCCTGGTGGCGGTGCCGATCGACGACGAGTCCCTGGAGCGGATCCGCGTCGACCTGTGCGTGGTGCGCAACCGCCCCTTGTCGGTGGCCACCCTGAAATGCCAGGACATGCTCGCCCGGGCGATGCAGCGCTACGCCCTGGTCGATTGAGTCCCTGCATACATGACCCTGTAGCCGCTGCCGAGCCTGTGGCGAGGCTGCGACAAGGTCCGCAGGACCTTGCCTGGCGATCACCCGCCGACCACCACCGGGTGGATTTGAAATCGTTGCGTCTGCTGCGCAGCCGTACGCAGCCTGCGGCAGCGGCTACACGATCGTTCAGGGGTGGCTGTAGCCGCTGCCGAGCCGGTGGCGAGGCTGCGACAAGGTCCGCAGGACCTTGCCTGGCGATCTCTTGCCATCGCACCGCCCCATTCCTTAGAACAACTTGAACGGAAAGTTGCCCACCAGGCGGAACTCGTCATAGCTGCCGTCGATCTGCCCGCCGCTGGCGCGGTGGTTGTAGACGATGGTGCGCAGCACTGCATCCTTGAGCCGCCCGGATTGCACCACATACGCCAGCATCAGGCCGTTTTCGTCGTGCTTGGCGCCGTCCAGGCCGCGCACGTTGTAGCCGCGGTTGCGGCCGTTGCGATCGCCGTCGTAGTGCGTGCCATCGATGTCCCAGCCCTTGGCGTGCCACAGGCTGGCGCTCAGCCCGGGCACGCCGTAGGCGGTAAAATCCAGGTCGTAGCGCAGCTGCCAGGACTTTTCATTGGGGCCGTTGTAGTCCGAGTACAAGGAGTTGGCCATGTAGTTGCCGGTGGACTCCCAGACATAGTCGAAGTACTCGTTGCCGAACACCTGCTGCCAGGCCAGGGTCAGGCTATGGGCCTGATGGCTGCCGGTGATGGCCAGGCTCAGGGCGTCGTTGTCGATGTAGCCCAGGCGCTGCTGGCCCTGGTCTTGGGTGTGGTAGTAGTTGAACGCGGTCTTCAGCGCCAGCTGGCTTTTGTCCCCGGCTCGGTGGGTCAGGCCCAGGTAGTACTGGTCCCACATGTTCTCGAAGCGCGAGGCGTAGAGGCTGCCTTCCAGGCCCGGGCCGGGTTTCACGGTGGCCCCCAGGTAGCTGATGCGCTCACCGCTGTAGGCGCGGTTGCCGAAGGTGGTGGTCAGGCGCTCGCTGCCGGTGCCGGTGCGCGGGATGGCCCGGTCGAAGCTGCCCGCCTGCAGCGCCAGCCAATCGGTTTCGTTGCTGTACAGGCCCACGCCCTGAAAGCTTGAGGGCAGGGCGCGGTTGTCCTTGAAACGCAGCACCGGGTTGTCGGTCATCAGGCGCCCGGCCTTGAGCTCGGTGTTGGACAGGCGCAAGCGCACATCGCCGATGCCCAGGCGGCTCCAGGTGGGCAGGGCGTCGCCGTCGCTGTCCACCAGCACCCGGTCGCCGCCATTGGCCACCCGGCCATGACCGCGCTCCAGGTTCACCGCGCTGAACAGCGCGGCATCCACGCCCAGGCCGATCAGGCCCTGGGTGTAGCCCGAGCTGTACTTGAGCATGCCGGTCTGTACCCAGGTTTCCCGCACCCGGGTGCGTTCGATGCCGTCGGGCTTCTTGATGCTCAGGTAGGTGTCGCGCTGGGTGTGCTGGTTGGAATAGTAGTGGCGCAGGTTGAGGTCCAGGTGGCTGCCCTGGATGAACCCCGGCGCCTGGTCCTGCTGGCTCGGGCGCGGGTTGTCCTGGGCGATGACGGCGCTACTGGCCGCCAGTGCCAGGGTGAACAGTACAGGCTGTTGCATGGTGCTTCCCCACAAATCAAAGGCGTCGGTCCTCCGCCCAACCGCGGTCATGCGCGGCCGGCAGGGTAGAGAAAAACGCGGTGCCGTAAAAGGGTGTCGGGCCGTGAGGCGAATGCTCAGCGGGCGCGGGCTTCTGCGAGCCGTTGGCCGGGGTGGCTGCGCCCGGGTGTCTGCGGGCGGGTTTCCTTGGCGAACCAGGCCGCGGTCAGGCACACCAGGTTGGCCACCAACAGGTAGCCCACCGGCGACATCGGGTTGCCGGTGGTGCCGATCAGCCAGGTGATGATGATCTGCGCGGTGCCGCCAAAAGCCGCCACGCCAAAGGCGTAGACGATGGAGAAACCGGTGGAGCGCACCGCCTTGGGAAAGCTCTCCACCAGCAGCACGATCAGCGCCGCGCCGCTCATGCCGTGCAGGCCGGAGAGCACCGCCAGGGTCAAGAGGAAGGTGGCCGGGCTGGGGTGTTCGGTCATCAGTTGCAATGCCGGGAACAGCACCAGCAACAGCACCACTCTTGGTGCCATGAGGATGGTGCGGCGGCCGAAACGGTCGCAGAGCATGCCGCCGGCAATCGCGCACACCGCCATCGCCGCGCCGGCCACCAGGGTCGAGAGCATGGAGATGCTGGTGGGCAGCTTGAGCTCGGTGAGGGCGAAGGTGGTCATGTAGTTGATGAAGTACTGGGTGATGGTGCTGCCGGAGAGAATCAGCAACCCCAGCACCAGGGCCCGGCGATGTTCGCCGAACACTTGGCGCACCAGGCTGCCGGTGCTGGCCTGCTCACCCTGGCCGTGGAAGGTTTCCGCCAGGTTGCGGCGGATGTAGATGCCGATTGGCAGCACCAGGAGGCCGAACACGAACGGCACGCGCCAGCCCCAGGTGTTGAGGTCCTCGGGGGACAGCACCTGGGTCAGGGTGTAGCCCACGGTGCCGGCGGCCATGGCGGCCACGCCCTGGGCCACCACCTGCCAGCAGGCGTAGGTGCCACGCTTGTGCGCTGGCGCGGCTTCGAGGATGTAGGTGGTGGCGGGGCCGGCCTCGCCGCCCCAGGCCAGGCCCTGGATCAGCCGGGTGAGCACCAGCAGGATCGGCGCGGCGATGCCGATGCTCTCGTAGCTGGGCAGGATGGCGATGCTGCCGGTGCCCACGGCCATCATCACCAGGGTCAGGAGCATCGCCGGCTTGCGTCCGACCCGGTCGGCGTAGGCACCGATCAGCACCGCCCCCAGGGGCCGCACGATAAAGCCGACGCCGAAGGCGGTGACCGACAGCATCAGGCTGACGAAGGCACTGTCGGAGGGAAAGAAGGTGTGGCCGATCATCACCGCGAAGGTGGCGTAGACCCCGAAATCGAAGAACTCCACGGCATTGCCGAGGATCACCGCGAACACGCTGCGCTTGCCCCCCGCCGCGGTGGGCGTTTCGGGCTCGGGTGTGGTGGATGGATTGGACGCTTGGCTGTGCATACTGGCCCCTCGAATTTTTATTCATAGGTTGCCCAGGCCCCGGGCGGCGAGGCCCGGGGCAGGGGTGAAGGTGGCAGTTTCGGTGTGTCAGTGAGACGGCGAATTCGGCCAGCTGTGGATTGCTCCGCGCCAGCTCTCATAGGTCTTGGCCACTTGCAGCAGCCATTGATCGGCAAAGCGCGGGGCGATCATCTGCAGGCCGATGGGCAGGCCATCGGCGGCAAAACCGCAGTTGATCGACAGCGCCGGTTGTTCGCCCATGTTCCAGGGCAGGGTGAAGACGATGTGCTCGAACGGCTGTTGCGGGTCGTTGCTTGGCGACGGCCACTGCGCGGGAAAGCTGTTGATCTGGTTGGTCGGCGACAGCACCAGGTCGAACTCGCTGAACACCTGGGCGGCGCGTCGGCGCATCTCGAAGGTCTGGTTGAAGCCCTGCACCGCCTCGACCCCGGACAGCTCGGCCCCCGGCGCCGCCCAGTCGCGGATATAGGGCAGCACCTTGGCAAACTGCTCGGCGCCCAGGGCCGAGAGTTCCGCCCATTGCCGGGCGCGCCAGAAGCGGTCCAGGCCGTCCAGTTGCGTGCGGTCCATGATCGGCGCCAGGGTGCGGACCTGGGCGCCGTGGCTTTCGAACCATTTCGCGGCGCGCTCCACCGCCTCACAGACAAAACCTTCCGGCTGCAGCCCGGCGCCGGGCTCCAGCATCAGGCCGATCTTCAAGCCGTTGACCGACACCGGTTCATCGCTCCAGTCGCCGGTCAAGGGCGGCAGGCTGGTGGCGTCGCGGGCGTCGGGCTTGGCCAGGTAGCGCATCAGCAGCACCGTATCCTCGACACTGCGGGTCATGGGCCCGGCGCAACGCCCGGTGTAATACGGATCGATGGGAATCCGCCCCAGGGTTGGCTTGAACCCCACCAATCCGCACCAGGCGGCCGGCAGACGCACCGAGCCGCCGATGTCGGTGCCGATGTGCAGCGGCCCGTAACCGGCAGCCGCTGCGGCCGCGGCCCCGGAACTGGAGCCACCGGTATTGCAGGCAGTGTTCCAGGGATTGCGGGTAATGCCGTGGAAGCTCGACAGCCCCGAAGACAACATGCCGAAATCCGGCACCGTGGTCTTGGCCAGGATGATCGCCCCGGCCTCGCGCATCCGCGCGGCCGGTGGCGCATCCTGCAGGGCCGGCTTCAGGGCGGTGGCCGCGCTGCCCAGGGGAATCGGCGTGCCCTGGGTGGCGATCAGTTCCTTGATCGTCACCGGAATCCCGTCCAGCGGGCCATTGGGGGTGCCCTTGTTCCAGCGCTCGGTGGAGGCCCGGGCCAGCAGGCGTACCTGCTCCGGATCGAAGGCGTAGAGCGCACGGATATGCGGCTCCCAGCGCCCGATGTGGGCCAGCAGATGGTCGTAGTAGTCCAGGGGCGAGAGCTGGCGGCTGGCGAACTGCGCCAGCAACTGGGCGGTGGATAGATCGTGCAAATCAGTCATCGAACGCATCCTTGTGTCGGGCGTCAGTCGGGTTGCTGATGACCCGACTGTAGCGCTTGCACCTTAGCCCAACCATCACAAAGGACGCAGCGTGGTGTTGCGTTTTTGTGAGCACTGCGGTGGTGTCTCCCTGCATCATCCATTGCGCCCCCACGCATCCCACCTAATGCCGGAAACTTGTGTAGGAGCGGGCTTGCCCGCGAAGGCAGCCTCGGATTCTTCTAGTGATACAAGAACAGCAGGGGGCTACCGAGGCAGCTTTTGACCTCTTCGACCGGCACGCACTGAGGGCCAACGCCTTCGGAGTACTTGCTGGTCAGTCGGGCAAAGCAGGCTGCATTGGTCAGGGCTTGTTGGTAGATTTTCGAGTTTTTAGTGGCAGATAAATCCAACTCGGCGGTCAGACTAAAGCCTGTTTCAAAGAGGTTTCCGACACTTTTCTCGACATCCAGCGCGAACAGGTATTTGTCCCAACAGGCCTTGTATTGCGGGGTGGAATAAGGTGAGTCGGTATGGAGGGATAACTTGCTGCGCATATTGAGATCGCCCACGATGAAGTAATACTCTGGCCGAGGAATCCAGGCTATTGCGTCTCCGTAGCCGCGGTAGTCTGCTTTTGCATAGTCGCCGTTGAGAAAGGCGGCTTTGCCCCGTGCCTCGGCTTCTTTTGCGTATTTGATGTTTTTCTGGTTGTTGATTCCTTTTTTATAATTCTTCACAACTCGCTTGAGCGCCTCCCAGTTTGTTATGTACCTGTCGTCAGCATCCATTGCGAATGCTGTTGCATCGTGGAGGGGAACCAGGGACATGCTAAAAAAACAAAGGATGTTAAGAGTGAGAGTTCTCATCATTGTGTTCTCGCTGGTTTGCCTTTGACAATAAGAGTTCCCACGCTGTTGCCATCGGGACTGCGATGACTGACAAGCGCTTCATGAATCGCAGACCATCGATTCAAACTGACAACGGTGACACATCCTTCCGAGACATTGCCGACGTGAACGTACCGGCTCCTATCTCCATGATCAATTGGAAACCACACTTGGTGGTGGGACAGGTTGGGGTACTCTGCCTTGTATGGCTCGGTATAGTCTTTTGCGTGTGGTACATCGGGTAAGAGGATGCTGTAAGTACCCGGCGGTATGGGAGAGTATCTAAGGTCCCAGACTGTATTCATGGCAGCTTCGAAGTGAATGCCATCGAGCGTCCCATTGGCCAGCTGTTGCGGTAATGCTCTATCTCTGGTGATTGACATCCACTTGTCGTTGAAGCGCCCGTAGACCATGACAAGTTCGATAGGCTTCTTTTTAGGCGCAATTTTGCCAAGGTATTCCTTGGCATTGGCTTCAGATAGAAATGCGGTTTTACCTTTGTGCGCGCCCTCCAGAATCCTGAAGTATGTTTTCTGATTTTTTGTGAACGTTAATGTGACCTTGCAATACTTGAAAAGAAATGGCCAGTTCTCGCGAGGGACGTTGTCCATGCCAACAAGCAGCCAGCCACTTTCGTTGGGGACTTTGTTGATGTAGCGCGTGATATCCGCAAATACTTGCTGGATATGTCCTGGAGTAGTCGCTGTTGTGCCGCTGCCTGACCATAAAGGGTTAGTCATTGCCCAGTCTCCCTGAGTGTTTTTTTGATGAGCTGGTCGGTGATTGTATTGATCGTGAACTGTTGAGGCTCCATGCTGCTGGCAATTGAAAGTCATGGTGCGCGCGGGTTGAGTTAATAGCAGGCCGGCACCTGTTATTGGCTCAAAAAAATCATCGAATTGCTTTGTCTCGAACAGTGAACGTGCGATCAAGTAGAGCTTTCAGAAGGCAGGATGTATGTGGGAGTTTTCTTATTGTCAGTGGTGATTGGTCTGTTAGAAGGCTATTTTTTCGGCCGCTCCATGTCTCCCGGTAGTTTGTGCTCCGAACGAAAAGAACGGCTTCAGACAAAACCTGTGTGCTGTTGCCAAGGGCGAGGCAATCAACCTCCTCGCTCAGCGCTTGCTTATGTAAGTACTGACTTGCCAGCGAAGACGGCTTTTCTGTACAAGGTTCGCGGACCTTTTTCGCCAGCAAGCCGGCGCGGCGGTTCATCTCAAGTTGTGCGCTTCATCGTGACAGATATTCAAGCGGATTCAGGGATGGGGCAGAACAGCAATGACTAGCATCAGTGATACCTTCGACCAGCTCTGTGTACTGGTCGCTTTGTCCTATGACGAGACGGGTGACGGGGGCTTCGAGTCGCGTTTGCTGGATATCCTGAAACTGGTGAAGTCTCATCCACAGGCCCGGGATCTGTTTGTCGAGAAATTCAAGATCATGCTTTCTTCCCGCGTCACGCCCTTGGAAGTTGTGGAGTTCTGCATGCGGGAGCTGCAATGGGAGGAGGTCAAGTGCTTCGCCTTGGCGCTTTACCAGCCGTCCATCAATCCTCGCAGTCATGCCTTGGCGGGGCTTATCAGTGTTTACGAGGAGGTTTGGCCGGACGAAGACCTGTATCGGTACTACTGCGACCGATCGCTGTAGGAGCGGGCTTGCCCTCGAAGAGGGCCTCAGGGTTTGCACAAGGCTCACGGGCCTCTTCGCCGGCAAACCGGCTCCTACCGGTTCAGTGGGGCTGTGCTTGGAGTGAAGGAAAAATTTGCCCTAGTAACATTGGAATTGAGTTAGTGCGAAAACTACGAGTCAAAACCCAACTATTGCCGCCGCTGTCCAAATGAAAAATCTATTTTTTGTATTGTCTGTTCTGCTGGTCGCTTATCTATACATTGGTTTCTACGAAAAGATGGAGGACGCCTATCCGGAAAAAGTTTTTTTCATCAAGAGGTATCCAACTTTTCAAATGGCGTTTGAAAATATCTTTGCCTATGAGGCAGACGATAAGTCGCTCTCCGAATTAAGCGACCTGGAGAGGCGGAAAGTTATTGCCTACTGTAAATATCGGTTGGGTTTGGCGACAACGTTAACCACTCAAGATGAGTTGGATAAATGTAAGGCCAGATAAGGTATGCCCTGATACCGGCTAGTGTTTTGCAAACCTCTCATCCGACCCAGGTCAGCGCCCGCAAACGGAGCCTCGACAGTTCTAGTGCACGCAAGGCTTTCATGGGCGCTGGCTTGCCCGCGAAGGCGGCCTCAGAATTACCCATGACCAGCCGATCCCTGCGCACGATGACTGTTGGATACCGGCCTCAGATTTTCTAGTGATACAAGAACAGCAGGGGGCTACCGAGGCAGCTTTTGACTTCTTCGACCGGCACGCACTGAGGGCCGACGCCTTCGGAGTACTTGCTGGTCAGTCGGGCAAAGCAGGCTGCATTGGTCAGGGCTTGTTGGTAGATTTTCGAGTTTTTAGTGGCAGATAAATCCAACTCTGCAGTTAAGCTAAAGCCTCTTTCAAAGTGGTCTATTACGCTCCTGCGTGCATCCAGGGCGAACAGGTATTTGTCCCAGCAGGCTTTGTATTCTGGGGTGGAATAAGGTGATTCAGTATGAAGGTGCAACTTGCTGCGTAGTTGTATGTCGCCAATTATAAAGTAGTACTCTGGCCTGGGAATCCAGGCCAGTGCGTCGCCATAACCATGGAATTCAGCTTTTACATAATCATTGTTTAGAAATGCCTCTTTTCCCCTTGCTTCAGCTTTGCTTGAGTTTTCAATATCTTTTTTGTTTTTTATTCCGGATTTATATCTTTTTATGATCTGGTTGAAAAATTCCCAGTCGGTTATGTAGCGTTCGTCAGTATCTGATGCGCACGCATTTATATGAGGTAGGGTGGTGAGCGATGCAGTGAGGATGGACCATGCGTATAAATTTTTTTTGCGCATTAATTTGCTCTCTCTGGCTTGCCTTTTACAATAAGGTTGCCCACGCTTTTCCCATCGGAGGAGCGATGGCTAATCAGCATTTCTTGAATTTCAGACCATTTATCCAGGCTTATGACAGTGATGCACCCTTCCGATACATTACCTACGTGAACGTATCTGCTCCTGTCACCATGATCAATGGGGAACCATACTTGATGGTGAGACAGGTTGGGAAACTCTTTTTTATATTGTTGGGTGTAGTTTTTCGAGTGAGGGAAGTCAGGTAGCAATATCTTGTAAGTGCCAGGTGGAATAGGGAAGTATATACCGTTCCATACTGTATTCATCGTTGCTTTGAAGTTGAGATTGTTGATGTTTCCATTTGCTATTTGTTGTGGGAGATGTTCGTTTCTAGTTATTGATTTCCAGTTTTGGTCTAAGCGTTCGTAGTTCATGACAAGCTCGATAGGCTTCTGTTTTGGTGCGATTTTTCCAAGGTATTCCTTTGCGTTTGTTTCTGATAGGAATGCAACTTTTCCTTTGTGAGCTCCTTCAAGGACTTTGAAATATGTCTTATTATCTTTAGTGGTTATTAATGTAACCTTGCAATACTTGAAAAGCTGTGGCCAATTCTCGCGAGGGACATTGTCCATGCCGACAAGCAGCCAGCCACTTTCGTTGTGAATTTTATTGACGTACCGAGTTATATCAACGGTAACTCTCTGGGGGGCGCCGCGAGAGGGGGTCGTTATAGCGGTATGAGACCATAAAGGATTGGCCATTGCACAATCTTCCTGATTGTTATTGAACGATCTATTAATGTTCGTATCAATTGTGAGGTGTTGAGCTTCAATGCTCGTCGCAATTAGGTTTTTTGTCTGTGTGGTCAGACTGCTTGGCAAATTAGCAGGAGAGGTTTTAAGTCGGGGTGCAGTGTTTGTCCTCCAGGAAAATCGAAAAAGCTCGGATGATTAGATCTTTCAAAAAGCGTTATGTCTGTGAGGATTCTCTTATTGTATGTGGCGATTGATCTGGTAGTTCGGTGCTCTTCAGTTTCTCTATATGCCTGGATAGAGAAAGCTCAGGTAAAAACCTCTATTGGGCATATGACGTCCATGCAGTTGCCAATGGCGAGGGCGGCATTGCCCTCGCCGTTGACGGGGTTCAACTTATGGCCTGGGTGCGCAACTGACGGCCCAGCACATCCAGCACATCGCAGCCATCGCGCAGCGGAATGGCGCAGATCAGCGCCAGCTCTTGCAGCACCACGGCATCGCCGGGGATGTCGGGGCGGGTGGCGAAGTTTTCCAGCAGTTGAGTGACGGCGCGGATGCGATAGGCGGCTGCTTCGTACAGCACATCGGCAGGGGCCTGGGTATCGATCAGCAGGGAAGGAATGGTGCAGTCGTGGCCGGTGATCGGCATGTAGCGATTCATGAGTCCAACTCCATTCAGGGGTGAGCGCTGTCACTCAATCGTCGCCAAACAAAAGGGTGGCAGCTGTACGCGGGTTGGCGAGCCGGGAATGGAAGAACCGACAGACCCGAAGGTCTCCCGCGCACAGCCGCCATCAAGCGGTCATGCGATAACAAAAGCCCTGACCAATCTGCCAGCGCTTCGCTTCGTTCCATTCACAGGGTCGCCAAACCCGTTCGTCATCAGGACGAACCGGGACTATAGGCATGCACTCCAGAACGGGACAAGGCACTGGCAGGACAGGACTTTCTCAGTTTGCTGTAGGACTCAGGAGCGCGAGTGTGGATCAAGCGTGCCGCAGGTTCAATGGCGGGGATCAGTCGAAGCCGACGCTTGCGCTGTGGCGGGTTTCGCGTTCGTGCAGCTGGTCGATATTGGTTTCGTAGGTGCACTGGCCGCTGCAGTGGTGCTCGTAGCTGATGGCCGGCTTGAACTGCAACTTGAGCTTCGGCGTGTCGCTCTCTGGTGCCGGGGCCTGGGCGGTGGCCGGCAACGGAGGCTGCGGGTAGCTCAGGTCAAGGCCGGCGGCCTGGGCCGAACAGGCTGCCATCAGTAACAGGCTGGGGAAAAACGCTTTGCAACTGAACATCATCGAATCCGCATGGCCATAAAAGGGTTGCCGATTATAACGAGCCAGGGGCGGAAAATTTAACCGCACAGGCTCTGGAACGGGCTTTGCGCGGGGGTTTCGTCGCCGTGGACGTTTGCACCGTGAAACATTTGTCACGGGGCAGAGGGACCGCTCGCTCCTACACTGCAACTCATCTTCGTGGCCAAGGACACCTCTCATGCCGGCAAAGTCTGCCCCCCGCCTTCTCGACACCCTTGAAGGCCAGCGCCTGCAAGGCAGCGAGGCCGAGCACTGGCGCCAGTGGGGCCCGTACCTGAGTGAGCGGCAGTGGGGCACGGTGCGCGAGGACTACAGCGCCGATGGCGATGCCTGGAGCTACTTCCCCCATGAGCATGCACGCAGCCGCGCCTACCGCTGGGGCGAGGACGGGCTGGCGGGGTTTTCCGACAAGGCCCAGCACTGGTGCCTGGGGCTGGCGTTGTGGAACGAGCACGACAGCATTCTCAAGGAGCGTCTGTTCGGCTTGGACAATGCCGAGGGCAACCACGGCGAGGACGTCAAGGAGCTGTACTTCTACCTCGACGGCGTGCCCAGCCATGCCTACATGCGCATGCTCTACAAGTACCCCCAGGCGGCCTTTCCCTATGCCGACCTGGTGGCGGAAAACGCCCGGCGCGGCCTGAAGGATGCCGAGTACGAGATCCTCGATACCGGGGTGTTCGAGGACAACCGTTACTTTGATGTGACGGTGGAGTACGCCAAGCACAGGGCCGATGACATTTTCATGCTCGTCACCGTGCACAACCGTTTCCACCAGCCGGCGCGGCTGCGGGTGCTGCCTCAGGTCTGGGCGCGCAACACCTGGAGTTGGGGTGGCGACGAGCCTCGACCGAGCCTGCGCCTGGAGGGCGACAGGGTGCTGGCGCGGCACGGGCAACTGCCCGAGCGGCAGGTCACCGCCTGGGGCGCCGAGCCTTGCCAGTGGCTGTTCTGCAACAACGACAGCAACTTCCCCAAGCTGGACGGGCTGGCGACGCCGGGGCCGTTCAAGGACGGCATCAACGACTATCTGGTGGACGGGCAAGCCAGCGCGGTGGCCTTCGATGGCGGCACCCGGGCGGCGGCGCATTTCGTCCTGGAGCTGGCGGGCGGCGAGAGCAAGCGGCTGTTCCTGCGCTTTGCCCCGGCCGGCAGCGAACCGGTCAGCGCCCGCCACCTGTTCGAGCAGCGGCGGCGCGAGGCCGATGAGTTCTACGCGGCGCTGCAGCAGGGCATTGAAAGCGCGGACGCGCGCAATGTGCAGCGTCAGGCCCTGGCCGGGTTGCTGTGGTCCAAGCAACTGTATGACTTCGACGTCAACCGGTGGCTGGACGGCGATCCCGGGCAGCCGGCGCCCCCCAGCGAGCGCAAGCACTTGCGCAATACTCATTGGCGCCATCTGTCCAACTGCGACATCGTTTCCATGCCCGATACCTGGGAATACCCCTGGTATGCCTCCTGGGACCTGGGCTTCCAGGCGGTGGCCTTCGCCCTGATCGACCCCGGCTTTGCCAAGCAGCAACTGCTGTTGCTGGTCAAGGATAGGTTCATGCACCCCAACGGCCAGCTGCCGGCCTACGAGTGGCGCTTCGATGATGCCAACCCGCCGGTGCACGCCTGGGCCTGCTGGCGGGTCTATCAGCAGGAAAAGACCCTGACCGGCGTGGGCGACCTGGACTTTCTCGAACGCATCTTCCACAAGCTGCTGCTGAATTTCTCCTGGTGGGTCAACCGCAAGGACGCCGAGGGCCGCAACCTGTTCCAGGGCGGCTTTCTCGGCCTGGACAATATCGCCCTGTTCGATCGTTCCGCGCCGTTGCCTGATGGCTTCACCCTGGATCAGGCCGACGGTACGGCCTGGGTCGCGGCCTACGCCCTGGACCTGATGCGCATCGCCCTGGAGCTGGCCAAGCGCAATGGCGTGTACGTGGACATTGCGGTGAAGTTCTTCGAGCACTTCCTTTATATCGCCGGGGCCATCAACCGCGTGGATCAAAGCGCCGAGGGGCTGTGGGACGAACAGGACCAGTTTTTCTACGACGTGCTGCACCGTCCCGATGGGCAGAACGAACCCCTGCGCCTGCGCTCCATCGTTGGCTTGATGCCGCTGTTCGCGGTGCAGGTGCTGGAGCAGCACGAGCACCAGAACCTGCCGGGGCTGGCCCAGCGTCTGCTGGGCTTCTTGCATCACCGACCGGACCTGGCGAGCCTGGTGTCGCGTTGGTACGAACCGGGCAAGGGCAACCGCATGCTCCTGGCGCTGTTGCGCGGCGAGCGCACCAAGGACCTGCTCAAGCGCATGCTCGATGAACGCGAGTTCCTCTCGGACTTCGGCATCCGCTCCCTGTCCAAGGCCTTCGAGCAGCCGTTCGCCATGCAGGTGGATGGCAAGCAACTGTGCGCCCGCTATGTGCCGGCGGAGTCCGATTCACGGCTGTACGGCGGCAACTCCAACTGGCGCGGGCCGCTGTGGATGCCGATCAACTACTTGCTGATCGAATCCCTGCGCGAGTTTCATCGCTACTACGACGTCAACTTTTCGGTGGAGTACCCGCGGGGTTCGGGGTACCTGGCGTCCCTGGAGGAAGTGGCCGACGGCTTGAGCCAGCGCCTGACGCGATTGTTTCTGCTGGACGAGGAAGGGCGCAGGCCGTCCATGAGCGGCTATCCGCAGTTGCAGGTAGAGGCCGAGGACCGCGAGCTGGTGCTGTTCCATGAATATTTTCATGGTGAAACTGGGCGTGGGCTGGGGGCGTCCCATCAGACGGGGTGGACGGCACTGGTGGCGTTGCTGTTGCAGCCACGAGGCTGAAGGCGTCGCCCGGCGAGCCGGGCGACGGTTGCGGAAGGGGAGGCTTTGGATCAACCCACCAGGGCGATGTCCTGGGGCTTGGCCCAGGCTTCGATCAGCCGTTCTGGCGTGCAGCAGGTCTTGCGCTTGTAGACGAAGTTGCTGCACTTCTCGGCGAAGCCCTTGCGGTTTTGCACCATGTCCATGTGCATCTCTTCCAGCTCGGCGTTGCGGCAGTGCTGCATCAGTTGCGGGTCGGCGTCCAGCTTGCGCTGGCGCAGGTGCTGGTAGCGCGGGTCGGTGAGTACGCCATTGGCCCGTTGCAGCAGCCACAGGCCGAACTCGTCCGGGCAGCGTGGGCCGATCTCCTGCACCATGCCCATCTGCAGGGCCTGGAGGGCGCTGATGGGCAGGCAGGCTTCGGTCAGTTGCTTGGCCATGGCCTGGCCGACGGCGCGGGGCAGGCTGTAGGTCCAGTACTCGGAGCCGTACAGGCCCATGCTCTTGTAGTGCGGGTTGTACACGGTGTCGGCGCGGGCCAGGACCACGTCCGCGGCCAGGGCCAGCATCAGGCCGCCGGCGCCGGCATTGCCGGTCAGGCCGCTGACCACCAGTTGGCGGGCGCTGAGCAGTTCCAGGCAGACGTCGTCGATGGCCTGGATGTTGGCCCAGGCCTCAAGGCCCGGCTCCGGGGCGGCCTGGATCACGTTCAGGTGCACGCCGTTGCTGAAGGCGCCGCGGCCACCGCGCACCAGCAGCACCTGGGTGTCTCGGGCCTTGGCCCAGCGCAGGGCGCTGACCAGGCGCTGGCATTGCTCAGTGCTCATGGCGCCGTTGTAGAACTCGAAGGTCAGCTCGCCCACTCGGCCGGCCTCGCGGTAGCGGATCGGCTGGTAGGGCTCGGTGCTGAACGGGCTGCTGGAGACCGACCAGTCCAGCACCGGTACCTCGGCCAGGCGCTCGCCGAGCACGTGGCGGGCCGGGCGCTTGAAGGTTTCCTCGCCGGGCTGGGGCTTGAGGCGCAGAGAGCCGATCCACAGGCTGTGGTCGCCGCAGGCCACCAGTACCGCATCGTCATGCACCGCCAGCAGTTGCCCGGGCATGCCGGTGCGCGAGTCCAGGTGGGCGTCGTACACGTAGTACTGGCCGCCGGCGAGGCTGGCCAGGACGCCGGGCTGGCCGTCGGCGGCGTCGATGCTGCGCTTGATGAATTGCGCGCTGTCGTGCCAGCTGAAAGTGCGGTCGCACTGCTTCATGTTCGGTTGCAGGCGGCCAAGCACCGCGGGGTTGTCGTAGTCCAGAGGGACCGGGGTAAAGCCGTTGCGGAATTTTTCCACCACGTCACGGATGCAGTGGATGGCGGCGTCGCTGACCAGGCCGTTGTACAGCTCGGACTTGCGCAGGCCGGCGGGCAGGTTGAATTCGTGGGTCGACCAGATTGGCCCGGCGTCCATTTCTTCCACCGCCTGCAACGCGGTGACGCCCCAGCGCTTGAGTTCCTTGCTGATGGCCCAGTCCAGGGCGCTGGCGCCGCGGTCGCCGACAATCCCCGGATGAATGATCACCACCGGGCGCTTGGTGTTGCTCCACAGCCGTTGCGGCACCCGGTCCTTGAGGAACGGGCAGATCACCAGGTCGGCCTCGGCTTCTTCGATCTGCCGGCAGACGTCTTCTTCTCCGGTGAACAGCACCACGCTGGGGCGGTGCCCGGCCTGGCGCAGGTCGAGCCAGGCGCGTTGGGTCAGGCCGTTGAAGGCGGTGGACAGCAGGATGATCTTCAGTGATCGCATAAGCAGACTCTTCCGTGAGTGATAGCACAGTGGCAAAGGGTTCCGGCTGTGCCGTCCCTGGCCGCGATGGAGGCGCAAGAGTAGAGGGGTGCTGCGCTGGGATAACTGACCGAGATCAATCAAGCGTGCCGCCTGAAATGGCGTTCCGCCCAGTGGTATTGACCTGGGGCAAAAGCTTGCGCCAGAGCCTTTGCCGGGAGCAGAAACGACAAATCCCGCCACAGGGGCGGGATTTGCATGCAGCCGGACCTTGTAGGGTCTTAGGCTGGGAACAGCTCGCTCAGTTTCATGGCCAGCATCATGTCGCCTTCGGCGCGCAGTTTGCCGCCCATGAAGGCTTGCATGCCGTCGGTTTCGCCGCTGACGATGCCGTCCAGGGTTTCGCCGTCCATTACCAGAGTGACTTGGGCGTCCGGGTTTTCGCCTTCCTTGAGT
The DNA here is from genome assembly GCF_001547895.1 of Pseudomonas sp. Os17. NCBI lineage: Bacteria > Pseudomonadati > Pseudomonadota > Gammaproteobacteria > Pseudomonadales > Pseudomonadaceae > Pseudomonas > Pseudomonas sp. Os17. Next base: position 4,289,019 of record NZ_AP014627.1, on the reverse strand, counting down.
TCACAGGTGCTGTCCTTGACGACCAGCGAGAAGTGCTTGGAATCATCGATGCGGAAACCGAAAACCAGGTCCAGGCCGGCAGCGGCAGCTGGGTTGAACTTGGCTTGCATGGCTTGTACGGCGTCAGCTACGGAGGTCATGGTTCGATCCTTTTATGGGTGGTTACAGCAAGGGTCACAGTAAGCCGGGCTCAACGGAAAGTGATGAGCTCCGGAGCCTTCAACAGTTGCAGATGGGCATGACCGTTGAAGGAAGCCAAAGACACCTCGCGCCCGCGGAACTTCAGCTGGTTGAGCGAGGTGTTGACGATTTGCCAATTCAGTTCGAACGCCTGCTGGGCAGGTATCCGGGTGATCAGGTGGAGCAGGGCGGTGATGGTGCCACCGGAGGTGAACACGGCAATCTTGTGCTGGTTGTCCGCGGCTTCGAGAATCCGCTGCAGGCCGCCCTGGACCCGTTCGACGAAGCCCAGCCAGCTTTCCAGCCCGGGAGGATCGTAGGTGCCGGCCAGCCAGCGCTGGATGATCAGGGCGAAGATGCGTTGGAACTCGGCGCGGTTCTGCGCGGCGTTGCGCAGGATGTTCAGCGCTTCGGGTTCCTGGGGCAGCAGGTCGGGCAGCAGCGCGCGGATAATGGCGTCGGCGTCGAATTCGTTGAAGGCGGCATCGATTTCCAGAGGCGGCTGGTCAACACCGGCGGCGCTCATCTGTTCCATGGCGGTGTGTGCGGTGTGCTGCTGGCGCCGCAGGTCGCCGGACAGGCAGCGATCGAAGCTGACGCCCAGCGCAGCCAGATGCTCGCCGAGCACCGCAGCCTGGCGCACGCCGGTGGCGGACAACACGTCGTAGTCGTCTGCACCGAAAGAGGCTTGGCCATGTCGAATCAAATAGATGCTGCCCACGTCCGTGTCGTCCCGGTACGTTGAAAGTTTTGCGAGGTTATGAGGATGCCGGTGAGCTGTCAATGAAAAAACATACGCTTGTTTGAAATGCTTGTTGGAGCCTCGTAACACGAGGTTTCGCGACTGGTGGCCGGCAGGTCGCGCCGGTATGCTTGAGCCCATTGCGCTGCTGGTTGGCAGCGGTTCATGTTTGAGGAGTCCCTGTGGAGTTTTTCACCGAATACGCCAGTTTCCTGGCCAAGACCGTGACCCTGGTGGTTGCCATTCTGGTGGTGCTGGTCACTGCCGCTGCCCTGCGCGGCAAGGGGCGCCGCAAGGGCGCCGGGCAGTTGCAGGTCAGCAAGCTGAATGATTTCTACAAGGACCTGCGCGAGCGCCTGGAGCAGAGCCTGCTGGACAAGGATCAGCTCAAGGCCCTGCGCAAGGCCCAGAGCAAGACCGAAAAGAGCCAGAAAAAGCAGAAGAAACAACCGGCCGAAGCCAAGTCCCGGGTGTTCGTGCTGGACTTCAATGGCGATATCAAGGCCTCCGCCACTGAAGGCCTGCGCCACGAGATCACCGCCTTGCTGAGCCTGGCCACGCCCAAGGATGAAGTGGTGCTGCGCCTGGAAAGTGGCGGCGGCATGGTGCACAGCTATGGCCTGGCGTCCTCTCAACTGGCGCGTATTCGCCAGGCCGGGGTGCCTTTGACCGTATGCATCGACAAGGTGGCGGCCAGTGGCGGCTACATGATGGCGTGCATCGGCGAGAAGATCATCAGCGCACCGTTCGCCATCCTCGGCTCCATTGGCGTGGTGGCCCAGTTGCCCAACGTCAATCGCCTGCTGAAGAAGCACGACATCGATTTTGAAGTGCTCACCGCCGGCGAGTACAAGCGCACCCTGACGGTGTTTGGCGAGAACACCGAGAAGGGTCGGGAGAAGTTCCAGGAAGACCTGGACGTGACCCATCAACTGTTCAAGAACTTCGTGTCCCGCTATCGCCCGCAACTGGCCATTGATGAAGTGGCCACCGGTGAAGTCTGGCTGGGGGTGGCCGCGCAGGAAAAACTGCTGGTGGACGAGTTGCAGACCAGCGATGAGTACCTGGCGGAAAAAGCCAAGAATGCCGAGGTGTTCCACCTGCACTATGCCGAGCGCAAGAGCTTGCAGGAGCGTGTGGGGCTGGCGGCCAGCGGTTCCATCGACCGCGTGCTGCTGACCTGGTGGAGTCGCCTGACCCAGCAGCGGTTCTGGTAAGCCCCGGCTTCAGGAGCCGGTGTCCCAGGCGCCGGCTCCAGCGGTCGATGGGAGAGGCGGATACAAAAAAGCCCTGAACCGGTTTCCCGGTTCAGGGCTTTTTGTTGACGCCAGGGCTTAGCGGCGACGGAACAGCGGCAGCGGTTCGTCAGTGGCGGCCTGGTAGGTCACCGAGAAGTCCTTGAGGCTTTCCAGGGCTTCGTAGGGGTCCTTGTCGGCCCGCAGGGCATAGGCGTCGAAGCCGCAGCGGTGCAGGTAGAACAGCTGGTCGCGCAATACGTCGCCAATCGCTCGCAGTTCGCCTTTGTAGCCATAACGGTCACGCAGCAGGCGGGCGTTGGAGTAGTTGCGGCCATCGGTGAAGGCCGGGAAGTTCAGGGCAATGACCTGGAAATGCTCGACGTCGTCGCCGATTTCCTCGGCTTCTTCGTCCGCATCCAGCCATACGCCCAGACCGCCATCGCGGGCCTTGAGGGCGTGGGCGTGGTCGCGCCACAGGGCCAGCGGCACGATCAGGTCGTCGCAGTTGGAGATGCCGTCGAGGGTCGCGTCCTTGGGCAGCAGGTGCCAGGTCTCGTCGATGACCTCGTTGTTCTTAATGATTCGCTGCATAGACGCGCTCCTTGAAGAGGTCGATGCCAATACGTTGATAGGTGTCGATGAAGCGTTCGTCTTCGGTGCGTTGTTCCACGTACACGTCGATCAGCTTCGAGATCACGTCGGGCATGTCGTCCTGGGCGAAGGACGGGCCGAGGATCTTGCCCAGGCTGGCGTCGCGGCTGGCGCTGCCACCCAGGGACACCTGGTAGAACTCCTCGCCTTTCTTGTCCACCCCGAGGATGCCGATGTGGCCGACGTGGTGGTGACCACAGGCGTTCATGCAGCCGGAGATGTTCAGGTCCAGCTCGCCGATGTCGAACAGGTAGTCCAGGTCGTCGAAACGGCGCTGGATGGATTCGGCAATCGGGATCGACTTGGCGTTGGCCAGGGAGCAGAAGTCGCCGCCCGGGCAGCAGATGATGTCGGTCAAAAGGCCGATGTTCGGCGTGGCGAAGCCGTTTTCGCGCAGCTCGCCCCACAGGGTGAACAGCTGGCTCTGCTCGACGTCGGCGAGAATCACGTTCTGTTCATGGGAGGTGCGCAACTGGCCGAAGCTGTAACGGTCGGCCAGATCGGCGATGGCGTCGAACTGCTTGTCGGTCACGTCCCCCGGCGCTACGCCGGTAGGTTTGAGCGACAGGGTCACGGCAACGTAGCCCGGCTTCTTGTGGGCCAGGGTGTTGCGCGCACGCCAGCGGGCAAAGCCCGGGTGCTCCTTGTCCAGGGCCGCCAGTTCGGCGTCCTGGTTGCTCAGGGCCTTGTAGTCCGGGTCGACGAAGTGTTTGGCCACCCGATGCACTTCGGCTTCGGTGAGGGTGGTCTGGCCGCCGCGCAGGTGGACCATTTCCGCCTCGACTTTCTCGGCGAACACTTCAGGCGTCAGGGCCTTGACCAGGATCTTGATCCGCGCCTTGTACTTGTTGTCGCGACGGCCATAGCGGTTGTAGACCCGCAGGATGGCGTCGAGGTAGCTCAGCAGGTCCTGCCACGGCAGGAACTCGTTGATGAAGGCGCCGACCACCGGGGTGCGGCCCAGGCCACCACCCACCAGGACCCTAAAACCCAGCTCGCCGGCGGCGTTGTACACCGGCTCCAGGCCAATGTCGTGGACTTCGATGGCCGCGCGGTCGGAGGTCGAGCCATTGATGGCGATCTTGAACTTGCGCGGCAGGTAGGCGAATTCCGGGTGGAAGGTGGTCCATTGACGGACGATCTCGCACCAGGGGCGCGGGTCGATCAACTCGTCGGCGGCGACACCGGCGAACTGGTCGGTGGTGACGTTGCGCAGGCAGTTGCCGCTGGTCTGGATGGCGTGCATCTGCACGGTGGCCAGCTCGGCGAGGATGTCCGGCACGTCTTCCAGGGCCGGCCAGTTGAACTGCACGTTCTGCCGGGTACTGATGTGCGCATAACCCTTGTCGTAGTCGCGGGCGATCTTGGCCATCATCCGCGCTTGGCGCGAAGTCAGTTGGCCGTAGGGCACGGCGACCCGCAGCATCGGGGCAAAACGTTGGATATAGAGGCCATTCTGCAGACGCAGGGGGCGGAATTCTTCTTCGCTCAGCTCGCCTGCCAGATAGCGTCGGGTCTGATCACGGAACTGCTTGACGCGGTCCTCGATGATCCGCTGATCGTACTCGTCGTATACGTACATATAGGTCCAGTTCTCAGGCTACAGGTGGCACACCAGCGCACACGCTCAACGCCACCCATGTAAGCAAATCTGCGCGCACGGCCGCGCACTCCCTTCGGAGCCGGCGAACGATACCAGTTTGTGGTTATGCGCAAAAGTGATGTTTGAGTATATGAAAAGAACCAAAACGACTAACGGTAGGGGAGATGCAGTAACCCCATTTGTGGTAGGGGCAATCCTGAGCTTAACTGTGATCGTGTCTTTGAGCAGTCACCGACAAAATCTACTAGAGGCGATGCTATGAGCCATCCAACCAAAACAAGGAAAAGTGACAGTAGCGTTGATGCTTGGGCCATTCTTTTTCTGATCATACTGGTCGTGGGTACGGCCGTGTTTTGGGTCAGTCACCAGTAGTCGAGTCCAACCCAGGAGCCCGAATTGTCGGACAATCATGACAATTTGCCGCCGTTGGCCAGTACGTTGCCAGTTATACTGCCTGGGATAATTCTGGGGCTCCTTTCGTAATGTTCAAGGTTCTGTTCAAGTGCTTGCTGCTTCTGAGTCTGCCGTTCTGGGCAGTGGCTCAGGCGACGACCGTGGTGTTTCTCAATCCCGGCAATTCGACGGAAACCTTCTGGGTCAGCTATTCGCAATTCATGCAGGCCGCCGCTCGGGACCTGGGCATGGATCTGCAGATTCTCTATGGCGAACGCAATCCCCAGAATTCTCTCGATCAGGCCCGGGAGCTGTTTCAGCGAGAGCAGAAGCCCGATTACCTGATGTTGGTCAACGAGCAATATGTCGCGCCACAGATCCTGCGCATGTCTCAGGGCACCGGGGTCAAGCTGTTCATCGTCAACAGCCCGCTGACCGAAGATCAGCGGGCCTTGATCAGCCAAAGTCGCAGCAGCTACTCCGATTGGATCGGCAGCATGATGGGCAACGACGAAGAGGCCGGCTATCGAATGCTCAACGAGCTGCTGCGCAAGCACGGCCCTGTGCCTGAAGGGCAGACCATCGACTTGCTGGCGTTCTCCGGGGTCAAAGTCACGCCAGCGGCGCAGTTGCGCGAGCAAGGGCTGCGTCGGGCCCTGGCGGAGCATCCTCAGGTGCGTCTGCGGCAAATGGTGTATGGCGAATGGAACCGGCAGCGGGCGCACGAACAGGCGCGGCAGCTGCTGCAGCGTTATCCGCAGACGCAACTGGTCTGGTCGGCCAACGATGAAATGGCCCTGGGGGCCATGCAGGCTGCCCGGGAATTGGGCCGCAAGCCGGGGATCGACCTGCTGTTCAGCGGGCTCAACAGTTCGCCCGAAGCCTTGCGGGCATTGATCGACGGGCAACTGTCGGTGCTGATGGCCGGGCATTTCACGATCGGTGGCTGGGCCCTGGTGGCCCTGCATGACGATGCGCTGGGGCTGGATCCCCGGCGCCTGGGAGGGCCCGACTGGCAATTGTCGCTGTTCCAGTCATTGACCCGCGCTCAAGCCCAGCAGCTCTTGCGCTTTGGCGATCAGGTCGGGGCCCGCGTCGACTTTCACGGGCTGTCCGCCCAGGGCAAGCCGGACAGCTATCGCTATCCCTTCGGTTTGCAGCTGTTGCTGCACTGACCCGCTTTCAGACCCCCGCCAGATGCATTGCCAGGTTGGCGATGCCCAACAGCACCAGGACGAACAGGGCAGTGAAGACAATGCCCAGCACGATGAAGTGACTGGGCTTGCCGTGGCTGAAGTCGCGGGCGCGGTTTTTCCCGCTTTGCACGCCAAAGGCCGCAGCCAGCACGCTTTGCAGCATCTGCAGGAAGGTTGGAGGCTGATGGTCGTTGCTTGGATCTTCCATAAATCCCTCGACACGGTGGGGTGTCAACAGAGCATAGACAATACGGCCGGTGATGGCGGACGGGTGCAGGAGCCGGCAAGCCGGCTCCTGCCGCGCCTGATCAGTTGTCGTAGCCCAGGTTCGGCGCCAGCCAACGTTCGCTCACGGCCAGGTCCTGGCCCTTGCGCTCGGTGTAGCTCTGCACCTGGTCCTTGTCGACCTTGCCCACGGCGAAGTACTGCGCCTGCGGGTGGGCGAAGTACCAGCCGCTGACCGCCGCCGCCGGGAACATGGCGAAGTGCTCGGTGAGGAACACGCCACTGCGCCCGGCGCGGCCTTCGCTGGCCTCGGGGTCGAGCAGGGCGAACAGGGTGCTCTTCTCGGTGTGGTCCGGGCAGGCCGGGTAGCCCGGGGCAGGGCGGATGCCGCTGTACTGCTCCTTGATCAGCGCATCGTTGTCCAGCTGCTCGTCCTGGGCATAGCCCCAGTAGTCCTTGCGCACCTGCTGGTGCAGCCACTCGGCGCAGGCTTCGGCCAGGCGGTCGGCCAGGGCCTTGACCATGATCGAGTTGTAGTCGTCGCCGGCGTCCTGATAGGCCTTGGCCACTTCCTCGGCGCCGATGCCTGCGGTGGTGATGAAACCGCCCACATAGTCGGTGATGCCGCTGTCCTTGGGCGCGACGAAGTCCGCCAGGGAGAAGTTCGGCTTGCCGTCGGTCTTGATGATCTGCTGGCGCAGGTGGTGCAGGCGGGCCAGTGGCTGGCCGTCGTCGCCGTAGACTTCCAGGTCGTCGTCCTGCACCTGGTTGGCCGGCCAGAAGCCGAACACCGCGCGGGCGCTGATCAGCTTCTCGTTGATCAGCTTGTCGAGCATCTCTCGGGCGTCCTTGTACAGCGCGGTGGCGGCTTCACCCACCACTTCGTCCTCGAGGATGCGCGGGAACTTGCCGGCCAGGTCCCAGGAGATGAAGAACGGCGTCCAGTCGATGTATTCGGCCAGTACCTTGAGGTCGATGTTGTCCAGCACCCGGGCGCCGGTGAAGGTCGGCTTGACCGGCTGGTAGCCGGCCCAGTCGAACTGCGGCTTCTTGGCGATGGCCGCGGCGTAGCTCAGGCGTTCGGTACGGGCGCTGCGGTTGGCGGTGCGCTCGCGCACTTCCACGTACTCCTCCCGGGTCTTCTCGACGAAGCCGGCCTTGAGCTCCTTGGACAGCAACTGCGTGGCCACGCCCACGGCGCGGGAGGCGTCGGTGACGTAGACCACCGCGTCGTTGCTGTATTTGGGCTCGATCTTCACCGCGGTGTGGGCCTTGGAGGTGGTGGCGCCACCGATCATCAGCGGCAGGTGGAAATCCTGGCGCTGCATCTCGCGGGCGACATGGACCATCTCGTCCAGGGACGGGGTGATCAGCCCGGACAGGCCGATGATGTCGCACTTCTGTTCCTTGGCCACCTGGAGGATCTTCTCCGCCGGCACCATCACCCCGAGGTCGACGATGTCGTAGCCGTTGCAGCCCAGGACCACGCCGACGATGTTCTTGCCGATGTCGTGCACGTCGCCCTTGACCGTGGCCATGAGGATCTTGCCCTTGGCTTCCGGCTTGTCGCCCTTTTCCAGCTCGATGAACGGAATCAGGTGGGCCACCGCCTGTTTCATCACCCGAGCGGATTTCACCACCTGGGGCAGGAACATCTTGCCGGCGCCGAACAGGTCGCCGACCACGTTCATGCCGGACATCAGCGGGCCTTCGATGACCTCGATCGGGCGGCTGAAGCTCAGGCGCGACTCCTCGGTGTCTTCGACGATGTGGGTGGTGATGCCCTTGACCAGGGCGTGTTCCAGGCGCTTGTTGACGTCCCAGCTGCGCCATTCCTCGGTTTCCGCTTCCTTGACGCTGCCGTCGCCCTTGAACTGGTCGGCGATGGCCAGCAGCGCATCGGTGCCATTGGCGGTGCGATTGAGCACCACGTCTTCCACGGCGTCACGCAGCTGCTGCGGGATCTGGTCGTAGATCTCCAGCTGGCCGGCGTTGACGATGCCCATGGTCAGGCCATTGCGGATCGCATACAGCAGGAACACCGAGTGGATCGCCTCGCGCACCGGGTTGTTGCCGCGGAACGAGAACGACACGTTGGACACGCCGCCGGAGCTCAGGGCGTAGGGCAGCTCATCGCGGATGTAGGCGCAGGCGTTGATGAAGTCCACCGCGTAGTTGTTGTGTTCCTCGATGCCGGTGGCCACGGCGAAGATGTTCGGGTCGAAGATGATGTCTTCCGGCGGGAAGCCCACTTCGTTGACCAGGATGTCGTAGGAGCGCTTGCAGATTTCCTTCTTGCGCGCCTCGGTGTCGGCCTGGCCGACCTCGTCGAAGGCCATCACTACCACGGCGGCGCCGTAGCGCTTGCACAGTTTGGCGTGGTGAATGAACTGCTCCACGCCTTCCTTCATGCTGATGGAGTTGACGATGCCCTTGCCCTGGATGCACTTGAGGCCGGCTTCGATCACTTCCCACTTCGAGGAGTCGATCATGATCGGCACGCGGGAGATGTCCGGTTCGCCGGCGATCAGATTGAGGAAGGTGACCATGGCCTTCTTCGAATCCAGCATCCCCTCGTCCATGTTGATATCGATCACCTGGGCGCCGGCTTCCACCTGCTGCAGGGCGACTTCCAGGGCTTCGGTGTAGTTGTCCTCGCGGATCAGTCGAGCGAACTTCGCCGAGCCGGTGATGTTGGTGCGTTCACCGACGTTTACGAACAGCGAGTTGCGATCGATGGTGAAGGGCTCCAGGCCCGACAGGCGGCAGGCCTTGGGAATGTCCGGGATCTGCCGCGGGGCGTAGCCGGCGACGGCCTTGGCGATGGCGCCGATGTGCCCCGGGGTGGTGCCGCAGCAACCACCGACGATATTGAGGAAACCGCTCTGGGCGAACTCCTCGATGACCTTGGCGGTTTGTTCCGGCAGTTCGTCGTATTCGCCGAATTCGTTGGGCAGGCCGGCGTTGGGGTGTGCCGAAACGTGGGTGCTGGCCTTGTTCGACAGCTCTTCCAGGTATGGGCGCAGCTCGCTGGCGCCCAGGGCGCAGTTCAGGCCCACCGAGATCGGCTTGGCGTGGGCCACGGAGTTCCAGAAGGCTTCGGTGGTCTGGCCCGACAGGGTACGGCCGGAGGCATCGGTGATGGTCCCGGAAATCATGATCGGCAGTTCGAAACCCAACTCCTCGAACACGCCCTGCACGGCGAAGATCGCCGCCTTGGCGTTGAGGGTGTCGAAGATGGTTTCGATCAGGATCAGGTCGGCGCCGCCTTCGATCAGGCCTTTGGTGGCCTCGGTGTAGTTCTCCACCAGTTCATCGAAGGTGACGTTGCGGTAACCGGGGTTGTTGACGTCCGGCGACAGCGAGCAGGTGCGGCTGGTCGGGCCCAGGACACCGGCGACGAAGCGCGGCTTGTCCGGGGTCTCGAGGGTTTTCGCATCCGCCACCTTGCGTGCCAGACGGGCGCCTTCTACGTTCAATTCGTAGACCAGTTCTTCCATGCCGTAGTCGGCCTGGGACACCTGGGTGGCGTTGAAGGTGTTGGTTTCGAGGATGTCGGCACCGGCATCCAGGTAGGCTTTTTCGATGGCGCCGATCACGTCGGGACGGGTCAGCACCAGCAAGTCGTTGTTGCCCTTGACGTCGCTGGGCCAGTCGGCGAAGCGCTTGCCACGGTAGTCCTGCTCCTCGAGCTTGTAGCTCTGGATCATGGTGCCCATGCCGCCATCGAGAATCAGAATGCGCTCTTTGAGGGCTTGCTGGAGAGCGTGGAGGCGAGCACTGCGATCAGACATGAGAACTACCTGGTAGGGCCATTACGAAGGGCGTGGATCATAACAAACCTGCATGGTTTTGCGGCATGTGCGGGTTTTGCATGAATATCGCTCATGTTGGTGGCCGAGCGACATCGGTAGAATCGCGGCGTTTTTTTTACTTTCGGGACCAGGGACATGCCGTACCGTTTTGTCGTTGCCAGCACTTTGCTGCTGCTCAGTTCATTGTGCATGGCCCAAGGTCCCGCACCGGCCATTTCCTACACCCGCGACATCCAGCCGATCTTTACCGAGAAGTGCGTGGCCTGTCATGCCTGCTACGACTCCGCCTGTCAGCTCAACCTGGGCAGCGGCGAAGGGGCCGGTCGTGGCGCGTCGAAGATTCCGGTGTACGACGGTGAGCGCAGCAAGGCCCAGGCGCCCACGCGGCTGTTCTATGACGCCAGCGGCAAGGCGGCCTGGCAGCGCCAGGGCTTCTATTCGGTGCTCGACGCCCAGGGCAGCCAGGCAGCGCTGATGGCGCGCATGCTCGAACTCGGCCACCGCACCCCCTTGCAACCCAATGCCAAGCTGCCCAGCGAGATCGTGCTGGGCTTGAGCCGCGAGAACATGTGCCCGCAGCCGGCGGAGTTCGACGCCTATGCCGGTGCTCATCCCAAGGAAGGCATGCCCCTGGCCGTCACCGGCCTCACCGACCAGCAGTACCAGACCCTGCAACGCTGGCTGGCCTCCGGCGCGCCGATCGACGAACAGGGCCTGGCCCCCAGTGCCCGGGAAAGCCTGCAAGTGGCCCAGTGGGAGAACCTGCTCAACGCCCCCGGCGCGCGGGAAAGCCTGGTGGCGCGCTGGCTCTACGAGCACTGGTTCCTGGCCCATATCTATTTCGAAGGCGGCGAGCCGGGGCACTTTTTCCAGTGGGTGCGCTCGCGTACCCCCAGCGGCCAGCCGATCGACCTGATCAACACCCGACGCCCCAACGACGATCCGGGCACCCAGGTGTATTACCGCCTGTGGCCGGTGCAGGGGGTGATCGTGCACAAGACCCACATCACCTACCCGCTGAGCGCGGCGAAGATGGCCCGGGTCAAGACCCTGTTCTACAGCGGCGACTGGCAGGTCACCGCCTTGCCGGGCTACGGACCGGCGCGCCGGGCCAACCCGTTCGAGACCTTCGAGGCGATTCCGGCCAAGGCCCGCTACCAGTTCATGCTGGATAACGCCGAATACTTCGTGCGGACCTTCATTCGCGGTCCGGTGTGCCGCGGGCAGATTGCTACGGATGTGATTCGCGACAACTTCTGGGCGCTGTTCCAGGCTCCGGAACACGACCTGTACGTCACCGACCCGGTCTATCGCGGCCAGGCCACGCCGCTGCTGGCCATGCCCGGGCAGAACGACGACGTCGGCAGCGTGCTCAGCCTGTGGCTGGCCTACCGCGACAAGCGCAACGAATACGAAGCCTTGCGCCGCGACTTCTATGCCCATGCCCCGGCGCCCAGCTGGTCCAGCCTGTGGGCCGGCAACGACAACGCGCTGCTGAGCATCTTCCGCCACTTCGACAGCGCCTCGGTGACCAAGGGCCTGATCGGCGAAGTGCCGCAGACGATGTGGCTGTTCGACTACCCGTTGCTGGAGCGCACCTACTATCAGTTGGCAGTGAACTTCGACGTGTTCGGCAACGTCTCCCACCAGGCCCAGACCCGGCTGTATTTCGACCTGATCCGCAACGGCGCCGAGCAGAACTTCCTGCGTCTGATGCCGGCCGGCAGCCGTGAGGACTTCCTCGACGATTGGTACCAGAACAGCGGCAAGTTCAAGATGTGGCTGGATTACGAGTCCATCGACGACGACAAGCGCAGCGCGCTGAAGCTCGACCCCCAAGGCCCGAAAAAGGACTTCGTCAACCAGTTGCTGACTCGCTATGGCGAGCTCAATGCCAAGCCGGACCCGATCAACCGCTGCAACGGCGCCTACTGTTCGCGCCCGAACATCGACCCGGCGCTGCAGGACGCCGAGCAGGCCCTGAGTCGCCTGGCATCGCGTCCGGCGGCGGGGCTCAAGGTCATCGAGCAACTGCCCGAGGCGACGTTGCTGCGTGTCCAGACCGCCAGTGGCAAGCGCGAGTTCTACAGCATGCTGCGCAACCGCGCCCACAGTAACGTGGCCTTTATGCTCGGCGAATCCCTGCGTTATCAGCCGGGGCTGGACACCTTGACGATTTTCCCGGGCATTCTCAGCAGTTACCCGAACTTCATCTTCAACGTTCCGGCCGACCAGGTGCCGGCCTTTGTCGAGGCGATGCAGGCGGTCCGGGATGGCGCAAGTTTCGACAGGGTGGTCGAGCGCTGGGGTATCCGGCGCAGTCACCCGCAGTTCTGGCAGTACTTTCACGATCAGACCCGCTACCTGCAGGAAGTCGATCCGCTGGAAGCCGGGGTCATGGACATGAACCGTTACGAAAACCTCTGACATAGCGCCGTGATCGGCCCTCGGGACGCCCGCTGGCGGGCCCCGGGGGTGACCTATACCAAGGTCTATCCCGACAAAAATACTAGGACTTTGTCAGCGGCGTCGATTGGCGTAAACTGCGCCCACGTCTGCGAGGAACCACCATGAGCGCCATAACCATTACCGACGCCGCCCACGATTATCTGGCTGATCTGCTGTCCAAGCAGAACACCCCGGGGATTGGCATCCGCATCTTCATCACCCAGCCAGGGACTCAGTACGCCGAGACCTGCATCGCCTATTGCAAGCCGGGCGAAGAGAAACCCGAAGACAAGGCCCTGGGCCTGAAAAGCTTCACCGCCTACATCGACGCCTTCAGCGAAGGCTTTCTCGATGACGCGGTGGTCGACTACGCCACCGACCGCATGGGTGGCCAGCTGACCATCAAGGCGCCCAACGCCAAGGTGCCGATGGTCAACGCCGACAGCCCGATCAACGAGCGCATCAACTACTACCTGCAAACCGAGATCAACCCGGGGCTGGCCAGTCACGGCGGCCAGGTCAGCCTGATCGACGTGGTGGACGACGGCATCGCCGTGCTGCAATTCGGTGGCGGTTGCCAGGGCTGCGGCCAGGCCGACGTGACCTTGAAGGAAGGCATCGAGCGCACCCTGCTCGAGCGCATCCCCGAGCTCAAGGGCGTACGTGATGTCACCGACCACACGCAGAAAGAAAACGCCTACTACTAAGGCGTTCGCTGCGAACAAAAAAACGGCGCCCCGTGAGCGCCGTTTTTTTATGCCCGCAAACCAGCTCCTCCCGAAATAAGCCTTCGTAGGAGCCGGCTTGCCGGCGAAAGGGCCCTCAAGCCTTGTGCCAATGCCGAGATCGCCTTTGCTGGCAAGCCAGTTCCCGCAAAGGGGTCAGGGGCGATAGAGATGCGCGTGTCCGGCGCGGTACAGCGATGACTCGCTGAACACGTCCGTGGCCAGCACCCGGCCCACCAGAATCAGCGCCGTGCGCCGGAAGCCCTTGGCCGCAACCTTCTCGGCAATGTCCGTCAGGGTGCCCAGGACCCAGTCCTGGTCCGGCCAGGTGGCCCGGTGTACCACGGCAATCGGGCAGTCGGCGCCGTAATGGGGCAGCAGCTCGGTGACTATCTTCTCCAGGTGGTTGACCCCCAGGTGAATCGCCATGGTGGCGCCATGGGCCGCGAGGCTGGCGAAGTCTTCACCGGCGGGCATGGCGGTCTTGTCCGCATAGCGGGTCAGGATCACGCTCTGGGACACATCCGGCAGGGTCAATTCGGCCCCCAGCAAGGCGGCGCAGGCGGCAGTGGCGGTGACGCCGGGGACGATCTCGTAGGGAATGCCCAGCTCCCGCAGGCAGCGAATCTGTTCGCCGATGGCGCCGTACAGGCTCGGGTCGCCGGAATGCACCCGGGCCACATCCTGGCCCTGGTCGTGCGCGTGCCTGATGGCCTCGATGATCTGTTCCAGGTGCAGTTCGGCACTGTTGATCACCCGGTCCGCGCTGTGACCTTCGAGGACGGCCGCGGGCACCAGCGAGCCGGCGTAGATGATCACCGGGCAGCGATGGATCAGGCGCTGGCCCTTGACGGTAATCAGCTCCGGGTCGCCGGGGCCGGCACCGATGAAATAGACAGTCATGGCTGTCTCCTGTGAAAAAAGGGCGGGAACAGGGTCGCAGATGAACGATGTTCATGTTCGCGACGGGGAATTGTCGGCCAGTCTACCGGCTGGCGGCCAATGCCAGGGTGGCCTGGGCGTATTTCTGGCGGGGGATCAACAGCCGGGCCGGGCCGGGGTGCAACTGTTCGGCCAGGGCCAGGGCGGCGCTTTCGGCAACGCCGTAGCAGCCGCTGTGTTCAAAGGCGATCTGCGAGCGGTGGCTCAGGCGCGAGGCGAAAGGCGCCAGTTGACTGCTGCTGAAGCAGGTCAGCGGCAGGGCCAGTTGATCCGCCAGTTGCAGCAGGCCGGGCTCGCTGCGCTTCAAGTCGATGCTGGCCAGGGCCAGGAGTTGCCCGCTCTCCAGGCCGTGGGCTTGCAGCACCTGCTCAAGCAGGGCGCGCAGCGTGGTCACCGGGCAGCCCTTCTGGCACCCCAGGCCGACCACCAGGGCCGGCGCCGCGCGCCTTTCGATCATGCCGGGTACAGGTCCGCGTTCTTGCGCCGGAACAGCCAGGCGCTGATCAGGCCCAGGGCCAGCCAGAAGGCGGCATTGGTCAGCTGCGAGGCAATCTTGAACTGTGCTTCCAGGGCTTCTGGCGCCAGCATCGAGTGCACTTCAGGTTGGGGCGCGCCGATCACGTGGGGCACGGCGATAATCGCCACGCCCAGCAGTTTCAGCAGCCAGTGGCCGGCGAACGCGATCAGGGCAAGGCCCACGGCAGTAGAAGCGGCAGCGCCGATCCACCACACCTGGCGCTGCACCAGGTCGGCGGCTGCGGTTCCCGGCAATTCCGGAGGCAGGCCCAGAGTGGGGGCCAGGCAGAAGGTCGTATACCCGGCCAGACCCCAGAGCAGGCCTTGCGAGGCACGGTTGGGCGCGCGCAGGGTGTAGAGCCCGGCCAGCATCAGGGCGAAGCCGACCGCCACTACCAGGTTGCCGCCGGTGGTGGACAGGGTGCGCTGCCAGCCGTCTTCCGGCTCCCAGGCCTCGGCATCGTGGCTGTGCGCGGCCATGGCGCCGGCGGCGTGTTCATGAGTTTGGGCGGCCGGGGCCTGTTCATAGGTTTCCGCCTGCAGGATCAGCGGAGCGACCCACAAGCTTTGCAGCAGGGTCAGCAGCAGGGCCGCCAGCAGCCCGGTGAACCCTGCGGTTTGCGCAATACGCTTGATCATGTCGGCAGGTCTCAGTGGCAAGGGAAGGCGGCGCTGTGACGGGTGTCGTGGGCGGCGTTGTGCACCGCTTCGATATGGGAGAAACCGGCGAAATACACCAGGCAGGCGCCCAGCAGCGACGCGCCGATGGCGGCCACCAGGCGCTGGCTCAGGGTGGAGGTGCTGCTGGCGGAATGGCTGGTGCTGCTGATGATCGACATGGCGCTTCCCTTTGGAGTGTCGGCGGGGGAGGAGCGCAGGAAAACCCCGCGTGAGGAGCACGCAGGGTTTGCAACAGCGCCCGCCCACCGCGGGTTTGTTATGTGTGTGTTGCGGGCCGGTCTCCGGGCTCGCGAGGGGCAGGGGGCGACTGATGTCGTACCGTGCCGGCAAGTGTCACCTTCCCATGCCATGGCACAGTGGATCTGACACTTCGCTCGCTTACCGTTGCGGGGGCAGCACCGGACTGGTCACGGCTTTTTAGTTAAGCACGTGATTCACCGGTTTCCCGTTTCACCCTGTGAAGGGCACCCGTAACAAGGCGCGTAGCAAATCATGGGCGGGGTGATGCCGTCAATTGCGCGAGGCGCTGCATTGCCGATTGACCGTCCCCCGCGCTCTGCGTAGCCTTGCGCGTTCGAGGTTCTTCGGCCAGCGGTCGAAGCTAAGAAGGGAACGCGGTCGATGCCGCGGCTGCCCCCGCAACTGTGAAGGGTTTCGTTTCTGCAAGGCCACTGCCTGCGCGTCCAGAACGCCGGCGGGAAGGCGCAGCAACCGCCGGTCCGACGACTGGCAAGCCCTCAGCCAGGAGACCTGCCTCGATCCCAGATTCTCACTACAACCGGGCGGGGTGATCCGGTGGCGAAATCTCCGCGCGCCTCTGCGCTGTGGCTCTCGTCCCGTATGCCCGCCACCTTTGCCAAGGGGCATCCGATGAAAACACTGGCCAAACTTCCCGTCACCATCGTCACCGGCTTCCTTGGCTCGGGTAAGACCACCTTGCTGCGGCACATGCTGGACAACGCCCAGGGCCGGCGCATCGCGGTGATCGTCAACGAGTTCGGCGAGCTGGGCATCGACGGTGAAATCCTCAAGCAATGCGCCATCGGGTGCACTGAAGAAGAGGCCAGCGGCCGGGTCTACGAGCTGGCCAACGGCTGCCTGTGCTGCACCGTGCAGGAAGAGTTCTTCCCGGTGATGCGCGAACTGGTGGCGCGCCGTGGCGACCTGGACCACATCCTCATCGAAACCTCCGGCCTGGCCCTGCCCAAGCCCCTGGTCCAGGCCTTCCAGTGGCCGGAAATCCGCAGCGCCTGCACCGTCGACGCGGTGATCACCGTGGTCGACAGCCCGGCCGTGGCCGCCGGCACCTTCGCCGCGTTCCCCGACCAAGTGGACGCCCAGCGCAAGCTCGACCCCAACCTGGACCACGAATCGCCGCTGCACGAGCTGTTCGCCGACCAGCTGTCCAGCGCCGACCTGGTGATCCTCAACAAGACCGACCTGATCGACCCCGCAGACCTGGCCAAGGTGCGCCTGGAAGTGGCCGAAGAACTGCCGCCGGCGGTGAAAGTCATCGAAGCCAGCAGCGGCCGCCTGCCGCTGGATGTGCTGCTGGGCCTGGGCGCCGGTTCCGAGGAACACATCGACAGCCGTCACAGCCACCACGACCATCACCACGACGGCGATGACGATCACGACGACCACGATCACGACGCTTTCGACTCCATCTCCATCGAACTGCCCCAGGCCGACGAAAGCCTGCTGCTGGACGCCCTGACCCAGCTGGTGGTCAAGCACGGCATCCTGCGGGTCAAGGGCTTCGCCGCGATCCCCAACAAGCCGATGCGCCTGCTGATCCAGGGCGTGGGCACCCGCTTCGACAAGCACTTCGACCGCAAGTGGGGCGCTGACGAAGCCCGCACCACGCGCCTGGTACTGATCGGCCAGGAGCTGGACGCCGCCCAACTCGAAGCGCAACTGCGCGCCGCCCTCAGCGTGTAAGCCATGCACCTGCTCAGGACCCAGCCCGGCGGTTTCGTGTCGGATGACAACATTGCCGACCTTGGACAAACCCCCGCCGAGCTGGTGATCCTGTGCAGCGGCGACTCCAGCCTGGCGCTGCTGGCGGATGCCGCCGAGCAGTTGCCCGTGGATTACCCCAGCTTTCGCCTGGCCAACCCGATGCAGGTGCAGAACCACGCTTCGGTGGACCTGTATGTCGACCAGGTGCTGCGCCACGCCAAGGTGATCCTGATCTCCCTGCACGGCGGCATCGGCTACTGGCGCTACGGCGTCGAGCGGCTGGTGGAGCTGTCCCAGCGCGGGGTGCAACTGATCCTGGTGCCGGGGGACGACCGCCCGGACCCGGAACTCAGCGACCTGAGCACCTTGGGCCCCGTCGAGCGCGACCGCCTGTGGCAGTTCCTGCGCCAGGGCGGGCGGGACAACGCGCTGAATTTCTACCGTTGCCTGGCCAGCGGCCTGCTGGGGCGCGACTATCCCTGGAGCGAACCGCAGACCCTGCCACGCACGGCGATCTATCACCCGCACAAGAGCCAGGCCGCCCTCAGCGACTGGCAGGCCGATTGGCAGCCTGGTCAAGCGGTGGCGGCGCTGCTGTTCTACCGCTCCCACCTGCAGGCGGCCAACACCGGATTTATCGACCTGTTCTGCCAGCGTTTGCTGGCGGCGGGCCTCAACCCCTTGCCAATAGCGGTGGCCAGCCTCAAGGAGCCCGGCTGCCTGAGCCAGGTGGAAGACTGGCTGGATGAAACCGCGGCCGGGGTGATCCTCAACACCACCGGCTTTGCCCAGTCCAGCCCCGAGGCGCCGCACTTGCGGCCGTTCCGCCGCAATATCCCGGTGATCCAGGCCATCTGCGCCCAGGACAACGAGCCGGGCTGGCGCGACAGCGAGCAGGGCCTGGGCCCGCGGGACCTGGCCATGCACATCGCCTTGCCGGAACTGGACGGACGCATCATCAGCCGGCCCATCAGCTTCAAGGACCTGGCCTGGCGCAGCGAGCGCAGCCAGTCGGACGTGGTGTGCTACCGCGGCCAGCCCGAACGCATGGATTTTGTCGCCGAGCTGGCCCGGCGCTGGGTCGAACTGGGGCGCCTGGACAACGGCCACAAGCGCATTGCCCTGGTGCTGGCCAACTACCCGACCCGGGACGGGCGCATCGGCAACGGCGTCGGCCTGGACACCCCGGCGGCGGCGCTGAACATCCTCAAGGCCCTGCACGCCGAAGGCTATCCGCTGCCGGCCGAGTTGCCCGCCAGCGGCACCGAGTTGATCCAGCAGTTGCTGGGCGGGGTCAGCAACGACCTGGACAGCCTCGACCAGCGTCCGTGCCTGCAAAGCCTGGCCCTGGAGGACTACGCGGCAATGTTCCAGGCCTTGCCGCCTGCCAATCGCGAGGCGGTGCTGCAACGCTGGGGCGCACCCCAGCAGGACCCGATGTTCCGCAACGGGCGGATGATGATCGCCGGCCTGCGCTTTGGCCTGACCTTTGTCGGCATCCAGCCGGCCCGGGGTTACCAGGTGGACCCCAGCGCGGTCTACCACGACCCGGACCTGGTGCCGCCCCACGGCTACCTGGCGTTCTACTTCTGGCTGCGCCAGGCCTACGGCGCCCATGCGCTGATCCACGTCGGCAAGCACGGCAACCTGGAGTGGCTGCCGGGCAAGGGCGTCGGCCTGTCGGAGAACTGCTGGCCGGACGCGCTGCTGGGGCCACTGCCGAACATCTACCCGTTCATCGTCAACGACCCGGGGGAGGGCGCCCAGGCCAAGCGCCGGACCCAGGCGGTGATCATCGACCACCTGATGCCGCCGCTGACCCGCGCCGAAACCTACGGCCCGCTGCGCAACCTGGAACTGCTGGCGGACGAATACTACGAAGCCCAGCTGCTGGACCCACGTCGTGCCCGCGAGCTGCAGCGAGACATCCTGCAGCTGGTGCGCGAAACCCATATCGACCGCGAGCTGCAACTGGAGGGCGCGCTCGACAGCGACGCCGACGCCGCCATCTGGCTGCCGCGGCTGGACACCTACCTGTGCGACCTCAAGGAGTCGCAGATCCGCGATGGCCTGCACGTGTTCGGCGAATCCCCCGAGGGCCGCTTGCGCCTCGACACCCTGCTGGCCTTGCTGCGCATTCCCCGGGGCGATGGCAAGGGCGCCCACGCCAGTCTGTTGCGGGCCCTGGCCAAGGCCTTCGGCCTGGGCTTCGATCCGCTGGACTGTGCCCTGGCCGAACCCTGGACCGGACGCCGGCCGCAGCCGTTGCGGCAGATCAGCGATGGGCTCTGGCGCACCGCCGGCGATACGCGCGAGCGCCTGGAGCTGTATGCCGCCGAGTTGATCGAGGCGGCGCTCCAGGGCCCGCTGGCGCAGCTGGATGAACCCGGCTGGGAGCCGGTGCAGAGCATTATCGATGGCCTGCGCGAGGTGGTCGCGCCGCGCCTGGACGCCTGCGGCCCGGCGGAAATGCGCGGCCTGCTGGAGGCCCTGAGCGGGCGTTTCGTTCCCGCCGGGCCCAGCGGCGCGCCCAGCCGCGGGCGTCTGGACGTGCTGCCCACCGGGCGCAACTTCTATTCGGTGGACGTGCGCAACCTGCCCACCACCACCGCCTGGCGCATCGGTTTTCAGTCGGCGAACCTGATTCTCGAACGCCACCTGCAGGACCACGGCGACCACCTGCTGCACCTGGGCCTGTCGGTCTGGGGCACCGCCACCATGCGCACCGGCGGTGACGACATCGCCCAGGCCATGGCCCTGATGGGGGTGCGCCCGGTGTGGGCCACCGGCAGCCAGCGAGTCGACGATTTCGAGATCCTGCCCCTGAGCCTGCTGGACCGGCCGCGGGTCGACGTGACCCTGCGGGTGTCCGGGTTCTTCCGCGACGCCTTCGCCAACCTGATCCGCCTGTTCGACGCAGCGGTACAGGCGGTGGCGGCCCTCGACGAGCCTGAGGACATGAACCCGCTGGCGGCCAGGGTTCGCGCCGAGCGCGCAGCCTTGATCGCCTCCGGCCTGGACCAGGACAGCGCGGCGCGTCAGGCCGGCTGGCGGATCTTCGGCGCCAAGCCCGGGGCCTACGGCGCCGGGGTCCAGGGCGCCATCGACGGTCGCCTGTGGCAGAGCCGCGAAGACCTGGCCGAGGTCTACCTGAACTGGGGCGGCTACGCCTATGGCGGCCAGGATGAAGGCACCGCCGCCCGCGAGCAGTTCGCCACCCGCCTGGGGCAAGTGCAGGCGGTGCTGCAGAACCAGGACAACCGCGAGCACGACCTGCTGGATTCCAACGACTACTACCAGTTCCAGGGCGGCATGCTGGCGGCGGTGGAAAGCCTCAGCGGGGCCAAGGCCGCCAGCTATCACGGCGACCACAGCCAGCCGGACCTGCCGAAGATCCGCACCCTCAAGGAAGAGCTGAACCGGGTGATCCGCTCCCGGGCGGCCAATCCGAAGTGGATCGAAGGGGTCAAGCGCCATGGCTACAAGGGCGCCTTCGAAATGGCCGCGACCCTGGACAACCTGTTCGCCTTCGACGCCACCACCGAGCTGATCGACGATCACCAGTACGCCTTGCTGGCGGACGCCTACCTGCTGGACGACTCGACCCGTGAGTTCGTCCGCCAGCATAATCCCCACGCCTTGCGCGACATGACCGAGCGCCTTCTGGAAGCCCAGCAGCGCGGCCTGTGGCAAGAGCCCGGCGAGTACCGCGAGGCCCTGGAGCACCTGTTGCTGGATATTGAAGAAGATTCCTGAGGCGGCGAGTGCTGCGCACTCGATCGCGAGCAAGCTCGCTCCTACAACGGCAATGCGATGCCTGTAGGAGCGAGCTTGCTCGCGAAAGCGTCCTCCTGGACACCACCGACCCGACCCAAGCGAGCCCCCGACATGAGCGACACCCCCCATTTTCCGCTGTCCGCCGTGGTCGGCGCCGAAGCGCTGAAACTGGCCCTGTGCCTGACCGCCATCGACCCGAAGATCGGCGGCGTGCTGATCGAGGGCCCCCGTGGCATGGCCAAGTCGACCCTGGCCCGGGGCCTGGCCGATCTCTTGGCCAGCGGCCAGTTCGTCACCTTGCCCCTGGGCGCCAGCGAAGAGCGCCTGGTGGGCACCCTGGACCTGGACGCCGCCCTGGGCGAAGGCCGCGCGCAGTTTTCCCCCGGCGTGCTGGCCAAGGCCGACGGTGGCGTGCTCTACGTCGATGAAGTCAACCTGCTGCCCGATCACCTGGTGGACCTGCTGCTGGACGTGGCCGCCAGCGGCACCAACCTGATCGAGCGCGACGGCATTTCTCACCGCCATTCGGCGAAGTTCGTGCTGATTGGCACCATGAACCCGGAAGAGGGCGAACTGCGCCCGCAACTGCTGGACCGCTTCGGCCTCAACGTCGCCTTGAGCGGCCAGCCGGCCCCCGAAGAACGCGGGCAGATCATCCGCCGCCGCCTGGATTTCGACAGCGATCCTTTGGGCTTCTGCGCCCAGTGGGCCCCGGCCCAGGCCGCATTGCGCGAGCGTTGCCAGCAGGCGCGGGCGGCCCTGGCCGGCATCCCGCTGGACGACCAGGCCCTGGCGCTGATCACCGAGCGCTGCTTTGCCGCTGCCGTGGACGGCCTGCGCGCCGACCTGGTCTGGCTGCGCGCGGCCCGCGCCCACGCGGCCTGGCGCGGTGCTCCGGCGATTGCCGAGGAAGATATCGACGCCGTGGCCGAGTTCGCCTTGCGCCACCGGCGGCGGGAGACTGCGCCCAGCGCGCCGGCATCGGGGCCAAGCCCCCAGGCACTGGCATCCACCAACGCCAACCCCAGCGAAGGCCAGGGCCAATGGGGCGAAATGCCGGCCCAGGCCTTGCCCACCGGCGCCCGTCGAGAAGTGCCCAGCTGGCCAAAAAAGCCCTAGGCATCCGCCCCCAGAGTGACCGGGGGGCGGATGCCAAGCCCCGGGCGGGGCATCTGGATCAAGGTCGGCACGGCGCCAGTCGCACCGCCGGCAGCGGCGCGATCAACTGGCTCGGCACCTTGCTCAAGGGCCGGCCACGGCTGCGTGAAGACCTGCTGTTTCGCCTGCGCAGCCGCTCGCCCCATGAGCTGTGGCTGGTGATCGTCGACGCCTCGGCCTCGACCCGTCGTCACAGCGCCCTGAGCGACGCCAAGGGCCTGCTGGCGCAACTGTTCGACGACGCCTACCGCCGGCGCGCGCGCCTGGCCCTGCTCACCGCCAGCGGCCGCGCGCCGAACTGGCAGGTCCAGGGCCTGAAAGCCTCCAAGGACCTGCGGCACTGGCTCGACGGCCTCGGTGCTGCTGGCGGCACCCCCTTGCCACAAGCCCTGAGCGAAGCGGCCCGGTGGCTGGAGCAGCGTCAGCGCCGGCTGCCAGCGGAACAGCAGCGCGTACTGCTAATCACCGACGGCCGCCTGAAAACCCTGCCGCCGCTGCAGCCCCTGAACTGCCCGACCTTGCTGCTCGACATCGAACGCGGCCCGATCCGCCTGGGCCGCGCCCGCGAACTGGCCGCCGGCCTCAACGCCGCCTACCAACACATCGACCTGTAGCCGCTGCCGCAGGCTGCGAACGGCCCGCAGGGCCGCAAAAACCCTGAGAGCGCTAGAGACTCGTCGGTCGATCGCCAGGCAAGGTCCTGCGGACCTTTATGCAGCCTCGCCAAGGCTTGGCAGCGGCTACACCAACCCGAGGTTGTAGCCGCTGCCGCAGGCTGCGAACGGCCCGCAGGGCCGCAAAAAACCTGAGAACGCCAGAGGTTCGTCGGTCGATCGCCAGGCAAGGTCCTGCGGACCTTTACGCAGCCTCGCCGAGGCTTGGCAGCGGCTACACCAACCCGAGGTTGTAGCCGCTGCCGCAGGCTGCGAACGGCCCGCAGGGCCGCAAAAACCCTGAGAACGCCAGAGGTTTGTCAGTCGATCGCCAGGCAAGGTCCTGCGGACCTTTACGCAGCCTCGCCGAGGCTTGGCAGCGGCTACACTGCCTGCGCCAACACAGGAGTGAAGCGATGCGGGTACTGGTGCGTAACGATAAGGACGATTTTCGGGTCAAGGCCTATGCCGGGACCAATGGGGTGTTGCTGGCCATGGATCTGGATGCGTCACGGCGCAAGGGGCTGCTGGGCTTCGCCATCGAGAAGCAGACCGGCAGCAAGCCCTGGCTGTTCCTGTTCAACAGCCTGACCTTTCCCGGCAAGGCCCACAGCTTCCCGCAATACAACGCCACCCCCAGCGATCAGGCGCCGCTGCAGAAGTTTCGTTGGGCCGACTACGCGGTCCACCCCGGCACCACCCTCAACTATCGGGTGCACCTGGTGTATGGCAGCCCCGAGGCGCCGCAACTGGGCGAGGCCCTGGAACTGAGCATCGACGCCGACAACGGCCAGCCGCCGGGGCAGCGGGTGATCTTCAATCGCGCGGTGGCCGCCAGTCAGGCCTTCTCGCGCAAGTTTCCCGAGCTCGATGCGCTGCTCAGCGCCAACAGGAACCTGCCCATCGAGGACTGGCCGGACGCGCCCAGGCAATGGCTGGAAAACGGCCTGCTGGAGGAGCTGCTGGGCTTTATCCAGCGTGCCACGGACGCCAGCTGGAGCCTGGACATCGCCATCTACGAGTACCAGTTGCAGGCCGTCGTTGACGCGGTCAACGCTGCCTTCGACCGTGGCGTGCAAGTACGGGTGCTGTACCACGCTGGCCCCGGGGACGACGACACCACGATGAACCAGGCCAGCCTGCAGCACCTGCCCGAGGCCAACAAACGCGGGCGGGTGACCCACGCGATCTTCCACGACAAGTTCATCGTCCTCAGCCGCCTCGACGCCACCGGCCAGCGCCAGCCGCAATCGGTGCTCTGCGGCAGCACCAACTTCACCGCCAACGGCGTCTACCGCCAGGCCAACGTGCTGCACAGCCTCGACCGCGCCGAGCTTGCCGCGCGCTACCTGGAGGTGTTCGAACAGGTCTGGGCGACCCCCGCGGACGTCGGCGCCACCCGTCAATGGCTGACCCGGCACAACCCCATGCAAGCCGATGCATCGCTGTTCGCCGGGTTTTCCCCGCGCAGCGGCCAGGGCGACCTGAGCGAATTCGTCGAGATCATCAACGGCGCCCGCCGCGACCTGCTGTTCGTCACCGCCTTCGCCTTGCCCGACAGCATTCTCGATGCCTTGCTCGGCCAGCCCCATGACGATGTGCTGCGCTACGGCCTGCAGAACACCGCCAGCCGCATCACCGGTTTCCACGCTGACCGCACCGCCGAGTTCGCCGCCACCGCGCTGCTCAACAACGGCCTGGAGGGCTGGCTCAAGGAGGGGCTCAAGGGCCAGAAGGGCAACCTGCTGGTGCACACCAAGGCCATCGTCACCGACTTCACCAGCGACTCACCGGTGATCATCAGCGGCAGCCACAACCTCAGCGTCGGCGCCAGCCAGAGCAACGACGAGAACTTCCTGATCATCCGTGGCGACACCGACCTGGCGGACCGCTACGGCCTGGAGCTGCTGCGCTTCTACGAGCACTACCGGTTCCGCTACTTCGCCAAACAGCTGGCCCTCAAGCAGGTGCAGCCGCTGGCGGTGGACGACAGCTGGAGCAACGCCTACTACCTGGAAGGGGATCTGCGCCAGCTATCGCGGCTGCGTTTTTCCGGGCGTTGAAGCCGGCGCAGGTTGGACAGGGGCGGCCCGACTGGGTAGTTTCCACCGACCGCGCACAAGGAACCTGCCATGGCCCCGGACCTGACTTCCATCGAGCTGTTTCTCAAGGCCCTGACCCTGGGCAACCTGTCCCGGGCCGCCGAGCAGTCGCACCTGTCGCTGTCGGCTGCCAGCCGGCGTCTGTCGCTGCTGGAGCAGCATTTCAAGGTGGCGCTGCTGATCCGTACTTCCACTGGGGTCCAGCCCACGGCGGCGGGGCAGGCCCTGGCCGAGCACGCGCGGAGCATCCTGCGGGCGGTGGATGTGATGCACGCCGACCTGGCCGACTTCGCCAAGGGCGCCACCGGCCGGGTCAGCCTGTATGCCAACAGCTCGGCGATGAGCCAGGAGCTGCCCCGGCAGCTGACCCAGTGGAGCGACCTGCATCCGGGCATTCGCGTGGACATCCGCGAGGAGCGCAGCCGCGAGATCATCCTCGCCGTGCGTGACGGTGTGGCCGATGTGGGCATCGTCACCACGCGCCCGCAGGGCCAGGACCTGCACTACATCCCTTATTGCCGCGACCGGCTGTGCCTGATCGTGCCCCGGGAGCACCCGTTCAGGATGAGCCATGCGCGCTTCCAGGACCTCTTGGGCTATGACTTCGTCGGCCTGGAGGACAATGCCGCCATCACCTCGCTGATCACCGAAGCCGCGGCTGCGGTGAGCATGCCCCTGCGCCTGCGGGTGCAGGTGCGCAGCTTCGAGGCGGTGTGCCGGCTGATCGCCGCCGGGCAGGGCGTTGGAGTGCTGCCCCAGGGCGCGGTGCAGATCTTCCGCAAGGAGATGGCCTTGCGTTTTATCGAAATCGACGATGCCTGGGCCGACCGCCAGATGTTCCTCTGCCGACGCCGGGAGCAACCGTCCCTGGCCAGTCGCGAGCTGTTCGACTACCTGGCCGGCTGCGGGCAGGCCGAGGCGCAGGCTGGCTAGTCGTTGCTCAAGGCAGGACCTTTCTGACGCGCCTTCGAATTTTGCGAAGGCGGTTTCCACAATGAGCAATTCCCCTGGCCGCTTCCCCGTGCCCAGAATGGGCTCGCCCGTGCGCTTGACCTGCCTCCATAACAACAACACGTCAGACCAGGAGAGACGGCTTGTCCAGGATCAATCCCGCTGTAAAACCTCCCCATCGCATCGCGGTGATCGCCGGTGACGGCATCGGCCGCGAGGTGGTTCCCGAAGGCTTGCGCGTGCTGGAAGCCGTCAGCCGGCGCTTCGGCATCGCCTTGCAGTTCGATCATTTCAACTGGTGCAGCGAGCACTACCAGGCCCACGGCAGCATGATGCCCGAGGACTGGGCCGAGCAGATCGGCGACCACGAGGCGATCTTCTTCGGCGCCGTGGGCGCGCCGGACATCGTCCCCGACCACATTGCGGTGTGGGATTCATTGCTGAAGATCCGCCGCCAGTTCGACCAGTACGTGAATATCCGCCCGGTGCGGCTGATGCCCGGGGTGCCGTGCCCGCTGGCCGGGCGCGTGCCGGGGGACATCGATTTCATCGTGGTCCGGGAAAACACCGAGGGCGAGTATTCCAGCGTCGGCGGCCGCATGTGGGAGGGCACCCCGCGGGAGATAGCCCTGCAGGAGTCGGTGTTCTCCCGCCACGGCGTCGACCGGGTGGTGAAGTACGCCTTCGAGCTGGCCAGCCGCCGGCCCCGGCGCAACCTGGTGGCGGCCACCAAGTCCAATGGCATCGCCATCACAATGCCGTTCTGGGACGAGCGAGTGGAGGCGCTGGCCAAGGCCTACCCCGAGGTCGACACGCGCAAGTTCCACATCGACATCCTCTGCGCGCACTTCGTCCAGCACCCGGACTGGTTCGATGTGGTGGTGGCCTCCAACCTGTTCGGCGACATCCTTTCCGACCTCGGCCCGGCCTGCACCGGCACCATCGGCATCGCGCCCTCGGCCAATCTCAACCCGGAGCGCCTGTACCCCTCGCTGTTCGAGCCGGTGCATGGCTCGGCGCCGGACATCGCCGGCCTTGGGGTGGCCAACCCGATCGGCCAGATCTGGTCGGCGGCGCTGATGATCGAGCACCTGGGGCAGGGCGATGAGCTTTACCAGCGAGCCGCGGCGGCGATTGTCCAGAGCATCGAGACGGTGCTCGCCGAAGGCCCGCGCACCCGGGAAATGGGTGGCAACGCCAGCACCGTGGAAGTCGGGCGGGCGATTGCCGAGTGTCTGGCTGGCAACAGGAGCTGATGAAAATGAGCCTCGAACACTACATCGACAACCAATGGCAAGCCTCGTCCTGGGCCGAGGACATTCCGGTACTCGACCCCAGCACCGGCATCGCTTACGCGTGCATCGCCCGCGGCACCGCCGAGGACATCGACCTGGCGGTGCAGGCCGCGCAACGGGCCCTGGGCGACAACTTCGACGGGCCTTGGGGCGGCCTGTCGGCCCTGGAGCGCGGGCGCTTGCTGGCGCGCCTGGGCCAGGCGGTGCTGGAGCACCACGAAGAGCTGGCGCAGATCGAGGCCCGGGACACCGGCAAGGCGCTGAAGGTGGCCCGGGCCGACGCCACGGCCCTGGCGCGCTACTTCGAGTATTACGCCGGAGCCGCCGACAAGCTGCACGGCGACACCTTGCCCTATCAGGCCGGCTACACCGTGCTCACGGTGCGCGAGCCCCATGGCGTCACCGGGCACATCATTCCCTGGAACTACCCGATGCAGATCTTCGGCCGCAGCGTCGGCGCCGCCCTGTCGGCGGGCAACGCCTGCGTGGTCAAGCCTGCTGAGGACGCCAGCCTGTCGCTGTTGCGCCTGGCGGAACTGGCGGCCCAGGTCGGCTTCCCCGCGGGCACGATCAACGTGGTCAGCGGCTATGGCCACGAAGCCGGCGCGGCGTTGTGCGCTCATCCCGGCATTGCGCATATCTCCTTTACCGGTTCCACCGGCACCGGCGCCCGGGTGGCCAAGGCGGCGGCCGAACGGCATTGCCCGGTGACCCTGGAACTGGGGGGCAAGTCGCCGCAGATCGTCTTCGCCGACGCCGATGTGGAGCGCGCGCTGCCGGTGCTGATCAACGCCATCGTGCAGAACTGCGGGCAGACCTGTTCCGCCGGCAGCCGCCTGCTGGTGCAACGCAGCCTCTATGAACCGCTGCTGGAACGCCTGGCCCAGTGCTTTGGCCAACTGCGCGCCGGGCCCTCGGAGCTGGATCTGGACATGGGCCCGCTGATCAATCAGAAGCAGCTGCGCCAGGTCCAGGCGTTTGTCCGCGAAGCCGAGGCCGCCGGCATCCCGGTGGCGGCGCGCGGGCAGGTGGTGGCCGAGGCCGGCAGCGGCGGCTACTTCCACGAGGCGGTGCTGTTTCGCGATGTGCCGCCAGATAGCCGGCTGGCCCGGGAGGAGGTGTTCGGCCCGGTGCTGGCGGTGATGCCCTTCGAAGACGAGGCCGAAGCCATTCGCCTGGCCAACGACAGCGCCTTCGGCCTGGTGGCCGGGGTCTGGACCCGGGACGGCGCGCGGCAGTTGCGCATGGCCCACAAGCTGCGCTGCGGCCAGGTGTTCATCAACAACTACGGCGCCGGCGGCGGCGTCGAACTGCCCTTTGGCGGGGTCAAGGCCAGTGGGTATGGCCGGGAGAAGGGCTTCGAGGCACTGCTGGGTTTCACCACCTTGAAGACCATCGCCATTCGTCACGACTGACGGCCGCCAGGGCGGTCCATAACAACAAAAACAGGAGTCACTTCCATGCGTCTAGCCAACAAGACTGCCATCGTCACCGGCGCCGGTTCCGGCTTTGGTGAAGGCATCGCCAAAACCTTCGCCCAGCAGGGCGCCAACGTCATCGTCGCCGACATGAACCCCGACGGCGGCCAGCGGGTGGTGGACGAGATCCGCGCCGCCGGCGGCCAGGCTCACTTCATCGAGGTCAACGTGGCCCAGGACGCCAGCGTTGGCGCCTTGCTGCGCAACACCCTGGAGCAATACGGCGGCCTGGACATCGTGGTCAACAACGCCGGCACCACCCACCGCAACCGGCCGATGCTGGAAGTCGACGAGGCCGAGTTCGACCGGGTGTTCGCGGTCAACGTGAAAAGCATCTTCCTCAGCGCCAAGCACTTCGTGCCGCATTTTCGCGGCCAGGGCG
Source organism: Pseudomonas sp. Os17 (assembly GCF_001547895.1). Lineage (NCBI taxonomy): Bacteria > Pseudomonadati > Pseudomonadota > Gammaproteobacteria > Pseudomonadales > Pseudomonadaceae > Pseudomonas > Pseudomonas sp. Os17. The sequence goes on along the minus strand of NZ_AP014627.1, from coordinate 4,259,906 downwards.
GCGGGGTGTTCATCAACATTGCCTCCACCGCGGCGATCCGGCCGCGCCCGGGGTTGGTCTGGTACAACGGCAGCAAGGGCGCGGTGGTGGTGATGAGCAAGACCATGGCCGCCGAGCTCGGGCCGGACAACATCCGCGTCAACTGCGTCAACCCGGTGGTCGGCGCCACGGCGCTGCTCAGTGAGTTCATGGGGGTGCCGGACACCCCGGAAAACCGCCAGAAATTCATGGCCACCATTCCCCTGGGGCGCTTCTCCACCCCCCAGGACGTGGCCAACGCCTGCTTGTACCTGGCCTCCGACGAAGCGGCATTCATCACCGGCACCTGCCTGGAAGTGGATGGTGGACGTTGCGTCTGATGATCTGTAAAACCCTCCAGGCCCGCGGGTAATCCGTGCTTTGTGTAGCCGCTGCCGCAGGCTGCGAACGGCCCGCAGGGCGAGGGCGCCTGGGGATGACGGTTGATCGCCAGGCAAGGCCCTGCGGGCCTTTTCGCAGCCTCGCCGTGGCTCGGCAGCGGCTACAGCCAGTGTCAATCCGGGCTGGTGTAGCCGCTGCCGCAGGCTGCGAACGGCCCGCAGGGCCGCACAGTTCCAGAGGGCGCCTGGGGATGACGGTTGATCGCCAGGCAAGGCCCTGCGGGCCTTTTCGCAGCCTCGTCGAGGCTCGGCAGCGGCTACAGCCAGTGTCAATCCGTGCTTTGTGTAGCCGCTGCCGCAGGCTGCGAACGGCCCGCAGGGCCGCACAGTTCCAGAGGGCGCCTGGGGTGATGGTTGATCTCCCAAGCAAGGCCCCGCGGGTATTTTCGCCCGCTTCAACCCAATCAATGGAGTGCATTCGACATGTGTGGGATCGATAACGACAAGCACCACCCCAATACCCGGCAGCTGCTTGAAGGCCTGCCAAAGAACTGGGGCAAATGGGGGCCGGACGACGAGGTTGGCGCCCTCAACTACCTGCAACAGGCCGAGGTGCTGCGCGGTGTCGCCGCGGTGCGCCAGGGCAAGACCTTCACCCTGCAGGTGCAGATCGGCCACCCCGGCGGTGACCCGATGTGGCCGGCGCGCAACCCTTCGATGCGCTTCAATACCCTGGACCGCAGCCACTATCAGGCCGGCAAGCAGCCGTCGATGACCGGCGGTGCCGAGTACTGCGACGACGTGATCTTCATGCAGTTGCAGGGCTCGACCCAGTACGACGCCCTGGGCCACGCCTGGTACGACAACCAGCTGTGGAACGGCTACGACGCCAGCAGCACCGTCGGCGGCATGGCCAAGGCCAGCGTGCTGCCGATTGCCGAGCGCGGCGTGGTGGGCCGCGCGGTGCTGATCGACATGGCCCGGCATCGCGGCAAGAAGTACCTGGGCCGCGGCGAGACCTTCAATCACCTGGACCTGCTGGCCGCCGCCAAGGCCCAGGGCGTGGCCATCGAGAAACGCGACATCCTGATCATCCGCACCGGCTCCATGGGCGCCTTCTACGAGTACGGCAAGACCGAGTTCTTCAAGGATCTGGTGGAGCCCGGGCTGACCTACAGCCGCGAACTGGTGGACTGGTTCAACCAGATGGAGATCCCCAACCTGGTCACCGACACCATCGCTAACGAAGTGATCACCGACCCGGTGTCCGGGGTGCAGATCCCGCTGCACTGCGCGCTGATGCGCAACCTGGGGATCGCCTTCACCGAGATCGTGCTGCTCGAAGACCTGGCCGAGGATTGCGCCGCCGACGGCCAGTGGACCTTCCTCTACACCGCTGCGCCGTTGAAGATCGTCGGCGGCAGCGGGGCACCGGTTAACCCCATCGTCATCAAGTAGCCGGCGCTTGCTGGTGGAGAGGCGGGCGCAGGGTTTATCCTGCGCCCCCTCACCAAGACCGATAGGGATCATCGACCGATCATGCATGACGATTCGCACCCGCCGGACTGCAGCTGCTGCCTGGATCACGCCAATGCCCATCAGGGCGTACTCGATACCCTGGAGTTGATGGCCGACCACCCCGAGGCCAGCGAGGACGACATCGTCCAACTGCTGCAGGCGCGTGGCTACTCGGCCATCGCCGCGGAAAAACTCAACGCCTTCGTGCCATCGGCCCTGGCCTGGATCGTGCTCAAGCGCCTGGGGGTGAAACACCTGCCCAACCACTTCATCGCCCTGGATGAGGCGGGCGAGGAGGTCCGGGTTCCGGTGGCCGATCAGCACTACTTCACCGCCGCGCTGACCCTGGCCTACAACACCTTCGAAAACGGCTGGAGCGAGGTGCTGCCGCGCAAGACCTACGAAATGGTGGCTGGCCGCAGCGCCGAAATGGCCATGGCCAACGAGGCGCTGTATGCCGGGGAGTCCCTGCAGGGGTCCACCCTGGAGCCCGTGCAACTGCTGCGTCTGGATGCCAGGGCGGCGCTTGAGTAAGCGCCCGGACACTGGCGGGCCGCAGGTCATGGGGTTACCCTGCGGCTGTTTTTTTTGAGACCGATATGGACCTTCGCCTCCCGTGACCGATACCTGCCCGCCCAACTGCGCGCATTGCGCCGATTACCCCGACCACCAGACCGCCCACCAGGCCGTGGTCGAAGCCCTGCAAGTGATGGGCGCCCACCCCAAGGCCAGCGAAGACGAGATCGTGCAGATGCTCCAGGCCCGTGGCTACTCGGCCATCGTCGCCGAGAAGCTCAACGCCTTCGTGCCCTCGGCCCTGAGCTGGCCGCTGCTCAAGCGCCTGGGGGTGGAGACCTTCGTCGGTCACTTCATCGCCTACGACGACAATGACCAGGAGGTGCAGATCCCGGTTTCCAGCCAGCACTATTTCACCGCCGCGCTGATGCTGGCCTACAACACGCTCGAAGCGGGTTGGAGCGAGGAGTTGCCCCACGGCACCTTTGTCAGCGTGACGCAACACAGCGCCGAGATGAACGCGGCGAACAAGGTGTTGAACCAGGGCGGCAGCCTGGAGGGCGGGACGATCGGGCCCTTGAAGTTGCTGCGGCTGAGCGCCAGCGAGGTGCTGGGGCAAGCCCCTAGCTGATGTAGATGATCTTCGACACCAGCTCGGCGCTGTTCTTGGCCTGCAGCTTCTTCATCAGGCGGGCGCGGTGCACCTCCACCGTGCGGTGGGAAATCGCCAGTTTGCGCGCCACTTCCTTGCAGGTCAGGCCGTTGACGATGTGCAGCGAGATCTCGCGCTCGCGTGGGGTCAGGCGCACGGTGGGCGCCAGCTGCCGGTCCAGGCGTTCGAAGTGCCAGATCATCAGCCCGAACGGGTCGTCCGGGGTCAGGGAAAAACCATGGGCCCGGGCCCAGAACACTTCGCCGTTGCGGTGCTGCATAAAGCGTTCGTCCGTGTAGGACGCGCCCTGGCCGTTGCGCAGCCAGTGTTCGCTGCGCTCGCCAATGCTCTGGTAGTCGGCCTGGGACGGGTACAGCAACAGGGTCAGGTGATCGAGCAACTGTTCGCGCTCATAGCCGAACAGGCGCAGGAATGCCTGGTTGCAGTCGAGCATGCGCCGATGCCCGGTGATCAACTGCGGTGCGGGGGAAACCTGGAAGGCCAGGCGCTCTAGGTCCTGGAGCTGCTGGGCATATACGGTCATGGGGCATCCTGCCTCGTGGAAGTCGTTGCGCCGCTCTGGCGCGGGGGGCACTACTTACTGTTGTACGTAGTTGCCCCAACTAGCGTCTGATTGTGGCGCTCGCCATTGTAGGGAACGTCCGCTTCAAGCACAGAAGAAAATCACCATGAATCATGCTTCCGTATCCATCGTCGCTGCCGCCCACACATCGTTCGGTCGTCTCCAGGGGCTGACCCTGGAGGACCTGATCGTCCAGGTCACCCGCGAGGCCCTGGCGGATGCCGCGATCGATGCCGCCGAGATCGATGCACTGTTTCTCGGGCATTTCAACGCAGGCCTGGTGCCGGACGGTTTTCCCGCCTCGCTGATGCTCCAGGCCGACCCGCAATTGCGCTTCAAACCGGCCACCCGTTGCGAAAATGCCTGCGCCTCGGGCTCGGCGGCGATCCTCGCGGGGGTCAATGCGATCCGCAGTGGCGCCGCTGAACTGGTGCTGGTGGTGGGCGCGGAAAAGATGACCAGCAACTCCACCGCCGAGGTCACCCAAGCCCTGGCTGGTGCCGGTTACCAGAACGATCCCGCGGAAGCCGGCCTGAGCTTTGCGCAGCTGTTTGCCCGGGTCGCCCAGCAGTACACCGAGCGCTACCACAGCCCGCTGGCCTCGATGGCGGCGATCGCGGTGAAGAACCACAGCAATGCCATGGCCAACCCGCTGGCGCAGATGCACCGAGCGATGGACTTCGAGCATTGCAACCAGGTGTCCCAGAGCAATCCGCTGATCGCGCCGTCCTTGCGCCTCACCGACTGCTCGCTGATCAGTGACGGCGCGGCGGCGATTGTCCTGGCTTCGCCGCAGCGCGCGCGTTTGTTCCGGCGCGAAGTGGCGATCCGCGCCCTGAGCCAGGTCAATGACCTGCTGCCGATGGCCAGTCGCGACATCCTGGCCTTTGACGGTCCGCAGCGGGCCATCCACGGCGCCTTGCGCGAGGCCGGGGTCAGCCTGGGAGACATGAGCTTTGCCGAGGTCCACGACTGCTTCACCATCGCCGAGCTGCTGATCTATGAAGCCATGGGCCTGGCGCCCAAGGGCGAAGGCCATCGGGCCCTGGACGAGGGCATCGTGCGCCACGGCGGCCGTTTGCCGGTCAACCTGTCCGGCGGGCTCAAGGCCAAGGGCCACCCGGTGGGGGCCACCGGCGTGTCGATGCATGCCCTGGGCTTTCGCCAATTGATCGGCGAGCCGATTGGCCTGGGCGTGCCCCGGGCCGAGTTCGGCCTGTTGTTCAACATGGGCGGGATGGCCGTGGCCAACTACGCCACGGTCCTGCAAGCGCTCAGGGCCTGAGCATGAACATCGCCCATTGGCTGCTGGACGCGGCCCAACGCTGGCCGCAGCGCCCGGCGCTGTTCGAGGGCCGCCGCCAGGTGGCCGACTACCAGGGGTTTGCCGCGCGGGTCCGGGCCCGCGCCCTGCACCTGCGGCACGACCACAGCATCGCCGCCGGGGACCGGGTGGCCTTGCTGATGAAGAACAGCTGCGACTACCTGGAACTGCTCTACGCCATCTGGTGGAGCGGGGCGGTGGCGGTGCCGGTCAACAGCAAGCTGCATCCGCGGGAGGCGGCCTGGATCGTCGGCAATGCCGGGGCCAGGTTGATCTTCACCGACGGCGGCCGGACCTTCGAGCTGCAGGATCTGCCCGCCGATTGCCGCGAGCTGCCCGGCGAAGTCATGCCGGCGCCGGCGGGCGCCCCGGACGGCGAACTGCGCGAGCCCTGGCCGTGCGCCGATGACGAGCTGGCCTGGCTGTTCTACACCTCGGGCACCACCGGCCGTTCCAAGGGGGTGATGCTGTCCCACGGCAACCTGATCGCCATGTCGCTGTGCTACCCGCTGGATGTCGATCCGGTGCAGGCCGGCGATGCGCTGGTCTATGCCGCGCCGATGTCCCACGGTGCCGGGCTGTACAACTTCATTCACGTGCGCTGTGGTGCCCGGCACGTGGTGCCGGAGTCCCGGGGGTTCGATGCGCCAGAGCTGTTCGGGCTGGCGCAGGAACTGGGGCAGGTCAGCCTGTTTGCCGCGCCGACCATGGTCAAGCGCATGGTCGAGCAGGCCCGGCAGCAAGGCTATGACGGCACGGGCATCAAGACCATCGTCTACGGCGGGGCACCGATGTACCGGGCGGACCTGGCCCAGGCCCTGGACACCTTCGGCCCGCGGCTGGTGCAGATCTACGGCCAGGGCGAGTGCCCGATGAGCATCAGCGCGCTGTCCCGGGAGCTGATCGCCGAGCGCCAGCACCCGGACTGGCCGGCGCTGGCGGCGTCGGTGGGGCGCCCGCATGCCTGTGTCGAAGTGCGCATCCTCGATCCCCGGGGACAGCCCCTGCCGGCCGGCGAGCCCGGGGAAATCGCCGTGCGCGGCGCCCCGGTGATGCACGGCTACTGGGACAACCCGGCCGCTACCCGGGCGACCCTGGTGGAGGGCTGGTTGCTCACCGGCGATATCGGTTTCCTCGACAGCCGCGGCTTCCTGACCCTGACCGACCGCTCCAAGGACGTGATCATTTCCGGCGGCAGCAACATCTACCCGAGGGAGGTGGAGGAGGTGCTGATGCAGCATCCCCAGGTGTTCGAGGTGTGCGTGGTGGGCCAGGCGGATGCCGAATGGGGCGAGTCGGTGGTGGCCTTCGTGGTCGCGCGCGACCCCGACGGCCTGGACCCGCAGGTGCTCAACCAGTGGTTCGTGACGCGCATGGCGTCGTTCAAGAAACCGCGCAAATACCTGTTTTGCGCCGAGCTGCCGAAGAACAGCTACGGCAAGATTCTCAAGACCCGCTTGCGTCAGTGGCTGCAGGACCCGACCGGGGCCGTTACCGACCGCTGAACGCACTTTCCCATGGACCGCAGTACGACAGGAGTCTCCCAACATGGACGTGTCCTCTTGCAATCCCCAGCGCCAGCGGCGCCGGGCCTTTATCGGCGCCACCTCCGGCCACTTGATCGAGTGGTACGACTACGGCGTCTACGGCTTTCTGGCGCTGTACATCGGCAAGGCGTTCTTCGTCTCCGATGACCCCACCAGCAGCCTGCTGGCGAGTTTCGCGGCCTTTGCCCTGAGCTTTTTCATCCGGCCCCTGGGCGGCCTGTTCTTCGGCCCGTTGGCGGACCGCATCGGCCGGCGCCGGACCCTGATCACGGTGCTGGTGCTGATGGCCGGCTCGACCTTCCTCCTGGGCCTGTTGCCGACCTACGCCAGCATCGGCATCGCCGCGCCGGTCATCCTGGTGCTGATCCGCTGTGTGCAGGGGTTTTCCGCCGGTGGCGAGATCGGCACCATCACCAGCTTCATTGCCGAATACGCCGGCCCCGGGCGCCGCGGCTTCGCCACTTGCTGGCTGATGGTCACCGCGGTGCTCGGCCTGTTGCTGGGCGGCGCGGTGGCCAACGGCATGACCTGGGGCCTGGGGGCGCAAGTGATGCAGGACTGGGGCTGGCGCATTCCGTTCCTGCTCGCCGGCCCTTTGGGCTTCATTTCCCTGTACATCCGCCTGAAGCTTGAAGACAGCCCGGAGTTCCTCGCCCTGGTGCAGGCCGGAGAGACCTCCAAGGCGCCGCTGCGCGAAGTCTGGCAGTGGAAACGCTCGATTGCCCTGGTGTTTTTCATCATCACCCTGCACAGCTCGATCTTTTACCTGGTGCTGACCTTCGCCTCGACCTACATGTCCAACACCCTCAAGTTCGACAGCGGCACCACCTTGCTCTATGTGTTCGTCGCCAGCCTCTCGGCGGCCCTGGTCATGCCCCTGGGCGGAGCCTTCACCGACCGCTACGGCCGCAAGCCGTTCCTGATGGTGATCGGCACCCTGGCCACCCTGGCCATGTACTGGTTCTTCAAGACCGCGCCCAACGCCACCCCGGCCACGCTGTTCTGGCCGTTGATGGCGGTGGCGATCCTGTTCGGGCTCTATGCGTCGTCGACCTACGCGCTGATGAGCGAACTGCTGCCCACCCGCATCCGCTCCACCGGCATCGCCGTGGCCTACAACATTCCGGTGGCGGTGTTCGGCGGCAGCGCGCCGCTGATTTCCACCTGGCTGATCAAGATCACCGGCGACATCACCGCGCCCTGGTACTTCTACGTGGCCACCGGCGTGGCGTCGCTGATTGCCCTGGTGGTGCTGCGCAAGGAAGACTTCGTTGCCTGTGCCGCGGAGCACCCGGCAAGGCAGCCAGACGCCGCCTTGAGCCTGCCTACCGTCGGCGCATGAGCCAAGCGCGGATCTGGTCGGTGGCGCGACCGACCAGATCCGAGCTGTCACAACTGGGCGGGTTGATTGCCCGCTATCGGCATCGGCTGCCCCAGGCGCTCGCGGGCAGTCAGCAGGCGGATCAGCGGTGAGGCGATGAAGGTGCTGATGATCGCCATGATCACCAGGATGGTGAAGTACTCTTTGGGCAGCACGCCAAGGTCATAACCGACGTTGAGCACCACCAGTTCCATCAAGGCGCGGGTGTTCATGCAGACCCCGATCAGCGCCGAGTTTCGCGGGCTTTCTCCCAGCAGCCGGCTGGAACCGTAGGCCCCGAAGAACTTGCTGGCAAATGCCACCAGGCACACCAGCAGACAGTTGAGCAGGGCGTTACTGCCCTCCAACGAACCTACGTCGGTTCGCAGGCCCGTATAGGCGAAAAATACCGGCAGGAAGAACGCGTTGACCAAGCCGCCGACCTTGGCGTTCCACTGGGCGACAAAGGGCCGGTGAGTATGCAGCGCCACGCCCATGATGAAGCCGCCAATGATCGAGAACACCCCTATCAGGTTGGTGATGACGGCGCTGGCAAAGAGCACGATCAGCATCAGTGAAATGCCGTGTGCCGACAGGGGCCGACGCTCCAGGTCGCCGATGATCCAGCGCAGGATCAAGGGGCGGACCTGCCACAGCACCACGACGATGAACAGCGCCAGGGCCAGCATCCTCAGGAGCGAGGTCCAGACGTTGAAGTTCGAGGCAATGATCGAGGTCACGCCGCCCAGGATCAGCCAACCGCATACATCGTCGATTGCCGCGGCACCGATGGTCAGGGTCGCCACCCGTGATCGCGACAGGCCCAGTTCCATGAAAATGCGCCCCAGAATCGGCAGGGCGGTGATTGACAGGGCTGTGGCGAAGAACAGTTGAAAGGCCAGCAGCGGAGGCCGCTCACCGGTTATCTGCAGCCAGAAAAATTCGGCGCTGAAAAAGCCGCTGGCGAAGGGCACCAGCAAGCCCCCAAGACTGATGAAGATGATCGAACGCTTGCGGCCTTTGAGGTGCGCGCCAAATTCGAACTCCAGGCCCACCTGGAACATCAGCAGAATCAGCCCGACCTGAGCCGTCGCGATGAATGCGGTAGAGGTCTGCGGCACGAAGATGCTGTGCAACAGCTCTGGAAAAAAATACCCCAGCAAGCTTGGGCCCAGCACCAGGCCTGCAAGGATTTCACCGGCCACCGGGGTTTGTCCCAGGCAGCGGGTGCTGAGCCAGGAGATCACCCGGCTGACGGAAAAGATCACGATCAGCTGGATCAGGAACAGCAACGTCAGGTGTTCGGCCTGGGAGCCCACAGCCGATTGCCCCATGGGTGGGCTGGCGGGCTGTTGGGTTGTCGCACTGGTGGTTTGCATAGAGACTTCCTATCCCTTGAAGTGTGAAAGCGCTGGCTTGAGCCAGCCACCAAACTGAGTTTGCAGAAATACTGCGGCGTCCAGCAGCAAAGCGTCCTGGCCGGGTCCGGCGACCAATTGCACGGCCACCGGGCAACCTTGATCCAGGCGCCCCATTGGCACGCTGAGGGCCGGCAGGCCCAGGGCGTTGAACAGGGCGCAGTAAGCAACGTCTAAGGGGCGCTTGAGGGCATGCCCGTGTTCCGGCGCGACGCCTGGCGTGACGGGCATCAGCAGCACGCTATGGCCGTCGAAGAGCTCGGCGAAGGCTCGTTGCAAGTGATCGCGCTGGGCAAGAAAACGTCCCAGCCCCGGATTGCCCAGGGCGTCGCCGACACTGTCCAGCCAGGTCGCCAGCAACGGCCCCGTAGCATGTCGCGCACGCCCTGCAAGGCTGGCGCGGGCTGCCTGCCAATAGCTCAGCGGCTGCCCATCGCCCAGGTAGTCCGCCAGGCGGACCTGCGCCTCAAGCTTGAGCACCGCCAGCCAGATGAAAAAGGCGTTGTGCATGCCCGGTTCCTGCCAGGCATGCAGCGTGGCGCCCTGGCTGGCCAGGCATTGCCCGGCGTCGTTCAAGGCCTGGGAGACAGCCTCGGACACCGGGCTGCTCCATTTCATCCTCTCAGGCAGGTACAGGTGTACCCGCCTCAGGCGCGCGGGTTCGGCAACGGGCGCAAACCGCGAATGGATATTGCGGTCGATGCCATCGGGCCCGGCGATGATCTGCAGGACTTCGCTCAAGTCCTCGGCATGTCGGCACAGTGGGCCAGCCGCAAAATGAGCGGATACCGCCTGCGCGTTCGCTTGCTCGCGACCACGCTCGTCCAGTGGCAAATGACCGCTCAAGGGCACCAGGCCGCGCGATGGCTTGAGACCGAAGACCCCATTGAACGCGGCGGGAATGCGCACTGAGCCAGCGCCATCGGTGCCGAGGGCAAAGGGCACGCAGGCGCTGGCCACCATGACCGCATCGCCGCCGCTGCTGCCTCCGGCGGTGCGCGAGGCGCGATACGGGTTGAGCGTGCGGCCATAGAGCAGATTGTCGGTTTCCGGCCACAGGGCCATCTCCGCCTGGTTGCCCAGCGCCACGGGAATGCCCCCCGCGCTGATCAGGCGCTGGGCAACCGTGGCCGTCGAGGAGGCCGTAACCTGCCGACGCAAGGTCGAGCCGCAGGTCTGTGGCCACCCCGCGAGCCCCAGGCCTTCCTTGATCGAGAAGGGCACTCCATGCAAGCGTCCCAGGGGGTGGCCCCGCAAGACATCAGCTTCTGCCCGACGCGCAGCGCTACGGGCGCAGCGGTAGAGTTCGACCGCTATCGGGTTGCACAGGGCCTGGATCTCTTGGCAGCGCTCGATGGACTGTTCCACCAGTTCGACCGGCGAGATGTCCTTGCGCTTGATCAGGTGCGCCAGTTGTACCGCGCTCAGCTCCAGCAACGCGGGCGGGCGGCCGCAGGAGGCCGACGGCGTCAGCGCGGACATCAATGGCGGGCCAGATCGAGAAAACCGCCGTCATTGCCAAAGGGCGACTTCAGCAGTTCCGGCGACTCGCCATATTTGTAGAACAGCGAGGGCTTGAGCCTCAGGCTCAGAGACCGCGCCAGATCCTGCACCACGCCGCAGCTGTGGCGCAGCAACAGTTTCAAGTGCCGCGGCGTCGCTGACCACTTGACCATCTTCATCAGGCGGACCCGCAGTGCGGCCGAACGCAGGTAGTAATGCGCGGCATACAGCGGCCGGGCGCGATGTTCGGCTTTGTACAGGTCGAAGTTGATGGTGCGCGAGTACAGGTTCGGCATCATCTCCGGGCTCAGGCCCGGGTTGGAACGGCGGACTTCCTGCAGCAGGCAGGCAAAGGGCAGGGGAGAAGGCTGCAACTCCCGGGGGTAGCGCGGCAGCAGGTCGGCAAACTGCTGGGCCTGGTGCCCGTCGAGGAAGTCGCCGGTCATATACATCGGCAGCACGACGTGGAAGTAGGCCATGTTGGCGAACAACAGGGTCCAGCCCATCATGAACGGGTCGTCCATGACCTCGTACCATTTGCTCCAGGTGTCCTGCAGCGCCAGTTGCGCCTGAATGTGAGACTCCAGGCAGTTGACGTAGGCCGGGGTCAAGCTGGCATGGAGGTCCTTTTCGATCATGGCCGCGATCTGCGGAATCTGCTGTGCCACATAGGCCAGCCCGGCGCTGTTGGCCGGATCGAAGGTGAACGCGGCGTCGCCGAGCAGGAACCAGCCGTCGGTGGAGTAGTACTGCTGGGCTTCATACATGTAGTTGTACATGGCGTGGGCATCGACCACCTGGCCGCTGGCGATCAGTTCGGTGATCACCGGATGATCGGCCATGACCTTGTCGGTGAACTGTTCAAGGGTGCTGATCTTCTGCTCGATCATGTCCGGGCGGTAGGTGATGCCGATGCTGATCATGTCTTTGCCATCGTCGCTGCGCATCGGGATCATCCAGATCCAGTAGCCCTTCCCGTAGAAGTGATGGGTGACGTAGTAGGGGTCGTAGCAGTGGTGCTTGACCTTGTGGATGTTGATGTTGGACAGCAGGGTGCGGTCGAAGTCCTTGAGGCGGAACCAGAAGGTGCTGCGCTGGTAGGTGGGTTCCTTGTGCAGCTTGAGCTTCTTGGCCATGAAGCGGTTGCGTCCGGTGGCGTCGACGATCCAGTCCGCGGTCAGTTGCTGGTGCGCGTCGCTGTCGCTGCGCAAGGTCAGCAGGTGAGTGGCATGCTCGCCCTGGTGCAGGTCCACCGCGCTGACGTCGGCCTCGATCATCTGCACTTGATGCTCGTCGACGATCCGCCGCAGGTCCCGGTCGAAACTGAACCGGTTGAGGTTGTAGGCCGGCATGCGAATCACCCCCGGCGCCTCATGCACCACATAGTTGCGGCATTCCGGGTTGTTGCGCAGCTTCAGGTAATAGGTCAGGCCGTACTTGTGGTAGTGCTTCTCCTCCAGCAGGCTGCCCAGTCCCAGGCCCTTGAAGAAGTGGGTGGTCAACTCAACCGTCGACTCGCCCACTATCGGGCGCTTTCGATCCGGGCGGCCGATCAGGATGACCTCGACTCCGGGGAGGCGTTTCTTGAAGTACAGGGCAGCCAGGTGACCGGCAACGCCGGCCCCCATGATAGCGATACGTTTCATTGGCTCAGTCCGTGAACAAATAGGGAGGGCCGAAGGTGCGACGGCCTTCGGCCGGGGGGGAACGGTTTAGCGGCCAGCAGCCTCGATCAGGGTCGCGGGTTCGACGCGTTCCGAGTAGTCGACATTGACAAAGGCGTGGCGAATCACCCCGTCCTGGCCGATCACGAAGGCGCTGGCCATTGGCAGCGTCAGGGCATCCGAGCCGTTGAAGACTTTCAAGTCGGCGCCCAGCGAGCGGTAGACCGCGTCCAGTTCATCCTCAAGCTTGAAGACGATGCCGTATTGCTTGGCCAGGCGGTTTTCCGGGTCGCTGAGCAGCAAGTAGCGAATGCCCAGCGCCTCACGGGTCTTGGCCGAGGATTGCGGTGTCTGCGCCGATACCGCGACCAGGGTGGCGCCGGAGGCTGCCAGGTCGCCGACCATCTGTTGGTAGGCGCTCAAGGCCAGGTTGCAGAACGGGCACCACAGGCCGCGGTAGAACACCAGTACCAGGGGGCCCTTGTCGAGCAGCTGGCGCAGGTCGACATCCTGGCCATCCGGGTCCTTGAGCACCGCCAGCGGCGCCTTGTCCCGGGCTTTCAGGGCCTTGGCTGCCAGGCCGCTGTCGACCAGTGCCTGCAGTGAGGCCGCGAACTTCTGCAGGATCTCGCCCGGCAGTTGTTCGGCCATCTGCTGTTTTGCGCCTTGCAGCTTTTCCTTGAGAGACATGCGTAACTCCTTTTTTCTAGTGAGACAGGCTTCGGGTAGCCCGGGTGTGAATCCTGTGGGAGGCCTTGCAATCGGGTGGGTAACGTTGAAACAGCTGGCGAACCCAGTCCGGGCGCGTCTTGCTGGCATCGTTGAGCCAGTTGGCGACAGAGTCCTGGGGGTATTTCTGGCTTTCGGCGAGCAGCGGGATCAGTAGCGGCTCGGCTAATTCCGGGGTGTTCTTGAGGGCGGCGATGTGCTCGCACCAGACGCCTCGGGGGCGCAGGATCTCAATGCTGAAGCGGCGGATCAGCGGGTCTTCGCTGAGCGCGTATTGGCGCAGCAGGGGCAGGGCCGTCGCAAGGTCCTGGCTGAGCAAGGGCCGCAACGCGATCCAGGCCCATTCGCGCACGCCGAAGTGGCTGTCGCAGGCAAAGTGCAGCTGGCTCTGGATCGCCGTGGCCAGGGATTGATTGCGTTCGCGGTAGGCATTGGCGAAGGCCGCCCAACTGCGCACGGTGTCCGATGGATGGGCCTGCAACAGGGTCCAGGCCTGTTGGCGCGCGGGCGGTGCGGCGAGCTCCAGCCATTGCCCGAGAGCCAGCCCCAGGGCGGCGACTCTTTTCGAAATGCCCTGTTTCTCGGTTGCCTGGGCGGCGGCGACCAGCGCCTGTCCCAGGCTCTCGTCGAGCTGGTCGGCAATGGCCGTGGCCAGCGCGGTCTGGTCAACGGCCAGGCACTGCGCCAGGTTGCGGGTCTCGATCAGTCCCTGATTGATCAGGTGGGTGGTGTCTTCACTCATGGCAGGCTACCGGCTCGGGGTTGGCAAGGGGCGCTCGGGTGTCGGCAGGCAGGCAGTAGCGGCCTGGCGAGAGCAGATGATGGGGATCAAGGGCGTGCTTGAGGCGAGCCCCCAGCTGCCAGGCGGGTTGTTGCCGGTCCGCCAGCAACGGCATGAATGCCACCGGGACGCGATAGGGCACGATCCCCCGAGCCTTGCCCAGTTGGAACAGTTGCCGATAGCAGTCATGGGCCCGTGCGGATGCCTGAGGGTCGCTGCGTGCAAACAGCAATGGCACGGTGCAGTCAATGGCCCGGGTCGAGAGCGTGGTCAGGGTGATCGGGCAGAGCATGTCCTGCGCCTGGCACTGCTCGCTCATGGCGTGCAGGAAGTCTTCGATCAGTTGCTTCTTGAACGGCAGTACCGGGGCGTACCAGATCAGCCCGCAGTGGTCGCGCGCGGGGTTCAATCCTGGCCCGGGAGGCGGTTTGGCTCCGGCGCTGTAGGCCAGCGGCAGGGCGACTTCGTTGGGACGCCCTTCCATCAGTTCAACGCCGAGCAACATCTTTTCCAGGGTCCGCTGCCAGCGCCGCGCCCAACTCCCCGGCAGCCGCTGCAACAGGCCGTGTGCCAGGCTCAACTGGCGCCGGGTCTTGAACATCGAGCGATCGGCAAAGCCCTTGAGTTCGCGCCGGATCATGCGCTTGAGCGATGCGTGCTGGTCCGGGTGGCAATAGATCGAGCCAACCCCCATCCAGGCCGGCAGCCCCAGGCTATCGGCGGCCTGGCGCAGTTGTTCGCCGGAGCGTCCGGCGAGGCCCTGGCCTTCACTGGCCATGGTCAGCAGGCGAGTGCGGTTCATGAGGTTGATGCCGCCCACCTGGCCCTGGGCCTGTTCGAGGATGCGCCGCACACCCTCCAGCGCCGGGCCAAGCCTGGCCGGGTCTTCGATCCAGAAATAGAACGGCTGAATGACCTGGGGTTTTCTCACCAGGGCGAGGCTCATCTGGGTCACGATGCCCAACCCGCTCTGGCTGAACAGGCCGTCCAGATAGGGGCCCACGCCCCATTTGAAACACGGACTGGCGGCTCCCATCGACAGCGGCGAGCGGTAGATCTGGCCGTCGGGCAGCACCGCCTCCAGGGCCAGGACGGCTTGGAAGTGGTCGGTCTGCGGAGTAATCCCGTAACCCCGTTCCAGAGCGTTGCCCAGCAGGCTGCAAGAGGGACCGGCGCCGGTTACCGGGGTCAGGTAGGGCAGGCCACGTTCTTGCAGGTATTGCGCCAGCGCGCCTTGGGTAACGCCGGGCTCGAGTGTGACGACTGAGAGCTCCTGGTCGAACGACAGAATCCGCGTCATGCCCGACAAATCCATGACGACGCAGTGCTCGCGACCGGTCGCGGCACAACCGTAGCCCCAGTTGTTACCGGTACTGATGGGGTGCAAGGCGATGCGGTGCCGGTGGGCAATGGCCACACAGGCCGCCACTTGCTCGCTGGAAAGGGGCGCGATCACCGCCTGGGCATAGGCCGGAGAATGCATGGTGTCGTGCTGGACGTGGGCGATGCCGGCGTGATCGAGGCGAACCTGCGACTCTCCCAGAACGTCGCGCCACTGCTCCAGGGCGGCCTGCAGGCGGGTGCTTTCAGAAAGCACTGGCCAACCCTCCCAACCGCAGGAACAGGCGCAGTTGTTGGACATCGGCCCTGCGGCTGGCTGGCAGCGCGGCATAACGGCGCTTGAACTCCGGCTTCATGGTCTTGACGCAGCGTCGCTTGGGCGTGCGGATCACCATCATCAATGGGCTCAGTGCCGTGCTGTAGACCTTGGCGCAAGGTCCCAGGTAGCTGGCCGCCAGCGTCTGGAACTCTTCCAGGGAGAAGGCCGCCAACAGCGAGTGGCGGTAGTCCAACAGGGTTTCCCGATCGGCGCCGTCGCTGGCGCGCTGAACGAAATAATCCACCGATTCGGTTGATTTCAGGCGCCCGAAGTCATTCAGGTAAATGGCGCGATCGTTACGCAGCACCCGGGCAATGTTCCTGAAGGTGGACTCCAGCTGTTCCAGGCTCGCCAGGTGGTGCAGGGCCATGGAGGAAATCACCACGTCGACACTGCGGTCGCCGATCCGGCCCAGGCGAGACATGTCGTCCTCAATCAATTCAACGTTGTCGATGCCTTGTTGCCGAATCGAATCCCGGGCGATGTCGAGCATGTTTCTTGATAGGTCGACCCCCACGAATTCGGCCCGCGGGTTGAGTCGCGCCACCTGCAGCAGCAGGCTGGCGGGCCCGCAGCCGATATCCAGGACAACGTCCCCGGGCTTGATCAGCGCGCACATCTGCGCCGCGTGATACAGGTAGGTTCCAGAGAGGGCCTGGCCCTGTCCGGCACTGTTGGCATAGGACGCAACGCTGGGCTGGGCCTCCATGACCAGCTCCGGTTCCGGTGTGCGAATGAACGGCTGTTTAGTGGTGATTTCTCTGTAAATCGCCCGCAGCAATCCCGTATCCATGACTCATCCTCCATGAAATGATGTGTGAAATTCGGCAGGGGAAGGGCGTGTTTACGCCAGGGCCAGCGCCCGTTTGATGCGGTTGCTCAGGTGCCTGCCATGGACCCCGCAGCGGGCCATGTGGATCAGCACGTCCTGTTGCTGCCAGCGATGCACGCCAGCATCGGCCGGCAGGCGAATCGCATCGAAGTCGCGCTGGCAGAAAAATTCGAAGAAGTTGGTGCTCTTTCCCGCGACCGCCAATTTGACCCCGGAGGACTGATAAACGCTCTTGAAGCTGTCCTGGGCGTCTGCCAGCCCCAGTGACAAGGGCTGGGAAAGGGCGTCGTTGAGCTTGGTGTAGCGCTCCACACGGCCAATCGGCGAAAAGAACAGCACCTTGCGATAGAAGGAGCTGACCCTGGGATGCACGGCAATCAGCAGCTTTTCAATCCCGCGGTAGTGCATTGCCCATCGGAACATCGCGTTGTAGAGCATCAGCGGCACACCCTTGCCACGGTAATGCGCGGATACCGCGAGGGTCCCGACTTCGGCCAGGCGCTGGCCCGACAGACGCTGCAGCAGGACTTCGTTGCCGTGAACTTCTTCCATCGGCAATCCCAGCATCGAGTCTTCGATCAATGACACCGTGCCGATGACCTGCTGTTCCTTGATCGCGACGAAGGTCGTGGTGCCAGGTAGCAGGTGAAAGGCAGAAAAACGCATGCCGGCACGGCAGACGGTGGAGATTCCCCGGCGTGCATAACTCTCATTGACCAGTCGCAGGGCTTCTTCCAGCTCGAAGAGGCTTTGTATCGGGCGGAACTCGAAGCCCTCGATGGCCAGGGGCGCGCGGGCGATGCGCGTGAGAAACAGGTGGCGGTAGAGCGGGGGAGGAATGTAACGCTCCAATGAGGCCAGGCTATGCCTGAGCGTATCGACGCTACTGTGAAGACGCGGCTTCCTGCCGAAATTGGTCATTACCTTTTGACTCTGCAACATCAGTCACCTCCATGTGTTGCTACTACCATTGACGCCCGGCGCTAATCCCCGTCAGGAGGTTGCAGTGCCAGGGCGGGGCTTGCAGAAATGCAATAGATCGCTTCAGTCAGCGCCTGGCGTTGTTCCGCGCTCAGGCCTTCGATAATGCTGCAGATCCAATCGGTGTGATCGGCGAACACTTCGTCCACCACCTGCTTGCCTTCCGCGGTCAGGTTGATGATCAGCTTGCGTCGATCCGTCGGGTCTGGCTTGCGCTTGATGAAACCATCGCCTTGCAGGCCATCGAGCAGTCCGGTCACGGTGCCAGTGGTGATGGACAAGCGCGTCGCGAGTTCCAGTGGCGAGAGTTTCCCGCCCGCACTCTTGAGGGTCAGCATGATCACGAAGCGCCCCTCTGAAAGGCTGTAGCGGGCAAGCCGTACAGCACAGACGCGGTTGATGGTCGCTGCGGCCGAAAGCAGTTCGAAGCACAGTCTGACGCTCTCGCGAGCGTCGGGAGAAATGTTCTCCAGTGCCTGCAGCATGATGTGATGTTTGTTCTCTAAAATATTCATAAGGCGCAGTTTATCTTGGCGCCTTACTAAGTCAACGGTTAATTCTTTTGGTTTCTTTTGTTGGTTTTAACGTGTTGTTTTATATGGATTTAATTTGATATTTGCGGCGTGGGAGGGGGAGGTTTGGAGGGGCAATTGGTGACTTGTTTGTGTCATTCATTTGGCGCCATCAATGCGCCTTTGCAGCAGGGCGCGGCGCTTGATCTTGATGGCGAACAGGTAGCACCGTTCCTTGGTGCTAGCGGGGGCCGGTTGAGGTCATGAGCGCGCGGGGATCAACCTGCGCTTGCCGCGCCAACCCAGTTGATAGGCGATGCCCAGCCAGATAAACCACGCCGGCATCACGCACAGTGCCAGGCGGGTGTCCGGGCGCAGGGCCAGCAGGCCGAGGACGAACAGCAGGAAGGCCAGGGCGAACCAGGCCATGGGCACGCCGCCGGGCATCTTGTAGCGCGAGCGGGCGTGCAGTTCGGGGTGCTTGCGACGGTAGGCGATGTAGGACGCCAGGATGGTCGACCAGGTGAAGATCACCAGGATCGCCGACACCGTGGAAACGATGGTGAAGGCGGTCATCACCTCGGGGACGATGTACAGCAGCAGGACCCCCAGCAGCATCAGCAGGCAGGTGAAGGCCAGGCTGGTCACCGGCACGCTGTGCCGCGACAGGTGCTTGAACAGTCGCGGCGCGTTGCCCTGGTCGGACAGGCCGAAGAGCATGCGGCTGGCGGAGAACACGCCGCTGTTGGCCGAGGAGGCTGCCGAGGTCAGGACCACGAAGTTGACGATGCCCGCCGCCGCGGGAAAGCCGGCGATCAGGAACAGTTCGACGAAGGGGCTCTTGTTCGGCGACACCTGCTGCCAGGAGGTCACGGCGATGATGCAGGCCAGGGCCAGCACGTAGAACAGGATGATGCGCAGGGGGATGGCGTTGATCGCCCTGGGCAGGGTGCGCTCCGGGTCGCGGGTTTCCGCGGCGGCGGTGCCGATCAGTTCGGTGCCGGCGAAGGAGAAGATCGCCATCTGGAAACCGGCGAAGAAGCCCATCAGGCCGTTGGGCAGGGCCGCTTGCCGGTCCAGCAGGTGGCTCAGCGAAGCGCTCACGCCGGACGGCGAGACAAAGGCCGTGGCGATCAGTACCAGGCTCACGCTGATCAGGGTGACCACGGCGATGATCTTGATGATGGCGAACCAGAACTCCACCTCGCCGAACAGCTTCACCGTGAGCACGTTGAGGGCGAACAGGGTCAGCAGCATGACGATGGCGGGGATCCAGGCCGCGACGCCGGGGAACCAGTACTGGAAGAAGCCGCCCACCACCACCGCGTCGCCCACCACCGCCACACTCCAGCTCAGCCAATAGGACCAGCCGAGAAAAAAGGCCGCCCGCGGCCCCAGGTAGGCGCCGGCAAAATCGGCGAAGCTCTTGAACTTCAGGTTCGACAGCAGCAGCTCGCCCATGGCGCGCATCACCAGGAACACGAACAGGCCGATGATCATGTAGATCAGGATGATCGAGGTGCCGGACATGGCGATGATCTTGCCCGAGCCCATGAACAGCCCGGTGCCGATGGCACCACCCATGGCCATGAGCTGGATATGACGGTTGTGCAGGGTGCGCTGCAGCGCCGGACGCTCGGCGGCGCCCAAGGTATCTGGAGTCATCTCAAAACCTCTTGATTTTATAGTTGTCGAGTTTTGGCAGTGAAAGGTGTTGGGGGACTGCGCGCTGTGGTTGTAGGTCGGGGTGGCGCAGCCGGTTCGGAGCGGGCCGCTGAACCGGGGCACACGGCGCTGGCCCGGTTCAGCGATCCCGGTGCTTTCAGCCGCTGGCCAACCGGCGCGGGGCGCCGGCAGCGGCTGTGGGGCACTGCTCGATCAGTTGGAACAGGTCCTTGATGTTGGTCGGGGTGGGCACCAGCTGGATCTGCTCGCCGATGCCATGCTCGCGTGCCAGGTCATGCAGGTAGCGCAGGGAGGCGAAGTCTTCCAGGGCAAAGCCCACCGAATCGAACACCGTGACCTGTTCGGCCTGCTCGCGGCCCGGCTCCAGGCCCTGGGCGATGCGGAAGTATTCGGTCACCGCAAAGTCCGCCGGCAGTTGCTGGATGTCGCCCTCGATACGGGTCTGCGGCTCGAACTCGACGATCACCCGGGCATGCCGCAGGATCTCGGCGTGCAGTTCGGTCTTGCCCGGGCAATCGCCGCCCACGGCGTTGAGGTGCATGCCGGGTTCGATCAGCTCCGGAGTGAGGATGGTGGCGTAGGCCTTGTCCGCGGTCACCGTGGTGACGATATCGGCACCCTTGACCGCCTCGGCCACGGAACCGGCGATGTGCACCTTGAGGCCCGGCCAGGCTTGCAGGTTGTGCTGCAGCTTGCGCGAGGCGGCCGGGTCGATGTCGAAGATCCGCAGCTCGTCGATGCCGAGCATGTCGTGGAAGGCGATGGCCTGGAACTCGCTCTGGGCACCGTTGCCGATCAGCGCCATGACTCGGCTGTCCGCGCGGGCCAGGGACTGCGCCACCAGGGCCGAGGTGGCGGCGGTGCGCACTGCGGTGGTCAGGGTCAGTTCACTGAGCAGCACCGGGTAGCCGCTGTCGACGTCGGCCAGCACGCCGAAGGCCATCACGGTCAGCAACTGCCTCGCCGGGTTGCCGGGGTGGCCGTTGACGTACTTGAAGGCGTACTGCCGGCCATCGTCGGCGGGCATCAGTTCGATCACCCCGGTGGCTGAATGGTTGGCGGTGCGCGGGGACTTTTCAAAGGCCTGCCAGCGTCGATAGTCGGCCTGGATGTAGCCGGCCATCTCCCGGATCGCCCGGGCGATGCCCAGGCGCGCATACAGGGCCGCGGCGTGATCCACATCGATGAACAAGGTCATGGTGTTTTCCCTTTCGGTCAGTAGGTTGAGGGCTGTCTGGAGAAGCCCGGATGCACTAGCGGTTGGCGTGGCCGTGCAGCACGTTGACGGCGTTGATGCCGATCTCGTCGACCATGTAGCCGCCCTCCATGACGAACAGCGTCGGCGTGCCCACGCTGGCGATGACCTGGCCCATGTCCAGGAAGTCCTCGCTCTCCAGGAGGAAGTGGCTGATGGGGTCGTCCTTGAAGGTGTCCACCCCCAGCGACACCACCAGCAGCTCCGGGCTGAAGGTGCGCAGCCGGGCACAGGCTTGCACCAGGGCTTCGCGGTAGCGCTGCCAGGTGGTGCCCCGGGGCAGGGGAATGTTCAGGTTGCAGCCTTCGCCGGCACCGCTGCCGCGCTCCGAGGCGAACCCGGAAAAGTAGGGATAGGACACCGCCGGATCACCGTGCAGCGAGACGAACAGCACGTCGCCGCGGTCGTAGAAAATGTTCTGCGTGCCATTGCCGTGGTGAAAGTCCACGTCCAGCACCGCCACCCGCCCGGCGCCCCGGGTGATGGCCTGCTGCGCGGCAATCGCGGCGTTGTTCAGGTAGCAGTAGCCGCCCATGTATTCCCGCGCGGCGTGGTGGCCTGGCGGGCGGCACAGGGCGAAGGCGCTGTCCTGGCCTTCGTCGATCAGCGCCAGGCCGGTGAGGGCGATATCGGCACTGGTGCGTGCCGCGTCCCAGGTGCTGGCGGTGATCGGCGAGCCGGCGTCCATGGCGAAGAAACCCAGCTTGCCGTCGATGAACTCTGGCACCTGCTGGTTGGCCAGGTCGCGCACCGGCCAGACCAGGGGCAGGGCATCGTGACGGCGGCCGGTGGCGGTCCACTGGTGCCAGGCGTTTTCCAGAAAGGCCACGTAGCGTTCGCTGTGGGCGGCGACGTAGCAGGCGCGGTCGAAGGCGCGAGGCCCGATGATCTCGCCAAGCCCCACGTGCCTGACCCGGTCACGCACCGTATCGGCCCGGCTGGGCTGCTCGAACGAGGGCTTGAGCACCCCGTCCTTCAATTCGGTGCCGTGGTGCAGGCGGTGGGATTCGCTGAAGACGGTAAGCATGCTGAAGGCATCCATTGTTGTTGTCCGGTGCAAATAGTTTGTTCCGGCATGGCGGCGATTTCTTTGCTTTGTCTTCGGATGAAGCTAGAATTTTGGGTAATATTTTCCCCGTGAGTGGCCGATAGTGAAAAAAACGCCCAAACGCGTCGCCCTCGACGACACCGACCTGGCGATCCTCGCCCTCTTGCAGCAGGACGCGAGCATCTCCAATGCCGAGCTCAGCGAGCGCCTGTCCCTGAGCCTTACCCCCTGCTGGCGCCGGCGCAAGCGCATGGAAGAGGAGGGGGTGATCAAGGACTATCAGGCCAACCTCGACCGGCGCCTGCTGGGGCTGGACATCCTGGCGTTCGTCCATGTGCGTTTCGCCACCCACTCAGACCAGACCCCGGACGATTTCGAGAAGGTGATCATGCGTCTGCCCGAGGTCCAGGCCTGCCACAAGATCACTGGCGATGCCGACTACCTGCTGCAAGTGCTGGCCCAGGACCTGGACAGCTACAGCGACTTTGTCGAGCACGTGCTCAGGCGCCAGCCGGGCATCGCCTCGATCCAGTCGAGCCTGGCGCTGCGCGAGGTCAAGGCCACCAGCCGCCTGGCGATTTCCCAGCCGCTGCCCAGGTAGGGCAGTGATTTCCCAGGTGATTACCCCTGTGGGGCCATGAAGCTCCATCTGTACAGCCATGTGCGCGCCGAGTGCGACGTTGCTCCGGTGCAGCGACGCCACTGGCTGTCGTTGTCCAAGCCCTAGCGCCTACTGGAACTCGCCGGACTCCAGGCAGAAGGCGACCAGCGCCTGGTCGCTGTCGAGGTTGAGCTTGCGGATCGCCGAGATCTTCTGCGCGCTGACGGTCTTCACGCTGCGCTTGAGGTTGGCGGCAATCTGCATCATCGACTCACCGCGTACGAAGTGCCGCAGCACCTCGTATTCCTTGGGCGTGAGGCTGCTCAGGCCGTCGGCCATGGAGCGCACCGGGCTGCTGTGGAATTCGTTCGGCACCAGGCTCGGCGGGTGGTGGATGCGTCCCAGCCGGACGTTTTCCAGGGCACTGAGCAGTTCGCTCATGTCGTGGCGCTTGAGCAGCACCGAGCGCACGCCGATGTCATACAGCGCGGCCACGATCATCGGGTTGGACATCATGGTCAGCACTAGCACCTGGACCCTGGGAAAGTGGCGGATCAGGTAGGTCACCAGGCGAATGCCGTCGCCGAACTTCTCGTCGCCCTCCATGAAGTAATCGGTGATCACCACATCGATCCGCGGGTCGTCCGCCAGTTGCTGGACCAGCGCGCTCGGGGTGGTGACGGCGGCCACGACTTCATATGTACCGGTCTTGTGCAACAGGTCGCTGACGGCAGCGAGCACCAGGGGATGATCGTCAGCCAGGGCAACTCGGATTTTTTTCATGGTGGACACGATCCATTTTCGTCAAAGGAGATGCGCAGGGATACGGGGGCTGCGAGAGGTCAGTCGGGCTGGCTGATGTCCTGCAAGGCGTGCAACAGTGTCAGGCTATTCGTGCGCGTGGTGGCCGTCAAACCGGCTTCGCGCAGGCTCTGGCCCAAGGCTTCCAACTGTTGGATCAGGGGCTCGTAGCCGGCGACCGCCAGCGACCCGCGAATCCGGTGCAGCAGGTGGAAGATGCGTTCGTAGTCGTGTTGATCAAGGGCCCGGCGCAGGTGTTCGAGGTCGAGCTTCATGGTGTGGGTGAAAATCTGTCGCAGGTTGGGCGGCAGGCTGCCGCTATCCGGGGGCGTCGGTGCGTCGGGTAGCGGGTCCTGATCGTCCTCGGGGGCCACCTGGGTGAGCCGCGCCAGGCTGGCCCGCAGGGTCTGCAGGGGCACCGGCTTGACCAGCCAAGTGTCCATGCCGGCGGCCTGGCAACGGGCTTCTTCATCGCACATGGCGTTGGCGGTGATGCCGATGATCGGCCGGTCATCCCCCGAGGCCCGCAGGATGCAGGTCAGCTCATAGCCGTTCATGCGTGGCATGTTGACGTCGGTCAGCAGCAGGTCGTAGTCGCCCACCCGCCACAGGTCGAGGGCTTCGGCGCCGTCGGCGGCCAGGGTGTTGCGACAGCCCAGTTGCTGCAGCTGATGGCTCAGGGTCGCCTGGTTGATCGGGTTGTCCTCGGCCACCAGCACGTTCAAGCCCAGGGCCGGCAAGCCGCTCAGGTCACTCGGCGACGGCTCGCTGGGCTCCGGTGCGCGCCTCAGGCGGCGTTCGATCAAACGGCCGATGGCCATGAAATCACAGGCCTCGGCCAGGCTCGTGCCCGGGGCCTGGTGCTGCCCGCCGAGGTCAATCCGCAGCAGGCCTGTGGCCGGCGACGGCGCTTGCGGGCCGTTGTCCAGCAGGCGCAGGAGGATGCCCTCGCCGTGGGGCGTGGCGGCCGCGGCGTCCAGGGGGCTGGCCTGGGCGCCCCATTTTTGCAGCCACAGGCACAGGTTGTCGGTCAGCTCGTGGTGCGGACTGTGGACATGGATCTGCGTGCCGCCGAGGTCCGGCACAGGCGCGTCGGGCACCTCGTCCGCCACCGGCAGTTCCAGGCTCATGGTGAAGCTGCTGCCCAGGCCCAGCTCGCTGGTGAGGTGGATCTGGCTGCCCATCAGTGCCGCCAGTCGGGCGCAGATCGACAGGCCCAGCCCGGCGCCGTGCACCGTGTGGGAGTGGGCGTCGATCTGATAGAAGGGGATGAACAGCTGCTGCTGTTCCTCCTGGCCGATGCCGATCCCGGTGTCCACTACCTGCAGTGACAAGCGCACCCGGCCCTGGCTGCCGGGCTCGCTGCGGGCCCGTACGATCACATGCCCGGAATGGGTGAACTTGACCGCATTGCTGATCAGGTTGGTGAGGATCTGGCTGATCCGCCCGGGGTCGCCCAGCAACGGCGGCAGCGCCGGGTCGACCGAGGCAAACAGCAGCAGGCCCTTGTTGCGGGCCGCGTCGACAAACGCCGCGGTACAGCGCTGCACCAGCGCCCTGGGGTCGAACGGCTGATCGCCGAGGGACAGTTGGCCGGATTCGATGCGGGTGATGTCGAGGATGTCACTGATGATCTGCAGCAACAGGCCCGAGGACACCTGGATGCGTTCGAGCAACTGGCGTTGCTCGCGGTCCAGGTCGGTGAGCCCCATCAGTTCCAGCGAACCGAGCACGCCGTACAGCGGCGTGCGGATTTCATGGCTCATGGTCGCCAGAAACACCGACTTGGCGCCGTTGGCCTTGTCGGCCGCCTGTTTTGCCTGGGTCAGTTGCTGTTCCATCTGGGCCCGCACGCTGAGGTCGGCGAAGGCGCAGACCAGCACGTCCTGGTTGCGGTAACGGGTCGGTGCGTAGGCGATGTAGAACGAGCGGCCATCGTGGCTCTGATAGTTCTCGATCTCCCCCGGTTCCCTGGCCTGGCTGATCTGCTCCAGCAGCCCCGGTTCCAAGCCGCTGTCCTGCAGGCTCTGGCCGACCTGGGTGTCGAACCACTTCAGCGCCAGGGTGTTGGCGAAGACAATCAGGCTGCGCTCGCGGCGCAACACGCACAGCGCCACCGGGGTGGTTTCCAGCAAGGTCCGGTTGAACTGGTCGCTTTCCACCAGCTCGCTGTGGGCCCGCTGCGCCGGCACGATGACCCGGCGCTGATACCAGCGTGCGTAGGCGCGGCCGGCCACGGGGCTGAGCACCAGCAGCAGGAGGATCCCCGCCAGGGGCCAGGAATGGCCGAGGAACAGGGTCCGGTAGCTCAGCAGGTAGTAGCCGGTCCAGGTGGCACTGTCGTCACTGACGCGAAAGACCAGGCCGTCGCTGCGCAGGTTGACCGCCCGGTCCATGTCCGCCGGTTGCGGGCGTTCCCCCAGCAGCAGGCCATCGTGCGGGCTTTCCAGCCAGAAGGCGTCATAGAAGGTCGGTTGCCTTGGCCGGGAAAAGACATCGATGCGCTGGCGGTAGCTCAGGGTGGCGGCGTAGGTGCCGGTGTCGGTGGCGCCGTTGCTGAAGCGCGGGTTGCGCAGTGCTTTGAAGGCCAGCAGGTGGCCGGCAAACCCCGGCAGGCGGATCCAGCGAACCTCATCGTTGCCGCCGCCGCGGGCGCTGTTGCGGATGGCCTGGATGCTGGCCATGACCTGGGCGGCGGACAGAGACGGCTGGTGCGCGCCGACGGTCGGCACGGTAAAACTGCTGCCGGTACCGGCATCCACCACCAGCAAGGCCGAGGCCGGGTAGCTGGAGCGGACCCAGAAGCTGGAGTAGAGGTCCGCCAGGTAGCGGCCGAAGCTTGCGGCCCGGGCGCTATCCAGGGGGCAATGGAGCATGTCCTCGCAGACCAGGGTGAAGGGGGTTTCCACAGGCGACGGGCTGCCCTGGAACAGGGTCGCGCCGAGCGCCTGCTGCTCGTCCATCAGGCGAAAGATGCGCGCCGTGCTCTGCGGGTCGTCGTCGCCGAACGGCTCGTTCTTCAGGCGTTCGAGCAGGGCTTTCTGCTCGCCCATGTAGCGGGTCAGCAGTTTGAAGTCCACGGCGATCCGTTCCTGCTCCTGGCGAATGATCCGTTGGCCACCCCAGAACAGGGCGCCCCCCATGATCAGCAGCAAGGGCAGGATGACGAACAGAACCAGATTCAGTCGTCGGAAGTTTTGTGCAATGCGTCGTAGCGGGATGTCTGGCATGGATGTGGAGAGACGGGCCGGGTGGGTGAAGAAAGAAGGGGTGTGACACTGCATCCCAGCAATTGTGTAAAAGCGTCCAGCTCCAATGCCGCCGAAATAAGATAGCCCTGGGCGCTATCGCAGCCAATCAAGCGCAAGAACTCCAGGTCGCGGGCCGATTCTACGCCTTCGGCCACCACTTCCAGGCCTAACTGCCGGCCCAGTTGCACCGCCGCTACCAGGGCCGCGGCACGGGCGTCATCGGCGGCGGCGCCATGGACGAAGTGGCGATCGATTTTCATCTCGGTGAATGGTGTGGAAATCAGCGCGTACATCGAACTGTAGCCCATGCCGAAGTCATCCTGAGCCAGGCCGAAACCTTTCAGGCGCAGGCGGCTGGCGCCCATGTGGTACTGGCCTGGGGACAGCGGCCGTTCGGTCTCCAGCAGCTCGAAGCACAGGTCGCTGGTGGACAGCCCGGCGGCAACGGTCAGGCGCTGCAACTGGTCCGGCAGGCCGGGGTCGTCCAGCAGCCCGGTGGGCAGGTTGACCGAGACCTTGAGGCGATAGCCCAGGCGCTGCCAGTGCTGCTGCGCCTGGATCGCGTCGTCGAGCATCAGCAGCAACAGTTGATGGTCCAGTTGGCAGCGGCTGATCGAGGCCAGGAACGAGTTTGGCATCAGCAGGCCGAAAGACGGGCTGTCCCAGCGCACCAGGGCCTCGGCGCCGACGATCCGGCCACTGCTCAGCGAGCGCCGGGGCTGGAACCTGGCCTTGAGTTCGCGACGCTCGATGGCCCGCTCCAGCACCTGGCGGTCGAACACCGCCGCATGCTCGGGCCGGGGCACGACCCCGTGGCCTTGGTGGTTGCCGATGATGGCGCTGATCTGCTCGACGTGGGTCGCTTCCAGTGGCTTGGGGAAGGTCCCGAGCACCGCCAGGCCTTTCTCCTTGGCCATCAGGCTGACGCTGTTCATCAGCCGTCGCGAGCAGGAGGAAACGATCGCCAGGATCGGCACTTGCTCGACGCCGGTCAGGGCGTGGATGAACTGCACCCCATCCATTTCCGGCATGTGCAGGTCCACCAGCACCAGGTCATAGACCTGGCGGTGCAGCATGGCCAGGGCCTGGCGCGCGTCCAGGGCGCTGTCCACCGGGCCGAACCCTGCCTGCTGCAGCAGTTGCCGGGCCTGCATGCAGTGTATCGGGTGGTCGTCCAGCACCAGGACGCGCAGGGTTTTGGGCAAGCTCACATGACTTTCCTCTTGATGGATTGCAGTACCTCGCTCAAGGCGTCCAGGGGGACCGGCTTGAGGAGCAGTTGGCGGATCCCGGCCGCTTCGCAGCGGCTGCGCAGCACCGGTGACAGTTCACCGGTGATGCCGATGATGGGGCCGCAGAACCCGCGCTCGCGCAGGGTGCGGGCAAACGCCAGGCCGTCCATGTGCTCCATCTGCAGGTCGGTCAGCACCCCGTCGAAGGACAGCAGGTCATCGCGTTTCAGGGCGTCGATGGCACTGGCACAGGCCACCATGTGGTTGCCCAGGTAGCGGCCCTGCTGAAAGATCACCTGCAGCGACAACGGGCTGTCGTCCACCGCCAGCAGCTTGAGGTCCAGGCTCGGAGCCAGGGCCTCGGGGGAGGCGAAGCGGCGCTCGGCGACGATGCCGGACTGGGCCTGGGCCACGGCATTGCGCAGGCTGTCGAGGCTGAAGGTGCGGGCGATCCAGCTGTCGCTGGCCTGGCGCTGCGGCGGGCCCATGCCGGGCGCGTGCATGATCACTCGCGGGCCACTCCAGGCCACCGGCCGCGATGGGCCGAGAAAGGCCTCGACCAGCACCGCCTTGCGGGACGGCGGGTCGCGCTCGGCGACATAGGGGGTCGCCAGCGCGCCCCAGCGGCGTAACCAGTGGCAGAGGTTGAGGTTCACTTCCTGGACATCACCGCGCACATACACCGGGGTTACCCCCAGGCGCAGCAGGTCCGGCGCCGGTGCCGCGTTGCAGGGCTCCAGGGCCAGGCTGAAACTGAAACTGGAGCCCAGCCCCGGCTCGCTGATGGCGGTCAACTGACCCTGCATCATGCACGCCAGCCGTTGGCAGATGGCCAGGCCGAGCCCGGTGCCTGAGGTCTTCTGGCCCAGCCAGTTGGGGACGCGGTAATAGGGCTCGAACAGGTTGGCCTGGAACTCCGGAGCGATTCCCGGGCCGCTGTCCACCACCTGGAAACGCAGGCGCGGAGCCTGGCCCGCCGGTGCTTCGGCATGCAGGCGCAGCACCACATGGCCGGATTCGGTGAACTTGATGGCGTTGCTCACCAGGTTGTTGAGGATCTGGCGAATGCGCTCGCCGTCGCCGAGCACCTGCTCGGCAACATTCGGGTCCAGGGTCACGTACAGGCGCAGGCCTTTGCTGCGGGCCCGGGCCGAGTAACTGAAGGCCACTTCCTCCACCAGCCGGATCGCAGAGAACGGTGCGTGGTTCAGGCTCAGCCGGCCGGACTCGATCAGCGACAGGTCGAGGGTATCGTTAATGGTCCGCATCAACGCCGAGGAGGCTTGTTGGGTGGCTTCCAGGTAGTCGCCCTGCTGGGTGCTGAGGGCGGTGGTACGGAGCATTTCCAGGGAGCCGAGGATGCCGTACATAGGGGTGCGGATCTCGTGGCTCAAGGTACTGAGGAACAGGGTTTTCTCGCGGTTGGCCTGGTCCGACAGCAGCTTGGCCTGCAGCAGCGACTGCTCGGCCACCTTGAAGTCGGTGACGTCGCTGATGCAGCACAGCACCGCCGCCACGCCGTTGTAGCCGGTGGGTGCGCAGGTCAGTTGGATGAACGTGCCATCCTCCAAGGCATGGTCGATGGCGTGCACGCGGCTATGCGGCTCGCCGAGAATCCGCTCGCACAAGCCGGGGACCGAGGTCAGCCAGCGCCGTCCGGACTCGTTGCAGAGGATCAGCCGGCCATTGTCGCGGCGCATCAGGCACAGGCCCACCGGCGCGACCTCGATGAAGCGCCGGTTGAGCGAGACGCTGTCCGCCAGGGCGCTGTAGTGGCGCATCGCCGGTTCCACCAGGCGCAGGCGGATATAGCGAGCGCCGAGAAAGATCGCCGCGAACAGCAGTAAGGTCACCAGCAGGGTGCTGTACAGCGGGCCGGAACTGTCTTGCAGCAGTTGGCTGACCGGCGCGTAGTACACCAGGCGCCAGCCGGCGTTGCCCACGGATTTGTTGAGCACGATGTAGTCGGGCAGCCCGCCCAGGCGGTGCAGGCCGAAGGAGTCTTCGTCGGCTTGCAGGCGCGCCAGGCTGCCGGGCACTTGCCAGTTGGCGCTGTGCAGCACCAGCGCGCCTTCGGCGTCATAGAGCAGGTATTTGCCCTGGTGCAGGCCCAGCGGGTCGAGCGCCAGGTCGATCTCGGTGAGTTCCAGGCCGAGCCAGCCCTCGCTGGCGTGATGCTCGTCCACCGGGCGCAGCAGGTACACCTGCTTGTTGCCGTCGGCACCGGCCCAGTACCACAAGGTGCGCGCCCCCGGGTGCAGGGTCAGCAGGTTCTGCGCGGCGCGCTGGTCAAGCTGCTTGAGCCAGGGGGCGGCGCTGGCGTTGTCGGATGGCGGGGTGGGTTGGCTGCCCGGCGGCTCGTAGAGGGTGCTGACCAGACCCTGTTCCGGGGCCAGGTAGAGCAGTTGGCTGTGGGTGTTGTCGACCTCGACCAGATCGCGGGCGGTGAGCACCAGCGCCCAGCGCGGTGACTCGGCACGGCCGAATGGCAATACCCGCAGTTGCTCGTTAGTTGCCAGAAAGTTGCGGGTGGAAGAACTAAGGCGATCATCGCTAGTGCGTACCGCCGAGGAAGAAATGGCCTTCAACAGGCTTTCCCGTTGATTGAAGAATTGTTGGGCGTTAAATGCCGCGGCGTTCATCTGCCGGCGATAGTTGGAAAGTGTTTCATTAAGTGACCATTGAATCACGAAGCCGGCGATGATCAGGATGCAGAACAGCAGGCTGTACATGAACAGCCGCAGCAGGACCACCGGAATATAGGACCCGGAAAAGTGGCTGGTAAGGGCTGGAAAATGGGCTGGTGTATGCATTGCTCTATGGTAAGGAGAACTTTCCATACCCATCTTCAGAATATTCTTAATGCCGGGGGGTTTAAGAAGATTCTCATTTGTTAGTTTGCCTATTGGCTCGACCATTTCTGCCTCTTGTGCTCTAACACAAAGGCTTGGAAGTTATGGTTGTGCTTAAGAAAACCATCAGTCTCGCGGTCAGCTCCGCGTTGTCGTTGATGACATTTGTTGCTCCATTCGCCACCGCTGCCGACTATGAAAACATCGATGTTTCTTCCGCCGAAGGTGAATCGCGGGTGCTGGATGACGCGCGCGTCGACCACGCCGGCAGCGGCCCGGCGGTGCGCGTCACCGGTTCGCAAAATCAGTTGCAGGGCAGCGGCTACGATATCCGCGCCACCGCGGGTGGCCCGAGCAACTCGGTGGTGGGCGTGCAGGTGGAGGCGGGTGGCAAGGCCCAGTTGTCCGATGTGACCATCACCACCGGCGGCTCCGATTTCGCCACTGGCGCCACGTCTGCTGGCGCCGGCAGCCGCTTGGTCCTGAACAACGTGAACATCACCACCCAGGGAAACCAGAGCCGCGGCGTGGTGGCCTCTGCCGGTGGTCAGGCGGAGCTGTCCGGGGGCTCCATCAGCACCTCGGGCAACCAGGCCTCGGCGTTGTCGGCCACTGGCAAGGGCTCGGCGATCAAGGCATCAAACCTGACCTTGAGCAGCACCGCGAGCGGATTTTCCTCGATCGTGCAGGCCCAGGACGGCGCGAGCATCGAACTGGAGCAGGTTGACATCAACTACCAGGGCTCTTCGTCGGCGCTGTCCGCCGATGGCGTGGGGTCGTCCATCAACGCCAATGGCGTCAACATCAGTGCCAGCAACGGGCGCGGCGTGGGCGTCAACAGTGCTTCGCTGACCTTCAGCAACGGCACCATCAACGCCAAGGGCGACGGCATCACCTTGAGCGGCCTGTACCAGAAGCCGGGCGGCACAGCGGTGGTCAGCAACAGCCGGATCACCTCGCAGAACGGCTACGGCATCAACGTCAACGCCGACCAGTCCGCCGCCGACCTGGACAACGTGCACATCACCACTCTGGGTGCCTATGGCTCGGCGATCTGGATGCCGGGCAGCAATACCCGGGTCGACGTCAAGAACAGCATTCTGCAAACCAGCGGCACCCAGGCCGTGGCCATCGACAACCGTGGCGGCGTGTTCAGCATGGACGGCGGCTCCATCATCACCCAGGGCAACAGCTCCCATGCGCTGTACGCCTCGCCGGACACCCCTGCCAGCCCCGGCGCGGTGTTCAACGTCAGCCGCGTGCTGATCGAAACCAGCGGGCGTGGCGCCGTAGGGGCATTGGCCCGGATGTCGGGGGCGAACATCAGCCTGAGCAACAGCCGCATCGTCACCCACGGTGATCTGGGCTATGGCCTGTTCGCCTCGGGCCGCGGCGCCAGCGTGCAACTGCTCGACAGCGACGTGCAGACCTCGGGCGCGCAGGCCCACGGCCTGGCCATCAGCAACAACGCGACCACCCGGCTGCAGGGCTCGACCCTGGTGACCGGCGGAACCGACGCCCACGGCATCGTCAGCTACGCCACGGGCGCCGGGGTGGTGAACAACGTCGAGGTCACCTCCAGCCATATCCAGACCCAGAACGGCGCCGGCATCCTGGTCAACGGCGGCGGCCTGACCACGCGCTTCACCGACAGCAGCCTGAGCGCCCGCAGCGGCGGCGAGCCGGGCATCGCCTTGTGGATCACCGACCGTGCCGATGGGGTGCTGGCCGGCGCCGTGCAACTGCAGGCTGTCCGGTCGCAGCTGGTGGGTGACGTGCAGGTGGACGGCGGCAGCCTGCAACTGTCCCTGGCCGACCATTCCAGCCTGGACGGGGCGATCAGGGGCGGCAGCCGGGACACTCAGTTGAGCCTGGATGACAGCAGCGCCTGGACCCTGCGTGGCGACTCGCAGCTCACGCGCCTGAGCAACAACGGCGTGGTGGAGTTTGCCGACCCCGGGCTGGCGGGCGCCTTCAAACAGTTGCACATCAGTGGCGATCTGAGTGGCGATGGCCGCTACATCATGAACACCGACCTGGGGCGCCAGCAGGGCGACCAGTTGCAGGTCGGCGGCCAGGTCACCGGCCACAACGACATCCTGGTGCGCAACTCCGGCGGTGAGCCGGGGGCTGAAGGGCAGAGCCTGACCCTGGTGCAAAGCGCGGGCGGCCCGGGTTCGTTCAGCCTGGCCAACCGTGGCGGCGTGGTAGATGCCGGGACCTATCGCTACGGCTTGCAGGCCGATAGCCAGGGCAACTGGAACCTGGTCAACGTCGGCCGGACCCAGCCGGCGCCAGGGCCGGACAACCTGTCCACCGGCGCCAGCGCGGCGCTCAACAGCAGCGCCATCGCCACCTTGCGGGCGACCTGGGACGCCGAGCGCGCGACCCTGGTACAGCGTCTGGGCGACCTGCGCGAAGGCGCGGATCGCCAAGGCCTGTGGATCCGTGGCTTCGGCCAGCAGCAGTCGCTGGACAACAGCGTCGGTCGCGATTTTTCCCAGCAGGTGCAAGGCACCCAGTTGGGCCTGGATACCCGGCTCGACACCGCCGGCGGCACCCTTGTGCTGGGCGCGCTGGCCGGCTACAGCCAGACCGACCGCGACTTCAAGCGCGAAGGCAGCGGTAAGCTCGACAGTTACCACCTGGGCGGCTACGCCACTTACCTGGATGATTCGGGCTGGTACACCGACACCCTGCTGACCCTGAACCGCTGGTCCACCCGCCTGGATGTGTGGGGCACCGACGGCGCCAAGGTTTCCGGGCATTCACGCAGCAAGGGCGCGGGCCTGTCGGTGGAAGCCGGCAAGCAGATCGACCTGGGCAATCGCTGGTTCGTCGAACCCCAGGCGCAGGTGTCCATGCTCTATGCGCGCTCCGACAACTACCGCCTGGACAACGGCCTGCAGGTGCAGCCCGGCGAGGGCCTGTCGACCCAGATCCGCAGCGGTGCCCGGGCCGGGCGCCACCTGCAACTGGACAATGGCACGCGTTTGCAGCCTTACCTCAAGGCCGGCTGGGTCGAGGACCTGTCGGCGCAGAACAAGGTCCGCACCAACGGCATCGCCAGCCGCCCCGATGGCAGCGGTGGCGGCTGGTACGCTGGCGCCGGCATCAGCGCCGAGCTGAGCCGCCGCCACCAGCTGTATGCCGAGCTGGAGACCAGTGAAGGCACGAACATCGACCGGCCGTGGGCGGCCAACCTGGGTTATCGCTTGTCCTTCTGAGGTGCATTCATCGCCGCGGCCAGGGTCTGGCGCACGCCGTCGGCATAGCGGGTCTTGGCGATCGGCCCGAGCAAGCGTTGCAGGGCCGAGTCGTCGAGGATCAGCGGCGAGCTGAGCAGGTAGTGCATCTCCACCATCTCCCGCAGCAAGGGGTCGAACAGTCCCAGCAGGCGCAGCAGGGTCTTGCCGATCACCCGTTGCTTGAAGGGCACGGCGCCGTGTTGGCGGATCAGCTCCAGCAGTTGGCGCTGGCTGGTGACCCCGGCGCCGCCCAGGTGCCAGGTCTTGCCGAAGGCGTCGGGCTGCTCGATCAAGCGGCAGACCACCGGGCCGACGTCGGGCACGAAGACGAATTCGTGAGGGCGATCAAGGGGGCCCACCAGGTTCGCCGTACCGCCCCGGACGGCAGCCTGGAACGCGCCGTGCAACAGGCTTTTATCGACCCCCGGGCCGTAGAAGTCCGGCAGGCGCAGCACCGTGGCCTGGATTTTTCCCTCGGCATGGGCCTGCCACAGCACCTGTTCCTGGGCCAGGCGCATGCGCCCCTTGTAGCTGTTGGGCCGGCGCGGGTGATCTTCGGTCACGGGATTGCTCTGGGCCGGACCGTAGGGATAGACGGTGCCGATCAGCAGGATCTTGCGCACCCCGGCGGCGATTGCCCCGTCCAGGGTCTTGCGCATCAGTTGCGGGTGCAGTTCGAACTGCCAGTAGTTGACCCCCACCAGATAGATCAGGGTGTCGATACCGGCGGCTGCGGCTTCGATGCTGGCGCTCTGCTCGGGGTTCCAGGTTACGCATTCGGCCAGCGGGTCGGCGCCGAACGCCTGTTGCAGGCTGGCCGCATCGCGGCCCACCACCCGATAGGCCTGTCCCTGGCTGCGCAGGCTGCTGGCGATACTTTGACCGATGGCGCCGACGGCACCCAACAGGGCAATTTTTGGCATGGCGAGGTTCCTTTTGGTTGACGAGTGCTTGCAGGGTGCAAAATCCTCGACTAAATGAAAATTGCCTGTTCCTTGATGGTCTCTATAAAAAAATGCATACCCAGACAGACAACACCCCCCACTGGGATTGGTACCGCAGCTTTCTCGCGGTGCTGGAAACCGGTTCGCTTTCCGCTGCCGGCCGCGCCATGGGCCTGACCCAGCCCACGGTTGGCCGGCATATCGACCAGCTTGAGGCCACCCTGGGCCTGAAGCTGTTCATCCGCTCCTTCGACGGTTACGCCGCCACCGAAGCGGCGCTGGAACTCAAGCCCTACCTGCTGCAGCTGGCGGCGGGGGAGGCGGCCTTGCGCCGGGTGGCCAGCAGCCACGGGCAGGGCGTGCAGGGCTGTGTGCGGATCTCAGCCAGCGAAGTCATAGGCGTCGAGGTGTTGCCGCCGATGCTCGCCCGCTTGCGCCAGCAGCATCCCCAACTGGTGGTCGAGCTGGTGCTGTCCAACCGTGCCGACGACTTGCTGCAGCGCGAGGCGGACATCGCAGTGCGGATGTTTCGCCCGACCCAGGAAGCGTTGCTGGTGCGCCGTGTCGGGGATATCGAACTGGGCCTGCATGCCCATCGCGATTATCTGGCGCGTGAGGGCACGCCGCAGACGCAGGAGCAGCTGGACGGCCATGCGCTGATCGGCTTCGACCGGGAAAGCGCCTTTATCCGACGCATGCAACAGCAGTACCCGCTGCTGTCCCGCGGTCGTTTTGCCCTGCGCAGCGACAGCGATCTGGCGCAACTGGCGGCCCTGCGCGCCGGGTTCGGCATTGGTGTCTGCCAGGTCCGGCTGGCCAGCGCCGACCCGCAGCTGGTGCGTGTCCTGGCCGCGGAGTTTGCACCGCGCCTGGAAACCTGGGTGGCCATGCACGAAGACCTGCGGGACAGCCCGCGTTGCGCGGTGACCTTTGCCGCGCTGGTGCAGGGGCTGGCGGCCTACGCCGAAGGCGGCTGACGGCCGCGAGCTTGAGAAGGGTTGTCAGGCGGCCCCGCCGGCGGTTTATCATACGCTGTATGTTTAAGCCCTCAGGAGGCAACGCCCATGGCATTCGGCAAGGTATTCATCGCCACTTCGGTGGACGGTTTCATCGCTCGCGACAATGGCGCCATCGATTGGCTGCCCAGCGGCGAATCCGGCGAGGACTATGGCTACGCGGCGTTCATGGACGGGGTGGACGGGATCGTCATGGGCCGCGGCACCTACGACAGCGTGCTGGGTTTTACCCCCTGGCCGTTCGCCAAGCCGGTGGTGGTGCTCAGCCGCACCCTTGGCCAGCAGGACGTGCCCCAGCGCCTGGAGGGCCGGGTGCGCATCAGTGCCGTGCAGCCTGTGGAGCTGGTCGCGCAGTTGCGGGCCGAGGGCTGGAAGAGCGCCTATATCGATGGCGGCACACTGATCCAAGCCTTTCTCCAGGCCGGCCTGATCGATGAAATGACCCTGACCCGGGTTCCGCTGCTGATCGGCAGTGGCCGGCCGCTGTTCGGCGCCCTGGCGCAGGACCTGCGCCTGAGTTGCATCGACTCCCGGCGCTATCCCGACGGGCTGGTCAGCACTCGCTACCGGGTCGAAGGCGAGGTCGCCCATGACTGAGCGCCCCAAGCGCAGCGGCCGCCCCGCGGCGGGTCGCGAGCTGAGCCTGGAACAGGTCCTCGACGTCGGTCTGGAATTGCTGGAGGAACTGGGCCCCCAGGGCTTCGGTGGCCGGGCCCTGGCGCGGCAACTGGGGATTACCCCGATGTCGGTGGCCTACCACGTTGGCGACCAGCACAACCTGATGCGCCTGCTGGTGGAGCGGGTGCACGCAGAGCCCTTGCCCGAGCCGGCAGCGTCGTTGCCGCCGGGACAACGGATCCAGGCGCTGCTGGGCGCCTATATGGCCCGGGTCCGGCGTCACCCGGCGCTGACCTTGTGCATTCTCGGTGATCCGCGGTTGTTCGGCGGCTCCCTGGCGGCCTTCAGCCAGCGCCTGCGCGAGGAAGTGCGCGCCTTCGACACCGACCCGGTGCTGTTCGACCTGCTGGTGGACTACAGCCACGGCCATGCCCTGGCGCTGGCCCTGGCCGGGGAGGCCGGGGCGGAACT
Source organism: Pseudomonas sp. Os17 (assembly GCF_001547895.1). NCBI lineage: Bacteria > Pseudomonadati > Pseudomonadota > Gammaproteobacteria > Pseudomonadales > Pseudomonadaceae > Pseudomonas > Pseudomonas sp. Os17. The sequence goes on along the minus strand of NZ_AP014627.1, from coordinate 4,222,944 downwards.
GGACGGAGCCTTCGAGGCGGGGCTGCGGCGCTTGCTGCGCTGAACGGCGTTTAGCGGGGCGCGCCGAGCAGTGCGGCAGACCGCTCCGGGCGCGTTTTACATCCCTGCACGTTTGTTCACAGAAAATCACCGCTGCGCCACAGATTGCAACGCAGGCGCTGGGGATACTGGCGCCTGCTCCGCCGGAGCACCCGGGCCCGACGCGACTGAAGGACGAACGACATGCGCGCACTGCTGACCTGCTTGCTGATCTCGACCCTGGGGGCCTTGCCCCTGGCCCATGCCGGCGCGCCCCCGGCGTTCCACAAGGTGTTCGAGGATATTGCGGCCGACCAGCCCGGTTGCGCCGCCGGGGTGATGCGTGGCGGCAAGCTGATCTGGAGCGCGGGCTACGGCCGCGCCAACCTGGCAACCGGCGCGCCGATCCAGGCCGACACCCTGTTCAACCTGGCCTCGGTGTCCAAGCAGTTCACCGGCTTCGCGATCCTCCAGCTCGAGGCCCAGGGGCGCCTCAGCCTGGATGACCCGATCCGGCGTTTTCTGCCCGAACTGCCGGCCTATGCCCAGGGCATCAGGATCCGCCATCTGCTGCACCACACTTCAGGGTTGCAGGACTACATGCTGCTGGCCGAGCTGGCGGGGATCCCCCTGACCCAGCGCTTCACCCAGCAACAGGCGCTGGACCTGCTGGTGCGCCAGGACAGTTTGATGTTCCCGCCCGGTAGCGAATTCAGCTACAGCAACAGCGGCTACCTGCTGCTGTCGAGCATCGTCGAGCGGGTCAGCGGCCAGCCGCTGAAGCACTACGCGCGGGCGAACATCTTCCTGCCCCTGGGCATGGAGCGCTCCAGCATCGTCGACCAGTACCCGGTGCAGTTGCCGAACCTGGCGCAGGGCCATGAGCTGGACGAGCAGGGCAAGGCCCTGGTGGCGGTGGAGGCGCGCTGGGAACAGACCGGCGACGGCCAGGTGCACAGCACTGTGGCGGACCTCATGCTGTGGCTGCGCAACCTGTCCACCGGGCGGGTCGCCGGTCCGGCATTGGTGCAGCAGATGCGCCAGACCGCGCCCTTCAACGACGGTGACCCGGGCCACTACGGCGCGGGCCTGGTCAACCGCAGCTACCGCGGCCTGCAGGAGCTGTCCCACAGCGGCAGCTGGGCCGGTTTCAGCACCGACGTGGCCTGGTATCCCACGCTGGATGTCGCCACGGCGGTCTTGTGCAACCTGGAGGACGGCCAGGCGTCGGAGCGCGCTCATCGGTTGCTGGACACCTTGCTGGGCTCGCCCGGCGCTCCCGCGCCGGGTGATATTCCAGTGCCGCCGCCCAGCATCAGGGCGGTGCCCAAGGCTGCCCTGGACACCCTGGTGGCCGGCCTCTACCTGGATGCGTCGGGTCATCAACTCCAGTTGCAACGCAGCGGCCAGGAGTGGGCCCTGGAAAGCTTCCCCGATGTCCTGCCGCTGCTCCGCCGCAGCGACCGGGTGCTGGCGGCAGACAACGACGGCGCGCCGATCTACCTGGCGGCGGCTGGGCCAGGGCGGATCGTGGCCAACAACCCGGCTTCGAGCTATGCCCTGGCCCCGGCCTGGAAGCCGGCGGACATCCGCCCCTACGTCGGCCTCTATGCCCTGACAACCAGCCCCGGGCAGCTCAAGGTCTATGCCCGGCAAGGCAAGCTCTACGTGCGTATCGGCCCGCACACCTACCCGATGCAGCCGCTGACCGCGGAGCGCTTCAGCGCCGGGGAACTGGGGGTGCTCAGCTTTGCCGAGCAAGGGGCGGTGCTGACCAGCAGCCTGGCGCGCAATCTGCGCTTCGGCAGGGTCCGCCAGGAGTAGCACCATGCCTGGCGCGGCGGCGCCCGGAAGCGCTTACCGCTTTGCTCAACGTGGCGCAGGTCCTGGAGCTGACAACAGGCCTCTTGTTCTTTTGTCGAACCCGCCAGGCTTGGCACCTTGCTACGTGGCCCGGAGCGCGGAAAAGGCTGCAGCAACTTCGGCTGCCGGCTCAGGCCCGGTGTGCAACGTCCTCGCCGGTCACTGGGCCAGGTGCCGTATGGGCGACCGCAGAGTGGGTGGTGCCGATGAACAGGTACATGGCCGGCACCATGAACAGGGTCAGCAGGGTGCCGATGGACAGCCCGGCGAAGATCACCAGGCCCATGTCGTGGCGGCCCGCGGCGCCGGCGCCGGAAGCCCAGACCAGCGGCACCACCCCCAGGACCATGGCCGCGGTGGTCATCAGGATCGGTCGCAGGCGCACCGCCGCCGCCTCTTCGATGGCCTCGCGCTTGCTGTAGCCGGCCAGTTGCAACTGGTTGGCGAACTGCACGATGAGGATGCCGTGCTTGGTGATCAGCCCCAGCAGGGTCACCAGGCCGACCTGGGTGTACACGTTGATCGAGGCAAAGCCCATGGTGATGAAGGCCAGGGCGCCGAACAGCGCCGGCGGCACCGAGAACAGGATCACCACCGGGTCGCGGTAGCTCTCGAACTGGAACGCCAGGGCCAGGTAGACGATCAGGATCGAGAACAGCAGCAGGCCGACGAAGCCTCCGGATTCCTGGATGAACTGCCGCGATTCGCCGGCGTAGTCGCTGGAGTAGCCCGCAGGCGCCACCTGTTCCAGGATGCCCTTGAGCTTGGCCAGCAGCTCGCCCTGGGACAGGCCGCTGACGCCGGACAGGGTGGCCGAGTTGAGTTGCTGGAAGTGGTTGATCGACTCCGGTTCCGTGGACGTCTCGATATGGGCCACGGTGCTGGCCGGGATCATGCTCCCCGATGGGGTGCGGATGTAGTAGTCGAGGATCTGCTGCGGGTTCAGGCGGTCCACCTGCAGCACCTGGGGGATCACCCGGTAGGAGCGCCCGGCGGTGGAGAAGTAGTTCACGTAGTTGCCCCCCAGGGCCGCCGACAGCGCCGCGCCGACGTCGGCCTGGGTCATGCCCAGGGCGGCGATCTTTTCCCGGTCCACCACCAGTTTGGCCTGGGGCTTGTCGAGCTTGAGGTCCAGGTCGGAGAACCAGAACAGCTGCTGCTTGGTGGCTTCGGCCAGCACCGCCTGGGCCACTTCGTTGAGGTTTTCCACCGACTCGGTGGTGGTGATCACGAACTGCACCGGCAGGCCCTGGGCCCCCGGCAGTGACGGCAGGGGGAAGGCGGCGATGGCGGCGCCGGGCACCTGGTTCCATTTCTGCTGCAGGTCGAGGATCAGCTGCGCCTGGGTGCGGCTGCGGTCTTCCCAGGACTTGAGCAACACCCCGCCCAGTCCCTGGTTCAGCGACGGCAGCCCGGTCAGCTGGAACATCTGCAGGTACTCGGGCTCCTTGTTGGCGATCTGGAACGCCTGGTCGGCAATCCGCTCCATCTGCTGCGGCGAAGCGGTGGGCGCGCCCTTGATCTGCATGAACACCAGGCCCTGGTCCTCGGTGGGCGACAGCTCGCTCTTGGCGGTCATGCCGCTGGCGGCCACCAGCAGGAACAGCAGGAAGCCGAAGGTCACCAGCACCGGCCAGATGTTCAGCCCGGCGGCCAGCACCCGGTGATAGTGCCCCCGCAACCAGTCGAAGCCGCGATCCAGGCGCTGGGCGAAGCGGCCTTCTTCCTGGCCGTTCTTGAACAATCGCGAGGTCATCATCGGCGACAGGGTCAGGGCGATCACCGCCGACACCGTCACCGCGCCGGCCAGGGAAAAACAGAACTCCTTGAACAGCGCCCCGGTCAGGCCGCTGCGCAGGCCGATGGGCACGTAGGCGGCGATCAGCACCACGGTCATGGCGACGATCGGGCCGCCCAGCTCCCGGGCCGCCAGCAGCGCGGCCTCCAGCGCTCCCTTGCCTTCCTCCTTGATGTGCCGGTCGACGTTCTCCACCACGATGATCGCGTCGTCGACCACCAGGCCGATGGCCAGCACCAGGGCCAGCAGGGTCAGCAGGTTGATGGAGTAGCCCAGCAGGTACATGACGAAGAAGGTGCCCACCAGCGACAGCGGGATCGCCACCAGGGGCACGATCACCGCGCGGAACGAACCGAGGAACAGGTAGATCACCACCGAGACGATGACCATGGCTTCCACCAGGGTCTTGACCACCTCGTAGATCGAGGTGTTGATGAACGCCGTGGAGTCGTAGACGATCTCGCCGCGCACCCCGGCGGGCAATTGCGATTGCAGGTCGGGAAAGGCTTTGCGCACGTTCTCGGCGACATTGAGGATGTTGGCCGTTGGCGCTGCCTTGATGCCGATGAACACCGAACGCTTGCCGGAGAAGGCCACGCTGCTGTCGTAGCTTTCGGCCCCCAGGGTGACGGTGCCCAGGTCTTCCAGGTAGACCAGGGCGTCGCCGTTGTGCTTGACCACCAGGCGCTTGAATTCGTCCACCGTGTGCAGGTCGGTGCCGGCGGTGAGGTCCACGGTGATCATCTGGCCCTTGGTCGAGCCCACGGCGGACAGGTAGTTGTTGTTGGCCAGGGCGCTGGCCACGTCCTGGGCGGTGACGTTGTGGGCCGCCAGCTTGTCGGGATCGAGCCAGGCGCGCAGGGCGAACTGGCGGCCGCCGAGAATTTCCGCAGTCTGTACGCCTTCCAGGGAGTCGAGCTTGGGCTTGACCACCCGCACCAGGTAATCGGTGATGTTGTTGGTGGCCAGGGTGTCGCTGTAGAACCCCAGGTACATGGCATCGGTGGTCTGGCCCACCGCCACCGTCAGCACCGGCTCCTGGGCCTGGGCCGGCAGCTGGTTCTTCACCGAGTTGACCTGGGTGTTGATCTCGGTCAGCGCCTTGCTCGAGTCATAGTTCAGGCGCAGGGTCGCGGTGATGGTGGACAGCCCGGTGATGCTGGTGGAGGACAGGTAGTCGATGCCCTGGGCCTGGGCGATCGCCGCTTCCAGGGGCTGGGTGATGAAACCGGCCACCGTCGCCGCATCCGCGCCGTAGTAGTAGGTGCTGATGGTCACCACGGTGTTTTCCGTGCGCGGCCACTGGTTGACCGGCAACTCGAAGATCGAGCGCAGACCCAGGATCAGGATGAACAGCGAGACCACCACGGCCCAGACCGGGCGCTTGATGAAGGTGTCGGTGAAATTCATGGCCGGGCCCTAGTGTTCTTGTGGCGTCGGGGAGGGATCGTTCAAGGGCGCGTCGCGGTCGACGATCTTCACCGGCGAACCGTTCTTGAGCTTCATCTGGCCGCTGGTGATCACCAGGTCGCCTTCCTTGACGCCGGACAGCACCGCCACCTGGTCGCCCCGGGTCGGGCCGGTTTCGATAAAGGTCTGCTGCGCGGTGAACAGCGCCTCGCCTTGCTCGTTGTTCTTCTGGGTGGCGACGAACACCGTGGTGCCGTAAGGGTTGTAGGTGACCGAGGTCTGGGGCAGGGTCAGGTAGCGCTGGGTGCCGCCGGAGGCGACCACGGCCCGGGCGAACATGCCCGGCACCAGGCTGTGCCGGGGGTTGTCGACGGTGGCCTCCACCGTGACGTTGCGGGTATTGGCATCGAACTGGGTGTCGATGGAACTGACCCGACCGTTGAAGCGCTGCTTGGGCAGGCCGTCGGCGCTGACCGTGACGCTCTGGCCCAGGGCGATCTGCTGCACCTGGGTCTGGGGCACGTTGAAGTCGATGTAGATGGGGTCGAAGGTCTGCAGGTTGGCGATCTTGTCTCCGGGGTTGAGGTACTGCCCGAGGTTGATCCCGGTGATCCCGATACGGCCGGCGAAGGGCGCGCGGATGCTCTTTTTCGCCACCAGCGCGCGTTGCTGCTCGGCGGCCGCGAGCTTGGCCTTGAGGTCCGCCTCGTCGGCTTCGACCTGGGCCTGGGACACCGCATTCACCGCCAACTGTGCCCGGTCGCGCTTGAGCACCGTGGCGGCCAGATTGGCCGTGGCCTCCAGCGCGCGCAACTGGGCGATGTCGGCGTCGGCATTCAATTGCACCAGCAGGTCACCTGCCGCCACTTCCTGGCCGGGTTTGAAGCCGATGCTGCGAATGATGCCGCCGACCTCGGTGGTGACATCCACCCCGCGCACGGTCTTCATCGAACCGACGGCCGAGAGGCTCGGTTGCCAGTCTTCGTACTGCGCCTTGAGCGCGGTCACCACGGCGGGAGGCAGGGGCACCTTGGCCTGGGCGATCAGCTTGGAAATCTGCACGAACTTGACCCCGCCGATCACCGCGACAATCAGCAGCACCCCACCCAGCATGATCAGCATGGGCCACAGCAGGCGGCGCTTGCGCGGCGTCTGCGGGGCCGCGGCGGGGTGCGCGGTGGAGGGGCTGGAATTGACGTCGGCCATGGCGGATCTCACTTAGGGCAAGGGTGCAGGTCGGGTGGGGGCCGCCGGCGCGGGTGCCGCGGGCGCGACTTGAGCGTGGTCGCGGTCGTGCCCAGGGGCCGGCGGATACATCTCCTTGAGCGACGGCCAGCCGAAACGGTCGGGGCTGCCGAGGCTGGCGGGATCGACATCGCGGCGTTGCCACCAGCCGCCACCCAGGGCCTGGAACAGCGCGGCGGTGTCGCTGTAGCGGGCGGCCTGGGCCCGGACCCGGCTGACAATGGCGTTCTGGTAGGTCTGCTGGGCGGTGAGCAGGTTCAGGTAGCCCACGGCGCCCAGGCGGTACTGGGCCTGGGCCAGGTCCAGGCTCTGGCGCGCGGCGCTCTCGGCAGTCACTTGCTGCTTGAGGGCCTCGGCGTCGGCTTCCAGGGCGCGCAGGGCATTGGCCACATCTTCGAAGGCGGCGATCACCGTGCTGCGATAGCGCGCGGCGGCCTCATCGTAGGCGGCCACCGCGGCGCGCTTGCGATGCTCCAGGGCGCCGGCGTCGAAGATCGGCTGGGCGATCGAACCGGCCAGGCTCCAGACCCCGGTGCCCGAGGAAAACAGCCGGGTGCCGGCCAGCGCCGTGGAGCCCAGGGAACCGGTGATGCTGAACTGCGGCAACTGATTGGCGATGGCCACGCCGATACTGGCGCTGGCCTGATGCAACTGGGCCTCGGCGGCACGCACGTCGGGGCGCTGCTCGACCAGGGCCGAGGGCAGACTCAGGGGCAGTTCCTGGGGCAGGTGCAGGGACGCCAGCTGGAACTGCTCGCCGCGGTCCTGGCTGGGCAGGCGGCCGAGGTAGGCCTGCAACTGGTTGCGGGTTTGCGCCAATTGCTTCTGCAGCGCTGGCAGGGTGGCGCGGGTCTGGGCCAGGGTCGCTTCCTGGGTCAGCAGGTCGCTGTCGCCGATGGCCCCGAGCCGGCGTTGCGCCCGCAGCAGGTCGAGCTGATCGCTCTGCAGGCCGATCACGGTTTCGGTGGCGGCGATCTGGTCGCGCACCGAGGCCAGGCTGATGGCGCTGTTCACCAGGTTGGCGGTCAGGGTCAGGTAGGCGGCTTCAAGCTGGTAGCGCTGGTAGTCCACCTGAGCGCCGCTGGCCTCGATCTGCCGACGGTTGCCGCCAAACACGTCCGGCGCGTAGGACACCGTCAACGACGCCGAGTTGAGGGTGAAGATCTGCCCTGGCGAGCCACCGGCCGCCGCCGCGCCGCCGGTGCCCAGGGCGCTGGCGGCGGAGGCTTTTTCCCGGGTTTTCGACGCCGAGGCGCTGAGGGACGGGAACAGCGAAGCCTGCTCGGCATACAACTGCTCATTGGCCTGGCGCAGGGCGGCCTGGGCGGCGCTCAGATCCGGGTTGGCCCGCAGCGCTTCCTCCACCAGGGCATTGAGCTCCCGGGAGCGAAACAGCGTCCACCATTGCCCGGGGATGTCCATGCCGGTCACCCAGCGCTGCGCCGCGCCACCGCTGGCGATCTGCGCCGAGGCGGTGGTGGCGGGCAGGGGCGTGGCGCTGTAGCCGGCGTCTGCCGCGAGTTCGGGGCGAGTGAAGTCCGGCCCCACCGCGCAGCCGGCCAGCCAGGCGTAGCAGATCAGGCTCAAGGGCCGCAGGGCGAAGGCGAACAGAGCAGGGTGTCGGGCGGGTTCTCGACCGGCGCGGCCGCTGCACGGTCGCCGGCCGCCGGGGGATGGGGGCGGCAGCTGTCGCTCTTTCATAATCACTCGAATGGATCGAACGGTGAGTGGTTTCAACGACCATCTGGCTGCCGGGCCAACCGCAGGACAGGCATCCCCCTCACGCAGCAGGCTGCGCGAGGTGCCATGAACGTTAATGGATGACTGGACTAACCGCCAATAGAGGAAATCTTGTGCGGCGCGGCAATCGGTGGCCTGGAGCTATCTCCACCGGTGTCCATCGACCCCGCGCCTGCTCGGCGGCGCTGGCCCTACCAGTGATCGAACAGCTGCTTGACCTGTACCGCTTCCTTGCAGCGCAGCAGCGCCTGGCGAAAGCGCGGGTTGGAAAACAGCCGGGCCGTGTCCGCCAGCAAGTCCAGGTGCTGCTGATCGGCGGGGGCGGGCACCAGCAGCACGAGAATATCGCTCACCGGCTGATGGTCGGGGGCGGCAAAGGCCATGGGGCTCTGCGGCCGCAGGTACAGGGCGTGGATGCCGTCCAGTTCTGCAAGCCGGGCATGGGGCAGCGCCACGCCATCGCCGATCGCGGTACTGGCGGCCAGCTCCCGGCGCCACAGACTGGTCGTGACCCCATCGCCCGGTAACTGTCGCGTCTCCTGAAGATGACGGCCCACCTGTTCGAACAACCGCTGTTTGTTCGAGACGTTGACGGCCAGGAGAATGTCTTCGACCTGCAGGTAGCGGGCAAGCTTGCTCATGGTGTGCTCCGGGAGTTTCAGGCTTGGCGTGAGCGTTATTGAAGCGCATTTGCCGGGCACAACGGGGGCCGCCGCGGCATTCTTTACGAACTCTTTAGGGCGGCGCCGGGCCCTGAAGTTGCTGCCTTTCAGCCCATGGCCGGGGCCCCGCGCCGCCATCGGGCGCCCGTTGGTTGATCCCTCAGGCAAAACGCGCCGGGCGGCAGCCGGCGAGTTCGGCGCAGTCTTGCCCCAGTGCCAGTTCCTGGGCGATCAGGCGCCCCACGGTGGGGGCCAGGGTCACGCCGGCGTGCATCACGGCCAGGTAAAGGCCCGGGTAGGACGCACAGCGGCCAATGATGGGCAACTGGTCCTGGGGCATGGGGCGCTGGCCGACTTCAACGCTGCGCAAGGCGATGCTCTCGGCGCCGCGGAACGCGCGCCGCAGGCTGGCCATGGCCTGCTGCGCGATGGCTTGCGGCCCGCGGGGACCGTCGGCGTCGAGGTAGTCTTGCGCCAGTAACAGCCTGCCGTCGGCCGCTTCGCGGATCTCCAGCTGGTTGTTGGAAATCAGGGTCTTGACCAGGCCTGGCGGGGCATCGACACGGATCAGGATCGACGGCGAAGCCTGTACCGGCAGGTGGATGCCCAGGGGTTGGAGCAAGGCCGGGGTCCAGCAGCCGGTGGCCAGGACCAGGTGTTCGGCGCGCACCACGCCGGTGGCGGTTGCGACCCCGATCACCCGCCGGTTCTCGACGCACAGGCCCAGGCCCGGGCTCTGCTCGAACACCTGCGCCCCCAGGTCACGGGCGCCTTGCAGCAGGGCGCGGGTGGCGGCGACCGGGTCCAGGCTGCCTTCGCCGGGGGCGTAGCGGGCCCGCTCCGGCAATGGTTGCAGGTGGGGTTCCAGCTCGGCGATCCGGGCCCGGTCGATCCACTGGGCCGACCCGCCGGGCAACGGCTCAAGGGGGCTGGCGGCACCTTCGGCGGCGTCGTAGCACAGGGCGCCGGACCAGCGGATCTGCAGGTCCGGCAGTTCCTGCTGCAGCCGTCGATAGTCCGCCAGGGCCTGGGAGCGCAATGCTCGGGCGGCGGCGGGAAACGCGCCATGGGGGTTGATCCAGGCAAACGAATGGGCGGTGACGCCGGAGCCGGGGCCGGCCTGTTCCAATACCGTCACCGCCATGCCCTGGCGGGCCAGGTGGTAGGCAATGGACGCGCCGACAATCCCGGCGCCCAACACAATCACGGTCGCAGGCGGCATGTGCACCTCGTTACGGCATGAAGGGGGGGCCGGGCGCACCTTAGTCGGGGACTGAACCCTGGAGCAATGGGCGCACTGTTATGAAATTGCAAGCGAGCCTCGGGCCTTGTACCCGCTGGCGCACTGCGCCAGCGGGTACAGGGCGGCTACTCCAGCTTCAGGGCCAGCCCTTGCGCCTGGGGCAGGGGATTGCGCATCAGGCGCCCGACCACCAGCGCGCCGAGCAGGGCCAGCAGGCCCGCTACCGCCAGCACCAGCCCGAAGCCGCCGACGAACGCCTGCTGCGCCAGGGGCTCAACCAGGTCCCGGGCTTCCGGCGGCAGGCCAGCCAGGGCGCCTTGCATGTCCCCGGCCACCACCCGGGAGGCGATGTCCGGCGCGTGTAGCGCCCAGTTCCCGGGCAGTTGCCGCAGGCTGCCTTGCAACAGTTGCTGGGTATGGCTGGCCAGCAGCGCACCGAACACGCCGATGGCCAGCATGATGGCGCTGAAACGCATGGTGGTGCTCATGCCCGACGCCATGCCGGTGCGTTCCCGGGGGACGCAGGCCATGATGTTTTTCTGCGTGTCGCCGTTGAGCAGGCCGGCCCCGGCGCCGGTCACGGCGATCGCCAGGGCGAAGCTCAGGTAGCCGCCGCTGTGCACCGCCCAGGCGCTGAGCAGGTTGCCGCTGCCCACCAGGGTCAGCCCGGCGGCCATCAGGGTTGCCGGAGCATAACGCCCCGCCAGGCGTGCGCCGATCCGGGGGCAGATCAGCATGGTCAGGGCGAAGGGCAGCATGCCCAGGCCCGAGGCAATGGCCGAGAAGCCCAGGCCGTTCTGCAGGTAGAAGGGCAGCAGGGTCATCATCACCTGGGCGCAGCCGGCGTAGGCGAACATGCCCAGCAGGGCGCCGATGAAACGCGGGTGACGGAACAGCTGCAGATCCACCATGGGCCGGCGTTGCAGGCGTTCGATCAGCACGAACAGGCCCAGCAGGGCCAGACCTGCCAGCAGTCGGGTGGTGGTGGCCGGGTGACTCCAGCCGATGCGGTTGGCTTCGATCAGGCCCCAGATCAGGCACAGCAGGCTGGCGCTGAAGGCCAGGCTGCCCCAGGGATCGAGGCGGGCGGCCTGGGTATCCCGGGATTCGGGCACGTTGCGCAGCACGCTCCACAACAGCAGGGCGCCCACCGGCAGGTTGAAGTAGAAGATCCAGCGCCAGCCGCAGTATTCGGTGATCAGCCCACCGACGGTGGGCGCGGCGGTCATCGCCATGCCCATGCAGGCGCCCCAGAAGGCCCAGGCCCTGGCCCGTTCCGCCTCGTCATGAAAGGTGTGGCCGATGGAGGCCAGGGCCGAGGTCAGCAGCAGCGCCGCGCCCACGCCCTTGCAGGCCCGGGCGATATCCAGCAGCAGGGCGTTGGGCGCGGCGCCGCAGCCCAGGGAGGCGAGGATGAACAGACCGAGGCCGCAGAGCAGGGTCTTTCGGCGGCCGAAGCGGTCTGCCAGGCTGCCCGCCGGCAGCAGCAGGGCGGCGAAGGCCAGCATGTAGGCACTGACCACCCATTCGATATCGGCGAAGTTGGCCCCCAGGTCCCGGGCGATGCTCGGCAGGGCCACGGCGACGATGTTGGTATCCAGGACGATCAGCGAGCAGACCCCGGAGGCGGTCAGCAGGGTCGCGCGCGGGTTGATGGGGCGGTTCATGGCGCGGTCCGTCGGTTGAGGAGGGTATCGAGCAGGTCCTGGTGAGTGGCCAGGGTAGCGATTGCTTTGTAGGCAATGCCGACTTGAGTGCGCCCGGCCACAGCGTTATGTGGGCCGCAGCAGACGGTCATTGCCGTAAATAGAGGTTTGACGGGCATGGCAGAGGCTCTCTACTGTGAAGGTCCGCCCAGCTTATCCCGGGCTTTGCGGGCTTTTGTTAGCCGCCAAGCGCCAGTTCATTACCTTTGAGCTAATGCCGTTAATGGAAATTCGTCACTTTCGCTACTTCCTCGCCGTGGCCCGGCAACGCAATTTCACCCGGGCCGCCGAGCAGTTGGGGATCGCCCCGCCGACCTTGAGCCGGCAGATCCAGGACATGGAAAAAGCCCTCGGCACCCGCCTGTTCGTGCGTCAGCAGCGCGAGGTCAGCCTGACCGAAGCCGGTGCCACCTTGCTCCTGGAGGCCGAAGCCACGGTACGCCAGTTCGAGTTCGCCCAGCGCAATGCCCAGCGCGCCGGACGGGGCGAGATCGGTCATATCGAGCTAGGTTATGTAGCGTCGGCGGTGTATGGCGGGTTGCTGCAGAAGCAGGTCCAGGGTTTCAGCCGCGATTGTCCGGACGTCAGCCTGAATGTGCGGGAGTGCCCGATGGCGACCCTGCCGGCGCGGATCGCCGACGGGCGCCTGGATGTCGGCTACATCCGCTCGCCCATGACCCTGCCCGAAGGCGTCGAGGCCATTGCCCTGGACGCTGAAGGCTTCGTCCTGGCGCTGTCCGCCGAGTCCTGGCTGTGCCGCCTGCCACAGATCGCCTCCGAGCACCTGCTCAATGAAACCTTCATCCTGCCGGAGCAGATCAGCGGCACCTTGCAGGTGGCGGCCCAAGGAGCCTACGCCCCCAAGCTGGGCGCTCAGCCCGGTGGCCTGGTGGCGGTGCTGGCCCTGGTTTCCCTGGGGCAGGGGGTGGCGGTGGTGCCCGAATCGGTGGTGGGCCATGTGAACCTGCCCAACGTTCTGTACCGGCCCATCGGCGGCAGCTCGGCAACCTCCTGGCTGTCGTTGATTCACCGGCGTTTCGAACAGGCGCCGGCGGTGGTGCGCTACATCGAGCAGGTGCGTCGCGAGTACCGGCGCAAGGCTTGATAGCGCATGTTCAAGGGCTCGCCCGGCGCGCATAATCCCCGGGCCGTTTCTTACCCTTCAGGAGTGATGTCGTTGATGCTTGATCACCTGGACCATCTGGTACTGACCACCGTCGATCCTGTGGCTGCCGAGGACTTCTATGTACGGGTGCTGGGGATGCGCCTGGAAACCTTTGCCGGAGGGCGCAAGGCCTTCAAGTACGGCAATCAGAAGATCAACCTGCACGTGCGCGGTCAGGAATTCGAGCCCAAGGCCCACCTGCCGGTGCCGGGGGCGCTGGACCTGTGCTTTATCGCCAGCGTGCCCCTGGAGCAGGTGATTGCCCACCTGCAACAGGTCAACTGGCCGATCATCGAAGGGCCAGTGCCGCGCACCGGTGCCACGGGGCCGATCCGTTCGGTGTACCTGCGGGATCCGGACCTGAACCTGATCGAGATTTCCGAGCGGCTCTAGTGTCGACGTCAGGAACGCCGGATAAAGTTTTGTAATGATTTCCCGCTGGGGAAATACGCCGACGTCCCTGTAACCTCCAAGTCCGTTTTTTCACTCAGGACTTTCATGAACACGCTCTCGGAGCCCCCCAGTCGGCGCTCTTTTCTGGTTTTTCCCCATGATTTCTCAGGCCTGCCGGCCGTTCTGAGGTCCCATTCCTCAGGCTGCTATTCTCCTGGCCGCACTTCCCTGGCATTTGCCGCTCCCTATTGCGCTCAGTCCGTCCCCCCGCGTTTGCAGTCCCTGCATACTGGCGCCGGCCTGCGTCTGGCCGTTTGAATTTTCCGGAGAACTTGAGTCGTTATGGAATGGATTGCAGACCCCACGGCCTGGCTTGGCCTGTTGACCCTGATCGTCCTGGAGCTGGTGCTGGGCATCGACAACCTGGTGTTCATCGCCATCCTCGCGGACAAGCTGCCGCCGGAGCAGCGTGACCGCGCGCGCTTGATCGGCCTGTCCCTGGCATTGCTGATGCGCCTGGGCCTGCTGGCCAGCATCTCGTGGATGGTGACCCTGACCCAGCCGCTGTTCGAGGTGTTCGAGCACAGCTTCTCCGGTCGTGACCTGATCATGCTGTTCGGCGGTGTGTTCCTGTTGTTCAAGGCCACCATGGAATTGCACGAGCGCCTGGAAGGCCATGTCAGCCAGCGCGCGGGCAGCACCACCTACGCCCTGTTCTGGCCGATCGTGGCGCAGATCGTGGTGCTCGATGCGGTGTTTTCCCTGGACGCGGTCATCACCGCGGTGGGCATGGTCGAGCATCTGGCGGTGATGATGATCGCGGTGGTGGTGTCCATCGGTGTGATGATCGTCGCCAGCAAGCCGCTGACCCGCTTCGTCAACGCCCACCCGACGGTGATCATGCTGTGCCTGGGCTTCCTGATGATGATCGGCTTCAGCCTGACCGCCGAAGGCCTGGGCTTCCATATTCCCAAGGGCTACCTGTACGCGGCCATCGGTTTCTCGATCCTGATCGAGCTGTTCAACCAGATCGCCCGGGCCCGGCGCAAGAAATCCATGCAGGGCCTGCGCCCGATGCGTGAGCGCACGGCCTACGCGGTGATGCGCCTGCTGGGCGGGCGCAAGCTGGCGGCGGAAGAGGTGGGCGAGGACATCGCCGACCTGCTGGAAGATGGCGAGGCCCCCAGCAGCGAGTTGTTCGACCGCCGCGAGCGGGTGATGATCAGCGGCGTGCTGCAACTGGCGGAGCGACCGATCCGCAGCCTGATGACGGTGCGCGCCGAAGTCGACTGCATCGACCTGACCGACAGCCCGGAAAGCATTCGGACCAAGCTGATGCATTCGTCCTACTCGCGCCTGCCGCTGATTCGCGACGGCGCGGTGGATGAGCCCCTGGGCTTCGTGCACAAGAAGGAGCTGCTCAAGGAGTACCTGGCGGGCAACGAGCCGAACCTTGAGCACCTGGCGCGCAAGACCATCAACCTGCTGGAGAGTTTTTCGATCCTCAACGCGCTGGAGCAGATGCGCAAGGCGTCGACCCACATTGCCTTCGTGATCAACGAATTCGGTGACTTCATGGGCATTCTGACCATGACCGACATTCTCGAATCCATCGCTGGCGAGCTGCCGGATGCCAGTGAGATCGAAGGGCCGGACGTGGTGGAACAAGAGGGCGGCTTTCTGGTCAACGGCGCGCTGAATCTGCCGCAGGTGCGCCAGCGCACCGGCTTTGGCGCCGAGCCCACCGAGGACTACCAGACCCTGGCCGGGCTGGTGATGAGCCTGCTGGACCGCTTGCCGGTCAAGGGCGACCGGGTGGAGTGGGATGGTTGGGCGCTCCAGGTCAAGGCCGTGGAAGAGCGCCGGGTGACCCAGGTGCTGCTGTCGCGGCAGGCCGCGGACTGAGCAAGTGGCGAGGGCGCGAGCCTTGGCCATGCCCGTGATGGGATGTCGGCGGCGATGTGCTGGCGCCTATCGTCGCCGCTGTCGCGTGGCTAGGCTTCGTTGACCTGCTTGAGCGGGCCGTTCTCTGCCTGTGCAGGCAAGGCGCATGCCCTGTCAGGCCGGGCCCTTGCCTTGAGCCAGTCGTACAGGCGGCGGGCAATGCGTTCGCTGGCGTGGCCGTCGCCATAGGGGCTGAGTACCCGGCTCATGCGGGCATGGAGCTGGGCGTCGTCCAGCAGTTCACAGACATGGTGCACGATGCGCTCACGATCGGTGCCCACCAGCCGCACGGTGCCGCCCTCCAGCACTGACGGCCGTTCGGTGACGTCCCGCAGTACCAGCAACGGCTTGCCGATGGCCGGGGCTTCTTCCTGGACCCCGCCGGAGTCGCTGAGGATCAAGTACGAGCGCGCCATCAGCCAGACAAAATGCTGATAGTCCTGAGGCGCTATCAGGTAGATGTTGGGGGTATCCGAGAGCAGGTCACCGACCACGCTCTGCACCTGAGGGTTGAGGTGTACCGGGTAGACGAACTGCACATCCGGATAGCGCTGGGCCAGGATTGCCAGGGCCTGGCAGATATGGCGGACACCCTGGCCGAAGTTTTCCCGGCGATGGCAGGTGATCAGCACCATGCGCCGGTTGTGTTCCAGCACCGCCAGAGGCGAATCGATGGCGGGGCTCCATTGGCTCTGTTGCTGGTGCTGCCGCATCCACCGCAGCGCATCGATCACCGTGTTGCCGGTGACCTCGATGCTGTCCGCGGGCACGTTTTCCCGCAGCAGGTTGGCTTTGGCTTCGGCGGTCGGAGCGAAGTGCAGGTCGGCAATGACCCCGGTCAGGCGCCGGTTGGCCTCCTCGGGCCAGGGTGTCCTGAGGTCGCCCGTGCGCAGCCCGGCCTCGACATGACCGATGGGCAACTGGCGGTTGAAGGCGGCGAGGGCGGTGATGAAGCTGGTGGTGGTGTCGCCATGGACCAGGACGATATCCGGTTGCAGGCGTTCGAGGGTGGTGTCCAGGTGCTTCAGCAATTGTTGCGACAGGCCATTGAGGGATTGGCCGTGGGTCATCACTTCCAGGTCTTGGTCGACTTGCAGTTCGAAGGCGTCCAGGACCTGCTTGAGCATTTCCCGGTGCTGCCCGGTGGAGCATATATGCAGTTGCAGACCGGGCCAGTGCCGCAGCACCCGGGCCAGCGGCGCCATTTTGATTGCCTCCGGGCGCGTACCAAAAACCATCATGATCTTAAAAGGCATTGACTCACTCCCTGAGCGCACTGCAGCCGGACCAGGCTGTGAATGAAAGCAGTGGGAACCGCTCTTGTCCAACCAGCAAACCGAGAGCGTCGCGGTCAAGCACGAGAGCCAAGCACAAGAGGGCTGCTGGTGCGCGGCTGGCAAAGAAGATGGGGGCAGGTCGGAAAACGACGCGAAAAATGCCCAGTCATCTGGCCTCTGGCACAGCCCCGGGGGTGGTTCCCTGGCGCATACCCCAGGCGTTGGACCAGTTGGGCCCATCAGGTCGATGCCTTGGGGGCATGCTGGCGTTTTCCTGCGCAGAAAATTTTGTGAGCTCCCGCGCCGGCCTTTATGCTCAACGCCCCTGTGACGCTAGAGCCTGTTTCAGGTCCAGGGGCCGAGGCCCTTTTTCATGGAGTGAACCGTGCACGCCCCCTTCACGACTGACCTGACCCGCGCCGTTCTGGCGACGCTGATGCTTGCCGGCCTGCTGGCGCTGGGCGCCTGCAAGACCGCCGCCCCAGAGACGCCGGAGCAACAGCAGCAGCGCCGCTACGAGCGCTTTGTCGACGACTTCCGCTTGGTGCTGGACCAGGGCGTGCGCAACGCCGATCTCGATGGCTGGTCCGGCGGGGTGGCGCTGCGAGCGGTGATCGATCCGCTGAATCGGATGGTGGCCTGCAGCACCGAGGCACTCCCCGAATACCCGTTGCCGCGTTACCCGGATAACCGCCTACTGGCCTCGGCGGTGGAGCGGGTCTGTTGGGACTCGATATTCCCCAGGGCCGAACCGGCGCTGTTCTCAGGCCTGCCCGCAGCCAATCTTGAGGTGGTGTTGCCGGTGGTTGTCACCCGTCCCGGTCGCTTACCCATGGAGCAACAGAAGGTTCGCGAGACGGTGCGCGAGTACAAGGCCCAAGAGCAGTATTTCTGGCAGCACCTGTTCGCCGAAGAAACCCTCGACAGCCTGGGCAGCGCCCGGATCGAGGGCCACGCCAACGCTCAGGGACAGGTGCAGGGTTGTCAGGTGCGACTGTCCGCCATTGCCGCCAGAGCCTCCGACTTCAAGCCGGATCCTGAACGGGTGCAGCGCCTGCAAGAGCGTTGCGCGGCCCTGGATGTGCGGCAGATGCCCGGCTTTTTCGCCTCGGAGACGGTGGGCGATCGATTCCTGGTCGAACTGCAATACAGCCCCTGGAGAGGTGGGCCGAAGCGGCCTTGAGCAAGGTGCGAAATATCGGCTGGTAACAGAGCGGTGGAGGCAAGTGAAGCAATGGCTGGACCAACCATCAGTGTGCTGCTGCGTTTTGAGCCTGATCAGTCAACCGAAGAGCTTGTGCAGGCATATCTAGCCCAGCGCGCGGATCACCTACGTCCAGGTAGCCGCACCTTTTCGGTTGGCGGCTGTGCCTTGTTGTATGCGTTTGGCCCGGACTATCCCGAAGAGCTTGCGCATTACGCCGGGCTGTTGAAACTGCTGGACTGGAACCCCAGAGGCATCCTCAATCTGGCCGCCATGGGCAACGACCTCCCGGATCACCAAAGGCTCGGAGAAGTGGCGTTGGACATGACGCGGCGCTTGGATGGCGTAGTCGCCTTTGGCGGCAGAATCGGCGCGTATACGGCGGATGCGGTTTTTTTGTCACGGCTTGCCGTTCTGGAGCATGAGGGTGAGTCGCTTTTCAGTGCTGGGGATTTCGAGCGCTGGTTGCAGCATGCTGATTTTCGCTTGGTCAAATGACTTGGGGCTGATGGCTGTTGGCTGATGGCTGTGGCTCGATGGGGTTTTCTAATCAATGATGAGGTCGGTCCGTGAGCAAACTAGTCTGCAGAGGCGGTCATATCATTGTCGATCAGACCGATGATTTGCCTTGCAAAGCCGCTTTGCTGCGTGAGCAGCACGAAGAGGTTTTTTTTTCCGATGCCTCGCTACTGGCCAATGAACTGCTGGCCGCCGCAAGTGCCGGTAGTGTCGATGAACTGCTTGAGCGGCACTATGGCAGGGGGGGCTGGCGGCCCAGGCCCACGGAGTTCTTCGGGGACAAGTTCACCAGTCTCTACCTGGCCTCTATTTCGACGGTGTATGAGTGTGAGTGCTGTGGACGCTTGTGGGTCCAGAAGAAAGGCGTCAACAGCTTCGTCTGCTTTACCCCTGAGAGCGGTCGGTATGAGTCGATCTTAAGCTCCCAGACTCCAGAGTAGGCGTGCGGGCACGCCGATTCATTGCGACTCGCGGTGTTCCGCAGCGTGCATCGCGAGGTAGGCGGTCAGGTTGGCGTCGCTGATGCCCAGGGTGCCGAGAATCTGCGCCATGAAACTCACCGGGGCGCTGCCCGGGGCGGTGATCACCCGCTGGTCCGCCACAGCGTGTGGCACATCCTGGTAGTGCGCGGCGCCGGCATAACCCACCGCCAGCAGGTTGTCCGCCGAATTGGAGGTGTGCTTGAGGTTATCCAGCACCCCGGCCCGGGCCAGTTCGCGGGTGCCGTCACAGATGGCGGCGATCACGATCTGGCGTGCCTGGGCGGCGCGCAGCAGGTCGCCGATGTCCGGTGCGTTGGCGCTTTGCCAAATGCTGCCGCCGCACACCATCAGCAGGTCGATCTCATCCAGATGAATGTCTTCCAACGCCAGGTCCGGGGTCACCCGCAGGCCGCCCATGGAGGTCACGACGGCGCCCTTGGGGGACGCGTAGCGGCAGTCGAAACCGTAGAAACCACGAGCGGTGGCGTTGATCAGGGCGGTTTCCCAGTCGGCGAAGTTGTCACTGAGCAGGGTGATGACGCGAGTCATGGAGCTTCCTTCCTTGGGGTGATGAGCGGGTGGGGAGCGCCAGGGTAACCTGATTTTCGGCGGGCGACCGGAGAAGCTTCTACGGCACCGTTGCCAATCGCGAGCCTGGAGCAGCGACGGTCGTGGCGTTGGCTTTCAACGTGGCTGTTGCTTTAGGATCCGGCCTCTTGAGGTCATTGAATGCAGAACAGGACGGTTCGTCAGTGAACCCATCAAAGGAACTGAACATGTACAACTGTCTGAACGGAACTCCGGCGCAGTGCGGGTTCCTGGTCGGCCTGCTGCTGACACTGTCCGGTTGCCAATCGGACTTGCCGGGCACCCCGCTGTCCCAGGACGAGCAGCAACGACAGCTGGAGACGCAGTTCTATGCCAACGCGTTGCAGCAGGTGCTGTACCGCGAGAGCCTCAGGGCCAATGCCGAGCAACTGATGGGCAGCGTGGAGCTGGTCATGCGGTTCAATCGGCAGAATCAGGTCATCGGTTGTGCGGCGCAGAGCAGCCCCTTGCCTGAAGCGCGGGCTTATTCCTACAACCCGAAACTGGGCGAGATGCTCGAGGGTGTCTGCTGGAACACCGTGTTCCCTCTGGCGCCCGCCGCCGCCTTTGAGCCTGATGGCGTGCTGGAGGTCAAAGGGACGTTGATGTTCCCTCGCTTGACCCTGGAAGGCGAGCAATTGAAGGAGTTTGCCTTCGATACCGCTCAATACGCCAAAGGCCATTTCTTCTGGACGCACACCCTGGCCCAGTTGCCGCTGGACAGCGTCGGAGTGGCCAGTTTTGAGGTCAAGGCCGATCCCCGGGGCCGGGTGCAGGAATGCTGGGTGAACCTGCGGGCGGTGCGCTACCGACCCGAGTCATTCAAGCCCGACAATCAATTGCGCAATCGCGTCACCCAACTGTGTGAGCAGTTGGACCTGCGGCAGATGCCGGGTTTTGCAGCCGAGCAGGGCCAGGCGCAGCCGATCCATGCCAGCGTGTTTTACACGCCGTGGAAAGGCGGGCCGAACAAGGCCACGCAGCGTGTGCAGGCAAGCGGCGCCGAACCTTGAGCCTGGCTGGTGCGCATCGGTGATGCAGATTTCACTAAAGCTTCGGCTATTGGTTCGTTCAGTGATTGAGCCGGCCCTTTCCGGGGCGCGGGGCATGGCCCTTGCGCCCGGTCATTGATCAATGAGTCCCCCATTCATGTCATTAGCATTCTTGCGCACCTCGACCCTGGCCTTGCTGACTCCGGCCGTGCTGACCCTGGGCGCCTGCCAGAGCAAGACTCCGGAGCAGAGCGCCGCCCAGGCCCTGGAAACCCAGAAAAGCCTGGAATTCTCTGTCGCCATCAGCGAAGTGCTGAGGCGCAACATGATGGCCGCCAACCATCAGGGCCTGAGTGGCGCGGTGAAGTTGCGGATCAAGCTCAATCGGCAGAACGACGTGCTCGACTGCACGGTACGCCCCGGCAGCGTTGATGTTTCCCAGGTCCTGGCCACCCCAACCCTGCTGCACCTGGCCCGCCAGGTGTGCTGGAACACCCTGTTTCCTGCCGCCGCGCCCGAGGCCTTTGGCGATGGGGACATCATCAATGCGATTGCCAACCTGGAGTTTCCGCGCTTCAGCCAACTGCCCAGCCGTGAGCAGCAGGTGTATCGGCTCAGTTCCAGCCTCTACCAGCAAAGCCGGTTTTTCTGGGAGCAGGCAGTCGCCGGGCCGGGCATCGACAGCATCGGCGTGGCCAGTTTTTACTACACCGCCAATGCCCAGGGGCAGGTCCAGGAATGCCTGGTAAACCTGGAGCGCAGCGCGTTCCGGCCGGAAGCGTTCAAGACCGACGCCGCCCTGCGCCAACGTTTGACCCAGCGTTGCCAGCAGCTGGATCTGCGGCAGATGCCGGGCTTTGTCAGTCAGCCCGATGGCCTGAGCCGCGGTGAGGTGCTGGTGGAATACATGCCGTGGCGCGGCGGCCCGGCGCCGCACTGACGCCACGCCGTCCGGCAGGCACCTCCCCAGGTGCCTGGGCAAATAATTTCCCCCGGGCTATTTACATCCACGCCGTCATTCCCCATTATCCGCGCCGTCTAAGTTTCGCTGCTGACCAGACAATTCCAGCCACCAAAAGGGTGGTTGTTTTGTTGCGTCCAAGAAAAGCAGTTGAAAATGACCAAGACTCCTCTGAAAAGAATTCAGCACAAGCTCGCCCGTTCCGGGGTGGCCATCGAACGCCTGAATTCCAATTCCCTCTCCATCTCTTCGATCAATGACGCCGGGCTCAAGGTGGATCTGTTGCTGCCCGAAAGCTTTGCCATCGAAGAAAAAGCCGTCCTGCAGCTGATGGATTTCGCCAAGGTGGCTCACCCCCATGGCGGCGAAGTGAAGTGCGCCTGCGCCACGCCGGACTTCCACACCGGCAGCCCGATTCCGGTGGGCAGCGTGATTGTCACCAGTCACGACATGGTGGTACCGCAGGCCATCGGCACCGACATCAATTGCGGCATGCGCCTGCACAAGCTGGGGCTGAACTACGAGCAGTTCATGGCGCAGAAAGCCAAGTGGACCGCCCTGGTGCGCGGCGATCTGCTGGAGGGCACGCGCAACATTCCCACCAGCCCAATGGCCATGACCGCGCTGTTTCAGGCCGGGCTCGGGGATTTCTGGGCCCAGGTTCAGCAGCAGGGCCCGATCGGGCTGTTTGCCGGGGCGGACTTCGCCCAGCTGCAACGTGAGCTGTCGGGTTTGCATGAGTCGTCGTTCGCCCGCGGTAGCGCCGACTACGCGCCGGAAGCCTTGCAGGACCGTTCGCGCAAAATCCTCCGCGACCCGGGCCTGGGTTCCCTGGGCGGCGGCAACCACTTTGTCGAGATCCAGGTGGTCACCGAACTGGTGGATCGTCAGGCCTGTTTTGCACAGGGCCTGTCGGTGGGGCAGGTGGTGATGATGATCCACACCGGCTCGCGCGATGTGGGCTTCTATGTCGGGCGGCGCTGGATGGACAAGGCCAAGGCCCTGTGGCCGGCGGGGATCAAGCACCCTGATTCGAAGATCTTCGCCCTGTTTGGCGAGATGGCCGACGAGTACCTGCTGGCCATGCACAGCGCTGCCCACTACGCCGACGCCAACCGCGCGCTGATCGCCGAGATGGTGCGCCAGCGCACCCGGCAAGTGTTTGGTGCGGGCATCGAAGCGCCGCTGATTGTCGATGTGCCGCACAATATCGTGCTGCGCGAAGAAGAGGGCAACGTGCATCGCAAAGGCGCGACACCGGCCTATGCCGGCCAGCCGCTGCTGATTCCGGGGAGCATGGGGCATGACTCCTACCTGCTCACCGGGCTGGGCAACGAGCGCTGGCTGCGTTCGGCCAGCCACGGCGCCGGGCGCTCGATGTCGCGCAGCGAGATTGTGTTCAAGGCCAAGAAGGACAAGGCATTCCTCGGCTTGCAGGGCGTGGAGTGCATCACCACCAAGGAGGAGCGGATGATCGAAGAGGCGCCAGGGGCCTACAAGGAAATCGGCCAGGTGATCCAGTCCCAGGTGGAAGAGGGCACGGTGTCGGTGATGGCGCGGTTTTCACCGATTCTGACCTTCAAGGCGTAAGCGCGCTGGGCGGGTGCGGGCGGGGATGGTTTTCGGGTTTGCCGTGCAACGGTGCGGCCGATACATTGTCGCCCCTCCCGGCCTGTTCGCTCCGAGCGGTGCCGTTGCAGTTGTCTGCGGTCGCAAAAGCCCAGGGTGCGGTAGCCGCTGGGGTGTTTGTCTGTTTGTGATCAACCTTCGGTGCTTAAGCATGAATCAAGATGAAAACCTGAAGCACGATGCGCTAGCGCCATTGACCGCTGCCAGCGAGTTTGTCGTCGACAAGCAGCCCCTTGCCGAACTGCTTGCGGTGCTTGCCCAGTGTGGCGAGGTGGTGTCCTGCTTCTTCAAGCCTGATCCCGCCATCAAGGTGTTGGGTGAGAGGCCGCGACTGGCCGAGTTTCTCGAGCGTTTCAGCGGCCTCGCCAGGTCGACGGCCATCGGACAGGTCGAGCCTGAGTTCGGGCCCTTTTCCATGCTCAATCGATACGAGTTCGAGGGCTCGTTGCTGGCGGCGCTGCTGCGGGGCGGGTGTCATCCGTCCAGCCGTGGAGGGTCCGTGGCCAATGCCCGCCAGGTGGTGTCCGAAGCGCTGGATGCTGTGTTTCCGGCGCCGTTTTCCGAGCTGGTGGTGTATCGGTTCGATAGTCCTGATTGGTGTGAGTTGACCAGGGGGGCGGCTATTTCTTCTGCCTATGTCGCCTGCCAGGGGGCGCGGAATCTGTGGTGGGTGTTGTGCGTGGCTGATGTTGATTGAGGCCCGGTGCGGCTAACCCGGCCTCCTGCCGGGTTGCCCACGGATCAATGCCTGCGTTCGGCCATTTTGGGCTATGCCGCCTCCACTGATACCGCAAGACGTTTACCTAGGGCTGCCAGGGCATTTTCCAGCTGTTCCATTTTGGAGCTGTGTAGAAAGTCCACCAGGCGATCTCCCTGGGCCTGGTGGATTCCGAGCAGTCGGCATAGATCGGCCTTGCGCATGTCCCGCTCCATCATCGTGTTCCACAGCGCTATCTTGGCCACGGTCACCATTGGCAAATGAATGACCTGTTCCCCTGGTAGCGGCGCGGAGGCCGGGGGAATGGCGCGGCGCTGGTCGACGTAAAGGGACAGAGTGGTTTCGAGCGCGTCGATGGCCTGGTTGGTGGCGTGCTCAGGATCATCGCCAAAGCTATTGAGTTCGGGCAGATCGCGGCAGAAGACCGCCAGTCCCGGTGCATGGTCTTGCTCGAAGCGAAGGGCGTAGTCGTACATGGTCACTCCTCGGAGGCGATGTTTCAGCATGCAGAGAATGGATGTGAGTCCTAGAGCCCCAATTGCCTGATGATTGCCTTGCGGGTGGGTTCGGGCATTTCCTTGCTGCCGTGATCCGCGAAGGTGGTCTGGTTGCCGTTTGGGGCCGTAACTTTGAAGTGGCTGCCTTTACCGGCCTCGAAGACCACGCCTTGAGCTTTCAACCATCGTCTGAATTCGCTGAATTTCATCACCTCGCCTCATGGCTTGGATTTCTGCACGGTACAACATTCATATTTTTGCACAACACTTGTGTGTTGTTCTTTGCGAAGCCTGACCATTACTCCCGGGGCAGATCCATTGCCCGTTGCTCAACTGCATCCAACACATCGCAGCCGTCCTGCAACAACAGGGTCGCCACGCTGGAGAAGCGCTTGAGGTCGAGGTGATCGGCGTTGCGGCTGGTCATGTCGGCAAGGCTGTCCAGCATGTCCCGGGCGGCGCGGATGCGCAGGCCGGCGTAGGTCAGCAGGTCGAGCAGCGGCGCTTGTGGGTTGATGAAGGCGACGGGGTGGTCGGTGGTGCAAGTGAAAGGTTGGAGATCCATAGCAGTGACGCTCCATGAAGGAATATTGAGGTGTGCTCATGGAGATTCGGACGGCCAAATCCGGTCGCGGACGGCTGCGACGCAACGGAATGTAGAAGGTGGAGAGCAGCATCACCAGGCATTCGGGCGTGCCTTCAGCAAATACAGAAATGCCTGACATTGGCTGATGGCCGTTTCTGATCTCTCCATTCCTCGTTCCGGAAAGTTTTTCCATTCCCCCTGTTATCTCCTTTGTGCTCCATGGCACACTCTGGCGCCTGTTCCGCTATTTGATATTTTATTCCGTTATAGTGGAATTTATTTGTTCCACGTCTTTGCGTTTCCAGGCCATCGCGGCTTGCTGCGGCAGAGTTTGCGCAGAAGTCCGCGGCGAGTCGGGTGACGCTCGGGCAGGGCGGCCAGATGGTCAACCTTCAACCAGGAGAATCGCTCATGAGCATCACCCGTTACGGCACCGGCAGCACCGCAGGCGGTGGCCAGCCGCGTCCTTTCGCTCGCGCCGTCGAAGCCGATGGCTGGCTGCATGTGTCCGGCCAGGTGCCGGCGCTGGAGGGCGAGATCATTCACGGTGGGATCGTCGAGCAGACGCATCAAACGATGCGCAATCTAGTGGCCATTCTCGAAGAGGCCGGGTACGGCCTGGAGGATGTGGTGCGGGTTGGCGTGTGGCTGGAAGACCCGCGGGATTTCTGGAGTTTCAACAAGGTGTTCGGTGAGTACTTCAAGCCCGAACACGCGCCGGCCCGGGCCTGTGTGCAGGCCAGCATGATGGTGGACTGCAAGGTCGAGATCGATTGTGTGGCGTACAAGAAGAAGGCCTGATGGCCACGGCCTGTAGGAGCTGGCTTGCCAGCGAAGGTGCCCGTGAGGGCGACACAAGGCTTGAGGGCCTCTTCGCTGGCAAGCCGGCTCCTACGGGTCGATAGAGGGAGCGCAGGTAGATGAGCGAAGACAGCATCAAGCGCCGGGCCAAGGGCCTGGATCGGGCGTTCGATATTCTCGATTTCCTCAAGGAGATCGGCCAGCCGCTGCGGCCCAACGATATCGCCAAGGGCATCGGCAGTCCCAAGTCCACGGTCTACGAGCTGGTGGCGTCCTTGCTGGAGCGACGGGTACTGGAGCCGGTGGGCAAGGATGGCCATGTGTACCTGGGCCGCCAGTTGTACTTTCTCGGCCAGGCGCATTTGCGCCATTTCGATCTGAGCCGCGAAGCCGACCAGGCCTTGCAGGAGATCGTCAGCCAGACCGGGGAGACCGCGCAGATGTGCCTGCTCAACGGGCGCAAATACACCGTGGCGCTGATGAAGGAAGGCGAGCGGCATTTTCGCATCTCCTCGGACATCGGCGAGAACGCACCGATCCCCTGGACCGCTTCCGGGCGTTTGCTGCTGGGGCACATGAGCGATGCGCAGATTGCCGAGCTGATCGATGAGCGCGACTTCATCCTCCCCGATGGCCAGCGCCTGCCGCTGGCGACCTTCCTTGAGGAAATCCGTCAGGCCACCGAGGAGGGGTTCTTTTCCTTCGACAGTGTCGCCGACACCTTCACCCATTGTTTTGCCGCGCCGGTGCGCGATGAGCGCGGGGTGTGCATCTGCACCCTGTGCATCGTCGCGCCGAGGGCCGATGCGCAGAGCCATTACCAGGAATACCGCCGGGTGCTGATCGACAGCGCCAACCGCCTGGCCCGGCGTATCAACGATTGATGACAGTGTCGCGGCTGTGCGCAGCCGCCTTGATAAGGAGTGCCAACATGTCTTCCGCTTTGAATCTGCCCCTGGTGGAAAAGGGCGCCGCTGCCCACGCTGCAAGCCTGCTCAGCGACGTCAGCCTGCCCGCCCTGGTGCTGCACCGCGAGGCGCTGGAACACAACATCCGCTGGATGCAGAAGTTCGTCAGCGACAGCGGTGCCGAGCTGGCGCCCCACGGCAAGACCAGCATGATGCCCGCGCTGTTCCAGCGGCAGCTGGACGCCGGTGCCTGGGGCATCACCCTGGCCACCGCGGTGCAGACCCGCGCCGCCTACGCCCATGGCGCGCGTCGGGTATTGATGGCCAACCAACTGGTGGGCGCGCCGAACATGGCGCTGATCGCCGAGCTGCTGGCGGACGCGGATTTCGATTTCTATTGCATGGTCGACCACCCGGACAACGTCGCCGACCTGGGGGCGTTTTTCGCCCAGCGCGGGGTCACCCTCAAGGTGATGATCGAGTACGGCGTGGTCGGCGGGCGTTGCGGCTGCCGCAGTGAGCAGGAGGTGCTGGCCCTGGCCAAGGCGATCCAGGCGCAGCCGGCCCTGGCCCTGTGCGGCATCGAAGGCTACGAAGGGGTGATCCATGGCGATCAGGCCATCAGCGGCATTCGTCAATTTGCCGATTCCCTGGTGCGCCTGGCGGTGGATCTGCAGAGCGACGGGCTGTTCGCCATCGAGCGGCCGATCATCACCGCTTCGGGGTCGGCCTGGTACGACCTGATCGCCGAGTCGTTCGAGACCCACAACGCCAAGGGGCGCTTCCTCAGCGTGTTGCGTCCGGGCAGTTACATCGCCCACGACCACGGTATCTACAAGGAGGCCCAGTGCTGCGTGCTGGATCGACGCAGCGATCTGCACGAGGGCCTGCGCCCGGCCATGGAAGTCTGGGCCCATGTGCAGTCGCTGCCGGAGCCGGGTTTTGCCGTGGTGGCCCTGGGCAAGCGCGATGTGGCCTACGACGCCGGTTTGCCGGTGCCCCTGCGGCGTTATCGTGCCGGGGCCGAAGTGGGCGCCGGGGATGATGTGACGGCGTGCAAGGTCACCGCGGTGATGGACCAGCATGCGTTTCTCACCGTGGCGCCGGGCGTGGAACTGCGCATTGGCGACATTATTGCCTTCGGCACCTCGCACCCGTGCCTGACCTTCGACAAGTGGCGCGTCGGGCTGCTGGTGGATGAGCACCTGCGCGTGATCGAGAACCTGGAAACCTGCTTCTGACGTCTTCGCTGGCGAGCCAGCGCCTGCAGGGTGGGTGCAATACACGATGTTGTAGGAGCCGGCTTGCCGGCGACGCGGCCCTTGGATGGGGCGCAGGTTTTGCGCATGGCTTTCGCTGGCAAGCCAGCTCCTACAGGGAGATGAACATGAATAACAAGAAACGCATCGCGGCCATCGGCGAATGCATGATCGAGCTGCAGCAGCATCACGATGGCAGCCTGCAACAGGGCTTTGGTGGCGATACCTTGAATGCGGCGGTGTATCTGTGCCGCGAGCTCGGGCCGCTGGCCGAGGTGGATTACGTCACCGCCCTGGGCCTGGACAGTTTCAGCGATGCCATGTGCCAGGGCTGGGCCGAGGAAGGGATCGGCCTGGGCAAGGTCCAGCGCCTGCCGGGGCGGTTGCCGGGCCTGTATTGCATCCAGACCGATGCCCGGGGGGAGCGGCGCTTTTTGTATTGGCGCAATGAGGCGGCGGTACGGGACTGTTTCAACACCGCGGCGGCGGGGCCGATCCTGGCGGACCTGTGCGATTACGATGTGCTGTATTTCAGCGGCATCACCCTGGCGGTGCTCGGCGAGGCGGGGCGCAAGAAGCTGATTGACCTGCTGGTGGAAGCACGCATCCGCCGGGCGCAGATCGTGTTTGACAACAACTACCGGCCAAGGCTCTGGGCCTCGGTGGAGCAGGCGCGGACGGCCTATGTGCAAGTGCTGGAGCATGTGGACCTGGCGCTGTTGACCCTGGAGGACGAGCAGGCGCTGTTTGGCCATGACTATGCCCATGGCGTGTTTGCGGCCTACCCGAACATTGCCGAGGTGGTGATCAAGCGCGGGGCGGATTCGTGCCTGGTGCGTTGCGGTGCCGAGCGCTACGAGGTGCCGGCGCTGCCGGTGCAGCGGGTGGTGGACACCACGGCGGCGGGGGATTCGTTCAGCGCGGCTTATCTGGCCTGTCGCTTGCGAGGCGGCAGCCCGGTACAGGCCGCCGAGGCCGGGCACCGGTTGGCGAGCCGGGTGATTCAGCATCACGGGGCATTGATTCCCCGGGAGGCCGGTTTGTAGGAGCCGGCTTGCCGGCGAAGAGGCCTTTGAAGTCGGCGCTGTGCTTGCGGGCGCGTTCGCTGGCCAGCCAGCTCCTACGGCGGGGAGGTACGGGCCGGGGCTGGGGCGTCAGTCGCGGAAGAACACCTGCACCAGGTGATAGCCGAACTTGCTCTTGATCGGGCCATGCACGGTGCGCAGGGGCTTCTTGAAGATCACCTGGTCGATGGCGCCGACCATTTGCCCCGGACGCACTTCCCCCAGGTCGCCGCCGCGCTTGCCGGACGGGCAGGTGGAGTATTTCTTGGCCAGGACGTCGAAGGCTTCGCCCTTGGCGATGCGCTGCTTGAGCTGTTCGGCTTCTTCGGCGGTTTTCACCAGGATGTGGCGGGCTTGGGCTTTCATGGGCGGGTGACCTTGTAGCGGGAAATCGGCGGCCGCGGATTATGCCTGAATTCAGGGCTCGCAACCGATCATCTGACGAATCTTCTGCGCCAGTTCTTCAATGGAAAACGGCTTGGCCAGCAGGTCCATCCCCGGCTCCAGGAAGCCCTGGCGCTCGGCGGCCTTTTCCGCGTAGCCGGTCATGAACAGCACCTTGAGCCCCGGGCGCTGCTGGCGGGCAATCTCCGCCAACTGCCGGCCGTTCATACCCGGCAGGCCGACATCGGTCACCAGCAAATCAATGCGCGTCGGCGACTCCAGCAAGGGCAGGGCGCTACGCGCGTCCTCGGCCTCGAAGGCGCGGTAGCCCAGTTCGTTGAGCACATTGAGCACCAGCATGCGCACCGCCGGGTCATCTTCCACCACCATTACGCTTTCCCCGGCCATGGCCTGGGGCGCTGGCGGGCTGCCTGCCGGTTCCGCTGTTGCCGGGGGCGCGCTGTGCAGGCGCGGCAGGTACAGGCGCACGCAGGTGCCCTGGTCCGGTTCGCTGCTGATGGTCACGTGGCCGCCGGACTGCTGGGCAAAGCCATAGATCATCGACAGGCCCAGCCCGGTGCCCTGGCCGATGGGTTTGGTGGTGAAGAACGGGTCGAAGGCCTTGGCCAGAATGCGCGGGCTCATGCCGGCGCCGTTGTCGCTGACCCCCAGCATCACGTAGTCACCGGCCTTGACCGGTTCCAGGGTGCGGATGTCGCTGCCGTCGAGGTAGCTGTTGGCCGTCTCGATCAGCAGTCGGCCGCCGTGGGGCATGGCGTCGCGGGCGTTGATCACCAGGTTGAGCAGGGCATTCTCCAACTGGCTGGCGTCGGTGTTCACCGGCCAGACATCGTCGGCCAGGTGCATCTGCAGTTGGATGTGCTCGCCCTTGGTGTGGTTGAACAGCTCGTGCAGCGAGCGCACCAGCTGGTTCGGGTCCAGGGGCCGGCGGTCCAGGGACTGGCGACGGGAAAAGGCCAGCAGGCGGTGGGTCAGGGAGGCGGCACGCTTGGCCGAGGACATGGCGGCTTCGGTAAAGCGGCCGATTTCGTCGCCGCGCCCGTTATCGATGTAGCGCTGCATCAGGTCCAGGCTGCCGATGATGCCGGTGAGCATGTTGTTGAAGTCGTGGGCGATGCCGCCGGTGAGCTGGCCCACGGCTTCCATCTTCTGCGCATGGCGCAGGGCGTCTTCGGCGCGCTCGCGCTCGAACATCTCGTTCTGCAGGCGCTGGTTGGCGGTGGCCAGGGCTTCGGTGCGCCGATTGACCCGCTCTTCCAGGGTTTCGTTGAGGTTGCGCAGGGCTTCTTCGGTCTGTTTGCGCTCGGTTTCATCGATCACGAAGATGTAGAAGCCGTTGATCGCGCCGTCGGCGCCGTGGCGCGGCAGGTACTTCATCAGGGCATGGCGCGGACGGCCGTCACGGTGCGGCGAGTTGGCCTCGAAGCTGCACGGCGTACCGGCCAGGGCCGCCTTGATGTTCTCGGCGCGGGTGGCGTAGATCTCGTCTCCCACCACTTCGCGAATGGTCCTGCCGTACAGCTCCTGCGGGGTCAGGCCGTACCAGTCCAGGTAGGCGCTGTTGTTCAGGCGAAAGCGTTCTTCGTGGTCGACATAGCCGATCAGCACCGGCATGGCGTTGATGATCAGTTGCAGCTCGGTCTGGCTCTGGCGCAGGGCCTGCTCCATCTGCTTGCGTTCGGTCAGGTCCAGGGCGGCGCCGAGAAAGCGCGTGGGCCGGCCATGGTGATCCTTGTAGCAGCGGCCTCGGGCGAACACCCAGCGCACCTGGCCGTCGGCCAGTTGCAGGCGGTACTCCTCGGCGTATTCGCTGCCCTGGGTGATGCAGTGCTTGATGCTCCGGGCCACCATGGCCCGGTCTTCCGGGTGCACGCCCTTGAGGTATTCACTGATGGGCAGTTGCCGGGATTGCTGCGGGTCGACGCTGTGCAGCTGGGCAAAGTGGGCGTCGGCAATGAAGCGGTCTTCGCCAATGTCCCAGTCCCAGGTGCCCACCGCGTCGGTGGCCGCCAGGGCCAGTTGCAGGCGCTCTTCGGTTTCGTGCTGGGCCCGCAGGCTGGCCTCGGAGCGCTGCTGCAGCTCCAGGGCGATGCGCCGGCGTTCGTTGGTTTCGATGGCGGTCACCAGGATCCCGGCGACGTCCCCGCGCTCGTTGCGGATCGGGCTGTAGGTCAGGTCCAGCCACAGGTCGTATTCGCTGCCGTTGCTGCGTTGCAGGCTGAAGCGCTGCTCGCTGAAGCTGCGCACCTGGCCGTTGAGCACCGCGCGGTAGACCGGGTCGGTGAAGTCCATCAGCTCCGGCCAGATCAGGTGCGCCGGCTGGCCGAAGGCGTGGGGGTGCTTGTTGCCAGCCAGCAGGGCGAAGCCGTCGTTGTAGATCTGGGTCAGCTCGCCGCCCCACAGCAGCAACATCGGCATCGGTGAATGGATCACGATGTCCACCGCGGTGCGCAGGCTCTGGGGCCATTGGCCGGAGTGACCGAGGGCCGTGGCCGACCAGTCCAGGCGGGCAATCAGGGTGGCGGCTTCGCTGCCGGAATGGGGGGCATTCATGTCGGGTGGGTCCTGGGCGCAGCGGTGTTACGCGGCAACGTCATGGGTCGCGTACTGAAAAAGTCGCATGGACATGCCGTGCATATTCAAACGGATGGAGTCTAGGCGTTTATGACGCCGGCATTTTCACCCGCTTTTGCGGCGGATGACCAGTCTAGAGGGGCTGAACGGTTCCTGTAGCCGCTGCCGCAGGCTGCGAACGCTCTGGGCGGAAGCGCTGCCCTTGAGATCGTCGAAGGTCCTGCGGCCCTTTGCGCAGCCTCGCGGGCTCGGCAGCGGCTACAGTGCTGCGCCGCGAAGGGTGTGTTGGCGGTGGTTGGCCGTCGTCAGTGGCGCAGTTCCTCGCGGTCGCGAAACTGCTCCAGGGCCTCGGGGTTGGCCAGGGCGTCGGTGTTTTTCACCGGCAGGCCATGCACCAGGTTGCGCACCGCCAGTTCGACGATCTTGCCGCTGATGGTGCGGGGGATGTCGGTGACCGCGAGGATCTTCGCCGGGACGTGGCGCGCGGTGGTGTTGTCGCGGATCACCTGGCGGATCCGTTCCCGCAAGGGCTCATCCAGCACCACGCCGTCCTGCAGGCGCACGAACAGCACCACCCGCACGTCGTGCTCCCAGCTCTGGCCGATGGCCAGGCTTTCCAGGACCTGTTCCAGCTTCTCCACCTGGCGGTAGATCTCCGCGGTGCCAATGCGCACGCCACCGGGGTTGAGCACCGCATCGGAGCGGCCGTGAATCAACCAGCCGCCATCGGCCAGCTGTTCGGCGTAGTCGCCCTGGGCCCAGACCCCGGGAAACAGGCTGAAGTACGAGGCCTTGAGCTTGCTCTGGTCCGGGTCGTGCCACAGGCCCACCGGAATGCTCGGAAAGTGCCGGGTGCACACCAGTTCGCCTTTCTCGCCGATCACCGGCCGGCCCTGGTCGTTCCACACTTCGATGGCCATGCCCAGGCCCTTGCCCTGCATCTCGCCGCGGCGTACCGGCTGGATCGGGTTACCGGCGACGAAGCAGGCGACGATGTCGGTGCCGCCGGACATCGAGGCCAGGCACAGGTCGCGCTTGATCTCGCAGTACACGTAGTCGTAGCTCTGCGGCGACAGCGGCGAGCCGGTGCACAGCAGGGTCTTCAGGCTGTCCAGGCGGTGGCTGTGGCGCGGCCGGCTGCCGGCCTTTTCCAGGGCGGCCAGGTACTTGGGGCTGGTGCCGAAGACATTGATGGCTTCGCTATCGATCAGGTCGATCAGGTGTTCATTGGTCGGGTGGAAGGGCGAGCCGTCGTAGAGCACCAGGCTGGCGCCGGTGGCCAGCGCCGAGACCAGCCAGTTCCACATCATCCAGCCGCAAGTGGTGTAGTAGAACAGCCGCTCGCCGGGGCCGAGGTCGGTGTGCAGGCCGTGTTCCTTGAGGTGTTGCAGCAGCACCCCGCCGGTGCCGTGGACGATGCATTTGGGCACCCCGGTGGTGCCGCTGGAATAGAGGATGTACAGCGGATGGGCGAAGGGCACCGGGACGAACTCGGGCTCGCCGCCGGGGCGGTAGAAGTCGTCCCACACGCTGACGCGGGCCTGGGTGCAAAAGTCCTCGGCCCGGGCTTGCGGGCGGGCATGGGGCACGATGAGCAACTGCTCCAGGGACGGCAGGCGCTCGAGGATTTCATTGACCTTGGCGGTCTGGTCGATGTCCTTGCCGGCGTAGCGATAGCCGGCGCAGGTGATCAGTACCTTGGGTTCGATCTGGCCGAAGCGGTCGATCACCCCCTGGGTGCCGAAGTCCGGCGAACAGCTGGACCACACCGCGCCGAGGCTGGTGCTGGCGAGCATTGCCACCAGGGTTTGCCAGGTGTTGGGCATACAGGCGGCGACCCGGTCGCCGAGGCCGACCCCGGCCGCCCGCAGGCTGCGTTGCAGGCCGGCGACCTGGGCCGCCAGTTCGGCGTAGGTCAGTTGTTCGCGCTGGCGGCTTTCGTTGATCGCCACCACCGCTATTGCGTCGTCCCGGCGCTTGAGCAGGTGCTCGGCGAAGTTCAGGGTGGCGCCGGGAAACCACTGCGCGCTGGGCATCTGCGGGCCTTCGCGGAGCACGCATTCGGCGCTCTGGTGGAAGCTGACCTCGAAGAAGTCGACGATGGCCTGCCAGAAGCGTTCGCGCTGGTCGATGCTCCACTGGTGCAGGCTGGGGTAGTCGTGAAGGTTCAGGCCGTGGTGCTGATTAACGAAGCGGCGGAAGGCATCCATCCGCGTCTTGCCGATGCGTTCGGCGCTGGGTTGCCAGAGTAGGTCGGACATGCAAGGCCTCTATTTCTTCTTATGTTCGGTGTGCACTGTCGTTCATTGTGGCGAGGGAGCTTGCTCCCGTTCGGCCGCGTAGCGGTCGCCCACCAGACGACCGCGTTTTGTCGTTGAATCTCGGTTGCCTGGTTTTAGGGCCGCTACGCGACCCGGCGGGAGCAAGCTCCCTCGCCACAGAAAGAGTGGGGGGCAGGGGCGGGGTTATTGCGCCAGCCAGCCGCCGTCGATGTTCCAGGCCGCGCCGCGCACCTGGGCGCCGGCGTCACTGCACAAAAATAGCACCAGCTCGCCCAGTTGCGACGGGGTGACGAACTCCAGGGACGGCTGCTTTTCCGCCAGCAGATCATGCTGGGCCTGTTGCGGATCGGTGCCCGCGGCGACGCGGTCGTCGATCTGCTTCTGCACCAGCGGGGTCAGCACCCAGCCGGGGCAGATGGCGTTGCAGGTGATGTTGCTGGTGGCGGTTTCCAGGCCCACCACCTTGGTCAGGCCGATGACCCCGTGCTTGGCCGCCACATAGGCGGCCTTGCCCACGGAACCGACCTGGCCGTGCACCGAGGCGATGTTGACGATCCGCCCCCAGCCCTTGGCGCGCATTCCCGGCAGCCCCAGGCGGGTGCTGTGGAACACCGAGGACAGGTTGATGGCGATGATCGAATCCCAGCGCTCCACGGGGAATTCCTCCACCGCCGCCACGTGCTGGATGCCGGCGTTGTTCACCAGGATATCGACGCCGCCGAACTCCCGTTCGGCGTAGGCGAACAGCTCGGCGATCTGCGCCGGGTCGCTGACGTCCGCCGGGTGATGGCCGACCTGGCCGCCGAATTGTGCGACCTCGGCGATGGCCTTCGAGGCATCGCCGAAGCCGTTGAGAATCAGCTTGGCCCCGGCCTTGGCCAGGACCCGGGCGATGCCCAGGCCAATGCCGCTGGTGGAACCGGTGACCAGGGCGGTCTTGCCAGAAAGAGTGCTCATGAATACCTCACACGATGCCGGTGGCGTAGAAAGTGGCGATGACGACGAACACCGCCAGGGTCTTGATCAGGGTGATGCAGAAAATGTCCTTGTAGGCTTCGCGGTGGGTCAGGCCGGTGACCGCCAGCAGGGTGATCACCGCGCCGTTGTGCGGCAGGGTGTCCATGCCGCCGCTGGCCATGGACGCCACCCGGTGCAGTACTTCCAGGGGAATGTTGGCGGCATGGGCGGCGCTGATGAAGCTTTCGGACATGGCCGCCAGGGCGATGCTCATGCCCCCCGAGGCCGAGCCGGTGATGCCCGCCAGCAGGGTTACGGTGATGGCTTCGTTGACCAGCGGGTTGGGGATGCTTTTGAGCCAGTCGGCCAGCACCAGAAAGCCTGGCAGGGAGGCGATCACGGCGCCGAAACCGTATTCCGAAGCGGTGTTCATCGCCGCCAGCAGGGCACCGCTGACCGCGCTCTTGCTGCCCTCGGCGAGCTTGCTGCGAATCGCCGAGAAGCCGCACACCAGCACCATCAGGATGCCCACCAGCAAGGCCGCCTGCACCGCCCAGATGGCGGTGAGCTTGGCGATTTCGCTGGTTACCGGGGCGGCCATGCCCGGCAGGCTGAGGCTGTGGGTCTTGCCGTACCACTGGGGAATCCAGTGGGTGAACAGCAGGTTCATGATGCCCACCAGCAGCAGCGGCGACAGCGCCAGCCAGGGGTTGGGCAGCTTCAGGTCCTCGGCGGTTTCCGGTTCGTTGCGCAGTTCGGTGCCGTAGCCTTCACCGGCCTTTTGCGCCTTGTTGCGCTGGCGCTGCAGGAACAGCATGCCGGCGCAGAACACGAAAATGGTGCCGATCACGCCCAGCCAGGGCGCGGCCCAGGCGGTGGTGTTGAAGAAAGTGCTGGGGATGATGTTCTGGATCTGCGGGGTGCCGGGCAGGGCGTCCATGGTGAAGGAGAATGCACCCAGGGCGATGGTCGCCGGGATCAGCCGCTTGGGGATGTTGCTCTGGCGGAACATCTCGGCAGCGAAGGGGTAGACGGCGAACACCACCACGAACAGCGAGACGCCGCCGTAGGTCAGCAAGGCGCAGACCAGCACGATCACCAGCATCGCCTGGCGAGTGCCGAGCAGGCGGATCGCCGCGGCGACGATGGAGCGCGAGAAGCCCGACAGCTCGATCAGCTTGCCGAACACCGCGCCCAGCAGGAACACCGGGAAATACAGTTTGATGAAACCGACCATCTTCTCCATGAACACCCCGGTAAAGGCGGGCGCCACGGCGGACGGATCGGTGAGCAGCACTGCGCCGAGGGCGGCAATGGGGGCAAAGAGGATGACGCTGTAGCCACGGTAGGCCGCCAGCATCAGCAGCGCCAGGGCTGCCAAGGCAATGATCACACTCATGGTGTGTCTCTCCAGGATTGTTATTGTTGTCGGGTGTTGCGTGTGGAGAGCGTTATAGCGAGAACTGTGCCATCTGTTTAAGTTGTTGAAATATATGAGTATTTTTATTTTTCTAGGGGCGGTTCGGAGTTGGTTGTCTCTTTTTTGAGACTTTTTTGGATTGGTCGGCCGCTTCGCTGGCAAGCCTGCTGCTACAGAGATCGTTCGGAGCGCCGTAGGAGCTGGCTTGCCAGCGAAAAGCGCGGAGCATGCCGGTAACTTCTCTAAATAGAGATTGATGTCTCTTTATGGAGACTCGGCAATCCCCAAGGCCGCCATCTTCTTGTACAGCGTCGAGCGACCCAGCCCCAGGCGTCGCGCCGCTTCGTCCACCTTGCCGGCGCATTGCGCCAGGGTGGCGCTGATCAGTTGCCGGTCGAACCGTTCCCGGGCCGCGGCGAAGGTTTCCTGGCTCGGCGACTCGGCGGGCAGCGAGGCCGCATCGCGTTGCGCCGGGCTGAAGCTGCCGATTGCCGCGCGAATGTCCGCGGCAGTGAGTATCAGGTCGTCGCTGAGCAGCGCCGCCCGTTCCAGCACGTTGCGCAGCTCGCGGATGTTCCCCGGCCAGGCATGTTGCGCTAGCAGGGCCAGGGCTTCGCGATCCAGTTCATGCTGGCTGCGCAGTTCTTCGAGAATCCCTTCGCTCAGGGCCGGCAGGTCGTCCAGGCGTTCGCGCAGGGCCGGCACCTGGATCGGCAGCACGTTGAGCCGGTAGTACAGGTCGGCGCGGAACTCGCCGCGCTTGATCGCCGCTTCCAGGTCGGTGGAGGTGGCGGCGATCACCCGCACATCGCTGTGGATCACTTCGTTGGAGCCCACCGGCTCGAACTCCTTCTCTTGCAGCACCCGCAGCAACTTGCTTTGCAGGGGCAGGGGCATGTCGCCGATTTCATCGAGGAACAGGGTGCCGCCCTGGGCGATCTGCAACTTGCCGGCGCGGCCCTTGCGGTCGGCGCCGGTGAAGGCGCCGGGGGCGGTGCCGAAGAACTCCGCCTCCAGCAGCGCCTCGGGAATCGCCGCGCTGTTGATGCTGACAAAGGGCTTGTGGGCCCGGGGCGACGCGGCATGGATGGCCTGGGCCAGCAGCTCCTTGCCGGTGCCGGTTTCGCCTTGCAGCAGCACCGGGGATTCGGCACTGGCGCTGCGTCGGGCCCGGCGTTTGACTTCCAGGCTGGCGGCGCTGGTGCCGATGAAATGGGCGAAGTTGTACTTGGTCTGTCGGGCCCGCAACAGAGAGCGGGTGGAGGCCAGTTCTTCCTGCATGCTCAGGTAGCGTTTGAGCATCGGCGACAGGCTGCGCAGTTCGTCGAACAGGGCAAAGCCGATGGCGCCGATCACCGTGCCGGCGGCGTCGTGGATCGGCAGGCGCATCACCACCAGCGGTTCTTTGGGGGTGTCCTGCATGTCCAGCAGGATCGGGCGTCCGGTGCGTACCACTTCCCGCAGCAGGCTGCCGGGGATCACGCTTTCGCAGGGCTTGCCGATGGCGAAGGCCGCCGATTCCAGGCCGAAGCGCCGGGCGTAGCGCTCGTTCATCCAGACGATATTGGCGTCGCGATCGACGATCACCGTGCCTTCGCTGGACTGCTCGATGATCTCGAACAGCGAGCGGATCGCCAGTTGGCGCACACGCTGGTAATCCTTGAGGCTTTCGCTGTCGTTCATGGCGGCATCCTGAAAATGGGCGCGGCGATTATGCCGCAGTCTGCCCCGGTTGTTGTGCTGTAGCCGCTGCCGAGCCTGCGAGGCTGCGTAAAGGGCCGCAGGACCTTCGGCGGCCTTGAGGGCAGCGTCTGCTGCGCAGCCGTTCGCAGCCTGCGGCAGCGGCTACAAAGAACCGCGCGCCTTCTGTCGCCGCTGCCGAGCCTGCGAGGCTGCGCAAAGGGCCGCAGGACCTTCGGCGGCCTTGAGGGCAGCGTCTGCTGCGCGGCCGTTCGCAGCCTGCGGCAGCGGCTACAAAGAACCGCGCGCCTTCTGTAGCCGCTGCCGAGCCTGCGAGGCTGCGCAAAGGGCCGCAGGACCTTCGGCGGCCTTGAGGGCAGCGTCTGCTGCGCAGCCGTTCGCAGCCTGCGGCAGCGGCTACAAAGAACCGCGCGCCTTCTGTCGCCGCTGTCGAGCCTGCGAGGCTGCGTAAAGGGCCGCAGGACCTTCGGCGGTCTCTAG
Organism: Pseudomonas sp. Os17; assembly: GCF_001547895.1. Lineage (NCBI taxonomy): Bacteria > Pseudomonadati > Pseudomonadota > Gammaproteobacteria > Pseudomonadales > Pseudomonadaceae > Pseudomonas > Pseudomonas sp. Os17. Next base: position 4,184,453 of record NZ_AP014627.1, on the reverse strand, counting down.
GGCAGCGTCTGCTGCGCAGCCGTTCGCAGCCTGCGGCAGCGGCTACAAAGAACGGTGTGCCTTCTGTAGCCGCTGCCGAGCCTGCGAGGCTGCGAAAAAGGGTCGTCGGCGGCGGGTCAGCCGGGGTGGGCGGCGGCCAGCAGCTCCTGGGTGTAGGGGTGCTGCGGGTTGTCGAACACGTCGTGGCTGGCGCCGCGCTCCACCACCTGGCCGTCCTTGATCACGATCATGTCGTGGGCCAGGGCCCGTATCACCGCCAGGTCATGGCTGATGAACAGGTAGGTCAAGCCGTACTTTTCCTGCAGTTGGCGCAGCAGGGCCACCACTTGTTTCTGCACGGTGCGGTCCAGGGCCGAAGTCGGTTCGTCCAGCAGGATCAGCGCCGGCTTGAGCACCAGGGCCCGGGCAATGGCGATGCGCTGGCGCTGGCCGCCGGAGAACTCGTGGGGGTAGCGGTGGCGGCTGTCGGGATCGAGGCCGACTTCCTCCAGGGCGCGGATCACCTGTTCATCGCACTGGCGGGCGTCGTACTGGCTGTGCACTTCCAGGCCTTCGCTGATGATCTGCGCCACCGACATGCGCGGGCTGAGGCTGCCGAAGGGGTCCTGGAACACCACCTGCATCTGTTTGCGCCAGGGCCGCAGTTGTTTCTGGTCGAGGCCGTCCAGGGCCTGGCCCTGGAAGCGGATGCTGCCCCGGGAATCCAGCAGGCGCAGGATCGCCTGGCCCAGGGTCGACTTGCCCGAGCCGGACTCGCCGACGATGCCCAGGGTCTTGCCTTGCTCGACGCTGAGGCTGATGTCGTCCACTGCCCGCAGGTATTGCTTGCGCCGGAACAGACCGCCGGCTATCTGGAAATCGACGCTGAGATTGTTCACCTCCAGCACGGTTTCCCGGCTGTCGCGACACAGTGGCCGGCCTTCGGGCTCGGCGTGCAGCAGCTCGCAACTGTAGGGGTGTTGCGGGGCGCGGAACAGGGTGTCGCAGTCGGCCTGTTCGACGATTTCCCCGGCCTTCATCACGCACACCCGTTGGGCGATGCGCCGCACCAGGTTGAGGTCGTGGCTGATCAGCAGCAGGGACATGCCCAGGCGCTGCTGCAGGGATTTGAGCAGCAGCAGGATCTTGCGCTGCACGGTCACGTCCAGGGCCGTGGTGGGTTCGTCGGCGATCAGCAGCTCCGGCTCGCAGGCCAGGGCCATGGCGATCATCACCCGTTGGCGCTGGCCGCCGGAAAGCTGGTGCGGGTAGGCCTTGAGCCGTTCACGGGGTTTCTGGATGCCCACCAGTTCCAGCAGTTCGAGAATCCGCGCCTGGGCCTGTTTGCCGCCCAGGCCGCGATGCAGCAGCAGGGTTTCGCCGATCTGCTTCTCCACGCTGTGCAGCGGATTGAGGGAGGTCATGGGCTCCTGGAAGATCATGGCGATGCGGTTGCCCCGCAGCTTTTGCAGGGTCGCCGGGTCGCTGCCCATCAGCTCCTGGCCGCGGTAGCGCACGCTACCGGAGCTGCTGCAGCCGGTCTGCGGCAGCAGTTGCAGGATCGAGTGGGCGGTCACCGACTTGCCCGAACCGGACTCGCCCACCAGGGCCAGGCACTCGCCGGGGCGGATGTCCAGGCTCAGGTCGCGGACCACGGTCTGTGCGCCGAAGCTGACCTTGAGCTGGCGGATTTCGATGAGGTTGTCAGTCATTGCTACCGTCCGCTTCAAGATCGTGGATCAAAGGCATCGCGCAACGCTTCGCCGATAAACACCAGCAGCGAAAGGATCAGCGCCAGGGTGAAAAACGCCGTCAGCCCCAGCCATGGCGCCTGCAGGTTCTGCTTGCCCTGGCCGATCAACTCGCCCAGGGAAGCGCTGCCGGCGGGCATGCCGAAGCCGAGGAAGTCCAGGGCGGTGAGGGTTGAGATGGCGCCGGTGAGGATGAACGGCAGGTAGCTCAGGGTGGCGTTCATCGCGTTGGGCAGGATGTGCCGCAGGATCACCTTGCGGTCGCTCAGGCCCAGGGCTCGGGCGGCCTTGACGTACTCCAGGTTGCGCCCGCGCAGGAACTCGGCGCGCACCACGTCCACCAGGGCCAGCCAGGAGAACAGCGCCATGATCCCCAGCAACCACCAGAAGTTCGGCTCGACGAACCCCGAGAGGATGATCAGCAGGTAGAGCACCGGCAGCCCGGACCAGACTTCCAGCAGGCGCTGGCCCAAGAGGTCGACCCAGCCACCGTAATAGCCTTGCAGGGCGCCGGCGGCGATGCCGATCAGGGCGCTGATGGCGGTCAGGGCCAGGGCGAACAGGATCGACACCCGGGCGCCGTAGATCACCCGCGCGGCCACGTCCCGGGCCTGGTCGTCGGTGCCCAGCCAGTTGACCTTGCTCGGCGGGCTGGGGGCGGGCTGGGTCAAGTCGTAGTTGGGTGTGTCTTCGCTGAAGGGGATCGGCGGGAACAGCAGCCAGCCACCGTCCTTGCGGATCAGCTGCTGCACGTAGTCGCTGCGGTAGTCGGCCTGGAACGGCAGCTGGCCGCCGAATTCCTGCTCGGTGTAGCGCTTGAACACCGGGAAGTACAACGAGCCCTGGTAGCTGACCACCAGCGGCTTGTCGTTGGCGATCAGCTCGCCGCCCAGGGTCAGGATGAACAGGCCGATGAACAGCCACAGCGACCACCAGCCACGGCGGTTTTGCTTGAACCGGTCCAGGCGCCGGCGGGCCACGGGAGAAAGCTTGAGCATCAGGCGTTCCTCGCGGCGAAGTCGATGCGCGGGTCGACCAGGGTGTAGCACAGGTCGCCGATCAGTTTTATCAGGAGGCCGAACAGGGTGAAGATGAACAGCGAGCCGAACACCACCGGGTAGTCCCGGGACACCGCGGCCTCGTAGCTCATGCGGCCCAGGCCGTCGAGGGAAAAGATCACTTCGATCAGCAGGGAGCCGGCGAAGAACACGCTGATGAAGGCCTGGGGGATCCCCGACACCACCAGCAGCATGGCGTTGCGGAACACATGCCCATACAGCACCCGGCGTTCGCTCAGGCCCTTGGCCCGGGCGGTGACCACGTACTGACGGGTGATCTCGTTGAGAAAGGAGTTCTTGGTGAGGATGGTCAGGGTGGCGAAGCCGCCGATCACCAGGGAGCTGACTGGCAGCACCAGGTGCCAGAAGTAGTCGGCGACCTTGCCCAGGGTGCTCAGTTGCTCGAAGTTGTCCGAGACCAGGCCGCGCACCGGGAACCAGTTCAGCGAGGTGCCGCCGGCGAACAGCACGATCAGGAACATGGCGAACAGGAAGGCCGGCATGGCGTAGCCGATGATGATCGCGGTGCTGCTCCAGATGTCGAAGTGGCTGCCGTGGTGCACCGCCTTGCGAATGCCCAGGGGGATCGACACCAGGTAGGTGATCAGGGTGGCCCAGAGGCCGAGGGAGATGGTCACCGGCATTTTTTCCAGGATCAGGTCGGTGACCGTGGCGCCACGGAAGAAGCTCTTGCCGAAGTCCAGCCGGGCGTAGCTTTTCAGCATCAGCCACAGGCGCTCGTGGGCCGGCTTGTCGAAGCCGTACTGCTTCTCGATGTCCTGGATCAGTTTGGGGTCCAGGCCGCGGCTGGCTCGGGAGCCGCTGCTGCTCATGGCATCGGCGGAGCCGCCGACCGCGCCGCCGCCGATCCCTTGCAGGCGGGCGATGGCCTGTTCCACCGGGCCGCCGGGGGCGGCCTGGACGATGACGAAGTTCACCAGAAGGATGATCAGCAGGGTCGGAATGATCAGCAGCAGGCGCCGCAGGATGTAGGCCGGCATCAGTGGCGCCCTCCGGGTTGGCCACGGCGGATCAGCTCGGCGGCCATCTGTTCATTGGTCAGCGCGGTGCTGCTGACTTCCCACCAGCTTTCGATGGCTTCGTCGTTGCTCGCCGGCACCTTGGGCATGCCGAAGCGGTTCCACCACACCGTGGAGGTGCCGGGCGGGTAGTAGTTGGCGATCCAGTAGTAGTTCCACTGCAGCACCCGGTCCAGGGCGTGGGCGTAGCGCAGCATCTCCGGCTGGCTGGTGGCTTTCACCAGGCCGTTGAGCAGGCTGTCCACCGCCGGGTTCTTGAGCACCATGTAGTTGTTGGAGCCCGGATCGTTGGCCGCGGCCGAGCCGAAGTAGTTGTGCAGCTCCATGCCCGGTGAGGTGGTCACCGGGTAGCCGGTGACGATCATGTCGTAGTCCCTGGCCATCAGGCGGTTGACGTATTGCGAGGGGTCGATGCGGCGGATGTTCAGGCTGATGCCGATCTGTGCCAGGTTGCGCTTGTAGGGCAGCAGCAGGCGTTCGATGGAGCCCTGGGTGATGAGGAAGGTGAAGCTCAGGGGTTCGCCGTCGGCATTCACCAGTTTGTCGCCCTCGGCTTTCCAGCCGGCCTGTTCCAGCAGGGCCAGGGCCTGCAGTTGCTTGTCGCGGATCACGCCGCTGCCGTCGGTTTTCGGTGCTTCGAAGACCTGGGTGAAGACTTCGTCGGGGATCTGCCCGCGCAGCGGTTCGAGGATCTTCAGCTCTTCGGCGTCCGGCAGGCTGCGGGCCGCCAGCGGGGTGTTGGAGAAGAAGCTCTGCTGGCGGATGTAGAGGTTGCGCATCATCTGCCGGTTGCTCCATTCGAAATCCCAGAGCATGGCCAGGGCCTGGCGCACCCGGCGGTCCTGGAACACCGGCCGGTCGAGGTTGAACACGTAGCCCTGGGCCGGTTGCGGCGCCGATCGGGCCAGGTGGGCCTTTTGCAGGCGGCCGTCGTTCAGGGCCGGGCTGTCGTAGCCGATGGAATAGCCGGTGGCGGAGAATTCGCGGTTGTAGTCGTAGGCGCCGCCGCGCAGCACTTGGCGGGCGACGTCGATATCGCCGAAGTACTCGACGCTGAAATGATCGAAGTTGTACAGGCCGCGGCTGACCGGCAGGTCCTTGCCCCACCAGTCGGGGTTGCGGGCAAAGGTGATGCTGTTGCCCGAATCCACCTTGGCCACCCGATAGGGGCCGCTGCCCAGGGGCGCTTCATAGCCACCGCCAGCGGCGAAGTCGCGACTCTTCCACCAGTGTTCGGGGAACACCGGCAGGGTCGCGATATCCAGGGGCAGGGTGCGGTTTTCGTTGCTCTTGAAGTCGAAACGCACCACCCGCGGCGATTCCACGGTGACGCCTTTGACGTCCTCGAACTGGGTGCGGTAGCGCATGCTGCCCTGGGTCATCAGCAGGTCGTAGCTGTAGCGCACGTCTTCGGCGGTGATCGGCGTGTTATCGGCGAAGCGGGCCTTGGGGTTGAGGTAGAAGCGCAGCCACAGGCCGTCTTCGGCGCGCTCCATCTTCTGTGCCACCAGGCCGTAGACGGTGTAGGGCTCGTCCAGGGAGCGCAGGGCCAGGGGCGAATAAACCAGGCCGTCGAGCTGGGAGACGCCGATGCCCTTGTCTATATAAGGCAGCACATGGTCGAAACGGCCGATCTCGATGGCCGAGCGGCGCAGGGTTCCGCCCTTGGGGGCCTGGGGGTTGACGTAGTCGAAGTGGCTGAAGCCCTGGGGATACTTGGCCGGTTCGCCGTAGACGGTCATGGCGTGTTGCGGTGCCGCCTGGGCACCCGCGGCGCCCAGTAGCAGGACGGTGAAAAGCACAGTGGAGGAAAGCAGTCGCATTGTCAGCCTTAGGAGCCGGGTGATCGATGACCACGATTTGTACGCTAGCGGCCTGTGACTGGCCAGCCGCTTTTACAAGCGCAACGGCCCACCAGGAGGCGGGCCGTTGAGCAGGCACAAGCGCGAGGGGATCAGTCCTGGCGGCTGGTGACTTCCAGCAGGTGGTAGCCGAACTGGGTCTTCACCGGGCCTTGCACGACGTTGACCGGGGCGCTGAACACCACGGTGTCGAATTCCTTGACCATCTGGCCCGGGCCGAAGGAGCCCAGGTTGCCGCCGTCGCGGCTGGACGGGCAGGTGGAGTTCTTTTTCGCGACTTCGGCGAAGTCGGCGCCGGCTTCGATCTCGGCTTTGAGTTCGTTGCACTTGGCTTCGCTGGCAACCAGGATGTGACGGGCAGTGGCTTTGGCCATGGATGTTGCTCCTTTCAAGAAAGTTGAGAGCCTACCGGATTCAGGTGGCTATTTCTTGTCAAAGTTCCTGCAAAGCGTTGCCGCCCGGCGCTTGCGCGGGCGGCGGGCGGGGTTGGGGCGCTGGCGGTCAGGCGGGGACGGCGGCGACCTTGCCTGCTTGTTGCAGTTGTTCTGCGCCGCGGCGCAGCAATTGCTCGGTGGCGGCCCAGCCCAGGCAGCCGTCGGTCACCGACACGCCGTAGCGCAGTTGGCCGCTTAAGGGTTGGCAGCCTTCGAACAGGTGGCTTTCCAGCATCACTGCGACCAGCGAGCGATCGCCCTGCAGGCGTTGCTCCAGGACCTCGTTGAACACCGCCGGCTGGCGCAACGGGTCCTTGCCGCTGTTGGCGTGGCTGCAATCGACCATGATCCGCGCCGGGATCTTCAGCTTGTGCAGGTCGCGCTGGACCTGGGCCACGCTCTGGCGGTCGTAGTTCGGCCCGCGATGGCCGCCGCGCAGCACCAGGTGGGTGTCGGGGTTGCCCGGGGTCTGGATGATCGCCGGGTGGCCCTGGCTGTCGATGCCGAAGTGACGGTGCGGGTGCGCCGCCGAACGCATGGCGTCACAGGCGATGGCGACGCCGCCGTCGGTGCCGTTCTTGAAGCCCACGGGCATTTCCAGGCCGCTGGCCATTTCCCGGTGGATCTGCGATTCGGTGGTGCGCGCGCCAATGGCCACCCAGCTCAGCAGATCGTCGAAGTAGCCGGCGGCCATGGGTTGCAGCAGTTCGGTGGCGATCGGCAGGCCCAGGCGCAGCATCTCGCGCATCAGGTCCCGGGACAGGCTCAGGCCGCCGGCCATGTCGTCGCTGCCATCCAGGTGCGGGTCGTAGGCCAGGCCTTTCCAGCCGACGGTGGTGCGGGGCTTTTCCACGTAGGCGCGCATCACCAGGAGCATCTGGTCGCTCAACTCTTCGGCCAGGCGGGCCAGGTTGGCGGCGTATTCCAGGGCCGATTGCGGGTCGTGGATGGAGCAGGGGCCGACGACGACCAGCAGGCGTGGGTCGCGACCTTCGAGAATGGCGCGCACCGCCAGGCGGTGGTTGGCAACTTGCTGGCTCAGGGCCAGGGACAGCGGCAGTTGCTGCTTGAGCTCCAGGGAGCTGGGCAGGCGCCGGGTCAGGGGTTCATTGGCGCTGACGTGGGCGGACAGGGGCAGAGCGGATACGGACGAGTTCATGTGCGGTCTTCCTGGGCGGGCGGCGGGTGATGTCCCGCGCGCGGCCCTACTGGGGTGTTCGACAATTGGCCGTACTGGCCATCAGTGTGCAATTGCCACCGGTAGGTGACCGATCGGAGGCGGCAGGCTGTCCCGAGCGGAGGCTGCTAAATCGCCAGGCGGAAAACATGTCGTAGCGGTAATAGGTGGCGTAGTTCATGGGGCAATCCTCAGTAAGTTCGGTGTGTTGCAGAAAAGTCGTGGTTGAAAACGTGGTGCCGGAAAAAACAAAACCCCCGGTCGGGAGGCCGACCGGGGGTTGAGATTTCTCTGGTAGGCGACCCGTCAAAGTGGGCGCCGGTTGGGTATCAGGCGCGCCAGTGGCTAAACCAATACCCAAAATAAAAGTTGACCGGAGCCAGGTTGCCATTGACCCGGGCAGCCGCAACCGAACGCAGTGCGCTGGCGGTGTGGCGGTGCAGGGAAGGGGTCTGGGACAGCATGGGGTTTCTCCGTGAAGTGGGGCGAGCTTACTAGAGGCCAGGGCCGCGATTCAATCAGTAATTTCTATGGACGCTGTTGTCTCGGGCGATGGATTAAGCGCCGCCAGGATTTATGCCACACTCGCCGCTCCCCCTCATTGCCCCGCCAAGGAATCTCCATGACCGTGCTGACCCTCGCTGCCGCCCAATCGGTATCCATTGCTGGCGACTGGCAGGGGAATCTGGCCCGGCATCAGCATCTGATGCGGCTGGCGGCGCAACAGGGGGTGCAGGTCCTGGTGTTTCCCGAACTGTCCCTGACCGGTTATGAGCCGCCACTGGCCGCGCAACTGGCGCTGGCACCGGATTCCCCACGTTTGCAGCCGCTGCGGGACCTGGCCCGGGAACTGCAACTGACGGCGGTGGTGGGCTTGCCGATTCGCATGGCGGAGGACGGGCCGGTGCTGATCGGGGCGCTGGTGCTGGCAGCCGACGGCTCGCTGGCGGTGTACAGCAAGCAGCATCTGCATGCCGGAGAGGAGCGCTTCTTTGCTCCGGGCACGGGCGGGGCGCCGCTGCAACTGGCAGAGGCGAGGTTGGCCCTGGCGGTGTGCGCGGATTTTTGTCATGCCAGTCACGTACAGGCTGCAGTGGCTGCTGGTGCCGACATCTATGCTGCTGGAGTGCTGATCAGCGAGGGCGGTTATGCCGCCGACAGCGCCTTGTTGCAAGGTTATGCCCGGGACTACGGCATTGTGCTGTTGATGGCCAATCATGGCGGTCCCAGCGGTGGCTGGGCCTGTGCCGGGCGTAGCGCGATCTGGGGCCGTGACGGCCAGTTGCTGGGCGCCGTGGAGGGGGGTGGCGAAGCGCTGTTGATTGCTCGCTGCGTGGCCGGGCAATGGCAGGCCCGGGTTGTGCCGGTGGCCGGCTGATGAATGCACTGCAATTGCGCCCGGCGTCAGCGGCCGACCTGGCTTTCGCCCGGGACCTGACCCGCTCGACCATGCTCGGCTATTACATTCGCAATGACCTGCTATGGCTCGATGAGGCGTTCGATGTGGCCTGGGCCGGTCGCGAGAATCTGCTGATCTGCCAGGCAGACGAGGTGCTGGGCTATGTCAGCCTGAGTCGGGACCTGCGGGCCCTGTATATTCGTGAATTGCATGTGCTGCAGGCGTGGCGCGGGCGCGGTGCCGGCGCCTGGGTCCTGGCGCGGCTCTTGGAGCGAGCGCGCCAGGAGCACCTTGGCCTGTTGCGCCTGACCGTGTTCAAGGACAACCCGGCGCAGCGTCTGTATGAACGGATGGGGTTGCAGGTGGTGGGGGAGGAGGAGTGTTTCTGGCGCATGGAGCGTCCTACTGTCGCAGGCCCCGGACCCGGGTAGCGGGCCCCGGGCTGCCGGGGCCTGAAGGTGCGACGCGGCCTGCGGTCTGGCAGGCGGCGTGGCTTTATCGCTCGCCGATGAATTTTATATAGCGCTTGTGATTAGGTTTGTACGTCGCTTTTTTGCTAAGGTGTCCGGCAACCTTTAAAGACCAAATCGCGAGGTGTCTGCTTGATTAGGGTGCTAGTAGTCGATGACCATGATCTCGTTCGTACGGGCATTACACGAATGTTGGCTGACATCGATGGCCTGCAAGTAGTCGGGCAGGCGGAGTCAGGGGAAGAATCCCTGCTCAAGGCGCGGGAGCTGAAGCCCGACGTCGTCCTGATGGACGTCAAGATGCCCGGGATCGGAGGTCTTGAAGCCACGCGCAAGCTGCTGCGCAGCCATCCGGACATCAAGGTCGTGGCGGTGACTGTCTGCGAGGAGGATCCGTTTCCGACTCGCCTGCTGCAAGCCGGCGCGGCGGGCTACCTCACCAAGGGCGCAGGCCTCAACGAAATGGTCCAGGCGATTCGCCTGGTATTTGCCGGCCAGCGTTACATCAGCCCGCAGATTGCCCAGCAATTGGTCTTCAAATCGTTTCAGCCTTCCAGCGACTCGCCGTTCGACGCGTTGTCCGAGCGTGAGATTCAGATCGCGCTGATGATTGTCGGCTGCCAGAAAGTGCAGATCATCTCCGACAAGCTGTGTCTGTCGCCGAAAACCGTGAACACCTATCGCTATCGTATTTTCGAGAAGCTCTCGATCAGCAGCGATGTCGAGCTGACGCTGCTGGCGGTTCGTCATGGCATGGTCGATGCCAGCCTCTGAAATGACCGACCTGTTTGATCCCAGCGCTTTTCTTTCTACCTGCAGTGGCCGTCCTGGCGTGTATCGCATGTTCGACAGCGATGCACGCTTGCTGTACGTCGGTAAAGCCAAGAACCTGAAAAACCGCCTGTCCAGCTACTTCCGCAAGACCGGCCAGGCACCGAAGACCGCCGCCCTGGTGGCGCGTATCGCCCAGATCGAAACCACCATCACCGCCAACGAGACCGAAGCGCTGCTGCTGGAGCAGACGCTGATCAAGGAATGGCGGCCGCCGTACAACATTCTGCTGCGCGACGATAAATCCTATCCCTATGTGTTCCTTTCGGACGGCGATTTTCCGCGATTCAGCATCCATCGTGGGGCGAAGAAGCAGAAGGGCAAGTACTTCGGCCCTTACCCCAGCGCCGGAGCCATCCGCGAAAGCCTGAGCCTGTTGCAGAAGACCTTCATGGTTCGCCAGTGCGAGGACAGCTACTACAAGAACCGTACCCGACCCTGCCTGCAGTATCAGATCAAGCGCTGCAAGGGGCCTTGTGTCGGCCTTGTGGCGCCTGAAGTGTATGCCGAGGACGTGCGCCACTCGGTGATGTTCCTGGAAGGACGCAGCAACGCCCTGACCGATGAACTCTCCAGCGCCATGGAAGCGGCCGCCGGCACCCTGGATTTTGAAAAGGCCGCCGAGCTGCGGGACCAGATCTCCCTGCTGCGCCGGGTCCAGGACCAGCAGAGCATGGAAGGCGGCACCGGCGATGTGGATGTGGTGGCCGCGTTCGTCAACCCGGGCGGCGCCTGCGTGCACCTGATCAGCGTGCGTGGCGGGCGGGTGCTGGGCAGCAAGAACTTCTTTCCCCAGGTGGGCATCGAGGAAGACGTGGCGGAAGTCATGTCGGCCTTCCTCGGCCAGTATTTTGTCAGCAGCCCGGAGCGCGACCTGCCTTCCGAGCTGATCGTCAACGTGGTGCACGACGACTTCCCGACCCTGATCGCCGCGATCGATGAATTGCGCGGGCGCGAGCTGACCATCAGTCACCGGGTCCGCGGCACCCGGGCGCGCTGGCAGCAACTGGCGGTGACCAACGCCGAACAGGCCCTGAGCGCGCGCCTGGCCAACCGTCAGCATGTCGCGGCGCGATTCGAAGCCCTGGCCGAAGTGCTGAACCTGGACGAGCCACCGCAGCGCCTGGAGTGCTACGACATCAGCCACTCCAGCGGCGAGGCCACTGTCGCGTCCTGCGTGGTGTTCGGCCCGGAAGGGCCGCTGAAATCCGATTACCGGCGCTACAACATCGAAGGCGTCACCGCCGGCGACGACTATGCAGCCATGCACCAAGCCCTGACCCGACGCTTCAGCAAGCTCAAGGAAGGCGAGGGCAAGCTGCCGGACATCCTCCTGGTGGATGGCGGCAAGGGGCAGTTGTCCATGGCCCGTGACGTGCTCAACGAGCTGGCGGTGCCGGACCTGATTCTCCTTGGCGTCGCCAAGGGCGCCACGCGCAAGGCCGGTTTTGAAACCTTGTACCTCAACGATGCGGCCCACGAGTTCACCCTCAAGGGCGATTCCCCGGCCCTGCATCTGATCCAGCAAATCCGCGATGAGGCCCACCGCTTCGCGATCACCGGTCACCGTGCCCGACGCGGCAAGACCCGGCGCACCTCGACCCTGGAAGGGGTGGCGGGCGTCGGACCCAAGCGTCGACGGGATCTCCTTAAACATTTTGGTGGATTGCAGGAACTGTCCCGTGCCAGCATCGACGAGATTGCCAAAGCACCGGGAATCAGTAAAAAGCTCGCAGAGTTGATTTATGCAAACCTGCACAGCGAGTAGAATGCCCAATCACCTCGTAGCCAGTTGTGCCGATGAATATCCCGAATCTGATCACCGTTCTACGCGTCCTGCTCATCCCGATTTTCATATTGCTGTTCTATTTGCCCTATAGCTGGAGCTACATGGCAGCCAGTTCAGTGTTTGCCTTCGCGGCCGCCACGGACTGGCTGGACGGGTACCTGGCGCGACGCCTGCAGCAGAGCACGCCATTTGGCGCGTTCCTCGACCCTGTGGCCGACAAGCTGATGGTGGCGGTGGCTCTGGTCCTGCTGGTGCAAGAGCACGGCAACCTGTGGCTGACCCTGCCGGCCGCCGTGATCATCGGTCGTGAAATCGTGGTTTCGGCCTTGCGCGAATGGATGGCCGAACTGGGCGCTCGGGCTCAGGTGGCGGTATCCAACATGGGCAAATGGAAAACCGCAGCGCAGATGCTGGCGTTGGTGATTCTCCTGGCCAACCCATCGGATTTCAGTTTCTGGGTGCTGGTGGGTTACGCCTTGCTGCTGGTGGCGGCGGGGCTGACCTTGTGGTCGATGTTGCAGTATCTGCGGGCCGCCTGGCCCCACCTGAAAATCGACAACGAAAAAAAATAAGTTTTTTTGAATCAAAGGCTTGACGCGCATTCGGATTTCTATAGAATGCGCAACACCAAGACGTTGCGGGAATAGCTCAGTTGGTAGAGCACGACCTTGCCAAGGTCGGGGTCGCGAGTTCGAGTCTCGTTTCCCGCTCCAAACATAGCGCTGCAGAGTTCCACGAATTCTGTAGCGATCGCAAAAAGGACCTTCGGGTCCTTTTTGCGTTTCTGCGGGTTCCACTCGAATCCAGCACCCTCCAGCGCTTTCAAGTCCTGAATTGAGTCCGAATGAGCCTCTTGAATTCGAACGCGTATTGAATCGGTTTGTTGCTGGAGCCGCTTGTATAGCTAGACGAGCATTTGGCCCTGAGTCTGATCAGGCACTCGCCATGGCACTCTCGAATACCACCGCTGGGCAAGCCCTAATTACCGGCAATGATGACTCCCTCGGCGTCATCGATATCCTGTCCGAAGGCGTGGACCTTCAAGGCGCATCAGCCTCGCCACACCATGCCGAGCGCAATCTTCACCGACCTCACGCTAGCCAGTGACCCGCTTGAGTTCCGCTCGCAGACGACGCCGCTCAGCGTGTTGATCATCGTCCTGCTGCAATTCTTCTTGAGGAGTGCTGTAGCGCTTTATCCAGGCTGCGCCGCCCCCCCAAAAAAAGGTGTCTACCTAACCTGGGGCGATACAACTCATGTGGCTCCCGTGAAAGGGCTACCGGATGAGCGGGCGCTGTGGGCAGAAGACGTTTATAGGGGCTGCAGTACCCTGAGTGATCGCGGCTGCGGGCAGACGGTCAAACACCGTTCGGCATCTCGTGGGCATTTTTAGCGAACGCACCTTGAGAAAAAACGGACCACTGCTAGCGTACTGACAGTACTCGATGCCAGCAGTAAATGGCACCTACGCTATCTCCAGTGGAAGGTTCATATGCGCGCCAGGTTTTACTGCGGGTTTTTATTGCTATCGACCCTGATTCCCTCCATTGCCGCCCAGGCTCAAATCACCGGTTCGCTTGACTTGCCGATAGGCAGTGGCGTCGGCCAGGTCGGTGTCGAGCGCATTCCCAATGAAGAGTGCAGGGGGCCGACCACGATCGCTTCTGGTCCCGATGGCCAGTTGGCCATTCTGGATAGTGTCAACCATAAGATCCTGGTTGTCGGTGAAAAAGCCGCCACAGAAATCCGATTGCCCTCCGACCTGCTTGAGCCAGTCGATCTGGTCTCGACAACATCAGGCTATCTGGTGGCCGGGGCGCTGGGCGACGTAGTGCTGGTTTCAAAGGCGGCCAAGGTCATTGCGCGTACGTCCACCGGCTACGACCCCGAGTCGGGCGCACCCCGTTTCGTGGTGCTCTCGGATAGCAGGTTCACGCTTGAGAACCTCACCGGCAAACAAGTGCCCGTCGATATCGACAGCAAACGGTTGGGCAAGCTTACGGACCCTGGCCTGCTGGCTGCGGCGTCCTTTAATTTCAAACTGGAGAAGCCCACGCTCGCCGTGGGGAGCAACACCCAATCCAGTACCGGGTTGAAGCAGACGAGCATTGCTTCGCAGAGACGCCTGGTCGATGTGCGCATGCTCTGGGCGAACGCGATGGATGGCGCCCTGATTGCAACGCAAGAGACCGTGAAAGCGCCAGAAGAACAGAGTTTTGTGCGCCTGATCAACACCGATGCCCAAGGCACGCCCACCACCGAGGCGTACGTGGCGCCCAACGCCTATGCGTGCAATATCCGTCGCCCGTTCGCGCGATTGACCAACGGTGTGGTCGTCAGCCTGTTATTCGCCAAGGATGGACTGGTCACAGTTGAACCCATGGTGTTTTCCAAAGTCGGCACTGCCGAGCCGGTGGCCATCGCCCGGTCCTCCGATGTTCAACTTATTGCCTCGCAGACAGACACGCTCAAGCAACTGGAGCAGTTGAACGGAACCAGCGCTGTCGGACTGGTGGCTCTGCAGCAAGTCAGTCGCCAGAGCATTTTGAAAAAAGCGCTTGAGGCACTGGAGCTCAAGTGGATGATGCATGCCAGGAACTACAGCCGCGATGGGGTTCCCAACCTGTGTAACCCCACGGCCAATATCTGGCACCGGCCAAGCCGGCTGGATGCGTTCCTGGAGAAAGAAGTCACCGCAATTCCCTACCGGTGGGGCGGTTATGCCAGTTCACTCGAGACTTTTCGCAAACACCTCGATGACGGCAAGCTGGCGGGTTCGGATTGCACATGTCGCAATGCCGATTGCGTTTATTCCGGTGCAACGGGCCTTGATTGTTCGGGCTTCGTTTCCTACGCCTGGCAAACAGGGACCTACTACACCACAAGCAGCCTGCCGAATGCCAAAGTCAGTGCCGCGGTGCGTTGGGACGCGGTGCAACCCGGCGACATCGTGAACAAGGCCGGATCTCATGTTCGACTGCTCGAAAGCACCGCGAACGGTCCCAACGGACGCTTCCATACCGTCATCGAGTCAACCACCAAAACGTCCTGCGGCGGTGTTTGTCGCCGCTCGTACACCGAAGCTGAACTGATGCGGGATGGCTACAAGCCCCTGTCTCGGCTGAACCTCAATCCCTGAAGGACGTGACGCATGACCGGCATGAATCAACTCGCGATCACGTTGCTGTTGACGGCCATGCCTCTGGGCATGGCGCACGCCATGGACGTCAGCTGTCTGTTTCATCGCAACAAGGAAGCCATGACGCGCATCGATTACACCTGCATTCTGACCAATGGCGATGGCAAGTGTGAAAGCAGTGGTTCGGGTTTCATCGTGTCCGAATCGGGACTGGTCATCACCAACAATCACGTAATCAGCCCGGTGGGAAATGTAACGGTCGAATCCGAAAAGATCCAAGTCAAGGTCGGCAGCCGCGGGGCTGGCAACGTCCCGGCCACCGTGGTTGCGCGTGACAAGATCAGGGATATTGCCTTGCTGCAACTGGCGCCGCGTGACAACGGCGAGGGCTGGCAGACTGTTGCGATCGGTACGGCGGTGCCGACGCCGGTCGCGGCGCCATTGATGGCCCTGGGGTACGGCGGGTGGGAGCTGTCGCTAATACCTCCCGGTATGAAAACGGCGGAATTGGCCGAGGTCGATGGCGGATACAAGCCGTGGTGGCAAACCAACCTGGCCTTGAATGAAGGGAACAGTGGCGGCCCTGTATTTGGCAGCAATGGCACGGTCATCGGGATCTCTGTCGCCTATAAAAGATCCAGCCAGTTGGTCTCCTACGTCATCCCGATCTACTACGCCAAGCCGTTTCTTGATCAGGCAGGTGCCCGATCCGTCACGTACGGTAGTTGCGTTTCCGGCCAACCGGAAAAAGACCCGCAGTATCAAGCCTTATAAGGCCAATGACGCAGTCGGAAAAACACGGCGAGTAGCCATCGAAGAAATCCAGCAGCCCGTAATTTTGCAGCTCGTATCTTTCGAAGCTTGAAATACGCTATCCACAATCCGAATTCACTGACTTGGAATCCGACCAACGCATGAACAGCGTTTGGTTCTGGAGTAGTTGGCTGAGAGTAAAGCTGAAGGCCGAGACACAGAAGCAAAGGTGAACAGCAGCATTCAATCGCAAATCCCAGGTTGGGTACTTGTCTGCATTCATAACCGTCCGCTGTTTGTTCACACAGTTGACGGTAGCTCGATGGATTCGGCTCCCGCCAACGCCTGCGTCACAGAGCACAGGCTATGACAAAAGCTCATGGCCGCATGACTTTTAATGGTTACGGGCTCTAGCAAGCCCGGTGCTAAAACAACGCAAACACAGCTCATCCATAACAACAAAGAGCGTTTGCGCCATGACTCAGTCCGTTACCGTCCATTTGCAGAACCCACTCTGGGTTCATGTTCACTCGCGCTCTTTGAAACCAACCAATGAAAGGTAGTGGGACCAGGCACCGCCGATCCCGCGTCATTTCTTCCCTTGTGTCCTCAAAGAGTAAATCCCCATGCAACCACTCGACCTCTATATCGGCGAAGGCTTCGCAGGCCCGGGCGTGAATGCCGCTCACATCAACATTCTTCTCGGGCCGCGTAACGGTCCCGCCGGACAGGCCTTCGCCAACAGCCTGGCTTCGCCGAGCCAGGGCCATTGCCCGTTCATGGTGATTGCCCAGCCCAACATCCCGGTCAAGCCCATGACCCTGTACGTGAACAAGGCGGCGATCGCCAGCGAACTGCACGGCAACGCGACCTGGGGGGCATCCCAGGCAGGTATTGCCAAGGCGGTACTCGAAGCGCTGCTGGACGGCACCTTGCCGGCCGAAGCCGAAGATCAATGGGCGATCGTCACCGCCAACTGGGTCAATCCGGACTGCGATGATCTGGATGCGGTCTACCTCAACAACTACAACGCCTGCCGCACGGCGATTCGCGCGGCCCTGAACGGCAAGCCCGAGCGCGCCCAGTTGGCGGATGTGGTGAACCAGATCAGCAACCCGTTCTACACCCCCAAGGCCTGAGGAGCGCAGCATGCAATACATTCGTCTGGGCCACTCCGGCCTGCAAGTCTCGCGCCTGTGTTTGGGCACCATGAACATGGGCACCCCGGACTGGAAGCCGTGGATCTTCGATGAGAAGCAGAGTGAGCCCATCGTCGCCCACGCCCTGGACCACGGCGTGAATTTCATCGACCTGGCGGATTTCTATTCCGCAGGCGTCGGCGAAGAGGTGGTGGGGCGCATCGTCAAGCGCTTGGCACGCCGCGAAGACCTGGTGATCACCACCAAGGTCGGCTACGGCACCCGCAGCGGGATCAATGCCAGCGGCCATTCGCGCAAGCACATCCTCGACAGCATCGATGCCTCGCTCAAGCGCTTGGGCATGGATTACGTCGATGTGTTCATGCTGCATTACTTCGATGTGAACACCCCGGTGGAAGAAACCATGCAGGCGCTGAACGACATCGTCCGCGCCGGCAAGGCTCGCTATATCGGCGTCTCCACCATGCTCACCGGGCAGCTGGCGAAGCTGCTCATGGCCTGTGAGCGCCACGGCTGGGTCAAGCCGATCAACATGCAGCTGCAGCTCAACTGCGCCTACCGCGAGGAAGAGCGCGAGATGATTCCGTTCTGCCGTGACCAGGGCCTGGGCGTCTCGGTGTTCAGCCCGCTGGCCCGGGGCCTGCTCACTGGCGACGTGCAGTCGACCCGCAACCAGACCGACTTCTTCACCCAGCAGATGTACAGCGACGAGGCCTCGTTGCAGATCGCCCGCTCGGTGCAACGCGTGGCCCGTGCCCGCGGCCTGTCCAATGCCCAGGTGGCCCAGGCCTGGGTGCTCAACCATGCCGGGGTCGATTGCATGCTGGTGGGGGCCGATACCACGGCGCAGTTCGACAGCGCCCTGGCAGCGCTGGATACCGCGCTGGATGCCGAGGAGCTGCACGAGCTGGAGCGCAACTACACCCCCTGCGATGTGATCAACGACTACACCGCCGGCAAACGTATTCTGCGCACGGCCCGTCCGGGGCTGGAGCGCTTTTCCCTGACCGAGGCCATGGCATGAGCGCGTTGATTCGTACCGGTCATTTCATCGATGGCCAATGGTCCAGCGGCGGCGTCAGCTACCCGGTGTACAACCCGGCCAATGGCGAACGGATTGCCCAGGTGCAAAAGGCTGGCGCCGAAGAAACTCGCCTGGCCATTGCCGCCGCCCAGCGCGCCTTGCCCGCCTGGCGCGCACTCACCGCCAAGGAGCGCAGCCAGCGACTCAAGCGCTGGAGCGAGCTGATGCTGGCCCAGCAGCGCGAACTGGCCACCTTGCTCAGCCGCGAACAGGGCAAGCCCCTAGCCGAAGCCATGGGCGAAGTGGTCTATGCCGCAAGCTTCCTCGAATGGTTCGGCGAGGAGGCCAAGCGCGCCTACGGCGACGTGATCCCCAGCCACAAGGCCGACGCGCGGATCATCGTGACCAAGGAGCCGATTGGCGTAGTCGCGGCGATCACTCCGTGGAACTTCCCCCTGGCCATGGTCACGCGCAAGGTCGGCCCGGCCCTGGCTGCCGGCTGCACGATGATCCTCAAGCCTTCGGAAGAAACCCCGCTATCGGCCTTCGCCCTCGGGGTGCTGGCAGAGCAGGCAGGGATCCCGGCCGGGGTACTGAACATCGTGTCCGGCGATGCCCCGGCCATTGGCCAGGCGCTGCAGGCTTCGAGTGCGGTGCGCAAGCTGTCGTTCACCGGCTCGACCCGCACCGGCAAGCTGCTGATGCGTCAGTCCGCCGACACCCTGAAGAAAGTCTCGCTGGAACTGGGGGGTAACGCGCCGTTCATCGTCTTTGACGACGCCGACCTGGATGCCGCGGTCAAGGGCGCCATGGCCTCGAAGTTCCGCAACACCGGGCAGACCTGCGTCTGCGTCAACCGTTTCTTCATCCAGGACGGCGTGTATGAGGCCTTCACCGCCAAGCTGGCCGAGGCGGTTGCCGCGCTGCGGGTCGGCAGCGCCCTGGAGGGCGATACCGAGCAGGGGCCGCTGATCAATGCGGCGGCCCTGGCCAAGGTCGAGGCGCATGTCGGCGATGCGCTGGAGAAGGGCGCCCGGCTGCTCTGCGGCGGTCGTCGCCATGCCCTGGGCGGCACCTTCTTCGAGCCGACCATCCTCACCGAGGTCAGCGGCGAGATGCTGATCGCCCAGGAAGAAACCTTCGGCCCGGTGGCGGCGTGCTTCCGTTTCCAGGACGAGGCCGAAGTGCTGCAGCGGGCCAACGACACGCCATTCGGTCTGTCGGCCTATTTCTACAGTCGCGACATCGGTCGGGTCTGGCGCATGGCCGAGGGCCTGGAAGCGGGCATGGTGGGCATCAACGAAGGCATCATTTCCACTGAAGTGGCGCCCTTTGGCGGGATCAAGGAATCGGGCCTTGGTCGCGAAGGCTCCCGCTACGGTCTGGACGACTACCTGGAGATCAAATACCTGCTGATGGGCGGCCTCTAGCCCTCGGCCCTCGCGTTGTAGGAGCCGGCCGGGCGGCGTTGTGCTTGTCAGCGCAATGGCGCACCGGCTCCTACGGGCGGATGCCCGCACCGATTCATCTCTGATTCAACAACAATAAATGGAGACGAACATGAGCACTGCAACCCTCAAGATCGATGACCTGCCCATTGGCCGGTTCCATCTGAAAATCGCCGGCCTGACCTTCGGCGCGCACTTCACCGACGGCTACATCCTCGGCCTGATCGGTATCGCTTTCACCCTGCTCAGCCCGCAGATGCAACTGGACGCGTTCTGGCAGGGCCTGATCGGTGCTTCGGCACTGATGGGGCTGTTCATCGGCAGCCTGTTCTTCGGCTGGATCTCCGATCACCTGGGGCGGCAGAAGATCTTCCTGGTCAGTTTCGTGCTGATCACCCTGGCCTCGGTGCTGCAGTTCTATGCCGAGACTGCCATGGGCCTGTTTCTCTGCCGGGTGCTGATCGGCATCGGCCTGGGGGGCGATTTCAGCGTCGGCCACGCGATGCTCGCCGAATTCGCCCCGAAGAAGCACCGTGGCGTGCTGCTGGGCTCGTTCAGCGTGATCTGGACCTTCGGCTACGTCGCCGCAACCTTTGTCGGCACCGCGATGCTCAGCCTCGGCGACGATGCCTGGCGCTGGATGCTGGCCTCCTCGGCGATTCCCGCCGGGCTGATCCTGCTGGCGCGCATCGGCACCCCGGAGTCGCCGCGCTGGCTGGTCAACCGCGGGCGTCTTGCCGAAGCCCGGGCCATCGTGCACAAGCACCTGGGGGCCAACGTGGTCCTGGACGAACAGCCCTCCGGCGAGACCCGCTCCGGCTATGGCGTGCTGTTCAGCCGCGAGTACCGCAAGCGCACCGCGTTCAACTGCCTGTTCTTCGTCTGCATTGTCATGCCGTACTTCGCCATCTACACCTTCCTGCCGTCGATCTTGCAGAAGATGGGCCTGGCCGAGGGCTTCGGCACCGAACTGATGCTCAACCTGCTGCTGATCCTCGGCGCGCTGATCGGCATCTGGTGCACGGTGAAGTTTTCCCGCCGCGGGTTCCTGATCAACTCCTTCATCATCCTCGCGGTGGCGCTGTTGCTGCTGGCGGTGCTGCCGGGTAGCGCAGCCTGGTTGATGGTGCTGCAGTTCGGGTTGTTTACCCTGGTGCTGTCGGCGGTGAGCAACCTGGTGGGGGTGTTTCCGGCAGAGAGTTTTCCAACGGAGGTGCGCGCCAGCGGCATTGGCCTGGCCACCGCGGTGAGCCGCCTGGGGTCGGCGATCAGCACCTTCCTGCTACCGGTGAGCGTGGCTGGGATCGGCCTCAGCCCGACCATGGGCATCCTTGCCGGGATTCTGGCCCTGGGGGCGCTGATTTCCTGGGCCTGGGCACCAGAGACCAAGTCCTTGACGCTGAGCCAGGCGTGCAGCGTCAGCGCCGCTGACTCGACCGGCAGCGAACTGCCCAAGGTTGCCTCGCCGATCTGATATCGCGTTCGCAACGCTGATGCAGGAGCCCGCTGGCCGGCGAAGCGGCCCTGCGTCTTGCATGGCTTGCTGCCGCCTTCGCTGGCGAGCCAGCTCCTACGAGAAGCCGACTCAGGGATTGCTCACCAGGCTCAGCCACTGGGTGAACAGTTGCACTTTGGAAAGCCCCTGTTTGTCGTTCGCCACGTCCAGCCAATAGCCATAAGGGCCGATCACCTCTACCGGGGTGATCGGCAGCAGGCGTCCGTCCGCCAGCTCCCGTTCGATCATCTGCCGGTCGATCACCGCCAGCCCACCGCCGGCCAGCGCGGTGTGGATCACCTGGTCCAGGGTGCTGAACTCCAATCCCGTCCGGGCGTCGATGTCGTCGCGGCCCATGCTTGCCAACCAGTTTTCCCAGACCGGCAAACGCTTGTCCCCATGGAGTATGTGCAGTAGGGGAAAGCGCCGAAGGTCCGGTGCCTGGCCATTGCTGAACAGCTCCGGGCTGGCCACGGCAATGTGTCGTTCCATCACCAGCAATTGGCTCTGGCAATGGGGAGCGGCCTGCAGGCCGAAGCGGATCTCGCAGTCGACTTCGGCCGGGCTGTCGTGGCTGTTGTGCTGGGTCACGCTGAGGCTGATGTCCGGGTAGCGCTGGCAGAAGTCCCGCAGTTGCGCGGACAGCCAGCGGGTGGCCCAGGTCGGTGGGGCGACGATGCGCAGGCGCTGGCGCAGGTTGGGCACGCGCAAGGCTTGCAGGGCACGCTCCATATGATCGAAGGCCTGCCCCAGGTTAGGCGCCAGCGCTGCGCCGGCCTCGGTCAGCGCGAGCCCTTGCGGGGAGCGGCTGAACAGCGCCACGCCGAGGTAGTCTTCCAATTGCTTGATCTGTCGGCTGACCGCGCCCTGGGTGACGTTGAGGGCGTGGGCGGCCTGGCTGAAACTGCGATGGCGGGCGACTTCCTCGAAGACCCGGAGCATGTTCAGGGAGGGCAGTTGGCGCATGGCGGGCAGACTCCGCACCTGGCGCCAGGCTGTAGCGATCCGCGCCTGGCGGGCTGAGCGCTGGAAGTGGCGGGGCAGGTTTATTGTTGTTGTAGGGCACTTCATCTAGGGCGCCCATCTTAGCCTGTAGGTGCCCTTTGCGGAGGTTGGCTTGCCCGCCAAGAGGTCCGTGAGATCGCTTTCGCCGGCAAGCCGGCTCCTACAGAGAGATACATATTCTCCTGCCAACTGTAGGAGCTGGCTTGCCAGCGAAAGGGCCGGCAAGAATTCAGAAGTAGTAGCCGATATTCACATACACCTGGTTTTCCCACTGGTTGCTGCCTCCGGCCCCCAGGCTCTGGGCATAACTGCTACCGCCTATGTACGGATCGTTCTTGCCGAACAGCCATTCGGTGGCTATCCACAGTTTGCTCAGCGAGAACGAGCTGCCGAGGATCATCCGCTGGGATGTCTTGTAGTCGCTGGCCGATTTGTCGAAGGCGCTGTAGTTGGCGTACAGCTTGACCCCGCTGATCTGATCGAACAGGTACTTGCCGTCGACGTCGTAACTCAGGTCGGCGACATACAGGTTGCCGCGGCTGGCGACGTTGAAGGTGCCGTCGTAGCCGCCCAGAGTGACCAACTCATCGGTGCCCGGATTGCGTGGCGACATCTGCTGGCGCGCTGCCTGCAATTGCACGCCCCACGGGCCGTTCTTACCCAGGTAGTGGACGGCCAAGGCATTGCGTCTGCCGTCGTTGTGGGTGTCGTTGTTCTTCAGGGTCGAGGTCAGGCCCGAGACTCCGACTTCCGATGCCCAGTCACCCAATTGCACGGCCCGCGCCACCCGCAGCACCAGGGTGTTGCGTTCGCGGTTGTCGCTGCCGTCGGCCACGTAGCTGTCGGCCGAAGACACCACGCTGGAATAGGTGCGGCCGTTGCTGGTGCCCTTGCCCTGCCAGGCGGGACGCAGGTAGTAGCCGGCCTGGAGGTTCCAGTCCCCGCTCTGCTGGATGTACTTGGCACCGATCTGCTCGATGTCCTCCAGCCCCACCACGTTGCCCAGGGTTTCAAAAAAGGTGCTGCCAAAATACGGCTGCAGGCCGAAGGGAATCTGGTTCAGGCCGACCTGTACCTGCTGCTCGGGGTTGAACCGGTAGCCGATCCAGGCGCTCTCGGCAAAGGCGATGTCGCCCACCTTGTCGGTGTAGCGGTAGGGGTAGGCGCGCCCGTAAAAGCGGTACTTGGCGGCGCCGATCCAGGTGTCGGAGCTGTACTTGGCACTGAGAATCGCGGTGTCGAAGTTGAAGGTCTGGATATCCCGGTCCGGGTCGTAGTCCCAGCGCGCACGAACCGCGCCGCCCAGGTCCAGGTGGTCGGTGACTTGCACGGCCAGAGCGGGGGTGGCGAGGCTGCCCAGTAGGGCAATGTTGCACAGAAAGCCGGAGCGTTTGGAAAGCATGGGGTTTTCTCCCGGATTGTTATTGTCGGGTGCGATGAACCCGGCCGCGGCAAGGGCGGCAGCCAAGGGTGAAAGGATTGAGAGGGGGGTGAACGCTGTGGCTTCAGCCAGTGGCGATCATCGAGACAAGCGGGAAATGAGGCATGGGCGGTACTCGTTGTTGTTTTTGTAATGTGCCTGCAGTGTTGCTATCTGCTCTTGGCCCGACAAACGATTTATTCATCGCCTGCGCATGACAAAAACGAATGTTAGTCCCATGGATTCCGTCTACGGGTGCATGCGATGCTTTGCGCCTCCTGCAGCTGTCACAGAGAGACTGTCGTGAAACGCAAAATGCCTGCGCTCAATGCGCTAAAGGCCTTCGAGGTCGCCGGCAGCACCGGCAGCTTTACCCGGGCCGCCGAATTGCTCAACGTCACCCAGAGCGCGGTCAGTCGCCAGGTCCGGCAACTGGAGGAGCAGTTGGGGGAAAGCCTGCTGAAACGACGCCATCATCACCTGGAACTGACCAGTGCCGGGCGAGTATTGCTGCGTGCCCTGCACCAGTCCTTCGACAAGATCGAGTTGACGTTGCGCGGCATTGCGCAAAAGTCCCACACCAATCGCTTGCACCTCAATGCACCGCCAACCTTCGCCAGTCGCTGGCTGTTGCCGCGCCTGGGACGTCTGCGTGAGCAGCACCCTGAATTGGAGCTGAGCCTGACCACGCGTTTGCAGGACAGCCTGGCGGAAACCGCGACCCTGGATTGTGCGATCCGCTTTGGTGACGGTGAGTGGGATGGCCTGGATAGCTCCCTGCTGTTTCAGGAGCGGCACATCGCGGTCTGCGCGCCTTCGCTGCTGGCCCGGGAATCGGCGGAACAGGGCATCGATCTCAAACGCATGACCCTGTTGCATGTATTGGCCCGGGAAGACCAGCGCTACCTGACCTGGAAGCACTGGCTGGATGCCGCGCGGATCACCGGGGTCGATACTCAGGGCGGCTATGAGTTCGACCTACTGGATCTGGCCATCCACGCGGCCACCGAGGGCTTGGGGATTACCATTGCCGACTGGCACATGGTCGCGGCGGAACTGGCAGCGGGGCAGTTGACCCAGGTGCACAACGTGCATGTCGAGGGGCACCAGTCCTACTGGCTGGTGACACGTCCAGCCCAGGTTCCGTTGCCGCAACTGCAGGTATTTAGCCAGTGGCTCGAAGAAGAAATCTGGCTGGCGCAACGCCAGCTTGAGCCCTCCACAGCCTCAACACCCCTGGGCTAGAGGCCGCGCGACCGCCTTCGTCGGCAAGCCGACTCCTACAATAGCCCACATGCGCAACCTGTGTAGGAGCTGGCGTGCCAGCGAAGAGGTCCTTCAGGCCTCCATCATCAGTGCGTCATAACATGCGTTTTTTGCATGTTAGTCCGCGCAATTAATCGTTTGTCCTTGTCGTGCCGGACGACAAGACTGCCTGCACTCACATAACAACAACCCGAGTGCCCAGCCATGCCCTATCCGGTCCTTGTCGATTGCCTGTCGCTGCACCTTGCCCGCGGTTTCCCGCCTTGCCTGCAGGCCATAGCCCTGTCCGTCGATCGCTGCGCTGTGCCCGCTCGGCCACTCCAGACCCTTTGATCGCCGGGCCTGGATTGCGTCCAGGCTGCCTGCGCCACTTCTCTGCCAACGACGGGGCAACTTCCATGCAACTTGAACAGAATTTTGTTAACGGCGACTTCATCAAACCCGCCAGCGGCGTATCCATCGCGGTCTATGATCCGGCCGACGAAAGCCTTGTGGGGCATGTCTCGGCCGCCACTCAGGAAGAGGCCCATGCTGCGGTGACTGCCGCCTGTGCGGCGCAGAAAAAATGGGCTGCCTTGACCAGCATCCAGCGCGGTGACTATCTGCGCGCATTGGCCGATGCCCTGGAGTCGCGTGCCGACGCCATTGGCCAGGCGCTGGCGGCCGAATCGGGCAAAAGCCTGGCGGACGCCAGCAATGAAGCCCGTTACGCCGCGCAGATCACTCGTTATCACGCTGAATGGGCGCGCCGCATCGAGGGCGAGATCATTCCCAGCGACAGCCCCGACGAAAAGCTGTTTCTGCACCGCGAGGCGATTGGCGTCGTGGCTTGCCTGATCCCGTTCAACTACCCGGTCTACACCCTGCTGCGCAAGGTGGCGCCGGCGCTGATCGCCGGCAACACGGTGGTGGTGCGTCCGAGCAACAACACGCCGATCTCGGCTTTTGAAATCGCTCGGGCGGTCCAGCAGGCCGGCCTGCCGCCTGGGGTGGTGAACATCCTGACCATGGACCACGCCACCGCTGCCACCGTCTGTACCCACCCGGCAGTGGGCATGATCACCCTGACCGGCAGCGTCAATGCCGGGCGTATCGTGCTCGACTACTGCAAGGCCAATATCGCCAAGCCGTCCCTGGAACTGGGCGGCAAGACCCCGGCCATCATCGAGCCCGACGCCGACCTGGAGCAGGCCGCCAGCGCCATCATCGCTTCCAAGACGACCCACTGCGGCCAGTTGTGCACGGCAGTGGAACGGGTCTATGTCCATGAAAGCGTGCACGAGCGATTCCTGGCCCTGCTCAAGGACAAGATCGCCGCCGTGCAATTCGGTGATCGGCGCCAGGATCCGGGCCGCATGGGGCCTCTGGTGAGTGCGGCATCGCGGGAGGCGATCCATGGCCTGGTGCAGCGGGCGGTCGCCCAGGGCGCGGTGCTCGAAGCCGGTGGCGTGATGCCCGAGGGGCCGGGGCATTTCTATCCGCCGACGCTGCTCAGCGCGTGCCGCCAGGACATGGAGATCGTTCAGGAGGAAATCTTCGGGCCGGTCCTGCCGGTGCTCAAGTACCGGGATATCGATGAAGCCCTGGCCTTGGCCAATGACCACCAGTTCGGCCTGGCCTCGGTGCTCTACACCGAGAACTACCGCACCGCGATGAAAGTCGCCGGGGCCATCCAGGCCGGCGAGTTGTACGTCAACCGAACCCCGGCTGACCCCTACCAGGGCTACCACGCCGGCTGGAAGCGCTCAGGGCTGGGCGGTGACGACGGCAAGCACGGCATGCTCGAGTTCACCCAGACCCGCCTGGTGGTCATGCCTTTCTAAAGGCAGCTGCACGTTTCAAGCGGCAAGCACCCAGCCAAAGCGTGCAATCGATTTTGCCGCTTGCCGTCGTTGTATCAAGACAGCCGCAAGCTGCAAGCAAGAACACCGCAGTCGTTCTTGCCGCTTGAAGCTCCAAGCTTGCCGCTGCCCCACTAATAATAATGAGCGGCGCCGGTTACCGGCGCCCGAGGGCATCGTTATGTCTAAGCATGCAGCCGATCTGATCTCGGCCCAGGACCCCGCCGGGTTGCCGGTGAGCCACAGCGACAAGGGCAGTCGTTACTTTCAACTGATGCTGCTGGTGCTGGCCGCCGGAGCGATCTACCCGATCCTCTACCTGCGTCAGGTCTACCAGACCACCATGCTTGAGGTGTTGCACATCAACCACAGCGAGCTGGGTTATCTGTACTCCATGCTCGGCACCATTTTCCTGATCAGCTACCTGCCCAGCGGCTGGCTGGCGGACCGTATCGCTCCGCGCTTGCTGATATTTTTCTCCCTGGTGGCTACCGGTGCCCTGGGCCTGTGGTACTCCACTGCGCCATCACTGACGTCGCTGATGATCATCTTCGGCTGCTGGGGGCTGACCACCGGGCTGACGTTCTGGGCCTCGGTGCTCAAACGGGTAAAGATGATTGCCCGCCACAATGAGCAGGGGCGTTTCTTCGGCATCCTCGACGGCGGCCGTGGCCTGGTGGAAGCCTTGCTGGCGACCCTGGCCCTGGGTTTGTTCGCCCTGGCCACCGAGACCCGCGGCGAGTCGACGGCCGAGGGTTTCCGTCACGTGGTCTACCTGTATTCCTTTACCTGCATCGTCATCGGCTGCGTGCTGGTGCTGCTCAAGGACCCCAAGTCCCTGCAAGACACAGCACCGGTGGAAAAGGGGCGGTTCAACCTGCTCGGCGATCTGGCGACCCTGGTGAAAATCCCCGAGCTGTGGCTGGTGACCGCCATCGTGTTCTGCGGTTACCACATCTTTTGGGCTACCTACAGCTTTTCCGACTACCTGCAGGGCAACGGCATGACCGCGGTGATGGCCGGCACCATCACCACCATCAAGCTGTGGATGCGGCCGCTGGGTGGCATCGGTGGCGGCTGGCTGGGTGACCGTTTCTCGAATATCTCGGTGTTGATCGTCGCCCTGTTGCTGGCCACCCTGGGCATCGTCGGGCTGATCCTGTTCCCGGCCATGGGCAGCTTGGGCTTGTTGATCGCCACCGTGATCTTCATCGGTCTGATGACCTACGCCATTCGCGGGCTGTACTGGGCGATCCTCGACACCTGCCGTATTCCCCTGCGCATCACCGGTCTGGCCATCGGCATCGTCTCGGTGGTGGGCTACCTGCCGGACGCCTTTATCCCGCTGATCAACGGCTACCTCACCGAACACTTCCCCGGGGCCTTGGGCTACCGCTTGTACTTCGGCTACATCGCCGCGGCCGGCGCCCTCGGCACCCTGGCCGCGATCGCCTTGCGCGCTCGCATCAAGCGTACCCAGCCACATTCGCAAACAGGAGCCTGAGATGAAAATCGTCGCCCTTGAAACCCATATTGTCGCTGTCCCGCCACCGCATATCGGCGGCATGTACTGGCTGTTCGTCAAGCTGCGCACCGCCTGCGGCATCGAAGGCGTGGGCGAGATCTATGCCGCCACCTTCGGTCCCCAGGCGATGCGGCCGATCATCGAGGACGTGTTCCAGCGCTATCTGCTGGACCAGGACCCGCACCACATCGAACGCTTCTTCCGCCAGGCCTATTCCAGCGGGTTCACCCAGCGCCCGGACCTGACCATGATGGGCGTGGTCAGCGGCCTGGAGATGGCCTGTTGGGACATCATTGGCAAGGCGGCAAACAAGCCGGTGTACGAGCTGCTGGGGGGCAAGGTCCATGAACGCCTGCGCTCCTATACCTATCTGTATCCGCAGAACAGCCGCGGCGAATACGACTACGACGACCCGGACCTGGCCGCCGAATGCGCGGTACAGAACATGAACCAGGGCTTCACCGCCCTCAAGTTCGACCCGGCCGGCCCCTACACCGCGTACTCCGGGCACCAGTTGTCCCTGCAAGTGCTGGAGC
The DNA here is from genome assembly GCF_001547895.1 of Pseudomonas sp. Os17. Taxonomy (NCBI): domain Bacteria; kingdom Pseudomonadati; phylum Pseudomonadota; class Gammaproteobacteria; order Pseudomonadales; family Pseudomonadaceae; genus Pseudomonas; species Pseudomonas sp. Os17. The sequence continues at coordinate 4,156,051 of NZ_AP014627.1, read as the reverse complement.
GCTGTGAAACCTTCTGCCGCAAGATCCGTGAAGCGGTGGGCAATCGCTGCGACCTGCTGTTCGGCACCCATGGGCAGATGGTGCCGTCCTCGGCCATTCGCTTGGCCAAGCGCCTGGAGCAATACGACCCGCTGTGGTTCGAAGAACCGGTGCCGCCTGGCCAGGAGCAGGCCATGGCCCAGGTGGCAGCCAAGACCAGCATCCCGATCGCCACCGGTGAGCGCCTGACCACCAAGTACGAGTTCTTCAAGCTGCTGCAGGCCGGTGGTGCCTCGATCCTGCAAATGAACGTGGCGCGTTGCGGTGGCCTGCTGGAGGCGAAGAAGATTGCCAGCATGGCCGAGGTCTACTACGCGCAGATCGCCCCGCACCTGTACAACGGCCCGATTGGCGCGGCGGCGAGCTTCCAGCTGGCGGCCTGCACGCCGAATTTCCTGATCCAGGAAAGCATCATGACCTGGGGCGGCTTCCACGCCGAAGTGCTGACCAAGCCTTTGCAATGGGAGGACGGCTACATCATCCCGTCCAGCGAGCCGGGCCTGGGGGTGGAGCTGAACATGGACGTGGTACGCAGGCACTCGCCTTACAGCGGCGAACGTCTGCACCTGCAAATGGCCGCGACGCCGGCCGACGTCAACGACCACTCCCCGGCCAAGGGCTGAGCACTTCCCGCCCGGAGACGGGCAGGGCATGGGCAGCCGGCATGGCTGCCTTCAATACGACCTGAGCGGTAACCCTGCATGACATACGACTACATCATCGCCGGCGCCGGTGCCGCCGGCTGCGTTCTGGCCAACCGGCTCTCGGCCTCGGGCCAATACTCGGTATTGCTGCTGGAAGCGGGCGGCAAGGACTCATCGTTCTGGTTCAAGATTCCGGTGGGTTTCGCCAAGATGTATTACAACCCGCGTTTCAACTGGATGTACTACAGCCAGCCGCAGAAGCAGCTCAACGGCCGGGCGATCTACGCGCCGCGGGGCAAGGTCCAGGGGGGCTCCGGCTCGATCAACGCGATGATCTATGTGCGCGGCCAGGCCCATGATTTCGATGATTGGGCGGCCAATGGCAACGACGGCTGGAGCTTCGACGAGGTGCTGCCGTATTTCCGCAAGCTGGAGAATCACCCCCTGGGAGACAGCCAGTACCACGGCGGCAGCGGCCCCATCAGCATCACCCCGATGAAGGGGCAGACCCATTCCATCTGCGATGTGTTCCTCAAGGGCTGTGAGGAACTGGGCTATTCGCGCAGCGAAGATTTCAATGGCGCCCGATTCGAGGGCGCGGGGATCTACGACGTCAACACCCGCGATGGCCAGCGCTGCTCCAGCAGTTTTGCCCACCTGCATCCGGCGTTGCGCCGGCCAAATCTCAAGGTCGAGCATTACGCGCTGGTGGACCGGGTGCTGTTCGATGAGCAGCAACAGCGCGCCACGGGTGTCCGCGTGACCCAGCAAGGGGTGGTCCGGACCTTCAGCGCCAACAAGGAAGTGATCCTCTGTGCTGGCGCGGTGGACACGCCGAAGATCCTGCAACTCTCTGGTGTCGGTGATCGCGGGTTGCTGGCCCGGCACCAGATTCCTCTGGTTCGCCACCTGCCGGCGGTCGGGCAAAACCTGCAGGACCACTTGTGCGTCAGCTACTACTACAAGGCCAATGTGCCGACCCTCAACGACCAGCTCAGCTCGCTGCTCGGCCAGCTCAAGCTGGGCCTGCAATACCTGCTGACGCGCAAGGGCGCGCTGGCCATGAGTGTCAACCAGGCTGGCGGCTTCTTCCGTGGCGACCCGGGGCAGGAACACCCCAACCTGCAGCTGTACTTCAACCCGCTGTCGTACCAGATTCCCAAGAGCAACAAGGCCAGCCTCAAGCCCGAGCCGTATTCCGGCTTCCTGCTGTGCTTCAACCCCTGCCGGCCCACCAGTCGCGGCAGCATCCAGATCGCCTCGAACAACCCTCGGGATGCAGCGCTGATCGACCCCAACTACCTGAGCACCGACAAGGACATAGCCGAGGTGATCCAGGGCAGCCGGCTGCTGCGCAAGATCATGCAGGCCCCGGCGCTCAAGAGCATTACCCTGGATGAGGTGCTACCGGGGCCGGCGGTGGACAGTGATGAGCAGATGCTGCAGTACTTTCGCGAGAACTGCGGCTCGATCTACCACCTGTGCGGTTCCTGCGCCATGGGCCGCGACGAGCAGCGCTCGGTGGTGGACAAACGCCTCAAGGTGCATGGCCTGGCGGGGCTGCGCATCGTCGATGCCTCGATCTTCCCCAACGTCACTTCCGGCAACACCCACGCGGCGGTGTTGATGGTGGCGGAGAAGGGCGCCGACCTGATTCTTGAGGATGCCCGCTCGATGGTCGGTGGATGAGCATGCAGGAGCAGTGGCCTGAATGCGGCCCGCCTCATTCAGCCAGGTTCTCCGGCGCTACCACCCATACGCTGCACGGCATCCGGTACAGCAGGTGTTCCACCGTGCTGCCGATCAGGCGTCCCATGCCCCGGCGGAGGACCCGCCCCATGACGATCATGTCGACATCGTAGGCATCCGCATAACTGGCCAGCACCTTGGCCGGGTCGCCCATGATCATGTGCTGGTTCTCGGCGGGGATGCCATTGCGTTCGGCCAGTTCGCGAAAGGCGTCGCCCTGCGCTTCGAAGAACAGTTTGGCCGCGCTTGAGGAGAAGAACGCCGAGGCGTTGTCGAAACCGAATTCGGCGGCGCTGATGGACGACAGGTCATGGGCATAGATGACATCGAGCACCGCATTGCAGGTGCTCGCCAGTTTTGCGGCTTCGCGCAAAATCCTGTCATTCAGGCCCTGGTAGCGTCCATCGCGATGGAACGGGTCGACAGCGGCGACGATGCGGCGGGGCAGGGCGTGCTGCACATGGCTGACAAAGTGCAGAGGCACCGGGCACTCGCGCAGCAGGTGAACATCCAGAGGCGTGAACATCAGGCGCGACAGCGGCGACTCGTGGTCCAGCGCCTTGATCAGCGCGGCCATCGGTTGCTCCTTGAGGTGAATGAGGATCTCCTGCAGCGGGCTCTGCACCCAGACCACCTCGGTGGTGACCGTGACGCCGATCTTGCGTAGGGGATGGGCCTGCTCTTCGAGCCACTGGCGGTGATGTTCGACATAGCCCAGACGCATCTGCTCCAGGGCCTGGCCGTTGACCATGCCGGCAGTGGCCAGGCCTTCCAGGTAGTCGAACGCGACGATGTGCAGCGCTGAGTCCGAAGCCTTGGCCAGGGCCGCGGCCCGTTCGAAGGCTGGGCTTTTGTGCATCAGGGGCGAGACGACGAGCATGAAGCGTGATGGCTCGGACATGATCAATCTCCGTCAGGTTAATGCAGCAACGCCGAGGCAACCGGGCAAGCCGGTGTACGGACATGGCGGCCACGACCCTATGCTGGCTTGAGTCGCGGCGACCGGCTTGATTTTTGTCAAGCCGGCGGGAGAGCGGAGCATGGGGCAGATCAACGGCGTCGTGTGCCCGGAAGATCTGCAACTGAACGTCTGCAGCCAGGAACAGGCCAATGCCTTGGTTCGCCCGCGCAAGGCGCGGTTCGAGGCGCCCCATGCCTGGTCGTGCGGCCACGGCACTTCAGGGCGTGAGCACGATGGCGCCGTTGAAGCGGCCGCTGCGCAAGCACGCCAAGGCCTGATTGGCGTCGTCCAGGGCAAAGCGGGTGATATCGCAGTGCACCGGCGTGTGTTGCAGCTCGGCAAAAAAGGCATGGCCGTCTTCGCGGGTCAGGTTGGCCACCGAGCGCACGCTGCGTTCGCCCCAGAGCAGGCGATAGGGAAAGGCGGGGATGTCGCTCATGTGAATCCCGGCGCAGATGACGCAGCCGCCCTTGACGGTGGCTGCCAGCGCCAGGGGCACCAGCGCCCCGACGGCCGCGAAGATCAGGCTGGCGTCCAGTTCATGAGGCGGTGGCTGATCCGAAGGTCCGGCCCACGCCGCGCCGAGGGTTCGGGCATAGTCCTGGCTTTCCTGGTCATGCGGGCGGGTGAAGGCATACACCTGTTGCTGGCGCCCACGGGCGATCTGGATCGCCAGGTGTGCCGCCGCGCCGAAGCCATACAGCCCGAGGTGCTGCGCGCCTTGGGCCATGCGCAAGGCGCGAAAGCCAATGAGTCCGGCGCACAGCAATGGCGCCGCCTGGATGTCGCTGAGTGCGTCAGGGATGGGGAAGCAGAAGCGCGAATCGGCCAGGGTGTATTCGGCGTAACCGCCGTCCAGATGACAGCCGGTGAACTGCGCCTGATCGCAGAGGTTCTCGCGGCCCGCAAGGCAGAACGCGCATTCGCCACAGGTCCAGCCCAGCCACGGAACCCCAACCCGCCGGCCGATCCAGCCAGGGTCGACCTGGGGCCCCACCTCCGTGACTTCACCGACGATTTCATGCCCGGGCACCCGCGGCAGCAGCGCCTGCGGCAACTCGCCGTCCAGCAGATGCAAATCGGTGCGGCAGACCCCGCAAGCCAGCACCCGGATCAGCAACTGGCGGGCGCCGGGTTCGGGCAGGGCGCGTTCCTGTCGTTGCAGTGGCTGGCCCGGGGCATTCAGAACCATGGCGCGCATGAGGCGGCTCCTGGCAGTGGGCGGCCAGCGCCCGTGGGCGCTGATGCCGCCGAGGATGGATGAAGCAGACGAGTCGTCATCCGCTCACCTGCGAAGGGCAGGCGGGCGTCACGCCGGTCCTTGCCATGCTCGTGGCAGCCGATTGCGCCGGCAGCAGCGCGGCGAACTCCTCGGGAGTCAGGGTTTCCTTCTGCAGCAAGAGACGGGCCCCGGCGTCCAGATCGGCCCGCAGGCGTTCGAGCAAGGCCTTGGCGCGCTGGTAGGCTTCATCGAGCAGCGCGCGAATGCCAAGGTCCACTTCCCGGGCGGTCTGCTCCGAGTAATCCTTCTCGCCCGTGCCTTGGATGCGTTCACCCAGGTAGGTGGCGTTGCGCTGTTCCAGCACGGCCTGGCCGAGTTCGGCGCTCATGCCAAACCGGGTGATCAGCTGGCGGGCGATATCGGTGGCATGGGCCAGATCATCGGCGGCTCCGGTCGAGGTCTGTCCATAGACCAGAAACTCGGCGGCGCGCCCGGCCATGAGCACGACCATCCGGTCCTTGAGCATCTGGCAACTGATCAGGAAGTGGTCCTCGGTGGGGCGCTGCAAGGTGTAGCCCAGTGAGCCCATGGAGCGCGGCACGATCGAAACCTTGTGCACCGGATCCATGGCCGGCAGGTGGCTGGCGGCCAGGGCATGGCCCATCTCGTGATACGCCACGACCTGGCGTTCTTCCGGGCGCAGCACGCTGCTTTTGCGTTCGACCCCGGCCACCAGGCGTTCGACCGCCGCGGTAAAGTCGTCAAGCTCGACCGCCGCGGCGCCACGACGGGTGGCGACGATGGCAGCCTCGTTCACCAGGTTGGCCAGGTCGGCCCCGGTGAAACCGGTGGTCATCTCGGCAATCCGCTCCGCATCCAGGGCTGGCGACGCGGTTATCTTCTGCAGGTGGACCTTGAGAATCGCCTGTCGACCGGTGCGATCCGGTCGATCGATCAGCACCTGACGGTCGATGCGCCCGGCGCGCAGCAGGGCCGGATCGAGAATCTCCGGCCTGTTGGTCGCAGCCAGCAGCACCACACCCTCACGGGGGTCGAATCCGTCCAGCTCGGCGAGCAACTGATTGAGTGTCTGCTCCTTTTCATCGTTGCCGCCGAACGCGCCGACGCCGCGGGCTTTGCCCAGCGCATCGAGTTCATCGATAAAAATGATGCAGGGCGCCGCCTGTCGAGCCTGTTCAAACAGGTCGTGAACCCGGGCCGCGCCGACGCCGACGAACATTTCGACGAACTCCGACCCCGAAATCGAGAAGAACGGCACACCGGCTTCACCGGCAACGGCCTTGGCCACCAGGGTCTTGCCGGTGCCGGGCGGGCCGACCAGCAGCGTCCCCTTGGGAATGTGCGCGCCCAGACGGGCGTATTTGGCCCGGTCCTTGAGAAAGGAGACCACTTCCACCAGTTCGGCCTTGGCTTCATCGATCCCGGCGACATCGGCGAACCTGACCCCGGTATCGCGTTCGACGAACACCTTGGCCCGGGACTTGCCGATGTTCATCAAGCCGCCAAGCCCCTGCCTTTCGGCCAGGCCGCGAAACAGGAAATGCCAGATCACCATGATCAGGACCAACGGCAACAGCCAGCCGATCAGCCCGCTCAAGAATGGAGTGTCGTTGACCCCGGTAAACCCGACGCCTGTCTGGGCAAGGTCGCCAGCCAGTGACGGATCGACCCGCACCGTGGTGAAGCTGTCGTGGCCGTCGATGGGAGCCAGCAGTCTGCCGCTGATCCGTTCCTTCTCGATCTGCAGGTCGCTGAGTTTTTTTTCGTTCAGCAGTTGCAGGAACTGGCTGTAAGGAATGTTCTGCGCGGCATGACGTTCGATGAACAGAGTCTGCACGAGCGTGAACAGCATAAAGGCGATCACGAAGTACGACAGGTTCCACTGGTGGTTCTTCTTCATGCTCATGACTCGACAAGGGCAGGGCCACGCAGCCCGTCACCAGTACCACGGCCTGGACAACGTGCTGGGCAGCACCACCGAACACATCCTCTGCCAGGTGCCCTGCAGCGTCCTGGCGGTCAAGGCGCAGTCAGCGGTGGCCTCAAGCCGTTCGCCATTTGCAGCGCCGGGCGGGCACTAAAGCCCGATGGTGGAGCGACACATCGATCGTCTTCGGGCGGCGCCAGGAAAAAGCCCCTTGCCGCTGTTGCGGCAAGGGGCACCCTAGTGCGGAACCTACTCGCCCTTGATCGGCACGACTGTGTCCGCCTTCATGGCTTCAGGCTTTTTCGGCAGCGAGATGCTCAGCACGCCCTTGCTGAAACTGGCATCGATCTTCTCGGCGTCGACGCCTTTGGGCAGATTGAACACCCGCTCGAAAGAGCCGTAGTGACGCTCGCTGAGGTGATAGCCCTTGCGGTTCTCTTCCTTGTCCTCTTTCTTTTCGCCCTTGATGATCAGGCTGCCGTTGGACAGTTTGATCTCGATGTTCTTCTGGTCCATGCCGGGCAGTTCAGCGGTGATCTCGTAGCTCTTGTCCTTCTCGCAGATGTCCACGGCAGGCATGCCGTGGCCCATCAGTTCGCGGCGCCAGAAGGGTTCGACATCGAACAGTCCACGACCGAAGGGTGAAAGCCCCGAGCCGCGATTGAAGTCATCGAACAGGTGATCGACTTGTTGGCGCAGTTTTTCCAGGGGCCGCCAAAGGTCTGTGGCCAGCGGATGCCGGGTGGATTTGTCTTCAGTGGTGACCGGCATCTTCTTCACGGAGTTGCTCATTTTCGGTTCTCCTCTTCGGATGGCAGGCGGACGATGAACATCCTCTCTTCGAGCCGCCTGGGCAGATCGGATGTGCTTGCCGAATCAACGTCCAGCATCACGGCGTCCGTCCGGCGCAAGCCGCCGTAGCCAACGCCTGTGATGAAGCCGTTGCCGGGTCTTAATCTCGGCGCTCACCTCTGGGGAGTCGTTGATCTGGATCAGAAGAGCGGTGAACTGTCTTGGGCAGGCGACGAGATGCGCAAAGCCCCTCGGAAACAATTGGAATAATTTGCTCACAAACTCAAATAACCCCGTGCACGCAAGGGTGGATCCGCGGGCGGCGGCTGCCCCATCATCGGAGCCCTGCAAGCAGTGCAGTGGGGCTCCAGCAGCCGTTTATTCACCGACTATCGCTACCCGCCTGCGTCGATACAGGGACGTCATATGAACCCGGATGCCAATGCGTTTTTTGGAAGGCACACCCTGGGCGAGCTCTATCAGATCTCTCCCGAACAGCTCAACGACATAGAGGCCCTGACCCGGTTGCTGTGCGCAGCATCCGTCGAAGCCGGGGCCACAGTGTGCGGCACCATGACCAAGCGCTTCGAGCCGCAGGGGGCGACGGTGCTGGTGATGCTGGCGGAGTCCCATGCTTCCTTTCACACCTATCCCGAGCACGGTGCGCTGTTTCTCGACATCTTTACCTGCGGAACCCGCTGCGACCCGGTCAAGGCCTTCGACTACATCTGCGCCAGCCTGAAGTGCGATGTACGGGCGATGAAGATCGTCGAGCGCGGAGCGCCGGGCGGCGACAGTCAAGCGGCCAGGCCGGCGCTGGCGACTCCGGGGCTGCGCAGCTACTGAGCGAACACCCCAGGGGAACGCAGGGCGCTCGCAGGTGCATCGGTGGATGAACAGCCGATCAATGCGTTAAGCCAGTTTGTTGCAAGTTGATGTTTGTTTCAGGGTTCTTGTTCATCCAGGACGTGATGGTCTGATTTGGCATTGCCATTAAATGACCTGTCCGCTTGCAAGTTGCACTGCTTCTTTCAAGTTTGAAAGAGCAGGATCTTAGTTGATTGTTTTTTATAAGTGGTTATAGGCCAGTGGCCGGCTGGTGCCTGTTCGTAACCTGCTGTTCATTATGTTTATCTCTTGGGAGTGAATGATCATGGAAGATCAAAAGTTGAAGTTGCTGGTCTTCGGTGTCGATGGCGCCTCCCATGCCGTGCTCCAGCAATTGATGGCGCGGGGCCTGTTGCCCAACTTCAGCGCATTGCGTCGGCACGCCGCCCATGGGGTGTTGCAATCGACCTTTCCACCCCATACCGCACCGGGCTGGGCCTCCATGTTTACCGGGGTTTCCCCGGGTGAGCACGGGATCTACCAGTTCTGGTCGACCCACAGTGACGACTATCGTTTCAGGGCCATGAATGCCGCCGATTACGGGCGCGAGCCCTGCTGGCTGACCCTGCAGCGCCATGGCCTGAAAGTGGGTGCCTACAACATCCCCATGACTCATCCGCCGGCCGACTTGCAGGGCGGCTACATGATCAGCTGGCCCCTGGCAAAGACATTGAGATATACCGCACCCGGTAACTTGATGCATGAATTGATGCAGGCGGGCCTGCACTATCATTCCGATCTGGTCACCATGTATCGCGGTCAGGAAGATTATTGCGAGCAGGCGCGAAAGTTTATCGACGGTCGTGCCGAAACTTGCTGTTTTCTGCAAAAGAACCGGCCGGTCGATGCACTCTTCGTGGTCTTTACCGAAGTTGACCGGGTCAGTCATTACTACTGGGGCGATGCCCAGGCCCCCAGTGCGGCCGTGGAACAGTGCTATGTCGACATCGACCGGGCGCTGGGCACCTTGCTGACCCTGACCGACGACCAGACCCTGGTGGTGGTGGCTTCCGACCACGGCTTCGGCCTGTGCGAGGCCGACTTCAGCGTGCACGAATTCCTCCAGCAGCATGGCCTGCTGGCAACCCGCTTCGAACGGCAGCAGGACGGGGCCGAGACGGCGCACGACGATCCGGGCGCGCGCTCCTGGTTCGATGACCCCGCCAGCTACCGGCGGCTGATCGACTGGTCGCGCTCCGACTTCTACATGCCCACTCCCGGCTGCTTCGGCCTGAACGCCAACCGGGTCGGGCGCGAGGCCCAGGGCCGCTTGACCGACGAGCAGTTGCCGGCCGCCGAAGAGCGCCTCAAGCGCGCCCTGGCCCAGGTGCTCGACGATCAGGGCCGGCCCTGGTTCAGGCTGGTCCGTGCCGACCAGGTCTATGTCGGGGCGCGCCTGTCGGATGCCCCCGACTACCTGCTGATCCCCAGGGACTTCAGCGTCATGCCGACCCCGAGCCTCACCGGGCAGGTCTGGAGCTCGCCGGCCCAGCGCGGGGTGCATCGTCCCGACGGCATCGTCTTCATCCGCGGTTCGAGCTTTGCGCAAGACGTCGCGCTGCAAGCGCGCATCGAAGACATCTACCCGACGATCCTCGCCCATCTGGGGCTGCCGGTGCCGGAAGGGCTCGAAGGCCACTGGCTGCTGGAACCGCCCCACGAGCCCCGGCGCGAGCCCGGGCGCAAAGGCAGTGGCGGGCCCCGCATGAGTGAAGAAGAGCAGCGCTTCATGGACAGCCAATTACAGCAAATTGGGTACTTTTAATGGAAACCGTACCGTTCACCAACGCCGCCGAAGGGCTGATTCCCCTGACCAATCTGGCCGAGTCGCTCGATGCGCCGGCGGCCAATCCACTGCATTCCAGTGTCGACTTCCGCAAGCCGCACCCCATGCGGGTGTGCTTCCCGGTGCTGCTCGACGGCGACCTGGTCATGAGCTCCGAGCACCTGGGCGTCAGTTACCTGGTGTCGATCCTGCGGGACCTGGGGGCCGAGTGCCTGGTGGTCGAGGTCAAGTCGATCCAGCACGGCGACGAGATCGCCATCGCCGAGGTGGTGGCCTTCAAGCCTGACCTGATCGGGTTCTCCCTGACCACGGTCACCGTCAGCCACGCCACCGCATTCGGTTCGGCATTGCGCGCGGCGCTGGAGCCGCGGGTGGCCTTTCTGGCCGGCGGTCCGCTGGCCACCTTCCTCGGCTCCAAGCTGTTGAGCAACCCCAACTGGAGCTTCCTCGACGCCCTGGTGCGGGGTGAGGGCGATGTGCCGTTAGTGCGCTACGTGGAGGCCTTCTGGGATCACGGCGACTACGCCTCGGTGCCCAGCCTGAGCTGGCGCGAGGAGGGCGGGTTCGTCATCGACAACCCCATCGGCAAGCCGCTGCCGGAGCTGGACATGCTGCCCGAACCGGCCCGGGATCAGTTCGAACTCAACCATGGCAAGCTGCCTTATCTGCGCCTGGCTACCACCCGCGGCTGCACCGCCCGCTGCACCTTCTGCAACGCCCCCCACGCCGGCAACAAGATCAACCCCGGCAAGCTGTGGCGGGCCAGGACCCCGGACAACATCGTCGACGAAATCGAGCGCCTGTATCACAAGTACAACTTCAACACCTTCGACTTCGTCGACTCCACGTTCGAAGACCCGGGTGGCGCGCCATTCGCCAAACAGCGCATCGCCGACATCGCCCAGGGCGTGCTCGATCGCGGCCTGAAGATTTATTACAACTGCTGCATGCAGGCTAAGAACTGGCACGCCGAGGACCAGCCGCTGCTGGACCTGCTGTACCGCTCGGGCCTGGAAAAAGTGCTGATCGGCATCGAGTCGGGTTCGCAGATCGGCCTGGACCGCTGGAAGAAGAAATCCACGGTCGAGGACAACAAGCGTGCCATCGAACTGGTGCGTGGTGCTGGCATCTACGTGGCCTTCGGCTTCATCGCGTACCACCCCTGGTCGACCTTCCAGGAGATCCGCGACAACAACCTCTTCCTGCGTCAGTACATGGGCTACAACCTGCGCCGCTACACCGTGCGCCTGGAGCTCTATCCCGGAGCCGAAGCCGTGGAGACCCTGCGCGCCGAAGGCAAGCTGCATGACGATTTCGACGTCTCGCTCAATGCCCTGAGCTACGACTTCGAAGACCCGCGGGTGCGCCAGCTGTCGTCCATCAGCGCCTTGCTCTACGGCGAGAAGTACGCCTCGGAAATGGTCATCGAGAAGGAACCGGCGGTGTTCGAGTTCGAGACCTACGACATCGTCATGCACACCTTCATGTCGCGCCTGCGCCGAGCGGTGCTGGATGACCCCCGGGGCCTGGCGATCCTGCAGGCGGGGGAAGCCAAGGCCACCGAGCTGCGCCGGCAGATGAGCGACTTCAACTATGAGCTGATTTCCCAGATGACCGACCTGGCCGAGGAGGGCACCCTCACCGAGGCCTATGCCCACGAGCGGCGGCCCCAGGTCGAGCAGTTCTACCGGGGCAAGCTCGGCGAGCTGCGCCAGGTCCAGTTGGGCATCAGCATGCAGTTGCACCGCGCGGGCCTGAGCTTGCGCGATATCCAGTTCAGCAAGGAGGCCTGAGCCATGACCAATGCCGAACCGGTGAACTTCCTCGGCCACAGCCGCTTGCTGGGCAACGACCTGGTGATCAACGAGGATTCCTGCAACCTGGGATGCACCTACTGCCTGACCGGGCAGAGCAACATGAAGTCGTCCCACGAGGGCAAGTTAATCTTTCAACCGCCGGTGCATGACGTCTACAGCGAAGACAGCGAGCTGGGCCAGCGCCTGCAGACCATCGTCGAGCGGGTCAACCGCACCTTCAGGCCGCCGCTGCTGAAGCTCACTGGCGGCGAGATCTTCATCATCAAGGGCATCATGACCTTCATCGAGCGCATGGCGCCGCTGCACGAGGTGCTGATCGTCCAGACCAACGGCCTGCCGCTGACCCGGGACAAGGTGCGGCGCCTGGCCGCACTGGGCAATGTCGTGGTGCAGATATCCCTGGACAGCAGCCACTATGAGGGCAACAGCTACCGGGTCCTGTCGCCGCGCATCCACGAGATGATCATGGAGCGCATCGCCATGGTGCTGGAGGCCGGCCTGCCGCTGGAAATCTACGGCGTGCTGAATGATCGCAGTGCGCCTTACCTGCGGGAATTCGTCGAATGGTGCGCCCGCTTCGAAGACAACCCGCCGCAACTGTTTCCCTTCCCCGTGCGCGGCCCGGACAGCGACAGCTTCAAGGTCCGGCCCGAGCAGTATCCGCTGATCGATGAGCTGTTCGAGCTACGCGAGCGCTACCCGCAGATCCTGCCGCCCAAGGCCTACCTGGACCGGCTCAGCTCGTTCTACCACCAGGGCCGGCGCACTTGGCGCTGCCACCTGCCGCGGCTGGTGCTGTCGACCTTCAGCGACGGCGTGGCCACACCGTGCCCGAACATCTGGTTCCACAACATGGGCAACCTGCTGGAGGACGACTGGAACAAGGCCCTGGCCCCGGTCAACCGTTCACCGTTCTATCAACTGTTGCTGGCCGAGCGGCCGCGCCTGGATGCCTGCAAGGGCTGCTTCACCCCCTGGGACACCCTGAGCCTGTACTTCGAGGACGCCATCAGCCTCGACGAACTGTGCCGCGCGCCGTCTTACGCCCCGGCAGCGGTCAGGAGCCTGCTCGAACACGCCAAGGAGGCCTATCGCAATGGTGCATGAGTTGCCTGACGACGAGCGCTGGTTCAGCGAAGTGACCGCAGGCCCGGTGCTGGCCGCCTTGCCTGCCGCCATGCGCGAGCGCTGGGTGCCGCCGCTGGCAGCGCTGGCCGACAGTGGTCAGCAGCGCCTGCTGCTGGTGTTCGACAGCTCCCTGGAGCATGTCGCTCTGCTGCTGATGCTGTTGCAGCACGGCCTGTCGCTGCTACTGGTGGCCAGTGACGCCCGGCCCGGGGAATTGCAGCGCTACGCGGCTCAGGCCGCCATCAGCCATTGTCTGGCGCTGGACCAGGGGCAATTGCAGGTGACTCGCCTGGAGCCGGGCACTGGCGTGCCGGCGCAGTTGCCGCAGCGGCGTGGCCTCTATCTGTTGACCTCGGGTACCACCGGCGAGCCATCGCTGATCTTTCGCGACCTGCAAAGCTGGCGCGACGAAGGCCTGCGCTACTGCCGCCTGCTGCAACTGGGCCCCGAGGACCGGGTGCTGTTCATCGCTCCGGTGTATCACGCCTATGCGCTGGGCTGGTTATGGGGTGCGCTGCTGGCCGGGTGCCAGGTGCAGATCTGCAAGCCCACGGAGCTGGGAACCGGGTTGCAGGCGTTGCGCCACTGGGCCAGCCATGCCGTGGTGACGCCACTGCTGGCCGGTCTGCTGGCCCAGCGCGGCGGACCCGGAACGCGTCCCGAGCGGCTCAAGGGGGTGATGTCCGGCGCCGGTCCCGTGGACGGACACCTCGACCAGCAGTTCCAGCAGGCCTTCGGCATCGGCCTGTCGCGCAACTATGGCAGTACCGAAAGCGGTGCCGTGTTTGCCGGCGTCGCGCCGTTGCCGCCGCTGTCCATCGGCTTTCCCATGCCGGGGATCGAGGTGCTGCAGCCCGGGGCGCCGGGCCAGCCCTTCGCCCTCAAGGTACGACTCGAGGACGGGCGTCTCTACGACACCGGCGACATCGCCGAACAGAGCGCCGCCGGCTACAGCATCGTCGGTCGCGAAAGTACGGCGATCCGCCGTGGCGAGCGCTGGATCTCGCCGTTCGAGATCGAGTCGGTGCTGGGCAGCCACCCGGATGTGCAGGACTGCGCGGTGCGCGCGGTCAAGTCCGCCCAGTCGGGCAACGACCATGTCTTCGCCTTCGTGGTCTGGAACCCGCAACGCCCGTGGGACCCGCGACTGCTGCGCGAACATTGCCTGGCCCACCTGGCGCCGGCCAAGGTTCCCGATCGCTTCGAGCGCACGCCGCTGATCGCCCGCAGCGGCAACGGCAAGCCGCTGCTCAGCCGGCGTTATCGTCCGGCGAGCAATCAGGTGTTGCTGGAGGCTGCCCATGCCTACAAGCGTTCGCAGTTGCTGTTGGCACTGTGGGAGAGCGGGGCCTTGCAGCTCAGTGCCCAGGGCCTGAGCGTCGATCAGATCGCCCAGCGCACCGGCCTGCATGCCCACACCCTGGCAGTGGCCTTCGACACGGCCCAGGCCAACGGCCTGCTGCACGAGGCCCCGGAGGCCGAGACGCCGCGGGACCTGGAGGACCTGGCCGCGGTGCTGGACCTGGAGTCCTTCAACTGTCGCCACTGGAATCGCCTGGACGCGATGCTGGCGGTGCTGCACGACGGCCTTGATCGGCGCGCCTTCGAACAGACGCCCAAGCACCCGCAGCTGCAGCGGCGCTACCAGCGCGCGGTGGCCGGGGCGGACAAGCAGCTGGCGGCCCAGCTGACCTGGCGCAAGGCCCTGCACAACGCGCCCAGGGCCATCGCCCTGCTGGATATCTGTGCCACCGGGGCGGTGTACACCCAGGCCCTGCTGAGCCGTCGGCGCCTGGATTGCCGGGCCAGTCGGATCGTCCAGCTGGGCGGGCTCAATCCACCGGCGGCGGATATCCCGGTGCACAGCCACGAGAACCTGGTGCAACTGGACGCGCGCGGGTTCGACGTGATCGTGCTCGACAACACCCTGCATCAGCCCGAGGTGGCCCAGGCCCTGCCGGCCTTGCTCGAACGCCTGGGGCCCGATGGCCAGCTGATCATCGACGAGATCTTTTTCAACGACACGGCTTCGGCGGCCGTCGGCGTGGACTGGCTGACCCATGGCGGCTGCCAGTACCCGAGGCAGGCCGAGGTGGTGACGGCGCTGGCGCGCCAAGGATTCGTAGCCGAGCAAGTCTGGCGCCGCGAATCGACGATTTACCAATGCACGATGTTATTCACCAGGAGTTTAGAAAAATGACCGACACCGACCGCTTGATCAAAGTGTTCTCCAGCACCGTGGGCCGTGAACTGAACCGGGAAGACCTCTCGGGAGGGGATCTGATCGGCAGCCTCGGGCTGAACTCGATCGACGCCCTGCAACTGCTGATCCAGGTGGAAACCGAATTCGGCTTCTCCATCGAGGACAACGAGCTGTCCATCGAACTGGTCAATTCCCTGGAGCGTCTGGAGGCCTTCGTCGCCGACAAGACCCAGGCCCGGATTGGCTGACACGGCGGGCGGCCGATCCCGTTTGCCAAGGTCGGGCGTGCTGTTCTCGGCCCGTACCGACGAGGGAGATCCGGCATCCGCCGGATCACCCGGAAGATTCGAAAGACGAGGGAATGCGTGTGAACGACGTAAACAAGACCGCGGCGGAGTTTGCCAATCGTCCCGGCACCGACGCCCAGTTGCCCTGGCTCAACCAGTTGAACCGCCAGCGCCTGGCCGGCCCGGCGATGGCCAACAATCGTTGCCTGAACCAGGGCGAGACGGCAGCGACACTCTGTGTGCACGCCGGCACCTATGAGGACCCGGTGACCGGGGCGGTGGGCACGCCGATATTTCCCAGCACCACCTTCCGTTTCAGCCAGACCACCTACGAGTCGTTCCTGGAAGGCTATATCCGCGACATCCCGACCTACAGCCGCTACGGCAACCCGGGGCAATGGTCGGTGCAGTTGAAGGTGGCCGCGCTGGAAGGCGCGCAGAGCGCCCTGGTGCTGTCCTCGGGCATGGCGGCGATCTCCTCGACCCTGTTCGCCCTGACCAATCGCAACGGCCACATCATTTCCTCCTATGACCTGTACGGCGGCAGCTACAGTCTGCTGCACGCCGATATCGGTCAGGCCGGGCGCTCGGTGAGCTATGTCGATCCGCTGGACCTGGAAGAGATCCGCCGGGCCATCCGCCCGGAGACCCAGATCATGTTCTTCGAGCTGCTGTCCAACCCGTTGATGAAGGCCATCGATCTGGTCGCCATCGCCGCGCTGTGCAAACAGCAGAACATTCTGCTGGTGGTGGACAACACCTTCCTGTCCCCCATCAGTTGCCGCCCCCTGGAGTGGGGCGCGGACATCGTCCTCCACTCGGCCACCAAGTACCTCAACGGCCACAGCGACGCCACCAGCGGCGCCGTGGCGGGCAGTCGCAAGTTGGTGGACCGCATCTGGGCCCAGCTGCTGCGCTTTGGCGGCAGCCTCGACCCCTTCGTGTGCTTTCTCCTGGAGCGGGGCATGAAGACCCTGGCGGTGCGCATGCAGGCCCACGCCGCTGGCGCCCGGCAGGTCACGGCTTTTCTCGAACGGCATCCGCAGGTCAAGCGGGTGCATTCGCTGTACGCCCAGGACTATGCCCATCCCCATCTGTACCAGTACGCCGGCCAGGCCACCTGCGGCATGCTCAGCTTTGAGCTGGAGGGCGGCGATGCCGCGGCGCTGGCGCTGCTGGAGCACCTGCGGCTGATCACCTGCGCCACCAGCCTGGGCGGCGTGGAGTCCCTGGTGAGCCTGCCGTTCAACACCTCCCACAGCGGCTTGACCCGCGAGCAGCAGACCCGGATCGGCCTCAACCCCGGGCTGGTGCGGCTGTCGGTGGGGATCGAGGACCCCGACGACCTGTGTGCCGACCTCGAACAGGCCCTGCAGCAGGTCTATCAAGGAGGCGAGCAGCCATGAGAAACGGTATGAACATCTCGGGTTTCAGCGAGATCGTCCACGAGATCCAGCAAGAGCCGGCCCAGGCGATCTTCCGCTATGGGGCCTACGCCCAGTATTCGCCTGCCGCCGGCATGCTCGCCGGGGTCGCCCCGGCGACCATCGGCCTGCTGCGCGCGCCGCGGCATTTCGAGGTGCCGATCCGCCCGAGCCCGGCGTTGCAGTGCCAGGGCCTGCTGGACCCGGCGTGGCCCCAGGAACTGGCCCTGGCGGCGTTGTCCGGGTGCTTCCTGGTGTCGGCGGTTTCAGGGTTTTCCGCGCGCCGGACCACCGTGGATCACTTGTCCATGACCACCCGCGCGCACCTGCAGGAGGCCGGCGCCGCTGCGCCCCAGGTGCGCTACGAGATCCGCTCGGGAACCGACAAGAAGCTCAGCGAGGCCCTGGAGGTGATCGAGGCGGTGAAGACCCATAGCCCCAACCATCAGACCTTCGTCCAGCCCCTGGGGCTGGCGGCGCGGCTGGTGGACGCCGGGCGCCCGGGGGCCTGGCAGCACTTTGCGCCACTGGACAGCGCCCCCGCGTGCGCCGCTGAGGCACCGGGGCAGGCCCTGAGCCTGGATTGCCAGTGGCTCTACGGCACCCAGTTGCGCGCCGACTTTGCCGGGCAGGCGCCCGAGGATCGGCGCAGTTTTCCCATCGACCAGCCCAAGCAACTGGCAGGTATCGACTGGGGCCCCAACCCCCAGGAGTACCTGCTGATGGCCATCGCCGCCGATGTGCTTGCCCAACTCAGCCGCCGCCAGCAATTGCCCGGCGCGGTGCGCCTGGACATCCGCGCCATGGTGGACATCCGCGGCATGTGCGAGGTGGCACCGACCCCGGTGCACCTGCAGGACATCGAGCTTGACCTGCAGGTCGAGGGTTGGCCGGCGGCGCAACGGTCCCGGCTGCAGGCACAGCTGGCGGCGAGCATCGAGGCCTCGGTGGTCTGCGCGCTGATCCGGCACCGGGTTGCCTTCGAGTTCCAGGTCGGCGCCCGGCCGCAGCCCGAGGAGGCGCGCCAATGCCTGCCCTGTTGAGTGGCTCGACCCTGTGCTTCGTCACCCTGGCGGTACCCGACCTGGCCGCCGCCGAGGACTTCTACGTGGAGGTCCTGGGGTTGCGCGTCAGTCGGCGCTTTGCCCCGACCCGCTGGATCAGCCTGGACGTGGACGAGCAGGGCGGCGCCGGCTTCGGCCTGATCGAGGACCCGCAGCGCCCCTGGCCATCGGCGGCGGTGATGCATGACCTGCTGGTGCCCGGGCTGGATGCGCTGATCGCCCGGCTGCCGGCGGCGGTGCGGATCATCCAGCCGCCGGTGGCGACCCTCTGGGGCAGTTACAAAGCGGTGATCGAGGACCCCTTCGGCCACCGGCTGGGGCTGGTGCAGCGCGAGCCTCGGGACTTGGGTGCGCAACAGAACGACTAAGGAGCAGGGATGCTTAAGCAATATGAGTGCATGAACGTGCCGGACTGTGTCGCTGCCGATGGCGGCTGGGTGACCGTGGTGTCGGGGCTGCCGCGTTCCGGCACCTCGATGATGATGCGCGCTCTGGCCTGCGGTGGCCTGGCGCCGCTGACCGACCACCTGCGCCAGGGCGACGCGCGCAATCCCCATGGCTACTTCGAGTGGGAGGCGGTCAAGTCCCGGGACGGCTATCTGGGCTGGATGGATCAGGCCCGCGGGCGGGCGGTCAAGCTGGTGTCGCGCTTTCTCCAGCACCTGCCGGCGACCCATGGCTATCGGGTGCTGTTCATGCACCGTGAGATCGACGCGGTGATCCGCTCGCAGCGGGACATGGCCGAGCACCACAGCGGTCAGGCCTGGGGTGCGCGCGAGGCGCAGGACCTGGCCCGGTTGTATCGCGAGCACGTGGCGCAGGCCCTGGCCTGGGTCCGTCAGCGGCCCAACATGCAACTGCTGGAGCTGGACTATCAACGGATGCTGCAGGACCCGCACGGCGAGTTCGCCCGGGTCGCGGCCTTCCTGGCGCCGCAGTCCCTGGCGCTGGCCCCCATGGTGGCCACGGTGGACCGTGGCCTGGATCATCAAGCGGCGATGGAGGCTGCGGCTCATGTCTGAATCTGCGATCAAGGCGGTCATTTTTGACCTCGACGGCACACTCATCGACAGCAAGCAGGTGATCCGCGAGGCCTATCACGCGGCCCATGCCCAGGTGCTGGGGGCGGATGTCGAGCCGCCACCCTTCAGCGAATACTGCAAGCACCTGGGTCGCAGCTTCGTGCAGATCATGAAGATCATGGGGCTGCCGCCCCAGATGCATCCGGTGTTCATGCGTGAAAGCAATGCGCGCATGCAGCAGATCCGCGTGTTCGATGGCGTTCGTCCGCTGCTGGCGGGGCTGCGGGCCCGGGGCATTCCCATGGCCATTGCCACCGGCAAGGATCACTCGCGCACGGTGGCGATTCTCGATCACCTGGGCCTGCTGGAGTACTTCGCGCGGATAGTCGGCAGCGACGATGTGGCCAACCCCAAGCCGGCGCCGGACATGGCCCGGATCATCGTCGAGCACTTGCAGGTGCCGGCTGCCGGCTGCCTGTTCATCGGCGACGCCCTGGCCGACCTGCAATGCGGCGAGGCGGCGGGCATGCAGACCGCGCTGGCGCTCTGGGACCATCCCGCCGAGGACATCCGGCGCTACCCCTGCACCTATCAATTGACTGATCCACGCCAGATTCTGGCCTTGCTGGAGGTGGCCTGCCATGCCGACGTTACTCCTGCTTAATGGCCCCAACCTGGGCCGCCTGGGACAGCGTGAGCCGCAGGTCTACGGCGCCAAGAGCCTGGCCGATATCACCCGCGAGGTCAGCGCGGTGGCCGCCGCCCGCGGCTGGACGGTGCTGGCCCGGCAGAGCAATCACGAAGGCGAGCTGATCGACTTCATCGAAAGCCAGCACCAGGCCGAAGCCCTGATCATCAACCCGGGGGCCCTGATGATGTCCGGCTGGGCCCTGCGCGATGCGCTGCAGGATTACCCGGGCCGCTGGATGGAAGTGCACATATCCAACCTGTTCGCCCGCGAAGCCTTTCGCCACAGCTCCGTGCTGGCGCCCCTGTGCCACGGCTTCATCGCCGGCCTGGGCAGCGACGCCTATGTACTGGCGGCCCGGGCGCTGCTGGGAGCCGTCCATGACTAGTGCATCCTCGACGGGGCCGTTGCAGGCCCGACTGCTGGACGACGTGCTGGGGCTTTGTGCCCAGTTGCTGAAACTGGCGCCGCATCAGTTGAGCGGTGCGGCCAATTTCTTTGCCTGCGGTGGTAGCTCGCTGCAGGCCCTGCAACTGTGTGCGCTGCTGGAACAACGCCACCCGCAGCTGTGGGGCCAAGACGGTATTGACCTGACCCTGATTGTCGGCACCGCCAGCCTCGGCGAGTTCGTCACCGCGCTGCTGCGCTCGGCGGACAGCGAGCCGCAAGCGCCGATGCTGGAGGGCGAACTATGAGTCAGGCGGTGGCGACACTGATCGAGCATTGGGAGCAGCGTGGCGTCCATCTCTACGAAGAGGCCGGGCGCCTGCGCTATCGCTGCGACGAGGCTGGGCTGCCCGAGGACATCCGCCACAGCGTGGGCCACGAAAAGCACCGTCTGCTGGATTACCTGGCGCCGCCCGACCCGCTGGCGGCACCCTTGGCCGGCCTGCGCCAGGCCTACTGGCTGGGGGAGCACTCGGCCTTCAGTCAGGGCAGCGCCGCCTACCTGCACCTGGTGTATGCCGGTGCCGTACCGACGGCGGCACAGCTGCAGAGCGCCCTGGCGCGGATGCTGGTCCGGCACCCGGTCCTGGGCTACACCCTGGACGCCCATTCACCGCGCTTCAAGCCCCTGGCCACCGGGTTGCCCGGCGTCGAGCAGCAGCTCGCCGTGGCCGGCGAGCGGGCGCGGCGTTGCGCCTCCCTGGCGGACAGCTCCATGCCCATTGCGCCTCTGGCCGCGGAACAGCCGCTGCTGCGCCTGGTGCTGGTGGAGGACCACCAGGAGCGCTGCCTGCACGTGGTCTACCGACTGGCGCTGTTCGATGCGTCGGCGGTGCAGATCTTCATCAACGATCTGCTGGCGCTGGTGACGCAGGAGGCCGACGGCGCGCTCCCCGGCTATGCCCCGGGGACGCTCGCGGCCCTGAGCCGCAGCCGCCGCCTGGCGCGGTTCAAGGCCCGCCACTACTGGCAGCGCAAGATTCCCCAGCTGGCCGCCGGCCCCGATCTGCCCCTGGCCCGGCGCAGCCCCGGAGCTTCGGCGGCGCCGCGTTTCATCGAGCACCGGCGGGTCCTGGCCCCGGCGCTGCAGCAGGCCCTGGAGGCCGCGGCAAGACGCCATCAGGTGTCGCTCAACGCGACCTTGCTGACCCTGTTCCTGCAGACCCTGGCACGCTGGTCGGGCAAGGCCTCGGTGACCTGCAGCGTCATGTACAACACCCGGGCGCAGCTCGAACCGGCGCTGGCCTCGACCATCGGCAACCAGGCCGACACCCTGTTGCTGGATCTGCCGCCCCAGCCGCTGGCGTTCGCCGCCTGTGCCCGGCAGGTCCAGCAGGATCTGTACGCGGCGCTGCAGCATGGCGCCTACGACGGCGTGTCGGTGGTTCGCCAGTGGATCCGCGAGCACGACCAGCGGGCCAGCAGCGCCGAGCCGCCGATGCCCTATGTGTTTTCCTCGTTGCTGGAGATGGACCTGCCGGCCGCGCCCCTGCAGCAGACCGACCACGCGATGATGACGCCGCAGATCTGGATCGACGCCCAGGCCTTCGCCAGCGCCGACGGCCTGTGCCTGTCCTGGGACGAGCGCGAGGGGCTGTTCGAAACAGGGCTGATTGCCCAGGCCTTCGAGCATTTTCATGGCGCCCTGGAGCGCCTGGCCCTGCAGCCGCAGAGCTGGGACTTGAGCGAGCTGCCGTTGCCGCAGGCCTTGCTGGAACAGGTCGATCGTTTCAACCACCTGCAGCGGCCCCTGTCCGGGCAGGCGCTGTATCAGGGGCTGCTGCATCAGGCGGCGCAGCGCCCGGACGCCCCGGCGGTGTTGAGCGACGATGCCAGCCTGAGCTTTGCCCAGTTGCTGTGTCTGGCCAGTCGCCTGGCCAGCCACCTGAACGAGAACGGGGTAGGGCCCAGCGACCATGTGGTGGTGCGCGGCAGTCGTGACGTGGGCAACGTGGTGGCGATCTATGCAGTGCTGATGGCCGGTGCCACCTATGTTCCGGTGAGCAAGGCTTCGCCGCCGCGCCGGGTGCATTCGATCATCAATCAGGCCGCGGCCACCACGGTCCTGGGCGACGACGACGGCGACATCGCGGCGATCATCGCTTCGCCGGTGAACTGGTCGCTCAACTACCGGCACTGGCTGCAGTCGTCCGAGGCCCGGGGCCCGGCGATCAGGCCGGCCTACCCGGCGGTGGACACGGCCCTGGCCTATATCATGTTCACCTCGGGCACCACCGGTACGCCCAAGGGCGTGGCGATCAGCCATCGCGCGGCGCTCAACACCTTGCAGGACTGCCGCGAACGCTTTGCCATCGAGCCCGGGGACCGCTTGCTCGGGGTCAGTGAGTTCAGCTTCGATCTGTCTGTGTTCGACCTGTTCATGCCGGCCCTGTGCGGCTGCGCGCTGATCCTCGCGGCCAATGCCCAGCGCAGCGCTGATCCGCAAGCCTGGCTCGATGCGGCGCAGCGCCACCGGGCAAGTGTCTGGAACTCGGTCCCGGCGATCATGGAAATGGCCCTGGGCTACGCCCGGGCCGTGGACCGGCCGGACGCCCTCGCCAGCGTACGGCTGTGGATGGCCAGCGGCGACTGGATCGCCCTGGGCCTGCCCGAGCGTTTGCGGGAACTGGCCCCGGGCTCGCGCTTCGCGGCCCTGGGCGGGGCCACCGAAGCGGCCATCTGGTCCAATTGCTTCGAGGTGCAGGAGGTGGACCGGCAATGGCCGAGCATTCCCTACGGACGGCCCTTGAGCAATCAGCGTTTCTACATACTCGACGACCTGGGCCGCCGTTGTCCGCCCTCGGTCAAGGGCATGCTGTACATCGCCGGCGAAGGCCTGGCCGCCGGCTACATTCACGATCGCCAGCGTACCGATCAGGCGTTCTTCATCGAGCCCGGGTTGCAGCAGCGGGTCTACCGCACCGGCGACATGGGCCGCCTGCGCATGGACGGGGAGATCGAGTTCCTCGGCCGCCAGGACCTGCAAGTCAAGCTCAATGGCATGCGCGTGGAGCTGGCGGAAATCGAGGCGGTGCTGGCCCGGGCCCCCGGGGTGCAACAGGCGGCCACCTGCGTCGACGGCAGCGGCACCCTGTACGGCTTCTTCGTGGCCCGGGAGCCGCTGCCCAGTGGCGAGTCGGTGCTGGACTTCGCCGCCCAGTACCTCAACCCCTACATGGTGCCGGTGCGCCTGTTCGCCCTGGCGCAACTGCCGCTGACGGCCAATGGCAAAGTCGACCGCGGGGCGCTGCTGGCCTTGCTGCCGGGGCTCTGCGGGCCACAGGCACCGGCCGCGAATGCGCAGTTCTCGGCACGCCGGGACCTGCTGCTGGGCTGCGTGCAGCGGGTCCTGCCGGCGTTGCGCGAGCCCGACGCGTCTTGGTTCGACCAGGGGGCTTCGTCACTGCACGCGGTGCACATCCTGCTGGCGCTGAACAGCGAGCTGGGGCTGGACCTGAGTCTGGCGGACATCTACGCCTATCCCTCGGTCAATGCCTTGCTCGGCTACCTGCAGGGATGCGGGTCGCGGCCGCGCAATCGGGTGGACTTCTGCGCCAGCGCCGATGACCACCGGCCGCTGCTGGTGCTGGTGCACCCGGTGGGCGGCGCGCTGTCGTGCTACTGGCCACTGATTCGCCTCATGCGCGAGAGCTTCGAGGTGATCGGCCTGTGCGCCGACGCCGGCCAGCGCTTCGACAACCTCCAGGCCCAGGCCCGGGAATACCTCGGGCAGTTGCAGGAGCGCCTGCTGGCCGGGCGCCCGGTGGTGGTGGCCGGCTGGTCGTTCGGCGGCGTGCTGGCGGTGGAAATGGCCCGTCTGCTGAGTGCCGACGGGCAGGTGCGGCCGGCCCTGGTGACCCTCGACGCGGGCGCGCCGCTGGAACCGGCTCCGGAGTTGCCGCCCAGCCTGTTGCAGCAACTGTTCCAGCGCGACCTGGAGCAGTCCGCACAGATCCAGGCCCAGGGCCAGGCGCTGCCGGCCATTGCCGAAAGCGCCTCCCAGGAACGCTTTGCCCTGTTCTGTCGGCACTACGCGGCCCTGCTGGACTATCGCTACCGGCCGGTGAACTGCCCGAGCTGGCACCTGCGGGCCAGTGTCGAACACCGCTCCAGCGGCCTGCGGCCCCTGGCCGAGCAAGCCGTGGGCGAGCGTTGCCTGACCCTGACCGCGGATCACTACAGCCTGCTGTCCGGGGCCGCCCTGGAACAGGTGGTGCAGTGCCTGATGCAGGCGGCGGCCCGATGAAACCCGGGCGGCAGGGGCATTCAGTGCTGGCGCAAGTGCAGCCTTACCGGGAAAATCCACACCGGCTCGCGGGTGCCCTTCGGCACCACGAGTCGCATAAACAGAGCAATTAAGGAGTGACACTGTGAAGTTTGGATACACGATTGTTTATGTCCCCGATGTCGAAGCCTCGATCCGTTTCTTCGAAGACGCTTTCGGCTTCTCCCGGCGCTTTCTCGACGAATCCGGTGATTACGGTGAGCTCGACAGTGGCGCCACCACCCTGGCATTCGCCAGTCGCGAACTGGCCCATTCCAACTGCGAAGGCGGCTACCAGTTCTGCAGCCCCCAGCAGCAACCCCTGGGTATCGAGATCGCCCTGGTCACCGACGACGTGCCCAAGGCCCATGCCAAGGCCCTGGCCGCCGGCGCCACGGAACACGCGGCGGTGCAGAAAAAGCCCTGGGGGCAGGTGGTTTCCTATGTCCGCTGCCCGGCCGGGACCCTGGTGGAACTGTGCACCCCGGTGGGCCAGTGATTGGTCGGCCCGACCCAAGACACCGGCAGGGAGTGCCCAAGCATGCGTAAAACCGAGGATGCCGTCCTGGCCTTGCTCGAGGACATCGGCAGTACCCACGGCCACCTGCTGCAGGTGGTGCAACGGGTACGCCAGGTGGTGGAGGAGTGCTGCGGCACGGTCGCCGAATCGGTGAAGTACGGGGGGATCCTGTTTTCCCGTGTCGCGCCTTTCTGCGGGGTCTATGCCTATACCGGACACGTGTCGGTGGAGTTTGGCCAGGGCTATCTGTTCGACGACCCGCATGGGGTTCTGGAAGGCTCGGGAAAGTTTCGTCGACATATAAAGCTGCTGACACTAGCGGATGTTCAAGACAAGCAACTTGCCGATTATGTAAGGCAAGCACTCAAACACTAGTTCCTTGAACTGAACACATAACTAACGGTTGTTTCCTGCGGGGGATTCTATCCCCCGCACGGGACCTCATTGCCCTTAAAAAACACAGAGTGGAACAGCACATGAGCGATGCCAGCACCTACGGCGAAACCCTGGCCGATATCTATGACGATCTGTATGGCGAGGCTCCGGCCAATGCCATCGAAGTGCTGGTGGCCATGGCCGGCACCCGTGAACCGGTCCTGGAACTGGGCATCGGCACCGGACGCTTCGCCTTGCCGATGCGCGAGCGCGGGGTCCAGGTGCATGGCGTCGATGCTTCGCCGTCGATGCTGGAGAAACTGCGGGCCAAGCCCGGCGGCGCCGAGCTGCCGCTGACCCAGGCCGACTTCGCCACCCTCGAAGGAGTCCGCGGCGGGCCCTTCAGCCTGGCCTTCTGCACCTTCAGCTCGTTGTTCCTGCTGCCGTCCCAGGCCGCCCAGGTCAGTTGTTTCAAGGCCACCAGCGGCTTGCTCAAGACGCGCGGACGGCTGGTGATCGAAACCTTCTACCCGGACCTGTCGCGCTACGCCAAGGACCAGCCGGTGTACGTCGGCGGCCTGGAGCGCAACGAGGTGCTGCTGGAAGCCTCGCGCCTGGACCCGGTGGCCCAGCGGGTCAGCTGCCGCTTTATCCGCCTCCAGGCGCAGGGCATGCGGGTGATTCCGGTGGAGCTGCGCTACGCCTGGCCGGCCGAGCTGGACCTGATGGCCGAACTGGCCGGCATGCGTCTGCTGGAGCGCTGGTCGAGCTGGGACAAGACGCCCTTCGTCGAGGGCTCGTTCAAACATATATCCGTTTATGAAAAGTTGCCGCAGGCCTGAACTTATTGAACTTCGGAGTTGCTCATGGAAGTTCCGAAAATTGCAATTGATGCAAACCGGAAACAGCCTTCGGCCCGCGAACTCATGTTGGCCGGCGAATGGTTCTGCACCCCTGACATGGAGTTGGCACGGATGCGCATGCGTGCCCAGGAGTTACAACGGCTTTACAACAATTGTTCGCCGCTGGATATCAAGCAACAACAAGCCTTGCTGGCCCGACTGCTCAAGCGAGTGGGGCGCGACAGTTGGGTGGAAGCCAACTTCCATTGCGATTACGGCGTGCATATCGAAATCGGCGACGAGGTGTTCATCAACATGAACTGCACCTTTGTCGACGGTAACCGGATCGTCCTTGGCGATCGGGTCTACCTCTCGCCCAACGTGCAGCTGATGACCACCCGCCACCCGCTGCAGCCCGAGGCGCGCACGGTGCTGGTCGATGGCCGGCGCAAATGCGTGCAGCGCGCGGCGCCCATCGTCCTGGGCAACGACGTCTGGGTCGGTGCCGGGGCCGTGCTGCTGGGGGGCGTGGAGGTGGGTGACAACAGCGTGATCGGCGCCGGCAGCGTGGTCACCCGTTCGATTCCCCCCGGTGTGCTGGCGGCGGGTAATCCCTGCCGAATCATTCGCTCGGTCTATGAGTGAACCCATTGGATGTGCCTATGAGAGACGTGACAGTGAATATCGATGACATGAGCAAGGGCAACACCGGCGGCTTGGCCCGCGGTGGCGCAGCGGCGCTGGCCCACGGGCCGCTGTGCGTCTGGTTCACCGGCCTGTCCGGTGCCGGCAAGTCGACCCTGGCCAGGGCCCTGGAGGCTCGCCTGGGGGCGCTGGGGGCGCGGGTCAGGGTGCTCGATGGTGACGATCTGCGCAGTGGCTTGAACAGCGACCTGAAGTTCGCCGCCGCCGACCGCAAGGAGAACATTCGTCGTTTGGGGGAGGTCGCCCGGCTGTTCTACGACAGTGGCTACATCGTGCTGGTCAGCGCCATTTCGCCCTTTATCGAAGATCGCCAGCGGGCGCGGGCGCTGTTTCCTGGCGGGCATTTCCTTGAAGTGCACGTGGCCACCGCCCTGGCGCTGTGCGAGTCCCGCGACCCCAAGGGCCTGTATGCCCGGGCTCGCAGCGGCCAGTTGGCGCAATTCACCGGGATCGACAGCGCCTATGAGCCGCCACCGGCTTGCGAGTGCCAGATCGATACGGCCGGACGCAGCGTCGAGGAGGGCGTCGCCCAGTTGCTTGAGCTGATCGGTCCCGGTCCGGGAGGGCGCCGTTGATGGCCACTTCAACCTTCGAACGCTGGCTCAAGCGTTACCGCTTCTGGTTGTTCGCCCTGACGCTGATTCTGGTGGCGGTGCTGTCCTGGGGGATGACCTCGATTCGGTTCGCCGCCGACTACCGGGCGTTCTTTCCCGAGGGCGAAAAGACCGTCGAGCAACTGGATGCGCTGCATCGTCAGTTCGGCAAGTCCGACACCTTGCTGTTCGTGATCAAGAACCCCAAGGGCACGATGTTCAACCGTGCCTACCTGGAACAGCTGCATGAGCTGACCCAGCGAGCCTGGCACATTCCCCACGCCTATCGGGTCGACTCGGTGACCAACTTCCAGCATGTGTTCGCCGAGGACGACACGGTGCACGTCGAGGCCCTGGTGCGCGAACCGGCGGACCTGACGCCGGCGCATATCCAGCTGATGGAGCGCCTGGGACGCAACGACATCGAGCTGGTCAAGCGCCTGGTGTCCAGCGATGGCCAGACCGTGGGCGTGCTGGTGACCCTGCAGTTTCCGCCCCAGACCCTGGACGCGGCGCTCGCCGCCACCGCCGAAGGCCAGCGCCTGCTGGATGACTTCGCGCGCAACAACCCCGGCCTGGAAGTGCACCTGACCGGGCTGGCCGCCGTGGAGGCGGCCTACCCGCAAGCCGCGCAACAGGACATGGCGGTGCTGACTCCGCTGATGTACCTGATCATTCTCCTGGCCAGCGTGCTGATGCTGCGCAGCCTTGGCGCGCTGCTGGTGGTGTTGATCGCCATCAGCCTGGCCACTGCCGCGACCCTGGGCGCCAGCGGCTGGTTGGGGTTCGAGGCGACGGCTCTGACCGGGCTGCTGCCGACCATCGTGCTGGCCACCTCGGTGGCGGAGATCATGCATGTGCTGTCGGCGGCGCGGCAGATGAGCGGCCAGTACGGCGAGCGCCGGGTGGACCTGGCCTGTGCGGCAATCAAGGACACCATCAAGCCCATCGCCATCGGCACCGCGACCAATGCCGTGGGCTTCTACAGCCTGGTGTTCGCCGCGTCGCCGCCCTACAAGGAGTTCGGCGTGCTGGCCGCCATCGGCGCGGTGATGGCGCTGCTGGTGACCCTCTCGGTGGCCGCGGTGCTGATTCCGCTGCTGCGCCTCAAGCCGCTGGAAGGCGCGGCCAGCCGCCGCTACTCGGCGTACATGGAGCCGTTGCTGCGCTACCCGAAACTCTGCCTGCTGGGGTTCTTGGTGCTGTTCGTGCTGGCGATCGAACCGGCCCGCCACAACCTGATCAACGACCGGATCGTCGAGAACTTCGACACCAGCATCCCGGTGCGCAATGCCACCGAGTTCGCCATGGACAACCTGTCCGGCATCTATCGCCTGGAGTACGTCGCCACCTCCAGCAAGGGCGATATCTCCGACCCGGCCTTTCTGCAGGAACTCGATCGCTTCGCCCAATGGCTCAGGGTCCAGCCGGAGGTCGATTCGGTGACCACCCTCGGCGATGCCCTTAAGAAGCTCAACCAGACCATGAATGGCGGCCGGCCCGAGGACTACCGCTTGCCGGTGGACCCGGCGCTGGCGGCGCAGATGCTGCTGGTCTACGAGATGTCGTTGCCCTTTGGCCTGGACCTGGGCAGCCAGATCAACATCGACAAGTCGGCGACGCGCCTGGTGGTGACCCTGACCCGGCTCGACACCCAGCAGATCCGCGACATCAAGCAGCGGGCCGACGACTGGTGGCAGGCCAATGCCCGGCGCAGCGCGCTGATCCCGGGCCTGGGCACGGGGGAGGCGGTGGTGTTCGCCAACCTGACCCACATCAGCATCGAGTACATGGTCAACGGCCTGCTGTTCGAGTTGCTGACCATCACCCTGATGGTGGCGTTCTTCCTGCGCAATGCCGGCCTGGGGCTGATCAGCGTGCTGCCCAACGTCTTTCCGTTCTTCATCATGTTCGGCCTCTGGGGCCTGTGGCGCGGCGAGATCAACACCGCGGCGATCAACGTCTGCGTGGTGGTCTACGGCCTGATCGTCGAGGCCACGATCCACATCATGAGCCACTACAAGGGGCTGCGCCTGGAGCAGGGCCACTCGCCCCGGGAAGCCCTGCGCCTGACCTACCAGCATGTGCTGCCGTCGGTGTTCGCCAACTCGGTGATCCTCGCCTCGGGCTTCATGGTGATGACCCTCTCGCCGTTTTCCATGAACGCCGATTTCGGCCTGCTGGCGGTGATCGCGATCTTCCTCGGACTGATCTTCGACGCCCTGTGCCTGCCCCTGGTGCTGCTGACCTTCGACCGCTTTCTGTGGGGCCGTGCCGCCACCCGGCTGGCGGCCCGCGAAGCCTGACCCGACCCTCATTCAGACAAGGACTCGACCATGAATCACAAAGCCGCATTCGGCGCCTGCCTGTCACTATGCGCCCTATTGCACCAGGCACCGACCCTGGCCAGCCCGGAACAGGAACTGGGGCAGCAATACGCCCATCGCTGGCGTGACAGCGACCTGGGCTACCAGGACACCAGCGCGCGGATCCGCCTGACCCTGGTGGAGAAGGAGGGCGCCCGCACCGATCGCTTCATGCGCATGAACAGTTTCGAAACCGCCAGCACGGCGGTGGGGGACAAGGTGCTGCTGACCTTCGAGGCCCCGGAGAACATCAAGAATTCCCGGGTGCTGATCCACTCCAAGATCAAGGAAGGTGATCAGGTCTGGCTGTACCTGCCGGCCCTGAAACGGGTCAAGCGGGTGGCGGCGGCCGACCGTTCCGGCTCGTTCTCCGGCAGCGAATTCTCCTACGAGGACATCGGTTCGATGGAGGTCGGCAACTACGACTACCAGTGGCTGCGCGACGAGCCCTGCGGCGATGCCGAGTGCGCGGTGGTCAAGCAGGTGCCGCTGTACCCGTACTCGGGCTATTCGTCGATCTGGGTCTGGTACAACAAGGCCGACTACCGGCAGATGAAGACCGAGTACTACGACCGCAAGGGCAGCAAGTTCAAGACCTTGACCCTGGATGGCTACCAGCTGTTCCTGGGGCGCTACTGGCGCGCCCTGAACATGACCATGGTCAACCACATCACTGGACGCCAGACCATTCTGGTCAGCTCCGACGTGCAGTTTCGCACCGGCATCGGCGAGGACGCCTTCGAACCGGCCCGGCTCGGAAACCTGACCCAATGATCACCCGCCGTCCCGGGCTGGCGGCCCTGGTGCTGGGGCTGTGCGGCGCTGTCGCGCAGGCCCGGGCACAGGTCCAGACCCTGCCCCAAACCCAGGCGGCGGAGCAGGAACTGTCGGCGAAGATCGCCCTCAAGCGCTATTTCTTCACCTCGTCGCCCGCCGACGGGGTCGACGACGACAGCCTGCCCGGCACCGCGCAACTGGGCCTGGACTATCAGTACCTGCAGAGCTGGGACAACCTGCGCCTGCGGCTGGTGGTCAACCCGCGCTACCTCGCCAGCGCCAAGAGGGATCCGCGCCCGGACTTCTACTGGGATGAGCTCTTCGTGCTGCTGGAGCAGGACAGCCGGGAGCTCAAGGTTGGCCGGATCAAGGAACACTGGGGCGTCATGGAAACCCGTCAGTTGGTGGACGTGATCAACACCTACGACAACCTCGACGGCCTGCAACCGGAGGAAAAGCTCTCGCAGAAGGCCCTCAAGCTGGGCAGCAGCCTGGGCCCCGGGCACCTGAGCCTGTACCTGCTGGACGGCTTCGAACCGGTGCAGTTCTACCGCGAACCGGCACGCTTTGCCGCTTACCGGGTGCAGTCGGAGGCCGAGTATATCCATGGCGCCGACCGGGATGGACTGGATGTGGCGGCGCGCTATTTCGTTTCGGTGTCCGATCTGGACATCGGCCTGAGCTACTTCAAGGGCACCAACCGCGCGCCGGCGTTTCGCACCGCGGGCGACAGCCTGGTGGCCCAGTACACCGAGGTCACGCAGTGGGGGCTGGACGCCATCTGGGTCCGCGAGCAGTGGCTGTACAAGCTCGAAGCCCTGGACCAGCGGGTTTCGGACAGTGCCTACAACTCGCGCAAGCTGTCCGTCGGCCTGGAGTACGCCATCACCCGGGCCTGGCGTGACGCCGACCTGAGCCTGATCGGCGAGTACCACCGCGACCAGGATCAGCGCCTGGCCCCGGTGAGCATCTTCGACCGCAAGTTCCTGCTCGGCGCGCGCCTGGAACTCAACGATGCGCACCTGTCTTCGCTGTTCCTGGGCTACACCGCGCAGGCCTCGGACCTGGGCAACAACATGCTCAGCGCCTCCCTCGACCTGGGGCTCAGCGATGCCCTGCGGGCCGGGGTTTCCGCCGTGCTGGTCAACAGCTCCAGCAGCGATGCGGTGTGGGATGCGCTGGCCAGCGACTCCCACCTGGCCCTGGAACTTTCCTATTCATTCTGATCGCGCCGGTCACCACCGGGGCGATCCCATGCAGTCGCTATAAGGGGTAACGCCATGGAAACGCTGCTACAGATCGTCGGCTTCGGGCCCGCCGCCCTGGGCCTGTTCATTGCCGCGGACCGCAATGGACGCTTGCAGGCATTGCTCGACGGCGGGGTGCAGGTGCATGAGCGCAGTGCGTCCTTCAGTCAGTGGGCGTGCCTGGCCTACGCCATTGAGGCCAACTCGCCGATCGCGGACTTTCTCCGGGGCATCCGCAGCGATGGGGTGTTCGCCCAGTGTCTGCGCCAGCCCCGGGTGCAGCGCTGGCTGCAGAACCCGGAGCAGGTGGTGTCGCTGGTCGAAGTCTCGGCGTTCCTGCGCCAGCTGGCCCAGGTGATCCTCGATCTGTGCCGGGACCAGCCCAACGCGGCGATCCATTTTGCCCACCCGGTGGCCAGTGTTCGCAGCGCTGCCAGCGGTTTCAGCGTCCAGGGCGACTGGGGCAGCAGCCACAGCCGTTACCTGGTGCTGGCCTGTGGCGCCCGGGTGCGCGACCTGCAGCCGCAGGAGGGCGCGGCGCCAACGGCAAGCCTCAGCTGCGACCGGGTGTTGCGGGGCCAGGCCGACCCGCTGCTGCTGCAGGCCCTGGAGCAGGGCCGGCAACTGCTGGTGCTGGGGGGCAGCCACAGCGCCTTCTCCGTGGTCGGCTACCTGCTGGAACGTTTTGCCGGACGCCTGCCGACGGGGGCGATCCAGGTGCTGTGCCGCCAGCGTCCGGCACTGTGGGCGGCCTCGGCCGGGGTCGCGCCACCCTTGCAGGCCCAGGACCTGATCGACGAGGAAAGCGGCGAGGTCAACCGTTTCTGTGGCTTGCGCGGCGCCGCCCGCGACACCCTGCTGCAGATCGAGGCAGGGACCCGGGCCTGCGTCGAACTGCATATCGGCAGCGCCGATCCACGCCCCTGGCTCAGCCGCGGCGCGCTGCTGATCAATGCCACCGGCTACCGCCCGAGGGTGCCCGGGCTGCTGAATGCGGCGGGCGTCAGCCTGACCCTCGACCAGCGTGACGGCAATCTGTGCAAACACCCGCGAACCCACGAACTGATGGTCGGCGGTCAGGCGCTGCCCGGGCTGTTC
This sequence comes from Pseudomonas sp. Os17, assembly GCF_001547895.1. Classification (NCBI taxonomy): domain Bacteria; kingdom Pseudomonadati; phylum Pseudomonadota; class Gammaproteobacteria; order Pseudomonadales; family Pseudomonadaceae; genus Pseudomonas; species Pseudomonas sp. Os17. Next base: position 4,123,155 of record NZ_AP014627.1, on the reverse strand, counting down.
GGTACCGGGCTGGGTTATGCCGACCGCCGTGGCGACACCCTGGAAGTCGGGGTCAATTTCTTTCATGGCCGTTGTGCCGGAAACATTCTGCATGCCGTGCTCTGACGGCATTTCACTTCAAGCAAAGCCACAGGAGGCTGCATGCATACAGTGACTGCAACACGTTCGGAACTTCAGGCGGCGCTGGCGACACTGCCCGGCGCGGGCGGCGCGCAACCGGCGGCGCTGGACGATCTGTTGGCCAAGCTCGGGCGCCCGCAGCGGATCTACCAACTGCTCTCGTCGCGCCTGACGGTGCGCCAGGTGCTCTGGTGCCTGGCGCAACTGCTGGCCGATGAGCGCGTGGGCCAGGTGCCGGGCACAGATGCACCGCGTTTCGTCTGGCAAGGCGCGCCGCACACGCCGGCGCCCGGGCAGGGGCTGCATCTGGTCAGCGATGACTGCCTGCAACTGAACCCGCATTTTCGCGAGATCCTTGCCGACCTCGTCAGCGACAAGCAGAACCGCTACAGCCAATCCATCGAGACTTACGAGACCCTGGTGCGGCGCTACAAGATCATGCAGAGCCTGGGCGACCTGAACCATGAGGCGCTGTTGCTGCTGGGGGACGACGCGTTGTTCTCGCTGTTTCTCGCGGTCCACGGCTACCGCCGGCAGATCGTGGTGGCGGACATCGATCCGCAGTTGCTGGCGACCATCGCCCGGGTCGCGGCGCAACAGGGGTTCGACAATATCGAGGTGGTCCACTACGACGTCTTTGAGCCGTTGCCCCCCAGCTTGCATGGCCGCTTCGACTGCTTCGCGGTCAATGGCTTCAAGGACCTGGGGGGGCTGCTGATGTTCGTCGGCCGCGCCCTGCAAGCACTCAAGGCACCGGCGGCGATGGCCAGCGGTTACCTGAATTTCGGCAGCCACGAGGTGCCCTCGACGGCCCGGGTCCAGGAGGAGGCGGAGCTCTATCAGACGCTGTTGCGCTTCGGCATGTACCTGGATTACTGCGTGCCCTGTCCGGAAACCCATGTCGGCCCGGACTTCGAAGAGGCCTTCAGCGCCAGCGCCCGGCGCCTGGCCCAGGTGCCGCCGGCCTTGCGCCTGGCGGCCTGTGCTGTCGAGCTGCAGGGGCTGTACCGGGATTTCGAGCAACTGTCCTGGGTGCAGATGGCCAATTTCCCCGACATCCAGCTCTCGCCGCTGAAAATGGGCCGTTGCCGGGTGGTGGAGCGCAACGACCGGGAGATCTCTCGTTTCCTGCGCCTGGGCCAGCTCTATGCCGGCGGCGCCATCAATGCCCGCTGAGGCGCCGCGTGGCCGTGTGGTGGTGCTGTCGCCGCACCCGGACGACGCCGTCTGGTCGCTGGGCAGCGGCCTGGAACCCTGGGCCGGGGGGCGGGAGATCGTGCTGCTGAGCCTGTTTGCCGGCGACGCCGCTTCGGCAATCGCCCGGGCCCATGCCGGCGAACAGCGCTGGCGGTGTTTTTCCAGCCCCGGGCAGCGGCGCCAGGAGGATCAGCGCGCCGCGGCGGTCCTCGGTTACACCTGTTCGAGCCTGGGGGCGCAGGATGCCGCCTTGCGCCTGGATGGCCACGGCGAGTTCGTGCATGCCAGCCCGCAGTCGCTGTTTCTCCAGCCCGACCCGGCCTCCTGGCCGGAGCCCGACCCTGGGCTGCTGCAGCGCCTGCGCGGCTGCCTGCGGCCGCAGGATGTGCTGTGCGCGCCCCTGGCCATCGGTGCCCATGTCGATCATTGCCTGACCCACCGTCTGGCGCGCACCCTGGACAACCGGCTGTTCTTCTACAGCGATTTTCCCTACGTCGAACAGTGCTCCGCACAGCTTGAGCAGGCGCATGTGCAGGCCCTGGGCCTGCGCCTGCGGGCGCGGGACATTGCCTGCTCCTGGTCACGCTGGCGCGAGGCCGCGCTGTGCTACCGCTCCCAGGTGCTGATGCTGTTTGGCAGCCAGGGGCGCTTTCTCGATGCGCTACAGCGTCACTCCCGGGCGCAGGGGGAAAGCGCGTTCTGCCGGATCTGGTCGACCCGGGCGATGTAGCGCTGCAGCGACCCGGTGGGCGACAGCAACTGGTCCAGGGCCAGGGCCTCGGCGATGGGCGCCTGGGCCTGGAACAGCGCCAGGTTGTGCCGGTGATCCTGCCAGCGCTGGGGGTTGTGATGGGACATGTGATAACCGCAGGCGGCGGGGGCCAGACTGAGCCGGACCCCGGCCCGCCACAGGCGGTAGCCCAGGTCCAGGTCTTCCATGCCCCAGCGCCGGCCATAGGAGGCATCGAAACCGCCAACTTGCTGCCAGGCGCTGCGGGACACCGAGATATTGGCTCCGGCACTGGCCAGCCACGGCCACTGGCTGGCCCGTGGATGTTCCGCGGCCTGCTCCAGGGGATTGGCGACGACGCGCGCGCCTTCGGCGGTCCAGCGCCCGGCCAGCAGATCCTCCGGCAGGATCGGCGGACAGCCGGGGCAGCCCAAGGCCGGATCGCTCAGGGTGCTCAGGGCGATCAGTTCCCGCAGGCGGCCGTGGACCAGGCCGCCCTGGGCGCGCTGGGCCTGCAGGTGAGCCTCGAAGAAACCGTCCCGGACCAGGATATCGTCGTCGAGAAACAGCAGTACCTCGCCCTGGGCCAGGCTCGCCCCGAGGTTGCGCGCCGCCGCGCGCCCTAGGCCTGGCGAGTGGAGTATCCGCACATCGCTCAAGGCGGCGAGCTGGGCCGTGACCGCCGGTTCCGCGGCGTCGGCGACGATCAGGGTTTCGAATTCGCAACGTTGCTGCTGGCGGCGCAGGCTGGCCAGGGTCAAGCGCAGGCGCTCGGCCTTGGCGTGTACCGGGATGATCACCGAAAGCCGCATCAGACCCCCTCGTCGCGCAGGGCGGCGGCCGGAGCGGCCTGGGCAGCGCGTCGGTTGAGCTGGTAGTGGCGCTGGGTCATCAGCGCCGCCGCCACCAGGTTGCCGATCAGCATGGCTTCCACCAGACCGTTGAGGCCGCGCTGCCAGTGCAAGGTCAGCAGCCAGCCCAGGGGCACCATCAGCAGCAGATAGGCAATGCCGTGGATCAGGGTGGGCGCCAGGGCGTCCTCGCGTCCGCGCAGGGCATTGGACATGACGCCCTGCCAGGCGTCGAAGGGCAGGGCCAGGGCCAGCAGCAGCGTGCTCGACAGCGCCGCCGCCAGCAGTTGCGCGTCATGGCTGTACTGCGCCAGCAGCGGTCCGGGCAGGGCACCCAGGAGCAGGGCGCACAGCGTGCTCAGCGACACCCCCAGCCACAGGCCGGCCTGGGTCGAGCGCTGGATGTCCGGCAGGTCGCGGTTGCCGTGGGCCATGCCGACCAGGATCGAGGTGGCAAAGCCTACGCCCATGGGAATCATGAACAGGATCGAACGGATGTTGACCAGCACCGCGCAGGCGGCAGCGATCAGCGGCGAGGCCACCCCGGCCATGACGGCGATCAGCATGAAGGCGCCGGCCTCGATGCCGAAGCTCAAGCCGCCGCCATAGCCGATGCGCCGCTGCATCTGCCACTGCGACCAGCCCCAGGCGAAGCGCCGGTTGATGCCGAAGTCGGCCCGGTCCGCCATGAAGCGGTGCACGTAGAGCACGATCGCCAACGCCATCAGCAGCCTGACCAGGGTGGTGCACCAGGCCGAGCCCAGGGCGCCCATTTCCGGCAGGCCGAAGGCACCGTAGACCATGGCGTAGCACAGCACCCCGTTGATCAGGTTGCCGCCCAGGATCACCAGTGTGGCGGGCATGGGCCGGGAGATGCCTTCGAGGAAGAACGAATAGGCGATGTAGATCAGGATCGCCGGCAACCCCAGGGCCACCACCCCCATCAGTTGCGCGATGGCCGCGGCCAGGTCTGCCTGGACCCCGAAGCGGCTCAGCAGGGGCAGGCTGGCGACGCTGGCCAGGGCACACAGCAGGCCCAGGCCCAGGGCCTGGACCACGCCGCGCTGGGCGGCCAGGCCGGCGGCGCGCGGGTCTTGCTGGCCGATGGCGATCGAGCCCATGACCAGGATGCCCAGCAGCAGCCCGGCGGCGATCAGCATGTAGGTGTCGGCGATGGCGTGGGTGATGGAGATCGCCGCCAGCGACTCGGTGGCGTAGCGCCCGACCATCATGGTGTCCACCAGCGACAGCAGCAGGAAGCCGATGCGCGATACCACGATCGGGCCGGAGAGTCTGGAGAGTTGCAGCAACTTGTCTTTGAGCAGGCTTGAATCGGCCATGGGATGGGCTCCTGGCTGCGGCGCGCGGTCATTGAACCGAAGGTTCGGCGCCGGATGACGATAGGTGGGGGTACAGGGCGGACATGGCCGAGGCCAGCGAGCGCAGCTTGCGGTATTCACCCTCGCGGGCCTGGGGGTTGCCGCCCAGGGTGGCCAGGTGCTGGCGGAGAAAGGTCCGGTAGGGGGCGACATTGTCCTCGGCGGCAAAGGCCAGCGGGGTTTGCCGGCCGTCCACCGTCAGCGTCAGGCTGGGTTGCGCCACCCGGTTCAGGCTGAAGCCGAAGGTGGTGTGCAGGTGCAGTTCCCCGGCACTGCCGTACAGGGTGATCCGGGTGGCGTCCCGTTCCTGGTGCGAGGCCCAGGCCGTGCTCATGCGGATCAGCGGGCCGCCCTCGACCTTCAGGCAACTGAAGGACTGGGACTCGACCTCGATGCGTGCCTCGCTGGCCAGGGCCTGGTCGGCGCGCCAGCTGGCCTGGTGCTGCCCGGCGTCGTCTGGCGCGGCCACGTGGTGGTAAAGCGCGGCCTCGACCAAGGGGTAGTCCAGCACCTGCAGCGCCACCTCCAGCAGGTGCCAGCCCAGGTCGGCGCCGGACCCGGCCAGGGCTTGATCGGCCCGGGTGAACCAGGAGCCGGGGCGCGGTATGCCGCGTTGGCGCCGCCAGCTGATATCGAGGCAGTGCAGGGTGCCGACGGCGCCGCCGGCCACCGCCGCGACCAGGGCCCGGACATCGCTGCGGTGCGAGGCCGCGGCGCTGACCAGCAGCTCGGTTGCGCCGGCCCGGCTGCGCTGGATCAGGCATTCGGCGTCTGCCAGGGACAGGCAGGCGGGTTTTTCCAGGATCACGTGCAGGCCCTGGTCCATGGCCCGCAAGGCCTGGTGCACGTGATGCACATTGGGTGAACAGATCAGCGCCAGGTTGCAGCCGTGCAAGGCCTGGGTGCTCATGCAACGGTGCCAGCGCGGCGCCGGTGACAGGGCCGGGAAGGCCTCGGCGGCGTCGACCTGGGGGTCGATCACCGAGACGATCTGCGCGTGCTGTTGCACCAGCAGCGGCGCCCAGACCTGGCGCACCACCCACCCGGCTCCGACCAGGGCGACACGGGGCTCGATCATTGCGCGCCGACCAGATGCTGGTGGACCTTGGCGATTGCCGCGGCAATGTCCAGGGTGTCCTGCTCGCTGCCGAGCAGGGCCCGGTGATGGATCCAGATACCGCGCTGGGCCATGCGCTCGCTCACCGGGCAGGCGGCAATGCACTGCTCCAGGTCCTGCCGCGTCGGCGCCGGTGCCTGCCAGTAGCTCGGTATGCGGTACAGCGCCTGGTAGGCGCGAAATGCCGGAATGCCTTCGGCCACCAGGCAGTCCACCACCTGGTTGCGGTCCAGCGGCGGCTGTCCCGGGAGGTCGTCGAGGGTGAACAGGAACATGTAGTAGGGGTGGGTGTGGGCATCCGCGGTACGCACCTGCGGCGTCACCAGCCCCTGGCGCACCAGGGTTTCGCCCAGCAGGTGGGCGTTGTGCTGGCGCACCCGGGTCTGCTGTTCCAGGCGCCCTAATTGGGCACTGAGCACGGCGGCGCTGAATTCGCTCAAGCGGGCATTGGTGCCGACCACGGTGTGCTGGTAGCTGCGATCCCCCAGGGGCCGCCCGACGTTGCCGTAGAGGAAGACCTTTTCCCGCAGTTCTTCATTGGGGCACAGCACCAGGCCGCCTTCACCGGCAGTCATCAGCTTGAAGTTCTGGAAGCTGAAGCAGGCCAGGGAGCCGTATTCGCCGATCCCGGTATCGCCCAGGCCACGTGCGCCGTGGGCGTGGGCGGCGTCCTGGATGATCACCAGTCGATGCTGGTCGGCGATGCGCGCCAGGCTGCGCATGTCGCACAGGTGCCCAGCCATGTGTACGGCAATGATTGCCCGGGTGCGCGGACCGATGGTGGCCTGCACCGCCGCCGGGTCAATGCACAGGGTATCGGCCAGCACATCCACGGCGATCGCCGTGGCGCCGATGCGCTGGCAGGCCATGGAAGTAGAGATGAAGGTGAAGGCCGGCACTATCACCTCGTCGCCGGGGCCGATACCGGCCGCCTGCAGGGCGATTTCCAGGGCTACCGTGCCGTTGCTCACGGCAAAGGCCGAATGGCCCCCATGAAGTCGGGCAAAGGCCTGCTCGAAATCGAGGTTCTCGCGGCCCTGCATGCGCCACCACTGGCCCTGATGCAGGCTGCGCAGCAGGGCGTTTTCTTCCTCGACGCCAAACTGCGGCCAGTCGGGGTAGGGCGTGTGTCGAACCGGGGTGCCGCCATGAATAGCCAGGGTCATATGTCCATTCCCTTGGAAAGGTTGAGCAAGCGACAGGCAAACAGGATCCGACCGAGATATCCGCGGGAAATCTCGGGGGCTGGAAGTGTTGTGCCTTAAGTTTTATCCGTTTGTCGGATTGGCTTGCGTTATTGCTTTTTAAGTTTCGATTAAAAGGCTGTTGGTGGGTGACTTTCAGCCAGGTGCCGAAGATAGCATGGGATTTAAAAGTCAATGCAAGGTTATTTTTAGCAATGCTTTGTAATATTATGAAATAAACTCGAAGTTGCAGTTATCGTGCGGGAATTAATTCCTGTGTTAAAAAATCGCAAACAACCTGAAGGGCCGGAAAGGCCCGTAATCTATGGGGCTTTCCTGGTTATTCAGCGGGCCTTGGTCTGCTGCTGCAAGTGCTGCTGACGTCAAGGAAGTGGCGTCTTATATGTAAAACACTCTCTGTGGCAACTCTTTTAATCAAGGGAGTTGTTTGTGAGTGGCTGCCGTTTATCTGTTTTGTATATGTGTTGAAGTTCGCCTTGTTGCAAGGCGAATTTCATTTCGTGGTCATGTTTAAGTGTTGGTTCGATACTCGTTAAGTGTGTCGCAATCAAGGACGATAAAGGGCGAACCGCTATTATGAAAACGCTGATTGTCATTGCCGAAGGAATGGACCCGCAGGTCTTGGAGTCCGAAGTTGCCAAAGGACGGCTGCCCTGGTTTTCGCAACGCCTGGGAGCCAAGACGTACCGGCATCTGGACTGTGGTCCGGTGCCTTATGAGCCGAGCAACCTGGCAACCGCATTCTCGGGCGTCAACCCCGGTCGGCACGGCTGTTTTTCCTACTGGAGTGCCCACAGTTCGGGAGAGATCCCGCGGATTCTGGAAGCCACCGATGTCATGGCGTCCCGGCTCTGGGAGTGGCCGGAAATGGCCGACCTGCGTTTCGCCGTGGTCAACGTGCAGCTGACCCATCCGCCGCGGCCGCTCAATGGCACGCTGATCACCTACCCGATGCAGAACTCGATGAACACCAGCCACCCGCGCAGCCTGTTGCGCGACCTGAACGCTCAGGGGGTGCGCTATGCCCACGACGTTTCGCTGTTCTATACCGGCCAACCCTTCGAGGAATTCGCCGCCCAGGCCATGCGGATCGCCGAGCACCAGCTCGACAGCGCCATGGCCCTGGGGGCTGAGGCGGACGTGATGATCGTCAACCTGACCCTGGCCGATCGCCTGTCGCATTTCATGTGGTACGAGATGCTCGACCCCGAACCGGCCCGGCGCCCGCAGATACTGCAGGCCTATGACTTCATCGATCGCGCCTGTGCCCGCCTGCAGACCCTGGCGCCGGAGTCGATGCTGGTGTTTTCCGAGATGGGCTTCGGCGAACTGAAGGGTTTCTTTTCCATCAACCAGCACTTGCAGGCCGCCGGTTTGCAGGTGCTCGACCCGCAGGGCCAGGTCGACCTGCAGCGCAGCGTGGCCTTGGAGACGGTGCAGGGCTCCCACGGGGTGATGCTGTGCCGCGACCTGTGCAATGAAGGGCGAGCCAGCGATGCCGAGCGTCAGGCGGTGATGCAGTGCCTGGAGGCGATGCGCTTTGCCGACGGCCAGCCGGCGCTGGCCGTCGTGCGGCCGCGGGAGGCGGTCTACCAGGGCCCCTACAGCCACCTGGCGCCGAGCCTGATCGTGACCCCGGCAGATGCCCGGCGCCCGCCGTTGGGCGACCCGCGCTGGGCCAGTCATGTGCGCCGCACCGCCCAGTCGGGATGGCACCGCGAGTGCGGCTTTGTGCTGCTGGACGGGGCCTGGATCGACGCCGCGCCGGGGCCTTTGCAGTTGCAGCAGATCGCCCCGACCATCGCCGGATTGAGCGGTTGCCAGGCCTCGGACCAGTGCGAAATGCCGGGTTTCGCATGCTGAATCCGGTCCGGCAGCGGCTGGACCTGGCCCAGGGCATTCTGCACAACCTGGCCAAGGTCGATGACCGGCATCGGCGCTTCAGCGTGGCCGCGGCGCAGGCCGGACTGTATGGCTTGGCCGCCGACGAACTCTCGGCCCTGGAGGCCATCGGCCTGGCCTCGCGGCACCAGGGCGAGGAGCGGTTCTTCGACCCCGACGATCTGTACAACCTGTCGCTGCACCTGCGTCTGCCGTCGTTGCACAAGCTGGCCATGCGCAGCTGGGCCGCGGCGTTTCGCCATTCCGAGCGCGATCGGCGGGTGGAGCTGGTCTACGCCCTCGACGAGAAAACCCCGCCCCGGGGGCCGATACAGGTACTGGTCGGCGATGAGCGTCTGTGCTCCCTGGAGGCCGCCGCGGGCGGTGACTTCCATCGCCAATGCCTAGTCATACCGGGCCGAAGACTGCTCCTGCCGAGCCCCTTTCGGGAGCTGGTCGAAGAGGTCTGCGCCGACATGCAGTTCTACATGCTGCATGACGGCATTCGCTGGGACCTCGACTTCATGCGCCGACACCAGTTGGCCGAATGCGGTGGATTTTCGAAATTGCTGGTCGAACAGGCACAGGCTCGTGGCCTGCCGGCCAGGCAGGTGTTCGGCCTGTTGCTCAGTTCACCCTATGCCACCGGCCATTACTGGGCCGAGCTGCAGATCTGTGGCGAGTGGGTCGCCGTGGACCCCCTGATGATCCGCCTGTTGTCTGAACAGGCGGGGCTTGGCTGTGGTCCGTGGCCGCTGCACCGGTCGCCGCTGGGCGCCCTGTTGCGGCTCTGTGTGGTCGATGCCTACGACCAGGACGGAGCGCCATGCCTGAGCTGTTTCGATGACAAGTACTTTCGCCAGCTTCCCGTGGCGACGGCAGGAACCACGCAGTACCGGGTGTCTTACAGGGTAGCGGTTCAGCTGCCCGCCTAAATCGATCGCAGATAGGGAAAATCATGCTGAAACTGAATGGACGAGTGTGCCTGGTCACAGGGGCATCCGGTGTGCTGGGCGCCGCGATATGTGAAGCGTTGGTCGCCGAAGGCGCATGGGTATTCGGGGTCTACCAGCACAACATCGAGCGTATGCAAGCTCTGGTCGCCAGGACCGGGGAACTGCCCGGCACACTGATTCCGGTGGCCTGCGACCTGACATCCGCGCAAGACACCACGCGCCTGCTGGCCACCCTGGCCGAGGGTTCGCGACCGGTCTACGCCCTGATCTGTTGCGCCGCCAGGATGCTGCGCAAGTCCGCCTTGCTCAGCCATCAGCAAGACAGCGAGCAGCTGTTCGATCTCAATGTGCAGGCCACGATACGCCTGGTGCGCCAGGTGGTGCGGCCGATGATCGGCCAGCGCGAGGGGCGGGTGGTGCTCCTGGGCTCGCTGGCCGGCGAAAGCGGCATGCCGGGACAGAGCCTGTACGCCGCGTCCAAGGCGGCCCTGCATGGCTATGCCCGCTCCCTGGCGTTCGAGGTCGGCGAGTTGGGCATCACCGTCAATGTGGTGGCCCCTGGCGCCATCGCCGCGCCGTCGAGCCACTACAGCGCCGAGGACGAGCGGCAGGTCTGCCAGCGCATTGGTCTGCGGCGCCTGGGGCGTCCTGAAGAAGTGGCGGCGGTGGTCGGCTTTCTGGTTTCGCCCCAGGCGTCCTATGTCAACGGCGCGGTGCTCGCGGTCGATGGCGGGGGGCGTTTCTGATGCATTGCGCAAGTGTCGATCTGGGTGGCAGCAAGATGGCCATCCATTGCAGTGTCGGCGGCCGGGTGGTGCAGCGTGAGCGCATCGAGATCGCGGCCGGTTGCAAGCCGCAGAGCATCATCGAGCAGGCGGTGGTCCTGCTGTATCAGCAGATCGCCCTGTACGGCCCGATCAATTGCCTGGTGATTGCCAGCGCCCCGACCATCAACGCCGACGGCACCATCATCCGCTGGCCCAACCGGCCGGACTGGGAAGGCCTGGCCATCGGCCCGGCGCTGCGCATCGAAGGGGTCGAGCGGGTGATCTGGTGCGATGACGGCACGGCCGCGACCTTTGGCGACGCCACGGTCATGCGCGCCTCCAATCTGGTGCATTTTTCCCTGGGCACCGGGGTCGGTGGCGGGGTGGTCTATCAGGGGCGCATGTTGCCCAATCGGGAGCTGGGACACCTGCTGGTCTGGCCCGGCGGCGCTCCCTGCTCCTGTGGCCGGGCGGGCTGTCTGCAGGCCTATGCCTCGTTTCGCTCGCTGGACAAGTTCGTCGCGTCGATGGGCTTTTCCGATGAGGCCACGCTCAATCACTGGCGCTTGCGGGCGGTACAGGCCCTGGCCCTGGCCACGGCCAATCTGGTGGAGCTGTTCCGGGTCGAGGTGATCTGCCTGGGCGGCGGCATGCTCGGGCGCTTTCCGGAAATTCCCCAGCAGGTGGGCATGCTGCTGCGCGAGCCGGGCTACCTGAAGCCGTCACTGACGCCGCCGCTGGTCATGCACTCGCCCCAGGGCACCGAAGCCACGGTGATGGGCGGCCTGTATCTGGCCCAGGCCAGCCCCGAGGTGCAGAACGAGATCTGCGACGGCGGCATCGACAATTCCAGGGTCACCATCCGCCATGTCAGCAACGGCATGAGTTTCATCTCCATGAGTGCCAAGTGAGTGCGCCATGGCAGACCTGCACGGACGTATCAATCATCAGAAGAGGGAAGTGCTATGACCCAGGAACAACACGTCGGGCCCAAGGGCATCAAGCAGGCACTGGCGGCCTCCGTTCGAGCCTGGCGCTCGCCGGACCGGCTGGCGATGTACTTGATAGGGGTAATGATCTTCTCCCTGGGGGCGCTGTTCTTCATCGTCAGCCAGTTGGGGACCGATCCGTTGGATGTGTTTGTGATTGCCTTGAACAACCAGCTGCAGGTCGGGCTGGGAGCCTGTTCGGCACTGTTCTCGGTGGGTTTGCTGCTGTGGTGGGCGCTGTGGAACCGCCAGTGGCCGCCGCTGAGTCCGTTCATCACCACCACCCTGACCGGCCTGTTCATCGACCTTTGGCTACTGCTCGAGCTTGATCAGGCGCTGGCGGCGATCCTGGGGCCCTATGTACTGCTGAGCATTGGCCTGGCCCTGTGCGCCTATGCCTCGGCGCTGATCATCATGAGCGGCATCGGCATCCGGGTCATCGATCTGCTGGTGATCAGCATGATGAACAAGCTCGGCTGGTCCTTCACCCTGGCGAAGATGGTGCTGGAGATCAGCATCTTTCTTGTTGGCTGGGCCCTGGGGGGACCCTTCGGCATCGGCACCATTGCCTTTCTGCTGATCATTGCGCCGATGATCAAGCCGTTCATGAACATGAACGAGCGCTACCTGCGCATGGGCAACTATGGGCTCAAGCGGCGCAATGCCGAGTTTGCCCCGCCGGTGTCGCTCTCGGGCAAGTAGGCCCGGCAGGCTCAGGGGGCGATTGGCCATGGCGGCGCAGGTGGCTGTTGCGCCCTCGGGTGTCTGCGGTGTCTGTGCAAGGGGCCGGGTCAAGCGGCAGCGTCGGCCGGTGCCGCACGCTGCCGGTGTTTGAATATTCCCGGGAATAATGCTGTGATTGCGCCCCCGCCCCTGGGGCGACCGCGCTTTTACAGAGACACAACGAAATGGATAGCCAAGAGACGACAACCGGGATGTCGCAGTTGCCTCCCGGCAGCCAGGGGCGCGAGCGCCTGGAGGCGATTGCCGCCAGCTGCGCCCTGGTGCTGGAAACCAACAACCTGCGCGGCGGCAAGGATGCCCTGGAGGCCCTGCACAGTCTTGAGCGGCTGATCGCCCGGCTGGCCCGGCAGAGTCTGGCGCCCCAGTCCCTTGCCCAGTGGATCATCACCCACGATGGCCTCGACCTGGCGGCGCGCCAGGCCTTGTGCGCCCTGGCGGGGCGGCCCGTGGATTTTGTCGAGATCGATGGCGGCACCGGCTACTACGACGCCAAGAATGTCGGCTTTGACGCGGTCGACCGGCAGCGCTGCCAGTACGTGGTGTTTGCCGACGCCGATTGCATTCCCTGTGCCGGCTGGCTGGAGCAGTTGCTTGCCCCCCTGGCCGGGCCCGATGCGCCGCTGGCGGTGGCCGGGCGCACCAGCTATGCGCCCAGCGTCGCCGGCAGCGCCCTGACCGCCATCGACTTCATGTACTTCCCCAGCCCCTTGCGCCAGGGGGCCAAGCGTAACTTCTATGCCAACAACGTGGCTTTTCGTTGCGACACCTTCGAGCACTACCGCTACGAGCCGCTGGACGGGGTGTACCGGGCCCATTGCCAGGTCATGGGCCTGCGCCTGCAAGCGGCCGGGGTGGCGGTGCTCTATGCCCCCGCCGCCCACACCGAGCATCGTCTGCCCGACAGCCAGGGCGAAGTGCTCAAGCTGCGCTGGCTCAGGGGCGGCGACAGCGTCGACCTGACCCCTTATCTGGTCCGCGCCTACCTGCCGGGCTGGCTGCAATGGCTCGCGCGCAGCGGGCCGCTCGGCCCCCTGTGCGTGATGCTGGGACGCCTGGGCTACAGCCTGCGCGCCCTCAATCACCAGGACCTGCCGCCCTTGCGCGGGCTGCGGCGCCTGGGGGCGATGGCCATGGTCACGGCCATTTCCCTGCTCGATACCGCCGGCGCCGTGGTCCGTGGTTGCGGACTGCAGATCGGCCGCGCCAGTGCTCGCCACAGTGAAGCGCTGTCCTACCACCGCCACCTGGATTGATCCGCGTCGCGCCGCATCGTCGCACGCCACCGGCGTGCCTAGAGGAAACTTCCATGCACAAACCTTCACTTGCCTCATTCGGCCGTTCCCTGCTGTGCCTGGCGGTGCTGGCCCTGGCAGCCCAGGCCCAGGCCCAGGCCCAGGCCGCGCCCAGCGAGTTCGCCGGTCGCGGGGTGTATCACTTCGCCTCGGACAGTGGCTGTGCCACGCCTGTCTCCAGCGACATCGAGTGCAACCGGGTGGCCCTGGACGTGGCCGACGCCCGTGCCAGCGTCGACCGGCAAGCCCGATCCATCGTGATCGAGGCCGCCAGCGATCATGACGACAAGACCGTGATCGGCGACATCCTGCTGCACGGCAGCGGCATCGCCGGTGATGGCCAGCGCGTGCCCCTGAGCCTGCAGGTGCTGTTGCGCCGCTCCGGTCCCAAGTGGAAGACCGACACCTATGTGCATGCCCCGGTGCGCGGCGCGTTTCGCGACATCGCTCTTGATCCCTACCGCATCAGTGTCCGCGAGGGGGCCGGCGAGCGCCTGCTGCTGAGCGCCGAGCAGGCGCGCAAGGTACTGGCCCAGCCGTCGATCGCCGCGCGGGTGGCCAGCTATTTGGTGGTGGTGCGCCCCAGTGACGCGCAGAACCCGGCGGCCGACGACATCACCATCGGCCTGGGCATTGGCCGGGTGTCCAAGTCGCTGATGCGCGCCAGCTTCGACGCCAGGCAGGCGGACACCCAGGCCCTGCAGCAGGTGCTGGAGCAGGGCACCTGGAACCTCGACCTGCGGGCCCTCAGTGGGCAGATTCCGCGGTGGGTGGTGCAGCGCCAGCTGTTCGTGTTCGGCCTTGAGGACAGCCCGTTGCTCCAGGAGGTGCGCCGGCGCGGCCTGAACAAGCACGACAATCTGCAACTGGGCGCGGTCAACGGCCAGGGCTACCTGCGCTACAACGGCCAGGAGCAAGCCTTTCCCGGTGCCGCTGCCAGCGGTACGGCCTTTATGCGCGACAGCTTCATCGGCCTGATCCTGGCCTGGCACCACAGCCAGCAGGCGAGCGCCACCGCGGCGCAGCCCGGGCAATGAGCGCGGAGCAAGGGCGGGTGGGCGCGGCCGATTTCAGCTGCCTGAACCAGCCCCGGGCCCGGGGCCTGGGGGCGCTGCAGGCGCGCCTGGTGGACCGCATCAAGCGCGCCGCGCTGCGGCGCCTGCACCTGAGCCAAAGGGGCGAGCGCCTGTTGTTGCGCATGTACCTGGCCGGTGAAGACGCCACCGAGCGGGCGCTGCTGGACGAGCTGCTGCCGCAGTCGCCGCCCTGGCTCGAACGTCAGGTGCAGCAGCATCTGGCCGATGAGCAGCGTCATGTGACCCTGTTCGCCGAGGCCCTGCGGGCGCTGGGCGACCAAGGCGCCCAGCGCCTGGAGCCGGACTGGCTGAGCCGGCGCAAGATCCTGCGCTGGCAGCGGCTGGCCCATCGCTATGCCGGGTCTTTCGAGCATGGCCTGCTGGTGCCGGCCTATGCCACCGGGCTCTGCGCCGAGCAGATGGCCGAGCGGGTGTTGCGCCGCCACTGCGCCGTGCTGGACCCCGGGCATCGCCTGTATCCGCTGTTGGCGCGGGTGCTGGCCGATGAGCAAGCCCACGTGCGCCTGTGCCAGAACACCCTGCGGCGTATCGTGGCGCCCGGGGAAGCGCACCGACTGGCGGCCTTGCTCAGGGAGATACGCGCCGTGGATGCCAGCTTCGGCGTCAGCGGGGCCCTGGCCATGCTGGGCGCCGGCTGGGTACTGGGTGGCGTGGGCCGCCGCCGATGAGTGGGCGAATTCTCTACCTGGCCACCGCCGACGCCCGCGGCCACCTGATGCGCGCGCAGTTGCTGGTGCATGCCCTGCGTGCGGCCGGGGCCCAGGTCGAGGTGCTGACCACCTCGGCGCCGGGGCAGGCATTTCTGCAGCGCTTCGGCATCCAGGCGCAGATCCTTTCGCTGCACTACGCGGTGCAGTTCGACCGCGAACAGAACATGCAACGCCAGGCCACCAACCGCAATGTCGCCCATTACCTGTTCCGTCCCGGACGCATGCTGCGGGACATCTTGCACTTGAGGCGCCGCTGGCGCGGTGTCGACCTGGTGATCAACGATTCCTTCCACCCGGCGTTGCTGTACATGGGCATGCTGCCGGGGTGGCGGCGCAAGGTGGTGCATGTCTACGGCGCCAGCCTCAAGCGGGCGCTGCTGAACAACTTCGAGGGCTTGTGGCCGCGGCAGTTCGGGCGCCTGTTCGGCTGGATCGTCGGCCGCCAGATCGATGCGGCGCGGGCGCGTATCGAGCATGATTTTGCCTATGACGTCGATGATGCCCAGGCCCCGGCGCTGTATCGCCTGCCGACGCCGGTGGCCCTGGCCGAGGCCTTGCCGGACGCGCTCGGGGCGGACGCGGCGGTGTACCTCAATCCGCATTTTTGCGAGCTCGGGCTGGCCGACGCCTTGAGCGCCGGGCTGGGGGATGCCGGTCTGCACGGGCATCGGGTGGGCGAGGGGTATGCCGGGCACGATGGCTGGCTCGGGGTCGATCCGCACTGGGCCAGTCGCGCGGCCCGGGCCCAGCTGATGGTGTCGGCCCCCGGCATGGCCGCGCTGGCCATTGCCCGGGTCTATCAGCGGCCGATCATCCTGGTCCTCAGCGACCAGCCCGAACAGACCAGCAATGCCGCTCGCGCCGCCCAGCTGCAGGTGCTGCACCGGGTGGTGACCTGGCGCGGCGACGCCGCCGATTTTCGCCGGCAGGTGGCGCAAGCGGCGCAGCAGTTGAGCGCGGCGGCGCCGGCGCCCGACGTGGTGGCGGGCAACCAGCGTGCCCGGGCGCGGACCGATGCCTGGGTCAGCCGTTTGCTCGGCTTGTGAGGACGCCGCCTTGAAGCGCCTTGCCTCCCCGCAACCGTCCCGCCAGTCGGCCTGCCAGTTGCAATGGCCAGCCCCTTGCGCCGCCTGATCCTGGCCGCCCGCCCCGGGCAGGCCCTGGCGGCAGCGTTCGCCCTGCTGCTGGGGCTGGCGCTGTTCATCGGCCTGCAGCGCCTGGTCAGGCCCCGCTACAGCTGGGTCACGCCGTGGGATCAGTGGATCCCGTTCGTGGCCGAGTCCTGGTTCCTGTATGTGCTGTTCTTTCCCTTTGTCCTGCTGGCGGCGGCCTACGCCAGCCCGGAGCGCTTTCGCGCGCTGCGCAACGCCACCGGTCTGGCCTTCGGCGTCGCGCTGCTGTGCTTCTGGCTGTTTCCGGAAGATCTGCCCCGGCCGGAGATCGGCGCCCTGGACAATGCCTTCCTGCAACAGCGGCTGAGCCGCATGTGGCAACTGGACCGGGCCTGCAACGGCTTTCCCAGTCTGCATGTGGCGGTGACCTGCCTGGCCTGCCGGGCGCTCTGGGACCGCCCCTACCCATGGCTGAGCGCCACCAGCGGACTGCTGATCTGCCTCTCGACCCTGACCCTCAAGCAGCACACGCTGATCGATGTGGCGGGGGGCATGCTCCTGGCCCTGGTCTGTGCCCTGGCCACCCAACGACAAGGAAAACACCGCCGTGTCCCAGCCTGAACCCCGTGCCGGCGACAACCGCCTGCTGCGTGCCTTTGTCCCCGAGGCCGAGCTGTTGGTGCTCAAGCCGCGGATCGCCGTGCTGGCCCTGCTGGCGGACTGGGGCCTGATCGCTGCCGCATTCAGCGCCGCCGCGCTCTGGCCGCACCCGCTGACCTACCTCCTGGCGGCGCTGCTCATCGCCCGCAGCCAACTGGCCCTGGCGGTGCTCATGCACGAGAGTGCCCACGGCCTGCTGCTGCGCGGGCAGGCGCGCAATGATGCCGTGGGGCAGTGGTTGGCGGCAGGTCCGCTGTTTCTGTCCTTGGCGACCTACCGTGCCGGTCACCTGAAGCATCACCGCCAGCCGATGCAGCATGACGATCCGGTGATGGCGGTATTCGGCATGGGGGATTACCCGCTGCCGCGGGGCAAGCTGGCCAGGCGCTTGCTGGCGGATCTGCTGGGGGTGGGGTACGTCATCAGTGCCTGCCGATTTGCCCGGGGCGACTACCGCGCGGTCATGCCCAGGGTCGACAAGTCGGCGAGGCTGCGGTTTTCGGAGTTCCTTTCCATGCTGCTGGGCAACGGCCTGCTGTTCGGCCTGCTGGCCTGGAGCGGGCACCCCTGGCTCTATCTCGGCTTGTGGCTGCTGCCGGCGATGACCCTGTTGCCGCTGATGGGCCGGGTGCGGGCGATCATGGAGCACGCCGGCCTGCCGGCCCATGCCGACCAGAGCCAGAACGCCCGCAGCATCGTGCGGCCAAACTGGCAGACCTTCCTCTTCGGCCCCCACGCCATCCACTACCACATCGAGCATCACCTCTATGTGCGCGTGCCGTTCTACCACCTGCAGCGTCTGCATCGGCAATTGGCCGCACGGCAGCTGCTGCCGGCAGGCAATCTCTACCGGGGCTACATCGGGGTGCTGCGCGATGTCAGCGATCCGTCCTGGAAGTCGTCGGCAGACTGAAGCCTGGGCCGAGCCTGGCGGCGTGCGGGGACGGGGGGAGGGAGGTGGCGCGCCCGTCCTCGCGGACGGACGCGCCGGGGCACTCAGAGCTTGGGCAACTGGCCGATGCGGCCCATCATTTCGGTGACGATCTGCAGGTCCAGCAGGAACTGCTCCCGGGTCTTGAACTCGTTGTCGGTGTGGCCGGTGTACTTGACTTCGGGCCGCGCCAGGCCGAACTGCACGCCATTGGGCAGTTCATGCACCGAGGTGGCGCCGGCGGAGGTGCCGAACGTGTGCGCCATGCCCAGGTTCTCGCTGGCCACCGCCAGCAGCGCCTTGACCCATTCACCCTCGGGGTTGCGGTACATCGGTTCGGCGATCTTGGTGTCGATGGTCACGGCCACGCCGCTCTTCTTGCTCCAGGCCGCCAGCTTGTCGCTGATTTCGCCCTTCAGCACCTCCGGGGTCTTGCCCTTGGGCACCCGCAGGTTGACCGCCAGCTTGAGGTTCTGCTCATCCACGCTGACCAGGGTCGGCGAGGTGGTCAGCGGGCCCATGAAGTCGTCGGAAAAACCGATGCCCAGCTGCTTGCCCAGGTAGTCCAGGCCCCAGTTGTCGGCGAGGTAGCGGGCGGCGTCGGTGAAGGCGTTGTGCTTGAAGGCCACCTTGCCGTCCAGGCTGTTGATGAAATCCAGCATCCGCGCCACCGGGTTGACCCCGGACTCGGGCTCGGAGGAGTGGGCCGAGACGCCGGTGACGGTCAGTTGTACGTCCGCGCCCGCCACCTTGGCCGCGACCTGGAAGTTGCCGCCATGGGCCTTGGCGTACTCGGCCCCGGCCTGCTGCAGGCTGGCAGCCAGTTGCGCCGGGTTGTCGCTCTTCAGGGTGGCCACCGAGGTGGACGGGATCTGGTTGGTCGCCAGGCCACCGGTGAGGTGGGTGATCTCGGCGCCCTGGCCTGTGGCGGCGCGCCGGGCAAAGGTCGCCATCACCGTGCCGTAGCCTTTCTCGGCGATCACCACCGGGTAGCCGCCGTCCAGGGCGAGGTTGTAGTTGGGCGTCGGGTTGTGCTCGAAGTAGTAGGGAATGGCGTCGCCGCTGGTTTCCTCGGTGGTGTCCACCAGCAGCTTGAAGTGGCGCGCCAGGGGCAGTTGCTCTTCCTTGATGATCTTCATCGCGTAGAGCGCGACGACGATGCCGTTCTTGTCATCCTCGGTGCCGCGGCCGTACATGCGGTCGCCGATCAGGGTGACCTTGAACGGGTCGAGGCGGGTGCCGTCTTCGAGTACCCAGTTTTCCGGGGTCACCGGCACCACGTCGGCGTGGGCGTGGATGCCGACCACTTCCTGGCCGGCGCCCTCCAGGGAGATCTCGTAGACCCGGTTGTCGATGTTGCGAAAGTTCAGGTTGAAGGCCTTGGCCAGCCCCTGGATCTTCTCGGCGATCTTGAGGAACTCGGGGTTCTTGTACTGCGGCACGCCGTCGACGTTGAAGGTGGGGATGGCCACCAGTTCGCGCAGGGTTTCGGTGGCGGCCTTGCCGTACTTGATCCGGGCGTAGAGACCCAGCAGGCGATGGATTTCGTTCTGCTGTTCGGCGCTCAGGGCTTTTTTGTCGAGGAAGGCGGCAATGGCCGGACCCAGGTTGGCGCTCTTGCCCGTTTCGCTCTTGGCCAGGGCGCCGAGGAACTGGCGGAAGTCGCCGGCCGGGGCGTCACTGAAGGTCTTGAGGATGGCCGCGCTTTGCTGCGGGGTGATGTTGGCTTGGGCGCTGCTGGTGAACGCGGACAGGCTGGCGAGCATCAGGGTGGCCGCAGCCAGGTGCTTGAGAGAGAAATCCATTACGGAGGGCATTCCTTTGCAGGGAGTGATTAGGAAATGTCTGAGCGATCAGACAGAAACCTGCTCAAGCTAACACTACGAAGGAGGAGGGCGGGAGCCCCGCCAGTGCGATCTGTCGCACAGAACGGCAAAAGCGACGCACCATCGACAATGGCGAAAGGGCTGCAACAGAGGGCGCCGTTGCC
Organism: Pseudomonas sp. Os17; assembly: GCF_001547895.1. Lineage (NCBI taxonomy): Bacteria > Pseudomonadati > Pseudomonadota > Gammaproteobacteria > Pseudomonadales > Pseudomonadaceae > Pseudomonas > Pseudomonas sp. Os17. The sequence goes on along the minus strand of NZ_AP014627.1, from coordinate 4,103,427 downwards.
GGCGCCCGCTGTGGCTGGAGCTAGATCAGAGGGCGGCGTCCCAAGGACGATCGCCATGCTCGTCCTTGATCCGGGTCGGCAGGCCCATCACGTCCAGCGCCTTGAGGAACGGCTCGGCGGCCAGCTCCTCGACGTTGACCATGCGCTGCACGTCCCACTCGCCACGGGCCACCAGCAGGGCGGCCGCCACGGGCGGCACGCCGGCGGTGTAGGAAATGCCCTGGCTGTCGGTCTCGGCGTAGGCTTCTTCGTGGTCAGCCACGTTGTAGATGAAGACTTCGCGCGGCTGGCCGTCCTTGGTGCCCTTGACCAGGTCGCCGATGCAGGTCTTGCCGGTGTAGCCCGGGGCCAGGGAGGCCGGATCAGGCAGCACCGCCTTGACCACCTTGAGCGGCACCACTTCCAGGCCTTCGGCGGTCTTGACCGGCTGCTCGGAGAGCAGGCCGAGGTTGCGCAGCACGGTGAACACGTTGATGTAGTGCTCGCCGAAGCTCATCCAGAAGCGCACGTTGGGCACGTCGAGGTTCTTCGACAGCGAGTGCACTTCGTCGTGGCCGGTCAGGTACAGGTTCTGCGAGCCGACCACCGGCAGGTCGTCGGTGCGCTTGACTTCGAACATGGTGTTGCTGGTCCACTGGCTGTTCTGCCAGCTCCACACCTGTCCGGTGAATTCGCGGAAATTGATTTCCGGGTCGAAATTGGTGGCGAAATATTTGCCATGGGATCCGGCATTGACGTCGAGAATGTCGATGGAATCAATGCGGTCGAAATGCTGTTGCTTGGCCAGCGCGGCATAGGCGTTGACCACGCCCGGATCGAAGCCCACGCCGAGAATGGCGGTGATGTTCTTCTCCCGGCACTCCTCGAGGTGCTTCCACTCGTAGTTGCCGTACCAGGGCGGCGTTTCGCAGATCTTGCCCGGCTCTTCGTGGATCGCGGTGTCCAGGTAGGCCACGCCGGTATCGATGCAGGCGCGCAGCACCGACATGTTGAGGAAGGCGGAACCGACGTTGATGACGATCTGCGACTCGGTCTCGCGGATCAGCGCCTTGGTCGCTTCGATGTCCAGCGCGTTGAGCGCATAGGCTTTTATTTCAGCGGGCTGTTTGAGGCTGCCCTTGGCCTTGACGCTGTCGATGATGGCCTGGCATTTGGAGATGTTGCGCGACGCGATGGCAATACGACCGAGTTCGTCGTTGTGCTGCGCGCACTTGTGGGCCACCACCTTGGCGACACCTCCTGCACCAATGATAAGAACATTCTTCTTCAATTTATTTACTTCTCCTCGTGTCTGTCCGCTCAGGAAAGGCTGGACAGGTAGTCTTCGAAACCAAACTCGCGAACCACGTCGATGCTGCCATCGAGTTGTTTCACAACGATGGATGGCATTTTCAGGCCGTTGAACCAGTTTTTCTTGACCATGGTGTAGCCCGCCGCGTCGACGAACGACAGGCGATCGCCGATGGTCAGCGGACGTTCGAATTGATACTCGCCAAAGATGTCTCCGGCCAGGCAAGACTTGCCACAAATCATGTAGCTGTGTTCGCCGCTGCTGGGGGCCAGCTTGGCGTTCAGGCGATAGATCAGCAGGTCGAGCATGTGGGCTTCGATGGAGCTGTCCACCACGGCCAGGTGCTTGCCGTTGTACAGGGTGTCGAGCACGGTCACTTCCAGGGATGCGCTCTGGGTGATCGCCGCTTCGCCCGGCTCCAGGTAGACCTGCACGCCGTACTGCTCGGAGAAGGCCTTGAGCCGTGCGCAGAAGGCGTCCAGGGCGTAGTCCTCGCCGGTGAAGTGGATGCCGCCGCCGAGGCTGACCCACTCGACCTTGTGCAGCAGGTGGCCGAAGCGCTCCTCGATGGTGCTCAGCATCTGGTCGAACAGCCCGAAGTCGCCGTTCTCGCAGTTGTTATGGAACATGAAGCCGGAGATCTGCTCGATCACGCCTTCGATCTTCGCCGGGTCCCATTCGCCCAGGCGGCTGAAAGGCCGGGCCGGGTCGGCCAGCAGGTAGTCCGAGCTGCTTACCTGGGGGTTGACCCGCAGACCGCGGACCTTGCCCGCGCTGGCGTCGGCAAAGCGCTGCAGCTGGCTGATGGAGTTGAAGATGATCTTGTCGCAGTTGGCGAGCATCTCTTCGATCTCGTCGTCGGCCCAGGCCACGCTGTAGGCGTGGGTTTCGCCGGCGAACTTCTGCCGGCCGAGCTTGAGCTCGTACAGCGACGAGGAGGTGGTGCCGTCCATGTACTGCTGCATCAGGTCGAACACCGACCAGGTGGCGAAGCACTTGAGGGCCAGCAGGGCCTTGGCGCCGGACTGCTCGCGCACATAGGCGATCTTCTGCATGTTGCTCAAAAGCTTCTGCTTGTCGATGAGGTAGTACGGCGTCTTGATCATTTCAGGGTCTCCGGCAGGGCCAGCCAAAAAGGTACGCATTGTGCCTTCAGTGCCTGCAGATCGAAAGCACGGAAATGCATTTTCGCCGGGTAATCATCTGAAAGGCCCTGGTGATCAGTCTGATCGCTCGGGCCGCTGCCGAGTGTGCCTGTGGGCCTTGCCCCGAGCCGGCTCAGGGACGGGTGCAGGCCCCGTGCTGCCTCGCTTTTTCTTATCCAGGGAGCACATTTTTAATAATTTTCCTTCGCGGGCGTCTGTCGCACCATCTGTCGCATCCGACTTATCCCGGGTTCCGAACCGCGTGTGCCAGGCCTTCCGGCCGGTGCCAATCGTCTCGCAGAAGGACACAGACATGACCGTAGAACAACAAATGCAAGTGGACACCCTGGTGGTCGGCGCGGGTCAGGCCGGCGTGGCCATGAGCGAGCACCTGAGCAAGCTCGGCGTGCCCCACCTGGTGCTGGAACGCAGCCGCATCGCCGAAGCCTGGCGCAGCGCACGCTGGGATTCCCTGGTGGCCAACGGGCCGGCCTGGCATGACCGCTTTCCCGGGATGCCCTTCGCCCTGCCGGACGATGCCTTTGCCGCCAAGGAGCAGGTGGCGGACTACTTCGAAGCCTATGCCCGTACCTTCAACGCGCCGATCCGTACCGGGGTCGAGGTGCGCAAGGTGCAGCGCAATGTCGGTCGTCCGGGTTTCACCGTCGAGACGTCCGATGGGGTGATCCAGGCCCGGCGCGTGGTGGCCGCCACCGGTCCGTTCCAGCGTCCGGTGATCCCGCCGATTGCCCCCGCCAATGGCCGCCTGACGCAGATCCACTCCGCCGAGTACCGCAATCCGCAGCAGTTGCCCGAGGGCGCGGTGCTGGTGGTGGGCGCAGGCTCGTCCGGGGTGCAGATCGCCGATGAACTGCAGCGGGCGGGGCGCCGGGTCTATCTGTCGGTGGGCGCCCATGACCGTCCGCCGCGTTCCTATCGCAACCGGGATTTCTGCTGGTGGCTCGGGGTGCTGGGGGAGTGGGATGCGGAGATCGCCAAGCCCGGGCGCGAACACGTGACCATCGCCGTCAGCGGCGCTCGCGGCGGCCAGACCATCGACTTTCGCGCCCTGGCCCACCAGGGCATCACCCTGGTCGGACTGACCCGGGCCTTTGCCGGCGAGCACGTGACCTTCCAGGCGGACCTGCTGGACAACCTGGCCCGGGGCGACGAGAACTACCTGGCGCTGCTGGACGCCGCCGATGCCTATGTCGAGCGCAACAGCCTCGACCTGCCGCTGGAGCCCGAGGCGCGCCGGCGCCTGCCGGACCCGGACTGCGTCAGGCAGCCGATCCTCGAACTGGACCTGCAACAGGCCGGCATCAACTCGATCATCTGGGCCACCGGCTACGCCGTGGATTTTTCCTGGCTGCAGGTCGACACCTTCAGCGAACAGGGCAAGCCCCTGCACCAGCGCGGCGTGTCCCGCGAGCCCGGGGTGTATTTCCTCGGCCTGCCCTGGCTGTCGCGCCGTGGCTCGTCGTTCATCTGGGGGGTGTGGCACGACGCCAAGCACATCGCCGATCACATCGCCACCCAGCGCAAATACCAGGCCTATGGCAGCCCGGCCCCAGCCGCGGCGCCGCATCACAACCTCAGCAGCGTGGGAGCCCTCTGATGCCGACTCATACCCGTATCCGCATGTTCAACACCAAGGACACCTACCCCAACCAGTCCCTGGACAACGACCTGTGCCAGGCGGTGCGCGCCGGCAACACGGTGTACGTTCGCGGTCAGGTCGGCACCGATTTCGACGGCCGCCTGGTGGGCCTGGGCGATCCCCGGGCCCAGGCCGAGCAGGCGATGAAAAACGTCAAGCAGCTGCTGGAAGAGGCGGGCAGCGACCTGTCCCATATCGTCAAGACCACCACCTACCTCACCGACCCGCGCTACCGCGAGCCGGTGTACCAGGAAGTGGGCAAGTGGCTCAAAGGGGTGTTCCCGATCTCCACCGGGCTGGTGGTCTCGGCCCTCGGCCAGCCGCAGTGGCTGATGGAGATCGACGTGATCGCGGTCATTCCCGAGTGAGCCCCGCGCTGTTTTCACGGACGCCGCACCCGGCGTCGACGCAGGCCCGGCGGGCCAAGGAGTTTGCATGACTTTTTCCATCGTGGGCCGTTGCGCCGAAACCGGCCAGCTGGGCATCGCCATCAGTTCGTCGAGCATCGCGGTCGGCGCCCGTTGCCCCTGGGTGCGGGCCGGAGTGGGCGCGGTGGCCACCCAGAACGTCACCCTGCCGGCCCTGGGGCCGCAGATTCTCGACCTGCTGGAACAGCGCAAGCTCGACCCCGGCACCGCCCTGGAGCAGGCCCTGGGTCGCAACGGCTGGAGCCAGTACCGCCAGGTGACGGTGATCGACAACCAGGGCCGCACGGCGCTGTTCAGTGGCCAGCAGGCGTTGGGCATCCACCACGCGCTGGCCGGCGAGCAGTGCGTGGCCGCCGGCAACCTGCTGGCGGACGCCGGGGTCATCCAGGCCATGGTCCAGGCGTTCGAACAGACGCCGGGGATTCTGGCCGAGCGCCTGCTGGCGGCGATGCACGCGGCCATGGCCGCCGGTGGCGAGGCGGGCCCGGTGCATTCAGCGGCGCTGAGCGTGGTGGACGACCTGACCTGGCCCATCGTCGACCTGCGGGTGGACTGGGCCGATGCCGACCCCATCGGCCAGCTCGACGGCCTGTGGCAGGCCTACCGGCCGCAGATGCAGGACTACCTGACCCGGGCCCTGGACCCCACGGCGGCCCCCAGCTACGGAGTGCCGGGCAATGAATGAGCAGTCGAGCTGCGAGCTGTTGGCGCGGCTGGTGGGCTTTGCCACGGTCAGCCGCGATTCCAACCTGGAATTGATCGGCTTTATTCGCGACTACCTGGCGCGCCACGGGGTGGACAGCGAGCTGATCTACAACCCGCACCGGACCAAGGCCAACCTGTTTGCCAGCATCGGCCCCAGCGATCGCGGCGGGGTGGTGCTGTCCGGGCACACCGACGTGGTGCCGGTGGACGGTCAGGCCTGGAGCGTCGAGCCGTTTGTCTTGAGTGAGCGCCAAGGGCGGCTGTACGGCCGTGGCACCGCCGACATGAAAGGCTTTATCGCCTCGGTGCTGGCGGCGGTGCCGGGCTTTACCCGGCGCCGTCTGCGGCTGCCGTTGCACCTGGCGTTTTCTTACGACGAGGAGGTGGGCTGCCTGGGCGTGCGACCGATGCTCGAACGTTTGCGACAGCGGCCACATCCGCCGCTGCTGTGCCTGATCGGCGAGCCTACCGAGCTGCGCCCGGTGCTCGGGCACAAGGGCAAGCTGGCGATGCGCTGTCAGGTGCGGGGCGCGGCCTGCCATTCGGCCTATGCGCCTAACGGGGTCAATGCCATCGAGTACGCGGCGCGGCTGATCGGCAAGCTGGGAGACATCGGCAGCCGGCTGGCGCAACCCGAGCACCACGACCCGCGTTTCGATCCGCCGTATTCCACGGTGCAGACCGGCACCATCCAGGGCGGCCGCGCGCTGAACATCGTGCCGGCCGAGTGTCAGTTCGATTTCGAGGTGCGCACCCTGCCGGGCCATGACGCCCAGGCCGTGGTGGCCCAGTTGCAAGACTATGCCGACACCGAGCTGGTGCCGCAGATGCAGGCGGTACGGGCCGACACCGGGATCGACCTGCACCCCTTGAGCGCCTACCCGGGGCTGGCCACCGCCGCCGACAGCCAGGCCGCCGAACTGCTGGCGCTGCTCAGCGGCTCGCGGGAGTTCACCACCGTGGCCTTCGGCACCGAGGGCGGGCTGTTCCATGAGGCGGGCGTCCCCACGGTGGTCTGCGGTCCTGGCAGCATGGACCAGGGCCACAAGCCGGATGAGTTCATCAGCCTTGCACAGTTGCACGCCTGCGACGCCCTGTTGCAGCGCCTGGGCGACTGGCTGGAGCACCCCGCCCGAACCTGATGCGGTTCCTGCACGTCGGCCAACGACGCGCTGCGGTGCGGGGGCGGTGTAGGAATAGGGGAGACAAGGCTTCTTGTGGCGAGGGAGCTTGCTCCCGCTCGGGCGCGCAGCGGCCGCAAAGCCTGAATCCGCAACTCCACCTGACAGGCCGCGGATTCAGGCCTTGGGAAGGCTGCGCCTTCCAGCGGGAGCAAGCTCCCTCGCCACAGGGTTGTGGGCTTTCGCCGTTACCTGGGGCTTTGGGTGGCGGCGTTTTGCGTGGGGGCGCCAAGCCGTCTGGCTACAGAGCTTTTTCATGGTGCTGGAGCATATTTTTAGTATTTTTCCTCTGGCTCGCGCTGACGCACCATCCCTCAGGACCCAATAACCAACAGGCCGTCGCAACGGCCGACGAGGGAGTGCAGCGTGTTCGAACTCGGTGACTGGCAGCAGCGGGCTGCCCAACAGACATTCATTGATCAGGCGCTGATTGGCGGCCAACGGATGGCCGCCCAGTCCGGCGCCACCTTCGATGCGGTCAACCCGGCCACCCTTGGGGTACTGGCCCGGGTCAGTGCCTGCGGCGCGGCCGATGTGGACCTGGCGGTGGCCGCCGCGCGTCGGGCCTTCGACCAGGGGCCCTGGGCGCGCATGGCCCCGCTGGAGCGCAAGAAGGTCCTGCTGCGCCTGGCCGAGCTGATGCTCGCCCACCGCGAGGAGCTGGCGCTGCTGGACTCCCTGAACATGGGCAAGCCGGTGATGGACGCCTGGAACATCGACGTGCCCGGTGCGGCCCACGTCTTCGCCTGGTACGCCGAGAGCGTCGACAAGCTCTACGATCAACTGGCCCCCGGTGGCCACAACAGCCATGCCAGCATCCGTCGCGAAGCCCTGGGGGTGATCGGCGCGGTGGTGCCCTGGAACTTCCCCCTGGACATGGCCGCCTGGAAGCTGGCCCCGGCCCTGGCGGTGGGCAACTCGGTGGTGCTCAAGCCTGCCGAACAGTCGCCGTTCTCGGCCCTGCGCCTGGCCGAGCTGGCCCTGGAGGCCGGCGTGCCGGAAGGGGTGTTCAACGTGGTGCCGGGCCTGGGCAGCGATGCCGGTCGCGCCCTGGGCCTGCACCCGGATGTGGATTGCCTGGTGTTCACCGGCTCCACCGAGGTGGGCAAGTGCTTCATGCAGTATTCGGCGCAATCGAACCTCAAGCAGGTCTGGCTCGAATGCGGCGGCAAGAGCCCGAACCTGGTGTTCGCCGACTGCCAGGACCTGGAGCTGGCCGCCGAGAAGAGCGCCTTCGGCATCTTCTTCAACCAGGGCGAGGTGTGCTCGGCCAACTCGCGGCTGCTGGTGCAGCGCAGCATTCATGACGAGTTCGTCGAGCGCCTCAAGGCCAAGGCCCGGGACTGGCGCCCGGGCAACCCGCTGGACCCGGCCAGCCGCGCCGGGGCCATGGTCGACGCGCGCCAGACCGCCCGGGTCATGGCCTATATCGAGGGCGCCCGGGAGCAGGGCGCGCAGTTGGCCTGTGGCGGCCGCCAGCTGCACATCGACGGCAGCGACAACTACATCGAGCCGACCCTCCTCACCGGGGTGAAGCCGCAGATGAGCATCGCTCGGGAGGAGGTGTTCGGCCCGGTGCTGGCGGTAATCCCCTTCGATGACGAGGAGCAGGCCATTGCCCTGGCCAATGACAGCGTCTACGGCCTGGCCGCCTCGCTGTGGACGGACGACCTCAACCGCGCCCACCGGGTGGCCCGGCAGTTGCGGGCCGGCACGGTGTCGGTGAACACCGTGGATGCCCTGGACGTCACCGTGCCCTTTGGCGGCGGCCGGCAATCGGGATTCGGTCGCGACCTGTCGCTGCATGCCTTCGACAAGTACAGCCAACTGAAGACCACCTGGTTCCAACTGCGCTAGCGCTACGGAGCCCTGGCGGCGCCACCCGGGCGCCGCTGCACCTGCCGCTGCCGCGGCAGGCCCACAACAATAAGAAAGGAGTGCGTGCGATGACTGCAAATCTCTCCCCGGCGGCCTTGAGCCCCACCAGCAACGGCGGCTTGCGCCGGGTCCTGGGCCTGGGTTCGCTGGTGTCGGTGGCCGTTGGCCTGGTGGTGTCCCAGGGGGTCATGGTGTTGATGCTGCAAGGCGCGGGGATGGCCGGGCTGGGCTTCTTCATCCCGCTGCTGCTGGCCTACCTGCTGGCGCTGACCTATGCCTTGTCGTTCTCCGAACTGGCGCTGATGGTGCCCCGGGCCGGTAGCCTGAGCAGCTACACCGAAGTGGCCATCGGGCACTTTCCGGCGATCCTCGCGACCTTCTCCGGCTACATGGTGGTGGCGATGTTCGCCCTGTCCGCCGAGCTGCTGCTCCTGGACCTGATCATCGGCAAGGTCTACCCCGGGGTGCTGCCGCCGATGCTGGTGGCCTATGGCGTGCTCGGCACCTTCACCGCGCTCAACCTGCTGGGCATCGATGTCTTCGCCCGGCTGCAGACGGTGCTCGCGGTGGTGATGGTGGTGATTCTCCTGACCCTGGGCCTGGGCGCCATCGGCAGCCCCCAGGCCGACTTGCAACGGCCGCTGGACCAGGGCTGGAACCCCATGGAGGTCGGCGCGCTGGCCTTGGCGGCGATGGCCATCTGGGGGTTTGTCGGGGCCGAGTTCGTCTGCCCGCTGGTGGAGGAAACCCGCCGCCCGGAACGCAATGTCCCGCGCTCGATGATCATCGGCCTGAGCATCATCTTCCTGGTGATCACCCTGTATTGCCTCGGCGCCTTGCTGTGCATTCCCCGGGAGCAACTGGCGAGCCATCCGCTGCCGCATTTCCTGTTCGCCACCACGGTGTTCGGCGAGGCCGGCAAGCTGTTCCTGGTGGGCGCGGTGATCACCGCCACCTGCAGCACGGTCAACTCGTCCCTGGCGGCGCTGCCGCGGATGCTCTACGGCATGGCCCAGAACGGCCAGGCCTTCCCCCAGTTCAAACGCCTCAGCCCGCGCAGCCGCACACCCTGGGTGGCGGTGCTGTTCGTCGCCGCGCTCACGGGGCTGCCGATCCTGATCCTGGGCCAGGACCCGGACTCCATCAGCCTGCTGCTGTTGGCCGCGGCCCTGGCCTGGCTCTTGGCCTACATCATCGTGCACATCGACGTGATCGCCCTGCGTCGGCGCTACCCCGACGCGCCCCGGCCGTTCCGTTCGCCGTTCTACCCCTGGCCCCAGGTGCTGGGCATCGTCGGCATGCTGTTTGCGATCTATCACGTGTCCCCGTCCCCGGAGATGACCGCGCGGATCTTTGGCAGCGCCGGCGTCGTGCTGGGGGTGATCTCGCTGATCGCCGTGGTCTGGATCAAGTGGGTGATGCGCAAGCCACTGTTTGTTCCCGAACCGCTGCTGCCCACGGGGCCGAGTCCCGTCGCCACGCCTTCCCTTGAATCCACTTGTCGTGCAGGAGAATGACCATGAGTGCTGAAAACCCGACCGCCCAACGCAGTACCCAGGACTACCAGGCCCTGGATGCCGCCCACCATATCCATGCCTTCCTCGACCAGAAGGCGCTGAACGCCGAAGGCCCGCGGGTGATCGTCCGCGGCCAGGGCCTGCACCTGTGGGACAACGACGGCCAGCGCTACCTGGACGGCATGTCCGGGCTGTGGTGCACCAACCTGGGCTACGGTCGCCAGGACCTGGCGGCCGCCGCCAGCGCCCAGCTCGAGCAGTTGCCGTACTACAACATGTTCTTCCACACCACCCACCCGGCGGTGGTGGAGCTCTCCGAGCTGCTGTTCAGCCTGTTGCCCGGGCACTACAGCCACGCCATCTACACCAACTCCGGCTCCGAGGCCAACGAGGTGCTGATTCGCAGCGTGCGCCGCTACTGGCAGATCCTCGGCCAGCCGCAGAAGAAGGTGATGATCGGCCGCTGGAACGGCTACCACGGCTCGACCCTGGCCGCCACCGCCCTGGGCGGGATGAAGTTCATGCACGACATGGGCGGGCTGATTCCGGATGTGGCGCACATCGACGAGCCTTACTGGTTCGCCCACGAAGGCAACCTGACGCCCGCCGAGTTCGGCCTGCGCTGCGCCCGCCAGCTGGAAGAGAAGATCCTCGAACTTGGGGCCGAGAACGTCGCCGGTTTCATCGCCGAACCGTTCCAGGGCGCCGGCGGCATGATCTTCCCGCCAGACAGCTACTGGCCGGAAATCCAGCGCATCTGCCGCCAGTACGACGTGCTGCTGTGCGCCGACGAAGTGATCGGCGGTTTCGGCCGCACCGGCGAGTGGTTCGCCCATCAGCACTTCGGCTTCGAGCCCGACACCCTGTCCATCGCCAAGGGCCTGACCTCCGGCTACATCCCCATGGGCGGTTTGGTGCTGAGCAAGCGCATCGCCCAGGTGCTGGTGGAGCAGGGCGGGGTGTTCGCCCACGGCCTGACCTATTCCGGGCACCCGGTGGCCGCCGCCGTGGCCATCGCCAACCTCAAGGCCCTGCGCGATGAAGGCGTGGTGACCCGGGTCAAGCAGGACACCGGCCCCTACCTGCAGCAGTGCCTGCGGGAAGTGTTCGGCAACCACCCGCTGATCGGCGAGATCCAGGGCTGCGGGCTGGTGGCGGCCTTGCAGTTCGCCGAGGACAAGGCCAGCCGCAAGCGCTTTGCCAACGAGAACGACATCGCCTGGCGCTGCCGCACCCTGGGCTTCGAAGAGGGGGTGATCATCCGCTCGACCCTGGGGCGGATGATCATGGCCCCGGCGCTGGTGGCGACCCGCGGCGATATCGACGAACTGATCGACAAGACCCGGCGCGCGGTGGAACGCACGGCCCGGGAGATCGAGAGCGGGCAGTTGCCGACGGCCTGAGGGCCGGCGCTGGATCGACTGCTTGTCGGCGCCGCTGAAACACCACACCCCGCCAGAGTCCGACTCTGGCGGGGTGTGTTTTTTCGGCTCGGTTCGGGGGGAGCCATTTCCTGCTGTAGGGCCCGGTCCCGGGCCACTAATCTGTGGCCAGGGTGCACAACCGGCGGTTCAGAACTTACCGTTCAAAACTTGCCATTCAAACCCAGGCGGAAGGTGTCGTTGCGTTCGTCCGAGCCCAGGGCGGTCTTGTACGAGACGCCCAGTTGCCAGGCACGCCCGAGGTTGAAGTCGACGCCCATGTCCAGGCTGGCGAAATCGCTGTCCAGGGCGTCGGGCTTGAGCCGGTACAGCGTGCCTTCGTCACCCTGGTCGGTGTAGCGCATCTTGTAGTCGCTGCTGCTGCTGAAGTTGTGGCCCCAGGCCAGGCCGACCTTGGGCGTGACCACACCGATCCGGGTCATCAGGTCGTAGCCCGAACGTACACCGAGGTAGGAGGTGAAGTTCTGCTGGCGCTGTTCGTCGTAGGACAGGCCGTAAATGCCGCCGCCACTTTCACGGTAGGCATCCAGGCGCGTGGTGCTGGCGTTCAGGCGACTGTAGGGCGTCAGCGACAGCGGCCCCTGGCGATACTCATAGCTGGCGGTCAGGGAGGCGAACAACTGATCGGCATCCCGCGAGCCGCGGGCGTAGTCGTCGTTGCTGCCGGTGATGTAGCGGCGCGAGTCGAAGCTGATGCGGTTGTAGCCCAAAAGGCCGTCGACAAATACCTGCGGGGCCAGGTTCAGGCTCAGGTAGGTGGCGATGCCGATGGCGTCCCCATCGCTGCGGGTGTGGTTCTTGCCGATGTCGCTGCGGTCGTTGCCGTAGCCGATACCGACCCCGGCAATGGCGCTGGGCGACAGGCGATAGTCGACACCGACGCTCAGGCCCAGGGTGGTGAAGCTGTTGTCCCGCGCGCCCCGGGTGTGGGTCGAGCCGACGTTGACGAAGCCGTCGCTCCAGAACGCCAGGGCGTCCTGTTTGCAGTTGTCCTGCAGAGCGGCCGCGGCTTCGCGTTTTTCCTGCTCGGTCTGGTTGGCGGTGCCTCCCAGCTGGTCCTGGACGGCTTTGGCGATTTCGCCCAGCGGCACGTCGCGGCCTTCCTTGCGCAAGCTGGCGTTGAGCGAATTGCGCTCGCAACTGATCTGGTGCAGTTGCTCCAGGCGCCGGTTGAAGTTGTCCATCTGGGTGCTGGCAAAACGCTCGGCGGCGCGGGTCTGGGCGTTGAGCAGGCCGATGACCTCGGCGTCCTTGGTCGGGTCCGGACGCTCCTGGATCATGAAGCTGACGGTGCTCGCGGCGCTGGCGCCGCTGCCGTTCTGCAGGCTGAAGCTGACCACAGCGGTGCCGGCGAAGGCCGCCGAAGGCACGAAGCGCATCGAGAAGCGGCCGATCATCATCGCCCGCCCGGCCGATGCCGGGGTGACCGAGCCGAGGACGGCCTGGGTGAACGGGCCACCGGTGGCGCCCTGGGTCAGGTCGACGGTGGCCGACTGGCCCGCCGCGAGGATCTGACTGGAAGCCGGTACGGTAATCGCCACGGCAGCGATGGTCAGGGTGTAGGTCTGTGAGCCGGTAGCGCCGTTGGCATCGGTGACGGTGATGCTCAGGTTGCTGCTGCCGCTGGTGGTCGGCGTACCGCTGATCAGGCCGCTGGCGGTGTTCAGGCTCAGGCCGGCCGGCAGGCTGCCGGAGGTGATGGCGTAGGTGTAGGGCGCGGTGCCGCCGGTGGCGCTGAGGGTGGCGCTGTAGGCGCTGCCTGCGGTGCCGGCCCCCAAGGACGCCGGAGTCAGTACCAGGCTGGGCGCGCTGACCGTGAGGGTCACCGTGGCCGGGCTGGAGGTGCCGCCGGCGTTGGTGGCGGTGTAGGTGAAGCTGTCGCTGCCGGAATAACCGGCGATTGGGGTGTAGGTGATGCTGGTGCCGCTGGCGGTGGCGGTGCCATGGCTGGCGGCAGTGGCGATGGCCACGCTGCTGGCGGCGCCACCGGTGATGTTCAGGGTGATCGGGTTGGCGCTGCTGTTGGCGGCCACGGTGGCGCTGACGGCATTGGCCACCGGCGCCTGGACGCCAATGGTGATCGAGAAGGCCTGGGAGCCGGTAGCGCTGTTGGCGTCGGTGGCGGTGATGGTCAGGTTGAGGGTGCCGCTGGCCATGGGGGTGCCACTGATGGCGCCGGTGGCGGTGTTCAGGATCAGGCCGGCCGGCAGGCTGCCGGAGGTGATGGCGTAGGTGTAGGGCGCGGTGCCGCCAGTGGCAGTGACGGTCTGGCTGTAGGCCGTGCCGACGCTGCCGTTGCTCAGGGAGCCGGGGCTCAGGGTAATGCTCGGCGCACTGACAGTGATGGTCACGGTGGCCGGGCTGGAGGTGCCGCTGGCGTTGGTGGCGGTGTAGGTGAAGCTGTCGCTGCCGGAATAACCGGCGGTTGGGGTGTAGGTGATGCTGGTGCCGCTGGCGGTAGCGGTGCCATGGCTGGCGGCTGTGGCGATGGCCACGCTGCTGGCGGCGCCGCCGGTGATGTTCAGGGTGATCGGGTTGGCGCTGCTGTTGGCGGCCACGGTGGCGCTGACGGCATTGGCCACCGGCGCCTGCACGCCGATGGTGATCGAGAAGGCCTGGGAGCCGGTGGCGCTGTTGGCGTCGGTGGCGGTGATGGTCAGGTTGAGGGTGCCGTCGGCCATGGGGGTGCCGCTGATGGCGCCGGTGGTGGTGTTGAGGATCAGGCCGGCCGGCAGGCTGCCGGAGGTGATGGCGTAGGTGTAGGGCGCGGTGCCGCCAGTGGCAGTGACGGTCTGGCTGTAGGCCGTGCCGACGCTGCCGTTGCTCAGGGAGCCGGGACTCAGGGTAATGCTCGGCGCACTGACGGTAATGGTCACGGTGGCCGGGCTGGAGGTGCCGCTGGCGTTGGTGGCGGTGTAGGTGAAGCTGTCACTGCCGGAATAACCGGCAGTTGGGGTGTAGGTGATGCTGGTGCCGCTGGCGGTGGCGGTGCCATGGCTGGCGGCTGTGGCGATGGCCACGCTGCTGGCGGCGCCGCCCGTGATGTTCAGGGTGATCGGGTTGGCGCTGCTGTTGGCGGCCACGGTGGCGCTGACGGCATTGGCCACCGGTGGCAGGCCGTTGATCTGCAAGGTGTAGGCGCGGGAGCCGGTGGCGCTGTTGGCGTCGGTGGCGGTGACGGTCAGGTTGAAGGTGCCACTGACAGTCGGCGTACCGCTGATCACGCCACTGCTGGTGTTCAGGCTCAGGCCGGCCGGCAGGCTACCGGCGCTGATTGCATAGGTGTAGGGCGTGGTGCCGCCGGTGGCGGTCACGGTCTGGTTGTAGGCCGTGCCCTGAATGCCGTCGGGCAGTGTCGTCGGCGTTATCGCCAGGGTGGGTGCACTGACGGTGATGGTCACCGTGGCCGGGCTGGAGGTGCCGCTGGCGTTGGTGGCGGTGTAGGTGAAGCTGTCGCTGCCGGAGTAACCGGCGGTTGGGGTGTAGGTAATGCTGGTGCCGCTGGCGGTGGCGGTGCCATGACTGGCGGCAGTGGCCACGGCCACGCTGCTGGCCGCGCCGCCGCTCAGGCTCAGGGTGATCGGGTTGGCGCTGCTGTTGGCGGCCACTGTGGCGCTGACTGGGCCGACGGTGGGGGGCGGAACGTTGTAGGTATAGCCGTTGGTCAGGGTTGCGGTGCCCCCTGGGGTGGTGACTACCACGTTAACCGCACCTGCGGCGTGGGCCGGGGTGGTGGCGGTGATGGTGGTGGCATTGTTGACGATGTAACCGGTGGCGGATGTCCCGCCAAAGCTCACCGCCGTGGCACCGGTCAGGTTGGTGCCGGTGAGGGTGACGGAGGTGGCGCCTGCGGTGCTGCCGTTGTTCGGGGTGACGGCGGTCAGGGTCGGGGTCGCGGAGCTGGTGACCACCAGGGTATAGGTGGCGACGCCGCCCTGATTCAGGCCGTCATTGAGGGTGATGCTGAATGTGTAGGTGCCGGCGGTGGTGGGCGTGCCGTGGAGTATGGTGTTCGAGCTGCCCGGTGACGGATCGAGGATCAGGCCCGGCGGCAGGCAGGGAGTCACGCCGTCGTAGTCCGGGTCATTGGCGTCGCACTCTACCCATTTGTCCAGTGGTTGCGCGCCACCGACGGAGTTGATGACGATGCTCATGGACTGGCCCACTGCCACGCTAGGCAAGGTACTGCCTGTAGCCGGGTTGGTGATCACGGGAGCGGCGGCCATTGCCTGGCTGCTCAGGGTCAACATGACCAGGAGCAGGAACAGTGAAGTCAGCGGGCGTGTCAGCCAGGTACCTAGCGTGGTCAGTGGTGTTCTCATGAGGGCTTCCTGCCTTGCGACCGGTTTGAGGGTCGTATCCAGCGTAAGTGTTGATAAAGGTCCAGCGGTTACAGCACGGCTACAGCCGGCCCCTGGGGGCTGGTCATAAACGATGGTCAGGGACTGTCGACGGCCTCCCGGGCGTCTAGCCGCGCGGGACGCTGCATCTGGGTGTACAGGCCGGTGTCGGCGCCGGCGCGAAAGCCCAGCCGCTCATACAGCCGGCGGGCACGGCTACCCTGTTCGACGCTCAGGCTGCAGGTCTGGCCCTGGGCGTCGGCCTTGGCCAGTACCCTGCGCAGCAACTCGGTGCCGATGCCCCGGCCATGCCAGTCCGGCAGCAGAGCAATATCGACTATGCGCACATCGTCGGCCGTGTAATGCACGCACAGGCGCCCGATCGGGCTACCGGCCTGCTCGACGATCAGAAAATCCGCGGCGGGAAAGTGCTTTTCATAATGCTGGCGCTGCAGTTCGGCCTGGGCGTGCAGGAAAGCCCGGCGCTGGACGTCGTTCCAGCCCGGCACTGCGCTGACTTCGGCCCAGCGGCGTGAGGCGTACAGCGCCTGGAGAAATCCCAGGTCGTGGCCGTTCTGCTTGCGCAGTACGGCCACGTTGCCCGCCGGCAGATGGGGAGGGCTGATGTGGGTCATGAGGCTCTGATCGGGTACTCGCCATCCAGGCAGATGCAGTAGGCCAGCGTCTGGAAGGGTTGCATGGTGTTACGCAAGGCCGTCGACGTTGCGCCAGTACCGGCGATGCCCACCGTGGTGGCCGCCAGCGTCTGGGTTGTCGTCGTTGGTGCGGTGTTGTTGTACAGGCGTATGTTGCGCGGCTGCGCCAGGAAGGCGGTGTTGTTGGGGATATCCAGAGCGGCACCCGATTCGCTGCCGTCCTTGACCATCACCGAATGGGTATGGGGGGCAAAATTGCTGGGCCCCATGGTTATCCGGTCGGCTCCGAGGGCCGTGCCAACGGGCCTGTCGGTCAGCCCGGGCGCCAGCCCGGCACCCATGGCCACGCGCCCGTTGAGATTGGGCAGCTTGAAGTTCTGGCCGGGGGTACCGCCATACAGGGTGCCAATCACCGAATAGAGCGCAGGATTCTGCTGGACCGTGATGGTCGATCCATCGCAATACGCCCAGTTTTGCGGGACGAAGTTGTAGGGGAACAGTCTGATTTCACCGGTAAACGCATCCATGATCGGTCATTCCAGATTGAGTAGAGAGGGTCACTGGTTTCGGGTCGGATAGAGGCCGAGCAGGCAAATGATGTAGTTGATCGCCAATGAGCCCATCAGGTTGCTATGGGGGGCCACGGCGCCAGTGGGCGTGCCCAGTGCCGGGTCGAGAAACTGCGGGTTCATCGGGACGGCGGCGGATGTTCCGGTGCCTGCGCTGTACAGCCCGGTGATGATCCCCGCGCCCGCGAATTTGCCAAAGGTCATGCTGTTGGGCGTCGCGGCAGGGGAGGGGGCCGGCGACGTGGCATCCTGGCCGCTCACCATGAAGCCATGGGTGTGGGGCGCGGTGTTTTCCGGCCTCATGGTCACCGTTTCCACGCCGAATTTCTGGCTCAGCGCCCTGGGGGTCAGGCCCATCCCGGTGCCCTGGCCAACCGGCAGGCGACCCCGGTAGTCCGGCAGGCCGAAGTTGGTGCTGCCGTTGCCGCCGTACAGAGTGCCGAGCAATGAATACAGGGCCTCAAAGCTGCTGATCGGCAGCAACGAACCGTCACAAAACGCCCAATTTTCCGGCGCGTAGTTACCGGCAAACATGCGGATCTCTCCGACAAAGGCTTCAGACATGTCAGTTTCCTTACTTGAGGGTCTGTGGACGGCCGTTACTGGCGCGGCGGGTAGACACCCGTCGTTGCGATGCAGAAGTAGCCGACGATGGAGGGCTGGATGTTGGGCATGGCCGCGCCCTGGGTTGTGGTGATGGTGGCATTGTTGAGGCTGGTCAGGGTGCCGGTTGCCGCGGTGTAGGTCGGTTTTGCCGCGACCCCCTTGGAGTTCGAGCTGACAGCGGGAATGTTGCCGTACGGACCATCATTGCCCGGGTCGTTGGAGACATGCGTGGCATGGTTATGCTGGGCCACCGAGCTTTGCGGCATCGTCACGGTTTCGCTACCGCCTTTGGTGCCCAGCGCGTGCACATCCATGATCGGATCGACGGTGGAGACTTTGTAGTTTTGTCCCAGGGCGACCCGGCCACGCAGATCCGGTATGCCGAATGTCGTGGTGCCGTCACCGCCATAGGTTTTGCCCAGCAGGGAAGCCAGCGCGACATTGCTATTGATGGGTAGAACCTGGCCCTCGCAAGGCAGCCAACCCTGGGGTGCCCAACCCCAGGGGAACAAGCGAATTTCTCCGATAAAGGGATCCATGTTCTTTTCTCCTTGAACAAGTTTCTGACGCCAGGAATCCGTCTCTCACTAATAGACTAGCAAGTGCGTAGGCGCACAATAAACAAAAGTGAATTTAGTGTGCAAATGTTATTTCAAGTTGTTTGCTGGCAATTAACAGAGGGGGTGTCTATTAGCAGGTAGTTGACGCTCTGGCTAAGAGATCTCAAGAGGGAAGTCTTTCTGAGTGTTACTGGTTGGTGTCCGCTCTAGGGCGTTTTGTCCAGCAGGGGCAGGGGTGGGGCTGATTGTTCAGCTTGGGGGGATAGGCTTGGGAGTTCGGTTTGTCGGACTTGTAAGTTCATTGTCAAGGAACTAAGCGTGCTAACGATCTACGTCTAAAGTATGGGTTTTCCAGTCTGGGTTCTGGCGGGTTTACAGCGGGCTTTAAGTATGGCGGTAACATGTCTTAGTTACTGTATTGGGGTGGTTATTCCCAAGTTGCTAAGTAGGTTATTCTTTTGGCGGGTGGGAGTTGCGGTAAAGTCTTTTTGCTCTAAGGCCATGTTTTATTTGAAGTTGTTGTGTTTTTTTTTTTGACGCCGGCGGGACGCCGCTCCCCGGGGAGGAGCGGCGCGCCGTTACCGGATTACAGCCCGGCGCTTTCTGCCGCCACGCTCTTGGGCTTGCCGTAGTGCCATTCATAGACCACGAACTTGAAGTCCTTGAGGTCGCCTTTTTCGTCGAAGCTCAGATCGCCGGTCGGGGTCTTGAAGGTGCCCTTGTGGATCGCCTCGGCGACTTTTTCCGGGTCTTCGCTCTTGGCCGCGGCGATGCCCCCGGCAATCACTTCCACGGCCGAGTAGGACGGCAGCACGAACGGACCGCTGGGGTTTTCCTTCTTGGCTTCGAAGGCTTCCACCAGGGCCTTGTTGGCCGGGTCCTGGTCGAAGGACTTGGGCAGGGTCACCAGCATGCCTTCGGAGGCGTCCTTGGCGATCTGCGAGATCGAGTCGTTGCCCACGCCTTCAGGCCCCATGAAGCGTGCGGTCAGGCCCTTTTCCTTGGCCTGGCGCAGCAGCAGGCCCATTTCCGGGTGGTAGCCGCCGAAGTAGACGAAATCGACATTGGCCTGCTTGAGCTTGGCCAGGATCGATGAGTAGTCGCGCTCGCCGACGTTGATGCCTTCGAACATCGCCACCTTGATGCCTTCCTTGCCCAGGATGTCCTTGACCGAGCTGGCGATGCCTTCGCCGTATTGCTGCTTGTCGTGCAGCACCGCGACATTGCTCGGCTTGAGCTGGGCGATGTAGCGCGCCGCAGCCGGGCCCTGGGCGTTGTCCAGGCCGATGGTGCGGAACACCATCTTGTAGCCCCGGGCGGTCAGCTCAGGGCTGGTGGCGGCCGGGGTAACCATCACGATGCCTTCGTCTTCGTAGATGTCCGACGCTGGCTGGGTGGAGCTGGAGCACAGGTGCCCGACCACGAACTTGACGCCGTCATTGACCACCTTGTTGGCCACGGCCACGGCTTGCTTGGGATCGCAGGCATCGTCGTATTCCACGGCCACCAGTTGCTTGCCGTCGACGCCGCCCTTGGCGTTGATCTGCTCGATGGCCATGCGCGCGCCGCTGAACTGCATGTCACCGTATTGCGCCACCGGGCCGGTCTTGGCCCCGGCGATGCCGATCCGGATGCTGTCGGCGGCCAGGGAATGACAGGCCAGGCCGGCCAGGATCATGGCGCTGAGCAGTTGGGTGGCTTTGTTATTGATACGACTCATGGGTTGTTCCACTCCTGTGGGTAACGGTTCAAAGGGTGTTGCAGGTGATGCATGGGCTGTCGCCGCCGCGCCTCGGGCACGGCCGCGACACCCCGGGGTGTTGTAGAGCGCCCGGACCCGGGCGGTACTGATCCCGCTCAAGGAAGGGCCTTGCCGATTCTGGGAATGGCCTCCAGCGCCGGCCGCGTCGCCGCGGGCTCGGCACAGGCATCCAGGGCCTGGGCAATATCGGCCAGCAGGTCGGCGACGTCTTCCAGGCCTACCGACAGGCGGACCAGGCCCTCGGAGATGCCGTGTTCGACACGCTCCTCGGGGCTGTAGGTGGAATGGGTCATGCTCGCCGGGTGCTGGGCCAGGGATTCGGCGTCTCCCAGGCTGACGGCGCGGCTGAACAATTGCAGGGCATTCATGAAGCGGGTGCCGGTAGCCAGTCCGCCCTTGAGCTCGAAGGCGATCATGCCCCCGGGCAACTTCATCTGCTGTTGCGCCAGGGCGTGTTGCGGGAAGGATGGCAGGCCGGGGTAGGCCACCCATTGCACCTGCGGCTGTTGCTGCAGGTATTCGGCGATGGCCTGGGCGCTGCTGCAGTGGCGTTCCATGCGCAGGGCCAGGGTCTTGAGGCCGCGCATCAGGAGAAAGGCGTCCTGGGGCGACAGCACCGCGCCGGTCATGTCCTTGAGGCCCTCCAGGCGAATGCGCTCGGCCAGGCTCTGGCGGGTGACCACGACACCGGCGGTGATATCGCCGTGGCCATTGAGGTACTTGGTGGCCGAGTGCACCACCAGGTCGGCCCCCAGCTCCAGCGGACGCTGCAGGTAGGGAGTGCAATAGGTGTTGTCCACGACGAAGGTGATGCGCGGATGCTGGCGGGCGATTTCGGCCACCGCGGCAATGTCCACCAGCTGCATGTTGGGGTTGGCCGGGGACTCGCAATAGATCATCCGCGTGGCGGGGCTGATGGCGGCCCGCAGGTTGCCCAGGTCGCTCATGTCGACATGGCGCACCTTGACGCCGAACTCGGCCAGCCCGTGGTGCAGCAGGGCGAAGGTGCAGCCGTACAGGGTCCGGCAGACGATGATCTCGTCGCCGGGACGCAGCAGGGTCCACAGGGTGGCGGCAATCGCCCCCATGCCGGAGCCGAAGGCCACCGCCGCCTCGCCGTTTTCCAGGGCCGCCATGCGCGCCTCCAGCAGCGCCAGGGTCGGGTTGCCGATGCGGGTGTAGAAGTAGCCGGGCTCCTGGCCGGCAAAGCAGCCGGCGCCGTATTCGGCGGTGGCGAAAGTGAAGGTGGAGGTCAGATAGATCGGCGGGATCAGCGCGCCTTGATGCTCCTGAGGGTTGTAGCCGTGATGGATGGCGCGCGTGGAAAAACCAAGGTCACTGTTTTTATTGTTCATGGTGAACGCTCCCGGATTTGCTCTAATGCTATGCTCAAATCCGGCGCAATAATTGCTAATTTGGCTGATTAAATGCCGTGTAATTGAAATAAAAATTCATAAAAACAAGATTAAGAGGCAAAACATGCCCAGTGGACTGGATCGAACCGACAAAGCCCTGCTGCTGGCTCTGCAGGACAACGCCCGCCTGACCACCGCCGAGCTGGCCGACAGCGTCGCCCTGACCACGTCGCCTTGTTGGCGGCGAGTGAAGATCCTCGAGGAAAGCGGGGTGATCACCGGCTATCAGGCGATTCTCTCGCCCAAGGCCCTGGGCTTTGGCGTCACCGCCTTTGTCAGCGTGATGATGGAATCCCACTCCCGGGAAACGGCCCGGGCCTTCGAGCAGCGACTGCTGGAAATTCCGGAAATCATCGCCTGCCACAACGTCTCCGGACGCTACGATTTTCTCCTCGAAGTGCTGGCCAGGGACCTGGAATCCTTCGGCGAGTTCGCCCGCGAAGTGCTGCAGACCCTGCCGGCGGTGAAAGAGATCTACTCGAGCTTTTCCTTCAAGTCGGTGAAGCCGTTGCGGCAGATTCCGGTGCCGCAGCCCGGCGCCTGAGGCCGGGGCCAGGTGCAGGGCCGACAGTGATTGCCAGGTGAAACAGAGCGGGCCCGCGATCTTGATCGCGGGCTTTTTTTTGCCTGCCCGGACCCGCGCCTGTCCGATCGCGGCCTTCGCTGGCAAGCCCGCTCCTGGGGGCAACCCGTGCGCCGGAAAGGGTTTTTCTGCAACGCGATGATTGACGCGGCAGCGGCGCCTCCCTATTCTTTGTCGACCAACAAAGAATAGGGAGCAATGCGATGAAAACCCTCAAGGGCCCCAGCCTGCACCTGGCGCAATTCAGTGCCGACAGCGCGCCATTCAACAGCCTGCCGGCGATGGCCCAATGGGCCGCCGACCTGGGTTTCAAGGCGCTGCAGATTCCCGCCTGGGATGCACGCTTGTTCGATGTCGCCACGGCGGCCGAGAGCCAGGACTATTGCGATGAACTCAAGGGCCAACTGGCGCAGCAGGGCCTGCAGATCAGCGAGTTGACCAGCCATATCTTCGGCCAGCTGGTGGCGGTGCACCCGGCCTACGACGCGATGTGCGACAACTTCGCCCCCGAGGCGCTGCGGGGCAAGCCTCAAGCCAGAACCGAGTGGGCGATAGCGCAGATGAAGCTGGCGGCCAAGGCATCGCGGCGCCTGGGGCTGAGTGAGCTGGGCACCTTCTCCGGGTCCCTGGCCTGGCCTTACCTGTTTCCCTTTCCGCAGCGCCCCGAAGGCCTGATCGAGACGGCGTTCGAGGAGCTGGCGCGCCGCTGGCGGCCGATCCTCGATGAGTGCGACGAGCAGGGGGTCAACCTGTGCTACGAAATCCACCCCAGCGAGGACCTGCACGACGGCACCAGTTTCGAGCGCTTCTATGAACGGGTGGACCGTCACCCACGCTGCAACATCCTCTTCGACCCCAGCCATTTCGTGCTGCAACAGCTGGACTACCTGAGCTACCTGGACATCTACCACGAGCGCATCCGCATGTTTCACGTCAAGGATGCCGAGTTCAATCCCACGGGGCGCCAGGGCATCTATGGCGGCTACAGCTCCTGGGTCGAGCGCGCCGGGCGCTTCCGTTCCCTGGGCGACGGCCAGGTGGATTTCAAGGGGATCTTTTCCAAGCTGGCGCAATACGACTACCCGGGCTGGGCGACCCTGGAATGGGAGTGCTGCCTCAAGGACCAGGAAGACGGCGCCCGGGAAGGCGTGGCGTTCATCAACCGCCACATGATCCAGGTCACCGAGCGGATCTTCGACGACTTCGCCGGTGCACGGATCGACCGCCAACAGATCAACGCCATGCTCGGCATGGCCTGAACCCCCTCAGCGAGAAAACCCATGAATGCTTTGACAGACAACACCCAGGCCGACACCGACGGCCTGACCCATCGCTATGTGCGCATCGATGGCCAGCGCATCCATTGCGTCAGCGCCGGCAGCGGCCGCCCGGTGCTGCTGATCCCCGGCTGGCCACAGACCTGGTACGCCTGGCGCGGGGTGATCCGGGCCCTGGCGGCCCAGGGTTTCCAGGCGATCGCCGTGGACCCGCCGGGCAGCGGCCAGTCCGACCGCCCGGAGCAGGGCTACGACACCGGCCATGTGGCCGAGGTGCTGCATCAGGTGATGCTGCAACTGGGCTTTGCCTCTTACAGCGTGGTCGGCCATGACGTTGGCATGTGGATCGCCTACGCCCTGGCCAGCGACCGGCCGCAGGCGGTGGAGCGCCTGGCGCTGACCGAGGCGGTGATCCCCGGGTTGGCGGAGGCGCCGCCGATTTTCGTGGCGCCGGAGCAGAACATCTTTCTCTGGCACTTCATGTTCAACCAGCTGCGGGATCTGCCCGAGGCACTGATCGCCGGGCGCGAGCGGGCCTACCTGAGCTACATCTTCGACCACTGGTCCCATCGCCGCGAAGCGGTGGCCGCCGAGGTCTACATCGACGCCTATGCGGCGCCGGGCGGGCTGCGGGCCGGCTTTGCCTACTACCGGGCGATTCCCGAGACGGTGCGCCAGAACCGCCTGCGGGCCCAGCGGCCACTGGCGATGCCGGTGCTGGCGATCGGCGCCGAACACGCCACCAATGATGCGCCGCTGCTGACCCTGCAAGGCCACGCCAGCGACCTGCGCGGCGCCATAGTGCCGGACTGCGGACACTTCATCATGGAAGAGGCGCCCGAGGCATTTCTCGCGCTGCTGCTGCCGTTTCTGCAGGAGGGCCGTGACTGAGGCACGGCGCAGGCACGGCCGCGGGCACGGAAAATGGCCGCGGCCGGCGCAAATCTAATATCATTTCGTCCCGGCGCGCTGCGCCACCCGGCTGTTCGGCCTGCGCCGAACGCCTTCCCTGTCCTGACGAGATACCCGACCCCCATGGCTGGAAGACCCCGCGAATTCGATCGTGACCTGGCGCTGCGCCAGGCACAGGAACTGTTCTGGGCCCGAGGTTTCGAAACCACCTCCATGGCCGACCTGGTGGCGGCCCTGGGCATTGCTTCGGCACGCATCTATGCCGCCTTCGGTTCCAAGGAGGCGCTGTTTCGCGAGGCCATCGAGCTGTATGAAAGCCAGGAAGGCGGCTTCGCCGACCTGGCCCTGCAGGAGCCCAACGCCTACCACGCCATCGAGCGCATGCTGCAGGACGCGGTGGCGCTCTACACCCGCCCCGACGGTCCCCGGGGCTGCATGGTGGTGGCCTCGGCGGTGAACTGCTCGAGCGACAACGACAGCGTGCGCGAATGGCTGGCCGAGCATCGCCGGGCGCGGACCGCGAGCATCATCCAGCGCCTGGAAGCGGCGGTGCAGGCGGGTGAATTGCCTCGCCACAGCGATGCAACGTCTTTGGGCGACTATTACTCCATGGTGCTCCACGGCCTCTCGGTGCAGGCCCGCGACGGGGTCAGCGCGGCGCGCCTGCTGCAGGGCGTGGCGCTGGCCATGCAAGTCTTCCCGGGCGGCGTCCAGGGGCATTGAGGCGGCGCCCGGCAAGGCTCCGGGCAGCGGGCTTGGCTCGGCAACCCGGGGGCCGGCAAGGCTGGCCCGGGTTGTGCATTTTTTATCGGGTCCTGGACCTGTTCCATCATTCAAAGAGTACGACGCCCCCCATGAGCGACTCCCCGGCGACACCTCAAGGCAACTGGCAGCCGGTCATCGCACTGGCGCTGGCGGCCTTTGTTTTCAACACCACCGAGTTCGTGCCGGTGGGCCTGCTCAGCGCCATCGGCGCCAGCTTCGACCTGCCCACCGAGCGGGTCGGGCTGATGCTGACCATCTACGCCTGGATCGTGTCCCTGACCTCGCTGCCGGTGATGCTGCTGACCCGCAACGTCGAGCGGCGCAGGTTGCTCACGGTGCTGTTCGGCCTGTTCATCGTCAGCCATGTGCTGTCCAGCCTGGCCACCAGCTTCGGCCTGCTGATGCTCAGTCGCATCGGTGTGGCCCTGGCCCATGCGCTGTTCTGGTCCATCACCGCGTCCCTGGCGGTGCGCCTGGCGCCGGCGGGCAAGCAGGTGCAGGCCCTGGGCCTGCTGGCCACCGGCACCTCGCTGGCCATGGTCCTGGGGATTCCCCTGGGGCGTTTGCTGGGCGAGGCCCTGGGCTGGCGCACCACCTTCGGCGTGATCGCCGCCATGGCCGGCTTGCTGGTGCTGTGGCTGATGCGCACCTTGCCGCTGCTGCCGAGCCAGAACTCCGGTTCCCTGCGCAGCCTGCCGCTGCTGTTCAAGCGCCCGGCGCTGGTGGCGATCTACGTGCTGACGGCGCTGGTGGTGACGGCGCAGTTCACCGCCTACAGCTACATCGAGCCCTTTATCAAGGTGGCGGCGGGCCTGGGCGGCGAGGTGGTGACCCTGGTGCTGCTGGTGTTCGGCGGCGCCGGCATCATCGGCTCGCTGCTGTTCAGCGTCCTGCACCGCCACAGCCCGCAGGGCTTCCTGCTGACCGCGGTGCTGTTGCTGGCGCTGTGCCTGAGCCTGCTGTTGCCGCTCAATGGCCACGTCTGGTCGCTGGTGGCGCTGAGCGTGGTCTGGGGCATGGCGATCATGGGCTTCGGCCTGGCCCTGCAATCCAAGGTGCTGGTGCTGGCGCCGGATGCCACCGACGTGGCGATGGCGATGTTCTCCGGGATCTACAACATTGGTATCGGCGGCGGCGCGCTGCTGGGCAGCTGGGTTGGCGGGCAACTGGGTTTTGCCTATGTCGGCCTGGCGGGCGGGGCCCTGGCGAGCCTGGCCTTGCTGCTGTACAGCCTGGCCCTGCGGCGCATGGCCCGCACCAACGTGTAGCCGCTGCCGCAGGCTGCGAACGGCTCCGCAGGAGACGCAAAGTCTTGAGACCGCCAGAGGCTCGGCGGGAGATCGCCAGGCAAGGCCCTGCGGACCTTTGCGCAGCCCCGGGTTACAGCGGGGTTGTGTAGCCGCTGCCGCAGGCTGCGAACGGCTCCGCAGGAGACGCGGCGGCCTTGCAGGCGCCGGAGGTTCGGCGGTCGATCGTCAAGCAAGGTCCTGCGGACCTTCGCGCAGCCTCGCCAGAGGCTCGACAGCGGCTACGGTGGGGCGATGTCGACCATGCGCGCCGGGCGCCCGCCAGGGTTAGCGGCGCCGGGCGTCGGGCCAGCAGGCCACCAGCACCAGCAGCAGCGCCGCCAGCAGGTAGGGCAGGCGCGGTTCCAGCCCGTAGATCAGGGTCCCGGCTAGGGGCCCGACCACCACCCCCAGGCCCTGGGCCGCGCCGACGGAACCGGCGGTGGCGCCTTGCTCGGCGGCGTCCACCGCGTTGCTGGCCAGGGCGGCGAACGAGGGGAAGATCCAGCCCATGCCCGCGGCCGAAACGAAGAATCCCAGCCACAGCACCCAGGCCTGGGCCGCGACGATGCTCGTGGCAAAGCCCAGCGCCGCCACCAGGGCACCGATGCGGATCATCCGCAGCGGCGGCCACTCCAGCTTGCGCACCAGCAGTTGCGAGGCGATCAGCGCCACCCCGACCAGGGTCAGGGCGATGCCGGCGGTCTGCGCCGCGTGCGCCGGGTCCATGCCCAGGCGGTCGAGGGCGAAGAAGCCGACGGTGATCTGCGCCATGGCCACGCACAGCATGGCGACGAACGCCACCAGCAGCGGCCGGCGCAGGCGCGGGTCGCTCAGGCGCACCGATTTGGGCGGCTGCTTGAGGTGCAGCTCCTGGCGCGGCAGCCGCGCCTTGAGCAAGGCGAAGCCCAGCAGCGGCAGCACGGCCAGCACGTAGAACGGCAGGCTCAGGCTGTGGCGCGCCAGCAGCGCGGCAATCGCCGGGCCCAGCACCAGGCCGCAGGCGTTGGCCGCTCCCAGGGACGCCATGGCCCGGGTCCGGTGCTCGGGTGCGATGTTGTCGGCGATCAGCGCGTAGCCGCCCACCGGGATCGCGGCATAGAACACCCCGATCAGGCCCCGTCCCAGCAGCAGCCCGGCAAAGGCCAGGATGGCCGAGGGCAGGGCGTGCAGCGCCAGGTCGATGAACAGGCTGAGGGCGACAAAGGCCAGGGTGAAGCCGCCGGTGCCCAGCAGCAGGATGCGCCGCCGGCCGAGGTGGTCGCTGGCCCGGCCCCAGGGCCGGGCCAGGAGCATCCAGATCACCCCGGAAACGGTCACCGCCATG
This sequence comes from Pseudomonas sp. Os17, assembly GCF_001547895.1. Classification (NCBI taxonomy): domain Bacteria; kingdom Pseudomonadati; phylum Pseudomonadota; class Gammaproteobacteria; order Pseudomonadales; family Pseudomonadaceae; genus Pseudomonas; species Pseudomonas sp. Os17. The sequence continues at coordinate 4,076,122 of NZ_AP014627.1, read as the reverse complement.
CCCGCCTGCCAGGTGGCCAGGCCAAGAATCCGCGCGATGGGGCCGATCAGCGAGACAAAGGCCATCATCGCCATGGTGCAGGTCAGGTTGGCCAGCAGTAGCGGACGCAGGTCGAAGGCCGCCGCGGTCTGGGGCGTTTCCAGGGTGTCGATGGGCAGGTGTTGAGCGTTGGTCATGGTTTATCCCAGGGCAGAGTGAGAGGGCAGGCGGCCGTCGACCATCACCAGCGGTCGACCGCGCACCTGCTCCAGGCGGCCGTCGACGCCATAGACGTCGCGCAGCAACTGTTGGTTGATCACCTCCAGAGCCGGGCCGGCGGCGGCCACGGCGCCGTTGTGCAGCACCACCACCTGCTGGCTGAAACCCAGGGCCAGGTTGATGTCGTGGACCACCACCAGGGTGATCAACTGGCGTTCGCGGGTGGCCCGGGTGATGGCCTCCACCACTTGGCACTGGTGGTACAGGTCCAGGGCGCTGGTGGGTTCGTCCAGCAGCAGCACCCGGGGCTGGCGCACCAGGGCCTGGGCCAGCCCCACCAGCTGGCGCTGGCCGCCGGACAGGGCGTCGATCGGGCGGTCGGCCAGGGCGGTCAGGTCCAGGTCCTGCAGCACCTGTTCGACCCCGTGCAGCACCGCGGCACTGGGCCGCCCGGGGGCGAAGCCGCCACCGCGATGCCCGGCCATGGCGGCGCTGAGCACCGCTTCGAAGGCGCACAGGCGGGTGCGTTCCGGCAGGCTCTGGGGCAGGTAGACGATGTGCTGCGCCCGTTCCACCTGGGGCAGGCGGTTCAGGTCGACGCCATCGAGCAGCACCTGACCGCTGGTTTTCTGCAACCCGGCGATGCCCCGCAGCAGGGTCGACTTGCCCGCCGCATTGGGGCCGATCAGCGCGGTCACGCTGCCGCCGGCCAGGCTCGGCAGGGCGACGTCACGCAGCACCTGGCGGTTGCCGTAATGCATGTTCAGGCCGGTGGTGCAAAGCCCGGACGTGGAGGGGGCGGTCAGGCTCACAGGACACCTCGACGGTTGCGCATGACAATGGCCATGAAAAAGGGAATGCCCACCAGGGCGGTGACGATGCCCACTGGCACCAGCACCCCGGGAATCAGGGTCTTGCTGGCAATGGAGGCCATGGACAGGATCAGCCCGCCGCTGAGCACGCTGGCCGGCAGGAACAGCCGATGGTCCTCACCCACCAACAGGCGGGCGATGTGCGGGGCGATCAGGCCGATAAAGCCGATGGTGCCGACAAAGGACACCGCCAGCGCCGACAGCAGGCTGATGCGCAGCAACGCCAGCAGGCGCAGGCGGCCGACATCGATGCCGAAGCTGCGGGCCCGTTCCTCGCCCAGGGTCAGGGCGGTCAGGGCCCAGCTCTGGCGCAGGGAAAACGGCAGGCACAGGGCCAGGGCCAGGGCCAGCAGGGCGAGCTTTTCCCAGGAGGCCCGGGCCAGGCTGCCCAGGGTCCAGAACACCAGTTGCTGCAGGCTGTCCTGGGTGGCGACGAACTGCAGCAGGGCCACCAGGGCATTGAAGGCGAACACCAGGGCGATGCCGAACAGCACCAGGCTCTCGACGCCGAAGCCGCGCCAGCGCGCCAGCAGGTACAGCAAGGCCACCGAGGCCAGGGCGAAGAGAAAGGCGTTGGCCGAGATCAGGTACTGCGCCGGCACCCCGGGAATGCCCAGGCCCAGGACAATCGCCAGGGCCGCACCGAAGGCCGCGGCGGCGGACACGCCGAGGGTGAAGGGGCTGGCCAGCGGGTTGTCGAGCACGGTCTGCATCTCCGCTCCGGCCAGGGCCAGGGCCGCGCCCACCAGCACCGCCATCAGCGCGTAGGGCAGGCGCACGTTCCACACGATCACCGCCTCGACCCGGGGCATCGAGCCCGGGTCCCAGAGCACCTGCAGCAGGCGCGAAAGGCTCATGCCCGAAGGCCCGGTGGTGATGTCCAGGGCCAGGGACAGCAACAAGGCCAGGGCTAGGGCGGACAACAGCAGCACCCGGCGGCCATGGCGCTTGCGGTAATGCCCGCTGGCGATGCTGTCCTGCACCTCGGTGGCGGCCCGGGTCATGGTTGCAGGCTCGTGGCGAACACGCCGCTGGCGGGAATCGGCATGAAGCGCTGGTACAGCTCGCGGCGGGTCTGGTCCGGGTCCAGGTCCTTGAACAGCTCCGGGTGCAGCCACTTGGCCAGGGCCTGGACCGCGATCAGGTGCTCCGGCGAGTCATAGAAGATGTGCCACAGGCCATGCACATTGCTTTGGCGCACCGCCCGCAGCTCGTTCAGCGGTGGGCGCTGGGCGGCCTGGCGCAGACTGTCCCGGGCCTGCTGCAAGGTCGCCGAATAGCCCAGGGTCACGCCGCCCTGGCCGGCGGCGAAGACCCCGGTGGCGACGTACACGTCCGGGTCGCTGGAGAGGATGTATTCCACGTTGAGCACGCCAATGGGCCCGGGGATGCGCCCATCGGCGATGTTGCGTCCGCCGGCCAGCTTGATCATCTCGCCGAAGTTGCCGGTGCCCGGCGAGCCGCAGCAGTCCTGCAGCCCGGCGAGCATGTCGATGAATATCGTCGGCTGCTTGAGCGGCGCCGCCTTGGCCAGGGTTTCGGTGACTCGGGCCAGGGCCTGTTGATAGAAGGCGATGAAGGCCTCGGCCTGCTGCTCGCGGCCCAGGGCCTGGCCCAGCAGGCGCATGCTGGGCACGGTGTTGCTCAGGGGATGGTCGCTGAAGTCGACGAAGATCACCGCCACCCCGGCGGCTTGCAGCTGCTTCACCGCCTCGCTGTCGGGGCTCGGCCCGTGGCCGCCGCTCAGGGCCATGATCGCCAGGTCCGGGTGCACCGCCAGGGCCTTTTCGACGCTGAAGGTCTCGGCGGACGTGCCGCCCACCAGCGGCACCTTGTCCGCCTCGGGGAAGACCTTGCGATAGGCCTCGTAGCCCTGCACGTCGAGGCCGCGAAAATCCCCCTGCCAACCGGCGAGACGGGCGAAGGGGTTCTGGCCTTCGAGCAGCGACAGCGAATAGATCATCCGCCCTTCACCCAGGAGGATGTGCTCGACCTTGTCCGGCACCTGGACCTGGCGCCCGGCCAGATCGGTGAGGGTCGCGGCGCCGGCCGTGGCGGCCCATAGCAGGCTGAGGGGCAGCAGGCCCCGCAGTAGCCCGTGCCGGGCGCGGCGCAAGAAATCACGGTGTGTCATGTCAGGTTTCCTTGAACGATTGGACGGCCCGGCGGGCGACGCGCTTGCGCCACCACAGCAGCAGGCCGGTGATGTACAGCAGGGGTAACGAAAGGCCGCAGGCAGACGCCAGCCAGGCGCCGGGAGCCCCCAGCAGCAAATGCCCGTGGGCGGCGGAGAACAGCGGCTTGAGCGCCATGGGCGGGGCGCCGGGCCAGGTGAACAGATCGGGGCGCGCCAGCCAGGCGCCGCTGCCGGCAATCAGCAGCAGCGGCAGGCACAGCCACGCGGCGGCCAGGTTGTGCCATTCGCGCAGGCGTCGGCTGCCCCGGCTGCCGGGGCGCAGGCTGGCGGCTTTCCACCAGCTGCGCCGGCCCGGCCACCACAGGTACAGGCCGCTGCCCAGCGAGCCCAGCAGCACCAGGCCGCACAGCAGCACCAGGTTCGACCCCAACGCCTGGGGCAACAGCAGGCTGCGGTGCAGCGCCACCAGCTTGGCCAGCCACAGGTCCTCGAAGACGAAGAAGCCCCGGGGCTCGCCGTTGTAGGGATCGATCATGGCGATGCCGGTGCCGGGGCGCTCCTTGAGGGCACCGAAGACGATCACGTTGTCCGATTCGAGAAAGCCCTGGCGCGGCGGCGCCGCGCCGAAGACTTTCTGCAACTGCGGGTAGGCGCTGCTGGCGGCGCTGATCCAGGCGCTCTGCTCAAGAGGGACGCCGTGTTCGCCGGGGGCCAGTTGCAGCATCGGCGCCCCGACTTCCCAGCGCAGGATCGATCCCTTGAGCTCCAGCAGCGAACCACTGAGGCCCAGCAGCGCCAGGAACAGGCCCAGGCTCAGGGCCAGCCAGCGATGCAGGCCGAGCCAGATGTGACGCAGGCGCAGCACGGCGGCTTACCAGCGGTAGCGCAGGCTGGCGATGACACTGCGGTCATAGCCGGCGCTGCAGCTGGTCAGCGAGCAGCCTTCGTAATAGCGCTTGTCGGTGAGGTTGGTGGCGTTCACCGCCAGGCGCAGGCCCTTGGCCGCCGGAATCAGCTTGTCGAAGTCGTAGTGCACCGCCGCGTCCAGCAGGGTGTAGGAGGGCACGCTGACGGTGTTGGCGGCATCGGCTTCGGTGGAGCCGATGTAGCGCACCCCGGCGCCGAAACCGAGGCCGCTCAGGGGGCCTTCGGGCAGGGTGTAGTCGGCCCACAGCGAGGCCATCTTTTCCGGGGTGTCGGTGGGGCGCCGGCCTTTCTCCAGCGGGTTGTTGCTCTTGCTCACCTCGGCGTCGTTGTAGGTCAGCGCCGCCAGCAGGTCCAGGCCCCGGGCCAGGCTGGCCTTGCCTTCCAGTTCAATGCCGCGCACGTTCACTTCGCCGGTCTGCAAGGTGTTGAGGCGGTTGCTGGGATCGGCGGTCTTGACGTTTTCCTGGGTCAGGTCGAACAGCGACAGGGTGATGTAACTGTCGATCCCCGGTGGCTGGTACTTGACCCCCACTTCCGACTGCTTGGCGCTGGTGGGCTTGTACGGCGTGCCGTAGAAGTTGGTGCCCAGCACCGGGTCGAACGAGGTGGAGTAGCTGATGTAGGGCGCCAGGCCGTTGTCCGCCAGGTACACCAGGCCGGTGCGGTAGGTGAACTTCTCGTCGTTCTGTTTGCTCCCGGTGTGTTCCAGGCGATTGTCGGTACGGGCGCTGGAGCGGTCCTGGCGTCCGCCGACGGTGAGCACCCAGTGCTCGTCGAAGGTGAACTGCTGCTGGGCATAGACCCCGACCTGATCGGCGCGCTGCACGGTGTTGGTGAACGGCGTGCTGGGGTCGAACACCCCGCCATGCACCGGGTGGTAGATGTCGATGGGCGAGGCGCTGCCGCCGCGCAGGTAGTAGTCCTCGCGGGTGCGCCGGTAGTCGACCCCCAGCAGCGACAGCATCTGCGTGCTGCCCAGGTTCCAGCGGGCCTGGGCGTTGTTGTCCAGGGAATAGGTGTCGCCGACGATGCGAAAGCGATAGGCAGCGCGGTTCAACGTGCGCAGGTCCGGGGCCAGTGACATGCCGCTGGCGGTGTTGGTCAGCAGGTTGACGTGGCCGTAGCGGGCGCTGGAGTTGAGGCTCCAGACGTCATTCAGGCGGTGCTCCAGCAGGTAGCCCAGGGAGTACTGGGTGCGGTCGTTGTCCAGCCCCGGTTCATCGAGGAAGACGTTGTGCTTGACCTTGCCATTGGGGTTGCCGAGCAGGGTGCCCCGGGCCGGCAGGAACACCCTGGGGGCGCCGAACGCATCCTGGGTGTAGTCGGCCAGCAGGGTCAGGCGGGTGTCGTCGTTGGGCTTCCAGGTGAAGGAGGGCGCGAAGTACTGCTTGTCGTCCTTGATGTGATCGAACTGGGTGCCGCTGTCGCGTTCCAGCCCCACCAGGCGATAGAGGAACTGCCCCTCATCGTCCAGGGGGCCGCTGAAGTCGAACTGGCCCTGGGCCCGGTCGAAACTGCCGCCCTGGATCTGCACTTCATGGAAGGGCTGTTCCAGCGGGCGCTTGCTGATCTGGTTGACCACGCCCCCCGGCGAGTTCTGGCCGAACAGCACCGAGGCCGGGCCCTTGAGCACGTCGATGCGCTCCAGGCCATAGGCTTCGACCTTGGGCCAGGCCTGGGCGGTGTTGCCCTTGAGGCCATCGCGCAGCATGCCGGTGGTGACGTCGAAGCCACGGATCGAGATTGTGTCGAAACGCTGGCTGGCGGCGGTGGTGTTGGCCTGGACCCCGGCGGTGTAGCGCAATGCCTCGTTCACCGACTGCACCTGCTGGGCGTCCATCTGATCGCGGGTGACCACGGAAATCGCCTGGGGAATTTCACTCAGCGAGGCGTCGGTCTTGGTCCCGCTGAGGCTGCGCTTGGCCACGTAGCCGCTTTGCTGGCCGGTCGGCGAGTCGATCTGGGTAGCGCTGATCACGCTGGTGTCCAGGGTCAGGGTGTGGTCCTTGTCGGCCTCGCCATCGGCGGCCAGGGCGGCGCCGGCCTGGGTCAGCGACAGGCCCAGGGCCAGGCCATGGATCAGGCACGCCAGCGGGCTGCGGCGCAGCGCCGGACGCAGGACCGGACAATCGGCCGGCCAACCTTGGGTGTTTTGGTGCGCAACGCGGCTACCCATGCTTCACTCCGTGATGGGGATTAAATGAGAATGCAAACGTATCTCATTTGTGCGCCTGGGTTGCCGGCTAAAACTTTGGCTTGAGCGACCATTTCTTTCGTTTGCGGCACCGCGCGGGCAGGGCGCCCGGGGCAACAGGCGCGCGGTTCGACAGCGCCGGGCTGCGGCGTTGTTCAAGGTTCCAGGCATGCAAGACCAGGGCGATTCAGCGCAAGGACTTGGGCGACACCCCGAAGCGCTTGCGAAAGGCGGTGGAGAAATGCGCCGGGCTGTAGCCGACCCGATAGGCCGCGCTGGAGACATTGGTTTCGCCGCTGGCCAGCAGGCGGTATGCCTCGCTCAGGCGCTGCTCCTGCAGGTAGGCATAGACGCTGGTGCCGAACACCTGGCGAAAACCGGCGGTGAGCTTGCGCGGGTTGAGGCCGACCTGGCGCGACAGCTCGGACAGCGACGGCGAGGCCTGCAAGGAACCGAGCAGCAGGTCCCGGGCGGCATGGATGCGCTCGATGTCCGCGGCGCTGCCGGGGCTGTCCTGCAGCGGCCGCGACTCGGCATGGGCGAGGATGCCCTCGACCCCCAGGGCGGTGAGCTCCAGGGCCTTGCCTCCCAGGTAAAAGGAGCGGGTCGGGCCTTGCAGCGGGCAGGTGAGGATCTGCTGGGCCAGGGCCAGCAGCGGCTTGCTGGCCGGCTGGCAGAACAGCATCGGCCCGCCGCCGAGCGGGTCCAGCAGGCGCTCGGGCTCAAGGCCTGCCTGGCGGATCGCCGGGAAGTCCAGTTGCACCGTGGTGTAGCGCACCGGCACGCCGCGGGCGAACAGATGGTCGCCGCAATGCTCGCCCTGGTTGGCCACGGCGCACAGGGTCGGGCCGCGAATCTCCACCTCCGGTTGGCCCTCGACCCGGCAGTTGAGCTGGCCGCTGAGCACCAGGATGATTTTCAGGCCTTGCCAGAGCGGCTCCTGCATCCACATCTGGCTGTCCATCAGCACCGTCCCGGTGGACAAGGTGATTTCCGGCACCACGGCCGCCGTGCCGGCGTGCTGCGGATTGGGAAAGTGCAGGGTGAAATCCCCTTGGACAGGCTGCGGCGCAGCGTGGGGGCTGAGCATGGCGAACTCCCTGTAGACCGGAAAAGAGGCCATACGCTATCAGGAAAATCCTTCCATGTAATTAAGAATGATTATCCTTTAGCTTCTGCGCCCCGTACTGCCGGGACTTGCCGCGCAATCAAAAGAAAAAGCCGCGCAAACGAATGTCCTGCCGATTGCCGGGCCCCGGAAATTACCGGTTAATAATCACTCTCATTTGCAAGCGCAGCCGCTCAACATGGACGACCCCGCCATCCGCCGCCCCGCAGGAGCGCCGACAGGCCCGCATTTTTCGCCGCGCTGACGGCTCATCTTTCCTTCATTTCGGGGGCCTGACCTGTCAGGTCCGGGGCGGCCTTTTGCCGAAAAAACTCAGGAGACAGCATGTCCACTTTCGACGATTCCCAGGATTGCCCCGCTTGGCCCGAGGCCTTCGCCCAGGCTTACCGCGAGGCCGGTTACTGGCGCGATGAAACCTTTGGCGATCTGCTGCGAGGCGCGGCCCGGACCTTCGGCGAGCGCGAGGCGCTGAGCGATGGCCAGCGGCGCCTGAGCTATCGGCAACTGGACCTGCGGGTCGACCAACTGGCCGCCGGCCTGCACCGGCTGGGGCTGCGGGCTGGCGACAACGTGGTGCTGCAACTGCCCAACGGCGTGGCCTTCGTCGAAGTCTGCTTCGCCCTGTATCGCCTCGGTGTGCGGCCGATCTTCGCGCTGCCGGCCCACCGGCACCTGGAAATCGGCCGCTTCTGCGAGTTTGCCCGGGCCCGGGCCTACTTCTGCGCCGACTGCGACGGCGGCTTCGACTTTCGCGCCATGGCCCGCGAACTCAAGGCCGGCCACCCGTCACTGGAATGGGTGCTGGTGGCCGGCGAAGCCGAGGAGTTCAGCGCCCTGCACAGCCTGTATGACGACAGCAGCTCCTGCACTTTCCCGGCCCCCAGCGTCGACGCGGTGGCCTGTTTCCAGCTCTCCGGCGGTTCCACCGGGATTCCCAAGCTGATTCCGCGTCGCCATCACGAATACCTCTACAACCTGCGGGCCAGCGCCGAGCGTTGCGCTTTGTCCGACGCCAGCGTGTACCTGGTGGCGCTGCCCATGGCGCACAACTTTCCCATGTGCTGCCCGGGGTTCATCGGCACCTTTGCGGTGGGCGGGCGGGTGGTGCTGAGCCCCTCGCCGAGCCCGGAAGTCTGCTTCGAGCTGATCGAGCGCGAAGCCGTGACCCACACCGCCCTGGTGCCGCCCCTGGCCCTGGTCTGGCTGGAGGCGGCCCAGGCGCGCGGACGCGGGCTGGCATCGTTGCAACTGCTGCAAGTGGGCGGCGCCAAGCTCAGCTTTGAGGCGGCGCGGCGTGTCGAGCCGGTGCTCGGCTGTCGCCTGCAGCAGGTGTTCGGCATGGCCGAAGGGCTGATCTGCTACACCGACCCCGAGGACCCGCCGCAGCGGGTGCTGCACACCCAGGGCCGGCCGCTGTCGCCGGCGGACGAAATCCGCGTGGTGGACGAGCACGAGCAACCGGTGCCGGTGGGGCAGGTCGGGCAGTTGCTGACCCGGGGTCCCTACACCATCCGCGGTTATTACCGTTACCCCGAGCACAACGCCCAGGCCTTCACCGCCGACGGCTTCTATCGCACCGGCGACCGGGTGCAGCTCACCGCCGACGGCTACCTGATGGTGGAAGGGCGGGACAAGGACCTGATCAACCGCGGCGGCGAAAAGATCGCCGCCGAAGAGGTGGAGAACCTGCTGCTCAGCCACCCGGCGGTGGCCGACGTGGCCCTGGTGGCGATGCCCGATGCCTTCCTCGGCGAGCGCACCTGCGCCTTTGTCATCCCCCGTGGCGCCGCGCCCCGCGCCCCGCAACTGCTGCGTCATCTGCGGGCCCAGGGGCTGGCGGCGTTCAAGCTGCCGGACCGCTTCGAGTTCATCCCGGCGTTTCCCCAGACCGGGGTCGGCAAGGTCAGCCGCAAGCACCTGCGCGAGGCGATCCAGGCCCTGTACTTCGGCAACCGGGCCCAAGCCCTGGAGGCCGCTGATGGCCGTGGCTGAACCGGCAGGACTGGCCGCACTGTTGCGCCCGGTGCGCGGGCGCCTGCTGGCGGCGATGCTGCTGCAAGTGCTGGCGGCGCTGGTGGGCCTGCTGCCGCTGATCGCCGTGGCCGAACTGGCACCGCTGCTGCTGGCCGGCGAATTGGACCTGGAGCGCGCGGGTTTCTGGCTGCTGGCCGGGGCCGGGGCGCTGCTCCTGCGCCTGCTGGGGCTGGCGGCGGGTTTGCAGATCACCCACCTGGCCGACAGCGACCTGCAGCGCCATCTGCGCCAGCGCATCGCCGCCCATCTGGCGCGGGTGCCCCTGGCCTGGCTGGACGGCCAGCGGCAGACCGCCGAGCGGGTGCTGCTGGAGGACGTCGGCGCCCTGCATCAGCTGGTGGCGCACCTGCCCAACAACCTGGTGGCGGCCCTGGTGGTGCCCCTGGCCAGCCTGATCTACCTGCTGACCGTGAGCCTGCCCATGACCCTGGTGGTGCTGGCGCCGCCGTTGATCGCCCTGTGGCGCCTGCGGGTGATGCGCACCCCGGCCTATCGCGACGAGCGCCAGCGCCTGGGCGGCGCCATGGGCGCGCTGTCGACGGCGACCCTGAACTTCGTGCAAAGCATTGCCATGGTCAAATCCTTTGGCCGGGTGCAGCGGGTACAGGACGAGTTCTTCAAGGCGGTGGAGGATTTTGCCGGGTTCTTCTCCCGTTGGGTCGAGCGCTGGGCGGGCCTGGGCGCCAGTGTCGAGGTGCTGCTCTCGCCCCTGCTGGTGCTGGCCCTGGTGCTGGTGGCCGGGGTGCCGTTGATCGCCGTCGGGATCTTGCAGCCGCTGCAGTTGCTGCCGTTTGCCTTGCTGGGGCCGGCCCTGGCGGCGCCGGTGGCGGCCCTGGGGCATGGCGCCGATTCCCTGGTCCAGGGACGGGCGGCGGCGCAGCGCATCAGTGCGCTGCTCAAGACCCCGGTGCTGGCGCAACCGGCCTGCTCCCGGGAACCCGAGGGGGCTGTGGTGAGCTTCGACGCCGTGGACTTCAGCTACCCCGACGGCAGCCAGGTGTTGCACGGCATCGATCTGTGCCTGCAACCGGGCACCCTGACCGCCCTGGTGGGGGATTCCGGGGCCGGCAAATCCACCCTGGCCACCTTGCTCGCGCGCTTTGCCGATGTCAGCGCCGGGGCGATCCGCATCGGCGGTGTCGACCTGCGGGACATGGACAGCGCGACCCTGTATCGCCAGGTGGCCTTTGTCTTTCAGGAGGTGCGCCTGCTGCGCGCCAGCGTCCTCGACAACCTGCGCCTGAGCCGGCCCGGAGCCAGTCTGGCCGAGGTCGAAACCGCGGCCCGGGCGGCGCAGATCCACGAACGCATCTGCGCCTTGCCCCAGGGCTATCACAGCCAGCTGGGGGAGGGGCTGCAGCTGTCCGGCGGCGAAATCCAGCGCCTGGGCATCGCCCGGGCCATGCTCAGCCGCGCGCCGATTTTGGTGCTCGACGAGGCCACCGCCGCCAGCGATCCGCAATCGGAGGCGGCGATCCAGCAGGCCCTGTCGCGCCTGGCCCAGGGGCGCACGGTGCTGGTGGTCGCCCATCGCCTGAGCAGCATCCAGGACGCCGAGCAGATTGCCGTGCTGCAGGGCGGACGCCTGGTGGAATGCGGCCGGCATCAGGCCCTGCTGGAGCAGCAGGGGGTGTATGCCGGGCTCTGGGCCGCGGAGCAGCTGGACGCCGCCGCGCTGAACGGGAGCCGCCCATGATTGCCGCACTGTTACGCAGCCTGCAGCCGCGGGACGCCGCGCTGTTGCGCCGGGCCTTGCTGGCCATGGCCGCCAGTGCCCTGGCCCAGGGCCTGGCCCTGGGGTTGCTGCCGATGGCCCTGGCCAGCGCCCTGGAGGCCGCCACGGCGCGCACGCCCTGGCTCTGGGCCGCAGCCTTTGGCGGATTCGCCGGGCTCTGCCTGTGGCTGCGCCGCCGGGCGCAACTGGCGGGCTACCGGGCCGGGGCCGCGGCGGCGCGTTCGTTGAACCTGCGCATTGGCCGGCATCTGGCGCGCCTGCCCCTGGAGTGGTTTGTCGAGCGCCGCGGCGCCGAGCTCAACCGCCTGGTGACCCATACCGTGGCGCAGATCATGAGCGCTCCGGCGCACTTGCTGCAGCCCATGGCCAATGCCTTGCTGACGCCCCTGGCCCTGCTCGTGGCGCTGTTGTGCTACGACCTGTCCATGGCCCTGGCGGCCCTGGCCTGCCTGCCGTTGCTGGTGCTGTTCTATCACTGGGGCGTGCGCTGGGGCGGGCAGGCCGAGCAGCACAGCGAAGCGGCGGCCGGTGAAGCCGCGGCGCGGGTCCTGGAATACCTGCGCCAGCAGCCGCTGCTGCGGGCCAGTGGGCGCAACGGTGAAGGTTTCAGCCTGCTTGGCGCGGCGCTGCAGCAACAGCGCCAGGCCCAGCGCCGGGCGCACTGGCGGACCTTTCCGGCGGCCCTGGGGCTGGTGCTGGCGCTTCAGGCCGGCTACACCGCGGTGCTGTTGTGCGGGCTCTACGCGGTGCTCGGCGGCAGCCTCGGCGCCGTGCAATACCTGGCCCTGGCGGTGCTTGCCACCTGCCTGGTGGAACCCATGGGCGCCCTGGTCAACCTGGGCACCAGCCTGCGCCAGACCCGCCATGGCCTGGACAGCCTGCGCCAGTTGCTGGACCTGGCGCCGCTGCCGGAACCGGCCCGGCCCCAGGTGCCGGCCGACCGGCGCCTGGAGGTTCGCCAGCTGGGCCTGGAACGCCAGGGCCGGGCGATCCTGCAGGACATCAGCTTCACGCTGGAGCCGGGTTCGCTGAACCTGCTGGTGGGGCCATCCGGTTCCGGCAAGTCGAGCCTGCTGCGGCTGCTGGCGCGCTTTTGCGATGTCAGCCAGGGCGCCATCCTGCTGGGCGGTGTCGACTTGCGTGAGCTGTCGGCCAGCCAGCGTGATCGGGATATCGCCCTGATGTTCCAGGACTGCCCGCCGCTGGCCGCCAGCCTGCTGGACAACCTGCGCCTGGGCCGCCCCGAGGCCGACGAGGCGCAATTGCTGGAAGCGGCCCGCGCCACCGGCCTCGACCGGCTGGCCCAGCCCCTGCCCCAAGGCTGGCAGACCCGGGTCGGCGAGGGCGGCGTGAGCCTTTCCGGCGGCGAACGCCAGTGCCTGGCCCTGGCCCGGGTCATGCTCAAGGACGCCACGCTGATCCTTCTGGATGAGCCCACCTCCGCTCTGGACGCCATCAGCGAGGCCCGGGTCAACCAGAGCCTGCGGCAACTGGCGCGCAAGCACACGGTGCTGCTGGCGACCCACAAGCCGACCCTGGCTCCGTGCGCCGGGCAGATCCTCCTGCTGGACCAGGGCCGCCTGGCCCAGCACGGCACCCATAGCCAACTGATGACGGCCCCGGGCCGTTATCGCCAGTTGTTCCACGAGCGCGAAGCGATCAATCGCTGGCGCTTGCGCACACCTTCTTCCGTACCCCAAAGGACCGTCCACCATGACTGATAACCCAGCACTGGCATGCGCTCATCCCGCGCCCGCCGGCCTGAGTCATTCACCCCAAGGACTCTGCGAAGGCATCGCCCGGTTGCTCGGCTACGCGCCCGGGGACCTTGAGGCGGAGGCGTCGCTGATCGAGCAGGGCCTCGACTCGGTGAGCATCATGCGCCTGCCGGCGCTGTTGGCCGGCGAAGGCGTGAGCCTGAGCTTCGCCGAGCTGATCCAGCAGCCGACCCTGGTCGCCTGGTGGGCGCTGATCGAGGCTCGCCGTGGCCTCGCGGCGCCGCGCCTGCAGGCCGTGGCCAGCGCCCCTGCCAACAGCGATTTCGCCCTCACTCCGCTGCAACAGGCCTACTGGTTCGGCCGCGATCCGGGTATGCCCCTGGGCGGGGTCGGCTGCCACCTGTACCAGGAGCTGGACGGCCACGGCCTGGAGCCCGAGCGCCTGGAGCAGGCCCTGCGCCGCTTGTGCCAGCGCCATCCGATGCTGCGCGCCTGTTTCATCAGCGACAGCTGCCAGCGCATCCTGCCCCAGAGCCCCTGGCCCGGGCTGACCGTCCATGATCTGCGTCAGGCCTCCTGCGTCGGCGCCGCCGAGGCCCTGGAGCTGATCCGCGAAAACCTCTCGCACCGGCGCCTGGAGGTCAGCCGCGGGCAGGTGTTCGACGTGCAACTGAGTCTGCTGCCCGACGGCCGCAGCCGCCTGCACCTGAACATCGATCTGCTGGTGGCCGACGTGCTCAGCATCGGCATCCTGCTGCGCGACCTGGCGCTGATTCACGCCGGTGAGGAGCACCGCCTGCCGGTCCTGGAATGGACCTTCGCCGACTACCTGCGGACCGAGCAGGAGCTGCGCGCGCCGCAGCTGGCAGCGGCCCGGGACTATTGGCTGGAGCGCCTGGAGGATCTGCCGGACGGCCCGCAACTGCCCCTGGCCCAGGAGCCGCAGCAGCTCGGCACGCCGCGTTTTCGCCGGCTGGCGATGCGCCTGAACCACGAGCAGTTGCAGGCCCTGGAACAGCGCGCCCGGCAACACGGCCTGACCCTGGCCAGCGTGCTCGCCTGCGCCTATGCCCAGGTGCTGGGGCGCTGGAGCGCCAGCCAGCATTTCCTGCTCAACGTGCCGCTGTTCGACCGCCAGGAACTGCACCCCTGCGTGCCCCATCTGCTGGCGGATTTCTCCAACCTGGTGCTGCTGGAAGTGGACCTGCGCCAGCCCACGTCCTTCTGCCAGCAGGCGTTGGCGCTGCAGGCCCAGTTGCACCGCGACATCGCCCACAGCGCCTGGCCCGGGGTCGAGGTGCTGCGCGAGCGTGCGCGGCTGCGCCAGGGCGGCGGCCAGGGCGCGCCGGTGGTGTTCGCCTGCAACCTGGGCCCGGCCTTTGTCGACGCCACCTGCCGCGAGCAATTGGGTGAGCCCGGCTGGGCGCTGTCGCAGACGCCCCAGGTCTGGCTCGACCACCAGAGCTACCCGCTGGCCGACGGCCTGCTGCTGAACTGGGACGCGGTGCAGGGGCTGTTTCCCGAAGACCTGTTGGAGCAGATGTTCGACGCCTACCGCGGCTTGCTGCTGTGGCTGTGCGCCAACGACTGGCAACAGCCGGCGCCCTTGCCGTTGCCGGCGGCGCAGCAGCAACAGCGCCAGCGGGTCAACGCCACCGAACACCCCACGCCCGTGCAGTGCCTGCACCAGGGCTTCTTCCAGCAGGCGCGCCAGCGCCCCGAGGCGCTGGCACTGATCGACGAGCAGGGCCACCTGAGCTACGCCGAGCTGGCCCGGCAGGCCCTGCAACTGGCCGGGGCGCTGGTGGAGTGGGGCGTGCAGCCGGGGGATGCGGTGGCGATCACCCTGCCCAAGGGCCGCGAACAGGTGATCGCGGTGCTGGGGATTCTCGCCGCCGGGGCGGTCTATGTGCCGGTGGGCATCGAACAACCGCCGGCGCGCCGCGACATGATCTATCAGCGCGCCGGGGCGCATGTGGTGCTCACCGATCAGGCCCACCGCGACGGTGGCATCTGGCTGGCCGAGTTGCGGGTGGTGACTCTGGCCCAGGCGGCGCCGGCCCGCGCCCTGGAGCAGCCCCTGGCGCTGGCCGCCGACGCCCTGGCCTACGTGATCTTCACCTCGGGCACCACCGGCGAGCCCAAGGGCGTCGAGCTCTGCCATCAGGCGGCGATGAACACCGTCGAGGCGATCAACCGCCGCTACCAGGTCGGCGCCGAGGACCGGGTACTGGGGCTCTCGGCCCTGGATTTCGACCTGTCGGTGTACGACCTCTTCGGTCCGCTGAGTGTCGGCGGCGCCCTGGTACTGCCGGCGGACAGCCTGCGCAAGGAGCCCCGGGAATGGCTGCGGCTGATCCGCGAGCAGCAGGTGAGCCTGTGGAACTCGGTGCCGGCGCTGCTGGAGATGCTGACCCTGCAAGTGCGCGACGGCGCCGGGCTCGGGGCCTTGCGCCTGGCCATGGTGTCCGGCGACTGGGTCGGCCTCGACCTGCCACGGCGCCTGGAGCAAGCGGCGGGCCGCCCCGTGTCGTTCGTGGCCCTGGGTGGCGCCACCGAGGCGGCGATCTGGTCCAACTACCAGGAGGTGGCGGCGGTGCCCGCGCACTGGCGCTCGATTCCTTATGGCCGGCCCCTGGACAACCAGCGCTTCCGGGTGGTGGACAGCCAGGGCCGGGACTGCCCGGACTGGGTGCCCGGCGAGCTGTGGATCGGCGGCGCCGGGGTGGCCGCCGGCTATCGCGGCCTGCCGACCCTCAGCGCCCAGCGCTTTGTCGAGCATGACGGCGGGCGCTGGTACCGCACCGGCGACCAGGGCCGCTACTGGGCCGACGGCAGCCTGGAGTTTCTCGGGCGCCTGGACCATCAGGTCAAGGTCCGCGGCTTTCGCATCGAACTGGCGGAAATCGACCTGGCCCTGGAGCGCCATCCGGCCATCGACCGCGCGCTGAGCCTGGTGCTGCCCGGCAGCGAACCGCAGCTGGCGGCGGTGCTGCTGGCCCGGGAGCCGCTGCCCGAACCCCAGGCCCTGCGCCAGTGGCTGGGGCAATGGCTGCCCGAGCACATGCTTCCGGACAGTTGGCTGACCCTGTCCGCGCTGCCCCTGAGCGCCAACGGCAAGGTCGATCGCGCGGCCCTGTCGTGGTTGCTGCAGGAGCAGCGCCGGGGCGTCCAGCCACACAGCGCCGAACCGCCGCAAGGGGCGTGGGAGGAAGCCGTGGCCGCGCTGTGGCAGGAGCTGCTGCAAGTGCCCCAGGTGGGCCGGCATCAGGGCTTTTTCGCCCTCGGTGGCAACAGCCTGCTGGCGGCCCGGCTGATCGAACGCATCGCCCGGCAGTTCCAGCTGGAACTGTCGCTCAAGGATTTTTTCAACGCGGCCACCGTGGCCCTGCAGGGGCAGTTGCTCGCCTCGCGCCGGGAACAGCGGCCCGTCACTCAGAACGCAATGGTGGAGGGCGTGTTATGACGCTGCAACAACTGCAACAGGACCTGCAACAGCTGGGCGTGGAGCTCTGGGAAGAACAGGGCCGCCTGCGCTATCGGGCCCCAGCCGGGGTCATGGACGAGGCGCGCCTGAACCAGCTGCGCGAGCACAAGGAGGCGTTGCTGCAACAGCTGCAGGCGGCGCAGTTGCCGACCCTGGAGGCCGACCATTCGGCCCGCGAAGAACCCTTCCCGCTGACCGACGTGCAGGCCGCCTACCTGCTGGGCCGCACCAGTGCCTTCAGCTATGGCGGGGTGGCCTGCCACGGCTACCTGGAATTCGCCCAGCAGGACCTTGACCCGCTGCGCCTGGAACAGGCCTGGAACCAGTTGATCGCGCGCCACGAGATGCTCCGGGCGGTGGTGCTGGAGGAGGGCTACCAGCGCATCCTGCCCCAGGTGCCGCACTACAGCATCGCCTGCCACGACCTGCGCGAGGACGACGGCAGCGCCTTGCAGGCCCTGCGTGAGGGCATGGAACTGCGCCGCGCCACGCCGCAGCAATGGCCGCTGATCGAGCTGTGCGTGAGCCAGGGCCGCGACACCTCGCGCCTGCACCTGTCGGTGGACCTGCTGGTGTGCGACTACCAGAGCGTGCGCATGCTGCTGGCCGAACTGCAGCAGCTGTACCGCGGCGAACCCCTGCCGGCACCGGCGCAGATCAGCTTTCGCGACTATGTGCTGGGGGAGCGGCGCCTGCGCGAGCAACCGCGCTACCAGCGTGACCGCGACTACTGGTGGGCGCGGGTCGACAGCCTGCCGGGGGCGCCGGAGTTGCCCACGCTGGGGGCACCCAGCGGGCCGCGCTTCCAGCGCCGGGCCATGAGCCTGCAAGCCCGCGACTGCAACGCCCTGCGCCTGAACGCGGCGGCGGCCGGAGTCGGGGTGTCGGCGGCGATCCTCTCGGCCTATGCCGAAACCCTCGGGCGCTGGAGTCGGCGCGGGCATTTCTGCCTGAGCCTGACCCTGCTCAATCGCCTGTCGCTGCACCCCCAGGTCGACCGCCTGGTGGGCGACTTCAGCTCGGTGGAACTGCTGGAAGTGCAGACCCTGCAAGGCGGCAGCTTCGGCCAGCGCAGCCAGCAACTGCAGGAGCGCCTGTGGCAGGACATGGACCATCGCCTGTGTTCGGGCATCGAAGTGCTGCGCGAGCTGGCGCGGCGCAAGGGCCAGGAGGCGGCGCTGATGCCCTATGCCTTCACCAGCACCCTGGGCGCTGGCGGCGAGAGCGGCGGCGGGGCCTTCATGCCCGGTGCCGAGCTGGTGTTCGGCATCAGCCAGACGCCCCAGGTGCTGATCGATTGCCAGGTCAGCGAACGTGACGACGGCCTGGCGATCAACTGGGACATCCGCGAAGGGGTGTTCAGCGAAACCCTGCTGGACGCGCTGTTCGACACCTTCGAACGGCTGCTCAAGCGCCTGGCCCGGGAGCCCTCGGCCTGGACCCTGGACGACTGCCTGGAGCTGCCAGCGGCGCAACGCCTGCAACGCGAGCTGGTGAACCAGAGCGCTGCGCCCTTGCCCGAGGGGCTGCTGCATGAGCCGTTCTGGCGTCAGGCGGCCGCGGCGCCGCAGCGTGTGGCGCTGATTCAGGGCGCCGCGCAGATGAGCTACGGCGAACTGGCCGGGCGCGCCGAAGCCGTGGCCGAGGCCCTGCTCGACGCCGGCTGCCAGCCTGGGGAGCGGGTCGCGGTGTGCATGCACAAGGGCCTGGAACAGGTGATCGCGGTGCTCGGCATTCTGCGTGCCGGGGCCGCCTACCTGCCGCTGGACACCAACCAGCCCGAGGCCCGGCGCCAGCTGATCCTGGACAACGCCGAGGTCGGCCGGGTGCTCAGCCAGTCCTGGCTGGGCGATGAGCTGTGCTGGCCGCCGCGGGTGACCCAGGTGATCCAGGTCGACCAGGGCCCGCGGCTGCCGCAGCGGCCCGTGCCCAGCGTGGCCATCGACCCGCAGCAACTGGCCTACGTGATCTACACCTCCGGCTCCACCGGGGTGCCCAAGGGCGTGATGATCAGCCATCAGGCGGCGCTCAATACCGTGGTCGACATCAACCAGCGCTTTGCCATCGACGCCGATGACCGGGTGCTGGCCCTGGCCAGCCTGGGCTTCGACCTGTCGGTGTACGACATCTTCGGCCTGCTGGCGGTGGGGGGCGCCCTGGTGCTGCCGGACCCGCAGCGCCGCGCCGACCCTTCGCACTGGGCCGAGTGCGCCCGGGAACACGGGGTGACCCTGTGGAACTCGGTGCCGGCGCAATTGCAGATGCTCACCCACTACCTCCAGGCGCTGCCGTCCATGGCCCCGGCGACCCTGCGGCTGGCGTTGCTGTCGGGGGACTGGATCCCCCTGAACCTGCCGGCGGAGGCCGCCCAGCTGCTGCCCCGGCTGCGCCTGATCAGCCTGGGGGGCGCCACCGAAGCGGCGATCTGGTCGATCTACTACCCGATCACCCAGGTCGACCCGCAGTGGCGCAGCATTCCCTACGGCCGGCCGCTGGCCAACCAGCGCTTCATGATCCTCGACGAGCAGGGCCGCGACCGTCCGCAAGGGGTGGCCGGCGAGCTGTACATCGCCGGCAGCGGCCTGGCCCTGGGCTACCTGGGGGATGCCGAGAAAACCGCCGAGCGCTTTGTCGATCATCCGCGCAGCGGCGAGCGCCTGTACCGCACCGGTGACCTGGGGCGCTACCTGGAGGACGGCCTGATCGAGTTCCTGGGCCGCGAGGATTTCCAGGTCAAGGTGCGCGGCCACCGCATCGAACTGGCGGAAGTGGAAAGCGCCTTGCTCAGCCATCCGCATGTGGAATCGGCGGTGGTGGTGGCCGCGGGCGAGGGCGCCTTCGACCGGCGCCTGCAAGCCTGCCTGACGGCCAGCCTGCGCGACACGCCGCTGGCCTGGCCGGAGGCGCTGCTGGCGCGGACCCGGGCGGCGGCCCAGGCGGTGCGTGGCGACTTGAGCGATGCCCTGGTCAGCGAGATGTCGGCTTGCGTCGAGCGCGCCGCGCTTTTGTCCATGGGCCTGGCCCTGCAGCGTCCGGGGCTGTTCGACGCCGCGGGGCAGAGCCATGCGCTGGAGGAGATCGTGGCGCGCTGCGAAGTGGCGCCGCGCAATCAGCGCCTGATCCGCCGCTGGTTGCAGGCCCTGGCCCGGGAAGGCCTGGTGCACTGGGACCGGCACACCGGGCGTTATTCGGGCTTGCAGGTGTCGGCTGCGGAATACCGCCGGCAGTGGCAGCGCATCGACGCCCTGGAACCGTCCGTGGGCTGGGGCGCCGAGGTCCTGCGCTACCTGCGCGAAAGCCAGGAGCAACTGCCGGCGCTGATGAGCGACCGGCTCGACCCGCTGCACCTGCTGTTCCCCCAGGGCCGCACCGACACCGCCGAGGGCGCCTACCGCAAGAACCTGATCAGCCAGTACCTGAACCAGGCGGTGTGCGCCGCAGTGCAGGAGATCATCCGCCAGCGTCCGGCCGGCCAGCGCCTGCGCCTGCTGGAAATCGGCGCCGGGGTCGGCGGCACCAGCGCCGATTTGATCCCGGCCCTGGACGGCCTGCCGGTGGACTACCAGTTCACCGACCTGTCGCAGTTCTTCCTCAACGAGGCGCGGGAGCATTTCGCCGCCTACCCCTGGGTCAGCTACGGGCTGTTCGACCTCAACCAGGACCACTGGGCCCAGGGCGTGGCCGCCAACTCCCTGGACGTGATCCTCTGCGCCAACGTGCTGCACAACTCACGGCATGCCAGCCGGGTGCTGGCGCGGCTGCGGGAGATGCTGGCCCCGGGTGGCTGGCTGATCTTCATCGAGGCCACTCGCGACACCTACCAGATCATGGCCTCCATGGAGTTCAAGGAAGGCCTGACCGCCTTCGAGGATTTTCGCGCCGAGCAGGACACCACCTTCATCCGTCGCGAGCAGTGGCAGCAGCTGCTGCTGGAGGCCGGGGGCGAAAGCCCGCTGTGCCTGCCCGAGGCCGGCGACGCCATGTCGCAGATCGGCCAGCACCTGTTCATCACCCGCTTCAAGAGCCAGCGCCAGACCCTGGAGCCCGAGGCGCTGCGGGCCCACCTGGCCCAGCGCCTGCCGGACTACATGATCCCGGCGGACTGGCAGGTGCTGGATGACATGCCCCTGACCGCCAATGGCAAGGTCGATCGCCAGGCCCTGGCGCGGATCGGCGTGGCCGGTCCCGAGCAGCAGGTCAGCAGCGGGGCGGCGCCACTGGACGCGCTGGAGCGCAGCATCGCCGAGGTCTGGCAGACCCTGTTGCGGGTGCCGGCGGTGGGCCGCGACCAGGGCTTCTTCGAACTGGGCGGCGACTCGCTGCTGGTGGCACAGGTGGTGGGGCGTCTGCGGGAAGTCTTGCCCCAGGCCCGGCCGTTGCCCTGGAGCGATTTGCTGCGCCAGTTGATCAACCAGCCGACGGTGGCGGCCCTGGCCGACTACCTGCGCGGCCAGGGCGTGGAAGGCGATTCGCCGCTGGTGCGCATCAGCGACAAGGCCCAAGGCCCGACGCGGATCTTCGTCCATGACGGCAGTGGCACCCTGGCGCCGTACCGCGCCCTGTTCGCCGCCCTGGGGGAGGACATGCCCCTGGAGGGGCTGGTGCTCAACGATGTACCGGGCTATCTGGCCCTGGAGCCGGCCACGGCGATTCGCCAGCTGGCCGAGCGTTATGCCGACACCCTGCAGGCCGAGGGACGGCGTCAGGTGAGCATCGTCGGCTATTGCCTGGGCGGGCTGCTGGCCACGGAACTGGCGGCGTGCCTGGCGGCGCGTTCGATCCAGGTGCTGCAACTGAGCGTGATCAGCAGCTACCGGGTGCCGTTCATGATCGAGGACGACCTGTTGGCCGAGTACGTGTTCGCCCGGGTGATGCAGGCCGATCCGCTGGCCCTGGGTTACCCCGAGGATGAACAGGCCATGGAGCGCAGCATCGCCCGGGTCCTGGAGCAGACCCCGGGGCGGGTGCCCCAGGGGTCGCTGCTGGCCTTGAGCGAGGACGCCCAGTGCGCCCCGGCCCTGGCCTGCCTGCGGCGCCTGGCAGACAAGACCCCGGAACAGCGCCTGCAGGCGATTGCCGAGGCCATGCGCCACGCCGGTTCGCCCCTGAGCGACCTGCGCTGGCTGGGCGAGCAGTTGCAGGTGCTGCGCCACAGCCTGGCAGCGGTGGCCCTGCACGAGGCCACGCCGTACCAGGGCGACCTGCTGTTCATTCGCCAGAGCGGCGAGGTGCAGGTGCTGCCCGGCATGCACCGCGACATGAGCGCCTATTGGCAGGCCCTGTGCCTGGGTGAACTGCGGGTGGTGGATGTACCCGGGGATCACTTCAGCTGCATGCAGCAGCCCCAGGTGCAAGCCGTGGCCCGGGCCTTCGAGGCGGTCGCCGAGGTGGCGGCATGAAGGGGGCGCTGATTGGCCTGGTCGGGGCCTATGGCAGCGTCGGCCGTCAAGTGGCGCAACTGCTGGCACCCAGGGTCGCCTTGCGCCTGGGCGGACGCGACCGGCAGCAGGCCGAGCAGTTGAACCGGCAACTGGGGGCGCGCGCCGAGGTGCGCGCCCTCGACCTGTGGGACTCGCAGAGCCTGGCGGATTTCTGCGCCGGTTGTGCGCTGGTGATCAACTGCGCCGGGCCCAGCTATCGGGTTCTCGATCGGGTGGCCCGGGCCGCGCTGGCCGCGGGGGCCGACTACCTGGACGTGGGCGGCGACGATCCCGTGCATGAGCGGTTGTCGGGGCAGGTGCCGGCGGGGCGCCGGGTGCTGTTGTCGGCGGGCATGCTGCCGGGGCTGTCGGGGCTGTTTCCGCGGTTGCTGGCGCAGTCCTTCCAGCGGGTCGATGCCATGCGCTGCTATGCCGGTGGGCTGGGGCGCTTGTCGGCCACCGCCGCCGAGGACTTTTTGCTGAGCCTGGGCAATGGCTTCGGTCAGGCCCAGTGCGCCTTCAGCCAAGGGCGGCAGGTGCGCAGCAGCGCCAGTACCCCGCAGCCGCTGGAGCGACCCTGGCTGCCGGTGAGCGGCGTACCGG
Organism: Pseudomonas sp. Os17; assembly: GCF_001547895.1. Taxonomy (NCBI): domain Bacteria; kingdom Pseudomonadati; phylum Pseudomonadota; class Gammaproteobacteria; order Pseudomonadales; family Pseudomonadaceae; genus Pseudomonas; species Pseudomonas sp. Os17. Next base: position 4,053,668 of record NZ_AP014627.1, on the reverse strand, counting down.
CCTATGCCTACCTGAGCTGCGAACAGCTGCGACTGTTTCGCGACCTGCAGGTTGGCCACGGGCAGGGCTTCAACCTGTTCGAGGGCGGGCAGCTGGCGGCGACCTTGCAACGGATCCAGGGCCTGGCGCCGCAGGCGCGCGACGCGGCGCAGAACGTCGCCGCGCTGGTCCAGGCCAGCGCCCTGGATGTGGCCGGGCGCCAGCCCTATCAGTTGCTGGCGGTGGAGATCGAGGGGCTGCGGGACGGGCGGGAACAGCACGCCTGCGCCTGGCTGCGGGCGTCGGACGGTTCACGCCTGACCGGCAGCGTTGCGGCCTTCTGCGCCCTGCACTGGGCGCAGTGGCCTGCAGGCTTGCATTACGCCGCCCAGGTGCTGGACCCGGCCGCCTGCCTGGAACAGCTGCAGCGCTGGCTGCCGGATACTCGGGTGCAGTTGCCCGACTTCAGCGGCGTGGCCCTGGCCGAGGCAGAGGAGGGCGTGCTGTGAGAAAGGCTCCCAGTGCCTGGCTGCGGCGTTACCCGCAGCCACAACCGCCGCGTTGCCGGCTGGTGTGCCTGCCCCATGCCGGGGGCAGCGCGAGCTTCTTCAATGACTGGCGCCACCTGTTGCCGACGGATATCGAGCTGATCAGCGTGCAGTACCCGGGGCGCGAGGAGCGCCTGAGCGAAACCTGGCCCGGCAGCCTGGAGTGGATGGCGGGCAACATCACCCGGGCCCTGTCGGACCTGGTGGAGCGGCCGCTGGTGCTGTTCGGCCACAGCCTGGGCGCGGCCCTGGCCTATGAAGTGGCCGCGCGCCTGCAGCAGCAGGGCTCGGCGCCGCAGCGCCTGATCGTGTCCGCGCATCCGGCGCCCCATCGCCAGCGCCACAGCGAGCTGCACCTGGGCTCGGACGAGGCGTTGCTGGCGGACGTGCGGCGTCTGTCCGACGGTGCGCCGTCACTGCTGGACGACCCGACGCTGCGCGACCTGTACCTGCCGGCCTTGCGCAACGACTACCGGCTGATCGAGTGCTATCGCGGCGCTGTCGGTCGTGCCCTGGACCTGCCCCTGAGCGTGTGCCTGGGGGGCCAGGACAGCGAAGTCGATGCGGACGAAGCCTATGCCTGGGCCGAGGTCAGTGCCCAGGTCACGGATTTCCAGACGTTTCCCGGCGGGCACTTCTACCTGCGCGAGCAGCAGGCCGAAGTGCTGCGGCACCTGACCCGACTGCTGGCGGGCCTCGGCGAGCAGCCGTGGCAGTGCTGGCCTTCGACCCCATGAATCTTTCTTTGGTAGACCTCCACATGAAGACCCCCGAGCAGTGCAGCGGCCTGGACGATGTCCGCTGCGGTATCGACGCCATGGACCGGCAGATCATCCAGGCCCTCGGCCAGCGCCTGGCCTACGTCAAGGCGGCGGCGCAGTTCAAGCCGACCGAGGACAGCATCGCCGCCCCGGAGCGGGTCGCGGCGATGCTCCCGCAACGCCGGCAATGGGCCGAACAGGCGGGCCTGGACCCGATGTTCGTGGTGCCGCTGTTCGCCCAGATCATTCACTGGAACATCGCCCAGCAGGTGTGCCACTGGCGCCTGCAGCACGGGCTGCAGCAGGGAGCCGACAATGAGTGAGTCGTGCCTGTGCGGATTGACCCGGGCCCTGCAACAAGGTGAAGCCCGGGCCCGGCGTGAGGGCCGGGCGGTGCTGGTGGTGTTCAGTCAGGCCGCCGAGCGCCTGCAGCCGCTGCGGTTGTTCGCCGCCAACCGCCAGGTGTTCGGCCAGAGCCTGTTCTGGTCCAGCGACCAGGGGGCGCTGGCCCTGGCGGGCTTCGGCTGCACCGAGGAAATCAGCCCGTCGGCGGGGGAACGCTTCGGCGCCAGCACCCGGGCCTGGCGTCAGCTGCTGGAGCGGGCCCATCAAGTGGGGCCGCGCCAGGCATACCTGTGTGGCGGATTCGCCTTTGACCCCCAGGTGCCGCGCAGCGCCCAGTGGCAGTCGTTTGCCAGCACCTCCCTGGTGCTGCCGCGCCTGCTGTTGCTGGGCGAGGGCGAGCAGCAGCACTGGCTGTTCAGCCTGTGGGTCGAGCCCGGCGCCGATGTGGCCCAGTGCGCCGCGGCCCTGGAGGCGGAATGGAGCCTGCTGCTGGCGCGCTATCAGCACGCCCCGGCGGCGCAGTTGCCGGACGGGATCCGGGCCACGGCAGAGCCCCTGGCCGCCGAACGCTGGCAGGACTGCGTGGCCCGGGCGATCGGGCGAATCCAGGGCGGTGAGTTGGGCAAAGTGGTGCTGGCCCGGGAAGTCTGTCTGCAGGCGAGCCGCAACATCCCCTGCGGCCCCTTGCTGGAAAACCTCGGGGCGGCCTATCCCCAGGCCTTCCTGTTCGCCTTCAGCCGTGGCGACAGCTGCTTTTTGGGCGCCACCCCCGAGCGCCTGGTGCGGGTGGCCCGGGGCACCTTGAGCACCGTGGCCCTGGCCGGCACCTGCGCCCGCGGCCTGCATGAACAGCAGGACGCGGAACTGGGCCAGGCCCTGCTGGACAGCGCCAAGGACCGCCACGAACACGCCCTGGTGGTGCAGACCCTGCGCGAGTCGCTGCAACCCTACTGCGCGATGCTGGAAATCCCGCCGCAGCCGCAGCTGCACCGCCTGGCCCACGTCCAGCACCTGCTGACCCCGGTGCTGGGACGCTTGCGGCCCCAGGTCGACCTGCTGCAAGTGGTGCAGGCCCTGCACCCGACTCCGGCGGTGGGCGGTTTGCCTCGGGACAAGGCGCTGGGCTACATCCGCGAGCACGAGCAACTGGACCGTGGCTGGTACGCAGCGCCGGTGGGCTGGCTCAACGCCGAGGGCGATGGCGAGTTTGCCGTGGCCCTGCGCTCGGCCCTGATTCGCGGCAACCGCGCGCACCTGTTTGCTGGCTGCGGGATTGTCGGCGAGTCGGACCCAGCGAGTGAGTACCAGGAAACCTGCCTGAAACTGCGCACCATTAGCGAGGCGTTGCGCCCGCCAGCGGCTTCGCCGAGCGTGGCCGTGAGCGGCGGACAAAGCGCCTTGTAGCCGCTGCCGAAGGCTGCGAACGAGCCGCAGGCTCGCAGCGATCCGGAGGGCGCCGAGGCCCCTTCGGTGCCTTGCGCAGCCTGCGGCAGCGGCTACACAGAGGGTTTCCTGTAGCCGCTGCTGAGCCTGCGAAGCTGCGAAAAGGCCCACAGGGCCTTGCCTGCCGAGTGCTTGGAGCCCTGGGCTGCAGGTTCAGCCAGTGGGCACCGTGAGCGCTGCCGGGCCGGCGATGCTGGACGCCGGCTTGGCCCGCAGCAGGGCGTTGATGGCCTGGGCGTAGTCCTTGCCCGCCAGGCTCATGCTGTTGTTGTGGGTGCCGCCGGGCACCAGCAGCAGTGTTTTCGGTTGCAGCGCAACCTTGAACAGTTCCTGGCTCAAGCGTGGCGGTACGTAGTCGTCTTTCAGGCCGTGCACCACCAGCAGTGGCATGCCGATGTCGCGGATCTTGTCGACGGAGTCGAACTTCTGCGACAGCACCCAGCGCACCGGCAGCGAGGTCTTGGTCACCGCGGCGGCGGCATCGGCCAGGGTGGTGAAGGTGGACTCGACGATCAGCCCGCGGGCGGCAATCGGCGTTTTCTCGGCGGCGGCCGTGCGCCCCAGTTCGGCGGCCAGGTCGATGGCCACCGCGCCGCCCAGGGAATGGCCGTAGATCAGGCGCTTGCGGGCGTCGGGCTGCAGCAGCTTGAGCCGCTCCCAGGCGATGCGCGCGTCTTCATACACGCTGCTTTCCGAGGGCAGGTCGCCGTGGCTCTGGCCGAAGCCGCGGTAGTCGATGGCCAGCACCGAGTAGCCCAGGGCGTGCAGTTGCTCGATGCGAAACAGCTGGCCGGTGAGGTTCCAGCGCACCCCGTGCAAGTAGAGGATCGCCGGGGCGTCGGCGCGCGTGGCCGGCCACCACCAGGCGTGGAGGTTCTGCCCGGCCTTGAAGCTTTTCGGCTTGAGTTCCAGCTCCTGCACCGTGCTCGGCAGGCCGCGATACCAGCCGGCGGTGCCCGGCTCGATGCGAAACACCAACTTGCGCTCCTGGTGTTCGAGCACCGCGCAGCTCACCGGCAGGCCCCCGACCAGCGCGGCCAGGCACAGCAGGGAAAGCCAGCGACGGCGCAGGCGCTGGGACAGGGTTGGGGACATGGAAGGCTTCACCACGGAACGATCAGCCAGGAGTTTTAACAGAAGTGTGCGGATGGCTGTAGTGATTTTGCTGCCGTGGTCGCCGCATCGGGCTACCCGGTACCAGGTGATTGTCAGCGGCCCGACCCTGCCCGATTGGGCAGGGTGCACCGATTGGGGAACCAGGTCTTAGAAGTCCCAGCGAGTGGTCACCATCACATTGCGTGGGTCACCGTAGTAGGCCGAGTCATAGAAACCGATGTTGGTGTAGTACGACTTGTCGAACAGGTTGTTGACGTTCAGGGTCGCCGAAAGGTTGTCGGTGACTTGGTAGCGCGCCATCAGATCCACTAGCCAGAACGGGTCCTGGGAGAACTTTTCGTAACGGTCCTTGCCACGGTTGTACAGCGTTTGCCAGCCCTCACCCTGCCAGCGGGCGCCACCGCCCAGGGTCAGTTTGTCGAGGCTGCCGCCGAGCTTGTAGCTGCTATAGAAACTGAGCTGATCTTGCGGTTCCCAGGTGGCCACCTTCACCCCGTCGGCATCACGGCTGACCTTGTGGGTATAGCCGGCCTGCAATTGCCAGCCAGGACGCAGCTCACCGGAGATCTCCGCTTCGTAGCCCTTGGTCTTGGTCTTGGTGGCGATATAGGAGAAGTCGACCCCAGGATTGGAGTTGTAGAGGGTGTCGGCGATTGGACGGTTTTCCTCGTGTACCTCGAAGTAGGCGAGGCTGGAGTTCAGGCGACCGTCGAAGAACTCGCCCTTGAGCCCGACCTCGTAGTTTTTCCCTTCGTTGGGTTCGAGCATCTTGCGCGTGCGGTCACGGTACTGGGTTTGCGGTTGGAAAATCTCGGTGTAGCTGGCGTAGGCGGAGACATTGTCGTGGAGGTCGTAGACCAGGCCGGCATAGGGCACTACCTTGCCGCTCTCCTTGGTGTCGCTGGTACCGGTGACCTGGAAATTGGCGACGCGGGTGCCGAGCAGCAGCGACAGGTCGTCCATCAGGCTGAAGCGGCCGGTGATGTAGGTGCCGGTCTGGCGCGTGGTTTCATCGTTGATCTTGGTCGGCTGGTTCCACAGGGGCTCGATGGCTTCGCCGTGCCAGTTGTAGAAGTCATAGGCGTTGTCGAAATAGGTGGCGTCGGAATAGTCCTTGCCCTTCCATTCCGAGATCGACAGGGACTGGCCCACTACCAGCTGGTGTTCTCGACCGAAGAGTTCGAAAGGTCCGGATGCATAGACGTCGAGGCTGTCACTGGTGGTTTCGCCAGTGTATTTGCGAGCGTAGATCGAACTGGTGGTAGCGGTGTCCTGGGAGACGTAGCCCAGGGGCGCGTTATAGCCGTTGATCTGGTGGTTGTACTGGGTCTTGGCGACCCAGCCATTGTCGAAGTTGTGCTCCAGGGTGGCGAACACGGTACGGGTGTATTGTTCCCAACTGCTCCACTTCGGACCATTGTTGAACGAGCGAGGCAGGTTCAGATAATTGCCGTCCGGGTCATAGACGGTACGTGTGCCGGTCCAGCTCGAGCCCTTCGGGTCGCTGTCCTGATAGTCGGCACCCAGGGTCAGCAGGGTGTCCGGTGACAGGTCGAATTCAAGGATGCCGTAGTAGACATTGGTCTTGCGCTGGTAGTGATCAAGAAACGATTTCTTGTCTTGGTAGGCGGCCACCGCCCGGCCGCGGACGTTGCCGGAGTCGGTCAGCGGCCCGCTGACATCAATCTGGGTGCGATAGTTGTCCCAGGAGCCGGCGCCGAGCTCGATGCTGCTCTTGAACTCGGACGTGGGCTTCTTGCGGATCAGGTTGATGGTGCCGCCAGGGCCGCCGGCGCCGGTCAGCAGGCCGGTCGCGCCCTTGAGCACTTCGACGCGGTCGTACAGCGCCATGTCGGTCATGGTCTGGCCGGCCGAGTACTGGGCGTCACGCAGGGTCGGGATGCCGTCGTACTGGAAATTGACGATGGAGAAACCGCGGGAATAGTAGTTGGTGCGTTCGCTGTCGTAGGTGGATACGGTGATACCCGGCGTGTGGCGCATCACGTCGTCTATTGCCGTGAGGCCAAAGTCATCCATCACCTGGCGGGTCACCACCGAGATCGACTGCGGGGTTTGCCGCGGGGTCAGCACCAGCCGGGTGGCGGTGGCGATGGTGCCTGGGGTATAGGAACCGGTGCCTTCGGTAACGCTGCCCAACTGGTTGGCGCTGACCGTGGTCGCCCCCAGCTCGACCCGTTCACCGCCGCTGGCCTGGACCACCCGATAGCCCGCGCCCTCGGCCACGGCTTGCAGGCCCAGGGGTTTGAGCAGGCGCTGCAGGCCTTCGTCCACGCTGAAGCGGCCATTGAGGCCGGTGCTGCGCTTGCCGGCGCTGAGGCTGGCATCGATGGCGATCATGCTTGCCGATTGCTGGCCGAAGGCGCCCAGCACCTGGTCCAGGTTGCCCGGGGCGATGGCGTAGTCGCGCTGCTGGCGGTCGGTCACGGCGGCGCCGGCTTCGGCGGCCATCAGCGGCAGGCTGGTGCTGGCGATGGACAGGCCGATGAACACCGGGCGCAAGGCCGCGGCAAGGGGCGTAAGGCGAATGTGCATAAGGGAAATCCGTGGGTTGAGAAGGGTTGGCGCTGAGCTGTTTTCCAGCTTCTTCCCTGGTCTTGATGCACGAGATTGAAAAAACTGCCGCCGCTTCGGAAAAAAAACGGAAAAAATCAGCTGGCCTCCACGGTGGCCCAGTAACCCATTACCCGCCGGATGCGAATCGGCAGGGTCTTGGCCAACAGGTCGAGGCTGGCGTCCGGCTGGTCCAGGGAGAACGAGCCGGAGACGCGCAACCCGGCGACCTCGGCGGCGCAGCGCAAGAGGCCCGGGCGATAGCGGTCGAGCTCGGCGATCACCTCGCCCAGGGGCTGGCGCTCGGCGATCAGCAGGCCCTGGGTCCAGGCACTGGCGGTGGCGGGCACTGTGGTCAGGGCGCCGATCCGCTGCTGGTTGATTTCCACTTGCTGGCCCGCGCCCAGGCTCAGCGCGGGGTGCTGGGTGTTACTGAGCGAGCCGCTGCCGGCGAGCACCTGTGCCCGGGTGCCGTGGCTGCCCGGCCAGCCGACGCTGAGGATCAGTTGCGACTGGGGCGCCAGCAGTATCCACGCATCGGCGGTGACGATCCGCAGCGGCGCGGCGTTGCCCAGGGTCAACAGCAGGCGGCCAGTGTTGAGCCGCAGTTGCAGGCCCAGGGGGCTGTGCTGCCGATCGAGGCTGGTGCGGGTGTCCAGTTGCAGGCTGGCGCCCGTGGCCAGTTGCAGTTGGCGGCGCTCGCCGGTGCTGGTGTGGTAGTCGCTGAACAGCTGCGGCAACAGCAGCCGTTCACGCACGCTCCAGCTGCTGGCGGCCACCACGCCGAGGCCGACGATGCCCTTGAGCAGGGTGCGCCGCCCGGGGTGGCTGCGGGCCTGCAGCAGCTGCCGGGCACGGGGCGCGGGCAGGCTGCGGGTGCTGTCACGCAGGTCCTGGCCGATGCCGACCAGACGTTGCCAGGCCAGTTCGTGTTGCCGCTCGGCCCGGCGCCAGGCCAGGCAGGCGGCCTGCTGCTCGGGGTTGCTGATGCCCGATTGCAGCAACACCAGCCACTCCAGAGCCTGGTCCAGGACCTGCTGTTCCACGGCGCCCTGATCGTCCACCGGCTGGAAGGCGTTCATCCCGGGTACACCGCCGCGTAGCAATGGCGGTAGGCCTTGAGCATGGCTTTTTGCACCACGTTGACCGAGAGCTGCAGGCGCTCGGCAATCTGCGGGTAGGTCAGGCCTTCGAGCTGGGACAGCAAGAACACTTCGCGCACCCGGGCGCCCAGGCCATCCAGTACCTGGCCCACGGCGTCCAGGGCTTCGAGCACCAGCAGGCGGGTTTCCGGCGAAGGCTGGTGCTGTGGCTCCAGCTGCGCCAGGGATTCCAGGTAGGCGCGCTCCAGGGCCTGACGGCGGAAATACTGGCCGCACAGGCGGCTGGCCACGGTATTGAGGTAGGCCCGGGGTTCACGCAACAGCGGCAGTTGCTCGCTGCGCAGAATGCGCAGGAAGGTGTCCTGCGCCAGGTCCAGGGCCTGGTCCTGGTCCTGGTTGCCGAGCTTGCGCCGCAGCAACTGCACCACCCAGTTGTGATGCTGGACGTAGAGCTCGCCCACGGCGTGCTGTAGCGAAGAATTGGGCACCATCGATAGAGGTTCCGGGACCGAGGCGGGCGAAAAGGGTGTTTATGGTAATGCTTCTCATTAGTGCGCGCTCGAGTTTTTATCGCTGCCGACCAGGGCCCGAGCACATCGGGCTTGTCGGCTATATAGTTGTAAGCTACAACTAAAAAGTCCACGAACGAGGTCACGCTTATGTCGAGCCCATCCGCAGGTTTCATCCCTCAATTGCGCCAGGCTTCCCGGCAGATGGTTCGCGAGCTGGGCTTCATGCACAGCACCCTGGCCGCCACCGACTACCCGCCCTCGGCGGTGCACGCGCTGCTGGAAATCGGCCAGGGCAATGCCTTGACCGCCAGTGACCTAGTGACGCTGCTGGGCCTGGAGAAATCCAGCGTCAGCCGGCTGGTGCGCAAGCTGGTGGAGGCGGGCGAGATCGGCGAACAGGCCGATGCGCAGGATGCCCGCTCCAAGCGGCTGCACCTCACCGCCCAGGGACGCCAGACCCTGGACGGCATCGACCGTTTTGCCCAGGCCCAGGTGGCCGCGGCCCTGGCGCACCTGAGCGCGGACCAGCAGCTTTGTGCCTCGACAGGCATCGCCGACTACGCCCGGGCATTGCGTGCGGTGCGCCTGGGCGAGGCGCCCGAGCCGCCCGAGTGCTGGTCCATCGCCGCTGGCTACCGGCCGGGGGTGATTGGCCGCATTGCCGAAATGCATGCCTGCTACTACGCCGCCCGGGCCGGTTTCGGTCAGCCCTTCGAAAGCCTGGTGGCGGCGGACATGGCCGAGCTGATGGGGCGTTTGCACAACCCGCGCAACCAGGTCTGGGTGGCGCTGCGGGGCGAGCGGATCGTCGGGTCCATCGCCATCGATGGGGAAGGCGAGGGCGGTGAGGCGATCCTGCGTTGCTTCATCCTCGACGAGGCTGCCCGCGGTCGAGGGCTGGGCCGGCGACTGCTGGGCGAGGCCCTGGCGTTCTGTGACCAGTGGGGTTTTGCCGCCACCCGCTTGTGGACCTTCAAGGGCCTGGACGCGGCGCGCACGCTGTATGAGCAACACGGCTTCGTATTGGCGCAGGAGCAGGTGGGCGACCAGTGGGGCGCGACGGTGACCGAGCAGTGTTTTGTGCGGGCCAGGCGGGTGGAACGCGACGGAACTCGCTGAGGGTTGTCGCCGCTGCCGAGCCCGCGAAGCTGCGCAAAGGCCCGCAGGGCCTTGCTTGGCAGTTCCGAGCCGAGCCTCCAGCGGCACTGAAAACCTGCGTCTCCTGCGCAGCCGTTCGCAGCCTGCGGCAGCGGCTACAGATCGCCGGTATTGGTGGTAGGGTTAGCCCCCTGGACAATTATCGATCTGTGGAGACCCATTCCATGCAAGCCATCAAGCTCAGCCTGCCGGCATCCCTGGACAACCTGAAAACCGTGGAGTTGGCCGATCCCGGGCAACCCGGCGCCGGGCAGATCCGCGTGCGCCTGCATGCCTGTTCCCTGAATTTCCACGATTACGCCGTGGTCACCGGCGCGCTACCGACTGCCGATGGGCGGATTCCCATGGCCGACGGTGCCGGGGTGGTGGAAGCGGTGGGCGAGGGCGTCAGCGAGTTCAAGGTCGGCGATGCGGTGGTGTCCTGCTTCTTCCCCCATTGGCACGATGGCGGCCCGGCGATTGCCGATTTCAGCACCACCCCGGGCGATGGCGTCGACGGTTACGCCCGTGAAGTGGTGATCCAGCCCAGCCACTGGTTCACCCATGCGCCCCAAGGCTACAGCCACGCCGAAGCCGCGACCCTGACCACCGCCGGCCTGACCGCCTGGCGCGCGCTGGTGGTGGATGGCGCGCTCAAGGCCGGGGACACCGTGCTGGTGCTGGGCACCGGCGGGGTGTCGATCTTCGCCTTGCAACTGGCCAAGGCCATGGGCGCCACGGTGATTGCCACCTCGTCCTCGGACGCCAAGCTGGCCAGGGTCCGCGAACTGGGGGCCGACCACACCATCAACTACCGCACCCAGCCTGAGTGGGGCAACGAAGTGCTCAGGCTCACCGGCGGGCGCGGCGTCGATCACGTGGTGGAAGTCGGCGGCCCGGGCACCTTGCCGCAGTCGATCACGGCCTGCCGCATCGGCGGGCATATCGCCCTGATCGGCGTGCTCACCGGCTGGTCCGGCCCGGTGCCGACGGCGGCGTTGATGGCCAAGCAACAACGCCTGCAGGGCCTGATCGTCGGCAGCCGCCAGCAGCAGATCGAGATGGTCCGTGGCCTGGAAGCCACCGGCATCAAGCCGGTGATCGACAGCACCTTCCCCCTGGCAGAGATCGCCAAGGCCTTCGCCCATGAAGCCTCGGGCGCGCACCTGGGGAAAATCTGCCTGACGTTCTGAGGCGTTGATCGCGGCAACGCCCGGGTGGCTCCGGGGGTTGCCGCAGCCCCGATGGCGCTTGTTACCGGGCGCAACCTGTATGCCCCACTTTGACTCACTGCCTGCGCGTTTTCGTAGCAGCCTGGCCTTGGCCGCGCTCCTGGCACCTTCCTGCTCATCGAGCACTGGTTCGGCAAATCAATGACTTGAGTCCGCTTGCGCAAAGCTGGCACGCATTCTGCTTTTTTGTATCTATGGATAATTGGATACAAAAATACAAAAGGTGCCTCTATGCAATTCGCTCCCGCCTACGTTGACCGCCAGCCGCTGACCGCCGAGGAGGAGGCCTACAACTTTCTCCTGGAGGCGATCTGCGGCGGCCGCTACCGCAAGGGCGACCGGCTGATCGCCGAGGACATCGCCAGCGAGATCGGCATGAGCCGCATGCCGGTGCGCGAAGCCTTTCGCCGCCTCGATGCCCAGGGCCTGGTGACCCTGCGGCCCAATCGCGGGGCGGTGGTCAGCGGCCTGGACATCGAAGAGCTGCACGAAGTGTTCGAGATGCGCAGCGCCCTCGAAGGCCTGGCGGTGCGGGTGGCGGTGGGGCGTATCGGCGAGCGCCAGCTGGCGGCCCTGGAACGGCTGCTGGACGAGATGGACGACTACCGTGACGAGAGCGCCGAGTGGGTCAGCCGCCATCGGGCCTTCCATGAATACCTGTGCAGCCTCAGCGGCCGGCCCCGGCTGATGAAGCAGATCTCGGCCCTCTATTCGCTGGTGGAGGCGCCCATGCGCCTGTGGCTGCAACACGGCGAAAAACCCCTCAGCGCCCGCCAGGAGCACGCGGTGATCCTCGATGCGATTCGCGCCGGCGATGCCGAGCGTGCCGAAGCGGTGGTGCGCGAGCACATCGAGGGCACGGTGCCGGCGCTGATCCAGTTTCTGCAAACGGAACAATAGAAGCGGGCCCGAGCCCGCCCCTTGTGTTGACTTTGAATCCTGCCCCCGTTGTTCAACGAAGTGGAGTGTCTGGTCATGCATAAACGCCGCGCCTTGCTGGTGGCCGTATCCCTGGGACTCTGTGCACAGTGGGCCGCCGCCGCGCCCCAGGTGCCGGAGCGCCTGCAACAGGTCGACAAGCTCACCTATTGCTCGGGGATGGATTCACCGCCCCTGGTGTCTTTCGACCAAGCCCAGAAGCCCCGCGGGCTGAGCGTCGACCTGGGCCTGGAAATCGCCCGCCGCCTGGGCAACAAGGAGGTGCAATGGCGGGTGATTCCGTTCTCCGGGTTGCTCCCGGCGCTGCTGGCCCGGCAGTGCGACATGATCGTCGACCAGCTGTTCGACAAGCCCGAACGGCGCGAAGTGATCGACATCGTCAACTACATGTATTCCAGCCAGTCGGTGGTGGTGCCCAAGGGCAACCCCAAGGCGATCAAGAGCCTGGATGATTTGTCCGGGCGCAAGGTTGCGGTGCTCAACGGCTCGACCATCAAGACCCTGCTGGACGCCCACAACGCCAGCCTCGCCCAGGCTGGCAAGGCACCGATGACACTGGTGGTCTACAACAGCGACACCGATGCCTTCCAGGCCTTGCGTATCCGTCAGGTGGACGCCTACGGCACCACCGTGGAAACCGCCGGCTACTACGCCGCCATGGCCCCGGACCTGTTTCAGGAAGGGGTGCCGGCCTTCAGCCGGATCCTCACCGGCCTGGGCATCCGCAAGGACGATGCGCAGTTGAGCGCCGCGGTGCAGCAGATCATCAACGACATGCGCAGCGACGGCAGCTATGCCCGGTTGCTGAGCCAGTGGCAGGTCAGCAGCGACACCCTGAACTGAGGCAGCGCCGCGATGAATTTCAATTGGGATGTGTTCTGGCAGTACCTGCTGCAACCCAGCGGGGTGTACCTCACCGGGCTCTGGCTGACGTGCGTGATCAGTGTCCTGGGCATGGCGCTGGGCTGTGTCCTGGGGCTGGCGGCGGCGCTGCTGCGCCTGTCGCGCAACCCCTTGCTGCACCTGCCGGTACGTTTTTACGTGTGGCTGATGCGCGGCACGCCGTTGCTGGTGCAGATCGTCTTTCTCTACACCGCCCTGGCGGCTGGCGGGATCTTCCGTTTCGAGGACCTGCAACTGTTCGGCCTGGTGGTGCCGGGCAACATCCAGGCGGCGATCATCGCCCTGGGCCTCAACGAAGGCGCCTACATGGCGGAGATCATCCGCGCCGGGATCGGCGCCGTGGACAAGGGCCAGTACGAGGCCGGGCGCTGCCTGGGCATGACCTTCGCCAAGCTGATGCGGCGCATCGTCCTGCCCCAGGCGTTCCGGGTGATCGTTCCGCCCCTGGGCAACGAGTTCAACGTGATGCTCAAGAACACCACCCTGGTCAGCGTGATCGGCGTGCAGGAGCTGCTGCTGAGCACGCAGATGGTCACTTCGGCGACCTTCCGGGTGTTCGAGCTGTACTTGGTGGTGGCCCTCTACTTCCTGCTGCTGACCACCCTGTGGGGCTTCTTCCAGCGCTGGCTGGAAAAGCGTTTCGGCCAGAGTGACCGACCCGCGCCGCCGGCCGCCGGCCACCGGATGTTCGGGCGCCACACCTTCAAATTGCTGCGGGGACGTTGAACATGGCACACCAGAGTGAAGACCTGATCATCGAGGCCCGGGACCTGCACAAGTCGTTCGGCGCCCTGCAGATCCTCAAGGGCATTTCCCTGTCGGTACGCCGCGGTGAAGTGGTGGTGCTGATCGGCGCCTCGGGCTCGGGCAAGACCACCTTCATCCGCTGCATCAATCTGCTGGAGCAGATCCAGTCCGGGCTGATCCGGGTCAACGGCCGGGCCATGGGCTATCGCGAGCGCGCCGACGGCAGCCTGGTGCGCGATAGCGAGCGCAACATCGCCCGCCAGCGCCGGGACATCGGCATGGTGTTCCAGCGCTTCAACCTGTTTCCCCACATGACGGCCCTGGAAAACATCATCGAAGCGCCGATCCAGGTCCTCGGCGTGCCCCGGGCCGAAGCGGTGGAGCAGGCCCGGGCCTTGCTCGCCCGGGTCGGCCTGGCGGACAAGGCCGGGCACTACCCGTCGATGCTGTCCGGCGGCCAGCAGCAACGGGTGGCCATCGCCCGGGCCCTGGCGATGAAGCCCCAGGCCATGCTCTTCGACGAGCCCACCAGCGCCCTGGACCCGGAAACCGTGGGCGAGGTGCTGCAGGTGATGAAGCAGCTGGCGCAAGAGGGCATGACCATGGTGGTGGTCACCCACGAGATGGGCTTTGCCCGGGAGGTGGCCGACCGGGTGGTGGTGCTCGACCAGGGCGAACTGATCGAGCAGGGGCCGCCGGAACAGATCTTCAGCCGCCCCAGCCACCCGCGGACCCAAGCCTTTCTCAGCCGCGTGCTGTGATTTTTTGCGGCCTCAACCCTTGCACGAGCCTTTGCCATGCTGAATTTTTCTGCCCATGAGTACCCCTACGCCTCACAACGCCAGAGCGTGTATGCCCGTCGCGGCATGGTCGCCGCGTCCCAGCCCCTGGCCGCCGAGGCCGGGATCGAGATCATGCGTGGCGGTGGTAATGCCATCGACGCCGCGATTGCCAGCGCCGCAGTGCTGACGGTGGTCGAACCCACGGGCTGCGGCCTGGGGGGCGACGCCTTTGCCCTGGTCTGGACCCAGGGCCAGTTGCATGGCCTGAGTGCCAACGGCCAGGCCCCGGCCGCCCTGAGCATCGAGGCGGTGCGGGCCGCCGGGCACGCGCAGATGCCGCTGTATGGCTGGACCCCGGTCACCGTGCCGGGCTGCCCCTCGGCCTGGGCCGAACTGTCCCGGCGCTTCGGCAAGCTGCCCTTTGCCCAGTTGCTGCAACCGGCCATTGAACTGGCCCGGGACGGTTTCCCCCTGTCGCCGGTGGTCGCCCGGCAATGGCAGATCGCCCTGGAGGAGTTCGCTCCCCACCGCGACCCGCTGTTGCAACCCTGGTTCGACACCTTCCTGATCGACGGCCGCGCGCCCCGGGCCGGGGAGGTGTTTCGCAACCCGGCCCAGGCGCGGACCCTGCAGGAACTGGCGGCCAGCCTGTGCGAGAGCTTCTATCGCGGCGAACTGGCCCAGCGCCTGGACGCCCATTCCCGGGCCACCGGCGGCTACCTGCGGGCCAGTGACCTTGAGGGCTACAGGGCGCAGTGGGTGCAACCGATCAAGGTCGATTACCGCGGCTATCAGGTCTGGGAGATCCCTCCCAGCGGCCAGGGGCTGGTGGCGCTGATGGCGCTGAAGATCCTCGAAGGCTTCGACTTCGACCAGCGTGACAGCCAGCAGACCTGGCACCGCCAGCTGGAGGCGATGAAGCTGGCCTACAGCGACGGCCTGCACCACATCACCGACCCGGCGCACATGCGCGTGGCGGTGGCCGATCTGCTCAGCGACGCCTACAGCGCCCGGCGGCGGGGGCAGATCGCCGAACAGGCGCAACCGCCCAAACCCGGCGACCCCCATGCCAGCGGTACGGTGTACCTGGCCACGGCGGATGCCGAGGGCAACATGGTGTCGTTCATCCAGAGCAACTATCACGGCTTCGGCTCCGGGGTGGTGCTGCCGGACAGCGGCATCGCCCTGCAGAACCGTGGCCAGGAATTCAGCCTCGACCCGGCGCACGCCAACGCTCTGGCGCCGGGCAAGAAGACCTTCCACACCATCATCCCGGGCTTTCTCAGCCAGGCCGGTGTGCCCCTCGGGCCGTTCGGCGTGATGGGCGGCTACATGCAGCCCCAGGGCCATGTGCAGATGGTCATGAACCTGGTGGATTTCGGCCTCAACCCGCAGGCCGCACTGGATGCGCCGCGCTGGCAATGGCTGGGGGACATGCGCGTGGGCATCGAGCAGGGCGCCTCGGGCGATCTGGCCAACGCCCTGGCCCGGCGCGGCCATCAGGTGCAGATCGCCCACGACTCGCTCAACTACGGACGCGGCCAGATCATTCTGCGCGACCCGGTCAGCGGCGTGTTCTGTGGCGGCACCGAGCCCCGGGCGGACTCCCATATTGCGCTGTGGTAGCCGGCTGTGGCGTGGGGGCTGCCAGGAGCCCGCGCGGCGCCGGTCTGAACCTGGCCAGTGCGCCGATGGGGCATGAGCGGGGCGGGGCACGCCAGGACCAGGGCAACAAAAGAAGGTGTGCCGGTGAGCGATATTAAATAGAATGAGTCTCATTTGATTTAACGTGCCACGCCGGGTGCCCTTGCCATGAATGACGCCGTACTGCCAACGGAGCACACCTTCGACAACCTGTACCGTGAGCACCGCAGTTGGCTTGAAAGCTGGCTGCGGCGACGCCTGGGCAACGCCTGGGATGCCGCCGACCTGAGCCAGGACACCTTCCTGCGGGTGCTCGGCAGCACCCAACCCCTGGCCCAGTTGCAGGAGCCGCGGGCCTACCTGCTGACCGTGGGCAAGCGCTTGCTGATCAACTTCCATCAGCGGCGCAGCCTCGAACAGGCCTACCTCAACGCCCTGGCGACCTTGCCCGAGGCCTGCGTGCCTTCGCCCGAACAGCGCTGGATTGTCCTGCAAGCGCTGCAGGCGCTGGACGAGCTGCTCGATGGCCTGCCCCATCCGGTGCGCCGGGCGTTTCTCTGGAGCCAGCTGGAAGGCCTGGGTTACCGCGAGATTGCCGAGCGCCTGCGGGTGAGCGAGCGCACGGTCAAGCGCTACATGGCCCAAGCCTACGAACACTGCCTGCTGGTGGAGCTGTGACCTCGTCCACCGGCAGCGATCCGCGCCAGGTCGCCCGCGCCGCGGCGCGCTGGCTGGCCTTACTGGAGTCCGGCAGCGCCAGCGAGAGCGACCAGCAGGGCCTGCAACAATGGCGCGAGCGCTGCGCCAGCCACGAACAGGCCTGGCAGAAAGCCCAACTGTTGCGCCAACGTTTCGCCGAACTGCCCCCGGCCCTGGCCCTGGCCAGCCTCGACCGCCCGCAAGTGGGACGTCGGGCCCTGCTCAAGCGCGGCCTGGGAGTGGCGCTGCTGGTGCCGAGCGCCTGGTGGCTGAGCCGGCAATTGCCCCTGGAGGCGTGGCGCGCCGACCTGCACACCGCCACCGGCGAGCGCAGGCAGCTGTCCCTGGCCGACGGCAGTTTCCTGCAACTCAATACCGCCACGGCGCTGGACCTGGACCTGGCGGCGCGCCGCCTGACTCTGGTGCAGGGCGAGATCGCGCTCAGGGTGCCGGGCCATTCGGCCCTGACCCTGTACACCGACTTCGGTCGGGTGCGGGTCAGCCAGAGCGAAGTCTGCGTGCGCCAGGAGCGCCTCGGCTGTCGGGTCTCGGTGGTCAGCGGCGTGGTCCAGGTGCAGCCCTTGCAGGGGCCGGCCCTGACCCTGCACGGCGGGCAGCAGGTCAGTCTGCAGGCTTCCGGCGCCGGGTTGCCGCAGGTCTTCGACAGCGCGATACCCGGTTGGCGCGAAGGGGTGTTGCTGGCCCAGGACCAGCCGCTGGGGGATTTTTTGCGCGAGTTGAGTCGTTACCGCCGCGGCGTGTTGCGCTGGGACCCGGAGTTGGAGGCGCTGCGGGTCACCGGCAGTTTCCGTGTCGAGGACACCGACCGGGTGCTGGCCTTGCTGGCCGCCAGCCTGCCACTGGAGGTGCAGGCGCGGACGCGTTTCTGGGTCACGCTGCGTTCGCGTAAAAAACTCGCTTGAGGGCTGTCCCCTTTTTTCCAGGTGCCTGTCATTGCAGGTAAGTGAACGAAAAAGAGAGCCTCTTCAATGCCCTGCGTCATGCCTGCTGCTGTGCGTCCCTTGTTGCGTCTGAGTCTGCTGCTGAGCCTGAGCGCCAGCCCGTTGCTGGTTCCCTTGAGCTGGGCCGAGGAGGGTGGCCGCCGCAGCTACCAGGTGCCGGCCGGCAGCCTGGGCGCTGTCCTGACCCGCTTTGCCGGGCTGTCCGGAGTCGATCTGGCGGTGGACCCGCGGCTGGTCGAAGGGCGCAGCAGCCCCGGGCTTTCCGGTGAGTTCGCGGTGCAGGAGGGCTTTGCCCGGCTGCTGCAGGGTTCGGGCCTGCAGTTGCACGCGGTGGGCGAACAGGCCTACACCCTGGCGCCGGTCCCCGAGGCCGGCGGCCTGGCGCTGCCCGCCACCTCGATTCTCGGCAGCGATCTCCCTGTCAGCGGCGAGCCCTATGCCGGGGGCCAGGTGGATCGCAAGGGCAGCCAGGGCCTGCTCGGCGACCGCGATTTCATGGACACCCCGTTCAACCTCACGTCCTACACCGCCGAGGCGCTGAAGAACCAGCAGGCGCGAACCCTGGGCGACGCCGTGGCCAGCGACCCTTCGGTTCGCACCACCAACCCGGCCAGCGGGCGTTTCGAGCAGTTCTCGGTGCGCGGCTTCAGCCTGTTCAACAGTGACGTGTCCTACGGCGGCCTGTACGGGATCCTGCCGACCTACGCCATCGACATGGAAATGGTCGGGCGCCTGGATGTGCTCAAGGGTCCGGGCATGCTGCTGGGCGGGATTGCGCCCCGGGGCAGCGTCGGCGGCGGCATCAACATCGAGCCCAAGCGCGCCGCGGACACTCCCCTGACCGAGTTCACCGCACTCTATGCGTCCGCCGGGCAGACCGGTGGCGCGGTGGACATCGGCCGGCGCTTTGGCGAGGGCAACCGCTTCGGCCTGCGTTTCAATGGTGTGCGCCAGTCCGGCGACACCGAGTGGGACCACCAGCAGCTCCAGCGCGAAACCGGAGTCATCGGCCTCGACCTGCGTGATGAGCGGCTGCGCCTGTCCCTGGACCTGGGGCACCAGGAACGTCACGCCGACGCGCCGATCGAGCGGGTCGAAGTGGCGGCCACGGCGAAAATGCCCAAGGCCGAAGACATCCGCCACAACATCGCCCAGTCCTGGACCTATGCCCATTCCAAGGACAGCTTCGGCGCGCTGCGCGGCGAGTATGATCTCAGCGATTCAGTGATGGTGTACGCCGCCCTGGGGGCGCGCAAAGGCAACTACGACTTTCTGCGCCATGCGGTGCAGGTGACCAACAGCGCCGGCGACTTCACCGTGACCCCGCGCACCTTCCGTCGCGACGAGGACGTCAAGACCGCCGTCATCGGCCTGCGCAGCGGGTTTCAGACCGGGCCGGTCGGGCACAGCGTGAACCTGAGCCTGAACCGCTTCAACATGGATTTCGACAACGCCGGCGAGCGCTACCCGCGCGGTGTCAGCAACCTCTACCGCCCGGTGGAGCTGCCGTTGCCCGGGCGTCCCAATCGCCTCGACACCAGCACCCACACGGAAAACCGCTTCACCAGCCTGGCCCTGGCCGACACCTTAAGCCTTGCCGAGGATCGGGTGCTGCTGACCCTGGGCGCACGCTTGCAGCGGGTCCAGGTCAGCACCTGGAGCGATGGCGTGCGCGAAGAACCGGTGAATGACGAGAAGGCCCTGTCCCCGGCCCTGGGCCTGGTGGTCAAGGTCACCGATCAGCTGTCGCTGTACAGCAACTACATGGAAGGCCTGAGCCAGGGCGCAACCGCCCCGACCACCGCCACCAATGCCAACCAAGTGTTCGCCCCGTATCGCAGCAAACAGGTGGAGGTCGGCGCCAAGTACGACCTGGGCCGTTTCGGCATGAGCGCCAGCCTGTTTCGCATCCAGCAGCCGTCCTATGTCTACGACGAGAACAACAACTACAAGCCCGATGGTCAGTTGCGCAACCAGGGCCTGGAGTTGAATGTCTTCGGCGAGCCCCATGACGGCGTGCGCCTGCTGGGCGGGCTGATGCTGCTCGACAGCGTGCAGACCGAAACCGGCCAGGGCCTGTATGACGGCAATCGCGGCACCGGCTCGCCGGTGGTCAACGCCAACCTTGGCGCCGAATGGGACATCGACAGCCTGCGCGGCCTGACCCTGACCGCGCGGGCGATTCACTCCAGCTCGCAATACCTGGACCCGGCCAACCAGCAGAAAATCCCCGGCTGGGAGCGCTATGACCTGGGGGCGCGCTATGCCTTCGAGCTGGGCAAGAAACCGATCACCCTGCGCGCCAGTGTCGAGAACGTGCTCAACACCGCCTACTGGGCCTCGGCCGCAAGCTCGTCCGACAGCGCGGCGGGGTTGACCTTGTCGACGCCGCGCACCTGGCTGGTGTCGGCGACGGTGGGGTTCTAGGGCCGTCCTCGAACAGTGCGCAGTCGCGGGCCAAGCTTCTTGGCGCGGTTACCGGGAGCCCGGTAACCGCCCTGTGCAAGGTTCAATGCGCAGGCTTGAGCTCGGGCGTGGCGTTGGCCCGGGCGATGACCGTGAGGATCGACAGCGCAGCGATGACCAGCCCTGGCGAGGTGGCCAGCAAAACCCCGGCGGTGCCGGCGCCGGCGGCGAGGATCTGCCCGGCGGCCAGGGGGCCGGCCACCGAGCCCAGGCGGCCGATGGCCACGGCAGCGCCCACGCCGGTGGCACGCACCGCGGTCGGGTAGGAGGGCGGTGCCAGCGCGTAGAGCACCAATTGTGCGGCCATCACGAACAGCCCCGCGGCAAATCCGGCCAGGGCCATGGGCGCAATGCCCTGCGACAGCCCGACCCCGGCCAGCGCCGCCAGCAACCCGGCGTACACGAACAGCACCACCTTGAGCCCGTTGCAGCGGTCCAGCAGCAGGCCGCCGAGCAGCGAACCGAGGGCGCCGCCGATGTTGAACAGCATCTGCACCAGGCCCGCCTGGGGTTTGCTGAAGCCCTGTTCGAGCAGCAGCGAGGGCAGCCAGTTGAGCAGCATGTACATCACGGTCAGGGTGAAGAAGTAGCTCAGCCACAGGGCCAGCGTGGTGCGCGCGCGACCTGCGCCGAACAGCGCCTGGGCGGTGGAGGCGCGCTGGGTGCCGGCACTGGCGGTGTGTTGGCGAAAGGCACTGGATTCGGGCAGCAACCCGGCCATCAGCGGCACCACCAGCAGCGGCGCCAGGCCGCCGATGATGAAGGTGGTCTGCCAATGTTCGCTGGAGAACATCGCCACCACCGCCGCCAGCGCGCCACCCAGGGGCACGCCGCAGTACATGACGCTGATGGCCGTGCCCCGGCGGCGTTCGCTGACCGCTTCGGCGCACAGGGCGATCAGGTTGGGCAGCGCCGCGCCGAGGCCGAGGCCGGTCATGAAGCGCACCAGCAGCAGGCTCGAATAGCTCTCCACGTAGGCCGTGCACAGCGAGAACAGGCCGAACAGCAGCACCGCGCCGACCAGGATCTTCTTGCGCCCGATACGGTCGGCGACCCAGCCGCCGAAGAATGCCCCGGGCAGCAGGCCGATGATCCCGGCGCTGAACACCCAGCCCATCATCTTCGGATCCAGGGCGAAGCTCTGGCGCAATCCGGCGGCGGCGGTGCCGGCCGCCTGCAGATCGAACCCCTCGATCAGCGCAACGATAAAGCACAAAGCGATGGTCAGCGTCGAACGACGCGATGGACTGTCCATGGGCAAACCTCATTGTTGTTTTTGTTGTGGTGGCCAGTCGGACGCCGGGCCTGAATGCGCCGGCGCTGGTGGCTGGCGATTAAGATAACAAAGATAACTAAAAAATGAATAGCGCCTTGATTTAGGCCAATAAATGCAAATAAAGCCATTTAAATCAGATAGATAAACTATCAATAAGGATTCACTGTAAAAATAGATAATATTATTAATGTTCGATTATCGGTCATTTGTGGTTGACGTCAGGCTTGGGCTGTTTCCATTCTCTGTCCGCGACGTCGGCTGCCAGGCCCTCGTTCGCCCCCTAAAACAACAACAAAAAATGGACATCGGACATGCCAAATCTCCCCACCAACGCCGTTGCGGCGTCAGCTTCCTGTGTGCCCAGTCTCCCCACGCGGCTGGCTCTGGCCTTGCTGGGCTTGAGCCTGTTGTCCGGCCCAGTCCGGGCGGCGGGTTTTATCGACGACAGCCACGGCACCCTGACCCTGCGCAATTACTACCTGGATCGCGACTACAAGGACGATGGGGCGAAGACCGCCGCCCGGGAATGGGCCCAGGGTTTCATCATGAACATGGAGTCGGGGTTCACCGAGGGCCCCGTCGGTTTCGGCCTGGATGTGCGCGGGCTGCTGGGGGTCAAGCTCGACTCCTCGCCGGACCGCAGCGGCACCGAACTGCTGCCGGTGTCGGCCAGCGACAAGCGCGCCGCGGATGAATACTCGCGGCTGGCGCCCACCGCCAAACTGCGCTTTGCCCAGACCACGGTGAAGACCGGCGATGTCTCGATCTTCCTGCCGTTCGCCTTTGCCAGCCCGTCGCGCTTGCTGCCGCAGACCTTTCGCGGCACCACCCTGAGCTCCAGGGACATCGACGGCCTGACCCTCAACACCGGCTACATCGACCGCATCAACAAGCGCGACTCCACCGACTACCAGGCCATGACCATTGCCTCGCCCAACCGGCGTTTCAATGCCACGGCCAGCACCTCGCACCTGGCGTACCTGGGGGGCGACTACCAGGTCAACAAGGACCTCGGCCTGCGCGCCTATCACGCCCAGGTGGCCGACCTCTACCAGCAGGACACCCTGGCCCTGCTGCACAACCTGCCCCTGGGCGATGGCGTGCTGAGCAGCGACCTGCGCAGTTTTTTCAGCCGGGAAGACGGCAGCGCCAAGGCCGGTCGGGTCGACAACCGCAACCTCTCGGCGCTGTTCGGCTACAAGTTCGGCGGGCACCGGGTGAGCCTGGGCTACATGCATTCCAGTGGCGACACGGCCACGCCCTACATCTCCGGCACCGAGTTGATGGGCATGAGCGAGCTGACCATGAGTTCGGACTTTCTCAACGCCAAGGAGCGCACCTGGCAAGCCATCTACGACTATGACTTTGCCGCCTCCGGCCTGCCCGGGCTCAAGAGTCGGCTGCGTTACGTGCGCGGCGACCATATCGAGCTGGCGGCCTTCAACGCCAGCGACCGCAAGGAGCGCGAGTTTCAGATGGAGTTGGGGTACGTGCTGCAGAGCGGTCCGTTGAAGAACCTCGGGCTGGTGGCGCGCAAGTCGATCTATCGCAATGATTTCCCGGCGGGCGCGGCGTTCCGCGATGAAAACCAGACCCGCTTCCTGGTGCTCTACACCTTGCCGATCTGGTAGGCCCGCAAGCACCTTGCCGCCTCAGCGTGCCGGCCCTGTGCCGGCACCTTGGCTTTGGTCCTGGTAAACCTTCTTCAGCAGGCGCAGCAGTTCTTCGCGCTCCTCGCCACTCAAGGCCGACGTGGCGTCGACGTCGCTTTGCGCGGCGATCTGCTTGAGCTCCTTGAGCAGGGTTTCGCCGGTCTTGCTGAGGAAGATCCCGTAGGAGCGCTTGTCCGGCTTGCAGCGCACCCGTACCGCCAGCGCGCGGCTTTCCAGTTTGTTGAGCAGGGGCACCACTTGCGGCGGCTCGATGGCCAGGGCGCGAGCCAGGTCGGCCTGCATCAGCCCCGGGTTGCTGTCGATGATCGCCAGGGCCGAGAACTGCGCGGGCCGCAGGTCGTGGACCGAGAGCCGGCCGATCAGGTTCTGGAACAGCTTGAGCTGGGCGCGACGCATGGCGTAGCCAATCAGTTCGTCCAGGGCCGAATCCAGCGGCGCCTGGACCTCGGCGTTGGCGGGTGGGGCCTCGCGCGGGTCGGCGAGGGGAGCGGGCTTGGCCATGACAAAAACATCCTGGGTCGGTTAACAAGGCTATCCAGTTTGCCGGGGTCGGCCGCTGATAGCTACGTTTGCCTGTGTTGGCAGGCGTTGCAGAAGGATTTTTCCGCGATGAAGAAAAATGGTTAATCAAATTAATAGTTAATTGACATAACTAATTTTGCGGTTTAATTTCGACCCATCTTCAAGCCAGAACAAGAGAGCATCGCCATGAGCAACTACGAAGGTCGCTGGACAACGGTCAAGGTCGAAATCGAAGAGGGCATTGCCTGGGTCATCCTCAATCGCCCGGAAAAACGCAACGCCATGAGCCCGACCCTGAACCGGGAAATGATCGACGTGCTGGAAACCCTGGAGCAGGACCCGGCCGCCGGCGTGCTGGTGCTGACTGGCGCCGGTGAAGCCTGGACCGCCGGCATGGACCTCAAGGAGTACTTTCGCGAGGTGGATGCCGGGCCGGAGATCCTTCAGGAAAAAATCCGTCGCGAAGCCTCCCAGTGGCAGTGGAAACTGCTGCGTATGTACGCCAAGCCGACCATCGCCATGGTCAATGGCTGGTGCTTCGGTGGCGGCTTCAGCCCGCTGGTGGCCTGCGACCTGGCGATCTGCGCCGATGAGGCGACCTTCGGCCTCTCGGAAATCAACTGGGGCATCCCGCCGGGCAACCTGGTGAGCAAGGCCATGGCCGACACCGTGGGTCATCGCCAGTCGCTGTACTACATCATGACCGGCAAGACCTTTGGCGGGCAGAAAGCCGCCGAGATGGGCCTGGTCAATGAAAGCGTGCCCCTGGCGCAACTGCGTGAAGTCACCATCGAGCTGGCGCGCAATCTGCTGGAGAAAAACCCGGTGGTGCTGCGTGCCGCCAAGCACGGCTTCAAGCGTTGCCGCGAGCTGACCTGGGAGCAGAACGAAGACTACCTGTACGCCAAGCTCGATCAGTCGCGCCTTTTGGACACCGAAGGCGGTCGTGAGCAGGGCATGAAGCAGTTTCTTGACGAGAAGAGCATCAAGCCCGGCCTGCAGGCGTATAAACGCTGAGCCCGGCCGGCGAACGGCGGGTCCATCCCGCCGTTCGCCATGCCCCTGGCCTTACTGTTACACCGCTGCGCTGCATTCCCGACAAAGACAACAAGAGGAATCACCATGCTGGACGTGCCCCTGCTGATAGGTGGCCAGTCGCGCCCCGCCGGCGACGGTCGAACCTTCGAACGCCGCAACCCGGTGACCGGCGCGGTGGTATCGCGCGTGGCCGCCGCGACCCTGGACGATGCCGACGCCGCCGTGGCCGCGGCCCAGGCCGCATTCCCCGCCTGGGCGGCCCTGGCCCCCAACGAACGCCGCAGCCGCCTGCTCGGGGCCGCCGAGCAATTGCAGGCCCGCAGCGAGGAATTCATCGCCGCCGCCGGCGAGACCGGGGCCATGGCCAACTGGTACGGCTTCAACGTGCGCCTGGCGGCCAACATGCTGCGTGAAGCGGCATCGATGACCACCCAGATCAATGGCGAAGTCATTCCCTCGGATGTTCCCGGCAGTTTCGCCATGGCCCTGCGCCAACCCTGTGGCGTTGTGCTGGGCATCGCCCCGTGGAACGCCCCGGTGATTCTCGCCACCCGGGCCATCGCCATGCCCCTGGCCTGTGGCAACAGCGTGGTGCTCAAGGCTTCCGAACTGAGCCCGGCGGTGCATCGCCTGATCGGCCAGGTGCTGCAGGACGCCGGCCTGGGCGATGGCGTGGTCAACGTCATCAGCAATGCCCCGGCCGATGCCGCGGCGATTGTCGAGCGGCTGATCGCCAACCCGGCGGTGCGCCGGGTCAACTTCACCGGTTCGACCCATGTCGGGCGGATTGTCGGCGAGCTTGCGGCGCGCCACCTCAAGCCGGCCTTGCTGGAGCTGGGCGGCAAGGCGCCGCTGCTGGTGCTGGACGATGCCGACCTGGACGCGGCCGTCGCGGCCGCGGCGTTTGGCGCCTACTTCAACCAGGGACAGATCTGCATGTCCACCGAGCGCCTGATCGTCGATGCCAAGGTGGCCGATGCCTTCGTCGCCAAGCTGGCGGCCAAGGTCGAGAGCCTGCGCGCCGGCGACCCGGCGGCCGCAGATTCGGTGCTCGGTTCGCTGGTGGATGCCAGCGCCGGCACGCGTATCCGGGCACTGATCGACGATGCCCTGGAACAGGGCGCGCGGCTGGTGGTCGGCGGGCAACTGGACGGCAGCATTCTGCAGCCGACCCTGCTCGACGGCGTCACCGCATCGATGCGCCTGTACCGCGAGGAGTCCTTCGGACCGGTGGCGGTGCTGCTGCGCGGCAGCGGCGATGAAGAGTTGCTGCGTCTGGCCAACGACTCCGAGTTCGGCCTGTCGGCGGCGATTTTCAGCCGCGACACCGGGCGGGCCCTGGCCCTGGCGCAACGGGTCGAGTCGGGCATCTGCCACATCAACGGGCCCACCGTGCACGACGAGGCGCAGATGCCGTTTGGCGGCGTCAAGTCCAGCGGCTACGGCAGTTTTGGCGGCAAGGCCTCGATCGAGCACTTCACCCAATTGCGCTGGGTCACCTTGCAGAACGGCCCGCGGCACTACCCGATCTGATCCGTCGCCACGGGCGCGGTGCCCTCTGAACCGGCTTTCGATCTGGCGAACAACGCTTTTTAACGCCGCGTCAGCCAAGCGCAGCAGATCGCAAGCAGGTTCTTGAGCACGCGGCCCGTGTGCAGGCAGGGCATAACAATAACAAGGCCGCAGCCATCGGCTGCCACGCTTGCCAGCCGTCGCCCTGCGTGCGCGGCGCAGGCGTGCCTTGATGGAGGACATGTACGTGAGTTGCCAATTCAGAGCGCCATCCCCACCCGCGGCCGAGCCGCCGCGTTACCGCCAGGTGTCCATCGGCCGGCCGGCGGTTGCCGTCAGTGAAGAGCAGGGCGTGTTGCACATGCGCTCCCTGGAACCCCTGGCGCCCTTGCCGCAGCGCTTGCTCGATCGCCTGCTGCACTGGGCCCGGGTGCGCCCCGAGCAGACCTTCATTGCCGCCCGCGAGGCCGGCGGCGACTGGCGCCGGGTCAGCTATGGGCAGATGCTCGACAGCGTGCGCGCCATCGCCCAGGGCCTGCTCGGCTACGGGTTGTCCGCCGACAAGCCGCTGGCGCTGCTTTCGGGCAATGACATCGAACACCTGCAACTGGCCCTGGGCGCGATGTACGCCGGGATTCCCTATTGCCCGGTGTCGCCGGCCTATTCGCTGCTGTCCCAGGACTTTGCCAAGCTGCGCCATGTCTGCGACCTGTTGCAGCCGGGGCTGGTGTTTGTCAGCGATGCTGGCGCCTACCAGCGGGCCATCGACGCGGTGCTGCCCCCCGAGACGCCGCTGATCTGCGTGCGTGGCCAGGTGCCGGGGCGACGCCAGGCGAGCTTCGCCAGCCTGCTGGCCGAGCCCGGTGGGGCCGAGGCCGATGCGGCCTTTGCCGCCACCGGGCCGGACAGCATCGCCAAGTTTCTCTTCACCTCGGGCTCGACCAAGCTGCCCAAGGCAGTGATCACCACCCAGCGCATGCTCTGCGCCAACCAGCAGATGCTGTTGCAGACCTTCCCGGTGTTCGGCGAAGAGCCGCCGGTGCTGGTGGACTGGCTGCCCTGGAACCACACCTTCGGTGGCAGCCATAACGTCGGCATCGTGCTCTACAACGGCGGCAGTTTTTATCTGGACGACGGCAAGCCCACGGCCCAGGGCTTTGCCGAAACCTTGCGCAACCTCAAGGAGATCTCGCCCACCGCCTACCTGACCGTGCCCAAGGGCTGGGAGGAGCTGGTCAACGCCCTGGAGCAGGACGCCGAGCTACGCGAGTGTTTTTTCAAGCGCATGAGCCTGTTCTTCTTCGCTGCCGCCGGGCTGTCGCAAAGTGTCTGGGACCGTCTCGACCGGGTCGCCGAGCAGCATTGCGGCGAACGCATCCGCATGATGGCCGGGCTCGGCATGACCGAGGCCGCGCCGTCCTGCACCTTCACCACCGGGCCGCTGTCGATGGCCGGCTACATCGGCCTGCCGGCGCCGGGGTGCGAAGTGCGCCTGGTGCCGGTGGACGGCAAGCTCGAAGGGCGCTTTCGCGGGCCGCACATCATGCCCGGCTACTGGCGCGCGGCGCAGCAGACCGCAGAAGTGTTCGACGCCCAGGGCTTCTATTGCTCGGGGGATGCGCTCAAGCTCGCCGATCCCCAGGACCCGCAGTTGGGGCTGATGTTCGACGGGCGCATTGCCGAGGATTTCAAGTTGTCGTCCGGGGTCTTTGTCAGCGTCGGCCCGCTGCGCAATCGCGCGGTGCTCGAAGGCTCGCCCTATGTCCAGGACCTGGTGGTGGCCGCCCCGGACCGCGAGTGCCTGGGGGCCCTGGTGTTCCCGCGGCTGTATGAATGCCGGCGGCTGGCGGCGCTGGGCGCCGAGGCCAGCGATGCCCAGGTGCTGGCCAGCGCGCCGGTGCGCCAGTGGTTCGGCGACTGGTTGCAGCGCCTGAACCGCGAGGCCAGCGGCAACGCCAGCCGCCTGGAGTGGATCGCCCTGCAGGTGGAGCCGGCGTCCATCGACCGCGGGGAAATCACCGACAAGGGCTCGATCAACCAGCGCGCGGTGTTGCAGTGGCGCGCCGAGCAGGTCGAGGACCTGTATCGCGGCCGCGAACCGTCGATCCTGCGCGCCGAGCCCAAGCCATGAACGGCGCCGGGCAGTACAGCGAGTTTGCCGATGTGGCGATCCTTGAGGCATTGCGCACGCCCTGGGTCGACCTTGGCGGGGACCTGGCGGAGATCTCGCCGATCGATCTGGGGATCAAGGTCGGCCGCGAGGTACTGCAGCGCGCCGGCATCGATGCCCGGGCGGTGGACAGCGTGCTGGCCGGCTCCATGGCCCAGGCCAGTTTCGACGCCTACCTGCTGCCCCGGCACATCGGCCTGTACAGCGGCGTCGGGCAAGCGGTGCCGGCCCTGGGGGTGCAGCGCATCTGCGCCACCGGTTTCGAGCTGTTGCGCCAGGCGGCCGAGCAGCTGCGGGGCGAGGTGCAACTGGCGTTGTGCGTGGCCAGTGAATCGATGTCGCGCAACCCGATTGCCGCCTACACCCATCGCGGCGGCTTTCGCCTGGGGGCGGCGGTGCAGTTCAAGGACTTCTTATGGGAGGCGCTGTACGACCCGGCGCCGGGGCTGGACATGATCGCCACCGCTGACAACCTGGCGCGGCGTTATGGCCTGACCCGCGAAGCCGTGGACGGCTATGCCTGCGCCAGCCATCAGCGGGCCCTGGCGGCGCAGCAGGCGGGCTGGTTCGCGCCGGAAATCGTCGCCGTAAGCCAGCAGGCCTTCGAGCTCGACTGCTATCGACCGCGCGGCATTCGCCTGCCACGGGGTGTCGAGACGGTCAGCCAGGACAGTCATCCGCGCCCTGGTGAGCTGTCTGCCCTGGCGTGCTTGCGGACGATCCACGAGGGCGGGGTGCAGACCGCCGGCAACAGTTGCGCGGTGGTCGATGGCGCGGCGGCGGCCCTGGTCGGGCGGGCGTCGGCCTGCATCACGACGCCCCTGGCGCTGTTGCTGGGCAGTGCGGTGGTCGGGGTGGCGCCGGAGTGCATGGGCATCGGCCCGGCTCCGGCAATCCGCCTGCTCCTGCAGCGCAGCGGCCTGGGCCTGGAACAGGTGGGTCGCCTTGAAATCAACGAGGCTCAGGCGGCCCAGCTGCTGGCCGTGGCCCGGGAGCTGGAGCTGGACAGTGAGCGCCTGAATGCCCGGGGCGGTTCCCTGGCCCTGGGGCACCCCCTGGCCGCCAGCGGCCTGCGCCTGGTGCTGACCCTGGCCCGGCAACTGCGCGAGCACAACCTGCGCTACGGGATCGCCGCCGCCTGCGTGGGAGGCGGCCAGGGCATGGCGCTGCTGATCGAAAACCCGGCCTGGCGCGGCTGAGCCCGACCGGCCCGCCGCCCCTGGCGGGTCATTCTATTTCTACTCGATGAGGTGTCCCCATGTGGAGCTACCAGGCGCCGCTGCGCGATATGCAATTTGTCCTTGAGCACTGGCTGGAGGCCCCCGAGGCGTGGCGTCGGAGCCCGGCGTTCGAGGCGCTGGACCTGCCCCTGGCGCTGCAGGTGCTGGAGCAGGCCGGGCGTTTCAGCCAGGACGTGCTGGCGCCGCTGAACGCCAGCGGCGATCGCCAGGGCTGTCGGTGGGCGGACGGGCAGGTCAGCACCCCGCAGGGGTTTGCCGAGGCCTACCGGGCCTATGTCGAGGGCGGCTGGCCGGCCCTGGCTTGCGCCGAAGCCCTGGGTGGCCAGGGCCTGCCGCAACTGCTGGACGCGGCGCTGCAAGAGATGCTCTATGCCAGCAACCACGCCTGGGCCATGTACACCGGCATCGCCCACGGCGCCTACCTGTGCCTCAAGACCCACGGCGCGCCCTGGCTCCAGGAGCGCTACCTGCCGGGGATCATCAGCGGCGCAAGCCTGCCCACCATGTGCCTGACCGAGCCCCAGGCCGGCAGTGATGTCGGCCTGTTGCGCTGTCGCGCCGAGCCCCAGGCCGACGGCAGCTATCGCCTCAGCGGCAGCAAGCTGTTCATTTCCGGCGGCGAGCATGACCTCACCGACAACATCCTGCACCTGGTGCTGGCCCGGCTGCCGGGCGCGCCGGAGGGCAGCCGCGGGATCTCGCTGTTCCTGGTGCCCAAGCGCCTGGAGCGGGGCCAGGGCAACGGCGTGCGCTGCGACGGCATCGAACACAAGATGGGGATCAAGGGCAGCGCCACCTGTTCCCTGGTGTTCGAGGCGGCCCAGGGCTGGCTGGTGGGCGAGGCCCATCGCGGCCTGGCGGCGATGTTCGTGATGATGAATTCGGCGCGCCTGCACGTGGGCCTGCAAGGCCTGGGGCATGTCGAAGCGGCGTGGCAGAACGCCCGTGACTACGCCGGCGAACGCCAGCAGATGCGTGCGCCCTTGCGCCCCGCCGGGGTCGCCGCCCAGGCCGCCGACCCGATTCGCTACCACCCGGCCATGCGCCGCGTGCTGCTGGAATTGCGCGCCACCAGCGAAGGCCTGCGGGCCATCGGCTACTGGGCCGCGCACTTGCTGGATCAGGCCGAGCATCACCCTGAACCCCAGGTCCGGCGCCAGGCCGATCAGCTGGCGCAACTGCTGACGCCGATCATCAAGGCGTTCTTTACCGAGCAGGGCTTTCGTCAGGCCAGCAACGCCTTGCAGGTCTTCGGCGGCTACGGCTACGTCGCCGAGTTCGCCATCGAGCAGACCCTGCGCGACAGCCGTATCGCCATGATCTACGAAGGCAGCAACGAGATTCAGGCCAACGACCTGCTGTTGCGCAAGGTACTGGGGGATGGCGGGCAGGGCTTCGCGCTGTTGCTTGAGCAATTGCGCGATGAGGCCGGGCGCGGCGCCCAGGTGCTCGAGTGCGCGGGGTTCGCCCGGTCGTTGGCGGATCTGGCCGAGGCGTTGCAGGCACTGGTGGCCCAGGTGCAGCAGTGGGCGCTGGAGGATGCCGAGTACCCGTATCGCGCGGCCGGGGATTTTCTGGCGTTGTGTGGCCTGAGCCTGCTGGCACTGGCCTGGACCCGGGCGGCACGGGTGTCGCGCAGGCTGCCCGAGGGCGACCCGCTGCGTGGGGCCAAGCTGGAGACGGCGGGGTTCTTTTTCAGCTACCTGTTGCCCCAGGTCGAACAGCGGATGACGGCGGTACGCAGCGCCCGGGCAGGGTTGGCCTTTATCTGAGGTGATGCAGGTTATTGGATCCAATCAAGGGGGCAAACCTTGTGGCGAGGGAGCTTGCTCCCCCTGGGGTGCGCAGCGCCCCCATCGCTGGCCGGCGAGCGTTTCCAGGCCTATCGCACCCGCAGGCTGTGCGATGGCTGTGCCATCGAACGGGAGCAAGCTCCCTCGCCACATGCTTGGTTGGCCGATAATCGCCCGCTAATCCCGGCGCCGTGTCGGGCACCTAAGCGTTTGATCCTTATGGAAATTGACCCCGTCCATGGCTGGCCAAGGGGTTTTTGAGCAGCCTTTTCAGTCGGCTTATCCCTTGCTAATGGATCCATTAAGCGCTTTATTGGCGACCTGGCGATGGCAGGAGCCCTCCTGACCGTCCGCAATAAAAACAACAAAAAGGGTTTCGTCATGAATGTCTTTTCGACGGCGTGCAGCCACCTGGCTGGCGCGCGCTGGCTGTCTGTGTGCACAGGTTCGCTGGGTGTTGCGCTTCGGCTCGTGGCCGAACGGCAGGTGCGGCCATGAACGGTGATCTCAAGCAACGGCTCGATCAGGGGCCGATGGGGGCGTTCCAGTGCCTGGCGATCGGTATCTGCATCGTCCTCAACATGATCGACGGCTTCGATGTGCTGGTGATGGCCTTCACCGCCGCCTCGGTGTCCGCCGAGTGGCAACTCAACGGCGCGCAGATCGGCCTGCTGCTCAGTGCCGGATTGTTCGGCATGGCCGGCGGTTCGCTGTTTATCGCGCCCTGGGCCGATCGCTTCGGGCGCCGGCCGCTGATTCTGGGGTGCCTGTTGCTGTCCGGTGTCGGCATGCTGCTTTCGGCCACCAGCCAGAGTCCGTTGCAACTGGCGTTGTTGCGCGGCCTGACCGGCTTGGGCATCGGCGGCATCCTGGCCAGCAGCAACGTGATCGCCGCCGAATACGCCAGCCGCCGCTGGCGGGGGCTGGCGGTGAGCCTGCAATCCACCGGCTATGCCCTGGGGGCGACCCTGGGCGGCTTGCTGGCGGTGTGGCTGCTGAGCCACTGGGGCTGGCGCTCGGTGTTTGTGTTTGGCGGCGTCGTCACCTTGCTGGTGATCCCCCTGGTGCTGCTCTGGCTCCCCGAATCCCTGGACTTTCTCCTGGCCCGGCGCCCGGCCGATGCGTTGCCGCGGGTCAATCGCCTGGCCCAGCGCCTGGGGCACCCGACGCTGGCGCGGCTGCCCGCGGCGGCGCTGCGCGAGGAGGGCGCCGGCAGCGGCTTCGGCCAGCTGTTCGCCGGGCCGATGCGGCGCACCACGCTGCTGATCTGGCTGCTGTTTTTCCTGGTGATGTTCGGCTTCTACTTCGTCATGAGCTGGACCCCGAAACTGCTGGTGGCCGCCGGGCTTTCGGCGCAGCAGGGGATCACCGGCGGGGTGCTGCTGAGTGTCGGCGGGATCTTCGGCGCGGCGCTGATCGGCGGCTTGTCTTCGCGCTGGCCGCTGACCCGGGTGCTGTCGCTGTTCATGCTGGTGACCGCCGGGCTCCTGGTGCTGTTTGTCGGCAGCGCCTCGTCGATTGCCGCGGCCCTGGGCCTGGGGTTGCTGATCGGGCTGTTCGCCAACGGCTGCGTGGCCGGGCTGTATGCCTTGTCGCCGGTGGTCTACGACGCTTCGGTGCGGGCTACCGGAGTGGGCTGGGGGATCGGCATCGGGCGCATCGGCGCGATTGTCTCGCCGACGGTGGCCGGGGTGCTGCTGGATGCCGGCTGGCAGCCGCTGCACCTGTACGGGGTGTTTGCCGTGGTCTTCGTGCTGGCGGCGGCTTGCCTGTTGCTGCTGCGCCCGGCGCCGCCGCAGGCGCAAGCGGCCCTGGCCTAGCCTGCGCAACCGGATGCGCCCGCGGGCGCTGCTTCAAGCCTGGCCGTCGATGATCGCCGCGGCCACGGTCTGGCGGAACCAGGTCAGGGCGGCGGAGCTGTCGCTGTTGGGGTGCCAGTGCAGGGACACGTCGAACTCCCCCACCGGGAACGGCAGCTCCAGTTGCCGCAGGCCGCCTTCGAGGGTGAACAGGCGGGCGATCTGCGCCGGCAGCACCGCCAGCAGGTCGGTGCCGGGCAGGACCTTGGGCAGCACCGAGAAGTGCGGCACCTGCAGGCTGATGCGGCGCGTGGCGTTCATTTGCTTGAGCACGTCCTCGACACTGCCGTGGCCGGTGGTGCGGGTCACGGCGATGTGCCGTTCGGCGAGGAACTGTTCCAGGCTCAGGTGTTCGCCGATGCGCGGGTGGCGGTCGCTGAGCAGGCACACGTAGCGCTCGCGGATCAGTACCTGGCTGCGGGTGCCGGTCAGGGGCTTGCGGCAGATCAGCGCGTCGACCTTGGCGCTGCCGAGCCATTCCCCGGCCTGGTCCACCTGCAGCGGCAGGACCTCGACTTCGGCCTCCGGGGCCTGCTGGTTCAGGCGCGCCAGGATCAGCGGCAGAAAGCCCATTTCGCCGAGATCGGAGAGGGCGATGCGAAAGCGTCGCTCGGTGGTCGCCGGGTCGAAGTGCCGGGTGCTGTGCACGGTGTTTTCGATCCGCGTCAGGGATTCGCGCAGGGGCGGGTACAGCTCATCGGCCAGTTGGCTGGGCTGGATGCCGTCGCGGCTGCGGCTGAACAGGCCGTCGTCGAACAGGTCCCGCAGCCGCGCCAGGGCGTAGCTGACCGAGGGCTGGGTGACGAACAGGCGCTCGGCGGCCAGGGTCACGCTGCGGGCTTCGTAGAGGGTGACGAAGGTGCGGATCAGGTTCAGATCGATGTGGCTCATGCTGCCTCATGGATATAGATGGATCTTATTTTTAATAGAAATAGTATCGATTTGATCAATTTCATCGCGGCTGCAAGAGTAACTCAAATTCTAAAAAAGCAGCGGCAAAGGTCCCTATGAAAACCGTCCATAGCGCTTCCTACGACATCCTCCGGCAACACGGCCTGACCACGGTGTTCGGTAACCCGGGTTCCAACGAGTTGCCCTTTCTCAAGGGCTTTCCCGAAGACTTCCGCTACATCCTCGGCCTGCACGAAGGCGCGGTGGTCGGCATGGCCGACGGCTTCGCCCTGGCCAGCGGCCAGCCGGCGTTCGTCAACCTGCATGCGGCGGCCGGCACCGGCAACGGCATGGGCGCGCTGACCAATGCCTGGTACTCCCACAGCCCGCTGGTGATCACCGCCGGCCAGCAGGTGCGCTCGATGATCGGCGTCGAAGCCATGCTGGCCAATGTCGATGCCGCGCAGTTGCCCAAGCCCCTGGTCAAGTGGAGCCATGAACCGGCTTGCGCCGAGGATGTGCCCCGGGCCCTGAGCCAGGCCATCCACATGGCCAACCAGGCGCCCAAGGGCCCGGTGTACCTGTCGATTCCCTACGACGACTGGGGCCGCGCCGCCCCGGCCGGGGTCGAGCACCTGGCCCGGCGCCAGGTGGCCACGGCCGGGCTGCCTTCGGCGGCGCAATTGCGCCAGCTGGTGCAGCGTCTGGTGGCGGCGCGCAACCCGGTGCTGGTGCTGGGGCCGGATGTGGACGGTAGCCAGAGCAACCACCTGGCGGTGCAACTGGCGGAAAGACTCGGCATGCCGGCCTGGGTCGCGCCGTCCGCGTCCCGCTGCCCGTTCCCGACCCGCCACCCGAGCTTTCGCGGGGTGCTGCCGGCGGCCATCGCCGGCATCAGCCGCTGCCTGGCGGAGCATGACCTGATCCTGGTGGTGGGCGCCCCGGTGTTCCGTTACCACCAGTTCGCCCCGGGGGACTACCTGCCCGAGGGTTGCGAGCTGCTGCACATCACATGCGACCCCGGCGAAGCGGCACGCTCGCCCATGGGCGATGCGCTGGTAGGGGACATTGCCGAGACCCTGCAGGCCCTGGTCTGGGCGCTGCCGGAGTGCGACCGGCCGCAGCCGCCAGCCTTGCCGGCACCGGCGCCGGTCGAGGAAACCGGCGGCCTGCTGCGCCCGGAAACCGTGTTCGACGTGATCAACGAGCTGGCGCCCAGGGATGCGATCTACGTCAAGGAATCCACCTCCACCGTCGGTGCCTTCTGGCAGCGGGTGGAGATGCGCGAGCCCGGCAGTTACTACTTCCCGGCGGCTGGCGGCCTGGGCTTCGGCCTGCCGGCGGCGGTGGGGGTGCAACTGGCCCTGCCCGAGCGGCGGGTGATCGGGATCATCGGCGACGGTTCGGCCAATTACGGCATCACCGCGCTGTGGACCGCCGCCCAGTACCAGATCCCGGTGGTGTTCATCATTCTCAAGAACGGCACCTACGGCGCCCTGCGCTGGTTCGCCGATGTGCTGCAGGTCAGCGATGCGCCGGGGCTGGACGTGCCGGGCCTGGACTTCTGCGCCATCGGCCGCGGCTACGGCGTGCACGCGGTGCAGGCCAACACCCGCGAAGCGTTTGCCGAGGCGTTTGCCGCGGCCCTGGCGGGCCAGCGCCCGGTACTGATCGAGGTGCCGACCCTGACCATCGAACCCTGAAGACAGCCTTGTCGCCGGGCCCGGTGCCCGGCCTTGCCCACCGCAGCTTGCGGACTCACCAGAAGAATAAAAAGAGGTGGATATGAACACGACTTCGGTCACAGCAGCGATAGACGATGCGCCCCAGTCGGCGCGTTGCGCTGCCTCCCATGCCGACATCGGCACCTTGCTCGACCAGGGCCCTTTCACCGGCATGCAGAAGCTGGTGGTGCTGTTGGCGGCGCTGTCCATCGTCATGGACGGCTTCGACGGTCAACTGATCGGTTTCGCCATTCCGCTGATGATCAAGGAATGGGGCATCACCCGCGAGGCGTTCGCCCCGGCGGTGGCCGCCGGGCTGATCGGCATGGGCATCGGCAGTGCCTGTGCCGGACTGTTCGCCGATCGTTTCGGCCGGCGCATGGCGGTCATCGCCAGCGTGTTCGTGTTTGGCGCGGCCACCTGCGCCATTGGCCTGGCGCCCAATGCGCTGGCGGTGGCGGTCCTGCGCTTCATCGCCGGCCTGGGCATCGGAGGCGCGCTGCCCAGCGCGACCACGGTGACGGCGGAGTTCACTCCGGCGCGGCGGCGCACCCTGGCGGTGACCGCGACCATCGTCTGCGTGCCCCTGGGCGGGATGCTGGCGGGGCTGTTCGCGTCCCATGTGTTGCCGCTGTATGGCTGGCGCACGCTGTTCTTCATTGGTGGCAGCCTGCCCATGGTGCTCGCCCTGCTGTTGCTGGTGACCCTGCCGGAGTCGCCGCGCTTTCTGGCGCGCCGACCGCAGCGCTGGGGGGAGTTGAGCGCGTTGCTGGGGCGCATGGGCCGGCCCATGGCCGCAGGGGTGAGCTACAGCGATGCCCTGGAGCAGAAGAGCGAGAAGCAGGGCGGTTTCCGCAGCCTGTTCGACCGGGGCTACGGGCGCGACACCCTGGCCCTCTGGGTGGCCTTCTTCATGTGCCTGACCGCGGTCTACAGCGCCTTCAGCTGGCTGCCGACCATGCTCCTGGCCGAAGGCCTGGAGCTGTCGGTGGCCGGTTCCGGGTTGACCGCCTACAACCTCGGCGGGGTCATCGGCGCGCTGGTCTGTGCGGTGGCCATCACCCGCTGGGGCTCGTTCTGGCCGTTGCTGATCTGCTGTGCCGGCGGCGCGGCCAGCGCCTTTGCCTTGCAGGGGGTGGATATCCATCAGCACACCGGCTTGCTGATCTTCGGCTTCGGCGTGCACGGCCTGTTCGTCAACGCGGTGCAGTCCACCATGTATGCGCTGTGTGCCTTTATCTACCCCACCGGCGTGCGCGCCACCGGCACCGCCTCGGCCCTGGCCTTCGGGCGCCTGGGGGCGATCCTCAGTGCCTTCGCCGGGGCCCTGGTGATCACCCGGGGCGGCGCCCAGGGCTACCTGACACTGCTGGGCGCGGTGATGCTCATGGCGCTGATCGCGCTGCTGATCGTGCGCCGGCACATTCCCCGGCGCCTGCCGGGCCAGTCATGAACGTGGCCCTTGAAAGGCTCATTCCATCAGGAGGTTCGATGAACATCACCATTCTCGGCGCGGGCGCCATGGGTTCGCTGTTTGGCGGCCTGCTGGCCGAAAGCGGGCAGCAGGTGACGCTGCTGGACATCAACGACGCGCATCTGGCGGCCATCCAGCGCGACGGCCTGTTGCTGGCCACCGACCACGGCGAGCGGCGCATCCGGGGCTTGAACGCCTGCCGCCCGGAACAGGCCAGCGGGCACCCGGACCTGCTGCTGGTCTTCACCAAGACCCTGCACACCGACAGTGCCTTGCGCAGCGTTGCCGGGCATATCACCCGGCACACCCGGGTGTTGACCCTGCAGAACGGCCTGGGCAATGCCGAAGCGGTGTCGCGCCACGTGGCCGCGCAGCAGGTGCTGATCGGCATGACCAACTGGCCCGCCGACCTGCTCGGGCCGGGGCAGGTGCATTCCCACGGCCAGGGCATGGTCCGGGTGCTGGCCCTCGACGAGGGTGAGCGCCAGGCCAGCGCTGAAGTGGCGGCGGTACTG
The DNA here is from genome assembly GCF_001547895.1 of Pseudomonas sp. Os17. Classification (NCBI taxonomy): domain Bacteria; kingdom Pseudomonadati; phylum Pseudomonadota; class Gammaproteobacteria; order Pseudomonadales; family Pseudomonadaceae; genus Pseudomonas; species Pseudomonas sp. Os17. The sequence goes on along the minus strand of NZ_AP014627.1, from coordinate 4,016,091 downwards.
GATGCGGCCGGGCTGAGTTGCGCGGTGGACCCCGAGGTGTGGACGTCGATCTGGGAGAAGGTCGCCTTCAACGCGGCGCTGAACAGCCTGTGCGCGGCCACCGGCTGCACCGTCGGCCAGTTGGACGCGGCGCCGGAAGGCGTGGCGCTGGCCCGGGCCATCGTCATGGAGGTGGTGGCCGTGGCCGGCGCCCAGGGCATAGTGCTGGATGCCCAGCGCTGCCTGGACAGCGTGGCCTTTGCCATGGCCAACCACCGCAGCCACAAGCCCTCGATGCTGCAGGACGTGCTGGCCGGACGGCCCACGGAGATCGGCGCGATCAACGGCCAGGTAGTGGCCCGGGCGCGGCAGGCGGGGGTGGCGGTGCCCCACACCGAAACCCTGCTCGGCCTGCTGCGGCTGATCGAACAACGCGCCGCTTTGTAGGCGCCGGCTTGCCGGCGAACAGGGCCTTGGGTCTTGTGTGTTTCTTGCGGGCGTCTTCGCTGGCAAGCCAGCTCCTACACAAGCCCGCCCCATACAAGCCGGGTTTTGGGCGACACATCGGTTTATGAATGCTGTTTCTTGAGGAGATTGTTCATGAGTGAATCCAACGCGGTCTATCGCGATCTGCATCTGCAACCCATCGCCGGGCAGTGGCGCGCCGGTGCCGCCGGCAAGACCCTGGCGGTGACCAACCCCTACGATGGCGCGCTGTTGCTGGAAGTGGCCCAGGCCAACCGCAGCGACCTGGATGCGGCCTACGCCAGGGCTGCCCAGGTGCAGCCGCAATGGGCGGCCCTGGGCCCGTCGCAGCGCGCGGTGGTGCTGCACCGGGCGGTGGCGATCTTCGACCGGCGCCAGGAGGAAATCGTCGACTGGATCATCCGCGAATCCGGCAGTACGCGGATCAAGGCCCTGGCCGAGTGGGGCGCGGCGCGGGCCATTACCCTGGAGTCGGCGTCGTTCCCGGCGCGGGTCCATGGGCGGATTGTCGAGTCCGATGTACCGGGCAAGGAAAGCCGGGTGTACCGCAGCGCCCTGGGGGTGGTGGGGGTGATCAGCCCGTGGAACTTTCCGCTGCACCTGACCCAGCGTTCCATCGCTCCGGCCCTGGCCCTGGGCAACGCGGTGGTGGTCAAGCCGGCCAGCGATACCCCGGTGTGCGGCGGCCTGCTGCTGGCGAGGATCTTCGAGGAAGCGGGGCTGCCCGCCGGGGTGTTCAGCGTGGTGGTGGGGGCCGGCAGCGAGATTGGCGATGCCTTTGTCGAGCACCCGGTGCCGGCGCTGATCACCTTTACCGGCTCGACCCCGGTGGGGCGCGGTATCGGCCGCATCGCCAGTGGGGGCGAGCATCTCAAGCACGTGGCCCTGGAGCTGGGGGGCAACAGCCCGTTCGTGGTGCTCGACGATGCCGACCTGGAGCAGGCGGTGAACGCCGCGGTGTTCGGCAAGTTCTTGCACCAGGGGCAGATCTGCATGGCGATCAACCGGATCATCGTCGATGAGCGGCTCTACGAAGCCTTTGCCCAGCGTTTCGTGGCCCGGGTCAAGCAACTCAAGGTGGGGGATCCGCTATCGCTGGAGACGGTGATCGGCCCGGTGATCAATGCCCGCCAGTTGCAGGGCCTGCAGGACAAGATCGCCCTGGCCCGGGAGCAGGGCGCCGAGCCGCTGTACGAGGGCGGGGTGAACGGCAATCTGCTGGCGCCCCATGTCTACGGCGAGGTGGGGGCCGACATGGACCTGGCGCGCAATGAGATCTTCGGCCCGCTGGTGGGGCTGCTGCGCGCTCGGGACGAAGCCCATGCCCTGGAGCTGGCCAATGCCAGCGAGTTCGGCCTGTCCAGCGCGGTGTTCACCCGCAGCCTGGAGCGCGGGGTGAACTTCGCCCGCCAGGTGCGCGCGGGCATGACCCATATCAACGATGTGCCGGTGAACGATGAGGCCAACGCGCCGTTCGGTGGCGAGAAGAACTCCGGGCTGGGGCGCTTCAATGGCGACTGGGCGATCGACGAGTTCACCCGCGACCACTGGATCAGCGTGCAACACCGGCCGCGTCAGTATCCCTTCTGACGGGCTGACCTGAACAACCCCGGCCGCCCTGGCCGGGTTTTTGAGCATCCGTGAATGGACGGGCCGTCACGGGCCTGTCGGGGCACGGCTGCGTCCATGAAAAACGGAGAACAATAATAATGAACACCCGTCATCCGATGCTTTGCCGTTCCCTGGTCGGGGCTTGTCTGTCAGCGGGCCTGTGTGCCCCTTCCTGGGCTGGCGAGGACAGCGGTTTCTTCGAGGGGAGCAAGACCGACCTGCTGCTGCGCAACTACTACTTCAACCGGGATTTTCGCGACCACGACGCGCCCAAGGGGCAGATCGAGGAGTGGGCCCAGGGCTTCATCCTCAAGTTCAGCTCCGGCTACACCCCGGGCACCGTGGGTGTTGGCCTGGATGCCATCGGCCTGTTCGGCCTCAAGCTCGACAGCAGCCGCCGGGTCAGCGGTTCGGAGTTGCTGCCGGTGCACGACGACGGCCGCGCGGCGGACAATTTCGGCCGCGCCGGGGCAGCGTTGAAGGCGCGGATTTCCGCCACCGAGTTCAAGCTCGGCGAACTGCTGCCGGACGTGCCGCTGCTGCGCTATGACGATGGCCGCCTGCTGCCGCAGACCTTTCGCGGGGCCATGCTGGTGTCCCGCGAGATCGACGGCCTGGGCCTGCAGGCCGGGCAGTACCGGGCGGTGAGCCTGCGCAACTCGTCGGACATGCAGGACCTGTCGGCCTGGGCCGCGCCGGGGGTGAAGTCCGATGGCTTCAACTACGTGGGCGCCGACTACCGCTTCAACCAGCAGCGCACCCTGTTCGGCGCCTGGCATTCGCAACTGCAGGACATCTACCGCCAGAGCTATTTCAACCTGCAGCACAAACAGCCGCTGGGCGACTGGGTGCTGGGGGGCAACCTGGGCTACTTCATCGACCGCGACGATGGCAGCGCGCGCATCGGCCGGGTCGACAGCCACACCGCCTATGGCCTGTTTTCCGCCGCGCGGGCCGGGCACACGCTGTACCTGGGGGTGCAGAAGGTCAGCGGCGACAGCCCCTGGATGTCGGTCTATGGCAGCAGCGGCCGGACCCTGGGCAACGACATGTTCAACGGCAATTTCAGCAACGCCGGCGAGCGTTCCTGGCAGCTGCGCTACGACTATGACTTTGCCGCTTCCGGGGTTCCCGGGCTGCTGGCCATGGTGCGTTACGGGCGTGGCGACAACGCCACCACCAAGGCCGGCAAGGACGGCCATGAGTGGGAGCGTGATACCGAGATCGGCTACACCCTGCAGAGCGGCACCTTGAAGAACCTCAGCCTGCGGTTGAACAACGCCACCAACCGGCGCAGCTTCAACAGCGACTTCGACCAGACCCGGCTGATCGTCAGCTACCCCTTGTCACTCTGAAAACCCTGTAGCCGCTGCCGCAGGCTGCGAACGCTCTGGGCGGCACTTCGTCGCAGGAGGCGCGGCGGTTTCGAAGGCGCTGCAGGTTCGGCGGGAGATCGCCAGGCAAGGTCCTGCGGACCTTTGCGCAGCTTCGCGGGCTCAGCAGCGGCTACAGGTATTGTCGGGGGGCGTGTTGTGGCGGGCCTTGCGTTACTATGGCCGCCCACCTTTTTTAAGGAAGCTGCCCGGATGAGCAAACCCGGTCAAACGGTACTGGTCGCGCTGCGCAAGATGATCGCCTCGGGCGAGCTGGCGGCAGGCGAGCGCTTGATGGAAGTGCCTACCGCCGAGCGCTTCGGGGTGTCGCGCATGCCGGTGCGCATGGCCTTTCGCACCCTGGAGCAGGAAGGCCTCTTGGTGCGTTTCGGCGGTCGCGGTTTTCAGGTGCGGTCGGTCAGCGCCGAGGACATTGCCGGGGCGGTGGAGGTGCGCGGGGTGCTGGAAGGCCTGGCGGCGCGCCAGACCGCCGAGCGCGGGCTGTCGGCCGAGGGCCGGGCGATTCTCGAACGTTGCCTGGTCGAGGGCGATGCGCTGTTCGACAAGGGTTACGTCAACGAGGAAGACCTGGAGGTCTACCACGACCTCAACATGCGGTTTCACCAGGTGATCGTGGCGGGCAGCGGCAACCCGGCGATCGCCGATGCCCTGGCGCGCAACGACCATCTGCCGTTCGCCTCGGTCACCGCCCTGGCGGTGGATCGCCAGGACATGGCCCGAGAATACCGGCGCTTCAACTACGCCCACATGCAGCATCATTCGGTGTTCGACGCCCTGGTCAATGGCCAGGGCGCGCGGGCCGAAGCGCTGATGCGCGAGCATGCGAACGCCACCTTGCGCTACGCCGAGATCTTCGGCTCGGCCGTGGCCGACGAGCGCATGAAGCTGATCCTGCCCTCGCCGTGAGGCGCAAGGCTCTGTACGAGCAGTTTTGAGATGTAGGTCAGGCAAGGCGAAAACGGTCGAGGAGCGGCCGGGGTCGCGTCCGACGTTACGGGGTGTCAATGAGCATTCCGATCGGACTCGCGCACAAGACCGTTTTCAACGCAGCATCACCGAGTATCGAGGCTTTTCGTGCAATGCCTAGAGATCCAGCACCAGTAACGGGGTCTTGGCGCGGGAACAGCAGGGCGTGAACTGATCGTTGCACGCCTGTTCTTCCTCGGTGAGGAACAGGTCGCGGTGCTCCGGTACACCCTCCAGCACCCGGGTCAGGCAGGTGCCGCAGATCCCTTGTTCGCAGGAAATCGCCACTTCGATGCCCTGGTCCTGCAGCACCTGGACCACGCTGCGATCGGCCGGCACCTGGAACACCTGGCCGCTGCTGGCCAGCTTGACCGCGAAGCTGCCGTCGCTGCCGTGGTCCACGGGCGCGGAGCTGAAGTACTCGCGGTGCAGGCATTGTTCCTTCCAGCCCAGGGCCCTGGCGCTGTCCAGCACGTGTTGCATGAACCCGCCGGGGCCGCAGACGTACAGGTGCAGATCATCCTGCGGCGCGGCCAGGGCGTGCGCGATATCCAGGGCCGTCTCGGGCTGTTCGTCGAAATGCAGGCTGACCCGCTCGGCGAAAGGCGATTGCCGCAGGCGCGGGACAAAGGCCGCGCGCTCGGCGGAACGGGCGCAGTAGTGCAGCTGGAAATCCGCGCCGCCGTGGGCCAGGTGTTCGGCCATGCTGAGGATCGGGGTAATGCCGATGCCGCCGGCGAACAGCAGGCTGCGCCGCGCGCCGGGGGCCAGGGCAAACAGGTTGCGCGGCTGGCTGATGCGCAGGCGCGTGCCCACTTCCAGCTCTTGGTGCAGGCTGCTTGAGCCGCCTCGCGAGGCCGGATCCTTGAGCACCCCGATCACGTAGCGGTGGCGTTCTTCGGGGTGGTTGCACAGTGAATATTGGCGCACCAGCCCGTTGGCCAGATGCACGTCGATATGGGCGCCGGCGCTGAAGGCGGGCAGGGGGCTTGCGTCGGCCGCGGCCAGTTCGAAGCTGCAGATGTCCAGGGCTTCGTTGTGGCGCGCGACCACCAGTACGTCGATCATTGTCGGTCCTCGCCAGTGGCCGCATCCGGGCCGGCTGGCTGTCGGGGGCGGAGAAGGGCTTAACGGCTTGCCGCGATCAGTGCTTCCCGGGGCTCGCGCTCCTGGGCGATCAGGCGTTCCAGTACCCGTCGCGACTGCACGCCGCCGGCGTCGATGTTCAGCTTGAGCAGGCTGCGCTGGGGCTGGGCGAGCAGGTTCTGCTGCTGGCGTTCGAGCATCTCCAGGTCTTCGCTGAAGATCTTGCCCTGGCCTTCGCGGATGCTGGCGGTGAGGGCCTGGTCCTGGGGGTTGAAGTTGCGCGCCATGCCCCAGAAGTACCAGATCGAGGTGTCGCTTTCGGGGGTGATGAAATCCACCACGATGCTCGATGCCTTGAATGCCGCCGGGGCGTCGTAGCCGCCGTGGCCGGCGTGGGCCACGCCGACTTCGATCAGCACATGGCTGGGCGGGCTGAAGCGGCAGATCTGCCAGCGGTCCACCGGCACGTCGTCGGCCAGCTGGTTGCCGCGCAGGGCCATGCGCCAGAACGGCGGCGGCATGACGTTGTGCATATGGCGGGCGGTGACCACCTGATCGCCGTCCACCGTGGTCTGTGGCGGCGCCTCGTCGATCTCCTTCTGGCCGATGCTGGAGGCGTGGACGTAGGTTTCGTGGGTCAGGTCCATCAGGTTGTCGATCATCAGCCGGTAGTCGCACTGGATGTGGAACAACCCGCCGCCATAGGCCCACTGTTCGTTGTCGGCCCATTCCAGGTGATGGATCAGTGCCGGATCGGCCAGGCTCTGGTCGCCGGGCCAGACCCAGATGAAGCCGTAGCGCTCGACCGCGGCGAAGGTCTTGTTGCAGGGGAAGCCGCGTACCCGCTGGCCGGGCATGTCCACGGTCTTGCCGTCGCAGCCCATCACCAGGCCGTGGTAGCCGCACACCAGGTTGCCGCTCTCGACATAGCCCAGCGACAGCGGGGCGCCGCGATGGGGGCAGAAATCCTCGAGGGCGGCTACCCGGCCTTCGTGGGCGCGGTAGAACACCATTCGTTCGCCGCAGATCTGCCGGCCCAGGGGCTTGCCCTGCAATTCATCGGGGGTGCAGGCAACGTACCAAGCATTCTTGGGGTACATGACGTCTCTCCAGGCGTTTGTTGTTTTTACTTAATGGATCCATTAAAGGGTTCGTACTCTGGGGGTGTCAAATGAATGCGCGGATTTTCTGTTCGATAATCGGCTGTTTTTGAGGTTTTAGAGGTTTGTGGATCCATTGGGGTGATTTTTATGGATCCATTGGGCGCGTGTCAGCGCACCGCCCGGGGCAGGGCGGGGGCGTGGCTGCGGGGCCGGCCAGGAGGGCGCAGCGCCAGGGGCGGGAACCTGGCGGCTGCGCTGCGGGGTGGGTTTGTGCGGCGATCAGCGCCGTTGCAGGCTGTCCTGCAGGCGCTGGATGCCTTCTTCGAGCATGGCCCGCGGGCAGCCGAAGTTCAGGCGCACGAATTGCCCGCAGTCGTCGCCGAACTCCAGCCCGGCGCTGAGGCCGACCTTGGCCTCCTTGAGGAAGAAGGCGTAGGGATCGGCAAGGCCCAGGGCGCTGCAATCGAGCCAGGCCAGATACGTGCCCTGGGGCGCGTGCATGCGGATGCCCGGCAGGCGGGTCTGCACCGCGTGCAGCAGGTAGTCGCGGTTGGCTTGCAGGTAGCCGAGCAGCGCCTGCAGCCAGGGGCCGCCGTGGGTCAGGGCGGCCAGGGTCGCCTCCAGGCCCAGGGGGCTGACGCTGTCCACCATGCCGGCGCGGGCGTTGTTGAAGGCCAGGCGGGTGGCCGGGTCCTGGACGATAGCGAAGCAGGTCTTCATCCCGGCGATGTTGTAGGCCTTGCTGGCCGACATCAGGGTGATGGTGCGGCGGGCGATCTCCGGGCTCAGGGACGCGGTGGGAATGTGCCGGCGGCCGTCGAAGCACAGTTCGGCATGGATCTCGTCGGAGATGATCAGTGCGCCCTGATCCAGGCAGGCGTTGGCCACCGCTTGCAGTTCGTCCCGGGGGAAAACCTTGCCCAGCGGGTTGTGCGGGTTGCTCAGGAGCATCGCCCCGGCGCCTTGCAGGGCCTGGCGCAGTGCATCCATGGGGGTGGCATAGGTGCCTTGCTCGGTGAGCAGGAACGGCACTTCGACCTTGTCCAGGCCCCAGTTGTCCGGGGCCAGGCGCAGCGGGCGATAGTTGGGAGTCTGCAGTACCACCGATTGCCCGGGCTTGACGAAGGCATGCAGGGCCATGTTGAAGCCGGGCTCGACCCCGGGGAGGAAGATCAGTTCGTCGGGCTGCACGCGCCAGGCGTACTTGTCCCAGAGGTCGGCGACCACCGCGTCGCGCAATTCGTCGCGGGCCACGCTGTAGCCCAGCAGCGGGTGCTCCAGGCGCTGGCGCAGGGCCTGGAGGATGCCGTCGGCCACGGCGAAGTCCATGTCGGCCACCCACATCGGCAGGACATCTTCGGGGTAGCGGCTCCATTTGGTGCTGCCGGTGCCATGGCGGGGGTGCAGGGTATCGAAATCGAAGCTCATGAACGGCTCTCGTCGCCTGGGGAAGGTAGCGCAGATTCTAGCGCTTGCGCAGGCATCCGGCAGGGAATACCGAGGCGGACCGTTGGCCGGCATGCCGGTTGCCCACGGCGGTCGCAAGCGTTTGTGGCGAGCGCGGTGCGGCTTCAACAAGCCCTGACGCCTGTTTATTTAAATAGGGAGATTTGGAGTGCGAATGTTTCGGTTCTGGGCGTTTTTTTTGAGCCGTATTTGCGCTGTTTTTTAAGGTATTTCTTAGGTCGGGTTTTGACTCGCTGTTATATGGTGTGGCGGTTGTTGCAAGTCTTGTGTGCCAAGCAAAACAGTGTGGGCTGCGAAAAAACCAATAAAAAGGAGCAGGGCGATGAAACTTGAAAATGGAATTCGCTACCGTGATTTTTCCGTCCCCTATCTGGTGGATGAAACACTTCGGGAGGGGATTGAACGCACAGCCTTTCCCATCACGCTGGACGCCAAGTTATCCATCCTCAAGTCCATGGTCGAGGCCGGACTGCGGGATTTCGTGGTGGGTTGCGGACCGGAGGAACCGCTGGTCTGGGACCGTCTGCATCGGGCACGGCAAGCCGGCGAATTGCCGGCCGATACCCAGGCCACGTTCATCGTCCTGTTGAACTGCTGGGAAACCGCCTTGGCTTATTTCAAGGCCCGGGCCCATCGACGTGAATGGATTGCCGACACCGTCTTCAGCTTCGGCATGATCACCTACCGGCAGAGCGACCGGGAGTTCGAGCGCGCAATCCGGGCGTTTCGCGACCTCGGCGCCGTCAAGTTCAAGGCCAGCGTGCTCAACAACTTCCGTAATGGAGTGTGCGAGCAGCGTTATGCCGAGATCTGCCGGCAGATCGACTGGGCCGTCAACCTGGGCGTGGACATCATCCGCATCAACGACTCCGTGGGTTCGCTGCAACCCCATGTGACCCGCTGGCTGTGCTCCAAGCTGGTGGCGGATTACCCCCGCCTGGTGTTCTGCCTGCATGCCCATAACGACAACGGGCTGGCCCTGGCCAATACCATGCAGGCGATTCAATGCGGTTTTCAGATGGTTGAAGGGGCCCTGGCCGGATTTGGCAACCGCTCCGGAATTGCACCGCTGGAGCAAGTTGTGAAGTTGTGTCGGGACAACAATATACAGTTGGGCGCGCAGCCGCTGGATCTAGACAAGTTGATCGGTGCCGCCCGTTACTGTGAGGAAAAGTTGTTGCAGTTGCCCGGTGTCTATCGTCCGGTCAGTGGCAAGTTTGAAACACTTTCCAATTATGGCGTCTTGAATATTCCGGACTTTCTGGAAACTCAGGATGAGAAGGCTTACTTCGTCAATTATGTGGGCTTGCATCCGCAGACCATCCGTCAGGCCCTGGCCGATTATTCATCGCTGAGCACCCAGGTGGCCGAGATTGCCGATGAGGAGCTGTGGCCAATCGTCGAGAGTCTGAAGGAGGAAATGCGGGCCTCGATGCCGGACATCGAGGTCCGTTATCAGCACGCGATGGCCGGGGTGATGGAGTTCTATCGCTCCTGCACCTACAGCCCGATGCACCTGGCCCGTTATGCCGAGCGCCAGCTTCTTCAGGAGCAACCGGCCCATGGATAAGGTCTTTACGGTGGTGGTGCCGCTGTTTGCGATGATTTTTGCCGGCTACTGGATAGTGCGGCTGGAGGTGATCGGCAAGGAAACGGTCAAGGGCCTGGTGGGGGTGGTGTTCTGGTTGTTCCTGCCGTGCTTCATCTTTATCAAGACCCTCGGCACCCGGGACCATGGCGAGCTGGATTGGGCCTTGCTCGGCGCCTATTACCTGGCCTGCCTGGTGACCTTCATGATCGCCGCCGTGGGCGGGCGGCTGATCTGGGGCGGCAACGCGCGGGTGGCCGGCCTGCGCGGGCTGTCGTCCATATCCGGGGTGGTGGGGTATATGGGGTTGCCCTTGATGGTCATGGCGTTTGGCGATGAAGCGGCGCTGCCCACGCTGATGATCACCATGGCCGACAACCTGGTGATCCTGGCGGGGGGCGCCCTGATCATGGAACTCACCGAGCCGCGCGAGGCCCGGGACAAGCCGGATCTGGGCCGTGTGTTGCTGACCACCGGCAAGTCGATCATCAGCAACCCGCTGATTCTGGCGGTGGCCCTGGCGGCGCTGTGCATTGCCTTGCAGTGGCGCTTGCCCGGTCCGCTGCAGATCTTCGCCACGCAGATGACCAACGCCACCGGCCCCCTGGCGCTGGTGGCCCTGGGTGCTGCCTTTGCCGTGCACCGCCAGCAGAACCTGATCAAGGGCGACTCCCTGGCCCTGGCGCTGTTGAAGGTGGTGGTACTGCCGGTGCTGGTGTTCGTGTCCGCCCGCTATGTGTTCGGCCTCGGCGATTTCCTGGTCAAGATCGCGGTGATCATGGCGGCGCTGCCAGTGGCGGTGAACGTCTTTATCCTGGCCTCGCGCTACAAGACCTACGAGATCGAGGTGTCCAGCAGCATGCTGCTCTCGGCGGTGATGGGCATCGGGGTGATCTCGGGGTTGCTGGTCGTGCTGGATTGAGCTGCGGCGCCCTTGACCCATGAGTTGTCAAAACGCCCCGCCCGGGTGATGCCCTGGCGGGGTTTCTGTTGTTGCTCTGGCGGACTTGCTTGTCCGTCCAGGCGCGCCGCTCGGTGTGCGCATTCCCTTCGTCGATCTCGGGCCGAGTCTGCCGTCTAGGCAGCTTTTCCCTTGCCTGTGCCTCAGAAAAACCTCGTTTCGCAATGCCTCGGGTTGGGCAAACAATAAACCCCTGCATGCGCCTGCCCGACTGCCCGGGACGTTGTTGCGATGCACTGCCGATCGATTTGTTCTTCCTACAAAAACAACAGGGAGCAAGCGATGAACCGCCATTCAAGCAAGACCGCGTCCGGCGACCCCGGACAGGTCGCCAATACATCAAGCGAACGGGGCCACAGAGCCCGCAACGGTAACCATCCGGCTGCGCAACCAAGGCTGCGCCGGTTCGTGTACCGCTGACCAAGACTCGTCGTGCCTGGTGCTGTACCGCCCGTGAATACGGTCGCTTCCAGGCTCCTGCTGTGCAGGTTCGTGCGGGCGAGCCGGCTTTCTTGAGGAAGGGTTTCATGTCCAACACCTTGCGTTGCGGCGTTGCATTGTCGTGGCTTGTGCTATGTGCCGGGGCTTCGGCCCAGGCGCAGAACCTCACGGTCATTTCCTTTGGCGGGGCCACCAAGCAGGCCCAGGAAAAGGCCTATTTCCAGCCATTCAACCAGAGCGGGGCGGGCCGAGTGGTGGCCGGCGAGTACAACGGTGAACTGTCGAAGATCAAGGCCATGGTCGATGTCGGCAAGACCAGCTGGGACGTGGTCGAAGTGGAAAGCCCGGAACTGTTGCGCGGCTGCGACGAGGGCCTGTTCGAGTCTTTGGACCTGTCGCGTTTTGGTGATCCGGCGCAGTTCGTTCCAGGCACCCTGAGCGAGTGCGGTGTGGCGACCTATGTCTGGTCGATGGTCATGGCCTTTGCCCCGCAGAAATTGGCCAAGGCCCCGGGCTCCTGGGCGGACTTCTGGAACCTCAAGGACTTCCCTGGCAAGCGCGGCTTGCGCAAGAGCGCCAAGTACACCCTGGAGATCGCTCTGCTGGCGGACGGCGTCGCCCCCGAGCAGCTGTACCAGGTGCTCGGTACTGCGCAAGGGGTGACCCGGGCCTTCGCCAAACTGGATCAGATCAAGCCCTTTATCCAGTGGTGGGAAGCCGGGGCCCAGCCGCCCCAATGGCTGGTGGCCGGCGATGTGGTGATGAGCGCGGCCTATAACGGACGCATTGCCATGGCTCAGAAGGAGGGCATGCAGTTGAGCATTCTCTGGCCTCAGAGCCTGTACGACCCGGAGTACTGGGCCGTGGTCAAAGGTTCGCCGAACAAGGCCCTGGCCGAGGATTTCATCCTGTTCGCCAGTCAGCCCCAGGCGCAGAAGGTGTTCTCGCAGAACATTCCCTACGGCCCGGTCCACCGTCAGGCCTTGCCGCTGTTGCCTGAAACGGTGCAGCAGCAATTGCCGACCTATGAAGCCAACCTGAAAGGCGCGCGAGCGGTGGATGCGGCCTTCTGGGTCGACCATGGCGAGGAGTTGGAGCAGCGCTTCAACGCCTGGGCCGCGCGCTGACGGCATCCCCCCGCCGCCTTGAAAAACGCCGTGTTCACCCCGTGGACACGGCGTTCTTGTTGTGGGGCATCAGCAGCACACTCACTCCCGTGGCGCTTCAGCCGGCGGCGGGGGGCTGGGTCAGCCAGTCGATAAACAGCGAAAACAGCTCGGCCTGGGAGCTGATGGCCAGTTTGGTGTAGAGATTCTTGCGGTGCATGCGCACGGTTTCTGGAGAGATCTGCAGCACCTTGGCGGTGGATTTCACCGAGTGGCCGCGCAGGATCAGGTGGGCAATCTCCCGCTCGCGGACCGTCAGCAGCGGATGGCCGAAACTCATGAAGGCGGCTTCGAGCTGCTGGTTGAGGTTGGCCGGTGCCCGGGTTGGCAACCGATCGACCGGGGCCTGGCGCAGCAGTTGCTGCAGGCCGCCGGCAGTGCCGAAACGGCGCAACAGCTCGCGCACCAGCGGCTCCACGGCCCTTAGCAGGGCCAGGGGCGCGCTGGCGAATCGTGCGCCGCTCAGGCCCTGGAACATGCACAGGGAAATCTTGCTCTGGGGGTCGAGGTCGACGATGTAGTAGCTGTCCTCGGCACCCCCGGTCTTGAGGTAGTAGGTCTTGTAGTACTGGCTGCTGAAGAAGTCGTCCGGGGCGATTTCCGAGAGGTGGTAGAAGCCTTCCGCCAGGCCGTTTTCCACGGCTAGGCAAAAGGGGTCCAACAGGTAGCCCCGGGAGAAGTAGCGGTTGATGATCTCGTCGCGGTATTCGCCGACTATGCCTTGTTCGTGCAGCAACTGCGGTGGCAGGCCTTTGCGCTCCAGGCTGATCATCATGGATTCGATCGGGGTCAGGGCGTTCAGCGCTGCTGCCAGGCGGGGCAGGAATGCATCGTCGTCCACAGCCTGGAAAGCTTCGGCCAGGCCGGCATGCCAGGTCTGCAGGGCCTGGAGGGACGGAAGGGCGGAGGAGGTATCGGCAGGTGCGCTCATGCCCGGCAGTTTAACTGCCGGGCGCAGGCCGGGTAAGAGCCCGCGACAGGGCGCCGGGGGCATCGGTTGCAGGCGCGTCACCCCAGGTACTGACCGTCGCGACGCAGCTCGGCGGCGGCCTCCAGAATGCACTCGCGCAGGGTGTCGACGATCTGGTCGATCTGCTGGCGGTTGATGATCAGCGGCGGCGACATGACGTTGAGGTGGCCGATCGGGCGCACCAGCAAGCCCTTGGCCTGGGCCCGCAGGTGGATGCGCTCGGCGATGTTCAGGGCTTCCGGCAGCAGCGCCTTGCTCTGCTTGTCCGCAACGAATTCGACACAGGCCATCAGCCGCATGCAACGCACATTGCCCACCAGGGGCAATTCGGCCAGGGTCTGCAGGCGCTGCTCCATATAGCGCCCGACATCCTCGACATGGGCCAGCAGGTTCTCCCGCTCGATGATCTCGATGTTCTTCAGCGCTGCGACGCAGCTCACCGGGTGCCCGCTGTAGGTGAAGCCGTGGGTGAAGCAGCGCCCCTTGCCCGGCTCGCCGATCACCTGCCAGATGCGCTCGGAAAACAGGCAGGCCCCCAGGGGCAGGTAGCCCGACGTCAGGCCCTTGGCGGTGGTGATGATGTCCGGCTGCATGCCGAACACCTCCTGCGAGGCGAAGAAGGTGCCCAGACGTCCGAATGAGGTCACCACTTCGTCAGCCACATACAGCAGGTCGTAGCGCTGGCAGATTTCCCACATGCGCCGGTGATAACCCTCGGGCGGAATGATCACTCCGCCGGAGCCCATGATGGGTTCGGCGAAGAACGCTGCCACCTTGTCCGGGCCGATGGTGAGGATCTTGTCCTCGAACTCGGCCACCAGGAAATCGAGGAAATCCGCCTCGCTCATCCCGGCCGGGGCGCGGTAGTAGTTGGGGCAGGAGATGTGGTGGAACAGATCACTCATGAAGTCGAATTCGGGAGCGCGGTCGGCGGCCTTGTTACCGATGGACATGGTGAGGAAGGTGGAGCCGTGGTAGGCATTGATCCGTGAGATCACATGCTTTTTCTCGTGCTTGCCGCGACTGTTCTGATAGAACTGCACCAGGCGGTAGGCCGTATCCACCGCGGTGGAGCCTCCGGTGGTGAGGAACACGTGATTCAGGTCGCCCGGCGCCAGGCTGGCGAGTTTTTCACAGAGCTGGATGGCGCTGACGTTGGCCATGTCGCAGAACGGATTGGAGTAGGCCAGTTGCCGCACCTGATCGGCGATGGCCTCGGCCATTTCCTCGCGTCCCAGGCCGATGTTGGTGCACCACATGCCACCGACCGCATCCAGGTAGCGCCGGCCGGCGGTGTCATAGATGTAGGTGCCTTCACCGGCGGCGATGTTCAGCGAACCCTGCTCGCGGTGTTCGTCGAACATGTGGAAACCGTGCATGTAATGCGCCTTGTCGGCGGCCACCAGCTTTGGCTCGTCGAACTGCTGGAAGAAGGTTGCGGATTGGATAGCCATGGGCTTCACCTCGGGTCAAAGCGTTGCGTGGACAGCGTGTGGGATCCGCACCGCCGGATCACTTGCCGATCTTCACCATGTTCCAGGTGCGAGTGATCAGGCGGGTACTGGCGGGTGACTGGATGGTCTGGGTAAACAGGCGCTCGCGGGTCTGGGCATCGGGGTAGATCGCCGGGTTGTCGCGCACTTCGGCGCTGAGCAGCGGTGTGGCCTTGAGGTTGGCATTGGCATAGCGGATGTAGTCGCTGACCTCGGCCATGACCTGGGGCTGCAACAGGTACTCGATAAAGGCGTGGGCATTGGCCGCATTCGGGGCGTCGGCGGGGATGTAGAAGTCGTCGAACCAGATCAGCGAACCTTCCCTGGGAATGAAGTAGTTAAGCTTGACCGGTGCTCCGGCTTCATTGGCGCGGGCCTGGGCCGTGGCGTAGTCGCCGGACCAGGTGGCACTCAGGCACAGCTCGCCATTGGCCAGGCCGTTGAGGTAGCTGGTGGAGTCGAACTTGCGGATGTAGGGGCGCACGGCCATCAAGGCGTCCTGCGCGGCCTTGAGATCGGCGGGCTCGGCGCTGTTGGGATTGCGCCCCAGCCAGGCCAGGACCAGCGGCAGGATATCGGTGGGCGAGTCCTGCAGAGTCACTCCGCAGTCGGCGAAGCGCGACACCACCTTGGGGTCGAACAGCATCGCCAGGGAACCGATGGGTGCATCCGGCATCCGCTCGCGGATCTTGTCGACGTTGTAGGTCACGCCATTGCTGCCCCAGGTGTAGGGCGCCGAATACTGCACGCCCGCGTCGTAGTTCTCCAGGCTCTTGAGTACCAGAGGGTCGAGATTGTGCCAGCTGGGTAGCAACTGCTTGTTCAACGGCTGGAACACCCGCGCCTTGATCAAGGGCGGCACCAGCGCGGCGTTGAGCACCACCAGGTCATAGCCGGAGCGCCCCGGAAGCAGCTTGCCCTGCACGGTCTCGTAGGAGTCGAAGGTGTCGTAGATCACCCTGATCCCGCTGGCCTTCTCGAAGCCGGCGAGGGTGTGCTCACCGATGTAGTCCGACCAGTTGTACAGGCGCAAGGTCTTGTCCGCGGACTCCTGGGCCTGCCCCCCGACTGCCGCCACCGCCAGAACCACGCCAAATACCGCAGGGAATGCTATGCGCATGCTGGAATTCCGCCTTGAACCTGATGGAAGGAGCCCGGGTCGAGCCGTTGGCGCTACTGTCCGCGAGCGGCCGGACACGCGCCATAACCCGATCGGGTAGGTGGCAGGGTGCGGAAAGAGCAGCGAGCAATCCGCCGTCATCTGTGCAATCATCCAGCGCCGTTGCCCACTCCGACACGGATTTGCAGTTGCCCGGAAACCTGTAGAAACAGCCCGGCAGAAAAAATATCGAATAGGAGTTGCCAGGAATGGAAAACATGTCCATAATTGCGACCATTCCTCAGCGAGGAAACGGAAAAACTCTTTAAAAATCAAAGAGTTGCGAGATGAGGTTGATCTCGAAAGCCGTTCCAGTTTGTACGTGTTCAGTGTTGTTTTACGGTACTGGACGCTTGGGGCCGAGTAGCAAAATGGTTATGCAGCGGATTGCAAATCCGCCTACGCCGGTTCGATTCCGACCTCGGCCTCCACCCTTGAAAACCCCGTAGATTAACGTCTACGGGGTTTTTTATTGCCTGGGATTTGGGCAATCACTTCCGCAAATTTTTAGATCACTTCCGCAACTCGTCTGTTTTTGGCGTCGCGCTGAAGAGAATTTCCCTCCCCGGAGTGCGGGCTGGTGATGGTTCTCGGCTAAGATGTTTTCCCTTCGTTCCTATGGATCTTTCGGACTTGGCGATAAGGAATCGCGCTATGAAAGCACCAGTAGCTGCCGCGGTCGTACATCGCGACGGGAAAATTCTTATCACGCGCAGAGCTCCAGGCCAGAAGCTGGCGGGCATGTGGGAGTTTCCGGGCGGTAAGCTTGAACATGGCGAAACAGCGCAGGACTGCATCACCCGTGAACTACGTGAAGAGTTGGGTGTTGAGTCCGTCGCCGGAGAGATTCTCACTTCTTCGATTTACACCTATCCCGGCGGCACGATCGAACTGATCGCCGTCAGCGTCGTTTTGCAATCCACCCAATTCGTCCTGCAGGTACATGACCTGATCGAGTGGGTGCGACCTCACGAGTTACTGCAATACGACCTTGCTCCTGCTGATGTTTCAATTGCTGAAGAGATCATCCGAACATATGGTTAATTTTGTTCCTCCAGTCCCAGGCTCTAATCTCAATAACGACGATCTGACGCAGTTGTTTCAATGCAGTCCGCAAGGTGGGATGCGCCGCTCAAATCGCACTAACACCCTCGTCATCGTTTCGAACCATGTGGCGTCCATTTATGACGATCGCTGGGTTAATGATGTGCTGCACTACACCGGTATGGGGCAGCAGGGTGATCAGTCGCTGGCATTTAACCAAAACAGAACGCTGAACGAGTCTTGTGCCAACGGCGTATCCGTGCATCTGTTCGAAGTATTCACTGCTAAAACCTATACCTACATCGGTGAGGTAGTGCTGGCTGATGAGCCGTATCGGGAGAGGCAGCCTGACGCTGAGGGGCAGGAGCGCTTTGTGTGGGTATTCCCGCTACGCCCTAAGTCAGGTGCTTTGCCGGCCATACCAGATTCCACGCTGCAACAGCTAAGCCAGGTGAAAGAGAAGCAAGCACGTAAATTGAGTGATGCGGAGGTAGAGGCGCTCGCTCGGCGCCAGGGGCGGGCAAGTGTTGGAAAGCGCAGTGCCAAAGTTACCCAGCATCAGCGTTCGGCCTGGGTAGCGGAGCATGCCAAGCGCAGATCCAAGGGGCGGTGTGACTTGTGCCAAGAAGCTGCACCGTTCAACAAGAAGGACGGAAGCCCCTTTCTCGAGACGCATCACATTGTGTGGCTTGTAAAAGGTGGTGCCGATACGGTGGAAAACACGGCTGCGCTTTGTCCCAACTGCCACCGCAGAATGCATGTGCTGGATGATGATGCAGACAGGCAAATATTGACCGCACGGTTGAACGGTCTTTAATTCGGGAGTTGGATATGGAAGAAGAAATTAGTTTTGAGCACGAAGGTACGACGTATACCAGCCACTACATTGTTCATGGAGACGACTTGGTCGTTTATCTTCCTGATGGCAGCCAGCGGACAACTACTCTTCGTGGTCTTGATCCTCAAATGGCTGCACTGACCCACTTGCGTGGTTTTGTGCTGCGTTTGAATAAGGCTTGATTGGGTGCTGCTATGTAGTTTTTTGGTTCTCTGGCTAGAGCAACATTCAGGTCGCGTTGGATCACGAATGCTTTCGGCCAGAAGCAGATGTTTACCTAGGCTCGATTTTGAGGTTTTTGAGGCGTCTACGAAACTATGAATGATTCACATAATAGCGTTTCGAGATAGATCGTTTCTTCCCCTGCGGGCCAGGTTGCTACTGGCAAGCGAGATACGTGTCAATGGAATACACAGATAAGCAGCTGGAAAAATTAATTCAGGATGCGCAGAAAGCTCTCGAAGCCTGGGCTGTTTCCCACGACCTTTGGCATGACAGTGACTTTGTCTCTTACGCCGAGCATGTAGACGGGGAGCCAGGAGATGGCGCCGTGATTTTCATTCTCCGCAGCGGAGGAGATCTGGGGCGGCTTCTGGATGAAGACTACGATCCAAAATTGCGGGCGCAGTTTCAGGAGGTTGCTGGAGCATACGGCTTTTGGTTTGAAAACTGTGATGGGCACTCCTTCTATTTTCTGGCCGAAACAGAAGAGTTACAGACTGCCTATGACGCGTACTTTCAATGGAGGTGGGTGTGCAGCCTAATAATAGAGGACTTCGGCGATCTTTATGCTGAGCTCTATCAGTATTTCTACTCTCGCCCTGAGCGGCTACTTAGTCTTCACCACCGTGAGTTTGAAGTACTGCTCTATCGAATATTCCAGAACCTAGGTTATGAGGCAGAGCTGGGACCCGGTGTAGGAGATGGCGGCGTCGATGTCCGATTGCTCCAACGCGGGCCATTAGGGGACACCCTCGTTTACGTTCAGGCCAAGCGATACTCACCATCCCGCCCTATTGGACTAGAAGCGGTAGCAGCTCTTCGAGGTGTTGTTGCGAATGACGGTGCTGATCGTGGGATTTTCGTCACCACTTCACGTTACCTGCCCGGCGCACAAAGATTTGCTAACCGATCTTCTGGTCTGCTGGAACTGAACACGTCGAAGGATGTTGCCGAATGGTGCCGCCAAGCTGAGGGAGGTGTTATTCGCGATAAGTCGGCGCTGGTATCAGATGATCATTTGATTTCGGTGTTGCGACGGTTGGAGGGGGGCAGCAATGCCTTAGTTGTACACGCGCGCGATGGGTACGGCACAATCGGGAATGTCTTCGCGCTTGTGTTAAAGGAAACCACCCACGCCGCATTGCTAATGGCCCTGCCTAAGCATATCGTTGGGCAGGATACCCATGGATTACAGGGTCACGAAGTCCCAATCCTAGATCAAAGGATTCTTGCGCTGAAGAATACCGATACTGTTTTCCGTGCCAAACGATCCGTAACTGATCGAGGAAAGATAGCCTACTGGGACGGCGACCACTACTTCACAGTTTGGGACTTTGAGTCGAAATTCTTTAGCTGGCTTGACTAGCTGCTGGTACAAAGCAGCCTTTCCTTAAGTTTGAATCGCCCCTGATTTCCTGGATGCCTTCGACTGGCCCCTTCTGGCCGATTTCTAGCATTCGTGACAGCCAGTAATCGGCCAAAAGCGGACGTTCAAGAACGACCGCTGTCGACCAAAAGGGGCTTCCAAACAAAAGTTGATTATGGTCTAAAGTCAGTAAGGGCGCCTGTCCAACGAAGGCAATTAGTCGATGGATGTGAGTTGAATCAGCCCCGTACTGGTAGCGGCAGACCTTGGTAGACCTACACCCCGAGAAGCTCTGTAGCTTCGAATTAATGCCCTATCAATCGTGTGTAGAGCTGTGGCATGCTGGCACGAAGATAACCAAGAAGGCATAACGCCACGTTCAGGGAGACGAACATGTCAAATATTAGAAACATCATCAGCGACTTCAGGTTTGAAATTAGTGCGGGCACCCGCAAGTGTGATGCAAAAAGCAGCCATACAATTTCCAAAGGCGAAAAACATTTTGCTTATGAAAAGGTCCCGGGGCAGCGCCTAAATATTTGCATGGAGTGCGCACCTGCGATAATAAAAAAAGCACAAGAAGAATTGAATAAAATTGTCGAAGAGCTACAAAAATAATTTACTATAAATACCTAAAAAGTTTGGCTGCCATAAAGGTGGCCAAACAGTCGCGCCTAGCCTATCTTCTTGTTATTAATATTTATTGATTCTAAATATTGAGCAGCCCTCCAAAATAAAAAAGCGATAAGAAAAATATAGGAGTGACATATGACGATCAGGTCTATCCACATTGAAAATGTAAAAGGCATTGAGAATCAGCTCTTTGAGCTTAATATAATTCCAAACAAACCTTCTTTGCTTGTTGCGCCTAATGGCTTCGGGAAAAGCTCCTTCGCTGCAGCCTTTGCTGGCCTCAATTCTGTACGCTTGACCCTAGCTAAAGAACAAATGCATCAAGGCAATGAAGATCTACAACCCAAATTATCCATAACTATCTCCCAAGATGATTCAGTTGCTACATTAAGCGCTGACGGAACATCGAACTCTATAAGCGACAGATACGACGTTCACGTGATAAGCAATAGGCTAATAGCCAAAAGTACAAAAAGAAACATGGGGAATTTCACAACTGCTTCGGCATCAATCGCAATTGATCCATTTGTACTCGTCGCCCGAATCCCGACCAAAACAAATTTCTTGTACAACTTTACGCAGACAAAGTCGATTTTCGGTGCAAATGCCAAGATACTGAGAAATATTGATCAGTTACTAATAGCCCCCGAGTTTATAGAAGAAATTCAAAATTTATATCTCCTTTTGGACAAGTACTCAGGAACTCGCATTCAGCAAAAAATAAGCACCATAATTGGAAGAATCAATCAAGAGACTGGCACTGCCGACAGCCTGCGTTTATGGGCCACTAATCATATAGCAGAAGACCTAGGAAGCATCGAATGCATAAGCTCAGTTTCCTCATTGCTAGCCAGAATCGACTCAACTCAGCAAGATAGAATCGATACGCTTCTGAATGCTTATCAAATATGTCTGAACTACAATCAGGACAAAGAAATCTTTAAAAAAGCTTGTAAGTATAGATCGTATCTCAATGATAAAATTAGATATGAAAAAGTTATCAGTTCTTTTGACACAACATGGAAAAATATTCGTCCAACAGAGTCGGGAGGAAAGCTCATTGTTGAATTTCCAGCGGCATCCAACATATCAAATGGGCAACGAGACTCACTATGCTTTGCGGTGTGGCTTCAAAAAGTAAACAACGCACAAAATCGAAAGGACTGCATACTTGTCATAGATGAGGTATTTGATTATTTAGATGACGCAAACCTTGTGGCGGTACAATATTACATATCAAACCTTATAAAAGAAAAAAAATCGCTAGGGCAAAAAATATATCCACTTATCCTTACCCATTTGAACCCTGTTTACTTCAGAAACTTTACATTCAAAGATCAAAAAATTTATTTTCTCAAAAAATCTAAACCTGCTTTGAATGAGCATTTCAAAAAATTAATTGTTAAGAGAGCTGACCCTACAATTTCCTCTGGTGTAGATAGACATCATCTGCATTATTGCCCTACAGCTATAAATTTAAGGGCCGAGTTTCAATCCCTCGGATTAAAAGAGACATGGGGGGATTCAACAATATTCCATGCACACACCCACGGTGAATGGCAGAAATACTCAAACGGCAGCGATGACTATGATCCATTTGCGGTTTGTTGTTATGTTCGAGTAAAAATAGAAAACATCCTTTTCGAAAAAATTACCTCAGAGGTTGACAGAAATACTTTTTTAACAAGCAATGGAACAAAAGCAAAATTAGATGTTGCGGAATCCGCTGGCGTTGAGGTAAGCGAGACGCTCTACTTGCTCGGTGTAATTTACAATGAAGGGATGCATGTAAAAGAACATATTGATAACAGCAGCCCTATCGTTGCAAAGCTAGAAAACCTGACTATTCGCAAAATGCTTATTGAAAGCACTAGCGTTTGAGTCTAAAAAAAGCACGTGCATCACTCCTAATTTTGTAGGCGCGGACTGACCGCTTTTGGCCGTGAACTGCCGATTACGATTTTTGGAAGCAGGGGTTCACTTCGTAGGTTTAACGATCTCCCCAACTCGCCGATAGACCTTCTTGGTCATCTCCTCGGTTGAATGCCCAAGCAGCCTACTTGCATGCGTCAGCTCAATCTCACTAGCCGCCTTGGGCCGAATGTCCTTGAACTGAAACTGCCGAATGCTGACCGCCAGTGCCGGATCGCCATCGGCCGCAGCCTTGATGGCGGCCTTCTCCCGCGCATCGTCCCAGCGGTTGCGTAGCATCTGCTGGCTCATTCGTAGCCCTGAGGCGTTGGTGATCAGCGTCGACGTCCTGATGCCGTTGATGGCTCTGCGTTCCTTTAGATCCTCGATAAAAGTGCTCAAGCCTGACTGCACGCCTTCTTCCTCCAGGCGCAGGCGTAGGCGCTTTTCGGTCTTGCCCTGACCTATCAGTAAGAACCCATTGTTCAGGTCGGTGGCGGCGATCTTGAGCACGTCTGCGGGGCGTTGTCCGGTTAGGTAGGCCAGGTCCATCGCGTCCTTCAGTTCCTGCACCGCCTCGGCGTAGACCGCATTCCATACGGTCTCGCCGGCGTAGTAGTCCCTGGGCTTTTCCTTGTTGCGGCGAACGCCGAAGCACGGGTTGGCTTTGTCGGTCAGGCCCCACTCTCGGGCAATGGTGAATGCGTGAGAGAGTAGGGCGATTTCTCGATTGGCTCGGACCTTGGCGGTTCTGGCATCGCGGTACTGGGCGATCACCTGGGGGGTGATCGATTCGATAGGTGCGTTTTCAAAGGCTCTCCTGAGCTGCTTGAGTTCCTTGCGGTTGTCCGACTGGGTACGGATCGACTTGCCGGGGATGATCTCCTTTTCGTACCGGTCGAATACGTAGCTCATCAGGTGGTTAGGCTTGGGTGGCGTTCTGCGTTCCAGCCTGGCCCATTCCTCCTTGGCCTGATCGAGGTCGGTGCCCAGTGGGATTTCCTTGCGTTTGCCGGTGGCGTCCCTGCCGTCGTAGTAGTACGCCGTCCAGATCTGGCCGTTCTTGCCCTTTCTGATACGGCGCACCATGCGCGGCGGTAGGTCGCGGTTGGCTGTGGTTCTCTTGCGCACGGGTCAGCTCACATTCGCAAGGTTGAGCGACCAGACTTCAGTCACGGCACTAGCTGCAGAGGGTTTAACGCCGGCTAACTTCATCCTGGCGTAAACCCGGCCAACGATGGGACGTCGGGCACCGGTCAGAACAAACTCCCAATGGTTGTTGGTCAGCCATTGGATCTGTTTGGACGGGAGCTGATAGCCAGTGATGGTTGCGAGCTCTTCGTCGGCCAGGGTTTCGCTTTGTAGTTCCATTGTTATGCCTCCTGAGCCTGTTGCACTGGCTGGTAACCCTTGATCGTCGACGGGTGCTTATACCCCTGAGCAAGCTGCGCGAGCGGCCCGCTCTGAGCGTTCAGCGTTGCTCCAGGTACGGCGGCCCTGCGCAGCTTTTCGTGGGGTGTATGCGCCTCGGTGGTGCTGCTGGCAAGGGCAGTAATGCCTGCTGCTGCGCAGCAGAGGCTCTTTGTTTTCTGCGCGTCGACGCTGGCGGCGTTGCAGAGCAAAGCGGTCATGGTTTGGGCGGTGGGCTGAGCGTGCGGCATGCCGCTTTCCTCCGGTTTCTGATAGCGGGCTGGTCCATCTATCTGCTGGCTCATGCCGCTTCCTCCTTTGCTGCTGGCTCCACCAGGGCGGCCATGGCCAAGGCTTGATCGCGCAGCGAGCGCGAGTCTCTTTCGAGTTTTTTTCCGGTCTTGAAGGCGCTGAATGTCTCGGCGGCGATGCGCAGAAGATCTGCGATGGCCAGCAAGGTATGCCGATGTACTGGTTTAAGGGTTTGGCTGTCCTGCAGGCGTTCGTGGAGTTCCGCCAGCCTTTGGTTATCGGCTCGCACGAACTTGAGGGCGGTTTTCAGCTCGCGCAGGGCTCTTGCGTTGTCTGCTTCAGCAACGGCTTTGCCTTCCTCGACACCTGCTGCTCGGCCATTGCTTTGGCCAATCAGGTAGCCGGCCCAGTAGAGCAGGGCGACTGTGAGTATTAGGCCGATCAGGGCAATGATCTGTATGTGGGTCATGTGGTGTGCTCCGGTGGGTTTGGCTGGTGGTGGCAGCCTTTGGATTATTGGTCGTGCTCGTTGGCGTCGTGCTGTTGCTTGGCGTGTTCTTCATCGGCTCGGTAGGCGCGGATGTCGATCAGTGCGGCAACGTGGCGGATGTGTGCGTACTTCGGTGCCTTGCGGCTGCTGTCCAGGGTGGTGACGGGCAGTTGAATGCGGCCGCTGCTGATCTCGGCCGCGAACGACTGTTCGTTGAGGTTGCGGAAGTACTGCACGCGGATCTTTTCCAGCGGGATCAGTACGTCGCCGAAGGTGCGATACAGCAGCTCGACGGTGGCGGTTTCCGGTGCTGGCATCAGGCGCAGTGGGGTCTGGTTGGCGTTAGTCATTGGCTTGCTGGCTCTCCATGCGCTGGCGGCGTTTCGGGTGGTTCCAGGTGATCAGGCAGTGGGCTTTGGTCAGCTCGCGCAGATGCTCGGGTACCTCAAGGAGCGCGGCGTTACGCTCCTCTTTGGTCCGTAAGGCGATGATCTGGCGGGCGTACTCCCTAGGCCACGTCACGGCGATCTGCCGGTATAGCGGGCAGGGCGAGGCCCAGTTGCTCGGCAAGCCAGGGAATGCCGGCCTGTCGAACCCGCGTTGACTGGCTGTACTGCAGGCCCAGCTCCGGGTGGAACCATTTGCCTTCCTTGGTTCCCAGGTACTCACGGTCGCGCGTTGGATAGGCTGGCAGTCGCTCGGCGTTGAGCAAGCCTTTCTCTTGCATCAGGCCGATCAGCTGCGGTCGTGTGATGCCGAAGTACCGGGCCGTTTCCTTGAGGTTGCGATCCATGGTGGCCTCCTAAGCAGCGTGCGCGGCGGGAGTCGCCAGCGCTGCCAGGTGAAGGATGGATTCGCAGACGTCCTGGTACATCTGCACGTCGCTGCCTGAGACGGTGAAGCACTTGGTCCTTGGGCTTTTGACGCCGATGCTCAGGATCACAGTGACGCCCTTGCGCGTTCGGGTGCGGTGCACGGCCAGACGAATCGGCAGTTCAAACCCGAGATCCAGATCGAGGAAACCGCCCAGGCACACCACGCCAAACACCTGCTCGCGCTGTTGGGCGCTGAAGGCTCCGAACACGCGCTCGGCGTGCCGTGGTGGAGCCAGCTCGGCGTTAGGATCGATTGGGCCGTTGGCGATTTCTTCGATGAAGTCAGCCAGCTTCAGGTGGGCTTTCTTGTCGTTGGCCAGGGTCAGTGTGTGGCGTTCGCTGCCAACCTCGACAACAAAAGTGGTGTCTGCCGGGTTTCGATCAACCTTCAGCCGAAGCTTCAGCGCCGTGCGCTGTGGTGAATCGCGCAGGGTGTGGTGGAAGGTTTCGCTCAGGTTGACCTGGGCCTTGAGCAGTTGCAGCGTGCGGTTGTCGACTCTGAATTTGCTCATGCCGCGTTACCTCCACCGTTCGGATCGAAGGGGGAGGGCCCGCGTTTTTTTGCCACGAGCTTCAGTTTTCTGTCGTGAAGAACAACCAGGCAGCCGGTATTGGATTGCAGTTGCTCAATCAGTTTTGGGTTTCTGGCACATGCCGGATGGACGTGCAGTGTGGCGGTGGTGTGCATGGTATTGCCTCGCTCTGTGGTGAAGAGTGAGGCAAATTAAAGAACTCTTAAATCCTTATGTCAATATCTCTTAATTTTTCTTTAAGAGGTCTTACCAGTTAGGCGGGTTGCGGTAGTGGTCTGGAGCGACACTCATCCGAATATGGCTCTTTGCCAGTGCTCCTCACTGATGATCGAAATCGGCGTACCTGCTTCGCGGAGCTCAACGGCTTTTTTGATCTTTAGCCCGTAGCTTGTGTGCATCCATTGTTCATTGCCAATGCTGCCGATAATCAGAAAATTAACCTTCTTGCTAACGGAGCCTCCAATACGGCCACCTCGCTCTGTGATCAAGGCTTCGCAATGTTTTCGAGGACCATATGCCATTGTCCCGGTAAGCATAAATACTTGGTCTTCCCAGGAGAGGGTGGGGGGAGGGTTGTTCAGGGGTAGGGATGTTGGGGCTGAGAAGAGTTTTGCGGGCCCCTCCTGAATCCCTGTGAACTGCTTAAGGAGGCTCAGTAGCTCTGCTGCTTCATCAGAATCAAGAATCCCGTCGCGTAGCATATCGTCCAGGCGCCGGTAAAGGATGTTTACAACAGGATCATCAAGATGAATTAGGTTACTTTTGATCCAGTTTTTCAGAAAAATTGCTTCTTTTTCGTTGATGTTTCCATCGGCCGTTATGCCTGCTGCAATACCGATCAGTGCGTCTACAGATCGCCTGTCTATGCGAGCCTCATGAAAAAAACGGCTATTTTGAAATTCCTGATGCAAATCAACCATTTCGCGTCTCTCCTTAATCGCTATCGTTTTCCGTGCTTTGATTGACGTATTTCGCCTTATCTGATGTGAACGTAACGGCCATCCCAGTGTTTGTGCAGGTAAGCGTGTGCTCCTTCGAGCAATCAATGTTGAGATCTTCGCCCCTTAGTCCCTGCCATTGCGCTAGGTACTTAAGTGAACCGAATTTTTCGCGTTTTTTTAGTGCCCGGGATACTCCCCCTTTCCAGCCCAAGATGGGAAGCTGGCCGGACAGGCACTGCTGGGCAAGCTCTGGATATGTCATGGCACGAGCGCGCCCTACCTCCCACGACATAATTAGTCCTTGGTCTGGCCCGTCCCAGATCTCTTCGTGGGTTAGCCCTGCTCTCTGTGGGGCGTTTTTGCTGCGGATGACATTCGTTGTCATAAGGGCTCCCTGATCTTGATTTTTTAAAGCGCTCCGCCATGCCAGACGATTCTGCCTGCTATATGAAGGTGGCGTATTTCTTGTTCTGAGGCGATCTCGTCGGGATACTGACGCTTGTCTTCATTGTCACTACGAATGATCCATCCGTTGGTCATTGTGAGCACAAGTCGTTTGATAGTGAGTTCACCGTCTGGACGGCTAATGGCAAAGATCCGCCGATTCGAGGGCTCAGTCTGGCTTTCATCAAGGAGTAGCATATCGCCATCTGCCAAGGTCGGCACCATGCTGCCACCTTGGTTATATATAACCTTGAGATTGCGTTCTTCAAGATTCATCTGGTTGAGCCACTCACGCTTGAATACCAGTCCGCAAGGGGCTTCTGCGTTGTCGTTCAATTGTCCGTTGCCAGACGTTCTAGTGCTGTATGGAGGAATGATGGTGAAGTCTTGGGCTGGCGAACTATCCCCATCTTCTGGCTTTCCAGCACCTTCTGCTAGCCATCGTGCCGAGCAGTTTGTCGCGCGAGCAAAGGCGAATAGATTTTCTGCCTTTATGCCTCCGGACCCAGCCTTCAATTGACTTATGCGAGCAACACTGATCCCGATCTCTCTAGCGAGGTCTCTTGGTTGCTTGCCAGATGTGCTCAGGGCGTAGGCAATTCGTTCGGACATATTCATTAAGCTAGCTTAAATCCTTTGGAATTAAGTTTTGTTTAGCTGTTGCAAAAATAATTTAAATGTTCTTAAATTTTGGCTGTGTAACTGAAGGAGTGCCCTGATGCTCACCGAAGATGCAGTCACATTTTTCAAGAGCAAATCGAAGCTGGCTGCTGCATTGGGTATTTCCCCTGCGGCGGTATCCCAATGGGGTGTGCGTGTACCTCAATTGAGGCAGTACCAATTGCAGGCCCTATCTGGGGGGGAGCTCAAGGTTAGCTCTACGAAACAAGATGCTGCGTTAGCAGCCTAAGAAAAAAGGCGACCCAAGGGCCGCCCAGTTCCTCCCGGCACACACCACCACAGTGTCGCCGGGTCGCGGTGTAGGTAGGCGCGCACACCACATGCAAAAACGTCTACTTCAACCGCGCTTTCAAGGCTCGGAAGCCTTGGGTTGCTGCCTTCTCCACCACAGATTGGGCAGCTGTTGCGCCAGGGGTGAACAACGGATTGTTCGCCTCGGCACGGTGCCGGTGTCGGTCTTGCGGACCTAGCCGGCGTTTGGGCCCTTTCAAGCCACGCGGCAAATGTATCACCACTGCATGCCGCGCGGCACTGGCAACTTTTAGGATTAATGCCATGAGCCGTATTGCTCTGAACTGCATTGAGCGGGCCAAGCGGGAAGTTTTGCCGCTCGATCTCGCGCTTTACCATGCTGCCCGGGACTATCCCGGCGGCGCCGCTGCCATCGCTGCCACCACCGGCCGCAACCCGACCACGCTGCAGCACAAGCTGTCTCCCACCCACCCTAGCCACAGCATCAACATTCAAGAATTCGGCGAGATTCTGGAGCTGACCAAGGACCGGCGCATTCTCGATGCGGTGCATGCCTTGGTAGGGGACACGATCTGGCAGGAGTTGGCCGAGGCTTACACCAACGACATGCCGGAGACGCTGACCACGGGCATCGCGGTGTATTTCCGTCAGGTTGCCGACCTGGCCGACACCTGGGCCAAGAGCATCGGCGATGGTGTGGTAAGTGACGCCGAGCTGGCCGAAATCCGCCTGCAGGTGTTTCGCGGCATACAGGGGCTGCTGGGCATGTTTAACCGTGCCTGTTACGTCAACCAGACCACTCGGGGGGCGGACCATGGCTGACATTGCGGATTTTGCCAACGATCTGGTGCAAGAGCGCCTCGATCAAGCGCTTGCGGCGCGTCAGTTGCTAAGACCTGAGTTGGCGGCGCATTCCTTCCTTATCTGCGAAGACTGTGACGGTCCTATTCCCGAAGCGCGCCGCTTGGCGCAGCCGGGTTGCACCATGTGTGTGACCTGTCAGGAGATCGATGATGTGCGGAGGGCCCGCCATGCTTGATGAGGTCTTGGGGCAGTTCGCCGATTATGGCCTGGAGCCCGCGCAGCCGTTGGTGTTCGGCAAACTCACTCGCTGCAAGACGGCGCAGGATAAGGGCAAGGAGAAAAACGGCTGGTACGTGGTGCATGAGCACTACACCGAGAAGGGCGAGACCCTGATCTTCGGCAGCTTTGGCGACTGGCGTTCGGGTGTGACACAGAAGATTAAGGTCAAACCCGGGCGGATGAGTGCCGAGGAGCGTGAGGTGATGCGCGCCCGGCAGGAAGAGGCGAAACGCCGGGCGGCGGAAGTCGCCGCCAATGCAGCGCGTCGTGCGGCAAAGCGTGCCGCTGGGTTGTTCAAGCGCATGCCGGAGAAGGGCAAGAGCACCTACCTGGACCGCAAGCAAGTGGTGGGCTTCGGGGTGCGCTATGCGCCGCGCTCGGGTGCGTTCCTGGTGCCTATGAGCAACGTACGCGACCAGATCGTCGGCTTGCAGGTGATCTATCCCGAAAAGCAGGAAGACACCGGGCGCGACAAGTCCTATTGGCCCTATGGTTTGTCCAAAGAGGGCGCTTTCCACCTGATCGGTCCGCACCCTGAGCCCGGCGAGCCGGTGCTGGTGTGTGAGGGCTACGCCACCGGCGCCAGCCTGCATATGGCGACCTCGCTGACCGTGGCCATCGCCTTTGATGCGGGTAATCTCATGCCGGTGTGCAAGGCGATGCGTGAGCGCTTTGCTGGGTGCCCGATCATTGTCTGTCGGGATGATGACTGGAAGACCAGGCGGGCCAACGGCGAGCCCTGGAACCCAGGCAGAGAGCGTGCTGAAAACGCGGCGACGGTGGTCGGTGGCCAGGTGGTGGCCCCGATCTTTTCCGGCGAGCGGGAGATCAAGTGGACCGACTTCAACGACCTGCATTGCGCCGAAGGTTTGGAGGCAGTGCGTCGTCAGGTGCTGGCGGTGGTCAGGCCACCCGCCGCGGGCGGCTGGCGGGATCAGTTGGCCCGCAGTGATAGCGGCATGCTGATCGCACACATGCAGAACGTTGAACTGATCCTGAGCAATGATGAGCGCTGGGCCGGGGTGATTGGCTTCTGTTCGTTCAGCGCCAAGATCGTCAAGCTGCGGGTACCGCCCTATGGCGGCGACACCGGCGACTGGGCCGACATCGACGACATGCTGGTGATGAAGTGGCTCGCGCAGCAGTACAACCTGCGGGTCAAGGTCGGCAACGTGATCGAGGCGGTGAGCGTGGTGGCGCACTATCGAGCGTTTCACCCGGTGCGCAATTATCTGCGTGGCCTTGAGTGGGATCGCGTGCCCCGCCTCGATTCCTGGCTCACCGAGATCATGGGCGTGGAACCGACCGACTACAGCTCAAAGGTCGGTAAGCGCTGGATGGTTTCGGCGGTGGGCCGGGTGATGGCGCCGGGTTGCAAGGCGGACTCGGTGATGATTCTGGAAGGCGCCCAGGGCGCCGGTAAGTCAACGGCCATGAGTATTCTCGGCGGTTCGTGGTTTATGGACACGCCGTTTACCCTGGGCGACAAGGATGCGTTCCAGGCGATCCGGGGCAAGTGGATTATCGAGCTGGGCGAGTTGGACAGCTTCAACAAAGCCGAATCGACCAAGGCCAAGCAGTTCTTCTCGGCCTCGGTGGACACCTACCGCGAGAGCTACGGCCGCAGAACGATGGACGTGCCACGCCAGTGTGTTTTCGTGGGCACCACCAACCAGGATGAATACCTCAAGGACGCCACCGGCAACCGGCGTTATTGGCCGGTGGCCTGCACCAAGGTCGACCTGGAGCAATTGCGGAAGATCCGCGACCAGCTCTGGGCCGAGGCGATGTTCTGCTATCAGGCCGGCGATATCTGGTGGGTGATCCGTGATGAAGCGCCGTTGTTCGCCGAGGCGCAGGAAGAGCGCTTTGTGGTGGATGAATGGGAGGTGCCAATTCTGAAGTGGTTGGAAGAGTCGCACCTTGGGGAGACCACCACCGGCAGTCAGATCCTGTCCGAGGTTCTGAAGATCGATCCCAGTCACTGGGGGAAGCCGGAGCAGATGCGCGTGGGTGCGATCATGCATCGGCTGGGGTGGCGTAAGAGGCGTATGCCGGCACTGGCCAAGAGTGGTATACGCCCATGGGCCTATCAGAAGCCGACCAACTGGGGGCGCGGATCTGCATTGCAGGTGGCGCCGATGGAGGAGGAGCCTTGCTTTGATTAAGCGAATCGACGAGATGCTCAAACTCTGGGCCCAGGATCTGCACATGCCCACGAACCTGGCCATCGGCACGGCCGGCGGCGGTAACATGATCGCCATGCTGATGGAATGCAAAGGCGAGCTGATACGGGGAACCCGTGGCAGTCGGGTGCTGCTGGATGAATCGGCCGATATCGAGCTGATCGTCAACAAGCACCTGCCGCCCGAGCTGGCCCTGGTGGTGATGGAGCATTACTGCAATCACGACAGCTTCTTGGCTCAGAAGTACGCGCACTGTGGTTGCAGTCGTGAGACGTACTACCAGCGCCTGCATCAGGCGCATGTGTTCATCGAGGGCATGCTGATGGGGAAGGTGGCTTGACGCTTACCCTTGGTGCGTTTGTCTCTGTCCTACTGGCTCGCCTTGTCCGACCGCGTTTTAACGCAGCAGGACAAGCGCGGGCCTTGTCATTCCTGGGCTGTCCTACTGTCCAACCTCTCAGCGCGTCATGCGCACACATGAGCGCAGCGGGCACACATTACGCGCCGTGGGCGCGCACGCGTGCCTTTCAATTTCTTCTTACATGCGAGAAAGGAAAGATAGAGGTAGGACAGTAGGTCAGAGTCTTGTATTTCGGGGCCTGTAGCTGTCCTGCCTGACTCACTATCAGTGGGACAGGTCGGACAGCGCCAAAGGCGCTGAAAGCCGAAATAAAGATATTCGCCGACATTGCCTAGGCGTTCACCCGACATTCACCGGGTGGCGTTAAAACAGGGTTGCTGCCACCGGAATCCACCTGTAAAAAGTAGCCATCTTCGATAGGTGCGACCGCAGAGAGCGGCAGGCACCCACACACCAAACCCGGCCCTTGCGCCGGGTTTTTGCGTTTAAGGGGCGGGCGATGACGAACGAGCAACAAGCACTGGCAGAGATGCCGATCTGGTTAGTGATCGTCCTGGCCCTGGTGGGCGGTGTCTCCGGGGAGATGTGGCGAGCAGACAAGGAAGGGGCGAGAGGTTGGGCATTGGTTCGGCGTCTTGCGCTACGGTCCGGTGCCTGCATCGTCTGCGGGATGGCGGCAATGATGTTGCTGATCGGCGCCGGTGTGTCGGTCTGGACGGCGGGCGCCTTCGGTTGCCTGACGGCGATGGCTGGGGCGGATGTTGCCATTGGCTTGTACGAGCGCTGGGCGGCGAAGCGGATCGGCGTCTCGGAGCAGCCACCCAGCGGTGGGACGGCCTGAATGGGTGGGGCGAGGCCCCGGCGGGCCGGGCCAAAATTTCAGATTTTTGGGTCCTCCCCCGGGGCCGGCCCCTACACGGGTTAGCGAACTCGCGGTTTCCCTGCAACTGAGATCGGTGCAGGGATGTCCGTCTTTTCAAACTTAGTGTGCTAGGTCCACGGCATTTGATTCTTAGAGTGCTTTTTGGGGTTTCGCCTTCAGCAATATTTTTCTCATTACCTGGTTTGTTCTGTTATCGATTTTGTAGACGGTTTGGTTCGAGAGAAGGAACGTGCTTTTAGTGTCTGCTGCCACGAGGTGGCCAGTAACTTTTTCTCCATCTTTGGTTACGACGCTGTGTTCCTTGCTAATTCCGTTTGCTACGTCGATACCGGTGGTTTTACTGATGTCTTGCCTGCCTCTGTCAATGCCATGCTGCACTCCGACGATGGGCAGTATGAAAACTACAAAGAGGGCAAGACTACCCATTAGGCCTTTTTCGATGAGGGACTGCGCCTTCGTTTCATGGTTTGCAAGTGCGCATACATAAGCCGTAGCAACGACAGCAAATGGGAGCCATTGCAAAAATGGGCCGATGATAGGCATCCCATCAACCCAGCTCATAACGGTGGTGAACCAGTGTAAATAACCTGTAGCTAAAATCGCTGGGTTAGCCAAATCGAGCTCACCTGTCGAGATGCCGAACTGCTCAAAGTAAGCGGTGAGTTCCAGGTAACCATCGACAAAGAGAGCTGCCTGTAGGAAGAGTGCAATACCGATCAACAGCTTTAAGGCAAAGTCTTTGTCTACGGTCTTCGGAACCGGCGTCTGTGAAGTCGACGCTTGCAGGCCTGAGCAACTTGGCTGGGTGATGGTTATTGGAGCTGTCAGCTCAACTCGAACTTTCTTCTCTCTATTCCAGAACACGTTTCATCCTTGATGCGTTGGAGGGGCAGTGGTGGAGATTAGCGTATCGAGAATGGCTCAGAAAGCGCCGGGGACCCTGGGACGCTCCCGAGGACACGGGGTCGGGAACCCGCGGGACTTCGTTAGCGGCAGGGCTGCCAGCTTACTGAAATTCAATCCATTGAAATTGAAAGGTTCGATTGAAAAGCCGTTGAAAAAGGAGGGCTCATGACAGAACCAACCTACCTGTCAAAGAGCGCCTTCGCGGCTCGCATCGGCAGGTCGCCCAGCTACATCACCTGGCTCAAAGACAACAACCGGTTGGTGCTTTCGCCGGATGGCAAGAAGGTCGATGTCCTGGCCACTCAAGCCCTCATTGCTGAAACCGCAGACCCGAGCAAGGCCGCTGTCTCGGCTCGCCATCAACAGGATCGTGTCCAGCGCGATGTTCACAGCCAACTCACCCCACTTGCCGAGCCGACTTCCACGGCTGCGCCGCAGCCATTGGCTATCGCGCCGGGCAAGCAGCCAGACTTTCAAAAGGCTCGCGCTCACCGCGAGTACTATCTGGCACAGCTGGCCGAGGCGGAATTTAACAAGGTCCAGGGCTCGACCGTGGAGGTCACAGCGGTGCAGTCCGGTGCCTACAACGCCGGCCGCATGCTGCGCGACACGCTGTTGGGTATGCCGCCGCAGCTCGCGCCTGAGCTTGCCGCGATGACCGACGCCTGGGAGATCGAAAGGCACCTCACGGCAGCCTTGCGCACACGGCTGGAAGAGGCCAGCCGCATGTCTGCGGAGGACTTTGGCCACACCCTTGAAACCAACTGGGAGGTAGTCAATGAACCTGGCCAGACCTGACGGCGCGGAGGTTTACCGCGAGGCCTACTTTCGTGGCCTGCAGCCTGACCCTGATGTGTGGATTGATGAATGGGCGGATGAGTACATGCGCATCCCCCGCGATACCGGCGCCGCTGAGCCGGGCCAGTACCGGACCTCGCGGACGCCTTATGCCCGGGAGCCCATGCGCTGCCTGTCACCGGCTCACCCCTGCAAGCGCGTGGTCACCATGGTGGCCTCGCAGTTGATGAAAACTCAGATTGCCTTGAACTGGATCGGCGGCCTGATCCACATGGCACCGTCCAACATTCTGACGTTGCTGCCCAGCCTGGGCCTGGCCAAGCGGGTGTCTTCACGGATCGGCAAGACCATCAAGGCCACGCCTGTACTGCGCGAACGGGTGGCGTCCAGCCGCTCGCGGGATTCGCGCAACACCATGGACACTAAGGAGTTTGAAGGCGGGTCGTTGTACGTGACGACGGCGGGGTCTGCGGCCAACTTGGCCGAGCTGTCGGCTCGCTATGTGTACGGCGATGAGGTCGACCGCTGGGAAGTGGACGTCGGCGAGGAGGGTGACCCCATCGAGCTGGCGGAAACCCGGGGCAGTACCTTCGGCCGCAACGCCAAGTTCTATTTCTCCAGCTCGCCCACGATCAAGGGGGCATCGCGGATCAGCGATCTGTTCGAGTCCAGTGACCAACGTTACTACTACGTACCGTGTCCGTATTGTGGGCACATGCAGGTACTTGAGTGGGAAAACCTACTCTACTCGGCCGATTTCAGCGTCGTACATTACAAGTGCGCAGCGTCCGGGTTGGATTGTGACGTTCTGATCGAGGAACACCACAAAGGCTGGATGTTGGCCAACGGCGAATGGCGATCACATGCCCAGGGCGATGGCGAAACGGTAGGTTTCCACCTCAACGCCTTGTACTCGCCACCTGGCTGGATGGACTGGCGCACGCTGGCGCGGCAGTTCGAGAAGGCCAAGAAAGCCCAGGCCAAGGGCGATCTGGAGCCGATGCAGGTGTTCTACAACACCCGGCTTGCCAAGGTGTGGGACAGCGCTCAAGAGCAGACCAAGGCCCATGTGCTGCGGGACCGGGCACGCCTTGAGAACTACTGCCTCGGGTCGATGCCAGCCGGTGTGCTGATGCTGACCGCCGCTGTCGACGTCCAGGCCAACCGCCTGGAGCTGATGGTTATGGGCTTTGGTGTCGGCATGGAGCGCTGGGTGATCGACCACCAGGTGATCTGGGGCGACCCGGCGAACGAACAGACCTGGGCGTTGCTGGATGAGAAGCTCAAGGCGCGTTACCGGCACCCCTGCGGCGTCGGTCTGGCGATCCTTGCCGCTGGTGTCGACTCGGGCGGCCATCACACGGATGAGGTTTATCAGTTCTGCCGGCTCCGCCGTTGGCGCAACGTCTTCGCCATCAAGGGTGCGAGCAAGCCAGGTCGGCCAGTGATCGCCCAGCGGCCGTCGATGGTAGACGTGACCTGGAAGGGCCAGACCGAACGCAACGGCGCCGAGCTGTGGTTTGTTGGTACCGATACCGCCAAGGACTGGATCTACAACCGCTATCCCTTCGAGAGCGGGCCGGGTGCCTTGCACTTTGCCAATGACTTGCCCGATGAGTTCTTCGACCAGTGTGTGGCTGAGAGCAAGGTGGCGCGTTACGTCAAAGGCCACAAGCGCATTGAGTGGGTCAAGGGCAAGGCCGACCGGAACGAGGGGCTCGACCTGATGGTGTATTGCCTGGCGATGGCGCATTACCTGGGCATCAATCGGTACCTCGAATCCGACTGGGACCGCGTGCGGCAGGCCATGGCCCAGTCCGGGCTGTTCGATGAAGTGGCAACCGCTGCACCTGCGCAGGTGGAGTCTGTTTCTGATGAGCCAAAACCAGCTCCAGTCGTTGAACCGGTGGTTCAGCCGACCGCCACGGCGGTTATGCCCCGGCCAGCAGCTCCACCCCCTCAACGCCGTATGTCTACTAGCGGCTATCTGAAGAGACGCTGATATGTCCTTTACCCAGAAACACCTCGACGCTATCGAGGGCGCTATCGCTCGCGGTGAAAAAACCGTGCGCTATGGCGACCGCACCGTGGAGTACCGCACGGTGGATGAACTGCTCAGGGCCCGCGAGGAGATCCGGGGCAGCCTGAGTGCAGCCGCCGGACCACGCGCTCGCGTGATCAGGCTTTTCCATGGAGGCAAGGGACTGTAATGGCTCGCCACTTTCCGACGCTGACCCGTAACGGTTTCTTGCTGCCGTCCAATATCAAGGCCAGTTACGAGGGCGCCGGAGAGGGGCGCCGCTCCTCGGGCTGGGATGCCCCCGACAACGGCATCAACACCATCAACACCCCGGCCTTGCGCAACCTGCGCTCGCGTTCCCGGGCGGCGGTACGCAACGACCCGTATGCGTTCAACGTGATCGACAAGCGGGTCAGCAACCTGGTCGGCACCGGGATCAATCCCAGGCCACGGACGGCTGACCACGACCTGCGCGAGCTGCTGCAGGAGTTGTGGGAGGACTGGGTGGATGAATCGGACGCCGATGAGTTGACCGACTTCTATGGTCTGCAGGCCCTGGTGGCTAGAACAGTCGAGACATCGGGCGAATGCTTCGTGCGCCTGCGTCCTCGTAGTCTGAACGAAGGCTTGGCGGTGCCGCTGCAATTGCAACTGCTGGCGCCGGAGTTCGTACCTCATGACAAGTTTGAAAGTACCCGCGATGGCAATGTCATTCGAGCCGGGATCGAGTTCAACACCATGGGCAAGCGGGTGGCGTACTGGATGTATCGCTCGCACCCGGGGGACTCCTCGTCGTTGAACGGCGGTTATAACCAGTTGTTACGGGTGCCAGCGTCCCAAGTGCTGCACATCTTCGAACCGATAGAGCCGGGCCAGTTGCGCGGTGTTCCGCGTTTGTCGCCAGTGCTGAAGCGCCTGCGCAGTCTCGACAACTACGATGACGCGGTGTTGTTCCGGCAGGAGGTGGCGAACCTGTTCGCCGGTTTCATTTCGCGGCCGACGCCCGAGACGGGGCCGGCGCCGCGAGATCCAGTCACCGGCCAACCGCTGATGGCGGACCGCGATGGTTTCACGCCGATGGTGGCGCTGGAGCCGGGCACGATGCAGGAGCTGGGGCCGGGTGAGGAGGTCGAGTTTTCCAAGCCGCCGGACGCGGGCAACAACTACCCCGACTTCATGCGGCAGCAACTGATGGCTGCTGCAGCGGGTACCGGCACGCCCTACGAGATCCTCACGGGTGACATGCGCGAGATCAACGACCGGGCTCTGCGGGTGGTGCTCAACGAGTTCCGGCGCCGCCTAGAGCAACTGCAGTTCAGCGTTTACGTGCACCAGCTGTGCCGCCCTGTTCGGGCGGCCTGGATGGACATGGCCGTGCTCTCGGGGACGCTGCAGCTGGAGGACTACGCGCAACGGCGCCGTGAGTACCTGCGCACTCGTTGGGTGCCTCAAGGCTGGGCCTACATCCAGCCAGTGCAGGACGTTCAAGCACGACGCATGGAAGTACAGGCTGGCTTCGCCTCGCGCAGCGAGATGGTGCTGCGCACCGGCTATGACGCCGAAACGGTCGATGCTGAAAACGCCGCGGATCTGCAACGCGCGCAGGGCCTTGGCCTCAATTACACCACTCTTGAAAGCGTCGAGTTGCTCGACGACAAGGAGCAACCATGAGCAAGAAAACTCAGGTCCGCGTCTATGACGCCGCCGGCGCTGTGGTGCCGGTGAAGGATCAAACCTGGTACACCCTACGGGCCAGTGGCGAAGCCGAACAGCGCAACATCGAGGTGTTCGTGTATGGCGAGATCGGCGCGTGGGGCGTGACGGCCAATCAGTTTGTGCAGGATCTGCGAGCCCTGGACGACGGCGTGTCTCCGGTGATTGCCGCGTTTAATAGCGTCGGCGGTGACCTGTTCGACGGCCTGGCCATTCACAACGCGCTGTCGCGGTTGGGGGAGCGCTGCACCGGCCGTATCGACGCCCTGGCCGCCAGTGCTGCCAGCGTTGCTGTGTGCGGCGCTCACCGGGTGGTGATCGCGGCCAATGCCATGCTGATGATTCACAACCCCTGGACCTACGCCTCGGGCGATGCCGAGGACTTTCGCAAGGTGGCCCAGGTGCTCGACCAGACCATGGAAGCCATCATCGCCGCCTATAAGGCCAAGGCACCGGACATCGATGAAGAGGAGCTGCGGCGCCTCGTTGATGCTGAGACGTGGCTGACGGCGAATGAGGCGGTGGCCCTTGGCCTGGCGGACGAGGTGGGCGACGGCGTCACGGTCAAAGCTTGCTTGGGCCAGGGCGCCGCGCTGCAACGCTTTCACAACGCGCCGGCTGAGCTGCTGGCCCAATTGGATGAAGCGCCGCAGCCAGATCCGCAGGTGCCAGCCGATCCGCCAGAGCCGGCTCCGGTGGTGGATGCCGCGCAGCTTGCGCTGCTGGTCACCCAGAGCTGCACGGCTGCCGGTATCAGTAACCTGATCGAGCCGCTATTGAAATCCACCCAGCTGGAAAGCGAGGCCGTTGTCCAGGCGGGTTTGACCCGGGCCAAAGCCATCAACGATCTGTGCGTGGCCGCCCGTTTGCCTGAGTTCAGTGCCGAGTATGTGACGGCCGGTCTGGATGCCGCCGCTGTGCGGGCCCGGCTGTTCGACAAGCTGGTGGGCAGCGGCAAGGGTTTCGAGATCGACAACAGCCTGCCGCTCGAAGCAGATCCACCACCCAAAGTGCAGGCCAAACAGATTGATCAGCCCTCTATCTGGGCCGCTCGCCAGGCCGCACGAAACCCATCCGCAAAAGGAGTTAGACCATGACCATTCAACGTGAGCCGATGCATGCGGGTGAATTCCTGCTGTCCGAAGGGGCTGGCACCATTTCCCGCGAAGCCATCAACGTGGCGGCGGGCCCAGCCCTGGAGCCGGGGCAGATCCTCGGCCTGGTGGTAGCTACCGGTGAGTTTGCCCCCTACAAACCGACCGCCGAGGACGGTAGCGAAAACGCACAGGCCATTCTCTATGGCCCCTTGGGTGAGTCGGATGTGGTTCGTCGCGGTCGCGCTGTGGTGCGTTTGGCTGAGGTCAGCGAAGCGCACCTGACCGGCCTGGACCCAGCCGCCGAGAGGGCCCTGGCCACTCATTTTGTGTTCGTCCGCTAGGGCGATTCATCCTCGTTTACCGAACCCGCCTTTGCGGGTTTTTTGCTTTCTGGAGATTGCTTCATGGCTGACATTGAGATTTTCAACGACGACGCGTTTTCTGTTTCTTCGCTGACGGCGGCGATCAACGATCAGGAGTATCTCCCGGGTCGTATCAGCGGCCTGGGCCTGTTTCAGGAGCAGGGTATTACCACCCTGACAGTGCAGATCGAGAAGGACGGCGACACCATCGGCCTGGTCCCTGCGGGCGAGCGTGGCACCTCGGGCCTGGTGGTCGGTGGTAGCAAGCGCAACCTGATCCCGTTTAACACCGTGCACCTGCCGGAACGCTTCGCCATCAAGGCCGACGAGATCCAGGGCATCCGCGCCTTCGGTACCCGCAGCGAGCTGCAATCGGTGCAGGACGTGGTTAACAAACGCCTGGCCAAGTGCCGTCGACAGTTGGACGCCACCCACGAATTCCAGCGCATGGGTGCCTTGAACGGCCAGATCCTCGATGCGGACGGCAAGACGGTGCTGTTGGACATCTACAAGACCTTTGGGGTGACTCGTAAAAAGATGCCGATGGGGCTCAACGACCCTACCACTGAAATCCGCGTCAAATGCGGCGAGGCTCTGGATCTGCAAGAGGATGCCCTGGGCAGTATCACCAGCACTGGATCGCGGGCGTTCTGTGGCAAGCACTTCTGGAACAAGATGATTGCCCACGAGAAGGTCAAGGAAACCTTCCTCAACACCCAGCAGGCGGCAGCACTGCGGGGTGATGCCCGCGAGAGCTTCGAGTTCGGCGGCATCGTCTGGGAACGCTATCGCGGCAAGGTTGCTGGGGTTTCCTTTGTTCATGACGACAAGGCGCTGCTGATTCCCGAGGGCGTACCGGATCTGTACATCTCGGTGTTTGCCCCGGCCGACTACATGGAGACGGTTAACACCGAGGGCCTGCCGTACTACAGCAAGATCGAGCCGATGCCGTTCGGCAAGGGCATGGCCGGCGAGGCGCAGTCGAACCCGCTGCACCTGTGCACGCGGCCATTGGCGCAGATCCTGCTGGAGATGTAGCCGTGGGCATTCGCGAGTTGGTCGCCGATGCTGACGATGCGGTGTTCGAGGCGCTGGGGGATACGGCCTATATCGAAGGGCGCGAGGTGCTGGGGATGTTCTCGGCGCCTTGGCTGCAACCCAAGCTCGGCAAGATGAATACGGGCCTGCGCGAGCCACATCTGGTGATCCGTGTATCGGATGCCGAAGGGGTAGAGGTACGTCAGCAGGTGCGCATCGATCTGCCCGCGCACGATGGAGGTGGCCTGTACACCTTGATTCTGATTGAGCCAGGAGGCGATGGCCTGGTCAGTCTCATTCTGAGGATCAATCCATGAGCATCGGCAGCTACGCTCGGCAATCGGCCAGCGAAGGCATGATCACGCTGCAGCCCTCGGCCGTCGATATGCAGGCGTTCAAGGACTTTGCCGCCGTGGTGCCCAAGGCAGCGGCAGCGGCCCAGCGCCGGGCGATCAACAAGACCTTGCGTTGGTTGCGGACCTACATTGCCAGGGCTGTCAGCAGCAAGGAGCGCATTGCGGTTGGGGCTGTTCGCCAGCGTTTGCGGGCTTACCCCATCAACAGCAAAGGACAGGGCAAGCTCTGGTTCGGTATCAACCCGATTGAGTCGAGCCGGATCGGTCGAGCCCGCCAGAATCGGTCGGGTGTGTCGGTGGCGGGGCGGCGCTATCAGGGGGCCTTCTTCAAGAAGGTCTATGGCAGTCAGGCCGATATCT
This sequence comes from Pseudomonas sp. Os17, assembly GCF_001547895.1. Lineage (NCBI taxonomy): Bacteria > Pseudomonadati > Pseudomonadota > Gammaproteobacteria > Pseudomonadales > Pseudomonadaceae > Pseudomonas > Pseudomonas sp. Os17. The sequence continues at coordinate 3,975,166 of NZ_AP014627.1, read as the reverse complement.
GGATTCGGACTGGCAGCAAGCACTTCGACCCGAGCAACTACCCCGAAACACGGGAGGGAAAGCGGCGCTCTGGCTTCATCAACGAGAACGACAACCGCTTTCCTCTGGCCAAGGCCAAGGTGTCGCTGGATGACGTGCGGCCGATCTTTGATGAATGGGTCAAGCGCGCTGATGAAAGGCTGCTGGAAATCCTCGAACAGGAACTGAACTTTGAGCTGCAGAAGTATCTGCGAGGTGGCAAACGTGCCTGATGAACCTATCAGCCTGGACCAGTTGTACAGCGCGATAGAGCAACATATTCGCGATGCCATCCCTGGGTTGGCTTATGTAGCGGTCATGCCTGACATGCTTGAGCGTATGGCTATTCCGGCGGTGGTGATTGAACTGGTGGAGCTGGAGCCGGGTACCGATCAGATGACCGGCGAGACGGCGCTGGAGGCTCGCTTTGAGGCGCGAGTAATCGTGGGATCTGAACTGCCCCAGTGCCAGCAACAAGCGGCCTTTGTCGCTTCGCAGATTGCGGTGCTGTTGCGCATGCAGACCTGGGGCGTCGAAGTAACTGCCGCCGAGTTTGTGCGGTCTGCCCAGGACTGGACGCGGCCTGAGCTGGATGGGTACGCGGTCTGGGTTGTGGAGTGGACCCAGGGGATATACCTCGGCAAAGAGGAATGGCCGTGGCCTGATCAGCCGCCGGGCACGTTGGTGTTTAACCTGGGTGAGGGTGTCGGTGATGTCCGTCCGGAGGAGTTGTCGTGAGCTACGTCAGCGCACAGCATGATCGTATGTTGGCCGGCCTGATCATCCCTTGTAGCGTGGTGGGCGTGGATCTCGCTGGCGGGACGGTGCGGGTTTCTGATGGTGCCGGCTGGACCAGCGCCTGGGTTCGCTGGCACAGCCAAGCTGCCGGTAAGGCTCGGCACTGGCGGGCGCCGAGTCTGGGTGAGCAGGGAGCCCTGATCAGCCCCAGCGGTGAACCAGCACAAGGTACGTTTGTGCCTGGCCTGTACGGCAACGCTGGTGCGCAGCCGGACAACCGCGACCACGTCGAGGTCTGGCGCTTCGATGATGGCGGTTCGCTGGTCTACGACTGGCAGACCAAGAGCTACAGCATCAACCTGCCCAGCGGAACGGTGACCATTCAGGTCGGCAGCAGCTCGGCGGTGGTTACTGACGACTCGATTGCTGGCAAGGCCTCAACCATCCTGCTAGCAGGAGAAATCACCCTTGAGGGAAATGTCCAAATCGTTGGAGCATTGAGTGTTGCTGGTGACATCAATGGCGGCGGCAGAATTGTTGATACCACCGGCAATACAGCGAACCATAAGCATTAAAAAGATACGCCGGAGTGCGGAGCACTTCCGGCGGTTGTTCCTTTCATTTTGTTTGACTTGCCACTTTGCACTAGTGGGGTAAGGAGTCATTGGCTGATTGTTAAATCTACGTTTAGACGAATGCCCTATTTGCGCTCGAGAAGTTCCTGTATTTCTACGGGGCTTATTCCTTGGTTAACAAGGGTTTGTACTGTCTCGGATTTAACTAGGCTTTCCTGTGCTTTTATCAAATCTGTCTTGGCTATGTCAGCTGCCGCTTGCACAGTGTCTTCATAAGCTTTAAGTATTTCGGCGGACGTAAAGTTCTGTCCCAAGGACTGTTCGCAAAGTCGATAAAGAGACTCTCGTAGGAGCATTGTCATTTGAGTTCGCTCCACCAGTTTTACGACTGTTGTATTGAACTCGGTTTTTCCTGATACCTCCCCAACACCGTCTTTTTTTACATCGGCTTCGAGCTTCGAAACCAAGCTTAGTGCAACATCTGGTGGAGGCTCCGCGCAGATTTTGATCTTCGTGCCATCTGGTACAAGAAACGCCCCGCGTCGAGATGCGTCGTAATCAAACCAGTAACTTGACGATGCCTCGAGCTTTGAGCTTCGGGCGGGAGAGGTGAAGTTAATACAGCCTGTCATCAGTAAGGACAAGCTGATGCATATGGCGTTTTTTATAATCATAGCCTTTCCTTTTGCGAGTTTAAGACGCCTTTTTAAGCTGAGCCTAAACCGTAAGGAAGTAGGCTCTTTAATTCTATATAGATCACCTACGGCTCACTTGCTGAGTAGTAACAAAATTTAGTCCAAAAAAAATTGAGTGGCGCTGGCATCTCCTGGTGCCGTTTCTATGTGCCTCTCAATTGCAGCTAATGGAGGGCGCGTTAGTTTGATCTACTCAAAGCTATGCAGCTTTAGCTGGAAGCCTGTTGTACGCGGGATTTTTTATACACGGAGAAATCATGACTACCTCAAAAAAGCTCACCGACGCATCAGCCAGCGCCGGCCCTACAGTGTTCCGCGACACCCTCTACACCTCCCGTGTGCTGATCCTGCCGGACGGCCGCCAGTTGGCCGTGGCCCAGGGGCGGGTATCCGCTCCCACCGGTGACAGCGTCGCGCTGGAGTACCTGAGCAAGCACTCGGATTTGCAGCAGGAGTAACGCAATGATCGGAATGGATCGCCGCACCGGCCAGCCGCTGTCCGGCATCGAGCATGTGCGGCAGTCCATCGAGGACATCCTGACCACGCCGCTGGGCAGTCGCCGGATGCGTCCGGAGTACGGCAGCAACCTGCGCCGCTACGTCGACTTGCCTGTGACCGGCGGCTGGAAAAGCGCGGTACAGGCTGAGGTGGCGCGGGCGCTGTTGCGCTGGGAGCCCCGCTTGAAGCTGGAGCGGGTGCGGGTGGTAGCGGTGGTGGGTGGCCAGATCAGCTTCGAGCTGGTCGGTCAGTACCTGGGTAATAGTGCGGTTTTGGAGGTAACGGCATGAGCATGCTGGACTTGTCGGTACTACCGGCGCCGCAGGTGCTGGAAGCCCTGGACTTTGAAGCGTTGTATCAGGGCAAGCTGGCGACCTTTCGCCGGCACATGGGCGAGAATTGGACCGCCGACCTGGAGAGTGACCCGGTCACCAAGCAGCTGGAGCTGTCGGCCTACGGCGATATGCAGTTGCGGGCCCGGGTCAATGATGCGGCCAAGGCGCTGCTGCTGGCCCACGCCAAAGGCACGGACTTGGATCACCTGGCGGCCAACGTCAACTTGCAGCGCCTGGTGATCCAGTCCGGCGACCCCCAGGCGGTGCCGCCGGTGGAGGAGGTCAAGGAAACTGACGACGGTCTGCGCGAGCGTGTCCAGTTGGCCTATGAGGGGCTGACCACCGCCGGGCCCCGTAACAGCTACATCTTACATGCGCGCAATGCCTCGGCCCTGGTGGCAGATGCCGAGGCCGAAAGCCCGTCACCGGCCTGCGTGACGGTCACGGTGTTGAGCCTGGAAGGCGACGGCACGGCCGCTCCAGGGCTGCTGGCGACAGTCGCGGCAGCCCTCAACGATGAGGACGTGCGGCCGTTGGGGGATCGAGTCACGGTGCAGAGTGCCCAGGTGCTGCCGTATCGCATCGACGCGGTGCTGCACATGAAGGGCCCGGGGCCGGAGAGTGACGCCGCGCTGGCCGAGGCTGAGCGCAAGCTGGCTGCTTGGGTCAATCCGCGACGGCGGTTGGGTATCGAGGTGGCTCGCTCGGCCATTGATGCGCAATTGCATGTGGCCGGCGTGGCCCGGGTCGAGCTGCCGGGGTGGCAGGACATAGCCCCGACCAGGGCACAGGCGGCGTACTGCAACGGCTACAGCGTCACGCTGGGAGGCTGACATGACCAGCCTATTGCCGATCAACAGTACGCCGCTGGAAAGGGCCCTTGAGGCTGCGAGCGCCGGCGAAACCTCGATTGTGCTGCGCACCCTGTACAACCCCGCGACCTGTCCGGTGCATCTGCTGCCCCAGTTGGCCTGGGCCTGGTCAGTGGATCGTTGGGACCCGCGTTGGTCCGAGACGGTGAAGCGTAACGCGATCCGGGCGGCACACTTCATCCATGCTCGCAAGGGCACCATCGGCGCGCTGCGCCGGGTGGTGGAGCCTCTGGGCTACCTGATCGAGGTGGTCGAGTGGTGGCAGACGGTGCCCGCCGGTGAACCGGCCACCTTTGCCCTGAAAGTCGGCGTGCTGGATACCGGCATCACCGAGGAGATGTATCAAGAACTGACCCGGCTGATCGACGACGCCAAGCCCGTCAGCCGGCACATGACCGGCCTGGCCATCAGCCTGGAAACCTCAGGGGTGATCGGCTACGGCGCCTATGTGGACCAGGGCGAAGTGATCGATGTTTACCCCCCGACACCCCGCGATATCGAAGTGACCGGCCGTTATGGCCAGGTCGTGTGCATTGATGAAATAGACACCCTGGACGTGTACCCATGATCGATTCCAACAGTCAGTTCTTCGCCATCCTCACGGCGGTAGGCGAGGCGAAACAAGCCAACGCTACGGCGCTCGGTGTGCCCTGGACCTTCAAGGAGATGGCGGTAGGGGATGCCAACGGCACCGACCCCATCCCGAACCGTACCCAGACCAAGCTGATCAACGAATGGCGCCGGGCTCCGGTCAACCAGGTACGCACTGACCCGGCGAACCCGAACATCATCATCACCGAGCAGGTGATCCCGTCTGATGTGGGCGGTCGCTGGATTCGGGAGATCGGCCTGTTCGATGCCGACGGTGATCTGGTGGCGGTGGCCAACTGCGCGCCAAGCTTCAAGCCCCTGCTGGCCCAAGGCACCGGCAAGACCCAGGTTATCCGCATGAACTTCATCGTGGCCAACACCGCGCAGATCGTGCTGAAGATCGACCCAGCGGTGGTCCTGGCTACCCGCGAGTACGTCGACAATGCGGTGATCGATGCGCTGGCCAAGCTGGATTTCAAGCACTCGGCGCTGGTGGCCACCACGGCCAACATCGCGTTGAGCGGGATTCAGACCATCGACGGAGTGCTGCTGCCGGCCGATGCCCGGGTGCTGGTGAAAAACCAAGCCCAGGCCAAGGACAACGGGCTGTATGTCGTGTCGTCGACGGGCGTGTGGAAGCGTGCCCAGGATGCTGACACCAGTCTGGAGGTCACTCCGGGGCTGTTCGTCAGTATCGAGACAGGCACGGTCAATGGTGACAGCGTTTGGCAGTTAGTCACCGACGGGCCGATTGTCCTCGGCACCACGCCGCTGGCCTTCGAGATGGCGACGGGGCGAACTGGTGTCAGCGCTGGCTCCTATGCCAATGTCACGGTCGACAAGTACGGCCGGGTGATTGCCGGGACCAACCCGAGCACCCTGGCCGGGCACGGCATCACCGACACTTACACCAAGGCGGAGATCGAGTCGATTGTGGCGCAGGCCTCGGCGTTGCCGGTGGGCTCGATTGTGGCGTTTCCCAAGGCTAGCGTGCCGCCTGGGTTCCTTGAGATTGATGGCAGTGTGAAGAGCATCGCCACATATCCGGACCTTGCGGCGTACCTCGGTACCACCTTCAACAAGGGCGACGAGGGTGCCGGAAACTTCCGGCTGCCTGAGTCGCGCGGTGAATTCCTCCGCGGGTGGGATCATGGTCGCGGGGCGGATGCAGGTCGTGTGATCGGGTCGTGGCAGGACAGCGATAACAAAACACACACCCACGGATCAACTGCGGGTGCCGGATGGAAGTTTCTTTCATCTGACGCCATAGGAGGTGCAGGGCTGTCGGGTGGGGCTGGTTCAAGAGTCAGCTATACGGCGGATGTTGCAAGTTCTGGTGGTTCCGAAGCGCGCCCGCGCAACCTGGCGGTTATGTGGTGCATCAAGGCCTGGAACGCACCGATCAATCAGGGGGCTATCGACATCTCGGCTCTGGCCCCGCTGGCCACCCAAGCGACTGAGATCAATCAAGGCACTACAAAAGTCGCAACTACCGCGCAGATGCTTGATAGCGCGAACGATTTTGTAATGCCGACGCCGAAGAAACTTCGGTGGGGCTTCTCGATCAGTCTCGCATCCAATGGATATATCGCGCTTCCTTCCTGGCTCGGCGGGCTGGTTCTTCAGTGGGGGGCATCGGTAGGTTTCAGCTCCACTCCTGCCGCAGTGACATTCGCAATGGCGTTTCCTACCGCTGCTTATGCTGTAGTGGCGACTAACTATGTAGGGGCAACAAATGTCGGGGTTACCCAGGATGCGGTCGCCTCGTTCGGGCTTTCGACCACGGGGGTCAACTTTAAGACCTACGCGGGCGCTGTACCTTATGGCGTCAAATACATCGCAATAGGAAGCTGAGGGAGGCCACATGCGCTTTTATAGCCAGACAACCCAAACCACGTACTTGCGCGGCATGCACGTGTCCATGCCCGCCGATGCAGTCGAAATCACTGATGAGCTTTACATGACGGTGATCGGTAACCCTCCCGCTGGCAAAGTTCGCGCTCACGATGAACGCGGTCTGCCATACCTTGTCGATTCCCCTGAGGTGGTCCCAGATCCGGCAACACTGGAGCGCGAGTGGCGCGACGATGAGCTGTCCTCGGTGATGTGGTTGCGCGAGCGTCACCGTGACCAGCTCGAAATAGGCGCGGCTACCACGCTGACAGGTGATCAGTTCAACGAGCTGCTGTTGTACATGCAGGCCCTGCGCGACTGGCCGCAATCACCTGACTTTCCCCAGATCGAGCACCGCCCGGTGGCACCACCCTGGATCGCCGAGCAAACCGAGTAAACGCCCCGCACTGACGGGGCGTTTTATTTCCCGCGCTTCGGCGCCTGTTCCTCCCACAACCTCGCTCATGCGGGGCTTTTTCATGTCTGGAGCTTATCCATGAGTGGTTTCTTTCACGGCGTTACCGTCACTAATGTGGACACCGGCACGCGAACCATTTCGCTACCGTCGTCTTCGATCATCGGCCTGGTGGACACTTTCACCGAAGGCCCTGACTTCAGCGCCAAGGCCAACGACTTGCTGCTGATCACCAACGAGCGCGAGGCCATCGCGGCCTGGGGCCCGGATGCGGCCATCACCAAGGCCTGCAAGGCCATCTACCAGCGCGCCAAGGCGGTGATCGTTGCATGCGGTGTGGCCAAGGTTCAGGACGCCGCGCAGCAGACCTCGGCGATCATCGGTGGGGTGCTGGCCAGCGGCAAGCGTACCGGCCTGCAAGCGCTGCTCGACGGCAAGAGCCGTTTCAATGCCCAGCCGCGTTTGCTGGTGGCTCCCAAGCACAGCGCCGGCCTGCCGGTCGGCACAGCCCTGGTTGCCCTGGCCGACAAGCTACGCGGCTTGGCGATCCTCGACGGTCCTAACACCACCGACGAAGCGGCTATGGAGTACGCCAAGAACTTCGGTGCCAAGCGGGCCTATCTGGTCGACCCGGGGATTCAGTACTGGGACACGGGGGAGAGTGCCACCGTCGATGCGCCGGCCTCGGCCTGGGCAGCGGGCTTGTTCGCCTGGACCGACAACGAGTACGGCTTCTGGGCCTCACCATCGAACAAGGAGTTTGTCGGCCTCACCGGTACCACGCGCCCCATTGAGTTTCTGGATGGTGACGAGACTTGCCGGGCCAACCTGCTGAACAACGCCAACATCACCACGATCATTCGTGATGCGGGCTTCCGGCTGTGGGGCAACCGCACGCTGTCGAGCGATCCGAAGTGGGCGTTTGTCACCCGGGTGCGAACCATGGACATCGTCATGGACGCGATCCTTTACGGGCACAAGTGGGCGGTCGACCGCTCGATCACCGCGACCTATGTCAAGGACGTGACCGAGGGCCTGCGGGCATTTATGCGCGACCTGAAGAACCAGGGCGCGATCATCAATTTCGAGGTCTACGCGGACACCGAACTCAACACCGCCAGCCAGCTGGAGCAGGGCAAGGTGTACTGGAACATCCGCTTTACCGACGTGCCGCCCGCCGAAAACCCGAACTTCCGTGTCGAGGTCACCAACCAGTGGTTGACCGAAGTCCTCGATTCCGCCGCTTAAGGAGCCGCAGCAATGGCAATGATTCCCGAAACCCTGGCGAACATGAACCTGTTCGCCGATGGCATCAGCTTCCAGGGCGACGTCCCGAGCCTGACCCTGCCCAAGCTCACGCTCAAGACCGAGGAGCACCGTGCCGGCGGTATGGACCTGCCGGTGGAACTGGACATGGGCATGGAAAAACAAGAGGCCGGCTTTACCACCACCGGCGTACGCCGCGAGTCGTTGAAGCTCTTCGGCCTGGCCGACGGTACTGCCTTCAATGGTGTGTTTCGGGGCGCCTTCAAGGGCCTCAAGGGCAAGGTCACCCCGGTGATTGTCACCCTGCGCGGCATGCTCAAAGAGGTCGACATGGGCGACTGGAAGGCCGGCGACAAGGCTGAGATCAAGCACAACGTGGCATTGACCTACTACAAGCTGGAAGTGGACGGCCGCCTCATCTACGAGATCGATGCGCTGGGTATGAAGCGCGTGATCAACGGCGTCGACCAGCTCGCCGCTCAACGTTCGGCCCTGGGCCTGTAAGGAAAAAACTCATGACTCAAGCATCGAAAAAGACACCGGCCTGGATGACCCTGTGCGCCGAGAGCGTGGCCGTGACCCTCACCAAGGCGGTGGAGATGAATGGCGTGGTCTGCGACAAGGTCACTCTGCGCGCACCCACTGTGCGGGATGTGCGTGCCGCTAACACTGCCGCTGGCAGTGACGACGAACAGCGCGAACTCATGCTGTTCTCCAGTCTGGCCGAGGTCGGCGCCAAGGATCTGGAGGGCATGACCCTCAAGGATTACCAGCGCCTGCAGGCCGGTTATTTTCGCCTGGTGCAAGACGACGAACTTTGACCCGGCGGTGATGAAGATGGCGGCGAAGCGGCTCGCGAGCGAGCTGCATTTCTCCGCCGAGGAAATCATGATCATGAGGTTTTCCGACATGGTCTGGTGGCTCACGGACTGAGCCCATCAACTCGGGCATAGGTGAATCAGATGGCAAGCAAACTGGCGTTGGGGCTGGTGATCGGCGGCGCCGTCAGTTCGACGGTGGGGGCAGCCTTCAAAACGGTTGAGGGCCGGATCAAGAAGCTGGAGGAACAAGGCAACAAGGCCAAGGTGCTGAAGAACACCATCGGCGAAACCATGCGCCTGCGGGATGAATGGAAGAAGGCCCACGAAACCGGTGCGGCCTCGGCCGCCGGTTTGTTGCGCAAGCTGGAGGGAAACCTGAGCAGCCTGCAGAAGCAGGGTATTCAGGTAAACAAACTGCGCCAGGAGTATCAGGCACTCGGCCGCGTGGCCAGGGGTGCGGATCTGCAGCTCAAGGGGCACCAGCAGATCCAGCAGGGCAAGGAGGGCCTCAAGTCCGGGATCGGCCAGGCCGTGGCCGGGGTCGGGGCGGTGGCCATTCCGACCAAGATAAGCGCGGACTATCAGGCGATCATCCGCGACATTGCGATCAAGGCGGACGTGGCCAACAAGCCGCAAGAAGCCCAGATGACGCGGATGGTCATTCAGACCTCGCAAGAGACCGGGATGGGCCGCAACGATGTGGCCGACCTGGTGAACCAGTTGGTCGGTGCCGGCATGGAGCTGGACAAGGCGCTGTCTTATGCGCCGGTGGCGGCCAAGTTCGCTGTGGGGCAGGGTGCAACTGGGGTCGACACGGCGAACATGATCCAGGCGCTGCAGCAGAACGCCAATATCACTGACCCCAAAGTCATGGAGAAAGCCCTGGAGGCCATTGCCCTGCAGGGGCAGGCGGGCAGCTTTGAGGCATCCGACATGGCGCGCTGGTTTCCCCAGTTGTTGGCTAGCATGGGCAATATGAAGATTTACGGCATGGATGCGGTGAGTCAGCTCGGCTCGATGTTGCAGGTGCAGATGAAGACCGCCGGCGGAACAGATGAAGCGGCCAACAACCTGAAAAACTGGATGGAAAAGATTGGCTCCGGGGAAGTGGTCAAGGCGTATAAGGATGCCGGTATTGATTATCACGCTTCTCTCAACACCGGTATTCAGGGTGGCATGTCGACCCTAGAGTCGAGTTTCGCCCTGGCCATGAAGTACATCAAGGCGACCGACCCGGCCAAGGCCGCGAAGATGGAGAAGGCCCAGGCCAAGATCAGCAAGGAGGTTGATCCGGCCAAGGCTAAGGCCATGCTCGATGCGCTGGAGCAGTCGTTGCGAACCGGCGATCTGTTCGCCGACATGCAGGTCAAAGCGGCGCTGACGGCGTACTCGCAGAACCGGGAGCTGTACGAGCAGCTCAAGAAAGACTCGTTGAGCGCCAGTGGCATCCTCGACAAGAACCTGGCCGAGCGCCGGGAAACTTCCTCGCAGCTGTGGGCCGAAACAGCTCATGCGATGAATGATGGCATGCGGGCCGTGGGGGATGCTCTGCGGCCGGCAACGGATGCGGTAGCCAAGCACATCACCAGGGTGGCGAAGTCGCTGACCGGATTGGCGGAAAAGGCGCCGCCCTTGGTTGTGGGCATCACTGCCTTGGGTGCTGGACTTGTAGCACTGAAAAATGTGGTGTCGCTCTTCAATATCGGCAAGGGCCTGCTCAACGTGGCCCGGGGTTCGATGATGGGGAATCCGAACGTGATTCAGCGGGTGTTTGTCACCAACGCCGGCGGGTTGGGCGGCGGCGATTACGACCTCGACGGTGGCAAGGACAAGAAAGGCGGCAAGGGCGGTAAAGGGGGGCGTGCAGGACGGGCGGGGCGGCTAGGTCGCGTCGGCCAGGCGCTCAGGAATGTCTTTAGCGGTGGTGGCGTGGGACGTGTTGCCAAGGGCGCGGCGAGCCTCGGGTCGACAGCGCTGAAAGGGGTAGGTTCGCTGTTCAAGGGACTGGCGCCAGCGATTAAGGGGGTGGGCTTGCTGTCGGTGTTGAGCGCCGGCCTCAAGGTTGCGGACACCTACCAGAATGCCAAGACCCGTGATGAAAAGGCCGAAGGTTATGGCGGTGCGGCGGGTGGCTTAGCAGGCTCGTTGGTGGGCGCAAAAATGGGATTGGCCGCTGGTGCTGCACTCGGCTCCGTCGTTCCAGGTCTCGGCACGGCCATTGGCGGGGCTATCGGTGCCGCCATCGGGGGAACCGTAGGTTACTTTGGGGGTGATGCCCTGGGCTCCTATGCCGGCAAAGCGATGTTTGGTTCCGACGATTCGCTCAAGCGGATGCCGGCAGCGGGGCCACTGATGATGGTCAACGCCGGGAAGGATATCCCGCCGGTCTTGGGCGACATCGCGAAATCGTTCAAGACCGGGCAGACGCCGCCGGTGATGGGGCAGGTGGTGCGCTCCATGGGGACCGCCTCACCGTCGGCAGCTGTGCCGGCAATGCTCAAGGCGCCCGAACCTGCGAAGCAGGTGCCCAAGGTCGACCAGCAATTCACCTTCGCACCGACCGTGCCAATCACGGTGCAAGGGGATGTGAAGGACCCGGCCCAGGTGGCCCGGGAAGTCGAACCCCATCTGCGGCGGATGTTCGACGAATTCAGCCGACAGGCTGCGGCCCGCCAGCTGTCTGACGAACCACACGTTTAAGGAGGTGCCATGGCTTACATGGAGCAACTGCAATCGGGGTTCCAGTCCCTGGTCGAGGCAGGGGAGGCGGGGCGCAGTAGCGCGGATGGCATGCTGACCCCGTTGAACGGAGCCATCAGCGAGATTACCGGTGCTGCCTCGGAGCTGGAGAACATCCCGTTTGTGGGGCCTGAGATGGGCGCCAAGCTGCAACGGACCTTGCGCGGCATCACCGCCGCGCAGTCTGTTGTTGGCGAGGTGGCAGCCAAGTACAGCCAGGCTGTGTCGGCAGCGGGGCAGATCCAGCAGCGGCTCGGTACGTTGCAGGAGCAGACCGCCAAGGCCAGTGCTGCGATCAACCGGATCGGCGGACAGGTCAGCCCGTCCCTGGGCAACATCCTTCCGACCGGTTCATTCGGCGGCCTGGGTACTCCGGCCGCCGAGGCGGTGAAGCCGTTCCCGCACCTGCTGATCATTCAGCCGTTCCGGGCTGCCGGTGCAGCGTTTTACTTCAACCTCGACACCGCAGCCTTTGAAGAGCTGCGCCGTCAGACCGGGTTCCGCTGGGCAGGCCAGGAACGCCTGACCCGCAGCATTGCGCAGCAGGCGGTAGGGCAGGGTGACGACAAGATCACTCTCAAGGGCGCGGTGTTTCCGGGGTTCAAGGGGGGACTGGGTCAGTTGCAAAAACTGCGCAGCATCGGGCGACGCCTGCAGCCGCTGAGCCTGACCACGGGCTATGGCGAAGTGCTGGGTACTTGGTGCCTGACCAGTCTTGAGGAGGAGCAGAGCCACCTGCTGGCCGGGGGTATCCCGCGTAAACAGGGCTTTTCGATGGAGTTTGTGAGCTATGGCGACGACATGCAGAACGTCTGAAGGGGATCTGCTCGACAGCCTGTGCCACCAGTATTACGGGCACCTGAATGGTAGTGTCGAAGCGGTGCTCGATGCCAACCAGGGGCTGGCCGATGAGCCCCAGCCGTTCCGGGCTGGGGTGCTGATCGTGCTGCCGGAGCTGCAGGTCGAGACTGGGGCTGCGGTTTTGTTGTGGAACTGAGAGGGCTGGCATTATGATGGCTAAATAATCATGGCCAGAGGGAATAGGAATGACAAGAGCGTTTGAGTTACTGTGTAAGTATGAACAAGCCGAAGAAGAGCGTAATTCGAACTGGAGGCGAATAACCTCTAAGGTTAATGAGATTTTATTGGGGTTTGATAAGTATCTTAATGATGGTGGTAGTGCGGTTGCAACTGTTAAACTTGGTGTTAATATTGCATCTGGGTTTAACGAGCTAAGTGTTGACAAGTTTAGATATGAAGATGATGAGTCTCTCAGTTTTGCGCTGCTGGTATCTTTGAATAAGGCTTCTAGAGTTGTAGTGGAAGATGTTTTGAGTTTGTCTTGTGTTCGTTATCATGCGGGTTTTATTGTAAAGATTGAAGGTGGTGTGGATGACATTATTGTTGGTGGATACATGTCAGATGATACAGAGCTTTTTGAAGCGATGTATAAAGTGCTAGAGAGTAAATTTGTTAATTATATGTGAGTTGTATTTTCACATCAGGAGACCCCGCCACGTGCGGGGTTTTCTATTTCTGGAGCCTGAGCAATGAAACCAGAGTTCCGAATCATTGCGGACGGCAAGAACATCACCGCGCTGATCAATGACCGGCTGTTGACCCTGCGCACCTCGGACAAGCCCGGCATGGAGTCGGACGAGTTTGAGCTGCGCATCGACGACCGCGACGGCGCTGTGGCGCTGCCCAGCCGGGGCGCGAGCATCGAGGTGTTCATGGGATACGCCGGCCAGTCACTGACCCGCCTTGGGCGCTACATGGTGGACGAGGTCGTGGTGACGGGCCCGCCTGACTCTATCGAGATCCGGGGCAAGGCCAGCGACATGCGCGGCAGTGGCAAGACCACCCGCAGCGGGAGTTGGGAAAGCGTCCCGCTGCAGCAGATCGTGCGCGATGTGGCGACCCGCAATGGCTGGCAGCCGGTGTGCCCGGTGACCACCAAGGTGCCCCGGGTCGATCAGCTCAATGAATCCGACTTCAACTTCATCACCCGCCTGGCCAAGCAATACGACTGCACGGCCAAGGTGGCCGACGGCAAGCTGCTGGTGCTGCCCCGGCAGGCCGGGCAGAGCGCCAGCGGCAAGGCCCTTGGCACTGTCACCATTACTCGCAGCGACGTGAGCCGCTATCAGTTCCGCCTGGGTGACAAGAGCACCCACAAGGCGGTGCAAACCAAGCACCAGGACAAGAAGAGCGGAAAGCTGCGGGTCGTCGACCTGGGCAACGAGGGCTCCCCGGACGGCCTGCCGCCGGTGCACACCGACCGCCACATCTACCCGAACAAGTCCGCCGCCGAACAGGCCGCCAAGGCGCGTTTGGCGGCATTCAACCGCAGCACCGCCGGTGTGCGCCTGGAGATGCCCGGCCGAACCGATCTATTCGCTGAACGCATGATCAATGCCCAGGGCTTCAAGGTCGGCCTCGATGGCGAGTACCTGGTTGACTCGGTCGAGCAGGTGTTCACCCAGTCCGGGTGGAGCACCACCGTCGAGTGCAACGGCGGCAAGAAGGGCAAGGCGAAAGCCAAAGGCAAGAAAAAGAAAGAAACCAAGCCGCTCAAGGTTGTGCAGCTTTAACCCCAATCATCACTGGAGATATCAGGCATGACGATTACAGTGCAGCAGCTGCTGCAGATCCTCCCCAACGCCGGCGCTAAAGCCGGCGTTTTTGTTCCTGCTCTTAATGCAGCCATGAGCAAGTACGCGATCATCACCCGCCTGCGCATTGCGGCCTTCATCGCGCAGATCGGCCACGAGTCCGGCCAGTTGCAGTGGGTTCGCGAGCTGGGCAGCAATCAGTACTTGAGCAAGTACGATACCGGTACCCTGGCCAAGCGCCTGGGCAATACACCCGAAGCGGATGGCGACGGCCAGAAGTACCGGGGCAGGGGGCTGATTCAGATCACCGGCCGGGCGAACTATGAAGCCTGTAGCGAAGCGCTGTTCAGCGATGCTCGACTACTCAACACCCCCGAACTGCTGGAAACCCCGGTCTATGCCGCGCTGTCGGCGGGTTGGTTCTGGCAGCGGGCAGGGCTGAACACCCTGGCCGATAAAGGCGACTTTCTCACCATCACCAAGCGCATCAACGGCGGGACCAACGGCCTGGCGGATCGTGAGGTGCTGTATGAGCGCGCCCTTGAGGTGCTGGCGTGAAGGCCCCGGGTTGGTTGTTGCCAGCCCTGGCCCTGGTGCTGGGGTTCGCCCTGGGTGCTTGGCTGGCCTGGACGTGGCAGGCCAATGCCTACGGCAAGGATCTGGCTAACCAGGCGGAGGCGTACAGCAGGGACCGCGATCAGGCCGCCACGGCGGTGATCAACTGGCAGGAAACCCAGCAGGACGCCCGCCGGGCCCTGGAGGATCGCCTGCAGGCAAATGACGAAACCCGTTACAAGGAGCTGCGCGATGCTCAAACGAACCAGGCTCGCCTGCGTGATCGGCTTGCTACTGCTGACCTGCGGCTGTCAGTCCTACTCAACACCGCCGCCTCGGGTGGTGGCGGTCGGGTGCCAGCCACCGCCGGCACCTGCGGCGTGGTTCATGGAGGAACGCGAGCCGAACTTGACCCAGCGGTTGCTCAACGAATTGTCGCCATCACCGGAGACGGTGACCAGGGATTGATCGCCCTGGCGGCCTGCCAGAGCTACATCAAAGAAATCGTTTCAACGAAGTGAAAAGGAGCGGCCGGGCCAAATGCGTCAACATCAAGCCCGGCCGCTGGCTGGCACAGCTTGCCTGGATCTGGACGAACCTGATCCGCCGAAACAGGAGATCTGCTGTAGCAGGATGTTTTGGGAGGCGGTTAACTGGGTTGGCCCCTATCAAGGATGTGGTTGCCACATACATGATGCGAGCCTCGGAAAAACTGCGGGCTCAGAATTCATTGTGTAAGAAAATCCGCGTCAGCATTCGCACGGGCATGTTTAACCCTCAATAAGCCAAGTATGCCAATGGCGTCCTGATAGAGCTGCCGTATCCAACCAACGACGTCCGGCTCATGACGGAAATGGCTGTGGAAGCGCTGGATCGCGCTTTCAGAACGGGCTTCAAATACAGTAAGGCCGAGGTCTCATTGTTGAATCTATGCCAGCGAAGCGAGTACACCGACGATCTCTTCGCGGTGGCGCAACCATCGGAAACCGACAAGGTGATGAAGGTCTTGGACCAAATCAACAATCGCTGGGGGAGGAGCACACTCCGCACTGCCGGTGTCCCTACCAACCCAGATTGGGGTATGCGGCGGGAGATGATGAGCCAGAGTTTTACCACTAACTTGATCAACTTTGGCATGTTTCTTGTGGGTAATGCCTGAAGTTTTGATCATATGTCAGTTCTTCAAATTTGAACTCGAACTATTGGTGAGCCCATAAAGAGGTCGCGATATCCGGTTAGATAGTATTTGTTTGGCTCCTTTTTTTTCGTGTTTTCTGAGTTTTCACGAGTCAAGTTCGCCAGTAAGGAGGAATTAATTAGAAAGGCATTCGCACGAGGAATGTTTTTTTCTATTACACCTGTTTGTTTGTGGATGGTCTCAAAGGAGGCCATTGTATATGGTGTTTTGTTGTCTCTTGCTGCAGCATAATACAACATGAGTTTCAGTGCGTTTAGTTCGCAAATACTCCTTTTCTGAAAAAGCTTAAATGCAGGAATGCTTGTTCCTCCTCCATATCCGTATAGAGCGCGTGCGGGAAGCTTGCACCAGTTTCCAAACTCGTAATCTGAAATGGAGTAGCGACTTTTTCTCCCTATTGTTTCCTTTGAAATCCGTTCGGTATTTAAAAGTGCCTCGATCCCGGAGGAAACAAGAGCTCGGCTGAGCCCAGTAATCTCCATAAGTGCGTTATAAGTCAGTTCTGCCTCTAACCTAAACGACGGGGGAGCTTTTTCCTCAGCTTGTGTTACCAATGCGATATAAATTTGCAATGCAGCAATAGCTGCTGATTTGCTAGCGACTCCATTTGAAGCCCAATTGAAGTTCTTAAGACCACCTTCTCGAATCCATCTCGAAGGCATCCGCACCCAGGGAAGAATCCTCATGTTAAGCCCCTCCTTTTTTGGAAAGTACGATGATCGCTATTAGTGCGGCAATGGAAAGAACCAACGGAACCAAACGGTCGGCATTTGGAGCCAGAGAGTTAAGTGCTTCGATAATGTTATGGAGATTTTCCATCGCGAAATTCCTTAGGTCGTTGCGATGGGCTGACTTTGAACGATGCGGGAACCTCTATCTAGAATAGGGTGATCGTATAAAAAGTAAATTTTTTTAAAAAAAACTATTTAAATCATATAGATACGATTTTTTTGCACGGGTCATAGTTAATGTAAATCGGTTCATGAACGAGAGTTTTTTGACTTTTTAAATCAAGGGGTGTAAGTACTGTGTACGTACATATGGAGGCGTTATGGATCCGGCAAAGGAAAAAAAGACATACCAAATTAGGGTGGATACAGCGCTCCTGAAGGCTTTTTTGGAGCTTGCCAAATCAAACGAGCGATCGCCGGCAGGCGTAATAAGAGAGTTTATGCGGGAGTACATAGAAAAAAACACGTTGCGGCGAGCTCCCTGGGAGGGGAGCGAAAAAGACATTCCGTTCTAGGCCAAGTCGAACGCTAGGGAGGTGGTTCAAATTCCTATCCTCGCTGGCCTGGTTGGCATTTGCCGAACTGGTTGTTGGTTAGCGACCTGACGTCGTGGTGCAACAATGGGGCAGTCTGGACGCCAGTCAACGGCATTTAATGCCCAGCGGCTCCAAATCCTGCTGTGTCGACAGAGCCCTACAGACCTTGCTCTTTGGGGTTGTAGGGCGGACCACAGTCTCGCCCTTATGGTGTTCATGCCGCGTCAAGAACGTGCTAACTGTGGTTGCTGTCCTTGGGCAGCTTGGGATTGCCATCGCCACGCCTGATCAACATGACCAGCTATCAGATACATGCTGCCACCGTGCTACCCTCACAATGCTTGTATGACATATGGAGGGATCTATGGGACATTGCATTTACTGCCGTAAAGATAAGGATGATCAAGAGTTCACGCTAGAGCATGTTATTCCGCAGTTTTTGGGAGGGGCACATGCTCCCGACTTTCTAAAGACACGAGAGGTCTGCAAAAGCTGCAATAGTAACCTTGGGTTATTTGTCGATGCGTCTTTCGAAAAGAATTGGATAGTCTCTAACTGGCTGCGTGAGTCCTCCTCAGCTTTTTATGACAAGGATAAGCCAGTTGGAGTATCACTCCTGTGTATGGGCAACACCGATCTTTGCCCTCCTGAACTTCCGGAGAACCACGTTTGTGAAATGTGGTTGGGTCCACTAGGTGAACAGGTATTTTGGCTTCGTCCGCACGATGAGAGGTTATCTGCGTACGTTGGCGGAAACCCGCGGACCATGAAGAGCACAGAGACAAGAGCATATTTTTTATTTTCCGAAAACACGCAGCAGGATCCGCTCAAGACGTGGCTGTCGTTTGAGCAAGCGTTTCATGGTCGTAGGGTCAAGAAGGTTCTGTGCACCGAGGTCCGGGGTGCTGATCCGGCTAGCATCGGGTTCGCGCAACCTGACGACTTGGATCGAGCACGCACAGAGTTTTTCCTAGCCAATACTGAAGGTGAGCTAGAGCATAAAATGCGAGTTACGGTTGACCCAAAGTTTGATAAGCGCTTTGTGTGTAAGCTTGCAATAGGTATTGCCTTTTGTCTCTTCGGGTCTAAAGTCCTCGACTCAGACTATGGCAAAGAGTTGCACAAGGGGCTCTGGCATCGTGGGGATAATGACGAGCCTGAAGTGCGTGGTAGCGTATTATTCTCTAAGCAGGGAGATCAGGACTTCAATCGTCTTGTGGGCTTCCCAAATGCGGTAGCCGTGGTGTTGCTTTCAACCCAAGAAGGAATTGCGATCAACCTCAACATAAACTCACAATTAAATTGGACTGTTCTGTGTGCGCCCAATGAAATATTAACGACAGAAGACGTTGCAAAGATTGGCGATGGGCAGATCTTACTGCTTGTGCGGGCCCTTCAAACCTGCATCTATCTTGATCTTCCCTCTTATTTAGCCTTCAAGTCTGGGCTCACTCAGCACCCTGAACTGAACGCTGTCCTAGAGCGCTCGGAGAGAAACAAAGCATGACTGCGGTGTATCTCATAAATTAGCTGGGCCGTCCAAGTTACCAAGCCTTCCGGGTAATAGGCTCTGCCCAAGAACATTCTCAGCCGCTGCCCACTCCCTTGATGGATCAGACCATAGAAAGCGGGCGTCCGTGTCTTGGCGAATGGCTCGGCAGGCTCGACGCTAAGTCTCGAGGTTACTCATGCGGAGTTAATGGTCGTTCAAGTGCCGGCACTAGCGAAGTGGGATCAGGGCTGATCCAGCTACTGATGATGGACGATGACGTAGGGCGGATCCAGAGCCGAGTGAAGGATGTTAAAGGCGCTTTGGATTTTCCAGAACCGTACCACTTGCCGTAAGGATGATTGGTATTCGCTTGACGGGATATTGTAACTGATGAGCCCCTAGTGCCAGTTTGGAGTTTCTTTGATTGGACGGACTTTGATCGGATTTCCGATATTTACCACGTCCCTGCTTAGTTTTTGCTACAGCAAAAAAATTGATGTTATTAAGTGCCTGAAATATAAGTGTTTTTATATTTGGTGTGCCCGATCCATCATCGGATCGACTGAGCTTGCAGGGTCCAGGAGGAAAGGGTAGAGGAGCCTTGAGGACTGCGACTGTCACTGGGCCCTGAACCGCTAAGGGCGCCAGTTAAATCAGTTCCGCAATCAAAATAATGACCCGCATAGGCCGTGGGTTGCAGGCTTTCTAAGAGATGCCACTTGCGGAACGGATCTATCATTAACTGTTTGAAAGTATTGATATTTTATCTGGATTGCAAATCCGCCTACGCCGGTTCGATTCCGACCTCGGCCTCCACCCTTGAAAACCCCGTAGATTAACGTCTACGGGGTTTTTTATTGCCTGCGTGAAAGTGCTGGCGTACCAAAACTTTTTTATTTCGTCGGGTTCGCGATGGCTCCGATGCGAACGTAAGACGATTTCTCTGTTGGCTCTTGTTTTCGCAGACCGCTTATCGCGATAGGCCGCAATCATCGATGGTGCTATCGCATCAATCGGTATTTCTTCAAAAATCGGTCTTAGTTGTCGTAACTCGGCTTTGTTGTCCTGCCGTTCCAGCTGACAGCTGAGTAGGATTCGCCGCGTGGAACGCCGCACTGTCGGCAAACCCGCGGGAGCGTGACGGTGATTGAGGCTTGGCCGCGTGCTGCTCCCGGGCTGGGATGGTTACCGTTCTTTCTACAGGCATGACTTCGTCCTTGGCCTCTACAGCGGCTTGCTGGGGAGGGCCGCTGCTAAGGGGAATTAAGGGGGGGAAGAGTGCATGCTTCGACAAAAATCCACCCTGGAACTACTGTGATTGAAAGCGGCAAGGGTGGCCTGATCATGTTCAATCAATATCCAAATCAAAAATTTGCTCGGCGGCTGTTCTTTTCAGGGGGGCTATTGATGCTGGGCGTAGCGATCGCCGTCCTTGTTAGTACCGATTGGATTGGATTTTTATTGACTGCTGTGGTCTCGAGTATCTTTTTCATACCCGCGTTCATCCTTAGCGAAAAAGCCTTTGACCGCTTTGTAAAATCTGCGGACAAGATCAGCTTTCTAGCTCCCGTCATTCGATTTTTCAGCGGCTGAGTTAGATGAGCGTTCGGTTTTTATGGGTGGAGTGCAAATGTACTCCTATCGGGATTTTTTGCCCTGGCGCTGCATCAGCGCATCAGTGACGTTGCCCAAGCCCATGTCCCGTGCCAACTGCCAGCCCTCGTCGTACAGCTCAGCCTCGTACTTGTCGCTTGTGGAACTGATGGACGCGGGCTGCTCGACTGGGCGGGTGTAGATCTCGGCGCCGCCGTCTTCATCGCACAGATCGGTGGCCTCGGGTATGGCGAACAGCACTTGGCCAGAGAACTCCCTCTCTGAAATTCCTCCTTCAAGCAGCCATTCCAGGTACATCCCGTCATCGTTCTGGCAAGTTACGGCTACCGCCTGGATCAGGGTTGGTTTGCCCTGGTTATGGGCGGCTGGCTTGCACTCCAGGGCGGCGCGCAGAGTCTCAATTGCTGAGCAAGAGCCGCGACTATCGCCGTTGCGTCGAGACACGAAATCGTCCAGCCAAAGCAGAGCCTTCTCGATCTTCACCCACTCGTTGCGCTCAACCGGTGAGCTCACACCTATTCAGGTCCTGGTATCCGCCGGGGCTTTTTCGTTTATGGCTTCCCGCACCCTTTGTTCCGAGCTGCTACTACTGGTGGGCAAAAATTCTTCAAGATACTGGTTGCATGTACAGTTTTTTGTTGGGATAGTCATTCCACTCCTCGAGTGAGTAAGAAGCTAAAGCCGGCATGTCGTTGGTGCTGACCTTCCTCGTGTGAAGGCCTTGAGCCTCGAACTATCGCCTATGAGCGAAATGAAAGCGGAATTCTCCGCAACCAACCATTCGACTCAATAGGTCAATCCAAATGAAAAAAGCTATCAGTGTTTCCCTGCTCGGTTTGTTGGCGCTTTTTGGTGCCAGCATGAGTGCCTTTGCTGACACAGCAATGTCCTGGAACCTGGCAAGGGATGTAATTCTGGCAAAGGAGAGTGCCCCACAAGGTTCTCCTTGGTCGTTTATGCAGAACTCGTCTGGTGTGAACAAGGCCGAAAACTAAGTCCCATTGCCGTACTTCAAAGCCGATTCATGCAGCAATCTCCCGGCTACATGTTGGATGGATCAAGCATCTGGAGCACATGTGTCGGTTCACCTGAAACCTTACACCTACACGGCAAATGGCAGCTTTACCATTGCCGCTGGTGATGTGGCATTTCACCCAGGCCAGAACAGCCAGACGGTCATTCGCTGGGCCAGTCCTGTGGTGGGCAAGATCAACATTCTCGGGCGAGTAAGTAGCATTCATAACAGTTGCGGTGATGGCGTTGCCTGGTCTTTGAATCAGGGTGACACCGTTCTTCAGTCGGGTAGCTTGGTCAGAGGCAATGGAGCGGTCTTTTCGGTCAGTAAAGTGCCTGTCACCAAATCGTCCGCCATTTACTTGGTTCTCGACAAGAAGGCCAACTACACCTGCGATACCAGCACTATCGACATGCTCATCACCAAGCAATAACGGTGATGTAGCAGCACGTATGTCGACAACGCCAAGAGCGTCCAACTCATCGCCTTTGAGCGACATGAAAACGGAATCCTCCGTAACAAATCATTCGACTCAATAGGTGAAAAATGAACGCAGTAAAAATTGGCAAGCACTCCGGCAACCTGTTTCCGAAAGGTGTTGTACAGATCGTCTCGCCAGCCGAGAACGTGAACGGCCTTATCGTTCAGACAGCTTCCATCGATCCAACCAGCGGGTACGTCAATCTGTATGCTTCGGAGACAGCGCCTACCATTACCGGCGACGCCAGTACTCGCTGCATTTTCAATGGTAATGGCCCGGCTGTCGCGAATAGCCATTCCCAAGTTCTTCTTCCTGCTCCGCTGTTCGTACCTGCTGGTATGGGGCTATGGGTGACCGCTGGTTCCTGGCTCCCAGGTACTACCGCTACTGGATCTCTGGCCATCACCTGGGACCTGGTTGCATAAGGGCTATCTGTAGCCACTGGCCCGGCCATGTGCCGGGTCTTCTATTTAGTGATTTTTATCCTTGGTCTTCGCCCAGACTGGCAAAAGCCTTTTTGATTATGCCCATGGCTGTGGTTCTCTTGCGCACGGGTCAGCTCACATTCGCGAGGTTGAGTGACCAAGTTTCAGTCTCGGCATTAGAGGCCGAGGGTTTAACGCCAGCTACGTGACGAGATCTTCTAAGCAACTTCGAAGAGTGTGCAACTCGGACACCGTCGATGTTGGTTAGAATGGCGTGTTGAAGTCTATTGCTCGCAAGGGAACCCCATGAGCACTGAAAAGCCTGAGCTTTTGTTCGTCCTTCAAAGGTTTCTAGATAATATTTATGAGAAGGCTTCGAGAAGCCAGAGTGTTCTACTCAAAAGAAATCATGGTCATTACACATACGCGAATGAAAGACTCTTCGTCTACGTGACGATCTTCCCTAAAGAGGTTGAGCTTGTTTTTGAGAGTCAGCAGGTAGGTGACGGAGTTTTTAGTATTGCTTTGGATATGTGCATGTCCAGTGGAGAAGTATTGGCTGGCGACCTGTTGTCTCTGAATGGGAGATGCGAGGAGATCAGCGCCGTATTGGCTTCGCAAGAAGACAGGGTGTTGGCCCAGTTGTTAAAGTGCTTGGACAACTGAGTTTCTTTTCAAAAGAGTGGACGCCGCAGGCGTTCCGGTTTGCCGGTTCGCGAGCGTCAAGTTTATGCAGTGGCTGCTCCTGGCCTGAAGCGCCGCTCATGACTGACCTCTTTTGAGCATTCGACGCCCCTAGGAAATCAGTTCCCCAATCAATTTCATGACCCGCATAGGCCGTGGGTTGCAGCCTTTCTAGGTGATGGCACTTGCGGAACGGATTTGTAACTAACTAGTTGAAATTATGAAGTGTTGTCTGGATTGCAAGTCCGCCTACGCTGGTTCGATTCCGACCTCGGCCTCCCCTTGAAAACCCCGTAGATTAACGTCTACGGGTTTTTTATTGCCTGGGATTTTTTTGGGGGGGGCTCCGCAGTTTTTCGAATCGCTTCCGCAACTCTGGGGGCTTGCGACCGCCGTTTTCGTCAAAGGCATAGGACGGATGTGCTAGATAGCCCTTTGCTACATGTTCAGGGTGCGAAGCTATCGCCTTCAAAAATAACGGCAAAGGACCGTCCCCATGATCGCTTTTGCAAGGCAGCTTTTGCCTGCCGCATTACTGTGTAGTGCCCTCGCTGCCCAGGCGAGTGAAGTGCTGAAGGGCGACTACTGGGTCGTTCATTACCAGGGTGTCTTGGGCAAGAATCAGGTGTTCATCGCCGACGGCGACCCCACTCACATCGTCAATCGTCCAGGTGGCGCGAAATCATTGGGTGTCTATCAACTTTACGAAGAGCCCGGCAAACCCAACTTCACCGCTTACGATGTCGAAATCGATTGTGCGAAGAACCGCGTGCGCATCATGGGTGCGGCGGATTTTCGCAGCGTGTTCAATGATTTTCGCAATGTGAAGTATTCCAGCCAATGGCAGAGCAAACCTGACGCCTGGCTGGCACAAAGCCGTGACTTTGTCTGTAAGCCGACTGAACGCCAGGCCAAGAAGATGGAGCACTTGGGTGTGATGCCCGCGTCGCAAATGAGCAAGGCAGGGCCGCAGTTCTTCCAGATACTGAACCGCGAGGCGGCCAAGGCGGCCATCATGCAGAAGATAGATGAAGGGTTCGCGCAGATGTCTGCCAAGTAACCTGGCCTTCAGGGAGAAGACCTTATGAACCGATTGTTTATGTTGGCCCTGCTCGCCACCTTGCTCAGTGGCTGCGCATCATTGTCGGCCAGCAGTGCCTGGAAAGATCGCCCGGTGGGCGAACTGATCGACTTCTTCGGCGTGCCAAGGCAGATCATGGTGGCGCCGGAGGAAGATATGGTCGTGCTCAGATATGTACGTGACAGTAGCTATGTTTCACGTGAAGCCGCGGGTACTTACACGGGGCCGCAGAACGGGCAACTTGTGCACGCAGAATACTTGGAAGACGTGCAGCACTCAGGCAGTTGCGAAATCAATGTGTTCGTCAACAGAGCACGATTGGTGGAGAAGGTGAGAACTAAAGGGCGTTGTGTAGCGGTCCAGATGACGCCGGCAGGGTAGGAATGGCCACTGGCGAGGATGGATTCCGATTAGTATTTCAACTATTAGTGACGCCAATCAGGCTCAGCGGCTCGTACGAATAAGTACGCTGGCACCGTCCAAACCTCCGGACTCGCTGCACCAGCTCCGCCCTTAGACTTTCGGATGCAACTTGGGGCACCAAACCATGCTGCGATGTGCTCCTCGGGGACATTTGGATCCCCTTCAATACCGACCACGACCGCAAGAAGGCCGTCTAGCTCGACTAAGTCACCACGTTGCCAATTTGTCATGCGCAGCCCCTTTGAAGGTTTTCGATTTTCAAGTCAGCTCGTTCGTCGGAATCGCGACACTCACCACAACTCAAGTCGGGAATGGCTGCCACCACCCTGCGATTCCGTCTTTTTCTTCTTCTGATTAATTTTTGCTAAAGCATTGATATTTTTGCCTATAAAGCTACGAATTATAAGAGTTATTTTTGTGCGATCCATCAACTGCCGGGTTGGGCGGCTGAGTCGGCAAGTCTGCTACCCGTTGCTATAGATTGCGACTTGCATAGAAAAAAATAGCTTCACCCAGAAAGTCGACCATCTTTGGATGGTAGGCGTTATGAAATACCTTCATGTCGGGGTTGTCTCTATAGAACAAAGCCATCCCAATGTATGCCTTTTGAGAAGGAAGATAGAAGCGTGAGGCGATCGAATAGTGACGCGCTATGATTGCTTGAACTTCGGGCGATGCTGGAAGCGAGCCATCTATCAGAGGGGTTAATTCCTTGTACAAGACATCCCAATCAATATGAGTTTGCGTTTTATCAACGTGTGACCAATTTTTCGTCTCGGCAAGGGACTCTGTTTGCTCTACCGTCAGTGCTTGTCGACATTGTTCGAGATATTCAGAGGCTGAATCTTGAAGAGTCATGGGGCTGCTCGTTTGGATAGAAAAATTGTTGTGTGCAACGGTGTAGGTTGATTATGACGCCCAACTACAAGTAGGTGACACATGTGGTGTAATTTTTTGCGCTGGTTGTGTCGCACAACGATCCTTGCCGCTCTGTAAGCGATTATCTAGCCTGCGCTTAATATCTAGATTGCGACATGACTCAGGATGCAAAGCGATGCTGATGACAAAACTGCTTGGTTAAGTGCACGAGCAAATTTACTTCTCGTTTTATTGGGCTGGCATGGTGCTATCTGTCAGATAAAACCGATTTATCTTGGCGACCTTTCCTGCGTCACCCGGCTCCAGGACGCCTCCCTCCCCAGCGTTCCTGAGTGTGTTGTCGGCTTTGCAACCAGTCTTCTGTCCGCATCAGCATCGGACAGATCAACGGTGGGTGGTCTTGCAGGCGCAGATTGATCTGGTGGTAGCGATACCGCACCTTGTGAGGGATCCCATCAGGCTTATGCAGCAGGGCTAAGCGCTTCGGCTGCATTTTCATCGTTCGGTACGCGCTGCTGCTCTTCGAGCCATTGCCAGAGCAGCGGCCGGCGCTGCCTCAGCCACTCGGTGATACCTCGTTCGGGAAAGAGTGCTGCGGATGTAAACAGACCGTTTAGCCTATCGCGAGATCTGGCAAACAGCTGGTACGACCGAAGTAATGGAGATACAGCCTGACTCCCGCCTCTTGTTGATCTTGTGGATGATGCGGTGAAGTGCTCGCATCGCGACGATTTCAGGCAAGTGCCGCCTTCCGTGGCCGGTGGGTTTGGGGTGGGGGTTTAGATGCAGAGAATTAAAACAGTCGCAGGAGCCGGCCAGGTCTGTTCGGTCGCCTCCTGCTTTTCGCAACTCGCTCCGCTCCTAGCCTTGACCATGCAATGGGTCGCTCAGGCACGGAAAGCGAAGCGCCGTCCTTTGGGAAGTCCCCTTGCCCGATGGACGAACATCGAGCAAAGGGTGCAATTACAGGTGGAAGTCGCCCGCAGCCTCCGGCTGGTAAAGCACTTTCCTGATCTCAATCCGGCGGGTCCGATCAGAAATTCGCCAGTCGATGGCGTCCCCCTCCTGATAACCAAGGATGGCGGCGCCTAGATCGGAATACACGGAATACTTCCCTGCGCTGCTGTCCGCGTCTTCTGGGTAGACCAAGGCCGCTTCGAACTCTTCGTCGTCCAGTTGCAGCAACGCCCTAGAGTTCATTGTGATGACATTGCGCGCCACCTGCTGCGGCTTGACGACAATGGCTCGCTCAAGCTCATGTTCGAGTTCAACAATCGCCGGGCCTTGCTCGAGCGCGATTAGGCTTTCGAGCCTGGCCTTGTCGATTTCAGTGATGTAGATCCTGGTGGAGTCGTCACCGGCTCCTTCGCGCAAGAACTGGAGATAGCGTCCCGCCGTCATGGACAATGACTTCAATGTCGGCGTTTCGCTCTCAAGCATAAAACCGCTACGCAGAAAGGCTTTCAGCGAGCGCGAGTTATCTGGGTGAATCTTGGCGATGAGTTTCTCGGCCAGCATGTCGAGGAAGGCCATTTTCATGCCTTCGCGAATCGTGCGGGTGCCAAGGTTTCGGCCCCATTTTTCGCAGTCTCCAATGGCCAGGACGATCTCGCAATTTGAGCCGGTCTTGATCAGGCGGACAAAGCCCACCGGGACGTCATGCCGGTCATAGGCCATGAAGAATCGGCCGCCCTGGTTGAATAGATGGGTCAGGATCGGCAACTGAGTCCGATCAATGGCTTGCTCAATGGAACGGGAGACATGAGGCGAGTCGCTCAGATAGCAGGTCACGCGCTCATCTTCCAACCAACCCATCAACTTCAGCGCGTGCGCCCGAGTTATTTCAGGGCACAGCGTAATGAAAGGCTTGTTCATCTTAACCACACTTCTCTGCAAAGGATGGAAGCCCTTCATGGCTATAGACATGACGGTTCTTCGGCAACCGGCCATTCTAAGATATATCGCGAGTAATGGCGAAGATCCCCGAGAATTTGCGCAAGCCTGCGTTTTGCTGAACCCGAACCAGTCAAGCGCTCAAGCCTCGACGAACTCGACGATATTGAGAATGCTCAGCGCTGTATCGTTCTGGCCCTTGATCCGAGCCAGAGGTTCGTCGCAAGCAGCTCCAGCAAATGTACGTGGATGGCCTGGTCAACAGTTTTAGTGTTTTGGGGGATTTGCCCGACCCCGCTTTTGGGGTGGTTTCAAGAGTTTTGCGTGTCGTTCTCTGTGGGCCGTCGGCGCCTCCCCGAAAAGGGGAGGCGCTTCAGCTTGAGGAGCCTGTTGACCTATCAGGCGGATACCTGGTCCAGGCGGTCAACGCTTTACCATCAAACGGTGAATCGGCTGATCAGCACGCCAAATGAGGTCGCGAGTCGCGACAGTTCGGCGCTTGAAGCGCTGGTTTGATGGGCGCCTGTAGCGGTTTGTGCGGAAAGGTCCTGGATGTTGACCAGGTTACGGTCAACCTCACGTGCGACCTGAGCTTGTTCTTCAGCAGCACTTGCGATGACCAGGTTCTTTTCGTTGATGATGGAAACACCCTCGGTGATGCTGTCCAGGGCCTGGCCGGCCTCAATCGACTGGGCCCGTGTATCGGCGGCCAGTTCCTTGCTTTTGTTCATCGCGAGAACGGCTTCTTCAGCGCCCGAGCGGACCTGTTGCATCATCGATTCGATGTCCGCCGTCGAGGCCTGGGTCCGGTGGGCCAGCGCGCGCACTTCATCGGCCACCACGGCGAAGCCGCGACCCTGTTCACCCGCCCGGGCGGCTTCGATGGCCGCATTGAGGGCCAGGAGATTGGTCTGCTCGGCGATAGCCCTGATCACTTCAAGCACTTTTGTGATCTCGTTGACGCGGGTTGCAAGCACTTCAACCTTGCCGGTCGAGTTGGAAATCTCGTCCGCCATTGCTCCAACGGAGTCAACGGCTCTGCGCACTTGATCGCGGCCTTGCACGGCACTGCGACTGGTCTGCTCGGAGGCTTCTGAGGCGCCTGTGGCATTGCGGGCAACTTCTTCCACTGCCGCGGTCATTTCGTTGACTGCGGTTGCGGCTTGCTGAATCTCGTCATTCTGCCGCGTCATACCCCGTGAGCTTTCTTCCGTAACGGCGTTCAGCTCTTCGGATGCAGAGGCCAGCTGATCAGCAGCACTGCCGATCTCCTTGACCGTGGCCCGCAGGTTTTGCTGCATTTTATCCAGCGCGTTGAGCAGCGCACTGACCTCGTCCCGACCGCTGACCTGAATGCTCTTGGAAAGGTTTCCTTCCGCTACTTCCTCTGCGCTGTGTACAGCGATGGAAAGGGGTCGGGTGATCGAGCGGGTGATGATCATGCCCAGCGAGACGGCCGCGAGGAAAGCGATCAGCACCCCGATGCCCAATGTCCAGTAAGCGCTGGTAGTGGCGGTCTCGGCTGCGTCGGCGGCTTCACCGCTTTGACGATAGTTGGAGGCAACTATGACTTGCAGCTGATCGATAATTCTCTTGGACGCCGGAGAAAGCTGCTGCTGGAAAATCTGCGTGGCGCTGTCAAGGTCGCCGGCTCTTGCCAGGGCGATGACCTTGTTCGCCCCCTGGACATAGGCCGGCCAGTCCTTTTCGAACTGATCGCCCGCCACGCGCTCGTCATCGGCGAGAGGCGTCTGACGGTACTCCTTGAAAAGCCGCTCAACTTCCCGCTGGTTTTCGGACATGGACTGTACGGCCGATTCGAACATCCCTGAATCTGCCTTGGTGTACTTAAGAAGCAGCGCCGCATGCAGATCCTTGGAGTATGCAAAAACACCGGCCCGAGCATTGCCCGTATTGTTAACGGACACCAGGTTATTGCTAACGATTGCGTTTATTGTTGTTTTTAGCGATGCGATACCCGAGCGTCCCAAGAGCCCCACTCCCAGTGTGATGATGGCGCACACCACAAATGCAGAGATTAATCGCGTGGAAAGCTTGATGTTGCGTAATGCGTCCATAGGACCCTCGACGAACTCTTAGTTGGCTGGCCCAAGCTGGCTTGGGTTTACATGTATCCGCCGAGATCTCTACTAACTTTAACGACGAGCCGATTATTTTTTAGAGTATTCGTTAACTGGTTAAGTGTTTTTTCTGCAAGAGGACATAGGTTTAATTTGGAACTAGCGTGCAATATTAACGGTAAGTTTCCGTCAGGGCTCCTAGTTGGCGTCATGGACGATATCGATGTAGCGCCAATCAAGGGTTGACGCCCAGGGCTGCGATGCTGCGGCCAGTGGCACTGATGCGAGACTTCTTGCCCGAAAAGTCGGGGCTGTGTATCGGCAGGGTGCGTTCGCAGGCGGCCTCGGGGAGTCTGCGCAAGGCCTCGGCCGTCGTAGGGCCGCCGATACCCAGGGCTTCGCGTGCACGGGCGGCATTGCGGCTGGTGCTGAAAAACTGTCGGCTTGCATCGCGGAGGAAGTCTCTATCTCGATAAACTTGTTTTCCACGCAATTGAGTGCCGAGACCATTGCGAGTGATCCAGCGATTCGTCCACTGATTGTTTTTGCACTCGAAGCATTCAAGCACAAGATCGAGGGGCAAGAGGCGAACTAGCGTTGCCAGTACAGAGGTGTGTTGCGCAGTTGCGTTATTCTTGATGTCACGGTGGGTATGGTGATTTCTTCAGATGCTTATTAACGACCATCTATTTACCGCTAGTTGATCTGAAATGGACTTTTTACCCGCGGCAGCCAGTTTAAATTTTTACCTATCTATTACAATCGCTACACTAGAACTTGAACCGTACTATCCATAAGGTGGGAACGTGAAGCGTGACACACGCTTGGTTGTGCTTTTGCTGTTGGTCGTTGGTTGCTCCCTGGCGTCATTGACTGTCTGGAAAGTGTGGGCATCTCGAGAGCAGGTATTGAGGGATGTGAATGTCCATAGCTTGAATCTGACCCAGGCGCTGGCTACCTACTCCGAAGGCATTGTCCGCCAAAGCTCGGCGCTTTTGCTCGGGCTCGTCGAGCGCCTGGAAACCGAAGGGAGCGGCCCCACACAGATTCAGCGCCTGAGTAAGTTGATCCGCCGGCAAGAGTCGCTGATGCCACAGCTCAGTGGCGTCACCATCTACGATAATCAGGGCCGTTGGTTGATGTCTTCCAATCGGCCCATTCCTGCCGGGGCGAACAGCAGTGATCGGGCTTATTTCATTCATCATCGCGACGATCCATCCCGTGAGACCTTTATAGGGCCGCCCATCCAGAGCCGTACCAATCAGGAGTGGGTGATCACCCTCAGTCGGCGTTTCAATGATCCGCGCGGCGAGTTTGCCGGAGTGGTGGCGGTGACCTTGGGGATCGAAAACTTCCTGCGGTTGTTCGGCAAAATCGATGTCGGGCAGGAGGGGGCCATCGGCTTGTCCAATACCGATGGTACGTTGCTGGTTCGCTATCCCTTCCGTGAGCAGGATATGGGGCGCAACTTTTCCAAGTCGCCGATCTATGCCAAGTACCTTGTGGATCGATCCGTCGGTACCGCGTCGTTTACCTCCAGCCTGGACGGTGTCGAGCGCCTTTATGCCTTTCGCAAGAGTGACCGGCTGCCTTTGATCACGACCGTTGCACTCGGCAAGCGAGAGGCCCTTGCCGCGTGGCGAATGGAGGCGCTGTTGTCGACGGTCGTAGTGGCGGGGCTGCTGGGGCTTACCGCGCTGATCGGTTGCTTCTTGATCCTGGATATTCGCCGGCGAACCGAGGTTGAAGGCCAGTTGCGAGGCGCCCAGCAGCAGTTGCTCTCATCCAATCGCCAGTTGGAGTTGCTGGCCATGAAGGATCCCCTGACGGGGCTGGCCAATCGGCGCTGCTTCGACGAGAGCCTTGCCACCGAAGCGCGACGTGCACAACGTGCCAATGCCTCCTTGGCTTTGATGATGATTGATATCGACCACTTCAAACTGTTTAACGATTCGCTCGGGCACGTAGCCGGAGACGCCTGCCTGCAGGCGGTTGGCAGAGTCCTGGAGGAGTGTGTGCGACGGCCGTCGGATCTGGTGGCCCGTTATGGCGGCGAGGAGATGGGCGTCATCATGCCGGATACCGACAGCGACGGTGCCAGGATAGTGGCGCAACTTATTCTCAGTCGCTTGGAGCAGGAGAACATTGCGCACACCTCCAGCCCGTTGGGACGTGTGAGTGTCAGCATTGGCATTGCGGCCGCCACGGGCGCGGAACTGAATCACTTGCAAGGACTGATCGAGGCGGCAGATCAGGCGCTGTACATTGCCAAGGCATCGGGACGTAACCGCTTTGCCGAGGCGAAGGTGGAGTAGGCGCTGCCAGGCAGGTTCAGCTGTCGGAAGCGATAGCCGGGTCTTGAGTGGCTTCAGCCGCCAGTTTCAATCGGTCGGCCTTGCTGATGTAGGTCGACTTCTTTTTCGGTGCCAGTTTGGCGCTGGCCTTCTTGGCGTTGGCCTTCAGCAGTTGGTTTATTTTCTTGCGGCGATTCATCGTTGTTACTCGGCGGATAAGTTGCCGGATGATATCAGCTAAGGGGATTGGGCCGTTCACCCGTGCCGAGTACGGGGCGCACCGGGTTGGCTGGCGGCCCAGGTCTGTTCGGCAGTTCTGGTCCTTGCCGTCGATCACGCAGGCCCAGGTGATGATGTCGCGACCTTGGGTGTTGAAGGTGACAAAGAGGGCCCCATGCCCCGGTCGGGGCAGATGGCCAGTGGCGTGACACTGTGCCGCACTGGCGCAATCGCAGGCTGTGGTCTTTGCTGTTTCGGGCCCGCTGGCGGGAGTGCTGGCGGGATTTGCAGCGCGCCTTGCCAAGGGCGTGCATCCGCCCCCTGAAACAAGGGGAAAGCGCGGATCGTGATCATTGTCTCGACCAAGGAGGTCAGGTTGAAAAGAAAAATGCTGGCGGCGTCGTTGCTGCTGTGGATGTTCTCGCTGACAGCGCAGGCGGACTGCGCGGTGCTCGGTCCTGGGGAAGATCCCTGTGCCGGTCCGGTGCTCGGCCCGACGGTCTGCGAGTGCCCTTGATGACTGTCCGTGCCCTCGCCAGGGCACATGGACGATTGGATGACTGACCAGGAGGTCGCAAATGAAGAAAGTATTGTTGGCGGTATTGCTGCTGTGGGGTTTCTCCCTGACTGCCCAGGCCTCGTGCCCGGTGTTCGGCCCATCCAAGGATCCGTGCAGCGGTCCGGTATTCGGTCCATCGACCTGCGAATGCCCTTGAGATAGCGGCTACGGCAGGCCCGGCGCCGATCGGGTCTGCCTGCTCAGCTGGTAGACCGGCAGGTGCCGAAGCATCTCCGACAAGTGCTTTACAAGTGGGCAATCAATTGCTGGTGATAGCCACTTTCCTCGCTCGGGGCCGGGTAGCGGCTTTCATCGATCAGCGAGCGCAACTGCTGTGAGTGGCTGGACTGCCTGAAGGCGACCTGGCATTCGGCAGCGTCGAAAAACCCTCGCAGCAATGGCAGGGCCAGAGGCAGCAGCGCAGGCTCTATCTTCAACGAGACGCTGACGATATCCAGTTGGTCGGTGGGGTCTCGGTACAGATCGATGACCAACAGGCTCTGACTCCCAGTACTCGGATAGACATGCACATCACCCGTACCGACCGGGGTGTCATCGAAGTAGCGGGTGTATAGCTGGCCAATGTCGAGGGCGATGCCCAGGGTACTCAATGCTGCCGCCAGGTCGGCGTTGGGCAGGTGCCGGTCTTCGACCCAGGTGACGAAGTCAGGCATTGAGACGCAGATGTCGAACTCATTGGCGCAGATGATGGGCGTCACTTGAAAACCTTCCTGATGGTGGAGGGCGGCTAGCCTACCACCTGGGCATGCGGCCTATGCAAACACCGCTTACGTGCGACCTCCCGTTGCTGATCGATCGAGCGAAGCCGCTCAAGGTGTGGCGCGCAGCCCCGGTTGTCCTGTAGTTTTCACCGGGGTCGGCGACAGTCTGCAACCCAGCCGGCCAGGCGCGGACGTTGGGAGTTCCGTGCATCTCAATCCAAGGAAAGTGGCCCCAGATGACTCAGCTCATTGATTTCAAATCCATCGTTGCAGCGGCGCAACGGATTGATGGATCGGTAACTCGCACGCCGACGGTCAACAGTTTGGTGCTCAGCGACAAGGCGCGGCGGCCGGTGTTTCTCAAGCTGGAAAACATGCAGGTCGGGGGTTCGTTCAAGGCCCGTGGCGTACTCAACAAGTTTTCGGCGTTTGCCGAGAATCTCGGCGACAACCACTTCGTTGCCGTCAGCGGCGGCAATTTCGGGATTGCCATCGGCGAGGCGGCCAGGAGCTTTGGCGCCAAGGTCACGGTCATCATGCCCGAGAGCGCGCCTTCCTCATCGGTCGAGCGAATTCGCGCCAGTGGCAGTTCGGTGCTGATCGAAAAAGACGTTCATGGCGCATTTGCCCGGGCCAAGGCGCTTGAGGAAGAGGGCTATGTGGTTATCGACGATTGCGCCGACACCCTGATCGCCGAGGGGCATGGAACCCTGGCCCTTGAGTTCATTGCCGACTGCCCGTCCCTGACCGACGTATTCGTCGCGGTGGGTGGCGGTGCGATGCTGGCGGGAGTGGCCACGGCGTTGAAGGCGATCAAGCCCGAGATCCGTGTCTGGGGCGTCGAGACCGCCGGCGCAAGCTCCATGCATCAGGCGTTGCAGGCAGGCAAACCGGTGGACGTGGACATCAGTTCTGTCGTCTCGACCCTGGGTGTTCCCATCATCGATGAGCTGATGTTTGCCCACGCTCGCCACTATCTGGAAGACGTGGTCGTGGTTTCTGACCATGACGCGATCAAGGGCATGGTTTGCTTCGCCCAGGACGCCAGGCAATGGGTTGAACTGGCTTGCGGAGCGCTGGTTCCGGCCATGCTGGCCACCGCGCCGACGCTGCCTGAGGACGCGGTCATCGGTCTGGTGGTCTGTGGCGGCAACATATCCCTGCAAGACATGACGAAGTGGGCTGCCTACGCGGGAATATCCTGAGCCTCCCCCAAGTATTTTTCCTTGCATCAGGAGCAGCGTTTCGGGCCATTTATGGCCCGTCGGGCCGATCCTGTGGCGTCAAGCTCATCCCAGCCAAAGAACTGAAAGCACAGAAGCATGGACAACCGAACCGACATGCAGCGCGTGATCGTTGCCTTCCTGATCATCATCCTGGCGTTAGGCGGCATCGCCTTCGTGGGCTGCTTGGCTATGCCCGTAGGGTCCTCCCGGGCCTTGGTACAGTCCTGGCGATCATGGCGCTGGGGATCACCTGCCTGCTGTGCTACCCGCTGGTCTTCGCTTATTGGCTGGTCAGCGGCAGGACAACTGGAATGCGCGACCTGTTGATTCTTCATAGCGTGGTGTCAGCAGGCTTTGTCATCTGGTACCTGATGATGGTATTCGGCTGAAGGGCGAGGGTGTCCCGACAGTGTGCCGGGGCTCTCCCCGCGTCGCGCTGTGGCGCCGAGAGGATGGCCAGAGCGGCCATCCACCACGGGTGACGAATCAGCAAAGGCTGTCGGTGGCACTGAGCATGGGCAGCGCCGGCAGGCTCGTGTCGCGAATGGCCGCTTCGAGCTTGTCCTGATAGAGGCTCAGGATGGAGTAGTCGAGTTTCTGAGTGATGCTGGCGCCGCCTGCGCAATTTTGCAGCAGCTCCTCCAGCGCGCCGGCCACCAGGTCGGCGGTGACTTGCAGGACATTCAAGCCAAACGGGCTATCGACAATGACCAGACTCGTTAAATCGTACATACAACCTCTGCGGTCACTGTGATCAACAATAATGGCTATGAGCCATCACTACTTTAACTAAACCGCCGCCGGGCTGTCACTGTGCGAGCGCGGTGGCGGCGGTTTTTTGTGCGGTGAATTTCCTGCATCCGGAGGCCGCTCTGTGTACCATTCGGGCCCGCGTAACAATCAGGTTCGATCGGCATGCTGATACTGACAAAGGGCAACCACCAGGGCCTGAGGATAGGGCCGCGCTGGCCGTCCTCAAGGGTCATGGTGGACCACCGGGCCTTTGCACAACTACTTGAGGTTCAGTCCAGGCTGCCGTGCTCTGTGCAACTGCTGGTGACCCGTGGTTACGAGCACAAAAGCAGCTACCTGGGCGCTTTCAGGAGCCTGTCACGCTGGCTGGGCATCCGCCTGTTCTGCTGGTGTTATCCGCAACGCAAGCAGGAACTTGAGGACATCTTCGGCTCCAACGGCCACGATGTGGATGGCACTCATGTCGATGTGTCGATCGTCCTCGACGGCAAGCGCTTGCGTTTCCTGCCACTGGGCGTCTTCACTTCGCCGGCGCGCCAGAACCGGCGCCAGGCGCGTTACGCGGCGCTGGTTGATGAAGTCAAGGAAACCCTCAGGCAATGTGGCTTCGAGATCCACCGCAACCCTACGGAAAGCCTGCAGATCCATTGCGACTACAAGGCTTGAGCGTGTTCAGTGCCGCCTCGGCCATGCAGCGCCCAGGGCGCTTGCCGATGCAATTAATAAGGATGTTACGTGTTGCGAAGTCTGTTGTTGCTGGTCCTGGCCCTGGGGCTCAATGGGTGCACGGCCTTGATTGCCCGTACCACTCCCTACACCTGTCCCTATATCGGCGTGCGCATGGACTGGGCCCTGGCGAAGGAAAACAACGGAGTGCTCTGGCCATTGCTGGCGCTGGATGCACCGTTTTCCGGCGTGGTGGATACGCTGATGTTTCCTTTTGAGCATCAGTACAGCTGCTCGCTTTGATACGTGAGGGCAGACAGCGTGCCGCTGTGAATGGGGAGCCGCTACTGTGTGAAAGCGCTTTGCCAACTGATCTGCGGGCTCCTTCGAGGTGCAATGCCGTCTACATTGGAGTGTGACAGAGGCCTTCTGAAGAGCATTGATATGCACAAGTCCAATCGGCTGGTTACCACTTTTGCCTGTCTTTTCCTGATCACGGCTTCTCCTCTGGTCTTGGCCGACCCGGGCGGTGGCAAGGGCCAGGGCCATTCCAGGTCTGACTCCGCCGATGAACACGGGCACGGCAACCAGAACGGACACGGCAAAGGTAAAAAGTCCGCGTCCGAGGATTGGCAGCACGGCCCCAGCATCGATCGTGGCGGTGTCGTGGGTATTCTCGGCGGGCATCGTGATTATTGGAGTCCTGGGCCGGCATTGCCTCCCGGCATCCAGAAGAACCTGGCCCGTGGCAAGCCTCTTCCTCCGGGAATCGCCAAGAAACTCGACAGCCGGCTGCTTGGCCAACTGCCTCGCTATGACGGTTACGAATGGCGACAGGCCGGAACAGACCTGATCCTGGTGGCCATTGCCAGCGGGATCATCTACGAAGTGCTGAATGACGTGTTGAACTGAGGAAGGCTGTCGAGGTTTCAGCCCATCGCGGCTGCAACCTCGACATGGGGCCCGCCGGTTCGACGGTTATTCCCAGCGCTTGAACAGCACGCTGGCATTGACCCCGCCAAAACCGAAACCATTGGACAGGGCGTATTGCATGGCCACCTGACGTGCCTGGCCGCTGACCAGGTCAAGTCCCGCAGCGTCGTGGTCGGGGTTTTCCAGGTTGAGCGTGGCCGGGGCGATCTGGTCGCGCAAGGCGAGAATGGTAAAGATCGCCTCGATCCCGCCGGCCGCGCCCAGCAAATGGCCAGTGGCGGATTTGGTGGCGCTAATGGCCGGGCCACGGCCGCTGCCAAATACGCTCCTGATCGCTGCCAGCTCGCCTTTGTCGCCCACGGGGGTGGAAGTGGCATGGGCATTCAGGTGCTGTACCTGGGCAGGCTGGACGCCGGCCTGACTCAGTGCCTGCTGCATGGCGCGCCGGGCGCCGTCGCCATCTTCCGGGCCGGCAGTCATGTGGTAGGCGTCGGCGCTGGTGCCATAGCCCACCAGTTCGGCGATGGGTTGCGCGCCTCGGGCCAGGGCATGCTCCAGCTCCTCGATGACCAGCAGACCGGCGCCTTCGCCCATGACAAACCCGTCCCGGGCCTGATCGAAGGGGCGTGAGGCACGCTCCGGCGTGTCGTTGTAATCGCTGGACAAGGCACGTGCAGCGGCGAAGCCAGCCAGGCTGACCTGGTGAATCGCCGCTTCCGCTCCGCCACAGACGGCGATATCGATTTCTCCGGCGCGGATCATTCGTGCCGCGTCACCGATGGCCTGCACCCCGGCGGCGCAGGCAGTGACAGGCGCACCCAGCGGTCCCTTGAGGCCGTGGCGGATCGAAACGTGGCCGGCGGCCATATTGCTCAGGAATGATGGAATGGTGAATGGCGACAGACGCCGCGGGCCTTTGCTGTCGCTGGTGCGCACGGCATCGGCAATGGCCGGGAAGCCTCCGACTCCCGAGGCAATGATGGTGGCGGTCCGTTCCTGGGCGGCGGCGTTATCGGGTTTCCACTGCGCCTGGGCCAGGGCTTCTTCCGCTGCGGCCAGGGCAAAGAGAATGAAGCGGTCCATCTTGCGCTGTTCCTTGGGCGTCAGCAGACGGTCCGGATCGAAGCCGGCCTGCGGATCCTGCAGCGAGTCGGGCACCTGGCCGCCAATGGTGGTGGACAGGCCCTGGATGAACTCCTCCGGCAGTTGACGGATGCCGGACTGCCCCGCCAGCAGGCGTTGCCAGACTTGCTCGACGCCACAGCCCAGGGGAGTGATTGCGCCCATGCCGGTGACTACGATGCGTTTACTCATACGGGTCCTGCTCCTTCGCTTGTTTGGGGGAACAACGAAACGTGGACGATACTATCATCATGAAAGTAACATTCGGATCCACAAAAACCGAGGTGCACTGCAGGAGCCCGTCATGCAACGAAAAAGTCTGATCGAAGCCGAATGT
This sequence comes from Pseudomonas sp. Os17, assembly GCF_001547895.1. Classification (NCBI taxonomy): domain Bacteria; kingdom Pseudomonadati; phylum Pseudomonadota; class Gammaproteobacteria; order Pseudomonadales; family Pseudomonadaceae; genus Pseudomonas; species Pseudomonas sp. Os17. Next base: position 3,937,175 of record NZ_AP014627.1, on the reverse strand, counting down.
CCGATCGCCAGGAGCCTGGAGCGAGTCGGCGAGTGGTGGAGCATCTTGATCATGCGCGACGCGCTGCATGGCTTGAGGCGTTTCGACGAGTTCTCCCGCAGCCTGGACATTGCCCCGAACATGCTGACCCGGCGCTTGAATGCCCTGGTGGAGGCCGGGTTGCTGGAGCGCCGCGCCTACAGCGAGCGGCCCTTGCGCCATGAATATGTGCCGACCGCCAAGGGCGAGGACTTTCGCGTGGTGTTGCTGGCGTTCGTGGCATGGGGCAATCGCCACTTCGCTCCCGAAGGCGAGAGCGTGCAACTGATCGAGCGTGAAAGCGGACGACCTGTGCACCCGGTCATGGCGGATAGGGTCGACGGGCATCTGGTGGCGTTGCAGGATTGCACCGTGCAGGCCGGGCCCGCCGCCAGTGCCAGCATGCGCCAGCGCTTTGCATCTATGACGGATTGAGCGCGCCGGGGGCGGGCTGATTCTGCGCCGCGCCCGCCTCAGCTTGGGGCGCCGGTTGCTGAGACTCGATGGCCGGCATGGGGCCGCTCGCGGCAGGGTTCGGGCTAGTGGGGATCAGTTTGCCGACCACGTAGCCGCTGTGGCTGATCAGGGCCAGCAACAGCAGGGTGGTGTGCAGTTTCGGCAAATCCTGCAGAACCCAGTAGCCGGACCCCAGGCTATGACCGACGGCTGCCCCATACACCAGGATCACCACCAGGGTGATCAGCAGCATCTGCAGGCGCGGCAGGTCGACGATGGTGCCGTTACTTACGTCTTCACCGCGAATCAGATCGGCCAGTCGCGCATCCTGCGGATTACCCTTCATCAACACCTGGCCATTGGCCGATGGCATGGAAGCGAGGTTCTGGCTGTCGAGCAACTGCTGGCCGGTGCTGGCCAGCGCTCCGCTGTCGGTAGGTTGCTCGGCTTTACGGCTCAGGGCCATGGGCGCGCTGACAAAACTGGCCAGGCTGAACCCCATCAACGTGATCAGGTTGTAGTCCAGATCCACCATCAGCGCCGTGGTGGCATCGCCGCGGACAATGTTCGCGATGTACACCGTGTACAAGGTGGCCAGCACCAGCAGGGTCCACAGGCTCATCTGCAAACGCGACAGCGAGTAGCGATTGCGCTCGTCTATCAGTACCCCGAGGACGCGTCCGCGAATGCGCAGGCCGGCCAGCACGAACAGCGCGGCCAGGCCCAGCAGGCAGCAGCCCCAGGCGCCCAGTCGAGGCCAGTCGAGGTGGGGGGCAAACGGCGGGTAGGTGGTGGGGCGGGTATGACCGAGGAGGATCACCGCGGGGACGATGGCCGCCAGCAGCACGGCCAGGGTACGCAGCAGATAAGCATGAGCTTTCACGGTGGCAGGCCCTCTCCCTGTGTGGGCGGCTCATGTCCTGGTCTGCGTGAGCCGCTTTTGTACGGGCGGCGGGGCTTTTGGCGAGCGTCCCGGCGCCTGCTCTTGGGTATAGCGAATCCTGGTGCGGGCGACCGGCCGTTGGTCGGGTGCCGGGGGCGTCAGCGAGGAGGTTGCCCGCGGCGCCAGCTCGGGTGGAAGTGGCGCCAGTGAGGGTCCTGGGCCGCTGCCAGTAGCTCGTGGTCACCCCGGGTATCGCCCCAGGCCCGGACACGGTATTGGCTCAATGGGCCGTAGACGCTTTCCAGGCGCAGTACCTTGTTCTGGCAACGGCAATTGCCACCTGTGATATGTCCGGTCAGCACGCCGTCGACCACCTCCAGTTCGGTGCCGATCAGTTGGACCCCCAGGCGCGTGGCAAAAGGTTGCAGGACCAGGGCCGGCGAGGCCGAGCACAGGGTCACCCGCGCACCGGAGCGCAGTTCGTCGGCCACTGCCTGCAGACCGTTTGGACGCATCAGCCGGCTCCAGGACCGCCGGCAGAACGCTTCGGCCTGTTGTTGCACCCATGTCGCCTCGACACCGGTCAGAAAGGTGCGGATCAGTTGCGCCTTGAGTTGGTCGCGGTCCATCCGCCGGGCCAGATACTCCAGACTGGGCAAGGCCAGCCTGAGTATTTGCCGGTTGAAGCGCTGCTTGCCGAAGGCAAACCGCAGGAAGGGCACGAAGCTGTCATGGCGGGTGAGGGTGCCGTCAAAGTCGAATACCGAGAGCACCTGGGCGGCATCGGCATCGGCGTCCACGGCCAGGGCCAGGGTGTCCAGGGTGGGCGCAGGCGTTTGACCGTCTGCCGTCGAGGGAATCATGGGCGTGGGCGCAGGGGAGTGGGGCGGCATGCTGTTCTCGGTGGTTGGGGCGGCCTGCTGGTGGGGCCGCCGGGAGTGCCAGGGTTGGCAGCAGTTTACGCCTTGCTGCCGGCCGGGTGCGGATCGCCGGTGATTCACCAGCGCAGCATGGGGAGGGGCTTCCAGGGGCGAGTCAGGCATTGCTTGGCGGACAATTGAACCAGCCGCAGATGAAAGCCCGCGTCAGGAAACGCCGAAAAGACCTGCCGCCGTGCGTCCCGCGGGATGCCGAAACTGATCAGCCCCAGGGAGACATCGATCCAGTCGGCCCGCCGGAAGCTCTCCACCAGGCTGCCTGGATGCGCCGTGGCGGCACCGATCTTGTGGTGCAGTTCGATCATCGCCAGCACTTCGCTTTTCCATTCGGGCCTGGCGATTTCATCCAGATGGGCGTCGGCCAGCTGTAGTGAGGGAGGCAGGTAGTCAAAGGTGCTGGCGGTCCAGATCCCCAGGTCGTGGAAGGCGCCGGCGATGGCCAGTTCTTCCAGCTGCTGGGCGTTGGCGTCGACCAGCAGATTGCAGAAGTTGATGACTCGGTACACATGGTTGCGATAGCCGATGAAGTCCTTGCCCAGCGCCGGGCGATGGCGCTGGAGCAGTTCATCCAGAGGTTGCAGGCGGGTCAGAAGCATTGCCTCTTCCTTGTAGGACCGTCGCCTGAGCGCGGTCGTCAATGTCCGGATAACCGTGTTAGTTCGCAGTGGCGGCGCGGCTGCGCGCTCTTTCAACCATGGCCACGATGGTGGCGCGCAGTTCTTCCTGGGCGTGTTCGGGGCTGATTTCTCCCAGCGCCGCCGCGTGAGAGAGCGCTTCGGCGGCACCGAGCATTGCCCGCAAGCCGGCCGTGGTCAGACTCGCACCGGCGGCGAAGGGCTCCAGGTTGGCGCGGCATTTTTCCAAAAATAGCCGTTGGTAGTCGCGCTTGATGGCCTCCAGTTCCGGTGAGCTGGCCAGGGCCGCGATGACCCCCGGTATTTCCCGGCCCTGCAGCAGCACGCACTCCACATAAGAGCTGGCAATGACCGCGGCGCGGGCGGCCAGGGTCGGTTCGCAGGCTTCCAGGGCCTGATCCATCAGCGCGGTCTGGCGCTGGTCGAAATCCTCATAGAGCGTCGCCAGGAGCACTGCGCGGGTGGCGAAATGGTCGTAGACCACCGGCTTGGTGACCTCGGCCTGTTCCGCCAGGTGGCCCAATGTCAGGGCTTCGGTGCCGTGCTCGCGGACAATCTGCCAGGCCACGGCCATCAACTGTTGCAGGCGCTGTTCCCGGGACAGGCGGCGTCGCGGTATCGAGGCAGGGGCGGATTTCTGGTGGCTTGACATGCTTATATACCAAAGGTAACTTAAAAGACGTAACTTACTAAAAGTATATAGATCCCGGTTCATCCTGCGCAATCCGTCCTTTGGAGTACTCGTCATGCACGCTCTCATCGTGGTCGCTCATCACGACCCCAAGTCCCTGACCCACAGTCTCGCGCGGCAGATTGCCGAGGGGCTGGGGCGCTCTTGCGAACATTCCTGCGAGATCGCCGATCTGTGGGCTGAAGGATTTGACCCGCGTTTCACCGCAGCCGATATCGCGGTGCATCGCACTCAGCTGCCGCCTCCTGCGGATGTGCTCGCCGAACAGGCGCGTATCGACCGTGCCGACGCACTGGTGCTGGTCTATCCGGTGTACTGGTGGTCCATGCCGGCGTTGCTCAAGGGGTGGATCGATCGGGTTTTCGCCAATGGCTGGGCCTTCGATTTTCGAGCTGACGCCAAGCTGGTGAAGAAACTCGGACAGTTACAGGTGCACCTGCTGGGTGTGGCTGGGGCCGATGCCGGTACTTATGAGCGGCATGGTTATCGGCAGGCGATGCAGACCCAGATCGATCACGGCATCTTCGACTACTGCGGAGCCCGAGTGCTGAGCTCGCAATTGCTCTTTGATTCTGAGGGCGGCGAGGTGATCCCGGCTCTGGAACAGGCGCACGCGCTCGGACAGGCACTGTTCAGCGTCAGCCAGGCAAGCGAGTCGGCGTGAAGGTGAAAGGCGGCGTGGGAGGGGCAATGCGGGGGACGTGGTCGATGGGGTTGAGGTCTTTCAGCCCCAGCAGCACCAGGCAAAGGTGGTCAGGCAGAGCACCAGGGGCAGGGCGTCGAGAAAGTCATTCATACCAGCGCACACCATTGAGAACGGTGCCGGCAATTTATGATGGGCAGGCACGTCTGTCTGTTGCGATTCTGTGAATTTTCAGCGCACTTTTGTTTAAGCCTGGTGACGCTTGCGCGGAGTCGCCTTTCACCAGGAAAAAGCATTGGAGAGCGGGCCTGAAAAAACCAAAGACTCAAAAAAAGTGTGGATATTGAATGACTTAGGTGATTATATTTGCGTTTTTTTTCTCAAAATATCTTGTTACAGAATGTACTGTTCCGTTACTATAGCCCTGCGTTCACCTACCACGGTTTATGCATTTTTAGTCCCAAGTGTCCATCAGCTACTTGGGCTTTTTTTTGCCTGAAATTTGACCTCGCCGCCCATTGTCACGGCACATTTCCTTTGCCGGACTGACAGTCGGGCCCCTTGCAGGGCCCGTTGGTCGAACATCAGGCCGCGGGGTGCAGGACGATATGCAGTCCTTCATCCGCCTGCGGAGGCACGAAGTAGCGGCAGATCAACGCGAACTGCTCCTCGCTGGTGCTGAAGGGGTGGTCGCCCCGCTCGTTGCGCTCACGCAGCCGGGTGCGGCAGGTGTCTTCGTCCACATCCAGAAAGTGCAATCGATGGGCGACTCCGGCCCGATCCGCCAGGGCTCGCAATCCGGCGCGCTGGGCAAGGGTGTTGGCCGGAAAATCCAGTACGACATCGGTTCCAGCCTGGAGCATGGCGATCACCAGCGGCTCCAGCACGTCTTTCAGGCGTTGGGCATGCTGCAGATAGTCCGCGAGCGAGTGAATCTGGCCTGGATACAGCCGTGCCAGCCACTGGTCTTCGCTGATCAATACACTGCCGCTAGCCTGTGCCAGATGACTGGCCAAGGTGGATTTGCCCGAGGCGATCTTGCCGCATAACAGGTGCAGCGTGGCGGGGGACGATGAGTTCATGTTGTGTCTCCTGGGGGGGCGTGCCTCAGAAGAGCGGTCATGAACCCGCCTTCGAGGCGGGTTGGTTGCGGTTTGGACAGCCGCTAGCCCACCTGGCTGATGCAGGTGGTAATAATCTCGGTGCGCCGTTGCCAAAGATTCCGGTTCATGGGCTGGAACTTACACAGTGGAGGGCCGAAAACCTAGAAAATATTCGTGCAAATCCATCGATGACTGCAGGCTCGGTGGCAGGTGGCAATAGCATCGAGGAACTGTGAGGCAGTTATCATTTCTTGTGTGTTTTTCGACACACACGCTCAGATGCTGACCTATCCTCAACGGGAAAAACTCACCCCATCTCACACAGGCGAGACAGCCATGCTCTCCACCAGCGAGCTTTGTCACATACTGGAGTCCGGCTTTCTCCCCCTTTCCTGCGCCTGCAGCCTGGCTGCCAATGGCGCCCTGACCATCAAGATCTACGATGCCGAAACGGGGCGAGTGGACCTGTTGCTACCCGGGGTTTCCACCGCGGGACTCACCAGCGTGCGAGACATTTCCAATCTGATCGGCGAGTTGCGCACCGAACTGCGGGCCGGACGCAGGGCCTTTGCCGGTGGTTTCACCCATCATGCCGGCTGAATCCGCACAGCCAGTGATTGCTGACAGTTGAACATGTTATTGAGAACGCATAGCGTTATGCCGTTCGCCCGGTATCTATGACTCTTTACCGGTTCATGGATGGCGAGGTCATGTGTACTGGGCGAACTCCATTGGTCAATCGGCGAGTTTTATCGGCGCCAAGGTCATGTTTCCTCCCCCTGCCTTGTTCGCCGCATCGGACGCAGTGCCCGGGATATCCCATTTGCCAGCCATCGCAGGCACCAGTGGATTGATTCGATATCAAGGACGGCCTTCATGAACGTCGGCAATACGCGCCCTGGTAATTACACCTACGCCCAGCTGTCCAAAGTGTTGGAACTCAATCGTGGCGTTGCGCAAGTCAAGGGCGCTGAAGTTCGCGATACGCCAGTGGTAAAGCAAGTATTTTCCACCCAACTGGAGCGCGAACAGACCGCAACCAAGGACGAAGCGCTCAAGCTCAAGTTATCGCTGAGTTTTTCGGCCGAGGCCTGACCCTTGATTGCCCAGCCACGCCCCGTGCGTTCATCCGCGCTGCCCGACGCCCGCTTCAAATGCGCTGCCGCTTGATGATAAGTCGTTAAAAATCAGTTGGTTAGCTATGGATGCCATGTTAGTCTTGCCGCCGCCGACGCGGGTGCCGAGCTGCATGGCGGTCTTGTTGTCGGTAGATGAACGGATGCTGTAGATCCCTGATTTAGCGTGCTTTTTCACTGGGTTTTAGTGAGCGCAGAAGCGTTTTTTTTGCAGACTCCGTTCTTGCTTCACCTGGGCTGGATGTATATATTCCTCTCCCTGCTTCAAGCACTGGACGGGCTGATGCCTATTTACAACTCCAGTGCCGCGTGATCGCGCTACCGCCCGAATGGCGAAACTGGTAGACGCATGGGACTTAAAATCCCCCGCTCGTAAGGGCGTGCCGGTTCGATTCCGGCTTCGGGCACCATCTAAAATCAAGGGTTTACGGGCTAAAGCCAGTGTAAATGCCTGTATCTTTCCGGTCCGCAATTCTGGGCCTGGTCCGCAATTCACTTGGTAGGCATGACCTTTTTGCCCTTTCGATTGCGGATGTACTGCTCGGTCATCACCACGGTCGTATGCCCAAGTTGATCTCTGGCTTGCAAGATGTCACCGCTGGATTCAGCCTTGTCTGTGCCTGCCTTGGCGCGCAAGTCGCGCATCTGAAACTCCGCTTTCGGCACGCCGGCTGCTTCCCTTGCCAAGTCAAACCTCCTGCGCAACATCGCCACCGTCATCGGTGTGCCATCATCTGTAACGATCAACCGCGTCGAGCGGACCTTGTGTTCTGATTTCCGGGACATGATTCGATCAATCAAAACCTTCAGCTCGCCTGTTATTTCAATCCGACGTTTTGCCTTTGTCTTGCCTTGCAGTACCCATATCTGACCGTCACGCACATCGCGCTCGTCCATCAGCCGGGTGTCGGTCACCCTTTGCCCGGTCAGATAGGCGAGGTCCATTGCGTCTTGCAGACCCACGTCCGCCTTGTCGTGCACGCGCTTGAACAGCGCATCTTCGACATATGTGTCCCGGCCGGTTTCTTTGTTGCCCTTGATGCCCGCGCATGGGTTGGCAAGCGACGTGTAGCCCTTATCCCGGGCGTAATTCCAGATTGCGCTGAGCAGTGCCTTCTCGCGATTTGCCCGTACCGGCGCGGACTTGCGCCAAGTGAGGTACTGGCGAACGTGCAATGGCTCGATTGTTTCCAGCGGTGCGGGTGGATCGTCAAAGAAAGCGATCAGGTTTTTCAGCTCGCGCTTGTTGTCAGCCTGGGTGGCTGTGCCTTTGGTTGGGACGATATCGACCATGTATTTTTCCGCGACGTAGCGGAACGTGATGACCTTGGCGACCAGATTGGTTGCGGTGCGATCGCGCTCAAGCTTCGCGTACTCCATGATCGCCAAGCCGTAGTCGCTGCCCAGCGGAATTTCCTTGCGGCCCTTGCCGCCCGTGTCGTAGTAGTAAAACACTCGGCCACTGGCTTTTTTTCGTTCTCTCAGCCTGGCGATTGATCCGGGTTTGCTTGGTCGTCTTCCCATGTCAGCTGGCCTTACGTGATTTCCATGCGGGCTTTTCGGATTCAAGCGCGCCGACGGCGGTGACCGCCATTGCGGTGACACTCGGCCAACCGTTCACTTTAATCGTATGGCGAACGCCATTCTTTTTCAGGTTGAGGATCTGGCCTGCCTTTGTCCGCGCGCCGGTGAGCTCGCAAACCTCCTCGTGTGATAGAAACTGGATGGTCATGTGATGCTCCATGCCGCGCCTGGCGGCAGAAGGTGGTTATTCGGCCTGTAGCCGGTAGTAGGTGGTGCACCGGCACCGCGGGCAGATCATGTCGCTGACGCCTGAGCCGTACTTCTTGCTCGGCACCTTTAGCCGCTCGCTTTCCATGTGCTTGTTCTTGCAGCGGCAGCACTGAACTTTTATGTCGGGCATGCGTGTCTCCTGCCCGCAGAGCTGCAGGCTTTCCGATTGTTGAGTGGGGTGTTTCAGATGGTGCTTATGGGCGCCGGCGTTGCGCCGTGGCATTGTTCAGGCGTTCGCCCGGTCTATGTCTTGCCTACTGCCCTTGGCTGACTGCTCCTGGGCCGGGCGGACTCCTGCTTGGCTTTCCGACTTAGGCGCTCGCATTCAGCGGCCAGCGCCAGAAGGTTCCGCGTAGTCGGTTTGAACCCTTCAGTGTTCGGGAAGAACTGGCGCTGGTGCCCCTCGGGATATGCTTCGAACGGACCGTGCCACGGCCAGTTCATTGCCCAGTCGGCCCAGCAGGTGTAAGCGTCCTGGCCTTCGCCCCAGTAGTCCAACCCGCCGCCGACGCTCAGGACGTGCCGTACACTCGAACGTTGTTCATATGCCAGTTCTGACGGCTCATCATCACGCCATGCCTTCCCGTAAAGCCCTGGGTAAAGACCTACCAGGCGCTTGCTTAGCTTCTTCTCGACGCGAGCTTTCATGGCCTTGGCTCCTTGTAGCCGCTGCTGATGCGGTCAGCGATCCCCTCCAGGCTCTCAGCCATTGCCCACATGTCGTTATTGTCGCGGCGGGATACGACCTTGCAGCGGGCGACGTTCCGGCCTGCCAAGATCCAGGCCGCCAACCTGATCAGCCACGACTCGGCCTTTCTGCGAAAGAACCTGTTCATGGCCTTGGCCCCGTGTAGATGTTCCAGGTGATGAAAAGCACCGCGGGGAGAGCGAGCAGGATCATGGCTGCACCCTCCGAAACTCGACGACCCAGACCCAGGGGTTGGCGTCCCAGTTGCCGCCGGTGGATTGCCAGAGGTCTTTGAACGCGGCCACAGCCTCATGGCCGCGCCAGAGCGCCTTGTCCTCTATTCGCCATGCGCCTTCGGCTATGCACTGGCTTGGCGTGATCTCCTGAAGCCGCTCGACGCGCACGGCGGTGATCTCCAGCAGGATGCGGCTGTAACGCCGGTGCAGATGGATGCTTGGCACGGATCGCTCGGGCAGCAGGCCGTCATAGCTTGGGCCTGTCTGGGCATCCTCATCATCGAACAGCGAGCACAGATAAACTGTTTCGCCATGCTTTCCGCCGGCGGCGAAGTAGTGACCGTATTCGCAGTCATAGCCGAGGCTCTCGCGCACCCACAGCCGGTCACCGGGCTTTCCGTAGGGGCAGTTTGAGGAAAGGCTATGTCCTGGCACTGCTGGGACGCTGGTTATGCCGTCGCCCCATCCCGCGCCATAGACTTCCCAAAGTTTACCTTTCAGCACTGGCTGGACCTTCATGGGCCGCCGCGTGACCGTCTTCCGGCCTTCCAGGATGGCGCGCACCATCGGCGCCGAGAACAGGATCGGCCGTTCTTTAATTTCAGGCATGACTTCGTCCTTGGCCGCTATAGCGGCTGACTTGAATGTGGGGGTGGGGGGGTGGTGGCAACTTGCCTTGATTGAGCGGGCTAAGCTGACAGGTGTAAAAAGCCGTTCAACTTTGTTCCAGTAAAGGACCTGATGTGCCGCACAGCATGGATTCTACGATTGCATACGAGCACCGTGGATATACGGTTTTCATCAAGTTTGAATGGGAGCGGCCGAACGACGAAGCTCCTGCAGCTGCGCGAGTCATCCAAGTGGGCGACGTTGCGGGCCTTGGGGATGTTGCAGCAGAGCTTCAGGGCCCATGGGAGAGCTACCAAGCTGCTCTGGAGGAAGCTATTGCTGCAGCTGAGCGTTGGATCAACAGCCAGTTGCCGTAGGGTTACTGCTGGGGAGGGTTGAGACGTGCTACTTCGTCGAGGCAGCGGTTCCACTTGATAGCCAGGGTAAGGGAGTGCCCTCGACATATCGACTCGTCAATGCGCTCAGGCAGCACCACCGCAACCGGCGCGGTCTGCTTGTTCAGCTTCATCAGCGCATCGGTGACGTTGCCAAAGCCCATGTCGCGGGCCAGCTGCCAAACCTCGTCGTACAGCTCGGCCTTGTACTTGTCACTCGTTGAGCTGATAGGTTCGGGCTGCTCGGCTGGGCGGGTGTAGAGAGCGCGCAACTCGTACTCCTCCGGCATGGACTGGAAATCCTCCAGTGACCCACTGCCGACTTCTTCCCAGCAGCACGAGCCATGCGTTCGGACCATGTACACAGGCTCGGCCTGGGGCTTGGCGCCCGGCACTGCGCTGGCGGATAGGGCGGTGAGCTTCTGCCTGTACTCGACCTGGTCGTCAAAGCTGACGATGCCGCGATTGATCATTGCCAGACCCTGCTGCAGCAGCGCATCCCGCTCGGCCAGCTTGGCTTGCAATCCATGTTCGAACTCTTCGAAGCGCTCCCATTTTCCGGATAATTCATGCAGCTCAGCTTGCAGCCTCTGCGCCTCCTCGAACCAGTCACGCCTCGACAGCTCGCGCTCGTTGTTCTCTGTTTCTGCGTCGCCCAGGGCTTGGTCCCTGGCGTTGAGATCTGACTGAAGGGCAGCTACTCGCTGCTCCAGGTGTTGGGTTTCTGTGGGCATGGGGAGGCCTCCGAGTCGTCTATCTGACGGGCGGTAATTGATTCGTGATTTGTCGTGACGCGCGGTGAAGTTGCGGGATGCTGCTTGGAAAAACCCCAAGAGGAATCATCAGGCCTCGATCAGCACAATTTCCTCATCTAAAGAGGAGCTGTCTGCATGAAACGACTGATTGAAGAGATCCTGATTCAAGTACTGGCAGAGGCTCTGTTTGAGCTTCTAGTCTGGCTGTGGTCGCTACTGGCAGGCTTGCCTTGGTGATGAGTTATGCGACTTTCGTGGTTGATGGATGCCAGTCGGCCCAGCCAATCATCGGCGCCTTGGTCTTGGGGTTGATCACTGGCTCACCCTCGGCATCTGTCAGCACGGCCTTTGCCCTGATCCGCAGATCTCGGCATGGGCCGGCTTTCCTGGCTAGCTCTATGAACTGCTGCGCGTACTGAGGCGCATCGAACAGCTGGCTGAGCTGCTTTACCTTCTCGCCGTCGAATATGGCCGCTGCCTGCTTTTCCACGGCCTCGTTCCACTCAGCGAGTGTCCGTTCCAGGGGGGGCGCCAGGCTTTCCGCTTGGCCTGGTGGTCTTGGTGATCTTCCTGGCCTCAGCCAGCGCTACACCGGCTGTCATGCCGAAGACTGCGAATGTGCTCATGAGGCTCCTCCGGGCAGCCGATGGCCTTGGCCTGGCTGGCGTGATTCGTTGAAGTGAGGTAAATGTGAGCGGCTCGAGACTGAGCCTATCCAGGGAGTTCTGATGCTTACAACGATGCTGACCCTTATTGCTGCGGCCGTTGCAGCTTATTCAGCTGTGCTCAAGACAAAGCATGAAAAGCTTTGGGCTGAGCGCTATGACAAAACGGGTCAAGCTCTCGTCCGGGCAAACCTACTTGTCCGATTTTTACAAAGCCAGGCCAACGAATATGAAATTCATGGTTTGACTGCGTATGAAAAGAAGGTGCTATCCGAAAACTGGCCGGTTGCACGCTATGAGCTAGAGCGCGACATGGTATTCCTGCAAATTCTGTTCAAAGAGGGCGACACTCTGGAGATCCAGGACTGTTGGTTTGAACTTCAGAAGGAGCTCTTCTGGTTGCTAGAGGAAGGCTCTTCGCACGATGCTCATCTGTACGTGGCAAAAGCATTACCTAAGGCTGAGGCGTTGGAGGCAGCACTCATTGACCTAGGTCGACGTCGCTGCGTAGAGTCATTCTATGAACACTGGAGGGCGAAATTTGCCGCGCGGCGTAAGGTCTCGGAGGCAGAATAGTGCCAAGTTATGATCTTCGGATTACGGAAATACGCTGGCGGGCAACGCGGAAGGGTCAGGTGGCTTTCGCTTGGGACTGCTGAGCGACAATCGCCTTGGCGGCATGGTTGATTAGATGCAACCGGTTGATCAGGCTGTCGCGCGGTTTATCGATGCTGATTTCCCAGTAGTCGCAGCCCAGGCCCAACTCTTCGTAGTGCTCGTTCATGAGCAGGCCCGCCTGTTCGATGGATTCGACGTGATCGGCCTCGTACAGACGATCATTCAGTTCATCCCAGAAGTCATACCCGTCCTCGCCAAACTCAAGCGGTTTCAGCTTCTCTTCGACCAGCTCCCGTAGCTCGCTCCAGCGGGCGGCTTCGTAACGGCCGCCATCGTTGCGTACCCACTCGGGCAGCTCGCCGCGCTCATCCTGGTCGACGTGTTCACATATCCTGTTGCACGCGCCAGTCACCAGGGCGGAGCGGAAGGCACCCTCGTCGAATTCGCGCTCCCGACAGTTCCGCTCCAGCTTCGAGTGGATGTAGTAGCCGATGTCGTCACCGGCCAAAAACTCGATGCCGTAGGACAGGCCAACACTGAAGGTCAAGCCGTCGATGTCGCCGACAGTAGCGATACCGAAGCGCGTGATGAGGATGTCGAAGGCGTAGCAGTTGGTTCCAGGGGCTTTGCAGCGCCAGGCCTTCAGTTGATCGGTATCGGCCAGGACTGTGTACTGGTGATCCTTCAGGCACTCCGCGGCACGCTCACGGCGCTTGGCTTCTTCAGCTTTGCGCTTAGCGATCCATTCCTGATGGCGTTGTTCGTCGTTCATGCCTTTCTCCATGCATGCGCCGCCCTCCGTGCTGGTGGCGGCATGGTGGCAATTTGGGTTGGGATGGGGTATTACGAATTACCGGCATGAGGCCGGCGGGGAGGTGCGTATGTCGTTTGAAGAAGACGATGGCCTGAGCGCTTACGTTGGCGAGTTGCTGGAGGCAGGCTATTTGCAGGGAGCCGAGGAGGGGGTCGCAAGACTCTTTCTCGACGATAAACCCCTAACGCCTGAGCAACAGAAAGTGTTTGATCGCTACGTGCTTGAAAAGCATGACCCAGGCCGATGTATTCGAGGGTGCGAAATACCGTGGTCTGAAAAATATGAGGCCAAACAAAACGGCGGCATGTGCAGCTACTGTGCTCACATGACACACAAGGTTATGAGGGAGTGATCACTTGTTGTCAGGATCGCGTTTCGGCTCGGCCATGCTGGTCGCTTTGAACTGACGCGCAAGCTCTGGCGATATCTGAAAAAGCTGGCGCGTCAGGTTTTCGAAGTCGACGCGCTCGCTCCTCTGCGTCCTGCGCAATCCATGATAGAGCCAGGTCCTGCCACAGCTCTTGCACCTGGCTGTAGCCGTGAGCTTTCACCTCAGCTGCAAGTTGCTTGCGAATCCCTGCTGGCATATCGAAGTGCATCTTCTCGATGCCCAGGCGATCGGCCTCGGCTTTCTTCCTGTCGCGGTAGTCAGCGGAATGCTTAGCCGCTCCGGTACACCCTCAATCTGGATGTTGTTCTCTGCAGCGATCATCAAGACGCGCTGCACACGTATCGACGAAGTGTGCCGGGCGCCCGATGGTTGCCCGGCTTGCGTTTTGTGTTAGCCGGCTGTTTGTAAGGTGGCGGCTCGGTAGCGTCGAATTACAATTTGATTTACTGCCCCACACCATATTATAGGTTTTGATTGTTGTTTTCCGGTGAAATAACATTTTCCAGATACGAGGATGTGTGCGCCAGCTAGGTCATCTAACTCATCAATATTAAAGTTTTTTATAAACTCATCAGCAATATCTGGGAATATTGCAACGCTGACTGATTGATATTCTGGGGCGGAATTTAACCAGATTTTTCCATCTGGCGTTTTTTTTACACTGGTGATTGGGCCCCAGTAGAACATGGGGGCTTCACTTTCCTCTTCCTTTGAGATTTCGCTGAAAGCACGGGTAATATCTCTCACGCAACCCGAGATATAAGGCTCATCACCTTTTTTGAAAAAAGTTAATTTTGCGGAGGAGTTCCGAAAGTCAGGGCTTTGTACCAGCCGATGCAAGATTCGACGTAAAGTAAACTCTTGACTTGAAAATCTATTTCCACCTTTTACTACGTAGGATCTTCCATCTTGTGAGGCCGGACCGTTTGGAAGCTCTGATGGCGGCGCTACATCGATATCACCACCCTTCTCTTTGTCGAGGCGCACTATTATATCGCCACTGCTTTTAAGCATATCTACAGCTTCAGAACCATCTCCCTTGTCCTGATCGACCACCACATATTCTGCTTTTAAATCGCATTCGCTGCTGTGATGGGCGCAAAAGTGGGCGGGGTGGCCGTGGGTGCTTTCCTTTCGGAACCATGCCAGCGCTCCGCACATTGTACAGATAAGATCGTTTCGTTTACTGCTTAACTCCGAATCCCCTAGCTTTGAAAATGCAAAAGCTTCCCAAGTTCTGCCGTCATTTCTGCACAGAGCATATTGCATGTCTTCTTCCCTGGTTCATGGCAACTAGCCATTATCCTGCCCCTTCATTTCGGTTTTGCCAAGTAGCCAAAGTGGTTTCCAGCCAGCTGATCGGCTTGCTCTTGGCGTCAACCAGCACAGCTTTCGTCTTGATCTGCATATCACGACATTTCCCAGGCTTGTGGGGTAGTTCAATGAACTGCTCGGCATACTGCGGCGCGTAGAAAATCCGCGAGAGCTGGCGAACCGTACCCTCCATGATCTTCTCGGTGTGCTTGGCGATCAATCAGCTTTGGGGAGCGGCTCGACGTCGCCAGGGACTTTGGCGTTCTTCAGGGCACCGGCAGTTTTCTTGCGTGCCCCAGTCTTGGCTATATCGAAGGTCATTCTAAACACTGCAAAGGTGCTCATGGGGTATCTCGGTGCAGCCTCTGGCCTTGCCAGAGTGGCGTGATTGATTGGATTGGGGTATTGGTGCTCGGCCCGGCATGGAGCCGGAGCCAGGAGGCTTAATGAGTTGTGAGCTGCTTTCGTGCTGGATGGAGAGTCATCCAGGATTAGCGTCATGGGTTCAATCGGTTGGATCGATTTTTGCGTTGTTTGTCGCCATAGGCGTTGCTTGGTGGCAAGGGCATCAATCTCAAAAGCTGTTTCGAGCTCAGGTTAACCAGCAGGCGGAAGAATCCAGACTTCAACGAATTGCGTCGCTCAGAGCCACAGTTGAAGTGGCTGAGATTGTCGCGAAGCGTGTGATTGAGACCGCCAGGAAAATGCCAGACATCCTTTTGGAAGAGAGTGCGTCCCGCCATAGGGACGCTCTTGAGGCTGCAGTGTTATGGATTTCTAGGCTGCCTATTTATGAACTTCCTGGAGCGTTGGTCGCCAGGGATGTCCAAAACATTGCCTTGTCCGCGAATCGAATGCTCAAAGTTTTAGAGAATATATCCAGTGATGGGGGGCTGTCAGATGGAAACTACAAATCTTTGTGCGGACTGAGCGATGCCGCCGAAAAAGCTCTGGCGGGAGCATCTTCATTTACAGATGAATATAGTGGCGGGACCGACGTAATCAGGGCTGCCGATCTTTAAGCCAGGCTCCGCGCAACAGCTGAGGGCGGGTCAGGCGCGCCGGACTTTGAAGTGGAGCATCGCCTTGATGCTGTGGCAGTAGTCTTGAAGTCGCTTATAGGCTTTGTACTTGGCCTGACCTCTAGTAGCCGCTCAGACCCTTACCAAATCTTCTCGGGCCTCTCGGCTCCAGTTGAGGTCGTCCCAATCATGATTGAAGGGTAGGACCAGCCACTCTTTGAGGGGGAGCGCCTCGGCCATCTCGCCGTACTGCATTTCCCAGGTCGGATGGTAGTTCCTTATGCGCTTCTTCAGGTCGCCGTCGAGGATGACGCCTATGTAGTGGCCGCGGTCGGCCATGATCACGCCGGGCTCGCCGTTGGCGATCACTCGGCGCCCGATCTCGGCCGGCACGTCGTAATGGCGGCGAACGTAGTCGCAGTTGTAGTTGCTCATGGCTTATCTCCATGCATGCGCCGCCCTCCGTGCTGGCGGCGGCATGGTGGCAATTTGGTGTTTTTTGAGGTAGACCAGTGCAGGGCAATCCGCCCGGTTTAGATGGAGTATTTCGGTGAAAAAATCGGATTTTGATGAGGACGTTAACGAGCTGCAGACTCTGGTTTCTCGTGCCGCTTATGGCTACAGGCGCGCCACGGATCGATATGTCGAGCTCATCGAGTTCTGGAATGACTTAGGCCATAGGCACTTTAACGGCCAAGTAACCTTCGAGCGCGAAGAAGATGGCGCGCTCGTGTCCGGAAATGTATCCGGGAAGCCATTCCGCATCTACTCGACGATGTTGTATCGGGGAGGCGAGGCGCTGCTCGAAGCTCGGGTAGCTGTTAAGGAATTTGCTCCGGAGAAAGAGGTTCTCGTAGGAACGTTCCACGTAGCACACAATGGCACCATCTACACTGCCGATGGTGAAGCTGCCCTGCCAAACACCGACGACATGCGCGAATACAAGGTTCTCTCCGCAATTGTTCGGCGAGTACTTGGCGTTAGCAATTCGGGAGTATGACCTCGCACTCTGGGTATCGCTTCAATTCAGCCTCGCTTGCTTCGTTGAACTGACGCGCAAGTCTTGGTGATATGCGAAAAGCTGGCGCGTCAGGTCTTTGAAGTCGACGCGCTCGCTCATCTGGTTCCTGGGCAATCCACGACAGAGCCAAGTCCTGCCAGGGTTCTTGTGCCTGGCTGTAACCGTGAGCCTTCAGCTCAGCAGCAAGCTGCTTGCGAATCCCCGCTGGCATATCGAAGTGCATCTTCTCGATGCCCAGGCGATCAGCCTCGGCCTTCTTGCGGTCGCGGTAGTCAGCTGAATGCTTCGCCGCACCAGTCTTCTCTGCCTTCACGGCCTTCCCCTGATAACGATGTTGTTCTCTGTAGCGATCATCAAGACGCGCTGCACGCGCATGGACATTGCGGCGCCTATCTGGGCTGGATCAAGCCCATTCTCAGCGTGCTTGCGCACCTCTGGCGCAAGCCTGGCTCGTTCAGCCTTCAGCCGCTCCTGGTGTCCAGTAGCGCCGTATCCGAACTTCTCGCCGGTAGCTCCCTAGGCGGCATCCTGCGCCGCCACTGCAAAAGAAGTCGACTACGATCTCATTGTCCTGAGGGTTGCAGCCAAGTGCGTATTAGGCTTTGAAATCGAAGGGGTGTTTCTTCTGATGTGCGGTCATAGGAGGGCCTCGCGGGCTAGCGTGATTATGTGAAATGACAGATATTGCGTTTCTTGGACTGCGCTTAACCAAGGGTGGAGCAGTAGTGAGGATTAAACGGTGGAAATGACTATTTAAAATGGAAGATTTTTTTGGCAAGGCCGTGCCGTTTCTTCAGGTAGTTCTACCTGGATTCTTGGCAACATTCATATTCTATTGGCTGTCTGACTCTCAGAAGCCGGGGCAATTTGAGCGAGTCATTCAAGCGTTGATCGGAACTGCGATCATTCAGTTCTTGGCTAGTTACATACAAGCATTTGCACTCATGGTGGGGGAGTTTTATTCCCTGGGAGTTTGGACAGAAAAATCCTCTGCGATATGCAGTGCGTGCCTCGCTGTGGCATTTGGATTGCTTTTAGCGTATTTGGGTAACAATGATATTTTGTACCGGGTTGCTCGAAAGATGGGGCTCACACACAGGTCCGCTGATGGCTCTGACTGGCGTTTTGCGCACAGAACGTTGAAGGATCGATCCATTGTGCTGCAGCTACTTGACGGTCGTCGGCTTGCGGGATACCCGCGATCATGGCCTACTGATCCTGAGAAAGGCCACTACTTGATGCAGTTTCCTACTTGGATCGAAAACGACCAATTTGTACCGGCGGAAGGCGTGTCCTTTATGCTTGTGTCTGGAGTTGATGTCCAGTGGACTGAGTTTCTTGAGCCAGTGAAGGATGAGGAAGATGACTAGCGACAAACAGAAAGTTGTTGAAGAGCAAATTCGCAAGAGTATCAACGAGGGGTTAAACGTTAATCCGGTGATGCCAAGGAATATCTTGCCGAAAACTCCCCCATCTACTCCGCCAAAGCCACCGGCTCGCGGATAAAGCAGCTGATCATTTTTTGGACGAGAACATGACTGAAGAAGAGCTAAAGAAAGCGTTTGCCTCAGGTAAGGTCGTTGTGGCGCAAGAAAGCGTTAACAACGAACCTGTTCGAAACATGCTGCCGGCAACCCCCCCAAAGTCGCCTCCGTCCAAACCGGAGCCGAAGAAATAGGAACATGGATTTTTTTGACTTTCCCTCACGCGCTCTCCAGGCCGGGGCAGTTACCTCATCGCCTGGGTTCCGCTTCAGCTCGGCCAAGCTTTCATTCCGAAATATCCGCGCCACGTTAAGGACTCCAGCACCTGGACCTTGTTGCCAGATATGAAGAAGGCAGCCTTAGCTGCCTCCAGTTCGGCCTGGCGCTCGGAGCGGACCAGGATGTAGTTGCTCATGCTTACCTCACTTGATGCGAATCGAGCTTTCGCCGCGCTCTAGGTGTGCCCAGGATGGTTCCTCGAGTAGCTCGGCTTCCGCGTCCTCGCCGGCATCCAGGCGCTTGCGTACCGCGGCGTTATGCTCGCGGATTTCCTTAAGCTTGGCGGCGATGGCGCGCTTGTCTGGCGAGAACACGGTCTTCGTGTCGAGGAAGTCGTACGGGATGTCGTTTTCCTTGTCGACGATCACCTTCTCTGGCGCCAGGGCCAGGGTGATGGTGAACAGCGGCCGCTTAATCGACTTGATGTCGGCGGCCTCCATGTTGCGGCGCAGGTATTCGTCGAGCTTGCCGACGGTGTTCTTCCTGATGCGTTTCAGCTCGTTAAGGCGGTCGACTTCCTTGTCGATGGCATCGATGTCGCCCTGGATGTTGCGGCACAGCATGACGACGCTCTCAGCCTTCACCTCGAACTCGCCCTGAATGCTGTCCATGGTGTCCTGGATGGCCTGACGCAATCCTTCATCGTCGGTATCCGCAAGAGCGGCGAGCTCGGTCATCTGACTGGTCAAAGCGTAGAGCTGAGTCATGCCGCTGTCTCCTGCTTCGGATCAGAAAGCTTTTTCCATTCAAGTGAGATTCGTGCCGCGCCTTTTTCGTCCTTGCGCAGAGTCAACTGGCGGACTGCGATGTCGTGGATTTTCTTGCGTTCGTGAGGGGTCTGCGCGGCTTTCAGGTTGTCAATCGCCGATTTGATGTAGTCGAGTCGCTCCTGCTTCTGACGCTCTTCCTCTTCAACCCTGTTTTCAGCTTTTTCGAGAGCGACCTCATCTCGAACCGCATCGACATACGCGGCGTCGTCAAACAAGCCCATGTGAATATCGGCAGAGAAACCGAGGGGTTGCAGGCACTTGCCTACAGCGTCAGTGAGCGACTTCTTAGCCGCCTCCCAGTCGGTCATGATCTTTCCGCTCTGGAAGTACACAAACGGCGTGTGGCCGTAGTGCTGGATCGTGCATTTCTGCCCATCCTTGCCCAGATACCACAGCTCAATTTTCAGCGTGTGCAACTTGGCATTGATGCGCGGCGCGTCCGGCCATTCCTTGGTGGGGGCTTGGAGTGGGCCGCCTTCGTCGAAACGATCTTCAAGCACTGACCAGCCCCACCCCTCGCCACAAGGGCCGAATACTTCGGTTGCCTTGTGCATCAGATATGTGGGCTTGATGGCGGTGCCTTTGAAGCCGCCCATGCCTGTGAAGTTTTTTGTTGCGCCGGGGTCGGTAACGTTGACCTGGTCCCAGATCCGGGTGTTGGACATGATTGTTCTCCGCGCCGTCAGAGGAGGCGCTGTAAAATTCGGCGAGAGGATGCTGCGGCATCTATCTCAGATAGACGCAGGCGAACCAGACGATTGCGATAACGGGGATCATGGCGATTCCTCCAGCGATAACAGGCGCTCGCCCAGGGTGATCTTGGCGTTGGCCTGCTCCTTCTTGATACCAGCGGCCTGGGCCACTTCTGAAAGTGACAGGCCTTCGCGTCGGAGTTTCGCGCAGCGGATCGCCAGCTGCTGACCACGCTTGTGTGCGCCGGCGCCGCTCATTACCGCCGCTCCAGTTGGGCCACGCGATAGCGAAGAACCTGCAGCACCCGACCGCGGTAACCTGGCTCCGCATACTGCTCAACCGGCGGTCCGAAAAAGCCCCGGCGCTCGGCCAGGCTGTAGGCATCACGCAGGTTGTGAGCGGTGATGTCTTCCAGTTGCTCCTCGATGAGCGACTTGACTGGGGAAGTGGTCATTCTGCCTCCTTGCGCCGGTGACAGGCTTCCATCAGGCGCTTGCAGTAGTGGGTGAATTCGTCGGTGGTGATTGCACCGTCAGTGAACAGGCGGGTGATCAGGCCTTGCACCAGGACATCGATGTCGGGCTGGCTGTTGGGATCGGCAACGCCTTCGAGGGCTTGGTCGATGAGAATGTGAGGGCTCACAGCTCATTGTCCTCGGCCTGGGCAATCAGGCCATCAGCAGCAAGAGGGCGAAGGAGGGTGCGTGCAATATCGCGCAGGGTTTCGTCAGGGTCTTGGCTATCCAGCGCCTCAAATGCGGCGCTGCGGGCTTCTGACACGTCTCTACGGTGCGCAGCCAAGATCAAACGACCGATCACTGTGGCGCCCATTCCGGGCTCGCAGAGATGATTCATCACGTATTCATCGACAGCCTGCGCGAATTGGTCATGCGTTACGCCCTGAGTACTGCGCATGCGGCGCTGGAACATTACGTCTTGCCCGTCCAGCAGGTCACAGGCCGCGTTGTCGACCCAGATCCGCTCAGCCTCCTCGGTATCAACCGACTCTGGAGGCAGCCTGGCGTCATACCGGGTCTGGCATATCTGCATTGCAGTGTTCATGCTGCCTCCGGCCAGTGGCGATCAATGCTCTCTTTTGCGTAGGTGGACAGCCGCTCATAGCCGTTCACGCCACCGCAGCCTGGCATCGTTCCTTCCAGCTCGACGCAGGCGCGGATATCACAGCGTCGCGAGCAGACCCAGCCGCCGTAGTGGCATTGGTGGATCTCGCCTTTAGGCTCAGGATGATAAGCGAGGCCGCCTTTCCATGATGGCGAGCCGCGAAGCTTCAGCCCGCAGCCACGGCAGACTGCTTGGGTATCGGTACAGTGATGCATGGCGACCTCCAGTGTTTGGTTGACCCAACAAAACTCGGCTGCACTCATCCGCTCCGCTGGTTGCCGATGGGCGCGGAGGGGAGTGCATGCGGGTGGTGTCGGAGGTGGCGAGATTTGCTTTTCGCCAATGAATTTCTGAACTTATTTGCAGTCAAATATCCTGCCCTTACTGGCTTTCAGGACATTCAAAATGAAGCGCGCAGCAATCGTTCTTTTGGCTCTATCAGGCTCCCTCTTGTTGGGAGGTTGCGTGCCTGTCTGGGACGATGGAGGAGGATACGGTCGTGATCGTTACAGGGGCTATGATCACGATCGGAGATATGACCAGGGCAATGACAACGATCAGGGTTATTACCACAGGCATGACCGCCGAGATGGTGATCGATGGCGTGACCACAATCGCGATCGTGATGACAGGGACGATTGATCACTTTATGGCTCACAAGGAGATTTCCCATGCGCCCTGGTGCCCGTGAGCACCAGGGATCGGGCAGTTGACGTCACGCTGACGTGGCGCTGGTTGTTCAGAAGAACCGGCGCGGGGATGCAATTGAATTGCTAGGTTGCTTCGCTAACCGCCCGCTGGAGCTTGAGGAGCAGTGCTGTGGGGAGGCTGACCTCTGGCCCTGAACTATTCAGGTAGCCATCAGGCATTGCTTTGAAGATTTCCTGTGCTGCTACACGTATCGCTTCGAGCCGTTGACGGGAAGTTGTAGGGCCGCGCATCGATCCTGCGGTCACCTTGGACTTGCCGGTCGCCTTGGCCTTTTGCAGCTCGCCACCAAGCACTTTGCCTGCTTCCTCGCCATGCTGCCGCACCACCTGCACCGCAGTTGTAGCGGACACTTGGCCCGATGCAACAAGCTGTTGAACGTCTGTGTTGGCATTGCCGAGTGTCATCACTTGCTCAACGTGCTGACGTGTTTTGCCGACCTTCTTGGCGATCTGATCAGGCGTCCAGCCAAATGCGGTGAGCCGCTTGTAGCCATCTGCCAGCTCAAGAGGAGAGAGCTTCTTTCCTTCCTGGCTGGTGATGACCCTTGCTACCCGTTCGGCGTCGTTGCCCTCGAAAGGAACAATCGAGATCCACGCCTCCAGGCGCTCTGGGTCGTCCTTGCTCGGCACTCTTGGAAGGCGACCTGCCTGATCCAGCTTCAAGTAGGCGCGGCGACGGCGGTGGCCATCGACAACCCACATCCCACCTTCGGCGCGAGGTCGCACTTCAAGCGCGGGGATCTGGCCGCCGGCGAAGATGAACTCAGCGAGTGCGTTGATGCTTTCTTCCAGCTCTTCACCTTCGGCCCGAAGGTTGAAGCCGGGTTCTTCGTGTAGATCTTCCAGGCGGGCCTTCATCGCGTCAGCCCGCTTCAGATCCCCGTCTTTGATCATTTGCTTGAAAGACTTGGCCATGCAATTTATTTCCAAGTGGTTGTCATCCCAAGCAGTCCTCGCGAGAAGACTGCTTAGTGATGCTTTCCAAAGTGCCCCGGTCCCGCTACTGGCGTCAGACCGGGGTTGTTGCGTCAGCGATGTTGGCCAGTTACCCGCTGCTGATTGCAGGGCTGTCCGATCTTCGTCGGTGGGGGCTTCGAGCTTCCTCCGCGCAGCGTCAAACAGCATCTGTTCGCCGCGGTTCACAGGTCCTTACAACATGCACGCTACAGCTCTGAATGCCCGGCTGAGTGGGGCAGGGTGCATGAGGTCCGGCGCCCCTCAATGCCGAAGCTCGGGGCGCTAATTCTGTTCAGTTGAATCTCCCTTCTGCCGCTGGGATTCGCGGGGCGCATTGCATGCCAGGTCGTTCGCACGGTTCGAGCGTTTCGCTCTCGATCAGCCGCACAGGTTGTTCCTGTCGTTGGCGGGCTATCTGACCCGTCTGATCGCCGGTCGCCGGTAGAGGCAATGCGGTCTGTTGGTGTTTCTGTGTTGCGCAGGTTGTTAAAGAGCGGTGCGGCTTTCGCTGCTGGGCCGGTGTTGCGTTGGCTTGGGATTAATATTAGGCATAGGCTAATTTTATGTAAATAGGTAATGCCTAATTATTTTCGATTAGGCATGAAAAAGCCCGCTCATGGCGGACCTGGTGGAACTGCTGGATCAGTCAATGATTGGTGGGTATACGGGCTTGCTTTTAACTATTCCGCTTTCACCTCACTCGCGCGCACCATAAAAATGGTTCAGCGCAATCAGCTCAGCCACGACCACGAAAACGCAAAGCGCAACGAATCCTGGGCTGAACACGCGCTTGCGACCGGATGAGCCTCCGCCCAGCCCGGCAGCGTCGGAGTAGCCGGGGATCATGATAAGAAAAGCCAGGCAAGCAATGACCCCAACCTTGCTCCAGAAGCTCTGATTGCGCCATTGAGTCATCCGTGATCGCTCGCGTCTCGTTTTATCTGCCTCACCCTCACTTCTTCCGCATAACCTGCCAGCTTGTCCTCAGCTTCCTGAAAGCTCACCGCGATCTTCATCAGGTTCTGCGCATCATCCTCAAGGCCAGCTTCAGAAAGACGGGTAGCCACCTGCATGATGTCGACGCCTGACCATTTGAGCAGGGCTGCAGCCTCTTTCAGGTCGCGCCGCAGCTGCTGGTTCGGTTTGGTGAGGGGCATAGGCAGCTCCTGGCGGCCATTGGAGATGTCACTCTGTTCGCATGCCAGCAGCACTGCCGTATTTCTGGCCGTGTGCCTTTGTCATTCGCATGCAAGCGTCTCTCATTGCTCTTCTGGCATCGAGATCGGCAAGCTTGTCGTCCACATTCTTCCAGCACAGATCAATCGCCTGGCGGGAGTACTCTTCTTCAGTGGGCTCGGCCGAGCTCGATCCGATATTCTTGGAGATAACCGTATAGGCGCCAATTACAATCACAAGCCAGAACAGCGCAATTTTTTGCGTCGATCTCGCTTTCTGGTCTTTTGACTTTGGCGGATTGGTAACATCCGACCCGCAATGTTTGCACTTCACGGCATCTTGCTTGATCTGCTCCGCGCAATGCGGGCATTTCCGTTCGCCGGACTCCATCATCTCCTCCCTGAAAAATCACGCTGTTACCGAGCGAACATCCCCCACCAGAACACATGGCCCAGGATTGAGATCTGCTGCTCTTTGATCTCCTGGAACGTGTAGTCCTCATCTGGGTGTTCGTCGCGGTTGAAGCTGCGCAGACGCAGGCCGGTGGGCAGGCGGTAAACCTGCTTCACGCGTAGCTGGCCATTGTGGTTGATCGCGTAGAGGTCGCCATCGACGATATCGCCAAGCGAGTTCTTTCCAGTGTTCACGCCGACCGTGGCGCCATCGCGCAGCACTGGGAACATGCTATTGCCGCGGGCGATCACGCACTTGGCATTACTGAACTGCACGTTGTTGCGGCGCAGATCGCTCTTGAAGAAGCGCAGCTTGGCGGTGTCGCTTTCCTCGATCACAAACCGGCCAGAGCCAGCTGCAAGCTCTACTTCGCGCAGGAATGGGACGTAGACCTCGTCTTCAGGGAGCGGAGTTGCGTCATCCCAGGTCTCGATGTTGGAAAGCTTGACGCTAGCCTTTGGTGAAGAGTCATAGGCGGCTGGAGCTTCAGCGACGCTCAGAATATCCCCCATACGCTCGCTCAGCCCCCAGTGCGCAGGGGAAACGACATCTGAGAAATACTCAATCAGCTCCATGAGCTTAGATTTGTCGATTCGCCCCGTCTTTACCCAGCCTTGGACAGAGGGGCCCGCCACGCCGAAATCTTCGGCGAGCTTTTTCTTTGTAACGCCTTTGGCGACCCGAGCTCGCTCGATGGCTGCGCCTAATTCTATTCCTGTAAGCATTGCCTAATTAAGCCTAGTCCGTTGCCGAGTAGGCAATGGCTTGTTAGTGATTAGCTATTGCCTTATATTTGGCGCATGACAAACCGGAGAAAACCCATGACACCAGCAGAAGCGGTTCGGAAGGCAGCCGGGATTTTGGGCAGCCAAACAGCGCTGGCCAGCCGTCTTGATGTTCGAACCCCGACTGTAAGCCAGTGGTGTTCGGGAGATCGGCCCGTTCCGGCAGCAAGGGCGCTTCAAATCGAGGCGCTTACAGGTGGCGAAGTTAAGAGGGGGCAGCTTTGCCCTTCGTTTCCCTGGGGCGAGATGGTCGCTTGAGCGACTACCCCGTCCGTCTCCTCAGTAATTCCAGATTAGAAGAGAGTAGTCCCCATGGAAACGTCCAGTCCAAGACATAGCGCCCAAACCCGTGACCAAGTGCTGGTCGCGCACGCCGCAAATCAGATTGCCCGAACCAGCATGAGCCAGGACCACTTCGCCCAAGCGCTGAGCCGCGAACTGCATCTGTCGTGTCCGGAGAAAGCGATCGCCAAAGAGGTTCCTGACTTCGCCGCGCTCACTGAGCACAACGATGTCAGTGAGTTCGTGAAGGCAACCGGGCGCTGGCTAAAGCGTGTTCAGCGCTGGTTGTCCGGCGATCAAGACATGCCTTCCTGGCTTGAAGAGTCGTGGGTGAACGCCTTGGAGCCTGAATTCCGCGACCACTGCATCAACGAGCTCGCCAGCCGTCACGGCTTGATAGGTGCTCGTCAGATGCAGAGCCAGCAATGTGCGAACAAGAGCTTTGGTGCATTGGTTCGCGCCCTCGGTGACGTTATCGACACTGGCAGCGAGGTTTTTGACGACCAGGTGATGAGCGAGGAAGACCTGCCGCTCCTGCCGGCGTTTGCGAAGCAGTGCCGTCAGGTTGAAGCGCGGGCAGGGGAGTTGAGGCGTAAGGCTGAGCAGTTAATCGCTTCGACCCGGCCGTTGAAGTCCATTGCCTGATTTTTCCGCGCATGCGCGGGGTTTTGGGGGATGGGGGCGAGGGGCCCCATTGCGATTTACAGCATTTACAAAACACGACATTCAAATCGGGGGCTTTGCCGGAGCACTAGTAAGTAGAGACCACCGAAAACCTAGGCACAAAAAAAGCCGACGGTCGAGGTCGGCTTATTCGTAAAACTAGAGAGACCTGATTATGCAGAGCCAACCCAATTCGAGCAATACCCCTACCAACATCGCGCCACGTTTTCAGAATTCGCAAAACGTGGCGCGGACTATGTCGTCTGTCGAGATCGCCGAACTGACCGGGAAGCTGCACAAGAACGTGCTGGCTGATATCCGCTCGATGCTCGCTGAGCTTGAAATCGACTCGGCTGATTTTTCAGCCCAGTACAAGGACAGCACCGGGCGCTTCCTGCCGTGCTTCAACCTCAACCGAGAGATGACCGACACGCTACTGACCGGCTACAGCGCCAAGATGCGTCTGGCCGTCGTTCGCCGCTGGCGTGAGCTTGAAGCAGTCATTGCCCAGCCGCGTGAGCTTTCTCGCATGGATCTGATCCAGCTGGCCTTTGAGGCTGAGCAGGCCCGGCTTCAGTTGACTATCCAGGTCGAAGCCCAGGCTACCAGGATCCACTCCCTGGAGAACCTGTTCAAGGAAGGTATGACCCACACCCAGTTCTGCAAGGGCCTCAATGGGGTCAACGTCATGCAGGTGGGTAAGTACCTGGAGAGCCGTAACTGGCTCTACAACGAGAGCAAGTCCGGCCTGCGCCTTCGTGTGGCTTCCTACGCCCGCGACAAGTACATGACCGAGCACCAGCACGAAGTCACTCCCCACGGCAAAGAAGCCTTCATTTCCTTCACGCCAGTCTTGCTCAAGAAGGGCGCGGTGCGCCTGTACGACCTGTATCTGGCTGGCGAGCTGCCTATGAAAAAGACCTGGGACGGCCTGTTTACTCACGACAAGGCCCTGCGAGGTGTCGCGTGAGCATGGGCCTTATGGTCGCCGCGATGAAGATTCGCGTCGGCAATCCATTGCGCAAGCTGGTGCTGATCAAGCTGGCTGACAACGCCAGCGATATGGGGGAGTGCTGGCCGTCCTATCAGCATATCGCCGACCAGTGCGAGATCAGCAGGCGCTCTGTCATGAACCATATTAACGCCTTGTGCGAGGCAGGAATGCTTCGTAAGGAAATTCGGAAGGGTGGGCCGAAGGGTAACTCGTCGAACGTCTACTTCCTGACCCTTGATGGTGGTGCACCTCCTGCACCAGGGGTAGTGCAGCAGATTCACCAGGGTAATGCAGCAGGTTCACCCCCTAGTGAATCTCCTGCACTAGGGGGTAGTGCAGGAGCTGCACCCAGAACCAGTCACTCCTCTGAACCAGTCAATGAACCGGTCATTGAACCAGTTGCGCCCCTGGCTTCCGCCAAGGTCGCGACGGGTCAGGTTGTTCCATTCGCTGCCCAGCAGCCACGCTGTGTAATCCCGGCCGATATGCCGGGCCCCAAGGACCAGTCCTGCAAGACCTTCAAGGCCTGGGCCAACTACGCCATGGCCTATCGCAAACGCCACGGTGCATGGCCAGTGTGGAACGCCAAGGTCGCCGGGCAGCTGGGCCAGGTCATCGACCGCCTTGGCATCGACGTCGCACACCACGTCGCCGCGTATTTCCTGACCATCAACGACGCCCGGGTTGTTTCGAACATGCACAGCATCGGCGACCTGCTGGCCAAGGCCGAGGCGTATCACACCCAATGGGCCACCAATCGCCAGATGAACGGGACCACGGCTCGGCAGATCGAGCAGACCCAGACCAACTTCAGCGCTGCCGAACAGGCCCTTGAAGCGCTCCGAGCCAAGAAGGCTGCAGCCCATGCTGAATGACGCACAGCAAGAACGATTGCTCCTGTCTCTGTTTGCCACTGCTGAGGTGATGGGGCAGCAGCTCACCCAGGCTGCAGCACTGCTGATGGTCGAGGATCTGCGCGAATACACCGAGCCTGTGCTTACCGCAGCGCTTCGCAGCTGCCGTATCGAGGGCGGCCGCCTCACGGTTGCATCGATCCTGAAGCATGCCCAGTCGGCTGATGGTCGCCCCGGCAAGGACGAGGCCTGGTCAATCGCGCTGACCGCCGCTGATGAGATTGAGACCGTGGTGATGACTTCGGAGATACAGCAGGCCATGACTGCAGCAGCACCAATCCTCAGGTTGGGCGACAAGGTGGGAGCTCGCATGGCCTTCTTGAGTGCCTACGAGCGTCTGGTGAAAACCGCTCGTTCTGAAGCAGCCCCGGTGTCCTGGTCTGTCTCCCTGGGCTTTGATCCTGGTCGCAGGGTTGCCGCTGTCGAGTCAGCGGTGCGGATGCAACTGATAACCCAGCAGGCCGGCACTCAGTACCTGGCCGACCTGCGCATTGCGCCGATCACCTCTGACGGCCAGGCCATAGCCGGCCTGCTCACTGGTTCCCCAGTTGAAGCATCACCCAGCCTGCGCAAGAAGCTCGCCGAGGTTCGAGAGATTGTCGATGCGGCCAAGGCACGGAATGAGCGCCTGCGCCTCAAGAAGGTCAAGGCGGCGCGAGTCGACACTTATCTGCGCAAGCGCAAGGCTCGAAAGGCCATCGCTGCCGCTCAACGCAAGGAGGCCAACCATGGCTGAGCTCGCCCTTATTCGCACCGCCCAGGGCCTGGTTCCGGCCACTGAGGCAGACCGTGAAACCATCCAGTGCTGGAAGGCTGGCCAGGTCATCCACGGCAAGTTCACCAAGATGAGGAATGCCCGGTTCCACGGCAAGTTCTTCGCGATGCTGGATCTGGCCTGGGAATACTGGGAGCCAGTCGGCGGCCTGATCCCGCGCCAGGAGATGCGTGGCATCCGCGGCTTGGCCAAGTTCTTCGAGGCGCAGAACGGCAGGCCGGGGCAGCTATCGAATGCGGTTGATGCCTACATCGCCGGGCTTGAGCAGGCCCGCGCCGAACGCTTTCCCTCAGTCGACAAGTCCCGCGAAGCTTTCCGCGAGTGGGTGACGATCGAGGCCGGCCACTTCCACCTGGTGCGCACTCCAGACGGTGTCCGCAAAGAGGCAAAGTCCATCAGCTGGGCCAACATGGACGATACCCAGTTTGAGCCGCTTTACCGCGACGTCTTCAACGCCTGCTGGCGCCTGGTGCTGTCCGCGCACTTTGAAACCGAAGAGGCCGCCCTGGCTGCTGCTGATCAGATTGGGAGCTTTGCATGAAGCGCACGCCACTGCAGCGCAAAACCCCGCTCACGTCCGGCGGCACACGTCGCAAACGCTGCCCGGCCTGTCGGGTGATGTTCACGCCCGTAAGCGCCTCCCAGGCCGTGTGCGGGGAGATAGAGTGCGCCATCGCCCATGGCCAGTCAGAGAAGGGGCAGGCAAGCGCCCGGAAAGCCCTGGCTGATGTTGAGCGCCGGGAGATCAAGGTCCGCAAGGACAGGCTGAAGAGTAGGGCGGACCACCTCCGAGAAGCCCAGGCCGTGTTCAATGAATGGGTACGCCTACGCGACGCCGATCTGCCCTGCATCAGCTGCGGGCGGCACCACGACGGCCAGTACCACGCAGGCCACTACCGCACCGTAGGCGCGAACCCGGAAATCCGCTTCGAGCCTTTGAACGTCTGGAAACAGTGCGCTCCCTGCAATACCCATCTGTCCGGCAACTTGGTGAACTACCGGCTTTCGCTCCTGCAGCGAATCGGCGCCGAGAAATTGGAGTGGTTGGAAGGGCCGCATCCTGCAAGCAAGCACACCATCGAAGAGATCAAGGCCATCAAGGTCGACTACCGCGAAAAGATCAAAGAACTGAAGAAGGGGATCGCAGCATGAAGCTGATCAACGCAAGGCAGGTATGGACAGAGGCACAGCACGAATCGAACGCGTCGATCAGCGCTGTGGCAATTGAGCGGGCCGAGTCGGCACCGGTGAAGACTGGCGGCCGTATTGGAAAGCGCGAGGCGCAGTTTCCGGCGCTGGGCAGTGAGAAAGGGGAGGAGGCTGCGTGCTTCTCGGTTCCGGGGCAGCGGATCAGCATCAGCGAGACGCGCCGCACGCCGATTGGCCGGTCCACAGCCCGTGCTGCGCACCTGGCCACGATCGGCAAGGTACTGCGCGCCATCGACACACTGCCGTTCCAGGTGCAGCAGTTCGGGCACTACCTGTACCACCCGGCAATGAACATGCGGCACCTGCTGAACGCAGTGCTACTCGTCACCGCCAAGGCGGCGCTGCCCGAGCTGACATCAGCCAAGCGTGTGAAGGCTCAATACTTGGTAACCCTGGCCCTGCAGTCCTACAAGGGTGAGGCTCATGGTGCGGCGGAGTGGGGGCCGGCCCGAGTTGCCTCTGAAATGAAGGAGTTCTTCGGTGTCACCATCGAGCCTAAGCATTGGAATCGTGACTGGCTCGCCTTATGGGAATCACTGAAAGAAGTGATCAAGGAAGTGGATATTCAGGCTCAGCAGCCGGTATGGCAGGTGATTCACTCGGAGAAAGACGAAAGGGCGGCATAAAGATATTGACATGGTGGGGGTTTTTGCGTACTTTTCCCATAGTGCACAAGTAACGCAAAACGCACACGAACCCTAAACCCGGCCACCGTGCCGGGTTTTTTATGCCTTGAATTTGCCGCCGTAGACCCGCTGAAATGGCCGGGCCGTTCGGTTTCTGAGAGTTTTGGAAGGGAATTACGGATAGTTTGAGTTTCTTTTGGCGCCATAAAATGAGCTTGACGTTGATTATTTTTTTATGAGAATAATAATCAATCACATCAAAGCAGGGATATGCTATGTCAACGTCAGTAGTACTCGCTCCAGAATATGTGCACCCAGTAACTCCATATGTCGGCCCTCCCGTTATTGAACGCTGGCCGACTAATGATGTCCCCTCCGATATGAACATGATCCAAGAGTCCTTTGTTAGATTTGCTCAGATGGTCCAAAACGGGGATCGTGTTTACGGGGCCATGTTCACAAATAATTCACTCTCCGTAATGAGTGAGTGTTTTCGCGGGTTGAGTATGCAGCCGTTGGAAACGGTTAAAAGCCAAATGGCTATGCACTGCACTGCGGCGTTACGCACAATGCAATTCTATAAGCGTCTTCCAGGTACTCTCGGTCCTTATTTTGCGGGGGCAGGGAATGGCAGTATTGCTATGATGGGCTACTCGACCTTCAACTCTGTCGATAATGGGGTTTTGGAGCGTAGCAATGGGATTGATTTTTACGGTGACCCCCTAATGCCGATGCAAGCTATTGGATACTGGCTATTCGGTAAAGGGGTGACGCGAAATGTCCGAATCGAATCGCTCAATCTTCAAATGGTAGCTACGGACTTCAAGCCTATTGTCAACATACTTAGTAATCCCGCCAAGGGAGCTGGCGCCTACAGGATTAAAGAACCTTTCTCCTATAACGTCTTCGACAAAGCACCAATTGATCTGCCAGCAGCTGGGATGCTAGGAAGAATCAGCGGTGAGGTTGAAGGGACTCTTGAGCTGGGGCCCAATGGGACTTATAGCTTTAATGGGGTTTATAGGTTGAACCCTGATTTGTATGACGCGGGGAGCAGCAATAGAACACCAGCTCAAGAGGGGCTAACAACATTCTTACGTGGCCTCGGAGAAACGTTTGGTCATACTGACTACTCAATCAATATAGTTGGCGAAAAGACAGTATCGTTCTCTGGAGGGCGCTGAATGATGTTGAGGCCCATTGCTGTCTTGCTGAGTGCAGCGGCACTCATGGTTTCCCTTCATGGATGCGATAATAAAAAGGGTGTAGGTGTCTGCCCTGCAGCGGAGCAAAGTTTTTTTTCTGCTTCATTGAAACAGCATTATCTTGATCAAAATCTACCTGTTGCTGCAGAAAGCTTCCGCTTGGTCGGAACGGCAACCTACGACGACCACAACAACTGGTGGATGGTGCCTTTTGATTTGGATGGTCAAAAGTTTCAGGCTCTTTTGAGCTGTGATGGGCGGCTAGAGATCACCGGCAGGTAGAGGTTCCTACGGCGTATGTCCTCCCCTTAAGCCCTGGCATTCGCCGGGGCTTTTTCATTTGCGCTCCCCGAAAGGGAGGAACAGAGATGGCCAAAATGCCAGAAAAGAACCCCGACCTATGGGCGGCAGCGCTGGCATGGTTTGCGGCCCATCAGCCACAGATCTATGCAGGTGGTACGGCCGCCATTGTTGCCATATTCCGCGTGATCTATGGCGGCGGCAGCAGACGCAAGATGGTGCTGGAAGCTGTCATCTGCGGCCTGATCGGTTCCAGCCTTATTCCGTTGCTTGAGTACTTCACGCTGCCGGCCAACCTGGCCACCTTCGCTGGCTGCATGGTCGGCTTTGTTGGAGTAGAGAAGCTGCGGGACTACTCCGATCGGTTCATGAGCCGTAAGGCCGAGGGCTGATCCGCGCCACGTTTTCTAATGCGCCAAATCGTGGCGCACAATCATGAGGAGTCACCATGAGCGACCAAGCAATCGAGCAGGAAATCCTGGCAAAGGGCCTGACCGCACCACGTATCACGCCCGCGGACCTGCAGGCCAACATTGTTGGCGAGTACTTCTTCACTGCTGCCAATGGTGTCCAGGCTGCCTTCAATGAGCAGGATGAGCTGACCCGGCTCACTGGTGCGCACGGCGAGTTGGCTCTATTGACCTTCTGTGTTCTGGTGCTGCGCAACGGTTTCACCGTCACCGGCGAGTCGGCCTGTGCCAGCCCCGAGAACTTCGACGCCGAGATCGGCCGCAAGATCGCCCGAGCCAACGCCGAGCAAAAGATCTGGCCGCTGATGGGCTACGAACTGAAGCAACGCCTTCATGGGTAAAGTCACTCGCCTGCGCCACGCGCTTCCCATGGGCCAGGACATCAATAAAGCGCTTACCGAACTGGATAGCACGATCGCCAAGGCCATTGACGCTGCCAAGGCTGCTGGCCTGCCTCAGGGCCTGATCGTCGCCGAGCTGCACGGGCACGCCCACGCACAGACCCATAACATGGTGAAGGCATGACTGCAAAGCTCGTCGAGTTCAAGCGGGAGGGCTGGCGCGATGCAGCCAAGACCCTGCGCAAGATCGCAGATGACCTCGATGCCGGTGTGCATCCCGAATGCACTGTAGGCGCGCTGACCCTCATGGGGCCGAAAGGCGAGGTGACGGTGTTTGGGCTTGGCCCCAAGTGCGACGACCTGCAGTGCTTGGGTGCGATGCGCCTGGGTGAGCAGAAGCTAATCGATGTGCTGCTGGATGGCGGGGAAGGGTAGGTGTGCCGCAGGTGAGTGCGGCACGAGAATATCATTTGACCTTGACTGCCTCCTGAATCAAATCGGCATATTCGGAGAGCTTGGCCATTTCGCTCGCAAGTCTGTTGGCGTCACCGGTGCCAGCGACGGCGATGGCGATTACTTCAAGAGCAGCCGCAACTGCGTGAGAGCGGTAATGAGCGTCTTGACCCTTTACCAAGCCTGAATTCAAGACGTTTTTCGAAATCTCGGACATTTTTACTTCCTTGCATTAGTTGAAACTCACCAATACCGTCAACCCGCCACTATTTCAAGTTTCAGGTGATCCGTGGACAGACCTAGCCCTCCAGCATCGCTGCTTGAGCTGTCCGATCTCTCCGGCTTCGGTATTCGCCTGACTCCAGCCCCTGAAGTGTGGGAATGGCTCCAGGCCGAGATCCTTGCCGACACCGGCAGCATCCACAACGAAGACCATGCCCACCTACTGGATGCAGACATCCAGGTCATGTGGGCATCGTCGAGCTTCGAGAAGCAGGGCCGCATAGTCCTGGGTCAGGCTGAGCAGGTGGCGTTCCGCGCCGGTGGCTGGCAGAAGGCTCGGATGGAGCAACAGATGCGTGATTGGTTCGGCGATGTGCCGGCCTTCATCATCACCCTTGCGGCCGACTACTGCGCTCAGTGTTCCGACGCTGACTTCTGTGCGCTGATAGAGCATGAGCTCTACCACATTGCCCAGGCGACCGATAAGTACGGCCAGCCTGCCTTCACCCAGGAAGGCGCGCCCAAACTGAAGCTACGCGGCCATGACGTCGAAGAGTTCGTCGGTGTGGTCCGCCGCTATGGTGCGAGCCCTGACGTTCAGGCGCTGGTAGACGCTGCAAACAATCCTGCTGAGGTGGGGAAATTGAACATATCGAGGGCCTGCGGAACCTGTCTGCTCAAGTCGGCCTGATTTTGGACAGGTTTGGACGGATGAACGCCTATGGCAGCCCTATCAAGTGAGGTGAAGGTCTTCGTAATTCAGGCCTTGGCCTGCTTCGATACGCCTTCCCAGGTAGTCGAGTCGGTCCAAAAGGAATTCGGCCTGTCTATCACCCGCCAGCAAATTGAATCTCATGACCCGACGAAGGTGTCCGGGAAAGGGCTCGCGGTTAAGTGGAAGCAGTTGTTTGAAGATACCCGCAAGCGCTTCCGAGAGGACACGGCAGATATCCCTATCGCCAACCGCGCGTTTCGCCTCCGCGGCTTGGCCAGGATGGCCGAAAAGGCCGAGAGCATGCGCAACCTTGCCCTGACTGCCCAGCTTTACGAGCAGGCCGCCAAGGAGTGCGGGGATATGTACGTCAACCGGGCCCGCAAGGAAGAGCCGGACGACGAGCCGCTGATCCCGACCCGCATCCAGGTCGACGTGGTGGATGCGAGGAAGCCGGATGCCCAGCCTTAACATACCCCAGGCTCAGTTCCTCACGCTGCCCCATAAATTCCGCGCCTTTGTTGCCGGCTTCGGGTCGGGGAAGACCTGGGTAGGCTGTTCCGCGCTGAGCAAGCACTTCATGGAGTGGCCCGGCGTCAACGCTGGATACTTCGCGCCAACCTATCCGCAGATCCGGGACATCTTCTATCCGACCATGGATGAAGTGGCCTATGACTGGGGGCTGAAGACCAAGATCAACCAGGCGAACCATGAGGTTCACATCTACAGCGGCCGGCAATGCCGCGGCACTGTGATCTGCCGGTCGATGGAGAAGCCCCAGACCATCGTCGGCTTCAAGATCGGCCACGCCCTGGTGGATGAGCTGGACGTGCTGACGTCGATCAAGGCACAGCAGGCCTGGCGCAAGATCATTGCCCGGATGCGCTACAACCTGCCGGGCCTGAAGAACGGGGTAGACGTCACCACGACGCCCGAGGGCTTCAAGTTCGTCTTCCAGCAGTTCGTGAAGCAACTTCGCGACAAGCCGGCGCTCAAGGAGATGTATGGCCTGGTCCAGGCCAGCACCTTCGACAACGAGCTGAATCTGCCAGACGACTACATCCCGTCGCTGATGGAGTCGTACCCCGAGCAACTGATCAGGGCCTACCTAAACGGCCAATTCGTCAACCTGACGTCGGGGTCGATCTACCACGCCTACGACCGGAAGCTGAACCAGTGCTTCGACACGGTCCAGGCTGGCGAGCCTCTGTTTATCGGGATGGACTTCAACGTCGGCAAGATGGCGGCGATCACGCACGTCAAACGCGGCCAGGGGCTGCCCAGAGCGGTCGATGAGCTGATCGATGGCTACGACACGCCGGACATGATCCGCCGCATCAAGGAGCGCTACTGGCAGCACGACGGCAACGACTTCAAGAAGACGTGCGAGATCAGGATCTACCCGGACGCTTCGGGCGACTCGCGCAAGTCGGTCAACGCCAGCATGACGGACATCGCCATGCTCAAGCAGGCCGGCTTCTCGGTCATCGCGCCGGCGGCCAACCCGCCAGTCAAGGATCGTATCAACGCCATGAACGCCATGTTCTGCAATGCGCAGGGCGAGCGGCGTTACCTGGTGAACCCGTTTACCTGCCCGACCTACGCCGACGGCCTGGAGCAGCAGGTATGGGCGCCCAATGGCGAGCCCGACAAGTCACAAGGAAACGACCACGCCAACGATGCCGGCGGGTACTTCATCCACAAAGAGTTCCCGATCGTTAAGCCGATCACCTCGCTGAACATGGGATTTGCCCGATGACAGACGTCACTTTCACTCGCCCCGAGTACGACGCGGCGCGAAATCGCTGGCGCTTGGTGCGTGACGTCTGCAAGGGCTCAGAAACCATCAAGGCCGCCGGCGAACGATACCTGCCGCGCCCCAATGCTCATGATACGAGCAGGGAGAATCGGGAGCGCTACGACAGCTACAAGCAGCGGGCCGTGTTCTACAACGCCACCGGCCGGACCAAGCACAGCCTGGTGGGCGCTGTGTTCCGTACCTGGCCGACGCTGACGGTGCCGGGCGCGCTCGATTACGTGGCCAAGGATGTCGATGGCCAGGGCGTGAGCATCTATCAGCAGTCCCAGTCAGTGATTGGGCATCTGCTTGAGGTAGGGCGTCACGGGCTGTTGGTGGATTACCCGCAAGTTGATGGTCAGGCCGTGAGTGTTGCCGATATGGCGTCTGGCCGTGTCCGTTCGACGATCAGCAGCTACCCAACGGAAGCGATCAAGAACTGGAAGACTCGCAAGGTAGGTGGCCAGCACCTGCTGAGCCTGGTGGTGCTGGAGGAGAAGGTCGATGTCGACACTGATGATGGCTTCGGCAGCAAGCAGGTAACCCAGTATCGCGTGCTACGTCTGGATGCGGATGGGAACTACACCCAGGAGGTGTGGGAGGAGGGCTCTGGTCAGACCTCGATGGTCATAGCACCTTTCACCCCGTTGAACGGCGCAGGCCAGCGGTGGAGGGTGATCCCTTTCCAGTTCCTGGGAAGCGAGAACAACGACGCAAGCATCGACGACTCCCCGCTGTACGACATGGCCGAGATCAACATCGGGCATTACCGCAACAGCGCTGACTACGAGGACGCGGCTTACCTGATGGGCCAGCCACAGGTGTACATGGCTGGCCTTGATGAGCAGTGGGTGAAGATGCTGGAAGAGAAGGGGATCTACTTCGGTTCCCGGGCCATTCTGCCGCTGCCCCAGAACGGCACAGCCGGCATTCTCCAGGCCCAGGCCAACACCATGATCAAGGAGGCCATGGATGCCAAGGAAGATCAGTTGATCGCCCTCGGCGCCAGGCTGATCGAGCGTAGCAGCGCGGTGAAGACAGCCACTCAGGCCGACAACGACAGCGCCGCCGAGCACAGTGTGTTGTCCTTGATCGTGAGCAACGTCAGCGAGGCCTATTCGCAGTGCCTGGAATGGATGGGCGAGTTCCTGAACGTCGCCGGCGAATCGCTCTACAAGCTGAACCAGGACTTCACGCAGATCAGCCTCGACCCTGCGATCCTTTCTGCATTGTTCAACGCTGTGCAGGGCGGCCGGCTGCCTGAGGCTGACTTCTGGCAGTACCTGCGCGACCGCGGCGTCATCGACCCGGAGAAGACCGACGATGAAATCCGGGATGAGCTGCAGACTGCTGAAGCGGGCCCGCAACTGGATGACCTGACCGGAGGGCCTGGCGATGGCGGCAAACCAAGCGATCCTTGATGCCACCATCCGACACGCTGTCTTCCTCGAACAGCTGAAGTCGGGAGAGGTCGAGAAGTTCGGCCCCTTTCTCAAGGAGATCGACAGATCGATCCGTGACCGCCTGGCACGCGCGGACCTCACTGAGTACACCGCTCGGCGCCTTGAGGTGCTGCTGCAGGAGGTCGACAGCCTGTTGCTGGGCATCTTTGACCGGTACAGCGAGAAGCTGAACCTGGACCTGGTCGACATCGCCAACTATGAGGCGCAGTTCGAGGCTACCAGCCTGACCCGGGCGGCACCGGTGGGTGTGTCCTTTGAGGCTGCTGTCCCAGGCGCTGCAGCGATCAGGACGGCGATCCTCTCCAATCCGCTCAGTGTGCGCGGCGTGGACGGCGGCAAGTTGCTGAAGTCGTTCATTGATGGCTTCACCGTCACCGAGCGGCAGCGCCTCACGGGCGCGATCCGGCAGGGCTTCTTCGAAGGCCAGACCAACTTCCAGATCATCAAGAACATTCGCGGGACCAAGGTGCTCAACTACAACGACGGCATCTTGGCCACGACCAACCGCAACGCTGGTGCCATTGTGCGGACGGCAGTGCAGCACGTCGCCACCCAGGCGCGCATGGAGACGCTGAAAGAGAACCCCGACGTCGTCCAGGCCGTGGAGTGGGTCAGCACCTTGGATTCAAAGACCACCAGCCAGTGCCGGACGCTCGATAAGCGCCGGTTCAAGTTGACAGAGGGCCCCCGGCCGCCGATCCACATCAACTGCCGATCGACAGTAGTGGCTGTGACTCGCTTCAGCGCAATGTTTGCCGAGGGTGCCACGCGAGCGTCTGTCGGTGAGGATGGCCCGCAGCAGGTAAGGGCCGACCTTAGCTATTACGAGTGGCTCAAGCAGCAGCCGGCTACGTTCCAGGACAAGGCGATAGGCTCGAAACGCGCCAAGTTACTCCGCGATGGTGGCCTGAGCATTGAGCGATTCTCTGAGCTGCAGCTTGATCGCAACTTTTCACCGCTAACGCTTGTGCAGATGAAAGTTCTTGAGCCTCTGGCGTTCGAGCGGGTTTTCGGTCCCGGGTAGAAAGGCTTGGTATTAATCTTGTTTGTAATTGTTTACATACCATTTGAGGCTCGCCCATTTAGGGTGAATTTGAAGCTTCTCGAGCGCTTCGTTGTAGGTTCTATAGCGTTTTATGGGATCAAGCTTGTTCTCCGGCCAGCTTGCGAAGGCGTGAACGACGATCGCAGAAGTCGGATCGATGGAATCTGAGCCCTCGGAATAATAAGCAACCCTTCCAATTGAGAGAGGTGCAAGTCGAAGGTAAAACTGGTGCCTCCAGTGGTCCTCGTGGCTTTCGCATTCTTGGAGGATTACTCGATCCTTGATGCGAGTTTTTGCTGACTTGTACTCCTCAATCAAACGTGCAGCCGTAAGCCAACCGATGCGATCGGATGGTGGCAATTCATCTACCGTGCTTTGACCAACTAATGCAGAGAACGCTCGTTCAAGGGTAGTTACTGCGTAACCCAGGTAGCGCTCATTTTCCCTGGCTTTCGAGGCGTGCCGTATGGTCCAGAAAGCAGCAAGGGCTGAGGCTGCCCCGGCCATAGCAGCGACTAAATTAGCATCAGGAAGGTTGCTACCCACAATTTCGGTAATTTCTTTCCAGCACATTTACAGGCACGTCCTTGTTTCAGAGGGGGTGAAATTTTCGGACGCATCATCTCTAGAATTATGGAAATTGCAACTCTGACATCAGGTCACTAATCACTCAGCCGCTCAACGCGGTGTCTTTCTGCAGGCAGGGCCTGCACCTACGTCTCTGGGAGACAACCCATGCTGAAATTCCAACTGGATACCCTGGAAGGGGTAGACGAATCCGTGCGCGCTTTTTACACCGAGAAAGAGGGCAAGTATGTCCTCGGCATCGAGGGGTTGCCTCAGCCTGAAGACGTTTCCGGCCTGAAATCGAAGGTTGAAGAACTGCTGGCCGAGAAGAAATCAGAAGCCGACAAGCGCAAGGCAGCTGAAGAACAGGCTCGCCTGGAGCGTGAAGAAGCACTGCGCAAATCGGGCAACGTTGAAGAACTCGAAAAATCCTGGTCCGAGAAATACAGCCGCCGCGAGGCAGAGCTGAATGGCCAGCTCGAGTCGGAGCGCAACACCCTGCAAGGTCAGATCCGGGATCTGACCGTAGGGCGTACTGCTACCGAGATCGCAACCACTCTAGCCATCCCAGGCAGCGCCAAGGCACTGCTTCCCCATATCGAACGTCGCTTGAGCGTCGAGCAGCGCGACGGCAAGCCAACTGTCGTAGTGCTGGACCAAGCCGGCAAGCTCTCCGCCACTACGCTGGAAGAGCTGAAGAGTGAATTCACGAAAGACCCTGCGTTCGGTCCTCTGATCGCAGGCAGCAAGGCATCTGGCGGCGGGGCCGGCGGTGCTGGAAATGGCGGTGGGGCCGCTCTGAAACGTTCCGAAATGTCCTCTGTCGCCAAGCGTGAGTTCATCACTGCAAACGGCCAGGACGCCTACCTGAAATTGCCCAAATAATGGAGTAACCCATGGCGACTACCGTCACCTCGGACATGATCGTCTACAACGATCTTGCCCAAACCGCTTACCTGGAGCGCATCCAGGATGTGATCGACATCTTCAACGCCTCTTCCAACGGCGCCCTGGTGCTGGACAACGAACTGATCGAAGGCGACCTGCGCAAGCGTGCTTTCTACAAGCTCGGCGGATCCATCGCTCACCGCGACGTGAACTCGACAGCCGCGGTTGCCGGCCAGAAGATCGGCTCCGGCGAAATGGTCGGTGTGAAGGTGCCGTTCAAGTACGGTCCTTACGAGACCACCGAGGAGGCCTTCAAACGTCGCGCTCGCTCGCCGGAAGAGTTCTCCGAGCTGGTGGGCCAGGACTACGCCGATGCAGTGCTGGAAGGCTACATCCAGTACGCCATGGCCGCGCTGAAGGCTTCCATCGGTGCCAACCCCAATATGGTTACCAAGGCCAGCTTTGCCACTGATGGCAAGAAGGCGCTGACCAAGGGCATGCGCAAGTTCGGCGACCGCTTCGGTCGCATTGCGCTATGGACCATGGACTCGGCGACCTACTTCGACATGGTCGACCAGGCCATCACTGAGAAGGTTTACGAAGAAGCCGGCGTGGTTATCTACGGTGGCCAGCCCGGCACCATGGGTAAGCCTGTTTTGGTGTCGGACACCATCCCGACCGAAACCATCTTCGGCCTGCAGGCTGGGGCAATCAAAATCACTGAGTCGCAGGCTCCGGGCTTCCGTTCGTACCCCATCAACACCCAGGAAAACTTGGCGATGGGCTTCCGCGCTGAGGGCACCTTCAACCTGGACCTGCTCGGCTACAGCTGGAAGGACGCCACCGGTGGGGTGAACCCGAACCTGGCTGCGATCGGCACCGGTGCCAACTGGACCAAGTACGCCACCAGCGACAAGGTCACTGCCGGCGTTCTGATCGACCTGTCCGCGCCTTAATCAGCGCCTTCCTCAGCAAGCGGTTCGCCATGAGCCGCTTTGGAGACATCCATGGAATTGACTTACTCTGCGCAAACCACGGACTTCGATCCCGATCAGCGCTATCGCAACCCGCAGTACTTCGATAAGCCAGAGTCCGGTGTGACCAAGGTAACTGTTGTGGGTGATTGGCCAGTCGTGGTTGAGGCTTACAAGGCTATCCAGGTCGAGGTCGATGTTGTCGAGCCCGCCGGCGCTACTGAAACTGACCCAGCTAAAATGGGCGTGGCAGATCTGCGTGATTGGCTCACTGCTCAGGGCATCGAGTTCGATCCGAAGGCCTCGAAGGCCGAAATTGTGAAACTCATTCCAGCGAGTTGATTTATGGCACTCATAGTTGAGGATGGCACCGGCAAGCCTGACGCCGAAAGCTATGCGTCCGCCGAGGATCTGGCCATGTACGCCGTGAAATTCGGCGTAGCCATCCCTGCGGAGGTGCCCGCGCAGGAAGCGTTGCTTCGCCGAGCGGCCCTGGCAATGGATGGCATGACCTGGAAGGGCCGCAAGACCAGCAGCGAGCAGGCTCTGGCCTGGCCGCGCCGGGAAGTGCTGCTTGATCAGGAGATCAAGCCAAACAACTACCTGCCGGCGCGGATTCAATACGGCCAGATGGCTCTGGCCGCCGAGATTCACCAGGACGACATCGACCCGATCGAGAAGCGCAAAGGCGCGGTAACCCTGGAGCGTGTCGAAGGGGCGGTAACCCGCGAGTATGCCGCCATACCGAACAGCAGCGGCCGACTGTTGCCGGCGGCGCCGGACCGGCCGAGCGCCACGCAGTTTGCTGACTACCTACAACGGCGCGGGTTATTTGCGGTGCGGGCCTAAATCAATACTTCTCCATTTGCCGTGTTTCATAATGGATATAAACATTGGCTAAATCTCCGTCGCTGCTAACGGATACGAGATCAACCAAAGTGGCAAGGTCCTTT
Organism: Pseudomonas sp. Os17; assembly: GCF_001547895.1. Lineage (NCBI taxonomy): Bacteria > Pseudomonadati > Pseudomonadota > Gammaproteobacteria > Pseudomonadales > Pseudomonadaceae > Pseudomonas > Pseudomonas sp. Os17. The sequence continues at coordinate 3,895,068 of NZ_AP014627.1, read as the reverse complement.
GAGTCGAGCGGAACACTGTGTTGAGCAAGTTGGTCTATCAATTCATCGGCGAGTTTCTCTGCAGCCGTTCCAGCCAATACGGTGCGAATTGCCTGTACTAGGGCGACTCTCGCTGGGCATTCGTCGACTCTACTGAAGTCTGTCAATGCATTGTTTAGGCGCTCGGCAGCCTCAATCAATAACAATGCTTTTTCGCCATTAGTCATCAAAGGTCCTTTTAGGGTAGCCAAATGGCATTCTACGAAGAAATGGCCGTTACGGCTCTGGAGATGATCACAGAGTTCGGCCAGCCCGTAACCATCCGCGACATCAAGCCCGGCGATTACGATCCTGAAACTGGGTTCGCTGGCCCCGACACCATCACCGAGCAAACCACCCAGGGCATCCTGCTCGACTTCACAGGCTTGGAGTTCCAGAACAACAGCCTCATCAAGCAGGGCGACAAGAAGCTCAAGGTCGCCGCTCAGGGGCTGGCGTGGGCGCCGGATCTGCTGAATAAGGTGATCATTCAAGGCCGGACCTGGTCCATCGTTCCGCCGCTGAAAGAAATCAACCCAGCCGGCACTCCGATTCTGTACGAGCTGCAGGTGCGGTCGTGAACCGCTACGCCGGCAGGAACGGCAGCTTCGCGGAGAACATCCGCCAGTTTGCCGAGCAGGCCCAGGTCGGCATAGACGCCACCTTTCGCGAGATCGTGAACGAGATCGGCAGCAGCGTGATTCGCATGTCGCCGGTGGGTAATCCGGAGATCTGGGCGGCCAACGTGGCGCACCGCGCAACCAATACACGCGCAGCCGACGACTACGACTTCAAGGTCTCGGTGCGCAACACGCTGATCAACCTGGACGAAAGCAACTTCACCAAGGCCGGCAAGCTGCGCCGCGGCGTGAAGTATGCCAAGCCCCTGACCAAGACCGAGCGCGACCAGAACTTCAACGTGAACGGCCTGGTCGCCGGGAAGGACTATGTCGGCGGTCGCTTCCGGGGTAACTGGCAGTTCTCGATCGATACACCCGCCGACGGCACGCTGGATCAGGTCGATCCTTCTGGCGGTGTGACTCTGGCCAAGCTGCGGCTGCAGGTCGGGCAGCTGACAGCAGGCCAGACAGCCTACATCGTGAACAACCTGCCTTATGCGGTGCCGCTTGAATACGGGCATTCCAAGCAGGCCCCCGGCGGCATGGTTCGAATCACGCTCGCCAGGTTCCAGCAGATCGTCGACGAAGCCATCAGGAACAACCAGGTATGAGTCATAACGTCATTGCCACGATCTACCAGGCCAGGGTTATCGGCTGGGCGAAAGCCAGGGTTCCGCCGCTGAAAGTGGTCGTCGAGAACGAGACCTACACGCCAAAGGACGGAGAAACCTACCTCCGTGCCTACACGCTGCCGGCGGATACTGCGAGCAACACCCTGGGCGGCGATCACCGGCTGTATACCGGCGTCTTCCAGGTCAGCGTGGTGGTGCCGTCGGGCAAGTACCGCGGTCCGGCCGGCGGCCTGGCTGATGAGATCAGCGCTCTGTTTCCGCTGTATGAACGGAACGAAAAGGCCGGCCTGACGGTGATCACCATGACGCCGCCAGACCAGGGGCCAGGCATCCAGGGTGACACCACCTACACCGTGCCCGTGTCCTTCCAGTATCGCGCCGATACCAACTGATTCCGCCCATCGGGCAACCCCACAGACCCGCCATTGAGCGGGTTTTGTTATTTCTAAAGAGAGGAAAACCCAATGGCATACCGAATTCCCAACGGCGGCAACTTCCAGCATGCCGCGACCTACGCCCCGGCTCTGGCTTTCACCGCAATTTCTAACGCCTCCGAGGCGGTCGCCACCGTTGTGGGCGCTGACCTGGACGTCGGCGACATCGTGCTGCTGACCTCCGGCTGGAGCAAGCTGGACAACAAGGTGGTGCGCATTAAAGCCGCGACCGCCACGGCGATCACCCTGGAAGGGATCGATACCACCGATACGCAGCTGTTCCCGGCTGGCAACGGTGCGGGCACCATGAAAAAGATCCTCTCCTGGGTACTGATTCCGCAGGTCACCGACTTGGCTTTCTCCGGCGGCGAGCAGAACTATCTCGACGTCACCTTCTTGGAAGATGACCAGGGCAAGCAGATCCCTACCGACAAGTCCGCGGCGAGCATGGTGCTGACCATCGCAGATGATCCGGCTCAACCCTTCAACGCGGTGCTGATGGCGGCTGACGCCGGCAAGAAGGTACAGGCCGCGCGCCTCAACCTCCCCGGCAATGACACGCTGCTGTACGGGGCCTACACCTCGTTCTCCAAGCAGCCGGCGGTGTCCCGTAACAACCTGCTGACCCGCACCGTGAACCTGGCGCTGCAATCCGAGCCAACCCGCTATCTGACCTCGGTGTAACCCATGGCCAAGTTCTCACTGATCCAGAATCCAACCTTCAGGGCCGACGTGCTGATCCCGCAATTGGGCGGCGAGCCAGTGAAGGTGGGGTTCGAGTTCAAGTACCTGGACCGGACCGGCCTGGCCGAGCTCTATGCCGAGTGGGGCGAGCGCCACAAGGCCCTGGGGTTGAAGGCTGACGAGATGGACCTGAAAGCCTTCACCGCGGCCCAGATCGACCTGCAGGTGGATCAAGTTAAGGCGGTGGTGGCCGGCTGGGACTTCGAAGAAGAGTTCAACGACCAGAACATCCGCATTCTGGTCACCTCGATTGTCTCGATTCCCAGCGCGGTATTGGCGGCCTATTCCGAAGCCTTCAACCAGGCCCGCCTGGGAAACTCCTAAGCGCCGCGCGCGCACTCTACGAGCAGGGGCCTTCGGCGGAAGAGCTGAAGACCTTTGGCTTTCTGGTGGGTGATCTCACCGGCCAGGACTGCGAGGTCTGGCCGGACAACTGGCCGGCCTTCATTGTCTTTGAGGCGATGCACACCCAGTGGCGGGTCGGCGCGTGCGGCGCTACCGGTCTGGACTACGGCGTCCTGCCGAGCGTCATCCGAATGTGTGGTGTGCCGGCTGGCTCCAGGCAAAGCATTTTCAGTGACATCCGGCAGATGGAGGCCGAAGCCCTGGCCGTAATGGCTGAACAGAGAGACAACAAATGAGCACTACCTTCGCTTCGCTTGGCATTGCGGTTGAGTCGTCTCAGGCGGTCAAGGCTGCCGATGACCTGGATAAACTGGTCGACGCGGCCGAAGGGGCAGAGAAGGCCGTCGATGACCTTGGCAAGGCTGGGGAAGGCCTGGCCAACACCGGCAAGAAGATCAGCCAAGCGGAGGCGGAGGCCGCCCAGGGCATCGACAAAGCTACCAGTGCGAAGGAACGCCAGGTCGACGCGAGCCGCAAGGCCGGTACAAGCGCCGCCAGCGAAATCGCCATCATCAGCCAGCTCGACAGGGCGATGACCGGCAATATCGACAGCATGGAGAAGCTGGTCCAGGCCGAGGGATTGCTTGAGCGGGCCCGCAAGGGCGGCTTGGTCACCATTGAACAGCAAGAGGCCTATCAGGAGCGTCTCGGCAAATCCTTCGACAAGATCGAGAAAGCCGAAGCCAAGGAGGCGGCGCAGAAGCAGCGCCTGATCGACGCCGAGAACCGGCAGATCGAAGCGCTGAAGCGTACGGTCAACAGCATCGACCCCTTGAATGTGAAGCTGGCCAAGCTGGAGGCGCAGGAAAAGGCCGCCCATGAGGCGTTCCGCATTGGCGCAATCAACGCTGACCGCTACAGCGAAGCCTTGGCCAAAGTCGGCAAGGACCGGGCCGGCATCACCGCGACAGAGGGCGCATTCGACAAGCTGAAGCTCGGCACCCGCCAGGCTCAAGAAAACGTCATGCAGCTGACCAACGCCCTGCAATCTGGGGATTGGGGGAGTGGTGCGCGGGCTATTGCACAGCTTGGCGCGGGGGCTGGGGCCTCTGCGAAGAGTCTTGCGGCCGCCCTGATACCCGCGGGGCTGCTGGCGGGCGTTATTGGTGGTCTCGGGTATGCCTACTTCGACGCCATGAAGCAGGCGCGAGAGTTCAACAGCGTTATCAATGGTGGCTCCAACGATGCAGGGCAAAGCGTAGCCAGCCTCAAGTCCATGAGTGATTCGGCTGGCGCACTGACCGGCAACTTGGCTGGTGCGCGCGAGGCTGTAATCGCTCTGGCATCAGGGGCAGCAACCAGCGGTGTCCAGATGCAGAACCTGGCCGAGGCGGCAGCGGCCATTGGTGAGGTTACGGGGAAGGGGGCGGGTGATATTGCGAAGTCGCTGGCCAATGCCGGAAACACCGCAACGGAAGCGGCATCGAAGATCAGCGATCAATATGGGCTGCTGACCTATGAGCAGTACCAGGTCATCAAAGCCATTGATGAGCAAGGCGATCACCAGCGCGCGCTGGACACCCTCAGTGAAAACCTGAATCAGTCCGCACAGGAGCGGCTGAAAAACTACCGCGATTCACTGTCGGACATCGAGCGCGATTGGGATCGGGTGAAGGTCGCCATCAAGGGCGCTTACGCAGAGATTCGATCCGAGATCTTCCCGGACCTGGCCAAGCAAATCGAGATCACCCAGAGGGTGCTGGATACCCGCAAGGGAGGTGGTGTCGCAGGCGCTGTGTCGAATGGCCTGAGCTCGCTCAACTCCTTCCTTGGGCTGGCTGACGGGGAGAACGACGACTCCACGCCTGCGCTGGAAGCAAAGCTTGCTGCACTGAAGGCGCGGCAGGCGGCCAGCGAGAGCAATGCGGTAGCAACTGGCGAGGAAACACGGGCGAATAAGGAGCTCATTGCGGTCCAGAAGGAACTGGACAAGCAGATGGAGAATTTGAACCCGCTCGCCAAGCGGCAGGAGGCTTACAAAAAGCTCGACGATCAGTTCACGACGCTTTTCCGGAGGAGCGAAGAGACAGGGAAAAAGGTTTCGCTATTGGATGGGGTTCAGTACGACGGTAAGAAGTTTTCCGGCGGAGCCTACGACCAGTTGCGGAAGGCGATCGACGAGCAGAAAAAGGACCCCAAATCTGCCGCCGGTGCGGTAGATCTGACGGCCTTCAACAACTCGAAAAACAACCTTACCGGCATCCTGTCCGAGTACAAAAACGCCCAGAAGGAACTGGACGCAGCGCAGAAGGCGGGACTGGTGTCCCAGGCCGACTATCTGCTCAAGCGCGAGGCCATGATCGGCAATGAGCGGGACGAGGTCACGGCGGCCTATGAGGCGGAAATTTCGGCACTTGAGGCCGCCAAGGGCAAGGCCAGCACCTCTGCCGCCCAGCGCATCCAACTGGACCAGAAAATCGCCGATGCCCGCGCCGCCATGGTCAAGGCTCAGCGGGACGCTGACACCGAGCTGAGCGTGCTGGCCAAGAACGAAGAGGGCCGGCTGAAGAAGCAGGAACTGGCGGTCAAGACCTACACCAGCGCCCTGCAGCAGCAAGTCGATACGCTACGTGAGCAGGGTATTCGTGCTGCCGCGGGCCTTGGCCAGGGTGACCGCCAGCGGGACCTGACCAACCAGCAGAACGCAATCGACGACCGCATCAACCAGCAGAAGCTGGACCTGGCCAACCAGTATGGCGATGGCTCCCGGGGCATGAGCCTCGACGAGTACACGCAGAAGCTGCAGGCACTGGAGTCCACCCAGCAGAAACTGCACGACACCGTGGTCAGCAACTACGACGACATGAGCGCTGCCCAGGGCGACTGGACCAATGGAGCATCCTCAGCCTGGCAGAACTACTTGGAGTCGGCGCGAGATGTGGCCGGCCAGACCAAGAGCCTTTTCACAAACGCCTTCGGCTCCATGGAAGATGCGATTGTGCAGTTCGCGATGACCGGAAAGCTGTCGTTTGCTGACTTCACGAAGTCGATCCTCGCAGATATGGCGCGCATTGCTGTTCGCCAGGCCAGCTCCTCGGCGCTCAGCTCGTTGTTCGGCATGGCTGCCTCTGCTGCCGCATCGTACTTCGGCGGTGGGGCGGCTTCGGCCGGCTCAACGCAGGCCGGGTATACCGGGGTCGACTTCTCCAGCTACCAGGCCAATGGCGGTGCCTGGGGAGCTGGCGTGCAGATGTTCGCCAATGGTGGCGCCTTCACGAACAGCGTGGTCAGCAAGCCAACGGCTTTCGGAATGGCTGGCGGCCAGACTGGATTGATGGGCGAGGCGGGCCCCGAGGCGATTGTGCCGTTGGCCAGGACCTCCGGCGGCCAGTTGGGTATTCGAGCGTTGGGCGGTGATTCAACCCCGAGCAACAACCAAGTCGTGATTCAGCAGACCTTCAACATCCCTGAAGGGAGTGGCGGGGCCAGCGAAGCGGACGGCCAGGTTCTGGCCCAGGCCTATGCCAAGTCCGCCAAGCAGGGTGCCCAGGAGCAGATCGCGAAGGACCTCCGGCCAGGAGGCCAGATCTACATGGCCATCAGGGGGCGTGGCTGATTGGCGTTGCCCGCTTCGGCGGGCTTTTTTATGCCTGGAGAAAATATGGCAACTGAAATCTTCACCTGGAAGCCGAACAACGATCCGGCGGCCACCATTGCGTTTCGAACCAAGTCGGCCAAGTTCGGCGACGGTTACGAGCAGCGTGCCCAGGACGGAATCAACAACCGCTCGCAGTCCTGGCCCCTGACGTTCACAGGCCAGAAGGCGCGCATCAAGGAGATCATGGCGTTCCTCGATCGGCATGCCGGCGCAACACCGTTTTTCTGGGCTGACCCGCTGGGCGATCAAATGCTCTACCGGTGTTCCGAGTATCAACCCAAGGCCATGGGGGGCGATGCCTACACCCTGACCGCAACATTCGAACAGGCATTCCACCCATGAGCATCGATCCCATCAACATCGGCGGGGTTCCCAACGATGGCAACGGCCAGGACCTGCGCTCGGGCGGTCAGATCATCAACGACAACTTCGCGGAGTTGGATACCCGCACGACTGCAGCTCAGGCGAAGGCTGAGCAGGGTGTGGCGAATGCTGCGGCGGCGCGGGATGCCGCTGCAGAGGCGAAAGCGATAGCCGACGCCGCAGTGCCTGCGACGGCCCTGGGTGACTCGGTTCCACAGTTGATTAACGGGGTGGTGCCGGCCTCCCAGCTACCGAGCTTCGTCGATGATGTGCTCGAATTTCCAACTCTGGAAGATTTTCCAGAAGCGGGCGAAACAGGAAAGATCTACATCGCAGTCAACGACGGCGACAGCCCAACCAACCCGACGCGACAGTACCGGTGGAGTGGATCCGCATTTGTGCTGATCCCGTCTTCGCCCGGCTCAACTGACCAGGTGCCCGAAGGTCCGACAAACCAGTACTTCACGCAGTCCCGTGTGCGCTCAACCACTCTTTCTGGCCTTGGCACCCTGGTCAATGCTGCGATCCTGGCAACCGACACGGTGCTGCAGGCTTTTGCAAAGCTGCAGGGCCAGCTCAACGCCAAGCTGGGCAAGAGTGAGGTGGCGGCCGATGCCAGTAAACTCGGCGGCCAGCCTGCGTCGTACTACACGGCAACGATGGCGGGAGCTACTGCTTCCGCCGATGGCGTCAAAGGGCTTGTTCCCGCCCCGGCTATTGTAGACAAGGACCGCTACCTCAAGGGTGACGGCAGCTACGGCGATGTTGGTGGCCTTCCTGTTGGCTCCCTGGTTCCGTGGCATGTGTCGGAGGCCTCGCTGCCTAGCGGTCATATCCCTGCCAACGGGCAACTCATTGACCGAGCGGTGTTTCCGCAGTTATGGACGCTTGTTTCAACGGTGGCTGTAACTGACGCGCAATGGTTGGCAGATGGTCTGCTTCAAACGCGCTTTTCTGCTGGCAATGGTTCTACCACTTTCCGCATGCCTGACCTTAACGGTAAGCACGCTGGCGGCACCATGTCCGCTATGTTCCTTCGCGGTTATGGTCGGGGGTCGTCTGAATATCCAGGTAATGCACAGCTTGATCAGCTCCAGGGGCACGCATTCGGCGGAACAGACGGCTGGTCATTAGCCGAGTTTGGAACCTATCCGAGCGCAGCATCAACCGTGGCCAACCTTCGTGCCGCTTACCACACGTTAAGAAACAACCCCTACCCAGCATCGACAATATCAAAGATGCAGACCGATGGCGCCAATGGAGTGCCTCGGGTAGGTTTAGAAACTCGGCCAACCAACGTAGCCGTAATCTGGTGCTTTATCGGCGGAGCAACGGCTGCTAATCCCGGCACGGTGGACGTAACCGCATTGGCAGCCCTTGTGGCATCCCAGGCCTCGCAGATACAGAATCTACAAGTGGCGACCCCAAAAAAGTGGGTTAGCGACTGGCGTAAATTCTCCGCAAACGTTGGTTCAATTTTTCAGCACAATATGGGGGCGCCGGTCACTAGTTTTCGGTGGGATGCAAGGATAACAACAGCTACAGCCGGATACCCTGTCGGTACAGAGCTGGTTATCAACACGATCACCACCGACAACGGAGGAGGTGGGCTGACTATTTATAACAGCGATTCAACTAGTTTCACGGTAAGAACTCACGCATCCGCAAACGGCACTGTAATTACCAACCTGACGAATGGTGTCGCTACGTGGCTTCCGTGGTCCGCGTTTGACATCAGATGCACTGTTACAGCGCTATAAGACTGTTGCAGTTCGTATTCACCCGTTCCTACAGCCCGCCATCGAGCGGGATTTTTTTTGCCCGAGGAAACACGATGCCAATTACGGCCGATATCCAGACCCTGGAGCCTGGCGCGTGGGTGGAGCTTTTCGAGCTCGACGCTACCGCCCTCGGCGCCGAGCTGTACCGCTTTCACGGCTACCGGCAGCAGTCATCGATCTACTGGCAGGGCGAGGAGTATTCCCCTTGGCCGATCCAGGCCGAGGGCTTCGAAATGACCGGGCAGGGCGCCCAGCCGATGCCGACCCTATCTGTTGGCAACGTCGGCGGGTTCATCACGGCTCTGGTGCTGTACTTCGAGGATCTGGTGGGGGCCAAGTTGATCCGGCATCGAACTCTGGGCAAGTACCTGGACGGCCAGCCCGAAGCAGACCCCGACGAGGAGTTGCCGCCGGACATCTGGTACGTCGAGCGCAAGGCTGCCGAGAACAACGAAACGGTGCAGTTTGAGCTGGCCTCGGCCCTGGACTTCGCCGGCGTCCAACTGCCGCGCCGGCAGATCGTGGCCAACGTCTGCTGGTGGCTCAGCTGCGGCGGTTACCGCGGGCCCTACTGCGGCTACAACGGTGGGCCCGTGGCCGATGAGAACGACGTCATCGTCACCGACGCCTCCAAGGACAAATGCGGCGGGCGCCTGAGCAGCTGCAAGCTTCGCTTCGGCGAGAACAACCCTCTGCCTTACGGCTCATTCCCGGCCGCTGGCCTGCTTCGGAGCTGACCATGAACAAGTCCACCCGCGCCGCCATTGAGCGGCATGCGCTGGCTGAGTACCCGCGTGAGTGCTGCGGCCTCGTGATTCGCGAAGGGCGAAAGGAGGTCTATGTGCCTTGCCGCAACACGGCCTCGACGCCCAGCGAGCACTTCCGCCTGTCGCCCGAGGACTTCGCCGCCGCCGAGGATCGCGGCCAGGTGCTGGCTGTCGTGCACAGCCACCCAGACCATCCAGCAGCACCCAGTGAGGCGGATCGCGTCTCCTGTGAGGCCTCCGGGCTTCCCTGGCACATCCTTGAGGTCCGCAAGGGCGATGACGAACAGGTGCGCCCAGGCGAGTTTGTGAGCTTCGTGCCGGAGGGCTACCAGGCCCCACTGATCGGCCGCAAGTTCGCTCATGGCGTACACGACTGTCTGAGCATCATCCTCGACTTCTACTGCCGTGAGATGGGCATCGACCTGGGCCAGTACGAACGTGAGGATGGATGGTGGGAGAAGGGTGGGAACCTGTACCTGGAGAACCTGCCCGCGGCCGGGTTCAGCCAGGTCAGTGCGCCGCAGCACGGCGACATCGTGCTGATGCAGATCCGGTCGAAGGTGCCGAACCACGCCGGGGTATACCTGGCCGATGGTGTGCTGAAGACTGAGCCCCAGCACTTCCCGGCACCCGGGTCGATCCTGCACCACCTATACAATCGGGACAGCAAGCGTGATACCTACGGCGGGTATTGGCGAGAGGTCACTGTCAGCTACTGGCGGCACAAAAATGCCAGGCCTTAGGAGGACTGTTCAATTGAGCGAAGAAAAATCACAAAGTACTCCGCTAGAGTCCGATGGTTTTCCACATCTGGAGCGCGATGGAAGACGGTTATCAGATGCTGTGGCTCGTTTCCTCGGAAGGAAAATGTCCTGGTTTCCCATACCGCATTGTCATGAAGAGCTTTGGCGAAACCTGGGTGTTTCACGTCCACCTCGGCCACCCATGACAGCCACCGAGAGTAAATTAGCTCCATCTGATCAAGGTTTTCCGCTTCGGCGCGGTCGCGAGGGGTAAATTCGAAATATGAGTGATAGCTGCCATCGAGTCCCGAAGCGCACCCTAGCGACATGAATTGCCCATCCGGCTTGTTTAGCTCAACAAGCAATGGGCGGAGCCCATTTTCTTCGGTAGCTTCATGGATGTCATTGATTCGGTGGGGCTCGGCGATCAGGTCTATACCGCCATTGTTATGGTCGCCGTCGGCACGTTGCTCGGCAACATACGGCCATCGCTTAAAGTGGTTTGAGTCAACATCTTGTTTCATGGGCATACCTAGCTCCTTGGTTTTTGAAAAAGCCCAAAGCTACTACCCGTGGCTCCAGTCTTGCCACTGGCATTTCATCCAGTTGGTGAGCCTTTACGGCTCGCTGTAGAGTATCTAGGTAAGTTGGGGGTCCATACCACGGATATGGGCTGCGCACGCCCGTCTAGTAGGGGCTCAACCTAGGTAATGGATTATGGGTCAAGTTGACCAAGCCTCTGATGACAGCGATGCAGTGGAGATTAAAAATGAAGCTCCAACCGAAAAGAGAGCGCTAGCCAGAGTAGAGCGACGACTTAACGACGAAGAACTGAAGCACCCAGGTGTCCAAAAAATGATATTGGATCGCCTTGATGTTGCGGAGGAAACAATTCTGACTTTGGAAAAATTTCGGTCTGATTACTATGAGACAAAAAGTGATCTTGCTGTTTCAGAATCAGCGCTAAAGCGAATTACATCGCTCGATACCTTACAATCTGCGACGCTGGGGGTTGGATGCCTTATCTTGGGTTATTTGCCAACAGCCTGGGGGAATTGGCCATTGACGTTCCTCGCCTTCTTTGGAGGCGTCGTTCTTGTGGGTGGAAGCGTTTGGTCAAAGCGGGGTAACCAATGAAGCTCGAAATTGACCGGATTCCTGAGGCAGGCAACCTAGAAAAAGAACGTGTGGTTATGAAGGCCAATGAGGAAGTGGATATCGGCAAATATGTGCTGATGCGGTCCAAAAAGGGCAAGTCAGGTAACCCGCAATCTGGATCTAAATCAGCATACTGGCTGCCGGATCTTACGGTTAAAGCTGGTGATTTGGTGGTTGTGTACAGCAAAAAAGGAAAATCCAGTAAAAAAACACTGGAAGATGGTCGGATCGTTCACTTTTATTATTGGCAATTTAATAAAGCAATATGGGATAAGGAGTCTAACAACACGGCAGTGTTGCTAAATGTGCGAGAGTGGAGACATAGATCTCCATAAAGTTTCTGGATTTTTTATTGCTATTAAATGTAGCCCAGCCCCGCGCTGGGCTTGCTCAGTAATAGGCATTTAAGAATCCTTCCTATATAAAAAGCCCGTAGGGCCAGACTATTCCTTGATTGCTTCAAGTTGCTACTGATCGAACATATCGCTCAGTATTTTCGCGTGCTCGCGCTGCGTGACGGAGTAGAGCATTTTCCGGTTGAGGAGGATCCTCTCCATGCTACGAACTGAAATGAGATGCCTCGTCGGGACTGAGATCTCTACGGTAGTGCCACCACGGGTGTCGGTTACTTCCAACTGGTAGGAATCAATCAAATCGCCACGCTTGGTGTAGCCGAGGCTCTTGAAGGTGAGGTTGGGTGCGAGCATGTTATTAACCAGTTAAGGTTTTCGGCGGGATGGATGCGGATTTGTCAGTCAAATTACATACCAGTCGAAAGTCTTCTCGTTAAGATCACTGAAGTCGTCCGATATCGATGACTCAATATAATCAGCGACGCGATTTAGATACCCAGCATCTTCTTGGTCAAAGTAGTGGCCTGTCTTTGTTTGATTCTGTACGTATTTAGCCAGTATCTCATCCGTACGCGACTCGATAGGAGTTCCTGCAAGCGTTTTTTTGACTGCCGCTGCAAGGTCTTTTAGCTGATCACCAGTTGCTGGCGGGGTTGGAATCGCTTTTCGAAGACCCTCTACTTTTTCCTCTTTTGTGAAAAACATACTACGTCCTATTCCCTAGTTTATTAGTGAGTATTGAAAGCTCGTCGCTACGCGTGCTTGTGCTTATCCCGCGAGGGGCACATGTCGGAAGTACTGCATTACACCGCAGACGATACCATCGGTCCTTCCAGGAAGGCTCTGCCAAAACGATGCGGCTAGCGACAAAGGAACGGTGAAAAGACATACGAATATATTTTCGTCGAGATCATAAATTACTTGCTCAACAGCAGGGTCTAGCTCTTCCCCGGTAGTAGTTTCCCAGAGGGTGGTACTGATGCCTTGCTCGAAACGCATACCAACTGTAGGTATGAATGGAAGCTCTAGCTCGCGACTGTATCCGCCTTCGGTTACTCCATGGCGAACAACACGAACTGCTAACAGGATCTTGTACATATTTTCTTCCTTGATGAGGCCCGACCTGGTTGCTGACGCTGGTTTGAAAAAGCCCGGCGGGGTAGACCTAGTCTTTGTTTATTTGAAGTTACGCTCGTAAAGCAGTTCACTGCACCGACGTGCGACGCTTAGAAAGAACCAGGCGCTCACTGCGAGGCCGCCCAAGAAGACGAAAGCCAAAATGGCTTTCAGCGGTAGGCCGTGGTCGCGAGTCAGAGCTAGCAGATCAGGTGTTGTTGTACTGACAACCCATAAGTAAAAGCTACCAACCAGAAAGCTCGGGGCGCCTATGAAGGCAAGCGCCCAGTCGTTGAGCTCTGCCCAGGTCTTCTTTTTCTTCCGGTTGCTCCATGCAGCTTTGACAAAATTCATAAAGGCTACAGAGCGCTTCCGAGAGATCTTGCAGGACATCTAACCCTCCCACTCTCACGAACCCCGCCCATGCGGGGCTTTCGTGCTTGAGCATAAATGGTATTCTCCAAGAAAACATGGAGAGTTGTTATGCGCTTGATTTCACTTCTGCTTCTGTCGTTATTTTTAGTTACTGGCTGCGCCTCAAAACCGACCCCTGAGCAAATACAGGCGGCTGATTATGGAGCCTCTGTGTATCAGGAGGACGCCGAGAAAGCAGTGAAAAATTTCTTTGGCATTTATCTGAAAGACCCCGACTCAGCTCGATACAGCTTTGGCACGGTATACAGGGGGTACATGGTAGGCAGCGTTTTTGAAGGCAGGAAAATTGAGGCAGGATTTCTCTTGGATGTGACGGTCAATGCAAAAAATAGTTACGGTGGATACGTTGGCGCCAAGCCTTATAAGTTTCTCATCCGGAATGACAAGCTAGTCGGCGGGTGGGAGATCGGCTCAAGCGGTATACCAATCAGAATCCGGTAAGCCAATTTTGTCTTTGTATCATTTTTCGAGAGGTAATCATGCGGATACTGATTGGGGGGGGCGTTGGCGCTGTTGGCAGGGTGCTCGACACCATCTGACTTTATGTTAGGAAATCCAGTCAGCACCCACATTTCTACGAAAAGCCCCAAGGATATCGCGCTCTGTGTGTATCCGGCATGGCAGGACTACAGGTCCACATCTGTGATGAGCGAGACCCAAAATGGGTATCGGATTGTTGCTGGAACTGATTCTGGTCAAACCGATGATGTTTTGAATATTGAGCTTGCTCAGCAGGGAGAGGGGAGCATCGTCAAGCTCTATCAGAGAGCTTCCTGGTCACAGATTGGTCGAGGCGGTCCTATCACCTCGCTGAACAGGTGTTTGTGAATGCCGAATACTCAAGCCGCCTACGGGCGGTTTTTTATTGTCTGGAGAAAATATGCCTGCTGAAAAGATGCAAACCGTCCTGCTGTCTGGTTCCCTGGCCAAGCTGTTTGGCCGCCGGCACAGAATGATTACCCGAGGAGGCTTGCGGGACATCATAGGGTATTTCAAGCAGTTCCCAGGATTCGAGAAACACATGACGGAAAGCTCCAGCAAGGGGCTGCGTTATGCGATCTTCAACGGCAAGGAGAATCTCTCAGAGAGTGATCTCGAAAAACCTACTGGACGTGATGTAATCCGAGTCGTCCCTGTGATCGTTGGGTCAAAACGGGCGGGCCTATTGCAGACAATTGTGGGGGTTGTGCTGATCGCTGCTTCATACATCACTGGCGGTGCAACATTGGCCCCTGGTCTCGCCTTGGTCGCCGGCGGCGTGATCCAGATGCTCAGCCCGCAAGCCAAGGGCTTGGGCACCCAGGACAGCCCCAACAACCGACCCAGCTACAGCTTCAACGGTGCCGTGAACACCAGCGTCCAGGGCAACCCTGTCCCGTTGCTCTACGGTCGGATGATCGTTGGGAGCGCGGTGATCAGCGCCGGGATCTACTCCGAAGACCAGATGTAAAGCGAATCCGCCACCAGGCCCGCCAAGCGCGGGTATTTTTTTGCCTGAAGGAAAGCCATGAACCAGCAAATTACCGGCAGCAAGGGTGGCGAGTCGAAGCCGCGGCCGTCCGTTGAGGCCCCCGACAGTCTGCAGAGTACCGCCTATGCGCGGATCCTAGACCTGGTGAGCGAAGGCGAGATCCAGGGTCTGGTCGCGGGTGAGCGCTCGGTCTACCTGGACGAAACCCCGCTGGCCAATGCCGACGGCACCCGAAACTTCAGCGGCGTCACCTTGGACGCCCGCACCGGCAGCCATGATCAGTTGCATATCCCGGGCTTTCCGGCGGTCGAGAGCGAGATCGCGGTGGGTGTTGAGCTGAAGCATGGCCAGCCCTGGGTTCGCGCTGTGCAGAACCTGCAGCTGTCGGCTGTGCGCGTGCGCTTGTCCACTCCGCGCCTGGCCCAGACCAACACCAGCAACGGCGACACTAATGGCTACACCGTGCAGTACAAGATCGAGGTTTCCACCGACGGCGGGCCCTATGTGCAGGTGCTGGCCTCGGCGTTCAGCGGCAAGACCTCGACGAAGTACGAGCGCTCGCACCGTGTCGACCTGCCTCCGGCGAGCAGCAACTGGCAGATTCGCGTCACTCGCCTGACGCCGAACAGCACCAGCAGCGTGATCGCCGACACCACAAACATCGATGCCATCACCGAGGTCATCGACGCGAAGCTGCGTTATCCGGGTTCCGCTGTCGTCGGACTGCAGTTCGACGCCTCGCAGTTCCAGGCGATCCCCACCCGGTCCTTCGACCTGCGTGGCCGAATCATTCGCGTGCCGAGCAACTACGACCCAGAAAGTCGGTTGTACTCCGGCATCTGGGATGGTTCGTTCAAGTTAGCCTGGACTGATAACCCGGCCTGGATCTTCTACGACCTGCTGCTGCACTTCCGGTATGGCCTGGGCCATCTGTTGAACGAGGGGCAGGTCGACCGCTGGGAGCTGTACCGCATTGGTCAGTATTGCGACCAGCCGGTGCCGGACGGGAAGGGCGGGCTGGAGCCGCGGTTCACCTGCAACCTGTTCTTGCAGACCCGCTCCAACGCCCTGGACGTGCTGCAGGACCTGGCCACGACCTTTCGAGGCATGTCCTACTGGGCCGCCGGCTCGGTCATGGCTATTGCTGACATACCCGAGGACCCGGTTTACACCTATTCGAACGCCAACGTGATCGACGGTAAGTTTGGCTATTTCGGCTCGGCGAAGAAGACCCGCTATACCGTGGCCCTGGTGAGCTGGAACGACCCGGCCGACTTCTACCGGCAGAAGGTCGAGTATGTCGACGACCAGGCCGGGATCACCCGCTACGGCATCCAGCAGACCGAGATCACAGCCACCGGCTGTACCTCCCAGGCCCAGGCCCAACGCATCGGCAAGTGGGCGCTGCTGACCAACCGCCTGGAAACCGAAAGCGTGGGGTTCTCCGTGGGCCTGGATGGCACCCTGGCGCGCCCCGGGCAGATCATCCGCATCGCAGACAACGATCGGGCAGGGCGGCGCATTGGCGGGCGCTTGCGCTCGTCCACGCTCGACACCCTGATACTGGATGCCGACGTGAAGGCATACCCAGGTGACACGATCACCGTGATCATGCCCACGGGCACGGCGGTATCACGCAAGATCAAGTCGGTCGGGTATCCGCTGACATGGGATCAGAACGGGATCACCTGGGACAACGGTCGCGTCACCTTCGACACCACTGGCTTTCCGTCCGACGTCCAGCAGGTCGTGCTGGCCCAGAACCTGGACGATCTGCCGCCTCAGCATTCGATGTGGGCGATTGACTCGACCACCCTGGCCACGCAGCTGTTTCGCGTGATGTCAGTTGCTGAAGACTTCTCAGACTCGGAGATCAAGTTCACGATCAGCGCAGTACGCCACAACGCCAGTAAATACGGCGCAATCGACAACGGCACGCGCATCGAGCGGCCGCCGGTGACCGTGATCCCGCCGAGCGTCCAGCGTCCCCCGTCGAACGTGACGGTGAGCAATGACCACTTCGTCGACCAGGGCAGCGCGGTCAGTGTCATGACGATTGAGTGGGAGAAGCCAGAAGCGGCGATCGCCTACGAGGTCTACTGGCGAAAGAACGATGGCGACTGGATCTTTGCCGGCCGCACGGGCACTACGTCCATCGATGTGAGCGGAATCTATGCGGGGCGGTATGTGGCCAAGGTGCGGGCCATCAACTCGCTGGACATTGGGTCGGTGTTCGCGACCTCTGTCGAGACCGTGCTGAACGGCAAGACCACGCCGCCGCCGGTGCCGTCGTCCTTCACCGCAGAGTCGATTGTGTTCGGCATCAAGTTGGCCTGGGGCATTCCGGCAGGAGTTACCACCGCGGACCTGCAGCGAACCGAGATCTGGTACAGCGAAACAAGCCAGGTAGCGACGGCGACAAAGTTCGGCGACTACGCCTATCCGCAAACCGACCTGACGATCATGGGCCTGGCCGCGGGCGTGCGGTTCTTCTTCTGGGCCCGGCTGGTGGATCGCATCGGCAACGTCGGCGCGTTCTACGGGCCGGTGATGGGTCAGTCCTCCGCCGATGCAGGTGTGATCCTTGAGTACCTGAACGACCAGATCACAGAGACGCAGTTAAGTCAGCACCTCCTGGAAAAGATCGACTCGGGTGGCGGTGCGCAGGTTGAAATCGAGACCCTGAAAAGCGAGCTCGCGGCCATGTACTCGATCAAGACCCAGCTCACGGTCGACAACAAGCCATACCTAGCCGGCATTGGTGTTGGCGTGGAGAACAACGAAGGGATCATCACTAGCCAGGTGCTCATCGCCGCAAGCCGATTTGCAATTGTCGACCCGAACGCTGCGGAGATTTATTACCCGTTCGTTGTTCAAAACAATGCTGCCTACATCGACACCGCGTTCATCAAGAACGGCTCAATCGACATGCTCAAAATCGGCAGCAACTTGCAGTCGAACAACTATGTGCCTGACGTTTCTGGCTGGGCATTTCGACCCGATGGGACCTTTCAAATGATGGGCAATACCCCCGGAGGAGCAAGGCTCATGATCAACAACAAAGGGCTGTATGTGTTCCATCCGAACGGCGTCAAAGCCATCGACTTGAGTGTGGATGCGACATGACGGTCGGGCTGATAACGCGTGATGCAAGCGGCAACATCACAACCAACATGACTAGAAATCTGAGCCAGGGGGCTGGCTCGGTCATCACCAACCGCAGCAATGGGTCGATCCCCATTTCGCTGCCGGCCGGTAGATCGTACTTCTACGTTGTTCAGCCGCTGGAAGACTCGCAGCGCACAGCGGGCAAGAAGCCTGGCGTCACGATTACGCAGAACAGGCTCGAATGGGGGTACGTGATACCGGGCGGCTTTGCGATGAACTGCGAAATTTTCTATGGGTACTACTGATGAACACCGCACTCATAGTCCGCGACGAGAGCGGCAATGTTCTCTATGACACGTCGAAGTCGATCTACGGCCTGATCAAGAGCGGGCCCGTCACCTATCACGGTAGATGGCAAAGGCTTCAATCAGGCGGAGGGTGGAGCGTCTTCTACGACAACATCTACAAGTTCGAAGTTGAAGGCGCGATCAGCCCGCTTGTATTCGTCACCGGCGCGAGCAACAGGCCGTTTCAGTCAAAGGAGGGCAGCAAGACGGTGTTCTACTTTGCCGGCGAGGTAGCCAGCATCAAGGTTTACTGCTTTGACATCATGCGGCCAATCTTTACCGGTCCGGCGCTCAAGACGCGAAAGGAAGGCGGAGGGTTCACGTTCAACAGCCTGCAGCGACCGCTGAACGTCATCGGGACATCGACCCCGCCGGGCCCGGTGACCTTCCCTAATGGAATGCAAGTGCCGTTCTCTGGTGGGGCTACTGGAGTGCTCATACCGCAGCCAATAGGCTCAACGCTTGGCGGGGTTCTGTGGGCTTACTACACGGTAAGTCTTGACCAGACCAAAACATATGCAGCCCACATACCATGGGACCGCGGCTGCGGCTTTGTGAGCCAGCTCGGCAGCAGTACTGTCTTCAGAGGTGCTGTACATGAGGGCTGCTACGGTCAGCAAGGGTCAATTGTGCACTGCATGTGGAACTCGCCGGAGACCACATATGACGGTGTTTACAGCACGACTCCCCAGGGGTTCATGTCGCTGCTTTCAGATCGCATGCCTTCTTGCTCCTACATAGACACTGCTGAATACCCGTACCCCTTCAATCCACAGCTGTAACTCATAAATCTGTAGAGGCCCGCCAAGTGCGGGCATTTTTTTGCCTGGAGTTTGAGCATGAATATTCAAAATGCCCGCGGCGTCCGCAACCGCAACCCTGGAAACATCGACTACAACCCACGCAACCAGTGGGAGGGCCAGCTCGGCAAGGAGCCGAACGGCCGGTTCGCTGTCTTCGACACCGCCGAGAACGGCATCCGTGCCCTGGGCAAGCTACTGCTTAACTACCGCGGCAAGGACGGCATGCCCGGGGTTGGCGGGCCCGGCATCGATACGCCACGCGAGTTCATCACCCGCTGGGCGCCCGGGAACGAGAACGACACCGAGGCGTACATCGCCGCAATCGCCAAGCGCCTGGGCGTGAAGGCGAACGATGCGATCGACATCAAGAACCCGGCGACCCTGCGCGCCGTGATGCTCGGGATCATCGTGCACGAAAACGGCGGCAACCCTTACTCGAGCGAGGTATTCGAGGAAGGCCTGCGCAGGGCCCTGAAGTGAGCGCCGGTGCCTGGCGGGTGGTTGGCATTCTGCTGGCCGTCGTCCTGGTGTTGGCCGCCGGCGCCGCCCTGGGGGCCTGGCTGGCTTCCAGGCATTACCGGCCGCTGCTCGACACCGCCCAGGAGGCTCTGGCAACGGCAAAGGCTGGCCGCAACAACCTGGAGGCCCTGGCGGGGGAGCAGGGCCGAAAGCTGGGCGACCTGGTGCTGGCTGGCCAGGAGCGCGAGCGCCGCGCTGTCCAGGCCCAGGCTGACGCCGAGGAGCTGGCCCAGCACGACTACTCCGCTGCAAATCGCCTGCTGCAGGAGCGCACTGGTGGTGATCCGGCGCCAGCGGTGGAATCGATCATTGATCAGGAGTTGGGGTTATGAAGTGGTTACTGGCGGGAGCTGTGGTGCTACTGGCAGGGTGTGCGGCGCGGGAGCCCGAGGTACGCACCGTGCGAGTGGAGGTGCCCGTGCAAGTGCCGTGCAGGGCGCCTAATATCTCCGTACCGGCTTGGGCCGCCGCCGGCCTGCGCAAGGACGACAGTCTGGAGACGAAGGTGAGGGCGCTTCTGGCAGAGCGAAGACAGAGAATCGGATTTGAGAGGCAGTTGATGGCTGCAGTAGGCTCATGTCAATGAATGCTGTTTGAGTCAGGTCCCATGATTGAATGCGTGATGGCGTCGTGCTATTTATTGGATCCACTTTAAGAGGGGGGTTCCAATGTCTGTTCGCTTCATTACCCAGTCGCCCGCAGGCCTTCTCAAATTGTTTGATCAGCGCATCGGACAGACCGAGCGTGAGGGCTCAATTACAACGTGGAGGAAGACCCCAAGCGGTAACTTTACTCATGTTGCCGAACGTTGGGGGGCTAAGGCTTATTTTAAGCCGCGCACCGACATTGAGGGCCGCCTTGTGTTCAATATCATTCCTCCGGCCGGGGAGCGTATTGAGCCAGAGGTCTACTCCTACTATCACGCGCACCTTATCGAGACGTTCCTAAATCATTTTCCGAATCACTTTTCTCGTGGTGAGGCTACTTCCAAGCCTACCAAATGTGACAATCTCGTTTCTAAAACTGCAAAATAGTATGCAGCTGACAATCCGTTGCCAGTGATTCATCAGTCACTGGTTCGTCACCCTACCGGATCAATCAGTTCGGGTCCTTGATTGCGTACGTTGCCTACGGAAGCTCTAACCCTGCACCACTCGAAGGCCTCGGCGGACTCGCCCTGGTGTAGGACCATCTGTTCGGCGCGTTCCTTCGCTGTAGCTGGGTCGAGCCACTCTCGGGCCAGCTCCGGCGCCAGGACAACAGGCCGCCGGTCGTGAATGTCGACCATGCCGCCCTGGGCGTCGGCGGTGATGATCACAAAGCCGTCGTGCTCGCCTTGACCTTCGTCTGGATCCGGTAGCTGTCCGATTGAAGCGCAGAGGATAGGAGAGCCGTCGCGGTGCCGGATCAGGTAGGGCTGTTTCTTCGGTCCTCCTTCGTCTACCCACTCGAACCAGTTGTCGATCGGGCATATGGCCCGGTGCGGCCAGATCTGGCGGAAGAACGGCCCGTGAGCCACTTTCTCGACCCTGGCATTGACCGGCGCGGCGCGGTCGGTGGCCCAGTGCGGTCGCCACCCCCAGCGCACGGCGTCAGCGTGTAACTTGTCGTCGGCGACGTGGAGGAGGGCAAGCTGCATCGTCGGCGCTGCGTTGTAGCGCCCCAGGGGCTGATCACCGACGTTATTGATCAGGGCCCCGGACATGCTCAGGGCTGCGACGAAGTCGTGGATGCCGTGGTATTGCGCAAGTCGTCCGCACATAGACGTTTCTCCCTGCAGAGGAGAAAGCATAGCTCCGTCTGTCGGCATCAATTCACTTGCATGCCAAGTGGTGAAATACTGTTCGTATATACAGCCTTTTGGCGTGATCCCCCCCCATGAATTTTCTAATCGTTCGCCGCAGGGAGCGTGGCGTAGCAATACCTTCAGAAAGGCTGAGCAAGATCCAGCCTGTCAAAGGAGACATCCATATTCTGGAGAGCCACAGCCAGGCGCTGGGGCGACCTTGTGTTCAGGCTTGGATATTCAAAAGCGATCCAGGCCCGGATGTGTTTCCGCGACTGCTCGATGCAAAGGTCAACGGCATGGCGCAGCTTGGGATGAACATCAATGGCGTTGAGGAGGTCGACGGAGCTCTATATGCGCAATCGTGGTGGTGTCGCGTTGAGTAGCAATTGGGGGGGGGTGTGTTTGGCAGGACGCCGGGGAGGGATTATGCGTTATCGGCATAATGTGGCGAGAAATGGGATGCGCCATTCCGCTTTCGTTAAAGTCGTGAGAGCTATTTTTCTGCATCTTTTTTGGGCCGCAACAATTCATAACTATCTGAAAACATTGCGATAAATTGCGCAAAAATTTACAAGATTGCGGACCGGAAAATGACGTGAAAGCCGCAGCCAGCTTGATTTTATATTGGGACTTAAAATCCCCCGCTCGTAAGGGCGTGCCGGTTCGATTCCGGCTTCGGGCACCATCTATTTCAAGGGCTTGCACGGTTTTTTTGAGTGAGCCTTATCCTGAACTGCTCCGCAATTTCAAATACTGCTCCGCAATTTACTTTGTAGGCGTGACCTTTTTGCCTATCCGTTTGCGGATGTAGTTCTCTGTCATCACCACCGTGGTGTGCCCGAGCTGATCTCTTACTTGCAATATGTCGCCACTGGATTCCGCTTTGTCGGTGCTGGCCTTCGCTCGCAAATCTCGCATCTGAAAATCAGCTTTTTCAACTCCTGCCGCCTCGCGCGCTGCATCAAACCTTCCCCGCAGCATACTGGTGGTCATTGGTTGGCCATTGTCCATCACAATCAGCCTGCTGGTGCGAATGGCCATCCCGGCCTTCCTGGCCAGTATTCGGTCAATCACCACCTTCAACTCACCGGTGATCTCGATCCTCCTTTTTGCGCCAGTCTTGCCCTGGTGAACAGCCAGGCGGTTATCCCGGATAGGCACTGCGCTGCTTGCCTGACCGCACCTTGGCCACATACTCGCGCCGGGCCTGGGTAAGTTTGGCCAGAAGCGTTTCGTAGGCGTACATCGCTATTTGCTGACCTGGGTTTATCCCGACGTACATTTCGCATTCAACTACCCGACTGGTAGCGGTGCACCAGCGCCGGCGAGAGAAGGACCTGACGCTGAAGGCTTCGCCAATAACCGACCCGAGATTTCGGTCCCAGGTTGGCCGCCGCTTGGCCCTGGACATCTCCGATTCGACTTCCCCTACATCACTGAGGCGCACATCCATTTCGGTCAGGCGGTACTCGCGCATCAGTGACTGCGCTTGGCGCATGGCCGTGGCCGCCTCGTTCTCGTTCGAGCTTTGGGAGAGCGCCAGGCAGCGCTTGATCTTGCGGATGACCCGTTCGAGCTTGCTTTCGTCTTGCTGTTGTTCGGTCATGTTGTGGCTCCTGCAGGCATGCGCCGCCCTCGCCCGGGTGGCGTGATTCGTAGAAGTGGGGTATTTGTGTTCGGCCCGACATTGAGCCGGAACGAGGAGATTCAGATGGCGGACTCGCCTTGGGATATGTGGTCGGCTATCGGCACCATGGCCGCTGTTGCTGTCGCCCTGGGTGTTTCTGGGCACGCGGCTTACGCAAACCGGAGGGCCGATAAGGATCGCTCTGAATTGGTCGCCGCTAGAATGTTGAGTCCAATCACGGAATTGGAGCGAAAAGTATCTTATCTCTTTGCCTGGTTTTGTATCGATGATGCAGAGCCAGCTGAAGGATATATGAACATCCTAAGGGCCATACAAGAGCTCGATATAATGGCCAGAGACATCTCCATTGATGACCTGTACCCGTTGCTTCACTTGAAAAGTCATGCCGCCAAGAGAACAGCAAGAGCGTTGGGGCTCATTCAGAGCTTTTCGGCTGACGCCGGCGCGATGATCTCACATCACACGTGGAGCGATGTTTCACAGCATAAAATTCATTTTAAGCGGTGGGCTGTAATGCTTTCTGAGATCAAAGACCACCTCGCTATCGCTGTATTGGCGTGTGAGGTTGCGGCCTCTACTGGCGCGCCGCGGCCAACTACAGAAGAAATACAAAGGTAGCAGGTGCTACTCCCGTGCTGGCGGGATGGTGGCAATTTGGGGTGGGATGGGGTATTACGAGAGACTGGAATGGAGCCGGATTAGCTAGCATGGTGGAGCGAATGGAATTAAACGAATTTCTCGAGAAAAACAGAATTACCCAAGAGGACTGGATAGCGGCAGATATCGAATGGGAACAGTTGCTTTCGATATTTTCTGATCACTCCGTGCGAATTCGTCAGCTAGAGGATACGGCTAATTTTTTTGTAAAAAGCATGCAGTCATTTGAGGGGGTTCACTCGGTTCGCTGGCGGGTTAAAGATCCAGAACATCTAATTGAGAAAATTGTTCGCAAACGGTCTGAGCCTAACGCCTCCGAAAAATATAAAAGCATTAGTGTAGAGAACTATCATGAGGTTGTTACTGATTTAATTGGTGTTAGAGCGCTTCATTTGTTTAAAGATGACTGCCTACCTATTCACAGTCAAAT
This sequence comes from Pseudomonas sp. Os17, assembly GCF_001547895.1. Lineage (NCBI taxonomy): Bacteria > Pseudomonadati > Pseudomonadota > Gammaproteobacteria > Pseudomonadales > Pseudomonadaceae > Pseudomonas > Pseudomonas sp. Os17. The sequence continues at coordinate 3,871,129 of NZ_AP014627.1, read as the reverse complement.
CAAGAAAATGTGGGAGTTTAATGAGGCTGCTGTCTCTTACATTCGAGAGGGGGATAGATCAGAGCTCATTGAGGCTCTTGAGCAGAATGAGATTGCCGCTAAGGTACATCCCGCCGGATATAGATCAGTCCATTACGTATTGAAAACTAAGCCAGGTCTTCGTGAGGTCCTCGTTGAGGTGCAAGTGAGAACGGTTTTTGAGGAGGCCTGGAGTGAAATTGATCATACAGTTAGATATCCAAATTTTTCAGATAACAAGCAACTAGTAGATGTTTTAAAAATATTTAATCGGCTTGCTGGTAGTGCAGATGAAATGGGTGGGTTTATAAAGAGTCTAAGTAATGAATTTGATGAGATCGATGAGCGAATTGTAAAGGCTGATTTAGATAGAGATAAAGCATTGGGGGAAATGCAAAAGCTAGTATCGCAGTTAGCTTCTGCCCAGCAATTGAATAGTGAGGCCGCTGATCAAGTTAACCTTCTTCAAAAAGAGTTGGATAATGTAAAGGACGCTATTAGGTCTGGATCGGAAGATGTTTTTGCTACAGAGTCTCACCGATATTATGTATCGTCAGATGGAAAAAAATATAGATTAAAGAGCACGTCAAGCATCCCTCGAATATTAAGAAGTAATCGCATTGTACCGAAGGCTGGTATGTAAGAGCAGACACATATATTACTTGTAAGCCTGTCTAGACGACGTTTCTCGTTTAGAGGGCTGCGGTAGCTGTAAGGTGCCTGCGCGCTTGAGTTGATCTACGAGTTGAGTTGGCAATCCTCGCAGCGTCAGGATGCCGCCGGTCTCGTCGAACTCTATCTTGTCGCCCAGCAGATGGGCCTCGAAACTGATGGACAGGCCCTCGGCGCGACCGGTGAAGCGGCGGAACTGGTTCAGGGTGCGCTTGTCTGCGGGGATCTCCGGTGACAGCCCGTAGTCCTTGTTGCGGATGTGATCGTAAAACGCCTTTGGGCGGTCCTCGTCGAGCAGTTCGGACAGCTCCTCAAGGCTGACTGACTCGCCAAGTTTGGACTGGGCTATGGAGTAGCTGACCAGGGCCGAGTCCTCCGGCAGGTCCTCGCTTTCCACGAAGTCGCTGAAGGCCTTGAGCAGGGTGCGGGTTTCGCCTGGGCCGTCTACGCCTTCCTGGCAGCCGATGAAGTCACGGAAGTAGTCGCTCGCTTTGCGGCCGTTCTTACCCTTGACGAACGAAATGTACTGACGCGATTTCGGGTTGTCCCTCCACTCGCTCAGGTTGATGCGGGCGGCCAGGTGGATGTGGTCCAGATCCAGGCGCCGAACAGGAGCCAGTGCGAGGCCGTCAGCCACGGTCACCGCTTCAGTTTCCTGCAGCAGGGCAATTACCAGGTACTGGGTTAGGCCTTGCTGGTAGTGGCAGAAGAGGGCGTGCCCACCTACGGAGAGGTTCGATTCTTCCATCAGCTTGGTCAGGTGCTCCACTGCTACCCGACTGAAAGTAACGAAGTTGAGACCGCCATCGAGGTATTCCTTGAGCCATCCGCTGAAGGGGAAAGCGCCTGACTCCGGACAGAACAGGCCCCAGGCCTTACCCTGTTTGGCTTTGTAGCTTTCGTTGAACTGGTGCATCAGGTCGTCGCGAACCTCGCTTTCCGCCGGCTCGGCGCCTGCGTAGTGGAGCACTGCAGGACTGCCCTCTGGCTTCTTGTCGATCTTGTGGATGATGCTGTGGACTACTGGCATTGCGATTACCTCGGGTGCGCGCCGCCCTCCGTATCCGGATGCAGCGATAGTTGATGTGGTGGCTAATTGCAATTACGATCGTGCCCCTCTAAAAGGAGCTACTCGATGTTTCCAAGATACTTCCGCTGGATTTCGGTGCTGGGCATTCTTGCTGCATTGGCAGTCTTCGTAACAAGCGGCCTGCAGGTGTTTGCTGGTTCGGCTCCGGCAACGGATCTAGTACGCCCTATCATTGCTGCCGTTGTACTTGGTTGGATGTTCACTCAGTCGACAAAGGTCTGAACCTGAACTAGACGGCTTTACTCTCATTCCCGATGGCATCCGGATGCAGCAAGTAGGGGGGTTATGCTTCGCCGTCTTCTTCGGCGTTCATCTGGAGCCGATTCGGCAAAGCCTGCTTGCCGTAATTTGCGCGCCACGCTTTGCGGTACTTCGATTTGGTGGCGCGGAATTTCGAAGAGCGGCGCGGAGCCGTCGGGGCCGAGCGAGTGGGCATACCAGACCGCCGAAGAGGCGTTCAAGCACCGCGGCCGTCCGGTGGACGAGTTCTCCCAGATCATCGGCGCCGACGTTGCCGATGCGACCCTGGAAGGTTTCATCCAGTACGCCACTGCTGCGCTTCGCGTGCGGTTAGATAGAAGAGATACAGGGCGTCTTTGAGTGGCTGATCACTCTTCGCCTAGACAGCCGCGAATATTTCATCCTCGACGTACACGTCAGGGCCGCTCTCCTTATGTCCCTTTACCCCGGCACAGGGGTTGGCCAGCGCGGTGTATCCGCACTCGCGTGCAAAGTTCCAGATAGCGCTGAGCAGCGCCTTTTCCTTGTTCGCCCGAACCGGCGCGGTCTTTCCTCGTTCCCATAGATATTGCTGCACATGTTGCGGCTCAATATCCTCGAGCGGTGCCGGTGGGTCATTGAAGAAATCGAGTAGGTTTTGCAGCTCGCGCTTGTTGGACTCTTCTGGACCAGTCCTGTCGGAGTGTGGCCAGTCCGCTGAGTTTTACGACTCAGCTTGCTTGGGCCGTGACGGTTTTGTTGAACTTAGGTAACTTGGCATTTTCCCTTCACGGATGACGGATTCATGCCAAGAACGAATCGTATTGCAAAAAATGCCCTGAGCATCTCGCTGCTGGGCCTACTAGTCACTAGCACATTGGCCTTGGCGGAAACTCAAAAGGTGACCGATCTGTTACGCAGTGGCTATGAGATCAAAGCCGCCTACCAGTCGCCAGCAAGAGTCGGCACGGTTCACTTTCTAATCTTGCAAAAAGGCTCGTCTGCGTTCCAATGCATGAGTTACGGCTCCGAATTAAGGCCGAAATTCTACGACTATTCCAACACCTACTCTTGCGCAGAAGTTCAGGATCTGATTCCCGTCCAGCCTAACCTTGGGCAATGAACCAACAGTGCATTTACGGTTACTGGACCAAAGCGTGGTGCTCGGCGCCGGCAGTCCGGGATGAACGCTTGCAACGTACTGGCTTTCTGATCGCTGAACAGGTGCAGCCACCCGGTTGTTGCTGCGATCAAGAACGACGAGCGCGCACTGTGAAGCAAGTGCCTGGTCAAACCACTCGCGGAAAACAGGTGCCTGATAGCGCATTGGGCTTGGATGCTGGGCCCAAACCAAGGGATCGGATGCGACGTTGTACAGCGACTCGAAGTCTGTGGCCTGCAGCGGGCGCAGTTATAGCGACTCACCCACAATTGACCGTGGCACGGGTAGCGATTTCATCATTTTTCCTTTGGGTTGGACGGTGGTTGTTCCTTCCTCCGTCATCAGGCCGTGGGACATGAGAATAGGCGGCCCGCAGTTGAGTGCGGTACTGAGTGATCGGCTTTGATAGGTAGAGGGCGCGCTGTCCTGGGCTGAAGTGGCGCGGCACTGGCAAAAGACCAACATTGATCAGCGTGGAGCAGGGCAATGAAGCGTGTGCAGGTCCGCTTCGGCCCTGGGGCAAGGGGGCGGCCTTCAGGGCAACGTTGCGATGGCCAGGGCCAACTGTTGATCGGTCATGTGCGGCTGGCCGTAGGCCGAGTGGTAGTAGCGCACGGCTTGTTCAAATTGGGCGCCGCGAATCTGGCCATCCGAGCCGATGAATGCGAGCGCGTCGGCCTTGGCCGATTTCATGCTTCCCGGGCCGTAGACCGTTAGCGCAGTGGTTCCGCTAACAGTCAGGAGGGGGGCGACCGTCGTGATGAACATCGCTTTTTCGACGGGATCATTATTCTCGTGGGCCACCACTGAAGTGCTGGCCAATGCCAGCAAAACCACTGCCAGTGTTTTCGTTGAATCCATTCCCGACCGCTTCCTGCCATCTGGTTGAAGGGCGCAACCATAACAGGGAAAAGGGTGGGCGGGTACGAGAAGCCCGGCGCTGGACCGGACCCGGAGGGGAGGCCGGCCAGCGCCCCGCCGTTGTTCACCGCATCACCATTCGCGGGCTTGAACATGGGCTCCATCTGTTGCACTTGATGATTCCTGGCGTTGGCGAAGGCGCTGCGCCACTGGAGCCACGCGAAGGCTTCGGTTGCCTTTACCTGGACAACGACAGCGGTACGCCCCAGACGGGATCCTCCATGCCTTGCTTGCCCAGCGGCGTGATCTGCATGGGCTGGAGCCTGGACAAAAGGTGCCGGTGCTTCTCGCTCAGGCTGCGTTGCTCAATGAGATTCTGGGCAAAGCTCATCGGCGCCGGCCAGGTGTAGATGGTCAGGTTGTCGAGCGGACACTCGATCTTCCGCGGATCGACCGCCCGGCACTTGGACTGTTGGTACTTGTAGCCAGGGGTCTTCAGGTGCATGCGCGGGGCCAGCAGCAATTGCCCGCCTTGCAGGGTGAAGCTGGCGAGCGCCTTGTCCACCGGCAAGCGCGCCTGGACCTTGATCGCGGGAACGTCGCGCGAGTCGGTTTGTTGGTAATAGCCGGCCGGTGCGCCCGCGGTCGTCTGGGTATATTGCTGTTCACCCCAGCTCACGCAGGCACCCGACGCCCTGAGCACGGCGGTACAGACCGTCTCGGTCTTGGTCTCGCTGCCGTAGGTGGCGTCCTTCCAGACCTCTTCTCGGTAGTACTCGCGATACAGCTCGGGGGACAGGTACGCCGTGCCGTTGGCGCCACGGCCGGAACCGGGCGGGCCGCTGCGGGCGCCGACCTGGTCGAGCAAGCCGCGGATCTGGTAGTCATCGCCGCCGGTCAGCAGGTATTTGCCGGGCGGCAGGATGTGCACTTCGAAGGCCTTGAACAGATAGGTTTCACCGGGTTTTCGCTGCAGTGCATTGGTCTGGAACTTGCGGCCGAAGGTCACCTTTGGATCCTTCTCGTATTCCCAGATCGCCGTCGGCGTCCATTGCGTCATGGTCAGTGCATCGCTCAGCGACTTGTGCGGCATCACGTCGGCCACCAGCACCACCGCCATGTTCGCCTTGAGCGCTGCGTCCACCTGGTCCAGCAGCTGCGCGTAGCGCGGATCGTCCATGCTGCCGTAGGCGCCCGAATCGAGATCGGACATGCAGCCGGAGAGGGAAAGGGTAAGCAGCAACGCGGCGGGGAGGGCAAAACGCGGCCGGAACAGTCTCATGTATCAATCCTTGATAAGCGTTGGCATGGGGGGCTGGAGCGGAAATATTACTGCGTTGAGGGACGAGCACAATATTCAGCAGCGTTTATCGGACAGCATGCAAACGTGCTGGAAAACGGCGCCAACTGCTGCAGACGTTGCACCCCGAGCGCGGATATCCACCGCGCCGCGCAGGCAGTCGGCGGGGCGGGGGACTAGGACGACAAGGCCACAGACTCAATGGCGTGCTTGGCCTGGGCGACGCTGAAGGCGCCCGGCAAGCTGGCGCCATTCTTGGCGGCAAGGATCTCGGCCATCACGCTGACGGCGATTTCCGCAGGTGTCTTGCTGCCGATGTAGATGCCGATCGGTCCGTGCAGGCGCTCGAGTGAGGCCGGGGTTTCACCAAAATGCTCGATCAGGCGTTCGCGGCGCAGTTGGCTGTTGCGCCGCGAGCCGATGGCGCCGATGTAGAACGCCGGGCCGTGGAGGGCTTCGAGGAGTGCGAGATCGTCGAGTTTGGGGTCATGGCTCAAGGCGACGATGCAGGTTCTCAGGTCGACGGCAAAGTCGCGGACCACGTCGTCGGGCATGCCGATGATGCGCTCCACGCCCTGTACCGCCCAGGTTTCGATGTATTCCGGACGAGGGTCGCAAACCGCGACCCTGAAGCCGTTGAACAAGGCCATGGTGGCCAGATACTCGGCCAGTGCGCCGGCGCCGATCATCAGCAGCCGATACGCCGGCCCCAGGGTATTGAACATCTGCCGGCCGTCGAAACTGAACTGCACGGGTGTCGCCGTGGCGGTCAGCGTCACCTCATTGCTGGCCAGAGTCAGGCCCCGACGTATCAGGCGTCCGCTGTCGAGCGCAGCGAGCAGTTCATCCAGCGATGACCTCGACGGGTTGAATTCGAGAACCAGCTGCAGGGTGCCGCCGCAGGGCAAGCCGAAGCGATGGGCGTCGTCGGCGCTGACGCCATACTGCACCACCTCAGGCACGCCGTCCTTGAGCCCGGCGCCGCCATGGACGGTGCAATAGCGATGGATCAAGTCGTCCTCGATGCAGCCGCCGGACACGCTGCCTACCACCCGCCCATCTCCACGCAAGGCCATCATCGACCCCACCGGGCGCGGTGAGGAGCCCCAGGTGCGGGCCACCGTGACCAGCAACACCGGTTCCGCGGCGGCGCGCCAGTCTCGTGCAGTGCGCAGGACTTGCAAGTCGATGCTTTCCATCCGGCTCTCCTCTAGCGCATGTGCAGGATGATCGGGCTGCTGCTGGCCGGATCGGTGTGCCGACGCAACTGGCTCACTGCCTGGGCCTGGACGGCGCTGCCGTGATTGCCCCAGGCGCTGCGCACGAAGGTCAGGACCTCGGCGATCTGCTGATCCGACAACTGTTCACGCAAGGCCGGCATGCGATAGGCGTCCGGCACTCCCGCGGCCACGACACGCTGCGAAGCGTTCAGGGTGATGTTGATCGCCGAGGCGCTTTCCCCGGCCAGGGCAGAGGTCGCCCCCGCCAGCGGCGGTATCCATTCGGCTTGCCCCTTGCCGTCCGGGCCGTGGCACGAGGCGCAGTGCGTCAGGTAGGTGTGGGCGCCAGGAGCGTCCAGCGCCGTCGCGGTCGACAGCTCTTGATACTGCCAGGGCGTGCCGTCGCGCTGGCGATCCCCGGGCAGCGACTTGAGGTAACGGGCAATGGCCATCAGGTCCTGATCGGTCATGAACTGCGTGGAATTGTTGAACGCTTCGGTCATCGAGCCATAGACCACTGCGTGCTCATTGCGGCCGGTCTTGAGGAACTGCACGATCTGCGCTTCGCTCCAGCGGCCCAGGCCCGTGTTGTGGTCGCCACGCAGGCTTGGCGCATACCAGCCATCGAGCAAGGCGCCGGCGAGAAACGGCGCTGCGGACTCATCCAGCGCCTTTTCATTGAACGCCAGGCCCCGAGGCGTATGACAACTGCCGCAATGTCCGGGGCCCTGGACGAGGTACGCGCCGCGGTTCCACACATCGTCCTGCTTCGTTTTGGCCACGTAGGGCTCAGCGTCGACGAACACCGCGTTCCACAGTGCAATCGGCCAGCGCAGGTTCAGCGGCCAGGGAATGGCGCTGGGGATGTTCGCCTGTCTGACCGGCGCCACGCCCTTCATGAAGAACGCGTACAGCGCCCGCACGTCGTCGTCGCTGAGCTTGGCGTAGGACGGATAGGGCATCGCCGGGTACAAACGGCGGGCGCCGGGTGCCACGCCGTGGCGCAGCGCCCGGTCGAAGTCCGCCAGGCTGTAGTGGCCGATGCCGGTTTCGGTGTCCGGCGTGATATTGGTCGCATGGATCGCGCCCAGCGGCGTGGCCATTTCCAGGCCACCGGCGAACGGCGCGCCGCCCGGCACGCTGTGGCAAGCCACGCAATCGCTGAGCCTGGCGACGTATTCGCCGCGGGCGACCAGCGCCGGGTCGAGCTCGGCCGCAGTGATCGGGTGGCTGGCAAGAGGCGAGGCGGGCTGGCGAGTGACGTACCAGGCCAGCAGGCCGGCCACGACCAGGCATGACACCGTCAGCCAGCCAGCGGTTCTTGCGAATCGGCGGTTATTCATGGACGCTCCGGCGCTGATCAGGTGAAGGTGTGTCGGCTCATGGGCAGGCTGCGGACCCGCTGCCCGGTCAGTGCCGCCACCGCGTTCGCGACGGCCGGCGCAACCGCGGGCAACGGCGGTTCGCCGATACCGCCCATCTTTTCCCCGCTCTCGACGACTCGCACGTGCACCCGAGCCATCCGCGCAGGCGGCAGGATCGGATACAAGTCGTAGTTGCGAGCCCGAGGCTTGCCATCGACCCACACCGATTCTTCCACCAGGGTCTGCGACAGCCCCAGCGCCACGGCGCCGTTGACTTGAGCCTCGACAATCGCCGGGTTGACGATGCTGCCGGGGTCGATCGCCTGCCAGATGTCGTGCACCTTGACCTGCCCGTTCTCGATGGAGACTTCGGCGATCACCGCGGTCTGGGTGCCGAACGGCGACGCCATGGCCACGCCCCGCGTCCGCCGGGTGCCGTCCTCGGCGGTAAAGGGCCCGCGCTTCCAGCCCCCCGACAGTTCACCCACCGCCTGCAGCAGGGTGGTCAGGCGCTGGTTGTCGCGCAGCAAATGCAGGCGCAGTTCGAAGGGGTCCTTGCCACCCTTGTCGGCCAGCTCGTCAAGAAAGGCTTCGTAGAAGAAGTCGTTGAGGGAGTTACCCACCGAACGCCAGTAACCCAACATGGCCGGGCCCTTGACGTAGATCTGCGCTATCCGCTTGTGGGGGATCGCGTAGGACTTGCCCGACAAGCCTTCCAGCGCCGTGGGGTCGAGCTTCTCACCTTGGCGGCCGGCGATGGCCTCGGTCGGCCCCTCGGTGGCGCTGATGGCTTCGATTGCCAGGGGCCAGCCGTCGTTATCCAGCGCGGCGCGGAAATTCACCGCCGCCACCGGACGCAGCACGTCACGCAGGAACTCTTCCTCCCGACTCCAGATCAGTTTCACCGGACGGCCAACCGCCTTGGACAGCTCGATCGCCTGGGGATAGGGGCTGGCTGAGTCGTAGAGGAAATGCCGCCCGAAGAATCCCCCCAGCAATGGCGAATGCAAGGTGATGCGCGACGGATCCAGCCCGGTGCGCTTGGCAATGTCCGCCAGGAACATGTCCGGCGCCTGGTTCGGCAGCCAGACCTCCAGCGAACCGTCGGGGTTGAATCTGGCCAGGGCAGAAGGCGGTTCCAGCTGCCCGTGGTTCAGGTATTGGTTGTGGTAGGTGGCGTCGATCCGGGTCTTGGCGGCGGCCAGAATCGAAGCCACGTCGCCCTGGTTTTCGTCGTCCCGGGCCGGGCCCTTTTCGTTGGCAAGGCGCTGGATCCAGCCGTCGCTGGAAAAGTCCTTGGGCATCGGCCGCACCTTGCTGTCGGCCGATGGCTCCAGCCAGTCGACCTGAATCGCTTCCACCGCGCGCCTGGCGTGCCACCAGCGCTCGGCGACCACCGCCACGGCGCCCGGCAGACGATGCACGGAGTGCACGCCCTTCATCGCCTTGACCTGCTCTTCGTTGCGCAGGCCGCCCACGGTCATGCCCAGGCGGGGGGCATGCTGAACGGCGGCATGCAGCATGCCGTCGACCTGCAGATCGATGCTGTAGAGCGCCTTGCCCGTGGACTTGTCATAGGCGTCGACGCGCTTGACCGGCTTGCCGATCCAGCGGAACCGGCTCGGGTCGCGCAGTTGCACCGAGGCAGGATCGGGAACCGGCAGGTCCATCGCCCGCTCGGCCAGTTCACCGTAGGTCAGCGAGCGGCCCGACGCGGCATGCAGCACCTTGCCAGGCTCGGTGCTCAACTCGCTCACCGCCACCCCCAGCTGCAATGCACCCGCCTGCAGCAGCATGGCGCGGGCCAGGGCACCGAGGCGACGCATCACCGGGTAACTCATGCGCACCGACATGCTGCCGCCGGTGATGCGCATGCCGTTGTCCATGACCACATAGGCCTCGCCGGGGGGTGCCGCCTCCACCAGGAAGCTCGCCGGATCGGCGTCCAGTTCTTCACCGACGATCTGCGCCATCGCGGTGAAGGTACCCTGGCCGCCTTCCATGAACGGGCACAGCAGGCGCACGCGGTTGTCCGGGCGGATTTCCAGAAACGCCGGAACCTGGGTGCCGCGCGCGGCAGTCGCCGCCGCTTGCACTCGGGGCGACCCCAGCGGCAGGCCGAACCCCAGTACCAGCGCGCCGACGGCGGTGCCGGTCAAAAAGCGTCTGCGCGACAGATTGACCGGATCCTGCAGGGCCAGCGCCGCTGCCTGGAGGGAAGGATCGATAGCGGGCTTCATGCCGGGGTCCTCCTGCCGGCCAGCTCACGCATGGCGGCATGAATGGCGTTGTAGGTTCCGCAGCGGCACAGATTGACCATCGCCGCCTGGATCTGCGCGTCGCTCGGCTGGGGGTTCTGCTTGAGCAGCGCCGTGGCCGCCATCACCTGTCCGGACTGGCAGTAGCCACACTGGGCGACCTGCAGGTCGACCCAGGTGGTGACGACCCGCTTGCCCACGGCATCGGCTTCGATGGCCTCGATGGTGGTGACCTCGCGGCCGACCACCCCGGCCACCGGCGTCACGCACGAACGCACCACATTGCCGTCCACCAGCACAGAACAGGCGCCGCACTGCGCCAGCCCGCAACCGTACTTGGTGCCGGTCAGGCCCAGATCATCGCGGATCACCCACAGCAAGGGCGTATCGGCGTCGGCATCGACCTGATAGGTCTTCTGGTTGATTCTCAGTTCCATGGCTCACCCGCTGGATCATCGGTTGAAGGTCATTGTTGTAGGGGCTGGCACGCAGCGAGGCGCGTCAGCGGTATAACCGGCGCTCGGCTCAATGTGCCGCGTTGTCGAGCGCTTGTGCGGCAACGGGCTGTCCACGCAGCAGCCCGATGTCACGACTGGGTGCGGCGCCGAACAGGCGGCCATATTCGCGGCTGAACTGCGAGGGACTTTCATAGCCGACGGCGAACGCCGCCCGCGAAACGTCCAGGCGCTCCATCAACATTAGTCGACGGGCCTCGTTCAGCCGCAGCCACTTCTGGTAGCGCAGCGGACTCATGCCGGTGAGCTGACGGAAATGATGGTGAAAGGTCGGGGCGCTCATCTGGACCCGCGCCGCCAGTTCATCGATGCGCAGCGCTGCGGTGTAGTTGACCTTGAGCCAGTCGATGGCTTTGGCAATGCGGTAGCCCTGGCCATCGACGGCGGTGATCTGCCGCAGCCGTGATCCCTGGTCGGTATTGAGCAGTCGATAGTGGATCTCCCGCAGAATCAGCGGCGCCAGCACCGGGATCGCCTCGGGTTCATCGAGCAAGGCCAGCAGGCGACCGAGGGCACCCTCCAGGGGCGGCGACATCTGGCCAATGCCCGCACCAGCCGCCGCAGCCGGCTGGCGGTTTGCCGGCAAACCGCCCTGGGTGATGATCTCGGCGAGCAGGCTGACATCCAGCTTCAGCACCAGCCCGACGCAGGGTTGCTGGGGGCTGGCAAGCAGCACTTCGGAGTTGGCCGGCAGGTCCAGTGAGGTGACCAGAAACCGCGAAGGGTCGTAGCTGTAGCCCGCACCACCGACCCACAAACGTTTTTCCCCACGCCCCACCAGCACCAGGCTCGGCTCGATCATGCACACGGCAGGGGGCGCCGGCTGGTCGCGACGAAACAGCGACAGGCTGGGTATGGCGGTGGCGACGTCTCCGGGGGCGTTCACGCGCGGGTCGATGTGCAGCGCCAGAGGCGATTCGTGGCGCGGGGCGGTGTGGATCATGTCGGCTGGCTCCTGTTGAGCGAACTCTAATCTGCTCATCAGAGGTTTCCTATCCGGCTGCCTGCATCCTCATAGGATTAGGCAAGCATTCAAGCGGAATGCACTAGGGCAGGGACGGATCGACCGGGAAAAATGTGCCGAACTGTCAAAGGAGAGCCTCCATGCAAGTCTTCGCTTATGGCGCCCATGCGGGCGACAAACCGCTTGAACCGCTGCGCATCACCCGTCGCGATCCCGGCCCGGACGATGTGCTGATCGAGATTGCCTATTGCGGCATCTGCCACTCCGACCTGCACCAGGTGCGCGGCGAATGGGCCGGGACCCGCTTTCCTTGCGTGCCCGGCCACGAGATCGTCGGCCGGGTCGCCGCGGTAGGTCAGAAGGTCACCGGCTTCGCCCCGGGTGACCGGGTGGGAGTGGGCTGCATTGTCGACAGCTGCAAGCATTGCCAGGAGTGCGCCGAGGGCCTGGAGAACTACTGCGACGGGATGATTGGCACCTACAACTTTGCCACGCCCGATGCGCCGGGCTGGACACTCGGTGGCTACTCCCAGGCGATCGTCGTGCACCAGCGCTACGTGCTCCGCATTCGCCACCCCGAGGCGCAGTTGGCGGCCGTCGCGCCGCTGCTGTGTGCCGGCATCACCACCTGGTCGCCGCTGCGTCACTGGAAGGCCGGGCCCGGGAAGAAAGTCGGCGTGGTGGGCATCGGCGGCCTGGGCCACATGGGCATCAAGCTGGCCCACGCGCTGGGCGCGCAGGTGGTGGCTTTCACCACGTCGGAGTCCAAGCGCGAGGCGGCCAGACGCCTAGGTGCCGATGAAGTGGTGATCTCAAGCGATGCCGGGCAAATGGCCGCGCACCTGCAAAGCTTCGACCTGATCATCAACACCGTTGCTGCGCCCCACGACCTGGATGCCCTGCTGGTGCTGCTCAAGCGCGATGGCGTGATGACCCTGGTGGGAGCGCCGGCCTCGCCGCACCCGGCGCCCAACGTGTTCAACCTGATCATGAAGCGCCGCACCCTGGCCGGATCGATGATCGGCGGCATTGCGCAAACCCAGGAGATGCTCGACTTCTGCGCCGAGCACGGCATCGTTTCGGACATCGAGCTGATCGCCGCGCAGCACATCAATCAGGCCTACGAGCGGATGCTCCGGGGCGACGTCAAATACCGTTTCGTGATCGACAACGCGACGCTGGCGAATTGAAAGACCCCGCTGTTGTGGCGCAATCGACCGCGGCTGCGGGCGCCAGCTGCAACGAGCGCCCCATGCAGCGTTTTCCTGCAGGCAACACCCACCCGCTTTTATCCGCACAGGTAGAGTCAATGACCTTTGGTTGTACAGAAAAAACCGGCTGGAGCGCCGTGCTGGCCATGTCCCTGGCCGCATTCGCCCTGGTCGCTTCGGAGTTCATGCCCGTCAGCTTGCTGACCCCCATCGCGGCAGATTTGCACATCACCGAAGGCCAGGCCGGGCAGGGCATTTCCGTGTCCGGGGCCTTTGCATTGGTCACCAGCCTGGTGATTGCGGCAGTTGCCGCCCGGGTCGAGCGCAAGAAGCTGCTGCTGTGCCTGACCCTGCTGATGATGGTGTCGGGCACCCTGGTCGCGCTCGCACCGGGCTACTCGTGGTTCATGTTCGGGCGTGCCTTGCTGGGTATCGCCATTGGCGGTTTCTGGTCACTGTCGGCGGCCACTGCAATGCGCCTGGTGCGGCCTGATCAGGTTTCCCGGGCGCTGGCCATGGTCAATGGGGGCAATGCTCTGGCCACGGTGATCGCCGCTCCGGCGGGCAGCTTCCTGGGCTCGCTGATAGGCTGGCGCGGCGCATTCTTCTGTGTGGTGCCTGTCGCGACGCTTGCCGCCGTGTGGCTGCTGATCAGCCTTCCGTCCTTCAAGGTCGAGCGCCGGGCCGCGAGCGGCAATGCCTTGCGACTGATGAAGCAGACGCCGGTCGCCCTGGGAATGGCCGCCGTCAGCGTGTTCTTCATGGGGCAGTTCATGCTGTTCACCTACCTGCGTCCATTTCTCGAGGTCGTCACCGGCGTCAGCGTTACCACCCTGTCTTTCATGCTGCTGGGGCTGGGAGTGGCCGGTTTCATCGGCACCTGCGTGATCGAGCGCTTCATGGGCAATGCTCTTTACCGCACGCTGACGCTCATACCTCTGGGCATGGCGGTCATCGCGCTGGCCCTGGTGAACTTCGGCAGCTCGCCGCTGCTGACCGCTGCGCTGCTCGGGGCATGGGGGCTGGTCGCCACGGCCGCTCCCGTTGGCTGGTGGACCTGGCTGGCGCAAACCCTGCCCGATGATGCCGAAGCCGGAGGCGGCTTGCTGGTGGCCATCGTGCAACTGGCGATCGCCGGCGGGGCGATTATCGGTGGGCTGGCCTTTGATCTGCGCGGCTATCAAGCCACGTTCGCGCTCAGCGCGGTGGTGCTGGTCGCCGCTGCGGTGCTCGCTTGGCTTGCAGGTCGCAGCGCTGCGCAAGTGGGGCTGGCGGAGGCGCACGCCAGGGCCTGACGAGAGCAGGAGCGGCTCCGGGCGTGGGGGCATGAACCCGTGCCGGCTGACAATGGCCTGTGGGCGAGCTTTGCGTGGCAAGCCTGGAACCGGGGGCGTTCACGCATTTCCCTGGAAGATCGTTGCAAGCCCGGGTGTGCCGAAAGAGAATGGCCGGCTTTCAATCGGCGGCAGCAGGGGTTGCCCGGTGAAATCAATGCGTTGATTTCATGGGTGTGCTGCGCCGCCGTGTTCGCCCTCGCTACCGCCCAGGGTTTTCAACAAGGCCATATGGACATGAACATAAAAATACTGTGTATCGCGGCACTCGGGTTCTGGTCGCTTGCTCAAACCCCGCTGTCCGTGGCGGAGAACGCCAATGGAAAGACCCTCTATCTGCAGCGATGCGCCGTGTGTCACGGAGCGGACATCAAGGGCACGGGGCCCTTGGCGCATAAAAGCAAGCCGCCGACACCGGACCTGACCACTGCCGCGTTCAAGAAACGCCTCAATGACTATCCGGGCGTGATCGTCTCTTCGGTCATTCTTCGTCCCAATGGCGACTTGATCCCAAGAATCTTGCGAGAGAACGGCGTAAAGATCGCGCCGCACCCTTGGAGCGTTAAGGATTTTCGCGACTTGAATCAGTACATGAGTGAGGTCATCGCCAAAAGTCGATGATGTCGCGGGGGCGGCTACAGCGCAGCCACTTGAGGTGAACAGCCCCTGGCCGGCCAAGGTTGATCGGGACGGTGGCCCGCGTTATGCCTCAATGCAGCGTGACAATCCTGCGGCTCTCTCCAATCCGGATCCGATCCAGTGCCCGGTTTAATCCGTCCAGGGCATTGATCAGGGCCTGGGCTTCCGCTTCCCGGCCATCTCCCCACAGGCGCTCGGCCATCTTGTTGAGGGCCTGTATGGAGCGTTCGATATCGGCAGCAGTCACGGTGTTGCTCTCTGCCGGCTGTTTCTTGGTCATTGGATCGGTCTTCCACGGCGCTTGAGAATCAGCGCGAAGGCTACCACGCTCTTGGTGGCGCAAGAGCACGAGCCCACGGGCTGATGGCTCAACCGAGGGCCCAGGAGCCGGTCGATCGGCTGTGCGGGTCCGGCTCCTGGGCGGCTGTTCACTCGGATCAGGGCTCGCAATTTTGTCGGTTGCCGTTGCAGGGCGGTTTCAGCGTTGTCCCGGATCCGGCTGCACCAGATGCCGCCAGGGAAATACGTGCCGGGCAAAATGCGTTACGTAGCCGCCGCCAGTGGCTTGGATCACCATGAACTGCAATGCAGGGCGCAGCTGTTGCAGGCGCTCGAGCTGTTCCAGGCTCAGGCAGGTGTTGCGCAGGCGCAGCGCCCTCAAAGGGGCGCAGGCAGCACTGGCCAATAGTTGTTCATAGTCGGCGAAGGAGGTGACGGACTGTTCTTCGCGCTGATCCGCCCAGTTGTTCTGCAGCGCGCTGGATTCGGTGAAGTCCAGGTTGCTCAGCCGCGGCAGATTGTCCGAGCCGGCCAGGTTGGCAATGAAGTGCTGGGTGTCCCAATGGCCGCCAATGCGTAGGTGGGTAAGGTTCGGCAGCTGGACCTGGAAGAAGCTCGAGTCGGGGGCATTGGGCAGGGTCAATTCGCTCAGGTGCGGCGCCTTGGCGACAAAGCGGGCGATCTCTCCTGCTTCCTCCATCAGCGTGCCGGCTTTCTGGATCAGCGAGGCATTGTGGTCCTGGGGCTCGCTGGGGCGAACCGACAGCGACCTGAGAATGGGAAAGTTCACGTCGCTGTCCAACAAGGGCGTGAACTCCCATTCGCGGGTGCCGTTTGCCCCTTGGTCCGGGCCAGAAAAGGCCAGGGAACTGAGGGTATCGGCCACTGCCTGGTCGGCGAGGCATTCCAGGGTCCAGGCAAAGGGCTCCTCCCACAGGTCGCCATGAAACTCCAGATGCAGGCCACCACGTATCGGGGCCAGGGCCAGGTAGTTGTAATCGCTGACCCACAGCGGTCCCGTCAGGTCCTCGGGGTTGTCGTCGCGCTCGCTGGCCTGGTCCCGGGTGAAGTCATGGATGCGTTGCTGCAGGGCCAGCAGGCGCTGGTAGCCGGGCGAGGACAGAGGTGAGGACAGAGGTGAGGACATGCTTGCAATCCTTTGCTGGGTGGGGGGAGCCGCTGGCGCGGGGCGCCCATGATAAATCCAGGGGCCTGCCTGAGTCTTGGTCAGGCACCGTGCGTTATACATCTTTTCAACAAATGGACCATGTCGCCGGTTGTGCAGGGAGCGCTAGGATCGCCTTTTCATGCACGGGCCTTGTGGCCCTCTCGGAGCGTTATCCCATGCATCAAGGAGCCTTGCCTCATTCATCCACTGGACTGTGGGCCAGGGAGATCACCCTGTTGGATGTCGAGCGGTTGCAGGCGTTCTTCGTTGAGAATCCGGACTACTTCCACAGGGTTCACGGCTGTGCGCCGCAGCCGGATGAAGCCCGCGATGAAATCGATGACCGCTTGCCAGAGGGCTGGTCCTTCACTCGCAAGTGGAAGATCGGTTACTTCGACACCACAGGTGCCCTGGTGGCCATGGTCAGTATCGTCAGCGATCTGCTGGCGCCCGGGGTCTGGCACATTGGTCTGTTCATGCTGGCCGGCTCGCTCCAGGGCCAGGGCATTGCCCGGCAGTTGCATCGCGAGCTGGAAGACTGGGCCGCGGGTCTGGGGGCGCGCTGGCTGCGCCTGAGCGTGGTGGTCGAGAACGTCCGGGCCGAGGGCTTCTGGAGAGCCTGCGGCTACGTTGAGGCTCGTACCCGTGACGGGATCGAGCTAGGCCGGCTGCGGCACCGGGTGCGCATCATGATCAAGCCGCTGGCATCGGATGCTCTCGAAGACTACCTGACTCTGATGCCCCGCGATCGGGTCGAGTCCCCGCTGGCAGTCTGAGAAAAAACGGTTGGCAGTAGCGCCGTGCGCCGGGTGGGGCGGGGCGCGCAAATCCGCCGCCGTGTGCGCCCGTCCAGCACCTGAGCAAGGGCGGTGCTGGCACGCCCGGCAGCCCAGGGTGAGGCTTTTCGGGCATGAACTAAAATCGCGGTCGGCAGTCCCATGGGGCATCTTTGACCGTCCGGGGGAAATACCGTGAAAACTCGTCTCGCAATGCTCTGCGCCGCGGCTTTGGCTTCGGCTCTGCCGATTCTGACCGAGGCTGCCCAGGCTCAGTCACCCACCCCTGAACCGACCTATCAGAGCCAGGTGGCGCGCTATCGGTGCGAGGGCAATGTCCGCATCGATGCGGCCTACCTGAACATCGACAATGGCACCTCGTTCGCCACGCTCTACTACAAGGACCAATTGATTCCCATGCACATTGCCCGTTCGGCTTCCGGTGCGCTGTATGTGGCGGACGACGAACAGAACAGCTTTCGCTGGCACACCAAAGGCAAGATGGCCATGTTGTCGTTCCTGGAGGCAGATCACACCGCCAAGGAGCAGCAACTGCTCAACGACTGCCAGGAGATCGACCCTCAGTGAGCCCTGGCCGGCGTGGCTTGCGGGCAAAAAAAAGCCCGCGGGAGAGGGCGGGCGAACGTAGTTGCTTGAATGAGCGAAGGGACTATACACAGACGCGGTCGGCCCTTGGGTGAAGGAAATTTCATCTTGACCGGCGGTGCTCCGGTCGACGACACCGGGTGGTGGCCGGATCTGTTCTAACCTGAACAGGCGAGTCAAAAATCCCTTCAGGAAGAGAGGTGGGCATGACAACACCAGAGCAACGCCCTTACGAGCATGAACGCAGCGATGAAGCGGAGCAGCACCCGGTCGAACACCGGGAACCGCCACCGCAGACCTGGAAACACCCGGACGACGGCAAGAGCCTCTCCGAGCTGGATGAAGAGCGTCCCTTGAAGCCCTGAGCCCAAGCCCCGCCAAAGAGCGGGGCTTTTTGTGCCGGGTGCTCAACGGCACATGGCCGGCGCCGAATCTCCGGGCTCTGCTACCATCGCCGGCTTTGCCGTTCCAAGATCTCGGGACGGGCTGTTCGCTCAAGGGAGAAGTGCATGATCGTCACCACCACCGCCCATATCGAAGGCCGGGAAATTGCCGGTTATCTGGATATCGTCAGCGCCGAATCGGTTCAGGGCATCAACGTGGTCCGCGACCTGTTCGCCGGGATGCGCGACTTCTTCGGTGGCCGTTCCCAGACTCTGGAACGGGCCCTGAGAGAGGCGCGGATCCAGGCCACCAGTGAAATCAAGGAGCGCGCCCGCGGGCTCAATGCCGACGCGGTGGTCGGCCTGGATTTCGAGATCAGCATGCCTTCGGGGCGTGGCGGCATGGTGGTGGTGTTTGCCACCGGGACCGCCGTCAAGCTCAAGTGACCCCCCGCACGGTGCCGAGGGCAATTCGGCGCCGCCCCCGGGGGCTGCGCTAAGCGCCTGCAGGCCGGCATCCGTGCCAGGGCGCCGCGCTTGCGGGCAGTGCTGCTTCATGGCCGGCACTCGCGCAGCTGCCAGCCGCGGGCAGACCATCGCCACTCATGGGTCGGTGCCAGGGCCTGGAGAAAGGCCTCATCGTGGGAGGCCACCAGCAACGCGCCGGGAAAGTCCCGCAGCGCTTGCTCGAAGGCCTGTACCGACTCCAGGTCCAGGTGGTTGGTGGGCTCGTCGAGCAGTAACAGCTGCGCCGGATTACCGGCCCACAACGCCAGCGCCAGGGCGGCTTTAAGGCGTTCGCCGCCGCTGAGCAAGGCACAGGGTTGCTGGACCCGACGGGCATCGAGTTGCAGGCGCGCCAGCCGGGTGCGCAGGGTACTTTCCTCCAGGGCCGTGGCGCCGCTTGGCAACTGCTCCAGCAGCGAGCGCTCGGCGGCCAATTGCAGCAGGTGCTGATCCAGATAGGCGCTGGCCACCGTTACCCGGCATTGACCACTGAGCGGCCGCAGATGCCCGGCCAGCATCTTCAGCAGGGTGGATTTGCCACACCCGTTGGGACCGACCAGGGCAATGCGCGCCGGGCCGCTGAGGTTGCCGGTGAGATAGGTCGCCGGCGACTCGCTGTCCAGCCAGGGCAGTTGCGCCCGCTGCAGATTGAACAGCGCCTGGCCGGCCGCCAGGCGGGTCTCGGGCAGGGTGAGCAGGGTCGGTTGCTCCGGGGTGACCCGGGCGTAGGCATCGCGAACCTGTTGGTCGAGGGCGCTTTTGTGTTGCTGATGCTGGTGCCGCACCTGGCCCATGATGTTCCGGGCGCCGCCGAGCATGCTGGCCCGTTCCATGCTGGAGACATTGGCGGTCTTGGCGTGCTTGCGCGCCGCCGCGGCGTGGCGCTGGATGGTGTCGTGCTCGCGCTGCAGGCGCTTGAGTTCGCGGCTGCGTTGGCTGCGGGCCTGTTCCAGTGTCGCCTGGGTGGCACCTTCAAGGGCCTGGCGCTGGGCCTGGAACAGCGCGTAATTGCCGCCATGGACCCGGGCACCCAGGGGGCCAAGCTCGACGATGCGCTGCACCTGCATCAGCAACTGGCGGTCATGGCTGACCAGGATCAGCCCGCCGCGCCAGTGCCGCAACTGCTCCATCAGCCAGCGCCGGCCGGCCCGGTCCAGATGGTTGCTCGGCTCATCGAGCAGGAGCAGTGGCGCGTCGCCGAGCAGGGCGCCGATCAGCGCCACCCGGGCCAGCTGTCCGCCGCTCAGGGTGGCCGCCGGGTCCTCGGGCTGCAGCCACGCCAGGCCGGCCTGATCCAGGGCCTGACGCAGCCGCTCGGCCAGGTCCCAGCGGCCATCGACCTGCTGCCAATCCTCCGCGGCCGCGGTGCCGGCCGCCAGGCGTTGCAGGGCGTGCAGGGCTTCGGCCAGCCCGGCGACCTGGGCCACCGTCTGCTGCGGCGCCGGTCGCGGATCCTGGGGCACGTAGGTCAGGCGGGCAGGGCGCTGGATGCTGCCCGCAGAGGGTTGCAGTTCCCCGGCGATCAAGCGCAGCAGCAGGGATTTGCCCGCGCCATTGCGCCCGACTATGGCCGTGGGCAGGCCATCGAACGTCAGGTTCAGGGCATCGAACAGGGTGTCGCCATTGGCGAATTGATAAGTCAGCCGGTTCAGTGAAACCAGCGCAGGCAGCCGTTTGACGTGAGTCATAAGCACCTCCGGAAAATGTGGCAACAGACCAACGAGCGCGGTTGAGGGGCTCATCGCGGATACATTTTGGAAGGCTTAGTTGTTCACGTCGGCAATCGTCCTGGGACGGCAAGGAAGGCGCGAAGCCTAACGCCGGACCCGGGGCCCTGGCAAGGGCGGAGATGGATTCAGGCCAGTACCGCCACCGCCTTGATCTGGGCCCAGAGCTGCTGGCCGGGATGCAGCTCGAGCTGGTCCCGGGAGTAACGAGTGATACGCGCCAGCAGCGGGGTGCCCGCCGCGTCCAGGCGCACCAGGACGTGAGCGACGTTGTCCGCCGGGATCTCTTCGCACACGGTCACCGGCAGGCGGTTGAGGATGCTGCTGTGTTCGCTGGCCTGCAGGCTCAGGCTGACGTCGCGGGCCTGGACCTTGAAGCGCAGGGCCTTGCCCTGGGCCAGCGCACCGTGGGCCACGCGTACCTGCAGTGGGCTGTCGGGCAGTTGCAGCGTCAGCAATTGATAATTCGGGTCGTAGTGGCTGACCCGGCCCTCGACCACCACGCCGGCATCGTCACCCAGGGCCAGGGGCAAATCCAGGCGCGCCAGGGTCTGGCCGATGGGGCCGCTGGCCAGGGCGCGGCCATCGCTGAGCAGCACGATGTGGTCCGCCAGGCGTGCCACTTCGTCCTGGGAATGACTGACATAGAGCACCGGGATATCCAGCTCGTCGTGCAGGCGTTCCAGGTAGGGCAGGATTTCGCCCTTGCGTCTGGAGTCCAGGGCCGCCAGGGGCTCGTCCATCAGCAGCAGGCGTGGACTGGTGAGCAAGGCCCGGGCGATGCCGATGCGCTGGCGCTCGCCGCCCGAGAGGTGCTGCGGATGGCGCTGCAGCAAATGGCCGATGCCCAGCAGTTCGGTGGCTTGGGCCATGTCCACCCGGCGCTGCGCCTTGGGGATGCGGCGCAGGCCGAACTCCAGGTTGGCCTGGACCGACAGGTGGGCAAACAAACTGGCCTCCTGAAACACATAACCCAGGGACCGCTTGTGCGGTGGCACGAACAGCCGTTGCCGGCTGTCCTGCCAGACCTCGTCGTTGATCTGGATGCGACCGCGCCCGGCCTTTTCCAGGCCGGCGATGCAGCGCAGGCAGGTGGTCTTGCCGGATCCGGAGTGGCCATAGAGCGCGGTGACCCCGCGGCCCGGCAGTTGCAGATCCAGGTCCAGGTCGAATGCCTGGTAATCCAGGTGCAGCTTGATGTGGAGGCTCATGGCTCAGCTCCAGCCGGCTTTGGTCTTGCGGCTGGAATACAGCGCCAGCAGCACCAGAAACGAGAACACCAGCATGGCGCCGGCCAGCCAGTGGGCTTGGGCATACTCCATGGCTTCGACGTGGTCGTAGATCTGCACCGAGACCACCCGGGTCTTGTCGGGAATGTTGCCGCCGATCATCAGCACCACGCCGAACTCGCCGACGGTGTGGGCAAAGCCGAGGATCGAGGCGGTGATGAAGCCCGGCCGCGCCAGGGGCAGGATCACCGTGAAAAAACTGTCCCAGGGGCCGGCGCGCAAGGTGGCGGCGACCTCCAGCGGGCGACTGCCGATGGCGGAAAAGGCGTTCTGCAGCGGTTGCACGACGAAAGGCATGGAATAGATCACCGAGCCCAGCACCAGGCCGCTGAAGCTGAAGGTCAGGGTGCCCAATCCCAGGGACTGGGTGAGCTGACCCAGGAAACCCTGGGGCCCCAGGGCCAGCAGCAGGTAGAAACCTATCACCGTGGGTGGCAGCACCAGGGGCAGGGCCACCACGGCACCGACCGGCCCGCGCAGCCAGGAACGGGTGCGCGACAGCCACAGGGCAATCGGAGTGCCGACGACCAGCAGGATCAGCGTGGTCAGGGACGCCAGTTTCAGGGTCAGCCAGATGGCGGAAAAATCGGCACTCGAGAGGCTCATTTACAGTTGATAACCGTAGGACTGGATGATGGCAGCGGCTTTCGGGCCCTTGAGGTAGTCGACCAGCGCCCGGGCGGCCGGATTGTCCTTGCCCTTGTTGAGGATCACCGCATCCTGCTTGATCGGGTCATGCATCTGGGCGGGCACTATCCAGGCCGAACCGCTGCTGACTTTGCCGTCCTTGTAGATTTGGGACAAGGCGACAAAGCCCAATTCGGCGTTGCCGGTGGAGACGAACTGATAGGCCTGGGTGATGTTCTGGCCTTCGACGAGCTTGCCCTTGACCTTGTCGCTCAGGCCCAGCTTGGCCAGGACCTGGGTAGCGGCCAGGCCGTATGGCGCGGCCTTGGGATTGGCGATGGACAGGTGCTGGTACTGGTTGTCCTTGAGCACCTGGCCCTTGCCGTCGACATAGCCTTCCTTGGCCGACCACAGGGCCAGGGTGCCGATGGCATAGGTGAAGCGCGAGCCCTTGACGGTATCGCCTTCGCTTTCGAGCTTCTGCGGGGTGCTGTCGTCGGCGGAGAGAAAGACTTCGAAGGGCGCGCCATTCTTGATCTGGGTATAGAACTGCCCGGTGGCCCCGTAGGCGGCCACCAGCTTGTGGCCGGTGTCCTTCTCGAAGTCGGCGGCAATCGCCTGGATGGGCGCGGTGAAGTTGGCGGCCACCGCCACCTGGACTTCAGCGGCCTGGGCCGAATTCAAAGCGAAGACGGCGAGCAGGGCCGCAAGGCCGGTCGGGGCAAAGCCTGAGGCGCGAAAGTTCATCAAACAGCTCCATTGGGGGGAAGGAAGTCGGGGCGCAAGCGGTGATTGCAGGGCCTGTGCAGCCAGGCGAGGTCAAGCGCTGTATAGCGGAATATATAGCGTATCGCCCGCAAGCGGAACCGTGAGCCTGCCCCCAATGCACAGGGCCGCGATCGACGTCGCGGCCCTGTTCCTCAGCGTCTGTTCAACTGGGCCAGCGTCCGTTCGGCCAGGCGCAGGGTCAACTCGTAGGCCGGCAGCTCGATGCCCAGGCGCAGGGCCTGGCCGGACCACAGATTGGCAAAGTCCGCATCGTCCTTGGCCTTGAGCGGCATCAAGGCGCCGCCAGCGCGGGGAAAGGCCGGAGCCAGCGGGCTGATGGGGCCGATCTCACGCATCACCCGGTTGACGATGCCGCGGGCCGGGCGGCCGGTGAACAGGTTGGTTAGGGCGGTCTGACTGTCCTTGGCGGTGCGCAGGGCCCGGTGATGGGCGGCGCTGATCCTGGCTTCCGGGGTGAACAGGTAGGCGGTGCCCAGTTGCACCGCCGAGGCGCCCAGGGCCAGGGCGGCGACGATACCCCGAGCGTCGCCGATACCGCCGGCGGCAATCACCGGCACCTGCACCGCATCGACGATCTGCGGCACCAGGGCCATGGTGCCGACCTGGGTGTTGAGGTCATCGCTGAGGAAGATCGCCCGATGGCCGCCGGCTTCGTAGCCCATGGCGATGATCGCGTCGCAGCCGCGGGCTTCCAGCCACAGCGCCTCGTCCACGGTGCTGGCCGAAGACAGCACCTTGGCCCCCGTGGCCTTGACCCGCGCCAGGAGCGCCGGTGCCGGCAGGCCGAAGTGAAAACTCACCACTTCGGGGCGCAGCTCTTCCACCAGTTGGCAACTGGTTTCATCGAAGGGCGCACGGTTGCTGACCGGCGTCGGGGCGTCGAAATCCGCCCCCAGCTCCTGATAGTAGGGTTTCAGGGCGTCTTTCCAGCGTGCCTCCTGCTCGAGGTCGACGGCGGGCATCGAATGACAGAAGAAGTTCAGGTTCAGCGGATGACGGCAGGCGGCCCGGATGGTCTGCACCTCCAGGCGAATCTGTTCCGGCCCGAGCATGGCGCAGGGCAGCGAGCCCAGGGCGCCGGCGCGACTGGCGCCGATCACCATGGCGGCGTCGGTGGCCCCCGCCATGGGGGCTTGGATGATGGGCAGTTCGATGTCCAGCAGGTCGAGGAGGCGGCGATCGGTCCAGTGGCTCATGTGAAAGGGTTCTCCGTCGGCAGGATTGGGCGGGGCGCCCCGAGGTTTTTATCAGGCCAGGGCGCTGTGCGGCCAGCTGACTTTTCAACCCGGGTCCAAATAGACGCGTCGACCACCGATACAGCGACCGTGTCGGCGACTGTCGGCGGCGTCTATCCGACGCTAGACTGCGGCGGATATTTTTCCTCACCGCCCCATAAAGGAACGCCGACCATGGATGTAAAACTGCGCGAAGTACTGCCCTTTCGTGTTGCAGGCCTGCAAGTACGAACCTGCAACGCCGCGGAGCAACAGGCAGACAGCGCCCGGATCGGGCCGATGTGGCAACGTTTTTATGTCGAAGACCTGTTCAACAAGATCGCCTCGCGGCAACCGGACTCGTTCGTCTATGGCGTCTATTCCAACTACGAGTCCGATGCCTTGGGGGCGTTCGACGTGATGGCCGGGGTGGCGGTGAGCGACGCCGGCGCCGATTACCCCAGTGTGCAGATCCAGGGCGGTGACTACCTGGTGTTCAGCGCCCAGGGCGCGATGCCCGATTGCGTGATCCAGGCCTGGGGCCTGATCTGGGCCTACTTCCAGGACAACCCCCAGGTCCGTCGCGCCTTCGCCACGGATTTCGAGGTCTATACCAGCCCCGACTCGGTGGCCATCTACATCGGCATTCAGGATTCGGGCAGCGCCTCGCGTTCCAGCAACTGACGCTTGCGCTCCACGCCCCAGCGGTAGCCCGAAAGGCTGCCGTCGCTGCGCACCACCCGGTGGCAGGGGATCGCCACCGCCAGGCAGTTGGCGGCACAGGCCTGGGCCACCGCACGCATGGATTTGGGCGCGCCAATGCGCTGGGCGATCTCGGCGTAGCTGGCGGTGCTGCCGGCGGGAATGCTCTGCAGGGCCTGCCACACCCGTTCCTGGAACGCGGTGCCGCGCAGGTCCAGGGGCAGATCCAGGCCAATGGCCGGCGCTTCGATAAAGCCCACCACCCGGGCCACCAGACGCTCGAAATCAGCGTCGGCGCCCAACAGGTTGGCCCGAGGAAACTTGTCTTGCAGTTGCTCCACCAATTGGTTGGGGTCGTCCCCCAGGAGGATCGCGCAGACCCCGCGTTCGCTGCGGGCCACCAGGATCGCTCCCAGGGAGCACTGGCCCACGGCAAAGCGGATATCGGTGTTGGGGCCGCCGGCGCGGTAGTCGCTGGGCTTCATGCCCAGCAACTGGTCGGCGGCCTCATAGAAGCGGCTGTTGGAGTTGAAGCCGGCGTCGTACAAGGCGTCGGTCACCGAGTGGCCGTTCTCCAGGTGGTGGCGGACTTTGCGTGAGCGCTGCGCGTTGGCATAGCCCCGGGGCGTGAGTCCGGTGGCGGCCTTGAACACCCGGTGGAAGTGGTAGCTGCTCATGCCCGCGTGCTGCGCCAGTTGCTCCAGGCTGGGGGCCGATTCGGCGCGCTCGATCTGCCGACAGGCTTCGGCCACCATCGCCGCGTGGTGGGCGGCGACCTGGGTCTGGTCGCTGGCCTGGCGTTTGCTCGGCCGATAGCCTGCGGCTTCGGCCTGTTGGGCGTTATCGAAGAACTCGACGTTTTCCGCTTTCGGCAGTCGCGACAGGCTGCTGGGGCGGCAGTACACGCCGGTGGTGCGCACGGCGTAGACGAAGCTCGCATCGGCGCTGGCGTCGCGCTTGAGCACGGCCTGCCAGCGTGGGTCCTGTTCGATGCGCTGTTTGCGCGATGGGGCATTCATGATCGGTCCTCGGCCGGGAATGGCGGCCAGATTAATCCCTTGGGGCCTGCCCGGCACTCCGCGGCTTGCGCTTGAATTTTCGCGTTCAACCGGCGTGGCGAAAGGTCAGGTTGATCCGCTGTCGGCCAAGCTCCGGGTGAGTGCCGTCCTTGAGCGGCAGCACCCCGTGATAGCGCAGGCGGTCCACGCCGCCCCAGACCACCACGTCAGCGTGGAGCAGCGGCACCCGCTGGCTCTTGTCGCTGCGCTGCTGGCCGCCAAACAGGAAGATCGCCGGCAGCCCCAGTGACAGGGAGACGATGGGCGCGTTGAAGTCGCGTTCGTTCCGGTCCTGGTGCAGGGACATTTTGGCGCCGGGGCGGTAACAGTTGATCAGGCAGGAGTCGGGATTGAAGTCGTTGAAGCCGGCGGCTTGTGCCGCGTGCTCGGCCAGTTGCCGGAACACCTCGGGCATTGCCGGCCAGGGCCGCAGGCTTTGCGGGTCGATGGCGCTGTAACGGTAGCCGCTGCGGTCGGTGGTCCAGCCCAGCTGGCCGCAACTGCTCAAGCCGACGGACATGGTATGGCCGCCCGGCGTCATCATCTGGCGAAAGGGAGCCGCCGCCAGCACTTCGTGGAGCCTGGGCAGCAGGCGTTCGATCCAGGGCAGGGCAAAGCCCCGCAAGACCCGGGCCTGGGGGCCCAGCACCTCGGTACGTGCCGGCTGCAGCAGGTCGCTTTCGGCAAAGAGCCCGAGATTGACCGGGGCGTCAGGGTTACAAGGCATCGTGAAAGATCACTCCTAGGGTGTGGCGCTGGCCGCTGTGCACGCGGCTGACCCCGTGGCGCAGGGTCACCCGATAATGCCCGCGCGCGCCTTTTACCGGCCGATGATGCACGGCGAAAACCAGCCCATCACCTTGCTTCAGACCAATGACCTGTGGCCGGGACTGCATGCGCGGGCGCTGCTCGGTGAGCACCAGTTCGCCGCCGGTGAAGTCGGTTCCCGGCCGGGACAGCATGAACACCGCCTGCAAGGGAAACACCTGCTCGCCGTACAGGTCCTGATGCAGGCAGTTGTAGTCCCCAGGGCCGTATTGCAGCAACAGCGGCGTGGGGCGCCACTGGCCGGCGGCGTGACAGCGCTGGATGAACGCCGAATGTTCTGCCGGGTAGCGGACGTCGATGTGCATGTCCTGGTTCCAGCGGTTGGCCTGCTCCACCAGATGGGGATAGAGCTGCTGGCGCAGTTGGGCCACCGGCTCCGGCAGCGGATAGCCAAAGTACTGGTACTGACCGCGCCCGAAACCATGGCGGGCCATCAGTACTTTTGAGCGGAACAGTTCGGGCTGCGGATACAGGTCGCACAGGGCCTGGCACTGCTGGGCCGTCAACAGGCCTTCGAGGCGGGCGCAGCCGTCCTGGTCCAGGGCCTGCGCGATGCGGGCCCAGTCCAGTTGTTGCAGACGCTGGTGAAGCGAGGAAGCGGGCATGGCGCGAGTGTCCTGGGCCGGAGATGTCCCGGGCAGTCTGGGGCTCGGCCGGCCAGTGCGCACTCCGCTGCTTGCGCTCGAATCCGTGGTGGGGGAATTACAGGGCCTTGCTGACGCTGACGTCGCTGATCACGTCGCCGGACTGACCATGCAGGGCTTCCAGGGTGGCCCGGGCCTCTTCCTGGGTGCCGTTTTCCAGCTGGGCGAATTCGAAGCGGCGCTCACCGTTGAGCTTGTATTTGATGACGTACTTGGTGGTCTGGGGCACGGGATTACCTGTTGTCGCAGAAGGGCTGTGGCTTAACGCAGTTTCGAGCTGGAACGGCGAATGATGCGGATCGAGTGGCTCAGGTTCGGCTTGCGGGTCACGCTGATCGGGCGCCGGTTGACGGTGTCGATGGTGATGTTCCAGAAGCCGGTGCTGGGGGCGGTGATCTTCGCCGGAAACTTGTCGAAAGCGCCGCCGTGATAGGTGTGGCGGCCGCCATTCTTGAAACTGCGGAAGTTGGCGTCGCTCATCAGGCGAATGTTGCAGACCTGGGAGCATTCGATGACGACGATATCGTCTTCGTTCAGGTGCTCGCGCTGGTGGATGAATTTCATGGGCGCCTCCAGAAGGGCTATAGCTACAAAAAAACAAAACAGGTGCGTGGGCGATGGCGCAGTTTATCAGGCCCAACGGGGTATTATTCGGCCCCCGCGTCGGGGTTTGACAATTTAAAACAGTTATTTGGATTTTTATCGGCGATAAAGCCGTGCCTCCGGAGAAAAACAGCGCCGTTGCTGTCGGAGGGGCATTTATTGGAGGTTTGTTATGAAACGCTGGGTGTGGATTGTGCTGTTGGCCATCAGTGGCTGCGCGACGGTTTCGGACATCAACCAGACGCCGCCGACCCTGAGCGTCATCTCCGGCAAGAAGCCCCAGGAGTACGTCCAGTGCCTGAGCGGCAAGCTCTCCGGCAGTCGCGGTGCATTGCAGGTCGAGCCGCACAAGGACGGGTATCGGGTGATCGTGCCCCAGAGCCTGTCGTCGGCGCCGGCGGCGGTGTTCTACATCGATGAGCGCTCCGGGGGCAGCAGCATCAAGCTGCACGAACAGATGTCCAACAACCCCTTGCGTCCTCAGGACGTGCGCAAGGCGGGGGAGGCCTGCATCTCCGGTTGAGCGTCCAGGCCCAGGCGTGTCCTGGACTGTCTTTCGCCGGTGCCTCAGGCGCTGGCCGGTTCAAACCTCCCTGCTGGGCCGCGTCCGTTCGGCGCGACAGCGGCCTGCCTGCAGTGGCACAGGCAGCTGTTGCGCATTGTCGCTGTGGATCTATTGCCCTACTATTTGTGCGCTTATGCCGGCTGGGTCTAAGCATATAACTAGAATAATGGAGTACATATGATCCCACTGGATCGGATGCTATTGAGTGGCCTCATGCTGCTGTTCATACAATCTGCCTCTGCCGCCGACGGCCAGAAGGTGTTCACCCAGGGTGGCGCCCAGCCAGGGGCCACGGCCTGTCTGGCTTGTCACGGTGCTGATGCAATGGGGCTGGCGCCTGCCGGCTTTCCGCGCCTGGCGGGGTTGCCGGCGGGCTACCTGGCCAAGCAGTTGCACGACTTTCGCAGCGGCGCCCGCAGCAACCCGGTGATGCAGCCCCTGGCCAAGGCCCTGAGCGAAGAGGAAATTGCCGCGGTCACCGCGACCCTGGCGGCCATGCCCGGACCACAGACCCCGCAGACCCACCGCAGCCAGAGCGCCAGCAGCGTTGGCGAGCGCCTGGCCCTGCGCGGTGCCTGGGAGCGTCAAGTACCCGAGTGCGTCAGCTGTCACGGACCGGGTGGTGTCGGTGTGGGCGTGGCATTTCCGCCGCTGGCCGGACAGCCCGCCAGTTACCTGGTGGCTCAGTTGAACGCCTGGCGCGACGGCACTCGTCACAACGATCCCAATGACCTGATGGGGCATGTCGCCAAATCCCTGACTGGCGACGAGGTCACGGCGGTGGCGGACTACTTTGCTCAATTGAAAACCCAGGAGGCGCGGCCATGAAACTATTGATTGCCGGGCCGTTGCTGGCGTTGCTCGCCGCCCAGGTGCACGCCGCGGGCATTGCCATGGAAGATCAATCGCAGATACCGGCGCCCAGCGCCTCGCCCCAGGCCGAGTATTTCAGGCCGCCCGCCGAAAGCGAGTTGCCGGACAATGCCTACGGCAAGCTGGTGCGCGAGGGCCATGCGCTGTTTGTCGACACCAAGCGCCGCGCGCCGCAATACGTGGGCAATGGACTCAATTGCAGCAACTGCCACCTCGATCAGGGGCGCCTGGCCAACTCCGCTCCACTGTGGGGCGCGTATCCGATGTACCCCGCCTACCGCAAGAAGAACGACAAGGTGAACACCTTTGCCGAGCGCTTGCAGGGCTGCTTCCAGTTCAGCATGAACGGTGGTCAGCCGCCGGCGGCCGACAGTCCGGAGATTACCGCGCTATCGGTGTATGCCTATTGGCTGGCGAGCAAGGCCCCGCTGGGTGTCGAACTGCCCGGCCGCGGCTATCCCGATGTGGCCCAGCCGGCCAAGGGGTATGACCTGAAGCAGGGGGCTGCGGTGTATCAGGCGCAATGCGCGGTCTGCCATGGTGAACAGGGGCAGGGGCAGAAGGTCGGGGCCGATTACGTCATGCCGCCGCTGTGGGGCAAGGACTCCTATAACTGGGGGGCGGGGATGCACCGGATCAATACGGCGGCGTCCTTCATCAAGCACAACATGCCCCTGGGCAAGGGCGGCAGCTTGAGCGATCAGCAGGCTTGGGACGTGGCGGCCTTCGTCAACAGTCATGAGCGACCTCAGGATCCGCGCCTGGTGGAGGGCTCGATCGAGAAGACCCGGGTCAAGTTTCACGCCAATGACGGGGTAAATTTGTACGGTCAGACCGTAGAAGGCGTGCTGATCGGCCAGGGCATCCGATAAACTAGTGCCTATCGTTACCGATGCCGCCTGGGCTCACGCCCTGGCGGCATCGTTTTTTTGGGAGAGAGCATGAAGCGGGAACACGTCAGGGAAAAGCATGCAGAGGGCTCGATCTCTGCCACCCATGTGATCCAGAACCCGGCCAATTCCGGGGAATGGATCGTGTTCTTCAAGAAAAGCGCCGGGCGCAGCTATTTTCTGGTGGATGACAGCGACGAGGTGGAGTCCTTTGCCCGCCTCGACGACTTGATCGAAACCATTCGTGGCCTGGGCATCAAGTTCGCCGAAATTCATATGTAGCGGGCGTCCGTCCGCTACTTGCAGACCACCACCACGCTGCGGCTCTTGTAGTTGCCGACATCGACGCCCAGGGTCTTGTCGCTTTCCTTGGGGGCCGGGGTGCCTTCGGTGCTGACGATCCGATAGCCGGTACCGGCGCAGGAGGCATCGGCTTTTTCATAGCAGCTGGCCCAGGAGCCGGCCTCTCCGGAGCAATCGATGCTCAGGCCCTGCTCACCATTGGCCAGGTAAGTATTGGAGGCGGTGGCGCATCCGCTCAGAGCCAGTACCGCGGTAACTGCGAGAAGCTTGTTCATGGGGGTTTCGTCGTCTGCAGAGGAGGGGATCTTGGGGCTGTGCATCAGTGTGGCGATGCTATAGCCAATGGCCATTTCGGTACAGCGCATCCCTTTAGTCCGCCGCCGCTGCTGAAAAGTGCCGTTGCTCGATAGGCGGGATATTCCGCAAGCAGCCCAGGGAGTGGCTGATGGCGATTGACGGTGCCATCAGTCGCGCCTGGCATGGGCTTTAGGAGGGGGTTCCGGATCGCTGCGGTCGTGTGTTGCCCGGTGCCTGGGTGCGGCGTGCAGGCGCCGGATTTCAAGGCCTGCGGGGGGATGGGCGTTTACCTTGAGCGCTAACTGATGGATGCTACGGAACTATCTGGCGCTTTATTTCTCTATGATGGCAGCGGTTAGCCAGCGCGGGGCATTGTAAGGTGCACGCCGCCTGATTAGACTGCGCCGAAACTCGCACGCACAGCCTTTTTAAGGACTCATATGATCAAGAAATGCTTGTTCCCAGCAGCCGGTTACGGTACTCGCTTCCTGCCAGCGACTAAAGCCATGCCTAAAGAAATGCTGCCGGTGGTGAACAAGCCACTGATCCAGTACGGCGTTGAAGAAGCGCTGGATGCCGGATTGAATGAAATCTCCATCGTGACCGGCCGTGGCAAGCGCGCCCTCGAAGACCACTTCGACATCAGTTACGAGTTGGAAAACCAGATCAAGGGCACCGACAAGGAGAAATACCTGGTCGGTATCCGCAAACTGCTGGACGAGTGCTCGTTCTCCTACACTCGCCAGACTGAAATGAAAGGCCTGGGCCACGCGATCCTGACCGGCCGCCCACTGATCGGTGACGAGCCCTTCGCCGTGGTGCTGGCGGACGACCTGTGCGTCAACCTCGAAGGCGACGGCGTCCTGACCCAGATGGTCAAGCTGTACAAGCAGTTCCGCTGCTCGATCGTGGCCATTCAGGAAGTCGACCCGCAGGAAACCAACAAGTACGGCGTGATCGCCGGCGAGATGATCCGCGACGACATCTACCGCGTCCACAGCATGGTCGAGAAGCCAAAGCCGGAAGATGCGCCGTCGAACCTGGCGATCATCGGTCGTTACATCCTGACTCCGGACATCTTCGACCTGATCGAGCAGACCGAGCCGGGCAAGGGGGGGGAAATCCAGATCACCGACGCCCTGATGAAGCAGGCGCAGAACGGCTGTGTAATGGCCTACAAGTTCAAGGGCAAGCGTTTCGACTGCGGTGGCGCCGAGGGCTACATCGACGCGACCAACTTCTGCTTCGAGAACTTCTACAAGACCGGCAAGGCTTACTGATAGTCGCTGCACGGGTTTGTCGGAAAAAGCCACCTTCGGGTGGCTTTTTCATTGGGCGCCCTTATGTCAATCCACTGCGCTGACCCGATCGCCATCTGCGGTTATGCTTGTCAGCCTGCCTGGGAGAGTGAAATGGCCTACGATTTTGATCTTTATGTAATTGGCGCCGGTTCCGGCGGTGTGCGTTGTGCACGCTTTGCGGCGGGCTTCGGCGCGAAAGTTGCGGTGGCCGAAAGCCGCTATCTGGGCGGTACCTGCGTCAACGTCGGGTGTGTGCCGAAAAAGCTGCTGGTGTACGGCGCACACTTTGCCGAAGACTTCGAGCAGGCGTCGGGTTTCGGTTGGTCCCTTGGCGAGGCCCATTTCGATTGGGCGACCTTGATTGCCAACAAGGACCGCGAAATCAATCGTCTCAATGGCATCTACCGCAATCTGCTGGTCAACAGCGGCGTGACCCTGCACGAAGGCCACGCCAAGCTGATCGATCCGCATCAGGTGGAGGTCAATGGCCAGCGCTACACCGCCAAGCACATTCTGATTGCCACTGGCGGCTGGCCGCAGATCCCGGAAATCCCGGGGCGCGAGCATGCCATCAGCTCCAATGAGGCCTTCTTCCTCAAGGCGTTGCCCAAGCGCGTGCTGGTGGTGGGCGGTGGTTACATCGCGGTGGAATTTGCCGGGATCTTCCACGGTCTGGGCGCCGACACCCAGCTGCTGTATCGCGGTGATCTGTTCCTGCGCGGCTTTGACGGTGCGGTGCGCAAGCACTTGCAGGAAGAGCTGACCAAGCGGGGCTTGGGGCTGCAGTTCAACGCGGACATCGAGCGTATCGACAAGCAGGCCGACGGCAGTCTTGAGGTCACGCTCAAGGATGGTCGCAAGCTGGTCGCCGACTGCGTGTTCTACGCCACCGGGCGTAGGCCGATGCTCGACAACCTGGGCCTGGAGAGCACCGGGGTCAAACTCGACAAGCGTGGCTTTATCGAGGTGGATGAGCAGTATCAGAGCAGCGAGCCATCGATCCTGGCGATTGGCGATGTGATCGGCCGGGTGCAATTGACCCCGGTGGCCCTGGCCGAGGGCATGGCTGTGGCTCGGCGCCTGTTCAAGCCCGAGCAGTACCGCCCGGTGGATTACCGGATGATCCCTACGGCGGTGTTCAGCCTGCCGAATATCGGCACCGTCGGCCTGACCGAAGAGCAGGCGCGGGAAGCGGGGCACAAGGTGCAGATCTTCGAAAGCCGGTTCCGGCCGATGAAGCTGACCCTGACCGACTGCCAGGAACGCACCCTGATGAAGCTGGTGGTGGATGCCGACAGCGACAAAGTGCTGGGCTGCCACATGGTCGGTCCGGACGCCGGTGAAATCGTCCAGGGGCTGGCGATTGCTCTGAAGGCCGGGGCGACCAAGCGTGACTTCGACGAAACCATCGGCGTGCACCCGACCGCCGCCGAAGAGTTCGTCACCATGCGTACGCCTGTCGCCGACTGATCAGGAGTCGGCTTTCTTGCCTGCCTTCGCCTTGCTGGCGGAGGCCAGGCGCAGCGCCTCGAGGCCGGCCTCGGCCTTGGCGGCGCGCAATTCCATCTCCTTGCTCAGACGAGTCTGCTCATCGGCTCTTTCCCTGAGTGCCTGCATCTCCTCCGAAGCCACTCGCAGGCGTTCCTGCAGCAGGGTGCTGGCGCTGTCCAGGCGTGTCAGTTGCTCGCGCAGTTGTGCCTGCAGGGCTGCACCCTTGCTGGCGGCTTCCTGGGCTTGCATAAGCTCCTTGTGGCTGGCCCGTTGCTCGCCGAGCAAGCGTTCGTTGTCGCGATGCAGTTGAGTGATTTCGTCCTGGCGAACCAGGGCGCTCTGCTGGGCTTGCCGCAGTTCGGCCTGCAGCTGCTGTAGCTGGCCCTCGTGGCGGCGATGCTCCTGCTCGCGCTGTTCCTTGCTGGCGGCGCGATAGTGTTCCAGGGCGTCCCGGGCGTGCAGGTGCTTGTCTTCCAGGGAGCGGATCTGCTGCTCCTTGTCTTCCAGGCGCAGGTCGTAGTCCTTCAGTGCCTGGTTGAGCTCGGCATTGCGGGTCTGTTCGCTCTGCAGCATCGAACGCGTGTCTTGCAGTGCGGCACTTTCACCGGCCAGGGCGCTGGCCTGGATCTGCAGTTGCTGTTGCAGCTGCTCCTCTGTGCGCCGGGCTTGCTCCAGCTGTTGTTCGAATGCCTGCTTCTGCTGTTCGGAGTGGGCGAGGGCCTGCTCCAGGGGTTCCCGGGCTTGCTCCTGGAGGCGCTGCGCCAGGCGCCCGACCAGTTCGCCGAGTTCCTCGTCCAGCGCTACCGGGCCGGCCTCCCGGCGAGTGCTGCCATCGTCGAGCTCCTTCAGGTAGCGGTGGATGGTGGTTTTTGAGCCGGTATTGCCCATTTCTATGCGTACTGCGTCGATGCTCGGGTGTTCGCCGCGGGCAAGAATCGCCTGGCGCGCCTTTTTCACCACCGCTTTGTTAATGCCTCCGCGAGCCATGTGTCCTCCGACGATTTAATACTGTGATACGTGGTATGTAATTATCGATAATTGTACAGGTAGAAAGACGCATCCGATAGCGTAAATTTGACATTGGATATTGTAGTATTACCCCGTGTGACAGGCGCGGCGGTCGGTTTTCGGCCCTGGTCGCCGTACATTTGCCTCAGTGGAGCTGCCATGAGTGAGCTGGATCGTTACCTGCAAGCCGCCACCCGCGATAACACCCGCCGCAGTTATCGGGCGGCCATCGAACACTTCGAGGTGCAGTGGGGCGGATTCCTGCCGGCCACCGCGGACAGCGTGGCCCGCTACCTGGTGGCCTATGCCGGTGAACTGTCGATCAATACCTTGAAGTTGCGCCTCTCGGCCCTGGCCCAATGGCACAACAGCCAGGGCTTTGCCGACCCGACCAAGGCGCCGGTGGTGCGTCAGGTGTTCAAGGGGATTCGCGCGGTGCACCCGGTTCGCGAAAAACAGGCCGAGCCATTGCAGTTGCAGCACCTGGAGCGGGTGATTGCCTGGCTCGATGGCGAGGCAGCGGCGGCCCGTGGCGACGGACGTCAGGCTGATCTGTTACGGGCGCTGCGCGATCGGGCGTTGATCCTGCTGGGTTTCTGGCGAG
Source organism: Pseudomonas sp. Os17 (assembly GCF_001547895.1). Lineage (NCBI taxonomy): Bacteria > Pseudomonadati > Pseudomonadota > Gammaproteobacteria > Pseudomonadales > Pseudomonadaceae > Pseudomonas > Pseudomonas sp. Os17. The sequence continues at coordinate 3,835,770 of NZ_AP014627.1, read as the reverse complement.
GCTTTCGCAGTGATGAGCTGTGCCGCCTGCAGATCGAGCATGTGCAGGCCAGCGCCGGATCCGGCATCAGCCTTTATGTGCCGCGCAGCAAGAGCGACCGCGACAACCTTGGTCGCACCTATCACACGCCGGCCTTGCAGCGCCTGTGTCCGGTGCAGGCCTACATCGAATGGATCAATGCCGCGGCCCTGGTTCGCGGCCCGGTGTTTCGCGCGATCGATCGCTGGGGCCACCTGGGTGAGCAGGGTTTGCACGCCAATAGCGTGATTCCCCTGTTGCGCCAGGCCCTGGAGCGCGCCGGCATCGCCGCCGAGCATTACACCAGTCACTCCCTGCGCCGGGGCTTTGCCACCTGGGCGCATCGCAGCGGTTGGGACCTGAAGTCGCTGATGAGCTATGTCGGCTGGAAGGACATGAAGTCCGCCATGCGTTACCTGGAGGTCAATCCATTCATGGGCATGGCGCGCATCGACGAGAAACCTGTGCGTCAGTGATCAAAGGTTTCTTCTATCAATACGGTAGCCTTATAGCCAAAACCAATCGTTGGCATCAGGTTTGCCAATGAGCCAAGCGGCGACTGATTGGCTAGGATTCTCCCCATCAAGTTTTCACCCAACGTTTTCAACCACTGATGGAGAGTCAACGATGCCTATCATCAACAGCCAAGTTAAACCGTTCAAAGCCACCGCATTCAAAAACGGCGCATTCGTCGAAGTGTCGGACGCTGATCTGAAAGGCAAATGGTCCGTCGTATTCTTCTACCCGGCTGACTTCACCTTCGTCTGCCCGACCGAGCTGGAAGACCTGGCCGACAACTACGCCGAATTCCAGAAACTGGGCGTTGAGATCTACAGCGTTTCCACCGACACCCACTTTGCCCACGCTGCCTGGCACAACACTTCGCCAGCCATCGGCAAGATCCAGTACACCATGATCGGCGACCCGACCCTGGCCATCTCGCGCAACTTCGATGTGCTGATCGAAGAAGCCGGTCTGGCTGACCGTGGCACCTTCGTGATCAACCCTGAAGGCCAGATCAAGATCGTTGAAATCAACGATGGCGGCGTAGGTCGTGACGCTTCCGAGTTGCTGCGCAAGATCAAGGCCGCTCAGTACGTTGCCGCGCACCCGGGCGAAGTCTGCCCAGCCAAGTGGAAAGAAGGCGAGGCCACCCTGGCTCCGTCCCTGGACCTGGTCGGCAAGATCTAAGTCCATGCTTCATTCAAGGGCGGTCATCCGCACTTAAGTCAGCCGCACCGCCCTCAAATAACGCCCGGGCGAGATTCGCTCGGGCGTTGTTTTTTATACCGAATCAATAGGAAATCGCCCGTATGTTGGACGCCAATCTTAAAGCTCAGTTGAAGTCATACCTGGAACGGGTCACCCAGCCGATCGAGATCGTCGCCTCCCTCGACGACGGTGCGAAATCCCAGGAAATGCTCGCGTTACTCAAAGACATTGTCAGTCTTTCCAACCAGATTACCTTGCTCGACAACGGCACCGATGCGCGCAAGCCATCGTTCTCGTTGAATCGCCCGGGGAGTGATATCAGCCTGCGTTTCGCCGGTATTCCCATGGGGCACGAATTCACTTCCCTGGTGCTTGCCCTGTTGCAAGTAGGCGGGCACCCCTCCAAAGCCAGCGCTGAAGTGATCGAGCAGATCCGCTCGCTCAAGGGCGAGTTCAACTTCGAGACCTATTTCTCGCTGTCCTGCCAGAACTGCCCGGACGTGGTCCAGGCGCTGAACCTGATGGCGGTGCTCAACCCCAACATCCGCCACGTGGCCATTGACGGCGCGCTGTTCCAGGCCGAAGTCGATGAGCGCAAGGTGATGGCGGTGCCGAGCATCTACCTCAACGGTGTGAACTTCGGTCAGGGACGCATGGGCCTGGAGGAAATCCTCGCCAAGCTCGACACCGGCGCGGTGCAGAAGCAGGCGCAGAAGCTCAGCGCCAAAGAGGCCTTTGATGTACTGGTGGTCGGCGGTGGACCGGCCGGGGCGTCGGCCGCCATTTACGCCGCTCGCAAAGGCATTCGTACCGGGGTTGCCGCCGAGCGTTTCGGCGGCCAGGTACTGGACACCATGGCCATCGAGAACTTTGTCTCGGTGCAAGAGACCGAAGGGCCGAAACTGGCGGCGGCGCTGGAGGAGCACGTCAAGCAGTACGACGTCGACATCATGAACCTGCAGCGTGCCAGCGCCCTGGTGCCGGCCAAGGAGGTCGGCGGCCTGCACGAGATCCAGTTCGAAAGCGGCGCCAGCCTCAAGGCCAAGTCGGTGATCCTGGCCACCGGTGCCCGCTGGCGTGAAATGGGCGTGCCCGGCGAGCAGGAATACAAGGCCAAGGGCGTGTGCTTCTGCCCGCACTGCGATGGTCCGCTGTTTAAAGGTAAGCGCGTGGCGGTGATTGGTGGCGGCAACTCCGGCGTCGAAGCGGCCATCGATCTGGCGGGTATCGTCAGCCACGTGACCCTGCTTGAGTTCGACAGCAAACTGCGGGCCGATGCGGTGTTGCAGCGCAAGCTCTACAGCCTGCCCAACGTCAAGGTCATCAGCAGTGCCCTGACCAGTGAAGTCAAGGGCGACGGGCAGAAGGTCACCGGCCTGGCGTACAAGGATCGCGATTCGGGCGAGTTCCACACGGTGGACCTGGAAGGCATCTTCGTGCAGATCGGCTTGCTGCCCAACACCGACTGGCTCAAGGGCACCGTCGAGTTGTCGCCCCGTGGCGAGATCATTGTCGATGCCCGTGGCGAGACTTCGCTGCCTGGGGTGTTCGCCGCCGGAGACGTGACCACGGTGCCGTACAAGCAGATCGTGATCGCGGTGGGCGAGGGCGCCAAGGCCTCTCTGAGTGCCTTCGATCACCTGATCCGCACTTCAGCCCCGGCATAAGCCCGCAGTGGAAACACAAAACCCCATGAGCCTTCGCTCATGGGGTTTTTTATTGGCGTTTTGCAGGGTGGGGCGCTTGCGTGTCACGGAGCAGGCCCTTGGGGCTGGCGCCGTGCTTTACCAGGCCTTCGCTGGCGAGTCAGCGCCTGTGTAACCCGGGTTACAGCGGGGTGGGCTGGATGATCTCGACCCAGTAGCCGTCCGGGTCCTTGATGAAGGCCAGGCTCTTCATGCGGCCGTCGCTCAGGCGTTTTTGAAAGTCGCAGCCCAGGGCTTCGAAGCGTTCGCAGGCGGCAACGACGTCAGGGACCGAGATGCAGATGTGGCCAAAGCCCCGCGGGTCGCTGTTGCCGTTGTGGTAGGCGAAGTCCGGATCGTTTTCGGTGCCATGGTTGTGGGTCAGTTCGAGGACGCCGGGGATGGCGTTCATCCACTGGGTACGGGCCGCGGCGTCCGCCGGGATCTGCGCCTTGTCCACCAGGGCGAGGAAGTACAGGCTGAACTCGGCTTCGGGAAAGTCGCGTTTCTCCAGCAGGGAGAAGCCCAGGACCCGGGTGTAGAAATCCAGGGAGCGGGTGATGTCCTTGACCCGCAACATGGTGTGGTTGAACACGAAGCGTGCGGTCGCCGCATCCGGTTGGGCGGTCACGCCGGGGAAAGTGTTGAGTTGTTCGAGGCTCATGGGCCCTCCAGGAAAAAGTGCGGCAAAGGTTGTGGGCGAAGGCGAACCGGCCCTTGGCTGGCAAGGGTTCAGGCGTCGTTGGGATCGGGCAATGATACGCAACCGGACGCCATGACGCCAAACCCAAAGCTCCTGATCTATTGCCCATTCCTGGCGTCGGGCTCAGACTTCCAGGCCCGTTTCCCTGGTGTGCAAATCCATGATCGAATCGTTCAACCCCCGGGTCGCGGCCCTGTTTGTGCTGGCGTTTGCCGGCTTTGTCCAGGCCGCGCCACAAGTCGCCTGGCCGCAAGGCTGGACGGTGGAGCCGGTGCCTGCGCAGGAGGGCGATCCGGCGGCCGAGGTTTCCCGTCAGCGGGCGGTGAAAAACGATGCCGCCGGCAATCCGCAGATGGTCATGGAGTTGACCATGACGCAAGTCGACAGCGGGCATGTAGTCAATCTTCAGGGGGTATTACTGGAGATGCGCAAATCCGTGCAGAAGGACTTTGCCCGAGGCGGTTATCAGAGTGTCTGTAACAAGATTCATGCGGCACAGTTGAGTCGGCTGCAAGCCCTGGAGACCACTTGCACCATTACCCAGAATGGCCGGCATGTGCTGTCGCAAACATTGGTGGCCGCTGTGGATGGGAATAAGGCTTATGTACTTTCATACGCCGGCCAGGCACAGGCTTATGCTGATAGTCAGGACGAAATACTAGCTGTACGAAATAGCCTTAAACTTTGAGGAAAATTCTGAAGCTGCCGGTTTGCTTTCTCAGGTCGAGGGTGGGTTAGCGGAAAGGTATTAAGTCTGAAGTTGTAGTGAGGCTGTTGTTGCAAGGCACAATCCCCGGCGGGCTTGCAGTCGTCGCGTGCGGTGAAAATGCCGGCCATCGGTGCTGAAGGCGGTCTTAGATGCAAGTCGTAATAAGAATATTCTTATCAATGTAAAAAGCCCTGCATATGCAGGGCCTTTTTCAGGTGGGGGCTTTGTTCAAGCGCGCAGCCAGGAATCCACAGTGGCGGCGCCATACTGTTCTTTCCAGGCTTTCAGGCCGCGATGGTTGCCGCCTTTGGTTTCAATCAGTTCGCCGGTGTGCGGGTTCTGATAAACCTTGACCACTCGTGCGCGCCGCTGTTTAGGGGCGTTGGCCGGAGGCAGGCCGGTTTTGCCCAGGTTTGGATCAAGGATTGCGATGATGTCACGCAGACTCTTGTCATAGGACTTCATCAGGGCCTGGAGCTTCTCTTCGAACTCGATTTCCTTTTTGAGTCCGGCGTCATTCTTCAGGGATTCAAGCTGCGCGAGCTGTTCTTGAAGTGCTTTTTCTGCAGCACGAAATTCAGCAAGTCTGGACAATATCTTCACTCCAATAGTCTATTTTGGCTGATACAAACCACAAACAAAGCTATAAGCCATGAGCCGATTAAGGTTCGATTAAGTGGCCTACCTGTGAATCATGAACAGGCGTGAAAAATTGTAGTAGTTAATGGCGGCGGAGTAAATCAGGTTGTTCTTGTTTGCCTCGGTATTGGCTGAATGATTCAAATTGCTGCAGCTTGCGAGTTGTCAATTCGAGTACTTGTTGTTCTGGTATGGCTATTTAATGGCGCGCTAGAACGGCAACAAATTCACTACTGGGCATCGGTCGGCCAAATAAATAACCCTGTAGGAAATCTACCCCTTGGGCGACCAGATAGTCGCGCTGTTCGGTGGTTTCTACGCCTTCGGCGACTATACCCAGATCGAGTTTGGCCGAGAGTTGGATAATGCTGTCGAGTATATGCAGGGACAGGGCATCGGCACCGATCATGGCCACGAAGCTTTGATCAATCTTCAAGTAGTCGACATTGAACTGGCGCAGATAAGCCAGGCTGGAATGCCCGGTGCCGAAGTCGTCGATGGCGATCATCACGCCCAGTTCGTGCAAGGCGGCAAACAGCTGCTGGGTGATGGCCGTGGGTTTGATCAACTCGCGCTCGGTCAGCTCCAGCACCAGAATCACCTTGCCCGGCGCAAAGGCCGCGAGGAAATCCCGACAGTCGTCCAGCAACTGCAGATCGTTGCAATGACTGGCCGTGATGTTGATGCCGATATGAAAACCGTCGCTGAAGTGCCTGGCGTGGGGAGCCAGGGCTTGCCGGGTCTGCTGCATCAGCGAGCGGGTCATGGGCACGATCAGCCCCGAATGCTCGGCGAAGGGAATGAACAGATCAGGACGCACCAGCCCTTCCTTGGGGTGTTGCCAGCGCATCAGCACTTCAATCCCGGCCCATTGCAGGCTGTCGCCGCGCACCACTGGCTGGAAATAGGCAATGAACTCCTGGGCGTCCAGCGCCCGGCGCAGCTCCTGGCTGGGGGAGGCGGAGCGCTTCTGCAGCCAGTGGGCGAGGACGCCGGTGGCGGCGCCGAGGAACACCAGCAGGCCAAATAGCGCCGGGTACTGGCTTTTCATGTAGTGCCAGACATCCCCTGGGGGAAAGCCGGCGCTGACGCTGTAGGGATAGCGCGCCGAGGTCAGGTGTTGGCTGGCCACCGCCGCCTGGGGCGCAGCACCCGCGTGGACCTGGCCGTCGCTGGACAGCCAGTGCGCCCCCACCTGCAGCTGCAGGTCGGCAAAGCGGCTGATCAGGCGCAGGGCGTTGGCCAGGTGGTAGCCGTCTATGGTGGCCAGGACCGCGCGCTCGCCCTCGCTCCAGCGGTAGATCAGCAACGCCGTATTGGGCGTGATGGGGTTGCCGTCCATCAGCCAGAGTCGGCCACCCACATAATCCTGGGGATCGAGGGGCACCGCGTAACTGCCCAGCAACGAGCTGCAATAGTTGCTGTTGCGCCACACCAGATTGGTCGAGCGCACGAAGGGCCGGCGCGTGACCTGATCACGCAGGGCCAGTTGCCGTGCGGCGTCGCAATCCTGGCCCACCAGGGGCAGCAGCGCCTTGGCGGCGATATCGGTGTTGTCCAGCATCAGGTCGAATTGGCGAATGGCTTCTTCGGCGGTTTCCAGGCTGCTGCGCTCCAGGGTTCGCTCAGCCTGGGCATAGAGGATGACGGCGCCCAGCGCAATCGGCAGGACAATGGCCAGCAAGGTCCAGAGGGTACGGGTCGAGCGTTTCAGTGGACCTTTGGCGGTCAAGGGCATGGATCGGACCTGTGGCAGAGGAGGGGAGGCTTGAGAATCCGACCGTGGCCGCGGGCGCGACGCTCTTGTGGCGTGTTTCGATCACCGCAGGATAGACGGCTTTGTCTGACCATACAGGCGTTGCGCGTGACCAATGAAGGCCAGGGTCGCCGGCGACGACTGGCGCTGATCGAGCACGGCAATCCCCACCTGGCGCCGCACCGCTGGCGCCAGGGCCCGGCTGACATAACGGGCATCGATGGCCGCAGGCAGGGACAGCTCGGCCAGGATACTCACGGCCTCGCCCCGGGCCACGGTTTCCAGGGTGCTGAGCAACTGCGAGCTGCGGTAGCGGATGTTGGGGCGCAAGCCGGCACCGACGAACAAGCGTGACACCAGTTCCGCCGAACCGGCCTCGGTCAGCACGAAGGGGTCGTGACACAGCTGATCCAGGCGCACCTGCCGCTCCCGGGCCAGGGCATGGGCCGCGGGAATCAGCGCCACCAGTTGGTCCTCCAGCAGGGGGAAGGTGTCGAAACGCTCCTCGGGCAGCACCACGAAACCCAGGTCGATCCGCCGTTCTTCCAGCCATTGCAGGACCTGGCGGTCCGGCCCCTCGTCGATATGCACCTCGATTCCGGGATACGCCTTGCGGTACTCCCCAAGGATCTGCGGCAACAGGCGCGTGGAGGAGGTGGGACCGAACGAACCGATGCGCAGGGTGCCGCGCTTCATGCCTCGGGCATCGGCGGCCTCCTGTTCCAGGGTCGCGGCCAGCCCCAGCATGGCCCGGGCCCGCAGCAGGAGCTGGCGCCCGATATCGGTGAGTTCGACCTGGGATTGATGGCGGCGGAACAGCTCCACCCCCAGTTCCTGCTCCAGGGACTTGATGGCGTGGGATACCGCCGACTGGCTGATACCCAGGCGCGTGGCGGCGCTGGTGAAACCGGCAAGCTCGGCCACCCGGGAAAAGATTTCCAGTTGGGTCAGGGTCATGAGTAAAAGCTCATTTTACGATGATCGATCATTAGACAAAGAATTGTCCGGCGGCACAAATCCACCGGCACAGAGCGTCACGACCATGAGCGACAGCAGTATCAACGGCCCCTTGGCGGCCAACCACGGGGACCTGGCGGTCTATTGCAGACTGGCGGCGGTGACCATGATCTGGGGCGGCACCTTTGTCGCCGGCCGCTATCTGGCTGGCGCGCTTTCCCCCTTGCTCCTGGCCAGCCTGCGTTTCGCGCTCGCCAGCCTGGCCTTGCTCGGCTGCATGGCCGCGGCCGGCATTCCTCTGGTGCGTCCCAGCCTGCGCCAATTCGGCCAACTGGCGGTGCTGGGGTTTTGCGGCATCTTTTTCTACAACCTGTGCTTCTTCGTCGGCCTGCAACAGGTCAGTGCCTCCCGCGCTTCGCTGATCGTGGCGCTGAATCCGGCGGTGATCGCCCTGGGCGCCTGGGCCCTGTTCAAGGAGCGCCTGAGCCGGCGCCAATTGCTGGGCATCCTGCTGTGCCTGAGTGGCGCCGCGCTGGTGATCTGCAGCCGGGATCCAGCGGCCCTGGAGTCCCCGGCCGGCGGCTGGCAGGGCGACTTGCTGATCCTCGGCTGTGTCCTGGGCTGGGGCCTGTACTCGCTGCTGTCCCGGGACCTCAACCAGCGCCTGGGACCCTTGCAGACCGTCACCTACTCGATCCTGCTGGGCACCCTGATGCTGTGCAGCGCGACCTGGCTGCGTGGCGAGTTCGACCTGCCGGCCATCGCCCGGCTGAACCCGGTCCAGGGCCTGAGCCTGCTGTACCTGGGGGTGCTGGGCTCGGCGCTGGCCTACATCGGCTACTACGACGGGTTGCGGCGCATCGGCGCCACCCGTGCCGGGGTGTTCATCGCCCTCAACCCGCTGACCGCGGTGATGCTCGGTGCGCTGCTCTTGGGCGAGCCGTTGAGCCTGATGATGGGGCTGGGCGGTGTGCTGATTCTGGGCGGCATCTATCAGTGCAACAAACCCCTTGCGGGCCGGGCAAAAAAGGCGATTTTATAGAGAAAGCGGACAAAGGCTTTTACGCTGTGTAGAATCCGGTTACGCATACAATAATAAAGTCTTCTGGCAGCAGAAGCCTCGCCCCCCAGCCTGTAAGACAGGGTCGAAATGAAGATTCTCGGGTTTCAACTGATCTACGGTGACTTCCTTGCCCGCAGCGTGCGAGGCATCTCCTGTGCGCCACCGGCCTTCCTCAGCATTGATAGCAACTAACGATCCGTTAATTCTAAAAATATGATGAGGCGCCAACCATGGCAGATATCTTCGAAAACCCAATGGGCCTGATGGGCTTTGAATTCATCGAATTCGCATCGCCCACCCCCAACACCCTCGAACCGATCTTCGAGATCATGGGTTTCACCAAAGTCGCGACCCATCGTTCAAAAGACGTGCATCTGTATCGCCAGGGTGCGATCAATCTGATCCTCAACAACGAACCCCACAGCGTCGCCTCGTACTTCGCCGCCGAACACGGCCCGTCGGTGTGCGGCATGGCGTTCCGGGTCAAGGATTCGCAGAAGGCCTACAAGCGGGCCCTGGAACTGGGCGCCCAGCCGATTCACATTGAAACCGGCCCGATGGAGCTGAACCTGCCGGCGATCAAGGGCATCGGCGGCGCGCCGCTGTACCTGATCGACCGTTTCGGTGAAGGCAGCTCGATCTATGACATCGACTTCGTGTTCCTCGAAGGCGTGGACCGCAACCCTCAAGGCGCGGGCCTGAAGATCATCGACCACCTGACCCACAACGTGTACCGCGGCCGCATGGCCTACTGGGCCGGTTTCTACGAGAAGCTGTTCAACTTCCGCGAGATCCGCTACTTCGACATCAAGGGCGAATACACCGGCCTGACCTCCAAGGCCATGACCGCCCCGGACGGCATGATCCGCATCCCGCTGAACGAGGAATCGTCCAAGGGCGCCGGGCAGATCGAAGAGTTCCTGATGCAGTTCAACGGCGAGGGCATCCAGCATGTGGCCTTCCTCACCGACGACCTGGTCAAGACCTGGGACGCGCTGAAGAAGATCGGCATGCGCTTCATGACCGCGCCGCCGGACACCTACTACGAGATGCTCGAAGGCCGCCTGCCGAACCACGGCGAGCCGGTCAAGGAACTGCAAGCCCGAGGCATCCTGCTGGACGGTTCTTCGGAAGCCGGCGACAAGCGCCTGCTGCTGCAGATCTTCTCGGAAACCCTGATGGGGCCGGTGTTCTTCGAATTCATCCAGCGTAAAGGTGACGACGGTTTCGGTGAAGGCAACTTCAAGGCACTGTTCGAATCGATCGAACGCGACCAGGTGCGTCGCGGAGTACTGGCCACCGAGTAACCCTCGGCCGGCTTGAACTCAGAGCCCGATCAGGCCCCGCCTGATCGGGCTTTGTTTTGCCTGTCGGCTGGCGATTATGAATGTGTTAATGTTCGCGCCTCTGTTTCCCAGCCCTCGACCGACGCCTTGATGAACACACCCAGACCTTCCCTGACCCTGACCCTGTTGCAGGCCCGTGAGGCCGCCATGGCGTTTTTCCGCCCCTCGCTGAACCAGCACGACCTGACCGAGCAGCAGTGGCGGGTGATCCGCATCCTGCGCCAGAACGGCGAGCTGGAGAGCCACCAGCTGGCGAAGATGGCCTGCATCCTGCCGCCGAGCATGACCGGGGTACTGACCCGCCTGGAGCGCGACCAGTACGTCAGCCGCCGCAAGTCGCCGGAAGACCAGCGCCGCCTGTTCATCACCCTGACCGACAAGGGCCAGGCCTGTTTCGAGTCCATGAGCGGCGACATGGAAATCAACTACCAGAAGATCCAGCAGCAATTTGGCGAAGACAAGATGCAGGCCTTGCTGGCCCTGCTCAATGAGCTCAAGCAGATCAAGCCCTGAACCCCGACGAGGCCCGAAGGCCCGTTCGGGCCAACGCGGGTGCGTCCGTCAGATACGGCGTTGGCGCATCAGGTGCTTGACCCCTTCGAGTACCAGCACCAGCACCGCCAGCCAGACCGGTATGTAGGTCAGCCATTCCCCGGCCTTGATGCTTTCCCCCAGCAGCAGCGCGACAAACAGCAGCAACACCGGTTCCACGTAGCTGAGCAGGCCGAACAGGCTGAAGGCCAGCAAGCGGCTGGCAATGACATAACACGCCAGCGCCGAAGCGCTGATCACCCCCAGCAGGGGAATCAGCAGGTACAGGCCGGGATGGCTGTCGACCACGGCAAATCCCTGTTCGCCGCCTTGCACAAACCACAGTGCCACCGGGATCAGCAGCGCCATGTCCAGCCACAGGCCGCCCAGATGATCGGTGCCCAGGCGCCGGCGCAGGACGAAATACACCGGGTAGCCCAAAGCCACCACCAGGGTCGCCCAGGAAAAACTGCCCACTTGATACAGCTCGTTGAGCACCCCGAAGCAGGCCAGCAGCGTGGCGACTTTCTGCAAGCGCGACAGACGCTCGCCATACACGATGCGTCCGGTCAGGACCATGGTCAGCGGCAGCAGGAAATAGCCCAGGGACACATCCAGGCTGTAGCCGTTGAGCGGCGCCCACATGAACAGCCAGAGCTGCACCCCCACCAGGGCCGACGACAGCAGCAACATCAGGCTCAGCAGCGGTTTGCCTGCCACCTGGCGCAGCACTTGGCCGACCCGGTGCCACTCGCCACTGAAGATCATGAACAGGGTCATGCAGGGCAGGGTCAGCAGCATGCGCCAGCCGAAGATCTCTACCCCGGTCAGGGGCGCCAGCAGCGAGGTGTAGAAATACATGACGGCAAACAGCACCGACGCCAGGACCGATAACGCAATACCTTTAGACACACTGTCCTCGTAATACCCGAACGCTCGGGACACATAGAAATAAGGGCGCAGAAGCGAGGGGCAATATAGAGGGTCAGGCGCGAGTTTTTTGCTCTGATTGCGCCATCGTGGCGGGAATTTTTCTCGTTTATGGCCAAGGTGCAACACGGCCGGTCGAGCCCGAGGCCAGTGGCGCGCGCCTTTGCGTCGCCACCGGCGCGATTCAGCCCAGGTGCGGAAAACGACCCGAGACGAAGTGGCCGACGTCATTGAAGCCCGGGGTCGAGGCATGCCCCGGACTTACCAGGGAGTCGATGAAGGCTTCGTCCTCGGCGCTGATCTGCACCGCCAGGGCCCGGGTGTAGGCATCCCACTGGGCCTCGGTGCGCGGACCGACGATGGCCGAGCTCACCGCCTGGTTGTTCAAGACCCAGGCGATGGCGAATTCGACGATATCGACGCCGCGGCTCCGGGCGTGGGCCTGGATCTGCTGGGCGATGCGCAGGGACTCCACCCGCCATTCGGTTTCCAGGATGCGCTTGTCCTGACGCCCGGCGCGGCTGCCGCTGTCCGGGGCCACGTCCGGGGCGTACTTGCCGCTGAGCACACCCCGCGCCAGCGGGCTGTAAGGCACCACGCCCAGGCCATAGGCCTTGGCCGCGGTGATCTGCTCGGCCTCGGCCTGACGGTTGACGATGTTGTACAGCGGCTGGCTGATCACCGGGCGGTCCACCCCCAGCTGGTCGGCGAGGCGAATCGCCTCGGCAATCCGCCAGCCCCGGTAGTTGGACAGGCCCCAGTAGCGGATCTTGCCCTGGCGCAGCAGGTCGCCGATGGCCGAGATGCTCACGTCCAGCGGGGTGTTGTGGTCCTCGCGGTGCAGGTAGTAGATGTCCAGGTAGTCGGTGCCCAGGCGGGTCAGGCTGGCCTCGATGCCGTTGAAGATGTGCTTGCGGCTCAAGCCGCTGCGGTTGGGCAGGCCGTCCACCGGGCCGAACCCCACCTTGGACGCCAGCACCCACTCATGGCGGTGGCGGGCGATGGCTTCACCGACGATCTCCTCGGAGCGGCCCAGGGTGTAGACGTCCGCGGTGTCGATGAAATTGATCCCCTGGTCCCACGCCTTGTCGATGATGCGCAGCGAGTCTTCGGTACTGGTCTGCTCGCCGAACATCATGGTGCCCAGGGTCAGGGTGGAAACCTTGAGACCGGAATGGCCGAGGATGCGATAGCTCATGGGCGAAATCCTTGTGCTAGAGGGGTGGCCGGGGCATTTCCGGCCAGGCTGGGCGCCCATCAAATACCACAACGCCGGCCTTGCGCAATGCCTGAATGGCGCCTCCTCGCCGGGGACGGCTTTTCGGCAAAGAGGCCCGTGAGATCACCTGCGAGGACATTGGGTAGGAGCCGGCTTGCCGGCGAACCGCGCAGCCGCCAGCCGCCCCCGGACTGGCGCTCAACACGGGCACAGCGCCCGACAGCGCTGCAACACAAAGCCATGCAGCAGCCGCACCCGCTCCGACACCTGCAAGCGATGGGGGCACAGCAGGTTGAAGGGCGTCAGTTCGCCCTGCCAGTCGGTCAGCAGAGCGATCAGTCGCCCGGCGCGAATGTCCTCGGCCACATCCAGCCGGGCCTTGTAGACGATGCCGTGGCCGGCCAGGGCCCAGCGCCGGGCCACTTCGCCGTCGTCGCACAGGTAGTCGCCGCGCACCGGCACCTCGCGGGTGTCGGCGCCACGGCTGAAGCGCCAGCTGTCATAGGGCCGATCGTTGCGCAGGTAGAGCAGGGCGCTGTGGTGCGACAGATCCTCGGGCGACCGCGGGGTGCCGCAGCGGGCCAGATAGGCCGGGCTGGCGCAGGCCACGCGCCGATGCTCGGGAAGGATCGGCAGGGCCACCAGGCTCGAATCCTCGGGCACGCCAAAGCGCAGGGCTACATCCACGGCATCGCGGAACAGGTCGGCGCGGCGATCGTTGAGCCGCAGTTGCAGGCGCAGTTGCGGGTGTTCGGCCTTGAAGTCGTCAAGCCAGGGCAGCAGCGCGTTGCGCCCGAAATCCGAGGGCGCCGACAGTTGCAGCACTCCGCTCAGGCCCTGGCTCTGCTGCTTGAGCGCCTGCTCGCCGTCCTCCAGGGTGGCCAGGGCCAGGCGCACGCTATCCAGATAGCGCCGGCCTTCCTCGGTCAGGCGCATGCTGCGGGTGGAACGCGCCAGCAAGCGGCTGCCGAGGCGGGTTTCCAGGCGTTTGAGAGCGATGCTGGCGGCGGCCGCGGTCAGGCCCAGGGAGCGGGCGGCGGCGGAAAGGCTGCCGGAGTCGGCGGTGCGCACGAAGATTTCCAGGTCGAGGATCGAGTTCATTAGTAAAAATCCTTTAAAGATCTTTGCGTTTTAGCGGTATTTTTCCTCGATTGGCAAGCTGGGAAGATGCAATCACTTTCAATCGCAACAGGTGATCGCAATGACTCTTTCCAACTCAAGCGTGGCCGGGCAGACCGTGGTGGTGATCGGCGCCGGCAGCGGCATTGGCGCCGCGGTGGCCCGTCAGGCCGCTGAACGGGGTGCCCGGGTGGTGCTGGCCGGGCGCAGCCTCGATGCCCTGCAGCGCCAGCAGGCGCAGTTGCCGGCATCGGCCCGCAGCCTCGTCGTGGATATCACCGATGCCGCCAGCGTCCGCGATCTGTTCAGCAGCGTGGGGGCCTTTGACCATCTGGTGATCAGTGCCGGTCCGGCGATCACCGCCAAGCCCCTGGCCGACACCGATCTGCTGGAGGCCCAGCGGGCGTTCGAGGTGAAGTTCTGGGGCGTGTGGCGCGCGGTCCAGGCGGCGCTGCCCCATCTGGCGCCGCACGGCAGCATCAGCCTGACCTCGGGCCTGCTGTCGCGCAAAATGGTCCCCGGGCAGGTGCTCAAGACCACCCTCAATGCCGCCCTCGAAGCCCTGGGCAAGCACCTGGCCAAGGAGCTGGCGCCACGTCGGGTGAATGTCATCAGCCCCGGGGTCACCGCCACCGAAGCCTATGCCGGGATGTCCGAGGAGGCTCGTCAGGCGATGTTCGCGCGCACGGCCGCCAGCCTGCCGGTGGGCCGTGTCGGCCAGCCGGACGACATCGCCGCGGCCTTTATCCTGGCCATGGAAAACGGTTTTATCAGCGGCAGCCTGATCGACGTCGATGGCGGTGGCCTGCTGTGAACTGGCGCTTCGACCACCTGGCGTTCAACGTCGCCGAGGGCGAGGCGTTGCAGGCGGCGTTCGCCAACTTGCTGGGGCTGCAAAGGGGACGGCGCCCGCCGTTTCCCTTTCCCGGGCGCTGGCTGTATCAGGACCGGCAGGCGCTGGTTCACGTCATCGAGCAGGCCGACAGCCCCGAGCCGCAACTGAGCCATATCGCCTTCAGCACCCAGGAGGCGGCCGAAGCGGTATTGCGGCGGGTGCAAGCCAGTGGCCTGGAGCATCAAGTGGCGCAGGTGCCGGAAGACGGCATCTGGCAGATCTTCGTCCGTCTGCCCGGGGGGCTGGTGCTGGAGCTGGATGCTCCGGCGGCCGGGGCGTTGACCATCAGTCACGATTACACCCGGCACGCCGGTGCGCCGGATTGACGCCGGCGCTGAAAAAAGCCCGTTCCAGCCTGGGCTCGAACGGGCTTTTGGCGTTGCCGCGGCTCAGCGGTTCAGGGTGCGGGTCATGCGCAGGGCCAGCAGGCTGCCGCCGACAATGACCGCCGCCAGCAGGTACAGCGCGGCATCGGTGGAGCCGGTGCTGTCCTTGACCCAACCGACCAGGTAGGGGCTGAGAAAGCCGGCCATCTGGCCCATGGAGTTGATCAGCGCCAGGCCGCCGGCCGCCGCGCCGGCACTGAGCAGGGCCGTGGGCACCGGCCAGAACATCGGCAGGCCGGTGAGGGCGCCCATGGTGGCGAGGGTCAGGCCGAGGATGGCCAGGGCCGGGGTGGCGGCAAAATTCACCGCGATCAGCAGGCCCACGGCGCCCATCAGCATCGGTACGACAAGGTGCCAGCGGCGCTCCTTGCGCAGATCCGCCGAGCGCCCCACCAGCAGCATGAACACCGCCGCCAGCAGGTAGGGAATGGCGCTCAGCCAACCGATCACCAGGTTGTCGGCAAAGCCCAGGTTCTTGATGATCGACGGCAGCCAGAAGTTGATCGCGTAGACCCCGCTCTGGATGCAGAAGTAGATCAGGCCGAAGGCCCAGATCGCCGGGTTATTGAACACCGCGGCCAGGGAGTCGCTGGCGGTTTTCGGCTGGTTGGCGGCGTCGCTGGCCTGGTCGGCGGCCAGCACTGCGCGTTCAGCGGGTGTCAGCCACTTGGCATGGGCGAAGCTGTCGCTGAGAAGGAAGAATGCCAGGGCGCCCAGTACCACCGTGGGAATGCCCTGCAGCAGGAACATCCACTGCCAGCCGGCGAGGCCGCCTTGCCCGGCGGCGAAATGGTTGAGGATCCAGCCGGAGAACGGGCTGCCGAGCAAGCCGGACACCGGGATCGCCGACATGAACAGGGCCATGATCCGGCCCCGGCGAAAGGTCGGGAACCACTGCGAGAGGTACAGCACCACCCCGGGGAAGAACCCGGCTTCGGCGGCCCCGGTGAACAGGCGCAGGGTATAGAACTGGGTCGGCGTGGTGACGAACAGCAGGCAGGTGGACAGGGTGCCCCAGGTGATCATCATCAGCGCGATCCAGCGCCGCGGGCCGAACCGGTTCAGCGCCAGGTTGCTCGGCACGCCGCATAGCACGTAGCCGATGAAGAAGATCCCGGCCCCCAGGCCGTAGACCGTCTCGCTGAACTTCAGGGCGTCGAGCATCTGCAGCTTGGCAAAGCCGACGTTGACCCGGTCGAGGTAGTTGAACAGGTAGCAGACGAAAATGAAGGGGATCAGGCGCAGGGTGATGCGCTTGTAGACGGCGTTCTTGTCGTCAGCCTGGGCCAGTGGGACAGCGGCGCTCTGTGACATGGTGTGTCTCTCTTTATTATGATTTTTCGCGGTGCAAGGGTAACGTTGACCGCCCCGAGAGTCTCGGTCACGCCGCGGTCGCTGTCTTTGTGCCGGCGCACAGCGATTGGCCACGGCCCCTGTGCCACTGAACAATGTCCAAGGATCCTCTCCCTATGTTCGAACTCGATCATGACCTGGCGCAGGACATCGTCGACCGCGCGATGGCCATCCTGCCCTACAACGTCAATGTCATGGACAGCCAGGGCCTGATCCTCGGCAGCGGCGAGCCGGAGCGGATCAACACCCGGCATGAAGGCGCGCAACTGGTGCTGGCCAACGGTCGGGTGGTGGAGATCGACGCGCCCACCGCGCAGCGGCTCAAGGGCGTGCAACCGGGGATCAATCTGCCGCTGCTGCACGACCAGCGGCTGATCGGGGTGCTGGGCATCACCGGCGATCCGGCCTTGCTGCGTACCTACGCCGAACTGGTGCGCATGACCGCCGAGATGCTGGTGGGCCAGCGTCACCAGCAGGCCGAGCAGCAATGGCGGCGCCAGCGTTGCGACGATCTGCTGGCCCTGCTCCTGAGCGACGGCGGCGACTCCCCGCGCCTGGTGGACGAAGCCCGGCAGATGGGCCTCAAGCCGCAACTGGCGCGCACGCCCTACCTGTTCGAACTGGCGCCGGAACAGCCCGTGGGGCAGGGCGTCGAGACCCTCAGCGCCTGGCTGATGAGCCGCTACCCGGACAGCTGGTGCGTCAGTTCGTCGAAGACTTCCCTGCTCTGGTGTCGCCCGGCGAACCTCGGCCTGGACAACCCGCGGCTGCTGGAAAAACTCGACGGCCAGGGCTGGAACATCCTGCGGGTTGCCGTGGGCGGGCAGGCCGATGGCCTGGCCGGATTGCGCCGTTGCTATCGCCGGGTCAGCGACCTGCTGGCCTACGGCCGCGACCTGCTGCCGGACTCGCGCCTGCTGACCCTCAACCGCTACCGCCTGCCGGTGATGCTCTGGCGCCACCGCAACGACGAC
This sequence comes from Pseudomonas sp. Os17, assembly GCF_001547895.1. Lineage (NCBI taxonomy): Bacteria > Pseudomonadati > Pseudomonadota > Gammaproteobacteria > Pseudomonadales > Pseudomonadaceae > Pseudomonas > Pseudomonas sp. Os17. The sequence continues at coordinate 3,818,275 of NZ_AP014627.1, read as the reverse complement.
GCCCTGGACGAGTTGCTGACCCCGTTGCGCAAGGTGCTGGCCAAGGACAGCAACGGCCAGTTGCTGGCGACCCTGCGCAGCTGGTGCGACCACGATGGCCAGAGCCAGGCCTGCGCCGACGCCCTGGGCATCCACCGCAACAGCCTGCGCTACCGCATGGAGCGCATCGCCGAACTCAGCGGCGTCGACCCCTTGCGCCTGGACGGCATGCTGGCTCTGTACCTGGGGGTGCAATTGCTGCCCCCCAACACGGCTCAACACAATCCCCTGTAGCCGCTGCCGAGCTTCAGCGAGGCTGCGCAAAGGCCCGCAGGGCCTTGCTTGGCAATCTCCAGCCAAACCTGCATCGCCTTCAAGACCCTCGCGAGCGCTACGCGCCCGTTCGCAGCCTGCGGCAGCGGCTACAGAGTCCTGTAGCCGCTGCCGAGCTCCAGCGAAGCTGCGCAAAGGCCCGCAGGGCCTTGCTTGGCAATCTCCAGTCAAACCTGTATCACCTTCAAGACCCTCGCGAGCGCTACGCGCCCGTTCGCAGCCTGCGGCAGCGGTTTCAACGCTAGGCGAGGTTGCGCCGTTGTAGCAATGAACAATAAAGCGCCCTCGGACTTGTGCAACGGCCCGGGGTCAGCGCCTGCGCCAAGTGGCAGCATGGCGGCACAAGAACCGGAGAACACCCCATGAAGATCATCATCGCCCCCGACTCGTTCAAGGACAGCCTGAATGCCGCAGGCGTGGCCCAGGCCATTGCCCAGGGGCTGGCCGAGGTCTGGCCCGATGCCGAGCTGTGTCAATGCCCGATGGCTGACGGCGGCGAGGGCACGGTGGAGTCGATTCTTGCCGCCTGTGACGGGCAACTGCGCCGCCATCGGGTCCAGGGGCCGCTGGGGGCGACGGTCGAAGCCCGCTGGGGTTGGCTGCCCCAGAATCACACGGCGATCATCGAAATGGCCGAGGCCAGTGGCCTGCAATTGCTGGAGCTGGACCAACGCGATGCCTGTAACAGCAGCACCTTCGGCACCGGGGAGCTGATCCTGGCCGCGCTGGATGCCGGGGCCCAACGCATCATCCTGGCCATCGGGGGCAGTGCCACCAACGATGGCGGCGCCGGGGCCCTGCAAGCTCTGGGTCTCAAATTGCTGGATCGCCAGGGCCAGGCACTGCCCCGTGGCGGCCTGGCCCTGGCTGATCTGGCCGGCATTGAGTCTGATGGCATGGACCCGCGTCTGGCCCGGGTGCGCTTTGAAATCGCCGCCGACGTCAACAACCCGCTGTGTGGCGATCACGGTGCCTCGGCGATCTTCGGCCCGCAGAAAGGTGCCACGCCGCAACAGGTGCAAGCGCTGGACCGGGCCCTGGGGCACTTCGCCGACCTGTGTGCCGAGGTGTTGCCCAAGGACGTGCGTGACGAACCCGGCAGCGGCGCGGCTGGCGGCCTGGGGTTTGCCGCCAAGGCGTTCCTCGGCGCGCAATTTCGCCCGGGGGTGGAAGTGGTGGCGGAACTGGTGGACCTGGAACAGGCCGTGCGCGGTGCCGATCTGGTGATTACCGGTGAGGGCCGCTTTGACGCCCAGACCCTGCGCGGCAAGACCCCCTTTGGCGTCGCACGCATTGCCCGGGAGCAGGGCGTTCCGGTGATCGTGATTGCCGGCACCCTTGGCGAGGGTTACCAGCAGATGTACGCCCACGGCGTGGACGCAGCCTTCGCCCTGACCTCAGGCCCCATGAGCCTGGAGCAGGCCTGCCGCGAGGCCCCGCGCCTGCTGCGCGAACGCGCCGCCGACATCGCCCGCGTCTGGCGCCTGGCCCGCAACGCCTTGTAGGAGCTGGCTTGCCAGCGAAGAGCCCGCCAAGCCTTGCACCACCCGCGAGAACGCCTTCGCCGGCAAGCCGGCTCCTACGGAAAAGCCCCGCGAACCTTGCCCCCCGTGTAGGAGCTGGCTTGCCAGCGAAGAGCCCGCCAAGCCTTGCACCACCCGCAAGAACGCCTTTGCCGGCAAGCCGGCTCCTACGGCCATCGCCCGTCAGTAGACCCCGCCGTCGCGGGTGGGGGTGTCCAGGGTTTTGTACTGGCCGACCAGGCTTTGCAGGCCCTTCATCAACACCGTGGTATCCACCCCCACGGCTACGAAGTTGGCCCCCAGTTCGATGCTGCGCCGCGCCAGGCGCTGATCGGCACTGAGAATCCCTGCGGCCTTGCCCGCTCGACGAATCCGCACGATGGCGTCTTCAATCGCGGCCACCACGTCCGGGTGCCCGGGGTTGCCGCGATGGCCCATGGCCGCGGACAGGTCCGCCGGGCCGATGAACACGCCATCGACGCCGTCCACCGCGAGGATTTCATCCAGGTTGCGCAGGCCTTCGAGGTTCTCCACCTGCACCAGCAGGCACATCTGTTCATCGGCCCGGTCCAGGTAGTCGGCGATGTTGTTCCAGCGCGACGCCCGGGCCAGGGCGCTGCCCACGCCACGCACCCCCCGCGGCGGATAGTGCATGGCGCGCACCAGCTGGCGCGCCTGCTCGGCGCTTTCGACCATGGGGATCAGCAGGGTCTGGGCGCCGATGTCCAGCAATTGCTTGATCAGCGCGGTGTCGCCGATCGGTGGGCGGATGATGCCCTGGGCTGGGTAGGGGGCGATGGCCTGCAACTGCGCCAGCAGGCTGCGCAGGTCGTTGGGGGCGTGTTCGCCGTCCAGCAGCAGCCAGTCGAAACCGGCGTTGGCCGCCAGTTCGGCGCAGTAGCCGTCCGCCAGCCCCAACCACAGGCCGATCTGCGGTTCGCTGTGTTGCAGGCGTTGTTTGAACAGGTTCAGTGGCATATCCATGGCCGTCTCCTCAGACAAAGCGGCAGGCAATGCTGCCCAACTGATCGTAGTCCACGTGGAAGACATCCCCGGGACGGGCCGCCACCGGGCGGGTAAAAGAGCCGCCGAGAATGATCTGCCCGGCTTCCAGGCCGACGTCATGGGCCGCCAGCTTGTTGGCCAGCCAGGCCACGCCCTTGGCCGGGTGGTTGAGCACCGCCGCGGACACCCCGGACTCCTCGATCACGCCATTGCGGTAGAGCACCGCCGGCACCTTGCGCAGGTCCACATCCCCGGGGCGCACGGCGCGGCCGCCCATCACCACCCCAGCGTTGGCGGCGTTGTCGGAGATGGTGTCGAACACCTTGCGTGTGGCCTGGGTCTGCGGGTCCACCTGCTGGATGCGGGCGTCGATGATCTCCAGGGCCGGGATCACCCAGTCGGTGGCGTCCAGCACATCGAACAGGGTGCAGTGGGGGCCTTTCAAGGGCTTGCCGAGGATGAACGCCAGCTCCACCTCGACCCGCGGCACGATAAAGCGCTGGAAGGGAATGTCCGTGCCTTCATCGAACAGCATGTCGTCCAGCAGGGCGCCGAAATCCGGCTCGGTGATGTTCGACGACACCTGCATCGCCCGCGATGTCAGGCCGATCTTGTGGCCCACCAGCTTGCGCCCGTCGCGGATCTTCTGTTGCACCCAGCTGCGCTGGATGGCGTAGGCATCCTCGATGCTGATGTCGGGGTATTGCAGGGACAACTGGCCGATCTGTTCGCGGCTGCGTTCGGCGGCATTCAGGCGCGCGGCGGCTTCCTGGATATCCGAGGGGCTGAGCATGGTTATTTCTCCTGAGGGTTGACGATATGGGCCGGCACCCGCAGCACCAGCCAGGCGCCCAGGGCGATCAGCAGGGACAGGGCATAGAGGGCCAGGCTGGCGCTTTGCGTGGCGTCGCGCACCACGCCGATCAGGTAGGGCGCGAGGAAGGCGGCCACACTGCCGAAGGAACTGATCAGGGCGATGCCCGCGGCCTGGGTGTTGCTGGCCAGAAAGGCCGGCGGCAGTTGCCAGAACATCGGCAACGCGGCACTGGCGCCCATGCCGGCCACCAACAGGCCGAACATCACCAGCCACGGGTTGCCCGGGGCCAGACCGGTGAGGATCAGGCCGAGGCTGGACATCAGCAGCGGTATCGCCAAATGCCAGCGGCGCTCGCGCAGGCGGTCCGAAGAGCGGCCGATGCCGAGCATGAACAGGCAGCCGGCCAGATAGGGCAGGGCACTGAGCAGGCCGACATTGCTGTCCCGGGCGATACCGGCGTGATGGATCAGGGTCGGCATCCAGAAGGCGATGGTGTTCACCGCCAGCATCACCGCGAAGTAGATGCACACCAGCAGCCAGACGTGGCGATCCTTGAGGATGCCGCTGAAGCGGGTGATCGATTTGCGCTGTTCTTCCTGTTGCAGGGCCTGGCGCAGCCAGGTTTTCTGCGCCGGGGTCAGCCAGTCCACCTGCTCGATGCTTTCCGGCAGGGCCTTGAGCACCACCAGCCCCAACAGGACCACCGGCAGGCCTTCGATCAGGAACATCCACTGCCAGCCGCGCAGGCCGCCAAAGTCGTGGAAGCTTTCCAGGATCCAGCCCGACAAGGGGCCACCGATGACCCCGGCCATGGGTACCGCGATGGCGAACAGCGCGGTCACCTGACCCCGGCGGCTGGCCGGGAACCAGCGGTTGAGCAGCACCAGGATGCCGGGGAAGAAGCCTGCTTCGGCAACCCCCAGCAGAAAGCGCAGCACATAGAAGCCCCAGGCGCTGTCCACCAGCATCAGGGCACTGGACAGCAGGCCCCAGACCAGCATCAGCAAGGCGATCCAGCGCCGTGGTCCGACCCGCTCCAGGGCCAGGTTGCTGGGCACCCCGAACAGCGCATAGGCCACAAAGAACAGCCCGGCGCCGAGGCCGTAGACGCTGTCGCTGAAGCCCAGGTCCTGGGTCATCTGCAACTTGGCGAAGCCGATATTGATGCGGTCCAGGTGGGCGAAGATGTAGCAGACGAACAACAGCGGCATCAGCCGCCAGGTGATCTTGCGATAGCAGTCGTTGACCTCGGCCACAGGAGCCTCGGCGATTGCGGGATGGGACATGGGGAGATCTCGTTATTGTTCTTGTGTGGGTCGGCATGCCAGCGAAGTCTGCCTCGGGGCTGGCGCCTGGCTTGCGGGCCTGTTCGCTGGCAAGCCAGCTCCTACGGGTGGCATGGGCGTTGTGTAGGAGCCGGCTTGCCGGCGAAAGGGCCGGCACAATGCTCAGGCCTGTCCGCGCAGGAACTCATGCACGTTGTTGTGCTTGAAGTTCAGCTCGGCCTCCAGCTCGCTCATCTCGAACGACAGGGCCAGCAAACGCTGGGCCTGCAGCTCGGCGAAGTGCGCCTTGATGATCTCGAACAGCCCCTCGGCCACTTGGCGCCGGGTGGCCAGGTCACGACCGGCACCCACCTGCAGGCGCATATGGACAAAGGCGTAGTCGTGCTTGCCGTCGGCCATGCGCCAGGTGTCCAGGCGCACCCCGCGGCTGCGAATGCCGCCCAGGGGGAACACGCCCGTGGCACCCAGGTAGTCATGAACCTTGGTGAACAGCCCCGGCAGGTCGGCGGCCTGTTCGATGTTGTCGGTGTACTCAGCGATGAAATGCGGCACGGAGGCCTCCTTCGGAGGCAGCGGCAAGCGGCAAGCTACAAGCTGCAAGAGGGTTCTCTTGCGGCTGTAGATTGGCGACTTGCCGCTGCTGTCGATGTGGTCTTGCAGCTTGTGGCTGGAAGCTTGCTGCTGCTTCTAGAAAATGGCGTTGATCTGGCCGGTGCCGGAGCTGCCGAACAGCGGCGTGACGATCTCCGCCGGGCGGTTGTGTTCAGGCCCGCCCAACAGCCCCAGGAGCATTGCCGTGTCGTGCATGCCGCCTTCGCCATGGCAACTGCTGGCGTAGTCCGGGAGCATGGCGCAGAACTCGCGAAAGCGACCCTGCTGCCACAGCTCCACCACCCGCTGGTCCACCTGCTTGTCGAATTCCCGGGTCCAGTTGTGGATGTTGGCCTCGGCTTCGCGGTCGTTGGAGAAACGGTGGGACAGGGAGCCGGACGCCAGCACCAGGACCTTGCGCTCGCTCTTTTCGATCGCCCGGCGCACCGCGGCGCCGAAGGTGAAGCTGTCTTCGAGTTTGTGCCAGGCGCACCAGGCCGCGATCGACACCACCTTGAAGTGCTCGGCGGCGGGTACGTCCATGTGCATGTAGCGCATGGGCACCAGGGTGCCGTACTCCAGCTCCAGGCTGGGGATGTTGTGGGCCAGGGTACGCACGTCGGCGGCGTTGGCCTCGGCGGCGATCAGCTCCCCCAGCTCCGGGCAGCCCTGGTAGTCGTAGGTCATGTTCTTGATGAAGTGCGGCAGCTCGTTGCTGGTGTAGGTGCCGTTGAAGGCTTCACCACAGTTGATGTGGTAACCGCTGTTGACCAGCCAGTGCACATCGAACACCACCGCGGTGTCGGCCCCCAGCGCCCGGGCGCGGCGGGCGATTTCCTTGTGCCCGGCAATGGCCGCCTCACGGCAGCCGTGGTGCTTGCCCGGCAGTTCGGACAGGTACATCGATGGAACGTGGCAGACCTTGGCGGCCATGACGACTTCGCCCATGGTGCTTCTCCTGAAACATCTTCTTGTTGGCGTGATCCGGGACGGTTGTAAACCTTACACGCCCCAGCGCGGGATGTGATGGCTGCCCATGGAGAGGCAGACGTTCTTGATCTCGGCAAACACCTCGAAGCTGTATTCGCCGCCTTCGCGGCCGGTGCCCGAGCCCTTGACGCCACCGAAGGGCTGGCGCAGGTCGCGGACGTTCTGGCTGTTGATGAACACCATGCCGGCCTCGATGCCCCGGGCCAGGCGATGGGCCTTGCCGATGTCCTGGGTCCAGATGTAGGAGGCCAGGCCGTACTCGGTGTCGTTGGCCAGCTGCAGGGCCTGGGCCTCGTCCTTGAACGGGATCAGGCACACCACCGGGCCGAAGATCTCTTCCTGGGCGATGCGCATCCGGTTGTCGACGTCGGCGAACACCGTAGGCTGGATGAACTGCCCGCGAGCCAGGTGTGCCGGCAGGTTGGCCGGACGTTCCAGGCCGCCGGCCAGCAGGGTCGCGCCTTCTTCCAGGCCGATGCGGATGTAGCCGGTGACCTTGTCGTAGTGGGCCTGGGTGATCATCGAACCGACCTGGGTCTTGGGGTCTTGCGGATCACCGACGATCAGTCGCTTGGCCCGGGCGGCGAATTCCTTGACGAACTGCGGGTAGACGCTTTCCTGGATGAAGATCCGGCTGCCGGCGGTGCAGCGTTCGCCGTTCAGGGAAAAGATGGTGAACAGCGCGGCGTCCAGGGCCCGTTCCAGGTCGGCGTCCTCGAAGATCAGCACCGGCGACTTGCCCCCCAGTTCCATGGAGTACTTCTTCAGGCCGGCGGTCTGCATGATCTTCCTGCCGGTGGCAGTGCCGCCGGTGAAGGAGATCGCCCGCACGTCCGGGTGGCGCACCAGGGCATCGCCGGCGGTGGCGCCGTAGCCCTGGACGATGTTCAGCACCCCGGCGGGAATCCCGGCTTCCACCGCCAGCCGGCCCAGCTCGTTGGCGGTCAGCGGCGACAGTTCGCTCATCTTCAGTACCGCGGTGTTGCCCAGGGCCAGGCAGGGCGCGGTCTTCCAGGTGGCGGTCATGAACGGCACGTTCCATGGCGACACCAGGGCGCAGACGCCCACCGGCTGGTACAGGGTGTAGTTGAGCATCTGGTCGTCCACCGGATAGCTGTGGCCATCCATGCGGGTGCAGACCTCGGCGAAGAAGTCGAAGTTGTGCGAGGCCCGGGGAATCAGCACGTTGCGGGTCTGGTGGATCGGCAACCCGGTGTCCAGGGTTTCCAGCTCCGCCAGGTGCGGCACGTTCTCCTCGATCAGGGCGCCCAGGCGGCGCATCAGCCGGGCGCGCTCCTTGGCCGGGGTATTGGCCCATTTCGGAAAGGCATCCTTGGCCGCCGCTACCGCCTGGGCGATCTCCTCGGCGCCGCCGCTGGCCACCTCGCCAATGGCTTCGCCGGTGGCGGGGTTGTAGTTGGTGAAGACTTCACGGCTTTCGAATTCGCGGCCGTTGATCCAGTGCTTGATCATTTATGCGTGCTCCTTGGCCGCGGTGGTGGGTTCTGGTTGGGCGTGATGGGTGAAGAATTCGCTTTCGCTGACGATGCGGTTGACCAGCCGGCCAATGCCTTCGATCTCCACCACCACCTCATCGCCGGGCACTACATCGCTGAGGCCTTCGGGGGTGCCGGTGGCGATCATGTCCCCCGGTTGCAGGGTCATGAAGCTGGACAGGTATTCGATCAGGTAGGGGATGTCGAAGATCATGTCGGCGGTGCTGCCTTGCTGGCGCAGCTCGCCGTTGACCCAGGTGCGCAGGGTCAGCTTGTTGGGCTCGGGCACCTCGGCCACGTCGATGATCCACGGACCCACCGGGGTGGTGGCGTCGCGGTTCTTCACCCGCAGGTTGGGCCGGTAGTAGTTCTCCAGGTAATCGCGGATCGCGTAGTCGTTGCACAGGGTGTAGCCGGCCAGGTAGTCCAGGGCGTCCTCGCGCTTGACGTTGCGCGCGGTCTTGCCGATCACCGCCACCAGCTCGCACTCGTAGTGCATGTAGGCGACGTTGTCCGGGCGCCAGGTCACCTGCTTGTGGCCGGTGTAGGTGCCCGGCGACTTGATGAACACCAGGGGCTCGGTGGGCGGCTTGAAGGCCAGTTCGGCGGCGTGGTCGGCGTAGTTCAGGCCCAGGGCGAACAGGGTGCCGGTGGCCGGCGGCAGCCACTGCACCTGGTCTTCGGCCAGGACCCGGCCGTCCTCCAATTGCAGGGTGTTGGGGCCGGTGACCCGAGCGTCGTGGACCTGGCCCTGATAGCGGATGCGCGCGTGTTTCATGTCGGTTCCTTATTCGGCAACGATGCTGTTGGCCAGACGGCCCAGGCCGCTGATCTGTACTTCGACCCGGTCGCCGGGCCGCACATCGACCCGGCCCTCGGGGGTGCCGGTGATCAGCACGTCTCCGGCATGCAGGGTCATGAATTCGCTGATCTCGGCAATCAGCTGGGGGATGTTGCGCACCAGGTTGGCGGTGCTGTTGTGCTGCACCCGCTCGCCGTTGACGAACAGCTCCAGGCTCAGATCGTGGGGATCGCTGATCTGGGCGGCCGGCACCAGCTCCGGGCCGATGGCGCAGAAGCCGTCGCGGCACTTGGCCTTGACCGCCGGGCGGTAGTAGCTGTCTTCCGGCAGGCTGAACTCGTTGACGATGGTGTAGCCGGCCACATGCTCCAGGGCGTCCTCCAGGCGCACCCGGCTGGCACGCTTGCCGATCACAACCCCCAGGGCCGGGCCCGGTTGCAGGCGCTCGACGTCCTTGGGAAACACCACCGGTGCTTCATGGCTGTTGCGGGTGTTGGGGGTCTTGATGAACAGCACCGGCTTCACCGGAGGCTTCTGGTAGGGCGGCTGGGTGAAGCTTTGCAGATGGCTCTGCAGCAAGCCCTGGTAGTTCAGCGCAACGCCGAACAGGGTGCCGCCGGCGTGATCGTTCAGTGCACGGCTCATCGAGCGTCTCCTGGTTCCTGGTGTCGGACCCCGCTGTGCGCTTGCCGCTGGCGGGGTGAATTCGTTAATGTATTAACGTTATATTTAATATGTTAACAATCGTCAAGCGACGGTCCGAACTATTGCCTCATGCCCTGGCGGGCAAGCCGCGAATCGCGCAGGATGCCAACGCTTTGCGTGCTGAAAAATAAAAACAGAAGGGTGCCATGAACCCACGTCAACCCATTCCCAACATCAACATCGGCCAGGTCTACGATCAGCGTTACGCCGATGCCCAGGTGCATTACGACAAGCTCAGCAACCTGGCCGGCTTCTTCGGCCGCAACATGCCGGTGCATCGCCACGACCGCTTCTTCCAGGTGCATTACGTGCAAAGCGGCGCGGTGCGGGTCTATCTGGACGACCAGCAGTACCTGGAGTCGGGGCCGATGTTCTTTCTCACCCCGCCGACCATTCCCCATGCCTTTGTCACCGAGGCCGACAGCGAGGGCCACGTGCTCACCGTGCGCCAGCAGTTGGTGTGGGAGCTGATCGGCGCCGATCCGACGCTGGCCCCCGCGCCGCTGGTGCCACCGGCCTGCGTGGCCCTGGCGCGGCTGGGGCCGCAGTTCGCCGGCGAGGTGCGGCGCCTGGAGTGCCTGTTCCGTGAGTTGCAGCAGGAAATCGCCGGGCAGGACGCGGGGCGCGAGCCGGCCCTGGAAGCCCTGACCCGGCTGCTGATGATCAGCCTGCTCAGGCTTTCGGCGAATTCCCTGACGGCCCGTCCGGCGCGCCACGAAGACCTGCAGATCTTCCATCGCTTCAACGAGCTGATCGAGGCCCGCTACCTGGAGCACTGGCCCCTGGCGCGTTACGCCAGCACCCTGGGGGTGACCGAGGCGCGGCTCAACGACGTCTGCCGACGCATTGCCGACCTGCCGTCCAAGCGCCTGGTGTACGAGCGCCTGATGCAGGAGTCCAAGCGCCTGCTGCTGTTCACCGCCAGTTCGGTGAATGAAATCTGCTACCAGCTGGGCTTCAAGGACCCGGCCTATTTCAGCCGCTTCTTCCAGCGTTACGCCAAGACCGCGCCGGGGGAATACCGCGCGCGCCAGGCCCAGACGAACCCGCCAGGGGCCGACGCGCCAGGCCCTTGAGCGCTGGCGCCGGGCCGTTCGGCGCGGCTGCGATGCCTCGCCCCGGGGCGCTGGCGATGGCGGTATTCGAACCTGGGCGAGCGTGGCAGAATCCGCGCCTTTGTCTGACCAGGAGTGTCGTCATGCTGCGTCCCGCTGTGCTGTCTTCGCTGGTGCTTGGCGCCGCTCCCTGCCTGGCCCAGGAGCTGCCGGAACTGACCCCGCTGTGGGTGCAGCAGCAGGGCTGGATCAGCGCCTGCGACAACCGCCGCGACTGCCAGCTGCTCTACACGCCGAACATCGGGTTTGCCGAGCCGGTCAACCACCTGACCCTGATCATCCGCAGCCAGGCCGGTCCCGAAGGCCGGCTGCAGCTGCAACTGGAGCACCAGGGCGCGCCTATCGAGCCCAACGCGCTGCGCCTGGACGGCCGCCCGCTGGAGCCCGCCTTGCTGGCGGCGCTGGTGCAGGAAGTGGAAGCCCCCGACAGTACCCGGCAGCAGCAGTATTACCGGGTTGACGATCAGGCCCTGGCCCGGCAATGGCTGGCGCGGTTGCGCAGCGGGCAGGTGCTGGAACTGCCGGGGGCGCAACCGGCCCGGGTGCTTCTGACCGGGCTGGCCGAATTGCTGCAACAGGTCGATCAGGTGCAGCACCGCCAGGGCACGCTCAGCGCCCTGGCCACGCCCGGCGAACAACCGGCCAGCGCGGTGCCCAGGGTCCAGGCGGCCCCGGCGCTGCGCCCCCATCCCAGGGTGACGCCGCTCAGTGCCCGGGAGCGCAGGGGGCTGCGGGCGGCGGTGCAGAAAACACTGCCTCCGCCCAAGTCGGAAGAGGACGACGACTACGTCATGCCTGCGCGCATCGAGCTCTATCCGCTGACGGCGCAGCAGGCGCTGTTGTTCGAGTTCTCCGACTGCGGCGCCTATATCTGCCTGTTCGACATCAGCAGCCGCTCGCGCACCGCGCCCTATGCGCTACAGCCCCTGCTGATGCAGGCATTGCCGGACGGCAGCGTCGACCATACCGGCGGCATCAACTATGACCCCGAAACCGGGACGCTCAGCAGTTTCCTCATGGGCCGCGGGATCGGCGACTGCGGGGAAATGGCCAGCTGGCACTTCGACGGCCAGGCCTTCCAGCTCACCGACTACCGGCGCATGCCCAATTGCAGTGGCCTGGGCTATGACAACTGGCCGGTGCTCTGGAGTGCCGAGGCGCCGAAGCGCCCCTGAACCCTGGCCTCAGGCGCACGCGTGGCCCTGGGGCTCGGCGCTCGGCTGTGCCAGTGACGAGCCCAGCAGCAGGTCGGCGGCCTTTTCCCCGATCATGATCGCCGCCGCGTTGGTGTTGCCGGTGAGCAGGCTCGGCATGATCGAGGCGTCCGCCACCCGCAGTCCCTGCAGGCCGTGGACCCGCAGTTGATCGTCCACCACCGCCAGTTCGTCATGGCCCATCTTGCAGCTGCCCACCGGGTGGAACACCGTGCCCAGGTGCTGGCGGATCCATTGCTCGATCTGCTCCTGGCTCTGCACCTGCGGGCCGGGCAGCAGTTCGCCCTTGAGGCGCCGGGAGAAGGCCTGGGTCGCGGCCAGCTGGCGCACCAGGCGCAAGCCGGCCACCAGTTTGCGCAAGTCCTCCGGGTGGCTGAGAAAGTTGGCCTCGATCAGCGGTTTGTCGTGGGGATCGGCGGAGTTCAGGCGCACCCGACCTCGGCTTTGCGGATGCATCACCGCCACATGCAGGCTGATGCCATGGCCCACCGGAATCAGGCGCTGGGGCTGGTTCTTCAGGGCCGGGGCGACGATCAGCCCCAGCTCCGGCACCGGGTCTTCGGGCGTAAGGCGCAGAAAGGCCCCGGACTCCACGGTGTTCGACGTCAGCGGGCCCTGGCGCCGGGTCAGGTATTGCCAGGGCGAACGGGCCAGGGGCAACAGGCCCTTGGGCGAAAGGCCGTAGCCCAGCTCTGGGTCGCTGCGGTACATCAGCACGATGTCCTGGTGGTCCTGCAGGTTCAGGCCGACCCCGGGCAACGGGTGGCGCGGCAGGATGCCGTGGGGTTTGAGTTCCTCCGCCGGGCCGATGCCCGAGAGCAGCAGCAACTGCGGCGAGTTGATCGCCCCGGCGCAGAGAATCACTTCCCGGCGCGCCTGCAATTGCCGCACCTGGCCGTCCTGGCTGATCTCCACGCCGCTGGCGCGAGTGCCTTGCAGCAGCACCCGGTGGGTCAGGGTGTTGCTCAGGACGGTCAGGTTCGGCCGCTGCAGGATCGGGTGCAGGAAGGCCCGGGCCGCGCTGCAACGCTCGCCGTTGACCTGGGTGACATGGAAGGGCCCGAAGCCTTCCTGTTCCGGGCCGTTGAAATCCGGGTTGTAGCGCCAGCCCAGCTCCGTGGCCGCCTCATAGAACACCTGGTTGACCGGGCTCGGGCTGCGCTGTTCGGCGACGTTGAGCTCGCCGTGCCGGCCGTGCCAGGGCGAATCCCCAGGTTCGAAATGCTCCGAACGCTTGAAGTAGGGCAGCAGCTCGTCGTGGCTCCAGCCCTGGTTGCCGGCGGCGGCCCAGCGGTCGAAGTCCTGCCGGTGACCACGGATGTAGATCATGCCGTTGATGGTGCTGGAGCCGCCCCAGACCCGGCCGCGGGGGCAGGGGATCGGCACGTCGCCGCTGGCGGCCTGGGGGCTGAATTGATGCATCCAGTTCCAGCGCGGGTTGGCGATCAGGCGGATGATCCCCGCCGGTGTGCGCACATAGGCCGCCGGCAGCAGGCTGCGGTCGCTGGGGCCAGCCTCGATCAGGCACACCTGAAGCTTGGGATCGGCGGACAACCGGTTGGCCAGCACGCAACCGGCGGAGCCGGCGCCGACCACGATGTAGTCGAAGGTTTGCGTGGTGTGTTCAGTCATGGGGATACCTCCTGGGCAGTCACAAAGATCCAGCTCACAACCCCAGCAGCGCACCGACGTCGAGGGTCACTTGCAGGCCGACGACAAAGCCGTTGCCGCTCAGCTCGCGGGCTTCGGGGTTGTAGAAATTGTCCGGGTTGATCAGGTACTGAACGCTGGGTTCCACCGCCAGTTGCCGGGTCAGGGCGATGTGGGCGTTGGCTTCCAGGGCATAGACATTGCGCTCGCCCAGGCGCGGGTCGCCGCCGTTGGCGCTGCGTGCCTGTTGCTGGAAACGCAGTTGGTGATCGTTGAGGCGCAGGTAGCTGGCCTTGAGGTTGAGCTTGTCCCGGGGCCGGTCGAAGGGCGCCAGATAGGTCAGCCCGGCTTCGGCGAACTGGCTGAAGGGCTGTTTGTCGTCGGCCGCCGCCGACAGCGAACCGAACAGCAGCAGGGCCTGGGGCGCGGTGCCGGTGCCGGCGTCGGCGCGCCATAGTGCCTGCTGGAACTTGAAGAAGGCGCCGCCGCTGCCGAATGCGGTGGCCCCGGTCAGCGGATCCACCTGTTTGGAGGTGTTGTAGTAGCCGTTGAGCTCGTAGTGGGCGCTGTAGGCCTCTTGGTTCTGGCGGCCGATGCCCAGCAGCAGGCTGGTGCCGCTGGCGTCGTCGGTGCTGAAATCCAGGCCCTTGCGTTCCTTCAGGTAGTCCACCGGGTTGGACTCGAAGGCGCCGCCGTGCACGTACCACTGGGGCGTCAGCTGGTACTTCAGGTAGCCGCCCCAACTGCCGTAGGGCGGCGGCAGGATGCCGGTGGAAGAGTCGATGATCGGGTCGTTGCAGGTGACGGTGCTTTCGCAGTTGTAGATATAGAAATAGCGCCGCGCGTTGGTCCGCCCCAGGCTCAGGTCGACCCGGCCGTCGAGCCAGGTCTGCTGGTAGGTCAACAGGCTCAGCTGGTGGCTGGTGAGGTCGTTGTGGATCGGCGCGCCGCCAAAGTAGCTGCCGGCGGCGCCTTGCCAGTTGCGCGAGGTGGGCACGCCGGTCTGCTGGTCGAGGATGAACAGGGTCTGCTCGACGTGCAGCGCCGCGCCGTCCAGGCCGGCCAAGGTGCCCAGGTCGATATCGGCGCCGACGAACAGGTCGCCGCTGTTGCCGAAGCTGTGGGGCCGCGGGCCAGTGTCGAGGTTCTTCATCGCCAGGCTGAGAAACTGCACATGGGGCGTAATGCCCTGGTCGGCCAGGTAGTCGCCAAGGCCGGACAGCGGCCCGCTGCGGGGCGCAGCCGGGGCATCGGCGAAGCCATCAAGGGGCAGCAGCAAGGCTGCCAGCAGCGGGCACAGCGCATAGGAAGCATTCATGTCGGGTACTCGTTTCTTGTTGTTTTTGTCTTGAGTGTTGAAAGCGATGGGTCAGGCCTCGGCCAGGGCCGGCGTCGGGTTGACCAGCACCTTGATCTGACTCTTGTCGTGCAACAGCGCCTCGAAGCCCTGTTCCACCGCCTGCTCCAGGGCCAGGCAGCGGGTCACCAGCCGCGACAGGTCCAGGCGTCCGCTGGCCAGCAGCTCGATCAGTTCGGGGTACACATGGCGGTAGCCGACGCTGCTGAGCAGGCGCAGTTCGTGGTTCACCAGGTGGAAGGCGTCTAACTGCACTTGGCCCATCAGGCCCACCAGCACGGCCTCGCCGCCCTTGCGCAGGCAGTGCAGGGCATGACTCAGGGTCTGCTGGCTGCCGGCGGCCTCGAAGGCTGTGTCGAGGCCGCCGTCGCTCAGTTGCCGCAGGCGCTCCTGCAGCTGTGGGTCGGCGCCGTCCAGGGCGGCGCTGGCGCCCAGTTCCAGGGCCAGGCGCCGGCGCTCGGGGTCCAGGTCCACGGCGTAGATACGCTCCACGCCCCGCAGCCGTGCGAGCAGGACCAGCAACAGGCCGATGGGCCCCAGCCCGAACACCACACAACTGTCGCCGGCCAGCAGGCTGCTCTGGTTCAGGGCGTGGTAGGCCACCGCCGCCGGCTCCAGCACGGCGGCCTGTTTGAAGCTGACGCGCTCTGGCAACCGGTGCAGCATGTAGGCGGGCACCAGGGCCTGCTCGGCAAAACCGCCGTCGCCCATCAGGCCGATAAAGCCCATGGATTCACAGAGGTTGTACTGGCCCATGCGGCAGTATTGGCATTCGCCGCAGCGGTACTCCGGCTCCACCGCCACCCGCTGCCCTAGCAGGCTCGGATCGACACCGGGGCCCAGGGCTACCACCTGACCGCAGAACTCATGGCCCAGGGTCAGTGGCGCCCGGCAGCCTGACAGCGGATGGGCCTCCTGATGGGGAATCGAGTGCGGCCCGTCGGCGTATTCATGCAGGTCGCTGCCGCAGATACCGCAGTAGGCGACCTGCAACAGGACTTCCCCGGTGCCGGGCTGGCGCAGTTGCACCTGGCTCAGGCGCAGGTCCCGGGCGGCGTGCCAACGCAGTGCGTTCATGGCTGGTTTCCTTGCAGGACAGAGGAGGTGTGCTGGCGCTGTTGACGGGCCAGCACCGCCGGAGCGGTTTCCTTGAGAAACAGCGCCAGTAGCGCTGCCAGCAAGGCGCCGCCACAGGACATCCACATGACGATGGACAGGCCGAAGCGGTCGGCGGCGAAGCCGGCGAGGGTCGGGGCGACGAAGCCGCCCACCAGTTCGCCGATGCCCATGATCATGCCCAGGGCGGTGGCCATCACCTCCCGGGGCACGGTTTCCGCCGGGATGGTGGCCATGAACAGGGTGAAGCAGCCCAGGCCGGTGTAGGTCAGCAGCATCAGTGCGCCGAGCATCCAGGGTGAGGTGGCGTAGAGCAGGGCGATCGGGCAGCAGGCGGCGATCAGCGAGAACAGCACCAGGGTCGGTCGCCGGCCGATGCGGTCGGAGATCGCCGGCACGCCGAAGCCCCACACCACCCAGGCGCCGCCCAGGCAGCTCATCACCGTGCCCATGCTGGCCGGGCTGTAGTCGCGGACCTTGACCAGAAAGGTCGGGGTAAAGGAAATCAGGATGATGAACCAGGTCAGGAACACGCAACTGATCAGGGTGCAGAGCACGATATTGCGGCTTTGCAGCAGGGCCAGCCGCTGTCCGCCGCCCTGGCTCGGGTGCGCCTCGACCTGGGGCGCGCTGGGCGGCCGGTCGGGCTGCACGAAGCGCCAGATCAGCAGGGCGATCAGCAGCCCCGGAAGCAGCGAGACGATGAAGGCGTGGCGCCAGCCATAGGCTTCGGCCAGGGCGATCAGCACCGGCGGGCCGATCACCGCCCCCAGCAGGCCCGCCGCCGAGCCTTGCAGCAGGCCCATGTTCAGGCCCCGGCGTTGGGGCGATGAAGCCTCCACCATCAAGGATTGCGACAAGGGCAGGATCGGCCCTTCCGCCAGGCCCATGATGGCGCGAAACAGCAGCAGGCTGAGGAAGCCGGTGACCAGCCCGGAAAGCGCCGAACACAGGGAAAACAGGAGCACCGCGACGATCAGCAGCGGCTTGCGCCTGCCGCTGCGGTCTGACCAGGCGCCTACCAGGGCCCCGGACACGGCCCAGGCCAGGGCCAGTACCGACGACAGCATGCCCAGGTGGCTGTTGCTCAATTGCAGTTCGTCGGCCATGAAGGGGAACAGGAAAGACAGCGCCAGACGATCGAAAAAGACGAAGCCGAAGGTCAGGAACAGCACCCCGAGCAAGGTGTTCTGGTAACCGGCCTTGTTGTTTTTATAAGCCATGGTGGTTCTCCAAAGGAGGCGTGAGCAACGTCGATCAGCGAAACAGGGTGTCGATATGGGCCGCGCCCAGGCCGATCTTTTCGTAGTGTTCGCGGCACAGGGCAATGTAGGAATGCACGTCGAAATAACCGTCGGGCTCGCCCTGTTGGTCGAGCCAGATCAGCGGGCCCTTGACGATGAAGAACACCCGCATCGGTTGTTCATGCTCGTAGGCCACCAGGGTGTGGCCTTCGCCCGGCGTCTCGTAGACGAAGTCGCCGGCGCTGGCGGTCCATTCGTGCTCCAGGTAGCCCCACTTGCCGGACAGGGTGTAGGCGAAGACTTCGTGGGGGTGGTAATGGCGGTTGACCAGCCCGGCGCTGCGGGCCATGAGGATGTCGCACCAGCGGTTCTCGCTGGGGGAAATCCATAGCGGCCGCGACGACACGGTTTCGGTGAAGGGCACGTACAGGCTCAGGTCGTCGCTGGCAGCATTCGGCAGGTAGACCTCGGGCTTGGCGTCGGGCTTGAAGCAGTGGGCGATGGGCTGCAGGTCTTTCCAGAATTCACGGGTGGCGGCTTCAGGCATGGTTGATCTCGATGCTGGTCATAGGGGGAACCCGGGCTGCCGCAAGGGCTGTCATGGCAGCTACAGCGCCGACTTTAGGGGGAGGCCGGGCAACGGGTTTGCTCGGATCGGACCCATTGTTTGCCTGTTTCGGACGAGATTTTTCCGACCGCAGCCAGCGATGCGCCAAGGGCGTCCAGGCGCTCGGCGGCGACAGCGGTTGAAGTTGACAGGCCATATAGTTCAGATGTTAATGAATGGCCGCGACCCGCCGATCATGGGGTCCCAGGTGCCCGGGCCGAGCCTTGCCGTCCGGGGAACATCCCGCCGCCCATGAGAAGAACAACAATGTCTCCATGCGCCTTGCTCGAAACCCGGCACGCCAGCACCCAGGCGGTCGACCTGGACCAACGCCTGAGGTTCTGGGAGGACTACAACGCCACCACCCTGGTGGGACTCAAGTGCAATTCCTACGCCGAGAGCGGATTTCGCGCGCGCCAGGACAACCTGCAACTGAGCGCCATGCGCCTGGCCTGCATCGTCGGCAACCAGCATGTGGTGGAGCGCGACAGCTCGATGATCCGCGGCGTGCCCAAGGAATCGATCTTCGTCTCGCTGGTCAGTGGCAGCGGCTCGTTCTTCTACCAGGATGGCGCCTGCCAGGTCCTGGAACCCGGCGAGCTGGTGGTCTATCGCACCGACAAGCCCTACCTGTTCGGCTTCTCCGGGGCGATGCGCCAGTTCATCTTCGACATCCCCCAGGTGCAGTTCGCCGAGCGCTGCCTGAAACGCTTCGACCGGCCCCTCAAGATCGGCGTGCAGACCGGCGTCCAGCGCCTGTTGTTGCGCACCCTGGGCGAACGCACCCGGGAGTTCTTCCAGCAGCCGCTGTGCGGCGAGGCCGAGGCCTACCAGGAACAGGCTTTCGAACTGCTGGCCAGCCTGATTGCCGGGCAGGCGGGCGAGCGGCCGATCAACGCCCTGAGCGGGGCCTATCTGCTGGCGGCCAAGCAGTGCATCCAGGAACAACTGGCCGACCCGTCCCTGAGCTGCGAGCGGGTGGCGGCCCAGACCGGCATCTCTCCCCGGCACCTGGCCCGGCTGTTTGCCCTGGAGGGTACGGTGCCCAGTCGCTTCATCCTGGAAAAACGCCTGCATCTGGCCCGCCAACTGCTGGGCAGCCCCCAGGGCGCGGGCCTGGATATCAGCGAGATTGCCTATCGCCATGGCTTTGCCAGCCAGGCGCACTTTGCCCGGGCGTTCAAGGCCCGCTATCAGCTGACCCCCACTGAGGCCCGGGCCCGGGAGTCGTCCTAGCCGCCGTGCTGCCCACGCGGCTTCAGTCCGCCGGTTCCGTCGGCGGCGTGCTCCCGCCGGCCCCGTACCGGGATGGCGCAGCCTGTTCGGAGTCGCGACGCAGTGCATCCAGGCCGCAGCGCTGCAACAGATCGTCCAGCGGTTCCTTGGCGGCATCGACCACGGCGGCTTGCCCCGGGCCAGGGGGAGGCGCGCGCCATTGGGCCGCGTGCTGTAACAGGCGGGCGCGGGCCCGCTGCCAGAAGTCGATCTCGTCGAGGTAGTGCTTGGTCTTGCGGTCCATGGACATCTCCTTTGTCTCAGCGGATAGGCAAGCCCCCGATCAGTGGCAAATCCCGGCAACCGGGGAGGGTGGGCAAGCAGACGGACAGGCCCCGGCGCGCGACACACCCGTCCCGAAGGCAAGGGCGCGTTGCTGCGGCACGCAAGGGTTGTTCTTTAGGGGAACGGCGAGGAATCGGACCTGCGGGTCAGGTGGTTGAGGAGAGAATAGAAAACCTTTGGCCTTTGTCGGGGCGAGTGTGCCGGGTCAGCGCCCGCGGCGGCAGGCCGAGAAGCGCCGGCCGGGCATCGGTCCCGGGGCGCCGCTCAATGGGCTTTGCTGGCAACCCTTGGCCTGGGGCGCAAGGCGGCTGGGAGGGGGGGTAAGGCAGGCGGTGGCTGATGCCCGGCGTCTTGCCGCAGGACATCAGCCCCGGAAGGGAGCGGGGCGGATCAGCGAGTGGCGGCCACTATGGCCGCGGCCTGGCGGTCCAGCAGCTGGCGCTGAAAGGCCGCGAAGTCCGGTTTGGGCTGCTGCTGGCGCACGAATTCCAGCATCGGGTCCTGGACCGCGGTACGGATGCCCGATAGCGCCTCCAGGGTCGCCAGCCCGCAAAAAGGCACGTAGGCCTCGGAGTAGCCGCCTTCGTGCACCAGCACCAGGCGCCCATGGCACAGGCGCTCGGCGGCGTCGCGCAGGCACTGGGTCATTTCGCGGAACGAATCGCTGTGCAGCAGCATTCGCGCCAGCGGGTCCACGGCGTTGGCGTCGTAGCCGCAGGCGACAATGATCAGCTCGGGTTCGAAGCGCTCCAGGGCCGGCACCACGATTTGCCGCATGGCGTACAGGTAGGCGTCATGGCCGCCACCGGGCAGCAGCGGGACGTTGATGTTGCAGCCCAGGCCGGCGCCGCGTCCGCGCTCGTGTTCACCGCCATAACCCGGTGGAAAGCAGCCATCCTGGTGCAGGGACAGGGTCAGTACGTCGGCCCGTTCCTCGAAGATCGACTGGGTGCCGTTGCCGTGGTGCACGTCCCAGTCGATGACCGCCACCTTGCCCAGGCCGTGGCGGGCTTTGGCGGCTTCGATGGCGATGGCGATGTTGGCCAGAAAGCAGAACCCCATGGCCTGGTCGGCTTTGCAGTGGTGTCCCGGTGGCCGCGACAGGGCATAGGCATTGTCGGCTGCGCCGCTGAGCACGGCGTCGACCGCGGCCAGGGCCAGACCGGCAGACAGCTTGGCGATTTCATAGCTGCCCGGCCCCACCGGTGCTTCATCCCCCAGCTGGCCGCCGCCGGCATCGCTCAGGGCCTTGAAGCGTTGCAGGTAGTCGGCAGGGTGGACCCGCAGCAGGTCCGCCTCGCTGGCAGGTGGGGCGCTGTGCACCTGCAATTGTCGGGTCAGGCCGCAGACGTCCATCAGGCTTTTCAGGCGGCGCTTGGTTTCCGGGGATTCGGCGTGTCCGGCGGCGGACGGCGGTTGCACCCAGCCGCCCACCGGCAGGGTCAGCACATGGGGGCCGCCGCTGTGCCACAGGCAGAGTTCATCGAAGAAGAACGCGGTTTTGCAGGTCATGGTGATGTCCATTTTTCAGGGGAAAGGGGCAGCGCAGTCCGGCTGCCGACCGGGGCGCTTGGCGGGTGGCTAGCGAGGAGGGCGGCAACCGAGCACCAGGGCCAGGGATGCCAGGGTGATCAGTGCGCCGCCCAGCAACAGTCCCTGGAAACCGCCGCTGCTTTCGATCAGGCGCCCGGCGAGGGACGGGCCTATGGCCAGACCGGCGCTGATCACCAGGTTGGAGGCATTCATCAGCCGGCCGCTGCGGTCCATCTCGGCCATGCGCGCCAGGATCAGCGGCAGGATGAAGGTCCAGGTGAACTTGAACACCAGCGCCGCCAGGGCGAAACGCGCCAGCTGCGGCTGGTCCAGAAGCAGCAGCACCGAGCCTGCCATCAGGCCGTAGCCCAGCAGGAGCAGGGTGCTGCGCGGCAGGCGGTCGCCGAACAGGGTGGCGCACAGCGCCCCGACGATGCCCATCAGGGTGGCGATGGCCAGGATGTCGCCGCTGGTCTGGGCCGAGAGGCCGGACTGGCTGCCGATGGCGCCGATGAAGGTCCAGACCCCGCTGAGGCTGATGTAGAAGGTGAGGATGCCGAGAATCCCCAGGCCCGCCTTGAATCGGGAGATCGCCGGTGCCGGCGGCGCGTCGGCGCCAGGGCGCGCCGCCCCCGATGGAAAGCAGCGGACCAGGGGCAGGCACAGGGTCATCAGCAGCGCCAGGATCAGGTAGCAGGCGCCCAGGCCGAAGCGTTGGAAGAGCATGGGCAGCAGGCTCAGGCCGATGGCCCCCAGCACCAGCTGGCCCATTACCCAGAAGCCGTAGGCACGGCTGGGCGTGGGGCTGGCGGCGGCGCTGGCCAGGCAGATGATCATCAGCGAGCCGCCGGCCAGGGCGCTGCACAAGCGCGCCATCAGCAACAGTGAGTAGTCGTGGGCCAGCATCGACAGCAGGTTGGCGACGATGAACAGCAGGGCGCTGCACAACGCCGCCCGTCGCCAGTCGATGTGTTTCAGCCACCAGATGGCCGGCAGCGTGGCCAGGCTCATGGCCCCCAGTTCGGCGGAAAACAGGTCGCCGATCCGGGTCGGACTCAGTTGCCATTGGCTGGCCAGTTGCGCGGCAATGGCCGGGGCCGTCAACAGCACCGCGGGGGTGATGGCGGCGAACAGCACGATGGCCGCCAGCAGGCCCAGAGGCGGGTGGCTGAGGTGTGAGGTGACGCTCAAGGTGGGGTTCCGGGTGGTCATGGACAGGCTCCGCAGGCAAGGGGTTCAGAACACGTGGACCAGGCGCAGCAAGGCATCGGTGCCGGCAAAGCCGTTCTCGGTGGCGACGTTTTGCGAGAGGCTGAACAGCAGCTGGTTCTGCTTGTCCAGCCAGTGCCCGAGCTCGAAGCCGACCTGGGTGTAGCGCTTGTGGGTGTCGTCGATGCGCCGGTCGTTGATCCGCAGTTCGCCGCCGTCGGCGTGGATCAGGCGCAGGGCGCCGTAGGTAGCGGGGGTGAAGTCGTAGGAGGCGAAGGCCTGCAGGCGATAGAGCGGGTCCTGCTTGAGGTCGCTGCCGAAATAGTCGTTGTTGCTGCCATAGAGCTGGGCTTCGAGGTTGGCTTCCAGCACCCATTTTTCCCCCAGGCCCTGGGTGTAGTTGTAGACAAAGGTCGCGCCCCAGCGGTTGGCCCCGGGTGACACGTCCGGGTTGCGCCCGTGGTACTCGCCCAGGGGCAGCGTGACCAGGGTCAGCAGGCCGCTGTAGGTGCGGGTTTGCGGCTGGTTGATGAAGAACAGCGTGCCGCCGACCTGGGGATCGCCGAAGCCGCTTTCGCCGCTGCGGCGCTCGGCGCCGGGCAGGCGGGCGCTGATGTCGGCGAAGGGCACGATGAACTGTGGGGTGCACAGGGTGCCGCACAGGTCGCTGAAGAACACCTGGCGGTAGGCCAGGGCGTTGATCCGCAGATCGGCCTTGCCGCTGCTGTCGGCCGGGCCGTGGAAATCGCCGGCGCGGGTGGCGGGCAGGTACAGCACGCCGAGGCTGGTGCCCGGGGGGGCGGCGAAGAAGTCGCGGGCGTTGAGGTCCGCGGCGTTGAGCGACAGGCTGGCCAGGGAGCCAGCCAGGGCCAGGGCGATACGGGTCGGAATCCTTGTCATGGGCGGTGCATCTCTTGTCGGTGTTGTTATTCGGCGAATGGCTCGCCGGCACGCGGCAGTGGGGCAAAAAACAGGCAAAGGCTGCCCGTGGCCGTCAAACACGACGGCGCAGGTCAGTGCGGATCAGCGGTCTGGATCAGTCGGGCGGGGCGTGGAGCAACTGGGCGATGCGAGCCTTGTCCTTGACTCCGAGCTTGCTGTAGATGGCGCGGATGTGATGGCGCACGGTGTTGGGCGACATGCCCAGGTCCCGGGCCACTTCCTTGTAGGTCTTGCCGTCGCCGAAGCATTGGGCGACGGCGTTTTCCCGGGGGCTGAGCTTGGGCAGCAGGGCGCGGCTGCGGGCCGCCAGCAGGTAAAGGTCGCCCACGGCCGAGCAGTCGATCTGCAGGCGCTTGCCCTCGAAGCCGTTGCTGTCCAAAGCCATGGGCAGTTGCGGACCGTTCCACCGCGGCCATTCATTGAGCAGCAGGTCGACAAACCCCCGTTCGGCGCACTGCAGCACGCCGCGCTGGTCGCACACCGCCAGGGCCAGGTTGCGCGGGCGACTGAGCCTTTCGCGCATCGCCACCAGGGTGCGGATCTGATTGGCCGACACCGCCGCCACCAGATGCAGCATCAGGTTGTTCAGCAGCTGGCAGTCGTCCTGGTTGAAGCGCGTCGCTCCCGGGGCGCGGTACAGGGCCAGGTGGTTGTTCAGCTGGGTATGGGGGTCGATGTGCACCACGCACAGCAGTTCGCCGATGTGGTACTGGCGGCCCAGCCAGTTGAGGCCGGCGCCGTTGTCCGGGTCGGCCATGTCGACGATCACCGCCCGGCCCGGCACTTCGTGTACCCGGCGCACGGTGACATCGGTGTGGCGGATCGATTGCCAGTCCGGCAGGTAGCTCGGCGGCAGGCGGTGCAGGTAGCAGCTGTGCTCATCCGGCAGGCCGTCCACCAGGGCGGCGCGCCCCCACCAGGCGCTGTCGAAGGGCAAGAGTCTGCCGATGCGCGCCAGGGCATGGGAGTGAAGGCTTTCGATGTCCTTGTTCTGCGCCAGTTGCTGCAAGTCCAGGGTCAGCTCGCTGAAGGCCTGCAACAGGCTGGCCGGAGCGTGATCGGGTCGGTTCATGGGGCTGTACCTCTGTGCGACGTTGTTATTGTTTTCGTCACGGAAGTGGTTGAGGACCGTACGCCTGGGGGACGTGGGCAGGGCCTGGGACGAGTATCGATGGCTGGGGCGGCGGCCGCCATCCTACAGATGCAGGAGGTGGCCCATGGCCCAGTGGCGTTGTTCGCTTATGCTTGGGCGGGTCGATCCGTGATCAGCATTGGGAGTGAGTTCGATGCCCAGGCAGCCCTTGCCCGTTTCGCACTGCGTCAGCGGGTTTGATGCCCTCAGGCTGCGGCCCTGGGGCGCGCGCTTGTACGGCTTCAGCGAGACGCTGCCGGGCACCGTGCAACGGCTTGAGATCGCGCAGCCTCAGGTCAAGCTGGTGCTCGGGCTGGCGTCCCCCTACGGGCTCGCCGCCAATGGGCGCGAGCAGCGTTGCCAGGCGTTCGTGGTCAGCCGCCCGGCCGCTCCGCTGATCGTCGAGCAGAGCGGTGTGCATTCATGCATCGAGGTGGAGCTGCCGCCCTGGGCCGCGTACCGGCTGTTTCAGGGCGATGGCCAAGTGCTCGCCAGCCCTTGGCTGGATTTGCCGGAACTGTGGGGCCCGTCGGTCGGCTTGTTGGTCGAGGCCCTGGAAGAAACCCCTTGCTGGACGAGTCGATTGCAGCGAGTCGAAACCTTTCTTGTCGAGCGTTTGCGCAACTCGCACCGCGAGGTGCCCGAGAGGCTGCGCCGGGCCTGGGAGCAACTGCAGCGAAGCGCTGGCGGCACCTCGATCCGTGATCTGAGCCAGCAGGCCGGCTGCAGCGGCCGGCACTTCGCCAGTCGCTTCAAGGCCCATCTGGGACAAGGGCCCAAGGCCTGCGCCCGGCACCTTCGTTTTGCCCGCGCCCAGCAGTTGCTGGAAGCGCGCCCGGCGCCGGAGCTGGTGCAGGTGGCGGTGCTGTGCGGCTACAGCGACCAGAGCCACTTCACCCGGGAGTTCCAGGCCTTCGCCGGCTGTTCCCCGGGCGCCTATGCCCGGGGCGGCTGGGCCGATATTCCCGGCAAACCGGCATCCTTGCTCGAAGGCCGGGAGAATTGAGTGGCCTGGTCAGTTTTGTTCAAGACCCACGAAGCCGTTGCGGCGGACAGTGACGGCTCTGTCTCTTGAACGTGGAGGATGTATGTCCGGTAGCCTTTCTCATGTGGAAATAGGTGTGGTCGATGGCCCGCAGTCACGGGTGTTTTTCCAGGGGCTGTTCGGCTGGTCGCCGCAACCGATGGGAGCCACGCAGGACGCCTGGTTGCAGGCGCCCTCGGTGCGGGTCGGGGTGCACGGCGACGATCCGCAGTCGCGCATGGTCCTGTACTTCCGGGTCAGCGACATGACGGATAGCGTCGCCCGGGTTCTGGCCCTGGGGGGCCGCGCGGGGGACATCAGCCCCCCTGAGCCGGGCTTCGGGCGGTTCTGCCTGTGTCACGACCCCCAAGGTGTGTGCTTCGGCCTGCACCAGCCGGATTGCCCTGGGTCCTAGCCGCTGCAGCGGGGCGATCAGGCGGCCGGGCAGGGGTGCTGCAGGCGGTGGAAGCAGCGGCTGAAGTACACCAGCGAATCGCCCTGTTCGCGCACGCTGATTTCATCCAGCTCCACCAGCATCACCGAATGGGTGCCGATTTCCTGGACCTCGGTGATGCGCCCCTGGAGGCTGGCCAGGGCGCCATCCAGCACCGGCAGGGCCTGCAGGCCGTCGCGCCAGGGATGTAGGCCAAAGCGCTGGTCCATGGCCACCCCGGTCATGCCGGCAAAATGCCGGGCCACGTCTTCGTGTTCGCCGCTAAGGACGTTGACGCACAGCTGGCCGTTGCCCTTGAACACCGGGTTCAGGGCACTGGTGCGGTTGACGCAGACCATCAGGGTCGGCGGGCTGTCGGTGACCGAGCAGACCGCGGTGGCGGTGATGCCGCAGCGGCCGGCGGGGCCGTTGCTGGTGATGACGTTGACCGCTGCGGTCATGTGCGCCATGGCGTTGCGAAAGGCGAGTTGCTTGGGATCGAGTACAGACATGACGAATTCCTCGTGGGCGCAGGGCGGCCGGACGTCTGGCTGCCAACGCGGGGCTGACGGCGGGCTCAAGCTGTAGGAGCCGGCTTGCCGGCGAAGCGGGCCTGGGGCTTGTGGTGCTCTGGCGGGCGTCTTCGCTGGCGAGCCAGCTCCTACGACAACAGGTGGACATTGGCCTTTTCGGTAGGAGCCGGCTTGCCGGCGAAGAGGGCGCTGAGCCTTGTGGTGCTCTGGCGGGCGCTTTCGCTGGCAAGCCAGCTCCTACACACGCCGGCTTCGCGGCTATTGGCGGATGCGGTCGAGCATGTTGATGTCGTCGGGGTTGCTCAGGTGCGGCACGGTCCAGCCGTCGAGGTCGTAGTCCCCCAGGCACTTGTCCACCAGGTCGGTCATGGCCTTCATCGAACCGCTGGCCTGGGCGTGGCGCAGGCACTGCATGCGGATCTCGTCCTGGCTGCCGGCGTAGTTGATCTCGTACAGCTCGTGGCGCCCGCCGAACTCGGTGCCGATGGCGTCCCAGAGCAGTTTGAGGATCTTGATCCGCTCTTCGTGGCCCATGCCGCCGGAACCCCGGCAGTAGGTGCTGAGGTACTGGTTGAGCAGCGGGTCCTTGAGGTCGCGGGAGCCGGAGGGCAGGTAGATCAGGCCGCTGGCCACCACCTGCTCGATGATCTTCTTGATGTCGGTGTAGGCCTGGGGCGCCAGTACCCGGTAGGCCTGCAGGGCCTGGGTGCTGGGCAGGTAGACGCCGTTCATCCATTCGCTGGCGTTGCCGTGCATGGCGTCGGTCAGCGACCAGAACAGGTTGCGCCAGGCCACCACTTCGCCCACTTGCGCCTGGACCCCGCGAAACTCGAGGGAGCCGGTGCATTGCAGGGCCTTGACCAGCAGCCCGGTGATGAAGTCCAGCTTGACCGCCAGCCGGGTGCAGCCCTGCATGGGGAACAGCCGACCGAAACCGCCTTGCGGGAACCACTGGCGGCAGCGCTCGAAGTCGCGGTAGATCAGCACGTTTTCCCAGGGGATGAACACCTTGTCCATGATCAGGATCGCGTCGTTCTCGTCGAAGCGGCTGGACAGCGGGTAGTCGAAGGGCGAACCGGTCATGCCGGCCTGGAGTTCGTAGGACGGGCGGCAGATCAGCTTCATGCCGCGGGTGTTCATCGGGGCGATGAACATCAGGGCGAAGTCGGTGTTGTCCCCCAGCAGCTGGGCCGAGCCCTGGCCGACGAAGTTGTAGTGGGTCAGGGCCGAGTTGGTGGCCACCACCTTGGCGCCGCTGACGATGATCCCGCCGTCGACTTCCTCGTCCACCGAGATGAACACGTCCTTGACCTGATCCACCGGTTTGTCGCGGTCGATGGGCGGGTTGACGATGGCGTGGTTGAGGTAGAGGCAGGCTTCCTGGATGCGCTTGTACCAGGTGCGGGCGTTGTCCGCGAAGCGCCCGTAGAACTCCGGGTTGGCCCCCAGGGCGCTGCCGAAGGCGGCCTTGTAGTCGGGGCTGCGGCCCATCCAGCCGTAGGTCAGGCGCGACCAGTCGGCGATGGCGTCGCGCTGCTGGCGCAGTTCGTCGGGGCTTTTCGCCGAGCGGAAAAATTTATGGGTGTAGCCGCCGTTGCCGGTGTCGGTGTCCCAGCACAGTTGCTCCCGGGTGGCCGGGTCGTGCAGGGCGTCGTACAGGCGGGCCATGGAGGCCGCCGAATTGCGGAAGGCCGGGTGGGTGGTGACGTCCTTGACCCGGTCGCCATAGATGTAGATTTCACGGTCGTCGCGCAGGCTGGCCAGGTATTCGGCACCGGTCAGCGGGCGGTCGGTTGCGGCACGAAAGTCTTCAGGTTTCATATCCAGTCTCTGCGTTGTTTTTATGGACTGGGCCCATGATGGGCAGGCGCCGGCGCTGAAAAAATGGCTTTTCCGGCGAATGACTTGCACTTTCCATGGCGCCGGGGGCGGCAGGTGGCCGGCGCCGGATACTGGCACTTTGCTGCTTTATCGATTCACTTCGAATCGCGTTGTATCAGGCCTGAAACACTTGTCATATTCAGAAATATTTTTGCGAATCAGCCATATAAAAGCTCAAGTTCGGCCGATATCTCCTATAGGCCCACGAGCCTTGGTTCCGTGGTGTCCCTCGTCGGTGCAGCCCCTGATGCGCCTGACGGTCAATGGCATGGATGCCCGCCGCCCCGTTCTCCTTCGAGAGTCGCCCTATGTCCCTGCGTAACCTGAATATCGCCCCTCGTGCTTTTCTCGGTTTTGCCTTCATTGCCCTGCTGGTCGTGGTGCTGGGGGTGTTTGCAGTCAATCGCATGTCGATCATCCGCGAAGCGTCGATCGACATGGAAAGCAACCAGCTGCCCAGCGTCGGCTTTCTCGGCAACCTCACGGAGAACGTGCTGCGCCTGCGGATTCTCTCGTTCCGGGTGCTGGTCAACCGCGACCCGGCGGGGCTGGCCGAAGCCCAGACGCGCATCGGTGTGCTGGTGGACAAGGTCCGGCAGGCCCAGTCCGGTTATGCGGCGCTGCCCATGGTTGGGGAGGAGGCGGACCTCTACAAGGCCTTCGCCCTGACCCTGGAGAACTACCTGCAGGCGCAGAAGGAAATGATCGAACTGTCGCGCCAGGACAAGCTGGATGAGCTGCGCAACCTGATCAACACCCGGATCAAGGACGGCACCGACCAGATGGGCGAGCAGCTGAACAAGCTCATCGCAATCAACGCCGCCGGAGCCAGGAGCGCCTCCCAGGCCGCCGGCGAGCACTACAGCGGGGCCATTACCGGGATCGTCATCGTCGCGGTGATCGCCGCCGTGCTGACCATCGTCCTGGCGCTGTTGCTGACCCGCAGCATCGTCACTCCCCTGAACAAGGCGCTGAACGCCGCCGAGGTCATCGCCGGTGGCAACCTGCGGCAGGTCATCGAGGTCGACGGCAAGGACGAACCGGCGCGACTGCTGCGCGCCTTGTCCGAGATGCAGGCCAGCCTGCGCCGGACCATCGAACAGATCGCCGGTTCGGCAACCCAGCTGGCCTCGGCCTCGGAAGAGCTCAGCGCGGTTACCGAAGAAGCCTCCCGCGGGGTGCAGCAGCAGAACACCGAGATCGAACAAGCGGCCACCGCGGTCAACGAAATGACCGCGGCGGTGGAGGAGGTGGCGCGCAACGCGGTGTCCACTTCCGAGGCCTCCCAGCAATCGACCCAGGCTGCCCGCGATGGCCGCGACCGGGTGGTGCAGACCGTCGAGGCGATCCAGACCATGGCCCAGGACGTGCAGAGCACTTCGCTGATGATCGAAGGGCTGGCGGCCCAGGGACGGGACATCGGCAAGGTGCTGGACGTGATCCGCGCCATCGCCGAGCAGACCAACCTGCTGGCGCTCAACGCCGCCATCGAGGCGGCCCGGGCCGGCGAGGCCGGGCGCGGCTTTGCCGTGGTGGCCGACGAGGTGCGGGCCCTGGCCCATCGCACCGCCCAGTCGACCCAGGAAATCGAGAAGATGGTGGCCGGCATCCAGAACGGCACCGGCGAAGCCGTGGAGTCCATGCAGCAGAGCAACCAGCGCACCCAGAGCACCCTGCAACTGGCCCGTGCCGCCGGCGAGTCTCTGGAGCAGATCGCCCAGTCCATCCATCAGATCAACGAGCGCAACCTGGTGATCGCCAGCGCCTCGGAAGAGCAGGCCCAGGTGTCCCGTGAAGTGGACCGCAATCTGGTCAACATCCGTGACCTGGCCACCCAGTCGGCGGCCGGCGCCGACCAGACCAGCGCCGCCAGCCACGAGCTGTCGCGCCTGGCGGTGGACCTCAACACCATGGTCGGGCGTTTCGTGATCTAGGGGCACGAACGGTGGGTCCGGGCGCTCGACGAGCGGCCCGGCAGCACCTAGGGTTTTGCCTGAGGCATCTTTCATGGAGAAAACGATGCGCTACTCAGCCCTGACCCAACGGATCGCCGGTGAAGGTTCCGCGGCCTGGAACATCCATTACCGGGCCCTGGCTTTGCGCGAGCAGGGCAGGGACGTGTTGCTGCTGACCATCGGCGACCCGGACTTCGACACCCCCAGGCCCGTGGTCCAGGCGGCGATCGACAGCCTGCTGGCCGGGGACACTCACTATTCGGACGTGCGCGGCAATCTGGCGCTGCGCAGCTGCATTGCCCGGCATCACCATCGGCGCAGCGGGCAGATCGTCGACGCCGAACACGTGGTGGTGCTGCCCGGGGCGCAATGCGCGGTGTTCTCCGTGGCCCAGTGCCTGCTCAATCCCGGGGACGAGGTGCTGGTGGCCGAGCCCATGTACGTCACCTACGAAGGCGTGTTCGGTGCCTGCGCAGCCCGCATCGTGCCGGTGCCGGTGCGCGCCGAGCAGGGGTTTCGCGTCGATCCGCGGGAAGTGGCGGCGCGGATCACCCCGCGTACCCGGGCCATGCTGCTCAACAGCCCCAACAACCCCTCGGGCGCCAGCCTGTCCCTGGACGACTGGCAAGCCCTGGCGCGGCTGTGCCTTGCCCACGATCTGTGGCTGATTTCCGATGAGGTCTATTGTGACCTGCTGTACGAGGGCCGGCACTTCAGTCCGGGCAGCCTGCCACGCATGGGCGAGCGCACCGCCACCATCAACAGCCTGTCCAAGTCCCACGCCATGAGCGGTTGGCGGGTGGGCTGGGTGATTGCTCCGCCGACCCTGGCCGGGCACCTGAGCAACCTGTCCCTGTGCATGCTCTATGGCCTGCCGGATTTTGTGCAGAACGCCGCGGTGGTGGCCCTGGACCGCGACCTGCCGGAGGTGGCGCAGATGCGCGAAGAGTACCGGCGACGCCGGGACCTGGTGTGTTCGCTGCTGAGCCAGTGCCCGGGCCTGGCGCCGATCCGCCCGGACGGCGGCATGTTCGTCATGGTGGACGTGCGCAGCACCGGGCTGGACGCCCAATCCTTCGCCGACTGCCTGCTGGAGGGCCATGGCGTCTCGGTGCTGGCCGGCGAAGCCTTCGGCCCCAGCGCCGCGGGGCACATCCGCATCGGCCTGGTGCTGGACTGCGAACGCCTGGCCGAAGCCTGCCGGCGCATTGCCCGCTGCACCGGCGAACTCCTCGAACGCCGTCCCCCCACCCGCCACCCCTAGGCGCCAGACGTACCGCGTCGCCTCTTGCAGGAGCCGGCTTGCCGGCGAAGCGGCCATCAGATCTTGCATCGCCCTGGTGAGCGCCTTCGCTGGCAAGCCAGCTCCTACGGCCGCCCTGGCATTGCACGATATTTTCGTAGGAGCCGGCTTGCCGGCGAAGCGGCCATCAGGTCTTGCATTGCCCTGGTGAGCGCCTTCGCTGGCAAGCCAGCTCCTACGGTCGCCCTGGCACTGCACGATATTTTCGTAGGAGCCGGCTTGCCGGCGAAGCGGCCATCAGGTCTTGCATTGCCCTGGTGAGCGCCTTCGCTGGCAAGCCAGCTCCTACGGTCGCCCTGGCACTGCACGATATTTTCGTAGGAGCCGGCTTGCCGGCGAAGCGACCATCAGGTCTTGCATTGCCCTGGTGAGCGCCTTCGCTGGCAAGCCAGCTCCTACGGTCGCGAGGGGCGTGGTGGGGGCAATTCCTTAACCGGTCTGTCGTGTCCCGAGGCTCCACGCGGCGCTATTGACCAGGTTGGGCGGGCGCTGGCCGGACAGGGCCGCCAGCAGGTTGTCCACGGCGCAGCGGGCCATGGCTTCGCGGGTTTCGTGGGTGGCCGAGCCCATGTGCGGAGTGGCCACCACGTTGGGCAGTTGCAGCAGCGGTGAGTCCGGGTCCAGCGGTTCGCGCTCGAACACGTCCAGCCCGGCGCCGCGGATCCGCCGGGCCTGCAAGGCTTCGATCAGCGCCGCTTCGTCCACCACCTTGCCCCGGGAAATATTGATGAAGATGCTCTCCGGGCGCATCAGCGCCAGTTCGCGGCGGCCAATCAGCCCCTGGGTCTTTTCGGTCAAGGGCAGGGTCAGGCAGATGAAGTCGGCCTCTTGCAGCAGTTGCTCCAGGCTCCGGTAGCGGGCATTGAAGCGTTGTTCCACCGCCGGCTTGGGGCGGTTGCTGTGGTAGATCAGCGGCATGCCGAAGCCGAAATGCCCGCGCTGGGCCAACGCCTCGCCAATGCGGCCCATGCCGATGATGCCCAGGGTCTTGCCGTGCACGTCGCTGCCGAAATGCAGCGGACCGATGTTGCGCTGCCATTGCCCGGCGCGCACCAGGTTGGCCAGTTCCACCACCCGCCGGGCGGTGGCCAGGATCAGCGCGAAGCCGGTGTCGGCGGTGGTTTCGGTGAGCACGTCCGGGGTGTTGCTGAGCAGGATCCCACGTTGGGTCAGGTAGTCGATGTCGTAGTTGTCGACCCCCACCGAGACGCTGGCCACCGCCTGCAGGCGCGGTGCCAGGTCCAGCAGTTCGGCGTCCAGGCGCAGGCTGGCCCCCAGCAACCCGTCGGCGCTGGGCAGGGCCTGGCGCAGGGCCTTGAGGCCGTTGGGGCCCAGGTCCTCGATCAGGGTGACCTCGGTCTGTTCCTGCAGGCGCGCCATCAGCGACGGCGAGAGTTTCTTGTACAGCACCAGGTGTTTTTTCATGACGGTTCTCTGTGGCAGTTCAGGAGTGGGCCAGGCGGCGCGGCAGGGGCAGGCCCTTGGCCCGAGGCGCTCCGGCGCCGGGCGTCAGCAGCAGGGTCAGCAGCACCGAGAGCAGCAGCGCGCCGCTCATCAGCAGGTAGGAGGCACCGGGGGAGCCGGTGGCGCTGTTCAGGTAGCCCACCAGGTAGGAGCCGCCGAAGGAGCCCAGGGCCCCCATGCTGTTGATCAGGGCCATGGCGCCGCCGGCCACGTTGGCCGGGAGAATCTCCGGAACGATGGCGAAGAACGGCCCATAGGGCGCGTACATGCAGGCTCCGGCGATCACCAGCAGGCCGTAGGACCACCAGAAGTGCTCGGCACCCAGCAGGTAGGAGGCGTAGAAGGCGATGGCGGCCACCAGCAGCGGCGGCCAGACGAAGCGCTTGCGCTTCTGGGTCCGGTCCGAACCCCAGGACACCGCAAGCATGGCGATCACCGCCGCCAGGTAGGGCAGGGCCGAGAGCCAGCCGGCTTCGACCATGTCCATTTGCGCGCCGTGCTTGAGGATCGACGGCAGCCACAGGACGAAACCGTAGACCCCGATGCTCCAGCAGAAAAACTGCAGGGCGAGGATGATCACCTTGGGCGAGCGGAAGGCTTCGGCGTAGTTCTTCATCGCCTTGATGCCTTGCTGTTCGGCGGCCAGGGCGCTTTCCAGGTCCTGCTTCTCCTGGGGGCTGAGCCACTGGGCCTGGCTGGGCCGGTCATCGGCCAGGCGCCACCAGATAAAGGCCCAGAGCACCGCCGGCAAGCCTTCGACGATGAACATCCAGCGCCAGCTGAAATGCTCCACCAGATAGCCCGAGACCACCGACATCCAGAGCATGGTCACCGGGTTGCCGAGGATCAGGAAGGTATTGGCCCGGGAACGTTCGGCCCGGGTGAACCAGTGGCACAGGTACACCAGCATCGCCGGCATCACCGCCGCTTCCACCACCCCGAGCATGAAGCGGATGGCGATCAGCATGTAGGCGTTGGACACGATCCCGGTGAGGGTGGCCAGGCCGCCCCAGAGGATCAGGCTAACGAAAATCAGCTTCTTCACGCTGCGTTTTTGCGCGTAGATCGCCCCCGGCACCTGGAAGAAGAAATAGCCGAGGAAGAACAGCGCCCCCAGGAGCGAGGACAGCCCCGGGGTGATCTGCAGGTCGTTGGCCATCCCGGAGGCGGCGGCGAAGCCATAGTTGGCGCGGTCCAGGTAGGCCAGGCTGTAGGTGATGAAGACAATCGGCATGATGTACCACCAGCGGCGGGCGGCGAGTTTGAGGCTGTCCATGAAAGTTCTCCTGAGCTTGTTGTTTTTGTCGCAACAGGTGGTTCTGGTTTTTTGTTCGCATGCGCACTGCTGTTGTGCAGGAGCCGGCTTGCCGGCGAAAGGGCCCTCGAGCCTTGCATCGCCCTGGCGGGCCCCTTCGCTGGCAAGCCAGCTCCTACAGGGCGCAGGCGGTTTTCAGGGGCGCTGCCTGGTCCGGCAGTTCGTGGCGTCGGGGCAGGCCTTCCATGTCGCCCCGGCTCTGTATCGCGCGGCTGCCGACCCAGTTGGCGCGCTGCACCGCTTCGATCACGCTGCGGCTTTCCAGCAGGGCGCTGATCAGGCCCACGGCGAAGGCATCGCCGGCGCCGACGGTGTCCACCACCTGGGGCACCGGCACGCCGTCGACGAAGCCAGCGTCCAGGTGGGTGCGGTAGTAGGCGCCATGGGCGCCGAGCTTGATCACCACGGCTTCGGCGCCCT
Source organism: Pseudomonas sp. Os17 (assembly GCF_001547895.1). Lineage (NCBI taxonomy): Bacteria > Pseudomonadati > Pseudomonadota > Gammaproteobacteria > Pseudomonadales > Pseudomonadaceae > Pseudomonas > Pseudomonas sp. Os17. Next base: position 3,783,741 of record NZ_AP014627.1, on the reverse strand, counting down.
GGTCCAGGTAGAACGCGGCAATGTCCGCCGGGTCGTCACGGCCGGTGAGCAGGCGACCCTCGCCGAGGCCCGGCAGCACCCAGTGGGCCAGGGCCGCGAGGCGGTTGATCTCACGGATCATCAGCGCTTCGCTGGCCCACAGGCCGGGACGCAGATTGGGATCGAACGACACGCTGCGGCCGCTGGCGCGCTGGGTCTGCATCAGGTGGCCGGACAGCTCCCGGGCCGAGTCCGAGAGGGCCGGGGGAATGCCGGTGGCGTGCAGGTGACGGGCCTGGAGCAGGGCCGGGGCCAGGTCGTCGAGGCTCAGGTGGCTGGCCGCCGAGCCGCGGCGGAAGTATTCGACCCGCGGGTCGTCGCCGGTGTCTTCCCGGGACTTGAGCTGAAAGCCGGTAGGGTGCAGCGGGTCGCGGCGCACGAAGCGGCAGTCCAGGCCCTCGGCTTCGAGGGTGTCGAGCACGAAGCGTCCCAGGGAGTCGTTGCCGACCCGGCTCAGCCAGGCCACCTTGAAGCCCAGGCGCGACAGGCCGATGGCGACGTTGCTGTCGGCCCCGGCGATGCGCTTGTGAAAGTGCTCGACCCGGGCCAGATCGCCGCTGTGTTCGGCGACAAACATCGCCATGGTTTCACCGAAGGACAGGATATCGATCTCAGACATGGGCAGGCTCCAGTCGCGACTGACCGAGGCCGGCCAGCAGGTTCACCTGCAGGGCGCTGACCTGCAGCAGGTCGGCGCCTTGCAGCGGGTATTCCACGGCCCGGGTAATACCTTGGGTCATGTGCCGCAGCAGGTGTTCCCACTGCTGCAGGTCCGGGGCGTCCGGCGCTACGGCCACCCGCTTGCCATCGGTTCGCAGGCGCACGGCCTTGCAGTGCACATAGGCCACGTGGCGGCCCAGCAGGCGCGCGGCGTCGAGCGCCGACTGCGCCTGCCATTGCCAGTTGCCGATATCGAAGGTCATGCGCAGCGGCAGGTTCAGCGCCTCCACGGCGCTGAAAAAGCGCTGGAAGGGTTCGATGCGGCCACCGTGCCCGGTCTGGTCGTTCTCCACCAACAGCCGCACCGGCTGATCCGCCAGCAGGCTGGCGAGGCTGTGCAGGTCGTGATGCTCGCTGAAGTGACCGAGGGACACCTTGAGGTCGCGGGCGCCGAACGCCCGGGCCCGCTGCAAGGCGGCGGCGAGTTCGAGGTTGGGCGCGCGGCGCTCGGCCTGCCACAGCTCCAGGGGTGAGGAAAACACGCTTTCCAGGCCATGTTGCTCGGCGCCTTGGGCCAGCTGCGCGGGGTTTTCGCCGCTCAGCAGCTCTTCGCGCCATTCAATGCAGGACGCGCCGGCGGCGGCCACCAGGGGGATGAAATGCGCCTGACCGTGCTCGCGCACAAGGTCCGCGCCGTAGCTGGACAGACTGATGGAAACGGGGGATCGCTGCATGTTCCTGACCTCTGAAACCGGTTTCATTTTTGTTCGAAAAAAGCCTTGTGGCGCGTGCCGCCACCGTTACAACACGGTGGAGCCGCGCACGATCAATTGCGTCGGAAAATCCATCACCCGCGGCGCGGCCTCGTCGCCCCGCAGACGCTTGAGCAGGCAGTCGAAGGCGCTGGCGCCGATGGCGGCGGTGGGCTGGGCCAGGGCGGTGATGCCGCTGCCCACCAGGGGGTACCAGTCCAGGTCGTCGAGGGCGATCAGGCCGATGCCCTCGAACAGCGGGCACTGCAGTTCGCGCAGGGCGCGGGTCGCCGCCAGGGTCGCCACGCCGTTGGCGCAGAACAGCGCCTTGGGCCCGGGACCGGGCGTGTCGAGAAAGTCCTTCAGGTGGCGGGCCAGGGCCTCGCCGGTTTCCAGCGACTGGCCGCGCAAGGCCGGGCGCCGGGCGATCTCGGCCTGGAACGCGGCGCTGCGTTCGAGCCGTGAGCTGGTGCCGTCATGGGGTTCGCTGACCAGCAGCAGGTCGCGGTAGCCCTGGTGTTCCAGGTGCTCGATGGCGCTGTGCACCGCCGCCGGATTGTCCAGGCCCACCAGATCGGCGTGCAGGGGGTCGAGCTTGCGGTCCACCAGCACCAGGGGCATTTCCTGCTGCAATTCCAGCAACTGCTCCAGGTGGTGGCCCAGGGTGTTCACGATCAGGCCTTCGATGTTGTAGGCCCGCAGGTTGGCCAGGTGCCGGGCTTCCTGTTCGTCGTCACGGTCGGTGTTGCACACCACCAGGCTGTAGCCGTGCTGGCGGCAGGCGGTTTCCACGCCGTGCATCACGGCAATCGAATAGGGGTTGCGGATATCCGCCACCAGCATGCCGATCAGCCGCGTGCGCCCGCGCTTGAGGCCGCGGGCCATCTGGTTCGGGCGGTAGCCCAGGTCGTTGATGGCTTGCTCGATGCGCAAGGCGGTGGCGGTGGACAGCAGGGCGCGGTCGTCGCCGATGAAGCGCGACACGCTGGCCTTGGAGACCCCGGCATGACGGGCGACATCGAGCATGGTGACGCGATTGCGCTGGGCGGCGGAAAACGGATTCACGGGCGCGGACCTTATTCTTGGAATTATCGGTTTGCAGTCTTTCCGGAGATCAGGCTGAAACCGGTTTCAGGAAACCGCAAAATGCCGTTCGCCGTCAAGGGTGCCAAGACAGGAAATACCCCGCGCGGCCGTGGATGGCTGACCAACGGTCGCCCTCAGGGACGCTCCAGGTGCTGCTGCAGGTAGCGCAACAGGGCGCTGTAGAGCGCGTCGACTTCGGCGGCCAGGCCCCTGGCGCGCAGGCAACCGTGCACCAGCCCGAGGCCGGGGTACAGCTGGCTGGCGACCCCGGCCCCGAGCAGGTGCCGGTGATAGCATTCGCCGTCGTCGCGCAGCGGGTCGAACTGCGCCAGGGCGATGAAGGCCGGCGGCAGGCCGCTGAACTGCTCCGCCAGCAGCGGCCGGGCATAGGCCGAGCGCTGTGGCCGGCCGGGCAGGTACAGGGCCTGGAAACAGTCCAGGTCGCTGCTGCTGAGCAGCGGGGCATCGGCGTACTGGCTGCGCGAGGGCAGGTCGGCCGCGCCACCCAGTCCGGGGTAGACCAGCACCTGGGCGGCGGGCAAGGGTTCGGCGGCGTCGCGCAGGGCCAGGCACAGGGCCGCGGCCAGATTGCCCCCGGCGCTGTCGCCCATCACCAGCCGTCGCCGGCTGTCCAGGGGCAGCGGGCTCAGGCCCTGCTCCAGGGCGCGCCAGACCCCCAGGCAATCGTCGAAAGCCGCCGGGAACGGATGTTCCGGAGCCCGTCGGTAGTCCACGGCGATCACCAGTATGTCCAGTTCGTCGGCCAGTGCGGCGCAGATGAAATCGTGGGAGTCCAGGCTGCCCAGCACCCAGCCGCCGCCGTGCAGGTACAGCAGCCAGGGCCAGCCGGACGCGGGGGCCGGGCGGTCCGGGTGATAGGCCCGCAGCGGCACCTTTGCCAGTTGCAGGTCATGCACGGCCAGCCCGGGGGGACGGGGCGGGGTGAAGTCCCGGCACATGCGTTCATAGCTGTCGCGCAGGCCTTTGAGGCTGCTGTCGGCGCTGGTGTAGCTCAGGGTGCGTCGGACGAAGGCCGTCAGCTCGGCGGAAAGCGGGTAATGGCTCATGGATAGCCTCGCTGGGGGTGGGCGCCGGCTTGCTGGCGAAGAGCTGCGTGAGGCGGCCTTCGCCGGCAAGCCGGCTGCTGCGACAGGCGGTTACAGGTGGGCTTTGACCGCCGCCACACCATCGCCGCCGTCGAAGGTGCTCACCCCCGTCAGCCAGCGCTGCAGGTCTTCGGGATGCTCGCGCAGCCACTGTCGGGCCACGTCCTGGGGCGTCTTGCGCTGCATGATCGGCACCATCAGCTGGCTTTCCTGGGCCGCGCTGAAGTTCAGGTTCTGCAGCAGCCGATACACGTTGGGGCAACGCTCGGCGTAGTTCGGCGCGGTGACCGTGGACACCGTGGCCGCCCCCTCGTTGGGGCCGTACACGTCCTCGCTGCCGGTGAGGTAGGTGATGGCCATGTTGATGTTCATCGGGTGCGGGGTCCAGCCGACGAACACCACGAATTCCTTGCGATTGATCGCCCGCTGCACCGCCGCCAGCATCCCGGCCTCGCCGGATTCGATCAGCTTGAAGCCCTTGAGGCCGAATTGGTCGGTGTCGATCATGGTCTTGATCGTGGTGTTGGCGCCGCTGCCGGGCTCGATGCCGTAGATCTTGCCCCCCAGCTGGTCCTTGAAGCGGGCAATGTCGGCGAAGGTTTTCAGCCCCGCCTGGGCCACGTAATCCGGCACCGCCAGGGTCGCCTGGGCGTCCGTGAGGCTGGGCCGGTCCATGACCTTGACCTGCCCGGCCTCGAGGAAGGGCGCGATGTTCTGGTCCATGGCGGGCTTCCAGTAGCCGAGGAAGATGTCCAGGCGCTGGTCGCGAATGCCGGCGAAGATGATCTGCTGCACGGCGCTGGTCTGCTTGCTGTCGTAGCCCAGCCCGGTGAGCAGGACATCGGCCACGGCGCTGGTGGCGATCACATCGGTCCAGTTGACCACTCCCATGCGCACGGTCTTGCAGGACGCGGGCTCGGCGGCCCAGGTGGAGGCACTCAGCAGTGCGCTGGCGCAGAGGACCAGGAAACAACGCTTGAACGGTGTTTTCATCAGAGGATCTCTTCCGGCAGGTGGCTTGTTGTTCTGAGCGGCGTCTTGTCGCGCCGTGCTGGCCACCTTACGTGGCCCCGATGGCCCGGGAAACGCTCTGTAGCGACCGGCTTTTGCACTGTGACGACTGCCCGGGCGCACTTCACGCCCACAGGCTTGTCCAGGTCGCGATCAGCAACAGCCCTGGCGGTGCGCCAGGGCTGGGGTCTTGACGTGCGGTGCAGCCTCGACCGGGCTGATGTGGAGTACCGCGAGACAGGGCGGGAGCCGTTATCAGAACTGATAGGTAAAGGCGGTTTGAATACCGGTCGTGTCATTGCCGCCCGGCTCCTGTGTCCAGAACACACCGGCATGCACGGCGCTGTTCTCGTTCAAGGCATAGCTTGCCCCGGTGCCCGCGGCAAAACGGGTGTCGTGCTGTTTATCGGCCTGGTAGGTATAGCGACCCAGGTAGTCCATGCGCGCTTGAAAGGCGTCCTGGTCTTTGTCCAGGTCCTGGATCAGGCCCAGGCTGGCATTGAGCTCCAGCTGTTTTGTCAGGCGTTTGGCAGTCCGTACGCCGGCGTTCAGGCGGGTCACCGAGCGCTGCATTTTTGCGTAGCTGGCCGCCATGACGGCGCCGCTGTGCTCGCTATAGCCCTGGCGGCTGACTTGAGTCTGGCTGAGGCCGATGTAAGGCGTCACGGTCAGGCTATCGAGCCGCAGGCCATAGCCACCCTCGATGCTGAAGGCCTTGCCACGCAGGCTCGAACGCCCTTGACCGGCGTCGGTATAAGCCAGTTGCTCACGGCGGATATCGACTTTGGAAGACAGATAGGCCGCAGCCAGACGCCCCTGCCAACCCAGGCCCTGGCCCGATTCGTCCATGGCAACGAACATCGCGACTGCGGGTGCGTTGGACCCTGCCTTGGTGTAGTTGTCCGGCAACTGTTGATCGAGGTTCTGGTCCAGGGTGATGCCCACACGCAGATGGTCGCTGGGACGGGCGCCCAGGGTCAGACTCGTCGAGGTCTGGCGAGTCTCGCGGTTTCTGCTGTAGCTGGGGCCAACCCCAATACAGAACGAGCCGCTGTCGATCTGGCACTCCTGGCTCATCAACCGGTCCAGTTGCGCACTGCGCAGGTCCAGGACTCCCCATGCCCGATTGGCGCTTTTGGCCATCGCGCTCCGGGTGTTGTCCAGATCAAGCAGGTGAGTGCCGGTTTCCGTGATCTTCCACAGCGCGGCGTGTAGGTCACCACTCGCCGTGAGGCTCAGGCCGACGGCAATATTGCCGTCGGCGGACACGGCAGTCGCTGCCGAATGTTGGCCGCCTAACGTGCCCAGATCGATCATGCCGTCGGCATCGGTGTGTCTGAAGGCGTGGTTATCGCCCTCTGCGGTAATGGCAAAACCGACGACAACGCGGCCGTCGGCGGATGCCGCGCTAGCACTGGAGTCGCCCCCCCAGGAGCCGAGCTCGACCATGCCGTTGGCGTCAGTGTGTTTGAACGCTTGAGTACCGCCGGTGATAGTTTCCGAACTGCCCACGACCACCTGGCCGTCGGCGGATATTCCCAGAGCCTGGGAAGATGTTCCGCCGAGGGTGCCCAGGTCGGTCATGCCGTTGGCATCGGTGTACTTGAACGCGTGTTGTACGTTCGAATCCGTATCGATGTCCGACTGCCCGACGACGACGCTACCGTCGCCGGACACCGCAGTTGCAAGGGAGTCGCCACTGTTGTCTGCCTTCAAGGTCCCCAGATCGATCATGCCGGTCGCCTCCGTGTGCTTGAAGGCACGAGTCCTCCCTTGGAGATTCAAGGAGTCGCCAACCACCACGGCGCCGTCAGCGGATACGCCATTGGCGCTGGATGATGCGCCGCCCAGTGTGCCTAGATCGATCATGCCGGTCGCATCGGAGTGCTTGAAGGCATGAGCCGAGGCCGGGGTAGCCGCTTTTCCCACGACCACACTGCCATCGGCGGATATGGCATGGGCATAGGCATGGTTCCCACCCAGGGTCCCCAGATCGACCATGCCAGTCGCATCGCTGTATTTGAATGCGCGATCTTGGCCTGTGGGTAATGTTTTGTTTACCGCGATTAGACGACCGTCGGCAGAGACGCCGAAGGCCATAGAGTACTCGTTACTCAAAGAACCTAAATCAATGCTGTCGATTGCAGTGATCGCATGGGACTGTACTGAATAAGTGACGCTGTATAGCAGGGTAATAGCTGTTATTACGGATGGGTATTTCAACGTTGTAACCTTTTGGCGAAGCAGAAAACACAACAGTCTGTGGAAGTTACAGGCTGCTTTTGGGGTGGCTGTTTGCTGTTGGGCCCATGGATTGGGTGCGCGGGCGCTCTATTGCAAGTGCTTTCGTCATTTGGACATGGCGAGGTCGGCAAACTTCAGGTTCGGGGAAAAGGGGGGATTAGTTGAAGGCGAGGGACTAACGTTAAGAAGTTAGTTGGCTAAATCCAGGGCTGTAAAAGGCGGCTATTTTATTTTTAGTAAGAGGGTGGGTCTTTAAGATGATTCTTAAATTGCTCTTGAAGTGTTGGGGCGATTTGTTTGGAAGGTCGATCAGCACAACTGAATTTAGTTGCTTGGTATTGGCGGTCGTTTGAATAAGATCAACTAGGCTTACCCAGCCTTACCCAGCCTGACACTCGCTATATGGCATCTCGGACGAAGCCGTCGCGATTCTCACGGACGATCCCGCGAAGCTGCCAGGACTGGGCTCAAGCCGTCTCGTACCGGTTCAGCTGAACAGCCCGGCGGCAATGTTGATGGAAAAACCGAGGATCGCGGTGTTGAACAGAAAGCCGATCAAGGACTGGGCGAGGACGATCTTGCGCAGCTCGCGGGTGGCGACACCGACGTCCGAGGTCTGCACCGCCACGCCGATGGTGAAGGAGAAGTACAGGAAGTCCCAGTAGTCCGGGTCGATCGGGCCTTCGGCAAAGCGCAGCGCCGGTTCCTGGCCGTCCCAGGTGTAGTACAGGCGCGCGTAGTGCAGGCTGAAGATCACCCCGACCAGCAGCCAGGAACCGATCACCGTCAACCCTGTAAAGGCGTAGTGGACCAGCCGCCGGGTGCTGTCCAGGTCCTTGCTGCCGACCAGTTCCAGGGTGATCGCCACCAGGCTGGCGATAGCGGCGATGCACACGATGAGCAACACCAGCCCGGCGTTTTCGTCCTCGGCTTCGGCGATGCGCTTCACCTGGTCGGCGCGAGCGCGCAGGGTCAGCCAGAACATCAGCAGCAGGTAAGTCCAGACGGCGGCGTTCCAGCCGATGAGGATCTTGCTGGTGAGGGTCGCGGCGGGGGCGAAGAGGCCGACGGCGCAGCCGATCAGTACGCCGATGGTTAAGCGAGGGTGGGTGCGGATTACGACGGACATGGGGGCTCGTGGCGTTGGGGCTGAAGGAGGGGAACATTAGCATGTGGGGCGGTGGGGGTTATGTTCTGGGCGTGTGCTGGGAGGGGGCATATCCGTTGCTGCGGGTGTGGCGGCTGGTGGTTTCGCCTTTACGGCGAGTTTGAGGGGGTACATACCCGTTGCTGTGGGTGTGGCCACTTACGGTTTCGCCCTTACGGCGAGTGGGACGGTGTGCATATCCGTTGCTGCGGGTGCGGCCACTTAGGGTTTCGCCCTTACGGCGACTTACTTTTTTCAAACGCCAAAAAAGTAAGCAAAAACGCTTGCCCCTCCATACGGCCCCTCGCTGGGGCTCGGGGTTCCCTCTCTCCGGCATTGCTCCGGGGGCCCGCCGCCAACCGGCCATCCATGGCCGGGTGGCGGCTAGCTCGGCATCCCTGCCGAGCTGCCCCCTACGCAACGCCTGCGCTCGGCCTGCTGGGAAGGGGCCTGAAGATCAAGATCAAAAGCCAAAGCCAAGTTGCGCAGGCTGGCTCCTTGTAGCCGCTGCCGAAGGCTGCGAACGAGCGCTCGCGCTCGCAAAACCAGGCGGCGCGATAGGTCAGGAATATCGGGGAGGCAGGTTTAGCGTCTCCTGCGGAGCCGGTCGCAGCCTTCGGCAGCGGCTACATGTAACGCGAACGGCAATGAAACAGGTCGGCCGGTAGGCCGCCGTCAGATGTTGATCTTGATCTGGTTTTTGATCTTCCTGCCCCCTTAAACACGATGGCCGAACGCAGGCATTGAGCCGTGGGTAACCCGGCAGGACGCTGGGTTAGCCGCACTGGGCCATGGATGGCCCATTGCGGCGGCCCACGGATCAATGCCGGAGTGAGGGCATGCCTCGCTATGCGAGGCACCGAGTGGAGGGGCAGGAGCCTTTGGTTACTTTGGGCTGGCCGGCATTCCGGGTTTCAAAGTGACTCGCTGTAAGAGCGAAACCGCCAGTGGCCGTGACCGCAGGAATGGATATGTACCCCCTCCCACTCGCTGTAAGAGCGGAACCGCCAGCGGCCGCACCCGCAGAAACGGATATGTACCCAACCCCGCTGTAAAAGCGGAACCATAAGCCGCTACACCCGCAGCCCCGGATATGTACCCAACCCCACAACAAAAACTCACGCCAAAGTCTTGGCCATGACCCCCACAAACAACTTCGATTCAAGAAACACCTGCAACCACTCCTGCAACGCAGGATAAGGCGTCTGCGCAAACCACTCCCGGTCCACATGAGCAAACTGGCGAACAAACGGCAGCAGGGCCATGTCCGCCAAGCTCGGATGCGCCGCCAGCAGATAGCGTCGCTCCTGCAGCAGGCGCTCCAACTGCGCCAGAAACACCTCGCCCTGGGCCCGGTAATGCTCCATGGGCGCTTCGGGATAACGCTCGGCGTACTTGTAGCGATTGAGGTGCACCTTGAACACCTGATCATTCTCGGCAATCAAGGCCGCCATCTGTGTCTGGGCCTCGGGGGCGCCGATGAGCCGCCAGTTGTCCGGATCATGCTGCTCCAGCGCCCAGTGCATGATCTCCATGCTCTCATCGATCACCCGCCCATCCACCGCCAGCACCGGCACCGTGCCCTTGGGCGACAGAGCCAGCATCTCGGCCGGCTTGGCCTTGAGGCTGACCTCGACGATCTGCACGGGCACCTGGGCATAGCGCAGCGCCAGTCGCGCGCGCATGGCGTAAGGGCAGCGGCGGAACGAGTAGAGGGTCGCCTCGGGCATCGGCCGCGTGCTCATTTCACCTCCAGGGTGCTCAGGCCGTTGCCCTGGCGGCTGACCTGGATCTGCACCGGGATCCGTTCGTGCATTTCCTGCACGTGGGAAATCACCGCGACCTTGCGCCCCTGGGCCTGCAGGCCGTCGAGGGCGTCCATGGCCAGTTGCAGGGACTCGGGGTCGAGGCTGCCGAAACCTTCGTCGATGAACAGCGATTCGATCTTCAGGGTGCTGGAGGCCATGGACGCCAGCCCCAGGGCCAGGGCCAGGGACACCAGGAAGGTTTCGCCGCCGGACAGCGAGTGCACCGAGCGCAGTTCATCGCCCATTTCGGTGTCCAGCACCAGCAGGCCGAGCATGCTGCCGCCGCGCTTGAGGCGGTAGCGCCGCACCAGCTGGCGCAGTTGGGCGTTGGCGTGGTGCACCAGCAGGTCGAGGTTGTAGGCCTGGGCGATCTTGCGGAAGGTGTCGCCGGTGGCCGAGCCGATCAGGGCATTCAGGCGGGCCCAGCGCTGCCATTGCTGGTAGGCGTCGTGGATCTGCTGGCCCAGGGCCTGATTGGCCTCCTGGCGGCGCTGGTCCTCGCTTTGCCGGGCGCGCAGTTCCGCCACCTGCTGTTCGCTGGCGAGGGCTTGTTGCTGCAGCCCTTCAAGGGCCTGGGCCAGTTGCCCGGCCTCCAGGTTGCCGTTGTGCTGGGCCTGGTGCTGTTGCAGGCGTTGCTGACGCTCCTGGAGCAGGACCTTGGCTTGTTCGATGGCCTTGTCGTTGGCCTGCAGGTGCTGGCGCAGTTGCTGGACCTGTTCCTCGTCCAGTTCCAGCAGCTGTTGCAGGCCGCTGTCGTCCAGCTCCGGATGCTGGGCACGCCATTGTTCGATGCTGCCGGCCAGTTGCTGTCGTTCGCTGTCCAGGGCTTGCAGACGCTCTTGCCGGGCCTTGAGCTCGGCGCTCAGTTGGATCAGTTGCTGCTGCAGCTCCTGCTGCTCGTGCTGGGCCTTGGCCTGGGCGCTGCGGGCCTGTTCCACGGCTTGATCGAGCTGTTGCTGCCAGAGCTCGGCGCTAGGGTGCGACCCCAGCAGGGCGGCCAGCCGGTCCTGGCAGGCCTGGTGCTGTTGGCTCAGGGCGTCGAGCTGCTGCTGAGCGTCGCTCAGTTGCTGCTGGCGGGTCAGTTGGCGGTCCTGTTCCTTGTCCAGCAGCAGTTGGCGCTGCTGCTGTTCTTCGGCTTCATCCTGGCGCTCGCGCAGTTGTTCGATGCGTTGCAGCACCTGCTGGTCCAGTTGCATGAAGGTGCTGGCCGGATCACGGCGCAGGCCTTCGAGCACCTCGGCCGGCAGCAGGTTGTTGAAGCTGCCCAGTTCTTCTTCGAGACGCTGTTGGTCGGCGGCCAATTGCTCCTGCTGCTTGTGCAGATGCTGGGCCGCCTGCTGGCTGGCGTCTTGTGCTTGCTGCAACTGCTGCTGGAGCCGCGTGGCGTCCTTTTGCAGGGTCAGCAAGGCATCCAGGCGGCTTTCATCCTGGGTGATGCTCTGTTGCAACTGTTCCAGTTGCTGGCGTAGCCAGGCATCGCGTCGCGCCGGGTCCTGGTCCAGCAGGCTGGCACTCTGCGGGTGGGCTTGCAGGCTGGGGGCCAGCGCCTGTTGCTGGCTGGCCAGTTGTTCCTGTTGCTGGAGGAATTCCTTCTGCTGGGCGATCAGGCCCTGGACCTGGGCCCGCAATTCGTTGAGCTGTTCCTTGAGCCTGTCCACCGCCTGGCGGGCGTTGGCTTCTTCGCTTTCGTCATGGCGCCCCAGGCTTTGCAGCAGGGCTTCGGGCTGGTGATAGGGGTGCTCGACGCTGCCGCACACCGGGCAGGGCTGGTCGTCCTGCAACTGCCCGCGTAGCTCCTCGACACTGGCACTGCGGGCCAGGCGCTGGCGCTCCAGCAAGGCCTGGGTGACGCTCAGGGTCTGCTCGGCGACGCTCAGTTCGGCCTTGGCTTGCAGGCCGGCCTGGTTCAGCGCCTCGCGCTGGGCGGCCACGGCTTGCTGCTTGTCTTGCAGGGCCCGGCCGCGCTGGTCCAGTTCCTGTTGCTGGGCCCAGAGCCGTGCCAGCTCTTCCGTGGCCCGTTGTTGCTTGCGGTTGTCCTTGAGCAGGCCGTCCAGCAATTGGATCTGCTCGGCCACGGCCTGGGGTTCGGCACCGGCTTCGCTGTAGAGCAATTCAAGGTGGGAACGTTGTTCGGCCAGTTGCTGAGCCGCGGTGCCGGCCCGCTGTTCCAGGGCTGGCAATTCGGCCTGGCCCTGATTCAGGCGGTTGCCGATCAGCATCAGTTGCTGCAGGCGTTCGCGGTAGAGCGTCCAGGCTTCGCTCAAGGGGGCGAGGGCGGCGCTGTGCGCCAACTGCCCGGCAATCCGCTCCAGGCGCTCACCCACCAGACGCTGCTTCTCCAGCAGTTGGGCAATGCTTTGCTGGCCTTGGGCACTGACGCTTTGCGCGCGGTCACGGGTTTCGCCGGCCTCGCTCAGGCTCTGGCCAAGACGGCTCAGATTGGCCTGTTCGGCAAAGGCTTCGCGCAGCAGCGGCGCGCTGTCGCTGTGCTGGCTCTGGGCCTGGGTCAGGGCGCTGTCGGCGTCGAGCACGTGCTGTTGCAGCTGTTGGTGACGTTGTTGCAGCTCAACCTGTTGCGCGGCCTGCTGCTCGATCTGTTGGCCCAGGGGCTCCAGTGCTTGGTGCAGCTCGATCTGGCGCAGGAACTGGTGGCGCTGCGGCGCCAGTTGTTCCAGACGCTGCAGGCGCAGGCGCTCTGGGGCCAGAGCCAGGGCCTGCTGCTCGGCCTGTTGCAACTGCTCGGCGGCGTCCTGTCGGGCCTGCTGCCACTGTCCCAGCTCCTTGAGCCAGCTGTGCTGGGCCTCCAGTTGCTTGAGCCGGGCCTGCTGCTCCTTGAGCTGCTGCCGGGCGGCGTCGAACTGTTGATCCAGCTCGGCCCGGGCTTCGGGGTCCAGCGGGGTGATGCCGCTGGCCTGGGCCTTGAGTTCCTTGTGGACCTCTTCGGCCTCCTTGCTCTTGCTGTAGGCGCGCCGCCCCAACTGGCTGTAGATCGAGGTGTTGGTGAGCTTTTCCAGCAGCTCGCTGCGTTCCTTGTCATCGGCCTTGAGGAAGGCGCTGAACTCGCTCTGGGCCAGCATCACCGCGCGGGTGAATTGCTCGAAGTTGAGCCCCAGGCGGGCCTCGATCAACTGCTTGTATTCGCTCTTGCTCTGGTTGCTCAGCAGTTGTTCGCTGTCCAGGTCGGTGAGGTTCTGCCGGCTGGCCTGCAGCTTGCCGTTGGCCTTGTCGCGGGCGCGGTTGGCCTCCCAGCGGGCGCGGTAGCGGCGCCCGTCAATGCCGACAAAGTCCACCTCGGCATAGCCGCTGCCGCTGCCCCGGCGCAGCAGGGTGCGCGGGTCGCTGGTGAGGATCTCGCTGTCGACCTCGGGGACCTTGGTCTCGCGGCCGATGTTGTTCAGCCGCGGCACCGCGCCGAACAGCGCCAGGCACAGGGCGTCGAGCAGGGTGCTCTTGCCGGCGCCGGTCGGCCCGGTAATGGCAAACAGCCCGGCGCTGGCCAGGGGCTCGGCGGTGAAGTCGATCTCGAACGGCCCGGCCAGGGAGGCCAGGTTCTTCAGGCGGATGGCCAGGATCTTCATGGCTGTTCCCCTTCTTGCTGCACGTCCTGCAACAGCAGGGCGAAATCCTTGAGGGTGGTGTCGTCCACCTCGTTGCCGTAGGCGTCGCGCCAGGCCCGGCGGAACAGTTCTTCGGGGCTCAGTTGATCCAGTTCGATCAGCTCGGCGCCGCTGTCTTGCGCGTCGCGTCCGCCCTTGCCGGCGTATTCGGCGGCAATCCGTACCAGGCGCACGGCCTTGCCTTGCAGGGCGCTTTCCACTTGCTGGCGCAGGTCCGGCTGCGGTTCGTCCAGACGTACCCGCACTTCCAGCCAGGGCTGGCGCTGTTCTTCGGCCAGAAGGTCGATGTCCGGCAGCTCGCCGAGCTGGTCGAGGATTTCTCCGAGGGGCGCCGGGCCCAGGCGTTGCAGGTTCACCGCCCGGGGAATCAGCCGCGGTTCGACGCTGACCAGGGTCTCGCCGTCCAGGCGCACATCGAGGATCTGGTGCTGATAGCCGATCTCGGAAAACGACAGCGGGATCGGCGAGCCGCTGTAGCGGATGCGCTCCTCGCCATTGACCTTCTGCGGCTGGTGCAGGTGCCCCAGGGCCACGTAGCTGATGTCCGCGCCGAACAGGCTGGCGGGCAGGGCCTCGGCGTTGCCGATGATCAGGCTGCGCTCGGAATCTTCCGAGATTGAGCCGCCGGCCATGTGGGCGTGGCTCACCGCCACCAGGGCCTGGCCCGGCTGGCGCTTGGCGTTGGCCGCGGCGATCAGCCATTCATGGACCTGGGCGATGCCCTTGAGGTAGTCGTCGCCCCGTTGCGGGCCGGTGACTTCCGCTGGCCGCAGGAACGGCAGCGCCAGGCACCAGGCGCGGACCGCGCCACTGGCGTCGGGCAGCGGCAGCAGCAGGCGTTCGACATCCAGCTGGCCGTCATCCAGCCACAGCACCCGGCCCAGGGCGTGGGTGCGCAGGCGCCGCATCAGGGGCGCCGGCAGTTCGATGCGCGAGCCGGAGTCGTGGTTGCCGGCGATCATCACCACGGTCAGGGCCGGCTGTTGTTCGTGGGCGCTGACGATGAAGTCGTAGAGCCGCTCCTGGGCTTTGACCGGCGGGTTGACGGTGTCGAAGATGTCGCCGGCGATCAGCAGCACATCCGGCTGCTCATGCTTGAGCTGACGCAGCAGCCACTCAAGGAAGCAGGCGTGTTCGAAGTCGCGTTCCTGGCCGTGGAGGTTCTGGCCCAGGTGCCAGTCGGAGGTGTGAAACAGACGCAAGGCAAACTCCAGGTAAAGCAGCGGCAAGTGGCAAGCGGCAAGCTACGAGCTGCTTGAGGCTTGCAGCTCGCCGCTTGCGGCTGCCGTTATTTGGGGTAGAGCGGTGGCAGGCTGGTGGTGTCCGTCAACGGGTCCTGGACCCGCTCGTTGATGGGAATGGCGCGGATTGCCCGCCACAGCTCCTCACCTTGCCAATACTGGCCGGTTTCGCTGTAGAGGGCGCCGTTGAGGCCGTCCAGGGCATCGGACAGCGGGATGAATCGCGCCGCCATGTCGGCCAGGGTTTCCGGTTGCTGGCGCGCCCAGGCGTCCAGGGCCTGGCGGGTGGTCTGCGGGTCGTTGGCCTGACAGGCGCGCTTGAGGTCGTCCAGCAGCGAGCGTGGGCTCGGGCCGGTCTGGGTGGCGCGCAGCACCGCCGGTTGCGAGCGTGCCCGCCACCACAGGCCGAAGCCCAGGAGGGTGGTGCAGGCCAGCAGCAGGGTGCTCAGTTGCCAGGGCCAGAGCGGACCATCGTTGCTGCCGGCCGGGGGCGTGCCGGCCGGGGTATCCACCACCAGGCTCGGGTTGTTCGCCACTTGCAGGCTGCGGGCCGGCAGGCGGGTGAGTTCCAGGCGCTCTTCCTGGGTGTTCCACCAGGTCACTTCCAGGCCCGGCAAATTCACTTCGCCGGTGCGGGTCGGCACCAGCGCCTGGCGCTCTTCGCGAATGCCCAGCAGGCCCTGCTCGACGTGCTGGTTGCTCAGTTGCGGCTGGTCGGGGTAGCTGCGCAGGCCGTTGACCTCGGGCTGGGGCAGGGGCGGCAGTTGGGTGCTGGACAGGCCTTCGGCGCGCAGGGTCAGGGTGCGGGTCAGGGAGTCACCGACCTGCGGGTGATCGGGCTCCGGGTTCCAGCTTTCAGTCAACTCCAGGCGGCGCGCCGGCAGCCAGGGGACGTCGGCGGGATAGCCGGCGGGCTTGCCCAGCACGTCCAGGCTCATGGGCTCGGAGCTCACATGGATCAGCTTGCCGGGCTTGGGAGCCTGGGGCGCGGGTTCCTGGTCGTTGCCCGGGTTGGCCAGGGTGGCGCTGAAGGTCAGCGCCGGGATCTGCAACTGGCCGCTGCGCTGGGGGTACAGGGCGTAGCGCATCTCGATCACCCCGTGACGCACGCCATTGATGAGTTTTTCGTAGGTGCGTGGCTCGCCCAGTTGCTCGACCCGGGCATCGTCGAGTTGCAGGGGGCTGAGGTTGCTGTCGTCGAACAGTGGCACCGAATGGTAGATGTGCAGGGTCAGCAGGGCCTGGGCCTGGACGTAGACCTTGGGGCGGTCGAGTTCGGCCTTGATGAACACCGGCTCCAGCCGGGCGTCCTGGTCCTGGGCCGCCCCGGCGTTGACTTGCAGGCTCAGGGCCTGGCTGTGCAGATTGCCCAGTTGCAGCGGGGCGATCTCCAGGGTGCCGAGCTGGCGCGGCAGCAGGGTGATGATCCAGCGGGTGCTGGCGTGGTTGTCGCCCAGGCTGTTGAGCTGGTTGACCTGGCGTGTGCCGCGCACTTCGAACTGACTGTCCAGAGGCGTGAGATCGGGCTTGCCGAACTGGGTGACGTCGGTGGACTCCAGGGTCAGCTCGACGGTTTCCCCGGCGTTCACCTGGCTGCGGTCCAGGCTGGCGGACAGCCCGGCAGCCTGGGACGGGGCAGTCCAGAACGCGAGGGCTAGCAGAAGGGCGGCGGTGCAGCGGGTCATCGAGTTTTTCCCTGATCCTGATGTTGTTGCTGTTCGTACCAGAATTTACGCCTCAGCAGTTCGCCCGGATCATCCGGGATCTTGCGCAGCCATTGTTCCAGCGCCTGCTGGTGTTCGGCGTCCAGGCTGTCCTGGGCCGGACGCAGCGGGGTGGTGGTGTGCTGGTCGTCCAGTTCGCTGCCGGGCACCTCGCTGTGGCCGTTGCCCGGTGGCGGCGGCGCCGTGGCCTCGCCGGTTTCGGTCGCGGTCTGCCCGGCGTTGTCCGGGGGTTCGCTGCCGCTGGCCGGCTGAGTCGCGGCGCCGCTGGGCCCGGCGTTGTTGCTCTCGTCGCTGTCGGGGTTCTGCGGCTTTTGCGGCGCGGTCGGCGGCGCAGTCTGCTGCTGTTGCAACAGGCTTTGCACCAGGGCCTTGTTGTACAGGGCCGGTTGCAGGTCCGGCTGGCGTTCCAGGGCTTGCTCGTAGGCGTCCAGGGCCGCTTCCAGTTCGCCGCTGCGGGCCAGGGCATTGCCGCGATTGTAGTGGGCGCGGGCGTCATTGCCTTCGGCAAAGCGCTCGGCGGCGGCATTGTAGTTGCCGGATTCGTACAGGGCCACGCCTTGCCATTGCGGGTCCTGGAAGCGCCGCGCCGCTTCGGCCGGGCGCTGCTGCTCCAGCAGGCGCCGGCCCTGCTGGTCGGGACGCAGCCACAGGTCTTGCAAGTCGAAGGCGTAGCTCGGTTGCGGCGCGGCCAACAGCAGCAGCGGCAGGCAGAACAGCCAGCCCCGGCGCCCGGCGCAGGCGGCCAGCAACAGCAGCGGCAGCAACAGCCAGTAGCCCTGGTCGGCCCAGGTGTCCAGGCGCAGGGTCTGGCCGTCGTTGCGCAATCCCTGGGGGCCGCCCAGCAGGCCCAGGCCCTTGAGGTCGCTGTCGTCCAGGCGCGCCTGACGGTAGCGGCCGCCGACCTCGCCGATGAACTGCTTGAGGTCCGGGCTGTCCAGGCGCGACACCAGGATCGCCCCCAGGTCGTCCTTGAGGTAGCTGCCGTCTTCCAGGGTCACCGGGGCGCCGTCGCGGCTGCCCAGGCCCAGCATCAGCAACTGCGGCGCGTCACCGCTCAGGGCCTGGCGGATGCCCTGGCGCTCCTGTTCGCTGAGGGACGCGGCCATCAGCAGCACCCGGCCCTGGCCCAGGGCGCCCTGGTCCAGCAGCTTGAGGGCCTTGAGCAGGGCCAGGTCGGCGCGCTGGCCGGGCTGGGGCATGATCGACGGTTTCAGCGCGTCCAGCAGATTGCGGCTGGTGGCCAGGTCGTCGGACAGCGGCACCAGGGTGTGGGCGCTGCCGGCATAGACCACGATCGCGGTCTGGGCGTCGCTGCGCGCTTGCAGCAGGTCCAGCAACTTGTGCCGGGCCTGCTCCAGGCGGTTGGGCGGCACGTCGCTTGCGAGCATCTGCGGGGTCAGCTCCAGCAGCACCACCAGCGGGTCGGCGGGTTTCTGGCTGGTCTGTTCCACGCGCTGCCAGCCGGGGCCGAGCAGGGCCAGCACCGCCAGCAGCCAGGCCAGGCCCAGGGCCACCCAGGGCAGCTTGCTTTCGCGGCCGTTGCCGCCGCTGAGCAGGGCAGCGTGAAAGGCCGGCGGCAGGATCATCTGCCAGCGTCCGGCGCGCTTCTGCCGGTGCCACAGCTTCCACAGCAGCAGGGCCAGCAGCGGCAGCACCAGCAACCATCCGGGCCGGAACCAGTGGGGCCAGAGACTGATCATCGACGCCTCCGCAAGCGCAGGCGCTTGAGCCGCTGGCGCCAGTCATGGGCAGGCAGCAGGAAATTCGACTCGCTGAAGAAACGCTGCAGCGGGTTGTGCGGCCAGCGCTCGCGCAGCACCAGCAGCACGCTGAGCAGCAGGGCGGCCGCCAGGGGCCAGTGGTACAGGGCCTGGGCCGGGCGGGCCTGGGTCGGTTGCTGGGCCACCGGCTCCAGTTGGTCGAGGGTTTCCTTGATGGCCTGCAGCTCCTGGCCGTCATGGGCGCGGAAGTAGCGCCCGCCGGTGACCTCGGCCAGCTCCTTGAGCGCCGGTTCGTCCAGGTCCAGGCTCGGGTTGAGCCCCAGTACCCCGAGCGTGGCGCTGTCCTGCGGGTCGGCGCCGATGCCGATGGGGTAGATCTTCACCCCTTCCGCGGCGGCCAGCCGGGCGGCGGTGATCGGTGCGATCTCGCCGCCGTTGTTGGCGCCGTCGGTGACCAGGATCAGCACCCGGCTCTGCGCCGGACGCTGGCGCAGGCGCTTGAGGGCCAGACCGATGGCGTCGCCGATGGCGGTGTTCTTGCCGGCGATGCCGATCTTCGCCTCGTCGAGCCAGATACGTACCGTGCGCCGGTCGAAGGTCAGGGGCGCTTGCAGATAGGCCTTGCTGCCGAACAGGATCAGGCCAACCCGGTCACCCTCGCGATGTTCGAGAAAGTCCCCCAGCAGGTGCTTGACCAGGCTCAGGCGGCTGACGTCTTCGTCCTGCCACTGCATGTCGGGAAAGTCCATGGAGCCGGACACGTCCACCGCCACCAGCAGGTCGCGGCCACTGGCGGCCACCGGCAGCGGTTCCCCCAGCCATTGCGGGCGGGCCGCGGCCAGCAGCAACAAGACCCAGAGCAGGACGAAGCGGACCTGCTGGCGCCAGGCCGGCATGTGGGCCCGGGCCCGGCGCCGCGACAGACCTTCCAGATCACTGAGAAAACTCACCTTCAGCGCCGGTTCGCCGCTGTCGGCCACCGGCAGCACCAGGCGCAGCAGCCAGGGCAGCGGCAACAGGGCGAAGATCCACGGCCAGGCGAACTCAAACATGCTTGCGAATCCAGGTGTCCACCGCCTGGGTCAGGCCGGCGATGGCTTTGTCGTCGAGCTTGCACTCGGGTTTGTAGGCGCCTTCCACCAGCACCATCCAGCGGGTCAGGCCGGCGGCGGGGCAGCGGTTGTCGAGAAACGCCAGCCACTTGCGGCCATTGAGGGTATGGCTCTGGCTGTAGGGATAGTGGTTGCGGCACAGGCGCTTGAGCAGGGCATTGAGGGCCTGCAGCCAGGCGCCGGCCGGGGCGCCGTCATAGGGCTTGGGCAACAGCGCCAGTTCCGCCAGGGCGGCCAGGCGCACCGGGTCCAGGGGTTGTTCGCGGCGAGGGCGGGTGGTCTTGCGCGGCCACAGGTGGCGCCAGCGCCACAGGGCCAGGCCCAGCAGCGGCAGGACCACCGCCAGCACCCACCAGCCCGGGGCCGGTGGCCACAGGCCGATATCCGGCGGCGGCAGCAGCGGTTGCAGTTGTTCCAGGCTGCTCATCGGCCGGCTCCCGGGCGCTGCGGATTGAGGTACTCGCGCAGTTGCTCGACCATTTCGCTCTGGGTGCTCAGGGGCATCAGCAGCACCCGCAGTTTTTGCGCCAGGCGTTCCCAGCGGGCGATGCGCGCCTCGCTCTGGGCCCGGTAGGCCTGGCGCAGTTCGTAGTTCAGGGTGTCCAGTTCCAGCTGCGCGCCGCGTTCGGCAAAGCGCAGCAGGCCGGCGGCGGGCAGGGCGTGGTCGAGGGGATCGGACAACGGCATCAGCAGCAGGTCGCAATGGCGCGACAGCAGGCTCAGCTGTTGCTCGGCGGCGTCGCTCAAGGCGCGCTCGTCGCAGATCACGATCACCAGGCTGCCGGGACGCAGCACTTCGCGCCCGCGCAGCAGCGCGGTGCCCAGGGCATCGCGCTGGGGCTGGGCTTCGCTGTGCAGCGACTGGTTGACCCGCACCAGGCGGTTGAGCAGCTGCAACAGGCTCTGCTTGCTGCGCCGGGGCTTGATCTCGTAGTGCTCGTCGTCGCCGTAGACCAGCCCGCCGACCCGGTCGTTATGGCCCAGGGCGGCCCAGCCGATCAGGCTTGCGGCCTGGGCGGCGAGCACCGACTTGAACATCAGCCCGGAGCCGAAGAACAGCTGGCGGCTCTGCTCGACCATGATGAAGATCGGCCGCTCGCGCTCCTCGTGGAACAGCTTGGTGTGGGGTTCCTGGGTGCGCGCGGTGACCCGCCAGTCGATGGTGCGCACGTCGTCGCCGGCCTGGTAGACCCGCACCTGGTCGAAGTCCACGCCGCGCCCGCGCAGCTTGGAGTGGTGCAGGCCGATCAGCGGGCTGCGCTGGCTCGGGGTGGAGAACAGCTGCACCTCGCGCACGCGGTGGCGCATCTCGATCAGTTCACCGAGGGTGATGCGAATGCCGGGTTCGGCAACGGGCTGGGTCATGGGGGTCAGGCGACGGCAACGACGTCGAGGATGCGCTGTACCACACGGTCCTGGTCGATGCCTGCCGCTTCAGCCTCGAAGGACAGAATGATGCGGTGGCGCAGCACGTCGAACAGCACGGCCTGGATGTCTTCCGGACTGACGAAGTCGCGGCCGGCGAGCCAGGCGTGGGCCCGGGCGCAGCGGTCCAGGGCGATGGAGCCGCGGGGACTGGCGCCGTAGGCGATCCACTCGGCCAGTTCCGGGTCGAACTTGGCCGGGGTGCGAGTGGCCATCACCAGTTGCACCAGGTATTCCTCCACCGCGTCGGCCATGTACAGGCCGAGGATTTCCTTGCGCGCGGCGAAGATCGCCTGCTGGCTGACCCGGCGCTCGGGCTTGGTTTCGCCGTTCAAGGCTTCGCCACGGGCCTGCTGGAGGATCCGGCGCTCGACGGCGGCGTCCGGGAAACCGATCTTGACGTGCATCAGGAAGCGGTCGAGCTGGGCTTCGGGCAGCGGGTAGGTGCCTTCCTGCTCGATGGGGTTCTGGGTCGCCATCACCAGGAACAGCGGCGACAGTTCATAGGTGCTGCGCCCGACACTGACCTGCCGCTCGGCCATGGCCTCCAGCAGCGCCGACTGGACCTTGGCCGGGGCACGGTTGATTTCGTCGGCCAGCACCAGGTTGTGGAAGATCGGCCCTTGCTGGAACACGAAGCTGCCGGTTTCCGGGCGATAGATTTCGGTGCCGGTGATGTCGGCGGGCAGCAGGTCGGGGGTGAACTGAATCCGATGGAATTGCGCTTCAATGCCTTCGGCCAACTCTTTGATGGCCTTGGTCTTGGCCAGCCCCGGAGCGCCCTCGACCAGCATGTGGCCGTCGGCGAGCAGGGCGATGAGCAAGCGCTCGATGAGTTTTTCCTGGCCGAGAATCTGCGTTGAAAGAAAGGTTCGCAGCGCCAAAAGCGCTTCACGATGTTCCATCGGTGACTGTTCCTGGAGAGGGTGCACCCCGGGCGTCGAAATAACCTTGGGGCTGGGGGCGATACTTTAATCCATAGCGGGGTGCGGCGACTAACGGGGAACAGCTGATTTAGCGAATTAGTCGAAAAAAAACAGCGCCGCCCACCGATTCCCCCGGGCGGGCCCTGTAGCCGCTGCCCCAGGCTGCGAACGGCATGGGTGGCATGCTGGCGCAGGAGAGGCAGGGATCTTGAGGCCGTCCAGGATCGGCGGGCGATCGTCAGGCAAGGTCCTGCGGACCTTTGCGCAGCTTCGCCGTGGCTCAGCAGCGGCTACAGGCCGATGCCGATCGGGGGTGTGTAGCCGCTGCCGCAGGCTGCGCAGGAGACGCGGGGATCTGGAGGCCGCCGCAGGTTCGACGGCGGCTCAGGACAGCTGGCTGATGTAGGTGCCGGTGCCCTTGAGGATGTTCTGCAGGGTCAGTTCCACTTCGGCCAGGTCCGAGGCGGCGGTGCTGTGGCGGATTTCCAGGTGGTCGGCGCCATTGAGGGCGTCGGCATCGGCCGCGGCGATTTCGATCAGCAGGGTGGTGGGGCTCAGGGTGACCTTCACGCCATCGAGGGTCGAGGGCTCGCCGTCGAGGGTGATTTCCAGCTCGTCTTCGTCCGGGTAGCGGCTCATCAGGAACATCTCGCCCTGGCTGCTGTGGCAGCAGAGCATGGCCATGTTGTCTTCTTCGTCGTCGCAGGGGTTGGCGATCAGGTGGGCGGTGGTCATCAGCATGGGGGCATTCCTGAGGCTGGGGCCGGCAGCGGCCGGGCGGTGCAAAAAAAGAAGCAATTCTGCCAGCCCGGGGGAATTTCTGCTGGCCTGTCTGTCTGAGGACAGGTCGTGGACGCATCGGGTCCGGCAGTCGCTTTTGGTACGCAAGTACCCTGAAACCGGGGAAAAACCCTGGTTTTTTCCCGCTGCCTGCTAGTGTTGTTCAGGGCATGAGCGTCCGGATGCGTGCCGTTGACCGAATATGTCGCAGCATCGCAAGCAGCTGCCGCGTTTCACTCGTTAAGCTGCGCAGCGGACATTTTGTTCTCAAGTGCAATAGGTTGCGTCTGATTTGTGATGGTCACCTGTAAAGGCATTGCGCGGCATGCCGGCGCCAGTCGTTTTTGCAGATGCCCATCCCGGGAAGGTGAATGTGACCTGCACGTCTCGTCCAGCTTCATCCACCTGGCATCCTGCGACCTCTGCCCGAGACCAGGAGCAGGATGCACCAACGCCCCGCAAGGGGTTTGCACGCGACGCTACCATCAATAACAAGCCCAAGCGGAGTACCACAGATGGCGTTCTTCACCGCAGCCAGCAAAGCCGACTTCCAGCACCAACTGCAAGCGGCACTGGCGCAGCACATCAGTGAACAGGCACTGCCACAAGTGGCGCTGTTCGCTGAACAATTCTTCGGCATCATTTCCCTGGACGAACTCACCCAGCGTCGCATGTCCGACCTGGCGGGCTGCACCCTTTCTGCCTGGCGCCTGCTTGAGCGCTTCGACCACGCGCAACCGCAAGTGCGCGTCTACAACCCCGACTATGAACGTCACGGCTGGCAGTCGACCCACACCGCGGTGGAAGTGCTGCACCACGACCTGCCGTTCCTGGTGGACTCGGTACGCACCGAGCTCAACCGTCGCGGCTACAGCATCCACACCCTGCAGACCACCGTGCTCAGCGTGCGCCGTGGCAGCAAGGGCGAGCTGCTGGAAGTCCTGCCCAAGGGCACCCAGGGCGAAGGCGTGCTGCAAGAGTCGCTGATGTACCTGGAGATCGACCGTTGCGCCAATGCCGCCGAACTCAGCGTGCTGGGCAAGGAACTGGAGCAGGTGCTGGGCGAAGTGCGAGTGGCCGTGGCCGACTTCGAGCCGATGAAGGCCAAGGTCCAGGAGCTGATCGAAAGCATCGACAACAGCCAGTTCGCCATCGCTGCCGATGAAAAGACCGAGATCAAGAGCTTCCTCGAATGGCTGGTGGGCAACCACTTCACCTTCCTCGGCTATGAAGAGTTCGTGGTCGGTACCGATCAGGACGGCGGGCATATCGACTATGACCCGAGCTCCTTCCTCGGCCTGGCCAAACTGCTGCGCGCCGGCCTGACCGCCGAAGATCTGCGCATCGAAGACTACGCCGTCAACTACCTGCGCGAACCGACGCCGCTGTCGTTCGCCAAGGCCGCGCACCCAAGCCGCGTGCACCGTCCGGCCTACCCGGACTTCGTCTCGATCCGCCAGATCGATGCCGACGGCAAGGTGATCAAGGAATGCCGCTTCATGGGCCTCTACACCTCGTCGGTGTACGGCGAAAGCGTGCGGGTGATTCCCTACATTCGCCGCAAGGTCGAGGTCATCGAACAGCGCTCGGGCTTCCAGGCCAAGGCGCACCTGGGCAAGGAACTGGCCCAGGTCCTGGAAGTGCTGCCTCGGGACGATCTGTTCCAGACCCCGGTGGACGAGCTGTTCAGCACCGTGATGTCGATCGTGCAGATCCAGGAACGCAACAAGATCCGCGTGTTCCTGCGCAAGGACCCCTACGGTCGCTTCTGCTACTGCCTGGCCTATGTGCCGCGCGACATCTATTCCACCGAAGTGCGGCAGAAGATCCAGCAAGTGCTGATGGATCGTCTGCAAGCCACTGACTGCGAATTCTGGACCTTCTTCTCCGAGTCGGTGCTGGCCCGCGTGCAGTTGATCCTGCGAGTGGACCCGAAACAGCGCATCGACATCGACCCGCTGCTGCTGGAAAAAGAAGTGGTGCAGGCCTGCCGCAGCTGGCAGGACGACTACGCCAGCCTGGTGGTGGAAAGCTTCGGCGAAGCCCACGGCACCAACGTGCTGGCGGACTTCCCCAAAGGCTTCCCGGCCGGTTACCGCGAGCGTTTTGCCGCGCACTCGGCGGTGGTGGACATGCAGCACCTGCTGAGCCTGTCGGAAGCCAATCCGCTGGTGATGAGCTTCTACCAGCCCCTGGGCCAGGTGTCCGGCCAGCGCGAGCTGCATTGCAAGCTGTACCACGCCGACACCCCGCTGGCGCTGTCCGACGTATTGCCGATCCTGGAAAACCTCGGCCTGCGGGTGCTCGGTGAGTTCCCGTATCGCCTGCGCCACAACAACGGCCGCGAGTTCTGGATCCACGACTTCGCCTTCACCGCTGCCGAAGGCCTGAACCTGGATATCCAGCAGCTCAACGACACCCTGCAGGACGCCTTTGTCCACATCGTGCGCGGCGATGCCGAGAACGATGCGTTCAACCGCCTGGTACTGACCGCCGGCCTGCCATGGCGCGACGTGGCGCTGCTGCGTGCCTACGCCCGCTACCTGAAGCAGATCCGCCTGGGCTTCGACCTGGGCTACATCGCCAGCACCCTGAACAACCACACCGACATCGCCCGCGAGCTGACCCGGTTGTTCAAGACCCGCTTCTACCTGGCGCGCAAGCTCACCAGCGAAGACCTGGAAGACAAGCAGCAGCGTCTGGAGCAGGCGATCCTCACCGCCCTGGACGACGTTCAGGTGCTCAACGAAGACCGCATCCTGCGGCGCTACCTGGACCTGATCAAGGCCACCTTGCGGACAAACTTCTACCAGACCGACGCCAACGGCCAGAACAAGTCCTACTTCAGCTTCAAGTTCAACCCGCACCTGATCCCCGAGCTGCCCAAGCCGGTGCCCAAGTTCGAGATCTTCGTCTACTCGCCACGGGTCGAGGGCGTGCACCTGCGCTTTGGCAACGTCGCCCGCGGCGGCCTGCGCTGGTCCGACCGTGAAGAAGACTTCCGTACCGAAGTCCTGGGCCTGGTCAAAGCCCAGCAAGTGAAGAACTCGGTGATCGTGCCGGTGGGCGCCAAGGGCGGCTTCCTGCCCCGTCGCCTGCCACTGGGCGGCAGCCGGGACGAGATCGCGGCCGAGGGCATCGCCTGCTACCGCATCTTCATCTCCGGCCTGCTGGACATCACCGACAACCTGAAGGACGGCGTCCTGGTGCCGCCGGCCAACGTGGTGCGTCACGACAACGATGACCCGTACCTGGTGGTGGCGGCGGACAAGGGCACCGCGACCTTCTCCGACATCGCCAACGGCATCGCCATCGACTACGGCTTCTGGCTCGGCGACGCCTTCGCCTCCGGCGGTTCCGCCGGTTACGACCACAAGAAGATGGGCATCACCGCCAAGGGCGCATGGGTCGGCGTGCAGCGCCACTTCCGCGAACGCGGGATCAATGTCCAGGAAGACAGCATCACCGTGGTCGGCATCGGCGACATGGCCGGCGACGTGTTCGGCAACGGCCTGCTGATGTCCGACAAGCTGCAACTGGTGGCAGCGTTCAACCACCTGCACATCTTCATCGACCCGAACCCGGATCCGGCCACCAGCTTCGTCGAGCGCAAGCGCATGTTCGAGCTGCCGCGTTCGGCCTGGAGTGACTACGACACCAGCATCATGTCCGAGGGCGGCGGCATCTTCTCGCGCAGCGCCAAAAGCATTGCCATCTCGCCGCAGATGAAAGAGCGCTTCGACATCCAGGCTGACAAGCTGACCCCGACCGAGCTGCTCAACGCCTTGCTCAAGGCGCCGGTGGACCTGTTGTGGAACGGCGGTATCGGCACCTACGTCAAGGCCAGCAGCGAAAGCCACGCCGACGTCGGCGACAAGGCCAACGACGCCCTGCGGGTCAACGGCAACGAGCTGCGCTGCAAGGTGGTGGGCGAGGGCGGCAACCTGGGCATGACCCAATTGGGTCGTGTGGAGTTCGGCCTCAATGGCGGCGGCTCCAACACCGACTTCATCGACAACGCCGGTGGCGTGGACTGCTCCGACCACGAAGTGAACATCAAGATCCTGCTCAACGAAGTGGTGCAGGCCGGCGACATGACCGACAAGCAGCGCAACCAGCTGCTGGCCAGCATGACCGACGAAGTCGGTGGCCTGGTGTTGGGCAACAACTACAAGCAGACCCAGGCCCTGTCCCTGGCGGCGCGCCGTGCCTACGAGCGTGCGGCCGAGTACAAGCGCCTGATGAGCGATCTGGAAGGCCGCGGCAAGCTGGACCGGGCCATCGAGTACCTGCCGACCGAGGAGCAGCTCACCGAGCGCGCCGCGACCGGCAAGGGCCTGACCCGTCCGGAACTGTCGGTGCTGATTTCCTACAGCAAGATCGACCTCAAGGAAGCCCTGCTCAAGTCCCTGGTGCCGGATGACGACTACCTGACCCGTGACATGGAGACCGCGTTCCCGCCAAGCCTGGTGGCCAAGTTCTCCGAAGCCATGCGTCGCCACCGCCTGAAGCGCGAGATCGTCAGCACCCAGATCGCCAACGACCTGGTCAACCACATGGGCATCACCTTCGTGCAGCGCCTGAAGGAGTCCACCGGCATGAGCCCGGCCAACGTCGCCGGTGCCTACGTGATCGTGCGGGACATCTTCCACCTGCCGCACTGGTTCCGTCAGATCGAGGCCCTGGATCACCAGGTTTCGGCCCAGGTGCAACTGGAGCTGATGGACGAGCTGATGCGTCT
Source organism: Pseudomonas sp. Os17 (assembly GCF_001547895.1). NCBI lineage: Bacteria > Pseudomonadati > Pseudomonadota > Gammaproteobacteria > Pseudomonadales > Pseudomonadaceae > Pseudomonas > Pseudomonas sp. Os17. Next base: position 3,756,601 of record NZ_AP014627.1, on the reverse strand, counting down.
GGGGCGTCGGGCCACTCGCTGGTTCCTGCGCAGCCGGCGCAACGAGCAGGATGCCGCGCGTGATGTCGCCCACTTCGGTCCGCACCTGGCGGCCCTGGGCCTGAAGCTCGACGAGCTGCTGGAAGGCCCGACCCGCGAAGGCTGGCAGAGCCGTTACACCGCCTACGTCGAAGCCGGCGTTCCGGAGCTGCTGGCGCGCATGGTGGCAGGCACTACCCACCTGTACACCCTGCTGCCGATCATCGAGGCCGCCGATGTCACCGGTCACGATGCCGCCGAAGTGGCCAAGGCCTACTTCGCCGTGGGCAGTGCCCTCGACCTGCCGTGGTACCTGCAGCAGATCAGCGATCTGCCAGTGGCCAACAACTGGCAGGCGGCGGCGCGCGAAGCCTTCCGCGACGACGTGGACTGGCAGCAGCGGGCGATCACCATCTCGGTTCTGCAAATGGCCGATGGCCCGCAAGACATGGAAGCCCGCGTGGCCCTGTGGCTTGAGCAGAACCAGAGCATGGTCGAGCGCTGGCGCTCGATGCTGGTGGAAATCCGTGCCGCCAGCGGCACCGACTACGCCATGTATGCGGTGGCCAACCGTGAACTGCTGGACCTGGCCATGAGCGGTCAGTCGGCGCTGTAACGGCCTGACCCCGCCCAGAGCAAAAAAGCCCCGTATCGCAAGATACGGGGCTTTTTTATTGCCCGCCGCTGGTGAGCGATCGGGAGGTGTCGGCGCCGGTCAGTGGCCCTGGGCCGAGGCGTCCTGCTCGACCACCATGTCCAGCACGTAGACCGTGGACGGGGCGTCGGCGGGAGCATGCTTCCATTCGTATTGCTTCACCCGCAGCACGTTGCGCACGCCGTCCTGGTGCTCGTAGCCCTCGATGGACTGATACAGCGGGTGCCAGGTGTCCTGGGTCGGCAGTTGCAGGCCGGCGGCGTCGTAGCGTCGCTCACGCACTTGCAGGCATTGGTAGTCGGGGATCAGCGGGTGGCTGCACTTGACGGTCTTGGCCGCCACTTCCAGGAAGCGGGTCTGGCCCTGGCTGCCGTAGCGGGTTTCTGCGGTTGGCTGGCCCTGGAACTTGAGCTGCGTGCCGTTCTGGGTGGTCAGTTGCAGGGTCGGAGTCGATTCGTCACCGCCGAAGGTGGTGCGCAGCTCGCCCTTGAACAGGCGCCCGACTTCGGCGTCCAGGGTCATCAGGCTGGGTTCGCAGGCCATCAGGGTCGAGGCCAGTGGCTGCACCTTGAGCAGGCCGTTTTCATGCTCGAAGCCGCCGAACTGGCGATTGCAGCCGCCGCTGATGCTCAGGTTCTGCTCGACGAAGGTCAGGCGCAGCGGGCGCTCGATGCCCTTGTCCAGGGCGGCGATGGGCTTGCCCGCCGCGTCGCTGGCCGCGACCAGCTGCCAGTAGTAGGCGGACAGTGCAGGCTGGGCGCTGGCGGAGGCCGTGCTGGCGGGCATGGAGGGACGTCCTTCAGGAGTGGTGGAAACCGGGGTGCAGGCCTGGAGCAGGGCGGCACAGACGGATACGAGGAGGAGGTTTTGCTTCATGGTTCGCTCTTTCAGCCTTGAGGGAATAGGGCTTGCCGCGGGGGCAGCAGGCCAAGGCCGGTAACCTGTGGCAGTCAAGCACTCGTGCGTGCGCGGCGCCGCCACCTGGGCCGCCGGTCGCCGGACGAGCTGTGCCGTTACCGATTGCGATGTGACAGCACTGTGCCAGTTCCGTTGCATGCTCGGGGGTGCCCGGGAGTGTTACCAAATCTTGCACGATGCCGATCTACGGGGTTGCCCGCTTCCGGCCGGGCTCGGCGGGCCTGGATGCGGCCGCACCCGGGGTGCGGCGCTGATCCCGGGGGGACGCCCGCCTTACCAGAACCAGTAAGGCAGGAACTTGGGGGTTGGCTCGTTGGCCAGTTCCAGGTGATAGGTGATGGCGTTGAAGAAGAACCCATCCAGCAGCAGGAAGGCCACCACGCCGAACGCCAGGACGATGACCTCGTAATGCCGGTGTGCGGCGTACTGCCGGGTGATCCAGTAGCGCACGCCGCTGAGCAGGGCAAAGCTTGCGAACACCCCGGCGAAGTTGGGTTGCAAGGGCCGCGCGGCAAAGCAGTTGTAGCCCAGCACCAGCAGCGCCAGGAGCGCGCCGATGGTCGGCAGGTTCAGGCACAGGCGCAGCAGGCGTCTGCGGGTGGCGCTGAACACGCCGTTGGGGTCGATGAAGATATAGGCCGCCAGCAGGGAAATGGCCGGGGTGATGGACAGCACATAGCGCGCCTTCTTCGAGTTGGGGATGGTGAAGAACAGGATCAGCACCACGAACCACGCCCCCAGGTGAAGCAGCAGGCGCGGCGCCGACAGCGGCGGAGCGCCGAGCCACTGGCGACCGCTCCTGGCCATGACGCAGAGGGCGTAGAACGCGGTGAAGCTGTAGGTGAGCAGCCCGACGCTGAAGTAGAAGTAATAGCGCGGCGAGTGATCGCTGGCGATCCGCCCCAGGCCCTGCATCTCCAGCACTTCCTGCATGAAGGCGTCGCCGCCCTGCACGTGGGCGGCCCAGGCCAGCAGGGCGACCCCGGCGGCGAACAGCAGGCCGCAAAGCAGCGAGAAGCCGACCAGGGTCCGCCATTGCCGGCTCAGCAGGTAGTAGGTGCCGACCACCAGCGCCGGGCCGATCATGCCGATGGGGCCGCGCAGGGAAAAGCCCAGGATCAGGCCGAGGAACACCAGCGCCAGGCGTCCCCGCTGCTGCTTGAAATCGGCGGAGTAGGCCAGGTAGAAGCAGCCCGCGGTGATCAGGGCGGGATAGATGTCCAGGGCCAGGGAGTTGACGCTGTCCAGAAAGGCCCAGGTGAACAGCGCAAAGAGCACGCCGCAGACGCCCCATTTCTGCTCATGCAGGGCCCCCAGCTTGTAGATGAACACCAGCATCAGCGCGGCGGCGATGCAGAAGGGCAGGCCCATCGACAGCACCGACAGCTGGCCGAACGGCAGCGAGGCCAGATAGACCAGCACCGTGTTGACAATGGTGTAGTCGGGGTAGGGCTGCAGATCGTCGGCGATGGGGAACAGCGTCATGCCGTGCTGCAGCATGTAGTCGGCAAAGTCGACGAAGCGCGTGGTGTAGTTGAGCACTGCCGGTTTGTACTGCAGCCCCATGAACAGCGCGAGGGCGATCAGGAAAATGCTCTGGCAGGGTCGTTGCAAGATCAGTTTTTTATAGCTTTCCATGCTTCCAACATGCAAAAAAAAACGCCAATGATACGGTGGCCGCTAGTCGAACGCCATCCACGTGCCGTGCTCGGAGCCCTTGTCGGCTCCGGGTTTCAAGGCGCGGCAATCTAGCGCGATCAAGGTTAACGCCCGGTATACGGAGCGTGGCCGATCAGGGGCTGGCGGCGCGGTGCGCGATGGCGCGCAGGGCGATCTTCGCCCGCTGCGTTTGTCGCTGCCCAGGCTCGCTGCCAGCCGCGGCAACGGGCCCGGTGGCGGTCAGTGGCCCGGGGGCGCCACTCAGGGCCGTTGCGGCTTGACCGAGGTGCCGAAGGTGTTGCCCATGCGCACGCTGGTGGCCGCCGGAGTCGACAGTCCCACCTGGTTCGGCGGGCGCTTGTTCACCGGCTTGTCCATGGCCTGCTGGTTGGCCTGGGCGGCCTTCACCGCGTCCGGGTTGTTGCCCATCTGTTTGCTCAGGCAGTTGTAGTCGGGGGCCTTGTAGCCGCCGACGCTGACTTCCACGCAGCCCTCGCTGGCGTCCTCGGCGTGCAGCGTCCAGGGCAGGGCGCTGAGCAACAGCAGGGCAGCGGTGTAGCAGCTTAAACGTTTCATCCTGGCCTCCTGGCTGGCCCGCGGAATCGGGCCTCGATGACGGCCGAGTGTAGTGCAAAGCCCAGGCCTGAAAAGTGATGGTTTTTTTGCCGCGCTCGTAACACCAGATTCATAAATTGGCCTCAGGATGACGCTTTTCAGGGATTGGACGCTCGTGCAGCAACACAGCGCGCAGGTCGGGCGATGGACTTCATTGCACGGGGGCTTGGCGACCTGTGTGCTGGGCCTTGTGCTGCTGGCGCCACTGCCTCTGGCCTGGGCGCAGGCCGCGGTCGAAGGGCCGCCCCGGGTGGATTCCCAGGCGGTGCTGGAATTGGAGATTCCGGCCCAGGACCTGGCCCAGGCCCTGGAGCGGTTCAGTCGCTTGACCGGGATGGCCGTGCTGGTGGACCAGGAACTGGCCCGGGGCCGGCGCTCGGTGGGGATCAAGGGCCGCTACAGCGCTCGCGAGGGATTGAGTCGCCTGTTGGCGGGCACTGGCCTGATGGCGCGTTACGCCCGCAGCGACGCTTTCACCCTGCAGGTGCCGCCAGCCTCGGCGCCTGCGACGCCCCAGGGCGTCAGCAGCGCCCGCGCGACGCGGCTCAACAGCAGCTACGCCAGCGCCGTGCAGCAGGCGGTGGAGCGCAGCCTGTGCGCGTCGCGCTTGACCCGACCCGGGGCGTTCCGTGCCTTGCTGCAACTGTGGATCGGCGCCGATGGCACGGTGCAGCACAGTCGCCTGGTGAGCTCCACCGGTGATCTGCAACGGGACGAAGCCCTGGTGCAGCGCCTGGCGGCAACCCGGGTCGAACGCCCGGCCCCCAGCTCGCTGCGTCAGCCGCTGACCTTACTCTTGATACCGGACACAACAGGGAAACGCATGGACTGCAAGGAATGGGAAGGAGCTTCCGGGGTATGAAAAATACCGGACACAGTACGATGGTCAGGCTGTTCCTGACGTCCTACGAGGACTTTCGGGTGCGCTTGCGCAGGCGCCTGGGGTCCGAGGACCTGGCCAACGACGTCCTGCATGAAACCTACCTGCGGGTCGACCGCATGGAAGAGCCGCCGAACCTGCTGCAGCCCAATGCCTACCTGTACCGCATGGCCCTGAACATCGCTGCCGATCGGCGCCAGTCCGACGCGCGCCTGCTCACCGGCGAGGAGGTCGAGGAACTGCTGCAGATCGCCGATGACGCCCAGGACCCGTCCCGGGTGGTGGGCGGGCAGAAAGAAATCCAGACCCTGCTCAAGGCCCTCTACGAGTTGCCGGCGCGGCGGCGCCAGATCTTTATCGCCGCGCGCCTGGAAGAGGCGCCGCACCTGGAAATCTCCCAACGCTTCGGCATTTCCACACGGATGGTGGAGAAGGAACTCAAGGCCGCCCTCGGGCATTGCGCCCTGCGCCTTGAAAGAAAAGTCATTCAGCGGTTCGGTCCCGGGGCCGGAAAACCGTCCTAGACAAGAGTCCCTGATCAATCCGTGAGTACCTGCGCGCTTGAACATTTTTAGCATCTCCCCACCCCAGGCCTCGGCGGACCAGCAACTGCTGAGCGAAGCCCGGGACTGGCTGGTCCTTCTGACGTCGGGCCGGGCCACCGCCGCCGACGCCCGTGCCCTGCGCCAGTGGTGCGCGCAGAGCCCGCAGCACGCGGCGGCCTTCGAGCAGACCAAGGCCCTGTGGCACTGCCTGCAACCGGCGGCGGTGCAGCTGGAGCAGCAATCGCGGCCGCGCCACTTCGGGCGGCGGGCCTTTCTGGGCGGTGCGCTGGCCGCCTCGGCGGCGCTGTTCATGGTCCGCTACACGGTGCCCGGAGGCCTGGCCGGGTTGACCGCGGATTTTTCCACGGCGGTCGGCGAACAGCGCCGGGTCGATCTGGCCGAGGGCCTGAGCCTGGAACTCAACACCCAGACCCGCATCAGCCGCCGTGATCCGGCCCCGGGGGAACAGGCCTTCGAACTGCTGGAGGGCGAGGTGGAAGTCTTCAGCCAGCGCCAGCAGCCGCTCCAGGTCCAGGCCGGTGACGGCAGGCTCAGTGCCCGTCAGGCCCGTTTCAACCTGCGCAACACTGACCATCAGGTCTGCGTGACCTGCATCGAAGGCAGCCTGCAGGTGGCCGTGGCTGGGCGCAGCATCCGCCTGGACAGCGGTCGGCAACTGACCTACGACGCCAAGACGGTGGGCGAGCCGACCGCCGTGGATCCCCGGAACGTCCTCGCCTGGCGCGAACAGGTGCTGGTGTTCGACAACGCCAGCCTCGACACGGTGATCAGCGAGATCAACCGTTACCGCCCGGGGATGCTGGTGCTGCTTAACGCCGAACTGGGCCGGCGCAAGGTCCAGGCGCGTTTCACCCTCAACCAGCTGGCGGGCGTGGCCCTGCTGATCCGCGACGCCTACGGCGCCAAATGCACCGAACTGCCGGGCGGCGTGGTGCTGCTCAGCTGAGCGCCCGACCGCACCGCCCCAATGTCGCCGCTGCGTAGCCGCTGCCGAGCTTCCGGCGAGGCTGCGCAAAGGTCCGCAGGACCTTGCCTGGCGTCCTCCCGCCGAACCTCCAGCGCTTTCCAGCCCTCCACGTCGCCTGCGTCGGCCTGCCGCCCAAGCCGCTGGCAGCCTGCGGCAGCGGCTGCACCAAGCCGGTCAGGGCAGGGGGCCCAGCACTTGCCGGTAATGCTCCTGGCCCTGGGGCGTTTGCCGGGTCAGGCGGATCTCCAGGCCCTGGGGGTTGTCCCGGCGATTGCCGCTGAGCTGGCGCCAGCCCTTGCCGCTCTCCCAGACCCGCACCTGCAGGTCACTGACCCGCCGCAACACCGCCACCCCGTCCCTGGGCGCGGGCAGGGGGTAGCGGTCCCGGGGCTCGGCCGCGGCGCGGTACAGGGTGTCGCCCTTGAGCCACCAGCGCACCCGTTGCAGGCCGTCGCCGGGGTTGGCGGCGCTGCGGATCACCTCCAGGCGAAAGCCCTTGCTGTCGGAGCTGCGCACGCTCAGCGGCACCGGGCTGTCGGGCTCGGCCTCTTCGCTGTCGCTCTGGATCGGTTCGCGCAGTTGCACGGCGGCTCGCAGGGCGACGTCGCGCTCCAGCTGGTTGAGGCTGCGCAGCAGTTCCTCGGTCTGTTCGGTGCTGGCCTTCAGGTGGGTGTCGGCCCGGGTGACGCTGTCCAGGCCGCGCCAGGCAATCAGGCTGACGATGGCCATGAGCATCACCGCCACCAGCACTTCGATCAGGGTGAAGCCGCTTTGCCCAGGCTTCATGGCTGGTTCACCACCCGCAGCTGGCCGGCGGCGCTGCGTTCCACGCCGAGGCTGTGGCGGCCGTCGGAGAGCACCAGCCGCAACGGTGGGGTGATCCATTCGGCGTTGAGGATCAGCCGTGGCCCGGGTTCGATGCGCACTTGCAGCCCCGGGGTTTCCCAGGCGCGGGGGCGCAGCAGGGGATCGCCACGCAGGTCGTCGATACCGCTGCCGGATTCCGCCCGGCGGCTGAAGGCAAAGCCCTTGGCGGTGGCCCGCCAGGTGATCGGTCGACCATCGGCGCGGGCCTCGGCCTGGGCCACTTGCAGCAGCTGCGCCAGGCGTTCGGCGTCCTTGCGCACCTGTTGCAGCGGGTCGGGCTTGATGCTCAGGCCCACCGCCGCGCTGGCGATGCCGATGATCACCAGGACCACCATCAGTTCGATCAGGGTGAAGCCCCGTTGCTTGCCCGACGGCATCGGATTGCACTCCTTGGCGATAGGATCAGCCGGCCTGGGGCCGATGATCGCGGGGTGAAATAAAACCGTGAGAATTGCCCTGTAGGCTGCGGGAACGGACAAACAGGAGGTCCCGCCAATGCTTGCCACCATGCTGCGTGCCGCAGATTTTTCCGCCCCCCGACTATTGCAATACACCGCGCTGCTGGCGGCCCTGGCCGGGGTGGCCACCTGGTCGTCGCTGCTGCTGACCCCGGCCGAATCCCAGACCCCGGCCGTGGCGCCCCAGGTGCTCGCCGCCCGTTCCGACAGCCCGGCCCTGCAGTGGTTTGCCAACCAGCCCAGCGCCGTGGAGATCAAGGTCTCCGGGGTCCTGGCCGGGGCCCGTGGCGCGGTGGCGATCCTGCGCTTGAACGACGGACCGCCCCGCAGCTTCCTGGCTGGCGAACAACTGACCCCGGGCGTGCGCCTGGCGGCGGTGGAGGCCGATGGCGTGCTGATCGAGCGCGGCGCCGAGCAGTCGCGGATCAAGGTCAGCAAGCTGCCGGACTCGCCGCTGTTGCCGCGGCTGACCCGCTGACGCTCACCGCCCTGGCTCCTGGGGGCGGCCGAGCAGGGTTTCCAGGCGGGCCAGGGGCGGTGCTTCGCGACCGCGTTCGCGCACCTGGACACTGACCCGCAGCAGCCCGGGCAGCGCTGTGGCGCCGATCGACTGTTCGCAGCGCAGCGCCAGGCGCCCCTGGTCGCAATCGACGCTCTTCAATCCGCTGGGCCAGCGGCCTTCCAGGCGCAGCTCGGCGAGCCGACTCTGGGCCGCCAGCAGGGCCAGGGACTTGTCCCGCAACAGGCCGTTGCTCTGGGTCATCAGCGCGGCCACGCGCACCGCCGCGGCCATGGCCACGGCAATGATGGCCAGGGCCACCAGCACTTCGATCAGGGTAAATCCAGCTTGTTTGCGCAGGGCTTGCATGGGCCGCTCGACACCGGGAAACAGCCTCGCAGCCTAGCCTGCAGGCTTGACCGAATGGCGACCGAAACTCCCGAGGTTTTTCAATACCACTGACATATCTTCTTGCAACACTGCGCGACGAATCGAACTCAAGCCAAGGAATGTCGAGATGGATATCGCGCCTGTAACGTCAACCGCCGCACCCCGAGGCCAGCATGGCTTCACCCTGATCGAGATCATGGTGGTGGTGGTCATCCTCGGGATCCTCGCGGTCATGGTGGTGCCCAAGGTGCTCGACCGTCCCGACCAGGCGCGGGCCACCGCGGCCAAGCAGGACATCGCCGGACTGATGCAGGCCCTGAAGCTGTATCGCCTCGACCACGGCAGCTACCCGAGCATGAACCAGGGCCTCAAGGTGCTGGTGGAGCGTCCGGCCAACGCCAAGGACAGCAACTGGCGCTCCTACCTGGAACGCCTGCCCAACGATCCCTGGGGACGCCCCTATCACTACCTCAACCCGGGGGCCAGCGGCGAAGTGGACGTGTTCTCCCTGGGCGCCGACGGTCAGCCCGACGGCGAAGGCGTGAATGCCGATATCGGCTCCTGGCAGCTCTAGGGCCGCCCATGAACAGTCATTCGCCCTGTGCGGCGAAGCAGCGCGGCATGGCCATCATCAGCGCCTTGCTGATTGCCGCGGTGGTGGCGGTGCTCGCCGCCGGCATGCTCTCGCGGCAGACCGTCCTGACCCGCGCGGTGGAAGCCGAGCAGGCGCGGATCGTCGGCGGCGGGGCGTTGCGGGGCGGCCTGGAATTCAGCCGGCAACTGCTCTGGGAAGCCCGCCAGCGCGAGGTGCTGACCCGGCTCGACCAGCCCTGGGCGCGGCCCATCGGCGATCCGGCCCTCGGCGCATCCGGCGGCGGTTTCCAGGGCCGCCTGCAAGACCTGCAGGGCAAGTTCAACCTGCGCAACCTGGTGTTCAACCAGCAGGTGGACCCGGAGCAGGTGCAGAGTTTCCAACAGCTGTGCCAGCTGCTCGGCGTCGACGCCGCCCTGAGCCGGCGAATCAGCCAGCGGGTGATCGCCTCGTATCCCCAGCGCCTGTCCAGTCCGGCCGCCACCGCAGGCACCCCGGGTGCATTCAACAGCGGTCGCCTGACCTCGCCGGGGGCGGCGGTGCAGACCTTGCCGCCGCGCCAGCCAATGCTGCGCAGCCTGGACGACCTGCTGGGCGTTCAGGGCGTCGACGAGGCGCTGCTGGCGCGCCTTGAGCCCTACGTCAGCGTCCTGCCGGGCAACACCTGGATCAATGGCAACACCGCCAGCGCCGAAGTACTGGCGGTGGCGGTGCCGGGGCTGTCGTTGTCCCGGGCCCGGGCCCTGGTGGCAGAGCGCGACGCCGGGCACTGGTTCATCAACCGGGGCGACTTCGTCAATCGCCTGCGCATGCCCTTTGCCGCGCAGGAGCGGATCAAGGTCGGCATCACCAGCGAGTGGTTCCTGCTCCAGGGGCAGGTCCGTCGCGACCAGCGGCGGATCACCCTGCATGCCTTGCTGCACCGCCCCGAAGACCGCATGCCCCAGGTGATCTGGTCGCGGGTGGGAGCATGAGCCGCTTGCGCCTGGCCTTGCCGCCCCTGGCCGAGCTGTTGCACGCGCCCCGGCCCCTGGCCGTGCCCGTGGAATGCGCCCGGCTGGACCGCGCCGGGCGGGTGACCGCGCTCGGCCGCAGGGCGCTTGAGGCACTGGCCCAGGACGCCCGAGGGCTGGCCCTGGAGTGCTTTCTGCACCCGCAGGACAGCCTGCTGGCCTGCATCGAGCTGCCGCCGTTGCCGGCGGCTCGGACCAAGGCCGCGGTGGACTGCGCGGCCCAGGCGCTGATCCTCGGTTGCGGCGAGCAGATGCATGTCGCCCACGGCCCGCGGGATGCCCAGGGCCAGGTGACCTTGAGCTGGCTGCCCATCAGCCGCCTGCAAGCCCTGGGCGAGCTGCTGCAACAGGCCGGGCTGAAGCTTTCGGGCCTGTACCCGGCGCCATACGCCTTGGCGGTGCCGGCGCCGGGGCAGCACAACCTGTGCCTGCTGGACGGTCAGTTGCTGCTGCGCCACAGCGCCGCCCAGGCCAGCGTGGAGCCTCTGGTCGAGGAAACCCTGGAACAGTTGCGCGCCTCCGGCGCCGGGCTGGGCTGGATTGGTGACGACGCGCCGGAGGGCGCGCTGCAGCGCCTGCCGGTCGAACAGCGCTGGAGCGGCGCGGCGCCGGCCTGGGGCCTGCAGGCGGGGGCGATGGCGACCCGCGGCGCGGTCCAGGGCTGGGGCCGGGCCCTGGGTTGCTGCGCACTGGCCGTGGCCGTGTGGGTCGTGGGCCTGAACCTGTATGCCGCCCGTGAGGCCGAGCAGGGCCTGCGCCTCAAGAACCAGATGAGCCAGCGGGTCCGGCAGGTGTTTCCGCAGTTGCCGGTGGTGCTCAATCCCCTACAACAGGCCCGCCAGCAACTGGCGGCGCAGCAGAGCGGGGCGGCGGACCCGAGCCAGGGATTCGTCAACCTGCTGCTGCAGGCCGGCAGCGCCATGCCGTTCATGGTGGGCAGCGTGCAGAGCCTGAGTTTTGCCGACCAGCGCCTGCAGCTGGAACTGCTGCCCGATACCCCGAAACGCACCGACAGCGGCTGGCAGGGCGCCTTGACCCAGGCCGGCTACAGCGTCCAGGCCGAGGGCAACGGCTGGACCCTGAGCCCGGCCGCGGGCGAGCCCGCTGACCTCGCCGCCGACGCCCCGGGAGCCGCAGATGAATAAGCCCGTGCTGGCCCAGTATCAGGCGCGCTGGTCACGCCTGCGGACCCAGGCCCGGGGCCATTGGAAGGCTCTGGCGCTCCGGGAGAAACGTCTGCTGAGCGCCACCGCCCTGGGGGTGCTGGGGCTGTTGCTGTGGTGGCTGCTGATTCAGCCGCCGCTGAAGAAGATCGACTACTGGCAAGCCGAGACGCCGAAGCTGCGCTCCCAGGCCGAGGCCCTGGAAGTGCTGTTGCACGAGGCCGCGGGCACGGATCGCCGGGGCGCCGACCTTGAGCAGTCCCTGCGCCAGACCCTGGATCGGGCCGGGCTCAAGGACCGCTACCAGTTGCAACGCACCGATCAAGCCGGCCCCGAGAGCTGGCGCTTGACCTTTGAGCAGGCCCCGGCGGATGCCGTGGTCGGCTGGCTGCTGGGGACTCCCCGACAGCTTTCACTGCAGGTGGTGGAGGCCCGGCTGCAACGCGCCGCCCCGGCCACCGCCCAAGACTCGGCAGGCACACTGTCCGGGACCGTTCGCATGGATCAGGCGCAGGGCGCTAAGGAAGCTTCATGAAGGGGTCAGGCTCCAACTACGTGCGCCAGTGTCGCAAGGTCGCACCGTTTCTGCTGCTGGCGCTGGGGGCTTGCAGCAACACCACCTCCACCACGCCGCCGCCCTTGCTGGTGGACAGTGAACTGGGCCAGCCCCTGGCCGACACCCGGCGCAGCGGCGACGCCCTGGCGGACCGCGAACGCGTGCAGGCGCAACAGGCCACGCGACCCAAAGTCCTGCACCCGGTGACCGACAGCCGCCGTGGCCAGGGCACGCCACGCAGCACCAGCGTGCCGCGCAACCCCCTGGGGGACCAGCCGGTGCAATTGAACTTCGTCGAGGCCGATATCCAGGCGGTGGTGCGCGCCCTGGCCCGTTCCACCGGCCAGCAGTTCCTGGTGGACCCGCGGGTCAAGGGCAACCTGACCCTGGTCAGCGAGGGCCAGGTGCCGGCCCATCAGGCCTACGACATGCTGCTGGCGGCCCTGCGCATGCAGGGTTTTGCCGTGGTGGACGTGGGCGGGGTGGCCCAGGTGGTGCCCGAGGCCGATGCCAAGCTGTTGGGCGGGCCGATCTACAGCGGCGACAAACCGGCGGGCAACGGCATGCTGACCCGCACCTTCCGCCTGCAGTATGAAAACGCGGTGAACCTGATCCCGGTGCTGCGGCCCATCGTCTCGCCGAACAACCCGATCAACGCCTACCCGGGCAACAACAGCATCGTGGTCACCGACTACGCCGAGAACCTGCAGCGGGTGGCGCAGATCATCGACGGCATCGACACCCCCAGCGCCATCGACACCGATGTGGTGGCGGTGCACAACGGCATCGCCGTGGACATTGCCACCATGGTGGCCGAACTGCTGGAAACCCAGGGCGCCGACCCGACCCAGAAGATCAGCGTGATCGGCGATCCGCGTTCCAACTCCATCATCATTCGCGCCGGCAGCCCGGAGCGCACCGAGCTGGCGCGCAACCTGGTCTACAAACTGGACAACGCCCAGAGCAACCCGAGCAACCTGCACGTGGTCTACCTGCGCAATGCCCAGGCCGGCAAGCTGGCCCAGGCCCTGCGCGGCCTGCTCACCGGCGAGAGTGACAGCACCGGCAACGATGGCGCCCGAGCCATGCTCAGCGGCATGGGCGCCAGCACCCAGGGCACCCAGGGCAGCGCCCAGAACAGCAGCGGCACGCCCACCGCCAGCGGCAACCTCAACGGCAGCGCCAGCACCAGCGGCGCCTATGGCCAGGGCGCCAGCGCCAGCAGCCTGAGTGGCAACGGCCAGCAGAACGACCAGAACACCGCCTTCAGCGCCGGCGGCGTGACCATCCAGGCCGACGCCACCACCAACACCTTGCTGATCTCCGCGCCGGACCCGCTGTACCGCAACCTGCGGGAAGTCATCGACCAGCTCGACCAGCGCCGGGCCCAGGTGGTGATCGAAAGCCTGATCGTCGAAGTCGGCGAAGACGACGCCAGCGAGTTCGGCGTGCAGTGGCAGGCCGGCAACCTCGGCGGCCGCGGCGGCTTTGGCGGAGTCAACCTCGGCGGCAGCGGGCTGGTGGGGACCCCGGCCAGCAAGACCAGCATCGACGCACTGCCCAAGGGCCTGAACATCGGCGTGGTCAACGGCACCGTGGACATCCCCGGGATCGGCAAGGTGCTGGACCTCAAGGTCCTGGCCCGGGCCCTGAAGAGCAAGGGCGGGACCAACGTGCTGTCGACCCCGAACCTTTTGACCCTGGACAACGAAGCGGCGAGCATCTTCGTCGGCCAGACCATTCCCTTCGTCACCGGCAGCTACGTCACCGGCGGTGGCGGCACCAGCAACAACCCGTTCCAGACCGTGCAGCGCGAAGAAGTGGGGTTGAAGCTCAATGTGCGGCCGCAGATTTCCGAGGGCGGCACGGTCAAGCTGGACATCTACCAGGAGGTCAGCAGCGTTGACCCCCGGGCCTCGGTGGACGCCGGGACCGTGACCAACAAACGGGCGATCGACACCAGCATCCTGCTGGATGACGGGCAGATCATGGTCCTGGGCGGTTTGCTGCAGGACGGCTACAGCCAGAGCAACGACGCGGTGCCGTGGCTGTCGAGCATCCCGGGGATCGGCGCCTTGTTCCGCAACGAGAAACGCAGCATCACCAAGACCAACCTGATGGTGTTCCTGCGGCCTTACATCATTCGCGACAGTGGCGCGGGGCGCAGCATCACCCTCAATCGCTATGACTTCATGCGCCGGGCCCAGGGGGAGTTGCAGCCGGAGCGCAGCTGGGCGATGCCGGATATGCAGGCGCCGCAGTTGCCGGCGGCGAGCAAGGCGATTCCCGGGGCGGTGCCGGTGTCGTTGCAGGGCGTGCCGCAGACGCCGCGGGCGCCGATTCGGGCGGTGCCGGTGCAATGAAGGGGGCGTTGATGGGTGATGGTGGGGTGGGGGGCATGGCGGCGGCTGCGGTGGCTGGCGGTTGCGCCTCTGGGGCACTGTGCTACGGGGTACCCATTTGTGGCTGTGGTCAGGGCTGCTCAGGGGTTCGCTCTGACAGCGGTGGGCTGTGTACATGTCCGTTGCTGCGGGTGCGGCCACTTAGGGTTTCGCCCTTACGGCGACTTACTTTTTTCAAACGCCAAAAAAGTAAGCAAAAACGCTTGCCCCTCCATACGGCCCCTCGCTGGGGCTCGGGGTGCCCTCGCTTCGGCATTGCTCCGGGGGCCCGCCGCCAACCGGCCATCCATGGCCGGGTGGCGGCTAGCTCGGCATCCCTGCCGAGCTGCCCCCTACGCAACGCCTGCACTCGGCCTGCTGGGAAGGGGCCTGAAGATCAAGATCAAAAGCCAAGGTGCGCAGGCCGGCTCCTTGTAGCCGCTGCCGAAGGCTGCGAACGAGCGCTAGCGCTCGCAAAACCAGGCGGCGCGGTGGTTCAGGAACATTGGGGAGGCAGGTTTAGCGTCTCCTGCGACGGAGTGCCGCCCAGAGCGTTCGCAGCCTGCGGCAGCGGCTACAGAGTACGTGCGTTCTGTAGCCGCTGCTGAGCCTGCGAAGCTGCGTAAAGGTCCGCAGGACCTTCGACCATCCCAAGAGCAGCATCGCCCTGTGAAGGACAAATGAAACAAGGCCGGCAGGCCGCCGTCAGATTTTGATCTTCCTGCCCCCTTAAACACGATGGCCGAACGCAGGCATTGAGCCGTGGGTAGCCCGGCAGGACGCCGGGTTAGCCGCACTGGGCCATGGATGGCCCATTGCGGCGGCCCACGGATCAATGCCGGAGTTCGGGCATGCCTCGCTATGCGAGGCACCGAGTGGAGGGGCAGGAGCCTTTGGTTACTTTGGGCTGGCCGGCATTCCGGGTTTCAAAGTGACTCGCTGTAAGAGCGAAACCGTAAGTGGCCGCACCCGCAGCAACGGATATGTACCCCCAATCAGGAGCCCCAAACAATGCCCTCCCAGTCCCCCCAGCTCCCCTACGCCTGGGCCAAATCCCACCGCATTCTCCTGCGCCACAGCGAGGAGGGCGCCACTCTGCTGGTCTGCCCCTCGACCCCCGGCTGGTCCATCGGCGAAGCCCGCCGCCAGTTCGGCCCCGCCCGCCTGGAGCGGATCCGCGACGAGGAACTCGACGGTCTGTTGGCCACGGCCTACGCCGACACCGGCAGCGCCGCGGCGGTGGTCGGTGCCGCGGAGAACGAGGTGGACCTGGACCGCCTGATGCAGGACATGCCGGAAATCACCGACCTGCTGGACACCCAGGACGGCGCGCCGGTGATCCGCATGATCAACGCCTTGCTCACCCAGGCCGCGCGGGACGAGGCCAGCGATATCCATATCGAACCCTTCGAGACGCACTCGGTGGTGCGCTACCGGGTCGATGGCACCCTGCGTGACGTGGTGTCGCCGCGCAAGGCGTTGCACGGCGCGCTGGTGTCGCGGATCAAGATCATGGCCCAGTTGGACATCGCCGAGAAACGCCTGCCCCAGGACGGTCGCATCGCCTTGCGCGTGGCCGGGCGGCCCATCGACATTCGGGTGTCCACGGTGCCCACCGGCCACGGTGAGCGGGTGGTGATGCGCCTGCTGGACAAGCAGGCCGGGCGCCTGCAGCTGGAAACCCTGGGCATGGACCCGGACTTGCTGGCGCGCCTGGATACCCTGATCCACCAGCCCCACGGCATCGTCCTGGTCACCGGGCCCACCGGCAGCGGCAAGACCACCAGCCTCTACGCCGCCCTGGCCCGGCTGGACGCCAGCACCAGCAATATCCTCACCGTCGAGGACCCGGTGGAATACGACCTGTCGGGCATCAGCCAGATCCAGGTCAATGCCAAGATCGACATGACCTTCGCCCTGGCCCTGCGGGCGATCCTGCGCCAGGACCCGGACGTGATCATGATCGGCGAGATCCGTGACCTGGAGACTGCGCAGATCGCGGTCCAGGCCTCGCTTACCGGGCACCTGGTGCTGGCGACCCTGCACACCAATGACGCGGTGTCGGCGGTCAACCGTCTGGTCGACATGGGGGTGGAGCCGTTCCTGCTGGCCTCGTCGATGCTCGGGGTGCTGGCCCAGCGTCTGGTGCGGCGCTTGTGCAACCAGTGCAAGGCGGCGGATCCGGCCAACCCCGGCACCTGGCGCCCGGTGGGCTGCCCGGCCTGCAATCACATCGGCTACAGCGGGCGGACCGGGATCCATGAGCTGTTCTGCATCGACGACGACATTCGCAGCCTGATTCATCAGGGCGCGGATGAGCAGGCCTTGCGCGCCGCCGCGCGTCGGGCCGGGATGCTCAGCATGCGCGAGGACGGTGAGCGCTGGGTACGCAGCGGCGCCACCGCCGCGGAAGAAATCCTACGTGTGACACGGGACGCCTGATGAATCGCTATCGCTACGAAGCCGCCGACGCCCTCGGCAAGATCGAATCCGGGCACCTGGAAGCCGACAGCCAGGGCGCGGCCTTCGCCAGCCTGCGCAGCCGTGGCTTGACCGCCTTGCAGGTGCAACTGGACAGCAACGGTGCCGCCACTGGCACCGGAGGCGTATTCAGCCCCAGGCTCTCGGACAACGACCTGGCCTGGGCCACCCGCCAGCTGGCCAGCCTGCTGGGGGCCAGCCTGCCGCTGGAGGCGGCGCTCAGCGCCACGGTGGAGCAGGCCGAGCGCAAGCACATCGCCCAGGCCCTGAGCGCGGTGCGCGCCGATGTGCGCAGCGGCATGCGCCTGGCCGAGGCCCTGGCGGCGCGACCGCGGGATTTTCCGGAAATCTACCGGGCGCTGATCGCCGCGGGCGAGGAGTCCGGCGATCTGGCCCAGGTCATGGAGCGGCTGGCGGATTACATCGAGGAGCGCAACGGCCTGCGGGGCAAGATCCTCACCGCCTTCATCTACCCCGGGGTGGTGGGGCTGGTGTCCATCGGCATCGTCATCTTCCTGCTCAGCTATGTGGTGCCCCAGGTGGTCAGCGCCTTTTCCCAGGCGCGCCAGGACCTGCCGGGGCTGACCCTGGCCATGCTCAACGCCAGCGACTTCATTCGTGCCTGGGGCCTTGAGTGTTTCGGCGCCATGGCGGCGGGGTTCTGGGGCTGGCGGCTGTACCTGCGCAACCCCCGGGCCCGCTTGAGCTGGCACAGCCGGATTCTGCGCCTGCCGCTGTTCGGGCGTTTTGTCCTGGGGTTGAACACCGCGCGTTTCGCCTCGACCCTGGCGATTCTCAGCGGTGCCGGGGTGCCGCTGCTGCGGGCCCTGGACGCGGCGCGCCAGACCCTGTCCAACGACCGTCTGAGCCAGAGCGTCAGCGAGGCCACGGCCAAGGTGCGCGAGGGGGCCAACCTGGCGGCCGCGCTGCGGGTGGAGAAGGTCTTCCCGCCAGTGCTGATCCACCTGATCGCCAGCGGCGAAAAGACCGGCGCCTTGCCGCCGATGCTGGAGCGCGCGGCGCAGACCCTGTCCCGGGACATCGAACGCCGGGCCATGGGCATGACCGCCTTGCTCGAACCGCTGATGATCGTGGTCATGGGCGGCGTGGTGCTGGTGATCGTCATGGCGGTGATGTTGCCGATCATCGAGATCAACCAGCTGGTGACCTGAGCCACACAACCCGATTCGACCTGACCCCGTCCGGCCCGGTCTGGCCCGGTCCGTAGGAGCTGGCTTGCCAGCGAAGGCGTCGGCACTGGCGATGCAGGTCTCGCGGGCCCCTTCGCCGGCAAGTCGGCTCCTACGAGAGGCGTAGCGAAGGTGTGGTCCGAAGCGCAGGGCGGGACAGCCAGAAAATTTCACGCTGCCTACCTCACTCCCGCCCCGGCAATCGGCCAAGCTCGGGTTCCTTGTTCTGTCATGTTCCGGCGCTGTCTGCACCACCTTCGGCGCTTGCAGAGCGATGCCGGCGCCAGCTCGGGCAATCTTGCTGTCACCTTGCCGGCAAAGGCCGGAAAACCCTTGCTGAACACCCGAGAATCTTTTGCAAAAACAGTCGGTTTCTCCCGAGGTTTTTTCCTTTATCTGTCACCGGAAACTGCGAACTTCTCTTCCCATGGCCTCACCCATCAAGCCGTCTGGATCAAGGCTTCTGGCCCGAGTGCCATGGCGTCATGCAAGCGCTATTCACCCAACGTACGAACACGACGAAAGGAGATTCTTCATGTTTAAGCGCAACGTTCTCGCGGCATCCCTGACCCTGGCAGCCCTGTGCTCGGCACAGGCCGCCCTGGCTGATATCAACGGCGGTGGCGCCACCCTGCCACAACCGCTGTACCAGACCGCTGGCGTACTGACCGCCGGCTTCGCTCCCTACATCGGCGTAGGCAGCGGCAATGGCAAGGCTGCCTTCCTGAACAACGACTACACCAAGTTCGTGGCCGGCACTACCGGCAAGAACGTGCATTGGGCCGGTAGCGACTCCAAGCTCAGCAGCACCGAGCTGTCCAACTACGCCGCGGCTCACAACGCTGCCTGGGGCCCGCTGATCCAGGTGCCTTCGGTGGCCACTTCGGTTGCCATTCCGTTCAACAAGGCCGGTGCCACCGCCGTTGACCTGAGCGTCGATCAGCTGTGTGGCGTGTTCTCGGGGCGCTTGTCGAAGTGGGAAGATATCCCGTCTTCCGGCCGTACCGGCCCTCTCACCGTGGTTTACCGTAGCGAAAGCAGCGGCACCACCGAGCTGTTCACCCGCTTCCTCAACGCCAAGTGCGCCGAGACCGGCACCTTCAACGTCACCACCACCTTCGCCTCCAGCTACACCGGCGGTCTGCCTGCCGGTGCTGTGGCCGCGACCGGCAGCCAGGGCGTGATGACCGCGCTGAACGCCGCCGACAGCCGCATCACCTACATGAGCCCGGACTACGCCGCGCCGACCCTGGCCGGCCTGGACGATGCGACCAAGGTCGCCCGCGTCGCCGGTGTCTCGCCGGCTCCCGGCAACGTTTCCGCCGCCATCGGTGGGGTCGCGATCCCAGCCCTGGCGGACCGTGCCAATCCGGACAAGTGGGTTCCGGTCTTTGGCAAGGCCGGCGTTGCGGGCACCGTGCCTTACCCGGACAGCGGCTACCCGATCCTGGGTTTCACCAACCTGATCTTCAGCCAGTGCTACGCCGACGCCACTCAGACCAGCCAAGTGCGTGACTTCTTCGCTCGTCACTACGGCCAGAACACTTCGTCGAACAACGACGACGCCATCCAGGCCAACCGTTTCGTGCCACTGCCGGCGTCCTGGAAGGGCGTGATCCGCACCACCTTCCTGACCGCCTCCAACGGCCTGAGCATCGGCAACAGCAACGTCTGCAACAACATCGGTCGTCCGCAGTAAACCGGCCTTTGGGCTGTTCGCAACACCCGATCAGCAACGGCTCCGGCCGTTGCTGATTTTGTTTTTTGCGGCACTTACACCCCGCAGATGAATTTTCCGTGACATCCGTTCGGTCGCGCCCCGCGCCAACGGCCTATTCCCTGAAGCAGTGACGCGTGCCCTGGGCCATACAAGCGTCGCGCACCCCTGGGCGTCATCACAAAGGATGAGTAGTAATGGTTCGCTGCAAACCACCGGTCAAATCCCCAGCCATGCGCCATGACGGCGAACTGCCGATCCTGCGGCTCAAGCCCCTGGCCCATGCCATCGCCTTGTTGATGATGGCGGGCAGCGCCCATGGCGCCACGGCCTTCAGCTCCGGCTGGTTCGCCGACAAGGGCGCGTCCCAGGCCGCCACGGCCGCGCGCACTAGCGGCCAGGTGCCGGGGATTCCACCGCTGTCGCAGCAGACCCGGGCCAATCAGCAGTTGCAGCGTTCCTTGAGCAACCTCAATTCCACGGTCGCCGCCATCGCCGCCCAGCAGGCGGCCCAGGCCGCCGCGCGTCAGGCGGCGTTTGGCACGGTGAGCCAGATTCCCGATGGCCTCGGCCAGGGCGGGCTGAAGGTCGACAACAGCCTGACCCAGGGCTGGATCAACGCCAAGGGGCCGGTGCAGAGCCAGTCCGGTGGCAAGACCACGGTGACCATCGAGCAGACCGCCGACAAGGCCATCCTCAACTGGGAAACCTTCAACGTCGGGCGCAACACCACGGTCGACTTCCAGCAGCAGTCCAACTGGGCGCTGCTGAACAAGGTCAATGACCCCAACGGTCGGCCCAGCGAGATCCAGGGCCAGATCAAGGGCGCCGGCACGGTGATGATCATGAACCGCAACGGGGTGATCTTCAGCGGCACCAGCCAGGTCAACGTGCGCAACCTGGTGGCGGCCGCGGCCAGCATCAGCGACGAGCAGTTCACCCAGCGCGGGCTCTATGTCGACGCCAACGGCACCCAGCCGACCTTCACCGACGCCCTGGGCAAGGTCCAGGTGCAGCGCGGCGCGCTGATCCAGACCCACCCGGCGGCCAGCTCCACCGAATCCGGTGGCTACGCCTTGCTGCTGGGCGCGGAGGTGGAGAACGCCGGCACCATCGTCACCGCCAAGGGCCAGACCACCCTGGCCGCGGGTGACAGTTTCTACATCCGCCGTGGGGTCGGCACCAGTGGCAACCAGCATTCGACCACCCGCGGCAATGAAGTCGCCACCGCGCTCAAGCCCGGCAGCAGCGCCGGCAACGTCAGCAACAGCGGCCTGATCATGGCGTCGACCGGCGACATCACCCTCACCGGGCACCGGGTGCAGCAGAACGGCGTGGCCCTGGCCAGCACCTCGGTGGACACCCGCGGCACGATTCACTTGCTCAATGCCGCCAGCGACGGCACCGGCAGCGTGACCCTGGGGCAGGGCAGCACCACCGCGATCCTGCTGGACAGCAGTGGCAGCACCGCCCTGGACAGCCAGCGCAACAATGGCCAGATCAACCTCGACGGCACCCCGACCAACCTGATCACCGGCCAGTTCAACAACCTCAGCAGCGTCGCCGACCGCAGCGACCAGTCGCGGGTGGAGATCGTCAGCGGTGGCACCGTGGACTTCCAGAACGGCTCCATCACCCTGGCCACCGGTGGCCAGGTGGCGGTCAGCGCCGGGCAGCGCAGCCTGGTGCGCGACGGCGCGGTGATCGATGTCGCCGGCGCGGTCGGGGTCAAGGTGGCGATGGAGTCCAACACCATCAAGATCAACGTCCAGGGCAACGAGCAGCGCGACTCGGCGGGCAACCGCGACAGCGGCCAGTTGATCAACAACGACGTCTGGGTCGATCTGCGCGAGCTGGTGTTCGTCCCGGCCGGCACCAACGGCTACGCCACCGACCGCTGGTACACCGCCGGTGGCCTGCTGGAAGTGGGCGGCTACCTGGGCACCCAGGGCCACAATATCGGCGAGTGGATGGCCCAGGGCGGCACCCTGACCTTCACCGGCAAGGACGTGGTGACCCAGTCCGGCGCCCAGTTGAACCTCTCCGGTGGCACCGTCGACGTGCAGGCCGGTTACATCCAGCAGACCTGGCTCAAGGGCGTGGACGGGCGCCTGTACGAACTCTCCCGGGCCCCGGGGGACCTGCTCTACACCGGTATCTACAAGGGTTACGTGGACAGCAGCCCGCGCTGGGGCCGCACCGATTACTACTACAACCCGCTGATCGCCCAGCAGCGCCGCTACGAAGCCGGTTATACCGTGGGCCGCGACGCCGGCAAGCTGGTGATCGGCACCGGCAATGCGGTGCTCGAAGGCCAGTTGATCAGTGAGGTGTTCAAGGGCGACCGCCAGACCCAGGCGCCCAACGTCAAGCTCGACGGCTACCAGCAGTCGCACAAGGCCGCGGCCCAGCGCGCGCAACTGATCATTGGCAACTACACGCCGATCTACAACAAGACCACCGGCACCCTGGGCTATGCCCTGGGGGCCAGCACCGATCAGGTGCTGATCGCCGGCAACCAGCAGAAGATCGCCGACGGCCTGGATCTCGCCACGGCCCTGCCGGCCAATCGCCAGGGCCAGTTGGTGCTCGACAGCGATCAGCTCAACGGTTTCCAGCTGGGGGCGATCAAGGTTGGCGCCAAGCAGCAGATCCAGGTCAACGGCGCGCTGAAGGTGGCCGACGGTGGCGACATCACCCTGTTCGGGCCCCAGGTGCAGCTCAATGCCAACCTGACCGCCCATGGCGGCAGCCTCAACGCCGGCAACGTGCTGAAGCAGGTGGATGTAAACCGCAACTTCGTGGTCGGCGACGTGATCCTCGCGCCCAGCGGCGGCGCCCAGGCCCGGGTCGATGTGGCCGCCGGGGTCAAGCTCGACGTGTCCGGGCGCTGGAGCAACCTGGCCCTGGACCCTGCGGACAACAGCGGCCTGGCCTTTATCAACGGCGGCAAGCTGTCGTTGCGCAGCAGCGGCGACCTCAACCTGGGCAACGGCACCCTGGTGGACGCCAGCTCCGGTGCCAGCCTCGGCTACGACGGCAAGGCCACGGGCGGCAAGGGCGGCGACGTGACCCTGGCCGCCGACGGCAAGCTCGACCTGAACGGCGAGCTGCGCGGCTATGGGGTCAACGGCGGCGGCACCCTGGCCTTGCAGGCGCACAAGGTGCTGATCGGTGCCAAGGATGTCGCCGCGCAAGCCGGCACCCTGCAACTGGCCGAAGGCTTCTTCAACAAGGGCTTCGGCGCCTACGACATCACCGGCAACGAAGGCCTGACCGTGGCCGACGGCGCCAAGGTCGAGGTCAACCTGCCGGTCTACCGCGTCGGGGCCCAGGCCGGCAGCAGTGCCACCGGCAGCGACCCGGCCACGGTGCTGGAACGCTGGCTGCCGGAGCTGTACCAGCAGGATCCGCTCAAGGGCGTGTTGACCCAGCGCCGTGGCGCCGGGCTGACCCTGAGCGCCGGCAATCAGTACGCCACGGCTGCCCAACTGGCCAGCACCGCGTTGAACGTGGGGCAGGGCGCGGTGATCAGCGTCGACCCGGGGCAGGCGATCAACCTGCGCAGCGTCGGCCAACTGACCATGAACGGCACCCTCAATGCCTGGGGCGGCAGCGTCAGCCTCGGTGGCCTGAGCCTGCCGCCGGCCAGCGCTGAAGCGGCCAATGCCGCCGGTCATGGGCGGTCGATCTGGGTTGGCGAACAGGCGCTGATCGATGTCGCGGCGCGGGCGGTGAGCGCGGTGGACAACCGCGGGCGCCAATACGGCCAGGTGCGCGATGGCGGCAAGATCGCCATCGGCGGCGAGATCGACCTGGCCACCGGCATCGCCAAGGCCAGCGATCTGTTCGTGGTGGTGCGCGAGGGCGCGCGCCTTGAGGCTTCCGGCGCCCAGGCGGCCCTGGACATTCCCGGCCAGGGCCGGGTGCAGGTGGCCAGCAACGGTGGCAGCATCAGCTTCGCCTCCAACAACGGCCTGTACCTGGACGGCAGCTTCGTCGCCCGGGCCGGCGGCGCCGGGGCGGCGGGGGGCAGCTTGTCCCTGGCCCTGGAAAGCCCGTACTACATCAAGAACGCGGTCAACGACCGGGTGCTCAAGGCGCGGGAACTGGTGCTCAGCCAGGTCCACCAGGGCAGCACGTTGCCGGACAGTGCCGAGGCGGCGGCCGCGGGCCTGGAATACGGTCATGGGCGCCTCGGGGTGGATCAGGTCCGCGCCGGCGGTTTCGACAATCTGGCGTTGCTGAGCAACGGCCTGCTGAGCTTTGACGGCGATGTGTCGCTGAACATGGGCCAGAGCCTGCGCCTGTACAGCGGCGCGCTGAACCTGAGCGAGGGCGCCGCGGCCAACTCCCGGGTCAACCTGTCGGCGCCGTACCTGCTGCTGGCAGGCATCCTCGCGCCGCCGGAGGCCAAGGACCAGTACCTGCGCCCGGTCTCCACCGGCACGCCGTCGCAACGGGTCACCCAGGCCCGGTTCAATGCCAGCGCCCAACTGATCGATGTGCGCGGCAACGTGGTGTTCGGCAGCAAGGGCAACCTGATCCAGGCGGACAGCAGCCTGGTCGGTGTCGAGCGTCGTGGCTTCGATGACGTGCAACTGACCAGCCAGGGCGATTTGCGTTTCCTCGCCGGTGCCGGCGCGGACGTCATCGCCAAGGGCATCAGCACCCAGTTGCTGACCCACGGCGACATGACCCTGCGGGCGGCGCAACTGTACCCGGCCACCGAGGTCGGGGCCCGGGTGCTGGCCGGCTACCTCAATGACGCCTCGGGCGTCAGCATCAACTTCGACCCTGCGCGGACCCTGACCATCGGCCGCACCGGCAACGGCCAGAGCGCCGTGCCCTATTCGGCTTTCGGGCGCCTGCAACTGGGCGCCGCCACCATCAAGCAGGGCGGGGTGGTGCGCGCGCCCCTGGGCCTGATCGAGATCGGCAACCTGGGCTCGAGCAAGGTCGAGCTGCTGCCCGGCAGCCTGACCTCGGTCAGCGGCAAGGGCCTGGTGCTGCCCTACGGCGGCACGGTCGACGGGCAAATCTACAAGTACAACGGCAAGACCGTGACCTTCCTCGGCCAGGGCTCCCTGGCGAATGAAAACAGCGACCTGAGCGTCGGGGTGATCCTCGGTGGCAAGTCGGTGCAGGTGCTGCCCGACGCCACCGTGGACCTGTCTGGCGGCGGCGAGCTGCTGGGCGCCGGGTTCGTCTCCGGGCGCGGCGGCTCCACCGATGCCCGCTACAGCCCGCTGGTGCAGATTGGCGCCAACGGCAGCTTTGTCCTCCCGGGCCTGGGCAGCAACCCGATCTACGCCATTGTCCCCGGGGTGCAGCCGGGCTATGCGCCCGTGGCGCCGGAGGGTGGCGCGGTGGACCCGCTGATCGGCCAGCAGATCAGCATCGGCGCCGGGGTGCCCGGGCTGGCGGCGGGCACCTACACCCTGATGCCGTCCACCTATGCACTGATGCCGGGAGCCTTCCGGGTCGAGATCAATGGCCTGGCCGGGCTGGGCAGCGAAGGCGCCACGCAGCAGTTGCGCAATGGCTCCTGGTCCACCGCCGGGCGTTTGTCGATCGCCCATACCGGAATCAGCAACAGCGTCGCCAGCCAGTTGATCCTGACCTCGGCCGACACCTTGCGCCGCTATTCGCAATACAACGAAACCGGCTACGCCCAATTTGCCCTGGCCGATGCGGCCAAGCTCGGGGTGCCGCGGCCGATGTTGCCGGTGGATGCCAAGACCCTCAAGCTGGCCCTGCAACCGGGGGCCGGTGCGCAGGCCTTCTCCTTCCAGGGCATCGGCCGCTTCGATGCCGCTGCCGGGGGCTACGGCGGCACCGTGGCGGTGCTGAACATGGGCAACGGCGATATCGAGGTGGTTGCGGCCGGCAGGTCGGCCACCAGCGGTTTTGCCGGCGTGACCCTGGAGGCCGAGAGCCTCAATGCCCTGGGCGCCGCGCGCCTGATGCTCGGCGGCATGACCCTGATCAAGTATGGCCAGCCCGGCAACTTCATCACCCTGGCCGAGGGCCTGAATGCCGCCAAGGGCTCGATCACCCTGCGCGAGGGCGCGACCCTGGCCGCCCCTGAAGTGTTCCTGGTGAGCAATACCGGGGCGATCGTCGTGGAGCAGGGCGCCTCGATCAACAGCATCGGCCGGGGCAAGGCCAGCTACGACGCGCGTGACGGTTTCACCTACCAGATGGCCAACGTGCTGGCGGTGTCCAACGGCCTGCTGAATGTGATCAACAAGGGCAAGGCCTCAGGCACCAGCGGCGGCATCAAGCTGGGCAGCTGCGCCAGCCCGCCTTGCAGCGGGCAGACCGCCTTGTACTCCGAAGGCAGCATCGTTGCCTTGAGCGACAGGAACTTCGAGTTGGGTGACCAGCTGAGCTACGGCACCCGGCATCTGAACCTGGGCTTGAACACGATCAATGTCGGCAGCCCCGAAGCCTTGGCGGCCGCGGCGGCCGGCGGCCGGCTGCCCAGCGGCATGACCCTGACCCAGCAAGTGCTCGACCGCCTGCTGCACGGCGACACCCGGTTCGGCGCGCCGGCCCTGGAAACCTTGCAGCTCTCGGCCCGCGACGCGTTCAACTTCTATGGCAGCACCACCCTGGACACCTATGACCCGCTGACCGGCAAGTCGCTGCTGAGCAACCTGATGCTCTCCACCCCGGCGATCTATGGTGCCGGGGAGGCCAGCGACGTGGCGCGCATCCACACCGCCAACCTGATCTGGCAGGGGGGGCAGACGCCCGCCGGGGCGGTGGTGGCCGGGGGCGCCGGAACCGGCAGCGGGCGCCTGGAGGTCAACGCCGAGCGCATCGAGTTCGGCTATGGCGCCTTTGCCCAGCCCAGCTCGACCCAAACCTTCGACCGCCTGGCCCTGGGTTTTGCCAACGTCGACCTGAACGCCAGCCAGCGCATCACCGCCAACCACAAGGGCAGCCTCGCGGTCTACCAGAGCCAGGGCGCCTACGACCCGGTCAAGGGCTTTGCCTACAGCGGCGGCAACCTGAACATCCTCACCCCGTTGATGACCGGTGAGGCCGGCTCGGTGAACCGCATCACCGCCGGCGGCGCCATCGATATCAGCGCCTCGGCCGGGCCCCGTGGCACCGCCAATGGCCAGGGCGCGGAACTGTCCCTGCAGGGCGACAGCATCCGTCTGGCCAGCGCCGTGGTGCTGCCCAGCGGCAAGGTGACCCTGGGGGCTCGGGGGGATGTCAGCCTGACCGACGGCTCGCTGATCGACGTGGCGGGCCGGGCTATTGCCTTCAACGACCTGACCCGCTACGGCGCCGGTGGCGAAGTGCTGCTGGAAAGCCGCGCCGGCAATGTACTGCAGGCCGCCGGCGCGACCATCGATCTCTCGGCCAGCAACAACCAGGCCGGCAAGTTGCGGGCGGTGGCGCTGGACAGTGCTGCCGGGCAGGTGGACCTGGCCGGCAAGCTCCTCGGCGCCAGCAGCGGCTCTTACGATGCCGGCGGCACCCAGGTGCCGTACCTGGGGGGCGCGGTGGAAATCCAGGCGCAGCGCCTGGGCGGCAGCGGCACCCTGGACGAGCAGTTCGCCGCGCTCAACCAGCGCCTGAACCAGGGCCAGGTCTTTGGTGCGCGCAGCTTTCAGCTCAAGCAGGGCGACCTGAGCATCGGCAACGGGGTCAAGGCCAACAGCGTCAATGTCTCGGTGGACCACGGCAGCCTGCGGGTCAATGGCCTGATCGACGCCAGCGGCGAGCGGGTCGGGAGCATCAACCTGGCGGCAGGCAACGGCCTGACCCTGGAGGCCGGCGCGGTGCTCGATGCCCACGGCAGCCGGCTGCGGGTGGACAGCTACGGCAAGATCATCGACTCGCCCAACCGTGCCACGGTGGTGCTCGGCTCCGGCCTGGGCCGGCTGACCCTGGCCGATGGCGCGCGCATCGACCTGCGCCATGGCACCGACGTGGCCGTGGGCAGCGCCGCGGGGCAGAACGACGGCCGCAGCCGCGGCACCCTGGAGCTGAATGCGCCGCGGCTGTTCAAGCCGGACGGCAGCAGCAACGACATCGACATCGACGCCCGTGGCCGGCTGGATATCCGGGGCGCGCGTTCGATCGCGGTCAACGGCATGGTCAGTTATGACGATGCGCCGCAGAAGAACGACGCCGTCAGCGGTCGTCCCTACCAGGAAATCACCCAGGACTATCTGACAAAGAAACATGACTTGAGCACGGCGTTCATCAACGCCGCGCTGCAGAACAGCGACCTGCTGCAGAACAAGCTCGCCGGCCTGAACAACGCGACCTACGCCGATGCCTTGCACCTGCGGCCCGGGGTGGAAATCGTCAGCAAAACCGCGGATGGCGATCTGGTGGTGCAGGGCGATCTCGATCTGTCCGGTTATCGCTACGCCAGTCTCAATCCCCATACCCGCAAGGACGACAATGTCTACGGTTCGGGCGAGGTGGGCAGCCTGACCCTGCGCGCCGGCGGCGACCTGAATATCTACGGCAGCATCAACGACGGCTTTGCGCCACCGCCGCCGACCGACGATGACAACGGTTGGGTGCTGTTGGCCGGTATCGACTACACCGGCGGCGTCCAGGTGGTGCCGGGCACCGGCGTGACCCTGGCCGATGGCAGCCGCTTCCCGGCCGGCTCGATCCTCAATTTCGATCTGCCGATCAAGGCCCAGACCCTGCCGGCGGGCACCCGCCTGCCGGTGGCGGCGACCCTCAATCAGCCATTGGTGTTGCCGGCGGGGACCGTGCTGGCGGCAGCGGTGCGCGACGCTTCGGGCAATGTGCTGTTCGCCGCGGGCACGCTCTTGAGCCAGGGCCAGACCCTGGCTGCCGGCAGCACCCTGGATGCCGGTTACCTGCTGGGCAGCGACGCCAGCGTCGCGTCTCTGACCTGGCCCAAGGGCGTGCCACTGCCCGGGCGCCTGGGCAGCAGGGAGATGGTCACCCTCAGTGGCAACAAGCCGCTGCTGCGTGGCGCGCTGTTGCCCGCGGGCACCGACGTCAAGTTGCCGGGGGGCGCGACCTCGGTACAACTGCGGGCCCAGGACTCCGGCCGCCAAGGCAAGAACTGGGCGGTGGCGCCGATGCTCGCAGAAGGTGCCCAGTCCTGGTCGATACGCCTGGTGGCGGGGGCCGACACCGAGGCCGCCGACAGCCGCCTGCTGCAGCCCAAGCCCTTGAGCGGTCACCTGCGTCTGGCCGACAGCCACTACGGGATGTTCGGCCAGGGCACCCTGGTCTGGACCGAGGAGGGCTCCCTGGGATGGTTCGGCGACGACAGCCGGGTGGGCCAGCCGATCGATTTCGACGAAGCCTATCCCGGCATCTGCGAGGACTACCTGGGGTACTGCGCCTCGGGGGGCGATGAGTACACCCTGTTGGCGGGGGGCAGCACCCGCTTCAGCGTGATCCGTACCGGGGCGGCGGACCTCGACCTGCTGGCCGCGGGCAACCTGAGCATGGAGTCGCTGTTTGGTGTCTACACCGCGGGCAGTTCTTCCACCGGCACCGCGGCCAACGACCCTTACAACCGCCCACGGGCCCTGGGCAGCAACGACAAGGTGCTGGGCAACATCGCCGGAGGCAACGAGAAGCTGGTCAATGGCGGTCCCGACAGCCTGTACCGTGCCTGGTACCCGGACGGTGGCGGCAACCTGTTGCTGAAGGTGGGGGGCAACCTGACCGGCAACATCACCAGCCTGGCGACGAGCAACCAGCAGCGCCCGGTCAACAGCGACCTGGGGCAGGATTCGGCCAACGTCGGCAACTGGTTGTGGCGCCAGGGCAACGGCGTGAGCGGCAGCCAGGCGCAAGCCACCGCCTGGTGGATCAACTTCGGCTCCTACGCCCCCAACATGAACCAGGGCGCCGCCGACCAGCTGTTGGGGTTCACCGGGTTCGGCACCCTGGGCGGCGGCAACCTGAATGTCGAGGTCGGGGGCGACGGCGGGATTCTCCGGCCGCTGGCGGCGGACTCCATGGCGCAAAACATCAGCCCCCGCAGCCAGGGGCTGGTGCTGGCGGTAGGCAGCACCGGGCGGGTGGCGGCCGATGGCAGCCTGCAACTGACCGGGGGTGGTGATCTCAACCTGCGGGTCGGTGGGGTGCTCAATCCGGGCAGCCAGATCACCCAGGGCCATCTCAATGGCGCCCTGGTGGATGTGCGCGGCCATGCCCAACTGAGCGGCGGCGCCCTGGGCGCCCTGACCCTGCGTTATGGCAACCAGCGGGTGGATCAGAGCCCGAGCGAGGTCCGCGCCTACGAGCCACTTCGCGCCACCTCGGCCATCGCCACCGGGGGCTTGAGCCTGTTGCCGGGAGACGCCACTTTCAGCCTGGCCACCCGCGGCGACCTGGTGCTACAGGATGTGGCCGACCCGGGGCGTGCTCCGCAGATGAATGCCCAAGCCTTCAAGAGCGGGGCGGTCAACGGCATCGGGCAAAGCTGGTTCAGCCTGTGGAGCGAACGCACGGCGGTGGACCTGTTCTCCGCCGGGGGCAACCTCACGCCGCTGACCCAGACCACGGAAACCGATATGGCGGCGGTCTATCCCGCGACATTGCGCGCTGTCGCCGCCAGCGGCAGCCTGTATTACGGCCGGGCCTCGGTCATGGACGCGGGCAACCTGGGGCCTCTCAGGGCTCTGGTGCTGGCGCCTTCGAACCTGGGGCAGTTGCAACTGTTGGCGGGCAATTCGATCTACGGTGGCGACCTCAGCATCAGCCGCTCCAGCGCGGCGCCGGACAGCCTGGCGACGATCTGGAAACCGGCATTCGTCGGCTTCCTCAACGGCGTCGAGGTCTTGGGCAGTGGCAACCTGTCCAGCGACGGCAGCCGGGTCAAGATCGGCGTTGCCCCGTTGTTCGCCTTTGGCCCCGACAGCGCCAGCCTGCAGTGGCGCAACCCCCAGGAGCCGGCGCGCTTCTATGCATTGAGCGGAGACCTGCTGGGGGTCAACAGCGGGCGCAGACTGACCATCACCACCATGGAAGATCCGCGTAACGGGCAGACCTACCATGCCGGCGCAGGCCCGGTGTGGATGATGGCCGGGCGCGATATCGTCAGCAGCGGCACGCCACTGGGCGGTGCCACGGGCGGCGAGAAGGAGTTCGGCGGCTACAGCTTTGCCGGCAACCTGTTCGTGCACGACAACCCCAACGATATCTCGGTGGTCAGTGCCGGCCGCGACATCCTCTACAGCAGCTTCAACGTCGCCGGCCCCGGCACCCTGGAGCTGACGGCGGGGCGCAACATCCTGATGGAGGACAAGGTCAGCGTCACCAGCCTCGGCGCCGTGGCACCGGGGGACAGCCGACCCGGGGCGAGCATCGTGATGCAGGCCGGGTTCGGCGCCAACGGCCCGGACTTCCGCCGTTTCGTCGCGGCCTACCTGGAGCCGGCCAATCTGGCCCAGCCCGGCGAGAGCCTGTCGGCTGGCAAGGTGGCCAAGACCTATGACAGCGAACTGTTGGGCTGGCTGGGCGCGCGCTTCGGTTTCGTCGGCGACAGCGCCCAGGCCCGGGCCTATTACGCGGCGCTGCCGGCCGAGCAGCAGCGGGTGTTCGCCCGCGAGGTGTATTTCGCCGAGCTCAAGGCCGCCGGCCGCGAGTACAACCAGGAAGGCGGTGTGCGCCAGGGCAGCTACGCCCGGGGCCGGGCGGCGATTGCCGCGCTGTTCCCGAGCAGCGACGTGGCCGGCAACCCCATCACCTACAAGGGCGACATCACCCTGTTCGGCGGTGCCGGGGTGCACACCAACTTTGGCGGCAATATCCAGATGCTGACCCCGGGCGGCAACCAGACCTTCGGCATCGAAGGCACCGCGCCACCGGCGTCGGCGGGGGTCATCACCCAGGGCGCGGGGGACATCCAGCTGTACTCCCTGGGCAGCATCCTCCTGGGCCAGAGCCGGATCATGACCACCTTCGGCGGCTCGATCATGGGCTGGTCGGCGGCCGGCGACATCAACGCCGGCCGGGGTTCCAAGACCACCGTGGTCTACACCCCGCCCAAACGGGTCTATGACAACTGGGGCAATGTCGGCCTGTCGCCGTCGGTGCCCAGCACCGGGGCGGGGATCGCTACCCTCAACCCGATTCCCGAGGTGCCGGCCGGCGACATCGACCTGATCGCGCCCCTGGGCACCATCGACGCCGGCGAGGCGGGGATTCGCGTGTCGGGCAACGTCAACATTGCCGCGCTGCGGGTGGTCAACGCGGCGAACATCCAGACCCAGGGCAAGTCCTCCGGAGTGCCGGTGAGCGCCACCGTCAACACCGGCGCCATGACCTCGGCCAGCGCCGCCGGCTCCGCCGCGTCCCAGGCCGCGGAAGATGCCGCCCGCAACCAGCAGGCGGCGGCCAAGCAGGGCCGGGCGTCGATCGTCACCGTGGAAGTGCTGGGCTTTGGCTCCGAGCCGGTGCAACGCCAGCGCGAAGAAGCCAGCCGCGCCCCGGGCTACAACCCCGACAGCCCGGTGCAGGTCCTGGGCGCCGGCCCCTTGAGCGACCAGGCCCGGGCGCGCCTGACCGATGAGGAGCGTGGGCAACTGACACTGTAGGAATCTCTCGTGGTAGCACGCTTGGGGGGCGATCGTTGATCGCCCCCTTTTTTTGGGCTGATGGGAAGGGGGTGTGGTGATGGTTGGCGGAGAGGGAAGAGCGGGGGGCGGCGTTCATGACGGTTTGCTTATAGTTCCGGCCTGCGGTCCGGGTGTTCGGCGTCGAAGCCTTGGGTGGGGTGTGGGGGGAGAGGGTGGTCTTTCATGAGGTTGGGGAAGCGTAGGTTTGGATTCTCATCAAGTTCCTTGGATAAGCTTGAGTAAAGCTCATAGAGGTTTTCGTCTGGCTTATATCCAAAGTTATGGATTGGTCTAGGGGTTGGTTCGAATGCTCCCTGTAAATTATCGAGGGCGATAGAGCTTCCTAAAGATGCTGCTCGCTGATAGTAGAACAGGGCACGAGGTTTGTTTTTTTTGGCGATCTGATAAAAGCTAGCTGTCTTTAGAATCGCTTCAGGGTCTTCCTGAGCACCTGCGCACCGATAGTAACGTTCCGCCATGTCATCATCTTGTTTGTGTCTCGGCAGCGCATAAGCAAAATATTGACCTATTTGAGCTTGTGCTAAGGGGCTGCCTAATTGTGCCGCTTGAAAAAGATATGAGGCAGCCATCCGCTCAGATTTTAGGACTCCTTTCCCACGTTCAGTAATAACGGACCAATTGTAGTAACCCAGTGGTACTTTAAGCTTCACCATGCGCTCATAGAGATCGAGCATCTTGCCGGTGTCTTGTTCAACGCCAGGCCTTCCGGGCCAACCCGTACGATAAAGGCCGGCCAAGTTGTGCATGGCTTTCCAATGATCCTTGGCAATGGCTTGCTCATAAAGCCTCACTATTTTTTTCCAATCCTTAACCCCGTGTGTTTTTTCTAGAATGCGCGCTTGTTGAAACCAAGACTCAGCCTGTGGGTCCAGTGGCGGGTTGTTATCTAGTTCATAGGCGCAGGTAAAAATTGGGTATGCCACGGCAACTGCTCCGTTCAATAGAAGTAAGACAATACAGGCGCAAAAGCCTATGACTTTAATCAACTGCTTTGGCATAAGGTGTCTCCACATCCCAAAAACGTGTTAGATGAGCCATCAAAGGTTCATTTTTGTTTTTACTTTCCCAGTTTTTATCCATGACATGATTCCATTCTTTAAAATTTCTCGCCGAGTCACACCGTCCATTACCACCACTAAACGATCTACCCACATGCAACTTCCACAACTCCTCCCGCCAAGTCTTCGCCAACTCCGCATCCGGCGCGGCCAGTCCCAGTTCAGAGTCGGTGTGCATACTGCGGGTATTGATATTGGCGGAGCTGAGCAGGCTGAACACGTCGTCCACCACCAGCAGCTTCGAGTGCACGTAGATGTCCCGGAAGTACGCCTGTTCGCCTTCGGCCAAGGTGCTGCCGGGTTCGGGGCTGCAGGCGGTGAGTGTAGCGATCACCACTTTGAGTCCGGGCAGGTCCTTGAGGGCGTAGGGTTTGGTGTCTTCGCCGTCGTCGGCTTTGGGTTTGCCGAGTTCGGCGATGTCCTCGGGCTTGAGGCCGCCCAGTCGCGCTTCTATATCGGGGGTGACGCCCTGGCGCTCGAGTTCGGCGATCTCGCGCTGGAGCACTTCGGCTCGGTTGAGCTGTGCGCGTTGTAGATAGGGATCGTTGTGCGGGTGGCTTTGCAGGTAGGCCAGTTGGCTGCGCTTGCGCAGCATCTCTTCAGCCAGGCTGCGCTGGGCCTGGGGCATGAGTTGTTCCTGCCCCAGTTCCTGCAAGGCGGCATAGGTGGTGCTGGAATACAGGCCGGAGTTGGGGTTGTTGGTGACCACGAACAGGTACAGGTCCTGGTCGCGGCCTGCCGCGAGGTAGGCGGCGGCCAACTCGCGCAGCTGTTTGGCAAAGGCCGGGTAGCGAAAGTACTGGTTCTCCATGTAGACGTAGTTGCGGGCGTTGCCCAGGGCCTTGTGGTGCAGTTCGAGGATCGAGGTCTCGGCGTTTTCCTGGGGTTGCGTGCGACAGATTTGCGCCATGCTCGTACCGGCCGCTTTGAAGTGGTCGGGCTTGATGGCCTGGCGCTGTTGGCGCAGGCCATCGCTGAACCATTGCTTGATCCAGAAGGTTTCCCGGTCCCAGGCGCTGCTGAAGTTGTGGTTGAGGTCGTGTAGGGCGGGGCCCTGGACCTTGAGCGACAGGTCTTGCCAGGGCCCGAAGCCCGGGCTGCGTCGAGCGGCCTTGTCGTGATAGAGGTGGGCGCTGGTGTCCCAGTAGTTGCGGTGCATGTTGTGGCCCATGACGAAACCCACTGCGTTGGCGCTGTCTTCGTAGTCCACCAGGACCATTTTCTGGTGATGGCTGGCGAATAGGCTGAGGGCCAGCATATGGGCGAAATTGCTGTCGGGGGCCTCAGCCTGGATCAGTCGGTAGAGGGTGGCCAGTCGGCCTTTTTCCGTGGCCATTTGCGGTCCACGAATGGCGGCGTTCAAGGGGATTTCAAGGGAAAAGTCCCGGGTACGAAACTCGACGTTCTGCATGCGTCCACCGTGAATTCGGCGGAACCATTCCCGGGTGTACTGCTGATCATCGGGGGAGTAGCCGGGGGCGCCCGAGCCGTCCAGTGTCCTGTAGGCGCCCTGGGCATTGAGCTGCGCCTCGACGTCACGCAGTATCGCCAGCAGCTCCTGCTCGCGCTGCTCATAGCGGTAACCGCTGGCGCCATAGGCCGGTAGCTCACCGGCTCGCAGTTTGTTCAATTCGTGTTGATGCACGGTGCGGCGATATTCCAGTCGCTGCCGGTCTTCCAGGGTGCGGTTGGAGGCGGCACTACCCCGGGTCATGCCCGAGCCGATTGCCGTGCCGCCCGAGCCGGCCAGGCCATCGCCGGGGATGGTGTTTTCCAGGAAGTTGGCCAGGGCATTTTTCCAGATCAGCACCCGCACCTTGACCCCATGCCGGCCTCGTACATCCAGCAGTTCACCGATGCGATCGCCATCGGGTTTGAAACGCATCGCCGGGTCGAAGCCCCAACTGATGATTTCCACGCTGCGGTTGGCTCGCTCAATCGCGTGATGCACGGCGCCGAAGGCGGTTTCGCCGTTGATCAGCGGCGTGATCTTGATCCCCGCTCGCGGCGGGAACAGCGCTTTTTTCGCGAACCATTCCATGCTCAAGCACATGAATTTGTCTTCCTTGGGTTTGAGCTGAAGCACTTCCTTGCTGTAGTCGACAGGCATTGCCCGATTCCCCGCACTTACTGGTTTTTGGGTGGGATGACCGGGTTCAGCGCGGCCATTCGATAGTCGTCCTTGGTGTTCAGGGCTTCAAGCTGATCCATTTGCCCTTGATAGTCGCGATAGCCACGGCGGGCCAGTTGCTGGTGCGGGGACTCGGGTTCGTCGCTCTGGTCTTTGGGCTCGATCTCGAAACGGTGCCCGTTGATCAGTTCAACCGCATAGGCCTGAGTACCGGGCACATGCTCGAAGCGAATCACGCCATCGGCACCGGTCAGGCCTTGCTGAATCAGCGCGCCATCGGCGAACAGCTGATAGGGTTCGTCCTCGTATCCCGGCACGCCCGGAAGGGGGCTGATCACCGCGCTGAGACGATGGATCACCTCGGGGGCCGGCTGCGACGGTGCAGGCTCCAGCAAGGTGCCGGCCTTGGCGGTGGTGGCGGGCAGAGGGACGACCGGCAGTAGGCAGGTGGCGCCGCTGCCTTGCCCCGCAGCGCCCCCCGCATTCACCTTGAGTAACGCCCCACTCACGCTGACGCCGCTGGCGTCGAGCTTGATAAAGCTGCCCCCGGCTTGCACCGTCAGTTCACTGGCCGCTTCGATCACCAGCTTCTGGCCCGCTTGCAGATGAATCTCACGTCCGGCCTGGAGCAGTTGTGCGGTGCCCAGCTTGATGTGCTGGTCGTGCGCCACGTTCAGGTGGTCGTCGGCGCGGATTTCGGTTTTGCGTTCGCCGTGGATGGTGCGGTGTTCCTCGGCCTTGAGTTCGCTGTAGCTGCTGCCTTCAACCGTGTCGTGACGCTCGTGGCCGACGCGAATTTTCTGGTCGTGCTGGATGTTTTCATCCCAGTCGCGCTGGGCGTGGACGAAGATCTGTTCGGCGCCTTTTCTGTCTTCGACGCGCACTTCATTGAAACCGCCGCCGCCCGGCGAACTCAGGGTCTTGAAGGTGCTGCGGGTCTTGTTGACCGGCAGTGCGTAAGGCGTCGGGTGTTCCTGGTGGTACAGGCAACCGCTGATCAGCGGCTGGTCGGGGTCGCCTTCGAGAAACTCCACCAGCACTTCCATGCCGACGCGCGGGATGACGAGGGCGCCGTAGCGGTCGCCGGCCCAGCTGGAGGCGACCCGCAGCCAGCAACTGGTGTGGTCGTTGCCCTGGCCTTCGCGGTCCCAGTGGAACTGCACCTTGACCCGGCCGTATGGATCGGTGTGGATTTCCTCTCCTGCCGGGCCGGTGACCACTGCGGTCTGACTGCCCAGGACCCGGGGTTTGGGGTGGTCCAGCGGCGGGCGAAAGAATACCTCCCAGGGGGTGGCGAGGAAGCGGTTGCGGTAACCCTGCTGGAAGCCGTCTGTAACCTCGGTGTCGCTGCTGATCGATTCCTCCAGCACCTGGGGCTGCTTGCCTTCGTGAGTCACCCGGGTCAGCAGCCACAGGTCGTTCCACTCGCCACGCGGGTGATCAGTCAGCTCAAGAAAATGCCCGCTGACCAGTCGCGGCTCATCGCCCCAGCCTTCGGCTTGCAGGTAGTCGGCGCGATGGCGTTCCAGGGCGCGCTGGCTGAGGAACTTGCCACGCTGGCGATCGGTGAAGCGCCCGGGGTAGTCGTAGTCCTCCAGGTCCGGTTCCTGGGTCTTGGCGTCGGGCTTGTAGGCAGCCTCCATTTGCAGGCGCGGCTTTTCGAAGTCGTAGTCGCGCCGGGTGATGCGGCTGGTGCGGGTTTCCAGGCGCACGTTGAAGCCCTTGATCACCGGCTCATCGGCCACCAGCCCGCTGCCCTGCACGTAGGCGGTGGGCCGGCCGAGCGTGCGGAACACGCTCTGGTTATCGCTGAACACCAGCAAATGCGCCTCGCGGCTGTGCTGGAAGTGATAGTGCAGGCCTTCCTCTTCGCACAGGCGCTGGATGAAGTGCAGGTCGCTCTCGTCGTACTGCACGCAGTAGTTGCGCTCGGGGCAAGGGTGTTGAATCTGGAATTGGTAGGCATTGCCGAGGATGCCGTGCTCTTCGAGGATCAGGGCGATGATCTGCGGCGCCGAAAGCTGCTGGAAGATCCGCTGGTTGCTGCGGTGGCGCAGGTAATCCAGGTGCGGCAGCAGCGACAGGCTGTAGCGGCTCAGGCGCTGGCCGGCGTCGCCCTGGGCGATGCGCTGGATCAGCCCATGGATGCCATGGCCCTGGGGATCGAAGGCGAGAAAGGCCGGTTGGTGCAGCAGGGCTTCAATGTCGATCCAGGGGCGTTCGCTGACCAGTTGCAGATCGAAGCGAAACGGCTGGCTGATGGCCTCGGTGCCCTGGAACGAGAGCACCTGGAAGTCGTGCTGGATGCCTTGGATGTCCAGGCTGAAGTGGGTCTGGTCGGCCGGGCTGAACATGGGTCGCTCCTTGACGTGTTGCGGCTGATTCCATTGGCCGAAGCGCCGCTGATCAACGAGAAGATTGTCGATCAGCGGCGGACAGCTGAAAAACAGCGGACAACTTAACAAGGAGCGGGCGGCCACCGTCATCGGACTTATCTGAACGTTTTGGCGAAAAGATACTGCCGTCCGCTGATTCAAGTCGGCGGGTTGCCCCGGTCCCGCCTCAACGCCGGTCGCTAGTCGATGACCGTCTCCGGCGTGGACACCTGTTGCTCAAGACCGGGGGCCAATGCTGGCGACCAGATCGGGAAGGCGTCGGGCATGGCCTTGCCTTGGCGGGCCTGTTCAAACCGTGGCGATCATGCAGCCCAGGGCCCCGGACTCCTGATAGATCACCCGTCCCTTGTGGGTGTTGGCAAAATCCCGCAGCCCGCGTTTGGCCACGTCGCTGTAGCCCAGGGCGACGGCCCAGCGCGCAGCCACCGGGTCGGTGTACTGGGTCAGCTTGTCGATGTCTTTCTGGGTTTCGGCCAAGAGTTTGTTGCCGGCATTGGTGGCGCTTTCGACTTTGAGTTCGATCGCGTAGTTCTCCACGTTATGTTGCGCCAGCACGTCCAGGCGCAAGGCCTGGTTGGGCGCCGGATAGGGCACCTCGCGGGCGGCGGCCACATGGACCGAGCGCAGCAGGATCAGGAACTCCACCTGAAACCACACTTCCCAGGCCGCGCCGGTGCTGATGGCGGCTTCGATGCGCGCGTGGTCGCTGAGGATCAGGTGGCTGAGATCGGTATTTTTCATGGTGCGTTGCTCTTTGTAGGGGAGGGTACAAAGGGGAACGAACCTTCAGGGGCGCTGTGAATGGCAGGTGAGGGCCCGGTTGGCCGGGCGGGGCCCTCAGGGCATGACGTCTGCCTGGGTTTCGTTCTCCGAGGGCCGTTGCAGATTGGCCGCGCCCAGCCAGTAGAACAGTCCGCCCAGGACAATGAATGCCCCCAGCATGTAGAAGATCCAGTGCGCCGGCTGGCTTGCCAGGACCATGCCGCAGAGTATCGGGCCCAGGGCCCCGCCGAGGTTGGAGAGGTTTTGCGCGCCGTAGTACAGGCCTCGCAGATGCTCGGGGGCGATCAGGTCGATGAACATGTATTCGGCAGGAAACACGATGATTTCCCCCAGGGTGAACACCACCATCGACAGCACCCACAGCGGCAGGCTGGTGGACAGGGCGAACCCGGCGACCCCCACCAGGAACAGGCTCAGGCCTGCCGCCAGCCACTGCTTCAGGTGGTTGGGAGTGATCCTGCGGCCAATGGCGTACTGCAGGGCAATGACCAGCAACGCATTGGTCGCCACCAGGGTGCTGATGGTGGTGTAGGCGACTTGCGCGGACTCGGTGACCACCAGGTACTGGGACAGATAAGCCGAGAACTGGCCAAAGACCACCGCGCTGAGCAAGCCGCCCAGGGTGAAGCAGATCAGGCGGTAATCCCGCAGCAGCTGGCGGCCCAGCGCGAGAAAGGACAGGGGCTGATGGGGGCTGGCGCCGGACTGGAGCTGCCTGTCGCCCTGTGTCAGGTACAGGGCAAAGAATCCCGCCGCCAGGGCGCTCGACGCGACAAAGGGCAGGCTCATGCCTTGCTGGGCCAGCCAGGCGCCGAGCAACGGGCCGACCGCATAACCGATGTTGGTCAGGGTGTACTTGATCGAGAACACTTCACTGCGCTCGGTCACCGGTAACTGTTGGGCAAAACCGGCTTTGACCGCGATATCGAACACTGCGTAGGCGAGGTTGATCGATACCAGGCACAGGTAGAGCAGCCACAGGCCGGGGGCGGCAAAGGCGCCGACAAAGCCCAGGGTGAAGACCGCGACGCAGGCCAGGATCAGCCGGTAGGTGGCGATCCGATCCACCAGGTAACCGCCGTAGAGGCTCAGCAGCGAGCCGACGATCAGGCTGCTGCCGATCACCAGGCCGATGTCGGCGACGCTCAGGCCGTAGCTGGCGGACAGGTAGATCACCAGATAGGGCAGGGTGATCGCCCGCGCCAGGGTCAGGATCAGCGAACCCGACAGCAACAGCTTGATGGTGCCCGGGTAGTTTTTCAGGGTGTACAGCATCCATGCCTCTTCAAGTGGTGCAGGTTGAGTCGGGGGGATTGAGCTTACTGAGGAATTGGCTTCTGTTTTATGATGATTTTTCTTTAGTGAATGGAAACTGATTCATGAATAAGGACGTTGCATGTTTGCTTCCGAACGCCTGAAGGGCATCGATGTTTTTGTCTGTGTCGCCGACTCCGGCAGCTTCAAGGTCGCCGCCGAGCGCCTGAACCTGACGCCGTCCGCTGTCAGCAAGGCCATCGCCCGCCTGGAAGGCCGCCTGCAGGCCCGGCTGTTGCAGCGCACCACTCGCAGTCTGGCGCTGACCGATGCGGGGCAGGCCTTCTATCGCACCTGCACTGGGGTACTGGCCGATCTGCAAGAGGCCGAGTGGGCGTTGCAGGCGGAAAACACCGAACTGAGGGGCAAGGTGCGCGTCGATCTGCCGGGGGCCTTTGGTCGCACTCAAGTGCTGGAGCTGATCTTGCGCTTTGCCCGGGAACACCCCTTGCTGCAACCCCACGTGACCTTTGCCGATGCCTTTGCCGATCCCCTGGAGGCCGGTGTCGATATTGCCGTGCGACTCGGCGGACCCGCGCAGTGGCCCGTCGCCCTGGGGCATCGTCAGTTGGGCCACGAGCGGCACCTGTTCTGTGCCTCGCCGGCGTACCTGGAGCATCAGGGCACGCCCTTGACCGATGCCGATCTGCTGCGCCACCGCTGCATCGCCTACGGCTGGGTGGATGGACGGGTCAACCCCTGGACTTTTCCCGGCAGCCGGCCAGGGGAGATCGAGCGTCGGGTGATGCCGGCCGCTTGCGTGGTGGGGGATGGGCAGGGGTTGCTGATGACGGTGATGGCGGGCTACGGGATTGCCCAATTGCCGTCGTGGCTGGTCAAGCGTCAGCTGGATGAGGGCAGCCTGGTGCAGGTGCTGCCGCACTGTGCAACCCAGGGACAGGCAATCCATCTGCTATGGATGAAGAATCGTCAGGCACTGCCCAAGGTCAACGCCTTGCTGGAGCTGTTGGCAGAACACTTGATGGGATAGACAGAAAGAAAATGGCAGGGGCGGCTGGATTCGAACCAACGCATGGCAGGATCAAAACCTGCTGCCTTACCGCTTGGCGACGCCCCTGTAGCTGTTGCGACGTTACTTGCCTTGATTGCCGGTCCGGGGAGGTCCGCTGCAAGAACGGGCGCAAATTTACCAACTTATAGACGGGCTGTGAAGCCCCCCAATGCAAAAAAATGAGTTTGAAAACAGCTGCTTAGTCTTTTTCTGGGCGCTTTTATCCGCCCCGGGGTTCAGGGGACCAGGTAGTCGGGCTGTGAATCCTTCAGGGGCCGGGCCATGGCCAGCGCGCGGCGGATGGCCCGCAACTCCGCGCCTTGCAGGAGGCGCCGGCCAAAATCATAGTCGTCGCCCCCCGGGCCCAGGTGCACCGAAAGCAGCCCGAACAGTTGTCCGCCCAGGTCCTCGATGAACATTTCCATATAGGTTTCGTCGCGGCGGTAGGCGCTGAGGTAGATCAGCCCCTGGACCTCGGCGCGACTGCAGTTGTCGATGGCCTCCCAGGTCAGGCAACTGCCCTGTCCATTCTCGATCAGCGGCATGTGCCAGGCGTCCTGTGCTAGCGGTTGGGCGCGCAGGGCCGCCGGCAGTGGCTGGCAGGACAGGACCAGGAAGCGGTACCTCGGTCGGCCATGGTGGATGGCATTGCGTGGTGTCGGCGGCTCGGGCGCCGGGCCGGTGATCCGCACCCGCAGCAGCTGGCTCAGGGCAATTTCCGAAGGCTGCTCGTTCCAGCCATTGAGGTCGGCAACCGGCGGGCACCAGATCAGTTGCAGGGTTTCGCCGATCAGGATGCCGTCCCGGTTCTGGAAGAAGGCCGAGTGTTCCTCTCCCACCACGGGCAGCAAGTCGTGCAGGTGCAAGGTCGGCGCGCCGTAGTCGATGCCCAGGTCGATGGACCAGAATAGCGGTGCGCAGGTTTTCAGGGTTGTCGGCATGGACGCGAGCCTGTGATGGGGAGGGTGCGGATTCTTCGGTAACTGGCGCCGGATGTCACCTGTGTCTGACTCAATCGGCTACATCCTCTGGCGCGATGCGACCGTGACAGCGTTCAGCCGCGCACTAGTATAGGGAGCCTGAAGCAAGACCTATAAGAACAGCACAAGGACACACGTATGCGACGCTGGAACGGCTGGGGGGATGCATCCACGGTGGTCGAATTGCCGGCCCAGGGCGCGGGGTTTCTCGCCGAACGCCTGGGACCGGGGCGTCGCTTGCCGGAGGCGACTCTGGAACAGGCGCTGGCCAAGGTGCCGGCTTCACGCCTTGCTGCCCACCCGTTGTATTGCATCGATCCCCAGGAACGCCTGCTGCACGCCCGCGGCCAGAGCCTGGCGGACTGGCTGGCCCTGCGCGAAGGCGCGCTGGGGGTCTACCCCGACGCCGTGGCCTTTCCGGAAACCGCCGAACAGATCCGCCAATTGCTGGCCCTGGCCGAGGACCGCGACCTGTGCCTGATTCCCTACGGCGGCGGCACCTCGGTGGCCGGGCACATCAACCCGCCCTGGTCCGAACGCCCAGTGCTGACGGTGTCCCTGGCGCGCATGAGCCGCCTGCTGGAGCTGGACGAAGACAGCCTGCTGGCCACCTTCGGCCCAGGTGCCAGCGGCCCGCAAGTGGAAAGCCAGCTGCGCGCCCGGGGCTACACCCTGGGGCATTTCCCCCAGTCCTGGGAGCTGTCGACCCTGGGCGGCTGGGTTGCCAGCCGTTCCAGTGGCCAGCAGTCGCTG
This sequence comes from Pseudomonas sp. Os17, assembly GCF_001547895.1. NCBI lineage: Bacteria > Pseudomonadati > Pseudomonadota > Gammaproteobacteria > Pseudomonadales > Pseudomonadaceae > Pseudomonas > Pseudomonas sp. Os17. Next base: position 3,713,975 of record NZ_AP014627.1, on the reverse strand, counting down.
CGCTACGGGCGCATCGAGCAGCTGTTCGCCGGTGGCACCCTGGAAACCTTTGCCGGGCCGATGCCCATCGCCAGCTTTCCGGCGTCTGCCGCCGGGCCGGATATGCGCGAGGTGGTGCTGGGCAGTGAAGGGCGCTTCGGGATCATTTCCGAGGTCAAGGTACGGGTCAGCCGCCTGCCCGATGACGAGCGCTTCTATGGTGTGTTCCTGCCCGACTGGCCCCAGGCCCTGCAAGCGGTGCGCGCCCTGGCCCAGGCTCGGGTGCCGCTGTCGATGCTGCGCCTGTCCAATGCCGTGGAGACCGAGACCCAACTGGCCCTGGCCGGCCATCCGACGCAGATCGCCTGGCTGGAAAGATACCTGGCCCTGCGCGGCGCCGGGGCGGGCAAGTGCCTGCTGACCTTCGGCGTCACCGGCAACCGTCAGCAGAACGCCCTGTCGCTGCGTCACGCCCGGCGCCAGCTCAAGGCCTTCGGCGGGGTGTTCACCGGCACCTTGCTGGGCAAGAAGTGGGCGCAGAACCGCTTTCGTTTTCCCTACCTGCGCGAAAGTCTGTGGAACGCCGGCTACCTGGTGGACACCCTGGAAACCGCCACCGACTGGAGCAATGTCGACCGCCTGTTGCAGCGCATCGAGGGCAGCCTGCGCGATGGCCTGGCCGCCGAGGGCGAGCAGGTGCATGTGTTCACCCACCTGTCCCATGTCTATGGCGAAGGCTCGAGCATCTACACCACCTACGTGTTCCGCCCGGACGCCCAGTACCCGGCGACCCTGGCCCGCTGGCAGGCGCTCAAGCACGCCGCCAGCCAGACCATCGTCAATCACCACGGCACCATCAGCCACCAGCACGGGGTGGGCAAGGACCACGCGCCGTACCTGCTGCGGGAGAAGGGCCCGCTGGCGATCGACACCCTGCAGGCGCTGAGTCGCCACTTCGATCCCGCCGGGCGCCTGAACCCCGGCACGCTACTGGAGCAGTGAGGTCATGAGCCAGGACTGGAATGCCCAGTGGCGGCAACAGGTACTGCCGGAGCTGGCAGCGCAGCCGTGGGACCTGATCGTCATCGGCGGCGGCATCAGCGGCGCCGGCATTCTGCGCGAGGCAGCGCGGCGCGGTTGGCGCTGCCTGCTGCTGGAGCAGCGGGACTTTGCCTGGGGCACCTCCAGCCGTTCCTCGAAGATGGTCCACGGCGGGCTGCGCTATATCGCCAAGGGCCAGTGGCGCCTGACCCGGGACTCGGTGCGCGAGCGCCAGCGCCTGTTGCAGGAAGTCCCGGGGCTGGTGGAGCCCATGAGTTTCCTGATGCCCCATTACCGCGGCCAGTTTCCCGGGCCCAAGCTGTTTGGCGGCCTGCTGAGCCTGTATGACGCCCTCGCCGGGCGGCGCAATCATCGCTTTCACGATGCCCGGCAACTGCAGTACCTGGCCCCCGGGGTCAAGGAACCGGGGTTGCTCGGCGGCACCAGCTTTCTCGATGCCCTGACCGACGATGCGCGGCTGGTGCTGCGGGTGCTGGCCGAGGCCCGGGCCGACGGCGCCGTGGCCATCAATGGCCTGCGGGTGACCCGCCTGCTGCGGGAGAACGGGCGAGTGTGCGGGGTGGCGATCGAGGACAGTGAAACCGGCGCCGTGCACACCCTTGGCTGCGCGGCCCTGGCGGTGGCCACTGGGGCCTGGGCCGAGCGCCTGCGCCCGGCGAGCAGCCGTCGGCAGCTGCGACCGTTGCGCGGCAGTCACCTGCTGCTGCCGGGCTGGCGCCTGCCGGTGGCCCAGGCTTTGAGCTTCATGCATGGCGAGGATCGGCGGCCGGTGTTCGTCTTCCCCTGGGAAGGCGCCACCGTGGTGGGCACCACCGACCTCGACCACCGCGACGACCTGGACCAGAGCGCCAGCATCAGCCAGGAAGAACTGCGCTATCTGCTGGCCGCCTGCGCCCAGCAGTTTCCCCAGGCACAGATCGGTCCCGGGGACGTGCTGTCGACCTGGGCCGGCGTACGCCCGGTGGTGGCCGGTAGCGAGGGGCAGCAGGGCAAGCCGTCCAACGTCACCCGTGAACACGTGCTGTGGCAGGAGCCCGGCTGCGTGACCCTGGCCGGCGGCAAGCTCACCACCTTCCGCCCCCAGGCCATCGAAGTGCTGCAAGCCTGCGGGGCGATGCTCGGGCGGGACGTGGTGGATGACGGCGCCCCGGTGTTCGCGCCCGTGGCCGCGCTGGACATCCCCGGCCTGAGTCGCGCCCAGACTCGGCGCCTGGCCGGCCGCTATGGCCGCGACCTGCCGCGCCTGGCGCAACAGGTGGCGCGCCTCGGCGGCGACTGCATCGGTGCCAGCGACACCCTGTGGGCCGAGCTGGCGTTCGCCGCCGAGACGGAGATGGTCCTGCACCTGGACGACCTGCTGCTGCGCCGCACCCGCATCGGCCTGCTGCTGGCCGAGGGCGCCGCCCAGTACCTGCCGGCCATCCGCCGCCTGTGCCAGCCGCTGCTGGGTTGGGACGATAGCCGCTGGCAGGCCGAGGAACAGCGCTACCGGGCCTTGTGGCAACGCCATCACAGCCTGCCCGCCAATGCCTAACGATGCTCAACCAAGAGAGCCCCATGGATAACCACAACAACAAGAAGCAGGACTACCTGCTGGCCATCGACAATGGCACCCAGAGCGTTCGCGCACTGCTGTTCGACCTCCAAGGCAACCTGCTGGGCAAGGGCAAGGTGGAACTGGAGGCGTATTTTTCGAGCCAGCCCGGCTGGGCCGAACAGCACCCGGACTACTACTGGGCCAAGCTCGGCGAAGCCTGCCAGCTCTTGTGGCAGCAGACCGGCATCGACCGTTCGCAGATCCGCGGCGTGTCCCTGACCACCCAGCGCGGCACCCTGATCAATGTCGACGCCCAGGGTAAAGCCCTGCGTCCGGCGATTCTCTGGCTCGACCAGCGCCAGGCCGAGGTCGAGGGGCGCATCAAGGGTCCCTGGGGCTGGCTGTTCAAATTGATCGGCGCCGAGGCCACGGTGGACTATTTTCGCGCCCAGGCCGAAGCCAACTGGGTGGCCCAGCAGCAACCCGAGGTCTGGGCCGCCACCGACAAGTTCCTGCTGCTCTCGGGTTTTCTCACCCATCGCCTGACCGGCAACTTCGTCGACTCGGTAGGCTGCTCCGTGGCTTACCTGCCGTTCGACTACAAACGCCTGTGCTGGGCCGCTCCCAGCGACTGGAAGTGGCAGGCCCTGGCGGTGCGTCGCGAGCAGTTGCCGACCTTGCTCAAACCCGGCGAAACCCTGGGCCGGATCAGCGCCGAAGCCAGTCGCCACACGGGTATTCCCGAGGGCTTGGCGCTAATTGCCGCCGGTGCCGACAAGGCCTGTGAGGTGCTCGGTTCGGGCGTCCAGGATTCCACCACGGCCTGCCTGTCCTACGGCACCACGGCCACCATCACCACCACCCGTTCCCGCTACCTGGAAGTGGTGCCGCTGATCCCGCCGTACCCGGCGGCGGTGCCGGATCACTACAACTGCGAGGTGATGATCTTTCGCGGTTACTGGATGGTCAGCTGGTTCAAGCAACAGTTCGGCCTGCGGGAAGTGCAGCAGGCAGCCGAGCAGGGGCTGGAGCCGGAACAGCTGTTCGACGCCCTGGTCCAGGCGGTGCCGCCCGGGTCCATGGGCCTGACCCTGCAACCCTATTGGTCGCCGGGCATCCGCGAGCCGGGCATGGAGGCCAAGGGCGCGATGATCGGCTTTGGCGACGTGCACACCCGGGCCCACATCTACCGGGCGATTCTCGAAGGTCTGGCCTATGCCCTGCGCCAGGGCATGGAACGCATGGAACAACGCTCCAAGCTGAAGATCACCCGCTTGCGGGTGGCCGGCGGCGGCTCCCAGAGCGACGCGGCCATGCAGCTGACCGCAGACATCTTCGGCCTGCCGGTGGAACGCCCCCATGTCTATGAAGCCTCGGGGCTGGGGGCGGTGATTGCCTGCGCGGTAGGCCTGGGCCTGTACCCGGACTTCCCCACGGCGATCAGCGCCATGACCCGGGTCGGCGCGGTGTTCGAGCCCCAGCCGCAGGCGCAGCAGATGTACCAGCGGCTGTACCGCGAGGTCTACCTGCGCATGTATCGCCAGCTCAAGCCGCTGTACCAGAGCATTCGCGAGATCACCGGCTACCCGGCCTGAAGGCGCGGCGGGCGCCGGCCAGTAGGGCAAGGGTTCCCGGTCGAAAAAACACCCCCGCGCGGCACGGCTCAACTATCGTCATCCAGGTGGACGGAACCCCTACGACAACCTGAACCGGTGAGCCGAACATGAACCGCCAGGACGCGCTGAACATCCTCTGGAAGCGACTGTTCATCATCTTTGTGCTGCTGTTGGCGGCGTCCCTGGGGGCGGTCGCCATGGCCGACGGCTACACCATTCCCTCGGTGGTGTTCATCGTCGGCAACATCGGCGGCTACGTAGGCTTTCACCGGCAACTGTCCCACCTCAGCGAGGAGGAAATCGTCAGCCTGTGCAGCTCCTGGTTCAACGTGCTGCTGCCATCGTTCATCGGCGGCATCCTCGCGGGCCTGCTGTACATCCTGTTTATCTCCGGCGTGGTGCAAGGGGAGCTGTTTCCCGAGATCGTCGGTGACAGGAGCTGCAGGTACCCGGACAACAGTTTCTATGTGATTTTCTGCCAGCACGCCGACGGCTACGCCGCCTACGGCAAGTTGCTGTTCTGGTCCTTTGTCGCGGGCTTCAACCAGAACTACGTGGTCGACCTGATCGAGAACATCAAGAGCAGCAAAAAAGCACGGGGTGAAGCATGAGTGAAGACAGCAAGAGCAAAGCCAGCCAGGTCAAAGGCCCGGCGTCGTACTTTCCTTCCATTGAAAAAAACTACGGTCAGCCCATCAGCCACTGGCTGGAGCTTCTTGGCGCCGTCAGCGGCAAGAAGCACATGGAGCTGGTGGCCTGGCTCAAGTCCGAATACGGCATGGGCCATGGTCATGCCAATGCCTTGGTGGCGCACTTTCTGGCGGGGGCCAAGAACCCTTAGCGCTGAGTGCTGGACGCTGTGGCTTCGCCCGTGAAGGCGTGACTGCCGACATCCGCTTTCCTGGCGAAAAAAAGCCTGATTCCCCTGTGTTCTCTTGGTTCTTTCCTGCGTCGCAACTTGCATTGCCCCCTTTCTGCCTGTCGGAGTTTTCTCGATGTCTTCGCCAAAATCCTTGCCCACGGCCCTGTTGGGCCTGGCCCTTGCCTGCCCGGCAATCGCCGAGATCCGGAGCGTGGAACTGGCCCCGGCGCAGGTCCTGGGGCAGGAGCAGAGCGGCGAGGGACAGCGGGTGGAAGAGGCCGCGGCACGGCTGGCCGAGGTGCCGGGCGGGAGCAATGTGGTGAACATGCGCCAGCCGCTGCAGGGCCGGGTGGCCAGCAATCAGGATGTGCTGGCCTATCAGCCCGGGGTGTACGCCCAGTCGGCGGGCAACGAAGGGGTGAAGATCTCGATCCGCGGCTCGGGCATCAACCGCGCGCCGGGCGCCCATGCCTCGGGGCTGTACACGATGCTCGACGGCCTGCCGCTGACCGGCCCCGGCGGTACGCCCTATGAGTTGCTGGAGCCGTTGTGGGTCGACCATGTGCAGGTGCTGCGCGGCGCCAACGGCTTTGACCGTGGCGCCCTGGCCCTGGGCGGGGCCATCGATTACGTCAGCCATACCGGCTACGACGCGCCGCTGTTGCAGGTGCGCTACGCCACCGGCAGCCACGGTTACCAGCAGCGTCAGGTCAGCTCCGGGCAAGTGCTGGGGGACTTCGACTATTACGTCTCGCTGACCGATGCCAACGCCGACGGTTACCAGGACCACACCCGCAGCCAGAGCCGCGGGGTGATCGGCAACTTCGGCTACCGCTTCAATCCGAACCTGGAAACCCGTTTCTACCTGCGCTACCGCGAGACCGACAACGATCTGGCCGGACGGGTCAGCAAGCGTTCCATCGAGCACGACCCGCGGGCGGCCAACCCGGCCTACGTCAGCCGCGACGACCGGCGCAAGCAGCCGGGCAGCACCTTTGTCGGCAACAAGACCACCTACTACATCGACGATGACTCGAGCCTCCAGACCGGCCTGGTCTACCACGACTACCCGATGGACCTGCGCGAAGGCCCCAACCGCCTGAAGGTGGCCTACAGCGACGTCAGCGGCACCTTGGACTACAAGCGCCGCGACAGCCTCTGGGGCCGGGAAAGCCGCAGCACCCTGGGCCTGCGGGTGACCAAGCACCTGCCCAATGACGGTGCCAGTGAGTTCGTGCGGATTCCTGGCGGCAACACCGCCGGCTATGCGCCGGGCACGCGGATTCGCAACTTCACCTACCAGGGCTCGGACACTGTCCTGCATGTTGGCAATGACCTGGAAATCGCCGACGACCTGTGGCTGACCACCGGGCTGGCGGCCATCTACACCCGTCGCGAAAGCGCGGTGACCTACCCCGAGGGCGGTGGCAAGACCAGCCTTGGCGACTGGGACTACGCGCCGCGCCTGGGCCTGCGCTACCAGCTGACGTCGGATGTACAGCTGTTCGGCAACCTCAGCCGTTCGGTGGAAGCACCGCACCCCTGGTCGCTGATCTACAGCTCGAACCTGCGTTTTCCAGCCGGTAGCGGAGTGGCCAGCGGCGCCCAGCGTGATCCGATCACGCTGCGCAACCAGACCGCCACCACCCTGGAGCTGGGCGGCCGTGGCGACAGCGGCCTGGGTCAGTGGAGCCTGGCCTGGTACTACGCCCAGGTGCGCCACGAGCTGCTCTCGGTACTGCCCGATCCCAGCGCCACCACGCCCTATGAACTCAATGCCAGCCCCACGGTGCACCAGGGCGTGGAAGCCAGCCTGCACAGCGAGCTGTGGTCGCGCCCGGGTGTGGGCCGCCTGAGCCTGCGCCAGGCCTACACCTTCAGCGATTTCCACTACCGCGACGACGCGCGTTTCGGCGACAACCGCCTGCCGGGCCTGCCCATGCACTACTACCAGGGCGAGCTGCGTTACGACTGGCCCCTGGGCTTCTTTGCCGCGGTCAACACCCAGCTGGTGTCGAAGGTGGCGGTGGACTACGCCAACAGCTTTTACGCCGACCCTTACGCACTGTTCGGCGCCACCCTGGGCTACAACGCGCCGAAGAACGACTGGCAGACCTGGATCGATCTGCGCAACCTCACCGACAAGCGCTACGCCGCCACCGTCACTCCAGGCTACGACGACAAGGGGCAGGATCTGGCGCGCTCGACGCCGGGGGAAGGGCTGGGGGTGTACCTGGGGGTGTCCTGGAGCTTGCGTTGACCCGCTAGCGCGGCAGGCCGCGCCTTAAAAAAAAGTGCCCGCGGCGGCGGGCGCCTGGGTCAGGCCCATCATTGACCGGCCAGGTCCAGGCTCAGTTGCGGAAATACAGCTCGTCCAGCTGCCGTCGGCGGATCGCCAGGTACTCGTCCCAGACCTTGGGGAAATCCTCGTCCCGGGTGAAGGGAAAGGTCAGGTAGACGGTGCGGCCGATGACACTGATGTACTCCCGCGTGCGCTTGTACGCCGGTTGCTCCAGCAGCGAAATGTACTCGTCATAGGCGTGGTGATAGTGGCTGATCGTGACCCGGTGGGGCGCGATCATGCCGCGGGAAAAGTCGATCACCCAGCCGTGACTCATGCCGTTGCCCAGGTAGCCGTAGACCCCGTCCTCGGACAGGCTGATGTGATTTCGTGCCTGCTCGCCATCCTCGTCGTTGACCAGCACGATCTGGGTTTCGAAATAGCGGATGGCCTGTTGCTCGGGGCCGCGCAGGTGCAGGTTCCAGCTGATGGCGCCCATGCGGAATTCACCTTGTTCGGCAAATTCGGCAATCCAGCCGTTGGCGAGGGTAATGCGGTGTGTGGTCATCGTTGTCCTGGTGGCGGCTGTCCTTGAAGGCTGGGGATTGTACGCCAGCCGCCGGCTGAAACAGTGCCTGAATGGCCGACACGACGACGCTGCCGCAAGCCGTGCATTTGCCGGCATAATGCGCGGCCGTTTGGCTCAACCGCAGAAGCGATCAGGAGGATCAGGCCGGTATGTACAGACTTGGGCACATGAAAGACAACCAGTGGGTGGAGCACAGTTATCCGCCTGTATTCGTGGTCAAGCCCGTGGGTGAAGGACAGCGCGTGGTGGCCGGGGCGCCTGGCTCGGACCCGCAGGTGCTGCTCAGTCTGGTGCGCTGCCTGGCCGACCCCCTGGTCCTGCTCTTCGTTCTGCATACGCCGCGGGACGAATCGCCAGCGGGCCGCTACTGCAGTCCGCCGCTGTCACGGGAAGAGGTCGAGGATTTCATCCATGACTTCAAACCCTTCCTGTGTGGCGATAGCCGCTTCGATCTGTGGGTGTATTCGCCCGAGCAACAGGCCACCGTGGTCTGGGACCGGCACAATCTGATCTACGCCTACGGGCCCATCGAGGATTACGCCAGGACCCTGCGCGCACTGGGATTCGGCCATGGCGAGCCGCAGCTGCCGGTGCCGCATACCCATCACTATCATCCGCAACTGGATGACCTGTGCCGCCAGTTGCTCAAGCACTTCGACTGGCAGCACTCGCCGTTGCAGCCTGAGGATGAGCAGTGATGGCCCTGGGCTGATCGGGCAGTGGCCTGCCCAGGCTTGCCTGGGCCGCCCCATGCAGCGCGGTTAACGCCTTGTCGTTGGGCGCCGCCGTTGCAGCCTTGGCGATCAGGCCCACTCATGCTTCAGTGCGGGCCTGACCAAGCGGCTCAGTTGGCGCGGTGCAAGGCCGGCGTCCGTGGCGGAATCAGCCTCTTGCTACCGGTGGATTCGAACGCCGACGCCAGGCGCAGCAGGCTCGAATCGTCATAGGCGCGGCCAGCGAAGGTCAGGCCGACCGGCATGCCGATGTCCGCCATCACCCCCATCGGCACGGTCACCGTGGGCACGCCCAGGTGGCGGATGGCGAGGTTGCCGTTGGCCACCCACACGCCGTTGCTCCAGGCAATGTCCGCCGACTCGGGATTGATGTCGGCATCCGCCGGGCCAACGTCGGCGACGGTGGGGAACAGCACCGCGTCCAGCCCCAGGCGGTCCATCCATTCTTCCAGGTCGATGCGCCGGGTCTGTTCCAGGCCGCGCAGGCCGTCGGCCAGGGAGGCGATCTGGTCCCAGCTCTTGAGTCCGCGCTTGGCCATGGTCACGTACTGGTCCATGCCGGCGGCCAGGTCGTCTTCGCGGTTGGGCAGGGTGCCGGGGTCGTGGGGGAAGATCTGCGGCCCGTCGACATCCGCCAGGCGGTTGAGCTTGGGATCGTCGTTGGCCCGCAGGAAGTCGTCGAAGGCCCAGCCCGAGAGTTCCCACAACTCGTCATGGAGAAATTCCTTGCTCACCAGGCCGCGGTTGTACACGGTCGGTGCGCCGGGGCGGTCGCCTTCGCAGTTGGACACCAGGGGGAAGTCCACTTCCAGCACTTCGGCGCCAGCGGCTTCCAGGGCTTGGCGCGCCTGTTGCCAAAGGTCGATCACCGAGGGCCGGGTGTGGATGCGCTGGCCGGTGGGGCCGCCGATGCCGGGTTTGTCGCTGGTGCCGGCTTCGGGGTCGGCGTTGATGTACATGCGCGGTACGCCAAAGCGCTTGCCCTTGAGCGCCGAGGCGTCGGCTGCCAGTTGCGGGTAGGACGCCGGGCGCACCGAGGTCACGCTGGGGATCGGCACCCAGGGCTGCAGGCGCCACAGGTCGCCGCGGGTGTCCGGGTCTTCGGCCACCACCACGTCCAGCACTTGCAGCAGGTCGGCCATGGTCCGGGCGAAGGGCACCACCACGTCCATGGTCGGGGTCAGCGGCCAGTTGCCGCGCACCGAGATCACCCCGCGCGACGGTGTATAGGCGCACAAGCCGTTGTTGGAGGCCGGGCCACGCCCGCTGGACCAGGTTTCCTCGGCCAGGCCGAAGGCGGCGAAGCTGGCGGCGGTGGCGGTGCCGGCGCCGTTGGACGAGCCGGAGGCGAAGGGCGCGGTCAGGTAGTTGGCGTTATAGGGGCTTTCCGCGCGGCCATAGACGCCGCGCTGCATGCCGCCGTTGGCCATGGGCGGCATGTTGGTCTTGCCCAGGCAGATGGCCCCGGCAGCCCGCAGGCGCTCGATGGTGAAGGCGTCGCGGTAGGCCACCAGCTCGGCAAAGGCCGGGCTGCCCGAGGCGGCGGTCAGGCCCTTGACCAGGTAACTGTCCTTGGCGGTGTAGGGAATGCCGTCCAATGGGCCCAGGGTCTGGCCCTTGGCGCGACGCTCATCGGACGCTTTGGCCTCCTTCAGGGCCTCGGGGTTGCGCACCACCACGGCGTTCAGCGCGGTGGCGGTCTGCGGGCCATCGTAGGCATCGATCCGCGCCAGATAGGCCTGGACCAGTTCCACGGCAGTGGTCCGGCCCGATTCCAGGGCGGCGCGCAGGTCGGCAATGGACACTTCAGTGACTTCGATCATGCTGCTACCGCCGCTGGCTGGTGGGTGAGGAGGTCAAGAGGGCGCAACGGGGCGCGGGTCTTCGGGTATTGGCTGTGCATGGTGGTTCTCGTGATACGGCTTGGCACGACAGGGGTGGCCTGGAAAGCAGGGGGCCTTTTTAGCATTTAGCGCGGTGCAGAGGAATCGTTGAACTCGCCCAGGTAAACAAGCGTTGCCGTGTTTGCCGGTTTGCGCTGGTTGGGGCCGGGGGCGTCCGACTGTCGGTCGCCATGGATCGACTCACTGCCGATGAGGATGTAGTGGCTGTAGCCGGGGTCGATACGCGTGCGCAGTTGCTGTTGTTCGGCGTCGCTGCGGATCAGTGATTCCAGGTAGGGCGGGCCGTCTTCACGGTCGATCAGTTCGACGAAATCGGCGTCCATGTAATAGCCCAGCTCCTGTTTGAGGCGCCAGCTGGGATTGCGGGCTTCCCAGGCGCTGAACTCGGCGGCGCTGGCATCCGCCGCAGGTTCGGCTTCCCACTGTTCGAAGGTGAACAGTTCGGCCTCGGCCTGGTTCGAGAAGCGCGCGGCGAACAGGTGAAAGGCGAAGTAGTCATCGGCGGCGTGCATCGGCTTCAGGGCTCCCACGTTCAGATCACGCTGGCGCGCTGCAGGTGGCTGACATGGCCCAGGCCTGCCGCGTTCAGCCGCGCGGCCAGGTCTTCCCGGGCCTGGGCACCGCCGTTGCGCACGTAGTCCAGCTCCGAGGCGGTAATCAGCACCACCGGCACCAGGGTCACCGGCGATAGGGGCATGTCGTCCAGGCGGGTCGGGAAGTCCGGGGCCGGGCCGCCGATCAGCACCCCGGCGCAGTCGTCGGTGCTGACGAAGTGTGCCGGCAGTTGCTCGCTCATGGCCCGGGACTGGCTGACCCCGGGCAGTTCCAGGGACAGCACGCCGTAGCGCTCCAGGCGCGAGCCGTAGCCGCCGGCATCGGCCACGGTGCCGGCCACGCAGCGCAGCAGTTCGAAGGTCCAGCTGTCGGCAAAGGGCGAAACGTCGCCCGCCGCGCCCTGGGCGTGGGCCGGGATGTCCGGGGTTTCGATGAATAGCTCCATCTCGAAACCGTTGCCCAGGTCGTCGCCTTGCACACCATCGAACGGGTCGGACAGGCCCTCGGTGGCAAGGATGATGCGCTCGTTGCGGCGCACGATACGGTAGGCCTGGCGAGTGGAGGGCCAGTGGGGGCCGCCCATGAAGCTGGGGCTGATGGCGAAGCCGAGAACGTCTGCCTCGCAGGTGCCGACGGCTTGCCAATGGCGCTCAAGGCAGGCGGCGCCGGCTTCGAGCAGCGCCAGGTTGGCGGCTTCGGCATCCGCCGTGGGCTCGACCGAGTCGAGCGCCGGGCTCGCCGTGTCGGCGGCATGCGTGTCGCCAATGGCCGACGGGGCCGGTTTTTTGAGGCGGTCGAACAATTGGCTGAAGAAGCTCATGGGCGGTCCTTGCGATCAGTGATACGGGCGCCAGGCTGGGGGAGCCCTGGCTTGGGGCGAGGCATTGTGACGGGTTGCAGCGGGCGTGAAAACCGCGGACTGCGCGCGGCGCGAGGCAAGACTATTTTCCTAGTTGCCAATCGGATCAACCTCGGTAGACTGCGCGGCTCTAACGCCAGGCGTTCTTATAGCCAAGCGATGCAGGCGTTTTGACGATGTCCGACGCATGATGATCGGTGTGTCGAGGGTGCATGGACGCAAATGATCTTGTGTTGGCAGGCGGTGGCCGCCACATCGAAATTTTTTGTCTGCTCGCTCACCCGGATGTCGTTCAATGCCTACCCGGCCCAAGCCCAAGCTCAATCTGCGTGTCCTGATTCTGGTCTTTGTGCTGTTTGCGGCACTGGCCACCCTGGCCAACAGCTTCTGGGTCATGTTCAAGATTCAGAAACAGGAACTGATTGACAGCGCCTTGCAAGTCAATCAGGCCTACGCCACGCGGATCGCCTCCGGTGTGGAGCAGGTGCTCAGCTCCGATCAGAAGCGCCTGGAATACGCGGCCGGCCTGCTGGGCGGGTCGTTCGGCGATGCCCGGCAACTGGAGGGCGAAGCCCGGCGCTTGCTCGGGCAGGACAACAGCTTCAACTCGGTGCTGGTCACCAATGCCGCCGGCACCATCATCGCTTCGGCGCCTGAACACCTGCATCTCAACGGCCGCTCCCTGCAAGACCCGGCGCCCCTGGAGCAGCGTCAGCCGATCATCAGCAAGGCCTTCAAGTCCATCGCCGGCAACCTGCTGGTCTTCGTTTCCCAGCCGGTGTTCGACAGCCAAGGCCAGTACCTGGGGCTGGTCGGTGGCAGCATTCGCCTGGAACACAAGAACGCCCTGCAAGACCTGATGGACCGCCAGGTGCGCCAGGATGGCGCCCATGTGTACCTGGTCGACGGCAACCGGCGAGTGCTCTATCACCCGTACCCCGAGCGCATTGGCGAGATCGTCGCCCGGGACCCGATCGTCGATGCGGCCTTGAGCCAGGGCGGTGGGGCGTTGCAGGCGCTGGATGCCCAGGGCGTGGAGATGCTTGCGGGGTTCGCCCGGGTGCCCAGCAGCGGTTGGGGGGTGATCTCCCAGCAGCCCCTGGGCAATATCCAGACCCTGCTGCAGGGAACCATGTCCAAAGTGGCCAAGGGCATACTGCCGCTGGGGTTGTTCGGGGTGGTGTTGATCTGGTGGCTGGGGGCGCGGATTTCGGCGCCGCTGTCCCGGCTGGCCGACAGTGCCAAGCGCCTGGACAGCCCGGACAGCTATGCGCGCATCAGCGCAATCCCGGCGCAGTATTTTGAAAGCTGGCAGATCCGCCGGGCGCTGCTGTTGGGCACCAGCCTGCTCCAGGAAAAAATCGGCCGGCTCAACCAGCAGGCGCAAAGTGATGCGCTGACCGGGCTGGCCAACCGACGCGCGATGCAGGACGCCCTGGCGCACTGGCAGCAGGTCCGCCAGCCGTTCGCCATCGTTTCCATGGACATCGATCACTTCAAACGGGTGAACGACACCTTCGGCCATGGCGTGGGGGATGAAACCCTGAGGGCGATTGCCGGCTTGATGAAGCAAAACTCCCGCGCCGACGACTTGCCGTGCCGGGCCGGTGGCGAGGAGTTCGTCCTGCTCCTGCCCAACAGTTCGCTGCGCACGGCCACCGAGGTGGCGGAGCGTCTGCGGGCCTCGATCGCCGCCGCGGACATCGACACCGTGGGCCACATCACGGTGTCCCTGGGCGTCAGTTTGTGGCAGCCCGGAGAGGGCTCGATCACCGCCGCCCTGGAAAAGGCCGACCAGTTGCTGTACCTGGCCAAGCAGGGCGGGCGTAATCGCGTGGTTGCCGAACAGCGCTCATTGGCCGTCAGCTAACGGCGAGTGCCTGCGCACGCGCCGTGCGCCTTGCCTGCAAAGCGGCCGCTCATTGAGAATCCGCCCCCGCCCGACATCAATCAGAGACGATCAGCATGCTTTACCCGAAGAAGCTCAGTCCGGAATTTTCCGGGGCCCTGCGCACGTTCAGTTTCTGGGTCGCCAACGGCACCCTCGGTTACCCGCTGCTGGAGGGCGTCGACTATCGCAGTTGCCTTGGCGAAGAACCGAGCATGCTGGAGATGGTCTACGCGATCTTTGCCAATGTGCTGGAGCTGGACGAGGAGGGCGTGCCGGTGAATGCCAAGTACGCCGAGTACCGCGCGGCGCAGTACATCCGTCAGTATTGCGATGCGGATTACACCGCGGTGCCGGCGTTCGAGGAGTGGGAGCAGGAGTTGTATGGCCCGCCGGAAAGAGAGGACCGCAAGCCCTGGCCGCCCGGGGCGCCCAAGGCCTGACGAGTCACTGTAGGAGCGAGCTTGCTCGCGATGGTCGCCAACGAAAACGCCGCGTTCACTGGGGAACGCGGCGTTCTTGAGGGCTTCGCGAGCAAGCTCGCTCCTACAGGTGCCGGGGAGGGCGGGGTGTCAGCGCTTGGCTGCGGTCCACTTGGCCCGTGCCGCGTGCAGCTTCTTGTAGCTGTCGATCAAGCGCAGGTGGCGGTCCAGGCCTTCGAGCTGCAGGTTGGTCGGGGTCAGGCCGTAGAAGCGCACGCTACCGTCCACCGAGCCGATCACCGCGTCCATCCGCTCGTTGCCGAACATGCGTCGCAGGTTGGCCTCGTAGTCGCCCAGCTCCAGTTCGTCGTCCAGCTCCACTTCCAGCACCGCGTTCAGCGCCTGATAGAACAGCCCGCGCTCGACGGTGTTGTCGTTGTACTGCAGGAACATCTCCACCAGCTCCTTGGCCGGGTCGAACTGCCCCAGGGCCACGTGGAGCAGCAGCTTGAGTTCCAGAATGGTCAACTGGCCCCAGGCGGTGTTGTCGTCGAACTCGATGCCGATCAGGGTGGTGATGTCGGTGTAGTCATCCAGCTCGCTTTCTTCCAGGCGCTCCAGCAGTGAGCGCAGACCGTCTTCGTCCAGGCTGTGCAGGTTGAGGATGTCTTCGCGGAAGAACAGCGCCTTGTTGGTGTTGTCCCAGATCAGGTCGTCCACCGGGTAGATTTCCGAGTAGTCCGGCACCAGGATGCGGCAGGCCGTGGCGCCCAGGTGCTGGTACACCGCCATGTAGACTTCCTTGCCCAGGCTTTCGAGGATGCCGAACAGGGTCGCGGCCTCTTCGGCGCTGGCTTGTTCCCTTTCGCTGAAGCCGCCCTGGCTGGTGAAGTCCCACTCGACGAACTCGAAGTCCGCCTTGGCGCTGAAGAAGCGCCACGACACCACGCCGCTGGAGTCGATGAAGTGTTCGACGAAGTTGTTCGGCTCCATCAGCGCCTGGCTTTCAAAGGTCGGCTGCGGCAGGTCGTTCAAGCCTTCGAAGCTGCGGCCCTGGAGCAGTTCGGTGAGGCTGCGCTCCAGCGCCACCTCGAAGCTCGGGTGGGCGCCGAAGGAGGCGAACACCCCGCCGGTGCGTGGGTTCATCAGGGTCACGCACATCACCGGGAACTGCCCGCCCAGGGAGGCATCCTTGACCAGCACCGGAAAGCCCTGTTCTTCCAGGCCCTGGATGCCGGCCAGAATGCTCGGGTACTTGGCCAGCACCTCCTGCGGTACGTCCGGCAGGGCCAGCTCGCCTTCGAGAATCTGCCGCTTGACTGCGCGCTCGAAAATCTCCGACAGGCACTGCACCTGGGCTTCGGCCAGGGTGTTGCCGGCGCTCATGCCGTTACTGAGGAACAGGTTCTCGATCAGGTTGGAAGGGAAGTACACCACCTCGCCGTCGGACTGGCGCACGTAGGGCAGGCAGCAGATGCCGCGCTCGATATTGCCCGAGTTGGTGTCGTACAGATGGGAGCCGCGCAGCTCGCCATCCGGGTTGTAGATGGCCAGGCAGTGCGCGTCGAGGATCTCCTTGGGCAACTCGTCCTTGCGCCCCGGCTGGAACCAGCGCTCGTCCGGGTAGTGCACGAACTCGGCGTTGGCGATGTCCTCGCCCCAGAACTGGTCGTTGTAGAAGAAGTTGCAGTTCAGGCGCTCGATGAACTCGCCCAGGGCCGAGGCCAGGGCGCTTTCCTTGGTCGCGCCCTTGCCGTTGGTGAAGCACATCGGCGACTGCGCATCGCGGATATGCAGCGACCAGACGTTGGGCACGATGTTGCGCCACGAGGCGATTTCGATCTTCATCCCCAGGCCCGCGAGGATCCCGGACATGTTGGCGATGGTCTGCTCCAGGGGCAGGTCCTTGCCGGCGATGTAGGTGCTCTGGGTCGCGCTCGATGGCGGCATCAGCAACGCCTGGGCGTCGGCGTCGAGGTTTTCCACTTCCTCGATGATGAACTCGGGGCCGGTCTGCACCACCTTCTTCACCGTGCAGCGGTCGATGGAGCGCAGGATGCCCTGGCGGTCCTTGTCGGAGATGTCCGCCGGCAGCTCGACCTGGATCTTGAAGATCTGGTTGTAGCGGTTTTCCGGATCGACAATGTTGTTCTGCGACAGGCGGATATTGTCGGTGGGGATGTTGCGGGTCTGGCAGTACAGCTTGACGAAATACGCCGCGCACAGCGCCGAGGACGCGAGGAAATAGTCGAACGGCCCCGGCGCCGAGCCATCGCCCTTGTAGCGGATCGGTTGGTCGGCCACCACCGTGAAGTCGTCGAACTTGGCTTCAAGTCGAAGGTTGTCGAGAAAGTTGACCTTGATTTCCATGGGGGCACCGGCGTGACGAGGCAAAAAATGGCGGGCATTATCCGGGATTTTGCGCGCCAGTGGGGCGGTTTTTGGCGATGGGGGACCGATGGGCCTAGATCGGTGGCCGCAAGTCAATGAACAGGGCGTTTGGCAGGTGCCAAGGTCGGCCATTCGGATAAAAGGTATGCGGGGCAATGACCACAGTGTTGAGTGAGGCTGATCTTCAGCGGGTGTTGGAAACCATCGAAAACGGCTCCAGCCAGGAGCTGAATCTTCTCCATGAGGGATTGCGGATCGAACGGTGCGAGCTTTTGAACCAGGTGGCCATTGCCGTGGCCCGGCTCTTTACCAGCGCTCGCCGCGACTTTCATGACTGCGATGCAATCATGAACACCTTGTTCAGCGACATCATCGATGTGTCCTTGAGCGCGGACATGCCTGAGCCGGCCTTTTCCATCTATCTCGCGTTCGATGCGGGGGAGTATTGGCATCGAGGTGACGCGCAGGATGTCATGCCCTGGGAGAAGTGGACGCGGCCGGAGCTGGAAAGGATTTTGCGGAAGCTAGGTGCTGCAGAAGCGGGTGGTGCGCACTAGGCAAATGTCCGGGGGAAGAGGGCGGGATCGCCCTGTTTCCTCCTACTGCTCAAGCATCAGGCTGCGCCAAACGATCGCTCGCGGTTCAACAGGCACCACGTCCGGTTGCCGTGCCTGCCTGTTCCGCTCCGGCGCTGACGTCGCCGGATTCTGCTCTGGCGATGACTGGCAAGGCGCTGGAAGGTGCTCAGGCTCGGCCCGCTCGGTTGAGTCATCGGTCGATGGAGTCGTCATTTGATCCTGACCACGACCTTGCCCTTGGCCCGGCCCTGCTCGACGTACTCCAGTGCTTCTGCCGTGGCTGCAAAGGCGAAGCTGCGATCAAGCACCGGCTTGAGGACTCCCGCCTCAATCAGCGCGGTGATCTGTTGCAGTTGGACTCCATCGGCCCGCATGAACACAAAGGCGTAGCGGATGCCCAGCTTGCGTGCCTTGCGCCGGATACCCCAGCTCAGCAGGCGCATGACCTGCTGCAATGGCCAGGACAAGCCTTGCTCCTGGGCGAACTGCACGGTGGGGGGACCGGAGATGGAGATCAGCTGGCCGCCGGGCTTGAGGACCTTGAGGGATTTTTCCAGGACGTCGCTGCCCAGGCTGTTCAACACCACGTCGTAGCCATGCAGGACGCTTTCGAAGTCCTGCTGCTTGTAGTCGATCACCTGATCGGCGCCCAGGGCTTTGACCCATTCGACATTCGCCGTGCTGGTGGTGGTGGCGACGAAGGCGCCGAGGTGTTTGGCAAGCTGGATGGCAAGGGTGCCGACCCCGCCCGCGCCTGCATGGATCAGCACTTTCTGGCCCTTTTTCAGTTGGGCGGTTTCCACCAGCACTTGCCAGGCAGTGAGTGCGACCAGAGGAATGGACGCGGCTTGGGTCATGTCGATATTGGCCGGTTTCAGGGCAATCGCGTCTTCGTGCACGGCGATCAGTTGGGCGAAGGTTCCGATCCGCTCCTGCGGCGGTCGCGCGTAGACTTCGTCTCCCGGCTTGAAGGCTTGCACCTGCGGGCCGACCGCAACCACGACGCCCGCCAGGTCATTGCCCAGTATCAGGGGCAATGCGTAGGGCAGGATCAGCTTGAATTCGCCGTTGCGGATCTTTGAGTCCAGCGCGTTGACGCCGCTGGCGTGCACCTCGATCAAGACGTCGTGGGCACCCACCTCGGGGGCGGGCACTTCGCGCATGTGCCCGGTGTTCTTGCCATAGCGATCAATTGAAAATGCCTTCATCGGTGTGCGGCTCGTGTCGGTTGTAAAAGGGGGCCGGTGCTTGGGTGGCGTGGTGCTCATGGGGGCTCAGTCGTCAAGGAACGCCAGGGCCTTGGCCACGAAGTCAGCGTAGTACTGGAAAATGCCGCCGTGCCCGGCATCCTCGTACATCACCAGCTGTGCGTTGGGGATACGCTTGGCCAGGGCATGGGAGTTGACGCTGGGCACCATGATGTCGTTGTCGCCATTGACGATCAGCGTTGGCGCCTGCAAGCGCTCGAGAGACTGCGGCGCCTGTCTGCCCCACGCGGTGATGGCTTGCAGCTGCCGCAGGAAAGCGCCGGGCGTCGGGCCCTTGTCGCGATGCTTGCTGCGGGCTTTGAGGCGTTGCAGATACTCCGCGGCGGCTCGACGACCCTGGGGCGTCGAGGTAAAGAACAAGTAGAACTTGGGATCGCGCAAGGTCAGCAGGCCTTTGAGCATCAAGGGCCAGGTCACCGAGCCGACCTGGTCGATACCGCTGCCGCCGGCCGGCCCGGTGCCGGTGAGAATCAAGCGACGCACCGATTGCGGGGCCTTCAGGGCGATGTCCTGAGCGACGAAGCCGCCGAGTGAAAAGCCCAGTACATCGACGCGCTTGAACCCCAGGGCCTGTATCAGCTCGATGGCGTCTTGCGCCATTTCGCCGACCGTCAGTGGCGCGCTGCCACCCGAGCCGCCGATGCCGCGATAGTCGGTGGTGATGACCCGCCGGGTCTGGGCCAGTCCATCGATGATGGCCGGGTCGAAGTGGTCCAGCACCGCGCCCCAATGGTTAAACAGCACCAGGGGCACGCCGCCCGCGGGACCGGTATCGCGGTAGGCGAAGGGAATGCCCCTGACCATGATCGACTGGTTCGCCGCGTTGATGAACGAGGTCTGCACAGCCGGGGTGCGAGTTGTCTGTATGGGATTCATTGCTACTCCGAACAGCGGAGCGGATTCGTCGCAGTGCCTGCCGCGAATCCGCCGCGAATGCTCGCTATCTGACGATCATTGTTGGGCCTGGTAACGCTGGGCAACCTCGGATTGACGGATCTGCCCCAGCAGGGCCTGACGCGCGTTCTGCAGGTCATCCCAGCGTTCGGCCTGTTGCAGCGGCGGGATGGTCACCGGTTCGCGCCGATCGAAACCGACCAGGGCGGCATCCACCAGATCGCCGACTTCCATGATGTCGCTCAGGGTGTTGATGTCGACGCCTGAGCGGTCCCAGATCTCCGTGCGGGTCGCCGCCGGCAGCACGGCCTGCACGTACACGCCCCGGGGCGCCAGCTCCAGGCTCAGGCCTTGGGAAAGGAACAGCACGAAAGCCTTGGTCGCGCCATACACCGTCATGCCGAACTCCGGCGCCAGGCCCACCACCGAACCGATGTTGATGATCGCGCCGTCGCCGGCCTTGGCCAGGCGCGGGGCAATGGCACTGGCCAGGCGCACCAGCGCGGTGGTGTTGAGGGCGACCAGTTGCGCAACGCTGTCGGTGCTTTGCTCGATGAAGCTGCCGGACAGGGCGGCGCCGGCGTTGTTGACCAGGATGCCGATTCGAGCGTCGTCGCGCAGGCGGGTTTCCACGGCGGTCAGATCGCCGGATTGGGTCAGGTCCGCCGCGATGACATCGATGGCGACCCGGTGTTCGCTGCGCAGTCGGGCGGCCAGTGCGTCCAGGCGTGCCTGATCGCGGGCGACCAGCACCAGATCGTGGCCGCGTTGCGCGAAGCGCTCGGCGTAGACGGCGCCAATGCCGGTGGAGGCGCCGGTGATGAGAACGGTAGGGCGAGTGCTCATGGATTCATCTCTCTTTCAGGGGTGGCAAAGGCAGGTTGTGCGATCAGGTAGGGCTCAGCTGGCGCTGGTGCCCGATTCAGCCAAGGTCGGGTAGTCGATATAGCCCGTCGCGCCGCCGCCATAGAGCGTGGCGGGATTGAAGGCGGACAGCGGCGCGCCGCTTTGCAGGCGCTCCACCAGATCCGGGTTGGCAATGAACGGGCGACCGAAGGCGATCAGATCGGCCTGGTCTTCGGCCAGCCTCGACGTCGCCAACTCCAGGTCATAGCCGTTGTTGGCGATGTAGGTGTTTTTGAAGCGCTGGCGCAGGGCGCTGAAGTCGAACGGCGCCACCTCGCGCGGACCGCCGGTCGCCCCTTCGACCACATGCAGGTACACCACGCCCAGGGCATCAAGTTGATCGACGAGGTAATTGAACTGCGCCTGCGGATCACTGCTGGAAACGTCGTTGGCCGGCGACACCGGTGACAGGCGTACCCCGGTGCGATCCGCGCCGATTTCGTCGATCACAGCTGCCGTCACCTCAAGCAACAGACGGGCGCGATTTTCAATCGAACCGCCGTAAGCGTCGGTGCGCGAGTTGGCGCTGTCCTTGAGGAACTGATCCAGCAAATAGCCGTTCGCGCCGTGTATTTCCACGCCGTCGAACCCGGCAGCGACAGCGTTTGCCGCGGCCTGGCGGAAATCGGCGACGATCCCCGGCAGTTCGCTGATGTCCAGCGCGCGGGGCTCGGAGACGTCCTCAAAGCGGTTATTGACGAACACCTTGGTGGCCGCGCGCAGCGCGGAAGGAGCCACGGGGGCGGCGCCGTTTTCTTGCAGATCAACGTGGGATACGCGGCCGACATGCCACAGTTGCATAAAGATCTTGCCGCCCTTGGCATGCACCGCGTCGGTCACCGTGCGCCAGCCATCAATCTGCGCCTGGGTGTAGATCCCGGGGGTGTCCTGATAGCCCTGGCCCTGCTGGGAAATCTGCGTGGCTTCGCTGATCAGCAAGCCTGCGCTAGCGCGTTGGCTGTAATAGGTGGCCGCGAATTCGCTTGGAACAAAGCCTTCGCCCGCGCGGTTGCGTGTCAGTGGCGCAAGGACGATGCGGTTCGACAGCGCGAGGGTGCCAAGGGTGTAAGGGGTGAACAGATTCTGATCGGTCATCGGGTGTCTCTTCCGTGCCTGGTGGTGGAGGTCGGTGGTGCGTGCAATTAGGATGATGATCGAAATCTAAACTGTCAACGGTTTTGATTATGGTCGACATCTATGTATGATTGGGGCCATGATTTCCCAATGAACATGAGGTATTGCACGTGAGAGTGAGCAAGGCCCAGGCGCAGGCCAATCGAGAGCACATCGTTGAAACGGCCTCTGAACTGTTCCGTGAGCGCGGCTTCGACGGGGTCGGCGTGTCGGATCTGATGGCGGCGGCCGGTTTCACCCACGGCGGCTTCTACAAGCATTTCGGCTCCAAGGCCGACCTGATGGCCGAAGCCTCGGCCTGCAGCCTGTCCAAATCCCTGGCCGCGGCGGCGGCGCTTGATGTGCCGGGGTTCATTGATGTCTATGTGTCGAGAGCGCACCGGGACCGGCGTGGCGATGGATGCACCATGGCCGCGTTGGGAGGCGATGCGGCGCGTCAGTCGGATGATCTGAAAGCGACGTTTGCCGAAGGGATCGAGCACACCCTGCAGATCCTGGGGGAGAAATACCCGACCGGGCCGGACGCGCTGGCGGGCGAGGGCAGAAAGAAAATGATCGACCTGCTGTCACGTGCGGTCGGTGCGGTCCTGTTGTCGCGAGCCTGCCCGGATGATTCCGCGCTGGCGGATGAGATTCTTGAGGTGTGCCGCGCTGAGATGTTGGCGTCGTTGCCGGTTGATAAAGGTGAGTCGGCGTAGAGGGGCCACATGCCAAGGCCCTGCGCTTGCGAGGAGCCTGCGTTCGGTTAAGGGTGGATGGATGAAAGCCTATTTGGCTCGCCTTCTTTGGAGGTCTCAATATCTTGAGCAAAAAACGGGGCGATTCAGACGCTACAATATGCCCTTCATATCGTGAGGGTGTCGTATAAATGAGCAAGGATGTGACGGATGCGATTCAGAAGGCGAAGCCAGGGATTGCAAAGTACCTAGCGCTGATGAACCGATACGGCCAGGTGAACGTAACCTCAGATATAGACTTCCAACGTGCGTATAACGGCTTTTACAGAATGCGTCAGCGGACGCCGCTCTACTACCAGGCCTACTATCAGCTTATGGAGCAGTTGCGGGGTAGCAAGCCGGGCTTCGATACGGTGATTGATGCGCTTTACGCCGCGACCGGCCGTTTTGAACCATCGTTCTCCAGCAAGATGGTTGCGACTCTTGATCCTCACAAACCTGTTTGGGACATGTATGTGTTGCAAAATCTCGGTTTGAAGGCACCTACCGGCAACAGCAAAACGAAGCTCGACGATTTGAAAAAATGTTATCTCGCTATCGAGGGCTGGTACCAAGATTTCCTCGGCACAAGCGAAGCTCGAAGCTGGATTCAACAGTTCGATAGCCTGGTTGCAGATCATGCACATTTCACTCAGTTGAAGAAGATCGACCTGATCCTCTGGCAAACCCGTTAACCCGCTACGAGACAACGATGCGTGCGTCCTGAAGGACTCATGCAGGCGACAACGGAGAGTCTATGCCCGCAGAAATAAGTCAAAAGGATGGACTGACGCTGACCATCCTGCCATGCCCAAGCGGCCGGCCGGGCTGTGTTCTGGTTCGGCTCACCGGCACTGCGCTGCAAGCAGAAATAGCTTCGGAAAAAAACTCAGCGGGGGATGTGCCGCAACCGCTGGAGGAGTTCTTCATGCTGGCAGCGCAACTTGAAGAGGGCGTTACTCAAGATTGGCTTTCTGAAGGCCAGGACTTGGCCTTCTCTGCCAGCAAAGACCCATTTTTTACGGAGGGTGTTTTTTTACGCATCTACTTAGGCTCAACGTCAGATGACGATTGTAATTGGCAGATCAATGGGTCGTTGTTGCTCACCCCGACCCAAATCGCTCTGTTTGCCGAAAAGCTGAAGCAGATTTAACCGATCGGCTTTTCTAGTCGATTCATGACCCGTCTCGGCCACCATCAATCGTCTGCTGTGGCAGTGCCCTTTCTCCGAGCGTCATTCCACGTAACGCAGCCACAGGTGTGTCCGGTCGCGGATCGCTGGGACGACTGCTGAAATCATCGTTTGCCGGTTCTCCTCAGGGGTGTTGTAGAGCGCACAAAAATCGCTCGCCACTGCGTTGGCTACGCTCAGGTCGGCAGGCACTGCACGCAGGAAGCCGAGGTAAGACGCGCCAACCCCCATCAATTCATAACCGTGGGCCTGGGCGAAATGGCGCGCTACCGCATAGTTTTGCGCAGGGCCCAGGTCGCAACTGAAATAGCCGTTGGGAAACGCCGCCAGGGCCTGGCAGGCATGTTCGACCGGAACCAGGAGTGCCGAGAGGGGCTGGTCGAGCAGTGACACAGGGAGGTCCTGATAGTCCATCCATTCCTGCAGGGCGGGCGGGTCAAGGGTCAGGCCGTGGGCGCACGCGTCTTCGAACGAGCTGCCTGCCACCAGATCGGTGAAGTTGCGCAAGCAGATCGCGAACTCGGCTTTGGTGGTGGGATAGCCCAGGTATTCGCCCTGTTCGAAGCACTCTGCCGGTAACTGGGCGATGTCCTGTTCCGAGGCATCGTCCAGCCCCAGGTTGTTGCGTGCATGCCCGGAGGTGTAGCGGGCCTGGGGCAGGTCATCCAGCGAGAGCAGGGGCCTGAAGCCCGGGTGGTTGCCAGCGATCTGGCGGTAGGCGTCGATCAGCTCGTCCAGGCTGGAAATGCCGCTCAGGCTGTACTCATCGCAGGTGCCGGCAGCGGGGTTGCCAGGCATTGCGTTACCGCGAAATTGGATATCCATCGAAGGGCTACCTGCTTGCTGTTGATGTTCAGGTGAATGATTCAGCCTTTCTGCGCGCCAGCGAACCTCCCGCTAGCACCGCCGGCATGATGGCCAGGCAGCAGGTGAAATGCACCCAGCCCATTTGGCTTCCCGAGAAGAACCCCACCGGTATGCCCCAGACCAGCAGGATGATGACCCCGACCCAGATGGCGGGACGCAAGGTGCGGGTCGCCTGGGTCCGGGTGCTGACAAATCCGCCAACGCCCGCCGCGAGGGCCCAGCCAAGCACCGTCAGCCATTGAACACTGTTGATGCTGACCAGTTGATCGTGCTGTTGTCTCCAGCCCGGTTCGCCCAGCGCAACGAACGCAGGAGGGAGAAACTGTGAAATGGCCAGCCCGAACACAGGCAGCACCAAAGCGCAGGAGAGCAGGCCGAAGACAATGGCTTTAAACATGGGGTGTTCGACATCCGTGTTGAGAGGGGCTTGGAGGGTGTTGCTGATGGGATGCGGGGTTCGTGAGGCATCCAGGCTGAGCAGTGGTTTGTTTACGGCTTCCCGGGAAGGAGCGTCAGCGAGGTTGTTGGCGTCAAGAGAGCACCTCCTGTTTGGGCATGAAGAAGCGAGCGAAGAGTTCGGATTGTGACTTGATGTTCAGCTTGGCGTAGATGTTACGGCGATGAACCTTGACGGTTTCCGCGGAGAGGGAGAGTTTGCCGGCGATTTCCTTGTTGGAGAAGCCGCTGAGCAACAGCCGCAGTACATCGCTTTCCCGCGTGGTTATCTGGGTGCCCAGTTGGCCGATGGTTTCCGGCCATTGCGGCGGGGCGGCGAGGCTCTTCTCCAGATCGATCTCAAAGCACATGCGTTGATGCATCAGAGCCATCACCCAAGGCTTGATGAGGTCGAGCATGGTGATTTGTTCTTGATTGAAACGAACCCGGCTGCCAATGGAAATGCACAGGGTTCTATCGGCATCCAGTTGCACGTTGTATTGCACTTCATCCATGGAAATGTATTGGGCGAAGTACTGGTGGTAGTACTCGGTTTCAACGAAGTATTCCGGGGCAATGTCCAATAAGTGAAAGAAGCCGCTTTGCGGGTTTTCCCGGTTGGCGATGTAAAAGGGGTCCAGCAAGTAAAGTCCCTTTACATATAGATGAGTGAAGGCGTCCACCTCTTCCACATCGGCAATCTCGGGAAGACTGATCACTTGCACCTGTTGATTGCTGAAGATCAGTACAACCCAGTTATCGATCTGCACATATTCATTGAGCGTACGAATAAGCGAACTCCAGAAGTCTGGACGGTTCAACTGCATGATCAGTTTTCCAATCGATCGATGCCAGGCCAGGCTATGAAGGTCGAGTGGCATTTTCTACCCCTTTAGGGTTAGGGAATCGTGGGTCAAGGGTAAGTATTTGGAGGTATTTACTATTGGCTTGGGCTCGGTATATTCGCTTGCAGGATTTACGACAGCCATGAGGGCACGTCGTCTGGACAAGGATGTTGCATGAGAAAATCACCTTTGCGAACCGTTTTTTCAGCCGCGCTTCTCTGTGCCGGGATCAGCACATCGGCAGGGGCGGCAGAGCCCGGAATGTACTTGTACAACTGGTTCGGGCTGCTCGCGCCGGAAACCCCAAAAGAGTTCGAGCAGGCCACCGGCACCCGCATTCACATGGATGCCTTCGACAGCGCCGAGATCATGCAGAGCAAGGTCATGGCCGGGCGCACGGGGTATGACGTGGTGGTGGCGACCTCCAATGTGCTGCCCAGCCTGATCCAGGCCGGAGTGCTGCAGCCGTTGGACCCGGCGCAACTGAGCAATCTGTCCCACGTCGACCCGGACATCCTGGCCCAGCTCGCGGTCAATGATCCGGGCAATCGTTACGCGGTGCCCTATCTGTGGGGCACCACCGGGATCGGCTATGACGTGGACAAGGTCAAAGCGGCGCTGGGCGACGATGCGCCGGTCAATAGCTGGGACCTGATCTTCAAGGAAGAGAACATCAGCAAGCTGAAGTCCTGTGGCGTGGCCATGCTCGACTCGCCCAGCGAGATCATTTCCATCGCCCTGAACTACCTTGGGCTCCCGAGCAACAGCAAGAACCCGGATGACTACCAGAAAGCCCAAGCCCTGCTGTTGAAAATCCGTCCCTACATCCTTTATTTCGACTCGTCCCGCATCGACGCCGACTTGGCGGACGGCAACATCTGTGCGGTGGTGGGCTGGGCCAATGGTGCGCTTGCCGCCCAGGCCATCAATGAAAAGTCCAACACTGGGCGCCGGATTACCTACAGCCTTCCGCGTGAAGGCGCACTGGTCTGGTCGGAGAATCTGGTTCTGTTGAAAGACGCTCCGCATCCCAAGGCCGGCATGGCGTTCATCAACTACATGTTGCGCCCGGAAGTGATTGCCAAGACTTCAAATCACACCCTGTACCCCAATGCCAACAAGGATGCCACGGAGTTTGTCCAGCAGAAGTTGCGCGACAATCCCTGGATTTATCCAGACAAGCAAACGGTTGCCACACTGGTTCCACTTGAGCCGCTGCCATTGAAACTGGAGCGGATCCGAACTCGGGTCTGGACCAAGGTGAAGAGCAGCATCTGATTTCGTTGAACTCTTCATCTTCTGCCCTGTGCAAGTTTCATCGCCAGTGCGGGCTCATTATTTAAAACATTCGATGAAATGTACTGGCCATGCGGAGAACAACTTTTCCGCATGGCGGTTTGTGCCTGCGTCCATTCAACACCTCAAGCAACAGGAGAACAGTGGATGTTCAGCCCAGCCCATCAAACGCACTTCAGCTTGACACTCGACGCACTTGATCAGGAGGTTCAAGTGCTTGCCTTCACCGGCGAGGAGGCGATCGGCAAGCCTTACTTCTTCAAGGTGGAGTTTGTCTGCGAGCGACCAGAGCAGGAGCTGCAAAGCCTGGTCGACAGCGAGGCCTTTCTGGCCTTCGACCCCCAGGGCAACGGCGTTCATGGACGCATCTATCACATCGGCAAAGACACTGAGCATTCGCATCCGCAGCGCTACAACCTGGCCCTGGTCCCGCATCTGTCCTACCTGCGCCATCGCACCAACCAGCGCATCTATCAACAGTTTTCGGTGCCGGCCATCGTCGCCTTGATACTCGAAGAACACGGGATCCTGGGGGACGCCTACCGCTTCCAGCTGGGTTCCACCTACCCCAAGCGTGACTGCTGCACCCAGTTCGGTGAAACGGATCTGCATTTCATTCAGCGCCTGTGCGAGGAGGAGGGGATTCACTTTCACTTCCAGCACAGTGCTCAAGGGCACGTGCTGGTGTTTGGCGATCATCAGGCGGTCTTCCCGCGGATCGAGCCCGCCACGGCGGTCATGCCCGAGCCCGCCAGAGCGATCAGCCCGCCGACCGGCGAGTACCGCCGCGCGGCTTATCGTCAGGTGGAGGGGCAGGGTTCGCGCACCGAACTGCACAGCGGCCATGTTGTGGACCTGTGCGGCGCCCCTGGCCAGGAGCGCAATGAGGCATGGCTACTGACTCGGGTCATCCACGCAGGCGGCCAACCGCAGCTGTCGGACGAGTACGCCGCCGACAACCCGAGCGCCGGGGATGGCCGGCAGTCGGGTTACCGCAATCGTTTCACGCTGGTGCCCTGGGACCTGGCCTACCGTCCGCCTTCGGCGCACGAAAAACCCCAGGTGAGCAGCCAGACCGCGGTGGTCATCGCGGTGGACGACGAGGCACTGCGCGGTGATCGGCGCCTGGCAAGGCTCAAGGTCAAGTTTCCCTGGGACCGCGAAGGACGGTTCGATGACAAAAGCAGTTGCTGGCTTGGGGGCGCCGCCAATTGGCGCTGCGCAACGACCCCGCTGCGAGCGGGCGTGGAAGTCAGAGTCACCTTTCTTGAAAGCGACCCCGATCAGCCCCTGATCAGCGGTTGCCTGTGCTGTGGCTAGCGCCCGGTCATTGCCCGGCGCTTCTGGCGGCGAAGGTTTCGCCGCTCAGGATGATGACGTTGTCTCTTGAGTGGATGCTGGTGATGCTGTTGATCACCACCTTGAGTGCGCTTGAGTTCGGCAACAGGAAAAAAAACAACTCGAAATGCAGGTAGTCCTGGATCAGGCGCGCCGCCAGGTCCGGATGGTCTTGCAGCAGCGCCCTGAAGCTTGGGTAGTCCAGCTCTGCCAGTTGCGGAATGTCGATAAAGCCTTGGGCCAGATCGTCGGTTCTGCATTCGGCGTTGAAGGTGTCGGCGACATCAAGAAAGCCTGGCGGCAGATCGCTGTGCTTGATGCGCAGCTCATAGGGCGTTGCCGGGATCGACAGCGCCTCGCCGAAGCCCAGGCTGCGATAGCCGACGGTTCGCGGGTCGATGAGTTGGCCGGCTGAGGTGAACTTCATGATGGGCTCTCGGGTTGCTCGGGTGCTGAAGGGGTGGGGCTATCTTCGAGCCTGCCCGCTTGGGGGTTGGCGGTTGCGAGGTAGTAAAGGATATAGCCCGAATACACCAGCGAGCCGGCTGCCACTTCCTGCTCGAAGCACTGCTTGAGCTCATCCTCATCGGTAAAACCGTACTGCGCGAGCCGGTTCTCGGCAAAGCCGGCGAGCCTGCACAGGGTGACGCCGTCGATCTCGCCCTGCTCGCCAAAGTCGAAGCTCACCGTTGCCGTTGGCAGGTGAACGGCGCAGCCATAGCCGTGCTTGAAGTAACGAACGCCGCCAGTCAGCTGCCCTTGCTCCGGAATGTCGAGCCCCGCCCAGTCGCTGTTGCTGGCGGGGAGGGGGATGGCGCATTGCTGCATCAACTCGACGGCGCAGCGGACGCTGGCCTGGTAGTCGCACACAAGCAGGGCGAGGCGTGGGTTCATGGGGATGGGGGGCGTGGTCAAAGGGGCAGACAATTCCAGAGTTTGCAGCGCGACACAAGCGGCGAGGCTGCAGGATGCGCGAAAGGACCGTGATGTCGGTATATTCGCCCGGACGAATTTTGGAGCCGAAAACATGGGGTTCTCCACCACTGTCTGGGAGTGGTACGGGCAGGATGAGTACAAGCGGGTGCTGGCGGTGGGCGAGGCGATCGATGCCCTGGGGTTTCTGGCACTGGATGCGCAGGCTCAGCAGGCCAGCATCCCTGATTGCCCCGCCTGTGAGGCCTGGTCCATGGCGATGTTGCCGTTGGAGGCGCTGCTAGCAACGTGCGCCAGTGCCTTGCCGGATGAAGTTCGGGCTGGGCTGCAAAGCCTCTGGGGGCAATGCAATGGGTTGTCCGAGGCGGCCTTTCATTGTGGCGATCGGGGGA
Organism: Pseudomonas sp. Os17; assembly: GCF_001547895.1. Classification (NCBI taxonomy): domain Bacteria; kingdom Pseudomonadati; phylum Pseudomonadota; class Gammaproteobacteria; order Pseudomonadales; family Pseudomonadaceae; genus Pseudomonas; species Pseudomonas sp. Os17. Next base: position 3,684,502 of record NZ_AP014627.1, on the reverse strand, counting down.
TCTTCGAACATGGGCAGTGGCAGTTGCTGCGGGAGGCGGCTGGACAGTTGCTGGCGTTGATGGAGGAGGCGCAGTTGCGGCCCTTTCTGGAGGAATTGAGGGTGGATTGTCGAGGCAAGGTGTATGGCCTGAAGCCTTGACGCCCGTATTGGCCTGAGGCTGTTAACGAAGGCTGCAACCCATGACTGAGTGCAAAGAAACGCATGTTTGACGAGCTGATATTTACCGGTGAAACGCCTGCAAAAGATGATGCCTATGTGGGCGGCGGGGCATGCCTGCCGACTGATCTGGCTTGGCCCCGTTCGCCTGATGGAGTACCGCTGACCCACCTCATGGCCTTTCCTGGACGTTGGTTTTCAGAGGCCTTGATTGATGGGGGGTATTGGGTGTCGGTTTTTGTGCCGTACCTGCCGGGCGAGGTTGGCCACTATCGAAAGTTGCGTGCCGTCCAGGGACGCTCGGAAGCGGTTGTCATGGGCTATGTGCGAACCGGTTCCGAGCGGCATGAGGCCGCTCAGCCGATTTCAGATCGCGGGACGGTGCGGCTGGGGGTGAATGGCGACGCGGACGATGATGAAAACCTGGCTTCCAAGTTGGATGGTGTGGACGCCTGGCTGCAGTCGCCTGTTTTAGCGGGGGCAGGGAGCAGAAGGGTTTCCATTTATGGGGGCGATCTGGATAGAGCGCTGCCTGAGCATAAAGGCGTGCTTTCGGATGGCATGGGGTATCTGTTTCTGGATGAGGACTTTTCAGAGAGGGCAGGCGCGGGGATTGGTCGGTTCTTTTTGCAGTTGGGGTAGGGCGATAGGGCGCTATTGAACTGATGCTCAGAAAGGCAGCATGGAAACGCCCTGTCACTTGGTCGGAGCTTTGCCTAAGTGTCTGCGGTTCTTGGAAGCTAGCAGGGCTAGGGGCACTCTAAATGCGGTTTGGCGAGCCGAGAGAGACTATGGGTGTTGGGCCCTGGGGGGAAAGTCAGGTGACTCTGTAAGTTCTGTAGGATTGCGCTACGGGGTTTGGCGGTTTGAGAACCGGTCAGTTCTCTCGGGGTTTATCCGTTGCTGCGTTCATGGTGACTTGGGGGTTGAGTTGGATGGTAGGGAAAGGAGCCGCGGCTATTCCAGGCGACTGTTGCTGTGGTAATTGGGTGCGGTTCGGGTCTTCTGTGACGCGATGTGCCAGAAGATCGTGGCCACAGGCGCTGATGTTTGACGAGTTAATTTGTCCCTGTGAGAACCCGCAAAAGATGATGTTTATGCTGGTGGCGGGGTACACCTGCACAAAGACCTGACTTGGCCCTATGTTTGGCTAAAACAAACCGATGGAGTGGTAATGATGAACAATGACGGGGAATTAAGTCCGGACCTTTACGAAGAAATCAAACAGCTCAGTGCCGCTGGCGACCTGCTGGCTGAGTCGGGTTGTTTTGAAGAGGCTATTGGCCAATACAACAAAGCTTGGTTGTTGATCCCTGAGCCCAAAAACGACTGGGAGGCTGCAACTTGGATTCTGGCTGCTATCGCGGATGCTTGCTTTCTATCAGGATTCAAGACCTCAGCCCGTGAAGCTTTGCAGTATGCAATGACCTGCCCAGGAGGTATTGGTAATCCTTTTTTGCATCTGCGACTCGGGCAGGTCCTGCTTGATGAGGGTCAAGAAGACTACGCAGCAGATGAGCTGATGCGTGCATACATGGGGGCGGGGGCGGATATTTTTGCTGCTGAAGAGGAACACTATCTGGTCTTTCTCAAGACGCGGGCCAATCTCTGATTTTTTGTGAAATTCAGGTCTGTAATGAGACAAAAGCGCCGCATCATTTCTGCCTACTGCTTAGGCAGGCTTAGTTCTGGGCCTCATGGGGCTCTCAGTGTCTCTTGCGAGGAGATGCGCCAGAGCCCAACAGCGGTTGCAGGCGCTTGATCAGTTCTTGGGCGGTGTTGTGGTGCTCGGTGCGCAGCCAGTGCTTGAACAGTTGCTGGTTTTACTGCCGGGACAACTGCGTGGCCTGCAGCAATAGCGGTGCATAGCTGAAGTTCAGTGGCAACAGGCGTTTGAGAACGTCGATTCGCTCAGACGCCGTCAGGCTCGGCAGTCATTGTTGGCATTGTTTGTCCATGGCGCTGGTGCCGGTGTTGTGGGCCAGTTGTTCGGGAGTGAATTGCATCTGCGGCTAATACTTTTGGCTCATTAGAAGAACAAGGCGCACTGCGCCTCTTGCGCCTGCAAACGCAGAATCAGGCCCGAGGTGAATTCAATCACCAGGTGATGATCCGCAGGGAACTGGTCCGAGAGGTAGAAGGTCTCGGTGGCGGCGCCGGCTTCCACCACGCCTATGGCATGCACGCAGCCCAGGTCGCTCTCGAAGGCATTCAGCTCTCTGGCATCGGCGCAGAAATAGCTTAGTTGACTGAAGCTGAGGATGATCTGGCGTGCCTCTTCGGCGGGCACCCAGTCTTGTTGCAGACGGTTGAAGGTCAGTGTCAGCGAGCCTTTCAGGACGTCGTGTTGGACAGCACTGGCGTTATAGAAGTTATGCAGATCGTAGGCGCGTTCCTGCACTTCGACTTCGATATGCCCCAGGAGGAAGTTGTGACAGTGCATAGGCTGGCTTGATCTCTCTATGGAGGGCGGGTGGAACGGGCCGAGCCGGGGTTCGGTTTTTGTGTTGTACTTGCCGGGCGAAGTTGAGCATTTGACAACGGGTTCAAGTCGTTCGCTTTGCTCACCGAAACGGGTTGAAGCTCGTCTCTCAACCAAGCGTCAAATGGCAAATTAAAGTCGGTAGCATGGCCGAGAATAAATGAAATTCAATGATGGTGACAGGGTAAAAGTTAAGCCTCACTTGTGGTGGCCGAATGGCGGAGTTGGAGTGGTTTCGTTACCTCCTGAATATATAAAAGAAGCCCTGAGTGGTGAAGTGGAGTTATCTGCTACTCAACGAACTATGGCTGGAAGAGACAGAATTATTACCAGCGTATGGATTGATTTTGACGAGCCGGCAATGGACGGCAGTGATGACGGCCCTTACCTCGGTGACGAGGTTCTCTTGGAATATTTGGAACATGTATAGGGTGGAGTTTAAAAAGTAAGACGGTCTGGCAGATTGCACTTCGCTTGTTTTTGTCCGCGAAAATGCTCGTGCTCATCGACTCAGTTTTGATCCGTAATGAGCTCGCAAAAAACTGAAATACGAAGCGCCTGCAGGGCCATTTAGCCAATCTGTTGCGTCGACCGGTTGAATCCTCAACCCAAGGCAAACTTTGGTTGAGGACAGCTATCGGCCACTTGCGGACGTTCCTCGGCCACCAGGGCCAACGCCATAGCCCACCTGGCGGCGCAGCGAGGGTTCCGCGGGCTTGCTCCATGGGGGGCTTGCGACCGCTGTTTTCGTCAAAGGCATAGGACGGATGTGCTAGATAGCCCTTTGCAACGTGCTCAGGGGGCGAAGCTATTGCCTTCAAAAATAACGGCAAAGGACCGCCCCCATGATCGCTTTTACAAGGCAGCTTTTGCCTGCCGCATTACTGTGTAGTGCCCTCGCTGCCCAGGCGAGCGAAGTGCTGAAGGGCGACTACTGGGTCGTTCACCACCAGGGGGCCTTGGGTAAGAATCAGGTCTTCATCGCCGACGGCGACCCCACTCACATCGTCAATCGTCCAGGTGGCGCGAAATCATTGGGTGTCTATCAACTTTACGAAGAGCCCGGCAAACCCAACTTCACCGCTTACGATGTCGAAATCGATTGTGCGAAGAACCGCGTGCGCATCATGGGTGCGGCGGATTTTCGCAGCGTGTTCAATGATTTTCGCAACGTGAAGTATTCCAGCCAGTGGCAGAGCAAACCTGACGCCTGGCTGGCACAAAGCCGTGACTTTGTCTGTAAGCCGACTGAACGCCAGGCCAAGAAGATGGAGCACTTGGGTGTGATGCCCGCGTCGCAAATGAGCAAGGCAGGGCCGCAGTTCTTCGAGATATTGAACCGCGAGGCGGCCAAGGCGGCCATCATGCAGAAGATAGATGAAGGGTTCGCGCAGATGTCTGCCAAGTAACCTGGCCTTCAGGGAGAAGACCTTATGAACCGATTGTTTATGTTGGCCCTGCTCGCCACCTTGCTCAGTGGCTGCGCATCATTGTCGGCCAGCAGTGCCTGGAAAGATCGCCCGGTGGGCGAACTGATCGACTTCTTCGGCGTGCCAAGGCAGATCATGGTGGCGCCGAAGGAAGATATGGTCGTGCTCAGATATGTACGTGACAGTAGCTATGTCTCACGTGAAGCAGCGGGTACTTACACGGGGCCGCAGAACGGGCAACTTGTGCATGCAGAATACTGGGAAGACGTGCAGCACTCAGGCAGTTGCGAAATCAATGTGTTCGTCAACAGAGCGCGACTGGTGGAGAAGGTGCGAACTAAAGGGCGTTGTGTAGCGGTCCAGATGACGCCGGCAGGGTAGGAATGGGCCACTGGCGAGGGCAGATTCCACGAACATGCGCATCAGGACAGTGGTCGTCGACCTGCGCTACGGGCGCGTGTATGGCCCACTTTGGGGTTCAAGGAGATCGGCAACCATGTACCAGGTCTCATCTGAGAACTCGTAACGCTTTGCAATTGCAGAATTCCTTCTTGTAGAGGAGTAGGGGTTCTACAAAAACTGAGCTAACGAGGGGCCATGATTGGAGTTCCGGTTTTTCGTACAGAGTCTCCCAAAGCTGCCTTTCACGGAGGGCAGGAACCGGCCAAAAGCAGCCGTCTAATGAGGATAGCTTTCCACCCGAAGCGGAATATCACTTAGGGCTTACTGAGTTTTTTGCCAAAATAATCTATGACCTCATTGGCCTGCGTACCCTGGCGGAAACGTTTCTGCCCTTCGAAGTCAGTCGAAGGCAGCATGTGGATTATCTGATGATCCGCGTAGAGGGACATAACATCATGAGGATTCAACCCTCCGGCGCGTTGTCCCGTAAGTGTGTTAGTCGCCTCAATGGCAGCACCAATCATTACGTCCGCCAGCTGTACTGCAGGACTGCTCCTTGAGTCGACTTGCGTCACTGACTGGAGCTTGAGTGGAAAGGTGAGGCTCGCGATCTCCGATTGGCGAAATGTGACCTCGTCCTTGTGATTAATAAAGCGCAGCAGCAAGTCATGGTAAGTGAGCAGGTTCTTGGACCGATCATGTTCAACCAAGTAGGGACCATCAGTTATGACTTCCATCCGGCTTATCAGCGATTGCAACACCACAAAAGCGGCGTCAGTGGTGACACCTGATGTGGCGATCGCTTGAAGGCATTCCGGCGCGGCATACTTCGCCAAAGGCCCCAACGCCTCCGGTAGTTCCTGCCAGCGCGTGGCGCGAGCAGCTGCTACGAGGTCAGCTAGTGCTGCTGGGCTTTTTTCCTTTACGGCGCGTTGGAAAAAAAAGAGCAACTGCTCAAAGGCTGCCTCTCCTAGAAGAGTGGGGCCCGCCACATAAAGCAGCGACCCGAGCGCATAGTTCTGACCATCCTTATAAAAGTCGCATCCGCGCTCGTAGTAGTACGGCTCAACCGCGTAATCTAGAAACATCAGTAGCAGCAGAAATCGCTTGTCACAAACGTACGTAACACACTTGTGATGGGTCAGGACATCGCGCATTAACGCCAGAAGCCGTGGGTGATTGGCTGACCGGCGTGACAGAGCCCGGTACTTGAGCTCTTCCGCTTGTAACTTAGGAAAGTGCTCTTGGATCAAGCGTCCGGCCTGATCGTCATCAATGGCAATGGCCGCGGCCCCTTGAAACCTCTGCTCAAGATTTAGCAGGTCAAATCCGGTATAGCCGCTTTCGTCGACTCTGAAGCATTCCATATGCAACTCCCGGAGGTCGTCGACAGCACTGGAAGAGCCTAGCTCTTCATTCTTACGTGCCGCAGGGTCACTGATGGCTGAGGACAGTTATCGCGGATTGACCGCGTCAGCGACCGCTTGCGTAACTGCCGCCTGGGCGGCTCCAGCGATAGCAACAGGCATTGAGCCAAGCCGAAGCTGATTCATCCTTTCAAGGGTCTCCACAATGGTGCGGACGAGGTTCGGATCGTAGTCATCTCTGTCAGCCTCCTCGTGGACTCCTTTGTTTAAATACGTCCATACGTTCGATTGAACCGGAACACCTATGACGTCACCAAGCCCTTGAACGAGGACTGGCTTGTCCTGATGCACAAATGTTCTGGCGTCTTCGAGCCGTTTTTTCAAAGCCTCGCAGAGATTTCTCAGATTTGGATCCGCCCCTCGGCCAGCTAACGGCAGGGTTATTACACCGAGATCGTTCTTGCCTAGCCACTTCCAAATCTTGTCCGTGAGCATCTCCAGGGCCTGCCTAGAAGCACCCAACGCATTGCGCCAATCACCAATGTCCAAGGCGGCACGGGCCTGCTCCAGGTAGTTGAAGGTGATCTCGTTACCTTTTACCTGCGGTCGGTGATCCCCGATGTGAGGCATGAAGTAGTAGGCCGTCCATTGGCCTTTCTCGACATGATTCTGCAGATCCTTGATGAATTCGCTGCTGTGGCACGTGACGATAATTTGAGTTGCTGCGAAGCGATAGCTCTGGAAAATCGCCTCTCTGATGCCTTCACGGTGCTCGGTGTCAATCGCGTTGATCGCATCATCAAAGATGATCGTCGGCGCCTGAATATGCAGTGCCTTTGCAAGAAGGATTGCCACACCCAGGCAACGAACATGCCCCTCGCTGAGGACGTGCAACGCATCTACCCTGGTCTCTGGAGCTGCGCGAAACGCCAGTCCGATGCGCTCGTCTTCGTTGGTCGGCAGATAAAGTGCCGCTAGTTTGTCGCCCTCATGATCGCGTCTATTGAATTCGTTGTAGATCTCCAGAGCGACAGTGTTAAGCCCCGCTATGAGCGCACCGGGAAGCTCTGATCTGAACTGCCTGAGTAGCCTCAAGAATTCGTCGTAGGCCGCTTTAATGCGTAGACCGAGTGCTAGATGCGCTGCCTCTTGCTGCACTGCATCGATGAGCGCTGCGTTTGCTTGGTCAAAGTTGGCAATTGTCTGTCTAGCTATGCCAACTAGTCGGGCCACCTCAGCGCGGCGTGTTTGAAAACCAGCTACAGCTTGCGCTGCCTGAACGAGTCGAGTGCGCTCATGTGCCAGTGCCGCGCGATCTGCCAGTGCCTGGTTTGTCTGAGCATCAATCCTTTCGCACTCGGCTGCTAAGTCGACGATTCGTTGCGCCATCGAAGGCGTATCGCCTTGTTTTACATAGCTCGCTTTCCACCAGGCAGTACTGTGGTCAGCACCAGGTGACGCGAGATATCGCAACCTGTCATCTACATGATCAGGGTGGGCACTAACTCGCTGACCGAAGGCAGTTAAAAGCCCCTCCAAACCTCGGGAAGTACGTTCCCATTCGCCTCGCACTGTGTTTTTTTCAGCCTGCAAGTTGGCGAGCTCTTGAAGCTGAGCCAGACCGTTACGTGCCTGCATGTATGGGTCACGTACAACGTGATAGTCACCATTGATTGGCGTCCCACAAGCGGGGCAGTTATCGGGCGACAAGGCTTGTAGGCCAAGAACCGCGTTGTACAGATTTTGGAAGGAGGTCTCACCAGTCTTTGCAGTGAGCCTTTTGTCCACATCCTCAAGCCGCTCATGCTCACGATCAGCAGCCTGATATGCCATAGCTAACGCGTTGTTGCTGACGCCATAAACACCTGGTGTTGGCCCATCCAGTTGCGCATTGAGGTAATGCAGACGACCTGGAGCTGCATCGTTGCCGATGAGTTCAAGAAGCTGCTGGTACGAAAGGCCGGCAGCATAAGCTCCGGCATAGGCAGCTTCCTCTTGCGCGATTGCCTGAACTGCTTGGAGCTCGCCATTTATTGTCGCTTGATCGCGCTGCAGCGCTGCACGCTGTGTTTCCAACTCTTGCTGTTTGATCGCAACTAGGTCGAGCTGCTGGTCCATCGACTCGTTGAAGTTAGTGACGAAGTCATGGAACTGCTCCATACCAAACAGGGCCGCTATCAGATCCTTCTTTTCGCCTGCGCTCTTAGCAGCAATTCGCGAAAAGTTATCTATGCGGTTTTTCTCAACGAAGCAGAATCGATAGGCTTCTGAGTCCGCTTGCACTGTCGACACCTGACCGTCCGCGCCTCGCGCAGCGAGGACGGGAGCTTCATACCTATTTTCGTGAAGGTTCGCGAAATAGCGCTGAGGAGGGATTCGCTTAGCCGACGCCTCATCTACGGCCCCCAACAGCGCCAGCTCTAACGCTTCGCAGAGGCTCGTTTTGCCGCTGCCATTGGGGCCGTAGAACATGGTAATTCGTTGAGGAAAAATGAACGTCTCAGCCACTCGGAAGCCACGAAAAGGGCCGACGGTTAGACGATCCAATGCGCTCCACGCCCACTGGCCAACAGTAACCGCCCCAGCAACTGCGGGAGGCGTGAAATCTGTCTTGAGCAGAGACTCTCTAGCCTTAGCAGCCAATACCACCGATCGGCGGCTCAGAGCGCGCGAGTTCGCGGCTACAGTGTCGAAATTTTGGTCGACCAGATTTGCAAACCGTCGAGTGTCTTCGGTAGCACCGCGTTCTGGAACATGAAGCCAAGCTAGGAATTGCTGGTAGTCATGCCGAGCCGAACTCATATCGTTTACTCCTGTAAACGTACCGTGGTCAACATCCAATCGTTGCGATAATTCCGACCCCATCTTCTGATGCCGAAATCGAATTGGTAACAGCGTTGAATTCAATAACCCCAAGCGAATTCAGGGGCTAAGTGCGCGATGTCGAGATAGCACTATCGAACTCAAAGCCCCCGCAGGCTGGCTTCGGTGATAGCAACATTGAATTGATCCGCAGAGGCGCCATGCATGATCACGATCCGAATGCTTCGCTGCCAAAACTGTTTGCCTATGAGGTTGACGAGAACTACGAGGAAACCTGAGCCGAAGGCATGACCTACTAGACCGCTTTCCCAGCGCCCATGCCATTCTCTGGCACAAGCCCGGTGTGCATGTTCTTAGCATAGAATGAAATCCAAGCTACATCAGAGTTATAGCGGCATGTCGTGAAGCGCTGCTTCTGGCCGATTGCAGCCACTTTTAAAAGACTTTTCCCCCCTAAAAAGTCCAAGACCCCATTTGCAACGCTCCGCGCTACCAAGCAGCGCGGAGCGCTCAGGCGTCAGGCTTGAAGGCGCCAGCCCATCACTCCCAACAGGTCGCAACTGTCACGCAGCAGAATCGCCGCTGCGTTGGAGATATGTCGCAGATCGGTGTCGTCAGCATTCTTCAGTTCTGCGCGGGAGAGGCTTTCCAGCAGTTGAGTCACGGCCAGTAAACGTGCGGCACCGTTGGCATGCAGCACGTCCAATGGTGCGGTCTTGTCTATAAACAGGCAGGGAATCAGGCAGTCGATGCCGGTGATGGGGATGTATTGCTGAGTCATGGGAACCTCCGCTTGTGGGTAAGGGAGCTGTCCTGTCGTCGCCAGTCGAATAGGTGGCAGCTATACGCGGGTTGGCGAGCCGACTCATCCCACAATAATCGGCAGATCCGAGGATCTCCCGCGTACAGCCGCCATGAAAGATCGCCGTGAACATAATGGGTCCTCGGCAAAGGTTGCAAGCGGAAGCGCCTGTGGGTGAGTAGCCAGGTCGCCAAACCCGGTCGCCATTGGGGCGAGTGGGGACTATGGGCGTTGGGTCTTGGGGGGACAAGTCAGACGCGTCTGCAAGTTTTGTAGGATTGCGGAGGGGGACTTGGCGGCCTGCGAGCCGGCCAGTCTTTATGGGTGGTTGGGGTACATATCCGTTGCTGCGGGTGCGGCGGCTGGCGGTTTCGCCCTTACGGCGAGTCCCTTTTTACAAACGCCGGAGTGCCGGCCCAGCAAAAAGGAACCAAAAACGCTTGCCCCTCCATGGGCCCCTCGCTGGGGCTCGGGGTTCCCTCTCTCCGGCATTGCTCCGGTGGCCCGCCGCCAACCGGCCATCCATGGCCGGGTGGCGGCTAGCTCGGCATCCTTGCCGAGCTGCCCCCTGCGCAACGCCTGCGTTCGGCCGGCTGGGAAGGGGCTTGAAGATCAAGATCAAAAGCCAAAGCCAAAGCCAAAGCCAGAGCCACGGCTAACGGCGCGCCCGTCCGGGCGGCGCATTTTTAAGCCTTCTTCAGCACAACAATTCCCTCTCGTAGGAGCCGGCTTGCCGGCGAAGAGGGCGGTCTGGTCGTGCGCGGAATAAAGACAGTTCAGTGTTGTCCGGCCGGCAGTCTTCGCCGGCAAGCCGGCTCCTACAACGTTCGCGCGTTCCTCTCGTGAATGAAGCTTTTATGACAAAAGTTCGGTAGCACATCGCCACGCACGTCTTGGGTATGTAACGCGCTTGAGGGGGCCGCCAGGCCACTTTTTTAAGCCGAGGCGGGACGCCGGGAGTGAGGCTATGGGGACTATGGAACGCTACTCGAAAGTGGGCATGCAGGAGCTGGATCAACGGCTGTCGAAGATTGTCGAGGCGGCGCGCAAGAAGCCGGTGTCGGTCTATCGCTACGGGGCGCCGTGGGTCTGGATCGTGTCCCAGGATGATTGGCAGGGCGCCTTGAAGGAGGTGGCCAGCTATATCCCGCCGGGGCATTCGCTGGTGCTGCTGCGTCCGCAGATCGATGAGTTGCTGGATCAGCACCGCGATCTGCTCCAGGGCCTCAATGCCGAGCCCGGCATGCTGATCGCGCCGCGTACGGTGATGCACATTCTGTTGCTGCAGTTGCTGTATTCGGTGCCCAGCGAGCAGCAACTCTATGAACAGCTCAGTTACAACCTGCTGTTTCGCTGGTTCGTCGGTTTGGATCTGAACCAGAAGGTCTGGGCCTTCAGTGTCCTGAGTCGCGACATCGCCACGCTGTTGAACAACCCGCGGGCGGTGCAGTTGATCCAGAAAATCATCGGTGAAGTGTTTTGCGGCGCTCTGCTGCAAATGCCCGAGTTCTCGCTGAATTTTGCGCTGTTGCACACCTGGCTGGCGCGCCACGAAAACACCTCGATCAGCAGCAATTGAAGCAGCCAAACGCTGTGCAGACGGCGACGGCAATGCGCGTGCGCGCGCCAATTTTCAGTTTTTTAGGGGGCGGTGTGGAGCATCTGGGCAAATCAGGGCGACCCGGCAGTGGCGGGCGCTGGTGGCCGTTGTGTGGCTGGTTGGCGGTGCTGGCGCTGGCGCCAGCGGTGCAGGCCGAGGAGGGTGAGCCGGTTGCGGTTGAAGCCACGGCGGCGCGGTTGGTGGACGTCAATGAGTACTTCGTGCGCGGCAATACCGTGCTCGATGCGCGGGCCATCGAGGAGGCGGTGTATCCGTTCCTCGGGCCGCAAAAAGCCCTGGCCGACATCGAAGGCGCCCGGGATGCGCTGCAGAAGGTCTATCAGGAGCGCGGATATCAGTCGGTGTTCGTCGAGCTGCCGGAGCAGAAGGTCGAGGACGGCATCGTTTATCTGCAGGTCAGTGAAACCAAGGTCGGCCGGGTGCGGGTGGTGGGGGCCAAGCATTACTCGCCGGTGGAGATCCGCGATCAGGTGCCGGCGTTGCAAGAAGGCCAGGTGCCGGATTTTGCCACGGTGCAAAGCCAGTTGGCCGGGCTCAATCGCGGTGCCGGGCGCCAGGTCATGCCGCTGGTGCGTGAAGGCCAGCGCCCGGGGACCATGGACGTCGACCTGCAAGTGGAAGACCAGAACCCCTGGCACGCCAGCGTCGGCCTGAACAACGACTACAGCGCCGACACCGAGAAGCTGCGCACGGTGGTCAATGTCGGCTACGACAACCTCTGGCAGCTGGGCCACAGCATTTCCCTGACCTATTTCACCGCGCCCCAGGACACCGACAACGCCAAGGTCTGGTCCGGGTCCTACACCGCGCCCCTGAGCGAGCGCTGGGCCCTGCAGTTCTCCGGTTACCAGTCCGACAGCAACATCGCCACCATCGGCGGCAGCAACGTGCTGGGCAAGGGCCATTCCTACGGGGTGTCGGCGATCTACACCTTGCCCGCGGCCGGCAACTGGGCCAACTCGCTGTCGGTGGGGGTGGACTTCAAGGACTTCGAGGAAGAGATGCGCTTTGGCCGCAGCAGCGACCAGATTCCGCTCAAGTACGCCCCCGTGACCTTTGGCTACAACGGCTACCGCTACAGCGAAAAATCCCAGCTGGGCCTGGGCCTGAACCTGATCGTCGGCACCCGGCGCTTCTTCGGCTACGGCAGCGACGCCGAGGAGTTCCACTACAAGCGCGACGAGGCCAGTGCCAGTTTCTCGGTGCTCAAGGGCGACCTGAATTTCACCTACACCTTCGCCAACGACTGGCAGTCGGCGTCCAAGACCGCCTTCCAGCTGGCCTCCGGGCCCCTGGTGTCCAACGAGCAGTATTCCGCCGGTGGCGCCACCTCGGTGCGCGGCTACCTGGCCGCCGAGCGCACCGGGGATGAGGGCTACCTGTTTTCCCAGGAGCTGCGCACGCCGTCCCTGGCCAAGTTCCTCGGCAGTTATGTGCAGGAGTGGCGCTTCTACGCCTTTGCCGAAGGCGCGCACCTGTCCCTGCACGAGCCGCTGCCGGAGCAGGAAGACCAGTACAGCCTGGCCAGCGTTGGCCTCGGCACCCGCGCCAGTTTGAGCAAGTGGCTGTCCGGCAGCCTTGACTGGGGCTACCCGCTCAAAGACGGCCCCAACACCCAGAAATACGACCCGCGCCTGCACTTCAGCGTGCAAGCGACGTTCTGACTTTACGGAGACCCTTCCCATGCAACGCTTATTCCTGAGCCTGTTGATCTGCCTGGGCTTCGTGCTCCCGGCCACGGCCCATGCCTGGTGGCAGGACGACTGGCATTACCGCAAGCAGATCAGCGTGGACACCACGCCCCAGGGCGCGGCCATCAACGAGGCCCTGGGCCGCACCGCGCTGCTGGTGCGCCTGCACACCGGCAATTTCACCTTCGACGGGGTCAAGGAAGACGGCGCCGACCTGCGCTTTGTCGCCGCCGATGACAAGACCGTGCTCAACCACCAGATCGAAAGCTTCGACCCGCTGATGGGCATGGCGCTGATCTGGGTCGATGTGCCCAAGGTCGAAGGCGGCCAGCGCCAGGACATCTGGATGTACTACGGCAACCAGAAGGCGCCGAGCACCGCCAACGGCCAGTTGACCTTCGACCCCAGCTACACCGCCATCTACCACTTCGACGGCAGCAACGGCACTCCGGCCAAAGACACCACCGCCTACGGCAACACCGCGCAGAACGCCACCGGCGCGGCGATTGACGGGGGCATCGGCCGTGCCTTGCAGTTCAGCGGCCAGCCGCTGCTGCTGCCAGCCAGCCCGTCGCTGCAGCACAACGCCGGCGGCGCCTTCACCTTCAGCGCCTGGGTGCGCCTGGATCAGGCCAGCGGTGAGCAACTGCTGCTGGCCCGCCGCGAAGGCGCCGGCAGCCTGCTGGTCGGCATCAACCAGGGCATGCCCTTCGTTGAAGTGGACGGCCAGCGCGCCGCCTCCACCCAGCCGCTGAACCCGGGGCAGTGGCAGCACCTGGCCCTGAGCGGCGAGGGCAGCCGCCTGGCGCTGTACGTCAATGGCCGCGAAACCGCGAGCCTGGCCCAGGCCATTCCCACCTTCAATTCGGTGCTGGCGATCGGTGCCGACCTGCCGCCCGCCGCCGGCGCCGAGGCCAGCCACTTCCTGCCGTTCACCGGGGCCCTGGACGAGCTGCGCCTGTCCAAGGTGGCGCGTCCGGCGGCGCTGATCCTGGCCGATGCCAGCGCCCAGGGCGCGGAGTCGAAGCTGGTGGCTTATGGCGTCGATGAAGAACAGTCGGGTTTTGGTTTCGGCAGCCTGGGCTTCCTGCTCAAGGCGGTGCCGGTGGATGCCTGGGTGATCATCCTGGTGCTGGTGGGGATGATGATCCAGTCCTGGGTGATCATGCTGCGCAAGAACCGCATGGTCGGCCGGGTCAGCGCCGCCAATGCGCTGTTTCGTGAGCAGTTCGCCAAGGTCGGCACCCGCCTGGAGATGTTCGCCGACGATCAGGTCCTGGCCAGCCGCCTGGAGCACTCCTCGCTGTGGCGCCTGTACCTGGTGGCGGTGAAAGAGATCCGCACCCGCCGCGAGCAGGGCGCCGATACCTCCTCGGTGTCGGCGGCCACCATCGAGGCCATCCGCTGCTCCATGGACGGGGTGCGCACCCGGGAAAACCAGCAGCTGAGTTCCAAGCTCTCGACCCTGTCCAACGCCATTGCCGGCGGCCCCTACATCGGCCTGTTGGGCACGGTGCTGGGGATCATGGTGGTGTTCCTCGGCACCGCCATGGCCGGTGACGTCAACATCAACGCCATCGCCCCGGGCATGGCCGCGGCCTTGCTGGCCACCGCCATGGGCCTGTTCGTCGCGATCCCGGCGCTGTTTGGCTACAACCGCCTGATCACCCGCAACAAGGAAGTCGGCGCCGACATGCGGGTGTTCGTCGACGAGTTCATCACCCGGCTGGCGGAGCTGCATGGCGAGAGCCAGCACAGCGAGAACGCCCACTGGCGGGTCAGTCACAGCAACGCGTCGGTTCCGGCCTGAGGAGAACTGCCATGGCTTCCGTGAACGCCTCCCATGACGACGAAGACGACGCCGCCGTCGACAGCATCAACATCACGCCCCTGGTGGACGTGCTGATGGTGGTGCTGGTGATGTTCATCCTCACCGCCACCGCCCAGGTTTCGGGCATCCAGATCCACCTGCCCAAGGCCAGCGCCTCGGTGTCGCTGTCCGAGGCCAAGACCAAGGCCATTTCGGTGAACGACGGTGGCCAGGTGTTTCTCGACGCCTACCCGGTGACCCTGGGCGAGCTGGAAGAGCGCCTGCGCATCGAGAAGGCGCAGAACCCGGACTTCCCGATCATCGTCCGTGGCGATGCCACGGTGCAGTACCAGAAGGTCATCGAAGTCCTCGACCTGCTGCGCCGCCTGGAGTTGTCCCAGGTCGGCCTGGTCACCGGCAAACCGAGCCAGGGCTGAGCCATGACCGCACAACAACCGATCGAGCTGCCGCCGGTGCAGCACAAGCCGCGCGCCGTGCGCCTGCTGAAGTGGGGCGCCGGGCTGCTGCTGGGGGCCGTGGCCGCCTGGCTGCTGTGGCAGTGGGCCAATGACATGGCCGGGGTGCGTCGGGAAGCGCCGAAGGTGCCGACCATCATCCCGCTGCCGCCACCGCCGCCACCCCCACCGCCGCCTCCGGAGAAGCCCAAGGAGCCGGAGCCGGTGGAGGAGAAGGTGCCGGAACCCGAACCCACGCCCACCCCCGAGGAGGTCAAGCCGGAGGAGGAAGCACCGCCCTCGCCGGCGGACGATCTGGCCAACCCGATGCAGATCGACGGCGACGCCCAGGCGGGCAACGACGGCTTCAACGTCGGTGCCGGCAAGGGCGGTGGCATGGCCGGCGCCGGTGGCGGCGGGCTGGGCACCGGCACCTACAAGCAGTACCTGGCGGCGACCTTTCAACGGGTGCTGCGCGAGGACCCGGAGCTGCGCAAGAAGGCCTATGCGCTGCAGGTGGACCTGTGGCTCGGCGCCGACGGCCAAGTGACCCGCGCCGAACTGGCCGGCTCCAGCGGCAACCCCGAGACCGACCAGCAGGTGCTGGCGGCGCTGCGGGCCACTCCGCGCCTGAAAGAACGTATGCCAGCGTCCCTGACCTTGCCGGTGCGCTTGTCCCTCAAGGGCCGGCGGCCGGAATGAGCGAACCCCTATTTGCAGTTTCTACAGGAGTTGTGTGCAGATGATTTCCACCGTGAATCGATTGACCCTGGCGCTCGGCATGGTCGCCCTGACCCTGGCCGGACAGGCCTCGGCCGCCGCGGCCGCGCCTTCGGAGAACGCCACGATCAACCTGATCCGTCTGTTGGTGCAGCAGGGGGTACTGCCGCAGGCCAAGGCCGAGGCACTGATTGCCCAGGCCGAAAAAGAGGCCCAGCAGGCCCGCCAGGCCAGCGCCGCCACCGCCGTGGCGGCCACCGGCCCCGCGGCGGCGCCGGGGGATGTGCGGGTGCAATACGTGCCGGCGATCGTCCGCGAGCAGATCCGCGATCAGGTCAAGGCCGAGGTCATGGCCACCGCCAAGCAGGAAAACTGGGCCCAGCCCAACACCTTTCCGGATTGGGTGTCGCGCATCAGCTTTGACGGCGATATCCGCCTGCGCGAGGAGTCGCGGTTCTTTGCCGACAACAACAGCAACGAGATCGTCGACTACGCCAAGCTCAACGACAACGGCCCCTACGACGTCAACAAGGACACCAACAGCAAGCTGCCGCCGCTGCTCAACAGCCGTGAAGACCGCGACAACCTGTTCCGCCTGCGGGCGCGCCTGGGGATGAAGGCGGTGATCTCGCCGGAATGGACCGCCGGCATCCGCATCGGCACCGGTTCGGACAACAACCCGGTCTCCACCACCCAGACCCTGGGCGGCGGCTTCGGCAAGAAGGACATCTGGCTCGACCAGGGCTACCTGACCTGGAAGGCCAGCCAGGACCTGACCCTGACCGGCGGGCGTTTCGCCAACCCGTTCTATGCAACCGACATGCTGTATTCCAACGACCTGAACTTCGACGGCGTGGCGGCGCTGTTCAACCACAAGCTCAGCAGCGACTGGGGCCTGTTCGGCACCCTTGGCGTGTTCCCGGTGGAGTACACCAACGACACCGCCACCAGCAACGGCTTCGACAAGAACGAGAGCGACACCAAGTGGCTGTTCGGCGGGCAAATCGGCGCCAACTGGAAGATCAACCGCAGCAACAGCCTCAAGGGTGCCTTGGCCTACTACCGCTTCGACGACATCGAAGGCCAGCGCTCCAGCCCTTGTGCGCCTTGGGCCGGGGCCCCGGGCTGCGACACCGACGGCTCGCGGGTGGCCTTCATGCAGAAGGGCAACAGCGTGTTCCTGCTGCGCGACATCACCCCCAACCCGGCCACCCCGGGCCTGACCCCGCAGCCGCAGTTCGTCGGCCTGGCCTCGAAGTTCGACGTGCTCGACCTGAACCTGGCCTGGGACACCGAGCTGCCGGACGACCTGCGCCTGCGCAGCCAGACCAACTACATCCGCAACCTGGCCTACGACAAGGGCGAGATGCTCAAGCGCAGCGAAGGCGAGATCGTCAACAACATCAACCGCAACGGCCAGTTTGAAAGCGGCGGCAACGCGCTGCTGGTGCAGTTCACCCTGGGCAACGCCCTGGACATGAAGAAGTCCGGCGACTGGAACCTGCTGGCCGGCTACAAGTACATCCAGCCCGACGCCTTGCCCGACGGCTTCAACGACTCCTCGTTCCACCTGGGGGGCACCAACGCCAAGGGCTATTTCGTCGGCGGCAACTACGGCATCGACAAGAACATCTACGCCACGGCCCGCTACATGAGCGCCTCGGAAGTCTACGGGCCGCGTTACGAAGTCGACGTCATGCAGCTTGAACTCAACACGCGCTTCTAAGCGGGAGGAAGGTTATGAACAGCCGAGTGAGGGCAGGGGCGGTCAGCCTGTTGCTGGCCTGGGGCGTGCTGGCCAGTGCCGGCGCCAGCGCCGAAGGCATGGAGGAACGCCTGCGCACCCAGTTGCGCAGCACCACCCAACAGTTGCAGGCCCTGCAAAGCGAGCAGGCCCAGGCCGCGGCCGCGCGGATCGCCGCCGAGAACGCGGCCAGGGAGGCCCAGGCCCAGGTCAAGCAACTGAGCGCCGAGCTGGCCAAGACCCGCGGCGTGGCCGAGCAACTGGCCGGCCAGCAGCAGAACCTGCAAAGCCAGGCCCAAGCCCAGGCGGCGGCCAGCAGCGAGCAGTTGGGCAAGTTCAAGAAAGCCTACGAAGACTTGCTGGTGCTGGCCCGGGGCAAGGAAGCCGAGCGGGCGAAATTGCAGGCGCAATTGAGCGAACGTGACACACAAGTGCAGCAATGCGCGGTCAAGAATCAGCAGATGTACGGCATCGCCAAACAGATTCTGACGGCCTACGAAAAGATCGACGTGGCCGAGGTGGTGAACATCCGCCAGCCCTTCGCCGGCAAGGCCCGGGTCAAGTTCGAAGAACTGGCCCAGGGTTTTGGCGACGAGCTTTACCAGACCCAGTTCGACGCCCCGCAGGCGGCGAGCGCCCACTGATCACCAGGGAAGAGATGACCATGACTTTGATTACCAGCGTCACCACCGACAGCCTCACCGACCTGCTGCAAGGCGCCGGCTACCGGGTCAACCAGACCGAGCAGAACGGCATCGTGCAACTGCTCAGTGCCAGCCAGGGCATCGGCTATGCCGTGCGTTTCGGCAACCCGGGCAGCGAGGCCGGGCACTATGTGGACTTCACCTACAGCTGCGCCCTGCGGGTGCAGGGCGAATTGCCGGCGGGGCTGGCGGAGCTGTGGAACGCCTCGCGGCGCTTTGCCCGGTTGTCGCTGCAGGGCGAGTTCCTGGTGATGGAGATGGACGTGGTGGTGGCCGGGGTCGGCGAGACTCACCTGCGCAGCCAACTGGAGCTGTGGGACCGGTTGCTGCAGGAGTTCATCGTCTACCTGCGCGAATACAGCCAGCAGGCGGCCCAGTTGCAGGCCCGGGGCGAACAGCCGCTGCCTGAGGAACACCCCCTGGAAGAGGTGGCCAGCCTGTGAAGAAGCCGACTCTGGTGGTCGGTGCCGGGGCACTGACCTTGCTCGGCCTGGCGCTGGGGCTGGCCCTGCGCCCGGGCAACGACCCGGTGGCGGCGCAGCAGCCGGCACCGGCCGTGCTGCAGCAGTCACTGGCGACCACACCGACCGTGGCGCGCCTGGGCAACCAGCAGGTGGCGGCCGAGGAACTCAAGACGCTGTTCGCCAGCCTGCCCGAGGATGCCCGCGCGCAATTGCGCGGCAACCGCCCGGCGCTGGAAGCCTGGATCCGTTCGCGGCTGGCGGAAAAGGCCGTGCTGGAACAGGCCGACGCCCAGGGCTGGCGCCAGCGCCCGGAGGTGGAGCAGCAGACCCGCGCCGCCACCGAACAGATCGTGTTTCGCGACTATTTGCAGTCGGTCAGCCAGGTGCCGGCGGACTACCCCAGCGCGACGGAGTTGCAGCAGGCCTATGACAGCGGCAAGGCGGCCTGGATGACCCCGCCGCTGTACCGGGTCAGCCAGATCTTCCTTGGCGTCAGCGACCCCCAGGCCGTCGAGCCGGTACGGCGCCAGGCCCAGGAGCTGAGCCGCAAGGCCCAGGCCGCGCCGGCAGAGTTCGCCGCCCTGGCGGCGCAGTACTCCCAGGATCGCGACAGCGCCCAGCGCGGTGGCGACTCGGGGCTGCAACCCTTGCAGCAACTGCTGCCAGAAGTGCGCAGCGCGGTGGCCCGGCTCAAGGTCGGAGGTGTCTCTGAGGTGGTGCAGAGCGCGGCGGGTTTCCATGTGCTCAAGCTCACCGAACAGCAACCGGCGCGCACTGCCAGCCTGGACGAACTGCGTGATCGCCTGACCCAGGCCCTGCGCGCCCAGCGCCAGGAACAGATCGCCAAGGCCTACCTGGAAGGCATGCTCAACACCGCGACCCTGAGCATCGATGGCGCGGTACTGAACCAGGTCCTGGAGGACAAGCTGTAGGCGCGGGCCTGCCAGTGAAGGCGGTCTCACGGGCCTCTTCGCCGGCAAGCCGTCTCCGACGAGGCAACACGCAGCACCGGGCAAGCTGTAGGAGCTGGCTCGCCAGCGAAGGCGGTCTCACGGGCCTCTTCGCCGGCAAGCCGGCTCCTACGGGGCAACACGCAGCACCGGGCAAACGTAGGCGCTGGCTTGCCAGCGAAGGCGGTCTCACGTTCCTCTTCGCCGGCAGCAGGCACCCACGGGGCAATACGCAGCACCGGCAACTGTAGGAGCTGGCTTGCCAGCGAAAGCGATCTCACGGTTCTCTTCGCCGGCAAGCCGGCTCCTACGGGGCAATACGCAGCATCGGGCAAACGTAGGCGCTGGCTTGCCAGCGAAGGCGGTCTCACGGTCCTCTTCGCCGGCAAACCGGCTCCTACGGGGCAATACGCAGCATCGGACAAACGTAGGAGCTGGCTTGCCAGCGAAGGCGGTCTCACGGTCCTCTTCGCCGGCAGCAGGCACCCACGGGGCAATACGCAGCATCGGACAAACGTAGGCGCTGGCTTGCCAGCGAAGGCGATCTCACGGTCCTCTTCGCCGGCAAGCCGGCTCCTACGAGGCAACACGCAGCACCGGCAACTGTAGGCGCTGGCTTGCCAGCGAAGGCGATCTCACCGGCACCACCGCCCGCCAGTCAAGGAAGCAACAGTCAACAAGACAGGGAGTCACCGATGGCATTTCTCGAACCCGCCCCACTTCAGGGCGTAGCGCCGTACACCGCGCCCCAGGAACCCCGCGAGGCCTGGCTGGCCCTGGCCGCCGGGATCGATCCGGAGGTCGCCCAGTACTTTCTGGTCAGTGCCCGTTGCGGCTGCTTCATGCAGGCGGCGCGCAGCCTGAACATCAAGGCCACCCTGTTGCGCAAGCAACTGGCGCTGCTGGAGGAACACCTGCGGCGTTCGCTGTTCTGCTATCAGGGCAATGTCCTGAGCCTGAGCCGCGAAGGCCTGCAACTGCAGGGCCAGCTGCTGGCCCTGGCGCACCAGCGCCGGCTGCCGGTGGTGGAACAGCCGCTGATTCGCCTGGCCGTGGCAGAAACCATCCTCCACGACATCCTCGGCCGCGACCTGATCGCCTTGTTGCGGCGCAACGCCAGCGCTCGCCTGGAGATCATCTCCATCGACAGCGACCTGTCCCTGCAGGCCCTGAGCGCCGACCTGGTGCTGTGGCTGGCGGCCGAAGACTCGCCGCTGCCGGGCCCCAGCTTCGCCACTCGCGAACCCGTGCCCCTGGCGCGCATCGACTACCTGCCGCACATCGCCAAGCGCTATTCACGGGTGGCGGTGCGTCCCGACAGCCTCGACGACCTCAGCGACTACATGCTGGTGCAATGGCAGCACGACCGTCAGGTGGAGCCGTTCCGGCCCTGGAACAGCCTGGTGGAACAGCGCCTGGCCGGCGTGGTGCAGGTGCACTCCTATGAACTGATGCTGGAAATGATCCGCTGCAGCGCCTGCATCGGCCTGCTGCCGCAGTACATGAGCCACTTCGACCGCGGCCTGACCGCCTTGCCGGGCCTGTTCAAGGACAGCATGCAGCGCCGCGCCTGGCTGGCGGTGAATGCCCGGGTGGAGCATGAGGAACAGGTGCAGCAACTGGTGGAGCTGATCCTCAATACCTTCAGCGAGCGTGAGGATTGGTTTGTTTGAGGTGAGCCGCCTCGTGGGAGTGGCCAGGCCCGAACGCCTGGTGCTGTCCGGACCGGGCACTCAGGCTCATGCCTTGGTTTCAGGGATCATGAGATCCTCCCAGTCGTCTTGTATTTCGGCGGTGCTGGTCTTCCTGTCGGGGAGGTGGGCGATGTTCCACTGGGTGTCGGTACTGAATTCGTCGCCGAGCAGGTCTTTGGCGATAGCGTTGGCTTTGATGGCCTCCTGCCGGTTTACCGGCACGTCACCCTCTAGGTCCTCGCCCTCTGGGTTGATCCATACACCTGGCGCCGGGTTAACGCCAGGGTCCCCGGCGTAGGCGTCTTGCAGGCGCTTGCGCTCTGCCACGATCTCGGCTGCTTCAGCCCGGGGAATGCCACGGGCCACAAGCAGTGCTTGTTCCATGGCGTCGATTTGCCGTTGTTTGAGCTCAAATGCATCGTTGTCATCTTTGTAGGACATCGGGTGGTTCCTTGTGCATTGCTTGTTCAGTGGATGGGGTCCTGCGAGGCGGTTTGTGACTGACCTCGGAGGCCCGACATGTTAATCGGTGGCCGCGCCCCGGTTTGTGCAATTCAACGAGGGGATGACGGGAAAATGTTGTAGTGCCACGACGAACCTCTCAGGATGGGCGCAGAACAACGGAGGGTGGGCGCGGTTTGATTAACAGGGTTCCCAAGTTTCATAAAGTCATCGAGCTGTTTTACGAGCGTGCAGTGTTCAAAAGGTCGAAGGAGCCCTTGCCACGGCAGGGCCAGAGCCTGGAGCAGCGCCAGAAGCGCGAGGCGGCAATGCTTGACGTAGTGACACGGCGAATGACGGGCGGGGCCGATGATCCGCTGCTGACCCCAGTGTTGGGCAATGTGCGGGAGATTCACAAGCACCTGGGGTTTGTGGCCCTGTTTCCCGACAAGGACGTAGGTGCGGCGCACTTGTATTTCTGGCTGATCGTGTGGCCACAGCTTGAGCAGATGTTTGAGGACGCGCTGGAGAACGAGCAGGCTTCGATCCCATTGCGCTATCTGGCACGTTGCCATGAGTGCTATGGGGACCGGCTGTTCGGCGACCCGGTGGCGACCCGGGAGGCCATTCTGGCGAGCCTGGAAGCGTCCCTGCTACAGGTCACGCAGGGCTTGAAGATTCCCCAGCAAAGGGCGCAGGTGGCTGTCTTGCAGTTCCTGCGATGCTTGGGGCGCCTGATTCGTCATGATTCGTTTCCTGCTAGAACTTCGGTCGACGCGCTCTTGAAGGCGTTGGAGTTGGCATTGGGGCGACCGCTGAAGAAAGCCCAGGCCGTCATCCAGCAACTGGAGCAGTTGCTCGAAGGTGCCAAGGTGCTGCATGCCGCTGGTCGCTGGTCGCTGGTCGCTGGTCGTTGCCGGAGCCCAGGCCGGTGCTGCCGGATGAGTTGCACGAAGTACACCGCAACCTTTATCGGCAGGCCAGGCGTGATGCCAGGGTTGGCGGACGCTCGCCGAGCTTGCAGTTCGGCACCCTGGTGAGCCTTTTCAAAGCCCGGATCAGGCATGTGGAACCCGGTGACTTTCTGTCGCAACACGCCAGGCAAGTAGGGCGCTCAAAGGCGACTCGCAGCCTGATCGAGCACAATGCCGGGCAGTTCCATGCCTATGTCTTGCTGGAGCAGATCAAGAGTGACCTTGATGTCGGGCGCCGGCTGCAACGGGTCGAAAACAGTGTTCAGGTGTTGGTTAGGAGATACGGGGCAGACCGGGAGCACTGGCTGGCACTGTTCCAGGACATGCCGTTGTCGCTGTTCCTGCTCAACGCAATCTTTTCTTCTTCCTTGACCCTGATTCAGCGGCTTCTGGGTGAGGAGGCGCTCGCAAAGGCCGCGTTGGCCCTCAGGCCCCTGGTCGAGGCTGCACAAACCGAAGGGCCGCAGCGTGAGCAACTGCTTGCAGTGGCGGCTCAACAGCAGATCAAGGCGCTCAAGATGCTGTTGGATACCTATCACGCCCAGCATCACCTGGGGTGGCTGGCGATGGAGCTCCTTGCCTTCGTCTATGCCTTCAAATACAAGTACGACCCAGGGTTCCAGCCCCATGCCACGGACAAGCTGGAGGCGATTCTCGATGATTGTGTCGATCAACGGGACATCCGTCACCGGATTGCCTATGAAACCCAATTCGGCCGTTGTACGCGCACCCTGAGCCCGATGGGCACGGATGTGGCGCTCATCATGATCCACCAATACAACCGCTACATCCTCGCTCACTGTGAACACCCGCTTGAGTACCTGTGCAATCCGTTGCAACGCCTGAGCGAGCTTCTGCAAGCTGCCTTGAGCGCCGCCAGTGCCGAGGGGGAGATCGAGGCGGCGATCCTCAAGCGCTGCATCAATGCAGCGTTCGGAACGGGCAAGGATAAGTCGGTCATGCGCATTGGCGGCCTGCGTCCTTACGAGTGCCTGCGTGATGTGCGCTTCTATCTGTCGGCATTGCACCTGGCCCCGCTAGAAACCTTGAACCCGGGGTTGTTTCGCTACCTGGCATTGCCAGATGCCTTGCAACGCTTGGTTTTGCAATGGCTGTCACCTGTACGCTATGCCAAGGATCTGCTGCGCCAGCAAAGTCAGTCGCCCGAGCTGTAGGGAAATGGTTTCTGAGGCCTGTGCCGCTCTGCGCTTGAGTGCCTCGCCAGAGTCGCACTCATGCCCTTACACTCTTTGGCCATTTCCCCTTCAAGGAAGACCGGCCATGCCTAACGCCAATCCCACTATCGTTATCGAGCGTTGCACCGAAGCCCATATCGAGGGTCTGACGGCGCTGTACAGCGAACCCAGCGTGGCGGCCCAGACCCTGCAACTGCCTTATCAGTCCCGCGAGTTGTGGCGCAAGCGCGTCGGGCTGGGGCAGGAAAATGAAGGGCTGGTGGCCCTGGTGGCCCTGCACCAGGGCGCGGTGATCGGCAGTTGCAGCCTGAACCAGGTGGCGCGGGTGCGCCGCGCCCATTGCGCGGACGTGGCCATGGGGGTGTCCCCGGCCTGGCAGCGTCAGGGCGTCGGCAGCCGTCTGCTGGCGGCGGTGCTGGAGGTGGCGGATAACTGGATGAACCTGCGCCGGGTCGAACTCACGGTGTATGCCGATAACCAGCCGGCCATTGCGCTGTACCAGAAATTCGGCTTCGAAACCGAAGGCCGGCTGCGGGACTACGCCGTCCGTGGCGGGCAATTCGTTGACGTGCTGAGCATGGCGCGGCTGCGTGGTTGAGGCCGGGCTTGTGTAGCCGCTGCCGTAGGCTGCGAACGGCTCCGCAGGAGACGCAGGGATCTTGAGGCCGCCCAAGATTGACAGGCGATCGCCAAGCAAGGCCCTGCGGGCCTTTTCGCAGCCTCGCCAGGGCTCGGCAGCGGCTACAGGTCAGTGCCGAACCAGGCTTTTGTAGCCGCTGCCGCAGGCTGCGCCCTGCGGGCCTTGAGGTTCACTCCAGCAAAGCAAAATCCACCGCCGCCCGGGCATGCAGTTCGGTGGTGTCGAGCAGGGGCAGGGGGCTGTGCTCGGGCTTGAGCAGCAGGCCGATTTCCGTGCAGCCGAGGATGATCGCCTGGGCGCCGCGGGCCCTGAGTGATTCGATCACTTGCTGGTACACCCGGCGCGACGCGTCGCTGATGATCCCCACGCACAACTCTTCATAGATGATCCGGTGCACCGCCTGGCGCTCCTGCGCATCGGGCACCAGCACATTCAGTCCTTGTTGGCTCAGGCGGCTCTTGAGGAACTCCTGTTCCATGGTGAAGGCGGTGCCCAGCAGCCCGACGTTCAGGGTGCCGGCCGCCAGCGCGGCCTGGGCCGTGGGGTCGGCGATATGCAGGAAGGGCACGGCAGTGGCCGCCTGAATCTGCTCGGCCACCTTGTGCATGGTGTTGGTACAGAGCACCAGGCACTCGGCGCCGCCGTCCTGCAGGCGCTGGGCGGCGTCTATCAGGATCCGCGCCGCGTCATCCCAGCGTCCGGCATGCTGGGCCTGTTCGACAGGCCCGAAGTCGACGCTGTACATTAGCAGCCGCGCGGAACGCAGCGGCCCCAATTGATCGCGAACCTGCTGATTGATCAGGCGGTAGTATTCGGCGCTGGACTCCCAGCTCATGCCGCCAATCAGGCCGATGGTGCGCATGGGCAACTCCTCTGTGGTGTGGGTGAGTGAGCCGCAGTCTGGTCCCGCTAACGCTTGCGATCTATCAGGAAATTTCACATGCCCGAGGTGCTCGAACATCGCCTGCTGGACGGTCGCTTGCTGCTGCAACTGCTGCCGGCCGCGGCCTACAGCGCTCGTGATCCGGTGCAGTGGCAGACTCTGGGGGTGACCCTGGAGCGCCAGCGCGGGGTGCATGCCATCGACTCCGACCGGCGCGAGGATTTCGACACCTGGCCCGGCACCCTGGCCTTGACGCCCAAGGGCGTGGAAGTGTTCTCCGAATCTGCCTGTGGCGGTGAATACCTGCTGGCGCGCTGGCAGGAGCAGACGCCGCTGATCCCCGGCGAGCGCCGTCTGCAGAGTTCGGGGCATGCCCAGGCTCTGGCCCTGGGGCGTGAAGCCCGGCGCCTGCTGTTGGCGCCTGTCATCGATGAGTTGGCCCTGGAGCACTGTGCCCTGGCCTTTGTCGGTCTGTCCCAGTCCCGCCACATTGCCACGGCGCCGTTACCACGGCTGGGGCAGGTGCTGGAGCAGATGGCCGATCAGTACGCCCAGCCCTTGTCCCTGGCGCAATTGGCACTCACTTACGGTCACAACGAACTGCGACTGCTGCGGGACTTTCGCCGCGCCGTCGGCATGACGCCCCATGCCTGGATCACCGAGGTGCGGCTGCAGGCAGCCCGGCGCTTGCTGGAGCGCACGGACCTGCCGCTGGCGGCCATTGCCCACGACAGCGGCTTTGCCCACCAATCGCACCTGGGCAGCGCCTTGCGCAAAAGCCTCGGCCTGACCCCGCGCCAGTACCGGCTGCGTTTTCACTCGTGTCTCCCTGCACCTGTCCGGTATCCCAGCCGCGGGCAGTAAACGGCCCGCAGCAATATGGCGGGGGCAAGGCCGGTGCCATGCCCGCCGACGCCAGCGGCTGGAGGAATGGGCTGGCCCTGGGGTAAACACCCCAACGCCCGGGACCGGCATCTGCCATGATCAAGACCGGCGACCTGCAGTTCCCAAAGGTCGATGCCAGGGACACACCGCAATGGACGATATCCAGCAACTGGGCGAGATGCTCCGGCACTATGCTGCCAGCGAAGCCCACAAGAAGCAGCTGTTCGACAGCCAGTCATTGGTCTGGGCCCGGCGTATTCATGAGCTGTTCGGGCAGATTGAAGAGTGGCTGGCACCGGTGCGGCAGCCGGATCTGCTGGAGCTGCATCGCGAGCCTTATGTGGCCTTCAGCGCGGCATTGCCAGTGCAAAGCTCCACCTTCAACAGCGAGAAACTGACCATCAGCATTGCGGGCAAGCCGGTGGAGTTCGTCCCGGATGTGATGGGGGCCAATGGACAGATATCCCTGGCGGTGATCGGCCTGACGGCGGCACGCCTGGGCAGTGTTTCCCTGGTGGGCGAGGCCTCCGGCAGTTGGCAATGGCGCAAGACCAATGGCCTCAAGGACCCTGACACCTTCGTTTTCGACGGCAACTTCCTGGCCGCCCAATTGCAGAGCCTGATCCCCCGCGAGCGTGCCTGATGTAGGCGCCGGCTCGCCGGCGAAAGCGATCGCCGGCAAGCCGGCTCCTACGGGGCAACACGCAGCGCCGGCAACTGTAGGAGCTGGTTTGCCAGCGAAAGCGGACGCCGGCCATGTGCACGTCTTGCGGGCCTCTTCGCCGGCAAGCCGGCTCCTACGGAGTGCGTTACATGTCCAGATTGATCCAGCCCGGCTTGGGCTCTTCCGGCGCCACGGCGTTGACCTTCTTGCCTGTGGCCAGCTCGACCCGGCGCGCGACGTCGGGATCATCGGCGAAGGGAATCAGGCTGGCGTCGTCCAGGCTCTTGGCGCTCTGGTGGCGCAGGCAGTACTCGATGCAGAGGTAGAGAAACGCCACCCCCAGCAGGTTGAACAGAATATCCATCGGCCCAAGGCTCCCTGAAAAAAAACGCCGGCCACTGGGGCCGGCGGGCAAGGTTCGGCTCAGGCGATCTGCGCGTCGCTCAGGGCCAGCTTTTCATCGGAGACGCGCACGGTGCGCCAGGTGTTGTAGGCCATCAGCAACATGCCGCTGAGGAAGAACACGCCACCGGCGAAACGCACCACGAACCCCGGATGGCTGGCCACCAGGGCCTCGACGAAGGAGTAGGTGAGAGTGCCGTCTTCGTTCACCGCGCGCCACATCAGGCCCTGGGTAATGCCGTTGACCCACATCGAGGCGATGTACAGCACGGTGCCGATGGTGGCGAGCCAGAAGTGCAGGTTGATCAGCGGCACGCTGTACATCTGCTCGCGGCCGAAGACCTTGGGCACCATGTGGTAGATCGCGCCGAAGGTGATCATGGCCACCCAGCCCAGGGCCCCGGCGTGCACGTGGCCGATGGTCCAGTCGGTGTAGTGCGAGAGGGCGTTGACGGTCTTGATCGCCATCATCGGGCCTTCGAAGGTCGACATGCCGTAGAACGCCAGGGACAGCACCAGAAAGCGCAGGATCGGGTCGGTGCGCAACTTATGCCAGGCGCCCGACAGGGTCATCATGCCGTTGATCATGCCGCCCCAGCTCGGGGCCAGGAGGATCAGCGACATGGCCATGCCCAGGGACTGGGCCCAGTCCGGCAGGGCGGTGTAGTGCAGGTGGTGCGGGCCGGCCCAGATGTACAGGGTGATCAGCGCCCAGAAGTGCACGATGGACAGGCGATAGGAGTACACCGGGCGTCCGACTTGCTTGGGCACGAAGTAGTACATCATCCCGAGAAAGCCGGTGGTCAGGAAGAAGCCCACGGCGTTGTGGCCGTACCACCACTGCACCATGGCGTCGGTGGCCCCGGAATACACCGGGTAGGACTTGAACCAGTCCACCGGGATCGACAGGTGGTTGACCACGTGGAGCATGGCGATCACCAGGATGAAGGCACCGAAGAACCAGTTGCCGACATAGATGTGCTGGCTCTTGCGCCGCACCACGGTGGTGAAGAAGACGATCGCGTAGGCCACCCAGACCACCGCCATCCACACCGCGCCGGCGAATTCGATCTCGGCGTATTCCTTGGTGGTGGTGTAGCCCAGGGGCAGGGTGATCAGCATGATCACGATCACCGACTGCCAGCCCCAGAAGGTGAAGGCGGCCAGGGTGTCGGAGTACAGCCGTACCTGGCAGGTGCGCTGTACCGCGTAGTAGCTGGCGGCGAACTGGGCGCTGCCGGCGAAACCGAAGATCACCAGGCTGGTGTGCAGCGGCCGCAGGCGGCCGAAGGTGCTCCAGGGCAGATCGAGGTTCATCTCCGGCCATACCAGTTGCGAGGCGATCCACACCCCCATGGCCATGCCGATCACGCCCCATACCACGGTTGCGACGACGAATTGGCGAACCACCTTGTAGTTGTAGGCCTGTCCGATTGTTGCTGAGTTCATGGTCAATGCTTCCACGGTTGCAAAGTCTTGCCAGGCCACCCGGTCTGGCACGGGGTGCACTGTAGGAATCAGCGAGGAAACAAAACAGGCTCAGAAAAACTGCATTAATACGGATCAGATTTATCTCGTGTCCACGGTGCCGCCGTCACGGCTGATATGGTTTTTTAGTTTTTACCTGAATCTGTAACGTTCTGCGCCGCACGCGCATAGTCGCCCCCTCACAGCACGCGCCGTTAGAGCACGACCAGTTTCGATGAGGTAGGGATATGTATCAGTACGACGAATATGACCGGGCCCTGGTCTTTGAGCGGGTGGCACAGTTTCGTGATCAGGTCGAGCGCTTCATGGGTGGCCAGCTCAGTGAAGAGGAGTTCCTACCTCTGCGCCTGCAGAACGGTCTCTATATGCAGAAGCATGCGTTCATGCTGCGGGTGGCGATTCCCTACGGCACCCTGAGCGCCCGGCAGATGCGCACCCTGGCCAGCATCGCCCGGGACTTCGACCGCGGCTACGGCCACTTCACCACCCGGCAGAACCTGCAGTTCAACTGGATCGAGCTGGCCCAGGTGCCGGACATCCTGCAGCGTCTGGCCGAGGTGGAGATGCACGCCATCCAGACCTCCGGCAACTGCGTGCGCAACATCACCACCGAGGCTTTCGCCGGGGTCGCCGCCGATGAATACCTCGACCCGCGCCCGCTGGCGGAGATCCTTCGGCAGTGGTCCACCATCAACCCGGAATTCCTGTTCCTGCCGCGCAAGTTCAAGATCGCCATCTGCTCGGCCAAGCAGGACCGGGCGGCGATCATGATGCACGACATCGGTCTGTACCTGTACCGCGACCGCAGTGGCCAGATGCTGCTGCGGGTGATCGTCGGTGGCGGCCTGGGGCGCACCCCGATCCTGGGCCTGCAGATCCGCGACGGCTTGCCCTGGCAGCACCTGCTGTCCTATGTCGAGGCGGTGCTGCGGGTCTACAACCGCCACGGCCGGCGCGACAACAAGTACAAGGCGCGGATCAAGATCCTGGTCAAGGCCCTGGGCATCGAGGCCTTCGCCAAGGAAGTGGAAGAGGAGTGGCAGCACCTCAAGGACGGTCCGGCGCAGCTCACCGACGAGGAGTACCAGCGGGTGGCCAGCGCCTTTGTGCCGCCGATCTACGAGCACCTGGCGGACACCGACCTGGACTACGGCAGTCACCTGGCCGAGTCCCCGGCCTTCGCCCGCTGGGTGGCGCGCAATGTGCACCCGCACAAGGTGCCGGGCTACACCTGCGTGGTGCTGTCGACCAAGCCGGGCCCGGCGTCGCCGCCCGGGGATGTCACCGCCCAGCAGATGGAGGCGGTGGCCGATTGGTCCGAGGACTACGGTTTCGGTGAGATCCGCATTGCCCACGAACAGAACATCGTCCTGCCGGATGTGCCCAAGTCGCGGCTGTACGAGCTCTGGCAGCGGGCCTGCGAGCACGGCCTGGGCACCGCCAACGTCGGCCTGCTGACCGATATCATCGCCTGCCCGGGCGGCGACTTCTGCGCCCTGGCCAACGCCCGGTCGCTGCCGATTACCCTGGCCATCCAGCAGCGTTTCGACGACCTGGACTACCTCCACGACCTGGGGGACATCAGCCTGAACATCTCCGGCTGCATGAACGCCTGCGGTCACCACCACATCGGCAACATCGGCATCCTCGGGGTCGACAAGAACGGCAGCGAGTGGTTCCAGGTCACCCTGGGCGGGGCCAAGGGCACGGACAGCGCCCTGGGCAAGGTGATCGGCCCGTCCTTCAGCGCCGAGGAAATTCCCGAGGTGATCGAGCGCATCATCGCCACCTTCGTGCGTTACCGCGAAAGCGACGAGCCCTTCGTCGATACCCTGCAGCGCATCGGCCTGGAGCCGTTCAAGGAGCGGGTCTATCCCAAGGCTGCGGAGGCACTGGCATGAACAACCTGCTGCGTCTGCATGAAGGTGAAGCCCAGTTGGTGGAGGACGATGCCTGGAGCCTGGTGCGCGAAGTCGACGGGGCGCTGCCCGAGGGGCCGCTGATCCTGCCCCTGGCGCTGTGGCTGATCCGCCGCATCGAGCATCACCCGGCCCGGGACGGGGTGTGGATCGGTCCGGACGACGAGGTGGAGAGCCTCAAGCCCTGGCTCAAGCTGATTCCGCTGATCGCCGTGGACTTCCCCAGCTTTCGTGATGGCCGGGGCTACAGCCAGGCTTACCTGCTGCGCACCCGCCTGGGCTGGATGGGCGAATTGCGTGCTGTCGGTGACGTGCTGCGCGACCAGCTCAGCCACATGCGCCAATGCGGCTTCGACAGCTTTGCCGTGCGCGAAGACAAATGCGCCCAGGACGCCCTCAAGGGCCTGGCGGGCATGAGCGTGCTCTACGGTCGCTCGGTGATCGAACCGCGCCCATTGTTCCGCCGCCGCTGACCTCCCTGATGTAGGAGCCGACTTGCCGGTGAAAGGACCGGCGAGTCATGCGCCTGGCTGATGGCCTTGAAGACGCGAGGGGGCTCCAGGTCGCCCGGGGAGTGGGCGATAAAAAACACTCCTGGCCCGATTGGCCTTGGCTATACCTGTAACTCTCCCTCGCCAGTTCCTGGCTGCTTCACCTACAGGAGTGCCCCATGAAGCTTGCACTGATGATTGGCACGGCGTGCCTGGCCTCCCTGGCTCTGGCCGGCTGCTCCAGCAACCTGACTCAGCCCGACGAGTATTCCGGGTTTCTCCAGGATTACAGCCGCCTCAAGGAGGCCAAGTCGCCCTCCGGGGTGGAGGTGATGCGCTGGATCGATCCCAAGCTGGATGTCAGCCGGTACCGGGCGATCTATATCGAACCCACCCAGTTCTACCCTCAGCCCCAAGCCACGGCGAAGATTCCCCAGGGCACCCTCAATGCGATCAATCAGTACTACGACCAGGCCCTCAGGCGCGAGGCGGCACGCAGCCTGCCTCTGGCTCAGGGCCCCGGTCCGGGTGTGGTGGTGGTACGCGCGGCCATCACCGCGGTCAGCAGCAAGACCGAAGGCCTGAAGCCTTATGAAGTGATTCCCGTGGCGCTGGTGGCGGCGGCGGTGAGCACCGCCACCGGGATTCGCGACCAGCAGACCACCCTCGGCACCGAGGCGGTGTTTCTCGATGGCAGCAGCGGCAAGGTGATCGCCCAGGTGGTGCGCAAGGGCACCGGCAAGCCCCTGGCGAATGACAGCCAGGTGATGAAGGCCGATGACGTGAAAAACGTCATCGACGGCTGGGCCGCGGACTTCCATCAGTCGTTCGCCAAGCTCAAGGCGCGCTAGTCGCCGTCCATCCGGCGGCGGTCCAGCGAACCGCCGCCCCTTTTCAGTAATCCACCTGGGCCTGCTTGTTGTAGTAGCTGAGCAGCGAGTCGTAGGCCCGCACCACGGCGTGATAGTCCTCGCTCAGGCGCTCGGGCGCGACCCGCTCCTGCCAGTCTTCGTGCAAAGTGCGCAAGGCCTGCTGGTAGTGCAGGGCCGGCCGGGTGATCTGGCTCCACAGGTAATAGGCTGGCTGGCTGCGGCCGTTCTGCGGTCGGTTGCGCAGGGGTTGCCCGGCATCCCAGGCCTGCTGCAGATCCTGGCTGGCCTTGGCCAACTGCACCGGGGTCAGGGTTTTCTCGCGCACGCCCTGACTGAGCTGCTCCACCGTGAGCCGCGCCTGGATCATGTAGTCCAGGAGGTACCAATGGATGTCCCGCCCCAGGCGCTGTTCAAGCAGCCGCTGTTGTTCGCGTCGGGCGCCGATGTCTGCGCTGGCCAGGGCGGCGCGCAGTTCGGCGGAGGCTTGCAGGTAGCGGTCGAACCCGGGCTGGAGTCGGGCCACGGTGGCCGGATCTTCCTCGGCCGGCATGTAGGCGCCGGGCATCGCGCTGGAATGGGCGCGACGGGCCAGGTTGGCCTGGTGCAGCGCATCGATGTAGCGCTCGGCCAGGTCGATCAGCGGCGCATCGGGCTGCAGGAGGCGCAGGCGATAGAGCATGCGCGGCTCGCATTCGCGCGCGGGCAGGGTGTCCATGTTGGTTTTCGCGCTGTCGGCAAAGTCCCGGGCATTGTTCAGCAGGTCGTCGAACGCCATGCGCCAGGCCGATTGAGCGCCGTAGGTGTAGTAGCCCAGGCGCCACGGCATGTCGTACTGGTTGACGCAGTCGATCAGTGGCGCCCGGGCTGCGGCCTCGGCGCTGGCGCGGCTGTCCAGGCCCGCCAGCCAGAGTTCGAAGCGGGCGATTGGCGAGCCGGCTCCCAGGAGGGCAAACAAGCCGAAGATCAGCGCACAACCGAAGATCAGCAACGGGCGTTGGCTCATGGCCGGGCCTCCTTGGGATACCACTGGGCTTCGGTGGCGGGCGCCGCGCACTCGGCGACCTGGGCCGGCATGCGCGCGCACAGGCGTTCGGTCCATGGCTGCAGGCCCTGATAGCGCCCGGCGGTGTGGCGCTCGTCGAACCATTTGAGGGTGGCGATGGCGGCCACCAGCAGGATCAGCGCCGTGCCCAGCAGCAGGCGGCGTGGCCAGGGGTTGATGCGTTGCCAGGCGCTCAGCGGGTCGATCCGGCGTTGGCGGGCCAGGGCGACCAGCAACTGGACCCCGAGATAGGCCGGGGTGGCCAGCGGGTGGATCACCGCGCCCAGCAGGCCGCCGAGCAGCGCGACGGGCAACAGGTCGCGGATCAGTTGCATGGAGTGATAGGGCGCATGGCGCCACGGCAGGCACCGGCTGAGGCGTTCGTCCCACTGCAGCAGGCGCTGGCTCAGGGGCTGCCAGAGCCGCTGCAGCCCTTCGCCCGCGGCGCAGAAGCACAAGGACCAGACCAGCGTCACCCCGACGATCTCCCAGGGGCTGGCGTCTTGTCCGCTGTACTGGGCCACGGCGCCGGCCAGGCAAGCCAGGACCACGCCCAGCAGCATCGGCCAGCTGTCGATGGCGTGCTCCCAGTCACGCCAGAAGTAGGGATTGCCGGCCGGCATGCCGGCGGCGATGTCCGGGTAGTCGGCGGCCAGACTTGCCGCCAGCTTGTGGCAGGCCTGCCAGTCCTGGCTGCCCAGGTGCCGGGCCCAGGAACGGCGCTGGCTGAAGCCCAGGGGCGCCAGCAACAGGCGTGCGGCGCGGTGTTGCGGGGTCATGGGCGGTTCGCTGGCCAGTTGTTGCTGGCAGGCCAGGAACAGCGGGGCCTGATGGCGTTTGAGCAGGCGCGGCCAGAACACCTCCGGGCAGTTGTTGTCGGCGGCGGATCGCCAACCCTGGCCGGCGCACAGCGCCTGGAAGATCGCCACCGACCAATAGGGACTGTCCGCCAGCAATTGCGCCAGCCAGTGGTTGAACCATTGGCGATGTTGCAGGTGCAGCAGCCAGGGGTGCGCCGAGCGCTGGGCGTAGGCCTGCAGGAACGCCGTTTCATCCCTGGCCTGCAGTGCCGCGGCCAGCGGCGCCTGAACCTGTTGATACAGCTGTTGCTGCAGCTCCAGCACCAGGTATTCCGGCAGGTCCAGGCGCTGCCAGGCGCTCATCCAGCGCAGATGCTCGAAGCCCCAGTGCAGGACCGCCTCGGCCTGGGCCGGGTGTTCGACGCAATGGCGCAGCAGGGCCAGTTCGAACTCATGGGCGCAGTCCTGTTCCTGGGCCTGCCGATAGCGCTGATCGAGCTGCTCGACGTGCAGTTCCTTGAGCAGGACGGCCACCCGCTGCACCGGCGACAGCGCCGACAGCACCGGCTCGCTGGCGGCCGGGCTGTGGTCGGTGTCGCTTTCCAGGGGCTGGTTCTGCTCCCAGTCCTTGTGGGCCAGGGCTTGTTCATAGGCCTCGCGCAAGCGCTGGAAACCTTGCGGATCTTCATCCGGGCGGGTCTGTTTCAGCAGCTTGGCGTAGTGGCGCTTGATGGTGCGGGTATCCGCGGTGACCGGCAGGCCGAGTAGGGTCCAGCAACTCATTGGGCGATAGAACTCCATGCAACCCTTGGCAACATCCAGACATGACTGGAGGAAATGGCGCACCCTACCGGTTTCCCGGGTAAAAGTCCCTCGACTCGAATCCGTCTAATCAACAGCGGCAGGCGTCTGGCGATTCAGCCGAGGTGGCAGGGGCGCGCGGGTTCTGCTGTGCCGCGCTCAGTTGCGCCGGGCGGGCGCGGGGCAGGTCCGAGCGGATGGCCGTCAGTGGGAAAGGGCTGTTAAAGCGATTTGTGATTATTTCCATGCTTTATGAGTGGTTTAGTTAATGTTGTTTCTAGATTATAAAAAAGCGAATAAAAACAATTGGTTATCATGTTTATGTGATGTTGATTGTAATTATTTTGTTGGCTGAGCAAGGAGCTATCAACTATGCCTGTAGTGGAGCGCACGACTTTTCTGCCGGGCCGCAGCCCGGCCCAGGTCTTGGATTTCTGCCTCGAAGGGGCCAACTTTCCCAAGATCTTTCCCGAGCGCGTGACCCCCTTGGGGGGCATCGACATCAATGACCTGCGCATCAGTGTCGGACGCCAGTTCAGCTTCCTGCACTGGATGTTCGGTGTCATACCGGCGAAATGGACGGTGGTTATACGTGAGGTCAGCGATCGGCATTTTGTCGACGAGATGCTCAAGGGGCCGCTGCGTGCCTTTCGTCACGAACATCGGGTCGAGGCCGCCGAAGGGGGCACCCTGTACACCGACCGCGTGACTTATCGGGCCATCGGTGGCGCACCTTTGGAACGCTTGGTGGTCAACGCCTACATGGCGCGGATTTTCGATGCCCGGCACCGCAACATGTTGCGCTTGCTGGGGTGACGGCGCCGCGATGCCGTGTTTGCCCATTCCTATTCCAAGTTCAAGTTCAAGTTCAAGGAGCATGCCCATGAGCAAGAAGATACTGGTGGTCCTGACCAGCGTGGCCAAATACCCCAACCTGAACCGTGCCACCGGTCTGTGGCTGGGGGAGGCGGTGCATTTTGTGAAGAAGGTGCAAGCAGCCGGGTTCGAGGTGGATTACGTCAGTCCCAAGGGCGGCTACGTGCCGATCGATCCCCACAGCCTGGCCATGGCCGACGACACCGACTGGCAGTGGTACCAGGACAGCGCCTTCATGAGCCGCCTGGGCGCGACCTTGCAACCGTCGCAGGTCCAGGCCCGGGACTATGTGGCCATCTATTACGCCGGTGGTCATGGCGTGCTCTGGGATTTCCCCGACAACCCCGAGTTGCAGGCCCTGAGTCGCGATATCTATGAGCAGGGCGGTTACGTCAGTTCGGTCTGTCATGGCGCGGTGGGCTTGCTGAACATCAGGCTCAGCGATGGTTCGCTGTTGATCGCCGGCAAGCAGGTCACCGGGTTCTCCAATGAAGAGGAGAAGCTCGCCGAGCTGGACGCCTATGTGCCGTACCTGACCGAAACCGAACTGCTCAAGCGCGGCGCCCTGTACCAGAAGGCCGCCGAGCCCTGGGCGCCGTTTGCCGTGCAAGACCAGCGGGTGATCAGCGGACAGAACCCGGCCTCCGGTGGCCCCGTGGCGGACCTGCTGCTGGCGCACCTGTAGGAGCCGGCTTGCCGGCGAAGGGGGCCTTGAGTCTTGCGGTGCTCTGGCGGACGCCTTCGCTGGCAAGCCAGCTCCTACGCAAGCAGGTGGTGCGCGGGTTGTTGTAGGAGCCGGCTTGCCGGCGAAGGGGACCTTGAGTCTTGCGGTGCTATGGCGGACGCCTTCGCTGGCAAGCCAGCTCCTACGCCAGCAGGTGGTGCGCGGGTTGTTGTAGGAGCCGGCTTGCCGGCGAAGACGACCCTGAGCCGGATGCCAGCTTCGAAACCGCCTTGGCTGGCAAGCCAGTCCCTGCAATCTGCCAGGTTGTTGGACGATTTATCCGCCTGGCAATAGGTGCTCGCGCCGTTTCATGCTTAACTTCGGCCTCTCAAGAATGCTCATTGCTGTTCCATCATCACTGTTCAATAAGGACTCCGTTCATGGCTCAAGTCACTCTCAAAGGCAATCCGGTGCAGGTTAATGGCCAACTGCCGCAAGTCGGTTCCAAAGCGCCTGCCTTCACCCTGGTGGGCGCCGGCCTGGCCGACGTTTCCCTGAGCAGCCTTGCCGGCAAGCGCAAGGTGCTGAACATCTTCCCAAGCGTCGACACCCCGACCTGCGCCACGTCGGTGCGCAAGTTCAACGCCCAGGCCAACGATCTGGCCAACACCGTGGTGCTGTGCATCTCCGCCGACCTGCCATTCGCCCAGGCGCGCTTCTGCGGTGCCGAAGGCCTGGAAAACGTGCAGAACCTGTCGACCCTGCGCGGCCGCGAGTTCATCGAGAACTACGGCGTGGCCATCGCCGACGGCCCGCTGGCTGGCCTGACCGCCCGCGCCGTGGTGGTGCTGGATGAAAACGACACCGTGCTGCACAGCGAGCTGGTCAAGGAAATCGCCGAAGAGCCGAACTACGACGCGGCCCTGGCTGTGCTCAAGTAAGCGCTTTTACAATTATTCACGGCCTGGCTCTGTCCAGGCCGTTTTTATTTGTGCTTCAGTGGCTTAGCGCCGCACCTTAAAACGTCAGTCAAAGGTAAATTGCCGGTAAAGGCGCTTTGCTAAACCCGCTCTAGTGCTTATCGTTCAGCCTTCCTCAAAGAAGACTCCCACGCGCCCAATGGTTGATCACTCCATGCAATCCTCTGCTCCCCGCAACTCTCGTCGCTGGCTGTTCGGCCTGTTTGTCCTGCTGCTGGTGGCCGGCCTGTGCTGGAAATTCTGGCCCGCCGGCAGCGCCCCCAAAGAGGGTGCACAGGCGAAGGCCGCGGCCGGGCATACCGGACGCAGCGGCAGCCTGCGCCCCGGTTTCGGCGGTGCCAGCGGGCCGATCCCGGTGCGCGTGGCGCCGGTGACCCAGGGTGATTTCGCGGTGTACTTCAAGGCCCTGGGCACGGTGACCGCGTTGAACACCATCAATGTGCGCAGCCGGGTGGCGGGGGAACTGGTCAAGGTCAACTTCGAGGAAGGGCAGATGGTCAAGGCCGGCGACCTGCTGGCGCAGATCGATCCGCGTCCCTACCAGAACGCCTTGCTCCAGGCCGAAGGCACCTTGCTGCAGAACCAGGCCCAGCTGAAGAACGCCCAGGTCGACCTTGAGCGCTACCGCGGCCTGTATGCCCAGGACAGCATCGCCAAGCAGACCCTGGACACCGCCGCGGCGCTGGTGGGCCAGTACCAGGGCACGGTCAAGACCAATCAGGCGGCGGTCAACGACGCCAAGCTCAACCTCGAATTCACCAATATCCGCGCACCGATCGCCGGACGCGTGGGCCTGCGCCAGCTGGACGTGGGCAACCTGGTGTCGGCCAACGACACCACGGCGCTGGTGATCATCACCCAGACCCAGCCGATCAGCGTGGCCTTCACCCTGCCGGAGAACAGCCTGGACACCGTGCTCAAGCGCTACCACAGCGGCGCCAAGCTGCCGGTGGAAGCCTGGGACCGGGGCGATGTGAAGCTGCAGGCCAGCGGCGTGCTGCAAAGCCTGGACAACCAGATCGACACCACCACCGGCACCCTGAAGTTCAAGGCTCGCTTCGATAACCGCGACCAGGGCCTGTTCCCCAACCAGTTCGTCAATGTGCGGCTGCTGGCCGACACCCTGAAGAACGTGGTGCTGGCGCCTTCGGCGGCGATCCAGTTCGGCACCAACGGGACCTTCGTCTACGCCCTGGATGGCGACAACAAGGTGAAGATCCGTCAGTTGCAGGTAGGCGACAGCAACGGCGAGTCGACGGTGATCAAGGACGGCCTCAAGGCCGGCGATCGCGTGGTGATGGAAGGCACCGACCGCCTCAAGGACGGCAGCGAGGTGGAAGTGGTCAACGACAGCTCGGCCGTGCCCACCACCCCCACCGAACACCTGCAGGGCAAGCCCGCCGGTGCGCCGGCCGCGGATGGCAAGTCGGCTGATGGCAAGGCGCAAAAGGTCGGCGCATGAATTTCTCGCGACTGTTCATCCTCCGTCCGGTAGCCACCACCCTGAGCATGCTGGCCATTGTCCTGGCCGGCCTGATCGCCTATCGCCTGTTGCCGGTGTCGGCCTTGCCCCAGGTGGACTACCCGACCATCCGGGTCATGACCCTGTACCCCGGGGCCAGCCCGGACGTGATGACCAGCGCGGTCACCGCGCCCCTGGAGCGTCAGTTCGGGCAGATGCCCGGCCTGACCCAGATGGCCTCCACCAGCTCCGGCGGCGCCTCGGTGCTGACCCTGCGCTTCAGCCTCGACATCAATATGGACGTGGCCGAGCAGCAGGTGCAGGCGGCGATCAACGCCGCCACCAACCTGCTGCCCAAGGACCTGCCGGCGCCGCCGGTGTACAACAAGGTCAACCCGGCGGACACCCCGGTGCTGACCCTGGCCATCACCTCCAAGACCATGCTGCTGCCCAAGCTCAATGACCTGGTGGACACGCGCATGGCGCAGAAGATCGCCCAGATCAGCGGCGTCGGCATGGTCAGCATTGCCGGCGGCCAGCGCCAGGCGGTGCGGATCAAGGTCAACCCCGAGGCCCTGGCGGCCAACGGTCTGAACCTGGCGGACGTGCGCACCCTGATCGGTGCATCCAACGTCAACCAGCCCAAGGGCAACTTCGATGGCCCGACCCGGGTCTCGATGCTCGATGCCAACGACCAGCTGACTTCGCCCAAGGACTACGCCGAGCTGATCCTGGCCTACAAGAATGGCGCGCCACTGCGCTTGAAGGATGTCGCCGAGATCGTCGACGGCGCCGAGAACGAGCGCCTGGCGGCCTGGGCCAACGAGAACCAGGCGGTGCTGCTCAATATCCAGCGCCAGCCCGGGGCCAACGTGATCGAGGTGGTGGACCGGATCAAGGCGCTGCTGCCGAGCATCACCGACAACCTGCCGGCGGGCCTGGACGTCACGGTGCTCACCGACCGCACCCAGACCATCCGCGCCTCGGTCAAGGATGTGCAGCACGAACTGCTGATCGCCATCGCCCTGGTGGTGATGGTGACCTTCCTCTTTCTGCGCCGGGCCAGCGCCACCATCATTCCCTCGATTGCCGTGCCGCTGTCGCTGATCGGCACCTTCGGGGTGATGTACCTGGCCGGTTTTTCAGTGAACAACCTGACCCTGATGGCCCTGACCATCGCCACCGGGTTCGTGGTGGACGACGCCATCGTCATGCTGGAGAACATCTCGCGCTTCATCGAGGAGGGCGACAGTCCGCTGCAGGCGGCGCTCAAGGGCGCCAAGCAGATCGGCTTCACCCTGATCTCCCTGACCCTGTCGCTGATCGCGGTGCTGATCCCGCTGCTGTTCATGGCCGACGTGGTCGGGCGGCTGTTTCGCGAGTTCGCCATCACCCTGGCGGTGGCGATCCTGATTTCCCTGGTGGTGTCCCTGACCCTGACCCCGATGATGTGCGCGCGGTTGCTCAAGCGTGAGCCCAAGCCTGAAGAGCAGGGGCGCTTCTACCGCGCCAGCGGCGCCTGGATCGACTGGTTGATCGAAAGCTACGGGCGCAAGTTGCAGTGGGTGCTCAAGCACCAGTTCCTGACCCTGATGGTGGCCGTCGGCACCCTGGGCCTGACCGTGCTGCTGTATCTGGTGGTGCCCAAGGGCTTCTTCCCGGTGCAGGACACCGGGGTCATCCAGGGCATTTCCGAGGCGCCGCAGTCGGTGTCCTTCGCCGCCATGAGCCAGCGCCAGCAGGATCTGGCCAGGATCATCCTGCAGGACCCGGCCGTGGAAAGCCTGTCGTCCTACATCGGCGTCGACGGCGACAACGCCACCCTCAACAGCGGCCGCCTGCTGATCAACCTCAAGCCCCACGGCGAGCGTGACCTGAGCGCGGCCCAGGTGATCGCGCGGATCCAGCCCGAGGTCGACAAGCTGCTGGGCATCCGCCTGTTCATGCAACCGGTGCAGGACCTGACCATCGAAGACCGGGTCAGCCGCACCCAGTACCAGTTCAGCCTGTCGTCGCCGGATGCCGAGCTGCTGAGCCTGTGGAGCAATCGCCTGGTGGAAGCCCTGGCCCAGCGTGCGGAACTCACCGACGTGACCAGCGACCTGCAGGACAAGGGCTTGCAGGTGTACCTGGTGATCGACCGCGATGCGGCGTCCCGGGTCGGGGTTTCGGTGTCCAACATCACCGACGCCCTGTATGACGCCTTCGGTCAGCGGCAAATCTCCACCATCTATACCCAGGCCAGTCAGTACCGGGTGGTGCTCCAGGCCCAGGCCGGCGAGCGCATCGGGCCTC
This sequence comes from Pseudomonas sp. Os17, assembly GCF_001547895.1. Lineage (NCBI taxonomy): Bacteria > Pseudomonadati > Pseudomonadota > Gammaproteobacteria > Pseudomonadales > Pseudomonadaceae > Pseudomonas > Pseudomonas sp. Os17. The sequence continues at coordinate 3,643,410 of NZ_AP014627.1, read as the reverse complement.
AGGCGCTGGAGCAGATCCACGTCAAGACCACCGACGGCGGGCAGGTGCGGCTGTCGAGCCTGGCCCATGTCGAGGAGCGTCAGGCGCAGCTGGCCATCGCCCATATCGGCCAGTTCCCGGCGGTGATGATGTCCTTCAACCTGGCCCCGGGCGTGGCCCTGGGCAAGGCGGTGAACGTCATCGAGCAGGTGCAGCAGGAGATCGGCATGCCGGTGGGGGTGCAGACCCGCTTCCAGGGCGCCGCCGAGGCCTTCCAGGCGTCGCTGTCGAGCACCTTGCTGCTGATCCTGGCGGCGGTGGTGACCATGTACATCGTGCTCGGCGTGCTCTACGAGAGCTACATCCACCCGATCACCATCCTGTCCACCTTGCCCTCGGCGGCGGTGGGCGCCTTGCTGGCGCTGATCCTCAGCGGCAACGACCTGGGCATGATCGCCATCATCGGCATCATCCTGCTGATCGGCATCGTCAAGAAGAACGCGATCATGATGATCGACTTCGCCCTCGACGCCGAACGCCACCAGGGCATGGCCCCGGAACAGGCGATCTACCAGGCGGCGCTGCTGCGCTTCCGGCCGATCCTGATGACCACCCTGGCGGCGCTGTTCGGCGCCGTGCCGCTGATGCTGGCCACCGGTTCCGGCGCCGAGTTGCGCCAGCCCCTGGGCCTGGTGATGGTCGGCGGCCTGCTGGTGAGCCAGATCCTCACCCTGTTCACGACGCCCGTTATCTACTTGTACTTCGACCGCTTGGGCCGCCGGTTTGCCAAGCCCGCCGTAGGAGAAGTGGTGTGAGGGGCGTCAGCGGCAAGCTGCACGCCGCAAGCTGCAAGCTCGATCAAAAGCAGAAGCAAGAGCGTGCACCGATCCCGCTTTTCTCTTGCCGCTTGAGGCTTGAAGCTTGGAGCGGTCGCCCATGAACCTGTCCGGTCCTTTCATCAAACGCCCGGTGGCGACCATGCTGCTGTCGTTGGCGATCATGCTGCTGGGCGGGGTCAGCTTCGGCCTGTTGCCGGTGGCGCCGCTGCCGCAGATGGATTTTCCGGTGATCGTGGTCCAGGCCAGCCTGCCGGGGGCCAGCCCCGAGGTCATGGCCTCCACCGTGGCCACGCCGCTGGAGCGCTCCTTCGGCGCGATTGCCGGGGTCAACACCATGAGCAGCCGCTCCAGCCAGGGTTCGACCCGGGTGATCCTGCAGTTCGACCTAGACCGCGACATCAATGGCGCGGCCCGGGAAGTGCAGGCGGCCATCAACGCCTCGCGCAACCTGCTGCCCAGCGGCATGCGCAGCATGCCCACCTACAAGAAGGTCAACCCGTCCCAGGCGCCGATCATGGTGCTGTCGCTGACCTCCGATGTGCTGGAAAAGGGCCAGCTCTACGACCTGGCCTCGACCATCCTGTCCCAGAGCCTGTCCCAGGTGCAGGGCGTGGGCGAGGTGCAGATTGGCGGCAGCTCCTTGCCGGCGGTGCGCATCGAGCTGGAGCCGCAGCTGCTCAACCAGTACGGCGTGGCCCTGGACGACGTGCGCAACGCCATTGCCAATGCCAACCAGCGCCGGCCCAAGGGCTCGGTGGAGGATGACCAGCGGCTGTGGCAGATCCAGGCCAACGATCAGCTGGAAAAAGCCCGTGATTACGAACCGCTGATCATCCATTACAACAACGGTGCGCCCCTGCGCCTGAAAGACGTGGCCAAGGTCAGCGACGGCGTGGAGGACCGCTACAACAGCGGCTTCTTCAACGACGATGCGGCGGTGCTGCTGGTGATCAACCGTCAGGCCGGGGCCAACATCATCGAGACGGTGAACGAGATCAAGGCCCAGTTGCCGGCGTTGCAGGCGGTGCTGCCGGCCAGCGTCAAGCTCAACCTGGCCATGGACCGCTCGCCGGTGATCAAGGCCACCTTGCACGAGGCCGAGATGACCCTGCTGATCGCCGTGGCCCTGGTGATCCTGGTGGTGTTCCTGTTCCTCGGCAATTTTCGCGCGTCGGTGATTCCGACCCTGGCGGTGCCGGTGTCGCTGGTGGGCACCTTCGCCGTGATGTACCTGTATGGCTTCTCCCTGAACAACCTGTCGCTGATGGCGCTGATCCTCGCCACCGGTCTGGTGGTGGACGACGCCATCGTGGTCCTGGAGAACATTTCCCGGCATATCGACGAAGGCATCGCGCCGATGAAGGCGGCGTACCTGGGGGCCAAGGAGGTGGGTTTCACCCTGCTGTCGATGAACGTGTCGCTGGTGGCGGTGTTCCTGTCGATCCTGTTCATGGGCGGGATCATCGAGAGCCTGTTCCGCGAGTTCTCCATCACCCTGGCGGCGGCCATCGTGGTGTCCCTGGTGGTGTCCCTGACCCTGACCCCGATGCTTTGCGCGCGCTGGCTCAAGCCGCATACCCCGGGCCAGGAAAACCGCCTGCAGCGCTGGAGCCGGCGCAGCAACGAGTGGATGGTGGGCAAGTACGCCACCAGCCTGGACTGGGTGCTGCGGCACAAGCGCCTGACCCTGTTCAGCCTGCTGGTCACCATCGGCGTCAACGTGGCCCTGTACGTGGTGGTGCCCAAGACCTTCATGCCGCAGCAGGACACCGGCCAGTTGATCGGCTTCGTGCGTGGCGACGACGGCCTGTCCTTCAGCGTGATGCAGCCGAAGATGGAGATCTTCCGCCGCGCGGTGCTCAAGGACAGCGCGGTGGAAAGCGTGGCCGGCTTCATCGGCGGCAACAACGGCACCAACAACGCCTTCATGCTGGTGCGCCTCAAACCGATCAAGGAGCGCAATATTTCGGCGCAGAAGGTCATCGAGCGCCTGCGCAAGGAAATGCCCAAGGTGCCCGGCGCGCAACTGATGCTGATGGCCGACCAGGACCTGCAGTTCGGCGGCGGCCGCGAGCAGACCACCTCGCAGTATTCCTACATCCTGCAAAGCGGCGATCTGGGCGAATTGCGCCAGTGGTACCCGAAAGTGGTCACCGCGCTGCGCGCCTTGCCCGAGCTGACCGCCATCGACGCCCGCGAGGGCCGCGGCGCCCAGCAGGTGACCCTGGTGGTCGACCGCGACCAGGCCAAGCGCCTGGGGGTGGACATGGACATGGTCACCGCGGTGCTCAACAACGCCTACAGCCAGCGGCAGATCTCCACCATCTACGACAGCCTCAACCAGTACCAGGTGGTGATGGAGGTCAACCCGAAATACGCCCAGGACCCGATCACCCTGAATCAGGTGCAGGTGATCACCAGTGCCGGGGCGCGGATCCCGCTGTCGGCCATCGCCCACTATGAAAACAGCCTGGAAGACGACCGGGTCAGCCACGAAGGGCAGTTCGCTTCGGAGAGCATTTCCTTCGACATGGCCGAAGGCGTGACCGTGGAGCAGGGCACCGCCGCCATCGAACGGGCGATTGCCAAACTGGGCATGCCCGAGGACGTGATCGTCAAGATGGCCGGCACCGCCGACGCCTTCGCCGCCACCCAGAAGAGCCAGCCGTTCATGATTCTCGGTGCGCTGCTGGCGGTGTACCTGGTGCTCGGGGTGCTCTATGAAAGCTACATTCACCCGCTGACCATTCTCTCCACACTGCCGTCGGCCGGGGTCGGCGCCTTGCTCTCGATCTACGTGCTGGGCGGCGAGTTCAGCCTGATCTCGCTGCTGGGGCTGTTCCTGCTGATCGGCGTGGTGAAGAAGAACGCGATCCTGATGATCGACCTGGCGCTGCAACTGGAGCGCCACCAGGGCCTGGACCCGCTGCAATCGATCCGCAGTGCCTGCCTGCAGCGCCTGCGGCCGATCCTGATGACCACCCTGGCGGCGATCCTCGGCGCCTTGCCGTTGCTGCTGGGGGGCGCCGAGGGCTCGGAAATGCGCCAGCCCCTGGGCCTGACCATCATTGGCGGCCTGGTCTTCAGCCAGGTCCTGACCCTCTACACCACCCCGGTGGTCTACCTCTATCTCGATCGCCTGCGCCACAAGTTCAACCACTGGCGTGGGGTCCGTACCGATGCCGCTCTGGAAACGCCGCTATGACCGACCAATCGTCCCGTCCCGTTACTCTGCTGTCCGCCCAGCGCCTGGCCATGGCCCGGGGCTCGCGGGCCTTGAGCCTGGGCCTGTGCGTGGCGCTGCTCAGTGCCTGCGCCATCGGACCCGACTACCAGCGGCCCCAGGTGGCCGAGCCTGTGCAGTACAAGGAGGCCCAGGGCTGGCGCCAGGCCAATCCCAGCGATGCCCTGGCCCGGGGCGCCTGGTGGGAGCTGTACGGTGACGCCCAGCTCAACGGCCTGATCGAGCGGCTCAACCGTTCCAACCAGAGCGTGGCCCAGTCCGAGGCCCAGTACCGTCAGGCCCAGGCCCTGGTGCGCAGCTCCCGTGGGGCGTTCTTTCCCAGTGTCGACCTCAGCGCCGGCAAGACCCGGGCCAGCCAGGGCACCGGCAGCAGCAGTTCGGGGCTGAGCAGCTCCAGCAGCGGCATTCGCGACACCTACAACACTCAGTTGGGCGTGAGCTGGGAGGCGGATGTCTGGGGCAAGCTGCGCCGTGGCCTGGAAGCCAATCAAGCCAGCGCCGAGGCGAGCTTCGCCGATCTGGCGGCGATGCGCCTGAGCCAGCAGTCGGAACTGGTGCAGAACTACCTGCAACTGCGGGTAATCGACGAACAGAAGCGCCTGCTGGAAGCCACGGTGGCGGCCTATCAGCGCTCCCTGACCATGACCCAGAACCAGTATCAGGCCGGGGTGTCCGGCAAGGACGCCGTGGCCCAGGCCCAGACCCAGCTCAAAAGCGCCCAGGCCGACCTGATCGACCTGATCTGGCAGCGGGCGCAGTTCGAAAACGCCATCGCGGTGCTGATGGGCGTACCGCCGGCCGAGTTCAACCTGGCAGAAACCTCGCGGATTCCGTTGCTGCCCCAGGTCCCCCTGGCGGTGCCCTCGCAGTTGCTGGAGCGGCGTCCGGACATCGCCTCGGCGGAGCGTTCGGTGATGGCCGCCAATGCCAATATCGGCGTGGCCAAGGCGGCCTATTACCCGGACCTGACCCTGAGCCTGGCCGGCGGCTACAGCAGCAGTACCTACGCCGACTGGATCAGCCTGCCGAACCGCTTCTGGTCGGTGGGCCCCAAGCTGGCCATGACCCTGTTCGACGGTGGCCAGCGCTCGGCGGAAGTGGATCGCACCCAGGCGGCCTATGACCAGACCGTGGCCAAGTACCGGCAGACCGTGCTCGACGGTTTCCGCGAGGTGGAAAACTACATGATCCAGCTCAAGGTCCTGGAGGACGAGGCGGGGGTGCGTCAGCAGGCCCTGGATTCGGCCCGCGAGGCCCTGCGCCTGACCGAGAACCAGTACAAGGCCGGACTCATCGGTTATCTGGACGTGGTCACCAGCCAGACCACCGCCCTGAGCAACGAACGCAGCGTCCTCAGCCTGCTGCAGAGCCGGCTGATTGCCAGCGTGCAATTGATCGCCGCGCTGGGTGGCGGCTGGGACGGCCAGCTGCAGGTCGGCGAGCAGAAATAGGCCGCCATCAGGGCCTCGCGCAGGGGGCGCGAGGGCCGCGGACATGGCCGCGCAACGGCCTTGCCCACAAGCCTTGTAGGGGCATCAAAGGCCCGGGGCAGACGTTCTGTCCGGCTACTGGCGGTTTGCTCACTTTGTAGATGCGTTCTTCTGCGCAATCAGTACAATCTGCGCTTTTGCCCGCCGGGCAAACATCGGCACAACGGCCAAGAGATGCCCCATGCTCATCGGTAGTTACTCCCCCGCGTTGGTCGTGATCTCCATTTTCGTGGCGATCCTCGCTTCCTACACCGCCCTCGATCTCACCGGACGCATCGCCACCACCAAAGGCCGTGCGGCCTACCTGTGGATGTGCGGCGGAGCCTTGGCCATGGGCATCGGTGTGTGGTCCATGCACTTTATCGGCATGCTCGCCTTCGAGCTGCCCATCGAGCTGGGCTACGACATCGCGCTGACCGCCTTGTCGCTGCTGATCTCGATCCTCTCCTGCGGCTTTGCCCTGTGGCTGGTGAGCCAGCCGCGCCTGCCGCTGTGGCAACTGCTGTTCGGCGCCTTGATCATGGGCGCCGGCATCAGTGGCATGCACTACACCGGCATGGCGGCGATGCGCATGCAGCCGGGTATCGACTACGACCCGAGCCTGTTCAGCGCCTCGTTGCTGATTGCCTTCGGTGCTTCGCTGGCGGCGTTGTGGATCGCCTTCCGCCTGCGCCAGAACACGCCCCATGTGCGTCTGGCCCGCACCGGCGCGGCGGTGGTCATGGGGTTTGCCATCGTCGGCATGCATTTCACCGGCATGGCCGCTGCGCGTTTCAGTGACGGCAGTTTCTGCGGGGCCCTGGGCAATGGCCTGAGTGGCAAGGGCCTGGACAATCTGGTGCTGATCACCACCTTGGCGGTGCTGATCATCGCTTTGCTGACCTCGGTGCTGGACGCGCGCCTGGAAGCCCGCACCGCGGTGCTGGCGCAGTCCTTGACCGAGGCCAACAAGGAGCTGACCCAACTGGCTCTGCACGACACCCTGACCGGTCTGCCGAACCGCATTCTGCTGGCGGACCGCATCGATCAGGCGATGCACCGGGTGACCGCCCATGGCGGCTGCTTTGCGCTGATGTTCATCGATCTGGACGGCTTCAAGCCGGTCAACGACGCGTTTGGCCATCACATGGGCGACCAGTTGCTGCGGGAGGTGGCCCTGCGCCTGCGCGAGGACCTGCGCAGCGAAGACACCCTGGCACGGATCGGCGGCGACGAGTTCGTGCTGCTGGTGCAGCTCGGCGAGCCGGATGATGCCTTGCGCCTGGCGGCGCGGCAGGTGGGCCTGGTGTCCCGCTCGTTCCGCGTGGCCGAACACGAGCTGCAGATTTCCGCCAGCATCGGCATCGCGGTGTATCCCGGCAATGGCCTGACCGCCCAGGAACTGCTGATGAATGCCGACGCGGCCATGTATCACGCCAAGGCCACCGGCAAGAACGGCTACAGCTTTTTCGATGCGTCGATGAACAGCAACGCCCGGCGCCAGCTGCAGTTGCTCCAGGACCTGCGCAATGCCCTGGAGCACAATCAGTTCCGCCTCTACTACCAGCCCAAGTTCGATGCCGGCGACGGGCGTCCGGTGGGGGCCGAGGCGCTGTTGCGCTGGGAGCATCCGCAACACGGCCTGCTGCTGCCGGACAAGTTCATCGAACTGGCGGAGAAGAGCGGGCTGATCATCGCCATCGGCGACTGGGTGCTGCACGAGGCCTGCCGGCAGATGCGCCAGTGGTATGTCCAGGGCTACACCGACTGGCGCATCGCGGTGAACCTCTCGGCCTTGCAGTTCTGCCATGTGGGGCTGGTCAAGAGTGTGGCCCAGGCCCTGGAGCGCAATCAGTTGCCGGCCAACAACCTGACCCTGGAAATCACCGAGACGACGGCGATGAACGACGCCGATGTCAGCATGATCGTGCTGCAGCAGCTGTCGGACATGGGGGTGGACCTGTCCATCGACGATTTCGGCACCGGCTATTCGAGCCTGATGTACCTCAAGCGCCTGCCGGCCAACGAGTTGAAGATCGACCGTGGTTTCGTCCGTGACCTGGAGCACGACAGCGACGACGCCGCCATCGTCTCGGCGATTGTCGCCCTGGGCCAGGCCCTGGGCCTGCGCATCGTCGCCGAGGGGGTGGAGAGCGGGGTGCAGCAGAGTTTCCTCACCCAGCTGGGCTGCGACTCGCTGCAAGGCTATTACCTGGGTCACCCGCTACCGCCCGAGAGCTTCATGCAGGGTATCCACCAGGCTGAACAACAGGCCCGGCACGACACCTGAGGCTGGCCTCGGCCGGCCATCGCCAGGGGCACGGTCCTGTGAGCCCGGAATAGAGGCTGTTTGATGTCACTGCGGTTTTCATCGCTGCCTGCGGGGTGTTTAATGGCGGGCGTTGAAATGATCAGTCAGGGAGTCGGCAGTATGGACAAAGTCATCGTCATCACCGGTGGCGGGCGGGGAATCGGTGCGGCCACGGCATTGCTGGCCGCGCAGCAGGGTTTCAAGGTGTGCATCAATTACCAGGCCGACGAGCAGGCGGCTCATCAGGTGCTGGAGCAGGTTCGCGCCCTGGGCGTGCAGGCCATCACGGTGCGGGCCGACGTCAGTATCGAAGACGAAGTCATCGGTTTGTTCCAGCGGGTCGACAGCGAGCTGGGCCGGGTCACCGCCCTGGTCAACAACGCCGGGACCGTGGGGCACAAGTCCCGTCTCGATGAAATGTCCGAATTCCGCATCCAGAAGATCATGAAGACCAATGTCATGGGGCCGATCCTCTGCGCCAAGCACGCGGTGCTGCGCATGTCGCCGCGCCATGGCGGGCAGGGCGGCAGCATCGTCAACGTCTCGTCGGTGGCGGCGCGCCTGGGTTCTCCGGGCGAATACGTCGACTACGCCGCGTCCAAGGGTGCCCTGGACACCTTTACCATCGGCCTGTCCAAGGAAGTGGCGGGCGAGGGCATCCGCGTCAATGCGGTGCGTCCGGGCTACATCTACACCGACTTCCATGCCCTGAGCGGCGACGCCGACCGGGTCAGCAAACTGGAATCGGCGATTCCCATGGGCCGTGGCGGACGTCCCGACGAAGTGGCCGAAGCCATTCTCTGGCTGCTGTCGGACAAGGCCTCCTACACCACCGGCAGCTTCATTGACCTGGGCGGCGGCCGCTGAGCCCCCGCAAGTCTGCGGCCTATCCGCAGGAGCCGGCTTGCCGGCGAAGGGGCCCTCAAGCCTTGCGCCGACCTCGCCGACGCCTTCGCTGGCAAGCCAGCTCCTACAGCCCCCTCTGAGCTTGTGGTCTGCCATGTAGGAGCCGGCTTGCCGGCGAAGAGGCCCTCAAGCGTTGTGCCGACTTCGCAGGCGCCTTCGCTGGCAAGCCAGCTCCTACAGCCCCCTCTGAGCTTGTGGTCTGCCATGTAGGAGCCGGGCCGACTTCGCAGACGCCTTCGCTGGCAAGCCAGCTCCTACAGCCCCCTGCTTGCCGGCGAAGAGGCCCTCAAGCCTTGTGCTGACCTCGCAGACGCCTTCGCTGGCAAGCCAGCTCCTACAGCCCCCCCTGAGCTTGTGGTCTGCCATGTAGGAGCCGGCTTGCCGGCGAAGAGGCCCTCAAGCCTTGCGCCGACCTCGCAGACGCCTTCGCTGGCAAGCCAGCTCCTACCAGCCCCCCTGAGCTTGTGGTCTGCCATGTAGGAGCCGGCTTGCCGGCGAAGAGGCCCTCAAGCCTTGTGCTGACCTCGCTGACGCTTTCGCTGGCAAGCCAGTTCCTGCGGTTTCCTTCAGTTGGCGCGGCGGCGACCGGGGCCGATCAGCAACGCCAGCAACAGCCCCAGCACGTTGATGACAAAACCCATCAACAACGGCGCCAGGTACCCCAGGGTTTCCCCCGGACGGGTGCAACTGTAGCCATATCCGTAGCCTTGTTCATGGGCCCAGACGTCTGGTGTGGCGCCCAGGTCCACGGGTGCCGAAGGCTCGGGCTGCTCCTCGGAGAACCCCAGGTTCGAATGGCTCGCGCTGCGCCTTTCCAACTGTTCGATGGCCTGCAACTGGGCGTCGTTGCAGCGGCTCTGCGCCCAGCTGCCCACCACCACCAGGGTCGACAACAACAGCAGCAGAGGCACCGGGTAGTAGCGCCGGGTGCGCAGCAGGGGCGCCACCAGCAGCCCGGCGAAGAAACCGGCCAGCAGCAGATTGATCCAGTACCAGGGGGCGCCTTCCAAGCTTGGCGGTACCAGGAACGACAGCAGCAGTGGCAGGACAACGCGGGCAAACAGCAGGCACAAGGCCGCGGCAAGCAGAGTGATCAGCAGGGTCTTGATCCAGGATTTCATGGGCAGTGCATCACCTTTTTTAAGCAGGGGAGGTAAACGGGGCGTATCAGTCCGGTATCGCCCCTTGGGAAATTGGCGGGGTAAAGCGCCGGGCGTATTCGAGCATCTCCCGGGGGAAGATCATGTGCTTGACCGCGCTGTCGTCCAGGCCGAACAGGTAGGCCACGGCAGCGGCTTCAAAGGCCCAGTAGCCGAAGTAGGAACCCTCGTCGCCTTGCAGGTGGGAGTCGTGCCAGGGAGCCTGTTCGAACGCCTCGTACCACTGGTTGCAGTACTCCACCAGCAGTTCCCGAGGCTCGTCCGGGTCTTCGCTGTAGATCGCCCAGATCAGGGGCGAGTAGAGGCTGTGGTACCACTCATCGAGCTCGGCGCGATCCGGCAGGTAGGGCTTGAGCAGGTCCTCGATCAGGGTGTCCTGGCCGCCAAAGCCGGCGCGGTCCTGCAGCAGCACCAGACGCGGTAGCAGGTCGCTGCGTTGCAGGAGGATGCACAGGCTGATCACCTGGACATATTCCTCGTACTCGTCGGGGTAGTCTTCGATGTTCAGTGGCGCGATATCCGGCCGTTCTTCATAAACCTCCAGCTTGCGCTGGTAGTCCTCGTAGCCTTCGATCACCCCGTCCAGCTCCCGGGCCAGTTGCTCCATGGGGGCACCGCCGGTGTAGCCCAGGATCAAATGGTGCAGGCGCGCGCTTCGCACCGTGGAGGCCTTAAGGGAGGCTTCCTGCTCGGGGCTGTCGGCCATCATCGAATGGGTCTGCCAATGGGCCTCTTCGCCGGCCAGGCTTTCGAGGAAGTCGTGGTACTGCTTGTGGCTGAGAAACACTTGTCTGCGGTTCATGTCGGTGCCTGGCTTCAGTAGACGGGAATCAGGGTGAAGGGCGCCTTGCGCTGCGAGGTTTCCAGCAGCAGGGTCGCCAGGTCGACTTCGGCGGGCTCCAGGTCGAGCGCTTCCAGCTCTTCTTCCAGTTGCTGCGCATCGGCCGCCAGGGCCTTGATCGGCTGGCGCAGGTAGGGACGCGGGTCTTCGCCGTAGTAGATCTTCACCGGGCCCTCAGGGATGCCTTCCAGGCGGGCAAAACCCTCTTCATCGAGGCTGCCCTCGGCTTGCGAGCCGTCACTGAACACCGCTCGGTAGGCGGCGCCGGACACCGGTTCCAGGTTGGGGTAGTGCAGGTTCAGCTCCAGCCAGTGACCTTCGCCGGTGAGGTGTTCCAGGCCCTGGTTGATGTCCTGGGCAAGGCTCGCGGCGTCCTGGCTTGCCGGCTGCGGCGCGGGGGTGAGGGTGGTTGCGCGCGGCTCCAGGGAAGACTGCGGCTTGGGCACCAGGGCCGGGCCGCGGCTGTGGGCGGCGGCCGAGTTGTTGCGCTGCTCGGCGATCCACGGGGCGATGCGCTCTTGCACCGAGGCCATGAGGAATTCGGTGTGTTCGCAGGCTTCGTTGAGGTTGTGCAGCACCAGGCGCTGCTGCTGGGGCGCCAGGCCGTTGAAGGTGCTAGAGGCGCTCACGCCGCGGATGATCTCGGGCAGTTCTTCGGCCAGGCGCATTGGGTCCAGGCACTTTTCCAGCAGCTGTTCGGGGCTGGTTTTCAGGCGGCAGGCCATCAGGGCGTAGCGGATCATGTCGAAGAGCTTTTCGGCGTGGCGCTGGGGGGCGCGGTTGATCAGGCGCAGGAGGATCTTCAGGCCTTGTCCCGGGCCGGGGATCCAGCCGATCAGGGCCAGGGCCAGGTCGAAGAAGGCGTCTTCCTCGTCCTTGGGGTTGTTGATGGCGTCCAGTTCGAAGATCGCCTGGATGCAGTCGTAGGCGTTGAGTTCCTGGGTCAGCAGGGGCAGGCGGCCGCGTTCGATGGCCTTGAGCAGTTCGGCCTTGGCCTCTGGGTAGTCGTCGTAATACAGGTCTTCGACCATGACGTGTTCCTTTCCCTGGAAAATTGGAGTGCGGATGCTGAAGGAAACGAGGGGGTGGGGCAAGGGAGTTTGGGTTCTTTCAGGGGCTGGAATGCCGACCCAGACAAACGACCATCGTGTCTAAAGGGGCAGGCAGATCAAAAGCCAAAGCAAGACGGCGGCCTACCGGCCTGGTTTCATTTGACCTTTACAGGGCGACGTTGCTCTTGGCAGGGCCGAAGGTCCTACGGACCTTTGCGCAGCTTCGCCGTGGCTCAGCAGCGGCTACAGAACAATATAGGGCCCTGTAGCCGCTGCCGCAGGCTGCGAACGGCCGACGCAGCAGGCGCTAAACCTGCCACCTCGATGCACCTGATACACCCCATCGCCCGACTCCCCGTGCGCCTACAGCACTCAAAAGGAGCGGATGATCCGCCCCAGGGTTTCCATGGCCTGTTCCGCGGCGTCGTTCCAGGGGCTGCCGTAGTTCAGGCGGATGCAGTTGCGAAAGCGCTGGGTCGGGGAAAAGATCGGTCCGGGGGCGATGCTGATGCCTTGGGCCAGGGCCATCTGGAACAGTTTCAGCGAGTCCATCTGCGGTGGCAGTTCCAGCCACAGGAAGTAACCGCCCGCCGGCTGGCTGACCCGGGTCTGCGCCGGGAAGTAGCGGGCAATCGCCGCCAGCATGGCGCTCTGCTGTTCTTCCAGGGCGTAGCGCAGTTTGCGCAGGTGGCGGTCGTAGCCGCCGTGCTGCAGGTAGTCGGCAATCGCCGCCTGGGCCGGCATCGAGGCACACAGCGAGGTCATGAGTTTCAGCCGTTCGATTTTCTGTGCGTAACGCCCGGCGGCCACCCAGCCGATGCGGTAGCCCGGGGCCAGGCTCTTGGCGAAGGAGCCGCAGTGCATCACCAGGCCCTCGGTGTCGAAGGCCTTGGCCGGTTTCGGCGCCTGCTGGCCGTAGTACAGCTCGGCATAGACGTCGTCTTCGATCAGCGGCACCTGGTGCTGGCGCAGCAGCTCCACCAGTTCCTGCTTCTTGGCCTCGGGCATGCTCGCGCCCATGGGGTTCTGGAAGCTGGTCATGCACCAGCAGGCCTTGATCGGGTGCCGCTCCAGGGTCTGGGCCAGGACTCCAAGGTCGATGCCGTCCCGCGGGTGCACGGGAATCTCCACCGCCTTGAGCTTGAGCCGTTCCAGCACTTGCAGGCTGGCGTAGAAGGCCGGGGCCTCGATGGCCACCAGGTCGCCGGGCTCGGTCACCGCCTGCAGGCACAGGTTCAGGGCTTCCAGGGCGCCATTGGTGATCAGCAGCTCCTCCATGGGCAGCATCAGCCCGGCCACCATGTAGCGCAGGGCGATCTGCCGGCGCAGTTGCGGGTTGCCCGGGGACATGTCAGTGACCACCACCCGCGGGTCCATCTCGCGGCTGGCGCTGGCCAGGGAGCGGGACAGGCGCTGCAGGGGGAACAGGGTCGGGCTGGGGAACGCCGAGCCGAAGGGCACGGTGCTCGGGTCCTTGATCGAGTCGAGCACCGAGAACACCAGTTCGCTGACATCGACTTCGGTGGATTCGTTGACTTCGCTGCTGATCACCGGCTCGGAGAACGGGCTCGGCGCGTGGGCGTTGACGAAGTAGCCGGAGCGCGGGCGGGCGCGGATCAGGCCGCGGCGCTCCAGCAGGTAGTAGGCCTGGAACACCGTCGACGGGCTGACCCCGTAGGTCTGGCTGGCGTAGCGCACCGAAGGCACGCGCTGGCCCGGACCCAGGACCCCGGAACGGATCAGTTCGGCGATGTCGTCGGCGAATTTTTCGTAGCGTTTCATCTGCGGGGCAAGATCCAGTCTGGTCATCGGGTCAAGGTGTTCGGTGGCGAGGGAGTCGGGGGACTCGACGGCCAGGGCGGGCCCATGGCGGCGTCGAGTACAGCGTTCCCGTGGTCCGGGGGAGTCAGCAGGCTCCCCGGCCACGGCATTCTAGAGGCTTAGCGGTTCATCGGCGCGACAAAACGGCTCTTGGCCACGGCGTAGACGCCAGGGTCATCGCTGTCGGCGACCTTGAAGCTGATGGCCTGGGAACTGCTTTGCGCACGGTCCTGGGTCATTGCCACCGACACCGGCAGGTCGGTGATTTCCCCCGGGGCCAGGCTCAGCTCGGTCTTGCCTTGCAGTTCGAAGCCATCGCCGTCCACCAGGGCCAGGCGGTAGTTCTGGCGTTCCTGGGTCTTGTTGATGATCTTCAGGCTGTAGATGTTCTCGATCTGCCCCATGGCGTTCTCGCGGAACAGGCCGCGGTCCTTGCTCACGTCCAGGGACACCATCGGCCGTTGCACCAGGGCCAGGACCAGGGCGCCGATCATCACCAGCAGCACCGCGCTGTAGCCCACCAGGCGCGGCCGCAGCAGGTGGGTCTTGCCCCCTTGCAGCTCGTGTTCGGAGGTGTAGGCGATCAGGCCCCGGGCATAGCCCATCTTGTCCATGATCGAGTCGCAGGCGTCGATACAGGCGGCGCAGCCGATGCACTCCATCTGCAGGCCGTCGCGGATGTCGATGCCGGTGGGGCAGACCTGCACGCACAGCTGGCAGTCGATGCAATCCCCCAGGCCGACGTCGGCAGGCTTCACATCGCGTTTGCGCGGGCCACGGCTTTCACCGCGCACCGGGTTGTAGGAGATGGTCAGGGTGTCCTTGTCGAACATCACGCTCTGGAAGCGGGCATAGGGGCACATGTGCATGCACACCGCTTCGCGCAGCCAGCCGGCGTTGATGTAGGTGGCCGCGGCGAAAAACAGCACCCAGAACAGGCTCAGGCCGCCGATCTGCAGGGTCAGCAGCTCGTGGGCCAGGGGGCGGATCGGGGTGAAGTAGCCGACGAAGGTCAGCCCGGTGAGCAGGCTGATGCCCAGCCATAGGGCGTGCTTCATGGCGCGGCGGGCCAGCTTGTTCAGGCCCCAGGGCGCGGCTTGCAGCTTGATGCGCTGGTTACGCTCGCCTTCGGTGACCTTTTCGCACCACATGAACAGCCAGGTCCACGAGCTTTGCGGGCAGGTGTAGCCGCACCAGACCCGGCCGGCGAACACCGTGATGGCGAACAGGCCGAAGGCGCAGATGATCAGCAGCGCCGAGAGGAGAATGAAGTCCTGGGGCCAGAAGGTCGCGCCGAAGATGTGGAACTTGCTTTCGGCCAGGTCCCAGAGCACCGCCTGGCGGCCGCCCCAGTTCAACCAGACCGTGCCGAAGAACAGCAGGAACAGAAAACCCGCGCCGGTCATGCGCAGGGTACGGAACAAACCGGTGAAGCTGCGGGTGTAAACGTGTTTGTCGGTGGTCTTCGACTTCATCTGTTTGGGTTGTGAAGGTTCGAAGGTCTCTACTAATCGGACGGGGATTCTTTCGCTCATGGTCGTTCGCTCATCAGCCTCCATCAGGCCGCGCAACTATGACCACGGATCTGTTTGCATAACAGACTCAGGTATTTGATAAAAAACCGTATCAGATGAGCTTTTCCGGGGCCCTGCGACAACTTGCTGCACCCCCTCCAGCACCCCCAGGGATGGCCGCATGGGCCTCTGGCACAGGCCTGTGCGGACAGCCCTGATCCAGGTCAGTCAAATCACCGAATCACCCTCGGTGGCCTTCAGATGGCGCCGGCCGTCGGTAGCGCCCGCCACGGTCAAGGCGTCGGCTTGGGCCTCGGTGATGTAGACCCGTTCGCCTGTCAGATCCACCGCCGACATGGATTTGGCGCTGTCGGTGATGACGGTCACGGCGCTGGCGGGCAGGCGCAGGTGAAGGGTGTCGGTGTCGAAATAGCAGGTCTGGTTTTCTATGCGCAGGCTCATGGTGCGTTCCTCTTGGCGGTGGGCATACAGGTTAGGGGCCGGGGTGTAGCCCGGGTTCGACGGCGGCGATCAACGGTGCCTGGCGGCGGTTGCCGCCGCCGACCTGCCGGGACCGCTGGCTATGCTTGGAGCTCCACCGGTGGCTGGGTAGTGGGTGGATCGCCCTTGGGCGGTGCGGTGGTGCCGGGCGGATCCTGCTCGGGCACCGGTGGCGGTTCGCTGGGGGGCAAGGGCGGTTGGTCGAGGTTCGGGTCGGGGGTTTCTGCCGGGATCGGGATATTCATCGCTATGGCCTCCTTTGTGCTTGTCGATGCACAGGCTCTTGCGGTGGACCCTGTGTACGCGGATTTGATTCCCGTCGCCTGGCCGAGCAATTGCGCTGAACTTTCGCCGCGGCCTGTGGCTCGGACACTAGGTGCATGGATTCACCGGGGTGCCGCCGGCTCCACAACCAGAGCGTCTTGGACGTGTTAGAGGGGTGATGCTCGATGACTGCAGAGAAACCGACACAACAGCACGACCACCCGTCGCAGCTGCCCTTGTCCCAGGCCTTGCTGCTGCCGCGCATCGCCATCGAGAACACCCGTCCGGTGCTCGATGGCGGGCAGTTTGCGGTCAAGGCGGTGGAGGGCCAGGAGGTCGAGGTGACGTGCAAGGTGTTCGCCGACGGTCACGACCGGCTGGCGGTGCGCGTGCGCTGGCGCAACGAGGGCCAGGACAGCTGGTACAGCCAGGCTCTGGAGGATCAGGGCAACGATGGCTGGCTGGGGCGCTTCCCGGTGCCGGTGGTGGGGCGCTACCGCTTCTGCATCCAAGCCTGGATCGACCAGTTCGCCAGCTTCTGCCACGAGCTGGAGAAAAAGCACCAGGCCGGGGTGCCGGTGAGCCTGGAGCTGCAGGAGGGGCGCAATCAGGTGCAGCAGGCCGCCGAACGCAGCGAGGGGCCGTTGCGCGAGCAATTGCTTGCGTTGCGCGAGCAACTGGCCGGATTGCTGGAGACCGAGCAGGTGGCGTTGTTTCTCGCGGAGCGCAGCGCCCGGCTGATGGCCGAGGCCGATCACCGTCCCTACCTGAGCCTGAGCCCCGAGTACCCGGTGGATGTGGAGCGCAAGCGCGCGCAGTTCGCCAGCTGGTACGAGCTGTTTCCCCGTTCGATCACCGATGATCCCCGGCGCCACGGCACCTTCGACGATGTCCATGGGCGGCTGTCGATGATCCATGACATGGGCTTCGACGTGCTGTACTTCCCGCCGATCCATCCCATTGGCCGCCGCCATCGCAAGGGCCGCAACAATGCCCTCAGCGCCGCGCCGGACGACCCCGGCAGCCCTTACGCGATTGGCAGCGAGGAGGGCGGCCACGAGGCCATCCATCCGCAACTGGGCAGCCTGGAGGACTTTCGCCGGCTGGTGGCCGCCGCCGCCGACCACGGCCTGGAAATCGCCCTGGACTTCGCCATCCAGTGCTCCCAGGACCACCCCTGGCTCAAGCAGCATCCGGGCTGGTTCAACTGGCGACCGGACGGCACCATCAAATACGCCGAGAACCCGCCGAAGAAGTACCAGGACATCGTCAATGTCGACTTCTATGCCGCCGAGGCCATCCCCGGTCTGTGGCTGGAACTGCGGGACATCGTCCTCGGCTGGGTCGAGGAGGGGGTCAAGCTGTTTCGCGTGGACAACCCCCACACCAAGCCGCTGCCGTTCTGGCAGTGGCTGATCGCCGACGTGCGCGGCCGGCACCCGGAGGTGATCTTCCTGGCCGAAGCCTTCACCACCCCGGCGATGATGGCGCGCCTGGGCAAGGTCGGTTACTCCCAGAGCTACACCTACTTCACCTGGCGCAACACCAAGAGCGAACTGGCCAGCTACTTCAGCGAACTCAACCAGTCGCCATGGCGCGAGTGCTTCCGGCCGAACTTCTTCGTCAACACCCCGGACATCAATCCGGCGTTTCTGCATGAGTCGGGGCGCCCGGGGTTTCTGATCCGCGCGGTGCTGGCCAGCATGGGCTCGGGGCTGTGGGGCATGTACTCCGGGTTCGAACTCTGCGAGTCGGCGGCGCTGCCGGGCAAGGAGGAATACCTGGATTCGGAGAAGTACGAGATCCGCCCCCGGGATTTCAACGCCGCCGGCAACATCATTGCCGAGATCGCCCAGCTCAACCGCATCCGCCGGCAGAACCCGGCGCTGCACAGCCACCTGGGGCTCAAGCTGTACAACGCCTGGAACGACCAGATCCTGTATTTCGGCAAGCGCAGCGCCGAGGGCGACAACTTCGTGCTGGTGGCGGTCAGCCTCGATCCGTTCAACCCGCAGGAGGCCCATTTCGAGCTGCCGCTGTGGGAAATGGGGCTGCCTGACGACGCCTCGACCCAGGGCGAAGACTTGATGAACGGCCACCGCTGGACCTGGTACGGCAAGACCCAATTCATGCGCCTGGAACCGGCGCAGCCCTTCGGCATCTGGCGCATCAGTCCCCTGTAGGAGCCGGCTTGCCGGCGAAGAGCCCCATGAGCCTTGCGTCGGCCTGGCCGACGCCTGCGCTGGCAAGCCAGCGCCTACCGCTGTCGTGGCGCATCGGCAGGTGCGTCGGCGCTCATTCATTTTTTCAAGGAGTCCGACATGGCCAAGAAACCCCGCACCGCGACCTTTATCAAGGACCCGCTCTGGTACAAGGACGCGGTGATCTACCAGGTGCATGTGAAGTCCTTTTTCGATTCCAACAACGATGGAATCGGCGACTTTCCCGGGCTGATCGCCAAGCTCGACTACATCAAGGACCTGGGGGTCAACACCCTCTGGCTGTTGCCGTTCTACCCCTCGCCACGGCGCGACGACGGCTACGACATCGCTGAATACCGCGGGGTCAGCCCCGACTACGGCACCCTGGCCGACGTGCGGCGCTTTATCGCCGAGGCCCACAAGCGCGAGCTGCGGGTGATCACCGAACTGGTGATCAACCACACCTCGGACCAGCACCCCTGGTTCCAACGGGCGCGCAAGGCCAGGCCCGGTTCGGCGGCGCGCAATTTCTACGTGTGGTCCGACGACGACCAGAAGTACGCCGGCACCCGGATCATCTTTCTCGACACCGAGAAGTCCAACTGGACCTGGGACCCGGTGGCCGGCCAGTACTTCTGGCACCGCTTCTATTCCCACCAGCCGGACCTCAACTTCGACAACCCCCAGGTGATGAAGGCGGTGCTCTCGGTCATGCGCTACTGGCTGGACATGGGCATCGACGGCCTGCGCCTGGACGCCATTCCCTACCTGATCGAGCGCGATGGCACTCACAACGAAAACCTTCCCGAAACCCACGACGTGCTCAAGCGCATTCGCGCCGAGATCGATGCCCACTACCCGGACCGCATGCTCCTGGCCGAGGCCAACCAATGGCCGGAAGACACCCAGCTGTACTTCGGGCAGGCCGTCAACGGCGCCGACGGTGACGAGTGCCACATGGCTTTTCACTTCCCGCTGATGCCACGCATGTACATGGCCCTGGCCCAGGAAGACCGCTTCCCGATCACCGATATCCTGCGCCAGACCCCGGAGATCCCGGCCCACTGCCAATGGGCGATCTTCCTGCGCAACCACGATGAGCTGACCCTGGAGATGGTCACCGACAAGGAGCGCGACTACCTGTGGAACTACTACGCCGCCGACCGCCGGGCGCGGATCAACCTGGGCATCCGCCGGCGCCTGGCGCCGCTGATGGAGCGCGACCGGCGGCGCATCGAGCTGCTCAACAGCCTGCTGCTGTCGATGCCCGGCACCCCGACCCTGTATTACGGCGACGAGATCGGCATGGGCGACAACATCTACCTGGGGGACCGCGACGGCGTGCGCACGCCGATGCAGTGGTCCATCGACCGCAATGGCGGCTTCTCCCGGGCCGACCCGGCCAGCCTGGTGCTGCCGCCGATCATGGACCCGCTGTATGGCTATCAGTCGGTCAATGTCGAGACTCAGTCCGGCGATCCTCACTCCCTGCTCAACTGGACCCGGCGCATGCTGGCGGTGCGCAAGCAGTCCAAGGCCTTTGGCCGTGGCAGCCTGAAGATGCTGTCGCCGAGCAACCGGCGGATCCTGGCCTACACCCGGGAATACACCGACGCCGACGGCCATCAGGAAATCATCCTGTGCGTGGCCAACGTCTCGCGCAGTGCCCAGGCCGCGGAGCTGGACCTGTCGGCGTTCGCCGGCAGGGTCCCGGTGGAAATGCTCGGCGGTAATGCCTTTCCGCCCATCGGCCAATTGCACTTTCTGCTGACCCTGGCGCCCTACGGCTTTTACTGGTTCGTCCTGGCCGCCGAGCAGCAGATGCCCAGCTGGCACGTGGAACCGGCCCAGAGCCTGCCGGACTTCTGCACCCTGGTCCTGAAAAAGCGCCTCGAAGAATTGCTCGAAGCCCCGGCGCGCACCACCCTGGAGCACGAAGTGCTGCCCCTCTGGCTGCCCAAGCGCCGCTGGTTCGCCGGCAAGGACAGCGCCCCGCAAGCACTGCGCATCGCCTACGCCGTGCGCTTTGGCGACCCTCGGCATCCGGTGCTGCTCAGCGAGATCGAGGTCAGCGGCGACGGCCAGTCCGAGCGCTATCAGTTGCCCTTCGGCCTGCTCGGTGAAGAGCAGTTCGGCAGTGCCTTGCCCCAGCAACTGGCCATGGCCCGGGTGCGCCGTGGGCGCCAGGTGGGCCTGATCACCGATGCCTTCGCCCTCGACAGTTTCGTGCGCGACGTGCTCCAGGCCCTGCAGGCCCGCACCCGGCTGCAGAGCGAAGCCGGGTCGATCCGTTTCGAGGGCAGCCCGGCCCTGGATGGGCTGGGCCTGGGGGCCGAGTCCGAGGTGCGCTACCTGTCGGCGGAGCAGTCCAACAGTTCGGTGGTGGTGGGCGGCAGCCTGGTGCTCAAGCTGCTGCGCCGGGTGTCCGCCGGCGTGCATCCGGAGCTGGAAATGGGCGCCTTCCTCACGGCCGCGGGCTTTGCCCATATCTCGCCCCTGCTGGGTGCGGTGCTGCGTTGCGATGCCCAGGGCGAGGACCACCTGCTGATGATCGCCCAGGGCTACCTGAGCAATCAGGGCGACGCCTGGGAGTGGACGCAGAACACCCTGCAGCGGGCCATCCACGATGAGCTGGCGGATGCCATGTCCGAGCAGGAGCAGCATTACAACGCCCTTGGCGAACTGCGGGAGTTTGCCGGGCTGCTGGGCCGGCGCCTGGGGGAAATGCACCTGTTGCTGGCGGCCCCGGGCAGCGGCCCGGACTTTGCACCACAAGTGAGCACGCTCAAGGACACCCAGGCCTGGAATCGGCAGGTGGCCGGGCAAGTGGAACGAGGGTTGCAGGTGCTCAAGCAGCATCAAGGTGCACTGAGCACCCGGGACCGGCAGTGGGTGAGTCGATTGTTGCAGCACAAGGCGCAGATCCTCGGTCATATCCAGCAGCTGGCCAAACAGCTGGTGGGCGGCCTGCGTATCCGGGTCCACGGCGATCTGCACCTGGGCCAGGTGCTGGTGGTCAAGGGTGACGCCTACCTGATCGACTTCGAGGGCGAGCCGGCGCGGTCCCTGGCCGAGCGCCGGGGCAAGCACAGCCCGTACAAGGACGTCAGCGGGGTGTTGCGCTCCTTCGACTATGCCGCGGCCATGGCCCGCGAGGCGCCGGTGGTCGATGGCTCGCCGGCGGCCGCGGCGGCGCGGGAGCGGGTGCTGCGGCGTTACCTCGACCAGGCGCGGCAGGCCTTTGTCCAGGCGTATCGGCTGGCGACGGCTACGCTTGCCCATGGCTGGCAGGAGCCCGGCGCCGCGGATGCCGCCCTGGCCCTGTTCAGCCTGGAGAAGGCCGCCTATGAGTTGGCCTATGAAGCGCAAAACCGGCCCACCTGGCTCCACGTGCCCTTGCACGGCCTGGTCGGGCTGTTGAGTGAGCTGCAAGCTTTTTCCGAACTTGAGCGTGGTGGAGAGCAGTCATGAGTGTCTCGAACAAGGAACAGGGAAAGCCCACAGCGGCATTGCTGCCCTCGGCCAAGGCCATCGAAGCCCTGGTACGGGCAGAACATCAGGACCCGTTCGCCATTCTCGGCCCCCACGGCGACGGCGCGGGCGGTCAGTTCATCCGCGCCTTTGTGCCCGGGGCACTGAGCGTGCAAGTGCTGGACCGGGACCAGCAGCAGGTGCTGGGCAGCCTGCAGGCCGCCGAGGCGCCGGGGCTGTTTGTCGGGCATTTCGACGAGTGCCGGGCCTATCTGCTGCGGGTGCAGTGGGCCGGAGGCGAGCAGGTCAGCGAAGACCCCTACAGCTTCGGCCCGTTGCTGGGGGAGATGGACCTGTACCTGTTCGCCGAAGGCAATCACCGCGATCTGAGTGCATGCCTGGGCGCCCAGGTGATGTGCGTGGACGGCGTCGCCGGGGTGCGCTTCGCGGTCTGGGCGCCCAATGCCCGGCGCGTCTCGGTGGTGGGGGACTTCAATATCTGGGACGGGCGCCGCCATCCGATGCGCCTGCGCCATCCTTCCGGGGTCTGGGAGCTGTTCATCCCGCGGCTGCAGGCCGGCGAGGCCTACAAGTACGAGATTCTCGGGGCCCAGGGCATCCTGCCGCTCAAGGCCGATCCCATGGCCCTGGCCACGCAACTGCCGCCGGAGACCGCCTCGCGGGTCGCCGAACCGCTGGATTTCGACTGGCAGGACCAGTCGTGGATGGCGCAACGCAGCCAGCTGCAGCGGCCCGACGCGGCACTGTCGATCTACGAGCTGCACGCCGGCTCCTGGCAGTGCGAGGTGGACGACCTGGGGGAGGTGGCCCGCCAGTACAGCTGGGCCGAGCTGGCCGAGCGCCTGATTCCCTACGTCAAGGACCTGGGGTTCACCCATATCGAACTGATGCCGATCATGGAGCATCCCTTTGGCGGCTCCTGGGGCTACCAGCCGTTGTCGCAGTTCGCCCCCAGCGCCCGCTATGGCAGCCCGCGGGATTTCGCCGCCTTTGTCGATGCCTGCCACCGGGCGCAGCTCGGGGTGATCCTCGATTGGGTGCCGGCGCATTTTCCCACCGATGCCCACGGCCTGGCGCAATTTGACGGCACTGCGCTGTATGAATACGGCAATCCCCTGGAAGGCTTCCATCAGGACTGGGACACCCTGATCTACAACCTCGGGCGCACCGAAGTGCACGGTTTCATGCTGGCTTCGGCGCTGCACTGGCTCAAGCATTTCCACGTCGACGGCCTGCGGGTGGACGCCGTGGCCTCGATGCTCTACCGCGACTATTCGCGCAAGGCCGGGGAGTGGGTGCCCAACCGCCATGGCGGTCGCGAGAACCTGGAGGCCATCGACTTTCTGCGCCACCTCAACGACGTGGTGGCCCTGGAAGCGCCAGGGGCCCTGGTGATCGCCGAAGAGTCCACGGCCTGGCCCGGGGTCAGCCGGCCCACCGACCAGGGCGGCCTGGGCTTTGCCTACAAATGGAACATGGGCTGGATGCACGACTCGCTGCATTACATCCAGCAGGACCCGGTGTACCGCGCCCATCACCACAACGAGCTGAGTTTCGGCCTGGTGTATGCCTGGTCAGAACGCTTCATCCTGCCGATCTCCCACGACGAGGTGGTGCACGGCAAGCATTCGCTGATCGACAAGATGCCCGGCGATCGCTGGCAGAAGTTCGCCAACCTGCGGGCCTACCTGAGCTTCATGTGGACCCATCCGGGCAAGAAGCTGCTGTTCATGGGCTGCGAGTTCGGCCAGTGGCGCGAGTGGAACCACGATCAGCAACTGGACTGGTACCTGCTGCAATACCCCGAGCACCGCGGGGTGCAAAAGCTGGTGACGGACCTCAACCAGCTGTATCGCCAGTACCCGGCACTGCATGACCAGGACGACGTGCCCCAGGGCTTCCAATGGCTGATCGGCGATGACGCGATCAACAGCGTGTACGCCTGGTTGCGCTGGAGCCGCAGCGGCGAGCCGTTGCTGGTGGTGGCCAACTTCACCCCGGTGCCGCGCCAGGCCTATCGGGTTGGGGTGCCCCTGGCCGGGCGCTGGAGCGAACTGCTCAACAGTGATTCGCAGGTGTATGCCGGCTCCAACTACGGCAACGGCGGCGAGGCGTTCAGCCAAGAGCAGGGCAGTCATGGCCAGGCCCTGTCCCTGGTGCTCAACCTGCCGCCCCTGGCGGTCCTGGTGCTGCGCCCCGACCGTGGCGATGCCCCGTAGAAGCCAGCTGCCGGCGAACCGTGCGCGGCGCCCGGTGCGGCCACGGTGCACGCCGTCGCTGGCCGGCCCGCACCTGCGGCGGTTGCCCGCGCACCCCTGGCGGGCCGGGCAGCGAGCCTCGGCTAGAGGTGCACTTCCACCGCCAGGGGCAGGTGGTCGGAGAGGTGGGTCCAGGGTTTGTTGCCGAGAATCTGCGGTCGATGGCTGCTGGCGTTGCGCAGGTAGATGCGGTCCAGGCGCAGCAACGGCCAGCGGGCCGGGTAAGTCTTGGCCGGGCGGCCGTGATGGCGCTCGAAGGCTTCGTGCAGGTCGTCCCGTCGCCCCAGGGTGACATTGCCGTGCATCTGCCAGTCGTTGAAGTCGCCGGCGATGATCACCGGCGCCTCGGCGGGCAGGGATTCGAGCAACTGGCACAGCAGGGCCAGTTGCTGTTGCCGATGGCTCTCCAGCAGGCTCAGGTGCACGCAGATGGCGTGCACTTCGGCGTGGCCCGGCACATCCAGTACGCAGTGCAGCAGGCCCCGGCGTTCGGGACCGGTGATGGAGACATCAAGGTTGCGGTACTGGCGGATGGGAAACTTCGACAGCAGGGCGTTGCCGTGATGGCCGTCGGGGTACACCGCATTGCGCCCGTAGGCGTAATCGCTCCACATGCTGTCGGCGAGAAATTCGTATTGCGACTGCTCGGGCCAGTTGTTCAGGCGTGAGGCGTGGCGCTCATGCTCCCCCAGCACTTCCTGGAGAAACACCAGATCGGCCCGGGTGCTGCGTACCGCCTCGCGCAGCTCCGGAAGAATGAAGCGCCGGTTGAGGGCGGTGAAGCCCTTGTGAGTATTGACGGTCAGCACCCGCAGGCGGCTGATGCCTGGTGGGTCGGGCTGAGGGGGGCAATCGATGCTCACGCGGGCTCCTGTGTTTCCGTGGCGGTTACTGATGGGACTGACGGCAGGCGCTCGCGTTCAGCTGAATGTGCATCGGCCCCGGTCTACATCAGGATGATCTCGTAGGGCAGGCGCAAGCGCTCCAGCAGCACCGGAGACAGCGCCGGCTCCAGGCCGATCTCCGGCTCGCCCTGCAGCTGGCTGGCATAGGCGTGGGCAGCATGCCGCTTGCGGGCCACGGTCCAGGTGTCCAGGCGCAGCTTGCGGGCCCGCTGCCAGGGGATCTGATGCTCCTCCCGCGACGGCCAGTGCCAGGCCCACAGCGGAATTTCGTAGAAGCGTGCGCCCACCAGGGCCGTCGCCTTGGCCGTCGCCCGGCCCACCGCTTCGTGATCGAGGTTGCCGTCGGCGCGCCAGGTGCTGAACACCACGTCGCTGTCGCGCAGGTAGCGGCTGATGAAGGGCACCAGTTGCTGCTCGCGCTCGCTCAGGGCGTTGTCGGCAAAGCCGCCGCGAATCCACTTCAGGCTGTGCAGCGGCAAGCCCAGGCGACGCAGGGCCTCGGCGCTTTCCTGGGGGCGGAACACGCTGAGGCGGCGCTTGGGCCAGCGTTCCGAGCCCGGGTGGCTGGCGCTGCCGTCGCTGATGGAGATCAACTGCAAAGGGTGGCCGTGGTGGGCCAGCACTTGCAGCAGTCCGCCGCTGGCGACCACCTCGTCACCGGGGTGGGGGGCGACGATCACCGCCCGTGAACCTGGCGGAACCAGGCTGGCCAGGTTGATGGCCGGGACCTCGGCCAGTCGGCGGGCGGAGTTCCATATCTGGCTGGACCAGCTGCTGTCTACTGCGGGTATGGCTTTCATGAGGTGTCACGTCCCTGTTTGTCGGGTCGCGGCCTGGGCGGTGGAACCACCGTCGAGCCGCGCCCCTGGGTTTGTCCGCACGCTGATTCCGGCATCCGCCTCAGCGTGAAGTACCGGCGCTCCATCCCTTTGGGGCGCCGCGATGCGGGGCTCATCATACACAGCCTGGAACCGTCCACGCAGGGGCGGGCCAAGCTTTGTTCGAGCATTACGAACCCTGTCACAGGGTAGACGGCAATTGCTCCCCGGGGGAGGCCACAAGACGAAAGTCGTGCGCTACTTCCTCGCCCTTCAAGGTTCGACCAGGCTTTGCAGGTAATCGCCAAAGCCGCCCCGGGCCCGGCTGTCCAGGCGCCCGCTGGTAATCACCTGCGGGTGTCGGCTCCAGGCGATGCTGGCGCCGCTGCGCTGCAGCTGTCGCACCAGTTGCACGTCCTCGTGACACGCCAGGGCTTCGAAACCGCCGGCGCGAACATAGGCCGCGGCGCTGATGCCCAGGTTGGCGCCATGGACATGCCGATGCTCATCGGCGCTCTGGTAGGCATCGTGGTAGCGGGCCTGGGCCTGGGGCGCGAAGCCTTCGCTCCAGCTGTCGACGGTGACCGTGCCGCAGACGGCGTCGGTGCCCTGGGCCAGCTGGGCCACCAGCCAGTCCGCGGGCACCCGGCTGTCGGCGTCGGTGCACGACAGCCAGCGTGCCCCGGCCTGCAGCAGCCATTGCGCGCCGGCGGCGCGCGCCCGTCCGACATTGCGCACCTGCAATTGCAGGTGCTGGACGGCGTACTGGCGGGCGATGCTCAGGGAGCGGTCGGAACAGCTGTCGAGCACCACCAGGATCAGCACGTCCTCCTTCAGGTCGGGGTGGCTGGCGGCTGTCAGGGCGCATTGCAGGCAGTCGGCCAGCAGTTGCTCTTCGTTATGGGCGGGAATCACCACTCCGATCATCGCAGGCCCTCCAGGGTCGCGACCGAATCCGCGTCGCGGCCCCAGAGGTCGAGGAGAAAATCCGCATCCTGATGTTCCAGCAGGCGTGGCAGCTGCAACTGCCGGTGGAGCATTGCATGCACTTGCCCGCCCTCCAGGGGACAGCCGGCGATGGGCGGACGCCAATGACAGGCCAGCAACTGACCGTCGGCGGCCAGGGAGCCCAGGGCCCGCGTCACCAGGCGCGCCAGATCCCCAGGGTCCAGGTAGTAGCCAAGCTCGCTGATGACAATCAGCTCGAAGGGACCGTCGGGCCAGTCCTCGGGCAGGCGCGCGCATTCCACCCGGGCCTGGGGCATCGAACGCAGGCGTTGCCGGGCCAGGCTGACCGCAGTCTGTGCGGTGTCGCAGCACAGCAGGCTGTCGCAGCGGGTCGCCAGTTCGGCGCTGAGTTCGCCGTTGGCGCATCCGGGTTCGAAAATGCTCCGGTAATGGCGCCGCGGCAGGCTGGCCAGGGTGATGGCGCGCTTGCGCTGTTCGTACCAGCGTCGGCGAAAGGCCCAGGGGTCCTGGTCCCGGGCGAACAGCCCTTCGAAATAGTGACTGTCGACGCTCATAGGAATACCACCTCGAAGGGTTGCAGCAGACGCTCGATGATGTGTGGCGCCAGTACCGGTGCCAGGCCAATGTCCGGGTCGCCCTCCAGCTGGCTGGCGAAGGCCTGGATGGCGTGACGCTTGCGTGCCACCTGGGCGGGGCTGAGCAGCACCTTGCGGGCGCGCTCCCAGGGCAACTGGCGGCCCTCGGGGTCGGCCCAGTGCCAGCCCCAGATGGGTAGCTCCCTGAGGCGCGCACCCGCGGCCCGGGCGGCCAGGGCGCTGGCCCGGCCCACGGCCTCGTGGTCGCAGTGGCCGTCCTCGCACCAGGTGCTGAACAGCACATCGTCCGGCCGCAGGCACGCCTGGATGTAGCGCGCCAGGGCCGCTTCGTCCCGGGCTACGCGGCTGTCCTGGAAGCCGCCGCGCAGCCATGTGATCCGCGCCAGTGGCAGGTCCAGGCGGCGCAGGCCTTCGGCGGACTCCTGGGGCCGCACCAGGCTCAGGCGCTCGATGGGCCAGCGCGGTGAGCCGGGATGGCTGGCGCTGCCATCGGTGACCGAAATCAGCAACAGTTCCCGTCCCGCGGCCGCCAGCAATTGCAGGAGGCCGCCGCACCCGAGGATTTCGTCGTCCGGGTGCGGGGCCACGATCACCGCCCGCGAACCGGGCGCAACCAGGGTCTGGATATCCACGCAGGCCATCGCCCGCAGGTGCGAGGAGGCCTGCCAGGCCTTCAGTGAAGTGCCACGGCCGACAATCGGATTGGCTTTCACAGGCACCATCCTCCCCGGTCCGCCGCAGCGGCTTCGCCGGCCAACTGTTGGCCGAGCTGGGCCAGGTCGCGTTCGGCATGGCTCTGGCGGATAAACACCGGCAGGTCGGCCAGCAGCCGGGCGAAGTGCCGGTCCAGGCAATAGGGGCCCGCGCCCAGGGCCCGACCGACATGCCGCAGCAGGCTGTCGACGCTGGCTTCGGTCACGGCCCGGGTGCGCCGGGCCAGCAGTTGGCAATCGGCGTCGGGGGCCTGGTCCAGCTGCCGGGCACTGTGGCGCAGGACGCAGGCGGCCTGATGCAGGGCGCTGTCCACCGCCCCCAGATGCGCCTGGGCGTGGGGCTCGTCGTGCTTGGCGCAGTGTTCGCGCAGCGGCAGGGCGATGGCCTGGGCCGCGCCCAGCCAGCAGGCGGCGATGCCCATGGCGCCCTGCCAGAAACCCGGGCGCTGCAGGTAGTCGTCCGGCCCGCCGACCCAATGGCCCCGTGCCTGGTCGAACTGCACCTGCCGGCTGTCGGTATTGGCCATGCCCACCGCCTGCCAGCCGCCGCGCTCGACCTGCACCCCGGGCTGGTCCAGGGCCACCGCCACCAGGCGCTGGCGCCCCGCGCTGTCCCAGGCGGTGAGCAGGGCATGGCTGAGCACCGCGGCTCCCGAGCACCAGGCCTTGGTCCCGCGCAAGCGGCAGTGCGGGCCGTCGGCGTCGGCCTGAACCCGGGCCCGGGGCGGTTCGGCGGCCCAGGTGCCCCAGGTGGTGCCGGGGGCGACGGTGCAGTCCAGCTCTTGCATGATCGCCAGGGCATCGGTGTGTCCCTCGTAGAGCTTGCACAGGCCCAGGTCATGTCCGGCGACCCGGGCCAGGGCCTGCCAACGCTGCAGGGTGGCACCGCTCGCCGGCCGCGGCAGGCGATCCAGGCCGGCGGCCACCAGAGCCTCCAGGCACAGGCCCAGCGCCGGGGCATCGGCGTGCCCCAGGTCGGGGTAATGGCGCAGGAAGGCTTGCAGGTCCATTTCAGTCTTCTTCCTCATGCTGCAACTCGAACAGCAGCAGCGAACGCCCGGTCACCGAGTAGCTGTGGCCGAAGGCGAAGCGCTCCTGGCCGCGCACCGCCGGCTGGTTGGTGTCGAGCATGCAGCTCCAGAACTCGCCGGCCGGCACCTCGGGCAGGCGGAAATTGACGATGTCGTGATGGGCATTGACCACCAGCAGCACCGTGGCGTCGGCCCCGGGGCGCAGGATCCCGGTTTCCTGGGCGCGGCCGTCCAGCAGCATGCCCAGGCAACGGCCGTGGGGGTCTTGCCATTGTTCGGTGCTCATCTCGTTGCCGTCCGGGGCCAGCCAGGTGACGTCCTTGACCCCGAGGTCCTCGTTGTAGCTGCCGACCAGGAAGCGCCCGCGCCGCAGGATCGGGTAGTTCAGGCGCAGCTTGATCAGGCGCTTGACGAACTTGAGCAGCGCCTTGCCGTCGGCGTCCAGCTCCCAGTTGACCCAGCCGATCTCGCTGTCCTGGCAGTAGGCGTTGTTGTTGCCGTGCTGGGTGCGGGCGAATTCGTCGCCGGCCACCAGCATCGGCGTGCCCTGGGCCAGCAGCAGGGTGGCGAAGAAGTTGCGCATCTGGCGCAGGCGCAGGGCGTTGATCTCGGGGTCGTCGGTGGGGCCTTCGACGCCATGGTTCCAGGACAGGTTGTTGTCGCTGCCGTCCTGGTTGTTCTCGTCGTTGGCCTGGTTGTGCTTGTCGTTGTAGGACACCAGGTCGCGCAGGGTGAAGCCGTCGTGGGCGGTGACGAAGTTGACCGACGCATAGGGCCGCCGGCCGCGCTGGTTGAACATCTCGCCGGAGGCGGTCATGCGCCCGGCGAAGTCCGCCAACTGGCCGTCGTCGCCTTTCCAGAAGGCGCGCACGGTATCGCGGAAACGGTCGTTCCATTCCACCCAGCCCGGCGGAAAGCGCCCCACCTGGTAGCCGCCGGGGCCGCAGTCCCAGGGTTCGGCGATCAGCTTCACCTGGCGCAGCACCGGGTCCTGGCGGCAGGCCACGAGGAAGCTGTGGCGCTCGTCGAAACCATCGTGGTAGCGGCCGAGGATGGTCGCCAGGTCGAAGCGGAAACCGTCCACGTGCATTTCCGTGGCCCAGTAGCGCAGGGAGTCGGTGACCATCTGCAGCACGCAGGGATGACTCAGGTCCAGGGTGTTGCCGGTGCCGGAATCGTTGATGTAGAAGCGCTTGTCGTCGGGCATCAGGCGGTAGTAGGAGGCGTTGTCGATGCCGCGCATGGACAGGGTCGGGCCTTGTTCGTTGCCTTCGGCGGTGTGGTTGTAGACCACGTCCAGCAGCACCTCCAGCCCGGCTTCGTGCAGGTGCGCGACCATTTCCTTGAATTCGGCGATCTTGCCGCTGGCCAGGTAGCGTGGGTCCGGGGCGAAGAAGGCGATGCTGTTGTAGCCCCAGTAATTGGTCATGCCCTTGTGCAGCAGGTGCTGATCGTTGACGAAGGCGTGGATCGGCAACAGCTCCACCGACGACACCCCCAGCTTGCGAATGTGCTCCAGCACGTCGTCGACCATCAGCCCGGCAAAGCTGCCCCGCAGGTTTTCCGGCACCGCGGGATGGCGCATGGTGAAGCCGCGCACGTGGGTCTCGTAGATGACCGTCTTGTCCCAGGGCACGTTGATCTGCTGGTCGTGGCCCCAGGTGTGGGCCGGATCGATGACCTTGCACTTGGGCACGAAGGGCGCGCTGTCACGCTCATCGAAGCTCAGGTCGGCATCCGGGTGGCCGATGGTGTAGCCGAACAGCGCCTCGGACCATTTCAGTTCCCCCACCAGTTGCTTGGCATAGGGGTCGATCAGCAGTTTGTTGGGGTTGAAGCGGTGGCCGTTGGCCGGGTCGTAGGGGCCGTACACCCGGTAGCCGTAGATCAGCCCGGGGTGGGCATCGGGCAGGTAGCCGTGGAAGATCTCGTCGGTGTATTCCGGCAGTTCGATGCGCTCCAGTTCCACTTCGCCGGTGGCGTCGAACAGGCACAGCTCGACCCGGGTGGCGTTGGCCGAGAACAGCGCGAAGTTGACGCCCAGTCCATCCCAGGTGGCGCCCAGCGGGAAGGGCAGGCCTTCACGGATGCGCGAGGGTTCGTGCTCGGGAGTCTGCTTGGATCGGCTCATGGTTGCTCCTGCAGGTCTGATGACAAGTGCTGATACCCGTGTTGCTCCGGTTTTTTCCGGGCGAGACAAACCCTTGTGGCGCCATGACGCGCCACGGGTCGGCGGTGATCAACGGGTGGGGAAGGGCGTCAGTGGGCGGGCGGCTTGCGCGGGCCCCGGGGTTTCTTCGGCGCCGGCTTCTCGCCCGGAGGCAGGACCACGGCGGCGGCCGGCTTGCCCTTGGGCTTGGCGGCGGCGGTGCGGGTCCTGGGCTTGGCGACCTTGGCCGGGGGCGGCGGCGCCAGGGCTTCGGCTTCGGCCAGCTTGCGCGCCATGTCCCAGTGCCGGGCTTCCTGGCCCTGGGGTTTGCCTTCCGATTCCCAGATCTGATAGGCGAATTCACGAATGCGTTTGTCGTCGGTACTCATCGCAATGCTCCTGGACTGGATTCAATGTTGAATCAAAAGATTGAGCGGAAAGTCTTGCAATACGGCACTGATCAGCAACTCCTTATGGGGTGTGACTGCTCCGGTTGAAAAAAGTCCATTCAGGTTGCGGCGCGAGGCGGTGAACGGTAGTTGCACCCGGGTATCGCCCCATCGTTGTGCATCGACCTTGGGCACTGCGCTGTCCTCCAGCAGCGCGGCGACCCGGAACGGCACTACCACCACCAACCGTTGTTCCCGGTATTCACGCATGAAGGCCAGAACCCGTCCCGCCTCCTGGCCGAGCACCGGCAAGGGCCGGTAGTGGCCGCGCCGGAACAGCTCCGGGTACTGGCTGCGCAGGCCCAGGGTCCGGGCGATCAGGCCTTGCTTGATGCGCCCGTCGCGCCAACCTGTGAGCCACTCGCGGGGATCGCGCAGGCGGTTCAGCGCCTGTTGCCGGGCCCCGTAGTCCACCGGCCGGCGGTTGTCCGGATCCACCAGGCTGAAGTCCCAGAACTCGTTGCCCTGATACAGATCCGGCACCCCCGGCACTGTCATGCGCAGCAAAGTTTGCGCCAGGCTGTTGAGGGCGCCGGCGGGGGCGATGGCATTCACCGCATCGGCGATCGAGCGACGCAAGGGCAGGCCCTCGGGCGCGCACAGCAGGCGCTCGATAAACCCTTGCGCGGCCTCTTCGTACTCCGGGTTCGGCGCGGCCCAACTGCTGTGCAGCTTGGCCTCGCGCAGGGCCTTGAGTTGCCACTGCCCGATCCGCCGGGCGTAGTCGGCCAGGGCCGGTTGATCATCTGCCTGCAGGTCCAGGGGCCAACTGCCCAGTAGGGTCTGGTAGAGGATCAGCTCATCCGCCGCCGATGGCCCGTCGCGGCCTTGGCGCAACGGCTCGGCCAGCGGCCGCCATGCCTGCACCTGGCGCACGTACCAGGCGGCGCGCTCGCTGAGCACCGCCAGGCGCGCGCGACTGTCCTCGCCGCGCTTGTGGTCGTGGGTGGCGCTGGTCAGCAGGTTGTCGGGGAACCGCTCCAGGCGCTGTTCGCAGGCGCTGTGGAAGGCCGCGGGCGGCGCGCTGAACTGCTCGGTGTCGAAGCCCACGTCATTGCGCGCCAGGAGCACCGCCGAGCGATAGAACGCGGTGTCCTCCACCGCCTTGGCCGCCGCCGGCGAGGTCAGTTGCTGGAAGCGCACGCAGGCGTGGCGCAGCAGTTTGCGTGGGCGACCCGCCGGCTGTTGCCGCCAGCCCTGGCCGCCGAGCCAGCGCTCCAGGTAATCGAGCACCGGCCAGTCGGCTTCGCCCAGGCTGGCCCGGGCCCCCTGCATGGCCTGCTGGAAGAACCGCTGGTCCTGGGGGCCGCGGCCGCGGGCGCTGATGTAGGTGCGATACACCGGGAAGTGCACGATCAGTTCCTGCAGCGCCCGGCGAATGGCGCCCAGGGTCAGGTCGCGGCTCATCAGGTCCAGGCGCGCCACTTGCAGCAGGGCCTGGGCCACGCTTTCAAAGTCGCCGGCCAGAGAACCGTTGAGGATCTGCTGACGGGCCAGCAGCGCCTCCCGGGCAAACTGCGCCGGCCGCCGACTGTACCGGCTCCAGAGTTCGGCCAGCAGTGGCCGGCCCGTGGCGGCCTGTTGCAGCAGCGACAGCTGGTTCATGAATTCGTAGCCGGTGCTGCCGTCCACCTGCCAGTCGCGGGCCAGGGTTTCTTCGGCGCCGAGGATCTTTTCGACGTAGATCGGCAGGTGCTGGCCGGGGCGCAGGCGCTCGACCCGGCGCCGCAGCTTGCGGCAGTAGGCCCGGGGATCGGCCAGGCCGTCGATATGGTCGATGCGCAGGCCGTCCACCAGGCCTTCTTCGATCAGCTGGAAGATCTTGGCGTGAGTGGCCTCGAACACCGCCGGGCGCTCGACCCGCAGGCCGCCCAGTTCGTTGACGTCGAAGAAGCGCCGCCAGTTGATGTCATCGGCGGCGGTGCGCCAGCTGGCCAGTCGGTAGCTCTGGCGCTCCAGCAATTGATGCAGACGGCTCAGGCCTTCGGGCTGACGTCCGTCGTAGCCTTGCAAGTGCTCGGCGACCGCTTGGCGCAGCGCCGGCTGTTGCAGCAGGCGCGCCAAGGCCTGCTGCAGGGGCCGGGCCTGGGCCTGGGCATCGCCGTGCAAGCGCAGGGCGTCGAAGGCGTCGGCCAGGGCCTTGAGTTCGGCCGCGGCCGCCGGCGCCAGGGGCGATTCGATCCGCAACAGCTCCCCGTAGTCGGCAGGGCAGATGGGAAAACGATGCTCGTGGTGCTGCACATGAAAGCCCGCCAGATCCTCGTCCAGCTGCAAGGGCAGGCTGCCTTGCTGCAGCGCCACGCCGTAGTCACTGGCCAGAAAGGGCACCAACAGCTGGCCTTGCATCAGCGGGTCGGGGGAGTGCCACTGGATATCGAAGAATTCGCCATAGGGGCTCAGGCGCCCCCACTGCAACAGGTCCAGCCACCAGGGGTTGTCACTGCCGCCCACCGCCATGTGGTTGGAGACGATGTCCAGGATCAGGCCCATGCCCTGGGCGCGCAAGGCGCTCACCAGGCGTCTGAGGGCCGCTTCGCCGCCCAGTTCCGGGTTGACCCGGGTCGGGTCCACCACGTCGTAGCCGTGCATCGATCCGGCCCGGGCGCACAGCAGCGGCGAGGCATAGAGGTGGCTGATGCCCAGGCGGGCGAAGTAGGGCACCAGAGGCACGGCGTCGTCGAGGCTGAACCCCCGGTGGAACTGCAGGCGCAGGCTGGCCCGCAACAGGGGCAAGGGCTGGGGCAGGGTGCTGGAGTTCATCGGTCACGCTCTAGGGCTTGCTGGCGGGCGCAGGCCAGCAGTTCCAGGCGCCGGGCGGCGTCGCTGTCCTCCAGCAGGCGGCGGCTCGCGCTGGCCAGGCGCCGGCGCCAGTTGGGGTGGCTGTCGAGGGTGCCGGGCAGGTTGGCCTGTTCATCGATGCCCAGGGCGTCTTCCAGGGGCAGCAGCACCAGTGGCGCCCGGGTATGGCCGAGAAAGCGCACGGCAGCGTCGATCACCTGCTCGGTTTCCTGGCAGTCCTGGCGAAAGTTCTGCGGGTCCCGGGCCAGGGCCTGGCGCAGGCCGTCACGCTCGCGCTGGCGGTGTTCGGCCCATTGCCGGGCGCCGTGTTCGTCCACCATGCCCAGGCGCAGGTTCCAGTCGATGTCGCGGCCCTGCCACCAGCCATTGAGGGTCGGCAGGTCGTGGGTGCTGGTGGTGGCCAGGGCGTTGTCCGGCCAGTCGAGGATCGGCCTGAAGTGGCAGCCGTGGTCCTGTTCGAACAGCAGCACGCGCATGCCGAGCATGGCCCGGGCGGCGAGCTTGTCCCGCAGGCCGTCGGGCACCGTGCCCAGGTCTTCGCCGAGAACGATGGCCTGATGGCGGTGGGACTCCAGGGTCAGCAGGCGCAGCAGGTCGTCCACCGGGTAATTGAGGTAGGCGCCGTCGCTGGGCGGCGCGCCCAGGGGAATCACCCACAGGCGTTGCAGGCCCATGACATGGTCGATGCGCAGGCCGCCGGCGTGGGCGAAGTTGGCCCGCAGCATTTCGATAAAGGCACGAAAGCCATGGCGCTGCAGGCCTTCGGGGGAGAAGGCGCAGATGCCCCAGC
Source organism: Pseudomonas sp. Os17 (assembly GCF_001547895.1). Lineage (NCBI taxonomy): Bacteria > Pseudomonadati > Pseudomonadota > Gammaproteobacteria > Pseudomonadales > Pseudomonadaceae > Pseudomonas > Pseudomonas sp. Os17. The sequence goes on along the minus strand of NZ_AP014627.1, from coordinate 3,608,339 downwards.
CCTGGCCCTGGCGATTGAGCACGTCCGGTGGCGCGCCCACGGTCAGGGATGCCAGCAGTTGCTCCTGGCGGCTCCAGGCCTGGCTGCCGCCGCCGTCGGCGCCCACCGCCAGGTCGGCGATCAGGCCGATGCCCATGCCGCCGCTGCGGGCCGCGCTCTGGGCCCGTTCCAGGCCGCGGGCAATCAGCCACTGGCAGAAGGCATGAAAGCCGATTTCCTCGGCCTGCTCCTGGGCAAAGCGGGCCAGGGCCGGGCTGGCCGGGTTGCGCCATTGTTCTGGCCAGTGGCGCCAGTCCAGGTCTTCGCCACGGGCCGCCCGCTGGGCCTGGATGGCTTCGAAGCGGCAGTGGTTTTCCAGGGCTTCGCCGGCGGCCCGGCGATAGCTGGCGAAGTCCTCGTGCAGTGGGTGCTGGCCGTGACAGAAGCCCGCATACAGGGCCCGCAATGCCAACTGCTTGGCCTTGGCGGCCTGGGGCCAGTCGATCAGCGGCTCATGCTCCAGGGCCTGCAACTGTTCGCCGACCCCGCAGGACTGGATGGCGGTGCGCCAGGCCCGGTCCCCGAGAATGGCCGCCGGCGCGGCGTACAGACTGTTGAGAAACAGCCGGCTGGAAGGCGAGTAGGGGCTGTAGCGCTGAGGATCGGCGGCGAACATGGCGTGCAGCGGGCTGATGGCCAGGGCGTCGGCACCGCGCTCGGCGGCCTGGCGGGCCAGATCCTCCAGGGCCTGGGTATCGCCAAAGCCGCCATCCCCGGGACGCCGCAGGGCATACAGCTGCACCGTCAGGCCCCAGGCGCGGGGCGTGGCCTGGTCCACGGCGTCGGCCACGCTGTAGCAGCGTTCGGGGGCCACGGCGAGGACGAAGTGTTCGTCGTTCACCTGTATCCCGTGGTAGCCCACGGGCAGCACGCCGGGCAGCACGCTGGCCTGATCCAGGGACAGGGACAGCGGGTTGCCGTCTTCCAGCTGGATGGCGCAGACCGTGTGCGCCGGAAAGTAGCGGGCCAGATCCAGCCCCTGGCCGACGTCGACAGTGAGCAGCGGCGGCAGGTGGCGACTGTGTTGCAGTTCCTCCAGTTGCTGCAGGCTGTGCCGGATTTCCTGGTCGTTGTCGGCAGGGTGGCCCAGGCCCGCCAGCACTGCCCGCAGGACCCGGGGCTCGACCTTCTGCCCACGGCCGTTGGCATCGATCCAATCCACGGCCAGGCCGGCGCGGCTGGCCAGCAGTTCCAGTTGCGCATCGCTCATAGGCGTTCTCCATCAGGGGCTGTCGGGGCATGTATGTCGTCCAGCTGGACCACCACGCTGAAGGCCGGCAGCCAGCCTTGGCGCCAGTGGTCGAGGCTGTGGGGCGGGTGTTCGAACCAGAGTTGCCCCGGAGGCTCGGGCGCCAGCTCGACCCGGTGCGGGCTCAGGTTGAGGTCGATGCGCAGGCGGCTGCCATCCCCCAGGCGCCAGTGCGCGCTGAGGGCGCCCTCGGCCAGCACCCGCGTGCCCAGGGCCTGGGCGGCGGGCAGGCGCGGGAGCAACTGGCGGTGGCGGATCTGCAGCAGGCTCTGGTACAGCGCCCGGGTCGCGGCGGCCTGGTCGGAGCGCGGCTGCGGCCGCGAGGCCTGGAAGGTCGAAAGGGCATTGGGGTCGGGGATGCGCTGGCGCTGCCGGGCATCGGCAAAGGCCCTGAAGGCGGCGAACTCGTTGCGCCGGCCCTCGCGCACCGCCTCGGCCAGTGGTCCCTGATGACTGGTGAAGAACAGGAAGGGTTCCTCGGCGGCGACCTCGTCGCCCATGAACAGCAGCGGAATCATCGGGGACAGCAGCAACAGCGCGGTTGCGGCGTGCAGGGCCTGGGGCGGTGCCAGCTGGTTGAGGCGCTCGCCGAAGGCCCGGTTGCCGATCTGGTCGTGGTTCTGCAGGAACAGCACGAAAGCGCTGGGGGGCAGGTGGCCGCTGGGTTCGCCCCGGGCCTTGCCGTGGCGGTCGACATGGCCCTGGAAGGCGAAGCCCTGGCTCAGGCAGCGGGCCAGTTGCGTGGTCGGGTCGTCGGCGAAGTCGGCGTAGTAGGCCTCGGTTTCGCCGGTCAGCAGCACGTGCAGGGCGTTGTGGCCATCATCGTTCCACTGGGCATCGAAGCCCTGTTGCAGCAGGCTGGCCTGATTGCGTTCGTTCTCCAGGTTGAGCCACACATGGCGCTCGGGAGGCACGGCCTGGCGTACCCGCCGGGCCAGTTCGAGGAGAAAGTCCGGGTCGTCGATGGCGTGCACCGCATCCAGGCGCAGGCCGTCGAAGCGGTATTCCAGGAGCCACATCAGCGCGTTGTCGATAAAGAAGTCGCGTACCGGGCGGCGGCGAAAGTCGATGGCCGCGCCCCAGGGCGTGTGCAGGTCCTGGCGAAAGAAGCCCTTGGCGTAGTGCGGCAGGTAGTTGCCGTCGGGGCCGAAGTGGTTGTAGACCACGTCGAGAATGACCGCCAGGCCCAGGCCGTGGGCGCAGTCGATCAGCGCCTTGAGCGCTTCGGGCGGGCCGTAGGAGGCTTCCGGCGCATAGGGCAGAACCCCGTCGTAACCCCAGTTGCGCGCGCCGGGGAACTCCGCCAGGGGCATCAGCTCGATGGCGGTCACCCCCAGTTCCACCAGGCCCGGCAAGGCCTGTTGCACCGCCTGGTAGCCGCCCATGACGCCCACATGCAGCTCGTAGATCACCGCCTCGTGCCAGGGCCGACCAGCCCAGGCCGGGTGCTGCCATGGATAGGCGTCGGCGGCGACCACCAGGCTCGGGCCGTGGATGTCGCCGTCCTGGGCCCGGGACGCCGGGTCCGGCACCAGCAGCTGTTGGTCGATCTTGAAGCGGTAGCGGCTGCCCGGAGGACAGGGCGCCTGGAGCACGAACCAGCCATCGGCCTCGGCCTGCATGGGCAGCGACCGGCCCTGGTCGAGTTCGAGACTGACGCTGCGCGCGTCCGGGGCCCAGAGGGCGAAGCGGGTGCGCGCAGCGTCCAGGACAACCGCGCCGTGGCTCGCGGGGGGGCTGAGTGACATGGTGCCCGGCCCCTACGGCCTCACGGCCTGCCCCAGGGCCTTGGCCACCAACTGCTCATAGAGCTCGGCGTAGGGTTCCACCGCCTTGCACCAGTTGAACGGCGCCGCCATGGCCCGGCAGCGCATGGCGTTGAGCAGCGCCGGGTAGGCGAACACCTTGAACGCCCGGGTCAGGGCCTCCTGGTAGCTGGGGACCGTGGATTCGTCGAAGAGGAACCCGGTGACGCCATTGTCGATGGTGTCCGCCAGGCCGCCGGTGTTGCGCGCCACCGGCAGCGAGCCGAAACGCTGGGCGTACATCTGGCTCAGGCCGCAGGGCTCGTAGCGCGAGGGCATGAGCAGGAAGTCGCTGCCGGCGAACATGCGCCGGGCGTCGGTTTCGTTGAAGCCGATATGCACCCCGATGCGCCCGGGGAAGCGCCGGGCCAGGGCGCGCATGGATTGCTCCTCTTCCGGTTCGCCGCGGCCGATGATGGCGATCTGGCCACCTGCTTGCACGATGAACTCGGCCACCGCCTCGGTGAGGTCCAGGCCCTTCTGGTAGACCAGCCGCGAGACCACCGCGAACAACGGGCCGTTGCTGGGGTCGAGGCCGAACATCTGCCGCACATAGGCGGCATTGGCCGCCTTGCCTTCCCAGTCGCCGATGCTGAAGGGGCGGAACAGATGGCTGTCGGTGGCGGCGTCCCAGCTCTCGTCGATGCCGTTGGGAATGCCGCTGAGCAGGCCCTGCTGGGTCTTGCTGGCAAGGAAGCCGTCCAGCCCGCAACCGAAGGCCGGGGTGGTGATTTCCTGGGCATAGGTGGCGCTGACCGTGGTGATGTGACTGGCGTAGGCCATGCCGGCCTTGAGGAACGACAGCTTGCCGTAGAACTCCATGCCTTCCTGTTGCAGGGCGTGTTCGGGAATGCCCAGCTCCGGGCAGGAGGCCAGGCTGACCACGCCCTGGTAGGCTAGGTTGTGGATGGTGAACAGGGTCGGCGTGCGTTGTCCGCGCCAGTGCATGTAGGCCGGGGCCAGGCCGGCGGGCCAGTCGTGGGCGTGCACCAGATCGGGGCACCAGTGGATCTGCGCCAGGTTGGCGGCGATATCGGCGGCGGCCAGTCCCAGGCGGGCGAAGCGAATATGGTTGTCGGGCCAGTCGCGGCCATTGTTGGCGCCGTAGGGCGTGCCTTCGCGCTCATAGAGCTCCGGGCAGATCAGCACGTAGATCACCAGGCCGTCGGGCATGTCCATGCGCCCGATCTTGCACGCCGGCAGCGCCGCGTGGCCGCCCAGCTCGCCGATGATGTGAATGGGGTTCTCGCTGTGCAGCACCTGGGGGTAGCCGGGGATCAGCACCCGCACATCGTGCAGGTGGGCCATGGCTCGGGGCAGGGCCGCGGAGACATCGCCCAGGCCGCCGGTCTTGACCAGATCGGCGATTTCCGAAGTGACGAACAGCACCCGCTTGCGGTTGGGATTGTGCCGGGCCAGCGGCAGCACCGTCTTGCTCCCCGAAGTCGGCTGGGCGGTGCGTTCACCGGCCTGCGGTTGAGGATGCTCTCCCTGAGTATTCAATACGGCGCTGATCATAGGTCTCTCCCGTTTTTATTGAAGTGCTGTCGGCCAATTCCTGTGGCCGGGCGCAAACGCGCCACACATCGATCAGCCTGAGCTGCTCGAGCGCTGAAGCAGAAAGGGTGGATCAGCCGCTGCAAGGAATGCACCAGTGGCAGCGGCCCTACCTTTAACCTGACCCTGGGCCGAAGCGAAAAGTTTCGACTTTTTCAGTGTCAAAGTGACCGACCGGTCACGGGGCGAAATTCAGTCTAGGACAGAACCTAGAGCGTCGCCGTGGGCCCCGGGTTTTTCCCCCGGAGGGCTGGCGGGAGCCAGGAGATCTCCCGACGAAAGGTCGTGGCTGCACCGTCGGCGAGCGTGGCCGTGCAGCCCTCGGCGCGAAAACGGTGAGGCCCTGCCAGCCGCTGGTGCAGGGCCTGGGGCGCGCTGCCCGAAAATGGGCCGGGGAGGCGGCGGGTCAGTTGAGCAGACGGATCGGCCGGCCGGCGTGCCAGGCCTGCAGGTCCTCGATCATCTGGCTGAAGAACAGTCGGTAGTTCTGCTCAGTGACATACCCGATATGAGGCGTGGCCAGGACATTGGGCAGGTGCCGGAACGGATGCCCGGCGGGCAAGGGCTCTTCGGCGAACACGTCGAGGGCGGCTCCGGCCAGCCGGCCCTGTTCCAGGGCGGCGATCAACGCCGCCTCGTCGACGATCGGCCCCCGGGCGGTGTTGACCAGCAGGGCATCGGGCTTCATCCAGGCCAGGGCTTGGGCGTCCACCAGGTGGCGGCTGCGTTCACTGAGCACCAGGTGCACCGAGAGCACATCGGCCTGTTCGAACAGGGCCTGCTTGCTGACGTAGATCACCCCCGCGGCGGCCGCGCGCTCGGCGCTGAGGTTCTCGCTCCAGGCAATCACCCGCATGCCGAACACCTGACCGAACTGCGCCACCCGCTGGCCGATGTTGCCCAGGCCGAGCAGGCCCAGGGTCTTGCCGTACAGATCGCCGCCCAGGCCCTGTTGCCAGTGGCCGGCACGCAGGGCATTGGCCTCGTTGAGCAGGTTGCGGGTCAGGGCCATGAGCAGGGCCCAGGTCAGTTCCGGGGCGGCCTGCCGGTAGCTGTCGCTGCCGCAGACCTGGATCCCCAGGGCCTTGGCGGCTTCAAGGTCGATGGCGGCGTTGCGCATGCCGCCGGTCAGCAGCAACTTGAGTTGGGGCAGGCGTTGCAGCAGATCGGCGTCGAACAGGGTGCGCTCGCGCATCACGCAGATCACCTGGTACGGCAGCAGGCGCTGCACCAGAAGCTCGCGCTCGCCAGGGTAGTCATGCAGGAAGCTGACCTGGCCGATGCACTGCAGCACCGACCAGTCGACCACCTCGCGGGCCACGTCTTGCCAATCGTCGATTACCGCAATCTGCAGCGTCATGTACGGGCTCCTGATTCGGGGGGCGGATCAAGCGGCCCGGCGGGGCCTGCTGAGGCTGCCGATCATGGCGCAGATCCGCCGCCCCGCGCACGCAGATTTCGCTGGCGTCGGCTGCTCGGCGAGCAGGTCCCAGGAGGCGCATGGTCCTGGCGGTACCCTGGCTGGCCAGCCCACTACGGGTGTCAGTCAGGCGCCCGGGCCGGTCAGCCAGCCCAGGGTCAGCCACACCAATACGGCGTAGCGCGCGCCCTTGGCCAGACTGACCAGCAGCAGGAAACGCTTGAGGGGCTCGCCCATGACGCCGGCCACCAGGGTCAGCGGGTCGCCGATCAGAGGCATCCAGCTCAGCAGCAGCGACCAGTGGCCGTAGCGCTGGTAGTGCTGGCGGGCCCGCTCCAGATGCCGCGGGCCGACCGGGAACCAGCGGCGCTCCTTGTACTGCTCCAGGCGGCGTCCCAGCCACCAGTTGACCAGGGAGCCCAGGACATTGCCCAGGGTCGCCACCAGCCACAGCCCGAGCACGCTCAGTTGGTCGTTGTGCAGCAGGCCCACCAGCAGGGCTTCCGATTGCAGGGGCAGCAGGGTGGCGGCGGCGAAGGCCGCCAGGAACAGCCCGAGGTAGGCGCCGAGGATCAACGGGCCGGGTAGTCCGCCACCAGCACATCACGGCCGTCGCGGGTCAGGCCGATGATCTGGAAGGCTTCGGCGCCCATGCCGTCCATCTCCATGCCGGGGGAGCCCATGGGCATGCCGGGGGCCGCGATGCCCAGCAGGTCGTCGCGCTTGCGCAGGGCCAGCACCTGCTCGGCCGGTACGTGGCCCTCGACGAACTTGCCGTCGATGACCGCGGTGTGGCAGGAGCCCAGGCGCGGTGCCACGCCCAGGCGCTGCTTGACCGGGCTCATGTCGGCCTCGACATGATCGCGGACATTGAAGCCGTTGGCCTGCAAATGCTCGATCCACTTCTTGCAGCAGCCACAGTTGGCGTCCCGGTGGACATCGATGTCGATGCTGCCGGCGGCCTGGGCCAGGGAGGTGAGGAACAGGGCGGACAGGGCCGCCAGACGCAGTGTGTGTTTCATGGAATATCTCGTGTGGATACGCGGGCCATTGCCGGGTGCCGCGCATTTTTGCGGTTTTTGCCGGTTTGTGGCGCCCGTGTATGTATCAAGGTGATACAAAGCCGCTGCCCGGGCGCCACCGGCTGCGGACCTGATGCACCGATGGCTTGTTGCAGGGCCCTGCATGCCGATAGAGTCCTGCGGGTTTGGCACAGCCTAAGCGGCGCTGGCTGTCAGCAACCTGAGGCCTGGGTTACAGATTTGTCAGGTGGGCTGGCGGCCAGGGCGAACATTCTTATACAGGGCCGGGCGCACGGCCCGTGGCACACAAGCGAGGTTCCATGAAACCCTACCTGACGTTGTTGTTCCTGCTGTTGTTGGCCACTCCGGCGCTGGCCGGGTACAGCGCCCAGGAGCAGGAGAACCGGCGCAATGTGCTGGCGTTCTATCAACTGGCCCTGAACGACAAGGACTTCGCCGCTGCCCGACCCTACCTAGGCGCGCACTACATTCAGCACAATCCGGCCGTGGCGGACGGCATCGAGGGATTCAGGACCTTTATCGAGTTTCTCAAGCAGCACTACCCGCAATCGCGCAGCGAGATCAAACGCCTGTTCGTCGATGGCGACTTTGTGATCGTGCATGTGCGCAACACCGGCCGCGAACCGGGGGTGGTCAAGTCGATCATCGATATCTATCGCCTGGAGCAGGGCAAGATCGTCGAGCATTGGGACACCAGCCAGGTGCTGCCGGACCAGGTCGCCAATGCCAACGGCGCCTTCTGATCAGCCGGTCGCGGCTTCCAGGCGCTGCTTGAGATTGCCCAGGGCCTGGGCCGACAGCTGCTCCATGCGCAGGCGCAGGCCGCTCAGATGCAGGTCGGTGGAGAACGCCAGGGTCCGGCGCAGCAGTGTGCCGTCACCCTGTTTGCTCAACTGGTAGTGAATCGAGCCGTCCAGCGCGGCGGAGCTGAACACGGCCTTGAACTCCTTGGGAAACTGCGCGACCAGCACCCGGTAGCTCATGGGGATCTGCACCCCCAGCAGGTCCATGGTTTCGCTGAAGCGGTGGCCGGCCGGCAGCGAGCCGCCGAGCCCGGTGTCGGCCCGCAGGCTGCAAGGGTGCCATTCCGGCCAGCGGTCCGGCTGGGTCACGTAGTAGTAGACGGTGTCGATACCGGCATGGATGTACAGCTCGTGGCGGATCTGTTCCTGCAACAGATGTGATTGGCGCTGGCCCATGACGCACTCCACTTCCTTGTGACCGGAGCCTCCAATATAGTCCCGCCGCCCTGGGCTGCCAGCGGCGGCGGGTGACCGTTCAGCGGACTTTGAAGCGGCTCATCAGGTGGCTGACCTGGGCGTTGGCCTGCAGCAGGCTCTGGGTATTGCTTTGGCCGGCCCGGGCGCTCTCCACCAGTTCCTCGACCATGTGTCGGATGCTCACCATGCTGCGGTTGATCTCCTCGGTCACCGCGCTCTGCTGTTCGGCGGCGGTGGCGATCTGGGTGCTGAGGCTGTTGATCTGGCTCACCGAATCGGCCATCTGGTCAAGGCCGGTGTTGACCCGCGCGGTGGCGTCCGCCGCCGACTGGCAACTGGCCTGGGTGTTTTCCATGGCGCTCACCGAGGAGCTGACGCCCTGGCTCAGGCGGCTGAGCATTTCGTTGATCTGCGAGGTGCTGTCCTGGGTCCGCGCCGCCAGTGCCCGGACTTCGTCGGCGACCACCGCGAAGCCGCGTCCCTGCTCTCCGGCCCGGGCCGCTTCGATGGCGGCGTTGAGGGCCAGCAGGTTGGTCTGTCCGGCGATGTCGCCGATCACCCCGAGGATTTCGGTGATGCGCTGGGCGTCGGCCTGCATGGCTTCGACCTTGTGGGTGGCATCGGCCACTTCGTCGATCAGGGCGATGACGCTGCCCGAGGCCTGGCCCACCACCACTCGCGAATGCTCGGCATGCTCGTTGGCGCGGCGGGTGAAGTCCGCGGTCTGCGCGGCGTTGGCCGCGACGCTGTCGGCGGTGCTGCTCATCTGCGTGATGGCGGTCACGGTCTGGTCGGTTTCCGAAGCGTGACGCAGCAGGATCTGCTGGCTGTGGGCCGAACTCTGTTGCAACTGCGCCAGGCTGCCGGCCATGGCGTCGGTGGCCTGGGTCACTTCGCCGATCATCGTCTGCAGGTACTGGATGAAGTGGTTGACCGAATGGCCGATGGCGCCGAGCTCGTCTTCGGCGCGGATCACGATGCGCCGGGTCAGGTCGGCGTCGCCGGTGGCCAGGGCATCGATGTTGCCCTTGAGGATCTTCATCCGTTGCACCAGCTGACGGATCGCATAGACCTGCAGCAGCACCAGCAGGATCACCATGGGGATCTGCAACAGGCTCAGGGTGCTCAGCACATCGTCGCGCTGGGCGGTGATCTGCTGGGTGGGCAGGGTGCTGGCGAGGAACCAGGGGGTGCCTTCGATGGCGCGCATGAAGAAGGTGCTGGGCACCCCGGCGTTATCGAATTCGATGCGCTGGCTGCCCTTGTCGCGTTGCTCCAGCGCGGCCTGGATCCGGGCGGCGAAGGGCGAGGCGACGGCCAGTTCGCGAATGTTCTTGAGGACGATCGGGCCGCTGATGCGCGAGCTGTTGCTGATGATCTTGCCGTCGGCCTCGACGATCAGCATCTGCGCGTTGAGTTCCTTTTCCTGGCGGGCCACCAGGTCGTTGAAGAAGCCCAGGGTCACGTCGATGGTGGCCACGCCCCAGGGCTGGCCGTCACGGCGGATGGCCATGGCGCAGTTGGTCCGCGGTTCGGCGCTGGCGTCGTCCTTGTAGGCCGCGGCCCAGGCGCACTGGCCGGGAGCGGTCTGCATGCCGCCCTTGTACCAGGACTGGTCGTAGTAGTTGGGGGCCGGGTCGCTGTTCCAGAACGTGTTGACCACCAGCTTGCCGGAGGCGTCGCGGTGCCAGAAGGTGCTGTGCTTGTTGCGGCCCGGGGTGCGCTGGCCCGGCAGGGGCCAGATGCCGCCACCGAAGACTTTCTGCTCGCCGTACTGGTCCACCAGCCCCGGCAGGACCCGGTCGATGCTGTCGCTGTCGAGCAGGGGAATGGTCTGGGTGATGCTGCGCTGCTGGGCCTGGACCTTGTTCAGTTCGCCCTGGATGCGTTCCGCCACTTCGGCGATGCGATTGAGGGCCACCTGTTCTTCGGTGTGGCGCAGCTTGGGCGCGACCAGCTGACTGATGCCCACGACGGTGAGTATCAGCATCAAGACAATGAACAGGACCAGAAACAGCGTGTAGCGGGCTTGAATGGTGCGCAAAGCGGGCATGGGACCTGTCCTTACCGAGCGTTTTTTATTATTCGGGGGGATGAGCCGTGTCAGGGCATCCACAGGATGTCGGCGCGGTTTTTCAGCTCTTTAGTACGATCGTCCAAAAAAATCGCGACGGGTTTGAAAACCGCCATGAGCGCGGCTCGGCCAAGGCCCCGGGCAGGGGCGCAAAGCCTCGATCAGACCAGGAAAAGATGACGGTTGGAGCAGGGGCGATCCTCTGTCCACCCTGTAAATCAAGCCTTTGGGCGAATTGTGTCGAGTTTGTACAAAAATTGTAAATTGTGGAAATAAAGCGTTGTTGCCGGGCTCCCCCGGCGTTGATACTGGCGCCCATTCAGATGATTCAACACGGCTTCCACCCAGTTTCAGGTCCCTTGTCAGAGCTTTCAGGGGCTGGCGCTAGCAAGCGCAACAGGGGGATCGGCAAGCCGGACTACAGGAGTGTCAGCATGGCAATCGGATACGTTGGAGGCTGGACCAGCAAGGCGGGTCTGTTGGTGCAGGACGGCGGTGGCAGTTCCTCCAAACCGGTTTCGCAGAGCGCCAAGGTGCGGCAGATGTTGAGCCTGGTGGGAAGCAACCCCACGGTGCTGGACATCCGCAAGATGGACCAGTTGAAACTGCACAAGCAGATCAAGGGCTTTGATCCGACCAACGTGACCACCAAGTCCCTGGGCGGCATGAGCACTTTCTTGAAGAACAACGGGCTGATTTCCGACGTCACCGCGCTGAATCTGCTCAACGCCGGCGACAAGTTCGACCGCTTCGGCATTCCGAAGAACCCGGACGAGCCCTTCAATGCCCTGGAATACTTCGCCATGAAGCTCGATGACATCCAGAACAACAACATCAAGGGCAACAAGTACGCCAACTACCTGGTGCCCGAGTACAAGAAGGCCATCTACGTGCTGCAGAGCCTGCAGAACTACGGCAAGGGCAACGGCACCACGGTGACCGACAAGAACGTCTCCACCAAAGCCTGATTGCGCGACGCTTGCGCGCTCGCCCGGCGAGCGCGCAAGCCGCTTGCTTCAACGCGTCAGCAGCGCCATGACCTCTTCGGGATAGCGATTGCCCGCCGTGTTGCCCGGGCTGAAGATCTGCTCCAGCGACGCCAGTTCCTGCGCACTCAAGCGCACCTCCAGTGCCCCCAGGTTTTCCTCCAGATAGCGCCGTTGCTTGGTTCCGGGAATCGGAATCAGGTAGTCGCCCTGTGCCAGCACCCAGGCCAGAGCCAGTTGCCCGGCACTGACCTGCTTGTCCGCCGCCAGTTGCTGCACCTGTTGCACCAGTTGCAGGTTGCGCTGGAAGTTCTGCCCCTGGAAACGCGGGCTCAGGCGCCGGTAGTCATCAGCGGCGAAATCGTCCGGGCTTTGCAGGGCGCCGGTGAGAAAACCCCGGCCCAGGGGGCTGTAGGGCACGAAGGCGATCCCCAGGCGCTGGCAGGCGGCGAGGCAGCCGTTGTCTTCCTGATCCCGGCTCCACAACGAATATTCGCTTTGCAGGGCGCTGATGGGATGCACCTTGTGCGCCCGCTCCAGGGTCGCGGCCGAGGCTTCGCTGAGGCCCAGGTAGCGCACCTTGCCGGCCTGGACCAGCTCGGCCATGGCGCCGACCGTCTCCTCGATGGCCACTTGCGGATCGACCCGGTGCAGGTAGTACAGGTCCAGGGTGTCCACGCCGAGGCGACGCAGGCTGCCGTCGATGGAGGCGCGCACGTATTCCGGGCGGCCATTGACGCCGCGGGCCGCGGCGTCGCCCGGATCGCGGACGATGCCGAACTTGCTGGCCAGGAACACCTGCTGGCGCTTGCCGCGAATCGCCTGGCCGATCAGTTCTTCGTTGCTGTGGGGGCCATACATGTCGGCGGTGTCCAACAGGTTGATCCCCAGTTCCAGGGCGCGGTGCAGGGTGGCGATGGCTTCCCGGGGATCGCTGTCGGGGGTGTAGAAGTCGCTCATGCCCATGCAGCCCAGGCCGATGGCGGAAACCTGCGGACCGTTGTGACCCAGTTGTCGAGTGTGCATCGGTGATTACTCCGGTGAGTGGGGAAGAGCGTGCAGTTTGCTACTCGACAAAAAACCGATAAACAGGCTAAAAACGCTATCACTATTGGTATTTTCTAAATAATCGCGAGCCTGTATTCCATGGACCGTTTCAACGCCATGCGCGTCTTCACCCGCATCGTCGAGCTTGGCGGCTTTGCCCGGGCCGCCGACGACCTGCAACTGCCCCGGGCTTCGGTGACCATCCTGATCAAGCAACTGGAAGCCCACCTGGGGGTGCAACTGCTGCACCGCACCACCCGCCAGGTCAGCCCGACCCTGGACGGCGCCGCCTATTACCGGCGCTGCGTGCAACTGCTGGCGGACCTGGAGGAAACCGAGGCGGCGTTTTCCCTGACCCGGCACCATCCCCGGGGGCTGTTGCGCATCGACATGCCGGTGGGCATCGGTCGCCTGATGGTGATCCCGGCATTGCCGGAGTTCTCCGCCCGCTACCCGTTGATCGAGCTGGAAATCGGCCTCAATGACCGTCCGGTGGACCTGATCCGCGAAGGCGTCGATTGCGCCCTGCGTGGCGGCCCGACGCTGGACGAGAGCCTGGTGGCGCGGCCGCTGGTGCAATTGCAGCAGGTGACGTGCGCCAGCCCCGGCTACCTGCGCCAGCGGGGGATCCCACGGTCCCCGGCGGAGCTGGAGGGGCATCAGATGGTGGAGTACTTCTCCAGCGTCAGCGGCAAGCGCTATGGCCTGGAGTTCTTCGTCGACGGCCAGTTGCGCCAGATGCAGTTGCCCAAGCAGGTGGCGGTCAACAGCGCCGACGGTTACCTGGCGGCCTGCGAGGCCGGTTACGGGCTGGTGCAGACCCCGTACTACAACGTTGCCCGGCAGTTGCAGGCCGGCCTTCTGCAGGAGGTGCTGCAGGATTGCCCGGCGCCGACGCTGCCCTTGACTGCGCTGTATCCGCCCCAGCGCCACCTGTCGACCCGGGTACGGGTGCTGGTCGACTGGTTGGTGGAGCTGTTCGCCCGTCCCGGCAACCTGACTTCGCGCCCCTGAAACCGCCACCCCTGGCAGCAAAACGCCCGCGACGGGGCGGGCGTTGGTGGTAGGCGATGCGCTGCGGCCGATGGATTGGCCGCACGTTTCAGCGGTGGTAGTAGCCGGGACCGCCGTCGTAGTAACGATGATGGCCGCCATCGCGGGGCATGATGATGCAGCCTGACAGGGTCAGGATGGCCAGCAGGGGAATCAGCAGCGTGATTCGACGAAACATTTATCAATCCTCAAAGGGCACGGAAAACGCAACAGGCCGTCAAGTAAGCAAAATCTCCTTGGCGCCTGTACCATGTGACCCCGATTTCCCCGGCTCATCCCCAAAACCTGGTAGGTGCTTGGCATCGACCTTGATACACAGCGGATACATTTTCAGCTTCAGGACCCCGCAATGACCCAGTCACAACGCTTGAAATACTCGATTCTGATTTCCCTGGTGGTACTGGGGATCATGCTTGGCCTTTCCTACCTGCAGAACCACGGCGTGATCAGCGAAAAACTGTTCCAGTACATCGCCATTGGCGTGGCGGTGGTCGTGGTGGTGATCAATGGCGTGATGCGTCGCAAGGTCAAGCCCTGAGCCGCCGGCGGCCTCAGGAGAGGCCGTCGAGCACCGCTGCGGCCCGCTGGTGCAGGCTGTAGCTCTTGTCCGCATTGAGGGTCAGCACGCCCTCGCTGCACAGGCGTTTCAACACTTCCCGGACACTGAGAAACGACAGCGGAATGTCCAGTTCCAGCAATTGGCTGTGGATTCCGCGCACGCCCAGGGAGCGTTCGCTCTGGGCGGCGGTGAGCAGGGCGTCGATGACTTTCAGGCGAATCAGGCTGGTGCGCAGGCCAAAGCTCTTCAGCAGCTGCTTGATGCGCTCGTTGCTGGTGCGCTCGGCGCTGCGGCCGAAGACGCCGGCGCCGGCATTCAGCGCAGGCGGGTTGTTCATGGTGGTGCCATCCATTGGCAGTTGCGGGTTGTACATGCAAGAACTCCTTATCAGAGCCTGATCAGGAAAAGAATGATGGGTGCTCTAGTACTAGACGAGCGAGCGTGCCCAATCATGAGGCCCGGGATGTAGAAAAATTGTCAGTATCGAGTCACTGACATGTCATGACCGCGGCGGCCGCGGCGATGGGAGTAAATTTTTTTCCCGCTCTTCGTCCTAATGGGCAGGCAGGCGCCGGTTGATCCGTGCGCGGCTGGATTCCCAGACTGGCGGCATCGCCGTACCCCGCCTGCGCACCAGTCCTGGTTGTGTTCTTTTGTATCAGGAGTCGGTGTGATCATTTCCAGGCAGTTCCCGCATTTTGCCCTTGCCGCCGTGTTGCTGAGCCTCGGTTGTGGGGTTCACGCACAGGCGCAGCCGGACCCGGTCCAGGCCGAGATCCGCCGCACCAGCTTTGGTGTCCCGCATATCCGTGCCGCCGATGAGCGCGGACTGGGCTACGGCATCGGTTACGCCTATGCCCAGGACAATCTGTGCCTGATGGCCAATGAAGTGCTGACGGTCAACGCCGAGCGCTCCAGGTATTTCGGTCCGGAGGGCCAGACCCTGGAGCAGCGCGACAATCTGGCCAGCGACCTGTTCTTCAGCTGGCTGAACTCGCCCCAGGCGGTGGCGGCGTTCTGGCAGGCTCAGACCCCGGCGCTGCGCGAGCGCATGCAGGGCTATGTCGAAGGCTTCAACCGGCAATTGCTCGAGCGCCGTGCCCAGGGCCTGCCGGAGCAGTGCCAGGGCGACTGGGTGCGGCCGCTGACCAGCGCCGATCTGGTGAAGCTGACCCGGCGCCTGCTGGTCGAAGGCGGTGCCGGCCAGTTCGTCGAGGCCCTGGCCCTGGCCGCGCCTCCGGGAGACGCCGCCCAGGCGGCCTTGAGCCCCAGGCAGTGGCAATTGGCGGCGAACCGGCAACAGGCTTTTGCCCTGGACCGGGGCAGCAACGCCGTGGCGGTGGGCGGCGAGCGTTCCTTCAATGGGCGCGGTCTGCTGCTGGCCAATCCGCACTTTCCCTGGGTCGGCGGCATGCGCTTCTACCAGATGCACCTGACCATTCCCGGTCAGCTGGATGTGATGGGGGCTGCCTTGCCCGGTCTGCCGCTGATCAATATCGGCTTCAACCAGCACCTGGCCTGGACCCACACCGTGGATACGTCCAAGCACTTCACCCTGTACCGCCTGCAACTGGACCCCAAGGACCCGACCCGCTACCTGCTGGATGGCCGCTCGCTGCCATTGCAGCGTCAGGTGGTGACGGTGCAGGGCAAGACCGCGGACGGGCGCTTGCAGCCCCAGTCGCGCACCCTCTACAGCTCGGTGTTCGGCCCCGTGGTGCATTGGCCGGGGGAGCTGGACTGGAACCGCCAGTTCGCCTACAGCCTGCGTGACGCCAACCTCGACAACAGCCGCGTGCTGGCCCAGTGGTACGCGATGAATCAGGCCGGCAGCGTCAGCGACCTGCAAGACAGCGTGCACCGGTTGCAGGGCATTCCCTGGGTCAACACCCTGGCGGTGGATGACCAGGGCCGCGGCTTGTACATGAACCAGTCGGTGGTGCCCAACGTGACCCAGGCCAAGCTGGCGCAGTGCAGCGATCCGCGGGCCGGTACCCAGGTGATCGTTCTCGATGGATCGCGCAGCGCCTGCGCCTGGGATATCGATCCGGCCGCGGCGCAGCCGGGTATCTTCGCCGCCAGCCAGTTGCCGCAGCTGGCGCGCAACGACTACCTGCAGCACGCCAACGACTCGGCCTGGATGGTCAACCCGGCGGCGCCGCTGCAAGGCTTCTCGCCGGTGATCAGCCAGCAGGACGTACCGTTGAAGATGCGTGCGCGTTTCGCTCTGGAGCGCCTGGGCCGGATGCAGCAGATCAAGGCTGCCGATCTGCTGCACATGGTCAGCGACAACCAGGTGTACCTGGCCGGCCTGGTGATGCCGGACCTGCTGCAGTTCTGTGCACAGGACCTGGGCGCCGATGCCCGGCGCCTGGCGCGGCTGTGTGGCAGCCTCAGGTCCTGGGACCGCACTGCCGGCCTGCACAGCGGCCTGGGCCTGGTGTATTTCCAGGGCATCATGCAGCCGCTGCTGCATGACCCGGACATCTGGCGGGTGGCGTTCGATGCCAGGGACCCGCAGCACACGCCGCGGGGCCTGGCCATCGGCCGCGAACCGGTGGCCCGGGCCCTGCGTGCGGCCATGCTGGCAGCGGCGCAGGTGGTGGACGAGGCCGGGTTGGCCGATGACGTGCGCTGGGGCGAGCTGCAGCAGGTGAGCCGGGGCGGCCGACCGACCCCGGTGCCCGGCGGCCCGGAAAGCCTGGGGGTGTACAACGCCATCCAGAGCGTGCCGGGGGACGGCGGCAAGCGGGAGGTGGTGAGCGGCACCAGCTACCTGAATGTGGTCAGTTTCGATGAGCAGGGGCCACGGGCCCTGGGGCTGCTGGCGTTCTCCCTGTCCAGCGACCCGGCCTCGGCGCATTTTCGCGACCAGACCGAGGCGTTCGCCGCCAAGCAGTGGCAGGTGCTGCCCTTTACCGAGGCGCAGATCCGCGCCGATGGCCAGTATCAGGTGCAACGGATCCAGGAGCCGCGCCGGGAGCCTTAGCCATTGGCGGCGCTGTGAAGGTCGGTGGGATCATCTGGGCCGCCCGGGCAACCGGGCGGCCTTCAGCTGTTTGGCGGGGACTGGGGCAGGGCGTTGATCACCGGGTTGCCCTGGCGATTGCGCGTCAGGTAGACCGGCAGCACCTTGGGCAGCGAGGTCAGCAGGCTCTTGATCTCCCGGGTGTTGTAGATGCCGCCGACGCGAATGCTGCCGGTCTGGCTGTCAGCCAGCTGTACCGGGCTATCCAGATAGCGATTGATCAGCGGCAGGGCCTCGTTGAGGGACAGGTTGTCCAGCACCAGCTTGCCGTTGCGCCAGGCCAGGGAACTGTCGTTGCTGTAGGTCTGGCTGATCTGGGGCGCGTAGTCGCCTTCCTGGTAGCGGGCCTGCATGCCGGGCTCCAGGCGGAAGCCTTCGCCAGGCTGGGCGGTATCGCTGTTGACCAGCACCGAGCCCTGCAGCAGGGTGACCCGCACCTGATCTTCATACATCCACACGTTGAACTGGGTGCCGGTGACCTTGACCTGGCCCCGGGCGGCCTTGACCACGAAAGGATGGGCGCTGTCATGGCTGACCTTGAAGAAGGCCTCGCCCTTGTTCAGGGTGACCCGGCGCTGGTCCTTGTAGTTGCTGTAGGTCAGGGCGCTGCCCAGGTTCAGCTCGACCTGGCTGCCGTCGGCCAGGGTCACGCTGCGCAGGCTGTCGCCGGCTTCGAAGCGTTCGTAGGACGAGGGCAGCCAACCCAGTTCCCAGCCGCTGTAGGCGGCCAGGGGCAGGGCGCACAGGGCAATGGCCGCCGCCACGCCGTAGCGTTGCCAGCTGCGCCTTGGTGCAGGCTGGGGCGCCGGGGTCGACAGGGCGGAGGGTGGCAGTTGGTCGGCCACTTCCCAGATTTCCCGCATGGCCTGGTATTCGAAGGCGTGCAGTGGGTCGGCATCGTGCCATTGCTGAAAGGCCAGGCGTTCGGCATCGCTGCAGTCTGCTTCGTGCAGGCGCATGCACCATTGCGCCGCAGCCTGGGTAATGGCGTCGTACTCGGCTTCTGAGAGGATCTGTTGGCTCATTGACTCTTCCTGATTTCGCGCATTCTACCCTTCGCGACAAGCCTTGGAGAACAACCATGATGGCGATTGCCCAGTAACCGGTGGTTATTTTCATCCGCGACGGCCCTTGGCAGGCGCTGGGGCAGGGTGGCGCATGCCGCCGCGAGGGGGATCCTGGCACCTTCCCTGCAAGCTTCAGGCAGTGGTTGACAGGGTTGCGGCTCGGCGTTGTTTAATCGCGGGTCACGCGCTGTTGCCCCCTCCAATAACTACTCTGGAGCTTCAGATGTCTGCCTCGTCCCCGGTTGTTGATACCCCCTCCGAATACCTGTCGTTCCCGGCTCTGGTGCAGTTGCTGGAGACGATCTTCCTGGGCCACGGCTGTCGCGCCGACGTCGCCCGGTGCCTGGCCGAGAACTGCGCCGGCGCCGAGCGTGACGGCGCCCACAGTCATGGCGTGTTCCGTATTCCAGGTTATGTCTCGACCCTGGCCAGTGGCTGGGTCAATGGCCAGGCGCAGCCGCGGGTGGAAGACGTGGCCGCCGCCTTTGTCCGGGTCGATGCCGACAACGGGTTTGCCCAGCCGGCCCTGGCGGCGGCCCGCGAGCTGCTGGTGCACAAGGCCCGCGAGGCCGGGATCGCCGTCCTGGCCATCCGCAACTCGCACCATTTCGCGGCACTCTGGCCGGATGTCGAACCCTTTGCCGAAGAAGGGCTGGTGGCCCTGAGCGTGGTCAACAGCATGACCTGCGTGGTGCCCCATGGGGCCGACCGGCCGTTGTTCGGCACCAACCCGATCGCCTTCGCCGCGCCCCAGGCCCAGGGCCAGCCGATTGTCTTCGACCTGGCCACCAGCGCCATTGCCCATGGCGATGTGCAGATTGCCGCACGGGAAGGCCAGCGCCTGCCCCTGGGCATGGGGGTCGACAGCCTGGGGCAGCCGACCCAGGACCCCAAGGCGATCCTCGAAGGCGGGGCGCTGCTGCCCTTTGGCGGGCACAAGGGCTCGGCGCTGTCGATGATGGTGGAGTTGCTGGCCGCGGCGCTGACTGGCGGGCATTTCTCTTTCGAATTCGACTGGTCCAATCATCCCGGGGCCAAGACGCCCTGGACCGGGCAGTTGCTGATCGTCATCGATCCGAGCAAGGCCGCCGGACAGAGTTTCGCCGAGCGCAGCCAGGAACTGGTGCGGCAGATGCACGCGGTGGGACTCAAGCGCCTGCCCGGGGAGCGCCGGCATCAGCAGCGCGAGCGTTCACTGCAACAAGGGATTGCCATCGGCGCTGCGCAACTGCAGCAGTTGCGGGATCTGGCGCGGGGCTGAGGGATGCACAGATGCAGGCCAGGCCCACCAGGGGCCCGGCCTGCAGGGGCGGTCAGGAACGACGGCCCAGCAACAGGCCGACCACCAGCCCGACACCGGCGGAGATGGCCACGGTCTGCCACGGATGGCCACCGATGTACTGTTCGGTGGCATCCACCACCGGCTTGCTGCGTTCGCGCACATGGCTCACCGAGTCCAGCGCCTGCTTGAGCTTGAGGCTCACCTGCCGGCGCAGGCTTTCACCTTCTTCGCCCACCAGGGTGGCGCTGCCCTTGAGCAGTTTTTCCGATTCTTCGATCAGCGCCTGCAACTCGCTGAAGGCCTGATCCTTGATTTGATCGTTTTCCGCTTGCGCGGCTGATTTACGAGCCATGAAGTTTTTCCTTGGACAATGTGAACGGTGGTGCATGAGCGCGCCTTCCGGAGCGGGAGGCCGGCTCAAGCCGATTGCAGTCTGCGGCAGCGGCTGCAGTGATCGGGTACCTGCAATGGAGTCCGCTGCCGGGGCAAAAGTTGCAGCCATTTTGCTCCTTGCTCGCCACTCCGGGGTAAACCCGTCAGCCCCTACAGTGTAAGATGTCGCCTATTTTACGCAGCAGGAATTTCCCATGAGTTTCAATCTGGCTAACAAGCCCCTGGCCGAGCGCGCCGCCATCGAGGACGAGAAGTCCCGTCTGTTCGAACTGTGGCAGAGCAACCTGGGCAAGGCCAAGGGCGAGGCCGCGCGGTTGTTCGGCGAGCGCGGCAAGCGCAAGGGCAAGTGGGCCGAGTGGGTCCGCGCCGAGCTCGACGGCATGTCGCCGCCGGAGTTCTCCAACATGGTGCGCAGCGAAGTCAATCGCCTGATGGCGGCGAACAAGTAAGGGCGAAACTCTCGACGATCGCCTCGCGTACCTTCACCAGCAGCGGATCGGTCTGCGGGCTGGTGCGCCAGCCCAGTTCGATCGGATAACGCGGCAGCGCCAGGGGGCAGGGCAGCAGTTGCAGGCCGGTGAGCTCGGCGATGCGCCGGGCGGCATGGTCGGGAATGGTTGCCACCGCCTGGCTGCCCTTGAGCAGAAAGGGCAGCGCGGCAAAGTGCGTGGTCGAGGCGCACACCCGGCGACTGAGGCCCAGGTTCGCCAATCCTGCATCGGTGATGCCGATAAAGCCCTGGGATGACACCAGCAGGTGCTCCCGCTCGACGAACTCTTCAAGGCTGATGCGTTGCTGCCCGGGAGCCAGGCTGGCCGGGTCGGCCAGGCACAGGTAAGCCCCTTCTCCCAGCACCTGGCGGCTGAGCAGGCGTTCGGCAAAACCGCCGGCACTGATGGCCAGGTCGACGCTGCGCTGCAACAGCGCCTCGGCGACGATCTGGCTGTGGGTCTGGCGGAAAATCAGCCGCAGCTTGGGCGCCCGCCGGGCCACGGCCTCGATCATCTGCCGGCCATAGGCAATCTCGAAATCATCCGACAGCCCGACCGTCACCGAGCGCCCCTGATAATCGCCGGTGTCCGGAGCGACCATGGCCAGGCTCTGCCGGCATTTGTTCAGGGCATCGCTGACCACCGGCTTCAACTGATTGGCCTTGAGGGTCGGTGCCAAGCCGCGCCCGGTGCGCACGAACAGGGGATCGCCATACAGCTCCCGCAGCCGGCGCAAGGCCGCGCTCATGGCCGATTGGGTGACCCCCAGGCGCAGGGCGGCGCGGCTGGCGCTGGACTCGTCATGCAAGGCTTCGAAGGCCTTGAGCAGGTTGAGATCGACGCTGGCGATATTCATCTGATTCATATCATTAAGCACTGAGTTGGGGTTTATCGATGATCGGCGGCGCCCGCAGAATGCGCAACACCTGATCGTTCGAGGAACCACGTCATGCCCAAGTCCATCGTCGCTGCCCTGCAAATCGGTGCCCTGCCTGAAGGCAAGGCGGCCACCCTGGAGCAGATCCTGTCCTACGAAGCCGCCATCATCGAGGCCGGTGCGCACCTGGTGGTGATGCCCGAAGCGCTGTTGGGGGGCTACCCCAAGGGTGAAGGCTTCGGCACTCAACTGGGCTATCGCCTGCCGGAAGGGCGCGAGGCCTTCGCCCGCTACTTTGCCAATGCCATCGATGTCCCCGGGGCCGAAACCGAGGCCCTGGCCGGGCTGTCGGCACGGACCGGGGCCAATCTGGTCCTGGGGGTGATCGAGCGCAGCGGCAGCACCCTGTATTGCACGGCGCTGTATTTCGACCCGCAGGCGGGGCTTGTGGGCAAGCATCGCAAATTGATGCCCACCGGCACCGAGCGGCTGATCTGGGGCAAGGGTGACGGCTCGACCCTGCCGGTGCTGGACACCCAGGTCGGCCGGGTCGGCGCGGTGATCTGCTGGGAAAACATGATGCCGTTGCTGCGCACCGCGATGTATGCCCAGGGCATCGAAGTCTGGTGCGCGCCGACGGTGGACGAGCGGGAAATGTGGCAAGTGAGCATGCGCCATATCGCCCACGAGGGCCGCTGCTTCGTGGTCAGCGCCTGTCAGGTGCAGGCCTCGCCCGAGGAACTGGGGCTGGAGATTGCCAACTGGCCGGCGCAGCGGCCGTTGATTGCCGGCGGCAGCGTGATCGTCGGGCCCATGGGCGATGTGCTGGCCGGGCCGCTGGTGGGCCGCGCCGGGCTGATCAGCGCCGAGATCGACACCGCCGACCTGGTGCGTGCGCGTTATGACTACGACGTGGTCGGTCATTACGCCCGCCCGGATGTGTTTGAACTGACCGTGGACCAGCGCGCCCGCCCCGGAGTGCGCTTTACCTGAGCCGGCGCCACTCTTCGCGGGTGATTTCCCACAGCTCCACGGGGAACCGCCCGCTGACGAATTCGCCGTCCCGGGAGTCGATCAGGCGCATGCCGCCACGCTCGGAAATCCGCCGCGATCCCTGGTTCGGTGCCGCCTTGGGCACGCGCATCAACGGCCGTTGCAGCACCTCGAACCAGTAGTGGTCCACCGCCTTGCAGGCTTCGCTCATGTAGCCCTGGCCCTGCCATGGCGGGGCCAGCCAGAAGCCGCGGTTGTCGTCCACCTGGTCCATCAGGCTGATGCAGCCGATCATCTGGCCCGGGTCGCTGCGCCGGCGCAGGGTCCAGTGCCATTCCGTGCCCCGGGCCATGGCCGGCAGGGCCAGGTCGCGCACGTAGCTCAAGGCACCGTCGGCCGGGTAGGGCCAGGGCACCAGGGCGTTGAGGTAGCGCACCACTTCCCAATGTGGAAACAGCTGCTGGATGGCGTCGGCATCCGCCAGTTCCAGGGGTCGCAGCAACAGGCGCTCGGTGTGCAGGGTGGGCAGGTTGCCAATCATCGTCGGGACTCCTTGTGAGGTTTGCCGAGCAGCAGATGCTCGCCGAGAAAGTCGACGAACACCCGCAGCTTGGGCAGCAGGTGCCGGCTGCTGGGCCAGAGTATGGAGAACTTGCCGCGCTCTTGCTGGAAGTCGTCCAGCACCGACACCAGGCTGCCGTCGGCCAGGGCGCCACCGACCACGAAATCCGGCACGTAGGCGACGCCCAGGCCCTGGGTCGCGGCATGGATCAGCGACTCCAGGTTGTTGCTGGTCAGGGCGCTGCCCAGCACCAGCGGCGCTGCGCTGTCGGCCAGGTGCAGGCGCCACGGCTGCAGCTGGGTGCCACCGGGAAACTTGTAGCGCAGGCAGGCGTGGTGCTCCAGGTCCCTGGGCGTCTGGGGCGTGCCGCGGCGCGCGAAGTAGCCGGGCGCGCCGACCAGCACGAAGCCGAAGGGCCCGAGGCTGCGGGACCTGAGCTGTGAGTCCGGCAACTCGCCGCTGCGAATCACCGCATCCACCCCTTCGGCGATCACGTCGATCAGCCGGTCGTTGAAATCCAGGTCCAGTTCGATGTCCGGATAGCGCGCGGAGAACGCCGGAAGGATCGGCAGCAACATGCGGTAGCCGATGGCCGGCAGGCTGACCCGCAAGCGCCCCCGTGGCGCATCACTGATCCGCGCCAGTTCGGCTTCCGCTTCCTGTACCTGATCGACGATGCGCTGGCCGCGTTCGTAGAACAGCGTGCCTTCGTCGGTCAGGCTGATGCGCCGGGTGCTGCGGTTGAGCAGGCGCACGCCGAGCCGTTGTTCCAGGCGTGACAGGGCCTTGCCCACCGCCGAGGCGGACAGCCCCAGGCGTTCACCGGCGGCCACCAGGCTGCCGCTCTGGACCACGCAGACAAACACTTGCAGGCCGTTCAGATTGTCCATGGCGCTCCTCGATTGCAGCGTTTTTGTCCGTAAAGAGCGGAATAATGCCCTGTTTTTTACCGATTGCGGCCTGCCTATCCTGGGTTTTTCTTCCAAGAGCCCTGATGACCGGGGCGTAGAGGTGTCCGTGAATCCTGAACTCGACCTATCCCTTGGGCTGCCGGCCCGTACCCGCGAGCGGGGTGCCTACGGCGTATTGGCGGCGGTGTGCCTGGCGGCGCTGATGCTGCCCCTGACCTTTGTCGGGGTGGCCGTGGCGACCCCGGCCATCGCCCGCGAACTGGGGGGCAGCCCCCTGGCCCTGAGCTGGACCACCAACGCCTTCATGCTGACCTTTGGCAGTGTGTTGATGGCCGCCGGGACCCTGGCCGACGAGTACGGTCGCAAGCGCCTGTTCAGCCTGGGGGTGGCGCTGTTCGGCCTGAGCTCCCTGGCCCTGGTGTTCGTGCCGTCGCTGCTGTGGCTCAACCTGCTGCGCGGGGTCCAGGGACTGGCCGGGGCCGCCGCCCTGGCCGGTGGTTCGGCGGCCCTGGCCCAGGCCTTCGACGGCCCCGGGCGGACCCGGGCCTTCAGCCTGCTGGGCACCACCTTTGGCGTCGGCCTGGCCTTTGGCCCGATCCTCGCCGGGGTCCTGGTGGAGCACAGCGGCTGGCGCGGGATCTTCGTCTCCGGAGCGCTGATCGGCGGCCTGTCCCTGGCCTTTGGCGTGCCGCGCATGCAGGAGTCCAGGGATCCCGAGGCCCGGGGCGTGGACTGGCCCGGGACCTTGAGCTTCACCCTGGCCCTGGTGCTGCTGACCTGGGGCATTCTGCAGGCGCCGCAAAGCGGCTGGGGCAGCCCCTGGGTTCTGGCGCTGCTGCTGGGAGCGCTGCTGGCGCTGGGGCTGTTCGTCGTCGTGGAGCGGCGGGCGGCACGGCCGATGCTCGACCTGTCGCTGTTTCGCTACCCGCGCTTTGTCGGGGTGCAGGTGCTGCCTATTGCTACCTGCTATTGCTACG
Organism: Pseudomonas sp. Os17; assembly: GCF_001547895.1. NCBI lineage: Bacteria > Pseudomonadati > Pseudomonadota > Gammaproteobacteria > Pseudomonadales > Pseudomonadaceae > Pseudomonas > Pseudomonas sp. Os17. Next base: position 3,583,706 of record NZ_AP014627.1, on the reverse strand, counting down.
TGGTGCTGCTGATCCTGCTACCGATCCGCTTTATCGGCGTCGAAGGCTACAGCGAGATCGACGCCGGGCTGCTGATGCTGGCCCTGTCCGCGCCGATGCTGGTGGTGCCGTTGGCTGCGGGCTGGCTCAACCGCTGGTTCAGCGCCGGCAATCTGTCGAGCCTGGGGCTGGTGGTGGCCGCCGGCGGACTCTGGTGGCTCAGTCGCCTGGCGCCGGGGCAGGGCAGCAGCGAACGGGTCTGGCCATTGCTGGTGATCGGCCTGGGCAGCGGCCTGCCCTGGGGCTTGATGGACGGTCTGTCGGTGAGCGTGGTGCCCAAGGAGCGGGCCGGCATGGCCAGTGGCATCTTCAGCACCACCCGGGTGGCGGGCGAGGGCATTGCCCTGGCCCTGGTGGTGGCCTTGCTGGCGGCACTGCTGCAACAGACCCTGGGCGCCCAGGGGGCCACGGGCGAGTCCCTGGTGCTGGCGGCCCGGCAACTGGCCGGGGGGGATCTGGCGGCCAGTGCCGGGGCTTTGCCGAGCGGGTCCCGGGAGGCGTTGCTGCAGGGCTATGCCCAGGCCTTCAGCCAGCTGTTGCAGGTGCTGATGGTCATCACCCTGGTGGCGGCCCTGGTGGTGAAGGTGGCGTTGCATGAGCCGCGCCACCCGCGTCGCTTGCGGAGCTGATCAGCGGAACTCGAAGAACTCGTAGTGCAGGTTGGCTTCGGGAATCCGGTACTGGTGCATCAGCTCGCGGACCTGGGCCAGCAGACCCTTGGGGCCGCAGAAACTGATGCGGATCTGCTGCGGATCGGTTTGCGCCGCGCTGCGTTGCAGGGTTTGCGCCAGGAACTCGGTGCCGCCGCTGTTGGCGACGAAGTCCACGCCGCGAGCCTGGGCCATGCCCTGCAGGGTGTCGACGCTGGGAAAGGCCCGGGACGGGTTGTAGCAATACACCAGGGTGGCCTTGTCGAACTCCCCGGCGGCCGCGTCCTGCAGCCAGGAAATGAACGGCGAGATGCCCACTCCGCCGCCGATCCAGATCTCCCGGGCCGCCGCCTCGGGCCGCTTGAAGCGGCCATAAGGCGCGTAGAGATCAGCACGCATGCCGACCTTGACCTGCTTGCGCAGCCGTTGGGTGTAGTCGCCCAGGGCGCGGATGACGAACTCGATGCGCCCGTCCTCGGCCTGGGCACTGGCGATGGTGAAGGGGTGCGGCTCGCGCAGGCCCTTTTCCTGCATCGACAGAAACGCGAACTGCCCGGCCTTGAAGGGAAAGCCGCGGCCCAGGGGGCGCAGTTCCAGGTGCAGGGAGTTCTTCTCCACCCTGACCGCGCTCACCTGATACTCGCCGGCCTTGGCCACCAAGGGGTAGAGCAGCAGTTTGTACAGGGCGCCCAGCACCCCGAGGATGCACAGCGCGCCAAGCCACAGGCCCGATGGCGAGTCCAGGGTGATCGGCGACTTGAAGCTCAAGCCGTGCAGGATGACGATCAGGAACAGCGGCCCGGACAGCTTGTGCCACCAGCGCCACTGGTTGTAGGGAATGTTGCGGTTCAGTGCCAGGAGCACGATCAGGCCCAGGGCCACGTAGCTCAACTGGCGCACCAGACGCGTCCAGTACTTGGACAGTTCGAGGATCGGCACGCTGTTCCATTCGTCCAGGTTGGCCTTGAACACCAGGTGATAGCTGGCGAACGCCAGGGCCCAGATCCCCAGCCATTTATGCACCTCGTAGACCCGGTCAAGGCCGCCGAACAGGCGCTCGACAACGCCCCAGCGGGCGGCCAGCAGGCAGGACAGGGCCATGTAGGCCAGGGCGGTGCTGCCCAGGACCATGCTCAGGGTGGCGGAGGTCAGCCAGGTGGTGGAAGGGATCTCCAGCAGGAGGGTGAACGTGGTGATCAGCAGAACGCCGATTATCGTGTGCCAGGTTTTCAAGGGTGCATGACTCCGCTCAGGAAATGCCGTCATGGCATGAACATCGACTGCCGCAAAGGTCCCGTTGCAAGGGGGGCAAGGCCATAAGGCGCGATGCATGGGGTGGTGTGGCGCTGGGGTATAGCGGGATATGACAGCTTTGTTCGCGCGTAACCGGAGGCCATTCTAGCGCCTGAACCTTAATTCAAGCTGATGCGGGTCATCGACAGCGTGTTTTTGTGATTGCTGGAAATGATCGAATCTCAATTGCATTTCGATTTCGTGTGCCGGGCCTGCCGCGCTGTTGCTGGCCTCTCGGCACCTGCGCGATGGCGTGGGCCCTGCCGGCGAAGGGGGCCTGGAGACCGGTACAGGGCCTGGGCGTGCTTTCGCAGACCTGCCAGCGCCGGCAAAAGTGCCGGCGGATGTGCACTCGGGTGTGCTGCGCAGGGCCTGGCGTGCGTCTAGCAGCCATAGCCCCGCAGCCGTACCGGGGCCCGTGATGATGAGCCTGAACATGCAAGCCCTGTTGAACCAGATTCTCGATGAAGTCCGCCCCCTGATCGGCCAAGGCCGGGTCGCCAACTACATACCGGCCCTGGCCGACGTGCCGGCCAACCAGCTGGGGATTGCCGTATATGGCAACGATGGCCAGGTATTCAGCGCCGGTGACGCCGACACGCCATTCTCGGTGCAAAGCATTTCCAAGGTCTTCAGCCTGGTGCAGGCCATCGGCCATTCCGGCGAAGCGATCTGGGAACGCCTGGGCCACGAGCCTTCGGGGCAACCCTTCAACTCCCTGGTGCAACTGGAGTTCGAGCGCGGCCGCCCGCGCAATCCCTTCATCAATGCCGGCGCCCTGGTGATCTGCGACATCAATCAGTCGCGTTTCGCCGCTCCGGCCTTGTCCATGCGCGATTTCGTCCGACGCCTGTCGGGCAACCATCAGGTGCTGGTGGATGGCCGGGTGGCGGAGTCGGAATATCAGCACCGGGCGCGCAACGCGGCCATGGCCTACCTGATGCAGTCCTTCGGCAACTTCCATAACGATGTCGAGGCGGTGCTGCGCAACTATTTCAGCCATTGTGCGCTGCGCATGAGCTGCGTCGATCTGGCCCGGGCGTTCTGCTTTCTGGCCAACGACGGCTTCTGCAAGCACAGCGGCGAGCAGATTCTCACTCGGCGCCAGACCCAGCAGGTCAACTCGATCATGGCCACCAGCGGCCTGTACGACGAGGCCGGCAACTTCGCCTATCGGGTTGGCTTGCCGGGCAAGAGCGGGGTCGGTGGGGGGATTGTCGCCGTGGTGCCGGGGCAGTTCACGGTGTGCGTGTGGTCGCCGGAACTCAACACCGCCGGCAACTCGCTGGTGGGCATGGCGGCCCTGGAACTGCTCAGCCAGCGCATAGGCTGGTCAGTGTTCTAGGCTTTGTACGAACAGCCTTGATACTCGGTGATGCTGCGTTGAAAACGGTCTTGTGCGCGAGTCTGATCGGAATGCTCATTGACAACCCGTAAAGTCGAACGCGACCCCGGTCGTTCCTAGAGCGTTTTCGCCTTGCCTGACCTTCGTCGCAAAACCTTTGGTACAGAGCCCAGGGCTTACCAGGCGCCGGGGTTGTTCAGGCTGATCTGCCCGCGATCGATGAAGCGCTGGGTGCCGAACAGCCCGCCGGCCAGTTTGCCACGCAGCACGTAGGGCAGGTTGTCCAGGCTCTGGGTCTGGCTCAGGCCCAGGGTCTGGCGCAGCACCGCAAAGGCCGAGACGCTGACCGGAATCACCAGGATGTCTTCCGAGTAGCGGCCGATGTGCCCCTGCTGGTCGCTGACCCCGGAGGCCAGCGGGCGGCCGTTGACCTCCAGGTCCAGGGCCACGCCGTTGTAGTCGATGGGGCTTTCGTTGGGGTTCTGCAGGCGCAGTTTCACCGCAAAGCGCATTTCCAGGTCCTGGCTCGGCAGCGGCTCGATGCCCACCACGTTGATCGCCAGCGGATCGCGGTTGGGCAACAGCGCGCAGGCGCCGAGGCTGAGCAGTACCAGGGTCAAGGCGATCAATCTACGCATGCAATACCTGTCAACAATGGAAATGAATGACGGACCGACACCTTGTAGCCGCTGCCGAGCCTGCGAGGCTGCGACAAGGCCCCCAGGGCCTTGCAACATCCAAAGCCGAGAGCCCGACACCCGCGCACGCAGCATAGACGCCCGCCAGCCTCAGGAGTTCGCTTTAGCGCTCATGTCCGGGTCTTGCATGACCTTGAGGGTCGCCGCTTCCGGGTCGAACTCATCCTCTTCCAGTTCGAGGAATTCTTCCGGCAGGAAGAGGTTGAGCAAGATCGCGCAGAAAGCGCCCACGGTGATCGGCGACTCGAAGATGTTGTGCAGGGCCTTGGGCAGCTCGCGCAGCACCTCCGGCACCGCCGCCACCCCCAGGCCCATGCCCAGGGAAATGGCCACGATCAGCACGTTGCGCCGGTGCAGCCCGGCCTCGGCGAGAATCTTGATCCCGGCCACCGCCACGGTGCCGAACATGATCAGGGTGGCGCCGCCCAGCACCGGCTTGGGCATCAGTTGCAGCACCGCGCCGATCACCGGGAACAGGCCCAGCAGCACCAGCAGCCCGGCAATGAAGTAGGCCACGTAGCGGCTGGCCACGCCGGTCAGTTGGATCACCCCGTTGTTCTGGGCAAAGGTCACCATCGGCAGGCTGTTGAACACCGCCGCCACCGCCGAGTTGAAACCGTCCGCCAGCAGTCCGGACTTGATGCGCTTGATGTACAGCGGGCCCTTGACCGGCTGCTGGGAAATCATCGAGTTGGCGGTCAGGTCGCCGGCCGCCTCCAGGGGCGAAATCAGGAAGATCACCGCCAGCGGGATAAAGGCAATCAGGTCGAAGGAAAAGCCGTACTTGAACGGCACCGGCACGCTCACCAGCGGCACCTCGGGCAGAGCCGCCAGGTCCACCCGGCCAAGCATCCAGGCCACCACGAAGCCCAGGGTCAGGCCGATGACGATCGAGCCCAGGCGCAGCATCGGATGGTTGAAACGGTTGAGTATCACGATGGTCAGCAGCACCAGCGCCGCCAGCCCCAGGTTGCTCGCCGCGCCCAGGTCGCTGGCGCCGTAGCCGCCGGCCATGTCGGTGACCGCCACCTTGATCAGCGACAGGCCCATCAGGGTGATGATGGTGCCGGTCACCACCGGGGTGATCAGCTTGCGCAGCTTGCCGATGAACTGGCTCAGGAACATTTCGATAAAGGCCGCGACAAAACAGATGCCGAAGATGGTGGAGAGGATGTCGTCGGTGCTGCCGCCCCGGCCCTTGACCATGAAGCCGGCGCTGAGCAGCACGCTGATAAAGGAAAAGCTTGTGCCCTGCACGCACAGCAGGCCGGAACCGATCGGCCCCAGACGCCGGGCCTGGACGAAGGTGCCCAGGCCCGAGACGAACAGCGCCATGCTGATCAGGTAGGGCAGCTCGCTCTCCAGGCCCAGCACGCCGCCGAAGATCAGGGTCGGGCTGATGATGCCGACAAAGCTGGCCAGCACATGCTGCAGGGCGGCGAAGATCGCCGCGCTGAAGTGCGGACGGTCGTCGAGGCCGTAGATCAGGTCGGACGTGTAGCGGGGCGGGGAACGATCAGGTGCGGTCATGGGAAAAGGCCTGCCAGTGGCGTGTGCAAACAACGGGAACACACGTCGGAAAGTGGACGGGACTTGGGCCGCACAGCCATGGCATGGACAAGACTTGCGCACCCGGTCAGAAAAAAGGAGGCGCAGGATGCCAGAAAGGCGCCGCTGTCAGAAGGGCAGGCCGGTGGATAAAGGCAATTTGCCAGGGATGCGAAAGATACTGTTTCTCATTTGCCTTTGTGGAATAATCCGCCTCCCCGATCCGCGGACCGCCTTCCGATGCTGCCCACCCCCAGCCTGCTGCGCAGCTTTCAAGAGCATTACAACGACCTGCTGAAGTTTCTCACCCGGCGCATGAGCGATCGCCAGCGGGCGGCGGACGTGGCCCAGGAAACCTACCTCAAGCTGCTCAAGGTCGACCAGCAGACGCTGGAGGTGCACGACGATCGCCGCTTCATCTTCCGCGTGGCCGGCAACCTGGCCATCGACACCCTGCGCCGCGAGCAGCGCCTGGCGGCCAACCTCAGCGACGGCGAGCCACACAATGACGCGGTGGACCCGGCCCCGGCGCCGGAAGCGGTGCTGCTGGCCAAGGAGCGCCTGGCGCTGCTCGACCAGGCCCTGGCGCAGCTCTCGGACAACGCCCGCCAGGCCTTGCTGCTCAATCGTCTGGAAGGCCTGACCCAGGCGCAGATCGCCGTGCGCCTGGGTGTTTCCGAAAGCATGGTGGCAAAATACATCGGCCAGGCCCTGCGCCATTGCCGCGATTGGCTGAAGGTCCACCATGAATAATTCCCTGCCAGCGGCTGCCGACGCCATGACCGACCACCCCGAAAACCTTGAAGACGCCGCCATCGACTGGCTGGTGCTGCTGCATTCCGGCCACGCCACGCCAGCCCAGCGTCTGGCGTTCCAGCAGTGGCGCCAGCGCAGCCCGGCGCACGCCGCGGCTGCCGCCGAGGCCCAGCAGTTGTGGGGCGATCTGGGGCACACCGAGGCCGCGCAGCAGCATCAGGCGCCGGTGGCGCGCCGGCCGCGGCGCTTCTGGCCGGCCCTGGCGGCTTCGCTGCTGCTGGCAGTGGGTGCTGGCATCGGCTGGCAGCAGTGGCCGGCCTTGAGCTCGGACTACCACACCGGGGTCGGCCAGCAACAGCGCATCACCCTGGCGGATGGCTCCCGGGTCACCCTCAACAGTGGCAGTGCGTTGTCGGTGGCCTATTCGCTGGACGAGCGCCGGGTGATCCTGCGCGCGGGCGAGGCGCTGTTCGAACCGCTGGCCGACCCGCAGCGACCGTTCGTGGTCCAGGCCCAGGCTCAGCAACTGCAAGGCGCTGCCGGTGCCTTCAGCGTGCGCCGCGAGGGCGAGCAACTGACGGTGGTGGTGCGCGAGGGCCAGGTGCAGTTCAGCGGCGACCACGCGCCGGTGCTGCTCCAGGCCGACCAGCGCCTGCAATACCGGGCCGGCCAGCCGCTGCTGGCCCAGCAGCGCGTGGATGCTGCCAGCCTGACCGCCTGGCAGCGCGGCAAGCTGATCTTCAACGGTCGGCCGCTGGGGGAGGTGATCGCTGAACTGGAGCGCTACCAGCATGGGCGCATCCTGATTTCCGATGGCCCATTGGCGGCCCTGCCGATCAGCGGGGTGTTCGACCTGAACGACCCGCGCGGCTCGCTCAACGCCTTGCAGCAGCGCTATCCGCTGCACGTCACCTACCTGCCCTGGCTGGCGCTGTTGCACTGAGGCAAATTTTTTTGCCCGGTGCACTGCAAGTTCCGCTGCGGGAAATCGTCGTAGTGAGACTGAGAAGAAAATCATTCTCATTGACGACATTTCAACCGGCTGGGAAGGAACACGTGAAAGCTATGTTCAAGCTGTCGACACTGGGGCGCGGTCAACACATCATGCGCCGCACATTACTGGCTCAGGCGCTGTTCGCCGGAGCCTTGAGCCCGGTTCTGGCGCTGGCCGACGAGGCCGCCACACTTACCCAGGCCAGCGCTGCCGAGGCGCGTCGGGTTTCGCTGAACCTGCCGGCCCAGCCACTGGATCAGGCGCTGACCCGCTTCGCCGACCAGGCCGATGTGCGCCTGCTGTACACCACCAGCGATGTCGCGGGCCTGCAATCCACCGCGCTCAACGGAGAACTGACCCTGGCCCAGGCCCTGCACAGCCTGCTGGCCGGCAGCGGCATGAGCTGGTCGTTCAGCGATGGCCGCACCGTGATCCTGCGCCGCGCGGCGGCTCCGGCTGCAAGCCTGGACCTCAAGCCGACCCAGGTCAGCGTGGCCTCGCGCACCAGCGCCGCGATCAGCGAGATCCCCGGCACGGTGTGGGTGGTGGAGCAGAGCCAGCTGCGCGAGCAGTTGAGCACTGGGGTCAGCCTCAAGGAAGCCATCGGCAAGCTGGTGCCGGGCCTCGATCTGGCGCCGGAAGGGCGCACCAACTATGGCCAGAACATGCGTGGGCGCAACGTCCTGGTGATGATCGACGGGGTCAGCCAGAACAGCTCCCGGGGCCTGTCCCGGCAGTTCGACAGCATTTCGCCGTTCAACGTCGAGCGGGTTGAAGTGCTGTCCGGGGCCAGCGCCATCTACGGCGGCGGCGCCACCGGCGGCATCATCAACATCGTCACCAAGAAAGGCGAGCCGGGCCCGGCGCGTTTCGAGACGCAACTGGGCGCCAGCAGCGGCTTCAACAACAGCGACGACCTGACCACCCGCATCGCTCAGTCGGTGAGTGGCGGCAACGACGCCATCAGCGGCCGGCTGGCGGTGGCGGGGGAGCAGAACCGGGCGTTCTATGACGGCGCCGGCCAGCAGATCTTCATCGACAACACCCAGACCGACCTGCAGTACAACCGCACCCTGGACTTGATGGGCAGCCTGGCCCTGCAGTTCAACGAGGAGCAGAGCCTGGACCTGCTGGCCCAGTACTACGACTCGGGCAACCACGGCAGCACCGGGATCTACTTCCCCAACCTCAGGTACAAGGCGCCGTCCAACCTGGAGGACGCCGAGCTGCGCAGCGGCTACTCCACGGACCTGGAACCGCGCACCAAGCGCCTGCTGCTCAACGCCAACTACCACCACAGCGACGTGCTGGGCCAGGACTTCTACCTGCAGGCCTCGTACCGCAAGGAAGACGACAACTTCTTCCCGTTTCCCTACTACAACAGCGGCAGCCCCGCAGGTTCCAAGGGCGTGTATTTCGCCGCTTCGCAGCAGAACTTCGAGGTCACCAGCCTCAAGGCGTTGTTCGCCAAGGAGTTCGAAGCGTTCAAGCTGACCTACGGCGTGGACCTGGACCGGGAGCGTTTCAACGCCGAACAGAGCATCTTCGACCAGGGCCTGTCCTCGGGCAGCGGCGGCCTCGACCTGGTGACCCAGAGCAAGGCGCCGCGCTATCCCAGCTACCGGGTCGACGGCCTGTCCGGCTACGCCCAGTTGGACTGGCACGCCACCGACAACCTGACGGTGTCCGGCGGCTACCGGCGCCAGCAAATGGACGTGGATGTCGACCAGTTCAAGAACGTGCCTGGGGGTAGCAACGACTATGCGGTCAACCTCTACAACCTGGGCAGCATCTACGACTTCAAGAACGGCCATCAGCTGTGGGTCAACTACGGCGAGGGCTTCGATCTGCCGGACCCGGCCAAGTTCTACGGCAAGCCGGGGCTGAGCGTCGACGACAACCCGCTGGCCGGGATCAAGAGCCGCCAGGTGGAAACCGGCTGGCGTTTTTCTGATAGCGACTGGGACGCCCAGGCGGCGCTGTACTACATCTGGTCGGACAAGGTGATCACCACCGACCAGGCCACCCTGACCATCGACGTCAAGGATCAGAAGAGCCGCGACTACGGTTTCGAGAGCGCCCTGACCCGGCATTTGCAGAACGGCTGGGAGCTGGGAGGCACCCTGCACGCGGTGCGTTCCGAGGAGGAGGGCAAGAACGGCGGCTGGAAGAAGCGCGACGCCCGTTATGCATCCCTGTCCAAGTTGACCGCCTTCGTCGGCTGGAAGGACGACAGCAGCAGTGTGCGCCTGCAGGGCAACCACGCCTTCAGCCTCAAGGACGACGCGGTTAGGCAGATCGACGCCACCCACAGCGTCGATGCGCCCAACACCATCGACGGCTACACCACCTTCGACCTGCTGGGCAGCCACGACACAGCCTTCGGCACCTTCAGCGGCGGCATCCAGAACCTTCTGGACAAGCAATACAGCACGGTCTGGGGCCAGCGCGCCAAGCTGTTCTATTCGCCGACCTACGGCCCGGACTACCTCTATGACTACCAGGGCCGTGGCCGCACCTACACCCTGACCTGGACCATGGCCTACTGACGCTGCTGCGGTCGCCGCTGCCGGCCCCCGGCGAGGCAGCGCCTAGTCCCGCGGGGCCTTGTTTGGCGATCCCCGGCCGGCCCTTGGAGGGCGGCCGGGATCCTGCGTCCCCGGGGCCGTTCGCAGCCTGCGGCAGCGGCAACACAATCCCCCGCCAGCACTCAGCCTCCTGACAGAAACTGTCAGGAGGCTTTGGTAATCTGCGCCGGTGTTTTTTCCGGAGTCCGTCCAAGGTGTCGCGAGCCAGCCGTTTACTCACCCTGTTGCAGATGCTGCGAGGCAAGAGCCGTCCCGTTACCGCCGCTACCCTGGCGGCGGAGCTGGAGGTGTCCGAGCGCACCCTGTACCGCGACATTGCCGAGCTGACCTCCCTCGGCGCGCCGATCTACGGCGAGGCCGGCATCGGCTATGTGCTGCGCAGCGGGCTGTTCCTGCCGCCGTTGATGCTCAATGCCGATGAAACCGAGGCCGTGGTGTTGGGCCTGCGTTACGTCGATCAGCGTGGCGACGAGGTGCTGAGCAAGGTCGCCGCCGACGCCATGGCCAAGATCGCCGCGGTGCTGGCCCCGGCGGCCCAGGATGCCTTGCGCAACCCGACCCTGCTGCCGGGCCCGGCGGGCTGGGGCTTTCCGGACAATCCGGTGTCGCTGAACGTGTTCCGCCAGGCGATCCGTCATCAGGCCAAGCTGTTGATCGACTATGCCGACGTCAACCGCACCCCCAGCCAGCGGCTGATCTGGCCGCTGGCCCTGGGTTTTCTCAACGAGGCCCGGGTGATCGTGGCCTGGTGCGAGCTGCGGGGCGATTACCGGACCTTTCGCACCGACCGCATCGCCGTCGCCCAGGAGCAGGGCGAGCTGTATCCGGGGCGGCGCAGCGACTGGCTGCGAGCCTGGCGCAAACGCCTGCAGAGCGATGAGCAGGGCCGATTCACTGCTGACAGGAAATGACGCAAGGGGGCTTTAGCATGGCGTCCTCATTCAACAGCAAGGAGCTTTTGTCATGTCGGCCACAGACCCTTCCCTGGCCCCGGCCATCGTCGCTTATGTCGCGGCGGTCAACAGCGGCGACAGCACGCTGGTGGCGTCGATCTTCGCCGCCCGGGCGCAGATTTTCGATGAGCGTGAGCACTGCGTGGGGCCCCAGCAGATTGCCCGCTGGATGGGCGCAGGCGCGCGTCGCCTGGAAGTCCTCGGGGTTCAGCAGCGTACCGGAAAGATCTTGCTCGACAGCCGGGTGTGCGGCGATTTCCCCGGCAGCCCCCAGGCGTTGCGCCACACCTTCCGCCTGGACGACCAGGGCCGCATCGAGCGCCTGGACATCTCGCGCTGATGCAGCCGCGGCCGCAGGCCGCCAACGGCCGGCAGGGGCGCAAAGGGCCTGGGCGCGGCCCAGGCCCTGGCGCTCCCTGGCGCCGCTCGCGGGTTTGGCGGCGGCCACGGATCAGGCCCGGAGCGGCGGGTGATGGCATACTGCGGCTCTTTGCCAGGAGGCCAGCGGCCCATGCCATTCGATTCCCCCATGAGCGCTTACCGGCATGCCCTGGAGCAGGACGGCTTTGTCGCCGATCCCGCCCAGGCGCGTGCGGTGCAAGCCTTGCAGCAATGTCATGAGGCGCTGCATCAGGGGCGCAAGCCGGTGCAGGGGGTCTACCTGTGGGGCGCGGTCGGGCGCGGCAAGACCTGGCTCATGGATCAGTTCTACCAGAGCCTCAGGGTGCCGGCCCGGCGTCAGCATTTTCATCACTTCATGGGCTGGGTGCACCAGCGCTCGTTCCAGCTCACCGGCACCGCCGATCCCTTGCAGGCCCTGGCCCGGGAGCTTGCAGAAGAGGTGCGGGTGCTGTGTTTCGATGAGCTGTTCGTCAACGACATCGGCGATGCGATCATTCTCGGGCGCCTGTTCCAGGTGATGTTCGAACAGGGGGTGGTGATGGTCTGCACCTCCAACCAGCCCCCCGAACAGTTGTATGCCGATGGCTTCAATCGCGAGCGCTTCCTGCCGGCCATCGACGCCATCCGCCAGCACCTGCAGGTGCTGGCGGTGGACGGCGAGCAGGACCACCGCCTGCACCCCGGCGCCGCCACGCAGCGCTATTGGCTGAGCGTCGAGGGCCAGCCCAGTGCCCTGGAACCGCTGTTTCGCGAGTTGAGTGCGGGGCAGGCGGTGTCCAGCGAGCCGCTGCTGATCGGCTATCGAACGGTATCGGTGGTCAAGGCGGCGACGACGGTGATCTGGTGCCGCTTTGCCGACCTTTGCGAGCAGCCGTTCTCGGCCATGGATTTCATGGCCCTGTGCGACCGCTACCGGGCGATCCTCCTCAGCGAGGTGCCCAATCTCAGTGCCCGGCAACGTCCGGGGCGCATTGCCCGGGGCACCGAGGATGGGGCCCAGCGGGTGGTGGCAGGCGATCGGGAACTGCCGCAACTGTCGATCCACGACGACAGCGTGCGGCGCTTCATCGCCCTGGTGGACGAATGCTACGACCGTGGAGTGCCGCTGTACCTGGAGGCCCGGGTGCCGATGGAGCAGCTGTACACCGAGGGCTACCTGGAGTTTGCCTTCCGTCGCACCCTCAGCCGCCTGCGGGAGATGCAGTTGCAGCGTTTTGCCCGGCAGCCGGGTGCTTGACTGGGAAGTGCTTGCCGCTGATGCGAGTCGTTTCCATTGCCTAGGATTTTTCTCTGGCAAGTGGCGGGAATATCTTCGTTTGGTCAAATCCACCGGCCTACAATCCAGGCTGCCCGAGCCCTGAGCGCTCTCTTCCAATGCGTTGATCGAGGATGAACATGGACGTTGCCGATGTCGTGGTGCTGCAAGCTAGCTACAGCAATCCGGTGCATGCCGAAGCCATAGGGGTACTGCTCAACCACTATGCCGAGGACCCCATGGGGGGTGGTCGGCCCCTGGAGCAGGACCTGCTCCGGCAACTGCCGGCGGAACTGGCCAAGCGGCCTCAGGCGTTCAGTGTGCTGGCCTTTGCCGGGGGCCAGCCGGTGGGGCTGGTGAACTGCTTCGAGGGTTTTTCCACCTTTGCCTGTCGGCCCCTGGTGAATGTCCACGATGTGCTGGTGCTCGACGGCTTTCGCGGTCAGGGCCTGAGCCGGCGGATGCTGCAGAAGGTCGAGGACATCGCCCGGCAACGGGGCTGCTGCAAGATCACCCTGGAGGTGCTGGAGGGCAATGCCCGGGCTCAGGCGGCCTACCAGGCCTGCGGTTTCGCCGACGCCAAGCTCGATCCGGCCCATGGCCGCATGCTGTTCTGGAGTAAAGCCTTGTAATGTCCGCTGTCAGCCCGGCGTCCGAGCCTTGCGCGTCCAGGGAAAGTCCCTGGCAGATTTTCCTGATGTTCCTGCGCCTGGGGCTGACGTCGTTCGGTGGGCCGGTGGCGCACCTGGGGTATTTCCGTCAGGAGTTCGTCCAGCGCCGCCGCTGGCTGGGGGAGGCGGCCTACGCCGAGCTGGTCGCCCTGTGCCAGTTTCTTCCGGGACCGGCCAGCAGCAAGGTCGGCATTGTCCTGGGGGTGTCACGGGCGGGCCTGCCCGGTGCCTTGTGCGCCTGGCTCGGTTTCACCTTGCCGTCGGCGCTGGCCCTGGCCTTGCTGGCGCTGGGAATCGGCAGTGGGGTGCCTCCCGGGGTGCTCAAGGGCTTGCAGATTGTGGCGGTCGCCGTGGTCGCCCTGGCGCTGTGGGGAATGGCCCGCAGCCTGTGTCGTGGTGCCTTGCGTATCGCCATTGCCCTGCTCGCCGCGTGGCTGGTGCTGCGCTGGCCGGGCCTGAGCGGACAGTTGCTGGTGATGCTGCTGGCGGCGCTGGTGGGGGGGGTGCTGATCACCCCGGCCGCCCGGACCGAGGTCGATGCGCTCGCCCCCTGGGGCAGTCGGCGCCTGGGTGCGCTGCTACTGGCGGTGGCTGCCTTGCTATTGCTGGTGCTGCCCTGGCTGTCGGCGCTGTGGCCACACACCTGGCTGCGCCTGTTCGACGCTTTCTATCGCATCGGCGCCCTGGTCTTTGGCGGCGGGCATGTGGTGTTGCCGCTGTTGCAGAGTCAGGTCGTGGAGTCCGGCTGGATCAGCGATCCCCTGTTCATGACCGGCTATGCCAGCGCCCAGGCGGTGCCGGGGCCGTTGTTCAGTGTCGCGGCGTTCATCGGGGCGGCCATCGACGGTTGGCCCGGGTCCCTGATCTGTCTGTTGGCGATCTTCTTGCCGGGCTTTTTGCTGGTGATCGGCGTGCTGCCTTTCTGGCAGACCTTGCGCCAACGTCGGCGCATCCAGGCGGCGCTGGCCGGGGTCAATGCCGCGGTGGTGGGGGTACTGGCGGCCGCGCTGTACCAGCCGCTGGGGACCAGCAGCGTGACCGGGCCCACAGAACTGCTGGCGGTGCTGCTGGCCCTGGTGATGCTGCGCAGCGGCCGGGTACCGCCCTGGGCCCTGGTGCTGCTGGGGGCGGCGCTGGGCGGCTGGCTGCTCTAGGCATCGTGCAAGGCCGGATCGGGCTTGGGGAACACCAGGCGGAACTCGGTGAGGTGCTGTGGATCGCTGGCGACCTCGGTGCGTCCTTGATGCAGGTTCATGATTGAGCGAACGATCGCCAGGCCCAGTCCGGTCCCGCCTTCGGCCCGGGTGCGGCTGCTGTCGACCCGGTAGAAGCGCTCGAACAGATGGGGCAGGTGGCAGGCGGCGATGCCCGCTCCCGGGTTGCCCACGGCCAGGCTGACGTCCTGCAGTTGGCGTTCGATCCGCAGGGTGATCCGTCCCTGTTCCGGGCAATGGCGAATGGCATTGGACAGCAGGTTGGAAATCGCCCGCTGGATCATCAGGCGATCGCCCTGCACCCAGGCGTCGCCGCTTAACTCAAGTGCCAGCTGCTTGTCCTCGGCACTGAGGGCGAACAGGTCCATGACCCGGCGTGCCTCCTCGGCCAGGGATACCCGGGTGAAGCGGGCCTGGGAGGCCGGCTGGCTGACCTGGGCCAGGAACAGCATGTCGGCGACGATCCGGGTGACCCGCTCCAGTTCCTCGATGCTCGATTCCAGCACGGCCTTGTATTCCTCCGGCGGGCGTTCCCGGGACAGGGTCACCTGGGCCTTGCCCATCAGGTTGCTGATGGGCGAGCGCAGTTCATGGGCCAGGTCGTCGGAGAACTGCGACAGGCGCTGCACCCCGCCATCCAGGCGGTGCAGCATGACGTTGAAGCCCTGGCCCAGTTCCGCCAGCTCCCGGGGCAACCGCTCCAGGTTCAAGCGATGGGTCAGGTCCTGGGTGGTGACCTTGGCGGCCACCCGGGTGAACTGCTGCAGGGGCAGCAGGCCGCGCTGCACCAGGCGCCAGGCGCCGATGCCGATCAGCAGCAGCAACAGCGGCAGGGCAATCACCGTGGAGCGCAGATAGGCGCTGAGCAGGGCCTGATCGTTGCTGCGGTCCAGGCTCAGGATCACCCGCACCTGTTCGCCGTTGCGCAGGCTCATCGCTCGGGCGGCGCCGAGCAACTGGGTGCCGCGGTGGTCGCGCCAGTCGAAGTAACCGCTGTCGGGCACCTTCTTCAGGGCCTCGGGCAGCGATTGCTGCAGATCGCCGCCGACATTGAGCAGGGGCTCGGCCAGCGGGTCGCTGCCCAGGATGCTCAATTGCAGGTTGTCGTGGCCCAGCACCAGGTCCAGCAGGGAGTGGGGGCGGGCGGCCAGGTCGCTGCTCTTGAGGTCGCTGGTCAGGCTGTGGCGGATCTGTTCCAGCTTGCTGTCCAGACCCTTGCGCGCCAGGTTGTCCAGCTCGTGGCTCAGGGCCAGGTAGGCCAGGCTCGCCAGCAGCAGCACCAGCGCCGCCCCCATCAGGCTGACGGTCAGCCCCAGGCGCATGGACAGGCTGCTATTGCTGGCGGGGGCGGGCGAGGTTTTCATGGGCGCACTTCCAGGACATAACCGACACCGCGCAGGGTGTGGATCAACCGCACCTCGTGGGCTTCGTCGATCTTGGCCCGCAGGCGGCTGATGGACACTTCCACCACGTTGGTGTCGCAGTCGAAGTTCATGTCCCAGACCAGGGAAATGATTTGCGTGCGGGTCAGTACTTCTCCCGAATGACGCATCAATACATGTAGCAGGGTGAATTCCTTGGTGGTCAGGTCAATACGCCGATCGCCGCGATAAGCCCGATGACGTCGCGGATCAAGTTGCAGATCGGCCACTTGCAATACTTGCGAAGGGGCTGCAGGTTCAGCGCGCCGTATCAGGGTGCGCACCCGTGCCAACAACTCGGGAAACTGAAAGGGTTTGACCAGATAATCATCGGCGCCCATGTCCAGTCCCTTGACCTTGTCTTCCAGACGACCGCGAGCGGTCAACATCATGACCCGTGCCTGAGATTGTCCGCGCATATCTTGCAACACTTGCCAGCCATCTTTGCCCGGCAGGTTTATATCCAGGATGACCAACTCGTAAGGCTGCTGTTGAATCAGGTGCAAACCGTCCACGCCATTGTTGGCGCGATCGACCACATAACCACTTTCACTCAGGCCTTGGTGCAAGTAGTCCGCTGTTTTGGGTTCGTCTTCAACCACCAGGATGCGCATTGCCGGATTCTCTTCAAAGTGCTTGGGAAGTATCGAATGAGGGGGAGGATGAAGCCTGTAGTAGCTACAGGGTCAACAGAAATAATCAATTAATTCAGATGATTAGCCGCTGAGTCGATGAATGGCGTGTGATCGGACGCAGGCATCCTAATTCAATCGGCACGCGCGCAGTGGCAAATGACAGAGTTGTAATGCAGGGGTCATTGTGGTGACAGAAAGTTGTTTTAAGCGGATATAAAAAAGGCGCCCAACAGGGCGCCAAAACGTCCATCTCTGTCACAGGAGCACAATGTCCAGAGTGGGTATTGCGTTGAACATGGATCAAGCGTCGGGCTGTTGTTTCTTGGCGTCCGGCGCGGAATAGTGAGTACCGGCCTTGTCTTGCTCGGTCTTGGCGAGGTTCTGGTTCTTATCGCCGTGAATCTGTTGCTGATTGACCCGGAAGTTCTCGTAGAAGCGTTGCATATGCTCGGCTCCGCCTTCGGCAAAGGCTGCACTGGAAGTGGCTAGGATCAAACCGCTAAATACCAAAGTTGAAAGTTTCATACTGCGTTTCCTACTTAAGAGTGTTCGGTCACTTGTTTCGTCCCTGTACAAGAAGTGATGGGGCAAGTTTCAGCGAAGTGTATTAAGTGAGGGTTAACGTCAGCCTGAATGCACAATTGCATTCTTGACAACATGTGTCCGTTGCCAAGTGCAGGCCGCTATGAGCCGCTGTGCCGACAGAGGCATTGATCAGGGCGGGTGCTGGCGCTTTCGTCGACCAGCAGGCTTCTACGGGGGCAGGCGGAAGGGGGAAGGGCTGTTGCGTATTGGCGCGGATGGGGGCCGTTGCGGCCCCCGGTGTGGATTCTTACTGCTGCACCACGGCGGCGTCGGTCGGCGGCTTGGGCTTCATCAGGCTGAAGTCGATCAGCGGCTTGCTCTGGCGCGAGTAGGGGTCGCCAATCAGCAGGGGGCGAGGCTTGAAGCTGTCGCTGATCAGGCTGCGGCTAGGGTCCAGCTGATCGAAGCTCAGGCCGGCCAGTTCGGCCCAGGTATGCACCAGCTGGGAGCTGATGTAGGGCCGGCTGAGGTCGGAAGCAAAGTTCCAGTCATGGGTTTCGCGCCATTTCGGCGAGGCCCAGGCCATGAACGGAATGGTGTACATCGGCGCGGTGGGCTTGCCTTCGTTGCGTCCCAGGGTGTCGTGGCCGGCAGAGTCGAAGACGTCTTCGCCGTGGTCCGACAGGTACAGCAGGAAGCCGTTGGGGTCGGTCTTGGCGTAGTCCTTGATCAGGCTGGACACCACGAAGTCGTTGTACAGCACGGCGTTGTCATAGCTGTTGTAGGTCGGCACCTGGTCGTCGTGCACGCCGGCCGGCACGCCCTGGCGATCGGTGAATTTTTCAAAGGTCGGCGGGTAGCGGTACTGGTAGCTCATGTGGGTGCCCAGCAGGTGCACCACGATGAACTTGCGCGGGGCGCTGTCGGCCAGGGCCTTGGAGAAGGGCTCCAGGACGTCGCCATCGTACTGGCGGGCGTTCTGGTTGCGGTTGTTGTTCAGGTAAACCTGCTCGTCCGCCTGTTCAGAGAAGGTGGTGAGCATGGTGTTGCGCTTGGTCATGGTCTGCTGGTTGGTGATCCAGTAGGTCTTGTAGCCGGCCTGCTTCATCACGCTGACCAGGGAGGGGGTCTTGAGATACAGGTCGGGGTTTTCTTCATCGGCGAAGGTCAGTACCTGTTGCAAGGCCTCGATGGTATAGGGGCGCGGGGTGATGACGTTGTTGAACACCGCCAGCTGGTCCTTGAGCTTGTCCAGCTCCGGAGTGGTCTGGCGCGGGTAGCCGTACAGGCTCATGCGCTGGCGGTTGGTGGATTCACCGATCACCAGCACCAGGGTGGCCGGCTGGTTGGCCATGCTGTCCTTGAGGTTGGTCAGGGGCGGGATCTTGCTGACGCTGTCGAGCATGCCTTGCATGCCGTCCAGTTGCTGACGGTAGCGGCGATAGGCGACCACCATCTGCCATGGCACTGCCGGCTCGATGCGGGTTTCGAACTTTTCCAGGCCGTCGGCCAGGGTTTCGGTGCGCGAGATCTGCTTGACCAGGGGGTAGCCGACAATCGCCACCAGGATCGCCGCGGCGGCGACCAGTGCCTGGCCCCGGGGCAGGTAGACCGGGCGCAGGCGGGTCCAGAGGAAGATGGCAAAGGCCGTGTGGGCCAGGAAGGCCGCAACCATCCACCAGGCAAAGTACTGGGTCAGGTATTCACCGGCTTCCGAGGGGTTGGACTCGAACATGATGAAAATGACGCTTTGCGAGAACTCCTGCTGGTAGATGAAGAAGTAGCCCAGGCTGGCCATGGAACAGGCCCAGAGCACCACACCGATCACCGCGGCCATGACTTTGGTGCGCGCCGGGAACAGCAGCATCGGCGCCAGCCAGATGGCACTCATGAAGAACGCCTGGCGGAAACCGGCGAAGCCGGAGGTGTCGGTCAGCTGGATCAGCAGTTGAGTGATGCCGGAGAAATACCAGAAGAACAGGAACAGCCAGAGCAGGCCCATCCAGTCGAAACCTGCCGCAGACGTCGTACTGCGTTTGAACAAAGCCATTCAGTGCTCCCCACAATTCCAAGATCATTGGGCGCAGGTATCGCGCCGCAAATGAAGCCCGCCGTCGGTAACAAGACGGCCACAATGGCCTGGAGTATCGAGTGGCAAGTGTGAAAAGTTCGTGAGGCAGACGTGGGATTTTTGTCCGGGAAGCCGCCGCAGTCACGGCTGTTCGGCGGATGCGCCGTTGGACAGATAACGCAGGCCGGGCCTGCGTCGAGGGGCGAGTTCAGCTCGCGGAGGGAAGGTGCAGCTCGGCGACAGGGCCTTGAGCCTGGGCCTGCAACATCCGGCGCAGTTGTGCGACCTCTTGTTGCAACTGGTCGCGTTGCTCCTTGAGCTGACGCAATTCGTCGCGACGAATGGTCACATAAAGGGTTTGTGCAGGTCGTGCCGGTTGTACTGTGCCCATTGCTTCACCTCGCAAATGGCGTGCCTCAACTATGCTGTGCTCTGCCCATGCCGGGCGTGGAGCGCTGTCGCAGGCGGCGATTTTATTTCTTTTTCGGGTAATGGGAACTTTTTTATTTTTCGGGGTCGCTGTGTCTTGCCGTGGTTTTCTGTCGTTATTCCCCCGGGCTCTGCGAAACTTCGCCCCGGGTGCCTGGACTAATCTTCACTCGTTGCCCGCCCGCCCGCCGGGGCGGGAACCGGGCCCGGGCACGTCGCGTTGAGCGCAGGTGGCCGCAAAAACTGCGCTTTTGTCTGAAGATTGCGCTGTCTTGGAGCGTCTTGCCTTGTATAGTTGCGCCCCTTGAAGTGGGTACCGGCCCATTGGGCTATACATTTTTTGATCTGAATTTTTTGCAGTAGGAGCATCAGCACATGCAACTGGGGATTATTGGACTGGGCCGCATGGGCGGTAACATTGCACGGCGCCTGATGCTCAATGGGCACGAAACCGTAGTCTTTGACCGCAACACCGAGTTCGTCAGCACCCTGGCCGCCGAAGGCGCCAAGGGCGTCGCCGATCTGCCGGCCCTGGTGGCCGGCCTGGAAAAACCCCGCGCCGTCTGGGTCATGCTGCCCGCCGGCGAACCCACCGAAGACACCATCGATACCCTCAGCCAGTTGCTGGAACCGGGTGACGTCATCATCGACGGCGGCAACACCTACTATAAGGACGACATCCGTCGCGCCCGCGATCTGGCGCAAAAGGGCCTGAAGTACATCGACGTCGGCACCTCCGGCGGCGTCTGGGGCCTGGAGCGCGGCTACTGCATGATGATCGGCGGCGACGCCGATGAGGTGCTGCGCCTGGATCCGCTGTTCGCGGCCCTGGCCCCGGGCCTGGGTTCGATTCCACGGACCAAGGACCGGGTCGCCGCTGACGACCGTGCCGAGCGCGGCTACATCCACGCCGGTCCCGCCGGTGCCGGACACTTCGTCAAGATGATCCACAACGGCATCGAGTACGGGATGATGCAGGCCTTCGCCGAGGGCTTCGACATTCTCAAGACCAAGTCGTCGGACATCCTGCCGCAGGATCAGCGTTTTGACCTGAACGTGGCGGACATCGCCGAAGTCTGGCGTCGTGGCAGCGTGGTGTCGTCCTGGCTCCTGGACCTGACCGCCGATGCCCTGGCCGGCGATCCGAAACTCGAAGGCTTTTCCGGTTCCGTGGCCGACAGCGGCGAAGGGCGCTGGACCATCGAAGCGGCCATGGAGCAGGCGGTGCCGGTGCCGGTGCTGTCCAACTCGCTGTTCTCCCGCTACCGCTCCCGCGGCCAGGGCACCTACGGCGACAAACTGCTCTCGGCCATGCGCTTCGGCTTTGGCGGCCATGTGGAGAGCGGGAAGAAATGACCGCCACGCGAAAGAAGTCCAAGGCGTTGCCGGCGCCGCCGACCACGCTGTTCCTGTTCGGTGCCCGGGGCGATCTGGTCAAGCGCCTGTTGACCCCGGCGCTGTACAACCTGAGCCGCGACGGCTTGCTGGATGAGGGACTGCGGATTGTCGGCGTCGACCACAATGCGGTGAGCGACGCCGAGTTCGCCACGCTGCTGGAAGACTTCCTTCGCGATGAAGTGCTGAACAAACAAGGCCAGGGGGCGTCGGTGGACGCCGCCGTCTGGGCCCGCCTGACCCGGGGCATCCGCTACGTCCAGGGCGATTTCCTCGACGATTCCACCTATGTCGAGCTGGCAGCACGGATTGCCGCCAGCGGCACCGGCAATGCGGTGTTCTACCTGGCCACCGCGCCGCGCTTCTTCGGTGAAGTGGTGCAGCGGCTGGGGGCGGCGGGGCTGCTGGAAGAGCGGGAGGACGGCTTTCGCCGGGTGGTGATCGAGAAGCCCTTCGGCTCCGACCTGCAGACCGCCGAAGCCCTCAACGCCTGCCTGCTCAAGGTCATGAGCGAGAAGCAGATCTATCGCATCGACCATTACCTGGGCAAGGAAACCGTGCAGAACATTCTGGTCAGCCGGTTCTCCAACAGCCTGTTCGAAGCGTTCTGGAACAATCATTACATCGACCACGTGCAGATCACCGCGGCGGAAACCGTCGGGGTCGAAACCCGTGGCAGCTTTTATGAACACACCGGCGCCCTGCGGGACATGGTGCCCAATCACCTGTTCCAGCTGTTGGCGATGGTGGCGATGGAGCCCCCGGCGGCCTTTGGCGCCGACGCGGTGCGCGGCGAGAAGGCCAAGGTCGTGGGGGCGATCCGCCCCTGGTCCCTGGAAGAGGCCCGGGCCAACTCGGTGCGCGGTCAGTACAGTGCCGCCGTGGCGGACGGCAAGCCGGTGCCGGGTTATCGCGACGAGGCCAATGTGGCGCCGGACAGCAATACCGAAACCTATGTCGCGCTGAAGGTGATGATCGACAACTGGCGCTGGGTCGGGGTGCCGTTCTACCTGCGTACCGGCAAGCGCATGAGCGTGCGCGACACCGAGATCGTCATCTGCTTCAAGCCGGCGCCTTATGCGCAATTCCGTGACACCGAGGTCGAGCGCCTGTCGCCGACCTACCTGCTGATCCAGATCCAGCCCAATGAGGGCGTATGGTTCGATCTGCTGGCCAAGCGGCCCGGGCCGAGCCTGGACATGGCCAATATCGAGTTGGGCTTTGCCTACCGCGATTTCTTCGAAATGCAGCCGTCCACCGGCTACGAGACGCTGATCTATGACTGCCTGATCGGCGACCAGACCCTGTTTCAGCGCGCCGACAACATCGAGAACGGCTGGCGTGCGGTACAGCCCTTTCTCGATGCCTGGAAGCAGGACGCCAGCGTGCAGCCTTATCCCGCCGGCACCGATGGCCCGGCGGCCGGCGACGAGCTGCTGGCGCGGGACGGCCGGGTCTGGCGCCCCCTCGGATGAGTGTCTCCAAGGCGCCGTCGATCCAGTTCCTGCTCAGTGACATGGACGGCACCCTGTTGCGTCCCGACCACAGCATCAGCCCCCGCACCCTCGATGCCGTTCGCGCCTTGCGCGAGGCTGGGGTGGCGTTCAGCCTGGCCACCGGCCGACCGCCGCGGGCCATGCAGCAGCAGATCGAGGCCCTGGGCGTGGACCTGCCGACAGCGGGGTTCAATGGCGGCAGCATCGTCAGGCCCGATGGCCGCTTTCTGGTTCGCCATCATGTGCCGGTGCCAGCGGCGGTGAGCGCCTTGCTGCTGTTCGAAGCGTTCCCGCAGATCGAGACTTGGGTGTTCGCCGACAACCAATGGCTGCTGCGCCACCTCGATGGCGCCCTCATGCCCCTGGAGCGCCAGGCCCTGGGCTTTGGGCCGAAAGTGGTGGACAGTTTCGAGGAGTACCTGCCGCGCATCGACAAGATCGTGGCCGCCAGCAGCGACCATCGGTTGCTGGTGGAGCTGGAGGCTCGCTTGCATGCAAGCACCGCCGGGCAGGCCCAGGCGTCCCGTTCCCAACCCAGGTTCCTTGATGTCACCGCCCTGCAGGCGGACAAGGGACAGGCCCTGGTCACCCTGGCCGAGTACCTGGGCGTGCCGCTGCAGCGCACCGCGGCGCTGGGGGATGGCGGCAACGACCCGGCGATGTTCCAGCGTGCCGGCCTGTCGATTGCCATGGGCCAGGCGCAGGAGCAGGTCAAGCGCCAGGCGGATGTGATCACCGGCAGCAACCTGGAAGACGGCGCCGCCGAGGCCATCGAGCGCTACATCCTCCTGCGCTGAGGAGCATGGCCGGGCGTTGCGCCGGGCCACGGGCTTGCTGCTATCGAATCAAGCGCGCCGCAACGTCCAGCCCCGGGGCGGCGCGGCAGTGCCTACAGCCAGTAGCTCACCGCGTACCAGCCCAGCAGGCCCATGACCACGGTGTAGGGCAGGGCCATCCACACCATGCGGCCGTAGGACAGGCGAACCAGCGGCGCAATCGCCGACGTCAGCAGGAACAGGAACGCCGCCTGGCCGTTGGGCGTGGCCACGCTGGGCAGGTTGGTGCCGGTGTTGATGGCGATCGCCAAGGTCTCGAAGTGTTCGCGGCTCATCTGTCCGGCGACGAAGGCCCGTTTCACTTCGGTGATGTAGATGGTGGCGACGAACACGTTGTCACTGATCGCCGACAGCAGGCCATTGGCGATGAACAGCATGCCCGGTTGCTGCTCCTGCGGCAGCGCCAGCACCCACTGGATCAGCGGCACGAACAGTTGCTGCTGGTGAATCACTGCGACCACGGCAAAGAACACTACTAGCAGGGCGGTGAAGGGCATGGCGTCCTTGAAGGCGTTGCCCAGCCGGTGCTCATCGGTAATCCCGGTGAGGGCGGTGATCAGCACGATCACCAACAGCCCGATCAGCCCGACTTCGGCCACATGCAGGGCCAGGCCGATAATCAGGATCAAGGCCGCCAGCCCCTGCACCAGCAGGGCCGCCCGTTGCCGCGCGCTGCGCTGGGCATCGTCTTCGGCGGCGTAGTTGGCCAGCACCCGGCGCACGTTGTCCGGCAGCAGGGTGCCGTAACCGAACCAGCGCAGTTTTTCCAGCAGCACGCAGGTCGCCAGCCCCGCCGCCAGCACCGGCAGGGACACCGGCGCCACCTTGCTGAAGAACTCGGCGAAGTGCCAGCCCATCTCGTGGCCGATCAACAGGTTCTGCGGTTCACCCACCAGGGTGCACACGCCGCCCAGGGCCGTGCCCACGGCGCCGTGCATCAACAGGCTGCGCAGAAAGGCACGGAACTGCTGCAGGTCGTCGTGATGCAGGGGCGGCAGGTGCTGGTCGTCGCCAAAGGCGCTGTCCTGGCGCGGGTCATTGCCGGAGGCCACCCGGTGGTACACCGAGTAGAAGCCCACGGCGGCGCTGATGATCACCGCGGTGACGGTCAGGGCGTCGAGAAAGGCCGAGAGAAAGGCCGACAGAAAGCAGAACAGCAAGCCCAGCAGCGCCTTGGAACGCACCCCCAGCAGTAGCCGGGAGAACAGGAACAGCAGCAGTTCCTTCATGAAATAGATGCCGGCCACCATGAACATCAGCAGCAGGATCACCGGGAAGTTGTGCACCAGTTCGTCATACAGGGCCTGGGGCGTGGCCATGCCCAGCAGTAGCGCCTCCACCAGCAGCAGGCCGCCGGGCATCAAGGGGTAGCACTTGAGGGCCATGGCCAGGGTGAAGATGAACTCGATCACCAGGCACCATCCGGCCGCCGCCGGGCTGACCCAGAAGTACAGCAGGGGATTGAGCAGCAGGAAGGCGAGGATGCTGGCCTTGTACCAACGTGGGGACTGGCCGAGAAAATTGTGCGCAAACGCCTGGGCCATTGAGCCGGACATGGGCTGCTCCTTGTGTTGAGAAGCGCGCAACTTGCCGCATGGCGAATTGAGAATCAAGAATTGATGAAATCTTTTGCGACAATCGCCTCCACCCAAGCGATCCGGCCCCCACCCTAGTAGGCGCCGGCTTGCCGGCGAGCAGGCCCTTGGCTCCTGCACAGTGCCGCTGGGCGCCTTCGCCGGCAAGCCAGCGCCTACGCTCGGCACACCATCGGGGGGGCTCTTGCAGGCGCCGGCTTGCCGACGAATGGGCCTGTGAGTCTTGCGCAGCGTTCAAGGACGCCTTCGCTGGCCCGCCAGCGCCTGCCTGGGGGCGGGGTTTAGTCGGGGCGCTTGGCGACCAGGGTCAGGATGTCGTAGCTGGCCACCAGCTCACCCAGCTGGTTGGTCACTTCCACGTCCCAGGCCACCACCCCTTGCGGCGTGCCCTGGGGGCTCTGCTTGCCCTGATCGATCTTGCGCTTGCAGGTCAGGCGCGCCTGCAGGGTGTCGCCAATGCCCACCGGGCTGATGAAGCGCAGTGTGTCCAGGCCATAGTTGGCCAGGACCGGGCCCGGCCCCGGGGAGACGAACAGACCGGCCGCCGCCGAGAGCACGAAATAGCCGTGGGCAATGCGCTTGCCGAACTGCGACTGCTTGGCGGCAATCTCGTCGAAGTGCATATAGAAGTGGTCCCCCGACAGGCAACCGAAATTCACCAGGTCGGCTTCGGTCACGGTGCGCCGGTGGGTCAGCAGGGATTCACCGACCTGCAGGTCCTGGAAGTGCCGGCGGAACGGGTGGACCTCGGTTTCGATGACCTTGGCGCCGCGCACGTATTCACCGGTCACTGCCGCCAGCATGCTCGGGGACCCCTGCACCGCGGCCCGCTGCAGGTAGTGCTTGACCGCCCGCAGGCCGCCCAGCTCTTCACCGCCACCGGCGCGACCCGGGCCGCCGTGCTTGAGTTGCGGCAGCGGCGAGCCATGGCCGGTGGATTCGCCGGCGCACTCGCGGTCCAGGACCAGCAGCCGGCCGTGCCAGGCCGCGGCCCGGGGGATGACCTGGGCGGCGATGCCCGGGTCCTTGGTCACCAGGCTGGCCACCAGGCTGCCCTTGCCACGGGCGGCCAGTTCCAGGGCCTGATCCAGATCGTCGTAGGCCATCAGGCTGCTGACCGGACCAAAGGCCTCGATATCGTGGGCGCCGCCCTGGGCCAGGGGATCGCGGGCCAGCAGCAGGGTCGGGGCAAAGAACGCGCCCTGGCTGACGTTTTCGCCCCGGGGCTCGAAGCCGTCCCGGGCGCCGAACAACAGGTCGCTGCTGTGCAGCAGGCTTTCCAGGCGCTCGGCCACGTCCCGCTGTTGCGCGTGGGAGGCCAGGGCGCCCATGCGCACGCCTTCCAGCGACGGATCGCCGACCACCACCTTCGCCAGGCGCTCGCGCAAGCCCGTGGCTACTGCATCCAGCTGTTTGGCCGGAACGATGGCACGGCGGATGGCGGTGCATTTCTGCCCGGCCTTGACCGTCATTTCCCGCACCACTTCCTTGATGAACAGCTCGAACTCCGGGTCGTCCGGGGTCACGTCCGGCGCCAGGATCGCGCAGTTCAGCGAATCGGCCTCGGCGTTGAAGGGCACCGAGTGGCGGATCAGGTTGGGGTTGGCCCGCAGCGTGGCGGCGGTGACCGCCGAACCGGTGAAGGTCACCAGGTCCTGGCCTTGCAGGCGATCGAGCAGATCGCCGGTGCCGCCGATCACCAGTTGCAGGCTGCCTTCGGGCAACAGGCCGGACTCATGCATCAGGCGCACCGCCGCCTCGGTCAGGTAGCTGGTGGCACTGGCCGGTTTGACGATGCAGGGCATGCCGGCGAGAAAGCAGGGGGCGAACTTTTCCAGCATCCCCCAGATGGGAAAGTTGAAGGCGTTGATGTGCACCGCCACGCCGCCACGGGGCACCAGGATATGGGTGCCGGCAAAACTGCCGAGCTTGCTCAGGGGCTGTGCCGGGCCTTCGTGCAGCAGGTTGCCCGAGGGCAGCTCGCGGGCGCCGAGCCCGGCATAGCTGAACAGGGTGCTGTTGCCGCCCTCGATGTCGATCCAGCTGTCGGCCCGGGTTGCGCCGCTGTGGTGGGACAGGGCGTACAGCTGTTCCTTGCGCTCGCCAAGGTACAGCGCCAGGGCCTTGAGGCGCCGGGCGCGCTCCTGGAAATCCAGGGCCAGCAGGGCTCGGGCACCGTTCACGCGGCCATGTTGCAGCGCTTCGGCGAAGTCCAGGGGCTCTTCATGGGTGCGCGCCACTTCATGGCCGTCGATGGCGCTGCGCAAGGCCTGGGCCGGGTGCTGGCCGATCCAGCGGCCGCCGATAAAGCTTTGCAGGGTAGGAGACTGTGGCATGGGAGAAAGGCTCCGAAGGGTCAAGTGAGGGCCGGCGCACCGTACCGGGCGCCGGGAGACAACTCAGTGATGGCTGGCGCCGACAGCGCCGATGCCGGTCATGGACCGGATGAACTGCGCCAGGTAGCGGCCGCGCTCCAGCTCGGCCCGGGGCGAGCGGTCGCTGACGGACAAGGCCCAGGCCGTAAGGAACGCCAGGCTCATGGAGAACAGCGCCGGGTTGGCGTAGGGAAACAGCGCCTGGGGGTGATGCAGCACATTGACCCAGACCGCCGGGCTGAGGATCAGCAGGACAATCGCCGAGATCAGCCCGGCCAGGCTGCCGCCCACCGCGCCCCGGGTGGTCAGGCCTTTCCAGAACATGGAAAGAAACAGCACGGGGAAATTCACCGACGCGGCAATCGCCAGCACCAGCCCCGAGAGAAAGGCGATGTTCTGCGATTCGAACAGCAGCCCCAGCAGCACGGCCAGGACGCCGATGCACAGGGTGGCGATCTTCGAGACGCGCATTTCCTGCTGGGTGCTGGCCTGGCCTTGGCGCATCACGCAGGCATACAGGTCATGGGACACCGCCGAGGCGCCGGACAGCGCCAGCCCGGCCACCACCGCAAGAATGGTGGCGAAGGCCACGGCCGAGATGAAACCCAGGAACAGGTTGCCGCCCACCGCCTGGGCCAGGTGCACCGCGATCATGTTGGCGCCGCCGATGATCGCGCCGCTGGCGTCGCGATACTCGGGCTCGGTGCCGACCATGACGATCGCGCCGAAGCCGACCACGATCAGCAACAGATAGAAGTAGCCGATGAAACCTGTGGCATAGAGCACGCTCTTGCGCGCTTCCCGGGCGTCGCTGACGGTGAAGAAGCGCATGAGGATATGGGGCAGCCCGGCGGTGCCGAACATCATCCCCAGCCCCAGGGAAATGGCGTCGATGGGGTTCGACAGCAGCCCGCCGGGGGCCATGATCGCGCTGCCCTTGGCGTGCACCTCGCTGGCGCGGGCGAACAGCGCCTCGCTGCTGAAACCGAAGTGCTTGAGCACCATGAAGGCCATGAAGCTGGTGCCCGAGAGCAGCATCACCGCCTTGATGATCTGCACCCAGGTGGTGGCCAGCATGCCGCCGAAGGTCACGTAGCAGACCATCAGCAGGCCCACCAGCATCACCGCGTGGAGGTAGCTGAGGCCGAACAGCAGTTCGATCAGCTTGCCGGCGCCGACCATCTGCGCCACCAGGTACATCAGGGCCACGGTCAGGGTGCCGAACGCCGAGGTCAGGCGCACCGGCGTCTGGGCCAGGCGATAGGAAACCACGTCGGCGAAGGTGTAGGTGCCCAGGTTGCGCAGGCGTTCGGCGATCAGGAACAGGATGATCGGCCAGCCGGCCAGCACCCCGAGGGCGTACAGCAGGCCGTCGTAGCCGTTGAGAAACATCATGGCCGAGATACCCAGGAAGGACGCGGCGGAGATCATGTCACCGGCAATCGCCAGGCCGTTCTGCAGGCCGCTCATGCCGCCGCCGGCGGTGTAGAAGTCCTTGGCCGAGCGGGTGCGCAGGGCGGCCCAGCGGGTGATGCCCAGGGTCAGCAGGACGAACACCAGGAACATGCCGATGGCGTTCCCGTTCAGCGGGCGGGCGCTGTCGTCGGCGGCCAGGGCCAGGTCCCAGGCCAGCAGGCAGGGCAGCAGGAAGGCTCCTGCACCGCGCTTCATGACCGGCACTCGCGCTTGAGTTTGTCGTTCAGCGGGTCCAGCAGCCGGTTGCTGCGATACACATAAAGACCGGTGAGGGCAAAGGCCAGGAGAATCATCGCCACGCCCACCGGCATGCCGACGCTGGTGGCCCCGCCGGACAGCGAGCGGCCCAGCAGGCCGGGATTGAAGGCCACCAGCAACACGAAGCCGTAGTAGGCCAGGAGCATGACCAGGGTCAGGGACCAGTAGAGTCGCTGCTTGCGCCGGACCAGCTGGATAAAGTCCGGGTGGCGGGTGATGCGGTCTATTTCTTGCGGGCTCATGGGCGGTTCTCTCTTGTTGTTGTTCTGGGGCACGCGTACCGACGCTGGGTTCAGGGCTGGTCGAAGTCCAGGACCACCTTGTCGCTGAGGGGATAGGACTGGCAGGACAGCACATAACCGGCCGCCACTTCGTAGTCTTCCAGGGCGTGGTTGCTGTCCATTTCCACCTCGCCTTCGATGACCTTGCACTTGCAGGTGGAGCAGACCCCGGCCTTGCACGAATAGGGCAGTTCGGCGCCCTGGGCGTTGCCGGCATCCAGCAGGCTCTGGCTGTTGCGCGGCAGGTCAAAGGCCAGGGCCCGACCGTCGCTGATCACGGTGATCCGGCTGACCTGCGGGTCCTGGGCGCGGGCGGCTTCCCGGGCCTGGCGCTTCTGGCCGTCGCCGGCGGCATGGAACAGCTCGAAGTGGATGCGCTCGGCCTTCATGCCGGCGGCCTTGAGGCTGTCGCGCACGGTTTCGGTCATGGCCTGGGGGCCGCAGATGAAGGCCGCGTCCAGTTGCCTGACATCGAGCCAGCGGGAAAACAGTTGCCGGCATTTGTCCTGGTTGATGCGGCCGTTGTAGAGGTCGATGTCCTGCTGTTCGCGACTGAACACGAACACCAGGTTCAGGCGCTGCAGATAGCGGTTCTTCAAGTCCTCCAGCTGTTCGCGAAACAGCGCCGAGGCGCTGGAGCGGTTGCCGTAGAGCAGGGTGATGCGACTCAGCGGCTCGCCTTCCAGGGTGCTCTTGATGATCGACAGGATCGGCGTGATGCCGCTGCCCGCGGCCACCGCCAGGTAGTGGCCGCGACGGGTCGGCTCCAGCTCGACATGGAAGCGGCCGGCCGGAGGCATGACCTCCAGCGACTGCCCGGGCTTGAGCCGTTCGTTGGCGAAGGCCGAAAAGCGCCCGCCGCTGACGCGTTTCACCGCGATGCGCAGCTCGTCGTCATTCACCCCGCTGCAGATGGAGTAGGAGCGCCGGACTTCCTCGCCCTCCAGTTCGGTGCGCAGCACCAGATGCTGGCCCTGGGTGAAGTGGAACTGCGCTTGCAGGTGCCGGGGAATCTCGAAGGCGATGGACACCGCGTCGCGGGTTTCGCTGCGTACATCCTTGATGGTCAAGCGGTGGAACTGGCTCATGGTGATTCTCCTCTGAGGCGCGGGCGGCTCAGATGCACTTGAAATAGTCGAAGGGTTCCAGGCAGTCGCGGCAGCGGTACAGGGCCTTGCAGGCGGTGGAGCCGAACTCGCTGAGGCGCTCGCTGTGGGCACTGCCGCATTGCGGGCAGAGCACCTGGGGCGCGTCCCCCAGCAGGCTGCGCTTGCTGCTGCCCGAGGGCGGCGCGATGCCGTAGGCCCGCAGGCGCTGGCGACCGCGCTCGGTGATCCAGTCGGTGGTCCAGGCCGGGGTCAGTTGGCGCACCAGGCGCGGAGCCTTGAAGCCGGCCTGTTCCAGGGCCTGGCGAATGTCGTTCTCGATCACCTCGGTGGCCGGGCAGCCGGAGTAGGTGGGGGTCAGCGCCACCTGCAGATGGCCGGCCTGCCAGTCCAGGTCGCGGACGATGCCCAGGTCGAGCACGCTGACCACCGGCACTTCCGGGTCCATGACCTGATCCAGGGTGCTCCAGGCCAGGTCCAGGTCGCCCCGTTGCAGGCTCCGCGCGCCCTGGTCGCTGCCGATCAGTTCACCAGACCGCATCGGGGTAGGCCCTCGGCAGGAATTGCATCTCGGCCAGCAGTGGGCCCAGGTGCTCGGTGTGCAGGCCCCGGCGTGCATCCAGGTAGAAATGGCTCGGCGCCTCGGGCACGGGCAGGGTGGCCCGGGCGAAGTGGGTTTCGACGGTGGCGCGCCAGGCCTCGGCCACCTGGACCGGATCGGCCCACAGGCCGGCCCGGTGCAGCTCGATTTCCGTGGCGTGGTGCTCGACCAGCTCACCGGTGAAGCGCCACAGCCGGGGGATCGCCTGCAGCATGAGCTGGTGGCTTACCTCGGTGCCGTCTCCCAGGCGCTCGACCCATTCGCTGGAACGCCGCAGGTGATAGGTGACTTCCTTGAGGGCCTTGGCGGCGATGCCGGCCATCCGCTCATCCGCCGACTGGCTCAGGCCCTTGAGGGTTTCCAGGTGCCAGGCGTCGTAGAAGAACTGCTTGAGCAGGGTCACCGCGAAATCGCCATTGGGCTGTTCCACCAGCAACAGGTTGCGG
The DNA here is from genome assembly GCF_001547895.1 of Pseudomonas sp. Os17. Lineage (NCBI taxonomy): Bacteria > Pseudomonadati > Pseudomonadota > Gammaproteobacteria > Pseudomonadales > Pseudomonadaceae > Pseudomonas > Pseudomonas sp. Os17. The sequence goes on along the minus strand of NZ_AP014627.1, from coordinate 3,552,354 downwards.
TAGGCCCGCTCGTCACGACGGAAGGCCAGGTGATCGGCGTCGCGGCCATCGGCCAGCCGTTCGGCGGCGTAGTCCAGCCAGTTGCGGGCCTGGCCCACCAGGTCGAGGCCGACGTTCATCAGCGCCAGTTCTTCTTCCAGGGCCGGGGCCCGGCCGCACCATTCGCACAGGCGCTGGCCCTGGATCAGGGCGCTGTCGCCCAGGCGCAGCAGGTGGTTGATCAGATCGTTTGCAGGGTTCATGGCCGGCCTCACATGTGTCCGACTTCAGGGGGCAGCTGGTAGAAGCTGGCGTGGCGGTAGACCTTGTCGTCGGCCGGATCGAACAGCGGGTCCTTGTCATCCGGGGAGGAGGCAACGATCTGCGCCGAGGGCACTACCCACAGGCTCATGCCTTCGCTGCGCCGGGTGTACAGGTCCCGGGCGTTGGTCATGGCCATGGCGGCGTCGGCGGCGTGCACGCTGCCCACATGCTTGTGATTGAGACCGTGCTTGCTGCGCACGAAGACTTCGTAAAGGGTCCATTCAGACATGGGATTGACTCCGGATCAGGCAGGCGCGCTCAGGCGGCGTTCTTGTTGGCTTGTTTCTGGGCGTGGGCCACGGCGGCGGCCCGCACCCAGGCGCCGTCGTCGATGGCCCGGCGGCGGGTTTCCAGGCGCTCCTGGTTGCATGGGCCATTGCCCTTGAGCACCTCGTAGAATTCCTGCCACTGGATCTCGCCGAAGTCGTAGTGGCCGCGTTCGGCGTTCCACTTCAGGTCCGGGTCGGGGCAGGTGCAGCCCAACAGCTCCAGCTGCGGGATGGTCTGGTCGATGAAGCGCTGACGCAGTTCGTCGTTGCTCTGGCGCTTGATTTTCCAGGCCATGGACTGGGCGCTGTTGGGGGAGTGTTCGTCGCTGGGGCCGAACATCATCAGTGCCGGCCACCACAGGCGGTTGATGGCGTCCTGGACCATGTCTCTCTGCGCCTGGTTGCCCTCGCGCATCATGGTCAGGAGGATTTCGTAGCCCTGGCGCTGGTGGAAGCTCTCTTCCTTGCAGATGCGCACCATGGCCCGGGCGTAGGGGCCGTAGGAGGTGCGCTGCAGCACCACCTGGTTGACGATGGCGGCACCGTCCACCAGCCAGCCCACCGCGCCCATGTCGGCCCAGTTCAGGGTCGGGTAGTTGAAGATGCTCGAATACTTGGCGCGGCCGCTGTGGAGCTTGGCGATTTCCTCGTCGCGGTCGGCGCCCAGGGTTTCCATGGCGCTGTACAGGTACAGGCCGTGACCGGCTTCGTCCTGGATCTTGGCCATCAGTTGCAGCTTGCGCTTGAGGGTCGGGGCGCGGGTGACCCAGTTGCCTTCCGGCAGCATGCCGACGATTTCCGAGTGGGCGTGCTGGGAGATCTGCCGGATCAGCGTCTGGCGGTAGGCATCGGGCATCCAGTTCTTGGCCTCGATCTTGATCTCGCCGTCGATTTTTTCCTGGAAGGTGCGTTCCTGCTCGGACATTTCTGCCAGCGGCGTGATGCGCTTGACCCCCGTGTCTACCAGCTGTGCGTACATGCAGTGTCTCCCGGGTTGAAGGTGTGGATGAGGCTGTGATGTTTATATGTGATACATAAATAAATATCAAACATAAAATAGCGTGTCATGTTGTGTTTCTGTATCGCTTTGTCGGCAAGCTGTTTGTCCAGGCCAAAAAAAGCCCCGTCATCGCGGGGCTGTTGGTTTTTGTTGAGGACTACTTGCGCTTGTCGAGCACTCGACAAGCCTTGCCTTCGGAGCGTTTCAGGCTGAATGGCGGCTGCAAAACGATACGTGAGCTGATGCCGATATGGTTCTTTATGTGGCGACTCAACTCGCTGCAGATGGCCCGTTGTTGCGGGTCCCCCAGGTGCTGGTGCTCGCTCTTGAGCTCGACATGGATGTCGACACTGTCGAGATTGCCGTGGCGGTACAGGTGGATCTCGTAGCAGGGCGCCAGGTGCTCGGCCTTGAGCACCAGTTCCTCGACCTGGGTGGGGAACACGTTGACCCCGCGAATGATCAGCATGTCGTCGCTGCGTCCGGTGATCTTGTCGATGCGCCGCATGGGGCGTGCCGTTCCCGGTAGCAGGCGGGTCAGGTCGCGGGTGCGGTAGCGGATCATCGGCAGCGCCTCCTTGGTCAGGGAGGTGAGCACCAGTTCGCCCATTTCCCCGTCGGGCAGGACCTGGCCGGTCTGCGGATCGATGATCTCGGGATAGAAGTGGTCTTCCCACAGGGTCGGTCCGTCGCGGGTTTCGGCGCACTCCATGGCCACCCCGGGGCCAATGATCTCCGACAGTCCGTAGATGTCCAGGGCGCTGATGCCCAGGCGCCGCTCGATGGCGCCGCGCAGTTCATCGGTCCAGGGTTCGGCGCCGAAGATGCCCAGGCGCAGTGCCAGTTGCTGCGGGTCCAGGCCCTGGCGTTCGATCTCGTCGGCGATGTTGAGCATGTAGGAGGGCGTGACCATGATGATGTCCGGCTGGAAATCCTTGATCAGTTGCACCTGCTTTTCGGTCTGGCCGCCGGACATGGGGATCACCGTGCAGCCCAGGCGCTCGGCGCCGTAGTGCGCTCCCAGGCCGCCGGTGAACAGGCCGTAGCCGTAGGAGATGTGCACCTTGTCTCCCGGTCGGCCGCCGGCGGCGCGGATCGAGCGCGCCACCACCTGGGCCCAGGTGTCGATGTCGTTGCGGGTGTAGCCGACCACCGTGGGCTTGCCGGTGGTGCCGCTGGAAGCGTGCAGGCGCGCCACCTCCTGCATCGGCACCGCGAACATGCCGTAGGGATAGTGGTCCCGCAGGTCGGACTTGGTGGTGAAGGGCAGTTGCGCCAGGTCTTCCAGGTGGCGGATGTCCTGGGGGTGCACGCCCTGGGCGTCGAAGCGCTGGCGATACAGGGGCACCCGCTCGTAGGCGTGGTTGAGGCTCCAGCGCAGGCGCTCCAGTTGATGCTGGCGCAACTGGTCGATGCTGGCGGTTTCCATCGGGTCCAGCGGGGTATCGGGCACGGTTCGGGCAATCGGCATGTTCATGGTTTCACTCGAATTGTTGTTGTCTTGTCTCTCGCCGGCAGGCGGGGTCTGAGTGCATGCAGGGATGGAATCCTGAGGTTGTTACAGCCTCTCGATGATCAGGGCAATGCCTTGGCCGACCCCGATGCACATGGTGCACAGGGCATAACGTCCCTGACGCTGCTCCAGTTCGTGCAGGGCGGTGGTCACCAGTCGCGCGCCGCTCATGCCCAGGGGATGCCCCAGGGCAATGGCGCCGCCGTTGGGGTTGACCCGCGGGTCGTCGTCCGCCAGCCCCAGTTCGCGCAGCACCGCCAGGGCCTGGGCGGCAAAGGCCTCGTTGAGCTCGATCACGTCCAGGTCCGCCAGGCTGAGCTGGGCCAGGTCCAGCACCTTGTGGCAGGCCGGCACCGGGCCGATGCCCATGATCCTGGGTTCGACCCCGGCGGTGGCCATGGCCACCACCCGGCCCCGGGGCCGCAGGTCATGACGCTGGGCCAGGGCCGGGCTGGCCAGCAGCAGGGCGCAGGCGCCGTCGTTGAGTCCCGAGGCGTTGCCAGCGGTGACGCTGCCATCAGGGCGGAAGGGCGTCGGCAGTTTCTGCAGCTGTTCCAGGGTGGTTGCGGCCCGGGGGTGTTCATCGACGCTCACCTCCAGCGGCGGGCCTTTGCGCTGGGCAATGCTTACCGGGACGATCTCCCGGGCCAGGCGGCCGCTGGCCTGGGCCGCGCTGGCGCGCAGCTGGCTGCGCAGGGCGAAGGCGTCCTGATCGGCGCGGGAGATGCTGAACTGTTCGGCGACGTTCTCCGCAGTCTCGGCCATCGAATCGATGCCGTACTGCTGCTGCATCAAGGGGTTGACGAAACGCCAGCCCAGGGTGGTGTCGTACAGCTCGGCCTGGCGCGAGAAGGCGCTTTCGGCCTTGGCCAGCACCATGGGTGCCCGGGACATGGACTCCACGCCGCCGGCCAGGACCAGTCCGGCCTCGCCACTGCGAATCGCTCGGGCGGCGCTGCCCACGGCATCCAGCCCGGAGCCGCACAGGCGGTTGAGGGTGACCGCCGATACGCGGGTCGGCAGCCCGGCCAGCAGTGCCGACATGCGGGCCACGTTGCGATTGTCCTCGCCGGCCTGGTTGGCGCAGCCGTAGATCAGGTCGTCCACCTCGCTCCAGTCGACCTGCGGATGGCGGCGCAGCAGTTCGCGCAGGGGGATCGCCCCCAGGTCGTCGGCGCGCACGCTGCTCAGCGCCCCGGCATAGCGCCCGATCGGGGTTCGGACGGCATCGATGATCAGTGCGTCATTCATGGTCTGTCTCCTGTGTCAGCACTGGGCCGCGCACTTTGTAGGATTTGCCTTGAAACAGGGCAATCAGCTGTCCCTGCTGGTTTTCGATGCGAACCGCATAGTGCCCTGTGCGCCCCCTGCGGTTCTGTTCATGGCAGTCGGCGGTCAGGGTGTCTCCCTGATGCGCCGGTGCGATGTATTCGATGCTGCAGCCCATGGCCACCGTGGCTTGGTCGTAGCTGTTGCAGGCGATGGCGAACGCCGAGTCGGCGAGGGCGAAGAGCACGCCGCCGTGGCAGGTGCCGTGGCCCTGGAGCATGTCCTGGCTGACGGTCATGCCCAGGCGCGCCGCGCCAGGAGCCACCGAGAGCAGGCGCATGCCCAGCGCCTGGCTGGCCCGGTCGCGCTGGAAAAGGCCCTGGGCGCAGCGTCGGGCCAGCTCCATGGCGGCTTGCTCAGTCATGGAAGGTCCTCCCTTCGGCCACGTGGCGCCGCAGCAGCAGGGAGGGCCGGTAGCGTTCCTCGCCATAGGCGCCCTGGAGGTGTTCCAGCACCTTGAGCAGGGGGTGCAGGCCCAGTTGGTCGGCCCAGGCCAGGGGCCCCAGGGGGTAGTTGACCCCGCTGCGCATGGCCAGATCGATATCCGCCGCCGAGGCCACGCCCTGCAGTACGGCATCGGCGGCTTCGTTGACGAGCATCGCCACGGTACGCAAGACCGCCAGCGCCGGGGTGTCGCTGAGTCGGCTGACCTGCAGCCCGGCCCGTTGCAGCAAGGCGACGGCCTGGTCCAGGGCCTGGGGCGCGATCGCCTGGGGGCAACTGATGGCCAGGCGGCTGGCTTGGCGATAGTCCAGGGCCAGGTCCAACAGCACCAGGTTGTTGCCCAGGCCTTCGTCTCGGGCCCGCTGGCCGGCCGGGCGGCCGTCGCTCGGCGCCAGGATCGCCTCGCCGACCCGCAGCAGGCCCCGACCGTCGCGGCGGATCACCTGGACGCCCCGGCTCTCCAGGCGCTGGACCAGGGGGGCGGCCCAGCCCAGGTCGCCTTCCACGACGCAGTGGTCGACGGTCGTGTCGCTGCTCAGGCCGACGGCGGGCGGGCGTGACGCGTCTGCGGCGTAGCGATAGAAGCCCTGGCCGCTCTTGCGCCCCAGGTAGCCGGCATCCACCAACTCCTTCTGGATCAGTGACGGCTGGTAGCGCGGATCACCGTAATAGGCCGCGTGCACCGAGCAGGTCACCGCGTAGTTGATGTCCTGACCGATCAGGTCGGTGAGTTCGAAGGCGCCCATGGCGAAGCCGCCGGCCTCGCGCAGCAGGGCGTCGAGGGTGGCGCAGTCGCCGGCCCCTTCCTGCAGCAGGCGCAGGCTTTCGCCGTAGAAGGGCCGGGCCACGCGATTGACGATAAAACCCGGGGTCGAGCGGCTGTGCACCGGATGCTTGCCCCAGCGGCTCATGGTTCGGTACAGGTCGTCCGCCAGCGCCGGATCGCTGGCCAGCCCGCGCACCACCTCCACCAGGGCCATCACTGGCGCGGGGTTGAAGAAGTGCAGGCCCAGCAGGCGCTGTGGGTGGCGCAGGCCGGCGGCAATGGCGGTGATCGACAGGGAAGAGGTGTTGCTGGCGAGGATGCAGTCGGCGCGACACAGGGCTTCCAGCTCGGCGAACAGTTGCTGCTTGGCCGGCAACTGTTCGGCGATGGCTTCGATGATCAGGTCGCTGTCCGCCAGTTGCTCCAGGCTCTGCGCCGCCTGCAGGCGGCAGCGGACGGCCTCCTGGGCACTCTGCGCAAGCTTGCCCTGGAGCACTCGCTGGCCGAGGCGCTGGTCGATCGCGGCAATGGCCTGGGCCGCGGCGCCCGGCCGCTTGTCCAGCAGCAGCACCGGGTGCCCGGCCTGGGCCGCGACCTGGGCGATACCGGCGCCCATGGCCCCGGCGCCGACCACGGCGATACGTGCGTTATGGCTGAGTGGGTTCATGTTCAGCACCCCTTGAAGACGGGGCTGCGCTTTTCCAGGAAGGCGCTGACGCCCTCGCGGTAGTCTGCGCTGCGGCCCGCCAGGCGCTGCAGGTCGCGCTCCAGATCCAGCTGCTGGTCGAAGCTGTTGTGCAGGCTGGCATTCAGGCTGCGCTTGATCAGGGCCAGGCCATAGGTGGGTTGGCTGGCCAGGTGGCGGGCCAGGCGCAGGGCTTCGTCCCGCAGCGCGTCGTCGTCCACGCATTGATGGATCAGCCCCCATTGTTCGGCCTGCTCGGCGCTCAGGCGGTTGCCGAGCATGGCCAGGGACTTGGCCCGGGCCATGCCCACCAGCCGGGGCAGCAGCCAGGTGCCGCCGGAATCGGGAATCAGCCCGAGCTTGCAGAACGCCTGGATAAAGCTCGCGGAGCGCGCCGCCAGCACCAGATCGCAAGCCAGGGGCAGGTTGGCTCCGGCGCCGGCGGCCACGCCGTTGACCGCGCAGATCACCGGCAACGGCAGGTCGCGCAACTCGCGCACCAGCGGGTTGTAGAAGGCTTCGATGGATTGCCCCAGATCTGGCGGCGCCTCGCCGGGGTCGACGTTACGCTCGCCCAGGTCCTGCCCGGCGCAGAAGCCGCGGCCTTCGCCGGTCAGCAGCAACACCCGCACCTCGGGGTTGTTGCGCACCTGCTTGAGGGCGCTGCGCAGCTCGCCGTGCATCTGCGGGGTGAAGCTGTTGAGCTGTTCGGGACGGTTGAGGCTGATGAGGGCGACGCCCTGGTCGATGGAGAACAGGAGGGTGGCGAAGTTCATGGTCGGGACACTCTGTGCAGGTCGAAAGGGACGGTGCGGGTTGTTCTCAGTGGCCCGAGAACTGCGCCGGGCGTTTTTCCTGGAATGCGGCGATGCCTTCCTCGCGGTCGCGGGTGCCGGCCAGCACGGTAAAGGCATGGCGCTCCAGGCGCAGGCCGCTGGCCAGGTCGGTGTCCATGGCCTTGAGCAAGGCCTCCTTGGCCAGGCGCAGCGCCAGTGGCGCCTTGCCGGCGATCAGGCGGGCCAGTTGCAGGGCGCGCTCGACCACCAGCTCCGGCTGGGTGACTTCGCTCACCAGGCCGGCGCGCAGGGCGTGCCGGGCATCTATGGCTTCGCCGGTGAGCACCATCTGCATGGCCAGGGACTTGCCGACGGTGCGCGGCAGGCGCTGGGTGCCGCCGGCGCCGGGCATGATCCCGAGGTTGATTTCCGGTTGGCCGAAGCGTGCGTCCTCGCCGGCGATGATGATGTCGGCGTGCATGGCCAGCTCGCAGCCGCCACCGAGGGCGAAGCCGTTGACCGCGGCAATCAGCGGCTTGCTGAAGCGGCGGATCTGTTCCCAGCTGGACTGGCGCGGATCGTTGAGGATGCCGGTCAGGTCGCGTTCGGCCATTTCCTTGAGGTCGGCGCCGGCGGCGAACGCCTTGCGGTTGCCGGTCAGGACCACGACTTGGGTATGCGGGTCGGCCTCGGCTGCAGCCAGGGCCTGCGCCAGCTCGGCCAACAGGGCCGTGGTCAGGGCGTTGAGGGCTTGCGGACGTTGCAGGGTGATCAGGCGAACGCCACCGCTCAGGGTGTCGACTGCAAGGTGTTGAGGCATGGTGAACCTCCTCGGGAGGTTGCGGCCGGTTGCCGGCTCGATTATTGGATCGGCTGGGGAGCCGGTTTTGGCCGAGTATATCGCCAAAGCGATACATAAAATCAATAGCGATATTGATTAATGTGTCTCATTGTTTGCCGTGCAAGAGGTCTGGCTGGAGAGCTTGATCTGGCTTGATCGTGCTGTTTAAGGGCTTTTTCAGGGCGTGCAGGAGGGGCGCTGCGCTGCTCGACCAGGGTTTCTTGTGTGTCGAGAATAATCTGATACAAAATGCCGGCTTTGTTGGTTTTGTAATAGGCTTAAGTCGCGTCGCGCTGTTGCGGTGCTGCATTCGCCGGCAACGGTGGTCTATTGGTGTTTGGACAGGGGTAGAGCATGACGTGTTACAGCCTCGATGGATTGACTCCCGTGGTCGATCCCAGTGCTTATGTACATCCTTCGGCGGTGTTGATCGGTGATGTGATCGTCGGCCCGCACTGCTACGTCGGGCCGCTGGCCAGCCTGCGAGGGGACTTCGGGCGGATCATCCTCGAAGAGGGCGCCAATCTGCAGGACACCTGCGTCATGCACGGCTTTCCCGACAGCGATACGGTGGTCGAGCGCAACGGTCATATCGGCCATGGCGCGGTGTTGCATGGCTGCCGGATCGGCGCCGATGCGCTGGTGGGCATGAACGCGGTGGTGATGGACAACGCGGTCATCGCGGCGCGCTCCTTCGTTTCGGCGGCGGCGTTCGTCAAGGCCGGCTTCGCGTGTGAGCCGCAGTCGCTGGTGATGGGCGCGCCGGCTCGGGTCACGCGTACCTTGAGTGATCAGGAAGTGGCCTGGAAACAGGCCGGCACCCGCGAATATCAGCACCTGACCCGACGCTGCCTGGAACGGATGCAGGTCTGTGAGCCACTGGTGCAAGTGGAGGCCGACCGGCCAAGGTTTGCCGGCAGCCAGGTGCGCCCCAAGCACAGTCTTTGAGGCCAAGCGCGGCAATCAACGGCTCGGGCCGCTGCTTGCCCTTGAAACCCGCTATATTTCTTCCTTTTTTTCCGGTACGTCCATGTCGTCCCTCGCGCCACTGAATCATCTGATCAAACGCTTTCAGGAACAGACCCCGATCCGCGCCAGCTCGCTGATCATCACCTTGTACGGCGATGCCATCGAGCCCCATGGCGGCACGGTTTGGCTGGGTAGCCTGATTCAATTGCTGGAACCCATGGGGATCAACGAGCGGCTGATCCGCACTTCGATCTTCCGTTTGAGCAAGGAGGGCTGGCTGAGCGCTGAAAAGGTCGGGCGTCGCAGCTACTACAGCCTGACCCTCAGTGGCCGCCGGCGTTTCGACAAGGCCTTCAAGCGGGTGTACAGCGCCGCTGTGCCGGCTTGGGACGGCTCCTGGTGCCTGGTGATGCTCTCGCAGTTGCAACCGGAGCTGCGCAAGCAGGTGCGTGAGGAGCTGGAATGGCAAGGTTTTGCCGCGATGTCGCCGCTGTTGCTGGCCTGTCCGCGCAGTGATCGCGCCGACGTCAATGCCACCTTGCAGGAACTGGGCGCCCAGGAAGACACCATTGTCTTTTGCACCACGGCCGAGGATGTCCTGGGTTCCAGGGCCCTGCGCCTGCAAGTGCGCGAGAGCTGGAACATCGATGAGCTGGCGGCGCATTACAGTGAGTTCATCCAGTTATTCCGCCCGCTGTGGCAGGCCTTGCGCGAGCAGGAGCAACTGCAGCCGGCCGACTGTTTCCTGGCCCGTCTGCTGCTGATCCATGAGTACCGCAAACTGTTGCTGCGTGATCCGCAGTTGCCGGACGAGCTGCTTCCCGGGGACTGGGAGGGCCGGGCGGCACGCCAGCTGTGCCGCAATATCTATCGCCTGATCCAGGCCAAGGCCGAGCAATGGCTGGCCAGCGCCCTGGAAAACGCCGACGGTCCGCTGCCGGATGTCGGCGAGAGTTACTACCGACGCTTTGGCGGACTGCTCTAGGCGCAAGCTTTGGTGACCGGGCCGGGCAGTTTCAGCGATCCGTTGATGGGGCTGGGGCGCGGTCACCTGGCAAAGGCCCACTAAGTGCGCTGGCTAGTTGCCAGAAACATTCTTCGTGGTGACTCGTTTATAACAACAGAAACAACCAGCGGCAGGGCGCGAAAGTTGTCGGAGGAGGGGAGATAGATAGCGTGCTTAGTTGTTTGTCTTGAATAACGGATCACCCCGTAGGGTGATCCGTTAACAGCATCCCTTACTTGGGCATGGCCCAGGACTGCAGGATATAACCTTCCTGGCTCAGTTCAGCCCGGGCCTGCTTGAGCAGGTCTTCGAGCTGGGCCGGATCGGAGTAGGCGCTGGTGGGAATACGGGTCTGGCCGATACGGGTGCTGGTACGGTCGATGACGGTCAGGCTCAGTTCGCCGTTCCCGTCCTGTGGGGCCCAGGCCACGCATTGAAAAGGCTTGAATGCGCGGTCGGCGATCAAAAGTGCTTCGTTTCTACGGAGCGGGGCGTTCATGGGGTCTTCTCTCTGTGTGCCCAATCAGATGATGTGCCGTCGGTTGGGCTTACCGTTCGGCTGGTTATGTGTACTGATGCACTGAGGTGGGGATCGGGTCACACCGAAAAACAAGTTTTTACAACTTTCGTGCTGCACGCTTGTGGGCGGGCCATTAGTTGCGGCGCTTTTTAAAAACTACTGCGACAATCAGTCGCTCGCAGAGCCCGTTCGCCGACCGCTTAGTTCTTTTGGTAATCGACGCTATAAGCAATCGATACATTCGGCCGTCAAGTTCTTGCTAATGTTACAGCCAGGTTTGCCAAACCACTGTTTCTAATAACTTTTTCGAACTTTTGGCGTCAAGGAATACTCATGCTCGAAGCTCCTGTGCAGCGGCGCCTGCTGGTGGTCGATCCCTGTGACGACTGTCACCGCCTGTTACCCGGATTGCGCACCATAGGTTGGGATGTCGACAGCTGTGACCTTGAAGCGGCCCGCGAGCGTTCCTGCGATGTCGGCCTGCTGCGCCTGCAGCCCTTTCACCTGGAGCGCCCGGAGGCGGTCAAGGAGCTGATCAGCCACAGCGGCACCGAGTGGATTGCGGTGTTGAGTCCGGAAGTGCTGCGCCTGCAGAAGGTCGGTGACTTCGTCTGCGAATGGTTTTTCGATTTCCATACGCTGCCATTCGACGTATCCCGGGTTCAGGTCACCCTGGGCCGGGCCTTTGGCATGGCTCGCCTGCGCGGCCAGGGCTCGATTCATGTGGACCAGCCCGAGCACGAGTTGCTCGGCGACAGCCGGCCGATCCGCGACTTGCGCAAGTTGCTGAGCAAACTGGCGCCCACCGAGTCGCCAGTACTGATCCGCGGTGAGAGCGGCACCGGCAAGGAACTGGTGGCGCGCACCCTGCATCGCCAGTCCCAGCGTCATGACAAGCCCTTTGTGGCGATCAACTGCGGGGCGATTCCCGAGCACCTGATCCAGTCCGAGCTCTTCGGCCATGAAAAGGGCGCCTTTACCGGGGCCCATCAGCGCAAGGTCGGGCGGATCGAGGCCGCCCATGGCGGCACCTTGTTTCTCGATGAGATCGGCGACTTGCCGTTGGAGCTGCAAGCCAATCTGTTGCGCTTTCTGCAGGAAAAACACATCGAGCGGGTTGGCGGCAGCCAGCCGATTCCAGTGGATGTGCGCGTCCTGGCGGCGACCCACGTCGATCTGGAGGCGGCGATCGCCGCTGGCCGTTTCCGTGAGGACCTGTACTACCGGCTGAATGTGTTGCAGGTGATCACCGCACCCTTGCGCGAGCGTCACGGCGACCTGGGCATGCTCGCCAGTCACTTTGCCCATTTCTACAGCCAGGAAACCGGGCGCCGGCCCCGCAGTTTCAGCGAGGATGCCCTGGTGGCCATGGGCAAGCACGATTGGCCGGGCAATGTCCGTGAACTGGCCAACCGGGTGCGCCGGGGCCTGGTACTGGCCGAGGGGCGGCAGATTCAGGCCAGCGATCTGGGGCTGCAGAGCCTCCAGGCCCAGGATCTGCCCATGGGCACCCTGGAGGACTACAAGCACCGCGCCGAGCGCGAGGCCCTGTGCGATGTGCTCAACCGGCACAGCGACAACCTCAGCGTTGCGGCGCGGGTGCTGGGGATCTCGCGCCCGACCTTCTACCGTTTGCTGCACAAGCATCAGATCCGCTAGGGCGGGGAGAAACGCCAAGGCCCGCGGCGATTGGGGAATCGTCGCGGGCCTTGTTGTTTTGGGTGGATCAGAAGTAGTACGGGAATTTCAGGCTGAAGGTGAAGTCGGGCGCATCCTGGGTCATGCCCAGGGACAGGTTGGGCACGATGGTCAGGTGTTCGGTGGCGGCAATGGTCATGCCGACGTTGAAGTAGGCGGCGTTGGCGTCGCTGGACTCCACCGTTTGCCAGTCCTGGCCGGTGTACTTGATCTTGCTCTTCTTCTGGATCTGATCCGATACCGAGAACGCCATGCTCATTTTTTCGTTGAGGGCGAAGGCTACACCGGCGCCAATCTGGAAGCTGTCGCCCAATTGCACCTTGCCGGGGATCTTCTGCCCGGCATTGGAGCTGATGTCGCCGAACGATTCTTCCAGGTTGTGGGTGTAGGACAGGCTGCCGAACAGCACCGCCGGGTCAAACGTCTTGACCAGCGAGATCCCGGGGGTCACCGACCAGACACCATTACCGGTGGGCAGGCTTTCAGGCACGACCAGGTTGTTGTTGCCAGGGTCCGGATTGATGAACTTGATACCGAAAGGGTCCTTGCCGGTGGGCGCCTTGACCCGCAGGCTGACCACGGCGTCAGGCAGGGAGTCGGACTCGTCGAGGAACTTGTAGGCCACCCCGACGTTGACGTCACCCAGAGTCGGGTCGCGAGTGACGGTACTTTCCGAGATGGATTGGCTGCTGCCGCCGTTGGCGCCACCCGACTGGTAAGTCGACTCGCGATAGATAACCGGCGCGTTTATATCGAATTGCCAGCGGTTGTCCAGGTTGTAGCGGGCGGTCAGGTCCAGGGTCCAGGTGTCGGACTTGATCCGGTCCAGGTTGACGGTGCCCAGCAGGATCGAATCCAGGGCCAGAAAGCCGTTGAGGGTCAGTTGACGGGTGTCGTAGCGGGCGTAGCTGATGCCCGTTTCAACGCTGAACTTGCCGCCGCCGAAGAAGCCGCTGGCCTCGTCGTAGAGGTTGGTCACGCTCTGCGCCGGCGTCGAGTCATCCTTGAGTGACTGGCCATAGCTCGCGCCACCCGCAGCGCCCCCTGACGCTGCTGCGGCCCCTCTGCCGGCAACCTGCTGGTTGCCCTTGAGGTCGGCGGGTGATTTTGCCAGGCGCTTGGGAGGAGGCGCCGCAGGCTGGTCTTCGACCTGGCGTACCCGTTGTTCCAGCACTGCCAGCGCCTTCTGCTGCACTTCGTAACGTTGCTTCAGCTCCAGAAGTTCTTGTTTCAGGGTCTCTACGTCCGCATCAGGCGCCGCCTGCAAGGCCGCCGCCGGAAATAGAGTGCTCAAACATACAACCGCGCGCAGTGAAACCGATCGATACATGAAATAAACCGTCCCTTGTGAACCCCAATGGTCGAAAAAAGCGTAGTTCAGAATTTCAAATTGCGTAGTCCATTGAGGGTGGTCAGGTTGCAGTCCAGTGCCCCTTTGCTGGGACCGTTGTTTTGCAGGACTACGTTGAGCTGGGTCAGGTTGCTGACCAGGTTGCTGTTGCCCAGCAGCCGGGTGTTCTGTAGGACGTTGCCCTGGCCCACCTGCTGCAAGGTGCCGCCCTGGTTGGCGCTGGCCAGAATGGCCATCTGGATCCCGCCATTGAGCGCCGACACCGAGACACTGCCGGCGGCATTGCTGCCGGTGATGGTCTGGCCACTGAGCAGGGCCTGGCCGGGGTTGCTGCTCAGGCCGGGCGCCTGATTGGCTTCGCTGACATTGATGCTGACGTTGTTGTAGGCGCTGTTGCCGTCGCCGGCGGCGCGCACCACCTGGGTCACGCCCTGGCCGGTGCCCAGGCCGGCGCCACCGATCACGTTGCCGGTGCCTTGAGAAGGCGTGCTGCCGTTGCCGGCCTGGTTGATGGTGGTGACGTAGAATTGCGGGGTGACGGTGGACTGTTGAATCTGCAGGGTGCTGGTGGCGCCGATCAGGTCGCCACTGGCGTTGCGCCAGGTACTGCTCATGACGATGCCGAAACTGATGATCCGTCCCGGCATCACGTAGCGGCCCCGCAATTGCGAGAGTTCCTGGTCCTGGACTTCGATGGGTTTGAAACCAGCATGGGCTGGAAGCGCTGCTGCCAGACAGGCCGCTGCCAGCCAGTATGTAGTCTTCATCTGCTGCTCCCGGAGCGTCCTGCCCCCCTTTTTTATCGTGGCGCGATCCCCTTAGAAGAAGTCGCTCTGGATGAAACCGAAATCCATCAGTTCCGCGTCTTTGACTGGGTAGAAGGTGTCGAGCTTGTTTTTCGCGGTCAGCGGGGCGGGCGGGTCGAGCAGGGCGTTGGCCTTGTCATAGCCCGGGCCGATGATGGCAAAGACGATGCCGTTCCAGCCCTTGACGAAGTCTTCATGGGTGTAGCGTTTGTGACCCAGCACCGGATCACCGATGTAGACCCAGTCTTTCTGGGCCCGCTGCATCACCACGAAGTGTTTGTAGCCGCGAATTTCCATCAGTACGACCACCGGGATGGTCACCGCCTCGAGCTTTTCCGGAGGAATCCGGTAACCCCTGGCGCGCATGCCGATACTTTCTGCATAGCGTTTCATGTCAAGCATCGAGAAGCCCTGAGTCTGGACCAGCTTCTGGTCCGAATTCATCAGCATGCCCTTGATCACTTGTTCCTCGTTGACGTCCAGCCAGTAGGCCTGACGCAGGATGGTTGCCAGCGCTGCGGCGCCGCAACTGAAGTCGGTCTTCTGTTCGACGATGTCGCTGAATTTGCGCTCACGCACACTTTGCACTTGCTTGAAGATCAGGCCGCCGCCCGCGAGTCCGGCCACGGCCATCTGTGCCGAGTACACGGGGCCGCATAGGCTCAACAGTAGAATGATGATCGCAGTACGCATGATCGTTACGCCTGGTGAGACTGTGGAAAAGCCCCGTTTCCGGGGCTTTCGTTACGATCGCTACTACATGCAGGCTTTGCAGCCGGCGGCGATGGACAGCGAGTTGCTTTGTTGGTTGCCCACACCGGCCGAGACGTTGGCGCCGCCGTTGCCGGAGAAGCCGTTCATCGAGTTGGTCATGCTGGCGTTGTTGACCACTGGGTTTTTCCAGCCGTCTTTGGTCAGCACTTGCTGGGTCCAGTAGCCGGCCAGTTCGATGGTGCCTTGTTCCTTGAAGGTGAGTTTCTGATCGTCGTTGCCGTGGCCTTTGTTGTCGCCATAGCCATGACCGCTGTGATCGTCGCCGCCTTCGATCTTGCCGCTGCCGGTGCCTTTGTAGCTGCCGGAGGCCACGAAGCCGCCAGTGAGGGTGTCTTTTTTGTAGGCCTGGACACCTTTGTTATCCACCACCAGATTGGTGGAGGTTTGGTTGGCCGAGGCGGCGGCGGTGGCTACGCGACCACCGGACACGGCAATGGCCAGGTTGTTTTTCTGTTGGTTGAAGTCGCCGGCGGTGACGTTGACGCCGATGTTGCCGGAGCCGTTGTTGCCGGAGTTGTTCATCGTCGCGTTGTTTTGGGTCGACGAGTTTTTCACGTAGTTGTTGTTGTTGACCTGGGTGGCGCTGGAAGCGGCCACGGCGCTGCCGAAGATGAAGCTTTCGTCAGCGGTTGCCAGGGCAGCGGCGTTGTCTTGTTGGTTGCCGTCGCCGGCGGCGACGTTGGCGCCCATGTTGCCGTTGGAGCTGTTCAGGGAATTGTCCATCTTGGCGTTGTTGTTGGTGCCCTGATTTTTCACCACGTTGGTGTTGCTGTTCTGCACGTCGATCACTGCAGCACCGGCCCCAGCGGTGATTTGCAGCAGAGTGTTGAGATCCGGACCTTGGTTGTGATCGCCATGGCCATTGCCATGACCGCCGTTGTGACCATGTTCGTTACCACCTGCCTGAGCGGCCATTGCCATGACTGCGGCCAGTGCGAAAACCAGTGGTTTGAGAGCCATTGTAGGTTTCATGGTGTTTCTCCGGTGCTTATTAGTTGGTTAAGTGTTGGTACTTTCTAATTGCACTACGACGGGTCAATCGGCGACCCGGATGCTCAGGGTGTTAGCCATGCGGTTCCCCACCCCGGCACTCTGGTTCACCTGAATCACCCCACGGCTGCCGGTGAAGGCCTGGTCGCTGGTAACGACCTGGCGGCTGCCTTGCTGAGGGTCAGATGCGCCCGAGCTTGGTAACAGCGCGACGTTCTGCTGCGAGAGCGCGCTGTCGTCGATGCTTTGCGGATTGGCGCTGATGCTGATCCGCAAGGCATTGACCATCTGGTTATTGGCCCCGGACGACTGGTTGACACCCAGTGCGCCGTTGCCGTTGCTGAAAGAGTGGCCGCCGATGGTGCTGCTGGCATTGACCGAGCGGTCGGCTGGCGTGGTGATCTTCTGGGTCACGCTGGTGCTGGCCTTGGCATTGGTGCCGATGGCGATGGCCCGCACGTTGGTCTGCTGTTGCTGGTCGCCGGCGGCCTGGTTGATGTTCAGGTTGCCGGTGTAGCCCGAGCCGGAATTGTTCAGGGTCGCGGTGTCCTGGACCTGGGTGGCGCTGTCGGCCATGGCTGAAGTACAGGCCAGCAGGGCGATAAACAGCAGTGAGCGCTTCATCTCAGCGGCCTCCGATGTTGCTCAACGGCGCCATGCCGGAGCTGATGGAGCGGTTGATCGACCCGGAGATCGACGACCCGGAGCCGCCACCGTGGCCAGCGCTCATGCCGGGCAGGCCGTTGGGATTGGTCACCACGTTGAGGCCGGCGACCCCACTGCCGTTGGGCATCACGGCGCCGCGAACCAGCGAACCGCTGTTGATGCCGGCGAACTCGCTGTCGCTCATTTCGTTGTTGAGTGTGCCGGTGACCGGCCCCGACGGATTGGCGTTGACCGTGGTCGGGTTGGGATCCAGATTCAGGGGACGACCGGCAGGGGTCGGATGCACCTGGCGTTCCAGAACGATCTGGCCATTGCCTGCTGCCAGGACCGGAAGGCTATGCACCGCGCTGACGGCACAGCCGATCAGCAGTAGGCGGGTGAAACGTTGCTTCAGAGTCCCCACGGCGGCATTCCTTCTTCTCAGTGCTGGCCCTAGTCAGCGTTGACAGGGAGAGAGCAGAAGCCGTGCCGCTTTTGATTTGTCTTGCAGATTCAAGGGTTTGCGAATGCAGTGCGGAAATGGGCCGCCTGACTGTTTCATGCTTGAGACAGTTCGCCATACCGGCCACTAGCCATGGCCTTGCAAATGCTCTGCAACAGGGGTTGCTGCAGGGGTGTATCAGTGACTTAACAGTTTCTCCCGCGCGTGACGCAGGCCCCGGAAATGGCGGCCTGATCGGCTGGGGAGTGTTTCAGAAATGGACACTCTGGTGCCGGGCCACCCGGCAGGATCAGTCCTGCAGCAGTTGCCGGACCTGGGCAAAGGCCTGTTGCCGGCGCGCCTGCCAATCCCCGCGAATGACCCGATAGGCTTGCCCATGGCGCTCCAGCCACTGCCGGGTGGCGGCAAAGAAGGCCAGGCGCTGTTCCAGTTGCGGCTGGCAGCGCTGACCGTCATCGCTCCAGTCCACATCCTCCGGCGATAGCAGCAGGTGCAGGTCGTAGTGGCGGGCCAGCAGTTGCGGCTCCAGCCAGGCCGGGCAATCGCCGAACAGGGCCTGGCTCCACAGCAGGTTGCTCAGCAGGTGGGTGTCGAGGATCAGCAGGGCCGGCTGCTGCGAGCGCGCCTGATCCTCCCAGGCCAATTGGCCACGGGCGATCGCGGGGATGTCCGCCAGGCAGGTGTCGCGGCGTTCCTGCTCGATGAAGTGGCGCACGTACTCGCCCACCTGGATGCCGCCGAAGTGCGCTTGCAGCTCGGCCGCCAGCCAGCTCTTGCCGCTGGACTCGGGGCCGGTGAGGACCAGCACCTTCACGATTGCAGGGCCGGGTCGGCGCGCCAGGTGCGCCAGCCCTGGACCGCCAGCAGGGTGAACAGGGCGTAGAGCGCGGCGGTCAGGTACAGCGCCTTGTAGACGAACAGGCCGACGAAGATCACGTCCACGGCGATCCACAATGGCCAGCATTGCACGCGTTTCTGCGCCATCCACCACTGCGCCACCAGACTGAAGGCGGTCAGGGCGGCATCGAGCCAGGGCTGGGCAGCGTCGGTCCAGTGGGCCATGGCCGCGCCCAGCAACAGGCTGCCCAGCGCCCCCAGGGCCAGGCCCTGGAGCAGGCCGACGGTCTGCAACTGGCTGACCGGGCGCCCCTGATGCTGATCGCCACCCCGGGTCCATTGCCACCAGCCATAGAGCTGCAGCACGGCGTAGACCACTTGCAGGAGCATGTCGGAATAGAGTTTGACCTCGTAGAAGATCCAGCTGTAGAGCAGCACCATGACCAGGCCGATGGGCCAGCACCAGGGGTTCTGCCTGACCGTCAGCCAGACGGCGATCACGCCTAGCGCAGCGGCAAACAGTTCAAGCCCGGACATGGCGGTTCCTTGGGGAAGTGGAGGAGGGGGCGGATTGTACCCAGAGTCGGCCCCGGACGTTAGCCCGGAGCCGCGCGCCCGTGGCGCCTAGACGCGGAACTGGCGCAGCAGGCCGTTGAGCTGTTCCGAGAGCTCCTTGAGGTGCCGGCTGGCGGCGCTGGAGTGCTGGGCGGCCAGTGCGGTGCCCTGGGACAGGCCCGCGGCCTGACCGACGTTGTGGTTGATGTCCTCCACCACGTGGGCCTGTTGCAGCGTGGCGCTGGCGATCGAGGCGTTCAGGCCGTTGAGGGTGCGCAAGGCCTGGCCGATGGCGTTGAGGCTGGTGCCGGCCAGCCCGGCCTGTTCGATGGTCGACTGCGAGGCCCGGCTGCTGTCGCCGATGACCTTGACCGCGGCTTCGGAGTGACTCTGCAGGCGTTCGATCATGCCCTGGATTTCCGCGGTGGACTGCTGGGTACGCTGAGCCAGCAGGCGCACTTCATCGGCCACCACGGCAAACCCCCGGCCCTGTTCCCCGGCCCGGGCGGCCTCGATGGCGGCGTTCAGGGCCAGCAGGTTGGTCTGCTCGGCAATGGCGCGGATCACCTCCAGCACGCTGCCGATCTGGGTGCTTTCCGTCGCCAGGGTGCGGATCACTTCCACGGCCTGGTCGATGGTCGCGGACAACTGGTCGATCTGCTGCAGACTGCCGTCGATGTTGAGCTGGCCCTGCTGGGCCTGGGCTTCGGCTTCGCGCACTTCGCTGGCCGCGTGTTCGGCATTCCTGGCCACATCCTGTACGCCGCTGGTGACCTGACTGATGGCCGCGGCCACCTGTTCCATCTGCTGGGACTGTTGCTGACTGCGTTCCTGGGCTTCGCTGGCGTTGCTGCCCAGCTCGCTGGATGACTGCTCCAGTGCGGCAGCGCTGGACTGCAACTGGGTGACCACCCCGCGCAACTTGGCGGTGAAGCCATTGAAATGCCGGGCCAGCTCGGTGACTTCGTCCTGGCCATGGGTATCCAGGCGCCGGGTCAGGTCGCTTTCACCGCTGGCGATGTTGGCCATGGCGTGCACCGTCTCGCGCAGCGGGTTGACGATGCTGCGCACGATCAGTACCACCAGCACGGTCATCAGCAGGGCGATCACCAGGCCGATGGAGGAGGCCTGCAGGACCTGGGCATAGAACTCCTGTTGCAGGTCATCGATGTAGACCCCGGAACCGATGATCCAGCCCCAGGGCTGGAACAGCTGTATATAGGAGGTCTTCTGTACCGGCTGCTCGGCCCCGGGCTTGGGCCAGCGGTAATCCACCATGCCGGCGCCCTTGGACTTGGCCAGGGCGACCATTTCATTGAACACCTCGAAGCCGTCCGGATCCTTGACCGCCGCCAGGTTCTGTCCGTCGAGCTTGGGGTTGGCCGGGTGCATGATCATCACCGGCCTCAGGTCGTTGATCCAGAAGTAGTCGTTCTGGTTGTAGCGCAACCCGCGGATGGCTTGCAGCGCCTGTTGCTGCGCCTGTTCGCGGCTCAGGCTGCCGGCGGCTTCCAGGCCCTGGTAGTAAGTGAGCACACCGGCGGCGGTCTGCACCACATGCTGGGTTTTCTGCGCCTTGGCCTGGTACAGGTCACCGTGAATCTGTCCAAGCATCATCACGCCCAGAGTCACCAGGGTCAGCACTGCCACGATCAGGATCAGCCACAAACGCTGACTGATGGACATCTTGCGCAAGCTATTCATCATCCGGTCACTCCTGGTTTTTGTACTTGTCATAAAAGGCCGTGTGCATCCAAGCACGCCTGCCTTCGAGCGCCTACCCTACGGAAGTCCAATAACATCGCGGTGTATTTTGCGCCTGTCTGTTAGGATTTCGGCGCCTTCGCGCAAAACCTGAACCTTTCTGCCCTTTTCACAGAATTTTCATGGGCTTGTGTTGAACTTACGGCCGGAAAATTTCACCTGCGCCCAGCGCAGTGACTGAGTCGACTACTTAAAAAAGAGGCATGCCACGAGCATCGCCTTATGGGGGATTAATGGATCTTTGGAGCGCCGCACAGGCATTGATACTCGGGATTGTCGAAGGCCTGACCGAGTTTTTGCCCATCAGCAGTACCGGACACCAGATTATCGTCGCTGACCTGCTCGACTTCGGTGGCGAGCGGGCGATGGCCTTCAACATCATCATTCAGCTGGGTGCGATCCTGGCCGTGGTCTGGGAGTTTCGGCGCAAGATCCTGGAGGTGGTGATCGGTCTGCCGAACCAGCCCAAGGCCCAGCGCTTCACGGTCAACCTGCTGATCGCCTTTCTACCGGCGGTGGTGCTGGGGGGGATCTTCGCCGACCTGATCCACGCCTATCTGTTCAACCCCATCACCGTGGCCACGGCCCTGGTGATCGGCGGGGTGATCATGCTCTGGGCCGAGCGGCGCCAGCACCGGGTGCACGCCGAAAGCGTGGACGAGATCACTTGGAAGGACGCACTGAAAGTCGGTTGTGCCCAGTGCCTGGCGATGATCCCCGGGACTTCGCGCTCCGGCTCGACCATCATCGGCGGGCTGCTGTTCGGCCTGTCGCGCAAGACCGCCACCGAGTTTTCGTTCTTCCTGGCCATGCCCACCATGGTCGGGGCCGCGGTGTATTCCGGCTACAAGTACCGGCACCTGTTCCAGCCTGACGATTTTCCGGTGTTCGCCATCGGCTTCGTCACGGCCTTCATCTTCGCCATGATCGCGGTCAAGGGGCTGCTGAAGTTCATTGCCAGCCACAGCTATGCGGCGTTTGCCTGGTACCGCATCGCCTTCGGCCTGCTGATCCTGGCGACCTGGCAGTTCGGCTGGGTCGACTGGACGGCGGTCAAGTCGTGAAAGGCGCCGGCCGCGCACCGCAGCCGGGCAGCGCTGCGCGAATCCGCCACCTGAGGTTCAAGCTGCTGGTGCTGGTCGTGCTGTGCGCCTTGCCGTTGTTCGGTTCGCTGTCCCTGTGGTGGCGCGGCATCTCGATCGTGCCCCTGGTGGCTTACGGCGCGGTCAGCCTGCTGACGTTCCTGTGTTACTGGCACGACAAGCGTCAGGCCCGGGCCGAGGGCCGGCGGATTCCGGAGAATGTGCTGCACGCCCTGGAACTGGCCGGCGGCTGGCCCGGGGCCCTGCTGGCCCAGCAACTGTTGCGGCACAAGACCCGCAAACTGTCCTATCAGACCTTGTTCTGGCTGATCGTGGCCTTGCATCAGGTCTACTGGATTGACCGGCTGTTCCTGGAAAACAGCCTGCTGAGCCTGTTCTAGAGCAGCAGCCCGACCTGCGCCCGCTTGGGCAACTTGCCCACCACCAGTTGATGGGAGCGTTGCAGCAGTGCCCGGAGTTCCTCGGCACCCAGCGGGTAGGGCGTTTGCATGATGATCCAGTGCGCCCGCGCCAGATAGGGCGCCGGGGCAATGCCCGGACGGTCGACATGGCCGAGAAACAGCTCCTGGTCGACCTTGAAGGCCAGGGAGCTGCCCCGCAGGTTCTGCAGGGCGAACATCTTGCTGCCGGCGATCGAGAACACGCGCACACCGCCCCATTTGTAGTCCTCGCGCGCCCCGGGCAGGTCCAGGCAGAACTGCGCCACTTGTTGTTCAGTGAGGATTGCGTCTTTCACAGCAGTCTTTCTCCACAGCCTTCGAAGGATTCGCTCAGGTGCTCGATCCAGGCCCGCACCGCCGGCAACACACCGCGGCGGTGAGGATACACCGCTTGCAGCCAGCCGCCGGGCAATGACCATTGCGGCAGCATCTGCACCAGTTGGCCGCTGGCCAGTTCAGCCTCGCAATACAGCATCGGCAGGACGGTGCAGCCCAGGCCGGCGAGGGCACAGGCGCGCCGCACGATGAAGTCGTCGATGCCCAGGCGCGCTTCCAGGGCCAGGTCGCAGGCCTGGCCTTGCTGGTCCAGCAGGCGCAGGTGCACCAGCCGATCAGCCTCCAGGGCGCCGAGGATGGGCAGCTGCCGCAGGTCTTCCGGATGCAGCACCGGGTGCTCCTTCACAAAGTCGGGACTGGCGACGATTGCGGTTTGCGCCGGGCGCAGGCGGCGGGTCACCAGCAGCGGATCTTCATCGCCGTGTTCACGCACCCGCAGGGCCACGTCGATGCCTTCGGTCACCAGGTCGACGCGGCGGTTGAGCAAGAGCATCTCCAGTTGCACCTGGGGGTATTTCTGCAGGTAGCTGCTGACCAGCGGTGTCAGCAACTCATGGGCCAACCCCACCGGGCTCGACACCCGCAGGCGTCCCCGGGGTTCGCTGGCCATGCTGGCCACGGCTTCATCGGCCATTTCCGCTTCCAGCAACATCGCCTGGCAATGGCGCAAGTAACGCTCGCCCACGGCAGTGAGCTTGAGCTGGCGGGTGGTGCGTTGCAGCAAGCGGGCCTTGAGCCGCTCTTCCAGTTCGGCGATGCGCCGCGACAGCCGCGACTTGGGAATGCCCAGCAAACGCCCGGCGGCGGCGAAGCCACCGGCTTCCACCACCTTGGCGAAGTAATACAGATCGTTGAGGTCTTGCATGAGAGGAGGGCTCGATTGTCCTGCTGATGGGACGAACTATCGCATTTATGCCGTCTAATCAGCTATTGAATTCATCTGTAGGATTGCGCACATCCGATCGCCCAGTGGCGGTCCTCACTTGGAGATCCCAGATGAAACTCTTGCATATCGATTCCAGCATCCTTGGTGACAACTCGGCCTCCCGTCAGCTGAGCCAAAGCGTGGTCCAGGCCTGGAAAACCGCCCAGCCTGAGGTAACCGTGACCTACCGCGACCTGGCCGGGGATGCCATCAGCCACTTCTCCGCAGCCACCCTGGTGGCCGCCGGCACCGCCGCTGAACTGCGGGACGCCGCACAGCAGCATGAGGCCGAGCTCAGCGCCCAGGCCCTGGCCGAATTCCAGGCCGCCGATGCGGTGGTGATTGCCGCGCCGATGTACAACTTCACCATTCCGACCCAGCTCAAGGCCTGGATCGACCGCATTGCCGTGGCCGGCCAGACTTTCCGCTACACCGAAGCCGGCCCGCAAGGCCTGTGCGCAGGCAAGAAAGTGATAGTGGTTTCCACCTCCGGCGGCTTGCATGTGGGCCAGGCCACTGGGGCTGCCCACGAGGATTACCTCAAGGTGCTGTTCGGTTTCCTCGGTATCACCGACATCGAGTTCGTTCGTGCCCACGGCCTGGCTTACGGTGAAGAAGTGCGCAGCAAAGCCCTGAGCGATGCCCAGGCGCAAATCAGCGAGCAACTCTTCGCCGCGGCGTAAGGCTTGTGTAAAGACGCTTTCCTGTACGGCAGGCAGCACTAGACTCTGTATTCTGATCACTGCTTGAAGTGATCAGGATGCGGAGTTTTTTTATTGGCGGTTTTCAGTATTTCTGGCCCAGGTTATGCACGTTTACCGATGAGCGCAGTGGTGCTTGCGCGCTGTGCATCCCAGGGGCTGGGCCGATCTCGCTACAAGGCCTTGGCGGCAAGGGATGGCAGGGGCAGGGGGCTTTCTCGATCCAGCGGCAAAGGTGGGCGTGTCATGAAACGTCTTGGTGCAGTGTTACTGATCTGCCTGCTCAGCAGCCTGATGACGGTGCAAGCCGCCCCCGGGCCACATCCACACTGGAGCGTGGGTTTCCATGAGATGAGCTTTCTCGATCCCCTGGACCTGCAGCCGATGCGCGCCATCGCCTTTTATCCGTCCACCGGCATCGAGCACGCCAGTGTGCTCGAGGGCTACAAAATCGACGCCTCGCGGGATGCCAAGATCGCCATTGGCCGCTTTCCGATGCTGATGCTGTCCCACGGCAATACCGGTACGCCCCTGGCCCTGCACGACCTGGCCACCTCCCTGGCGCGCAAGGGGTTCGTGGTGGTGGCGGTGATTCATCCCGGTGACAACTCCAAGGACCACAGCCGCCTGGGCACCTTGAGCAATCTCTATGGACGGCCGATCCAGATTTCCGAAGCCATTACCGCGACCCTGGGCGATCCGATGCTGTCGCCCTTCGTCAATGCCGACCAGGTCGGGGTGATTGGCTATTCCGCCGGCGGTGAGACGGCCCTGATTCTCTCCGGTGCCACGCCCGACCTGGATCGCCTGCGGCGCTATTGCCAGGAGCGCCCCGATGACCGGGATGCCTGCAACACCCGGGGCGAGCTGATCGTCGACCGTGACGACCTGCAGCCCGTGGCCGATCCGCGGGTGCATGCGCTGATGCTGATGGCGCCCCTGAGCCTGAAGTTCGGCCGCCATACCCTGGCCGGGGTGCACGTGCCCGTGCTGCTCTACAGCGGCGATGGCGACCAGCTGGTGGCCCTGGACAAGAACGCCGCGGCCCTGGCACGCAAGCTGCCGGTGGCTCCGGACTTCAAGCTGCTGGCCGGCGCCGGGCACTTCGTGTTCATGGCGCCGTGCACCGCCGAGCAGTTGGCGGCCATGCCGGCCCTGTGCACCGACGCCGACGGTGTTGATCGCGAAGACATTCACCGCAACCTGATTGCCGAAGCCGGTCGCTTTTTCGCCCATACCCTGGGTCGCCCAAGCCGGGCCGGGATGCAGACCGCCGACCAGTAACTCAGGCGCCGGCCCGGCGCTTGAGCAGCAGCGTCAGTCCCAGGCCGGTGATCGAGAGCAGGGCGGCGCAGAAGAAAATCCACGAATACCCCAGGTTCAGGGCCACCGCGCCCATCAAGGGGCCGGCGATGGCCAGGGCCAGATCGAAAAACACCGCATAGGCACTCAAACCGGCGCCACGGCTGCTGTTGGGCACCTGCTTGATGGCTTCCACCCCCAGCGCCGGGTACACCAGCGACAAGCCGAAGCCGGTGAGCCCGGCGCCGATCAGCGCCCAGGCCGTGGACGGCGCCAGCCAGAGCAGGGTCAGCCCCAGGGTCTCGACGCACATGCAGGCAATGGCCGAGCGAAAGCCGCCAAAGCGGCTGATGCTGGAGATGAACAGCAACCGCGAGCAGATGAAGCACACCCCGAACACCGTCAGGCAATAGGCGGCGCCGGTCCAGCCGCGGCTCAGGTAGAACAAGGTAATGAAGGTGGTCAGGGTGCCATAGCCGATGGAGGCCAGGCTGAGGCTGGCGCCGAAGGGGGCAATGCGCCCGAAGACCGCCCAGAACGGCAGGCGCTCGCCGCGAATCACCGGCACCGAGGGTTTGTTGCGAATCAGCAGCAGGGCCAGCACTGCCAGAACCGACAGGGCGATGCCCAGGCTGGTGAAACCGTATTGCTCAACCATCACCACCCCCAGCGGCGCGCCGATGGCAATGGCGCCGTAGGAGGCAATGCCGTTCCAGGAAATCGAGCGTGCCGTGTGTTCCGCGCCCACCTGGCCCATGCACCAGCTGATGGTGCCGACCCCGATCAAGCCCTGGGCCACGCCCAGCAGCAGGCGTGCGCCCAACAGCACGGCAAGGCTCAGCAGTGGCCAGTGTTCCAGCCACACTGAAATCAGGGTCAAAAGCCCGCTGAGGAGAATCCCCAGCAAGCCGTAGATGATCGAGCGCTTGGTGCCCACGGTGTCCGACATGCGCCCGGCCATGGGCCGGCTGAGCAGGGTGGCCAGGTATTGCGCGCCGATGGTCAGCCCGGCAATCACCGCGCTGAAGCCCAGCTGTTCGTGGACGTAGCCCGGCAGCACGGCGATTGGCAGGCCGATGCAGAGGAAGGCAATAAAGGTATAGAAGACGATGGAGACGATCTGCAGGGTGATCGCCATGGAGCTTTGAGCGGAGGTCTGTGGCTCGGGCATGAAGGCTCGTTCGCGGGCGGCGGTTAGAGAGCCGCATCATCGCGTGCCGCGATGATAAAAGGAAGCAGGCTAACTATCTTGCCCCTCCGCCCCGTAGGAGCTGGCTTGCCAGCGAAGGTATTCTCAGGGGCAATGCCGACTCAAGGGCCTTTTCGCCGGCAAGCCGGCTCCTACGAGAGGGGGGGCGCATACGAAAAAGCCCCGTCACAACGGACGGGGCTTTTCTCGACGCTTGTGGCTTGAAACTGGCTGCTGCTTTAGAACATCACGCCCTGGCTGCGCAGGTAGTCGTCGTAGGTGCCGCTGAAGTCGGTCACGCCGCTTGGGCTCAGCTCGATGATGCGAGTGGCCAGGGACGAGACGAACTCACGGTCGTGGCTGACGAAGATCAGGGTGCCCGGGTAGTTTTCCAGGGCCAGGTTCAAGGCCTCGATGGATTCCATGTCCAGGTGGTTGGTCGGTTCGTCCATCACCAGCACGTTGGGCTTTTGCAGGATCAGCTTGCCGAACAGCATGCGACCTTGCTCACCACCGGAAATCACCTTCACCGACTTGAGGATCTCGTCGTTGGAGAACAGCATCCGGCCGAGGGTGCCGCGGATCATCTGCTCGCCCTGGGTCCATTGGCCCATCCAGTCGAACAGGCTGACGTCGTCTTCGAAGTCATGGGCGTGGTCCTGGGCGTAGTAGCCGATTTCCGCACTTTCGGTCCATTTCACCGAACCGGCGTCCGGGGTCAGCTCGCCCACCAGGGTGCGCAGCAGGGTGGTCTTGCCGATACCGTTGGGGCCGATGATCGCCACGCGCTCGCCGGCTTCGACGGTGAAGCTGAAGTTCTGGAACAGGGTCTTGCCATCGAAGCCCTTGGACATGCGCTCCAGGGTCACCGCCTGGCGGTGCAGCTTCTTGGTCTGTTCGAAGCGGATGAACGGGCTGACCCGGCTCGACGGCTTGACTTCGGCCAGCTGGATCTTGTCGATCTGCTTGGCCCGGGAAGTGGCCTGCTTGGCTTTCGAGGCGTTGGCCGAGAAGCGGCTGACGAAGGTCTGCAGTTCGGCGATCTGGGCTTTCTTCTTGGCGTTGTCCGACAGCAACTGCTCGCGGGACTGGGTCGCGGCGATCATGTACTCGTCGTAGTTGCCCGGGAACAGG
Organism: Pseudomonas sp. Os17; assembly: GCF_001547895.1. Classification (NCBI taxonomy): domain Bacteria; kingdom Pseudomonadati; phylum Pseudomonadota; class Gammaproteobacteria; order Pseudomonadales; family Pseudomonadaceae; genus Pseudomonas; species Pseudomonas sp. Os17. Next base: position 3,524,920 of record NZ_AP014627.1, on the reverse strand, counting down.
CGCAGCTCGCCGTAGTCCAGGTCGGCCATGTGGGTGCAGACACTGTTAAGGAAGTGCCGGTCGTGGGAAATGATGATCATGGTGCTGTTACGCGCCGTGAGAATGTTTTCCAGCCAGCGGATGGTGTTGATGTCCAGGTGGTTGGTCGGTTCGTCCAGCAGCAGCACTTCCGGATCGGAGAACAGCGCCTGGGCCAGCAGCACCCGCAGTTTCCAGCCTGGAGCGACTTCGGTCATCGGGCCGAAATGCTGTTCCAGGGGAATGCCCAGGCCCAGCAGCAGTTCACCGGCGCGGGACTCAGCGGTGTAGCCGTCCATCTCGGCGAATTCGGTTTCCAGCTCGGCCACGGCCATGCCGTCTTCTTCGGTCATTTCCGGCAGCGAGTAGATGCGATCGCGCTCGGCCTTGACCTTCCACAGCTCTTCGTGACCCATGATCACGGTGTCGATCACGGTGAATTCTTCGTAGGCGAACTGGTCCTGGCGCAGTTTACCCAGGCGCACGTTGGGCTCCAGCATGACCTGGCCGCCGGACGGCTCGAGGTCGCCACCGAGGATTTTCATGAAGGTCGACTTGCCGCAACCGTTGGCGCCGATCAGACCGTAACGGTTGCCACCGTTGAACTTGACCGAAACGTTCTCGAACAGTGGCTTGGCGCCGAACTGCATGGTGATGTTAGCTGTGGAGATCAATTACTTACCTACCAATGATTTAGCGCCGACCTTGAATCCACAAAGCGCGATCTGGAGCCTTCCAGGTCGGGCCGGTCTGAGTGTGGAGCTGAGCCAGCGGGCGTACGTCGAGCGCAACATTCCGGCGCCAGGGCCGGGTTGCTGAGCAAAAAGTGCGGGGTGCGTGTTGGAATTTGTGCGCATTGTCGCATATGTAAACGAGCAGTTGTATGACGCTCGGGTAGGGAATTTAGCCAGGTGGTGCGATGTTCAGTGGTCACCGGCTCCGGTGCGGGCAGGAATCAGCGCTTGGATAAAGGCTTGCAACTGCGCGGCGGCCTCTCGCGGCGAGGCCTGGAGCAGGCAGTGTGGGCCGTCGATCTCCACCAGGCGCGCATCCGGGCGCAACTGCCTGACCAGGGCCGCCGCCGAGGCGGGCACCAGCCGATCGCGGGAGGCCCGCAGGTACAACACAGGCACCGAGGTTTCGCTCAGGGCCCGGCTCGCGTCCACCGCGATCACCTCTTGCAGCCGGGCCTGCAATACGGGTGGCGCCACCTGGGCAATGGCGGCCCCCAGCGCCTGGCGCAGCGATGGCGTGGAAAAACCGCCGAGCAGCAGGGCGTCCATCGGCCAGAAGGGCAAGCGCCCCATGGGCAACAGCCCGAACAGCGGCGCCAGGGGCGCCAGTGCCGGCCGTGGGTTGCGCACAAAACTGCAGCACAGCACCAGCCCCTGCAATCGCGCCGGACGCCGGGCGGCAATGCTCACCGCCACCGGGCCGGAAAACGACTCGCCCAGCAATACGAACGGGCGGTCCGTCGGCAGTTGTTGCCATACCCGTTGCACCAGGGCGGCGTAGTCCAGCACCTGATCGGCGGGGTAATCCAGCACCTGCACGGGCAGGCTCGGGTCCAGGGCCAGGCGCAGCGGTTCGAACAGGGTGCCGGTGCCATCCATCCCCGGCAGCAGGACCAGGGTTGGCAAAACAGTGGGGGCGATCAATGGCGCTGTCCTTGCGGGGCGGAAGGGAAGTGGGCGGCGCGCAGCATAGCGCAGCCACCTGTTCGACACAGCCCTCAGGGGCAGGCCAGAGGGCTGCAGAGGGTTTTGTTGCGCTGCATCAAAACCTCACCCGATACCGGCAATTTTCTACAGAAGTAGCGCAGCTTTTCACAAATTTGAGTTAACCCTTGGTTACAAACTGTGGCTAAAATGCCAGCCGACGGCCAGATGCCGAGGGTCGGATCGGCGATGGAAACCTTCGCCGATCACGCTTTTTTCAACTCAGACGCTGCCATTTGCCTTTGGCCCTCCGGGCTTTCAGGGGCGCAGCATGTTCTCTTCTGACGTGTGACGATTTCCGTGAAACTCATCATTGCCGCTGTATACGTTTTATCCATTGCGTACGTACACCTGCGGGGGCGCGTGCGCCATAAACTGGGACGCCAACTCAGCGATCACTCGACCTTCCTGGCCCCCATCAACTGCTTCCTTTATCTGTTCTCCAAGTTTCCCAACCGGCCCTACCTGGACCCGGCCGACTTCCCCGAGATGAACAAGTTGCAGGAACACTGGGAAGAGATCCGCGCCGAAGGTCAGCAACTGTTGCAGGCCGGGGAGATCAAGCGCTCGGACCAGTACAACGACGTGGGTTTCAATTCGTTCTTCAAGACCGGCTGGAAGCGCTTCTACCTGAAGTGGTACGGCGACAGCCACCCTTCGGCGATGAAACTGTGCCCGCGCACCACTGAACTGGTGCAGAGCATCGGTTCGATCAAGGCGGCCATGTTCGCCGAGTTGCCTCCGGGTTCGCGCCTGGTGCGCCACCGCGACCCCTACGCCGGGTCCTACCGCTATCACCTGGGGCTGTCCACGCCGAACAACGAGGGCTGCTTCATCGAAGTCGACGGCGAGCGCTATCACTGGCGCGACGGCGAAGCGGTGATGTTCGACGAGACTTACATCCACTACGCGGAAAACACCACCGAGCAGAACCGCATCATTCTGTTCTGCGACGTCGAGCGGCCGATGAAGTATCGCTGGGCCGCGGCGTTCAACCGCTGGTTCAGCCGCACCGTGATGTCCGCCGCCGGCTCGCCCAACGACGCCGGGGACAAGACCGGTGGCCTCAACCGCGCCTTCAACAAGCTGTACAAGATCCGCCTGCGGGGCAAGGAGTTGAAGAAGCGCAACCGCACCCGCTACTACCTGGAAAAGTGGGCGATCTTCGCTGCATTGCTGCTGCTGTTCATCTACATCTGATCGACCCGGCCGGCACTCGGCCGGCAGCGGTTTCCGGTCGCAGGCCGGTGCGGGAGCTGGCTTGCCAGCCAACGCCCCCTCAAGCCTGCGGCCGGGCTCGGCGGCCTCTTCGCCGGCAAGCCCGCGGACATCGGGTGTTACGTTCTGCAGGATTATTTAATTAACAAAGCCGAACCCTGGGCGTAGCGTGGAATCGTATTCGATACCTTGTCGCTCCTCAGGAGGCTTGTCATGAACAGTCTGGCTCGCGGCTTTGCCGCATTGATCACGCTGGCTTGGGCCAGCGGCACTGCCTGGGCCGCCAGCCCTGAAACGCCTCCTTTCAACGCCCTGCCAGGTTCCGTGCAGCTGGCGCAAAACCTGCCCAACAGCGGCAACAACGACCCCTACAGCAACCCCATTCGCCGGGCCAATCCCAACAGCATGCAGGGCACCCGCAGTGCCACTCCGCCGGTACGCGGCCCCGGCACCGCGCCCATTGGCCGGCCGCCGACCCTGGAGAACGGCGGTATCGGCAACGGCTATCCACGTGGCGGGGTGCAGCGGCCAAACCCCGACCCGCGGGTGCAAAGTCCTCGAAACATCGATAACGACAACAGCAACCGGCGCTGAGCTGTCTTGCTGGATGGGCGGCCGCTGCGGTGCGGCTCGCCAGGGATTCTCTTGAGCCATAGAAGGAAGCGAGCATGTTGCGTAAAACCCTATTCGCCACCTTGTGCGCCAGCGTTCTGCTGGGCGGTGCCTTGCCCGCTGCGGCGGCCAGTGCCCAGTCCTTTGCCAGTGAGCAGGGCCGTCTCAGCCTGACCCCGGTGGTGCAAGGTCTGCAGCATCCCTGGGCCCTGGCATTCCTGCCGGATCGCCAGGGCCTGCTGGTCACCGAACGTCCCGGCAACCTGCGGGTGGTGAGCCCGGACGGCAAGCTGTCGGCGCCGTTGAGCGGGGTGCCCAAGGTCTGGGCCAATGGCCAGGGCGGCTTGCTCGACGTGGCACTGTCGCCGGACTTCAAGCAGGACCGCCTGGTGTACCTGTCCTACGCCGAGGGCGGTGGCGAGGGCGGGACTGCCGGCACCGCCGTGGGGCGCGGACGCTTGAGCGACGACCTGAGCGGGCTCAAGGATTTCCAGGTGATCTTCCGCCAGGAGCCCAAGCTGTCCACCGGCAATCACTTCGGTTCACGGCTGGTGTTCGACCGTGACGGCTACCTGTTCATCACCCTGGGGGAGAACAACAACCGGGCCACCGCGCAGGACCTGGACAAGCTTCAGGGCAAGATCGTGCGTCTGTATGCCGATGGCCGGGTGCCGGACGACAACCCCTTTGTCGGCCAGGCCGGGGTGCGGCCGGAGATCTGGAGTTTCGGCCACCGCAACCCCCAGGGCGCGGTGCTCAATCCCTGGAGCGGCACCCTGTGGGAGAACGAGCACGGGCCCAAGGGCGGCGACGAGATCAACCTGATCGAGCGCGGCAAGAATTACGGCTGGCCCCTGGCGACCCACGGGGTCAACTATTCCGGCCAGCCGATCCCAGAGGCCTCGGGCCAGACGGTCCCGGGCACCGTGGCCCCGCATCATGTCTGGGAAAAGTCTCCCGGCATCAGCGGCATGGCCTTCTACGACGCCGATCGCTTCAAGCCCTGGCAGCACAACCTGTTCATCGGCGCCCTGGCCAGCCGCGAACTGATCCGCCTGCAATTCGATGGCGACCGAGTCGTCCATGAAGAGCGTCTGCTGGGGGACCTCAAGGCGCGCATTCGCGACGTGCGCCAGGGGCCGGACGGTTATCTGTACATCCTCACCGACGAGGATCAGGGCGGCCTGTACAAGGTTGGCCTGGAATAATCCGCCCCAACACCTCCAAGCGCAGGAGCTGGCTGGCCAGCGAAAGCGTCGGCGAGCACAGCACCAGGCTCAAGGACCGCTTCGCCGGCCAGCCGGCTCCTGCGCCTAGGGGCGCGAGGAGGAGAGGATCACCGCGGCCCGCAGCTTGCTGCTGCCAAAACTGCACATCTTGTCGAACTTGCCATGGCTCACCGGCAGGTGCTGGCAGTCCATGGGCTGGCGGTGCTGACTGTGGTCCACATCCGGATCGTGCAGGTAGACGAAGTCGTCGTCGCAGTCGGTGACTATCACCCAGTGGGGGGCCTTGGAACGGGTCAGGCGGTAGCTGCTGATCAGCACCAGGGGCTGGCCGCCTTCACTGAGGCGCTTGGGCAGGTCCAGCGGTCCTCCCAGTACCTGCTGCACCTCGCTGGCGTCCAGTTCCCTGCAGAACTCGTCGTGGACCAGGCGCATGACGTCCTTTTTATGCTCGTCACGCACGCCATTGAGAAACAACGGCCCGGCGCTGTTGACCTGCAGGCGCACCGCAAAGCCCCGGCGCCAGGCAGCCAGCGCCAGGCCCTGGGGGCTGCAGCCGCCGTGGCCCGAGGTCATGAACACTGTGGTGGCTTCACGCCAGATCTGCAGTTCCTCGCGCCGCTCCAGCGGGCGCGAGGGTTGCAGCGCGGCCATGGCCATCAACAGGCAGGCCGGGCCGCAGGTGAAGTCGGTGGTCTGCTGGTAGTAAGGCACGCGGATGCTGCGGGTTTCGCGGTGCTGGAGGATGCGCTTTTCCAGGCGCAGGGCATCGGCGTGGTCTTCGTAGTAGTCGTGGATCCGGGCAAAGCGCCGGTAGCCATGGCGTTCGTACAAGGCCAGCGCCGCCGGATTGTCGGTGCGGACCTCCAGGCGCAGATAGGCGCAGTCATGGGCCAGGGCGCAGGCCTCGATCCGTTGCAGCAGGCGTTTGCCCAGGCCCAGCCCCCGGGCGTCCTCGGCAATGGCGATGGAGTACAGGCGCGCCAGGGAGGTGCCGCGATGAAACAGCACCAGGGCATAGCCCAGCACGCGCCCCTGATGTTCGGCCACCAGCAGTTGCCCGTGGGCGCGGTTGATCATCCACTGGAAGCTGCGCGGGGTCAGCCGGTCGCTGGTGAAACATTGCTGTTCCAGGGCCACCAGCGCCGGCAGATCGTCGGGGGTTGCAGTGCGAAAGACAAGATCCATATAACCGCCGTAAAAGTTGCGTAACGAAACGAGACTTCAAAAAAAGTTCGTGCTTAATAGAAAGGGTCAGGTTCTAAAGCGAGAGCGAACTTTATGTCAGCGGTACAAGGTCATTGGCGAGAAGTATCCGAGCAAAGTTTGCCGGCGACAATCACTTCGACAAGTTATTTTTCCCCACTGGGCAGAACTTCAAGTCAAGTCATCATCATTGTCGAACGCAAGGAAGATTGGGCCTCTTACTTTCCCAGCGAAGACATTCTCACGGCCCATGAATACCTCGAACAAAGCCGCGAAAGTGTGCCGGGAAAACGGGTCCAGGTGATCAACCTGTGCCGCAGCTACAAGTACCTGGGGCACGGCTACTACTGCTCGTTGCTGGCCGAAGCCCGCGGCCACCGGGTCATTCCCTCGGTGCGCACGATCAGCGAACTGACCCGCAAGGCCCTTTACGGACTGGCTCTGGACGACCTGGACAAGACCCTGGAAAAGGCCCTGAGCAATCACCTTTACAGTGATACCGAAGGCTTCACCTTGACCCTTTACTTCGGCAGGACACATATCGAGCCATTGCAGGAGTTGGCCCGCCAGTTGTTTGAACTGTTTCCCTGTCCGATCCTGTTAGTTGATTTCAAGAGAACTGACAGTTGGCATATCGAAGGCGTGAAGTCCGGTGCCTTGCACAAGTTGCGCGACGATCAGGAAGACCAGTTTGCCAACTCGCTGGACAGTTTCAGCCGCAAAGTCTGGCGGGTGCCGCGATCCCGGCAACTGGCCCGTTATGACCTGGCGATACTCCACGATCCCCATGAAGCGCTGCCGCCTTCCAATGCCCGGGCGCTGGAGAGTTTTATCCGGGTTGGCAAGGGCCTGGGTATCGACGTGGAGCTGATCGAGAAGAAGGACTACTCGCGGCTGGCCGAATACGACGCGTTGCTGATCCGCGAAACCACCAGCGTCGACAACCACACCTACCGCTTTGCCAAGAAGGCCGAGAGCGAAGGGCTGGTGGTGATGGACGATCCGACCTCGATCCTGCGCTGCACCAACAAGGTCTATCTCACCGACCTGCTCAAGGGCCATCAACTGGGCATGCCCGCCACCGAGATTCTCTACAAGGAGCGACCGGAGGATTTCGAGCGAGTGGGCGAACGCCTGGGCTTTCCCCTGGTGCTGAAGATTCCCGACGGCTGCTTCTCCCGGGGGGTGATCAAGGTCGAGAGCCAGCAGGCGCTGCTGGCGGCCACCGCCGAACTGTTCGAGCACTCGGTGCTGCTGCTGGCCCAGGAGTTCTTCTACACCGAGTACGACTGGCGCATCGGCGTGCTCAACCGCAAGCCGATCTTTGCCTGCCAGTACTTCATGTCCAAGGGCCACTGGCAGATCTACAACCACAAGGCCAAGGGCCAGGACATCAACGGCGAGTGCCGCACCCTGGCGGTCCACGAAGCACCGCGGGCGGTGGTGGAGCTGGCAGTGAAGACTGCCAACCTGATCGGCGACGGGCTGTACGGGGTCGACCTCAAGCAGTCCGGGGACAAGGTGGTGGTGATCGAGGTCAACGACAACCCCAACCTCGATGCCGGCATCGAGGACGCCTACCTGCAGGACGACCTGTACTCCCTGGTGCTGGAGGAATTCGTCCGCCGCCTGGAACTCAAGCGTCGCGGCCAGGCCTGGTGAGGCGGCGATGCTCCACAGCTATCGGCTGGACCTGGGCAGATTGCAGGCGGCACCGGCAGGGGAGGCCCAGGTCATGCTGTTCAGCAACCCGGACCTGGCGGAGCGCGAGCTGTTGCACAGCGCCTTCAAGCTCGACGAGCACGCCCTGGCCTCGGCGCTGGACCCGGACGAAGTGTCGCGCATCGAATTCCATCCCGATTACCTGTTCCTGATCTGGAAGCGGCCGGAAAACTATTCCGGTGGCGGCAGCCTGTCCTTCGAAGTGTCGTCCTGCGGCCTGCTGTTCTGCCCCGACCGGCTGCTGGTGATCGCCCCCGACGACACGCCACTGCTGGGCCTGGGGGCGCGGCATCATCTGCACAGCCCGCTGGACGTGCTGCTGGACCTGTTGCTCAACAACATCCATCACTACCTGGGGCACCTCAAGGTGATCAAGCTGGTGGCCCGGGAGCTGCAGCACAAGTTCAACAGCTCGATGGAAAACCGCCACCTGATGCAGATGTTCAACCTGAGCGAGAGCCTGATCTATTACCTCAATGCCCTGCACAGCAACGGCGCGCTGCTGACCCGCCTGCGCAACCATGCCGAAAAGGAGCGTTTCGGCCCGCAGGCGGTTGGCCTGATCGACGACCTGATCATCGAGAACAACCAGTGTTACAAGCAGGCGGAAATCTACTCCACGGTGTTTGCCGGGTTGATGGACGCCCGGGGCAACCTGATGAACAACAGCACCAACAAGCTGCTGCGCAAGCTGACGCTGATCAATGTGGTGTTCCTGCCGCTGAACCTGATTGCCAGCATTGGCGGCATGTCCGAGTTCAGCATGATGACCGCCGGCACGCCGTGGTGGATCGCCTATTCGCTGTTGCTGCTGGCCATGCTGCTGGCGGCGGCCGGCATGTCCCTGGGGCTGCGTCGGCTCACCGGCCACAGTGACCGGGCCGGATGAGGCTTACTGCGGCTGCAGGGTCAGCACCTCAAAGCCGTCGCGGGTCACCGCCACCGTGTGCTCCCACTGGGCCGAGAGGCCGTTGTCGCGGGTCACCACGGTCCAGCCGTCCTTGAGCCCGCGGACCCGGGCGCTGCCCTGGTTGAGCATGGGTTCGATGGTGAAGACCATGCCTTCACGCAGTTCCAGACCGGTGCCGGGACGACCGAAGTGCAGGATCTGCGGCTCCTCGTGCATCTGCCGACCGATGCCGTGGCCGCAGTATTCGCGCACCACGCTGTAGCCCTTGGCCTCGGCGTGGGCCTGGATGGCATGGCCGATATCGCCGAGGCGAGCGCCGGGGCGCACCACCTTGATCGCCGCCCACATGGCCTCGAAGGTGGTGTCCACCAGGCGCCTGGCCTTGGGGCCGACCTCGCCGATCAGGTACATCTTGCTGGAGTCGGCGATGTAGCCGTTCTTTTCCAGGGTGATGTCGATGTTGACGATGTCGCCGTCCTTGAGCACGGCCCTGGCGTCGGGCATGCCGTGGCACACCACCTCGTTGATCGAGGTGTTGATGCAATAGGGGTAGTTGTACTGGCCCTTGCTGGCCGGGCGCGCCTTGAGCTGGTGGCGGATGAAGTGCTCCACCGCGCTGTCCAGCTCCAGGGTGGACAGGCCAGCGCCGACAAAGCCGTCGAGGAAACTGAACACCTCGGCCAGCAGCCGCCCGGATTCGCGCATCAGCGCCAGTTGTTCCGGAGTCTTGATCAATGCCGGGGTCATGCCTGCCCCCTGAGCAGATCGGTCTTGTTGAGCAGCAACTTGTTGATCAGGTCGTTGTAGGCCAGGTGCGGGTTGAGCTCGGCCAGCAGGCCGATCTTGATCCAGAACTCGGCCTGGGCGTTGATCGAGCGATCCATGGCGGCGCTGGCCACGCGGATCTGCTGGTGCAGTTCATCGGAGATCTTGACGATGCCCATGTTTGGGGGCTCCCTTGAGCAAATATATGAATCGTATATGTTTCGTATAATCAGCTGCAAGCTGCAAGCTGCAAGCTGCAAGCTGCAAGCGGTAAGCGGTAAGCGGTAAGCGGTGAGCAGGAGGGAGCAGGAGCTGTGGTGTTGGGTGTCAGTCTCGGAGAAAAGCATTGACCGCCAGGGGCCGGCGCGGTTAGTTTCCGGTCCATGACTTTTTCTGCCTATCGTTCCCAGCCAAGCATTATTACCGCCATTCCTGATTGGCGGGCTTGCTGACGACTGCACCCAACCCGCCCTGGAGGCGGGTTTTTTCTCTCTGTCTCCCGGGCTCCGAACACAGCCAGGAGCACCCTCGTGAATCACCCCAGCCGTCTTGCCAGTACCCCTTTGCCCAGCGCCGACATGGCCTTGCTGGAGCGCTACGTGAAGATGATCCTCGCCGCACCGGTGTACGACCTGGCGATCTGCACGCCGCTGCAGGCCGCCCCCGCGCTGTCGCAGCGGCTGGGCAATCAGATCCTGCTCAAGCGCGAGGACCTGCAGCCGACCTTTTCCTTCAAGATCCGTGGTGCCTACAACCGCCTGGCGCAACTCACCCCGGAGCAGAAGCGGCGGGGGGTGATCACCGCGTCCGCCGGCAATCATGCCCAGGGCGTGGCCCTGGCCGCTCGGGAGCTGGGGATCAAGGCGACCATCGTGATGCCCGCCAGCACCCCGGAACTCAAGGTGCTGGGAGTGCGCAGCCGCGACGCCGAGGCGATTCTGCATGGCGAGAGTTTTCCCTTTGCCCTGGCCCACGCCCTGAGCCTGGCCCAGCACACCGGGAGCACCTTCGTCTCGCCCTTTGACGACCCCCATGTGATTGCCGGGCAGGGCACCGTGGCCATGGAGATCCTGCGCCAGCACCCGGGGCCGCTGGATGCGATCTTCGTCCCGGTGGGCGGAGGCGGGTTGATCGCCGGGATCGCCGCCTACGTCAAGTACCTGCAGCCACAGATCCGCATCGTGGGCGTTGAGTCAGAACATTCCAACTGCCTGCAGCAGGCATTGGCGGCGGGGGAGCGGGTGGTCTTGCCCACGGTGGGCACCTTTGCCGACGGCGTCGCGGTTGCGCAGATCGGCGAGCACGGTTTTCAGATCTGCCGGCATCACGTGGACCAGGTGATCAGCGTCAGCAACGACCAGCTGTGCGCCGCCATCAAGGACATCTACGACGACACCCGCTCGATCACCGAGCCGTCCGGCGCGCTGGCGGTGGCCGGGATCAAGCAGTACGTGGCCCAGGGCGGCATCAGCGGCCAGACCCTGGTGGCCATCGACTCCGGCGCCAACATCAATTTCGACAGCCTGCGCCACGTCGCCGAACGCGCCGCCTTGAGCAGCATTCCGGCCTAGCCGCTGGCTTGCCAGCGCAGACGCCCGTCTGAGCGGCCCCCGTCGTTGCGGCCTGTGCGCCGGCAAGCGGAAGGCCGCCCGGCCGTTTCCTATGAGAGCAGTGGACGCAGGAAGCTGCGCTCGTAACTGAGGATGAATTTCTTCTCCATCACCGACGCCACCAGGGCCACGCTGTCCGGATCGCTAAGGGCGTTCTGGCGATAGGCTTCGTAATCGGCCAGGGACGGGAAGCTGAACAGGCAATAGGCAATGTTGCTGGCCCCTTCCGAGGGCAGGAAATAGCCATGGTGGGTGCCGCCCAAACGCCTGACCACGGCGATCCAGGCTTTGGAATAGGCTTCGAACTCGGCCAGTTGGTAGGGATCGATCACGTATTTGACATGGCAGGTAATCAAGGCGGGAACTCCGGGCGAGGGCAAGGATCAGCGTTGTATCAGGTGTGACTCTTGGAGCGGGCGACGCTGTTGAGCAAGACCGGGGCATTCTGCGGGGCGGCAAACCCGCCGCGCAACCGCCTGCCATGGCCGGCTTAAAGTCGAAACCCCCGGTACTGAGAGCAAAATCGAATTTAGCAAGGTCGCCAAAGCGGCCTACTCTGTAACCTGGCTTCGTCTGTTAGGACAAAACGGACCTGAGCCAGGATCGCTAACGAACACGGATGTCGCGACCAGCAGGGACTCGCCCATTGACTGGTCGTGTTGAATAGATGGAGAGCGTCAGCATGTTTTTATCTGCCCTGGAACTGCGCAACATCATTGAGAGCAGCTTTCTGCCCAAACGCTGCCAATGCACCCTGAGCCCGGACCTGTCGATGACGGTCAAGGTCTATGGCGACCATGAAACCGACCGGGTCGAGCTGGTGGTCAGCGGCATCGACGCTGCGCAGCTCAATGGCTGCCGGGAAATCAACGAACTGATCGCCGAATTGCGCTACGACCTGGCCAATGCCCCGGGCGGGCTGCCTGGTCTCAAGCGCAGGGCCCATTGAGCGCGGTCCCCTGACAACGCTCACCTTGGCGGGTCCCTTGGGCGGCACGCCGCATCAGTTTTCGTACATGCAGGCGTGGGCGTGCTTCTGGTAGGAGATTTCCGCCAGTTCTCCCGCCTTGTTGATGTAGCGCATATTGGCGGTCACCACCTCGCAGCGACTGGTCGGCGGCTCGGTCATTGAGATGACCTTGGCGACGTCCAGGCGCATGCCGTACTGATAGGGCACGACTTCAACGTTGACATCCGAGGCCTGGGCCAGGCCGGTGAATCCGCACAGGGCCAAGGCGGCCAGGGCAAAGCGCTTGCGTGTGTTCATAGTGGTTCTCCATTACAGACAGTGACGGTTCAGCCCGAGGGCTGAACCCGCTGCACGAAGCCCTAAAAGCGTTCCGGGCCAGTGTGCTCCGAAATAGAGTGCTTATTTAGGATTAATCTATCATTAAGATCCTATTGATAGATTTTGAAATATTTCGTTCCCGTCCTATATAACGCCCGGCGATCGACGGCTTTCACGCCACGCCCGATCCGGCTTCACAGTTCGCTGTAGGCGATCCGTTGATGCCGGGGCAGGGCGCGGTTCAGCAACTGCTCCAGGGATTGCCCGGCTGGCAGGTAGTCGTCGCCGAAATCACCGTCGGCCAAGCGGGTCGGGTGAGCCACCACCTCCACCACGCCGGCCGGGCAAAAGCCCTCCAGCAAGTCCCTGGGCGTGCACACCCAACGCACCGTGCCTCCCGCCAGCCAGGCGATGCGCCGGTTCAAGGCGCTTTTGAACATCCGCTTGAGCGGACCGATATTGCCACCGACATTGCGCGCCAGGCGCACAGGCACCCCCTGCCGGGCGGCGAAGCGGGCGACGATCGGCGCCACTGGCCACAGGTTGTGCACATGCTGGTGCGAGTCGATATGGCTGGGCCGCAGGCCCTGGTCGAGGCAGCGTTGCCACTGTGCCTGCAGTTCCTGCCATACCGCGTCGGCCGCGGCCTTCGACAGGCGCAGGGCCGAGCGTGGCAGGCTCAGCTCGAATTGCCCCCGTGCATTGCACAACAGCGGCTGGCGGGCAATGTCCTGGCTCAGGGGCGCGCCGTAGGTCAGGTTGAAGTGCAGGCCGATGCGTCCCAGCAACCCGTGTTCATGGCTCAGGCGACAGGCGTCCTCGAAGGCCGGCATGTTGGCCATCAGGGTCGCCGAGCTGATCACCCCGCGCTTGAAGGCTTCCAGGGTCAGTTGGTTGTAGTCCGGATCGAGGCCGAAATCGTCGGCGTTGACGATGACCCGGTTTGCCCGGGTCGCATTGAGGGTCTGTTTCATCGACGGGTTCCTTGTGCGGTATCGGCCTGGCGGCGTTCGCGCCAGGCCTTGAGGCGCGGTTTGAGCAGCAGCCAGAGGCGTTCGGCGAGCCCCAGCAACAAGCCCCGGGGGCGCCAGGAATAGAAGCTCCAGCGTTGCTGCAACACCAGGCCGCTCATGCGTTCGTGCAGTTGATGGCTGGAGCGACTGAGGCTGACCCGGGAGGCGTCCACCCACTGCCAGCCGGCATCCAGCCCCCAGCGAATCCACTCGTCCAGCAGCAGCCGGCCACTGCCCAGATTGGCGTACTCGGCGAGGAAGGCGATGTTGTAGTCATACAGGCGCCCGCGCTCCAGCAGGCCCAGGCGATAGCTGATGCAGCGCCCCTGGTGCTCCAGCATCACCACCCGCACGCAGCCTTCGGCGGCCAGTCCGCGCAACGCGGTGCCCATCCATTGCTGGCGCTCAGGCCCGGAGAAGATCCCCAGGCCGTCGGCACCTTTCCAGCTGGCTTGCTCCACTTCGCGCAGGCGCTCCAGCAGTGGATCGATGTCGTCGGCCCCGGGGTCCAGGCGAACCACCCGGGCGTCGATTTCCGCGCAGCGCTTGCGGCCCCGGCGCAGTTCGTAGCGCAGGGTGCCGCTGGGTTCTTCGCCGTCGGCGGCAACGATCAGGTGCTCCGGCACGCGACAGCTCAGTGACGACTGGCTGTAGCCGCTAGCCCGGCACCAGGGCGCCAGCAGGCGGTCGGCGTCCACCAGCTCATGCAGTTGCAGCAGGTCGTGGGGCAGTTGCCGGCGGATCTGCCTGAGTGCCTCGGCCATGGCCGGACGGCCGGCCTCGGCCACCAGCAGTGCCAGGCGGTCGCTCAGGGGATGACCCAGGTGGCGCACCACCTGCAGCCTCAGCCCGGCCCGGGATTCGCGGCCACGGATCAGCGGCAGGCACAGCAGCAACTGCTCGCCCTGCCAGCCCAGGAGAATCTGCAACTGCTGCTGTCGCAGGGCCTGTTCCGCGCCCCGCAGCCAGCTCAGGCGATTGAACGGCGTAGCGTCCTCGACCTGCTGGCGCAGTTGTTCATAGGCCCCGGCGGGGAAGTCTTGCGCGCCGAGGCTGGCGCACCATTGCCAACGCAGATTCACGAACGCTCCTTCTCATGGTCAGTGATGGCCGGGGCCTGGGCCAGGCGACCGCGGCGCAAGTGCTGCAGGCGGGGCTGGTGATAGGGCCGGCGGCGATGCCAGTGCAGGCAGCGCAACAGGCAATGCACATGCAGGGATTCCCCGACTTCCTGGAAGCCCAGGCGCATGTGCATCTTCAGCGCCGGCTCGTTGCGCACGTTGACCAGGGCCCGGGTGGCCTTGAAGCCCCGTTCGCGGTACTCGTCCCAGAGCATCTTCTGCGCCAGGATCACCACCCCGGAGCCGCGAAAGGGCGGCGCGCACTCACCGGCGAACTGGTACAGGCAGCCGGGGGGCATGCGCATCCAGCAGCGGTACAGCTGGTCGTCGTAGTAATCGCGCTCGCTGACCCAGACCATCATCATCACGTTGCCGTCTTCATCCAGGTGCGCGCTGCCGCGACTGCCCTTGTCCAGCAGGCCGCGAATCGCCGGCAACTGGGCCTTGAAGTACTTGTCGAAGGCCGGCAGCAGCTCCCGGGTGATGGGCACCTGGGGCCAGCGCTGGGGGCTGATGGGGCAGGGCACCGGCAGGGCCAGGGTCCGTTCCAGGGTCAACAGCTCCCAGTGGTAATAGAAGAAGCGTTCACGCAATACCCGCAGGCTGCCCCGCAGGCCCTTGCGGCGGATTTTGGCCAGCAGGCCGGTCAAGCGACTCATAGGGTGTTCCAGGTCAAGGCACACAGGGGTTTCACCGGGCAGCTGGAAGCTGGCCCGGCCATCGCTGCAGTGCAGCTCGGTGTGACGGCTGCGGCCATCGGCGCCCAGCAGTTCGAGGGTGGGGCTCGCTTGGCAGATGGTGGCGTCGCCCAGTTCGACGTTTTGCGTGCGCGGCGTCTTGGCCACCCCCAGCAGGCTGTGGCGCTGACCTTCGCGCAGGGCCAGGGCATCCACCTCAAAGGACGGGTTGTCCAGGGCCTGGACCTGGCCCAGCCAATGCTGCCGGATGAACTGCTGGGCCACGGCCACCGGCTTGAGGCTGAAGCGCTGGGCATCCTGCTGGGCCAGCATGCCCTTGGGGTAGTCGGGTTCGTCGGCGGCCTGGAACCAGTTGAGCATGTCCAGCAGGCCGTCCTGGGAGGCGTTGATCACCACCGAGGTCCACCACAGGGCGGCGTAGTGGGTGTCCTGCTGATAGGGGCTCAGGTCCGGGCCGCTGGAGATATTGGTCTGGCTCAGCAGCAGCGCCTTGCGTGGCCGGCCCTGCTCATCGAGCCCCACCAGATCGGCGGCGGCGCGCACGCTGGTGCGATAGCGACGGGTGGCCAGCAGGTCGCGGACCATCCATTCGTGCCAGGCCAGGGCATCGATGTCAGCACCGTGTTCGGCCAGCAATTGCCGGGCCCAGTCGATGCCCCGGCGTTGCCCGGCGCCAATGCGAAAGGGACCGTCCAGCAGTCGTGAACTCACCGGCATGGCAATGCGCACTCCGGCGGCGCGGGCGTCGGAGTTGGCCTTGGTGTGTTCCAGCATCTGCGCAAAATAGGCGGCAAACGCTGCGTAGCTGGGGAAGTTGAGGTTGGGTTCGTCGGCAAAGGCCAGGTAATGCAGGCCCTGGTTGCCCAGGCGCACGCTGTCCGCCAGCCAGGCGTCGAGCCCGGCCAGGGTGGCGCTGTCGGCGTCCAGCACGGCCCGGCGGCCGGTGCCGGCCAGCAAGGTGATGTCGCGCTCGATCTTGAAGTCTTCGCGGTACAGCCGGCGAAAGGTGATTTCCCGCTGGGGTTCTTGCTGGATCACATCGACGAAACTGTAGAAGTTGGCAGCCTGCGGGCCCAGGGCGCGCAGCAGCTCGAAGGTCGACGATGGCGGTTCGGCATAGGGCAGGGCGATCCCCAGGTGCGGGCTGGGACCACGCATCTGCGGCTTGAGGTCCAGTTCGACCCGCCCCGGGGTCCATTGCAGTGGGTGCAACTGACGCAGGTCCTGGGCGAACAGGTTGGCCGTGCCGTCGAGCCAGAAAGCGGCCTTGCCGGAACCGCCCAGGGACAGGCGCCAGACCTCATCCTGCTGGGCCGATGGCAGGGCGATCTGGTCGAATTGGCCGTACTGCGAGTGTTCCTCCAGCTTCAGGTGCAGCACCTGGTTGTCACTCAGGCGCGTGGCCTGCAGCACGCTGACGCCGCCGTAATACTTGCCGGCCAGCACCGCCTGTGCCCCGGCGGGCACGCGAAAGTAAAGTTCCACGCCGCTTGGCACGTCGGCGCTGAAGTGCACCTTGGCCGGTTCGAACTGCGCCAGGGTTGCACTGTCGTGGCTGACCTTGAAGTTGCGAAAACTGTAGCCCGGTACTTGCAGGCGATAGTCGCCCGGCGCCGCCGGCAGCTGGATTTCCCGTTGGCCGTAGGGCTGGTCGGCGCGGATGTCCAGTTGTTGCAGCAGTTGGCCATCCGGGCGCAACAGGTACAGCTGCTCCTGGTTGGCGTCGCTTTGCCAGGCCGGGCTCCAGCGCAGGTTCAGGGTGTCGTCGGCGTTGGCTTGCAGGTAGAGGCTGCCATCGCGGATATCGCCCCATTGCAGGGGGGCCGCGTGCAGCGAGCCGGCCGCCGAGATCAGCAGCACGGCGAGCAGGGAGCAGGGTTTCATTGGGCCTTTTCCTTAGGGCGCAGTAACTGGCGCACGTAAACGATGTCTCCAGGTAACAGGATCAGGGTGCGGTACCAGGCCACACCACTGAGGCGGCAATACAGGCCGAGCATGGCCAGGCTGACCGCGAGATAGGCGATGGACGAGGCCAGCCCGGCGCCGACGATGCCCAATGGCGGGATCAGCAGCGCGTTGAGGGCCAGGTTCAGCAGGGCCCCACCGGCCAGCAGCAGCGACAGCGTGCCGGGGCGCTGTTTGCCCAACAGGTCCAGGCGCAGGATGCTCGCGTAGCACAGGCCGAACAGCCCCGGCAGCAGCGCCAGCAGGGCGTCATAGGCCGGGGCATAGGCGGCGCCGAACAGGGTGACGATCAGCCACTGGCCGATCAGCGCCATGCCCAGGCAGGCGCCGAGCATCACCGTGGCGGTCAGGCGCAAGGCCAGGGCCGTCAGTTCTTCGATGCCCGCACCTTGCTGCAGCAGGCGTTTCATCAGCGGCGTGGTCACCGCCTCGGGAATGATCAGCAGCAGCTCGGCAGCCGCGCTGGCCATGGCGTACCAGCCCAGCGCGGCGGGGTCCAGCAGGGCGCCGATGAACAGGTAGTCCGAGCGCAGCATCAACTGTTGCGACAACACCCCCGGGTGACTCTGGGCGCTGTAGCGCAGCAGCTTGCCTTGCTCACCGGCCTGCCAGCGCAGGCGCAGGTCATGCCAGCGGCGCAGCCAGCACCAGCCGACCACCACCACCAGCAGGGTGCCGCCCAGCCAGCTGACCAGGGCCGCCGACAGGGGCTGGTCGCGCCAGATCCACCACAGGCCGACAAACAACAGCAACGGCACCAGGGATTCCAGCAGGCGCAGGGCATTGAAGGCCTCGACCCGACCGTCGGCGTTGTGCAGGGTCAAGAGGCCGCTCTTGAGCACGGTGATCGGCACCGCCAGCAACAACAGCCACGCCAGGTCGCCCAGTTGCAGGCTCAGTTCCCAGCTGCTGCCCCAGGTGTTCAGCAGGGCCAGCCCGGCCAGGGTCAGCAGGCTGGCCAGCAGGCAGCCGTAGACCAGCACTTGGGTCAGCAGCAGGCCCATGGGGCGCTGGCGCGCCGCTTCATAGCCGACGGCGGTGTTCAGGCCGCCGCTGGTCAGGGCCGCGATCAGGTCCGGCAGGGTGCTGAGCAGGGCGAACAGGCCACGATCGGCGGGGCCCAGCAAGCGCGCCAGCAACACGTTGCGCAGCAGGCGCAGGCCGATCATCGCCAGCCGCGTGCCCATGCTCAGGGCCAGGTGCCAGAGGTAGCCGCCGCGCTTCATGCCCGGGCCCCCTGCAGCAGGCGCCAGGCCAGCAACCCCGGGCGCGCGGCGCTGGCCTGGCTGACGTCGATGCGCGGCAGGGCCAGCCACGGATTGCCCTCGGCCTCGATCAGCCCCGGGCGGGTGCCCAGGGCGTAGCGGTAGCCCAGCTCGGCCACCGCGGCGCGCACCTCGGGGTTGTGATCGCCGTTGGGGTAGCAGTACACCCCCAGCGGTGCCCGGCAATGTTCCTGCAGGGCGGCGTGGGAGCGTTGCAGGTCGGCGCGCAGTGCCGGGCCGTCAAGCCGGGTGAGAATCCCGTGGCTGGCGCCGTGGGGACCGAAGCGCACCAGCGCCGAACGTTCCAGGTGCTTGACCTGGGCCCAGTCCAGGCTGTGGGGCGCATGGTCGTCCGGGCAGCTGTCGGCCAGGGCCTGCAGACTGTGCGGGGCCAGCCCCTTGAGGCGTTGCAGGTATTCGCCCAGGAGCCGGCTGCGGGCGTGGCCGGTGCCCGGTTGCAACAGTTCGGCGGGCGGCGTCAGGGCCAGCGCCCGCAACTGGGCCAGCAGCGGCCGGGCCGCGGCCCTGTCGGCCTGCTGCCACAGGGTTTCGCCGATGGACTCCCACCAGAAGCCCTGGCGGCTGCCGATGAAATCGGTGGACAGGAAGATGCTCGCCGGCATCTCGTAGCGCTCCAGCAGCGGGTAGGCGACCTCGGCGTTGTCGCGCCAGCCGTCGTCGAAGGTCAGGGCCAGCCGGGGCCGCGCGCCCCCGGGAAACTCCAGCAGGTGCTCCAGGGGCACGCAGTCGAAGTGCCGCCGCAGCCAGCGCAGCAACTGCTCGAAGTGCTGCTGGCCAACGCACAGCGGGGCGCGATGGGGCAGGCTGGCGGCGCTGTCGTCGGCCAGCACCCTGTGCAGCATCAGCACCACCCCGGCGTCGCTCAGGCGCACCCGGGCCAGGCTGTGCAGGTAGGCGCTGCCGAGCAGGCGCTTGAGGGATTGTTTGAGGTTCATGTCAGCGATTCTGTTGTGGGTTCCACAGGGCATAGCGCCGCCCGCGGAGAAACTGCCAGAGGCCCACGCTCATGCCGGCCAGGGTCACCAGCACGAAGCCGGCGAGACGAAACACCTTGGGCAAGCGCCCGCGACGGTCCAGCAGCCCCAGCAGCCCGGCGCCGTAGCCGAGCAACTGGGCCAGCAGGCACAGGCTGTAGAAGGGGCCGGCGTTCCACAGCCACAGGTTGCTCAGCAGCAAGGGCAGCAACAGCACCGGGGCCAGGCGGCGGGTCAGCTTGTGGCTGATCAGGGCGATGGCGTAGGCGCCGTGGCGCAGCGGGTTCATCAGCTCACGGCGCTGGGCCAGGCTCTGCAGGCCGCCGACCGTGACCCGCAGGCGCCGCCGATACTGCTTGCCGGCGTCGTCCACGCCCTGGTCCAGGACCTGGGCCTGCTCCACATAGACGATGCGTTTGCCCGCCACCGGGGCGCAGGTGCTGATGAAGAAGTCATCGTTGACCTCGGCGGGAATGCGCTGGAACAGCTCGCGGCGCAGGGCCAGCAGCGCGCCGTCGGCGGAAACCATGCAGCCGGTGCGGTTCTCGGCCTGGCGCAACCAGGCTTCGTAGTGCCGATAAAGGCTGTCGCCCAGGCTCAGGTTGTGCCCCGGGTTGGGGATGATCATGTGCCCGCCGCAGGCGCCGACCTGGGGATCGGCCAGGGGCGCCAGGAGCTTGCCCAGGGTGTCGTCGGACCATTGGTTGTCGGCGTCGGTGAACACCAGGATGTCGTTGCGTGCCAGTTCCACCGCGGTGTTCAGGGCCCCGGCCTTGCCCACCCGCGGCAGGTCCAGGACCACGATCCGCGAATCGCGCACGCTCAACGCGGTGGCCACGGTGTCGTCGCTGGAGCCGTCGCTGGCGAGGATGATCTGCAGGTCCGTGGCCGGGTAATCCTGTTGCAGCAGGGTGCGCAGCTTGTGTTCGATGTGCGGGCCTTCGTTGTGGGCGGCGATGATCACGCTGACCGACAGCGGCAGCGCCTCCTGCTGCGGCCGCGGTCGCACGAACAGGCTGAGCAGGCCCAGCAGCATCGGGTAACCGATCCAGGCATAGAAGGGCAGGAGCAGGCACAGCCAGAAAAGAGTCTTAGCCACGGTCAGGTCTCACGGCAGCACGGTTGAAAAGACCCTGCACCAGGGCCACGGCACCCAGGTGCAGGCGCACCCCGTGCAGCAGCCAGAGTTGCAGGACGAACAGCGGATCGCGGTGGCGCCAGCCCTGGCGCAAGGCCAGCAGCAACGGCGCCAGGGCGCCCAGCAGCAGGCACAGGGCGGCCGCAACCGGCCGACCTGCGACCAGGGCCAGCAGCGCCGCCCCGCTCAGCAGGGCGCAGGCCAGGCACAGCAAGGGAAAGCGCAGCAGGCGCGGATTGAACCCGGCGGCCTTGAGCAATTGCCCGTGACTGCCCTGGCGCCAGCGTTCCTTGCCGGCCCATTCGCCCCAGCTGCCTTCAAAGCCCCAGTGCAGTACCTGGGGCTCGGGCAGGCTGATCTGCCGGGCACCGGCGGCGTGCAGGCGCAGGCCGAGGTCCTTGTCTTCGCCGGTGCGCAGGCGCTCGTCGAAACCGCCGACCCGTTCGAACCAGACCCGCCGCAGGCACAGGTTGGCGCTGGGCAACCATTGCCGTTGCCGGGCCTGGCGGCCGGCGGTCAGGCTGCGCCGTTGCCAGGCCCGGGCGAACCAGGGCGCGCAGCGCGGCGCGGCGCAATCCAGGGCCAGGACTTCGGCGCGGTTATCGGCCAGGACCTGGCGCCAGAGCTGCAGCCAGTTGGCGGGCACTTCGATATCGGCGTCGATGAACGCCAGGCAATCGCCGGTGGCCATGGCGGCGCCGCGATTGCGCAAGGCACCGATACCGATGCCCGGGCACAACAGCACCCGCGCGCCCAGTTCCCGGGCCCGTTGCGGCCCCTGATCGGTGGAACCGTTGTCCACCACGATCAGTTCGTAATCGACGGCAGCGACCCTGGCCGCCAGGATCACGCTGTCCAGGGTCCGGGTGATGTGACGCGCCTCGTTGTACATGGGCACGATCACGCTGATCCTTTGCATCTTTGCCTCCCTTGGCCAGATGGTGTTGTTGGGGCCCGGCCGGGCGCGTGCAGCGCTCTCAGGCCGGGTCGTGGGCCTCTTCGGCCTGCAGCCGCAGCACGCTGGACAGGGCCAGGAAGATCCACAGGTACTTGTGGTTGGGGGCGCTGAGAAACAGCAGGAACACCGCCATGGCCAACAGGCTCAGGCCCAGGTGGGTGGCAATGTCGGCCTGCTCGCGTCGACCCCGGGCGAGAAAGCCCTGGCGCGCCCGCTCGAAGTTGCGCAGGCCCATGAGCATCAGCGCCACGAAGCTCAGGCCGCCGGGAATCCCCAGTTCGCTGAACAGCTCCAGGTAGGTGTTGTGGGCGCGGCGGAACAGGTCCGGCTCGTTCATGTTTTCCGAGAAGCTGCTGGCGAAGCCGGTCTGCGCGTAATGTATCGGGAAGGTGCCCAGGCCCGAGCCCAGCAACGGGTTCTCGCGGATCATCTGGCCGCCCACCACCAGGTAGGAGGTGCGTCGGCCCAGGGAGGTGTCCGCCGAGTGCGAACCGGACTTGAGCATGCTCAGGGACTGGATCCGCTCCACGTACTGCGCCGGCAGCACGGCGATCCCCAGGGGCACCAGGATCGCCACGGCGAACATGGCAAACCCCAGGTGCTTGGGCCGCAGGCCCTTGAGCCGGTCGCGGTAGTGCCAGACGCCGATGGCAATGGTGAACAGCACCACCAACAGCCCCGAGCGCGAGTCGGTCTTGGTCATCCCGGCCATCAGGGTCAGGCTGATGCCGACCCAGAACAGCCGCACCGGCCAGTAGGGCGAACGCAGCGCCAGGAGGATCGCCGGCGGCACCGCCATGGCAATCAGCAGGGCGAAGTAGTTGGCGTCCTGCAGCAGGCCGATGGCGCGGCCGCCGACCTGGTACTTGGCCGACACCAGGGCGATCACGCAGGTGGTCGCCACGCTCAGCGCCAGCAGGCGGCAGAGCATCAGCAGGTGGGTTTCCCGGGCGATCAGCAGGGTGACGAAGAACAGCACCAGGCCCACCGCCAGCTCCCGCAGGCTGTCCAGGGACACCAGCAGGTTTTCGCTGTACATCAGGCTCAGCAGCAGGCACAGCAGGAAGGGGCCCAGGGCCCGCCACAGGTTGCTGCGCAGGCGGGTATCGGGAATCTGCCGCAGCAACAGCTTGCACAGCATGATCAGGATCAGCGAGGCCCCCAGCAGCTTGGCCGCGGAGAACGGGCTGTCCTTGAACAAACCTTCGAACGGCACCAGGGCACAGATCCCCAGCAGGCCCCAGCCCGGACGGCGATAGAGCACGGCCACGCCCACCAGCCCGAGTACTGTCAGCGGTGCCAGAAACGGCCAGGGACTGGCCAGCAGCAACAGGCTGGCCAGGCCCAGCACAATGCCCAGAACAGGAGCGGCGATCATACCGTGGCGCTCTCCCTGGCCAGGCGGTACAGCTCATCCCAGCGGTGCGCCAGGGTCGGCAGGTGGTAGTGCTTGCGCTGGGTGACGCGAGCGGCCTCGGCCAGTTCTCCGGCCAGGGCCGGGTCATCCAGCAGGCGGCCGATGCAGCGGGCCAGATCGGCGCTGTCCAGGGGCTTGGCCAGCAGGCCGTTCTGCCGGTGCTGCAGCACATCGGGAATCCCGCCCACGGCGAAGGCCACCACCGGGGTGCCGGCCTGCATGGCTTCGAGCAGGATCATCGGCGTGCCTTCGGTGCGCGAGCTGAGCACCAGCACGTTGAGGCGCTTGAGCCAGGGCTGCATGTCGTTCTGGTAGCCCGGCAGCAGGATGCGCAGGGTCAGCCCGGCCTCGTCGATACGCTGGCGCAGCGCCTGGTTCTGTTCACCGTCGCCCAGCAGCACGGCCCTGAGCGCAGGGCGCTGCCGGCACAGGCCGATCAGCGCGTCGAGAAACAGGTCCGGGCCTTTTTCCGCACTCAGGCGACCGACGAACCCCACCAGCGGCGCCGCCTCGTCGCGGCGGATCAGGGCTTCCTGCAACGGCGGACCTTCCTTGCTCGCCGGCGCCGGACGCTGCGGCTCCGGCAGGCCGTTGGCGATCACCTGCAGTTTGCTCGCGGGTACCCCGGCCTGCAGGTGCAACTGGGCAATGCTCTGGGCCACGCACGCCACCCGGCGCACCCGTGGGCTGCGGCACAGGCGCAGGCTGATCCAGGTGTAGAGCTTCTGTTTCAGGCTGCGCGGGGTGAAGCCGTGCTGGGTCAGCACCAGGGGCAGGCCCAGGCGCCGGGCGCAGATCCAGGCGAACACCTGGGCCTTGAAGTTGTGGGCGTTGAGCAGCCCCGGCTGCTGGCGCAGATGGCTCAGCAGTTGCTTGAGGCAGCGGCAGTTGTGGCAGGTCACCCCGTCCTGGGCAAAACGCTGCAGCAGCGCCTCGGGAGCGTTGATGAACACCACCCGATGCCGTCCCGGGGTGACCCGGCAATGATCCAGCAGCATGCGTTCGGCGCCGTAGAAGCCGCCGCTGTGGATCAGGTGCACAACCGGTTGCGCCGCCATGCTCAGGTCGCTCATTGCTTGGCCCAATGCCAGGCCCAGCGCCAGGTCCAGCGCGGGAAGGGGTTGACCGGCTGTTCCTGGGGCGCGTTGAGCACCATCAGCACCGGCAGGCCGAGGTGGTCGCTGACCTGGGCCGGGTGCTTGAAGCGGTGATCGAAGAACTCGTAGACATACCCCAGGGCAATCGCCAGCAGCAGGCCGGTGAGCAGGCCCAGGGGAATGATCAGCATCGGCTTGGGAAACGCCGCTTCGCTGGGTTCGTAAGGCTGGCTGAGCACCCGGGCGTTGGACAGTTCGCCGCTGATCAGGCGTTCGCCACGGCTTTCTTCATAGCGCTGGGTGTAGGTGAAGAAGGCCTTGTGCAAGGCATCGATTTCGGTGTCCAGCTGGCGCAGCTTGCTCAGCACCTCTTGCAGGTCGCGGACCCGCGCCTTGTAGTCGTTGATCCGCGCGGTTTTCTGCGCGATCACCGACTGGGTGATCTGCAGGTCGCTGCTGCGCTCGCGCACCCGGTTTTCCACCACTTTGAGGAACTGCGCCCGGGCCCGCACGATCTGCTCGCGCTGCTGCTGCATCGGTACGCTGTCGGCGCGGTAGGTGTCGGCGGTGGTGCCGTACTGGCTCACCAGATTGGTCAGTTGCTCGCCCAGTTGCTTGATCTCGCGGTCTTCGTAGGCCACGTTGTCCACGGTGTTGGCGAAGGCGAAGGGGAAGGTGTAGTCGGTGAGGCCGGCCTTGCGTGCCGCCGCCAGGTTCTTCTGCAGGTAGTCCAGGCGGCGCTGGTTCTCCAGGGCCTGGTCGCGGTAGCCGTTGAGCGATTGCTCCTCGGTGTTGATGGCGTTCAGGCGGAAGGTGATCTCCTCCTTGGGATCGGAGGCGTGCGCGGCTTCCAGCAGCGCCTGGCGCTTGCCTTCCAGGTCATCCAGGCGCGACTGGTACTGGGCCTTCTTCTGTTCATAGAAGGCTTCGGGCAGTTCGTTGGATTGCAGGTCCTGGCGGTTTTTCAGGTAGTTGGCCAGCAGGCGCTCGACAAAGCGCGTGCCTTCGGCGGCATTGGGGCTGGCATAGACGATGGAGATCACGTTGGAGCCGGGCAGGGTGCCGATCTTCAGGTCCTTGACCGCCTGATCGGTGAAGGCATCCAGGCTGGTGTCGCGCACCGGGTCCACGGCCAGGCCGAAGAAGCCGCGCAGCGGGTTGATCACATGGTTGCGCAGCGGGTCGATCAGGCCATTGCGGATCGGCTTGACGATCAGCCGGGTCAACAGGCCCTCATTGCCGCCGAACTGACCTTCGCCGCGCAGCTGCTCGATGGTGGTGCGGATCAGGGTCGGCGAACGCAGGATATTGCTCTCGGTCTCCATGTCCGCCAGGGACGGCGGGATGAACTTGTCGCTGTCCGGGGTGAGCACGGTGTTGGCGTCGGTCTGCGACAGTTTCTTGGACTGCACTATGACCTCGGCGGTGATCTCGAAGCTCTGCTTGAGCACCAGCGGCAGCAACAGCGCAATCACCGCGAAACCCAGGAACACCCGCTTGATCAGGCGTCGATTGACAAAGAACACGAGGAGGAACTCGTGCAGGTAGTTTTCGATCTTGGTCATCAAGAGGGAACTCAGTTGTTGTTCGTTTCTTTGTTGTCGACGCGGTAGCCGAAGCTGAACCCGACACCCTGGAACATGATCACGTCCGCCAGCTGCTTGCTCAGGGCCCCGGCCTTGGCCAGGCGGGTCTTGGGCACGTAGAGCATGTCGTCCGGCTGCAGGTAGGCGAACTGCAGGGCCTTGCCGTCCAGCGCCGCATCGGCGTCATACACCCGGGCTTCGACCTGATTGCCCTTGCGCCGCATGATCACCACCGAATCCAGGCGCGCGGTGGGACCGGCGCCCTTGGCCAGGGTCAGGGCTTCGAGCACCGAGATCGGCCGGCGCACCGGATAGGCCCCGGGCTGGCCGACTTCGCCCATGACGAACACTTCGTTGGCCGCGGTGGTCTTGAGCAGCACGTCGACGCTGACCTGGCCCACTTCCTTGGCGTAGCGCTGGTTGATCAGGGTCTGCAGCTCGCTGAGGCTCTTGCCCTGCAACGACAGGCTGCCCAGCAGCGGGAAGCTGGCGCGGCCGTCGGAGCCGACCACGATCTCCCGGCTCAGGCCGGTGGCCGGGTTGGTCAGGCTGGTGCGCAGGTTGTCCAGCTGGGCCATGGCGTGGGAGATCGAGAAGGTGATCTGCGGCTTCTTCAGCACCTTGGCGTACTGCGTTTCCAGGGCCTGGCGCGCCTGTTCGGCGGACAGCCCGGCGACCTGGATATTGCCCACGTAGGGCATGTCGATGCTGCCGTCGGGCAGTACCAGCTTGCTGCCGCCCAGCTCCGGCGCGGTGAGGAAGCTCACGTCCACCTGGTCGCCGGGCTGCACGAGGTAGCGCTGCTGGCTGGTGGTGCCGATGTGGAAGATCACGTCCAGCACGTCCTGCGGGCGCAGCACCTGTTCGATGGGCATGACCTCGGTGAGCTGGGCCTGGTCGGCCGGGGCGCTGAGGATCTGCACCGGCATCTGCTGCGGCTCGCGGTTGACGCAGCCGCCCAGGGCCGCCAGCAGCGACAGGCCCAGCAGGGAGAGTCTTGGCTTGTTCATGGTTACACGGTCCTTGTGCCGGTCAGAGACGGTCATAAACCCACTTGGGCATGTAGTACTTGCGAGCGTTGAACACGCTGCCGATCAGCTTCGCCTCGGCCTGGATCAGGCGCTGCGCCGCGGCCTGGGCCACTTCCCAGCGGGTTTCCTCGCTGCGCACCACCAGCACCACGCCGTCCACCTGGGTGCTCAGGGTGAGGATGTCGCCGCTGCTGTACACCGGGTCGCCGTCGATGATCACGAAGCGATAGTCCGCGGCCAGGGCCTGCAACAGTTCCTGCAGCAGTTCCGGGGTCAGGCGCTCGGCGTATTGCTGGCGGCGGCCCAGGGGCAGGAAATCGAAGCCCAGTTCATCGCTGCTTTCGATGCACTGCGCCAGGAGCGGCGGGGTTTCGGCCAGGGCCAGGTCGAGAAAGCCGGGGCGTTCGCCCAGGTCCAGGCGCCGGGTCAGGCTGTTGTCCGAAAGGCTGGTGTCCACCAGCAGGACCCGGCCGCGGCTGGTGCGCGCCAGTTCGCTGGCCATGCTCAGGCTGCTGCTGGTGATGCCGCTGTTGCGGTTGGCCGCCGTCAGCAGGATCACCCGCAGCTCCTGGTCGAGCACGGTGACCGCCAGGTTGCTTTCGCTGGGACGCTGGATCTTCAGACTGGCTAGAGTTGCTGCCGCCATTTCAACTTGCTCCATGGCCATTGAGGACCTTGAAAGGGGTTTTGATCAGGATCTTCAGGTCGAGCCAGGGGCTCTGCTGGAAGATGTACGTCATGTCCAGGGTGACCCGGCCGTCGAAGTCCACATCGCTGCGGCCCGAGACTTGCCACAGGCCGGTGATCCCGGGGTAGATGCTCAGGCGCCCGAGGTGGTGTTCCTTGTAGGTCTGGGCGTGGAACGAGGTGGGGCGCGGGCCGACGATGCGCATCTGGCCCAGTACCACGTTGATCAGGTTCGGCAACTCGTCGAGGCTGGTGCGCCGCAGGAAGCCGCCGATCCCGGTGATCCGCGGGTCGCGGTCGATCTTGAAGTCCACCGAGTCCGGGCCGTGCTTGTTCAGGTGGCGCACCGAGTCCTTCAGGGCTTCGGCGTTGACCACCATGGTGCGGAACTTGTACATGCCGAAGCGCCGGCCGCGAAAACCGGTACGCAGTTGCACGAAGAACACCGGTCCCGGGCTGGTGAGCTTGATCGCCAGCGCCACCACCAGCAGCAGCGGCGACAGCAGCACCAGCAGCAGGGCGGCCAGCAGTGCCGAGGTCAGGCGCTTGCTGCGCGACAGGGTCCAGGGCCGGCCACCTTCGCGGCCACTGATCCAGCCGTGATGCTGCAGATCGATGGCGGCCTGGACCTTGCGCCGAAACGGGTCGTTGCGCCGGTCGATGCGCGCCGGTGCCGGCACCTCGGTTGCGGGCGATGAGAAGGGTCTTTCCATATCCACCGGGAGTACTTCCATTGCAAGGGGTTGGTAAAGGGCGCCGCGGCACCGGCTCAGGACCGGGTGCCGGTGTAGTAGCTGCGGTACCACTGGACGAAATGGCCCAGGCCTTCATCCAGGGGCACCTGGGGTCCGAAACCGGTGAGGTTTTCCAGGGCGCTGACATCGGCACAGGTGTTGAGCACGTCACCGGGCTGCAGGGGCAGGTACTCCACCTGGGCCTGGCGGCCGAGGAGCCGCTCCAGGGTGCTGACGTAGTCCTTGAGCTCCACCGGGCGCTGGCCACCGATGTTGAACAGGCGCCACGGCGCCATGCTGGTGGAGGGGTCCGGCTGCTCGCGATCCCACAGCGGGTCCCGCGCCGGTGGCTTGTCCAGCAGGCGCACCAGGGATTCGACGATGTCGTCGATGTAGGTGAAGTCGCGCTGGTGCATGCCGTAGTTGAACAGCTTCAGCGGACGCCCCTGGCTGATGGCGTCGGCAAACAGGATCGGCGACATGTCCGGCCGGCCCCAGGGCCCGTACACGGTAAAGAAGCGCAGGCCGGTGGCCGGCACGCCGAACAGGTGGCTGTAGCTGTGGGCCATCAGCTCGTTGGCTTTCTTGCTCGCCGCATACAGCGACAGCGGATGGTCGACGTTGTCGCTGACCTTGTACGGGGTCTGCTGGTTGGCCCCGTACACCGAACTGGAAGAGGCATAGATCAGGTGCTGCACCGGGAAGCGCCGGCACATTTCCAGCAGGTTGAGAAAACCGCTGAGGTTGCTGTCCAGGTAGGCCTTGGGGTTTTCCAGGGAGTAGCGCACCCCGGCCTGGGCGGCGAGGTTGATCACCACCTGGGGCCGGATCTCGGCAAACAGCCGCTCCAGCCCGGCGCTGTCCGCCAGGTCCAGGCGTTGCAGCGGGAAGTGCCCCACTTGCCGTTCCACCCAGCGCACCCGGTCGCGCTTGAGCTGGGGGTCGTAGTAGTCGTTGAAATTATCCAGCCCGGTGACCTGGTGCCCATCCTTGAGCAGACGCAGTGCGGTATGGGCGCCGATAAAACCGGCGGCTCCGGTGATCAGGATATTCATGCGCCAAGGGCCTCCGGGATGCGGTAGGGCAGGCCAATGCTCAGATAGTGCAGACCGGCGTCCGCTGCCTGTTGCGGGTTGTAGAGATTGCGCCCGTCGACGATCAGGCGGTCCTTGAGGGTGTCGCGCAGCAATTTGAAGTCCACCACGCGAAAGGCTTTCCATTCGGTGCAGATCACCAGCGCATCGGCGCCTTGCAGGGCGTCATCGCGGGTGGCGCACAGCTGCAGGTCATCGCGGTAGCCGTACAGGCGCCGGCATTCGGTCATGGCTTCCGGGTCGTAGGCCTGGACCCTGGCCCCGGCATCCCACAGCGCCTGCATCAGGTAGCGGCTGGTGGCTTCGCGCATGTCGTCGGTGTTGGGCTTGAAGGCCAGGCCCCAGAGAGCGATGACCTTGCCCTGCAGGTCGTCGCCCAGGTGCGCCTTGAGCTTGCGAAACAGCACATGGCGCTGCTGCTCGTTGACGTCGCGCACGGTCTTGAGCATGTGCGGTTCCAGCCCGTGGCTTTCGGCGGTGTGGATCAGCGCCCGCAGGTCCTTGGGGAAGCACGAACCGCCGAAGCCGGCGCCCGGGTAGATGAAGTGGTAGCCGATGCGCGGATCGGCGCCGATGCCCTTGCGCACCGCGTTGATGTCCACACCCAGGCGTTCCGCCAGGTTGGCCATCTCGTTCATGAAGCTGATGCGGGTGGCGAGCATCGCGTTGGCCGCGTACTTGACCAGCTCGGCGCTGCGGTTGTCCATGAACATCAGGCGGTCATGGTTGTGGTTGAACGGCGCGTACAGTTCGCTCAACTGTTGGCGGGGCAGGTCATGGGCACAGCCGACGATGATCCGGTCCGGGCGCATGCAGTCGGCCACGGCGGAGCCTTCCTTGAGGAACTCCGGATTGGAGACCACGTGCACCCGCAGCTGGGATTGGCCCAGGTCCGCCAGTTGCTCGGCGACGGTTTCAACCACCAGATCGGCAGTGCCCACCGGCACCGTGGATTTGATCACCAGGGTCTTGTCGCTGAGCATCAGGCTGGCAATCTTGCGGGCCACCGCCAGGACATGGTCGAGGTCCGCCGAGCCGTCTTCGTTGGAGGGCGTGCCGACCGCGATGAAGATCACCTGGGCATGGCCCACGGCGTCGCTGGCCTGGGTGGTGAAGTGCAGTCGGCCGGCCTTTTGATTCTCTTCGATCAGGGTCGCCAGACCCGGCTCGTGAATCGGCGGAATAGAACGTTGCAGCTGGGCGATTTTCTGGCTGTCGATATCGACACACACCACGTTATGCCCGACATCGGCGAGGGCAACTGCTTGCACCAGGCCGACATAACCAGTACCGAAAACGCTGACTTCCAAGGGAACGACCTCGTCCATGATGAGTGTTGGGTGAGGCTGTGGCTCACCTTCCGCAAAGGGCGTATGGCACATTGCCGCCATCGCGCTCTTTTTTTGACACTATCACAGTGGTAAGACGTTTAATTGACGTTTTGCGGTGATGCATAAATGACACTGCCGTTTTTCATATTCTCCGTGATTGATAAAAAAACATATAAAACAAAGAGTTAAACGGTCTTATGAGGGTTGTAAGGTAAAGCGTCAAATAGTTGTTTCGGTATTTTCAAAAGACAAAAAATCCGACAGACGGTATGTCTAAGCGATAAAAAAATGATGCTTTTTTGCCAGCATTGACTACTGGCTATTCAGGCCGAGGGCATTTCTGATCGTTCGGACAGTTTTTACCCGGCTGCCGGCCCGATGAAAAATTGAAAAAAATGACAGGTTTATTCCTGTTTTTGTCGGTATTGGGTCGCTCGCCGCCACGCGCTGTTTTTCGACCAGGGAGTCAGACTAAAGTCGGGTTGGGGCGGTTTTGGCCATCTGCCATCATGTGCGCCCCTCATTGATTCAATCAATTCAACCTGTAGTCTTTGATTTGCAGGATGAATGAGTCCTGGGTCTCTCCCTACCGACCTCGCGTCACTGATTTGTGCTGGAGCCTGTTCATGCGTCCCCCTTTTTCCCTGATCCATCCGTGCCCGCTGCTGGGCCTCGGAGCCGCCGTCCTGTGGGCTGGATTTGCCCCGTCGGTTCACGCCGACGGCTTTCTTGAGGACAGCAGCGCCAAGCTGGAATCACGCACGATCTACTTCAACCGGGATTTTCGTGACGGCCATACCAGCACCGAGCAGGGGGCTTCCAAGCGTGAGGAGTCGGCCCAGGGCTTCATCCTCAACCTGCAGTCGGGCTACACCGAAGGCACCGTGGGGTTCGGCCTGGATGCCCTGGGCATGCTGGGGATCAAGCTCGACTCCAGCCCCGACCGCAGCAACAGCGGCCTGCTGCCTTCCAGCGGGCACGACCCGCGGGGCTCGGCGGACCAGTACGCCAAACTGGGCCTGACCGCCAAGGTCCGGGTCTCGCAGACCGTGTTCAAGTACGGCGCGCAACTGCCGGACCTGCCGCTGCTCAAGTACAACGACGGGCGCCTGCTGCCGACGATGTTCAATGGCGCGGTGCTGACCTCCAGGGAGGTCAAGGACCTGACCCTGACCGCCGCACGGCTCAACCGTTACACCGCCCGGGATTCCACCGACGCCCAGGACATCCGCGTGCACTGCAAGAACAAGCGCTATGCCTGCAACACCACGGCGGATCACTTCGACACCTACGGCCTGGACTACAAGTTCAACGAGCGGCTGACCGGCCACTACCACTACGCCGAGCTGGAAGACATCTACCGCCAGCATTTTGTCGGCCTGCTGGCCAACCAGCCCTTGGGCCCTGGCGTGCTCAAAGGCGACCTGCGCCTGCTCAAGAGTGCCGACACCGGCGCCGAGCGCGCCGGTGGCATCGACAACCGCGCCCTGAGCACCTTGCTCGGCTACAGCCTCAGCGGTCACACCCTGAGCGCCGGCTGGCAGCGCATGTACGGCGACAATTCGATGCCCTACCTGGATGGCAGCAACCCGTACCTGGTGAACTACGTGCAGGTCAACGACTTCGCGGCGATCCAGGAGCGTTCCTGGCAGCTGCGCTACGACTACGACTTCAAGGCCGTTGGCCTCAATGGCCTGAGTTTCCTGACCCGCTACGTCAGCGGTGACCACATCAAGGTTCCGGGCAGCCTGCGCGAAGGCCGCGAGTGGGAGCGCGACAGCGAACTCAAGTACGTGGTGCAGAGCGGCACCTTCAAGGACGTCAGCCTGCGCCTGCGCAACGCCACCTACCGCAGCAACTACCAGAAGATCGCCCGCGACATGGACGAAACCCGGCTGATCGTCAGCTACAACTTCTCCCTGCTCTGACCAGGGCCGAGGAAAAGCACCACGGCGGCACTGAATGTTGCAGGAGCTGGCTTGCCAGCGAAGGTGTCGCCCGAATCGGCGCAAGGCTGACGGGCCCCTTCGCCGGCAAGCCGGCGCCTACAGCGGTTGCAGTTGATGGCGGTAGGGCAGGTCCGGGCCGGTGCGGGTGCAGGTCAGGGCGGCGGCGTTGACGGCAAAGCGCAGCAGGGCGTCGGTCTGTTCGCGGGTCAGTTGCTCAAGGCCCTGGGGCGAGTCCAGCCCCTGCTCGGTCAGCCAGGCAATCAGCGCCGCCTGGAAGGTGTCGCCGGCGCCCACGGTGTCGGCCACTTGAACCTTGGGCGTCGCCACCGACCAGCTGCCATGCCGGGCGCTGAACACCGTCGCGCCCTGGCTGCCGCGGGTCAGGAACACCAGTCGGGCATTGCCCTGCAGCCATCCCTGGATCAGCGTCTGCGGCGCTTGCCCGGGGTAGAGCAGGGTCAGGTCTTCGTCACTGACCTTGATCAGGTCGGCGTACCCGGCCAGTTCGGCGATGCGCTGGCGCCACAGTTGGATATCCGGCTGCGGGTTGAGCCGCACATTGGGGTCGAGGCTGATCAGGCGCCGCCCGCGCTCGCGGCGCACCAGGGCCAGCAGGGTGTCGGCAATCGGCTGCACCACCAGGGCAAACGAGCCGACATGCAGCCCGCGCACCCCGGCGTCCAGCTCCGGCAGGTGTTCTTCGAGCAATTGGCGATCGGCGCAGCCTTCGCCCCGGAAGCTGTAGTGCGGCGAGCCATCGGCGCCCACGGCGACCATGGCCAGGGTGGTCGGGGCGGCGAATTCCCGCAGGTAGTCGGTGTTCACGCCTTCCTCTTGCAGCACCCGCCGCAGGCGCTGGCCCAGGTAGTCCCGGGACAGTCCGGCCAGCAGCGCGGCGTCGATGCCCAGGCGACGCAGGCCCACCGCCACGTTGAACGGCGAACCACCGGCAATCGCCTGGAACGCCACTTTATTGGCCGGAGCACCGGCCTCATCCGCGCTGAAAAAGTCGAACAGCGCCTCGCCACACACCAGATACATAGTCATTCGCTCTTCAAAGGGTTGTCAGTCGTTGTCGGTAACCTTGGTACAACGGTTCGTAGGCCGCTACGTGTTCGGCCCGAGGCTGGGTGGCGCTGCCCGGGTCCAGGTGCACGCAGCGCTCACAGAGTGCTTGCAGATCCAGTGTCGGCTGCTGCTCCCGGCCGTGACACCAGGCGGCCTGGATCGCCGCGCCCAGGGCCGCGGCTTCGTGCTCCAGGGGGCAGATCACCGGGGTGTGCATGATATCGGCGACCATCTGCCGCCACAGCGGACTTTTTGCCCCGCCACCGATCAGGCGGATGCTCTGGCTGTGCAAGCCCGCCGCGCGCAACAGATCCAGGCCGTAGCGCAAGCCGAAGGTGGTGCCTTCGACCACGGCGCGGCACAGGTTGGCCTGGGTCAGGTTGTCCAGGGTCATGCCATGCAGGCTGCCTTGGGCATGGGGCAGGGCGGGCACCCGTTCACCGTTGAAAAACGGCAACAGGCACAAGCCACCGGCGCCGATCGGCGCTTGCGCCAGGCGCTGGTTGAAGCCGGCCAGATCCAGGCCCAGCAGCTCGCGCACCAGGGTGGTGGCGTTGGTCAGGTTCATGGTGCAGATCAGCGGCAGCCAGCCACCGCTGGAGGAGCAAAAGGTGGCCACCGCCGGCTCGGGGCTGACCCATGGCTGTTCGGCAAAGGCATACACGGTGCCGGAGGACCCCAGGCTCATGGTGATGATGCCGGGCTGGATGTTGCCGGTGCCGATCGCCCCGAGCATGTTGTCGCCACCGCCGCTGGCCACCAATGCCTCCGCGCTGATGCCCAGTTGCCGGGCGATCGCGGGCTGGATGCGGCCCACCGCCTGATGCGCTTCGAGCAGGTGCGGCAAGGCCCGCTCCAGGCGCCCGCTGGGGTCGATATGGGCCAGCAGGGCGCGGTCCCAATCACGTTTGCGCACATCGAAGTAGCCGCTGCCCGAGGCGTCGCCGTACTCGCTGCAACAGCGTCCGGTCAGGCAGAAATTCAGGTAGTCGTGGGGCAGCAGGATATGCGCGATACGCTGGAACACCTGAGGCTGCTGCTCCCGGGTCCAGAGCAGTTTTGACACCGTATAGCCCGGCGCGATGGCCAGCCCCAGGCGGTCCAGGGAACCCTGGGTGCCCCCCAGCCAGTCCAGCAGGCGCTGGTTCTCGGCGCTGCTTTCGGTGTCGCACCAGAGCTTGGCCGGGCGCAGCACCTGGCCCTGGTCATCGAGCAGCACCAGCCCGTGCTGCTGGCCGGAAATCCCGACGCCGAGCACCTGCCCGCCATCCACCCCGGTTGCCTGCAATGCCTGCCGGGTTGCGCCGATGCAGGCCTGCAGCCACTGCGCCGGGTCCTGCTCGCGGCGGCCATTGGCGCCGCTGATCAGGCGGTGGGGCGCGGCGCCGTGGCCCAGGACGGTGCCGCTGCGGCTGTCGAGAATCAGCGCCCTGGTGCCCTGGGTGCCGCAGTCGATGCCAAGAAAAAGCCTGGATTGAGTCATGAGGGTTCCCGGTTCCGGTGGTTGTTGGCGCTCTGGAGACTCTCCGCCTGGCCGCCCCGGCCGCTTATGGCCGGTGGCCGCTGCCGGGCCTTGGGCGAGGCGGCGAAAAGGCACGCAGGCCCTTGCCTGGCAAGCTGCCGCCCAGGGCACTTCATCGCGCCAGCAAGCGTTCCAGGGTCTGGCTTACGCCGTGTTCGCGCAAGCTGTTGAAGCAGCGTTCGAAGGCGGCGATGAACTCGGCGGAGCGCGCAATCGCCACACCGAAGATCTCTTCCACCCCCAGCAGGCGCTGGGTCAACAGGCTGTCGTCGGCCACCAGGGCCTGACAGAACTCGGCCCTGGGGTCGGGGATCGAGTAGTGCCTGCCGTTTTCGTCCACCCCCCGCAGGTACAGGGCCCAGGCCGCCACTACCAGGGCCGCGCGTTCGGTGTCGCGGCCATCGGCGATCAGGCGGTTGACCGTGGGCACGGTGAACTTGGGCAGCTTTGATGAACCGTCGCTGCACACCCGCTCCAGCTGGTCGGCAATCGCCCGATTGGAGAAGCGCTGGATCAGGGTGTCCTTGTACGCCGCCAGGTCGATGCCCGGCACCGGCGCCAGTTGCGGGGTCACGTCCAGGTCCATGTAGTCCCGCAGGTAGGCGACGAACAACGGGTCGTCCAGGGTTTCGTGGACGAAGCGGTAGCCCTTGAGAAAACCCAGGTAGGTCAGGGCCAGGTGGCTGCCATTGAGCAGCTTGATCTTCATCTCTTCATAGGGCGTGACGTCGTCGGTGAACTGCACGCCGACCTGCTCCCAGGCCGGGCGGCCGTTGCAGAAGCGGTCTTCCAGCACCCACTGGACAAAGGGTTCGCAGACCACCGGCCAGGCGTCGTCGATGCCGTGTTCATCGTGCAGTTGCAGGCGGTGAGCGTTGCTGGTCATGGGGGTGATGCGGTCGACCATGGCGTTGGGGAAGCTGACGTGACGGGCGATCCAGTCGTGCAGGTCGGCGTCGTGGCGGGCGGCGAAGGCCAGCAGCGCCTTGCGGGTCACCGCGCCGTTGTGCGGCAGGTTATCGCAGGACATCAGGGTGAAGGCCGGGATGCCCGCGGCCCGGCGTCGAGCCAGGGCGGCGCAGAGAAAACCGAACACCGTGCGCGGCTGCCGCGGGTGTGCCAGATCGTGCTGGATCTGCGGCAGATGGAGCATGAACTCGCCAGTGCTGTCGTCGATGCAGTAGCCGCCCTCGGTGATGGTCAGGGAGACGATGCGGATCTCCGGGCTGGCCAGCTTGTCGATCAGCGCCTGGGCGCCGTCCTCGGCCAGCAGCATCTGGCTGATGGCGCCGATTACCCGCACTTCGTGGCCGTCGCCGTCACCCAGTTCAAAGAGGCTGTAGAGGTAGTCCTGGCCGGCCAGATCGTCCCGGGCGCGGCGATCCTCGGGGCGCAGGCCGATGCCACAGATGCTCCAGTCCAGGCCCAGGCCCCGGTTCATCAGGGCGTCGGTGTAATAGGCCTGGTGGGCCCGGTGAAAGCCGCCGACGCCGATGTGGGCAATGCCCTGGCGGGTGTCGGCGGGCCCGTAGGCGGGCAGCCGCACCTGGGGCGGCAGTTGGCTGAGGTTCAAGCGATTGAGTTTCATGCGGGGGCTCTCGGTCATCAGGGGATCAGGCGGCGGCGCGCAGCAAGCGGGGAACGGCCTGGCCTTGGTCATCGAACAGATGGCAGTGCTCGGGGTCCAGTTGCAGGTGCAGTTGCTCGCCGTAACGGCTGGCCAGGTCACCGCGGATGCGCAGGGTCAGGGCTTCGCCGCCGCTGCTGCGGACATGGCAGAAGGTGTCGCTGCCCAGGCGCTCGGCAACGTCGGCGGTCACCGGCAGGCTGGCGCGGCCGGGCTCGCCCAGTTCCAGGTGTTCGGGGCGGATGCCCAGGGTCACCGCGCTGCCGACCTTGAGTTGCGCGCTGTGGCGACCCAGGTGCAGGCGCGCCCCGGCCTGCAGGTGCACCTCGCACCCCTGGCTGTCGACCTGGCTGACGTGGCCCTTGAGAAAACCCATTTTCGGCGTGCCGAGAAAGCCGGCGACAAACAGGTTGGCCGGGTTGTGATACAGCTCCAGGGGCGCGCCCACCTGTTCCACCCGGCCGCCGTTGAGCACCACCACCTTGTCCGCCAGGGTCATGGCTTCGACCTGATCGTGGGTGACGTAGATCATGGTGGCCTGCAGCTCCTGGTGCAGGCGCGCCAGCTCCAGGCGCATCTGCACCCGCAGCGCGGCATCCAGGTTGGACAGCGGTTCGTCGAACAGGAAGATCTTCGGGTTGCGCACAATCGCCCGGCCGATGGCCACGCGCTGGCGCTGGCCGCCGGACAGTTGCTTGGGCTTGCGTTCGAGCATCGGCCCCAGTTCGAGGATGCGCGCCGCCTCATCGACCTTCTTCTGCACCAGGGCCTTGTCGACCCCGGCCAGGTCCAGGGCGAAGGACATGTTCTTGCGCACGCTCATGTGCGGGTACAGGGCGTAGGTCTGGAACACCATGGCCAGGTCGCGCCTGGCCGGGCTGACTTCGGTGATGTCGCGGCCGTCCAGCTCGATGCGACCGCCGCTGACTTCCTCCAGCCCGGCGATCAGCCGCAGCAGGGTGGATTTGCCGCAGCCCGAGGGGCCGACGAAGACCACGAATTCCTTGTCGTTCACCTCAAGGTCGATGCCCTTGATGATCTCGAAGCCTTCGAAGCCTTTTTGCAGGTTGCTGATTTTCAGGTGAGCCATGGGGTGTCTCCAACAATTCGAGGGTTACTTCACTGCGCCAAAGGACAGGCCGCGCACCAGCTGTTTCTGGCTGATCCAGCCGAAGATCAGGATCGGCGCGCAGGCCAGGGTCGAAACCGCCGAGAGCTTGGCCCAGAACAACCCTTCGGGACTGGAGTAGGAGGCGATCAGCGCGGTCAGCGGGGCGGCATTGGCAGAGGTCAGGTTCAGCGACCAGAAGGCTTCGTTCCAGCACAGGATCAGCGACAGCAGCACGGTGGAAGCCAGCCCGCCCTTGGCGATCGGCAGCAGCACCCGGAGCATCTCCTGGGCCAGTGTGGCGCCGTCCAGGCGGGCGGCTTCAAGGATGTCCCGGGGGATGTCCTTGAAGTAGGTGTAAACCATCCACACCACGATCGGCAGGTTGATCAGGGTGTAGATGACGATCAGCGCAATGCGCGTGTCCAGCAGGCCGAAACTCTTGGCCAGCAGGTAGATCGGCATCAGCACGCCCACCGGCGGCAGCATCTTGGTCGAGAGCATCCATAGCAGGGTGCGCTTGGTGTGGCGAGTCTCGTAGAAGGCCATGGAGTAGGCCGCCGGCACCGCGATCAGCAGGCACAGGGCGGTGGCGCTGAAGGAAATCACCACCGAGTTCCAGGCGAAGGCCAGGTAGTTGCTGCGCTCGTTGATGTGCAGGTAGTTCTCAAGCGTCGGCGTGAAGATGAACTGCGGCGGCGTGGCGAAGGCGTCGATTTCGCTCTTGAAGCTGGTCAGCACCATCCAGAAGATCGGGAAGAAGATCAGGATCGCGATGGCCCAGGCCAGGGTGCCCAGTAGCAGGCTTTGCAGGCGTCGGGATTGTTGCAGGGTCATGGCGGGCACCTCAGCTCTGGTCAGTCAGGTTCTTGCCGATCATCCGTACCAGGATGATCGCGGCGATGTTGGCGATGACCACGGCGATCAGGCCGCCGGCGGAAGCCATGCCCACGTCGAACTGCACCAGCGCCTGGTTGTAGATCAGGTAGGCCAGGTTGGTCGAGGCGTAGCCCGGGCCGCCGTTGGTAGTGGTGAAAATTTCGGCGAACACCGAGAGCAGGAAGATGGTTTCGATCATCACCACAACGGCGATGGGGCGCGCCAGGTGGGGCAGGGTCAGGTGCCAGAAGATCGCGATGGGGCCGGCGCCATCCAGGCGTGCGGCTTCTTTCTGTTCCTGGTCCAGGGACTGCATGGCGGTCATCAGGATCAGGATGGCGAACGGCAGCCACTGCCAGGAGACGATGAGGATGATCGACAGCAGCGGGTAATGGGCCAGCCAGTCCACCGGCTGGGCGCCGAACAGCTTCCACACGGCGGCGAGGATGCCCGATACCGGGTGAAAGATCAGGTTCTTCCAGATCAGTGCGCCCACCGTGGGCATGATGAAGAACGGCGAGATCAGCAGCACCCGGACCAGGCCGCGGCCGAAGAACTCGCTGGCTTCCAGCAGGGCACTGATCAACACGCCGAACACCACGCTGATCAGCAGCACGCTGCCCACCAGCAACAGGGTGTTGGTGGCCCCGGGCACAAAGCCCGAGTCACTGAGGAAGTAGCTGAAGTTCTCCAGGCCCACGAACGGGTTTTCACCGGGGTACAGCAGGTTGTAGCGGATCAGCGAGAAGTACAGGGTCATGCCCAGGGGCACGATCATCCACAGCAGCAACAACGCCACTGAGGGGCTGACCAGAAACCAGCCGGGGCTGGCCAGGCGACGCTTGCGGCGAGCCGCCTGCGCTGGCAGATGGAGCTTGGCAGTCGAGGTATTCATGAGGATCACAACCAGTTGGGTATGAGGGGGCGCGACACTGCGCTGGCATGGCCGGGTTGCGCGTAGGAGCTGGCTTGCCAGCGAAGGCGTCCTTGAACACTGCGCAAGACTCAAGGGCCTCTTCGCCGGCCAGCCGGCTCCTACCAGGCGTGCCGGGTTATTTCGGGTAGCCGGCGCGCTTCATTTCCCGCTCGGTGCTCTGCTGCGCGGCGGCCAGGGCCTGGTCCACCGTGCTCTGGCCGATCAGCGCCGCGGAGAACAGCTTGCCGACCTGGGTGCCGATGGCCTGGAACTCGGGAATGGTCACCAGCTGGATGCCGATGTAAGGCACCGGCTTGAGGGTCGGTTTGCTGGGGTCCACCGCCTTCAGCGATTCCAGGGTGATCCGGGCGAACGGCGCGGCGTTCATGTAGGCCGCGCTGTAGGTCGAAGCCCGGGTCCCCGGCGGCACGTTGGCGATGCCGTCCTTCTCCGCCACCAGGGCTGCATATTCCTTGGAGGTGGCCCAGGTGGTGAAGGTCCTGGCGGCGTCCTTGGCCTTGGAACTGGCGGGGATCGCCAGGGACCAGGAATACAGCCAGGCGCTGCCCTTGTCGGTGACCTGATGCGGGGCAAAGGTGAAGCCCACCTGCTGGGCGACCTTGCTCTGGCTCTGGTCGGTGACAAAGGAGCCGGCGACGCTGGCGTCGACCCAGATCGCGCACTTGCCGCTGTTGAACAGCGCCAGGTTTTCATTGAAACCGTTGCTCGAGGCCCCCGGCGGGCCGGATTTCTTCATGTTGTCGACGTAGAAGGTCAGGGCGTTCTTCCACTCCGGCCCGGTGAATTCGGGCTGCCATTGCTCATTGAACCAGCGCGCGCCGTAGCTGTTGGCCAGGGTGGTGATCAGGGCCATGTTCTCGCCCCAGCCGGCCTTGCCCCGCAGGCACAGGCCGTATTGCTCCTGGCCGGGTTTGTTGAGCCTGGCGGCGAACTCGCCGATCTGCTCCCAGGTCGGCCGCTCCGGCATGCTCAGGCCGGCCTGCTGGAACAGGTCGGTGCGGTAGTAGGTCATGGAGCTTTCGGCGTAGAACGGCAGGGCATAGAGCGTGCCCTTGACCGACAGCCCCTCGCGCACCGAGGGGAAGACGTCATCCAGGTCATAGCTGGCGGGCAGGTCCTGCATCGGTTGCAGCCAGCCCTTGGCGCCCCAGAGCGCGGCCTCGTACATGCCGATGGTGAGTACGTCGAACTGCCCGCCCTGGGTGGCGATATCGGTGGTCAGGCGCTGGCGCAGGACGTTTTCTTCCAGCACCACCCAGTTCAGCTGGATGTCCGGGTGCTCGGCCTCGAAGGTTTTCGACAGCCGTTGCATGCGGATCATGTCGCTGTTGTTGACGGTGGCGATGGTCAGGGTCTGGGCGCCGAGGGTGACGCTGCTGAGGGTCATGCAGGTGGTGACGAGCAGGGCTTTGGTGCAAGGGTTCATCGGTCACTCCTGTTCTGCGCCGGTGCGGGCTGCAGAAGGACGGTTATTGTTGTTATGTCTTCTGCCGGACGAGGCAGAATGTGGGCTGATTACAGCCCGCCAACGCGGTGCTGACAAATCATCCCTGACACTTGAATCGATACTTTTTTGCACTGCCGGGATAGCGGTTCGTTGACCGTGCTAGCGGTTTGCACGGCTTGCCCGGGTGGCGGGGCGATGCAGGGGCGGACGAATCCGTATCGGTTTTCGCTGGTGCGAGGCTGTCAACTACGGCCAAAGCCCACTGGCTTTTTCCCGGTCACTGCCTAAGATGGCGATCCCGAGATCCTTAGGAAAACGTTGGTCACGATGGCGGAAAAAGACACCATCTCCATGCAACTGGTGCGCGAGGCGCTGCTGCAAAGCTGTGCGCCGGGGGCGGCCACCGCGGAAGTGCTGAACAAGGTCGGGATTGATCCGGCGCTCCTGCAGCAGGGCTGCGCGCGCGTCCCGGCCAGCGCCTATGCCCGGCTCTGGCGGCTGTTGGCCCGGCGTCTGGATGACGAGTTTTTCGGCATGGATCCGCGCCGGCTGAAGTCCGGCAGCCTGGCCTTTCTCTGCCGCTCGGCCATGGCCCAGCCGACCCTGGCGGCGGGGCTGGATTCGGTGCTGGGCTTTCTGTCGCTGATGTTCGAACGCCTGCCGGCGCAACTGGTGCGCCAGCAGAGCCTGGCAGAAATCGTCCTGCAGGACGACGAGCATGCGCCGGGCCGGGCCTTCACCTATTTCACCTACTGGATGATCGTCCATGGCGTGGCCTGCTGGCTGGCAGGGCGGCGGATTCCGATCCTGGCGATCGAGCTGCGCTGCCCGCAGCCGGACTTCTGCGACGACTACCGGGTGATGTTCTCCGACAACCTGCGCTTTGCCCGGTCGCGCACGCGGATGATCATCGCCGCCGATTGCCTGGACCTGCCGATCAAGCGCAGCGAGGAAGAGCTCAAGCGCTTTCTGGCCCAGGCCCCGGCCAACATCCTGGTGAAGTACCGCGACCCCGAGAGCCTGGCCAGCCGCATCAAGCAGCAGTTGCGGCAATTGCCCGGCGAGCAGTGGCCGGAAAGCGAAAGCCTGGCCCAGAGCCTGTGCATGTCTGCCTCGACCCTGCGCCGCCGCCTGGCCGAGGAGGGCCAGAGCTACCAGGCGCTCAAGGACAGCGTGCGCAAGGAGCTGGCGATTGTCTGGCTGGCGGAGCCGCAACTGAGTTTCGCCGAGATAGCCGGGCGCCTGGGGTTTGCCGACACCAGCTCGTTCTACAAGGCGTTTCGCAAATGGTCCGGGTCCAACCCCGGGCATTACCGCAGCCTGATCCTCAACGACCCGGACCTCTCGTAGGAAGCGGCTTGCCGACAACGGGGCCGCAAGCCCTGCGCCGCCCCGGCCGACGCCTTCGCTGGCAAGCCAGCTCCTAAAGCAGTCAGATACACCGTGCAGTTCCCTGTAGGAGCCGGCTTGCCGGCGAAGAGGCCCGCAAGCCGTGCACCACTGCGGTTGCGCCTGCGCCGGCAAGCCGGTTCCTGCAACGAGCGCGGGGCCTGCCGGTCGCCACGGCCGGGGTGGGTTCTTGGCCAAACCGGTCACGCAACTTGATAGCTTTGACCATTGTCGCGCGAGGGCTCTGGCGCCAGTATTTCCCTGCTTTTCATGAGGTTCCCATCCTAATAAGAACAGTGAGGGATTCAGGCAATGCGCAACTACCAGTCCGCCATCAAGGATTTCAATTATCAGCACTGTGTCGACGCCGCCCTGGCGGGTTCGCTGTCGGCGCTCAATGCCTGCGTCGAATGTTGTGACCGGCATGCGTTGCCCGGGCGCATCGCGCTGTTCTGGGAGGGCCGCGACGGTAGCAGCGCCACCTATACCTTCACTGAACTGCAGGACAAGGCCGCACGCCTGGCCAATTTCTTCCTGGTCCAGGGGGTCGGCAAGGGCGACAAGGTCGCCGGGCTGCTGCCGCGCAATGTCGAGTTGCTGATCACGGTGCTGGCCACCTGGCGCATCGGCGCGGTGTACCAGCCGCTGTTCACCGCCTTTGGTCCCAAGGCCATCGAGCACCGCCTCAACAGTTCAAAGGCCAAGCTGGTGATCTGCGACGCGGTGAACCGGCCGAAGCTGGCGGAAGTCGCCGAGTGCCCGACCGTCGTCACGGTCGCGGCGGCCAAAGGGCAGGGCATCGTGCGCGGCGATTTCAGTTTCTGGGCCGAGCTGGAACAGTACCCGGCCCAGTGCGAGCCGGTGCTGCTGACCGGCGAAGACCCGTTCCTGCTGATGTTCACCTCGGGCACCACCGGCCCGTCGAAAGCCCTGGAAGTGCCGCTCAAGGCCATTGTCGCGTTCCAGAACTACACCCGCGACGCGGTGGACCTGCGCCCCGAGGATGCGTTCTGGAACGTCGCCGACCCGGGCTGGGCCTACGGCATCTATTTCGGCGTTACCGGGCCGCTGGGCCTGGGTCACCCGATCACCTTCTACGATGGCCCCTTCACCCTGGAAAGCACCTGCCGGGTGATCAACAAGTACGGCATCACCAACCTCACCGGCTCGCCTACGGCCTACCGCCTGCTGATCGCCGGCGGCGACCAGTTCGCCCGTTCGATCAAGGGGCGCCTGCGCATCGTCAGCAGCGCCGGTGAGCCGCTGAACCCGGAAGTCATCCGCTGGTTCGCCGAACAGCTGGACGTGGTGATCCACGACCATTACGGCCAGACCGAGCTGGGCATGGTGCTGTGCAACCACCACGGCCTGGACCACCCGGTGCATGTCGGCGCCGCCGGTTTCGCCTCGCCCGGCCACCGCATCGTGGTGCTGGACGAAGAGTACCGCGAGCTGGGTGTCGGCCAGCCGGGCATCCTGGCCATCGACCGCAGCCAGTCGCCAATGTGCTGGTTCGCCGGTTACGCCGGGGTGCCGACCAAGGCGTTCGTCGGTGACTACTACCTCAGCGGCGACACCGTCGAGCTGAACCAGGACGGCAGCATCAGCTTCGTCGGCCGCAGCGACGATGTAATCACCACGTCCGGCTACCGGGTCGGTCCCTTCGACGTGGAAAGTGCCCTGATCGAACACCCGGCGGTGGTGGAGGCGGCGGTGGTGGGCAAGCCCGATCCGGAGCGCACCGAGCTGGTCAAGGCCTTCGTGGTGCTCAGCGAGCAGTACCGCGCCACGCCGGAGTTGGCCGAGGAATTGCGCCAGCATGTGCGCAAGCGCCTGGCGGCCCATTCCTACCCCCGTGAAATCGAATTTGTCAGTGATTTGCCCAAGACCCCCAGCGGCAAATTGCAGCGCTTTATCTTGCGCAACCAGGAAATCGCCAAGGCTCAAGAGGCCGCGGCGTCAACAGCTACCGCGTAAACAGGATTGAAACGATGCAGATCACAAACAAGGTTTTTCTCGTCAGTGGTGGTGCTTCCGGCCTCGGTGCGGCCAGCGCTGAAATGCTGGTGGCCGCCGGCGCCAAGGTGATGCTGGTGGACCTCAATGCCGAGGCCGTGGCGGCCCGGGCCCAGCAATTGGGCTGCCACAGCGTGGTGGCGGACATCAGCCAGGAGGCCGCGGCCGAAGCGGCGGTGCAGGCCACGGTCAAGGCCTTTGGCGGGCTCAACGGCCTGGTCAACTGCGCCGGCATCGTGCGCGGCGAGAAGGTCCTGGGCAAGAACGGCCCCCATGCCCTGGCCAGCTTCAGCCAGGTTATCAACGTCAACCTGATCGGCAGCTTCAACCTG
This sequence comes from Pseudomonas sp. Os17, assembly GCF_001547895.1. Classification (NCBI taxonomy): domain Bacteria; kingdom Pseudomonadati; phylum Pseudomonadota; class Gammaproteobacteria; order Pseudomonadales; family Pseudomonadaceae; genus Pseudomonas; species Pseudomonas sp. Os17. Next base: position 3,480,223 of record NZ_AP014627.1, on the reverse strand, counting down.
CTGCGCCTGGCCGCGGCGGCCATTGCCGAAAGCGCGGCCGATGCCGATGGCGAGCGCGGGGTGATCATCAACACCGCCTCCATCGCCGCCTTCGACGGGCAGATCGGCCAGGCCGCCTATGCGGCGTCCAAGGGCGCCATCGCCAGCCTGACCCTGCCGGTGGCCCGCGAGCTGGCGCGTTTCGGCATTCGGGTGATGACCATCGCCCCGGGGATTTTCGAAACCCCGATGATGGCCGGCATGAGCGACGAAGTGCGCGCCGGTCTGGCCGCCGGGGTGCCGTTCCCACCGCGCCTGGGCAAGCCCGCCGAGTACGCCGCGCTGGTGCGGCATATCATTGAAAACAGCATGCTCAACGGCGAGGTGATCCGTCTCGACGGCGCCTTGCGCATGGCCGCCAAGTAAGGAGGAATTTTCATGTCCATTGCCCACGATCCAATCGTCATTGTCAGCGCCGTCCGCACCCCGATGGGCGGTTTCCAGGGTGAACTCAAGGGCCTCAGCGCCCCGCAACTGGGGGCCGAGGCCATCCGCGCCGCGGTAGAGCGCGCAGGAATCGCCCCGCAAGCGGTGGAGGAAGTGCTGTTCGGTTGCGTGCTGTCCGCCGGCCTTGGCCAGGCCCCGGCGCGCCAGGCGGCCCTGGGCGCCGGCCTGGACAAGGGCACCCGCTGCACCACCCTGAACAAGATGTGCGGCTCCGGCATGGAGGCCACCATCCTGGCCCACGACATGCTGCTGGCCGGCAGCGCCGAGGTGGTGGTCGCCGGCGGCATGGAAAGCATGTCCAACGCCCCGTACCTGCTGGACCGCGCCCGCAGCGGTTACCGCATGGGCCATGGCAAGGTGCTCGATCACATGTTCCTCGACGGCCTGGAAGATGCCTACGACAAGGGCCGCCTGATGGGCACCTTTGCCGAGGACTGCGCCGAGGCCAACGGCTTCACCCGCCAGGCCCAGGACGACTTCGCTGTGGCTTCCCTGACCCGCGCCCAGCAGGCGATCAAGGACGGCCTGTTCAAGGACGAGATCGTTCCGCTGCAGGTGATGATCGGCAAGGAGTCGAAGCTGATCAGCGATGACGAACAGCCGCCCAAGGCCAAGCTGGACAAGATCGCCACCTTGAAGCCGGCGTTCCGCGACGGTGGTACCGTGACCGCCGCCAACGCCAGCTCGATCTCCGACGGCGCCGCGGCCCTGGTGCTGATGCGCCGTTCCGAAGCCGACAAGCGCGGCCTCAAGCCGCTGGCGGTGATCCACGGGCACGCGGCCTTCGCCGACACCCCGAGCCTGTTCCCGGTGGCCCCGGTGGGCGCCATCGAGCGGCTGCTGAAAAAGACCGGCTGGGCCCTGGGCGATGTCGATCTGTTCGAAATCAACGAAGCCTTCGCCGTGGTCAGCCTGGTGACCATGAACAAGCTGGACATTCCCCACGCCAAGGTCAACGTGCACGGTGGCGCCTGCGCCCTGGGCCATCCGATCGGTGCCTCCGGCGCGCGGATCCTGGTGACCCTGCTCTCGGCCCTGCGCCAGAAGGGCCTCAAGCGTGGCGTGGCCGCGATCTGTATCGGCGGTGGCGAAGCCACGGCCATGGCCGTTGAATGCCTGTAACGAGGAATCCCGATGTTGCCCAATGACGAACAACTGCAGATCAGCGACGCCGCCCGGCAATTTGCCCAGGAGCGTCTGAAGCCCTTTGCCGCCGACTGGGACCGCGAGCACCGCTTTCCCAGGGAGGCCATCGCCGAGATGGCCGAGCTGGGCTTCTTCGGCATGCTGGTGCCCGAGCAGTGGGGCGGCTGCGACACCGGCTACCTGGCCTATGCCATGGCCCTGGAGGAGATCGCCGCCGGTGATGGCGCCTGTTCCACCATCATGAGCGTGCACAACTCGGTGGGCTGCGTGCCGATCCTCAAGTTCGGCAACGACGAGCAGAAAGAGCGTTTCCTCAAGCCCCTGGCCAGCGGCGCCATGCTTGGCGCCTTCGCCCTCACCGAGCCCCAGGCCGGCTCCGACGCCAGCAGCCTGAAAACCCGGGCCCGCCGCGACGGCGACCACTATGTGCTCAACGGCTGCAAGCAGTTCATCACCTCGGGGCAGAACGCCGGGGTGGTGATCGTGTTCGCGGTCACCGACCCGGCGGCCGGCAAGCGCGGCATCAGCGCCTTTATCGTGCCCACCGATGCGCCGGGCTATAAGGTCGCGCGCATCGAGGACAAGCTCGGCCAGCACGCCAGCGACACCTGCCAGATCCTTTTCGAGGATGTGAAGGTGCCGCTGGCCAACCGCCTGGGGGAGGAGGGCGAGGGCTACAAGATCGCCCTGGCCAACCTTGAAGGCGGGCGCGTGGGCATTGCCGCACAATCGGTGGGCATGGCCCGGGCCGCGTTCGAAGCGGCGCGAGACTACGCCCGCGAGCGCGAAACCTTCGGCAAGCCGATCATCGAGCACCAGGCCGTAGCGTTTCGCCTGGCGGACATGGCCACCCAGATCGCCGTGGCGCGGCAAATGGTGCATTACGCCGCGGCCCTGCGCGACAGCGGCAAGCCGGCCCTGGTGGAAGCCTCGATGGCCAAGCTGTTTGCCTCGGAAATGGCCGAGAAGGTCTGCTCGGCGGCATTGCAAACCCTGGGCGGCTATGGCTATTTGAGCGACTTCCCGCTGGAGCGTATCTACCGCGACGTGCGCATCTGCCAGATCTACGAAGGCACCAGCGACATCCAGCGCATGGTCATTTCGCGCAATCTCTGACTTTTTAGCAGGAGCTGATACATGAGCTACGAAACCATCTTGTTGGACATCAAGGACCGGGTCGGTCTGATCACCCTCAACCGTCCCCAGGCGCTGAACGCCCTCAACGCGCAGATCGTCGGCGAGGTGAACCAGGCCCTGGACCGCCTGGAAGCCGACCCGCAGATCGGCTGCATCGTCATCACCGGCTCGAAGAAAGCCTTCGCCGCCGGTGCCGACATCAAGGAAATGGCCGAGCTGACCTACCCACAGATCTACCTCGACGACCTGTTCAGCGACAGCGACCGCGTGGCCAACCGGCGCAAGCCGATCATCGCCGCGGTCAACGGCTTCGCCCTGGGTGGCGGCTGCGAACTGGCCTTGATGTGCGACTTCATCCTGGCCGGTGACAACGCCAAGTTCGGCCAGCCGGAAATCAACCTCGGCGTGCTGCCGGGCATGGGCGGCACCCAGCGCCTGACCCGCGCCGTGGGCAAGGCCAAGGCCATGGAAATGTGCCTGAGCGGACGCTTTATCGACGCCGTGGAGGCCGAACGCTGCGGCTTGGTCGCGCGCATCGTGCCGGCGGACGAGCTGGTGGAAGAAGCCCTGAGGGTCGCCGCCGTGATCGCCGCAAAATCGATCCCGGTGAGCATGATGATCAAGGAAAGCGTGAACCGCGCCTTCGAAGTCAGCCTGTCCGAAGGCGTGCGCTTCGAACGCCGGGTGTTCCACGCCGCCTTCGCCACCCAGGACCAGAAAGAGGGCATGGCCGCCTTCATCGCCAAGCGTGATCCGCAGTTCAAGGATCAGTAACCGCACCGCCCCTGGCAGGACGCGGCGTTCATCCGGCGTCCCTGCCCCCTCAACCGCAGCGCCTAGGGTCTGTTCCCGTTTGGTGACAGGCCGCGACGGTGGCCCACTGGGCACAGGGCAAGGCGCGAGGAGCGCAGTTTGGTTGTTCCCAATAAGCTCCGAGCAACGCCGCCCTGTGCCCAGTGAGCCCCGTCCCTTCGGGTTGCGTGCCAAACGTCGCGAGGCTGCGTTGCGGGATTTGCCAAGGGAACAACCATTGGCGGCATCCCGCGCCTTGCCTCGCACCGTTTGGCCCAGCAACGCGGCTCGTCACCAAACGGGAACAGACCCTAGCTGCGGTTGATGGAAACTCCCCCCTCAACCAGCATCGCCGTCCCGCTGACGAAACTGGCGGCGTCCGACGCGAGAAACAGCGCCGCGCGGGCAATTTCCTCGGGACGGGCGAGGCGCTTGAGGGCATGCAGGTTTTCGACAAAGGCGCGTTTCTCAGGGGTGTCGGTGGCTGCACGGCCCATGGGCGTGTCGGTGCCTCCGGGCAGTAGCGCGTTGGCACGAATGCCGTGGGGGCCTTCTTCAGCGGCGATGACCTGGGTCAACCCGATCAGCGCGGCCTTGCTCGCGGCATACGCCGCCATACCGGGAAAACCGACGCGGTGCCCGACAAAGCTGGACGTGAAAATAATGGACCCTGCGCCCCGGCTGCGCAGAGCCGGCAGCTGGTACTTGGCCCCGAGAAAGGCACTGGTCAAGTTGCAGTCGAGCACGGCCTGCCACTGGCCAAGGGTCAACTCGGAGACGGACTGGGCTTCACCTGTCATTCCGGCGTTATTGAAGGCGATATCCAACCCACCGAAATGCTCCAGCGCCAGCGCCACAAGGCGCTCGGCCAGTGCCTCGCTGCGAATGTCACCGGCAACCCCAAGTGCCTCACCACCGGTTTGCTGGATCTGGGCGACCAACGCATCCAGTGCGTCGCCCCGACGGCCAGTCACTATCAGGCGCGCCCCTTCCTGGGCGAACAGCCGGGCGGCGGCCTGACCGATTCCCGACGTGGCCCCCGTGACAATCGCGACTTTGTCGTGCAGTTGTTTCATGATCGACCTCCTTTGCCTGAGCGTTGAGCCAACCTTAGGCCGCTGCGAACGGCGCGGAACTCCGGATCTTGCGTTGAATATCTTTTTGAACGCACTGCGGCCAACTACCGCCAGCCCACCTGCTCGACAGCACCCAACAGGGCTTATGGGGCTCTTGCACTGCAGATCGCGCGTGGCGAGGAGGGCGGCCATGGGAGCAAAAAAAATCGCAGCCGGGGCTGCGATTTTTTGTTTTCGGCGTCAATGCCTACAGCTGGTAATGCTTCAGCTCGCGGGCAATCAGCAGGCGCTGGATCTCGCTGGAGCCTTCGTAGATCTGGGTGATCCGCGCATCGCGGTAGTAGCGCTCCACCGGGTAGTCCTCCAGGTAGCCGTAGCCGCCATGGATCTGCATGGCCGAGGAGCAGACCTTCTCGGCCATCTCCGAAGCGAACAGCTTGGCCTGGGAGGCCTCCGACAGGCAGGGTTGGCCGGCGCTGCGCAGGCGCGCGGCGTGCAGGATCAGCAGGCGCGCGGCATTGAGCCGGGTGTGCATGTCGGCCAGCAGGTTGGCGATGCTCTGGTGTTCGATGATCGGCTTGTCGAACTGCACCCGTTCCCGGGCGTAGGCCAGGGCCGCTTCAAACGCGGCGCGGGCGATGCCCAGGGCCTGGGCGGCGATGCCGATGCGGCCGCCCTCGAGGTTGGACAGGGCAATGGCCAGGCCCTTGCCCCGTTCGCCCAGCAGGTTGGCTTCGGGGATGGTGCACTGGTTGAGGGTGACCGCGCAGGTGTCGGAAGCGCGAATGCCCATCTTGTGCTCGGTGCGGTCGACGATGAACCCCGGGGTGTCGGTGGGCACCAGGAACGCCGACAGGCCTTTCTTGCCCAGTTCCGGGTCGGTCACCGCAAAGACGATGGCCAGTTGGGCCCGCTTGCCGTTGCTGACGAACTGCTTGGCGCCGTTGATCACCCACTGGCCGTCGCGCAGCTCGGCGCGGGTGCGCAGGTTGTGGGCTTCGGAACCGGCCTGGGGTTCGGTCAGGCAGAAGCAGCCGATGGCTTCGCCGGCGGCCAGGCGCGGTAGCCATTGCTGTTTCTGCTCCTGGCTGCCGTAGTTGAGGATCGGCCCGCAGCCCACCGAGTTGTGGATGCTCATCAAGGCGCCGGTGGCGCCGTCGCCGGCGGAGATTTCCTCCACCGCCAGGGCGTAGGCCACGTAGTCCAGGTAGCTGCCGCCCCATTCCTCGGGTACCACCATGCCCAACAGGCCCAGCTCGCCCATCTTGCGCACCAGGGCGTCGTCGATCCAGCCGGCCTTTTCCCAGGCCTGGGCATGGGGCGCGATCTCGCCACGGGCAAAGTCCCGGGCCATGTCGCGGATCATCACTTGTTCTTCGCTCAGTTCAATGTCGTGCATGGGCTCAGCTCCCGCTGTCGTCGAAACCGCTGAAGAAGCTCGCCACCCGCTGCGCCTCGAGGGCGGCCAGGGTCGGTGGATTCCAGCGGGGGGTCTTGTCTTTGTCGATGATCAGGGCGCGCACGCCCTCCATCAGGTCGCCGTGCTCGAACCACTGGCGATCCAGGTGCAGCTCCAGGGCGAAGCATTGCTCCAGGCTCAGGTGCCGGCCGCGGCGCAGCATCTCCAGGGTCACGGCCATGGCCAGGGGCGAGCGGCTGTCCAGCAGGTCGGCGGTGGTCGTGGCCCACTCGTGGCTGTCGGCAACCGTGACGCTGCGCAGTTGCTCGACGATGCTCGCCACGTCCGGCAGGGCGAAGAAGTGATCGATGGCCGGGCGCAGGGCTTGCAGCGGCGCGTCGGGCAGGCTCTGCACCGCCAGCTTGGCCAGCAGGCCCTGCAGGTCCTTGAGCGGCGAGTCGCTCCAGTGCAGGCGATCCAGGCGCTGGTGCAGCAGGTCCAGCTTGCCGCTGTCCAGGTGCCAGTCGGCCAGGCCGCAGTACAGGGCATCGGCGGCGCGGATCTGCACGCCGCTGACGCCCAGGTAGATGCCCAGCTCACCGGGTATCCGCGAGAGGAAGTAACTGCCGCCGACATCCGGGAAGTAACCGATGGCCACTTCCGGCATCGCCAGGCGACTGCGCTCGGTGACCACCCGCAGGTCGGCGCCTTGCACCAGGCCCATGCCGCCACCGAGAACGAAGCCGTCCATCAGGGCCAGCACCGGCTTGCGGTAATGGTGGATGGTCAGGTCCAGGGCGTATTCCTCGACGAAGAAATCCTCGTGCAGGGTATCGCCGCCCTGATAGCTGTCGTACAGCGAACGGATGTCGCCGCCGGCGCAGAAGGCCTTTTCCCCGGCGCCGCGCAGGACCACCGCGTGGATCAGCGGATCCTGGGCCCAGGCGTTGAGCTGGCGTTGCAAGGTGCGCACCATCGACAGGGTGATGGCGTTGAGTCCGGCGGGGCGGTTGAGGGTCAGGTGACCGATGTGGTTGCGCACCTCCACCAGCACCTCGTCCGAGGTGGCGTCGAGGTCCCGTGTCGTCTGGGATGAAACCTGAGCAGTCATCACTAACTCCCTGCTTTTATTGTTTTTTGTATGAGGCTCGCGCGCGAGCATCGGCGGATCGTAACAGTGCAAATTTGCCGATTACAACCCCGAAAGCTGCAGGTCGACTGTGCATTTTTGCATGACGATAAATACCTGCCGGGCCTTGCAAGACAGCTCTGGGTCAAGGTCTAGAGCCTTGGCGACAGAATCGGCTGTGAAATAGCCGTTATCAGCCGATCCAGGCTGTTTCAGGCGCCCCTTACGACACCAGGGAGGCTTTGGCTGTTGGCATTCTGGCGCTCCGTTGCAGCGTAGACCGCGGCAACCGGAGGTAGCTCGGGCATTGACCGCCGGGCCTGCCCCACAACAAGAACTCGACTGCGCTAACCCCGCACCCACTCTCTGCCCCTGTCACAAGTGGGGTCCGACGCCAGCGCCGGACCGCTATAAATCCAAATAATCCGGGACTCTGAAGATGACTAAAAAATGGCTGGCCGTGCCGCTTCTGGCAATCGCGTGCGTTTCCATGGGCACCAGCGCCAAGGAATGGAAGGAACTGCGCTTTGGTGTCAATCCAAGCTATCCGCCCTTTGAATCCAGCACCGCCGACGGCGGCGTACAAGGCTTCGGCGTCGACCTGGGCAACGCCATCTGCGCCGAACTCAAGCTCAAGTGCGTGTGGATCAGCAACGACTTCGACGGCCTGATCCCGGCACTCAAGGCCGGCAAGTTCGACGCCATCGAATCGTCGATGACCGTCACCGATGCGCGGCGCAAGCAGATCGACTTCAGCGACCGGCTGTATGCCGGGCCTACCGCCATCGTCACCCGCAAGGGCTCGGGTCTTGAGCCCACTGGCGAATCCCTCAAGGGCAAGACCCTGGGCTACATGCAGGGCACCATCCAGGAAACCTACGCCAAGGCCAAGCTGGGCCCGGCGGGGGTCAAGCTGCGGGCCTACCAGAACCAGGACCAGGTCTACGCCGACCTGGTCTACGGCCGCCTGGATGCCTCGATCCAGGACAAGCTGCAGGCGCAGATGAGCTTCCTGGCCTCGCCCCAGGGCGCCGATTTCGAGAACAGCGCCGGGATCAGCGACCCGCTGGTACCGGCGGAGATCGCCATCGGCCTGCGCAAGGACCAGGACGAACTCAAGGCCATGCTCAATGGCGCCATCAAGGCCCTGCATGAGAAGGGCATCTACGCCCAGATCCAGCGCAAGTACTTCGGCGACCTCGACCTCTACAACAACTGATCGCCCCTGGCCGGCCCCGGGACAGACGCGATCCGTCCCGGGGCCGGCCGCGGCGTCTGCAAGGTGATTGGCGTGAATACCTCGACGACTCTCTTCGGCCTCGACCTGACGGTCCTGCAAGGCTATGGCCCGCTGTTGCTGCACGGCACCTGGGTGACCCTGAAACTCTCGGCCCTGGCGCTGCTGGTGAGCATGGCCCTGGGCCTTTTGGGCGCGGCTGCCAAGCTCTCGCCCCTGCGCCTGCTGAACCTGCCGGCGACCTGCTACACCACCCTGATTCGCGGGGTGCCGGACCTGGTGCTGATGCTGTTGATCTTCTACAGCCTGCAAGGCTGGCTCACGGCCCTGACCGAGCTGCTGGACTGGCCCTACATGGAAATCGACCCCTTCGTGGCCGGGATCATCACCCTGGGCTTTATCTATGGTGCCTATTTCACCGAAACCTTTCGCGGGGCGATGCTCAGCGTGCCCCGGGGCCAGCAGGAGGCGGCGGCGGCCTTCGGCCTCGGTCGCTGGCAGCGCTTTCGTTTCGTGGTGTTCCCGCAAATGATGCGCTACGCCTTGCCCAGCCTGGGCAACAACTGGCTGGTGCTGCTCAAGGCCACGGCCCTGGTGTCGATCATCGGTCTTTCGGATCTGGTCAAGGTGGCCCAGGAGGCCGGCAAGAGCACCTTCAACATGCTGGACTTCCTGCTCCTGGCGGCGGCCCTGTACCTGCTGATCACCAGCGCCTCGAACCAGCTGCTGCGCCTGCTGGAACGGCGCTACAACCAAGGCGTGCGAGGGCTGTCGCGATGATCGAGCTGATCCAGGAATACTGGCGTCCCTTTCTGTTCAGTGACGGCGAGAGCCTGACCGGCCTGGCCATGACCCTGTGGCTGCTGGTGGCCAGCCTGGCCATGGGTTTTGTCCTGTCGCTGCCCCTGGCGATCATGCGCGCCTCCCACTGGGCCCTGTTGCGCTGGCCGGTGCAGCTGTTCACCTACGTGTTTCGCGGCACGCCTTTGTATATCCAGCTGCTGATCTGCTACAGCGGGCTGTACGGGATCGCCGCGATTCGCCAGCAACCATTGCTGGAAGCCTTCTTCCGCGATGCCATGAACTGCACCTTGCTGGCCTTCACCCTCAACACCTGCGCCTACACCGTGGAGATCTTCGCCGGCGCCATCCGCAGCATTCCCTACGGCGAGATCGAGGCGGCCCACGCCTATGGCCTCAGTGGCTGGCGCCTGTACCGGCGGCTGATCCTGCCCTCGGCGCTGCGTCGGGCACTGCCGTACTACAGCAACGAAGTGATCCTGATGCTGCACGCGACCTCGGTGGCCTTCACCGCCACCATCCCGGACATCCTCAAGGTGGCCCGGGACGCCAATGCGGCGACCTTCCTGACCTTCCAGGCGTTCGGCCTCGCCGGTCTTCTGTACCTGGGGCTGTCCTTCGGCCTGGTGGCGGCCTTCCGCCTGGCGGAGCGGCGCTGGCTGAGCTTTCTCGGCCCGGCCCATTGAGTGCCTGCCTTCCCATTTATCTGTCCAGAGCGTCGTTGTCCGCCACGGCGCTCCAGGAGTGTTTGATGTACAAGTTGAGCGTTGAAAATCTCTACAAGCGTTTTGGTGACAACGAAGTGCTCAAGGGCGTCTCGTTGAATGCCCGGGCCGGTGACGTGGTGAGCATGATCGGTGCCAGCGGCTCGGGTAAGAGCACCTTGCTGCGCTGCATCAATTTCCTCGAACGGGCCGACGCTGGAACCTTCGTCCTGGATGGCGAGGCCATCCTCACCCGGGATGCCCCCGGCGGCATGCAGGTGGCCAGCCCGGCCCAGTTGCAGCGCCTGCGCACGCGCCTGGCCATGGTGTTCCAGCACTTCAACCTGTGGAGCCACCTGAGCGTGCTGGACAACATCATGCTCGCGCCCTGTCAGGTGCTGGGCAGCAGCCGCAAGGCGGCCGAGGCCAGTGCCCGGGCCTACCTGGACAAGGTCGGCCTGCCACAACGCGTGGCCGAGCAGTACCCGGCGTTTCTTTCCGGTGGCCAGCAGCAGCGGGTGGCGATTGCCCGGGCCCTGGCGGTGGAACCGCAGATCCTGCTGTTCGACGAACCGACCTCGGCCCTGGATCCGGAGCTGGTGGGGGAGGTGCTCAAGGTGATCCAGGCGCTGGCGGAAGAGGGGCGGACCATGCTCATGGTCACCCACGAAATGGGCTTTGCCCGGCAAGTGTCGAGTCAGGTGATGTTCTTGCATCAAGGGCGGGTCGAGGAGCAGGGTGGCGCGAGCATCCTCGACCAGCCGCAAAGTGAACGTTTGCAGCAGTTTCTATCCGGCCGTTTGAAGTGAGGGAAGGCATCCATGGCGGACATCCGCGACTTGTCGATCGTGCTTGATCGAATCGACCAGGCGATCATCGAGGTTTTGCGCCACGAAGGGCGCATCACCTACCAGAAACTCTCCGAGCGCGTGCACCTGACCCCCAGGCCGTGCCTGGAGCGGGTACGCAAGCTGGAGCAGCTCGGGGTCATCCGTGGCTACGGGGCGATCCTCGATGAAAAGAAACTCACCCCGGGCCTGTCGCTGCTGGTGCTGGTGGCGCTGTCCAACCAGAGCGGGCGCGCGGCGCAGAAAGCCTTCGAAGCCAAGGTCCGTGCCTGTCCCCAGGTCCTGGAGTGCCGCCTGATCAGCGGCGCCTTCGACTACAGCTTGCGCATGCGCTGCCGCGACATGGAGCACTACCGGGTGCTGACCGAAGTCTGGTTCGACGACCCGGACCTGCACATCGACAAACTGGTCAGCCACCCCGAGCTGGCCATGGTCAAGACCGGCATGGAATAACCCCGCCAGCGCCCTGCGTAGGAGCCGGCTTGCCGGCGAATAGGCCTGCAAGCCTGGCCGCGCCGACAAGATCGCCTTCGTTGGCGAGCCAGCTCCTACGCGTCTGTCGCGACATCCACGAACCTTGTCGGCGAACAGGTCCGCAAGACGGTGCGGGCAGCAGGTCGATGTGTTCCGGGGCGCGAAATCGGCTGGAGCCGCCCGTGCTTTCAGCCATTTCCTGCTGTGCAGACCCGCCGATCAGCCGGGTTTTGTCCCTGCAAAAAATCACAATGAGGCCCTCTGAAAACTCATTGATTGCGTGCCCCATGCAGACCACTCACAGCGTTTTGATGATTCGCCCGACGCGCTTCTCCTTCAATCAGGACACCGCCGGCAACAACCGTTTTCAACGTCCGGCCGGGGTCGCCGAGGACGTCCAGGCCAAGGCCCTGGAGGAATTCGACGGCTATGTCGCGGCCTTGCGCGAGCAGGGGGTCAGGGTACTGGTGCATGAGGACGGCGCCGCGCCTCACACCCCGGATTCGATCTTTCCCAACAACTGCTGGAGCAGCCACCCCGACGGCACGCTGGTGCTGTACCCGATGCAGGGCCGCAACCGCCGCCTGGAACGCTTCAAGGGCGTGCTGGCCCACCTGCACGAGCAGTATGAGGTGGCCCGCACCCTCGACCTGACGCCTCTGGAGCGGCAGGAGCTGTTCCTCGAAGGCACCGGCAGCATGGTCCTGGATCGCCAGCAGCGGATCTGCTACGCCGGCTATTCGAGCCGTACCCATCACCAGGCCCTGGTGCAATGGGGGGAACAGCTGGGCTACGAACTCTGTGCCTTCCACGCCCGGGACCGCCACGGCGTGCCGATCTACCACACCAACGTGATGATGAGCGTCGGCAGCCGACTGGCGCTGGCCTGCCTGCTGGCCCTGGACGACGGCGGCGAGCGCGCCGCCTTGCGCCAGCGCCTGGAAGGCAGCGGCAAGCAGCTGCTGCCCTTGACCTGGGCCCAGCTGGAGTCCTTCGCCGGCAATATGCTCGAAGTGCACAACAGTGCCGGCGAGCCGCTGCTGGTGATGTCCCGCAGTGCCTGGCGCTCCCTGGACGCCGAGCAACGCCGGTTGATCGAGCGCCATGTGCAGCCCCTGCCGGTGAACATCGACACCATCGAACGCATCGGCGGCGGCAGCGCCCGCTGCATGCTGGCGGAAATCTACCTGCCTGAACGTCAACCTCAACTGGAGCACTCGCGATGATCGTCCGTCCCGCCACCCCAGCAGACCTGCCGGCCCTGCTGGCCCTGGCCCACAGCGCCGGTGCCGGCCTGACCACCTTGCCGGCCGACGCCGGGCGCTTGCGCTCGCGCCTGCAATGGGCCGAACGGACCTTCGCCGGGCAGGCCTCCCGGGCCGACGCCGACTACCTGTTCGTGCTGCAGAGCGGGCAGGGCGAAGTGGTCGGCATCTGCGCCCTGGCCGGGGCCGTGGGCCTGCGCGAGCCCTGGTACAACTATCGCCTGGGGCTGTTGGTCGCCGCCTCGAAGAACCTCGGCATCAACCAGCAGTTGCCGACCCTGTTCCTGGGCAACGACATGACCGGCCAGTCGGAGCTGTGCTCGCTGTTCCTGCATGCCGATCATCGCCAGGGCCTCAACGGCCGCCTGCTGTCCAAGGCGCGCTTGTTGTTCCTGGCCGAGTTTCGCCAGCACTTTGGCGACAAGGTGATCGCCGAGATGCGCGGCTATTCCGACGAGCAGGGCGTGTCGCCGTTCTGGGAGGGGCTGGGCCGGCACTTCTTCAAGATGAATTTCGCCGAAGCCGACCACCTCACCGGCCTGGGCAACAAGACCTTCATCGCCGAGTTGATGCCCAAGTTCCCGCTGCCCACCTGCCTGTTGCCGGAAGCGGCGCGGGCGGCGATCGGCCGCGTGCACCCCAATACCGAGCCGGCCCTGGGCATGCTCAAGGCCGAAGGCTTTGCCTTCAAGGACTACATCGACATCTTCGATGGCGGGCCCTTGATCGAATGCGCCACCGAAGAGATCCGCGCGGTACGCGACAGCCAGGTGCTGCAGCTGTGCATCGGCACGCCGGGGGAACAGGCCGAGCCCTACCTGATTCACAACCGCCAGTTCGCCGACTGCCGGATCAGCGCCGCGCCGGCGCGGGTGGCGGCCGGCGCCCTGATGGTCAGCGCCGAGAGCGCCAAGGCCCTGGGGCTGAGTGCCGGGGCTTCGGTGCGGGCGGTGAGCCTGGCGGTGCCGGCTCGGCAAATGTCCGCGGCCTAGCAGCGCGGTATGGCGAGCGCCGCTACAATGGCGCTCGAATTTTTTGCCGGCGAGGCACCATGGACATCGATCTGGCGCGCACCTTCCTGGAAATCGTCCGCAGCGGCAGCCTGATCGCCGCTGCCGAGCGCCTGCACCTGACCCAGACCGCCATCAGCGCCCGGGTGCAGAACCTGGAAGGCCAGCTCAACTGCAAACTGCTGGTGCGCAACCGCGCCGGGGCCCGGCCCACCGCCGACGGCGAGGCCTTCATCGCCTACGCCAACCAGTTGGTGCAGACCTGGGAGGCGGCCCAGCGCGACCTGCCGCTGCTCGACGGTTACCACAACGTGTTGCACATCGGCGGTGAGCCGAGCCTGTGCAACCCGCTGATGCTCAGCTGGGTGCGGCGCCTGCGCCAGGCGCTGCCCAACCACGCAGTGCGCACCCAGATCGCCGAAGGCGCCAGCCTGCAGAGACAACTGGAGCTGGGGGTGCTGGATGCGGCGCTGGTGTTCCAGCCGCTGTACTCGCCGGGCTTGCAGGTGGAGCAATTGCTCGAGGAAAAGCTGATCCAGGTGCGCCTGGCGGGGCGGCCGGAGCCCTATGTCTACATCGATTGGGGCGAGGACTTCCGTCGCCAGCATGACGCCGCCTTGCCGGAGCAGGCCAGGGCTGCGGTGGGCTTCAACCTGGGGCCACTGGCCCTGCAGTTCATCCTCGACGCTGGCGGCAGCGGATATTTTCGTACCCGGGTGGTGCAGAGCTACCTGGACAGCGGCGTGCTGGAACGGGTGGAAAAGGCCCCGGAATTCAACTTTCCCACTTACCTGCTGTATGCCCGGGAGCGTGACTCGGCGCAGCTGCAGCAGGCTTTTGCGGTGTTGCGCGAGGTGATCGAACAAGACCACGACTGGTCCCAGCGCTGGTCGCCGATGATCTGAGCCCCCCAACTGGCAGGCCCCTGCGCACAGGAGTCGGGGGCTTAGCGGCGCGCTGAAAGGACTTGGCCGATGCTGCGGCGGCGGGCGTGGACTTGGCTGGCATGGATCAGCTGTTCGAGGTCTTCGGGGGTGACATCGAAAAACTCCTCCATCTCGGCCAGGGCCTGCTTCAGGTCTTCGGCGGTGATCGCCAGGCTGTCGCTCGGGGTCGCCGACGGCAGGATGGCCGGGGCATCGCTCGGGCCCTTGGGGTAGCGAATCCGCGTCAGGTTGTTGTAGACCAGGGCACTGGCCAGGAGACTGGCCGCCGCCAGCATCACCGGGCCCAGCTCGCGCCAGTCCAGCGCCACGCTGGCCGGATCGGCCAGGACCAGGGTCAGGGCCAGGGCGCCGGCCGGCGGATGCAGGCAACGCAACCAGCACATCAGCACCAGGGCCATGCCCGCTGCCAGGCAGGCGCTGCCCAGGCTGCGCCCCAACACATGGGCCACCAGCAAGGCCACGACCCCGGCGCACAGGTAACCGCCCAGGATCGACCAGGGCTGGGCCAGGGCTCCGGACGACACGGCAAACAGCAGCACCGCCGAGGCTCCCAGCGGACCGATCAGGTGCAGCGCCACCGGCATGCCGAACACCTGGGCGCAGAGCCAGACACTGAACAGGGTGCCCAGGGCCATGCCGATGGCGGCGCGGCTCCATTCCAGGGGGCGGGTATTGATGGCGGCGGGTTTCCAGCGGGCAAGCATCGGCAATGGGGTCCATGACTAAACGGCGGGCAAAAAGAAGGGCTTGTCTGGATCACCAGAAAGCCCTTGAACGTTCCAACATTTGGGGGAGGAACGGGCACAGTGTGCCGAGCCTTCATGCAACTGACAAATTCATAATAATGCTGGTTTAGTGCATTTATTTTGCTGCTTGACGCCGATAAGCGCCGGCTGCCACGAGCGGCTTTTGCGGCCGGATAGGCCGCCAGGCTTCTACAGGGTCAGGCGCATGGCGCAGCGGCGTTCCGCAGGCAGGCCGTGCTGCGCTTCATCGGCCAGGACCTGACGCAGGCGCGGACTCAGTTGGGCCGGCTGCAGGGTGACAAAGCCCTGGCGCTGATAGAAAGGCTCGTTCCAGGCCAGTTCGCGGAAGGTGCTCAGGGTCAGGGCCGTGAGCTGCCGTTCCAGGGCGAACTCCCGGGCCGCCTGCAACAGGCGCTTGCCAATGCCCTGGCCCTGGTGGCCAGTGGCAACGGAGATTTCCCACACATGCAGCTCGTGGTCGCAGATCTGGGCGTTGAGAAAGGCGCAGCGGGTGCTGTCGGCGGTCACCGCGACCCATACCGGGTGCTGGCGGATGTTGTCTCGCTGGCTCTGGGCATCGGCGACCTCGGCGTCGGCCAGCCAGGCCAGTTGCGGATCACGGCGAAAGAGTTCGGCAGCCGAGGTTTCAATGGCGGGCAGGAAGGCGGCGTCGGCCACCCGCGCCCGGCGGATCTGAATGGTCATGGGCGCGAGTGTAAGGAGCCGCTGGGGGCCGCGCAACGCTTTCAGGGTTGCGTGGCGCCGCGCTTGGGCAGGTGCAGCAGGACGAAGTCGTTCTTGTCGAAACGCCCGCTCAGGGCCGGCGTCAGTCCGGCCAGGGGCGTGCCCTGCAGGCTGACCAGGTCGCTCTGGTCAAGGATCACCCAGGCCGGGCCGGGGACCTGGGCCAGGGCGTCGAGGGTCTCGGTGAACTGCGGCTGCAGGTCCCGGTCCAGGTTGACCATGAACTTGATCGCCTTGGCGTCCTTGCCCATGCGGTGCAGGACCACCGGTGCCGGGTCGGCCTCGATCAGTTGCATGGCGCCGTGGCTGAAGGCGCGAGTGTCATAGAGACGGTGCTCCACCGGCTCGAAGACCCCGATGTAGCAGGCCCAGACCGCCAGCACCGCGCTGTAGGCCAGGCCCACGGCGCGCCACTGGCGCCGGCACAGCAGCCCCAGGGACAGCGCCTGCAACAGGCCGAGGATCAGCAGTATCGGCGTCAGCGAGTCGAGCTGCCCGGGGAACTTGCGCCGCAGCACCAGCAGGCCGACGATCAGCAGCCCGGGCAGCAGCAGCCAGATGCCCTGGATCGCTGCGCGCAGCCAGGCCATCAGTCGGCCGTGGCTGGCCTGGAACGGATAAGCCGCAATAATCGCCGCCATGGGCAGCATCGGCAGCAGGTAGCGGGCCTTTTTCGCCTGGGGAATCGACAGGCCGATCATCACGATCAGTCCGGCAGCGGTGCACAGGCGCAGCAGTTTCAGGGCCGGTCCCTGCTCCGCGGGGCGACTGAACAGCACCGCGATCCACGCCAGGATCGCCAGGGGGTAGGCCAGGGCGTAGTTGCCCAGGGAGCTGGTGAAGTAATAGAAAACGTCGCTGGAGCCTTCGCTGCCGTCCATGCGTCCCATGAATTGCATGCGGATCACATCGTCGACAAAGGCCTGGCCACCGCTGAGCTTGGCCAGCCACAGCAGCAGGCCGACGCAGGCCACCAGCAGCAACAGCGCGCTGAAACCGACGCCGAACAGCCGCCGCCACTGGCCATTGAGCAGGTAGTAGCTGCACAGCATGCCGGTGGGGATCACCAGGCCGATGGGCCCGCGAATGGCAAAGCCCAGCACCAGCAGCAGGAAGATCCAGCCCAGGTGCCGGCGGGCGCCGAAGTGGTCATGGGCATAACCCAGGTAGAACACCGCCAGGGACACCGCGGCGAGCATCTGGTCCAGGGACACGGCGCGGGTTTCGCTGATAAAGGTGTTGCTGAGCAACAGCAGGGCGACGCTGAGCAGGGCCCAGGTCTGGGAATAGGGCGCCAACAGGCGATAGATCAGACTGACGATCACGGCCGAGGCGATGGCCGTCGGCAGCCAGGCACTCAGGCTGCTGACCTGCCCCGCAGGCAGCGAGAACAGCCAGACCAGCAGGGTCGAGGCACTGGAGTAGTCGGCATAGGGCTGGCCATAGGTGGTGGGGAAGAACCCCGGCCCATGGCGCAGCATTTCCTTGGCGAACAGCACGAAGCGCGAATCGAAGCCGATGGCCGAATCATGACCGGCGCCGGCGCAGAACAGCAGCAAGGCCAGCAGCCCCAGCCCCAACGATTGCCAGAGAAGTGTGTTCGAAGGGGAGCTGGAGTGCGGGTTCATTCAAGCCTCGGTGGACCACTGCTGATGAGGAATCGGCAGGTTGCGCGATTCACCGCGGCCGATCGGGAAGTAGGTGAAGCCATTGCGCGCCAGGCGTTCGGCGTCGTACAGGTTGCGGCCGTCGAAGATCACCGGCGCCTTGAGGCGCTGTTGGATCAGGTCGAAATCCGGAGCCTTGAACTGCTGCCACTCGGTGCAGATGATCAGGGCGTCGGCACCGGTGAGTACCGATTCCGGCGTGCCCATGAGCATCAGGCGCGATTCGTCCGGGTACAGACGCTGGGTTTCCTGCATCGCTTCCGGGTCGTAGGCGCGCACTTGCGCGCCGGCGGCGAACAGCGCGTCCAGCAGCACCCGGCTCGGGGCGTCGCGCATGTCGTCGGTGTTGGGTTTGAACGCCAGGCCCCAGAGGGCGAAGGTCTTGCCTTTCAGGTCGCCCTTGTAGAACGCCTTGATGCGCTCGAACAGCTTGTGCTTCTGGCGTTCGTTGATGGCTTCCACCGCTTGCAGCAGGTCGCTGGAGCAATGGGCTTCCTGGGCGCTGTGGATCAGGGCGCGCATGTCCTTGGGGAAGCACGAGCCGCCGTAGCCGCAGCCGGGGTAGATGAAGTGGTAGCCGATGCGGGTATCGGCACCGATCCCCAGGCGGACCGATTCGATGTCGGCGCCCAGGTGCTCGGCCAGCTCGGCGATCTGGTTGATGAAGCTGATCTTGGTCGCCAGCATGCAGTTGGCGGCGTACTTGGTCAGCTCGGCGCTGCGCAGGTCCATGAACATGATGCGGTCATGGTTGCGGTTGAACGGCGCGTACAGGTCGCGCATCACGTCGCGCACTTCCTCGCGCTCGCAGCCGATGATGATCCGGTCTGGACGGCGGCAGTCGGTCACCGCCGAGCCTTCCTTGAGGAATTCCGGGTTGGAGACGATATCGAACTGCAGCGGGCGGCCATTGAGGACCTTTTCGATGTGCGCTTTCAAGGTGTCGCCCGTGCCCACCGGTACGGTGGATTTTTCCACCAGGATCACCGGTTGCTCACGGTGGCGTGCTACCGCATCGCCCACCGACAGCACATAGCGCAGGTCCGCCGAGCCGTCTTCGCTGGACGGCGTGCCCACGGCGATGAACAGCACCTGGCCGTGTTGCACCGCGAGTTTCTCGTCGCTGGTGAAGTGCAGGCGCTTGGCTTCGAGGTTTTCCTTGACCAGGCTGGCCAGCCCGGGCTCGAAGATGCTCACGTGTCCCTGTTGCAGCTGCTTGACCTTTTGCTCGTCGATGTCCATGCAGATGACATCGTGGCCGACTTCAGCCAACACGGCGGCTTGTACAAGACCGACGTAACCACTTCCAAATACACTGATTTTCATGGGGTATTCCTGGGACTTGTCGCGGGTGCAGATCGAGAGTTGATGGTGATGACCCCGAGGATGACCAAGGCCACCCCGAGGCTTTTGGATAGCGTGAACGGTTCGTTGAACAGCGGCAGGCTGGCGGCCAGCAGGTAGACCAGCGCGTAGCTGATGCTGAGCAGCGAGTAGGCCCGGCCCAGCGGCAGGTCGCGCAGCGCCAAAAGCCAGCAGAGCATCGACAGCGCGTAGGCACCGATGGCCGCGATCACGACTGCCAGGGCGGCCAGATCGACGTTGCCGGCGCTCAAAGCCGACAGCCACTGATCCGGGGCGGGCAGGCGGGTCATGCTCCAGCGCATGCCCAGCTGGGCGCCGCTGACCAGGGCCACGCTGCCCAGGGCGAAGGCAAATCCCTTGGCGCGGCTCATGCGTGGCGACTCAACAGCAGCACGCCGCCAATCACCAGGGCCACGCCGAGCCAGTGGCGACGGTCGATGGGCTCATGAAAGACGAAACGGGCGATCAGGGTAATGAACACGAAATTCAGGCTGAGCATCGGGTAGGCCACGCCGACTTCCATGCGCTGCAGCACCAGCAGCCACACCAGCAGGCCCAGGCCGAGGCTGAACAGGGCCAGCCACAGCCAGCCCGAGCGCAGTTTGTGCAGGGCGCCGGAGGGCTGGTCGCGCCAGCTTTCCACGGCGAACTTCTGTGCCACCTGGCCCAGGCAGGTCAGCCCGCAGGCCAGGAGTAGCAGCAACAGGCTCATGGCTGGCTCTGGGGAATGATGAAGATCACGATATTGCCTTGCTCGTAGCGCTTGGCGTCCTTGGGCAGCAGTTCGACTTCATGCGCCTCGTCGCTGCTCTTGACCCGCATCACCACGCCGATCGAGCCCTGCTTGCGGGCTTGCTCGATCCACGGCTGGACCTGGTTCAGGTCGACCTTGCGCGCGGCGCTGTCTTCGTAGCCCAGGCCGTACTTCACTTCGCCTTCGGTGTTGTACAGGGTCACGTCGGGGCGACCCAGGCGCCAGGCCAGCGCCGAGGCCGCGCCCAGGTCGTTGCTCAGCAGGGCCTTGGCCTGACCCAGTTCGGCCACGTGATCGATGATGAACTGGTCGGGAATCTTGTTGTAGACCACCGAATTGGGCAGCGCCGCCGGGGCCAGCGCCACCAGCAGGAAGCTGCCCAGGGCCGGTGCGGCCCACAGGCTCAGTGGGCGCATGGCTTGCAGCAGGTTGCTGAGGATCCAGCCCAGCAGCAGGACATAGACCAGCACCAGGTGTTGCGGCTCGTCCACATACACCGGTTTCTTCATCTGGAAATACACCAGGGCCAGCAGCCCCAGCAGACCAGCCACCAGGTTGAGCACGCCGTTGAATGCGAGCAGCCGGGTCTTGCCGGCGGCCAGGCGGTCCACCAGGGTGTGGCCCATCAGCAAGGCCAGGGGCAGCAGGCACGGCAGGATGTAGGCCGGCAGCTTGCCCTTGCTCAGGCTGAAGAACGCCAGGGGCAGCACCAGCCACAGCAGCAGGAAGCCGCTGCTGTTCAGGCGCCGTTGTTCCCAGGCCTGCTTCAGGCTGGCCGGCAGCAGCAACACCCACGGCACGCTGAAGCCCACCAGCAACGGCAGGTAATACCACCAGGGCGAGGCGTGCTGGGCGTCTTCGCCGGCAAAGCGCCGGATGTGCTCGTGCCAGAAGAAGAAGCGCCAGTAGTCCGGCTCCTGGGCATGCACCCTCAGGGCCCAGGGCAGGCTGATGAGAATCGCCACCAGCACGCCGAGGCCGCCATAGATCAGCAGCGCGCGCAGGCGCTTCTGCCACAGCGCATAGGGCAGCGCCACCAGCACCGGCAGCAGCCAGGCGAGAAAGCCCTTGGTCATGAAGCCCATGCCGCAGGCCAGGCCCAGTACCACCCAGGCGCTGATCTGGCCGCGCACGCTGCGGCAGTCGAAGGTGAACCACAGCGCCACCAGGCTCAGGTTGACCCAGAAGGTGAACTGCGGATCGAGGTTGGCGTAGCCGGCCTGCAGCGCGACCACGGTAAAGCTCATGTAGAGCAGGGCGCTGGCCAGGCTCTTGCGCGGATCGTTCCACAGGCGCCGGGCCAGCAGATAGGCCAGGACCACGCTGAGGCCGGTGCTCAGGGCCGAGGCCACGCGCACGCCGAACAGGTTGTCGCCAAACAGCGCCTGGCCGATGGCGATCATCCAGTAGCCGGCCACCGGTTTTTCGAAATAGCGAATGCCCATGAAATGCGGCGACGCCCATTTGCCGGTCAGGAGCATTTCCTGGCTGATCTGCGCGTAGCGGGTTTCATCGGGAATCCACAGGCCGTGGGTGGCCATGGGCAACAGGTAGAACAGACCGAAAGCGATCAACAGCAGCGGCAGGGCCCAACGTCTGATCATGCGCTTTGGACTCCCAGCCAGCCTTCGCGGCCTTCCAGCGTGCCGCGCACGACCTTGCCCGCGGGCAGGCTGGAAAGGTCCGCCGGGAGCATGTCGCCCAAGGGCTGGAAGTGGATGTCGCGCTGCTTGGCACTGGCCAGCAGCTGGCGGAAATCGTTGGCCATGAGAATCCCTTCTACTTCGGCATGCACGGTGTAGACGTTGAGCTTGTCCGGGCTGAACCGGTCGAGGATGTAGCGGTTGAAATCCTTGGCGGCCACCACCGGCCCGACCACTTCGTCGAAGGTCGGCAGGTCCACCGGAATCTGTGGGGCGCCCAGGCTGCCGTCCGCCAGGCGTGGCTGGAACAGGCTCTGGCCGCGGCAATCGCTGTTGTAGCGAAAGCCGAATTGTTGCTTGGCTTCGATGACGCGTTCATCGGCGCGCCAACCGGCGGACGCCGAGCAGCTCACCGCTTGCCCGAGAATATCGTTGAGGCTGTCGACGCCACGGCGGATCTGTTCGATCAGCTGCGCGTCGCTCCAGCGCCCGGTGTTGGCCTGCCAGCCGTGGTGATCCCAGGCGTGCAGGCCGACTTCGTGGCCGGCGGCCAGGGTCTGGCGCATCAAGTGCCCCAGGTCCCGGCCAATGGGTTTACCCGGCCAGGCAGTGCCGGCCAGGAGAATGTCCCAGCCGTACAGGCCCGCGGCATTGGACCGCAGCATTTTCCAGAGGAACTGCGGACGGATCAGGCGCCACAGGTGGCGCCCCATGTTGTCCGGCCCGACGCTGAAGAAGAAGGTGGCCTTGACCCCGGCTTCGTCCAGCGATTCGAGCAGCCGTGGCACCCCCTCCCGGGTGCCGCGGTAGGTATCGACATCAATGCGCAGACCTGCCTGCATCAGCGAGCTTCTTCTTTCGAACGGTCGGCGATTTCCAGCATGGCTTCACGCAGGAAGAAGTCCAGGGTGTTGCCGATGGTTTCGCTCATCTCCACGGTCGGCTCCCAGTTCAGCAGGCGCTTGGCGTTTTCGATGCTGGGCTTGCGGTGCTCCACGTCCTGGTAGCCAGCGCCGTAGAAGGCCTTGCTTTCGACGTCGCGGAAACCGGCGAACGGCGGGAAGTTGCCACGCAGCGGGTGGGCTTCGAACTGACGCAGCAGTTCTTCGCCCAGCTGGCGGATGCTGGCTTCGTTGTCCGGGTTGCCGATGTTGATGATCTGGCCGTTGCAGCAGTCGTTTTCGTTGTCGACGATGCGTGCCAGGGCTTCGATGCCGTCGGCGATGTCAGTGAAGCAGCGCTTCTGCTCGCCACCGTCGAACAGACGGATCGGCGTGCCTTCCACCAGGTTGAGGATCAGCTGGGTGATGGCGCGGGAGCTGCCGATACGGGCCGAGTCCAGGCGGTCCAGGCGCGGGCCCATCCAGTTGAACGGACGGAACAGGGTGAAGTTCAGGCCCTTGGCGCCGTAGGCCCAGATCACCCGGTCCAGCAGCTGCTTGGACACCGAGTAGATCCAGCGTTGCTTGTTGATCGGGCCGACGATCAGGTTGGAGCTGTCTTCGTCGAAGTTCTTGTCCTGGCACATGCCATAGACTTCCGAGGTCGACGGGAAGATCACGCGCTTGTTGTACTTGACGCAGTAGCGAACCAGTTTCAGGTTCTCTTCGAAGTCCAGTTCGAACACGCGCAGCGGGTTGCGGGTGTATTCGATCGGCGTGGCGATGGCCACCAGCGGCAGGACCACGTCGCACTTCTTGATGTGATATTCGATCCACTCGGAGTGGATGCTGATATCGCCTTCGACGAAGTGGAAGTTCGGATGGCTGCGCAGGCGCTCGATGGCGTCGGAGCCGATGTCCAGGCCGTAGACGTCGTACTTGTCGTCACGCAGCAGGCGCTCGGACAGGTGGTTGCCGATAAAGCCGTTGACGCCCAGGATCAGCACGCGGGTGCGGCGTGGCTTGCGGCCGGATTCGGCACCGCGCAGCAGGGAACCGTCCACCAGGCCCAGCTCATTGGCCAGTTGCGGGCCACCCAGGTACAGGCCGTTGGCGTTGCGCTGGCCTGAGGTGATCACCAGCGAGTCTTCGCCACAGGCGATGCGCAGCGGGTCGACGCTGATGACCCGGCCCGGGGCCTGGCCTTCATTGCCCTTGACCACTTCGGCGCTCCAGACGATCAGCTTGTGCTCGCCCACGGCGCAGAAGGCGCCCGGGTACGGTTGGGTCACCGCGCGTACCAGGTTGAACAGCTCTTCGGCAGGGCGCTTCCACTCGATCTTGCCGTCTGCGGCCGTGCGACGACCGTAGTAGCTGGCCTTGGACTCGTCCTGGGCGGTCTCGGTGATCTTGCCCTGGGCCAGTGCCGGCAGGGTGTCGCGCAGCAGGCTGGCGGCGGCGTCACGCAGTTTGTGGTGCAGGGTCAGGGCGGTGTCGCTGCGCTCGATGGCCACGCGTTCCTGGGCAATGATGGCGCCGGCGTCGGCGCGCTTGACCATGCGGTGCAGGGTCACGCCGGTTTCGGTTTCGCCCTTGACCAGCACCCAGTTGGCCGGTGCGCGGCCCCGGTAGCGCGGCAGCAGGGAACCGTGCAGGTTGAACGCGCCCTTGCTGGCGGTGGCCAAAAGCGGCTCGCTCAGCAGGTTGCGGTAATAGAAGGAGAACAGGTAGTCGGGGTTGAGCTTGGCGATGCGCTCGATCCACAGCGGGTGGTTGGCATCTTCCGGGGCGTGCACGGCAATGCCTTTGCGGGCGCAGAGCTGGGCCACCGAGCCGTAGAAGGTGTTTTCCTTGGGATCGTCGGCGTGGGTGAACACGGCGGCGATCTCGTAACCTGCGTTGAGCAGGGCTTCGATGCCAGCACAGCCAATATCGTGGTAGGCGAAGACAACAGCTTTATTGCTCATGGCGAAACCTGATCTGTATGAGTGGAAGTTAAACCGTCGACAGTCACAGCGGGGGCCGGGGCCGCGGGCTGGCTGCGCAAGACTTTTTCGATGAAGAAGCGCGGGCGGGCCCGCACGTCGCTGTACATGCGTCCCAGGTATTCACCCAGAAGACCCATGCCGATGAACTGGCCACCGGTGAACACGAACAGCACCGCGAACAGCACGAAGGTGCCGTCGCCGGCCCAGGTGGCGCCGAAGATCAGGCGCAAGACAATCAGCATCAGGGCGAACAGGGCGCCGACCCCGGCCATGCCGAAGCCGATGATGCTCAGCAGCCGCAGCGGCGTGGTGGTCATGCAGGTGATCAAGTCGAACATCAGGTTGATCAGGCGCATCGGGCTGTACTTGGAGTCGCCGTGCTCGCGCTCGGCGTGCTCCACCAGCACCTCGGTGGTGTGCCGGGCAAAGCTGTTGGCCAGGATCGGGATGAAGGTGCTGCGCTCGGTGCAGGCCAGCATCGCGTCGATGATGGTCCGGCGATAGGCCCGCAGCATGCAGCCGTAGTCGCTCATGGCCACGCCGGTGGAGCGTTGCACGGCGAGGTTGATCAGTTTCGACGGCCAGCGGCGGAACGCCGAATCCTGGCGGTTGTTGCGCACGGTGCCGACCACGTCGTAGCCGAGCTCGGCCTGGGCCACCAGGCGCGGAATCTCTTCCGGCGGGTTCTGCAGGTCGGCGTCGAGGGTGATCACCACGTCGCCGCGGCATTGCTCGAAACCGGCCATGATCGCCGCGTGCTGGCCGTAGTTGCGGTTGAGAATCACCGCCACCACCGGGCTGCCTTCGCGTTCGGCGGCCTCTTGCAGGATATTCGCCGACTGGTCGCGACTGCCGTCGTCTACCAGGACGATTTCAAACTCGTGCTTGAGTTGGCGGCAGGCCGCTTCGGTGCGGCGCAGCAGCTCGGGCAGGCTCTGTTCTTCGTTGTAGACCGGAATCACGATCGACACGAACTGGATTGGGTAAGGTTTCAAAGGCTTCAGTCCAGGAGGTTTTCAATGGCACCGGCAACCCGTTCGACATCGTCGAGGGTCATGTCCGGAAACAGTGGAATCGAGCATAGCCGCGCCGAATTCCATTCGGTATGGGGCAGGTGCACTTCAGGGAAGCGCTGTCGGTAATAGGTATGCAGGTGCGTCGCGATGAAGTGGATGCCGGTGCCGATGTTCTGCTCCTGCAGGCCCTTCATGAAGGCGTCGCGGTCCAGGCCGCAGCGCTCGGCGTCGATGCGCAGGATGAACAGGTGCCAGGCATGCTGTTGCGGGTACTGGGGCAGGTGCAGAGGTTGCACCGGCAGGCCTGCGAGGCGCTCCAGGTAAGCCTTGGCCAGCACTTCGCGCTTGGCGTTGATCTCGTCCAGGCGCTGCAGCTGCACCAGGGCAATGGCGGCGTTCATGTCCGCCAGGTTGTACTTGAAGCCGGGTTCGATCACCTGGGCCTGGGGCTTGCGCCCGTGGGTCAGGCGGTCGTAGGCGTCCACCCCCAGGCCGTGGAACTTGAGCATGCGCACCCGGTTGGCCAGGGCTTCGTCATCGCTGACGAACATCGCGCCCTCGGCGCAGGTCATGTTCTTGATCGCGTGGAAGGAGAAGATCGCCGTGCCCCGCGCGCCGATGGCGCGTCCGCGGTAGGTGGTGCCGGCGGCGTGGGCGGCGTCTTCGATCACCGGGATGCCGTGCCTGTCCGCCAGGGCATACAGCGGATCCAGGTCGAAGGCGGCGCCGGCGTAATGCACCGGAATGATCGCCTTGGTCCGTGGGGTGATGGCCGCTTCAATGCGGGCCGCATCACTCATCAGGGTGTCGGGATCGACATCGACGAACACCGGGGTCGCCCCCAGCAGGCAGATCATGTTGGCGGTGGAAACCCAGGTCTGGGACGGGGTGATCACTTCGTCGCCAGGACCGATGCCCAGGGCCAGCAGGGTGATGTGCATGGCGCCGGTGGCCGAGGACAGGGCCACGGCATGTCGGGCGCCGACGCGTTCGGCGAAGTGTTGTTCCAGTTCCTGGTTTTTCGGGCCGGTGGTGATCCAGCCGGAGCGCAGAACCTGCTCCACTGCAGCTATCTCTTCGTCGCCAATACTCGGACGCGAGAAGGGAAGGAAAGCCTGGTTCATGGTTACCTCGGGTTTAGCTGATGCCGGAAATACGGGGTCTTGCGAGTGAACGGACGGTTCATGGAAAGCGGGGAGGTCATGCAGTCATTGAGGCACATCCAGTCATTGAGCCAGCGGGGCATTCCATGCAGCACATGAGTAAAGACTATGTTTGTGAAAAGTAAATGTGGATCAAGGTGTTATCTTTGCAACCTGAGAAAAAGCTGCACTCGGAGGGCGAGCCGTCGGGGGCTGAGATTAAGCGGAAAAATGTGAAACGAATATGAAAAATAAGGTAAAAGTCCGTTTTTCTGCGAGCCAGACAGCCAGCGTTCAGTTTATGTGCAAGGGCGGCAATCAACTGAGTGCGGGCCATTGTTTTAGCCGGTTTTCGGCGGCTGTTGAAGAGGGTAGCCGCAGACTTTTTTCTCCTGGTTCAGGGTGCTACCCGGTGCAACCCGCTCCCTGGGGACGACCCTGATGTCGTCCGTACCTGGCGCTTGCAGCGCCAACCCCCTCAGCCTGTACCTGACCCGCCTGGCCCCCTCCAGCCAGGCCACCCTGCGCTACGTGCTGCAGGACGCCGCCGACCGCCTGGGCTATGAAGACCTCAACCTGGAGGACATCCCCTGGCACCAGCTGCAGCCCGAGCAGGTCACGGCCCTGGTGGCGACCTTGCGCCGCGACGGTTACGCCCCCAGCACGTCCTCGCTCTACGTCAACGCCCTGCGCGGGGTGTTGAACGAAGCCTGGCGCGCCAGCCTGATCAGCCACGACCACCTGCTCAAGATGCGCTCGGTGAAGGCCATGGGCGGTACGCGCCTGTCCCGGGGGCGCAACCTCAGGCGCGGGCTGATCCAGGAACTGATGGCCGTCTGTGCCGCCGACCCGCGCCCCCAGGGCGTGCGCGACGCGGCGATCATCGCCGTGCTCTACGGCTCGGGCATGCGCAAGTCGGAGTCGGTGAACCTGGATCTGGCCCAGGTCGACTTCGCCCAGCGCAGCCTGCAGGTGCTGGCCAAGGGCAACAAGCAACTGATCAAGTACGCGCCGACCTGGGCCTTCGACAAGCTCCAGGCCTGGCTGGACCTGCGTCGCGCAGACTTGCCGGCGGGCCTTGAGGACGACGGCTTTCTGTTCAACCGGATCCGCCGCGGCGGTCATATCACCCGCGAGCGCATCACCAAGCACGCCATCTACTACATCGCCCGGCAGCGCGGCGCCCAGGTCGGCGTGCAGATCATGCCCCACGATTTCCGCCGCTCATTCATCACCCGAGTGATCGAGGAACACGACCTGTCGATTGCCCAGAAGCTGGCTCACCACACCAACATCCAGACCACCGCCAGCTATGACATGCGCGACGACAATGAGCGGCGCCGGGCCATCGATCGCTTCGACCTGTGAGCCACATCCGGTCATGGCCCCGCCGGCGCCGGTCGCCGCCCGCAGAGGTCCCGGGAGTCCAGCACGTGGGCCTGGCCCTGGGTGGTGATCCAGACCCGGCTGCCGGGGGCCGGGGCCTGTAGACCGCCAGCCGGCACCGGCAGCAGCTGCTGGCTGCCGTCGGCGGTGGTGATGGCGACGCTCAAGGTGCAGTGGTTGCCGGCAAAATCCCAGTCCCTGACCACCCCGGCGCAGCCCGGTGTCGCACCGCTGTGCGCGCCGCCGGCGGTCCATTGCAGTTGCTCGGGGCGCAGGATGATCTGCGCCGGGCCCTGGCGCGCCGGATCGGCAATCGGCACCAGCCCCAGGTCGCAGTGGGCCAGACCCTGCTCCAGGCGGGCCGGCAGCACCACCGCGTCGCCGAGGAACAGCGCGGTCTGGGCATCCCTGGGATGCCGGTACAGTTCCAGCGGCGGCCCGCTCTGCACCAGATGCCCCTGGCGCATCACCGCCAACTGGTCGGCAAAGGACAGGGCTTCGGCCTGGTCATGGGTCACCAGGATGGTGGTGATGCCGGCATCCGCCAGCAGGCGGGCCACGGTCTTGCGCATCGAGGCCCGCAGGCCGGTGTCCAGGGCCGAGAAAGGCTCGTCCAGCAGCATCAGCCGCGGGCGCTGGGCCAGGGCGCGGGCCAGGGCGACCCGTTGCTGCTGGCCGCCGGACAGTTCATGGGGCCAGCGCGTGCCCATGGCCGGATCCAGGGCCACCATGTCGAGCAATTCGTCGATGCGCGTCTGTTTGGCCGCCATCTTGCCCGGCAGGCCGAAACCGATATTGGCCGCCACGTTCATGTGCGGGAACAAGGCGCCGTCCTGGGGCACGTAACCGATCAGGCGCTGATGGGCCGGCAGGGCGCCCTCGTCATCCACCAGGACCTGGCCATTGAGGCTGATGCGGCCGCGGTCGGGAAATTCGAAACCGGCGATCATCCGCAGCAGGGTGGTCTTGCCCGAGCCGGAAGGCCCGACAATCGCCGTGCGACTGCCGGCGGGCAGGTTCAGGCTGACGTCGTGCACCGCCGTCACAGTGCCGTAGGACTTGTGCAGTTGCTGGAGTTCAAGGCTGTTCATCGGCCCGCCGTGCGTCTGGATTGATGGTAGAGAAGGCCGGTCAACGGCAGTGAGATCAGGATCATGAGCAAGGCATAGGGCGCGGCAGCGGCGTAGTCGATTTCGCTGGTCCGGGCCCAGAACGCGCTGGCCAGGGTCCGGGTGCCATTGGGGGCCAGCAACAGGGTGGCGGTCAGCTCATTGCTGATGGCCAGAAACACCAGGGCCGCACCGGCCGCAGCCCCGGGGGCCACCAGGCGCAGGGTGACCCGCCACAGGGCCTGCAATGGCGTGCGCCCCAGGCTGCGAGCGATATGCTCCAGCTCCACCGGTGCCTGGGCGATACCGGCCCGCAAGCTGACCAGGGCCCGGGGCAGGAACATCAACCCATAGGCCAGGAGCACCGTGAGGCTGGTCTGGTAGATCGGCCGGGCGTACCTCACCGTGACGGTCACCAGGGCCAGGGCGACGACGATTCCCGGCAGCGAACTGGCAATGTAGTTGGCGCTTTCCAGCAGCCGCAGCAGGCGCCCCGGCGCCCGGATCGACAACCAGGCCAGGGGAAACGCCGCACAGGTGGTGAGCAGGGCGCCGAGACTGGCCAGAGCCAGGGTCTGCCCCAGGCTGGGCAGCAGTTCCGGAACTTGCCAGGCTTCGCTGCCGCCGGCCAGCAACCAGTTGCCCAGGGTCAGCAGCGGCACGCCCAGGGCCAGTGCGCTGCTCAAGCCCACCAGCAACAGACCGGCGCAGCGGCCGAGGCCGGACAGGCTCTGCAGCGGCTGGGTCCGCGGGCTGCCCGAGCCGACCCGGGCGTAGCGTGCCTGCCCCCGACAGGCGGACTCGGCACTGAGCAACACCAGGCAGCACACCACCAGGACCCCCGCCAGCATGTTCGCCGCCGGCCCGTTGTAGGTGGACTGGAACTGGTCGTAGATGGCCGTGGTGAAGGTGTCGAAGCGGATCATCGCGTACAGGCCGTACTCCGCCAGCAGGTGCAGGCCCACCAGCAGCGCGCCACCGGCGATGGCCAGGCGCAATTGCGGCAGCACCACCCGCAAGAACTGCGCCCGAGGCCTGAGCCCAAGGGATTGGGCGACGTCTTCGAGGGCCGGATCGAGGCGGCGCAGGGTGGCGGCTACCGGCAGATAGACGAAGGGGCAATAGGCGATCACCGACACCAGCACCGCCGCGGGCAACCCGTGCAAGGCCGGCAGCAGGCTGACCCAGGCGTAGCTGTGGACGAACGCCGGCACCGCCATGGGCGCCACCGCCAGCGCCGCCCAGGCCCGCCTTCCGGGCAGATCGCTGCGCTCGGTGAGCCAGGCCAGGGCCACCCCCAGCAGCACGCACAGCGGCAGGGTCAGGAGCAGCAACAGCAGGGTGTTGAACAACAGCTCCGCGACCCGGGGCCGCAGCACCAGCTCGGCGATGCCGGCCCAACCGGTCTGGATCGACACCGCGACGACGAACCCCAGGGGCACCAGGGCCAGCAACGACACCAGCAGCGCAGCCCCCAGCAGCCAGGGCGCGCTGGCGCGGTCGCGGCGACGCTGGCGCAGTCGCACCGCGGGCAGGCGGGCGGCGCCGTCGATGCCCTCGACCTGTGACAGATGGTCAGCCATGGATTACAGCAGACCGGCCTGGGTCATCAGGTCCACCGCCTTTTTGCTGTTGAGCCTGGCGGCATCCACCTGGGGCGCCTCCAGTTCGGCCAGCGGCACCAGGGCCGGGTTGGAGGCCGCGCCCTTGCCCACGGCGTACTCGTATGAGTGACCGGTCCGGAGCACCGCCTGGCCGTGTTCGCCGGTGATCCACTTGAGGAACGCCTGGGCCTGTTGCGGGTGCTTGCTGCTGGCCAGCACGGCGCCGCCGGAAAGGCTGACGAAGGCCCCCGGATCCTGATGCTTGAAGTAGTGCAGGGCGGTGTTCTTGCTGTTCTCGCCGGTCTTGGACTGGTCGACGAAGCTGTAGTAGTGATAGATCACGCCGCTGTCCACCTGACCGGCATTGACCGCCTTGAGCACCGCGCTGTTGCCGCGATAGACGCTGGCATTGGCCTTGATGCCCTTGAGCCATTCCAGGGTCGCGGCTTCGCCCTTGAGTTCCAGTACCGCGCTGACAATGGCCTGGAAGTCGGCCCCGGCAGGAGATGCGGCCCAGCGGCCTTTCCAGGCGGGCGCCGCCAGATCCAGCAGGGATTTGGGCAGGTCGCCCGGGCCGAGCTTGGCCGGGTTGTAGACGAACACCGTGGAGCGCGCCGCAATTCCCACCCAGTTGCCATGGACCGGCTGATAGGCAGCGGCCACCTGTTCCAGGGTGCCTGGGGCCACTTTGGCGAGCAGCCCGGCGTTGTCCACCAAGGCCATGGCCGGGGAGTTCTCGGTGAGGAACACATCCGCCGCCGACGCGTTGCCTTCCTGCACCAGCTGGTTGCCCATCTCGCTGTCATCGCCGTTGCGCAGGGTGACCTTGATCCCGGTTTCCCGGGTGAAGCCTTCCACCCAGGCCTTGGTCAGCCCCTCGTGCTGGGCGTTGTAGACCAGGATGCCGTCGGCGTCGGCGGCGCGGGCCTGCCCGATGGCCAGCAAGGCGGCGCTGAGCAGGGCGGTGTTGAACAGCGAAGAGGGCGTGAGGGTCATGCTGGGGGCAGCTCCTGGGGTGTTGTTTTTGTCAGGCGTCGAACCGGGCGGTTCGAGGCGCCAGAGAAGGCATCGCGAATCGGCTGAACAATAGGAATCATTTGCATATGAAGTCGCCGGCAATGTAGAGCGGCAAATCAGAAAAAAACGTCAAATTTATGGTGAATTCCCGTGATGACGGCATTTGCCCGCGGTCCGCGGTCGGCTGCCGCCGCCCAGTGTGTGATGACGCCCACAGACCTGGGCCAGGCGCTGCAAGAAGTCCCGGGCAAGTGCCCGGGATTGATTTACAATCGGCGCCGCAGCACCTGCTGGAAATGGAATTGACCGGTCAACCGAGGGAAGCAATCTTGAGCGCCAAACTGTGCAACAACATCAATGCCGTCACCTTTGTCAGTAAATACAAGGCGGCCTGCCAGCCGATCGCCGACCAACTGGACCTGCCGGTGGAAAACATCCTCGGCCTGGCGGCTCAGGAGAGCCAGTACGGGGCGGGGCGGATCGCGCGGGAACTGAACAACTACTTCTCCATGCACGCACCGGCGCCCTTGCAGATCAGCGCCGAATCGGCCCAGGGCAGCGCCAGCGTCAAGGTGGCGAAGTTCGACTCCTTCCAGAAATCCGCCCAGTCCTTCGCCTTGCGCTATGGCGCCTCGGTGCGCGGCAAGCGCGAGCCCATGGAGTTCGCCCAGGCCCTGGTGCGCAGCGGCTACAACAGTGGCGATGCGGCCACCGGCGGGCGCAATGGTTTTGCCGACTACCTGGCAAAGATCATCCTCTCGGTCAGGGGGCGTCTGGCGTGCTGAACAACGATCGCCGTTCCTGGCTGCTGGGCCTGACCCTGGCGTGCACCACCCTGGTCGCCTGCGCCGGCGGCGCCCTGTCGCCGGCTCAGGTCAAGGCCACGGGCCTGACCCGCGAACAGGCTCAGGCAGTGCTGCTGGTGGCCCTCAGGCATCAGGACTATCAACTGGACAAACCCGGGGTGTTCGTCGACGGCGATCTGCAGGATGAGCACGGCCAGCCGCCCCATCCGGGGTACTTCGACTTCAGCCTCGGCTACAACGACCCCAAGGCCGGCGCCACCGAGTACTGGGGGCTGTTCTCGGTGAGCATCGCCACCGGCGATGTCTGGGAGACCAACCTGTGCAAGCGCCTGGACGGTACTGAACTGCAAACCCTGCAAGGGCAGATCATGGCCCGCACCAGCAAGTCCCTGAAGGACGAGCAGGCGCAGCGTCAGGGGCTGGGCTGCGACGAAGGGCAATAGAACGACAGCGGCCGCCCCGGGGCTGGGCCAGGAGCCCCGGGGCGCGGCATGCGCTATCCGGGCAGTTGCAGCAGGGCCGCATACGCCGCGGTGCCGATGGCCGCGGTGGCGATCAGGCCCAGGCTGCCACCCAGGGCGATGGCCCCGACGATCAGCAGAGAGCCGGCCGCGGCCCAAGGCTCGCGGCCGATTTCGCCGTAGGCGATGTACACCGCGAAATTGATGAAAACCGCCACGGGCAGCTCCTCTTGCAGGCAGCGTTGCAGGCCCGGTCGCAGGCGAAGGGTGACGAAGGCCGGAATGATGCGCACCAGGCAACTGGTGGCGAACAGCGCGGCAATGGTGACCCAGCTCCCATGACTCATGATCGGGCCCAGACCAGGAGCACGCTGGTGGCCAGTACGCTGGGGATCCAGAAGTACAGGGTACCCAGCAGGCGGATCAGCGCCAGGCTCAGGGCCACACACAGCGCCAGGCGCACCAGGATTGCCAGACGCCGCCCGGGGAGCCCCGCCAGGCGCCGGCGCAGTTGGCTCAGCGCCAGGTACATCAACACCACACTGGCGGGGTAGCCGAGATTGAGCTCGGCGCCGACCCAATGCGCGGGCAGCGCGCGCCCCAAACAGGCCCCGAGTACCCCGGACAGGACCCAGGTGAGGAAAATCGTTGCCCGGATCATCAGCACCGCGGCCGGGCTGTCTCCCGGGGTCTCGGTGGCGTAGGCCTCGTCCCCCAGCAGATGGGCCGCCGCGGCCTTGGGCAGCCACCGGCGCGGCAGCCGCGCCGACGAGGCGAAGGCCATCGGCAGGTAGCGGCTGTTGAGCGAGGCGGTCAGCAGCAACAGGGTGAAGAACCCGGCGCCGGATTGGGCCAGGGGCAGGGCGGCAAACTGGCCGCTGCCGGTGAACCCCAGCAGGCCCACCAGGGCCACCTCCAGCAACGACCAGTCGGCGCGGGCCGCCAGTACGCCAAACAGCATGCTGACCGGAACAATGGCCAGGGCCGTCGGCGCGACCCGGCGCCAGAGCTCGAGCCGGCCGGTCAATAACTCTGGCTGTGATTGCTGCTGCATGAATACCTTGCCCTCTCGGATTGACGCCATGCCGGGCGCGTCAAGGCGCCGGCCATCAGGCTTCGAGATTCTGGGCAAGGGCTGGAGGAACGTCTTGAACGATTGTGCGACTTTGCCGGGCCAATCCCTGGGCCCGGCGGGTGTCAGTAGCGGTAGCCGACGTTGACCATCACCGCTGCGGCTCCCAGTATCACCAGCTCGGTGCCTACCGGGCCGTAATGCATGCCGACTGCCGGAATCAGCACCGGCGCCACGCCGAAGTGGTTCAGCGGAATCTTGTCCTTGTAGTCGCCCTTGTAGCCCTGGATCAGGCCGCCGCTGAGCTTGGCGTAGACCGGCCAGTCGGCGCTCTCCCAGGCCTTGCCGACGTAGGCGTAGTAGGAGCGCTGGGAGAAGGAGTTGCGAAAGGTGCTCAGGCCCCAGAGTTTTCCGCTGGCGTAGTTGCGCTCCAGGCCGATCAGGTCCTGATGGTTGTTGTGGTCCGGATCGTTGCTCCAGTGGTTGGTGTAGACGCTGGTCTGCAAGTACCAGAAGTCCCCTTGCTGATCGGCCTGCGCGCTCTGGGCGGCGACCAGCAGCGCCGCGCTGGCCATGGCCCGACGCAGCGCAAGGGAGAGGCCGGTCGCCCGGCTTTGAAACAGTGTCTTCATTGCGATTCCCTGCCATCGCGGCAGTTGTGCCCCCTCGGAAATCAAGGGGGCAGAGGACGGTGACGCTAACACCCGCCCATTCAGGGGATCAATGACGGAACTGTTGCTTGATCTATATCCGACTCGATGCGCCGGATCAGATAGGGGTAGAACGGGTTGGACGTCAGACGCATCAGCTCGTCCATGGGCACCACCAGCACGGCGCGTTCGCCCCGGGCCGCGAGGCTGCCCAGGTGCAGGCCGAAGTCTTCGCCGGGATCGGGTTGGCTGCCGTACAGGCTGTCGCTGACGGGGAATGGCAGGGCCACGTGGGACAGGGAAAACACCCCCGCCGGGAAGGCCAGGTCCAGGGGCCGGCGCTGGCTGTCCAGGCTCAGGGCCGCGGTGCCCAGTTCTTCCAGGTGGTGCGACGGGCTCTCGGCGTTGCTCAGGATCCGCGTGCTGTAGTTGCGCGGCGGCGCCGGCAGCAGGCTGGCCAGGGAGGTGAGGCTGGACGGGTCCAGCAGGCCGTCGAAGTCGCTGGTGCGGTTCAGATCGAAGATCACCAGTTCGCTGCCGTTGGCCGGGAGCCGGCGGAACAGGCCGTTCACCACCGCCGGCGTGCTGACCGTGGCGTCGGTCAGGGACTGGAAGGCGAGGATCGGCGGCAGTTGCTGGAACCGCGGATCGCCCGCCAGGGCTTGCAGCTGGCCTTGCAGGGCGTCGGTCAGCAGCCATGACTGACGCGCGCCATTGACCGGAAACGAGTTGTACTTGAACGGGTTGTATTCCGGGCGCAGGTTCAGCCAGGCGGCCTTGCTGAAGGCTGGAAACACCGCGGGCCAGGCGGCCAGCCCGGCAAAGCGCGCCGACGACGCCACGCCGATCATCGGTGAAATCAGCACCAGGCGCTGGGCCTGTGGCAGTTGCGGATCGCCGAGGGCGTCCAGGGCGTACTTGACCGCCAGGGCGCCACCGTTGGAGTAGCCGACGATGTGCAGGGGCGCAGGTGCCGGCACTTCGGCCCGCGCCGTGCGCAGGGCCAGGCGGGTCGCCGCCAGCCAGTCCTGCCACTGCACCTCGGTCAGGCCGGCGGGCACCGTGCCGTGACCGGGCAGGCGCAGGCCGATGGCCAGGTAGCCGTGGGCAACGTAGCGCCGGGCAATGTGCCGCAGGCTGTAGGGCGAGTCGGTCAGCCCGTGCAGCAGCACCACCACGCCCCGGGGCGGACCCTGGGGGCGCAGCAGGTAGGAGCGGTTCCAGTCGGTGGCGAAGTGCGGCGGGTAGACCCGGCTGTCCTTGCGGTAACGGTTGAAGGGCGGCACCTGGGATGGATCGAGGGTGTCGCTGACCTCGCGCTCGACTTCGGCGAACACCCGCCCCTCGGCCTGCAGCCAGGTTGCCCAGTCGGCCCGATCGATCTGCTCGACGCTCAATTCGTGGGGCACCCGCAGGTGCCAGGGTTGCAGCGCCGGACCCCGCTCGCTGTCGTAGGCGCGCCAGGCCAGCAGGGTGAATGCGGCAACGCCGAAGATCAGCGCGCCACGCTTGAGCAGGCGCGACAGGGTCGGGGCGATCACGGGCGGGGACTCGGTTGGAGGGCGCTGATGCGATAAACGCAGCGTCGACCGCCAGTGATCAGGTGCTCCACGCGCTGCACCTGGCCAAGGTCGCCAATGGCGGCCTGGAACACTTGCAGTTCGGAGCGGCAGAAGCCCTGGCACTGCTGGGCCGCGACACAGATCGGACAGTGACTCTCGATCAACAGCCAGCTCTCGCCGTCGGCCTCGACACTGGCCATGTAGCCGGCGACTTCACGGATTTGCGCCAGGGCCCGGACCCGTTCTTCCAGGGTCGGTAGCGGGGCGCAGACGTCGAGGTACTGCGCGGTGTTGACCCGCTCCATATCAGTGACGATGCGTTCCACACCGTCGGCCCCATAGACCGCGCGAATCGAATCGATCAGTTGCAGGGTCAGGTGGGCATGGGTGTCGGGAAAACGGGCCTGGGCCTGCTCGGTCAACACCCATTTCTGTGACGGACGCCCGGCGCCCTGGGCCGGCATCATCTGCCCGGCGATCAGTTCAGCGTCCAGCAGCTTCTGTAGCTGCTGGCGGGTGGCTTCCAGGGACACCTTGAGCAGCGGGGCCAGGTCGGCGGTTTTCAAGGGGCCGCGGGTTTTCAGCAGAAACAGAATTCGCTCGGCGGTGGCTCCGGGGTTCTTCTTCTCGGCAGGGGAGGATATCGAGGACATGCTGGGCCATTAACCAATGCGCAAGTGGGGTATCAAGGGTGTGCAGGACGCTGCCAACCGCGCAAGCATAACAGGCTCCGGTCAAGGAGCCCGGCGATTGTCGCGCTTTGAGCGGCGGATTGGGCAAGAAAGCGAGGCAATGAAAAATTAATTATCAAAGTAAAAGCTTGTGTAATACAGTGCGACCTTATCGAACACCCTAAGGGAGCAAGGCATGGCTTCGACAAGCGGATGGTCAGCACTGTTACTGGGCAAGAACGGACTGCGCTCGGCAGCCCTGGCCGGTGGCGTGGCGCTGCATGCAATCAATGTGTACCTGGTCACCACGCTGTTGCCTTCGGTGGTCAAGGATATCGGCGGCCTGGACTACTACGCCTGGAATACCACCTTGTTCGTGGTGGCCTCGATCATAGGTTCGGTGTTGTCCACCCGGGCCCTGGGGATACTGGGGCCGAAGCTCGCCTATGCCCTGGCCGGCCTGGTGTTCATGCTCGGTTGCGGCC
Source organism: Pseudomonas sp. Os17 (assembly GCF_001547895.1). Taxonomy (NCBI): domain Bacteria; kingdom Pseudomonadati; phylum Pseudomonadota; class Gammaproteobacteria; order Pseudomonadales; family Pseudomonadaceae; genus Pseudomonas; species Pseudomonas sp. Os17. The sequence goes on along the minus strand of NZ_AP014627.1, from coordinate 3,443,003 downwards.
TGTGTGCCCTGGCCCCGGACATGGGCTGGCTGATCTTCGGCCGCAGTGTCCAGGGCCTGGGCGGAGGGCTGCTGTTCGCCTTGCCCTACGCGATGATCCGCCTGGTGTTCGACGAGCCGCTATGGCCCCGGGCGATGGCGCTGATTTCCGCCATGTGGGGCGCGGCCACCCTGATCGGACCAGCCGTGGGCGGGGTCTTCGCCGAACACGGAGCCTGGCGTGCGGCGTTCTGGGTGCTTGTGCCCTGCACCTTGCTGTTCATGCTGCTGGCGATTGTCCTGTTACCGGGTAAAAGCCGCGAAACGGCGCCTCGCAGTCCCATTCCCGGCCTGCAGTTGGTGTTGCTGACCGCGGTGGTGCTGGCGATCTCCATTGGCAGCATCACACCTTCACCCGGGTACAACGCTCTGGGCCTGGGCGTCGGTCTGGGCCTGTTGCTGCTGGTGGTGGTGCTGGAGAACCGCTCCGGCAAACGTCTCTTGCCCCGCGACAGCCTGAAATCCGGCAGCCCCTTGCTGGCGCTGTACCTCTCCATGGCGCTGCTGGTGGTGGGCATGACCAGCGAGGTCTTTGTGCCACTGTTCCTGCAAGAGCTGCATCAGCAGACGCCCTTGCTGGCGGGTTACATCGCCGCGCTGATGGCGGCCGGCTGGACCCTGGGGGCGATCTTCAGCTCTGGCCTGAGCCCCCAGGGTGCGGCCCGGGCCATTGCCAGCGGGCCGTTTCTGGTGGTGGCCGGCCTGCTCCTGGCTTGCCTGTTCATGCCTGCCACAGCCACGCCGTTCCTGAGCCTGGGCGCGGTGTGCCTGGCCATGTTGCTGGTGGGCACAGGGATCGGCCTGGCGTGGCCCCATCTGTTGTCCCGAGTCCTGGAAAACGCGGCCGATGACCAAAAGGAGCTGGCGGGCGCTTCGATCACCACGGTGCAACTGGTGGCCACGGCCCTGGGCGCGGCGCTGGCGGGGATGATTGTCAATCTGGCCGGACTCAGCTCCACCGCCGGTGTTGCCGGTACGGCCCAGGCCGCAGCCTGGCTGTTCGGAATCTACGCCGGGGTATCGGCCCTGTTGTTTATCTGCATGCGTCAGGTCCGGCGCCACCATACCCGGGCGCTGGCCGAGGCCTGAGGCCCGCCTGACTCGTCACACTTCAAGGACATACAGATGAACAGCCTCAATACCGCTTGCCAGGAACAGGGCTTCCTTTTCGATCCGGGAGTCGCCCCATTGTTCGCGCACCTGGACCTTCGTCTGCTGGGGGGACGCGCCATCGGCATTGCCGACAATCAGTTCACCGATCTGCTCAGCGTCCTCGGCGGCCCCGGCTGCGGGGTGTGCAATGGCAACCCCCGGGACCTGCGCCGGGAGAACCTGCGCCAGTTCAGTTATCGCCTGGACGGTTCGGGCGAACTCGGGAGCGCAACGCCGGCGCCGCGGGAACTGCCCCGGCAGTTGCATCAGCGACTGGCGCCCGGAGGCGGCGAAGCGCCGCTGGAGCCTGGCTTGCAACCCTGGCGCCTGGGGCCCCACAGCCCCTATGGATTCCTGCCCCTGGGCCAGACCCACAGACGGACCAATATCTCCCTGGATTCCATCGACAATCCGGCCACCGTGCTGACCCTGTCCCATTGGCCGGCCAACAAGACCCCCAGCGCCTACAAGGCCAACCTGTCCACCACCAGCGCCCTGATCTTTCTCCAACAAGGGCTGAGGGTGGAACAGGCGCAGGTGATCACCAGCGATCATTTCGATCTTGACGGGCTGGCCTCGGTCTACGCCTTCCTGGCCCCCGAGCAGGCCCTGCGGCACCGTCAATTGCTGATCGATATCGCACGACTCGGCGACTTCACCCGGGGCACTTCGCCCCAGGCCCTGCACTGCGCCTTTACCCTGCATGCCCTGGCCGCCCGGGTGCGCAGCCACAGCCAGGGGGGCAACGACCGGCGACTCATGACGCGTTTCACCACACTGCTGCCGCAACTGGCCGATGTGCTGGATAACACCCGGCGTTACGCCGAGCTGTACGACCCGGCCATGCAGGAGCTGCAGCGCAGTACGTTGCTGGTGGAGCATGCCGCCACACGGATCGAAGAGTACCCGGACATCGATCTGGCGATCTTTCGCCTGCCTGACGGGGCATGGCAGGGCGAGGGCGGGTACTTCGGCCTGTCGCCGGTGGCGTTGCACAATCGCAGTCGCTGTGGGGTGCTGGCCATCGTCAATCAGGGGCGTATCGAAATCCGCCAGCGTTATGAAAGCTGGGTCGAGCGCAGCAGCGGCATTCCCCGGGCCCGTCGGGACCTGGCAATCTTCGCCCGGGCCTTGCAGGAAACGGAGCGCACTCCTGGGCAGTGGCTCTACGACGGGGTGCAAGCAATCATGCCGGGCCTGAGGTTTGTCGCCGACCGGCCCAGCAGCCATTCCAGCGACAAGCTGCTGGCCGAACTGCGTCAGTTCCTCGGCCAGGCCCCAGTGGCCTGGGATGCCAACGGCCAGGCCACATAACGCCTTACCGCCAACTTCGCTTTGCCTGGCGCCCTTGTGCTGTAATCCGCGGCCACCAAACAGCACAAGGAAGCCTGTGGATGCACGAATCCGCCCGTCACATCGTCGATCTGTACCAGCGTCATGCCCAGGCTTGGGACCGGGCGCGCCGGGCCAACACCCAGGCATTTCACAGCGAACAGGCCTGGTTCGAACGCTTTCGCCAGGTCATGGGGACTGATCGGCAGGTACTGGACCTGGGGTGTGGAGGTGGCGAGCCGGTGGCGCGCTATCTGGTGGAACATGGATACGCGGTCACGGGCGTCGACAGCAGCGCCGCCTTGCTGGATCAGTGTCGCCAGCGCTTTCCCGAGCAGCAGTGGATCAACGCCGACATGCGCGGTCTGGCCCTGGATCAGGACTTTGCCGGCATCCTGGCGTGGAACAGCCTGTTCCACCTGAGCCCGGACGATCAGCGCGCCATGTTCGCCGTATTCGAACGCCATGCGGCCCCGGGCTGCGCCCTGATGTTCACCAGCGGACCTGCAGCAGGGGAGGCCATCGGCGAGTTCGAAGGCGAGGCCCTGTACCACGCGAGCCTGGACCCGGGGGAATACTGCACCTTGCTCGATACCCATGGTTTCGAAGTGGTGCAGCACATCAGTGAAGATCCACAGTGTTGCGGCTTCACCGTGTGGCTGGCCCGGGCGCTGGATTACTCATAAAAAAACCGGCCCACAGGGGCCGGTTTTCATGTTTGCTGTCTCAGTGCTTCATCATGCTGTGGTCCGGCGCATCCAGCGCCCGGGCTTGGGCTTGGACCTTGATCGACTCCTTCTCGCCCTTGGCGTTTTCCACGATCAGGGTCAGCGGCACGGTGTCCCCGACCTTGATCTGGCCAGTGAGCTCCATGAGCATCACGTGGTAGCCGTGGGTGTCCAGGCTGACCTTCTTCCCGGCCGGCAGGGCGATGGCGTCCACTGGCTGCATGCTCATCACGTCGTTGTGCATGCTCGACTGATGGATCTGCACGTTCTTGGCCACGGGCGACTGCACTTCGACCAGCTTGCTGTCGCTGCTGGCGGTGAGGTCCATGAAGGCGCCGCTGGCGTGCTGGCCAGGGACGGTGGCGCGGACCCAGGCGTTGTCCACTTGGGTCGCGGCGCCGGCGGTGCCGGCCAGGCCCAGCAGAGAGATCAGCAGCAGGGCGGATTTAAGGCGCGACGGGCGCTGGTGGGCATTCATTAACAAACCTCCATGACGGTGAGCAGGTCTTCCGCGCACTCTTGGGCGTTGAGAGACTGGGACAGCCCCAGGCGCAAGGTGCCCCGGGAGTCGTAGACAAAGCTGGTGGCGGTATGGGACAGGGTGTAGGTCGAGCCGCTGGGGATCTTTTCGTAGAACACGCCAAATTCCTTGGCGGTGGCCGCGGTTTCTTCCAGGCTGCCGTACAGCGCTTCGAAGCTCGGATCGAAGGCCTTGACGTAGGCGTCCAGCACCTCGGGCGTGTCGCGCTCCGGGTCCAGGGTGATGAACACCACTTTCAGGCGCTCGCCATCGCGGCCCATCAGCTTCTTGGCCTGGGCGGCGCGGGCCAGGGTGGTGGGGCACACGGCCGGGCACTGGGTGAAGCCGAAGAAGATCATCGGCATCAGGCCGCGGTAGCTGGACAGCGACTTGGTTTCGCCTTGGGAATCGGTGAGTTTGAAGGTGCGGCCGAGAATCTGATTGCTCAGGTCCTTGCCGTACTTGAAGGACAGTCGGGGACTGTTGTCGCAACCGGCAAGCAGGCCCAGGCCGAGCACCCCGGCGCTGGTGAGCAGGGTGCGGCGAGTCAGCAAAACACTCATGAAATAACGCCCTTTGAACAGCCAGACAGGCAAAAACCCGCGCATGGTAGCAAACAGACGAAAGCAGCGGCGGGCTAATTAGACCAATGCCTGCGGCCATCGGTCGCAGGTTCGGGGCGGGTCTGGGGCTTGAGCTTTTCGGCGTGGCCATCAACGTCGCGGCAGGCCTGTGGCGGGACGCGGCCCAGAGCTTCAGCGCTTCAGTGCCGCCACAGCGTGGCGCCGATCACCAGCAACGCCAGGAGGATCAGCACCACCCCGGTGCCTCGTTCCAGCCAGGGCAGGGCCCGGGCAAAGCGCTCGCGCACTCGGCGATTGCCGATCGCCAGGGCCACCAGCACGTCCCACAGCAGCACCGCGCTGAACATCCACAGGCCATAGACCAGTTTCCAGCCGGCGCTGGTCTGCGCGCCTACCAGGGAAGCCAGGCTGACATAGAACAGCGCGTTCTTCGGATTGAGGATGCCGGAGGCAAAGCCCATGCCCAGGCCGCGCCACCAGGTGGCACGGCCCAGCGTGCGGGTCTGGCCATTGCTGTCCACCGCGGCCAGGGAGCTGGCCCCGGCGTGGCGCAGAAACAGCCAGCCCATGTACAGCAGGTAGCCGCACCCGGCCAGCTGGATCGTCAGGAACAGCGGGCTGTCGGCCCGAAACACCGAAACCCCGGCGAAAGCCAGAACGATGAATATGCCGTTGGCCAGGGCGATGCCCAGGCAGGCGCCAGTGGCCGCGCGCCAGCCGGCGGCCATGGACATGCGCGCCACCAGGAAGAAATCCGGGCCGGGAGAGAGCAGGGCAAGAAAGTGTGCGGCGGCGACCAGCAGGAACTGTTGCAGCATCGGTAAAGACTTCCAGTGACGTGATAGCCCGGAAGTCTGCGGCGCCCCAGGGGCTGCGGTATTGAAGAAAATTGCGCGGCCTCAGGCCTTGTACAGCCCCGGGGTCACGCCGACATGGGCCTTGAACACCCGCTGGAAGTGCGCCTGATCGGCGAAACCCAGGCGCTGGGCCAGGTCGGCCGAGGGTTCCCCGGCCTGCAGCGAGGTCCGGGCCTGGATGATCCGCTGGTTCAGCTGATAGGCGTGGGGCGTCATTCCGGTGGCGCCGCGAAAGGCGCGGATCAGTTGGTAGCGACTGAGGCCGGCCAGTGCTGCCAGGCGTTCCAGGGGCTGGGCCTGTTGCGCATCGTCCTGCAGGAACTGCATGACCCGATGCACCCCGGCACCGGCCCTTGCCGGGTCGGCGGCCAGGGCAATCACCGGCTGGTCGTGGAGCGGGAAGTCGCCGATGAACTCGATCAGTGCGGCTTCCTTGTCCTGCCAGCTGGCGGCGGAAAACAGCAGGTCGTTGAGTCGGCAAACCCGCTGATACAGGTGCGGATCCTGGCTCAACAGCACCTGGCACAGCGCCGTCGGCCCGTCGTGCTGCGCTTCCTGGCGCACCGCTTCGACCCAGCGCGGGTCCAGGTGCAGCATCTGGTAGCTCCAGGCGGTATCGGGCCGTGGATTGCAGGCATGGGCGCAATGGGCCGGGACCCACACCACGCTGCCGGCCTGGATCAGGGTCGGGCCCTGGGCGCCGCCGCTGAACAGGCTGACGCCACGGTCCACCACGCCGATGGACAGCGTCGGATGGCTGTGGGCCTTGTAGTTGGCGCGGCTGTCACAGGCCCGGCGGCTTTCGACGTAAGGCAGGTTCGCATCGCGCCAGAATTGCGCTGAAGAGGTCATGGCGGTTTCGCAGTGCAGGCAAAGCGGGCGGCTAGGCTAACAGGCCGGCCGGTGCGCCGGCCAGCGCCCCAGCCGCTGCTGGCTGTCCAGGCAGCGCCCAGGCATGTGCGCCACACCACACCGGCCCGGGGCCGTGGCTGCCTATACTGCTGTTCGGGTTCGCTCAAGCGGGCCACGACCTGCAACAGGAGTTGCCATGAACTTCAAGGAAATCGCCTACGAGCAACAGGGCCCCATCGTGGTCATCCGCTTCAACCGTCCCGAGCAGCGCAACTGCATCGGCCCCGTGACCCACCGCGAACTGATCGAAGCCTGGAGCCGCTTTCGCGACGATGAAAGCGCCCTGGTCGCGATCATCACCGGCACCGGCGACCGGGCCTTTTGTGCCGGCGGCGACCTCAAGGCCGCCGCACAACTGGTGCCGTCGGACCCCGAGGAAATGGCCGCCCATGAGCGTGGCGAGCGTCCCGGCATCATTGGCCCCAGCCGCTGGGTCGATGTCTACAAGCCGGTGATCGCCGCGGTCAATGGCGTGGCCTATGCCGGGGGCCTGGAGTGGGCCTGTTTTGCCGACATGCGCATCGCCGAGGAACACGCATCCTTTGGCGTCACCTGCCGCCGCTGGAACATCGGCCTGGCGGACGGCGGCACCCAGCGCCTGCCGCGGATCATCGGCATGGGCCGGGCCATGGAGCTGATCCTCACCGGCAAGGTGATCGACGCCCAGGAGGCCTATCGCATTGGCCTGGTCAACGAAATAGTGCCCAGCGGGCGCTCCCTCAAACGGGCCCTGGAGCTGGCCCGGATGCTCGCCGGGCTGCCGCAGCCGGCGATGCGCTCGGACAAGGAAGCCGCCATCCGCGGTTACGGACTGCCCCTGGCCGAAGGCCTGAAGATCGAGGCCCAGTGCTTCAACCGCTCGATCCACGCCCCGGAAACCCGGGAAAGACTGCGCCAGTTCATCGAGCGTGATCACCCCGATCGCCGGGTTCGCCCGGCGCCGGGCCTGCTCGGCGACTGAGCCCCGCCCGGACCCGGGCTTCAGGCCTGGCCGCGCAATGGCCGGCAGGCTTCTGCCAGGGTGGCGCGCAACGCCTGGCACAGGCGCTGGGGATCGCCGCCCTGGCGAAACCCCGCGACCTGGCGTTGCAGCTCGGCGAAACACCGGCCCTCGGCACTGCGGGCCAGGCTCAGGCGCGGATCGGGCTGCACGTAGCGCGGATCGTCCGGCGCCAGGTACAGGCCGTTGAGGTTCTGGTAGTCGGCGTCGATCCAGGCGTACAGGTGATGGTCGAAGCGCTCGGCAAACCGATAGCGGCCAAAGTCCATCACCTGCAGTTGCAATGGCGCCACGCCGGGCACCCCCGCCAGTTGCACGTTGACCCCGTCGATCAGCAAGGGCGCACCCCGGTTGGCGCTCAGCAGGCGTTGCAGCGTCCCGGCCACCAGAGCACTGACCGCCAGCCTTTGCTCATCGCGCGTGACTTGCAGTTCGCCGTTCTCCCGGCACAGGTGAAAGCGCACCGCGCCGCAGCTGCTGGCGGTCAAGCCATAACGCCGCAACAAGAGCTCGGCCTGCATCAGGGCCCCGGCCAGTTCGGGGCCCTGCCAGTAGCGCTGCCACTGGCAGCGCGGGCGGGTGCAGGCCCGACGCAACAGCAGCACCGCCGGTTCCGCCGCACGCCCGTCATGCCACAAGGCGTCGAAACCCAGGTCGATCAGGGCATAGGCCGGCAATGGCGTGATCGCGGCGCCGGCGTGGTTCATGGCGGCGAACACCAGGTGCTCCATCAGCACTTCGTGCACCGCCTCGGCCAGGGTCAGCAAACCGTTGGAATGGGGCAACTGCGGGGCTTCGTCCGGCGGCACGCCAATGCCCTTGATGTCGAACAGCACCTGCTCGCTGGCCGGCGCGCACAGCACCGCGGCGCGCCCATAACGTGGCGGACGCCAGGCCGTTACCCGCCGGTCGTCCAGGGTAATCGGGGTGTTGATGCCCTGGGCCGCTGCCTGGCTGGTGGATATAAAAGCCGCGTGGTCCAGCAGCCAGCGATCGATGGCCGCCTCCGTGGCTCCCTCCCAGGGCGCGTCGAAGTCGGCGCGCAGCGCCGGGTAGTTGGCGAACAGCACTCGCGCACCGGCCACCCCGAGCAGTTGTTCCGTGCTCAGTGTCTGGCCGCTCTCGGCGTAGTCGGCCAGTCGTTGCACCCGTGGGCCCGGGGCGAAAGGCAGGTTCAGATCGTGCTGGGGTTGCCAGGCGGGACTGTTCATCGAGTGTCTCCGGCCCAGGCATCCAGGCGCCCGGGGTGGTCGAGGGCGGCGATCGGGTCCAGCAGGACCCAGTTGCGGCGCAGTTCCAGGCTGGCTTGCGGCCCCTGGGCCACCTCGCCACGGCCGCGCAGCATGGGCAGCTCCCGCAGCGCGCCGGCCGCCGGGGCGCAGACCCCCAGGGCCTCGGCATGGGGGCTGTGGCGCAGGCGTTCGAACAACTGCGGTTCGCGGGTGCGGATCGCCAGGTATTGACCGCTGGGCGGCGCCGATCCGGCCGGTGCCCAGGGCTCAAGGCCGGCATCGCGCAAGCGCGCCAGCAGCCCGGGCATCTGCTGCCGCAGGCGCTGGCTACGGGCCTGGGCCCTGGCGACGGCAGGCATCAGCGCCGGCAGGGCATGAATCGACAGGGCCGGGCTCAAGGCCGGGCAGGCGCGGGAACGCTGGCCCGGCGACCAGACGTCGATGTCGCCATCCACCGGCAGATCGCCGAACAGCGCGCCACCGCCGCCGATGTCCAGGGCCTTGCCGTGGCCCAGGGAGGTGACCACCAGCGATGCGCCGGGACAGCACAGGTCCCAGGCACCGGCGCTGTCTTCGATGATCGGCAGGCGCGGGCCCAGCAACTGGCGCAAGGCCGGGATGTCACAGGGCAAGCCGTATTGATGGACCGCGATCACCGCGTCCAGGCCATGGATATGGGGCGCCAGCGCCTCGCTGCTGAGCAGCAGGTCGGCGGCGTTTTCGATAATCACCGGTATCGCGCCGGCATTGAGGACGGCGGCCACCACTTGATGGCAGGTGGCGGCGGGAACCGCGACCCGCCAGGTGCCAGTGGCCCCCAGTTGGCGCAGCGCCAGTTCCAGCGCCGCGGTGCCGGAACCGACCAGGACGCCGTGGCGCCGCTGATAAAACTGCGCAAGCCAGGACGAGCACGGCAGCCGATCGGCCTCCCGTGCCCGCCACTGGCCATCGGCAGGACCTGGAACTACTTGCACTTGTCCATGGCGCAAGCGGTGAGGGCTTCGACCTTGCACTTGTCCATGGCGCAGGCGGTCAGGGCTTCGACCTTGCACTTGTCCATGGCGCAGGCGGTGAGGGCTTCAACCTTGCACTTGTCCATGGCGCAGGCGGTCAAGGCCTCGACCTTACACTTGTCCATGGCGCAGGCAGTCAAGGCCTCGACCTTGCATTTATCCATGGCGCAAGCAGTCAGGGCCTCGGCCCGAGGGCCGCCGATGCGCCAACTGGTGAATTTGCTCTCCGGCAGCGCGCCGCGCTTGACCACATCCAGGTGCAGGGTGCGGGCTTCATGGTCGTTGCATTCGAGCAGGATCTCGTCCTCGGCGACCGCGAAGTGATCGTGCAGCAGGCAGAGTCCGAAGCGATCCAGGTTGCCGTGGCGCTCCAGTAGCTCATGCAGGTCATTGATGAATTGCGCATCAGACGCCCCCAGTGGCATGGCTTCGTCAAAGGAGGGATTGGTGTGTCCGTTCATGTGGTGTACTCCAATAGGTTTGATTTAAAGCGGTCATCTTCATCAACAGTGCGCGGCAGTGGCGGTCTCATGCACCTCCTTGTTCCGGTGGAACCTTGTTGGCGGATACCCATAGAGTCTCGATGCTCAGCAGCGGTGGCTGGTTGTCCGCGGCCACCGCGCCCCGCGCCAGTTGCGCCGGATCGTCGGCGCTGAAGGCCCGCAGGGTCAGGTCGACCCGGGCGTTGCCCTGCACCGTGACCTGTTCGGCCAGGCGCCAGCGATCGATGGCCTGGCTGAAGGCGCTGGTGAAGGCCGGCGGACTGTTCAGCGAAGTCGCCACCGGCAACAGCAGCGCCGCCGGCAGCACGGTGCGCGCGACCACCCCCGGCCCGGCGACCTCGTAGCTGTAGCGGCCCTCCATGCCGACCTGCACCGTGGTGCCGTTGCTGCCGGCGCCCAGGGCGGCGAAAAACACCTCCAGGTAGTCGTCCAGGCTGGCGTTCGGCACCTTCAGGTTGTCCAGAGAGAAGGCGCCTTGGCTGATGTGCGGGCTGATGCTTTCGACAAAGCGCACCACCGGGGTCGAGAAGCGGAACAGCGGGTTGGTCTGCAGGGTGCCGATGTCCGCCGCGGGGAACAGGATGCGGTTGCGCTCCACCGACAGCGAGGCCCAGGCGTTCTGATGGTCGAACAGGTTGAGGGCCGGCAGGCTGGTGCGGCGCTCGTCGATCAGCAGTGCATCCGCGTAGGCGAGCCACACGGCTGGCTGGCTGCCCTTGAGTCGGTAGCGGTAGGCGATCAGCCCCGGGTTGCTCGGATCGACCACGCTCACCGCCTCGTACTGTTGCGGGGCGATCTGCACCAGCGGCAAGGGCAGGCTGACCTTGCCGAGCTGGGGCAGGGTGGCGCTGATCTGCCCGCTGGCCGCATCGTAGCTGGCCGCCACCTGATTGATGCTGACATCCAGGAGTAGGGTTTCGGCCCGCTCCTGGCCATCCACCGTCACCGGTGCCAGTACCTGGCTGAAGCTGCAGGTCAGGGCCTGGGGCGCGACAAACGCCGCCGCGCTGCGCAGCAGCGGCCGGGCCCAGGCATCGTAGGCCTCGGTGACCTCCTGGACGATGTAGACGAAGGCCTCCACCGCCTGTTGCGCCGCGGCAATCTGCACCGCGGTGGGCTCGCCGAAGTTGATCGCGCTGAGGTTGTCCTGCATCGCCACTTCAATGCTCGGGTACACGCTGACGAATTGCGCCAGGGCGGTGACCAGGCTCTTGTTGGCACTGCGCAGCGCGCCATCGACGGTTGGCGTGTTGAGGGCGATGGCCACGTTCAGGCTGTCCTGGGCCGTGCCGCGCACCAGCGAGTCGAAAGCGTAGGTCCATTTGCTCAGGTCCGAAACCTGCTGCGGCACCGGGGCCCAGGCCGTCGCGGTCTGCCCCTGAATGGTCGGTGGCTCGGGCAGGGCCCGCAGCAGCACCGGCAGGTTCAGGGTCTGGCCGTCGGCCAGGGGCACCCGCAAGGGGCCGGAGATCAGCGAGATCCAGTTCGACTGGGTGTAGCCGCTGATGCCCGGCACGTTGCGCACGTCATGCTCCAGGTGGCTGATCTGCAGCTCCAGGTCCAGCGGCACGTAGCTTCTTGCCGCCTCGTTGCGCGAGTTGAAGACAAACGCCAGGGCGCTTTCCCCAGGGGCGTCGGGCAGGGCGATGCGCCCGCTGCCAAAGGCGTAGTTGTCGTTGCCGGCCACCGCTGGGTCGCTGGTGCGCGCCGCAGGTGCGGCGCTCGCCACCGTCGGCTGGCCGTACAGCGACAGGGGCTCGCCGGTGGCGCTGCCTTGCACCGAGAAACCGACGATGGCGGTGGTGCTGTAGGCCGAATACAACTGGTTGAGCAGGGTCTGGCGCAGCTTCTCGCCCGCGGCGGCCCGCGCCGGGCCATCCTGCGGGCCTGCCGAGAGCACCGGCTTGATGGTCGATGCAATGGCGTCGGCCAGGGTCTGCTTGGCACTGAGGATTTTCCCCAGGTTGCCGTCCTTGAGCGGGTCCTTGCTGCCCAGCAGGGTGTCGAGCAGAAACACCGAGGGCGCGTAGGTCGGCGCGAGGAAGCCGTCGATGGCCTTGAGGGCGGTTTCGAACCACAGGTTCTGATCGACCCCGGTGAGGGTCAGGGTCACGGGATCGCCGCTCGGGAATGGCTGGTCCGGCTGGTAGTTGGGGTAGATCTGCACGCTGTCGGAGGTCAGGCTGCGGGCGATCGGCTGGGCGGCGAAGTAGCCCGGGGCCGGATCGATGCGGTAACGGATGCCGTCGTTGCCGTCGCTCAGGGCAAAACGCGCGGCCCACAGGGTCTGGCTGCGGCCGTCCGGAGTGCTGCCCGGGTCCGCGGTGCCGCTGCCGACCCGGGTCATCCAGGCCCCGGCCCGCTGGAACAGCGCCTCGAAGGCCCGGGCGAACTGGCTGTAGCCGCTGGTGCTGGCGCTCAGCGCATCGGGGACCGGCAGCAGGGTGCTGGTCACCGCCACACCACCTTCCAGGCCGGCGACATCCGGCTCCACCAGCGCCGCGACCCGGCGCAGGCTGAGGGTCAGGCTCAGGGGCAGGATCGAGCCCGGGGCCAGGGCGTCGATGTCCACCGCCAGCTTCAGTTGCACCGTGGCCGGCGCGGCGGGGCGGGTGCCCTGGACCACTTGGGCGAGGTACAGGATCACCCCGTTGACATAGTCCAGCAGTGGCTGCGCCTGGTTGTCATCAAGTCGGCTCAGGGGCTGGGCGAACAGGCTGTTGACCAGCTCCACGCTGACTGCGCGGCCCTGGCACCAGGGCAACTGCAGATCCTTATAGGACTGGTTCAACTGGTAGTAGACCAGTTTGAACATCGCCAGGTCCTTCTTGGCCTGCTCCTTGACCTTGTCCCCGCCGGCCGGGTCATAGCTGGAAGTGTCGAGGCTCAGGCTGATCACCAGTTGCGCGCCGCCGGCAACGGCTTCGTAGGTATAGAAACTGCGGGTGTTGGGCCAGGCCGACAGGGCGATCAGCCGGTCGCAGTAACGCAGCGGCAGCGGCGGGTGATTGAGGCTGCCGGGATACCCGGGCGCGGGGGCCTGGAAGGGGGTGACGGTGATGTTGCCGAAGATGTCCAGCCAGGTCAGGTTGACCTGGGCGAAGCTGCCCACGCCACGGTAGGGGTTGTCCTCCGCGCTCGGCAGCCCGGGCCGGGCCGGCGTCGGTGCGGCATTGCTGGTGGCGCGCCGGGCCAGGCCAAGGGTCTGCTGGTAGCTGTACTGGCTGTCCTCGGCCAGGTCGTTGAGGGCCCGGGCGCGGCTTTGCGGATCGCGCATGGCCCGCCGGCGGGCCTGGGCCTCGGGCGAGTCGACGCCACTGTCCGGCCGCTGCGGGCCGAAGGGCAGGGCCAGCTCGCTGGCGCTGAACCAGGGCGAACCGTCGAGCCCGGCGGACAGCACCGAGTACAGGTTGTACAGGTAGGCGCTGGCGTAGCCGTCCGGGTCCTGGCTTGGCGAATCCACCGGCGGTGGGTTGTTGCGCAGCACACTGAAAGCTGCGTTGCCCTGTTTGAACACCGCCTGCAGATCGAAGGTCTGGGTGTCGATGCTCAGGCTGCTGCCGACACTGAACAGCCCGGTGACCTGCGCGGCGCCCACCGCCAGGGCATCCAGGTCAAGGCCGTAGTAGGTAGCCAGAGACTGCAGGCTGTTGCCCGGCGCCAGGCTGGCGTCGACGACATAGGTCAGGGCCGGGATGAACAGGGCCACGCCGCTGGCGGCGCTGACCCCGGGGTTGAGGTTGGCGATCTGCGTGGCGCTGATCGGTTGCAGCGCGCCCACCGAGTAGTAGCGCGCCAGGTTGTCGAGAATGCTCGCGCTCTGGCCGTTGCCGGCGCTGGCCTCGGCCGGGGTCACCAGGTGGATGATGCCGTCCACCGGCACCTGCACTGCCTTGCTCAGCGTGACGGCGGCATTGAGCTCGGCGATGCGTCCAGTGCCGATGCCGTAGAAGGCCGCGAGGCTGTCCAGGCTGTCGCCGGCACCGGTGGGTTGGCTGTGGTCGGCGGTGGCGGCCGAGCGCAGGGTCATGTGGCTGCCTTGCTGGATCACCGTGTCGGTGCTGACGAAGGCGTTGACGAAGTTGCCCAGGCGGCCGTCGAGGGCGTCGCGGGGGTAGGTCACCACCAGGGTCAGGGTGGCGGTGCCGCTGTCATCGAAGATGCTGTCGGGCAGGCCGGCGGTGGCGATCGCATCGTAGTAGCTCAGGTAGTAGCCGCCGGAGCGCACGGTGGAGAGTTCCCAGAGCAGCTTGACCACTTCCTCGGGCGGATTGAGGATGCCCCGCGGTCCGGCTTCTTCGGCCAGGCGCGCGGCCATCAGGGCCGGCGGCGGGTTGGTTTCGGTGGACAGGTTGGTCTGGGTCAGGAAGGCCAGGAAGTCGCTGGCGGCCTGGCTCAGCAGGTTGCTGGCCTTGGCATTGCCCTGGGGCATCAGCAGGAACTGGCCGCTGATGATCGCGCTGCCCAGCTCGCTGACCGCGATCAGCAGGCGTTCCAGCAACTGCGCGTCGGTGGCCGAAGGGCCGAGCAGTTCATAGGTGTAGGACAGGTTGCTGCCGCTGCCGGCGATGGCCCCGGGTTCGGCCTGGGGCAGGCGCTTGATGGTGAAATCGACCCGGGTCGCGTAGCTGTAGGCCGGGATCTCGCGGCTGGTGGTTTCCAGGGTCGCCGGGTCGGTGGACACCTCGCACGGGGTGAACGCCGGCAGGTAGGGTATTTGCTGCGCCAGCTGCGGCAACTGCCGGGCGAGGTTGCCAACCCGCTGGTTGATCAGCTGGATCAGGCCGTCGGGCAGGGACCAGAGCATGGGCTGCACACTGGCGCCGCCCTCGCTGCTGGCCCGCAACCCCGGCTGGCAGAGGTTGCGCAATTGCTGCAGGTCGGCGGTCGACCACAGGGACACGCTTTTCACCGCGCAGTCTTTCGGGCTGCGGGCCACGGTGGGCAGCAGGTCGATGCGCGGCGCCGGCTGGAACTTGCCTTGCCGGGCGTAGGCCAGCACCCCGCAGAGGTTGCTGTAGGCCTGGTTCAGGTTCATCGAGCCGCTGCTGGCCCCGGCGATCTGCACGAACGACAGGTCGACCCCGTGGCTGGTGGCGGCCCGGCTCAGGCTGATGGGCAAGTCGCTGCCGGGCAATTGGCCGGCCGGGGTCGGGAACTGCTGTCCGGTCAGCTGGTACAGGCCATAGGCGTTCTGCTGGGCGGGGTAGAGAAACGCCGGACTCAGGCTCAGGCCGCCCATGCCCGCCGGGTTCGCCGGCAGGCGCAGGCCGTAGGCCAGAAAGCGCGAGAGCATGCCCGCCAGTTGCGACAGCTGGTCGGTGGCCACCAGCAGATTCCACAGATCCTCGGTGTACAGGCTGTTGAGCGAGGTGAGGGTGATCTGCGGCGTGGCGAACAGGGGCGCCACCCCGAAGTTGGCCGATGCCGGGTTGCTGAACAGGGTCATGGCACTGACGCCGAAGCGCGCGCCGGCGCTGTTGAGGCTGTCGCCGGCGGTGCGGTACGCCAGGTTCGGCAGCAGCAGCGGCTGGCCGGCAAGCAACAGCCCGGGCATGGCGTACAGCGCACTGTCCTGGGCCAGTTGCGCCAGCGTCACGCCCAGGGCCCGGGCCAGGCTGTTGAAGGTTTCCCCGGGGCCGGTGGTGTACTGATGGATGTCGTTGCCCACCGGCAGGCTGATCACCTGATTGGCGGCGATCACCAACGAATTGCCGTTGGCCAGGATCAGCCCCGAGGCGCTGGTGCTCCAGCGCGCCGGTACGCTGCTGTCGGACCAGGCCGCGGCGACCTTGGCCAGGGTGTCGCTGCTCTGCAGGGTGTAGGCCGGCAGCGGGATCTCCAGGGTCAGGCCGTCGCTCAGGGCGACTTCGGCGTTGGGCCGGACGATATCGTCCAGGGTCAGGTTGTTGCCGCGCTGGTCGTTGGTCCAGCTCAGGATGGTGCTGATGGAGTTGCCGTTGGCCGTGGCATAGGCGTAGTCGTCAAAGGCATTCAGCGCGACCTGCAACAGTTGCCGGCCGATGACCATGAAGGCGTCGGTGAAGATCACCGCGGCCATGGATTCGCTGTCGTCCGTCGCGGCCCGCAGTGTCGGCGTCGGCGTTTCCTCGTCGGTCACCAGCGCGGCCAGCTCCTTGAACATCTGCGCGACATTGCTGCGGTAGGTGCTGTTGGTGCCCACGTAGCGGGCGAAATCTACGGTCGCGCTGCCGGCATTGGCCAGGGGCACGCTCAGCGACAGACCGTCGAATACCGGGAACAGCACCGAACCGGCTTGCAGCACCTGCTGGATCTGCGCCTGGTTGGTGGCGTCGGGCAGGGTGATGCTGACCTCGAAGGACGACAGGAAGGTCAGCAGCTCGCTGATGCCGAACGGCGGGTTGGCCAGGTCGGCCAGGCGTCTGATGTCCTCCACAAGCATGGCCTTGTCCACCAGGGTGCCGAGGATGTCGGCCAGGGTGTCCTGGTCGCTGCTGGCCGAGCCCAGGCTGCCCACCAGCCAAGGCAGATAGTCGGCGCACAGGCGTTCGAAGCTGCTGTTACCGGCGCTGTCGGCCGAGGCCCGGGTCGGCGAGGGCGCGTCCATGGTCAGCAGGAACACGAAGGCTCCTTGCTGGTCGGCGTAGTCGCTGGCGCCCTCGTTGCACAGCACGGTGAATTGCGGCGTGGCGTAGAGGTTGAGCAGCGGTTTGCCGGCGGCGCGCAGCAGCGTCATCGGTTGCGGCGTGGTGGCCCGCCTCGCATTGGCCAGCTGGACATGGCGGGCCTGGCGCGCCAGCAGCAGGCCGGGTTCGGCCCAGGGTGCCGGGCCGCTCTCGATGGCGTTGATCTCGAAGCGCGCCGAGACGTCGGCATGGAAGGAAAAACTGATGCTGAAGCTGAACAGGCCGAGGTCGATCTTGACCTTGACGCTGACCTCCACCGTGGCCCGGGCGGCAATCGGAATCGGCTTGTAGCTCTCGTAGGTCAGGGACAGCGACAGGGTGATGCGCACGTTGACCGCGGCCGAGATGATGGCGAAGTCGATGCTGCCGTAGAGCAGGCCGATGACCCCGACCGTGCCCTGGATCTTGAAGTAGTAGTCGTCCTGCACGCTCTTGCCGGCCGGCACCAGGGCGGTGGACGGACGATAGGCGTGGAAGGCGGCGATGGTGCCTTCCAGGATGCCGAACACGGTCAGGGCGAAACCGGCCTTGAGCGGCCCCTTGACGAAGTTGTAGCCCAGGCCCAACTGCAGGCCCAAGCCGAAGACG
Organism: Pseudomonas sp. Os17; assembly: GCF_001547895.1. Taxonomy (NCBI): domain Bacteria; kingdom Pseudomonadati; phylum Pseudomonadota; class Gammaproteobacteria; order Pseudomonadales; family Pseudomonadaceae; genus Pseudomonas; species Pseudomonas sp. Os17. Next base: position 3,425,876 of record NZ_AP014627.1, on the reverse strand, counting down.
ATCACCGGGTCGAAGGTGCCCTGGGTGGTCTTCGGCACCTGGGTGGCGGTCACCGACGACAGCTTGCCCAGGTAGAAACCGCCGGCGCCGAGCACCGGCACGCCGTAGACGATCGCGGAAATCGAGAATGAGCGGGTGAAGTCCAGGTTGTAGGGAAAACCGATGTCGATGAGAAAGTCGCCGTTGGTGTAGATCTTCACCCCGATCTCCGGCAGCACCACGGACACCGCGCCGAAGTTGAGGTTGCGGATGCTGTCGGGGAAGGTCCATTCGATCTGGTACACGCCGACGTCGTCGGTAATCTTTTTGTACAGGATGTCCAGCACCAGGTTGCCCAGGGCCTTGGCCTTCTCCCCGGCCAGGGCCAGGCGCAGGCCATAGAGGTTGGGGTCGTTGAACACCAGCATCAGGTCGACGGTCCAGTCCTTGCCGGTCTTGAGCAGCAACAGTTGCCCGGCGATCAGCCAGTCGCTGTTGCGGTTGTAGTAGGGCACGCCCTTGCTGCCGCTGTCGCTGGGGTTCAGGGTGTTGCTGGAACCGGTGGTCGACGGCACGCCCTTCAGGGCGTCGATCACCGCCTTGGTGTTGGCGAAGCTGTCGTAGCCGCTGATGGCCACCCGCTGGCCGAGCACCAGCAGCGGCAGGCTGAAGTAGTCCGTGCCCTGGCCCGGCACCGTAGGCAGCTTGTCCACTGGCTGGCCTTTGCTCGGGTCCAGCAGGTTGCTCCAGTCCTGCTGCTCCTGGGGGTTGTTGCCCTTGAACACCGAAGAGCCGTCGATGCCCAGGGTGATCTTGTCCACGCCATTGACCTTTTTACGCTCGAACACCAGGCCGTCGATGCTCATGAAGCCCAGGTCGATCTTGCTCGCCAGGGTGTACTTGGCGCTGATGCTCGGCACGCTACTGCCGCTGCTGTTTTCCAGGTTGATGATCAGCGACAGGCCGTCGAGGGAAATCTGGTTGAGCACGTCCCAGGGCGAGCTCAGGGTGAAGTACGGGTCGTTCAGTGATTGCATGAGTTTCTGGATCAGCCGGCCCAGGCTCCAGTTCTTCAGGGTGAAAGTCAGGGTCTTCTTGTCGACCTGATAGATCGCCGTCAGGCCTTCCCAGGACAGGGTCAGCTGGGCGTTGCTGCCCTGATTGTCGGGGGCGAAGCTGTAGCCCAGCAGCACGCTGTCGTTGAGAAAACTGAAATCCCACAGGGTGGTGGCGCTGCCGCTGTATTGCTGGTTCGCCGGCTTGCTGGCGTCGTAGCTCAGGCTCAGGGTGGCCAGGGTGTCGACGCTGAAGGCCTGGCCCAGGTTGAAGGTCCAGCGCAGGCTGCCGGCCACCGTGTAGCTGTCGAGCGGGGTGTTGCCGGTGCTCAGGCTGGCGTCCACCTCCAGGGTGTTGACCAGCAATTGGCCGGGCAGGAAATCCGGAAAGGCAAAGGCCCCACCGAAGCTGAGGAACTGGCTGACCAGCTGTTGCACGTCCACCGGCTGCGCCAGTTGCGCGGCGACTTGCCAGGTGGCCGGGGTCTTGCTGCCGTCGTAGTCGAGGCTGGCATTGGCGAAATACGGACCGATGCCCACCAGCCCACCAATCCCCGCCTGGTAGGTGGTTACCGCCGGGGCGTTGGTGCCGCTGGCGGCGGTGGGGGTGGTGGCCTTGATGTACAGCTGGCCGTCGGTGACCGAGAGAATCGGCTTGCCGGCCAAGGTGAACAGGTTCAGGTCGAGCTCGAAACCGGCGTTGAAGGCGTAGCTCTTGGCGCTGACGTCCAGGCTCAGGCCGACGTCGGACAGCGAGGCATCGACGAAACTCTTGGGGATGCGGATCAACTGAGCGGTCAGTGTGGCGATCAGGTCGTTGAGGTTGGCGGTGCCGTCGAAGCGTGCCAGCAGTTGCAGGTCGGAATTGAACTGGACGAAGAACAGGCCGTTTTCGCCCGCGGTCTTGCCCTTGAACACCTCGGGCAACAGCAGGAAGTGGGTCTGGAACAGAAAGCTCTGGGCGTTGCCCTCGGGCAGGAAGTTGATCCCCCACACCAGTTCGAAATCGGTGACGCCGAACACCAGCTGGTTGGTCGGGTCCTGCAGGGGCACCCAGGGATGCTCGACATTGATCACCGTGGGGTCGGCGCCCAGGGTCACGCTGGCGGTGCTCAGGGCCAGTTTCGGGCGGGTGACGCCACTCAGGGCGAGGCTGCGCAGGCCGATTCCGGAGAGGAACTGTTGCAGCACCGGCGGCGTGCCGCTGAAGAAGCTGCCGTTGTTGTCCAGCAGGCCGATGATGGTCGCCGGGGTCAGCAGGGCGCTGCCGTCATCGCTGTGGCCGAGGTAGAAATTGAAGGCGCTGCCGTTGTTGATCTGGGCCAGGGCGCGCATCTGGTAGTCGACGGACTGGCCGTTCTGGTCGGTGAGGCTCAGGTTGAGGCCGAAATACAGGCTGACCTGCTGGTCGTAGAAGGCTTCGGCCGGGTCTTCGCCGTCCTGCAGTTCCGGCGGGCCGATGATCAGGCCGAACACCGGGGTGTCGACATTCAGGTACAGCAGCTTCAGGCCGCCGCTGACGTTGAGGAACGGCGCCTGCAAGGTGGTGGTGGGCATGAACACCTCGACCCCGTCGACCTTGGCGAAGTCCATGCTGCCGGTGAAGGGCAGGGCCAGGGTCGGGAACCCCAGGTTCTGCACCACCGCGACCGCGGTGCTGAGCTGGGCCGGCGGCGTCAGCTGGGCGGCAAAGCCCTGGCGCGGGCCCTGGCTGGCCTTGAAGGTGAAGACCGCGTTGCTGATTGCGGTCCACTTGAAGGGAATGCCGGTGGCGAAGCTCGACAGGTCGGCCCAGGTCCAGCTGGCCGGGGTAGTGACGATTTCCAGGGTCAGGCTCTGGGCCCCGGCAGCGCCCGTGAGGCCGAAGGTCAGGACCAGCCCCTGCTGGATGTCCTGTTGCAGGAAGCGCGCGCTGACCCCGGTGACCTTGAAGCTCTGGGTGGCGGGGTTCAGCGGCTGCACGCTCTGCGCGGTGAGGTTGATCGTGAGCCCGGCGACGGGGGACTGGAAGGCCGCCTTGAGGTCGTTGTCCAGGGTGGCAGACACGCTGACCGTGGCGTCCGCCAGGCCGGCGATCAGGTAGTCGCGGGTGAGGACGATCGGCGCGCCGGCATCGCCGGTCAGGGCCGCGGCGAGGTTGCTCAGGGGACTGTTGGCCATCTGTCTTCTCCTTGTTCAGACCGTCACAAACAGGGCCAGGTGATCGCTGGTGGAGCGGATGTGCCCCAGGTTGCGCCAGCCGCGGTAGCGTTGCCGGTCGCCCGGGGCGAATGCCGGGGCGGGGGCAGGGGGTGCGGGGATCCAGGCGGGCGGCGGTGCCTGAAAGTCGCTGGCCATGGCCACCAGGCCCATGGGCGCACCGCCGGGCGCGGGGTTGACCACGTTCAGCGGCACCCCGACCACGCTGTTGGCGATGGTGAAATTGCCCGCCGCGCCGCCGCGCACCAGGATGTTGTCGATGGAATACAGGCTGCTGCTGTTGGACGAGCCGATATAGCGGTACCCCGGATAGGGCACGGCCCCGGCGTTGGTCGACCAGAAGATGCTCGCGTTGCGACTGCGCAGGTGGGTGGCGAAGTAGCCGGTGTAGGCCTCCAGGGCCGGCGGCGGAGCCAGGGCCGGCGCTTGCAGTTGCAGGCCGTAGCCCAGGGCGGTGAGGGCGCCATAGCGCCCCGGATCGTTGCCGTTCTGGCTCAGCAGGTTGACGTTGAAATCGCCGGTGATGATCCGGGTTTCCAGCGCCCCCAGGGCGGCGCTGATGTCGCGCACATTGGCCAGGGCGTTGAGGTAGGCATTGGCCGCGACGTATTGCGGCGGCGAGTGGATGGCAAACAGCGTGAGGTTGCGCTGCACCACCACCGGCGGGCCGTCGACGGTTTCGCAGAAGGTCACCATGTAGGGTTCGCGCAAGCCGCCGTAGTTGATCGCCGCGCCTAAATTGTCGACGAACGCGACCCGCGCCGCGCAGCGGCTTTCGTTGAGGTTGCCCGGGTTCAGCGCCGTGGCCGGAATGGCCCGGTTGGGCACGCTGAAGCAGGTCTGGGTCTGCAGCAGCGGGTAGTTGCCAGCGGCCGGCGGGGCCGCCGCGTGGGGGTTGAAGCTGATGCCATTGCCCGCTGGCGACCAGGCGTTGGGGCCGGTGAACAGGCGCTTGCCCGCCGCCACGCCGCCGCCCGCCGGGATCACCGGTTTGTAGAACACCGCCACCCCCTCGGCGCGCCCGGCCTGGCCGACCACCAGTGGCGGCACCAGGTTCCAGGGCACCCCCGTGAGGTTGCGGATGCGCAGCAGCAGTTCGGCGCAGCCCTGCCAGCCGCCGGTGGGGGAGATCAGCGACCCGGGGCCGTGGCTCGGACCGCTGGCCGTCTCCACCACGACGAAGATGTCCGGATTGAACGCGGTGATATGGGCCAGGATCAGGGCCAGGCGGTCGGCGGCGTCGAGGTCGGGAATGAAGGCGCCGTTGCGATCGCGCTTGGTGCTCAGCGGGCGGATCTTGTTGTAGCCGAAGCTCTCGATGTTCCAGTACAGGACCCGAGTCATGGCGTCACCTCCGATGGCCCGGTCAATGCCGGGGGTGTGGACCTGTCGGGTTCCAGGGCCAGGAGGCTGGCGGCCTGGCTCTGCGGGTCTTTGACGTAGGCGGCGTACCAGCCCAGGCTGCCGGAGGACTGCGGGTCGCCGAACAGGAAGAACTGCAGGGTGGCGCCGGGCGGCAACTTGGCGATGCCGAGGATCTTGATGCCGATGTCGGTCAGTTGCAGGTTGAAGAACCTGGCCTGGGTGTCGGGCTGATCGGGGATGGTCTGGTACAGCAGTTTGATCGGCCCGGTGGAGACCTTGATGATGCCCTGCAGGGAAAACACGCTGGCCGACGGCGCGGCGCCGGGCAGGCTGAGGCCGACAAACAGCATCGGGCTGGCGTCGCCGCTCTTGCTGCCGGGCGACCAGGCGATCAGCAGGTCGGACTCGAAACCGGTGCCCGACACCAGGGCCCCGGGGGAGCCCATGGTGACCTTGTAGACGATGCCCGACCAGGCACCCGACAGCGCCTTGAGCGCCAGGTTCTCCGGCAGCACCGGGAGAAAGCCGTAGTCCGCGGGCTTCTTCTGCGCCGGTGCCTGGATGAACTGCTTGAGCTGCAGGGTCAGGCCCTTGTACAGACTCTGTCCACGCACCTGGCTGGTGGCCGGGTCGAACCCGAGGTTGTCGGGGTTGAAGGCAAAGCCCACGGCATTGGGCGTGGCGCTGGGGAAGGCCATGGCGATTTCCAGGTTGGTGTAGGCCAGGCCCTGGTTGCTCGGGCTGCCGTCGGCGCTGCCGAAGGACAGCAGATCGAATAGCCCGTCCGCGGTCTTGAGCAGGGTGAAATCCAGCTTGCCCCACAGCAGGAAGCGACTGGCGGTGGTGACACCGCCGTCCGGGCTGCCCAGGGTGTTGAACTGAATGCGGTTGACCGAGGCGGCCGGTAGCACGTTGCTGTCGAGGTTGAACAGGTAGCTCTGGCTCTGCTCGAACACGTAGGTGGTGGTGTCGTTCTGTTGCAGGGCGCTGCCGTCCAGGACCATGGCATTCACCGCGCTGGGCTGGCCGGCGCGCAGGGTGGCGCGGATCGGCGAGCCGAACAGCAGGTCCAGGCTCAGCTGGATGCGACTGTTGAAGGTCACCAGCCGGGATTGGCGGAACAGCGCCTGCAGCTGCAGGACACTGAAGGCATAACCGTTGCTGGTGCTCAGGGCCACCGGCATGTCCGGGGCCGCGCCATTGGCCTGGGCCTGTTCGTAGGAGGGGTTCTGGTAGTCGATCAGGCCGAACAGGGTGGAGATGCCCTGGATATCCAGGGTGTCGCCCTGTTGGCTGATGCGGCTGACACTGGCGCCAAAGTGGTGGGCCAGGAAGCGGCTGTAGTCGATGCCGGCGGCGATGCCCGCCAGTTGCTCGGGCAGGCTGTCCAGGGGCAGGTCGGCGTTGAGCACCATGAAGCCGTTCCAGGCCGGGTCGCTGACCTGGGCCACGAAGTCGGCGTAGAGGCTGTCGGGGCTGGCCGCGGCCTTGGCCTCGGCGACAGCGATGAAGTCCTGCAGCCACTGGGACAGACCGGTGTAGGCCAGGGTTTCCAGGCCCGGCGCCAGGTCCGCGGTCTTCGAAAACGTCTCGGGCATGGTCCAGCGATTGGGGTTGTCGATGCGCTCCTTCAGGCTGCCGGCGCAGTACTTCATGATCAGCACATTGCGGTAGCTGGTGGTTTGCACGCCGACGCCGATGTTGGCGATAAAGCGCCAGTCGGCGATGTCCATGCGGTTGCTGAAGCTGGCGCCCTGGGTGAAGAACGGCTGCGGATTGACCCCCACCAGAAACAGCTGGTTGGTCTGCAAGGCCTCGTGCAGGGCGTCGCTGGGCTGTACGAAGGCAAAGTCCAGCGGCCCCTGGGTGGATGGCGAGCGGGCCAGCAGCACCTTGGCGTAGCCGATGCCGTCGGCGTCCAGGTCCACCAGCAGGCCTTGCGGGGTGGTCGCCCGATTGGGTGGTGCCGCGTCGGTGGTCAGCAGCCGTTGCAGGCGCCGGGCCCGCGCGGCTTGTTTGCCCGGCAGGGTCGCGGCGCTGATCAGGCTTTTGCGCGAGGCGGCGAGGATCTCGCTTTCGAACTGGGTCAGGTTGAGGCTGGCATTGCTGCTCACCCCCGCATACGGCACCAGCGGGAAGGCAAACCCGGCGTCCTGGGGCAGCGGGGTGCTCGGCGCGGCCGGGGCCAGCAGCGCCGTGGCGCCGTTGCCGCGGCCCTGGCCATAGAGCGGGCTGCCGTCGGGCTGGGCGCTGTAGGCCGGGGTGGAGGCGCCGGCCACCAGGCTGCACCAGGAGGTACGGTGCTCACCGTTGAGCAGAGCGCTGACCGCGCCACTGGTGGGCGTGACCAGGCTGCTGGCCTGGAACGGAAACACCGGTGCATAGGCCGGTTGCGCGGCGAGCAGGCGCAAGCGGTCGTTGTCCTGCGGGCCCAAGGAGCTGTTGTAGGGGCTGAAGCTCAGCCATTCGGTGCCAAAGATCCCGCACAGCAGGGTCTGCCCGGCACTGGCGGCCGGCAGGCTCAAGCCAAAGTCGCCGGCCAGGGTCAGGCTGTAACTGCCGCCTTGGGCACAGAACACCAGGCTGGCGGCGTAGGGCCGGGGCCAACCGTTGGCGTCCAGGCCATTGAGCGGGATCAGGCTGATCGGGTTGCCGGCGGTGCTGCGCCACTGGCTGGGCAACGCCGTGGTGCCGGGGTTGGCGAAGCTGATGGCGGTGCGGATCAGCCCGGCGGCCAGTTGCGCCGCGGCGATGTTCTGATTGAGCGGGTCCAGCGGGTCGAGCACGCCGCCCATGGTCAGTCTGGCGGGCATGCCGTTGGGGTTGAACACCGGGTAATTGAGCACGCTCTGGCCGCCTGTCGTGTTGGCCACATAGGTAAAGCCGGTCTGGAAATACTTGAGGGCGGGCTGGCTGCTGTAAGTCAAGGCGTAGGTCAGGCTGCCGGCCTGATTGCCGTCCAGGGGCACGTAGGCCAGGGGCTGTTGCGGCGGTGTCAGCTGCAGGCCGCTGTCGGCCGCCAGCTTGTCGATCAAGCCTATGGTGATGCCGGCATTGGATTTCAGGCGCAGGGCGTTGAAGTCCGGGTCGTATTTGACGTAGGTGCCAAAGCTGATGAAGAACGTCAGGCGATCGCCAAGCTGCAGGTTGAGGTTGTTTTGCACCTGGCTGGGGGCCGCCACGCTGATGCGCAGGCCGTAGCTGTTGAAGGCCTGGGGCGCCGGCAGGCTGGAGCCGGGCAGCCACAGCAGCGCGCGGCCGACGAAGTTGCGCTGGTCGACGGCGAACAGAAAGTCGTACAGGGCGTTGATGAAGGCCGTGGGGTCGCTGCGCAGGGCCGCCGGTTCGCTGGGGGCGAACAGGTAATGGCCGGCATTCTTGTCGAAGGCGTCGGCCGGGCTCAGGCTGGCCGGCAGGCTGCCGGGCGCGGTGCCTTTGGGCATGACATAACCGCGCCAGCCATAGCCGCTGGCATCCGGCAGGGCGTAGGCGGCGCTGTGGGCGATCTGCTGATAGTCGGACGTGCTGGTCATGTCTATCCCCTGCAATTGTCGGCGCGGCCACGGATCCACGACCAGTCGGCGACGCTGCCGACGTAGTGGTTCGGTGGGTTGTGACCGGACTGGAAGGTGCCATCCAGGCTGAGCTGCCCTTGCTGCTCCTGGGTGGCGGGACGAAAGTCCAGGAGTCCGCCCTCGATGCGCACCGGTCCGACGCTGGACTGACGCAGGCTCACCGGGGTGGCGGTGGCCATGAGGGTGTAGCGGTCGATCAGATCGCTGGCGTAATAGAAGCTCACCTGGGCGGTCAGCGCGTTGCTGCTGTCGGCCTTGTAGGGATCCAGCAGTTCCACGGTCACCTGCAGGTCCGGCAGCAAGGGCTGGCGGTAGCGGGCCAGGACACTGGTGGTCGGGCTCTGCCAGCGGATCAGGTCGCCACGATAGGCCCGGGTCACGGGCTTGCTGCTGTCGCGCTGATTTTCAATGGTGAAGTCGGCCAGCAGGTGCGACGTGTTGGGCGGGGCGCAGAAAAAGGCGCCGAGGCTGCCCCAGACCCGCTGGCCATCCGCGTTGGCCAGATCGAAGTCGGCGGTGGGCGCGGCGGCGGTCATGTTCAAGCCGGTCATGCCGGCGTTGCCCAGGGAAACCTGGGCATTGACCCGGGCTTCGTGGCTGTCCACCACCAGCACGAACATCACCGGACCGACTTGGCGATTGACCTGCATTCCGGGCAGCAGCACCGGTCCCGGTACGCAAGGTTCGCCGGGGGCGGCAGAGGAGGAGGGCGAGAGGTCGACGCAATCCACGGCGGGCGAGCTGGCATCGGTGCTGGAAAGGACTTGCTCGTGGCCGTTGCTGGACACCACTGGCGCAAGGCTGCCTGTGGTCATCAACCACGCTGCAGTCGCCAGGATCGCGCCGAGGGTTGCCCAGAGAATCCGGGTGTAGAGCATCCGTTGCCTGGTCACGCGAGGGTACCGTCCATGTCCCGTATTGCATGAAGCGAAGCCGGCGTTGCCGGCCTCGCAAATGGGCTCCGGCCTAGGAGCCCGATTCGATCACGACAGGGTGAAGGTCCCGATGTTGGTGTTGTTGAACGGTGTTTGCGAGCCGCTGTCGACGATCTCCCCGGTGAACAGGATGCTGAACGCCGAGCCCACGTTCTGCAGCTTGACCTGGGCACCCTTGCGCAGGATGACCGGACCGGCGGAGGAGTCGGCGCTGAGCGTCTGGACAGTTGCGGTGTTGTTGACCTGGGTGGCCCACAGCAGGTTGTTCTGATAGCTGAAGGTCACTTTGGTGGTCTGGTTGGGGTCGCCGTTGTAGGTCGCGGTGGACTGGCTGTTGATGGTCAGGGGGGTGGTGACGGTGTTTACCGAGGTGAAGGCGGTCATGTTGAATATCCTTTTCGTGTGTTGGGCATGATTCAGCGGGCTGAACCGGGTGAGAGTCTAGGTGTGCTTCCTGGTCTGTCGAGGTCGCTGACCCAGCGCTCGAAAGGCGTTTTTGACCCTCGTGGGATGCTCAAGACACACCTCGTTTAACGCTGCAGGCCGCGTAACTTAAAGGCTCTTGGACTGGGCAGGAGTTCGAGGCACGAGGCCTCTAATAGCGTTTTGTTATCACTGTTAAGACAAAATAGTTGGATACTCCCGGGTTCTGCGTTGGCGTCCCGCACGGGCAGGGTGAAACATCAACTAAGCAGAGAGTTTCGGGATGAGGGGACATGTAGGGAACAGGAGATATTGTTAACTCAACTAAACAACCATTTAGTTGAGTTAACCCATAACCGTGTTCAGAGTAGGAGGGCAGTATTAGCCAAATGCCAAAGTGGCCGCATTTAACGCGCTATCGACAGTATTGAGTAGTTGCCGGTGATCGAATTCACGTTTGTCATGGTGATGACTACGTTGCATTACGCGTTCAATCGCATAACGATCGACATCCAACCAGTAATGGTCATCAACATGCTCGGCATGTACCATCTTTGCGGCATATTTGCCGGCTTCACCATCAGCTTTCAAATGATGGAAAACACTGCAGAAATCTACCAGTTTTTTGTCTTTGGTGGCTATCCAACAGTCTTGTTGAACTCCATCAAGTCCGTTCTGATCCGTTATATTGGCGGCATGCAGGAGGCGTATATCAGAGGCTCCGTTGAAGGCAATCGCCTTTACATCCGCCACGGTTGTAGGCAGTTTCTCTTCACTAGTTTTGAGGAAGTTATTTCTGACCTTGCGCCGTAACTCAATGGTTTCCCGGGAATGTGCGTCGGGCTCTGCGAAGCAGTATTTGGCGATTTCTATTTCAGTGGCGCTCAGAATACCGACATGCGCCTCAAGGTTGTCGATGAACCATTTGAACTTGTCGAAGGGCTTCAACTTCATTCGATCGGCAACGTTCAGATAAATCAGACTGGCATACGGTACTGCAAGCGTAACCTTGGCGTCAGACGACAAGTCGTCATAACCGTAATCTTTTTTTTTGCCTTGGAACAAGGTGTGAACTGCATTCGGCGTATCAATGAACTGAGGCAGGTGTTGGGCGCAGAAAAGCTCATAGGCGTCACTTGCTTGACGTGCCAGCTCTGGGGGCATTTCGCTAAGGGCCAGTCCAGGTGACAAGCAAACACTTTGAGGCGGGCAACGATGCAATAGCTTCACTAGATTCTGCAGGCCTTGTTTTTTGACAGACGCCCATTTGTTGCCATGCTTGACGACTTTTTCCATGCTGATGAGCATGTTGGTGTCCAGCGAGATAGTCGTCTCGACATTCGCCGACTTGTTACGGGCAATGTGAACGGGATCGAGCGTCGACTCAGTGATGCGGCTGGCTTTGATGAACAGGGTTCTGGCTTCCATGATCAATCCTTGGTTGGGTCCTGTATTCCTGGTTTCTACCAGAGCAACGTAGGTCAGTCGATTTAATACTATGATGCGCATAATGTATATTATGTTAAATTACATACCACTGAATCACCCCGGATTCTCTAGACACTGTGACAGCTGCACCAATCGCGTTTTGAGTGGAATGTCCCCCTCCAGCCCCCTCAAGCTCTTGTATTCCGGAGGCTTCAGCCCACCATACGCCCTGGTTCGGCATGATCTCAAGTCATTGATTTTTATTGATTTTCAAGAAATCGCTCCAAATGGAATAGCTCTCTCGGCCAAGGAGAAATTAGTGGAATGAATTCTGACGTTGCGAAACCCTGCCAACCCTGGAGCCCGCACTGGACAAGGGCTCCAGCGCCATTTGAAGATTTAAGTGGACATTCCGAGCTACCAACTCCTGAGACGTAATTAGTGGACATTCCATGCAACACCAGCCCTCTCATTATTTTCCATACAGCTCCCGATGGCCCTGTGCCGATGGAAAAAAACGCCCTGAGCCCAAGTCATCTGTTGCTGCTGAATCCCCTCAAAGCCCCATAGTTCCTAGCCAGCAGTCTATCCAGCCGATCGCACACACGGATGCCCGCCGGCGTTCCTGGTCAACGACAATACGTTCAACGGCACGCAAATCGACACAATGACGCCGTACAGCCCGATCTCCGTTTCCTGAAATTTTGCGGCCATCCTTTAAAACAATGAGTGGAAAATCCGTTTGCCCATTTCGCCCAAAATCCCCTGAACCCCCCGAAAATCGGGCACTTTCCAAAATTCAAAGAAATTAGTGGACATTCAAAATGGCTTTTCCGTTTAAATCTTTAAATGGAAAAACCGTTCGTGATTTTCCACTTATTGTTTGGCCCGGCGTTCTCAATTCAGGCCTTCGGCCACTGGTGGGTTACTCAACAATTGGCACCGAGCGGCGGCCCCGAAAGCGGCGCTAACTAGCGACCTCAACGCATACCAAAAATCATCCAATATTTATTTAAATGCTTATATAGGCCAAAACTCCACAGCACAGTGGGCCAGTGATCGAAGCCTGACAATTAACAGCTAAACTAACTAGAAAACGAAAACCCCAAACCACGCCCATAGAATAATGAGTGGAAAATCCATCTGGCCAGATAACCATGCTCAAATCATTTATCAAGCAATAATCGTAGCTTTCACCGCCGAGCAGGGGAAGTTGCAACAGACACCACCAAGGGCTAACATCGATATCACTGGTCATCTGCGACTTCATTGACCAGCCAACGACCTGACGAGAAAACAGATCCAGCACCACCGCCAAATACAACCAGCCTTCATAACCTCGCGGCAAGATGCTCGTAGTGATGTGTTTGATTACATCGAGATGTTCTACAACGCAAAACGCCGCCATGGTTTCAACAATCAGCTGTCACCGGTAGAGTTTGAAAAGCGTTACGCAATAAGCTTGCAAGGTGTCTAGAGAATCCGGGGCGGCAGCTATCGACCTGTAAACGGCGGACGCCGAGGAGGTCCTGGGCGCCCTACCCCTTGACCAAACGCAACTGCGCCGCCGAAGTAACTCGGGCTGTATCGACCTCTCCGCCCTGCCCCTTCAGGACGTCGAGCATCAAGCCAAGCGTCAACTGGTTGATCTCTTCAGGCGGAATGGCCAAGGGACTGAAAAGGGACAAATTTATTTGTCATCGCCCGTTTCCGACTGAAGGCGGTCTCCTGCGGTAGCTATTCCTGGCCGAAAACAGTCCTTGGTGGTTCGAGGGAGCGCGTAAACGTTGAAAGTGAATTAAGGCATATTCAGGGCAAATCAGAGGCGGCCATAGACCGCAGAGAACCAAAATGCCGGGTGTAAATGCCCGTATTCTAAGGCCTGAAGCGGTCTGAAACGATCTTAGAAAGGGTTCGAATTCCTATCCAGTACGATTGATCGCTGCAATGAACCTATTGCTGTCGTTTGCGAAAGGGAGCGACCGGCCAGAAGCGACGATGCGCGGTCGGCAGTAATCGGCCATTAGCTGCCGATGGCAAAATTCTTTAGCTCTTGGTGATGTGGAAAATCCTGCAAAGCCGAGTCGATTAAGGAGCTTTGATTTATTTCAGCCCCACCGCCGCCTTGTCTAAGCGTACGCAGCGCAGCGAACCAGCTAGCGCGGCCTGTCCCCCCCAAGCGTAAGCGGGAAATATCGCCACCGGCACGCAGCCAAATGTCTTGATCCTGAGGTCCTGCCGGATAAAGGTCCGATAAAATTTCTTCGAGTTGGCGCCACACCTTGCCACTCTCTGCTGCCGCAGACGTAGCATCGAGGCGTTTCACTCCACCAAGCTCAAGCGCAATCGGAAAATTATCTTCCAAATCACTAGCTTTGAAAATGGGATGCTGCTGGCCTGGCATGGCATGACGCACTCTTTCGCTGACGTAATTAAACACCTCAAAAACACGTATCAGCCCATCGCCTTGAGTACGTGCGCCCCCCCTTAAAGCTCCTAACAAATGTTCCGTAAAGAGACTGTTTCGCGCTCCCCCCAAAGCATACGAGTACTCAGTCGCCCTAGACGACGCGATCATTACGCGCCCGGTGCCTTGAGCCAGTTGGTTAAGCGATTTCTCATTGAAGCCAAGATCCAGCGTAGCGCTGATGCTCTTAAAGCTCGCGGCGGCGCCTGCATGGCACGCATCAATCAGGACAACCAAACGCTCAGCCTTAATACGGGCAAGCGCAGCGGAGAACTCTTGCTCAGCCAATGTGGTTTGAGCGACACGGTGCGAGTCGCAATCAACGGGCACTAAGGCGCTTTCATCGCCCAGACGGGCACCATGGCCTGAGAAGAAAATCAGAACGGTATCGCTCGGTTGAGCGCGCGCCGCCAGCGCGTCGAGTTCCTGACGGATCGCATCCAGTGTCGCCTGTGTGTCCAGTAGCAGCTTGACGTTCTGCGGCGCGTAACCGCAGTGAGCAGCAGAAGTGAGCGTGGCAACAACATCTTGGGCGTCGTTGAGAACAGAACACGGTAGCACAGGGGCCTGCGCATAATTTGCTACAGCAACGACTAACGCATGCCGATCCGCAGAAGGTGTCTTCTCATCCACCTCGATTACCTCTCGCGTATTCATCCTTACTCCAGTGCTCCGTTAGTTGGCACCATTAAAAATGGGCGTCATTATCTAACTCTCTGAGAAGCTCATTCGACGAATACTCGCGCCGCATCTCTCTCAGCAGGTTTCTGACGTGCGGTCCCTTTCCGTTCTTAATTTGGACAAGTGCGTGGTGCCAACGAATTCGCCCGCTTCCGCCGTGCTGTAGGTCAGCATTGCGACCGCCCGCACGACTCCAAAGCTCTTCGTGATCTGGCCCTTCTGGATACAGTTCTACGGCCACCGCCTCCAGGCAGTCCCAATCATCCTGCGCCGAGCGCGACAATAACCGAATTCGCCAACGATTGATCGTTCCCAGTAGGTCGGCACAAAGTCTCAGCGCGGGCCAGATATCGCTGCGGCTTGAGCGAAACTTAAACAGCGTATCTGCGGCCCTGGTCCAGTTTCTCTTCAAGATCAAGTGACCAAGCGCTTCAGCCTCTGATGCTGACAATACATTTGGCGACTTGGACCAGACATCGAGCCACCGAATCAATCGCGACTCGTTGAACTGATGCAAGATCGCCATGATCTGAATACAGTATCCAGGAGGCGTCTGCCCTTCAAGCGCGAGGTATAGCTCAGAGCCAGCAAGCATGAAGGCTTGAAGTCGGGCATCGGGGGGCGAAAATCGACCCTCCGAAGCGTGCTTGAGCCAACCCAAACTAGTCGCACGCAGTAAATTTTCAAGAGCGGGCTCATGCACTCGTCCCCACACCTCCGTCAGCCTCGGATACTCGCTAAGATCGGCCAGAGGTGTGGTGGAAAGCGTGGTAATCAACTGACGGTTAGCTGCCCGACCGTCCAATAGATTCTCCAGGACGCAGAAGAATGCCTCGCATGGCTCTCGCGGCCCGTCCCATGCGGCCGCATTGAACTCTAACGTTCTGAGCCAAAGCTCTTGTACTCGAGCTTCAGCAATGTTGAAGTCGCTCAGAAGCTTGGGGTTCTTAGCGACCCGCTCAGCAGCAATGAGCAGTAGCCGCGGTTCCTCTATATTCAGAGCCACCTCAAGCAACTGCGCGGAGACCACGGGATGTAAAACCGCCCGAAGCCCGTCGAGATACTCCACAGCCACATCGACCGAAAGCTGGCGTTCGACTGCATCCCTCACGTCAAGACACGCCCCTGCCGCTGCGCCGTGAAGCGCATACCACTGCTTTTGTTTGGCGATTCGCATTACTACATCGCCAACACTTTCAGTCATCTTCCTCGGCGCGGCATTGACGAGCCGGTCCTCCAACGCAACGTCTACAGGTAAATGCTTGGAAAGAACCTGTAGGATGTCACCACCCTCCACTACCCAGCGCCAGAATGCAGCGGGGAATTCACTAGCAATCATACGTGAAGCCGCGTAGATACCGGCGATAATCGCTTCACGCCAGGGTTCAACCGCATCCGGCGCGGACAGCGCATCCTTGATAGCGGATAGCATCTGCGCATCTTCGTGAGGCTCGAACTTCTTCTTTGCGGCCCAAGACTCCAGAGCAACCCAGATCCTGCTCGATGAAGCAAAGCCGTCTGCATTTAAATTTCGCAGCTGTAAGACCTGCGCTACGGTCGCGCTGCCTAGCTGCAGCAAAAATTTCTCGATCACTATTTCTTTCGCCGCTGTCCCAATCGAGCACTCTGGGGACAGCCGTTCTACCAATCGAATAGTTGCTAAGCACTGCTCAAAAGTCGAGCTCATCGAAGTGCTAGCATCGAAGACACGCTCTAGCATTGGCAAATCCGAGAATTGTGTAACCTGAGCGCCAATTTCCTGCGCATAACGCAGGATGGGTGCGGCTTCGGTATTGTCACTGAGCATGGCTGCAGCACGCGTCAATGCGCCCGAGCTATTGCCCCCCACGATGCGATGCCCGCCCCACCGCGCAGCTAGCACTGAAGGCGAACACACAATAGTAGGCTCTGGTAGCTCCACAACATCATGCGGACCAAAGCTGAGCCGAAAAGCAAAGCGTGTGCGGATGGCTGGCCAGCAGTTAGCCCAAAGAGCCGTTATCAATTCCTCGTAACCGTTAAGACCAATTTTCACAACGGGTCCTTTGCCACGAGTAACCAGCGCTTGCGCCGTAGCAATCAAGTCCGACGTAGTTCTCTGCACTGCCTTTGAGGGCGACAACTCTAACGAGGTGAGCACATCCGGAGGCTTGGGTGAGTTAATAAGAAGCCCAAACAGAGGTCTCAGATCACTCCAGCAGAGCATTTCCTGAAGTGGAGCTAGGACGGCATGCGAGATGACCATTCCAGGCCTGCTTGAAAAAGGGTCTGCAAAGGTGCGTGCCAAAACATACCACTCACCGAGGGCAAAGCCGCTTACATAAGGAGACCATACGACTCCCGGCGGTGCTGTATCAGGCAAGTCTAGACGGGCCGCTAGCTCCGGAGGAATGCACGAGGCATCACTGGCCATACGAAGAGCATGCCCGCCAAGAGCTTCACCAAATACGGCCTGTTCAACTATCACAGCATTACCCTGCCACTTTTAGAGCGCTAGCTGCTAAGAGGGATTGGATCGGTTGAGTGAGATCTGGAGTGTGCTGCCCATTTGGCAACACCACGTAGCCAAAGTGCTCAGGGCCTTGAACAACGTAATCCATGTCACTGCAATTGGGCGCGAGCGCTCGCCCCAACGCGGAAAGGCCTAGCACCAAAGGCTCAGCCCAAAGACCGTGAATGAAGCTGGAGAACATAGGAAGCCTGTGCTCCAAGACTTGTGCAGGTGGTTGATTGAGCTCATCAGCGCCTAGCTCATCCCAGCAGCTCAAAAGTACTCCTAGGCGAGGGCTTGCAAGCGGCTTCGAGGTGCTTTCATTTCGGATATAAATCAGCATCTGCAGCAACTCGATGAGGCGCGCCTGATCGGAGACCTGCACCTCTCGATTATCAACGCTCGCACCGGTGATATCGTTCAGCGGGCGGGAGAAGATGTCTTCACTCACCCGAGTTTGCTGGAGGCGAACCAGTAGTAGCCAGGCCGGCGAGACCACGACACGATCGCGCCAGGCAGCAGGAATTTGCCTGGTTGAGGACATGGTCTTAATCTGCTCACCGCCATAATCCGGCCATATCAGCTCGGCCTTCAGTCCGTTTTCGTCAGTGATTGGCCAAAGGCTATCAACGTAGGTGGTAGTGGGCGTGTGATCCGCAGTAAGCCCCTCGTTCAGGCGCCCCATAGCGGACTCGAAAGGCTGAAGGTTCGTCGCTGCCCCATCCATCCGTAACTTGCCAGCACCATTCATTAAACGGTTAAGAAGCTGCGCACCATAGTGGGTTTTGCCGACACCTGACTCACCGAGGAGCAGGATCGAGTTATCACTAACGCTCATGGCTACTTCACCCCAAACATGAACAGAAGATCCGAGCTAGTCGCTTGGGGCGGTGGTAAGAAAAGGCGAGCTCTCCGGATATCAAGGGTCCAATCGAGCAATTCGAGAAGCCCCTGCCCCTTATTCTCGTCATCACCCGAGCTAGAGATGCTGACCAGAAACTCACGTGCATCAGGCATTAACTTCAACACTGCATCGCGGACAGCCGTTTCAATTTCTGGTGCGATGGTCACATCAGCTTTGGTCCAAACGAGCGCAACTGGACGGTCAGAACGCTCTGCTGCAAGTCTGCGAGCCAATACCTGAAGGGCACTACGTGCTGATCCTTTATTCTCTCCAGCAAGTGCTTGGCGATCTGCAATCAGCAAGAACATATCCGCATGCTCTGCCACCCAGCGTGCACCCTGTGCATCAGGCGCATCACGGTTCATGGACCATTGTTGGAACCATTCGCCCGGGGCATCGGTAAATAGGTAGCTGCGAACATCACCTGAGCCACCTCTAAATGAAGTATGTAAAAGCCCCGGAGCTCTCCCGCCCCGGCTGGAGGTGTGCGGTGGAAAATTGGGGGGATTACCTGGAGTCCATCGCAACGAACCTGCCAGCGCTTCCCAACCTGCTAATGAATAGGAACCGACAAAGCGGCGTTTTTCAGAGCAAGCCAGACCGCGCCCGATAAACAGGTACCAAGCCGCGAGCAGCGTAGTCTTTCCAGCGTTCTGTGGCCCTACCACCCCGACGACCATTGGCTTTCCTGGGCCTGCGACAAAGCTCAAATCAGAGAGCCCCAGCGCACTTCCCGACCAAGGAAGCAGCAAGCTGTTAGCGTCCCCCACCGCGGATGCTGATACCTCCTCGTCCCCAGCCCCCCAACTTGGACATTTAGTGTGGTTCACAAAGCCCAAGTCGCAACTGCAATCAGGGGCAAAACATGAAGGGCGCGAGCAAGCACTCATTAGGCTTTACTTCCAGGCTTCTTAGCCTTCACAACCTCTTGCGTAGCCCGAGCGGCCTGCAACTCCCTGAAAATCCAAGCGGCCCACTCAGGGATGGTCAGGACCGCATCAGCAGGTACGCCGACCCTCGCGCGGAACTGGGCGTCGTCTATCGCAAACTTACCCTGTTGTTCTGCAAGCAAACCCAAAATAGGACCTCGCCCACTAAGCTGCGGAACGAGCTGACGCGCAACCGCCCGCAATGGGCTCAGCTCTGCTGATTCGACAGCCTCACAAACGAGCTCACGTATAGACTGTTTTTTCGCGGGATCCACGGAGGCCAGGCTCAATACGGTCTCACTGAGAAACTCGGCAACACTTACGGGCGAGAAGGTGGGCACCTGTTGGTGCAGGTCCAAGGCCATCAGCGCCCCCACAGTCGATACTGGAAGCGCACGATAGCTGACGCGAGCGCTGGGGGAGTATAGGGTCTCTTTCCACCAAATCAGATTTGTTCTTCGCTGCAGGCCCGCAGTTGCCGCACTTACAAGCCTCAGCGTATCCCCAACATGTGTTGCCACTGCTACTGACAGTGCTCTCAGCGGCCCAGAAATATCTACCGGGGCGCTCTGAACATCTTCGCTGGCGGCATCAATCGCTCCGGCTATCGCATTAGCAGCCAAACGTCCAAAATCAGTTGCCCAATTCTGAGGGTCTCCGTGTGGCCAAAAGCGGTTTTTGTTCGGGCCAGCTCCGTTAGGTCCCGCCGCAGCCTGTAAAGTGGCAGTCAGGCTTTCAGTATCGATGGTCAGAGCCTGCGAGGAAATTTTAACTGCAGGCGGAGCCGAGTACTTTAACTCAGGGGCGTCGATAGAGTCTGGGGTCGCCCACTCTGTCTCGGCGCGAGCGTCAACTCGACTCTCAATCTCCAACACTGCCTCTACCCAGATCTTTTGCTCGTTACCAGCCTCGATAAAGGGCAGTGCATTGCGAGCTGAAGTGACAAACGCAACACCCACCTTTTCGTCGCTGGCAGCCTGGACGAGCGCATCGAGCAGCAGAGCCCGCAGCACCATCATGGGTGTACCAGAGAAAGTATTGATGTAGGTCGGCCACCGCTTCTGAAGCGCATCACACACCTCTGTGATGACTGGATCCTCCTCGGGTGACGCAGGATCAAAGGCAATGAGGGCAAACGAGGAGGTCTTGGATGGCGCCTTTTTTAAAGCAGCAGCTAGATCGGAGGCAGTCTCTCTGAGCTTCGCGAGCTTGGCATCATCGCCGCCCACGTCAATCAGCCCTGCACCCAGAAAACGAAGTAGGATTTGGTCGCTCATAACAGGCTGAATCTCTTCCTTGATCATGGCCTCAGCCACCACTGGGCGGAGGACTAAACCTATACTAAATCCCCAGCGGAGGTGAGAGCAATTGGACATCATCATGACCTCGACGCCTCTAGCAAAAATGCATAGCTGTCTTAGCGCCTAGCTTATCCGTGTCTCCAGCTATTTCTTTGGCTCAAGAGCGGGAGTTTTACGCTTGGACCCGATAACAAAAGTCAGAGCGATACAAATATGACGGACCGCTTCTTGCCGATCGCTGCCCTTGGCGAGAGGCAGAAAACGGCCAACAGCCGTCTCGAGTGCCTGCAAACTCAGAGCCGATTTACCCCATCTGAAAAGGTGAAACTCTCAACCTGCGCGTTATATCTGCAATCACCTGTGGCAAGCCCTCTGTGAGACTCACTTCCTCCATCGCCCTGCGATGCAAGTGCTGCAATAGAAGAGTATTGCGTTGGGCTCGCTGAAGTTCGAGTCTCACTTCATCCATGTCGGGCACTACGCTGCCATAACGAGCCTGTCGTGCAATGATGTGCCGCCAATGGTCAGCCGATTCATCTTTGACCCCTGAAAAAACGTACACGGCCGCAGCAGCGACGGCGTCCGCAATCTGAATGCCGTGTGCTTCATGGGATGCAGCAAATTCTATTGGGCCAGACAGGTTGAACGTGATCGGATGTTGCTCTCCCCCCATTTCAGAGAAACTCTTTGTCGTATTGCCCACCATTGAGGTGAACATCTCCTGGTTGTGTTGGAGGGGTTTAGAGTGATCGCAGACTGCTGTGATTATCTCATGCTCGACTCCCCAATTAGCCAAGAGGGTATATAAAGCGGAGTTGGTCAGATCAAGCACCCATTTGCCCGTCTCACCGTTCGCTAATGATGCCAATTCACTTCGAATATCTTGGTGACGCTTTTGGGCAAACTCACGGATCAACCTGATAGTCTCGGAGTGCTCCGCAACCGCTGACGACGAGAAAATAGTTTCGAGATTTTGCCCGCTGCCATCCCTCATCAGTGCTTCAAACTCAGCAAATAGTTCATCCGCACCCGCACCGCGGGTGATGAACTCCATATACAGCACGTTCGCTATGAAACGGTGGAAACCAATCCCATAGAAAAGAGAGTTGATATCGGAATAACAAGGCTCAAAAATGTACTCGTGAAACTTTGCCGCCAAGGCAAACTTTTTGTCAGAAACTGAGACTTTAATTCGACCATCGAAAGCATCAAGCACCTCCGTGATTGCTTTCCTGCCTTTCGCAAACTTCACAAGATTGGCGCCTTTTAGCTCGCCCCCTTGGATATTGTATTTCTTAATAATCCTCTCTACAGTGGTTTTCGCCTCATCATCATCTGTAGCAACCGAGGCGTAGGCGAAGTAATTCTGTCTTGGGTGCAGCAGATTGTTCCCTGTAAATCCGGACTCATCGAAATATATTTTTTGTGACATTCCACATTCCTTGTAGTGATATAAATTGGTGTTCGGCACATTAGTGCCCCTATTGGTCTAAGAGGACGCTGGTGGGGGGGGCCTAATTCTGATCTGAATATCGCAACAAAGGCGGAGAAAAGCCACCAATTTGCCATCGCATAGTCCACCGACTGCTTCTGGCCGATAGCAGTCATTCTATGGCGCGAAAGCTCCTCACTCTTGGCGATTATGTGTTGCTGAACTTTTCTGACTCTTGGCTTACGCGTAACCTTAGGCAGCTCACGCATTCGAATCAGCTGCTGCTCCAAGGTTTCAGCCCGAGCTAGCTGTGCGGTTGCCCGTTGCTGCGCCTGGCTGAGTTCGCTCTGAGACAGCTCCAGTTTTCGCTGCAGGTCATCACTCTTTCGGCTGGCGGCCTTTAACTGATTTGCAACAGCCTTGACCTCTTCCCGAGAGCGATCAATCTCGCGATGAGCCCGATCCTCAATGCCGCGCACATAGTTCTCTTGCGCGACATGCTCCTGCTCGGCCTTGAGTCGTAACGCCTGCGGTTCCTGCTGCAATTCCTGGGGGTGCTGTTGGGCCTCACGGCGCTCGTGCGCCGCGCTCTCCCGTTGCTGTTGCAAGTCATCAATCTGTGTTTGACGTTGGGACAGTAGCAGCTCCAGGTCAGCCAAACGTAGTTCGGCGGCCTGCCGCCCTGCCACCGCTTCTGCAACCTGCTGACGCGCCTTGGCCATGTCCTGACGCGCTTGATCTTCCGCCGCCGCCATTCGTTCGCGTTCATCATTCAGCACTGTTCGGCCAAACCCTGTTCGACGACGCCCTGTGCCAGATGAATCGCCTGCTGCCACACCGCGACAAAGGCCTGTGATACCTCGCCCGGCAACGTCGGCAGGCGAGTCTCACCGCTCAGCCGCTCGGCCAGACGTGCCCACCATTGATCGAGCAATCCACCCACTCGCGCCGGGCTGCCGCGTCCCAGTTCCAGGCGTACCCGCTCCACCGTCGGCCGTTCACCGCGGGCGAGCACCGCGTCCGCGGCGGCAAACACCTCGTGTTCCGGTACCCCTACTGCCATGACTCACCTCGGCGCATATTAGGTCTGATAATTAAATCTTATCCGACCTAATAGATCGAAAATCTAAAAAATATTACGTGGAACGTATTTAAAAATACAGAAAATCTGCAAGCCTGGCTGGAAGCTCCGTTAGAGCGGGATAGTTCTCCTCGTTACAAAAGCCTCAACGCGTCAGCTGTAGTGGTCAACAATTCCCGGACACATAATTAAGTCTTTCTTCCGCAACCGCTGGCGGTATGAAACCGTTGTGCTGATGCGGCTTTGTCCAGTTATACCGCTGCATGAGATAGCGGGCGATGTCCTGCTCGGCCAACGCTGTCGTCATGTAACCCACCGTCGGTACCCACTCTGTTTTCAGGCTACGAAACAGCCGCTCCATGGGCGCGTTATCGTAGCAATTTCCCCGTCTGCTCATGCTATGGGTCATCCGATAATAGCGCCAGAGTCGCTGGCGGAAGCTACGACTGCTGTATTGGCTACCCTGGTTGCTGTGGAACAGGACGCCATGCGGCTTGCCACGTATCTGGTAAGCCCTGTCGAGCGCCTTGATGACCAGGTCAACATCGGGCTTGGCGGACATCGCACAACCCACCACTCTGCGGCTGCACAAGTCTAAGACGACGGCCAGGTAATGCCATCGGCCCTGCGTCCAGATATAGGTGATGTCACCGCACCAAACCGTGCTCGGCGTTGCCACGGTGAACTGCCGAATAAGGACATTGGGAATGTCGGGTGCTCAACCGTGCCTTTCAAGTAGTGAGCCATTCGCCCTGACAGATGCGGAAAAGACCTCCTCGCTAATAGGCTGTGGCTGAACTGCGGGGCATGCGACCATCTCCATTTTCAAATTCGTATGATTTGCTGCTGGAAGACTCGTGTCGACTAACCCCTGACAATTACCCGCCACTAGTAAAATGCTAGATAAATCGCTTCACTATAGAATGCTAACTTCGCGAGATTATTCCGTTTTGAATCCATAACTCGAAGAGGGTCTGACGCTATTCTATACTACGATACTTATAATTTTTTTGGATCCTATTTTCGGAAAATTTCAAGGCGACTTTAGTCGTGAAGCGATATTCCCAGATACTAGCGTAGCGTTAGTTAGCGAGCCGTTCAGTGGCTCTAGGCTGCGCCGCGTTGATTAGACCGCCGCAGATTATTTGCTGGCGCGAGTCTAAGGAAGACGCTTGTATGCGGAAAAAGTTTTCGGCAGAAATTGAAATTTTTATTCGCCGGTACGTCCGGGATCTGAATGAAGGTGTTGCCGCAGTCTTTGCGGGGGCTGGGCTTTCTCGGGATTGCGGCTACGTGAACTGGCCAGAGCTGATGCGAGAGGTAGCGGAAGAGCTCGGGCTTTCGGTTGACAAGGAGCACGACCTGGTTTCACTTGCCCAGTTTCACGTTAACGAGCGCAGCGGATCAGGTGGACTGGCTCGTCGCATCATTGACGAGTTCTCCGAGCATGCGGAGCCGTCGGATTCGCACCAAATTCTGGCCCGCTTGCCAATCAGAACATACTGGACGACCAACTACGACCAACTTATTGAAAATACGCTTCGTAAGAACCAGCGTGTTCCAGACGTTAAGCATCAGGTTTCCGACCTCTTGACCACGCGACCTAAGCGGGATGCCGTTGTTTACAAAATGCACGGAGATGCACTGTCTTCCACAGAGGCCATTCTCTATAAATCTCAATACGAGCAGTATTACAAAACGCACGAGGCCTTTGTCACGGCTTTGAGCGGTGATTTGATCTCCAAGACCTTCCTTTTCATCGGCTTCAGCTTCACCGATCCGAACCTTGATTACGTACTGAGTCGACTGCACGTGCCACCGCATGCGCGGCGTGAGCACTACTGCTTCCTGCGCCGCGAACCCTCCACTCCGTATGAAAACGAAGACGCTGAGGCGGTACGATACCGCCAGCGCAAGCAGGAATTGCACATTCGGGACCTAAAGCGGTTTGGAATCCAAACGCTTCTGGTCGAGGATTACAAAGACATTCCCAAAGTTCTGAGGGCGATTGAGGAGCAGTTCCTCAAGAAAACCATCTTCATTGCCGGCAGCGCGGAAGAATACGGTGATTGGGAAAAAAATGACGCGCTGAACTTCATCCACTCACTCTCATCCAGCCTAATCCGAGCCGGCTACCGCGTAGTCAATGGATTTGGATGGGGCGTGGGAAGCGCCGTAATCAACGGTGCCTTGGATGCTATCTATTCAAATCCAGAGAAGTATTCAGAAGATCAGTTGGTTATGAGGCCATTTCCCCAGGTGGCATCGCAGGGCCAGGATTTGGGTGTGCTATGGCAACAGTACCGCGAGCGCATGATCTCGCTGTCAGGCATCGCGCTATTTATCTTTGGTAATAAGGCTGGCCAAAACGGCATCGAAAATGCCGGAGGCGTCCAAAAGGAATTCGACATCGCCGTTGCAAAAGGCGTCGTTCCAGTACCTATTGGAGCAACGGGCTATATGGCGAAAGAACTGGCCGATAAAGTGATTGCCGATCCCGGTAGCTATATACCTGAAGATCTTTGGCTGGCCGACGAATTGAAAAAACTAAACGAAAGCTCGACTGATGCCAAAGTGATCGAGGACATAGTACTCGGGATCGTCAAGAAACTGGCGGGGGTTTGATCCATGAAGCGTAACGTTTTTTACAGCTTCCATTTTGGCCAGGACGTGTTGCGCGTCCAGCAGATACGTAACATGGGTGTTATCGACGGGGATGAACCGGTCAGCCCAAACCGCTGGGAAGAAATCAAGCGCTCTGATGAAGGCGTTAAGCGTTGGATCAACGAGAATCTCCAGCGCAAGACCTGCCTGGTGGTTTTGATCGGAGCGGAAACAGCGAGCCGTAAATGGGTGCGATACGAAATCATGAGGGCATGGGAACTGGGTATTCCAGTTCTAGGTGTTCGTATCCATAACCTCCGATGCCCAAATGCTGGCATCGGAGTATACGGAACTAATCCCTTCAGCTCCTTGACTCTGAAGCG
This sequence comes from Pseudomonas sp. Os17, assembly GCF_001547895.1. Classification (NCBI taxonomy): domain Bacteria; kingdom Pseudomonadati; phylum Pseudomonadota; class Gammaproteobacteria; order Pseudomonadales; family Pseudomonadaceae; genus Pseudomonas; species Pseudomonas sp. Os17. Next base: position 3,400,644 of record NZ_AP014627.1, on the reverse strand, counting down.
GGCCAACGGAACGGTCTATACACCTAAGGTGTACGATCCCCGTTCAAATGACGCGTACGGGGTCATCAAAGCGAATCTGCCTACCTGGATCGAAACAGCTATCAAAGAGTGCGCATAAGCGCTCTCTCTCATTCTTCTAAGAGGTATACATGGCTTTTTTTACCAAGGAGCAGGCAAAGGCTGCTGCGCGCCGCTCGGAAAATATGCTCGATCAAGTTGCGGGACTAGAGTCCTACTCGGATGAGCGGTTCGATGTGTTTTTGTCCCATTCGATGCTGGACCAGGATCTGGTAGTGGGCGTAGCCATGTTGCTTAAAGAGCAGGGATACAGCGTTTACATTGATTGGGTTGAAGATGAAGAGCTGGATCGCGAGCATGTTGACAAGGAAACGGCGGAGCGCTTGCGTCAGCGAATGCGCAACTGCTCAAGCCTGATCTATATAGCGACTGATCGATCAGGTCAGTCCAAATGGATGCCTTGGGAGTTGGGTTATTTCGACGGTTACAAGGACGGTGGTGTCGCTATCCTTCCCCTCGTAGATACAGTGAATTCCGGATTCGATGGCCAGGAATACTTAGGCTTGTATCCCTTGGTCAACCAAGTAAATCAGCGATTGTATGTAGAGGATGCCTCTAAAGTGCACTCGGACTTTTGGGCTTTCGTAAATGATCCGTCTCGCTAGATGTCTGAAGCCCAACTTTGGAACAATTAATTAACAGTTAACGGCTAAGAAAATGGCTCGTAACGTCACCAGAACCGAACTAAAAAGCATTGCTACCAATGCCTCTCGAAGCCGCAATTTCACGAAGTCTTTGACTGCGTCAGCACACAACCTGACATTTATCTCGCATTCCAGTAAAGATGAGGATTTGGTGGCGGGGGCCATTGAGGTTATCGCTAGCCATGGCGGCGTCCCCTATATCGATGAGGTAGACCCGGCAATGCCGAGTCACACGTCGGAAGAGACGGCGGAGTTGTTAAAGAAGCGGATTGTTGAGTGCAAGCGGTTCGTACTCCTTACGAGTCCCAATAGCAAAGATAGCCGATGGGTGCCATGGGAGCTGGGCGTCGCCGATGGGAAAAAAGGGATTCACAAAATCGCGATTTTCGGTGCCTCTGATTCTGCAGGCCTTGATGGTTGGTCATCTTGGGAATACATGGGTTTGTATCCAAGAATAATCTGGGGGAAGCTTCAGGGCTACTCAAATGAGCTCTGGATGGTCTATTCACAAAAGACGGACTCAGCCGTAACGCTGGAATCATGGTTGCGGAGCTAAATTCCAATTTTACAGGTGGTATTCGGATTCTCATCAAAATGAGCTGGGGACAATATGTATCTGGGTTTTGAAATTGAGCACTATAAACCGTTCGAGATGATCAGTAATGCGGCCATTGATGATTATCGCAAACAGGCCCGCGACGCGGCGGTCAATGACCTGGCTAACTATGTTATAGGTCAGATTGATAAAAAGGACGTGATTGACGCCAAGGAGCTCGCTAAAAAAATATTCCCGCAGCAGGACGCCCATGTGTTCTTGTCGCATTCCCATCGCGATGAGCGTGAAGCTATCGAGTTTGCGCTTTCTCTGGAAAAACGGGGCGTCAAAGTCTTCGTGGACTCCTGTGTGTGGGGCTATGTGGGTGATTTGCTATTGAAGATAAATGCTCATTACTCCGATAAAGAAGAGGTAGGTGGAACCACCAACTTCTCTTACGATAAATGCAATGACGTGGCGGCTTCTCTGTTTTTAATGTTGAATGAGGAGCTACATCGAATGATTGATGCATCGGAGTGTTTCATCTTTTTCAACACCCAAAACTCCGTAAGTATCAAAGGACATGAAGGGTTCGCTGAAGGCGATCGCACGTTTTCTCCCTGGATTTATTCTGAGTTGGCTTTCAGTGCTAAGACGCGATATACACTGCGGCCTCGCAAGCGCCTCCCCAGGGGCATTGTAGGAGCGATGGAGTCACACAAAGTGCATAGGGCGATGGCATCAGCATCTTTTGCGTTTGAGATCATAAACCTGCACTTACCTAAGCTCAGCGGTAACGATGTTAAATCGTTAGCTGATAAGACGCCTCATGTTGGTTTTTTCTGGCTAGATGCGCTGTATTACGAGCATGACTTAGAAAATGAGTTCAAAGACCACTGTCAGGCTGCTATTTTAAATGGCTAACGGCAATGTGCGACTCAGGACTGATCGGCCCTGGTGATCAGGACGCAATCATCCCTGCCCATTCTCTCAAAACAAAGCTGGCCAGGGACGAGCGACTAACCACCAGTCAAAGTGATCATTTGTTTCGCGTGGCGCATGCCATTGCTTTAGCTGAGTCTTTTTTTGGCAACACTGATAAGGCTTTGTGCTGGCTTTCCAAACCGAAGTCCAGTTTCTCGGGCAAAAGCCCCTTTGAGATGCTCTCGACAACCGTCGGATCACGTCAGGTAGAGGAGCTTCTCGCTTAAGCAATGGAGGGGATGTCATTCTGAACCTGATTGACAAAATATTTAAGAAACGAACTTTCAGTTTCGCTTTCTCGACCCTCTTCCCTCCGCTCGTCAGTGATCGCCTTGGGCCGCTCCACCACTGTGACATATGGCAATAGATGTAAATGGCGAACTACGGTACTCCGCGACTAGTTACGTACAGATGCCACGTATTTTGCGGCTTCGCAGACAACACCCACTGGGAAATTATTTGTCACCACACATGACCTAGATCAATGGGAGCGTTTGGGGTGGGGATTTTATAGAACCAGGTTGAGTTAATGCTGATGCAGATCACAGAAGGCTATGCTTTTCAGGCTCATGAAGGTTCGGGCATACCCATGTAACGTTACGCTGAAGGGTGGCAGCGGCTTGATAGTCCGACAGTCCTGGTTGGCAGATACGAGCCAGGACCGCATGACAGATACGAGAGTCGATGAGAGTTGCAGGATTACCTCACCAGAGGCTTAAGCATTCAAGTGAGGTACTGCGTATGAAAAGTATTCTTCCTGCATCGTGCGTTGAAGGCTCCACCGTCCAGTATGACCTTGCGGCCTTGACCGAGTGTCTGCAAAGGTGAGTGCCAAACGCCGCTTTGCACGTGATACACCCACAAAAAACGCACATCGATTAGCATCTTGGTCGCCGAAGAAAATTTCGTTGTCTACGGCGAGAATGATGACCGAGTCGAACTCCAGCCCCTTGCTCTTGTGGATGGTCAGAATCCTCACAGCCTGATCATCTGAAAATCGGAGGAGTGCTTTCGGAAGATCAGGCTCAAGCTTCAATAATTCCTCAATGCGCGCCTTCGTGTCTCGCAAAACCTGAAGTAGACGCTCGTGGGACTCGTAGTCGGGAGACAAGGATGCCAGCGCTTCGGTACCTACGTGCCTGAGGAAAGCTACTGCTGTGTCCCACCACCCGTCATACCTTTCACTGAGCAACTCAGAGATTGCGATGCTCTTGCGCTGAGACGTGATGAAACGGCCTAGATCCTGACGTGCATTTGCCTGGATGTCCTCGTCAGCGTAGGGGATCAGTTGGCTCATCAGCCTCATCCAGGCTTTGGGTTCGCGGTTTCCGTAAACTGATGACAGAAAATCCACTACCAGACGCGCTGCCGGTTCAACAGTAATATCCTGCATCTGCTGCTCGTTTCGGTAGGGGATGCCGCGGGCTTCGAGCGCAGTCATCAACTCGCCTGCGTATAGATCCAGCTGCTTGGACACGAGGATAGCAATCTCAGAAAGCGGAACGCCGTCGTTATTGACCCATTCAGCGACCAGGTTCGCTAGATGCTCCGCCTCTGCGTGGCTGTCGCTATAGCGAAACGCTAGAACCTCCCCTTGGTTACCTTCCACCTGATCATCAGCCATTACCGATTGTGGATCGAGTACGCGGATGATGTCGTTCTGCATGCGCAGCAGACGAGGCTTGGAGCGAAAGTTGCGGTACATATTGAGCGGTACCGCATCGAAATCCTGAGCGAACTTCAGGAAAATCCCGTCTAGTGCACCGGCCCATCCCATGATTTTTTGCTTCGTGTCACCCACGGCTGTTAGACGAATAGAGGTGTCAAGGAATGCCGTCTTGATCAAGTCGTATTGCTGATCCGTACAGTCCTGAAACTCATCCAGAAAAACGTCGCTGTAGGACTGACGTATTGCGTTTCTAGCTACAGCAGACTGGGTGAGTATTTGAATCGCAAACGGTACCAAGTCGCGAAACTCGATTTGCTTACGGCTAATCCTGCGATCGCCGATTTGGTAACCAGGGTCCAACGCGTCTTCCCCTGAGAGCACGGGGCGAAATTTGTCGATGATGCGCTTGGCGAACGCATGAAAGGTATAGCTATCGAACCGAGATGAAAGCTCGCTACCGCAGCGACGCTGCACTCGTTCCTTTAGGTTTTTGCTAGCGTCAACCTTGAAGGAGATTGCCAGTATTCGCTTGGGGTATCGACAAGTACCTGTGCGCAACAAAAAGTCCGCACGCTGCGCCAGCATTTCGGTTTTGCCTGCCCCAGGCCCCGCTGTCAGGGCCAGGCAATCTTGCTGCTCTTTCGCAGCGCGCAGCGCATTGGGTTCAAGGGTCAGGTTATCAGCCGGGCGCCACGCCAGAGCTTCAATCATTCTGGAAGCTCCTGCAGCATGGCAATGAGCGCGTCCGATAAATCACTCAATGACTTCGGCATGGCATCCAGCAATTGTTGATCGGTCAAGGTCGCCAGTGCCTCCAGGTGCGATGCCGGCTTACTGCCCAGCTTAAAGCTCTGATGGTAGGTATCGAACAGCAAAAGCTCATCTGGAGTGTACTGGGACGCGTTGTGATGGCTTTTCCCGAGTACAGCCTTGACGATGTCGATTGTAGGAGCCGTTTTAACCACGCCATACGCGTCTGGATAAGACAATAACATCGCGAAATCCAGATCCATGGGGTAAGCGAAAAACACGCCCCGCTCCTGCAGTACTTCGAATAGATTGCGATTAACGCCATCCAGCCAAAAAAAATGATCCCTTCTGACTAACAGCGTGTCCTCATTCCATTTGGGGGTGGTGACCGTTGTAGTGAGTGCCTTCTCCGGCTCATGTTGCTCGAGCTGATCATTGACGTACTTGATCCGTCCCCAGCCAGCCGCGTAGCGGGCCACATCCAAATCAAGCAGGGTCACATAGGGAATCCGAAGGCCGGCCAGAAGGCGCCAAAAATGATTCACATGCCTTCCACCCAGAGGAGCGATGGTGATCGCCGATTCGTCGACGGGTATACCCTTGGCCCGCAACAGCCTCGGCAAAACAATCTCCTCGCTGTCTCCTTCGCCGAGCACCACCAGCCGAGAAAAATAAACCTCGGGGAATGCCTGGACCGCTTCGCGCACATATTTATGAGCGATGTCCGCTTCAGCCGGCAAAACGATCTGTGCGATTCGTGTTTGCCGATCCTGCGTCAGTCGCAAATAACGAATGTGCTCGGGCTCCACCCGTCGCAGCATCGAAGGAGCATGGGTTGCTATCAACGCTTGAGCGTCGGGGTGCGCGGCCATCGCATCTAGCGCATTGACGATGCGGCCCAGGTAGTGAGGAGACAAGCTGTTTTCAGGCTCCTCCACCGCGATGAGGGTAAACACAGGCGGCCGCAGTCGATCCAGATCGAAGGATTTGTTCTCTCCGGACATCACGGCTCTACCGATAGCCTGAGAGGACAAGACGAGAGACAGGTAGAGCATCGACTTCTGCCCATCACTCAATCGTGCGAAATCTACAAAATTGTCTTCGTGCCCTGGAGTGAACGATACGGAAAGATGACGTAGTAGAGACTCGATTTCAGATGCGATGAAGGTGATTCTGGGATCGGTAAAAAAACTGCCTTTATGCAGGGCACCCCATGCGGAGGCCAAGCTGGTGCTGAAGGCGTCGATGCATGGATTGGCGGAAAGGCTTTCACTGATCTGGGTAGTCAATTCCCGAATCGCGACACGCTCCTTGTCCCATTGTACCGATCGCACAATCCGCCCAAGCAGCGCATTGGCACTGTAAGCAATGTGGTCAGCAGGATCGCGCCTCGCTGGCAGATAGTGCACGTGAATGTGATTGCGCTCCGAGCGAGCGACTTGGGCAGTGTTGAGCGGTGCTCCATCTGCATCCACATCGAGTACGTACACCAGGCTTTCATCAATATCGCCATCGATGCCCATGGTCGCGCGGAGTCGATAGCGGACGCGGGGGATACCGTTCGGCTCATCCAGACGCATGTGGCCGAAGTGAGGAGCGACAGTGGTGCTGTCGTCATCCGTGGCAAGCTCGGGGAAAATGAAGTCCGCCTCAATCCACAGCACCCGCTCAGCAGGTACCTCCAGCTCGGTATGCGACACGTGAAAATCGGATCGCTGAATCCTTCTCATTGAGGGGTCAAAAGCAAAGAGCCTGCATAAGGCCTGAAGGGCCGCGGTCTTACCCGAACCATTGGGGCCGATCAGGTACGTGATGTTTTCGAACGTTAACTCGGTTGGAGTTAACCCGAAGGACTGAAAGTTCGATAGGCGAAGTGACTGAAGCTTCATGGCGTATGGGTCATCCTTTCCACATGTTTTTTTGGCTCGTCACCTGCAAATCTCGCAAGGCGAGTTAATCGGTGTTGATCCGAGCAGCACCACTATTGAGGTTCTCCTCTCACAAAGCACTCTGCAATGATGCGTGCCTAGTCCAAACGAAACGCTGCGTGCATTGGTAGCCGAGTTTTCGTCTAGGCGTATTGATTCGACTTGCTGCTCGTAGGTAGCTGCGTTTCGAATCGATTCAGCCCCTCCTCTCAAGTCAATCAACTGTGAGGTTGTTCATGAAAGGCAGACGCAAAGCCAAGGCCGTCAAGTGGCAAATGAAAGAAGCATTCGAGGTAGAGGCCAGACTTATTTTGGAGGGACGCTCCCATCGGTCGTCGTCTCGCTTTCTTGATCGCTTACCCTTGTTAGAAAGTGAACGTGAGCCCGCTGGTTTAATGGCCGGCTCGAGCAAACGCACCCGCACTGGCGGTGCATCAACCGCATCATGAGCTGCGACCGGTTCTTACCAAGTCCATGCTTTTTCAGTCTGCCCCATGAACTTCGTACCGTGCAGAAAGGTGTTGCGCTCGTGGTTAGTGGTCAGCGCAAATCTGGCCCAATGCGAATGTCCGATAACCTTCAACTCCTCCTGCCATTGCTGCTTAATCTCCAGCTCCTCGATGTTCTGCCCCTGGATCACCTCTTCTGAAAACCAATCTTCCAATTCAATGGGTATCGCATCTCGCGTGCCCAAACGAGACCGCAAGTTCGCCGAGCAAATTTCCACAACCAATCCGGTGATGCCTTTCTTCATCAATTGTTTCAATACTTTGAGCTTTTCGCTCGCAGCGAAATTCGTTTTTTTCAACAAGGTGTTGTAGTACGGCTTGAAGTAATTGATTAATGCCGCCTCCGCCAAGGACACCACCTCATGTCGCTTCAATCGGACCTCTCTAAGACGATCGAAATGGGCAGAATCTTGCGCATCAGTGGCCTGAGCTTCCACATTGAAGTCGCCGCCATTACTGATGATTGTCCTCCCGTGCTCGAACCGACAGAGCAAAAGCAATATCTCCCGCTCCGGAGAATGAGTCGAGTTTTCGGCAAGAATTTGCTGAAACTTGGTGTGGGACAGCAATCTATCCAGCGCCGTAAGTGAATTCGCTTGCCCAATGCTCTGGCCAACATAGAGTACTTCCATGTCTGTGTCCTCAGGCATCAATTCACTCTGGGCACCTGCAACAATGACGTTTACGGCGATCATTTGCCCTCCTTCTGAAGTGTTCACGACCATCGCCGATCCGTTTGGCGCCAAGGTGATATCTAAAATTTCCAGACCACTCGCAATTGTGGGAAGGCAAATCTCATAAGTGAAGGGCACTCGCGTCATCCCGTGTTCACGCAGTACCAAAAACTCGCCCGAAACCACCCGTCCATTTCGAGACAGGATTTCAGGATTTAGATAAATGCGTTGGCGTCTGACTATTAAGTAAATATTACAGCCGGCGAGCGCCGTCCTATGGGCTGGATTGTCCTTCACATGATAAATATCTGCCGGCGTCAACATAGTGGGAGGGCTTGAGTAGAGATGGGTCGCCCCTTCCATCGAAAACAGCCGGGTAACCTCGCTAAAGTGATTCACGCTTTGCTCCTGTAATTGTATTTGTCACTTAGTTTTCAGCTAAGAGTGGGGGGCTGACATGTCTGATTTCTTGTGTCGGAATTGAATTGGCCACGCCCAGTGCCCCTATTACGATGAGGGGGCCCGATTGCCAGGTCAAATCACCGCTTCTGCCTACAAGTGAATGGACCGCTTATCGCAATTTAATGCTTGGCACCATGCCGTGACTCGTTTATTCCATGACAGAAGCCGTTGCACACGCGAGCATATGGAACCCTCTCTCGCTGACGGCCTATCGGGTGGATGACATGGAGAATGACGGACGCTGGTTTGTTCAACCACTGGCAACCAATGATGGCAGCGGCGATGTCATCGTCGAGTTACCTGCGGTTCTGTTGCAGGAATTGGGCCTGGGAATCGGGGACGATTTGGCACTCAACATCGCCGGAGATACGATCACTCTGACACCGATCCGTGCTCTTGAGCCTGAATACCCCAAAGGCACTGACGTCTTGCGCGCTCAAGCCGATGAGAGCTATCGAAGCCGCATGAATGTATTGCTCGGGATCCCCACCGATGCAACTGCTCTGCAAATTCACGAAATTATCGATGCCGGATTTGAAGTAAGCGCTCTGACGGCAGTGGGCCATCTAGGGCTCATTGCACCTGGTACTTTGGAGGCGATCGTTCCCCTCCAATCGCTCAAAATGAAGCAGGCCAGTGGCGAGCGACTAACCGCCAGTCAAAGTGATCATCTGTTCCGGCTGGCACACGCCATTGCGTTAGCCGAGTTTTTTTTGGGCAACACTGAAAAGGCTATGCGCTGGCTGTCCAAACCGAAATCTGTATTCTCGGGAAAAAGCCCGATTGACCTGCTCTCGACTACCGTCGGACTCCGTCAGGTAGATGGCTGCTCGTTCAATCAACCGAAGGGATGCCGTTCTGATGCTCCCTGCTCAATGAGCTGAACAGATTCACTGGAATTGGTCTCTGGAGAGCGATGAAATAAATCACGACTGACTGTAGTTGCACACAGGTAGACGGGCGATAAGTACTACCGTTGCCGCAAGTGACATGCCCAGCAGTGACGGCACCATTGATTATGTCAGCGGTGCTTTGAGTGAACCTTCCCATCAATCAGCGTGACCATCATGTAGATGTATAGCTCGTTGCCCCAGGTATAAACGAGGACATTGCCGTTACTGGACGACTCGCGCCCTGGAATCTTCACAATGTCCAAAACCTGTTGATACGACATTCCTGTCTTGATCGCGTCGTATTGCTCGTCACTGATGTTTGGGCGCTGCGCCTGAATGGTTTTCAGATCCGGAAATCCTGAAACGTAATTTACGCTGTTCCCGTTGCCAGAGATCGCAGGACTATTGGCGCCAGTAGTACTCTGTGAGGAAGCACTCGTCGGCAAGAGCAACGCCCCAACTGATGCCAGTGCGCCAACGATCCCCGCGTACAACGCCACTTTTTTCATATTCGCCATATGTCACTCTGATTTTTACGAAATATCACGCATGATTGGTCGTGCAGGGTTTGACGCTGACCAATGTTTTGCAGCCAAACCGTGCCATTGAGTTTCCAATATCAACAGAGCTCGACTGCTCTGTCGCTACAGTCGTTCCCACACAGCAGGACCATCCGGAAGGTCCAACAAAGATGTGTCTAGCAGCTCAAATGTGACGGGATGAAGCACGGAATCGGTTGCGTCATTTACCAAGTCATCAATGGCATGAGCGATTCGTCGGTAACTGCCCAAACTCACCTGATCGAAGACAGGGTGAAATGTGCCGTTTGCTGCCTGGGCAATGTAAAAAGTGCCAATCCCAGTCCTGTGCCTCAGTATTGCTCGCATGATTTGCTCATCAGCAGTGCGCTCAATATTTACCGAGCAAAAGAAGGAACAGCACGCTAGCAAAATGCTATCAAGCAGTCCAGCTATCCCACTTCGCCTCCCCCATCGACGCGCCGTCATCTAGCTCAACATCCAATCGCGCACGGCGCCCAGGCCTAATGAAATGAACCGTCGGGATAGGTAACATGCTTAAAAAGCTTCAAATGCGGCTCAGCTCAATCCGATGCTTCTTGCTCGAAGGGTAACGGTGTCTCGAAGAGACTCGCCGCCTATGCACATGCCGATACGGTCATTCCTCCTGGTCTGCCGTGGTCAGAAAGATTGGTTTGTTGGATTCAAACCTCCCTGTGGTTGAGAAGACACGATCGAGCCTCTTGTACCCTCCGGATGGCGAAAAGAACGGCTGCACACTGGACAAGCTCGATCAGATTAGTCGGCGCCTAGATCTCAGTCCCCTTACCCTGCTCATGCTGACCCTTAGCGAAGATACCGACAGACCTCCGTCAGAGCTGCTGAGTAAGCTAAAGATCGAGATCGCGGAGCTGCAGCAAGATGATGGTCTGCCAGGCTTTCTGATCACTCCAGAAATGCTCTGCCGCAGAAGACCACAGTTCAAGAGAGCTGGCAGCGGTAGGGAACGTAACTCAATGCAAACTGAACTCGCGTTCTTGGAGTGAACGCCCCCATTATTGGTGAGCATGGTCTTGAGCGGGTTGTATACGTCAGCCCCTGGATTGCATGCTTTAGGAGTAATGACCTATGCAGTGTCGTTGTCCAGAACTAGAAGATTGCGTCAGCTATGGCGAGTCTGAACAGGATTTTCGTAGAGGCTTCACATTCCTGGAAGAGCGTTCTCTAGTGCACCTTTACCGTTGCGATCAGTGCCAGACCAGTTGGCAAATCGATGTCGACGGCCGAAGCGATCTCGCTATCAAAGTAGCCGCGCCTGAGCAATGGTCATCCTTCAACGACCTGCCCTTACGGCGAGGTTTTTTCGTCAGGTTTCATGGCGGTGAATGCGATAAGGAATGCATCTGGGCAAGATGCTCTCAACCCGCCCTGCTCGGTATGGCCATCTGTGTCGATCATGCGTATCCGGAGTTCTCTGGGGAATCAGGAGGTCTGTGATATTCCTTCTAGCCTGGAACATCAGCCTAATCAACGAGGCTCGTCGCCCGTTGAGGAACGAAGGGCTTGACTGATCAAGCCCTTCAAGCTTCTCTCCGCCCCTACGCTTCTCGGCAGTGACGGATAGCCTTCTCGATACGCAAGCGTCCAGCATGAGCCAGCTTCGTAACGCCAGCCTCTTTAGCAACGGCATCACCCTGCCTTGCCGGGAAAACGTTGAGCGACGCGGGATGGCACATTGGAATCATCTCGCGCCTTCCCTACAATGTATTCCTTTCAGATCGGCATGGGCCGGTACGGGGATAAGGAGATTCTGGTGTCTATCATTGCTCGCCGCTATTTCGCACTAAGTGCGATCGCCGTCGCCTCTCTCAGCCTTTCCGGTTGCTTCACAGAGGAAATCGACAAACGCCAGACCCAAGAAATCCAAGGGCTGCTTTACAAAATCCATGCGAATGATCCTTTTACAGGGCGCGTAGTTAATTACCCCATGTCGGTTCTGGGGCTTTTCAGCGTGGGCTCCTGCGAGGTCGACTTCAAGAAGGGACTGCCTGATGGTGAGATGCGCTGTTCAGACAATTCTGGTCAATTGTTAGGTGTAGGTCACTTTAAAGCCGGGAAACGAGACGGCGAAGAAGAAAAATTCGATGCTAAAACCGGGAAGAAGACTGCTGAAGGGAATTGGAAACAGGGTCAGCAAGATGGACTGCAGGAGCAGTTCAACCCTGAGAGCGGGGAGCGAATTTTAGAGGTTCACTACGTTTCCGGTCGAAAGGAAGGTAGGGAGCGTGCCTGGGATGGCCAGGGAAATGAGCTCATCGCTGACCTCGAGTGGGAAAACGGCAAGCAAACAGGATTCGACAATCGTGGTACCGATCATCGAACCTACCTAGCCGGTAAATACAATGGCCCCCAGAAGTCGTTCGGTCTCGATGGCAACCGCTTCTACGTCTCCCGTGAAGAGAACTACATGGGCGGCGATCTCCATGGCACTCAGAAGCGTTTTGACGCCCGCGGCAATGTAACGGAGTTGAGCGAATTCGAGCATGGAAAACTGCGTGCCCGCACCGTAGATGAGTACAGTTACGGTGGTCAGCACGTCCACCATGTTAGCCGCTTGGCGATCAAGGAAGACGTAAATGAGTACATCGCCAGCGACCTCAGCAATGACGGCCCAGAGCAATATTGGGACGACGAAGGCCACCTGCTTCGGGAGCTGCAATGGAATAAAGGGCGACTGGTCAGTGCGACTGCGTACACATGGGTCGGCGATAAAGAGGTTGGCAGGTATCAAGGTGTAGCTCGAGGAGGTCAGGCTCATCAAGATGCCGTCGTAAAGCATGGCCAGGAGCGAATTTACGACCGAAATGGTGATCTTGAAGCCGTATTGGTTTGGAACGCTGGTCAGATCGTCAGCACGGTGGTCAACCTGCCAACTGATCGCCGCAGTCAGTACCCAGGGAAGATGGCCTTGATAGATCGCAATTGGGGCTGGGGGAGTCCAGTAGATGAGATACCAGACTTCGAGACACCTAGCCGTTCCGGTGGTGGTGGTTACGCAATTGATCACGTGACCATAGTTGACATCCCCGCGGTTGGTCAGGCCATTCAACCTGCGCAGGTAGTGCCCAGCACTGCTCATGTAGTGGCATCAGCGCCAAGCAATAACACTGATGCATGCGTCCAAAGCAGGGTCGATGCCGTTCATGCCGAAGATCCGGAAGCGCTGATCAGGGCTGACATGCTCGAAGAGTTCGAACAGGACTGCAAATAACTCACTGAGCACTGCACAAGTGACCTAGCAGATCTGCCACCACCTGGGGCATCGTAGCGATGCCCCGCACTATCCGAAGCCCACCGAGCCTGTCTAGGCCACCCAGGACTCGATCTCCTCAGCATTATACTCAGTCTTCCATTGCTTAAGGAGCTTGTGACTTCCTCCTTTAGTCTCGACTACCTCACCGTTATGGGGATTTTTGTAGGTCTTCACGCTGCGAGCCCTTCTCGAAGACTTCTGCGGCGCTTGGGCTGTACGAGTGCGCTGGCCGGCCTGAGGGTCAAGGATTGTAATGATGCCCGAGAAATACTTTGGATCACAGAACTTGGCTAGCTGGTAGTTGCATACGAACTGGGCTCGCCTGGGTAGTTATCCCGGACGAGCAGATCGATATCGACGCCCTTCAATGCTTAGCCTATAAACTGCTCGCTGATGGTGTGAGAGGCCTCTTCACAAACTTTGCCCTTGGCGGTGCCGGTGCGATCTCTGCATCAGCGCAGATCCGCCCAGATATCTACGTCCAACTGCTGCAGCAAATGGAGAGTGGTGATGTCATCTCTGCTCGCGCGACGCTCTATCAAACTGCAGCCTTGGATACAAATGGCGTTCAGCGAACCCAACCCAGTATGCAGGGGTTGATCAAGAGCGAGCTACCTCCACCTATGCTCAGGTGCATATCAACTTCGATTGCGCGTCTCGAATGTCTGCTTGCTGGCTTAGTTGGCTCACCGGCCCTGTAGGCCACGTGACCAACCAGGTGTCATTTGAGGACGTGATGCTTAGCTCTAGAAGCACCACGCGCTCCAGAAGCATGTCGTCGACCGACCGCGAGTATGGTTGGATGCCGGTTCACGTTAAATCGAACTCACTCATGGCAATTCGCTAGCAACTCCCGCTGCCAAGATTTAGGATTTGGATCAGCCGACAGACATTGTCATCTTGAGCCAAGGAAGCTGCTCACTCGCCGCCTTACGCTCAGGCCACGACCGTTCGAAACAGGGAGAGCTTCAATGAGTTCCAGCGATGCCGAGAAAATTGCCAATGACGCGTTAGATTCGTTCCAACAAATTGAACAAATTGCTTCCAAGCAGCTCGCCACCGGAAGTCGCGAAGCCTCGGAGGCTTTGGCCGTCGTCAATACCTTCACTGGCGCGGCGGCCGTCGAGCAGATTGCTTCCATCTCGGATGACGTGACCAAGTCACTGATAAGCCTCGTTCGAGAGCCGGCTGTGTCGCGGATAGTGGTGGAGAATGAGAAAGGCCAGGTTGAGACGTACTACATCTGTCGCACGACTGGAGGATTCATCCTCAATCACGGCAAGCTAGCAGGTTACCGCTCTCCTTTCGGTCGCTTGGCTGCCCACGGCGCAGGTGATGACGTTGATTTAGAGATAGCGGGCAAAAAAGTCAGCTACCGCGTCTTGGATAAACTCGAGTTAAAGCCTCAGAAAAGCGCTGAGCTCTGGGACTCAATCGATAGCATTTGGCAGCAAGAACGCTCAGCACCTCAGACGATCCCCTCTCTTCGCAAGGTAATTCAGCCGGACGACGAAAGCGGTTCTTTTTTTGCAATGCTCGCCGGCAGTTCTGAAACCGAGAAGGTCCGGGAAGGTGTACGTCACGAGATCCGAAACGCTATGGCCCTTCGAGACCAAGCGATCCTCGACAAATTCCAGGACGAAATCTTCCGCCTTTCTGTAGACCACCAGCTCATCATCCTTGGCCCACCTGGCACAGGAAAAACAACAACCTTGATCAAACGTCTTGGCCAGAAGCTGGACTGGGAAGCGCTTAGCCAGGAAGAACGCCTTCTGCTGGGCCCACAATCTAAGCGCTCACGCTGGATGATGTTCACGCCGTCAGACCTTTTAAAGCATTACGTCAAAGAGGCCTTCAATCGAGAGAATGTGCCGGCTTCGGATGAGCACATCAAGACCTGGAGTAAGCGCCGACATGAACTGGCAAGGTCGACATTTGGAATCCTGAAGACGGGCAACGGAGGCACATGCATTCTCAAGGAGGATTGCCAATTCGCCCCGGTGGACATCAACGATGATCCGCGCCAGTGGTTTGCTGATTTCAAAGCTCTTCACCAAAGCCGCCTCCTCGCATCTCTGAAGGAAGGCGCAATTTTACTACGAGATTCGGCCCCGAACCTGGTAGATGCGGTGGTGCACAAGCTATTTGCAATGTCAGATGGACTTCGACCAGAAGGATTGCTGAGCGCCTATGCCGACTGGAACCATCTCGAGACGCGGATTGATCCTATGCTTAAAGCTAGCCGCTCAACCACAGATGACCTGATCCAGAAGCAAGGCAACCTTCTTCACAATCGCAACAAGTCTGTATTTGCGGAAATGGCCACTTTCCTCGATGGCCTCGGCCAGAATGATGATGAGGACGAAGACGGTTCCGAATTTGATGATGATAGCGCTGAAGAAGGCTCTCCTACCCCATCACACACGGCAGAGCTCAAAGCATTTAAAGCTTACCGAAAGTTTCTCCAGGCCTATGCGCGTACTCGTTACCGCGATAGCAATTTAGGTAAGGCAAGCCGCGCAGCTCAGCTACGAGACTGGCTCGGGGATCGAGTCCCTTCAGATCAATGGCTTGAAACGCTCGGACGAGAGATGTGCTTTCAGAACGCCTTACGGCGGTTTAGGGACGCCTGGAAACGCTACATCCTTGATGTTCCAGCAAGCTACAGAGCATTCCGCCGCGACAGCGTTACGCTCGATCGCTATAGCTATCAGCGGCCAGAGCACGCTTCCCACATCGATGAGACAGAGCTCGACGCAATTCTTCTCCTCATGCTTCGATCCGCTCGCGAATTGATCCGCCAAGATTTTGTGAAGCGGCATATCGACGAACCTCGCTTCACCGAGTTGGCCAGGATCTCAAGCCAGTTCCTGCAGCAAGTCCTAGTGGACGAAGCCACGGACTTCTCGCTCCTACAGCTTGCTTGCATGGAGAGCCTTACCGATCCGTCCATTGAATCGTTCTTCGCGTGCGGAGACTTCAACCAACGGATCACAGGGAATGGCCTCAAGCACCTCAACCAGCTCGGGTGGATTTCCCCACGCCTCAAGCCACAGCGAATCAACACGGTGTATCGGCAGAGTCGTCTGTTGAACAGCTTTGCCACCAAACTGCTTGACCACATGGATGGAGACACTCAAGCCGTAGGCAGCCTGCCGGAACACTCCTCTCACGAAGGTGTATCGCCTGTGCTAGGCGAGAACCTCCGCGGTGAAGACGTCGTGACCTGGGTCGCCGAGAGGATCTTCGAGATCGAAGATCAGATCCGCTCCAAAAATGAGCCGGTGCCTACGATTGCCGTCCTGGTCGCATCCGAGGCGCAGGTGAAACCCGTCGCCGATGCGCTTACTAAAAAACTGGAGAGCAGGAGTCTGATTGCAGCTCCCTGCGTCGATGGGCAGTCACTGGGTAACCAATCAGATATCCGGGTGTTTGATGTCCAACATATCAAGGGGCTCGAGTTCGAAGCAGTGTTCTTCATCGGGCTGGATGAGCTCGTAGAAGCCAAGCCTACTCTGTTCCAGCGATTCCTGTATGTGGGGGCCACCCGGGCAGCGACTTACCTCGGCATGGTATGTCACAAGAAGCTTCCTCCGGCCCTGGAAGACCTCCGGCCCTACCTGGCCAATAAATGGTGAAGCTTCGGTAGTCAGGCCATTCCCCAAGGAGAGTAATCCCAGCGGCAGTCTGCGTAGCTTCTTCGCCACAGCTGCCGCTGATGTACCTGCTCCAACCACTGTCAGACAATGACTAAAAAGGCATAGACAACCATGAGTAAAGACACTGGGGAAACCATCTCACGCACCCTGCGTCAGGTGTTTGAGTCGGGAGAAAAGTATCCGAAAGGATGGAATTTCGATTGGCTAGAGCCGCATTTTTTTGCCCTAACCAGGGTCGTCCTACCAGGTAAAAAAAACAGTCGCTTGCTCATCGAAATGACGCCCGACCAAGTCGACGCTTTGATTGATCAGGAGCGAGCCGATCAGAAAACGACTGAAACGAACAAGCACGCAGTAGAAAAGAAGCGGAAAAATCAGAAGCTGAAACAGCTCAAGGCTGATCTGAAAGCGCTGCAAGATCAGCTCGAATCGCTTGAGGAAAAATCGGCGGATCAAGAACGTAAGCTGAAGAAAGCCCACCTGGGGCTCGAGAAAGCCACCGAGGAGAATGCTGAGCTTCTGAGTGAGTATTCGGCAATAGCCGAAGCGCTTGAGGAGCAGAGGTCGATGACAGCTGCCGAAAAATCCAAGCACCTCGAGAAGGACAGAAGGATCAGAGAGCTGGAGGAGCTATCGGAGCGCCAGAAGGGCGCCATGATTGCTCACAATGTGAACTCGGGAGACAAGGAAGACCGATCATTTAACACATCGTCGACAGTGCTTGAGCAGTCCATCACCAAGGTCAGCAGTAACAAGCCACTCGATGGATCCTATGCCTCAAGGCAGTAGCTGCTTCGATGGCCTTTTCAACTGTCCACTCGTACCGGCATTTTGCTCATAAAGGTGATACGGATGACGATGATACAAAACGCCGTGAACTCGATTCGGCTTGGGGTAGAGGATTTCAAGACTGCTGCTGAGGATGAGGCTCGTGCCCTCTCCTCCATCCGTAACCTAACAGCGGGCCTGTTACCACCTTTTAAAGTGAAGCTACAGGCCCTTAGCCCACCCGGCTCCAAAGATGCACTGCTCAAAGAGAGAGTGCCCCCCATTGTAGGCCCAGACGGCGAAACTTTGTGGGTCGGAAGCGGAGCCAAAACCGTTGACGTCGCTTCGATAATTTCTCGCCTTTGTTAGATCGAGAAACAGCCTTCGTAGGAGGGCAATTTAGAAGGAATGACAGAGCTCGGGAGTTGAGAAAGACACGCAAGTGAAATCTGCCATAAGGGGCACAAAGTGCCCCAGGGCCTTGGATTCAAGACAAGCAGCATTTCTTGTACTTCTTCCCGCTCCCGCAGAGGCACGGATCGTTGCGACCGGACTTTTCGACTCGCAAGCCCCTCTCCAGGGTTTTGATCACGGCCTCCATCCGGATGGGACTTTTCATGCCTTTGGTCAGCTCATCCAGCGCGGCGGAGCGAACCCACGGTGAATCGTAGGTCATGCCGAACTGAATATCACCCGCCGGGCTTAGCGAGACTCCAAACCACATGTTCGCCCTCTGAACGTACTTACGCTTCTCACAGTGCAACTGCAGGTCGTGGATCGCTGACGAATCGGGATTTGGATTGCAGTGGAACGTGATGCCGGTCTTGCCCTCGTCAACGACCAGCGTGAAATCATGTCGTTTGCCGTCCTTCGCTGCCAGGGCCGTGATGCCGGACAGGCCTTCGTGAATGTTCCGGCACGACCGATCGTTCATAGACAACAGCTCAAAGCCAAGCTCCAGCACACCGACATCAGCACGGCGCTCGATCTGCATGATCAACCGCTCGTAGAGCGTTCCCTGCATGTGCGTCAGGATGCCAGGCGGTATCCGCTTGCCAGGCACCCCTTCTCGCCTGACCGTCATGGCGACATCCAAGTCACCCGCGATGGAGTCATGCAGCGAGATCATGCTGAGATCAGGGTCTAGCCAGAGGTTTTGATGCAGGTGGTAAGCCAGCGCCGTCAATTCGTGGCTCGTCATCACCGATTTGACCGCCTTCGCCCGAAGCCGCACATAACTGAGCAAACGCAGCTGTGTATCAAGCATTTCCGTCAGGACGTCCAGCAGGAAGACGTCCATGACCAAGGGAGGTTGAACGATCTCCGTTGCCTGGTACTTGAGGTACTGGCTGACTTGGAACGCTAGCGCGGGGTAGTGATCAGAGACGACACAGAACGGGTAGACCTCCTTGATCGCCTGGGGTGGAGTAATCTCCCTACCCTTGTCATCGACCAAGCGGCATGTGCCGGAGAGGATGGCGGTGGCGCACTCCCAAGCTTGATCAGACGCCTTTTGGATTGCAGCTGCGAAATCGATCTTGAGTTGGCCGTCGTGGCCCTTACGAGCGGCCAGGGTGAGCTTCTTCGCCTTGGCCTGAACGATGATCATTCGATCGCCGAAGATGACCAAAACGTCTGCCTCTGCGACGACATCTTTTTTAATGAGATTGACGTTTGTGAAGACGTTGTCGGCGCCGAAGACCGCCGCCAATCGTCTGTGAGCAAACTGTTCGACAAATGCGCCCCTATTGTCGGATGCCTGTTGCCGGTAAAGGGGGTCAGCGTTCATCCAAAAGAACGGAGACTCGTAGAGCGCTTCGTAGATCGCGTAATGCATGAAGAGCAGCACTGACCCACGACCTGTAGACAGCAAAGGTGTGGCAGCCACGCTGTTGAAATCACCAAGCTCCTGGAACGCAGCGTTGTCACCAGTGAATGTCAGGGCATCAAACACGGCCTGGACGATGCCAATGTCCAACCCGGTTTTCTGACTGACTTGCTCCGCCGTAAACTCGAAATGAGCCAGAAGGTCATCAGCAACAGGCTTGGCGACCTTTCCACCCTGGTACAGCTTGGAGGCACGCGAGTCCATGCTCGAACACATCGCCCAGGCAACCTACTGTGCCTGCCGGCTCGTAAAGCCCTTATTCTGTTGAAGCCAGTCATCATCGCAGCTGTGTTTTTCCACGAAGAAGTGAATCACCCCGGATTCTCTAGACACCTTACAAACTCATTGCGTAACGTTTTCAAACTTCCCCGGCGACAGCTGATTGTTGAAGCCATGCCGACGTTTTACGTTGTAGAACATCTCGATGTAGTTGCCTCGGCGACTCTTACTGGCAATCAAATCTTCGTCAATCGGAGCTGCTGTATTAGCTGCCTAGGTCGGAATGAATCATCACCTCTTGCTTAGGTTTACGCCTCCAAACCGCCATCGCCACACGATGATGACCACAATCCTCACCGACCTCGCGCAAATCGTCATGGATTTTGCGATAGCCATAAACGCCGCCGCTCTCCAGCCAGGAATGCTTGATCAAACCCAGTAATCGCTGATCGTCTTTAGCGCGTGCAGATTGCGGATCAGACAACCAAGTACGCGGCGGTCTTCAGTGACGCGCTTGAGTTCTGCTCGCAGACGACGCAGTTCAGCGAGTTGATCATCGTCTTGCTGTCGTTCTTCTAGAGGGACGAGTTCTTTGCACTCAAAAAGTCCTGGGAACAGCAAAAACCCTTACAATTTCCTCAGCGCAAACGGCGTCATGAAATCTACTTTCATAAAAATCAAAAGCAGTTTCTACCCCACAGTTGGAAAAATACCTTTTTACTTCCTGCAACTCCCATGACTCAAGACCTCCATCATTTTCTCGTATTTTTTCCAAAAATCCGACTGAGGCCGGCTTTGGATAAATAAATACATTAGGTATGAGAATTCCTTGCTCCTCCAATCCCGCAAAGTCTGTAAAGGTCACGGCAAAAAACACACTTTCACTTCTAGATACTTCTAACAATCTTAAAGTATTCAAAAGAAACACAGCGAGCCCTGTCAGAAAGTTAGAAGCGCCGCTACCGCCCAGCTCATCCTTCAAGAGCTTTAAGCGACTGTATCTTGACACAAGTGGAATTTCTTCAAAGCTTTCATAGCTCTCGAAGAATACATCCATGTCGTTGTACGGTTCTTCGCTGATTATTTTATTGTAGATATCTGTAAGCTTCATTTTTAGGAGGGGCTCCATCCGTACTTGTTAAGTCATTAACTTATTTTCTTTTGCTCTGCTATAGAACTTTGAAAGCTTTTAATGAAGAACGGACTTATATTGGGAACGTAAGTGCCACTCACCCCGCCACCGCCTGATAAACCACCCGATGCGCCTCGGTCGGCAGCGGTACTTCCCACTTGAACAACATGCGGCGGATATCTTCGTTGCGCAGTGAGGTGTCGCGCTTCTGGTTGCGCCGCATGATCTCGTCCTCGGGCCGCTCCAGGTAAAGAATTTCCACCTCGGCGCCGTAGCCGTAGAGCAAGTCCAGGGTGCGGTTGCGCATCTGCGCCGACAGGTGCGTGGAGTTCCACACAAAGGGTTTGTGCTCGCGCAACAAGGCCTTGGCCCGGTCGATGGCGTAATGCGCAGCGGCGCCTTCGTTCTGTCCGTGGCGCAGGCCCAGGGCCTGGCGCGCGTCGTCGAACGACACCACCGGCAGCTCCGGGTAATGTTGCGCGGTCCAGGTGTCCTTGCCGCTGGCCGGCAGGCCCGAGAGCATCACCACCAACGAGCCCTGCGGCGGGTGCAGCGGGTAGTCGGGATGTACCCGGGCGCCACGCAGGTACTGAATGCGTGTGTAGTCGTCGACAAAGGCCCGCGGCCCGTGCAGGCAGCCCTCCTCCCGCGCCAGTTCGCGCCACAGTTCGATGGCGTCCAGTACATCGGCCTTGCCGGCGTAGTCGCGACCCTGCATATCGGCCTCGGCCACGGCACAGAGCATCCACAGCGGCAGTTCCCAGGACAGTTTGTGCAACAGGAACTCAGCGCTGCGGCCGCTGCGATCACCCTGCAGGGCGAAGAACGGCACCTGGTGCACGGCGATGATGCGGCAGATCTGCTCGCGCAACTCGAACGGCACACCGGCGCGCCACAACAGCAGCCGCGCATCCACCGCGCCCCGGCGTGAATGACCGGGCTGACCGATACGCCCGGTATCCGGGTCGATCACCGTGGTGTCGGGCTTGGCGATATCGTGCAACAGGGCAGCGAAGAACAGCACAAAGCGCTGCTCGGCGCTGGCCTGCTGGTAGGCGGATTGCGCCAGCAAGGCTTCGACCACCAGACGGGTATGAATCCACACATCGCCCTCGGCGTGGTAGGTCGGGTCTTGCGGTGTATCGGCCAGGCGCGCCAGGGCGGGGATGGCCGCCAGGCAGGCGGCGGCGTCCATATCGCGCCCCGGCTCGGGGACCAGTTGTTGCAGTTGTCGAATATCCATATCGGGATGCTCCTTCAATAGCCGTGGCGTGGGCCCTGCCAGTCCATGGACAGGCGCGGGGCATAGAGGTCGACGCCGTCGGCCAGTTGATTGGGGATGAAGGGTTGGTTGGCATGGTGCTGGTCGGCATCGATGATGGCCTGGACGAAGTCCTGGCGTACCCACTTGAGTCGGCCGAGGGTCTGCTGCTCGTCCTCGAGCTTCAGATAAAGGCCTTCCATGCGGCTGGATCGGTCGCACTGGCGCCAGGCACGGGCCAGGTCGAGGCCTTCGCGGCGCACCACCTGCTCGAACACCTCGCGCCAGCGCTCGGTCTTGGCCAGCGAATCGCCCACCAGCGCCATCAGCTCGGCATGTCGGCGCGGCGCCGGGCCTTCGTACAGCACCGGCACCGACAGCACCGGCCCTCCTTCGAGCAGGCACCGGCGCGCCGCGGTGGAGAGGAACAGCCCAGTGGCGCGGTCCCACACATCGAACTCGCAGAAATAATGTGGCAAGCGGTCGTAGAACACCGAGTGCTTCTTGTGCAGCCATTCGCCATACAGCACGAAGCGATCTTCCAGGCGCTCCAGCAACCAGTGTTCGTGAGCCACGGCCCACTGCTTGAACAGATTGAACTGGCGCTCGCGCCCACCGCCGGTGAGGTAGTGACCGCGAGATTGCAGGCGCAACTCGCCGCTTGCGCTAAAGCTGATGCCGGCGTTGGCGCCATCGAGTTTTTCTTCCACCACCAGCCACTGCCCGGCTAGAGCGGCATAGCGCACCTGGCCAGTGTCAGTGTCGCCATCTTGCAGGCGCGAGCCTTGCAGATGGGGCGTGCGGGGGTATTTGAGCAGTTCCAGGTTGTGCGCGGTGGCACGAATATCCATGTGCATGGGTTTGTCCTCGAAAACAGAGAAAAACCAACGACAGGATCAGGCAGGCATGGCAATGAAGCGCCGCCGCGCATAGGCACGGGCAGCCATCAGGCAGGATGGACCGTCGTCGGTATCAGGCGTGTTGGCTGGCGTAGGGCACTGGCTTCACCACTTGGAGAAAAGGTTGCAGAGGCTTTAGGGCGCGCATTCAACAGCAGATAGCGGTATCAGGTCAAGTCCCGAAAGGACAAAACCCCCGCGGCCCTGTTTGCGCGCAACACCCGAGCTTTTGTCATGAAAAAAACCGCCTGGTGCTCATAGGGTGCAGCCAGTCATAACCCCGATAAGGAATCGATCATGAAACTTTCAAGCGTGCTGATGGCTGGCGTCATTGGCGTGGCCCTTGCACCTTTGGCCCAGGCCTCGTCCACATCGGACAGCGAAGAAAAAGCCCAGTTACGCAAACTCTTCTGCGAGTCGAAGGGCGGCGCCGATATCACGGCGCTGGGTGAGTTGAACAAGTCCGACGACGTCGGCGCCGTGGTGGTGTGCAAGCTTCCGCCGTCGCCCACCACCGTGGTGGAAAACCAGGCGGCATCGAGCCTTGCCGCCCTGCCATTGACGCCCGTCACGGCAACGCTTGCGCCACCGTCCGGGGTCTACAAGCTCGCCCCGGGCGCCAGCAGCGTCAACACGTCCTGCTCGGCCAACCTGGCCATCGCCAAATGGGCGGGCTTTCCCAGTACCAGCAACGGCAACGCCACCTTGAACTGTCGCGGATACAACGCCGGCGCAGCAGGCGGCACGCTGGGGTGCAAGATCGAATGGACCGGGCCGACCCAGGTCGCCATCGGGGTCACCCCTTACGGCGGCCAGGTGGCGGTGAACTTCAATTGCCAGGCCCTGTACTTCGGCTCCGTCGGCACGGTGATGGATTTCAGCTACGCCGATCCGACTTATCCGCGCATCCGCTACGGCTCGGTCCAGGCCACCAGCAGCATGACCATCACCCAGTAAGGCCGTGCCGGCTCGGCTGAGCTCCGATCCAGCGCCGGCAAGGCATGTTTGCCGGCGCGTTCAACTATCAAAACCAGGTTTCCATCTGTATGCCGTACTGCCATACACCTCCGGCGTTGAAGTCCGACTTGCCGAAGGCGTCCGAGGAGCTGTATCTGTCCAGATCGGACGACCAACTCATGTAGCTTGCGAACACTCGCAATTCGGGACGTGTGAGTAGGTCTCCAACGTCAAGTTTGAAGGTCGGGGCGACCGTGAATTTCCAGAAATTGCCGTCAACCGCATTACGTTGGAGATAGCCCTTGGGATCGAGGCTCATGGTTTGCCAGCTCATTTCGTAGGCCATCTCGAAGTTGCTGTTGATTGTGTTGGCCAAGCGCACGTTCAGGGTCAGCCAGCGGTAGTCGTCGCCCTTGACGTATCTGTCGGTGCTCTGTTCGGCCAGCACGCTGGGCCCGATGCGCCAGTCGGGCGCTATGGGGGTCTCGCCGTAAAGGGCAAGACGCAGCGCCCGGGCCTCGTCGATCAGTTCGCCATCCGAGCCGACGTTCTTGACCTCCGCGCCCAGGCCTTGCCCATAGAGCAGCGCCGTTTTGAGGAAGCCTTCTCTGCCGAAGAAGTTCTTCTGGTGATTGGCCAGCATGCTGTGCAGGCCGGAATCCGCGGGGGTCAAACCGGCTTTATTGGTGCGGGTAGCAAAATCGTTTTTCTTCGCGCCGATGCCATTGAACATCCATTGCCACTGGCCATCCTCGAAGAACTGGTTGGACGTCAGGATGTAGCTCGCCACATCGGCGTTAAGGCCTGCTTGGCTGAAGTCCCCATAGCTACGCCCAATCAAGGAGTAATTCGAGCGCCAGTTCTTGTTCATCTGCACATCGTAGATTCCACCGCCGGTACCGGCCAGGTAGATGACGTCCGAGTCCAGCCAGTGAATATCGAAGTTGTCCCGATCAAATCGCTTGCCGGCCCACAGGGTGGCGTTCTCGAACACGGAATTGCCCTTGAACGCAGCGATATGGTCGAGCGCGGTGAATACCTGGCGCACGTTGAGTTTGCTTTCGTCGGCGGTCCAGTCATTGGAGCTTTCCACACCGTCGGCGATGGAAACGGTGAATTTGGAACGGGTGCCATTCTGCGCATAGATTTCTTTCGACAGGTCTATCCGCATGTAGGTGTCGTCCTCGTTACCGAGTCGCCCCACTGCCCCACCCACCGAGCCGGCCGGCGTCGTATAGGGGCCGCCACGGCCACCGCCCAGCCCCTCGTCGATCAGCAATCCGGAACGGGCATAGCCGTTGAAGCTGAAGCCATTGCTGAGGTTCGAAGTGCTGGCCTGTTTTTCCATGCTTTCCTGGCGGGCTTCGAGTTTGGCCAGTCGGGTGTCCACCACGGGATTGCTTGCCTGGGATGCGGTGGACGCAGCGGGCTGCGAGGCGGAGGTGGCGAGTTTGATCTGCTGCAACTCCCTGGCGAGTGCCTGGGTTTGCTGTTCGGCTGCCGCCGCGCGTTTTTCCGCGGCGCTGGCACGGGCCTCGAACGCGGCCATGCGCTCTTCCAGAGTCGCGGCCTGAGAGGCCGCCGCCGAGGTGCTGAGCACGCCTGCCAGTAGCCATCTTGATGCTTTCTGCATGTGGATTTCCCTGTTTTATTTTTATTGTCGTGTTCCTGCGACAGGCCGCTTTTTTCGCGAGTGGTGAACTGTCCAAACCCACAAAAAAAGATGCCTTATCGAAAATACGCTGTTACATTTGCCGTGTTAACGTTAACTTCTCTAAAAACAAAAATAAAGAGGCCTATATGAAACAGCTGAAATCCCTCCTTCCAGCAGCGTTACTCACCCTCTGTGCCGGCCTTCCATCCGTCTCCAGCGCAGCCGATCTGACGATCTCCTGCGGCGCGGTGGGGGCCGAGTTGCAACTTTGCAAAGAGGCCGTCGAGGCGTGGTCGAAACAGACCGGCAACCACGTCGAGGTGGTTTCCACGCCTAACTCGGCGACCGAGCGGTTGTCGTTCTACCAACAGATCCTCAGTGCACAGTCCACCGACATCGACATCATCCAAATCGACATGGTGTGGCCGGGGATGCTGGCCAAACACCTGCTGGATCTGCGCGAGGTGCTTCCTGCCAACGCGACCCAGGGCTACTTCCAGGCACAGGTCGATAACGCCACGGTCAACGGACGGCTGGTGACGATGCCGTGGTTCGCCGATTCGGGGCTGCTGTATTACCGCAAGGACTTGCTCGAGAAGTACAACAAGCCGGTGCCCCAGACGTGGGAGGAAATGACCGCGACCGCCAGGGATGTTCAACAGGCCGAACGCAGCGCTGGTCATCCCAATCTGTGGGGTTACATATTTCAGGGTCGCGCCTACGAGGGGCTGACCTGCAATGCGCTGGAGTGGATCAGCAGCCAAGCTCAAGGCGGCCTGGTCAATCCACAAGGCGACATCGTCGTTAACAGTCCAGCCTCAAGAGCGGCCCTGAACCTGGCGAAAAGCTGGGTCGGAGACATCTCCCCGCGTGGCGTGCTCAATTACACCGAGGAAGAAGGGCGTGGCGTATTCCAGTCGGGAAATGCGCTGTTCATGCGCAACTGGCCTTACGTCTGGGCCCTGGTGCAGAGCCAGGACAGTGCAGTGAAAGACCAGGTTGGCGTTGCTGCCCTGCCCCGCGGCGGCGAGACCGGTAACCATGCATCCACCCTCGGCGGGTGGGGCCTGGCGGTATCGCGTTACAGCGCCCATCCGCAACTGGCCGCGGAGCTGGTGAGCTACCTGACCAGCGCCCAGCAACAAAAGCACCGCGCCCTGATCGGCGCCTATAACCCGGTTATCGAGTCCCTGTATCAGGACCCCGAGCTGCTCGCGGCCATGCCTTACTACGCCCAGCTGCACAGCATTCTCAACGATGGGGTCATGCGCCCCGCCGCAATAACCGCCGATCGCTATCCACGGGTCTCCAATGCGTTCTTCGACCGAGTGCATGGCGTGCTGGCGGGCGAGTTGCCTGTCGATCAGGCACTGGCCGAACTGGAAAGCGAACTCACGCGCATCAAACGCCAGAACTGGTAAGCCCCAAGGAAGGAAATCACCATGTCTGTCTCTACTGTCCATGCCTCCTGTGACGAGCGCCTGCTCACCCGGGAAACGCCCATGCAGCGTCGCCGAGTACGCGCCGCATGGCTGTTTCTGACGCCCATGCTGCTGTGCCTGGCCCTGGTGGCCGCCTGGCCGCTACTGCGCACATTCTGGTTCAGCCTGACCGACGCCAGCCTCGCGGACACCCGTGGCGGCGCCTTTGTCGGCTTGAGCAATTATCTGTTCCACGACGGTTCCCACTGGTCGGGGATCCTGGTCGATCCACAATGGTGGAACGCCGTGCACAACACGCTGTATTTCACCCTGGTCTCGGTGGGCCTGGAAGTCGTCCTGGGGCTGTTGCTGGCGTTGCTGCTGAACATCCAGTTCACCGGTCGCTCCCTGGTGCGTGCGCTGATTCTGATTCCGTGGGCGATTCCCACCATTGTCTCGGCGAAGATCTGGTCGTGGATGCTCAATGACCAGTTCGGCATCATCAACCACATGATGCTGAGCGTCGGCCTGATTGACGCGCCTCTGGCCTGGACGGCAGACGCGGATCTGTCGATGTGGGCGGTGATCATCGTCGACGTCTGGAAGACCCTGCCCTTTGTCACGCTGCTGATGCTGGCTGCCTTGCAGATGTTGCCGAGCGATTGCTACGAAGCCGCCAGGGTCGATGGCATTCATCCGCTGAAAGTGTTCTGGCGCGTCACGCTGCCGTTGTTGATGCCGGCATTGCTGGTGGCCACGATCTTCCGCCTCCTCGACTCCCTGCGGGTCTTCGACGTCATCTATGTGCTGACCTCGAATTCGTCCAGCACCATGAGCATGTCGGTCTATGCCCGCCAACACCTGGTGGAGTTCCAGGATGTCGGCTATGGCAGCGCAGCCTCGACCCTGCTGTTCCTGGTCGTTGCGCTGATCGCCATGCTTTACCTCTACCTCGGACGCCGTCAAATGGAGGTTCGAGCATGAGCCCGCGCCTCCTCAAGAAAGCCCTGTGGCGCTGTGGATTCTGGTGCCTGATCGGGATTGTGCTGCTGTATGCGGTCTTCCCGTTCTATTACGCCATCGTGACGTCGCTCAAGCCGTCCAGCGCCCTGTTCGACGTCAGCTACTGGATCGGCACTGCCGACTTCTCCAATTACGCGACGGTACTCCACCAAGCCTCATTCCTGCGGGCGATCGGCAACTCGCTGCTGGTCGCACTGTGCGTGGTGACGCTGGCGCTGTTCCTCAGTGTGACGGCCGCCTATGCCTTGGGAAGGGTGAAGTTCCGGGGGCGTGGCACGGTCTTGATGATGGTGCTCGGCGTGTCGATGTTTCCCCAGGTCGCGGTGCTGTCGGGGCTGTTCGAAGTGATCCGCGCTCTGGGCCTGTACAACACCTCTTGGGCGCTGATCCTGAGCTACAGCATTTTCACCCTGCCCTTCACGGTCTGGGTGCTGACCACCTTCATGGGGCAACTGCCTCATGAACTGGAAGAAGCGGCAATCATGGATGGCGCTTCACCCTGGGTCACGCTGACCCGCGTGCTGTTGCCGCTGCTCTGGCCTGCCCTGGTCACCACTGGCTTGTTGGCCTTCATCGCCGCGTGGAACGAGTTCCTGTTTGCCCTGACCTTCACCCTCACCGACACGCAACGCACGGTGCCGGTCGCCATCGCCCTGATTTCCGGCGGGAGTCCCCATGAGCTGCCTTGGGGGCTGTTGATGGCGGCATCGGTGCTGGTCACCGTGCCCCTGGTGATCCTGGTGCTGATCTTCCAGCGCCGAATCGTTTCCGGTCTCACCGCCGGCGCCTTAAAGGGTTGATGCCCAACAACTACAAGGAACAGCATCGTGATCAAACTGAAGCTAGATAAGGTGAATAAACAATTGGGCGGCGCGCGGATTCTTCGCGACGTCAGCCTGGAGATCGCTGCGGGTGAATTCGTGGTGTTCGTTGGCCCTTCGGGCTGCGGAAAGTCGACCCTGCTGCGACTGATCGCAGGACTGGATTCGATCTGCGCCGGCGACCTGTTGATTGATGGACGACGGGTCAATGACCTGGAGCCGCGCGAGCGCGGCGTCGGCATGGTGTTTCAGTCCTATGCGCTGTACCCGCACATGAGCGTCTACGACAACATCGGTTTCGGTCTCAAGCTGGCCAAGACGGATAAAAGCAGCCTGCGCGAGCGGGTGCTGAAAACGGCGCAAATCCTGCAGTTGGACAAACTGCTGCAACGCAAGCCAAAGGAACTCTCCGGAGGGCAGCGTCAGCGTGTGGCCATGGGCAGGGCCATGGCGCGGGAGCCGGACATCTTGTTGTTCGATGAGCCGCTGTCCAACCTGGACGCGTCCTTGCGGGTGCAGATGCGCAACGAAATCGCCCGGCTGCACGCTCGACTCAGCTCGACCATCATCTACGTCACCCACGATCAGGTGGAGGCCATGACCCTGGCCGACAAGATTGTCGTGCTCAATGGCGGTCACGTGGAGCAGGTCGGTTCGCCTCGCGAACTCTACGAACGCCCGGCCAGCCGCTTCGTCGGCGGTTTTCTCGGCTCGCCCAGAATGAACTTTCTGGCGGCGCGCCTGCACGCCCCCGGCGAAACCAGCCGGGTGGAGACCTCGGTGCTGGGCATGACCGCCCTGCCCTTCGACAGCTCGAACCTGACGGCCGGCACGCCCCTGAGCTTGGGGGTTCGCCCGGAGCACATGTCGCTCAAGGCCGCGCAAGGAACCGGCGGCCTTGTCGTGGCCGGGGTCGAGTACCTGGGGAGCGAAACCTACGTGCACCTCGAAACCGATCAGGACGAGCCGCTGGTCTGTCGCTGCGAGGTCAACGCCGGATGGCAGGCAGGTGATCGAGTCGAACTGCAGCTGGAAATCGACAACCTGCATCTGTTCGATGCCGACGGCACGGCCTTGAAGCGGCACCCGCAGGCCATTGAGAACCTGCCGAATGACCGCTCTCGACGCTCTGCCCAAGCACGCGCCCTATGACCTGGCGACCCGATGCCTGTTACCCCGGACCTTGCGCGGCGCACTGAGTGACGGCCTCATCCAGGCTCATCCACCCGGCGATCATATTGCTCCACCGGCAGGCTGATCGCCTTGCGCTGCAGCGACCCTGGTCGTCAAGCCACCCTGCTTTAGGTTGCCGGGGCGCTGCGGCCTCTGGTGCCTGATCCTGGTCGCCCGGGCTGCCGAGCGTCTAGCGGTCGGCCGCCTGGACTTGGTCCCGGCCCATTGCTTTTGCACGGTACATCGCGGTATCGGCACGCCGAATGAAGGCGTCGAACGACTCTGACGCAATCCATGTGGCAACGCCGAAGCTGCAAGTCACCCGGCCACTATCCTCAAATGGCTGGGTGTTTATCAGCGCCCGAAGCTTTTCTGCCAGCAGCCTTGTATGGTTCAGCTCGCTACCCGGGCAGATCAACGCAAACTCCTCTCCGCCTGTTCTGCACAGCAGATCGGTTTGCCGTGTTGCCGAACTTATTCGGGCGCACAAGGCCTGCAGAACCTTATCGCCACATTGATGGCCCCAACGGTCGTTGATGTGCTTGAAGTGATCAACGTCAAACATGATCAGCGACAGCGGGCGGTGTTGCACGTTCGCCTCGACGAGCAGGCGCGCCATCAACTCTTCGAAGTATCGGCGGTTATAGACACCGGTCAGGTGATCGGTGATGTTCAGCACGCGCAGGTCTTGCGTGCGTTCATCCACCAGCGACAGGGCGCGGGCGCGCTGGGTAATCAGCAAGTACACCATCAAGGTCAACAGCAGCGACAACCCTGTTCCGAACACGACAATCAGGCTGATGGACAGGGTGTAGCTGTTGGCGGCGAGAAATGTAGCGCCGGGTCGAAACTGGACCAGGTAATCCTGGTCGGCGACTTTCAGCAGCCGCTGCGCGTACAGCGCCGAAGGGGCTGCGGGAGCCAGGCTCTGATAGATGTCTTCCCCTTGCTGCTGGTTGTCGATCAATGAAAGCGTCACGTTCAATCGTTGCAGGCTGGGTAATGGAATGCCCTGTTCCATCAGGGACGCCAAGCGCACGCTGGAGACAACGAAGCCCTGCAAATCTGCATCGTGCAATGGCACCTCAGGCGGCGTCTTGAACACCGGTGCGACAAAGAAAACCCCCGATTGCCCATTGGTCATTTTCAAGGGTTCCGACACCACGATTTCGCCTGTTTCACGGGCCTTGTTCATCAAGGCCTGGCGACCCGGGCGAGCCAGAATATCCATGCCGGGCAAGACCTTCACGTCATCGCGCTTCAATAAATAGAGCAATATCCAGTGCTCCGGCCGGCTGCTAAGCGGGACTCTGTCACCGCTGACGGGATCAATTTCATGATATGAAAAATCACCGGTGCCGTTGAGCAGCGCCTTGGCACGAAACCCTTGCAGATCCTTCTCGGGAATCCTGGCCACCCAGCTATAGGCTTCGTCCTCGCCAACCAGAGGCGTGACAAATCCCAGAAACTCCTTTTCAGTGACATCGTCGGCGTTGACAAAGAAACGCCGCACCACGTCCAGTTTCAAGACCTGAATATTAAAGCGTCGTTGCAGGCGACTGAATCTTTCGTCGACCTCCAGTTGAAAGGCAACGCTGACGGTACGCTGCTCTGCCCCGACAAACAGGATCAACACCAATAGCGTGATGGCCACCCCAGCCAGGCACACCAGGGCGCAAAGGGTCACGTCCGATGCTTTGAGCACATTCCCACGAGTAGACATTCGTTTGTGTTCCTTGCTCATCGCCAAAAACAGCATGCCGTGACCTGAAGTACTGTCGAAGTATCGGCATGCTTGTCGTGATCTTTATCAATCTGGCGTGAGAGCAAGGGGCTTGTTCTTCGGCTGATGCTGGCCGGTGCGGTCGTTCGCGACGGCCAGCCACCCACCATCAAGTGCTAGGCATTGTGCAACTTGAGCCAACCCAAGCTTGCCGCAGTCGTGCTGGAAGGACGGTATTCACATCCGATCCATCCCGCGTATCCACGGTGTTCCAGGGCGGCAAACAATGGCGCAAAGTCAACCATGCCGGTCCCCGGCTCATGGCGACCTGGGCAGTCTGCAACCTGTACGTGGACCGTTCGCTCATAAAACTGATCCAGAACAGTTGCGGCGTCGCCGGTCAAAAGCTGTGCATGGTACAGATCGAGAATCAGCCCCACACTCGGGAAGGCTTCCAGCACCTGGAGCGCCTTGCCGAAATCCGACAGGTAGTACCCCGGGATTTCCCTTGGGCTTATCACTTCGATCAGAGGCTGCAACCCCTGATCCTGAAAATAGCCGACGGCATATTCCAAGTTGCTCATGAAACGCGGCGCAGCCGAAACCTGTTCAGTAATCCCGGACATGACGTGCACCTTCGAGCAGCCCAAGACCTTTGCATACCTGGCGGCCAAGGCCAGACCCTCACGAAACTCTTCTTCCTTGCCTTGCAACGCAGCCAAGCCCTTGGTGACTCCGGCCGGGGCCGCGAACTGGATCAGGGGCAGGGAATATTGAGTCAAATGTGCGGCCAGTTGACTGGCTTCAAATGCATAGGGTGAAGGAAACTCCACTGCCTTGAATCCGGCCGCCGCTGCCGCTTCGATCCGCTGGAGAAAGGGCAAATCGTTGAACTGGAAGCCGAGATGAGCGTTGAACTTGAGCATTGAGTAAAAATCCGTTTTGAAAGAGGCAAGTCATCGGCCTGGGCGCGAGCCTCGAAAAGGCGACAACACCGTTAGCGCCGGCATATTAGTCAGGCCCATTCATCACGAAAAATATTATGTTGTGATTGTTTTCATCACTGATTGTTATGCTTTGGCTTTCGATCCGAGCATGACTGGCATGAATCTCAAAGCGTTGATGTGCTGCGTAGAAGTTGTGCGGCAAGGCAGTTTCACCAAAGCCGCGCAGAGCCTGCACATTGCCCAACCGGCATTGAGCATGGCCGTTACTCGATTGGAAGAGGAACTGGGCGTTACCCTTTTCAACCGCGCAGCACGAAAAATCACCGTCACCGCTGAAGGCAAAAGCTTTCTCGCCCGTGTCGAAGTTGCTTTGCTGGAACTCGACATGGCCCGCCAGGAGCTGCGGGATCTGTCGCATTTGCAGCGTGGCGAGATTCGTCTCGGCGTGCCTCCCATGTACGGGATCAACTACATTCCGCAGGTACTCAACGCCTTTGGCAAAAGTTATCCAGGTATCGTCATGACGGTGGTCGAAGGCAGTGCGGATGACATCAGCCAACGCCTGGAAAACCGTGACATCGATGTCGCCCTGCTGGAGTCCCGTCGAGTGGCGAGCGGATGGGACTCGGTTGTATTGGGCACCGACGAGATGGTCATGTGCATGAACGAAGACCACCCACTTGCGCGCGAGGCCTTTATCGAGGCCTCGCGTCTGCAAGATGAAAAAATGGTGCTTTTTGACCAGACCTTCCTGCAACGCCATATGTTCGATGCCTTCTGCGAAGCCGCCGGCACCCGCTATCGAATAGCATTGCAGAGCAATTTCGTCTCGCTGGTCATCCAGGCAACACTGGATGGAATGGGCGCCTCTACCCTGCTGCGCTCCATTCAACACTCCGTACCCGGCTTGCAGGGGGTTCCTTTCAAACCGGCACAGGTCATGAGTTTCAGTCTGTGCTGGCGAGCGGACGAATATCTGTCCGTGGCAAACCGGCGATTCGTCGAGTTTGCCCAGACAACCGGTTTCTTCGGTAAGGATCCCGCCTGACAGGCAATGGAGTTGCAACGCACCACGCCACCGATATCGGCTGCCAGCCCTCAAGCGCCCAGCGGGCGCCTTGAGCTTACAGGGCTTGTGCTGCCGTCTGCTTCCAGGCATCAAGCGCCTGGACTTGCATGAACCAGCGCTGGAGATTGGGCAGATGCGTCACCGGGAACTTGGCCCGGTGCTGATCAGCCAGCGGTGCGGCTATCGCCAGGTCGGCCAGCGAAAGACCGCTGTCGCAAATCCATTGGCGATGACTGAGGTGCGCCTCAAGAATGTTTGCAGCCTCAGTCACCCCTTGCTCGGCGCGAGCGACCTCAACGGGATCGGGCGCCCCCATTCCAGCCAAGGACTTGATCGAGTTCTCCCAGTTAAGAATGCCGATGCCCGGCATGAAGGACTGCCCGCACCAGAACAGCCAGCGGTTGACGTCTGCACGGCCACGGGGTTCGCCGGGATAAAGGGTCTGACCAGGCACCAGGTCCGCCAGGTACTGCATGATGGCGCAAGACTCCCAGAGTACCCATCCATCATGTTCGAGAACCGGAACCCGATGATTCGGGTTCAGTTGCAGAAACTCGGGAGCGTTCTGCTCGCCTTTGAACAGATCCACCGGCACCAGGTCGAGCTCGATTTCGAGGTCATGGGCGGTCATCAGCACTCGGCGGCTGCAGGTCGACGCTGGATGGTAGTGAAGACGCATGGTTCTAGCTCCTTTGGGGTGATCAATGCTGCCATTGTCTTTCTGCGCACTGACAGAAAATGGCAGCAGTGATGCCGTGCCTGGATCGGCGCTCATCAGCCGGCCAGGAACGTTGCTCCTGAAAGGTCGCTGCCATTGAGCATCCCCCACCGCGCGATGCAAACAGTGCTTTGAGTCACTGCCGGATAATGGCAGGATCTCGCGCAAATCACGCCGCCAGCTAAGCCTCTCCATGTCCCGCACCGAAAGATTATTTGCTCTGATCCAGACCCTGCGCAGCCATCGTTTTCCGGTGACGGGCCGTCAGTTGGCCAAAGAACTGGGGATCAGCCTTCGTACGCTGTACAGGGATATCGCAACACTGCAGGCGCAAGGAGCCAACATCGAAGGAGAGCCTGGGCTCGGTTACGTGTTGCGCCCCGGCTTTATGCTCCCGCCGCTGATGTTCACCGAGGAGGAAATAGAGGCCCTGGTCCTGGGTTCTCGCTGGGTGTCCGAGCGTGCCGACCTGCAACTGAGCAGCGCCGCAAAGGGCGCATTGGCAAAAATAGCCTCGGTGTTGCCCCAGGACCTGCGCACCGCGCTGGACGCCAACTCTCTGGTGGTGGGCAAAGGCGATCAGACACAAACAGAGGCCATCGATCTGTCGCAGATCCGAAGGGCCATTCGAGTCGAGCACAAGGTACTGATTCATTACCTGGATCTGAAAGGAACGCGTTCAGAGAGAACGATCTGGCCCGTTGCCCTGGGCTATTTTGACCGTGCTCGAATGCTGGCCGGGTGGTGCGAACTGCGGCAAGAGTTCCGTCACTTCAGGACGGATCGCATATCGGCATTGCAGGTAACGGCCGAGCGCTACCCGCGGCGCAGGCAAGCCCTGCTCAAAGAATGGCGCGAGGTGGACAGGCTCGAGCGACAACAACGGCCGCCGCTGCAGCAGGTGCCTTAGGATCGGAACCTCGGCCAGGCTCCGACAACCGATCCGCATTTCACCGAAACTCACCGACTCGCGCCCAGCCCCGCAGGCCTTCAGGTCCGCAACCGGTCGAGCTCATTGCGCCCCCTGCCACACCCTCTGCCTGGGCCTCATGAACCTGAATCAATGCCTGTCCACGCCCACCCCCCCTCATCAACCGCCAGCCTCTCCAGTAACCGGCAATAGTCGCCAAACATCGCCTCCACCCGTTCCGGTGCCAGCCGATCGGCTGCAAGGTCCCAGTGGATCAACAAGGTCTCCCGGGTCTCGATACCGAGGTTGTCCAGCGCCACGCCATGGGTGCGGCTGGCGCCTTTGACCAGCCTCGCGCCCGCCGGCAGGTCCAGCGCTCCCTGCGGATTGAGCCGGGTAAACACCACCGGAAAATCCAGCTTGCGTGGTCGCTGCTTGTCCGTGGCCATCTTGCGCAGCGCCTGCAGGCCGCTGGTGCCGCTGCGTTGCTGGTCTTCGCTGAAGATCCGATCGCAACGTCGGGCCTGCTCCAGGAGCGTCAGGGGCTCGCTGTCGAAATCGATCCAGCTCAAGGTGGTGAAGTCGCCCACCAGGGTATCGATCTGCGGATGCACCGGTGGCCGCGTCCACCCCGGGGCCACCAGGGTAAAGCCTGGCGTGGCGCCGTGTTTTGCCAGGCTCCAGGCATAGGCGCTGATCAGCAAGGCGTCGGCCGAGACGGCGGCTCGCTGCAGGCGCTCGCGCAGCGCTGGCCAACTGTCCAGGCGGTACTCGTATTCCAGGTACGGGCCATGGCCGTCCTGGCGCTCATGCACTTGCGGCCCCTGGGGCAGCCGGCGGAACTTTTCCTGCCAGTAAAGCGCGGCGTCCCGCGCTGCGGGCGAACGCTGGTACTGCCCCAGCGCTTCGATGTAGTCGGCGAAATGCAGGGTCAGCGCTGGCAGTGACTGGCCGTGGTACAGAGCGAGCAGTTGCCGGATCAACAGGTCCCGGCTGGGCAGGTCGACCAGCAGCAGGTCCACCCCCAGGTGCACCAGGCTATGGGCTTCATCCAGCCGGCTGACCTTGAGTTCGGCATGGGGCCAGTCGCCCAGCGCCGTCACCCGGCCGAGCATCGCGTCGGCGATCCGGGCACAACTAACGCCCTGCTCCAGGGTTTCCAGTGGCACCTCGGGCACTGTTTCCAGGGTCTGCTGGGTGCCATTGGGCAGAATCCGCGTGCGCAGCATCGGATGCCGCGCCACCAACTGTTGCCAGGCCCGGGCCAGCCGCGAAACATCGAGGGCCTCGATGCTGACCGCCAGGTAGAGATGCGAGCTGCCCTGCCCCCGGTGCAGCGCTCGGCTGAAGGCGTAGGCCTGCTGTTGATCGGTCAAGGCAAAGGGCTGTGCCGGCGCAGCAGCGGGCGTCAGATGAAAAGGCGCCGCAGGTGGCAATCCGCTGGCGCTCACCCCTCGCCAGTCGGCGTCTGCGTCCGCCAGGCTGACCAGCAACCGGCAATAGTCGGCAAACAGCTGCTCGATCAGGCCGTCGGGATAGCAGTCGATGGCCACGTCCCAGCTGAAGTTCAGTGCACCGCCCTGCTCCCGCATCTGGTGATCGAGATTGACCTGCGGCGTCTGGGTCACGCAGTAGTGCTGGGCATCGCCAAAGCTCGGCGCGCTGTCGATCAGCGGGTTGTTGAGCATCGAGGTGAAGACCACCTCGCCGCTGCACAAAGGCACTGACGAGGCACCACGGCGGCGGACTTCCCGCAGCGCGGCGACGCCGCCGACGCTGGCGTGGTCCAGGTCCTCCAGCAATTGGCGCTGCACCCCTTGCGTCCAGTCGGCGAGGTTCGCATCCCCCGCAGCGGCAAAGGCAAAGAACTGCGTCGAGATCAACGGCCCGACCAGGCGCTCAATCCCCGGGTGCAGGGGAAATCGGCCATAGCTGGTGCAGATCAGGGAAAACCCCTGACCGGCATTGGCCTGCTGCAGGATCAAGCCGAACAGGCCAAGCAGCAGCGCAGTGCCGGACACCTGCAAGGCGGCGCCCTGCTCCTTGAGTCGCTGCCAGCGGTGGCGCTCCAGGCTCCAGGCCAGCCGTCGACGCTCGCGGCCCGCAGGGCGCGATGCCTTGGGCAGCAGCAGGCCCGCAGGGGCCCGCGCCAGTTTGTCGAGCCAGTACTGCAGGTCGCGCCGGTAGCGCGGTGAGTCCTTGAACGCCTCCAGCGCCTGCTGATAGTCGCGGAACGTCACCCCCAGGTCCGGCAAGCCGGCAGCCGGATCCTGATAGATCATCAGCCACTGCTGTAGCAGCACCTCCAGCGAAGTGGCATCGACAATCAGCTCGTCAATGCTCAGGTGCACCCGGCTGACTTGCCGGTCCAGCAGCGACACCGCGACCTCAAAGAGTCGGTCCTGGCCGACGTGGTAAACCTTGAGCGACATCGCGGCGCGAAGATCGGCCAGGGTGCGTTCGCGCTCCTCGGCAGTACTGCGGCGCAAATCACGGGTCTTGAAGCGATAGCCAGCCCCTGGCGTGACCTGTTGACGGCCATCTTCCAGCAGCCTGAGCCGCAGTGCGTCGTGGTGCAGCACCAGGCGATTCCACGCCTGATTGAGCCGGTACAGGTCCAGGTTCGGCCAGTCGAACTCCAGGTAGATATGACACCCCACCCGTTCCGCCTCGGGTAGCAACTGGCGTCCCGACAGGAACGATTGCTGGATGTCGTTGAGTGCAAAAGGCTCTTGGGCAGCCTCGGGGGCCGGTTGCAAGAGCGGCCCCTGCGCAGCCTCGTCATGCCGTGGGAGTGCCGACAGGCTGGCTTCCACCTCGGCAAGGCTCAAGTACGGGCTCAACTGCGCCAGGGAGAGCGACAGGTGCAACTCCTGCTCGAGCCTGGCCTTGAGGCCCAAAGCCCCCAGGGAATTCAGGCCCAGGCTGGCCAGGCTGCGGGACGCGCAACCGGCGAGCGTCTGCGGATCACAGCCCAACACCTCGGCGAGTACCTGGCGCGGGCTGTTCTGCGACGGGCAGGCCTGTTTCAGGGTCTGGGCCTGGGCCTGGCGCGGGGCCAGCCAATGACGTTCCTGCGCGAAGGCGTATCCCGGCAGGCTCACTCGCTGGGGTTGATCCAGGCGCCGCAGCGTACGCCAGTCCAGGTTCGCACCTTGGCGCCAGGCATCGGCCAGCGTCGGCCAGTCGCGGTCCGCCAGGGCCCGGGCCACCGCGGCCGCGTCCTCTGGCGCCGGCTCCGCCACCGGCAACAGCTCGTCCCCCACGCCCAGGGCCAGTTCATCGAGCCGTTGTTGCAGGCAGGCCCTGCTGTCCACCACGCAGGCCCAGCGGCACTGAAGAGCCGTGCGCCCCACTTGCAAGGTATGGGCGATGTCGGCCAGCGACAGCTCTGGACGCTGGTCGATCGCCTGGCTCAGGCGCCTCGCCTGCGCCCGCAGCCGTTGCCCATCCAGCGCCGACAGCAGGATCAGTTGCGGCCCGACGGCCGCCACAGCCTCCCGCGGACGAGCGACAACCTCCTCCACCACCAGGTGGGCATTGACGCCGCCGAAGCCATAACTGTTGATGCTCGCCCGACGCGGCAAGGGTT
Organism: Pseudomonas sp. Os17; assembly: GCF_001547895.1. Classification (NCBI taxonomy): domain Bacteria; kingdom Pseudomonadati; phylum Pseudomonadota; class Gammaproteobacteria; order Pseudomonadales; family Pseudomonadaceae; genus Pseudomonas; species Pseudomonas sp. Os17. Next base: position 3,361,853 of record NZ_AP014627.1, on the reverse strand, counting down.
CACCTTGTGCATCCCGAAGCGCCGGCCAGGGGCGGTTTTCAGCCTCGAACGCCAGTAGCTGCGGATCGACGCTGATGGTCGGGCTGAGCTGCCGATAGCCGGGGATGCCCGGCAGATGCTGGCGTTTCATGGCATCGATCACCTTGAACAACGCCGCCATGCCGGACGCCAGTTCACAGTGCCCGATCAGTGGTTTCAGGCTGCTGATGTTCCAGGGCGCACCGGCTGGCGCGTCGCCGCTCAACAGGCGGCGCGCGGCCTGGATCGCGTCGACTTCAATGGCATCGCCCATCGTCGACCCGGTGCCATGGGCTTCCACATGGCTGACGGTGTGTGGCGCCACTCCAGCGGCGCGGTAGGCGGCGACCATCGCCGCCTGCATGCCGTGGTGATCCGGCGCGGTCAACGAAAGCCCGCGTCCGCCATGGCCCACGCCACTGCCGATGATCTTCAGGTGAATCCGATCACCGTCGCGCAGGGCATCGGCCAGGGGCTTGAGCAACAGCACGCCCACCCCTTCGGAACGCACATAACCGTCGGCCCCGGCCTGGAACGAACGGGTCTGTGCCTGTTCACTGAGCAAGCCCATTTGCCGGTAGCCGGCGGTTTCAGCAGGCGACAGCAGCAGGTTGACCGCGCCAACCAGCGCCTGCCGGCACTCGCCGGCCCTGATTGCCTGCATGGCCCGATGCAACGCCACCAGCGCCGATGAGCAAGCGCTGTTGCAGTATTCGCTGGGACCGCGCAGATCGAGGAACCAGGAAATCCGGTTGGCGTACATGCACGGCGCCGACGAGGTCAGTCGAAACGGGCTGGCCTGGGGCGCCTCGACGAGGTCGCGGTACTCGCTCGGCGCGGCGGCGATAAACACCCCCGTAGGATGACGGGCGAACTCCGGGGCACTGATCGCGGCATCTTCGAGTGCCCACCAGGCGTGCTGCAACAGCAACCGTTGCTGGGGGTCCATCAGCGCCGCTTCCGCCGGCGAAAGGCCAAAGAAGCCGTGATCGAAATACTCGATGCCATCGAGATAGCCGCCCGGCGGCCCGTCCATCGCGCGTTCGGGCGGTATCGGCCGCAGCTGGCTGACGCCGTCGCCAATGGCGGCCCAGAACCCCTCCAGGTCGCCCCCGGGAAAGGCCCCGCTGATGCCGATCACCGCCAATGCATGCTCGGCGCTGGCAGGCGTCGGCTCAGACGTGGCCGCCTGGGTCGCCTGGGTCGCGATGGGGGCCGTCCCCTGGGGCGATGCGAGGCGTTCCTGCAGCGCGGCGACGATCTTTTCGAAGTGGTTGTAGCGAAAGAAGAAGCTCGGTTCCAGGACCAGGCCCAAGGTCATGGCCAGTTGTTCACTGAGCGCCAGCAGATCGGCGGAATCCAGCCCCAGCTCCATCAGGCTGTGGCGTGGCGAAACCCGGCTGTCCAGGGCCAGGCCCAGACAACGATTGACGCCCTGGCGAACCGCTTCGTCGATGGCCAGCGTCGGTGTGGCAGCCAGGGTCGGGGGCGGCGTCAGTTCCTGACGCTGGCGGCTGGCCAGGTCATAGCGCACCAGGACCCCGTGCCCGTGGTTGTCGGCATCGGCGGGACGATAACCGGGCACCAGGCGCTCGATGCGTGCACCGTGCAACTCGTGGAAGCGCAACACCGGGTCCAGCAGCACGCCGCGCTCGTCACGGCCATGGAGGTAATCCGCCTGGGCCAGGTGCCGGTGCTTGGGATAGTCCTTGCAACGGGTGACGCCGACCACCGTGTCGACACCGTTGCGCAGGGTGCAGTATTGCAGCATGAACTCCAGCAACTGATCGCCATAGCCGCTGTATTGATGTTCCGGCAGGATGTTCAGGCTCTGGATCTGCACGGTACTGCCCTGGCCGTGAAACAGCTGGTCGACCGTGGCGAAGTTCACCGCGAACAGCTCCTCGATGCGGGCGATGCGCTGGGAGTAGATCACCCCGACCAACGCCCCCTGGAACTCCAGCGCCAGTTGCCCGGCGGGGTCCTGGCTCAAGCGGCGGCGCAGGATGGCCGCGTCCACCCGCCCGCCTTCGGGCCAGCAGGCCTGCTCCAGCGCCAGCAGTGCCGGCATGTCCGCCAGCGTCACCGGGCGCACACGGTAATCACGGGCCCGGTAGCAGCCACTGCTGGCCTCGCAGTCGATGCCGTCCAGGGGCCGCGGGTGCAAGCTCCCCGGGTCGGCAAACAACCCGGCGCCTGCCAGCGCCATCAGGTACTGCGCCGCCTCCACCGGGTAGTCACAGGCAAAGTGATCGGCCCGGGGCCCGTTCGGGCGCCAGTGCCGCTCGCTGAGCAGGATCGGTTGATCGCCGATCAGGCTCGCCAGTGCGTGGGCCGAAGCATCGAGGCTGCCAAGCACCTGGGCGCCTGTCAGCGGCTGGCCGTCGGCCCCCAGGTAAAAGCGCGACGGGGCCTGGGCCGTTGCTGGCGGCGAGCTCGGTTGCGGCGCTCGGCGGTTGAGCTGGCCAATGCCCAGCCACAGGATGCGCGCATCGGCCCCTACACCCGCATCCCGCAGCCGCTGGCGCAGCGCCGACGGATCGCCGGGCACGGCGTGCTCAAGCGTCAGCCATTGCAGGGGGTAGCTGTCCAGCGCCCGGCCCCGGGCCGTGTGTTGGCGCAGCCACTGGCGCAGTTCGTTCAAGCAAGTGCCGTCCTGGTCGCCGAGCTGGACGATCCAGTCCGGCTGTGCCGACAGCGGCTGGGCATCGAAGACCTTGCCCAGCAACTGTTCCAGCGCCGGCCGATCCCCCGGCCAGAGCAGCGACGCCCCTGCCCCCTCAAGCCAGTGCAGCACCTCGGTCCACGGCTGGCCCTGGCTGAACAGCAGGTCGTCGAGGATGGCGGGCAAGCTGGCGTAATACTCCAGGAACGGCGCGCTCAACCGCTCGGCCAGCAGCGCCCGCCGTTCGGGGTTGAGCACCAGGTGCCGTTCTTCCCGACGCACCCACTGCTGGCTGCGCAGGAAATCACTCAGCCGCCGGCTACCTTCGGCGTCGCTCTGCTGAACGTCGATGCGGCGCGGGTCGACCCGGCCCGTGCCGAGGTCCAACCCGCCGTTGAGTTGCAGCCGGTGCAGCAGCACCAGGGCCAGCAACTGGTTCAGGCCCTGAACAAAGGCCGGACAGTGCAGGTTCCAATCCAGCGCCGCGCACTCCAGGCAACGCCACAGGCCGGGCATGTCCTCGGTGCGCGGTAGCTGCTGCGGCGCCAACCGGGAAAACAGCTCGGCCACTTCCATGGGCAGGGTGCCGATGGCCGATGCCCGGCCGCTGAAGAAATACTCGTCCTCAGCGGGCTGGCTCAGCCAGCCAAACGCCTTCAGGCCATCAAAGGCCACCCGCAACGGGCCGTCGTTGATCGAGGCGGCGGCGACAAAAGGCGCAAAGCCGAACGGTCGGTTGATGCCTCGGCGCGAGATCAGTTGCCGGCTTTCCAGGCTCAGCACCGTGGCGATGAAAAACAGCTGATCGGTGAAGCTGGGGTGCAGGGGCTTTTCCATGACAGGGCCTCCAGTGGCGTGTGCCGTCACGAAAAGGCCGCGGTGCTTTGCACGCTCTTGACCAGTTTGGTCAGCACCTCACCCGGTCCGAGCTCCTCGAACTCGAACCGGCCCTGGCGCATCAGGTACTGCACGGTATCGAGCCAGCGCACCGAGCCGCAGATTTGTTGGGTCAGGGTCTCCACCAGCGCCTGGTCCCGATAAGGCGCGGCGTTGATGTTGGCGATCACCGGGGTGTGCAGCGGCGCATAGTCGAACATCGCGAGGTAGTCGCCAAAGGCCTGCATCGCACCTTGCATGTAGCGCGAATGGAAAGGCGCGCTGACCGGCAGCACCACGAAGGTGATGTCCAGCGCCTGGAAGATTTCCCTGGCTTCGCTGAGCGCCTCCACCGGTCCGGCGAGCACCACCTGGGATGGCGAGTTGTAGTTGGCAACGTCCAGTGCATCGAGCCCGTGCTGCGCCAGCAGCGAATGGACCTCATCGGGGCTGCGGCCAATCACCGCGGCCATGCTGCCGCCGGTGGCGAGGGCCATCAGTTCGCCGCGCTTCTTCACCAGTTTCAATCCGGTTTCGAAGGAGAACGCCCCCGCGGCAAACAGCGCGCAATATTCCCCCAGGCTGTGGCCGGCGAGAAAGTCGGCTTTACGCGGATCCGCCTGCTGCTTGGCGAGAAACGCCAGGGCACCGACGGTGTAGAGCGCCGGTTGGGTGAAGCGGGTGTTGGACAACTGCTGGTCGGGGTCTTCCAGGCACAGGGTCTTGAGGGAGTACCCCAGAATGGCGTCGGCTTGCGCCACGTGCTCGGGGAACTGCTCGAACAGCTCGGCGCCCATGCCCAGCCGCTGCGAGCCCTGGCCCGGAAACACATACACCCGTTTCGGCCCGGCCGGTGCTGGCGTGGCGGGACGCTGGACCAGCCGCGGCGTCGGCACCTCAACCGGTGGCACGGCCGCTGCGGCGGGCACGGCCGGTGGCACAGGGTTGGCCGGCAAGGGCTGCAAGGCTCGGCCGAGGGTCAGCACCTCGTCGAATTTCTCCAGGTCGCGGCCGAACGGGCTCAGCACCGAGACAATCGTCGGCAAGGCCCGATCGCGAATATTCTGCTTGATCAGGTTGGCCAACGTGCCGCTGGGGCCGAGGTCGAGGTAGATCATCGCCTCGCCGCGCTCGGCGGCCTCGGCCTCGATCCGCGCCAGGGTCTGGGAGAAACGGATCGGCTGGCGGATGCTCTGCCAGTAGTGGTCGCTGTCGAAGCGGTGCATGTCCGGGGTGTCCAGGCAGGAGATCACCGGGATCTGTGCCGGGTTGAAGCGGGTCTGGCCGAGCAGCGCCTCGACCTGGGGCTTGAGAAACTCGATATGCCGCGAATGAAAGGCCTGATTGACCGGCAGGCGCTGGAACACCACATCCTGCGCACTGAGCTGGCGCTCGGCCTCGGCAATGGCGCTGGACGGGCCGGCCACCACCATCAGCGACGGCGCATTGTAGGCGGCGATATCACAGTGCTGGTGCAGCGCCGGCAGTTGCTGATACAGCGATTGCGCGGCCAGGATCGCCAGCATCGCGCCCTCCCCCGAGGGGGCCTGCTGCTGGTGGAACAATTGCCCCTGGCGTACCGCCAGGCGGATCGCCTCAGGCAGCGACACGACCCCGGCCAGCGCCGCGGCGGCCAGTTCGCCGAGGCTGGCGCCCAGCAGATAGTCCGGGGTGATCCCGTGCTCGATCAGGGTCTTGCCCAGGGCGTATTCGATCATGAAGATCGCCGGGTGGCTCAGGCGCACATCATCGAACACCTTCGAACGCGGATTGTTGTCGTGATAGATCCCGGCGATCAGCGATTGCCCCAGCTCGGCGTGAACCAGGCTGTCGAGCTCGTTCATCCAGCGGTGGAAGCGCGAATTGTTCTGATAGAGCTCGCGGCCCATCTGATAGAACTGGCAGCCCTGGCCGGGAAACATGAACACCACGCAAGACGTCTGTCCCTGAAAAAGATACGGCATAAATTTCGTCCTGAAATGGATGGCTGACGTGACGGCTCGCAGTATAGGAGCCGATCTGAAACGGCCTGCGACGTCGACAAAAAAAATCTTCGGGGGCCTTCGCCCGCGCCCGCTATGCTCCTCGGGCGGCCACATCTGCAGTTATTTTTGACACGGAGGTAGACATGACGACAGCAGGAACCGAAACCGTATCGCCGATCAGTCAGTGGTACGACATGATGACCCGGATGTTTCCCGACAAGCGCCTGACCTTCCTCAACTACGGCTACCTGGGCCAAGACAGCGACTTCGACTGGATCAACGACGAAGACCTTGAGCAGAAGTGCTCGGCGAACCTGATTCGCACCTTGCTGGGCGATAGCGACCTGAGGGGCAAGAAGGTTCTGGAGATCGGCTCCGGACGCGGCGGCAATTGCGCCTACCTCATCCGCTATACCGGCGCGGCGTCCGTGACCGGGCTGGACTTCTGCCCGGCGCACATCGAGCTGTGCCAGCGGGTGCACCCACTGCACGGGCTGACCTTCGTCGATGGCGACGCCATGGCACTGCCCTTTGCCGATAACCAGTTCGACGCGGTCATCAACATCGAGTCGTCCCACTGCTACCCCGACCTCAACACCTTTGGTGAAGAGGTGCGCCGTGTGTTGAAGCAGGACGGCCGGTTTTTCTACGCCGACACCATGAAGGGCGACAACACCAGCGCCCTGTCCGAGCGCGACAGCATTGGTGTCGACTTCTTCAGCAACGTGCTGGAGCAGCACCAGGCAATGATTGAGCACGCCGGCTTCAAGGTGGAGGAACATGCCGACATTTCCGATGGCGTGATCAGGGCCTTCGAAAGCGACCAGGGCCATCTCAAGCACCTGCTCAAGCAACTGGTGGCCGAGAAGAAACAGCAGAGTGAACCGCTGCCGCCCGAGGTCTGGCACGCCTTCGACACCATGCTGCACTTCTTCGACGAGAGCGGGGTCAAGGCCTACCGCAATGGCCATCTGGCGTACAAACTCTGGCGTTTGAAAAAAGCCGCCTGAGCCCTTCACCCCAAGGGTGGAGAGACCGCTCGCGGCCCTATCCAACGGCATTCTCCACCCGCTTCTCGGCATACAGGGCCGCGCAGAACCGAGCGATCACCCTGAACACGTCCGGCTGGGTCAGCAACGTCATGTGGTTGGCCGAAGCCACCTCGATCATTTCGAAGTTCGGCAGTTGCCGCTGCCACGTCTGCCAATAGTCGGCGTGGTTGAAGGCGGCGAACTCCTGGCTGTCGGTGGAGAAAAACGGCTCCAGCTCGCCCATCCACAAGCCACTGGCGTTGCGGAAGTAGTAACAGGCCACTTCCGCTGCCCTGGGCAGGGGCTCGATCCGATAGTGCTCGACCTGATACGCCTGCTGCAGCCGGGTGACTTGCGCCATCAGCTGCTGCAGGCGCTCGTCGCTGGCCTTCAGGCCGCGCTGGCGGGCCAGCGTGGTCAATTGCTGCAGATAGTCTGCCGGCGGCAGCGACAGGTCGATCGCGTCACGGTGGATCAACACCTCGGCGAAGCGCTCGGGGGTCTGGCCGATGGTCATCTGCAAGGACATGTTGACCGTCTGCAGCAACCGGGTCTTGTCGGCCAGGCGCGCGGTACGCTCACCGGTCACGTCCGGCGAGTCGAGCATCACCAGGCTGCTGACGGTATCCCCCAGCTCCTGCAACTGGCGGGTCACTTCATAAGCCAGCATGCCCCCCAGGGAGTACCCGCCCAGGTCATAGGGCCCCTGCTGCTGGACCGACTGGATGACCTGAACGTAATAGGCCGCCATCGCCTGGATCCCCTGCAACGGCGCGCGGTCGGTCATCCAGCCCCTGGCCTGGAGGCCGTAGAACGGGCGCTGAACATGCTGGGCCAGGCCCTGGTAGATTTCACAGCCCCCCAGGGCGCCATGGAACCAGAACACCGGCCGCCCCCCAGGCGCCGCATTGAGCCGTTGCAGCTCCGGAAAGCGTGAGCTCGAACCGCTCAACAGATCGAGGATCTGCGCAGGCAGCGCCGGGTCTGGGGCGCTGGCCGGCGTGGCGTGCCGGCCGAGCAATTGCAGGGCCTCGCCCAGGGTCGAGCACTGCTGGAGGTCGGCCAGGGCCACCCGCGGATCAATCCGGGTCTGCACCTGCATGGCCCACTGCAGCATCACGATGGAATCGGCACCGTAGGCGTTGAGGGGCTTGCTCGGTGACAGCTCCTTGGGTTGCATCCCCAACAGCTCGGCGAGCAGGCGCCGGCCCTGTTCGGCGGCGGTCTCGGAGGGGGCTCCCGTAACGTGCAAGGGGGTATCGGCCTCGGGCAGCGCATCCTGCTGGGCCTCGGGCGCGCCGGGTGGCTCCAGCCAGTAGCGCTTTCTGTCAAAGGCATAGGTGGGCAGCGCGATCAGGCGTGCCCCGCTGTTTTGCGCGAGCCTGTGCCACGGCACCTCGCCGCCCTGGGTCCAGAACAGCGCCAGCTGTTGCAGGTCTTGGGCGGCGATCAGCCCCTCGCCCAGGGCCTCGCCCCCCGGGCCGCACAACAAGCTGGCCAGCGCCGCCGGCACCGCCTCGACATCGCCATAGGCCAGGGGCCAATCGGTTGCGGACAGGGCGGTCATGGGTTGCCCCGGCTCCAGCGTCCCCAGGATCTCGGCCAGCAGCTTGCGCAATTCGGCGCAACTGCCGACCCGCAACGCCAGGCGCAGCGGCATCGCTTCACGTCCGCTTTGCAGGGTATGGGCCAGGTCCTTGAGCCGGATCTGGGGATGCCCGTCCAGATGCTCCGCCAGGCGGACCAGGGCCTGCTGCAACGAAGCATTGCTGACGGCCGACAGCGGCACGATATGCACAGCGCCCTCCTCCTGGGCTGGCGGCTCGGGCGGGCTCGGGTATTCCTCGATGATCAGGTGGGCATTGGAGCCCCCGGCGCCAAATGCGCTGAGGGAGGCCCGGCGCGGCACGCCTTGCCGCACGCCATCGATGTCCAGCTCCGGCTGCGGCCAGTCGGCCAGCGTGCGTTGCAGCACGAACGGCGACTGTGCAAAGTCCAGCTTGGGGTTCAGAGGGCCCAGCAGCAGCGACGGCACCCACTGCCGGTGCTGCAGCTGCAGCACCAGCTTGCTCAGCGCCGACATGCCCGAGGCGGCTTCGGCATGGCCGATGTTGGACTTGACCGAACCCATGGCGCAGCTGTGGGGCGCGACCCCCGCCTCGCTGAACACCCGGTTCAGCGCACTCAGCTCGATCGCGTCGCCCATGGCCGAGCCATTGGCCGCCGACTCGACATAACTGACGGTGCGCGGGTCGATCCCGGCGCGCTCGAAGTTGCTGGCGATCAGCGCAGCCTGGACCTTGGCGCTGGGCACCGAAAAACCATGGGTATGGCCGCCATGGTTGGTCGCGGTGGACTTGATCAGCGCCAGAATCGGGTCGCCATCGCGCTCGGCGTCGGCCCGGGTCTTGAGCAGGACCGCGCCCACGCCTTCGGCCGGCAGATAGCCGTCGCCGTCGGCGAAGCTGCGGCTGCCGGCATGACTGCCCAGGACCTGGCCGACGCTCAGGCCGATGTACTTTTTCGGGTGCAGGGTCAGGTTGACGCCACCGGCGATCGCCAGCCGGCAGTCGCCATTGCGCAGCGCCTCGCCGGCGGCATGGATCGCCGAGATCGACGATGAGCACATGGTATCGATCGCCAGGCTCGGCCCTTGAAAGTCGAAGAAATAGGACACCCGGTTGGCAATGGCGCTGTAGGACGTCACCGAGACCAGGGATTCGCGCACCAGATCGGCCTCGAACGCCTGGTATTGCTGGTACATCACCCCGACAAACACCCCGACCTGCTGCTGATAGCGCTGCTTGACCTGCTGCCGGGTGATCCCGGCGCTTTCCAGCAGGTTCCAGCAGGTTTCCAGGAACAGCCGGTCATTGGGGTTGATGATCGGGGCCTCTCGCGGCGAGAGGTTGAAAAACAGCGGATCGAAATCCTCGACCCCGTCGAGAAAGCCGCCCCACTTGCAGTAGGTCTTGTCCAAGCGCTCGCGGGACGGGTCGAAGTACGCCTGGTGATCCCAGCGCGAGGCCGGCACCTCGCCGATCAGGTCCTCACCCGCGGCCAGCTTGCGCCAGAACACTTCCAGGTTTTCAGCCCCCGGAAAACGCCCGCTGATGCCGATGATCGCCAGGTCGCGGTGGTTGGCCGCCGGCGGCGCCTGGCGTTGCTGGCGGCTGCGCTGCCGCTGCACTGCCGGTGCCGGGGTTGGGGTTGGTGCATGACGCGGCGCCAGGCTGGCGTCCTCGGGCGTGCGGGGCGTGGCCCGCTCGGGCACCAGCAACTGGCGCAGGGCCTGCGGGTGCTGGCGGCTGAAGTAGGCGCTCAGCTCGCCCACCGTCTGGTACTCGTACAGCAGGCTGCTGGGCAGCGAGCCAAAGGTGCGCTCCAGTTGGCTGGTCAGCTCGGCCAGCATGATCGAGTCGGCCCCGTAGCGTTCGAACGACGCGTCGCGGTCGATCTTCTCCAGGGGCCGCTTGAGGGTGTTGCACAGCAGTTGCTTGAAATAGCGCACCGCCAGCGCCTCCAGCTCATCCGGCATGGCCTGCGCCGCCGCTGGTACTGGTGCTGGCACAGGGGCCACGGCTGCGGCGGCGGGCTCATCGAACAGGAGCGCTTGCGGCTCGTGCCAGCGCTCGGCAATGAAGTGCCTGATCCGGGCGATATCCCCCTCCAGCACCATCCAGCGTTCGGCGCCGCTGGTGTCGGCCAGCACCCGCTGCAGCAGGTCCAGGCCGCCACGGTCACTCAAGGGCTGGATGCCGGTCTGCTGGATCATCAGTTGTTCGCGTTGCCCGTCGATCTGCAGGCCGCCGTTGCGCCACAGCGGCCAGTTGATCGCCAGCGTGCGGCCCTGGCGGCGGCCGGCCTGTACCTGAGCGTTGCGCCAGCCGGTCCACTCGTCCATGAACGCATTGGCCAGGGCATAGTCGCCCTGCCCCGGATTGCCGATCAGCGCGCTCACCGATGAAAACAGCACGAAACAATCCAGCGGCAGATGGCTGCTGGAGCGGTCCAGGTTCAGCACCCCCGCCACCTTGGGCGCCAACACCGCCGCCAGATCGGCCGCGCTCTTGTTCTGCAGCAGGCTGTCGCGGGTAATACCGGCGCAATGGAAAATCCCGTTGAGGCCGCCCGATACCTGCTCGCACCGAGCAATCAAGGCTTCGACCGCGGCGGGGTCGGCGACGTCCAGGGTCTCCAGGCGCACCTTGCTGCCCAAGGCCTCGATTGCGGCGATTCGTCCGGCGGCCTCGGCCGACAATTGTCCGGCCGAACGGCTGGCCAGGATCAAGCTGATGCCCAGGCCTTGCTGCGCCATATGCTCGGCCAGCAACAATCCCAGGCCACCGGTGCCGCCGGTCACCAGGTAAACCCCGCCAGCACGCCATGCCGGGGCGGTTCCCCGGGCCGGCAAGGCCTGTTGCCAGGACGCCACCTGACGTTGGCCGTTGCGGTAGCGAATCCGCTCGTCTTCCTCCCGGGCGTTGTCCACCAGCCACTGCGGGCTGAGGCTGCCCTGCAGCTCGATGACCTGGGCTGCGGCGATCAGGCCTTCGTTCTTCGCCGTTCTCAACAACGCCAGCAGCGCGGTGTGACTCGCGGTGGCCTGCTCAGGGTCGACCAGCACCAGTTGCACCAGGGTGTCCGCCGGGCCGGCGCGCAAGCGCTCCAGCAGCCACCCGGCCAGGACCGGCAGCGCCTGCGCGGGGTCCTGCGCGACCGCCGGCAAGCACTCGATGCGGACCTGCCGGTCCGTGCCCGCCAGGGCCTGGCATTGCTCGGCCAATGGCACAAGGTCAAGGGAGGGGGCGGCGGCCAGCACCACCAGTTGCCGAGCCAGGTGACGCTGGGTGGGATTGGCCAGGGCCTTGTCGCGCCACAGCGGCGTCATCACCAGCTGGGGCACGCTGGCCGGTTCCAGTGTCCGCGACGAGAAACCTTGCAGGCGCAACGCGACGCGGCCCTGTTCATCGCAGATGTCCAGGTCGAGCTTGCTGATGCGCCCCGGCTGATGACTGGCGCTGTAGCGCACCCAGGCCCGGCAGGGCTGCTCCAGCAGTTGCAGGTCGCCAAGGATCATCCTGTCCAGTGCAAAGGGCACCAGCGGCTGGTGTGCGGAGTGCGCTTGATCCGGGTCCAGCAACGCCAGCCCCAGTGCCGCCTGCAAGGCGCTGTCGAGCAGGCCGGGAGGCAAGCGGCACGGATCCCTGGCCGCTTGCCACTGCAACCGGGCCAGGACCTGGCCATTGCCCGCCTGCAAGCTGCCGAGCCGGCGAAAGGCCTCGCCATAGGCCAGTCCCATCTGCTCAAAGTGCGTGTAGCACTGCTCCGGCGCGATCCGCTGCTCCTGGGTGGCGGCTTCGATGGCATGAAGGTCCAGCGGCGTCAGGTTCTCGGCGCTGCCAACCAGGGCGACACCGGTGCAATAGCTCGGGCCGTCGGCCGTGGCGCCCCGAATCTCGAAGCGGATTTCGCCGTTATCCTGCTCGGTCAGCTCGATATCGATGTCCAGGTCGGCGCCGGCATGCCCCATGGGCTGGCGCCAGGCGATGTTTTTCAGGCTCACCAGCGCGCCCTCGGCGGCCAGTGACTGCTCAACCGCCGCCCTGGCCATTTCCAGGTACGCCACCCCCGGCAGGACCTTCAGGCCGTTGACCCGGTGTTCGCTGAAAAACCATTCGTTGCCGCTGAACCGGCTGCTGAAGCGCTGCCCCGAAAGGTCCGAGGTGTTGCGCTGCAGCAACGGATGCAAGGCCGCCGGCCCCCTGTGCTGCAGTGCTGCAGATGCACTGATCCAGTAGTGCTCGCGGCTGAACGGGTACGTCGGCAGCGAGAGGCGCCGTGGCAGCGGCTGCGAATAGAGCGGCCGCCAGTCCACGCTCGCGCCCTGCTGCCAGAGCTTCAGCAAGGTGACCAGGTCCTGGCGTTGCAGGGCGTCAAGCACTTGCTGCGGTGCGATCTGGCCGACGGGGCTGGTGCCCTCGCCCGGGCCGCTGGCCCGCAGCTGGCTCAACAGGCTGTCGCGGCTGTGGGCGATGATCGCCAGCCGATACTCCATCGCCTCGCGGCCCAGTTGCAGGCTGGCGGCCAGCTCGGCCAGGGGTAGTTGCGGCTGGCGCTGCATCAGCTCGATCAACTGTTGGACCCGCACCTGCAGGGCTTCGGCGGTTCTGGCGGACAGCACGAATGCGGTTGCCGCCACGCCCGGCTCCACCTCCGTGGTCGGCGCCGGCACCGCCTCCAGCACCACGTGGGCATTGGCCCCGCCAAAACCGAACGAGCTGACCCCGGCCCGGCGTGGCAGCGGCTGCCCGCGCTGGTCGGTCGCTGGCGGCCATTCCCGCCCGGCCTGCAACACCTCGAAGGGGCTGGCGCTCAGATCGATATAGGGATTGAGCTGCTCGCTGTGCAGGCTCTTGGGCAGGTACCCCTGCTTGAGGGCCAGCAGGGTCTTGATCACCCCGGCGACGCCGGCCGCCGATTCCAGGTGGCCGATATTGGTTTTCACCGAGCCCAGGTAACAGCGCTGCTCAGGCGCGGCCCCCAGCTCGGCGAACGCCTGCTTGAGCCCGCTGATTTCGATCGGATCGCCCAGGCGCGTGCCGGTGCCGTGGACTTCGACGTAGCCGATGCTGCTGATATCGATGCCGCGGCAAGCCTGCTTGATCAGCTCGGCCTGGGCCCTGGGGTTGGGGGCGGTCAGCGAGTTGGCATGGCCGCCATGGTTTTCCGCCGAGCCGATGATGGTCGCGACAATGGCGTCGCCGTCGGCCAGGGCCTGCTGATAATCCTTGAGGATCAGGATCCCGACGCCCTCGCCCCGGACATAGCCGTCGGCGTCGGCGGCGAAGGCCTTGCAGCGCCCCGTGGGGCTGAGCATGCCGGCCTTGAGCGCGCCAATGAAGACCATGGGCTCGAAGCACAGGTTGACCCCGCCGGCGACCGCCAGGCTGCAGTCGCCGTTGAGGATCGCCTGCGCCGCCCGGTGTATCGCCACCAGCGAACTGGAGCAGGCGGTATCGATGGGGGCGCTGGGGCCATGGAAATCGAACAGGAAGGAAATGCGGTTGGCGATGATCGAATGGGCGTTGCCCGTGGCGTCATGGGTGCCAGCCTCGGCACGGGCCAGCAGCCCGTTGTAGTCGGCGGACGACACACCGATGAACACCCCGGTGTTGCTGCCGCGCAAGGCGTGCGGGCAGAGGCCGGCGTCTTCGAACGCGGCCCAGGTCTGCTCCAGCACCAGCCGGTGCTGGGGGTCCATGGCCTCGGCTTCACGGGCGGAAATCTTGAAGAAGTCGGCATCGAAAGCGCTGGGATCGTTGATGAAACCGCCGGGGCAACTGAAGGTTTCGCGCAGGTGCGCGCGCTCGGCGATGCCCGGCAGGTGCCAGTACGGCAATTCGCTGATGGCGCAACGCTCCTCCATCAGCAACTGCCAGAATTGCTCGGCATTGTCGGCGCCGGGAAAGCGCCCGGAAAAGCCGACAATCGCTACTCGCGGCGTCTGTGCGGGCGCCGCGTCCCGGGGTCCGTCACCGATCTGTCGCCGCGGTCGTGGCGCCGACGTAGCCGATGCTCGCTGGGCCGGCCGCTGATTGGGCAGGCGGATGTCCTGTGTAGCCTTCGCTGGGGTGATATCCATTGTTCTGAATGTCCTTACCGTCCTGGTTTACCCGGCGGCGTGTCCCGCCGGGTCAATGTTTCAGATCAATGCAATGGCGCCTGGACGGCTTGCAGCTTGGCCGCCAGTTCGCCCAGGGGTTGCTGTTCATAAAACAGGTCGGGCATCAGCTTGGTGCCGAAGCGCTTGTTAATGCTGTCCGTCAGTTGCATCACCATGATCGAGTCCAGGCCCAGGTCGTGGACCTGGACCGAGTGGCCGATCTCCTGGGGTGCAAACCCCAGCTTGTGCTGCAACTCCTGCTGGATGAACGCCAGGATCCGTTGGCCGAGGGCGGCCTCGGTTGGGGCGTTCGGCTCCTGGGGTGTGGCGTCCAGCGGCTGGCCCATGGGCAAGGCCGTCCGGGGTACAGCGGGGGCGTCAGCCCCGGCCAGCCACGGGTGATGCCGATCCACAGCGGCCCGTTCCTGTTGGTCCAGGTACAGGCTGACCCGATCGGCCTTGAGGCACACCCGCGCTTGCGGGTCCAGCACCAGCAGGCAGAACGACAACCCGTCGTCGTCAAGGCCGATCCGGGTCAGGACCACCGAGAACACCCCCGCAGGCTGCTCGTAGCAACACAGCTGCTCGATATTGCGCACGATGACCTGTGCCTGGGGCAGCCCCAGCTCGGCGAGCAACAGGTAGATCGCCTTGTCCAGGGTGGTCGCCAGGTAAGGCGTCAGCAGCAGGTTGTCGGCGTGGTGATTGTGCCGGTTGATCGGTGGCCGGCCTTCGAGCAGCAAGCCATGGGCACTGATGACCCGCTGGCCCTGGTTGTCCAGGTAGGGCAGGAAATCGTAGCCGGCCTCGGCCAGTCGCTGGCTCACGGCGGCGGCGCCCAGCTGGCTGTCTCCCGGGCTGGATGCACGGTTCAGCAGCTCGCTGGCAGCGTCCAGCACCGACTGGGCCAGTACCGGCTCGTTGCCGGTCAGTGGGTTGACCAGGGCAAACCCCAGGTTCAGCGACGGCTGGCCCTGGCGCTGTACATCGAAGTCAAGCTCCAGTTGCCCCTCATCCACCTCCAGCAGGCGATACGCCAGGGCGCTGACCGTAGCCCAGTCGGCGATGAAGTGCTCGAACGCACAGGACACCGACAGCGTGCAGCCGGCGAACCGCGAGACCAACCCCGGCATAGCCAGTGCGACATCGGCCAGATTGAAGGCACTGATGCGTTGCCCGCCCGGCGCCCGGTACAGGTAATCGAGCAATTGCGCCGCCACGAAATCGGTGCGAAACAGCGCCCCCGCTTGCGTTGTCGAGCAGTTCTCGGCCACCAGCGGGTGCAGTTTGCCGGTGAACATCAGCGGGTTGATGATCGCCGACTCATAGCCCGGCGCGGTGTACCAGCAACGATTCTTTTCGAACCCGTAGGCCGGCAGGCTGATGCGCTGCGGCTGGCGCTCATACAGGCCGGCCCAGTCCGGCAGGTTCTCGCCCTGCAGCCACTGGTTCAGCAGGGACGCCACTGGATCATGCGCCGTGGGCAACTGCGCGGCATCGGTTTCCTGAAAGCGATAGAACGCCGCGTCGTGGTCTTGCCCGTTGATGCAAGCGGTCAGCGCTTCCAGCAGCGTCTGGCGGTTGGTACAGCGGATCGCCAGCCGATTGCGCAGGTTGTTCTTGCCCACCTGCAGGGTGTAGGCGATCTGTGCCAGCGACGCCTGGCTGGTGGCCAGCCAGTCGCGGAAACGGCTGAGGTTGTCCGCCAGCACCGACAGTTTGTGCACCGAGAACACAAACACCAGGCGTTCATCGGCAATCTGTCCGGCAGGGTCTTCGAGCTGTGGGTACTCCTCGACGATCAGGTGAGCGTTCATGCCACCGGCGGCGATCGAAGTCAGTCCGGCCCGCCGTGGAAAGTGCTGCATCCGGCCGTCTACCAGCCGCTGCGGGCGATGCCAGGGGGTCAACTGCTGCGGCACCTTGAAGGGGCTGTCGGCAAAGTCGATGTCCTGGTTGAGCTGGCCCGAGTGGATCGACGGCGCGATCTGCCCATGCTTGAGCTGCAACAGGGTCTTGGTCAGCCCGGCCACCCCCGAGGCGGCCAGCAGGTGGCCGATATTGGACTTGATCGAGCCCAGGTAGCAGAACTGCTTGTCGTCGGTGGCGCCGGCAAAGGCGTTCTTGAGCCCCAGCACTTCGATCGGGTCGCCCAGGCGGGTGCCGGACCCATGGCCTTCGACATAGGAAATCGACGCCGGGTGCACCTGGGCCTGCTCCATGGCCTGACGGATCGCCAGGGTCTGCAGGTCCGGGTTGGGCACATTGAAGCCGTTGCGTTCGCCGGCATTGGTGATGGCCGAGCCCTTGATCACCCCGTAGATCTGATCGCGGTCGGCAACCGCCCGGTCCAGGCGCTTGAGCAGCACCGCCCCGACGCCCTCGCCGATCACCGTACCGTCGGCGCCGATGCCATAGCTGTTGACCGATTCGGAGGTGATCGAGGTGAAGTTGCCCTGTGAGGTGTTGACCACCGTGTACGGGTGGTACATCAGGTTCAGGCCGCCGGCCAGCACCATCATGGTTTCGTCGTGGCGCAGCATGTGGAAGGCCGTGTGGATACAGGTCGAGGACGACGAGCACATGGTGTCGATAAACAGGCTCGGGCCGGTCAACCCGTAGAAATAGGACACCGTCATCGGGATGGTGGCCATGCCCGAACCCGAGGCGATGGCGCCTTCGGCCAGATTGTGTTCGAAACCGTAGTAGTGATAGTCGTTGCTCATGGCCCCCATCAAAACCCCGACATTGCCGCCATAGCGGCTCTGCAGGGTTTCCCGGGAATAGCCGGCGTCTTCGAAGGTGTGCACCGCCGCCTGCAGGAACAGCCGGACTTCCGGCGACATGTGGTCGGCGTAGACCTTGGGCATCTTGAAATAGCTGTAGTCGAACTTGTCCACGTCCTGGATGAAGGAGCCGTTGAGGCAGGTGGTCTTGCCCAGCACCTCACGATTCTTGTAGTACAGCTTGCTGTGGTCCCAGCGCTCGGCGGGGAAATCGCTCATGCAGTCGACGCCGTTGGCCAGGTTCTGCCACAGCTGGTCGATGCTTTGCGCACCGGGGTAATAGCCCCCCAGGCCGATCACCGCCACGTACTGCGCCAGGTCACTGTCCGGCTCCGGCTCCGGCTCCGGCTCCGGCTCCGGGGCAGCCTCCAGGACTGGCGGCGTGGGCGCAGCAACGGCCGCCTGAGCTGCGTCCGGCACCGCGCTCCAGGGCGCCGCGGCCACGGCGGGCGCCGGCGGTTGCCCGTCCCCCGCCAGGATCGCCATGAAGCGTTGGCGATACTTCACCGCGAAGTGCTGCACCATGCCGGCAATATTGACGTGTTCGAACAGCAGGGTCTTGGGCAGCGAGCCAAGGTGTTTTTCCAGCTCCTGGGTCACCCCCACCGCCATGATCGAATCAAAGCCGTAGGCTTCGAACTTTTCCGCCGGATGGATTTTCGCCGCATCGATCTGGGTCACCTTGGCAATGATCCGGGTGACGAACGCCTCGATGTGCTGCTTCAGGTCGCTGTCGCTGAAGCTGGCTGCCCCGGCGGTCTGCTGCGCTGGCGCGGTGTCCGGCCCGGGAACGGCGACGGGGGCCTGGCCGATGCTCGCCAGCCGCGACCGCTCGCCATACACCACCCAGGCCTGCGCGCTGAGCGAATGACTCAACAGCTGGCACAAACTGGCCAGGCCCTCTTCCCGGGGCAGTGGCACGATGCCGAACTGTTCACGCATCTGCTGCTCGATCACCGGCGCCAGGCCCATGCCGCCGTCGCGCCACAACGGCCAGTTGATGCTCAGCGAACGGCCTTTGCGCTTGCCTTCGGCAGCCAGGTGCTGGCGGTAATGCATGTAGGCGTCCATCCAGGCATTGGCGCAGGCGTAGTCCGCCTGCCCCAGGTTGCCCAGCGCTGCCTGGGACGAGCAGCACACCAGGAAGTCCAGCGGCCGCTCGCCGATGGCCTGGTCCAGCGCCTCGATGCCGGTGACCTTCGCCGCCAGCACCTGGGCGAAGTCGTTGGCGGACTTGTGCATGATCAGGCTGTCGCGGATCACTCCAGCGCCGTGGATCACCCCGTGCAGTTCGCCCTGCTCGGCATAAATCCCATCGATCCACTGGCGGACGGCCCCCGCGTCGCTGACGTCCAGGGCCTGATAGAGCACCCGCGCGCCCAGGGCCTCCAGCGGCGCGAACAGCGCTGGCCCGGCGGCCCCCAGGACCGAGCGGCCGGCCAGGTACAGCACCGGGTGACGGCAACGGCTGGCGATCTGTTGCGCGAACACCAGGCCCAGGCCGCCGGCCCCTCCGGTGATGGCATAGACCCCGGCATCGCGAAATGGCTCTGGGCCGGGGCCGGGCGCCGGCGCCGCGGGCAGCTCGCGCCAGTGGCAGGCGTAAAGGCTGCCGCTGGCAAAGACCCGCACCCGCTGCCGATAGTGCAGGCGACTCTGCCGGGCAATCACCTGGCTCATCGCCGCGTCGCCCATCTCGGGGTCCAGCGCCACCAGCCGCGCCTGCAACTCGCAGTTCTCCAGCATGGCGCTGCTCAGCAAGGCATCCAGGGCACTCAGGCGCAGGTCATCCTGGCCCTGGCCGACATACAGCTGCAGATAGTCGCCGGCTTCGGGGTCCCGCTCCTGCAGGCACTGCAGCAGCGCCAGGGCGGCGCTCTGGTACAGCGCGGCGTCGGTCTGCCCGGGAGCTCCGGGCAACACCCGGACCTGGGCGCCGAACTCGCGGCGCACCTGGGCCACCACCGCCTCCGGCAGCCCCAACAACAGCAGTTGCGGCCGGGCATCGGCAGGCAGCGCCTCACCGGGGCTGTCCAGGGGCTGCCAGAACGGGGTACGGATCAGGCGGCCGAGCGCTTCACCCTCCGCCCGCGAGGGCGCTTCCGTTGCCGTAGCCGCAGCAGCGGCCACTTGCGCGGCCGGAGCCGCCGCTGCGGGGGCTTCGCCGACGGTACGCCGCGAACTGAAGCCCTGCAGTTGCAACAGGCATTCACCGGCGCGGTTGTACACCTGCAGATCGACTTTCTCCAGGGCCGCGCCGCTCGCCCTTCCACGGCTGGCCACCACCGTCAGCGGGCCCTGGCGCAGGGCCTGTTGCAGCGAACCGTACAGACGCAGGCTGTCCAGGGCGAAGGGCAGTGTCGGGGCGGCGGTCTGTTGCCCGCCCCCCAGGGAGGCGGCGATGTGCAGCGCGCTGTCGAGGAGCCCCGGAGGCAGCGCCACGCCATCCATCTGCGGATCCGGCGCGGTATCGGACAACTGCCCCAGCACCCGGTCGCGACCGATGAGGATCTGCCCGGCGGCGCGGAAGCTGCTGCCGTAATGCACCCCCATGGCCTCGAAATCTCGATACAGCGCGTCCTGGCTGCGCTCGCCCAGGTTGCACTCGGCCTCCAGCGGCGCCCGGTCAAGCACCGGCGGTGCGGGATCGGCAGCATTTGCCAGGAGCGCGTCGCCCTGGGCGTGCAGGTGCTGCTCGGTGCCCTCGAGGCTGTAGATCTTGAATGACAGGCTGTCGCCGGCGTTGCCCGTCAGCTCACAGAACAGCTCGACCTCGCCGGCGTCTGCGGCCCGGGCAAAGGTCAGGGGCCGCAACCACACCATGTTGCGCAGCGTGACCTGCTGCATGGGCCGCTCGCTGGCCCGGACAATCGCTTCACGGGCCATTTCCAGGTAAGCGGTGGCGGGGAACACCCGTTGCTCGCCTATGCGGTGGTCGGCCAGGAACCGCTCCCGTCCGCTGAAGCGGCTGACAAAACACTGGCGCGCCAGGGTCGAGATATTGTCCTGCAGCAGCGGGTGGCGGTGCTGTGTGTGCGGCCCGGCAGCGGCCGCTGCAGGCCGGCGGGCCTGGGGCCAATAGCGCTCGCGGGCGAACGGATAGCCCGGCAGCGAGACCCGGGCCGGGGGCTGGGCAAACAGCCGCCGACCGTCGATGTCGTAGCCTTGGCGGTAGCAGTCCGCCAGCCCCGACAACAGTTCGCGAAGTTCGTCCTCATGCTCGCCCAGGCTGTCGTCCAGCAACTGCTCGATGTAGCGCAGCACGGTTTTGCGCGGGGCAAACTCGCGATCCACTTCGCCGCCAAACAGGTTCGGCCGTTTCTCGCCGGCCAGGTACCGCTGCAAGCCGTAGCGCGCCTCCTCCAGGTCCGCCGCCACCAGTGCCAGGCGATGGCGGAAGTGATGCCGGCCTTCGAGCAGCGTATGGCTGATCGCCGGCATCTGCTCGTCGCAGTACCCGCCCTGCTCCAGTGCCCGGTTCAGTTGTGCGGCTTTCTCCTGCAGGGCCTCGGCGGTCTTGGCCGATAGCACCAGCAGGTAGCAAGGGCGCCGCCGTCCAGTGCCTTCAGGCCGTTGGCTGTAGCTTTGCAGCACCACGTGGGCGTTGGTGCCGCTCATGCCAAAGGCGCTGACCGCGCCGATGCGTTGCTGTTCGCGCCCGGCCTGGGGCCAGGCCTTGTTGGCCTTGTTGACGTAGAACGGGCTCTGTTGCCACTGGATATAGTCGTTTTCCTGCTCGCAATGCAGGCTCGCCGGAATGGTTTCGTGGCGCATGGCCTGCAACAGGCTGATGACGCTGACCAGCCCCGAGGCGGCAAAGGTATGGCCCAGGTTGGTCTTGGTCGACGTCAGGGCGCAATGGCCGGCGCGGTTGCCGCGAAAGGCATCGTTGAGGGCATTGATCTCCACCGGGTCGCCCAGCTGGGTGCCGGTGCCGTGGGTGACGATGTAGTCCACCGCCTGGGTATCGATCCCGGCGCGGCGATAGACGTCTTCCAGCAAGCGTTGCTGGGCAAGCCCGCTGGGGGCAGTGATGCCGTTGGTCCGGCCGTCATAGTTCAGGCCGCTGGCGCGCAGGGTGCCGTAGATCCGGTCACCATCGGTCTCGGCCCGGGCCAGCGGCTTGAGCAGCACGCAGCACACCGCTTCCCCCGGCACCATGCCATTGGCCCGGTGATCGAAGGTGAAGCACTTGCCATCCGGCGAGAGCATCCCGGCCTGGGTCATGCCGATGAAGGCATCCGCCGAAAAGATCAGATTGACGCCGGCGGCGATGGCCATTTCGCATTCGTTGTTACGCAGGCTGGAGGCCGCCTGGTGCAGCGCCACCAGGGCCGACGAGCAGGCGGTGTTGATCGCCATGGTCGGCCCGGTGAGGTTGAGAAAGTACGCCAACCGTGAGGCCAGGATGCCGTTGTGGCTGGAGGTCAGGCTCTCGTCCCCGGCCAACCGCTGGAAGTCGCCCTCCTCGACCCCGACGAACATGCCGACCCGCTGGGTGGCCAGCTGACGGGGGCCAATCCCGGCGTCTTCCAGGACATTCCACGACTCCTGCAACAGCAGCCGCTGCCGGGGATCGAGGTGGGTCGCTTCACGGGGCGAAATCTCGAAGAACAGCGGGTCGAACTCGTCGATCCCCGGCACGCTGGCCATCCAGATACAGCGGGTCTTGGCCGGGTTCTCCCGGGGGTCGCCGTAGTGCTCGCGCCAGTCATAGCGCTGGGCGGGAATCTCGTCCACCAGATCACGGCCCTCGGCCAGCACTTGCCACAGCTCATCCGGCGTGCGAGCGCCGGGAAAGCGCCCGCTGATACCGATTATGGCGATGGTGTCCGTGGCCGGGCCCGCAGAGACGGCGTCGGTCGCTGCCGCTGGCTGCTCCTGCTCCTGCTCCTGCTCCGGCTCCTGCTCCGGCGCCGAGGTCACAGGCTGCAGGTAACAGGCTTCGACGGCCTGCCGGTGCTGGTCCAGCAGGTGCGTGGCGAGCTTTGCCAGGGTCGAATGGCTGAAAAACACCTCCGGGGTCAACTTCAGGCCAAAGTGCCGGCTCAGCAGCTCGGCATATTCCGCCAGGCTGATGGAGTCGAAACCGAAGTCGGCCAGGTTGCGCTGTTCGTCCAGGCTCTGCCGTTCGGCCTGCAGCGGCCGGCTCGCCAGCTCCCGCAGGTCCCATGCCAGCGCCTGTTCGAGGCTCAGGCCCTTGAGCTCGGGACGGCGATGGGCCGGCGCATGCGGGGCAACCGCCACGGGCTGTACGGCCCTGGGGCGTGCGGTCGGTTGGTTGATCCCCGCGATGCACTGCTGCAGCCGCACCGGTTGCCCTGCCAGCACCAGCACCTGGGGGATGTCACTGCTGACAATCCGGTCCAGCAAGGCCAGGCCCTCGGCACTTTCCAGCATCCGCTGGCCGCTGGACTTGAGGTAGAACTCGGTGGACTCGCGCTCGCCCAGCGCCATGCCGCCCTCGCGCCACAGTGGCCAGTTGATCGCCACCACGCGCCGGGCACGCCCGCCCTGGACATGGCGGGCATAGGCCTGCTGGAAACGGTTGGCCATCGCATAGCTGCACGCGCCCATGTCCCCCAGCAGTGCCGAGCTGGAGGAAAAATGGCAGATCAGCGCCAGCGGTTGCTCCGCCAAGACCTCGTCCAGCACCTGGGTCGCGGTGATCTTGGGCGCCAGCACCGCGGCAAAAGCCTCGGGCGAGCTGGCCAGGACACTGCCGGCGGCCTTGAGGCCCGCGGCATGGATCAGGCCGTCGATGGGCCCGCTCTGCACCAGGACGTGGGCCAATGCCGCCGTCAGTGCCTGACGATCGGCGCAGTCGGCCTGCACGTGGAACACCCGGCAGCGTTCATGGTTCAGCGCAGCGACACGCGCCTGGGTGGCCGGTGACAAGGGGGACCGACCGTTGAGCAGCAGGTGCAACCGACCGCCGCGGCGCTGGCGTGCTCGCTCCGAGAGTTCGCCGGCCAGCAGCAGGCCCAGCTCGCCGAGCCCGCCGGTGATCAGCAAGGTGTCGAGCCGCTCCAGGGCCAGTGGCGCGACAGTGGCCTCGACCGGCACGGGCGCAAGGACGGGCCGCCGCACCTCGCGGTCCTGGTACAAGCGGCTGCCTGCCGGCTCGCCGCTGAGCTGCAGCCATAAGCGCTGCAACCAGCGGTGCTGGTCGGCGGTGCCTTGGGGCACGTCGATCGCCACCTCGACGGGGCAGTCCAGCAGCGGGCCAAGGGAGCGTTCGAAGCCGATCCACGACTCCAGGTGACAACGGGCCAGCCCATCCCCGGCGCGGCCCGCCAGCAGCAGTCGTTGCAGCGGCGCTGCCGTCACCGCCATGGCCTTGAGCAAGGTGACGATCGGGCCGCTGTCGCCGAGCCAGCGAGCGTCGTCCATGCTCCACAGATACAGGACCCGGGTGGCGGACTCGCCGGCCAGGACCTGTTGCAGCCCGGCCTGCAACTGCTGCGGATCATCGGCCGCAACCTGGTAATGGCCTTCCCGGTCGCGTTGGTTGGCCGCGCCCGCGGCGACAAACACCAGCTCGGTGTGCGGGCTCTGGGCGTGCACGGCCCGGGCCCATTGCCGGCGCAGCTCGGGGTCGGCCAACAGGCAGACCACTCGCTGGGGCCCGCTGCCGCCGCGCGGTTCCTCGGCCTCCAGCCATTGTTCGGTGTAGGTGCCCAGTGCGCTGGCGGGCACCGCCTCTTCCGCCCCGACGGTGCCGCCTGACGTCGGCGCCTCCAGCCAGTAGCGGTCCCTGGCAAAGGGGTACCCCGGCAAGCTGATGCGTGCAGGACGAGGCCCGCTGCCATAGAGCCCTGCCCAGTCGCTATCGGCTTCATCGTCCGTGGCGGCCAGCCACAGCGCCGCCAGTTGCTCCAGGTCGGCAGCGGCCAGGGCCTGTTCCCAGGTCATGCTCGGTGCGGCCAAGGCATCCATCCGCTGGCCATCGAGCCAGGCTTGCAGTTGCTGTTGCAGTTGCAGCTGGCTGTCGACGCGGAAAATCGCCCGGGCCGCCATGGCTTGCCGACCGGTCTGCAGGGTGTAGGCCAGTGCGGCAAGGTCCGGGCTGTGCTGCTTGAGAAATTCCAGCAGGCGCAGCACCTGCTGTTGCAGGCGCTGCTCGTCGCGTGCGGACAAGGGCACCAGCAGCGGCTGGCCCTGGTGCGTGGCGAACAGGCGCTGCTCGCGATACTCCTCCAGCACGGCGTGGGCGTTGGTGCCGGAAAAACCGAACGAGCTGACCCCGGCTCGGCGCGGTGTACCGTGCTCCGGCCAGTCGCCGCCCTGTGTGTCGATCACCAGCGGCGAGTCTTCGAGCTTGATATGGGGGTTCTGCTGCGTGAAGTGCCCCAGTGCCGGCAGCTTTTTGTGTTTCATCTGCTGCAGCACCTTGAGCACCCCGGCAATGCCGGCTGCGCCCTCGGTATGGCCGATGTTGGCCTTGACCGAGCCGATATGGCAGAAGCCGCGGTCGTCGGTATAGCGGGCAAAGGCGCGCTTGAGTGCATTGATCTCGATCGGATCGCCGAGCCGGGTGCCGGTGCCGTGGGCCTCGATGTAACTCAGGGTACGCGGATCGATCGCGGCGTTCTGCCAGGCCTGGACGATCACGTTCTCTTCCCCGGCCACGCTGGGCGCCGTCAGCGACGGTGTGTAACCGCCATGCAGCGCCGCCGACCCCTTGATCACGCCGTGGATCGGATCACCCTCGGCCAACGCCTGGGCCAGGGGCTTGAGCAACAGCGTGGCCACGCATTCACCCGGCACATAGCCGTCTGCACGGGCGTCGAAGCTGTGGCAGCGGCCCGTGGGCGACAGCGCCCGGATGGCCGAGAAATAGCGGTAGTGCCAGGACGACAGCAGCAAGTTGCTGCCGCCGACGAACGCCATCGCGCACTCGCCGTTGCGCAACGCCACGCAGGCCGCGTGCAACGCCACCAGCGACGAGGAACAGGCGGTGTTGAACATCAGGCTCGGACCTTTGAAGTCGAACCAGAAGGAAATTCGGTTGGCGGCGATGGTGCCGCTGCCGGTGGCGATGTAGGGGTCCATCGGCAGGCCGAGTTCGCCGATCTTGTCGACGTACTCGTTGAAGCAGGAGCCGATGAACACCCCGGTGTCGCTGCCACGCAGGCGCGAGATCACCCCGGCATTCTCGGCACTCAGGTACGCGCTCTGCAGCAGCAGTCGCACTTGCGGGTCCATCCACTGGGCTTCGCGGCGGGACAGGTTGAAAAAACCGGCGTCGAACTTGTCGACATCGCTGATGAAGCTGCCCCAGCGGGAATAGGTCCGGTCCTTGGCTTGCGGGTCGGCGTCGAACCAGGGCGTGATGTCCCAGTGATCCGCCGGCACGGGCTTGATCAGTTCCAGGTCGTGCCAGATGTTGCGCCAGAACTGATCCAGGTCCTCGGCTTCAGCGAACTGCCCGTGCATACCGATGATGGCGATATCGCCCGGGGACTGCGGGTTCATCTGCAGCGTGGCCGGCACTTCGCGGCTCAAGCCGGGCTCGGCCCGCGGGGCGGCTTCGGCCGGGCCCTGCTCTCCCAGCAACCGGGTGCACGCTGCGGGGTGCTCCTGCCAGA
Source organism: Pseudomonas sp. Os17 (assembly GCF_001547895.1). Classification (NCBI taxonomy): domain Bacteria; kingdom Pseudomonadati; phylum Pseudomonadota; class Gammaproteobacteria; order Pseudomonadales; family Pseudomonadaceae; genus Pseudomonas; species Pseudomonas sp. Os17. The sequence goes on along the minus strand of NZ_AP014627.1, from coordinate 3,336,235 downwards.
GGAAGGTCGCCAGTTCGGCAAGGCTCGGGTACTCGAAAAACACCGTGGCTTCGAGCTCGATCTGCGCCGCACTGGCAATCTGCTTGGCCAGAGCGACCAGTTGCACGGACTCCAGCCCCAGGTCCATCAGGTTGCGCAGGCGTTGCTGGCTCCCCACTTGGCGGGCGCCAAGGGCGTGCAACTGGGCCAGCAGGAAGTCTTCCATTGCCGCGCTGCCGGCGGCGCGGATCACCGGCGACGCCGCCGCGGCCGTGAAGCGGGCGCCGCGCAGGCGCTTGAGCGAACAGCCCTGGAGCTGGGCAATCATGGCGCCGTCATCGTCGTACACGTCCGCGTCGAACAGCACCAGTTCGCCGGAGTTCTTCAGCAGTCGGGCATGGATCCAGGCGCTGGACGGCGCCTGGCGCCGATGCAAGGTCAGGGACTTGATGCCCATGGGAATGTAAGGGCTGGCCAGTCGCTCGGCGGCCAACAGCGGAACCAGGGTCAGAAAGGCGCTGTTGATCAGCAGCGGATGCACAGCGTAGTGGCGCTCATCGTCCAGCACCACCCGCGACAACGTCTCGGCGCCACCGGCCTGCTGGTAGAGCGCCTGCAGAGTGCGATAGCTCGGGCCAATCTGCAGTTGCTCGCTGATCCGGTAGATCGACGCCGGCTCCAGCGCCGTCATGCCGGCAACAAGCCCGGCCGGCAGCGCCGGCGGGGGCTGGACCAGGACCGCCGACAATTCGCCGCTGGCCGCCACCTGCCAGGGCTCCAGCGGCGTGCGGCGGCACACGGCCTCGAAGCCGGGCGCGGCGGCACGGATCGCCACCTCAAGCTGCTCGCCTTCGGCCACGGCCATCGGTGCGGCAAAGGTCAGCGCGTTCAGGCGCAGTGCTTCGCCGTCGGCGAGCTGGCCCAGCCCCTGCTCCAGCGCCAGGCTGGCGTAGGTCAGGCCGAGGAGGATCTGCTGGTGATCGAACTGATGATCGCGCAGGCACGGCTCGTCGTAGCGATACACCGCGGCCGCCTCCAGCCCGGCGCTGGCCGCGGGCACTTCGATCCGACGCGTCGCGCTCGCCTGCAGCAGGCTGGCCCTGAGGGCCTCGAATTCCAGCGCCGCTTGTTCGAGGCTGATTTCCTGCCGTTGGATCTTGCCATGCAGAACCCTGATTTTACTGTCCACTGCTCTCTCCAATCCCTGGTTCCGTGAGTGCCTGCAACAGCCCGTCAGGCTGTGTTCCCTGCCCGCTCAGGCGCCGCTGAGGTCGAGAAAGGCCTTGCTCGAGGGCCTTAGAAACGGCAGGTAGGCCGGCGGCGGCATCTTGCCGACCAAGCGCGGCACGATGCCCTTGGGCCCCAGTTCCCGCGCCAGCATGGCGATGAACAGGGTGATTTCCAGGGCGGCCACGTGCCGCCCGAGGCAGGCATGGGGACCACCGCCGAACTGGCAGGTCTCCACCTGGTTCAGCGCCCGGTCCAGGCCCAGCCAGCGCTGCGGCCGCCAAGTGTCGGGATCCGGGTAGCGCTCGGGGTTGCGCGACACATGCAGCAGGCTGACCCCAGCCATCACACCGGCGGGAATCCTGCGCCCCATCAGCTCGAACTCGGTGTGCACCTTGCGCATCTCGAAGGGGGCCGGCGGGTACAGGCGCATGGTTTCGCGGAAGATCCCTTCCGCCAGCGGCACCTGCCTGATCAGTTCTTCGTGGGTCACGGGCATCTCATCGAGCCCCGCCGCCTGCTCGCACAACGCCTGCCAGATGTCCGGATGCTGCGACAGCATCAGCGCGGACCAGGCCATCACCGCCGCGGTGGTTTCCGAACCGGCGAACCCCAGGCCAAGGATGTTGTGCACCAGTTCCACTTCGGACATGCCGTTGCCGTGCTCGTCGCGGCCGAAGATCATCGCCCCCACCAGGCTGTCGTGGTCATTGTTGGCCCGGGTGGTGGCGACAATCTGCGCCACCCGCTGCTCCAGCCAGCCCCGCGCCTTGCGACAGCGCCACGCCGGAAAGCCGGGCAGATTGACCTTCAGCGGAATCATGCCGAGGAAGAATTCTTCGTACTGGTGGCGCCACAGCGCCAGCTCGTGGGTCTGGATGCCGAGGATGCGAAACACCACTTCCAGGGCGATGTCCTTGGTTTGCGGAAAGATCGCCAGCTGGTTTTCCCGGCTCCAGTGCTTGAGCCGCTGCTCGATGGTCTCGATGATGAACTGGCCCACCTGGGCCCGCGTCAGCCCCTTGGGGGTAAAGGCATCGGTGCTGGCCTTGCGCGCATTGCGGTGGCGCGGGCCATCGAAGGCGTTCATCGCCTCGCCGGTAATCACCGGCATCTGTTCGCGCAGGTAGGAATTGTCGGTGTACTTGTTCTGCAGGATCGCCAGGCCGGCCTCGTCCATGATCTGCAGCACCGGCAACTGGGTGCCGAAATAGGTCCAGAAGATCGGCCCGCACGCCGCTTCGGCCTGGCGCAGTTCGCCGAGGGCGTCCCTACCGATCCGGTGCACGTGCCCGAGCAAGGGGATCTTGCCGGGCATGACCGCAAAGCCATCCTTGAGCTTGATCCCGGCCGCCAACGGCCGGGGCGCCTTGATCGCGGGCGCGGTGGCGTCGGCATGCTCCGGCGCGGGCACCCTGGTGTCTTGAATCTGGCTCATAACATTCCCTGTTCGTTGGTTGAGCGGGTGAGCAACTGGGCAAATTGCCCGACGTCCAGCTCGCCGCCGCTGATGCGCCGGTACAGTTCGCTGGAAAACAGCGCAGAAGAGCTTGAACCGGACTTCGGCGGTGTCAGTGGATGCTCGAATTCATAACCGGGCAGCGTCATGCGATTGCCGCCCTGCGGATACAGCGTCGAACTCTGCAGATCGGCGCCGCGACACCAGGCCTGGCCTCTTTGTGCCAATGACCCCGAGGCGATTTGCGGCTCGATCTCTTCAATCCCGGTCGGCGCAGATAGCCAACAGCCATCGCCCGCCACACCGGTCAGCAACTGCGCCAGCCGTGCCCGTACTTGCTCCCTGTCCGTGGCCACCAGCGCGGCGCGGTGGGCCAGACGCTGTTCACGCAGGGCTAAACTGTAGGCCAGATCTGATAAATCGATAGGACAATTCCTATCGATAAAGGCGTGGAGTTTTTTCAGATAAGCCAACAGGCTGCCCCGGCTGGCCGCGGCGACGATCAGCAACTGCTCGCCGGCACTCCCGCGCAACCTAGGTCGAGTGTCCTGGTACTCCTCCAGCACCAGGCTGGCGTAGGTGCCGCCCGCGCCAAAGGAGTTGATCAGGCAACGGCGCGGCTGGCCGCTGTCGTCCGCGGCCCAGGGCGCGGCCTGTTGTTGCAGGTGGAAGGCACTGCCATCGAGGCGGATATGCGGGTTCAGCGGCTCGGCATTGATCGAGGGAGCCAGCTGCCGATGCTGCAGTTGCAACAGCACCTTGGTCAGCTGGGATATCCCCGACGCGGCCTCCAGGTGACCGATGTTGGATTTCACCGTGCCCAGCGCGCAACTGCCCGGAGGCAGCTCGGCAAAGACTTTTTTCAACGCCGCCACTTCTATCGGGTCGCCCAGCTCCGAGCCGTTGGCCGCCGCCTCCACGTAGTGGATCTGTGCCGGCAGCAGGCCCGCGCGCTGGATGGTCTCGGCGATCAGCCGGGCTTGCTGGCGGGTGTTGGGCGCCGAGTACTGCAGTTGCCCGCCGCCATGGTTGAGCCCGGTGCTCTTGATCACCCCGTGGATCCGGTCGCCGTCGGCCAGCGCCGCGGCCAGGGGCTTGAGCAGCACGGCACCGGCGCCCTCGCCCGGCAACATGCCGTCGCTCAGGCCGAAGCCGCGACTCAAGGGCGAACTGCCGAGAAACTGAGCCAGCTTGAGGGTCTGGTAGCGGGACGGGTCGAGGATCAGGTTGACCCCGCCGGCCATGGCCATGGCGCATTCGCCCTGCAACAGGCTCTGGCAGGCCAGGTGAATCGCCGACATCGAGCTGGCGCAGGCGGTGTTCACCGCCAGGCTCGGGCCCTTGAGATCGAAACAGTGGGAAATCCGGTTGGGCAGTTGCCAGTCGGTGACATTGGCCCGGATCGCCGCGTGTTCGCCAGCGCTGTCGCGCAACGATGAGGCGTTGTACATCGACCCGATAAAGACCCCGACGGCGCTCGTTGCGTCCTGCTGGAAACGGGCCAGGGCATCGCGGTTGTAGCCGGCGCTCTCGAACGTCAGCCACGCCACCTCGAGCATCTGCCGCAGCTCGGGCGAAAAGTGCCGGGTTTCGTCGTCGCTGATCCCGAACACCTGGTGATCAAAGGCCTCGACCTGTTCGAGGAAGCCGCCGTAATAGTCCGCATTTTCCGTCAAGGCACCTGACCAGCGCTGGCCGTCGGCCTGGGTGACGCAGTTGCGACCGCTGCGCAGGTTGTCCCAGAAGCGCTCCAGGTCCGCGGCCATCGGGTAACGGCCATTGACCCCGATGATCGCAATGTCTCGGTTCAGCGGCTGGGGCTGCGCCTCGACCCTGGCAGAGTGCGACGCTGTCGGCATGACCGGGTCCGGCCCCGCGGCGGCAGGCATGACCACGGGCGCCGGTGCCACCGGTGGCTGAGCCTGTACCGGGGCAAAATGGCCGACCAACGCCGCACGGTGTTCGGCCAGCAGGTAGCCGGTGAGCTGATTGACCGTGTTGTGTTCAAACAGAATGGTCCGCGACAGTTCGCCAATGCGTTGCTCCAGCGCCTGAATCAGGCTGATCTGCAAGATCGAATCGATGCCGTAGCGATCAAACGCGGTGTCGTGCTGCAACCGTTCAGGGGCCATGTTCAGCAGTTTCGACAGCACCTCGATGATCAGCTGCCGGCATTGCCCGGCCAGCAACTGATCGGCGCCCTCATCCGTGCCTTCGGCTTGCGCAACGGGGACTGGGGCCTGGGGTTCAAGCGCCGTCGGCTCCTCGGTAGCCCTCCCGGGCAGGCAGACCACGCCGTCGCTGGCGGCGACGATGATCTGCTGCCCCAGCGAATGGCTGGCCGCCGCCGGGAAGGCAATGCCGTCGAACCCCTGGGCTTGCAGCAGCTGTCGCCAGCGCTCGGGGTACAGGCCGGGGCAGCCGGGAATGCGCAGGGCCGTGTCGTGGTGCAGCCACCAGCCTTCGAGCAGGCCGAAGGTCAAATGGGTGAACAGCGAGCGGTCGCTGATTTCATTGAGCAGTAACAGGCCGCCGTGGCGCAGCGCGGTCTTGGCGTTCTGCAGGGCGCGCCGCAGGTCGGGGGTGGCATGCAGCACATTGGTGGCGATCACCAGGTCATAGTGCTGCAGGGCAATGCCTTGCTCGGCGCAGGGTTTGCCGACATCGAAAATCGCCGTGCGCAGGTAAGGCGCCAGGGGCAGGAACTGCGTCTGGGCATGCTGCAGGAACGCCTGGGACAGGTCGGTGTAACAGTATTCGGCGATGCCCTGCTGCCACGGCCGCAGGCTCTCGATCAGCCCGGCGGTGGTGCCGCCGGTACCGGCGCCGATCTCCAGGATCCGCAGCGGCCTGCCGTTCTGCGCCTGGCGCCGGGCCACATCCACCACCACCTCGCCCAGCACCGCATTGAAGTAGTCGCTGACCCGGTTGTTCTTGTAGACGCCCTCCACCAGGGCCATCGAGCCGTTCGGGAACATCACCGCGGTGGCCGACTGCTCACCGCGCAGGATCGACGGCAGGGCCTGGACAAAGGTCTGCAGCAGTTGCACTTGCGCCTGCAGATCGGCGTCGCGGCGCCACTCTTCGCTGGCCTGCTGCCACTGTTGCGACAGCGCCGCCGGATCCGGCAGCGCCGACAGCACCCGGCCCTGTTCATCGATATCGGCGCTCTGCACCAGCAGCTCCAGGCTCGCGCGCAGCCAGCGGCGATAGAACGGCCGAGCCAGCAGATTGGCGGCCACCGCCGGGTCGGCGGCGATCCGCTGCTCCGTCAGCGGCCCGCCCGCCGCCAGTTCGCCGAGGCAGGCCAAGGTCTGCGCCAGCAACAGCCGGTTCATCTCGCCGGCCGCCGGGTGCTGCGCCGGCGCCGCACCAGCGCCCAGGGCCACCGGCGCCCAGCTGTCGCGGGCCAGTGACGGCTGCGCCGGGTAGCAATCGAGCTGCCACTGGCTGTGGATCCCGGCAATGGCCTGGGGCTCGCGCAACTTGATCAGCCCCAGCTGGGGCAAGGGGCTGGCCAGCAACCGGTCCAGCGCCGCCATGCCCTCCTCCGGTTCGATGGAACCCAGGCCCTGGGCCGCCATTCGCGCCCGGTAGCCAGGGTCGGCGACCACCCCCACCGAACCCCAGTAGCCCCAGTTGATGACCTTGACCGGGCAGCCGGTACGCTGATCGAGCGTGGCGGCCAGGGCGTCGGCAAAAGCGCAGCCGGCGGCGTAGTTGCCCTGGCCGGCGGCGCGGCTGAAGGCAATCATCGACGAGAAAAACAGCACGAAGTCCAGTGCCGGGTTGTCCGCCGCGGCACACACCTGCGCCAGGGCGATGCTGCTCAGGCGCTTGGCGTCGAAAACCGCGCTGAAGCGCGCCTCGTCCAGCTGCGCCAGCCGCCCATCGTCCAGCACCAGGGCCGAATGCACCCAGCCATTGATCGGCCCACAGGCCTCCTGCACCTGCTGCCGGGCCCGGGTCAGTTGCCCGATGTCCGTGGCGTCAGCCTGGATGTAGCGCGGCGGTGCGGCATGGTACTGCCGGGCCAGCGAGGCCAGCTCCGCGAGGGCCTGATCGATCCGCTCGTCCGCGGCGCGGCGGCCGAGCCAGACCACCTGCGCACGCCAGTGGCGGATCAGGTGGCGTGTCCACACCTGGCCGATCCCTCCGGCGCCGCCGATCACCACGTACACCCCGCCTTCGCGGTAAGCCACCGCGCCAGGCGCTGCCGGTCCAGGCTCGGCCAGCGGCAACAGGCGTTGGCAGAACCACTCGCCGTCGCGCCAGGCCAGGCACTCGCCCGCCAGCTCCGGCTCGGGCAGGGCCTGGGGCAGCGCCGGTGCGCCCGGCGGCAGGTCCAGCAGTTCAACCCGCCACAGGGCCTGTTCTTTGGCCAGGGCACCGGCCAGCCCGTGGCAGGCGGCCTGCTCGGGGTCCAGGGGCTCATCGGCGCGCAGCGCGACGCTGGCGTTGAACAGCAGTTGCAGCTGCAAGGGCTGTTGGCCAAGCTCCCGTTGCAACAGTGCCTTGATCAAGCGCAACAGCGTGAGGCTGGCGTGTTCGGCCGGGGCCAGCCAGATCAGGCGCTGGAATGCGGCACAGGCGCCCAATTGGGCGACGATGCCTGGCACGCTGCCAGCCAGCGGCTCCATGAACTCGATCTGCGGGTACAGCCCGGCCAGCCATTGGCGGTACTCGCCGGACGCGCCGATGGCCAGGGTCGGTACGTCTTCCAGCGTCCGCGGCGAACGTTCGGCAATCAGCCATTGCGCTGCCAGCAGGCTCAAGCCGGCGGGCAACCGCTGATCGTTGCCAGCCAGCAACGGCGCGGCGCGCCCCTCGCGCAGGGGCCGCGAGCTGAATCCGTGCAGCGCCACGGCCACCTGGCCCTGGGCGTCGCACACCTGGATATCGATGCGCTGTACGGCGCTGCCCGGGTGGCGGCTGTCGAGGCTGATCAGGGCCCACATCGACGGCTGGCAGCGCCCAAGGATGTTCAGTTGCTCAAGGGCAAAGGGCAGCAGCGTCTCCCCCGTGGCCTCACGCTGCAGCAGCAGGCCGATGGAGGCCTGGACGGCGCAATCGAGCATGCCGGGATGCAACACCCAATCGCCCTCCAGCCGCTCTGGCGCCAGTTCCAGCCGGGCCAGCACCCGGCCCTCGCCGAGCCACAGCTGGGACACACCGCGGTGGCCGGGACCGTAGTCGATGCCCAGCGCCTGGAACCGCGCGTACAGCTCGGCGGCGTCGACGCTGCGTTGCCAGGGCCCAGCGCACAGGGTGGCGAGGTCCAGCGCCGCCACAGCGCTGGCCGCCCCCGCCCGGGCACTGCCCTTGCAGTGCTCAAGCTCCACGCCCTCCGCCCGGGAGTAGATCCTGAAGTCGACCTGCGACGCCTGCAGCGTCAGGTCGATGTGCAGTTCGCCGTGGGGCGCTGTCGGCGTGTAAGGCGTCAACCAGACGATGTTGCGCAACTGCAGCAAGGCGCTGTCCGCCGCCTGCCCGGGCAGCGCTCGGGCGATCGCCGCCCGGGCCATTTCCAGGTACGCGACCCCGGGCAAGGTGCCCTGGCCCTTGACCCGATGGTCGGCAAACCAGCTCTCGTCGCCCTGCCAGCGGCTGCTGAAACGCTGCTGATGCAAGTCCGAGGTGTTGCGTTCGAGCAGCGGGTGCAACCAGGCCGCCGCCGGGCCCTGGCTGGCTTGCGGCGCCGCGGCCAGGTCGGTGACCCAGTAACGCTCCTCGGCAAAGGGATAACCCGGCAGGCTGAGGCGACGCATTGGACGCTCCACGGGGTAGAAGCGCCGCCATTCGATGTTCAACCCCCGGGCCCAGAGTTCGAGCAATTTGGGGTACTTGCGCTGCTCGATCCAGGCCGCCAGTACGGTGGCCATGTCCTCGTCCTGGCGAAACAGTGCCAGCGCCGGGTTGTCGCCCTCGCACGTACCGCGATAGAGCGCCTCGCCGCTGGTCGCGAACGCCTCGAGCTGGCGTTGCAGATCCCCCGGGGAGTCGCTCAGCAGCGCCAGCCGCTCCTGCATCGCCTCGCGGCCCACTTGCAGCGTGTAGGCCAGCTCATCGAGGTAGCGCTGGGCCTCCGGGCCGTGGGCGAGCGGCGCCGCAGCAAGGTGCCCGGCCAGGCGCCGGGCAGACTCTTGCAGTTGCTCCGGGGTCCTGGCCGACAGCAGGAACGCCCTGGCGCCCGGGGTCACGGGCGTCTGCGGCGCCTGGGGCGCGCGGTATTCCTCCAGCAGCACATGGGCATTGGCCCCGCCAAAGCCGAACGAGCTGACCCCGGCCCGGCGCGGCAACTCATTGCCCTGAGGGTCCTTGATGGCGGCCCATGGCCCCGTGTGCTGGACCACATAGAACGGACTGTCGGCAAGTTCGATATAGGGATTGAGCTGCTCGCAATGCAGGCTCTTGAACAGGGTCTGGTGCTTGAGTTGCAGCAGCACCTTGACCACCCCGGCAATCCCCGCGGCCAGTTCCAGATGGCCCATGTTCGACTTCACCGAACCGACGCCGCAGTACCCCTGCCCCGGTGCCGCGCCGCCCAGCTCCTGGCTGAGTTCGGCGAAGGCCATTTTCAGGCCGTTGATTTCAATCGGGTCGCCCAACGCCGTACCGGTGCCATGGGCTTCGATGTAGCCAACGCTGCGCGGGTCGACCCCGGCCTTGCGGTAGGCCGCCTTCAACAGCTCGGCCTGGGCCCGGGGGTTGGGCGCGGTCAGCGAGTTGGCCTTGCCGCCGTGGTTTTCCGCGGTGCTGCGCACCAGCGCGTAGATATGGTCGCCGTCGGCCTCGGCCTGGGCACGTTTCTTCAGCACGATCATGGCGACGCCTTCGCCCCGGGCGTAGCCGTTGGCCTGGGCCGAAAAGGTCTTGCTGCGCCCGTCCAGGGCCAGCATCCCGGCCTTGCTGAAGCTGATCTGCGCCTCGGGCGCGATCAGGGTGTTGACCCCGCCCACGACCGCCATGGCGCAATCACCGCTGCGCATCGCCTGAACCGCACGGTGGATCGCCACCAGTGACGACGAACAGGCGGTTTCCACCGGTTCGCTGGGGCCGTGGAAGTCCAGCAGGAAACTCATGCGATTGGGGCCGACCGAAGGCACCATCGCCGTGGCGCTGTAGCCTTCCACCGGTACTCCGGCCTTGGCGATCAGGCTGCTGTAGCCGGTCACCCCAGTGCCGACGAAAATCCCCGTGTCGCTGCCCGCCAGCTCAGAGGGGGCGTAGCCGGCGTCTTCGATGGCCAGCCAGACGTAAGTCATCAGCAGGCGCTGCTGCGGGTCCATCAACTGCGCTTCCCGTGGCGAGATGGCGAAGAACAGCGGGTCGAAGTGATCGACGCCGTGGATGAACCCGCCCCACTTGACGTTGGTCTTGTCCACTTCGCGGTGCGGGTCGCCGTAGTACTCACGCCAGTCCCAGCGGTTGGCGGGAATCTCGCTGATGCAGTCGCGCCCGTCCTTGAGGTTGTGGAAAAACTGCTGGATGTCCTCGGCCATCGGAAAACGGCCGCTGATGCCGATCACCGCGATTTCGTCGTCCTCCAGGGTGGCGGGCGCTGTCGGCCGCGCCAGGGTGGCGTCGGGTTGCGGACGCGGGGCCGCCCGAGCCGATTGCGGCCGGGGCGGCGTGGTCGGCGTGGCGGTCGGCACAGCAAACCTGGCGGCCAGCGCCGCCGAGTGCTCGCGCTGCAGATAGGCCGCGAAACGCCCCAGCGTTGCGTGTTCAAAGAAGATCGTCGGCGCCAGGCTGAGCCGCCATTGCTGTTTCAGGGTGTTGGCCAGGGTGGTCAGGCTGATGGAGTCGAAACCGTACTGGCTGAACTCCACATCCGCACGGATATCGCCGGCAGGGATTTTCATCTGCGCCGACATCAGCTCGGTCAGTGCCCGCAACAGGGTGTCAGTCAAGGGCGCCGCCGGCGAGGCAGCGGCCACCGGCGCCAGCGAGGCCCGGGGAGCACCGGTCACCAGGGCGCTAATCGGCTCAGGCTGCCCGTGCATCACCAGCACCTGGGGCAATGCCAGCGCCACACACTGGCGCAAGGCATGAATCCCGGCGTTGCTGGGCATCGCCTGCAGGCCGGCGCTGTCAGCCATGTGCTGCGCGGTGGCGGCATCGACCTGCATGCCGCCGTCTTTCCACAGCGGCCAGTTGATCGCCAGGCTCAGGCCACGGCGCAGTCCCCGGGCGGTGAGCTGCTGGCGGTAAGCGGCGTAGCGGTCGATGAACCCGTTGGCGGCCGCGTAGTCCGCCTGGCCGACATTGCCGACCACGCCGGTGCCCGAGGAAAAGCCGATCCAGAAATCCAGTGCCAGGCCGGCGGTGGCGCGGTCGAGGTTGCAGGTCCCGGCCACCTTGGCGGCCATCACCTGCCGGAGTTCGTCGTCCTGCTTGTTGATCAGCAGGCTGTCGCGGATCACCCCGGCGCTGTGCAAGACGCCGTCAAGGCTCCGGTATTCGGCGACGATGGCGTCGATCAGGCGTTGGACCGCCGGTGCGTCGCTGACATCCAGTTGCCGGTACTCGATCCGGTTGCGCCCCGGATCCAGCCCGGCCAGGCTGTGCGCCGCCAGGGGCGAACGGCCGGTGAGGATCAAGGTGGCACCGCTGACACTGGCCGCGATGGCTTGGGCGAACAGCCGGCCGAGGCCGCCCAGGCCGCCGGTGATCAGGTACACCCCACGGTCCTTCCACGGCGCATCGATCGCCAGATCCACCGGCGGACAAGGCTGCCAGTGCTGCACCTGACGCCGGCCGTCCCGGTAGCGAATCCCCACCTCGGCGGCCGCGGCATTCTCCGTCAGGCGTTGCACCAGCGCCTGCTGGTCATCCAGTTCGAGCACCTGGCCCGTCACTTCCGGCAGCTCCAACTGCAGGCTGCGCAACATGGCCGCCAGGCCACCGACCAGCCGGTCACCGGCCGGGTCGTGCACCGCCAGCTGGAGCAAACGCCGGCCGCTGCCCGCCAGCAATGGACGGATGTGCTGCAACAGCAGCAGGGCCAGCTGTTGATAGTCCGCAGCGCAATCGGCCTCGACAGGCTCCAGTACCGTGCAACGGCACCTGGGGTCCTGGGCGGTCAGTTGCTGCTGCGCCTTGGCGGCGATCTGCGGGTCAAAGCCACTGAGCAGGATCAGGCGCTGGCCCACGTCCACTGGCGCCCCCGCCGGTGCCGCCTGCTCCAGCCAGCGGGGCTGGAACAACAGGGTCTGCGGCGGCTCCGACGCGTTGTCGGCCGGGGCATCCACGGGGTTGAGCACCCGCGAGGTGAAGCCCTGCATCACCACGCAGGGGGTGCCGTGCTGATCCAGCAGCTCGATGTTCAAACGCTGCAAGCCGCTGTCGGCCTGCTGGTCGGCGCGGCGCTCGGCATAGCTCACCCGCGCCCACATTCGTTCGCTGCAGTGCTCCAGGACCTGCAAGCCTTCCAGGGCAAACGGCAGGGTTGGCCGGGCCAGGGACGGCAAATGCTGGCGCTCGTCTTCGCTGAGCACCACCTCGGCGCCCAGGCTCAGGGCGATGGCGGCCTGCAGCGCCGAATCCATCAGCGCGGGGTGCAACACGTAGTCCGCCAGGCTGTCGCGCTGGCAGTCGGGCACTTGCAGTTGCGCCAGCACCTCGCCGTGGCCCAGGGCCACCGATTGCAGGCCCTGGTAGGCCGGACCGTGCTCAAAGGTCATCGCCCGATAGGCGTCGTAGCACTGCCGGGCGCTGAGCTGGCCGCCGTTCATGCGTGCCTTGAGCGCCGCCAGATCGACCTGCGGCGGCTGCGGCGACGGGGCCAGACCGACCAGCCCCTGGCTGTGCAGCAAGGGCTCGCCGGTGGCCTGCGCGGAGAGCGGGTCCAGCTCGCGGCTGGAGATTTCAAAACGCAGTTGCGCGTCCTCGTCCCGGATCAGCTCGATATTCACCTGCCGGGGCCGGGCGCCGATGATCAAGGGCCGCAGCCACACCACCTGGGTGAAGGATGCAGAGTGCCCTCCCGTGGCCAACGCCACTGCCGCCCGGGCCATTTCCAGGTGGGCGACACCGGGGAAAATCCGTTGCCCGCCCACCACGTGCTGCTTGAGGAAAAACTCCTCGCCATCAAACACGCTGCTAAAGCGCTGGCAGCGGGAATCGGAAGTGTCGCGCCCGAGAAAGGGATGCAGGGGCCGGGGGGCGGCCGCACTTGCGCTGCTGGCCGCGCCGCCTGCCGCGCCCCGTTGCGCCGGGGCGATCCAGAAGTTCTGCCGGGCAAACGGATAGACCGGCACATGCACTCGGCGGGCGTCGCCGGGGTGCTGACGATGCAACCCGGCCCAGTCGAGCGTGCCGCCCGCCGCCCAGGCCACGGCCAGCGATTGCAGGCTGTCCTGGTCGACGCTGGCCGGCAGCGCGATCTGCGCGCCGGGCCCCGCCTCCGCCTGCCCGGCCCAGCAATGCCGGGAACTGCGGCCGTCCAGCCAATCATTCAGCAAGTGGCGCAGCTGGTCCTTGTCGGCACACAGGAATATCAGCCGCTGGGCCTGGGCCATTCGCCCGGTTTGCAGGGTGTAGGCCAGGTCCTTCAGGCGCAGCGCCGGGTCCAGCAAGGCCTGGCGCACCCGCCGGGCATAGCGCTTGAGGCTCTCGGCGGTGCGGGCCGACAGGGGCACCAGGCAGGGTTGCGCGGCGTCGTCGAGCGCTGTCGCGACCGGGTCGGGGGCTTGGCGGATGACCATGTGCACATTGGTGCCGCTGTGGCCAAAGGAGTTCAGCGCGGCCATCTTCGGCGCGCTGGCGAGCCACGCCCGGGGCTCGCGATGGATATGGAACGCCGAGCCGGCCAGTTCGATCCGCGGGTTGAGCTGCTCGAAATTCAGCAGCCCCGGCAACTGCCCGTGCTTCATCGACAGCAGGATCTTGATCAGGCTGACCACCCCGGCCGCCGCCGACGCATGGCCGATGTGCGCCTTGGCGCTGCCCAGGGCGCAAAAGCCGGTGTCGCCGGTGAACTGGCGGAACGCCCGGACCAGGGCGTTGACTTCCACCGGATCGCCCAGTGGCGTGCCGGTGCCATGGGCCTCGACATAGCTGATCTGCCGCGGGTCGATGGCGAAACGGCGGTACAGCTCGCTGATCAAGCGTTCCTGGGCCTGGCCGCTGGGGGCGGTGATGCCGTTGCTGGCACCGTCCTGGTTCATCCCCGAGGCGCAGATCACCCCGTGGATCGGATCGCCGTCGGCCAGGGCCCGGGACAGGCGCTTGAGGGTCAGCATGCCCACCGCTTCGGACAGCACAATGCCGTCACTGCGCTGATCGAAGGTATGGCAGCGGCCGCTGGGCGAGAGCATGTCCATTTGCGCCAGGCTGATCAGCCCGGGCTCGCCCAGGGTGGCGAACACCCCACCGGCCAGCGCCAGGTCGGCCTCCTGGTTGCGCAGGCTTTCACAGGCCAGGTGAATGGCCGTGGCCGAGGAGGAACAGCCGGTGTTGACCACCAGCGCCGGCCCCTTGAAGTCCAGGAAATAGGAGAGCCGCGAGGCAATGAGCGCGTCGGACGCGCCAATGAAGGTTTCGTGGAAATAGCCGCTCGGCTCCGCCCCGACAAAGATTCCCACCGCCTGGTCGCGAAAGCTTTTCGGGTTGTAGCCGGCATCTTCCAGGGCTTTCCAGCTTTCCTGCAGGATCAGCCGCTGGTGGGGGTTCATCGACTCCGCATCCCGGGGCGAAATATTGAAGAACAGCGGATCGAAATCGTCGCGCTGCTCCAGGATGCCGCCCCACTTGCAGTAGGTCTTGCCGGGCTGGCGCTCGGCCGAATAGCTGCGTTGCAGGTCCAGATAGCGCTCGCCCAGCTCGACCACGCCGTCGGCTCCGGTGCTCAGGTTGTGCCAGAAGCGCTCGACATTCTCGGCACCGGGAAATTGCCCCGACATGCCGATCACGGCAATGTCCTCGTGGGCCGGCGCGGTGGCGCTGGCCTGGGTCCGTGCCTTGAGCTGCTGCAGCAGCTGCCGAGCCTCGTCGGCGCTGATCTGGCCCTGTTGCAGCCGGGCAATGATGGATTGAAATGCTTGGCTGCTCATGAGTGTCCTTTCCTGGCTGTGGCCTGTGCGGCGCCGTGGCTGGCCGCGGTGCTGTGGTTGACGAGGGTCAGCAATTCTTCGATTGCCAGTTCGCCGCTGAGAAACGCGGCCTCCAGTTGCTGCCCGGATGGCACGGGCATGGCGGCCACCGGGGGCGCTGCACCTGCGCCCAGGCGTGCGCACTGCGCCGGGTATTGCTCCAGCAGATAGCCCACCAGGCTCTCCAGCGATGGATAGTCGAACAGCAAGGCGGTGTTGAGCGACGTCTCCAGCGCCTCGCCAATGTGGCTGACAAAGCTCACCCCGAGGATGGAATCGATGCCGTAGTCGGCAAAGGGCTGATCGGCCTGGATCCGTCCGGGCTCCAGCTGCAGTGTCTTGGCCAGGCCATCGAGCACCAGGGCGTTGAGGGCGTTGAGCACCTCGCGCCCCTCGCCGCCAGCAACAACGGGCACCGGGCGCGGGGCCTGGGGCATGGCCTGCGGCGCTTCGGCCGCAGCCGGCAGCGTCAGGCCTGCGGAGCCATCGCGCTGGGCCACGACAATCTGCTGGCCCAGGCCGTGGGCGCATTGCGCCGGAAAGGTCACGCCGTGGAAGCCGCTCTCGCCCAGCACCCGGGCCCAGCTCTGCGGATACAGGGCCGGGGTGCCGGGGATGCGCAGCTCGGGGTCTTCATACAGCCACCAGCCCTTGAGCAGACCGAATGTCAGGTGGGCGAACAGCGACCTGTCGCTGATTTCATTGAGCAGCAGCACCCCGCCGCTGCGCAGCAATGCCGCGGCATGGGCCAGGGTGCGCCGAATGCTGCTGGTGGCGTGCAGCACGTTGGCGGCAATCACGATGTCGTAGCTGCCCGGCTCCAGCCCCTGGGCCTGGGGCGACTGTTCGACGTTCCACAGCTGATAGCGCAGGAACGGATGGGCCGGGCCATAGGTTTTCCTGGCGTACATCAGGAACGCCTGGGAGATGTCGGTGTAGCAGTATTCGGCGATCCGCTCACGCCAGGGGTGCAGGGCCGGCAGCACGATGGAACTGGTGCCACCGGTGCCGGCGCCGATTTCCAGGATGCGGATCGGCCGCTGCGGCTCGCGGCCAGACAAGGCCGCCAGGTGTTGCTGCACCACGCCGGCCAGCACCTGGTTGAAGTAGTCGGACAAGGCGTTGTGGCGATAGACGCCCTCGACCTTGTCCATCGAACCGTTGGGGAACATCACATCGGTGGCCTGGGTCCGCCCGCCGAGTATCGCCGGCAGCTGTTGCAGGCAGGCGTCGACCAGTTCCACCTGGGCCCGGCGTTGCGGCTCGGCGAGCAACCGATCCCTGAGCTCGCACCAGCATTGCTCCAGTGGCTCCAGGTCCGGCGTCTCGCTCACCGCCACCTGGGTGCCCTGGCGTTGCACCAGCCCCTGCTCGTGCAGGAGGTCCAGGCTGGTGGTCCACCAGCGACCATAGGCCTCGCCGATACCGGCCTGACGGCGCAGCGCCTGGCTGTCGGCAAACTGCCCGGGCTGGCTGAACAGGCCCATGCGCTGCAGTTGCACCAGGGTCATGGCCGCCAGGGCGCGGTCGAACGGCAACGGGTCGTGGGCCGCCAGCAGGGGCGCTGCCGCCTCGCGGTAGGCGGCACAACCGTCGTCGTCAGTGGCCGGCTCGCCGCTGCGGCCAAGGACCACGGGCCGGGGTTGCAGTTGCATCAGTTGCTGGACGGGCGCCGAGGCGGCCATGCACAGCACCTGATCGAGCTGGCCGTGGCGCAGGGCCTCGACAAAGCGCGCAAAGCACTCGAAGCCTTCGCGGTCCTCCAGCGCCCCGGCGTGGCGGCTCATGGGCTGCGCAGTCGGGTCCAGCGCCTGTTGCTCGGTCAGCGACGACAGCCAGAACCCCCAGTTGATCGCCCCTACCGGGAATGCCGCCTGCTGTCGCAGGCTGCGCACCAGGGTGTCGCCGAAGGTGATCCCGGCGGCATAGGCCCCCAACCGTGCCGCGCCGGAGAAGGCAAAGCTCTGCCCGGACGAGAAGTAGCAGAGGAAATCCAGCGGCTCCCGGGCCAGGGCCCGGTAGAACTCGATGCCGCCGCGGCTTTTCACCTGCAGGATGGCGTCGAACTGCGCTTCGGGAATGCGGCTGATGGGGTCTTCATGGTTGAACACCACGGCGGAATAGATCGCCCCGCTGATCGCCCCATGCTGCTGCTTGATCTCGGCCACCGCCCGTTGCAGCGACGCCGGATCGTTGGCGTCGGCCTGCAGGTAGTGCAACTGCCCCGCCCCGCCCTGGCCCTGCGGCAGGCAGCGGGCAAGCCGCTGCTGCACCTTGGGATCGGCGGCGTCACTGCGTCCGAGCCAGATGACCCGGGCCTGATAGTCGGCCAGCAAATAGCGGCTGATGATGCTGCCCACCGTGCCGCCGCCCCCGAGAATCACATAGACACCGCCCTGCTTGAGCGCCGCAGTGACAAAGCGGCCGTCGGCCAGCGGCGGCTGGGGCTGCCAGTTCAACGGGAAAATGCGCTGGCGATAGCGCACGCCGTCACGCAGGCCCAGCACCTCGCCCCGGGCCAGCCCGCCCTCCTCCTGCAACTGTTGCAGCAGGCGCGGACGACGGCGGTTGTCGGCCAGTTCAGCGCTGGCGACGTCCAGGTTGCGCACCCGGAAGCGGTGTTCGCCCTGGGCAAGCGCATAGGCCATGCCCGTCAGGCCGCCGCCCATGGCATTCACCGTTTCACCGCTGATGTCGAAGTTGTCCTGGCTGACGATGTAACTGTCGATGGCCTGGCATGTGCTGTGCGCCTTGAGCCACTTGATCAGGCGCAGCAGCAGGCGTTCATGGGTGATCGGGCTGTCGAGCTGGGCCTGCCAGTGATCGGCTGCGGCGTGATCGCCGAAGAAATACAGGCAGTCGATGGCCGTGCAGGCGCCCAGGCATTGCTCCAGCGCCTGTTCGTCAGAGGCGTCCAGTGACCAGTGATCCGGCGCCAGACGGAGCGTTTGCGTGCCCGGTTCCAGGCGGATCACCCGGCCTGCGCCGGTGACAAAACCGGCACTGAGCAGGTAGTGCGCGGTGAGCGCCTCGGCCACCGGGCGCAGCGCCGCGGCGCCGACGATCAGCACGCAGCGGTGCTCGCTGCCTGCAAGGGACGCGGCCGGGGTCTCGCCCGCCTGCCCTTCGGCCTGCCAGCGAGCTACATAGCTCAGGCGGTCACTGGCGCTGGTGCCCGGCGCCGGGGCGTGCTCAGGCGCAACCACCGCTGTCGCTGCCGGCGGGGCCAGCGGCAACCAGAACCGTTCCCGGGCAAAGGGGTAGACCGGCACGCTGATCCGGTACGGCAGCGCCCCGCTGCGCCGGGCCAGGAGCTGCGACCAGTCGATGACCTCGCCTGTGACCCAGGCCTGCAGCAGCGCCTGCAGTTCGCCATTGCGGGCCCACTGCTCGTGCTCTGCCGCGCGCTCGGCATCGGCCCGGGCGGCCGGGCGCTTGCCCTGCAGGTCGCCGCTGTACAGGCCGGGCTGCGAGGCGTCGGGGGCGTCGATGAAGCCGCGCAACCGGCTGGCCAGCGCAGCGGGGGAATCAACGATCAGGCCGAGTCGCGCCGTCATCATTTCCCGGCCGTGCTGCAGGGTGTACGCCAGGTTCGCCAGATCGGCGCCCGACAGCGCCGGCCGCGCCTGCACATAGGCCAGCAGCGCCCGGGCATAGTCGACCAGGCGCGCCATGTCCCGGGCCGACAGCAGAATCACTTCGGCATCGCCGGCATCCGGCGGCTCGCGGTATTCGTCGTGTTCCTGGAGCAGCACGTGGGCGTTGGCGCCGCCGGCACCAAAGGACGACACCCCGGCAATACGCGGCCCGGCGCCTGGCGGGCACCAGTCGCCCAGGGTCTGTTGCAGGTAGAACGGCGTGGCCTCCAGCCGCAGATTGGGGTTGAGGGCGGCGGCATGCAGGCTGGGCACCAACTGCTTGTGCTTGAGCTGCAGCACGACCTTGCTGACCCCGGCGATGCCGGCGGCACCTTCCAGGTGGCCGATATTGGCTTTGACCGAACCCAGTGCACAGTGGCCCAGGGCCACGCCGTCCTGGGCGAACGCCTGGGTCAGGCCGCTGACTTCAATGGGGTCCCCCAACTCGGTGCCGGTGCCATGGGCCTCGATGTAGCTGATCTGGCTGGCATCGAGCCCGGCCTGGTCGATGGCCAGGCGAATCACCCTGGCCTGGGCCTGGGGATTGGGCACGGTATAGCCGTTGGTCTTGCCGCCATGGTTGACCGCCACGGCGCGGATCAGCGCATGGATGTTGTCGCGGTCGGCCAGGGCCTGGGACAAGGGCTTGAGCAGCACCGAGCCGACCCCCTCGCCCGGCACGAAGCCGTTGCCGCCTTCACCGAAGCTGCGGCAGCGGCCGTCCTTGGAGAGCATCTGCCCGGCGCTCAATTCCACGTAGTTGGACGGATGCAGGTACAGGTTGACCCCACCGGCGAAGGCCATCCGGCACTCGCCCCGGCGCAGGCTTTCGCAGGCCCGGTGCAGCGCGGTCAGGGACGACGAACACATGGTGTCCACCGGTTCGCTGGGCCCGTTGAGGTCCAGCACGTAGGAAACCCGGTTGGCCGTGGAACTGAACGAGGTGCGCGGAAAGACCTGTTGGCCCTGCTCACGCAAGGCCGGCCCATAGAGGCCGTAGCCGGTCTTGGTGATCCCGGCAAACACCCCGACCTGGCCCTGATACTGTCGAGCCAGATCGGCCTTGGTGATCCCGGCGTCCTCCAGGCACTGCCAGCAGGACTGCAGGAACAGCCGCTCCTGAGGGTCCATGTTGACCGCCTCACGGGGCGAGATATTGAAAAACAGCGGATCGAAATCGGCAAAACCGTCGATGAAACCGCCCCATTTGCTGTAGCTGCGTGCCTGCTTCAGCGCCTCGGCGACCGAGTCCACGTAGAAACCTTCGAGCGGCCAGCGCTGGGGCGGGATCTCGGTGATGCTGTCGCGGCCTTCCTTGAGGTTGTGCCAGTACTGGTCGAGATCGGCCGCCTGCGGATAGCGCCCACTGATCCCGATAATGGCGATGGGCTCGGCGGCGGCCAGCGGCGCCGCTGCAGCGGCTGGAGCGGCTGGGGCGGCTGGGGCTGGCGGCTGGGCAGGCGCCGGGGCCGACACGGCTTTGGGCTCCTGGCCGAGCCCGCTCCACACCAGGCAGGCGCGGTGATGCTCGGCCACCAGGTAGGTGCTCAGCGCTTCCAGGCTGTGGTACTCGAAAAACAGCGTTTTCGACAACAGGCGCTCTGCCGGACGCAGCGCCGGCATGCCGGCGAACACCTCCTCCAGCGCCCGGTTGAGGCGGATGATCATGATCGAGTCGATGCCGTACTGCTCCAGCGGCGCGTCGCTCTCGACCCGCTCCGGCGGCAGTTTGGTGACGGCACAGAACTGCGCCTTGAGTCGTTGCACAATCGCCGCTTTGAGCTGCCCACGGTCGACTGCCTGCTCCGGCACATCCGGTGCGGCCGCGGCCGCCAGCGCCTCGGTGGCGCCAAAGTGGCTGCGAATCTGCGCCAGATCGCCTTCGATCACCAACAGCCGTGACAGGCCGGCCCTCAGCCCCTGTTGCAACGCCTGCAGGCCATGTACCGACTGCATCGGCACCATGCCGGTCTGGCGGCGGATATGGGCCTGGTCGGCGGCACTGACCTGCATGCCGCCGTCGCGCCAGAGCGGGTAGTTCAGCGACAGGGTCTGGCCAAAGCGCAGGCCCTGTTCGACGCGCTGGTTGCGCAGCTCGGCAAACTGATCGAGGAAACCGTTGGCCGCGGCGTAATCGGCCTGGCCAATGCTGCCCAGTACCGCCGAGCAGGAGGAAAACAGCACGAAGAAGTCCAGATACAGGTGACGGCAGGCGCGGTCCAGCAGGTCGGTGCCCAGCACCTTGGCGGCGAACACCTCGACCATGTCCTGCGGGGTCTTGAGGGCCAGCAACCGGTCGCGGTTGACGCCGGCGCCGTGGAACACGCCGTTGAGGCCACCGTGGGCCGTGCAGATGCCGGCGATCAGCTGTTCCAGCGCTTCGGCGTCGGTCAGGTCGAGCGGGTGATAGGCCACGCGGGCACCGGCGTCACGGATCGCCTGCAACTGCGCCTGCTGGCGCGCATCCAGCAGCGAGCGCCCCACCAGGATCAAGGTCGCCTCCCGGCATTGCTCGGCAATCGCCCGGGCCACGATCAGCCCCAGCCCCCCGGCGCCACCGGTGATCAGGTAGACCCCGCGGTCTTTGTACAGCGGGCGGGCGCCGGCATCGCCGGCGGCGACATCGTCCGCCAGTTCCTGCCATTGCAGCTCCTGGTGTTCCCCGAGCAGGCCGATGCGCTGCAATACCGAGCTGGCGCGCGAGTGGCGGGCCGCAAGGAGCGCCGGCAGCAACGCCAGTTGCGCGGCGGACAACCCTTGGCCGGGCTCGGCCCTGACCAGCAGGCAACGGGCACTGAGCGCCGGTTGTTCCAGGCACGCCGTCTTCAGCAGGCCGTCGAGGCCGGCGTAGAGCCGATCCTGCGGTGTCTGTTCGGCGATCATCAGTTCCACGTGGACCCGGCCCTTGAGGGCCTGCACCCGCAGCATCAGCGCCAGTGCCAGCGCCTGGTAGCAGGCCGCCGGGCCACTCCCGGCGCCGGCCAGCACTTCGCCGCTGATGCCGGCGGCAGCGCTCAAGGCTTGCAACTGCGCCACTTGCGCCGGGTTGAAGCCGACCCACAACAGCAACGACTGGCCCACGTCAGCCTCGGCATCGACGCAGGTGCCGAGCGGTTCCTGCCAGACCGGGCGGGCCAGGAACAGCCCACTGGCGGGCAGCTGCAGCGGTGCTGCTGCGGGCGCATCAGTCTGCAACAGCGCATGGGGCGTCTGCTCGACCCAATAGCGCTCCTTGGCAAACGAGTAGGCCGGCAGATGAATACGCCGGGCCGAACCGGCCGGCCACAGCGCTGCCCAGTCGATAGCGGCACCGTCCACCCATTGCCTGGCCCACTGCCCGCTGGCGTCGGTGACCTGCGTCGGCGCCTGGCCGTTGGCCAGACGCTGCAGTTCGCTGCGCAACTGCCCCAGGTCGCTGACCACCAGCGCCGCCCTCACCCGCATCGGCTCCCTGGCGGTCTGCAGGGTAAAGGCAATATGGCTCAGCGGGGCGTCGCCGCGCTCCAGCCACTGGGCCAGGGCCCGGGCGTTGTCGCGCAGGCTCTCGGCGGTCTTGGCCGACAGGGGAATAACCCGGCTGACGGCGTCCGGCGCCGTGCTCGCCTGGGTGATCGGCGGATTCGAGTATTGGCCGATCACCAGGTGCGCATTGGTACCGCTGTGGCCAAAGGAATTGAGCGCGGCGAGCAGGCGCGCGCCGCCCGGGGCCTGCCAGGCTTGGGCCTGACGGTTGATGTAGAACGGCGAATGTTCGAGATCGATCAGCGGGTTGATCTGCTGGAACCCCGGCATGGCCGGCAAGGTGCCGTGGCGGATCGACAGCAGCACCTTGATCAGGCCGATGACCCCGGCCGCTGCGGCCGCGTGGCCGAGGTTGGCCTTGGCGCTGCCCAGCGCGCAGTAGCCCTGGGCGTCGGTCGAGCCGCGGAACGCGCGGATCAGAGCGTTGGCTTCGACCGGGTCCCCCAGCCGGGTGCCGGTGCCATGGGCCTCGACATAGCTGATCTGCGCGGGGTCGATGCCGAACCTGTGCCAGGTGTCGCGCAACAATTGCTCTTGCGCCTCGCCATTGGGCGCGGTGATGCCGTTGCTGACCCCGTCCTGGTTGATCCCCGAAGCCTCGATCAGCGCGTAGATCGGGTCGCCGTCGGCCTCGGCGTCTTCCAGGCGCTTGAGTACCACCATGGCCACCCCTTCGGAAATCACCGTGCCGTCGGCCGCCGCGTCGAAGGCATGGCATTGGCCGCTGGGGCTGAGCATGTCGATGGCGCACAGGCTGATCAGCCCGCGCTGATCCAGCAGCGCATAGACCCCGCCCGCCAGGGCCATGCGGCTTTCACCGTGGCGCAGGCTTTCACAGGCCTGGTGGATGGCTACCGCGGACGACGAGCAACCGGTGTTGATCACCATCGCCGGGCCTTTGAGGTCGAGAAAGTAGGACAGCCGCGAGGCGACGATGGCCTCGGAGCTGCCGGTGAAGGAGTCGTGGTGATAACCGCCCGGCTCGGCGCCGACGTACAGGCTGACCGCCTGCCCGGCCAGTGCCATGGGGTTGTACCCGGCATCCTCCAGGGCCTTCCAGCTTTCCTGCAGCACCAGGCGCTGATGCGGGGTCATCGACTCCGCTTCGTGGGGGGTGAGGTTGAAGAACAGCGGATCGAAGCAGTCGCGATCCTCGAGTATGCCGGCGCGGTTGCAATAGCTTGTGCCCGGCCGTCTGTCGGCGCTGTAGGCATCGGCCCGCAGGTAGTCCGGCCCCAGTGCCTGCACGCTGTTCTTCCCGGCCAGCAGGTTGTCCCAGAGTTGCTCGACGTTTTCGGCGCCGGGGAACTGCCCAGCCATGCCGATCACCGCAATCGGCCCGCCACCCGGCGGCGCCAGTGGGCTTGGGGTGTCGCCGCCGGCCAGTGCCGCGGCCATCACCGGGTTGTCCAGCGTCGCGCTCATCGCGGCCTGGGGCGGGCTCGCAACGCTCGCCAGTGCCTGGGCAATCTGCGGGCCATGGGCCTGTTGCAGGTAGCGGTGGAGCTTGCTCACGGTGGCCTGCTCGAACAGGATCGCGCTGTTGAGCTTGATCCCCAGCCGGTTGCCCAGTTGCTTGACGAAGCCGACGCCGAGAATCGAGTCCACGCCGTAATCGGAAAACGGCGTGCGTACCCCGATGCCCTGGGCATCGGCCTTGAGGGTCTTGGCCAGGGCCTCGATGATCACCTGCTGCAGTCGGTCTGCAACGTCTTCGGGGGCTGGGGTGCCGCTGGCAGGATGCTCGTTCACTCTGGACTCCTTGTCGGGTGCCGGCGCGGCGGGCCGGGGCGGCGCAAAAGCGGGCAGCGCCAGGGCGTCGCCGTGGGCGGTGATGATCTGTTGCCCCAGGGCGACTGACGCCGGGACATGCAGTTGGACCTGCTCGAAGCCGCTGCTCCACAGCAGCTCGAGCCAGGTCGGCTCGGCAATCAGCGGCGAACCGGGGATGCGCAGCGCCGGGTCCTCATACAGCCACCAGCCATCGAGCAGGCCGAAGGTGACTGTGGCCGCGCAGGTCTTGCGATTCAGTTCGTTCAACGCCAGCAAGCCGCCGCTGCGCAACAGCGCGCGGACATGGGCCAGGGTGCTGCGCATGTTGGCGGTGGCGTGCAGCACGTTGGTGGCGACCACGATGTCATAGCCCTGGCCGCTGTCCGGGGGCTGGCTGATGTCCAGCAGCTGCGTGGTGAAGTAAGGCCGGCCGGCCGCGAAGCTGGCTTCGCCGTGCTGCAGGAAGGCCCGGGAGAGGTCGCTGTAGCAGTATTCGCCAAGGTGCGCGGCCCAGGGTTCCAGGGCGGCCAGCAATGGCGCCGTGGTGCCGCCGGTGCCAGCGCCGATTTCCAGCAGGCGCAGCGGGCGGTCGGGCTCGGCCGCCACCCACTGTTGAACCTGTGCGCTGACCTGGGCGGCCAGTTGCCGGTTGAAAAAGTCCGACAGGCTGTTGTGCCGGTAAATGCCCTCGACCTTTTCCATGGAACCGTCCGGAAACAGCAGGTCGGTGGCCTGGACCTGCCCGGTCAGGATTTCCGGCAGTTGCAGCAGGCAAGCGTCGATCAGGGTCACTTGCGCCCGGCGCTCGGGGTCGGCGCAATACTGCTCGCGCTGGGTTTGCCAGGCCGCGAGGATCGCTCCATGGCGCGTGCGGGCAATGGTGGTTGCCACGGCAAAGTCTTCACCCTGCCGGCGCAGATAGCCGTGCTCCACCAGAATCGCCAGGCATTCCAGCCACCAGCGCCCAAAGCGCTCGCTGATACCGGCCTGCTGGCGCCAGTGTTCGGCGCTTTGCGCCTGGGGGGTCATGAAGATCCCCAGGGTCTGCAACTGGACCATCAGCAGCACGGCAATGGACTGGTCGAGTCGCTGCGGATCGAACAACTGCTGCAAGCGCTGGTGCTCGGCGGGGTCCAGCTCGATCCCCGGCAGCGCCGCGGGCGGCAAGGGCTGCGGCTGCAACTGCAAGGGCTGGCCCTCGGGCACGGCCATCAGTTGGCGCACGGCCGGCGAGGCCTGGAGGCACAGCAAGCGGCGCAGCGAACCGCTGGCCAGTTGCGCGACAAACCGGCTGAAACAGGCAAAGCCCTGTTCATCGTCGAGGGCATCCAGGTGCTCGCTGACGGCCTGGGCCTGCAGCGAAGCGCGCCAGAACCCCCAGTTGATCACCCCGACCGGAAAGCGTGCCGCCGGGCCTATGGCCTCGGCAAAGGCATCGGCGAAGGTGATGCCGCAGGCATAGGCCGACAGCTTGGCCGCGCCGGAAAAGGCAAAGCCCTGTCCGGAGGAGAAATAGCAGAGGAAATCCAGCGGCTGCTCGGCCAGCGCCTGATAGAAGTTCAGGCTGCCACGGCTCTTGATGTCGAGAATCTGCTGAAACTGCGCCTCGCTGGTGTGCTGGATGCTGTTATCGAAATCAAAGACCATGGCCGAGAACACCGCGCCATTGATCCGCCCGTAGCGCTGATTGACCTGGGCCACGGCCTGCTGCAGTTGCGCCAGATCGGTGCCGTCCACCTGCAGGTAGTCGACCCGGCCGCGCAGGTGCCCGGCGTTCAGGCTCTGCTGCAGTTGCGGGTGGTCGGCAGGCTTGCGCCCCAGCCAGATCACCCGGGCCTGATAGTGCTCGATCAACTGGCGGCTGAGCACCTGCCCGATCACCCCGCTACCGCCGAGAATCAGGTAGACCCCCTGCTGTTGCAGCGCCGAGCGGCTGTTGCGAGGGTCCGCCAGTTGCAGCGGGCGTAGTTGCTGAACAAAGCGCCCGCCGCGGCTGAGCTTGACCGGCTCGCCGCGCTGCGAGGCCGGCTCGGCGAGGATCTGCGCCAGCAGGCGTTGTCGGCTTTCGGCGCTCTGCAGTTCGTCGAGGTTGAGGTCCAACGTGCGCAGGTGCACCCGATGCTCGCTCTGGGCCATCGCATACCCCAGGCCGGTCATGCCCGCCCCCAGCGGGTTGCCCCGTTGCGGCGCGCCGGCAAAGGCGTAGCGGCCGAAGGACAACAGGAAACAGTCCAGGCCGCGGGCGTCGCTCGCTTGCGCGGACAATGCCTTGAACAGCCGCAGCAGCGGCAACTCGTGGTGCTGCAGGCTGTCGGCCAGCGCCGAGGGCGCCAGTTCACCGGCCGTTGGCGCGCTGATCACCATCAGCTGCGCCAGCGTGCCCAGCGCCGGCAGAATCGACGAGAAGCCTGACGGATCGGCATCGCCACAGTGCCAGTGGCCCGCCGCCAACAGCCGGGTCGGCCCCGGGCCGCAGTCGATCCGCAGCACCTGGCCAAGCTCCTGAGGATGCTCGGCCAAGGCTGCCAGCAGGCCCTCGGTCGCCTCGGCGGATTCGCCCAGGGTCACCAGCACCCGCGCTCCTGCCCCCGGCGGTGGAGCCGGTTCATCGGCGGTCTGCGCCTGCCAGCCCGGCAGGTAGCAGCACTGGCTCAAGTCCTGCGCGGCGGGCACCTCGACCACGGCCGCATGGGGGGCTGGCGGATGGGCCAGGCCCGGCATCCAGTAGCTGTTCCTGGCAAAGGGATACCCCGGCAGGCTGATCCGCTGCGGCCGCCGATACGTGCCGTGCCCATAGAGCTGCTGCCAGTCGACGACTGCGCCCTGCACCCAGGCTTGCGCCAGTTCGCTCAGTTGCCGTTGCTCCAGCCACTGGTCGATCGGCAGCGAGTCGGCGCTCTCCAGGGCCGGGTCATAGGGGTCGCTATGGCCCTGAAACAGCGTCTGCGACTCTTCGCCAGCCAGCCAGCGCGCCAGCGACTCCTGCAACTGCGGCAGGGATTCAACCAGCAGCGCCAGCCGCTCGGCCATGGCGTCGCGCCCGGTCTGCAGGGTCCACGCCAGGTCGGCCATGGCGGTCCTGGCCGCCTCCTCGCCGGCCAGGAACCCCTGCAAGCGCAGCACCGACTCACCCAGGCGTTGCCGGTCGCGGGCCGAGAGCAGGATCAGCCAGGGGCCGAGCATGGCCACTCGCGGGTCGAGGCTGGGGCAATGCTCCTCGACGATCAGCGACGCATTGGCGCCACCGGCGCCAAAGGAGGACACCGCGGCCATGCGCGGCGCGCCCTCCACGACCCAGGGTGCCAGTTGCTGCTGTACGCGAAACGGCGTGCCCTGGAAATCGATCTTCGGATTGGGCTGCGCCGCGTGCAGCGACGGTACCAGCTGGCGGTGCTGCAGTTGCAGCAGCACCTTGCTCAAGCCCGCGATGCCGGCGGCACTTTCGCAGTGACCGATATTGCTCTTGATCGAGCCGATGGCGCAGTGGGCCGCACCGCCATGGGCAAAGACCCGGCTCAGGCCGCTGATCTCGATGGGATCGCCCAACGCGGTGCCGGTGCCGTGGGCCTCGATGTAGCTGATCTGCCGCGGCTCGACGGCGGCCCGGGCCAGGGCTTTTTCCAGGACCCGCTGCTGGGCGCCGGCGCTGGGCACGGTGTAGCCGTTGGTCTTGCCACCGGCGTTGATCGCGCTGCCGCGAATCACCCCATAGATCCGGTCGCCATCGGCCAGGGCCTGGGCCAGCGGCTTGAGCAGCACCGCGCCAACCCCTTCGGCGTCGACAAAGCCGTCGGCCTCGTCAGCAAAGGCGCGGCAGTGTTCGCCGGGCGACAGCATCATCATTTCGCACAGGCTCAGGTAGTGCCGGGGGTTGATGATCAGGTTGATGCCGCCGGCAATCGCCAGCCGGCAGCTGCCACTGTTGAGGCTCTCCACCGCCAGGTGGATGGCCGTCAGCGATGACGAACAGGCGCTGTCGACCGCCAGGCTCGGGCCTTGCAGATCCAGCTGGTAAGACACCCGATTGGCAATCGACCAGTAGTTGCTGAGGGGGTTGTAGCTGCCGTTCATGACCCCGACAAACACCCCGACCTCGCCCTGTTGGTGCAGGGTCGCCGGGTTGTAGCCGGCGTCTTCGACACTGTGATAGGCCACTTGCAGGAACAGCCGCTCCTGCGGGTCCATCCGTTCGGCCTCGGTGCGCGAAAGGTTGAAAAACGCCGGATCGAACTGGTCGATGCCCTCGATAAAACCGCCCCAGCGCGTATAGAGGTGCCCGGGCAGCCCCTTCTCCTCGGCAAAATAGCGCCGCCAGTCCCAGCGCTCGCTGGGGATCTGCGCCACCGCGCACTGGCCGCCCGCCAGGTTGCGCCACAGCTCGCCCATCGACTGCGCGCCCGGATAACGGCCGTCGAGGCCGATGATGGCGATGCGAGTGTCCGCGCCCGGCTCCGCTGCCTGCGCGGGCTGCCCAGGGGCGTCGGGGCTGACGCCGGTCTGCGGGCCTTGCGCCTCGAGCTGGCCCAACAGCCGCTCAAGCTCCGCCCCGCGGTGCTGGATAAAATGCTCGGTCAGCGCCGCCAGGGTCGGCACTTCAAAGAACACCGCGCTGTCCACCGCGGCGAAATGCTCGCTGAAGGCGTGGGTCAGCCGCACCACCAGGATCGAGTCCAGGCCATAGTCTTCCAGCGGCCGGGTCAGGCTCATCCTGGCGGCGGGAATCTTCAGCGTGGTGCTGACCAGCTGGCGCAGGAAATCCGTGACCCGTTGTCGCCAGCCGTCCGCGGTGGTGCTCCGGGTCGGGCCCGCCAGCGGCGGCTGCGCAGAGTCGCGGAGCGCCTCGGCTGCCGCGCTGGGCGGCCGGCTCTCGGGCAGGGGCTGACGCACGATGCCGTCGCTCTCGGCCAGGATGATCTGCTGGCCCTGGGCATGGGCCTGCCGGGCAGGAAACAGCACCGGACCAAATCCCTCCTGCTCCAGCACCGCCTGCCACGCCGCCGGCGACAGACCGGGGCACCCCGGCAGGCGCAGGGCGCCATCGCGATGCAGCCACCAACCTTCGAGCAAGCCGAAGCTCAGGTGGGTGAACAGCGAGGCCTGGCTGATTTCATTGAGCATCAGCAAACCGCCCTTGCGCAGCACGGCCTTGGCGTTGCGCAGGGTTTGGCGGATCTGCGGGGTGGCGTGCAGCACATTGGTCGCCAGCACCAGGTGATAGTGATCGGCGTCGATCCCCTGCTCGGCGCAAGGCCGCGAGACATCGAACAGCCGGGTGTGGAAAAACGGGTGATGGGCGGCGAACTGCTCGACGCCGTGTTGCAGGAAGGCCTGTGACAGATCGGTGTAGCAGTATTCGCCCAGCTGCGAGCGCCAGGGCTCCAGCGCCGCCAGCAGGCCTGCCGTGGTGCCGCCGGTGCCCGCGCCGATCTCCAGGATGCGCAGCGGTTCGGCGTCTGCCGGGCGGCTTTCGAGGTGGGCCAACACCGCCTCGATCAATACCTGATTGAAATAGTCGGAAATGCGATTGTGCTTGTAGATCCCTTCCACCAGGCTCATCGAGCCACCAGGAAACAGCACGCCAGGGGCGCTCAGCTCACCGCGCAGCACCCCCGGCAAGCCCTTGAGGCAGGCGTCGAGCAACCCTGCCCGGGCCGCCAGATCGGGGTCCTGGCGCCATTCGGGCAAGCGCGCGTGCCACTGTTGCCACAGCGCCTCGGCGTCAGCGCCGTCGACACCGGCCACATAGCGCAGGCTCTCGGCAAGCCATAGTTCCAGGTACCCCGGGGCGACCTGGCCGTGCCAGGCCGCCAGGGCTTGCAGGTCCTCGACGC
The DNA here is from genome assembly GCF_001547895.1 of Pseudomonas sp. Os17. Lineage (NCBI taxonomy): Bacteria > Pseudomonadati > Pseudomonadota > Gammaproteobacteria > Pseudomonadales > Pseudomonadaceae > Pseudomonas > Pseudomonas sp. Os17. The sequence continues at coordinate 3,306,711 of NZ_AP014627.1, read as the reverse complement.
GCCGTAGCTCGAGCCCCTGAAGCTGGCTCGCCAGCAGGCGACGGGCCAGTGCATCGAGTTCGCCCCAGGCGCTGGCGTTGGTCTGATGTGCGGCTGTTTGCATGCTTCAACTTCCCTGTGACGCGTCTGCTGTAGGTGAATAAATAAGTGATGGGGCCGTCAGGTGATCGCGACCAGCGCCGCCAGCCGTTGCTCCAGCCGTTCCTGCAGCGCCGCCATGGCCCCGGAGCGGTGGCTGGACAGCCGGATCTGCTCGTGGCCCAGCAGTCCTGCCAGGCTGTCGATGGCGTCGATGTCGGAGCCCGGCAGCAGCGCGAGCAGCGCCAGTTGGTCCAGTCCGCCCGCCAGCAACTGTTCGAGGGCGCGCAGGCCTTCCTCGGGCTCGATGGAGCCCAGGCCCAGGGCCTTCATGCGTTCCCGGTAGCGGGCGTCGCTCACCGAGCCCACGCCGCCCCAGTAGCCCCAGTTGATCACCTTGACCGGGCACGACCAGCGCGCCCGAAGCTGGTCGGCAAAGGCATCGGCGAAGGTGCAGCCGGCCGCGTAGTTGCCTTGGCCGGCGGCCGTGGTGAAGGACATCATCGAGGAGAAGAACAGCACGAAGTCCAGCTGCGCGGCGCTGTCACCAAAGGCCCGGGCCAGGGCCACGCTGGTGGCGACCTTGGCCTCCAGGACCTGGCTGAAGGTCGACTCGTCCATGTTGGCCAGGCTGTGATCCTTGAGCACGATGGCCGAGTGCACCACGCCATTGATGGGGCCGAAGCGCTCGATGATCTGCTGCCGGGCCGCGGCCAACTGCAGGTGGTCCGTGGCATCGGCCTGCAGGTAGACCGGCGCGGGCCCTGCGTGCATCAGGCTGATGGCCGTCAGCTCATCGAGCTTGGCGGCGATCTGCGCATCCAGCGCGCGCCGGCCGATCCACACCACCCGGGCGCGATGCTGGCGAATCAGGTGCTGGCTCCAGACCGCGCCAATCCCGCCGGCACCACCAATCACCAGGTACACCCCGCCGTCCCGATAGACCGGCAACCGGGCCGGCACGGAGGCCGCCTGCACCCGTGCCAGCTGGCGCTGCCGCCATTGGCCGTGACGCAGGGCCAGCAGCTCGCCGCTCGCCAGGGCGGCAAACGGCGCTGTCGCCAGGCGGTCCAACTGCTCGTCCGCGAGGTCCGCCAGGTGCACTGTCCAGTGCGGGTACTCCTTGGCCAGCGAGCCGGCCAGCCCATGCACCGCCGCATGCACCGCCTGGCAGGGGTCGCCCGGGCCGGTGCTCACCGCGCGGTCGGTGATCAGGCTCAGGCGCAGCGGCCGCCGACCGTAGCCCTGGTTCAGCAGTGCCTTGATCAGCCGGAACAGCGCCAGCACGCCCTGCTGTTGCGCGGCGACCGGATCCGCGTCGGCCTCCACCGCAGGCGCCAGCCACATCACCTCGGCCCATTCAGCGTCGGCCAGCAGTTCGGTCGCGGCGCTGTCCGGTCCGCCTGGCACCAGGCGCGCCCGGGGATAGAGCCCGGCCAGCGCCTGATGACGCGAGGGGCTCACGCCGAAGATCAGCATCGCGCCCTGCCCGTCCGGCCGCGGCTGCTGTTGGGCCTCGACCACCGACCAGACCGGTGCCAGCAACTGCTGGACCGGCGTTGCCGGTGGTTGCTGCAGCAACGGGCCGAGGGATCGGGCACAGAACCCTTCCAGCCGGGCGCACAATTGCCCCTGCTGGTCACAGAGCTCGATGTCGATCCGGCCCGCGCTGTCGTGCCGGTCGCCACGCAACAGGGCCCACATCTGCCGCGTGCAAGGCGCAAGGATTTCCAGGCGCTGCAAGGCAAAGGGCATCAGCAGCGACAACGGCGCCGCCGGCCCGGCGTCCAGAGGCAGCAGCATGCCGATGGCGGCCTGCAGCGCGCTGTCGGTCATGCCGGGCTCCAGCCAGCAGTCGCCAACGGCCTGGATACCCTCAAGGTCCAGCTGTGCCAGCACCTCGCGCCGGCTGCCCTGCTGCGCGATCAGCAACTGGCGGATGCCGCGATGGCTGGCACCGTAGGCCAGGCCCATGGCCTCGAACAGCCGATAGACCTCGTCGCTGTCGAGGCTGCGCTGCCAGGGGCGCTCGCGCCAGTGCGCCAGATCCAGGCGCTCGGCCGCAGGCGCGGCCTCGCCCGTCACCCGGGCCTGACAATGCAGCACCGGTTGCGCCCCCGCGTCATCGTCGCTGAGAAGGGTTACCACCCAGTGGCCGTCCAGCGCTTGCAGGTTGACCCGCAGGCACCGCGGCGCGGACCCGACGGTCAAGGGCGCCAGCCAGTTGAGCTGTTCGATGACCATGGCCCGTGCCTGGCCGTCCCCCCGAGCCTGGCTCACCGCGGCGCGGATGATTTCCAGGCAGGCCGCTCCGGGCAGGGTTTTGCTCGCGTTCACCACATGGTCAAGCAACCACGGCTCCTCGCCGTTGCAGAGGCAGGTGAACTGGTGCCCGTCGCCGGTGGCAGTGTGGCTGTGCAGCCAGGGATGGACCCTGGTCGCCGCCGGCAAGCCCTTGGCCGCCGTGGGCGCCCAATACCGCTCGGTGGCGAAGGGATAGGTCGGCAGGCTGATGCGTTGCGGCCGCTGGCGGTCCGGCGCGCGCAATGCGTTCCAGTCGATGCGCAGGCCGGCGCTCCACAACGCCAGCAGGGCTTGCAGTTCGCCATTGGCGTAGAGCTGGGCCAGATGCTCATGTTGCAGGGTGCGCGAACGGTTCTTGAAGGGTTCGAGGGCGGCGCTGCCGGTCTGGGTGTCACCGCAGATCCAGCCACGGTCGTCGCCGCCGGCCAGACCGCGCAAGGCGTCGAGCAGCTGTTGGGCGTCGGTCGCGATCAACGCGGCGCGATGCTCCATGGCCTCGCGCCCGACCTGCAAGGTCCAGGCAATCGCGTCCAGGCGCTGCGGCGCCTGCTGCAAGTGCTCTAGCAGTCGGCTGGCGATCTGGCGCAGCTGTCCGGGCTCGCGGGCCGACAACAGGATCATCTGCGGCCGGCCATCGGGCTCCGGCTGCGGCCGGGTGCCGGCGTATTGCGCCACGATCAAGTGGGCGTTGGATCCGCCCGCGCCAAACGAGGACAGCCCGGCAATCCGCGGTCGCAGCCGCCCCTCATGGGACGGCTGTGGCCAGTCGCGCAGGTGCTGGTTGACCTCGAACGGCGTGGCGGCAAAGTCGATAAAGGGGTTGAGGGTCCGGGAATGCAGCGACGGCGCGATTTTTCCGTGCTTGAGCTGCAACAGCACCTTGGTCAGGCCGGCGATACCGGCGGCGGCCTCGCAGTGGCCGATGTTGGATTTCACCGAGCCGATCCAGCAGGTCTGCCCCGCTGCCCGCGGTCCCAGGGCGTTGGCCAGGCCGGCGATTTCGATCGGGTCGCCCAGACGGGTGCCGGTGCCATGGGCCTCGATGTAGCTGATGGCCGCCGGATCGACATTCGCGTCCTTGAGCGCGCCGCTGATGGCGGCCTGCTGCGCCCGTGGATCGGGCACGCTGTAGCCGGTGCTCTTGCCGCCGTGGTTGAGGTAGCTGCCCTTGATCAGCCCGTGGATCTGATCGCCATCGCGCTCGGCGTCCGCCAGGCGCTTGAGCACCACCACGCCCACGCCCTCGCCCGGTACATACCCGTCACCGCCCTCGCCGAAGCTGGCGCACTGGCCCTGGTTGGAAATGAACTGGCCGCTGCTGAGCATCAGGTACTTGTTGGGGTGCAGCGTCAGGTTGACGCCACCGGCAATGGCCATGGCCGTGCGGCCGCTGTGCAGATCCTGGCAGGCCAGGTGCAGCGCGGTCAGCGAGCTGGAACACATCGAGTCCAGCGACAGGCTCGGGCCTTGCAGGTTGAGGCAGAACGACACCCGGTTGGCGATGCTCGCGCTGGAACCGGCAAAGCCCATGCGCTCGCCGCGCAGGCTGGCTTCGGCGCCCAACAGTTGATACTCGCTGTACATCACACCGGCGTAGACGCCGACCTGCAGCATCGGCTCCGGTGCTCCGGCGCCGAGCTGACGGCTGTAGCCGGCGTCCTCCATGGCCGCCCAGGCGGTTTGCAGGAACAGCCGCTCCTGGGGGTCGATCAGCTCGGCTTCCAGGGGCGAGATATTGAAGAACAGCGGATCAAACTGATCGATGCCGTCGATAAAGCCGCCCCACTTGCTGTTGTGCACCCCGCTCTGCCCGCGGTCGCTGCTGTAGTAGTCGCGCCAGTCCCAACGCTCGGGCGGCACTTCGCCAATGCTGTTCCTGCCCTGGCTGAGGTTCTCCCAGAAGGCTTCGAGGGTCGGGGCGCCGGGGTAGCGCCCGGCAATGCCGATGATGGCGATGTCGTCCCGCGAGGCGGCGCTCGACGGCTGCGGCGACCACGGTTTGTCGAACAGCCGGCGTTGCAGCGCCGGGGCGCTGGGCAGCGGTTCGCCAGGCGCCTGGGCCGCAGTCGGGGCCAGGTAGCCGGCCAGGGCATGCAGGCTGGAGTACTCGAACAGCAGCCCCGGCGGCAACGCGCCAAAATGCCCTTCCAGGCGACGTGTGAGTTCAAGTACCTGCACCGAATCGATGCCGAAGTCCTCGAAGCAGCGCTGCTCGTCGATCTGCTCCGGCGGCGTGTGCAAGGCGCTGGCCAGCAAGGTGCGCAGTTGTGCGCTGGTCGAGGTCTGTGGCGCGCGGCTCATCGGCCGCGTGGCCAGGTGCTCAACCAGTGCCTGCAGGCTGGGGTATTGGAAGAACAGGGTCCTGGACAGCGCGCCGAAGCGTTTTTCCAGGACGGCAGTCATCTCCATGATCATCAGCGAGTCGATGCCGTACTGCTCGAACGGCACCTCGTTGTCCAGTCGCTCCGGGCGAATCTTCAGGGTCCGGGCCAGCAGCTGGCGCAGCCAGGGCAGCAGTGCCTCTCCCTCCAGCGGGGCTTGCTCCACCGCCACTGGCGCGGGCGGCCGGAGCAAGGCAAGGAGCTTTTCCCGGTGGCCGGCCAGCACCATCAGTTGGTCATCATCGCGCTGCAGGGCGTGATAGAAGGCCTGGACGCCGGTGGCGCTGGCCATGGCCTCAATACCACTGCGCTGCGCCAGCAGGCGCCGCGCCGTATCGCTCATGTGCAAGCCGCCTTCCAGCCATAACGGCCAGTTGATCGCCAGGGTGCGGCCGTGTCGCGTGCCGGCCGCGACCTGCCGGTTGCGCAGGCTGGCGAAGGCGTCCAGATAGCCATTGGCGGCGGCGTAGTCGGTCTGCCCCGCGTTGCCCAGCACACTGGCGATCGAGGAGTACAACACGAAGAAATCCAGGGCCAGCCCGGCGCTGCTGCGATCCAGGTGCTGCACGCCGTCGACCTTGGCCGCGAACACCGCGGCAAAATCTGCCTTGGGCTTGTCCGCCAGCAAGGCGTCACGGGTGATGCCCGCGCAATGCAGGATGCCGTGCAAGGCGCCGTAGTCAGCGACCAGGTCGCTGATCAAGCGTTCAACCTGAGCGGCGTTGGCCAGGTCCACGGCGCGGTAGTCGACAGCCTCCCCCAGCTGCACCAGCTTGGCCTGCACGGCGGGATCGCCAGCTGGCGTGCGGCCGCAGAGCACCACCCGGGCCTGGGGCGCCGCGGCCAGCAGCGCCTGCGCCATGACTGCGCCGACCCCGCCCAAGCCACCGCTGATCAGGTACACCCCGTCTGGCCGCCAAGGCGCGGGGGCCGCGTACAGGGGTTGGGGTTGCCAGCTCAGCTGCTGACGGCGCAGGGTGCCCGCCTGCGCCAGATAACGCAGGACGCACTCGTTGGGGGCGGCGGCCTCGGCGGCCAATGCGCTGAGCAGTTGCGGGGCCTCGAGCGCCGGTGCCACTTCGATCAATTGCCCGATCAACGCCGGCTGTTCACGGCTGACGCTGGACAACAGGCCGCCCAGGCCACGATAGCCCTGGGCATCGTCCGCCGGGACCAGCAGTTGAATCAGGCAGGGCTGCGCAGCGCCGAGCAAGGCTTGCAGCTGCTCGGCGAGCGCCAGCGCGGCTTGTGGGTAGTCAGCCGCAGGCAAGGCGCAATGGTCGATGCCCCGCGCCTGCAGGCCCTGGGCCAGGTCGGCAAAGGCGCGATGATGGCCCAGGCTCAGCACCCGGTGCGCCACCCCCGGCGTGGCTAGCGCCGTGGCCGGCAGCGCGTCGTCCCATTGCTTGTGGCACAGCAGCGCGGTGCTGGCACCCTGGTGGTGATCGCTCAGGGTCCTGAACGCCAGTTGATGGAGGGTTGCACAGCACTGGCCATGCTCGTCGAACAGTGCCAGGTCGAACAGATGGCCGTCCGTGGTGCTGCCGCTGCGGCGTATCTGCACCTGCAGGGCGGCCGGGCAGTCGGCGAACAGCACGCACTGGCCCAGGGTCGCCGGCAGCAGCAAGGCCGGCGTGTCCCCCAGCTCTTCCAGCAGCAAGGCCATCACGCCTTGCATGGCGCCATCCAGCAAGGCCGGATGCAGGGCAAAACCGTCAGTCAGCGCCGGGTCCTGCAGAGCGATCCGCGCCAGTACCTGATCGTCCTGGCGCTCCAGCGACAGCAGCCGCCGGTACCCCTGGCCATACTCGATGCCCATGGCGGCAAAGCGCTGGTAGCAGGCCTCGACCTCCACCACCCGGGCACCGACGCCGTTGAATTCAAGCCCGGGGGCCATGACCACGGCATAGCGGGCCCGGGCCTGGGCATGCAGTTGCAACTGGGCGTCAGGGTCGTAGGAGTAGATCCCGACCTGGTACTCGCCCTGCGCCGGCATGGTCAGTTCCAGGAACAGCTCGCCGTTGTTGGCCGCGTCGACGCTGAACGGCTGGCGCCAGGCCAGATCCTCTATCACCAGCGCCCTGCCCGCCGGCACCGGAGCGCCCAGGGCGTTGCTCAGCGCCGCCTGGATCAGGCTGACCAGCGCCGCGCCCGGGAGCACGCCCTGGCCATTGACCTGGTGCTCGGCCAACAGGCTTTCGCTGCCGCTGAACCGGCTCAGGTAACGCAAGCCGCGCAGGTCCGACACGTTGCGATGCAGCAGTGGATGCAGGCGTTCCTCGACGGCGCCGGGCACCCCAGCCGCGGCCAGCGGCGTCTGCCAGTAGCGCTCGCGGGCAAAGGGATAGCCCGGCAGGCTCAATGGCGCGGGCGTGCCCTGGGGGTACATCAGTTGCCAGTCCAGCACGGCGCCGTCGAGCCAGGCGTCGAGCAGGCGTTGCTGTGCCCCGGCGTCGAGTACCCGGCCGATGTCGAAGTCCGGCGCCTGAGCCTCGGGCTTCTGCCGGCCACGGCCCGACGTGACGCCGGCGCTGAGCAACTGCTCCAGGCCGGCCTTCAACTGGGCCAGGGAACTCACCCACCAGCCATGGCGATGCTCCATCGCCTCGCGCGCCACTTGCAGGGTGAAGGCCAGTGCCGGCAGATCGGCCTCGACCAGTGGCCCCTGGGCCAATTCGTCGAGCAACAGCCGGGCTTGCTGCAGCAGCTGCTCGGCGCTCTTGGCCGACAACAGGATCAGCACCGGGCGTTGCTCGTCGACCACCCTCGGTGGCCGTACCCGCAGGTCTTCGTATTCTTCGATCACCACATGGGCATTGGCGCCTCCGGCACCGAAGGAGGACACCGTGGCGATGCGCTTGAATGTCTGCGGCACCCCGTCGATCAGCACCTGCGGCCGCGGCCACTCGGCCAGCGTGCGCTGCACGGCAAACGGAGTGTTGGCGAAATCGATGTGCGGGTTGGCGGTATCGGCGTGCAGCGATGGCACCAGCTGGCGGTGCTGCAGTTGCAACAGCACCTTGGTGATACCGGCGATACCCGCTGCGCTTTCGCAATGGCCGATATTGCTCTTGATCGAGCCGATGGCGCAGTACTGCGTCCCGGGCGTTGCCCCGCTGCTGCTGAAGGCCCGGGCCAGGCCGGCGATCTCGATCGGATCGCCCAGCGCGGTGCCGGTGCCATGGGCCTCGACATAGCTCACGGCCCTGGCGTCGACCCCGGCCCGGGCCAGCGAATCCACCACCAGCCGGCTCTGGGCCAGGGGATTGGGCACGGTGTAGCCGTTGGTCTTGCCCCCGGCATTGATCATGCTGCCCTTGATCACGCCGTAGATCCGGTCGCCATCGGCCTCGGCCTGCGCCAGCGGCTTGAGCAGCAGTGCGCCCACGCCTTCACCGGCGACAAAACCATCGGCATCGGCACCGAAAGCCTTGCAGTGCGGGCCTGGGGACAACATCTGCATTTCGCTCAGGCCCATGTAGTGCACCGGGTCCACCAGCAGGCTGACCCCACCCACCAGGGCGCAGTCGCTGTCGCCGCGCTCCAGGCTTTGCAGCGCCAGATGCAGTGCGGTGATCGACGAGGAACAGGCGGTGTCCACCGCCAGGCTCGGGCCCTGGAAGTTGAACTGGTATGACACTCGGTTGGCCACCGACCAGTAACTGGACTGGTGGCTGTAGGTACCGTTCATCACGCCGACAAACACCCCGACCCGCTGCCGCTCGGCCAGGCGTGCCGGGGTATAGCCGGCATCGCTGATGCAGTGATAGGCCTCTTCCAGGAACAGCCGCTCCTGGGGGTCCATTTTCAGGGCTTCGCGGGGCGAAATGTGAAAGAACAGCGGATCGAACCGATCGATCTGGCCAATGAAACCGCCCCATGGCGTATAGATGCGACCTGCCGTTCCCGGGGTCCGGTCAAAGTACCGGCGCCAGTCCCAGCGTTCGGCCGGCACTTGGGCAATGCAGTGCTCCCCGGCCTTGAGGTGTTGCCACAGCTGGCGAACGTTGTCGGACCCGGCGTAGCGCCCTGACAGCCCGACGATGGCGACGTCGCTGTGGCGCTGCTGCGCCGCTGGCGGCTCGGGAGGACGCTTGGCAAAGCGCGACGGGACCGGCGTGAACAAGGGCTCGACCGGCGCCCTGGCCGGTGGCGCGCCGCTGGCCGGCGCCGGATCCAGTCCCAGCAGCTGTTGCAGCCGGTCTTTCTGGGTGGCGAGAAAATGCTCCGCCAATGCCTCGATGGTCTGGTATTCGAAGAACAGCGTACTGCTGACCCCAGCCAACTGGTCCCGCAGCAGGTTGGTCAGTTGCACCACCAGGATCGAATCGATGCCATAGGTTTCCAGCGCCTCGCGGGCGTCGATCTGCTCGGGCTCGATCTTGAACAGCCCGCCAATCACCTGCTTGAGGTAGCGCACCGTCTCGGCTTTGAGCCGGCTGCTGCTCACCTCGCCCAGCGCCGCGGGGCTGATGCCCGGTTGCGGCGCCCGGGGTGCCAGGGGCGCCTGGGCCACCACCGTTTCACGCCGCACCGGCGCAATACGGGGCGCTTCGGCGCGCTCGGGGCGCTCCTGCCAGACCAGGCCGTTGCTCTGGGCGATGACGATCTGCTGCCCCAGGTCGTGCTCGGCCAGCGCCGGGAAATGCACCTGCCGATAGCCTTCGCTTTCCAGCACCTGCTTCCACTGCCGGGGGGCCAGTGCCGGGCCGCCCGGCAGGCGATGCTGCGGGTCGTCGAACAGCCACCAGCCCTTGAGCAGGCCGAAGGTCAGGTGAGTGAACAGGCCATTGCGGGCAATCTCGTTGATCAGCAGCAGGCCGTTGTGCTTGAGCGCGGCCTTGGCATTTTTCAGGGCGCGGCGCAGGTCCGGCGTGGCGTGCAGAACGTTGGTGGCGATCACCAGGTCATAGGCGCCGGCCTTGATGCCCTGGGCGGCCAGCGGCTGGTCGACGTCGAACAGTTGGTAGCTGAGGTACGGGGCATGCGGGCCATAGGCCTGCTGCGCGTGCATCAGGAACGCCTGGGAGACGTCGGTGTAGCAGTACTCGGCGATCTGCGCTTGCAGGGGCTGCAGTTTTTCAAAGGCGCGGGCACTGGTGCCGCCGGTGCCGGCGCCGATTTCCAGGATCCGGATCGAGGCCCGGGGATCCTGCTCCAGGCGGCCGCGGACAAATTCGAGCATGGCGTCGAGCAGCACTTCGTTGAAGAAGTCCGACACCGGGTTGTGTTTGTAGATGCCCTCGACCCTGGACATCGAGGCGTCGGGGAACAGCACGTCGGTGGCCGCGATCCGCCCGTCGAGGATCTGCGGCAAGACCCGCAGGGTCGCTTCGGCCAGCAGGGCCTCGGCCTTGAGGCTGGGGTGCTCGAGCCAGGCCGGCTGCTGCCGCGCCCATTCCTGCCACAGCGCCTCCAGGTCCAGGGGCTGCGGATTGGCGACCCGGCAGGTATCGCCTTCCAGCTGCACATAGCCGCGCTGCGCCAGTTCCTCAAGGCTCTTGGCGAACCAGCGTCGGTACAGCGGCAACACAGGGCTGTGCTGCTGCAACCGGGCAAGGGATTCGCACGCCTGGGTGAACAGGCCCAGTTGCTGCAACTGGGCATAGAGCAGGCGAACCTGCAGCTCATCCAGCGCCGCCCGTTGGGCCTGCACCTGCCCGACAACGCCGCGCACCTGCCGACTGTCCGGCCGCAGGCCGTGCAGGCGCCCGATCAACGATGGATAGGCCGGCGCCCGAACCTCGCCATATTCGCCGAACAGCCCGCCAGGATGACGGGCCAGCCCCAGGTGCTCGAAGGTTTCGCTCAAGCGCCCGCAGGTGCGCAGGAAGGTCAACTGGCTCAGCGGCGCGCCGTCGTCCGGGGCACCGAGCAGCGCGTCCAGGGCACGCATCGCCTGTTTGCCGTCGATGGAGCCCAGGCCAACCTCGGCCATGCGGCGCCGGTAGTCGTCGCTGGCCACCGAGCCGACGTCACCCCAGTAGCCCCAGTTGATGACTTTCACCGGGTAGCCGCGTTGTTGCCCCAGGGCCTGCGCGAAGGCGTTCTTGAAGGTACAACCGGCCGCGTAATTGCTCTGGCCCGCCGACTTGGTATAGCTCTGCAACGAGGAGAAAAACAGCATGAAGTCCAGGGGCTGGTGCTCGAACACCTCGGCCAGACGGGCACAGACATCGACCTTGGCGGCCAGCCCCGCGGCGAATTTCTGCGGCTGCATGCGTGCCAGGCTTTGATCCTCCAGCTGGATCGCGGCGTGGATCACCCCATGAATCCGCCCATGCTCGGCCAGCACCTGGGTCACTGCCTGCTGCAGCGCGGCGTGGTTGCCGGCATCGGCGCTGATATAGCGTGGCGCCGGGCCCAACCGGGCCAGTTCACTGATGGCGGCGTCAATCCGCGCATCCTGCGGGCGGCGCCCGAGCCAGATGACCTGGGCGCCACGGGTGCGGATCAGGTGTTCGCTCCACAACCGGCCAATGCCGCCGGCACCGCCGACGACCAGGTACACCCCGGCGTCGCGATACAGGCTTTCGCCCTCGCCGCCCCGCTCCAGCGGCACCAGGCAGGGCGCAAGATACGGGCGATACCAGACATCGTCGCGACAGGCCAGGGGCTCGCCCCGGGGATCGGCGGGCAGTGACAGGGGGTCCAGGCTCGGCCAGCTGTCGCCGGCCGGCAGGTCCACCACGCACACCGGCCAATGGCTGTACTCCTTGGCCAGGACCCCCATCAGCCCGTGAAGGCTGGCGTGAGCGGGCGCCACGGGTTCATCGGTGGCCTGTTGCAGCGGGCTCGCCGCGCCGAACACCGTCAGGGTGGCGCGGGTGATGAGCGTCCAGGCCAGCGGCTGCTGGTCCAGGCCCAGGAGCAGCAACGCCTTGATCAAGCGAAAACAGCTCAACACCCCGGACTGCTGCGCGTGGATCAGTTGCTCGGCGCTGGTGTGCGCCGCCATGGCGCTGGGTGCCAGCCACAGCAGGTGCTCCAGCGGGCCGGCCTCGCGCAGCCGCGCGGCGAGCGTTTCGATGGATTCGCTGCCGTCCAGCAACATCGACGCCCGCTGCGGATAGCGCGCCGTCAACTGTTGCAGGCCTTGCGGGTCATTGGCGATCAACAGCACCCGGGCGGCGCCGGACGGCAAGGGCTGAGGCTCGACCCGCTGCCATTTCTCCAGCAGGCAAGCGTCCGTCTGCCCGCGGTCGTCGAGCATCACCTCCAGCGCCGACGGCGCTTTCATCTCCCGCAGGGCAAAGCCGTGCAGCGCAACGCAATGCTCGCCCTGCTGGTTGTAGATATCGATATCGAAAACCCAATGCCCGGCCGCGCTGGCCTGCGCCACAGGCCGCACCCAGGCCCAGACCTGCTCCCCCAGGGCCGCACCGCTGTGCTCTAGCCGGTCCAGGGCAAAGGGCACCCGGGTCTGCTGCCGTTGCACCGTTGCGCCTTGCGCAAGCGGGTCGGCGACCAGCAGGCCCAGGGTGCATTGCAAGGCGCCGTCCATCAGGCTTGGGTGCAGGACAAATTGCCGGTGATCGGCCTTCAGTGATGGCGGCAACTGGATCTGCGCCAGCAACTGTCCGCCGCTGCTGTGCAGTTCGCGGACCGTCCGGTGGCTGGGGCCGTAGTGGATGCCGACGCTGTCGAACTGGCGGTACAGCGCCTCGGCGTCCAGGCACGGGCCGTTGATCCTGGCCTGCAGCGATGCCAGTGACGCCAGGGGTTCCATGGGTTCCTGCTGCCATTGCGCCTCGCCCTGGCAGCACAGGGCCTGGGTCTGCTGTTGGAGAATCGCGAAAGTCAGGCGATGGGCGTCCACGGCATTGATCTGCACCTCAAGCGTAACGGGCGCCTGATCCTGCTCGCTGAGCGTCAGCGGTTGCGACCACACCAGGTGGCACAGGCTCACCGCTCCGGCGAGTGCCTGATCCCCCAGGGAGCGACTGACCGCCTCGCGGGCCATTTCCAGGTAGGCCACGCCAGGCAGGACTTTGTGCTCGTGCACCCGATGATCGCGCAGGAAGAACTCTTGACCGCTGAATACCGAGGTGAATTTCTGCTGCGTCAGGTCGGAGACATTGCGTTGCAGCAAGGGGTGCAGCCGGGCTTCGCCGAGCCCCTGGACCGGCGGCGGCAACTGGAGGTCGCCGGACACCCAGATCCGCTCGCGGGCAAAGGGATACCCCGGCAGGCTGATGCGCCGGGCACTGCCCAGGGGCGCCCCCAGCAGCGCCCAATCGAACGTCAGCCCCCTGACCCACAATTCCAGCAGTTTTGCGTATTTGCCTTTGTCGGCCCAGGCCGCCAGGGTCGCTTGCATGTCCTCATCGTGGGCCAGCACGGCCATCGCGGCCTTGTTCTCCTGTACCCGCCCCAGATGCACGCCGTCGAAGCAGCCGAAGTGCTCAGGCGCCTTGAGCCATTGCTCCAGGCCCTGGGCCAGGCGCTCCTGCAGCTCGCTGATGGACGCTGCGGTGAACGCCAGGCGATATTCCATGGCCTCCCGGCCCTGCTGCAGGGTCAGGGCCAGGTCCGCCAGACGCGGCAGCTGGCCTTCGCGCTCGCGCCGCAACAGGCACTGCTGCAAACGTTCGATTTGCTGTTGCAGCTGCAACGGGGTGCGGGCCGACAGCACGATGATCGCCGGTGGCCCGGCCACCGGCGCTTCCCGCTCCGGCGCCAGGTACTGGGCGATGATCACATGGCCATTGGAGCCGCCGGAACCAAAGGACGACACGGACGCGGCCAGCGGGTAGTCGCGCTCCTGGCCATCCAGATTGAGCCGCGGTTGACGCCACTCTTGCAGTTGCTGCGGGATATGGAACGGCGATTGGCCAAAGGCGATGCCCGGGTTGAGTCGGCTCGAATGCAGCGACGCCACCAGTTGGCGGTGCTTGAGTTGCAGCAGCACCTTGGCCACCCCGGCGATCCCGGCGGCCGATTCCAGATGGCCGATATTCGATTTGGCCGAGCCCAGCGCGCACTGCTGTGCCCCCGCCGGTTCCCTGCCAAGGGCCGCACTGCGCCGGGCAAAGCCCTGTTGCAGGCCGCTGATTTCGATTGGATCGCCGAGTGCGGTGCCGGTGCCGTGGGCCTCGATGTAACTCAGCTCGCGGGGGTCCATGCCGGCCTTTTCCAGTGACTCGGCGATCATTGCCCCCTGGGCATTGGGGCTGGGCACGGTGTAGCCATGGGTCTTGCCGTTATGGTTGAGCGACGTTGCGCGGATCACCCCGTAGATGTTGTCGCCATCGGCCTGTGCCTGTGACAGGGGCTTGAGCAACACCGCGCCGGCGCCTTCGCCGGGGACGAAACCGTCGCCGCCTTCACCGAAACTGCGGCAGCGGCCATCGCTGGAGGACATGGTCAACTGCGACTGGATGAAGTACTTGTTCGGGTGCAGCGACAGGTTGACGCCGCCGGCCAGCGCCACCCGGCACTCGCCCCGTTGCAGGCTCTGCACCGCCAGGTGCAGCGCGGTCAGCGAGGAGGAACAGATGGTGTCGACCGCCATGCTCGGGCCGGTGCAGTCGAAGACGTAGGACACCCGGTTGGCAATCGAGCCGAAGGAGGAATCCACCGCGTCATCGGTGCAGTCGGCGGCGGCAGAACGGGTATAGAGCAGGTACTCGCCGTGCATCACCCCGACAAACACGCCCATTTTCCCCTGGTAATGGCGTTGCAGGCCGGCCCGGTCGTAGCCCGCGTCTTCCAGGGTGTGCCAGGCGGTTTCGAGGAAGATCCGTTCCTGAGGGTCCATGCGCTCGGCGTCGCGCGGTGAAATATTGAAGAACAGCGGGTCGAAGCGGTCGACAGCGTCGATGAATCCGCCCCACTTGGTGTTGATCTTGCCTTTTTGGCTGCGGTCGGGGCTGTAGTAAGGCTGGTGCTGCCAGCGCTCGCCGGGGATTTCGCTGATGCTGTCGACTGCGTTCTTCAGGTTGTCCCAGAAGCTGTCGATGTCCGGGGCACCGGGAAAGCGTCCGGCCAGGCCGATGATTGCAATTGGCTCGGCGTGCTCGTGGCGTCGCTCGCTGTCGGGACGCGGTGCCGCACGGCTGGCCGGGGCCGCCTGTGCCGCCGCGGCCGCGGGCGCTTGAACCCCGAGCAACTGGCGACTGCGCGACGGGTGCCGGGCAGCGAACCAGTTGGCCAGTGCGCTGATGCTCTGGTGCTCGAAGAACAGCGTGCTTGGCAAGTCCCCGAAGGCTTGGGCCAGTCGCTGGTTGAGGGTGGTGATCATCAGCGAGGTCAGGCCGTAGCGGTCGAAGCTTTCCAGGCTGTCGATGCTGCTCTCGGGTATGGCCGAGACTTTCGAGAAGTGCTGCGTGAGGTAGCCCTCCAGCGCCGTTTGCAGGCGCGGGTCCGTCACCGGCGTCGCCGCCTCGTCCTCGGCGGCGCCGGTGGCGATATGGCAATCGAGGCCGGCAAAGGGGTACGCCGCCAAGGCCACGCGCCGCCAGTCATGGCGGGCAATCTGCGACAGGTCGGTGTCACCGGCCACCCAACGCTGGCCGATGGTGCTCAGGGCAGCCCGATCGAGGCCGCGCAGGTCCGCTTCGGTGGCCAGCGGTGGCGCCGCTCTGGCATCGCTGCCACAGCGGGTCGAGCACTCCGACGCGGCCTTGAGCAAGGTCAGCAGTTCGGACTCGCTGTCGGCCACCAGCGCCAGCCGCTGGCCCAGTGCAACCCTGCCGACGCACAGGGTGTAGCTGATGTCTCCAAGGCGCGCGTCGCCCAGGCGACCGGCTTGAAGGTCGTCGGCGAACGCCCCGAGCAATTGCTCGAGCTGCGCGGCGCTGGCGGCGGAAAAGGGAAACAGCCAGGGCCCGCGCTGCTCGGGCGCGGCGACCTCAGGCGGCGGCGCTTCGAGGATCAGGTGGCCGGCGGAACCACTGGCTCCGAAGGCATTGATCAAGGCCCGTCGAGGGCCTTGCCAGTCACTCAAGGTGTCGGCAATGAGCAGCTGTTTGTGCTCCGGGCCGATCAGTGGGCTCAAGGGCACGCAGCCCAGGGTCGGGGCGATCTGGCGGTGCTCGAACTGCAGCAGGACCTTGGTGATCTGCGACAGCGCCGAGGCCGATTCAAGGTGGCCGATGTTGGCCTTGATCGAGCCGACTGGCAGTGGCGTATCGCCCTGGCGGTGGCCGAAGACCTTGGCCAGCGCCGCGAATTCGGCGCCGTCCGCCAGGCTGGCGCCGGGCGCGGCAGCCTCCACGTAGCCAATCGCCTCGGCGGACAACCCCGCCTGCTCCAGGGCCCGGCGCATCGAGGCGGCCTGAATCTCGGCGTTCGGCATGCCGTAGCGAAAGGTCTTGCCGCTGTGGCTGATCGCCGTGGCGCGGATCACGCCAAGGATCCGGTCACCGTCGCGGCGGGCGTCCTCCAGGGGGCGGATCAACAGCGCACCCACGCCCTCGCCTGCCACCCAACCGTTGGCGTGGAGACCGAACGGATGCGCCTGGCCCTCTGCGGACAACAGCTGCAAGGCGCTCAGCAGCTCCAGGTGCGACGGATGGCTGATCAGGTTGACGCCACCGACGATCGCCGCCTGGCACTCGCCCTGGCGAAGGCTGGTGCAGGCAAAATGCAGGGCGGTCATTGCCGAGGAACACGAGGTGTCGAACACCACGCTGGGGCCGCTGAAGTCATTGAAGAACGACACCCGGTTGGCGATGGCCGAATGGAACGAGGTGGCGCGCTCGCCCTGGTCGCCGGGCCGATGGTGCTGGTAGTCGCCCCACATCGCGCCGACAAACACCCCCACCCGCTCGGCCCGACGCTGCAGACCGGCGGCGGTATAGCCGCTGTTTTCCAGGCAATGCCAGACCGCTTGCAGGAACAATCGCTCCTGGGGGTCCAGGGTTTTCGCCTCGGCGGGGGTGATCTTGAACAACAGCGGATCAAACAACTGCTTGTCGGCCAGGGCGCCCACTGCCCATTGCGGCGAATCCGCGGCGCCTGGCGCGTCATGCAGCAGCGCTTGGCGGCTGAGTGTCTGGATCGACGAACGTCCGGCGCAAAGGTTGTGCCACAGCTCCCGGGGGGCGGCGGCGCCGGGGTAGCGGCCGCTGAGGCCGATGATCGCCAGCGCCCCCGCGTTCTCGGGCTCGCGGGCGGTCCAGGCTTCGTCCTCATTCCCAAGCTCAGGCTGCAGCTCCAGCCGTGGCCAGCCCGGCGGCAATCCCTGGCTGACGGCGCCGCCGACAAAGCTGTGCAACAGCTCCTGGTGTTCATCCAGGTGGAAGGCGCTGCGAACCTTGTCGAAATACATCGAACCGATGGGGCACAGCCCGATGCCGAACTCGGTCTGTTGTTCCAGCAGCAACTGGCCGATGCGTCCGGCCTGGAGCAGGTGGCGATAACGCCGCTCGGGGTCGTTGCCTGCCGAGCGAGCGGACACCAGGAATATCCGTAAGCGCGCCTGTTGCGCGTGCTTGCGATTGAACGGCGTGTAGCTGCGGTTGAACGCCAGCGGGTCGCCTTCGCCCAAGGGGCTCAGGCTGTGGCTGTCGGCGTGGTAGCGATAGAGGCCGGGCGGCGGGCACTGCGCCTGGGCCTGTTCGCTGCCGGCGGCCAGTTGCAGGTAGATCTCCAGGTCCTGCAGCGCGTCGGCGTGGTACAGGTGACGGGCATCCGGCCCGGCCCGCAACAGGCTCAACAATCGGCTCAACTGCGCCACGCTCAAGGCCTGGTCGCCGTATTGGCGCTTGGCGGCGCGCAGTTGCAGGGCGTCGGCGCTGATCGGTGCAGCGGGCAGATCGATGCCCCCTGCCCCGTGCTGCGGCAGGTCACTGCGAATCTGCCGCTGTTGCTGGTGCAAGCGCTCCAGCGCGTCCTTGCCCGGCAGGTCGAAACCATTGTTGCTGGCGGCCAGGAAGTCGTCGAAGCGCAGGCCGCAGCGCCCACTTGCAGCGCCACCCGAATCGCCGGGAATCAGGCAATGCAGCACCCGGTGGCTGGGCTCCAGCTTGCACAGCTGGGCAACCGATGCCGCGTCCACGTCTTGGCTCGGGACCAGGGCCAGGTCGAAGCCGGCCTGGTGCGACAGCAGCAACTGTTCGATATAGCCCGCCTCCAGCACCAGCAGCGCCGGGGCGGCGTGATTGTAGAGCGGCTCGATGGCGGCCATCTGGGCCACCAGAAACAGTGCAAAGCCGGCCTCGGCCAGGGCTGGCGAGCCCGGATCGGCCGGCACGCGGATCGGCAACAGGCGATTGAGCCGCGGCTGGTAGTACCAGGTGCCTGAGGGCAAGCCCTCGACCTGCCCCGGGGCCACATACAGGTAGCACTGGATGGCGTTGAGGCCGCCGGCCGAGGAATAGAGGTACTTGCCCTGGCCTGCCAGCGTCACCTCACGCAACAGCGAGAGCAGGCCCCCCAGCCGTTCAAGGCTGGGCGGCGCAACCTGGACGAGGCGTTGATAGGCGCGAGGATCAAAGTCCACCCTCTGCAGCTGGATCGGCTCCGGGGCGTCGCTTGGCGGCGTCGGGCAGGTCGTTGCCACGCCGGGCCGGTCGACGCTCGCAGCGTTGTTGTCGAGGATAAAGGCGATGACGGCAGCGATGCTCGGCTGTTCGAGAAATATCTCCACCGGCAGCGTGACCTGGTACTGCTGATGAATGCTGTGCACCGCTTGCACCAGGGTGAATGAGGTGGCGCCCTGATCGAACAGATCGTCGTCGACCGCCAGTTCATCAATCCCCAGCGCCTCGATGAAGTACGCCTGCAGCCAGGCGCTCAGTGCCTGGGGATCCAGGGTCGCGGCCCGGCGGCTGTCGGGCGCCGGGCCGTCGGTGGCCAGCAGCGCCTGGCGATCGGCCTTGCCGTGGGCCGTGACCGGAATCTGTTCGACGAACTGCACCCGATTGGGCGTCATGTACTCCGGCAGGCGCGACTTGACGAAATCGCGCACTGCCTTCTTGTCCAGCCCGTCGGCAACCACATAGGCCACCAGCTTCGGGTCTTCGCCGGCGGCATCCTGGACCAGCACCACCGCGTCGCTGATGGCCGGATGGCTGTTGAGGGTGCTTTCAATTTCGCCCAGTTCGATGCGAAACCCACGCAGCTTGACCTGGGAATCGAAACGCCCCAGCACTTCGATCTCGCCGTTGTCGAGGAAGCGCGCCTCGTCACCGGTGCGATACAGCCGGGCGTCGGGTGCTGCGCAGAACGGGTCGCGAATGAACTTCTCCGCCGTCAGTTGCGGCCGGTTGAGATAGCCCCGGGCCAGGCCGACACCGCCAATGCACAGCTCGCCGGTCTGGCCGATGGGCAGCGGATTGGCCTCGGCATCGAGGATGTGGATCTGGATATTGTCGATGGGCCGGCCAATGGGCACGCGCCGGTCCGGGCGCGGTTCGGCAGGCCACCAGGTGACGTCCACCGCCGCCTCGGTCGGGCCGTACAGGTTGTGCAGACGGGCCTGCAGCCGCGCACGAAACTGCAGCAGCAGCTCGTGGGTCAGGGCCTCGCCGCTGACGAAGACCTTGTCCAAAGAGCGACACTCGCCGACCGTCGGGTGCTTGAGGAAGAAGCGCAGCATGGACGGCACGAAATGGCAGATGGTGATCTGCCGCGCCTGGATGAGCTCCACCAGGTAGTGGGCGTCCTTATGGCCTTCGGGCCTGGCCATGACCAGACAGGCGCCGCTGAGCAACGGCAAAAACAGCTCCCAGACCGAGACATCGAAGGTGAAGGGCGTCTTCTGCAGGATCCGGTCCTGTGGCCCCACCCCATAGTGACGCTGCATCCACAGCAGCCGGTTGCAGATGGCCTTGTGCGGCAACATGCAGCCTTTGGGGCGCCCGGTGGAGCCCGAGGTGTAGATCACATAGGCCAGATCTTCAGGGCGGTTGACCGGCGCGGGATTATCCTCGCAGGCGTGCAGCTCCTCACTGGCGGGGTCATCCAGACAGAGCACTTCAATGCCATAGGCAGCGAGCCGCTGGGCAAAGCGTTGTTGTGTCAGTACCACGCCGACCGAGGCGTCTTCGATAAGCAGGGCCAGGCGCTCTTCGGGGTAGCCCGGGTCCAGCGGCAGGTAGGCGCCCCCCGCCTTGAGGATCGCCAGCAAGGCGATCATCAGCTCCAGTGAACGCTCCATCTGCACGCCCACCAGGCTGTCGGGCCCGACGCCGAGCTCGCGCAGGTAGTGCGCCAACCGATTGGCCCGACGATTCAACTGGCTGAAACTCAGGCGCTGCTCGTCGAAGCACAGGGCCACGGCATCGGGGCTGCGCTCCACCTGTTGCTCGATCAACTGCTGCAGGCACAGGTCCAGCGGATACTCGTGGCGGGTGTCGTTCCAGCCGGCAATCGTCGCACTTTCCCGGGCTTGATCAGCCTCCGGGGCTGCGGACGAAGGGCTCTGTGGACCCGCTTGGGTTGGGTTGTTATCAGACACTGCGCGACTTCCCTGTCAGGTTGGGCCGATGTCATCGGCGACTGTTGATCCGTGTCATCCCGTCAGCGCGGCACGCGGCGACCAGCGCGTTGCCATGCCGTGTTGCGGATTACCTGGGAGCGTTCGGATTCTTCGTGCAGCTAATGCTTGATGGGCGCCCTGCAGCGCGACCCCAGCGGCCGCTCAACGGCACTGGCGACAAGCCTTCGGGGGCCTGCCTGGGAGAAGAAAAGCGCAAAGCAGCCGCCGGCCCTGGCGCAATAGCCAGGGTTGGGGCTGTTCAACGTGGATTCAGTGGAGAGCAAGGCCAACACATCCGTGTACCTGAACACAGTAATTCCCTATTGCCAGTGAGTGTCTGAGGCTGGTCAGCAACAACGATGCCTGCCTGGCGTCATTGTTGTTTCACACCACTTGGGGCGTATTTATCGCCTGCTTGCGCCTGCAGGTTCAGGTTGCTTCCTGCAGGACAACGGTACGAGCGTAGTAGCCGCGGATGAGCTGTCAAACCCGAATGCAAACACTTTACACATCGAGGCCCCATGGCCTGCCCGGACCTCACCCGACAGACTGCCGCCACCCCCGGCGCGGCTCTGTTTCAAGGGTTGCGAGCCGTCGCGGAAGGCTCTTCGACGCCACAAAAAAATTCACAATTGAAAATTTTCGGATCGGTATTAGGCTAACGGCCTGGGTGCCAATCGAGCCTTGGCACACTGCCATCATGAAAGAGGATGACCTTCATGAGCACTCCCAACACGGATCGTTTTCACATCTTTGGCGTCTGCCCGGCAAACGACTACTGCCTGTTCGTCGACTATGTACTCGACGACATCAAGGATCACGAAAACCGCCTGTTGCAGCGGATCCAGGACACCCCCGACCTGGCGCTGCGGCTCTGGCGCGAGACCCGGCCACTGCAAGGCACCGACATCTTTGAAATCGAATGCCTCAATGACCGGGAAGCGGCGCAGGAAGCGGTGCAATTCTGGCGGGCCTACTTCCACTCCCTGGGCGAAACCATCATCGAAGCCGAACATCTGTGCGATCACCTGGAATAAGGCCCCGGGCCGGTCGCGGCGCGGCCGGTGAGGCGGCCACGGCCGTGACCTTGCCGGCGGCGCGCTAGGCCTGGATCGGCCAAATACGCTAGACTGCCGGCCTCTTTTTTCCAGGCCCCTCGTCATGCCCGCAGAGCATGCTCCCAAGCCCTATACCCTCCTGGCGATCGACGACGATCCGCAATCGTTGATCCTGCTGTCCAATGCCTTGACCAGTGAATACGAGGTGCTGCTGGCCAAGGACAGCCAGCGCGGCCTGGCCCTGGCGCGCAGTGCCAGCCCCGACCTGATCATCCTCGATATCCTGATGCCCGAAATGGACGGTTTCCAGGTGCTCAGCGAGCTCAAGAGCCACCCGGCGACCGCCGCCATCCCGGTGATTTTCCTGACCTCGCGCAGCAGTGTCGAAGACGAGCGCCTGGGCCTGCTGCTGGGGGCCGCCGACTACATTGCCAAGCCGATTTCGCCGCCGGTGGTGCTGGCCCGGGTCGCCACGCAACTGGGATACCGCAACAAGCCCCTGCATGGCCCGCAAGCGGGCAGCGGCCCCTCGGCCGGCACCGACATGCGCGACGGGTTCATCGGCGCGCTGGCCCTGCAACTGGCCGACAACCGGCAGATCCACCTTGAGGCGCTGCTTGAGACCCTGGCGATCGTGCTGGACAGCAGTGTGACCCAGAGCGACCCCGCGGCCTTTCGCAGCGCTGCCTGCCTGGCGCTGATGGGCCTCAACCCGCCCGGCAGCGCGATCGATCAGGCTCTGGTGCGCAGCCGCTTGCTGATCGAGGAGATTCTCGCCCAAGCCGAGCCCGAGGACCCGATCCTCAACCTGGCCTGGCAACTCACCCACGCCGATGCCCTGCTGCGCGGCTCCGCCAGCCAGGACAGCACGGAGCCGCTGCCCCTGGCGGCCCGGCTGTTCGCCCTGGCGCTGGACTACCACCTGAGCCTGCTCCAGGCCAGTGCCGAAGCCCTCCCCGCGCGGCACGCCCGGGCCATGGCGCGGATGCTCCGGCAACCCGGGTTCGAGCCGTGCATCGCCGGTGACCCGCAAGCGCTTTCGGCGGCCTTGCTGAATGCGGCACAGACCTTTCATGCCCCTTGAACGGACTGTGACCCTCGCCCATGCCTAACTTCGCAGACCTGGAGCTGTTCATTCTGATTGCCGAGCTGGAGGGCCTGTCCCCCGCCGCTCGCGTCCTGTCGATCACTCCGGCGGCCGCCAGCCTGGGGCTCAAGCGCCTGGAGAACCGACTCGGCGTGCGCCTGTTCACCCGCTCGACCCGGACCATGAAGCTCACCCCCGAAGGCGCCCGCTACCTGGAAAGCGCCCAGCACGCCCTGAAGATTCTCGCCGCCGGCAAGCGCTCCCTGAGCCACGACGACGGCATGCTGGAACTCACGGTGTCCTCCGACCTGGGGCGCAACCTGCTGCTGGAGATGCTGGCCCGGCTCAAGCAGGAGCGGCCGCAGATGTACATCAAGCTGGCGCTGAGCGACAAGGAAGAAGACCTGCTCAAGGGCCGTTTCGACGCCGCGTTGCGCTACGGCAAGAGCCTGGCGCTGGACCTGGTGGAGTTGCCGGTGCTCAAGCAGCACTCGTTCATCGCCTGCGCCGCGCCCGCCTACCTGGCGGAACATGGCGCGCCCACCTCGCCGCAACAGCTGAGCGAACACGAATGCATCATCTGCCACAGCATCGGCCGGCCGGAAAGTCGTTGGCGCTTCCATGCCCACGGCAGCGTCGAGGACGTCCCGGTGCAGGGACACTTCTGCTGTGATGACGGCGACGTGGCGCGGCGCTGGGCGCTGGCCGGCCAGGGCGTGGTCAACCTGCCGCTGCTCAATGTGGTCGAAGACCTGCTCGCCGGTCGCCTGCGCCCGCTGTTGCCCGGCTGGCAGTCCGATGCCGCGCCGCTGAGCCTGGTGGTTTCGCACCGCTCGCACATCACCGCGTCGCTGCGCGCCTTGCATCAATGCCTGGTCGAGCACTGCAGCGACCGCATGGCCCGCTATCAGGCCCTGACCCGGGACGCGGGCTAGGCCCGGGCAGCGCGCCAGTCCAGCAGCAGGTCATGGGCCTGCTGGAACTCCAGCCGGTAGATCTGCTCCTGAATCGCCTGCAAGCCGCTGCCCGGGTGCTGCGCGCACAGCGCATCGATCAGCGCCAGGGCCTGGGCATTGTGCTCGCGCAGCACGCTGGCCAGCCGCTCCACCTGCAGAAGTTGCTCGGCGCTCAGCGCCTGATGGGGCGGTGCCGGCTGATGGGGCGGTGCCGGCTGACCGTCGGAAACGGGCGGCAGCTCCTGCAGGTCGGCCAGTAGCGGTGCCAGGCACTGCGCCAGGTGCTCGATCGGCGGTCGAAGGTCGGCCCGTGCCGCGCACTGCTCCTCCAGTTGCCGGGCGGCCTGCCTGACCGCCGTGGCGCCGATGCTGCCGGCCGACCCTTGCAGGCTGTGGGCCAAAAAGCCGATGGCCTGCCAGTCCCCGGCCGCCTCGGCAAGCCGCAGGCGTTCGATGATCGACTGCTGGCTGTGGCGAAAACCGGCCAGCAGCTTGTGCTGCAGCGCCAGGTCCTGGTTCACCAGCGCCAGTCCCAGCACCGGGTCGACGCCTCGGTAGACCCGCCCCGGGCCGTTGTCGGGCAGACGGGCCGGGGGTGGCGCCGGCGGCAGGTCCAGCTGCCTGATCCAGCGCACCAGCGTGCGATAGAGTTCGTCGACGTCCAGCGGCTTGCTCAGCAGGTCGTTCATTCCCGCCGCCAGCGCCCTGCCCTGCACATCGGCCGGACTGCAGGCGGTCACGGCAATGATCGGCAGCGCCTGCCAGTGCGGACAAGCGCGGATCTGCTGCGCAGTGCCGAAGCCGTCCATGACCGGCATCTGGCAGTCCATCAGCACCGCGTCGAAGTGCGGCGCGGCGCGCAACAGGCGCAAGGCCTCGGCGCCGTTGGCTGCCAGCACCGCCTGCACCCCCACCTGCCGCAGCAGGCCCTGCAACACATCCCGGTTCAACGGGTTGTCCTCCACCACCAGCACCCGGCTGCCCGCCAGCAGTTGGGCATGTTCGCTGACCGGGCGCGCTCCCGGTGCGCGGCTGGGCGCGCCATTGCTACCGGCCAGCGGTGCCTGGGGCAACTGCAACTGCACGGTGAAGTGGAACGCCGCGCCCTGGCCCAGCTGGCTCTTGACCTCGATATCGCCCTGCATCATCTGCACGATTTTCTTCGCGATGTTCAGCCCCAGGCCGCTGCCGCCGTAGCGTCGGCTGATGGAGCGGTCAGCCTGGACAAAGGCATTGAACAGCCGGGCCTGCTGCTCGTCGCTCAAGCCCACCCCGGTGTCGGTGACGCTCAGGCGCAGCAGCACCCGGTCGTCCCACTGGCGCATCAGGCACACGCCGATACAGACCTGGCCTGCCTCGGTGAACTTGATCGCGTTGTCCACCAGGTTGGTCAGCACCTGGGCCAGGCGCAGCGGGTCACCAAGGTAATGGCTGGGCAGCGCCGGGGGGATCTCCAGCAGCAAGCGCAGGCCCTTGTCCGCGGCGCGCTGGCGCACCAGCAGCAGCACGTCATCCACCAGTTCCCGCAGGTTGAAGCCGACTTGCTCCAGGCTCAGCTTGCCGGCTTCGATCTTCGACAGGTCGAGCACGCCGTTGATGGTGCCCACCAACTTTTTGGCCGCCCGGTCGATCTTCTCCAGGTAGTCCCGGGGCTGGCGTTCCAGGGGCAGGTCCAGGGCCAGATGGGCCATGCCGATGATGGCGTTCAGCGGGGTGCGGATCTCGTGGGACATGCAGTCGAGAAACTCCGACTTGGCCTGGGTCGCCAGCTCGGCGTCGCGCCGGGACTGCTGGATCTGGGTTTCCACGGCCTTGCGCTCGCTGATGTCGTGCAGCACCCCGGTGACCCGCGCCGGGGCACCGTGGGCGTCACGCTGCATGATCTTGCCGATGTCCAGCACCCACAGCCATTGGCCGTTCTTGTGGCGCATGCGGTATTCGGCGCGGTACTCGCCGACTTCATCGTTGAGGTGGGCCTGGAGCCGGGCCATGACCGGCCCATAGTCGTCCGGATGCACCAGGCACACCCAGCGCTCCAGGCCATGGCCGAAGGTCTGCTGCATTTCCTGCTTGCTGTAGCCGAGAATCTGCAGCCACACATCGTTGTTGATCACCGTCCCCTGGCTGATGTTCCAGTCCCACAGCCCCAGCGCGCCGCTTTGCAGGGCCATGTCCAGGCGCTGTTCGCTCTCTTCGATCTGCGCCACGTCGCGCTTGTGCCGCCGGGCATCGGCCAGCCGCCGCAGGCCGCCCCAGAGCAACAGCAGGAACACCAGTGTGCTCAAGGCTTCGAGCAGCAGCACCTGTTCCACCGGCAACAGCGCATCCAGGTCGCCCAGGGAGATCAGGCTCCAGGGGCCGCTGGGGTCGTTCCAGTCGAACTCCACCCGGGACAGGCCGTAGCGCCGGCCGTCCAGCGTGACCACGCGCTGTCGGGCATCGAAGGGCAAGCGTTCGGGCACGCCGTTGGCAAACGGATAGTCGCTGAACTGGCGGCGGATCTCGCCGGTGAAGCGGTTCCACGGCCAGGCCCGGTCGGACTTGAGCACCAGGGCCGGGGCGCTGGCGGCCAGCACCACGCCGCTGGGCGAGAGGATCATCTTCAGGTCGTCGCTGTGGGGCTTGCCCAGGCTGTCATCGAGCATTTCGCCGTCAAAGCGCGCCACCAGCACGCCGATCACCTGGTCCTGTCGGGTGCGCGACTCGAAGATCGGCACCGCCATGTAGAACATGCGGGTGCCGGTGGTCACGCTGATTGCCCCGTAGACACTGGTGCCGCCCTTGAGGGCTACCTTGAAGTAAGGGCGGAAGGCCACGTTCTGCCCCAGCGGCAGGCGCCCCTGATGATCATGGGCCGCCACCACCACCCCGTCCCGGTTGAGCACGAACGCGTGGTTGGCCCCCACCACCATGGACAGGGTCTTGAGGGGAATGCTGGCCCGCTCCATCAGCTCGGCCGAGGGCCGGGGCTCCAGCACCACCCGCTTCAGCGCCGGGTTGTGACGGCCCAGGATCGACAGCGCGCCAATGGCAAAACCGCTGGATTTCCATTGTTCCAGGTCCTGGGCGCGCTCCCTTGTCTGCAACTGCAGGCTGGCCTGGTAGACGTCCTCGACCTGCAGCCGGTAG
Source organism: Pseudomonas sp. Os17 (assembly GCF_001547895.1). Classification (NCBI taxonomy): domain Bacteria; kingdom Pseudomonadati; phylum Pseudomonadota; class Gammaproteobacteria; order Pseudomonadales; family Pseudomonadaceae; genus Pseudomonas; species Pseudomonas sp. Os17. Next base: position 3,280,291 of record NZ_AP014627.1, on the reverse strand, counting down.
TAGTTGCCCAGCGCCACTGCCGCCGCCACCGCGAGCACTACGCCCAGGGCGTAGCAGCACCGTCGGTGGCCGTCGAAGAACTCCAATAACCTGTACAACCGCTTGCCCCTTTGACTGCTGAATCCCTGTGCGTCGACGCTGGCCCGGCCTGCTGCCCTGCCCCTTCAGCGTCTTGCCAACCGGCGTGGAAACTCCGGCGGCAGAAAATCGCGGTCCGGATCGTAGTCGGCCTTGAGGTAATCACCAAGCGCCTTGAGGTCCTGGGGCGACAGGGTGCCCACCGCTTGCTTGAGCCGCAGGGTGTCGAGGATGTAGTCATAGCGGCTGTCGTTGTACTGGCGCACGGCGTTGTACAGCTGGCGCTGCGCCTCCAGCACGTCGACGATGTTGCGGGTGCCGACCTGAAAGCCCAACTGCGAGGCCAGCACCGCGCCCTGGTTGGAGATGATCGACTGGCGTCGCGCCTGGACCTGATCCACCGCGCTGTTGAGGCCGCGATGCAGGTTGCGGGTCTGCTCCACCACCTGACGCTGCAAGTTGTCGTTGAGGTACTCGCGCTGATTCATCCGCTGGTGGGCTTCGCGTACCTGGGAGCGGGTCTGGCCGCCACTGAACAACGGAATATTCAACTGCAGCCCGACACTGCGCTGCTGCACCGTGCCGCCATAGCCGTTACCGCGAATGTCGCTGTTGCCGTAGCCCAGGCCGTCGTTGTCGCCGGTCTGGTAGCGCACCACCGCGTCCAGGGTCGGGGCGTGCCCGGCCTTGCGCGCGCGCAGGGTCTGCAGGGTCGCGTCCAGGGCGTGCTGGCTGGCCAGCAGGGTCAGGTTCTGGCGCACCGCGGTGTCGACCCAGCGCCGCGCCTCGTTGGGCTCGGGCAAGAGCACCGGCATGTCGTGCCGCACGCCCTGGATCGCCTGGTACTGCTGGTGCGTCAGGGTGTCCAGGGCTTCGAAGGCATCGTCGGTGTGCTTTTGCGCGACGATCCGATTGGCCCGCGCCGTGTCATGCCCGGCCTGGGCCTGGAGCACGTCGGTACGGTCCGACAGGCCCAGTTGCAGGCCTCGCTCGGCCAGTTGCTGCTGGCGCTTGAGCGCTGCTTCCTCGGCCTTGGCCGCGGCCAGGGCGTCCTGGGCCTTGAGCAGGCCGAAATAGGCCTGGGCGCTGTCGAGCATGAGTTTCTGCTCGGCCGCGGCCAGCTCCAGCCGGGCCTGCCGGTCTTCGGCTTGGGCCGCCTTGAAGGTGAACCAGCGATCGACGCGAAAGACCGGCTGGTTGAGCACCGCCTGGTAGCTGGTGCTGCTGCGCTGGGTGTCCTGCCGCGGTTGTTGCAGGGAGGTGCTGGTGCTGTTGAGGTCGGCGCTGGCCGACAGCGTCGGCAGCAGCCCGGCCCGGGCCTGGGGCAGCGCCTCGGCGCGGGCGGCCTGGTCGGCGCGGGCCGCCGCCAGTTCGCTGTTGTTCTGCCGGGTATCCAGGTACACCCGCCACAGGTCGCTGGGCAGCGTCTGGGGCGGCGGTTGAACGGCCTGGGCCGGGGCAACGGCCAGCAGCACCAAGACAGGCAGCCAGCCGGCAAGGGCGCGCTGCCGCGAAATCATCGGGTTGATCATGGTGGGTTCTACATAGGGAAGTGATTCGGAGGCCGGGAGACAGGAGAGGCTGGGCGCCCCTCCTGTGGTAACTCCCCTGCGGTCAGCTCAACGGTGGCACCAGCACCGCCTGCGCCGCCTGGCGATCATGCGGTAGCAGCTCACGGGCACCGCCGGTGTCGGCAAAGGCCGCCATGGCCCCGCTCAGCTTGGCCAGGCGGGGGCCTTCGACGGTCGCCAGCGCGGCGTTTGCAGCCTTGTCCGGCACGGGCTGGCGCTCGCGCGAGGACAGCTCGAACACAGCGTCCTGGGACAGCCCCGCCTGGGCAAAGCCCTTCAACAGATAATCGACACTGATCACCGATGAATCGCCTTGCAGCTCGATCTGCAGGTGCCGGTGCGCCGCGCCCTGCTCGCCCAGCACCTGACGCAGCACCAGGGCATTGCCGTTGTCGACGTCGGTCAGCAGCACATCCTGGCCCCGGCGACTGACCAGGACTTTGCCGGCGTCGGCCACCGGCAGGATCAGGCGGTCCAGGGCCTGGCCGGGGTCCTCGTTGTCGACCACCACCGTGCGGTAGTGCGCCCACATCGCCGGGCTCAGGCGATAGGTGTCGTCAGCGCCGCCGCCGTGCAGCACCAGGCTGTCGACCCCGGCCAGCAACGGCGGCGCCAGTTCATCCCGGCGAGCACCGCCCCCGCCCTGCAGCAGCAGCGAGCTGCCGATACGCTGGACATTGCCGTAATGGCCGAGCTTCTGCGCCGCCCCGCCCTTGACCTTGTACAGCGCCTGTTCCGTGGGACTGAAGGCGTAGGCCGAGCGCGACGACTCAGCGGCAACGCCGATAAACCGCAGCTCGCTGGCGTTGGCAATGCCGCTGCTGGCGAACACCTGGCCGCTGGCGATATCGAACCAGCCCTGGGCGCCGCGGTCCTGCAAGGTCAACACGCCCTGGGCGCCCCAGTGCCCGGCGACTGCCGCCAGCGCCTGGGGCAGCGTGGCCAGGTGCGCCTGCTGCCAGCCCTTGTCGAGCGCCACCAGTTGCACCTTGCCGTCGTGGTCGCGCAAGAGGATTTCCCCCTGCACCGTGGTCAGGCGCAAGCCAGCATCCACCTGCACCGCCGAGCGCAGCGGCACCTCGGGCATCAGCCGCGTGGCCGCCGGCAGTTGCGCCGCGGCCTCCAGCACCTGGTCGCCGGCAAAGGCCGACGCCAGCGCTTGCGGACTCATCGGCGCCTGCAGGTACAGCGAGCCGCTCTCGGGCTCGAACAGCCGCGCACTGCCACTTGTGCTGTCGAAGCCGAGGAACTGCAGCGGCTTGCCTTGCAGCGCAGCCTCGGCCACCACCACCTGGCCGTTGTGGTACCACACCGCCAATGCCGTCTTGCCGTCCGCGGCCTTGACCCCGAACACCGCCAGGGTGGCGTTGCGGCCGTTGACAGTGGCCAGCTCCTGCCACCAGTTGGCGTGGTTCTTGAGCCAATGCTCGTTGACCGCTTCATAGCTCAGGCGTCCCGTGGCCTCGATCCGTGCCACCCGCCCATCCTCGGTCACGGCCAGCAGATGGCCGTTGAGCTGCAGCACATTGGCCAGGGTCGGCGTGGCCAGGCGCAAGGCGCTCGGCTGGCTGGCGTCGAGGACCTTCTGCCCCGGCCCTTCCTGGCGGAACAGCGCCTTGTGCTGCTGGCTGTAGAAGAAGAACACTTCCTGGCCAGCGCTCTGCATCAGGCTGCCGGCGAACACCAGGTCTGCCGGGATCGGCCAAGCGCTCCGGGGTTTGCCCTGGGCATCCAGCAGCGGCTCCTGAGCGGACGGCGGTGCCAGGTTCGGCTTGATCAGGGTGCCGTCGCTGGTGCGGACCCAATAGCGGTGCGCGACCTTGTCCTGGTCGAGGCCAAACAGCGTCACCAGCGCCGCGGGGCTCGGGTCCATCAGTGGCGCGCCAAGGCTGTACACCGGGGTGTCGCGCTCCGTGGCCTGTGCCTTGTAGCCCTGCAACAGGGTCGTGAGAGGGTCGCCATGCTGGTCGGTGCGGGCCGAGAGCTGCAGCAGCGCTTCATCGCCCACCACCCCCACCAGTTCCATGCGGTCGCCGAGGATGCGGAAGTTCAGCTCGGCCTCGCGCTCCTTGAGCTGATAACGCCGGGCCAGATAGACCGCGTCGCCCTCCTGCCAGAAGCGGCTGATCCGCCCGGCGCTGTGGTTGAACGGCGGGTTGAACTGGACATCGACCTTGCCCGTGGCGATCTCCACCCGCCAGGCCGCGGCGTTCTCGGCGTCGACGAAGTAGGCGTGCTCGCCGATCACCGCGCCCAACTGGGCGTTGCGGGCCTGTTCCAGCGCCGTGTCGGTGAACAGCATGCGGTCCTTGGCCACGTCGTAGTAGGCCCGGCCGACGTTGCGCCCGGCATGGCTGTAGTTATCCACGACCACGTACTGGCCGTGCAGTTGATGGGCCTTGGCCAGCTCGCTCAGGTGCTGCTCGATGCGCTGGCCGGGCAACTGCCAGTGCTTCGCGTCTTCTTCCACTACCTGGGCCGTCATGCCGACGAAGTCCACCTCGCGCACTTCGCCCCTGGCGTTGACCACCAGCACCTGGCCATTGCTCGCCGGGTCGAGCTTGACCACCACCCCGCCGACCGTCAGTTGGCCCTTGGACACGCTGATGGTTTCGCTCTGTAGCTGGCTGCTGTCGATGATCCAGCGCGACGGCGTGCTGCCGGCCTCGCTGGCAAGCTCGACCCGGGTGCCCTCGTTGAGCCCCACCAGATAGCGCCCGCCAGCGCCCTTGATCTGGTAGTTGAGGTAGCCGTACAGCTCCTTGGGCAGCTCCGGGATCACCAGTTGCCGGTCATGGCCATCGAGCAGTACCTGGATCGGGGTGTCGACGTATTCCTGGTGAATGCGCCGGATCGTCTCCTCGCTGGGGAAGATGTAGAAGTCGTAGTCGAAGCGCCGGTCGTTCTCCAGCCGGCGGATCACGTCGAAGCCGGTGTCATGCCGGGTGGTGGCCCCCGGCAGGATCATGTACTCGTAGCTGATGTAGGACTTGGGCGTGCCCGGCAGAATCACCGCCGAGCTTTCGCCATGGGCCAGGGCCTGCGACGCCTGGGGGTAGCCGATGCCGCTGCGCACCTCGATCGCCTGGCTGCGGTCGTGGATCATCCGCGGGAAATCCCCGGCCCAGAAGAAGTAGTTGATCGCCCCGGAACCGGTGGAACCGTGGTGGGTACGGTAGATGTACTGGCTGTCGAAAGCGATCTGGTTGTTGCGCAGGTCCAGGGTCTTGACCACCGCGCCGGCCAGGGGCACCAGCACCTGTTTGTCGGCGTCGTAACGGTAGCCGTTGCCCTTGTAGGCCTGATCCAGTGTGTCGAAGTAGCGCCCCACCGCCTTGGCGTCTTCGGCCACCGCGCCAAAGGCCTGGGCCAGCGCGGTGAAACCCACCGCCAGGCCGCCGAGGATCACCCCCGCGCCGCCCAGCACCGCGGCCGCCGTCGAGGCCCCGAGCAGGCCGGCGCCGACCCCGGCCGCGCCGGTGACGAAACTGGCCGAGTCGAACGCCAGCTGGGTGCCGAACACGGCCTTTTGCACGTCGTTCTCGGCATGGGCCAGTTCATAGGCGTCCAGGCCCACCATGGCCCCGCCAAACAGCAGGCCGGCGCCTTCGTTGACCGTATGCCCCAGGGTCGAGGCAAAGTCCTTGAGGGAGGTTTCGGCGGCCAGGGCCTCGCCGCGCAACGCGGTCTGCACCAGCTCGGTGACCTTGGCCACATCCTGCACGGTGCCATGGCCGATCTGCACCAGGCCCAGGTAGCTGTGGATCTTCAATGCCGTGGCCAAATCTGCCGAAGTGCTGCCCTGGGCCGCGTCCTGGCGGTGCTTGTCGGCAAACCACTGGATCAGCGTCTGCACCGCGAAGCCGGCGTTCAGGCCGTCCACCGCCGGCGCTTCGCCGACCCCGGCCCGCGGCCGGATCTGGCCGTGCTCCAGGGTGAAGTGTTCGGTGAATACGCGCATGTGCTCATCGACGAAACGGCGGAACTCGACAAAGGTGCCGTCGTCGGTGCTCAGCCAGCGGGTGTGTTCGGGCTGGTCGCGGTTGATGAACTGCACCCGATAGCCGCCCTCCTTCCGCTCCTCGGTAGTGGCGATGATCGGTATCCACTGGCTGCCCAGCTGGTGCTCCCGGGCCAGCCGGCTGCTGGCGGCGTCGAAGCGCGCGCCCCACTGCTCGGCGTCGAAGGTGGTGAGTGCCGCGCCCAGGCGCAGGTCGTCACTGATGCGCTGCCGGGCGTCCAGCGCCTGCTCGACCTGACGGCGCTGGCCGATGACCCCGGCCAGTTCCTCGGGACGGGACAGGTCGGCGACGTTCAGGCCGTTGCCCACCGGCACTTCGGCCATCTTGCCGGTGTCGATCTCGATGAGGTTGAAGGCCGGCAGCGACTGGCTGCCGAACGCGCCGTAGTGGGCGGCCAGCTTGCGCTTGACCAGGTGCTGTTGCATGGCCTGGGACAGGCCCTGGGTGGAATCGAAGGCAAAGATCCCCACGTTGGGGTCATAGAAGTAGTAGCGCTGGCCCTCGGCGGTGGAGGTGCTGCCGACCATCATCGAGTGGTTCTGGGTATTGAGGGCGAACATCGCCGGGCCCTTGCTGGCGGCCAGCCGCGCCACCACCTCGGTCAGCTTGAGCTGCCCCAGCGGCGTCGACGCCTGCACCGCCTCGACGTTGGAGTGCAGGCGGATCAGGCTGTTCTTGAGCAGGGTCGAGCTGCCCGCCTGCGGGTCGGCGGAGGCCAGGAACAGCTTCTGCACCAGGCTGTTGATCCCCGCCTCGCCGCCATTGGCCAGGGCCACGGCCATGGCCCGCACCAGCGGGTAGCAACGGCCGCCGGAGCGGTCCCCCACCAGGGACAGGTAGAAATCCTGGGGCGCCAGCTGGCCGAAGACGCTGCCGGCGCTCTGGAAGTCTTCGCTGAACACCGCGGTCTGGCGCAGCACCTTGTCGATGTACTCGGCCTGGGCGGTCTCGCTGATGCGGCCACTCAGGGCACCCCGTTGCTGGGGCGTGAGCGAGCCGTCGAGGAACAGCCGCTTCATGTCCAGGGAAGACATCTTGTCGTCCACCCCGGGAATCTTGATCTGGCGATAATCCCGCAGGCCGTCGCTGAAGGCCGTGCCCCGCGCGCCGCGCTGGTAGGCCTCGGTCGTGGCATAGCGCTCGCCGATGCTGCTGGCTCGCTCCTCGCCACCGCCCTGGATGGCCGTGTCGTCGGTGCGCACCACGGCGGCGCTGCCCTCCTTGGCCCTGATCTGCTGCCAGAGCCAGGTCTTTTCCACCGAGCCGGCTTCGCGCAGCACCGGCTCGTACTGCGCCCGGTAGTAGTCCTGGGTCAGGTTGATCTGCCGGATCTGCTGGTCGATCAGCGCCTTGTCGCCGGCGGTGCGTCGCTGCTCCTGCAACTGGTAGCGCCGGTCGCTCAGGTGCTGGATATCGGCGTTGACCCGGTCCTGCACGGCTTCACGCAGCTGATTCCAGGCGGCGATCGCCGGATGCTCGGGAGAGAAGGCGCCACTGTCGTAGACACCGTCAGCCACCCCGTCGACCGGCACCCCGAACTGGGCCGCGACCTTTTTCAGGTTCTGCTGCACCTGCTCGCGGTAGGCGGCGAACTCGGCCCGGTTGCGTTCCATCACCCGGGTGTCGGCGGTCTGGATCGCCAGGGGCTCGGCGCCATCGCGCAATTTCGGCCAGACCATCGGCCCTTGGCGCTGGTACTCCTGGCGCTGGAACACCAGCTGCCACTGGCCATCGACGTACTGCATGTAGGCCGCGGCCAGGCCCTCGGCGGTGCCGGCGACCTGATAGTCCTTGTAGTCCACCGCCATCACCACGTTGTCGTACAGCAGCGAGCTGTTGACCCGGCCGTCGTGATAGACCCGGTAGGTGTTGGCGTCCAGGCTGGTCACCACCAGCGAGCAGCCCGACAGGGTGCCGGTGAACAGGAAGCTGCCCACGGCCCCGTGCTTGGGAATGTCCACGTAGGCCGGCGCGGCATTGGCCTGGTTGGGGCCGTTGTAGCCGAGGAAATACGCCGGCGCGCTGTTGCCGGCCACCTCATTGGCGCCGTGCTCGGTGTATTCGAGCTCGTACAGGTCCGGCGCGACCTTGACCAGTTGTACACGGCCCTGGGCCGGCAGGCGCCCCGACTTGACCAGGGCCTCGGCACTCAGGGTGTGGCTGCGGGCGAACTGCACCGGGTCGGCGACGAACTGGCGGATGTCGGCGCTGCCCTGGCGCGCTTCAAAACCGGCCCCCTGCAACGCCAGCCCCCCCTTGAGCTGCCGATCCTGCAGCGCCTGCCCCTGCAATGCGGGCAGCGGGCCGACGCTGGTGAAGCGTGGCGGATGGAACTCCTCGCTCGCCGCCCTGCCCTGATTGACGATGGGCAGGACCCGGGCCATCACCCCGTCGTACAGCTTGCCGTGCAATGCCTCCCGGCTGCCCTCGGCGCGGTAGCGGTCGAACATCTGCAGCAGCTGCGGGCCGATGCTGCCCGGGCCCTGGGGTTCATAGCGGGCGGCGACATACAGGGTCTCGAAGAACGAGTGATAGCCGTTGCGGATCATGAACGCCGCATTGGCCATCTGGAACTGCCAGTACTGCTTGACGCTCAGCCCTTGGCCGAACAGTTCCGGCAAGGCATTGCTGACGGTCTGGGTGGTTCCGGAAATGCCGCCCACGAACGGCGTGTCCAGGTCGTTCATGTAGCGCGTGGCGGGATTGTCCGGGTCGGGACGGAACTGGCTGTAGCTGCGGTACTTGTCGTCCGCGATCAACAACGGCGCATCGGCCTGGGCCCGCTCCGGCTGGGTGTTGAGGATCAGGTAGGGGTCGGGCTGATTCAGCCGATTGTTGATCACCAGCTTGTTGGCGCCATCGGGCGATGCCAGTGCGGCGTGGCCATTGACCGGCACCGCGGCCTTGGAAAGGCTGTCGGCCACCGGGCGCAGGGCATGGAACAGCGCCTGCTTGCGCAGGCTGCGGCCCTGGTCGCTGGACAGCTGCGCCTCGACGCTGGGGCGCAGGGCGGCATCGCCCGGCTGCAGCCCGGCGGGGCCGCGCAGCAGCAGGTTCAGCAGCTGGCTGTCCAGGGAGCGCTCCACGGCCACGTGATCGAAGGTGTGCCGCTTCGGGTTGCTCGAATGCAGGGCGGCGTTGGCGTTGGCGACCCGCTGGTTTTCCGCCGTGACCGCCTGCTCCAGCCATTGCTCGTAGAGCGGCGCCAGCAGCAGCTTGGCCTGGGCAATGTCGCTCTGCACGTAACCGCCCTGCAGGACCCTGGCCAGCGCCGGGCTGTGCACCAGTTGGTCGGCCAGGCCGAACAGCAAGGCATCGTTGTCCCGGCTCTGCCACACCGACGCGGCAAAGGCCTGTTCCCAGAGCACCTTGTTCAGGTTGTTGCCCTTGATATCCCGCAGGCTGTCGCGGCTGTGCTGTGGCAGCAGTATCCCGGCCGGGGTCAGGTGGTTGCGTTGCAGCAGGCGGGTCAGTTGCTGCACGAAGGTGGCGCGCTCGCGGCTGCCTTCGAACAGGCGGCTGGCTTTGATGCCGTCGTTGCGCAGCTGTTCCAGGGTGTCGAAGAACGCCGCGTTGTACTGGTACAAGGCGGCGGTCTGGGCCTTGCTCAGGTGGCTGCTGCTGACCTTGTCGCCCTCGACGGTCATCAGCGCAAACGGCGTGGCCGCGCGGAACTCCCCGCCCTGGGGCATCTCCAGCAGGTACTGGCGCTCGGCAAAGCCCACTGCCCGCTCCAGTTCGTGGATGTTGACGAACACTCCGTCGCGGTCCGGCTGGTAGCTGTTGTGCCGGAAGTCTTCCAGGCCGATGGTCTGGAAGCTGGTGATGTCGGCGTTCTGGTTGATCAGTTCGCCCAAGGCGCTGCCCAGGGGCACTTCGCGGGGCACGCTGGTGCTGGGCGACTGGCCCGAGACCTGGATCCCGATCTGGTTGGGCACCTTGCGATCGACGTTGGTCAGCAGCAGCCGGTGGCCGTCATTCAGCAACTGGGCCTTGAAGCCTTCGCGCAGGTCGCTTTCCGACACCAGGTGGTGGGCGAAGTACTGTTCGACGAAGCCGGTCTTGACCAGCACCGAGCGGATCGGCGCATAGGTCGGCGAGCGCATGGACGGAGGCTCGCTCTTGAGCCGGTACTGCTGCTGCCAGGCCAGGGAGCGGGCCGCGGTGCCGAAGGAGAAGTTCAGCACGCCGTCGGTGGGCACCACCAGCCGGCCGTGGTCCAGGTAGAAGTCCTTAAAGCGCCCGTCGGTGCTGGCATTGACCAGCGCTACGTTCATGCGGATGTAGCCGGGGCGCTCCTCCATCATCAACAGGGAAATGTTCAGCGGCAGGTCGTCGGAGGCCCGGGGCGCCTTGGCCAGCGCCCCCAGGCTCGCGGCCTGCTGCTTGGGTCCGGCCTTGAGCAAGGCGTCGTAGCGGCTGCTGACCTCCTTGTAGGCCTGCAACTCGGCGAACAGCGTGACGTAGGCCTGGTTGAAGGTGGAGTCGGCCACCTGGGCGCTCAGTTGCTGCTCCAGACGCTTGATCCGCCCGCCAAGCTTGTCCTGCTTGGCCAGCGCATCGGCCTTCAGGCCCTTGACGTCCAACGGCTGGGCGCCATTGGGGCTGAGCATGTTCAGCGCCTTGCTCCAGGTCTTGTCATAGTGGCTGAGCGCCGCGTCCTGGCGCCTGTACAACAGGATGTCCCGGTCCAGTTGCTGCTTGTAGGCGCTGGTGGCCGGGGTGTCGGGGACGGCGTCCATCTCTTTGCGCCGCTGTTGCAGGGTCTGCAACTGGTCGGCGACCGACACCGGGTTGTCCTGCATCTGGAAGTGCTGGGCGGCCAGCACGCTCAGGGTGCTCTGCTGCATCTCCAGCAGGCGGTCGCCGACCTGGGCGAGGTAGGAGGCGCGCTCGTCGGCGCTCATGTTGAACCATTCGGTTTGCCGGCCTGAAGCCTGGATCTGTTGATCGATCAGGGAGTTGAGCAGGCGCGTGAAATCCTTGGACAGGAAAGCCATTGCAGTGATCCTTTGTCTGTGTTGCGCGAAGCCCTTCGCGTTGCGAAAGGCCGCCTGGGGGAATGCGGGGTGGGAGACGTGACGGGTGGGCGGGTCCTCCTGCCGTGGGTGGGGTCAATCCTTCATCTGCAGGGCCCACTGCCGGGCATACAGCCCGTCGAGGTCGAGCAGCTGTTGGCCTGTGTGCCTTGTTCCAGCACCCGCCCCTGGTCGATGACCAGGATCCGGTCGGCATGGCGCAGGGTGTTGAGGCGATGGGCGACGCTGATCACCGTGCGGCCCCGAGCGATGTCCTGCAGGTTGGCCATCACCGCCGCCTCCGACTCGTAGTCCAGGGCGCTGGTGGCCTCATCCAGCAGGAGGATTCCGGGGTTGCAGAGCAGCGCCCGGGCCAGGGCAATGCGCTGGCGCTGGCCGCCGGAAAGCTGGCCGCCGCGCTCGCCGACCTGGGTTTCGTAGCCCTGGGCCAGGGCCTCGATAAAGGACGCCGCCCCCGCCAGGCGGGCGGCGTCCTGCACCTCGGCATCGCTGGCCTGGGGCCGGCACAGGCGGATGTTCTGCGCCACGCTGCCGGCGAACAGCACGCTTTCCTGCAGCACCACGCTCATGTTGCGGCGCAGGGCCACCGGGTCGGCGATGGCCAGGTCGATGCCGTCCACCATGACCCGGCCGTGCTGCGGTACGTAGAGGCGCTGCAGCAGGCGGGTCAGGGTCGACTTGCCGGAACCGGAGGGCCCGGTAATGCCGACGAACTCCCCCGGGCGGATCTCCAGGTCAAGCTGGCGCAGCACCTCCTGGCCGTCTTCGGCGTAGCGAAAGCGCACCCCCTGGAAGCTCACCCCGCCCTGCAGCGCCGGCACCGAGGCCAGGCCGCCGCTGCCGCTTTCACACTCGGTGTCGAGGATGTCGCCCAGGCGCCGCAGGGAAATCAGGGTGTGCTGGAAGTCCTGCCAGACCTGGGCCAGCCGCAGGATCGGCTCCACCACATGCCCGGCCAGCATGTTGAAGGCCACCAGTTGGCCGGGGCTCAACTGGCCGTCCAGCACCAGCATCACCCCCCACCACAGCAGCAGCGCCGCGGTGAGTTTCTGGATCAGGCCGATGCCCTGCCCGGCCCAGATGCCGACGATGCGGGTGTGGAACGCCGCGCGCACATAGGCCGCCAGCTGGCGCTGCCACTGCTGCTGGAAGCCGTTTTCGATGGCCCCGGTCTTGATCGTCTCGATGCCGGTCACCGCCTCGGTGAGAAAAGCGGTGTTGGCCGCGTTCAACTCGTACTCGCGCAGGGCGCGGCTGCGCAGCAAGGGCCCCACACAGAGCCAGAACAGGAAGTACAGGGCCAGGGAGCCCACCACCACCCAGGTCAGCAACGGCGCGTAGCTGTACATCACGGCGATGAACAGCCCGCAGAAGGCCAGGTCCAGTACCAGGGTCAGGGCCGAGCCGGTGAGGAACTGGCGGATCTGCTGCATCTCGCCGACCCGGGCGATGATCTCGCCGGTCTGGCGCCCCTGGAAATACCCCAGGGGCAGCTGGATCAGGTGCTGGTACAGGCGGGCCGACAACTCGGCGTTGATCTTGCTCGCCACGTTGCTGAACAACCAGGAACGCACCAGGCCGAACAGCGGTTCGAACAGGGCCAGGGCCAGCATGGCCATGCCCAGCACCTGCAGGCTCGACAGGCCGCGGCTGACCAGCACCCGGTCGATGATGTTCTCGAACAGCAACGGGGTCACCAGGGCCACCCCTTGCAGCATCAGCGACACCAGCAGCACGCTGCGAAACTGCCGCCCGTGCTTGAGGATCGACGGCAGGAACCAGCCCACCCCGAAGCCCCGGGCCTTGGGCTGCACATGCTGCTCGGCCAGCAACAGCACCTGGCCCCGGGCCGGCCAGCACAAGGCCAGTTCCGCGCGGGTCAGGGTCTGGCATTGGCCCTGCAGCGGCCAGTAGATGCGCAACTGGTCGCCGTCCACCGCGTCCAGCACCACCCAGCCCTGGGTGGTCTCCAGCAGGGCCGGCAACGGCAGGTGCTGCAGGCGCTGCACCTGGCTGCGCACGGCCCGGGCGCGCAGGCCGATCCAGCCGGCGCAGCGGCGCAGGTCCAGGCTGTCGGCCAGGCCCTCGACCCGCCCCAGGCGGTGCGCCAGCTGCGCCACGCTGATGCTCAGGTCAAAGCGCCGGGCGGCCCAGGCCAGGGCGTGCAGGCCGCTGTCGAGCAGGGTTGGCGAGGGTTCGCCGGTCAGGTGGCAGGCTGTGGTCATGCTCAACGCTCCCGCAACGCTTCGGACTGATACTCACGGATCGGGCTCAGCAGGTAATTGATCACCCGCCGCTCGCCGGTGCGGATCTCGCCGGTCACGCTCATGCCGGCCTGCAAGGGCATCCAGCCCTGCCCCGCGGCGATCGCCGCCCGTTCCAGGCGGATGCGGGTGGGGAACACCAGCCCCAACTGCTCATCCTTGATGGCATCCCCGGAGACATGGGCCACCGTGCCGCGCAAGGTGCCGTAGCGGGTATAGGGAAAGGCATCCACCTTGATCTCCACGGGCTGGCCGGCGCGAACGAAGCCCACGTCCTTGTTCAGCACCATGACCTCGGCATCCAGCTCGGCGCCCTCGGGGACGATCACCAGCAACTGCTGCGCCGCCTGCACCGCGCCGCCCAGGGTGTGCACCGCCAGTTGCTGGACCACCCCGTCCACCGGAGCCAGCAGGGTCTGCAGGCGCTGGCGATCGCGGCCGCGAATCAGTTGCTGCTCCAGCACGGCGATGTCCTGCTGGCTGCGGTTGAGCACTTCATGCTGTTCACGCTGGGTGCGGGCCAGAAAGCTGTCGCGCTGCTCGCGGCGGTTGTTGGCCTGGGCCTTGAGCACTTGCAGCTCGGCCTGTTGCTGGGCCAGTGAACGCTCCACCTCCAGTTGCTCCTTTTCCTGCTCAAGCAATTCGACCAGGGGCATCAATTGCTCGGCGGCCATCGCCCGGCGCGCATGCAGCCGTTTGCGCACGTTGCTGGCCAGCTTGCCCAGGGCACTGATCTCGCTGCCCCGGGCACGCTGGCTGGCCTGATTGATGGCGATTTCGGCGTTGAGGCTGTCGAGGTTGGCGCTGATTTCCTTCCAGGTGCTGCGCAGCTGTTCCAGGGCCGCCTCGGCCTGCTCGGCGTCCAGGCCCGGCGGCGCCTGGTAGCTGAGCAGCGGCTGCGGGGTCAGCAGCGCCCGGGCCCGGGCCAGTTCCAGGCGCTTGAAGGCCAACTGCGCCCGCAGCTCGCTCAACTCGGCCTCGATGCCGATCGGGTTCAGCGCCACCAGCACCTCGCCGGCCTTGACCCGCTGGCCGTCGCGCACATGGATCGCCCGCACTTCGCCCGCCTCGTGAGCCTGGATCACCTTGGTGTAGCTGGAGACCATCAGGCGCCCGGCGGCGCTGGCATGGATGTCGAGAAAACCGAGGGTGGCCCAGCCCAGGGCCAGCAGGATGCTGAAGATCAGCAGCAGCGCGGTGGCCCGGGCCCAGGGCGCCGGTGGACGCTCGACAATCTCCAGGTAGCCGGGCTGGAACTCGTATTCGTCGCGATTGCGCTTGAGCCGTGCCGGGGCTTCGCCCAGGCGCTGACGGGCACGACGCAAGGCGGACAGCAATGAACCGAACATCATGCGTCCTCCTTGCGCAGCGCCTGTTGCAAGGCCCACAGCCGCGCGTAGCAACCGCCGTTGGCCAACAGTTGCTGATGGCTGCCCGATTCGCTGATGCGCCCCTGCTCCAGGGCGATGATCCGCTGGCAATGGCACACCGCCGACAGGCGATGGGCAATGATGATCACCGTGCGGCCCAGGGCGATGCGCGCCATGTTGTCCTGGATCAGCGCCTGGGATTCGTCATCCAGGGCGCTGGTGGCTTCGTCGAAGATCAGCAGGCGCGGGTCGCCCATCAGCGCCCGGGCGATGGCGATGCGTTGCCGCTGGCCACCGGACAGCGAGCTGCCGGCTTCGGCCAGTACCGTGTCGTAGCCCAGGGGCAGGCGCAGGATGAAGTCGTGGGCCCCGGCCAGGCGCGCCGCGTCGATCACGCTTTCCAGGGACGCCGTGGGATGGCGCAAGGCGATGTTGTGCCGCACGCTGCGGTTGAACAGGTAGTTTTCCTGCAGCACCACGCCGATCTGGCTGCGCAACCAGGCCGGCGGCAACTGCGCCAGGGGCACGCCGTCGATCAGGATGCGCCCGGCATCCGGGGTGTAGAGCTTCTGCAACAGGCGGGTCAGGGTGCTCTTGCCCGAACCGGACGGCCCGACGATGCCCAGGGTCTGCCCGGCGGCGATGTGCAGGTCCAGGCCGCGCAGCACCAGCGCCAGCTCCGGGCGGTAGCGGAAGGCCAACCGCTCGATGCGCACCTCGCCGCGCAACGGCTGCTGCGGGCGCTGATCGTCCTCGGCCTGTTCCACCGGCAGGTTGAGCATGTCCCCCAGCTTGTCCACCGATACCCGCACCCGCACGAACTGCTGCCAGACCTCGATCAGCTTGGCGATGGGCTGGCTGACGTGGGACAGCATCATGTTGAAGGCGATCAATTGGCCGATGGTCATCTGCAGCTCGATGACACGGCTCGCGCCCCAGCAGATCACCGCCACCGCGGTGACTTTCTGCAGCAGCGTCACGCTCTGGCTGATGGCGCTGCCCAGGGTCTGGCTGGCAAACCCGGCCTCGACCATTTCCGCGGTCTGGGATTCCCAGCGCCGCTGCATGCGTGGCTCCACCGCCAGGCTCTTGATGGTTTCGCTGCTGCTCACGCTTTCATTGAGAAAGGCGGTGTTGCGCGCCGCGCTCTGGAACTGGCGCTCGATGCGCTGCTCCAGCGGCCCGCTGCTGCACCAGGCCAGCAGCCCGTAGAGCGGCAGGGTCAGCAGCACCAGCAGGGTCAGGGGCCAGGAGATCCAGGCCATGACCGCGAAGAACACCAGGGTGAAGGCCACGTCCACGCACAGGGTCAGCAGGGAACCGGTGAGGAACTCGCGGATGCTGTCCAGCTCCTGGACCCTGGTGATGATCGCCCCCACCTGCCGCTGCTTGAAGTACAGCAGCGGCAGGCCCAGCAGATGGCGGAACAGCTTGACCCCCAGGCCAATGTCGATGCGGTTGGCGGTGTGCGCCGAGAGGTATTCGCGCAGGCCCTTGAGCAGGACCTCGAACAGCCCCACCAGCACCAGGGTCATCACCAGCACATCCAGAGTCGACAGCGCCCGGTGGACCATGACCTTGTCCATCACCGCCTGGAAGAACAGCGGTGTCGCCAGGGCCAGCACCTGCAGCAACAGCGAGCACAGCAGCACCTCGCCGAGGATCCGTCGGTGGCGCAGCAGCTCCGGAATGAACCAGGACAGGTCGAAGCGCAGGCCGCCCTGGCGCAGGCGGATCACCTCCCCGCTCCACTGTTCGGCCAACTGCCGGCGATCGAGCATGTCCGGGGTCGGCATTGAGGGGCGCTGCACCAGCGCCTGGGTGTCCGAGAGCCGCGCCAGCAGCCTGAAATCGCCGCACTGGCTGCGCCAGACCAGGGGCAGCATCTTCGGGGTCAGTCGGGCCAAGGCCAGGCGCTCCAGACGCAGATCAACGCCGGCGTTGCGCCCATAGTCCCTGAGGGCCTGGCGCAGGTCCTGCGAGGGGGACGGGTCCCGGGATGGCGGCTGGGCCGTTGGCGCAACGCGCTCCCCGGTCAGTTGCAGCAGCAGATGGCAACAGGCCAAGGCCGAGTGAACGGCCGTACCGGCCGCGGATGAGGTGGCAGACAGCGTCGTCATAGCGGCGCGTCCGCTGAAGACAGGCTGCGGGAGGGTGCAATATTGACTGGCATAAACCGCTCGTTGCTGGCTCCGGGGAGCGTGGAGGCACGAACGCAGTCTGAGTCAGCCAATTGCGAATGATAATCAGCAGTTTGATTAAAGCGTTTTAACTAAAACTTAAGGCTGTCCCGCAAATGCCCCGCAGGCCCGGGCCGCGCGTGCAGCGGGAACGGGGCCCGGGCAGGACAAGCCGGGGGGCGATGGATGGGGCGCTGCCCACAGCTGTGCAACCCGAGTGTCAGCGCCTGCCCGTCGCGGCCCTCACCGCTGGCGTCGGCCCTGAACCGTGATGGCGATCAGCGGTCAAAATAATCCGGCAAATCCGTCCATCTCTGCACATAACCCTCTAATCTTGGCGGCACGTTTTGCAGGTCGTTGCGGGTCGGTCTTTGCAGGTGTCGAATACGCAGCGTTAATCCGAGAGCATGAAATGCCACTGTTTGTTGAGTTACTGCCATGACTCAAGTGAGTCAATCGTTGCGCCAGTGGGGGGCGCTGATCCTGACGACGCTGCTCGCGGCGGTGGTCTGGATGCCCTCGGTGTCTGGCGCAGAGCCCCGTAGCGTCGACCTGTACTTTGCCGAAGCGCCGCCTTTATCGATGCTGGACCAGTCCGGCCTGCATGGCATCGTCGGCGACGTGACACTGAAAGCGGCGACCCGGGCCGGATATGCGCTGAACTTTGTGCAAGTGCCTTGGGCACGCGCCCAGCAAAGCGTGCGCAAGGGCGTCGACAAGCTGATCATTCCCCTGACCCGCACGCCGGAAAGAGAGGCCGATTACACCTGGATCGCGCCCATCATGACCATGGACCGAGCCTTCTTCAGCCTCCACAAGCGCGTGGAAACCCTGCAGCAGGCGCGGGAAACCTATGCCCGGATCGCCGTTGGCCGAGGCAGCGCCCAAGAGCAGAAGCTCCGGGCCGAAGGCTTTAGCGACAACCAGATCTATCCGTTTGAAATTGGCGAGAACCCGGCGCAATTGCTGCTGATGGGACGGGTCGACGCCTGGTTCAACGGCATTCCCGAAACCCAAAGCATCTGGCGCAAGGTGTCAACTCAACCGCTGCAGGTCAGTCCGGCCTTCATGAGCAGCGATCTGTACCTGGCCTGCTCCCGAGACTGCGATGCGGCCTTGGTACGCAAGCTGAGCGCGGCGGTCGAGGCGCTGCGCAAGGACGGCTCGCTGGAGAGAATACGAAAATCCTACTTCGACGCGCCCTGACCCACGGCCGCCCTCTTCTCTCTTGAACCTGGCGCATGCCCGCAGAGCCGATTTCCCGGTCCTGCCCGCTTCTGGCAACCGCCGCAGCGGGCGGTACGCCGGGGGGCAGCAGCGAATGGGCCGGGCCGACCCGGGTCGCCATCGAGGGGGCACTTACGGCGCCCAGGTGGCGCTGAGCGTCAATAGCCGGGCCCTGCGCTTCGGCGCCATCGGCACGCCGGCGGTGGCCTGCGTGCCGCTCAGCGTCCTCTGCTTCATTGCTTGCCGCGCATGCTGTTGCGCCATATGCGGTAGGTCCTGATCCCCGAACGCACCGAACCGAACAGCAACTGGCTGTCCATTTCCCGGGTCATCCCCGAGCGTTCCAGCATCGCCAGGAAAGTGCCGCGAGCACGGGCGATCGCGAAGTAGATGCCTTGGGCGGCCAGGGTCTCGCGGATTTCCCGCAGCACCGCGATGCCGCTGACATCGATATCGGTCACCGCCTCGGCATCGAACAGCACCACCTCGGCTTCGCTCTCGCGCTGCACGGTGTCGAGCAGGCGCATCTTGAAGTAGTCGGCGTTGAAGAACAGGATCGCGTCGTCGAAGCGATACACCACCAGGCCGGGCACCGTGCGCGCTTGCGGGTATTGCCTGATATCCACCTGGCCTTCGATGCCCGGCATCCAGCCCAGCACCGCGTCGGTGGGTTGGTAGATGCTGTACAGCAGGCGCAGGATGGCCAGGGTCACGGCGAACATGATGCCCGGCAGCACGCCCAGCCCCAGCACGCTGACGGTGGTCAGCAGGCACAGCCAGAACTCGAAGCGGCTGAGCCGGTAGATTTGCTTCAGGGACTTGACGTCGAGCAAGCCCCAGCCCGCCATCAATAGCACCGCGCCCAGGGCCGGCTGCGGAATCCACGCCATGGGCGCGGTGAAAAACAGCAGAATCAGCGCGATCGCCAGGGCGGCGATGATGCCCACCAACTGGCTCTTGCCTCCGGCCATGTCGTTGACCGCGGTACGCGAATCCGCGCCGCTGATGGCAAAGCCCTGGGAGGCGCCGGCCGCCAGGTTGCTCAGGCCCAGGGCGATGAACTCATGGTTGGCGTTGATCGCGTAGCCATGGCGCGCGGCGAAGCTGCGGGCAGTGAGCATGGCGCTGCAAAAGCTCACGGTGGCGATGCCCAGCGCGTCGCGCAGCAGGCTCTTGCTTTCCTCCAGGCTGGTCTTGGGCCAGGACAACTCGGGAATCCCGGCCGGCACATGCCCGAGGATCGCCACTCCGAGGCGGTCGAAGCCCAATAGCCCGGCCAGCAAGGTGAACAGCGCCACCGTCAGCAGCGCCGCCGGCAGCCGCGGGTAGCGTCGCGGCAGCCAGATCAGAAGGCCCAGGCTGGCCAGGCCAACGGCCAGGGTCAGGCCGTGGATTTCCCCCAGACGCTGGAGAAAGTCCGCCAGCCCGAGAATGAAGCCGTCGCCTTCGATCTTGAAGCCCACCACCTTGCCCATTTGCCCGGCGATCAGGCTCAGACCGATGCCGTTGAGGTAGCCGATGAGGATCGGCCGCGAGAAAAAGCTGGCGATAAAGCCCGCCCGGGCGATCCCGGCGGCGATCAGCATCAGGCCCACCAGCACGGTGACGATCATCGACAATTCGACGGTTCGCTGCAGATCGCCCATGGCCAAAGGCGCCACGGCCCCGCCGAGCATGGCGCAGGTGGCGGCATCGGGACCGACCATCAGTTGCCGCGAGCTGCCGATCAAGGCATAGACGACCATCGGCAGCACACAGGCGTACAGCCCGTACTGCGGCGGCAGGCCGACAATCTGTGCATAGGCGATGGCGATCGGGATCTGGATTGCCGCCACGGACAACCCGGCCCGCAGGTCGGCGCGGAACCATTCGCGGCGGTAGTGCAACAAGTTGGACAGGCCAGATAGACAGCGCGATAACGACATGCCGAGTCCTTTCGAAGTAGTGCGTTGTATGTTTGGGCTGCGCTCTGGCGCCCCTCTATTGTTTGGCCAGGCGACGCGAGGGCGCGTATTCAAGCGAATCGAGCCGCTGATCGCCATGAGCTGGAGCAGCTTTTGCGTCGATCGAAGGGGTTATGTACTTTCGCCAGTCATTTCACCCCCCCTAGGTAGGCTCCGCTTTTTATTGCCGACCACTGATACCGGGGTGCCAGCCCACGCCTCTGCTGCGCAGGCGCGGGCATGGGGTGCACGAATACCTCGGACGCTCGCCGTTGCGCTGCGACCTGGCGATCAGTGAGGCCAATGGCGAACAGTTCAGCCTCGGCGCGCTGCTGGACAGTGACGCGGCGGCCGCGGCCAATGCGGGTGAGCCTTGGCAGATCCTTGTTCATAACCCTGGCCCAGCGCCCCGCTGGCAGCTCGCGGGCTCTCCAGCCCGTGAAAGCACCGGGTGAGACGCTAGCGCTGGCCAGGGATCCAGGCCGGTGACTCAAAGGCCTCACGCCGCGGAGGGGAGTGGCGCCGGCCCTGCTCTGCCGAGCCTCAACGCGAGAGCATGAAGGTCTCGTACTCCAGGTCATCCAGCGCCGTCGACAACCGCGCCAGTCCCAGCAGCACGCAGACCAGCAGCGACAAGGTGAAGCCATAGCCGAAGTAGCTCGGTCCCAGGTGCAGGCTGAGCAGGGTCAACCCGGCGTTGAGGGCGACGAAGAACAGGCACAGCTCCAGCACGATCGCCCGTTTGTCGAGGTAGAAGAACACGTTGAGGATCGCCATGAACACCACCTGGATGCTCACTCCGATCAGGTCGATGTAGAACAGCGGCAGGTAGTAGCTGGACATCCCCAGCCACTCCAGCAGGCGCGGCCCGAACAGAAACAGCAGGACCACGGTCAGGCCCTGGACCTTGCAGATTTCCAGCAGGCCCTGGCGGATCGAGAAGGTCATCTCGGCTTTCAGCGAACCGATGTGCTGCAGGGTTTCGCCGTCGCGCACGGCGCGAAACAGCCGGTCGTACCACTCGGCGAAGTCGGTTTCGATCCGCACCAGGAACACCGCCATGCCGGGAATGATCGCCAGGTAGGCGAGGAAGATCGGCAGGTCATACAGAATCGACGCCCGCAGCGGCCCGATCACCTGGCTGGAGGTGTCCGGGTTGAACCAGAAGATGAACTTGTCGATCCAGATCCCCAGGTTGTAGCAAAGCCCGGTCAGCAGCAGGCTGACAAACACCTGGCGGCGGTCGAGGAAGTCGAAGGCCACCAGCTTTTCCGCGCGGTACTCGCGCAGGATGTCGTACAGGAACAGGAACAGCAGCGAGCTGTGCCCCAGCAACAACGCCAGCAGCAGCCCTTCCATGCCCATGTGCCGCAGGAAGAACGCGCTGCCCACCATCAGTGCGTAGCCCGCCAGCATCACCAGCAGGATGCGGTTATAGGCCTTCATCCCCGAGAGGAAGATGATCACCAGCCACAGATTGCACAGCACCACGAAGTTGGCCAGGGTCATCAGGCGGTAGATCAGCGGCTGGTCGAACAGGGTGACCAGCAGCAGGATGCCCAGCACGCCGGAGCCCAGGGTCACCAGCAACAGCACACCGATCAGGTTCGGCAGGATCTGCTCGTACTTGCGCTCGAACAGGCGGTCGGAGACGAAACGGGTGAAAAACAGCTGCAAGCCGCCGGTGAGGATCAGCGAGGTGGCCATCAGGTAGGTCACGGTGATCAGAAACTGGCGGATCAGCACCTCCGGCACCACCAGCCCGAGGCTGATCACCCCCACCAGCATCACGCTGAGAATCGACAGCACCCAGGGCCCGGAACTGATCAGGCCGGCGTAGACATAGGCATGCAGGGTCGCGGTGTAGGAGTCGCGGGAGAGAATCTTGCGCAGTTCGAAACCGATGCCGGCCATTTACCCAGCCTCCTTGTGTGTGGCGCCCATGGCGTTGTCATACAGCGTGCGATAGCGCTCGATCATCAGGGTTTCGCTGTAGTAGCGGTGCACCCGTGCCAGGCCGGCGGCCTGGGCCGACTGCCAGCGTTCGGGGCTGCGCAGCAGATCGATGATCGCCTGGGACGTGGCCTGGGGATCGGCGATCGCCACCACCTCCCCGGCCAGTCCCAGATCGCGGTCGGCCGCTGCGCCGCCCTCGATCAGCTCCCGGCAGGAGCCGACGTCGCTGCTGACCACCGGCGTGCCGGCGGCCCAGGCTTCGAGAATCACCAGCGGCTGGGCCTCGCTGATGGAGGTCAGGACCATCAGGCCCAGTTGCGGCAGGATGTCCTGGATTTTCTGGAAGCCGAGGAACAGCACCTTCTGTTCCAGGCCGAGACTGGCCACCAGGCTGCGACACTCGGCGACGTACTCCGGGTCCTCCTCTTCCGGGCCGACGATCCAGCCCTCCACCTGGGGCATGACGCTGACCACGCCGCGCATGGCCCGCAGGAAGGTCTTCACGTCCTTGATCGGCACCACCCGGCCGATCAGCCCGACCACCGGCGCGATGCCGGCGGCACGGGACTCAAGGGCCTGGGTCCAGAGCTGCAGGTTGATGCCGTTGGGAATCACCTGGGTGCGCTCCGGCGGCGCGCCGTCCTTGATCTGCCGTTGGCGATTGCCGTCGTACAGGGCAATGATCTGGTCGGCGCTCTCGTAGACCAGATGACCGATGCGCTCGAAAAAGCGCACCCAGAGCATGCGGATATAGCCCGAACCGCTGTCCATGCTGTCGTTGAGCGCCTGGTTGCTGCTTTCGGCGATCCAGCTGGCCTGGGCCAGGTCGATCTTGCGTTCCTTGGTGTAGATGCCGTGCTCGCTGAGCAGGAACTGGCAGCCCCACAGCTGCTTGAGCAGGCAGCCCACCAGCCCGGCGTAGCCGGTGGAAATCGAGTGCAGGACCCGGGCCCGCGGCATGCGCCGGGCCGCGGCGGCCAGCATCAGCAGCGGCGACTGCATGGTGCGCAGGGTCCAGAAGTAATTGACGAAGGACGGATCGGCGCAATGCTGCTCGTAGCCTTCGGTCAGCGCCTCCCAGCTGGGGCGGCTGTAGAGCACGTCGTCCAGGGTGATCCGCGCCTGGGCCAGGGAATCGAGCACGCGGATACCCAGCTCGGCGGGCGGTTTCTCCGGGTTGTGCAGGTACCGGTAAAGGTTGCTCAGCTCTTCCAGCGAGGCGCTGTGGGCCACGCGCTTGTGCCTGGGGTTGCGCCACGCCTCCTCCAGGTAGACCTCCTCGATGTGCACCACGTTGGCCGGAATCTCATAGCGGCGCTGGCCATAGGCTTCACGCTGGCCCCCGATGAACAGCACGGAAAAGGTCAACTGCGGCAGGCCGAGGATCATCTGGTGGATCCAGCTGGAGACGCCACCGCGCACATAGGGCCAGGTGCCTTCGAGGAGCAGGCAGACATCGGCAATGGGGGTCGGGTCGACGGCGCTTTTCATGTCCAGGTCCTTACCAGCCCGGCAAAGGGCGGACGTTGCTGCATTTGCGGCGGCAGGCTCTTCAACAGCCCGGGAATCTCGGCATAGTTGCCACTTTCAAAGGCGATCTCGGCCTGGAACGGCAAGACCTTGCCCGGGTCCATGCCCGCCTCCTGGGCCTGGTGCATGTGCAGCCGGGCCTTGCCGATATCGCCGCGTTCAAGGGCGATGCGTCCGGCCAGCAACAGCAGTTCGCCGCCCTCGCCCGCCTGCAGCGCCAGTTCGGCATGTTCACCGGCCTGGCCCAGCACGTGCTGCTGCACGCTGCCCTGGGCCAGCCCCAGGTAAGCCAGCTCCCAGTACCAGCGCGCCAGGGTCGCGTGCAAGGCGCCGGCCTTCTTCGGCGCCGCACCGGGCAACTGCGCAAGCGACGCCTGGATCCGCTGGTTGATGTCGGTTTCCTGTTTGTCGAGCATCGAATACGCCAGCAGGCGCACATCGTCGCTGGGGTCGCCCAGGGCCAGCTTGAGAATCGGCACCGCTTCCTTGCCCGGCATCCTGCGGGTGGCGAGCAACGCCGCCAGGCGCTGGTCGGGGTCCGGGGCGTGGCGCAGCACATCCTGCAAGCCGCTGTCGCCGAAGGTCGGCGAATGCAATTGGGTCTGGGCGCGAAACGGCAGGTCGGGAATGCCCACCGCCTGCCACATCTGCACCTCGCGCTTGCGCGGCAGGTACAACGCCGGAAAGATCGCCGCGATCACCCCGACCGAACCCAGCAGCGGAACAAAGAACGCCAGGCTGAAAATGAACAGCGGGCTCCAGGGCAACGGCCGCCGATAACGCGCCGGCAGCAGCAGCCAGACCGCCGCGGTGAGCAGCGCGCAGGCGATGGCGTGACTCATTGCATACAGCAGCGCGACCTGCAGGTCGGGCAACTGCGCCGTCAGGCTGGCCCAGCTCCCGACCTCGAAAAACAGCGCTCCGCTAAACAGCCACTTGCTGATCATTCAGGCCACACTCGTTGTACAGAAAGTTACGCAGTCCATCCCGTTGCCGGGCCGACTCCAGGTCATAAGGCAACACCTTGACCCCCAGGCTCGCCAGTTCCACGCTCATGCCGAAGTGCTCGTGCACCAGCTTGCCCAGGCGCGCCAGATAACCCTGGGCGCCCTCGCTGCTGGTCAGGGGCAGGAGCACCAGCAGCAGCCCGTGCCCGCGGTCGTTGACCAGGCTCAGGTGCAGGTCCAGTCCGCGCTGACTGCGTTCGAACAGCCGCGTCAGTTCGTCGTTGGGCTGGGTCAGCTCGAAGGCATAGAGGCAGCCGGACAGGCCGTGGCGCTCGACATCCACCAGCGAACGCTTGAGCTGGCGCGTGAACTGCTGACTGTCGGCGTCCTGCAGTTGCAACACCTGGGAATCGGCGTGCAGCAAGTCGGCGATGTGCCCGGCCAGCAGGGCCAGCAGGCTGAGGGTGCGTTCCTGGAAGGCGAAGAACGGCATCTGCCGCACCGCGAGTACCGCCAGCACCTGCCCCTGGGTGTCCACCAGCGGGATGCAGGCTTGCAACGATGACACCGAGGCTTGTCCGCCGCTGTCGAGCAGCTCTTCGCGCACGCTCACCAGCTCCTCGCGCTCCAGGCACAGGCGCACCAGCAGGTCCTTGTCGTCCAGGGCGGGCATGGTGCCGATGGAGGCCAGCAGGCTCAGCTGGGGAGCCGCGCTGGCGCCCTGTTGCACCCGGTACAGCCCGGCGACCCGCAACGAACCGTACTGGCCCAGCAGGGTCAGCACCGGCTCGGCCAGCAGGGTCAGGGCATCGTCGCCATTGGGCGCCGCCCGCAGCCGCTCACGCAGCCCCAGCAACGAGCTGCGCAGGCTCTGGTCGCTGCCGGCCAGGCGCTGCTCCAGGCGATCGTGGGACACCCGCAGAATCTGATGGGCCCGGGTGAAGTCGTCGAGCCGGTACTGGCGATACTCGTTGGCCATCTGCAAGCGCAGCAGCCGCCGCTCCCACAGGTCGCGCACCTCGCCCACCAGCATGCCGCAGACCAGCACGCCAACGATGTAGGACGGCGCGATCTGGGCGTAGCCCGGCAGTCCGTTCTGACGCAGGACGAAAAATGCCGCTACCAGCAGGCTGGCGCTGATCAGACCGCGGACAAAGCCGTAGCGCACTCCCAGCAACAGCGGCGCCAGCACCGACCAGGGAAACTCGCCCTGCACCTGCAGCGGGTCCTGGGGCGCCAGCCACAGGCCGACGCCGATGACCAGGGCGGTCACCAGGAAGGTTTCCAGCCATGACGCCGGACCGCTGGCCCGGGGCGCCAGCGCGTAGTCCATGTGTGGAGAGTTCATGGCCGTCACTCGATCCGCAGGCCGCCGACCAGTTTGTCGAGGACCTTCTGCGCCGCACCGGCCAGGCTCTCGCGCGACCAGCCGGCACGGGCGCCGCTGTTGCTCCACAGCACCTTGCCCGTGCCCGCCTCGACGACCCGCAGGCTGATGCCCACTGCCGGTTCGCCGTCCAGGCCGTTCTTGTACTGCCACTCTTCGACACTGCCGGACACCACATAGTCGAGCTTCTGCTCGCGGGCCCAGTCCATGGCCCCGGCCAGACGTTCGCTATCGTCCAGCAGGGCCGGCTCGCCCTGCCCCGGCGCGCCGCTGTAGACCTGGGGTTGCAGGCCACGACTGCTGAGCACGCTGAGCAGGATCTGCTCACTGCGCTCGCCGGCCTGGGGCGTCTGCGAATAGTTGACCAGCGGCAACACGCCCCAGCGGGCATTTTTCGACAGTTCCGGGCTGCTTTGACCGGTAAAGCTGGTGCACCCGGCCATCAGCAAGGCGGCCATCGCCAGACTCACGCAACGAAGGGATTGCATAAGGTTCACTCCTCTTTGAATTCCATGATCAGCGTCCAAAACGCACGCTATAGCTGACACCTGCAGTGCCGCCGGATTTGCCGGTTCCGCCTTGCGGCGCCGACTGGTAACCGAAGGTCACTGCCAATTCGTCATCCCCTATCACCTCGGTGCCGATACCGGTACTGATGGCGTAGTTGATGGTGTTGTCGGTCCACTGCCAGCCGGAGCTGACGTCCACCAGCCAGGTGTACTGCCCGCGCGTGCGGTTCAGCGCACCCGGGAAGCCGCGGCGCCAGGCGCTGCCGAAGAACAGCTGGCCATAGCGTTTTTGCAGCAGGGTCTGGCTGTTGATCTGGTTCGGGTCGTCGAGCTGGATGCCGGCCAGATCGATGCCTCCGCCCAGGGTATTGGCCAGGTTGGGCAGCGCCCGGTTGTTCAGGCTGTTCTGCTGGTAGTCGATGCCGCTGCGCAGTTCCCAGTTCGGACCTTCGAACTGCAGGGTGTGGTCGAACTCGATCTTCAGTGCCTGACCGCTGCCCAGGTCATCGCCGCCGCGGGTCGAGAACCAGCGCTGGGCCAGGTTCCAGGACAGCTGGTCGCGGGCCGAGTAGCGATGCCGGCCACCGACCCAGAGATCGTCCTGCTGGCCGAAGGCACGCATCAGGCCGCTGTCTTCGTTCTTGCGGTGCCAGTCGGCGCCCAGGTCCAGCTCGTTGCCGCTGTCCACCTGCCAGCTGCGACTGATGCCCAGGCCGTTGCGGTCATCGTCCTTGCGCAGGCTGCTGTCGAAGATCAGCTTGTAGTTGCCGTTCTCCACCTGACGCTGCAGGGTCAGCTCGGTATTGGTCTCGTTGCCCAGGCGCGCGGTATCGAGGGTGTCGCCGCTGTAGCGGCCCTGCTCCAGCACCAGCTTGGCGTACCAGTTGTCGTTGAGGTAACGCGCGGCGGTCAGCCGCGGGCCGTTGAACACCAGTCCGCCGTAGTCCTGGCGCTCCCAGGCCAGTTGCACGCCCTGGGGCGTGCGCTCGGTCATCTCGATGGTCTGGCGTCGCAGTTGCTCACGCAGGGATGCCGGCTGGTCGTCACCCAGCGCCGACAGCCCGGTGGCCAACGCTTCGCCGCCGCGCCCGAGGCTGTTCAGGGCCTCGACCTGCTGCGCCGGATCAAGGCTGCCGCCGGCCACCAGACGCTCCAGGGCCTGGCGGTTACTGCCGCGCAAGGCTTCCTGGATCTGTTCGTAGCTGCTGATCTTCAGGCCCCGGCTGCGGGCCCAGGCCAGCCACTCGTCCTTCTGCGCCGACTGATTGAGGTCATCCAGGCGCGCAAGGAACTGATCGAACCACAGCTGCAGCATCGGCTTGGAACCGTCCTGCCATTGCATGGCCTTGTTCTGCGCCTTACGCGACGAATAGCTGCTGGCCAGCAGGCGCAGCCAGGTGGCATAGCCCTGTGGCGTGGCGCGGATCTGCTCCGCGGTCACCTGGCGATCGAGCTTGAGCCGCAGGCGCTGGGCCGAGTCGGCATAACCTGCACTTTCCAGGGCATCGGCATAGGCAGCCTGGACCATCCAGTCCTGCGAGTTGCCCTGCAGGTACAGGCGATACCAGGCCAGGGCCTCGGTATTGCGCCCCACCAGCTGGCTGGCGGCGGCGAATGGCAGCCACAAGGTGCTGTCGCTGCGGGCCAGGGAGCGCCATTGCTGCAACAGCGGCTTGATCTCGGCACTGCGCCCCAGGTCGACATACAGCCACAGCAGGCGTTCGCGGAAGGTGTTGTCATCCGGGAACCGGCTCAAGCCCTGGCGATACAGGCGCAACGCCTCGTCGCTGTTGCCCTGCTGCACCGCCAGGGCGCCGCGGGCGGCCAGCACCTGGGACTGATCGGCGGCGTCCGGGTACTGCTCGGCTTCCTTGAGCAGGTCGACCACCAGCGGCCAGTCCTGAAGCTCCTGGGCCAGTTGCAGGGCGGCCACCAGACGCTGGGGATTGTGCCCCTGGCGCCAGCTGTCGACGGTCAACTGCAGGGCCTTGCGCGGATCGCGGGTGCGATACAGGGCGATCAGCTGACTCTCGTCACCGCTGTTGAGCGAGCCCTTGATCGCCAGCATCCTCTCCAGCGCCAGCTGCAGCTCATCGTCCAGCTCAAGGTCCCAGGCCAGGGAGGCGCGGGACTGCCAGTAGTTGAGGTCGTCGATCTTGTTGCCATCGACCGCGGTGATCACCTTCCACGCCGACTGGCTGTCAAACAGCTTGAGGTAGTTGTTGGCCCAGTCCACCCGTTCGGTGCTGGTCAGCGGATACCGCTTGGCGAAGTTCTTCCAGACCGCCAGGCGCTCCGGGTACTGCTCGGTGTTTTCCAGGTTCTGCAACAGACGCACCCAGGCCAGCCGGTGCTTGGGGTACTTGGCGACGTAGCGGCGCAGCCATGCTTGCGCCTGCTCGGGGGTGCCGCGGGACTCTTCGGCGTACACCAGGGCGTCGAGTTCGACGTTGCTCAGGGCCCGGGCGTCCATGATCCCGGCCAGCAACGGAATGCCACGGTCGAAGTCGTAGGTCTGCATGGCCAGGCGCCAGGTGTGTTCGAACTGCGCCGGGTCGTGACGCAGCTTGCTCAGGCTGATCCAGTAGCCCAGCGCCGAGGCCGAATCGCCCTGCCACTCGGCGAGATGGGCCATCTGCTCCAGCAGTGCCGGATCCTCCGGGCGCAGTTCCAGCAGTTGCACGCCTACCGCATGGGCGCCGTTGAGGTCGCCGAAGGCCAGGCGCTGCTTGAACTCCTTGGCCAGGACCTCCGGGCTGTCGGGCTGCAACTTGCGCCAGGCGCTGAAGAACTGCTCGGCCAGGTCCGCACGGTTGTGGGCAATCGCCACATCGACGCCCTGGTCCAGCAGTCCGGCATCGAATTCAGCCTCGGGCTGGGTCGCCAGTTCCCGGGCCAGCAGCTCGGCGGCCTGATCGCCACGATCCGCCGCCACCAGGGTGGTGAAGGCTTGCTGCAGGAGCTGGCGGCGCACGTCGGGGGCCTGGCTGGCATCGAGCAGTTGCACATAAAGGTCGGCGGCGCGTCCGGGCTGTTCGCTGGCCTGGTACCAGCGCGCCGCCTCGGGCAGCCAGTGCTGACCCTGCTTGGGATCGCGACGCGCCAGCTCGGCGTAGGCATCCGCTGCCAGCCCCGGGGCCTGGGCCGCCAGGGCCAGGGAAGCCAGGCGCTCCAGCTGCGGGCTGGGCAAGGAACGGTAATCGAAGGCCTTGAAGCGCTCGGCCAGGGCCTGCAACGCGGCGCTGTCGGTGCTGTTGTTCAGCGCCAGGGCATCAAGCTGCAAACGGTAGTAGGCCTTGAGCGCCGGGTCGGGTTGCGGCCACTCGGCCAGGTGTTTTTCCGCCTTGGAGTAGTCGCCCAGCTGGATCAGCAGATCCAGCAGCTGGGTGCGCAATTCGCTGTTTTCCGGGTGCGCGGCCAGCAGCACTTCGGCATAGCTGGCGGACACCTCGTCCGGTTGCCCGCCCTTGGGCCGAAAGGCGTCTTCGTTGCGATAGGTCGCCCACAGCAGCACGCCGACGGCAATCGCCACCAGCAGCAAGGCCCAGGGATTGAGCAGCCGCGCCCGCGGGGCCTTGTCAGTTGCAGAAGAGTTGGCCATCACTCACCTGCTTCAAAGGAAGTTGGAAATGCCACAGGCCCTGTTCGGACTTGCCGGCGTAACGTTGCCCCTGGACCTCGACCCGGCAGGCGCTGGCCGACCGCACCGAGAACTCCAGGTTGAACTGGCCGGCAAAGGAGAACGTCACTTGCCGGTCATTCACATAACGCCAGTCGCGCAGGGGAATGTTCGCCAGCTCCAGGGCCGGACGCGGATCACGCTCGGGACGCAGGGCCAGCAACGGATGATCGCTGCTCAAGGCCACATAGCGCCCCTGGGGCAGATCACGGACCCCGGCCACGCCTCGGGAGCGCCCCAGATCCGGCCAGCCGAGCTCAGGGTCCAGGCGCAGGGTGCGCAAGCCATCCAGGCCGCGCACCTGCCAGTCGCCTTCGGCGGTACGGGCCAGGCTGGCCTGGTACAGACCGTGGACCCGGTCCAGGTAGTCGCTCATCCACAAGGACAGCGGCTGCTGGCCACGCATGAACCGGTAGATGTCGGTCATGGCCTTGATCGAGGCCTGCTTGGTGCCCGAATAGAAGTGGTAGTACAGGTGAATGCCGCGCAGGCGCCGCGGGCTGTCGGTCAGCTCGAAGGTGTCGATCACATCGCGGAAACCGTAGTACGGGCCCTTCCAGAGGTTGGTGTACATGTTCTCGTTGATCACCGGCGCGTAGTACTGCAGGCCGCCTTCAGTGGGACGCAGCAAGGGATAGAGGCCGGTCAGCGACGGGTTGGCCTTGGTCAGGATGGTCTGTCCGCCGTTGACGTTTTTCAGCCCGGCGGCGTAGGCCATCTTGATGGTGTCGGCGCTGGGCAGCGCGTCCCCCGGCCAGAAGATCAGCTTCACCGGCTTCTGCGCGGTGGTCAGGCGGCTGTTGATGTAGTCCCGCGAGCCGTAGATCTCGCGCTTGTAGTCCAGGGTCTTGTACCCCGGGATGTTCAGGCGCAGGCCGTATTCGGCGTGGAAGTCCTCGTCCTTCTTGGCCTTGTCCGGCTGCATGTAGAACGGGTGGCTGTAGGTGTGGGTGGCCACCTCGACCTTGGGATCGGCAAAGATCTCCTGGGCAATCGGCTCCAGTTCCCGGGCGAGGAACGGCGACATGCCCTTGGGCCCGATCTCCCCTTCGATGATAGACACCGAGGTCAGGTACGGGTTGGGCCGGATGTAGTCATCCAGCACCTGGCGCCCGGAATACGGGGTGCCGCGCACTTCGGCGTGGGACGGAAAGCCGTCGCCGTCGATGTGCACCGTGGCGATCCGCCGGCCGTTCTCGGTGGTGGTGTCCGGGCGCGGTTGCGCCGGCAGGCGCAGGGCCTTCTGGATAAAGGCGAACGGGTCGAGCATCCAGCGGCTGCGCTCGACATTGGCCTCCACCACATAAGGGGCCAGGGCCATGCCGCCCCAGGTGCCGATGACCACGGGGGCATATTTGCCGCCCTTGTCGTCCCCCAGCAGCAAGGCCGGTTTCGGTCCGTCGGGCAGCAGCGTGACCCGGGTCAGTTCACGGGTCCGCGCCACCACCGGTGCTTCAAAGGCACCGATCAGGCTCTTGTCCTGGCTCAGCACCTGCAGGTTTCCACGGGTTCCCGGCGCCGCCAGGCCCAGTCCCAGGCGCTTGAGCAGTGCACGGTCTTCGATCGGCAGGCCGGCCATGATGGCCAGTGGCACCTGTTCGTCCAGGCGCTGGCCGATCCAGTGGCTGAAGGCGCGGCTGTCTTGGGGCGGGCCGCTGGTCATCCACACCACCACCCCGGCGTACAGCCCGGCGAAGCTGTAGGACGGCAGGCTGTCGTCGGCCGGCAGGTAGTCCACGCGGTAACCCAGGTATTCCAGCAGGCCGCCGAGCATGCGATGCCCGGCGTGATCGTAGAGTTCGCCTTCACGCGGGTCGTAGAGCATGGCGATGCGCCGCGGCTGCACTTCCACGGTGCTCAGGCCGATGGCGTTGAGGTCCGGGGTGGTGACCACCGGGATAAAGCCTTCCTGACTCAGTTGGCGGGCCAGCTTGCGCGCTTCTTCGCGGCGGTTGGGTGGCAAGTAGTCGATGGCCACCAGGGGAATGTTTTTGGCCCGCAGTGGCTTGAGTTCACCTTCGAGCCAGTTGCGATCGGACTCGGAAACCGGCCGATAACGCTTGGCCGCGGCATCCCAGCCGGCATGGATCGATTCGACGGCCACGGCCGCGGCCACGCCGTCCAGCTCCCCCAGCACCTCGAAGCCACGGTTGAAGAACAGCTTGAGGTTGGGCAGACGGCTGTGCAGCTCCCGCAGGAACGAGGCCAGGGCCTGGCGTTGCGCTTCGCGCTGGGCTTCAGGCAGCAGCTGGAAACTGTCCAGGGTATCGAGGAACAGGCCGGCATAGCCCTGGTCCTGCAAGGCCTTGGCGCGCTTGAACAGGTGTTCGCGCCAGGCCGGAGTGGCGATGTCCATCACCTGGCTGTCCCAGGCCTTGTTGCGGATGGCGCTGGCGCCCTGGGTCAGGGCCTGCTTGTCCAGCGCTGCGCGGTCACCGTCGAACTCGCCCACCGACAGGTAGGCGAACGGCTGGCTGCCCAGCTTGCGCAAGGTGGCGACATCCGCAGTGCTCATATGACCGGGCTCGACCACCGCCCACTCGTACTGCGCCAACTCCTCCAGCGGAGGTCGTTCGGCGTACCAGAAGCCGACGCTGGCAGGCGCCGCCGGCGCCGCCTGTACCAGCGAAGGGGTTGCACACAAGGCCAATGCGGTAAACAGGCGCCGAACCATGTTGAAGACACGCCCCCTGCGAAACTCGATGTCCATAACTCACTCTTCAGTAGATCAATCGGCACACCATCAGGCTGTCGAGCTCCGGCTCGCCGGAACGCTCAAGGCCAGGAAGCTAGAGACTGCGGTACAGCTGCGCCAGGCCCTCCCCGAGGCGGGTCGGCGTCCCCAGATCGAAGCGCTCGCGCAAACGTCGGTTGTCGGCCTTCGAATGGCGGATATCACCGGATCGCGTCGCGGCATGATTCACCTTCAGCGGCTGGCCGCTGATCTGTTGCAGGGTCGCGATCAGGTCGTTGAGGCTGGTCACGCCACCCAGGCCGACGTTGGTGGCATCGATCGCGGGCGCAGGTTGCTCCAGGCCCTGGACCAGGATCTTCACCAGGTCGGCGACATAGACGAAATCCCGGGTCTGCCCGCCATCGCCGAACAGGGTGATCGGCTGCTGGCTCCTGGCCCGTTCGCTGAAGATGCTGATCACCCCGGAGTACGGCGAGGAAGGATCCTGGCGCGGCCCGAAGATGTTGAAAAAGCGCAGGATCACCGGCTCCAGGCCATGCTGACGGCGGTAGAAATCCAGGTAGTACTCGCTGGCGAGCTTGTCCGCTGCGTAGGGCGTGAGGGGCGACTTGGGCGTGTCCTCGCCAATCGCGGTGCCCTCGCCGTTGTTGCCGTACACCGCCGCGCTGGAAGCGAACACCACCCGGCGGATACCCGCCGCGACCATGGCCTCGCAGACCCGCAGCGTGCCGATGAAGTTGCTCTGATGGGTGCGTACCGGGTCTTCGACCGAGGCCTGCACCGAAGCCACCGCCGCCAGGTGCACCACCGCGTCGCAGCCGCTCATGGCCGTGGCCAGGAGCGTGGCATCGGCGACATCACCGACCGTGAGTTTCAGGCCGTGATGGGTCAGCGGCAGATTGCTGGTCTTGCCGGTGGACAGATCATCCAGAACATGAACGGCATAGCCTTTGGCCAACAACGCATCGACCAAGTGGGAACCAATGAAACCGGCGCCACCCGTAACCAGTATCCGTTCAGAAGACATAGATCATCCCAAGGAAAATTTCGTCGCTACGCCGATTCAAGCTAGCACACCGGTTGAAAACACCCTGGCTAATAGCTGCCATGGGCGTCATTTTCCGGAGAGCTGTGGTTTGCCGAAGGCTCTAGCGCCTTGGCCCGAGCCGATCTGATGATGTTGGCGTCAAAAAAACATCAATAAAATCAATTGCTCAGCGAGCGCATACTGGGGTGAAAAAGCCATTACGTCAATATTACGTCTAGTCCTGGCCATTTCTAAAAAACAATGAACTTTTAGCCAATATGTTGACGTAGAGCCTCGGCAGCCCTCCCCGACCACTGAGCGCGGAAAACCATGTCTGCGACATTCCGCCGCAGCGCCAATAACCCGGGTCCGCGGGCTGGAACGGTCACCCCTCCTGCGGCGAGCGATGGGAAAACCCTGATCATCCCCACGCAACAGCCAATGGCGCCCTTGGCTGCGGTCACCGATGGCCCAGCGCGCCGCCGAGGCCAGCATCAACTGGTCGTGCAAGGTCGGGAGCACTTGCCGGGCAAAGCGCGATGGCTACAGCCCGACATCCAGCCACAGGTGACAGGTCCCGTTCGGTGACAGCCGCTGCTGCGCCCAGCTCATGAACGGGGGAAAGATCGCCAGCCCGCCCGGGCCCGGGAGCTGTCGAAGGGGGAACTGGCAAGGGGGTGGCTGGCGGCGGGGGACGCCGTGGCCAAGGGTGACGGCGGGCATCGAGATGCTGGCCCGCCCTGTGAAATCTGCAAAAGAGTGCCGGGCTCCTCGCGAAACACCGGCACTCAGTGACGTGATGTAACCCTGCCTGGAGAAAGCATCCCGTCGGCCGGCAATCTAGCACGCAGGCTTTGCCGGCCTGATGTGCGACAACCTGCCACAGATTGCCCGCCGCCGGCCGGTGGATCGCCTAACTCAGCGCTGGCGGCCGGCACCTGCGGCGGGCGGTCGCAGTGGGGGTGTAAAAACCCCCTCCCTACACTGCGTCGATCGCGCCCGTGCGCGACAACCTGATGATAAGAACACGATGAGGACCATCATGAAGACGCTACTGGCTGCCGCCTGTTTACTCGCTTTCACCAGCGCCCACGCCGCCCAGGACCCGGAGGCGGTGTTCAACCGCGCCTGCACCGCCTGCCACAGCGGGCAGTTGCCCATGGCGCCGAAAAAGGGCGATCAGCTGGCCTGGAAACCGCGCCTGGCGCAAGGCACGGACGTATTGGTCAAGCACGTGACCGAAGGCTTCAATGCCATGCCGCCCCGGGGCCTGTGCATGGATTGCAGCGCCGAGGACTACAAGGCGGTGATCGATTGGATGTCGAAGTAAGGCGCCGCGCGCCCTGCCCTGTTCTGCCCTTGCAGTGCAGGCTGGGCAGCCACTGCCGAGTCGCTTGAGCGAGCGCTGCCGAGAAAAATCGGCCAGCGCCGCATCCGTTTGCCGATGGGCCCCGTACATTCAGCACCCTCATCAGGAGGGCCGAATAATCGAGGAGCTGCATCATGCACACGTTTAGCAAGCGCCTGGCCGCTGTCTGCTTTGCCGTATTCTCCGTCACTGCCCCGCTCAGCGGTTTCGCCGCTGATTCGGTGATGGTCGGCGGCGCTGCGATGTACCCGAGCAAAACCATCGTGGAGAACGCGGTCAACTCCAAGGACCACACCACTCTGGTCGCGGCGGTCAAGGCCGCGGGGCTGGTGGACACCCTCAACAGCAAAGGCCCGTTCACCGTGTTTGCCCCCACCAACGAGGCGTTCGCCAAGCTGCCGGCCGGCACCGTCGACACCCTGCTCAAGCTTGAGCACAAGGCCGATCTGAGCAAGGTCCTGACCTACCATGTGGTGCCCGGAACCCACACCGCCGGGCAACTGCTGATCGAGGCCAAGCAACATGGCGGACAGGTGATGCTCAAGACCGTCCAGGGTGAAGCGCTGACGGTCAAACCCTATGAAGGCAAGCTCTGGGTCATCGACGCCAAAGGCGGCAAATCCGCGATCAGCATCGCCGATGTCATGCAGTCCAATGGGGTGATTCACGTGGTGGACAGCGTGCTGCTGCCGCGGTAACCCAAGGTGCCCGGCAGACCCGGGGTCTGCCGGGCATCAGCCCTGGGCGGATAGCCGTCTCAGGGAATCGGCAACCAACGACGAAAGCCCGCGCCGCCCTTGGCGCTCAATGGGCACCAGGCAAAGTCCCAGGGCACCGGCGGGTACTCCTCCGGCCCGCCCTCGGCCTGCGGCACCAGACGCGGCGCCACCTTCCAGTCGAACACCCAGTCCGCAGATTCGCGCCAGGCCAGTACCAGCCCACGGGCCTGACTGTCGTCGGTGTTGATCCAGCGCGCGGCCGCGGCGCTCATGAACGCCTCGATATGCTCCACATTGATCCGCGCTGCGTAGCGCGACCCCAGCAGCCAGCGGCACAGGCTCAGGTAATAGGTCCAGTTCAGCGGCGGATGATTGCGGTAGGCCCAGGTCATGAAGCCACGAAAGATGTTCAAGCCGTCCGGCGGATCGAGCTTGAGCAGCCCCGGGCAGACATCGAACAGGGTGTGCCAGTACGGCAGCAGGCGCGCATCCAGGTGCACGAAGCTGCGAGCGTTGCTCGGGTAATCGGGAAACGGCAGCAGAAAGTCGCCGTGGTTGGGGCCCCGCGTGCTTTTACTCAGCAGACGGCTGACGCCAGAGGGGATCGCTAGTGCGCGCATGCCAGCCTCCGGCGACCCTTGTCCAGATTGGCGGCCACGGGCCGTGGCGGTTGTCGCCGGCCGTGAATGATTCGAGCCATGTGGTGCTCCTTTGCATCTTTGCAATAACCATGAACACGTCCTCGGCCACCGGCCGTGGGGACGCGCGAATGACAACGGTCATGCATCAGCGTGGGGAGAAGCCCGGGGATTGATCGACGGCCAGCGTTGGCGAGGCGTCAGCCTCAGCGGCCGGCCGCTCGGCAGGCGCGGTGCCGGGCCGAGGAAGACCGGCAAGACCGGGGAAGACGCCCCCAGCGGCGCAGCGCCGATCGACTGCGAGCAGCAGCAATGGCCCGAATCGCCCTGCACCGCCGAACTGGCCGGGTCTTTGTCCAGGGCCACGGCAAGCCGCACGCCGCCGGACGAACAGAAACTGCCCGCCAGCAGTTGCTCCAGGCTCAGGGTGCCCATGGCACTGGCCATGGGCAGCGCCGTGATCTTCAGCACAATGGCCAGGAACGCCGCGACCCAGGCGTTCTGCCGGCTGGCATTGCGCAGCCCGCACACGAACATCAGCGGCGCGCGCCCAGGTCAGGGAGCCGGCGTTGAAAAGCGTTCATGCCACGCCCTCCACATCTTGAGAATCGAACGGCCTGCATTCAGCCACGCAGCCACGGCCGCGAACGGCAGCCAGAGGCAGGAGGGAGACAGGCCTACCGGCGGTCAGCGGCGAAGGCGGCTGTCCGCTTGCGAGCTCAGATCAGCGGGGAGGCTCGGGGATTGGCCGAGGGCCAGGAGTAGCGCGGGGGCGCCTTGCAGCGCGGTTCAAGGCTATGGCGCCGGAACTGGCCGATACGCAGCAGCCAGCTCAGGCAGAACAGCAGGACCAGACTCAGGGCCGCTCCCGAACAGACCGGGCAGGAGAAGCTGCCGGCCCAGGTACTGGCGGCGCTCTGGTCGCTGAAGTCGGACTGCTGCAGCGGGGCCTTGCTGCCCAGGGAGGAGCAGAACTGCCCGCCCACCCCGTTGAGGGCCAGGCCCATCATCTGGCCGTGCCCCAAGCCGCAGGCGAACACATTGAACAGGACGCAAAAATACAGGGTCCAGGCAATCAGCGAGCGGTCGGGGCGGGACAATTTCATGGGGCGCGACTTTAACACCGAACAACCCGGCGGATGAAGCGTGACCTGGCTGCTGGCAGCGGGCCCTGCGCCCGGGTCAAGGACCTCGGGCGCAGGGCACTCAGGTGTCGCTGTACGCTGGCCCCCTGAGCTGCCCTTGGGCCAGCGGCGGCGGGCTGTGCCGCTCGCTGAAATCCGCGGTCCAGCTCCAGTTGCGGATTTCCGGCAGGTCTTCGAAATGCTCGCGGATCCACAACTGGTGGCGGCGCAGCTGGCTCTGGAAATGCTCAACCGCCGGCCGCGCCTGCTCCTGCAGGCGCGGCACATGGGTCAAGGCGTCCAGCGCCAGTTGATAGCGGCTCATGTTGTTCAGCACCACCATGTCGAAAGGCGTGGTGGTGCTGCCGCGATCGCTGAAGCCGCGCACATGGAAGCGCGCTTCGTTGGCCCGGCCATGGACCATGGAGTGGATCACCCAGGTCGAACCATGAAAGGCGAACATCACCGGCACATCGCCGGTGAACAGCGCTTCGAACGCCAGATGGTCCATGCCGTGGGGCCGGTCCTGGGGCGCGGCGAGAATGCCCAGGTCCACCACATTGACCAGCCTGACGCGGATGCCCGGGACATGCTTCTGCAGCAGCCAGCTGGCCGCTACCGCTTCCGCCGTGGGCACATCGCCGGCGCAGGCCAGGACCACATCGGGCCGCTGCCCGTGGTCATTGCTGGCGAATGCCCAGATCGAAGCGCCCTGGGAGCAGTGCTGCAGCGCCGTAGCGAAATCCAGCCACTGAAAATCCGGCTGTTTGCCGCAGGTCACCACGTTGATGTAGTCGCGGCTGCGCAGGCAGTGATCAAACACATTCAGCAGGCAATTGGCGTCCGGCGGGTAGTACACCCGTACCACGTCGGATCGGCGCTGCAGCACATTGTCGACAAACCCGGTGGACTGATGGCTGAAGCCGTTGTGGTCGTTGCGCCAGGCATGACTGGTGATCAGGATGTTCAGCGACGCCAAGGGGCGCCGCCAGGCAAACTCCTTGCTCTGCTGCAGCCATTTGGCGTGCTGGGTGACCATTGAATCCACCACCTGGGCGAAGGCCTCGTAGGTCGACCACATGCCGTGGCGACCGGTCAGCAGATAGCCCTCCAGCCAGCCTTCGCACAGGTGCTCGCTGAGCACCTCCATGACCCGGCCGTCCGGCGCCAGCCGATCGTCGATCGACAGGCACGGGCCGCAGGCGGTGCGCCGGTCGGCTTCGAATACCGCATTGAGGCGGTTGGAGTTGGTTTCATCGGGGCCGAACACACGAAAGTTGCGCGGGTTGTTGCGCATCACGTCCCGCAGGTACTCGCCGAGCTTGCGCGGTGCCTCGGCAATCACCTGCCCGGGGCCTGGGACCTGCAGCCCGTAGTGGGCGAAATCCGGCAGCTCCAGGGCGATCAGCCGCCGGCCGCCATTCACATGGGGCACCGCGCCCATGCGCAACTCGGCCGCTGGCGTCAGGGCCTGGAGTTCGGGCAGCAACGCCCCGCTGTCACTGAACAAGGTGGCCGGCGCATAGCTGCGCATCCAGCTCTCCAGCTGCTGCAGGTGCTCGGGATTGTCGCGGACATTGGCCAGGGGCACCTGATGCGCGCGGAAGGTGCCCTCCACCGGCAGGCCGTCCACCACTTTCGGACCGGTCCAGCCCTTGGGGCTGCGCAGGATGATCAGCGGCCAGCGCGCCCGTACCGGCGAGCCGAGGGTCCTGGCCTGCGCCTGGATCGACAGGATCTGGTCGTGACAGTCATTGAGCGCCGCGGCGAAGCGTTGATGCATCCCGGGCAGATCGTCACCGGCGACGATCTGCGGCTGATAACCGCGCCCGCGATACAGCTCCAGCAAGTCTTCATCGGCCAGGCGCGCCTCCACCGTCGGCCCGGAAATCTTGTAGCCGTTGAGGTGCAGGATCGGCAGCACCGCGCCGTCACGCCGCGGGTCCAGAAAGTGCACGCTCTTCCAACTGCCCTCCAGCGGGCAGGTCTCGGCTTCGCCGTCACCGACGACACAGGCCACCAGCAAGTCCGGGTTGTCGAACACCGCACCGAAGGCGTGCAACAGCGAATAGCCCAGCTCGCCGCCTTCGTGCAGTGAATTGGGGGTGTGCGGCCCGCAGTGGCTGGGTATGCCGCCGGGGGTGGAGAAGCTGCGAAACAGCCGCAGCATGCCGGCTTCGTCCTGAGTGACGTCGGCGTGCACCTCGCTGTAGGTGCCCTCCAGCCAGGCGCAGGCGTTGAGCGTGGGGCCGCCATGGCCCGGCCCGGAAATGAAGACGGTCTGCACGCCGCGCTCGCTGATCAGCCGGTTCAGGTGCACGTAGATGAAACTCTGCCCGACCGATGTCCCCCAGTGCCCCAGCAGCCGCGGCTTGATGTGCTCGGGGCGCAAGGGTTCACGCAGCAAGGCGTTGGCCTGCAGGTAGATCTGGCCGACGCACAGGTAGTTGGCCGCGTCCCAGTAGCGCTGCAGGCGTAGCAGCAGTTCGGGCGCCAGCGGCCCGGCTGGCTCGGCAGCGCCGGCCTGGACCGGCAACGGGGTATCGACCAGCTCAGCGCTGGAAAGCCGTGCATTGAAGCGATACATAGCGACTCCACTGAATGCGTTGCCAGCCAGGTGGTGGCTGGCGAAACGGGGCTTGAGGCGCTGGACACCCGCAACAGAATGAGCCGCGCGGCCTCTTCCCTATGCCCTTATGCGCCCGGTATTGACAGATTTGAGTCCGGCGCCCGTCAGTCTGGGCGTCGCTGAGTCGAATGTGCTGATCTGGATCAGAAAGCACCGACCTGGATGGCGGAAAAGACCGTCGCTACCCGGCGGCTCTTTAGGACATTTCTTAAAAAGCCGGTTTCCAGCCGCGCCTGTCCCACTGTTAATCCGTGCTTAACGCTGTGGCGCTGAACTCCGCGCTTCATTGCCGGGGTGAAATACCTGGTGAATCAACGGTTTGAACACGACCCACGCAAAGCACCAAAGCTCCGGCCGGCGACAACGCGACCGCAGCGAACCCCAAGCATTGCCGCTCATGACGCCGATCCGCCGCTCCGGCCCGATCGGTCGGCACCGGGCAATGCGCGCAAATCATGCTTGAGGCAGGCAAGCCAGTGACGGCCGCCCTTGCCCCCTAATCCACCGGGTTGAGGCTTCTCAACCCAATCCGTCGACGCCGCAGGCAGGCAGCGCGTCCGGGAACCCAGACCGAGGAGTGTGCGAATGGTCCAACTGGACTTCTATGGAACCCTGGTGGCCGCGTCATTGGTGCTGTTGCTGGGACGGGGCCTTGTCACCCGGGTCGGTTTCCTGCGGGCCTACAACATCCCCGAACCGGTGGCGGGCGGCCTGGTGGTGGCCGTGCTGCTTCTGGCGCTTCGAGTTTTTGCAGACATTGAGGTCAGCATCGACAAATCACTGCAGGCGCCCTTGATGCTGGCCTTCTTCGCCACCATCGGCCTGAGCGCGGACTTTGCCAGCCTGAAAAAGGGCGGACGCAAACTGGCGATCTTCCTGCTGGTGGTGACCACTTTTCTGTTGGTGCAGAACGCCATGGGCATCGGCCTGGCCAAGGCATTGGGGCTTGATCCGTTGATGGGACTGCTGGCCGGCTCGGTGACCCTGTCCGGCGGTCACGGTACGGGCGGCGCCTGGGGGGCGGTATTCAAGGAGCAGTACGGCCTGGCCTCGGCTCCGGAAATTGCCATGGCCTCGGCCACCTTCGGCCTGGTACTGGGCGGTTTGATCGGCGGACCGGTCGCCCGCCTGCTGGTCAAGCGGGTGCAGACTCCCGGCCTTGCCCAGGCCGAGCCGCGCCTGCCCAGGGGCTATGAGCAGCCGTACAAGGAGCGGCAGATCACCGCGCTGAGCTTCATCGAAACCCTGGCCCTGGTTGCCATCAGCCTGCAGGCCGGGAGCTTTCTCGGTGACTTGATCCAGGGCACGGCGCTGGAGTTGCCGACCTTCGTCTGCGTGCTGTTCGTCGGGGTGGTGTTGCGCA
Source organism: Pseudomonas sp. Os17 (assembly GCF_001547895.1). Taxonomy (NCBI): domain Bacteria; kingdom Pseudomonadati; phylum Pseudomonadota; class Gammaproteobacteria; order Pseudomonadales; family Pseudomonadaceae; genus Pseudomonas; species Pseudomonas sp. Os17. Next base: position 3,239,025 of record NZ_AP014627.1, on the reverse strand, counting down.
ACGGCCTGTCGGCACTGGGCTGGCACCAGGTCGTCGATCAGGAGGTGTCGCTGCTGGGCAATGTCAGCCTGTCGCTGTTCCTGGCGATTGCCTTGATGTCGCTGCGGCTGTGGGACCTGGCCACCCTGGCCCTGCCGATCCTGACGCTGCTGGCCGTGCAGACCCTGGTGATGGCGCTGTTTGCGATCTTCGTCACCTTCCGCGTCATGGGCCGCAACTATGACGCCGCGGTTCTGGCGGCCGGCCATTGCGGCTTCGGCCTCGGCGCGACCCCGACCGCCATCGCCAACATGCAGGCGGTGACCCAGCGCTACGGGCCGTCGCAGATGGCGTTTCTGGTGGTGCCCATGGTCGGCGCCTTCTTCATCGACATCAGCAACGCCATCGTGATCAAGCTGTACCTGGCGCTGCCCTGGCTCGGCGTGGCCGCTTGATCGAGCGCTCCGCCCGCCCCTGACCCGGGCCGGCGGGCAGCTCCTGCCCAGCCCAGCCTCAGGGCAAAGCTGTACAGCAGACTCACAACGTACAACCTAATCCCCCGGGTACGACTCTTCGCCGCCCAGACAGGCACTGGCCCTGTGCCGCTGGCCCGTCCCCCTGGGCTGTCGTCGGCGCAGGCACAGGAACAGCGCCATGACCGCAACCAGGCTCAACAGCAGGTAGATCCCCCACATGGCACTCTCCTGGGTTCGCAGAAGCCGGCAATGGCTTGTGCCGGAAGATTTTTAGCAGGCAATTCTGCAAATAACCTGTACAAAATCAAATTTTATGTACAAATATTACCCATGGATTTTCACGGTGTGAGCAGGGAGTCAGGCTCGCTGCCACGTCAATCGGTGGGTAACACACAATGAGCAATACCTTGAACATGCAGTCCCTGGGCGCGGGCTACCGTGCGCTGGTGATTGGCGCCAGCGGCGCCCTGGGTTCGGCCTTTTGCCAATGGCTCGAAGAGGACCCGCACTGTGCGGGGGTCCGCGCCCTGTCCCGCGGCACGCTTCCCGGGCTCGACCTCGAACGGCCCGAGAGCATTGCCGCGGCCGCCGCCGCATTGGCGGATGAGGCGCCCTACCAACTGATCGTGCATGCCGCCGGCCTGCTGCATCGCGCCGACGTCAAGCCGGAAAAAACCTACGCCGCCCTTGAGGACGAGACACTCAAGGCAGTGTTCCAGGTCAATGCCGTGGGCCCGGCCCTGGTCATGCGTCACTTCCTGCCCCTGCTAGCCCCCCAGGGCGCGATGGCGCTGCTGTCGGCCAAGGTCGGCAGCATCGGCGACAACCGCCTGGGCGGCTGGTACGCCTATCGTGCCTCCAAGGCCGCGCTGAACATGCTGGTCAAGACCGCGGCCATCGAACTGGCGCGAACCCGGCCCGGCGCCCGCCTGCTCAGCCTGCATCCCGGCACCGTGGTTTCGCAGTTGTCGCAGCCGTTCCGCGGCTCCGCGGCGGCGCGTCCGGCCAGCGTGGCGGCCCGGGAGCTGCTGGCGCTGATCGACCGCCTGAGCGCAGCCGACAGCGGCCAGTTCTTTGCCTACGACGGCGAGCGTCTGCCATGGTAAGCGCCGCCACTGGCGGTCGACTGGGGCTGGTGCTGGGCGACCAGCTGTCGTTCGACCTGGAGTTGCTCAAGGTCCTGGACCCGGCCCACGACACGCTGCTGATGGCCGAAGTCGACAGCGAAGCGCGTTATGTCCGGCATCATCCGCAGAAAATCCTGCTGATCTTCAGCGCCATGCGCCACTTTGCCGCGCGCCTGCGCGAGCAAGGCTGGCAGGTGATCTACGTCACCCTGGACGACCCCGCCAACAGCGGCAGCCTGCCCGGTGAGCTGCGGCGCTGGCAGGCGGCCCTCGGCGCGACGCAGCTGCATGTCACCGAGTGCGGAGAATGGCGACTGGAACAGGCGCTGCGCGATGCGGGCCTGCCCCTGACCTTTCATGTGGACCGGCGGTTCCTGTGCTCCCGCGAAGCCTTCGGCCGGTGGGCGGCCGGGCGGACGTCGTTGCGCATGGAATATTTCTACCGCGAGATGCGCAAGCAAAGCGGCCTGCTGCTGGAGCCCGACGGACGCCCCTGCGGCGGCACCTGGAACCTCGATGCCGACAACCGTAAGGCCCTGCCCCGGGGCCTGCGCGGGCCCTTTGCGGCGCGCTTCGGCCACGACGCCATCACCCGCGACGTGATGCAACTGGTGAACCAGCGCTTCAGCGATCACTACGGCGACCTGACAGGCTTCGACTATCCGGTGACCCACGAGCAGGCGCAGCAGCTGTGGCAGCACTTCCTCGACTTTTCCCTGGCCGCCTTCGGCGACTACCAGGACGCCATGGCCGAGGGCGAGCCCTTTCTGTTTCACGCGCGGATCAGTGCCGCGCTGAACATCGGCCTGCTGGATGTGCGCCAGCTCTGCGCCGATGTCGAGCGTGCCTACCGCGAGAACCGGGTGGCACTGAATGCCGCGGAGGGTTTCATCCGCCAACTGATCGGCTGGCGTGAATATGTCCGCGGCATCTACTGGCTGCGCATGCCCGACTACGCCGAGCTTAACGGCCTGGGCAATAGCCGGGCCCTGCCGGAGTTCTACTGGAACGGCGCCACCGACATGCGCTGCATGGCCCAGGCCATCGGCCAGACCCTGGAGCTGGGCTATGCCCACCATATCCAGCGGTTGATGGTCACCGGCAACTTCGCCCTGCTGGCCGGCATCGCCCCCAAGGCCATCTGCGACTGGTACCTGGCGGTCTACCTGGATGCCTTCGACTGGGTCGAGTTGCCCAACACCCTGGGCATGGTGATGCACGCCGACGGCGGCTACCTGGGCTCCAAGCCCTATTGCGCCAGCGGCCGCTATATCCAGCGGATGTCCGACTACTGCGGCGGCTGCCGTTACCGGGTGGACCAGGCCACGGGCAACGATGCCTGCCCGTTCAATGCCCTGTACTGGCATTTCCTGATCCGCCACCAGGAGCAACTGGGCAGCAATCCGCGGCTGGCCCTCACCTATCGCAACCTGCAACGCATGGACGCCCCGCGCCGGGACGCCATCTGGCAACGGGGCGAGGAGTTACTCGCGCGCCTGGACGCCGGAGAAGCCCTGTGAAGAAATCCGAACTGCCGCGCAAGGACTGCGCCGCCTGCGGCCGGCCCTTCACCTGGCGCAAGCGCTGGGCGCGTTGCTGGGATGAGGTGCGCTGGTGCTCCGAACGCTGTCGCCGCAGCGCCCGCGCCAGGCAGCCATGAGCCCTGGGCAGGCTACAGGCAGTCTTGCGCGGCCTTTTCGAAATGGGACGGGGCAAAGCTGGAGGCCAGCAGATGCCGCTCATAGAGGAACACCTTGCCGCCATTGGGGGCCTTGTAGGCTTCCAGTACGTTGTCCGCGGCCACCTTGCTGGTGACCACGATCCGGTAGCCGCGCTGCGACTGCGAAACGGTCGCGGTCTGGTCGCTGCTCTGCAGCTTGGGGATCACGCAATCGGCGTACTGGGCAGGTGTTTTGCGGGTCTGCATGACCAGGCTCGGGTCGTTCGGCGCGGAGGCACAGCCGGCCAGCACGAGAGCGGCAGAAGTCATGGCAAACAGGGGTAAAAGGCGCATCGGACAAATCCTGGAGTCAAGAACGCGGGTACAGGGCGCCACGGGTCGAATCTGGCGGGCGCTATCGAGGGCGGCGATTTTCCACGGTTAGTGCGCCGAGCAAAATAGCTGTTTTTTGATTGTCACTATTACTTGAACCAATAGTTGCCCTCCGGGCAGACTGCCCGGCAGTCCAACTACAACTAAAAGGGATTCTTGCGTGCGAACTTTTGACCTGATCCGTGATGCCGTCCTGCCCGAGTTCCGCGACCGCGTCGCCGACTACCTGATCGAGTACGAAAGCGTGCTCGGCGACCCCAGCGCCGACCCGCAGCTGCTGCTGGCCGTGGCCTACCAGCTGCGCGGCTACCTGCGCGGCCTGAACACCACCCGGGTACTGGGCATGGCCGATTGGGAGGAGCTGGACCGGCGGGTGCTGGCGACCTGGTTGAGCCCTGTCCAGGACGCAGCCGACGCCGATTGAGCGCCGCTACGCCGCCCCGTCCAGCCCTCAGCGCCCCGAGACATCCAGCACAAAGACCTTGATGTACGCCCGCTGCGGCTCGGGGACGCTGGCCTCGAGCAGGCTCAGCATCTGCTCCGCGCTCTGCGGCACCACGCCCCCGGGGCCGGCCCGGACCTTGGCTCGCGGTCCATGCCAGAACACACCGTAGATGCCGTAGCCACGGGCTCCGGGATCGGGGGTATAGAGCGCAATCAACTGATCCTGGATTGCGCTCCAGACGTCCTTGTGTGAACTGCGCTTGAGCTCGATCACCAGCTTGATGGGCCCGCTTTGCACCGCGATATCCACGCGTTTTTCATCGGCCATGTGCGCCTCGGGCTCGGCCGTGATCTGGCGTGCCTCCAGTCGCGGACGCAACAGGCTCAGCAGCACGTCGCGGCAGCTTTCCTCCCATTTGGGAGTGCTGATCCGGCCCTTGAGCTCGTTCCAGAAGAACTTGTGCACGTCGAGGTTGCTGCGCAGCAGGCCGGCAATCCCTTGCAGCTCATCCAGCACCAGCGCCTGCATCTGCTCGATAGTGCCGGGCACGCCGTTATTCAGGACCTGCGCCACCTGCTCCCAGCCATGCCGGGTGTGCCGGGCATCACGCCGCCGGGCGTCGTTGAGCAGCAGCGCGTGGTTCAGGTAGGGGTGCCACGAGGCCAGATGCGGATGACCTTGCAAGCTGAGCAGATGACGCCGGGAGTCGTCGCAGGTCTTGCTCGCCAGATAGCTGATCAGTCCGGCCAGGAACTCATCGGCGTCCTCGGCCCCGGTGTTACTGGGAGCAAACCAATCGAAAGCCTGCGGCGTGGCCGGGTATTGGTCGGCGACCAGGCGGCAGAAACAGAACGCCTGCTCGGCGGACAGGTCCATGGGGCCGTCGAATCCGCGCACCAGCCCGGTCAGGTCGCGCAGGTACCAGACCACCTCATTGCGGGTGGCGGTATCGCTGGCTTGCAGCACAGGAGCGAACGACTCCAGCGACAGCAACAGCCCCAGGGTGATGATGAAGGCCTGATGTTCCAGGCCCTCACCGCTGCTCAGCAGTTGACTGATGCAGGGGCCAAAGCGTGGCAGGTCGAGGTGCCGGCAGAACGGTCGCACCACATCGTACAAGGCCGTCTTGTCCAGCGACGCGGCGCTATTGAGGACCTGGAACACCACATCGAGCTTGTCCGCCAAGGCGATTTGCCGGGTGGCTTTCCACGACAGGCAACTGCGCTGCCTGAAAGGGTCCGGCAGCACCAGAAAGTGCAGGACGATGCAATCGATATAGTCCGCGTACTGCGCTTGTCGAAAGGCTGAGAACCAGGCCTGCCCGGCCAGGATCTCGCGTTCGATACAGTCGAAGATCACGAACCCCAGCAGGAAAGCGTCACAGGTGCGCGGCGCCTTAGCGGCTTGCAGTTGCTGGCGCAACGCTGCAACCGCAGGTTGATATTCCTCGGGGCACGGATAGCCGCTCTCCTGCGGCTCGTCCGCGCTTGGCAGCTCTTGCTCAAGAAACTCGCAGCCCGCCAGCCCAGGATGGCTAGCTGCCCTGTCCAACAGGCCTTGGGCCGTCTCCGGACGTCGCTGCAGCGCCGCGCGCAGCCCATTGAACAGCCACGGATGCGGGTCGACCACGCCGGCATTGATAAACGCCAGCCATTGAAACACTCGGGGCTCGTCCAGCACGGCCACGGTGTTGAGATACCGCACCAGCAAGTACAGGACGAACCTGAGCACCTCGCCCCTGGGGTTGTCCTCAGCGATTTGCGGCCACAACTCGACCATGCCGTCCAGGCAAGCGGTCATCTCGGGCTCGGCCACCACCTCATGCAAGCTCCAGCGCGCCAGCGAAGCGTAGGCGGCACCCTGGGCATCGGCGCCTTGGCGGTAGAGCTCCAGCAGCTGGTCATAGTGGACCTGGCCTGCCAGGCGGTGACTGAGGATGTAGCCACACAGGCTCCTGGCGTGCTTGTCGCCCACCAGGTCTTGGTAGGCCCGGCGCACCACCTGAGTTCCCTCCTCGCCCCAGCGCGCCAAGGCCTGCGCGGCGTAGGCACGCTCGTTCAGGTGAGTGCCCGCAGCGGCCAGCATTTGGGTCAAGGGTTGCAACATTGCCGGCAGTGGCTGGCCGGCGCGCAACAGGTCCAAGAGCAGCAAGCGCAGCTCGTGGGGCAGGCCCGGGTCGGACAACAGGCGTTGAAAACAGGGCTCCAGCCCCGGCTCGGTGAAGCCCGCCAGGTTCAATGCCGGCGGCTCCTGGCCACGGAACCAGGGATCGGCCAACGCCAGCGTGGCCAGTGCCTGCAGCAACTGGATCTTGCTCTGCACGCTCAGCGAGGCAGCGTCGCCATAGACCAGGATTCCATAAGGGTCCGCCTCGATGAACGGGCTGGCCTGCGCCCCGAGAAATACCGCCAGCCAGGCATGCACGCCGCGCAGGTACGAAGCCGGCTTGCCCTCGACACAGAGCAACAGGCGGATTCTGCTCAGCGGCAACCCGGCATGGAACTGCCCGGCAAGGTAGCGCGCCGCCAGGTACTCGGCGCTGGCCTTGTGGCCGTAGTCGAACACCCCGGGCTCGCGGGTCGAGGTAAAGACCCGGCTGGCCAGGGCCGCACGCAGCGCGGCAGTGCCAAATGCATGCAACTTGCGCAGGGGCGGATAGCGCCGGTCGTAGCGCTCGTCCGTGCAGAAACCGTCGATATCGGCCAGCAGGCGCAAGGCGCACAACAGGCCTGCCGCCTCCAGCATCTGCTGTTCCGAGAGTTGCGCATGGGGCTGACGATCATCGCGGTGCGCCGCATTGAGCTCGTCCAGCAACAGCACGCTGGAACGCTCGAACAGCTCCCTGCGGGTCAGGGGCCAGTGATCCTGGGCAACCACCTGGGCCAGCATCAGCAAGGTCAGCGGGTTGCCGAGCATTTCGCCCAGGCCGCGCTGGCGCGCCTGCTGCAGAAAGTCCTTTGGCGTGCCGCCATGCTGCTCCAGCACCTGCTGCTGTTCCTCTTCGCTGAGCGCCAGCAAGTGCAGCTCTTGCACCTGGTCCTTTCCCGGAAAGCAGCTGGACAACAGCTTCAGGTCATTGAGCCCCGCCCAATCGGCACTGCGACAGGCAATGCGCACCCGGCAAGGCGGCAAGCGCCCGAGGTGGCGAATCAGGTCGTCGAAGGCGGGCCGCTCGCCATACTGCGCACGGTGCTCATCCAGGGCATCGATGAACAAGGTGCTGCCCGCGGCGATCAGCGCGGGATCGCGCAACAGGAAGCCGCGCAGCGACATGGCCCGGCCGCCCGCCTGCTCGGCCCAGTGCTCGAACAGATGACTCTTGCCGGCTCCGGGATCACCCAGCAGCACCAGGCAGGTCACGGATTCAAAGGTGGAAAACGCGCTAACGCTGCCATCAGCCGTCAACACCATGCGATCAGTCAAAGCCTGTTCCTTACCTGGATAGATGAAACGTCAAGCGCCGCACTGGCCAGCCTGCGGCGCGGCTGCAAAGAGTAGCGGCAAGTCGCGGGAATGTAACCCGCAGCAGCCCACGGCGTTCAGCGCCGCCGTCGCCACAGGCCACGCATCGGCGCTGACAAGGGCGCAGGGCCGCCCCTATACTCCATGGCTTTTTGAACCCTTGGACACCAGAGCCCCCCATGACCCAGCCAGACCTGATCTTCACCCCCGACCCGGACGCCGATTCCATTTCCTCCGACGTTGCCGCGTTCAACGGCATCCTGGTGTCGACCCAGATCCCCACGCGCGCCGACGGCAGCCTGGAACTGGGGGACATCACCCTGCAGAGCGAATGCACCCTGCAGGCGCTGAAAGTCGCCCTGGAGCGCGCCGGCAGCTCCATGGACCGGGTCATGCACCTGACCATCTACCTCACCGACATGGCCGACCGCGCCGCGTTCAACGAGGTCTACCAGCGTTTCTTCGCCAAGCCCTGGCCGGTGCGCGCCGCGGTTGGGGTGGCCGCCCTGGCGGTGGAAGGCATGCGCGTGGAAGTCACCGCCATGGCCGCCAAGGCCTGACGCAGCGGCTGTAACCGGCGGCTGCGCGCAAGGCGTGGCCGCCACCGGGCAGCACACGGGTGCCGGGCACGCGTTTCGCCGCTACAATGCGCGCCTTGCCCCTGATAAGCCTGACTAAAAAAACATGTCCTTGCCCAAACATCACCTGGAACTGCTCAGCCCTGCCCGCGACGTGGCCATCGCCCGCGAAGCCATCCTGCACGGCGCCGACGCGGTGTACATCGGTGGCCCGAGCTTCGGCGCCCGCCACAACGCCAGCAACGAGGTGGGCGAGATCGCCCAGCTGGTGGAGTTCGCCCGCCGCTATCACGCCCGGGTGTTCACCACCCTCAACACCATCCTCCACGACAACGAACTGGAGCCGGCGCGCCAGCTGATCCACCAGTTGTACGACGCCGGTGTCGATGCGTTGATCGTCCAGGACCTGGGGGTGATGGAGCTGGATATTCCGCCCATCGAGCTGCACGCCAGCACCCAGACCGATATCCGTACCCTGGAGCGGGCCAAGTTCCTCGACCAGGCCGGTTTCTCCCAGCTGGTACTGGCCCGCGAGCTGAACCTCAAGGAAATCAGCGCCATCGCCGCCGAAACCGACGCGGCCATCGAATTCTTCATTCACGGCGCGCTGTGCGTGGCGTTTTCCGGGCAGTGCAACATCTCCCACGCCCAGACCGGGCGCAGTGCCAACCGCGGTGACTGCTCCCAGGCCTGCCGCCTGCCCTACACCCTGAAAGACGAGCACGGCGGGGTGATCGCCTACGAGAAGCACCTGCTGTCGATGAAGGACAACAACCAGAGCGCCAACATCCGCGCCCTGGTGGAAGCCGGCGTGCGCTCGTTCAAGATCGAGGGGCGCTACAAGGACATGGCCTACGTGAAGAACATCACGGCCTACTACCGCCAGCGCCTGGACGCCGTGCTCGAAGACCGTCCGGACCTGGCCCGCGCATCCAGCGGCCGCACCGCGCACTTCTTCGTCCCCGATCCGGACAAGACCTTCCACCGTGGCAGCACCGATTACTTCGTCAGCGAGCGCAAGATCGACATCGGCGCCTTCGATTCGCCGACCTTCACCGGGCTGCCAGTGGGCACCGTGGAAAAGGTCGGCAAGCGCGACCTGCAAGTGGTGACCTTTGAGCCGCTGTCCAATGGCGACGGCCTCAACCTGCTGGTCAAGCGCGAAGTGGTGGGTTTTCGCGCCAACATCGCTGAAGCCCGCGGCGAGTTCGAAGAAGACGGCCAGAAGCGCTACCGCTACCGGGTCGAACCCAACGAGATGCCCGAAGCCCTGAGCCGCCTGCGGCCCAACCATCCGCTGAGCCGCAACCTCGATCACAACTGGCAACAGGCCCTGACCCGTACCTCCGCCGAGCGGCGCATCGGCCTGTCGTGGCTGGCCCGCCTGCGGGAAGAACGCTTGGAACTGACCGCCACCAGCGAAGAAGGCATCAGCGCCAGCGTCGCCCTGGACGGTCCGTTCGGCGTGGCCAACAAGCCGGAACAGGCCCTGGGGCAACTGCAGGACCTGCTCGGGCAACTGGGCACCACCCTCTACCACGCCACTGACATCAAGCTGGATGCGCCCCAGGCCTACTTCATCCCCAACTCCCAGCTCAAGGCGTTGCGCCGGGAAGTCATCGAAGCCCTGGACGCCGCGCGCATCGCCGCCCATCCGCGAGGCGCGCGCAAGGCCGAGAGCAACCCGCCGCCGGTGTACCCGGAGTCGCACCTGTCGTTCCTGGCCAACGTCTACAACCAGAAGGCCCGGGACTTCTACCACCGCCACGGCGTGCAACTGATCGATGCTGCCTTCGAGGCCCACGAAGAGCACGGCGACGTGCCGGTGATGATCACCAAGCACTGCCTGCGCTTCTCCTTCAACCTGTGCCCCAAGCAGGCCAAGGGCGTGACCGGAGTGCGCACCAAGGTGGCGCCGATGCAACTGGTGCACGGTGACGAAGTGCTGACCCTGAAGTTCGATTGCAAGCCCTGCGAGATGCACGTGGTGGGCAAGATCAAGGGCCACATTCTCGACCTGCCGCTGCCCGGCAGCGCCGCCGCCGAAGCCGTCGTCGGCCATATCAGCCCCGAAGACCTGCTCAAGACCATCCCCCGCGCACCGCATTGAGTGCCGGGCCGGCGCAACCCTAAGCGGTTGCGCCGGTTGCAGCAGCCGACAGCCGCTCACCCAGCACCTGCTCCAGCACCGTGAAAAACTGCTTGATGTGCGGCTGCTTCAAGGCTTGCGGCCGGGTCACCAGGTAGACCTCCAGCGGCGCAAATGCCATGGGCGCAAACACCTCCAGCAGATCCCCGGCCAAAATCCGCGGCATCACCGCAACCCCCATCCCCTGACGCACCGCCTCGACCTGCGCACTGAACGAGTTGACCCGGATCTGCTTGCCGTCAAGGCCTGCGGCCTTGGCCGTGCGCATCGGCGGCAAGTTGTCCAGGGGCGGCAACAGGCCGATGGTGGGGGCGGTGGCCGGGGTGATGCCCGGGCAGCGGCGCAGCAGGTCCGCGCTGGCAAACACCCCGTATTCAAGCTTGCCCAGGGCTCGATAGATCAGCGACGGCTCCCCCAGGTGCGCGGTTCGCACGGCGATATCCGTCACACCGCGAGCCAGCTTGTGAAACTCGGCACTGACCTGCAATTCCACCGAGCATCCAGGGTGGGCCGATGTCAGGCGCCGGGCCGCCTCGAGCACACTGGAGGCAAAGCCCTCCCCGGCGCTGACCAGGATGCTGCCCTGCAGTTCGCTCTGTCGCGGCGGGTTGCCCAGGGCCCGCTGTCGCCTGAGCCCGGCCTCCGCCGCCAGGGCCACGTCCACCAGCGCCTGGCCCCGAGGGGTCAACCAGCAGCCTTCGACGCCCCGCTCCAGCAACGGTTCGCCCAGGGCCGCCTCCAGCTGGCTCAAGCGCCGGGACACCGTCGACGGCGCCACCTGCAGCAACTGCCCGGCCTGTAGCAAGCTGCCCCGTCGCCAGACCGCCAGCAACAGGCGCAGATCATCCCAATTGGCTTCCAAAGTGCTACTCCCTGCCGTCAGCTGTGCAAATTCGCAAAGCCATTATGCAGGACTCGCCATTTTTCCGGGGTCTCGTCCAAGGTATATCTAGCGCCCTCGCCTCCCCATGGAACGGATTGAATGAGCAACGCCCCCGAACACCCTGTAACCACGGACACCGATAGCGGCTATGGCCCTGAAATGCACTGCACCTTTGTCACCGGTGCCACCGGCCTGCTGGGCAACAACCTGGTACGCGAGCTGCTGGCCCGAGGCTGCAAGGTCAAGGCCCTGGTGCGCTCCAGGGCCAAGGGCGAACAGCAGTTCGGCCCCCTGCACGGCCTGGAACTGGTGGTCGGCGACCTGGCCGATGTCGACGGGTTCGCCGCCGCGTTGCAGGGCTGCGACACGCTGTTTCATGCCGCTGCGTTCTTTCGCGACAATTACAAGGGCGGCAGCCACTGGCAGCAGTTGCACAAGATCAACGTCCTGGGCACGCAGCACTTGCTGGAGCGGGCCTACGGCGCCGGCATCCGCCGCGTCGTGCAGACCTCGTCGATTGCCGTGCTCAACGGCGCGCCCGGCAGCCTGATCGATGAAACCTGCCTGCGCGACCCGGCAGGCGCGGACCACTACTACCGCAGCAAGATCCTCGCCGATCGCGTCCTGCTGGCCTTTCTCGACAGCCATCCACAGATGCAGGGGTGCATGGTCCTGCCCGGCTGGATGTGGGGCCCCGGCGATATCGGGCCGACCTCCGCCGGGCAATTGCTCATGGACGTGGTGCGCGGCCGCCTGCCGGGACTGGTTCCCGGCAGCTTCTCCCTGGTCGACGCCCGGGATGTGGCCCTGGCGCAGATTGCCGCTGCCCGCTACGGACGCCGCGGCCAACGCTACCTGGCGGCGGGCCGGCACATGACCATGGCCCAGTTGGTGCCCATCATCGGGCGTATCGCCGGGGTCGCCACGCCGACACGCCCGCTGCCGGTGCCCCTGCTCTATACCCTGGCCGCCGTGCAGGAGGTCTATGCGCGCCTGACCGGCAAGCCGGTGTTGCTGAGCCTGGCGACCGTGCGCCTGATGCTCCGGGAAGCGGACCGCAGCCACTTCGACCCCCGCAAGAGCGAACAGGAACTCGAGCTGAATTTTCGCTCCCTGGAACGCACCATTGGCGATACCCTGGCCTGGTACCGGGATCACGGCTGGATCGCCCAGGCTGCCCCCGCCTCCTCAAGCAGCACCAACAAGGACGTAGAAAGCCGTTGAACAACACCATCATTCTCATGCGTCACGGTCAGCCCCAAGGTATCGCCACCCGGAAAGTTTCCGCCCTCGACATGCAGGGCTGGATACAGGACTACGAACGTTCCGACATCGGCGGGCAACCGGCCCCGCCCTCCAGCCTGCAACTGGCCGCCAGCGCCGGGGTGGTTGTCTCCAGCAACGCTCCGCGGGCCCTGGCGTCCGTCCAGGCGCTCAGGAGGGAGCCAACCCTGGTGGACCCGGTGTTCGGCGAGGCGCAACTGCCCTACGCACGCTGGAGACGACCACGCCTGTCGCCCTTTACCTGGGCCGCGATCCTGAGAATCCTCTGGGTGTGTGGTTACTCAAGGCAGGTCGAATCGGCCGCTGCGGCCCGCCAGCGCGCCGCTGTCGCCGCCCGTCGATTGCAGTCCCTGGCCGGACAACAGCCGGTGCTGTTGCTCGGTCATGGCTGGATGAACCGCCTGATCGGCAAGCAGTTGGCTGCGGCCGGCTGGAAACGCCAGCACAGCGACGGCAGTCGCTACTGGAGTGCGACAGTCTATCGACGGCAATAGCCCGCCCGGGGCGGCCCGGGAAATCCGCCATGCCCTGAGTCCTGATGGAATTTAACGGCACCGAACACTGTCTATTGCGCGCCGGTTGTCCGGCAAACGGGTATAGTTGCCGGCTTGCCCGGCGCGCTACAGGCAGCTTGGGCTACAGGACTTGGTCAGGACTTAATGGTTGCCGCGTGTTGGTAAGACTTCTATTGATTGCACTGCTGCTGGCGGTATCGGCCTGCAGCTCCCATTCCACTGATCCTGGCGGCAATGCGCCGCTCAAGGCCGGTGAATATCGGGTCAAGCGGGGTGACACCCTGTACTCGATTGCCAGCCGCAACGGCACCAGCTGGAAGGAAGTGGCGCGGCTCAACGGCCTCAAGGCGCCCTATACCGTGGAAGTCGGCCAGGTGCTGCGGGTAGGCGGTGCGGCCAAGAGCACCCGGGTGGCCAGCAGCTCGCGCAGCAGCGCCAGCAAGAGCAAGGCCAAGGCCGCCCCGCCTGCCCCGCCCATGCCCAAGGTCACCCTGCAGGGCTGGAGCTGGCCGCTGCGCGGGGTGCTGATCGGCCGCTTCTCCCCTACCGGCAAACTCAACCAGGGCATCCGCATCGCCACCACCGAAGGCCAGCCCATCCACGCCACCCTGGGCGGCAAGGTGGCGTTCGCCGGTTACATGCGCGGCTACGGCAACCTGATGATTCTCCAGCACGGCCCTTCCTACACCAGCACCTATGCCTACAACAGCAAGCTGCTGGTCAAGGAAGGCCAGATGGTGATCAAGGGCCAGAAGATCGCCGAAGCCGGCTCCCAGGACACCGACCGCGCCCAGCTGTACTTCGAGATCCGCGCCAATGGCGTACCGGTGGACCCGCTGCGGTTGTTGCCGCCGGGGTGAGTGCACCAAGCCCCCTGCGCCCAGGGCCAAGGCACGTCAACGAAACCCGGGGCAATGGCCTCTCGCGCTATTGAGCGGAGGCCGCGCGGAGTCAAATGCCTCGCAGTTCGTGCTCGATGTCATCGGGTTTGCCACTCCACCAGTCGGGAGTGTCAAGCAACCCCGGGCTTGCCACCTGCTTTTCAAGCTGCGACTTCAACTTCTTCAGATACACCCGGGTCTGGATGGTCGGCTCCAGCTGGCAGAGGGCTTGCCAAGCCAGCTGGATATATTCCAGGTAGCGCGTGGCCTGCTCTGCACTAGTGGAGGCAGACTCCCAGCGAGTAATAAACGCATCCAGATAGGACAGGGCATTCTTCGCCAGTACTTCCCTGCTGACCAGGTCCTGGGGGTTCTCGATCAGTTGCTTCAAGGCAGCACATCCCAGCTCTTTGCATGCCTGCGTATACAGGGGGGAGCGCTCTTCTGTCAGTACCCACTTGAGCCGCGCATCATCCAGGATCAGTGCATTCATGACGCCATTGGGTATGGCGAACAGATGGATGGCACGGCGTATCAAACGAGGCGCGAGTACCTCTTGTAACACCGTCACATAGTGCTCGCGCGCACGAGAGAATTCCCAGGAAGGGACACTCAGGGTGCCATGAAAAGGTTCGGCATCCAGATACAGGCGCTGCGGATCGTCACACTGAGCGGCAATGATCGCCGCCAGTCGCAGCTCGCGCTCACGGAGCGCCCTTTCAGATGCGCTAGCGTCTTTGGCAACGCTTCCATAAAAGCTCCTGATAAAGCCAATGCACACTTCATGGTCGCCGCGCGCCGTGGACACGGCCCCTTCAATCTCGGTCGAGTAACAGAACTCGATCAATCTCAGGAGCTCTGCGGCGCTGCGCATCGCTCGTTCGAACGCCTCCCGTGAGTAGAGGGACGCGGTTCTGCCCAACTGCTCGCCATACTGAAAATTCGCCATATTGAGCATGGCATTGGCCACTGCGACCTCACCTTCATCGCTACGACTGGCCGCCTCACGAATGAAGTCATTGAGGGTCTGGGCACTCGGGTATTCCCCCCAGGATTTCACCAACCGGGAAAACTCGGGAATGGTGAACTCCACCTCGCGGACCGCCAGGCTCATCTCATAGTGAATGTTTGCCAGAGACAGTTTGCTTCTGGCACGGCCCAGCTCTTCGATCAGCTTCCACAAGCGCTTGTTATTGACTTCGTCCTTGGGACATTGCGCGACGTTGAGCGCTGCCTGCTTGTGCTGCTCCTGTTTGGCGTTATTGGCATTGCCGAACATGCTGGCACTGAAGGCCGAGTGGAAACCCAGCAGGTGCTCTTCAACCACCTGGGCCACCTTGGGTTCGGTCTCACGCAAGAGGGTCTGCAGGATGATTCCGCGCCAGTCCAGTTGGCCCTCGGCATGCCGATCAGCCGCCGCGCCAAACACCGACAAACTGCGGCAGATGCGCTTGGCCTGGCGCGGATTGGTGGGAAACCACTCGGCGGTCTGCGCGATGGCCGTGTCCGGCAGGAATGGGCAGCAGTCTTTCAGGTTCCTGGCGACCATTCGCTGCACCTGCTTCGGGCTTGGCTCGGGCAACGTCACCGGCACATCGATGATCTTGTCCAGGAAGTGCTGGGCCGACTCGCCGAAGGCTTCGGAATAGGAGCGGAGTGCCTTGCCCACCACGTCCTTGTCGAAGGCCAGGACAAAGACGAATCCCGGCCAGTCCAGAAGTTCGCGTAGCGTCAACAGGGTCGTCGGGAGCATCCGCGGATCGGCACGGTCGAGATCGTCGACAAAGACAATGATGCGTCTATCGCCCAGTTGCCCGCGCAGGGCATCCAGGTCGCTTTTTTCCAGTTGCAGTATTTCGCTCAGTTTCTCGAAGACCAGCCCTGCCGCACCGGCGGCCAAGGTTACGATTTCGCTGTAGCTGGCCGATTCGGGAAGCTTGAGGTCAGCGGTTTTCCTGGCGGCTTTTTCCAGGATATCGGCGATCTTTTTCGACTGGCGCTTGGTCCAGTGCTTGAAGGGTTCACCAACGCCTGAACGTTGCAATGCTTCTGCCAGCGCCAGATAGAACTGCACGATGAACTCCTGCTCGCCGCTGGTCCGCCACGCCGGAAGCCGCACTATGATGTCGCCCTTCTCCTCGGCTATAAGCTGCAAAAAATTCAACACGCTGGTCTTGCCGCTGCCCCACGGGCCATACAGACCGAGCCGGGTCGACCAGCCCAGGGGCGTCGCGGTGATCATGCGATAGACCAGCTTGGCCACCGGCCAGCGATCCAGAAGGTCGTCGTCGCGCCGGGTCAGCGCCGCATCGTGTCCGCCCGGGGCGGTAAAAGCCTGTGTCACCGACATCTGCTGGGGTCCTTATTGCTGCTGCGGCTTGATCAGGTCGATGGAGATCATCTTGTACATGCCGCTGAGCGGCACCATGCGCTTGATGTCCATCTGGTAGAAACCGGCCACCGGGCTGATCGAAGCCGGCATGGCCGGGGTGCAACCGGTCAGGCTGTAGAGGTTCATGTAGTCGGCATTGGGGTCGCCCACGGTGCCCTGGCGCATGGACAGGCTGCAACGCAGGCTGCCCTTGAGCCCGGGGCCGCCATCCCCCTGGACTTCCAGGCGCAACGGGCAGACACCCATGCGCCGCCCACCCATCCAGGGGTCCTGGGCCTGCGGGCATTCCTGGTCGCCGACGGTGGCCATGACCTGACCCACCAACTGGCGCAGGTCCTTGTTCTGGTCGGGCAAGACTTCGTCGTTGGCGACCATGCGGTCCTTGATGAACAGGCTGTAGCGCACCGGGAAGCCGACCTTGTTGCTGAGCATGAAAGCGCCCTGGGAATAGGCCAGCTTGTCACCGGCCTTGCATCCGGCGCGATCGGTGACGGCGAACTCGGTGGTGTTGAGGTTCTTGATCTCGGTGCCGCCGTTGAGCCTGATCAGGCACTGGGCCTGCCGGCCGTCGCGGCAGCCGTTTTCCACCAGGCGCAGCCCCTGGCTGACCACCGCACTGTCATCGATGACAAAACCGTTGAAGTTGACCATGTCGCTGGGCAGCACGCGGTTGATCCGCAAGTCGACGAGAAAGTCGCCGTTGGGCGCCAGCGAGGGCTCCAGGCTCATCGAAAAGCGTGCATTACATTGCTGCTTCAGAGTCACCTTGAAGTTCTGCGCATCCGGCAGGCCACCGATCATCCCGCCCGCACCGATCGGCAGGCCGAGAACGCTGCCCAGGGTACTCAGAATGCCCGAGATCACGACCTTGGTCTTGGCATAGGCCTCCAGCTCGTCGTTGGTCATGTCGTGCACTTGCGCGTCGCTGAAGTTGTTCGACTGCTTCCAGTTGAAGCTGGTGGTGGAGCTGATGGTCCCGCTGAGCCGGGCTTCGTCACAGGCCCCACGCTCCTGGCAGAACTTGAGGTTGAAACCCCAATCCTTGTGGAAGATATCGAAGATGTTAAACATCGGTTTGCTCAAGGCCATCACCAACATGCCCTGCTGGCGCGCGCCGATCATCACGGGACCGGACTCCAGGCCCTTGGCGGTGGCGTATTTGGGCACGCTTACCGGGTATTTGCGCTCGAAATCCGAAGAATCGACGTGGAACGGCGGCTCGAACGTGACGGGATAGTCGCCTTCGTTCTCGATCACCAGGGTAATGAAATCAGGCTCCGCGGCCTGAGCCTCAAGGCTGAGAACGGCCAACGGCAGGCCCAGTAGGCAACTGGTCAGCAGGGTGGTTTGGCAGCGGGTCCAGAATCCGGTCGGGCGCATCGTCAATCCTTGAACGAGGGTGGGGGACGCTCACTTTAATGACTTTATGGCCCATTGCCATCCCCTTGCTGAAGACTTCCGATCGACATCAAGCAGCACCGATCGCCTCGGTCTACAGTTAATCGTCAGGCTTGCCCTCCTCCCTTGCCGAGTCGGCTCAACCGTCGAGAGCCCCCCCATGCCGCCATTCGAAGCACGCCCGATTCAGGTACAGCACCTCAAGACCGCCTGCTCAAGTTGCAGCGTGCAGGAGTTGTGCCTGCCCATCGGCCTCAGCCACCAGGAAGTGGAGTGCCTGGACACCTTGATCCTGCAACGGTTGAAGGTGAAGAAAGGCCATGCGCTGTATCACGCCGGCGACCCCTTGCATTCGCTGTACGCCGTGCGCCTGGGGTTTTTCAAGACCTGCGTGCTGTCGGTGGATGGCCGCGAGCAGGTCACCGGGTTCCAGATGGCCGGCGAGATTCTCGGGCTGGACGCCATCAGCACCAACCAGCATGCCTGCAGCGCCTTTGCCCTGGAGGACTGCGAGGTCTGCCCGATTCCCTTTGCCCAGCTGGAGCACTTGTCCCAGACCCTGCCTTCGCTGCAGCACAACCTGAACAAGATCCTCAGCCGGGAGATCGTGCGTGATCACGGCATGTTGCTGCTGATGGGCAACATGAACTCCGACGAGCGCCTGGCGGCATTCCTGCTCAATCTGTCCCAGCGCCTGAGCCTGCGGGGCTATTCGTCCCGAGCCTTTATCCTGCGCATGCGCCGCGAGGAAATCGGCTCCTACCTGGGGCTGCGCCTGGAAACCGTTTGTCGGGGCATAGCCCATCTGCGGGACCAGGGCCTGGTGACCATCAACGGCAAGCAGGTGGAGATCCTCGATCTGGAGGGCCTGAAGCAGCGGGTCGCGGGTTGCCAGAACGCGGCCAGGGACTAGGTCGCCGGGCCAGGCTGCAACTCCACGCTGTCCCGGTATTCCGGCACCGACACCGACCAGCCCAGTTCCAGGCTGATGCGCCGGCGCAAGGTGTCGGCGGCGTTGGCCTCGCCGTGGACCACATACGTGTGTTTCGGCGGGCGCTTGAAGCCTCGCAGCCATTGCATGATCTCGTCGGCATCGGCATGGGCCGAGAGGTTCTGCATGGCCGTGACTTCGGCGCGGATCGGCACCTCCCGGCCATGAATGCGCACCGACTCGGCGCCGGCGATGATCTGCGCGCCGCGGGTGCCGCCGGCCTGAAACCCGGGAAACAGCAGGCTGTTGGCCGGATCGGGCGCCAGCACCTTGAGGTGGTAGAGCACCCGGCCACCGGTGGCCATGCCGCTGGCGGCAATGATCACCGCCGGGCTCTTGAGCTGGTCCAGGGCCATGGACTCCTGAGTGCTGCGCACGATGTGCGCCACATGGCACATGCCTTCGCACTCCTCCCGGGACAGTCGATGGTCGCTGCGAAAGCGCTGGTACAGATGGGTGGTGTCGGTGGCCATGGGGCTGTTGAGGTAGATCGGCAGGTCGGGAATCGCCTGGCGCTGGCGCAGGCGATACAGGTGGTACATCAGCAGTTGCGCGCGCCCCACGGCAAAGGACGGCACCAGGGTGATGCCGCCACGCTCGGCGGTGCGGTTGATGACATCGGCCAGTTGCTGCTCGGGGTCGTCCCGGGGATGCAGGCGGTCGCCGTAGGTCGACTCCACCAGCAGATAATCGGCTTGCTCGATGGTTTCGGGGGCGAACATCAGCGGGTCCTGCATGCGGCCCAGGTCACCGGAAAACACCAGGCTCATGCCCGCGGCGTCGACCTGGACCGTGGCGGCGCCGAGAATGTGCCCGGCGCCGCGCAACTGGATGTGCAGCCCCGGCAGCACTTCCACCCGATGGTGCAATTGCAGCGGATGCAGGAGTTTCAGGGCCTGCTCGGCATCGCGCTCGGTGTACAGCGGCAATGCCGGAGAGTGCTTGGAGAAGCCATGGCGGTTGGCATAGGCCGCCTCCTCTTCCTGCAGGCGCGCACTGTCGCGCAGCAGAATCCTGGCCAGCTCGCAGGTGGCCGCCGTGGCATACACCGGCCCGCGATAGCCATTGCGCACCAGCAGCGGCAGGTAGCCGCTGTGATCCAGGTGAGCATGGGTCAGCACGATGGCGTCCAGCTCGCGCAGCGGCAGGCCGAAGGCTTCCCAGTTGTGCTGGCGCAGCTGCTTGTAGCCCTGGAACAGCCCGCAGTCCACCAGCACATGCCGGTCCTCATGCTGCAACAGGTATTTGCTGCCGGTGACGGTGCCGGCGGCACCGAGAAAGCTCAGGCGCATCTCCATCTCCTTCGTGTCGGGCGAGGTTGCGGGGCATGGCCGGGCCTCACTCCTGGGGCTCCACCAGCATCAGGCTGCAGGGCGTGTGATACAGCAGTTGCTCGGCGCTGCCGCCGACAAAGCGTTGCAGGCCCCGGCGATGCGCGCGCCCGAGGATCATCAGGTCGAAGTCGTTGTCGGCGGCAAAGCGCGCGATGACCTGATGCGGCACGCCCTCCAGGCGATGACAGTGCTCCGGGGCTATGGCGTAGCGCTCGGCCAGAGTCTCGAACGCATCCTGCTGCGCGTCGTTCACCGCATCGCGCATGCTGAGGTCGTTGTCGGGACTGTAGATGGGCAGGCCGGTGGCGTTTTCCGTGGCCCAGTCCACCACGCTCAGCAGGTGCACCCGGGCGCCGCAGTATCTGGCCAGGGTCGCGCCCATCTCCAGAATCCGCTGGTTCAGGCCCTGGG
This sequence comes from Pseudomonas sp. Os17, assembly GCF_001547895.1. Classification (NCBI taxonomy): domain Bacteria; kingdom Pseudomonadati; phylum Pseudomonadota; class Gammaproteobacteria; order Pseudomonadales; family Pseudomonadaceae; genus Pseudomonas; species Pseudomonas sp. Os17. The sequence goes on along the minus strand of NZ_AP014627.1, from coordinate 3,218,667 downwards.
TCAGGTATTCCAGGTGGGACAGATCCAGGGCCGCCAGCACCTTCAACGGCAAGGGATGGCGGCTGTCGGTCACCAGGTGCAGCGGCTGGCGCAGGTCGCGCAGCAGCAACCAGTCCAGGGGCTTGTAGAAAATGCGCCGCAGGGCCGGTACTGGCTGGGCGTCCTTGATCACCAGGTCCGGGTGGTAGTCGGTCACATAGTCGAGGATGTCCTGCAGCCGGGCCTTGGCCCACAGCACTTCGGCGGTCACCCGCAGGCCATTGGCCCGTTCGAAGCGAGCCTGTTGCTCCAGCCACTGCCGATGCACCTGCAGGTAGCCTTCCCGGGCCTGGGCCATGGCCTGGTGATCGAACAGCCCGGCGACCTCCAGCACTTCGATGAAATCGAAGGCGACGATGTGCAGGCTGGCGCCCATGGCCCGGGCCAGGGCACTGGCCCGGTCGAAAGCCGGCGTACGAGACAGCGCCGTGGGGGCGATCAACAACACGCGTTGCAGTGTGGACATGGGCACCTCCCGGGCGGCGCACTGGACAACGGCCCGGGAGTCCCGAGCCGATGCGCCGATGATGCGCGCCGCTCGGGCCGCCGATTTGACAAAAGTCACAAAGCCTCGGGTTAAGCCCGCGCCGACAGTCAATATCCGCGGCGGTGGGCCGCATCTGATCCAGATCAGATCCTGCCCCGGGCAACAGGGGTAAAGGATAGTCAGCACGCGGCCGCGGGTCGCGGGCCCACCTTCATCGTCCCCAGAGGATCGCCCCATGTTCAGCATCAAGGAACACAACGATCAGGCCGCCGCTGCCTACGGCACCGTGACCGGCCTGCACTGGATCGAGGCGCTTAATGACGGCCGCCATGTGCTGATACGGCCCTTGGCCGAGAAAGACCGCGAGCGCGAGTACAACTTCATCAAGCGCCTGTCCCCGCAATCGCGACACATGCGCTTTCTGGCGCAGATCAAGGAGCCCGACGCCGCCATGCTCGAGCAGTTGATGGACGTCGACGGCAAGCAGCGTCTGGCCTACATCGCCCTGGTGCATGAACAGGGCCAGTTGATCGAGATCGGTGTCAGCCGCTATGCCGCCACGTCCCACGATGAATGCGAGTGCGCCGTCACCGTGGCCGATCAATGGCAGCATCTGGGTCTGGGGTCATTGCTGATGACCCATCTGATCCGCGCCGCCCGCCAGCATGGGTTTGTGCAGATGTATTCGGTGGACAGCGTGAACAACCAGGCCATGCGCAAGCTGGCCGCGCACCTGGGTTTCACCACCCACACCGACCCGGACGACGCCCATCAGGTGGTGCATCGTTTGCTCCTGTGATCGGCGGTGCCACGCCGGTGCCACGCCGGTGCGGCACCGGCGTGGCCTGGTGCGGTTCATGACAAGGGGTCACGCGGCGGCTTGACCGCCCAGATACTGCAGGGTGCCTGCAACAGCAGATGTTCGGCGGTGCTGCCCAGGCGCTTGTGCAGGCCGCGGTGCTGGGTGGTGCCCATGACGATCACGTCGCTCTGGTGCTCCTCGGCGAAACGGCAGATTTGCTGCAGCGGCATGCCCTCGATGAAGTGGCTGCGTTGCGGGGGCACGCCGTGGCGCTCCGCCACGGCGCGATACACGTCGCGTTGCGCCTCCCCCAGGGCTTCGTACAAGCCGCTGGCCAGGGACAGCGCGCCGACCCCGGCGTCCTTGGCGTAGACCGCCACCCAGTCATACACATGCAACAGGTCCAGCTCGGCGTCGCACTGCTCGGCCAGCTTCACCGCGGCGTCGATGATCTGATCGTTGAACTGCAAGTCCTGCACTTCGCTGCGCAGTACATCGATGATGGCCAGCACCCGGCGTGGCCGTGGGTGCCGGGCCTCGGTCACCAGATGCACCGGCAGCGCGCAATCACGCAGCAACTGCCAGTCCAGCGGGGTATAGAAGATCCGCCGCATCGCCGACTCGGCATGGGCGTCCTTGATGATCAGGGCCAGGGGCATCTCGTTGGCGAACAGCTGGATCTCCTGATACGGCTGGCTGGCCCAGCGCGCTTCGCAGGTCACCGCCAGGCCACGCTCGCGCATGCCTTGCGCCTGCAGCTCCAGCCATTGCCCGTGCTGTTCCAGGTAGGCCGCCTGCAACTGCTCGGCCTCACGGCTCTCGAACAGCCCGGCCAGCGTCAGGGCCTGCAGATGATCCAGGGCGACGATATGCACCGGCAATTGCATGGCCAGGGCCAGTTGCTCCGTGCGTTCGAACGCCGGCGTGCGCTGCATCTGCTGGGGCGCGATCAAGAGTAAACGCGGGGTTTGCGACATGGTTCACCTCGGCACTGGAGCTTGAAGAAACCGCTAGGGGGTCATTCAAGACTGAGCGCAATGGCCAGGCACGAGTTGATCTTTATCAGGCGTCGCGGCTTTTTTTCGACCTGGCAGCCGCTTATTGCAGCCAGACACCGACCCACATAGCCAGGGTCAGCAGTGCCTGCCCGGGCACGACGTACAGCGCAAAGCGCCATCCACCGCTGAGGGCCGCCAGCATGCACTTGCTCAGGGAGTTGCTGCTGACCGCCAGCATCACCGCGCTGCCGATGGCGCTGCCGGGCAGTTGCCCGGACTTGACCAGCGAAGCAATGGACGCCGTGGACGCATGGGCATCGGCAAAGCCGCTGATCAAGGCGCTCAACATCAGGCCCAACTGACCGAAGTAATTGAGCATCAGCGAACAGGCGAAGGTAATGGCGCTCATGGTCAGGGCCACGATCAAGGCCAGCTTGGGATTGAACGCGCCCTTGTCGCTGACCGGTTCGACGCTGCTGGGCTGGCTGCGTGGAAACACCAGGCAAGCGGCATACAGCGCGGTGCAGAGCCCCCCCAGCACCAGGGGCAGCCACATGGTTTGCAGCAGTGCGCTGTCGACCGTTACCAGGATCAGAGCGATCTGGGTCACCGTGGCCAGGTTGGACAGCAGCGCCGCGGCGGCCAGAACCCTGACCTGCCCGGGCGCCTTGGCGACCCGCTGGCCCATGGAGGCGATGGTCAAGGTGCTGGAAACGAATCCCGACGCCACGGCGCTGAGGGCATAACCGTAATGGGCGCCCAGGGTCCGCACCGCGACGTGGCCCAGGGCCCCTACCGCCATCAGCAACACGGTCAGGGTGCCGATGGTGCGCAGGTTGAACGCCTCATAGGGGCCGATGAAACGATCCGGCGCCAGGGGCAGGATCACCAGCGCCGCCACCAGCAGCGTCAGGCCGTCGGCGATTTCCCGGTCGCTCAACTGACTGCGCACAAAGTGATGGAGTGTCTGTCGATAGGCCAGCAAGGCGGTCATGACCACGGCGATGGCCAGCGCCAGCTCGGGGGCCGTGCCACACAAGGCCCCGAGGATCAGCACCGCCAGCAGCGCCACTTCGCTGGTGACCCCCGGGTCCTCTTGCTCGTTGCGCCAATAGGCCACCGTCACCAACCCGGCCACAGCAATGGCCAGCGAGGCCAACAACAGCGGACCGCCGACTCGCTGGCCGATGAACCCCAACAGCGCGGTGATGGCGAAGGTACGCAACCCGGCGCTGCCACGCTGAGGCCCCTGCCCTTTGCGCCGCTCACGCTCCAGGCCCACCAGCATGCCGATCCCCAGGGCCGCGGCGGCGTTGGTCAGGTCGATGGTTTCAAGCATTGCACGCCCCAGGAAGACAGCCCACACCGAGAATAGAGCGCTGCCGGCGCTTTCGCGAATCGGCCGCCCAGCGCCTTGCAGGAGCCGGCTTGCCGACGAAGGCTGAGAGTGATGCGGGGTTTGCGGGCCTCTTCGCTGGCAAACCAGTTTCTGCGGCCAGTGCTGCCGATCAGCTCGGGCGACGTTTCAGGGTCTGGCTGGGCAACTCCTTGAACAGCGCTCGATAGCTGCTGGAGAAGCGTCCCAAGTGCCAGAACGACCAGTGCATCGCCACCTCGGCCACGGTGGTCTCGCTGGGCCCGCGGCTGAGCAGTTCGCGGTGCGCGCTGTTGAGCCGGCGCAAGCGCAGCCACTGGCTCGGCGCCATCCCGGCAAAGGCCTTGAACGCGCTCTGCAACTGACGCAGGGAGACCCCGGCCACCTGGGACAGCTCCAGCAGATTGAGGGTTTCCTCAGGGACGTCGGCCGCCCATTGCGCCACCCGCTGCATGATCACCCGCTCTTCGCTGCGCCGTTGCAGGCCACCCGGATCCAGGCGCACGCAGGCGTTGTCGAGGATGTACAGGCAGTCGTCCAGCAGTTGCTGGGTCAAGGCCTCGCGGCTGGGGGGATCGAGGGTCTGGGACAGGCGGGTCAAGGTGGCGCTCAGCCAGCGGCAAAACAGCGCGTTCTGCTGGCTGCCCAGCGGCGCCATGAACAGGCCGTCGAGGCGCTCCAGCCCCAGGCCCTGGCCCTGGACGAACTCGGGGCCGAACACCACCGCCACTTCCTGGTAGTTCTCCGGGGTGATCCAGATATTGCGGCTCTCGCCATTGAGCAGGTACAGGGCGTTGTCGCTGCGGTCGAAACAGAACGCCAGGGCGCCTTGCGGAGCGCTGAAATTCTGCTCGACCCGGGTGTTCATGCACTCCTCGTAGATCTCTACGCCCTGCAGGTCGAGGTAGCGCACCAGACCGTTGAAATGCCCGGGGGACATCTGCTGGTAATGCTGGACCCAACCCGGGGTGGCACGGATCTGATCGGCGACATCGAAGGTGTTGAACGCTTGAACCTGAAGCGGATTGGACGCTGTCATCGGGGGACCTTGCGCACTCTTTTGGTGCGCTTTGGTGCTGCTTAAAGTGGATAGATGGAACAACAAGGCTCGCCCAAGATAGTCGCCAATGCGCCGCAGGGGAAGCCTTGCCGGGATACTCCCGCTCACCTCGGAGCAGACAAGAACAATCATCGAGGTCTTTATGAACGCCCCTTTCGATCAGCTGTCCTCCTGGCTGAAAGATCACAAGATTACCGAAGTCGAATGCGTGGTCAGCGACCTGACCGGCATTGCCCGCGGCAAGATCGCGCCCACCAACAAGTTCCTGCACGAGCGCGGCATGCGCCTGCCGGAAAGTGTCCTGCTGCAAACGGTAACCGGGGATTTTGTCGACGACGACCTGTACTACGAACTGCTGGACCCGGCGGACATCGACATGGTCTGCCGCCCCGACTCGTCATCGATCTACCTGGTGCCCTGGGCCATCGAACCCACCGCCATCGTCATCCACGACACCTTCGACAAGTTCGGCAACCCCATCGAGCTGTCGCCGCGCAACGTGCTGAAAAAGGTTCTGCAGCTGTACACCGACAAGGGCTGGCAGCCGATCGTCGCCCCGGAAATGGAGTTCTACCTGACCCAGCGCTGCGAAGACCCGGACCTGCCGCTCAAGGCCCCGCTGGGCCGTTCCGGTCGCGCGGAAAGCGGCCGCCAGTCGTTCTCCATCGACGCCGCCAACGAGTTCGATCCGCTGTTCGAAGACGTCTATGACTGGTGCGAAGCCCAGGGCCTGGACCTGGACACGCTGATCCACGAAGACGGCCCGGCGCAGATGGAAATCAACTTCCGCCACGGCGACGCCCTGGACCTGGCGGACCAGATCACCGTGTTCAAGCGCACCCTGCGCGAGGCGGCGCTCAAGCACAACGTCACCGCCACCTTCATGGCCAAGCCGGTGGCCGACGAACCCGGCAGCGCCATGCACCTGCACCAGAGCGTGGTGGACATCGCCACCGGCAAGCCGATCTTCGTCGATGCCGACGGCCAGAAGAGCCAGCTGTTCCTGCACCACATCGGCGGCCTGCAGAAGTACATCCCCAAGGTGCTGCCGATGTTCGCCCCCAACGTCAACTCGTTCCGCCGCTTCCTGCCGGACACCTCGGCCCCGGTGAACGTCGAATGGGGCGAGGAAAACCGCACCGTCGGCCTGCGGGTGCCGACCGCCAGCCCGGAAGCCATGCGCGTGGAAAACCGCCTGCCCGGCGCCGACGCCAACCCCTACCTGGCGATCGCCGCCAGCCTGCTGTGCGGCTACCTGGGCATGGTCGAAGGCATCGAACCCAGTGCCCCGGTGGAAGGCCGGGCCTATGAACGCCGCAACCTGCGCCTGCCGATCACCATCGAGGACGCCCTGGCGCACATGGAGGACTGCCCGACCATCGAGCAGTACCTGGGGCGCAAGTTCGTCCGTGGCTACGTCGCGGTCAAGCGCGCCGAACACGAGAACTTCAAGCGCGTGATCAGCTCCTGGGAACGCGAGTTCCTGCTGCTCAGCGTCTGATTCTCCAGCGTCTGCAACCCATAAAAACAACCCGAAGAGGTGTCGATATGCGTCTTTTGCAAGCAGTGATCCCGGCAGCACTGGCGGCCTTGATGAGCGCCGCCGTCCAGGCACAACCCAGTGTCAGCGTGTACAACTGGACCGACTACATCGGCCAGACCACCCTCGCCGACTTCCAGGGCAAGACCGGGGTCAAGGTGATCTACGACGTCTTCGACTCCAACGAAACCCTGGAGGGCAAGTTGCTGGCCGGGCGCACCGGCTACGACGTGGTGGTGCCCTCCAACCATTTCCTGGCGCGGCAGGTGAAGGCCGGCGCGTTCCTCAAGCTGGACCGCTCGCAGTTGCCCAACTGGCAGAACCTGGACCCCAAGCTGCTAGCCCTGCTGGAGCAGAACGACCCCGGCAACCAGTATTCGGTGCCCTACCTGTGGGGCACCAACGGCATCGGCTACAACGTCGACAAGGTCAAGCAGGTGCTGGGCATCGACCACATCGACTCCTGGGCGGTGCTGCTGGAGCCAGAAAACCTGAAGAAGCTCCAGCAATGCGGAGTGTCGATGATGGACTCGCCGGATGAAGTGTTCCCGGCGGTGCTCAACTACCTGGGCCTGGACCCGCGCAGCGAAAACCCCGAGGACTACCAGAAGGCCGAGGCCAAGCTGCTGACCCTGCGCCCGTACATCACCTACTTCCACTCCTCCAAGTACGTCTCGGACCTGGCCAACGGTGATATCTGCATCGCCTTCGGCTACTCCGGGGACGTGTTCCAGGCCGCCAACCGGGCCAAGGAAGCCAAGAACGGGGTGAACATCGCCTACTCGATTCCCAAGGAAGGCAGCAACCTGTGGTTCGACCTGCTGGCGATTCCCGCCGATGCCGGCAACGTCAAGGAAGCCCACGCCTTCATCAACTACCTGCTGGACCCGCAGGTGATCGCCAAGGTCAGCGCCTACGTCGGCTACGCCAACCCCAACCCGGGTTCACAGCCGTACATGGACGCTGAGCTGGTGAACAACCCCGAGGTGTATCCGCCGCAGGCCGTACTCGACAAGCTGTACATCTCCAGTACCCAGTCGCCGGCCATCATGCGCTTGATGACCCGTTCCTGGAGCAAAGTGAAGTCCAACAAATGAATCAGCCACGACACTCGGGCAGCGCCAGCGAGCATGCCCGCTCCTACTACGCCGCCTCCGCCGGGCCCCTGCCCGGCTACCCGGCCCTCAGTGGCGACCTGCAGGCCGATGTGTGTGTCATCGGCGGTGGTTTCACCGGGGTCAACGCCGCCATCGAACTGGCCCAGCGCGGGCTGTCGGTGATTCTCCTGGAAGCCCGGCGCATCGGCTGGGGCGCCAGCGGGCGCAACGGCGGCCAGCTGATTCGCGGCATTGGCCATGACGTCAGCGGCTTTGCCCGCTACGTCGGCCAGGATGGGGTGAAATACCTTGAGCGCGCCGGGATCGACTCGGTGGAACTGGTGCGCCAGCGCATCGCCACGCACGGCATCGATTGCGACCTGCGCTGGGGTTTCTGCGAACTGGCCAATACCCGGGCCCAGTTCGCGGCGTTCCAGGCTGAACAGGATCACCTGGCGAGCCTGGGCTATCGCCACCCGACCCGCCTGGTGGGGCCCCAGGACATGGCGCAGGTGGTGGCCTCCTCGGTGTATGCCGGGGGCCTGGTGGACCTGGGCTCGGGGCATCTGCATCCCCTCAAGCTGGTGCTGGGGGAAGCGCGGGTTGCGGCGTCGCTGGGGGTACGGGTGTTCGAGCAGAGCCCAGTGCTGGAGTTGACCCACGGCGACAGCGTCACCGTGCGCTGCGCGACGGGCACGGTCAGCGCCGGGCACCTGGTGCTGGCCTGCAATGCCCACCTGGAGGATCTGGAGCCGCGGCTCAGTGGCAAGGTGCTGCCGGCCGGCAGCTACATCATCACCACCGAGCCCCTGAGCGAAGAGCGCGCCCGCGCGCTGATCCCGCAGAACCTGGCGCTGTGCGACCAGAAGGTCGGCCTGGACTACTACCGGCTGACCGCCGACCGGCGCCTGCTGTTTGGCGGTGCCTGCCACTATTCGGGACGCGACCCGGCGGACATCGCCGGCTACATGCGGCCGAAGCTGCTCAAGGTGTTCCCGCAGTTGCAGGATGTGGCCATCGACTTCCAGTGGGGCGGCAAGATCGGTATCACCGCCAACCGCTTCCCCCAGGTCGGACGTCTGCGCCAGTACCCCAACGTGTATTACGCCCAGGGGTATTCCGGGCATGGCCTGAACGTCACCCACTGGACCGCCCGGCTGCTGGCCGAGGCGATCGAGGCCGGCCACAGCCAGGGCCTGGACGTGTTCAGCGGCGTGCCGCACATGACCTTTCCCGGTGGTCCTGCGCTACGCGCACCGCTGCTGGCCCTGGGCATGCTCTGGCACCGGATGCGCGAAATGCTCGGTTGAGCGACCTCCTTCGCCGGCCGCATCCGCCGCCGTGGGAGCCGGCTTGCCGAACAGGGATCGCCGCCTTGCGCCGCCCCTGCCGAGGCCTTCGCTGGCAAGCCAGCGTCCGAGGAACCGGCGGGTGCTCTAGGTGAACCGTCGCTGCAGAAAATCCAGCAACAGGGCATTGACCCGCTGCGGCTGCTCATTCTGGATCCAGTGTCCGCAGTCCGTCAGCAGGTGCTGTTCCAGGTCGGCCACCTGACCGGGCATGCGCTTGAGGGTATGGGCTTCGAGCACGCCCACCGGATCACGGTCGCCCAGCAGGAACAGGGTCGGCTGCTGCACCCGGGCCTGGGCCAGGAACTCGGTGCGCTGCCAGGTGCGCTCGAAGTTGCGGTACCAGTTCAGGGCACCGCGAAAGCCGCGCCCGGCAAAGGTCTGGCGATAGGCCTGGAAGTCCTCCTCGCTGCACCACGGCGGCAATTCTCGTGGCACCCTCACCCCGTCGAACAGCCGGGAATCGGCCGGTTTGGGCTCGAGCAAGGCCTGCACATTGCCCATGAACAGCCGCAGGCTGGCGTCGATATCGGCGTCCAGTTCCGCCTCGGCCACCCCGGGCTGCTGAAAGTAGAGGATGTAGTTGAAATGCCCGCCATGCACCTCGCGCATGATCTCGCTGGCCGGCCGTTTCGGACGCCCGGCAAAGGGCACGGAAAGGGTCGCCAGCGCCGCCACCCGCCGCGGCTCCAGCAATGCCAGGTGCCAGGCGACCGGGGCGCCCCAGTCGTGGCCGACCATGCACACCCGCTGATGACCAAAGGCATCCATGGCCTGCTGGATGTCCGCGCACAGGGTCAGAAGATCGTAGGCCTCCACCGCTTCCGGAGCCGAACTGCGGCCGTAACCGCGCATCTCCGGCACGAACACGCGAAACCCGCCGCGCACCAGGGCCGGCACCTGATGGCGCCAGGAGTGCCAGCACTCGGGAAAACCATGCAGCAGCCACACCGGGACTCCGTGCTCCGGTCCGGCGACCTGGACACTGAGTTCGATTCCGTTGACGGCCAGAAGATGCTGTTGATAGGCAGGCATGCCGGGCGCTCCAGGGCAGATGCGAGGAGCAGAACCTAGCAGATGGTGGCCGCAGCCTTGAGCAATATTGATGGTTTGAATGAGGGTGCCACGCCTGCCGACACCCTGAGGTGCGGGCAGGCGTGGCGTCCGCTCAGGCGGGAATCATGCCGGCCAGGGACTGGCTGTGCTGACGAATCAGGCGCTGGGTGTTCAAGACCTTTTCCAGGGCCTGCTCGGAATCGGGATCTTGCATGGGGGCGCGAATCGCTGCCGACACCAGGCTGATCAGCTTGGCCATGACTTCGGCATCGGTGGCCGGACGCCCCAGGCTCATGGCCTGCATCAGCAGGCGCAGTTCGGTGCCGGCCATGACCCCGGAAATCGCCTTGAGGGCGAACTGCAGACGCACCCCCAGTTCGTTGCGCGGCAGGTCCGGTAGCGCCAGGGCAAAGGCCTTGAAGAAGCGCTCGAACACCGGTTGATAGTGTTCCTTGAGGTATTCCTGAATGAATGGCGAGGTATCGCTGTACACCCGGCCGAGGAAACGAATGAACGACCGGCCTTCCAGGCCACCGCTTTCATCACTGCGCTCCAGGCCCATGGCGGGAGCGAAAAGCACCCCCAGCAGGGTCTCGCAATCCAGCGGTCCGTCGGCCTGCTCTTCGCACTTGGCCAAGAGTTCCAGACGTTGATCGTTGAGCGGCCCCAGGCGTTGCATCAGCAGGGCCTTCATCAACGAATCCTTGTCGCCGAAGTGGTAGTTCACCGCCGCCAGGTTGACCTTGGCGCGCTCGGTGATCTGACGCAGCAGCACGGCGTCGTAGCCGTACTTGATGAACAATGCCTCGGTCGCTTCCAGCAGTCGGGTCTTGGTGACATTGGGGGCACTGAGTTTCTTGGCGACCATGGAGGACTAACCTTTGCTGGGTGAAAAAACTGACCGTTCGAACAGTGTTTTAAAAAAAAATTTGATTTTTTATACCCGCGAGAAGCCCTAAAAGCAAGCGCCCCAAGGACGCACGCCGGCCTGCAAGAACCTTTTATGACCCACGGGTCCCCGTGTTTCAGTCGCCGCGAAAAAACCTCGAAAAGCCCCCAATTAGCCGGTTCAGACGGCTGGCGCACCAGGATGAACGCAGTTACTATTCAAACAATTTTTTAAAACAATAAATAAAAACCAGAGCTTGGCCTTGCCCCTGGACCCCGCGCAACGCGACGCCTGCGCACCGTGGATATTCAAGCAAGCAGTCGAGCCAGCCGGCGCGGTAAGCGATGACAGCGACGATAATCGACTCAGGTTTTATCTCCCTGCAAGGCATAGGCAAGAGCTATCGGCTGGCGGAGCAACCGCTCCACATTCTCAAGAACGTCTCCCTGTCCATCGACTCCGGCGAGAGCTGCGCCATCCTCGGTGCCTCGGGTTCCGGCAAAAGCACCCTGCTCAATATCCTCGGCCTGCTGGACCTGCCCGACAGCGGCGAGTACCGCTTCGCCGGCCACGATATCTTCCGCGCCAGCCCCGACCAACTGGCGGCCATCCGCAACCGGCAGATCGGCTTCGTGTTCCAGAGCTTCAACCTGCTGCCGCGCCTCAGCGCCCTGGACAACGTCGCCCTGCCCCTGAGCTACCGCGGCGTGGCCCGGCGTGAATCCCTGGAACGTGCCCAGCACATGCTCGATCAGGTGGGCCTGGGGCAACGGGCTCAGCACCGCCCCGCCGACCTCTCCGGCGGCCAGCGCCAGCGCGTGGCGATCGCCCGGGCCCTGGTGGGCGAGCCATCGGTGATTCTCGCCGACGAACCCACCGGCAACCTCGACAGCCACACCGCCCGGGACATCATGGACCTGCTGCTGGCGCTGAACCGCGAACGCCAGGTGACCCTGATCATCGTCACCCACGACCCGGGCATCGCCCAGCGGCTGGAGCGGCAGATCCGCGTGACCAACGGCGTGGTCCAGGAGGTCTGCCCGGCATGAGCCTCAAGGTCGAGCAGAGCGCCAGCCAGCTGCTGCACGAAGCCTTCGTCAGCCTGCGCACCCTGGGCAAGCGTTCGATCCTGGCCCTGCTGGGCATCGTCATCGGCAGCTCATCGGTGGTAGCCCTGATCAACATCGGCCATAACGCCGCCCAGGACGCCGCGGCGATCTTCCAGGACATGGGCACCGACACCCTGGCGGTGCAATTTCCCGATTCCTCGGCCAGCCGCGCGCCCATGCCGCCGCTCCTCGACCTGGCGGCCCTGCACCAGGCCCTGCCGCAGTTGCTGGACATCGCCCCGGTGGCGCTGTTCAGCGGGCCGGTGGTGTACCGCGGACGCTCCAGCAACGCCAACCTGGTGGGTAGCACCCCGTCCCTGGCCAGTGCCATGCGCCTGCAGGTGCAGCAAGGGCGCTTTCTCTCGGCGTTCGACAGCGGGCAAACCTACGCGGTGGTCGGCGCCCAGGTCGCCGAAGCCCTGAGCACGCCCCACGACCCGCTGCGCCTGGGGGAGCGGATTCGCATCAACGACTACCTGTTCCAGGTGATCGGCATCCTCGCCAGGCAACCGGCGGCGGTGCTGATCCCGGTGCAGACCAACGAATCCCTGTTCATCCCCCTGGAAGGCATGCGGCGGATTTCCTCAAGCCCGCAGATCAGCAACCTGATCGCCCGCGCGGCACCGGCCCAGGACATGAACCGGCTGGCCGCGGCCCTGGGCGACACCTTGAAGCAGCACCTGCCCGGGCGCAGCGTCGAGGTGCAGGTGCCACAGAAGATCATCGACGGCATGACCCGGCAAAGCCGCACCTTCGGCTACCTGCTGATGGCCCTGGGGGGCATCTCCCTGGTGGGCGGTGGCGTCGGGGTGATGAACGTGATGCTGATGAACGTCTCGGAGCGGCGCCGGGAGATCGGCATCCGCATGGCCCTGGGCGCGCGGCGCCGGGACATCCGCAACCTGTTCCTGCTCGAAGCGGTGACCCTGACCGCCGTGGGCGCACTGTCCGGTGCGGTGCTGGGCATGAGCGCCGCCTACCTCTATGCCCGCCTCTCCGGCTGGCAGTTTTCCCTGGCCGGCACCTCCCTGCCACTGGGGATCGGCAGCACCCTGCTGATCGGGCTGTTCTTCGGCCTGTACCCGGCCGTCTCGGCCTCGCGCCTGCAACCGGTGGAGGCGCTGCGGGATGAATGATCGCCAACGCGCCGCGCTCTTGCTGCTGTGCCTGCTCAGCCCCCTGGGCCAGGCCGGTTCCCGGGACATGGACGTGGCCCGCCAGGCGTCGGCCCCGACCCTGCGCAGCGCCTACGAACGCAGCGTGCTGCTGAGCCAGCAGCAGACCGAGCTGACCCTGGCCGATGCGGTCTACCTGGGCCTGCGCAACAACCGTGGCATCCGCAGCGCCTACCTGCAGCGGGTGGCACAGAAGTTCGACCTGCGGGTGTCGGAGGACACCTTCAACCCCAAGCTGCTGCTCAGCGGCACCTACCGGGCCAACAAGGGCAGCAACGACGGAGTGCGCAACACCACCCTCAATCCCAGCTCCAGCCTGCTGGGGGAATACGGCACACGCCTGAACATGGCCTGGCACCAGGAACTGAGCCAGGCCAACCGGGCCGGCTACTACCGCCGCGACGGCCTGGACCTGTCGATCATCCAGCCGCTGCTCAAGGGCGCCGGCTGGGACGTGACCACCGCGCCGCTGCGCCTGGCGCGGATCAACGAACAGGCCTACCGCCTCAACCTCAAGGCCAACGTGGCGCAGACCATCAGCGACATCATCGGCGCCTACCGCGAACTGCTGCGGGCCCAGGAACAGCTGGCGATCGTCGAGGACGCCCTCAAGCGCGCCAATGCCCTGCTCCAGGTGAACAAGGCGCTGATCGCCGCCGGGCGCATGGCCGAGTTCGAGATCGTGCAGACCGAAGCCGACATCGCCAGCCAGGAGCTGGGGGTGGAAGAGGCGCGCAATCAGGTGGACATCAACCGCCTGTCGCTGCTGCGCCTGCTGGCCCTGGACCTGTCGACCCGGATCCGCGCCAGCGACGGCCTGCAAGCGGCGAAAGTCAGCATCGACCAGCAGGACGCCCTGCGCCTGGCGCAGATCCAGCAACCCACCTACCTGGCGACATTGCTGGGCAGCCAGCAGGCCGACCTCAACCTGATCATCGCCAAGGACCAGAGCCGCTGGGATGTGTCCCTGGTGGCCGGCGCCAATCAGGTGCGCAACCGTTACGACAACGACGGCGGCAACGGCGCGGGACGGACCTGGGACAGCTATGCCGGCGTGCAGGTGCAGATTCCCATCGGCGACTTGAGTACCCGTCAGGCCGAGGTGCATGCCCGGGTCGACGTGGAAAACCAGGCCCTGGTGCTGGCCGATGCCCGCCAGGCCCTGGAGCGCAGCGTCAGTGACGTGGTGCGCGACCTGGGCACCCGCTGGCGCCAGTACGAGATCGCCCAGCGCGCCGTGGAACTGTCCAGGCGCAAGCTGGATATCGAACGGGAAAAACTCAGCGCCGGGCGCTCCAGCAACTTCCAGGTGCTGAGTTACGAAAGCGATTTGCGCACCAGTGAAAACGCCCGCCTCAATGCACTGATTGCCTACCTCAACGCCCAGACCCAGCTGGATCTGACCCTGGGCACGACCTTGGAGACCTGGGACATTGCGCTCAACGACTTCTGAGCAGAAAAACTGGCGCAAGCGCGGCCTCCTCGGCGGCACCGCCCTGATCGTGCTGGCCGTGGCCGGCGTCGCCCTCACCCACTACCGCGCCGTGGACGATCCGGCGCTGCAACAGGGTCGCTGGATCGAGGTCAGCACTACGCCGCTGATTCATCAGATCGGCCTGGTGGGCAAGATCGAGCCCCAGCGCACCATCAGCCTGACGGCGCCGTTCGACGGCAACGTTCTGGCCAGTCTGGTGGAACAGGGCCAGCGGGTGGAGGCCGGTCAAACGCTGCTGAAGATGGACCCCAGCCTGATCGAGATCCAGGTGCGCGAAGCCTTGTCAGCCCAGCTCAAGGCCCGGCGCAGCGTTCAGGAACTGCAGAACTGGGACAGCAGCGCCCTGGTGACCCGGGCCCGGCGCACCTTGCGCGCCTCGCAGATGGCGGTGAGCAATTCCGAACGCAAGCTCAGTGAAAGCCAGAGCCTGTTTGCCCGGGGCATCATTCCCCGCAACGAACTGGACGATCTCAAGCAACTGCTGCAGAGCCAGCGCCTGGACCTGACGGCGGCCCAGGGTGAACTGCAACAGGCGCTGGACCAGGGCAAGGGTGAATTCCGCCAGATTGCCGAGATGGAACTGACCAATGCCACGGTCAAGTACGAAGCCCTGCGCGCGCTGCTGGCGGGCAAGGACGTGGTCGCCCCCTTTGCCGGAATCGTGGTCCCGGCGCCGGGGCTCAACCTGACGCCCATCGCGTCGGCGGCGGCCTCGGGGCCGGTGCAGACCGGCAGCAAGGTCGGCCAGGGCCAGGCCCTGTTCGGCCTGGCCAACATCGAGCAACTGAAGATCGTCAGCAAGGTGTCGGAGTTGGACATCAACCAGCTGCGCCAGGGCCAGAGCGTGGAAATTCTCGGTGACGGCTTTGACGGCGAGCGCCTCCAGGGCCAGGTGGACATCGTCAGCAGTCTGGCGCTGCCGGGGGACGCCAGCGGTGCCAGCGCGCAGTTCCCGGTGACCCTGTCGGTGCCCAAGCTGACCCGCGAACAACAGCAGCGCGTCCGCCTGGGCATGAGCGCGCGATTGAGCATCATTACCTACCGCAACGATCAGGCCATAGTGCTGCCGCCAGCGGCGATCCAGCGCGAGGCCGACGGCATGAGCGTGGAATACCGGGCAACGGCCGATCAACCAGGCCGGCGGGTACCGGTGAGCGTGGGCCAATCGACCCCGGAGGGCGTGGAAGTGTTCGGCCTGCAGCCGGGCCAGGTCCGCCTGCCCAACGCCTTGTAGGTTCAGGCTTGCCCGGCTATCACCCGAAGAACCTCTAGCGCCCTCGGGACACTTGCGTCCCTGCGGGCCGTTCGCAGCCTTCGGCAGCGGCTACAGTGATCGCCGTGGAGGTAGCCGCTGCCGAGCCCCGGCGAGGCTGCGAAAAGGCCCGCAGGGCCTTGCTTGACGATCTTCAGAAGAACCTCGGACGCCCTCGAAACTAACGCAGGGCGCGGCGCAGGACCTTGCCGACGGTGGTCTTGGGCAACTCTTCGGTACGGAACTCGACGTAGCGCGGCACCTTGTAGCCGGTCAGGTACTCGCGGCAGTGGGCCAGCAACTGCTCCTGGGTCAGGTTCGGGTCCTTGCGCACCACGAAGATCTTCACCTTCTCCCCGGTCACCCCATCCTCGACGCCAATCGCCGCCACCTCGGCGACGCCCGGATGCAGGGCCACCACGTCCTCGATCTCGTTGGGGTACACGTTGAAACCCGAGACCAGGATCATGTCCTTCTTGCGGTCCACCAGACGGATGAAGCCCTGCTCGTTCATCACCCCGATATCCCCGGTGGACAGCCAGCCGTGGCGGTCCAGGACCTTGGCGGTTTCTTCCGGACGCTGCCAGTAGCCCTTCATCACCTGGGGCCCGCGCACCTGCAGCTCGCCCTCCTCGCCCAGTTCTGCCAGCTCGCCGTCCTCGCGCACGAAGCGCACCCAGGTCGACGGCAGCGGCACGCCGATGGTCCCGGTGAAATCGCCCTCGCGCATGCGCGCGATGTCGATCGGGCTGATGCTCACCACCGGCGAGCACTCGGTGAGGCCGTAGCCTTCGATGATCGGCACCCCGGTGACCTCCTTCCAGCGCCGGGCCACGGCGGTGTGGGTGGCCATGCCACCGGCGATGGCCAGTTTCAGGTCGGAGAAGTCCCGGCCGCGAAACTCCTCGTTTTCCAGCAGGCCGTTGAACAGGGTGTTGACCCCGACGATGCCGCTGAACTTCTCCTTGCGCAGGATCATCTGCACCCGCTTCACGTCCCGCGGGTTGGCGATGAGGATGTTGCGCCCGCCCAGGCACATGAACATCAGGCAGTTCACCGTCAGCGACAGCACGTGATACAGCGGCAGCAGGGTGACGTTGGTTTCCTGCTGGTTCTCGTCCAATTGATCGCCGACCCAGGCCTTGGCCTGCATCAGGTTGGCGAGGATGTTGCGGTGGCTGAGCATCGCGCCCTTGGCATCGCCGGTGGTGCCGCCGGTGTATTGCAGGAAGGCGATGTCATCCTGCTTGAGCTCCACCGGCCGGTGCTCCAGCACACTGGCCAGTTTCATCATCGCCGGGAAGCGGATCGAGCCCGGCAGGTTGAACTTGGGCACTTGCTTCTGCACGTGGCGCAGGGCGAAGTTCAGCGCCGCGCCCTTGAAGGTACCCAGCAGGTCGCCGATGGCGGCCACCACGATGTTCTTCAGGCGGCTGCCCGGCATCGCCTGCTCCAGGGTGTGGGCGAAGTTCTCGAAGATCACCACCGTCTCGGCGCCACTGTCCTTGAGCAGGTGCCGCAGTTCATGGGCGGTGTACAGCGGGTTGACGTTGACCACCACCGCCCCCACCAGCAGGGTGCCGAACAGACAGATCGGGTATTGCAGGCAGTTGGGCATCATCAGGGCCACCCGGTCGCCCTTCTTCACCCCTTTGGATTGCAACCAGGCGGCGAAGGCGAACACCCGCTTCTCCCACAGGTCGTAGCCCATCTCGGTGCCAATGCTGACGTAGGCCACCCGGTGGCGGTACTTGTCCACGTGTTCGAGGAACACTTCCCGCAGTGACGGGTAGCGGTCGATGTCGGCTTCGATATCGCTGGGCACCCCCGGCAGGTAGGCGTTCAGCCAGATACGCTCGGCGGGTTGCAGGCTCACGACACTCATTGGCAGTCTCCTTGTTATTTTATTTTTCGACGATGGCGGTGACACCCAGCCCGCCCGCGGCACAGACGGAAATCAGTCCCCGACCGGAGCCACGCTGGTGGATCGCCTTGGCCAGGGTCGCCAGCAAGCGTCCGCCGGTGGCGGCAAACGGATGCCCACAGCCCAGGGAGCCGCCGTTGACGTTGAGCTTGCTGCGCTCGATGCTGCCCAGCGGCCCTTCGAGGCCGAGTTTTTCCCGGCAGTAATCGGCGTCTTCCCAGGCCTTGAGGGTGCACAGCACCTGAGCGGCGAAGGCTTCGTGAATCTCGTAGAAGTCGAAATCCCCCAGGCCCAGCCCTTCCCGGGCCAGCATGCGCGGCACAGCGTAGGCCGGGGCCATCAGCAACCCTTCGCTGCCGTCGACAAAATTCACCGCGGCGGTTTCCCCGGTGCGCAGGTAGGCCAGCACCGGCAGGTTGTTGGCCGCGGCCCAGTCTTCGCTGGCCAGCAGCACCACCGAGGCACCGTCGGTGAGCGGGGTCGAGTTGCCGGCGGTCAGGGTGCCGTTGTGGCGGTCATAGGCCGGGCCCAGGCCGGCGAGCTTCTCCAGGCTGGCATCGGCTCGCAGGTTGTTGTCCCGGGTCAGGCCGCGATACGGGGTGATCAGGTCGTCGAAGAAGCCGCGCTGATAGGCGGCATGCAACTGCTGGTGGCTGGCCAGCGCCAGTTCATCCTGGGCCAGGCGCTTGATGTGCCAGCGCTTGGCCATTTCTTCACAGTGCTCGCCCATGGACAGCCCGGTGCGTGGCTCGCCGTTGCGCGGCAGCAGCGGCTTGAAGAACATCCCCGGGCGCACCTTGAGCAGGCTGCGCAGCTTGTTGCCGGTGCCCTTGGCCCGGTTGGCCTGGAGCAGGATCCGGCGCAGCCCTTCATTGATGCCGATCGGCGCGTCGGAGGTGGTGTCGGCACCGCCGGCAATCCCCACCTCGATCTGTCCCAGGGCGATCTTGTTGGCCACCAGCAACGCCGCCTCAAGCCCAGTGCCACAGGCCTGCTGCACGTCATAGGCCGGGGTCTGGGGCGCCAGGGTGGTGGACAGCAGGCTCTCCCGGGCCAGGTTGAAATCCCGGGAATGCTTGATCACCGCCCCCGCGGCGAACTCCCCCAGGCGCTGGCCGGACAGGCCGTAGCGATCCACCAGCCCCTGCAACGCCGCCACCAGCAGGTCCTGGTTGCTGTCGTTGGCATAGACCGTGTTGGAGCGGGCGAAGGGAATCCGGTTGCCGCCGATGATCGCCACCCGGCGCACCGGCGCCGGATTGAAACTGTACTCAGTCATTGCCCAGCTCCCCAGATAAATAGGCCGCGCATGTGGGGCTTGTCCCCCGCGTTGTTGCGCACTTCGAACTCATGGCGCGGACCGTCCGGCAGACGGTTCCACAAGGTCACCGCCGCCGGCAGCAGGATCGGCAGCTTGAACTCGCAGTCCAGCTCCGCCGCCGCCAGCGCATGAGGCGGTTGCTGGGCCGCCAGGGCCCGGCCCAGGGTCCACATGCCGTGGGCGATGGGGCGGCGGAAACCGAACAGCCGGGCGCCGAGCCAGGAGGTGTGAATCGGGTTGAAGTCGCCGCTGACCTGGGCGAAACGCCGTCCCAGGTCGCCCCCCAGGTTCCAGCGCTGGGTGCGAATCAGTGGCGCTTCATCCTGCTTCAGCGCGCCTTCCCAGGGCTCGCCGATGGGGCTGGGCACGCCACGGCGCAGGTACAGGCTGTGGCTTTCCCAGACCAGGCTGCCACCGCTGTGGGCCCGGGTGGCGATAGACAGCGCCTGGCCCTTGGGATGGGCCAGCCAGCGTTCGGCGAACACTTCCAGGCGCAGGGCCTGGCCCTCCTCCAGCTTCTGGTACTGGCGAATGCGATTGGCCAGGTGAACCATGCCGCTGGCCGGATAGGGAAACCTGCGGTCGGTCAGCAACAACAGGTGCAAGGGAAACGCCAGGGTGTGGGGAAATGCCAGCGGCACCCCGTGTTCCCGGCGAAAGCTGCAGGCCTGGGCGTAGCGGGCGATCCCGGCGGCCTGCAACTCCACCGCCGGACGCACCAGGCGCTCGGCGGGCAGCGCCGGCGCGGCGTCCGGCTTGGGCTTGCGCAGGCTGCGGATGCCGTCATAGAGCAGTTGGCCCCGGGACGGTGGCGGTTCGATGATGCGAATGGCGCTGTCGCTATTCATGGCTCAGGCCCCCAGCAGGCTTTGCCCGCAGACGCGGACCACCTGCCCATTGATCCCGCCGGAACCCGGATGGGCCAGCCAGGCGATGGTTTCCGCCACGTCCACGGCCTGCCCGCCCTGGTTCATGGAGTTCATGCGCCGTCCCGCCTCGCGGATCAGCAGCGGGATCTTCGCGGTCATCTGGGTTTCGATGAACCCCGGGGCCACGCCGTTGACGGTGATCTGCTGGCGCGCCGCCAGGGGCGCCAGGTTCTGCACCAGGCCAATGACCCCGGCCTTGGAGGTGGCGTAGTTGCTTTGCCCGAGGTTGCCGGCGATTCCGGAAATCGACGACACACAGACGATCCGCCCACCGGGGTTCAGGCCCTGGCCCGCGAGCAACGCCTGACTGAGCAGCAGCGGCGCTTCCAGGTTGACCGCCATGACCTTGCGCCACGCCGCCTCGGTCATCTTGGCCAGGGTCTTGTCCTGGGTGATGCCGGCGTTGTGCACGACGATATCGAACGCGCCGTGCTCACCGACGAACTCCAGCAAGCGTTGCCCGACCCCGGCGGCAGTGATGTCCAGGGCCAGGGCATCGCCCTTGAGGCCGGCTGCGGCCTGCTGCAACTCGGCCTCGACCTGGGGAATGTCCAGGCACACCACCTGGGCGCCGTCCCGGGCCAGGACCTTGGCAATCGCCAGGCCGATGCCGCGGCAGGCACCGGTGACCAGGGCTCGCCGTCCGCTCAAGGGCCGCTCCCAATCGATGTGCCGGGGCACGTCCACCGGCTCGCCGATGCGCACCACCTGGCCCGAGACATAGGCCGAGCGCCGGGACAGGAAGAAGCGCAGGCTGCTGTCCAGTTCGGCTTCGGCACCGGGCTCGACATACAGCAACTGGACGGTGATGGCCCGACGCAGTTCCTTGCCCAGGGAGCGCACGAAACCTTCCAAGGCCCGCTGCGCCACCGCCTGCTCCAACGCCTTGCAGTGTTCCGGCGGCGTGCCAAGCACCAGCACCCGAGCATGGGCGCCCAGGCGCCGGACATTGGCGTGAAAGCAGCGGTACAGCTCATCGAGCTGGGCGATATCCGCCAGCCCGCTGGCGTCGAACACTAGGCCCTGGACCTTCACCGTCGAGGGTGCATTGATACTCGCGGCCTGGGCCGCCACGGTGTCGGTGGCGGCGAAGATCCGTTGCAGCTCGCCCAGCAGGCGGCCTTCGGGCGCCGCGGCGAGGATCACCGGGTTGATCAGGTTGCCGCCCTGCCCCTCGCGGTGGCGCTGGAGCGGCACCGGTTGCGGCAGGCCGGTACGCTGGGCCAGCCAGCGGCCCCACCCGGAATTGACGAACGAAAGATAACCGTCAGACATAAAGAGATCCCGATCCAATCCAGTAGAGGGTCAATAGGCCGAATCGCTGGCGACCACCGCGTCTTCGCTGCTGGCCGTACGTTTGCGCGAGGCCGGCCTGGCGCCTTGCTCGAAGTGCGCCTGACGCTGCTGCAGGGCTTCCAGCAGACCGAAGTCCTGAGGGAAGTCGTCGACCTGGATCGCGTGATCGCCGTATTCCACGTAGCGCCCCAGCAGCTCGTCCTCGTCCGCGCTGATCAGTTGCAGTTCCAGGGCCTTGACCCGCCAGATCACGAAGGCCTCGCGGGAGATCGGCAGCGGCGCCAGGACGCCCTGCTTGATCGCCGGCTTGAGCCGCGCCTCGATCAGGTCCACCTGCGGCTGCAGGCGGAACGCCAGTTCGCCATAGGCCAGCTTGTCGATGTCCGGCTGCGGGATGTAGGAGTCGGCCAGCAGGCGGTCGCGGGTCGGGCCCGGGGTCTGCACCAGCTCGGCCACTTGCGCCAGCAGGCGATCCGAGGGTTTGCGCTGGGCAATGCCCAGGGGAAAGCTCAGGCCGCGAATGATCCGCGCAGCCGCCTTGGACGGGTAGTTGTCCAGCACTTCGGCCAGGGCTTCATGGGCTCGCAGCAGGGAGTCTTGAGCGGCCCAGTGCACCAGGGGCAGATCGGCCTGGGGCCGGCCGTCGTCCTCGAAACGCTTCAACACGCAGGACAGGATGTACAGCTGGGACAGAATGTCCCCCAGGCGCCCGGTGATGCTTTCCTTGCGCTTGAGGGCACCGCCCAGCACGCCCATGGAAATGTCCGACGCCAGGGCCAGCACCACCGACAGGCGCTGGATCTGCCGGTAATAGCCGGCCAGGGCCTTGTCGGTATTGGCCGGGGCCTTGATCAGCCGGCCGCCGGTCAGCGCATGCACGGCGGCACGCACGGTGTTGGCGAAGACAAAGCTGATATGACCGAACATCGCGCTGTCGAACTCTTCCAGGCCCTTGCGCCCGGTGTCCCGCGCCGCTTCCATTTCGCGGAACACGTAGGGATGGCAACGGATCAGCCCCTGACCGTAGATGATCAGGCAGCGGGTCATGATGTTCGCGCCTTCCACGGTGATAGCGATCGGGCTTTGCTGGTAGGCCCGGGCCAGGAAGTTGTTGGGGCCCATGCAGATGCCCTTGCCGGCAACGATGTCCATGCCGTCGTTGACGATGGCCCGGGCCCGCTCGGTGACGTGGTACTTGGCGATGGCCGAGATCACCGACGGCTTCTCGCCAGCATCCAGGGACGCCACCGAGACCTTGCGCACCGCGTCACAGGCATACAGATGCCCGGCCATGCGCGCCAGGGGCGCCTGCACCCCTTCGAACTTGCCGATGGGCAGGCCGAACTGCTTGCGCATCGCCGCATACGCCGTGGTGCCGCGCACCGCCACCTTGCCCAGGCCGACGTTGGCCGACGGCAGGGAAATGGCGCGCCCGGCGGCCAGGCATTCCATCAGCATGCGCCAGCCATTGCCCACCTGGGCGCCACCGCCGATCACCCATTCCAGGGGAATGAACACATCCTTGCCGGTGGTCGGGCCGTTCTGGAACACCGCGTTCAGCGGCCAGTGGCGACGCCCGGTATTGACCCCCGGATGGGTGGTGGGAATCAGCGCGCAGGTGATCCCCAGGCTGCCCTTGCTGCCCAGCAGGCCCTCCGGGTCTTCGGCGCGAAACGCCAGCCCCAGCACCGTGGCGATCGGGCCCAGGGTGATGTAGCGCTTGTCCCAGGTGACGCGAAAGCCGAGCACTTCCTGGCCTTCGAACTGGCCCTTGCACACCACCCCGACATCGGGGATGGCCCCGGCGTCGGAACCGGCATAGGGGCTGGTCAGGGCAAAACAGGGAATGTCTTCGCCGCGAGCCAGGCGCGGCAGGTAATGCTGGCGCTGGGCCTCGGTGCCGTAGTGCAGCAGCAGCTCGGCCGGGCCCAGGGAGTTGGGCACCATCACCGAAATCGCCGCCGCCGAGCAGCGGGTCGAGAGCTTCATCACCACTTGGGAATGGGCGTAATGGGAGAAACCTTTGCCGCCGTACTGCTTGGGAATGATCATCCCCAGGAACCCGGCGTCCTTGGTGTATTGCCAGGCCTTGGGCGACAGGTCCTGCCAGATCTGGGTGGTCTCCCAGTCGTTGGCCATGTCGCACAGGGTTTCCACTTCGTTGTCCATGAACGCCTGTTCCTCGGCGCTCAAGCTGGCCGGAGCGCTCTGCAACAGACGCGGCCAATCCGGCTTGCCGCTGAACAGCTCGGCGTCCCACCAGACCGTGCCGGACTCGATGGCCGCACGCTCGGTGTCGGACATGGCCGGCATGATCTTGCGAAACATCGCCAGGGCGCGGCGGGTGAGCAAGGCGCGGCGCAAGGGCTTGATGCACAGCAGCGCGGCCGGCGCCAACACCAGCAACACGCCGAGGGTCAATCCCAGGGTGCCCACCAGGCTGAACAGATACGCGACCGCCAGCCACACCACTGCGGCGCCCAGCCACAGGGCGGCTGTCGCCTGTCGATAAGCCAGCGCGAGCGCTGCGGCAAGTCCCACCAATAACCAGACAATCATGGAATACCTCTCTTGTTCTAACGAGACGACCACCAGGGCCCTGGGCGTTGTGCCGGCCCCCTGCAGATCACCCTACAAAGGAAAGAAGCATGTTTCAAATTTTATTTTTAAATATTGTTTTGAGTGAATTCGCCAATGCATAACGGCTGAACAGCGTCAGCCCGGGGTTGAAAAAAACAGGTTGAAGACGGGTCTGGAGCCGACCCGTGCAGCCAACGGCAGTAGCGCAATCCCTTTGTACTGCCGTCGTATCAGCGCCCGGATAAGGCCTGGGGCCTCAGAAGTGATAGGTCGCGGAGAGACTTACCACTTCGCCTTTGGCGTCGACCTTGCCATCGATGCTGGAACCACCGAGGCGATCCTGGTTGACGGTCTTGAGCTTGGCCTCCTTGACGAACTGCCGCGAGTACGCGCCGTCGATGGTCAACCCTGGAATGGCCTTGATGTCATAGCCGAATCCCAAAGAGGTGAACCAGCGATCGTTGTCCGGGATCCGTGGGTCACGTGTGGAATTACGGGTTGGGGTTTCATCGAAGGCCACACCGGCGCGCAGGGTCAGTTGGTCGGTGAACTTGTAGTCGCCTCCTAACGAGTACATCACCGCGTCCTTGTACTTGTAGGGAATGGCGACCAGGACATTGCCGTCGGACTTGAGCGTCAGGTCCTTGAACGACGACCACTGGGTCCAGAGCACACTGGCGCCGAGGGTGAAGCGGTCATTGAACACGTGCACCCAATCCAGCCCGGCGGTGGCGGGAATATCCAGTTGGGTACTGGCGTTGGCACCATCGGGGAAGAGCTTGAGGCCTGGATACGCCAGTTCCGTCAGGGTCTCGCCATTGGGGCCTGCCGGCAGAGTGGTGAAGTTTCGACCCAAGGCATCGACGCGAATGTTGTACTTGCCCTCCATCTTGTTCTTGATCTTGGCGTGATAGTTCAGGCCCACGGTGTCCTGTTCGGTGGGTTTCCAGGTGACGCCGGTGAACCAGCCGACCGAGGTGTTATCCACCTTGACTCGCATCAGGTCCGAACCGGCGCCGGAAGGCGCTCCAGGCAGTACGGACATGCCAGCTGCGCCGCTGAGGTTGAGGTTCTGGCTGACGAAGCCCTTGCTGTGCTGCACGATTACACCAGCACCGATGGAGAAATCTTCGCGAACCTTGAACGAAAGAGCCCCGGTCAGACCAACCGTTTCGATCTTGGTATCTACAGCGAAGTCGCGGCCCTTCCAGCCCTCATCCCAGGTGCTGCGCATGCCCAACGGCACCACCTGACTGAGGCCGAAGGCGAAGCGGTCGTTGATCGGCAATACCATGAAGCCGGTAGGTAGCCAGGCAGTGAAACCACCCTCCCCGCCATTTCCGGTCAGCGGCACGGGGTCTCCACTGATGCTGCCAAACTCGTCCACGGGAACGGTGGAGGCCGGATTGCCCTGATAGTCGTTGACATTGCCTTTGAATTTCATCTTGATCCGTGCGTAATCCACGGTCATCTGTGCCACGTTCTGATCGATGAACGCCATGGCCGCCGGGTTGTTGAAGGCCGCACTGGGATCATTCTTGAACAGCGAACCCCCACCGAACGCCCGGCCCCAGCCGGGAGCACCGTACGTTGGAGTAGAGAAACCACCCGCTTGAACCGACCCGGAACTGATCAAGCCACCCAGCACGGCCAGGCCGATGACTGTCTGGATCTTGTGTTTCTTATTATTCATGCCCCACTCCTTATTATTATCGACCGCGGTCGGTCACCACCGATCCGGGGGACTGCAACAGGCGCCTCTGACGAGGCGCCTGTTTTTTTCAGCAAGTGATCAACAGGCTGAAGTCAGATCAACTTCATGGAGTGACAGTGAACGCCGGGCTTGGGTTGACGCTCAGAGCCGTGATCTTGCAGCTGCCGACGGTTTGCGCCGAAGGAATGCTCAGGGTGTTGGTGGCGTTGTTCCAGGTGACGTTGATGGTCACTGGAGCGCTGCTGCAGTTGGAGAGGATCTTGAAGTTGACCCCGGTCACGGTACCCGCAGTGGCGCTGGACGCGGTCAGGGTCCAAGGCAGGCCCAGCAGCGACGGCACGCCGCACAGCGAGTTGCTGCCACTGACAGTGGCGCCGGTGATCGAAGCATTGGAGCCGTTGGCGGCCACGGTACCGGTGAAATTGATGTTGCAGTTGACCGGCACACCGAACGACGCCGGCGAAGACACCGAAATGGTGCCCGGTGCCGAGAAGGTCGCCCCGGCAGGCGCGATGGTTGCGGCGTTGGCCATCGACGCGGCGCCGAGGCAGATGGCGAAGGAAGCTACGGATACCAGAGTCTTGATGCTTTGCATTGTTGTTTTCCTCAAGATTTAGGCAACAGGCAGTTGCCAGGGGGTTATCAGCCTTGCCAGGGGGTCGATGACGCCATCGGCTCTCGGGCTCGACCGAATTCGGTACTGGAGCGCGCTAGGGCGATACCGACCCGGCTTGAACAACCGGTACTTCCGGACTCAATCGCAGTGTCATCAGCGTCCCTCCATGGATGGTGTGCTGGCTTCAGGGCGCCACCCGGAACGTGGGCGGCATCTGGATCGATACGGTCTTGATGGTGCAGCCGCCGTCGAGGCTGACCTGGGCCGCCTCGAGTTTTCCGGTGCTGTTGTTCCAGCTGCCCTCGGCGGTGCTCGGTCCGCATTCGCCGCCCACCAGGGGCGCGTGCACCGTGACCCGGATGCCGGACATGGCGCCGCTGGTTTCGTCCTTGGCGACCAGCTTCCAGGGCAGGTGCGTGGCCTCCACCTGGCCGCACTTGAGGCCACCGCTGAAGTCGACCTTGTCGACGCTGGCAAAGCTGCCGTCGGGGCTGACCTTGCCGCTGACCTGGATGGTGCAGTCGGCATTGATGATGCTTTTGGCAAAGCTGATGGGGCCCTTGGCACTGAACTCGGTATTGGCCGGTTCGATGCGCGCGGCTTCGGCGGCGTTCAGCAGTGACACGCCCACCAGGACCACGAACAGCCGGGCAGCGAACAGAGGTGAAATAGACATCCGTGACTTCCTTGCAGTTGCTTATTGTTGTTGTCGGTCAACTTGGCGTAAGGACTTCGGTGTTGCCTCGCTGGCCCTTCAAGCGGATGCCCCGGACAGGCCACCGGCGCTTGAAGGCGAGCGGAACAGCTAAACGGCGGTGCCTGGATCGGTGTCGGTAAAACCGTATTGCCGCAGCAGTTCGGCACGCTTGGCCGGATGCAGATTGGCCAGCCGCACGTCCCCGGCGTAATGCGCCAGGACCCGGTGGTCCATCAGCCGCCGCCAGAGCACTGGCACATAGGCCCAGACGATCATGGTGGCGTAGCCATAAGGCAGCTGCGGCGACTCGTCGAAGTGGCGCAGGGCCTGGTAGGGGCGGGTCGGGTTGGCGTGGTGGTCGGAGTGCCGTTGCAGTTGGAACAGGAAGATGTTGGTGACGATACGGTTGCTGTTCCAGGAGTGACGTGGCGAGCAGCGTTCGTAGCGGCCGTTGGGCTGCTTCTGGCGCAGCAGGCCGTAGTGCTCGACGTAGTTCACCACCTCCAGCAGGGAGAAACCGTAGATGCCCTGGATCACCAGGAAGGGAATCACCGTCACGCCCAGCCAGGCGATCAGCACGCCCCAGAGCACCACGCTGTAGAGCCAGGCGCTGAGCACGCCGTTCTTCCAGTGCAGGGTCGGCAGCCCGAGCTTGTGCAGGCGCTCGCTTTCCAAATGCCAGGCCGAACGCAGGCTGAACCACACGGTGCGCGGCAGGAAACTCCAGAACGACTCGCCAAGGCGCGAGCTGGCCGGATCTTCAGGGGTCGCCACGCGAACGTGGTGGCCACGGTTGTGCTCGACGAAGAAGTGCCCGTAGAAGGTCGAGGCCAGGGCCAGTTTGGCCAGGAACTTGGCCATACCGCGGTTCTTGTGCCCCAGTTCATGGGCGATGTTGATGGCGATGCCGGTGGCGGCACCGGTGGACATGGCCATGCCCAGGTAGGTGAACCAGCCGACGCTGCCGTGCAGTTGCGCACGCTCGGTAAGGAATGTGGCGAAGTTCGCCAGGCCGCCCTGCAGGTGTAGCTGCTGGCTCAACTGCAGCAGGCCGCCGGCGATGATCCAGTCCACCCCGCTGACCGCCATCCAGGCAGTGACCACCAGGGACAGCACCGAGAGCACGGCGCAGCTGTAGACGATAAAGCGGTAGTAAGGCTGTTTCTCCAGATCGGGAACCGCGGATTCCGGCGGGTTGCTGGCGTCTTCCCCCAGCAGGCCGTCAATCAATGGAATCAGGCCAAAGATCACCACCACGCCGCTCCACCAGAACACCTGGACACCGGTGGTGAGGGCAAACAGCCCGGCCAGCAAAGGGGTGATCATCGGCAAGGTGCCAAGCCACCAGAGGTGGCGCTTGCCATCGGTCCAGACGCCGGGTGCCGCCACGGAAACAGTCATGGCAGCCTCCGCACAGAGGCAGTGGACAGGGATGCTATAAAGGACAGCGCGATGACGCTGCATGACGCGTGATTGGATGAAAAAACAAAAGCGTGAAATGGCGTTATTTTCATTATTTTAATCGCTCAATTGCACTTTCAAAAAAAACATTCAAAACATTTTTTTAAAAAAATAGCTCGGGTTCGTTAGCTCGTCAACTATTTTTTCGGCTTGTCCTGAATGTCGCCCGTGACGCATTTACAGCGGCTTGCAGAGGGGTTGGGGGGGAGGCTCGAAACCGTCCCCCACCTCCCCTCTAGCTTGCTCGTGATGCCGCGAACGGCGGGCGCAGCACCGTGGCGCTGCGGTGCGGCGTCGCCCGGGAGGCGACCTCCTCAACCAGGGCCACCACCCGTTCAACGGCGCTGATCGGCAGCATGTGCCCCCTGCCCTGAACAATCTCCAGGGACAGCCCCGGCACCTTGCCGACCATCGCTTGCCCATGCTTGCGATAATTGAGTACCGAGTCCGCCGAGCCATAGATCAAGCCGACCGGCAGCTTCAGGCTGGGGTAGCGCTTGACCATCTCCGGCAAGGAACGGTTGACCACGGCGATCTCGCTGGAAGCGTTGTAGAAGTTCTGCGAACGCATGCCCAGCAAGCCCCCGCCGCGCTCGGCGAAGTCCTCGGGGACCGGGTCCGGGGCGAATATCGCCTTGACCAGCCCACGGCGGCCGAGCATGGCCATGGGCGCCGCCAGGGTCAGGGCCATCCAGCGGCGCAGCCAGGCCGGGCGCACGCCCAGGGACAGGAACACCAGCGGCAGCATGCGCTGCGGATGAGTCAGGGGCGCCACGAGGATCAGCCCGGACACCGATTGCGGATGATCCAGAGCCAACGACAGCGCCACCGCGCCCCCCAGGGAATGCCCCAGTACCAGCGGCTGCCCCAGATCCAGGGTACGTATGAATCTGGCCACCAGGGCGGCCTGGGCCGGCAGGTCCGCCGCCGCCCCGCGGGCCCGGGTGGAATAGCCGGACCCGGGGCGGTCCAGGGTGATGACCCGGAACCGCTCGCGCAATGAAGGAGCCAGGGAGTGGGTCAGGTTGCGCCCGCAGCCGGACAGGCCATGAATCATCAGCAATGCCGGACCGCGGCCTTCGTCGGTGTAGTGAATACGCTCGCCGCCGACCTCCAGAAAACGCCCGTTGATCGGAACCTGGCGTTCGATCCTGCGATTGATGCGGACGCTCACGCCCCAGAGCAGCGCACTGACCACCAGGAAGACTGCCGCCGCCACTAGCCATTCCATAACCCGCCCCCTCAGCTTCCCTGCGCCGCACGCCAGGACCAGGATGATCCGGCTGCATGGCTGTCGCCTTGGCCTGGTGCCGCCTGTGGCGTCGCCGGCGCAGTGCGCAGGCGCCCGGTCAAAATCCACAAGCCGATGGCGTAGGTGACATTTCCAGGTGATTTATTTAAATTAATTTTTAAAACATTATTTTAAATTGTGCAATCCTGAGATTTCACTCACCGACGAAAGTCACCCAAGCGTCACCCTACAATCGAGGTACACACCATGAATGCGTACTCGCCACCCGACGACCCCGAGGTCGTGGACATCGCCATCATCGGCGCCGGCTTTGCCGGGCTGTGCATGGCAATCAAGCTCAAGGAAGCCGGGCTAGTGGATTTCTTTGTCGCCGAACAAGCCGCGTCCCTGGGGGGCACCTGGCGCGACAATCACTACCCCGGCTGCGCCTGCGACGTGCAATCCCATGTCTATTCCTATTCCTTTGCGCCCAATCCGCACTGGACCCGGCAGTTCGCGCCCCAGGCGGAGATCCGCGAATACCTGGAAAACTGCGCCCGGGATTTCGCCCTGGCACCCTGGCTGCGCTTCAACATGGGCCTGGAACAGGCGCGGTTCGATGAGGCCAGCGCGCGTTGGCAACTGCGCTTTGGCAACGGCCGCCAGGTCAGTGCCCGGGTGCTGGTGTCCGGCATGGGCGGCCTGTCGCGCCCCGCGCTACCGGAGATTGACGGGCTGGAAAGCTTCACCGGCAAGCGCTTCCACTCCCAGCAGTGGGACCATCGCTATGCCCTGCAAGGCAAGCGCGTGGCGGTGATCGGCACCGGCGCCAGCGCCATCCAGTTCGTGCCGAAAATCGCTTCGCGGGTGGCCCAGCTCAAACTGTTCCAGCGCACCCCGCCCTGGATCATGCCCAAGCCCGACCGCAAACTCAGCGCCCTGGAACGCTGGGCCTTCAAGCACCTGCCATTCACCCAGCATCTGGTGCGTTCGGCACTGTACTGGGCCCTGGAAAGCCGGGTCATTGCCTTTGCCCGGCGGCCGCAACTGATGAAGCTGGTGCAGCGCGTGGCTCTGCGTCACCTGCGCAAGCAAGTGCCCGACCCGCTGTTGCGCCAGAAACTGACCCCTGACTACAGCATCGGCTGCAAGCGCATCCTGATCTCCAACGACTACTACCCGGCCCTGTCCCGGGGCAATGTCGGGGTCATCAGCGAGCCGATCCTGCGCATCGACGGCGACGCCGTGATCACCGCCGACGGCAACCGCCATGCGGTGGACTGCATCATCTTCGGCACCGGCTTCCAGGCCACCGACCCGTTGCCCCGCGGCCTGCTGTTCGGCCGCCAGGGCCAGGACCTGGTGGACAGCTGGTCACAGGGCGCCCATGCCTACCTCGGCACCTGCCTGCCGGGCTTTCCCAACCTGTTCATGATCGTCGGCCCCAACACCGGCCTGGGCCACAACTCGATGATCCTGATGATCGAGGCCCAGGTGGACTACATCCTCAAGGCCCTGGACCGGATGCGCCAGGACGGCCTGGCCAGTATCGAGGTGCGCCCCGAGGTCGAGCGCCAGTACAACCAGCGCCTGCAGCAGCGCCTGGCCGGCGCCATCTGGAGCGTCGGCGGATGTCGCAGCTGGTACCTGGACCCGCGCAGCGGCAAGAACACCACCCTGTGGCCCGGGTCCACCTGGAGCTTTCGCAGGACCGTGCAGCACTTTCGCCTCCAGGACTACCTGAGCACCCAGCTGCCCCAGCCCGGAACCATCGCCGCCGCCGAAGCCGCAGCGCGCCCACTGAACCTCGAAGAGGCCGTCCGATGAAAAACTTTAACGGTAAAGTCGCCGCCATCACCGGCGCCGCCTCCGGCATGGGCCGGGCCCTGGCCGTCGCCCTGGCCCGCGAGGGCTGCCACCTGGCCCTGGCCGACAAGAACCCCCAGGGGCTGGCCCAGACCGTGGCCCAGGCCCGGGCCGCCACGCTGTTGCCGCTGCGCATCAGCAGCCAGGAGCTGGACGTCGGCGATCGCGAGGCGATGTTCGCCTGGGCCGCCGCCAGCGCCGCCGAACACGGCCAGATCAACCTGATCTTCAACAACGCCGGAGTCGCCCTGTCCAGCACCGTGGAAGGCTCCAGCCTGGCGGACCTGGAGTGGATCGTCGACGTCAACTTCTGGGGCGTGGTCCATGGCACCCAGGCCTTCCTGCCCTACCTCAAGCAGGCCGGCGAGGGGCACATCATCAACACCTCCAGCGTGTTCGGGCTGTTCTCCCAGCCGGGCATGAGCGGCTACAACGCCACCAAGTTCGCGGTGCGCGGCTTCACCGAATCCCTGCGCCAGGAACTGGACATGCAAGGCCACGGGGTCTCCGCCACCTGCGTGCACCCGGGGGGCATCCGCACCGACATCGCCCGCACCAGCCGCATCAGCGACAACGTCAAAGGCTTTTTGATCGACAACGAACAGCAGGCCCGGGACGACTTCGAAAAACTCTTCATCACCAGCGCCGAAACCGCCGCCAAGGTGATCCTGCACGGGGTGCGCAAGAACAAGCGACGGGTGCTGATCGGTCGCGACGCGCACCTGCTCGACCTGTTCGTGCGCCTGCTGCCCAGTGCCTACCAGGGACTGGTGGTGTGGCTCAGCCGGCGCCTGGCGCCCAAGCCGGGCCGGGAGCGGCCGCCGCTCTACAAGCCCCAGGACGAACGCGGCCTCTGAGGCCGCCACCTTCACCGCCAAGTGTCTAGAGGAGCGCCAGCCATGCTGCCCATCCGCCGTGACATCAAGGTTGAACTGCCCGCCGAACGTGCCTGCGACTGGCACGAACAAGGCAGTCACGTCAGCCACTTCTTCAACGCTCTGTCCCTGCTGTTTCCCGCCGGCGAACTGTTCTTCATGGACAGCGTGCGCCACTACCGCGAGCAGATTCACGACCCCGAGCTCAAGCGCCAGATCCAGGGCTTCATCGGCCAGGAAGCCATGCACAGCCGCGAGCACCAGCACTACAACGACCTGTTGCAGAACGCCGGACTGCCGGCCCATCTGCTGGACCGGCGGCTGCGGATCATCCTCGACTTCCAGAAGAAACACTTTCCGCCGGCCTTCAACCTGGCGATCACCGTGGCCCTGGAACACTACACCGCGATCCTCGCCGACCTGCTGCTGCGCGACCCCAGCCGCTTCGGCCACTCGGTGGAAGGCTACCGGCAGATGTGGCTGTGGCATGCCCTGGAGGAAACCGAACACAAGGCGGTGTCCTTCGACGTCTTCAACCAGGTGATCCGCCCCGGGCCCAAACGCTACCTGCTGCGCAGCGCGACCATGCTCTTCACCACCCTGACCTTCTGGCTGGTGGTGTTCGACTTCCATGTGCGCATGCTGATCGCCGACCGCCGTCGCGGCGGCCACTGGCGCGGACTGTGGCGGGTGCTCAAGTACCTCTATGGCAGCCAGGGCGTGTTCCCGCGCATTGCCCTGCCCTGGCTGCAGTTCTTCAAACCCGGCTTTCATCCCTGGGATCACGACAACCGCGAGCAACTGCAACGCATCGAGGGCCTGGTGCAGGACATCCAGCGCACCCGAGCCGCCGCGGCCAAGTGACGGGGCAACCGCCAGCCAGGCCGGCGCGGGCTCAGTCCCGCGCCACCTGGCTCCGCACATAGGCCGCCGGCGGCTGGCCCACCATGCGCTGGAAATCCCTGACGAAATGCGCCTGGTCGAAGTAACCCAGGCGCAGGGCCAGCTCGGCATCCGGCTGGGCCTCGCCGCGCTGCAGCAAAGCCAGGGCCTCGTGCAGGCGATAGCGGGCAATGACCCATTTCGGGCTCACCCCCACGTAATGGGCAAACAGCCGCTGCAACTGGCGCGGGCTCACGCCGGCCCGTTGCGCCAGGTCCTGCACGCGGGTCAGTTGCGGGTCGGCGGCGGCCCGCTCCACCAGTTGATTGAGCCACTCCACGCGCTCATCGACCGCGGGCAAGTGGGCCAGCAGCCAGGCCGTGGCCCGCTCGCACATCGACGCCATGCCCGGCCAGGGGCCGGCCTCAAGCAGGCTGTCGGCCGTTCCCAAGACCTCGGCCGCAGCGAGCGAACGGTCGCGCAACAGCTCCATGGAGCGCCCCCAGAACGGCTGGAACGCCGCCGCACGAAACTTGATGCCGAACACCCAACCGTGACCGGCCAGGGTCTTGCAAAAGCGTTGCCGGTGCGGCCCCCAGATCCGCGCCTGATTGCCCTCCAGCACCAGATGCACGTTGGGGTGGGGCAAGGTTTGCTGGTGCTCGACCTGCGATTCGGGCAACGCCCAGCCCACGTACCAGAAGTGCTCCACCCAGGGCGCCAGGGCGGGCGGCGGTGCCTGCCGCAAGTGTTCGACGTGCCGGGCCGCCAGACGCTGATTGAGCACGCCCCGAGCCGGCCCGGGAGCGGTGGCGGCTGGCGGTCGCGTTTTTCCAATGCACTGCATGATGCGTGTGTTTTCATCCTTGTTCCCGAACCGGGGCCCAACGCCCCAAGGTCCGCCGCGCATTATCACCCAGCCGATACCGGAGAACAGCATGCTCGCCACAGGACAATTCAGCGTCAAACTGCCCGCCCACCCCGTAGCCCCGGGCACCGAAGCGGCCCAACTGGGGCGCATGGCCATTCACAAGACCTTCGAAGGCGACCTGCAGGGAACCAGCCTCGGCGAAATGCTCAACAGCCTCGGCACCGTGGCAGGCTCGGCAGGCTATGTGGCCCTGGAACGCGTCGAGGGCAGCCTGGCCGGCCGACACGGCAGCTTCGTGCTGATGCACTACGGGGTCATGGACCGGGGCCAGGCGACCCAGCATATCCAGGTGCTGCCCGACTCCGCCGGGGGTGAACTGCTGGGCCTGGCGGGCCGGATGCAGATCCGCATCCAGGATGGTCAGCACCACTACGAGTTCGACTACAGCCTGCCCGGCGACTGCTAATCTGCAGCGCACCTTTTGTGCTGCGAGCCCGCGCCATGTTCCTGATCCTGCTGCCCCACGCCGACTACGACCCCAGTGAAAGCAGCCTGCCCTGGCAGGCCGCCCGGGACGCCGGGTTCCAAGCGCAATTCGCCACGCCGCAAGGGATGCCGGCCTACGCCGATTCGCGCCTGGTGAGCCTGGGCTTCGGCCCGCTCAATCCGCTGTTGATGACCCCGGCGGCGGATCTGCAGCGCTACCACAGCATGACCCGGGACCCGGAATTTCGCCGTCCGTTGAAGTACACCGAGGTCGATCCGCAGGCCTTCGAGGGCCTGCTGATTCCCGGCGGCCATGCCCGGGGCATGCGCAGCCTTCTGGAGTCCGAGGACGTGAGGCGGATCATCCTGGCCTTCTTCAAGGCCGACAAGCCGGTGGCCGCGGTGTGCCATGGCCCCCTGGCCCTGGCCCGCTGCATCGATCCCGACACCGGGCGCTCCGTGCTCTATGGGCGCAAGGTCACCGCGCTGCTGGCCGGCCCCATGGAACTGGCGGCCTGGATCGTCACCGCGCCCTGGCTGGGGCGCTACTACCGCACCTACGACTGCAGCGTCGAGGCAGAGATCAAGCAGGCCCTGGCCAGCCCGGCGGATTTTCTGTCCGGACCCTGGCTCCCGCGCCGGGACTCGGCCGCCCATCCCGAACGCGGTTTTGTGGTGCGCGACCGCAATCTGCTGACCGCCCGCTGGCCAGGAGACTGTCACCGCTTCGCCAACGAATGGGTGACCCTGCTGCAACAGGCGCGGCAGGCTCAGCCGGAGCAAAACCCTGCTTGAAGGCGTGACCACGAGCGCCGCCGCTTCAAGAGGCTCTCGTCATCACTGCGCCTGCACCTGGCTGCGGGCTCAGGCGTGGGACCAGCGACGGTGCAGGCCGCGGGCCAGGGCGTCGAGGGCAAAGCCCAGCACGCCGATCAGCAGGACCATGGCCATCAGTTCCGAGTAGGCCAGGCGGTCCCGGGTGTCGAGGATGAAGTAGCCCAGGCCGGCGCTGACCCCGAGCATTTCGCAGGGCACCAGGACGATCCACAGGATGCCGATGGACAGGCGCACCCCGGTCAGCACGTGCCCCAGGATCCCCGGCAGGATGATCTTGCGCAGGGTTTCCCAGCGGGTGGCGCTGAGGCTGCGGCTCAATTGCAGCCAGCGCGGGTCCAGTTGGCGCACGCCGGCCGCGGTGTTGAGCAGGATCGGCCACAGCGCGGCGAACGCCAGGAGGAAGTAGATCGGCTGGTCGCCCACGCCCATCAGCATCACCACCACCGGCATCCAGGACAGCGGCGAGATCATCCGCAGAAACTGGAACGCCGGGGTGGTGGCCGCTTCCAGGTGCCGGTAGCTGCCCACCAAGAGGCCCAGGGGCACGCCGATCAGCAGCGCCAGCAGCAGGCCCACCAGGATGCGCTTGAGGCTCACCAGCACGTGCTCATACAGCTCGCCACGCCCCAGCAGTTCCACCAGGCTGGCGAAGGTGGCCTCGGGCGAGAAACGCGCCGCCAGGCCGCTGCCACCGCCCAGCAGGTGCACCCCCAGCCACCAGGCCAGCAGCAGGCTCGCCAGCCCCGCCAGGCCCAGGACCCAGTGGTTCAAGGAGGAAGGTTGCTTGCCCATCAGAGACCGAACTCCTCGCTACGCTCGAAACTGTCCGCCAGGCCGAAGGCCTTGAGCCCGCCGACGGCGGCGATGGCGTTGCGCACGAAGCGCTCGTCCACCAGGTCCTGGGCGGTGTGCGCCGGATCGAGGCCGGCGAGAAAACCCTTGTCGCCCTCGATCAGGGTGTCCTTGAGGCGCTTGACCAGCTCTTGGGTGTAGCTGGGGAACGGGTACGGCTGGAAGTCGATGCGCTGCTCGTCCCAGTGGCTGTGCCGGATCGCGCCGCTGGCCAGGTAGGCCTCGCGGTCCGTGGCCGCCGGGGCCAGCACCCGGTTGAGCACCTGGGGCGCATGGGGCGTGTAGCGGTTGGCACCGTCCTTGGACAGCAGCTGGGCGGCCTCGGCGCGGTGGTCGCGGGTCCACAGCTGGGCCTTGACGATGGCGTTGACCACCTTCTGCGACCACTCGGGGCGGTTGTTCAGGTCGTGCTCGTGCATGAACACCACGCAGCAGGCGTGGTTGCGCCAGACATCCCCGGTGAAGCGCTGCACCCGGCCGACCTTGAGTTCCTCGGCCAGGGCATTGAACGGCTCGGCGACGATGTAGCCGGCGATCCGCTGGCTGGCCAGGGCCGGCGGCATGTCCGACGGCGGCAGCACCAGCAGGTTGACCTCGTTGGCCCCCAGGGCACTGCCGGCGGCCTTGCTCACCGGCACCAGGCCGTTGTCACGGAACAGTTGCTGCACCACCACGTTGTGGATCGAGTACCAGAACGGAATCGCCACCGACTGCCCCGCCAATTGCTTGATCTCGGTAATGCCCGGGGCCACGGTCAAACCGGAGCCGCCGACGTGGTTCCAGGCCACCACCTTGGCCGGCACCCGGCTGCCGTAGCGGGCCCAGACGGTCATCGGCGACAGCAGGTGGATCACATTGACCTGGCCGGAAATGAACGCCTCGATCACCTGGGCCCAGCTGCGCAGCAGCACCGGCCGCTCGGCCTTGATGCCTTCGGCCTCGAACAGGCCGTTGTTGTGGGCCACCAGCAACGGCGTGGCGTCGGTGATCGGCAGGTAGCCGATGCGCACCGGCGCGTCCGGCTCCTGGGCGGCGCGGACCTGCAGGCTGTTGAGCAGCGGCATGGCGCCGCCGGCGGTCAGCAGCGCGCTGAGTTTGAGAAAATCACGCCGAGTGTGAGTGAAGTCGTCCAGGCACATGGTCAATCTCCGACGGTGCAGGCAATGGGGAAGTTGAGGGATTGCGGCTCGCCCGCCGAAGGGTCTTGAGAATCTCGATACGCAGGGCGCCCAGCTCCTCGATCCGCTCGGCGCGCGGCGCCGGCAGGTCGATGGACCACTGGCCGAGGGTGCGCGCCGGGCTGTGACCCAGTAGCAGGACCCGATCGGACAGCAGCAAGGCTTCGTCGATGTCGTGGGTGATCAGCAACGCCGCGGTGCGCTGCCGACCGATGATCTGCAGCAGCAGTTGCTGCATGTCGGCCCGGGTCACCTCGTCCAGGGCGCCGAAGGGCTCATCCAGCAGCAACACCTGGGGCTGCCGCGCCAGGCAGCGGGCCAGTGCGGTGCGCTGGGCCATGCCGCCGGACAGCTGCGCCGGGTAGCGCCGGCGGGCCTGCTCCAGGCCGACCGCGGCAATCGCCTGATCGACGCGTTGCTGGCGCTGCGCCGGGCTCAGGTGCGGCTGGCGGGCAAAGTCCAGGCCGAAGGCGACGTTGTGTTCCAGGTTCAGCCAGGGCAGCAGGCTGGGGTCCTGAAAGGCCACCGCGACCCGTGGATGGGGCCCGCTGAGCTCCTCGCCCAGCAGGCTGACCCGGCCCTTGTGCGGTTGCTGCAAGCCGGCCAGGACCCGCAGCAGGCTGGACTTGCCCACCCCGCTGGGGCCGAGGATCGACACCACTTCGCCGGCGTGCAATTGCAGGTCGAAGTCTTCCAGCACCGCGTGCCAGCCGTCGGCCCCGGGGTAGCCCAGGCTGATCTGTCGGGCATCGAGCACGCCACTCATGCCGCGCTCCGCCCTTGGCGTTGCAGTTCGGCGCGCAGTTGCACCAGGCTCGGGGTGACGATGGGCACGAAGGCCGATTCGCGCCAGCGCCGGGCGAAACCGCTGCCGAACTCGCTCAGGTAGGCCTTGCCGCCACTGGCCTGCAACTCCAGCTGCACGGCGTTGGCGGCGGCTTCGGCCAGGGCGATGCGCACCCGGAACAGCGCCGCCGGCTGGCTCAGGAAACGCCCGTCGAGCAAGCCGCTCTTGAGCTCGTCGACGCTGTGTTCCAGCTGCTGGCGTTGCTCCTGCAACGGCTCCTGGAGCACCGAGCGGGAGCCACCGAGGTGCTGCTGCACCTCGCTCAGGGCGCGACGCGCCAGACCGATGGCCAGGGCGCATTGCAGGCCGAGGAAGGCCGGGCGCACCGCCGGCAGGAAAACTCGGGCGTCCTCGTGCAGCAGCCAGTCTCGCGGAACCTGCACCTGACTCAAGTCCAGGGCCGCGGTGTTGCTCGATTGCAAGCCCATCAGTTGCAGGTCGTCGGAGCGCTGCAGCCCGGGCAAGGCATCGGGGAGTGCCAGGATAAAGGGCGCACCGCCCTCCTCGTGCTCGATGGCCGCCGCCACCACAAAACCGCTCTTGCGCAGGTTGGTGACCCAGTGCAGGCGGCCGTTGAGGCTCCAGCCCTGGCCGTGGTCCCGCGCCTTGACTTGCAGCGCCTCGATCCCGGACAGGAACTTCATGGCGTTGGACAGCCCGGTGGCCCCGGCCAGCTCGCCACTGAGCAACGAGGGCAGCAAGCGCTCGCGCAGCGCCTGGTTGGGACTGTGCAGCAGGTATTCGATAAAGGCCCGCTGGCCCCAGAACACGAAGGCGGCCGCCAGGGAGTGACTGGCCACCGCGGCCATGACTTCCAGGGCATCGGTCAGTTCGCCGCCGCTGCCTCCCAGTTCCTGGTCGATGCCGACCCGCAGCACGTCGGCCCCGGCCAGTCGAGCGAGTACCTGCTGAGGATCGCAGTGACCCTGGTCCAGCGCCTGGGCCTGGGCATCCAGCCATTCACTCAAGTGCGCACTGAGCATGTGGTTTTCTCCTTGAAGGGGGCGCCGTTGGATAACCGGCGCCTTGAATCATTGACCCTGGGCCGACCAGCGATACTGGGCCAGCTCGGGGTTCAGTTCGGTCCCGGCGAACACGTTGGCGAAGTTGCACAGGGTCGCCAGACTGATGCCCAGGATCACTTCCAGGGCATTGCCCTCGCTGTAGCCTGCGGCCTTGAACCGGGCATACGCCGCTTCGTCGACCTTGCCGCGGGTGGCGATCACTTCCCGGGCAAAGGCCGCCAGGGCTTCCAGCCGGGCTTCGGGCAGGGTGCTCTGCTCGCGCAGCGCACTGACCACCGGATCGGGGAGTCTGGCCTTGTTCAGGGCCACCGCGGTATGACCTGCGACACAGAAATCGCAACCATGGGTGGTGGCGGCGATCAACTGCACCACTTCCCGCTCCGCCAGGCTCAGATCAGCCTTGGCGTTGAGGCCCGAGACGGTGACGTAGGTTTCCAGGGCCGCCGGGGCATTGGCCAGGATGCCCAGCAGGTTGGGAATGTAGCCGGAATTCTTCTGGGCGTTTTCAAGAAATGGCCGGGCCGCTTCTGGGGCAGTGTGCAAGGTGTGTAGAGTGACGCGGGACATGGAGTGGACTCCTGCTGTGTAGGTGTGCGTCAAGTCTGTTGGTTATAAGAATTCCGATCCATATTCTAAAGTAGCGATTACTTGCTCCTGAGTGTTTCCCTTAGATGATTTCATCAAGCCCCTTGGTCGATTGGTTATTAGAAAGCCTGGAACTGGACGCCAGCCTGTTTCATGTCGGGCGCTACTGCGGTGGCTGGCACGCCAGCACCCAGGGGCTGGCCCGGGCCAGTTTCCACCTGATCGTGCAGGGCCATTGCTGGCTGCATATCGACGGCGTGCCCGAGCCCCTGCGCCTGAACGCCGGAGATGCGGTGTTCCTGCTGCGGGATCTGGGCTATCGACTGTCCAGCGCCCCGCAGCCTGAAGTGGCGCAGCAACTGCCACGCATCGCCATGAGCGCCCTGGATGCCGGCGCCCAGGATGGGGTCGGGCTGGTGTGCGGTTTCTTTCATTTCAAGCCCGGGTTGTCGTCGCTGATCATCGAGGGTCTGCCGGGCTGGCTGGTGCTGCGAGCCGGCGATCCGTCGCTGAACGCTGCCCGGGCGCTGTTCCAGCTGATTCTCGATGAGTGCCAACGCGCTCCCGCGCCCTCGTCGGCACTGCTGGAGCGCCTCAGCCACCTGCTGTTTCTCTATGTGTTGCGCCAGCAGGTCAGTGACAACCAGGACCTCGGCGGCCTGGTGGCCCTGGCCCGGCATCCGGGGTTCGCCCCGTTGCTGGAGCAGTTGATCCAGCACCCTGGCCAGGCCTGGCCCCTGGAAAGCATGGCGGCGTTCACCGGGCTGTCGCGCTCGGCGTTTTTCAAGCGTTTCAATGAACTGGCCGGGCAATCGCCGGGACAGGTGCTGCTGGCCCTGCGCATGCGCCATGCCTGCCAGCTGCTCAAGGCCAACCAGACGGTGGAACAAGTGGGGGCCGCGGTGGGCTATCAGTCGATTGCCGCGTTCACCCGGGCCTTCACCAAGGCGGTGGGGCTGCAGCCGGGGGCCTATCGCAAGCAGCATGAAGGACGCTGAAGCGCCCTTTCGCGTCGGACTCAGCGCCGATGGGCCAGGGCCCGCACCAGCCGGTCGCCGGCGCTCTGCACCCCCTGGACCAGCAGCACCAGGATCAGCACCGTAGCCACCATGATCTGGTTGTTGAAGCGCTGATAGCCGTAGCGGATCGCCAGATCCCCCAGGCCTCCGCCGCCGATCACCCCGGCCATGGAAGAGAAGCCGATCAGCATCACCAGGGTCAGGGTCAATCCGGCCAGCAGCGCCGGCAAGGCTTCCGGCAGCAGGGCCTTGAAGATCACGTGGCCGATATGCCCGCCCATGGCCAGGATCGCCTCGATCCGGCCCTTGTCCACTTCATCCAGGGCGTTCTCGACGATCCGTGCAAAAAACGGAAAGGCGCCAATGGTGATCGGCACCACCGCCGCGGTGCTGCCCAGGGTCGTGCCCACCACCAGCCGGGTCAGGGGGATCAGGGCAATCAGCAGCACCACGAAAGGCAGGGAGCGTCCCAGATTGACCAGGGCGCCCAGCAGGCGATTGAGTCGGGGCATGGGCCGCAGGCCGCCCGGGCGGCTGACGAACAGCAACACCCCCAGGGGCAGGCCGATCAACAGGGTGAACAGCGAGGCCAGGAACACCATGTACAGGGTTTCGCCGGTGGCGGTGAGCAGCAGTTGCGCCAGCTCCGGCCAATCGAGGCTGCGGTTCACAGGCGTTCACTCCGAATCCCTCGCTGGGCCAGGGCCGTCAGCAGTTGTTGGAATTTGCCGGCATCGGCGGGGGCGGCGGCGATGCGCAGGCGCCCTACCCGCTGGCCGCCCACGGACTCGACACCAGCGGCCAGCACCTTGAGTGGCAGCCCCTGCTGGCGACTCAGTTGCTGCAACAGCGGCGCGGCGCGCTGGTTATCGAAAAAGGTCAGTTCGGCTTCGGGCTGGCTAGCGTTGAACGGCAGGTTGTAGCCC
This sequence comes from Pseudomonas sp. Os17, assembly GCF_001547895.1. NCBI lineage: Bacteria > Pseudomonadati > Pseudomonadota > Gammaproteobacteria > Pseudomonadales > Pseudomonadaceae > Pseudomonas > Pseudomonas sp. Os17. The sequence continues at coordinate 3,176,926 of NZ_AP014627.1, read as the reverse complement.
GGCAGCAAGGCACGGCCCAGTGCCGATTGCGGGTCCGCGAGCAATTGGCCGATCGGGCCGCTCTCCAGCAACCGGCCCTGGGCCAGGGAAGCGGCGTGGCTGCAGATGGCCTTGACCACCGCCAGTTCGTGGGTGATCAGCACGATGGTCAGCCCCAGCTCGCGGTTGATGTGGGCCAGCAGTTGCAGGATCGAGGCGGTGGTTTCCGGGTCCAGGGCGCTGGTGGCTTCATCCGACAGCAGATAGCGAGGCCGCGCCGCCAGGGCCCGGGCAATCCCGACCCGCTGCTTCTGGCCGCCGGACAGTTGGGAAGGAAAGGCCCGGGCCTTGTCGCTCAACCCCACCAGGTCCAGCAGTTCCAGGACCCGGGCCTGGCGTTGCGGCTTGGCCAGGCCGGCGATTTCCAGGGGCACCGCGACGTTGTCCTCGACCGTGCGCGAATGCAGCAGGTTGAAACCCTGGAAGATCATGCCGATGCCCTGGCGCTGCCGGCGCAACGAGCCCTCGGACAATGCGCCGAGGTCCTGGCCATCGATCAGGATGCGCCCGCTGCTGGGACGCTCCAGCAGGTTCAGGCAACGCAGCAGGGTCGACTTGCCGGCACCGCTGCGGCCGAGAATGCCGTACACCGCGCCGTCGGGAACCGTCAGTGAAACCCGATCCAGGGCCGGAGGCTGGCCCTTGCCATAGACTTTGCTGACCTGCTCCACCTGGATCATGGCTGGCGGCCCGCGACCGGGATCACCGAGCCCGAGTAGGTTTCACTGATGTATCGGGCCACTTCCGGTGAATTGAGGTCATTGGCCAACTGGCGGATGCGCGGGTCGTCCTGCAGGTTGGGGGTGGTCACCAGGATGTTGGCGTAAGGGTTGTGCTCGGCCTTCTCCAGCCCCAGGGCGTCCTTGGCCGGCACCAGTCCGGCTTCCAGCGCGTAGTTGCCGTTGATCACGGCCAGGTCCACGTCCTCCAGGGCCCGGGGTATCTGCGGTGATTCGATTTCGAGGATTTTCAGCTGCTTCGGGTTGTCGGCGATGTCCTTGGGGGTGGCCTGGTCCCGGGCCGGGTCGCTGAAACCGGGCTTGAGGCGGATCAGCTGGTAACTCTGCAACAGGTACAGGGCGCGGCTGAGGTTGGTGACATTGTTGGGCACCGCCACGCTGCCGCCCTGAGGCACCTGGTCGAAGTTCTGGTGCCGCCGGGAGTAGATGCCCAGAGGCTCGATATGCACGCTGGCGGCCACCGCGAACGGCTGGCCCAGCGCCTGTTCCTGGGACTTGAGATACGGCAGGTGCTGGAAGTAGTTGGCGTCCACGTCGCCGTGGGCCAGCAGTTCGTTGGAGTTCACGCCGTTGGGGATCTCGATGATCTTCAGTTGCAGTTGCGGGTCGAGCTTCTGCACATAGGCGAGGATCTGCGCGTGGGGCACCGGATCGGCGGCCACCCGCAACGGTTGCGCGGCGCTGGCCGGCAGGGTGTGTCCCAGGCTGACCAGCAGCGCCAGGGCAAACAGGGGGGTCTTCAGCATGGCAATCATCCTTGGTTCGACGAATGAGGGTCAGGCGCTCAGGGCCTTGGGTATCAGGACATCGGCGTAGTAACGCTGGGCCACGTCGGGGTGCGAGCGCAGGCGGCCCTTGAGGTAGTTCCAGCCGACGTCGCGAAACAGCGGGTTGTGGGGGTCGCTGGCCGGGCCCCGGGCCTCCTGTCGCAGCGCCTCGGGCAAGGGGTACAGCGGCACCCGGGCATCGAGTTGGGCCCCCAGAAAGAAGGCGATGGACAGCCGCTCGCGGTCCGCCGGCGGCGACAGCACCCGGTGCACCGTGGCGCGCAGGTAGCCGTGGGTGGCCAGTTCCAGCAGTTCGCCGATGTTCACCACCAGGGTGTTGTCCCGGGGCGGTGCATCGATCCAGCGGCCCTCTTCCACCTCCACCTGCAGGCCGGCCTGCTGGTCCTGCAGCAGAAAGCTGAGAAACCCGGAGTCCTTGTGCGCGCCGACGCCCTGGTTGCTTTGCCCCGCAGCGCGGCCGGGGTAGCGGATCAGCTTGATGTGTTCATTGGGCCGTGCACCGTACAGAGGGTCGAACGCCTGCTCCGGCAGGGACAGGGCCTGGGCGAAAGCGCGCAGCAGCCGCAGGGACATGCGGGTCATTGCCTGCTGCCACTCCAGCAGCAACGGCTTGAGTTGCGGCAGCTGCGCCGGCCACTGGTTGGGCCCTTGCAGGCGCGCCCAGGGCGGGCTGTCGGGGTCCAGCGGCAGGGCCTGGCGTTCGGCTCCCAGATCGAACTGCTCGCGCAGGTCCGGCTGGCCGCGGGTAATCTCCGAAGCCGCGCGGTTGTAGCCGCGAAAATGCGGCGAGTGGATCATTCCCACGGCGGCCTTGTCGGCCTCGGGCAAGGCGAAGAATGCCCGGGCCTGCTCCTGCACCCGGCGCAGCAGATCGCTGTCGATGCCATGCCCGGTGAGGTAGAAGAAGCCGACGTCCCGCGCGGCCTGGCGCAGGTTGAGCAAAAACGCCTGGCGCTGTTCCTGGCTCGCCTCCAGTTGGCTCAGGTCCAGAATCGGTAGTGCGGTGATATCCAGCGAGTGCGGCATGGTTCACTCCCCTGTGAGTTGACGATGTCCGGTGGTCGGGCTCAGAGCTTGGCGATGGACACTTCGGTGGATTTGACGAAGGCGATCACTTCGCTGCCGACCTTCAGTTCCAGATCGCGCACCGAGCGGGTGGTGATCACCGAGGTCACGATGCCCGAAGCGGTCTGCACGTCGATTTCCGACACCACCTGGCCTTCGTGGATCTCCTTGATCACGCCTTTGAACTGGTTGCGTACGTTGATGGCTTGAATGGTCATGCTGGCAAATCCTCTGCGGGCACCGGACTCAGGAATTGAGCGGCTGGTGACAAACATGCACCTTTGGCCAAAGCCTTCAAAGGAATAAATAATTAGTATTTTATGCCTTTTAGATATATTGAATTGCCGCCCTCGCCCCGGGATTTGCCGGTCTGGAGTCCGTACAGCGGAACTTGACCGCCGCCCATGGCTTTGTTTCCCTGTGCCCTTCCCATCCGACTCGCCACAGATCCCAGGAGGCAGCATGCGCACGCTCGAGCTCGCGAACACCCAGGTTCCGGTCATTGGCCAGGGCACCTGGCGCATGGGGGAGGATCGTCGACTGCGGGATCGGGAAATCGCCGCGCTGCGCAGCGGGATCGAGCTGGGCATGACCCTGATCGACACCGCGGAGATGTACGGCGAAGGCGGCGCCGAGGAAGTGGTCGGCCAGGCCATTGCCGGGCGCCGCGATCAGGTGTTCCTGGTGAGCAAGGTCTATCCCCACAATGCCGGTCGCCAAGGCCTGCCCCTGGCCTGCGAGCGCAGCCTGCGGCGCCTGGGCACCGAGGTCATCGACCTGTACCTGCTGCATTGGCGCGGACACTACCCTCTGGCGGAGACCGTGGAGGCATTCGAGCGCCTGCGGGAGGCCGGCAAGATTCGCCGCTGGGGAGTGTCCAACTTCGATCTGGCGGACCTCGATGAACTCGACGCGCCAGCCTGCGCCACCAATCAGGTGCTGTACAACCTGGAGTCCCGGGGCATCGAGTTCGACCTGCTGCCCGCCTGCCAGCAGCGCCGGATGCCGATCATGGCCTATTGCCCGATCGGCCAGGCCGGCGCCCTGCTGGCCGAACCGCAGTTGCAGCGGATTGCCCGGGAACATGGCGCGACCCCGGCGCAGGTGGCCCTGGCCTGGCTGTTGCGTCAGGACGCAGTGCTGGTGATTCCCAAGGCCGTGAATCCGGAACACGTGCGCCTCAATGCCCGGGCCGGCGAACTGCAATTGCGGCCCCAGGACCTGCAGGCACTGGATCAGGTGTTTACCCCGCCTCGCCGCAAGCAGCCTCTGGAGATGGTTTAAACGTTATAGCGGAATCAGACATGTTCGATTGCAAGCGAAGTTACAAGAGATTAATTGCAAGAAAGTGACTACCCGCAAAGTTGCTCTTTCAGACAATTAACTTAGTGTCCGGAAAAGTTTCAACAGTATAAAAATCCTTTGCTTCCGGTTATTTAAGAATTGTCTGATCCCTGCTTGTCATGCCCCCAATTACAGTTGGCGGATGAGATTAAAAAGCTACCTGCATCAGATCAATCCCCTTTTTTCCAGTCCTGAAGCAGCCCGTCGGCTGCTTCGTGTCGTCGCGCTGATTTTCCTGATCGGCCTGCTCGGCGCCGTCTACAACTTCCTGCGTTCGAGCATCAACAATGAACTGTCGCAACGGCGCAGCTACATGAGCAGCGCCATTGCCGAAGCGCAGACGTTCTTCACCAGCCGCGAAGCCTTGCTGGAAAGCCTGAGCCTGTCGGCCGTGCACAAATCCCGGCAAAACCCCAACTATGAATCCAGCAGCGACCCCGAGGAGGAAATCCACCTGCAACTGGGCGCCCCCGGGGAGCATCAATGGGGGGTCTGGCTCACCCAACGCATGCGCGACTACCTGAAAAGCAAACAGCTGAACCTGCTCTACGTCCACGACGGCGAACAACCGCCTGTCCAACGTCTGTTCAGTACCCAGCCCGAAGCCGCCTACCTGCCCGCACTGATGCTGGCCAAGCTGGCCAGCCTGAACTCCTCGCAGATCCCGACGGGGCAACAGTTGTGGCTGATGGATCACTCCTCGAGCAGCGCCCGCCTGTACATCTTCACCCGTCTCGACGAGCGCTACCCCAACTCCGGCTGGCTGGGCCTGGAGATGGAAGGCAACAGCGTATCCGCCGCCCTCAGCGATCAGAGCGCCGGGGACTTCATGATGTTCAACTCCCAGGGTGGACTGATCTTCAGCAGCACCCCCAGCGCCCAGCTGAGCGAGGAGGTCCGGCAAGTCCAGGGCGGCAGCTTCTTCGGGTTTCTCGGCGGCCGCTGGTGGCCCGATCACCTGGTGATCCGCAAACAGCTGGGGTCGTCGGACTGGCAACTGGTCTACGCCTTCGACCTGCACAATCTGCTCAAGAGCCTTTGGCCGCAATTGCTTGCGGCCTTGCTGATCAGCCTGTTCGGCATGGCCTTGATCGGCTTCCTGAGCCACTGGATCGAGGTGCGCCTGATCGCTCCGGCGCTGCACCGGATCCAGGCCCTGATCGAAAGCGAGGCATTCAGCCGCGACGTGATCCAGATCGCCCCGGTGGCGCTCTGCGTGCTGCGCCGCAGCGACGGCCAGGTGGTGCTGGAAAACACCTTGTCCCAGCAGTGGCTGGGCAACGGCACCGAGCGCGACCAGCTGTGTGCCGGCTGGATCGAGCAGGCTTTCGACCCCAATCGCCCCAACAGCTCGGACTACTTCGAAACCGCCGACGGGCGCCATCTGTACCTCAGTTCGGCGCCGACCCGCTACAACGGCGAAGACGTGCTGTTCTGCGCCTTCAGCGACATCAGCGCGCGCAAGCAGATCGAAGCGGCGCTGGAGGAAGCCAAGCGCCTGGCCGATACCGCCAACGAAGCCAAGACCCTGTTCCTGGCCACCATGAGCCACGAAATCCGCACACCGCTGTACGGCGTGCTCGGCACCCTTGAGCTGCTCTCGCGCACCCAGCTGGACAACCAGCAGAAAGACTACCTGCGGGCCATCGAGGGCTCGTCCGGAACCCTGCTGCAGTTGATTTGCGACGTGCTGGATGTGTCCAAGATCGAGGCGGGTCAACTGGCCCTGGAACTCAGCGAGTTCTCCTCCCTGGATCTGGTGCACGAGATCATCCAGGGTTATGCCGCCGCGGCCCAGGCCAAGGGCTTGCAGTTCTACGCCTGCGTGGATCCGCATTTGCCCGAAGTGCTGCTCGGCGACGTCACGCGCATCCGCCAGATCCTCAGCAACCTGCTGAACAACGCGGTCAAGTTCACCGACTCCGGGCGCATCGTCCTGCGGGTCCGGGTGGACAGCCGCGACGGTGAGCGCAGCAATATCCTCTGGCAGGTTTCCGACACCGGCCGCGGTATCGCCCAGGACGACCAGACCCTGATCTTCGAGCCCTTCTACCAGACCGAGGGCAACACCAACGTGATCGCCGGCACCGGGCTGGGCCTGCCGATCTGCCAGCGCCTGACGCAGTTGATGAACGGCAACATCCGCATGGTCAGCGAACTCGGCCTGGGCAGCAGTTTCACCCTGACCCTGCCTCTGGAAGCCTCCTCCCTGGGGGCCAGCGCGCCACTGATCAGCCCGTTGCTGCCGGAGATGATCTATGTGGTGTCGCCGGTGCGCGAACTGGCGGAGTCCGTGGCCGGCTGGTTGCGCCGCTGGGGGGCCCGGGCCCAGTTCAGCCTGCCGACCCAGTCGGATCGCAACCGCGGCCATGTGCTGATCGAACTGCATCCCGGCACCGTGGAGCAGCGCCTGGAGCCGGACTGGCAGGGCCCTCTGGTGCTGGCCAGCGGCGACGGCCACAACGAACCGCGGATTCGGGGCGGCTGCTGGCATGTCAACACCAACAACCTGCGGGCCATCCACCAGGCGGTCAGCCAGGCCCAGGGCGTCTGGGTGGTTGCGAGCGAGGAGCACCCCGACAGCCGAGAACTGAAAAAACTCAGCCTGCATGTCCTGGTGGCCGAGGACAACGTGATCAACCAGCTGATTCTCAAGGATCAGCTGGAAGAGCTCGGTTGCAGCGTGGAATTGGCGTCAAACGGCGAAGAGGCGCTCTGCATCTGGAGAGCCGGGCACTTCGACGTGATCCTGACCGATGTGAACATGCCCAAGCTCAACGGCTACGAACTGGCCAAAGAGCTTCGGCGTCAGGGCTGTTCGATCCCGATCATCGGGGCGACGGCCAATGCAATGCGCGGAGAAGAAGAGCTCTGTCTTGCAGCCGGGATGAACCACTGCCTGGTCAAGCCGTTTGCGTTAAGAGCGTTGTTCAACTATCTGGCGCCCTATGAAAGAGCCCCTCATGAAGTCCTGTAGCATTTTGATCGTCGAAGATCAGCCGTTTCAGTACATGTACCTGCAACACTTGTTCAACGAGCTGGGCCCGTATCAGCTGGAGGTCGCAAGCAACGGCAGGGAGGCCCTGGAGCGTCTCAAGCAGCGGCACTTCGATCTGGTTCTGACGGACCTGCTGATGCCCGGCATGGACGGTGTGCAGTTCATCCAGGGCCTGGCCACCCATCGTGTGCGCCCGGCCCTGGCAATCATGAGCGCCTCTTCGCGGCGCATGCTCATGGGCGCCAGCCTGGTGGCCCGCAACCTGGGCCTGCGGGTGATTGGCCTGATCTCCAAACCGGTCAACCTGGCCGCCCTGCGCAGCATCACGGCGCAACTGCCGGGGCTTACCAGCAACGAACCGACGCCGGCGGTGTGGGTCGAGTGCAGCCGTGAAACCCTCCAGCACGCCCTGCGCGACGCGCAGATCCAAGCCTGGTTTCAACCCAAGAAGGCCCTGAACAACGGGCGCATCGTTGCCGCCGAGGCCCTGGTGCGCTGGATGCACCCGCAGCACGGCATGTTGCTGCCCTGCGACTTTCTTCCGGAGCTCACCGAGGCTGGCCTGGAGGAAGAACTGCTGTGGCTGATCCTCGATCAGGCCCTGGCGGCCCAGGTGTGCTGGCGCGAGGACGGTTATGACATCCCGGTCTCGATCAATCTGCCGACCCACCTGCTCAACAGCGCCGACCTGGCCGACCGCCTGTATGACTTTGTCATCCAGCGCAACGGCATACCGGGGAAGATCTGCTTCGAACTCATGGAATGCTCGACCCCGGAACACATCAGCAACTTCTACGCGGGCGCCTGCCGCCTGCGCATCAAGGGTTTCGGCTTGTCCCAGGACGACTTCGGCAAAGGCTACAGCTCCTACATGAACCTGGTGTCCACGCCCTTCACCGAACTGAAGATCGACCGGGCCCTGGTCCAGGGCTGCCACGCCAACGAAGAACTGGCCCAGGCCCTGACCAGCATCATCGCCCTGGGTCGGCAGTTGGGCCTGACGGTGGTCGCCGAGGGCGTGGAAAGCGCCCAGGAGCTGGCCCTGCTGAGAAAGATCGACTGCACCCAGGTGCAGGGCTTCCTCATATCCCACGCGGTGTCCTCGCAACAGTTTCAGCAACTGCTGGCCCAAGATGGACCGGCGACGGTGTACTAGCCGATGAACCCATTACCCTGCTCCGCACCAGCCACTCATCGCTGACCGCCTTGCTTCAGAGAGAGGAATCTCGAACGCGGGGCCCTTCTACGTATCTGGGAATTCAGTGATGAAATACCGCAATACCTTGATGGAGAATCTGACTCGCAGTTCGATTCGCCTGAACAAGGGCCTGCTGACCCTGGCGGGCCTTGCGCTGCTGCTGTTCGCCCTACTGTTCTGGACCACCCAGCGCCTGATCGATGAACAGCACAACAGCGTCAGGCTGCATTTCGCGCGGTTGATGGAAAACATCCAGGAACAGGAACTGTTTCTGCAGAAGCTGGCTTCCCGTCAAGCGAGCGCAGCGCCGCTGGCTGCCGAGCAGCCCCTGCCCCATGACGCCAATGACCTCTCCCAGGCCCAGCCGCCGTTGCTGACGCCCTTCGACCCGAGCTTCGACTCTCAACCGCAGGCCGCCAACGAACTGCCCAAGGCCTTCGCCCTGGGCCTGCAGCTGTCGACCTTCTACAACGCCTTCTGGTCCACGTCGCCCTATCACGCGCCCCGCACCTTTCTGTTCAACAGCTTCGGCAACTACGACATCAGCCTGCCGGCGGCGCGCCAGGCGCGCGGCAATCCGTGGCAGGGCAACGGCTCCCATGACGGCGAAATGGAACAGGTGCTGCGGCAACTGAAGGTCAAGCACAGCGACCCGCGGGACCAACAGGTGCATTGGCAAACCTACAGGCTCCCGGAGTCACTGGACGTCGCCCCCAAGCTGCTGGCCTACGTCAATCTGCACCTCGGACCGCAGCCGTTGCAGCTGCATGGCGCCAACAGCTGGATGATGGTGGCGTCGCTGCTCAATCTGGACAAGATCAACGACATCGAGCGCCTCATGGACTGGTCGATCTACGACGACTTCACCCTCATCGAACCTTCCGGCAGCATCCTCAGCGGCTCCCTGCCTGCGGCCAAGGCATTGCGCGAAGGCCCGAACTTCGGCTTGCGGGGCATGGTCTTCAAGGTCACCAGCCCGACTCCGGCGCTCTGGACCGGGCTCTACAGCATCAGCTACAAAAGTTATCTCGGTTATGCACTGTGGCTGCTGCTGGGCCTCCCGGCGCTGGCCCTGGGCGCGATCGTCTGTGGCTGGATCGCCAGCCGCTGGTACCGCGACCGGGTGGTGGCTCCGGCGCAACTGGCGCACCAGACCCTTGCCGAGAGCGAGGCCTTCAGCCGCGTGGTGCTCGATACCGCGCCCACCGGCCTGTGCGTGGTGCGCCGTGAGGACTTCAAGGTGCTGATGGAGAATCGCCAGGCCGTGCAGTGGCAAGGCACGACCCAGTTGCTGAGCATGCTGCAGCGCGACCCGCCCTTGAGCGACAGCGGCGAAACCTGCCTCGAGATCGAAGGCCGGCACTTGCAGGTGGGGCTGGTCGCCACCCGCTACCAGGGGCAGGACGTTCTGCTGTGCACCTTCTATGACATCACCGCGCATGTGCAGGACGCGCAACTGCTGGAACAGGCCCGGCTCGCGGCGGACGCGGCCAACCAGGCCAAGACTCTGTTCCTGGCCACCATGAGCCACGAGATCCGCACCCCGCTGTACGGCGTGCTCGGCACCCTGGAGCTGCTGGGCCTGACCCCGCTCGACGCGCGCCAGAGCGAATACCTGCAAACCATCCAGCGCTCTTCCAGCAACCTGTTCCAACTGATCAGCGACGTGCTCGACGTGTCCAAGATCGAGTCCGACCAGATGAGCATCGAACCCGTGGAATTCTGTCCACTGGACCTGGTGGAAGACGCGCTGCGTAGCTATGCGGCGTTCGCCGAACGCCGCGGACTGCTGCTCTACGCGTGCATCGACCCGAGCCTGCCGAACCTGATGCGCGGGGATGCCGGGCGCATCCGGCAGATTCTCAACAACCTGTTGAGCAACGCCATCAAGTTCACCGACAGCGGCCGGGTGGTGCTGCGAGTCCGGGTGCTGGCGCAGCAGGACAGCCTGGCCAGCATCGAATGGCAAGTCACCGACACCGGGATCGGCATCTCGCCGTCGCAGCAGCCGCAGTTGTTCGACCCCTTCTACCAGGTCCGCGACGCCTCCAATGAGGCCGGTGCCGGGCTTGGGCTGGCGATCTGTCAGCGTCTCAGCGAGATGATGGGTGGACACATACAGGTGATCAGCGAACCGGGGCTGGGCAGCAGTTTCTCCCTGCGCCTGAGCCTGCCGTGCCTGGCAGGAGCCCTGCCCGGCGGCGCGCCGCTGCCCGAGGGGCCACCGGTGTATGTCCGGGCGCCGGTGCCGGAGCTGCAGAAAAGCACCTGCGAATGGCTCAACCGCCTCGGCCTGCAAGCCTTTCCGGTGCCCCTGTGCGCGGACGACAAACCGCGCAATACGGTGCTGATCGACATGCTGCCCCGTGACAGTCAGTCCGGCTGGCCCGGTCCCTGTGTCACCGCCGGAGCGGCGGGTCACCGGGACCACCCACAAGCGCAATGGGCGGTCGACGCCCACGATATCCGCGCCATCGCCCAGGCCGCGGCGCTGGCCCGCCAGGGACAACCCCTGGACCTGCTGCAACGCGCCCCCGGGACCTTGCGCCACCTGGCGCTCAATGTCCTGGTGGCGGAAGACAATCCACTCAATCAGACGATCATCAAGGAACAACTCGAAGCCCTGGGTTGCCAGGTGACCCTGGCGTCCAACGGCGAACAGGCCCTGGAACAATGGCAGCCCCAGCTGTTCGACATTGCCGTCACCGACGTCAACATGCCGCTCATGAATGGCTACGATCTGGCCCGGGAGCTGCGCCGACGCGAGCCGAAGCTGCCGATCATCGGCGTCACCGCCAACGCCCTGCGCGAGGAAGGCAGCCGTTGCCTGGCCGCCGGCATGAGTGCCTGGATCGTCAAGCCCATGACTCTGCAGACCCTGCGCGGGCAACTGGAAAAACTCTGCCCGGTGCCTGACAGCAACACCGCAGCGCCCGCGACCATCAGGCCGGTGGAGCCGCTGCCGCCCCGGGAACCGGCTCCGGCCGAGCAGCGGATACAGGTGTCGGAGAAAATGCGACCGCTGTTCCTGAGCACCATGCGTGACGATCTGCAACGCCTGGCCAAGGCCCTGGAAACCGGCTCGGGCCGGACCGCCGCCGAGCGCCTGCACAGCATCGCCGGGGCCATGGGCGCGGTGCAGGCCGGCATCCTGGCCAAGGCCTGCGCCGAGCTGGAGTGCCAATTGCTGGAAAACACTTTGAATCCGATTCTGGAGGGCCAAGTCAGGCAACTGATGCAGCACTTGTCGGAACTTCTGCTGCCCCTTGAATAATGGGTGGCAGGGTTTAATGTACCGTCAGTCTTATGTTTCTTTACTAAATTGCGTATTACACGGGTGTGTTTGCCATGGAAAAACTGAAAGTAGTCATTGCTGACGATCACCCTATTGTTTTGCTCGGCGTGCGCGAGCTCATGGAGCGCGACGACCGCTTCGAAATTGTCGGTGAAGCGGTATGTTCCAAAGGCCTGATCCAGCAGCTGGAATCCCGGCCGGTGGACATTGTGATTACCGACTACAACATGCCCGGAGACTCGCCTTACGGCGATGGCCTGAAGCTGGTGGAGTACCTCAAGCGCAACTTCCCGCACTTGCAGATCCTGATCCTGACCATGATTTCCAATCAATTGATCCTCACCCGCCTGCGCGAGTTGGGGGTGGTGGGCGTGATCCAGAAAAGCCAGTTGCACGAGGAGATCCAGACCGCCCTCAAGGCCATCGCACAAAAAGGCGTGTACCGCAGCCTGGAGCCGGCCTCCCATTCGGTGATGGAATCCAATGTGGCGATCGACGAGCGAATTTCCACCCTGTCGCCCAAGGAGTTTGAGATCCTGCGGCTGTTCGTTTCCGGCAAGAGCGTCAGCGACATCGCCCGCAGCCAGAACCGCAGCTCCAAAACCATCAGTGCCCAGAAGATCTCCGCCATGCGCAAGCTGGACGTGCAGAGCGACCAGGACCTGCTGACCTACTGCATTGGCCGCAACATCTTCAACTGATCGTCATAAGGAAGCCCCCGAAAATGGATGGTTCGTCTCCCCTGAAGCACGCCGACCTGCTGCAGCTCGAGGCGCTGCAAGGCGCCTGGGAACAGATCTCGATGGAAGACAGCGGCGTACTCGACCCACCGGACGAGCACAGCGCGCCAGGCGCCCTGACCCTGATCGAAGGCAACCGCTTTCGCGTGGTGACGGTGGCCGGGGACACCCTGCTGGCGGGGAGCTTCAGCCTCGACAGCAGCACCCGGCCCAAGTCCATCACCTGGGTCGATTCCATCGGCGCCGACGCCGGCAAGCCCTTGCCGGCCAGCTACCAACTGAGCGCCGATGAGTTCGTGTTCATCGCCGCCGACGAGGGGCAACCGCGGCCCACCCGTTTCAGCACCGGGCCGGGCCAGACCCTGCGCCGCTTTGTCCGCGTCCACCGGGGCCAGTGACAGCGCCATCCCCCGCCGCTGATCGTCACTCCCCGCCAAACCCTGCCGCCGGCTCCACCTCAGCCGGCCCGGCACCCTCGGCCTGGATCGCCCACCACCCCGGCAACAACTGCCGCACCCGGGACTCGGCGAAACGGTCGTCAATCAGCATCAGCACGCCACGATCGGTCTGGCTGCGAATCACCCGCCCCGCCGCCTGCACCACCTTCTGCAAGCCCGGATAGAGGTAGGTGTAGTCGTAGCCGGAACCGAACAACGCCGCCATGCGCTGTTTCATCTGCTCGTTCAGCGGGTTGAGCTGGGGCAGCCCCAGGGTGGCGACAAAGGCGCCGATCAGCTGCGTCCCCGGCAGATCGATGCCTTCGCCGAACGCCCCGCCCAGAACGGCAAAGCCTATGCCCTGCCCCTCGGCGCGAAACTGCTGGAGAAAGTCCTGGCGCGAGGCTTCATCCATGCCCCGGGACTGCAACCACAGGGGGATGTGCCGGTGTTCCCGGGCCAGCAGCTCGGCCACCTGCTGCAGGTAATCGAAGCTGCTGAAAAACGCCAGGTAGTTGCCCGGCCGCGCGGCGAACTGGCGAGCCAGCAACTCGACGATCGGTGCCAGCGACGCCTGCCGGTGCACATAGCGGGTGGAGATGCGGCTGACGATCTGCACCTGCAACTGGGCGGCGGCAAAGGGCGACTCCACCTCCAGCCACACCGTGCTATCCGGCAGGCCCAGCAGGTCACGGTAGTAACGCTCGGGATTGAGGGTGGCAGAAAACAGCACGGTGCTGCGGGCCGCGCTCAGTCGCGGGCCCAACAACGCCGCCGGCACCACATTACGCAGGCACAAGCGCGACAGGCTGCGCTTGGCGCTCAGGGCGCGCTTGCTGATGTCGAAGATGAACTGCCGCTCATCGAACAGCTCCGCCACCCGGGCAAACTGCAGCAACTCGAAGTACAGCCCCTGCAGGCCGGCGTCCAGGCCCTGGGGCTGCTCGTTGAAGTAGTCACCCAGGGCCGCGACGCACAGGGCCAGGGCCCTGAGCAGCGCCGTGGGCAACTGGCTATAAGCCTGATACGGCGCGAGCTGTTCCTTGTGCAGGGCATTCCATTCTCGGTTCAGGCGTTGCAAGGCGCCTTTGAGCACCTGGGGCGCAGTGTGGCGCACGGCGGCCAGCTGTTGCTGATCCAGGCTTGCGCTGTACATGCCGCGCCCGCGCTCCACCAGGTTGTGCGCCTCGTCCACCAGCACCGCCAACTGCCACTGATTGGCCTGGGCCAGGCCGAACAGCAAGGCGCTGAAGTCGAAGTAGTAGTTGTAGTCGGCCACCAGCAGATCGCTCCAGCGGGCCATTTCCTGACTCAGGTAGTAAGGACAGACCTGATGCTCCAGGGCCACCTGGCGCAGCGCCTGGCGGTCGAGCATCGGCACCTGGCTGGCCGCCTGGCGCGCCGCCGGCAGGCGTTGATAGAAGTCCCTGGCCAAGGGACAGGACTCACCATGACAGGCTTTGTCCGGGTGTTCGCAGGCCTTGTCCCGGGCCACCAGCTCCAGGACCCGCAACGGCAGCCCGGCCTGTCCGGCGAACAGCACCCGCGCCGCATCCAGGGCCAACTGCCGTCCCGGGGTCTTGGCGGTGAGAAACAGCAGCTTGTCCAACTGCTGCGGAGCCATGGCCTTGAGCATGGGGAAAATCGTGCCCAGGGTCTTGCCTATGCCAGTGGGGGCCTGGGCCAGCAGGCAGCGGCCGGTGCTGACCGCCTTGTACACCGATTCGGCCAGGTGCCGCTGGCCCTGGCGAAACGTCGCGTGGGGAAAGTTCAGGGCGCGGGTCGCCTGGTCCCGGGCTTGACGGTGGGCCAGTTCCTGCTGCGCCCACTGCAGAAACACCGCGCATTGGCGCTGGAAGAACGCCTCCAGTGCCGCGGCACTGTGCTCCTCCACCAGGGCGGTTTCCTGTTCGCTGGCCACGTCGAAATACACCAGCGACACCCGCAGGCTCGGCAACTGCAGGCTCTGGCACAACAGCCAGCCATAGACCCTGGCCTGGGCCCAATGCAACTGCCGGTGGTTGTCCGGCATGCGCGCCAGATCGCCACGGTAGGTCTTGATCTCTTCCAGCAGGTTCTGCGCCGGGTCGTAGCCGTCCGCCCGCCCCCTGACCAGCAGCTCACCGTATCGGCCCTCCAGGGGCACTTCGCTCTGGTAGTCGGGATTGCGCCGGGCCGCCACGGTGCGGTGCCCGAGCATGCCCTCCAGCGCACTGGGCGACGGGGTGAAGCGCAGATCCAGGTCGCCGGTCTTGGCACTGAACTCACACAGGGCTCGCACCGCGACGCGATAGCTCACGAGGACGGGTCCTGCCACTGCACGTAGCACACCACCACCGGCATCTGGTGCTCCTGGCAGAAGTCCAGCCAGCGCAGCTGGTTGTCCTGCAGGCGATCCCCCGGGCCCTTGACCTCGATCATCCGGTAGCGCTTTTCCTCGGGCCAGAACTGGATCAGGTCCGGCATGCCGGCGCGGTTGGCCCGGATGTCCAGCAGCAGCCGCTGGAACCAGTGTTTCAGGTGTTCGGCCGGCAGGCAGTCCAGGGCCAGTTCCAGCAGTTCCTGGCTCAAGACGCTCCAAAACACGAAAGGCGATTGCAGGCCCCATTTGGCGACAAAGCGCTGACGGATGCTGTCCCGGTAACGGCCATCCTCCAGCTCCTCCAGGCACGCCTGGAACAGCTCGCTGCGCCGCGGGTGAAAGTCCTCGCTCAACAGATCCACCGGCCCACGCTGGAACGGGTGGAAGAACGCCCCCGGCAAGGGCGCGAAGATCGCCGGCCAGCACAGCAGCCCGAACAGCGAGTTGATCAGGCTGTTCTCCACGTAATGCACCGGTGCCTGGGGCTGATGCAGATGAGCCTGGACCTGCAGCTCCACCGTCAGCCCGGCGGGGTCCCGGGGCAGGCTCAGGTCCAGCCGCGCCACCTCGCGGCTGACCGCCCGGGACGCCGGTGGCCCGCCCAGCTTGCGCCGCAAGCGCGGCATCACCCGCAGCAACTGCTGGGCCTCGGCGGCGCTCTGGGGCGCTGCCGCGGCCTGTTCGGCCAGGGTCAGGGCCGCCTGGTACTCGGCGCTGAGCTCCAGAACCCGGATCAGCCGCAAGCGCGCCCCGGGGTAGCTGCACTGCTGATAGATCTGCCGGGCCAGCGGCCAGTCGGCCTGGCGTTCGCAATGCTGCCCCAACAGGAACAGCAGCTTGGCGCGACGCTTCTCCAGCCAGGCGTTGGCGCTGCTGAACGCAACGATACGCGGCAGCACCGCGGGCAGCGGCTCGCCGGCCTCGAAGGCCTCCTGGCATTGCTGCAGGTAGATGAAACCGTCGACGTCGTCGCGACTGCGCAGGCCCCGGGCATCGGCGCTGATCTCGACTTTCTCGTAGCTGTAGATCCCCAGGTCCGCGAGCACGAACTCCGACCAGTCCTGATAGAGGTTGCCGAAGAACATCAGCCGCAACCGATCGCACAAGGGCATGACCGTCAGGCTCAGCAGCCGGTCGGCCAGTGCAGGACACCATTGGCCGAAAGCCCGAGGCTGCGGAGACAGCGCCTGCAGCGCTTCCAGCCACTGGCTCTTCTTGGCCTTGGCCGACAATCCCCGGTCGCTGAAGCACTGCAGGATCTCGGCCTTTTGCAACAGGCCGAACAGCTCATCCAGGGTCAGCGGCGCTTGCTCGTCGACCCAGCCCAGCGCCAGCAACGGCAACAGGGCCCCGGCGCTGTCGGCGATTTCCGGGTAGCTCAGCTTGCTCAGGCGAAAATGCCGGCCCTTGCGCATCACCATGCGCACCAGCAAGGCCTGGGACGGCTCGGCCAAGGCAGCGAAATCCGTGATGAAGCGCTGCTCCTCGGGGGTCAGCACATCGGCATAGCGCTGCTCCAGCCAGTTCAGCACTTGCTGGAAGTTGCACAGGTAATAGAGGGGGTTTTCGAGGGGGTTGGAAGTCACTGAACAAACACGCCACGGCTGGATCGATACTGGTTATGCGTACAGATAACAGCCGGCGCCCCGCTCTGGCAAACACTATTGGATAAATGGCGGGACGAAGATTTTTCCAATGACCCGGCGAACTTTCGTCGTCTTCACTACACCAAGGGGCCATGACTATAGTGTCCGCCGCAACGGGGACACCCCCTGATGAGAGGTCTGTATGAATGTGAAGAACCTGGGACTGCTGTTGACCGCCTTCGGCGCCCTGACCCTGGCCGGCTGCGCCTCGCCCACAGTGGTGACCTTGCAGAACGGCACCCAGTATTTGACCCGGGACCAGCCCAAGACCAGGACCGCGGATGGTTTCTATGAATTCCAGGACATTTCCGGCAAGACCGTACGGGTCAAGGCGGACGATGTGGCCACGGTCCGCCAGGAAAAATGATGCAGCTCCCGCGCTTCAGGGCGACCAGGGCAACGGGCCCTGCCCTGGCGTGCAGGAAATCCCCAGAGGCTTGCCTCGCCTGGACAACTGGTCACGCACTTGCTGGCAGCGCTCGCGCTCGCGCGCCTCGGCGTTGTCGATGCTGATGTTGCCGGTGCTCGGCGGCGCCGTGCCGTCCCCCAGGCGCAGATCGACCAGCGGTGGCTCGGGCTGCAGGTTGAAGCGGCTGGCAGGCGCCGGCTGCGACTGGGCAGGCGCCGGCTGACCGGCCGGCAACTGATCCACGCTCACCCCGTAACGTTGCAAAATCGAGCTGCGAGGCAACTCCTCGGCGACGACCAGCACCGTCCACAGGGCCATCAGCACCCCGGCACTCGCCCATCTCTTGGTGTTGCTCACAGTCAAAACTCTCCTGCCATTACCTTGAATCCGTTGCTGTCCGGCCCCCACAGAACCCTGGGTTGCTGTAATAACGGGTCAACCGGCGGCGGCTTTAAGGATATTGGAGTCGTCACTTGACCTGCAGGTCACTTTTTCCCGTCCGGACAGCGCGGGGCCCGTGCCGGCCCCCGCGCCGCGGATGCATCAGGCGATGGTGATGCCCGAGCCGTTGAGCTGCTCAAGACTGACGCCCACCAGGGTCACCGTGTCCTGGCCAAAGGTCAGCAGCGTGTCATGGCCGCTGCTGCTGGCGTGGGCCCGGTAGTCCTGGCCCGGCAGCACCCCGCTCACCCCCATGAACACCAGTTTGTCGCCGCTCTGGTAGCCGAGGATGCGGTCCTGGCCGAAATGACCGGTGAACAGGAAGGTGTCGTTGCCCCCTCCCGACTCCATCAGGTCATTGCCGGCGCCACCGACAAACACGTCATTGCCCCGGCCACCGATCAGGTGATCGTTGCCGTCCAGGCCGAACAGCCAGTCGCCGCCGGCACCGGCCTTGAGCAGGTTGTCCCCGGCATCGCCTTTTACCGACGAGGCGTAGTGGGTCAGTTGAGCGCCCACCTGCAAGCCCTGGTCGGTCACCTGATGCAGCACGTCGTCCTTGAACAGGCCCCAGAGAAACCCCGGCTCCTTGCTCTGGATCGCGCCGATGTCACGGGTGATGCTGATCCCGCCGTTGGCATCGCGCACGTACAGGGTGCCGGCGCCGTCGCTGGCAAAGCTGTAGTCGCCGATGGAGTGCTGCAGGTCCAGGGTGTTGCTGCCCTTGCCCCCGAGAATGATGTTGTAGCCGCCATCGTCGCGGAAGGTGTCATTGCCGTCGCGGCCCTCCAGGTAGTCGTTGCCACGGCCGCCCTGGATCAGGTCGTTGCCGTCGCTGCCGATGATGAAGGTGCTCCCCTTGTGGGTTTCGGCGTTGCGGTTCAGGTCCTGGACCCAGGTGCTGCCCCGGGCCGGGTCCGACAGGTTGGCCACGACAATGGTCGAGTCCTTGCTGGTGAAGTCGTAGAACTTCGATTGCAGGACCCGGGTCAGGCCATCGCCGTAGCCGGTGGGCAGGTGGGAGATCCAGGTGGGGATGTTGAGGATCGAGAACGGCAGCACGTTCCACAGCGACGAGGCGTAGTGGTCGTTGAAGTTGACGATGTTGTTGGTGGCCGAATCCTGATGGGCGTCGTGCACGCCAAGGGACGACAGGTTGAAACTGGAGCCGTCCAGGGCGCGGAACACCGGGTCGTTCTCATAGCCGATGTTCAGCACCTTGTCGCTGGCGCTCTGGGTCGGCGAGGCATAGGCGATGTAGTTGGCATCCTTGTAGAACCCGGACCAGCGTTCGCCGCTCAGGTCCGCCAGGCTGTTGACCCCCAGCCCGCCGAGGCTGTGACCGCTGACCAGGATGTCCTTGCCCGACAGGCCATTGGCCTGGGCAAAAGCCGCCACATCGGCGAACAGTTTGCCGAAGGCCTCACCGGCGTAGTTCTTCGCATAGTCCTTGGGTCCCAGGGCGGCCAGCAGGTCACTGATGACATCACCGATGGTGTCGCCGATCACCGACTCCCGTGGCCCGCTGGTGCCGCGAAAGGCGATGCCGATGGAGCTCAAATGCCCCTGGGCATCGTATTTGCCGAGGATTTCCACCTGGGCCGTGCCGTAGCCGTCCTTCTCGCCGAAGAAGGTGCCCCGGGCATCCACCTTGCCGCTGTAGCCCAGTTGCTGGGCACTGAGGGTGGACCACCCGGCCTGGTGCAACGCGTCCTTGGCGGCCTGCTCCGAATCCGGGTTCCAGGGAATGCCAGGGATCACGCCCTGGGAATCGCTGCTGCCGATCAATGCGCTGACCAGGGTTGCCGGCAGGCCCAGCCCGAAGCCGTTGTGCTGGTAACCCACGGCGAAGCCGTTGTCGAGGTTGTGATAGGAGTACAGCGTGATCGCCAGCGCATCGGAAAACAGCGCCTTGGAATCGGCTGCGGTGAAGTTCTTGTAGTCAAAGACACCCATGGTATTGCCTCTCTTTTGTTGGAATTGTCAGAGAAAGCTCAGGCCCTCCAAGCCCGTTTCCGGGTCCGCAGGACCTGTACAACACCTTGCACATCCGTTGCCTGGGTCTTAGAAAGTCCAGTCCAGGGTCAAGCCGACCCCATGGTTCCGGTCACGGCTGCCCAGCAACCCGTTGTAATCCAGATTGACCCGGGTCTGCCGACCCAGGGCAATGCCCGCCCGTGCACCGACGACCGCTGCATCCCGGTCCAGTGACAGGCTCTGCACCTTGTAGCTTTGTCCACCGTCGGCAAACGCCAGATGCTGATCGGCGCCGGTGGCGCTCAGATTGTGCTGCCAGCCGAGGGTAGCGGACAGTTCCACAGTCTGCCCGGAAGACAACTGCAACTGCTTGCCGGCACGCATGCCCAGGGTCGAGAGCCAGGCCGCGCGATTGTCGCTATCGCCCTTGAGTGCCGTGGCGCCGCCGTGTTCCTTGAAACGCTCGCTGTCCACCTGCACATAGGCCAGGCTGGCAAAGGGTTCCAGGGCCATGGGCTGCAGATCCAGGTGCCACGCCGCCTCGCCGAACAACTGCAGGCTGCGGGCATCACGCTTGCTCTTCTGGCGATCGGCAACCTCGTCGTATTGCAGCTCGCGCCGGGTCGCGATGCGGTGCCAGCTGTAGGAACCGCCCAGGCTCAGGCGCAGTTGTGCAAGCTCGCGTCCGGCGTAGGCACCCAGGTGGTAGCTGTCGATGCTGGCCGAAGAATGCCGGCCATCGCCCATGCTCAGCGAGCTGTCGCTGTAGCCGGTGAACACGCCCAGACGGGTGCTCGGGTCCACTTGCCCGTCGACACCGGCCAGCAGGCCGCCGATGGAGCGGGTGTAGCCGGCTCGATCCTGGCCGCCGTCGGCCTTGCCCCAGGCGCCGAGGGTCTTGAGCCACAGCCCCTGCTCGCCACCCTCGACGATAGGCACCGCGTCCCCGCCCTGCAGGCGTAGCCGCTCACCCATCGCGTCACGCAGGTAGCGGCTGTCATTGAGCAACTGGCTGCCAACGGCCGGATGAATTTCCCCGGACAGTTGCTCGAAGGCCTGTTGTGCACTGGCCGCGCTGGCGGCCAGCAGCAGGCTTTCATACACCGGGTTGCCCGCCCCCAGTTGCTCGGCAGCATCGGCCACCGAACGCTGGTTGGGGCTCAGGCCGATGCTGCTGAACGAGGTGGCATTGCGCGCCACCGCCAGCTGCACACCGCCGGCGCTGTAATTGAGGTTGCCCCCCAGAAACAGCGAGTTGGACAGCACCGGGCCAAAGCTGCCCTGCACGCCATTGGCGGCCTGGAGGATATCCAGCTGCCGCCCCACCAGGCTCGGGACCCGCTGCGCATTGAGGGACAAACCCGGGTTTTCCAGTTCCAGTGCCAGGCTGGCCCCGCCGAGGGTTGCCTGGCCGTCGCTGACAATCCGGTCGCTGCCGCTGGGGGACACCTCCACCGCGTAGGTCGAACCCGGGAGGAAGTTCACATCGGCGCTGACATGCAAGGTGCCGATGGAGTTGCCCGGGGCCACAATCGCGCCCGGGTTGGCGGTCAGTGCGCCCACGCGGCCCGTGCCGCCGAGGATGCCACCAGCGTTCACCGTCACTGCCGACAGCAGCGAGCCGTTGACCGCCAGCCGCCCCTGGTTGACCAGGGTCGGCCCGGCGTAGGTGTTGGCGCCGCTGAGCACCAGGGTGCCGACGCCCTGCTTGGTCAGGCCACCGTGGCCACTGATGTCGTTGCTCCAGATATCCAGCACACAGCTGATGTCATTGCAGCGCCGCTGGGTCGGCTTGCCGGCATCCAGCAACGCGCCATAGCCCGGCAGGTCAGCGACGAACTGGGACGAGCCGTAGCCGCCCTGGACCCGCAGCGCCTCGGGGATGTCCGCCTCGGTCACCAGCATCCCCGGCCCGCGAATGCCCTTGTCCAGATTGATCATCCCCCAGCCGTACAGCTCATCGACGCCCGGGGCCCCCAGGTCGGTGGCTGTGGTGCGCAGGACGCTGGCGACCTGGGCCGCGCTCATGTAGGGGAAACGCTCCATCAGCACCGCCGCGGCGCCAGCCGCATGGGGCGCGGCCATGGAGGTGCCGTTCTTGTTGGCATAGCCCAGGGTCATGTTCGCAAGGCTGGTGCCACCGATCACCGAGCTGTAGATCCGCGTGCCGGGGGCCGACACGCAAAAGCTCGCGGTGTAGCCGCAACGCGAGGAAAAGGTGCTGATGACGTAGGGATCGGCGCTGCTGGTGTCGGGGTTCTGCTGCAAGGCCGCCACGGTCAGCCAGTTGGGGGCGATCTCCGGTACGAAGTAGGCCAGCCCGGCGATAGCGTCGGGGTTGTTCAGGTTGTAATCGTTGCCGGCGGCGAAAATCGTCAGCACCCCGCTGCGGGCTGCGGCGATCGCCCCGTCGTAGGCGCCGCCCGGCAAGCTGCCCAGCAGCGGCTGGATCTTCGCGAACTGTGCCCGGGCGTCATCCAGGGTGAAGTGCGGGAACGCCGGATCGCGCCCGCCTTTGCTGAAGCGATCGGTGATGCCGATGCCCCAGCTGTTGTTGATGATCCGCGCGCCGCTGGCCACCAGACCGTCCCAGCCGGCCTTGTACACCGCGCCATCGTTGCCGAGGATGATGCCGTCCTCGGGGCCGGGGTCGCCGTTGTCGGCACTGATGATCTGGGCGTCGAAGGCCACCCCGTGCATCGCCCCACCGTCGCGGTTACCGGCGGCAATCCCGCCGACGTGAGTACCGTGAGAACCCAGCTTGCCGTCCGAGCCCACCGATGGGCGACCGTCATAGACGAAGGCATCGCCGGCCCGCACCGGAATATAGGGATCGGTGTACTGGCGAATGCCGCTGGTGACCAGGGTCAGCACCTTGCCCGGGCTGGCGAACTCCGGATGCTGGGCATACACCGGCTGGTCGAAGATCCCCAGCTTGACGCCCTTGCCGCTGTAACCGGCGGCATAGGCACTGTCGGCATGAATCGCCCCCAGGCCCCAATCGGCCTTGAACTCGGCGCTGCGCCAGCTGCCAGCGTCGCCCCGACGGCCGTTCTCCACATAGGGCGCCGCCTGGGCCGTGCCCAGCAGCGCCACCCAACCCAACAGTGCCGGAGCCAGGGTCAACCATCCCCGTTCCTGCCCAAGCACAGCGCCATCCTTGCGTTTGACTTGCTTCACTTCGACCTTCCTTAGTTGTGTTGCGAAATGGCCCTGGCAGGCTCCCTGCCCGCCGCTCGAATGACGTCGTGGAAACGCCATTGCAGATTGACTCCGACACCCTTGTGTCGCTCACCAACACCCCAGGCGCGCCAATGCCGCAGCACAGGCGCACGGGACTGGGCAGCACCTGCTGGGCTTGCTGGTTGTTCGAATAAGGGGAAGGTTCCATGGCCAGCGCCAGAGCGCCGATGGCATGGGGAGCGGGAACGCCCCGCTGGCCGGTGTTCCGAACGGCGTTGGGCGGCCGTCAACGGCAGGCCTGCGGTAAACGCCAGGCACACCGTGCCCGCCAGCCTGTTGAACTGATGACATCTGACATCCATGTTGATGACTTCTCGTTTTTTGTTGTTGTTCGATCGTCCATCCAGGACGGATCAGGATGTTGCCGGCGACTTCAGGGGAGCCACCCCGACGTTCTCTGGGTTCAAGGTCCGCAAAGCCCGGGGGAGCGAATCCTGCGCTCCCCCGGCCGAGGCTGAATCAGGCGAACACGATGCCTGAACCGTTGAGCCCCTCAATACCGACCCCCACCAGGGTCACCGAGTGCTCGCCCACCTTGAGCAAGGTGTCGTTACCGCTCTGGGACAGGTGCTGGCGATAGTCGTACTGGCTGTCGATGCCCGGCACGCCCATGAACACCAGCTTGTCGCTGTACTGGTAGCCCTGGATCAGGTCGAGCCCGAAGTGACCGCTGAACAGAAAGGTGTTGGCCCCGCCCCCGGTGGAATGCATGACGTCGTTGCCGGCACCGCCGACGAAGGTCACGTTGGCCTTGTCGCTGCTGAGCAGGTCGTCGCCGCCATGGCCGAACAGCCAGTCGCCGTCGACGCTGGCCACCAGCGCGTTGCCATAGGCATCGCCGTTGAGGGAATGGTTATAGGCGGTCCACTGGTTGCCGTGCTGCAGGCCGTCGGCGGTCACGCTGTAGCTGACATCCTTGCCGAACAGTTGCCACCAGCTCCCGGCCTCGTGGCTGACCAGGGCCCCCACGTCGCGGGTCATGCTGATGCCGCCATAGGCATCGCGGATATACAGGGTGCCGTCGCCGTCGTTGGCGATGGAGAAGTTCTGCAGCGGCTGTTGCAGCTCCAGGACGTTGTGCCCCTGGCCGCCATGGATGATGTTGTAGCCGCCGTCGTCACGGAAACGGTCATCCCCGGCACCGCCGTCCAGGTAGTCATTGCCCTTGCCGCCGTGCAGCAGGTCGTTGCTCTGGGTGCCGATGATCAGGGTACTGCCGGTGTGTTTCTGCGCGTACAGATTGAGGTCCTTGACCCACACCTGATCACGCTGGCCCTCGGACAGGTTGGAGATCACCACCGTCGAGTCGCGGCTGGTCAGGTCATAGAAGTCCGAGCCGATCAGGCGGTTGAGGCCCGCGGCGTAATCCACCGCGCTGTGGGCCGACCAGGACTTGGGGTTGAGGATGCTCTGGGGAATCCACTGGCCAAGGAACGATGAGTAGTGATCGGTGAAACTGACGAGGTTGTTGGTCGCCGACTCCTGGGGCTTGTCGTGGGTGCCCAGGGACGACGCATTGAAGTGGGTGCCGTCCAGAACGCGGAACACCGGGTCGTTTTCATAGCCGATGTTCAGCACCTTGTCGCCGGCGCTCTGGGTCGGCGAGGCGAAGGCCAGGTAGCTGGCGTCCTGGTAGAAGCCGCCCCAGTGATCGGTGCTCAGGCTCGCCAGGCTGTTGACCCCCAGCCCGCCCAGGCTGTGGCCGGTGACCAGCACGTCGCTGCCGCTCAGGCCCTGGGCCGTGGCGTAGGCCGCGACCTTGCCCAGCAGGCTGTCGAAGGCCAGGCGGCTGTAGTTGTCGGCAAACCCCGAGACGAAGGCCGCCTGCAGGTCGTTGAGGCCGTCCTTGAGGCTGTCGGTGCCGCGAAAACTGATGCCGATGGACAGCAACTGCCCGGCGCCGTCGTACTTGCCCAGGATCTCGACCTGGGCATCGCTGACCACGGCCTGTTCGCCGGAAATGGTGCCCTGGGCGCTGACATGGCCCTGATAGCCCAGCTGCGAGGCGCTGATGGGCCGCCAGGACGTGCCCGGCAAGGCCTCGCCAGTGGGGTTCGATGCATACAGGGCCAGGGTGATGGCCTCGCTGTACTGGGCCTTGCCGGCACTGCCCAGCGCACTTTTGTAGTCGAAGATGCTCATGTGCGTTGCTCCTTTTTATCCTGCGGCCCGTCAGGGCCCGGTGCGCTGACCGAAGGCCTCATCGACCCGGGCCAGATCTTCTTCACGCAAGGTTCCCGCGTAATAGTGCAACTTGGTCCAGGCCATCAGGTAGTCATAACGGGCCTGGGCCAGGTCCCGCCGGGTGGTGTAGAGCTGCTGCTCGGCATTGAGCGCATCCAGGTTGACCCGTTCACCGCCAAGAATGCTCTGCCTGGTGGACACCACCAGGGCCTCGGCCGACGTCAGGGCTTTCTGGTAGGCGCGCAATTTGCTCACCCCCGATAGACAGGCACTGAATTGCCGCCGCAGTTCAATCAGGGTTTCCCGGGTCTTGCCGTCCAGTTCGTATTCGGCCTGCTCCATGGCGCGGCTGGCCTGGCGAGTGGAGGCCGACACCCCACCACCGGCGTACAGCGGCAAGCTGACTTCGATGCCGATGGTGTTGGTGTCGTAGCGCTGGTTGTAGGTGTTGCCGCTTTCCGATTCGTTCTGCCGCACGCTGGCGTAGGCGCTGAGCTTGGGCAGGTGCCCGGCGCGGTTGCGCTCCACTTCATAGCGCGCCACCTCGACCCGCTGCCGCTGGGACGCCAGCACCGGGTTGTTGCTCAGGGCCATCTCGTGCCAGGTGTCGTAATTGGCCGGGCTCAGGGCGAAGGACTGGAAGTTTTCCTGCAGCGGATCGAGGTCGCGCACGTCGATGTCGGGCACGCCGATCAACGCCCCCAGCTCACGCAAGGCCGCGTCCTGTTCGTCCCGGGCCTCGATCTCTTCGGCGGTGGCCAGCTCGTAGCGCGACTCGGCCTCGAGGATGTCGGTGCGGGTGCCCTCGCCCTGCTGGAACATGTGCCGGTTCTGCTGGAACTGTTGCTCGAAGGCCTTCTTCTTGGCCTGGGCGATCTCAATCTGATCCTGGGCGAACAGGGCCTTGGTGTAGTAACTGAGCACCCGCACCAGCAATTCCTGGCTCTTGCCGCGAAAGTTCTCGTCGGCGAACAGGGCCTGGGCCACGCCCTTGCGGTAGTTGGCGTAGGCCTCGTAGTCGATCAGCGGCTGCTGCAGGGTCAGGGACGAGCCGTAACTGTCGTAGTTGCGTTTTTCGCTGACGCTGCCGCGCACGGTGTCCAGGTAGGTGACCTTGGAGTTGTTGTGGCCCTTGTTGTAGCTGTAGCCCACCTTGGGCAGCAGACCGGCGCGGCCGATGGCGCGGTTCTCCAGGCCGGCGTCGCGCTCCTTGATGGCGCCGAGGAACACCGGGTCGTTGCGCAGCGCCTGTTCGTAGATCTGGAACGGGCCCATGGCCCGGGCCCCCTGGCACACCAGCAAGGACAAGGCGGCGGCGAGGATGGAAAGCTTACTCATACGACGCGACATCCTTATTCTTCGGTCAGTGCGGAGCCGGCCCGGTCGAGCAGAGGCTTGAACAGGTAATTGAGCAGTGAGCGCTCGCCGGTGCGCACGAACATCTCCGCCGGCATCCCAGGCTTGATCACCAGTCCGTTGAGCTTCTCCATGGCCTGGTCGCTGACGCTGCTGCGCAGCACGTAGTACGGCATGCCGGTTTTCTCGTCGACCATCTGGTCGGCGGAAACCAGGCTGACCTCACCGGACACCCTTGGCGTGCGGCTCTGGTTGAAGGCCGTGAAGAGGATGTCCACCGGCAGATGGGGGCCGACCTTGTCCACCAGGTTCACCGGCAGCCGCCCCTCCACTTCCAGGTGCGTGCCCTGGGGCACGATCTCCAGCAGGGTTTCGCCCTGGCGCACCACCGCGCCTTCGGTGTGCACCCCGAGGTTGACCGCGATGCCGTCGGCGGTGGCGATGATCTCGCTGTGCTGCAAGTCGAAACCGGCCGAGGTCAGTTGCTGCTCCAGGGTCTGGGTCTTGAGCTGGGCCTCGGCCAGCTGGCTGCGCACCTCTTTCTGATATTCCTCGCTGTGCTGCTGCAGCTTGAGCCGGGATTCGAGAATGCCCTGCTCGATACGGCCGCTTTCGCCGGTGTTCTGCGCCAGTTCCTGCTGCACCTGAGACAGTTGGCGCTGGTATTCCAGCAGGCGGTTGCGCGGGATATAGCCGTTGTCCGCCAAGGGCTGCAGGTTGCTCAGTTGCTGGCGCAGGGACTCGGCCTGATTGCCCAGGTCGGTGCGTGCGCGACGCATGCCCGCCAGTTGCGCGGTGGCGCCTTCGATGTTGGCGCGGATGCCCGCCTGCTCGCGCAGGAATGCCTCGCGCCGACTGCTGAACAGCTGACGCTGGCCTTCCAGCACCAGGGCCAGGCGCGGGTCGTCACTGCTGCTCAGTTGCGCTGGAAAGTCCACCTGCTTGAGGTTGTCGCGCTCGCTGCGCCAGCGCGCCAGGCTGGCCACCGCCATGCGGTACTGGGCCTGCAGGGATTGCACATCCGCGGCGACCTGGGTCTGGTCCAGGCGAAACAGCGGCTGGCCCTGCTTCACGCTTTCGCCCTCGCGCACCAGGATGCGGCTGACCACCCCACTGCTCATGGACTGCACCGCCTTGCGCTTGCCGGACACCACCACCGTGCCTTGCACCGGGATACCCTGGTCCAGGGGCGCCAGCGCGGCCCAGACAAAGAAACTGCCGGCCCCCACCAGGGCCAGAATCCAGCCCAGGCGAGCGAAAAAACCAGCGTCGCGCTCCACGCGTTCGGGGGCGTAATCCTGTTCGATCATCATCTCGCGGTCCTTGCTCATGCGCCTTTATTCCGTGTCGGAGCCTGATACTGGCGGCTCATGCTCAAGCCGCCGGGAGCGGCCGCCACCGGTTTGGGGCTTTCCTGGGCGGTTGGCGACTGACCGCCGGACAGCGCCTTGAGCACCTCCTGGCTGGGGCCGAAGGCCTGCAAGCGCCCTTCGTTGAGCACCAGCAGCTTGTCGGCCAGGGCCAGCACCGATGAGCGATGGGTCACCAGCACCACGCTGGCACCCCGGGCCTTGAGCTGGGCAATGGCCGCCGCCAGGGCGCTTTCGCCCACGGTGTCGAGGTTGGAGTTGGGTTCGTCGAGCACCACCAGACTCGGGTTGCCGTACAGCGCCCGGGCCAGGGCCACCCGCTGTTTCTGCCCGCCGGACAGGCCGCTGCCGTCGTCCCCGAGCACGGTGTCGTAGCCCTGGGGCAGGCGCAGGATCAGTTCGTGCACCCCGGCCAGTTGGGCGGCCTGGACCACCCGCTCCGGGTCGGCCTCGCGGAAACGCGCGATGTTCTCGGCGATGCTGCCGCTGAACAGTTCGATGTCCTGGGGCAAGTAACCGATGTAGGGCCCCAGCTCATCGCGATTCCAGCGGTGAATGTCGGCACCGTCCAGGCGCACCGTGCCACCCAGGGTCGGCCAGACCCCCACCAGGACCCGGGCCAGGGTCGACTTGCCGGAACCGGAAGCCCCCAGTACACCCAGCACTTCACCGGCATTGAGGTTGAAGGTCACTTGCTGCAGGGTGGCCATCCGCCGCCCGGGCGGCCCGGCGCTGACTTGCTCGAAGCTCACCTGGCCCTTGGGCGCTGGCAGCGACATGGCGCTGTCGCCCGGGGCGAACTCGCGCAGCAGCGCATCCAGGCGGCGGTAGGCCAGCTTGGCCGAACTCCACTGCTTCCACACCGCGATCAACTGGTCGATGGGGCTCAGCACCCGGCCCATGAGGATCGACCCGGCGATCATCATCCCGGCGGTCATGTCGCCCTTGATCACCAGCAAGGCGCCCAGGCCCAGCACCAGCGATTGCAGGCACAGGCGCAGGGTCTTGCTCAGGGAGCTGATCACCGAGCCGGTGTCGCTGGCCTGGTTCTGCATGCCGAGAAACCGCGAATGCACCACGAACCAGCGCTTGCGCAGGGCCCCGAGCATGCCCATGGCCTGGATGGTTTCTGCGTTGTGCAGATGACTGGTGGCCAGTTGGGTGGATTTCTGCGAAAACCCGCTGGCCTCGGCCAGGGGCTTTTTGGTCATGGCCTCGTTGAAGCAGGCCAGCCCGATCAGCAACAAGGCACCGGCGGTGGCGAACACGCCGAGCCAGACGTTGAAGGCGTAGATCACCAAGAGATAGATGGGAAACCAGGGAGCATCGAAGAAGGCGAACAGTGCCGGTCCGGTGAGGAACTGGCGAATATGGGTCAGGTCCCCCAGGGACTGCCCGGCATGGCCTTCGCCACGGGCCAGGTTGCGTTCGAAGGCGGCCTGATAGACCCGCAGGTTGAAACGCCGCTCCAGCTGGCTGCCGATGCGAATGACGATAAAGCTGCGCACCACTTCCAGCAGCCCGATAAACACGAAGAAGCCCACTACCATCAGCGACAGCATCACCAGGGTGGTTTCATTCTGCGAAGACAGCACCCGGTCGTAGACCTGCAACATATAGATGGAAGGCACCAGCATCAGCACATTAATCAAGGCGGTGAAACAGCCAACACTGATCAGAATGCCCTTGTATTCGCCCAATGCCTTAAACAGTGGTGCAGGATGACTATTGTTCAGCATCTTCAACATTTTCCCTGAGTCGACCCTGCGCGCCGAACGCGAGTACCTCATATACGGCGCAACTAAAGATGTGCGCCCCTTAGTCCCGAAGTCTGCGGACACACCCGAACCGGACAACTGGGTTAATAGCTATCCGGTTATAAACCTGTCGATTAAAAGAGTGGCAAGTTAAAGCCATCCAAGAATAAACGAACAACCTGCCGCATTAATTAGTCAGCACGCTGCAATATGATCAAACCGTCGCCTTTGAAGCGCGCTTCGTACAGGCCTTCTCTCTGTCGACTGAAAAAGATAATTCTTGAACCTTCGCGTCCGGTGATGGCAATACCGTCGGGCTCCGGAAACCAGCCCACCGCCGCCTCGCCGATCCACGTCGACAGGCATTCGGCGCCGTCTCCCAGGGCTGCGTTTTGCAACAGGTCCAGGGCACAGGCGGCGCCAGGTTCGCTCTGTTGCTGCAACTGCCAGTGTCCAACCAGTTCCGAGGGGTCCGCCAAGCGCAGGCTGCTTGCCATGGTTATTGCTCCGTAGAAGATCGTCAGCGTCGCCAGCAGCCAGGTGGCCGCCTTGCGATGCAAGGTGTGTGGGGTCATGGGGGTGCTCCGTCCGCCCGGTAGACTGGCTCAGCCCCGGGGCCAATGCAACAGCGCAAGGCAGCGCCTGGACGCTGCCTTGCGCCTGTTTCAATCAGGCAATGATGTCGCTGACCGCTGCCTGGCCCACGGTGCTGACCAGGAAGTCCGCCACGCCATGCCCGGAGAAGTCCACGGACAAGGTGCTGACCCCACCGGAAGTGCTGAGGATCGCGTCACCCGCCGCACCGGTGAAGGCATTGACGAAGTGCAGGCCCGCGCCCTTGGTGATCCCGGTCAGGTCGATCTTGTCCAGGCCGCTGACAAAATCCATGATCTGATCGGCCGCGCCCGGCTTGGAATCGCTGCTGGCACCGAACACGAAGGTGTCCGCGCCCGCACCGCCCCACAGCTGGTCCGCACCACCGGCGCCGTAGATGATGTCGTTGCCGGCACCGCCCTTGAGCACGTTGGCCGCCTCGTTACCGATCAGCAGATCGTTGCCCGAGCCACCGAAGGCGTTTTCCACGGTCACGCCCTGGGCGATGGAAACGTTGCCCACCATGCCGCCAACGTCGGAGAACGAACCGGCATTGAGGTTGATCTTCTGGTTCTGGGTGAAGCCGGAGAAATCCAGGGTATCATTGCCGCCACCGTCCCACACCGAGAACACCAGCTTGTCGGCGGAGGAACTGGCGCTGTAGAAATCGCGCCCGGTATTGGAGTTGAAACCGTAGGTGGTATCACCGGCACGGGTGCTGTAGTTGGCCCCGTAGAGTTTCTGGATGGCGGCGATATCGTCCATCAGCGGACCGGACGAATAGGCTTCGACCCCGCCCTTGCTGAAGTTCTGGCCGGTGTTGCTTTCACTCCAGTAGCTCATGACGCTGTAGCCACGGGTGTCCTGGCCGTAGCTGGCGTCTTTATAGCTGGGGTTGCCTTCGCCGGCGTTGTAGTCGCCAGGGTGAGCCAGGCCCAGGGTGTGACCGATCTCATGGGTCAGGGTCTGACGGCCATAGTTGTTCAGGTCGGGGTTCTTGTTCTGGGTGTAGCCACTGTTGATCAGGTACCACGAGGTGCCGTCGTAGCCGGCACCGGTGCCCGGCAGGTAGGCGAAGGCCGCCGCGCCGTCCTGGCCGCCGCTGTAGTTGCCGAAGGTCATGTGACCATCGCCACCCGAGGCTTTTTCGGTAAACACCACGTTGGCCACATCGGCCCACGACTGCATGGCCAGCACCGCCTGGGCCTTCTGTTGAGCGCTGAACTGGCTGAACCCGGTGATGCCATGCTTGTTCATGGTGCTCGAGGAGGCCGAGGTCAGGAAGGTATAGGTCAGGTCGATCTTGCCGTTACCGTTCAGGTCCTTGTAGGCAGCGCCGTCACGCAGCAGTTGCGTGGCGGCCTGATCGACCGAAAACGACGCTTTGCCATTGAGCGTGAGATTGCCGCCACGATCGTATTGATGACTGAAGCTATTGATCTGGTTATACGCCGAACTTGCTGCGGCCAAAGGCACCAGTTGCTGTTCAGCAGATGCAATAGCGTTCTCTGTTACTTTCGACATAAACACACTTCCTTGTAATCAATGGAACAGTTTTTGTCAGATAGCGACAATCCCTGGCGAGATCGTCCTATCACTCGCCCTAAGCAGGCGAAAGAAAGCTGACACAATTTGAAATCAGACGTCCACTATTTTTTTGGCGTCAAATTCCACTGTTCCGAGAAACTCCAGCAAACAATGACCGCGCAGTCGAAAGATTATTTTTAAACCGATTAACGGCTGATATTGTCAGACAATCTACAATTTAATTATTAAATATCCATTGGACTCAATATGCCGACCAGGTCGCACTTTCAAGTCGGTCAACTTATGTTCCAACCAGTTAGTTCCAATGCTTGCAGCAATACTTGCGGGGTCAGCGCCGGCACCTGCGCGCCGTCGTCACCGGTCATCGGTTCACCTGCCAGCAGGGCGTTGATGATGGCCTCCTCCACGGCCTCGGCGGCCGCGCTGAACAGCGGCGAGATGTGATCGTTGTTGAGCATCGCCAGCGGCGAAGTCAGTCCCAGGTCCTTGCGCGCGTAATCCGCAGTGGGCAGGTCCCGGTTTCCCGTGGCAAAGGCCAGGAAGATATCGCCACTGGAATCCTCGGTGCCGCCACCGGTGCGGGCGATGCCAATCGAGGCCCGTTGCGCCAGGCGCTGGCATTGATGAGGCAAGAGGGGCGCATCGGTGGCCAGGATCACCACGATCGAGCCCATGCCCGGAGTCCCGCGTTCGGCAAAGGGCGAGACGATGCCCCCCAGCCGACGCCCCACCGGGTAACCGTCCACCCGCAACTCTTCACGCTTGCCGTGGTTGGCCTGGACCAGGGCGCCGACGGTATAGCCGCCCTGCTCCGCCGTCAGCCGCCGCGACGCCGTGCCGATACCGCCCTTGAACTCGTGGCAGATCATCCCGGTGCCGCCGCCCACCGCGCCCTCGGCCACCGGCCCGGATTCGGCGCTGGCCAGGGCCTGGCGCACCTGTTGCGGCCCCACATGCTGCCCCCAGATGTCGTTGAGCAGACCGTCGTAGGTTTCCATCACCACCGGCATGCACCAGTACACCGCCGGGTCCGCCAGGGCTTCGCGCTCCAGGGCGATCAGGGTGTCGCGGACCACGCCGACGCTGTGGGTATTGGTGATGGCCAGCGGCGTGGTCAGGGTGCCCGCTTCGCGAATCCACTCCAGGCCCGTGGCATCGCCGTTGCCGTTGAGCACATGGCAGCCGGCGAAACAGGGCTGCAACCGTGCATGCCCGTCCCGGGGCTGGACCAGGGTCACCCCGGTGCGCACCTGCTTGCCGCCCACGGTGGTTTTCAGGGTGCTGTGCCCTACCCGTACCCCGGGTACGTCGGTGATCGCATTGAACGGGCCCGGCGCCCCCAACCCCAGCTTGATGCCCAACTCACGTGCTCGCATATCCACTCCTTACAATTTCTGGAACGCCGGGCTGTACCGGCCATTAGTGCCATAGAGAATCACCGACAGCGCCAGCAGCCCGATGATCACCATGAGGTCCCGCACAGAAGCCTCAAGCAACAGTGTGATCAGCAAGTACCCGGCACCGAGCACCGCCAGCAGCGCCGGCAGCGGCCACAACGGCATGCGGTAGGGATGCTCGCGATCGCGCAGCCGCACCCGGCTCACCAATGCGCTGAGGGCGACGATCAGGTACACCAGCATGATCAACAGCACGCTGAAGGACGTGAGGTCCGCCAGATTCGAGCTAAAACTGAGTACTGCCGAAGGAATCGCCAGGAACAGCGTAGCCAGCCATGGCGAGTCCCAGCGCGGGTGGATCCGTGTGAACAGGCGGTTGATGCCGGGCGTCCACAGGGCGTCGCGGCCGCTGCTGAACACCACGCGGCCGATCTGGATAACGATGGCGACGATGGCGTTGAACACCGACAGGAAGATCCCGCCACTGACGACCCTGGCGAGGGTTTCGTTGCCATGGCTGGTGAGTAGGTAGCCGATGGGATCGGGGCTGGCCAGCAAGGTGCTCAGGGACGGCGCGCCAATCAGCAAGGCGGTGAGCGGCACCAGCTCGATGATCACCACCAGCACAAGGGACCAGAGCACCGCCTTGTGCACGCCGCGGCCCTTGCATTTCATGTCTTCGGCCAGCAGCACCGCCGGTCCATAGCCGTTGTAGGAAAACAGGCCGATGCCCACCGCCCCGATCACCAGGGCCCAGGGCGCCATCTGCAGCACGCCATGGTCGACGATCTGCGGTTGCAGGAGGATGCCGAGGGGCTGCGAGGCGTTGCCAAAGCCCAGCCAGACGATGACCAGCAAGGCCGCCACTTCCAGCAGCAGGCACGTGCCGGTAATCCAGGCATTGAGCTTGATGTTGAGAATGCCCAGCAGATAACTGCAGACCACGATCACCAGGGCCACGGTCTGGGAATCGAAGTTCGTGCCCAGGGCGTTGTTCAGGTACGTGGCGGCCCCCGTGGCCAGTACCGGCGGGATGAACAGCAGCATCACCAGCACCGTGAGGAAGGTGGCATAGCCGGCCATGCCGCCAAACACCCGCTTGGCATACACGTACTCGCCCCCCGCGCTGTTATGGGCGCGGCCCAGCTCGGCGTAGCAGAAGGCAAACATCAGCGCCAGCAACCCGGCCATGACGAACGCCAGGAACACCCCGCTGCCGGCCTGATGGATGGCAAAGGGCGCAATCACGAACACTGAACTGGCGGGCGTCACACCGGACACGGTGATGGCCACCACATCGAACACACTCAAGGTTGGTTTCAGCGCGCCGTCAGGCGCTGCGGGAGAGCTCATATCGTTATCCTCGTGTTTATTGTTGGTCTGAGGCAGAAACGAAATCCATCGGGCGGGCGCATTCTGGGACGCGCTTGGTGGGAGCTACTCTAGGCAGTTGCAGCATCTTGCCCAATTCCCCTATTGGAGTACTCCCCTTGACGGCGACCGGCAAATCGACGAAACCGTGCCACGACACTTTCGCCGAATCAGTGGAGCAAGGCCTTTGAGTAATCTGTTCAGGGAAGTCGGCCTGCATGCCGGCCTGGGTCGCACCCTCACGCTGATCGGCAACCCGCGCTTCTGGAAACAGCTGGTGTTGCTGCTGCACCAGGCCACGCCGTTCGACAACGCCCTGGCGATCTTCTACCCGCGCGAAGGCCCGCCCCAGGCACTGGAGGAATATGACGCCGAACCCAGCAGCAAGCCGGCCTCGATGCTCACCTACCTGAACGGCCTGTACCTGCTCGACCCGTTCTTCCAGGCCTGCCGCGAGGGCTATCCCAGCGGCCTGTATCGCCTGGAGGAAGTGGCCCCGGACCACTTTCGCCAGAGCGAGTACTTTCTCAGCTACTTCCACGACAACGTTCTGGAAGACGAAGTGCAGTTCATCCTGCAACTGCCCGATACCGGCACCCTGTCCCTGTCACTGGGCAGTCAGCGCGTGTTCAACAGCGAGGAAATCGGCCAGCTCACCACCTTTGCCGCCTGGGTGCTGCCGCTGATGCAGCAGCATTGGCAGCACAGCCAGCTCCGCCCTCAGCTTCCGGTCGCCGAAGAAATGGCCAGCCAGATTCGTGACGCCCTGAGTCATTTCGGCAGCGCCGTGCTATCGGATCGCGAACTGGAGATCGCCCGCCTGATCCTGCGCGGGTTTTCCTCCAAGGCCATGGCCGAGCGCTTGAAGATTTCGCCGGACACCATCAAGGTCCACCGCCGCCACCTGTACGCCAAGCTGGATATCTCCAGCCAGCCGGAACTGTTTTCCCTGTTCATCCAGTCCCTGGGACACGACCTGGAAAATCCCTGAAGCCCGCGCAGGGGATGCTATTGCCAGTGTTCTCGGGGGCTGTATTGCTGCCTGCTTGCTTGCCTTCCGTAGGAGCTGGCTTGCCAGCGAAAGCGTCCGCCGGGCAACGCAACATCCAAGGGCCCCTTCGCCGGCAAGCCGGCTCCTCCATGGCCGGCGCAGGCGTCAGACTCAGGTTGCTACGCGTTGAGGGAGCGGGCGCGGAAGTCACGGGGCGATTGTTCGAAATGCTTCTTGAAGGTCCGGCTGAAATGCGCCGAATCGGTGAAGCCCCACTTGAAGGCAATGTCGGTGATCGACTCATTGCGCAATTGCGGATTGCTCAGATCGGCGGCGCTGCGCTTGAGTCGCGAGCGCTGGATGAATCGGCATACGCTGTCGCCCTGCTCTTCAAACAGTCGGTACAGCTGGCGCACCGAGATGTTCAACTGCGCCGCCAGGGAGACCGGGGTCAGCCCCGGCTCGTTGAGGGATTGATTGATCAGTTGCCGGGCCTGATCACGCAGGCAGTGGCCATGCAGGCCGTGGTCAAAGCCATCCAGGGTGCTGGCGGTCTGGCGCAAGGTCGGCCCGAGCAAGGCAATCAGGGCTTCCTGCAAGGCCTGCCCCTCCTGCTGCGCGGCACACCCCTGCAGATCACCGGCGCAGATCTGCTCCACCAGCAAGCGCATCAAGCGACCACTGGCGCAGTTCTGTGACAGCTTGCCGAACTTGCGTTGCTGCTGCGGCAGATGCCGGTAGACCTCTTCCCGGCACAGGTGGAACGAAGCGTGTTCGATCAAACCGTGGGGCACGATCTCGCAGGCACCGGCGGAATCCAGCAGGGCCATGTCGCCGGGGCCCAGCTCGACACTCTCGCCGCCCTGGCTCAGGCGGGCGTGACCACTGCGCTGGATGATCAGGAAACAATGACGGTCGTCCTCCTGGTCGACCTTGGTGCTCTGCCGGGAAATCAGCCCGGCGTTGGTGCGGATCTGCGCCACTTCCAGGCCGGCGTAATCCTGCAGACCCACTTCACCGATGAACAGAGCGGGGTTGCGTGCCGGGCGGGCCTCGAATCGGCCGCAGACACCCTGCAAGGCGCCTACCCAGGAACTGAAACTATGCGAAGCAAGCACTGTGCACCTCCATAAGCCGGTTTCAGACCGCCTTTGTTGTTATGGCGATATCATTAACATGTTATCTATTTGCCAGGCAAGGCGCCTGACAGCATGGATAGTCTGTTATGGCTTAAGCAGGGTGTATGCCAGTACTTGCGGTTATGTCGGTCAGAATTCTCGCAGAAGCTTGTACAACTCGGTGAAGCTGCCCAACAGCGCCTGCCGCTGTTCGGCGCTCAAGCGAATATAGCGCCGGAACCCAGGCAGACGATTGACCACCTCGCTGGCGGCGAAATGCTCCAGGCGCACTTGCCACCCCTGGTCATCCCGCCACAGTTCCAGGCGCTTGAAGTCCAACGGCAGCAAGCTCTCGAGTAACTTGCGGTCGCTGCTCAGCCGCTGCAGCAAGGGCGTCCATGGCCCAGCCTCTGCGGCCAGCAAACGGGCGGCGACACCCCGACGGCGGATCGCCCCGGTGTGGTGCAAATTGATTCGCACCTGCCCCGCCCCCGCGGCGGGTATTCGCAAGCGCCATTCACAGACCACGATATGCATCAGAAACTGCGCCAGCGGACGCTCATGCACCGTGAACTCCAGCCCTGTTTGCGGACAGCGAAAGACAGCCCCGGCTGCGCCGCAAGGGGTGCAGTCGAACCCCGCCAGATCCCTTCGCAAGTGCCCCAGGGTCACCCCGGGGCAATAGCCCGAAGGCGCCTGGCGCCACCAGTCAAAGAGGTTTTGTCGCCAGCTTGAAAGACTCATCGGCCAGATGCTCCCGAGGACGGTTGTCGGTATCCGCTGCAAGGCCCAGGGCCTGCTCCAGCACCTCCTCCACCGGCACGGGCCGGAACGGATTGACCTTCTGCACCAGCAGGGTCCAGACCAGAGCATAGAGGGCGGTCAGGCCGAGCATGCTGCCGAAGGGTACATAGATGTCCCGTGGGTCCATCCCCGGTGGCGTGATGAACCACATGCCCAACAGGATCCCCACTGAAGACAGGACCTGCGGCAGGGGGAACCAGGGCGATTTGTAGGCACGGGGCAGATCCGGCCGGCGAATGCGCAGCACCACCACCGACAGGGTCACCAGCAGGTAGGCGGTGCTCCAGGCACAGACCGCCGCCAGCACCAGGTGCATGATGCTGTCCGTGCTGCCGCCCAGCCACCAGGCATGCAGGCAGGGAATCAGCACCGCCACGGCGATGCACAGCAAGGGAGTCTTGAAACGCGGGTGCAGGTAGGTGAAGACCTTGGGCAAGGCACCGTCCAGCGCCATGCCGTAGAGGATTCGCGGCAGGCCGGCCATCAGGGTGTTGATGGTGGCGGCGCCGGCAAACAACAGGCCAATGCCCAGCCAGATACGGCCGAACGGCCCCATGATCTGTTCGGCGAAATGCGGAATGGCCATGGGCGTGTCCAGCAGGTGCACGCTGCCGTCCTCGCTCAGGGCGATGTTCTCCACCTGGCGCTTCATGGCCGCGCCATAGATGAACATGCACAGCGCCACCCCCACCAGCCCCAGGGCCATGGCCCGGGGAATGGTCCTGGCAGCCTTGCGGACATCCGGGGTCAGGGGCGTGACGAACTCGCAACCGACGAACATGAACATGGCCATGCCCACCAGGGACAGGATGGTCGGCAGGTCGGTCCCCACCATCGACGCGCCGAACCAGCCGTCGAGCGCCACCGCTGGCGCCTTGATCACCCCCAGCACGCCAAAGACCATGAGGGTGGTCCACATGCCGAAAGTCAGGATCACTTCGGCACGACTGAAGGCGGTGATCCCTACCGCGTTGAGCAGGCCGAAGAACAGCACCAGCCCCACGCCCACCAGCCAGGCGCTGCCACTCTGCTCCAGCAAGGTGTTGAGGGATTCGAAGTTCACCAGGGCCATGATGCCGCTGAGAATGGTTTCCGCCGTGCCGGCGAACACATGCACGATCAGGTAGGCGGACAAGGTGCCGGTGATGGCGAAGAAACGCCCCAGTCCGCAGGCCAGGTAGTCATAGACCGAACCGTTGGTGGGCAGCAGGCAGGCCGCTTCGGCGAAGGTGGTGGACTGCGCCAGCATCATCAGCAAGGCGATCAGCATCGCCGCGGCAAACGCGCCGCCGCCGATCCCGAATCCGGTGGTGGCCGTGAGGATCACCGGGCTGGCCATGATCAGCCCCACGGCGCTGGCCAGTGCCGTGGGAAAACCGACTACCCCCTGGTCCAGGTGGCGCTTGAGTCTGTCGTTGAGCGACATGATGGTAAACCTCGAAAGCATGGGTTGATGATTGTTGTTCTAGGCATTTCAAGGGCACGCCTGGTGGCGCAGTGCTTGGCTGTCTGACGCAGCTGTCGGCACATGTTCGGCCTGGTCCGCAGGAGCGGGCTTGTCAGCGAAGGTGTCCTCAAGGGCAACGCAAAACTCGAGGGCCTGCTCGCCGGCAAGCCGGCTCCTGCGGGGGCGATTTCAATAGGCGATGCACACCGACTTGTTCTCGGTGTAGGCCTCGATGGCCGCATGGCCCATCTCACGGCCGATGCCCGACTGCTTGTAGCCACCGAAAGGCATCGACGGGTCCAACATGTTGTGGGTGTTGACCCACACCGTGCCGGCCTTGATCTGTGGAATCAGTTGCATGACCCGCCCCAGATCGTTGGACCAGATGCTCGCCCCCAGCCCGTACTGGTTGTCGTTGGCCAGCCCCACCACGTCATCCAGGGTGTCGAACGGCGTGGCCACCACCACCGGGCCGAAGATCTCCTCGCGCACCAGTTGCTGGTCGGCACGCACATCCGCGACCACCGTGGGACGGACATAGAAACCCTGCTCGCCATGGGCGACACCGCCACACAGCAGCCGGGCCCCCTCTTCGACTCCGCGCCGGACCATCTGCAGCACGCGCTTCTGCTGCTTGGCGGAGATCAGCGGGTTGATCTGCGCCTGCTCGTCGAGCCCCGGCCCGATGCTCAGGGAGTCGGCGATGCCCATCAGCCGCTCCAGCACCTCGTGATAGATCCCGCGCTGGATGTACAGGCGCGACCCCGCGGTGCAGACCTGGCCCTGATTGAAGAAGATCGCCGCGGCAGCACCGGCGGCGGCGGTCTGCGGATCGCAGTCGTCGAGGACGATCACCGGCGACTTGCCCCCCAGCTCCAGGGAGAAGCGTGTCATGTTGTCCACCGCGGCATGGCCGATCAGCTTGCCGACCTGGGTCGAGCCGGTGAACGCCAGCTTGTCGATACCCGGATGGGCGGCCAGCGCCGCACCGGCCTGGGCGCCGCTGCCGGTCACCACATTGACCACGCCGGGCGCGATCCCCGCCTCCAGGCACAGCTGGCCCAGACGCAGCGCGGTCAGCGGGGTTTCGTCCGCAGGCTTGAGCACCACGGTGCAACCGCAGGCCAGGGCGGGAACGATTTTCCAGATGGCCATCAGCAACGGAAAATTCCACGGCACTATGGCACCGACCACCCCCACCGGTTCCGGCACCGTGTAGGCGCGGTACTGCGCCCCCGGCACCGCGGCAATGGAAACGTCCAGGCTCTTGCCTTCGATCTTGGTGGCCCACCCGGCCATGTAGCGGGTGAACTCCGCAGCGGCCCCTACCTCCAGGGCCCGGGCCAGGTGAATCGACTGACCGTTGTTGAGGGTTTCCAGCTGGGCCAGTTCCTCGCCATGGCTCTCCAGCAGGTCCGCCAGCTTCAACAGCAGGCGTTCGCGATCCGCCGGGCGCAGCGCCTTCCAGCTGCCCTCGAACGCCCGGCGCGCGGCATCCACCGCCAGATCGATGTCGGCCTGGTCGGCGGCGGCAACCTGGGTCAACTGCTCGCCGCTGGCGGGATTGTACACCGGCATCCGCGCCCCGGAGAGCGCCGGCTGGCTGTGACCGTCAATCAGCAGACCGTGCTGACTGTCTATGAATGCAGCGACACGTGGGTCGATGGCAACGCTCATCTTCAATCCTCGCAGTTGGACCTTGTTCGACCTGGACTTTGAGCCCAAAGCCGCATGCCGTCTTGATCCTGGCTGCCGCAAAACTTGGCCCTGGCTGCCAGTCGCGCCGGCTGCAGCGCCGTTGGCAGCCTGGGTCAAATGCCCTGGCACACAGAGGCAAGCCAGCCGCCGGCAAATGACGCACTAATAGCTCCACGCTGTCCGTGCGATTTCAGGAGACTCAACGTGAGCGAAGCAAGCCGTTTCTGGCACCCCATGCTGCACCCCAACGAAATGAAGCAACGCGAGCCGATCCGCATCGTTCGCGGCGATGGCTGCTATGTCTATGACGACCAGGGCCACCAACTGGTGGATGGCGTTGCCGGGCTGTGGAACGTCAACGTCGGCCACAACCGCAAGGAAGTGAAAGCCGCCATCACCGCGCAGCTCGATGAGCTGGAGTACTTCCAGCTGTTCGACGGGGTCAGCCACCCACGGGCCGAGGAACTGTCCCGGGTGGTGATGAACCTGCTGGAGCCCGAGGACATGACCCGGGTGTCCTTCAGTTCCGGCGGCTCGGACGCCATCGAGAGCGCGCTGAAACTGGCCCGCCAGTACTGGAAGCTCGAAGGCCAGGCCGATCGCACCAAGTTCATTTCCCTGCGCCAGGGCTATCACGGCACTCATTTCGGGGGGGCCTCGGTCAACGGCAACACCGTGTTCCGGCGCAACTACGAGCCTTTGCTGCCCGGTTGCTACCACATCGACACGCCCTGGCTGTACCGCAACCCCTACAGCCAGGATCCAGAGGAACTGGGCAAGATCTGCGCCGACCTGCTGGAGCGGGAAATCCAGTTCCAGAGCCCGGACACCGTGGCGGCGTTCATTGCCGAGCCGATCCAGGGCGCTGGCGGCGTCATAGTGCCTCCGGCCAACTACTGGCCATTGATCCGCGAAGTCTGCGACAAGTACGGGGTCCTGCTGATCGCCGATGAGGTGGTCACCGGCTTCGGGCGCAGCGGCTCGATGTTCGGCAGCCGCCTGTGGGGCATCAAACCCGACATCATGTGCCTGGCCAAGGGCATCACCTCGGGCTACATCCCCCTGGGCGCCACCGTGGTCAATCGCCGGATCGAGGCGGCCTTCGAAAAGAACACCAACTTCACGGGCGCCATCATGCACGGCTACACCTACTCCGGGCACCCCGTGGCC
Source organism: Pseudomonas sp. Os17 (assembly GCF_001547895.1). Lineage (NCBI taxonomy): Bacteria > Pseudomonadati > Pseudomonadota > Gammaproteobacteria > Pseudomonadales > Pseudomonadaceae > Pseudomonas > Pseudomonas sp. Os17. Next base: position 3,135,399 of record NZ_AP014627.1, on the reverse strand, counting down.
TGCGCCGCCGCCCTGGCCTGCCTGGACATCGTGGTCAAGGAAGACCTGCCGGCCAACGCGGCGAAAATGGGCGACTACATGCTCGGCAAGCTGCGGCCCTTCGTTGATCGCTTCGAAAGCGTCGGCGAAGTGCGCGGTCAGGGTCTGATGCTGGCCCTGGACCTGGTGGCGGACAAGACCACCCGCGAGCCCATCGACCCCATGAGCGGCTACGCCAATCAGGTGGCGCAAATTGCCCGGGACAACGGCGTCATGGTGCGCCCGGTGGGCACCAAGATCATTCTCTCGCCGCCTTTGGTGATCCAGCAGGCCCAGGTGGACGCCATAGTCGACGCCCTGGCCGAGGGGCTGAGCCGGGCTCGCCGCTAACCCCGTCGCAGGCTGCGATCCATGAAGCACGGATCGCAGCCTGAATGGACCGAATACCTGCCAGGGAGACCACTTCCGTTTTTCATTGGTGGCGTGCATAAAGCACAGGCACAGATAACCAGCCCCATTCCCGAAGCCGCTGCCTCCACGGGCAGCCAGGAGACATCCATGACCGCGTCCGCTTCACTGCCCGGGGTCCATGAGCTGGGACAGCGTTGCATTGCCGCCTTCACCCGGGTATTGCCCGCCACCCTCTGCGCCTTCTACCGCATCGACCCGCAATTGCAGGCCCGGGACTTTTCGCTGTACTGCATGCCCGAGCCGATGCACCAGGCCTACCTGCAACGCTACCGCCACTATGACCCGCTGCAACCGCGCCACTGCGCCGCCGCGGGGCGCCCGGTGCTGTCGCTGCACATGGGCATGGCCCACCAGGGCCGCCACGCTTCCGAGGTCTACCAGGGGTTTCTGCAACGCCACGGCGTGCTCGACGTGGTGGAAATCCTGGCCTGCGACGGCGAGCGCCCCATCGCCGGCCTGTCACTGCTGCGGAACCACGCCCTGGGACATTTCCGCGTTGACGAACTGCAGACCCTGCATGCCTTGCAGGGGCTGCTGGAAATCGCCGCCCTGGCACCCTACTCCCAGGTCGACCAGCGCCTGTCCACCCTCACGCCCCGGGAGCGGGAAATCGCCTGGCTGCTCCGGGACGGCGCCGACAACAAGACCATCGCCAGGCGCCTGGAGCTGGGCCTGCCCACGGTCAAGACCCACCTGATCAACCTGTTCCGCAAGGTCGGCGTCGGCAATCGCACCGAACTGGTGAGTTCGCTGTTCCTTTGAGCGCCACACCTCAACCATGTGGTTGATGGGCAGCGCCGCTGCACGGATCGAACATGGGGCTCTCCTTCGGCAGACAAGAGCCTTGCCATGAATCAGCAACCTGAATGGATCACCGTCGGCGCCCTGGCGGACGGTTTTGCCAGCGACAACCACATCCTTCCCGCGATCGATGATCTGGCCGGTCGCACCCTGACCCTGTACTTCGATAATGGCTGGCAGATCGAACACCGGTTCGACACCCAGACCCTCAGCTGGAACGCCCCTGGCGAACCGGCGAGCGCCGCACGGCCCTATCGCGCCACCTCGGTGCGCCCGGGCATCTACCTGGTGGACTTCCTCAAGCAGGAGCAAGGCCGGACCCACTCGGTGAGCCTGGTCCTGGACCTGCAACAACAGTGCTTCACCGCCGTCATCGGCCAGATGCCGACGCAGGCCGAGTGCAGCGTGGACCTGTTCAGCCGCGCCCTGTCCGGTGGCGAGCTGACCTCGGTCAAAGCCCACTTCCTGCATGGCAGCGTTGATGTGCCCGCCCGAGCCGAGACGCCGCGGCACTCGCCCAGCGATGAACTGATCGGCCTGCGCAACCAGTACATCTACAGCACCAGCGAGGCCTATGAGCATGTCTACCTCAACGCCAACTTCTACAGCTGGCAATGCCTCAAGGGCGTGGAACAAGGCCTGGCGGACACCGATCGCTGTCATTACTACAAGGTCGCCGAGCAGCTGTACCTGTTCGTCTGGCGCGAGAAGATCGTCCCGACCCTGGGCCTGGTGCTGATCGACCTGCAGGCCGGACGCAGCGACGGCAAGATCTTCGGCTATCAGGGCACGGACTTCAGCCATGCCGCCAACTTCCCGGTGGGGGCTCTGGCTCGGGTGCTCAATCGCACCCTTCACGGCTGATTCCAGCGCCATGCAGGCCCAGCGCCGACTCCACCGCCAGCAACGGCCCGCCCACCTATCGCACAGGACACACTCATGACTCTGGGTCTCGATCTGCAACGCGTCGCCAACAGCTACCAGGGCGAACTGCAACGGTTCGCCGAACAACACCCGCGCTCCGGCGCCTTCTACCAGCAAAACCTCCAGCATTGGTTGTACGGCGCGCCATTGCACTGGATGCAGCAATGGCCCGGCGCCTACCCGATCATGGTGGCCGATGCCCGGGGCGCCACCCTTACCGACTGCGACGGCCATGAATACGTGGACTTTGCCCTGGGCGACACCGGCGCCATGTTCGGTCACGCCCAGCCGGCCGTGGCCGCAGCCATCGCCGAACAGGCGCTGCATGGCTCGACCCTGATGCTGCCCACTGCCGACAGCCTGTGGGTCGGCAAGGAGCTGAGCCGGCGCTTTGGCCTGCCTTACTGGCAGGTCACCACCTCGGCCACCGACGCCAACCGCTTTGTCCTGCGCCTGTGCCGGATGATCACCGGGCGGCAGAAGGTCCTGGTGTTCAACTGCAACTACCACGGCAGCGTCGACGAATCCCAGGTGGAATTCGACGCCCAGGGTCGGATGATTCCCCGCGACGGCGTGCACGCCAACGGCCTGCAGCACCAGGCCACCACCCGGCTGGTGGAGTTCAACGACCTGCCGGCCCTGGAGGCGGCCCTGGCCCACGGCGACGTGGCCGCGGTCCTCACCGAACCCTTCATGACCAACGTCGGCATGGTGCCGCCGGCAGCGGGCTTTCATCAGGGCCTGCGGGAACTGACCCGGCGCTTCGACGTGCCGCTGATCATCGACGAAACCCATACCCTGTCCTGCGGACCGGGAGGCTATTGCGGCGAACAGGGGTTGGAGCCGGACTTCTTCGTCCTCGGCAAATCCATCGCCGGGGGCATTCCCACGGCCGTGTGGGGCAGCAGCCGGGCCATGGCCGAGCGGATCTGGCAGGTGCTGCCGCATTTTCAGCCGGGTCAGGCCATCAATCACTTCGGCTTCGGCGGCACCCTGGCCGGCAACGCCCTGCAGATGGCCGCCATGCGCGCCACCTTCAGCGAGGTGATGACCCCGGAGAACTACGCGCGCATGTTCCGGCTGGCCGAACGCCTGCGGGCCGGGGTCGAAGCCATCATCAGCAAGCATCGCCTGCCCTGGCACGTGACCCGCATCGGCGCCCGGGTCGAGTACCTGTTCATGCAGCAGGCCCCGCGCAACGGCGGCGAAGCCCACCACGCCCGGCACGGGCTGATCGAGGCCTATCTGCACCTGTACCTGCTCAATCGCGGGGTCTTGCTGACCCCGTTCCACAACATGGCCCTGCTCTGCCCGGACGCCAGCGAGGAGCAGGTCGACCTGCACAATCGGCTGCTGGATCAATGCCTGAGCCAGGTCCTGCAAGGCCTGCCGTCATGAGCCTGGAACAGCGCGGACGCATTGCCCTGGTCACCGGCTCGGGCCAGGGTATTGGCCGGGCGATCGCCCAGGTGTTCGCCGCCGGGGGCGCCAAGGTCATGCTGGCCACCCGCAGCGCTGCGTCAGGCGCCGAAACCCAACGCCTGATTCGTCAGGCTGGCGGAACAGCGGAGCTGCTGACCCTGGACCTCGGCACCCGGGCAGCCGCCGAACAGGCGGTAGCGGCGACCTTGGACGCCTTTGGCGGCCTGGACCTGCTGCTGCACAACGCCGGGATCTTTCCGATGCAGAAACTGGCCGAGCTTGAGGAGCAGACCCTCGACAGCACCTTGGCGGTGAACCTGAAAAGCTGCTTCTGGCTGACCCAGGCAGCCTTGCCGGCGCTACGCCGGGCCCGAGCACCGCGGATCGTCGTCACCTCATCGGTGACCGGCCCACGCACGGCAATTCCCGGACTGGCCCACTACGCGGCGTCCAAGGCGGGGGTCAATGGCTTCATTCGCGCAGCGGCACTGGAACTGGCGGAGTATGGAATCACCGTCAACGGCGTTGAGCCGGGGCTTATCGCCACCCAAGCCATGGACAACCTCGGCGACGCCGCGACCCTGGCCAAGGGCATTCCCCTAGGGCGCCTGGGAACGCCTGAGGACATTGCCTACGCCATGTTGTTCCTGGCCTCGCCACAGGCCGGCTACATCACCGGCCAGACCCTGATAGTGGACGGCGGCGCCCTGCTCCCGGAAAACAGCCAATTGTAAGCGTAGCCCTGCCAGCGAAGGCGCCCTCAAGGGCAGTGCTTGTCTCTGAGGCCTCTTCGCCGGCAAGCCGGCTCCTACAAAAATCGGCGGGGCTGATTCGTTGATACATCCCGTTCTCGTAGGAGCTGGCTTGCCAGCGAAGGCGTCCTCAAGGGCGGTGCTTGTCTCTGAGGCCTCTTCGCCGGCAAGCCGGCTCCTACAAAAATCGGCGGGGCTGATTCGTTGATACATCCCGTTCTCGTAGGAGCTGGCTTGCCAGCGAAGGCGTCCTCAAGGGCGGTGCTTGTCTCTAAGGCCTCTTCGCCGGCAAGCCGGCTCCTACAAAAATCGGCGGGGCTGATTCGTTGATACATCCCGTTCTCGTAGGAGCTGGCTTGCCAGCGAAGGCGTCCTCAAGGGCGGTGCTTGTCTCTGAGGCCTCTTCGCCGGCAAGCCGGCTCCTACAAAAATCGGCGGGGCTGATTCGTTGATACATCCCGTTCTCGTAGGAGCTGGCTTGCCAGCGAAGGCGCCCTCAAGGGCAGTGCTTGTCTCTGAGGCCTCTTCGCCGGCAAGCCGGCTCCTACGCAGCTTGTGGGTATGGGGATCAGTTGCCGCTGCGGATCTTGTTCCACAAGCGGGTGCGGATACGGTCGATGTCCAGCGGCATGGCTTGCAGGGCGAACAATGTGCCCATCATGGCCGGGCTCGGGTAAACCTTGGTGTCGTTCTTGATCGCTGGATCGACCAGAGCATCGGCTTGCTGGTTGCCATTGGCGTAATGCACGTAGTTGCTGATGTTGGCCATTACGTCCGGGCGCAGCAGGTAGTTCATAAAGGCATACCCGGCCTTCTCATCCGGTGCGTCCACAGGCATGGCCACCATGTCGAACCAGATCGGCGAGCCTTCCTTGGGAATCGAATAGCCGATCTCCACCCCGTTCTTCGCTTCCCTGGCCCGGCTTTCCGCTTGCAGGATGTCCCCGGAGAACCCCACCGCCACGCAAATATTGCCGTTGGCCAGGTCGCTGGTGTACTTCGACGAATGGAAGTAGCTGACATAAGGCCGGACCGTCATCAGCAGCGCCTCGGCTTTCTTGTAGTCCGCCGGGTTCTTGCTGTGGTGTGGCAGCCCCAGGTAATTCAAGGCTGTGGGAATCAGTTCGGGGCCGTTGTCGAGAATCGCCACGCCGCACTTCTGCAGCTTCTGCATGTACTCGGGCTTGAAGATCAGGTCCCAGGAGTCCAGCGGTGCGTCATCCCCCAGCACTTCCTTGATCTTGGCCACGTTGTAGCCAATCCCGGTGCTGCCCCACAGGTACGGAAAACCGTGCTGGTTGCCCGGGTCATTGACCTCCAGCGCTTTGAGCAGCGCCGGGTTAAGGTTTTTCCAGTTGGGCAACTGGCTCTTGTCGAGCTTCTTCAACGCCCCGCCCTGGATCTGCCGCGCCATGAAATGGTTGGAGGGGAACACCACGTCGTAACCGGATTTACCGGTCATCAGCTTGCCGTCCAGGGTCTCGTTGCTGTCGTAGACGTCATAGGTGAAACTTGTCCCGGTTTCCTTCTGGAAAGCCTTGGTGGTGTCAGGGGCGATGTAGTCCGACCAGTTGTAGATCTTCACCGTGTCGGCGGCCTGGGCCAGGGAGGCGCCGAACAACAGTGCATTGAATAACAGCAAAGCGGAGTTCTTGCGGATCATGGATCGTTACCTGTGGCTGGTTTTGTTATTGGCAGGCAATCAAGGGGATCAGTAAATCAGGACGTAGGTCTTGCGCACCGTTTCCTGGATGTCCCAGATCCCGGTGCTGTTGGCCGGCAACATCAGTGCATCGCCGGCTTCTATGTGCAGTGGCTCGCCATCGTCGGGGGTGAAGGTGCAACGCCCCTGGATGAAGTGACAGAACTCCTGGGCGACGATCTGTCGCCGCCAGCGCCCCGGAGTGCACTCCCAGATCCCGGTCTCGACCCCGTCGTCGCGCTCGACGGCGGTCACTGAGGTCATCGCCACCGGGGTGCCCAGGGGCACGGCGACCGGCGTCGAGGGGTCCAGGGTGACACTGGCGGTGTTCTTGAATTGCGTGATGCTCATGGGCTCTACCTTTCACTGGACATTCAAACGGACATCGTTCGCTACAAAAAACCGATTCAGTGCATCAAGCCTTCCATGAACCCGGCGACCCGGCTGGCCATGCGCCGCCGCCACGGGGCCGACGCGGGGTTGGCCAGGGTCTGGTCTTCATGGACGAAGCTGCGAATGATTGCGTTGTAACCCAGCCACCGACAGGGCTCCGGCTCCCAGGCACGCAGGGCTTCCAGGCGGCTTTGCGGCAGCACCCAGGGTTGACGGACCAGCGCACTGTCGCGCTCGAGAATCAGGTCGGCCAGGGTCCGCCCCCCCAGGTTGCTGGCACCGACCCCCTCTCCGCCGTAGCCGCCGGACAGTGCGATGCCCTTGTGCCGGTCGCACAGCATGTGCGGCTTGAAGTGCCGGGACATGCCCAGGTTGCCGCCCCAGGAATGGGTGATGCGCACGTTCTTGAGTTGCGGGAACAGTTCGCCGAACAGGTAGCGGCGCAGCTCCACTTCGTCCCGGGTCAGGTCGAAGTCATGGCGCAGCTTGCCGGCGAACTGATAGCCACCACGGGCGCCGAACACCAGGCGATTGTCCCGGGACCGCTGGCCGTAGGTGACCTGGCGACTGCTCTCGCTGAAGGCCTGGCCCTGGCTCAGGCCGATCTCGTCCCAGACCGACTCCGCCAGCGGCTCGGTGGCCACCAGCAGGCTTTGCACCGGCAGTTGATACCGGCCCAGGGGTGGCAGGGTCACCGAATAACCCTCCACCGCCGGCACTATCCAGTGACTGCGCACGGCGGCCCTGGCGGTCTTGAGGCTGCCGGACTGCCAGTGGCTCACCGGACTGTTCTCGTAGATGCTCACCCCCAGGCGTTCCACCGCCCGGGCCAGGCCTCGCACCAGCCTGGCCGGCTGGATGGTCGCGCAATGCTTGGCGTAGATGCCGCCATAGGGCTTGGCCACGCGGATCTGCTGGGCCAGTTGTTGCGGGTTCAGCCAGTGGTAGTCGTCCGGCTCCAGGCCCTGGGCGTAGAGCTTGTCCAGGTACTGGCGCAGGCTGGTTTCCTGCTCGGGATAGCGGGCCGCGCAGTACAGCACTCCGCCCTTGCGATAGTCACAATCGATGCCTTCGCGCTGGAGGACGCTGGCCACTTCATCGGGAATGCCATGCAGCAGCTCGTAGGAAGCCCGGCGCTGCTGCGGCGACAGCCCGGCCAGCAACCGGTCCTCCCCCAGCAGATTGCCCATCAGCCAGCCGCCATTGCGGCCCGAGGCGCCAAAACCCGCGGTCTGGGCCTCGATCACTGCGATCTTGAGCTGCGGTGCCTGGCGCTTGAGGTAGTAGGCGGTCCACAGGCCGGTGTAACCGGCACCGATGATCGCCACGTCCAGGTCCAGGTCCTGCTCGAGCGCCGGCCGCGGCAACAGCGGCTCGTCGAGCTGGTCCATCCACAAACTGATACTGCGCCACGCTGGCATGCAAGCACTCCGCAACCCGAATTTCGAATGCGGCGATCCTAGTGCCTGTATTCAGGGGTTGTCTTGCGCGCGGGCACGCAAAGAAATTTGCCTGACGTAGGCCTTGGGCGACTGCCCGGTGTGCTGGCGGAAACAGCTGTAGAACGCCGAGAGTGAATTGAACCCGGCAGCAAAGGCCAACTCGTCGACCCGCAGCGGCGGCGTCGCCTGGTCGAGAGCGCTCAACACATGCTGCAGGCGCGCCTGATTGACATAGCGGTAGAAACTCTGCCCCAGCACCTGATTGAGCAGATAGGAAATCTGATTGCGGCTATAGCCGCATTCGCGGGCCACCCGCTGCAGGTCCAGTTCCGGGTCGAGGTACGGCTGCTGACGCTGAAAATACTGCTGCAGGTCCTCGGCCATGAACCCCAGCTGGCGCGGCGACAGGCCCAGGCGGCTGACGGCCGGGCGCTGGCTGCCGGAAGCCTTGCCCGTCCCGGGCGCATGCACCAGGGAGGCGTACTCATTGACCCGCCAGATCAGCCCGTCACGCACGGTGATGGCTTCGCTGGAGCGGAACGACACCAGCCCCTGGCCGCCACGCAAGGTCACCTGGTACTGGATGAAGGCCGTGTCGCCATCCAGGCGAATCCGGTCGCAATGCTCCAGGGCCTCGTCCGGGGCCCGGGGCATGCTGGCCTGCACATACTCGCGCAGCTCGTCGAGGCCCAGGGTGCGATTCTGGAAAAAGTCGTTGTACTGAATCTCGGGGTGATACAGCGCCATCACGCCATCAAGGTCGCGGTGCTTCCAGCACAGGTGATAACGCATCACGGTTTCACCGGTGGCCTGGGTCAGCAGCGGCCCGTCATCAGGGACAGACATAGGTTTCTCGAACAGGAAAAGGCGCAGCTTGCCGAACTTGCGCAGCGGCTTCAACGACCACCCGCGCGATGCGGATCGTGGCACGACGATGGCACTGCCCGCCAAGACATGACCTGCATCATGAATCCGACAGACAACTGCCGGACGGTGGGCAAAAAAACGCCGAGCTGTCATCAGCCGGTGCTACTTTTATAGCCTCAAGCGAGCAGATCAATGACGATCCGCTCGTCCCTACCGCGAGCACAAGGAAGCGCTCAATGAATCAGGGTGGGCCACCGATGAACAGAGTCTGGGCCAGTAAAGTCACCTTTCCCAACGCCTGCCAGCTGATGCGCTGGCATTTCCATCCCCTGGGCTTCGAAGCCAGCATGGATGCACCCGGCAGCATGATCGCCCGGCTGTTCGACCGTGCCAGCGGCGAAACCATGATTGCCATCGCCGGCATTCCCTGTGCCACGGTGATGAGCGCAGCGGATGTCGAACGAATAATCGAGGCCGTAGAGGACGAACTGGAGGCCTTTGCCCCCTCTCTGGCGCTCAAGGCCTGATACGCGGCCGCCTCGACTGAAGCCCGCCTGACCGGCGGGCTTTTTCATGCTCGCTGCCGCAGGTCGGAAAAATATGGCTTGTCGCCCGGCACCCGGTCCGAAGCCTTGGGCGCATTGCCCGCCGTCGACTCCTGGGGATCGACGTACCAGTAGCAATGCTTGACCGCGCGGGTGATGCCCACGTAGGCCAGGCGCAGGATCTCGTCCTTCTGCGCATTGTCGTAAGGCTCGGCGTCGCCATCCTTGCCCAGCCCGGCCTGCCGATAGACCTGGTTCTTGTAGGGTGAACTGCTCAGGTGCTGGCAATCGCCCAGCAGGAACACGGCATCCGCCTGCAGGCCTTTGGCGCTGTGATAGGTCAGTTGCTTGAGCCGGCGGGCCGCCGGCGGCAAGCTAGAATCAACATTAACTATTTGAGAAATATGCTGTTCAATCAACAACTTATCGCTTGTTTTTCGAAACAGCATCAAGATTGAGTCACCCTGACGGTAATGCTCTGCCAGGCGCCGAGCCAAGTCCTGGTCGTCCCGATCCAGCACCTGCACCGGCCACAGCTCCCTGTCCTGGCCAACAGCCTTGGCCTTCTTGCCGGCAATGGCCGGGGCAGCGCGGACAATGTGCTCGGCAGCGTCGATCACGTGCTGGTGACTGCGGTAGTTCTCGCTGAGCATCACCCGCGTGGTGCCCGGCGACGGGAACTCCTTGTTGAATTCGATGAAGTACTTCGGCGAGCTGCCGCGCCAGCCGTAGATCGACTGCCAGTCGTCACCGACACAGAGCAAGGATGAATGCTGGGCCCCGCGCCCCAGGTTCAAGGCCGCGCCACGGCGGCGGATCTCGCCAAGGCTGGCCTTGATCCAGGAGACGATCTGCGGCGACACATCCTGAAATTCGTCGATCATCAGGTGCGACATCGGCCGCAGGCAGGCATCGCTGAGCAGCTTGAAGTTTTCCGGCGAGCGCTCGCTGAACAGGGCGAACATCCGGTTGTAGCTCATGATGGGCGGCGACTGGTCTAGCAGGTGGTCCTCCAGGGCCCGCCAGAACAGGCTCAAGGCCTCGAAGAAAAAACGATCCGGGTCGTCCTGGGCAAAGCTCATGCCGGCTACGGCGTCCCCGACCTCCAGTCCCAGGTTCTCGATAAAGCCGGCCGCCGCCACAAAGCAATCCAGCAAGGGGGCCGAGGCCAGCTCGCCCTTGACCCGATAATCGAAACCCGGACCCGCACTGACCTGGGCAGAAAAGGCCCCTGAGACGCGCTTTGCTCCTTCATAACTATCAAGCCAAATCAAAGGCTTACGGCAGAAAGCTTGAAACAGGGTGCGCTTTACAGCGCACTCGGCGCGCACCGTCAGCTTGGCCCCGGGCCGGGTGATCTGCGGGCTCTCCCGAGGATCGAAGCCGAGCACGACCCAGGCATCCAGCTCGGCGGCATAACCATGGCAATAGAAGGTCGAACCGTTGATCAAGAAACTCTGGCGCCGAGGCTCGATCCCCTGAATCGGCCAGGCACCGGCACGCAGCCATAGGTCTTCCACGGTGTCGCACAGCTCTTCGTCACGCTTGGCCGCCAACTCGGTGACCGCCACGCGCTTTTGCACATCGGGGTGATCGCGCTCCAGCTCCCTGAGTTGCAGAGCGTGGCGCGCCAAGGGTTGCAAAGCCCGGCGGAAGCGCTCGTCACTGCGATACAGCGCCTGATAGCAGGCATTGAGGTGCTGGCGCTGGGCATCGTTGATGCGCAGATCGAAGGGATTGCTGTCCACCTCGTCCTCGGCACCTGGCTGGCGCTCGCTGAGGTTCTCGAAGGCCTGCAAGCGCTCCAGCCCCGGCAGGCTGCGCACCATGGGCAGGATCCGCGAATGGAAGGTGCGCACCAGGTCCCGGGCTTCGCGGGGAGCCAGTACCCGTCCCCACAGGGCGAAGACTTCCACCAGCTTGCCGATGAAGTCCTTGCGCGACTCCCGGGTGAAGGTCACCACGGTCATCGAATCCAGCTCGAATCCCAGGTAGTGGCTGAGCAGCAACAGACGCAGCACCAGCGACGTCGACTTGCCGGCCCCGGCCCCGGCAATCACCGCTGTGGCCGGTGTGTCGCTGAAGATCATCTTCCACTGGGCGGCACTGGGCTGGGCCCGGGCCGGCAGCAAGCGGGCGACATCGGCCTTGAAGCGCTTCTTCAGCTCGGCACTCAGCGGCAGGCGCCAGTCGTCGAACAACCGGTCATCCACCCCTGGCGGCCGGTGCTCGGTGTTGCGGCTGTCGCGGATCAACAACACCTGACGGCCTTCTTCCAGCCCCTCAAGCCGGCCCTCCTTGTAGCCGTACTCCACTCCCGCCGTGTGACCGCTGCGAAAGCCGTCGGCCTGACCGTGCAGCCAGGAGGCCCGATGCTGGGCCCGCAGGCGGTTCAGGCCATGACCGAAGAAGCGCGCAGCCAGGCGCTTCAACAGGGGCATCTGGGCCAGGGGCAAAAGCTCGGGGGGCAGATCGGGATTGTGTTGCGACACGCGGACTCCAAGGGGTGAGGCTGAGCGGTAATGGTCGCCGGATTTATTCCTGGTATCCAGCGAATTGCTTGCAGGTCATTAACTTAAGCGATGAACCGAAGGTTTAACACCAAGATTCCGACAAAATAATCATCTAATTTTACGATTGGATTACGGCATTTTTTGCGCTTTTTATCGATCTATGACTGATAGAAGATGCACGCCATCAACCAACGGTTATCGTTTTTGGCCCGGATACAAGGCGCCATGGCGAAGCCTCATGAGGAGACGATCATGCTTGAACTCAGACCCTTCAGCTCCCTAGGCGGCGCACACCACGGCTGGCTGGATGCTCATCACCACTTTTCCTTCGCCGAGTACTACGACCCCAAGCGCATGCACTGGGGCAACCTGCGGGTCTGGAACGATGACGTGATCGCTCCCGGCACCGGTTTTCCCCAGCACCCGCACCGGGACATGGAAATCATTACCTACGTCCGCGAAGGCGCCATCAGCCATCAGGACAACCTGGGCAACAAGGGCCGCACCGAGGCCGGCGATGTGCAGGTCATGAGCGCCGGGACCGGGATCGCCCACAGCGAATACAACCTGGAAGCCACGCCGACCAAGATCTTCCAGATCTGGATCGTTCCCAACCAGGCCGGTTCTGCGCCGTCCTGGGGCGCCAAGCCTTTTCCCAAGGGGCTGCGCGAGGGTTTTGTGACCCTGGCCAGCGGCAAGGACGGCGACGAGGAAAGCTTGCGCATTCGAGCCGACGCACGGCTGGTGGCGGCCAACCTGAAGGCAGGGGAAACCGCCGAGTACCATCTGGACGCTGGACGCCGGGCTTATCTGGTGCCGGCTACCGGAGCGATCGAGATCAACGGCTTGCGCGCCGAAGCTCGAGATGGGGTTGCGGTCGAGGACGAACGAGTGCTGCGAGTGAGCGCGCTGCGGGACAGTGAGATCGTGCTGGTGGATCTGGCGTGAAGCGCTGCGGCCAATAAAAGCGCCGTAGTAAAAAAAGGGGCGACCATGAAGGTCGCCCCTTTTTTATTGGCCGGCGAGCCGGCTTTGGCGTGAATCAGTTGCCGCTGATGGCGGCGTCCACCAGGGCCTGGGCTTCCTGCACCAGCTGCTTGAGGTGATCGTCACCGATGAAGCTCTCGGCGTAGATCTTGTAGATGTCCTCGGTGCCCGATGGCCGGGCGGCGAACCAGCCGTTCTCGGTCATGACTTTCAGGCCACCAATGGCCTGATCGTTGCCCGGGGCCTGACTGAGGATCTGCTGGATCGGCTCGCCGGCCAGCTGGGTCGAGGTCACCTGTTGCGGCGAAAGCTTGCTGAGCAAGGCTTTTTGCTGCGGGTTGGCCTTGGCATCGACCCGTACCGAGAAAGGTTCGCCCAGCTCGTCGCACAGGGCGCGGTAGGCCTGGCTCGGATCACGACCGGTACGAGCGGTCATTTCAGCGGCCAGCAGCGACGGGATCAGGCCGTCCTTGTCGGTGCACCAGACACCACCGTCCTTGCGCAGGAACGAGGCACCGGCACTTTCTTCCCCGCCAAAGCCCAGGGAGCCGTCGAACAGGCCGTCGGCAAACCACTTGAAGCCCACGGGCACTTCGTACAGGCGACGGCCCAGACGCGCCGCCACCCGATCGATCAGGCCACTGCTGACCACGGTCTTGCCCACGGCGGCGTCGGCGCGCCATTGCGGACGGTTCTGGAACAGGTAATCGATGGACACCGCCAGGTAGTTGTTCGGTGCCAGCAGGCCGCCGCTAGGGGTGACGATGCCGTGGCGGTCGTGATCGGGGTCGCAGGCAAAAGCCACGTCGAAGCGCTCTTTCAGGCCGATCAATCCTTGCATGGCGTAGCTGGAGGATGGGTCCATGCGGATCTGTCCGTCCCAGTCCACCGACATGAAGCGGAAGGTGGCATCCACTTGTTGGTTCACCACGTCCAGATCAAGACGGTAGTGCTCGGCGATGGCCGACCAGTAGCGCACCCCTGCTCCACCCAGCGGATCCACGCCCAGGCGCAGCTTGGCGTTGCGGATGGCGTCGAGGTCGATGACGTTGATCAGGTCGGCGACGTAGGTATTGAGGTAGTCATGGCGATGTGTGGTATCAGCCTTCAGCGCTTGCTCGTAGCTGATGCGCTTGACTCCAGCGAGCTTGGCCGCCAGCAGTTCGTTGGCCTTGGCCTCGATCCACTTGGTGATATGGGTGTCGGCCGGGCCGCCATTGGTGGGGTTGTACTTGTAGCCACCGCTTTGTGGCGGGTTGTGGGAAGGCGTGATGACGATCCCGTCCGCCAGGCCCGAGGTCCGGCCGCGGTTGTAGCAGAGAATGGCATGGGACACCGCCGGGGTCGGGGTGTACTCGTCACCGGCAGCGATCATCACGGTCACGCCGTTGGCCGCCAGGACTTCCAGAGCGCTGGCCCCGGCCGGGGTCGACAGGGCGTGGGTGTCGATGCCCACGAACAACGGGCCATTGATGCCCTGGGATTCACGGTACAGGCAAATGGCCTGACTGATGGCCAGGACGTGCCATTCATTGAAACTCAGATCGAACGAACTGCCGCGATGCCCGGAGGTGCCGAAAGCCACGCGCTGGATAGGCACCGAGGCATCGGGTTGACCGGTGTAATACGCCGTAACCAGTCGCGGGATGTCGACCAGCAATTCAACCGGTGCCGGTTTACCCGCAAAAGGACTGAGAGTCATGCAAAACCTCTGGAAAAGGATGGTTCGGGAATGGAGCGCAGTTTACTGGCAGTTTGACCGCAGCGCGACGGAATCTATCCCGCAGCGCCGCGCTTTTCTGCAGGCGTCGACTGGCCGGCAAAAGGGGCCGTGAGCCCCGTGCAGTTTTCCAGAGGGTCTTCGCCAACCGGCCGCGAGCCCAGGGCGCAGAAACAAAAACGCCAGGCTAGGCCTGGCGTTGGAGTCATCAGGCCGGTTCGACCTGGAGCGCCACCCGTTCGCGGCATGGACACTCGTCCATGTAACGGTGCGCTTCGACAAACTCGCTGAAAGGAAAGACCCGGGTCTTCAAGGGCAACAGCACCCGGTCCGCGGTCAACTGGTTGATGTCGCGCAGCGCACGCTGCAACGCCACCTGATCCTGAATGATCCCCAGCTCCGGCTTGCCGGTGAAGTTGCCGATGCAGTGGACGAAGAACTGAATGTTCTTCTGGAACGCCGCACAGGCCGGGAACGGCGTCTGGTTGCCGCCTTGCAAGCCGTACAGCACCAGGCTGCCTCGGGGCGCCAGGACGTCACCAAGCATCGACATCTGTGGACCGCCCAGACCATCGAACACCACGTCGACCCCACGGTTGTCGGTGAGCTTGTTGATCTGCATCAGCAGGTCCTGCTCCTCGGTGACGATGACTTTCTCGGCTCCCAGGGACAACAGGTACTCACGCTCTTCTGCGGTCTTGGTGGCGGCAATCACCCGCACACCCAGGGCCTTGCCCAACTGGACGAAGGACGGACCGGCGCAGTGACTGGCGTCGGTCACCAGGGCGAACTGCCCGGGCTTGACCCGCGCCAGATCAACGTAGGCGAAATAGGCGATCAACAGCGGCGTGTAATGCACGGCCGCCTCGATGGGGCTCAGCACATCCGGGTAGCGGGTCAGGGCCGAGCGCGGCAGGACGATCAGCTCGCCGTAGACCGGATAATCATTGGGACTTTCGGCAGGAAAGCTGGCGACCTTGTCACCGACCGCGAGGTCGTCGACGCCCTCGCCCACTGCGGTGACCACGCCGGCCATTTCATGCCCCAGGCCCGATGGCAGGCGGGCATGGGACGACGCCAGGTTCTGCCGCCAGAGCACGTCGTACCAACTGATACCAATGGCTTCGACTCGTACCTGCACTTCGCCTGGCGCAGGCAACGAGGCCGCATGCTCTTCGCATTTGAGCACCTCGGCCGGTCCAAACTTGTGAAAACGAATCGTGCGGGACATCGCAAACCTCGTCAAATTAACCTCTAATGCCGCGAACTTTATCCGGGCTTTGAAAGCAAGACTATCAGTGCCTATTAATAGTCGACATGCCTGTCATTGATTCCGTGCCCTTGATAAGCGGGGCGGACAGCGCTTCCCGTGCGCGGCCTGACTACAAACAAACAACATTTAGCCGGTGCAGAGTACCAGCCTTTACCCGTAAGATTCACGCCGACCTTTTTACCCCGAGGGTCGCTTCCGTCAAGTTCGCTGACTCTGCCAGGACTCCAGATGAATCGTAATGACCTGCGTCGTGTCGACCTGAACCTGTTGATCGTGTTCGAAACCCTGATGCACGAACGCAGCGTGACCCGTGCCGCCGAGAAGCTGTTTCTTGGCCAGCCGGCCATCAGCGCCGCCTTGTCGCGCCTGCGCAATCTGTTCGACGACCCCCTGTTCGTGCGCACCGGCCGCAGCATGGAGCCTTCGGCCCGGGCAGTGGAAATCTTCGCCCTGCTCTCGCCGGCCCTGGATTCGATTTCCACCGCCGTCAGCCGCGCCGCCGAGTTCGATCCTGCCACCAGCACCACCGTATTTCGCATCGGTCTTTCCGATGACGTGGAATTTGCCCTGCTGCCGATGCTGCTCAAGCGCTTGCGCGCCGAAGCCCCGGGCATCGTCCTGGTGGTGCGCCGGGCCAACTACCTGCTGATGCCGTCGCTGCTGGCCTCCGGCGAAATCTCCATCGGCGTCAGCTACACCGCCGACCTGCCGGCCAACGCCAAGCGCAAGGTATTGCGCCGCAGCCTGCCCAAACTGCTGCGGGCCGACACCGTGCCCGGCGCCCTCAGCCTGGACGACTTCTGCGCCCGCCCCCACGCCCTGGTGTCGTTCGCCGGGGACCTGAGCGGTTTTATCGATGAAGAACTGGAGAAACTCGGACGCAAGCGCCACGTGGTGCTCGCCGTGCCGCAGTTCAACGGCCTGAGCACCCTGCTGGCCGGCACCGACATCCTCGCCACCGTTCCGGACTACACCGCCGAAGCCCTGACTGCCGCCGGCGGAGTACGTGCTGAAGATCCGCCCCTGCCGGTGCGCAGTTTTGAACTGCACATGGCCTGGCGCGGTTCACAGGACAACGATCCAGGGGAGCGCTGGTTGCGTTCGCGGATTCAGATGTTCTTTGGCGATCCGGACAGTCTTTGATCGAAGCGGCTTGAGCGCATCAAGCAACGCTGTGGCGGGCCAAGGCGAAATGGGTGCCTGAGCGCCGCGCCGACGGATTGAGCAATCGGCGCCGTCGGACGCCCCGGCAACCGACTCAGTTGGCGCGAATCATCCAGCAGATCACCTTTGGCTGCGGCGGCGTCAGAGTCCGCGAGCAACCCCGCAAGTCTCGCTGACAAGCCCATGCCAAGCGGTGCCGCTATGTATTGCGCGGGTATCTGCCAGCGCCTGCCCGGTGCCTCGGTGTTCGACTGCCAGGCCCACGCGCCGTCAGCGCGCGGGCGCCGGGTCAGCGCCCTATCCCTGGTTTTTTCGAGGTGGCTGTGCAGGTCGCCGTAACATCAGGCCAAGCTCGGCCCCCGCCGGCAAAACAAACTCGCTACAAGGTGTAGGCAATGCCCAATTGCAGCGTCCGCGGCGCCCCTGGGTAGGCGTAAACGTTGCCGAACGCGCCCTCTTCATATTCACGATCAAACAGGTTTTTCAGGTCAAGATTGAGCCGCACCTTGTCATTGACCTTGTAGAAACTGAGCAAGTCGACAACGGTGTAGCTGCCCATCGAAAACCCGGTGTTGGCGGTTTGCCCGGCGCGCTCGTCGACGTACTTGAGTCCGCCACCCAGGCCCAGGCCCTTGAGGATGCCGTCCTGGAACTCGTACATATTCAGCAGGCTGAAGCTGTTTTTCGGGATGTTCAACAGCCGCGTGCCAGAGCGCAGCACGTTGTCCTTGGTGACTTCGGCATCGACATAGGCGTAGCCGCCGATCACGCGCCATTCGGGACTGAGGTTGCCGGCAACGTTGACATCGAAACCACGACTTCGCACTTCACCGGCCGCAACGCTGAAGGTCGAATCAACAGGGTCGGTGGTCAACACGTTGCGCTTTTCGATCTGATAGATCGCCGCGTCGACACTCAACTGCTGGTCCAGTGCTTCCCACTTGATACCCATTTCATAAGACTTGCCCTTCTCCGGCGCAAATCCGCCACCGAGGCGGCTGGCGCCGGTGTTGGGCTTGAACGAGCGAGCGGTGTCGGCGTAGATCGCAAAGGTTTCGGTCAAGTCGTAGCTCACCCCCATGCGCGGTGTGACGGCATTGTCACTGGCCTGCCAACTCCTGCCGCCGGGCACATAGGTTTCGTAGTCGTGTTCGAAGCGTTCGAAACGCGCCCCTGCCAGCACTTTCAGTTTGTCGGTCAGTGCCACTTGATCCTGCACGAACGCGGCATAAGTCTTGAGGTTTTCCTGGTCATGAGTCGGCGTGCGGGTCAGGGCCGGACGCGGCTGGCCGTACACCGGATCGAAGAGGTCGATGGGGTACGCACCGACAGCGCCGCTGGAGCGTTGAATGATCGACTGGTAGTCGTAGTCTTCGTACTCGATGCCAGTCAGCAACGTGTGCTGCACACCGGCGGTATCGAAACGGCCGGTCAGGTTGAGCTGAACATCCTGGTCGGTCCACTCCAGCTTGCGATAGTTGAAATTGCGCCCCAAGGTGCGGCCGTCGGCGGCAATACCGTTGGCCTCGACCGCGTTGCCCTTGAGCGAACCATCAAGCCACTGCACGCCACCGCCCAGGGTCCAGTCGTCGTTGAGCAGGTGGTCGAAACGCAGTTGCGCCATGTTGTTGTCGTTGTGCAACTTGCCTACGTCTTTTTCACCGAAAAAACTGTCGCGAGATGCGCTGCCAACCTGCTTCGCGTAACGGGTCATGCCTCGATCCAGAGGCGCGTTGTTACGCATGAAATCACCTTCGAACATCAGCCGGGTCGCATCACTGACCTGCCAGGTGAGCACCGGCGCAATGCCGTAGCGCTCGGTGTCGACATGATCGCGGAAGGTGTCGCCGCCCTCGCCCACCACGTTCAGTCGATAGGCCAGGCGCCCTTCTTCGTCGAGCGGCCCGGAAGCATCCAGCGTGCCGCGCTTCATGCCCTGGTCGTTGAATTGACTGCCCAGGGTGACCGTGCGCTCGGGCAACGGCTGTTTGGAAACCACGTTGAAAGTACCGCCAGGATCACCCCGGCCGTAAAGCATGGTTGCCGGGCCGCGCAGCACTTCAAGGCGCTCAATGGTGTTGGCATCCGGCATGTTCGGATAGCCGCGGTTGATCGGAAAACCGTTGCGGTAAAACTCGCCCGTGGTGAAGCCACGAACGGTAAAGGTGGTCAGCCCCTGTCCGCCAAAGTTGTTCGCCCGCCCCACGCCCCCGGCGTAGTCCAGCGCGTCCTGCAAACGAGTGGCTCCGAGATCCTCGACCGCATCCTTCGCGACCACGCTGATCGACTGCGGGGTTTCATGGATCGAGGTATCGGTACGCGTGGCGCTGGCCGAGCGCGTCGCGCGGTAACCCTGCACCGGGCCGTCCGCCCGTTCATAAGTCGCGGTGCCGATGACATCGGCCGTGTCCAACTCAAGGCTTGAAGGCTTTACCTGCGCTTGTTCAGCCCATGAAGTAGACGACAACGCTTGCAGCACACAAATGGAAAGCAGGGTTCGACGCATGGAGAGGAAAACCTTTACGAATAGGCCAATACAAGCGGTGAAACCGCCAAAAAACGCCCGCGAATGCTATACAAAACTATTCGCAATTAATACAAATTCCCATTAGCTCACAAATCGCCATTTCTCCGCCGGGCGAAATCCGCACCTGCGCGCATTGACAAGGCCATGGCAAAAATTCAACATGCCAGCACTTGTTGGACAACCTACAACCAACAACCAACAAGTACCGCTTTTCAGCCGCCAAGGCGCGCGAAGAGCTGTCGAGGAGATGAAATCCATGTCTCACCCCAAATCCGCCACAGCATGGCCGCCCTCCTGCGCCGCCCCGAGAGAAAAGATCCGAACGCCCAGCTTCGTGCTGCCGGCAGGTGCGTGCGACACCCATGCGCATGTGATCTGCGCCGATTTCGCGCGCTATCCCTTGGTATCCGACCGCAGTTACACCCCGCCTCCCGCACCTGAGGCGTTGTATCTGGACATGTTGCGGGCGACGGGAATGCAGCGAGGTGTGTTGGTGCAGCCCAGCGTCTATGGCACCGACAACCGCTACATGCTCGAGGTGTTGCAACGCCACCCCGATCAACTGAGGGGGGTCGCGGTCGTCGACGAACGAATCTGCGATGACGAACTGGCGCACATGCACGCCTTGGGTGTGCGTGGAGTGCGCATCAACGTTCTGTTTCGCGGCGGAGTGAATCTGGACTTGATGGAGCGTCTGGCCCATCGAGTTGCCGACCTTGGCTGGCACATGCAGTTTTTGATTGATGTCCGGCTTTTAAGCGAGCTGCAGGTGCGGATAGCCAAGCTGCCCTGCCCTGTAGTGATCGATCACTTCGGGCACTTCCCGGCCCACCTGGGCGTCAAGGAGCCGGGCTTCGAGCTGCTGCTGAGAAACGTGGCGGAACAGGGTTGGTGGGTCAAATTGTCGGGCGCTTATCGCCTGAGTGAGCAGCCTCCGGACTATGCCGATACGGATGCCCTGGCCCATGCCTTGCTGGGCGCCGCACCCGAACGCATGGTTTGGGGCAGCGACTGGCCTCACGTCGCCCTCCAAAGCACGCCCGACACCGGTTCATTACTGAATCGCTTGCACTCATGGGCGCCCGGTGAACGCCAACGACAGAGCATCCTGGTCGATAACCCAGCCGTTCTGTACGACTTCAAATAACAAAAACAATAACCCAGCAGCACCGAGGTGCTGCACGGAGAACAATAATGAGTTGGTTTAGCGAACTTAATACCGTTGAAAAACGCACCTTCTATTCGGCATTTGGCGGTTGGGCTTTGGACGCCCTGGACTTCATGGTGTTCACCTTTGTCATCGCCTCGCTGATGACCCTCTGGCACATCGATAAGGGATCAGTGGGACTGCTGAGCACCGTGACACTGCTTTTTTCGTCCATTGGCGGATGGGGAGCGGGGATTCTGGCGGACCGCTACGGTCGGGTGCGGCTGCTGCAGATCAGCATTCTGTGGTTCTCGATCTGCACGGTGCTGATCGGCTTCGCGCAAAACTTCGAACAGCTGTTTGTTCTTCGCGCGCTGCAGGGCCTCGGGTTTGGAGGCGAGTGGGCCGTGGGCTCGGTGTTGATCGGCGAAATGGTCCGAGCGGAGCATCGCGGCAAGGCTGTGGGCATCGTGCAGAGTGGATGGGCGGTCGGCTGGGGCGCGGCCGCGCTGCTTTACACAGTGGCCTTCAGCTACCTTCCGGAAGACCTTGCCTGGCGCTCGCTGTTTTGGATCGGCATCGCACCTGCACTCCTGGTCCTCTACATTCGTAAATACGTGCCAGAGCCCGAGGTGTTCCTGCAGACCAAAAAGCACCAGAGCGAAACAGGCGACACGGTGGCTTTCTGGCATATTTTCTCCCCTTCGCTGCTGCGCACCACCCTGTTGTCGGCTCTGCTGTGCATGGGTGTGCAAGGTGGCTACTACGCGATCACCACATGGCTGCCGGCCTATCTGAAGCTGGAGAAGGGCCTGTCGGTCTTCGGCACCGGGAGTTATCTGCTGGTCGTCATCATGGGGTCGTTCTTCGGTTACGTCTGCGGCGCCTTCCTGTCCGACCGGCTGGGACGCCGCGCCAACTTCATCATCTTCGCCGTTCTGTCGGCCGTCAGCGTGATCTGCTACATGCAGCTGAACCTGACCAATACCCAGATGCTGATTCTCGGCTTTCCCTTGGGTTTCGCCGCTTCCGGTATCTACAGCGGCATGGGGGCCTTTCTGACAGAGCTCTACCCTTCGGCAGTGAGGGCCAACGGCCAGGCGTTCTCCTATAACTTCGGGCGGGCGGTGGGTGCTCTGTTTCCAGGGCTCGTCGGTTTCATAAGTGCCCAATACAGCCTGGGCACCGCGATCGCGATGTTCGCCGGAGGTGCCTACTGCCTTGTCCTGGTGGTGACCTGCTTCCTCCCGGAAACCAAGGGCAAGCAATTACACTGAGCGAGCCATCATTTGTTAGAGTAACGCCCGCGTATCGTTCGTTACGCGGGCGTTCTACGTTTCAAGCTTTTGAAACTGACATTCGATGACTGAGTAAAATGACTATAAAAGCAATTGGCCGACGTGATCACTTCTCGGTTGAAATCTTTCGTTATCTGGAAAGTGAAATACGTGAAGGCCGACTCCGTCCCGGTGATCGCATCCCCACCGAAAGTCGCTTGGCCGAAGCCTTCGCTGTCAGCCGAAATGTAGTGCGTGAAGCCGTGGCCCGGCTCAATTCGGCCGGTCTCGTCATCAGTCGCCAAGGGCTTGGGGTGTTTGTTGCCACCGAAGCCAATCAGAGCAGCTTCCGCATCACTCAAGAGGAACTGACCGACAGCAACAAGCTGCGTCAGCTGTACGAACTGCGCCTGGACCTCGAAGCCGCCGCCGCCGCCATGGCCGCCCGACGCCGCTCGCGCAATCAGTTGAACAAGATCGCAGCGGCCCTGGACACCCTGCGCACCGGCCTACAAAACCGTCAGGACATGCTGGAGCACAGCCTGCAGTTCAAGCGGGCGATTGCCGACGCCACAGGCAATGACTACTTTCGCAACTTCATCATCTTTCTCTGCAGCCACGTCTACGAAGCGGCCTTGCTGGAGAACCGCCTGGTTCGTTCGAGCGACCTCGGCGAAACGCTGCTGGCCGAACACCAGGCGATCTTTGACGCCATCAAACTCGGCGACCCCGACCTCGCCAGACGCGCCACCTGGCAACAAATCATCAACTCCGCCGAGCGCAATGGATTGCGCGGATTGCAAGGCTGGGAAATCACGCGGATGAGTTCGCTGGGCGAAACCTATGCGCCGCAATGCGCAGGCCCGGATCCCGAGCCTCGCCAACTGCAACGCACCTTGCCGGAGGGCGCATGCGACTGCCACTTCCACGTCTTTGGTGACGAGCATGGGCAACCGTTCTCCCCTCACCGCTCCTACACGCCGCCACCCGCTCCCCTGGAGGCCTTTCAGCGTGTCCAGAAAACCCTCGGGTTGAGTCGCGCAGTCATCGTCCAACCCAGTGTCTATGGGGCCGATAACAGCACCACCCTGGCGGCGCTGAAAGAAGGGGGCAGTGCATTGCGCGGCGTGGTGGTGATCGATACCGACACCGATCCACACACCCTGTCGGCGATGCATCGCCTCGGGGTCCGCGGCGTGCGCGTCAACCTGATCTTCAAAAGTGGCGTCGAGGTATCGGATGTTGCGGCCCTGGCGGACAAAGTCGCCCCCCTTGGCTGGCACCTTCAGTTGCTGATCGATATCACCGAATTCGCCGACTTGTATGAAACCGTGGCCAGCCTGCCCGTGCCGGTCGTCATCGACCATATGGGGCACATGCCCACCAGTTGCGGACTGAACCACCCGGGCTTCATCGACCTGCTGCGGCTGCTGAAAGAAGGTCGTGCATGGGTCAAGCTTTCCGGCGCCTATCGCTTTACCGCGTCGAAGGACTTCCCTTACGACGACGTAACGCCCTACGCCCGGGCGCTGATCGAGGCCAACCCGAACCGCCTGCTATGGGCAAGCGATTGGCCACATCCGTGCATACCGGTGCCGATGCCCAACGACGCCAGCCTGCTGGAGATGCTGTTCGACTGGGTTGAAAACGATGACGCGCTGATCAAGCAGATCCTGGTGGATAACCCGGCACAGCTCTACGGCTTCTGATGCCCCCCTGACGCGCCGGCCACCCACCGATACACGCCAGTCCACAGCGACAGACACCCGAGGCCGTCACAGCGCCTCGGGCCCGTGCCACTCAAGCTCCTGAAGATTGGGCGGCGCCGCGCATCAGCTTCAGCAACGCCTGCAGCGGATGCTCAACCGTCTGTCCGTCCTTGCGCTTGACCTGGCTTCGACACGAATAGCCATCCGCCAGCAGGCGCCCTGCCCCATTGAGACGGGCCACCAGCGGCCCCCAGGACTGACTGTAAATGACGTCGGACGTCTCGGCGTTCCGGGCTTCGTGGCCGTAGGTTCCGGACATCCCGCAGCAGCCGCTGGCTTGCACCTGCAACGTCAGGCCGACTCGCGCGAAGATCGTCTGCCACAGGGCCACGCTGCCCGGTTCGTTGGTTTTTTCGGTGCAGTGCGGCAGAAAGTAGTAAGTCCCCTGATCGGCGCCCAGCGCCGATGGCGCCAGTACCTGCGCCAGCCACTCCTGCGGCAGCAGCACCGTCGGCGCTTGATCCTGCCCCAGGGTCTTGGCGTACTCCTGCCGATACACCAGGGTCATCGCCGGATCCAGCCCCACCAGGGGAATCTGATATCGGTGCAGCTGGCGAAGGGACCGGCCGTTGAAATGCGCGGCCTTTTCGAAGGCTTTCAAGAAGCCCTGGACCTGCAGCGGCTTGCCATTGGCCGCGAACGGCGCGATGTACACCTCGAACCCCAGCCTGGAAATCAATTCGATCCAGTCAGCCAGCAGCGGTGTTTCGAAGTAACGGGTAAAAGCGTCCTGCACGAGAATCACGCTGCGAGCACGTTGCGCCTCGTCCAGCCCCTCAAGCCGTGCGGGCGACGCCACGCGCACGTTCCACCGGCGGCAAACCTCATCGAAATTCAGCAAGCTCAGCAGCGGACTGTCAATCATCCCGGCCACCCGCCGCAGCAACGCCCCCACCATCCGCGAGCCGAGGATGCCGTTGTACAAGCGCGGCACACGGGCGAAGTAGGGAATCGTGTACTCCAGGGAGCCGATGAGGTAATCCTTCAGCGGGCGCAGATAGCGGCTGTGGTACAGCTCCAGGAATCGCGAACGAAAGTCCGGCACATTGACTTTCACCGGGCACTGCCCCGCACAGGACTTGCAGGCCAGGCACCCGGCCATTGCATCGTAGACCTCATGGGAAAAATCTTTCTGGCCCATCTTCTGCGCAAGCGTATTGACCGCACGTCGCGGCAGGCCGAGAAGCGCGGCCCCGGACGAGAGCCCCCCTTGGCAAGCCAGCACATCGACACCTTGCTGCCCCTGCAAGCGCAGCCATTCACGCACCAGGGAAGCCCGCCCCTTGGGCGAGTGCACTCGGTTGCGGGTGCCTTTCCAGGAAGGACACATGGCGTCATCGGGATCGAAGTTGTAGCAGGCGCCGTTGCCATTGCAATGCACGGCGGCGTCATAGTGCGACCAGACCCGCTCATCAATGGTGCGATCCAGCTCGCCCCGCAACTGGACTTCATCCACCCGGGTCAACCGGGCGCCGGGCAGCGTCTTTGGCGTGGCGATCTTGCCCGGGTTGAGTTGGTTGTTCGGGTCAAAAGCCGCCTTGAGTTCCTGCAGGGCCGGATAGAGTTCGCCGAAGTAGTCGGGCACGTATTGCGAGCGCAGTCCTTTGCCGTGCTCGCCCCAGAGCAAGCCGCCGTGCCGTTGCGTCAGCTCGGCGACGGCGTCCGAAATGGGCCGGATCAGCGCCGCCTGAGCCGGGTCTTTCATGTCCAGGATCGGCCGCACATGCAGGACCCCGGCGTCCACGTGGCCGAACATGCCATATTCCAGGCCATGGCTATCGAGCAGCTCGCGAAATTGCCCGATGAAATCGGCCAGGTGCTCGGGAGGAACAGCGGTATCTTCAACGAACGGCTGGGGCCTGGCGGAACCCTTGACGTTGCCCAGCAGCCCCACCGCCCGCTTGCGCATCGCGTAGACCCGCTTCACTGCCTCGGCGCCGACGGCCAGGGTGTGCCCCAATCGCACCACGCGGGTGTCACGCTGCAGGTGCAGGACAAATTCATGCACCCGTTGCAGCAGGGCCGCCTCGTCGTCGCCACTGAATTCAATCAGGTTGATGCCCAGGGTCGGCACATCGAGGTCTTGGGGAAAGTATTCGGCGACGCCGTGCCAGACGATGTCGTTCATGGCCAGTCCGAGGACCTTGGAGTCCACCGTCTCGATGGACAGGGGCTTGAGCTCCATCAACGCCTTGGCGTCGCGCAGTGCGTCCATGAAGCCGGCATAACGCACATTGACCAGGATCGAATACTGGGGAATGGGCAGCACATTCAGCGTGGCTTCGACAATGAAACCCAGCGAGCCTTCGGAGCCGCACAGGACACTGCTCAGATTGAGGCGCTCATCGGGCTCCTGCAGATGCGCCAGGTCGTACCCCGTGAGGCACCGGTTCAGCTTGGGAAACGTGTGTTCGATAAGCTCGGCATACTGCTGCACGATCTGCGACGCGCATCGATAGACCGCGCCAACCCTGTCTTCGCGACGGGCCTGCGCCTGCCACTGTTCAGGCTCCAGGGGCGCACTGTCGAGCCGCTCGCCACCGATGAGAATGGTGGACAGCGCCAGGACATGATCACGGGTTTTCCCATAGGTGCAGCTTCCCTGACCGCTTGCGTCGGTGTTGATCATGCCGCCGATGGTGGCCCGATTCGAAGTCGACAGCTCGGGCGCAAAAAACAGCCCGTGGGCTTTCAACGCCGCGTTGAGCTGGTCTTTGACCACGCCGCTTTGCACCCGCACCCAACGTTCCTCGACGTTGATCTCGAGGATGCCGTTCATATGCCGTGACAGGTCGACCACAACCCCACTGGTCAACGATTGACCATTGGTGCCGGTTCCTCCGCCCCGCGGCGTGAGCACCACCGAGCTGAATGGCGCCAGCGCCACGAGACGGGCCAACAGCTCGACATCCTGCACATTGCGCGGAAACACCGCGGCTTGCGGCAGGCGCTGATAGATCGAGTTGTCGGTTGCCAGCACGGTCCTGAGTCCATGATCGCGAGCGATTTCGCCCTGGAAACCCTCCTGTTCCAGGCGAGCCAGGAACAACTCACAGGCTGGGTTTTTGACTTCATGGGGAGACAACCGGGCAATCATGCTGGAATTCCTACTGGCGATACCGCTAATCTGAGCATTCTCGTTATGTATGCTTACCCCCCGACAGCTGCTTCATGGCGAGGGGCAGACCCCAGATTCTGTGGGGCCAAGACGTTTCACACAAACGTAAAACCTGCAGCATTTGCATGAGCTTTATGAATGAACCCACGCCGACTGACCCCCTCGATGTCCCTGCTGGTCGCTTTCGAGGCCGCCGCCCGCCATTGCAGCTTCACCAAAGCCGCGGACGAACTTGCCCTGACGCAAAGCGCAGTCAGCCGGCAAGTGCAGGCCCTGGAGTCGCAACTGGAGATCTCGCTGTTCAAGCGCGAGGGAAGAAAAATCGAGCTCACCGCCGCCGGCGCCCTTTACCAGCATGAGCTCACAGCCGCATTGGGCCGCATTCGCAGCGCCACCCTGCAGACCATCGCCTTCAAGGAAGACGATGGCCCGTTGAACCTGGCGGTGCTTCCAACGTTCGGCTCAAAATGGCTGCTGCCGAAAATGCATGAGTTTTATGCCCGTCATCCCAGGAACCTGGTGCATATCCACTCAAGGATCATTCATGCCGACAACCCCTCCAGCGTGGGCGACATGCAAGCCATCATCTGCGCGGGGAAAGGGGATTGGCCGGGCTACGTGTCGCACCTGTTGCTGCGAGAAAAGCTGATCGTGATCGCCAGCCCCAAAGCCCTGGCAGACACCCCCGAGCTGTCCCTCGACGACATCACCCATCATTTGCTGCTCAATGTGGTTTCGCGGCCCAACGGCTGGTCTGACTGGTTCGACTGCAACAACCTGGATCACCAGAAGATGCGCACGGGCCCCAGCTTCGAGCTCACCGCCCACCTGATCCAGGCGGTGGCCGCAGGCATAGGTATCGGGCTGGTTCCGGATATTCTGGTACAGGATGAAATCGAGTCTGGGGCCGTGGTCAAGCTGTTCGGCCCCATGGAAAGCGGCCGCAACTATTACCTGACCTGCGCCGCACGCTATCAGCATTTTCCGGCATTCAAGACATTCAGCGCCTGGCTGCTGTCCCTGCCCTCCTGAAGCGCCCGCTGCAAGCAGCGGGCTCAGCGGCAGCAATGACCGAGCGATCGGCGCAACGCATCACCAGCGCATGATCATCGGCAGCAGCGGACGAAAATCCCGGCGCTGGCCGCTGGCTCCATGATCGATTTCCACTTCGATCAGGTGCTCATCGCCCTGGACCATCGCAAATCCCTGCAGCTGGTTTGCGCAGTGGGCAGCGGCTGAAAAAGCGTCGCGGGCGGGCGTGGTGATGCGCACCGCGGTCATCTCGCGAAAACCATTGGGATGTTCAAACGGCTGGGCGCGCTCAATCGGCGCCTCATCGGGTCTGTTGGCAAACGCCAGAAAAAACCACATCGGCTCGCTGACCGGCGCATGCCCCACGTCGACTTTCAGGGCCGCGGGCAAATACTGGGGGCGATATTCCCAGACCGGAAACAGCGGCGCCTCGCCCTCGCTGGAGGGCCTGAAGCAGACGCCAAAGGGCGCGGCGTGTGCATCGTCACCCTTGAGGCGGTCATAGAGTCGTGTCGGCGCGGTCAACTGACTTTGCACCTCGGCCTCATCGGTAAGATACAAAAGCTCGATGAACGCATTGCGCAAGAAGAACCGTCTGTTGGCAGTGCCTTGGCCCGGGTGGGTGTTCGGCGTCCCTTCAACCAATCCGAGGGCTTTCAATGCCTCAGCGCCTTGCCGGTGATCATTCACGCCAATAAAGATGTGGTCTGTTTGCATCGTCAATTCCCTTTGATCCCGATCGCCAGTAGCGGCCCTTTTGCCTGGGGCAAAAAAGCCGGCAAGCAGTCTGACATGGCCCCTTGCAGCCATCCACCAGCCATGCTCGAACGCACGTTGGCCAGCGATCCGTGGCACGCAGATGCCCCCAACCGAGGCCGACTTCGATAGCGCCGACAGGTCAGCTATTGGCGGGGGAAAGATCTTCCGCGATCAAAGGGAGGGCGTCGGTTCAGGATTCAGGGCAGTGATAGACATTGCCCGAAAGCGTCACGTTGGTTTGCTCCAAGCGATTGTCCGAACCGGTCTGTCCGGCGCGCTGAGTGAGCAGATAAACCCGGTTGCCCCCCATCGCCGCAGCCTTGTTTTTCAGGTCGTTGCGGGCGCCGGTTTCGAGGTTGGCGTTGCCCGTGATACTGCCCAATAGAAAGTCACCCTGACTGCCGGTGACATCGCCAAGAAACTTGCATTCGCGTCCCGGTTCATTGTGGGTGATGCGCACATTGTTGGCCCCGGGTCCGGCGATTGAAGTGGGCGCGCAACCTGCCAGGACAAACAACGCGGCACACAGACCGATCCCCGTGAGCCTATGAGAGAGATACATCCGGATGATTCCTTTCGTGCATTTGGAGCGATACCCCGAGCGGAAAATCCTCCAGGGCGGTAGAGCGCGCAGTATCGAACTTTGCCAAGGCCGGAGTTGTATTAATCAGTGAATTTACAGTCAAAAAATGTAAAGGCTGGCCGACGATTGGCCAGCCCCAGGATCATGGGCGCCCGCTGGCTGGCGCATTGTCCCGCCAGCCATGGCGTTCAGCAGGACTCGCGTTCCACCAGCGGGCATGCCACCCGGTGAATCATCGGCTGTTCCCTGCGTTCAATGAGGTATTGAGCAGCCCGCCGCCCCATCTCGTAATACGGCAATTGCACGGTACTGAGCGGCGGATAGAACAGCTCGGCAACACCGATCATGTTGTCGTACCCCAGGACCGCCACCTGATCCGGAATGCGCAGGCCGCGACTGAGCAAGTACTGGTAGGCGACCAAAGCGATCCGATCGTTACCGCACACCAGGAGATCGAACGCCGGCCGGCCTTGCAGCTCGCGCAACCGGCTCTCCAGCACGGCAATGGTTTCCTGATAGGCGTCGTCCTGGGACAGGTGGTATTGAGGCACATCGGCCACCGCTATCCCGGCTTCGGCGAAGGCGCGAGCCAATCCCAGCTGTCGCTGCTCCCAGGCCAGGCTGCTCTGCGGCAGGTTGATGCACAGCGGACTGCGGTAGCCCCGCTTGAGGGCGTAGCGCACTGCCTGATACTGACCGTCTGCGTCATCCGGCACGTAGCAGGCCACGCCGGGCTCCAGGCTCACGCAATTGCTCAGTACCAGCGGCAGGCTGCGCAGTACCGGGGGGATCTCGACGGTGCGCAGCTGCATGGCGCTGAAGATGATCCCGTCAGGCTGATGGGACAGCATCAGATCGATGGTCTGCTGGTTCGGCGGCACTTCAAAGACGTTGACGATGAACAGGTTCCAGCCGCTTTCGCGGGCGGTGCGCTCCATGGACAGGAGCATTTCCACAGCGAAGGGCGTGGTGGCGGTATCCAGGGCGAAGACGCCGATCGTCTTGCCACCCGAGGAACCGCCGCGGATCTTTCGCGCAGAAAGGCTGGGGACATACCCCAGGGTCTCCACCGCTTGCAGAACTTTCGCCAGGGTTTCCTGATTGACCTTTTCCGGGGTATTGAGCGCCCTGGACACCGTCATGAAGGAAACCCCTGCCAGGCGCGCGACATCTTTAACTGAAGCCATTCGCAGGTGCCAATGCTGATAGGGCCGGGCATCATGTCATGCCTGGCAAAAGCATGACAACACGCCGCCGCAAGTCGTGCCAGGCGCGTCCCGCCCGCGCCTCAGAGGCGCAGATCGGCCAGGTGCCAGAGCGAAACGTCGCCGAAAGCACCGCGCCCATTGATGGCAAACGCCGTGACCGCCTGACTGTCGGGACCAGGATAGATACGGCTGCTCAAGCTGTAGGCGCCATCGTCGACAAACACCTCGATAGAGGAACGATCCAGAAAAATCCGCAGGGCGATCCGGGTTTGCCCCCAGGCAATCGGCACGCTGCGTACCCCGCTCACACCGGCACCCGAATGCTGCCGGTCAAGCACCAGACGGCGCGCCATGGCATCGAAATACACCAGGGTCCGCTCCTGCCGGTCCTCGCTGCAACGCAGGGCCAGACCGAAGCGCTCGGCGGTACTGCCAGCCAGGTCCAGGGTCAGTTCGAACTCCAGCAGCGTGCCTCGCTCATCGAGCAGGCAATCGGCGGATTCCACCGCGCCAATCGGCAAGGTCCGCAGCGACCGGCGCAAGGCCGTCAACTCGCGGGCCGGCCGCATGCGCAGCCGCTCGCCGTCGCGGCTCAACTCCCGAGGCAGCGACAGCGCTCCACACCAGTGATGCGCCTGACTCGGCATCGGGCTGTCCCACATGTCCATCCAGGCCCACAGCAGGCGGCGCCCGTCCGGCGCCAGCAGGGTCTGCGCAGCATAAAAGTCATGGCCGTGATCCAGCTCGCGCAGCGTGCCGCACTCGCTGAAAAAACCCCGGTCGTCCAGCAGGCCCATTCGGTAGCTGTTCTGGAACTTGTTCCAGTTGTCATAGCCGCTGGGTTTCAGGCCCTGGGGCGAATAGAGAAACACGTCGCAGCCATCGAGTTCGAACAGGTCGGGACACTCCCACATGTAGCCGTCCGGCTGACGCTGCCCTTGCAGGGCACAGCTCAGGTACTCCCAGTGCTGCAGATCGTGCGAACGATAGAGCAGCAGCTGCGGGTCGTCGCCGCAACGCGCGCCAAGGGCCATCCACCACTGCCCTGCCCGTCGCCACACCTTGGGATCGCGAAAATGCATGATGCCCGGCTCCGGCGCCGTCTCGATCACCACCCCGTGCTTGTGAAACGACACGCCATCGGTGCTGCTGGCCAGGCACTGGACCTGACAGATGTTCTGGTCGTCGCCCGGCGCGCCCAGCCACACATGCCCGGTGTAGATCAGGTACAGCCTGTCGTCCGCGACCACTGCAGACCCCGAGAAGCAGCCGTCGCGGTCATAGGCAGCGCCAGGCGCCAGCGCGATGGGCAGATGCTCCCAATGCACCAGGTCACGGCTCCTGGCATGTCCCCAGTGCATCGGCCCCCATTGCGCCGAATAGGGATGATGCTGGTAGAACACGTGATATTCACCGCGAAAAAACACCAGGCCGTTGGGGTCGTTCATCCATCCCGCCGGCGGCGCAAGATGATAGGCGGGGCGAAAGTCGTTGCCCCGCTCAGCCAAGGTTTTTTCGATAGCGCGGTGCGCTTGGTCCAACAGTGCCGCGTGCATGGCTGGTTCCTGTCTAGGGTTCATAACGAAGGGCGGATTGAGAGATGGCGGGCAGCTCCGGCGAATCGCCAGGCCCGTCTTGGGAGGTGCCGCGCGCGGGGTCCTTGCGCAACAAGGTCCATGACAGCAGCAGGCAAGCGCCGACCAGGGCTGCCATGAGCACGTAGACGTTGGCGAAGCCGAAGCGGTCGTAGCCGTAGCCCACCAGCGGCGACAGCAGCATGGCGGTCAATTGCTGGGCGAACTGAAAGCCCACCAGGTAGATCGAGGCAGACAGCCGGGAGTCGAAATTGAGGGAAATGTATTTGAATATCGAGACCAGCAAGAGGGGCACTTCCAGGGCATGCAACATCTTGCAGGTGGCGATGGTCCAGGCCTGCGTTGCCAACCCGGAACCGAGGATGCGCACGAACATGATGCCGCCCGCCAGGATCAGCCCGTATTTGGCGCCTGTGCGGCTGACCACCCAGGGGGCAAACAGCATCAGGACCGCCTCGACCAGCACCTGGGACGAGTTCAGGTAGCCATAGGCGCGGGTGCCCTCCTCCGGGGTCGGGAAAAACGAGGAGAAATACACCGGGAACTGTTGCTCGTAGATCATGTAGATCCCGCACACCCCCGTCAGGTAAAGGCTGAAGGCCCAGAATCGCGGGAGGACCAGCAACTTCCCGAGATCGTTCAACTGCACCGGCCGGGCCGCCATGCCCGCCTGCGCCGCCGGTTGGTTCAAGCGGCTCAGGTCCAGGCGCGACAGGATCAGCAGGAACACCATGCCGGCGGCGCTGCTCATGTAGAACGTGATGTCCGGATTGATGTTGAACACCACGCCGACCGCGCCCGTTGCACTGGCCCAGCCCAGCGATCCCCACATCCGGGTGGTTCCAAACTCGAAACCGGCATGCCGCGACAGGCGCTCGGTGTACGACTCGATCACCCCCACGCCGGCCAGCATCGCCAGTGCCAGGAACGCGGCACCGACCAGCGCCCCGAGCACCACGTTCTGCGCCAACAGGCCGGCATAGACATGAATCGCAAAGGGCGCGGCGGCACACAGCAGGATGCCAATCCACACCAGGAGCTTTTTGGACAGCCCGAGGCGGTCCTGGAGCGCGCCATAAAATGGCTGGACCAGCAACGCCGCAATGGCGTTGGCGGCAAAGATGAAGCCGGTTTCCGTGCCATTCAGGCCGATGACTCGATGCAGCCAGATAGAGAACAGCGAATAGCTGGACGACCACGAAAAGAAGAAGAAAAACAACAGACCACTGATAAGCCAGTACTCGCGTTTGGCGGCAAGCTGCATGTGACGATCCTTTTGTTCTTATTTAGGTTAACGTTAACATAGCAACACATTACGCGTCTTCAAAGGCTTTGCTGTCAAGTGGGAGCCGCTGCAAAAAGTCTCCGAAGCGCCCTGCCTGGCCCGCTCAAGGTTCCTCCCCGAGCGCGGCTCAACCACCTCGCTGCCGATGGCGACCTGCGCCGACCAATGTTGCGTGGCGAGCAACAATGAATTGCGCGCGAGGGGATTGATAGCAGCCTAACGACAGGCGCAGGCTAGAGGGCTCGCTCGGGGCTTATATCATTCCGAATGATAGTTACCTTCGCTTCATTCGATTCGTGAGATACAGACCTGCCGAGCATCATCCGCCCATCTCAAATTACCTTGGCGGATGAACCATGGACCAGTCAGTCAAATTCTTGCGTTACCCCTTAGCCGCCCTCGCCGTTCTGGTCATGAGTGCCTGCGGCAAGGCCCCGGAAACCGCCTCCGCTCCGCCTGCCGCCAAAGTCAGCGTGGCCAAGGTACTGGAGCAGCCGGTCAACGAATGGGACGAGTTCACCGGGCGCCTGGAAGCCCCGGAAACCGTGGAAGTCCGTCCACGGGTATCGGGCCAGATCGATCAGGTGGCCTTCACCGAAGGCGCCCTGGTGAAGAAAGGCGACCTGCTGTTCCAGATCGACCCGCGTCCGTTCCAGGCTGAAGTCCGCCGTCTCGAAGCCCAACTGCAGCAAGCCCGGGCCACCGCCACCCGCAGCGCCAACGAAGCCCAGCGCGGCCAGCGCCTGCTGACCAGCAACGCGATTTCCGCCGAGTTGGCCGACACCCGCAGCAGCGCCGCCCAGGAAGCCCGGGCCGGGGTCGATGCGATCCAGGCCCAGCTCGACCTGGCCAAGCTCAACCTGAGCTTCACCCGGGTGGTGGCGCCCATCAGCGGTCGCGTCAGCCGTGCGCAGATCACTGCCGGCAACCTGGTGACCGCCGATGTCACCCCGCTCACCAGCCTGGTGTCCACCGACAAGGTCTACGCCTACTTCGACGCCGACGAGCGCGTGTACCTCAAGTACACCCAGCTCGCCCGCCAGGGCCAGCGCGGCCAGACCACCCCGGTGTACCTGGGCCTGTCCAATGAAGAAGGCCACCCGCACCTGGGCCAGATGAACTTCGTCGACAACCAGGTCAACCCCAAGACCGGCACCATCCGCGGCCGCGCGGTGTTCGACAACCGTGACGGCAGCTACACCCCGGGCCTGTATGCGCGCCTGAAACTGGTGGGCAGCGGCACCTACTCGGCGATGCTGATCAACGACGAAGCCGTGGGCACCGACCTGGGCAAGAAGTTCGTGCTGGTGATGGACGCCGACAACAAGCCGGCCTACCGCGCCGTGGAACTGGGGCCGAAGATCGAAGGCCTGCGCATCGTGCGCAGCGGCCTGAGCAAGGACGACACCATCATCGTCAAGGGTCTGCAGCGGGCACGTCCCGGCGCCCCGGTGACGCCTGAGGTGATCCCCATGGCCAGCCAGGAAACCCTCGCCGCCCTGGCCCAACAACGCCAAGCACTGGAAGCCAGCAACCTGCCGCAGGTCACCCCTGCCAAGGCGGCTCCGGCTGTGAAACTCGCCGCTGCGACTCCGCGCGGTTAAGGGACGACTCTCAAGATGAATTTTTCCCAGTTCTTCATTTCAAGGCCGATCTTCGCCGCGGTGCTGTCGCTGCTGATCCTGATCGCCGGCGCCATCTCGCTGTTCCAGCTGCCCATCAGCGAATACCCGGAAGTGGTGCCGCCCACCGTGGTGGTACGCGCCAACTTCCCCGGGGCCAACCCGAAGGTCATCGGTGAAACCGTGGCCGCGCCCCTGGAACAGGCGATCACCGGGGTCGAGAACATGCTCTACATGTCCTCGCAATCCACCGCCGACGGCAAGATCACCCTGACCATCACCTTCGCCCTGGGCACCGACCTGGACAACGCCCAGGTGCAGGTGCAGAACCGCGTGACCCGCACCCAGCCCAAGCTGCCGGAAGAAGTGACGCGCATCGGCATCACCGTGGACAAGGCCTCTCCGGACCTGACCATGGTGGTCCACCTGACCTCGCCGGACAAACGCTACGACATGCTCTACCTGTCCAACTACGCCCTGCTCAACATCAAGGATGAGCTGGCGCGCCTGGGCGGCGTGGGGGATGTGCAGCTGTTCGGCATGGGCGACTACTCGCTGCGGGTCTGGCTCGATCCGAACAAGACCGCCTCGCGCAACCTGACCGCCACCGACGTGGTCACCGCCATCCGCGAACAGAACCGCCAGGTCGCCGCCGGTGCCCTGGGCGCGCCGCCTGCGCCCAGCGCCACCAGCTTCCAGCTGTCGGTCAACACCCAGGGCCGCCTGGTCACCGAGGAAGAGTTCGAGAACATCATCATTCGCTCAGGCGAAGACGGTGAGATCACTCGCCTGAAGGACATCGCCCGCATCGAGCTGGGATCGAGCCAGTACGCCCTGCGTTCGCTGCTCAACAACCAGCCGGCAGTGGCGATCCCGATCTTCCAGCGCCCGGGCTCCAACGCCATCGAGATCTCCAACGAAGTACGGGCCAAGATGGCCGAACTCAAGCAGAGCTTCCCGCAGGGCATGGACTTCAGCATCGTCTACGACCCGACCATCTTCGTCCGCGGCTCCATCGAAGCGGTGGTGCACACCCTGTTCGAAGCGCTGATCCTGGTGGTGCTGGTGGTGATCCTGTTCCTGCAGACCTGGCGCGCCTCGATCATCCCGCTGGTGGCCGTACCGGTGTCGCTGATCGGTACCTTCGCGGTCATGCACCTGTTCGGTTTCTCCCTCAATGCCCTGTCGCTGTTCGGCCTGGTGCTGGCCATCGGCATCGTGGTGGACGACGCCATCGTGGTGGTGGAGAACGTCGAACGGAACATCGGCCTGGGCCTCAACCCGGTAGAGGCCACCAAACGCGCCATGCGTGAAGTGACCGGCCCGATCATCGCCACCGCCCTGGTGCTGTGCGCGGTGTTCGTACCGGCGGCCTTCATCAGCGGCCTGACCGGGCAGTTCTACAAGCAGTTCGCCCTGACCATCGCCATCTCCACGGTGATCTCGGCCTTCAACTCCCTGACCCTGTCGCCGGCCCTGGCCGCGGTACTGCTCAAGGAACACCATGCGCCCAAGGACCGCTTCTCGAAGATCCTCGACACGCTGCTGGGGGGCTGGCTGTTCAAGCCGTTCAACCGCTTCTTCGACCGGGCCAGCCATGGCTACGTCGGCACCGTGCGCCGGGTCATCCGCGGCAGCGGCATCGCCCTGTTCCTCTATGCCGGGCTGATGGTGCTGACCTGGTTCGGCTTCGCCCACACCCCGACCGGTTTCGTGCCGGCCCAGGACAAGCAGTACCTGGTGGCCTTCGCCCAACTGCCGGACGCTGCCAGCCTGGACCGCACCGAAGACGTGATCAAGCGCATGTCCGACATCGCCCTCAAGCAACCCGGCGTGGAAAGCGCGGTGGCCTTCCCAGGCCTGTCGATCAACGGCTTCACCAACAGCCCGAACAACGGCATCGTCTTCGTCACCTTGAAGCCCTTCGATGAGCGCAAGGACCCGAGCATGTCCGCCGGCGCCATCGCCGGTGCCCTGAACGGCAAGTACGCGGACATCCAGGACGCCTACATGGCGATCTTCCCACCGCCGCCGGTACAGGGCCTGGGGACCATTGGCGGCTTCCGCCTGCAAGTGGAGGACCGCAGCGGCCTGGGTTACGACGAGCTGTATAAAGAAGTGCAGAACGTCATCACCAAGAGCCGCAGCGTGCCGGAACTGGCCGGGCTGTTCACCAGCTACCAGGTCAACGTGCCCCAGGTCGATGCCGCCATCGACCGGGAAAAGGCCAAGACCCACGGCGTGGCGATCTCCGACATCTTCGACACCCTGCAGGTCTACCTGGGTTCGCTGTATGCCAACGACTTCAACCGCTTTGGCCGCACCTACCAGGTCAACGTCCAGGCCGAGCAGCAGTTCCGTCTCGAACCCGAGCAGATCGGCCAGCTGAAAGTGCGCAACAACAAGGGCGAGATGATCCCCCTGGCGACCTTCATCAAGGTCAGCGACACCGCCGGTCCCGACCGTGTGATGCACTACAACGGCTTCGTCACCGCGGAAATCAACGGCGCGGCGGCCCCGGGCTACAGCTCCGGGCAGGCAGAAGCGGCTATCGAGAAACTGCTCAAGGAAGAACTGCCCAACGGCATGACCTACGAATGGACCGAGTTGACCTACCAGCAGATCCTGGCCGGTAACACCGCCCTGTTCGTCTTCCCGCTCTGCGTGCTGCTGGCCTTCCTGGTACTGGCCGCGCAATACGAGAGCTGGAGCCTGCCCCTGGCGGTGATCCTGATCGTGCCGATGACCCTGCTGTCGGCGATTACCGGGGTGATCGTTTCCGGTGGCGACAACAACATCTTCACCCAGATCGGCCTGATCGTACTGGTGGGCCTGGCCTGCAAGAACGCGATCCTGATCGTCGAGTTCGCCAAGGACAAGCAAGAGGAAGGCCTCGACCCACTGGCTGCGGTGCTGGAAGCCTGCCGCCTGCGTCTGCGGCCGATCCTGATGACCTCCTTCGCCTTCATCATGGGTGTGGTGCCCCTGGTGATCTCCAGCGGTGCCGGCGCGGAAATGCGTCATGCCATGGGCGTCGCGGTGTTCTCCGGGATGCTCGGGGTGACCTTCTTCGGCCTGCTGCTGACCCCGGTGTTCTATGTCCTGATCCGCAATTACGTGGAGCGCAGCGAGGCCCGCAAGGCCGCCCGCGCCCTGCAACTGGAGGCGCAACAATGAGTGCCAAAGTCTTCCTGCCCAGCCTGCTGGTACTGGCCCTCGGCGCCTGCGCCGTCGGCCCGGACTACCAGGCCCCGACCACCGAGGCGGCGCACATCAGCGCCGCCACCGACGGCGCCGCAGGCCAGAAGAACTTCGACCGCGCGCGTTTCGAAGGCATCTGGTGGCAGCAATTCGATGACCCGACCCTCAACCAACTGGTGAGCCAGTCCTTGCAGGGCAACCGCGAACTGCGGGTGGCCTTTGCCCGCCTGCGGGCCGCCCGGGCAATTCGCGATGACGCCAGCAATGATGCCATGCCCACCATCACCAGCCGCGCCAGCAGCGACCTGGCCAAGGGCCAGATCCCCGGCCAGACCACCAAACGAGTCAACAGCGAGCGCTACGACCTGGGCCTGGACATGGCCTGGGAACTGGACCTGTTCGGGCGCATCCAGCGCAACCTGGAAGCCACCGACGCCGACCAGCAGGCCGCCGAGGCCGACCTCTACCAACTGCAGGTGACCATGATCGCCGAGCTGGTGGACGCCTACGGCCAGCTGCGCGGCGCGCAACTGCGGGAAAAGATCGCCCTGGCCAACCTGGACAACCAGCAGGCCTCGCGCAAGATCACCGAAAGCCTGCGCGACGCAGGCGTCGGCGACCAGCTCGACGTGGTGCGTGCCGACGCCCGCCTGGCTTCGGTGGAAGCCAGCGTGCCGCAGCTGCAGGCCGAGCAGACCCGCCAGCGCAACCGCATCGCCACCCTGCTGGGGGAACGGCCGGACAAGCTCAGCGTCGACCTGTCCCCGGCGCAACTGCCAGCGATTGCCAAGGCCCTGCCGATCGGCGACCCGGGCGAGCTGCTGCAGCGCCGTCCGGACATTCTCAGCGCCGAGCGCAAACTGGCCGCCGCCAACGCGCGCATCGGCGTGGCCAAGGCCGACCTGTTCCCGCGGGTCAGCCTCAGCGGCTTCCTCGGCTTCACCGCCGGGCGCGGCTCGCAGATCGGCTCCTCGGCGGCCAATGCCTGGGCCCTGGGCCCGAGCATCACCTGGGCGGCCTTTGACCTGGGCAGCGTGCGGGCCCGCCTGCGGGGTGCCGACGCCAACGCCGACGGCGCCCTGGCCAACTATGAGCAGCAGGTGCTGCTGGCCCTGGAAGAGTCGGAAAACGCCTTCAGCGACTACGGCAAGCGCCAGCAACGGCTGATCTCGCTGATTCGCCAGAGCGAGTCCAGCCGCGCCGCGGCAGACCTGGCCGAGATCCGCTACCGCGAAGGCACCGTGGACTTCCTGGTGCTGCTGGACGCCCAGCGTGAACGCCTGGCGGCTGAAGACGCCCAGGCCCAGGCCGAAGTCGACCTGTACCGCGGCATCGTCGCCATCTACAAGGCCCTGGGCGGTGGCTGGCAGCCAGCGACGGTGGCCAGCCGCTAAGGCATAGCAACGAGCTCCTTTGGTTGGCCGCAACCAACCAATGTTTGGCCCCGCGACGCATTCGGTCGCGGGGCTTTTTTTTGCCACGACATCGGCAAGCAAGGTCCTGCGGACCTTTTCGCAGCCTCGCCGCAGGCTCGACAGCGGCTACAGCCCTGTAGCCGCTGCCGCAGGCTGCGAACGGCCCGCAGGGACGCCAGGATCGGAAGGCCACTGAAGGTTCAGACGGCAATCGTCAGGCAAGCTCCTGCGGACCTTTTCGCAGCCTCGCCGAGGGCTCGACAGCGGCTACACAACGCCCTGTAGCCGCTGCCGCAGGCTGCGAACGGCCCGCAGGGACGCCAGGATCGGAAGGCCACTGAAGGTTCGGACGGCAATCGTCAGGCAAGGCCCTGCGGACCTTTTCGCAGCCTCGCCGCAGGCTCGGCAGCGGCTACAGGGTCGTTGGCCGATAGAGGCAGTCGATCATTCGGTCGATCGTTGCGATTGGACAGCCCTGCGGCGCGCTCCTACTCTTCACTCGCCGCGTAATCGCCCTGGCCTCAGCCCTCATGATCGTCCGCCCCAAGCCGAACCTGATCAGCATCCTCTTCGCCCTCAAGGGCTCGATCGCCAAGCGCATTGCCTTGCGCTGCGTGCTGATCACCCTGCTGGCCTCGGTCATCGTGCTGGTGGAAACCCTGCAACCCACTTACTTTTCCAAGGTCAACGCCACGCCCTTCACCCTGCTGGGGCTGTCGCTGTCGATCTTCATGAGCTTTCGCAACAACGCCTGCTACGACCGCTGGTGGGAAGGCCGCAAGCAGTTGGGCCAACTGATCATCGAGGTACGCTCGCTGATCCGTGAAAGCCTGGTCATCGACGGCCACCCCGAACGCGAGGGCCTGCTGCGCGACCTGTGCGGCTTCGCCCACAGCCTGATTGCCCGCCTGCGCCATGAAGACGAAGCCCGCGCCCTGCAACCCTGGGCCCAGGCCGGCCTCGACCCGCAGCACCCGAACCTCACCGATGCGCAGTTGCAACGCATCGGCCAGCGCTGCTCGCAGTGGGCGCAGCAGGGACTGATCAGCGAATGGCGCTACACCCAGATGGAAACCCGGCTGGTCAGCCTGAGCCTGGTCCAGGCCGCCTGCGAGCGGATCCAGAACACCCCGCTGCCCTTCCCCTACACCTTGCTGCTGCACCGCACCATCTACCTGTTCTGCATCCTCCTGCCGTTCGCCATGGCCGAGCCCCTGGGCTGGCTGACGCCGATCTTCACCGCCATCGTCAGCTACACCTTCCTGGGCCTCGACGAGATCGGCAACGACCTGGAAGACCCCTTCGGCTACGACGACAACGATCTGCCCTGCAACGCTCTATTGCGCGGCCTGGAGCGCGAAGTCCTGGCAGCCCTGGGGCAGCGCGAACTGCCGCCGCCGCTGGAACCGGTGGAATACGTGCTCAGCTGATTGCGGGTTTGACTCGGGCCGACTCCTGACCGAAGCTTGCGCCTTGCAAAAGTCGCCAGCTTCCGGATTCCCCCATGTCACTGCCCCGTCGCTACCTGCTGATCAGCCTGTCGCTCGTCATTGCCCTGGCCCTGGCCTGGAACTTCCTGCGCAGCAGTCCGCCGGTGATCCCCGAGGCCATCAAGCACGGCTATGGCCCGGCCCTGGAAAAAGCCCGCAACGGCCAGCCCGGCGCGGCCCGGGTGCTGTACCAGCAATTGGCGCGCCCCGACCTCAGCGACTCGCAGCGCATCCGTCTGCTGGCGGTGCTGCCCAACTACCCCAGCCCGCAAGCCCTGAAACTGGCGGACGCCGATCTGCACCACCCCTCGCCGCCCGTGCGCAAGGCCGCGATCAACAGCGTGCTGGGCCTGGTGCCCAGTGGCCAGCGCAGCCTGTTGCTGGGGCCGCTGCTGGACGATCACGAGCAAAGCGTGCGCTTTGCCGCGGTGGACGCTCTGTTGGGCCTGTCCCCGGATGATCAGGGCCTGTACTTCGGCCCGCTGCAGCAGGTGATCGACGAATACACCCAGGTGCTCAAGACCCAGGGGGACAATGTCGAAGCCCAGTACCAGCTGGCGCGCCTGTACCTGCACAACGCCGATCTGGTCAAGGCCCAGCAGACCCTGGAACAGGCCCTGCGCCTGGCGCCGGACAACCTGCAGGCGGTGGTGCTGCAGATCGAGGTGCTGGACAAGCAGGGCCAGAGCGATGCCGCCCGCCAGTTGCTGGCCAAGCAATTGCAGGCCCAGCAGGACTCGGCCTACCTGCAACACGCCCTGGGCCTCTGGCTGCTGCACCATGGCCAGGGCGAATTCGCCCTGCTGGGCCTATCCCGGGCCGTGGAACTGGAGCCCAACAACGCCGCCTATCGCTACGACCTGGCCACCACCCTGCACGGCCAGCAGGAGCAGGAGGCGGCGCAGAAGCAGCTGGAAGAAATCGTCCAGCGCCAGCCTTACAACCGCAAGGCGCGGGTGCTGCTGATCAACTACTGGAAAGAAAGCGGCCAGTTGCAGAACGTCCAGGTGCTGCTGGCCCAGCTGGAGCAGCAGAACCCCGACGACCCGGCCCTGCAACAGGGCCTGTAGCCGCTGCCGAGCCTGCGAGGCTGCGAAAAGGCCCGCAGGGCCTTCTGGCGATCCCCAGCCGAACCTTTGCCGCCCTTGAGCCCCCTGCGTCTGCTGCGTCTGCTGCGTCTGCTGCGTCTGCTGCGTCGGAATGCCGCCCAAGCCGTTCGCAGCCTGCGGCAGCGGCTACACAACAAAAGGTTGAACCGTGCCGACGGCAGGCGGTCAAGTGATTTATCGGCGATATCAAGGCGTTCGACGCCATCGCCGATCACCTGGACCCATTGTGCGAGGGCATTGTTTGTCGACCTCATGTGCGTTGCTCAGCGAAAAAGCCGCCACCGGCATCGAAGGCCTGGATGACATCCTCAACGGCGGATTGTCACGCAGCCATGTGTTTCTCCTGGAAGGCCAACCCGGCACCGGCAAGACCACCGTGGCCTTGCATTTCCTGCGCGCCGGCGCCGCAGCCGGTGAGCGCTGCCTCTACATCACCCTCTCGGAAACCGAACGCGAATTGCGCCAGGGCGCGGCCTCCCATGGCTGGCAGCTCGACGAGCACATTCACATCTTCGAGCTGATCCCGCCGGAAAGCCTGCTCAATGCCGAGCACCAGCAAAGCCTGCTGTACGCCTCGGACCTGGAGCTGGGGGAAGCCACCCGGCAGATCTTCGAAGTGGTGGAACGGGTCAAGCCGACCCGGGTGGTGCTCGACAGCCTCTCGGAAATCCGCCTGCTGGCCCAGAGCTCGCTGCGCTACCGGCGGCAGATCCTGGCGATCAAGCACTACTTCGTCCGCTATGACGCCACCGTGCTGCTCCTGGACGACCTGACCACCGAAGCCCTGGACAAGACCGTGCACAGCGTGGCCCACGGGGTGGTCCGCCTGGAGGAACTGACCCCCAGCTACGGCGCTGAACGCCGGCGCATCCGGGTGGTGAAGTACCGCGGCCAGAAGTACCGCGGCGGCTTCCACGACTTCA
The DNA here is from genome assembly GCF_001547895.1 of Pseudomonas sp. Os17. Lineage (NCBI taxonomy): Bacteria > Pseudomonadati > Pseudomonadota > Gammaproteobacteria > Pseudomonadales > Pseudomonadaceae > Pseudomonas > Pseudomonas sp. Os17. The sequence continues at coordinate 3,092,384 of NZ_AP014627.1, read as the reverse complement.
CCATCATGGGCGACGGCGTGCATGTGTTCCCGCGCCTGGTGGCCGCCGAGCACCGCGCCCGCTACCCGCGCCAGACCCTGTCCAGCGGCATCGACGAGATGGACGCGCTGCTGGGGGGCGGCATCGAAACCGGCTCCAGCACCCTGATCCTCGGTCCGGCCGGCACCGGCAAATCGCTGATCTCGCTGATCTTCGCCGCCGCCGCGGTGGCCCGGGGGGAAAAGGCCGCGCTGTTCATCTTCGACGAAGAGCTGGGGCTGCTGTTTGAGCGCATGCGCAACATGGGCATCGACCTGCAGGCCCTGCAGGCCGGAGGCGATCTGGTGATCGAACAGGTGGACGCCGCCGAACTGTCGCCGGGCGAGCTGTCCCACCGGGTCCGGCGCTGCGTCGATCAGCAACGGATCAAGACCGTGGTGATCGACAGCATCAACGGCTATCAGGCGGCGATGCCCGAGGAAAACGCCCTGGTGCTGCACATGCACGAGTTGCTGCTGTACCTCAACCGCCAGGGAGCGGCGACCTTCATGACCGTGGCCCAGCATGGCCTGGTGGGCGACATGCAGACCCCAGTGGACATCACCTACCTGGCCGATACCGTGGTCCTGCTGCGCTACTTCGAGGCCTTGGGCAAGGTGCGCCGGGCCATTTCCATCATCAAGAAACGCACCGGCCGCCACGAGTCGACCATCCGCGAATACCGCATCGGCGAGCGCGGCCTGACCATCGGCGCCCCTCTGGAAGCCTTCCAGGGCGTGTTGCGCGGCGTGCCCAGCTACCAGGGCGAGAGCGCACCGCTGCTGCAGGATGAGGACACATGAGCCGGCCTCCGGCATTTTCCGAGCGCGCCCTGGTGCTGACACCCTACGGCCGCGACGGCCAGCTGGCGCAGATGATGCTCAACGAAGCCGGTTTCAGCAGCCTGATCACCCCGCACCTGGCAGCCCTGTGCGACGAGCTGGATCAGGGTGCCGGGCTGGCGATCATCGCCGCCGAAGCCTTGCGCGGGGCCGATCTGCAGCCCTTGCTGCGTTATCTGGAGCAGCAACCGGCCTGGTCCGACCTGCCCATCGTGCTGCTGACCCAGCACGGTGGCCCGGAGCAGAACCCGGCCTCGCGCCTGGGCGCGCCCCTGGGCAATGTCAGCTTTCTCGAACGGCCCTTCCATCCGGCGACCCTGATCAGCCTGGTCAGCGCCGCCCTGCGCGGACGCCGTCGGCAATACGAAGCCCGGGACCGGCTGATCGACCTGAGCCAGAGCGAACTGCGCCTGCAGCGCACCCTGGAAACCCTGGAGCAGCAGGTGCAAGAACGCACCGCGCAACTGCGGCACAACGAAGAGGCCCTGCGTCAGTCGCAGAAAATGGAAGCCGTGGGCCAGCTCACCGGCGGCATCGCCCATGACTTCAACAACATGCTCACCGGCATCATCGGCAGCCTGGAGCTGCTGCGCCGGCGCCTGGCCCGGGGCCGCACCGAGGACCTGGACAGCCTGATCGACCTCGGGGTGACTTCGGCCAACCGCGCTGCCGGCCTGACCCATCGCCTGCTGGCCTTTTCCCGGCGCCAGTCGCTGGATTCCAAGCCGGTGGAAATGAACGCCCTGGTGACCTCCATGGGCGAACTGCTGCAACGCAGCCTGAGCGAAAGCATCCAGCTGGACATGCGCCTGGACCCGCAGCTGTGGGTGGCCGAAGCCGACCCCAATCAACTGGAAAGCGCCCTGCTCAACCTGGTGCTCAATGCCCGGGACGCCATGCCCAACGGCGGCCGGCTGCTGGTGGAAACCCTCAACCAGCGCCTGGAAGCGGACTTTACCCAGGCCCACGACAACCTGGCGCCCGGGGAATATGTGCTGCTGCGGGTCAGTGACAATGGCTGCGGCATGCCCGAGGCGATCATCAACCGGGTGTTCGACCCTTTCTTCACCACCAAGCCCATCGGCCAGGGCACCGGGCTCGGGCTGTCGATGATCTATGGCTTCAGCAAGCAGTCAGGCGGCCACGTCACCCTCAACAGCACCCTGGGCCGCGGCACCGAGGTCAGCCTGTACCTGCCGCGCTTTCGGGGCGGCCTGGCGCAGGACGAACCGCCACCGGCGCAACAATCGGCGAGCGCGCAACAGGGCGAGACGGTGCTCATCGTCGAGGATGATTCGGCGGTGCGCGTACTGGTCAGCGCGGTGCTTGGCGAACTGGGCTACGCCTATCTCGAAGCCGGCGATGCCCGCAGCGCCATGCCGATTCTCGATTCGGCGCAACGTATCGACCTGCTGATCAGCGACGTGGGCCTGCCGGGCATGAACGGCCGGCAACTGGCGGAGATCGGGCGGCAGATCCGCCCGCAATTGAAGGTGCTGTTCATCACCGGCTACGCCGAGCACGCCGCCGCCCGTGGCGGCTTCCTCGATCCCGGCATGCAACTGATCACCAAGCCATTCACCTTCGACCTGCTGACCGCCAAGGTGCGGGAAATGATCGGCGACTGAGGCCCGGTTCAGGCCAGCAGTTGCTGGATCTGTTCCTGCAGGCTGTTGAGGTCGAACGGCTTGGCCAGAATCGGCGCCTTGCGGGTGATGGGGCTGGCGCATTCAAGGATTTCGTTGGGGTAGCCGCTGATGAAAATCACCTTGAGGTCCGGGCGCAGCTTCACCGCCGGCTCGGCGATCATCACCCCGGTAATCCCGCCCGGCAGACGGTAATCGGTGATCATCACGTCCAGGTGCGGCTTGCTGGCGAGGATCTCGAACGCCTGCTCGCCATTCTCGGCCTGCAGAACCCGATAGCCCAGGCCCGACAGGTAGTCGGCCAGAAGCATCAGGATCACCGGTTCATCTTCGACGATCAGTACGACGTCTTGTGCATCTTCACTCATGGAAAACCTTTGCTGGGTCAATTGCTGCAAGGGGCTGTTGATGTTTGGTGACCGACTGCGTTGCCGGGCCGCGTTTCTCGGAGCGTATCTGGAACAACCAAACCGCGCTCCTCGCGCCCTGCCCTGTGCTCAGTGGGTCACCGTCGTGGCAGGTCACCAAACGTCAGCAGCCCCTTCGACCATTGGGTCACACAGAGGTTGCGTAAGCATTACGCTTTTAGTCACTGGCCGGTCGTCCGACCGTCTACAAGGGCAGGCTGACGCGAAACCGCGCGCCCTGGCCCAAGCGACTCTCGACCGTGATGGTGCCGCCGTGGGCGGTGACGATCTGTTCGGAAATAAACAGCCCAAGCCCGAGGCCCGCCGCCACATGGCTGGCGCTGACCCGCTCGAACTGCTGAAAAATGCGTTTCTGGTTGTCCTCGCTGATGCCGATGCCATGGTCCCGCACCTCGACCCGGGCCTCGCCGTCCTCGGCATAGACCCTGACTTCGATGGGGCTCTTGGCCCCGTATCGCAGGGCGTTGGTCAGCAGGTTGGAGATCACCTGCTCGATACGGAACTCGTCCCATTGGCCTTCCAGGGGCTGCTCGGCCTGCAGCGTCAGGGACGACTGCGCCGCTTCCACCTGGGGCGCGAAATTCTCCACCAGCCCGCGCACCAGTTGCGCCAGGTCGAACCGGGATGGCCGGATCGACAGCTTGCCGGTACGAATCCGTGAAATGTCCAGCATGTCCTCGATCAGGCGGATCAGGCTTTTGATCTGCCGCTCGTCGCGATCGACCATGGCGTGCATCTTGTCCAGGCTGAAGGCCGCGGCGTTCTCCCGGGCCAGGTGCATCTTGCGCAGCTGGGTTTCCAGGATCAGGCCATTGAGGGGCGTGCGCACCTCGTGGGCGACGATGGACATGAAGTCATCGCGCATGCGCACCGCCTGCTCCAGCTCGTTCTGGGTGGCCTGGAGCTTGTTGAGCAGAGCCTCCTGTTCGCGCCGGCTCTGCTCCAGGGCCTCGACCTGCTGCTTCATGGCCTTGCTCTGGCGGTACAGGTCGACGAAGACATTGACCTTGCTCTTGACCGCATGGATGTCCAGGGGCTTGTGCAGGAAGTCCACCGCCCCGCTCTCGTACCCCTTGAACGCATAGTTGAGTTCACGCCCGGCGGCGCTGACGAAAACGATGGGAATGTTCTTGGTCTTCTCGGTGCCGCGCATCAGTTCGGCCAGCTCGAAGCCGTTCATGCCGGGCATCTGCACATCGAGAATGGCCATGGCGAATTCGTGCTGGAGCAGCAATGACAAGGCTTCGTCGGCCGACAGCGCCTTGTACACCGTGCGGTCCTCGCGCTTGATCAGCGCTTCCAGGGCCAGCAGGTTCTCCGGCAGATCGTCGACGATCAGCAGCTTGGCTTGAATATTACTTAACATGCGATTCGTTCCAGCTCGGCGAGCAGATGGCTGATGCCGCGCAAAGGGAGGATGTGGTCCGGTTGCTGCAGGGCCAGGGCTGCTTCCGGCATGGTGGGGACACGGGCTTCGCCGGGGTCCTGGACGATGGTCAACCCGCCCTGGCGCTTGACCTCGACCAGGCCCTGGGCGCCGTCCTGATTGGCCCCGGTCAGCAGCACCGCCACGAGGTGCTCGCCGTAGGCGTCGGCGGCGGACTCGAACAGGTAATCGATGGCCGGCCGCGAGTGATGCAGGCGCTCCTCCTGGCTCAGGGACAGGGTGCGGTCCTGCTCCACCGACAGGTGATAACCGGGGGCGGCAAAGTACAGGGTGCCCGCAACGATCGCTTCCTTGTCGTCGGCCTCCTTCACCCTCAGCGCCAGGCGCCGGTCGAAGACGTCGGCCAATTGGCTGCGACGCTCGTCGGGCAGGTGCAGGACCACGATCACCGGCAGGCTGAAACTGGCGCTGAACTCATTGAACAGGCTCAACAAGGCCTCGACGCCCCCCGCGGAGGCGCCTACCACGACAGCCTCGATCCGAGGCCGGCGATGCGGCGCGACACTTTCCTGGCTCATGTCTTGCGGTAGATCCGTTCTTGTTTGACCAAGGGTTCGAAATGCTTGCCATAGGCGGAAAATTCCAGGGTTTCCTTGCTGCCCAGCACCAGGAAACCACGGTGGCAGAGCGACTCATGGAACAGCCCAAAGGCCCGATCCTGCAACTTTTTATTGAAGTAAATCAATACGTTACGACACGAAATTAATTGAGTTTCGGAGAAGACGCTGTCGGTCGCCAGGCTGTGATCGGCAAAGGTCACGTTCTCGCGCAGGGTCTTGTCGAAGATCGCGTAGTCGTAGGCGGCGGTGTAGTAGTCGGCAAAGGAGCGCTGGCCACCGGCCTGCTGGTAGTTGTGGGTGTAGGCCCGCACGTTCTCCAGGGAGAAGATGCCCTGCTTGGCCTTCTCCAGGGAGCTGGGGTTGATGTCGGTGGCGTAGATGATGGTGCGTTCCAGCAGCCCCTCTTCGCGCAGCAGGATGGCCATGGAGTAGACCTCCTCGCCGGTGCTGCAGCCAGCGATCCAGATCTTGATCGACGGGTAGGTCTTGAGCAGCGGCACCACCTCCTGGCGGATCGCCAGGAAGTGCGACGGATCGCGAAACATCTCGCTCACCGGAATGGTCAGGAACTGCAGCAGTTGCATGAACGCGGTCGGGTCGTGCAGCACCCGTTCCTGCAACGCGGAAATGGTCTTGCACTCGAACTGACGCAGGGCATGGTTGACCCGGCGCTTGATCGAAGCGCCGGAATAGTCGCGGAAGTCGTAGCTGTATTTCAGGTAGATAGCTTCGATCAGCAAACGCAGTTCGATCTCGGTATTACGCTCCACTAAATTCTTTCCATCTTCGGTAGCCACACGCGGATAAGGGAAAACAGCCGGTCAAGGTCGATGGGCTTGGCCAGGTAATCGTTGGAACCGGCCTGAAGGCAGCGCTCCTGGTCGTCCTTCATGGCCTTGGCGGTCACGGCGATGATCGGCAGCTTGCGCCAGCGCGGGTCCTTGCGGATCTGCACCGTGGCTTCAAAACCGTCCATCTCCGGCATCATCACGTCCATCAGCACCAGGTCGATATCCTCCACCTCGTTGAGGCGGGCAATGGCTTCATGGCCGTTGCGCCCGATCACCACCACCGCGCCCTTGTGTTCCAGGGCGCTGGTCAGGGCGAAGATGTTGCGCACGTCATCGTCCACCAGAAGAATCTTGCGCCCCTCGAACACCTTGTCGCGGCTGCGGGCGGTCTTGAGCATCTTTTGCCGCTCATGGGACAACTGGGATTCGACTTTGTGCAGAAAAAGCGTCACTTCATCCAGCAGGCGCTCCGGCGAGCGGGCGCCCTTGATGATGATCGAGCGCGAATACTTGCGCAGCTCGGCCTCTTCGTCCCGGGTCAGGTTGCGCCCGGTATAGACGATCACCGGCGGGAAGGAGCAGATGTCCTCGGTGGACATGCGCTTGAGCAGGTCGTTGCCGAGCATGTCCGGCAACTTGAGGTCGATGACCATGCAGTCGTAGACGTTCTCGCGCAGCAGGTCCAGGGCATCCTGGGCCAGGCCCACGGCGGTGATCTCGATGTCGTCGTCACCGATCAGGCGGGCAATGCTGTCGCGCTGCAGATCGTCGTCCTCCACCAGCAGCACGCGCTTGACCTTCTGGGTCAGCTTGGCTTCGAGGCGGGCGAACACGTCCTTGAGCTCCTCGCGGGTGGTGGGTTTCACCGCGTAGCCCACGGCGCCCATGTGCATGGCCGCTTCCACCCGGTCTTCCACCGAAATCACGTGCACCGGGATGTGCCGGGTCTGGGGGTGCTCCTTGAGCCGCTGCAGCACCGTGAGCCCGGAATGGTCGGGCAGGCGCATGTCCAGCAGGATCGCATCGGGGACGAACTGCTCCGCCAGGCTGAAGCCTTCGTCGGCGCCGTGGGCCACCAGGCAGTGATACCCCAGCTCGTGAGCCAGATCGAAGAGGATGTGCGCGAATTCGAGCTCGTCCTCCACCACCAGGATGCAGCGGCCGCTGAACGGTGCCTTGTCCCGATCATCGGCGAACCGCGGGATCTCGGCCGCCGGTGCCTCTACCGGCGTCGGCGCCATGCTCGCCGGCTGCACCGGTGCTGCCGGCAACAGCGCCGGCGGGGCCACGATCAACGGCTGCGCCGCCTCGTTGTAGTGCTCCGGCAGCACCAGGGTGAAGATGCTGCCACGCCCCGGCTCGCTGCTGACGCTGATGGAGCCGCCCAGCAAGGTGGCCAGATCCCGGGAGATCGACAGCCCCAGGCCGGTGCCGCCATAGCGCCGGCTGGTGGTGCCGTCGGCCTGGCGGAAGGCTTCGAAGATGCTCTCCTGCTGGTCCCGGGCAATGCCGATGCCGGAATCCTGCACGGCAAAGGCGATGCCCGTGCCGGGCTGTGCGTAAACGCTCAGGCTGACCTGGCCCTGCTCGGTGAACTTGATCGCATTGGACAGCAGGTTCTTGAGAATCTGCTCGACCCGCTGGCGGTCGGTGAACAACATCTGCGGCACCCCGGGCTGCAGTTGCACCCGGAATTCCAGGCCCTTGTCCACGGTCAACGGCTGGAACAGGTTGCGCAAACCGTCCACCAGGCGCGGCACGCTGGCGTTTTCCGGACGCACTTCCAGCTTGCCGGCCTCGACCTTGGAAATGTCGAGGATGTCGTTGATCAGGTTCAGCAGGTCATTGCCGGCGGAGTAGATCGATTCGGCGAACTTGACCTGCTCGGCACTGAGGTTCTCCTGGGGGTTTTCCGCCAGCAGCTTGGCCAGGATCAACGAGCTGTTGAGGGGCGTGCGCAACTCGTGGGACATGTTGGCGAGGAATTCGGACTTGTACCGGCTGGAACGCTGCAACTCCTCGGCGCGCTCTTCGAGCTGGGTCTGCGCCTCGTTCAACTCGTTGTTCTTGCGGTCCATGGCGTCGCGCTGCTCAGCGAGGATCTGCGCCTGTTCGGCCAGGCGTTCGTTGGTCTGCTCCAGCTCCACCTGCTGGGTTTCCAGGTGCACCTGGGATTCCTTGAGAATCCGCGACTGCTCCTCCAGCTCTTCGTTGGCGGTCTTCAACTCTTCCTGCTGCACCTGCAGCTCTTCGTTGAGCTGCTGGGTTTCGGCCAGCACTTCCTGCAGGCGCTGGCGATAGCGCGCGGCCTCGATGGAGGTGCCGATATTGCCGGCAATCAGCTCCAGCAACTCGACATCGCGTTCGCTCAAGGCCCGCAGGAAGCCCAGCTCGATCACGCCGTTGACCCGATCGTCATCCCGGGTCGGCACCACCAGCACGCTGTGCGGCGCGCCTTCGCCCAGGCCGGAACTGACCTTGAAATAATCCGCCGGCACGTTGTCCAGGCGGATCAGGCGCTTGTGCTGCGCGGCCTGCCCCACCAGGCCTTCATCGCCATACAGCGACTGCTCCTGCTGCTCCTGCTCCCGGGAGAAGCCGTAGGACGCCACGCGCTTGAGGCCGCCGTGGTCTTCGCGCACATACAGCGCCGCCACCGGCGTCCCCAGGTACTGGGCACAGAAGTGCAGGATGTTGCGCCCCAACAGGTTCAGGCTCAGTTGCCCGAGCATCTGCTCGGCCAGCTCGGTCTGGCCGTTGCGCAGCCAGGCTTGCTGCTCCAGGCGACGCGCGCTCTGGTCCTGGGCCTCGAGGTTGTCGCTGTAGCTTTTCGACAGCGCCAGCAGGTCGCGCCGGCCGATGTAGGCCAGCAGGCCACTGATGCCCACCACGAACAGCAGGTACAGGATCACGCTGAAAATGGTCGTGCGACTGACGTCTTCATTGCGCTCCAGGCGCAGTTGCTGCTCCATGGTCACCGCGTCGTCGTATTCCTTGCGGATCTCGTCGGTCAGGCGCTTGCCGCGGCCGGCCTGTACCGCGCCACGGTAGTCGCCGTTCTGCCGACGCAGCTCGATCATGCCCTGGGCGAAGTTGTTCCACTCGGTCTGCAGGGCTTCCAGGCGCTTGAGCCGATCCACCTGCTGCGGGTTGTCCTTCACCAGTTCCTGGAGGCTGCGCAGCTCGCTGACGATGCGCGGCTTGGCCACTTCATAGGGATCGAGAAAGTGCTCGTCGCCGGTGATCAGAAAACCGCGCATGCCGGTTTCCAGGTCAATGGTCAGGCGCGCCGCCTCGTTGATGTTATTGATCACCCGGTCAGTGTGCTGCACCCACTGGATCACCGAGAGCAGGTAGGTGATCAGGGACACGAAAAAAACCGCGCTGAGCACGCCCACACCCAGGGGCAGGCTGATGTTGCGGGTCAGCAGCTTGCGAAAACTCTGTTCATCAATCGAAGTCGGACGAATCATTTGATGGACCTGGACGCCGGTAAAAAAAACGAAGTTTGCCCCACATTCGGCCATTGCAGCTATTTTTTATAACCTGTGGGTTCACAACTGCAATTGAAGCTGCGCTGGGACAAAGGAAGCGGTTATTCTTGCCGACGCTTGTACAAGAGCATTTTTTTGTACAGCTTCGGGAACTTGTGGCCAGCTGCCACTTACTGATGCACAGGGCCGCCTGTCACGCCGCCCCACCGAATTCATTTCTTGAGAGTGTCCCTATGCCCGCCAGCGCTACCACCATCCTAGTCGTCGAAGACGATGCCATCGTGCGCATGTTGATTGTCGATGTTCTCGAAGAGCTCGAATTCAATGTCCTGGAAGCCGATGGCAGCGACGCCGCGCTGCACCTGCTGGAAGAGACGGGGCAAGGCATCGACCTGCTGATGACCGATGTCGGCCTGCCCGGCATGAACGGCCGCGAACTGGCCGAACGGGCCCGGCAGTTGCGCCCGCAATTGCCGGTACTGTTCGCCAGCGGTTACGCCGAATCCATCGAGGTGCCGGCCGGCATGGCGGTGATCGGCAAGCCCTTCTCTATCGATCAGTTGCGGGACAAGGTGCGCAGCATCCTCGGCTGATCCGGTGGCGGCCGGCTGTGGTTTAATGGCGACCTTTTTTTGCCCCCGCCTGCCAGGAATGCCCGCTCATGAGTCCCACCGCCGCAACCAAAGTCCTGATCATTGGTTACGTCTGGCCAGAACCCCGCTCCTCCGCCGCCGGCGGGCACATGATGCAGATCCTCCAGAGCTTTCTCGATCAGGGGTGGGAGCTGACCTTCAGCAGCCCGGCCAACGAGGGCGAGCACAAGGAGGACCTGGCGGCGCTGGGCATCCGCGAGTGCCCGATCGAACTCAACAACAGCAGTTTCGACCGCTTCGTCGCCGAACTGGCGCCGGATATCGTGCTGTTCGACCAGTTCATGATGGAAGAGCAGTTCGGCTGGCGCGTCGAGCAGCACTGCCCGAATGCCCTGCGGGTCCTGGAAACCTCGGACCTGCAATGCCTGCGCCACGCCCGCCACCAGCGACTCAAGGATCAGCTCAAGGCCGGCGCCGACGAGGATGACTTCAGCGCCCTGTTCCGCCGGGCGCCGCTGGAAGAATTTCGCCACATGGCCGACACCGACCTGGCCAAGCGCGAGATCGCCGCCATCTACCGCTGCGACCTGAGCCTGATGATCTCCGAAGTGGAGATCGACCTGCTGGTGCAGCAGTTCCGCCTGCCCCCGGCCTTGCTGCACTGGTGCCCACTGATGCTGGACCGGTTGCCGGGCCAGTTCCCGCCCTTTGAACAGCGGGCGCACTTCCTCAGCATCGGCAATTTCCGTCACGCGCCGAACTGGGACGCCGTGCTGTGGATGAAGAACCGCGTGTGGCCGCTGATCCGCCAGCAACTGCCCGGCGCGCAACTGCACCTGTATGGCGCCTACACCCCGCCCAAGGCCGCGGCTCTGCACAACCCGGCCCAGGGCTTTCACATCATGAACTGGGCCGAAGACGCGCTGCAGGTGATGAGCGCGGCGCGGATCTGCCTGGCGCCCCTGCGTTTCGGCGCTGGGATCAAGGGCAAGCTGCTGGACGCCATGCTCTGCGGCACCCCCAGCGTGACCACCCCGGTGGGCAGCGAATCCATGTCCCAGGACGACCTGCCGTGGCCCGGGGCGGTGGCCGAATCCGCCAGCGCCCTGGCCTCGGCGGCGGTGCGCCTGTATCAGGATCAGGCCCTGTGGAACCAGGCCCAGGCCGCGGGCGCGCGCCTGCTGGAGGCACGCTACCGCCGGCAGATTCACGGCCCGGCGCTGATCCAGCGCCTGCAGCAGTGCCGCCAGCACCTGGAACAGCTGCGCCGCGACAACTTCACCGGCGCCATGCTGCGCCACCATCATCACAAGAGCACCCAATACATGGCGCAGTGGATCGAGGCGAAGAACCGCCCCGCCTCCTGACCCCGGCGCCCTCGCAGGAGCTGCGGGAGGTTGCAGGGGCCGGCGAATAGGGTCGCAAAGGCGTTGAATGGGTGGGTGCCTTCGCTGGCCAGCCAGTTCCTGCTGGTGCACGGGAAGGCCGCGAGGCATTATCGGGCGGGCCAACAACAAGAACTGTCTCCCGCCATGAGCCGACCCGGCAAGATCACCGACCCTTCCTATGAATTGATGGACGACCACAACGGCCTGTCGATCATCTATCGCCAGCACGGCTTCCCCAGCCCACTGGTGCGCTGGCATTTCCACAAGGAGTACGAGCTGCACCTGATCGTCGCCAGCGCCGGCAAGGTGTTCATCGGTGACTACATCGGCAACTTCTATCCGCACACCCTGTTCCTCACCGGCCCCAACCTGCCCCACAACTGGATCAGCCAGGTGGCCGAGGACGAAGTGGTGCCCAAGCGCGACATGCTGGTGAACTTCACCGACGAACTCTTCGACAGCGGCAGCCAGATCTTCAGCGAACTGAAGAACCTCAGTCCCCTGCTGGAGCGGGCCCAGTACGGCATCGAGTTCCGCTGCCCGCAGACCATCGCCCAGGCCATGCCGCTAATGCAGCGTATCGCCGACTCCAGCGGCATCACCCGGCTCGGCCACTTCTTCATCCTCATGGAACTGCTGGCGGCCTGCGACGACTACCAGTTGCTGTCCAGCGCCACCCGCGGGCAACTGGCGGATGAACACAGCGTCGACCGCACCAACCGCGCGGTGGACTACATCTTTGCCCACTACGCCCGGGAACTGCCCCTGGAGGAAGTCGCCGAGTACCTGGGGATGAAAGCCAGCTACTTCTCCCGAGTGTTCAAGCAAGCCACCGGCCGCTGCTTCATCGAGTTCGTCAATCGCCTGCGCATCAGCAAGTCCTGCGAACTGCTGGCCGCTGGCGACAAACCGGTGACCGACGTGTGCTTCGAATCGGGCTTCAACAACATCTCCAACTTCAACCGACGCTTCCAGCAGCTCAAGGGCATGACCCCTTCCCATTACCGGCGCCTGGCGGTGCAACGCCTGACCGAACAGAACCGCGGCTGAGCCGCCTACGCCAAAACCTGCATCTCCCTCCCCCGTAGGCGCCGGCTGACCAGCGACTGCGCCAGCCCCTTCAACCTCTCTCTCGCGCCTCTCTGCGCCGGCCAGCCGGCCCATGCCGGGTGGGGGATGGGCGCCAAACCCCGCCGTAGAAGTAAACAAATCTCGTTCAGCTCAGGTTCAGCGGATGCCAATCATCTTCATTTAGCAATGAGTATCATTATGTTACAAATTAGCTCCCTACCCATTGCCCCGCCGGTGCTGAATGCTCGTTCCATTTCTGATCATGCTGCGCGAAGGGATTGAAGCCGCGCTTATCGTTGGCATCATCGCCAGTTACCTGAAACAGACCGGCCGCGGCCAGTGGATGCCCGCGGTGTGGATCGGGGTGTTTCTCGCCGCGGCCCTGGCCCTGCTGGTGGGCGGCGGCCTGGAGCTGATGAGCGCCGAGTTCCCGCAGAAACAGCAGGAACTGTTCGAAGGCATCGTCGGCCTGGTGGCCGTGGGCATCCTCAGCTCCATGGTGTTCTGGATGCGCAAGGTGGCCCGCTCCATCAAGCACTCCCTGCAGGTGTCCCTGGACCAGGCCCTGGCCGGCTCCCGGCATCAGGTCATGGCCCTGATCGCCATGGTGTTCTTCGCCGTTGCCCGGGAAGGCCTGGAAACCGTGTTCTTCCTGCTGGCGGTGTTCCAGCAGAGCGAAGGACCTGGCGCGCCCATCGGCGCCCTGCTGGGCCTGATCGGGGCAATCATCGTCGGTTGGCTGATCTACACCGGCAGCATGCGCCTGAACCTCGGGGCGTTCTTCCGCTGGACCGGGCTGTTCATCCTGGTGGTGGCCGCCGGCATCCTCGCCAACTCGGTACAGGCCCTGCACGAAGCCGGAATCTGGAACCACTGGCAGACCGTGCTCTTCGACTTCAGCGCCAGCCTGCCCATGGACAGCCCGCTGGGCTCGGTGCTGGCCGGCATGTTCGGTTACCAGGACGCGCCCACCCTCAGCACCCTCGGCGCCTATGGGCTGTACCTGGCGGTGACCCTGGTGCTGTTCTTCCTGCCCGCCGGCAGCGCGGCCAAGGCGCCCGCCCCGACCTCTTCCGTTTCCCGTCAGTAAGGCTCCCCCATGACCCAGCAAGCCTCTCCCCAGGCCTCGCCCCCTCGCGCCTTGCGCTGGGCGGTTGCCGGCTCGGTGATCGTGATGATCGCCGCCGGCGGGCTGTTCTATTACGCCGCGCAACTGGCCGCCGACAAGCGTCAGGCGCACCAGGGCGAAATCACCCTGACCATCCACCCCAAGGGCTGTGAGCCCAACGCCCTGACCGTTGCGGCCGGGCGTGCCAGCTTTCGCATCGTCAACCGCTCCGAGCGCGCCGTGGAATGGGAAATCCTCGACGGCGTGCTGGTGGTCGAGGAGCGGGAGAACATCGCTCCGGGCCTGAGCCAGGTGATCAACGCCAACCTGCAACCGGGTGACTACGCCATGACCTGCGGACTGTTGAGCAACCCGCGGGGCACCTTGCACGTGACGGCCACCGCCGAGTCCGACGCCCAGGCCAAGGCCGGCCCCTCGCTGCTGGCCTTTGTCGGGCCGCTGTCGGAGTTCCGGGTCTACCTCAGTGTTTCCGGCAGCGCCCTGGTCAAGGCGGTGAGCGCCTTGCAGCAAGCCATCGACGCCGGCGACCTGAAGCAGGCCCAGGCCCTGTACCTGCCGGCCCGGGCCGCCTATCAGCGTCTGGCGCCGGCGGCCCAGCGCCTGGCCGAGCTGGACAACGCCATCAACGCCCGCGCCGACTACTTCGAGCAGCGCGAACAGGACCCGGGCTTTCGCGGCTTCCATCGCCTGGAATACGGCCTGTTCGAGCAACGCGACCTGGCCGGCCTGGCCCCGGTGGCGCAAGGCCTGTCCAGCGATGTGGCCCGCCTCAAGGAGCAGTTGCTGGCCCAGACCCTGGCGCCGCAACAGCTGGTCGGCGTGGTGGCGCGCAACATCCGCAGCCTGGCCGAGCAGCGAGCCGGCAGCGGTGAAGAGGAGCGCTACAGCCACAGCGACCTCAACGGTTTTGCCGCCAACCTGGACACCACGCGCAAGGTCGTCGACCTGCTGCGTCCCTTGCTGAGCAAATCCGCCGCCCCCTTGCTGAACCAGGTGGACGGCGCCACCCAGGCCCTGGCGGCCCGCCTCGACAGCCTGCGCCAAGGGTTTGGCTATGTGGACTACGACCAGGTCAGCGCTGCACAACGCCAAGAGATCACCGACAAGGCCAAGGCCCTGGCCGACGCCCTCGACGCCATCGACCCCGCACTCGGCCTTTCCGGCCTGTAACCAGACGAGCCTTCCATGAACGATTCAGATCAAGCCAACCCCTCCTTCAGCGCCCAACGCCGGCGCGTACTGCTGGGCATGGGCGCCGCCGGCGTGGCCCTGGCCGGCAGCAGCCTGAGCTGTCCGGCCATGGCCGCCGCGCCGGCCCAGGTCGCCGAAGCCCCGAGCAGTGACCGGACCCTGGACCGTCACGATTTCCACGGCCGGCACCAGAGCGGCATCGTCACCCCACGTCCGGCAGCCGGCATGCTGGTGTCCTTCGATGTCCTGGCCCGCGACCGCGACGAGCTGGAGCGGCTGTTCCGCACCCTCAATGAGCGCATCGCCTTTCTCATGAGCGGCGGCCCGGTGACCCAGGTCGACCCGAAACTGCCGCCCCTGGACTCCGGCATCCTCGGCCCGGTGGTGACCCCGGACAACCTGACCATCACCGTCTCGGTGGGCGCCTCGCTGTTCGACGAGCGCTTCGGCCTGGCCGCCGCCAAGCCCAAGCGCCTGATACGCATGGCGGGATTCCCCAACGACGCCCTGGAGCCGGCCTGCTGCCACGGCGACCTGAGCCTGCAGTTCTGCGCCAACACCGCCGACACCAACATCCACGCCCTGCGCGACATCGTGAAAAACCTGCCCGACCTGCTGCTGGTGCGCTGGAAACAGGAAGGCAGCGTGCCGCCCCAGGCCCCGGCCAAACCCGGCGAACCGGCGCAGAGCGCACGCAATTTCCTGGGCTTTCGCGATGGTTCGGCCAACCCCGATTCCAATGACCCACAGGCCATGCAGCAGATCGTCTGGGTCCAGCCCGGCAGCGACGAACCGGCCTGGGCGGCCCATGGCAGCTACCAGGCGGTGCGGATCATCCGCAACTTCGTCGAGCGCTGGGACCGCACCCCGCTGCAAGAGCAGCAAAGCATCATCGGCCGGATCAAGACCACGGGCGCGCCCATGGACGGCCAGAAGGAAAGCCAGGTGCCCGACTACGACAAGGATCCCCACGGCAAGCTCACCAAGCTCGACGCCCACATCCGCCTGGCCAACCCGCGTACCGCGCAGACCCGGCAGAACCTGATCCTGCGCCGGCCGTTCAACTACTCCAACGGCGTCAACAAGAACGGTCAGCTGGACATGGGCCTGCTGTTCATCTGCTACCAGGCCGACCTGGAGAAAGGCTTCATCGCGGTACAGACCCGCCTCAACGGCGAACCCCTGGAGGAGTACCTCAAGCCCACCGGCGGCGGTTACTTCTTCACCTTGCCGGGGGTCACCGGCGCCGAGGATTTCATCGGCCGCTCGCTGCTCGATGCCACCCGAGCGACAACCACGGCCTGACACCCCAACACCACCCCCACGGAAACGTCCCATGAAAAAGTCGCCTCTCGCTGTGTTGCTGACCCTTGGCTTGCTCCACGCTCCGCTGTCGGCGTTCGCCGCCACCGCGCCCCTGGAACTGGTGGGGCCAATCTCCGACTACAAGATCTACGTCACCGCACAGCTCGACGAGCTGGCCAGCCATACCCAGCAGTTCACCGACGCGGTGAAACAGGGCGACCTGGCCACCGCCCGCAAGCTCTACGCGCCGACCCGGGTCTACTACGAATCGATCGAACCGATCGCCGAACTCTTCAGTGACCTCGACGCCGCCATCGACTCCCGGGTCGACGACCACGAGCAAGGCGTCAAGGCCGAAGACTTCACCGGCTTCCACCGCCTGGAATACTCGCTGTTCGCGGAAAACAGCACCGCCGGCCTGGGCGCGCTGGCCGAGCGCCTGAACAAGGACGTC
Source organism: Pseudomonas sp. Os17 (assembly GCF_001547895.1). Lineage (NCBI taxonomy): Bacteria > Pseudomonadati > Pseudomonadota > Gammaproteobacteria > Pseudomonadales > Pseudomonadaceae > Pseudomonas > Pseudomonas sp. Os17. The sequence goes on along the minus strand of NZ_AP014627.1, from coordinate 3,076,027 downwards.
AAGGACCTGCAGACCCGTGTCGCCGGCCTGACCTTCCCGCCGGAAAAGGTCGTGGGAGGCGCCGCCGCGCTGCTGGAAGAAGTGGCCGCGACCAAGATCTCCGGCGAGGAAGACCGCTACAGCCATACCGACCTCTACGACTTCCAGGGCAACATCGACGGCGCGAAGAAAATCGTCGATCTGTTCCGCGGCCAGATCGCCAGGCAGGACCAGGCCTTTGTCGCCAAGGTGGACAAGAACTTCGCCACGGTGAACAGCATCCTGGCCAAGTACAAAACCGCCGACGGCGGCTTCATGACCTACGACAAGGTCAAGGAAAGCGACCGCAAGGCCCTGGTGGGCCCGGTCAACACCCTGGCCGAAGACCTCTCGACCCTGCGCGGCAAACTGGGCCTGAACTGAGCTCGCCGCCCAGGCGCCAACACCGGTGGCTCATCGCAACACTCGTAGCAGTGGGCTTGCCGGCGAAAGCGACCTTGAGTCCAACCCCCGTCTCAAGGCCCTCTTCGCCAGCCGATCCCGGGCCAACCACAGCATCGCTGTGCAGATAAGGCTGGGCTGTGACGCGTTATCCCGCTAACGTTCACGGCCCAATCGCTTTCATGGAAGACCCCGCATGTCTCGCCCCTTAGCTGCCGGCGCGCCGCTGACTGCCACGCCCTTCTCGCTGCTGCCGCTGATGGCCGCCTACATGGCCTGCACCATGGCGATGATGGCGTTCGTCTCGCTGATCGGTCCAATCACCCGGGCGCTGGGCCTGGAGACCTGGCACGCCGGTGCCGCGGTGACCGTTTCCGGCGTGATCTGGATGCTCCTGGCGCGCCCCTGGGGCCAGGCCAGCGACCGCTTCGGCCGGCGCCGGGTACTGTTGCTGGGCACCGCCGGCTTCACCCTCGCCTACTGGGCCCTGTGCCTGTTCATCGATCTGTCGCTGCAAAGCGTGCCCAGCGTTGCCATGGCCTTTTTCGGCCTGATGCTCGGCCGCGGCCTGATCGGTGCCTTTTATGCGGCGATTCCGGTGGGCGGCTTCGCCCTGATCGCCGACAACGTCGAACCCGAGCATCGCGCCCGGGCCATGGCCACCCTCGGTGCAGCCAACGCCGTGGGCCTGGTGGTCGGTCCGGCGATTGCCGCGCTGCTGGCCCGCTACAGCCTGAGCCTGCCGTTCTACGCCATGGCGGTGCTGCCGTTGCTGGCGCTCCTGGTGCTGCGCTACAAGCTGCCGCGCCAGGAACTGCACCTCAGGCACACCCCCAGCCAGGTCCGCTTGAACGACCCACGGTTGGTGCGCGCGATGACGGTGGCCTTTGTCGCCATGCTGTGTGTGTCCATCGCCCAGATCACCGTCAGCTTTTATGCCCTGGATCGCCTGCAACTGGACCCGGCCGCCGCGGCTCAGACCGCCGGGGTGGCCCTGGCCATGGTCGGCGTGGCATTGATCTGCGCCCAACTGCTGGTGCGCAAGCTGGAATGGCCGCCCTTGCGGATGATCCGCTACGGCGCGCTGCTCTCGGCCCTGGGGTATGCCGGCAGCATGCTGGTGGACAGCGCCTGGGGCCTGTGGCTGGCGTTCTTTGTTTCGGCGGCGGGCATGGGCGGGGTGTTTCCGTCGTTCTCGGCCCTGGCGGCGAATGCCGTGGAAGCCTCGGAACAAGGCGCGGCCGCCGGCAGCATCGGCGCCGCCCAGGGCCTGGGCGTGGTCATCGGCCCCATGGCCGCCAGCCTGATCTACGCCATCGAACCGCGCCTGCCCTACCTGCTGGCAGCGATCCTGCTGGTACTGATCGCCATCTGGCCACAGCCCCGATCCCTGTAACCGCGGCCGCAGGCTGCGAGCGGCTTGGGCGGCATGCCAACGCAGGCAATGGCGCCCCTCTGATCGCTGCAGGTCCTGCGGGCCCTTGCGCAGCCCCGCAGGCTCGGCAGCGACGCCGAGTTACAGCATGCGGTAAAGCAGACGCTCGATACGCACGCGGCTGACCCGACGCAGGAACTTGCTCACGGCCTCGGGATAGTCCACCAGGCTTTCCAGGTACTGGAAGTGCTCAATGCGCCGGGTGTGGCGATAGATCAACGCCTGCTCGGCGCTGCGCGCTGGCAGCAACTGGCCCTTGGGGTCGTCCAGCAACAGGGCGTTTTCCAGGTCCAGGCGAAACGCTCGGGGGTTGAGGTTGTTGCCGGTGAGCAAGGTGTAGCGCTCATCGACCCACATGCCCTTGAGGTGATAGGTGTTGTCGCCGTCACGCCACAGGTGCAGGTTCAACTGGCCGCTGTCGATCACCTTCTGATGCCGCTTGGCGAAGCGCCGCAGGCTGATCTCGTACAGGTACGGCAGCGCCGCGATCACCTTGAACGGCTCGCTGGGGGGGATATAGAAGTCGTTGGCGGTCTTGTCGCCGACGATGATGTCGATCTTCACCCCACGCTCCAGGGCCCGGTTGATTTCCCGGGTCACCGGCAGCGGCAGGTTGAAATACGGGGTGCAGATGGTCAGCTGGCGCTGGGCGCCGGCGATCAGCTCGCAGATCACCCGGTTCAGCGGGTTGCCCTTGCCGACCCCGAGCAATGGACTGACCGAGAGCTCGCTCTTGTCCAGGCTGCCGGCGGTGGTGTCGTAGGTGGCGTGCTTGAGACGGCTGCGCAGATCGCCGATGTCGTTGCGCAAGCTGCGGGTGCTGGGCAGGTTCGGCAGGTCCAGGCGATGCACCGCCCGCGAGGCCACCAGGCCGTGCTGCACCAGGTGCTGCATGGAATCGGCCAGGGCCTGGTTGTGCAGCAGGTGGTAACGGTCGAAGCGGTATTTGTCGAACTTGTGCAGGTAGACGTTATTCAGGCTGGCGCCGCTGTAGAGCACGCAGTCGTCGATGACGAACCCCTTGAGGTGCAGCACCCCGAACAGCTCCCGGGTCTGCACCGGCACGCCGTAGATCGGCACTTCGCTGGCGTGGGTGCGGGTCATGTGCTGGTACCAGGCCGAATTGCCCGGCTGCTTGCCGGCACCGATCAGGCCGCGCTGGGCGCGCAACCAGTCGACCACGACCACCACGTCCAGCTCCGGGCGGGCGGCCTTGGCGGCGTGCAGGGCATCAAGGATCTCCTGGCCGGCTTCGTCCTGTTGCAGGTACAGGGCAACGATGTAGATACGCCGGGTGGCCTGGGCGATTTGCTCCAGCAGCGTGCGGCGAAATTGTGCAGCACCGGCAAGCGTGGTGAAGGCCTCGGCAGCCAGCGGAAAGCTGCGCAGCTTGGGCAGCAGGGAACGTTTGAAAAGCGACGGCATAGGGCTCGCAGTGGCTCAAATCCAAAGAGCGCAAGAGCTTACACCATGGAACAGGCTGAGTCCCCTGCCCGACCTGTACAAGACCATTCCCCGCCCTGAATGGCGAGATACTGCGCAGCCTTCACTGGCAGCCAGCGCCTGCATAGGCAACCGCAGCCCCTGATTCGGTAGGAGCCGGCTTGCCGGCGAAGAGGCCTTCGGATGCTGCGCAAGACCCGGTGACGCCTTCGCTGGCAAGCCAGCTCCTACATGGCAGGGGAACTTTGATGGCCAACGAAATAATTATTTGACCAAGGAGAACGATCGTTCTACTCTTTGCTCCATGAACGAAATCACTCCCTCTGAAACACGCGACATTATCCTCGACGTCACCGAGAAGCTGATCTACAAGAGCGGCATTGCCGCCACTGGCATGGATCTGTTGGTGAAGACCGCCGGGGTGTCGAGAAAGAGCGTCTATCGCTATTTCAGCAACAAGGACGAACTGGTGGTGGCCGCCCTGGAGCGTCGCGACCAGCGCTGGATGCACTGGTACAGGACCGAAGTGAACCGGGCCGAAGGCTCTGCGCAGCGGCTGCTGGCGCTGTTCAGCGTGCTCAAGGGCTGGTTCGAATCCGAAGGTTTTCGCGGCTGCGCCTTTATCAACACCAGCGGTGAGACTGGCGATCCACAAGACCCGGTGCGCCAGGTGGCGAAACAACATAAACAGAAACTGCTCGATTACGTGACCGAGCTTTGCCAGGAACATGGCGTGCAACATCCCGAGGGACTGGCAGCGCAACTGCTGATCCTGATCGATGGCGCCATTACCGTTGCCCTTGTCATGGGCGATCACAGTGCTGCTGATAATGCGCAATGCATGGCGCGAAAGTTATTGGACCTCTGATTGTTTTAAACAAGAGCAACTTCTTTGTTTGAACAGCAACTTTCATTGGAGACAGATCATGTCGTCTAACGCTCAAGTGCGCCCGCCCCTTCCGCCTTTCACTCGCGAGTCGGCGATTGAAAAGGTCCGTCTGGCCGAAGATGGCTGGAACTCCCGGGACCCGGAGCGGGTATCCCTGGCCTACACCCTGGATACCCAATGGCGCAACCGCGCCGAGTTCGCCCACAACCGCGAAGAGGCCAAGGCCTTCCTCACCCGCAAATGGGCCAAGGAGCTGGATTACCGTCTGATCAAGGAACTCTGGGCCTTTACCGACAACCGCATCGCCGTGCGTTACGCCTATGAATGGCACGACGATTCCGGCAACTGGTTCCGCTCCTACGGCAACGAGAACTGGGAGTTCGACGAACAAGGCCTGATGGCCCGGCGTTTCGCCTGCGTCAACGACCTGCCGATCAAGTCAACCGAGCGCAAGTTCCACTGGCCCCTGGGCCGACGCCCGGATGACCATCCAGGCCTTAGCGACCTGGGCCTGTAACCCGGCCCAAGGTTCTTTTACCTAGCGCACCCGTAGGAGCTGGCTTGCCAGCGAAAGCGTCCGCAAGCCTTGCATCAGGCTGGTGAACCGTTTCGCCGGCAAGCAAGGCACCGTTCACGCCGCCGCTTCTTGCTCCTTGAGCCGGGCCTGGGCTTCCAGCTCCCGCACCAGGGGCAATACCCGCTTCCCGAAGTATTCGACCTCTTCCTGGAAATGCAGGAAACCCGCCAGCACCAGGTCCACCCCCACCGCCTTCAGGTCGACGATGCGCTGGGCAATCTGTTGCGGGGTGCCGATCAGGTTGGTCTTGAAGCCGTCGTTGTATTGCACCAGGTCCTCGAAACTGGACTTGGCCCAGTTGCCCTCGCCTTCGGGCGAGGCCTTGCCGGCCTGCCTGGCGGCGTCACCAAAGGCGTTCACCGCCTCCGGATCGGCCTTGTCGATAATCTCCGCCAGCACCGCCCGGGCTTCTTCCTCGGTGTCCCGGGCGATCACAAAGGCATTCACCCCGACTTTCACCGAGTGCTGGTTGGCCGCCGCCTTGCTGCGGATGTCGTCCACCTGGGCCTTGATGCCTTCAACGCTGTTGCCATTGGTGAAGTACCAGTCCGACACCCTGGCCGCCATGTCCCGCGCCGCCCGCGAGCTGCCGCCCTGGAAGATCTCCGGCCGGCCCAGGGGCTTGGGCTTGAGGCTGTAGTTGTCAAAGCGATAGAAGTCGCCTTTGAAGGTGAAGTGGTCCTGGCTCCAGATGCCCCGCAGGGAACGGATGAATTCCTCGGACCGGCGATAGCGCTCGTCGTGCTCCAGCCAGTGTTCGCCGATGGCCTGGAACTCGCCCTTGAACCAGCCGCTGACGATGTTCACCGCGATCCGGCCGTTGGTCAGTTGATCGATGGTGGCCAGCTGCTTGGCCGCCAGCGCCGGTTGCCAGGGCCCGGGCAGAATCGCCGCGATCACCTTGAGCTTGCTGGTGGCGGCCAGCAGCGCGTGGCTGAAGGCCACCGACTCGTGCTGGTACTCGGCGCCGTACCCGGCAGTGAAGCGGATCTGGGTCAGGGCGTATTCGAAGCCGGCCTCCTCGGCGATCTGTGCCAGTTTGCGGTTGTAGTCGATGCCCCAGTGGGTGCGCTGCTCGATCTTGCTCACCACCAGACCACCGCTGACGTTGGGCACCCAATAGGCAAATTTGACGGCTTGCTGACTCATGGCTCGGTCCTCGGGACAGGTAAAGGTGCAAGGACCAGAGCAGCAAGCGTGCCAGTCACCGCCGGGGGCCCGGCTCGACCGGCCCACGACGCTTCGCGGCCCCCGGCCAAAGCGCCCCGGGCCGGGCTCCGGTCCCCTGGCAGGCGACGCCGGCGCCCTGGCTGCTGCGGGTCGGCCAAGCCCCTCTGTCCGCGGCGAGCGGGCCGTCGAAACACCGCGCAAACAGACGATTTGTTGATCAAGTGTTGTCCGGGCAACAGTTGACTGGCCCTCCCCTGGGCCCATCCCCAGGCAGACCGGGCTGCGGGATGTCGGCATGCTGTGTGCAAAGACCCGCCCAGACACCCATTGTTTTTTCTGCCGAACCCAGGAGCTACGCCATGACTGAACACCAGGTAATCAATCCATTGTCCTTGGGGGTCGATTACGAGCCTCTGGCCGAGCGCTTCCGACCGATCTTCCAGCGCATCGCCGCCGGAGCCGTGGAGCGCGAGCACAGTCGCACCTTGCCTTATGAACCCATCCAATGGCTCAAGGAGGCCGGCTTCGGTGCCCTGCGAGTGCCCGTGGAATATGGCGGCGGCGGTGCCTCCCTGCCCCAGCTGTTCCAGCTGCTGATCGAGCTGGCCGAAGCCGACGCCAATGTGCCCCAGGCCCTGCGCGGCCACTTCGCCTTTGCCGAGGACCGCCTCAATGCTCCGCCCGGGCCGGGTCGGGACCTGTGGTTCAAGCGCTTTGTCGAGGGCGATATCGTCGGCTGCGCCTGGACCGAAATCGGCGCGGTGGAGATTGGCCAGGTGATAACCAAGGTGACGCCGGACGGCGAAAAATGGCGCCTCAACGGCGAGAAGTTCTACAGCACCGGAAGCATTTTCTCCGACTGGATCGACGTCTATGCCCAGCGCAGCGACACCGGCGGCGATGTGATCGCGGCGGTGCGCACCCGCCAGCCGGGCATCCAGCAGAGCGATGACTGGGACGGTTTCGGCCAGCGCACCACCGGCAGTGGCACCTCGCGCTTCAACGACGCCGAAGTCGAGGCCGAGAACATCATCGACTTCGCCACCCGCTTCAAATACCAGACGGCCTTCTACCAACTGGTGCTGCTGGCGACCCTGGCCGGGATCGGCCGCGCCGCGCTGCGCGATGTGGCCCACGAAGTGCGGGTGCGCAAGCGCATCTACAGCCACGGTAACGCGCCTCAGGTCAGCGCCGACGCCCAGGTGCAGCAAGTGGTGGGCGAGATTGCCGCCCTGGTGTATGCGGCCGAGGCCGCAGCGGTCCGCGCGGCGGCACCGGCCCAGCAGGCCTACCTGGCGCGCTTTGCCGGGGATGAGGTGAAGGAACGAGCGGCCAATGTGGCGGCGGAAATCGAATCGGCCACGGCCCAGGTGGTGGTGACCGAACTGATCCAGCGCGCCACCAGCGAACTGTTCAACGCCCTCGGGGCCTCGGATATTCGCCAGGGCAAGGCCCTGGACCGGCACTGGCGCAACGCGCGGACCGTGTCTTCGCACAACCCGGTGATCTACAAGGCGCGGATTGTCGGTGACTGGCAGATCAACGGCACCGAGCCGCCCTTCGTCTGGCAGATCGGCAACGGCCCGCAACGCTGACCCTTCCCTGCACCGTCCGTTGGAGCTGGCTTGCCAGCGAAGGCACCCTCTGGTCGCGCACAAGGCTCAAGGGCCCATTCGCCGGCAAGCCGGCTCCTACGCTTTCCGGGCCCTGCGCCGTCCGTAGGAGCTGGCTTGCCAGCGAGGGCGTCCTCCGATCGTGCGCAAGGCTCAAGGGCCCATTCGCCGGCAAGCCGGCTCCTACGCTTTCCGGGCCCTGCACCGTCCGTAGGAGCTGGCTTGCCAGCGAGGGCGTCCTCCGATCGCGCACAAGGCTCAAGGGCCCATTCGCCGGCAAGCCGGCTCCTACGCTTTCCGGGCCCTGCGCCGTCCGTAGGAGCTGGCTTGCCAGCGAGGGCGTCCTCCGATCGTGCGCAAGGCTCAAGGACCCATTCGCCGGCAAGCCGGCTCCTACGATAGGGGTACCAGACCAAGGTCGAGGCGGTCGCGCAGCGGGCGGGGTTGCAGGTAAGATGGCGATCTTTCGCGCAGCCCCCTTTGCGCTTCCCGCCGAACAATAAGCCGAATCCATGCCCTTCGAACTCAGCGTAGACCTGACCACCCTCGCCATCCTTGCCCTCGTGGCCTTCATCGCCGGTTTCATCGACGCCATTGCCGGCGGTGGTGGCCTGCTGACCACGCCCGCCCTGCTGACCGCGGGCTTGCCGCCGCATCTGGTACTGGGCACCAACAAGCTCAGCTCGACCTTCGGCTCGGCCACCGCCAGTTTCACCTTCTATCGGCGCAAGCTGTTCCACCCGCGGCAGTGGATGCACGCCATCATCGGCACCCTGGTGGGGGCGCTGACCGGAGCCATCGTCGCCCATTACCTGCCGGCCGAGTGGCTGAACAAGATGCTGCCGGTGATCGTCTTCGCCTGTGGCCTGTACCTACTGTTCGGCGGCACGCCCAAGGCGCCGCTGGACAGCGATGCACCGATCAAGAAGAAGTGGCAGTCGAGCCAGGGCTTCAGCCTGGGCTTCTATGACGGCGTGGCCGGGCCCGGCACCGGGGCGTTCTGGACCGTGAGCAGCCTGCTGCTCTACCCCATCGATCTGGTCAAGGCCAGCGGTGTGGCCCGCAGCATGAACTTCGTCAGCAACATCGCGGCGCTGTCGGTGTTCGTGTTCTCCGGGCAGGTGGACTGGATCATCGGCCTGTGCATGGGCCTGTCGGTGATGGTCGGGGCCTTCTTCGGGGCACGCACCGCGATCAGCGGTGGTGCTAAGTTCATTCGCCCGGTGTTCATCACCGTGGTTCTCGGGTTGACCGTGCGCCTAGCCTGGCAGCACTGGTTCAGCGTGGCCTAGGCGACGCGCCACGTAGAGGTCGATCAGGTAGCGGGCAATCGAGCGCGAGGCCGGCAACGGCGGTAGCGCATGGACGTTGAACCACTGGGCGTCCTCGATCTCGTCTTCCTGGGGCACGATCTCGCCGCCGGCGTATTCGGCATGGAAGCCCAGCATCATCGAGTGCGGGAACGGCCAGCACTGGCTGCCCACGTACTGGATGTTCTTGACCTCGATGCTCACCTCCTCGCGCACCTCGCGAATCAGGCAGTCCTCCGCCGACTCGCCGGGCTCGGCAAAGCCGGCCAGGGTGCTGTAGACCCCGGTGACGAAACGCGGCGAACGGGCCAGCAACACTTCATCGCCGCGGGTGACCAGCACGATCATGCTCGGTGAAATGCGCGGGTAGGCCCGCAGATCGCAGGACTCGCAGTACATCGCCCGCTCCCCGGGCACCTGCACATTGGGCCGGCCGCAACTGCCGCAGAAACGATGTTCCCGGGCCCAGGTGCCGATCTGGGCGGCGTAGCCCAGGACCTTGTACAGGGTGTGATCGCCCTCCAGCATGAAGGCCCGCAGGCCTTTCCAGCCGCAGCCGGGCACCTCGGCGCGGCCACTGAGCTCCAGCAGGTACACCGGCTCGCCATCGAGGTGGCCGATGCCGTGCTCGGCCAGCAGCGGCAGGTCCTGGCCCTTGAGCCAGTGCCGGGGAAACAGCGCGCCGTTGTCGTCATAGAGAAAGCCGTCCGGGCCACGGGCCACGGCCCAGCCGCCGGAAAGTTCGGTATCCAGTACTGCGGTGGTCCAGCGTTCAATCATCGTCTATCAATCCAGAAATTCGGGTTTCTGTTTGCTCATGTGGGCGGCAATGGCCACACGCAAGTCGGTGGATTGCAACATGGCGGCGTTCCAGGTGGCGACATATTCCAGGCCGTCGTCGATCCGGTGGTCACGCATGTAGCTGAGCATTTCCTTGGTGCCGCTGACGGCGATCGGCGACTTGGCGGCAATCTCCCGGGCAATCTCCATGACCCCGTCCAGCAGGCTTGAGGCATCGCTGTAGGTGCGATTGACCAGGCCGATGCGGCGCGCCTCCTCGGCACCGAAGGTGCGCCCAGTGTAGGCCAGCTCGCGCAGCATGCCGTCGCCGATGATACGCGGCAAACGTTGCAGTGTGCCGACATCCGCCGCCATGCCGATGTCGATTTCCTTGATAGAGAACTGCGCGTCATCGGCGGCATACCGCATGTCGCAGGCGCTGATCAGGTCGATGGCGCCGCCCAGGCAGTAGCCCTGGATCGCTGCCAGCACCGGCTTGCGGCAGTTGTCCACGGCATTGAAGGAGGATTGCAGCTGGAGAATCTTGCGCCGCAGCAGGCGCGCATTGCGGCCCACGTCCTTGCCCAGTTCGTTGGCCACCCCGGCCAGCATCATCAGATCGATGCCCGAGGAAAAATGCTTGCCGGCGCCGCTGAGCACCACCACCCGCACCGCGTCGGTGTCGTCGATCCAGCGGAAGATCTCGACGATTTCGCTCCAGAACGCGGCGTTCATCGCGTTGATCTTCTCCGGGCGATTGATCTGCACATGGGCGATGTTGTCAGCGAGTTCGACGCGAAAGGCTTGGTATTCGGACATGGCAGTGATCCTTTACTGGGCGGAAAATGAGGCCCGAACTATAGCAAGCGACGGTGACGAGCCGTAAGGCAGCGCATTGGCCAAAAGCGGGACTGGCCGCAGGCTGGCGCGCGCCCTTGAAGGCACGCCGGTTTGTGTAGCCGCTGCCGCAGGCTGCGAACGGGCCCTAAGGGCACGCTGGAGCAGACGCCGCGTTGTTGCAGCTTTGCGCCGACTGCGTCGGCGATCGCAGCCGCGCAGGTTCGGCAGCGGCTACAAGGCGGTGGGCGCCGTTCAGCGAGTGGTCGGGGGCGGCAGGCTCAGGCGAAAACGCGCGCCCCCCAGGGGCGAGGCCTCGACGGTCAGGGTGCCGTCCTGGGCTTCCAGGGCGCGGCGGCTGATGGCCAGCCCCAGGCCAAAACCGCCGGTGGAGCGGTCGCGGCTGCGATCCAGGCGATAGAACGGCTCGAACACTCGTTCGCGCTCATCGTCGGGAATGCCAATGCCGTCATCGTCGACCCAGATTTCGCAGCGCTCGTCGCTCACCAGCACCCCGACCTGGATGCGTTTTTCACAGTAGCGGGTGGCGTTGCGCAGCAGGTTCTGCAGGGCCCGGGCGGTGAGCCGCGGGTCCAGGGTGAAACGCTCCAGGGTGCCGTGCAACAGCACATCGATGACCAGCTCCGACTCCAGCTCGTCATCGACGCTGCCGAGGATGCTGTCGATGAACTCGTCCAGGGACACCTCGACCTGCTCCGGCAGGCAGGCCGGGTTCTGCAGGCGGCTGTAGGACAGCAGCTCCAGCACCAGTTCATCCAGCTCGCGAATATGCGCCACCAGCCCCTGCAGGCGCTCGCGGCTGGCCGCGGGCAGATCGTCGGAGAGCACCAGGGCCAGGCCGAAATCCAGTCGGGTCAAGGGCGTGCGCAGCTCATGGGACACGGCGTTGAGCAGGTCCCGCTGCTGATTGAGCAACTGCTCGATGTCCCCGGCCATGGTGTCGAAGACATGGGCCAGGCTGCCGATGTTGGAACTGCCGGGCAGCTGCGTGCGCTCGCCCAGGTGCCCCTTGCCGAAACGCTCGGCGGTGCGTTTCAGGCGTTCCAGGTCGCGCCAGTGCGGCCTGACCCAGAGCAGCAGGCAAGCCAGCAGCACCGCGACGATCAGTACGTTGATGCTCCAGTACAGCAGGTTGACGTCCAGCGGATCCGGCGGCACCACCAGCTTGACCGCCAGTTGCTCGTCCAGCGGCGACACCGCCAGGGTGCGCCAGCCCCAGTCCCCCAGGCGGACCACCTTTTCGCCGCGGGCCAGGCGTTCACGCTCGTACAGGCTGAAGTCCGGGTCGTCGATGCGCACCAGGGCCACTTGCAGCGGATGGAATTCCTGGTCCATTTCCTTGACCAGATCCGGCCACTGCGCGGCGGGAACCGCGCGGAACTGCTTGACGATCAGGCCTTGCAGGCCTCGGGACTGTTCCAGGTTGTAATCCACGAAGCGCTCGTGGAAGACCTTGATCACCAGGTCCGGAATCAGGTAGATCGCCGCGCTGAAGGCGACGATGGTAATCAGGTACAGCCGGACCAGGATGCGCAGCATGGAATCAGCATTCCCACTCGGAACGGCTGAACAGGTAGCCCTTGCCCCACACGGTCTTGATCTTGCGCGCTTCGCCAGCGTGGTCGTCGAACTTGCGCCGCAGCTTGGAAATGGCCACGTCCACCGAACGGTCGGTGCCGTTGAACTCGATGCCCCGCAGCCGCTGGAGGATCTGGTCGCGGCTCAGCACTTCGCCGGCATGCCGGGCCAGCACCACCAGCAGGTTGTACTCGCCACTGGACAGCTCCACCAACTGCTCGCGCCAGGTCACGGTGCGCTCGCACAAGTCGATGCACAGGTTGCCCATGAGGATCTGGTCGCTGGCCGCCTGCGGCTCGCCGAGGCTGCTGCGGCGCAGCAAGGTGCGCACCCGGGCCAGAAGCACTCGCGGTTCGCAAGGTTTTGTCACATAGTCGTCGGCGCCCATTTCCAGACCCAGTACCTGATCATGGCTATCATCGCGGGCGGTCAGCATCAGGATCGGCAAGGTGGCCGAGTCGGCACGCAACAAGCGACAGACCTGCAGGCCATCCAGGCCCGGCAGCATCAGGTCGAGGATCACCAGATCCGGCGGGCTGGCCTTGGCCCGTTCGCGCACCTGATCGCCGCGACTGATCACACTGACCTGATAGCCATTGCGCTCCAGGTAGCTGGCAATCAGCTCCGAGAGCGCGGTGTCGTCTTCGACAAGAAGAATATTGGGCATGACAAGAGGTCTTTATTGAAGAAATACAGAGTAGCGGCGTTCCTTATAGAGCACCGGGCCACCGCAGCAAGGCGCCAAGGATATACAACACTCATCGCGCAAGCGCGCCCGCTTCACACTTTTTCACACAGCACCTACACAGCTTCACAGCGGGCCTTGACCCATGCCCTTAGCATGCCGAGGTCATTATTGGGGTATCAGCATGTCGAATAAACTCCTCGCGCCACTCTGCCTGCTGGTTCTGGCGACGGCGTTGAGCGCCTGCAGCAAGACCGAAGGCGAACAGGCACCACCAACCGCCACCGTGCGGATCGAGACGGTGCAGAGCCAGGCCCTGTCCATCACCAGCGAACTGAGCGGACGCATCGCTGCGCCGCGCAGCGCCGAAGTGCGCGCCCGGGTGGCCGGCGTGGTGTTGCAGCAGACCTTCCGCGAGGGCTCGGACGTCAAGCAGGGCGATGTGCTGTTCCGCATCGATCCGGCGCCCTTCCAGGCCGACCTGGACAGCGCCCGGGCCAACCTGCGCAAGGCCGAGGCCAGCGCCTTCCAGGCGCGCCTGCAGGAACAGCGCTTTGCCAAGCTGATCGCCGACCAGGCCATCAGCGGCCAGGAATACGACAACGCCCGGGCGACCCGGCGCCAGGCCGACGCCGAAGTGGCGGCCAATCAGGCCGCGGTCAAGCGCGCCAAGCTCAACCTGGACTTCGCCACCGTCACCGCACCGATTTCCGGACGGGTCGGCCGGGCCCTGGTCACCGAGGGCGCCCTGGTGGGCCAGAACGAATCCACCCCCATGGCACTGATCCAGCAGTTGAACCCGATCCACGCCGACCTGACCCAATCCACCCGCGAGCTCAACGAGCTGCGCCGGGCCTTGCGCGCCGGGCAGTTGCAGCAGGTTGGCAAGGACCAGGCCAAGGCCACCCTGATCCAGGACGACGGCAGCCTCTACCCGTTGCCGGGCAAGCTGCTGTTCGCCGATATCAGCGTCGACCCGGGCACCGGGCAGATCATCCTGCGCAGCGAGTTCCCCAATCCGGACCTCGACCTGCTGCCGGGCAGCTTCGTGCGCGTGCGCCTGGAACAGGCCGTCAACCAGCAAGGCATCAGCGTGCCGCAACGGGCTATCCAGCGTGACAGTGCCGGTATCGCCCAGGTGCTGCTGGTAGATGCCGAGAACCGCGTGGTGCAGCACCCGGTGCAACTGGGCGGGGTGCAGAAAGACCGCTGGATCGTCACCGAGGGCCTCAAGCCCGGTGACCGAGTCATTGTCGAAGGCTTGCAGCACGCCCGTCCCGGCGAGCCGGTGCAGATCGACACCACTCCCCTTGCACTCGCCCAGCCCGCTGGCCAGTAGGTAGTACGACATGCCGCAATTCTTTATTGACCGCCCGGTCTTTGCCTGGGTGGTCGCCTTTTTCATCCTCCTGGGTGGCGCCCTGGCCATTCCCCAGTTGCCGGTGGCGCAGTACCCCAACGTGGCGCCGCCGCAGATCGAGATCTACGCCGTCTATCCCGGCGCCTCGGCGCAGACCCTGGACGAATCGGTGGTCAGCCTGATCGAGCAGGAGCTCAACGGCGCCGATCACCTGCTGTACTTCTCCTCCCAGAGCAGCCTGGGCAGCGCCACCATCACCGCGACCTTCCAGCCCGGCACCAATCCGGAGCTGGCCCAGGTCGATGTGCAGAACCGCCTCAAGGCGGTGGAGCCACGTCTGCCCCAGGCCGTGACCCAGCAAGGCCTGCAGGTGGAGAAGGTGTCCGCCGGCTTCCTGCTGCTGATCACCCTGACCTCCAACGACGGGCGCCTGAGCAATGTCGGCCTCAGCGACTACCTGGCGCGCAACGTGATGAACGAGATCCGTCGCGTGGACGGCGTCGGCAAGGCCCAGCTGTACGGCGCCGAACGGGCCATGCGCATCTGGGTCGACCCGCAGAAACTGGTCGGTTTCAACCTCACCCCGGCGGACGTCAATGCCGCGGTCGCGGCGCAGAACGCCCAGGTCCCGGCCGGCAGCATCGGCGACCTGCCCAACCCGTCCAGCCAGGAAATCACCGCGACCATTCTGGTCAAGGGCCAGCTGACCACCCCCGAGGAGTTCGCCGACATCGTGCTGCGGGCCAACCCGGACGGCTCCACGGTGCGCATCGGCGATGTGGCGCGGGTGGAAGTGGGTAGCCAGGAATACCAGTTCGGCACTCGCCTGAACGGCAAGCCGTCCACCGCGGTCGGTGTGCAGCTGTCGCCCGGGGCCAACGCCCTGAGCACCGCGACCCTGATCCGCGCCAAGATGGACGAGCTGTCGCGCTACTTCCCGGCGGGAGTGGAATACAAGATCCCCTACGACACCTCGCCGTTCGTCAAGGTTTCGATCACCAAGGTGATCTACACCCTGCTCGAAGCCATGGCCCTGGTGTTCCTGGTGATGTTCCTGTTCCTGCAGAACATCCGCTACACCCTGATCCCGACCCTGGTGGTGCCGGTGGCGCTGATGGGCACCTTCGCCACCATGCTGGCCCTGGGGTTCTCCATCAACGTGCTGACCATGTTCGGCATGGTGCTGGCCATCGGCATCCTGGTGGACGACGCCATCGTGGTGGTGGAGAACGTCGAGCGGATCATGGCCACCGAGGGCCTGTCGCCCAAGGACGCCACGCGCAAGGCGATGAAGCAGATCACCGGAGCCATCATCGGCATCACCCTGGTGCTGGTGGCGGTGTTCATTCCCATGGCCTTCATGCCGGGCTCGGTGGGGGTGATCTATCAGCAGTTCTCCCTGTCCATGGCCACCTCGATCCTGTTCTCGGCGTTCCTCGCCCTGACCCTGACTCCGGCCCTGTGCGCCACCCTGCTCAAGCCCATCGCTGCCGGCGAGCACCATGAGCGCAAGGGCTTCTTCGGCTGGTTCAACCGGCGCTTCGAACGCCTGAGCAACAGCTACGAGGGCGGCGTGAGCTACGCCCTCAAGCGCACTGGCCGCTACCTGCTGATCTACGTCGCGCTGCTGGCGATCATGGCGCTGCTGTTCAGTCGCCTGCCCTCCTCCTTCCTGCCGGTGGAGGATCAGGGCTACACCATCACCGATATCCAGCTGCCGCCCGGCGCCAGCCAGAACCGCACGGTCAAGGTGGTGGAGCAGATCGAAACGCACAACGCCGGCGAGCCGGGCGTGGGCGACAGCACCGTCATCCTCGGCTTCAGCTTCTCCGGTAGCGGACAGAACGCGGCGTTGGCCTTCACCACCCTCAAGGACTGGTCGCAACGGGGCAGCGACGACTCGGCCATGGCCATCGCCGACCGGGCCAACGCGGCGCTGAGCGCAATCAAGGACGCCGTGGTCTACGCCGTGCTGCCGCCACCGATCGACGGCCTGGGCACCTCCAGCGGCTTCGAGTTCCGTCTGCAGGATCGGGGTGGCGTCGGCCATGCCGCGCTGATGCAGGCCCGGACCGAGCTGCTGGCGGCCACGGAAAAGAGCCCGATCCTGGCCAACGTCCGCGAAAGCGCCCTGGCCGAAGCGCCCCAGGTGCAACTGGAAGTGGACCGCAAGCAGGCCAATGCCCTGGGCGTGTCCTTCGCCGATATCGGCAACCTGCTGTCCACGGCCCTGGGCTCGGCCTACATCAACGACTTCCCCAACCAGGGACGGATGCAGCGGGTGGTGGTCCAGGCCGAAGGCGACCAGCGCAGCCAGGTCGAGGACCTGCTGCGGATGCAGGTGCGCAACAGCGCCGGCAAGATGGTGCCGCTGTCAGCCTTCGTCCGCGCCAGCTGGACCCTGGGCCCGGCCCAGCTGACCCGCTACAACGGCTACCCGGCCATCGCCATCTCCGGCGAGCCGGCTCCGGGCCACAGCACCGGTGAAGCCATGCAGGAAATCGAGCGGCTGGTGAGCCAGTTGCCCGCCGGCCTGGGCCTGGAGTGGACCGGCCTGTCGCTGCAGGAACGCCTCTCGGGCAGTCAGGCGCCGCTGTTGCTGGGGCTGTCGCTGCTGATCGTGTTCCTGTGCCTGGCGGCGCTGTATGAAAGCTGGTCGATTCCGACCTCGGTGCTGCTGGTGGTGCCCCTGGGGGTGCTGGGCGCGGTGCTGGCGGTGAGCGTGCGCGGGATGCCCAACGACGTGTTCTTCAAGGTCGGCCTGATCACCATCATCGGCCTGTCGGCGAAGAACGCGATCCTGATCATCGAGTTCGCCAAGAGCCTGTACGACGAAGGCCACGACCTGATCGACGCCACGGTGCAAGCCGCGCGCCTGCGCCTGCGGCCGATCGTCATGACCTCCCTGGCCTTCATCCTCGGCGTGGTGCCCCTGGCCATCGCCACCGGCGCCAGCTCCGCCAGCCAGCAAGCCATCGGCACCGGGGTGATCGGCGGCATGATCACCGCGACCCTGGCGGTGATCTTCGTCCCGGTGTTCTTCGTGGTGGTGATGAAGCTGGTCAAGCGCGGTTCGACCAAGGGCTGAAGCCCTCACGGCGGGCCCCATCACGGGGCCCGCACCTTCTACCCTGAGAGCCCCTGCTAAAAAGCGCTTCAGTCCTGCAACAGGCTGGCCAGGCGCTCGCGGGAAGTTTCCGGCTCACCTTCGACAGGCTGCGCAGAAGACAGGATGGGAGTGGAATAGAGCAACAGCAGCACCACAGCCAGACGCATTACCATGCTATCGATCCTTGCTCGGGAAAGAGTCAATAATTCAGCGTCAAATTTAAACATATGGCTATGTGATACTACCAAGCAAAATTTGCCACGCATGCGGATTGCGTCGTAAACGCACCACCCATTTGCGTCATCACTGGCGGCACATGCCTTGGGGGCCTGTTTGCCGGCAAGTGGAACACCGCCCAACAAGCCCCCTAGGGGAGAAGGCCCCGAGCGAAAGGTCGCCGACCCCGGCTCTGGCTCTGACGAACGGAGCCGCTACAGGGAAACGCCCTCCTCACCGTCCACTTGGCCATCCACCAAGGCCTGGATCTCTGCGAAGACATCTGCCCCCAGGCTCGCCGGGACGCCCCAATAATCAAAGATCCCGCCCTCCTCTCGATGCTGGCCACAGGTCACAAAAACACCGGTCCCAAACCTCTGCTTCAGGCGCATTGCCAACCAGCCAACGAACCCGCTGTTGTCGGCGCCGTCGGGAAAATGAAACCGGAAGACCGCGAACAGCTCTTGCTCGACGTCCGCACAGGGGACTAGCTGACTCCATACCTTGTCATCTCTTACGAGCGCCAGTGCATCAGGGCGTGCGGCACCAGGAAACGACGACAAAGGAAACTCCAGAAACGCGTAAGTGCCGGGGAAGAACCGGACACGCGCTTCGGTCATTACGTGCAACAGTCTGCGCTGCGTATCCTCTGCCGTTTCGTGGGAAATGTTCACCATTGCATACCCTCCATTGCGTAAAGCGCGCTGCGCTTCTTTTTATTGACCCACGAAATGCTAAGCATGAAGATCTTGAAGATAAATGTTCAATATCAAATAACATTGACAACCAAAGGTTGTAGATATGGATAAGCTGAAAAGCATGGCGGCGTTCGTTGCAGCAGCGGAGGCAGACTCCTTCTCGGCAGCGGCTGCGGTGTTAGGCGTGACGCCACAGCTGATAGCCAAGCAGGTCGGCAATCTGGAATCTCAGCTAGGAATCAAGCTGATCACCCGAACCACCCGCCGCCAAAGCTTGACCGCCGTGGGCAGGGAATATTACTCGCGCTGCAAGGCTATCCTCAGTGACGTTGAAGACGCCGATGAACTGGCGCAGTCAGCAAACTCGACTCCCCGCGGCAAAATCAGAATCAGCGCGCCCTACAATTATGGTTCCCACAGACTCATCCCGTTCCTGACCCAATACCTGACGCGTTACCCGGAAACGGAAATCGAGCTGGAGTTGACGGACAGGTTCGTGAACATCGTGGAAGAGGGATACGAAGTCGTGTTCCGGCTGGGCAAACCCCAGCTGGCCGACAGCGCGACCTTGGTTCAACGCGGCTTGAGACCTTTCAGGATGTTTGCTTGCGCATCCCCCGCTTATCTGTCGCGCAAAGGGACCCCGCTCCATCCCGAACAGCTCGTGGACCATGATTGCCTGGGCTATCTCTTCTCCGATCGAATGACGGACAAACTCTGGCGATTCACCCAAAACAGGCAGACGTTCACCATCCCCATCACGAGTCGACTGAAAGTCAATAACACCCAGGCCAAGGTGAACGCCGCACTGTCGGATTTCGGCATCACGCTCTGCGTCGAGGATGTCCTGATGCCCTACGTGCAACGGGGTGAACTGGTCGTACTCTTCGAGGAGTTCGAAGGGCCCACGTATCCCGTCAATCTGATCTACCCCTTCGACCGTCGCCCCTGCGCCAAGCTCAGGCACTTCATAGACGAAGTCGTCGAAGCCTTGGGTGCACCGCAAGCCTGACAGAGCAAGGGCCGCTTGCGGCCGGTCGTGCTGGCCGTCCGTGGTTGACCGAGGTCAGCATTGACGTAGAATCGCCCGCCCCAAAAAACAGCGTGCATAGCGAGAAGGAGCTTCGATGCAACGGGTGATGATTATTGGTCAACCTGGGTCAGGCAAAAGCACCTTGGCGCGTGAGCTGGGTCGGCGCACGGGCTTGCCGGTCGTGCACATCGACACCATCCACTGGCAGCCAGGGTGGATCGAACGCAGCCCGGACGAAAAGACGCGGCTTTGTCTCGATGTAGAGGCTCAAGATCGCTGGATTTTCGAAGGTGGCCATTCGGTCACCTGGCACAACCGCGTGGCCCGTGCAGATCTTTTGATATGGATTGATCGTTCGGCGACGCTTCGATTCTTGCGCGTACTGCGCAGAACGCTGCTGCAACGCGGTCAGTCTCGACCCGACTTGCCGGAAAACTGCCCCGAACTGCTGGCGAACCTGCCGGCGTTTTTTAGATTCATGTGGCGGACGAAAAAATCGGCGCGAGAAAAGATGCAGCAACTTGTGGCAACAGCGCCATCGGCTTGCCGCGTGGTTTGTCTGCGGTCCAATCGGGATATCGGCATTTTTCTCGCCCGTATTGGACGTTCGACTGTCCAGGCTCCGCGAGATTGATCGACGGCTGACCAACACCGGACCAACCTTTCCCCTTGCGCCTTCGCCTATGACCTGGAGCAGACCCTGTCGCTCATAAGGTCGGCCAACCAGTCAGGCTTGGGCGCAAAGGCTATGAGGAACTCAGTGGCTACGGGGCACGCTGGACCTGCCAGCCGGCTCGCCCGCATAGGCGTGAAGCGACCCGATCAGCCGTGGCTCTTGTGGTCCAGGGCGGCGTAGAAGTGGGCGCTTTGTTGCAGGTACTTCTGGGTGTAGGTGTTGGTGCCGGATTTCTTCTGGCTGATTTCCACGTTGGCGCTGGCTGGCAGGGCCACGCTGGCGGAAATGGCGGAGGCGGCGATCACGGAGAAGAGATTGAAGTTCATCGGTTTAACCCTCGGATTCAGTTGGCTGACTGGCCCTTGTGGGCCGTGGAGCAAACTTACTCCCGAGGGTTGGCGGGAAAAAATGCTTTGCAGCAGTAGCGATTATCAGCGTCATTGATAGAAGCAGTCAGGCCCCGGAACACGGGGCCTGCGGCTTATTGACGCACCAGGAACTTGATGTCGCTGGGGGCTTCGAAAGGCAGTTTCTGCACGGTCTTGCCAAGGAAACCGGTCTTGGCGTCACGTTCGATCACCACGATTTCGTTGCTCTTCTGGTTGCCGATCAGCACGTAGCGGTTGCTCGGATCGAGGCTGAACTCACGTGGGTGATCGCCTTCCACGGAGCGGCGCTGGATCTCCTTGAGCTGGCCATTGCTCTGATCGATGGCGAACACCAGCAACTGGTTGGCGGTGCCACGGTTGCTGACATAGAGGTACTGACCGTCCTTGGAAGCGTGCAAGGCCGCCGCGGACTTTTTCTCCTTGTTGCCACTGGCCGCCAGGTCGACCAGCTGACGCTGGGTCAGCTTGCCGTCCTGATAGTCGAAGACCGCCACCTGGGCGCTCATCTCCAGGGTCAGGTAGGCACGCTTGCCATCGGCACTGAACAGCAGATGGCGCGGGCCGCTGCCCGGGGGCAGCTGGACAAAGGCCGGTTCGGCGGGCGTCAGCGGATGTTCCGGGTTGGCCTTGGGGTCATAGCGGTAGACGAAGATCCTGTCCGCGCCCAGGTCGTTGGCGAACACAAACCGGCCATCCGGGGATGACACCGAGGAATGCACGTGGGCCGACTGCTGGCGTTCGGGGTCGACCCGGCTGGCCGGATGGCTGGTGAGTTGCACCACCGGCGACAGATGACCGTCGGCACTGACCGGCACCACCGCCAGGCTGCCGCCCGGGTCCACGTCCACCGAATAGTTGCTGACGAACAGGTAGTTGCCGTCAGCGCTCAGGCTGGAGTGCGTAGGCTCGTTGCCCTGGCTCTGCACCTGGTTGATCAGGCTCAGTTGATGGGTCTTGGGCGCCAGGCTGTAGCTGCTGACACGACCGATGGGGTCGGTCTGACCCGGGCTGTTTTCATTCACCGCGAAGACGAATTTCAGGTCCTTGGACAGGGTCAGCCAGGACGGGTTGGAGCTCTTCACCACTTGCAGCGGCTTGGCATCGATCTGCCCGGTGCGCTCGTTGAAATGCAGGCGATACAGGCCCTGGCTCTGGCCCTGGGTGTAGGAGCCCACGAGCAACTCCTGGCTGTCCGCGGGAGCCGCCTGGACCGCCATGGCGCCAACACTGCCGGCCATCAGCAGCGGCCAGAAATTACGCATCTTCATGTTCACCCTCCTCTTCGTCGCGGGCACTGAACGCACTCATGCACACCAGGCGGTGCTCGCCGGCATCGTCGGCCAGGGTCCAGCTCTGCAGTTCCTGGTCGAAGGTCGCGGCCTGCACCTGGGCCAGGGTGAAGCTCCAGCGCTTGGCGGCGCGACCATCCATGCACTCGATCAGCAGGCGCTGCTCGTCGAGGGTGAAGTCGAAGGCGTGCAGGCCGTCGATTTCCAGCATGTCGCAGGCTTCAAGGGCGGTGAGCAAGGTGTCGGTAGCAGCGGTCATAGCGATCAATCATCAATTGGAAAGGCGCAATCATAGCTGATCGGCGCCCTGGGATCGGGCCCGTATTGCGCGCAATCATCGCTTGCCGTCGGTGCGGCAAGCGGGCGCTGGCGCAAGGACTTGGAAATGCTGTGCGGCGCCAGCCTGTCGATGCCCTGGAGCGGGCATGAAAAAGCCGCACCCGAGGGCGCGGCTTGGTGTTCAAAACGCCTGGATCAGTGAGCGAACAGTGAGTTGCCCTTCTGCCCGGCGAGCTTTTCCGGCTTGATCAGGAACCGCGCCAGGGCCGGCAGCAGCCACAGGGCGCCGAACATGTTCCACAGCAGCATGAAGGTCAGCATCAGGCCCATGTCGGCCTGGAACTTGATGGCCGAGAAGATCCAGGTGCACACGCCGATGGCCAGGCACAGACCGGTGAACAGCACCGCCTTGCCGGTGGAGCGCAGGGTCTGGTAGTAGGCCTCCTGCAACGGCAGGCCGGCGCGCAGGAAGCTTTCCAGGCGACTGTAGATATAGATGCCGTAGTCGACACCGATGCCCACCCCCAGCGCCACCACCGGCAAGGTCGCCACCTTGACCCCGATGCCCATGAAGGCCATCAGCGCATTGCCCAGCACCGAGGTCAGCACCAGCGGCAGGACGATGCACAGGGTCGCCGCCCAGGAGCGGAAAGTGATCATGCACATACCGGCCACGCAGATGTACACCAGGATCAGGATGGTCAGCTCGGACTCCTTGATCACCTCGTTGGTGGCCGCCTCGATCCCGGCGTTGCCGGCGGCGAGGATGAACTCCAGGCCGTCCCTGTTGTGCTGCGCGGCGAACTCCTGCACGGCATGCACCGCGCGATCCAGGGTCGCGGCCTTGTGGTCGTTGAGGAACACCAGCACCGGCGCCAGGGAACAGTTGTTGTTGTACAGGCCGTCGGCCCGGGCAATGGAGTTGTTCAGCACGTCAGGGTTGCGCGACAGGGTTTCCCATTTCAGGTTGCCCTCGTTCATGCCCTTGATCATCTGCTTGGACACGGTCACCAGGGAGATCGCCGACTGCACGCCCTCGGTGTTCTGCATCTTCCACATCAGCTCGTCGATCGGCGCCATGGCCTCATAGCGCGAACAGCCTTCGGCCGCGGTCTTGACCATCACCACCAACACGTCGGAACTGGTGGAGTAGTTGCTGATGATGAAGTTGTTGTCCTTGTTGTAGCGCGAGTCGGGACGCAGTTCCGGAGCGCCCTGGTCGAGGTCGCCGATCTTCAGGTTCTGGCTGTACCAGAGGCCGCCGCCAAAGGCCACCAGGGCCAGGGCCACGGAGATCGGCGCAACCTTGGGGCTGGCGAAGTTCGACAGCAGGCGCCAGAACGGATGCTCGCGAGAAGCGTCCTTCTTGCTGCGCTCGATGGCGCGCTTGCTGATGCCGACGTAGGAAATCGCCACTGGCAGCAGGATCAGGTTGGTGAACACGATCACCGCCACACCGATGGAGGCACCGATGGCCAGCTCGCGGATCACCCCGATGTCGATGATCAGCAGGGTGATGAAGCCCACGGCGTCGGCGAGGATCGCGATCATCCCCGGCAGGAACAGTTGGCGGAAAGTCCGCCGGGCCGCGGTCAGGGCGTTGTCGGCATCACTGGACTGCAGGGCGATGCCGTTGATCTTCTGCACCCCGTGGGAAATGCCGATGGCGAAGATCAGGAACGGCACCAGCATCGAGTAAGGGTCCAGACCGAAGCCGAAGGCGTGCATCAACCCCAGTTGCCAGACCACCGCCACCAGGGTGGTGATCAACACCGCGATGGTGCTGCGGATGCACCAGGTGAACCAGTACAGCAGCACCAGGGTGATGATGAAGGCCACGCCGAAGAACATCACCACCATGATCAGGCCATCGATCAGGTCGCCGACCTTCTTGGCGAAGCCGACAATGTGGATCTTCACATTGGGGTTCTGCGCCTCGAACTTGTCGCGGATCTTTTCTTCCAGCTGGTGGGAGAACTTCTGATAGTCCAGGGCCAGCAGCTTGCCCTGGTCCTGTGGGTCCGGGTAGGACTCCAGCAACGGGATGTCGACGATGCTGGATTTGAAATCGTTGGCCACCAAACGCCCGACCTGGCCGGACTTGAGGACGTTGTTGCGCAATTTGTCGAGGCTCTCGGCCGAGCCGTTGTAGCTCTGGGGGATCACCTCGCCGCCGGCAAAGCCCTCTTCGGTCACCTCGGTCCAGCGCACGCTGGGGCTCCACAGCGACTTGAGCCCGGAGCGGTCGACGCCGGAGATGTAGAACACCTCGTCGTTGATCTGCCTCAGCGTCTCCATGTAGTCCTTGGTGAAGATGTCGCCGTCGCGGGCTTCCACCGAGATGCGCACGGTGTTGCCCAGGTTGGCCAGGTCGTTGCGGTGCTCCATCATCCGTTCGATGAACGGGTGCTTGAGCGGGATCATCTTTTCGAAACTGGTGGACGGGCGGATCAGGGTCGCCTGCCAGAACAGGAAAGCGCTGACCAAGAGGCAGATAAAGATCACTGCCGGGCGGTTGTTGAAAATCAGGCGTTCGAGAAAGTTCGCCTTGTCCTGGTGATGACTGCTCATGGAATTCCCCACCTTCTTATTATGTGCCCGGCCTACTTGCCGAGTTCAGCGCCGCTTGCCGCAGAAACCCGCACCCCGCCCTGCCCGGCCAGGATCAGGTTGCCATTGCCCGCGGCGGTCACCGCCGACAACGAGAGGCGGTCCTGGCGGTTGAACACGCTGAACGTCTGGCCGTGATCGGTGCTGCGGATCACGCTGCCGCCGTTGCCGACGATCACCAGCGAGCCGTCGTCCAGCAAGGTGGCGCCCGAGAGACCGAACTCCAGGGCGCCACGGGCCGCCTTCAGCTCCACCTGCTCCCAGGTGCCGCCGAAATCCGTGGAGCGATAGAGATTGCCGCGCAGGCCATAGACCAGCAGCGTCGCCGGCTGGCCGGTGCCGATCACGCCGAACAGCGAGCCTTCATAGGGGCCTTCGAGGCGTTCCCAGGTCTGCCCGCCATCGGCCGAGCGGAACATGCTGCCCTGCTCGCCGACGATGAACAGGCCGGCGTCCTTGACCTCGGCGATGGCGTTGAGGTGGTACTGATCTTCGTTGTCCAGGCGATCGCTGGCGTCCTCCCAGTGCTGGCCGCCGTCGGTGGTTTCCAGCAAGGCGCCGTAGGCCCCCACGGCAAAGCCGTTGCGGGTGTCCTTGAACCAGACATCGAGCAACGGCGCTTCACGCTTGAGGTCCTGGAACTGCTGGGTCCAGGTGACACCGCCGTCGGTGCTGGCCAGGACCTGGGCATCGTGGCCCACCGCCCAACCATGCTGGTCGTCGACGAAGTACACCGCCGTCAGCAGCTGCCGGGTTGGCACCTTGGCCTGGACCCAGGACGCCCCCTGATCGTCGGAATAGAGAATGTGCCCGCGATCCCCCACGGCCACCAGGCGCTTGCCGGCGTGGACCACATCGAGCATCAGGCTTTTCGCCGCTTTGGGCGATTCGATGGAAAAGACCGTATCCGCTGCGGAGGCAGCGGCCAGGACCTGTGTCGACAGCGTCACGACACCCAACAGCGAGAGCGCTGTAGCCAGCAGTGCGAACGTGCGCAGCGCCGGCGGGCGGCCAACAACCACGCCCATGACAGGCTCACTCATAGACCATTCCCCCATTTATTATTGTCAGGTCACTTGACCTCTCAGGGCGCCTTCCGGGGTTTGCCTGGCCTGGATCGACCCTGACGATCGTCCTGAAACCTGCAATCTAGAGCCCCTTTGGCTGCGAGCTATCCTATCGGGCTTTGGAAAGGTCTGACAATCAACGCCACGTTATCTTTTGTTAATCAACGCGCCTGGTCAGGCCCCTGAATACTCGGGCATTCGCTGGGCTGATCGATGCCGCTGGGTGCCACGGATCGAGGCCACGGACCGCGACGAAGCTTTCGCTGCTGCGACTGACGGCTTGGCCCGGGCCTGCCGTCACTCGACCAAAGACTGATCCAGCGCATGCATCCCCCGCACCCGCCGTTGACTATGATGAGCGGCATGGGGCGCCAGCCGGACGAGCTTGAGGAGTGCAGCATGATTGCCATACGCGAGGCGTGGAAAGCCGGGCTGCTGGGCCGCGCCCACTGGGCCCGCAACCTGGTGTCCGGGGTGATTGTCGGCGTGGTGGCCCTGCCCCTGGCCATGGCCTTCGCCATCGCCTCCGGGGTCAAGCCCGAACAGGGGATCTACACCGCCATCGTCGGCGGCCTGCTGGTGTCGCTGTTCGGTGGCAGCCGCTTGCAGATCGCCGGTCCCACCGGGGCCTTTATCGTGATTCTCGCCGGGGTCACCGCCCAGTACGGGGTCGACGGCCTGCAACTGGCAACCATGATGGCCGGCATCATCCTGTTCCTGCTGGGCATCAGCCGCCTCGGCGCCCTGATCAAATTCATCCCCGACCCGGTGATTCTCGGTTTCACCGCCGGCATCGGGGTGATCATCTGGGTCAGCCAGTGGAAGGACTTCTTCGGCTTGCCCGCGGCCCAGGGCGAGCATTTTCACCAAAAGCTCTGGCACCTGTTGCAGTCCCTGCCCGGGCTGCACCCGGCCACCACCCTGCTGGCCCTGCTCAGCCTCGGACTGTTGCTGTGGGTACCGAAGATCCCCGGGCTCAAGCGCCTGCCCGCGCCGCTTGTGGCCATGACCCTGGCCACCGCCCTGCAGTCGCTGTTCCAGTTCGACGGCGTGGCCACCATCGGCAGCGCCTTTGGCGGCATTCCCCAGGGTTTGCCGAGCCTGCAACTGCCACAGATCAGCCTGCCGCGGGTGCTGGACCTGATTGGCCCGGCCTTCGCCATCGCCATGCTCGGGGCCATCGAGTCGCTGCTGTCGGCGGTGGTGGCCGACGGCATGGCCGGCACCCGGCACGATTCCAACCAGGAACTGATCGGCCAGGGCATTGCCAACCTGGCCACGCCGCTGTTTGGCGGTTTTGCTGCCACCGGTGCCATCGCCCGCACCGCCACCAACATCCGCAACGGCGCCACCAGCCCCCTGGCCGGCATCGTCCATGCCGGGGTGCTGACGCTGATCATCCTGTTTCTCGCCCCGCTGGCGGCCAATATCCCGCTGTGCGCCCTGGCCGCGATCCTGTTCGTGGTGGCCTACAACATGAGCGAACTGCACCACTTCAAGCGCATGCTGCAGCGCGCGCCGCGAGCGGACGTGGCGATCCTGCTGTGCACCTTTGTGCTCACGGTGTTCAGCGACCTGGTGATCGCGGTGAATATCGGGGTGATCCTGGCGATGCTGCATTTCCTGCGGCGCATGGCCTCCTCGGTGGAGGTGCAGCAGGTCGTGGGAGAGGATCTGGAGAACGAATTGCGCGGCAAAGGACGCGGGCACCTGCCTGCCGGGGTGCTGATCTATACCATCGAAGGCCCCCTGTTCTTTGGCGCTGCCGAAACCTTTGAACGGGCCCTGGCCCAGACCCACAGCGATCCCAGGCTGCTGATCATCCGCCTCAAGCATGTGCCGTTCATGGATATCACCGGGCTGCAGACCCTGGAGGAAGTGATAGGTCAGCTGCACAAGCGCGGGATCGTGGTGAAACTGTGCGAAGCCAACCTGAAGGTGCATGCCAAGCTTGAGCGAGTGGGCATCCTGCACGCCATTGGCGCGCAGAACTATCACCGCGACTTGAGTAGCGCGCTGCCCCCCCTGTAGCCGCTGCCGCAGGTTGCGAACGGTCTGGACGGCTCTGCGTCGCAGGGACGCATCGATCTCAAGACCGACAGAGGTGTGACAGCGATCGCCAAGCAAGGTCCTGCGGACCTTTGCGCAGCTTCGCAGGCTCAGCAGCGGCTACAGGTGTAGCCGCTGCCGCCGTCAGGCGAGGCTTTTGCTGACCACTTCGAACACGTCGCTGGACAGCTCGCCGGAGGCGCGGATGCGCTCCAGTTCGCCTTTCATCAGCGCCTGGCGGGCGCTGTCGTACTTGCGCCAGCGGGTCAGCGGCGCCAGTTGCCGCGAGGCGATCTGCGGGTTGAAGCCGTTGAGCTGGATCACCAGATCCGCGAGGAAGCGATAGCCGGAACCGTCGGCCGCGTGGAAGTTGATCAGGTTCTGCCCGGCAAAGGCCCCCACCAACGCCCGCACCTTGTTCGGGTTCTTGAGATTGAACGCCGGGTGCTGCATCAGCGCCTTGACCCGCTCCAGGCCGCCCGGCAACGGGCTGCCGGCCTGCACGCTGAACCACTGGTCCATGACCAGGGCGTTGTCCTTGAAGTGCTCGGCAAACACTGCCAGGGCCTTGGCCTTCTCGGCCTCGAATGGCGAGTTGACCAGCACCGCCAGGGCGGTCAGGCGCTCGGTCATGTTGTCGGCGCTGTCGAACTGTTCGATGGCCGCCGCCAGCACTTCGGGCTTGTGGGTGAGCATCAGGTACGACAGGGCAATGTTCTGCAGCGCGCGACGGGCGAAATGCTCGGACTCGGCCACGTAGGCCGTGGCCTTGGACACTGCCCGGTTGGCCTGATAACGCTTCCACAGCGCATCGAACAGGCTGTCAGCCAGTTGCTGGCGAGCAAACTCGCGCGCCGCATGGATCGCCTCGACATCCGCCACTTCGCTGATTTCGGTGAGGTAGGCCTCGCCCGGCAGGGACAGCATTTCCGCGACCATGGCCTGGTCCAGGCTGCCATCCGCCAGCACGGTGCCCAGGGCGGTCACCAGACGTTCGTCCATCACCAGCGCCTGACCCTGCTGATGCTGGGCAATCAGTTCTTGCAGCACTTGCACGGCCAACTGCTGGCCGGCGTCCCAACGGTTGAAGCCGTCGCTGTCGTGCTGCATGAGGAACATCAACTGGTCGCGGCTGTAGGGGAAGCTCAGCTTCACTGGCGCCGAGAAGCCGCGCAGCAGCGAAGGCAGCGGCTGTTCGGTGATGTCGACGAAGGTGAAGGTCTGCTCGGCCTCGGTCACCGAAATCACCCGGGACGTGCCCTGGGCCGCGCTTTCGCCGGACAGGCGCAAGGCCATGCCCGCCCCTTTGGAATCCAGCAGGCCCAGCTCCACCGGGATCACGAACGGCAGCTTTTCTACCTTGTCCGGGGTCTGCGGGCAGCTCTGGCGGAAGGTCAGGCTGTAGGTTTTCGCCGCCGCGTCGTAGGCCTCGCTGACCGCCAGCCGTGGCGTACCGGCCTGGCTGTACCAGCGCTTGAACTGGCTCAGGTCGACGCCGTTGGCGTCTTCCATGGCCTTGACGAAGTCGTCGCAGGTCACCGCCTGGCCATCATGACGCTCGAAGTACAGGTCGCTGCCCTTACGGAAGCCTTCGGCGCCGAGCAAAGTGTGGATCATGCCCACTACTTCCGAACCCTTTTCGTACACGGTCAGGGTGTAGAAGTTGGAAATCTCGATAAAGCTTTCCGGGCGCACGGCATGGGCCATGGGGCCGGCGTCTTCGGCGAACTGGTGGGTACGCAGGTAGGCCACGTCCTGGATGCGCTTGACGGTGCGCGAGTTCATGTCGGCGGAGAAACCGGCATCGCGGAACACGGTGAAGCCTTCCTTGAGCGACAGCTGGAACCAGTCGCGGCAGGTCACGCGGTTGCCCGACCAGTTGTGGAAGTATTCGTGGGCAACGATCGCCTCGACCCGCTGGTGCGCGGCATCGGTGGCGGTTTCGGCGCGGGCCAGCACGGCGCTGGAGTTGAAGATGTTCAGGCCCTTGTTTTCCATGGCACCCATGTTGAAGTCGTTGACCGCAACGATCATGAAGATGTCCAGGTCGTATTCGCGACCGTAGGTTTCTTCGTCCCAGCGCATGGACTTCTTCAGGCTGTTCATCGCGTGCTGGCACTTGTCGATGTTTTCCGGCTCGACATAGATGCGCAGCGCCACGTCGCGCCCGCTCTGGGTGCGGAAGCTGTCTTCCACGCACCACAGGTCGCCGGCCACCAGGGCGAACAGGTAGGCCGGCTTCATGAACGGGTCTTCCCAGGTCGCCCAGTGCCGGCCGTCTTCACCAGGACCGCTGGCGATCGGGTTGCCGTTGGAGAGCAATACCGGGTAGCGGTGCTGCTCGGCCACCACGGTGGTGGTGAACTTGCTCATCACATCCGGGCGATCGAGGTAATAGGTGATCTTGCGAAAGCCCTCGGCCTCGCACTGGGTGCAGAACATGCCGCTGGACTTGTACAGGCCTTCCAGGGCGGTGTTGCTTTCCGGGTGGATCTTCACGCTGGTGTCCAGGGTGAAGCTGGCGCTGGTCGGGTGCAGGGTCAGGTGGCTGTCATCGAGCTGGTAGTCGCTGGCGCTCAGCAACTGGTCGGACAGGCTCACCGACAGCAGCTCCAGCTGCTGGCCGTCCAGCACCAGCGGTGGCAGGCCAGCGCCGCGTGCGGGGTTGCGACGCATCACCAGCTGCGCATGGACCAGGCTGTGGTCCTCGAACAACTCGAAGGTCAGGTGGGTCTCGTCGATCAGGTACTCGGGGGCCTGATAGTCCTTCAGGTAAATCATCTTCGGTTGTTCGGTGCGCATGGCGAATTCCTTCTACTGATGCACGGCGAGCTGATAGGCCGTGTATTTGCGAATGTTGATCACGCCGGTATCAAAGATCAGGTACTGGCCCTTGATGCCCAGCAGCGTGCCTTCGGCGATCGGATTCTTGTCCAGGTTGAAACTGACGATCTTGCTCGGGTACTGCTCGACCGGGTAACGGATTTCCAGGGGTTCGATGTCACTCACCGGCTGGATCGCCTGCAGGCCGAAACGCTGTTGCAGCGCCAGCAGGCCCTCGGCGCAGGATGCGAACAGCTGGTCGCGTACCGCCACCAGGTCCACGGCCTGGGCATCGCCCTTGAGCAGCGCGCGCCAGTTGGTCTTGTCGGCCACCTGGGAACGGAACAGGTCCTCGACGAAGCCCGATTGCTGGCGGGTCGCCACGCGCATGATCGGCAGCGCCTGGCTGGCGCCCTGGTCGAGCCAGCGGGTCGGCAACTGGGTGGCGCGGGTGATGCCGACCTTGATCCCCGAGGAGTTGGCCAGGTAGACCACGTGATCGGTCATGCAGAACTGCTCGCCCCAGGACGGCTCGCGGCAGGTGCCGGCGTCGTAGTGGCAGCGTTCGGGGCTCATGATGCACACATCGCACTGGGCCAGCTTGGTCATGCAGGGGTAGCAATAGCCCTGGCTGAAGCTGGTCTTGGTCTTGCGTCCGCAATGGGTGCAATGGATCGCCCCCAGGTACTCCAGGCGCACCTGAGTGCCGATCAGGGGGTTGACCGGCACCTCGCTGTCACCCAGGCGAAAGGCGTACTGAACATTCGACCCGTCCAGGCGTGCCGACATTTTGCTGATGGAACCGCGGCCAATCTCGATCAATGGATGGCATCCGACTTGAACAGGATGTTCGGCACCGGTGCCGACTTCGAGGCGCATTCCTGCGGACCCATGTAGCCGGTGCGCTGTTCCTCGGGCAGGTTCTGCATCTCCCAGGCGATCATGGCCTGCAGGGACAGTTCACGCTGCTCGGCGGTGAGCTTGCGGCCATCGGCCCATTTGCCGATCTCTACCGCCAGCTTCAGGCTCTGGTAGATCTCGGGGGTGATGTTTTCGATCATTTCGACAAAGGACGACATACACGACTCCAGCGTTTAAAGGGCCAGTTTATGGCGGCTGTAGAGGCCACCCAACAAGCCGGTGAGGCAACCGATGAGCAGCCCGCCGACATGGGCGGCGTTGGCGATTTCGCCGAAGCCGATCATCGACACCAGCCCGGACAGGCACAGCAGCAGCCACACCAGCATCATCACCAGCACGCCCCGGGGCAGGCGGTAGATGGGGTTGGGGGACAGTAATTGATAGATCCAGCAATGCCCGAGCAGGCCGTAG
The DNA here is from genome assembly GCF_001547895.1 of Pseudomonas sp. Os17. NCBI lineage: Bacteria > Pseudomonadati > Pseudomonadota > Gammaproteobacteria > Pseudomonadales > Pseudomonadaceae > Pseudomonas > Pseudomonas sp. Os17. The sequence goes on along the minus strand of NZ_AP014627.1, from coordinate 3,044,339 downwards.
AGCACCCCGGACAGGCCACCGAACAGGGTTGGGCCGCTGAAATAGTATTGCGCGAAGTTGGAAACCAGGCTGAACAGCAGGGTCAGCCCCAGCAGGTTGATGCTGCCCTGGCGCAGTTCGATGCGCCGCCCCAGTTCCCAGTACCACATGCCGTTCATGGCGATGTGCAGGATGCCGAAGTGAATCAGCATCGGCGTCACCAGGCGCCACCACTGCCCCGCCGCCAGGCTGTCGGCCAGGGAGCTGAACTGGATGTAGTCGCCCACCACGCGAAACTCGAGGAAGGTGAACCAGCCGAGGGTCTGCAGGTTGTCACCGAGCAAGGTGATGCCGCACACCGCCAGGCTCAGCAGCAGGATCAGCGCGGTGACCGGGCTGCGGCGCAACTGCTGCACCAGGCCAACCCGCGCCGGCGAGGCCGCCTGCGGGATGTCCAGTTGCTGCTCGGGATCGCCCTGGGGAAAGCGCTGGTACAGGCCCCGCACATCCTCACTGATGGATTCGGGCACCCAGAGCACTTGCTCGCCGGCCTCTTCACTGACCCGGTGGGGCACCTGCATGCGCTGCAGCAGCTTGACGAAGCCACTCAGGTCGGTGGCCAGTGGCAGACGCAAAACCGCTACTGCGCTCATCGCAACACCTCGGGCCGCTCGACGTCGACCCAGACAAATTTATTCGGATCCAGGCGGGTTTCCTGGTCCAGGCGATAGGCGGCAAGCTTGCCGTAGAGCACGGCGCTGTAGTCCAGGCACGCCAGGTTGGGACGGATCGGCGCCGGCTTGCCGCTGCGCCAGTAGTGGCCGACAAACAGCATCGGTTCGTCAGGGCCGTAGCGCAGCAGGCTGTTTTTCTCGGCCGGGGACAACGGCGTGCGCGCCACCGGATCGGGCAAGGCATCGGGCTGAAAGACGATGTCGCCGTAGGTCTGCGGGTCGTCTTCCCAGAATTTGGTGCGGAAGAACGCCCGGGTCAGGCCGTCGCCGCTGGTCATGGTCAGGCCGTGGGGCAGGCGCATGTCGGTGCCGCGCAGCAGGCGATCGAAGGCGGTGCTGGCAAAACTGTCGGGCAGCGCCGAGGCCTGGAGGAACTCGCGGTCGATGCAGCCGTTGGGGTACTGCTGGCGCAGCGGGGCGATCAGGCCCGCATCCCAGCAGGCGTGCACCACGCGAAAGCGCCCGGCGTCGACGAACAGCGGCAGTTCATAGAACCACTCGAGGAAGTCGTGCCAGTCGCCCGGGTGGTGCTCGAACTGGGTCAGGGTCTCGTGGATCAGCCGGGCATGGCGCGGCGTGTGTTCACGCACGAACTGCTTGCCACTGCCGGCCGCCGCCGGAGTGCTCCAGCCCAGGGCGTTGAACTCATGGTTGCCCATGATGCACAGCGCCTGACCGGCTTCGACCATGTCGTGGACGATATGCAGGGATTCACGGATTCGCGGGCCGCGGTCGATGATGTCACCGAGGAACACCGCCATGCGCGACGGATGCCGCCAGACGCCGCCCTGCTTGTGGTACCCGAGCCGATCCAGCAAGTGCTCCAGGGTCAGGGCGCAACCGTGCACGTCACCGATCAGGTCGTAGCTACGCGCGGGATCGAGCATCAGTCGCCTCCACCGCCCAGTCGGCTGCCCCAGCCAAGCTTGGTCCGGCAGACCTCGTAGTAGTTGTGGTCCAGCGGGTGAATCAGGCGCAGTTTCTGCGCCTTCTTGCTGACCGTGATGGTGTCGCCCGGTGCGCAGGTGAAATGGTTCTGCCCGTCACAGGAGACTTGCGGATAGATCTGCATATCTTTGGACACGACGATTTTCAGCTCACTGTTGCCGTCGACCACAATCGGCCTTCCGGACAAGGTATGGGGGTACATCGGCACAATCACAATGGCATCCAGCTTGGGATGCATGATCGGGCCGCCGGCGGACAGCGCATAGGCCGTGGAGCCGGTGGGCGTGGCGACGATCAGGCCGTCAGCCTTCTGACTGCAGACGAACTGGCCGTCGATGTAGATTTCGAACTCGATCATCCGCGTCGACTTGCCCGGGTGCAGCACCACGTCGTTCAGCGCATCGCCCTGGCCAATGGCCTCGGCGTGACGGCGGACTTCGGCCTGCAGCAGGAAGCGGTTTTCCACCAGGTAATGGCCGTCCAGCACTTCGGCGACCTTGACCTCCAGCTCATCGGGGCGGATGTCGGTGAGAAACCCCAGGCTGCCACGGTTGATCCCCAGCACCGGGATATTGTGCCGCGCCAGGGCCCGGGCGGCGCCCAGCAGGCTGCCGTCGCCGCCGACCACGATGACCATGTCGCAGACCTCGCCCAACAGCTTGCGCGAGGAGGTCTGCAGGCCGTGGCCCGGCAGCACTTCGGCGATGGTGTCTTCGAGGATCACGTGCAGGTGGCGTGCCAGCAGAAACTTCTTCAGTCGGCGAACTGTGTCCAGCACCTGGGAGCTGCCCAGGCGACCGATAATGCCGATATTGCGAAATTGCTCCATGGGGCTCCTGCGGGGTTCGGGTACGGGCGAAACGGAGGATTATGGGCGAAACCCGGCGTTAGACAAAATCCTTTCAGCCACGCGGGCTTAGGAACCGCGGCGAGAGCACCGAGCGACACGCATTTATCGCGAAGCGCAAGGGTTTGCGTCTATGCTCGCAGCATGCTCCTGTTCCCGGATCTGCTCAGCCTTCCACGCCAGTTGCGTCAACCTGAAGTCCGCGACCTCGCCTGGGTCATCCTCGCGCCGCCGATGCTCAGCCACACGCCCTGGCCGCAGCGCCATCCCCTGTCCGGCAGCGACTGGGTGCAGGCGCCGCAATTGCTGGCGCACTGGCTGCAGCGCCTGGACCTGGACCCCAGCGCGCTGCGCCACTGGCTCGACCGCAGCCAGACACGGCGCCTGGGCCTGTACTACGAACGCCTCTGGCAGTTTGCCGTGCAGCACGCCCCCGGCGTCGAACTGCTGGCGGCCAACCTGCCGATCCGCCGTGGCGGCCAGACCCTGGGCGAGTTGGACATGCTGCTGCGCGACCGCGAAGGCGTGCATCACCTGGAACTGGCGATCAAGCTCTACCTGGGCCCGCAACGGGGCAACGGCAGCGACAGCGCGCAATGGCTGGGGCCGGGCTGCCACGATCGCCTGGACCGCAAGCTGGCGCACCTGGACGAACACCAACTGCCGATTTCCGCCCGCGATGAAAGCCGGGAGGCCCTGGCGGCGCTGGATATCCAGCAGTTTCGCGCCCACTTGTGGCTGGGGGGCTACCTGCTCTATCCCTGGCCGGGCCACGCCGAACCGCCCGAGGGCGCCCATCCGCAGCACCTGCGGGGGCGCTGGCTGCATCAACGGGACTGGCCGGCCTACCTGGCCCTGGGCGCCCCGGGGCGCTGGCAGCCCCTGCCCCGCCACGCCTGGCTGGCCCCGGCTCACTATCCGGCGGAACAGGCCTGGACCGCCGTTGAACTGGGGCAATGGCTGAGCGCCCTCTCCCCCCACGCCCCGGCGCAATTGCTGGTGCGACTGGAGGAAACGGCCGAAGGGGGCTGGGAAGAAGCCGAGCGCCTGTTCCTGGTGGCCGACCTGTGGCCCAACCTCCCCGTAACCCAGCCCTTCCCGCCCAGAGACCAACCTGCGTAGCCGCTGGCTGGCCAGCGAAAGCCTCTCCACGAATGGCGCAAGGCTTGCGGGCCTTTTGGCCGACAAGCCGGCTCCAGCCGTGGGGTTTCGCTATGCCAGGGAAAGCCGCAACGCCAGGGCCGCCAGGGTCACCAGCAGCACCGGCACGGTGAGCACGACGCCGACCCGGAAGTAATAACCCCAGCCGACATGAATGCCCTTGCGCTCCAGCACATGCAGCCAGAGCAAGGTGGCCAGGCTGCCGATGGGGGTGATCTTCGGCCCCAGGTCGCTGCCGATGACGTTGGCGTAGATCATCGCCTCCTTGACCACCCCGGTGGCTTGGCTGGCATCGATGGACAAGGCACCGATCAGCACCGTCGGCAGGTTGTTCATCACCGACGACAACCCGGCGGTCAACAAGCCGGTGCCCAGGGCCGCCCCCCAGATTCCGCCGCCGGCAAAGGCGTCGAGCCAGGCGGCCAGGTGCCCGGTCAGCCCGGCATTGCGCAAGCCGTACACCACCAGGTACATGCCCAGGGAAAAAATCACGATCTGCCAGGGTGCTTCCTTGAGCACCTTGCGGGTGGAGATCTTGTGTCCACGCGCAGCGATCACCAGCAGCAAGGTGGCGCAGACCGCGGAAATGGCGCTGATGGGAATCCCCAGCGGCTCCAGGGCAAAGCAGCCCAGCAGCAGGATCAGCAGCACCCACCAGCCGGCCATGAAGGTCGCCCGGTCATGGATGGCACTGGCCGGCTCGGCCAGTTGCCGCGGATCGTACTGCTCAGGGATGTCCCGGCGAAAAAACCACAGCAGCACCGCCAGGGTCGCGGCAACGCTGACCAGGTTGACCGGCAGCATCACGGCCGCATAGCGGTTGAAGCCGATCTTGAAAAAGTCCGCAGAGACGATGTTCACCAGGTTCGACACCACCAGCGGCAGACTCGCGGTGTCGGCGATGAAGCCGGCCCCCATGACGAATGCCAGGGTGGTGGCGGCAGAAAAGCGCAAGGCCAGCAGCATGGAAATGACGATGGGGGTCAGGATCAGCGCCGCACCGTCGTTGGCGAACAGCGCCGACACCAGGGCGCCGAGCAACACCATGAAGGCGAACAGGCGTCGCCCCCTGCCCCGTCCCCAGCGCGCCACGTGCAGGGCGGCCCAGGCGAAGAATCCGGCCTCGTCCAGCAGCAGGCTGATGATGATCAGCGCGACGAAGGTGCCGGTGGCGTTCCAGATGATCTGCCACACCACCGGGATGTCGGCCAGTTGCACCACGCCGCAGAACAGCGCCAGGAGCGCGCCGAACACCGCGCTCCAGCCCACGCCCAGGCCTTTGGGCTGCCAGATCACCAGGGTGATGGTCAGCAGGAAGATCAATACTGCAATCAACATGATTTAAGGAATCTTGAATAAAGAGCTGACCGGCAAAGGAACCGGCTTGCCAGCGAAGCTGCCCCCGAGGCCTCCATGAGCCTCAGGAACCCGCTCGCCGGCAAGCCGGCTCCTGCAACAGCAGGGAAATGTGGAGGGAGGAAGGCGTTCAGGCTTTCTTCTGTTGCTCGACCCATTGGCCGTAGGCGTTGATGAAGCCCTGCAGGAACGGCCGGGTGGCCTCCGACAGCTTGCCCGAATCATCGAACGCCGCACCGGCGCCGCCCAGGTAGGCTTCCGGCTGCTGCATGCACGGCACATTGAGAAACACCAGGGACTGGCGCAGGTGGTGGTTGGCCCCGAAGCCGCCAATGGCCCCCGGGGACACGCTGATCACCGCACCCGGCTTGCCGCTCCAGGCACTCTTGCCATAAGGACGCGAACCGACGTCGATGGCGTTCTTCAACGGTGCAGGCACCGAGCGGTTGTATTCAGGGGTCACGAACAGCACGGCATCGGCGGCCGCGATCTGTTCGCGAAAGCGGGTGTAGGTCGCCGGCGGCGTCACATCGATGTCTTCGTTGTAGAGCGGCAGATCGCCGATCTCGACGATGCCCAACTGCAGGTTCGCCGGGGCCAGCTCGGCCAGCGCCAGGGCGACCTTACGGTTCAGGGACTGCGCTCTCAGACTGCCGACCAGCACTGCAACCTTGTAGACATTGCTCATTGGAGTTTCCAACCCTTGGCGTGAAGAAGGTGTTAGTTATAGATGAGCCCGGGGGGTGCCTGCTACCCCGCGAGCGCCATTTGCTCAGATAAATCCTGTCGCACCCCCCGGCCGGCGGCGGCCGTGGATTATTTTTTCCAGGCGGCAAAACTTACCCGGCACCCACCGGGTCTACAGCAGCGAAATTTGCGTGTTTTATCTCCAGAGGCTCTAAAGATGGCTGCAGTACTTGTCGGACAATTCCATGCAAGAGATGCCGAAGGACGGGTGTATTCAGTGCACGAGTTCCAGGAATCCATGCCCGCGCAGGACGGTACGACCGGCTCGGAACCCGTCACCACCTATCGCCTGGCGATTGGCGACCGAGTGCGCAAGCTCGACGACAATCAGTTCCTGCTGGTGCAATCGGATGTGACCATCGTCCGCGAGCCCGAGACCTACGTCACCGAATAGGCGCACCCGGCCCCGGCGGTCCGGTCCGGCCAAGGGTGGCGACTACAGATTCCGGACCTGCAGTTGGGGTAGGATTCGATGCTTGACCGCCCAACGGCTGGAGATGGACTTCAAGCATGCGTCTACGTCATATCGAAGTGATTCAGGCCCTCCTGCAAACCGCCCACCTGGGCACCGCCGCCGAGCTGCTGCAGCTCTCGGTGGCCGAGGTCGAGGCCTTGCTGCGCGATGCCGAAAGCCACTTGGGGTTCATGCTGTTCGCCAGCGTGCGCGGACGCTTGCAGGCCACCCGCGAAGCCCGGGAACTGCAACCGGCGATCACCCGGGTCTACGACGCCTTCGAGCCGCTGCAACGCCTGGCCGACAGTTTGCGCTTTCACCAGGCACCGCCGTTGCGCATCATCGGCACCCCGCCGCTGGTCCAGCAACTGCTGCCCCAGTGCATCGCCGCCCTGCGGCGGCGCTTTCCCGATACCCCTTGCAGTCTCCTCAGCCACGGCACCCGGGACATGGTCGAGCGCCTGCTGCTGCGCGATTGCGACCTGGGCCTGAGCCTGCATGACCCCGAACACCCGGACATCCACAGCCAGGCTCTGGCCCAGGGCAAGCTGTTCCTGCTGGCCCCCCACGGCTGGCTGCAACCCCGGCAGAAATACGCCGCCCTGCAGGATCTGGCCGGCCAGGCCATGCTCGGCCTGGAAGGCCAGGACCCGCTGAGCGTGATGCTCGCCAGTAAATTGCAGAATCTGCGGCCAAGCCCGGTGATCCAGACCCGGGTGCAGACCTATCAGATGATGCGCAGCCTGGTGGAAGCCGGTGAAGGGCTGGCCATTGTCGACCCCTTCACCGCCGTCGGCGCCCGCAGTGCCGGGCTCGATGCATGCCCGCTGTCGCCGCCGATCGGCGTCACCCTGTACGCCCTGCGCCGCCAGGGCAGCGAAGTCTCGCCCCTGCTCAATGCCCTGCTGGAACTGCTGACGCAACAGGCCGAGTCCCTGCTGGCGGGCTAAGGCTGGCGGACCTGGGGTTCATCGGCAAACAGGCAATACCAGAAGATCGCCACTTCGCGGGTCTGCGGATCGATGCCGCGATAACGCAGTTGATCCACCCCGCCCACCACATAGCCGCACTGCTCGTACAGGCGACAGGCCCCCAGGTTGTTGTTCTGGGTTTCCAGCATCACCCCCGGCAGTTGCTTCTTGCGACTCCAGAACTGCGCCACCTCCAGCAGTGCCCGGGCCACGCCGTGGCGTCGGGCCGGTGCATGCACCGCCAGTTCGTCGACATGCCCGTAGCCGTTCCAGTTGGTGCTGACCACCACATGCCCCACGGGCTGGTCATCGAGATAGGCCATGAAGATCTCGCTGTCCGCGGCATTGCGGTAGCTGCCGAACTCCTCCGGATCGATGCCATAGCACTTGCGATACGGCACCACCTTGCGCAGCGGCCAGTCCGCCACCGCCTGGCTTGGCGCAGGCTCGGCGTAGGCGCTGACCTCGAAGCTGAAGTCGCTGCCCCAGACATAGGCGGCGAACCCCTGGTCGGCCACACGGATCGCCAGCCCCGGGTGCACGGGGTTCACAACAGGCTGCATAGCGGGAAAACTCCTCATGCTTTGATGCAATCGACGGTGTAGTGGCGCCCGTCGCCCAGATCCTCATGCTGCAGACCGTGCACATCGGCGACAAAGCCCGGGAAGCTGCTGTCGAAGGCCCGGGCGAAAGCCAGGTAATCGATGATCGAGCGGGTCGACTCGGTGAAGCGCTCGCCGGGCATGATCAACGGAATGCCCGGCGGATACGGCACCAGCATCACCGCGGCGATACGGCCCTGCAACTGATCGATGGACACCGCCTCGACTTCGCCGCGCACCAGTTGGTCGTAGGCATCGGCAGGCTTCATCGCCACCTCCGGCAGCACGGTGTACATGCGTTTGAGGTGCTTGGCCGTGGCGTTGCTGCGGTAACAGGCATGCAACTGGTCGCACAGGTCCTGCAAACCCATGCCCTGATAGCGCTGCGGGTCCTGACTGGCGACGCTGGGCAGGCAACTGGCGAGGCTGACATTGGCGTCGTAGTTGCGCTTGAACTCCAGCAGCTCGGTCAGCAGCGTGCTCCACTTGCCCTTGGTGATGCCCATGGAGAACAGCACCAGGAACGAATAGAGCCCGGTCTTTTCCACCACCAGCCCGCGCTCCCAGAGAAACTTGCTGACCACCGCCGCCGGAATCCCGTGCTCGCTCAGGGCCCCGCCTGCGGTCAGCCCGGGCATTACCAGGGTCACCTTGATCGGGTCCAGCAGCACATAGTCGTCGGTGACGCCGGCAAAGCCGTGCCACTCGCCTTCGGGTTCCAGCAGCCAGTCGCCGGTGCGCACCTGATCGATGCCTTCGACGCGCTCCGGCTGCCAGATCGAGAACCACCAGTCATCGGCGGCGATGTGCTGCCGCAGGTTGGCCAGGGCCCGGCGGAAGCTCAGGGCCTCATCGAACATTTCCTGCAGCAGCGAGCGCCCCGCCGGCCCTTCCATCATCGCCGAGGCCACATCCAGCGAGGCGATGATGCTGTATTGCGGCGACGTGGAGATATGCATCATGAACGCTTCGTTGAAACGGTCCCGATCCAGTTGTCGGGCGCCGCCATCCTGGACATGGATCATCGACGCCTGGCTGAAGGCCGCCAGCAGCTTGTGGGTGGAATGGGTGGTGAACACCAGCGGGCTGTCGGCGCTGCGCGAGGTGCCCATGCCATAGCGCCCGGAAAAGAATTCGTGGAAAGCGGCGTAGGCATACCAGGCCTCGTCGAAATGCAGCACCTCGACACTGTTGCCCAGGCTTTGCTTGATCAGTTCGGCGTTGTAGCACAGGCCGTCATAGGTGGAGTTGGTGACCACCGCCAGCTTGACCTTGGGCGGCCGGCCACGGGTCAGCGGACTGGCGTCGATCTTGGCCTGGATCGACTCGGGGCTGAACTCGCTCAAGGGAATCGGCCCGATAATCCCCAGTTCATTGCGTTCGGGACACAGGTACAGGGGGATGGCCCCGGTCATGATGATCGAGTGCAACACCGATTTATGGCAGTTGCGATCCACCAGCACCAGGTCATCGCGCCCCACCATGGAATGCCAGACGATCTTGTTGGCGGTGGACGTGCCATTGATCACGAAGAAGGTATGGTCGGCACCAAAATTGCGCGCCGCCCGCGCCTCGGCTTCCGCCAGGGGCCCGGTGTGATCCAGCAGCGAGCCCAGTTCCGGCACCGATACCGACAGGTCGGAACGCAAGGTGTTCTCGCCGAAAAACTGGTGGAACGCCTGCCCCACCGGGCTCTTGCGATAAGCCACGCCACCGCCGTGCCCCGGGGTATGCCAGGAATAGTTGGAGTCGGCAGTGTGCTGCACCAGGGCCTTGAAGAACGGCGGCAGCAGGCCGTCGAGATAATTGCGCGCGGCCCGGGCCACCTGCCGGGCCAGAAAGGGCACCGTGTCCTCGAACAGGTAGAGAATGCCTCGCAGCTGGTTGAGCTCGCTCATGGCATCGGCCGGAGCGTTCTCCAGGGTCATCTGCTCCCCCAGGGCGAAGATCGGCAACAGGGGCGCGCGCACCCGGGCCAGGCGGATCAGCTCCACCATGTTTTGCAGCAGATGGGTGTTTTCCCCGGCGCCCTCGGCGGCGATCAACATGCAGGCCAGGCCGTGGTGGGTAGCGGCCACCAGGCGCCCTTCGGCGTAGTTGACCGCCGAGAAGATGCTGAAGCCGTCCTTCTCCAGCTCCCGGGCGATGCCCCGCACCCGGTCCCCGGCCACCGTATCGGCCTTGATATCGCGGTGCACGATCAGGATCGGAAACTGCAGGTCTTTGTACATGGGGCAGGCTGTCCTGAGGCGGCGGGTAGGTCCCGCCAATGGACTCAGGGTAGAAGCTCCTGGCGTCGCCTGTCACCCCGAGCACAGACTGGATGTAACAAAAGGTCGCACAGGCACAATTGCCGGCCCACGCCCCACACACCTGTAGCCGCTGCTGAGCCATGGCGAAGCTGCGTGAAGGCCCACAGGGCCTTGCTTGGCGATCTCCCGGCAAACCTCTGTCGCCTTCGGAGCCGTTCGCAGCCTGCGGCAGCGGCTACAGGGCCACGGATGACAACGGCTTAGTGTTGGTTTTCGAGCAACTGGGTCCACAGGGCCGGGCCGCCGGCAGACTTGGCGATGATTTCCAGACGCGTCTGGTGCTCGGCCAATTCGGCTTCGCTGGCCTGGATGATCCGCCCCCGTGGACGATCGGCCGGCAGACGGCGGATTTCCGTGGCGCGGTTGCCCGAGCCTTCGCCGGAACCGTTGCCGTCCGAAGCGTTGCCCGCCAGGGACAGGCTGGTCTGGCCACCGGTCATGGTCAGGTAGACGTCGGCCAGGATCTCCGAGTCGAGCAAGGCGCCGTGCAGTTCACGACCGGAGTTGTCGACGCCATAGCGCTTGCACAGGGCATCGAGGCTGTTGCGCTGGCCCGGGTGACGCTCACGGGCCATCAACAGGGTGTCGAGGATGCTGCAGTGCTGGGTGATGTCCGCGCGGTCGTGGCGCCCCATCAGGGCGAATTCGTTGTTGATGAAGCCAACGTCGAACGCCGCGTTGTGGATGATCAGCTGAGCACCCTGGATAAAGTCGAAGAACTCATCGGCGACTTCGGCAAAGCGCGGCTTGCCCACCAGGAACTCGTTGGTGATGCCGTGGACGCCGATGGCGCCCTCATCGCTCTCGCGATCCGGTTGCAGGTAAACGTGGAAGTGCCGCCCGGTCAGGCGCCGACCGATCAACTCGACGCAGCCGATTTCAATGATCCGGTGGCCGTCGGTCACCGGCATACCGGTGGTTTCGGTATCGAGTACAACAGATCTGTTGGCCATCAGTGGTCCGTTCTCAATCTGGCAAAGGGCGGGATTTTAGCATGCCCGGCCCAGGGACAGCGCGCCGCAGGGAACAGGCCGCTGCCGCGCACTTTTTAACAGTTATTCGCAAAGCTGATGAGGTTCGCCCAAGGCCCGGCTGCTAGGGTGCCGCCGATCTTTTCCAGGGAAACTCGCGGTCATGAAGACTCTCCGGCGCCGTCTGCAAAACCTGCTGTTCATCGCCCTGCTCATTGCAATGTTCAGCAGTTCCAGCCTTGCCACCAGCCTGGTGATCAGCACCGACCTGAGCATGAGCGGACTGCTGAGCAGCAGCCAAGGCACGGCCAAGATCAGCAGTTCGTTCAGGGATGACAAGCTTGTCCTGGAAGCCCGCAGCGACGCCGCGGCCTTCGTCGCCAGCGACGGCGCGATTCGCGGGGCGCGACTGGAATCGGCGTTGCGGCACATTCGCCGGACACTGCACAACCCGCCCTACAGCGACGAACAACTGGCGGCGGCGATTCTCACCCTGTAACGCCCTCAGCCCTTGTAGCCGCGAACCTCATCCACGCCGCGGTTGGCCAACTGGTCGGCCCGCTCGTTGCCGTGGTGACCGGTGTGGCCGCGGACCCATTTCCAGGTGACCTTGTGCCGGTTGACCTGCTCGTCCAGCTGCTGCCACAGGTCGGCGTTCTTCACCGGCTCCTTGGCCGCGGTCTTCCAGCCGCGCTTCTTCCAGTTGGCCATCCACTCGTTGATGCCCTTCATCACGTACTGCGAGTCGGTGACCAGCAGCACGTCGCACTCGCGCTTGAGTTCTTCCAGGCCGCGAATCGCCGCCATCAGCTCCATGCGGTTGTTGGTGGTGTTGGCCTCGCCTCCCCAGAGCTCCTTCTCGACGCCCTTGAACACCAGCAACGCACCCCAGCCACCCGGGCCGGGATTGCCCTTGCAGGCACCGTCGGTAAAGATTTCTACGCTATCGCTCATCCACGCCTTCCATCAGAAAATTGCCAGTGGCCTGCCGATTGCGGTCGACAGCGCCCAAGGCCGAGGTCACTCGGCCGGTCTATATAAAAAGAAGGTTGCTGCAGGTCATCAGGGTTCGCTGTTACGGCGATTGACCTTGGCCATGGGCAGCGGCACCAGCTTGCCCATGGGTTCGCGTCGCACCTGGCGCACCGGGCGCAGGCCGACGGCGATCTTGCGCGCCACCAGCAGGTAAAAGCCGCCGCCGGCCAGTTGCCACTGCCCGGCCTTGCGCTCCCAGCCGGCCAGTCGCGCCTGCCATGCCTGTGAGGCAAGCGGCGGACGATAGCACCCGAAGCGGCGTTTCTCCAGCGCGAAGCCCAGCAGGTTGAGCCAGTCGCCAACCCGCGAAGGCGAGATGCAACGGGCCTGGCGCAAGGCGTCGTGGGCGAACACATGGCGCAGGCCCCAGGTGCTCCAGGGGTTGATGCCGACAATCAGCAGATGACCACCGGGGCGCACGCTACTGGCGGCCTCGCGCAGCAGGCCGTGGGGCGACAGGCAGAAATCCAGGCCATGCTGCAGCACCACCACATCGGCGGCATGCTCGCTCAGGGGCCAGGCCTGTTCCTCGCAGACGATCTCCACCCCCGGCAGCGGTGCCCCCAGGCGCACGTTGCGCTGCACCTGAGGCGCCACCGGCGGGTTTTGCGCCGAAGGCCCGTAATGCACCAGGTAACCGCCGAAGAAACGCCCCAGTTCCTCTTCGAGCATGCGCCGCTCTTCGTCCAGCAAAAATTGCCCCAGGGGACCGGACAGCCAGTCCCGGGCCGCACTGATCAGGGCCAGCCAGTCGGGATCTGCCTGAGCGAAGGCTTTATCGGTCATTGCATTCTCCAACACGCCAAGAAGCTCTAAGATGCGCCATTGTTTTCCGCTTGGCGAATCCGAAGATGATACAGATCAGTGCCCTGCCCGCCTTCACCGACAACTACATCTGGTTGTTACAAGATCATCGCAGCCAGCGCTGCGCGGTCGTCGATCCGGGCGATGCGGCGCCGGTCCTGGCCTGGCTGGAGCAGCACCCGGGCTGGGTCCTGAGCGACATCCTGGTGACCCATCACCACCACGACCACGTCGGTGGTGTCGAGCGTCTGAAGCAGCACAGCGGCGCCACCGTGTATGGCCCGGCGCAGGAAAAAATCCCCGGTCGCGATGTGGCCCTGGACGACGCCCAGCGCATCAGCGTCCTCGGCTGGGAATTCCAGGTGCTGGCCGTCCCCGGCCATACCCTGGGGCATATCGCCTATTACCACCACGGCCTGCTGTTCTGCGGCGACACCCTGTTCGCCGCCGGATGCGGGCGCCTTTTCGAAGGCACCCCGGAACAGATGCACCAGTCCCTCGGCCGTCTCGCCGCGCTGCCGGAGGACACCCTGATCTACTGCACCCACGAATACACCCTGAGCAACCTGCGCTTCGCCCAGGCGGTGGAGCCGGCCAACCCGGAGATCGCCCAGCGCCTGGAGAAGGTCACGCAATTGCGCGAGCACGGGCGCATGACCCTGCCTTCGACCCTGGCCCTGGAGAAACTGACCAACCCGTTCCTGCGGACTGGCGAAACATCCGTTAAACAAAAAGTGGACGAACGGACCGGCTCGGATAACCCGTCGCAGAGTGCGGTCTTTGCGGCCCTGAGGGCTTGGAAAGATAAATTCTAAGCAAGCTATCTATTGGTACAAAAATTCTGAATGGTTGACCGCACCCCGGGTGCTTTCTAGAATCGCCCGACATTTTTGCCCGGAACTTACTTCCAGCCAATGTCGTCATCTATTCGTTATTCCATCAGTTCAGACGCATTGACGCGCTTGGCCCAGGCCATCGCGGTAGCTGTGTCAGCGACTCTTGCGGGCTGCCAAAGCACCGGCCATGCCCCGCAGAGCGACGCGACACACACCCAGAATTTCAACGCCCGCATCAAGCAAAAACCCATCTGGCTGAGCAACAAGCCAAGCCCGCAAGTGCCCCAGGATGTCTGGGAACGCATGCGCCAGGGGTTCCAATTGCAAGAAGGCCTGGGCGTCAACCCGCGTATTGAACAGCAGCGCCTGTGGTTCGCCAGCAACCCTTCCTTCCTGGAAAACGCCGGCGAACGCGGCAGTCTCTATATCCACTACATCGTCGAACGTCTCGAAGAGCGCAACATGCCGCTGGAGCTGGCCCTGTTGCCGGTGATCGAAAGCGCCTACAACCCGCTGGCCTATTCCCGGGCCGATGCCGTGGGCCTGTGGCAATTCGTCCCGGCCACCGGACGCTACTTCAACCTGCGCCAGACCCGCTTCTACGATGGCCGGCGCGACATCACCGCCTCCACCACCGCCGCCCTGGACTACCTGACCCGCCTGCACGACATGTTCAACGGTGACTGGTTGCTGGCCCTGGCCGCCTACAACGCCGGCGAAGGCACCGTGAGCCGGGCCATCGAGCGCAATGACAAGCTCGGCCTGCCCACCGACTACTGGAACCTGCCACTGCCGGCCGAGACTCAAGCCTACGTGCCCAAGCTGTTGGCCCTGTCCCAGGTGGTGCTGGCCCCACAGGCCTACGGCGTGAACCTCAACCCGATCGCCAACGAGCCGTACTTCCAGGTGGTGGAAATCAACCAGCGCATGGACCTGTCCAAGGTCGCGGCGGTGGCCAACATCGACGAAGACGAGCTGTTCCAGCTCAACCCGGCGTTCAAGCAGCGCACCACCGTCGATGGTCCCCAGCACCTGCTGGTGCCCACGTCCAAGGCCCAGCTGCTGACCACCAGCCTGTCCACCATGAAACCCGAAGAGCTGATCAGCAAGCGCTCCCTCAAGCCGGTCTTCGACCGCGACGATGGCCGCGACTCGCTGCGGCCCAAGCGCATCTACCGGGTCAAGAACGGCGACAACCTGACGCTGATCGCCAAGGCCAACAAGGTGGATGTGCAGGACCTGCAACGCTGGAACAAGCTCAGCGGCAAGGACCTCAAGGTCGGCCAGACCCTGGTGATGCAGGACACCCGCAAGAGCGCCGGCAAGAAAACCACCGTGGCCAGCAGCGGCAAGCAGAAGTCGACCCGCTACAAGGTCAAGCAAGGCGACTCGCTGTACATCGTGGCCAAGCGCTTCAATGTCGAGATGCAGCACCTCAAGCGCTGGAACCCTCGGGCGGCCCAGGCCCTCAAGCCCGGCCAGATGCTCACGGTCTACCTGCCGCACTGAAATCCGCCCCTGTAGAAGCCGGCTCGCCAGCCAACAACCTTCGCCGGCAAGCCGGCTTCTACAGGAGGTTTCAATTGCACGAAGCTCGCGCCAGCGAGCTTTTTCCTGCTGATACAAGCTGTTACTGTACGGAGCATTAAGCCCAAGCCGCCTGGAACGGATCTCTGACTCGATGCGTCCCCTCCTTCTGCTCTTCTTCAGTCTGGCCTTGAGCTTTCCCGCAAGCGCGACGATCACCGAAAGTCATGGTTATGCGCAGTTTGGCACGCTCAAGTACCCGGCCAAGTTCACCCACTTCGACTGGGTCAATCCCGCTGCGCCCAAAGGCGGCACCTTGCGGGTCATGGCCTTTGGCACCTTCGACACCCTCAACCCCTACACCTTCAAGGGCACCAGCCCGGTCGCCACGCCGAACTTCCTGCAATACGGGGTCAACGAACTCAACGAACCCCTGATGGTAGGCACCGGCCTCTACGCGCCCTCCGGCGACGAGCCCACCTCCAGCTACGGCCTGATCGCCCGCTCCGTGGAATACAGCGAGGACCGCAGCTGGGTGGTGTTCAACCTGCGGCCCGAGGCACGCTTTCACGACGGCCAGCCGATCACCGCCTATGACGTGGCGTTTTCCTACCGCCTGCTGCTCAAGGAAGGCCACCCGCAATACCGCACCAACCTGCAGGAAGTGCAACGGGTGGACATCCTCGGCCCGCAGCGCATCCGCTTCGTGTTCAAGCGCGCCGGCAACCCGCTGCTGATCCTGCGCCTAGGGGAGTTGCCGGTCCTGCCTCAGCACTACTGGAAAGACCGCGACTTCAAGGCCACCACCTTCACCCCGCCCCTGGGCAGCGGCCCCTATCGCATCACCCAGGTCCAGCCCGGACGCCAACTGGTGTTCGAACGGGTCCAGGACTACTGGGGCAAGGACTTGCCGGTCAACCGCGGCTTCAACAACTTCGACCGGGTCGAGGTGGAGTTCTACCGCGACAGCGACGTGGCCTTCGAAGCCTTCAAGGCCGGCGAGTTCGACATCTACATCGAGCACCAGGCCAAGAACTGGGCCAACGGCTACAACTTCCCCGCGGTCAATCGCGGCGAGGTGATCAAGGCCCAGGTGGCGCACCAGATCCCCACCCAGACCCAGGGCCTGTTCATGAACACCCGGCGCAGCCTCTTCGCCGACGTGCGAGTGCGTGAAGCCCTGGGCCTGATGTTCGACTTCGAATGGACCAACCGCACCCTGTTCAGCGGTGCCTACCAGCGCGCCCTGAGCTACTACCCCAACAGCGAATTCTCCGCCACGGGCCTGCCGGTGGGACACGAATGGCTGCTGCTGTCGCCTTACCGCGACCAATTGCCGGCCAGCCTGTTCACCCAGGCCTTCGGCCTGCCCCGCACCGAGGGCCGCGGCATTCCCCGGGAAACCCTGCGCCGCGCCCTGGGGCTTTTGGCCGACGCCGGCTGGAAGCTCAACGGCCAGCGCCTGCAGAACAGCACCGGGCAGCCGCTGCGTTTCGAGCTGATGCTGGTCAATCCCAACCTGGAACGGATTCTCCAGCCCTATGTGGAGAACCTGGCGAGCATCGGCATCGAGGCGCGCCTGCGCACCGTGGACCGGGCGCAATACAAGCAGCGCCTGGACCAGTTCGACTACGACATGATCCTCATGACCCTCAACCAGACCCTGAGCCCGGGCCTGGAGCAATGGCAGTACTTCCACTCCAGCCAGGTTTCGGTCAAGGGCAGCAAGAACTATGCAGGCATCAACAACCCGATCGTCGATCACCTGCTGGAGCAACTGCTGGCCGCCCAGAGCCGCGACGACCAACTGGCCGCCGGCCGCGCCCTGGACCGGGTGCTGCTGTGGCAGCACTACATGATTCCCAACTGGTACCTCAACTATCACCGACTGGCCTACCGAAACCGGTTCGCCTTCGTCACCACGCCGCCCTACAACCTGGGCCTGAACGCCTGGTGGCTGAAGTCCCTGGAGACTCCCCAATGATGCCTCTGCGAGCCCTGCTCCTGCGCACCGGCGGCCTGTTGTTCGGCGTCATCGCCTGCTGTGCCCAGGCTGCGCCGCAACATGCCCTGACCCTGTACAACGAAGCGCCGAAATACCCGGCGAACTTCCAGCACTTCGACTTCGTCGATCCCCAGGCCCCCAAGGGCGGCACCTTCCGCATGGCCGGCTTCGGCAGCTTCGACAGCCTCAACCCCTTCATCAGCAAGGGCGTGCCCGAGCAGAACATCGGCCTGATCTACGACACCCTGATGACCCAGAGCCTGGACGAACCCTTCACCGAATATGGACTGGTGGCGGGCAAGATCGAGAAAGCCCCGGACAACAGCTGGGTGCGTTTCTACCTGCGCCCGGAAGCGCGTTTCAATGACGGCCAGCCGATTCGTGCCGAGGACGTGGTGTTCAGCTTCCAGACCCTGATGAGCGCCGGCTCGCCGCTGTACCGCGGCTACTACGCCGACGTCGACCAGGTGATCGCCGAAGACCCGCTGCGGGTGCTGTTCAAGTTCAAGCACAACAACAACCGCGAGTTGCCGCTGATCCTCGGCCAGCTGACGGTCCTGCCCAAGCACTGGTGGGAAAGCCGCGACTTTGCCAAGAGCAACCTGGAAGTGCCCCTGGGCAGCGGCCCCTACCGGGTCACCGCGGTCAAGGCCGGACGCTCGATTCGCTACGAGCGGGTCAAGGACTACTGGGGCCGCGACCTGCCGGTGAACCGCGGCTTCTACAATTTCGACGTGATCACCAGCGACTACTACCGCGACAACACCGTGGCCCTGGAAGCGCTCAAGGCCGGCCAGTTCGACTACTGGCTGGAAATCAGCGCGAAGAACTGGGCCAACGCCTACAACATCCCGGCCGTGGCCCAGGGCCGCTTGATCAAGGAACAGATCGCCAACGGCAACCCCACCGGCATGCAGGGCTTTGTCTTCAACACCCGCCGGCCGATGTTCCAGGATGTGCGGGTGCGCCATGCCCTGAGCCTGCTGCTGGACTTCGAGTGGAGCAACAAGCAGCTGTTCAACGGGGCCTACACCCGCACCCGCAGCTACTTCGAGAACTCGGAGATGGCCGCCACCGGCCTGCCGGGCCCGGAGGAGCTGGCGATCCTCGAACCGCTGCGGGGCAAAATCCCGCCACAGGTGTTCGACCAGGCCTTCTCGCCTTCGGTGTGCGACGGCAGCGGCATGATCCGCGCCCAGCAGCGCCAGGCCTACCAACTGCTGCAGGAAGCCGGCTGGCGCATCGTCGACGACAAGATGGTCGACGCCCAGGGCAAGCCGGTGGTGATCGAGTTCCTCCTGGCCCAGACCGAGTTCGAGCGGGTGCTGCTGCCGTTCAAGCGCAACCTGGCCGACCTGGGCATCGACCTGGTGATTCGCCGGGTCGACGTGTCCCAGTACATCACCCGGGTGCGTTCGCGGGACTTCGACATGATCGTCGGCAGCTTTCCCCAGTCCAACTCCCCGGGCAACGAGCAGCGCGAGTTCTGGATGTCCTCCAGCGCCGACAAGCCCGGCAGCCGCAACTACATCGGCCTCAAGGACCCGGCCATCGACAGCCTGGTGGAAAGCCTGATCAACGCCGATTCGCGCAGCAGCCTGGTGGCCCACGCCAAGGCCCTGGACCGGGTCCTGCAATGGGGCTACTACGTGATCCCCAACTGGCACATCAAGACCTGGCGCGTGGCCTACTGGGACCACATCGGCCACCCGCAAGTCGCGCCCAAGTACGACATCGGCATCAACACCTGGTGGATCAAGCCCGATGCCAAGCCCGCCGTAGAACCGGCCCCGGACCAGGCGGCCCCGGCCGACAGGGAGCAATGACATGCTGGCCTATATCTTTCGCCGACTGCTGCTGATCATCCCCACCCTGCTGGGCATCCTGCTGATCAACTTCGTGATCATCCAGGCCGCCCCCGGCGGCCCGGTGGAGCAGATGATCGCCAAGCTCGAAGGCTTCGACGGCGCCACCAGCCGCATCGCCGGCGGCGGCGCCGAAGTCTCGGTGGCCGGTTCCAGCTACCGCGGCGCCCAGGGCCTGGACCCGGCGCTGATCAAGGAAATCGAGCACATGTACGGCTTCGACAAGTCGGCGCCGGAACGCCTGTGGATCATGATCAAGAACTACGCCACCCTGGATTTCGGCAACAGCTTCTTCCGTGACGCCAAGGTGGTGGACCTGATCAAGGAGAAGATGCCGGTGTCCATCTCCCTCGGGCTGTGGAGCACCCTGATCATGTACCTGGTGTCGATCCCCCTGGGGATCGCCAAGGCCACCCGCCACGGCAGCCACTTCGATGTCTGGACCAGCTCGGCGATCATCGTCGGCTACGCGATCCCGGCCTTCCTGTTCGCCATCCTGCTGATCGTGGTGTTCGCCGGCGGCAGCTATTTCAACTGGTTCCCGTTGCGCGGCCTGACCTCCAACGACTTCGACCAGCTGAGCTGGGGGCGCAAGATCCTCGACTACTTCTGGCACCTGGCGCTGCCGGTCACCGCCCTGGTGATCGGCCACTTCGCCACCATGACCCTGCTGACCAAGAACAGCTTCCTCGACGAGATCAACAAGCAGTACGTGGTCACCGCCAAGGCCAAGGGCCTGACCCAGCGCCGGGTGCTCTACGGCCACGTGTTCCGCAACGCCATGCTGCTGGTGATCGCCGGCTTCCCCTCGGCCTTCATCGGCATCTTCTTCACCGGCTCCCTGCTGGTGGAAGTGATCTTCTCCCTCGACGGCCTGGGCCTGATGAGCTTCGAGGCGGCGATCAACCGCGACTACCCGGTGGTGTTCGGCACCCTGTTCATCTTCACCCTGCTGGGGCTGGTGGTGAAACTGATCGGCGACCTGACCTACACCCTGGTCGACCCACGCATCGACTTCGACAGCCGGGAGCATTGAGATGAACCTGTCCCCCCTCAATCGCCGGCGCTTCGAACGCTTCAAGGCCAACAAGCGCGGCTGGTGGTCGCTGTGGCTGTTCCTGGTGCTGTTCATCCTCAGCCTGGGCGCCGAGCTGATCGCCAACGACAAGCCGCTGGTGGTGCACTACGAAGGCGGCTGGTACTTCCCGGCCCTCAAGCGCTACCCGGAAACCACCTTCGGCGGCGAATTCCCCCTGGAAGCCAACTACAAGAGCCCGTACATCCGCGAGCTTTTGGCACAGAAGGACGCCTGGGTGCTCTGGGCACCGATCCCCTACAGCTACCAGAGCATCAACTACGACCTGCGGGTGCCGGCCCCGGCGCCGCCCTCGGCGGACAACCTGCTGGGCACCGACGACCAGGGCCGCGATGTGCTGGCCCGGGTCATCTACGGCTTTCGCATCTCGGTGCTGTTCGCCCTGACCCTGACCGTCCTGAGTTCCATCATCGGGGTCATCGCCGGCGCCCTGCAGGGCTTCTACGGCGGCTGGGTGGACCTGGCCGGGCAGCGCTTCCTGGAAATCTGGTCCGGGCTGCCGGTGCTCTACCTGCTGATCATCCTCGCCAGTTTCGTGCAACCGAACTTCTGGTGGCTGCTGGGGATCATGCTGCTGTTTTCCTGGATGAGCCTGGTGGACGTGGTGCGCGCCGAGTTCCTGCGCGGGCGCAACCTGGAATACGTGCGCGCGGCCCGGGCCCTGGGCATGCAGAACGGCGCCATCATGTTCCGCCACATCCTGCCCAACGCCATGGTCTCCACCATGACCTTCATGCCCTTCATCCTCACCGGGGCCATCGGCACCCTCACCGCCCTGGACTTCCTCGGCTTCGGCCTGCCGCCGGGGGCGCCGTCCCTGGGCGAGCTGGTGGCCCAGGGCAAGTCCAACCTGCAGGCGCCGTGGCTGGGCATCAGTGCCTTTGCCGTGCTGGCGATCATGCTCAGCCTGCTGGTGTTTATCGGCGAATCCGCCCGCGATGCCTTCGACCCGAGGAAATGACATGACCCAGGACACTCTGATCGAAGTCCGCGACCTGGCGGTGGAATTCGTCGCCGGCGCCCAGTGCCAGCGCGTGGTGGAAGGCATCAGCTTCGACATCAAGCGCGGCGAAACCCTGGCCCTGGTAGGGGAAAGCGGCTCCGGCAAATCGGTGACCGCCCACTCGATCCTGCGCCTGTTGCCCTACCCCCTGGCCCAGCACCCGTCCGGCAGCATCCAGTACGCCGGGCACGACCTGCTGACCCTGAAGGAAAAGACCATTCGCCACATTCGCGGCAACCGCATCGCCATGATCTTCCAGGAGCCCATGACGTCGCTGAACCCGCTGCACAGCATCGAGAAGCAGATCAACGAGGTGCTGGGCATCCACAAGGGCCTGACCGGCAAGGTCGCCAGCAGGCGCACCCTGGAACTGCTGGAACTGGTGGGCATTCCCGAGCCGCACAAGCGCCTCAAGGCCCTGCCCCACGAACTGTCCGGCGGCCAGCGGCAACGGGTGATGATCGCCATGGCCCTGGCCAACGAGCCGGAGCTGCTGATCGCCGACGAGCCGACCACCGCCCTGGACGTCACCGTGCAGTTGAAGATCCTCGAACTGCTCAAGGAACTGCAGGCGCGCCTGGGCATGGCCTTGCTGCTGATCAGCCACGATCTGAACCTGGTGCGGCGCATTGCCCACCGGGTCTGTGTCATGCAGAAAGGCCGCATCGTCGAGCAGGCGTCCTGCGAGGAGCTGTTCCGCGCGCCGCAGCACCCCTACACCCGGGAACTGCTGGCCGCGGAGCCCAGCGGCTTGCCGGCGAGCAATGAAGTCGGCCCGCCGTTGCTGCAAGTGGACAACCTCAAGGTCTGGTTCCCGATCAAGAAGGGCCTGCTGCGCCGCACCGTGGATCACGTCAAGGCGGTGGACGGCATCCACTTCAGCCTGCCCCAGGGCCAGACCCTGGGCATCGTCGGCGAGAGCGGCTCGGGCAAGTCGACCCTGGGCCTGGCGATCCTGCGCCTGATCGCCAGCCAGGGCGGCATTCGTTTCGAGGGCCAGCAGCTCGACGCCCTGAGCCAGCAACAGGTACGGCCGCTACGGCGGGAAATGCAGGTGGTGTTCCAGGACCCCTTCGGCAGCCTCAGCCCGCGCATGAGCGTGAGCCAGATCGTGGGCGAAGGCTTGCGCATCCACAGGATCGGCAACGAACAGGAGCAGGAACAGGCGATCATCGAAGCGCTCAAGGAAGTGGGCCTGGACCCGGACACCCGACACCGCTACCCCCACGAATTCTCCGGCGGGCAACGCCAGCGCATCGCCATCGCCCGGGCCCTGGTGCTCAAGCCGCGGCTGATCCTGCTGGACGAGCCGACCTCGGCCCTGGACCGCACCGTGCAGCGCCAGGTAGTGGAGCTGCTGCGCAACCTGCAACGCAAGTACAACCTGACCTACCTGTTCATCAGCCACGACCTGGCAGTGGTCAAGGCCCTGAGCCACCAGTTGATGGTGATCAAGCACGGCCAGGTGGTGGAACAAGGGGACGCCCAGGCAATCTTCGGCGCCCCGCAACACCCTTACACACAGCAACTGCTGGAAGCCGCCTTCCTGGCTCCGGCACACACCCAATAACCTGCAACAGGAGTAGCCACTTATGGGTTTTCTCGCTGGGAAGCGTGTCCTGATCGTCGGTGTCGCCAGCAAGCTGTCGATCGCCTCCGGCATTGCCGCCGCCATGCACCGTGAAGGCGCCGAGCTGGCCTTCACCTATCAGAACGAAAAACTCAAGGGCCGGGTCGAGGAATTCGCCGCCGGCTGGGGTTCCAGCGCCGAGCTGTGCTTCCCCTGCGATGTGGCCAGCGACGAGCAGATCGCCCAGGTGTTCAGCGAGCTGGGCAAGCACTGGGACGGCCTGGACTGCATCGTCCACTCCGTGGGCTTCGCCCCCGGCGACCAGCTCGAAGGCGACTTCACCGACGCCACCACCCGCGAAGGTTTTCGCATCGCCCACGACATCAGCGCCTACAGCTTCGTGGCCCTGGCCAAGGCCGGCCGCGACATGATGAAGGGCCGCAACGGCAGCCTGTTGACCCTGTCCTACCTGGGCGCCGAGCGCACCATGCCCAACTACAACGTGATGGGCATGGCCAAGGCCTCGCTGGAAGCCGGCGTGCGCTACCTGGCCGGTTCCCTGGGCCCGGAAGGCACCCGGGTCAACGCGGTCTCCGCCGGGCCGATCCGCACCCTGGCCGCCTCGGGCATCAAGAACTTCCGCAAGATGCTGGCGGCCAACGAAGCCCAGACCCCGCTGCGGCGCAACGTCACCATCGAGGAAGTCGGCAACGCCGGGGCCTTCCTCTGCTCGGACCTGGCCTCGGGCATCAGCGGCGAGATCATGTACGTCGACGGCGGCTTCAACACCACCGCCATGGGCAACCTCGACGAATGACTCCCGGCTGTGGCGAGGGCCCTCAGGCCCTCGTCGCAGCGCCGCGACATTGGCTGATCACCGATCCAGGCTCACCGGCCGCAGTGCAGATACCTGCCCCTCACGGATGCCCGATGCAAAGAACCCCATGGAAAACCCGGCCGGCTGCTCGCCCGCCGAAACCGTCCGGCATCAAGCTGCCGTGCCTGCTGCTGGTGATCTTTCTCGCCGGCTGCGACAAGCCTCAAGACACCCAGCCCAATCGCCTGACCGACACAGTCGCCAGCCTGCACATCCCGTTGGCCGCAACGGTTGACGAGGTCATTGCAAACAGCCCGGTACGCTTTGGCGCCGACTGCCTGGAGGCGGTGGACATGTGCTGGTATGAAGCCGATCGCCAAGGCGCGCTCCTTGACCTGAGCCTTTCCCAGCCCGAGGGCACGCTTGAGCTGGATCAGGTGTCCGGGCTGAGCATGGCCGTGGATGGCCGGGTTTCGAACAACATCCAGGCATTGAACATCGACCTGCGCGGCCTGCCGGACAACAGCACGCACAAGCAGAACAAGGACCTGATCTATCGCCTCATCGGGAACTTGAAGAGCGCCGGCTGGCAAACCTACTACTTCCCTTCAGACCCGCGGATACCCGGCACGCAATGGCACAAGCTCGACGGGCAGGAGAGCCTCCTGGGCATGACCCCGCTCAGCCATCCCCTGTTCGATGCCAAGCGTGAAATGAGCCTGGAAGAATGGCTCGGCGTCGGCACCTTCTATGACTGGTATCTCTACCAGGGCAACTTCATCGCCCATGTCCGGGCCCTGCGCTACGACTCGAAAAGCGCGCCCCTGGAAACCGCTGTCTACCTGATCAGCGTCAACCTGATGTCCCTGGACAGGTTCTGGGCGAGCCATTTTGCCGAGCACCAGCGAGCACACTGGAAAGCCCTGCTCCCGGCTCAATTACAAGCCCTGCTGCAGCGGCGCTCGCAAGCGGAAACCCGCGCCAGGGCCGCCGGGGTGACCCTCGAGGAAGGCTATGCGCCACCGGCCATCGAGCGCGCCCCGTAGCGGCCGGCCAGCGCCTTGGGTTGCAGCCCCGCTCCACGCTGCCGGCCTTGCCGGCAGCAGATTCAGTGGCTGCGCTTGCCGGCCTGCTTGTGCAGGTACATGGCCTGGTCGGCATCGGCCAGCAGCGCTTCGATACCGGCGTGGCGCTCGGGGTCGTATGCGATCTGGCCGACGCTGAAGCGGATGTCGTAGCCGCGTTTCAGGGAAGCGTTGCGCTCATCGAGGATCTCCCGCAGGCGCGCCATGATCGCCGACGTCTCGACGTCATCGGTCCCGGTCAGCAGGGCCACGAACTCATCGCCGCCCAGACGGCCGATCACATCACTCTCGCGAAAGGCAATACGCAGCACATCGGCAAAGGTCTTCAAGGCCCCGTCCCCTTCGGCATGACCGTAGCTGTCGTTGATCCGCTTGAACTCGTTGAGATCGAAAAACAGCAGGGTCGCCGACTTGTCCAGACGCGTGCACGCCGCCAGGGCATGCCGGGCCAGGGCTTCGAAGCCGCGCCGATTGGACAGCAGGGTCATCTCGTCCATGCTGGCCATCTGCACGGCCGCCAGTTCCTGCTCGGCCATGCGGGCCAGGTCTCGCAGCAGGGCACGCTCTTCGTCGTCCAGGTCCCGGGGCCGGGTATCGATCAGGCACAGGGTGCCCAGCTTGCTGCCATTGGGCACGCTCAGGGGACAACCGGCGTAGAAACGGATCCGCGGTTCGCCAGTGACCAGTGGGTTGTCCTGGAAACGTTCGTCGCACTCGGCGTCGCGGACCATGAAGATCTGGTCATCCAGGATCGCGTGGCCGCAAAACGAAATGTCCCGGGAGGTCTGGCTGGCCTCCAGCCCCGCGGCGGACTTGAACCACTGGCGATCGCTGTCCACCAGGCTGATCAGGGCAATGGGCACATTGAACAGGCGCTTGGCCAGTCGGGTCACCCGGTCGAAACGCTCCTCCGGCAAGGTGTCGAGCACATTCAGTTCGCGCAGGGTCTGGACTCGCCGGGCCTCATCACTGGGTTTGCTGGGATACAACATCGCGGACTCCATTCGCGGCTAAGACCGCAAGCGTAGTCCAGTTTCACCGCCAGCCCCTGGCGAGGCGGCTGGCGGTCCTCGATCGCGGCCTGTCACAGCCGCGCGGTCAACAGGATCCGCGCGTAGCCGCCGACGAACAGGGCAAAGGCCAAGGCGCCCAACAGCGCCGAAATCCCCAGGCCCAGGGCGCTGAATGGCACCAGCAGCACCCGGCACAGGGCCGCCAGGAACAGCAAGGCAAAGGCCCCGACCATGGCCCGGGTCACCTGCAGCGGCCGGCCGCTATGGCCCAGGCTGACCCGGGCGATCATGCCCAGCACCAGCCCGCCGAGGCCGCCTAGCGCCAGGGCGTGGGTCACCAGACTCTGCGACGACAGACCGCCCAGGTGCCACAGCGCCATGCCCAGGGTGGCCAGCGCCAGCCACAGGTAGCCCAGGTACAGCGACCACAGCAGCGGCAGCCGCCACAGCCCCGGCTGGTGCCAGCGCCACAGGCGCCACAGATGCAGGGCCGCCAGCACTGCGAACAACGCTGCCAGCCAGGGCCGTGGCGCGTCACCGCCGCCCAGGGCCATGGAGATTGCCGCCAGCAGGCTGCCCAGCAGCAACACGCGAGTGGGCCAGGGCGAAGCCGGTGGCGCCGGCGGCCGATTGAGCCCGCGCTGGATGAAGAACGGAATGACCCGGCCGCCGATCACCGTCATCAGGGCCGCCACCAGCCACAGCGCCCCCAGCTCGCCGTGGCGCTGCCAGAGTTCCTGCGCCGCCAGCAGGCCCAGCAGGGTCTGCCCCTGAAACAGCGTCAACAGGCCCAGGATCAGCACCATGGGGTAGTTGTCGCGCTTGCCCGCACGCCACAGCTCATGCCCCACCACCGCGGCCAGCGCCGGCATGAAGGCCAGTTGCAGCACCAGGAACAACGGCAGCGGCAGCGCCAGCCACCAGGCCAGCCGCGCCAGCAGCCAGAGCAGCCACAACAGGATCAACGGCGTGCGACTCAGTGCCGGGCGCCCGGTCCAGTTGGCCACCGCCGTCAGCAGAAATCCGGCGATGATCGCCACGGCGAAGCCGAACAGCATCTCGTGCCGATGCCACGCCAGCATGCCGCCCAGCGGCTGGCGGCCGCTCCAGCCGCCGTGCAGCCACAGGCCCCAGCCCAGCAGGGCGAGGCAGGCAAACGCCGCTCCGGCGAGGAAAAACGGCCGGAAGCCCAGGCTCCACAGCGGCTGCGCGGCCCATTGCCGCCAACGTTCAGGCAGCGACACAGGCATCCCTCCCCTGGCTCGGGACAGGCAACGGCGAATTGCAGCGACGAATCATGCTCGGAACTCCTTGGCCAATCAGCGATGCATCAGCCCCATCAGGTTTCATGCCAAGACCGCCGCCCGGCAAAACCGCGGCCGCCAGCCGCACCGAGTCTTTATGACCCGAAAAAATCAGGTCATAACGACCACACAACAGGTCAATCCGACTCGATTATGCGAGCTGCGTTTTTCCGCCCAAGGGCGTAGATTGGCAGCCCTTGCCATCCCCCTACGCCACAAGGATGTCCCCGGTGCCCTCCCGTCCCAGCGCCCCGTCCGAAAAAAGCCTGTCGCGCCTGTTGCTGGAACTGCTCTGGCAGTTGAGCGCCCTGCTGATCCCGATCTTCCTGGTCACCGTGCTGCCGCCGCCCCTGGCCCTGGCCGTGGTGCTGGGCTGCGCCGCCGGCATGGTCCTGGCGGCTCGCCTGGGCTGGCCCCGCACCGGCCGCGCCATGGCCCGGCTGATGATCAGCGCGGTGTTCGGCCTGGGCTTCAGCCTGGGGCGGGCATTGCCGGCGTACTGGGACATCGCCGCGGCCTTCGCCAGCATCCTGGTTGGCATGGGCACCATCAGCCACCTGGAGCGCCGCCTGGGCCTGGTCCAGGCCTCCGCGGCCAGCACCAGCGCCTGGGGCGGCAGCGAACCGCAGAGCACCCCGGAAGGCCTGCCGATCCGGGTGTTCAACCAGGGCGAGATCGCCATGGGCGGCCCCACCTATTGCGACTACCTGTTTCCGGACGGCGTGTTGCTGCAAGGACTGGGGTCGTCGGCGCGCTTCTCCAGCGATGGACGCTACTTCGCGGCGCCCTTGCCATCGCGGCAACGCTGGGGCCTGGCGATCCTCGATCGCTCGCTGCGCCGGCTGTACCGCTGCGACTACAGCGAGTTCTGGGAGCTGGACGCCTTCAGCGAAGAGCGCCTGAGCGGGCGGTACAGTCCCCTGGTGGACAACGGCTCGCGCCACGCCAGCCTGGCCACGCTGCTGGAGGGCGCCGAAGCGATCGACCTGCTGGCGGTGGCCGATCTGTGGCTGGAGCCCGGTGCCTGGGTCGACAGCCTGGCCCGGCAGTGCTTCGAGGAACAGTCCCCGGACGGACGTCACCGGCTCCAGGCGCGGATGCTCCTGCCCCGTTGCTTGCGAGACTTGCCCCAACCCCTGGAACCCCTGCGGGCACCGCCTTACCAACTGAGCCTGGACGGCCAGCCCACTGGCCTGCTGATCGGCGCCGACAGCCCCCGCTGCTGGAGCCGCGACAGCCGCTCCCTGGCCTGCAGCGCCCGCGAGGAACAACAACCCGATCTGGCCGCGACCTGGCTGTGGCAGGCAGACCACGGCTGGCGCCCGCTGCCGGCGCCCTGGGTTGCCAGTCCGGCGGAACCCTCCTTTTACCCCGGCCCCCTGCTGGAGCTGGACAGCCACTACCTGCGCCACGCGGCCTACCTGGACTGCGCCGAAGCCGACCGGGGCCGCTACGGCTATCGCCTGCACAGCATCCACAGCGACACCGAGACCGGCGTCGGCCACGACCCCGAAGGTTGCCTGCAGGTCGCACCGCTGCCCCTAGTGCGGACCCGAGTGCGCCAGCCCCTGGACAGCGGCGGCCAGCGCGGTGACAGCCAGATCGAGTCGGAGCCGCTGCTGGACGGCCAGCGGGCGCTGTTCAGCTGGCTGGCCGACGATGAACACGGCCTGGGCGCCTACGCCTGCCGGATCGGCGACTGGCAACTGCCCGGGCACTGGCGGCTGGACCATCGGGTTTCCGACTGCCGGCGCTACCTGGCCCTGCTGCCTGTTGCCCGGCTTCCCCTGGTCAGCGACCGGGCGGTGGTGGCCGACCTGCAACAGCGACGCCTGCTGCACAGCCCGCCGCTGCTGGCGGCGCGCCTGCTGGACCTGCGCCATGGCCAGTTGAGCCTGGCGGTGATCGTCGGCCGCCTCGATCAGGACCTGCCAAGCAGCCCCCTGCAACGCTTCAATCAGCCCGCGCCGGCACCCGACGACGCTGCCGCGTTCTGCGCCGAGCAAGACGGCTCCCAGCTGTGCTACCAACGCCAGCGCTTGCAGATCACCGAGCAGCAGCTGCTGCCGCTGGCCGACTGGCGCCTGGTGGACCGGCCCCAGGCCGCGGTGGCTGAAGGCGACTTCATCCAGCCGGCCCCCGACGGCCGGGATGCCGCGTGGCTGTTCGGCAGCGAAACCGAATACGCCGACAGCTGGCTGCGGGAAGGCAGCCCGCGCCTGGGCGGCCACTTGCTCACCGCCAGCGGCTGCGCCCTGACGGACCTGGCACCGTCGCTGATCTGGTCCGCCGATGGCCGTTACCTGGCCCTGACCCGGCTGCGCCTCGACGTCGAGGACGGCCACCGCGCCTGGCAGCTGTTGCTGCTGGACGTGCACCAGCGCAGCCTGCGCATCGCACCGCAATGGCTGCGCCACCGGCCGCTGTTGCGGCACTTCGACCACCAGGACCTGGAGTTGCGCCTGTTCGAACGGGATTGGCAGGCCGCGGACGACGCCGATCCGGGCCGCAGCCTGCGCCTGCCCCTGGCCGAGCTGCTCGCCCTGCCCGCCCAGGCCCTGGAGCCCCATCAGGGCCTGTGGCTGCTCGCCGCCGACGCGCACCTGGCCGGCGCCTGGCAGGCCCTGGCGCGCCCGGAACATCCGGCGTTTGGTCCCGCAGCCTGAAGCGCCGCCTCAGTCCTCGCGGGCGGCCAGGGCACTGTGCGCCCGCTGGCTGACAAAACCGGGGATCTGCTCCCCGGGCAGGGACTTGCTGTAGTACCAGCCCTGGATGATCAGCTCCGAGCTCGATTGCAGAAAGTCCAGTTGCTCCCGGGTTTCCACCCCTTCCACCACCACCTTGAGCTTGAGCGTCTCGCAAAAGCGCAACAGACCGTTGAGCACTTGGGCGCCCCTGGGCTCGCGCTGGGCCAGGACGAAGCTGCGGTCGATCTTGATCCCGTCCACCGGAAACTGGTGCAGGTAGCTCAAGGCGGAAAAACCGGTGCCGAAGTCATCGATGTAGACCCGCGCCCCCAGGGCGTGCAGCTTGCCGATCCATTGCTGGGTCAGCAGGGCATCGCCCACCAGCGCGTCCTCGGTGATCTCCACTGACACCTGCCCCTGGGCCCAGGCGAGAATCTCCAGCAGGCGCCGACCATGCTCCGCCGAGGCCAGGGTGGCACTGGAGATATTGATGGTGATGGGCAGTTGGAAACCGCTCTTGCTCCAGGCCAGGTGCTGGCGCACCGCCTGGGAGGCGACCCAGAAATCCACCTCGGGCATCAGCCCGGCCTGCCCCAGCCATTGCAACAGCTCCCAGGGCGACTGCACCTTGCCCTCGCCGTCCCGGGCGCGGATCAGCGCCTCGCAGCCGGTGCACAGGCCACTGCCCTTGGCCACCTGGGGCTGGTACTCCAGGTGAAAGTCGTAGCCGCTCAGTTGCTGGATCCGCGCCAGTTGCAGGGACTGCTGCGCGGCCTGCCGGTAGGCCGCCACCATCGGGTCCAGCTCGAACAGCCTGCCGCGCTCCTCCAGGCCGCGGAAGGTGGTGTCGAAGGTTTTCAGGTAGACCTGCCCGGCGCCTTCGCCCTGGCGCTGGATGCTGCGCACATAAGGCAGGTAGATCAGGGTACCGATCCCCAGCAACAGCAGTTGCAGAAGCACCGCGCCCCAGTCGCCCTGGGTGCTCAGGTAGGCATTGAGCAGCACCGGCGAGGTAAAGGGCAGGCTGACCAGCGCCGGGCTGACCCAGCCCAGTTGCACCACCAGCAGGGCCAGGCAGGCGTTGACCATGGGCACCAGCATGAAGGGCACCAGCAGGCGCGGGTTGAGGATGATCGGCAGGCCGAACAGCAGCAGTTCGTTGACGTTGAACAGCGACAGCGCCAGGCTCGCCATGGCCAGCAGGCGCATGGAACGGTTGCGGGAAAAGCCGAGGATCGCCAGCACCAGGGCCAGGGATCCGCCGGAACCACCGATAAAGGCGAAACAGCCCAGCAGCCCGCTGTTGAGGGCAAAGCGCAGGGGCTGCCCGGCAGCGTGATCGGCGGCATTGAGGGCCACCGCCTGATCCATCACCTCCATCAATGGCTGCATGGCGTAGGTGCCGTGAATGCCGAAGAACCACAGCAGGGAGTTGGTCGAGGTCAGGAGAATCGCGTTGAGGTAGGGGTGATCCAGGCTGTCGATGTCGAGCGGGCGCTGGATGTAGGCAAAGTCGTGGACCTGCAACAGCAGTTGCAGCACGGCCACCAGCGCCAGGCAGGTCAGCCCTCCCGGCAGCACCATGTTGATGGTGCCCTTGAGGTTGTGCCCCACCAGGCCTTCGTCCACCAGCCGGGTCCAGCGTCGGCGGTGCAGCCAGGCCATGACCGGGACATTGACCAGGGGCGAGGCGATGGCGATGAACAGCACGAAGGTCGCCGACGCCAGCGGATAGTCCCGCAGCAGGTAGATGGCGATCACCACATGGGCCAGGCAGAGAAAGGCCACCGGCAGCTGGGGCAAGCGGTGCTGGATCGCCAGCATGTAACCGATGGACGCCGCCACCAGCAGGGGAATGATCGAACTGATGCGGTTGTGCAGCCCGGTCAGCAGGTCCACCAGGGAGCCGGGGGCGCCCAGGGCCTGGGCGCATTGCGCGAGGATCAGGAACAGTGCCGACACCAGCAGGCAAGGCAATAGCCAGAGCAGGCCTTCGCGAATCGAGCGCAACGACTCGGCGCCCGCCAGCAACGCCAGGCGGTGGGTGAAAAACAGCTTGAACCCCAGTTGCCGCATCGGCCTCTCCCCTCTGCCAGCACACGTCCGTCCCCCGCAGACGGCCCCCGCCACGGCCGCCCGGCGTCTGGCGGCGCCGTGAGGCAAACAGGGGGTGCAGGCGAAGATACCACTGTAGAAACCCTGGTCGGCAAGCACTCGATGGCACTGCCTTGAGTGTTTTATCGCCCCGGTGGCGCCAGACTTGACCCCGACGCCGCGCCTCGGGCCCGGCTGCACCCCGGTATAACGGCGAATCAATATCATTTGCAGCGTATCAGGGGTTTTGCTTTAATCGCGAGCAATTCCCATTTGCAACGCCACCCGCCACCGGACCACGCCCTTGCCTTCCATGCCGCCCGCCAGCCCCGCTCTGGTCCACAACCTCTATGACGCCCATCACCCCTGGCTCTATGAACTGTTGCGGCGCCGCCTGAACCACGCCTGGGATGCCGCCGATCTGGCCCACGAAATCTTCGTCCGGGTACTCAAGCGCCCGCCGCAGCTGGACGGCGAGGTGCAGCAGCGCTCCTACCTGGCCACCATCGCCCGGGGCCTGTGCATCGATCACTGGCGCCGCCGCCAGCTGGAACAGGCCTGGCTGCAGGCCCTGGCGGCGCGTCCGCCGGCGTTGCAACCGTCTCCGGAGCAGCGGGCGATCATCGTCGAGACCCTACACGAAGTGGACGCCATGCTCGGCCGCCTGCCCCAGCGGGTGCGCGAGGCCTTTCTCCTGGCGCAGTTGCATGGCCGTCCCTACAAGGCCATTGCCGAAGAACTGGGGGTCTCGGAGCGCATGGTGAAGAAATACCTGGCCCAGGCCCTGTTGCATTGCGCGCTGCTGGAGTCCGAACTCGACGGCCTGCTGATCGAGTAGAGACCCATGAGCGAACACGGCGCCCAGCGCTTGAGCCACGCCAGCCTGCAACAGGCCGCGCACTGGTACGTGCAATTGCAGGACGAGGCCGTCAGCGACGAACAACGCCGCCACTGGCAGGCCTGGCTCGAACAGCACCCGGAACACCGTCGGGCCTGGGGCTACGTCGAGCGGGTCAGCCAGTGCCTGCTGCCGCTGCAGGAGGCCGGCGCCCAGCAAGCCGCCGGCCAGGCCCTGCGCGGTGGCCGGCGAGCGCCACTGGGGCGGCGCCAGGTGCTCGGCGCCTTGCTGCTGCTCGGCCTGGGCTGGGGCACTTGGCGCGGTACGCCGCTGCCCCAGGCTCTGGGTCGCTGGCGGGCCGACTACGCCACCGGCACCGGGGAGATCCGCGAGGTCCGGCTCAGCGACGGCACCCACCTCTGGCTCAATGCCCTGAGCGCGCTGGATGTGCGCTACAGCGCCCGGGAGCGACTGTTGCAACTGCACCAGGGCGAAATCCTCATCGACACCGCCAGGGATCCGCAGCGACCGCTGCGGGTGGACACCGAACACGGACGGCTGCAGGCCCTGGGCACGCGCTTCAGCGTGCGCCGGGAGGGCGCCCGCACCCTGCTCAACGTCTACGCCGGCGCGGTGCAAGTGCACAGCGCCAAGAGCGGCCGGCAGCAGCGAGTCGACGCCGGCCAGCAGCTGGCCTTCGACGCCGTCGCGCTGGGTCCGCTGCAAGGCGCCAGCGCCGCTCGCGAAGCCTGGAGTCGCGGGCTGCTGCTGGCCGACAACCTGCCCCTGGCGCAACTGCTCGAAGAGTTGGGGCGCTATCGCCCGGGGCATCTGGGCTGTGACCCGGCCCTGGGTCGCTTGCCGGTGATGGGCGCCTTCCCCTTGCACGATTCCGACCAGGCCCTGGCCCTGCTGGAAGCCGCCCTGCCGGTGCGGGTCCAGCGCCTGACTGCCTGGTGGGTGACCCTTGAGCCTCGGGCCTGAACCCCGCGCCTGAACATCCGGCGAACATTTTTTTAAGGTTGCGGTTCCCTTTTGCCTGTCTGGTTCGGTTAACCGGGTAACAGCACTCACATTGCCGATCCACAAGGGAGCCCCATGCCAACCCCCAACCGTCCCCGCTTGCGCCCGTCCCTGCGTCCCCTGACCCTGTGCAGCGCCCTGCTGTGCCTGCCCGCCCCCTGGGCCCAGGCCACCGAAAACCCCGCCAGCCAGCAGGCGGACAGCCAGCGCCGGAGCTACGACATCGGCCCCGGCCCACTGGTCAGCGTGCTCAATCGCTTCGCCGAACAGAGCGCGGTCTTTGTCGCCGGGCACAACGACCTCGCCGCCGGCAAGCAGAGCCCAGGGCTGCGGGGCCGCTACAGCGTCGAACAAGCCCTGCAGCAGTTGCTCAAGGACAGCGGCCTGCAAGCCCAGGCCGTCAGCGGCGGGTATGTGCTGCAAGCGCTGCCGACCGCCAGCGGCCCGTTGCAGCTGGGCACCACTCAGGTGTCCGCCCAGGGCCTGGGCAGCGTCACCGAAGACAGCCGCAGCTACACCACCGGGGCCAGCGCCTCGGCCACCGGCCTCAACCTGTCGCTGCGGGAAACCCCGCAATCGGTGACGGTGATCACCCGCCAGCAACTGGACGACCAGGGCAGCAACAGCATCGCCGATGCCCTGCGCCGGGCCCCGGGGGTCAGCGTGCAGAACTACGACAGCGAACGCTGGGAGTTTTCCAGCCGCGGCCTGCCGATCACCAACTTCCAGTACGACGGGGTCAACGTCACCTACGACGGGGTCTACGACTACGGCACCACCAGCACCGACATGGCGACCTTCGACCGGGTGGAAATCATCAAGGGCGCCACCGGCCTGATGACCGGCTCCGGCGACCCCTCGGCCACCGTCAACCTGATCCGCAAGCGGCCGACCAAGGACTTCAAGGCCTCGGTCACCGGCACCCTCGGCTCCTGGGACAACTACCGCAGCGAAGGCGATATCTCCGGGCCACTGACCGAGACCGGCAACCTGCGCGGGCGCTTCGTCGGCGTCTACCAGGACCGCAGCTCGTACCTGGACCACTACCAGAACAGCAAGGACATCGCCTACGGCGTGCTGGAGGCCGACCTGACCCCCGACACCCTGCTGACGGTGGGCCTGGACCAGCAGAACACCCGCTCCCGGGGCGCCACCTGGACCGGCTTCCCGATGTACTTCAGCAACGGCTCGCGCACACACTTTTCCCGCTCGTTCAACCCGGCCACCGACTGGAGCCGTCGCGACTTCAAGAACCAGACCCTGTTCACCTCCCTGGAACAGCAACTGGCCCATGACTGGACCCTCAAGGTCAGCTACGACCACCTGCGCCGCGAGCACGACACCCTGCTGGGCTCGGCCAGCGGCGGCAACCCGGACCAGGCCAGCGGCGACGGCATGTTCATGTACATGGGCAAGTTCAAGGGCGAGCAGACCCAGGACAACCTCGACATCAACCTGCACGGCCCCTTCAGCCTGCTGGGCCGCGAACACGAGCTGATCGCCGGCTTCATGCTGATGAACGCCAAGCAGGACATCCCGGTCCACGGTTCGGTGTACCCGCCGGTGGGCGGCAGCATCTATCAGTGGCGCGGCGAATTCGCCAAGCCGGACATCCCGCAGATCGGCGACAACGACATCCTCCAGCGCCAGACCGGTGCCTACCTGGCCACCCGGCTCAAGCCCAGCGACGACCTGGCGGTGATCCTCGGCACCCGGGTCAGCGACTTCAAGGGCATCGACAACACCCGCTACTTCGAGCCCGGCCGCGCCGACGCGCGCCAGCGCTACCAGCAGACTGGAGTGGTCACGCCCTATGCCGGGCTGGTCTATGACCTCAACGACCGCTACTCGCTGTACACCAGCTACACCAGCATCTATCAGCCGCAGATGAGCAAGGACGCCGACGGCAGGATCCTCGACCCGGTGCAGGGCGACAGCTACGAAGCCGGGATCAAGGCCGAATACCTGGACGGCCGGGTCAATGCCAGCTTCGCGGTGTTTCATGTGCAGCAGGACAATGTCGCGCAACTGGTGGACGGCTGGGGCACCGATGCCGTCTACCGCCCGACCAAGGGCGCAACCACCAAGGGCTTCGAGGTCGAGGTGGCCGGCGAGCTGCTGGACGGCTGGAACCTGTCCGCCGGCTACAGCTACAACCACACCCGCGACGCCAATCACGACTACGTCTACGGCTCGGTCCTGCAAACCACCGAGCCGCAGCAGGTGGCGCGGCTGTTCAGCAGCTACCGCCTGCCCGGCGCCTGGGACCGCCTGACCCTGGGCGGCGGGGTCAACTGGCAGAGCCAATTCTTCGGCAAGGTCTACCAGCCCGACCCGAGCGACGCGGTCAACGGCGGGCATGACTCGCGCATCACCCAGGACGGCTACTTCCTGGTGGACGCCATGGCCCGCTACCAGTTCAGCCAGCACCTGAGCTCGACCCTGAACGTGAAGAACCTCTTCGACAAGAAGTACTACACCGGCATCGGCAACTTCGGCACCGGTTTCTACGGCGAGCCACGCAGCCTGCAACTGGCGACCCGCTGGGACTTCTGAGCGCGCCGATCCACGGTCGCGCTGCGCGGCAGCGGGTTGACTACGCTTGAGCCAGCGTGATCAACCCGCAGAGGACCGACACCATGCCACGTATCCAGACCATCACTCCGTGCCTGTGGTTCGACCACCAGGCACACGAGGCGGCACAGTTCTACTGCTCGGTCTTCGAACAGTCGCACATCACCCACATCAGCCACTACGGCAAGGCCGGCTTCGACATTCACGGACGCCCCGAGGGCTCGGTGATGAGCGTGGCGTTCGAACTCGACGGCCAGGGTTTCACCGCCCTCAACGGTGGCCCGCTGTTCTGCTTCAACGAAGCCATCTCCCTGCAAGTGCATTGCCGCAGCCAGGCCGAGCTGGATCACTACTGGAACGCCCTGGGTTTTGGCGGCCCGCCACAGGCGCAGCGCTGCGGCTGGCTCAAGGACCGCTTCGGGCTGTCCTGGCAGATCGTGCCGCAGTGCCTCACGCCGATGATCTGCGACCCCGACCCGGCCCGTTCGCAACGGGTGATGCAGGCCCTGCTGGGGATGAAAAAACTCGATATCGCGACGCTGCAACGCGCCTTCGACGGCCAGAGCTAATACAATCGCGCCAGCTTTCGCAGACGGACAACCTCAATGAAGCCTGCCCTCACCGCCGACCAGGAACCGCAGTTCTGGCGCGACCCTGCCCTGCCGTTCATCGAAGCCCGCTCCATCGCCGATGGCCGCAAGGTCTGCTACAGCCGCCATGCCCACCAACAGTTCTCCATCGGCAGCATCACCGCGGGTGTCAGCACTTACCTCAGCGGCCACTCGCAGTGGCGGGTCAGCCGCGGCACCGTGGTGCTGATGAACCCGGGGGTGGTGCACGCCTGCAACCCGATCGACGATCAGCCCTGGTCCTATCGCATGCTGTATGTCGACACGCCCTGGCTGACCGCCCTGCAGCACGACCTGGGCTTTTGCGCCGAGCTGGGCTTTCGGCCGTTTCGCGAGACTCACAGCCGCGACCCGCAGCTGTTCGCCGAGCTGGAGCAGCTGTACCGGACCCTGGTGGCCGCCGAGGCCGAGCCTCTGCTCAAGCACAGCGCCGTGGTGAGCTTTTTCAGCGACCTGCAGCAGCGCCTGAACCCCGCCGAGGCGCCGCCCCGGGGCGACAACCGCAAACTGCAGGAAGCCGCCGACTACATCCGCCGGCATTGCACCCAGGCCCTGAGCCTGGACGACCTGTGCCAGGCGGCGCAGCTGTCACCGTCCTACCTGATCCGCGCTTTCAAGCAGCAGTTCGGCATGCCGCCCCACGCCTACCTGGTGAACCAGCGGGTGCAGTTCGCCCAGGCCCGCCTGCGCAGCGGCGCGCCGATCGCCGAGGTGGCGCTGGAGGCCGGCTTTGCCGATCAGGCGCATTTCCAGCGCGCCTTCAAACAGCACCTGGCGGCCACTCCCGGCCAGTACCGCGGCCAGCGCTAGAACAGCAGATAAGCCGCGCTGGCAGCCAGCAACGCCGCCATGCTGCGGTTGAACAGACGCACCCCCGGCGGATGACTCAGGTAGTGGCGCAGGCAGCTGCCGACATAGGCCCAGCAGGCAATCGACAGGTAGCAGATCACCAGGTACACCGCGGTAAACAGCCACACCTGGCGCAGCTCGCCGTCGGCGGCAAAGGCCCCCATGCCGGCCACGCAGGCCAGCCAGGCCTTGGGATTGAGCCACTGCATCAGCGCGCCATACCAGGCCGAAGGCGCCCGCGCCTGGTCCTGGGTGTCGAGCCGGCCATCGTCGCTGGCCAGTTTCCAGGCCATGAACAGCAGGAAGGCCACGCCAAACAGGCGAATGCCCTGGGTCAGGATCGGCCATTGGCGCAGCAGTTCGTGCAGCCCCAGGCCGATCAGCACCAGCAGCCCGACGAAGCCCAAGGTGGCTCCGGTCACATGGCGCATGCTGCTGCGCAAGCCAAAACGCGCGCCGCTGCTGAGGGCGACGATGTTCACCGGCCCCGGGGTGATGGAAGCGGCCAGGGCAAAGGCCGCCATGGAAAACACCAGGCTCATGTCTTGTTTCTCCAATCTGGGTCGGATTGACCGCCGCCCAGATTAGGGAGCCAGGATCGCGGCGTATTGAAGAAAACTGCCCTCGTCGGCCTCTAGCAGTGCAAGTGATTGAGCTGGCAATACTGGTCCCACTCCATGTCCACCATCTCGGCGATTTCCCGATGTGCCTCGAGGGTCATCCGCTTCAGTTCCTGGGGCGTGCGGGCAATGAACGACAGCGCCAGCTCCCAGTTGCCCATGCCGCGCAAGCGGGCTTCTTCGTCAAACAGCCGACTGGCGTGCTGGATCTGCAACTCGCTCAAGTCCCCGGGTTGCCAGGGGCGTCCCGAGGATGGGCCAAGCCCCAGCTGGGCCGCGAGCTCCGGACGTTCGGCGAGGTAACGCAGCAAGGCTTGCTGATAGTCGAGTTCAGACATTTGCATGACGCTCACTCCCACCATGAAGTCAATCCCGGGCACTGCCTCACTGCCCCGGGGGGCCGGCTCACGCCGGCGTCAGGCTGGCGATCCGGTCCACCACCCGCCCGGCCAGATCGTCGGGGCGGAACTTGGCGAGAAAATCATCGGCACCGACCTTCTTCACCATGGCCTGGTTGAAGGCCCCGGACAGCGAGGTATGGAGCACGATGTAGAGTTGCCTCATGCGCGGGTCGTTGCGCACTTGCGCGGTGAGGGTGTAGCCGTCCATTTCCGGCATTTCGATATCGGAGATCATCATCAGGAACTCCTCGTCCGGGCGCTTGCCCGCGTCGAGCAGGGCCTGCAGGTACTCCAGCGCCTCGCGGCCGTCCTTCAACGACACCACTTGCACCCCGACGCTCTCCAGGCAGCGGGTCACCTGCTTGCGTGCCACCGCCGAGTCGTCCACCGTCAGCACCCGCCAATGGGCCGCAGCGACCTGGGTCTGCGGCGGGATCACCCCCTGGGAGATGTCCTCGCAGACCGGCGACACCTCGGCCAGGACCTTCTCCACGTCGATGATCTCCACCATGCGCTCGCCGACCCGGGTCACCGCCGTCAGGTAGTTGTCCAGGCCGCTGCCTTTGGGTGGCGGGTGAATTTCCTCCCAGTTCAGGTTGACGATGTGCTCCACCGCACTGACCAGGAAACCCTGGGTCTTGTTGTTGTACTCGGTAATGATCACGTAAGCGTTGTCGATATCCTCGACTCCGGGCAAACCGGTGGCCAGTGCCAGGTCAAGTATCGGAATGGATACACCGCGAACATTGGCCACGCCACACACCACCGAATGTGACATGGGCAGTACATTCAACTTGGGGCACTTGAGAACTTCTCTGACTTTAAAGACGTTGATGCCGTACAACTGTGACTCATTAAAACGAAACAACAATAGTTCCAGACGATTCTGCCCGGCCAACTGAGTACGGCTATTCACCGCTTCCATCACACTGGACATATGAACCCCCTGCCCTGATCTAGTTGATCAATCGGCGATTAAATGAAAGTTGCTGACTGCTGTTGGCGTTCAACTATTGAAACGGGTCACCAAGGCGTTCAGTTCGTGAGCGGTAGACTCCAGATCGCCGCCCACGGTGGACGAATGCACGGCAATCTCGGCGTTCTGGTCCGAAACCCGGGCAATTTTGGTGATCTGCTCGGAGATTTCCTCGGCGACATGGGCTTGCTGCTCCGAGGCGGCGGCCATTTGCTGGCTCATCTGGTGAATGCGTTCCACCGCCGAGTTGATGCCATTCAGGGCTTCCTGGGTGCTGATCACCTGGGCCACCCCGGACCGCGCTTCGACGCTGCCCTGGCGCGCCACTTCCACTGCCTGGGTGGCCACTTCCTGCAGGGTAACGATGATGCGCTGGATGCTCTGGGTCGACTCCTGGGTCTTGGAGGCCAGGGCCCGGACCTCGTCGGCCACCACCGCGAAACCGCGGCCCTGCTCACCGGCCCGGGCGGCCTCGATCGCCGCGTTGAGGGCCAGCAAATTGGTCTGCTCGGCAATGGAGCGGATCATGTTGGCCGCCTGCTGGATCGACTGGGTTTCCGCGGCCAGGCCCTCCACGGACTGGCTGACCGCATCCACGGTGTCCGCCAGCTTCTCGATCACCACCCGGGTTTTCTGGGCTTCCTCGGAGCCCACCTGGGTCAGGTTGTTGACCTGATCGGCGGCCGAGGCGGTGTCGTGGATATGCACCGACACCTCGGAAATCGACGAGGCCATCTGGTTCATCGCGGTGGCCGCCATGTCCGCTTCGTCGCGCTGCTTGCCCAGGGCGGTTTCCGCCTGCTTGGACAGACTCTGGCTGGTGGATGCCAGGGACGCCGCCTGGTTGGCGTAGTCGCCAAGCCGGCTGAGGGCGGTGCGGATTTTCGCCGATTCGCTGATCAGGATCATCTGCAACTGGGCCACCGGGCCGTGTTCGTCGGTGTAGGTACGCGCGATCAGCTCGCTGTCGAAACTGCCCAGAGACACCGAGCTGATGCGCTGCAACATCTGCCGCGCGCGATAGAAGGCATACCCCTGTACCGCGAAATAACCGGGAACCGCCGCCCCCAGTGCCGCCCAGGGGCCACCCAGCCAATAGGCCCCGGCCGTAGCCGCGAGGGCCAGCAGCGGCGGCAAGGCAAAGCCGCAGACGCTGGCCACCCGGTAGCTCCAGGGCAAGGCCAGGTTGTCGCTGCGCATGCGTTGATAGAGGGCGCCGGCGCGTTCCACCTGTTCGCGCTCAGGCTTGACCCGCACCGACTCGTAGCCGGCAATCACGCCCTTGCTGAAGATCGGCGTGACGTAGGCGTTGACCCAGTAGTGGTCACCGTTGCTGCTGCGGTTCTTGACGATGCCCATCCAGCTCTTGCCGTCCTTGAGGTAGGACCACATGTGCGCGAACACCGCTTCGGGCATGTCCGGATGGCGCACGATATTGTGCGGGCTGCCGATCAGTTCTTCGCGGCTGAAACCACTGACCGCAACAAACTCGTCATTGCAGTAAGTGATCTTGCCGTGAACATCAGTGGCGGAAATCAGCCGTTGTTCTGCAGGAAACACCAGCTCGCGCTGGGTCACAGGAAGATTGTTTCTCATCTAAAGAGCCTCGCAGGAAAGTGTTCATTTTCCATTCGGTATCAAATAAAGATTTCCGCATCCTGCGATGACTCGAAGACTTCCTCTGCCGACTTGCAGAACTTTTCAGAGCCAAGTGGATTATTGCAAATGGCCATTATCAATCCAGTCGAGGCAAGTCTAGATTCCGGCGTCAAAAAAAGTGTGAAAATTTCATAAAGCCATTCAACTTAGAGGGCAAAAAATCAAAGATTTTCTGATGTAAATCAACAATTGAAGCCAGAATAGAAAGCTAGCTTTCTAGTTGTTGAGAAGCATTCTTTCCAAAACACTTTGCGCCCGCACAAACTCCATCCGCTGAACATGGGCCACGAACTCGTCGAACGTCGTTCTATCGACCGGCAACGCATGTTGCGCCAGGGCTTCAGTGAGCGTCA
The DNA here is from genome assembly GCF_001547895.1 of Pseudomonas sp. Os17. NCBI lineage: Bacteria > Pseudomonadati > Pseudomonadota > Gammaproteobacteria > Pseudomonadales > Pseudomonadaceae > Pseudomonas > Pseudomonas sp. Os17. The sequence goes on along the minus strand of NZ_AP014627.1, from coordinate 3,002,594 downwards.
GGGCCTGCAAGTTGCTCTGCCGCAACAGCGGCAGAATCTCCTGCAGGGCGCTCTGGAAAAGCGCCAGGTGCAAAATGTCTTGAGAGGCGCGGGCCATCTCCGGTGAAACACGGCCGAACTCCACCTGCAAGCTCGCCAACGTGCTGGCCAGCAACCGTTGCAGTTCATCCAGATGGCCCTCGGTGAGGGTCAGCTGCAGCGCCGCGCCGTCTCGCAGGGGCTGTTCCAGCTCTGCGCAGTAGAGCGCGAACCCGCGTCCCCCGAGGTTGCCGGCAGCGCCCTTGAGGGTATGCAGCAGGTAGCAGGCGTCCTTGGCGTTGTCCTGGGCAAGACTCTGGCGCAGCCGTTCGAGCAGTTCTCCCAGCGTGGCCTCCGAGCCCTCGAGCACCTGCTTGAGCAAGTCACGGTTACCGCCGAAGCGTTCGAGAATCAGCGTCGGATCCTCGAGCAGGCCGGTGTCCGTGGAGGGCTCGGCAACCTGCGCGGCCCGCACCGCACCACCGGTCCAGAACAACAGGCTGTTGACCAACTGCGGCAGGTTGATCGGTTTGCCGACGTGGTCATCCATGCCCGCGGCCAGGCAGCTCTGGCGGTCGGCCTGGGAGGCATTGGCGGTCATGGCAATGATCGGCAGGCGGGCAAAGCGCGCATCGGCGCGGATCCGCCGGGTGGCTTCATAACCATCGATATCAGGCATCTGGATGTCCATCAGCACCGCCGAAAAGGGCTCTTGGGCATCAAGGGCCATCTGCACCCCCTGCAGCCCGCCGTCGGCCAACTGTACCTGGGCCCCTTCCAGGGTCAGCAGTTCCCGGGCGATCTGCCGGTTCAAGGCGTTGTCTTCCACCACCAGCAACCGCAGGCCACTGAGGGTCGAGCGCCGTACGGGCGTCTTGGCCGGCGGGTCATCGAGGGCGGCAGTGCGCTCGGCCAGCAGCGCCTGCGCCAGTTGCCGGGGGGTAAAGGGCTTGCTCAGGTAGTGGGCAAAGGGCGCCTCGGCGCAGTCCAGCCGGACCAGCAGCGCCGTGGCATCGTGGTGACTGAGCATCACCACTATCGGCGGTGCTTCAAGTCTCATGTCCTTGATCAGTTGGGCGGCGTGCAGGCCGTCCATGCCCGGCATCAGCCAATCCAGCAGGACCAGATCGAACGCCTCGCCCCGGGCCGCGGCGGCATCCACGACGAGCAAGGCCTGAGCGCCGCTGGCGGCGTGTTCGACGCTCCAGCCGAAGTTGCGCAAGGTGCGCACATTCAGCGCCAGCGCCAGGGGGTGGTCATCCACCACCAGTACCCGCAGGGCCTTGCCGCCCAAGGGCAGGGTTTCGGCGACACAGGCGCCGTCCAGCCCCAGCTCCAGTTCGAAGCTGAAACAGCTGCCGGCGCCAAGCTGGCTGCGCACCTGCAACTGCCCGCCCATCAGCCGCACCAGGTGCTTGCAGATCGCCAGCCCCAGGCCGGTGCCGCCAAAACGCCGGGTGGTCGAGGCCTCGGCCTGATGGAAGCCTTCGAAAATCACCTGCAGGTGTTCGGCGCTGATGCCTATGCCGCTGTCACTCACCGCCACTTGCAAACGCACGCTGTGCTCGCGCTGTTCAAGCAGCTTCAGGGCCACCACCACCTGGCCCTGGGCGGTGAACTTCAGGGCATTGCCCGCCAGGTTGATCAGCACCTGCTGCAGGCGCAGGCTGTCGCCCACCAGGTTCAGCGGCAACTGCGGGTCGAGATCGAAGATCAGCTCGATATCGCCCACGCCCTGGTTGCCGGCCAGCACCACCGCCAGATCGCGCAGCAGCTGGTCGAGGTCGAAGGCGTGTTCCTCCAGCTGCAACTTGCCGGCCTCGATCTTCGAGTAGTCGAGAATGTCGTTGAGCAGCCCCAGCAGCGACTTGGCGGCGGTCTGCGCCTTGGTCGCGTAGTCCAGCTGGCGCGGCTCCAGGCCGGCCAGCTGCAGCAGTTGCAGCATGCCCAGCACGGCGTTCATCGGCGTACGGATCTCATGGCTCATGTTGGCCAGGAACGAAGACTTGGCCTGGCTCGCGGCATCCGCCTGCTCCTTGGCGTAGAGCAACTGGGACTGCAGTTCGCGCTGGGCGGTGATGTCCAGGTTGATCCCGGTCACCCGCAGCGCCTTGCCATCGGCGTTGCGCTCCACATAGGCCCCGGACTGGATGAAACGCACCTGCCCGCTGGGACTGACCACGCGAAAGATCGGATCGTAGATACCCTGGCCCGCCACCGCCTCTTCCAGCTTGCGTTGGGTCAGCTCCCGGTCCTCCGGGTGCACCCGGGCCAGCCAGTGCTCATAGTTCAAACCGTTGCCCCGCAGTTCCAGCGGCTGCTCGTAGAGCTCGAACATGCGCTCGTTCCAGTCCAGCGAGTGGTCATCGAGGTTCCAGGACCAGATCCCCAGCCTGGCCACTTCGGCGGCCATCAACAGTTGGTCGCGGGCGGCAGCCAGGGTCTTTTCCGCGGCCTTGCGCTCGGTGATGTCCACGGCGATGCCCAGGTAGCCGGTCAGTTGCCCGCCTTCATCACGCAAGGCACTGACCACCAGGGTCGCGGCGAAGTGCGAACCGTCCTTGCGCACCATGGTCCATTCGCGGGTTTGCGCCCCTTCGGTTTCCGACTGCTGGACGAACACGCGAAAGCCTTCGATGGGGCGCTGATGCTGGGCACTGAGTTCGATGCCGCGCTGGCGGACCTCTTCCGGCAGGTGGATCACCTCCGGGGTGTGCAGCCCCACCAGCTCCTCGGCCAGGTAGCCCGACAGGCGCTCGGCGCCGCGATTGAACACACGGATGATGCCGTCGCGGTCGGTGGCGATGATCGCCACCTCCGAGGCCGAGCGCAGCACGCTGGAGAGCAGCAGGTTGATCTGCCCCAGTTCGGCGGTGCGTGCCGCCACCTGGTCCTCCAGGCTGGCGTTGAGCTCCAGAATCCGCGCCTCGGCGGCTTTCTGCGCGGTGATGTCACGGACCGTCTTCGAGGCGCCGATGACCTGACCGCGCTCATTGAGAATCGGCGAAGCGTTGATCGATACCTCCACCCGGCTGCCGTCCCGACGCAGGCGTTGGGTATCGAAGCTGTGCACCCGTTCGCCATTGCGCAGCTTGCGCAGGATCTGCTGTTCTTCCTGCGCCAGCTCCGGCGGCACGATCAGTTCCAGGATCAAGCGCCCCCGCGCCTGTTCGGCGCTATAGCCGAAAATCTCTTCGGCGCCGCGGTTCCAGCTGGTGACGCGCCCTTCCAGGGTCTTGCCGATGATGCCGTCGGTGGAGCTCTCGACGATGGCCGCGAGCCGGGTCTGGTCACGGCGCAAGCGGTTCTGCCGGTTGACCCCCAGGGCGATGATGGTGCCCACCACCACGAGAAACAGGGTCAACAGGCCACCGACCCACAGGACCCAGGCCAACGAGGTCTGATGCAGCGGCTCGACGAACCCCGGCCCCACGCTGAACTCGAAGGCCCAGCGCCGCCCGAACACCTGTTCCTCACGGGTCCGCAAGGCCAGCGTGTCCTGCAACGGCTGGGTCGAGCTGGCAAAAAAGCTGCCGGCGTCGGCGTCATCGGTGATGTCGCGCAACACCAGGCGCTGGCTGGCAGGATCGAACGACAGATCCTTGAGCACCTGGTTCATCACCAGGGGCGCAAAGGTCCAGCCAAGGAGCTGGGCCTCACGCTCCTGCGGCGAGGGCGGCACTTCGGCGCTGCGGTACACCGGCAACAGGAACAGCAACGAGCCCATCACCACGCCGGGCTCCTGGCGCAGCGACAAGGGCCCGGTCAGCCGCGGCTCGCCACTGCGCATCGCGGCCACCGCGGCCGCCCGGCGCACCGGCTCCGACGCCAGGTCCAGGCCCAGGGCCGACTGGTTCGGCGCCAGCGGTTCGATGTACTGCACCACGTAACGATCACCGTGGTGGGGCTGCCATTGCTGCAGGTGAAAGCCCGGCGCGCCGTCGAGTTGCGCCGCGGCCAGGAACGAGCTCTCCTGCGCCTCGGGCACACGCCGGACAAAGCCGAAACCGTGGGCGCCGAAAAACTCCCTGTGCAGGTCCCGACCCTGGCTATAGCGATAGAAGATCTCCCGGCTCACGCCATCTGCACCGGCCGTGACAATCACCCCGCGGGCGCCGCGCAAGCCGTACTGGTACAAGGTCATGCGCTCCAGCACATGGTGCGCGGCGTCCTCGGCGGCCCGCGACACCGCCTGTTCCAGCTGATGGGCGTTGACCCGTGCCACCAGCCAGTAAACCGCGGCGGTGGCGCTGCTACCCAGGACACTGATCAGCGCCAGGTAGACAAATCCCATTTGCACAGTGCGTCCAGGCTTCACGGGCGATCCTCGTCGGGGCCGGCAGGGTTCAGGGCAGCGCCGGCAGGCGGCCCGCGGCCAGGTACTCACTCATGTTGGGGTACGACAGCGGACGGCAGTACAGAAAACCCTGCATCACGTGGCAGCCCTGGGCGGACAGGGCCCGGGCCTGTTCCTCGGTCTCCACGCCCTCGGCGACCAGCTGCAGGCCCAGGGCCAGCCCCAGCTGGATGATGGCCTGGGTAATCGCCGCGTCACTGGGATCGCTGACCATGTCCCGCACGAAACTCTGGTCGATCTTCAGCACATCGATGGGCAAGCGCTTGAGGTAGGCCAGGCTGGAATAGCCAGTGCCAAAATCATCGATGGCGATGCTCACCCCCAGGGCCTTCAGGTCGCTGAGCAAGTCGCAGCTGTGCTCGCCGTCCACCAGCGCCAGCACCCCTTCGGTGATTTCCAGTTCCAGGGTCCGGGGTTCGATGGCGCTTTCCGCGAGCGCCTGCTTGACCAGATCGAGAAACTGCGGATCGGAAAACTGCAGCGGCGAGATGTTCACGCTGACGCTGATGGCATGCCCCTGTTCGTTCCATTGGCGGATCGCCCGACACGCCTGGCGCAACACCCAGCGCCCCAGGGGCACGATCAGCCCGCAATCCTCGGCCAGGGGAATGAACTCGGCGGGAGAGATCATCCTGCCGTGCTCGTCGCGCAAACGCAGCAGGGCTTCGACGCCGACCACCCGCTGCAGGCGCAGATCGACCTTGGCCTGATAGAACACCTCGAAGCGCTCCTGCTCCAGCGCGGTGCGCATCTCCTGTTCCAACTGATGCCGGGCACGGACCCGCTGATGGGTCGGGTGGTCGAAGAAGCGGTACTGCCCGCGCCCCGCCTGCTTGGCCTGATGCGCTGCGGCGTCGGCGTGCTGCAGCAGGGACTCGGCGTCCAGGCTGTCATCGGGATAGACACTGATGCCGATGCTGGCGGTCAGGTCATAGCGCGACGGGCCGATCACCAGCGGCTGGGCGATGGTCTGCATGACCCGCTCGGCGCATTCGCTCAAGTCGTCCACGGTGTTCAGCTCGGGCACCAACAGCATGAACTCATCGCCGCCCTGGCGGCTCAGGGTGTCGGTCAGGCGGCAGCAATGGCGCAGGCGCAGGGCGATTTCCTGCAGCACCGCGTCGCCTTCGCGATGGCTGCTGGTGTCATTGATGACCTTGAAGTGGTCGATATCGATCGACAGCAAGCCGACCAGCCCCTGGCCCGCGGCGGCCTGGCGAATGGCCTGTTCCGTGCGGTCGTGCAGCAATTGACGGTTGGGCAACTGGGTCAGGGGGTCGTAGTTGGCCAGGCGCCGGGACTCTTCGCCCAGCTTGATATGGGCTTCGACCCGCGCCCGGGCAATGGGCACATTGATCGGTTTTTGCAGAAAATCGGCGCCGCCCAGGCGCAATGCGCGCAATTCGTGCTCGGTCTGGCGGTGCGAGGTGACGAAGATCACCGAGGCCTGGCACAGCCGCGGGTCGGACTTGATCAGCTCGCACACCGAGTAGCCATCCATGTCGGGCATTTCGATGTCCAGCAGGACAATGTCCGGGTGGCATTGGCGGGCCACTTCCAGGGCCTGGCTCCCCTGGGTGGCGACATAGACCTCGCCCAGGTCCTGAAGCGCCTGACCGAGTATCCGCAGGTCATTGACCTGATCGTCCACGATCAGAATGATCGGCTTGTGATTGAGCATCGCGCTGGTCCCTCTGCCCGATTCTCCGAGATGAATATCCTCCCCCGGCCAGAGAATCCTAGACCAAGATCCATGAGCACAATGCCACTACCTTGGTATAGGCCTGCAAGCCAGCATTTTTTAACGGTTCAAGCCAATGGGACGCAGTTGCACATACCCTGTCCACGCCCCGGACCCCGGCGCTGCCGGCGTCCCACAACGCCCCGGACCGACCGGAGCTGGAGTGAACGTTGATGGAACACCTCGAACTGCGCCCGGCCGCTCGCGACGACTGGCCCTGCCTGGAAAACCTCATGCAGTTCTATCTCTATGAGCTGAGCCGGTGGCTGCCCATCAAACTGGCGGCCCAGGGGCTGTATGCCCTGCAGTCCCTGGACGACTACTGGCGCCACCCGGCCACCCATCCCTGGCTGATCCTGGTGGCGGGAGAGCTGGCGGGCTTTGCCGTCGTCGACCAGCAACGCTGCGACAGCGATGCCCGCCACAATCTCGGCTACCTGTTCATTGCCCGACGGTTCCGGCGCCTGGGCGTCGGCCGGCAGGTGGCGCAACAGCTGTTCGAGCAGCACAAGGGGCCCTGGCAGGTGATGCACTTCGAGGCCAACCTGCCCGCCCGGGATTTCTGGCAGGCCATGCTGGCGGGGCAAACCCCGACCTCGATCGTCGCCCAGGGCTATCCCGCCAGCCTGTACCGTTGGCCGGGCTGACGCCGCACCGGCACCCGCGCCGGGTTGCCCAGGCTGCGCTGGCGCGCGGCTTCCGGCACCGCACCTTGACGACATTGGCAACGTCCGCGCCGATCGCCTACCTTCTCCGGGACCACCCGCACAGGCCCGGCCCCCCCCGCCGCCTGGCGCTCCACCTGCGCTTGATGCAAAGAGCCTCGTCCATGTCATCGTCCACCACCCGCACCACACGCCTGCTGTTACGTCCACCGACCCTGGCCGACCTGCCGCAGGCCTGCGCCATCCACGGCGACCCGCAGACCCACCGCTTCAACCCCAGCGGCCCCGACAGCGCCGAAGCCACCAGCGACCGGCTGCACAGCTGGATTGCCCATTGGCAGCAGTACGGCTTTGGCTACTGGGCCATCGCCCGGCTGGACGCACCGCAGCAGCTCATCGGCTTTGGCGGGCTCATGCGGGCGCACTTCGGGCAGGAGGCCGGGCTGAACCTGTACTTTCGCTTCACCCCCCAAGCCTGGGGCCAGGGTTTCGCCAACGAGATGGCCCAGGCGGCCCTGCAACTGGCCTTCGGCGAACTGCTGGCGCCCCGGGTCACCGGCCTGGTACGGCCCGACAACCTGCCGTCCAGGCGGGCCCTGGAACGCCTGGGGATGACCCTGGACGGCGAGCTGGAGGATTTTCCCGGGCAGCCACCGAGCCTGCTGTACCGGCTCAACGCCCAGGATCACCGGATGATCCGCAGCGGATGATATGCCGCTGCGCTGAATATTTTTTCTCGGCGCTGCATCCAGATACGTCGCTCAGGGGTAGTACCCATAGCAGTCCTGAAAACTGCCGAACCGATCCCCAATGGAGAGCCACCATGCACGCCAGACAACGTCTTCTCTGCCTCAGCGCAACCCTGACCATCGCCTGCCTCGGCGCCCTGCCCGCCGCCCAGGCGCAGAGCGCATTGCCCGACAGCATCAAGGTGCCAGAGGGCCACAAAGTTGCCCTGGAAACCGTGGGCACCGGTGAAATCACCTACGAATGCCGGGACAAGGCCAACGCACCGGGCGAGACCGAGTGGTTCTTCGTCGGTCCCAAGGCGGTGCTCAGCGATCGCGGCGGCAAAGTGCTGGGTGACTACTTCGGCCCACCGGCCACCTGGCAGGCCAAGGACGGTTCGAAGATCACCGGGACCCAGGTCGCCGTGGCACCGTCCAGCCCCGGCAACCTGCCCTATCAACTGGTCAAGGCCAATCCGGCCGAAGGCAAGGGGCTGATGAGCGGCATCAGCTACATTCAGCGAGTGGCCCTCAAGGGCGGCGTGGCCCCCGGCAGTGCTTGTACCGCGGCCAACAAGGGCACCCGCGAAACAGTGAAATACCAGGCGGACTACATCTTCTGGGCGGCCCGCTGACTCGCCCCGCAAGATGCCAGTACCGGCACCGGCAACTGGTCTACGCTGCTGACAGCCACCGCGCCGCCAGGGTGGCGGTGGCTGTCATCTGTCGCAGGTAAACGCCCTTGTCTCTACCCGAATCCCTGTTTGACCACGCAGGCTGTATCGCCGCTTGTGCCCGAGGCGAGCGCCAGGCCCTGGAGGCCCTCTATCACGAGGAAGGGCCGCGCCTGCTTGGCGTCGCCAGACGCCTGGTACGCGACACGGCCCTGGCTGAAGACATCCTGCACGACGCCTTCATTCGAATCTGGCAAGGGGCAAGCAGTTTCGACCCGGAACGGGGCAGTGCCCGCGGCTGGATGTTCAGCATCACCCGGCATCTGGCGCTGAATTTCCTGCGCCGCCATGGCCGTGAGGTGCCCATTGATGAACCCTATCCCGAATACCCCCAAGCCCTTGATGTGCTGGCCATGAGCACGGCGCCAGCCACCGCGCTGGCTGATGCCGGACGTCTTGAGCATTGCCTGGGGCAACTGCCCTCGCAACGCCGCGAGTGTCTCCTGCAGGCCTATGTGGACGGTTATTCACACGGGGAGATTGCCGCCAGGATGGCCACCCCGCTGGGGACGGTCAAAGCCTGGATCAAACGCAGCCTCAGTGCTTTACGGGAGTGCCTGGGATGAAGATCGCGCCACGGGACGACAGCGATCCCGCGCTCCAGGCCCTGGCCAGTGAATATGTCCTGGGCACCCTGGACGCCGAACAACGGCGCCTGCTCGAACAGCGCCTGCCCCATGAGCCCGCCTTGCGTAACGCCGTGCACAGCTGGGAACAACGCCTGCATCCACTCACCGCTTTGGCCGCTCCCGTCACGCCGTCGCCCCGGCTCTGGCGGCGTATAGAACGCAGCCTGGAGCAACTGGCTGAACCTGGGCCGGTTTCGGCTTCCGGCAACCCCGGGCGCTTCAACTCCCTGGCGCTGTGGCGCGGACTGGCCGCTGCCGGCCTGGCCGCCAGTGTCCTGTTGGCCAGCCTGCTGATGCTGCGCCCCCCTGCCCCGCCCGGTTACCTGGTGGTGCTGGTCGCCCCTCAGGACAAATCACCCGGTTGGGTGGTGCAGGCCAATGACACCCGGGAGTTGCAGTTGATTCCACTGGGCAGCATCGAGGTTCCGGCGGACAAGGCCCTGGAGTTCTGGACCAAGGCCGACGATTGGCAGGGCCCGGTGTCTCTAGGACTGGTCAAGCCCGGTCAGCCGCTACGTGTGCCGCTTGATCACCTGCCGCCCCTGCAAACCAATCAGTTGTTCGAATTGACCCTGGAGGACCGCCAAGGCTCGGCGCTAGGCAGGCCCAGCGGCCCGGTGCAGTTCATTGGGCGCGCGGTAAAAACCCTGTAGCCAGGGTCAATCCCGTCTCGCCCCGGCGTGGCCACACCCCGGCAAGCGAGTCGGGTTCGAGGATTGACAAAGCCCGCGCCGGCTTTTACAACTGTGCACCTGATTTCAGAGTCTGCCGAACCATGTCCCAAGCCCCGACCCTCGATTCTCGCGCCATTGGCCTGCTGGCCAAGGCCGGAGCCTGGGTGGCTTGCAACTCTAAATCGAAGAAACAGTCGCTCATGTGACCGGGGCGCTGTGTCCCGTCAGATGAGCTGACAGGACATCAAGCGCGACGGACCTCCCCCCTGCTTACCGCCCTTCTACTCTTCTGACGACGACCCGACGGTCAACCTTCAGGAGAACACGCATGTCATCGTTTCAAGGAATCTGGGTCCCCATCGTCACGCCCTTTCACAATGGCGCCATCGACTTTGCCGCCCTGCGCCGACTCAGCGCCCATCTGCTGGAAAGCGGCGTGGCCGGGCTGGTGGTCTGCGGCACCACCGGCGAGGCCGCGGCCCTGGACAAGGACGAGCAACTGGCGGTGCTCGACGCCGTGCTCGAACAGGCCCCCGCCGGGCGCGTCATCATGGGCCTGGCGGGCAACAACCTGAAATCGCTGCTGAGCCTGCAGCAGGAAATCCTCAAGCGCCCGGTGGCGGCCCTGCTGGTGCCCGCGCCCTATTACATCCGCCCCTCCCAGGCGGCCCTGGAAAGCTTCTTCCACAGCGTCGCCGATGCCTCCAGCGTGCCGCTGATCGTCTACGACATTCCCTACCGCACCGGGGTCAACCTGGACAAGGACACCCTGCTCAACATCGTGCGCCATCCGCGGATCGCCGCCGTCAAGGACTGTGGCGGCAGCCTGGACAAGACCCTGGCGCTGCTGGCCAGCGGCGCGGTAGAGGTGCTGTGCGGCGAGGACCTGCAACTGTTCAATGCCCTGTGCCTGGGGGCCAGCGGCGCCATTGCGGCGGCGGCGCACATTCGTCCGGAGTTGTTCGTGCAGTTGCAGCGCCAGGTCATGGACCAGCAGCTGGATGCCGCCAGGGCCAGCTTCCGGCAACTGGTGCCCTTGATCCAGGCGCTGTTCGCCGAACCCAACCCGGCGCCGGTGAAGGCCCTGCTGGCCCATCAGGGTCTGATCGAGCCACACCTGCGGGCCCCGATGCAGGATTGCAGCGCTGCCACCGCCGCCCACCTGCAACACCTGCTGGCCGGCCTGCCCTGAAGGGCTTGCCCTACGGATCATCGGCATTGCCGTGCCTGCGGCCCGTAGGAGCTGGCTTGCCAGCGAAAGCGTCCTCAAGCCCGATGCAAGGTGCGAGGGCCTCTTCGCCGGCAAGCCGGCTCCTACAGAGGCGGGGGGGCACAGTGGCGCGGCAATCCCGATGCCCGCAAACGCCGATCGCTGCGGCGCGCGGGCGCTCTCAGCGGATCGGCGGGATGCGGATGTCGCCGGCCCGACACTGGGTCTTCACCCCTTTGCCGCACGGGCCGAACTCCAGGTCCCGGGTCAGGCACACGCGCACCTCGGACAGCTCGGGACCGCTGCAGAGAATGGCCACGCCGTTTTCCCCGATGCCCGGGTTGCTCTGGCGCAACTGCCGGGCAATTTCAGTGGCAGGCAAGTAGCGCACCGTGGTCGAAGGCTGCAGGACCTCGGGAATCTTGACCGAGCCCAGGGCCCTGTCCGCCGCGTCCAGGTAACCCATGCCCCCCAGGCCGCTGCAGGTGCCGTGCTTGGTCCACTCATGGTTCATCAGCTTGGCGGTGGGAAACAGGGTCAGGCCCTTGGCCCGCTCTTGCGGGGTCAACGGGGTCAGGGGTGGACAGGATTCGGGCCAGCCGCCCTTGGCGTACTGCGGCCACAGGCCGTGGAGGACCAGGCCGTAGCCCTTGCCCGAGCATTGCTCGTTTTCCGGGTGCATCAGGCAGAAAGTCGGCGACCAGGACAGGGTCAGCAGGTAGTAGTCGAAGGTCCCCGCCACCGAGTCCCGCTGCTGTTTGGGCTGACGTGCGTCGCTGATGCCCACCAGCCCCAGGGTCAGCACCAGGGCCGCCATCAGGGCAAAAAACTTTCTCATCGTGACCTCTCCTTGTGGAATCGAATCGTCCTGGCCCCGCCATCGGGGTGGAGCCGCCGGCACACCGCTCCACCTTCTTGGCATGCCGGGGTTGCAGGAACATGACATGCGCCGCGCCTGTCCCGGCAAAGCCGGCCAGGCGCGGCGGCGACAATACAACAGGCAGGCGCTCAGGCGCGATCAGTGACCAACATCCAGTGCCGCGACCTGCTCGGGCACGCTGACAAAGACGCTGTAGCGGGCCCCTTCCATGGCCTCGAAGGCGATCAGCTTGTGCACCAGCGGCTCGCTGAGCACCTTGCCGGCATTGAGCAGCAACATGCCGTTGTCGGCATTGAGGTTGCGACGCAGGACCATCCCGGCCTGCAACTCCCGGGTGCCCAGGACCCTGACGCTTGGATCATCGACGGTCACGTCACTCAGATAGGCCGCGCAGACCTGGACGAAGCTTTCCACCAGATTGGGGTCGTACAGGCGACCGGCGTACTTGCGAATGAACAGCAGGGCTTCGTCGCTGTTCATGTGGCGCTCCAGGATCAGCCCGCACTGCAACTCGATGAAATCCACCGCCAGCTTGAGCAGGCGCGAGCCCCAGGGAATCGCCTCGCCCTTGAGGTGCCGGGGAAAACCGCTGCCGTCCCAGCGTTCCTGGTGATGCAGGATCAGGCGTGCCGCGTCCTGCATCGGCTCCAGGGCCATCAGCACCGACTCGCTCTGCTCGGGATAGGCCCGGTAGCGCTCCTGTTCGGTATGGCGCAACAGGTCCGCGGGGGCGACCAGCATGGCATCGCTCCAGCTCAGCTTGCCGATGTTGTACAGGGCGGCGGCCATGGCCAGGTCGCGGCTGGCGCTCTCATCCAGGCCATGGGCTGTGCAGCAGGCGCGCACCAGCTCGATGATCTTGCGGTTGGTCTGCTTGTCCGCCGGCAGGCGCAGGTTGGCCAGCAGCGAGAACACCTCGGTGGCGGTGACGTAACTGTGCTTGAGCTCCTCATAGGCCAGGTCCAGCATGTCGGCGGTCTGCTGCAGCTCCGCGGTGCGTGACGCCACCCGCTGTTCCAGCCCGGCATTGCTGGCCTTGAGCTGGCGGTTCTGCTCCAGCACCAGTTGCTGCAGGCGCTTGAGTTCACGTTCGGCCTGCTGGTGCTCCAGCCCCTGACGCAGGATCAGCAGCAGTTCTTCGTCATTCCAGGGTTTGCTCAGGTATTGGTGGATCTGCCCCTGGTTGACCGCCTTTATGATGGTGCTCACGTCGGCGTAGCCGGTCAGCAGAATGCGCCGGGTGCCCGGATAGCTCTCGCGCACCCGGGCCAGCAAGGTGGCGCCGTCCATGTTGGGCATGCGCGCGTCGCTCATCACCAGGTCAACCGGACGCTCGGCGAGCATCTCCAGGGCCCTGGCGCCGCTGTCGGCCAGTAGCACGTCATAAGGTTGGCCGCGCAGCAGGCGCCGCAGGCTGTTGAGAATCGATTCTTCGTCATCCACCAGCAACAGGCAGGGACGCCGGCCAGGTTCGACGGACTGCGGCTCTTCCATGTGATGCATCTCCCGGTGATCCCTTGGATTGGCCGGACACCCCTGACAGGCCACCGGCCAGTTGCTCGATTGCCTTGGCAATCCTAGTCATATTTTGCTTTTGCGCTCTGGCCCAACGTTAAAAAAACCTCCGCAGGTGCAGAACACAGTGACTATGCTCACAGCGTTGAACGCAGGCTCAGGGCACTAGGGACGGTCTATGGATACTGGCTGCGACCCGCAGACAACAGCGCAAGACACTCCGGGCCCGCCCTCTGCGCGGGTCAATCGGCGAGTGCTGATCGTCGATGACAGCCCGGAGATCCACGAAGACTTCTACAAGATCCTCGCCCCGCGGCAGGCACCGGACCTGGGCCCGCTTGAGGAGCAACTGTTCGGTCAAGCCGCGCCTGGCCCCGCGCCGACCTTCAGCCTGGACTCGGCATTCCAGGGCCGCGAAGCCCTGGCCAGGGTCGAGGCGGCACTGGCCCAGGGCACGCCTTATGCCATGGCCTTCATCGACATGCGCATGCCGCCGGGCTGGGACGGCCTGCAAACCATCGAACAGCTGTGGCTGGCCGACCCCGAGCTGCAGATCGCCCTGTGCACCGCCTACTCCGACTACTCCTGGGAGGCCCTGGCCGAGCGCCTGGACTTCGGCGATCGCCTGCTGATTCTGAAAAAGCCCTTCGACAGCCTGGAAATCCGCCAGATGGCCAGCGCCCTGACCTGGAAATGGCAGATGGCCCAGGACGCACGGAACAAGCTCGACGACCTGCAGCGGACCATCGAGGAGCGGGTCGCCGAACTGCTCAAGGTCTCGCACCTGCTGCACTACGATGCGCTCACCGGGCTGCCCTCCAGCACCCTGCTGGGCGACCGCCTGAGCCAGGCCATGGCCCGGGCCCGGCGCTATGGGCAACAGCTGGCGGTGCTGTTCCTGGGCCTGGACCGTTTCAAGCGGATCAACCAGGCCCTGGGCTACCCGGCCGGCGATGAACTGCTCAAGCGTATCGCCCAGGGCCTGCAGCAAAGCATGCGCGAGTCGGACTCGGTCTTCCGCTACGGCTCCGACGAGTTCGTGGTGCTGGTGCATGACCAGCAGCCGCCGCCCCAGGTGCGCAGCGTCGCGCAAAAACTCCTGGCCACGGTGAACCAGGTGCACGACATCGCCGGGCACGAACTGCAGGTCACCGCCAGCCTGGGGATCAGCCTGTATCCCGAGGATGGCCAGGACGCCCTGACCCTGATCAAGAAGGCCGAGATGGCCATGCGCAACAGCAAGGACCAGGCACCGGGCCGCTACGGTTTCTTTACCGAGGACATGACCCATCGGGCCCGGGAACAGCAACACCTGGAGTCGGGCATTCGCCAGGCCCTGGAGCATCGGGAGTTTGTTTTGCACTACCAGCCAAAAATCCACCTGGCCTCGGGCCAGGTGGTGGGGGCCGAAGCGCTGATCCGCTGGTTCAGCCCGCAACGGGGCTGGGTCAGCCCGGCCCAGTTCATCCCGGTGGCCGAGGACAGCGGCCTGATCAACGCCGTCAGTCGGTGGGTGCTGGGCGAGGCCACCCGCCAGTCCCGCGCCTGGCAACAGGCCGGGCTCGCACCGATCCGCCTGTCGGTCAATCTGTCGCCCAGCGATTTCCGCCAGCCGCAGTTGCTCGCCCAGTTGCAGAGCGCTCTGCAGGACAGCGGCCTGGACCCGACCCTGCTGGAGCTGGAAATCACCGAAGGGGTGCTGATGCAGAACGTCGAGGCAACCCTGGTCACCCTGCTGGCCATCAAGACCCTGGGGGTGCGCCTGGCGGTGGACGACTTCGGCACCGGTTACTCCAGCCTCAGCTACCTGCGCAAGTTTCCGCTGGACGTGCTGAAGATCGACCAGTCCTTCGTCCACGGCCTGAGCCACGACCCCAAGGATGCGACCCTGGTCAGCGCCATCATCCAGCTGGGGCGCAACCTCAACCTGAACGTGATTGCCGAAGGGGTGGAGACGGCGCAGCAGCTGGCCTTCCTGACCCAGCAAGGCTGTGAGGAAGGCCAGGGCTACTACTTCAGCAAGGCCCTGCCGGCGGCAGACTTCGCCCGGTTCCTGCAAGGGCGGGCCGCACCCGCCGGGCAGGGCCAGCCATGAACCGCGCAGCACCTGCGGGCCGGCCGCGGCGGCGCCACCTGGGCGTGGCGCTCTGGTTGCTGCTCGGCATCGCCCTGCCCGCCGTCCCGGCGCCCCTGGACGAACCGCTCAAACCCCTGCCCGCGGCCCCCGACCTCGACCCGGGGCGGGTGGAACTGGGGCGCCGGCTGTTCAACGAGCCGCGCCTGTCCCAGGACCACAGCCGCTCCTGCGCCAGCTGTCACCGGCTGGACCACGGCGGCGCCGACACTCAGGCCAAGTCCCTGGGCATCAAGGGCCAACCGACCCTGGTCAACGCTCCCAGCGTATTCAACGCCGCGCTGAACTTTCGGCAGTTCTGGGACGCCCGCGCCGACAGCCTCGAAGCGCAGATCGACCAGGTGGTGCAAAGCCCGATCGAGATGGGCAACAACTGGCCCGACCTGCTCCGCACCCTGAGTGACGACCCCGACTACCGCCAGCGCTTCGCCGAGCTGTACCCGGATGCGCTGACCGCGGCCAACGTGCAGGACGCCCTGGCCAGCTACGAACGCACCCTGCTCAGCAGCGGCTCGCGCTTCGACCAGTACCTGCAAGGCAACACCGAGATCCTCAGCCTGGACGAGAAATACGGCTACCAGCGCTTCAAGGACTACGGCTGCATCGCCTGTCATCAAGGGGTCAACATCGGCGGCAACATGCTGCAGAAATTCGGCGTGATGGGCGACTACTTCGCCGCCCGGGGCAACCCCACCCAGGCCGACCTGGGCCGCTTCCTGATCACCGGCGACGAGCAGGACCGCAACGTCTTCAAGGTGCCGAGCCTGCGCAATGTGGCGGTCACCGGGCCCTACTTCCACGATGGCTCGGCGCAGACCCTGGAACAGGCGGTCGAGGTGATGTTCAAGTACCAGCTGGGCCGGACCCCAAGCCCCCAGGACACCGGCCTGATCGTCAAGTTTCTCAAGACCCTGACCGGGCAATGGCAGGACAAGCCCCTATGAAGCTGCCCCGCCTGCCCGTCACCCTGTTCACCCTGCTGATCCTGGGCCTGGTCCTGGCGCTGGCGTTCCTCTACGTGAAGACGGTCATCGGCCAGACGGCGAACTACACCCTGTCCCGGGACCTGATCGGTCACATCAAGCAACTGAATGCCCAGTGGGAAACCGAGGTGCTCAAGGCCCGCATCGCCATCACCCATGACTACGATCCACTGGTGCTGCCGGTGCAGCAGATCAATCAGCTGTGGAGTCGCTTCGATCAGGTGTCGCAGCAGGAGCACATCGACCCCGAGGCGTGGCAGGCCAGTCATCAGGCCTTCCTCGCCGCGTTCAAGGAAAAGGCCGACCTGGTGGAGCGCTTCAAGTCCCACAACTCGGTGCTGCGCAACTCCCTGGCCTTCCTGCCCACCGCCGAGGACGACATCCAGAGCCGCCTGGCCGGGCTGGATGACAGCCAGCGCCTGTCGCAGCAGAGCATCGCCATCGACACCTACGACCTGCTGCTCAGCAGCCTGGAGTTCGCCCAGGTATCCAGCGACGACAAGGCCGCCGACATTCTGGTGGGGCTGAACAAGCTGGAGGTGAACAAGGAGCGCCTGCCCGAGGCCATGCACGAACCGGTGGCCATCCTCAGCAACCACGTCTCGGTGATCCTGCGCGAACAGCCAGTGGTCAACCAACTGCTGGAGAAAATCACCTCGATCCCGGTGGCCCAGCGCCTGGACGAGATCAACGCCCTGCTCAACCGCGACCAGCTCCAGGCCGACCTGCAGGACCAGAAGGCCCATCAGTACCTGCTGCTGTTTTCGACGCTGCTGGTGCTGTTGATCCTCTATCTGGTGATCCATCTGGTGCGCAGCTACGGGGTGATCCGCCGGGTCAACACCGCCCTGCAGAGCGCCAACGAACACCTGGAGCAACGGGTCGAGGAACGCACCCACGAGCTCAAGGAAGCCCAGAGCGAACTGCTGCACGCCGCGCGCCAGGCGGGCATGGCGGAAATCGCCACCAATGTGCTGCACAACGTCGGCAACGTGCTCAACAGCGTGAACATCTCCAGCGAACTGCTGAGCCGTACCCTGCGCTCCAGCAAGGCTCAGGGCCTGGGCAAGGCGATGCAGCTGATCAACCAGCACCAGGACGACCTGGGGCAGTTCTTCACTGAAGACGAAAAGGGCAAGCTGCTCCCCGGCTACCTCAACCAACTGGTCGCGGCCATCGCCAGCGAGCAACAGGGCATGAGCGACGAGCTGGCCCAGCTCGGGCGCAGTATCGATCACATCAAGGAGATCGTCGCCACCCAGCAGTCCTATGCCGGCGCCTCACGGCTGATCGAACCCCTGCGGGTCAACGAACTGATCGACGACGCCCTGCGCATGAACGCCGGGGCCCTGGTCCGGCACCAGGTCACGGTGGTCAAGGACTACGCCGAAGTGCCCGCGGTGATGGGCGACAAGCACCGCATGCTGCTGATCCTGATCAACCTGATCAGCAATGCCAAATACGCCATGTCCGACCTCGACGAGCAGTCCCGCACCCTGACCATTCGCGCCCGGGTGCTGGAGGGCCGGACCCTGCGCATCCAGGTTCAGGACCAGGGCGAAGGCATCGCCGCCGAAAACCTCACGCGGATCTTTGCCCACGGCTTCACCACCCGCAAGGAGGGCCACGGCTTTGGCCTGCACAGTTGCGCCCTGGCCGCCATGGAGATGGACGGCCAGCTCAGCGTGCACAGCGACGGGCCGGGACTGGGCGCCACCTTCACTCTTGACATCCCGCTGATCGACGCCGAGAACCCCACATGGACTCATTGATCAACCGCCGGATTCTGCTGATCGACGACACCCCCGCGATCCACGAAGACTTTCGCAAGATCCTCATGCCGCAGAGCCAGGACGCTGGCCTCGACGATCTGGAGGCGCAGTTGTTCGGCGCCCCGACCCGCACCCGCCAGCAGCCCTTCGAACTGGACTCGGCCTACGGCGGCGAGGAAGGCCTGAACAAGGTCACCCAGGCCCTGGCGCAGCAGCGCCCCTATGCCCTGGCGTTCGTCGACATGCGCATGCCCCAGGGCTGGGACGGGGTGCAGACCATCGAACGGCTGTGGCAGGAGGACCCGCGCCTGCAGGTGGTGGTGTGCACCGCCTACTCCGACTATTCCTGGGAAGACCTGCTGGAGCGTCTGCAGGGCCACAACCGCCTGCTGATCCTGAAGAAGCCCTTCGACAATATCGAAGTCCAGCAGATGGCCAGCACCCTCACCAGCAAGTGGGAGATGACCGCCCGTGCCCTGCTGCAGATGCATCACCTGGAGAACCTGGTGGCCCGGCGTACCGCGGACCTGGAACGTGCCGGAACCGCCCTGCAACAGGAGATCGACGAGCGCAAGCAACTGGAGAACCAGCTGGTGCAGTCGGAAAAGCTCGCCTCCCTCGGGCAACTGGCCGCGGGCGTGGCCCACGAGATCAACAACCCCATCGGCTTCGTCGCCTCCAACCTCGGCAGCCTGGCCGGCTACCTGCAACAGATCGGCCAGATGCTCAGCGCCTACCGCCAGAGCGAAGAAGCCATCACCGCACCGCAAGTGCGCGAGCACCTGCAAAGCCTGCGCGAAAGCATCGACCTGGACTTTCTCCAGGAGGACATCCCGCTCTTGATCAAGGAATCCAAGGAAGGCATCGGCCGGGTCGAGCAGATCGTCAAGGACCTGAAGAACTTCTCCCGGGTCGACAGCGATCAGCAATGGCAACTGGCGGACCTGCAACAGGGCATCGACTCGACCCTGAACATCGTCGCCAACGAGATCAAGTACAAGGCCGACCTGGTCAAGGACTACCACGAGCTGCCGCAGATCGAGTGCCTGCCCTCCCAGCTCAATCAGGTGGTGATGAACCTGGTGGTCAACGCCGCCCAGGCCATCGGGCCGGAGCGCGGCACCATCACCCTGCGCAACGGGGTGGACGGCGAGCATGTCTGGCTGGAGGTGAGCGACACTGGCTGCGGCATCGATGCACAGCACCTGCAGAAGATTTTCGACCCCTTCTTCACCACCAAGCCGGTGGGCAAGGGCACCGGCCTGGGCCTGTCGCTGTCCTACGGGATCGTCAAGAAGCACGGCGGGCAGATCAGCGTCCGCAGCCAACCGGGGGTCGGCAGCACCTTTCGCGTGGAGCTGCCGATCCGCCAGGCGCCCCGGACAGCGACCGAGCAAGCGCACTGAAGCACCGCGCCCCTCCCCGGCCAAACACCCGCAACCCTTGCCCTCAGCTCATCGAGCTTCCGGCCCGGGGCGCTTGGGCGCAGAGGTGCAACAGGGCGTCGCCGTCCAGGGGCGGGCTCAGGTACCGCCCCTGAACCTCATCGCAGCGAATGTCCCGCAACGCGGCAAACTGCTCCGGGGTATCCACCCCTTCGGCCAGCACTTTCAGGCTCAGGGCATGCCCCAGGTCGACGATCGCCTGGACGATCGAACGGCCGGCCGGACTGCGACCCAGACCGGCCACCAGACCGCTGTCGATCTTCAGGCCGTCCAGGGGATAGGTCCGCAGGTCCTGCAACGCCGAACAGCCGCTGCCGAAATCGTCCAGCACCAGCTGCACCCCGAGGGCCTTGAGCCCGCCCATGATGTCCTGCACCGGGCGCCCGTCGTCCAGCAGCGCCTTGTCGGCCACCTCCAGCAGCAGACGCGAGGGAGCCAGCCCGCTCTGAGCGAGCACCGAGCGGATCCTGGCCACCAGCTGGCCGCGCTGGAACTCACAGGCCGACAGATGCACCGCCAGCTGCAGGTGTTCGGGCCAGGCCCGGGCCGCGCGGCAGGCCGCCTGCAGCACCCAGTTGCTCAGCGGCAGGATCAGTCCGGTGTCCTCGGCGATGGGCATGAACACCTCGGGCCCCAGCAGCCCGCGCTGTGGGTGCTGCCAGCGCACCAGCACCTCGGCGCCCTGCCATTGGCCGTCGCCCAGCCGATAGCGCGGCAGGAACTGCAGGCTCAACTGGTCCTGGTCGATGGCGTGACGCAGGTCGCGCTCCAGGCCGCGGCGCTCGATGATCCGCGCATTCATGTCGGCGGCGTAGAAACGCCAGGTGCTGCGCCCCGCCGCCTTGGCCTCGTACAGGGCCATGTCGGCAAAGCGCAGCAGTTCTTCGGCCTGGCTGGCATCGGCCGGGGCCCGGGCGACTCCGATGCTGGCGCTGATGAAGACTTCATGCTCGCCAATGTAGAACGGCTCCTCGATACGCTGGATCAAGCGCCGGCACAGGCCGTCGATTTCCGACTGGGCCATCTGCCCGGGCACCACCAGCACGAACTCGTCGCCACCGACCCGGGCCACCAGGTCCTCGCTGCGCAGGCAGTGGGACAGGCGCTGGGACACCTCGTGCAGCACCTGGTCGCCGGCGGCATGCCCCAGCAGATCGTTCACTGGCTTGAAGCGGTCGAGGTCGACGCTGAGCATCAACAGTGGCTCGCGCAGCACCCGCAGGGCCGACAGCCGATCTTCAAGGTATTCGCGCATGCGCATGCGATTGGCCAGGCCGGTGAGTGCATCGTGCTGGGACAGGTATTCGATGCGCCGCCGGGCCGCGACCTCCTCGGTGATATCGCTGGCGGTGCCACGGTAACCGCCGCCGTCCATGGCCCGTACCGAGAGGCGGCAGATCCGCGGCCGGCGCTGACCGTCCAGGTAGGCGCATTGCAGCAGGCTCTGGGAACGCCGCTGCGAGGCGCTCAGCCAGTGGCGCAGCGATCCCTGCTCGGCGCTCAGCAGCTCATGCATCGGCCGCCCCAGGGCCGCCTCCCGGGACAGGCCGGTAACCGCCTCGAAGCGCTCGGACAGGTAGGTGAAGCGCAACTGCGGATCCACTTCCCAGATCCAGTCGGAAGCCGCTTCGGCAACATCGCGAAAACGCTCCTCGCTGGCCTCCAGCGCGCCCCGACTGCTGCGCAGGGCCTGGACCTGATCATCGATGAGCCGCGCCGCCACCGCAGAGCGCCGCAGCAGCAGGATTGCCATCAGGCCCACCAGCAGTCCGGCCAGCAGCAACAGCGGGATCACCAGCACCAGCAACTGGTGCCCCGGTCGCGTCGGCTGCCAGTGCAGGGTTCCGGCACCGTCGGGCAGGCTCAGGGTCGGCTGCGGGCTCGGCGCCCCGGCGTCGACCCGCTGCAAGCGCTCGATGCCCGCCTCACGGCCCAGCACCAGCAAACGGCTCGGGTCCAGCCACACCACGAACACCAGCACCGACTGCGGGCCGTCATCGACCGGCACTTGCGGATCGTTGCCCGGGCTCAGCACGCTGGTGAACACCAGCGCCGGTGTCCCGCCGATCGCGTGATAACGGCTGAAGACCTTGCCATCGGGCGCCTGGCGCACCTGCGCCAGCCAGGGTTGCAGCGCATCGCCGAACCAGTCCCGGGCCTCCATCGCCTCCAGGCGACCGGACACCATCGCGTAGGCCGTGCGATCGGCCGGGTCGATGACGAACACCCCGTCAAAACCCAGGTCGCGGTACAGGGACGAACCGAAGTTGTGCCGGGTGTAGGCCCAGTCCGGATCGACCTTCAGGTGCAGGTGCTGATAGGCATCGCCCCACTGCGCATAGTCCTTGACGGTGCTACGGGCATGGTTTTTCAGCGATTGCAGGGCCTTTTCGATTTCCAGGCGGTTGTGCTGCTCGGCAGCCAGGTTCTGGTCGAGGGCGATGTACACCAGCAACACGCCGGTGAAGAGGAACAGCGCCAACAGCAATCCCGAGCATCCGAGCAAGGTGGCGCGGGCCAGCGCCTGATTCGAGATGCTGCGCACCGGCGTCAGATCAAGACCTAGGTTTTCCATAGTGCTCCAAGCGCCATAGCGAAAAACCGACCGGTGTGCTCCAAGCTCACGCGGCCCGAGATGAAGCTCCTGCTTGCCTATTAGACGATAGACAGTATTTCCCCCCCGGGCCTGAAGAAACGCCGGGGGCGAAAGCCGTGCAGCCATGGCGATGGGGTCAGGGCAGGACGCCGGCGACCGGGCAACGGGCCGGCGGCGTCCGACCAGAGGCGACCGGGGTCAGTCCCGGCCTGGGCGGGGAGTCACTTTGGGCAGCTGCTGCACCTGGTGATAGATGCTCAGGCCCAGCCTCTGGGCGATCTGCACCATGGCGTCGCAGCCGGCCGAGGCACCGCCGATGCGCAGCAGCGCGTCACAGCGCTGCAGCAGGCGCTCGGCATAGGCGTGGAAGCGCTGGTTGTAGACCTCATCGCCCACCGCCCGGGACCCGGCCAGACGGGTCATGGGCAAGGCCACCCACTCCCCCAAGAGCGGGAAATGCCCGGCCTCCAGCACCTGGGCGGCGCACTGCTCCATGGCCTCGACATTGCGCGCCAGCAACAGCGGATCGTCGCCGGTGCCGGAACGGTAGGGGCCGGCCACCAGCACCGTCAGGCTGCGAGGCTTGAGCACATGCAACTGCAGGTACTGCAGGAGCATGATGGTCTTGCCGTCGGCGATCTCGCCGCTCTTGATCATGTCCAGGGCCTGGTCGATATCCAGCTCCAGGACTTCGATGTCCTCGCCTTCGTGCTCCAGCCCGCCGCCCTCATCGATGCGGTCTTCGGCCTGGTAATGGCCGATGAAGAAATGCACCCGTTCGGTCACCGAGCCCGGACTCATGAACGCGTCGAAGACCTTCTGCACCTCGCCCACCCGGCAACCGGTTTCCTCTTGCGCTTCCTGGCGGATGCGCACTTCCGGGCTGGCGTTGTCCAGCAGCCCGGCGGCCGTCTCGATCAGGTAACCGCTGTGGTCGTTGACGAAGGCCGGCATGCGGAACTGCCGGGTCAGCAGCACCGTGCGCCGTTCCAGGTTGTACAGCAGGATCGTCGCACCATTGCCGCGGTCGTAGACCTCACGCTCCTGGGCCTGCCAGCTGCCGTCGCGGCGGCGCAGTTCGAAGCTGTATTTCTTCAGCACGTACCAGTTGTCGGAGAGGGTCTTCTCGGCGGTGATGCGGATGGTTTCCTCGCTCATGGCTGCTCCTGAGTGTGTAGGCCGGCGGGGCGAAACCCCGACAATTGTTCCAGCAACTGCACCCGGTAGGCCGGGGTCAGGGCGAACCCGCCCGCCACCTGGTGCAGATGACCGTCCGCCAGCCGCGCGCGGAACCAGTCGCGGATGAAATCCGGGGCGTAGCCGCCGGTGCTGAAGCCCTTGGCGAAGGCGATCATGTCCTGATAGACCTCCAGGTAGGCCTCTTGGCTGGGGACCGGGTAGCGGTTCTGGTACAGCCAGAACTGCAGGTCGTACAGCAGGTGCGACAGCGGGTCGGCGTGCAACGCAAAGTAGCGTTTGTCCTGGACGATGCGCAGGGCGATCTGGCGGATCAGCGGCCCCAGGTCAGGCACGTCCGGGCAGTGTTCAAGCAGCTCCTGCAGCAGCGGCGAGAACGGAGCGCTGGCGACCGTGTCCAGGTCGTCGAGGTAATCCTGCTCGGAGGTGTCATACACCTCCCAGGACACCAGACTGCGGACAAAGGCCTCGAAGTTCGGCGCCAGGACAGTCACCTCGTAGTCGCCCTCCTGGTCCACGTGCACCACCCGGGGTTCCCCCTCGGGGCCGCACTCGCGGTAGTCCAACGCGATCATGTCATGCCCTGCGGAGGGGCAATTGCAGATGTACACCCCCAGGTCCGGGTAGCCCCACTCCTCGATCATGAAGCGGCTGCCCAGGTCGCCGCCCAGGGAGTAGCGGCTGTCGCGACCGATGCTCAGGAAACTGTCGATCGCGCAGTGGTCCTCGGCCCAGGAGGTGCCCTGCTCCGTGGGGCAACAGCACAGGTGCGGGCAGCCACCGTTGTAACGCTGCATGAACGCCACATAGGACGGCGGCAGCCGATAGCCCAGCTGGGCTTGCAGCTCGGCGATCAGGGCGGCGCTCGCCGGTGGCTGGTTGATCTTGCGGCTGCTGTCGTGGTCCCAGAACGCGTCCAGGTCGATATCGTGGGGGAAGTTGCTCATCCGATGCATCCGTTGCGGTTGAAGGTCGGCCTGTGCCAAAAGCTGCACAGGCTACCGCAATCCTGCCTCAGAGCCACCAGCGCAGAAGGAAAAAGAACCCCATGCTCAGCAGCATGCTGACCAGGGTATTGCGGGTGTAGATCACCAGCACGATGGCCACCAGGGAGCTCGAAAGGTAGGGATTGTCCCAGTGCAGGTTCAACTGCTGATCGGGCATGAACACGATCGGCCCGCAGATCGCCGTGAGCATGCCCGGCACGGCAAAACCGAGGAACTGCCGCGCGTTGCTGCTCAGGCGCAGCGGCAGGCGCGGTTCGAGAAACACGTAGCGATTGAGAAAGACCAGCAGGCCCATGCCGAAAATCACTGCCCAGACCATCATGCGCGCCCCCGATACAGCTTGTTGCAGACAAAACCCGCACTCATCCCCGCCAGCCCCGACAGCACCAGGGCCGAGCCCCAGTGCCAGTAGCTGAACAGCACCGAGCAGAACAGCGACACCGCGACACAGACCACGGTGGGCACATTGCGCACCAGCGGCGTGATCAGGGCGATGAAGGTGGCGGCGATGGAAAAATCCAGGCCCAGGTGTTCCAGGCCGGGAATGCTCTTGCCCAGCACGATGCCCAGCAGGGTGAACAGGTTCCAGGCCACGTAGAAGGTCAGGCCCACGCCCAGGGCGTACCAGCGGTCGAACTGCTGCTTGTCGTGGGCGCTGGTCAAGGCGAACAGCTCGTCGGTGAGCAGAAAGCCCAGGCCCACCCGCCAGCGCCCGGGCAAGGGCGAGATCACCGAGCGCATGCTCATGCCGTAGAGCAGGTGCTGGGAGGTCAGCAGCAGCGTGGTCAACAGGATCGAGAAGATCCCCGCCCCGCCCTTGAGCATGCCGATGGCCACCAGTTGCGCGGCACCGGCGAAGACGATGCTCGACAGCCCCTGGCCCTGCAGCGGCGTGAGATTGGCCTCGATGGCCATGGAACCGGCCAGCAGCCCCCAGGGCGCGGTGGCCAGGGACAGCGGCATGATGGCAATGGCACCGCGGATAAACGCGGCGCGGGGCAGAAGAACGCTGGACATAACACCCTGCACACAGATGACGGACGCTGACTGTGCCAGCTGGTACGGCGCCTGACTTGAACGATCTTGCGCAATTGCCCACCGCCGCGCTTTTTTTGCAACCACCAAGTAACGCAGGAGCGAGCTTGCTCGCGATGCACTCAAGAACGCCGCGTTGCCCCCGTGAACGCGGCGTTTTCGTTGACCACCATCGCGAGCAAGCTCGCTCCCACCCTTGATCAAGCGCCCGGACTGATCAGGCTGGCGGCGCGAACCGCAGCGGCCGCTGGCTTGCCAGCGAAGGCGTCTCCAAGACCAGCACAAGACCTGCGGGCCTCTTCGCCAGCAAGCTGGCTCCTACGGGAAACAGGGGGATGCAAACGACAACGCCCCTCACGAGGGAGGGGCGCTGGCTGATGCTACGAGCGGATTACAGCTGGATCAGGTTGCTGATCTTCACGTCCGGATCGACGTCGGCTTCGTAGTCGACCCCTTCGATCTCGAAACCGAACAGGCGCAGGAACTCATGCTTGTAACCGACGAAATCGGTCATTTCGTAGAGGTTCTCGCTGGTGACCTGGTCCCACAGCTGCTTGACCCGATCCTGGACTTCGGGTTGCAGTTCCTTGTAGTCGGCACGCAGGCGGCCTTCCTGGTCGATCACCGGCTCGCTGTTGTACAGGCTGTCCTTGTACAGGCCGTAGACCTGCTCGATGCAACCTTCGTGGCTGCCCTGCTCCTTCATCACCTTGAACAGCAGCGACAGGTACAGCGGCATGATCGGGATCGCCGAGCTGGCCTGGGTGACCACGGCCTTGAGCACCGACACCCGAGCGTCGCCGCCCAGGTCGGCCAGTTGCTGGCGCATGCCGATGACTTTCTGGTCCAGGTCCTTCTTGGCTTCGCCAATCGAACCGTTCCAGTAGATGTCGTGGGTCAGCTTCTCGCCCAGGTAGGTAAAGGCGGTGGTTTTCGCGCCTTCGGCCAGGACACCGGCGTCGTGCAGGGCGTCGATCCACATCTGCCAGTCTTCGCCGCCCATCACCGCCACGGTGCCGTCGATCTCTTCCTGGGTCGCCGGTTGCAGGGTGGTTTCCTTGACGATTTCCTTGTCGGTGTCGACACCGCGCAGGGTCACGGACTTGCCCAGGGGCTTGAGGGTCGAGCTCAGCACTTCACCGGTCTTGGGGTGGGTGCGGCGCGGGGCGGCCAGGCTGTAGACCACCAGGTCGATCTTGCCCAGGTCGCGCTTGATGGTTTCGATGGTTTCGGCCTTGACCGCGTCGGAGAAGGCGTCACCGTTGATGCTCTTGGCGTACAGGCCCTTTTCTTCGGCGAACTTGTGGAACGCCGCGGTGTTGTACCAGCCGGCGGTGCCCAGCTTGCCGTCAACGCTGCCGCGCTCGAAGAACACGCCCAGGGTGTTGGCACCGCAGCCAAAGGCGGCGGTGATCCGCGCGGCCAGGCCGTAGCCGGTGGAGGCGCCGAGTACCAGTACGTTCTTCGGCCCTGCGTCGATGGCGCCCTGCTGGGTGACGTAATCGATCTGCTGCTTGACGTTGGCTTCGCAACCCACCGGATGGGTCGTCACACAGATAAAGCCGCGAACGCGGGGTTTGATGACCATTCACAATCTCCCAATTTCAATGTGCCAGGCGCCGGTAACGGCGGCGGCAGTGTCACTTGCTAAGGTCGTAGACGCTCACAATGGCTTCGCGTCACCAACTGATGGAATTTGCCCGGCAGGCCGAGGCTTGGCGCCCCCGTGCCGGCACCCTCGGGGCGACATCCAGGCGGCCAGGGCCGAGACTCTAGCAGCTGCACCGGCAGGCTTGTGCATCCACTCGGCGAAATTTCTGCAGCCACGTTCATCAACAGATGATGAAGTCCGGCCGGCCTGTGCTTCAGGGCATCCTGTCCAGCGGCAGTTGCTGGCCCTGGCTGCGCGCCTCGTACCAGCGCTGTACCACGTCCGGCAGGCGCTGCTTCCACGCAGGCTCGGTGGTGTAGTAGCGCACCCGCACTTCATCGGCGGGGCCCACCACTGCCAGCAGCGCGACCCACAACTCACCCTGGGCACCGCGCACGAAAATCGCCGCATGGGTGGTAGCCAGCCCCTGCAGCCACATATCGGTGACCTCGGCGCCCGGAAGCTCGGCCGAGGTGTCCTGGGAGAACACCGAGCCGCTGTCGAGCAGGGTCTGGTAATCCTGTTGCAGCAGCTTGCGGGCTCGCTGGTCTTCTGCCTCGGTACGCACCAGCGCGGTGGACAGCAAATCGTACTGGTTCTCCAGGATTTGCCGGGAGGCCACATAGAGTCCGTCGTAATACACCCCCGAACCGGCGCCGCAGGCATAGGCATCGCCCTCCTGGGTCACCTGCAACAGACCGTTGCGCGGGGTGAAGCGCAGCTTGCAGCCCTCGACGCCGTAGCGGGCTTCACCGTCCTTGAGCTGCAGCTTGCCCGCCAGCGCACCGGAATTGGCGCCGCCCATGTCCGACAGGTCGAAGCTCAGACGATCCTCGCCGCTGCGCCGGATCACCAGCTCACCGCCGTAGAACGGGCTGACCGAGACCCGCTGCCAGGTGCCCTGCCAGCTGAACGGGATGTTCACATAGCGCAGCACCGTCAGCCGGCTCAGGTATTGGCTGCGCAGACAGCCCAGATCGGCCTGGCACTGGTCGCGCTGCTTGAGCCATTCACGCTGGCCCAGGCGCAGCGCCTTGGGGTCCTTGGCCTCGGCCAGGGCGGCCGTCCAGGCCTTGCCCAACCGGCTGTCCAGCCCGGCGGTATAGGGGTCGGCGCAGATGGCCTTCTCACTGGCACTGGCGGCCTTGGCGCAGTCGAAACTGCTGGCCTGGGCGCCCTGGCCACAGGCCAGCAGCGCCAGCAGCAAGCCACTGGCTCGCAGGGGATGAACAAGGGGGGCGAACATGGGTCGATTCCATTCAACGAAGGCCGCGCCAGGATACCTGCAGCAGAGCCATCTGCCGACGACAAAATCGCCCCGGCATGGCCCGCCAAGGCACGCGGCAGGCCCGCAGTTTTAGCGCGACAGGCGGCAACCAGTCGTACTAAGCTCTGGTTTTTATCCCCCAAGGGCACTGCATGAAATGGATGCTGCAGGCACTGTTGCCGCTGTTGAGCCTCACCGCTCAAGCCGGTGAGTTGCGCATGCTGACCGACAACCACCCGCCGCTGCACTTTCAGCAGGGCCCGCACATGACGGGCTTCGCAGTGGAGGTGGTGCAAGCCCTGGCGCAACGCACCGGCGACCCGGTGCAGGTGCAGCAACGCCCGATGCTGCGCGCCCTGCGCGATGCCAGCGAGGACGCCGACACCGCGGTGTTTACCATCCTGCGCACCCAGGAGCGTGAATCCCGCTACCAATGGGTCGGCCCGCTGATGCGCACCGAAACCGCGCTGTACACCCGCAGCGGCGACACTCCGCCGATCAGCGACCTGAGCCAGGCCCAGGGCCAGATCGCCGTACCGCGCAAATGGCTGGTCTACAGCTACCTCAAGCAGCAGGGCCTGGACAACCTGTGGGGCGTCGACAGCCCGGAAATCATGATGCGCCTGCTGCAGATCGGCCGCGTGCAGTACGTGGTCGCCGACACCATGAGCGTCAGTACCTTCGCCAGCAATGTGGGCCTGCCCTTCGAACAGTTGCGCTACCAAATGCCGCTGATGCACCAGGACGCCTACATCGCCTTCTCGCCCAAGGTCGATGCAGCCCAGGTGGCCCGCTGGCAGCGGGCCCTGGACGCGATGAAAGACGATGGCAGCCTGCAAGCGTTCATGCAGCGCTGGCATATCGATCGCACGCCCCCACAGGTGGGTGAATTCAAGCCATGACCCGCCTTGTCCAATGGAGCGCCATGCCCCATCAACTGGCACTCAACTGCCCGCAATGCGGGGCCCAGGCGCGCTTCGACTTCGTCGTCTCCAGGCCCATCGCGCGCAAGGTCGATGTGCCGTTCTTCGCCGCCCATCCACTGCTGGACTATCGGCAAGAGCAGGACAGCTGCGGGCACTACCGTCACTACGCCCTGTACTTTCCCGGCCTGCACGGCGACCCGACTCACAGCCTGGGTCCGCTGCCCGAAGGCTACCTGGCCAGCCACTGGCAGTGTTCACCCTACTGGTATCGCGATCACGGCCTGGACCTGGGCTCGCTGGCCTGCGAACACTGCCGGTACTCAGCGCGTCACACGCTCAACTGGCCGAGCGAGGCCTATTTTTCCGTGGCCTACAAAGGCCAGATGCTCTGGGCCTTCAACCGCGAGTCGGCGCTGGCCCTGCACGACTACCTGGAGTCAGCGCAACGCGATCCCGGCGGCTATCCCTGGCGCAGCTTCCTGCTGCACATCCCGGGGGCCTTCAAGCACCGCAAGGCGCGCCAACCGCTGACCCGCCTACTTAAACGACTGCTGATGCCGGGCTGAGCCCCGCGCCAAGGAATGTTCCATGCCGACCTTTACCCCTGCCCGCCCGCTGCATCGCCTCCATTGCGCCGGCTGCGGCTGGCACCTGGCGATACTCGGCCAGAGCGAGGCCAGCGTGCGCAAATGCCCCTGGTGCGGCAGCCATGAATTCAGCGACCAGCCCCCCAGCCGCAGCGGCGCCGGGCAGGTCCTGCAATGCAAACACCATGGCCCGGTGGTGGTGCAGGTGCTTGACGACAACATCGACAGCCAGGACTTTCTCGACAATCTGTATTGCCCGTTCTGCCCCTGACCCGTAACGAACTGGCTCGCTGATTCTGCGAAGCGTTTTCTGACGCGCACACGGCACTAAATCTCGTCCACGGCAGCTACATTCGCTACTATGGCGTGCCGATTTCTGCCTTTGCCGACCCGCCAAACCGGAGCTTCAATGCCTACCCCCAAGGACCTTGCCAGCGACAGCGGCGCGCCGATGATTCCCGAGCAGCGCCGCGAGCAGATCCTGCGCCAGTTGCGCAAGCATCAGGTGCTCAGCGTGCATCAGTTGATGGAGATGTTCGACTGCTCGCACATGACCGTGCGCCGGGATATCGCCCTGCTGGAACAGGAAGGCCGCGCCCACTCAGTGACCGGCGGCGTGCGCATCGCCAGCCAGTTGCACAGCGAGCCCAGCCACCAGTCCAAGGCGGTGGTGGAACTGCCGCAGAAGCAGGCCATGGCCAAGCTCGCGGCGGGCCTGTTGCACGCGGACATGACGGTCTACCTGGACGCCGGCACCAGCACCCTGGAGATCGTGCCCTACATCAAGGCGCTGTCGGGGATGACCGTGATCACCAACGATTTCGGCGTGGCCCAGGCCTTGATGGAGGCGCCCCAAGTCACGGTGATTCACACCGGTGGCCAGTTGGATCACTCCAACCATTCCTGTGTCGGCGGGCTGGCGGTGGCCACCCTGCGTCAGGTGGTGACGGACATCGCCTTTATCTCCACCAGTTCCTGGGACCTGCGCCGGGGCATCACCACGCCCTCGGCATTGAAGGTCGAGGTCAAGCAGGTGGCGATGCAGTCGGCGACCCAGGCGGTGCTGGTGGCCAGCAGCTCCAAGTACGGCACCTTCGGCATGTACAAGATCGCCGAGCTAGAGCAGTTCGACATCATCATCAGCGACGCCGCCCTGGCCCCGGCGGCAGCGGACGGGATTCGCAAGCACGGGGTGGAATTGCTGCTGCCGGCACAATCCTGAGTCAGCGGTAACCCCCAACACGTGCAATCCGTGGCGACGGCGCGTGCTCCCGCGCGTCTGCGCAGCAGACGCAATGCCTGATGCCCCTCAACGCCTGAAAGGTTGCGCCGTCCGGGTTTGGGGCGGCTGCGCCGCCCAGCGGGAGCAAGCTCCCTCGCCACCCAGAGCGTGCATGGCCGCTAGCGGGGTTTCTCGGTTTCGGCCATGAACTGCCCCAGCTCGCGGGCGTAGAACCGGGCCATGCCGGTGGTGCCATGCCCGCGGGTTTCGGCGCTGGCGGGAATCAACAGCAGGCGAGCATCTTTCACTTGCTTGAGCGCCGCTTGCAGGGTGCCGGTTTCCGGCGGGTTGCGCTCATCGTCCGCCGAGTTGATCACCAGCACCGGGGCCTGGATCCGGCCCAGGCCCGGCGCGGCGTTGTAGTCCGCCGAGGACTGCCACTGGTAGATAAAGTCGTTGGCATCGGCGCTCTGTGGCGCCTTGAGGCGCTCATCCACCAGCTTGTCGGCCTGGGCCCGGGTCGGCGCCAGCGCCTGATAGGCCAGTGTGCCGCCGCTGGTGCCGGTGGCGAACAGGGCGTTGGCCAGGCGCAGGGACGGCGGCTGGACCCGATAGTTGCCGTTGTCCCAGGCCGGATCCTGCTTGATCGACTCCACCAGCAGGCGGCGCATCATCCAGTTGCGCGACGCCATCTCGGTGGGCTGAGAGGCCATGGGCACCAGGGCGTCCATCATCTGCGGCCAGTTCTGGCCCCAGAGCCAGGTCTGCATGCCGCCCATGGAATTGCCGATGATCAGCCGCAGGTGCTTGATCCCCAGCCCCTCGGTGACCAAGCGGTACTGGGCCTGGACCATGTCGTCGTAGTTGTACTGGGGAAAGCGCGCACGCAGGCCATCGGAAGGCTTGCTCGACTGGCCGACACCAATGCCGTCGGTGGCAATGATGTAGTACTTGCTCGCGTCCAGAGGCTGCCCCGGGCCGAACAGTTCACCGCCAAAATCCTTGCTCAGCAGGTCGCTGGCCGGCCGGTAGGTGCCGTGCAGGTAGAGGATCGCCGGGTGCTTGGGGTTGCCCAGGGTGATGTAGTGCAGTTTCAGGTTGGCCAGCTGTTCGCCGTTGTGAAAGGTGAATTGCGGGGCGACCCAATCGCCCTCGGTGGCCGGCGGCAAGCTCGCGGCCACGGCCAGGGACATACCACCCAGGGACAGAATCAGGCCGAACGCGGCCCGGCAGACAAGACGCTGCATGAAAAAACTCCTGTGTTTATCGCTACGAATCATCGCAAGCCGTTCGTGGCCTGCGTACCCTCTGTAGCCGCTGCCGCAGGCTGCGCAAGGCACCGCAGGGGCCTCGGCGGTCGCGGAATCGCTGCGAGCCTGCGGCTCGTTCGCAGCCTTCGGCAGCGGCTACATAAAGCGATGCGCGAAGGCCCGCAGGGGCCTCGGCGGCCGGGGAATCGCTGCGAGCCTACGGCTCGTTCGCAGCCTTCGGCAGCGGCTACATAAAGCGATGCCCGCAGGGCCTTGCGCGACGTTCCCCAGATGCCTTTTCCTGCGCAACCTGCAGCAGCGGCTACACCGCCGAGCCTTGGCACGCCTGCCAGTCGCGCAGCCATTGCAGGCCGGCGGAGGTGTCGCCACGCGGGCGGTATTCGCAACCGACCCAGCCGTCATAGCCGAGCTCGTCCATCAATTGGAACAGGTAGGGATAGTTCAACTCGCCAAGGTCTGGCTCGTGACGATCCGGCACCCCGGCGATCTGGATATGGCCGATGCCCGGCAGATCCCGCCGCAGTTTTACCGCCAGGTCGCCTTCGACGATCTGGCAGTGGTAGCAGTCGAACTGCACCTTGAGGTTGGCCGCACCCACTTCCTTGCAGAGGGCCTGGGCCTGGTCCTGGCGATTGAGGAAGAACCCCGGCATGTCCCGGGTGTTGATCGGCTCCAGCAGCACGGTGACTCCGACCTTGGCCGCCTGGGTCGCGGCGTGGGCCAGGTTCTCCAGGTACACCCCGTGATGCCGGGCGCGGTCGCTTTCCGACGGCAGCAGGCCGGCCATCACGTGGATCCGTGAATTGCCCAGCACCGCAGCGTACTCCAGGGCCTTGTCGAAACCCTGGCGGAACTCCTGCTCGCGTCCGGGCAGGGAGACGATGCCCCGCTCCCCCGCCGCCCAGTCACCGGGCGGCGCGTTGAACAGGGCCTGCTGCAGGCCGTTATCGTCCAGGCGCTGTTTCAGTTGCGCGGGGCTGTAGTCGTAGGGAAACAGGTATTCCACCGCGCTGAAACCATCGGCCGCCGCAGCGGAAAACCGCTCAAGGAAGTCATGTTGCGGGTAGAGCATGCTGAGGTTGGCAGCAAAACGAGGCATGGGAACTCCTGGGACAAAGGGTCAGACAAACGGCCAGATCAGCAGGGTAATACAGAACCCCAAGGTGCCGAGCAAGGTGGTAATCACGGTCCAGGTGCGCAGGCCATCGGCGACGTTGAGCCCGGCCAGCTTGGTGAAGATCCAGTACCCGGCGTCGTTGATATGGGACATGGCCAGCCCGCCACCGCCCATGGCCAGGCACAGCAGGGCCATGTGGTTGGGGCTCAGGTTAAGGGTGGCGATCAGCGGCGCGATGATCCCGGCCGTGGTCACCAGGGCCACGGTGGTGGAGCCCTGCACGGCGCGCAGCAGCATGGTCAGCAAGAAGCCCAGGGCCAGGACCGGCAGCCCGGTGGTGCGCAGCAGGTCGGAGACCACCGCGCCGATCCCGGTGTCCACCAGGACCTTGCCGAACACCCCGCCGGCACCAGCGATCAGGATCACCATGGCCACGCCGGGCAGCGCCGAGCCGATCACATCGGACACCTGGCTGCGGCTCCAGCCACGGCGCGAGCCCAGCAGCCAGGCACAGAGCAAGGTGTCCAGCAGCAGCGCCACCAGCGGCGCACCCAGTACCGTGAGCACCCCGCGCAGGGCGGACTCCACCGGCAGCAACGAGGTGGCCAGGGTGCCCAGCAGGATCAGCACGATGGGCAGCAGGATCAGGCCGACGATCAGGCCGAACCCCGGTGGTGGCGCCGGCGGCAGTTTCGCCGCCAGGCTGCCGGTGGATTCCTCCAGGCCCATATGGGCCACGGCCGCCACCGCTTGCGGGCTGGCCGGCTGTGCGGCGCCGTTGTTCCAGGCCGCGAGGTCTTCATTGGTGACGTGCGGGCCATAGACTTCGGCGCGGATGTCGTCGGTCATCGGGTAGTTGCGCCGGGTCATGCGCCCCGCCACGCGGTAGCCGACGTAGCACAGCAGCGCGGTCAGCGGCAGGCCGAACATCAGCACCCGACCCAGGTCCGCCCCCAGCTGGCTGGCCGCCGCCACCGCGCCCGGATGGGGCGGCAGGAAGGCGTGCACGGTGAGCAGCGCGGCGCACATCGGCAAGGCGAACACCAGCAGCGGCTTGCGCGCACTGCGGGCCACGCCGTAGGCCAGCGGCATGAGGATGATCACCCCGACTTCGAAGAACACCGGCACGCCGATGATGAAGCCGGCCATGGTCAGGGCCAGGGGCGTGCGGCGGTTGCCGAAGCGCTCGATCAGGGTCTTGGCCAGGGCCTCGGCACCGCCGGACAGCTCGATGATGCGGCCGATCATGGCGCCCAGGGCGATGATGATGGCGATGTGGCCAAGGGTCTTGCCCATGCCGCCTTCGATGGTGGCCACCAGTTCCGCCGGTTTCACCCCGGCCACCAGCGCCACCAGGATGCTCACCAGCATCAGCGCGACAAAGGGCTGGAACTTGTACTTGAGCACCAGAAACAGCAGCAGGGCGATACCGGCCCCGGCGGTGATCATCAGAATCAGCGGGCTCATTGGCCAAGCCCTCCACATAGTGGCTGGCAGGTGTGGCAGGTGACGCTGGAACCCGTAAAGCACATGCAGTCATTCATCTCGGGAAGTCCTGTTGTTATTGTTTTTACCGGCAAGCCGCTCCCCACGGGAGTCCTGTCAAGGCTCCCGGGGACAGGCTTGCATCAAGCGTTGGCAGTCGTGCTGCGTTTACCAGGCGGCGCCGAAGGCGTCCCGCAGTTCATCCAGCGCGGTCTGGTCCAGAGGCGCCGGGCGCGGCTGGGTGAGCAACCACAGGCGCGCGGTTTCCTCCAGCTCCTCCAGGGCGTAGCTGGCCTTGGACACGCTGCTTTCCCAGACCACCGGGCCGAGGCGTTCGAGCATCACCCCGCGCACCCGGTTGGCCAGTTGCGCCACCTGCTCGGCGACCTTGGGCGAACCCGGACGCTGGTAGCCGATCAGTGGAATGTGCCCGACCTTCATCACCTGATACGGGGTCAGCGGTGGCAGGATGTCGTCGTCGCGCCAGACCCCGGCCAGGGTCAATGCCACCAGATGGGTGGAATGGGTGTGCACCACACCGCCCACCCCCGGATTGCGGTCATACACCTGGCGATGCAGGGCCAGGGTCTTGGACGGCTTGTCGCCGCTGACCCACTCCCCCGCCAGGTTGACCTTGGCAATCGCCGCCGGATCGAGGCGCCCGAGGCAGACGTCGGTGGGGGTGATCAGCCAACCATCGTCGAGCCGCGCGCTGATGTTGCCGGCGCTGCCCACGGTGTAGCCGCGCTGATACAGGCTGCGGCCGACGTCGCAGATTTCTTCGCGCAGAGCGTTTTCCCGGCTCATGGCTGACCTCCGGCCAGTTGGCCCAGGGCCTTGCTGAAAAAGTCGCGACCGCCGAAGTTGCCGGACTTCAGGGCCAGGGCCAGGGGCTCGCCGCCGCTACTGACCGTGGCCGGCACTCCGGGGTCGATCTGCGCACCGATCTGCAACAGGCGCACGCCCAGGGCCTTGACCACCGCCCCCGAGGTTTCGCCACCGGCCACCACGAAGCGGCGCACGCCGTTATCCCGCAGGCCCCGGGCGATCTCGCCCAGGGCGTTCTCCACCAGGGCCCCGGCGCGCTCCACGCCCAATTGCCGCTGCACCGCCTTGACCTGCTCGGGGGTGCTGGTGGCGTAGATCAGCACGGTGTCCTGCTGGGCCTGGACAAAGGCCAGGGCCTGGGCCACCACCGGTTCACCGGCCGCCAGGGCCAGGGGATCGATGCGTAGGGCTGGGCGCTCGGCTTCCAGCCAGGCGTCCACCTGGGCATTGGTCGCCGCCGAGGCACTGCCGGCCAGCACCACTTCGCCACCGGCCACCGGCGGCAGGCTCGCGGCGTCCAGGTCCCGCAGCTTGCCGGCGCGGCGGAAGTTCTCCGGCAGGCCCAGGGCCAGCCCGGAACCGCCGGTCAACAGCGGCAGGTCGGCGCAGGCCGCGCCGAGGGTATAGAGGTCGGCATCGGACAGCGCATCGGCAATCGCCATGGCGACGCCCTTGCCCCGCAGTTCGGCGATCTTCGCCCGCACCGCGTCCACGCCCTGGGCGACGCTGTCGTAACGCAGCAGGCCCACCGGCAGCACAGTCTGCGCTTGCAGCACCCGCACCAGGTTGGCGTCGGTCATCGGCGTCAGCGGGTGATGCTGCATGCCGGACTCGTTGAGCAACTGGTCCTGGACGAACAGGTGGCCACGGAAAATCGTCCGGCCGTTCTCCGGAAACGCCGGGCAAGCCAGGGTGAAATCGCTGCCCAGGGCCTTGAGCAAGGCCTCGCTGACCTGACCGATATTGCCCGCCGCGGTGGAGTCGAAGGTCGAGCAGTACTTGAAGAAGATCTGTTCGCAGCCCTGCTCGCGCAGCCAGTGCAGGGCCGCCAGGGATTCGGCCACCGCCTCGCCCACCGGCGTGGTGCGGGACTTCAGGGCGATCACCACGGCGTCGGCGTCCAGGCCGGCGGCCACTTCGGCGCTGGGAATGCCAATGCTCTGCACCGTGCGCATGCCGCCGCGCACCAGCATGTTGGCCAGGTCGGTGGCGCCGGTGAAGTCATCGGCGATGCAACCCAGCAACGGGCGTGGAGTGGAAGTCGTCATCACAGGCTCCTCAAACGGCATCAGGCTTGGCCACGGGCAGCTCGATGCCCGGGAAGATCTTGATCACCGCCGAGTCGTCCTCGCGGCCGAAACCGGCGCTGGAGGCCTGCATGAACATCTGGTGCGCGGTGGCCGACAGCGGCAGCGGGAACTTGCTGGCCCGAGCGGTATCCAGCACCAGGCCCAGGTCCTTGACGAAGATGTCCACTGCGGACAACGGCGTGTAGTCGGCCTTGAGGATATGCGGCACGCGGTTCTCGAACATCCACGAGTTACCGGCGCTGTGGGTGATCACCTCGTACAGGGCATCGGCGTCCACCCCTTCGCGCAGGCCCAGGGCCATGGCTTCGGCGGAGGCGGCAATGTGCACCCCGGCCAGCAACTGGTTGATGATCTTGACCTTGGAGCCCAGCCCATGGGCATCCCCCAGGCGATAGACCTTGCCGGCCATGCCCGCAAGGATCGCCTCGGCCTTGGCGTAAGCGGCCGCCGGGCCGGAGGTCATCATGGTCATCTCGCCGGCGGCAGCCTTGGCCGCGCCCCCGGAGATCGGTGCATCCAGATAGAGCAAGCCCAGGGCCTCCAGGCGCTGGCCCAGGTCCACGGCGTAGGTCGGGGCCACGGTGGCGCAACCGATCACCAGGCTGCCGGGGCGCAATGCCGCGACCGCCCCGCCCTCGCCAAACAGCACGCTCTCGGTCTGCTCGGCATTGACCACCACGGTGATGATCACCTCGCACTGCTCTGCCAGCTGGGCGGCCGAGGCGCAGGCCACGCCGCCTTCGGCGGCGAACTGCTCGGTGACGGCGGCACGCACGTCACAGGCATGCACCTTGAAACCGCTGCGCAGCAACGACCGGGCGATGCCCAGGCCCATGGCGCCAAGACCGATGACACCGACATTGTTGTTATTCATGGGGGACTCCAGTGAAAGACCACGGCCGGACCACGCCAGACAGGCGACGGCCAGCAACCGGGGAAGGCAGGGAAACCCGGGCAGCGGGCCCGGCAGACGAAGGTGAACAGGCAGCAACAGGCACTGCGCCCGAATGGGCAGCGTGGCGGCACAGGGCACCCTGGGCGGGTGCGCTGGAAGGCAGGAGCGAATCGATCATCGTGGCCATCCTGTTGCTGTTGTTATCAGGTTGAACGTTGGCTGTGAACGATCATCCACCAATGAACGGATTATGTGAAGATATTTTTCAATCTAACATTTTTTAACATCGCCATTCCCCGCCGCCCCGCCCCGGCTGCGTGACCGCCACTGGTCGGAACGACGCGGTCCGGGCGCCGCGGACTGCTACAACCATTCACAGCCCTGATCTGGATCAGCATTGAGCGCAGGATCCTGGCCGAGGCTCAGGACAGGTGAAGGCGGACTGGTGGTAGCACCCTTCATCGCAACCCCGTTGACGCCCCCCATGACCAGGGGCTCAATGGCCCATCTGGTTATGCTTGGACAAGGATGATTCAACATGGCAAAGATCGAAGTTCTATCGGGCGATTTTCTGCAAGGCGCCGGCGAGTACCGGCACGGCACCTTCAGGCTCAAGACGGTATTCAACAGCTCCGGTGTCGAGGTCAAGGCGTCGGCGTTCAAGAGCCTGGAGATCGCCACTGAAAGCCCCGTCGCCAACAAGGACGCCTTCGGTTATGGCGTGGCCGGCGCCATGCTGCTGGGGCCGGTAGGCGCCATTGCCGGTTACCTGATGGCGGGGACGGAAAACGAAGTGACCTTCATCGGCACCCTCAAGGATGGCCGGCAACTGATGGCCGCCACCGACAGCGACACGTACAAGGACATCTCCCGGCACGTGTTGAATTGATCATCGGCAAAGTTATATCAAGTGCTCATGTCATCCGGTCTCTGGCATGAGCACTTTTTCATTACCCCTCGTTATATAAGCCCGGCTGTTGCAGCACTAAACTTAGTCTCTTAGCTGAACCTCACCTGAAACTTCATCGCCAAATACTCTTTCAAGACAATTTGACCTTGACTCCCGGGACCCTCCTGAGTAAATTGCGCGGGCCGGTCAAACCGGCCTTTTTTCAACTCACTAAAGAAGCCAATGGACACAGTATCTAGACGCTGTCTGGTCACTGCCGCTGCGCAGCGCCAGGCACCCCTGAACAATGACGGGACTCGACTCCGCGGTCGGGTAAGCTGCGCTAGGGCTTGACGCTCCAACGTAACTTGCCTCCCCGGAACCAGTCCGGTCACGAGGCAAAAGTTATGCACTTCACATCTTCCGTACTGCCAGGCGTACGCGCCTTCGCTGCGACCATGCGGGTCCGGCTGTGCCGTGAGCCCAAGGTTCTGGCGCGCTCCCCCTTCTCCTCTTGCGTGCCCACCGCCAGCACCGCCCTGCGGGCCAATTGGCGCGTCTGCCCGATGACCGGCCAGCTCCAGCAACGCTGGAGCCTGGACGACAGCCAGGACCCGCAGAGTCGGGGCGCAGCCCTGCTGCGGCAGGCCGGACTGATCTTCGGCCTGTACCTCGGGGCGCGCACTTCCGCCTGATTCGACGGTCATTCACCGTTGTTTACCCACGAACTTTCAAGTTTGAAGTTCGACGGTTTCTTATTGCCTGTTAGTTAACTAATTCTGTTGGAGAAAGTTATGGAAGAGGCCAGTAGTAGGTTCGCTGTCCATTCAACTTCACTGTTTGGACAGCGAACGTTAAAACCTGAAAAACGCCAAGATCCTAATCGATCGCCAACCTGCGATTCGACATACTTTCGCTCGTCTTTAATTAGTTGAGTTGTCGGTGTGTCGTGTCGCAGTCAGGCGGCAGGAGCACACGCAATGACTGTAAAAACCGCAACTTCCCGCAACACCAGCGCCAGCCGCGACAGCAACAAACTGTCGATGCGCGCCGCCCGCGAAGCCCAGAACGGCCTGGCCGTGACCCTGGCCAACGTCAACTCCAGCACCGCCGGCCTGACTGAACTGGACGCCGAAGGCCGCCTGCAACGCGACGGCCACAACGAAGTCGCCCACGACCGTCCGCCTCACGCCCTGGTGCAATTGCTGCAAGCCTTCAACAACCCCTTCATCTATGTGCTGATGACCCTGACCGGTATCAGTTTCTTCACCGACTTCTGGCTGCCGCTGCAAGCCGGCGAAGAAACTGATCTGACCGGCGTGATCATCGTCCTGGTGATGGTGCTGGCCAGCGGCCTGATGCGCTTCTGGCAGGAACACCGTTCGGCCAAGGCCGCCGAAGCCCTCAAGGCCATGGTCCGCACCACCGCTGCGGTGCTGCGCCGCGAGCAGATGGGCATGCAGGCCCGGGTTCGCGAAGTCCCCATGCGCGAGCTGGTGGTGGGCGACATCATCCAGCTGTCGGCCGGCGACATGATCCCGGCGGACATCCGCCTGATCGAATCCCGCGACCTGTTCATCAGCCAGGCGGTGCTCACCGGCGAAGCCCTGCCGGTGGAGAAATACGACACCCTGGGCGCCGTGCAGGAAAAATCCGCCCAGGCCCTGGCCGCCGACCAGCAGGACCTGCTGGACCTGCCGAACATCTGCTTCATGGGCACCAACGTGGTCAGCGGCACCGCCACCGCGGTGGTGGTGGCCACCGGCGAGCGCACCTACTTCGGTTCCCTGGCCCGTTCCATCGTCGGCTCGCGCTCGCAGACCGCCTTCGACCGTGGGGTCAACAGCGTCAGCTGGCTGCTGATCCGCTTCATGCTGGTGATGGTGCCCATCGTCCTGCTGATCAACGGCTTCACCAAGGGCGACTGGGCCGATGCCTTCATGTTCGCCCTGGCGGTGGCGGTCGGCCTGACCCCGGAAATGCTGCCAATGATCGTCAGCGCCAACCTGGCCAAGGGCGCCGCGGCCATGGCCAAGCGCAAGGTGGTGGTCAAGCGCCTCAACGCGATCCAGAACTTCGGCGCCATGGACGTGCTGTGCACCGACAAGACCGGCACCCTGACCCAGGACCGGATCATCCTCGAACACCACGTCGACATCAGCGGCAGCCGCTGCGACGCGGTGCTGCAACTGGCCTGGCTCAACAGCCACCACCAGAGCGGCATGAAGAACCTGATGGACCGCGCCGTGGTCGCCTTCGCCGAGGGCAACCCGCACTTCACCCCGCCCGCCGCCTGGCGCAAGGTCGATGAACTGCCCTTCGACTTCGTCCGTCGGCGTCTGTCGGTGATCCTCGCCGACGCCCGTGGCGACCACCTTTTGGTGTGCAAGGGCGCGGTGGAAGAGATGCTCGAAACCGCCACCCGGGTCCGCCAGGACGGCATCGTCGTGAGCCTCGACGCCGAGCGCCGCGCCGCCCTGCTGCAACTGGCCGAGGACTACAACCGCGACGGCTTCCGCGTGCTGCTGCTGGGCACCCGGGACCTGCCCAAGAGCCAGACCCGCAACCAGTACAGCGCCAGCGATGAGCGCGAGCTGGTGATCGAAGGCTTCCTGACCTTCCTCGATCCGCCCAAGGAAACCGCCGGCCCGGCCATCGCCGCCCTGCGTGACAACGGCGTGACGGTCAAGGTGCTGACCGGCGACAACCCCATCGTCACCGCGAAGATCTGCCGCGAGGTGGGCCTGGAAGCGGGCGAGCCGCTGCTGGGTCGCGACATCGAGCACATGGATGACCAGGTGCTCGGGCGCCTGGTGGAAGAACGCACGGTGTTCGCCAAGCTCACCCCGCTGCAGAAGTCCCGGGTGCTCAAGGCCCTGCAGGCCAACGGCCACACCGTGGGCTTCCTCGGCGACGGCATCAACGACGCCCCGGCCCTGCGCGATGCCGACGTCGGCATCTCGGTGGACAGCGGCACCGACATCGCCAAGGAATCGGCGGACATCATCCTCCTGGAAAAGAGCCTGATGGTGCTGGAAGAAGGGGTGATCAAGGGCCGCGAGACCTTCGGCAACATCATGAAGTACCTGAACATGACCGCCAGCTCCAACTTCGGCAACGTGTTCTCGGTGCTGGTGGCCAGTGCCTTCATCCCCTTCCTGCCGATGCTGGCGATCCACCTGCTGCTGCAGAACCTGATGTACGACTTCTCCCAGCTGGCCCTGCCCTGGGACAAGATGGACAAGGAATACCTGGCCAAGCCGCGCAAGTGGGACGCCAACAACATCGGGCGCTTCATGCTGTGGATCGGGCCGACCTCGTCGATCTTCGACATCACCACCTTCGCCCTGATGTGGTACGTGTTCGCCGCCAACAGCGTGGAAATGGCCGCCCTGTTCCAGTCCGGCTGGTTCATCGAGGGGCTGCTGTCCCAGACCCTGGTGGTGCACATGCTGCGCACCCGCAAGATCCCGTTCATCCAGAGCACCGCGGCCCTGCCGGTGATGCTGGCCACGGGACTGGTGATGGCCCTGGGGATCTACGTGCCCTTCTCGCCCCTGGGCAGCATGGTCGGCCTGGTGCCGCTGCCGTGGGAATACTTCCCGTGGCTGGTGGGCACCC
This sequence comes from Pseudomonas sp. Os17, assembly GCF_001547895.1. Classification (NCBI taxonomy): domain Bacteria; kingdom Pseudomonadati; phylum Pseudomonadota; class Gammaproteobacteria; order Pseudomonadales; family Pseudomonadaceae; genus Pseudomonas; species Pseudomonas sp. Os17. The sequence continues at coordinate 2,960,205 of NZ_AP014627.1, read as the reverse complement.
TGCTCAGCTACTGCGTGGTCGCCCAGACCATGAAGACCCTGTACATCCGCCGCTTCAAGCAGTGGTTCTAAGGGCCTGGTTCTAAGGGCGTGAGCCCGGCGCGGCCGCCCTCGGACGGCCACGCCCGATACACCTGACCAACGATGCCACCGTCGGCGCGGCCAGCGCCCTGCCGACGGCGACGCTGTTCGCCCGAAAGGAGCATCGCCATGTATCTCAAGCCTTTTTCCATGGTGCAACGCGGCCTCCAGGCCCTGCTGGTCTGCTGCCTGTGCACCAGCGCCCGCCTGCTCACCCGCGTGAGCATCCGGCTGTATGTCCGCGGCCTGCTGAGCGCGGTCGAAATTCGTTTTCTGCTGGGTTTTAGCGCCACCCTCACCCGCGCCTCGCTGCGGGTGGCGATCGCCTGAACCCGTCACCGACCCGGGAGCACACTCATGTCGGGCACCACACTTCTGATCAACCTGGCCGGGGCCATCGCCCTGCTGCTCTGGGGCTCGCAGATGATTTCCGGATCCCTGCTGCGCGGCTTCGGCAGCCCGCTGCGGCACTGGCTCGGACAACACCTGAACAACCGCTGGCTGGCGCTGCTGTGCGGCGTCGGCATCACCGGCGTGCTGCAAAGCAGCACCGCGGTGAGCCTGATGGCCAGCTCCTTTACCGCCGCCGGCACCCTGGGCCTGGCCCCGGCGCTGGCGGTCATGCTCGGGGCCAATATCGGCTCGACCCTGGTGGTCCAGCTGCTCAGCCTCGACCTCTCGCTGCTGGCCCCGGTGCTGCTGCTGACGGGTTTCCTGACCTTGCGCCTGCGGGACGACTCGCGCTTTGAAAGCATCGGCTGCGCCCTGATCGGCCTGGGCCTGATGCTGCTGGCCCTGGGCATGCTCGGCGCGACCCTCGGCGCGGTGGAAAGCACCCCGGTGTTCCAGCTGGTGATGACCAGCCTCGACGGCGACCTGCTGCTGGCGCTGCTGGTGGCCATGCTGCTGACCTGGATGTGCCACTCCAGCGTCGCGGTGGTGCTGCTGATCGCCTCCCTGGCCGGCACCGGCCTGCTGTCGCCGGCCACCAGCATGGCCCTGGTGCTGGGGGTCAACCTCGGCGGCACCCTGCCATCCCTGCTCAGCGCCAGCGGCAACGTGGCCCGGCGCCTGCCCCTGGGCAACCTGCTGGTGCGCCTGCTGGGCGTGGTCCTGGTGCTGCCGTGGATCACCGCCCTGGCCCGCCTGGAGGCGCTGCAAGCCCTGGCACCGGAGTTGCTGGTGGTCTACCTGCACAGCGCCTTCAGCCTGGTCCTGGCCCTGCTGTTCATCGGCTTCACCCAGCCCCTGGGCAAACTGCTGACCCGGCTGCTACCGGCCCCCGCCCCGGTCACCGACCCGGGCATGCCGCTGTACCTGGATCAGGCCGGCCTGGAAGTGGCCAACATCGGCCTGGCCAACGCCGCCCGCGAAGCCCTGCGCATGGCCGACATGCTCTCGGGCATGCTCGACCGGGTGCTGCAGCTGTTTCGCACCTCAAGCATCGCCCATGCCGAGCAGGTGCGGCACATCGACCAGTCCCTGGACCTGCTCAGCGCGGCGATCCGCGCCTATCTGGCGGACGTCGGCAAGGAAGGCATCAGCGACCAGGACGCCGACCGCTCCCAGGAGATCCTGCTGCTGGTGATCAACCTGGAGCACGCCGGCGACATCCTCGCCACCAGCCTGGCGCAACTGGCGGTGCGCCGCCTGCGCCGAGGCGAAGCCTTCTCCGAGTTCGAGCTGGGCACCCTGTACCCGCTGCACCAGGAGCTGCTGGACAGCCTGAGCCTGGCCATCACCGTGTTCCTGCGCGAAGACCTGCCCACCGCCCACCAGTTGCTGGCACGCAAGGAAAACGTGCGGCGCCTGGAAGCCGCCGCCGGCCGCGAGCACTTTCGCCAACTGCGCGAAGACCAGAGCGCCTGGGCCGAGTCCGGGGACATCTTCCAGCGCCTGCTGCGGGACTACCGCCGGGTCCACCATCACATCGCCGCCCTGGCCTACCCGGCCCTGGAGCGCGCCGGTGAGCGCGACATCGAGCACGGCTACCTCAGCGAGCCCCTGGCCGAAGCGCCCGGCGCCGAGCACCCCGTGACCGGGCTCAAGGAGGACAGCCCATGCGCGTCCTGATCTGCGCCGGCCGCTACTACGCCGACAGCCGCCTGTGCCGCCGGGTCCTGGAAGCCTTCCAGCGCCTGCACGAAGTGCGGGTGGTGATCCACGGCGGCAGCCAGTTCCTCGGTGCCCATATCGAGGACTGGGCCCGGGAAACCGGGGCCCACATCGTCCGCTACCCGCCCAACTGGCAACTGCACGGCAAACACGCCGAGCGCCTGCGCAACAGCTTCATGCTGGCCGACAGCCGCCCGGACATCGTCCTCGCCCTGCCCGGCGGGGAAGACACCGAAGAGCTGCTGGCCCAGGCCCGGGTCCGCGGCATCCAGACCCTATCGGTGGACGCCCAGTAAACACCCCACGCAGCACCCACCCGCGCCGGCTCAACAGCGAAGCGATCCGGCGCCCAACAGAACGAGACCTGCCATGTCCAAGCACCGCCCACATCGCTCCTCGCGTTGCGCCTCCTGGGGCCACACCCTGCCTGCCGCGAAAAGCCGCATGCTCAAACGCAACCTGCTGTTCCTCGCCCTCACCGCCGGGGCCACCGCGACCCTGGCCCTGTGCTCCAAGGCCCAGGCCGCCGGCGGCGCCTACGTGGTGGATGACGGCGCCATCAACGCCCCCGGGGAATGCAATGTCGATGTCTGGTACCAGAGCACCCGGCACCAGGGCTCCAGCCACAACAGCGTGATTGCCCCGGCCTGCACCTTCAGCCAACTGCCCTGGGTACAAGTGGGAGCCGCGGTACAGCGCCAGCAGGCTGACGGCCAGGGCGAAACCCAGGTCAGCCCCCAGCTCAAGATCGCCCTGCTAGACCGCGCGGACCTGGGCCTGCAACTGGCCCTGGCCGGCTCCGCCCACTGGGCCCTGAACCGCCACCACAGCTTCGACGGCGGCGACCTCGCCCTGCCCCTGACCTTCAGCGCCAGCGACCGCCTGCGGCTAAACCTGAATGCCGGCTGGACCCACGCCTACGACGATGGCGAGCAGAACCACCGCTGGACCTGGGGCAGTGGTGTGGAATACGACCTCATGCCGAGCCTGACCCTGATTGCCGAGCGCTACGGCCAGCGCGGCGGCGAACAAGGCTGGCAGGCTGGCCCACGCCTGCACGTGGGCCAGCACCTTGACCTGGACCTGATCCTGGGCAAGCACCTGACCGAAGCCCGCGACCGCTGGCTGACCACCGGCGCAACCCTGCGCTTCTGAGCGCCCCTAGAATCACCGCCCCTGTAGCCGCTGCTGAGCCTGCGAAGCTGCGCAAAGGCCCAAAGGGCCTTGCCTGGCGATCTTGGGCAGCCTCAAGATCCCCGCGTCTCCTGCGGAGCCGTTCGCAGCCTGTGGCAGCGGCTACACGAAACGCGGCGAATCCTGTAGCCGCTGCTGAGCCTTAGCGAGGCTGCGCAAAGGCCCGCAGGGCCTTGCCTGACGATCGCCTGCCAAACCTCTATCGATCTTGAGAACCCTGCGTCTCCTGCGGAGACGTTCGCAGCCTGCGGCAGCGGCTACACGAAACGCAGCGAATCCTGTAGCCGCTGCTGAGCCACGGCGAAGCTGCGCAAAGGCCCGCAGGGCCTTGCCTGACGATCGCCTGCCAAACCTCTATCGTTCTTGAGAACCCTGCGTCCCTGCGGGCCGTTCGCAGCCTGCGGCAGCGGCTACAGGGGCAGTGGATGCAGGGAGTCGTCGAATTGGTCCAGGCGCGGGAAGACCAGGGGTTGGTCGTTCGCCAGGTGCTGCAGGCGTTGACGGTAGCTGTGCAGGAAGGCTTCTCGGGCTTCCTGGCTGATGTAGGGCACATGCCAGGCCACGAACGGTTCCAGCACCTCGCACCCGACATAGGCCAAGGTACCCCGCAGCAGCGGGCGCAGCATGTCCTGCAGCGGTCCATGGATCGCGCCTTCGCCAAACATGTGCTCGCGTCCGCCCAGGGTCAGGGTCACCAGGGCTTTCTTGCCCGCCAGCCCGCCCTGGTCATAGAAGCGCTTGCCGCCATAACACACCCCCGACACCAGCACCCGGTCGATCCAGCCCTTGAGCATGGCCGGCACCGAGAACCAGAACACCGGGAAGTTGAGGATCAACAGGTCGGCCCACAGCAGCTTGTCCAGCTCGCCCTGGATGTCGGCGGCAATGCTCTGGTTCTTCACCCCCAGGCGTTGCTCCAGGGCGTACACCAGGTACTCCGGATTATCCCGGGCGGCAAAGTCGGCGGCGCTGGCCACCGGGTTCCAGTTCATCGCGTACAGGTCGCTGACCTGCACCTGGTGCCCCTGGGCCTCCAGGGTGCTGCGGGCCTGGTCGCGCAAGGCGGCGGTGAAGGATTGCGGTTCGGGGTGGGCGTGAACGATCAGTACCTTCATGAAGACTCCTCAAACGGTGGGCAAAGTGGCGGGGGCAACGCGGCGGCTCAGGCAGTGTTCGGCGCACAGGGCAATGCGCCGGCAGGCTTCGCGCAAGTCCTCCGGCTGCAGCACCAGTCCCAGGCGGATATGCCCGGCGGCGCTGGGGCCGAAGGCTTCGCCGGCCAGCACCGAAACGCCCTGCTCGTCCAGCAGGCGTTCGCTGAAAGCCTGGGCGCTGAGCCCGGTGGCGCGGATGTCGACCATGACGAACATGCCGCCATCCGGCTTCAGCGGCCGGGCGCCGGGGCAATCGGCCAGACAGTCGCAGACCAGATCCCGGCGCTGGCGATAGGCCTCGGCCATCTCCCGCAACTGTGGCAAGGGTTGCTCCAGGGCCACGATGGCCGCGTCCTGGATGAATTCCGGCGAGCCGTAGAGCATGCACAGGGCGAGGTTTTCCAGGTGCGCGGCCAGGGCCGTCGGCGCCACCACCCAGCCCAGGCGCCAGCCGGTCATGGCGTGGGACTTGGACAGACTGTTGAGGGTCGCGGTGCGCTCGGCCATGCCCGGCAAGCTGGCCGGGCTGACATGTTCGCCCTCGTACAGCAGCTCGCTGTAGACCTCGTCGCAGATCAGCCACAGGTCATGCTCGATGCACAGCGCCGCCAGGGCTTCCCAGGTGGCCCGGGGGATGCTGGCCCCCGTGGGGTTGTGCGGGCTGTTGAGCACCAGGGCCCGGGTCTTGCCGGTGATGCGTGCGGCCACCGCCTCGGGCTGCACCCGAAAACCGTCCTCGGCCCGCACCGGCAGCGGCACCACCTGGGCATTGCAGGCGCCGAACACCGCTTCATAGGTGACGTACATCGGCTCGGCCACGATCACCTCGTCGCCCGGGTCCAGCAGGCACTGGGCCACGCTGTACAGCGCGCACTGGGCACCGGCCAGCACCACCACTTGCTCGGCCTCCACTAGTTGCCCGCTGCGCTGCTGATGGCGCCGGGCAATGGCCTCGCGCAAGGCGCGCTTGCCGCGCACATCGGCGTAATGGGTGTGGCCGGCCTGCAGGCTGTCGATGGCCGCCTGGACGATGGGTTGCGGCGTGTCGAAATCCGGGTCGCCCACCGACAGCAACCAGACCTCTTCGCCACGTTCGCGTTTGGCCAGGGCCCGGTAATGAATGTCCCAGGCGGCGGCGCCGTCTCCGGCAATACGTTGGGTCAGTTGAGAAAAGCGCATGCTCAGGCTCCAGGCAAAAAGGGATGGTCAGCGCGCACAGGCGTGCTTGAGTTCGATCAGGCTCAGGCCATTGCGGGCAAAGCCGTCGCGCAGTGCCTGCTGCAACTCGTCGAGGCTGGCGGGTTGGCTGACGCTGCAACCGAAGGCTCGGGCCAGGGCGGCAAAATCCGGGTTGCGCGGCAGCACGCCAATGGGCTCGATGTTCAGATCCAGCATGTCGTCGCGGATCTGCCCCAGGGCATCGTTGTTCCACAGCAAGACCACCAGCGGGCTGTCCAGCTCCTCCACCGCCGTGGCCAGCTCCTGCACCGTGTAGAGAAAACCGCCGTCGCCCACCAGCACCAGCCCCGGACGCTCGGGGGCACCGAGCTTGGCGCCGATGCCCGCCGGCAAGCCGTAGCCGAGGGTGCCGTAGCCGGTGGGGTGCAGCCAGCTGCGGGTGGCCCGGCTGGGGTACAGGTAGTTGCCGCTGTAGGCCAGCTGGGTCATGTCGCTGGCGATAAAGCCGTGTTCCGGCAGCTCGGCGGCAATGCGCTGCAGGATCGAACGGTGGATCTGTTGCAAGGGCCCCTGCCCGTTCTGCACCGCCTGACGCAGATCGGCCACCGCGTGAATCGCCGCCCCGGCTTCGGCCGGTGTGGGTGGCAAGGCCTGCAGCAAGGCGTCCAGAGTGGCGCGGGCATCGCCGTGCAAAGCCACCGCGCACGGATAGAAGTCATTGAACTTGCGCGGGTCGATGTCCAGGCGCAGCAGCTCGCCTTTGAGCGGCAAGCGTTCGCGCCAGTAGTCGGTGTCGGCCATCTCGGTGCCCACCGCCAGCACCACATCGGCCTGGCTGATCATCTGCCAGCCGGGCTCCACGCACAGGGTCGACCCGGCATTGAGCGGTGCCTCGTCCGGCAGCAGGCCCTTGCCGGCGACGCTGCTGAAAAACACCGCGCCCAGGCGTGTGCTCAAGGCCCGCAACTGCTCGGCCGCGTGCAGCGCACCGCCGCCGGCAATGATCATCGGCCGCTTGGCATTGCGCAGTGCGTCTGCCGCCTGCTGGATATCTGCCGCCGCGGCCGGGCCACGGGCGGGACGCCGGCGCACCTCGCCGGTCCAGTCCCGGGCGACCCTGGCCGCCAGCACATCCAGGGGCACGCTGATGTGCACCGGGCGCGGGCGCTCGCTGTCGAACACGGCAAAGGCCCGGGCGATCAGCTCCGGCAGGTCTTCCGGGCTCAGGGCCAGGGCCGAGAAGGCGGTGATAGGCGCGGTGATGGCGCGCTGGTCCTGGGTTTCATGCAGCGAGCCCCAGCCCTTGCCCAGGCTGGCGCTGTGGTTGACGCTGGAAATCACCAGCAGCGGAATCGAGTCGGCATAAGCCTGGCCAATGGGCGTTGCGACGTTGGTCACCCCCGGGCCGCTGATGACGAAACACACCCCGGGCTTGCCACTGACCCGGGCGTAACCGTCGGCCATGAAGCCCGCGCCCTGCTCATGCCGGGTCAGCACATGGCGAACGCCGCTGCCGGGCAGGCCGCGATACAGCTCCAGGGTGTGCACCCCGGGAATGCCGAACACCGTGTCGACGCCGTAGCCGGCCAGCAGGCGCACCAGGGCCTGGCCACCGGTCAAGGTCTGATCGTGCATGTCTCTCTCCTCAAGCCTGGCCAAGGCGAATCAACGCATCGACCGCGACGGTGCCCTGGGCACCGACCAACAATGGGTTCACATCCAGTTCCAGCAGTTGCCCGGCGTGTTCGCAGGCGTAGTCCGCCACCGCGCCGATGGCCGCCACCAGGGCATCGAGATCGGCCAGCGGGCGACCGCGAAAGCCTTGCAGCAAGGCGGCGCTGCGCAGGCTGAGCACGGCCTGGCGGATCGCCCCTTCGGTGGTGGGCAGCAGCAGGCTGCGGCTGTCCTTGAGCAATTCCACCAGCACCCCGCCAGCACCGATCACCAGGGCCAGGCCGAAGTCGTTCTCGCGCTTGATGCCAACAATCAGCTCCGCCAGGGGCGGCGCGGCCATGGGCTCCAGCAGCACCCGCTCAAAGGCCACGCCCGGCGCATGCTCGGCCACCCGCGTGCGCATCAGGCGCAGGGCTGCGCCCAGGGCTTCAGGATCCTTGAGATTGAGGGCCACCGCCCCGGCCTCGGTCTTGTGCGGCAACTGCGCGCTGACCGCCTTGAGCACCAGCGGATAACCGACCGCAGCCGCCGCGCTCAGGGCCTGCTCAGGGCTGCTCAGCACCCCGTCCGGGATGCTCAGGCCGAAGCCGCGCAAGGCCTGCTTGGACTGCCACTCGTCCAGCAGCACCCCGGCACCGGGCAGGGCCTGCGGGCACAGCGGCACCAGGGCCGATTCACCCAGGGCCAGCAACGCTGGACGCCGCTGTTGATAGGCGACGATCCGGCCCCAGGCCGCCAGGCCGTCCTCCACCCCTTGCAAGGCGGGAATGCCATGGGCATGCAGACGCTCGCGGGCGCTGGCCGGCAGCAGCTCGGGAAAGGCCGAGGTGACAAAACCGCGCTGGCCGTGGCGTTGCAGCGCGGCGCAGAACAGCTCCAGCAGCAGGTCGCATTCCTTGCGCTCGCCGGTGAACTCGGCCGGGTAATCCAGCACCAGCATGGCGCTGTCGGCCTCGGTACGCAGGGCCGTGTCGAGCATGGCTTGCAAGGCCTGGGCGTCGCCCCAGATGGCGGTGGTGAAATCCAGCGGGTTGACCAGATTGGCGTAACCCGGCAGCACCCGGGCCAGCTCGGCGCATTGCCCGGCCGCAAGCTTGGGCAGCTGCAGGCCGTTGCGTTCGGCGTAGTCGGCGATCAGCCCGGCATCGCCCCCGGAACAGGCCAGGGCCATCAGCTGCGGCCCGGCCGGCAACTGCCCGCAGGAGGCGGCCTTCAAGGTCTCGACAAAACTCACCGGGCCGCTGACCCGGATCACCCCCAGGCGCTGGAACAGTGCGTCGTACAGCGCGTCCGATCCCGACAGCGAACTGGTGTGACTCAAGGCCAGCTCGGCGCCGATCTGCGACACCCCGGTCTTCAGGGCGATGATCGGAATGCCCTTCTCCAGGGCCTTGTGCGCCGCCCGGGCAAACCCTGGCACATTCTTCAGGCCTTCCAGGTGCAGGCCGATGGCGGTGACCCGGGGTTCGTCCAGCAGCACGTCCATCAGCTCGGCAATGCCCAGCTGCGCCTGATTGCCCACCGAGGCCATGTAGGCCACCGGCAGCGAGCGGTCGCTCATGGACAGGTTGTAGGCAAAGTTGCCGCTCTGGGTCAGCACCGCCACGCCCCGCTCCACCGGCTTGCCACCATGGGCCACCGGCCACAGCGCGGCGCTGTGCAGGTAGTCCAGCAGGCCGTAGCAGTTGGGGCCCAGCAGCGCCATGTCGCCGGCGGCCGCAAGCAGTTGCCGTTGCAGGGCCTGGCCCTGGGCGCCGGTTTCGGCAAAGCCCGAGGCGTAGCAGATCGCCCCGCCCGCGCCCTTGGCCGCCAGTTCCTCGACGCAAGTCAGGGTCAGCTCACGGTTGGTGGCGACGAACACCGCGTCCGGGCCGCAGGGCAGTTGGTCGATGCTGGCCACGCAGGGCACGCCATCGAGCTCGGCATGTTGCGGGTTGACCAGCCACATGGGCCCGGCAAACCCGCCTTCGGCGCAGCGCTTGAGGGCCCGGGCCATGCTGCGCCCGCCGACAAAGGCCAGATGCCGGGGCGCCAGCAGGCGCTTGAGGTTGTCACGAAGAGTCTGGGACATGACGGCAGTTCTCCAGGGCGCTCAGCGCATCAGCGGCCGCAGCAGTTCACGGGAAATGATGTGGCGCTGGATCTCCGACGTGCCTTCCCAGATGCGCTCGATCCGCGCGTTGCGCCAGATGCGTTCCACCGGGCCTTCGTCCATCAAACCCATGCCGCCGTAGATCTGCACCGCCTCGTCGGCCACCCGGCCCAGCACTTCACTGGCGAACAGCTTGGCCATCCCGGCCTCGCCGTCGGTCATGCTGCCCTGGTCCATCTTCCACGCGGTGTGCAGGGTCAGCAGCTCAGCGGCGCGGATCTGCGTGGCCATGTCCGCCAGCTTGAACGACACCCCCTGGTAACTGCCGATGGCCTGGCCGAACTGCTTGCGATCCGCCGCCCATTGCAGGGAGGCGTCCAGGGCGCGCTGCGCCTGCCCGACGCAGTTGGCCGCCACCATCACCCGCCCGGCGGTGAGCCAGGCGTTGGCCACTTCCCAGCCCTTGCCCACCTCCCCCAGCACCTTGTTGGCCGGCACCCGGCAGTCGTCGAAGAACATCTCGAAGGTGTGGTAGCCCCGGTTGCTCACGCACTTGGGGCCACGGCGGATGGTCAGGCCCGGGGTGTCGCGGTCCACCAGGAACGCGGTCACCGCGTTGCGCTGGCGGCCGTTGTGCTCATAGGTGCCGGTGACCGCAAAGACAATGGCGAAATCCGCATGCCCGGCGTGGCTGATGAAGTGCTTGCTGCCGTTGAGCACGAAGTCGCCGCCATCGCGCACGGCGCGGGTCTTGATCGCATTGGCATCGGAACCGGCGCCGGGCTCGGTCAGCGCAAAGCAGTCAACCTTGCGCCCCTGCACGCAGGGCAGCAGGTAATCGCCGATCTGCGAGCCGGTACAGGCCATGAGGATTTTCGACGGCCGGGCAACGAACACATGCAAGGCCCAGGAACACTTGGCCAGCTCGCGCTCGATCAGCGCCTGGGACAGGTAATCCAGGCCACCGCCGCCCACCTCCTCCGGCATGTTGAAGGCATAGAAACCGGCGGCGATGGCCTTGCTGCGGATCTCCCCGGCGAGGTCGGCGCTGACCTCATCGGCGCGGTCCACCGCCTCTTCGTGGGGCAGCAACTCCTTGCTGACAAAACTGCGAACCGCGTCCACCAGCATTTCTTGTTCTTGGCTGAGTTGGAAATTCATGGCGCTACCTGTGAGTGAGTGACGGTGCAAAAAACCAGTGATCGGGCAGGACGGCCTGCCGAAAAACTCCTTCCCGTAGGAGCCGGCCTGCTGGCGAACAGGCCCTTGAATAAGGCGCTGTTCTTGCGGGCGCCTTCGCCGGCAAGCCGGCTCCTACAAAATGGGCGCATGGCCCTGGGGCCCTTTCGCCGGCAAACGGAGCGCCGCCCGGCCGCTCCTACATGCCCTGGAAACGTGGCGGGCGTTTTTCCGTGGCGGCGCGCAGGGCTTCGGCGCCATCGGCACTGCGCCCGCACAGCAGGCCGGCGGCCAGCTCGGCCGCCAACTGCTGCGGCAAGCTGCGCTCGGCTCCCTGGCGGATCAGCTTCTTGGTCTGGGCAAAGGCAAAGGTCGGGCCTGCCGCCAAGCGCGCCGCCAACTCGCCGACGTTGCCGATCAGTTGCTCGTCGGCGCACACCTCACCGACCAACCCGGCGGCCAGGGCCCGTTCGGCGCTCCACAACTCATCGAGAAACAGCAGGCGCTTGGCCTGTTCACTGCCGATCAGGCGCGGCAAGTGCCAGCTGGCCCCGGCATCCGGCGAGTAGGCCATGCTGGTGTAGCCGGCCTTGAACCGCGCCGACTGCGCCGCCACCCGCAGATCGCAGCACAGACTCAAGTCCATGCCCGCGCCCACCGCAGTGCCGTTGATGGCGGCGACGGTGGGTTTGTCCAGGCTGTGCAGGCGGGTCATCAAGGCGTGGGCGGTTTCGGTCCAGCCGTAGCTTTCCAGGGCGCCGCGGGCTTCGGCTTCGGCCCACTCCGCCAGATCGGCCCCGGCGCAGAAACTGCGGCCGCTGCCGGTGAGTACCACGGCTCGGACGCTGGGGTCGCTGTTGCAGGTGTCCAGCAGGCTGTGCAGCGCTTTGAGGGTCGGGATGTCCAGGGCGTTGCGTTGCGCCGGGCGGTTGAGGGTGATCCAGGCTACGCCGGCTTCGATCCGGCTGAGCAGCGACGATGAAAGGGTCATGGGCGTCCTCGAATTATTGTGGTTGGCGTGAGGGGGTGGCTTGAGGGTGATACTAAACGAGTGTTCAACAAGGCGGCAATTGGGGGGCTTGAGGGGAGTTTTGGTCGATTTTTTGAAGTATCCCTTTGTTTTTATTAGGTAAAAATCTGGGCACTGGGGGTTGTTGCGTGGGGGTTGTTACAACTTCGAACAAGCCTCGACAAAAGTGCGAGCGGGGAGTTTTTTGTGGTGAGGGAGCTTGCTCCCGCTCGGGTGGGTGGCGGCCGTAAACCTGAGGGGGCGGTCTGATTGGTGGGCATATCCGTTGCTGCGGGTGCGGCGGCTTATGGTTTCGCTTTTACAGCGGGGGTTGGGTACATATCCGTTCCTGCGGGTGCGGCCGCTTACGGTTCCGCTCTTACAGCGGCTCACTTTTGAAGAGCGCAAAAGTAAGCAAAACGCTCTGCCCCTCCACTCGGTGCCTCGCTTAGGCTCGGCATGCCCTCACTCCGGCATTGATCCGTGGGCCGCCGCCACCGGCCATCCATGGCCGGGTGGCGGCTAACCCGGCATCCCTGCCGGGTTACCCACGGATCAATGCCTGCGTTCGGCCATCGTGTTTAAGGGGGCAGGAAGATCAAAAACCAGATCAAGATCAACATCTGACGGCGGCCTACCGGCCGACCTGTTTCATTGCCGTTCGCGTTACATGTAGCCGCTGCCGCAGGCTGCGACCGGCTCCGCAGGAGACGCTAAACCTGCCTCCCCAATGTTCCTGAACCACCGCGCCGCCTGGTTTTGCGAGCGCGAGCGCTCGTTCGCAGCCTGCGGCAGCGGCTACAGGGAACCGGCCTGCGCACCTTGGCTTTAGCTTTGGCTTTGGCTTTGGCTTTTGATCTTCCGGCCCCTTCCCAGCAGGCCGAGCGTAGGCGTTGCGTAGGGGGCAGCTCGGCAGGGATGCCGAGCTAGCCGCCGCCCGGCCATGGATGGCCGGTTGGCGGCGGGCCCCCGGAGCAATGCCGGAGAGAGGGAACCCCGAGCCCCAGCGAGGGGCCGTATGGAGGGGCAAGCGTTTTTGCTTACTTTTTTGGCGTTTGAAAAAAGTAAGTCGCCGTAAGGGCGAAACCCTAAGTGGCCGTAACCGCAGCAACGGATATGTACACAGCCCACCGCTGTAAGAGCGAAACCCTAAGCAGCCATAACCGCAGCAACGGATATGCCCCCCCACTCCCCGCCATAAAAGCAAAACCACCAGCGGCCACACCCGCAGGAATGGATATGTACCCCGCCTCTCTAGCCGCAAAGGCCAGCAAAGGCGTCCGCCCAGGCGCCGCATGTCTCCCGCCCCCCTTCGCCGGCAAGCCGGCTCCTACACGGCGGCGGCAGGTTGCAGTTGGCGTTTACGCTGCATCAGGTAATAAGCGCCATAGCACAGAGCAATAAACCCCGACCCCCAATACAACGACGGCCGCTGGGTTTCATCCAGCGCCAAAAACACAAACAACGAGCTGCACAGCACGATGCACAACAACGGCACCAGCGGAAACCAGGGCGCGCGGTACTTGAGCTGCTCCAGTTGCCCCCCATCACGCAGGAACTGGCGACGAAAGCGGTACTGGGCCAGGGCAATCACGATCCAGGTCACAGTGCCAGCCATGCCGCTCACGGCCATCAGCACCATGAACAGGGTGTCGGCTGCGATAAAGCTGGTCATCAGCGAGATCAGGGCAAAGCACAGAGTGATGAACAGGGCCCGCAGGGGCACCCCCTGTTTGCTCAGGGGCGACAGGGCCTTGGGCGCCATGCCGGATTTGGACATGGCCCAGAGGATGCGCGTCGAGGCATACAACCCGGAGTTGCCCACCGAAAGAATCGCCGTGAGGATCACGAAGTTCATCAGGTCGGCGGCATAGGGAATGCCCACCATGTCGAACACCTGGACGAAGGGGCTTTCCACCAGCCCGGCCTGCTGCCAGGGAATGATCGCCGCCAGCACCATCACTGCCAGGACGTAGAAGATCAGCACCCGGAACACCACGTTGCGCACGGCCCGCGGGATGCTTTTTTCCGGCTGGTCGGTTTCCCCGGCGGCCACGCCCATGATCTCGCAGCCCTGGAAGGCGTAGACCACGGTCATCATCACCGCGAACACCGCCGGCAGGCCGTTGGGGAACAGGGAGTCGCCCTTGAGGTTGTCGAACATCGGCGCCGGGGCGCCGCTGGGCAGGTCGATGACGCCGAAGATCACCAGCGCGCCGACCACAATGAAGCTCAGGATCGCCAGCACCTTGACCCCGGCAAACCAGTATTCGGCCTCGCCAAAGGCGCGGGTGGCCAGGGCGTTGATGCCGAACAGCAAGGCCACGAACAGCGCCGACCAGTACCAGATCGGCACGTCGGGGAACCAGCGCTGCATCAGCATGCCGGCGGCGGTGAACTCCAGGCCCACGGTGGTGGCCCAGCTCATCCAGTAGACCCAGCCGATCATGAAGCCGGTGGCCGGGCCGATGTATTTGGTGGCGTGGGCCTGGAACGAACCGGACACCGGCATCTGCACCGACAGCTCGCCGAGGCAGACCATCACCAGGTACATCAGGAACCCGGCCACCAGATACGAGAGGATCGCCCCCCAGGGCCCGCCCTGGTTGATGGTGACCCCGGAGCCCATGAACAGCCCGGTGCCGATCACCCCGCCCAGGGACAGCATGAAAATGTGCCGGCTCTTCAGCGAGCGCGTCAGGTGTATGCCTTTACGTTCAGTGGTGGTTGTCATGGCGCACCTCAGCAGTCAGTGAGGCGCAGGGCGCGGGTCGAGGGGGTGCAGCGGGAGGCGGAAGCAGCTTGCAGGCGTTTCATTATTATTATCTCCAATAAGCTTCGAAGACCGCGGCGGGCGCGGCTCAAGCGATTATTGGAAAGCCATGTAAGTTCGGATTGAACGCCAGGATCGAAGATGTAAAAAGTCGTAAGGATTTTGTACGTCAGGCCGCCAACAGCTGTTGCAGCAAGGCCCGGGACTGCTGCCAGGACGCTTGCAAATCTGCCGCCAGGGCCGCCAGCGTCGGGCGATCGGCCTGCTCTGCCGCAGCTTCCAGCTGGCGCAATACCTGGGCCAGGGCGCAGAAGCCCAGGGAGTCGGCGCTGCCCGCCAGGCGATGGGCCAGGTGCAGGACTTCGGTGCAGTCTTCGGCGGCCAGGGCGTCGGCCAGCCGTGGTCGTTGCTGATCCAGGGCATCGGCCAGGACCTGGAGCAGGCTGTGCAATTTCTGCTCGCCCAGCAGGCTGCGATGGGTGTCCAGCACGCCCTGATCGAGCAAGCCTTGCCGGGTGTCGGCCGGCGGCACCTGGACCTGCCCGGCCAGCACCTGCCGCAGGCTGGCCAGCTGCAACGGCTTGCCGAGAATGCCCTGCATGCCGGCGTGCAGATAACCGCGCACCAGGGACGGCTGCACGCTGGCGGTGAGGGCGAAGATTCGCGCCTGCCGATTGGGCCCGGGGCGGCGGCGGATTTCCCGACACAGCTCGACCCCACTGATGCCGGGCAGGTGCACATCCAGCAGCAACAGGTCGAAGGCTTGCTGCCGGCACAGGGTCAGGGCCGCCTCGCCGTCTTGCGCCAGCCACACCTGATGGCCGTCACGCTCGAGCAGGCCGCTGGCCACTTCGCGGTTCAGGGCCACGTCCTCCACCACCAGGATGTTCAAAGCCTGCATCGGCAACTCAAGCGCGGGTACCAACAAGGGTTCCTGGCCGATGCCCAACGCCAGCTCGAACCAGAAACAACTGCCCTGCCCCAGCTCGCTGTCCACACCGATGCGCCCGTCCAGTTGCTGCAGCAGGTGCTTGCAGATGGCCAATCCCAGGCCGGTGCCGCCATAGCGCCGGGTCACCTCGTCACTGGCCTGGACGAAACGCTCGAAGATCTTCTCGCGCATCGACGCGGCAATGCCGATGCCGTTGTCGCGCACGCAGCAGCGCAGGCGCTGGCCCTCGGCGCTGCTGTGCAGCACCTGCACCTCGACCCGCACCCAGCCGTCTTCGGTAAAGCGAATGGCGTTGGCCAGCAGGTTGCTCAGCACCTGGCGCAGGTACTGCTCGGCGCCCTGCTGACGCGGCGCCAGTTGTTCGTCGATGTGCAATTCCAGGCGGGTGCGGTTGGCCTCGGCACGGGGCTGCAACAGGGTGGTGACTTCTTCCAGCAACTGACGCAGGGAGAAGTCCCGCAGTTCCGGGCGGCTTTCGCCCTCTTCCAACCGGGCAAAGGACAGCACTTGGTTGAGGATGCTCAGCAGGCCCTCCCCGGCCTGGTGCAAGGCCTGCAAGCGCTGGCGGTCCTGCTGATCCAAAGGCGCCTGACGCAGCAGTTCGGCCATGCCGAGGATGCCGTTCAACGGGGTGCGCAGTTCATGGCTCATGGTCGCCAGAAAGCGCGACTTGGCCAGGTTCGCGGCTTCGGCCTCGTCCTTGGCGTGCATCAGGCTGGCGGTGCGGCGCTGGACCATTTTCTGCAATTCGTCGCGCTTGTCCTGCAAGGCCAATCGGTCGGCTTCGCGGCGCTGCACATCGTCGAGCACTGCCCGGCGCATGTCGTCCAGGGCCCGGGCCACGGTGTCGATCTCGTCGCCGCCGGGGCGCTGGCGCTTGTCCAGGTGCAGGGGCTCATGCAGCTCGCCGGCCGCCACGCGCCGGGCGAAGTCGGCCATCACTTGCAGGTGCCGGGTCACCAGCCGGTAGAACAAACCGGACAAGGCCACCGCCAGCCCGCAGAGAAACACGCTCATCCACAACAGGCTGGCCAGCCCGGTGGCGTACAGGCGCCGGTACACCGCCCCCAGATCGGTGCTGACCTGCAATTCGCCCAACTGGCGCAAGGGCCCGGACGGCGGTTGATAGCTCAAGGGAAAACGCTCCACCCGCAACGGCCCGATCAGCTCGGTGCTGCCCTGCTGCAAGTCGAAATCGTTGCTGATCAGGTGCACCCGGGCCACGTCGGAAAAGTCCACCAGCCCCTGCAACTGCACGGTCAGTTGCTCCTGGTTGAGGTCCCACAAGTTGCGTTCCAGGCTGCCCAGGTAACCGGCGCGGATCAGCTCCATGCGGCTGTCGATCTCGCGCATTTCCCGGCGGTATTCGAAGTACAGCTGCACGCTGCTGGCGAGCACGGTGAAGCACAGGCTGAACAGCAAAATAAACAGCAGCAGGCGGCGCAACAGGCCGGCGGAACGCAGCCGGATCATGGCGCCGTTCCCCGTTGCGCCTTGAGCATGGCGCGGTAGTCGTCCTGGCTTTGCGCCAGCCAGCGCTGCACCGCGCCGCTGTCCACCTGCTGCTGCAACCGCGCGTCGATCTCGGCCATGCGCGGCGCCAGGGGCGAATGGCGCGACACCGCCAGGCGCAGGTAGTCGACGCTCACCGCCTGGGGCAAGGCGACTATGTCCTCGGCCCCCGGCAGTTGCTCGATAAACAGCTGCCCGGTGCGCCGTTCATGGGGGATGAAATCGATGCGCTGGCGGATCAGCTTGCCGAAGTTCTGCTGGCTACTGGAGACCCATTCGATGTTGCCGTGCTGCACCACTTCGCGGTCGAAATCCTGGCCGTAGCTCTCGCCGAACAGCAGGCCGCCGCGATAGGCGCGCAAGTCCTGCAAGTGGTTGAAACGCGGGAGCTGGCGGCGGTTGACGAACAGCGCGACTTCTTCGCGCAGCACCGGCACCTGGGAAAACAGCAGGTCCTGCTGGCGCTGGCTGGTGCTGTAGGCCAGCACCACATCCACCCGGCCGGCGGCGGCGTCCAGCAGGCAGCGCTTCCAGTTGCCCAGCACCACCACCTGCACCTGATACCCCAGGTCCCCCAGCACCTGACGCACCAGGGTCGGCGCCAGCCCGCGCACCTGCTGGCCGTCGCTCCAGGAAATCGGCGGGTACACCGGGTAGTCGCAATAGCGCAGCACGGGTTGGGGTTCAGCGAACGTCGGGCCGGCCAGCAGGATCAAGCACAGGCTCAGGCACAGGTTCAGTGCGCGACGCAGCAATTCAGGCGGCCACGCTGGCGGTGAACAGGTAACCGGCACCGTGGATGGTGATGATCAGCTCCGGCTCGGCCGGGTCGTCGTGCAGCTTGCGCCGCAGGCGGCCCACCAGCACGTCGATGGAACGGTCGCTGGGCACCCATTCGCGGTTGCGGATCTGGTCCATCAACTGGTCGCGGCTCAGGGTGTGGCCGCTGTTGCGCAGGAACACGCTGAGCAACTGGTACTCGCCGTGGGTCAGCAGGGTTTCGCCGCCGCGCGGGTCGATCAGCCGACGGCGGTCGGTGTCCAGGGCCCAGTCGGCGAACTGCTTGACCGGACTCGGGCAGCCGGCCTGGGGCTGGGACTGGCGCGCATGGCGTACCCGGCGCACCAGGTTCTTGGCTCGCGACACCAGCTCGCGGGGGTTGAGGGGTTTGATCACGTAGTCGTCGGCGCCGCATTCCAGGCCGACGATGCGGTCGATGTCGTCGTTGCGCCCGGTGATCAGGATGATCCCCACTTCCGAACGCACCCGCAGTTCCCGGGTCAGGGTCAGGCCGTCCTTGCCCGGCAGACGGATGTCCAGCATCAGCAGGTCCACCGTGTGCTGGCCGAGAAAGCTCTCCGCCTGCTCCGCGGTGGCGGCGCAATGCACGTCGTAGCCTTCCTGAGAGAGATAAGCCTGAAGCAGTTCGCGAATCAGCGGATCGTCGTCGACGATCAAAACCCGAGGAGTCATCGCCTGTTTCCTGATTATTTTTATTGGAAAAGGAACCCTGTGCGCAGCAGCCTAGCCATTACTGAACAACCGATCAACAGCCCTATGTCGGCCTGACGAAACCGCGCCCCCGGCTGGCCAGCAGCCCCTCGACCCAGGCTTCGCAGATCTGCACGCCCTGCTGCGGGCTGAAGGTCCCGGGGTTGAGCCCGGACTCCAGCCACAGGCCGTCGAGCAAGGCGCTGAGGCTGATGGCCGCCAGGTCGGCGTCGAAGCGTTCCCAGCCCTGCTCCCCGGCCAGCCGGGTCAGCAGGCTGGCCAGCTCGTTGCGGTACTCGCCGTAGGAATGTTCATGGGCCAGATTGATCGCCTCGGCGGTCTTCACCGCGCCCCAGAACGCCAGCCAGGCGTCCAGCAGCTTCGGGTCCAGCAGTTCGGCGCAGAACGAGGCGCGAAAGAACGCCGACAACCGCTCCCGGGGATCGGGGGCGGCCTGCTCCATGGCCTCGCGCAGCAGGTTCATGACCCGCCCAGTGACCGCCCGATAGGCCTGGGCCACCAACTCGTCCTTGCCGGCGTAGTGGTGACTGATCAGCCCCACCGACACCCCGGCCTCGGCGGAAATCTTGCGGATCGACGCGCCCTGAAAACCGTGGCGCTTGAGGCACGTCAGGGTCGCCTCGATCAGCTCGGCCTTGCGCAGGTCGGGTTCCAGACGGGAAAAGCGCGCTTCCTGGCTCATGGGGCGGGTTCCTTGGACAGTGGCGGGAAATTGAAACTGAACGACTGTACAACAGGCCTTTCGTGGCGATCCAGCGTTTGTGTGACCGCCCAAGCCGCATCGCTTCCTGTAGCCGCTGCCGCAGGCTGCGCACGGCCCGTAGGGACGCAACGATCTTGAAGACGACACAGGTTCGGCTGGAGATCGTCAAGCAAGGCCCTGCGGGCCTTTTCGCAGCTTCGCCAAGGCTCAGCAGCGGCTACACATGACAAAGCCGGGAGCACCGTGACAAAGACAACAAACGGCGCGGTCCCTGTAGCCGCTGCCGCAAGCTGCGCACGGCCCGCAGGGACGCAACGATCGTGAAGACGACACAAGTTCGGCTGGCGATCGCCAAGCAAGGCCCTGCGGGCCTTTTCGCAGCTTCGCCATGGCTCAGCAGCGGCTACACATGACAAAGCCGGGAGCACCGTGACAAACACAACAAACGGCGCGGTCCCTGTAGCCGCTGCCGCAGGCTGCGCACGGCCCGCAGGGACGCAACGATCTTGAAGACGACACAAGTTCGGCTGGCGATCGCCAAGCAAGGCCCTGCGGGCCTTTTCGCAGCTTCGCCAGGGCTCAGCAGCGGCTACAGGTAGATACAAACCCAGGTGTGGTCAGGCGCGGTAGTCGGGGGCGATACGCTCCAGCAGGCGCAGCAACGCTGCCCAGGCCAGTTGCATGGCGTCCGGGTCGTTGAGTTCGCCTTCCTGCAGTGGCCGGCCCGGGTCGTTGAATTGGCGTTCGGTGTGGGCGCAGACCGCGTCCGGCGGCAGGACGATCTCCCCCGCCGCCTGGGCCGCCAGCTGGATCTCGCAGGCTTTCTCCAGGTAGTACATGCGCAAAAACGCCTGGCTTACGGTTTCGCCCACGGTGAGCAGGCCATGGTTGCGCAGCATCAGCACGCTCTTGTCGCCCAGATCAGCCACCAGTCGTTGCTGTTCGCCCAGGTCCAGGGCTACGCCTTCGTAGTCGTGGTAGGCCACGCGGCCATAGAACTCCATGGAGATCTGGTTCACCGGCAGCAAGCCGCATTTGAGCGCCGCCACCGCGCAACCGGCCTTGGTGTGGGTGTGCAGCACGCATTGGGCGTCTTCGCGGGCGCCGTGAATGGCGCTGTGAATCACGAAACCCGCCGGGTTCACCGGGTACGGCGACGGCTCCACCGCCTCGCCATTGAGGTCGATCTTCACCAGGTTGGAGGCGGTGATTTCCTCGAACATCAGGCCGTAGGGGTTGATCAGAAAGTGATGCTCGGGCCCGGGCAGGCGCACCGAAATGTGGGTGAAGATCAGGTCGGTCATGCGAAAGTGCGCGATCAGCCGGTAGCAGGCCGCCAGCTCTTGCCGCAGGCGCTGTTCGGTGGCGCTGCGCTCGGCGTTGGCGTGGGGGCTGGGAGCGATATTGTTCATTGTTGGAGTCCTCCAGGCGGGTGGGTGGGGCAATCTGGGCGGGCAAACAATAGGACCGGACGCCCGCAGGCGTCCAGCCCGGTGCGCTTACTTGCTGGCCCAGGCGTTGAAGCGCTCTTCCAGCTCTTCGCCATGATCGACCCAGAACTCCACGTTCATTGCCAGGGCGTCCTTGAGGTTCTGTTCCGAGGTCGGCACCCACTGCGCCAGGGCCGGGTCGAGCTTGGCCGCGGCCAGGGTGTTGGTCGGGCCATAGGGGATCTGCTTGACGTAGTCGACCTGGACCTCGGGGCGGTTGGCGAAGGCAATGAAACGCTTGGCCTGATCCACGTGTTTCGAGCCCTTGATGATCGCCCAGTAGTCCATGCCGTACAGGCTGCCGGGCCAGACCACCGCCAGCGGCGCGCCGGCCTGGGCGGCCACGGCGATGCGGCCGCTGTAGGTGGAGGTCATCACCACATCACCGGCGGCCAGCCACTGCCCCGGCTGGGCCCCGGCTTCCCACCACTGGATGTAGGGCTTGAGTTCGGTCAGCTTGGCGAAGGCCCGCTCCACCCCTTGCGGCGTGGCCAGGACCTGGTACACGTCCTCGACCTTGACCCCGTCGGCCATCAGCGCGAACTCCAGGTTGTACACCGCGCGCTTGCGCAGGCCGCGCTTGCCGGGGAACTGCTTGACGTCCCAGAAATCCGCCCAGGACGCCGGGGCCTTGGCCAGCTTGTTGCGGTCGTAGGCGATGGCCACGCTCCACACCAGCACCGCCGAACCGCAGGGCTGGGCGGCGTCGGCAATCAACTGCTCGGCACGGCCCAGGGCCTTCCAGTCCAGGGGCTCGTACATGCCCTCCTCGCAGCCGCGCATCAGGTCCGGGCCTTCGATCTGCACCAGGTCCCAATCGACGTTGCCGGTGTCGACCATGACCTTGATCCGGGCCATTTCGCCGTTGTATTCGCTCTGGATCAGCTTGCTGCCATCGGCCTTGCTGAAGGGTTGGAACAACGCCACGTCCTGGGCTTTTTGTCCGGCTCCGCCGTACGCCACGACCACCATGTCGGGGGCTGCCTGGGCAGTGCCCTGGCCCAGGGACAAACCCAGGGCCAGGCTCAGAGCCAGGAAAGAACAACCGTGCTTGCGGGTGAGCGCTTTCATCTGTGAATCCTCGTCGCGGTGCCACACCGGCAGGCGCCGGCACGGCCCTTTTTTATTGTTGTGAGGTTCGCGCCAAAAGCGGGCGCAAACCAAAGCTACGGCAAGCCTTAGTAAAAAAACAAGTTGATTTTTTACTGGCGGTAAATTTTGATAGGTCAACAATAACAACGCCAAGGCTGTGCTCCCCTGCCCTTGGCCCGCCTGGAGTCACCGCAATGACCAGCGCCTTCCCGCACCTGTTCGCACCCTTGCAGATCCGTGGCAAACGCCTGAAGAACCGCATCATGTCCAGCGGCCACGACACCTCGATGCCCACCGACAACCTGGTCAACGAACAGCTGATTGCCTACCACCGCGCCCGGGCCGAAGGCGGCGTCGGCCTGATCGTGCTGCAGGTGGCCGGGGTCCACGACAGCGCGCGCTACACCAGCCACGTGCTGATGGCCACCGACGACGCCTGCATCGACGGCTACCGACGCCTGGCGGAAACCTGCCACGCCCACGGCACCGTGGTGCTGTCGCAGATCTTCCACCCGGGGCGGGAAATCATGGAGTCCGCCGACGGCCTGCTGGCGGTGGCCTACGCCCCTTCGGCGGTGCCCAACGAACGCTTCCGGGTCATGCCCCGGGCCCTGGACCAGGCCATGATCGACGAGATCATCCAGGGCTACGCCGACGCCGCCCGGCGCCTGCATCAGGCCGGCCTGGACGGCGTGGAACTGGTGGCCAGCCACGGCTACCTGCCGGCGCAGTTCATCAACCCGCGGGTCAACCGCCGCACCGACGGCTACAACGGCGAGCTGGAACAGCGCCTGCGCTTTATCCGGGAAATCCTCGACGCCATGCGCGCCAGCACCGATGCCGAGTTCATCATCGGCCTGCGCATTTCCGCCGACGAACGCGACCCCGAAGGCCTCACCGAAGACGAATCCCTGGCCGCCGTGCAATTGCTGCAAGGGCAACTGGACTACGTGCACATCGTCGCTGGCACCTCCGCCTCCCTCGGCGGCGCGGTGCACATAGTCCCCCCCATGGCGGTGGAAGCGGCTTATCTGGCCCGGGAAGCCGGCACCTTCAAGGCCGGGCTGTCGATACCGCTGTTCGTCACCGGACGCATCAACCAGCCCCAGGAAGCCGAGGCCATCATCGCCAAGGGCCAGGCCGATGTGTGCGGCATGACCCGCGCGCTGATCTGCGACCCGCAGATGCCCAACAAGAGCGAGCGCGGCCACAGCGATGACGTGCGCGCCTGCATCGCCTGCAACCAGGCGTGCATCGGCCACTTCCACAAGGGCCTGCCGATCTCCTGCATCCAGCACCCGGAAACCGGCCGCGAACTGCTCTACGGCCAGCCCAAGCCCAGCGCCCGCGGCAAACGCATCCTGGTGGTGGGCGGCGGCCCGGCCGGGATGAAAGCCGCTGCGGTGGCCGCGCAACGCGGCCACCGCGTCACCCTCTACGAAGCCAGCGCGCAACTGGGCGGCCAGATCCAACTGGCGCAACTGCTGCCCCGGCGCAGCGAATTCGGCGGCGCCAGCACCAACCTGCAACGGGAAATGCAACTGGCCGGTGTCGAAGTGGTGCGCAACACCCGAGTCGACCGCGCCCTGATCGAGCGCGAAAACCCCGACCACGTGATCATCGCCACCGGCGCCCAACCCTACTGGCCGAACTTCGAACGCGGCGGCGAGCTGCAAGTGGTGGACGCCTGGCAAGTACTGCGCGATGAAGTGCAACTGGGCCGCAGCGTGGTGGTGGCCGACTGGCGCTGCGACTGGATCGGCCCCGGCATCGCCGAGCGCCTGGTGCGCGCCGGGCACCAGGTGCAACTGGCGGTCAACGGCACCCACTGCGGCGAAAGCCTGCCGCTGTACGTGCGCGACCAGATGGCCGGCGAACTGCACAAACTGGCGATCCCCATCATTCCCTACGCCCGCCTCTACGGCTGCGACGACAGCACCGTCTACCTGCAACACACCGCCAGCGGCGAACCCATGCTGCTGGAGAACGTCGACAGCCTGGTGCTGTGCCAAGGCCACCAATCCGTGGACGACCTCGGCCAACAACTCAAAGGCCTGGTGCCCTTCCAACGCATCGGCGACTGCCTGGCACCGCGCACCGTGGAAGAAGCCATCCATGAAGGCTTGAAAGTCGCCTGGGCGCTTTGAGGCTGCTTTATACTCCAGGGCTTTTGCAGGACGGGTGCCCGGACGCGCCCGCCTTCCAGGCCTGGAGCCCGCCATGAATCAAAGCAGCAAGACGCCGCCCGAGCCCGGCAGCGACAACCAAGCCCCTGGCGGCCCACAGTTTCTTGGCACCCGCATCCGCGGCCTGCGCAAACGCCGCGGCCTGACCCTGAGTGAACTGGCCCAGCAGAGCGAACTCACCGCCGGCTACATCAGCCAACTGGAACGCAACCTCGCCTACCCCTCCATCCCCGCCCTGTTCAACATCGCCCGCAGCCTGGGCGTGACCATCCAATGGTTCTTCGCCAGCGAAACCCAGACCGCGCCCGAGGATCAGGGCTATGTCGTGCGCAAGAAACAGCGGCTGCAGGTGAATTATGAAAACGGGATTATTGATCAGCTGTTGACCCCGCAACCGACCCGGCAGCTGGAGTTTTTGCACTCACGCTTTCCGCCGGGGACGTACAGCAAGGAGAGTTACAGCCATGAGGGCGAGGAAGCCGGGTATGTGCTGTCGGGGAGCTTTGAGCTGTGGGTGGGGGAACGGTATTTTCAGTTGAGTGAGGGGGATAGCTTTAGTTTCTCCAGCCAGGAACCGCATAAGTATGGGAATCCTGGGGAGGAGGATGCGGTGGTGTTGTGGGTGATTACGCCGCCGACGTTTTGAGGGAGCGACTGAGCGGAAGCGCAATGCACCGCTCTTTCGTTTACTGAAAACTAGCTGTCACGGACTGGGAAGTAGAACTGCTGCCGCAACCACTCGCTGAACTGGGCCTCGGTCAGTGGAGCGGGTTGCTCGCCCATTTCATTCCAGACGCAGTTAATCATGTGTTCTCAGTCTCGGGCGACTTCCATGAGTGGCGCTGCTGCTCCCCAGAAGCGTCCGGCCTCCAGCGTTGCCCTGACTCGACCGTTTAGTTCAGCGAGGGTGGTGGCGCCTCCCAGGTAACGCCGCCCGGCTTCTAGCAATTTTCTGAATTTGGTGATTTCAACATCCATGCTTGCTTCCTTAAACAGTGCTTAGTTAAAAAGCATTTGGATTGGCGTAGAGGATGTCTGCTCTTCTGCTGCCACTTCAGCCAGTGGGCTAGCATGTTCGTGCGCATTACTGAATTTTGCTTCCGGCTAAAAGACGCCCCTTATGACAACACATTGCGCAACACTCGCAACTGCACACAATAGATCACCCTAGGAGACACATCAGATGATATATGTGAAAAGTAGCGCGATCACATCACACCGTAGACAGTAAACAGCCAGAGCCTGTTAGATCTGACTGTTTAATTGTGCTCGATCACGCCACAATGGATAGCTTTATCTTCTCCTTTTCGCTAACGCTTTGCATACTTGTAACCAACTCCAGCACCTTATTGATATTTTTGTGAAAGTCTGACGTATGTAGTTCAGCTGTCATAAAGTCCAAAGAGCTTACGAGCAGTGCAGGAACTACAGGCGAACCTCCGTGAATTGAATAGTTTTCCGAGTGAAAGTGCCGCGTTCTCTCTTGAGTGTCGCTAGTTGGATTGATAATGACTAGTGCTACAGTTTGCTGATGCCCGGTAACCTTATCATGTATGCCGTGAACATATTTCATTGTCAAAGCTGGAAGATGATCTAAAAATGCTTTTTCATTCCCTGTATATTTAGCATCAATAATTATTGACAACGTTTTACGACCGGGCGCTTCTACTTGAATCACTAAGTCTGGACTACGGCGTGCATGAGGCCCTGTAGTTCCTCGCTTACCAATACTGAAATCAACAAGCGGCTCCGAACGGTATTTAAATTTTTGGAGTTTAGATCCAGTCCACGCCTCACTGTTTATCAGTTGCGCACTTGACGAATTATGATGACCGTGAGTCCAATAAGACGGTTCATAAAGCAAATTTATCGTTAGCTCACGGAAAGCATAGCTAAACTTCGAAATATTATCCGTGATCTCGTTGATCGCACTACGAGTGCTATCTTCAATTGAAATAAAATGCTCTATTTTTTCTCTAACAACAAACAAGCAATAATACTCAAACAACTTAGGCACTGAAGTAATAGAAAGCAACTCATCATTCACATCCCAGCTTGGTTTTCCAAAGCGCATAAATTCAATCATGCGCACAAATATCTCTCTGTAAGCAGGATTGGATTTCGCCTTTGGTGTAAGTTGTGGGACCCCAAGATAAAGTACACTGACAGGTATCAGCTTTTTTAATTTTGCCAGTATCGCGCCTAAGCGGAGATCAAGATCTGAACAACGTTGAATTTTGTTTTTGTTTATTATTGCAGAGTATTTATTGATTTGAGTAAAAAAGGATGCATAACCTTTCGGCGGCTCTTTATCTTGAACATGCTTTCGTGATTTCATTGAATCGAGAATAGCTTTCACTGCTCGCTTTAATAAAACCACATATCCATGCACGACTCTATTCTCATAGCAGTCACTACTAGTAGTTACGTATGTTTCTAGAATCTTATTAGCATTAAAGTGAACATCATCAATCTCAAAGAAAGACGAGAGCTGGTCATCTGTTTGATAGACTTCACTGGTATTGTCGTTAATCCAACAAATTGTCGAATCATCAGGGACTGAGTGTTCGTTTGGAACGACTAGGCGAGTTTGCGCTCTAGATTTTACGATCGGACTCTTAAATAGAGCTCTTGTAACTCGTTCCAGGTCTTTAGTGCTTTTCTCTATTCTATCTAAGTACTGGCTATCTGAACGACCTTCATCGCCTATAAAGCCGGCCCTAAGCCGAGTTACACGGAACACGCTCGCAATAAGATTGGAATCTTGCGAACTAAGAAAACTGATCATAGCGTCGACGCGCGATGCATTCTCATTCTTTGCAAGAACCTCGATTTCTTGATACTCAATGAGTTCCTTACTACCTGAAGGTACAATTGATGAATATTCAGATATAGGATGCGATATTTCAAAGTCTTCAATAAGAAGATCTAATGAAGCAAGGCCATAGTAGTTTTGAAAAAAGCAATGGTGTCTATATTCACCTAAGCCTGGCGACCACTCATATATCCAGCTCTCACCTTCTTGCCTTCGACCTGTAGCGTACATTTGTATTTCATGGAGAACTAGCTTAACTCTAGCTTCCCGATCAAGAGTCGCTGTAAACTTTATGACGTCATCTTCACGTATTTGGGGCCGTGAAGTAGCTTCGTCTGAAGCTATGTTCAATATCGCCTGTTCACCCTTTCGGGTACCAGACAGGAATTCAAGTTTAAGCACGATCAAGACCCTCAGAAAAATGAGTATGATTCTGTCAGCTCATCGCCTTGCTCGATAATATTTCCGAGAAGATTACGTGATATTTCATAATTGTAATCCCCTAGCTTCTGATGAAGCTGAACCAACTTATCTCTATAGCCTTTTCCGTACCCATTTATTATTGGGAGTATGTGCTGCGCAATGGCAAAGTCCATGGCTTGGTACCTTTGAAACAGCAGCTCATTCGCAGTTTTACAATATTTATGAATCGATTGAATTTTTCGTGGGCTTATATGTATCGGCGCTGTTCGATTGTGCCCAGACGAAAGCGTTGTGATTATAGATTTTAAGTTATTGTCTTCAGCATCACTTAAAGCAAATGTAATGTCATTTGGATTGAAAGCTTTGTGAAGAGAGCTGTACGGTACTGAGCCAGCAAATAACGATTCAAATTCATTAGCAGTTGGCAGAGAGAACTGGCAGTGAGTTAGAGATATCACTGGCGCTCTATCAAGCAATCTTGGTGACAAACGCTCAGTAGTTTCATCACTATTAATTGTAGCGATGAAACGCAAGCTCTTCGGTATCGTTAAGTACTGATGTTCCGAGCCTTGAATTCCCAAATTTATTCTATTGTCGCTATTGTTGAAGGTATCACTTAATGTTAGGAAATCGCTCCAGTAATGTTCAATGCTAGACAGATTAGCTTCATCAAGCAGCACCATATTCAGGAGATCGTTAGATAACTCGCCACTCTCAACTTCTGCTGCACGCATGAACTCATACAATCCAGAGCGCGAAGGCTGGTATATGTTTTTTAAACCGTTCCAGAACCCGATCAAATCTCGGTTAGACACCCATCCTTTTCCGACAGGGATGTTGAGAAATCTATTTAATTGTTCGGAGTCAGAGTTATCTGGATTGATCAGCCCCATATGCTTTGCCAATCTAGTGACTGTAGATGTCTTACCCGTTCCAGGAGGACCAGCCAGAACAGTTAAAAACGATTGCATAACAGTTATAACAAGATTACCAACTTCGTCAAAATTAAACTGCCGACCATCATCACCTTCAAGGTGCTTTTTGAGGCATTCGATATAGTCTCCCCGAGCATTATCATCTAATTCTTTTGCCGCTATCTTGGGAAAATATGGTTTTATTTTCGGATTATAAGTGGTTTTTTGCCCACTTAGAATTTGACTGATAGTTTTGTGCTCTAACATTACTATACTTAAGTCAGGAGACGAAAGCTTTGCCATCTGTCTTTCGACTAACTTTTCGAGATCATAATTTGTGCGCTCAAGTTCGGATATTTGTTTCTTTCTATCCTCCAGAGTGAATTGAATATGTTGTATTTCTTTTGGCAACTTTAATGTTTCGGTGAGCTGGGAAAACTCTAACTTTATTGCATCCACCCCACTCTGCAAATCCTCCTTGAATTTTTCTAATTGGCGTATTTCTTCTTTTAGCTCCTCCTGCCCCTTCAATGAGTCCTCTTTAATTTGAGCAGCTGTTTTTTTCTTGATTTCTTCAATTTCCTGCTCCGAAATCCTTCTTTGATTTAGTACTTTGTTCTCTTCTAGCTTTAACTCCTGTTTTCTTTGCTCAATCTCAGAAGAAAGCTTTGAAAGCTCAAGATCATTCCTTTCTTTTTGTTCCTCCAGCCTCTTCCTTAGCTCTTCAGCCTTATCCTTTAAGAGGATATCTCTATTTTGCCTAACAAAATTTTCTAGAAACTCTCTCCCATTTTGTGTGTTATTTAAATAGCCATCAATAACTTCAAGACCGACACCCTCGGAGCTAAGGTAACTATCTAGAATTTCTTTGAGGCGATTAAGCCTGTCGTTATTTTCAACTGCTTTATTAGTCTTCTTGTAAGCTTCTACTGCAGCTTTCAGCTTGCCTGCCTCTGTTCTGGAGAGACTATTTTTATCATTTTTTCCAAAACCATTCTTTGTATAATAAGTTATAAGACCCGAATCTGAAATATAGTCTTGCACATCGTGCTCAACATGCTTTGCACGCTCAAGTGAAGATAGGTAGCTCCGTGTAACTCCATTTAGTTTTGTAGTTATTATCAATCCGCTTGAAGACAAGTCACCTTCTGTAAACTGTGCAATGTTATGTGTTTGCAATGAGAGTGGTGTGTTAGTGAGTACTGGTGAGACACTCCATGCGGAACCATTGTGTTGCGCGGTAAATGGGCCACTTATAAATCCTCCGTTCCGGATCATAAAGTGTGTATTGTTAAGCCCGGAATTCGGAATTGACTCTACTGAGCCCGTGCTTATATCAGGCATCACCATGTCAATAATAGGCAGATATGAACTTTTCTCAAGCGGCCTAATCAAGTTACTAAATGATATATATCTCTGCTTACTTGTTGTGGTTTTCCAATCATCTTTATCTGTCTCACTCCACGCAGTTATTACAAATAACTCATCTTCCCTGTAGCTGTCGTCAATCTTTGCCTGATATTCATCTGCAATGAAAATTTTATTTCCATTTTCGAACTCTTCTGAATACACCTCTCTAGGAGGTTTCCCATCCTCTTCAATTATTAGCGGTATAACTACTCCAGTATTACCTTGAAAATGAGAGTGGGATTTTACTGCAATTAATCTAGACATATACATCCTGTATTTTTGTTTATATTTCTTACTTCTGGGTACTTATATCTCGTGTAGCATCAGATCACAGCCATAGAGATACCAAAAAGCCATCACGCGATTTGCTCATCTTAC
Organism: Pseudomonas sp. Os17; assembly: GCF_001547895.1. Classification (NCBI taxonomy): domain Bacteria; kingdom Pseudomonadati; phylum Pseudomonadota; class Gammaproteobacteria; order Pseudomonadales; family Pseudomonadaceae; genus Pseudomonas; species Pseudomonas sp. Os17. The sequence goes on along the minus strand of NZ_AP014627.1, from coordinate 2,930,369 downwards.
TTCCCTTGTGCCGAAAGGGGAATCCGGGTCAGGTAGGGGTGAGGAGGTAATCTCTTGAGTCTGTGAACGACTTAGGTTCGCAGATTGCGAATGACTTCTATTAGCCCCTCTAGTCATAAAAACGCCGCTTATCAATCAGCAATAAGCAGCGCTCCTAGTCACCTCGTACCATATTGACTTAACTCAGCCCCCTATCTCACTCCCACCTCCCCCCAATCCCAACCCCACATCATCAATCACCGCCTTCCCCATCTCCGCCAAAAAATACGCAGCCCACGCATACCGCTCCCCCTGTTCTTCCATAGCTGCATCCAGTGCAAGTTTCTTGGCGTAGTACAACAGCGTCGAAGCCTGCTCCAGCGCCTGCTGCAAAGGCACATCCGCATTGACGCGAAACAACGTTAGTTCAGGATCGGCGCATTGGCCAAAGGTGACAAAACCTTGGGTTTTGATGGAGTTTGAATGGCTCACCGTGCACCTCCCGCCAAGGTCTGGCAGCAGAGGTTTTTGAGCGGAGGAAGGCGAAAGGAACGGCAGCAAACTTCACACAGATTACCGGCAGACATGATTGAAACTCCCTGATCAACAATGTGCCTGCATCTGATCGGGTTCTCAGGCCCGGTCGCTGATTTTGCAGCGACCGCAGCAGACTAGGCGGCTGTTCGCGTTGAGGCAATGGCTAAACCGTCGCCGGTTATGTCCAGGGCTTTGGCGCGCAGGTATGCTCGGCACGTTATTGCAGATAAGGATATCCAGCCCCCCATGACCGCCTGCGAACAGCTCCACCGCAATGGCTATACCCTGCTGCGCCAAGCCATCCCGCTCGACTGGCTGGCGGACCTGCGCGCCACCTTCGATGCCGGGGTAAAGCCGTCGGATCAATGGCCTGTGCCCCGAGGCTGGGACTGGCGCCATTCGCAGTTGGATACGGATGCACAGGTGCAGGCCCTGTGCCGCTTGCCCCAGGTGCTGGCCGTGGTGGGCGAGTTGATCGGCGAGCGTTTCTATCTGTCCCAGGTGGAGGGCCGTGAGCCCGTGGCCGGGGGTGGTCATCAGGTGTTGCACCGTGACTTGTCGGTGCAACGGCCGGGGGATGTGGTCAATGCCATCGTCTATCTCGACGACTATGGGCCGCACAACGGGGCGACGCGTCTGGTTCCCGGCAGTCATCGCCCCGGTGCGCAGGAGCCGCCGTTCGACTTCGCCGATGAATCCCGCGCGGTGCAGCTGTCCGGTGCTGCGGGGGACATTCTGCTGTTCGATGTCGATCTGGTGCACGGGGCCTGCCGCAACCCCAGTGGCGCGCGCCGGCGTTCGCTGCTGATCAGTTATTCTGCCGAGTCGCTGTACGCCAGCCAGCAGCAAACCGCGAGCCTGCGCAATATTCAGATGGACACCCGCGAGCGCTTCGATCCCAAGGATTTGCCCTCGTGGGCTGAGGGCCCGCCCCCTGTCTTATGAACTCTGGATGATCAGGGCCCCGGCCATCAGGTCTTCGTCATCAATGCCTTGCTTCAATAGCAGATAGCCGGTTCCGCCGACCAAAATGCCCTTGTGCCCTGGAGCGGCCCTGTTCAGCCGGGAGTTGTTGATCTGCAGCACATAGTTCAAGCCTGGGCGTGTCTCTTGCCCCTGAATCCAGGCGGGTATTCCGGCGATCTTGGCCAGGCCGTTTTCGTCGCTGTCCTGCCCCGGATTTTCAATCACTGCGATTCGCCGCGCCGGGGTGATGGGCTGTCCGTAACCATCCACCTGTCGCGCCGCGGGCCTGTAGGCCAGCACCTTGCCGCCCTCTTGCATGGCCTGCTCGATGTAGGTGTCGCTGACGATTGAGTAAGGCGTAAACAGCGAAATCACCAGCTCGTCATTCAATTGCATGCCGGCAAGGTATCGATTGATAACGCTGGCCGGCAGGCTGGCAAGGTGCAGCAAGGGGGCGCCCGTCGAGTCGGTGGGCCAAGGGATGGACTCAGGCAGGTAGGGGTTGCCGCCGAGGTAGGCGGAGTCCTGGTCGGGGTCTTCGGGCAAAAACACTAGTTCGTTAAACAGGGGCTGTTCCTCTCAGGTGTGTCGTTGCCCAGGTAGTTGCGTGGGCGCGGGTCTTGGGGCTGCTTTCAGTCCGCAAGGCGGCTGGCCAGACGTTGCAGTGCCTGGGCCAGTTCCAGGGCCTGTTCTGCCGTCAGTTCCACGGGGTCGTTGTGTTCGGTGCAGGCCTTGAGATGAATGGCACTGCCCTACTCTCTCCATAGGCGCACGGCGCCCTCGCTGCTCTCGACATAATCCGTTGTGCGCTCAGCCGGCATGTTCATTCACCTTGTGCGTAGGCGCTGGCCAGTTCCAGCAGGCGGGTGAAGTCGGCGATGGCGAAATACAGGTCATCGCGGGTGTCGCCGTCCCAGTCTTCGACGGCTTCCCTGTCTGCCTTGAGTGAGGCGATGCGGGTTTTGATCTCGGCGATTTCCGCCGCGCCGCACTGGGTGGCGATGGCCTCCCAGCGTTCCTGGGGAATGTTTTGCTGGACCGACAGCCCGGCTTGGGCTTGGGCGATCAGTGCGGTGAGTTGGCTCATAGGGGTATTCGTCCTGAAAATGCAGCCTTTGAATCGGGGCGCGATCGCGGGCTGGAATGTGCAGAGGCGCAGCTTGTGCGTCAGGCGCTTTGAGGTGGGTCACTTTATCGGTAAGCGTCTGGGCAACACATCTTCCTGACCCCGACGCCAAAGGCGATGGTGTACACCTCAATTTAAGTGGACACCCTCTCTAGCCTTTTAAGCGGGTCTTTCCATGCAGCCACAACGCCGTTCCTATTCCAAATCCTTCAAGGCCCAGGTTGTCCAAGAATGCGCCCAACCCGGCGCTTCGATTGCCAGCGTCGTGCAGAAGCACAGTATGCGTCTGGCCGTCCCATCCTGATGGCATTGTCAAGGCATGAACAACCTTCAGAGAGCTGTGGGACACCTTAATTGGCTCTGTAGAATATGGTGCATTGGGTGGAGGGAATTTTTAACATGCTTTTACTTTTGAGTCTTCGTGACGTTATCGAAGCCCTTGCGACCTGTGATAGCAATAACGATGTCTGGAGCCGCTATTCATGGGTCTATGTCAAGGACGGGGCACCGCTGATCGAAGCTCGCTTTTACCTTTCTTCGCCCGAGGAAGAATCGAATAGCGTACCCGGCGAGAACGGTGAGCAAATGCCGGCCTTTGCCGTAGCACACGGCCTTTCGTATTGCCTTGAAGCTGCCGACTTTGTAGATGTACTGAGCGTACAGAAGCGTCAGCAGCCGCTCTCACAACTTGAGGACTATGCCGCTGCGCTTGAACACTACGCCGAGCGAGACGCCTTTCTAGATCGGGGTGAGTTCTACAGTGGTCGGTGCGTGGATCAACAGCCGTTGCCAGGCATTTCACGCGACTTTTTTCCCGAATACGATCTTCAGCTGGATACGTGTCCGGCTGATCGCATCCGAGATGCTGCGCGCGTCATCGCTAAATTGCTGCACATAAGTGTGGCTGATGCTCTCGCGCGTTGCAGGAGGCTGCCGGTGATTCTAGGGGAACGCACCGACTCACAGGGGCGCGTGCGGATTGAGACACAATTCATCGCTCTTTCGTTGCCGCTGCAAATAACGACACACAGGCCCCTTGCCTGGCTTCCCGGAGTTGATCCGTAAGAAGTCGATGAACGCGTACCGCCACTGCCTATGCGTTGCCAGGGTAAACCCAACACCAAGGCCTGAAGTTGCTCGGTATTCAACTCGAGTTCAGGGCCTTGGCGAATGCCTGGCCAGTGGAACTTGCCTTGGTTCAATCGGCGAGCAGCCAGCCAGATGCCAAACCCATCATGCACCAGCACTTTCATGCGATTGGCGCGGCGGTTAGCAAACAGATAAGCACAGTGCGGTTGCGCCGCACCGAACACGGCAACCACCCGGGCCAGCGCAGTTTCAGTTCCGGCGCGCATGTACATGGGCTCGATAGCCGGGCAGTGCTGACCGGCTATGGGCGGATAGCGAACCTCAACGGCTCGCTTTTAACGTTTCAAGCATCGCCTCGGCGGCCAGGCTGTGGACTTTGCGGGTCGGGTGCCACTCATCCCAGTAGTAATGGCTATCCGGATCCGCACACACGGGTTTGACGTCCGGGTAGGTGGCTTGGCACGGGGTATCCAGATCCTTCAGGCCCGCCACCTCGGGTGCCGCGCGAAGCGCGTTGCTGAAGGCCAGGTGGTCGAAGTAACCAATGCTCACGTGATGGGCATTAGCCAGTGTTGCCAGCACGGCGGGCAGTTTTTGTTCGAGTATCTGCTGGTATTGCGTTGCGTTCTTGACTTGATTGCCCTGCACCACAGCCGGCACATGGCTCAAATCCGTGGTCCCCACCACCAGCACGTGTTTCGCCCCTGCTGCGATCAGCGTCTCGGTGCTCTTCTGTATGTTCGCCACGCTGTTCTGGCCAAGCACGTCAATCGTTTCTGGGTGCGAGAAGTCGGCCCACTCAAAAAAATCGTTGGCTGAGACGAAAATGAAATACAGCGCATCCGGATCCGCTTTGTGTGTTTTAGCGGCTTTCAGGTGATCGGCGATTTGGCCGAAAACCCCAGTGTCGCGAGAGGGCTGCATCCAGGCGTAGTAGTTGCCGTTGCCGCTTTTGGCGCCGCCAATGGCGTAGTCGGTCAAGGAGATTTTCAAGGCCTGCGCCAAGTGCTCGACCGCGGTGGGACCATTGCTCCAGCGTCCCTGCCAATACAACGAACCGGGTAGCGCCTGTGCATCTTTGACCTTCTGCGCGGCCATTGTTCGAGTGAAGGCTTCACCCGCACCGTTGTCGGAGTAGCTGTCACCGAAAGCATAGAGATGATCGTAGCCAGGGCCGCCAAAGGCGGTTGATGCAGTCATTGTCATTAGAGCGACCAAGCACGCGCGTCGAATCATCGAAAGTCTCCCAGGTGGTCGTCCTAGACTACCGCTGGCGACGTTTTGCCTTGCCACGGTTGCGACCTGTATTTAGCCGGGGGCGCAAAGAGTGTGCACGAAGGCCTTTTTTATCCCGCCTGTTGCCTCGGGTGCTTGGCAGCGCCGCACGGGTCGGCTTCAATGAGCGCCCCTTTTTATGTTCAGGAGCTAGAAGGATGCAGCTTTATTACCGTTGGGCGGCCGCATGGGTCATGGCGTGGGTACTGGGAATCGGGCTGGCCCAGGCCGAGGAACGGCCACAGGTGGCGGACAAGATCCTGGCCTACACCGGGCCGCACGGGGTGAAGGTCTGGACCTTGCGCATCGGTGAGCGCAGCGCCAATCAGGCGTTGGTGCAGGTGGAAGACGCCGACCATGACTGGAACATGCGCATTCAGAAAATGAACGTGGAGCAAACCGACCGCGACACCCGTTACTTCACTCAGATGGACGGGCAGAAGTTCGTGGTGCTGCTGCTTCAGGAAGGCTATGGCGAGCTGCATCTGCCGGGTGAGGCCAAGCCGCTGAAGGTGGGTTATGACAGCAACCTGTCCAGCTATGGCGATGCCCAGGCGTTTCTCAATGAGTACCTCAAGGCGCAGTAAAGCGTCTGGCGGCCGCGACCGCTCTGCAACAACGCCTCCCTAGGGAGGCGTTGTCGTTTTACTCGGTGTGCCCCCCTCTCAACGCAGATCAAACCGGTCCAGGCTCATGACGCTGAGGACCCGCCCCCCCTTTCTTATGAACTCTGGATGATCAGGACCCCGGCCATCAGGTCTTCGTCATCAATGCCTTGCTTCAATAGCAGATAGCCGGTTCCGCCGACCAAAATGCCCTTGTGCCCTGGAGCGGCCCTGTTCAGCCGGGAGTTGTTGATCTGCAGCACATAGTTCAAGCCTGGGCGTGTCTCTTGACCCTGAATCCAGGCGGGTATTCCGGCGATCTTGGCCAGGCCGTTTTCGTCGCTGTCCTGACCCGGATTTTCAATCACTGCGATTCGCCGCGCCGGGGTGATGGGCTGTCCGTAACCATCCACCTGTCGCGCCGCGGGCCTGTAGGCCAGCACCTTGCCGCCCTCTTGCATGGCCTGCTCGATGTAGGTGTCGCTGACGATTGAGTAAGGCGTAAACAGCGAAACCACCAGCTCCTCATTTAATTGCATGCCGGCAAGGTATCGATTGATAACGCTGGCCGGCAGGCTGGCAAGGTGCAGCAAGGGCGCGCCCATCGAGTCGGTGGGCCACGGGATGGACTCAGGCAGGTAGGGGTTGCCGCCGAGGTAGGCGGAGCCCTGGTCGGGGCCTTCGGGCAAAAACACTAGTTCGTTAAACAGGGGCTGTTCCTCTCAGGTGTGCCGTTGCCTAGATGGTTGCGTGGGCGCACGGCGCCCTCGCTGCTCTCGACATAATCCGTTGTGCGCTCAGCCGGCAGGTTCATTCACCTTGTGCGTGGGCGGTGGCCAGTTCCAGCAGGCGGGTAAAATCAGCGATGGCGAAGTACAGGTCATCCCGGGTGTCGCCGTCCCAGTCTTCCACCGCTTCGCGGGCGGCCTTGAGTGAGGCGATGCGGGTTTTGATTTCGGCGATTTCCTCGGCGCCGCACTGGGTGGCGATGGCCTCCCAGCGTTCCTGGGGAATGTCTTGCTGGACCGATAGCCCGGCTTTGGCTTGGGCAATCAGTGCTGTCAATTGGCTCATGGGGGTTGTTCCTCAAGGGGCTGGGGTGCGCCTGCGCTAGCCTTCCGCGCCGGGCGGATGGCCAAAGTGGGCCTTGTAGGCGTGGTTGAAATTGGCCGGGTTGGCGTAGCCCAGGCGGTAGGCGATCTGCGCCACGTGCCATTTGCGCTGGCGCAACAGGGTGCGCGCCAGCTCCATGCGTTGGCGCCGCACATACTGCAGCATCGACTGGCCGAATACCTGGGCAAAGGCGCGGCGCAGGGTGGTCTCCCCTACCCCCAGTTGCTGGGCCAACGCCTGGCTGCCGGGCGGGTCCAGCAGGTGGGCGTCGAGCTGGCGGCGGGCTTCGTGGGCCAGGTCCAGTTGCCCGCGCACCGTGGGCGCCGCAGGGCGCTGGCCCTGGAGGTGCACCGCCAGTTCCACCAGCACCGCCAGGCTCAGGCTTTCCTGGTGCAGGCGTTGCAGGGCGCCCTGGTACGGCGCTTGGTAGAGCCGCTCCAGCAAGCTGCCCAGCGCCCGGCAGCGTTGAAACTGGCGAAAGCGGATGCCGTCGTCCAGCAGGCTAAGCAAGGGCTGCAGCGTCGGGTCTTCCTCGGCCAGTTCCCGCAAATAGCTGCCGGCGATGCGCAGGCCGGCCATGCGGGCGTGGCTGCCGGCGGGCATCTGGTCCAGCGCTTCCATGGTCTCGCTCAGGCCCAGGGCCTGAGGCGCGCCGGGGGTGTAGTGGTGGAGCTGGCCGTCGATCCGGTGCTGCCATTGCCCGGCCAGCACCTGGACGATGCACAGGCTGTCGGGCAACACCTTGTGGATGCGCAGCGGATCGGGGAATTGCAGGTTGCAGTCGAAGTACTGCAAGTGCGGGCGCACGGTACGGGCGCGATAGTGGCCGACGGCGCTGCCCATCACCCGCCGGGCACTGGGGTCGAACACCCCGGCGCGGGCCAGGCCAACCGGCCGGTCGAAGCAGAATTGTGTATCGAGGTAGGGGTTCCAGCATTCCATCGGCAAAGCGGGTCCATGGGTGGGGTTGCTACGGCGGCCAATGGTAACTCACTCACACTTTGCGCAGCGGTGGTTGTGAGCGTCGGAATTTTTCTTGTGAATGACGGCCAAAGCGCTTGGCAGGGCCGCAGGTGCCGACTTCAATGAGCGGCTTTTTCAGATGTCAGGAGTTTGAACCATGCAGTTTTATTGCAAATGGACGGCCGTGTGGGCCATGGCGCTGGCCCTGGGAAGCGGTCTGGTCCAGGCCGATGAGCGGCCCCAGGTGGCGGATAAACTGGCGGCCTATGTCGGCCAGCAGGGGGTGAAGGTCTGGACCTTGCGCATCGGTGAGCGCAGTGAGCATCAGGCCCTGGTGCAGGTGGCGGACGTGGATCACGACTGGAACTTGCGCATCCAGAAAATGGCCGTGGAAAAGACCGCAAAGGATACCCGCTACGCCACGACCGTCGACGGGCAGAAATTCGTGGTGCTGGTGCTCCAGGAGGGTTGGGGCGAGCTGTACCTGCCGGGTGAAGCCGCGCCGGTGCGGGTGCGCTATGACGAGAACCTGTCGAGCCAGGGTGATGCCCAGGCGTTCCTTACCGACTACCTCAAGGCCCGGTGAGCCCTGGGGGAGCGCCGGCACCCAGGCGCTCGACCGCTTTGTTTTCTGTGAATCAAGGACTTGTTTATGACTTCATCGCTGCAACCCGATGCATCTCGCGACGCTCAGCGCGAACAGGTGATCACCCAGCTCCAGCAGGTGATCCAGCGTGTGCCCGAGCAGAGCGAATTCACCAATACGCGCCGTTATCAGGTGCTGGGGCCGCTGTTCACCCTGATTTCCCTGGCGATGCTGGCCTGGGGCATCCACCAGGGCAAGACCGGCATGCTGCTGTGCGGGCTGTTTCTGACCGCCTTGTTCGCCCTGGTGACCTGGCAGCATCGCCACGCTGGCCAGCATGCCTTCATGCGCTTGACCCGACGCCAGCTGTTCGTGGATTCCCTGAGTGCACCGGTCAACCTGACGGACGTGGTGGATGTCCATGTCAAGGATGAGGGGCTGCTGACCCTGCAGCAGCTGACCCTGCGCCCGGGCTGCCCACTGCCGACCCACAGGCCCGTGCGCCAGGTGTTCGGCAACCAGGCCATGGCGTTCCACAGCCCCGAACCCCACATTCGCATTCATTCCGCCGGCTTGATGAGCGCGGGGCGCAAACTGGCCATCGATGACATCGCCGCGCTTCTGGATGCCTACTGCCAGGCGGCTAATGCACAACAGCAGCTGGATGAGTTGCAAGGCCGTGGATAACGCCGAAAAAGAAGCCTTGCTGCTGCAACTGCAGGCCGATGCAGATGGCCCCCAGCGCCGTTGCGAGATTCGTGAGCGCTCTCTTGGGCAAGCAGTCATGCTGGCCCTGCTTTCCCTGCTGCTGGTGCTGGTGGGCGGTTGGCTGGCCAGCCTGCCTTCGGCCTGGCAGTTGCGCTCTGCCCAGCTGTGGTTCTGGCTGCCCGGGGCGCTGATGCTGGGCGCCGGGCTTGTGGGCCTGGCGGCGGCCGAAGCCCTGCGTCGGCGGCATGGCCAGCAGGTGCTGGCGCTGACCCCCGACACCCTGCAGTTCGCCAATGCGCCCGAACCCACTCCCTGGGTATGTTTCGATGGTTTCGAACTGGAGCAGCGCCACCTGAGCCTGGGGCTGGTGTTCTCGGTGATGGCCGGTAGCCGTGCACCGACCCTGGCGCCGGCCTGCTTCAAATCCCTGGCCGCGCCCCACGCCTGGCCGGTGGCCGCCGGCATGCGCGTGCGCTTGTGGCTGTTCAACCCGATGCTCGATGGCCAGCGCCTGGATTTCCAAGCCCTGACCGACCTGCTCTACGCCTACCTGAATGCGGCCCAGGCCCGCAGCACCCTGGGCCAGCTGTTCCCGGAGGTGCAACGGGTGGGTGCCGGGCAGTAGCCGGGCCATGAAAAACGCCTCCCTAGGGAGGCGTTGTCGTATTACCCGGTTTGCTCCCCTTTTAGCGCAGATCGAACCGATCCAGGTTCATCACCTTGTCCCAGGCGGCGACAAAGTCCTTCACGAACTTCTCTCCCGCATCCGCCGCTGCATACACCTCGGCCAAAGCCCGCAGTTGCGAGTTGGAGCCCAGCAGCAGGTCGACCCGGGTGCCGCTCCATTTGTATTGCCCGGTGGCGCGGTCGCGGCCCTCGTACAGCTCGCGGGCCTCGGACTGGGGTTTCCATTGGGTGGCCATGTCCAGCAGGTTGACGAAGAAGTCGTTGCTCAAGGTGCCCGGGCGCGCGGTGAACACGCCGTGGGGCGCTTGCCCGACGTTGGCCCCCAGCACCCGCAGGCCGCCCAGCAGCACAGTCAGTTGCGGGGCGGTGAGGGTCAGCAGTTGCGCCTTGTCTATCAGCAGGGCTTCGGCGGTGACGCCGCTGACCGGCTTGAGGTAGTTGCGAAAGCCATCGGCCACGGGCTCCAGCACGGCGAAGGAGTCGACGTCGGTCTGTTCCTGGCTGGCGTCCATGCGCCCCGGGGCGAAGGGTACGCTGATGCTGTAGCCGGCATTGTTTGCCGCCAACTCCACCGCCGCGCAGCCGCCGAGGACGATCAGGTCGGCCAGGGACACGCGTTTGCCAGTGCTTTGCGCGCTGTTGAAGGCGCTCTGCACCGCTTCCAGGGCGCGCAGCACCTGGGCCAGTTGCTGCGGTTGGTTGACCTCCCAGTCTTTTTGCGGGGCCAGGCGAATCCGGGCGCCGTTGGCGCCGCCGCGCTTGTCCGAGCCGCGGAAGGTCGAGGCCGAGGCCCAAGCGGTGGACACCAGTTGCGCCACGGACAGGCCGGAATTGAGGATCTGGCCCTTGAGCTGCTGGATGTCCTGGGCGTCGATCAGTGGATGGTTCACGGCCGGAATCGGGTCTTGCCAGATCAGTTCTTCGGCCGGCACTTCCGGGCCCAGGTAGCGGGCGCGCGGGCCCATGTCGCGGTGGGTGAGTTTGAACCAGGCGCGGGAGAAGGCGTCGGCCAGTTGCTCGGGGTGCTGGTGGAAGCGCCGGGAGATGGCCTCGTAAGCCGGGTCGAAACGCAGCGCCAGATCGGTGGTGAGCATCGACGGCGTGCGGCGTCGGCTCGGGTCGTGAGGGTCGGGCACGCTGTCGGCCCCGGCGCCGGCTTTGGGTTGCCATTGGTGGGCGCCGGCGGGGCTGGTGGTCAGCTCCCATTCGAAGCCGAACAGGTGGTCGAAGAAGTCGTTGCTCCAGCGGGTCGGGGTGGTGGTCCAGATCACTTCCAGGCCGCTGGTGATGGCGTCGCCACCAACGCCCGTGCCGAAGCTGCTGCGCCAGCCCAGGCCCTGCTCTTCCAGGCCGGCGGCTTCCGGTTCCGGGCCGACGTGGGTCGCAGGGCCGGCGCCGTGGGTCTTGCCGAAGGTGTGGCCGCCGGCGATCAGGGCCACGGTTTCTTCGTCGTTCATGGCCATGCGGGCGAAGGTTTCGCGGATGTCCCGGGCCGCGGCCAGGGGGTCGGGGTTGCCGTTGGGGCCTTCCGGGTTGACGTAGATCAGGCCCATCTGCACCGCCCCCAGGGGGTTCTCCAGCTCGCGGTCGCCGCTGTAGCGCTGGTCGCCAAGCCAGGTGGTTTCGCTGCCCCAGTAGACGTGGTCGTCCGGCTCCCAGACGTCCTGGCGGCCACCGCCGAAGCCGAAGGTTTTAAAACCCATGGATTCCAGGGCGACGTTGCCGGTGAGGATGATCAGGTCGGCCCAGGAGAGCTTGCGTCCGTATTTCTGCTTGATCGGCCAGATCAGCCGCCGCGCCTTGTCCAGGCTGACGTTGTCCGGCCAGCTGTTGAGCGGGGCGAAGCGCTGCTGCCCACCCCCGGCGCCACCGCGGCCATCGGCGATGCGGTAGGTGCCGGCGCTGTGCCAGGCCATGCGGATGAACAGCGGGCCGTAGTGGCCAAAATCCGCCGGCCACCAGGGTTGGGAGTCGGTCATCAAGGCCAGCAGGTCGCGCTTCACCGCGGCCAGGTCCAGGGTCTTGAATTCGGCGGCGTAGTCGAAGTCCTCGGCCATCGGGTCGGACAGCTGCGAGTGCTGGTGGAGGATCTTCAGGTTCAGTTGGCCGGGCCACCAGTCACGGTTGCTGGTGCCTTCGCCGGCGGTGTGTTTGAACGGGCACTTGGATTCATTGGACATGGATCACTCCTTCGGTCATCGAAAACCTGCCGCTCGACGTTGGCCCCGGGTTGGACAACCGTGTGAAAAGCGTAGTGAAGGACAAGCGAAGGTAAAAATAGCTTCGCTTGATGACCCTGCCAGAAAAAAACCATGACCCGTGCCAGGCCCCAAGCGGGCGCCCTGCCCCCTGCCGGAGCCTGTTCATCCTTTTGCGAGTGCTGCCCGGGCATGCTCAACGGCGCCTGAGCCAGGCACCGCGATCGTGAACCGCCGCTCAGTCCTGGGCGTCGAGGCGGCGCCGGGTGTCGGCATCGATCTGCTGGCGCAGGGCCTGGAACAACGGGCTGGCGTCGGTGTAGCGGCGGCCGTAATCGAGGTTGAAGCCGTAGTCGAAATCCGCCGGGTTCTGGCCCTGGGTGTGTTGCAGCAGGGTTTCCAGCTTGTCCAGGGCCTTGACCGCGCGCGCCTCGGTGCTGGCGGCGCCTTCGTATTCATCCCACAGCTCCAGCAGACGCTGGCGGGCCGGGGCGTCCAGGGCCCGGGCGAGGTATTGCAGGTCGTCGCGTTCCTGTTGGCTCTTGTCCGGGTGGGCGGCCTGGGCCACCGCCGGGATGTCGCCATGGATGGCTTCCCCCAGGTCGTGGACGATGCACAGTTTCAGCACCCGCAGCAGGTCCAGGTCCCCCAGTTGGTCTTCGAACAGCAGCGCCATCAGGCACAGGCGCCAGCTGTGCTCGGCGGTGCTTTCCTGGCGGCCGCTGGAGGTGTGGGCGCTGCGCAGCACGTCCTTGAGTTTTTCCGCTTCACGGAGAAAGTCGAGACGGCCGCTGAGAAGTTCGGGGGTCATGGACAAGCCTGCTGCACGTGAATGGGCCCGCGCCGTGGGCCGGCGGGCGAAGGCTTGCCAGACTAGCCAGCGGGCAGCAACCGGTCCACGGATAAAATATGCGTGGCGTGCCTCGACAAGCGCGTCAGAGGGTTTCCACCAGCCGCACGGCGTTGCCGTCGGACAGGTTGAGGCGGGTCCAGCGGCACTGGCTGGGGGCGATGGGCACGATGGCCGAATCGTTGTGGCCGCTGAAGAACTCCAGGGACGGCGGCGCCAGCACTGCGCGCCAGCCCAGGTCATCCAGGGCGGCTTCCTTGCGCACGATTTCCTCGGTGCAAAAGCCCCACAGCGATTGGCCCAGCAGCTCGCTCAAGGGCACGCCGAACTGTGCGGCGCGGGTCGGCGAACAGGCCAGCAGGCGGTGGGTCAGGTCGCACACCAGGTGCACGGCGCGCGGGCTGTCATTCACCAGCCGCGCCAGGGCCTGATCGGCAGCGGCGCTGAGGTTGGCCGCCAGCAGGTGCTCCAGGCGCGCACGCTCCGCCGGCTCCATGGCTTGCCGGCCGTTTTCCCAGCGGGAAATGCTCGACTGCGCCACACCGAACAGATCGGCGGCGTGCTGCTGCTTGACCCGGTGCAACAGGCGCCAGCGCCTGAGGGCCAGGCCCAGATGGGGTGAGGTGAACAGGGCTGCGGACATGGCGTGAGCGATGCAAGTCAAGGGGCTGGCAGTTTCGCAGCCACAGCCCTTGGCGGGCAACCGGTGCTGACCAACGCCATTGGCCCGGCGCGTCACAAGTTGCTGGACAGCGCGGCCAAAGCCCCGAAAAATCAGCGCCTTTGCCCCGCCCGTCACGGGCCGGGTGTCTGTGCCAAGGAGTTCGGCCCAATGCTCAATGTCTTGTTTGTCTGCAGCCAGAACAAGCTGCGCAGCCCCACCGCCGAGCAGGTGTTTGCCGACTGGCCGGGGATCCACACCGCCTCCGCCGGACTCAATCACGATGCCGAAGTGCCCCTGGGCCCGGAGCTGGTGCAATGGGCCGGGCTGATTGTGGTGATGGAAACCCGCCACCGGGAAAAACTGCGCAAGCGCTTCAAGGCGCAGTTGAACAACCAGCAGATCGTGTGCCTGAACATCCCCGATGATTACGACTTCATGGACCCGGAGTTGATCCAGTTGCTGCGGCAGAAGGTGCCGCAGTTTCTTCGCGATGGCGGCGCGGCTCGCTGATATGCCTTTGGCATTCAGGGCCCCGCCTGAGCGGCGGCTGGAGCTGCGCAAGACCCCATCGGCTGGCGAGCCTGCGGCTCGTTCGCAGCCTTCGGCAGCGGCTACACGAAGCGGATGCTAGCGCTGGCGTCACGGGCTCCTCTGTAGCCGCTGCCGCAAGCTGCGCAAGGCACCGCAGGGGCCTCGGCGGTTGCGAGATCGCTGGCGAGCCTGCGGCTCGTTCGCAGCCTTCGGCAGCGGCTACACGAGGCGGATGCAGGCGCTGGCATCACGGGTACCCCTGTAGCCGCTGCCGCAGGCTGCGCAAGGCACCGCAGGGGCCTCGGCGGTAGTGAGATCGCTGGCGAGCCTGTGGCTCGTTCGCAGCCTTCGGCAGCGGCTACATGAGGCGGATGCGGGCGGGGTCAGGCGCGGTGTGCGGCGCCAAGGGCGGCGGTCAGTTCGGGGGAGGCGTTGTACAGCGGGGTGCTGCCCTGTAGCAGAATCTGCGCGCTGCGCCGGTAGGCGGCGCCGTCGATCAGTAGCTCCCCGGCCACCTGTCGGACATTGATCAGGGTCTCCAGCACTCCGGCGGGGTTTTCAATCGCCAGCGGGTATTCGCCCTTCCCTTCACCTATTGCCGGTGCCCGCGCCAACAGGGCATGGGCCATGGTGCCTTCGGCCAGGCAGGCCGCCGCCAGGCAGCAGCCGCCGGACACCGCCAGGGACGGGTGGGCGTTCTGTGGGGTGAAGTAGCGAGTGGCGATATCACCGCCTTGCCGCGCCGGGCTGACGATGCAGATCTTGGGGATGGTTTCGCTGCGCCGCAGGTCGTCGGCGCTCATCAAACGGCCATCGCGCTGGCGCAGGCCCATGCGCAACCCGCCCAGCACCATCAGCTCCAGCAGGCGCGCCTTGAACTGTGGGTCGGCGTCCAGTTCAGCCGGGCTCTCCTGCCCGGTCTTGCCCAGGTCCGCCGCGCGCAGGATGACCATGGGCACCGCCACATCGATGCAGGTGGCGGCAATCCCGTCCAGCAGGTCAACCCGTTGCCCGCTGGGAAACAGCGCGCCGGTCTTGGCCCCCACCGGCTTGTCGAGAAACAGGTCGACCCCGGGAAACACCCCGTTGACCCCGGGAATCCGCGTGTCGCTCAGCAGCCGACCGTCGCGCAGGCTCAGGCGCGCATACATCGTGGTCTGGGTGTTGCTGTTGTAGATCTCGATCTGCCCGCCGCCCTCCCCGGGCTGCAGCCAGCCGCGCTGCAGGGCATACAGCGGCAATGCCGCGGACATGTTGCCGCAGTTGACGCTCCAGTCGATGGCGCTCTTGCCCGCCGCCAGTTGCGCCAGGGTGCTGATCATCCGCGTCTCGCCGGGGCGGCGTTCGACGATGAACACTTTGTTGCTGGTGGGCCCGCCGCGGCCCAGGCCGGTGATCTGGGTATTGCCCGGCCACTCGCCGTGCAGGGGCACGCCCATCAGGTGGCGCAGCAGTTCTTCCACCAGGGCTTCGTCCCGGGGCAGCGCTTCGCGGGCCAGGATCAGCCCGGTGGAGGTGCCGCCACGGGCGTGGCACACGGGGAACTCAGGGATAGCAGCGGGCTTTGGCAGATCGGGCATGGCGGGCGCCTCCACGGTGGGCGAAAGGGGCGGCCCCCGCTCGGGCGGGCGACGGGCCGCAGCGCCGCATGATAAACCCTGGCGGCGGGTCCCGGGGCGCCAGCTTGGCGCGCGGCGCTCGCCTGATGCGGCGCTTGCTCACCGTCCCCGAGCACCGTATTTTCTAGCGCCGCCCGGTGGCTCCTGTCCGCGCGAGGGTTCAACCCACCGCCCATGGACCCGGAGCGATGCCATGCCTCAAGCCCCCCAACAACTGCTGTTCCTGCCCGGCGCCTCGGGCAATCGTCAATTCTGGCAACCCCTGGCCGCGCAGCTGCGCCATCCGGCGCGGCAGGTGCACCTGGGCTGGCCGGGCTTCGGCGACACCCCGCCACAGCCAGACGTGCAGGGCATGGACGATCTGCTGGACCTGGTGCTGCAGCGCATCGACCGGCCCACTGCTCTGGTGGCCCAGTCCATGGGCGGCATCCTCGCGGTGCGGGCGGCCCTGGCGCGGCCGGAGCTGATCACCCATCTGGTGTTGAGCGTCACCTCCGGTGGCGTGGACATGGGCGAGCTGGGCGCTACGGACTGGCGTGGCGACTATGCCGCGGCCTACCCGCAGTTGCCCCGCTGGTTCATCGATGACCACAGCGATCTCGGTCCGCGCCTGGGGGAACTGGGCATGCCGGTGTTGCTGCTGTGGGGCGACTGCGACCCCATCAGCCCGGTGGCGGTGGGCCAGCGTCTGGCCAGCCTGCTGCCACAGGCCTGCCTGCGCATCGTGCCCGGGGCCGACCATGACCTGGGCCTGAGCCACGCGGCCCAGGTCGCCCCCTGGCTCGATCGGCACTTGAACGGCGAGTCGATCGGCGCCGCCTAGCCGCGGCCGGCACCGCTCGTCTTGCGCCGCGTTTTTTTGCCAGCGGCCATTTGACTAAGCGTATCGAGGATCTAGATTCCACTCGCGACTGCATGCCAGTGCACCGCGCCCGCTGCCCGTTCGTCCAGGCCCCGAGCGCCGATGCCCAGCAGCCGCGCCATGGAAAACCGATGCAGGCTTGCCTGGGCATTCCAGGCGTCTAACGCGACAGCAGGGAGCTGGACATGAACGACAACATTGTGGACATCCTCATCACCATCGATGTGGACACCATCCTTGAAAGTGCCGAAAAGGGACTCTTCAAACTCAGCCAGGACGCTTCCAACCCTTCCCAGCTTTACAACATCTACGACGGCAACGACCGACTCTCGGACCTGGTGGTCTACATGGTGGTGCGGCGCAGCAATGCCGATGGCGCCGACGGCGGATCCGAGCTGGCGGTCAACCTGCGTCAGGGCGACCAGTTGCGCTGGCGCGCCACCAGCCTGTCCAAGGGCCTGTACTACTCGGTGATCCTCTACCAGTACACCCAGACCCACCCGCCGCTGAGCGAGGACCCCAACCCCTACCTGACCAACGTGGTGCCGACGGTGCTGCCGAGCACACCACTGCCCATCATCAACCGGGACAACCCCGCCGGTCAGCCGATCCCGCAGAACGTCAAGACCTTCTACTGGCAGGCCGACGCCACCCGCGTCTGCACCCGGGTCACCTACACCTGGTCCTTCATGATCGTCGACCGTGACAACACGGTGCTGGGCTACTGCTCCTGGGACCCGTACTTCTCGATCCGCTAAGTCCGCCGCGAAGCACCCTCTCCCTGCCCGGCCAGGGAGAGGATGCACGGGCCCTCTTGCCCTACCCCCGGCCCTGCCACTATTTTTGTCCGTCCCGCCCCAGCAGCGTTCCAGTCATTTGCGCGACTCCCGATGCAGTGGGCCCCACCCCCATGCCCTATTGGAGAGTTTATGGATCTCGCCACCCTGAGCCTGTTCATCCCCGCCTGCTTTGCCCTGAACATGGCCCCCGGCCCGAACAACCTGCTGTCGGTGAGCAACGCCACCCGCTACGGCTATCGCCACTCCTGCCTGGCGGGTGCCGGCCGGCTGCTGGCGTTCGCCGCCATGATCGCCCTGGCCGCCGCCGGCCTGGCGGTGGTCCTGCAAACCTCGGAGCTGTTGTTCCATGGGATCAAGATCCTCGGCGCAGGCTATCTGCTGTACCTGGCCTGGCAACTGTGGCGGGCCCATCCCGGCACTGAAGCGAGCGAGGACAGCGCCCGCGTCGGCCTCTGGGCCCTGGCCCGCCAGGAGTTCCTGGTGGCGGCGGGCAACCCCAAGGCGATCCTGATCTTCACCGCCTTCCTGCCGCAATTCGTCGATCCGGCGCAGTCGATGGGCCCGCAGTTCCTGATCCTGGGGGCGCTGTTCCTGGGGCTGGAGTGGATCGCCATCTGCGCCTACGCTTACATGGGCCTGCACATGCGCCGCTGGCTCGCCGACCCCCGGGGCAAGCGCCTGTTCAATCGCGGCTGTGCGCTGCTGTTGTCAGGGGCGGCGTCGGTGCTGCTGATGGCGCGTCGCGGCTAGAGGATCGTCCCTTCAGTCGGACGGGTACAGCCCATGGATGAGGGGTTCTAGGCATTTTGCTCGGTGCGAGGGCAGGATTAAATCCTATCCAGCCGGAGAAAGTCCCCATGCGTAGCACTCAGCAATTGAGCATCACGCTGCCAAACCAGAGGGCCAACGCGGTGAAGGCCAAAGTCGCGACTGGTGAATATGCCAGCGAAAGTGAAGTCATACGCGATGGCCTGCGGGCATTGATGGCCCGTGATCGAGCCGTGGAAAGCTGGCTCACCGGCCAGGTGGCAACCGCCTACGATGCCTTGAAAGCGGACGCTTCACACACACTCAGTGCCGATCAGGTCCGTGCTCGGTTGTCAGCAGAGCACCAGAACGCCCGCAACAAACTGGAATGACGCACACCGTCGAATTTGCTCCAGAAGCTCTGGAGCAGCTAACCGCGCTTTATCGCTATATGGCCACGGCAGCCTCGCCAGACATTGCCCAACGCTATACCGACGCCATCGTGAGCCGCGGCTCCCGTAGGCGAATGAACACGCCCCGCACTCAAAACACCCGGAACGTCGGCGTCTTGATGGCGGTCGAGGCCCGCCGCCGATGCCCGCCCGCGACAGGATCGAAGGCGCCCATCTGATGGCGCTTGAGGGCGGCAAATAGCTGCAAGCGGGCGCGATGCAACAGCACGCGAACATGACTGCGCGAAATACCCAACTGCCCGCCGATGGCCTCAAGCGCGTGGCCCTGGCGCTCACGGGACAACAAGACCCGGCGTTGCAACAGCGGCAGGCTGCTCAGTGTCTGCTCCAGGCAGCCACGCAGTTGCTCGGCGCACAGCAAGGCTTCCGGGCTGTCTTCGTGCCACTCCAGCGGCGGCGCCCAGTCACCCTCCTCGGCGAAGCGCTGCTCACCCGCCTGGGCCGGCCGCACGAAGCGACCCGCCTCGCGACGGTTCTGCACGTAGCAGCCCTTGGCCGCGTTGGCGGTGATGGTCAGCATCCAGGTCTTGAGGCTGGAGCGGCACTGGAAGCCGCCAAGGTTGTGCACAATCGCCAGCCAGGCGTCCTGCACCACGTCATCGACGTGCCGCTGCCCGACAATCGCCAGGGCCACCGAGCGCATGGCGCCCTGATGCTGTCTGACCAGTTCGCGAAAGGCCCGCTGCTCGCCGGCCAGCAGGCGCGGCAATAACTGCAAGTCGTCGCTGACGGCGGTCAGCGGCAGGTGCTGCAAAGATTCCATGTCGAGGATCTCCATGCTCATCAGCTCGCCCCCTTTACCGCCGAGGCAACAATCCTACGAACAAGCCTAGGAAACGGATGCACACTCGTGCATATATTTCTCTGCGCGCCGCGTCCGGCTCGCTATGATGGTTTCCCATGAGCCCCAGCCCCGCCCTTCGCCAACCCTGTCCGCCCGGCGCCTGCATCTGCGAGCGCGAGCAGTTGCTGGACACCCCCGGAGCCGACCTGCGCATCCTCTTGCTCACGCGCCAGGAGGAAAAGCGCCTGCTCCAACGCCTGGAAAACCTCAAGGACCTGGCGGACCTGGAACACATGCAACGCCAGATGCTGGAGAAACTCGGCATCCGGGTGCAGATCACTCCCAGCGACAACGAAGTGCGCAGCATGCGCGGCATCGCCATTTCCCTGGGCGAGTTGCCCGGGCTGTGCCGCAAGACCCGGCAAGCGATTCCGGCCGCCATTCGCCGGGCCATGGAGAACCGCCCGGAAATCGCCTACCGCCTGCTGGACGCCCAGGACCTGCTGCGCGGCACCTGAACCCCGCTCGTTCAGGCCTCGCGCTAGCCGCTTGAGGCTTGCAGCCTGGCCCGTGAACCCGGAAACTTGCCGCTGCTTTTTCCAGGACTCCCCTCATGCAAAACACCCCACTGAACGCCGCCGACTTCGAACTGATCGAAGACACCCTGCTCAAGTACGGCGACGACCACTCGGTGCTCAATCCCTGCGAGCTGGACGGTTACTTCACCGCGCTGGTGTCGGGCCCGGCTCAAGTCGATATCGCCGAATGGTTCCCGGGTATCTGGGGCGGCGAAAACCCGGCCTGGGAAACCCCGGAGGAATGCCGGCAGTTCATCGACCTGTGCGTGCGCCACATCAACACCCTGGCCGTGCAATTGACCCAGGCCCCGCAAGCCTTCAAGGCGCGCTTCGAACACACCGAGCACCAGGGCCAGGACCTGCTGCTGGCCGAAGAATGGTGCTTCGGCTACCTGCGCGGCGTGGCCGTGGGCAACTGGCCGGAGATGCCGGCGCCGCAGGTTCAGGCGCTGCAGTTGATCATCGACTGCGCCGAACAGGACAACTTCGAACTGCCGGCCGACCTGAACCTGGAGCAGCATCGCCAGCAAGTGGCGGCCATCGAACCGGCCGCGCGCACGCTGCATGCCTACTGGGCGGCGCAGCGCTGAAATAAACCGCGCCCCATGAAAAACGCCGCGGGCTCTGATCGGAGCCCGCGGCGTTTTTTGTCTGTGCCCGGCAAGCGGCGCGAGGCCTACAGCAATTTGCGCTGCACCGCCTCATCCAGGGTGCTGCGGGCCAGTTGCTGGACCACGTCGCGGGTGTCCGCCTGGAAGGGAATGGCGACGATCAGCAGCAATTGCATCCAGGTGCGCACCGATTCGCTCTTGCGAATCCGCCCCAGCTCCTTGCCGTCCTTGTCCTTGAACACCGTCTCCAGGGTGAAGGTGTTCTTCGCCGTGGACGGAATCACGAAGAAGGTGGCGCCGGTGATGATGGCCGAGGCCATGCTGAACTGTTCGTTGTTGTACAGGGTGGCTTCGGCGTACAGGTCCGATTCGACCTTGTCGGTGCTGACCCGGGCAAAGCGCCCGGACTGGCGGTAGGCATCGGCCACCACGGTTTCCCAGGCGGCTGCCGGAGCGCCGGCGGCGGCATTGGCCGGGCCACCGTTGACCTGGTACATGGCGGTGGTGCGGACAAAGGCGCTGGGCTTTTGTTCGGCGGTCTGTGCCGCCGGCGGCCAGCTGCCGACAGCGCTCAGTTCGTGTTGCGAGTAGGACACGCAGCCGCTCAGCAGCAGCGCCGCGAGCACCAGGGTGTGCTTGATGAAACCCGACATGGGACTCTCCTTAGTGTTGCGCCAAGCGGGCAGTGGCGTTGTCCAGCAACTTGGTAACCAGTTCGTTCAGCTGTTTGGCGCCCTGGGTCGGGGCCCAGTACTCGCGGCCATACAGGCCGACGTTGCGCTCGAACTTGAGCTGCTCCTTGGCACTGGCCAGTTCCTTGCCGTTGCGGTCGACGATCGACAGGTCGCCGGCCAGGTCGAAGGTATCGACGTAGATCGGACCGTTGACCCAGATCCACACGGTCAGGGTCAGCAAGGCCCCGGGCAGGTAGCCCGGATGGGGCGCGCGGTGGCCCTTGAGGGAGGTCATGTTGAATTTCAGCACCACGTCTTCCTCGCCCAGGCGGGTGGGGAATTCGCTGAGCTGGCGGAAGTAACCGGCGCTCTTGACGTAGGGAGTCAGCTGGGCCGTGAGGGAACGGCTGATGGCGGTGCGCGTGGCGTCGTCGATACCGCTGGCGGTAACTTGCACATCGGCAATTTGCGCAGTGCGCGGGCTGCTGATGGGTGCAGGATGCAACGGCGCGCCCAGCGGGCCGGTGACGTGGTAGGAGACACAGCCGGTCAGCGCCAGGGTGGCGATGAGGGCGGCGGCCCCGAGCAGGGTTCTGAACACGAAATATCCTTATTGAAAGACAAACAGCACCAACGTCTCGACCCCGGCGCCCAGAACTTTAGGAAAACCGCGCATTGCGTCGAGCGGCACTGGCCCGCTTGCGGCCCCTATTGATAGCCCTCTTCATGGGCCTGGAGCAGATTGAACAAGTGCTCCTGGGGCATCGCGCAGTCCTGCAACGGTTCGGGCGCAACCCCGTTCCACTCCTCATCGGGGTCGCTTTCGACAATCAGCAGCGGCACCTGGGCGCTGTTGAAGAAGGCGAGGATGTCGCGCAGTTCCTGCTCGCGCTGCACATGGTCGTTGTGAAACAGCTTGGCGCTGTAGAAGAAGCCCTCGGCGCCACGGCGCAGATAGCCCTGGGCAACGCTCAGGGACAGGCCCAGGCGCTGATGGAGAAACTTGACCAGCGCCAGGCTGGTGGTGGGCGTCGCCGTGGCGAGGCTGATGCGGGACATGACAGGCTCCTTGAAAAACCGCGGGCAATGACAGCGTGTCTACTCGGGGCGCCACAAGTCGAGCCCTTGCACATGACGCTCGATGTCGTCCATGTCGTCCTCCCCCAGGGTGTGGTCGAAGGGTTCGCTGAGGATCCTGCGCACCCGGGCCAGACGCTGGGTGACCTGCTGGTTGTCGATAAAATCGGTGGTGGCGCGCCGGTAGTCAGCCACGGGCTTGTCCCTGTAGTAGGCGCCCATCTTGTGCAGCGAGATCAACACGAACTCCAGTTCCGCCAGGGCCTCCAGGGCCTGCTCGCCCGAAAGGCTGAGGGTGCGGTTGCTTTCCAGCATCGAATACTTCCTTGGTTCTCAATCATTGGACAGACCGCCGCCACCTGGGTAGCGTGCGGCGCACACTTGAATCCGACAGGCCCCCAAACATGCTGATCAGGGACTTTCAAAACAGCGATATGCAAGCGTTGCTGGCGCTCTGGCTGGACGCCTCGATCCAGGCCCATCACTTTATCGATCCCGACTTCTGGCGCTCCAAGGTCGAGGACATGCGCCAGCTCTACCTGCCCCATGCCCAGACCCGAGTGGCCGAACGCGACGGCCAGCTCCTGGGCTTCTACTGCCTGCATGAGGATCAGCTGGCGGCGATTTTCGTCGCGGTGCCGCACCAGGGCCAGGGCGTGGGCACACAGCTGCTGGCCGATGCCCGCCAGCGGCGCTCACGCCTTGAGCTGGCGGTGTATGCCGCCAACCTGCCGAGCATCGGCTTTTACCGCCAGCAGGGTTTCCAGGTGATCGGCGATGGCATCGATCCCCACACCGCACAGGCCGAACTGATCATGGCCTGGCCGCAATGAAGGACCTGGCTCACGGCGCCTTGGCCGGAGCCAGCTTGAGCCGTGTCGGGTCGATGGCGCAGACCATGTTGCGCAACTCGCCCAGCAATGACTGGCGGGGAAACGCCGCCCATTGCGCCTGATCGGCCTTGCGCGTGACCTCCACGCCCTGGGCGAACGGCTCGGAGAAGTACACCCGGCCGAACTGCGCCGACTCATCCTTCTCGCAGTTGATCACCCGGGTCGCCCGCGAGCTGTGGATCGGCGGCTTGCCAGCGCCCAGCTCGGTAGGCTTGGCGTAGTTGTTGACCAGATAGAACTGCCGCAGGTTCGGGTTGTTCTGGTAGAGGGCCAGCGAGTTGGCGGCAAAGTAGGTGGCCAGTTCCGGGCTTTCCAGCACCTTGAACATGCCGTCCGGACGCTGCGGCGCCGGGGCCTGGCTGCCCGAATGCGCGCAACCGGCAAGCACGAGCGCCGCGCTCAAGCCCAGCAGCTTGTTCATCGGCCCGCTCCCTGGGCCAGGTCCGGCCGCTCCTGGTCGAGCAATGCCTGATCGACCGTGCCCTGCAGCGAGCAGAGCAGGCGGGTCTTGCCGTCTTCGTCGCTGAGCATGAGGATCTTTTCCGCGGAACCCGGCGCCGGAGCGATGCCCGAGGCGGCGGCCGGGTTGTCCTGCCAGGGCGCCGTGGCGTTGAGTTTGATCTGTGGCCGGGAGATGAAGTACTCACCGGCTTCCTGCCAGCCGGCCTGGGGCAGCGCGGCCATCACCGCGGCGCGGCTGGCATCGATGTCGAAGCCCCAGAAGTGGAAGCTGCCCTGCTCGCCCAGGTCGAACTGACGGTCGTAGTAGCCGGTCAGGCGCAGGCCGCCATCCCTCAACGGGCGAGAAAACGCCTGCGCTGCCGTGGCGCTGTTCAGGCGGTCGGTGACCGGCACCCAGGCGATGCCCTGGCGCTGATTCTCGGCCAGCTTGACCACCTGCCCGAGTTCGCCGCGCTGCTGATACAGGGCCTTGAAGAAACCCGGCTGGCAGTCCAGCAGGCTCTCGCTGAGGCTGGCGGCCTGGGCAGCGCCGGCACTCAGTCCCAGGAGCAGGGCCAACAGCGATGAGGTGGCAAGGCGGGGCAAGGGGCGCGTCCGGTGCATGGTCTGGAACATCCTGAGCAGGCGAAAAAAACGCGACTCTACCTGCGCAGGCCGTGCCGAGACAAATCCGCTTGCAGGCGCCCGGCCTGCGCCGCAGAGCGGCGGCGCCGCCTCAGAGGAAAATGCTGCCCTTGAGGTACAAGGCGCCGTAGCCGCTGATGATCACCCGCCCGTTGTCCAGCACCTGACACTCCAGCTGACCCTTGCGCGCCCCGCCCTGCTGCGCCCGTAACTGGTGCTTGCCCAGGCGCTCGGCCCAGTAAGGCGCCAGGGAGGTATGGGCGGAACCGGTGACCGGGTCTTCATTGACCCCGACCCGCGGGCCGAACCAGCGCGAGACGAAATCGAACGCCCGGGACGGTGCCGTCACGGCGATGCCGCGCACATCGAACGCGGCCAGTGCGGCGAAATCAGGCTTGAGCGCCTCCACCAGAGCTTCGTCGTCCACCACCAGCAGATAGTCGTCGGTGCGGTACAGGGCCTCGGCCGCGGTCAGGCCCAGGGCTTGCAGCAGGGCCGCAGGAATCGCCACGGCCTCGGGCTGCTTGGCGGGAAAGTCCATGGACAGCAGGCCGCCCTCGCGGCTCACCCGCAACTCGCCGCTGCGGGTGGCAAAGCGCAGCACGTCGCGGCGCTCGCCCAGTTGCTCGAACAGCACCCAGGCCGCCGCCAGGGTGGCGTGCCCGCACAGGTCGACTTCCACCGTGGGGGTGAACCAGCGCAGTTCGAAGACCTCGCCCCGGGGCACGAAATAGGCGGTTTCCGACAGGTTGTTCTCCAGGGCGATGCGCTGCAGCACCGCGTCCGGCAACCAGGCGTCCAGGGGGCACACCGCCGCCGGGTTGCCACCAAAGACATGGGAGGTAAAGGCATCCACTTGAAAGATATCGAGCTGCATCGCGGTCATTCCTCGGCGCCTTCGGCGCGGATCTGTTCCAGGTAGTTGTAGACGGTGTAGCGGGTCACCCCGAGGGCCGCGGCGGCCTTCTCGATCCCGCCCTTGACGATGAACACCCCGCGCTCCTGCATCTGGCGCACGGCCTCCAGCTTGTGCGACTTGCTCATGCGCGTCGCGCTTGCCGGGCAGGCGCCCTGGATGATCTGCGCCAGCAACTGTTCCATGTCGGGGGCTTCGTCGCGGCGCGGCGCAGGGGCGCTGCCCAGGCCCAGCAACTGGCCCAGGCAGGCGTGGGCGGCGGCGATGCCGCTCAGGTCGCTGTTGCTGCACAGGCTGGCGAAAGGCTGCCCGCTGCGGTCGCGAAAGATCACCGTGGAGCTGCGCAGCTCGCGGCCGTCCGGGGCCAGGGTCGGGTAGTTCTCCAGTACCAGCGGGGTGCTGGCGGAGCGGTCCTGCAGGGCGCGCAGCACGGCGGCAAAGCCCAGGTCCCGGCGCGGCCCGCCCAGCACCGGATCACCCACTCGGCGCCCGGTGACATGGCCGTTGGCGATGGCGACGATCGACGACTCCGGGCGATCAAGGTCATGCAGGACGATTTCCACATGCTGGCCCACCACGCCGGCGAGCATCTGCAAGGTGCTGCCCAGCACCTGCAGGACCAGCTGGCGCTCGGCAAGAAGGGTATCGGAAGGCACGTTCATCGGTGTTTACCAAACTGGGCGGCCGGGAAAAATATCAACACACCGTTGAATATTCAACTTTTAGTTGATTGCACTGCCCTGCCCGGTCAGCCGATTGCGGCAATTGCAGCGCCCGGGACATTGCGGCAATATTCGCAAATGTAAAACATTCTCATTAAATACTTTCCTTCAAGTGCCCCCCATGACCCCCACCCTGCTCCTCGTGGAAGACGACGCCCGACTGCGCGACGATCTGCACCGGCATTTCCACCAGCGCGGCTTTGCCGTCACCCCTTGCAGCGACGGCCGCCAGGGCTTGGCCGCGGTGCGTGCCGGCCACTTCGACCTGGTGCTGCTGGACATCATGCTGCCGGGCATGGACGGCCTGGCCCTGCTGGAAACCCTGCGCCGGGAACAGGGCTCGCCGGTGATGCTGATGTCGGCCCTGGGCGCCGAGCAGGACCGCATCACCGGCTTTACCCGGGGCGCCGACGACTACCTGCCCAAGCCTTTCAGCCTGGCCGAGCTGGATGCCCGCGCCGACGCCCTGCTGCGGCGCATGGCCCGGGTACAACAACCGTCGGCCACCCATCTGGACCGGCTGCTGAGCTTCGACGAACACGCCCAGGACGTGCTGCTCCAGGGCCGCGCCGCGGGCCTCACCGGTTCCGAATACCGGCTGCTGGTGACCCTGCGCGAACACCCCGGGGAAACCCTGAGCAAGCCCTTTCTCTATCAGCACGTACTGCACCGCCTCTATACCCGCCTGGATCGCGGGCTGGATGTGCACGTGTGCAACCTGCGGCGCAAGCTCGCCGAGCTCGGGGTGCAGCACCTGCAGATCCAGGCGGTGCGCGGCGCCGGCTACATCCTGGTGGAAGCGGAGCGCCATTGATGCGCCGTCATCCCCTGCTGTGGAAACTGGCCGGTCTGCAGATCGGCTTCTGCCTGCTGCTGACCTGGATCATCTGGACCTGGGGCCTGTCGGCCGAGCGCAGCACCTACTTCCTCGACCCCGCCGATCGCCAGTACCTGGCCCGCTACGCGCAGCAGGCCGAGGCCGCCTGGCAACAGGGTGGCGCGGCGGCAGTGGATGCCTTCGAACAACGCCTGGCGGCCGAGGAGCACACCTGGGTCGCGGTGCTTGGCGCGCGCCTGCAACGCCTGGGCAGCACCCCGCTGAGTGCCGAGGACGCCAGCCACCTGACCTTCATGCGCAAGCTCGACTGGCCCATGAGCCGGCGCCTGCAGGACGAGCTGCCCTACGTCAGCATCGAATTTCCCGAGCACCCGGAACAGGGCCGGCTGGTGCTGCAATTGCCCGAGCGCCTGCTGCCCGGCGGCCTGACGCCCTGGACCCACCTGCTCAGCCATGGCGTGGTGCCGACCCTGCTGGCCGCCCTGCTCGGCCTGTTGCTCTATCGCCACCTGGTGCTGCCCCTGAACCGCCTGCGCGACCGCGCCGATGCCTTGCGCGCCGACCACCTGGACAGCCAGGGGCTGGGCACGCCGCTGGTGAAGCGCCACGACGAGCTGGGGGAGCTGGCCCTGGCCTTCGAGCACATGGCCGAGCGCCTGCGCCAGAGCCTGGCCCAGCAGCGCCTGCTGCTGCGCACCTTGTCCCACGAGTTGCGCACGCCCCTGGCGCGGCTGCGCATCGCCCATGACAGCCACTTGCCGCCGGAGCAGTTGCGCCAGCGCCTGGACCGGGAAATCGCCGACATGCAGCGCCTGCTGGAAGACACCCTGGACCTGGCCTGGCTCGACACCGAACGCCCGCAACTGCCCACCGAAGCGGTGCAGGTGCTGTCGATCTGGGAAGCCCTGCGCGAGGACGCCTGCTTCGAAAGCGGCTGGCAGGCCGAGCGCCTGCCCTGTCTGCTGGGCCCCGACTGCCGGGTCCAGGTGCACCTGGACAGCATCGCCCAGGCCCTGGAAAACCTGCTGCGCAATGCCATTCGCTTTTCCCCCGCCGATGGCCGGGTGAGCCTGCGCGGCTGGCGCGAAGGCGCCTGCTGGCACCTGTGCCTGGAAGACCAGGGGCCGGGGGTCGCCGAGCAGGACCTGCAACGGATGTTCCAGCCCTACCAGCGCCTGGACTCGGCCCAGGGCGAAGGGTTCGGCCTGGGCCTGGCCATCGCCCGGCGCGCCGTGGAGCTGCACCAGGGGCGGATCTGGGCCAGCAATGGCAACCCCGGGTTGTGCCTGCACCTGCTGCTGCCCGCCGCCTAGGCCCGCGACCTGGAAGTGTTTAGAAAGTTAATGCGCTTTACTCGCAAATAGCAGTCATTATCATTCGTGATCTTCTGTTTCTGCCTCTGTCCCGGAGATCACCGATGTCCATGCCTTCGCTGCGTCCTTTCGCCCCCTTCCTGCTGTCCGGCTGCTGCCTGCTCAGCCATGCCGTGCAGGCCGCCAATGCAGGCGCTACCCAGCCGGTCCTGGAGCTGGAACCGCAGAATGTCATCGCCACCGCCAAGGAAGAAACCAAGCAGGCTCCCGGGGTCTCGGTGATCACCGCCGAGGACATCCAGAAACGTCCGCCGGCCAACGACCTGTCGCAGATCATCCGCACCATGCCCGGGGTCAACCTCACCGGTAACTCCACCAGCGGCCAGCGCGGCAACAACCGGCAGATCGACATCCGTGGCATGGGCCCGGAAAACACCCTGATCCTGGTGGACGGCAAGCCGGTGGGCAGCCGCAACTCGGTGCGCTACGGCTGGCGTGGCGAGCGCGACAGCCGCGGCGACACCAACTGGGTGCCGGCCGATCAGGTGGAACGCATCGAAGTGATCCGTGGCCCGGCGGCGGCCCGCTACGGCAACGGCGCCGCCGGCGGGGTGATCAACATCATCACCAAGCAGGCCGGCGCCCAGCCCCACGGCAACGTCACGCTCTACAGCTCGTTCCCCAGCCACAAGGACGAAGGCGCGACCCAGCGCGCCAGCTTCGGCCTCAACGGCCCGCTGACCGACACCTTGAGCTATCGGCTCTACGGCAATGTGGCCAAGACCGATGCCGACGACGCCGACATCAACGCCGGCCATGAATCCCTGCGCACCGGCAACCAGGTCGGCACCCTGCCCGCCGGCCGCGAAGGCGTGCGCAACAAGGACCTCAACGGCCTCTTGAGCTGGCAACTGACCCCGGACCAGAGCCTGGACTTCGAAGCCGGCTTCAGCCGCCAGGGCAACCTCTACACCGGCGATACCCAGAACACCAACAGCAACAGCACGGTGAAAAACCTGCTGGGCCACGAGACCAACCGCAGCTACCGCCAGACCTATGCCCTGACCCATCGCGGCGAATGGGACTTCGGCAGCTCCATGGCCTACCTGCAATACGAGAAGACCCGCAACACGCGGATCAACGAAGGCCTGGCCGGCGGCACCGAAGGCATCTTCAGCAACAGCGAGTTCTACACCGCGGTGCTGCGCGACCTGACCGCCCACGGCGAAGTCAACCTGCCGCTGCACACAGGCTTCGAGCAGACCCTGACCCTGGGCAGCGAATGGTCGCAGCAAAAACTCGACGACCCCAGCGCCAACACCCAGAGCACCAGCGAAGGCGGCGCGGTCAGCGGCCTGAGCAGCAGCAACCGCAGTACCCAATCCAGCGCGCAGATCTTCTCGCTGTTCGCCGAGGACAACATCGAACTGCGCCCGGGGACCATGCTCACCCCGGGCCTGCGTTTGGACCATCACAGCATCGTCGGCGACAACTGGAGCCCATCGCTCAACCTGTCCCACGCCCTGAGCGACACCCTGACCCTCAAGGCCGGCATCGCCCGGGCCTACAAGGCGCCGAACCTGTACCAGCTCAACGCCGACTACCTGCTCTACAGCCGCGGCCAGGGCTGCTATGGCCAGAGCACCAGCTGCTACCTGCAGGGCAACGACCGGCTCAAGGCGGAAACCAGCGTCAACAAGGAACTGGGCCTGGAGTACAAGGCCGACGGCTGGGTCGCCGGCCTGACCTACTTTCGCAACGACTACAAGAACAAGGTGGAATCCGGCCTGGCCCCGGTGAGCCGGGCCAGCGGCGGCAGCGGCGCCTACCGCAACGCGGCGATCTACCAGTGGGAAAACGTGCCCAAGGCCCTGGTGGAAGGCCTGGAAGGCACCCTGACCATTCCCCTGGCCAGCCAACTGACCTGGAACAACAACTTCACCTACATGCTGCAATCGAAGAACAAGCAGACCGGCGACTACCTCTCGGTGACCCCGCGCTACACCCTCAACTCGATGCTCGACTGGCAGGCCACCCAGGACCTGTCGCTGCAGGCCAGCGTGGCCTGGTACGGCCAGCAGACGCCGAAGAAGTACGACTACCACGGCGACCGGGTCACCGGCAGCGCCACCCAGCAACTGGCGCCCTACGCCATTGCCGGGGTCAGCGGCACCTACGCCCTGACCCGCCACCTGAGCGTCACCGCCGGGGTCGACAACCTGTTCGACAAACGCCTGTTCCGTGAAGGCAATGCCCAGGGCGTGAACAACATCGCCGGGGCCGGCGCCGCCACCTACAACGAACCCGGGCGCACCCTGTACACCAGCCTGAGCGCATCGTTCTGAACCAATAACGAGAAAGCCTGATGAGCACTTTTTTTCTGCCCCTGGCCCTGGCCCTAACCCTGGCCTGGAACCTGGCGGGAGCGGCGCTGGCCGCCCCCGCCCCGGACCAGCCCATGGACCGCAGCCTGCTGCAGCGCCAGGACCTGCCCTATCGCTTCAGCAGCCTGCAACTGGATTCCGCCGACGGCCAGCGCCACTACCAGCTGTGGATCGGCCAGCCGTTGCAGGCGCCGCCGCCCCAGGGCTACCCGGTGCTGTGGATGCTCGATGGCAACGCCGCCCTCGGCGCTCTGGACCCCGAGCAGCTCAAGCGCCTGGACCGGGGCCCGGCGCCGCTGCTGGTGGCGGTGGGGTACCAGACCCCGCTGCGCATCGAGCGCAACGCCCGCACCTACGATTACACCCCGCAGCAGCCGGGCCTGGCGCAGCAGCAAGACCCGCTGACCGGGCAGCCTAGCGGCGGCGCCGAGGCCTTCCTGCAGGTGTTGCGCGAGCGCATGCGCCCGGCCGTGGCGGCGAAGGCGCCGATCGACCCGGCGCAGCAGACCCTGTGGGGCCATTCCTATGGCGGCCTGCTGGTGTTGCAGGCGTTGTTCGCCCGGCCCCAGGAGTTTCGTCACTACGCCGCCGCGAGTCCTTCGCTGTGGTGGGGCGACGGCCTGATCCTGACTCAGGCCCAGGGCCTGGCCGGGCGCCTTCACGGCCAGCGTGCACAACTGTTGCTGATGCGTGGCGGCGCCGAGCCGGGCAACCCGCGTCAGCCAGCGGGGCCCGAGGCCGACCAGCGCGCCCGCCAGTTGCAGGCGCAACTGGCCCAGGTGCCGGGATTGACACTGGACTACCACAGCTTCGAAAAACTCGGCCATGGCGAAACCCTGGCGGCGTCGCTGCACTACGTGCTGCAGCGGCTCTATCTGCCGACGACCAAGGACTGAAAACCCTGCGCCCGGGTGCAAGGCCCGGGCGCCGAGTTCCAGCGCAAGAGACGGGGTGCAAGCCTTGGGACGGCGGGCTAATCTGCCGCTCGCCCCCCCTTGCCCCGGATCGCCAATGCCCACCTGCCCCGCCACTCGTTTTCTTGCCGCACTGGATGCCGACTGGGCCGCACTGATCGCCGTCGTCGGTCCCTGCCTGCACCAGCCCCGCCCGGAGCGCGAGCCTTATCAGGCGCTGGTGCGCGCGGTGGCCTACCAGCAACTGCATGCCCGCGCCGGCGACGCGATACTCGGCCGCCTGCGCGCCTTGTTTCCCGGGCAGGCCTTCCCCACGCCCCGGCAACTGGCCGATGCCAGCCTGGAGAACCTGCGCGGCTGCGGCTTCTCCGCACGCAAGGTGGCGACCCTGCACGGCATCGCCCAGGCCACCCTCGACGGCCGCGTCCCCGATGCCGCCAGCGCCCGCGGCCTGGACGATGAACAGCTGATAGAGCGCCTGACCCAACTGCCCGGCATTGGCCGCTGGACCGTGGAGATGCTGTTGATCTACAGCCTTGAGCGCGAGGACATCTTGCCGGTGGACGACTTTGGCGTACGCGAAGGCTACCGCCGCCTCAAGGGCCTGGAGCAACCGCCCAGCCCCCGCCAGCTGCGCCAGATCGGCCAGGCCTGGAGCCCCTGGCGCACCACCGCCGCCTGGTACCTGTGGCGCGTGCCGCCCCGCCAACCGTAACCCTGTAGCCGCTGCCGCAGGCTGCGAAAAGCCCCGAAGGGGCTTCAGGGGCCTCAAGAACGGCGCCTGCTTCGCAGTCGTTCGCAGCCTGCGGCAGCGGCTACAGATAGCCAGTGCAGCCAGTGCCTTGTTTACATGCCTAGCCAGTTGGGCAAGGCCAGGGAGAATCAGGGGGACGTAAGTCACCAGGATCAGAAACAGCAGCACCTTGGCGCGGTCGCGCAGCCTCATGTCGCGGTACACGAACAGCGCGACTCAGGCCGAGTACACCAGCATGACGATCGACGGCGGAATCAGGATGCCCCGGGGGCCGGCGTTGCAGATGATCTCGGCGCCGAATGCCTTGGGGTAGCCTGAGCGCACCCTGCCCGCCACGACAATCGAGCCCACCGTCGCCACCGTGGCCGGCGACGAACCGGACAACGCAGCGCACAGCATGCAGGCCGGCACCGCGACAATCGCCAGGCCGCCACGGATGTACCCGACGCCAGCGCCGGCGAGGGGGCAATTGAACCGCAGGCGCGGAACCCCTAAAGTCACGCCCCTCGATATCAATCCGAGGTCAACGATGACCGCACTGCGCCTGACGACCCTGCACACCACCCAAGCGGTGCTGGACGCCTTCCGCGGCAGCGAGGTGTCCGCCGAGGTGCTGCTGGAAGGCAGCGGCATCCAGTTGGCGGACCTGGAGCTGCCCAACAGCCTGATCAACATCAGCCAGGAAATGCGCGTGTTCAGCAACGCCGTGGCCTTTCGCCAGGACCTGGGGCTGGTGCTGGGACGCAACCTGCACATCAGTGCCTACGGCATGTTCGGCCTGACCCTGCTGACCAGCGCCACCCTGCGTGAAGGCTGGTCCCTGGCGCTGCGCTACCCCTTGCTGCTG
Source organism: Pseudomonas sp. Os17 (assembly GCF_001547895.1). Taxonomy (NCBI): domain Bacteria; kingdom Pseudomonadati; phylum Pseudomonadota; class Gammaproteobacteria; order Pseudomonadales; family Pseudomonadaceae; genus Pseudomonas; species Pseudomonas sp. Os17. The sequence goes on along the minus strand of NZ_AP014627.1, from coordinate 2,897,600 downwards.
GGCACCTTCTTCCACCTCGACCTGCAGATCCGCGACGGCCTGGCCTGGCTCACCGCCGACCAGTACAGCGAAACCGAGCTTGAGGTGTTCAACACCGACTTCTGCATGTCGTCCTACCGGGTTACCTGCCAGGACCTGCTGGGCTGCAAGCTGCCGCTGCGCGAGGTGCACCTCAAGCACCCGCCGCAACCCTATCTGGACAGCTACGAGCAGGCGTTCAATTGCCCGGTGCAGTTCAATGCCGGACACAACGCCATCGGTTTCGACCTGGAATGGCTGGACCGGCGCCTGCCCCTGGCGGACCTGGTGACCCAGAACGACATGCTGCAACGCTGCATCCGCCTCAACGAGGAGCTCAGCGCGCGGCCGACCTGGATCGATCAGGTGCGGCGCATCCTCAATGAACAGCTGCACGCGGTGCCGGACTTCGACAGCCTGGCGCGCCAGGTGCATTGCTCCCCGAGCACCCTGCGCCGGCGCCTGCGGGCCCAGGACACCAGCTATCAGCAGTTGCTCGATGAGCTGCGCTACGCCCGGGCGCAACAGTTGCTGGGCCAGCACAGCCTGCCCATCTACCGCATCGCCGAAGCCCTGGGCTTCAAGGAGACGGCCAGTTTCCGCCATGCCTTCCAACGCTGGAGCGGCGTCGCGCCCGGACGCTTCCGGCAACTGGCCGGCCAGCTCGGTCCGCTCTCGGACCAGGCGCAAGATTGACGCTAAATATCCCCTATTGACCGTTGCCAACATTCTCTCAGGGGCCCATCCGGCCAAGAATGACTCCCCCGGAAGGTCCCGCTTATTTCAGACATGGAGTTGTCAGATGAAATTGCTGCATACCGCCCTCACCCGCCTGGCCCTGAGCTGCTCCCTGAGCGCCCTGGCCCTGAGCGCCAGCTTCAGCGCCCACGCCGCCCCCGAGCGCACGGTGAACATCTTCAACTGGTCGGAGTACATCGCTCCCAACACCATCAAGGATTTCCAGGCCAGCACCGGGATCAAGGTCAAGTACGACATCTTCGAAAGCAACGAAGTGCTGGAAGCCAAGCTGCTGACCGGCAACAGCGGCTATGACGTGGTGGTGCCTTCCAGCGGTTTCGTCAGCAAGCAGATCGCCGCGGGGGCGTTCCAGCCCCTGGACCGCGCGCAACTGCCGAACTGGAAGAACCTCGACTCGGCGGTGATGAAGCTGCTGGCCCAGAGCGATCCGGGCAACCGCTACGTGATTCCCTACATGTGGGGCACCAACCTGATCGGCTACAACCGCGACAAGGTCCAGGAACTGCTGGGCAGCGAGGCGCCAGTCAACAGCTGGGACCTGGTGTTCAAGGAAGAGAACCTGAAGAAGCTCAGCCAGTGCGGCGTGACCTTCCTCGACTCGCCGGCCGAAATGCTGCCTCTGGCCCTGCACTACCTGGGCCTGGACCCCAACAGCCAGAACCCCGAGGACTACCGCAAGGCCGAGGCCCTGCTGCTCAAGCTGCGTCCTTACGTGCGCTACTTCCACAGCGCCAAGTGGATGGGCGACATCGCCAACGGCAACATCTGCGTGGCCGTGGGCTACTCCGGCGGCTTCCTGCAGGCGGCCAACCGCTCCAACGAGGCCAAGAACGGCGTGCACATCGAAATGCGCATTCCCAAGGAAGGCACCCTGGTGTGGTTCGACACCGTGGCCATTCCCGCCGGCGCCAAGCACGTGGACACCGCCCACGCGGTCCTCAATTACCTGATGGAGCCCAAGGTCATCGCCTCCATCAGCAACTATGTCGGCTACCCCAATGGCATCACCGACTCCAAACCCTTCATCCAGCAGTCGCTGCTGGACAACCCGGACCTGTTCCCCAGCGCCGCGACCATGACCCGCCTGTTTCCCCTGGCACCGCTGCCGGCCAAGGCCGAACGCGTCCGCACCCGCACCTGGGTCAAGGTCACCAGTGGCCGCTGAGTCACTCACCGCGAAGGCTTGCCGGAGCGCCGCCCAGCGCGTTCCTGCAGCCCTTCCATGCCGTGGCGCAGCCTGCGCCCGGCGTGCCTGAACCCAGAGTCGAATATGTCGTTACCCAATTCCCGTCACGTGGCCCTGCACCAGCTGTCGATCGAGGCGCTGCTGCAAGGCTTCGCCAGCTTGCAGTTCACCCCGGTGGACCTGCTGCAGGCCGTCCTGGCACAGATCGAGCGCCACGAGCCGCAGCTCAACGCCCTGTGTGAACGCCAGGATCAGGCCGCGCTGCTGGCCGCCCAGGCGTCCACCGCGCGCTGGGCCGCCGGGCAGCCGCTGGGCCGGCTCGACGGCATTCCGATTCTGGTCAAGGACAACCACGACATTCGCGGCTGGCGCACCCGCAACGGCTCCAGAGCCCTGGCCGAGCGTGCGGCGCTGCCCCACGACTCATCCCTGGTGGCACGCCTGCGCGAGGCCGGGGCGATCTTCATCGCCAAGACCACCCTGCCCGAGCTGGGCAGCACGCCGCTGACCGACAGCCCCCTGACCGGAGTCACCCGCAACCCGTGGAACCTGGCCCTGCATGCCGGTGGCAGCAGTGGCGGCAGCACCGCGGGGGTCGCCGCCGGCTATGCCCCGGCGGCCACCGGCAACGATGCCGCCGGATCGATCCGCACCCCGTCGAGCTTCTGCGGGGTCATAGGTTTCAAGCCCAGCCACGGGCTGGTGTCCGCCTGCCCGAGCATCGACCCCGGCGGCATGCCGGCCGAAGGGCCGATTGCCCGCCACGTGCGCGACATCGCCTTGCTGATGGAACTCATGAGCCAGCATGAACCCGGCGAACCCTTTGCCTGGTCCCATGGCCCGACGGATTTTCTCGCTGCCATCGAGGACGGTGTCAGCGGCCTGCGCATCGCCTTCAGCGCCGACCTGGGCTACGCCGCCCACGTCGACCCGCAGATCGCCGCGGCCTGCCTGAGCGCCGCCCAGCTGCTGCAACAGGCCGGCGCGACCCTGGTCCTGGCCTCGCCAGACATCGGCAACCCGGCGCCGAACTACCTGCGGGCCTGGCCGGTGGAAGTGGCGTGCGCGGTGACCCAGGAAATACCCGGGGAAAACCGCCACCTGGTCGGCGACTTTCTGCAGCAGGCTCAGGTCCGGGCACGCCAGCTCAACGCCCTGGACTACGCCTGCGCGGTGCAGGAACGGCATCAGGTAGCCCAGCGACTGCACGGGTTTCTCGGTGAATACGACCTGCTGCTGACCCCCACCGCGGTGGTCGAGCCGTTCGCCGTGGAGCGCCAGATGCCGCCGGACTGGCCGGAACACGTCAGCGCCATGTGGCAGCCGACCACCTTTCCCTTCAATTTCAGCCGCCAGCCGGCGCTGAGCATGCCCTGCGGCCTGAGCGCCGCCGGCCTGCCCATGGGCCTGCAGATCGTCGCCCGCTTCGGCCGCGACGCTCTGGTCCTGCGGGCCGCCCGGGCCCTGGAAAAACTGCTGCCTGCGGGAGTGTTCAGCCACCCCGCCGGGCTGCTCGACGCCCCCGGGCGCGAATTGCACTGAACAACCCGCTGACGCAGCAACAGCGCGTCGCTTTACGGACAAGGAGGTGGACCATGGACTCTTCAAGCAGTTGGTATCAAGACACCCAATTCGACCATGACATTTACGTGATGATCATCCGCGAGCCCAGCTCACCGAGCCTGTGTGCCCACCAGTCCGGCCCCAGCTTCAGCTACGTGGGACGCCTCACCGGCCATGGCCAGCACCCGTGCTTTTCCGTGCACTTTGCCTGCCCGCCCTACGGCAACGACTACACCAGCACCGAAGCCGCGCTGCAGGCCGGCCTGGCCCATGGCCGCGCGCTGATCGAACACTGGCGCACCCGGGGCAGCAAACCGCCGGCGCGCAACGCCGAAGTGGCCCTCTCCAGCTACAACAGTTGAATGCCTTGCAGGCCCCCGGCTGAGGAGCCGGGCCTGTCAGTCCGCCGCCAGTGAGTTCAGGTAGTGCATGGCCTGGCGGTACTTTTCCAGGCGCCGGAGGTCTTCGGCGCCCGGTTCGGGAATTCGCGACAGGTCGCTGTTATCCGCCAGGTCCGCAAGCTTGACCCGGCGAGCCAGGGGATTGGCCGCCGCGCGCCGGATGAAGGCCGGGTAATCCTCCCCCTCGACCTTGGTCAAGGCCGACAGCGCCGCCAGCACCGCCGCGGAAAAACCTTCGCCGCGCAGTTGCTCCAGGGTCACCGCGCTGTCCTCCAGCACATCGTGCAGCACCGCGACAATGCGCTCCTCGGGCCGCTGCAGACCCAGCATGACCCGCAGCGGATGCAGGATGTAGGGCGCACCGCCCTTGTCGACCTGCCCGGCATGGGCCTGGGCGGCGATGGCGATCGCCCGCTCCAGGCTGCTCATGAGCCGGTACCGCGGCAGGGAGAATGCACAAAGACCTGGGGCATGGCGGACCTCGAACGAAAAAATCGACCGCGCCATGATACCCCCCGGGCCGCGTACCAGGGCGAGCCCGCTCGGGTATCCGCGCAACCGGCCATTGATGCCGGGCCATGACCGATGATCGCCGGCCACCACGCGACTGCAGCAGACATTGATGTCGATCAAGCGCCCGGATCGGCGCCGGGTTAAAGCTTGGGGCAATTGCTTGTCCTTTGCCTTTCCGGAGACTTGATCATGTCCAGCACTGCTCTCGATATCCTCGCCCAACCGCCCTTTCCGGCCCAGCAAGGCCAATACTGGATCGACGCCCTGAGTGACGGCAGCCATGTGCTGATCCGCCCGCTGCGCCCCCAGGACCGGGATCGGGAAAAGGCCTTTATCGAAAACCTCTCCCCCGTCACCCGGCACCAGCGCTTTCTCGGTGAGGTCAAGGAAGTCGGCGATCAGTTGCTGGATCAGCTGATGGACGTCGGCACCCCGCAACGGGTGGCCTACGTGGCCCTGGTCCACGACAACGGCGAACTGCGGGAAATCGGCATCAGTCGCTATGCCCAGGTCGACGACCAGCCCTGGCGCTGCGAGTTCGCCGTGACCATTGCCGACCAATGGCAAGGCAAGGGCCTCGGCGCGCTGCTGATGCAGCACCTGATCGACGAAGCCCGCGCCAATGGCTTCCAGCAACTGTATTCGGTGGACAGCGCCGCCAACTACAGCATGCGCCGCCTGGCCAAACAGCTGGGCATGCGCAGCAGCATCGACCCTGACGATGCGACCCAGGTGATCCACAGCCTGGCCCTGTAACCGCCCACGCACCGCGCCTCGGCTTGAGGCGCGGTGCGCCGCTTAACACTCTTTGACAGTTTCCCGACAAAGCTGCCAAAGACTCCGCAAACGCCCTTCCCTAGCATCCGCCCATCGAATTTCCGGTCGGTTGCGGTATGTCTCCCAAACTTCTTCACCTGCCATTGCTGGGCGTGCTCCTGGGCAGCCTGGGCTGCAATGGCCAACCCCCTGCGCCGCCGACCATCGGCCGCGGCGACTACGCCAGCATCATCGGTTACCTGAAGCAGTACATCCCCCGGGAAATGGCCGAGCATCGGGTGCCGGGGCTGTCCATCGCCCTGGTGGACGGTCAGGAGCTGATCTGGGCGCGGGGTTTCGGTTTTGCCGACCAGGCCCGCGGCCTGCAAGTGACGGAAAACACCGCGTTTCGGGCCGGGGCCCTGTCGCAGTTGCTGACCGCCACCGCCGTCATGCAGCTGGTGGAACAGGGCCGCCTGCAACTGGACGCGCCCCTGCAGGACAGCCTGCGGGAATTCTACGTCCGCTCGCGCTTTCACCAGGACCAGAACGTCGCCGACCAGGCCGTGACCCTGCGCCGTCTGCTCAGCCACCAGTCCGGCCTGCCCACCGAATACCTGCGCGACCGTTACACCACCCAGCCCCTGGGCGAGCTGCCGGGCAAGGTCAGCGGCGTCTGGCTGACCCATTGCCCCGGCACCCAGACCGCCTACTCCAACCTGGGCTACGCCCTGTTGGGCGCGGCGATCGAGCGCAGCAGCGGTCTGGACTTCGAGCGCCAGTTGCAGAAAAGCCTGCTGCGCCCGCTGGGCATGAGCCAGTCGAGCTTCCTCGGCACCAGCCAGGCCCAGCCCTACCGCGCCCGGGGCTATGTCGACGGGGTCGGCAGCGCCGACGAACCGCTGCGCGACCTGTCCGCCACAGGCCTGTGGAGTAGCCCGCGGGACCTGAGCCGCTTTGTGCGGATGCTGTTTGCCCAGGGCCACTACAAGGACCGCCAGGTGCTGTCCCCGGCCTCGATCAGGGAAATGGGGCGGGCGCAGAACAACGGCAACCCGCTGGATTTCGATTGCCAGGTGGGCCTGGGCTGGTACCTCTCGCCCTGTGGCGAGGAGTGGGTCCGCCCGGGGATCCGCACCTGGCAGCACAGCGCGGTGGGCAGCGACTTCCAGGCCCGGGTCAGTGTGCTGCCGGAGCAGCAGCTGGCAGTGATCGTGATGAGCAATTCCGGCTCCGGTGAGGCCGTGGCCAAGCCGCTGGTGCCCAAGGTGCTGCGCATGCTGCTGCAGGCCCACGGTGCCCCCGCGGGCCAGAAGCGCGACGGCGCCCAGCCCCAGGAGCGGGTCACCGCGCGGCGCCGGGTTCCGGAAGCCGCCGACCGCCAGCACCTGGCGGGTTTCTATGCCACCGCCTGGGGCGTATTGCGCATTCGTGATCAGGACCAGCGGCTGTTCGGCGAACTGGCCGGCAAGCGCTTCGAACTGCTGCGCGACGAACAAGGCTGGCTGCGGGCCCAGAAAAAATTCCTCGGCGTATGGCTGCAGGACCTGGGTGACCTCGGCCGGGTGCAGCTGGACCTGGTGAACGTCCAGGGGCGCCGGGTGTTCACCGCCCGGCGTCACGGCCAGCTGCTGGCCATGGGCGAACGCGTCGATCCGGTTCCCCTGCCCGACAACTGGCTGGCCACGGTGGGCACCTACCAGGCCCTCAACGAGGACTCGGCCGCCCCCATCAGCGACATCAGCATCGCCGTGGAAGACGGCTTCCTGATGATCCGCAGCCTGCAACAGGGCCGCGTGCTCACCGATTACATCTTGGCCCCGCTGGACAACGCCCACGCCGTCATCGCCGGCCAGGGCCCGGGCCTGGGCGATACGGTGCGCCGCCAGATCAATGGCATCAGCGTCCTGGGCTACTCATTCAAGCGTTCCTACACCCACCACTACCTGAGGTTCTAAAGCCGTATGAAAACCCTGAAACGCACCACCTCCGTCACCCTCCTGGCCGGCACCCTGGGTTTGATCGGGGCGTCCCCCGCCTTGCACGCCGAGGACTGGAAGTTCAGCGTGCGCGGTGGTGCGGCCAGCGTGCCGCGCTACAGCGGCAGTGACGAACGCAGCATCGCGCCGATTCTCGGCGGCGAGATCGTCAGCCCCTACGGCTTCTTCCTGAGTACCGAAACGGGCCTGGGCTGGGGCAACGAATGGGGCGGCCTGTCCTTCAGCACCTGGGTCGGCGCCAGTGACGAGCGACGCGACAAGAACCACATGGGCCAGGGCTCCAAGCGCCTCAAGGGCATGGGCGAAATCAAGTCCCGGGCCCAGTTCGGCGCTCACCTGGGCTACGACCTGGGGCCGTTCGAGCTGGGGGCCACCGTGACTCACGCGCAGAAGAAAAATGACGATCGCGACACCGGCTCGGCCTACAGCCTGCTGCAACTGAGCATCGCCAGCACCCTGTACGAGGGCAGCCTGGGCAGCCTCGACGCCAGCCTCAGTAGCCTGTACGGCAACGCCGACTACATGCAGACCTGGTATGGCGTGAGCAGCACCCAGGCAGCCAACAGCCGCTTCAGCGCTTACCGCGCCAAGGGCGGCCTGGTGAGCAGCGGCGGCGACCTGACCTGGAGCCTGCCGCTCAATGAGCAGACCAAGCTCTCGACCCAGCTGTCGATGCAGTACCTGAGCAAGGAAGCCGGCAACAGCCCGATCGTCGACCGGCGCCTGCAGACGGTGCTGGGCACCCAGATCGAATACAGCTTTTGAGCTTCAAGCGGCAAGCTGCAAGCGGTGGCGTTTGGCTTGCCGCTTGTAGCTTGCCGCTTGCAGCTGCCTTCAATCCACATGCGCCCAGGTCATGCGGAACGAAGCCCCGCCCCATTCCGAATCCAGCACCTCGACCTTGCCGCCATGCCACTGACAGACCCGGCGCACCAGCGCCAGGCCCAGGCCGAAACCGCCGGTGCGCCGGTCACGACTGGCATCGAGGCGGGAAAACGGTTCGAAGATCTTTTCCCGCCCGTCCACCGGCACTCCGGGACCGTCATCGTTGACCCGCACTTCGTAGCCCTGCTCCAGGCGTACCAGGGACACCTCCACTCGCCGGTCGGCGTAGCGGATGGCATTGCGCAGCAGGTTGATCACCGCCCGGGCCATGAAGCGCGGCTCGATGCGCACGTAGTCCACCTGGCAGCAGCGGATCAGCAGCTGCACCCCGGCGGCCTCGGCCTCCAGGGCCACGCTGCCGACCACGCTGTCGAGCCAGTTCTGGGCCTGGATGTCTTCGCGACTGATCGAGGCCGCGCCGTGCTCCAGGCTGGCATAGGACAGCAGCTCGGAGACCATTTCCTCCAGTTCGCCAAGGTCGGCGTACATGTCGGCGATCAGTTCGCGGTTTTCATCCGGATCGGGCTGCTGCTGCAACTGGTCCAGCTCGAAGGACAACCGGGCAATGGGCGTGCGCAACTCGTGGGACACCGCATTGGTCAACTCGCGCTGATTGGCGATCAGGCCCTCGATGCGCGCCGCCATGCGGTTGAAGTGCTGGGCCAGGTCGCGGATGTTCGAGCGCCGTGACAGGTGCAGACGGGTGCTCAGGTCATTGCCGCCAAAGCGCTCGGCGGCCAGGCGCAGGCGCTCCAGGTCGCGCCAGTGCGGACGGACCCAGAAGTACAGGACGATGGCCAGCAAGGTGCCGAGCAAGGCATAGGCGGCGATGTTGTAGAGCAGGGTCAGCGGCGGGTCTTCCGGCAGCTTGATGCTCAGCAGCTGGGAGCCGCCGTCGATGCTGGAGATGAACTGGTTGAAATCATCCCGGACCACCAGCTGGTTGGAGCTCAGCAGCGCCCGCTCGCGCTCGTTGAGGTCCAGCTCGCCGGCCTGCACCAGCTTGAGCGCCAGCCCGTAATGGGGCTTGAGCAACTCCAACTGGTGCTTGCGTCCGGCCTCGTCGAAGGGCCGCAGTTGCTCACTGAGGCTGTAGGCCGGCCCGCGCACCGCGTCGCGGTTGTAGGCCTCGATCAGGTCGACCGCCAGGTAATTGAGGAAGATGTGTTGCACCGCGGTCATGGCCCCGGCAAAGCCAAGGGCCAGGAACAGGTAAAGCCCCAGAAACAGCCGCAGCATTCAAGCCTCCCAGGCGAATGGATTGAACAGGTAGCCCTTGCCCCACACGGTCTTGATGCACACCGGCTCGCGCGGATTGTCCTTGAGCTTGCCGCGCAACTTGCTGATGTAGACGTCGACGCTGCGGTTCAGGCCGTCGAACTCGATGCCGCGCATGCGATTGAGAATGTCATCCCGGGACAGGGTCTTGCCCGCCGCGCTGGCCAGCAGCCACAGCAGCTCGAACTCCATGGTGGTCAGTTCGATCGGATCGCCGGACAGGCGCACCTCGCGACTGCTGCGGTCGATGCTCAGCACGCCGAACTCCAGGGCGCCGCGCGAGGCGCTCGACTCCGGCACCTGGCGCCGTTGCAGGGCTCGCAGGCGCGCCAGCAGCACCGCCGGCTTGATGGGTTTGATCACGTAATCGTCGGCGCCGGATTCCAGGCCGAGGATGTGGTCCAGATCGTCTTCCTTGGCGGTGAGGATGACGATCGGGGTATCGGCCATGGCGCGGATTTCCCGGCACACGTGCAGGCCGCTCTGACCCGGCAACATCAGGTCGAGCACCACCAGTTTCGGTTTGAATTCGAGATACGCCGCCAAGGCCACATCGCCCCGGTGCACCGTCAACACTTCAAAGCCATGCTGGGACAGGAAATTGGCAATCAGCCCGGCGAGCTTCTCGTCATCTTCCACCAGCAGGACCTTGCCAAGCCCCAGGTTATCCATACCTACCCGTTCGCGAACGCAGAGTTTTGAGTGCGCGCATTATAGAGGGGCCAAGGTTAAAAAAAGGCTAAGGCCGCAGCAAAACCGGGGGCTTATCGCGGTTTTGCGCAAAGTTTCATTCTTTTAAGAGTTTTTAACAATTTGCCCCTGCTTTTACACAAGGGCAGTGCCTTACCAGGCCGGCACGCCACTGTGGAAGCGGAACTCCGGGTCCGGGGACTCGATCAGTTCCTGCTCGGCAGCCCGCACCTTGTCGATCACCTGGGCGATATCCTTGGCGTCGCCGTACTGATAGGCCAGCTTCAGGTAGCCCTGGTAGTGCCGGGCCTCGCTTTTGAGCAGGCCGAAGTAGAACTTGCCCAGTTCTTCGTCCAGGTGCGGCACCAGGGCTTCGAAGCGCTCACAACTGCGGGCTTCGATGAAGGCGCCGACCACCAGGGTGTCCACCAGCTTCACCGGCTCGTGGCTGCGCACCACCTTGCGCAGGCCGGAGGCATAGCGCCCGGCGTGCAACTGGCGCAGTTCGACCTTGCGTCTCTTCATCAGGCGCATGACCTGCTCGTGGTGCACCAGCTCTTCCCGGGCCAGGCGCGACATCATGTTGATCAGGTCGACATGGGAGTGGTACTTGGCGATCAGGCTCAGGGCGGTGCTGGCGGCCTTGAACTCGCAGTTCTTGTGGTCGATCAGCAGGGTTTCCTGATCGGCCAGGGCCGCCTGGACCCAGGCGTCGGGGGTCCGACAGCCGAGGAAGTCATGAATTTCCGGGAGGTTCATCGGCGCATTTCCGAACAATCCGCCAGCGCAAGGCGAGCAATGGCGGCACTATCAGTGATCGATAACATGAGGCTCACGAGACAAATAAGGCTTCACAGCGAAAGGCTGGCGATTATACCGGCCACGCCGCAGACCACCAGCGGCCGCGCTTGATATGCATCAACATGCGGCGCGGGCCCCAGCATCTATAGTTGTGCACGCCAGGGTCTGTTCCCGCTTGGTGACGAGCCGCGTTGCCGGGCCAAACGGGAACAGACCCTAGCCGTTCATCCCTCTCCTGGAGACCCGATCATGCAAAGTATCCGCAGCATCCTGGTGGTCATCGATCCCACGCCTGGCGAAAGTCTCGCCCTCAAGCGCGCCAAGCTGATTGCCGGGGTCACCCAGGCCCATCTGCACCTGCTGGTCTGCGACAGGAAGCACGAGCATTCGGCGCTGCTCAGCGTGCTCAAGAGCAGCCTGATCAGCGAAGGCTACAGCGTCACCACCGAGCAGGCGTGGAACGAGAGCCTGCATGAAACCATCATCGACGTGCAGCAAGCCGAAGGCTGCGGCCTGGTGATCAAGCAGCACGTTCATGAAAACCCGCTGAAGAAGGTCCTGCTGACCCCGGCGGACTGGAAGCTGCTGCGCTACTGCCCGACCCCGGTGCTGCTGGTCAAGACCGCCACCCCCTGGGCCGGCGGCGTGGTCATGGCGGCCATCGACGTTGGCAACATGGACGGCGAGCACCGCACGCTGCATGCCAGCATCGTCGACCATGGCTTCGACATCGCCAGCCTGGCCAAGGCCCATCTGCACGTGATCAGCGCCCACCCGTCACCGATGCTCTCGGCCGCCGATCCGGTGTTCCAGCTCAAGGAAACCATCGAGAAGCGCTATCGCGAAGCGTGCAAGGCGTTCCAGGCCGAGTTCGAGATCGACGACGCTCACCTGCACATCGAGGAAGGTCCGGCGGATGTGCTGATTCCCCATATGGCCCACAAGCTGGGGGCCGTGCTGACCATCATCGGCACCGTGGCCCGCACCGGGCTGTCGGGGGCCTTGATCGGCAACACCGCCGAGGTGGTGCTCGACTCCCTGGACAGCGACGTGCTGGTGCTCAAGCCGGCGGACATCATGGATCACCTGGAAGAAATGGCGGCCAAGGCCTGAGCCCTCCTCCCACCTGCAGCAGCCCGCTTGCTGGCGAACAGGCCCACCGCCTTCGCTGGCAAGCCAACCCCGACAGAACCATTGGCGAGTGACTCAGCCCAGCGCGTCCTTGAGAAAACCGGGGGCGATGTAGCGCTGGTAATGGGCTTCTGACAGGAGGAAGAATTCCCGATCGATGGCGTCGCGCAACTCCGGCAGGCCCCAGTCGCGGAACTCCGGCAACAGCACCATGCCGTAGGCGTCGAGCTGGTTGATCACCCGCGCGCCCCGGGCAATCAGCTGGTAGGCCCAGCAATACTCGGACTGGTGCGGCACGAAACGGATCTTGCGCTGTTCCAGCTGCCCGCGCAGGCGCGCCGGGTCGAAGACTTCCAGCTTGGCCGCCATCACCTGCACCAATAGTTGCTCAAGACGCAGCCAGACCGCGCGTTTCTCCTCTTCGTTGTAACCATTCCAGTTGATCACTTCGTGGTGGAAACGCTTGCAGCCACGGCACACCAGATCGCCGTAGACAGTGGAGCAGAGGCCGACGCAGGGGGTCTTGATGGTCTGATTGGGCATAGATAGACAGCACGCGCAAAAGCAAAACAGGCCGGCATGTTAGCCCTTTGTCTAAGATTGATCACCCCTCAAACTTTAATACGCCAACTTACGTTGAGACTTTTTTTGCCGTAGAATCAGCCAGCCTTTTTAGGCGCCAATGTCCGTTTGAAGCTGTTTTCAAAGCGTCACGAGCACAGTCGTTCCTTCAGAGCGGTGTTGGCGAGGGGTTTTTCCAGCGGGGAAAAATCCAGCGCCAACCCTCATCAGCTCCCCGTTCTGCAGGCGTAAAACTTTGAAAGCAGCTTCTGTAAGGAATTGTCGGTAATTCTGGCTAAGTGGCCCACAACGCCACGCAGCGCATGAGTACGGCAATTTCGGGATGAGCGTCCCGGACACCCATTTGGGACCACTGATGAGGGTAATAACTGTGCTTGAAGCCTACCGCAAACATATCGAAGAGCGCGCAGCACTGGGTATCGTTCCCCAGCCGCTTAACGCCGAACAAACTGCAGGCCTGGTCGAGCTGCTGAAGAATCCCCCGGCTGGCGAAGAAGCTTTCCTCGTTGACCTGATCACCAATCGCGTTCCACCAGGAGTCGACGAAGCCGCCTACGTCAAGGCCGGTTTCCTCTCCGCTCTGGCCAAAGGTGAAGCCACCTCTCCCCTGATCGACAAGAAGCGCGCCGTTGAACTGCTGGGCACCATGCAGGGCGGCTACAACATCGTGACCCTGGTGGACCTGCTGGACAACGCCGAGCTGGCGCCAGTGGCTGCCGCTCAACTCAAGCACACCCTGTTGATGTTCGACGCTTTCCACGATGTCGCGGAAAAAGCCAAGAACGGCAACGTTCACGCCCAGGCCGTGCTGCAATCCTGGGCCGACGGCGAGTGGTTCAAGAACCGCCCGGTACTGGCCGACAAGATCAGCCTGCGGGTGTTCAAGGTCACCGGCGAAACCAACACCGACGACCTCTCCCCGGCACCTGACGCCTGGTCCCGCCCGGACATCCCGCTGCACGCCCTGGCCATGCTGAAAATGGCCCGTGACGGCATCGTGCCGGACGTGCAAGGCTCCATCGGCCCGATGAAACAGATCGAGCAGATGCGCAACGACGGCTTCCCGATCGCCTACGTCGGCGACGTGGTCGGCACCGGTTCGTCGCGTAAATCGGCCACCAACTCGGTTCTGTGGTTCTTCGGCGACGACGTTCCTTACGTGCCGAACAAGCGTGCCGGCGGCTTCTGCTTCGGCAGCAAGATCGCTCCAATCTTCTACAACACCATGGAAGACGCCGGCGCCCTGCCGATCGAATTCGACGTGTCGAAGATGAACATGGGCGACGTGATCGACCTGTACCCGCACGCTGGCAAAGTCACCAAGCACAACAGCGACGAAGTCCTGGCCACCTTCGAAATGAAGACCCCAGTGCTGCTCGACGAAGTTCGTGCCGGCGGCCGTATCCCGCTGATCATCGGCCGCGGCCTGACCGAGAAGGCTCGCGCCGAGCTGGGTCTGCCACCGTCCGACCTGTTCAAGAAGCCTGAAGCCCCGGCTGAAAGCACCAAGGGTTTCACCCTGGCGCAGAAAATGGTCGGCAAGGCTTGCGGCGTGACTGGCGTTCGCCCAGGCACCTACTGCGAACCGAAGATGACCACCGTCGGCTCCCAGGACACCACCGGTCCAATGACCCGTGACGAACTGAAGGACCTGGCTTGCCTGGGCTTCTCCACCGACCTGGTGATGCAGTCGTTCTGCCACACCGCGGCCTATCCGAAGCCGATCGACGTCACCACTCACCACACCCTGCCCGACTTCATCATGACCCGTGGCGGCGTGTCCCTGCGTCCGGGCGACGGCATCATCCACAGCTGGCTGAACCGCATGCTGCTGCCGGACACTGTCGGCACCGGTGGTGACTCCCACACCCGTTTCCCGATCGGCATCTCGTTCCCGGCCGGTTCCGGCCTGGTGGCCTTCGCCGCCGCCACTGGCGTCATGCCACTGGACATGCCGGAATCGATCCTGGTTCGCTTCAAGGGCAAGCTGCAGCCTGGCGTCACCCTGCGTGACCTGGTCCACGCCATCCCTTACTACGCGATCCAGAAAGGCCTGCTGACCGTCGAGAAGAAAGGCAAGAAGAACGCCTTCTCCGGCCGCATCCTGGAGATCGAAGGTCTGGAAACCCTGACCGTCGAGCAAGCCTTCGAACTGTCCGACGCCTCGGCCGAACGTTCGGCAGCCGGTTGCACCATCAAGCTGTCCAAAGAGTCGATCGCCGAGTACCTGAAGTCCAACATCACCCTGCTGCGCTGGATGATCGGCGAAGGCTACGGCGATGCCCGTACCCTGGAGCGTCGCGCTCAAGCGATGGAAGCCTGGCTGGCCAACCCAGAACTGCTGGAAGCCGACAAGGACGCCGAGTACGCCGAAGTCATCGAGATCGACCTTGCCGACGTCAAGGAGCCTGTGCTCTGCGCGCCGAACGACCCGGACGACGCTCGCCTGCTGTCCAGCGTCGCTGGCCAGAAGATCGACGAAGTGTTCATCGGCTCCTGCATGACCAACATCGGTCACTTCCGCGCGGCCGGTAAGCTGCTGGACCAGGTCAAGGGCCAGCTGCCAACCCGTCTGTGGCTGTCGCCGCCGACCAAGATGGACGCTCACCAACTGACCGAAGAAGGCTACTACGGCATCTACGGCAAGGCTGGCGCGCGCATGGAAATGCCGGGCTGCTCGCTGTGCATGGGTAACCAGGCACGTGTAGAGCCGAACTCGACCGTGGTGTCGACTTCGACCCGTAACTTCCCGAACCGTCTGGGCGATGGCGCCAACGTCTACCTGGCTTCGGCCGAGCTGGCGTCGGTGGCTTCGATCCTGGGTCGCCTGCCGACCGTCGAGGAGTACATGGAATACGCCGGCAAGATCGACAGCATGGCAGCGGACGTGTACCGCTACCTGAGCTTCGACCAGATCGCCGAGTTCCGTGAAGCGGCCGCCAACGCCAACATCCCGGTGGTGCAAGCCTAAGGTTGTAGCGTTGTAAAAAAGAACGCCGCGTATTCCACGATACGCGGCGTTTTTTTATGCCCTTGGCCGGTGCTGACGCCCCTGCCGGCTATTGCGCCCTGCGCTCCGGCGCCACAGGCCGGACGCGATACGCGAAGGCGCCAAGACTCAATGCCAGAGTCCCGCCTGGGCCTGACCGCTCCAGCCCTGCAGGCTTTCCTGCAGGGTGTCGTCGACACTGGTGCCACTGAGCAACACCTGATACCCGACACTCGATGGCAAGGCCGCCAGGGCATCCTTGGCCCTGTGCTTGAGCCGGGCCAGGGCCAGATGCTTGTGCTCCAGGCTGACCTGGCGGAAGAACGCGTCCAGGGCTTCGATGCTGGTCCCGTCCAGGTCCGGCGACTCTTCCAGGCTGAGGATGACGGTGTGAATCGGCGCCTGCACCTGGCGGATCAGGCGCAAGGCACCGCCCAGGATGCGCTCGGCGTTGGCGAAGAACAGCGCCTCCCCCGGTCGCAGGATCAGCACGCCCGGCACTTGCCGCGCCTGGGGATGGCGGTTCAGGTCGACAAAGTCATGACCGCTGCCCAGTTGGCCGAGGATCTGGATATCCGCCGCCGACAGCTGGCGCAGCATCAGCAGAATGCTTACCCCCACCGACAGCAACAGACCGTCCAGCACCCCCAGCACCAGCACCGCGGCGACCGCGCAGATCACCAGGAAGCGATCCCGGCGCCAGATGAAGTAGCGCCCCAGAGGCTGCAGGCTCAGGCCATGGCCCAGGGCATACATGACGATCGCCGCCAGCACCGGCTCCGGAGTCAGCGCGATGTAGGGCAATACCGTCAGCACGATCAGCAGCATCACCGCCGCCGCGGTCAGCCCCGCCAACCGCGAGCGCGCCCCGGCCGCCTCGTTGGCGGAAGTCGCCGAGTAGCCGGCACCGGCCGGCATGCCGTGAAACAGCCCCGACACCAGGTTGGCGGCGCCCAGGGCCAGCAGGTCACGGTTGGACGACACCCGGTCGCCATGCTTGAGGGCCAGGGCACTGATGGAGCCGTAGGATTCGGCGTAGAGGATCATCACCAGGGCAAAGGCCAGCTCCCCCAGGCGCAGCCAGTCGGCAAAGGGCAGGTCCGGCAGGCTCGGCACCTCCAGCTTGAGCTCGATGACACCGATCAGCGCCACCCCGTGGGACGGCAGGTCGAGCCATTGTCCGGCGCCAATGCCAATCACCACCGCCACCAGCCCGCCGGGCACGTAGGGAATCCGCGAACAGATCGCCAGCACCAGCAAGGCCAGGGCCGCCACCGCCACGCCCGCCCAGTTCCACTGCGGCCATTGCTCGAGCAACTGCGGCAGGAAGCGCACCAGGTTGCCGGTGCTCAAGTGCACCCCGACCACGGTGGCGAACTGCTTGAGGATGATGGTCACCGCCAGGCCGAAGGCAAAACCGCGCAACACCGGCTTGGCAATGAACGCGGTGACGCCGCCCAGGCGAAACAGCCCCGCCAGGATAAAGAACGCCCCGGTGAGCAGCACCAGGGCGAACCCCAGGCTCAGGCGCAGTTGCGCATCGCCATCGGACAGCGACAGGGTCGCCGCTGCCAGCACCGCCGCCGACGACGAGGTGGCCGATACGATGGCAAAGCGGCTGGTGCCGAACAGGCCGTAGCACAACAACCCGGCGAACAGGGCAATGACCCCGGCCTGGGGCGGCAAGGCGGCGATGCTGGAATAGGCCACCGCTTCGGGCAGCAACAGGCCGGCGATGGACAAGCCGGCCAGCAGGTCGCGGCTGCGCCGCGGTGCGAGAGTGGCAGCGAGCTGCCCTGGATCAGTCGACAATCTGGCCCACCCATCCTGGCAAGTAACGTGCGTCCTGGCTGCGCGCCAGTTTCAGGGCCCGGGCCTGAACCTTGGCCCCCAGCTTGCCCAGCGCCTCGCGGTCGAGGCGCCGGCGAAAAAAGTCCGCCCAGAGAAATTCGCTGAACGGCGTGGTGTCCTTGGCAAAACCGCCGGCGCGCCGCAACAGGCCGGCCAGGCTGCGATAGGGATCATCCTGCAGGTCGAGGAGGCGCGCGGGAATCTGCTCGAAAGCGCGCCGCACGCCCTGGGCATCATAAGGATGAGCCCATTGGTTGAACGCCATCACCTCCCAGAAACTGCCCGCGTCGACAAAGGACAGGTCCTTGAGCACCAGCAACGGCACCTCCTTTACCTGTTCCTGCAGCAGGGCCATGCCGAAGTGATGATGGTCGACGATGTAATAGCGCTGCCGAGGGCCCAGCACGCAGGGGAACCAGTGATCCTCCAGGGCTGCCGCCCGCGCCTTGCGCTTGAGCTGCTGCCACATCCGGCGCTTGGCCTCGACTTCGGCCAGGCCCACCGTGAGTTGGGTCGGGTGCAGCGTATCCAGGCGGGCGCGAATCAACTGCGGGTGAGCACGGGCCATGCAATGACTCCAGACAGGCACAAAATCGTCAGCTTAGACCTTTATTCAAGGCCGCAGACGATCACGGTCAATGCCTTGAACGACAACGCCGCCGATGCTGTGAAGCAACGGCGGCGTTGTCTGTCGAAGCGGGCTTGAGCCCTCCCTTTCGCCGGCACGCCGGCTCCTACCGGGAGGGCGCCGCGGCACTCAGGAGAGCAGCGAGTACACCAGGGCGGTAATCGCCACCAGGCCCACCAGGGTCACGAACACGTTGGACGCCTGGCCGCGATAGCGGGCCATGGCCGGCACCTTGCGAATGGCGTACATCGGCATCAGGAACAGGATCGCCGCGATGACCGGGCCACCGAGGGTTTCGATCATCCCCAGGATGCTCGGGTTGAGGGTCGCCACCGCCCAGCAGATCACCAGCATGAACGCCGCGGTCACGCGGTCCAGGGCCTTGGCCCCGGGACGCCGGCCGCTCTTGACGATCAGCCCCTTGAGGCCTTCGCTGGCACCGATGTAGTGCCCCAGGAACGACTTGGCAATGGCCACGAAGGCAATCAGCGGCGCGGCGAAGGCGATGGTCGGGTTGCTGAAGTGGTTGGCCAGGTAGGACAGGATCGACAGGTTCTGCGCCTTGGCTTCCGCCAGTTGCGCCGGCGACAGGGTCAGCACGCAGCTGAAGACGAAGAACAGCACCATGGCCACCATCAGCAGGTGGGCGCGGGACAGGATCTGCGAACTGCGCTCTTCGGCGTGCAGGCCGTAGCGACGCTTCTGGTCCACGGCAAAGGCCGAGATGATCGGCGAATGGTTGAACGAGAACACCATGACCGGGATCGCCAGCCACAGGGTGTGCAGGAAGGCCGAAGGTGCCGGCACGTCACTGGCGGTGGCGAGGATGCCGCCGTTCCAGTGGGGAATCAGGAACACCGCGAGGAACCCCAGGGCAACGATGAACGGGTAGACCATCAGGCTCATGGCCTTGACGATCACCTGCTCGCCGCAGCGCACCACGGCCAGCAGGCCGAGGATCAGCACCAGGGACAGGATCGCCCGCGGCGGCGGCGCGATGTGCAGCTGGTGCTCCATGAAGCTGCCGACGGTATTGGTCAGGGCCACGCTGTAGATCAGCAGGATGGGGAAGATGGCAAAGAAGTACAGCAAGGTGATCAGGGCACCGGCCTTGATCCCGAAATGCTCCTCCACCACCTCGGTGATGTCCGCGCCATCGCGACCGGACAGCACGAAGCGGGTCAGGCCGCGGTGTGCAAAGAAGGTCATGGGGAACGCCAGCAGCGCCAGGATCAGCAGCGGCCAGAAGCCGCCGAGGCCGGCATTGATGGGCAGAAACAGGGTACCGGCACCGATGGCGGTACCAAACAGGCCCAGCATCCAGGTGGTGTCTTGGCGGTTCCAGCTGCTCAGGGTCGCTGGGGCCGCCGTTTCAAAGCGTTGATCAACGCTGTTGGCCTGATCATTCATCCGGTGGGATCTCCACATTCCGGTCATTTGCCATTCGGTCAGGGCGCGTCGGAGTACCCGACAGACAGAACCCCGACCGAAACAGAGGGGGCGCGATTGTCCGGGATTCCGCAGGCGCTGCATAGACTCAGCTGAGGAACGGTTTGTGCGCTGCAGATATTTTTTTACTGGATGGCGAAGCGTCTGGCCCGGCCCTCTCGCGCCCCCACCCGGGTCCCGAAAGAGCGCTTTTGCCAGCGCCGGGGTCCGCCGGGGCGATGCAGGTTCGATGAATCCGCTCGCCGACGAGGCGGCCCCCGCGGGGTTGCGTTGACAGGGCTCACGGACAGACGGCATGATCGGACCCCATGAATATCTACGCGCTCAACCCTACCTCTACCACCACGACTGCTTCCGGCGGGTCGTGTGGTGGCTGTGCAGGGTAAGGCAAGCACAGTAAAACCAAGGCCCCGCCAGCAATGGACGGGGCCTTTTGTTTCTCCGTCCAACTGGCACTACAAGGAGAGACAAGATGCCTTTATCCAACGCCAAGCGTGCCCTGCTGGTCATCGACATGCAGGTCGGCCTGTTCAACGGACCGGACAAGCCCTACAAGCGCGAACAGACCCTGGAAAACATCAATCAGCTGATCCGCCGCGCCCGCCAGGCCGGGGCGCCGATCTTCGCCGTGCGCCATACCGGTCCTGCCGACTCGCCGATCGCCGCCGGCAGCCCGTTCTGGCAACTGCTGCCGACCCTGGAAGTGGATGAAGAGCTGGACTGCGTGCTGGACAAGACCCGCCCCAGCTGCTTTGTCGGCACCGGGCTGGCCGAGCGCCTGCAGGAGGCCCAGGTCCAGGAGCTGGTGATCGTCGGCATGAAGACCCAGTACTGCGTCGACGCCACTTGCCGCGCCGCCGGCGACCTGGGGTTTGCCGCGCTGCTGGTGGAAGACGCCCACACCTGCATGGACACTCCCGTGCTGGGGGCGAAAAAAATCATCGCCCACCATAACGCCACCCTGAACGGCCCCTTCGTGCGCCTGATCAAGACCCCTGACGTGAGCTTCTGATTCAAAGCGCTTCCGCCACTGCCCCGGGGACGCCGATGTGCGCGTTCGGCCCCGGGAACAGTGCCGGCCGATTGCCAAAATCCCCTGCAACCCCCACCCTTGAGCCCTCGCCCCTGCCCGTATGGAACCCTCCATGAGCGCCACGACGATCGCCGGCTGCCTGCTCTACAGCCTTGATCCACCTGCCCTCGCCCGCTTCTATGCCGAACTGCTGGGCTGGCCCATCACCGAACAGCAAGCCGATGACCAGCAACTGGCCCACCAGGGCTTCGAGCTGACCCTGGTTCAGGTGCCGCCAGCGATTGCTGCGCGCATCGTCCTCCAGGAACCGCCGCTGCCCCGCAGCGATTGCGCCTGCAAGCCGCTGTTCCAGGTGGACGACCTGGCCCGGGCCCGGCAACGCGCTGCCAAGGCCGGTGGTTGGGTGTACGAGGCCGAGCGCGAATGGCAATTCAAGAACGCCCGGGCCTGCGACGGCATCGACCCGCAAGGCAACCTCTTTCAATTGCGCCAACCCCTGCCCCACTAACCCACGAGGAGTACGCCATGCGCGCCACCGTCCTGGTCCTGGTTGAAAACGTCAACGCCTACCTGCCGCACCTCGAAGACCTGGGTTTCAAGCTGATCCTGGCGCCCACTGCGCAAGCCCGGGCCCAGGCGATCCGGGACCACGCCGGGCAGATCGACGCCGTGCTGACCCGCGGCCCCCTGGGCCTGACCGGGGCGGAGATCGCCGCCCTGCCCCGGTTGCAGATCATCTGCGTGATCGGCGCCGGCTATGAACAGGTCGACCTGCAAGCGGCGAGCAACCGCGGGATCGCCGTGACCAATGGCGCCGGGGTCAACGCGCCCTCGGTGGCCGATCATGCCCTGGCCCTGCTGCTGGCCCTGGTGCGCGGCATTCCCCAGGCCGATGCCGCGGTGCGCCAGGGCCAGTGGCCAAAAGTCATGCGCCCGTCCCTGGCCGGCATGCGCCTGGGCATCCTCGGCCTGGGTGCCGTGGGCCAGGCCATTGCCCGGCGCTGCGCCCTGGGGTTCGACATGCCGGTGAGTTATCACAGCCGCCAGCCCCGCGCGGACCAGCCTTATCGCTTCTGCCCGACCCTGGTGGAACTGGCCCGCGACGTGGATGTGCTGGTGATCGCCACCCCCGGCTGCGCCGAGACCCGGCACCTGGTGGACCATCAGGTGCTGGAGGCACTGGGCCCCGAGGGCTTTGTGGTGAACATCGCCCGGGCCAGCGTGGTGGATACCCACGCCTTGCTCCAGGCCCTGCAGCAGCGGCGGATTGCCGGGGCCGCCTTGGATGTGTTCGACGACGAGCCCCAGGTCCCGGACGCCTTCAAGGTTCTCGACAACGTCGTCCTCACGCCCCACGTCGCCGGCCTGTCGCCCCAGGCCAGCCGCGACACCGTGGAGAGGGTCGGCCACAACCTGCAGGCCCACTTCGCAGGCCGGCCGCTGCTGACCCCACTGGTCCTGCCGCCCGCGAACTGACACCGCCCCGAGCAGCGCCTATGCTCCCCCGCTGGCGGGTGTGGGAGCTGGACGCGATCTACCCGCCCGCCTCGACCGCCCTTGCTCCTGCGGGATTGGCGGCCGGGCGAGGCAAATTCAAACGCTTGTATCAAAAGCAATGATTGTCCGGCAACACGCGCACCTATAAAGGCCCGCGGCGATTGTGAGCGGCCGGTAGGCGCATTAGATTAGCCAATAATCTCTGGCCTCCAGAATAAGCAGAAGGGATAAGCATGGCGCTTACAGACCAGTCCACCCGTACTCGCTCCGGCGAGGAACTTGACGCCAACCTGATCGATCCGTACCTCAAGGCCCACATCCCCGGCCTCAGCGGCACGCCGCGGATCAGCCAGTTCCCGGGCGGGGCTTCGAACCTCACTTACCTGCTGGAATACCCTGACCAGGAGTTCGTCCTGCGGCGCCCGCCGTTCGGCCACAAGGCCAAGTCGGCCCACGACATGGGCCGCGAGTTCCGCATTCTCAACCAGCTCAGGGACGGCTTCCCCTACTGCCCCAAGGCGTACGTGCATTGCACCGACGAGTCGCTGATCGGCGCCGAGTTCTATGTCATGGAACGGGTCAAGGGCATCATCCTGCGCTCCGACCTGCCGGCGGAGCTGGGCCTGGACGCCGGCCAGACCGAGGCCCTGTGCAAGAGCTTCATCGACCGCTTCGTCGAACTGCACCGGGTCGACTACAACGCCTGCGGCCTCGGCGACCTGGGCCGCCCCGAAGGCTATGTGCAGCGCCAGATCAAGGGCTGGAGCGAGCGCTACGAGAAGGCCCTGACCCCGGATGCCCCGCACTGGGACACCGTCAAGGCCTGGCTCAACGAGAAGATGCCCGCCGACCACCCGACCTCGAGCATCGTCCATAACGACTACCGCTTCGACAACGTGATCCTCGACCCCAACAACCCGATGCAGATCATCGGCGTGCTGGACTGGGAGCTGACCACCCTGGGCGATCCGCTGATGGACCTGGGCAACAGCCTGGCCTACTGGATCGAAGCCGCCGACCCGGCGCCGGTGCAACTGATGCGGCGCCAGCCGAGCAACGCCCCGGGCATGCTCACCCGCCGGCAATTCGTCGACTACTACGCCGAGCGCTCGGGCATCGAGATCGGCAATTTCGACTTCTACTACACCTACGGCCTGTTCCGCCTGGCCGGCATCGTGCAGCAGATCTACTACCGCTTCTACCACGGCCAGACCCAGGACAAACGCTTCGCGCAGTTCATTCACATGAACAAGCTGCTGGAGCAGATGAGCCTGCAGGTCATCGACAAATCCAGCCTCTGACCGCGCCCCGGCGCTCGACAACCCAACCAGGGAAAAACCATGTCCAAGACTCAGTTGTTCGACCTCGACGGCAAGATCGCTTTCGTTTCCGGCGCCAGCCGCGGCATCGGTGAGGCCATTGCCAAGTTGCTGGCCCAGCAAGGGGCCCATGTGATCGTGTCGAGCCGCAAGCTCGACGGTTGCCAGCACGTCGCCGACGCAATCATCGCCGCTGGCGGCAAGGCCACCGCGATCGCCTGCCACATCGGCGAAATGGAGCAGATCAGCCAGGTCTTCGCCGGCATCCGCGAGCAGTTCGGGCGCCTGGACATCCTGGTCAACAACGCCGCCACCAACCCGCAGTTCTGCAACGTCCTGGACACGGACCTCGGGGCTTTCCAGAAGACCGTCGACGTCAACATCCGCGGCTACTTCTTCATGTCGGTGGAAGCCGGCAAGCTGATGCGCGAGAACGGCGGCGGCAGCATCATCAACGTGGCCTCGATCAACGGCATCTCGCCGGGGATCTTCCAGGGCATCTACTCGGTGACCAAGGCCGCGGTGATCAACATGACCAAGGTCTTCGCCAAGGAGTGCGCGCCGTTCGGCATCCGCTGCAACGCCCTGCTGCCGGGCCTGACCGACACCAAGTTCGCCTCGGCGCTGGTGAAGAACGACGCCATCCTCAAGACCGCCCTGGCGCAGATCCCCCTCAAGCGCGTGGCCGACCCCAGCGAAATGGCCGGCGCGGTGCTGTACCTGGCCAGCGACGCCTCCAGCTACACCACCGGTGTTGCGCTGAACGTGGACGGCGGCTTCCTCTCCTGAGGCCTGCTTGCATCTCCAGACAGGCAGCCCCCGGGCTGCCTTTTTCTTGTCCTGCGGGCGCTGACTGGCCAACGAACAGCCACTTGAACCCGGCGCTCGCCTCACGACGCCTTTTGCCGGCCAGCCGGCGCCTGCAGGGCCGCCTCGAAATTTTAATTCCAGCAATTGCAATTAAAGAATATTTATTCCATAACTAGCACTCCCTAGAACAATAATTCTGCAGGAGCGGTTATGGACGAACTTGGCATTGGCTTGATCGGCACCGGCTTCATGGGCCGGGCCCACGCCCTGGCGTTTCGCAGCGTCGGCGCGGTGTTCGAACTGCCGGTGCGCCTGCACCTGGCCGCCCTGGCCGATGCCGATGCGCAGCGCGCCGAACACTGCGCCGGCGCCTGGGGCTTTGCCCGGGCCCATAGCGACTGGCAAGGATTGATCGCCGATCCCCGGGTCAATCTGGTGGCCATCACCACCCCCAACCATTTGCATTTCCCCATGGCCATGGCGGCACTGGCGGCGGGCAAGGCGGTGTACTGCGAAAAACCCCTGGCGGTCAGCGTCGAGCAGGCCCGGCAGATGCACCACGCGGCCCAGGCCGCCGCAGTGGTGACCCGGGTCGGCTACAACTACCAGCACAACCCGATGATCGTCCTCGCCCGGCAACTGATCGGCCAGGGTGAGCTGGGGCAGTTGGTAAGCTTCCAGGGCGAGTTCAGCGAAGACTTCATGGCCGACCCGGATTCGCCCTGGTCCTGGCGTTGCGACCCGCAGCACGCCGGTGGCGCCCTGGCGGACCTGGGCAGCCACCTGCTGGCCATGGCGCGCTTTCTCATGGGGCCGGTGCAGGCGGTGTGCGCCGACACCCAGACCGTGCACCGGCAACGCCCTGTTCACAGCGCCAGCCAGCAACGTCGCGGCATAGAAGTCGACGATCAAGCCCACGCCCTGCTGCGCTTTGCCAATGGCGCCCGAGGCTGCGTGAGCAGCAGTTGGATCAAGCACGGCTACAAGAACCACCTGAGCTTCGAGATCAGCGGCACCCTGGGCACCCTGGCCTTCGACCAGGAACGGCTCAACGAACTGCGCCTGTACCGGGTCGGACAGAAAGGCTTCCAGCGCCTGCTGGCAGGGCCCGACCTGCCCGGCTACGCCGCCTTCAGCCCGGCCCCCGGGCATCAACTGGGCTACAACGAACTCAAGACCCTGGAGGTTCACGAACTGATCATGGCCCTTTGCGGCCAGGGCCGAGACGGCACGGATTTCGCTGAAGCCTGGGAAATTGAACGCCTGGCCGCGGCAATCCGCACCGCCGCCCAGGAACAGCGCTGGGTCCCCCTCCTGTAGCCGCTGCTGAGCCCGCGAAGCTGCGCACAGGCCCAAAGGGCCTTGCCTGACGATCGCCCGCCGATCTTGGCCGGCCTCAAGATCCCCGCGTCTCCTGCGGAGCCGTTCGCAGCCTGCGGCAGCGGCTACACCCCCCGATCGGCATTGCCTGTAGCCGCTGCTGAGCCACGGCGAAGCTGCGCAAAGGTCCGCAGGACCTTGCCTGACGATCGCCCGCCGATCTTGGCCGGCCTCAAGATCCCCGCGTCTCCTGCGGAGCCGTTCGCAGCCTGCGGCAGCGGCTACACAACCCCGATCGACATTGCCTGTAGCCGCTGCTGAGCCACGGCGAAGCTGCGCAAAGGTCCGCAGGACCTTGCTTGGCAGTCGCCCGTAGCACCCGCAGCAGCCTTTAGTGCGCCGCGGCCCTGCGGGCCGTTCGCAGCCTGCGGCAGCGGCTACAAGGGCAATGCGGCCAGGCGCGCGGCCAGGGCCTTGGCTTGCAGGGCGACGTCGGTGACCGCGGTGCTTTCCCACCACAGGCCGCGCAACGGCGGGCCCAGGGCAAACAGGCGCGCGGATGCCTGGCCCCGGGCATCGTGCACGGCGCCGTCCGCCGTGGCGCTGATGCCCAGGGCCAGCGGACCGGGGGTGACCAGGCCGCGAGCCAGCAGTTGCTGCGGCAAGGGCCGCGCCACCCGGCGCCAGTCGTATTCGATGCCGCTGGAGTTGATCAGGGCATCGCCCGGTACGCGCACGCTGTCCGGGCTGCCGCGATAGCGCAGGCGGATCGCCAGGCGGCCGTCGGCGCCCGCCTCCAGCCCCTGGTAGCACGCGGCATGCACCCGCAACCGGCCTTGCTCCTGCAGGCGCGCCACCAGCGCCGCGCTCAAGGGCGGCGAGCGATGGTGATGGCTCTCCCACCAGGGCCGCACATGACGCACGAACTGGCGTTTCTGCGCTTCGCTGGCCTGGCTCCACAAGCGCCCGATATGGGCCCGCACCGTGTCCAGCGGCGCTTGCCAGTCGATGCCCCGGGCCTGCGCCGCCTGGCACTGGCGCCGCAGCGCCCGGAACAACTGCCGGGGGCTGCGCAGGCTCGGGTCGGCGGCGAGAAAATCCTCCCAGGCCGGCGGCTGGCGACGCACGTGCGGCAGCAGCCCATGGCGGGAGAACACTTCGATCGGCCCGCGATGCCCGGCCTGCTCCAGGGACACCACGGCGTCGACCATGGTCAGCCCGGAGCCAATGATCAGCACCGTCGCCCGGGGATCGAGGCGGGCCATGGCGGCCACGTCCCAGGGGTCCAGCGCGGCGGCGTTGAGGCCGCTGGACCGGGTCTGTGGCGTGCGCGCCGCGGGGAACATGCCCGTGGCCAGCACCGCCCGCGCGCCCCGCAGTTGCCGGCCATCGGCCAGGGTCAGGAGCACGCCGTCAGGTTCGATTTCCAGGTCCACCGCTTCGCCCTGCACATGGCTCACCGAGGAGCCCTGCCCCCGGCCCTGCGCTTGCGCCTCGGCCAGCCGCTGCTGGACATAGACGCCAAACAGTCCGCGGGGCGGAAACAGTTCGCTGACCGGCACATGCTGGCGATCCGACTCGGGCCAGCCGCCCTCGGCAATGTGCCGGGTCAGCCACTGGGTCAGGTCATCAGCGTTGTCCGGGTCGACGCTCATGCGCGCGGCGTTGCCGTTCAGGGTGTGCCCCAGCTCCACGGCGCTGTAGGCCTCGCCACGCCCCAGTTCGTTGCGCGGCTCGATCACCAGGATCCGCCGCCGGCCCGGCCGGCGCAGCAATTGCGCGGCCAGCAAGGCGCCACTCAGGCCTCCGCCGACAATCAGAATGTCCGCATCAGGGTCGGCCGGGATGGTCGGTGGGGTGTGGTTCTGGCTCATGGCATGCTCGCGGTCAGTGTTTGCCCAGGTAGAAATCCTGCAGATCGCCCCGGGCCAGCAACTGCTCGGCGGTGCCGGACAGGGCCACCCGTCCGTTGTCCAGCAGGCAGGCGTGGGACGCGTACTTGAGCGCCAGATTAATGCTTTGCTCGGCGATCAGAAAACTCACCCCCGCCTCGCGATTGAGCTGGGCGACGATCTGAAAAATCTCCTGGACGATGATAGGCGCCAAGCCCATGGAAGGTTCGTCCAGCAGTACCAAAGTAGGATGGGTCATCAACGCCCGGCCGATGGCCAGCATCTGCTGCTCACCACCCGAGGTCAGGCCGGCACGCACCCGGCGCTTGGTCAGCAGCCGCGGAAACCAGTGGTAGATGCGCTCCAGATCCTCGGCCAGCTGCCGACGGCCAAGGCCGCGGACAAAGCCGCCACTGCGCAGGTTGTCCTCCACGGTCAGCTGGCCGAACACGTGCCGCCCCTCCAGCACATGGACCATGCCCTGGCGCACCCGGCGGCTGGGGTCGACCCCGGCCAGGTCCTGCCCGGCGAAGCGGATGCTGCCCCGCCCCAGCTGGGCCCGCTCGGCCCGGCCCAGGCCGGAGATGGCCTTGAGGGTGGTGCTCTTGCCGGCGCCATTGGCCCCCAGCAAGGCGACGATCGCCCCCCGGGGCACGTCCAGGGACACCCCGGCCACCCCGAGGATGGCGCCGTCGTAGATCACCTCGATGTCCTGCACCTGCAACAGGTGCTCGGCCGCGGTGGCCGTGGCGCTGTGGCTCATGCTTCAGTCATCCCCGTTGCAGGTGCGTGGCGTCAGTTGCTTTTCCTTGGCGAAGGCCGCGGCCTTCTCGTCGATCAGCGGCCGCAGCAGCGCGCGGTCGGCGGCGATCCAGTCGCTGATCAGGGTCCAGTTGGCCCCGTCCCATTGCTGCACCCGGGCCGCGCCGCCGCCTTCGTGATCGCGGCACGACAGCTTGAGGTTCTGCATCAGCCCCAGGTAACCCATGTCCTTGAGCCGGGCGTTGTCGATGTTCAGGTGCTCCAGGCCCCAGCGCCCTTCTTCGCCGTTGAGCGGGCGTTTGCCGAACTTGCCCTGGGCGGTGCGGATCGCCTCCACCGCCACCGCGGCGTTCACCAGCCCGGAGTTGTAGTACACGCTGCCGAAGTTCTTCAGGTCCTTGAGGTCGCTCTTGCCGGTATCGAGGATGTACTGCTTCAGGCGCTTGTGGATCTCGAAGTCGCTGCCCGCCGGGTAGGGTGTCAGCGCCAGGTAGCCCTTGGCGGCGACCCCGGCCGGCAGCACGTCCTCGCTGGAACTGGCCCAGATGTCGCCGATGATGTGATCCACCGGGAAGCCGAAGCGCGCCGCGGTCTTGACCGCCACCGGGGTCGACACGCCCCAGGTGCGCAGGAACACCCAGTCCGGGTTCTGCTGGCGGATCTGCCGCCATTGCGCCGATTGCTCGTTGCCCGGGTCGGCCACCGGGATCTGGATGTTCTCGAAGCCGTATTTTTCCGCCAGCAGCTTGAGCGGCCCGAGGGTTTCCCGGCCATAGGCGGAGTCGTGATAGACCGTGGCGATCTTCTTGCCCTTGAGCTTGTCGAACCCACCCTCGCGCTGGGCGATGTAGTTCACCAGGGTCGAGGCCTCGCTGTAGAAGGTCAGCATCACCGGGAAGTTGTAGGGGAACACCGTGCCATCGGTGGCTTCGGTACGCCCGTAGCCCAGGGTAATGAGCGGGATCTTGTCCACCTCGGCTCGCTCGCTCAGGGCATAGGCCGCCGGCGCTCCGTTGGGCTGATAGACCGCCACCGGCGCGCCGTCCAGGCCCTTCTTGAAGCGCTCGTAGCACTCGATGCCCTTCTCCGCGGTCCATTCGGTCTCGCATTCCTGCCACACCAGCTTGACCCCGTTGATCCCGCCTTCCACCTGATTGATGTAGTTCAGGTAGTCGATCATCCCGGCCCACACCTGCACCCCGCTGGAGGCATAGGCCCCGACCCGGTAGGTGGCCAGGGGGAAGAACTGCTGGTCCGGCGCGGCCTGGGCCTGCGGGGTCAGCGCCGCGGACAGCAGCAAGGCCGCACTGGCCAGGGAAGCTTTCAAGGATGCACGCATGTTGTCTCTCTAGGTCTTGAGTGGAATTTCAGAAACGCAGCGGCCAGTGCCGCAGGCGCTCGCGCAGGTTGCTCAGCAGGCGGATCAGGCCCTCGGGCTCCTTGATCAGGAACAGGATGATCAGCACGCCAAAGATGATTTTCTGCAGGTTCTGCAATTGCCCGGCGTCCACCGCCCCGCCCAGCAGCCACTGCCCGGCGTGGCTGAGGAAGATCGGCAGCAGGCTGATGAAGGCCGCGCCGACGAAGTTGCCGGCCACGCTGCCCATGCCGCCGATAATGATGATGAAGAGGATCTGGAACGAACGATTGATATCGAAGCTGCTGGCGCTGGCGGTGCCCAGGTAGGCGAAGGCCCACAGCGCCCCGGCGATGCCCAGGTAGAACGAGCTGACGGCAAAGGCCTGGCGCTTGTAGCGGGCCACCGGGATGCCGATCACCGCGGCCGCGGTGTCCATGTCGCGGATCGCCATCCAGTTGCGCCCGACCTGGCTTTGCACCAGGTTCTGCGCCACCCGGGTCAGCAGCAGGACCACCACCAGGGTCAACAGGTAGCGCCCGGTCGGGGTATTGAGGTCATGCCCCCACAGGCTCAACTGCGGCGCCGAGATGGTGCCCGAGGAGCCGTAGTTGTAAAACCAGGGAAACTTGACGAACAGCCACTCCAGGAAGAACTGCGCCGCCAGGGTGGTGACCATCAGGTAGAAGCCCTTGATCCGCGAGCTGGGCAGGCCGAACAGCCAGCCCACCAGGGCACTGATCAGGCCCCCGCCGAGCAGCGCCACGGGCAGCCCCAGCTCTGGCAGGCGCAGCACGAAGCCGTAGGTGGCAAAGGCTCCGACCGCCATGAAGCCGGCGGCGCCCACCGAGGTCTGGCCGGTGTAGCCGGTCAGCAGGTTGAGCCCGAGCCCGGCCAGGGACAGCACCAGGAAGGGAATCAGGATCGCGTTGAGCCAATAGTCGTTGGCAACCAGGGGCACCACGCCGCAGGTCAACAGCAACAGGCCGCTCAGGCCCAGGGGCAGACGGCGCTGGACCAGCAGCAGCGGCGCGGTTTGCCGGGTCAGGGGGATGGACATCAATTCACACTCGCTCGATGGCCCGCTCGCCGAACAGGCCGGCGGGACGGATGTAGAGGAAGGCCAGGGCCAGGACATAGGCGAACCAGGGGGTGATGCCGCCGCCGATCAGCGGGCCGATATAGACCTCCGCCAGGTTCTCGGCGGCACCGACAATCAGGCCCCCGGCAATCGCCCCGCCGATGGAGGTGAAGCCGCCGATGATCAGCACCGGCAGCGCCTTGAGCACCACCAGCGACAGCGAGAACTGCACCCCCTGGCGCGCGCCCCAGAGCAGCCCGGCCACCAGCCCCACGACCCCGGCCACGGCCCAGACGATCTGCCAGATGCGGTTGAGGTTGATGCCGATGGACAGCGCCGCCGTGGTGTCGTCGGCCACCGCCCGCAGGGAGATGCCGATGCGGGTCTTGTTGAACAGCAGTGCCAGCACCGTCACCAGCACCAGGGCGGCCGCGGCGGCGATCAGGTCGAACTGGCTGACCATCAACGGCCCGAGGAACAGCGGCACGTCGTCGATGCCCAGGTCCAGGGCGCGCACCTGGGAGCCCATCAGTCCCTGGGCCAGGCCCTCGATGATGAACGACAGGCCCAGGGTGGCCATGAACAGGGTGATCTGCGAGCGATTGACCAGGGGCCGCAGCACCAGGCGCTCGATCAGCCAGGCACCGATGATCATCACCAGCACCGTCAGCAGCAGCGCCAGGGCGAAGGGCACGCCCTGGTCGTGCAGGCTGACGAAGGTCAGGGCGGCGAACAGCAGCATCGCGCCCTGGGCGAAATTGAACACGCCGCTGGCCTTGTAGATCAGCACGAAGCCGATGGCCACCAGGGAGTACAGGGTCCCGGCCAGCAGGCCGCCGAGCAGGGTTTCGAGGAAGAAGTTCATCAGTGCACCACCCCCAGGTAGGCGGCGATCACGTCGGGATTGGCCTGGACTTCGGCCGGTGTGCCATCGCCCACCTTGCGCCCGTAGTCCAGGACCACCACGTGGTGGCACAGCTCCATGACCACCCCCATGTCGTGCTCGATCAACACCACGGTAGTGCCCAGGTCACGATTGATGTCAGCGATGAAGCCGGCCATTTCCTGCTTTTCCTCGGCGTTCATGCCCGCCAGGGGTTCGTCCAGCAACAGCAGGCTGGGCCCGGCGATCAGCGCCCGCCCCAGCTCCACGCGCTTTTGCAGGCCGTAGGACAGGTTGCCCACCGGGACATCCCGCAGTGCCTGCAAATCGAGAAACTGCAGGATGCCCTGGGCCAGTTGGCGGAAGGTCGCGGCCTCGCGCCGGGCCCGGGGCAAGCCCAGGGCCTGCTCGATCAGGTAGGTGCGCGAATGCCGCGACAGGCCGGTGAGCAGGTTGTCGATCACGCTCATCTTCTTGAACAGCGCATTGTTCTGGAACGTCCGGCCAATGCCACGGCGAGCGGCGCTCAGCGGGTCGATGCGCGAATAGCTCTGGCGGTCGAAGACAATCGCCCCGCTGTCGAAGCGATAGACCCCGTTGAGCAGGTTGAGCAATGAGCTCTTGCCGGCGCCGTTGGGTCCGATCAGGCCGCAGATTTCGCCACGGCGCACGTCGAACGACAGCTGGTTGATGGCCTTGACCCCCTTGAACGACAGGGACACGGCGCGCACTTGCAGGATGGGTTCGCTGGGGCTCATGCAATGTTCCGTTTGAATTCGGCGATCCAGGCCGGGGTTGAGGGGTGAGCATGCGACGGCGCCGGCTGCCAGATGAACTGCAGGCGGGCAAAGCCCAGCAACCGGCGCACCCGTTGCTTGAGCAGCCGGGGCAGTGGCCGGCGAGGATGGGCGATGACCCACTCGCACAGGCGCCGGCGCCAGCTGCCGGGAGGCGCCAGGCGGCTTTCGATTTCGTCCGCCAGCTGCTGCAGGCGCGGCGGCGACAGCAGCAGGCCGCTGGGCGCCACGTCGCGGCGGTCGCGACTGGCGGATGCCGCGGTTTCGGGGAAGGCCAGGCTGTGGCCGCTGTTCAGCCAGTGCTCCAGCAACACCTGCAGACCCGCCGCCCATTGCGTGCCCTCTTCGCTCCACAGCTGCTCGGCAGTGGCCGGATGGCGCCAATAGAGCTGGCGCTGGGGCGCTTCGCTGGGGCCGAGCAAGTCGGCAAAGCACAGCAGCGGCTGGCGCACCCCGGCGGGCAGGCGCGGCAAGGCTTGCCCGGCGATCAAAAGCCCCGGGGCCGGGCCCTGGTCCCCGGCGGCCACCCAGGCCAGGACCTGGCGCCGCGAGTGGACGAAGGCGTGGCTCGGCTGCAGGCGCCAAAGCGCCTGGCGCAGGGCCTCGGGCGCCAGCTCCGGGTCGAGGCTGAGCACCTCGGCGCCCAGGCTCCGGGCAGCCAGGGCCAGCAGCAACAGGTCCGGCTCGAACGGCCCGCTCAGGGCCAGCCGGGACTGCGAGTCGAGGCCTTGCTGGCGCAGGCCGTCGGCCAGACGCTCGACATCGCGCAGGGCATCGATCCAGCGCCAGGCGTACCAATGGCCGTGGCGCTTGTGGCGCAGGGCATTGTCCAACGGCCGGGCCTGGGCCCAGTGCCGCAACTGTTCCAGGGCACCGCTCAACTGCAAGCGGTCCTCGGGGGCTGACGCATCCGTGGTGGGCGGACGCTTGAGTTCATGCACGCTCATGAATTGACCTCGACAACTTGGCAAACGCGTGCGGTGGTCCGCTGGCTGGAAATAAACGGGGCTGGCCCTGGGACGCAGGTCGTGCGGGCCTCTTCGCTGGCAAGCCAGCTCCTACCGGAATTGGGCGGCTCCCTGGTAGGAGCCGGCTTGCCGGCGAAGGCGTTGCTGAATCCGACGCCTGTCTTGCGGGCCCTTTCGCTGGCAAGCCAGCTCCTACCGGAATTGGACGGCTCCCTGGTAGGAGCCGGCTTGCCGGCGAAGGCGTTGCTGAATCCGACGCCTGTCTTGCGGGCCCTTTCGCTGGCGAGCCAGCTCCTACAGGGGTTGGGTCAGGCGCGGGCGCGTTGCGCGGGTGTTTGGCGTTGCTCGCCCAGGTTGCGCCAGGCGTTGCCCGGGTGGCTTTCGGGCAGGCGCGGGCCGGCGCCGAAGAGTTTTTCCCGCAGGGTGCCGGGGGCGTATTCGGTCTTGTACACCCCGCGTTTCTGCAGCTCCGGGACCAGCAGATCAACCGCGTCGATAAAGGTTTCGTGGGTCAGGGCGTAGGCCAGGTTGAAGCCGTCGACATCCGTCTCCTCGACCCACTCCTGGAGCAGGTCGGCCACGGTTTCCGGGCTGCCGACGAACAACGGGCCAAAGCCGCCGATGCCGACCCAGTCGGCCAGTTCGTGGGGGGTCCAGACCTTGTTCGGGTCCGCCGTGGAGAAGGCTTCCACCGCCGACTGGATGGCGTTGGTGTGCACGTGCTTGAGGGGCTCGTCAGGCTTGAAGCGACTGAAGTCGATACCGGTCCAGCCGGAAATCAGCGCCATGGCGCCCTCGTAGCTGACCCAGGACTTGTATTCCTCAAACTTGGCCTTGGCCAGGGCGTCGGTCTCGCCGAGGATCACCGTCTGCAGGTTGAAGATCAGGATCTTCGACGGGTCGCGCCCGGCCTCGGCCGCGCGGCGGCGGATGTCGGCCACGGTCTTTTTCAGCAGCACCTTGGACGGCGCGGCGACGAACACGCATTCGGCGTGCTCGGCGGCGAACTGCTTGCCGCGGCTGGACGCCCCGGCCTGGTAGAGCACCGGGGTGCGCTGCGGCGACGGCTCGCACAGGTGGATGCCCGGCACCTGGAAGTGTTTGCCGACGTGGCGGATCTCGTGGATCTTGCTCGGGTCGCTGAAGATCCGCCGCTCGCGGTCACGCAGCACCGCCCCCTCCTCCCAACTGCCTTCCCAGAGCTTGTAGCAGACCTCCAGGTATTCCTCGGCGTAGTCGTAGCGCGCATCGTGTTCGGTCTGGGCCTGCTGACCGATGTTCTTCGCCCCGCTCTCCAGGTAGGAGGTGACGATGTTCCAGCCGGCACGGCCTTTCGTCAGGTGATCGAGGGTCGAAAGGCGCCGGGCAAAGGGGTACGGATGCTCGAACGACAGCGAGGCGGTGAGGCCGAAGCCCAGGTGTTCGGTGACCAGGGCCATGGGCGGGATCAGTTGCAGCGGATCATTGACCGGCACCTGGGCCGCCTGGCGGATCGCCGCCTCGCCATTGCCGTTGTAGACGTCGTAGATGCCCAGCACATCGGCGATGAACAGCCCGTCGAACTTGCCCTTTTCGAGGATCCTGGCCAGGTCGGTCCAGTACTCCAGGTCCTTGTACTGCCAGGAGCGGTCCCGGGGGTGGGCCCAGAGTCCCGGCGACTGGTGTCCGACGCAGTTCATGTCGAAGGCATTGAGGCGGATTTCACGGGACATCACACAGCACTCCTGAAACCTTGAGGTAGCACGCCGTTGAGGCGGTAGTTGCCGACCAATTGATACTTCCAGCGCAACGGGTCATGCAGGGCCGGGGGCTGGGGGCTGCGCTGGCCGGTGAGTTCGAACTCGGCGTTGCTCGCCGCCAGCAGGGCTTCGCCGGCGGCAATCGCCGCCTCGGCCAAGGCGACGGTGACTTCGGCCGGTTCCTGGCCTTGTTGCAGGCGCTGCCGGGCCCGCTCGTGCAGGGCAGCGGCCACCTCGATGCGGATCTGCAGGTCGCCGAAGCGGCTGATGACATAGGGGTCGTCACTGGCCTTGCTCAGGCCGCTGCCGGACCAGGGCCGGGCTTGCTGGCGAACGAA
Source organism: Pseudomonas sp. Os17 (assembly GCF_001547895.1). Taxonomy (NCBI): domain Bacteria; kingdom Pseudomonadati; phylum Pseudomonadota; class Gammaproteobacteria; order Pseudomonadales; family Pseudomonadaceae; genus Pseudomonas; species Pseudomonas sp. Os17. Next base: position 2,862,324 of record NZ_AP014627.1, on the reverse strand, counting down.
TTCCAGGGTCCGCTGCAACAGGTCGCGGGCCCGTTGCAGCTGCTCGCCGCTGGCGGCCAGGGCAGCCTGGGGGCTGTCGGGTTGGGTCAATGCGTTCATGGCGGTGTCCTTTCAGTTCCAGGCGTGACGGGGCGGCTTGACGCCGTTGAGCAGGAAGTTGCCGATCAGGTGGTATTTCCAGCGCGCCGGATCGTGCAGGGTGTGGGTGCGGGCGTTGCGCCAGTGGCGGTCGAGGTTGTACTTGGCCGACACCGAGCGGGTGCCGGCCAGCTCGAACAGTTTGCTGGCGGCGAGCAAGGCGTTTTCCGCCGACAGCACCTTGGCCTGGGCCACCACCAGGGAGGCCTGGGCGACGCTGTCTTCGCTGGGGCTGGCCAGGGCCTGATCAACCGCCTCGGCGGCCTTGACCAGGATCGCCTCGGTGCCGTGCACCCGCCATTCCAGGTCGCCGATGGCGGCGATGGTGAACGGGTCCTGCCAGCCGTGATCCAGGCCGCTGTCGATCCACGGCCGCGATTGCCGGGCGTAATGCTTGGCGTCTTCCAGGGCGGCGACGGCGATGCCGGTGTCCACCGCGGCCTGGATGATCTGCGAGATCGGGCCGTCGGCGGTGGGTTGGTCGAAGGCCCGGTGGGCCGGGATCACCGCGCTGCGCGGCACCTGCACCGCCTTGAGGCTGACCCCGCCGCTGGCGGTGGTGCGCTGGCCGAAGCCGTCCCAGCTGTCGATCACCGTGAGGCCGGGGTTGTCGCGCTCGATAAAGGCAATGTGCGCCTGGTTGTGCTCGTCCACCGCCACCGTCGGCACGATGTGGGCGAACAAGGCGCCGGTGCAGTAGAACTTCTCGCCGTCGATCTGCGCCTGCTCGCCGCTGAAGCGGATCCGGGTTTCAAAAGCGCCGACATGCTTGCTGCCGGCTTCGGAAAAGGCATTGCCGAAACGGTAGCCCTGCAACACCTTGGCGAAGTAGTGCTGCTTCTGCTCTTCGCTGGCGGTCTGCAACAGGATGTCCACCACCCCGAGGTGGTTCTGCGGCAGCTGGCCCAGGGACGGATCGGCGGCGGAGATGATCTTGATCACTTCGGTCAAGGTCACATAGGACACCCCGGCGCCGCCGTAGGCCCGGGGAATGGTGATGCCCCACAGGCCGCTGGCGGAGAACTGGTCCAGCTCGGCCCGCGGCAGGCGCCGTTCGCGGTCGCGCACCGCGGCCTCCACGGCAAAGCGCTGGGCCAGGTCCCGGGCGACACTGATGGCCTCGGCATCGCTGCGGATCAGGTGGGCATTGGGTAAGGGTTGGGCTGGGGCTGTCATGGGCCGACTCCACGTCCTGAAGATCAAGATGAACACCGCTCGGGCGCTCGCTATCAGGACAATTGCAGGAGTCGTGCCTAAATATAAAAACCTTTTATTTCAATGACTTGATGACACTTCCAAAGAAAAGGCATCAACTGAAAACAGGCAAAATGTCCAACCGCTGTTGGCTGGCCAACAGTGGCCGGCACGCCAGGGCGATCAGTACACCACGTTGCGCACGAAGCGCGTGGCCAGGGGGCCGTCGTTGCGATAGCCGTGGGGCACGTGACTGGCGAACATGAAGAAATCACCGCTTTCCAGGCGCCGCTCGGCGTCGCCGAAGAACAGCGTCAGGCAGCCCTGGAAGACATAGATCTGCTCGCTCCAGCCGACGGTGTCGCACTCGGAGTGATAGACCTCGCCGGGCTCCAGTTGCCACTCCCAGAGTTCCACTTCACGGCTGGCCTCGGCCTTGGCCAGGAACAGCGCCTTGCTCCCGGGGATGACGCCGGCCCAGGCCAGCTCGTTGATGCGGCTCGGGTCCCGGGAATCCGGGGCCTGGATCAGGTCGCTGAACGCCACGTTCAAGGCCTCGGCGACCCGGTCCAGGGTGCCGAGACTGACGTTCTTCTCCCCGGCCTCGATGGCCACCAGCATCCGCCGGCTGACGGCGGATTTTTCTGCCAGGGCGCTCTGGCTCAGGCCTGCGGCATGGCGCAGGCGTCGCACGTTGAGGCTGACATGTTGCAGGACCGAAGCCCGTTGGACGTTATCTTTGTGCACTATATTGCTCGCTCTCCGGGCCTGCGCAGTATACTGCCCAGCTTCCGGCGCATTGTGCGTCCCCCCTCAGGTAGCACGCAAGGCCATGACTTCAACGCCCTCCCGCGCAATGCGCTTCCCACTCAGCAGGGCCGAAGCGGTGCTGGTGCTGATCACCATGATCTGGGGCGGCACCTTCCTGCTGGTGCAGCACGCCATGAGCGTCAGCGGACCGATGTTTTTCGTCGGCCTGCGCTTCGCCGCGGCGGCGTGCATCGTCGCCCTGTTTTCACTGCGCCACCTGCGCGGGCTGACCCTATTCGAACTGCGCGCCGGGACCTTCATCGGCACCGCCATCATGCTCGGCTACGGCCTACAGACGGTGGGCCTGCAAAGCATTCCCAGCAGCCAGTCAGCATTTATCACGGCCCTGTATGTGCCCTTCGTGCCGCTGCTGCAGTGGCTGTTCATGGGCAAGCGCCCGGGGTTGCTGCCGAGCCTGGGCATCATGCTGGCCTTTACCGGCCTGATGCTGCTGTCCGGCCCCAATGGCGCGTCGCTGGACTTCAGCCCCGGGGAGATCGCCACCCTGATCAGCACCGTGGCGATTGCCGCGGAAATCATCCTAATCAGCAGCTTCGCCGGGCGGGTGGATGTGCGCCGGGTGACGGTGGTGCAACTGGCGGTCACCTCGCTGCTGGCCTTTGCCATGGTGCTGCCGACCGGCGAGGCGCTGCCGGAGTTTTCCTGGCTGCTGCTGGCCAGCGCCCTGGGGCTGGGGGCGGCCAGCGCGGCGATCCAGGTGGCGATGAACTGGGCACAGAAAAGCGTCTCGCCGACCCGCGCCACCCTGATCTATGCCGGTGAGCCGGTGTGGGCCGGGATTGTCGGGCGGATCGCCGGGGAACGTTTGCCGGGGCTGGCGCTGCTGGGGGGCGCCTTGATCGTGCTGGCGGTGATCATCAGCGAATGGAAGCCCAAGGGCCGGGCCACGCCGGCATTGACCGACCAGACAGCGGACGGTGTGTAGGAGACGGCTTGCCGGCGAAAACGGTCTTGCGGGCCTCTTCGCTGGCAAGCCAGCGCCTACGATTGGCAGGGATATCGCAGGGACATGTAGGAGCCGGCTGCCGGCGAAAGCGATCCGGCAGGTTCCCTCGCTGGCAAGCCAGCGCCTAGAACACGGGGTCGCCGGGGGCGTAGAGCCAGGTCGGGGCGGTCAGCGAACCCCGGTGCTTGGGCTCAAGCCGTACCGGGTCATGCTCGGGCGTACCGTGGAAGTAGAAATAGGCGTGGTAGAGCGCATGACCCTCGGCCAGCGCGCGGTCGAAGTAAAGCACCGTGCCCGGCGGCAGCCGGTAGCTGGACTCATCGCCCAACGGCCCTTCGATGATCAGCGCCTGGCGGGTCTGGAGCATGTCGGGACGCTGGAGGTAATGCTCCAGGCCAATGCCCAGCGCCGCACCGAAGGCGGTGAACAGTAAAGCGAAACATCCGCGTCGAATCATCCGACCCATGGTCGTTCCTTGTATGAGGTGCACCGTTATCCATCCTTGCTGCAGGTTGACCTGGGCAGGGCGTTGGCCTTGCAGCACCCGGTGAGCGGGCGCATCCGGCATTTGTCTCCTACCTTTGAAAGCGCATGTAACATTTCTTAGGGGGGCCGAGCCGCCCATGGCGGTTGGTGATCGGGGGCCTGGCACGTATTATGCGTCATACTTTTCCGCAGATTAGAAGCCTATGTCCCTGATAGTTCTACTGCTTCTGCCATTCATTGGCAGCTGTCTGGCGGCCCTGCTGCCGCACAACGCACGTAACACGGAATCTCTGCTGGCTGGCCTGGTGGCACTCATTGGCACCATCCAGGTGGCGTTGCTGTACCCGCAGATCGCCGACGGCGGGATTATCCGTGAGGAATATACCTGGCTGCCAAGCCTGGGCCTGAACTTCGTGCTGCGCCTGGACGGCTTCGCCTGGCTGTTCTCGTTGCTGGTGCTGGGCATCGGCAGCCTGGTGGCGCTGTATGCGCGCTACTACATGTCGCCGGAAGATCCGGTGCCGCGCTTCTTCGCCTTCTTCCTGGCGTTCATGGGGGCCATGCTGGGCCTGGTGATCTCCGGCAACCTGATCCAGATGGTGTTCTTCTGGGAGCTCACCAGCCTGTTCTCGTTCCTGCTGATCGGCTACTGGCACCACCGCTCCGACGCCCGCCGCGGCGCCTACATGGCCTTGATGGTCACCGGTGCCGGGGGCTTGTGCCTGCTGGCGGGGGTCATGCTGCTCGGCCATGTGGTCGGCAGCTACGACCTGGATCAGGTGCTAGCTGCCGGAGACAAGATCCGCGCCCACGCGCTCTACCCGATCCTGTTGCCATTGATCCTGCTGGGCGCCCTGAGCAAGAGCGCGCAGTTTCCCTTCCACTTCTGGCTGCCCCACGCCATGGCGGCGCCAACACCGGTTTCGGCCTACCTGCACTCGGCGACCATGGTCAAGGCCGGGGTGTTTCTCCTGGCCCGCCTGTGGCCGTCGTTGTCCGGCACCGAAGAATGGTTCTACATCGTCAGCGGCGCCGGGGCCTGCACCCTGGTGCTGGGCGCCTACTGCGCGATGTTCCAGAACGACCTCAAGGGCCTGCTGGCCTACTCCACCATCAGCCACCTGGGGCTGATCACCCTGCTGCTGGGCCTCAACAGCCCCCTGGCGGCGGTGGCCGCGGTGTTCCACATTCTCAACCACGCCACCTTCAAGGCGTCCTTGTTCATGGCCGCCGGGATCATCGACCACGAGAGCGGCAGCCGCGATATCCGCAAGCTCAACGGCCTGATCAAGCTGATGCCCTACACCGCGACCCTGGCCATGGTGGCCAGCGCCTCCATGGCCGGGGTGCCGCTGCTCAACGGCTTCCTGTCCAAGGAGATGTTCTTCGCCGAGACGGTGTTCATCAATTCCAGCGCCTGGGTGGAAATCGCCCTGCCGGTGATCGCCACCATCGCCGGCACCTTCAGCGTCGCCTACGCCCTGCGCTTTACCGTGGACGTGTTCTTCGGCGAGCCGGCCACCGACCTGCCGCACACGCCCCATGAGCCGCCCCGCTGGATGCGCGCACCGGTGGAGCTGCTGGTGTTCACCTGCCTGCTGGTGGGCATGTTCCCGGCGCAGATCATCGGGCCGCTGCTGGCCGCTGCCGCGCGGCCGGTGGTGGGCGGCACCCTGCCCGAGTACAGCCTGGCCATCTGGCACGGCCTCAATGCGCCGATGATCATGAGCCTGATCGCCATGTCCTGCGGCATCGTGCTCTACCTGTTGCTGCACAAGCCGCTGGTGGCGGGGCGTTTCCCCTACCCGCCGGTGGTGGGCCGTCTCAACGGCAAGCTGTTGTTCGAACGCAGCCTGGTGGGCATGACCCGCCTGGCCCGGCGTCTGGAGCGGCGGCTGAGCACCAAGCGCCTGCAGACCCAGCTGTTCCTGCTGATTCTGGCGGCGGTGATCACCGGTATGATTCCCATGCTCTACAGCCAGCTGACCTGGGGCGACCGGCCGAAGATCCCCGGCTCCATCGTCTTCGTGACCTTCTGGCTGCTGGCCATCGCCTGTGCCCTGGGCGCCGCCTGGCAGGCCAAGTATCACCGTCTCGCGGCCCTGACCATGGTCAGCGTCTGCGGGCTGATGACCTGCGTGACCTTCGTCTGGTTCTCGGCGCCGGACCTGGCCCTGACCCAGCTGGTGGTGGAAGTGGTGACCACGGTGCTGATCCTCCTTGGCCTGCGCTGGCTGCCGCGGCGGATCGAAGAAGTCTCGCCGCTGCCCAGCAGCCTGCCCAAGGCGCGCATCCGCCGCCTGCGCGACCTGAGCCTGTCGATCGCCGTCGGCCTGGGCATGGCGGTGCTGTCCTACGCCATGCTGACCCGCCCCACGCCCAACGATATTTCCTCGTTCTACCTCAGCCGCGCCCTGCCTGAAGGCGGCGGCACCAACGTGGTCAACGTGACCCTGGTGGACTTCCGCAGCTTCGACACCCTGGGCGAGATCACCGTGCTGGCAGCCGTGGCCCTGACCGTGTTCGCCCTGCTGCGTCGCTTCCGCCCGCCCAAGGAGAGCATGCAGTTGCCGGCGCAACAGCGCCTGCTGGCCCCGGACGTGGTCACCGATCTGGTCAACCCGCGCCAGGCCAGCGACACCGCCCTGGGCTTCATGATGGTGCCGGCGGTGCTGGTGCGCCTGCTGCTGCCGATCGCCCTGGTGGTGTCCTTCTACCTGTTCATGCGCGGGCACAACCTGCCGGGTGGCGGTTTCGTCGCCGGGCTGGTGATGTCGGTGGCCTTCATCCTCCAGTACATGGTGGCCGGCACCCAGTGGGTCGAGGCGCAGATGAGCCTGCGGCCGCTGCGCTGGATGGGCACCGGCCTGCTGTTCGCCCTGGCCACCGGCCTCGGCGCCCTGGCCTGGGGCTACCCGTTCCTCACCACCCACACGGTGCACGTGGACCTGCCGCTGTTCGGTGATATCCATGTCGCCAGCGCCCTGTTCTTCGACATTGGCGTGTACGCGGTGGTGCTGGGCGCGACCCTGCTGATCCTCACCGCCCTGGCGCACCAGTCGGTGCGGGCCCACAAGCCAGCCAGCCAGTCCAAATCCCTGATCAAGAGCGGAGCCGCCTGATGGAAGAAGTCATCGCAATCGCCATTGGGGTCCTCGCCGCTTCCGGAGTCTGGCTGGTCCTGCGCCCGCGGACCTTCCAGGTGGTGATGGGCCTGTGCCTGCTGTCCTACGCGGTCAACCTGTTCATCTTCAGCATGGGCAGCCTGTTCATCGGCAAGGAGCCGATCGTCAAGGACGGCGTGCCCCAGGACCTGCTGCACTACACCGACCCGCTGCCCCAGGCCCTGGTGCTCACCGCCATCGTCATCAGCTTCGCCATGACCGCGCTGTTTCTGGTGGTGCTCCTGGCGTCCCGGGGCCTGACCGGCACTGACCACGTCGACGGCCGGGAGCCCAAGGAATGAGTTCGTTGTCGCACCTGATCGTCGCCCCCATCCTCCTGCCGCTGCTGACCGCGGCCATCATGTTGCTGCTGGGGGAAAAACACCGTCCGCTCAAGGCCCGGATCAACCTGCTCTCCAGCCTGCTGGGCCTGGGCCTGGCCTGCTACCTGCTGTACTGGACCCAGGCCCAGGGCGCCACCGGTTCCTTCGGCGTGTACCTGCCCAGCAACTGGCAGGTGCCGTTCGGCATCGCCCTGGTGGTGGATCGCCTGTCGGCGCTGATGATGGTGCTCACCGGAATCATCGGGGTCAGCGCGCTGCTGTTCGCCATGGCCCGCTGGGACGGCGCCGGGGCCAGCTTTCATGCGTTGTTCCAGATCCAGCTGATGGGCCTGTACGGCGCCTTCCTCACCGCCGACCTGTTCAACCTGTTCGTGTTCTTCGAAGTGCTGCTGGCGGCCTCCTACGGCCTGATGCTGCACGGCTCGGGCCGGGCGCGGGTGTCCTCGGGGCTGCACTACATCACCATCAACCTGCTGGCCTCGTCGCTGTTCCTGATCGGCACGGCAATGATCTACGGGGTCACCGGGACCCTGAACATGGCCGACCTGGCGATGAAGATCCCGCTGGTGCCGGAAGCCGACCGCGGCCTGCTGCACGCCGGCACGGCGATCCTGGCCATCGCCTTCCTGGCCAAGGCCGGGATGTGGCCGCTGAACTTCTGGCTGGTGCCGGCCTATTCCTCGGCCAGCGCCCCGGTGGCGGCACTGTTCGCCATCATGACCAAGGTCGGGATCTACACCGTGCTGCGCCTGTGGACCCTGCTGTTTTCCGGGCAGGCCGGGGCCTCGGCCTACTTCGGCAACCAGTGGCTGATCTACGGCGGCATGGCGACGATCTTCTGCGCGGCCCTGGCGATTCTTCCGGCCCAGCGCCTGGAGCGCATGGCCAGCCTGAGCATCCTGGTGTCGGCGGGCATCCTGATCGCGGTGATCGGCTTCGCCCAGCCGGCCCTTACCGGCGCGGCGCTGTTCTACCTGTTCAGCTCGACCCTGGCGCTGTGCGCGCTGTTCCTCCTGGCGGAACTGATCGAGCGCTCGCGTTCGGCGGTGGAAGTGCCCCTGGAAGACGAAGGCGAAATCCTCCCGCGGCCCATGGAAGGCCTCCCCCCTCCCCGGGGCAGCAACCTCGACGACGAACAGCAAGTGGTGGTCGGCCAGGTGATCCCATGGACCATGGCCTTCCTCGGCCTGAGCTTCATTGCCTGCGCCCTGCTGATCATCGGCATGCCGCCGCTGTCGGGCTTTATCGGCAAGCTCAACCTGATCGCCGCCCTGCTCAACCCCACGGGTCTGGGAAGCAGCGACACGCCGATCCCGCTGGCGGGCTGGTGTTTCCTGGCGTTGCTGATCCTCTCCGGCCTGGCCTCGCTGATCGCCTTTGCGCGCCTGGGCATCCAGCGCTTCTGGAGCCCGGAGGAGCGACCTTCACCGGTGTTGCGGCGTCTGGAATGCGTGCCGATCGTGGCGTTGCTGGGGCTCTGCGTGCTGCTCAGCTTCAAGGCCGAGCCGCTGCTGCGCTTCACCCAGGCCACGGCCGACAGCCTCAATCATCCGGAGCACTATGTGATGGCGGTACTGGGCACCCGCACCGTGCTCAGCCCCGAGTCCAAGGCCGCGGCAGCGACGGAGGTGCAACCATGAAGCGCCTGTTCCCCGCTCCCTTCCTGTCCCTGGCGCTGTGGCTGCTGTGGCTGGTGCTGAACCTGTCCGTCAGCCCCGGCAATCTGCTGCTGGGGGCCATCCTGGGCTTTCTCGCGCCGCTGCTGATGCGCCCGCTGCGGCCGTTGCCGATCCGTATCCGCCGCCCCGGCACCATCCTGCGCCTGCTGCTGCGGGTTGGCTGCGACGTGGTGGTGTCGAACCTGATCGTGGCCTGGGGCGTGCTCAACGAAGGGCGCCGCCCGGTGCGTTCGGCCTTCGTCAAGATTCCCCTGGACCTGCGGGACGCCAATGGCCTGGCGGCGCTGTCCACCATTACCACGGTGGTGCCGGGCACGGTCTGGTCCGAGCTGTCGCTGGACCGCAGCATTCTCTTGCTGCACGTCTTCGATCTGCAGGATGAAGCGCAATTCATCCAGCACTTCAAGGTGACCTACGAGCGCCCGCTGATGGAGATTTTCGAATGAGCGTGCTGTTGACCAACGCGATCCTGCTGAGCCTGTTCCTGTTTTCCCTGGCCATGGTCCTGACCCTGGTGCGCCTGTTCAAGGGGCCCTCGGCCCAGGATCGGGTTCTGGCCCTGGACTACCTGTACATCCTGGCGATGCTGATGATGCTGGTGCTGGGCATCCGCTACGCCAGCGACACCTACTTCGAGGCGGCGCTGCTGATCGCCCTGTTCGGCTTTGTCGGCTCCTTCGCCCTGGCCAAATTCCTTCTGCGCGGCGAGGTGATCGAATGAACAGCCTGGAACAACTGCCCCTCTGGGTGGAAGTGCTGGTGGCCCTGTTGCTGGTGATCAGCAGCCTGTTCGCCCTGATCGGCGCCCTGGGCATCCTGCGCATGAAAAGCTACTTCCAGCGCATGCATCCACCGGCGCTGGCCTCGACCATGGGCTCCTGGACCGTGGCCCTGGCCTCGATCCTGTACTTTTCGGCGCTCAAGTCCGGGCCGGTGCTGCACGCCTGGCTGATCCCGATCCTGCTGGCGATCACGGTGCCGGTGACCACCCTGCTGCTGGCCCGGGCGGCGCTGTTCCGCAAGCGCATGGCCGGCGATGACGTACCGGCAGAGGTGAGCAGCAAACGCAACGAAAGCGGCAACTGAGCACACCACTCCATGTAGGAGCCGGCTTGCCGGCGAAGAGGCCGTTGCGCCTTGCAGCGAATCGGCTGGCGCCTTCGCTGGCAAGCCAGCGCCTACACAAGCCAGCGCCCACAGTGGGCTGGCTGGCCCTTCAGGCCCAGGCCAGCACCAGCAGCCCCGCCCCCAGCACCACGCACAAGGGTGAGTAGAACAGGGTGTCGAGACGGGCGAACTTCGAGTCGCGCACTTGCTTGAAGAACCCCACCAGTTCGGAGTCGCCAATGGCCCGGGCGAACATCAGCAGGGCAATGGCGCTGATCACCCATTGCAGGGACGGATGGGTCACGCTGGGCAGGTAGAGCCCGACCCGCAGGCACACCAGCATGGCCACCAGCAGCAGCCCCACCGCCACCAGCAACGTGGCCAGCGCCGGAGGGCGGAAGGCCGGCTGGCTCTGCCCGGGAAGCGGCCCCGGGACTTCGGGAATCACCGCGCCGCTGCCACGCTTGCCGCCGGCGGCCCAGTACAGATGGATCAGGCTGATGAACAGGAAAGTCCCGGACATTCCCTGTGCGAGCAGAAGATTCATGTTCAGACGTCCTTGTAAAAAATTCGTAAAGAGAATGGACTCGATTTCAGGTTTTTGTAAGTACGTTCGTCGCCTGCGATGGTAAAGTGCCGCCCCATGAAATTGACCCGCGCCGACCGCTCGCTCGTTGCCTGGATGCTTTATTGCTGCGTCCTGTTCAACGTGTTCGCCTGCAGCATCGGTCACGGGCAGATGCTCGGCATGCAGCTCAACGGCATTGGCGGGCAGTTCTGCAGCATCGATTCCGAAACCCGGGCGCCGTCGCAGCAACCGGCCGACCAGGACTCCCTGCCGACCCTGTCCAAGGCCTTCGGTTGCCCGCTGTGCTCCAGCGGCGGCATGGGCCCGGCGCTCAACTCCAGCCTCAATCTGGCGCTGTTGCCGCAACCCCAGGCGCCGCCGCTGGCCCGCCAGCTCCAGCCCCCTCTCCCGACCCGCTTCACCTGGCCCGCCGCCCATCCCCGGGCGCCGCCCTACGCCTGATTCCTGCTGGTGCTCAACCCGCCCACTGCGCTGCTGCGTGGCGCGTTCTGCTGGGCTTTTTTCCTAGTCAAGAATTCAGGATTCACCCATGAAACAGCTTCCTTTGCTGGCGAGCCTGCTGGCCTGCCTGTCCGTCAACGCCTGGGGCCAATCCGCCCTGGAACTGGCCCCCACCACCGTCAACGCCGAGGGCACGGACGTCGAGCCCGGCCTGAACCTGGAGCAGTCCAGCGGCATGGCCTCGCGCCTGGGCCTGAGCCTGCGGGAAACCCCGGCCTCGGTGGCCGTGGCCAGCCGCCAGGACCTGGAGCGCCGCGGCGCCCGGACCTTCCAGGACGCCGCCAATGCCCTGCCCGGGGTCAACGCCAGCGCGCCGCCGGGGTTCGGCGGTTTTGTCTCCTACCGCGGCTTCACCAGCAGTCAGATCACCCAGATGTTCAACGGCATCAATGTCGCCACCGGCCTGGCGCGGCCGGTGGACGCCTGGATCTATGACCGGGTGGAACTGGTGGGCGGGCCCTCGTCGCTGATCAATGGCGCCGGCTCCGTGGGCGGCTCACTGAACTACGTGACCAAGCTGGCGGACCGCCGCGAACAGGCGGCCGAGGGCCTGCTCGGCTACGGCAGCTACGACACCACGCAAACCGCTTTCGGGGTCAATCACGCCCTCAGCCCGGCCGGCGCCGAGGTGCAGCACTACGCACGCCTGGATGTCAGCCACAACACCAGCAACGGCTACATCGACCGCCAGGAGCGGGACGCCTGGAGCCTGGCCTTTTCGCTGCTCAGCGACCTGACCCCGGACCTGTCCCACACCCTGGCCGTGGAATACCAGGACGAACACGAAGACAGCCCCTACTGGGGCACCCCGGTGCGCAACCCCAAGGCCGGCGAGCTGAAGATCGACAAGCACAACCGCTTCAACAACTACAACGTCGCCGACGGCCTGTATGAGCAGCGCACCGTGTGGCTGCGCTCGATCATCGACTACCGGATCAACCCCAGCACCAGCCTGCGCAACACCCTCTATCACCTGGACAGCCAGCGCGACTACCGCAACCTGGAAACCTACCAGTACAACGCCGACAACAGCCGGGTGAACCGCTCCACCGCCTACCTGGTGCGGCACCAGGGCCAGCAGGACGGCAACCAGTTCGAACTGCGCCATGACGATCAACTGTTCGGCCTCGACACCACCTGGTCCGGGGGCTTCGAGTACAAGGTCAACAGCACCACCAACTCACCGTGGAACGTGCCGGCCAGCAACAGCGTCGACCCGGACAACTTCCAGCCGGGGTACTTCTATGACCTCAAGGGCACCCGCCAGGGCTGGGCCAAGGACAAGACCAACCAGGTCACCACCCGCGCCCTGTTCATCGAGAACCGCCTGGCCCTGACCGATGAACTGTCCCTGCTCAGCGGCTTGCGCTATGACGCCATCGACCTGGACGTGACCAACCACCGGGCGCTCACCGCCAGCAACCCGCGCCACCTCAAGCGTAACTGGGAGCCGGTCACCGGGCGCCTGGGGCTGACCTGGCAGTTCTTGCCCAGCGCCAACGTCTACGTGCAATACAGCACCGCCGCCGAACAGCCCAGCGGCACCCAGAACTTCGAGGTATCCACCGGCAAGCAATGGGAAGTGGGCAGCAAGTTCGACTACCTGGACGGACGCGGCTCCGCGACCCTGGCCGCGTACCGTATCGAACGCAAGGACTTTGCCGTCACCGATCCCCTGGACCCGGCCAACAGCATTCCCGTGGGCCAGCAGACCTCCAGGGGCATCGAACTGGCCAACTCGCTGCGGGTCACGCCCAAGCTGCTGGCGGAAGCCAACTTCGCCTGGGTCGAAGCCGAATATGACGAGTTCAACGAGAAGATTGCCAGCGGCGCGGTGGTCTCGCGCCAGGGCAACACCCCGACCAACGTCCCGGCGCGGGTAGCCAACCTGTGGTTGACCTATGACCTGGCCCCGAGCTGGCAGACCGGTGTCGACGCGCGCTACGTGGCCTCGGTGTACGCCGACAACGCCAACACCTTGCGGATGCCCGCCTACACCCTGTACGGCAGCTTCCTGCGCTATCGGGTCGACAGCCACACCGCGGTCACCGGCCGGGTCCGCAACCTGACCAACGAGGTCTACGGCCAGTTCGCCCATGTCTCCCCGGCTTACTACCTGGGCACCCCGCGCACCTTCGAACTGGCGGTGCAGACCCGCTTCTGACCCGCCTTGGGGGCCTCTTCGCCGGCAAGCGGCGCCTACGGGAACATCGCGCGGTGTCAGGGCGAGCGTAGGTGCTGGCTTGCCAGCGAAGGCGTCGCCATGGACGGTGCAAGGCCTGCGGGCCCTTTCGCCGGCAAGGCGGCGCCTACAACAGGGCAGCGGTGACTTTGGCGGCGACGTCCTGGGGCACCCAGTTGCGCCACAGATCAGGATGCTGCTTGAGAAAGGCCCGGGCCGCGTCCCGCGGCGTGCTGTGGTTTTCGCTCATCTGCGCCAGGGCCTGGTTGAGGGGCTCGATGGGCAGCTCGACCTGGCTGAAGAAGCTCACCAACTGCGGGTACCGCTTGTGGAATGGCGCAGACACGCCGATGGACAGTTTCGAGGCCAGGGAACGGCTCGGACGCGGGTTGGGGTTACTGGCGTCGGTCAGGGTCTTCCAGGCTTCGGCATCAAAGGGCGGCTCTTGCAGCTGGACCAGTTTGAAGCGCCCCAGCAGCGGCGTCGGTGACCAGTAGTAGAACAGGATCGGTTTGCCCCGACGGATCGAGGAGGTGATCTCCGCATCCAGGGCCGCTCCGGAGCCGCTGCGGAAGTTCACGTAGCTGTCCTCCAGACCATAGGCCTTGAGCTTTTGCTGGTTGACGATCTCCGAGGTCCAGCCGATCGGGCTGTTGAGGAAGCGGCCCTTGCCCGGCGTTTCCGGATCCTTGAACACGTCCTTGTAGCGGGCCAGATCCGCGACGCTGCGCAACTCCGGCGCCAGCGGCTTGAGGCCTCTGGCCGGATCGCCCTTGATCACGTACTCCGGCACCCACCAGCCTTCGGTGGCGCCCTTGACCGTATCCCCCAGGGCAATCACCTTGCCCTCGGCCTCAGCCTTGACCCACACCGGGCTGCGCCCGGCCCACTCTTCGCCGATCACCTGGATATCGTTGCTGGCCAGGGCGGTTTCCAGGGTGATGGTGGTGCCCGGCAGGGTGTCGGTGGGCAAGCCGTAACCGCTCTCCACCACGATGCGCAGGATCTCGGTGATCAGGCTGCCGCTTTCCCAGTTCAGGTCGGCGAAGTGAATCGGCTCGGCGGCCACGGCCGACGGCAACGGGTTCAAGCCGGCCAGGATCAGCAGGCCGCTGGCCAGCAGCGCTCGGAAGCCTTTCATGGGTTACACCTCTCGGAGTCGGGACCAGGGCCAAAAGGGACAAGCTGCACGAATGCGCGCGGCCCCTGAAGCATTGAGTCAACTGACTGTAGTAGAGGTTCCGTATTTTCCACCGGAGGCGATGCCGGGATCGGCCATCAAGGGTCCGCCGGCTCCTGCAAGCGCTGCAACTCGCGGCGCACCATGCTGGCGTAGGCCGCCGGACGCAGGTGATACAGCTCGCCGGCCACCCAGTTCAGCCAGGCGCCCTGCAAGCGGGGCTTTTCGGCGAACAGGCGCCGTGCCTCTTCGGCGGCGGCCTGTTGATGCTGGCGATGAAATTCGGCGCGGCCCTGGCTCATCACTCGCTGGCCTTGAAACTCACCAGCTCGCCCTTGCGGAATTTGGCGGCCTTGGCGGTGACGGCCTTGAGGGTCTTGGTCAGGCCTTCCTGCAATTGCTCGTTGGCGGCAAAGAGCGTCACCACCGAATGCCCTTCCTTGAAGACGATTCCCTGCCCCAGGGGACTGCTGACAAAGGCATAGTCGCCCAGGCCATAGACGGTGAGCTTGATCTCGCGAAAGCGGATCTCCAGCTTGCCGCCTTCCCGGCTGGGCAGCACGGCGGCGCGAAAATGATCGCCGACCTTGAGCTCCAGGCGTGGCTTGTCGTCCACCACCAGCGCCGTCTCGGTATCGATCTCGGCGACGTAGAAGCCTTCAGCGGATTGTTCGGTGATGTAGACAAAACGAGACTGGAACTGCTTGACCAACTTTGCGCGCAAATCACCCAACACGAACAACGCATGCATTTCAAGATTACTTACTGCCAAGGAACACTCCCCGATACTCAAAAGGGTGCCGCCCGAGAAAAAAGGACAGCACAAAAAACCGCCATGACGGCGTGATCACCCCAATCAGTTACCCAAAAAACACTCAAATGCAGCGGGTACTCCAGGCCACGGCGTTGGCGCCGGCGCTGAGCAACGGGCATTTCGCCGAAGCATCAGGCACAGGTCGAAGGCTGTAGGAGTAGGCTCTGACACCCCGAAAAGTGTGGCGGCGAATTATCTGGGGCGGGTACTGAAACAGGCCGGAAAGCCGGATATACCCTGAGATTGAATCCCCGGATCGGCAGCCACTTCGGGTTGCAGAGGCAATTCTAGAGCAACTTTGTGCATTTCGACCATTTAAAGCGAGCAATCCATGGCTGCCCGGCCGTTCATTAGTACAAAGACTAATGTTGCACACCAGTCGGTAATCTTGCCCGGAGTCGTCCACGCAGGCCCGGCATTCTAACCAGTAATACTCTGGTGCAGTGACGCGGATTGGCAGATTTAAGCGTCAGAAAGTTCAGTTAAGAGCTTCAGAACATTCGTTACCTAAAACCGCAATGACATAACTCAGCCCGTCACAACCCAACAACTGCCATACTCCGCCGCTGGTTGAGCGACCGCGGTACGGGCGCTCAAGCACTCACTCATCTCCAAGGGAAGGCTAGAAGTGACCGAACTAGATATTGGCGAGTTTTTCATTCGTGGCGAGTGCAGAGAAGTCGAAGGCGAATTCCAGGCCGTGATTGCCATGCGCGCCAAACCTCCACTGACTCAGATCACCTTCCACCAGGTGGAACGGGACCGCTGGTTCAAGACCTCGGAAGAAGCCCTGGCCGCTGCCAAGGCCTCGGCCAAGGCCCTCAAGCTGGCCATTGACCAGGGCGCCCTGAACGCCTGATCCCCCCTCTTCGCGCGAACCCACCCGCCGCCCTCGCCGCCCAGGCTCAGGGCGGCGACGGGAGCCCAACGACCCCGCCTCGAACCCCGGCGCCCGGCCAAGCTTCAGGCCGAGTGCCTGAACCCCTGGCGCGCCCCCTGGACCGCCGCCAGTTGCGCCTGCCATGCCTGCCGGCACTCCTCGGCCTCGGCCCGACTGGCAAACGCGGTGCCTCGCTGCTCGCCATTGACCAGCACCACCCAGCACGCCTTGCGCCCCTGGGCCCGCAGCGAAGCGGGAACGCCACTGCCAATCATCACTGCCACATCGACTTTGCTGTGCATGGAGCACCTCGCGGAATTAGTTAGCTCCCTAACGATGTCGAGATACTAATCACTTCCTGGCCTGTGTAACAGCCCCAATCTGCACAGCAGCGTTACCCCACGAGTAACAATCAGCCCCTCAAGACGTGCGCCGGGGGGTTGTCTGCTCGGGTTTGTAGCCCAGGCGCAGGCCGCCCCAATGCCGCCCCTGAACCATGATCGGCACCGACAGGTCATGCATCAGCTCGCCGGTATCGCGGGTGTAGGTCTGCAGCAACAACGGCTGCTGATGACTGCCGCAACGGATGCCGGTGCGGTCGGCGAACTTGCGCTTGCTGCGGTTGTGCAGGTTGTCCACCTGGGGATCGCCGGTCAGCGGCTGGGAGAAAATCTTGTTGTGGGTCGGTACGTAGCCTTCCTGGGTGCAGGCGATGGCGAACACCAGGCCGTCGTGGCGCGGCAGCAGGGATTCCTGGATCGGCGGCAGCACCTGGTCGGTGTAGCGGTCGAAGCGGGTCTGGTACTTGGGTGGGTGGGTATTGGCGATCAACTGATAATGGCGGTCGAACAAGTCATCGAGGCTGATGCGGTTCTGCGCCAGGTCGGTCTCGAACTGCTCGGCGATGCGCCGCGCGCCCTCGCGGGCCAGGTCGTAGATACGCTGGTGGTAGTCGTCCAGGCCCACCGCCGCCAGACGCTCGCTGATGGTCTCCGCCTGCCCTTCCATCTGCACCGCGGCCTCGGCCAGGCTGCGGGTCTGCTGGTCGCTGATGGCCAGGTCGCTGCGCATCTGCTCCACGGCGTGAAACAGGCTGTCGAGCTGTTCGCGATTGGTTTCGGCGCCCCGGGCGATCTCGCTGACCTGCTCCTCCACTCCCGCTGCCAGCCGCGCGATGTTGTCCAGATGCCGACCGGTGTGTTCCACCTGCTCCACTCCCAGGTTCAGGTCGTCGGACAGCTGGCGGATCTGCTCCACCACATCGCTGGTGCGCTGCTGGATATCGGCCACCATCACCCCGACCTCGTCGGTGGCCGTGGCGGTACGTCCGGCCAGCCCGCGCACCTCGTCGGCGACCACGGCAAAGCCCCGCCCGTGCTCGCCGGCCCGGGCCGCTTCGATGGCCGCGTTGAGGGCCAGCAGATTGGTCTGGCTGGCGATGGACTGGATCACCAGGGTCACCCGCTGGATCTCTTCGCTGCGCTGGCTCAAGGCCTCGATCAGCTCGCGGCTACCGTTGGCCCGCTGGCTCAGGGAGTGCATGCGGCTGATGGACTCGCCCAGCACCGTGCGCCCTTCGGCACTGCTGGCGTGGGCTTCGCTGGCGGCGCCCAGGGCCTGCTGGCTGAGCTGCGAGGTGACCTGTTCGGTCTTGATCATCACCTCGGCATTGCCAACGATGCGCGCCGCCGCATCGAGCTGGGACTGCAGCCGGCCTGCCAACTGGGTCACCGAATAGGCCACGCCCGCTGCGGACAGCGCGTTATGGGTGGTGCTGTAGGACAGATCGCGGGTCAGCGCCGACAGCTCATTGTCCGTTGCCACCGGCACCTCGGAGGCCTTGCGCGAGCGCAGCCGGGGCATCCAGATCACCAGCACCGCCAGCGGCAGGCACAGGTAAAGCGGCCAGTCGCCCAGGGCCTGGCCGGCGAACAGGCCCATCAGCGCTGCACTCTGCAACGATGGAAGCCACCAGCGGGCGGCGGTTTCGGGTGTTGCCAGCGACTGCGCGCCCGGCGCCGCTAGAGATCCATCTCTTGACATCTTGATCACCCCACATCGTTCTAATTGTTTGCGGCATTAGACGCCACTATAAGGCCATTAACCATGGTCCCTTAGTAGGAAGAAGAGCAGCGGCAAGCAGCAAGCTTCAAGCCGCAAGCGGCATGTGCGAGGCATTATTCAGAGTCTGCAGAGGCGGATGTTGCAGTAGATCAAGGGAAGTGGAGGCTGGGACATTGTGGCGGGGGCGCTGGCTCGCGCCCCAGTGCGCAGCGCTGGCTAGGCTGCGCACCCGGAGGCAAGGATGCACTTGAAACGCTTGCGGCTTGAAGCTGCAAGCTTGCGGCTGCTTTTAAGCCTGACGCTGATGCTTGTCGATCTGCTCGTGGCGTTCTTGGGCTTCGATGCAGTATTTGGTGGTCGGGCTGATCAGCAGGCGCTTGAGGCCAATGGGCTCGCCGCTGTCGTCGCACCAGCCGAAGGTGTCGTCACTGATCCGGCCCAGGGCCTGCTCCAGTTGCGGCAGCATGCGCTGATCGCGATCAATGGCGTTGACCAGCCAGGTGCGCTCTTCTTCGACGGAAGCGGCGTCGGCCGGGTCAGCCGGGGTGTCCAGGCTTTCAATGGCGATCCGGTTCTGTTCGATGCGCTCGTGGGTTTCCACCTTCATGGCTTGCAACAGGTCGCTGAAAAAAGCGTGCTGCTCGGCATTCATGTAGTCATCCGCCGGCATGGCCAGCAACTTTTCCTTGGTCATTGATTTCTCTATAAAAAATACGTGCATTAAGGCGAATTCAAACTGTTTCCGGTTGACCCGTCAGGTCATCAGAAAGGCGCCATACCTTCCAAGCGCCACCCGGCACTCAATTTACGAGGGGCGGCAGTCTAAGGCCGGTTTGAGGGCGCAGCAACTGAAATGACAGCGAATCTGTCCGACAAAGCGCACAAAGCCCGTAATCACGGGCTTTGCTGGCGCTTATCGGAGTGTGTTTATAACAAAAAATTCCATAAGCACCGCCCTTTTAGAAGACAAACGGCAGTACCGGACGGCGGATTCAAGCTTTTTACCCCTCCTTTCTTCCCCCCCGCAGGAGCCGGCTTGCCGGCGAACAGGCCAGCAAGCGTTGCATCGGTGTGTGGGCACCTGCGCTGGCCGGCCAGCGCCGACAACGGGCGCTGGATCAGCGCTTGAGCTTGCGCTTGTTGCGGTACTGGTCGATGACCACCGCCACCACGATGATCAGGCCCTTGATGATGTCCTGGATGTAGGCATCCACGCCGACAAAGGTGAAGCCGCTGGCCATGACCCCGAGGATCAGCGCACCGATCACCGTACCGGTGATGCGCCCCACCCCGCCGGCCAGGCTGGTGCCGCCGATCACCGCCGCGGCGATCGCGTCCAGCTCGTAGGACATGCCCATCCCCGCCTGCCCGGTGGCGGCCCGCGCCGAGGCCACCACCCCAGCCAGCCCGGCCAGCAGCCCGGCGATGCTGTAGACGATCACCAGATGCCGCTTGACGTTGATTCCCGAGGTGCGCGCCGCCTGCATGTTGCCGCCGATGGCGTAGGTGTACTTGCCATACTTGGTGTAGCGCAGGGCGATGTGGAAGATCACCGCCACCACCAGGAAGATGATCACCGGCATGGCCCCGTGACCGATGGCGGTGTAGGAATCCGAGAGCATGCTCACCGGCTGGCCTTCGGTGTAGTAGCGGGCCAGGCCACGGGCCGACACCATCATGCCGAGGGTAGCGATAAAGGGCGGAATGCCGGTGATGGCGATGATGCTGCCGTTGATCGCCCCCGCCAGCAGGCCCACCCCCAGCCCGGCCACCACGGGTATCCACACCGGCAGGTCGGTCAGGGACGGGAACACCGCCCGGGCAAAGTCCGAGGTCTGCGCCAGGCTGGCAGCGATCATCGCCGACAGCGCCAGCACCGAGCCCGAGGACAGGTCGATACCGGTGGTGATGATCACCTGGGTCACGCCGATGGCCAGCAGGCCGATGATCGACACCTGCAGGATCATCAGCACCAGGCGCTGGGAGTTCAGCAGGAAGCTCTGGTCACGAACGATCCAGCCGAACAGCTCGAACACCAGGCCGATGCCGATCAGCACCAAAAAAATACTCAGTTCGGTGGGAAAGCGCCGGCGCGCTCTGGCGGGCGCCACGGCCGGTTTGTTTTCAGACATCACGTTCATAACCACTCACCTTTGTTATCGCCTGACCGTGGCGCCTCAGCGCGCCGCCGGTTGCCATCGATTGAAGAATCAGTGCACCAGCGACATTCCGGACGCCAGTTGCATCACCCGTTCCTGGGTCGCTTCGCTGCGGTCGAGAATGCCCATCAGCTCACCTTCGTGCATGACCATGACCCGGTCGCTCATGCCCAGGACTTCCGGCAGTTCCGAAGAAATCATGATCACCGCCATGCCCTCGCTGGCGAGGAAGGCGATCAGGCGGTAGATCTCGGCCTTGGCCCCGACGTCGATGCCCCGGGTCGGCTCGTCGAGAATCAGGATCCGCGGGTTGGTCATCAGCCAGCGCGCCAGCAGCGCCTTCTGCTGATTGCCCCCGGACAAGGTGTCGATACATTGCTCCAGGGACGGGGTCTTGACCCGCAGCTTCCTGCACATGTCCTCGCACAGGGCACGCAGGGCCTTCTGCTGGACAAAACCGCCGCCGGCGTAGTGCGGCAGTACCGCCACTTCCATGTTTTCCAGGACCGACAGGCAGGGGAACAGGCCGCTGAGCTTGCGATCCTCGGTGAGCAGGGCAAAGCCCTTCTCGATCGCCCGGTGCGGGTCGCTGATGCGCAGGGGCTGGCCGTCGAGGTGAATCTCGCCGGCGTCACTGGGGGTGATGCCGAACAGGGTTTCGGCGACATTGGTCCGGCCCGAGCCCATCAGCCCGGCGATGCCGAGGATCTCCCCGGCGTGCAGGTCGAAGGACACGCCGTCGAACACCCCGTCCAGGCGCAGGTCGCGGACCTTGAGCAGCAGGTCGCCAATGGGTTTCTCGCGTTGGGGAAACAGCTGGCTCAGCTCGCGCCCCACCATCATCGAGATCAGGCTGTCGCCGTCCAGGCTGTCGGCCCGTTGCAGGCCGATGTAGGCGCCATCGCGGAACACCGCCACCTCATCGGCGATGGCGAACACTTCGTTCATCTTGTGGGTGATGTAGATGATGCCCTTACCCTGGGCCTTGAGGTCGGCAATGATCGAGAACAGGTGCGCCACCTCCTTGTCGGTGATGGCCGAAGTCGGCTCATCCATGATCAGCACGTCGGAGTCGTAGGACACCGCCTTGGCGATCTCCACCATCTGCCGCTCGGCGATGCTCAGGTTGCCCACCTGTTCCTCCGGGTCCAGGTCGATGCGCAGGCGCGCCAGCAAGGCGGCGGTGCAGCGGTGCATTTCGCGGTGATCGATCAGGCGCAGGCCGTTGAGCTGCTCGCGGCCGATCCAGATGTTCTCGGCGATGCTCATGTGCGGCATCAGGTTGAGTTCCTGGTGGATCATGGCGATGCCCGATTGCAGGGCCTGCAGGGGCGTGTCGAAGACCACCGGCCGGCCCTTGAGGCGCAGTTCACCGGCATCCGGCTGATAGATGCCGGCGATGATCTTCATCAGGGTCGACTTGCCGGCGCCGTTCTCGCCCATCAGCGCCAGCACCGTTCCCGGGCGTACCCGCAGTTGCACATCGGACAGGGCCACCACACCGGGAAAGCCCTTGCTGACGTTGATCACCTCCAGCAGGTAAGGCTCCTGGGTCGCCGGGGTGGCAGGCTGGACGGCGGCCAGCGGGGTGCTTGAGGCAGTCGCGCAAGAGAACATGATCAGCTACTCCATCGGCGCGGCGGCCCGGGGCCGCCCCGCTACTTTATTGTTGTGATGTAACAGCCCTTGGCAAAGGCGCGGCGTTACTTGAACTGGTCGATGTTTTGCGGGGTGATCAGGCGATAGGGAATCCACACGGCCGGCTCCACCGGCTCATGCTTGATCATCTTCACCGCCGTATCGATGGAGCCGTCCGCCTGGCCCTTGGCGTCCTGGAACACCGAGATCGCCAGGTCGCCCTTCTTCACCGCACGCAGGCCGTCGGGGGTGCCGTCGACCCCGGCGATCAGCACACTGCCCTTCTCGACCCCGGCCTGCTTCAGCGCCATGGCGGCACCAATGGCCATTTCATCGTTGTTGGACACCACCGCATCGAACTTGCGGCCCTGGGTCAGCCAGTCGTTGACCAGGGTCATGCCCTTGTCCCGCAGCCAGACCCCGGT
The DNA here is from genome assembly GCF_001547895.1 of Pseudomonas sp. Os17. Classification (NCBI taxonomy): domain Bacteria; kingdom Pseudomonadati; phylum Pseudomonadota; class Gammaproteobacteria; order Pseudomonadales; family Pseudomonadaceae; genus Pseudomonas; species Pseudomonas sp. Os17. Next base: position 2,840,003 of record NZ_AP014627.1, on the reverse strand, counting down.
CTGTTCCTGATCGACCTTGATCCCCGGGTAGCGGGTCAGCACCTCCTTGACCCCCTTGGTGCGGTTGGCGGTGGAGTTGTTCGCCAGATCGCCCAGCAGGATCACGATGTCGCCCTTGCCGCCCATTTTTTCGGCCAGGTACTGCATCTGCATCTTGCCGGCCTCCAGGTCGTCGGAGGCCACGGTGACCACGCCCTTGGGCAGGTTCAGGTCATCCGGGCGACGGTTGACGTACACCAGGGGGATGCCGGCCTTGACCGCGGCCTCGGTGATTTTGCGGGTGGCCGCGGTGTCCACCGGGTTGACCACGATGGCGTCGACTTTCTGGCTGATGAAGTTCTCGACCTGGCTCAACTGCTTGACCACGTCGCTGCGGGCGTCCTCGAACTGCAGCTTGACCCCGTCGGGCAGGGACTTGGCTTTCTGGTCCATCGACTCGCGCAGGTAGGTCAGCCAGGTGTCATCGAACTGCGACATGCTCACGCCGATCTTGATGTCGGCCAGCGCCGCCCCGCTGGTCAGCAGCAGCGACAGCGCGAGCGAGGCAAAACGGATCTTGGTGTTCATAACAGGTCTTTCTCCACATTCTTGTAGGTTTTATGGATAAAGCGCAGAACGACTCAGAGCGGCAGGCGCACCACCGGCGCGCCGGGAACGCAGCACAGCAACGCACCGTTGCGCTCTACGCAGAGAAAGCCGAGGCAGGTCAGGACAATGGCGCAGCGGCGGGCCCGAGGGGTCACAGCGGCGGGCGCAGAGGAGAAGCGGAACGCTGAAGCGACAGCGAGGACAGCGGATTTGAAGGTTTTCATCGACGGTACCTGTTTGTTTTTGTGGGTCGGTGCACACCGCGCTCAAAGCCTGTTCGAGGGGTTTGCAACCTAGCTAGTCGGCAACCTGGAAATGACTTTATTGGAAAATAATTTCTATATCAACTCATTTTAGAATTTTATTCTAAATCGGTTTTCCCCCCGGAAAACCGCTGCTGCACGACGGCTGCACGCCCAAGACCTGCGCTTGATGCAAGGCCTCCTTGGCCGGCCAGCCGGCTTGCCAGCGAAAGCGCCCTGCAAGGGTTGCTTCGCCGGCAAGGCTGGAGCTCAGGCGTAGAAGCCGGGACGCTCTGGCAGCTCGATCTTGACGATCTGGCCGCTGTTCTGCGCTTCGATACAGGCGTCGGCCGCCACGGCGGCAGCAAAGCCGTCCCAGGCCGAAGGCCCGCCCACCCGACCGCCGCGCACGCCGTCGATAAAGGCCTGCAGCTCGACGTCATAGGCGGCGATAAAACGCTCCTTCCAGTCCATCAGGATGGCGTTGGACAGCTTGGCTTGGCTGCGCAACTGCACCTGGGACGGCTCCGGCAATCTGGCGATGCCGCTCTCCCCCACCACTTCGCACTGGATGTCGTAGCCGTACTGGCAGTTGACGAAGACCTCGACGTCGATCCGCGTGCCACGGGCGGTTTCCAGCAGCACGATCTGCGGGTCGCGCAAATGGGCCAGGGCCTTGCTGGTCTTGCGCGGGAACACCACCTGCACCGACACATAGTCGTCGGCCAGCAGCCAGCGCAGCACGTCCAGCTCATGGATCAGGGTGTCAGTGATGGCCATGTCGGTCTTGTAGTTCTCCCCCACCCGCGGGTTGCGGTGGGCGCAGTGCAGCATCAGCGGCTCGCCGATCTGCCCGCTGTCGATCACCGCCTTCAAGGCCTGGTAGCCGGCATCGTAGGGGCGCATGAAGCCCACCTGCACCAGGCGCTTGCCGTGGGCGATTTCAGCCTCGACGATGCGCCGGCAACCGGCGGCGGTCACCGCCAGGGGCTTTTCACAGAACACCGGCTTGCCCGCGGCAATCGCCGCCAGCACGAACTCCTCGTGGCTCGGCCCCCAGGAGGTGACCAGCACTGCCTCGACGTCCGCCGCCTTGATCAGCGCGTGGCCGTCCGGGTAGACCTCGGCAGTGAGTTTGAGGTCGCTGACCACCTTGGCCGCCGACGCCAGGTTGATGTCGGTGACCGCCACCACCTGGCTGCCCAGCAGGGTCTGGCTGCACCGACGGATGTGATCCTGGCCGATGGCCCCGGTGCCGATAACGCCAAGTTTCAAAGACATGCAGATACTCCTGTTGTTGTTCGTTGCAGAGCGATCAGTACTGCCGGGCCTGGGCCAGGCGTTCATTGAGGGTCTTGGCCGCCGCATCGGTGCGCGCGCTGGTGGACACCTGGGCCACGCCCACCCGCCACCAGGACAGGTAGCTGTGGATCATGGTCTTGGGCAGGACCTTGATGTCGATCAGGGTCGATACCGTCTGGGTCCGGGCATCGGCCAGGGCCGCCAGCAACTGCTCCTCGTTGCTGACCTTGTAGGTCTTGCAGCCGTAGGCCGCGGCGCTCATGGCGAAGTCCACCGGCACAAAGCCGCCGTCGAGCTTGCCGCTCGAAGGGTTGCGGTAGCGGAACTCGGTGCCGAAGCTGTCCATGCCGTGGCCCATCTGCAGGTTGTTGATGCAGCCGAAGGTCATGTTGTCCAGCAGCACCACGTTGATCTTGCGCCGCTCCTGGATCGAGGTGACCAGTTCCGAATGCAGCATCAGGTAGGAACCGTCGCCCACCAGGGCGTACACCTCGCGATCCGGCTCGGCAAGCTTGACCCCCAGGGCCGCGTTGACCTCGTAGCCCATGCACGAATAGCCGTATTCCACGTGGTAGCTGTTGACCGCCCTGCTGCGCCAGCTGCGCTGCAGGTCGCCGGGCAGGCTGCCGGCGGCGGCAACGATGATGCCGTCCTCGGGCAAGGCCTGGTTGAGCAGCCCGAGCACCCGGCTCTGGGTCAGGCAGGAGCCGGTCAGTTCGATGAATTCGCGCAGCACCGCCGGGTCCAGGTGGTCGTTGATTTCCGGCACGAAGCCCTGGTCCTGGTATTGCAGCTGGTAGAGCCGGTCGACCTCGGCCTCCAGTTGCGCCCGGGCCTCGCCGATCTGCCCGCCCCAGGCTGCCCGGTAACCGCTGCGGCCCAGGGTTTCGCCCAGGGCCTGCAAACCGGCCTGGGCATCGGCCAGCAGTTGCACGCCCTCCATTTTCAGGCTGTCGCCAGGGCAGACATTGAGGTTGAGAAATTGCACCTCCGGGTGCTGGAACAGCCATTTCGACGAGGTGGTGAAGTCGCTGTAGCGGGTGCCGACGCCAATGATCAGGTCGGCTTCCCGGGCCAGCAGGTTGGCCGCCAGGCAACCGGTTTCGCCGATCCCGCCAACGTTCAGCGGGTGCTCGGAAACCACCGCGCTCTTGCCCGCCTGGGTTTCCGCGAAGGGAATGCCGAAGCGTTCGGCAAAGGCCTGCAAGGCCCGGTTGGCCCCGGAGTACTTGACCCCGCCGCCGCAGATGATCAGCGGCTTGCGCTTGCCCTCGAACAGCGCCAGGGCATCGCTGAGCATGGCCTCGGTGGCCGGGCGGCGGTCGATGCGGTGCACCCGCCGGGCGAGAAAGGCGTCCGGGTAATCGTAGGCTTCGCCCTGCACGTCCTGGGGCAATGCCAGGGTCACGGCGCCGGTCTGCGCCGGGTCGGTGAGCACGCGCATGGCGTGGATCGCCGCGCTCATCAGTTGCTCGGGGCGGTTGATCCGGTCCCAGTATTGGCTCACGGCCTTGAAGGCATCGTTGGTGCTGATGCTCAGGTCATGGAACTGCTCGATCTGCTGCAGCACCGGGTCCGGCTGGCGGCTGGCGTAGACGTCCCCCGGCAGCAGCAGCAACGGAATGCGGTTGGCGCTGGCGGTGGCCGCCGCGGTCAGCATGTTGGCCGCGCCGGGGCCCACCGAGGAGGTGCAGGCGTAGATCTTGCGCCGCAGGTGCTGCTTGGCGAAACCGATGGCGGCGTGGGCCATGCCCTGCTCGTTGCGGCCCTGGTGCACCAGCAGCTCGCCACTGTCCTGCTCCAGGGCCTGGCCCAGGCCGAGCACGTTGCCGTGGCCGAAAATGGTGAAGACCCCGGCGATGAACTTGCTCTGGACCCCATCCACCTCGACGTATTGGTTATCGAGGAATTTCACCAGGGCCTGGGCCATGGTCAAGCGTGTCGTACTCATGGTTTGCACCTTATTCATGATGTGAAGCCAACGGCCCTGCCAATACTCCCGTAGGAGCTGGCTTGCCAGCGAAAGCACCTTCGAGACTTGCCCCCCTGTGGGGCCCCTTCGCCGGCAAGCCGGCTCCTACATGAGGGCGGCGTCAAGTCAGGGATTGCTGCAGGTGGGCCATGCTCGCCCCAATCGCCTGCTGGATGTCCGCCAGCCCGTGCACGCTCTCGGCAAAGGGCTCGAAGGACAGGTAGCCGCTGTAGCCATTGCTGCGCAAGGTATCGATCTGCGCCGCATTGCCAAGGATGTCCGCCTCGCCCACCAGCACCCGATGGCCGTCGCGAATGCGGTTGAGCGGCGCCTGGCGATCCTCGACCCCGGAGATGTGCACCAGCCCGGTCAGCTCGGGGAAGAACTCATGCTCGCCGGCCAGGTGGTGGTGGAAGGTGTCGTGCACCAGGCGCAACACATCCAGGCCGCCGATGGCGCGGATCGCCTCCACCGCCGTGCGCTTGTGGCGCAGCGCGCATTCCTCAAAGCCCAGGGGCTCGATCAACCCCAGCAGGCCGTGCTCCCGCAGGATCGGCGCCAGTTCGCTCAGGGCCGTGCGCAACGCGCTGCTGCGCTGGGCCTCGCCGCGCGGGTCGGCAGGGTCATTGAGCGGGCACAGCACCAGCCCCTCGGCGCCGCAGGCACGGGCATAGGCGGCCAGTTTCAGGGCCTGCCGGCGACGCTCGTCGTTCCACACATCGAAGGGGTACAGGGCGTTGATCGACAACACCTTGAGCCCCTGGGCCGCGCACAACTGGCGGACCCGTTCGGGCGGCGTGCCGTCCTCGATTTCCACGCCCGCAAGGTCATTGCGGATCTCAATGGCATCGACCTTCAGCGTGCGCGCCAGGTCGATGAACTGCGGCAGTGACAAACCCGGTGCAACCATACGATTCAGGGCGAAACGCAGGGGCTGGCTCATTCTTCTTGTTCTCCCAAATCCATACCGTCGAGGCAGTTACTTGGCGGTCGGCATGCTGAATTCCGGGCCCTTGGCGATGCTCTCGGGCCAGCGCTGCATCACGCTCTTGTAGCGGCTGTAGAAACGCAGGCCTTCCTCGCCGTAGGCATGGTGATCGCCGAACAGCGAACGCTTCCAGCCACCGAAGGAATGCCAGGCCATGGGCACCGGAATCGGCACGTTGATGCCCACCATGCCGACCTTGATGCTGCGGGCAAAGGCCCGGGCCACGCCGCCGTCGCGGGTGAAGCAGGACACGCCGTTGCCGAATTCATGGGCGTTGATCAGCGCCACCGCGCTGGCAAAGTCGGGCACCCGCACAATGCCCAGCACCGGCCCGAAGATTTCCTGCTGGTAGATGCTCATTTCGGGAGTGACCTGGTCGAACAGGGTGGCGCCGACAAAAAAGCCCTGCTCCGCCCCCGGCACCTTGAAGCCGCGTCCGTCCACCAGCAGCTGTGCGCCCTGGGCCACGCCCTGGTCGATAAAGCCTTCAACCCGGGCCTTGTGCTCGGCGGTCACCAGCGGCCCCATGTCGCTGTCGCCCTGCAAGCCGTTGCCGACCTTGAGCTGGTCGATGCGCGGCAGCAGCCTGGCGATCAATTCGTCGGCCACCTCGCCCACCGCCACGGCGATGGAGATGGCCATGCAGCGCTCGCCGGCCGAGCCGTAGGCCGCGCCGATCAGCGCGTCGGCGGCCTGCTCCAGGTCGGCGTCAGGCATCACGATCATGTGGTTCTTGGCCCCACCCAGGGCCTGCACGCGTTTGCCTCGGGCGCTGGCCTGCTGGTGGATGTACTCGGCAATCGGCGTCGAACCGACAAAGGAAATCGCCTCGATGTCCGGGTGCTGGAGCAAGCCGTCCACCGCGCTCTTGTCGCCCTGGACCACGTTGAACACCCCTTCGGGCAAGCCGGCTTCGGTCAACAGGCGCGCCAGCAGCAGGCTGGCGGACGGGTCGCGCTCGGACGGCTTGAGGATGAAGCAGTTACCGGCGATCAGGGCGAGGGGGATCATCCACAGCGGCACCATCACCGGGAAGTTGAACGGCGTCACCCCGGCGCACACACCCAGGGGCTGGCGCAGGTTCCAGTTGTCGATGCCGCCGCCGATGTTGTCGCTGAAATCGGTTTTCAGCAGGCTCGGTGCGCCACAGGCGTACTCGACGATCTCGATGCCGCGGGTCACTTCGCCCATGGCGTCGGCCAGCACCTTGCCGTGCTCGCGGGTGATGATCTGCGCCAGCTCCTGGTGGTGCCGATCCAGCAGTTCCTTGAACTTGAACATCACCCGCGCACGGCGCAGGGAGGACTGTTCGGACCAGGCCGGGAACGCCTTCAGCGCCGACGCCACCGCCGCGTCCACGGTCTGCTGGGCGGCCAGCGCCACGCGGGCCTGGACCGCGCCCGTGGCCGGGTTGAACACCGGGCTGAAACGCTCGCCGGCGTCCTGCACCTGGCCGTCGATGTAATGGCCGATTACCGGGGTGTCGCTCATTGTTCTTGTTCTCCGTGATGGGTTCGGTCGAGGCTCAAGGTTCGAGCGGCTTACAGATCCAGCAGCCAGCTGTGCTGCGGGTCGTTATGGAACTGCCAGACCCGCTTGGGCCCGGCCATGACGTTCAGGTAATAGGACTCGTAGCCGTAAGGCACGCTGACCGGGTGATAGCCCTTGGGCACCACCACCAGATCGTTGTTTTCCACGGCCATGGCCTGGTCAATGCTGCGGTCGTCGGTGTAGACCCGCTGGAACACGAAGCCCTGGGGCGGGTTGACCTGGTGGTAATAGGTTTCCTCCAGAAAGCTCTGGTGCGGCAGGTCATCGGTGTCGTGCTTGTGCGGCGGGTAGCTGGAGGAATGCCCGGACGGTGTGCGCACCTCCACCACCAGCAGGGAATGGGCCGGCTCGCTGTCGGGCAGGATGTCGCACACATAGCGGGTATTGGCGCCCTTGCCGCGCACGCTGCGCTTGCACTGCTCAGGGCGAATCAGCCGCGGGCCGGGGCTGCCCTCAAGGGCGCCCGGGGCGGCGCAGACCGCGATCTGCACGTCGCTCAAGGCGCTGACCCGGGCCTGGCTGCCCGGCGGCAGATAGACGGCAAAGGGCGACTTGTCCTCGAACACCGATTGCCGGTCGCCCAGGTTGGACCACTGGAAGGCGCCCTGGGGCGACTCGCCCTGCACGTCGATGCGGCCGCTGAGCAGCACCAGGCACAGCTCCTGGTCTCCGGCCCTGAGCGGCAGGCTGTCCCCCAGGCTCAGGCGGTAGGCACTGAACCCCACGTACGCCAGGGCGCCCTCCGGCAGCTGGACCAGGGTCCGGCCCTGGGTCGCGCTTTTAACCAGCAGATTCATTGGCCTGTCCTCGTAGATGGCACTGCGGCGTCCAGCAGCGCCCGCAGGGTGTCATAGCCTTTTTTCGCGTAGACGTAGCTCGGCGCCACGGCCGGGTCCTGCTCGGCTTCCACCACCAGCCAGCCTTGGTAGCCCGCCTGCAGCAGCACGTCGAGCAAGGCGGCGAAGTCGATGTCGCCATCGCCGGGCACGGTGAAGGTGCCGTTGACGATGCAGTCCGGAAAGCTCCACAGGTTGTTGCGCGCCAGTTGCACCACCGCTTTGCGCACGTCCTTGAAATGCACGTGGCAGACCCGGCGCACATGCTTGCGCAGCACCTCAAGGGGCTCGCCGCCGCCCATGTAGCAATGGCCCGAATCGAACAGCAGGCCGACTTCCTCGCCGCTCAGGCGCATCAGCTGGTCGATGTCCGCCGGCGATTCGACATAGGCGCCCATGTGGTGGTGATAAGCCAGGCGCACGCCCTGGGACAGGGTGAAACGCGCCAGCGTCGTGAGTTTGTCGGCGTAGTCCTGCCAGGCCTGGGCGCTGTGGAAGCGCGGGCGCTCGACCAGACGCACCGGCGAGCCCTGGATCGAGTCGGCCACTTCGCCGTAGACCAGCACCGAGGCGCCGTTGTGCTTGAGCAGCTCGACGTGGCCGGCGATGGCGTCGATTTCCTCGGCCGCCGAGCGCCGGGCCAGGCGCCCGGAATACCAGCCCGACACCAGCGCCAGATCATAGGGGCGCAACACCGCGGCCACGCCCTGGGCGTCCTTGGGGAATTTGCCGTTGAGTTCAAAGCCTTGGTAACCGATGTCGCGGCCTTCGCTGAGTGCGGTGCTCAGGGGCGTTTCACCACCCAGGGCCGGCAGGTCGTCGTTGCTCCAGGAGATCGGGTTGATGCCAATTCGGATCGCGGGCATGGCTGCACCTTTTGTTGTTGTTCATGAAAGCGTGGAGTACGGCCTCGCACTCGTAAGAGCTGGCTTGCCAGCGAAGGCTCCGGCGAGCCTGGCACCAGGCTCAAGACCCTCTTCGCCGGCAAGCCGGCTGCTAAAGTGAGCGGGCGCTGCGCCAGGCGTTGATCAGTTGTTCGAAGGTGCCCTGCACTTGGTGGATCAGGGTGGCGTCGTCGATCTCCCCCGCCAGCCACGCACGGCTGGGCTCCTGGAAGATCGTGCGGCCCACGGCAAACCCGCGGCAGGTGCGGCTGTCGGCGGCTTGGCGAAAGCCCTCGGCGAGGGCCTCGGCCGAGGCATTCAGGCCCAGCAGCACCACGCCACGGCAATACGGGTCGCGTTCCTGGATCAGCTCGTCGAGCTTTTTCCATTCTTCGGCCGACTGCGCCTCGATCTTCCACCACGCGGGGTAGATACCCAGGTTGTACAGGCGCTTGAGGCTGCGGTAGAGCACCTCGGGATGGGCGCCGGGCAGGTCCTTGGGCGGGATGATTTCCAGCAGCAGTTCATGCCCGCTGACCTGGGACGCCTGGTACAGCCCACGGATCTGCGCTTCCTGCTCCAGGCGCAGCAGGGGTTCGTCGTCCGGGTGAAATTGCACCAGGCACTTGATGATCTGCTCCTGGGGCCAGGCGATCAGGTTGCTGCCCACCGAGCGCCCGTGCTCGAAGGCCAGGGGCCGCGAGCCCTGGACTTCCACCGGCCGTGCCACCCACCAGCCGCGCCCGGTGGCGGCGTTCAGCGCCTCCTGGCCAAAACGCTGGTCGGCCAGCAGGCCGACATCGGCCTCGATGCCCCGGCGCCGCAGGTCGGCTTCGACCCGTTGCACCGCCTCTATGAAGAGCTGCTTGAGCTGAGCGATGGCCTTGAGCTCGCGACCGCTGTGCTGCGCCAGTTCCACCAGTTGCCCACGGTGGTCGAAGGCGAAGACGAACAATTGCTTCCAGGCCTTGCGCGGCACGCTGACCTGATGCAGGCGTTGCAGGACCGAATCCTGGTCGGGACGGGTAATCGGCACCGGGCTGCTGAACAGGTAGTCCAGTTCGGCCCGGGTCGGCATCGCCGGGGCGCAGGCATGGCGCGACACCACCAGGCCGCCGCAGGCGTTGGCCAACTGGCAGCAGCGCTCATCGCTGGCCTCTTCCAGCCAGCCACTGAGGAAACCGGACATGAAGGCATCGCCGGCGCCCAACACGTTGAGCACCTCCACCCGCACACCGGGATAGATCGCCCCGTCCTCCAGGCGCGGCGGAATCTCGCCGTGGATCACCGTGCAGCCTTGCGGGCCGAGCTTGACCACCAGGGTCGCGGCGCTCAGGGAGCGCACGGTGCGCAGGGCCGTCAGCAGGTCGTCGCTGCCACCGGCAATCAGGAACTCCTCCTCGGTGCCGACGATCAGGTCGAAACGCCCCAGGATGCCCTGCACATGCTGGCTGACCTGCTGGTCGGCAACGAACCGGGTCTCGCCGTCGGCCTTGCCCGCCAGGCCCCAAAGCACCGGCCGGTAGTCGATGTCCAGGACCCGCCGGACCCCGTGCTTCTCGGCGTAGTCCAGGGCCTGGAGGCTGGCCTGGTAGACGCCGTCGGTGGAGAAATGGGTGCCGGTGATCAGCAGGGCCTTGCTGGAGGCAATGAAGGTTTCGTCGATGTCGGCGGCGCACAGCGCCATGTCCGCGCAGTTCTCGCGGTAGAACACCAGGGGGAAGGTTTCGCGGTCCTTGAGGCCCAGCAGGACCAGGGCTGTGAGGCGCTGCGGATCGACCTTGACCGCGCTGACGTCGCAGCCTTCGCGCGCCAGCGACTCCAGCAGGAAGCGCCCCATGTGATCGTCGCCGACCCGGCTCAGCATCGCCGACTTGAGGCCCAGGCGCGCGGTGCCGAAGGCGATGTTCGCCGACGAGCCGCCCAGGTACTTGGCAAAGCTGCTGACGTCCTCCAACCGCGCCCCGACCTGCTGCGCATAAAGGTCGACGCCCAGGCGTCCGAGGCAGATCAGATCCAATTGACGCCCACTGGCAAAACGAGTCTGGCCCATGCTGGCTCCTGTTATTTTTATCAGCCTGCGCTCGCCGCCGTGACCGGTCGCCGAACACTCTTGGTGGATGCAGACTAAAACGTCTCCGGACCTCAATCAATATTTTTTCTATATATTTTTTACATGGAATATATTTTCCATTAAACTTTTTCAAGCCTGAGCCAGACGCCCTGCATCGTTTCAGCAAAGCCCCGGCCGGCACCGGCCCGAAGATTTTATGGGGCCCTACCCTGTAGACTGCCGGCTGCCCACCTATTGTCAGGGGACGGCTCTCCAGCCTGCCCATCAGTACACGCCAGAAGGATTTTCTATGTCCCGCACCGATCAGCCGGCCCTGGCCGAGAGCACGCCCGAGAGCGACCTCGTCAGCCCCCCGATCAATGCCGAGCGCCTGCTGCAACTGATCACCGAGGAATACGAGAGCCTGCCCCGCCAGCTCAAGCGCATTGCCAGCTACATGAGCCAGCAGAGCGACCGGATCATGGTCGACCGCATCAGCGACATTGCCCGGGAGTGCGAGGTCCATCCTTCGGCCATCGTGCGCTTTTCCCAGCGTTTCGGTTTCAGCGGCTTCAGTGAAATGCAGGCGCTGTTTCGCGAGGCCTACACCCACAAGGCCACGCCGGTGCAGAACTACCAGCAGCGCATCCGCAGCATGATCGCCAACAAGTCGCAGAAGGCCAGCGGCGGCGATCTGGCCCGGGAGTGCGTCAACGCCACGCTCTCGGGAATCGAGCGCCTGGGCCTGGAGCTGGACGACGCGGCCTTCGAGCAGGCGGTGGAGCTGGTGGTCAATGCCGACAACATCTACGTGGTGGGAGTGCGCCGCTCCTTCGCCGTGGCCGACTACCTGGTGTACAACCTGCAGCACACCAACAAGCGCATCCACCTGGTGTCGGGCCTGGGCGGCAGCTACCGCGAGCAGATGCGCAGCATCCGTCCCAACGACCTGGTGATCGCCATCAGCTTCACCCCCTACGCCAAGGAAACCCAGCACTGCCTGCGCATTGCCCAGCACAACCAGGCCCAGACCCTGATCATCACCGACAGCACCCTGTCACCCCTGGCCAAGCGCGCCAACAGCGTGCTGCTGGTCAACGAAGGCAGCTCCTTCGCCTTCCGCTCGCTGAGCGCCACCCTGTGCCTGTGCCAGGCGCTGTTCATCGCCGTGGCCTATCGCCTGGAACTGAAGATGGACGAGATTCACGAACAGGGCGGCTTCGACGACTAGCCCGAAGCCGGCCCATGGCTATGGGCCTGCAGGGCATCGGGCACGCCCCGGCGTTGCAGGCCGCCCTGCTCGACCCAGCCCAGGGTCTGGCGATACGCCCGCTGCAGCAGCGCGTCGGTCTGGTTGAAGTCGAACACCGATACCCCCAGCGGGCACAGGGGGTCGACCACATGGATCGCCACCCGCGGCGCATAGAGTTCGATGTCGCGCACCAGCTGGCGCATGCTCAACAGGTTCAAGGTGTGCAGGGCCAGGGCCAGCATCCCCGACGGCGGCGCCGGGCAGGCGCAACCGAAACCGGTGGGCAGGACAATCACCCGAGTGGCCCCCAGGCCCACCGCGGCGGCAATCGGCGTATTGCTCGCGACCCCGCCATCCACCAGCAGCTTGTCGCCGATGCGCACCCAGGGAAACACCAGGGGAATTGCCGCGCTGGCCAGCAGCGCCTGCTCGGTGTCGCCACTGGAGAGCACTTCCTGGGCCCCCGTCAGCAGGTTGGTGGTGACGATATGCAGCGCCAGCTGGCTGTCTTCGATACGCGCGACCGGCAACGCCCGACGCACCAGCCGAGACAGGGCCGTGGACGGCAGCAGGCAGCCGCGATGGCGTAGCAGGCCCAACATGCTGTCGAACCAGGAAAACGGAAACACGTCGCCCTTGCGCAAGCCGCGCCAGAAGTCCGCCAGCTCGGCCACGCCCCGGGCATCGGGCCGCGCGGCGAAGTAGGCGCCATTGATGGCGCCCACCGAGGCCCCCACCACCAGATCGAACTCCAGCCCCAGCTCCACCAGGGCTTGCAGCATGCCGACCTGGACCGCCCCGAGGCTGCCGCCCCCGGAAAGCACCAGCGCGGTTCTGTCCTGACCCATGACCGACCTCCCGCGCCGTTGTCGACGCCCTAGAAGCTCAGCATAGTCGCCTGCCAACCACCGGCAGCAACCGCCCCAGCGGCCCTACTCGTAGATCTTGCCGCAGTACAGGAACACCGCGAAACGCCGCCAGGGCGAGGCCTGCGCCAACCCCTGGGTGGCGCCCATGCCGGTGGCTTCGGCCCAGGCCTGGGCGCCATCGAGAAAGTCCTCGATGGAATGATTCTGCCAACTGTCGCGGTGCTGCAACTGACGGCGGTCGTCAAGCAGCGTCTGGACGAAGTCGAGGAAGCTCTGCTCGTCATTCACCTGCTGCAAGCGTTGTTCAAGGTCCATGGCCTGCTCCGTTGATTCAGGACACCGCCTGCAAAGCCAGGCCCTTGCGCAGCAGCTCCTTGCGCAGGATCGGCCGGGCCAGGCAATGCACGCCGTCCTGGGCGCTGCACTCTAGCAACCGCTCAAGCTTGCGGGCACTGCCCGGGCTGCCGGTCAGCAGGTAGCTTTTGCCTTCGCTGAGGCTGATCAGGTTCAGCAGCCAATCATCGCCCCACTGCCCCAGCACCTGCTCGATCAGGCTGCGCTGGCGTGCCAGCAGGTCCTCGCCATTCCACAGGGTCAGCTGGGCAAAGCGCCGCGGCAGGTTGCTGGACGCTTCAAGCACCTTCAAATCCTTGAGCAGGGCCTGGGGCAACTGCGCTTCGATCTGCTGCTGGCATTGCTGGAAATACGCTTCGGGCCACTGGGGCCCCAGGCCGGCATGGGCGGCCAGGGCGGCATAGGCCTGGCGGTCGGCCGCAGTACAGCTGCCGCCGCTGAAGTTCAGGGTGTTGTCGAGGATGCCCGCCGCCAGCAGTTGCGCACTGTCGCGGCTGATCCGCGGCAGCAGGCCGGCGTCGCGCCAGCGCTCATAGACCTGAGTGCAGGCGGCGCCGATCGGGCGGATATCCGCGTATTTGCCCAGGCGCTCGTCCCAGAACGCCTCGAACCCCGGGTGATGGTCGATGACCTCCACCACCCGCGCGAGGTCCACCAGCGGGTCCAGGTGCAGGTGGTTGGAAATGTCCACCAGCACGAACTGGTCGGCGCCCTCGGGGACGTGGCTGTCCAGGCCCTTGAGGCGGTCTCTGAAGCCTTGGGGAATGCTCTCGTTGAGCGGCGCGCTGCTCAGGGCCCGGGCCGGGCGCCCGCTGAGATTGAGCAGTTCGGCGTAGGCGATGCAACCGGCGTAGGCGTCGATATCCAGATAGGCCGCGCCGGCGGTGACAATGATCATGACGTCCGTGTAATCCACAAAGGCCGAAGGCCGGGGCGCCGAGGATGCCCGAGCCACATGACAGGCAGATGACAGCCCAGGCTCAGCGCGCTTGCACTTGTTCTTGCGCTTGCCGCGCCGCGGCCACCAGCAGCGCCGCCAGCCGCGATCCGCTGAAACGGATCTGCGCCAGGCTCAGGGCCGCGTAGCCGATGATCACCGCCGCCGGCCGGCGCGCCACCTGACAGTGCTCGGCCAGCCCCTGCAGCAGCAGGCCCTGCTCGGCGGCGCGCTGGCGAAAGCGCGTCTCGTCGCTGCCCGATGGCAGCTCCAGGAGCAGGTGCAGCCCGGCCTGCTGGCCGCTGATGCGGTAGCAGCCCGGCGCCTCCCGAGCGAGGATCGCCAGCAGCAGGTCGCGGCGTTCCTGATAGGCCTGACGCGCCGCCCGCAGGTTACGCAGGAAGGCGCCGCTGGCGATGTAGTCGGCCAGGGCCATCTGCTCGATCACCCCGACCGAGCGCCCGGTGCTCTGCAAGGTCGCCAACAAGCGCGGGCGCAGGCTGTCGGGCAGCAGCATGAAGCCCACCCGCAAGCCGGCGAACAGGGTCTTGTTGAAGCTGCCGCAATAGATCACCCGGTCGTCCCGGTCCAGCGACTTGAGGGCCGCCAGCGGCGCGCTCTGGTAGTTGAACTCGCTGTCGTAGTCATCCTCCACCACCCAGGCCTGGCTGTGCCGCGCCCATTCCAGCAGGGCCAGGCGCCGCGACACCGGCAGGGTCATGCCCAGGGGCGCCTGGTGAGCCGGGGTCACGTAGACCAGGCGTGCATCGCGGTGCTCTTGCAGGCGCGCGGTGTCGATGCCCTCCTCCTGCAGCGGGATCGGCACCAGGCGCGCCCCGGCCAGGGCAAACAGATCCTTGGCCGAGAGGTAGCCGGGGTCTTCCAGGCACACCTTGTCACCCGGGCGCAGCAGGCTGCGGGCCAGCAGGTCGAGGCCATGGCGGATGCCGGTGGTGATCATCACTTGCCCGGCATGGCAGACGATGCCCCGGTGCTGCCCCAGGTACTCGGCGATCTGCTGGCGCAGCGCCGGCAGCCCGCCGGGGTCGGCGTCGCACAGCGACTGCGCCGAGGCACTGCCCAGGGCCCGGGTCAGGGAGCGGGTCCAGTGCGGCAGGGGAAACAGCGCCGGGTCGGCCAGCCGCGCAACAAAGGGCTGGCCGGCACGCACGCCCAGCGGCGGGTACGGCGGTTCAAGGTCACCGGCGGCGGGCGCGGCAACCGCCGCCGGGGCGCTCAGGTAAAGATCCGGCACCACCGCGCAGACCCGGGTCCCGGAACCGCTGGCGCGGCTCACGTAGCCTTCGCTGCGCAGGCGGTCGAAAACCACTTCCAGGGTGCCCCGGGACAGGCCCCAGCGCTGGGCCAGGGTGCGCGTGGAGGGCAAGCGGCAGCCGGCCGGCAGGCGTTTTTCCAGGATCGCCTGGCGTAACGCGGCGTAGGCACTGTCCTGCTTGCCCTGAGCGCCCTCCATGGGCAGCGGCAGGTCGAGGGGCACGGGGTGTTTTCCACGGCTCATAGTGGTCCAGTCGAATGGGCTCTAAACGGTGCTCGGCATTAAACCATAAAGACCTTAATTTCAGCGCCGTACCCACTTGCCCCGAGCCCGCCATGCCCCCGCTTGCCGACGCCCCGCCCCGCTCCATTGCTGTTGCACGCCCCCTCGCCCCCTGGCTCTGGACCCTGTTGCTGCTGGTGGTGGTCTGCCTGCCGCGGATCAGCATCGACCTGTACCTGCCGGCGCTGCCGGCCATGGCCGACCAACTGCGGGCCAGCGATGCGCAACTGCAACTGACCCTGAGCCTGTACATGCTCGGCTACGCCCTGTCGATGCTGCTGGGCGGGCCGCTGTGCGACCGTTATGGCCGGCGCCCGGTGCTGCTGGCGGGCACCGCGCTGTTCCTGCTGGCCAGCCTGGCCTGCATGCTCGCCGCCAGCGTCGAGGTGCTGATGGTCGCCCGCCTGCTGCAGGCGTTGGGCGGTTGCTGCGGCACCCTGATCGGCCGGGTCATGGTCCGCGACCGCTGCGCCCCCGAAGAGCAGCCGCGCCTGCTCGGGCTGCTGTCCATGGGCATTGCCCTGTCGCCGATGCTGGCGCCGCCGCTGGGCAGCCTGATCGACCACCTGCTGGGCTGGCGCGGGCTGTTCCTGTGCCTGAGCCTGGTGGCCGCGGCGGCCTGGCTGCTGATGTACAAACGGCTTGCCGAAACCCGCCCGGCGCAGCTCGCCCCGGTGCCTGGCAAACACCTGCCGCGCCTGTACCTGCGCCTGCTGGGCGAGCGCTATTTCATGCGCTATTCCCTGGCCATCGGCTGCCTGTACTGCACCTATTTCCCTTTCATCCTGCAATCGTCGGCACTGTTGCAGCGCCAGCTGGGGCTGTCACCCACGGCCTACGCCCTGGTATTCGCCGCCACCGTGGCCGGCTACCTGCTGGGTTCGCGGCTGTTCCAGCGCCTGGGCGCGCGCCACGGCGCCGACCGTCTGATAGCCCGGGCCTGCCTGTTGAACCTGGCGGGCGCCGGCCTGTTGCTGTTCGCTCGCAGCCTGTGGCCCGACAGCCTGTGGGCGATCGTCCTGCCGATGCTGCCGCTGATGTTCTCGGTGGGCCTGGCGATACCCGCCTGCCAGCTGGCGATCCTGCAACCCTATGCGGCGGTGGCGGGCACCGCTTCGGGGCTGTTCTTCTTTATCCAGATGGCCCTGACCGCCGGCTGCGGCTTGCTTGCCAGCCTGCTGGCGAACCACCCGGCCGGCTCGCTGCAGGCCCTGACCGGCCTGTCCAGCCTCGCCCTGGGCCTGGTCTGGTGGTGCCTGCGACCACGGCAGCCCTAGCACCTGTGGTAACGCGACGCGCAACCTGCCGGTCGCCGATTACCTGCCTGGCTGTAGCCGCTCTGAGCCCGCGAAGCTGCGCAAAGGTCCGCAGGACCTTGCCTGACGATCGCCCGCCAAACTCGCAGCGGCCTCAAGAACGCTGCGGCCCTTCGTGCCGTTCGCAGCCTGCGGCAGCGGCTACACACCCTCCCGATCGGCATTGGCCTGTAGCCGCTGCTGAGCCCGCGAAGCTGCGCAAAGGTCCGCAGGACCTTGCCTGACGATCGCCCGCCGATCTTGGCCGGCCTCAAGATCCCCGCGTCTCCTGCGGAGCCGTTCGCAGCCTGCGGCAGCGGCTACACAACCCCGATCGGCATTGCCTGTAGCCGCTGCTGAGCCACGGCGAAGCTGCGAAAAGGTCCGCAGGACCTTGCTTGACGATCGCCAGCCAAACTCGCAGCGGCCTCAAAGGCACCGCGGCCCTTCGTGCCGTTCGCAGCCTGCGGCAGCGGCTACACCTATCCCCGATCGGCATTGGCCCGTAGCCGCTGCCGAGCCATGACAAGGAGCTGGGCAAGGCCGATTCAATGCCGCTACATTAGCCGCGCCGTTCCCATCCGTTGCGCCGTGCAAGACAAGGAAATACGTGATGAAACTCATTGGAATGCTCGATTCACCCTATGTGCGCCGCGTCGCCATCAGCCTCAAATGCATGGGCCTGCCCTTCGAGCACCACTCGATCTCGGTGTTCAGCACCTTCGAGCAGTTCAAGGCCATCAACCCGGTGGTCAAGGCGCCAAGCCTGGTCTGCGACGGGGGTGAAGTGCTGATGGATTCGAGCCTGATCCTCGACTACCTGGAAACCCTGGCCGGCCCGCAAAGGAGCCTGATGCCCGCGACCCTGCCGGAGCGTTTGCATGAGTTGCGCCTGATCGGCCTGGCCCTGGCGGCCTGTGAGAAGTCGGTGCAGATCGTCTACGAACGAAAGCTGCGTCCGGCGGAGAAACAGCACGGCCCCTGGCTGGAGCGGATCGGCGGCCAATTGCAGGCCGCCTATGCCGAGTTGGAGCACGAGTTGCAGAAGCAGCCGCTGCCCCGGGATGGAACCCTGAGCCAGGCCGGCATCAGCCTGGCGGTGGCCTGGAGTTTCAGCCAGATGATGCTGGCGGACCAGTTCGGCCCCGAGCAGTTCCCGGCGGTGCGCAGTTTTGCCGAATACGCCGAACAGCTGCCGGTGTTCCTCGACACCCCCGCCACCTGACCCACACAGCGCCATCACCGTAGCCGGCTTGCTGGTGAAGAGCCCCCTGAGCCGTGCAGCGCTCCTGGACACGCTTTCGCTGGCAAGCCAGCTCCTACGCAAGTCCAACAGACCCTGCCGACCGTAGGAGCCGGCTTGCCGGCGAAGAGGCCCGCGAGCCCTGCAGCGCTCCTGGAAACGCTTTCGCTGGCAAGCCAGCTCCTACGCAAGTCCAACAGATCCTGCAGACCGTAGGAGCCGGCTTGCTGGCGAAGAGCCCCCTGAGCCGTGCAGCGCTCCTGGAAACGCTTTCGCTGGCAAGCCAGCTCCTACGCAAGTCCAACAGACCCTGCCGACCGTAGGAGCCGGCTTGCCGGCGAAGAGGCCCGCGAGCCGTGCAGCGCTCCTGGAAACGCTTTCGCTGGCAAGCCAGCTCCTACGCAAGTCCAACAGATCCTCGTGGGGATCTGTCAGGCCGGCTCGGGCTGTTTTTTCACCGGGGCGGTGGCGAAACGCCGGGCCAGGAACGGGGTGATGTCCAGCGGCAGGGTTTCGTCGTTCACCAGTTTGTCCAGCAGCACGCCGGTGATCGCCGACGTCAGGATGCCGGTGCGGAAGTGCCCGCAGGCATTGAGGTAGCCCTCGACCCCGTCCATCGGCCCAAGAATCGGCAGTTCATCCGGCGAGCCCGGGCGCAGGCCGGCCCAGCAGCGCTTGAGGTTGACCTGGGCCAGCTCGGGAATGCAGCGCACCGCCCCCTGCACCAGACCGTTGATTTCCGGGTAGGTGGTGCTGACGTCGAAGCCCTTGTCCTCGGTGGTGCTGCCAATCAGGATCTCGCCGTTGTCCTTCTGCGCCATGTAGCAGTCGCTGGTGGTCAGGCAGCCATTGAGCAGCTTGGGCATGCGCTCGGTGAGGAGGATCTGGCCCTTCACCGGCTTCACCGGAATCTCCACCCCGGTGGCCTGCAGGCTCAGCTCGGCGGCCCAGGCACCGGCGGCGTTGATCAGGGTCGAGCAATGGAACAGCCCGGCCTCGGCGGTCTGCACCCCGCTGACCCGGTTGCCGTGGTGCAGGACGCCGGTGACGTTGGTGTTGAAGTACACATCCACCCCGTTCTGCCGTGCACCTTCGGTGTAGGCATCGGTCAGGCGGAACGGGTTGACCTGGTGATCGCAGAGGAACTCCAGGGCGCCCTGGGCTTCGTGGCTGACATTGGGTTCCGCGGCGCGCAGGGCCGCCTGGTCGAGCCAGCGCACCTGATCGGACAGGTGCGGGATGCAACCGACAATGTGCTCGGCGTACAGCCGGTCTTCATCGTCATAGATGACGAACTTGAGCCCGGTCTGTTCGAACTTGAAGTCCATGCCGTGCAGGCCGATCAGCTCGCGGTGCAGGCGCGGGTAGATCTCGTTGGACTGCAGGGCGAAGTCGAAGAACGACTGCGGCAGGATATGCGGGGTGCTGGAATCCACCACCACCGCCGAGCCCTGGGCCTCGCGCTTGCGGTTGGCCGACATCATGCGAAAGAAGATCACCCCGCAGCCCAGGCCCACCGACTCGCCGATGGCCCACAGGCCGCCGGCCGAGGCACGACTGGCGTTGCCCGGACGCTTGGCGTCGATCAGCGCCACCTTGAGGTTCTTGCGCTTGGACAGCTGGTAGGCGCAGGACGCCCCAATCACGCCGCCACCGGCGATCACCACGTCGTAGTACTTACTCATGTTCGGGGACCTCCTGGTCGGGTGCGGCAAAGGCGGAAAACGGAATCGGGTCCAGCGGGAAGCGCGGGCGAATCCAGCCCACGTCCTTGCGTCCGGTGGCCTGGCGCAGGCGGTCGCTGCAGTAGCCGACGCACATCCGCCCCTGGCAGTCGCCCATGCTCACGCGAGTGCGCATTTTCAGGCTGGCCATGTCCTGTACCCCCTGGGCCAGGGCACGCTCGATATCGTTGCGGGTGGTGTGCTCGCAACGGCAAATCACCGTGTCGCCCTTGGGCAGTTCTATCTGCCCGGTGCCACGCGCGGTATAGCGGTCCACCGCACCGCGAAAGCGCAGGATCGAGGCCAGTTTGCGCTCGTAGCCCTGGCGCCGCTGCAGGGCCGCTTCGTTATCCAGGACATTGCGCTGCATGAGGATCGACAGCGCGGCGATGCGACCGCTGAGCATGGCCGCTTCACCGCCGCGGATCCCGCCCATGTCGCCCGCCAGATGAATGTGCGGCTCGCTGCTCTGCTGCCAGGCATTGGCGTGGGCCCGCAGGTAGCCGTCGTCGCTGAAGCCGTGGTCCAGGCCCATCTGCTGGCTCAGCTGGGTGCGTGGGATGAAGCCGTAGCCCACCGCCAGGGTCTGGGCCGCGATGCGCTGGGCCTTGGACAGGTCCGGCTGCCAATCGGCGGAATAAGGGGCAACCGTGACCACGCTCAGGGCGTCCTGCCCCTGGGCCTCCACCACGCCCCAGCCATAGCGCAGGCTGATGCCGTGGAGCTTGAGGTAGGCCAGCATGCTCAGGCCGTCGAGGAACAGTTGCGGCTTGTTCAGCATGGCCAGGCTCTGCTTGGCGATCTTGCTCAGGGCACTGGCCTCGTAGACCCCGGCCACCCGCACGCCCGAGGCATGCAGCTGGCAGGCCACCAGTGGCAGCAGCGGCCCGGTGCCGGCGATCACCACCGGCCCCTGCGGCTTGACCACCCCGCTCTTGATCTGCAATTGCAGGCCGCCCAGCAACTTGACCCCCGGCAGGGTCCAGCCGGGAAACGGCACGCTGCGCTCATGGCAACCGGCGGCCAGGAGCAGTTGCGAGTAGTCCACCTGCTGCACCTGCTCTTCGGCGTCCAGCAGCATCAGGCTGTTATGGCCTTCGGCGCCGATCACCCGGCTGTTGAGGCGCACCTCGATCATTTGTTCGTGGTCGGAAAAATCACCGTGCAGCTTGGCCAGCATTTCGCAGTAGCGCGGCCCCAGGTAATCCAGTTGCACGCCATCGCGCAGCGGCCCGCGATAGACCACCCCGCCCAGGCGCGAGGCCTCTTCGATCAGGGTGCTGCGCACCCCGTGCTCGGCCAGTTCGATGGCCGCTGCCATGCCCGCCGGCCCGCCGCCGACGATCACCGGGTTCAGGCTCATAGGCTGGGCTCCGTTTCAGTGATGCGGTTGCTCAGGGTCTGCACCTGCATCCCCGGCTTGACCAGGGTCTGGCAGGCGCGGCGCTTGTGGCGGCCGTCGATCTGCACCAGGCAGCAATGGCACACGCCCATGCCGCAGTAGGCACCGACCAACTGCCCGTGATCGTTGCGCGCCACCTGGCGCAGGCCGGTGGCCTGGATCACGCTGAGGACTGTTTCACCCAGGGCGGCAGTGACCGGCTGGCCATTGAGACTGATGGTCATGTCCGCATGCTGCAGCGGCTGAATATCAAAGTTGCGGTCTATCTGACGCATTGCGGTTCATCCGTGAGAAGTGAGTGGAGTTGCCGGCATCCTGCCGCTCAGAGTCCTGGCGCGAGGACGTGGCAACACCGCGGTTCCGATAACGCTGTCAGAACCGAGCGCGGGCCAATCTAGTACTTTTGTCCGACAGGAATATTGATCTGGGCCAAGCAAACTGCCGCAGTGCCCCAACACGTCGCGCCTGCGCTTGCGCGGTGGGGCCCGGGGCACAAAAAAGCCGCTGCCGGTACAAGCCGGCAGCGGCGCGTGAACAACGGGTCACCCCGCGTCGCGGGGGGCGCTTAGTGCATGAAGAGGGCGATCAGAATGATCACCGGGATCGGTACACCGAGAAACCACAACAGTAATGAGCGCATGACAAGTCTCCTGGATCAGTGAACGGGGGTGGGAGCCACGGTGCGCGGTTGCACAGGGCTTTCAAGCCAGAGCACCGCATCCCGGCGCCGGCCGCCGAAGGTGGCGGCCAGACTGGCGAAGAACGCCCCACACAGCAGGGCAACGAACATCCACAACGACGACCAGGCGGCTATCCTGGCGGCGCTGTCGGCGGCTTCCCGGGCCGCCTGCTTGGCTTCATGCAGCGCCTGCTGGGTCTTGGCGAACACCTCGTCCACCCGGCGCTCGGCCTCGGCCCGCGTCAGGTTGGTACGCTGGGCCACCAGTTGCGCCAGGTAGCTGCGGTCGTCGGATGACAACTGGCCATCGTTGCTCAAGGTGCGCACGAAGATCCGCGACACCGTGCCCCGGGCCGCATCCTCAGTGACCGCCACCGGGCGATCGTCACGCAACAGGCTGTCGACGAAATAGCCGTACTCGTCCGGGGAACCCTGGGCAGCGGCATGGCCGGCCACCTGGGTGGCGGCACCAGCGGCCGCGGAAGCGACCTGGGCCCCGGCCTGCACGCCACCGCCAATGACGCTGGTGACCGAGCCCACCACCAGGGTCGCGGTGACCAGGGTCGCCACCGCCCAGGCCAGGAAGCCGTGGGCGGTGTCACGGAAATACACTTCATCGCCATGCAGGTTGGCCCACTTCACCCGCAAGCGTCCGGCGATATAGCCGCCCAACCCGGCGGCGAGAATCTGCGTCAGGGCCAGCCAGACAATGCTGGAAATGCCCAAGCCCTTGGCACTGATGCCGTTGCCGGCCCAGGGCGAAACCGCGGAGAAGCCAAGGCCGAAGCCCAGCAGCAAGAGGATCAGGGACAAGGCCGCGGCCGCCGCCGCGCCGGCGAAGATCGCCGCCCAGGACACGCCCGAGTGATGACTCGAAGCGTCCTCGGTGGCCAGCAGGTGTTCAGAGGGTCTGTTCATTGTTGTTCTGCTCCAGGCAGGAAAGAGACTGTTGCACGTCACGAAGGGACAGAAAGGACAGGTGCAGTCAGCGTGCCAGCAGCAGGAGTCTTATAAACACATGTATTTCAATGACTTGCGATTAGTCATCGGGCCTGGATCGTGCAATTTGCCGCTCCGGGGGTTTTATGGCGGGCGTTCTGCACGGCGTGCGCCTCAGCCGCGCTTGCTCAGGTAGAACACCCGGCCGCGGCTGTAGCACCAGTGCACCAGCAGCCCAAGGCCCCATAGCGCCAGCAGCAGGTTGGCCGCCAGGGTCAATTGCGCGATGCCCTGCCCCCACAGGATAAAGAGCGGCAATGCCAGCCAGGCTGAACGGCGAAAACCCAGCAGGCGCATGATGCCCGGCACGATCACCGCCATCAGGGCAATGACCAGCACGTCCAGGCCGCGATACCCCAGCATCCAGCGCGCATAACGGGGATCGGCGGCATAGGCCTCCAGGTAGCCTGGCAGGCGCAACGCCAGGTCCACGGCCAGACTCAACAGCAGGCTAGCCACCAGCAGCCACAGCAGCCCTTTGAAACGTGATGCGTATTTCATTGCACAACACCTTGATACGAAGAAGCTCAATCGGGGCTTCAATGCCGCTTGTAGCTTTTATTGCCACTGGGGGTCAGGCAATAGACCCCGCCCCGTGGACCGGTGCAGAAGCTACCGCTGCCGCAGGTGCAACCCTGGGTATCACGCAGCAGTGGCTCGGCACGAGGGGTGGAGGAACGCTGGCCGAACATCAGCGCGCAGTTTTTCTTCGAGGCGCTGATGGAGCCGTCATTGCACAGGAACAGCTCGCCATCGCAGCGGGCGATGCCGCCTTTCTTTCCGGAACAGGGCTGATTGGCCGCCTGGGCCGCCGCGCTGCACAGCAGCATCAGGCACACCGCGAAAAAGGGCTTCCAGCCGCCCCGGGTCAGGGCTCTCATGGTGACGCCTCCTGGCAAAAAGTGGCCGGATAATATCAAGCTTCAGCGCCCCTGACCCGCAGGACACCGACGAGCCCCGCGCCTGGATGAAAGTTTTTTTAGAATCCCGCCAGCGGTTTCTTGGCAAAATGCCCGCCTGTGTCACGAACCGCCAAGCAGGTAACACCTATGACCCGCATTCTGACCATCGAAGACGACGCCGTGACGGCCCGGGAGATCGTCGCCGAACTGAGCAGCCACGGCCTAGACGTGGACTGGGTGGACAATGGCCGCGAAGGCCTGGTACGCGCCGTGAGCGGCGACTACGACCTGATCACCCTGGACCGCATGCTGCCGGAGCTGGACGGCCTGGCCATCGTCACCACCCTGCGCACCATCGGTGTGTCGACGCCGATCCTGATGATCAGCGCCCTCTCCGACGTCGACGAACGGGTGCGCGGCCTGCGGGCCGGCGGCGACGACTACCTGACCAAGCCCTTCGCCTCCGACGAGATGGCGGCCCGGGTCGAGGTGCTGCTGCGGCGCAAGAACACGGTCAAGGATTTCGCCACCAGCCTGCGGGTGGCCGACCTGGAGCTGAACCTGATCAGTCGCGAGGCGACCCGCGCCGACCAGTTGCTGAGCCTGCTGCCCACCGAGTACAAGCTGCTGGAATTCCTCATGCGCAACACCGGGCAGATCCTCTCGCGGATGATGATTTTCGAAGAGGTCTGGGGCTATCACTTCGACCCGGGGACCAACCTGATCGACGTGCACATCGGCCGCCTGCGCAAGAAGATCGACCCGCCTGGCATGACTCCGTTGATCCGCACCGTGCGAGGCTCGGGTTATGTCATTGCTGAACCCCTCTAAGGGCTGGCGCTCCTCCAGCAGCCGCCTGCTGGCGCTGTACAGCACGCTGTTCGTGGCCTGGAGCTGCATCCTCATGGGGGTGCTGTACTACGAGGTGTCCACCTACCTGGACAGCCTGGCCAAGCACTCGCTGATGCAGCGCCAGCACCTGTTCGCCCGCTTCGAAGGCGAGCAGCTGGTGGAAGCCCTGGCCACCAGCATGACCTTCGACATGCGCGCCATCGACGCCTATGGCCTGTTCGACGAGCAGCGTCGGCCCTTGAGCGGGCCAATCCGGCAGATCCCCGACGACCTGCCCCTGGACGGCCAGATCCACGAGTTGAAGAACTGCATCGACTCCGACGACACGAGCCTGCCCCGGGACAGCTGCGACGCGGTGGCCACCCACACCCGCGACGGCCGCTGGCTGGTGCTGGTGCGCGACAACGGCTCGCTGTTCGCGGTGACCCGGATCATTCTCCACGCGCTGCTGTGGGGCATCTCCCTGACCATCATTCCCGGCGCCGCCGGCTGGCACCTGCTACGCCGCCGTCCGCTGCGGCGCATCCGCCAGATCCAGGCCAGCGCCGAAGCCATAGTCGCCGGCGACCTGACCCGGCGCCTGCCGCTGTCGGACCGGCGCGACGAACTGGACATGCTGGCGGCCATCGTCAACGCCATGCTCGAACGCATCGAGCGGCTGATGCATGAGGTCAAGGGCGTGTGCGACAACATCGCCCACGACCTGCGCACCCCGCTGACCCGCCTGCGGGCCCAGCTCTACCGCCTGCAGCAACAGGCCGAGGAAGGCTCGCCCCAGGCCCTGCAGATGGACCAGTTGCTGGCCGAGGCCGACACCCTGATGGCGCGCTTTCGCGGGTTGCTGCGCATCTCCGAACTGGAGGACCAGCAACGGCGCTCGGGCTTCCTCGAACTCGATCCGCTGCCGCTGCTTCAGGAGCTGTACGACTTCTACCTGCCCCTGGCCGAGGAAGGCCGCCTGACCCTGCAGCTCGACGTGCCGGCCAGCCTGCCCCGGCTGATCGGCGACCGCGCCCTGCTGTTCGAGGCCCTGGCCAACCTGCTGAGCAACTCGATCAAGTTCACCCCGCCGGGCGGCGAAGTGATACTGCGCGGCCTCGACGACGGCGGCAGCCCGCGCCTGGAAGTGCTGGACTCAGGCCCCGGCATTCCCCCGGCGGAACGGGCGGCGGTGTTCCGGCGCTTCTACCGGGTCGACGAAAGCAACGCCCAGGGCGGCTTTGGCCTGGGCCTGTCGATCGTTGCGGCGATTGTCAGCCTGCACGGCTTCAAGCTCGAAGTGGGCAGCAGCGAACGCGGCGGCGCGCGCCTGAGCCTGGATTGCCGGCCAAGCCTGATCGCCGACCACTGACCCACCCCATCCCTGTAGCCGCCGCTGAGCCCGCGAAGCTGCGAAAAGGTCCGCAGGACCTTGCCTGGCGATTTCCCGACGAACCTCCAGCGGGCTTCAACTCGCCGCGTCTCCTGAGGCAGAGTGCCGCCCAAAGCGTTCGCAGCCTTCGGCAGCGGCTACAGGTGGCCCAGGGAGTTGCTGTCCAGCTCGTAGAGCAACTCGTCAATGAGCCGCAATACGTCGGCCTCGCTCTGCAGGGACTTGATGCGCAACCCGCTGACCACCAGATCGACCCGGCCGCTGTCGGGCTCGAACACCCGCAGGGTCAGGGTGCCGTCGCCGGCATGGCTGAAACTGCAGGCCAGGGGCGCCAGGCGCTGTTCGATACAGGCGCGCCATTGGGCCTGGGTGAGCACCGCCGGTGCCTGATCGGTCACGGTGCCCTTGCTCTGTTCATCACCCATGCGGGCTGTCCTTGTGCTGTGGTTGTGCTCTGCCACAGCCCCATTGACCGGACCTGTGGCGGCTCCAAGGGTAGAAAACACCCACCACGCAAAGAAGGCGCATTTGCACGGGTTGCCCTGGTGCATATGCACCAGTTCAGCGTCCCCGACTGCCGACCGTGCCGACGAACAGCCCGCGCTCCCGGGCCCAGACGATGGCTTCGCCCCGGCTGTGCACCCCGAGCTTGGAATACAGGGTGGCGACGTGGTTGCGCACGGTGTTGGGCGCCAGCTTCAACTGGGCGGCAATCTCTTTGTCTGCCAATCCCTGATAGATCAACCCCAGCACTTCCCGCTCGCGGGCCGTCAGGTCGGCAGAGGACACCCCAGGCGTGTCCCGGGCCTTGGGGCTTCTCACGTTGGCCAGCTTTTCGATCAGGGTTCGGCTGAACCAGGAGGCGTCGCGCATCACTTCCTCGATGGCGCCCACCAGCTCCAGTTCGGAGCGCTTGCGCTCGGTGATGTCCATCAGCACCAGCAGGTAACAGGGGCTGTCCTGGATAAGCACGGTGTCGGCGTAGGCCACGCAATCGATCAGCCCGGCGTTCTTCTGGCGCACCTTGAGGTCCAGGCCATCGACGTTGCCGGCCTTCTCCAGTTGACTGAACAGCTGGCTGGCCGCCGCGGCTTCGGCGATGAAGCCGATGGCCTCGACGTTCTTGCCCAGCAGTTCCTCGCTGCTGTAGCCGCAGGTGTTGAGAAAGGCCTCGTTGACGTCGACGATCTGCTGCTCGGCGCTGCACACCAGGGTCGGCACCGGGGTCAGGCGAAACGACTTGGCAAAACGCTCCTCGCTCTGGCGCAGGGCAATCTCGATCCTGCGCCGTGGCTCCAGGTCCATGAAGGAAAACAGCATGCAGTCTTCATCGTTGATGTCCAGGGGCTGGCCGGCGACGATCACCAGCTTGCTGCCGCCGTCCGGCAGGCGCAGCTCGGCCTGCATCTGCGGGATGGTCGCGCCCTGGCCCAGGCGCTCGATGGCCAGGTCCTTGTGCTCGGCGTCCTCCAGCACATCCAGCTCGTACACCGAACGGCCGATCACCTGGTCCCGGGCATAGCCGGTCATTTCCAGGAAGCCCTGGTTGACCTTGATGTAGCGCAAGTCGCCGAGGCGGCAGATCACCGCTGGCGCCGGGTTGGCGTTGAAGGTCTTCTCGAAGCGCTGCTCGGCGCCAGCCCAATCGCTGGCATCGCTGAGGATCAGCACCAGGGATTCCGGCGCGCCGCTGCGATCAGTGAGGATCATACTGCGCACCCGGTGCACCCAGTGCCGGGGTTCGCCGTCGATCTCGGCCTGTACCTCGACCACCACGTCGCTGAAGGTTTCCCCGGCGGCCACCCGATTGATGGGATAGGCCTCCAGGGCCAGGGGGTGATTGTTGCGGTAGCGCAAGGCATAGCGCCGGGCGTACTCGCGGACATTGGCCCCCAGCTCGCCGACCTCGCTCACTCCATGCATGGCCAGCGCCGCCTCATTGGCCCAGAGCAGGCTGCGGGCCTGGTCGGTTTCGATCAGGATCACCCCGTCGGACAGACCGGCGATGATCTGCTGCAACTGGCGGCGATTGGTTTCGGTAGCAAGGACGGCCTGGCTCATGGCATCTCCGGAAAAAGGGCGATGAAGCTACGACCACGCTCGTTCGCCATCGTGCCCCGGGCGCACTGGAGCACTCGGGCACCAGGCGTTAAGCTGCTGCGCCCGGTTCCGCCCATTCATCTGGAGTCAAGCATGATCACCATCCGTGAAGCCGACAGCCGCGATATCCAGGCGCTCAAGGCCATAGGTTGTGCCACCTACCGCGAGCACTTCGCGGCGATCTGGAGCGCTGCCGGCATGCAGCAGTTTCTCGACCAGGACTTCTCCGACGCCCACCTGCAAGCGTCCCTGGCCGCCCGGGACCGGCACCTGTGGCTGCTGGCCCTGGACCCGCAGCAGCAGCCCATGGGCTTTGCCAAGCTCAACTGGGGGCGGCCGGTTCCGGGCAGCGACCGCTGCGGGGCCGAGTTGCAGAAGATCTACCTGCTCAAGTCCCAGGCCGGCCAGGGCCATGGCCGGCGCCTGCTGGAGCAGGTGCTGCAACGGGCCAGCGCCGCCGGGGAATCCTGCCTGTGGCTGGACGTGCTCAAGAGCAACAGCGGCGCCCGGCGCTTTTATGAAAGCGCCGGGCTGCGACAGATCGGTGAAGTGCCCTTCAGCACCGACCTGGAACAGATCGGCATGTGGGTGATGGCCTGCGACCTGCCGCTGCCCCGGCCACCGGCCGAGGCTTGAACCCGGCTGCGGCCGTCCGCCCGGCGGCTACAGGCCCAGGGCCTTGAGGCGCCGGTACAGCGTGCGTTCGCTCAGGCCCAGGGCCTTGGCCAGTTCGCTGCGCGAGCCGTCGAAGACTTCCAGGGCATGGGCCAGTTGCTCCAGGTCCTTGCCGGCCCGGCGCCGGGTCACCGGGACCGGGGCCTGGGGACGGCGCAGTTCCGCCGGCAGGTCCTGCAGGCGGATCACCCCGTCATCGCTGAACAAGCGCGCCCGTTCGAGGATGTTGCGCAGCTCGCGGATATTGCCCGGGTAGGTGTACAGCTGCAGCTGTTCCAGGGCCTGGGGATCGACTCGCGGCACCACCCCGGGATCGAGGCGGCGCAGCAGGCTGTCGATCAGCAGCGGCAGGTCGTCGCTGCGTTCGCGCAGCGCCGGCAGGCGGATCGGGAAGGCGCTGATGCGGTAGTACAGGTCCTGGCGGAAGCTGCCGGCGGCGACCATTTCCTTGAGCGGCTTGTGGGTGGCCGCCACCAGGCGAAAATCCGAGTGCACGGTGCGCAGGCTGCCCACTGGGCGGAAGCTGCCGGACTCGATCAGGCGCAGCAGCTTGACCTGCATGGCCAGGGGCACCTCGCCGATTTCATCGAGAAACAGGGTGCCGCCGTGGGCCGCTTCCGCCAGGCCGATCTTGCGTTGCAGGGCGCCGGTAAAGGCGCCCTTTTCATAGCCGAACAGTTCGCTTTCCAGCAGGGTTTCGGTGAGCCCGGTGCAGTCCACCACCACCAGCGGCCCGCTGGCCCTGGGGCTGCCGTCGTGCAGGGCCCGGGCGAACAGCTCCTTGCCGGTGCCGGACTCGCCCTGCAACAACACCGGGATCGGCGCCGGAGCCGCCCGCTGCAAGGCGCTCAGGGCTTCATTGAAGGCCGGCGAGCGTCCCACCAGGCCTTTCTGCTGGGGCTGCACCGAAGCCACCGCCACCGAACTCAAGCGCTCGACGTAGGCCACCACGGTGCCGGCCTCGCCGATGATCGGCCGCAGTTCCACGTCCACGTGCTCCGGGCCGCGAGGCGTGTGATGGATGTGCAGCATGCGCTCCGGCACCCGGCTGTCATGGGCCTTGCGCATCGGGCAATGCTCGCCGGCCTGATCGCAGGGCACGGCGAACTGGTGGGAGACGCGGTAGCACTTGGCGCCGACGTGGGGCTTGCCGGCCACGCCGAACTGACGCTGGTAGGCGGTGTTGGCGGCGATGATGTTGTAGTCGGTGTCGAGCACGATGGTCGGTTGCGGATCGTGTTCGAGGTAGGACACCAGGGCAGACATGGACGGCTGGGCAAGGTCGGTGGCGATCAGGGACATGGGCAACTCCGGGGCAGTGGCGGCAGCTTAAAGCACGCCGCGGCTTTCTGCCATTTTCTGCCACAAACTGCCAAACCACTGCCAAATGACGTTGGCAGTCGCGGCACAAAACGCCTGATGGCAGCCTCTGCGGCCTTCTACTTCAATGAACAGGTGGCCAATCCGGGTGTTTGAGGTTGGCACGTTTATTGACAGTCCAAGGGACGAGCGACAGCGCAGACTGTCCTCACCTTCATTGCCTGGAGTGCCCCATGATCATCAGCGACACGCTGCGTGTAGAAGCCTTTTTCGACAGTCAGACCTGGACCATCAGCTACCTGGTGATGGACCAGGCCAGCCGCCGCTGCGCGCTGATCGACAGCGTGCTGGACTACGACCCGAAATCCGGCCGCACCCGCACCGAGTCCGCCGACCGCCTGATCGCCCGGGTGCGCGAGCTGGACGCCCGTGTCGACTGGATCCTGGAAACCCACGTGCACGCCGATCACCTGTCCGCCGCGGCCTACCTCAAGGACCAGCTGGGGGCCCGGGTGGCCATCGGCAATCAGATCACCCGGGTGCAGAAAGTCTTCGGCGCACTGTTCAACGAGGCCCCGAGCTTTGCCCGCGACGGCAGCCAGTTCGACGTGCTGCTGGAAGACGGCGCCGAATTCGCCATCGGCGGCCTCGGCGCCCGCGCCCTGCACACCCCGGGGCACACCCCGGCCTGCATGACCTACCTGGTGCAGGTCGGCGATGAGTGCGTGGCCTTTGTCGGCGACACCCTGTTCATGCCCGACTACGGCACCGCCCGCTGCGACTTCCCCGGGGCCGACGCGCGGACCCTGTACCGCTCCATCGGCAAGATCCTCGCCCTGCCCCCGCAAACCCGGCTGTTCATGTGCCACGACTACCTGCCCAACGGCCGCGAGCTGCAGTACATGACCACCGTTGCCGAGCAGCGCGCCAACAACATCCACATCCATCAGGGCGTCGACGAAGACAGCTTCGTGAAGATGCGCGAAGCCCGTGACGCGACCCTGGACATGCCGGTGCTGATCCTGCCTTCGGTGCAGGTCAACATGCGCAGCGGGCAGTTTCCCGAGCCCGAAGACAACGGCGTGAGCTACCTGAAGATTCCCCTGAACACCCTATAACGATTAACGACTCCACACGGAGACCTTGCCATGCGTCCCTTCAACCCGGCCCTGCGCCCCGTCGACGGCAGCCACCAGGTGCTGATCGTCGGTGGCGGTGCCGCCGGCATCGCCGTTGCCGCCAGCCTCTTGACCCGCGATCCGCACCTGGACGTGGCCCTTATCGACCCCGCCCAGCACCACTATTACCAGCCCGGCTGGACCCTGGTGGGCGCCGGGGTATTCAGCGCCGCGTCCACCGAACGGACCATGGCCGAGCTGATTCCCCAGGGCGTCAAGTGGATCCAGCGCGCGGTCAGCCAGTTCGAACCGCAACACAATGCCCTGGTGCTGGACAACGGCCACGTGCTGGCCTACGACCAGTTGATCGTCTGCCCCGGGCTCAAGCTCGACTGGGCGGCCATCGACGGCCTGCCCCAGGCCCTGGGCAACCACGGCGTGACCTCCAACTACCGCTACGACCTGGCGCCCTACACCTGGCAACAGGTGCAGCAGCTGCAACAGGGCGAGGCGCTGTTCAGCCAACCGCCGATGCCGATCAAGTGCGCCGGCGCGCCGCAGAAAGCCATGTACCTGTCCTGCGACCACTGGCGGCGCCACGGTCGCCTGGGGGCGATCAAGCCGCGTTTCCTGAATGCCGGCGGCGTGCTGTTCGGCGTGGCCGACTATGTGCCGGCGCTGATGGAATACGTGAAGAAATACGCCATCGAGCTGGATTTCGGCCACAACCTGATGGCGGTGAACGGCCCGGCGCAGCGCGCGACCTTCGTCCGCACCCTGGCCGACGGCCGCCAGGAAACCCTGGAGCGCGCCTTCGACCTGCTGCACGTGGTGCCGCCGCAATGCGCCCCGGATTTCATCCGCCACAGCCCGCTGGCGGACGCCGCCGGCTGGATCGACGTCGATCCCCACAGCCTGCGCCACAGGCGTTTCGTCAACATCCACGGCCTGGGCGACGCCACCAATACCAGCAACGCCAAGACCGCCGCCGCGGCGCGCAAGCAGGCGCCGGTGGTGGCCAACAACGTGCTGGTGGCCCTCAAGCGCCTGACCCGGCTGGCCGCCTATGACGGCTACGGCTCCTGCCCGCTGACCGTGGAGCGGGGCAAGATCGTCCTCGCCGAATTCACCTACGGCGGCAAGCTGGCACCGAGCTTTCCGCGCTGGCTGCTGGACGGCCGCCAGCCGACCCGCCGCGCCTGGTGGCTGAAGGAACGGATTCTGCCGCCGCTGTACTGGCGCGGCATGCTCAAGGGCCATGAATGGCTGGCGCAACCGACCCAGGCCACGGACACCCCGAAGACATGAATGAACACAGTCTTTTGGGCGCTGGGCTGGGGGCGGTCATTGGCGCGATCCTGGCGCTGACGGGAGCCGGCGGCGGCATCCTCGCGGTGCCATTGCTGGTGTTCGGCCTGGGCTTGAGCATGGTCGAGGCCGCCCCTATCGGCCTGCTGGCGGTGGGTCTGGCCGCCAGCGTCGGCGCGGTGCTGGGCCTGCGCCAGGGCATCGTGCGCTACCGTGCGGCGGGGTTTGTCGCCAGCATCGGCATCCTCATGGCGCCGCTGGGGCTGTGGCTGGCCCACCGCCTGCCCAACCTGCCCCTGGCCCTGCTGTTTTCCCTGGTGCTGCTGTATGCCTGCGGACGTATCCTGCGCAAGGCCAGCCTGGAATTGAAACAGGGCCGGGCGGCGCCGCGCCCGGCTTTCCTGCCCTGCGTGCTCAACCCGGCCCAGGGCCGCCTGCGCTGGACCCTGCCCTGCGCCCGGGCACTGACCTTCACCGGCATGCTCTCGGGGCTGCTGTCGGGGTTGCTCGGCGTGGGCGGCGGCTTCGTGATCATCCCGGCCCTGAGCCGCTACACCAACCTGGACAGCAAGAGTATCGTCGCCACCTCCTTGGCGGTGATTGCCCTGGTGTCCCTGGGCAGCGTGGTGACCGCCAGCCTCAGCGGGGTGATGCACTGGGCGGTGGGCGCACCCTTTGCCCTGGGCGCGGTAGTGGGCCTGGTGCTGGGCCGTCAGGTGGCCAGCCACCTGGCCGGGCCGCGCCTGCAACAACTGTTCGCCGTCACCGGCATGCTGGCGGCGCTGCTGCTGGCGGGCGGGGCCCTGGGCTGGCTGTCCCATTGAAGTCCTTGCGCCGGCCAGCCGGCTGCCACAACAACAGTTACACGGCAGCTGTCGCCGCTGGCTTGCCAGCGAAGGCGTCGCCACCGACGCCGCGCTTCCAAGGTGGAACAACAGGACCATGCAGAGGAAATCCCCATGCTCTTTGATGCCGTACATTTCACCCCGGGCTCGGCCCTGGCCGGAGGCGCGCTGATCGGCCTGGCGGCCGGGCTGTTGATCGTCGCCAACGGGCGCATCGCCGGAATCAGCGGCCTGCTCGGCAGCCTGCTGCAACCGGGCAGCGACGGCTGGGGCGAAAAAGCCCTGTTCATCCTCGGGCTGTTGCTGGCGCCCCTGCTCTGGGGCCTGTTTCACGCCCTGCCGGTGGCCGAGTTCCAGGGCGGCCTGCTCGGCCTGATCGGCGCCGGCCTGCTGGTGGGCATCGGCACCCGCTATGGCGCCGGTTGCACCAGCGGCCACGGGGTCTGCGGCATTTCCCGGCTGTCGCCACGCTCGCTCGTCGCCACCCTGTGCTTCATGGGCACCGGCTTCGCCACGGTCTGGGTATTGCGCCACGGACTGGGGCTGCTGCCATGAGAAAACTCAGCGCATTTTTTGCCGGCCTGCTGTTCGGCATCGGCCTGCTGCTGGCAGGCATGGCCAATCCGGCCAAGGTCCTGGGCTTTCTCGACCTGGCCGGCCGCTGGGATCCGTCCCTGGCGCTGGTGATGCTCGGCGCCATCGCCGTGGCCTGGTGGCCTTTCCATTGGGCCATGGGCCGCTCGCGCTCGCTGCTCGGGGCGCCCATGCAGATCCCCGCCAAGCGCAATGTCGATCGACGCCTGATCGGCGGCAGCCTGCTGTTCGGCATCGGCTGGGGCATAGCCGGGATCTGCCCGGGACCGGCCCTGGTGCTGTTGCCGGGGGGCCACTGGCAAGCCTGGGTGTTCGTCCTGGCCATGCTCCTGGGCATGCTGCTGTTCCAGCGCCTGGAGGCCCGTCGGCAGCCCTGAACAGCACTGCTACGAGGGAAACCACCGGGGAAATATTGGCCTCTGCCGAACCAGCGCTTAGGTGGCGACCATGACCTGGACCCATGCCCCACCAGGAGTGCGCCATGTCCACCGCCCAGTCCCTTGAACTCTGTTTCTGGCACAAGATCGGCCGCTACGCCTCGCGCATCGGCCGGGCCCTGATCCAGAAAGCCCTGTGGCTCTACTACGCCGCGCAACGACCGCAAACCCCGATCTGGGCCAAGACCACCATCTACGCCGCCCTGGGTTACTTCGTGCTGCCGCTGGACCTGATCCCCGACCTGATTCCCGGGGCCGGGTACGTGGATGACCTCGGCCTGTTGACCGGCTCGGTGGTGACGGTGGCCGCCCACATCAACGCCGAGGTCCGGGAGCAAGCCAGCGCACGCCTGGCCGACTGGTTCGGCAGTGAGCCGCAATGAACCGGAGGGCGGCGCCTGGGTGCGCACTCGACTCACCAGGGCGCTGCGGCAGCCCGGCCAGAGTCGCCGCCCGGCTCACCGCGCCTGCGTGTCCAGGGCATAGAACTCCTGCAGCTTGGCCTGCAGCAGTTGTTTGTCCGGCAACTGGGTCCGGTACTCGGCGATCAACGCCGGAGACAGCGAACGGTTGAGGGCATATTCCACCACCTCGTCTTCCTTGCTGGCACACAGCAGCACGCCCAGGGCCGGTTTTTCGTGGGGTTTGCGCACCTGACGATCCAGGGCCTTCAGGTAGAAGCCCAGCTTGCCCAGGTACTCCGGTTCGAAGCGCCCGACCTTGAGTTCAACGGCCACCAGGCAATTCAACCCACGATGGAACAGCAGCAGATCCAGGACGAAATCGCGCCCGCCAACCTGCAAGGGGTAGCCCGAAGCGACAAAGCAGAAGTCGCGGCCCATCTCGATCAGAAAATCCTTGAGTTGACGCACCAGCCCCTGATGCAGATCGGCCTCGTCATGCCCCGGGGGCAGGTCGAGAAACTCCACCATGTAGGCATCCTTGAAGACCTTCAGGGCCTCGGGACGGGCCTGTTTCAAGGTGGCCGTGGCATTGGCCGGGTGGCTCAGCGTGCGTTCGAACAGCGCGGATTTGATCTGCCGTTCCAACTCGCGCCTCGACCAGTGCTCCTGGATCGCCAAGCGCAGGTAGAACTCACGCTCACGTGGCCCTTTGCTCTGCCCCATCACCACCAGATGGTGGCTCCAGGACAATTGTCGCACCAGTGGTGCGACTTTCTCGTCATCGCGATAGGCCTCATAAAACTGCCGCATGCGAAACAGGTTGGCCCGGGTAAACCCCCGCAGCCCCGGCTGCTGCCGCGCCAGGTAATCGGCCAATTGCTGGACCACGCCATCACCCCATTCCGCCGCCTCGAGCTTGCGGCTGATATAGGCCCCGACCTGCCAATACAGCTCCACCAGTTCAGTGTTCACCGCCCGCACCGCCCGTTGCCGCGCGGCGCTGATCATATGCGCCACTTCGCCAAATGCCACATCGGTGGGGTTAATTGCCGCTTCAGCCTTTTGCTTCATAACGCACGCCCGCTTGCTGGGAGACAGGCCCCCATGATCCCGTGGCTCGCCATGGGCCTGAAGTCAGGCCTGTCTCTTTGTGTTGAGCGAAACGTCCTGATTTGCGCGCGTTAAACAGCCCCGTCAGCCGGGCATGCAACTGAAGTCGTGGGTGCTGGCCACCTGCTTGCCCTGGGCGTCATACAAGCGCGCCGACACCTCGCTGCCCAGGCTCGACTCCACCAGTTTGTAATGCTCGCCGGCCTTGAAGCCGCTGTAGCTGAGATGGCCGTTGCAGTCTTGCTGGTTGGAATCACCGACACTCTCTTCAAACAGGGTCACGTCCAGGCGATGAGTGCCGGGCTTGACCTGAAAATAACGCCCGTCGTCGACCTTGTGCCCATCCACCCGTTCGGCCATCAGGTCGTTGGAACCCTCTTCCTGCAAGCCGATCCAGGCCTCGCTGGGGTCGGGCTGGGGCATGGGGCCAGCGCAGGCAGAAAGCAGGCACACCAGGCCCAGGGCAGGAATCAGCAGCAGCGGTTTAAATGTCATGACGCAGTACCTCGACAGTCGAAAAAAGGCGTTTACAGGCAACTGAACGGCTGGCTCCGGGCCACTGGCCGGCCCTGGGCATCCACCAGGGCGGCGCTCACGTCCTGGCCCTGGCTCGACTCCAGCAGTTGGTAATGCCCGCCCGCCTTGAACCCTGCGTAGTCCAGGCGTCCCAGGCACTCGGGCTGCGCCGAGTTGCCGTTGGCCCCTTGCAACAGGGCCATCTGCAAGCGGTGCTGGCCCGGGCTGACCTGGAAGTAGCGGCCATCATTCAGGCGCTTGCCGTCGACGCTGTCGGCCAGCAAATCGTTGGGCGACTCCGCGGAAAGATCGATCCAGGCCTGCTGCGGATCGGCCTTGGGCACGGGCCCGGCACAGGCCGAGAGCAGGCACGCCAGGCCCAGGCCCGGCAGCAGCAACAGCGGTTTGAGGGACATGAAAAAAACCTCGCAAGTGACAGAAACAGGTGCGACGCCGGCCGGAAAAAATCGGCTGCGTCGATGGTCATCAAGCTTGTCGAGGCCCGGGCGCGAGAACAAATGAATCCACATGAAAGGAAATTCAGGCCTTACCTAAAACTTCCTTCACCTGGCTGAAAGCCGCGTGTTAGGTGGGTCGCTGCAGGCTGCCGAGGTTTGCAATCCCACTCCCTCGGAGGTTTTCGGCATGCTCGGGCTGGTCAAGACCGCACTGCTCAAGCCCTACACGTTCATCGTGCTGGCGATATTCATCTGCATCATCGGGCCCCTGGCGGCCCTGCGTACCCCCACCGACGTGTTTCCCGACATCGGCATCCCGGTGGTGGCGGTGGTCTGGCAGTACAACGGCCTGTCGCCGGACGCCATGGCCGGCCGGGTGATCTACACCTACGAGCGTTCCCTGAGCACCACGGTCAACGACATTGAGCACATCGAATCGCAGTCGCTGCCGGGCATGGGCATCGTCAAGATCTTCTTCCAGCCCGGGGTCGATATCCGCACCGCCAACGCCCAGGTGACAGCGGTGTCACAAACCGTGCTCAAGCAGATGCCGCCGGGCATCACCCCGCCGCTGATCCTCAACTACAGCGCCTCGACGGTGCCGATCCTGCAGCTGGCGTTTTCCAGCCCGACCCTGTCGGAGGCGAAGATCCGCGACCTGGTGCAGAACAACATCCGCCTGCCCCTGAGCTCGCTACCGGGGCTGGCCATGCCCACGCCCATGGGCGGCAAGCAGCGCCAGATCACCCTCGACCTGGACCCGCAAGCCCTGGCCGCCAAGGGCCTGTCGGCCCAGGACGTGGGCAATGCCCTGGCGGCGCAGAACCAGATCATCCCGGTGGGCACCGCCAAGCTCGGCGGCGATGAATACACAGTGCTGCTGAACAACAGCCCGACCGCCATCGACGAGCTCAACGACCTGCCGATCAAGACCGTGGACGGTGCGCTGATCACCATCGGCCAGGTGGCCCACGTGCGCGACGGCTCGCCGCCGCAGACCAATATCGTGCGGGTCGACGGACGCCGCGCGGTGCTGATGCCAGCGCTGAAGAACGGCAACATCTCCACCCTGTCGATCGTCGACGGCATCCGCCAGATGCTGCCGCGGATCAACGAAACCCTGCCGCCGGCGCTGAAGACTTCGCTGCTGGGGGACGCCTCGGTGTTCGTCAAGCAATCGGTGGGCAGCGTGGCCCGGGAAGGCATCATCGCCGCCCTGCTGACCAGCGCGATGATCCTGCTGTTCCTCGGTAGCTGGCGCTCGACATTGATCATCGCCGCCTCGATTCCCCTGGCGGTGCTTTCCGCGATTGCCCTGCTGGCGCTCAGCGGCCAGACCCTCAACGTCATGACCCTGGGCGGCCTGGCCCTGGCGGTGGGGATCCTGGTGGACGACGCCACGGTGACCATCGAAAACATCAACTGGCACCTGGAACAGGGCAAGGCGGTGAAGCAGGCGATCCTCGACGGCGCCAAGCAGATCGTCGGCCCGGCCTTCGTCTCGCTGCTGTGCATCTGCATCGTCTTCGTGCCGATGTTCCTGCTGCAGGGCATCGCCGGTTACCTGTTCCGGCCCATGGCCCTGGCGGTGATCTTCGCCATGGCCAGCTCGTTCATCCTTTCTCGGACCCTGGTGCCCACACTGGCCCTGTACCTGCTCAAGCCCCACGCGCCGGAAGCCGGGCCCGGGCATCACCCGGAAGACGCCTTCATCAACCACCACGAAGGCGAACAGCACGCCAAGCCGCGCAGCGCCCTGGTGCGCGGGCTGCTGGCCTTGCAGCAGGGTTTCGAGGCGCGCTTCTCCAACGTGCGCGACACCTACCACGGCCTGCTGCACCTGGCCCTGGGCCGGCGCAAGACCTTCGTCCTCGGCTTCCTGGCCTGCGTACTGGCCTCCTTCGCCCTGCTGCCGAGCCTGGGCCAGGACTTCTTCCCCGCCACCGACGCCGGGGCCCTGGCCCTGCACGTGCGCCTGCCCCTGGGCACGCGGATCGAGGAAAGCGCGGCGGCCTTCGACCGCATCGAAGCGCGGATTCGCGAAGTGATCCCGGCCGAGCAACTGGACAGCATCATCGACAACATCGGCATCCCCTTGAGCGGCATCGACATGGCCTACAGCAACAGCGGCACCATCGGCCCCCAGGATGGCGATATCCAGGTCACCCTCAAGCCCGGCCACGCGCCCAGCGCCGACTACGTGAAACAGCTGCGCGAAGCACTGCCGGAAAGCTTCCCCGGCAGTCAGTTCGCCTTCCTGCCAGCGGACATCAGCAGCCAGATCCTCAACTTCGGCGCCCCGGCCCCGCTGGACGTGAAAATCTCCGGGCCCAACGCCGAAGCCAACCGCGCCTTCGCCCTGGAACTGCAACGGCGCCTGCAACATGTACCGGGCATCGCCGACCTGCGCATCCAGCAGTCCACCGGCTACCCGTCCTTGCAGGTCAAGGTCGACCGCCTGCGGGCCAACGGCCTGGGCATCACCGAGCGCGACGTGACCAACAGCATGGTGGCCTCGCTCGCCGGCAGCTCCCAGGTGGCGCCAACCTTCTGGCTCAACCCGAAGAACGGCGTGTCCTACTCCATCGTCGCCGCCACCCCGCAGTACCGCCTGGACAGCCTGCCGGCCCTGGAGGCGCTGCCGGTCACCGGCAGCAACGGCCAGTCGCAGATCCTCGGCGGCCTGGCGGACATCTCCCGGGTCGAGAGCCCGGCGGTGGTCAGCCACTACAACATCCAGCCCACCCTGGACCTGTACGCCAACGTGCAGGGGCGCGACCTCGGCGCCGTGGCCCACGACATGCAAAAGGTCCTGGACGACGCCGCGGCCCTGCGGCCCAAGGGCGCCACGGTCAGCCTGCACGGGCAGATCGACGCCCTGCACGAAGCCTTCAGCGGCCTGAGCCTGGGCCTGCTGGGGGCGGTGGTGCTGATCTACCTGCTGATCGTGGTCAACTTCCAGTCCTGGGTCGATCCGTTCGTGATCATCACCGCCCTGCCGGCGGCCCTGGCCGGGATCGTCTGGATGCTGTTCCTGAGCGGCACCTCGCTGTCGGTGCCGGCGCTGACCGGGGCCATCCTGTGCATGGGGGTGGCTACCGCCAACTCGATCCTGGTGGTGAGCTTCTGCCGCGAGCGCCTGGCGGCACATGGCGACGCCCTCAAGGCCGCCCTGGAAGCCGGCTACACACGCTTTCGCCCGGTGTGCATGACCGCCCTGGCGATGATCATCGGCATGCTGCCCCTGGCCCTGTCCGAGGAACAGAACGCGCCCCTGGGCCGCGCGGTGATCGGCGGGCTGCTGCTCGCCACCGTCGCCACCCTGATCTTTGTCCCCGTGGTCTTCAGCCTGGTCCACGGCCGTCACCCCCAATCCGCTGTCGTTGGAGAAAACACCCATGTCGCCTGATCACACCCCTTCGCGCAAACGCCTGATGCTCCTGGGCATCGGCGGCCTGAGCCTGGCCGCGCTGCTGGTCGCCAGCGGCCTGGCGGCGCGCACCCGGCATGAACGGGCCGTGGTCGCCTGGACCGAAACCGCCGCCGTGCCGCAGGTGCTGGTGTTCCAGCCGCAGCACAACCTGCTGGGCGACACCCTGCGCCTGCCGGCGCACCTGGAAGCCTGGAGCAAGGCGCCGATCCACGCCCGGGTCAGCGGCTACCTCAAGGACTGGAGCCAGGACATCGGCGCCAAGGTAGCCGCCGGGCAGGTACTGGCCCATATCGACAGCCCCGACCTGGACCAGCAAGTGGCCCAGGCCCGGGCGCGGATGATCCAGCAGCAGGCCAATGCAAGGCTGGCGCAGACCACCGCCGAGCGCTGGCAGCACCTTTTGGCCAGCCACTCGGTGTCGCGCCAGGAGGCCGATGAAAAAAGCTCCAACGCCGCCGCGGCCAAGGCCAATGCCCAGGCAGCCGCCGCCGACTACGCACGGCTCACGGCGCTGGAAGACTACAAGACCATTCGCGCGCCCTTCGCCGGCACCATCACCGCCCGCCACACCGACATCGGCCAGTTGATCAAGGCCGACAACGACAGCGACCCGGAGCTGTTCGACCTGGCGGACACCCACAAGCTACGGCTCTACGTGCCGATTCCGCAGAACTACGCCAGCGTGATCCGCCCCGGCCTGCAAGCGCAACTGACCGTGCCCGAGCACCCGGGCCAGCACTTCAGCGCGCAACTGGTGGGCGACTCCACCGCCATCGACCCGCGCTCCGGCACCCTGCTGGCGCAGTTCGTCGCCGCCAACCCCGACGGCGCATTGCTGCCCGGCGACTATGCCGAAGCCACCCTGGCGATCCCTGCCGACACCCACGGCGTGAGCATCCCCGCCAGCGCGCTGATCTTCCGTGCCCAGGGCACCCAAGTGGCGGTGATCGACAGTGCCAAACGCGTGCACCTGCGCAGCATCCATATTGGCCTGGACCTGGGGGAACGGCTGGTGATCGACCAGGGCCTGCAAGCCAGCGATCACGTCATCGACAACCCGCCAGACGCCCTGCGCGAAGGTGACCTGGTGCAACTGGCCGACGCCGGAGGTGAGCATGCGCCCAAGGCTTAAGCCCCTCGCCGCCCTGCTGGTGCTGGCCCTGCACGGCTGCTCCCTGGCGCCCCATTACCAGGTGCCGGCCATCGACCTGCCGGCGCACTACCGCGAACAGAGCAGCGACGGCCCCTGGCACCCGGCCGCCGCGCCCCAGAGCCTCGCCGAGCACTGGTGGCGGCTGTACCAGGACCCGCAGTTGAATGACCTGCAACAACGCCTGCTTCGAGCCAACCCGGATCTGGCGGCGGCCCTGGCCCACTACGACGGCGCCCAGGCCTACGCCAGCCAACTGCATGCTGGGCTGTTCCCGCAGATCAGCGCCAGCGCCCAGCCGTTGCGCCAGCGCCAGTCGGACAGCCGCCCCCTGCGCGGCAGCACGCAACCGTCGATCTACAACAGCAACAGCGCCGGTTTTGCCCTGAGCTTCGACCTCGACCTCTGGGGCCGGATTCGCAATCAAGCCGCAGCCGGCGATGCCCAGGCCCAGGCCTCCGGCGACGACCTGGCGGCGGCGCGCCTGAGCCTGCAAAAACAGCTGGCGAGCCTGTATGTGCAACTCAACGGCCTGGATGCCCAGAGCCGGATCCTGAGCCGTTCCCTGGAGGATTACGCCCAGGCCCTGCAACTGACCCGCGACCGCTATCAGGGGCAGATCGCCTCGGAACTGGACCTGACCCGGGCCCAGAGCCAACTGGCCAGCGCCGAGGCGGAACTGGACGAAGTGCGCGCCCAGCGCAACCTCACCGAACATGCGATTGGCGAACTGGTGGGGGAACCGGCCAGCCGCTTCAGCCTGGCGCCCTCTTCGCAACTGCTGAGCCTGCCGAGTATTCCCCAGCAACTGCCCAGCACCCTGCTGCAACGCCGACCCGACATTGCCGCCGCCGAACGCCGGGTGTACGCCGCCAATGCCGGCATCGGCATCGCCCGCGCCGCCTGGTACCCGGATTTCAGCCTGACCGGCATGCTCGGCGGGCAGACCCAGGGCGTGGGCAACCTGCTGTCGGCGGGCAATCGCTATTGGGCCCTGGGCCCCCTGATGAACCTGCCGATCTTCGATGGCGGGCGGCTGAGCGCCAATGAGCGCCAGGCCCATGCCGAGTTCGAAGAAGCCGCCGCCCATTACCGTGGGCAAGTGCTGCGAGCGGTTCGGGAGGTGGAGGACAACCTCGGGCAACTGCGGGACTTGCACCAGGAAGCGCTGGATCAGCAGGCAGCGGTGAATGCGGCGCTGCATACCCAGACCTTGGCCATGAACAGCTATCAGGCCGGGGCGGTGAGTTACCTGGATGTGGTGACGGCGCAGACTGCAGCCTTGCAGGCACAACGGGGGTTGCAGGCGCTGCAGACCCGGGAGTTGCAGGCCAGTGTGGGGTTGGTGGTGGCGTTAGGCGGAGGGTGGAACGGTGGGGCTTGAAACCTGAAGCGCAAACCTTGTGGCGAGGGAGCTTGCTCCCGCTCGACTGCGTAGCGGTCGTGAAATCTGTGTTCGCTATTTGTCGGGAGTCCATATCCGTTGCTGCGGTAACGGCGGCTTATGGTTTCGCTCTTACAGCGAGTCACTTTGGAAAAGCCGGAATCTCGACCCAGCCCAAAGTCACCAAAGGCTTCTGCCCCTCCACTCGGAGCCTCGCCTAGCGAGGCATGCTCGAGCTCCGGCCATCGTGTCTCAGGGGGCAGGAAGATCAACATCTGACGGCGGCCTACCGGCCGACCTTGTTTCATTTGTCCTTCACAGGGCGATGCTGCTCTTGGGATGGTCGAAGGTCCTGCGGACCTTGTCGCAGCTTCGCAGGCTCAGCAGCGGCTACAGAACGCACATACTCTGTAGCCGCTGCCGCAGGCTGCGAACGGCTCAGCAGGAGACGCTAAACCTGCATCCCCAATGCTCCTGGCATACCGCGCCGCCTGGTTTTGCGAGCGCGAGCGCTCGTTCGCAGCCTTCGGCAGCGGCTACAAGGAGCCGGCCTGCGCACCTTGGCTTTGGCTTTTGATCTTGATCTTGATCTTCCGGCCCCTTCCCAGCAGGCCGAGCGTAGGCGTTGCATAGGGGGCAGCTCGGCATGGATGCCGAGCTAGCCGCCACCCGGCCAGGGCCCCCGGAGCAATTCCGAAGCGAGGGAACCCCGAGCCCCAGCGAGGGGCCGTATGGAGGGGCAAGCCCTTTTGGTTCCTTTTTGCTGGGCCGGCACTCCGGCGTTTGACAAAAGGGACTCGCCGTAAGGGCGAAACCCTAAGTGGCCATGACCGCAGCAACGAATATGTACCCCGTCAACCTCGCCACAAAGACAAAACCGCCAGCCGCTACACCCGCAGCAACGGATATGCCCCCCAGCAAAACCAGCCACCAACACCACGAAACAAGCGCTCAAACATCTCCCCAACCACCCTGTTGCAGCGCTATGACGTCGCTCCTATAGTCCCCACTCGCAACCCAATCCGCGAGCGACCTTGGCCGGTCGAATATAGGAACGCATCGACTATCAAACCATCATTGCAGTCGCTTTTTGCGCCAGTGATCGAGGGACATGACGGTGATGCGCGGGACACCTTCTGGTGCACTGCTGTCCTGTCTCCGGCCAGTCTTTCCGCGTACTACCGCCCTACTCCTCCCAATCGGCGAAAAAGGTGACTGCTCTGAAAAAGGAGCCGCAGCTATGACTGACCATCACCTCCCTCGCTTCACCCCCATCGACACCCACGACAGCGAACACCCGGTGTTCTACCTCGACACCCAAGCCCCCTTGAGCGACCTGGCCAGCAGCGCCACTCACCGTTTCACCGTGGTCCGCGACCT
The DNA here is from genome assembly GCF_001547895.1 of Pseudomonas sp. Os17. Taxonomy (NCBI): domain Bacteria; kingdom Pseudomonadati; phylum Pseudomonadota; class Gammaproteobacteria; order Pseudomonadales; family Pseudomonadaceae; genus Pseudomonas; species Pseudomonas sp. Os17. The sequence continues at coordinate 2,795,917 of NZ_AP014627.1, read as the reverse complement.
GATGGACAGCCTCTCCACCCTGGGGCTGAAAGACATCAGCGATTGCGACCTGACCCGCATCACCCGTGGCGTGCACCTGCTGACACGAGAAGGCTGCGCGGTGTTGGAAGTGATTCAGTGGCGGGTCGCGTAGCAACCCTATTCGCGGACCTGTGGCGAGGGAGCTTGCTCCCGATTGGGCCGCAACCCCATACATCCTGATGCACCGCGTCATCAGGGTTTGGGGCCGCTGCGCAGCCCAGCGGGAGCAAGCTCCCTCGCCACGAAGAGCAGGTAGCAACTAAGACTCCAAGCTTGCGGCTTGCGGCTTTTAGATGTGGCAACTGCTCAGGCCATTCTTCTCTAGGTAACGCTGGTGCGCTTCATCCGCCAGTTCGAAGCGGCCCAGGGGCACGATCACCGTGGCCACGGGTTTGTTGAGGCGTCCGGAGTCTTGCAGGGCGGTCTTGGCCGCCCTCGCCTGTTCGGCCTGTTCGGCAGTGGTGTGGAAGATCGCCGAGCGATATTTCACCCCGCCATGTTCGCCCTGGCGATCCACCGAGGTGGGATCGTGCAGGCCCCAGAAGTGTTCGATCAGGGTCGAATACGCCAGCACCTGCGGATCGAAATCCACCTGCACCACTTCAATTTGCAAGGCTTCATCCGCCGCTTCCAAGGCGTAGCCGACGCGGCTGTCCACTACTCCAGGCAGCGCCCGGAACGCGGCTTCCGCACCCCAGAAGCAGCCGGCACCAAAGGTCGCCTGTTCGAGGCTGTTCACCGGCGCCCCACTCATTGCGCCACTCCCACTTTTTCGCCGCTGGCGCCCAGCCAGCCATCAACGATCTGCGGGTGCGCGGCGACCCATTCCTTGGCCGCCTGCGCCGCCGGTTGCTGTTCCTTTTCGATCTTGAGGATCAGGTCGTTCAAGGCCTGGGGTTCGATGCTGAAGTTCTCCAGGAACGCGGCGATCCGTGGTGCGCGTTTTTGCAAAGCGCTGGACGCCAGGACATACACCCGGGCATCCGGGTAGGCGCAGGTGATCTTGCTCTTGCTCAGCCAGTCGGCGTCCACCGTGGGGCTGATGAATTTCCAGCAGCCGTCGGCCTTGTACAGCGGGTCGCCCTTCTTGTTGTCCTGGGCGTAGCCGTCGAACGCCGGTTCATCCAGGCGGCGCAGGTCGAAGGCGGAGAAGATCCAGTCCGGGGTGTAGGCGTAGAACACCACGCCGCGCTGGGCCTTGTAGGCCGCGGCGAGCTTGGCGTAGGTCACCGAGGCTTCGGTGGACACCGATTCGAATTTATCGGCAAAGCCAAAATCCTTGGCCTTGATCTGGCCGATGTAGGTGGACTCCCAGCCCGCCGGGCCCACCAGCAGTTGGGCCTTGCCGCCGCCCAGGGGTTCGAAGAGTTTCGCCACTTCGGGCTTTTGCAGGTCGTAGACCGACTTCACGCCGTATTTATCTTGCAGGTAACCTGGAATGTAGAAGCCTTGCACCCCCAGGTACGGCTGCTTGTTGGGCACCAGGGAGCGGGTGCCGCCGGTGACGTACTTGGCCCAGGCGGCGGACTGGTTGGGCAGCCAGATGTCGGTCAGCACGTCCACCGAGCCGTCGCCCTTGGCGGCAGCAGCAAACAGCACCGGTACGTCACCGGCGAGGTAGGAAACGTCGCCGTCGAGGCGGCTCTTGATCACTTCGCCGAGGATGTTCTGGATGGCGATGGCGCCGGTCCAGTTCTGTTCGCCAATGACGATCTTGTCCTTGGCCAGCACCGGCAGGGACAGACCCAACAACAGCGCAGCGGCGCCAAGGGTACGGGTAAACGACTTGTTCAAGGGACACCTCATGATTGATGCAATGTGCGATCCCGCTGGCGCAGGGTCGCTTGAATGATTCGATCGGGAATCAGCGCGCAGAACACGATCGCGGCACCGGCCAACATGCCCTCACCGCCCTTGATGTTGCGCAGCGCGGTCATCACGTCGTAGCCCAGGCCACCGGCGCCGATCAGCGCCGCCACCACCACCATCGACAGGCTCATCACCAGGGTCTGGTTGATCCCCAGCAGCAAGGAACCCGCGGCCAGGGGCAGCTCGACCTTGGTCAGGATCTGCCACGGCGTGGCGCCGTGGGCCAGGGCGGCTTCGACGGCGGTCTTGGGCACTTCCTGAATCCCCAGGGCGGTAAGGCGGATCATCGGCGCCAGGGCGAAGATCACCGTGGCGATCACCGCCGGGGTCTTGCCCACCGAGAAGAACGCCACCGCCGGGATCAGGTACACGAAGGTCGGCAGGGTCTGCATCACGTCCAGCAAGGGAGTGATCAGGCGCCGGGCCAGGGCGCGCTTGGCCAGGAGGATGCCGGCGGGCACGCCGATCAACAGCGAGATCAGCACCGAGGAACCCACCAGGGCCAGGGTGGCGATGGTCCGTTCCCAGAAGCCGAACAGGCCGATGTAGAGCAAGGCCGCGGCGCTGGTCAGGGCCAGGGCGGCGCCGGCGCTGCGCCAGGCCAGCAGCACCAGGGCCAGGGCCGGCACCGGCCAGGGCAGCCAGCCCAGCAGGTTTTCGATGCTTTCGATCACCGTGCGCACGGCGACTATCACGCCGACAAAGCTGCTTTCAAAGGTGACCTGGGACCAGCCGATCAACTGGTCGATGGCCGCCGCGGTGCCCAGCAGCACTTGGCGGTCGGCGGGAAACTGCAGCCAGGGGCCAGAGGCATCGGCGGCCAGTACCCGCCACAGCACCAGGGCCTGGGACAGCAGCAACACCAGCCACGGCAGGCGCCAGTCGGAGCGGCCCAGGCGGCTGGGACGGCGGGCCAGGGTCACACTCAACAGGCGGCTGGACAGCAAGCCGATGAGCGCCAAGGCGACCCAGGCGAAACCGGCCGTGGCCAGCCCCTGCCCCAAGGCTGCGGCGGCGCCCAGCTCCAGGGCAAAGCCCAGCCAGTACAGGCTACCGCGACCGCTGGCGGCCAGGGCCGCGGGCCCCAGCAGCAAGGCCTGGGCCAGGGACAATCCGGGGCTGACCGGGGCCGGAGCCGGGGTCGTCGCGCGCGGGTGCGGGGCAATCGCCGCCACCGCAGGTGCAGCGCTGCGGGCGCCGTGCTCCTGGAAGAAGTCCGCCACTTCGGCATCCGCCGGCTGCTCCAGCAGTTCGGCGGGGGTGCCCAGTTGAATCAGCTGGCCGTGGCGCAATACGGCAATGCGGTCCGCCAGGCGCAGGGCTTCGGCCGGGTCGTGGGTCACCAGCAAGGTGGTGATGCCGCGCTCGCGTACCACCCGCAGAAAGTGGCTTTGCAGATCCCGGCGAATGGTCGGGTCCAGGGCGCTGAAGGGTTCGTCCATCAGCAGGATGTCCGGCTCGCTGACCAGCGCCCGGGCCAGCCCGACCCGCTGCTGCATGCCTCCGGACAGCTCATGGGGATAGTGCTCGCCCCAGCCGTCAAGGCCCATGGCCTGCAGTTGCACATCCGCTGCGGCGTGACGCAGGGCCTCGGGCTCGCCGCGCAGTTCCAGAGGCAAGGCGACGTTGTCGCGCACGCTGCGATGGGGCAGCAGGCCGAAGTGCTGGAAGACCATGCCGATGCGCCGGGAACGCAGGGTACGTAGCGCCTGGGCCGAGAGTTGGCTGATGGCCGAACCATCGATCAGCACCTCGCCACTGCTGGGCTCGATCAGCCGGTTGATATGCCGCAGCAAGGTGGACTTGCCGCTGCCGGAGGTGCCCATCAGGCACAGCACTTCGCCACGGCGCACCTTGAGGCTGACCTGCTGCACCGCTGGCGGCGCGCTCTGGCCACGGCGACGGGTGTAGTGCTTGGTCAGGTTGCGCAACTCCAGCACCACGTCGGCGGGACTCGGTGGCGTGGCGGCTGAGGCTGAGACGGCGAAAGCCTCTTGGGGGTGAACGGCAGACACGGGAACTCCTGACGCCGGGCGCGGGATGGCCTAACCGGCGGTGAACAAGAAAAAAGGGGGGGACCTGTTCGCCGGCAAGCCGGCTCCTACAACGGCATCGCGTGGTGCATGTAGGAGCTGGCTTGCCAGCGAAGGCAATCTAACCAGCGATCACAACTTCTTGGGGCTCCACAACTGCACGGCCCGGGCATCCACCGGCTTGGGCAAGAGTTTTTCCTGGTAGAAGGCATCGGCGATTTTCTGCTGCTCGCCCAGGGCGTCGGGCTTGACCGCTTCCACCTGGTAGGTGCGGCGGCTGTTGGCCAGCTCTACCGTCGGCACGTCCAGGTTGCCCCACAGCGGGCCCAGCAGTTTGGCCGCCTCGCTCGGGTGTGCCTTGACCCAGGCGCCGGTCTTCTGCAACTCGGCGAACACCTGGTTCAGCACCTCGGGATGGGCCTTGGCGTAGTCATTGGAGGCCAGGTAATAGCGGCGGTAACTGGCCAGCCCCTGGCCGTCGTGCAGCACCCGCGCGCCCTGCTGGCGCTGGGCGCTGGCGACGAAGGGCTCCCAGGTGACCCAGGCATCGACCTTAGCGGTTTCCAGGGCCGCGCGGCCATCGGCCGGGGTCAGGTACACCGGCTGGATATCGGCGAAGCTCAAGCCCGCTTCGCGCAAGGCGGCGATCAGCAGGTAATGGCTGCCGGCGGCCTTGGTCACGGCAATGCGCTTGCCCTTGAGGTCGGCCAGGGATTTGAGCGGCGAATCCTTGGGGATGACGATGGACTGGGCCGCCGGCGATGGGGTTTCCGTGGCGAAATAGGTCAGTTGGGCCCCGGCGGCCTGGGCGAAGACCGGCACCGTGTCGGCGACATCGGCGCTGATGTCGACGTTGCCCACGTTCAGCGACTCCGCCAGCGGCAGGCCACTGGTGAACTCGTGCCAGGTGATGTTGACGCCCTGCCCCGCCAGTTGTTTTTCCAGGGTACCCTGGGCCTTGAGCAGCGCCAGCAGGGTCGAGGATTTCTGGTAGCCGATGCGCAGGTCGGTATCGGCCTGGGCATTGAGGGCCATGCCCAGCGCCAGACCGGCCAGGGCGGTAATCGACAAGCTACGACGCAAAGCAAAGGGCAGGCGCATGGGGGCGAACCTTCTCGGAGACAGGACAGTCGCTAAAAGCTAATCGATCTAATAAATCGAAAATAAATACTTTTTAGGAATTAGCTTAGGTTCGTGCGACCGACCACCCCTAACGGTCACAAGGCTTGGAACCGCCGAACTCGGTTTTGCGCAGGCAGAAGAAGCCGTTTTTCTTCAAGGTCAGCGGTGCCACGGCGCAAGGCAGCACGGCCTGATTGACCTCGATCGACACCCGCTCGCCCTGCAACTCGCGCTCGTCCAGCCGCAGCTCGCAACTGCCCGCCTGGTCACCTGCCGCGTAGCCGATATGGCTGATCACCCGGTTGTCCAGTTTGATCACCAGGGGGTTCTGCGCCGCCGAACAGGCCGAGAGGCTGGGGTGGCGGGCGTTGATGCTCAGATGGTTGTCATCGCCGGTGGCCGCCGGGACCAGGGGGATGAACAGCAGCGACATCAGGTGGTGGGACGGCGCGGAGGTCAGCTTCACATACAGCGGCTCGGGGCCGCAGGCCAGCTTGAACGAGGTGCCCTGGTCATAGCTTCCCTTGCTGGCGTCCTGCCAACCGCCGAGGCTGTCGGCCTTCCAGTCGTGGCCCCATTTGTAATCGATACAACCCCCCAGGCTCAGAGCCAGGGCCAGACAAAGCGCCATCCTGTGCATAGTCGACATCCCGTGCGAAAAGTTCGCCAGTGTACGCCAGCCGAGCACCTGACGATGCGCCTTGCCGGCGAAGGCGTCGGCGGCCCACCTCTGGCGGGCCCCTTCGCCGGCAGGCCGACTCCTAAGGTTGGCGCTGGGCGATGGATTGGGAGGCGGCGAGCATGGCCCGCAGCAGCACGGCGCAGCCGGCGGCCAGGTCGTCGGGGTCGGCGTTTTCGATTTCGTTGTGGCTGATGCCGCCTTCGCAGGGCACGAAGATCATCCCCGCCGGGCCCAGCTCGGCGACGAAGATCGCGTCGTGTCCGGCGCCGCTGACGATGTCCATGTGGGACAGACCCAAGCCCTGCGCGGCTCCGCGCACGGCGTCGACACACACCGGGTCGAAGTACAGCGGCGGGAAGTCCGCGGTGGGGGTCAGTTCGAAACTCAGGCCGTGCTCTTCGCAGGTGTTGTCGATCACCTGGCGCACCTCGGCAATCATCGAATCCAGGCGCTCCGGCTCCAGGTGGCGGAAGTCCAGGGTCATGCGCACCTCCCCCGGAATCACGTTGCGCGAGCCCGGGTAGGCTTGCAGGCAGCCGACGGTGCCGCAGGCGTGGGGCTGGTGCCCCAGGGCCGCACGGTTGACCGCGGCCACCACCGCGGCAGCGCCCACCAGGGCGTCCTTGCGCAGGTGCATGGGGGTCGGGCCGGCGTGGGCTTCGACACCCCGCAGCTTGAGGTCGAACCACTTCTGGCCGAGGGCGCCCAGCACCACACCGATGGTCTTGCGCTCGTCTTCCAGGATCGGGCCTTGCTCGATGTGCGCCTCGAAATAGGCACCCACCGGGTGCCCGCTGACCGGGCGCGTGCCGGCGTAGCCGATGGCGTTCAGCGCCTCGCCGACGCTGATGCCCTCGGCGTCGGTCTTGGCCAGGGTGTCTTGCAGGGTGAATTTCTCGGCGAACACCCCGGAGCCCATCATGCACGGCGGGAAGCGCGAGCCTTCTTCGTTGGTCCACACCACCACTTCCAGGGGCGCCTCGGTCTCCAGCTTGAGGTCATTGAGGGTGCGCAGCACTTCCACCCCGGCCAGCACGCCAAAGCAGCCGTCGAACTTGCCGCCGGTGGGCTGGGTGTCGATATGGCTGCCGGTCATCACCGGTGGCAACTGCGGATTGCGCCCGGGGCGGCGGGCGAAGATGTTGCCGATGCCGTCCACCGTGACCGTGCAACCGGCCTCCTCGCACCACTTCACGAACAGGTCGCGGGCCTGGCGATCGAGGTCGGTCAGGGCCAGACGGCAGACCCCGCCCTTGACCGTGGCACCGAGCTGGGCCAGTTGCATGAGCGACTGCCACAGGCGGTCGCGGTTGATGTGCAGGTGACTGGATTGCAGAACCTCGACAGCAGCGTTCATGGTGATCCCCTCAGGCTTTATCTGGTTGTGGTTGACGAGATCGGGCTCGTCTTGAGTCTCGCGGTTTTCGGTGCTCACCTGCAGGAGCGAGCTTGCTCGCGATTAGCCAGCAGACGTTACGCAATCCCCAGAGAGACAGGGTTGTTTGTACGTTCATCGCGAGCAAGCTCGCTCCTACAGGGTCGGGGTCTTGACGGTCGCCACCTGCGGGCTGCGCAGGCTGCACAGGCCGTAGTAGATCAAGCCGCCCAGGGCCGAGCCGGTGAACCAGCCGTAGCTGTAGAACCAGTTGAAGGCGCTGCTGCCCAGGGACATCAGGGTCAGGGCCACCGGCACGCCAAAGGCGATGAAACCGTGCCAGTTCCACGCCGGGTAGACGTCGTCGCGGTACAGGCCGGCCAGGTCCAGGCGCTGTTTCTTGATGATGAAATAGTCCACCACCATGATCCCGGCGATCGGCCCCAGCAGGCTGGAGTAGCCCAGCAGCCAGTTGGAATACACGGTCTCCAGGCTGACGTCGGAAATCAGCAGGCCGAGCTTTTTCAGCAGTTCGTGGCCCATCAGCGCCAGCCCCACCAGGCCGGTGAGGATCACCGCGGTGGTGCGACCGATCAGCTTGGGCGCCAGGTTCTGGAAGTCGTTGGTGGGCGAGACGATGTTGGCCGCGGTGTTGGTGGACAAGGTGGCGATGATGATCAGCGCCATGGCCAGGGCCACCCAGCCCGGGCTCTGGATGTGGCCGATCAGGCTCACCGGATCGGAGACGGTGACGCCCACCAACTTCACCGAGGCGGCGGTCATCACCACCCCCAGGGCGGCGAACAGGAACATGGTCAGCGGCAGGCCGAAGATCTGCCCGAGGATCTGGTCCTTCTGGCTCTTCGCGTAGCGGCTGAAGTCGGGAATGTTCAGCGACAGGGTGGCCCAGAAGCCGACCATCGCCGTGAGCCCGGCCATGAAGTAACCCGTGACGCTGGCGCCCTCGGGACGCTTGGGCGCGATTGCCAGCAACTCAGTCAGCGACACGCTGGGCAAGGCCCACACCAGCAGGCCGATGCCCACTGCCACCAGCAGTGGCGCAGACAATGTTTCCAGCCACTTGATCGACTCGGCGCCGCGCAGCACCACCCACAGGTTGAGGGTCCAGAAGATCATGAAGCCGATCACCTCGCCGGTGCCACCCAGGGCCTTCCAGCCCTCGAAGATCGAGCCCAGGAACAGGTGGATCGCCAACCCGCCGAACATCGTCTGGATGCCGAACCAGCCGCAAGCCACCAGGGCACGGATCAGGCACGGCACGTTGGAGCCGATGATGCCGAACGACGAGCGCAGCAGCACCGGAAACGGGATGCCGTACTTGGTGCCGGCAAAGGCGTTGAGGGTCAGGGGAATCAGCACCACGATATTGGCCAGGAGGATCGCCAGCAGCGCCTCGCCGACGCTGAGGCCGAAGTAGGCGGTGAGCACCCCGCCCAGGGTGTAGGTGGGCACGCAGATCGACATGCCGATCCACAGCGCGGTGATGTGCCATTTGTTCCAGGTGCGCTCCTGGACCTTGGTCGGTGCGATGTCGTGGTTGTAACGGGGGCTGTCGAGTACGTCGCTGCCGGCGTCCAGCTCGTACAAGCCGGCGCGCTCGGTCACCTGGGATCTGATCTGTTGCATGGCCGCTCCACTGTTCTTTTGATTATTTTGCTCATCAGGCCAGCGCACCCAGGAACAGTGCGCCGGACGATGGCCGGAGAACTTACGACTTCCGCCCTCCTGGCCAGCGATCTGCGGCGGCACTCAATAACGATGCCAACTACTGCCGGGTACGCGACTGCACAGTGTGCGGAATCCATGTAAACAACTGATGTGATTCAGTTTTATTCAGTCAACTTTGAAGCCTTCGGTTAGTTGCCGGTTCACTCAGGCCGGGTGTTTGGCAAGTTGTCCGTTCGATCAGGTCCCAAAGCGGTGCACGTTTATTTTCTTAGTTGTCTTCTGCTCTTCGCAGCGCCTCCTCAAACGGCTGATTTGACATAGGAAATCTCGACTATTTTTCGATCCTGTCAAGTGCGTCAAAATGGTGATGGCGCGCACCATTTTGCGGATTTTGATTTTTATTCGTTTATTTTCAATGAGTTATAACTAATATAAGCTTATAAAAAATAATCTTGCTGTTTCTTTGAACTGCGACTAGCTTCTAATCCTGACACCGCTGACAGGATTGTTAATTTATCAGCGCGTTCAATAAAAAAGTTAGAACCGGCACCAGCCGGTCATGCCTGCGAGGAACTCGGAATGTCTCTGTTGATCCGTGGCGCCACCGTTATTACCCATGATGAAAGTTACAAGGCCGATGTGTTCTGCGCAGACGGCGTGATTCGCGCCATCGGTCAAAATCTGGATATTCCCGCCGGCTGTGAAGTACTCGACGGCAGCGGCCAATACCTGATGCCCGGCGGCATCGACCCCCATACCCACATGCAACTGCCCTTCATGGGCACCGTGGCCAGCGAAGACTTCTTCAGCGGCACCGCGGCGGGTCTTGCAGGCGGCACCACCTCGATCATCGACTTCGTGATTCCCAACCCCCAGCAGTCGCTGCTGGAGGCCTTCCACCAATGGCGCGGCTGGGCCAAGAAATCCGCCAGCGACTACGGCTTCCACGTGGCCATCACCTGGTGGAGCGAACAGGTGCGCGAGGAAATGGCCGAACTGGTGCAGCATCACGGCATCAACAGCTTCAAGCACTTCATGGCCTACAAGAACGCCATCATGGCCGCCGACGACACCCTGGTGGCCAGCTTCGAGCGCTGCCTGGAGCTGGGGGCGGTGCCCACGGTGCACGCGGAAAACGGCGAGCTGGTGTACCACCTGCAACGCAAGCTGCTGGCCCAGGGCATCACCGGGCCGGAAGCCCACCCGCTGTCACGGCCCTCGCAGGTGGAAGGCGAAGCCGCCAGCCGGGCGATCCGTATTGCCGAGACCCTGGGCACGCCGCTGTACCTGGTGCACATCTCGACCAAAGAGGCGCTGGACGAAATCACCTACGCCCGCAGCAAGGGCCAACCGGTCTACGGTGAAGTGCTGGCCGGCCACCTGCTGCTGGACGACAGCGTGTACCGCGACCCGGACTGGCAGACCGCCGCCGGTTACGTGATGAGCCCCCCCTTCCGCCCTCGTGGCCACCAGGAAGCGCTGTGGCACGGCCTGCAATCGGGCAACCTGCACACCACCGCCACCGACCACTGCTGTTTCTGCGCCGAGCAGAAAGCCGCCGGCCGCGACGACTTCAGCAAGATCCCCAACGGCACCGCCGGCATCGAGGACCGCATGGCCGTGCTCTGGGATGAGGGGGTGAATACCGGGCGCCTGTCGATGCAGGAGTTTGTGGCCCTGACCTCCACCCACACCGCGAAGATCTTCAACCTCTACCCGCGCAAGGGCGCGATCCGCGTCGGTGCCGATGCCGACCTGGTGCTCTGGGACCCCAACGGCAGCCGCACCATCTCCGCCAAGACCCACCACCAGCAGGTGGACTTCAACATCTTCGAAGGCAAGACCGTGCGCGGCGTGCCCAGCCACACCATCAGCCAGGGCAAGCTGGTGTGGGCCGACGGCGACCTGCGAGCCGAACGCGGCGCCGGGCGCTACATCGAACGCCCGGCCTACCCGGCGGTGTTCGACCTCTTGAGCAAGCGTGCCGAGCGGCACAAACCGACCGCCGTCAAACGCTGACCCCGGAATGCCCCAATGCCAATCCACGCTCTGTCACGCTCTGTGTAGCCGCTGCCGCAGGCTGCGAACGAGCGGCACGCTCGCGGCGCTCTTGAGGCCAGCAGAGGGTTGGCAGGAGACCGTCAAGCAAGGCCCTGCGGGCCTTTTCGCAGCCTCGCAGGCTCGGCAGCGGCTACAGGGATTGCGGGGATCAGGGCTTCGTGTAGCCGCTGCCGCAGGCTGCGAACGAGCGGCACGCTCGCGGCGCTCGCGAGGCCAGCAGAGGATTGGCGGGAGACCGTCAAGCAAGGCCCTGCGGGCCTTTTCGCAGCCTCGCAGGCTCGGCAGCGGCTACAGGGATTGCGGCGATCAGGGCTTCGTGTAGCCGCTGCCGCAGGCTGCGAACGAGCGGCACGCTCGCGGCGCTCTTGAGGCCAATAGAGGGTTGGCGGGAGATCGCCAGGCAAGGCCCTGCGGGCCTTTTCGCAGCCTCGCAGGCTCGGCAGCGGCTACAAGACGGCAGGACAGCAGGACAGCTAGCAGTTTCGTGAACACCCATGCCCGTCAGAGGCAGATGAAAAACCGTGAGGCCAAAACCGTGATCAAGACCTTGAACCACTTGCCCCACCCGACCCTGGACGGCGCCACCCTCGCCGGTCATTTCAGCGATCTGGCGCCACCGCTCAACGCCCGCCAAGCCCATCTGGAAGCCTCGCGCTGCCTGTATTGCTACGACGCGCCCTGCGTCAACGCCTGCCCCAGCGAGATCGACATTCCTTCGTTCATCCGCAATATCCACACCGACAACGTCCAGGGCGCAGCGCAGAAGATTCTCTCGGCCAATATCCTCGGCGGCAGTTGCGCCCGGGTCTGCCCCACCGAGATCCTCTGCCAGCAGGCCTGCGTGCGCAACAACGCCCAGGAATGCGCGCCGGTGCTGATCGGCCTGCTGCAGCGCTATGCCCTGGACAACGCGCACTTCACCGAGCACCCGTTCCAGCGCGCCGCGCCCACCGGCAAGCGCATCGCCGTGGTCGGCGCCGGCCCGGCGGGCTTGTCCTGCGCCCACCGCTGCGCCCTGCACGGTCATGAGGTGGTGGTGTTCGAAGCCCGGGAAAAAGCCGGTGGCCTCAACGAATACGGGATCGCCAAGTACAAGCTGGTGGATGACTTCGCTCAGCAGGAGCTGGAGTTCCTGCTGGGCATTGGCGGCATCGAGATCCGCCACGGGCACAAACTCGGCGACAACCTGAGCCTGACCCAACTGCATCAGGAGTTCGATGCGGTGTTTCTCGGCCTCGGGCTGGCCACCAGCAAGCAGCTGGGGCTGGAGCATGAAGACGCCCCCGGGCTGCTGGCCGCCACCGACTACATCCGCGAGCTGCGCCAGGCCGACGACCTCAGCCAACTGCCCCTGGCCGACCGCTGCATCGTCCTCGGCGCCGGCAACACCGCCATCGACATGGCGGTGCAGATGGCCCGCCTCGGCGCCCGGGACGTCAACCTGGTGTACCGCCGGGGCGTCGAGGACATGGGCGCCACCGGGCACGAACAGGAGATCGCCAAGGCCAATCAGGTGCGCCTGCTGACCTGGGCCGCACCGCAACAGGTGCTGCTGGATGATCAGGGCCGGGTGCGCGGCATGCGCTTCGCTCGCACCCGAATGCTGGAGGGACGTTTGCAACACACCGGGGAAACCTTCGAGCTGGCGGCCGACGCGATCTTCAAGGCCATCGGCCAGTCGTTCGACGACTGCGCCCTGGCCGATCCTCTGGCGCGGGAACTGCAGCGTTGCGGGGAACGTATCCAGGTGGACGAACAACTGCGCACCAGCATTCCCGGGGTCTACGCCGGCGGCGATTGCGTCAGCCTCGGCCAGGACCTGACGGTGCAGGCGGTACAACACGGCAAGCTGGCCGCAGAAGCCATGCATGCCCAACTCATGCTCAATGTGGAGGCTGCGTAAATGGCCGATCTATCGATTGTCTTTGCCGGTATCAAGGCGCCCAACCCGTTCTGGCTGGCCTCTGCACCGCCCACCGACAAGGCCTACAACGTGGTCCGTGCCTTCGAGGCCGGCTGGGGCGGCGTGGTCTGGAAAACCCTGGGCGAGGACCCGGCGGCGGTCAACGTGTCGTCGCGTTATTCCGCGCATTTCGGACCGAACCGCGAGGTCATGGGCATCAACAACATCGAGCTGATCACCGACCGCTCCCTGGAGATCAACCTCAAGGAAATCACCCAGGTGAAGAAGGACTGGCCAGACCGGGCGCTGATCGTGTCGCTGATGGTGCCCTGCGTCGAGGAATCCTGGAAAGCCATCCTGCCCCTGGTGGAAGCCACCGGCGCTGACGGCATCGAGCTGAACTTCGGCTGCCCCCACGGCATGCCGGAACGCGGCATGGGCGCGGCGGTGGGCCAGGTGCCGGAGTACGTCGAGCAGGTGACCCGCTGGTGCAAGACCTACTGCTCGCTGCCGGTGATCGTCAAGCTGACGCCCAACATCACCGACATCCGCATGGCCGCCCGCGCCGCCCATCGCGGCGGAGCGGATGCGGTGTCGCTGATCAACACCATCAACTCCATCACCAGCGTCGACCTGGAGCGCATGGTGGCCCACCCAATGGTGGGCAGCCAGAGCACCCACGGCGGCTACTGCGGCTCGGCGGTCAAGCCGATTGCCCTGAACATGGTGGCCGAGATTGCCCGTGACCCGCAGACCCGCGGCCTGCCGATCTGCGGCATTGGCGGCATCGGCAGCTGGCGCGATGCGGCGGAGTTCGTGGCCTTGGGCTGCGGTGCGGTGCAAGTGTGCACGGCGGCGATGCTGCATGGCTTTCGCATCGTCGACGAGATGAAGGACGGCCTGTCGCGGTGGATGGACAGCCAGGGCTACCACAGCCTGCAGGACTTCTCCGGGCGCGCGGTGGGCAACACCACCGACTGGAAGTACCTGGACATCAACTATCAGGTGATCGCAAAAATTGACCAGGAAGCGTGCATCGGTTGCGGCCGTTGTCATATCGCCTGCGAAGACACCTCACATCAGGCAATTGCCAGCATCCGCCAGGCCGACGGCACCCACACCTATCAAGTGATCGACGACGAATGCGTGGGCTGCAACCTGTGCCAGATCACCTGCCCGGTGCAGGACTGCATCGAAATGGTGCCCCAGGACACCGGCAAACCCTTCCTCGACTGGCAGCACGACCCGCGCAACCCCTATGGAGAAGCAGCTGCAAGCGGCAAGTTTTAAGCCGCAAGTCGCAAGCTTCAAGCTCCTGGCTTGAAGCTTGCCTCTGCTTGCAGCTTGCAGCTGCTTCTATGGTTCGAGGCCAATGCCGCGCAGGATGACGCTGGTGACAGTCTGCACCGCGCGTTCGAATTGCAGGTCCGACAGCGGCTGGTGGTCGTTGAGGATCATCACCTGGTGGTCGAAGTCGGCGTAATGCTGGGTCGAGGCCCAGATCATGTACAGCAGGCTGGAAGGTTCCACCGGTAGGATCCGCCCGTCTTCGACCCATTGGCGGATCTTGGCTTCCTTCATCTTCGCCCAGTCGTACAGGCTGGCATCCAGCGCCGCGCCCAGGGTCGGCGCGCCATGGATGATTTCGTTGGCCCAGACCTTGGAGCCATAGGGCCGGCTGCGCGAGTGCTGCATCTTGGCGCGGATGTAGCTGCTGAGCACCACCCGCGGGTCGTCGAACATCTCGAAGCACAGGGCGTCCTGTTTCCACACGTCCAGCAGGTCCATGAGCACGGCGCTGTACAGCTCGTTCTTGGTGCTGAAGTAGTAATGCAGGTTGGAACGCGGCAGTTGCACTTCTTCGGCGATGTCGGCCATGGCGGTCCCGGCATAGCCTTTTTCAGCGAAGATTTTCTCGGCCGCCAGGAGGATCTTTTCCACGTTGCTGCGACGAATCTCGATCTTGTGATTGCCCATGAGGGCTCCTACGAAAACAGTCTGCGGCAAGACTAGCATTCGCCCGAGTCTTGCGGGGGCTGTCAGGGCCGCGACATTGCGCGCCGCCGATGGGTCTTTCGCCGCCCGGCCGGATTGAGTAGGATCGGCCTCCCGCTCATTTGCAGCAGCCACTGCGGTGCTCCGTCCAGGCGTTAACTCGCGACACGGGCATACAGGTCTCTGCCCGAATGCCGGCCCTGCCCCACCGCCGGCCATCTGTCCTGTTACTGATGGAACACACTCATGACGATTCGCCCTCGCGTCGCTGCGGACGACGCCCTGCTGACCGCGCTCTGGGAGCGTTCGGTACGCGCCACCCATGACTTCATTGCTGAAGACGACATCCAGCGCCTGTACCCGCTGGTACGCGACAGCTACCTGCCGGCCCTTGAGACCTGGGTCTTCGAAAACCCCGACGCCAGCCCCGCAGGCTTTATCGCCACCAGCGACAACACCGTACAGATGCTGTTCATCGAACCGGCCCAACGGGGCCAGGGCATCGGTCGAACGCTTCTGGATCACGTTCGCCGTCCCGGCCTCAAGGTCGACGTCAATGAACAGAACCCACAGGCCCACGGTTTCTATCGTCACTACGGCTTCGTCGACTGCGGCCGCTCGGAAACCGATGGCGAAGGCCGGCCGTTTCCGATCATCCACATGCAGTTGCGCGATCGTTGAGCCCCTGCCCTCTACATAAAGGTAACCCTCTCATGTCACTGAAAAACCTGTTCACCACCACCGCCCTGCTCGCCTCGCTGCTGGGCGCCTCCTCGGTATTCGCCCACGCCCATCTGAAAAGCTCGAACCCGGCGGCCGACAGCAGCGTGGTTGCGCCCAACGAACTGCGCCTGATGTTCAGCGAAGGCGTGGAAGCGGCCTTCACTCAAGTGACGATCAGCAAGGACGGTGCGCCCCTCGAAGTGAAAAGCCTGGCCACCGAAGGCGCGGACAAGAAGACCCTGATCGTCACCCCGGCCGCCACGCCGCTGCGTGCCGGCAAGTACCAGGTGCAATGGCACGTGGTGTCGGTGGACACCCACAAGAGCGAAGGCAGCTACAGCTTCAAGGTGAGCCCGTAAGCCGTGGCGTCATGGCTGGTGCTGTGCCGCTTCGTGCACTTTGCGGTGGTGCTGATCCTGGTGGGTGCCTGGGTGTTTCGCCCGCTGTTGCTGGGCCGTGATTCAGCACAGAACGGCCATGGCGCCGTGCATCGACAGCTCGATCGGCTCAGCCGCTGGCTGACGCTGATCGGCCTTTGCAGCGGCCTGTGCTGGCTGTTGCTGATCACCGCCAGCATGGCCGGCTCCTGGTCAGCGGCGCTGGACCCGGCGACCGTGCAATTGGTGCTGGGCAAGACCTTCTTCGGTCAGGTCTGGACCTGGCACCTGCTGCTCAATCTGCTGTTGCTGGGGCTGCTACTGACGCCGCTGGGTCGGCGCCTGCCGCTGCAACTGGGGCTCGGTGCCCTGCTCCTGGCCACCCTGGCTCCGGTGGGTCACGGCGCCATGCTCGATGGGCTGCAGGGGCAGATGCTGATCCTCAATCAGATCGTGCATTTAAGCTGTGTCGCCATCTGGTTGGGGGGCTTGCTGGTGTTGTTGCTGGTGTTGCGGCAACCCGCGGGGCTGTCTGTCGAGCCCTTGTTGAGGCGCTTCAGCGGCGTGGGTTATGGCCTGGTCAGCGGCTTGCTGCTAACCGGCCTGATCAACGTGCGAGTGCTCACCGGGCAATGGTGGCCGACGCCATTGTTCAGCGGCTTTGCCCTGATCCTGCTGATCAAGGTGCTGCTGGTGGCGGGCATGCTCGGGCTGGCGCTGTTCAACCGCTTGAGGACTCAAGGTTGCGACCAGCGCCTGGGGACCTTGCGCAGCAGCGTGCTGGTGGAGTGGTTGCTGGGCGTGGCGGCGGTGGCCGCTGTGTCGTTGCTGGGCACCTTGCCGCCGATGCAGGCGGCATAGCCTCCCGCGCAACGCGCCCCCTGTAGCCGCTGCCGCAGGCTGCGAAAAGGTCCGCAGGACCTTCAGCGATCTCAAGGCCTCCCCCTCCTGGTCTGGAGCATTGCGGTGGAGCGCCATCCTTGGCGTCTGCTGCGCAGCCGGTCGCAGCCTGCGGCAGCGGCTACAGAGGATCCGCGGCAAGAGGGGTCAAGGCGTGACGGAGGTGTCGATGCTGACCACCACCGATAACCCCGGCCGCAACCGCTCCAACTCCGGCTGATCCGGGTCGACGCTGATGCGCACCGGGACGCGCTGGGCAATCTTGACGAAGTTGCCGGTGGCGTTGTCGGCCTGCAACAAGGCGAATTCGGAACCGGTGGCCGGGGAAATCCGCTGCACCTTGCCGGTGAATCTGCGGTGGTTCAGGGCGTCCACGGTGAAGCTCACCGGCTGCCCGACCCGGACGTTGTCCATCTGGGTTTCCTTCATGTTGGCAATCACCCACAACTGGTTCGGCACCAGGGCCATCAGTTGCGCGCCGGAGTTGACGTAGGCCCCCAGGCGCACGCCGATCTGCCCCAGCTGGCCATCCCGCGGGGCGAGGATGCGGGTGTTGGACAGGTCGATGCGCGCCAGTTCCACCGCGGCCTCGGCGCTGGCCACCGCCGCTTCCAGGGAGCCGCGGTTGACGATCACGCTCTGCAGGTCCTGGCGGGCGATGTCCAGTTGCGCCTGGGCCTGAGCCACCGCGGCCTGGGTCTGGGCATTGGCCGCGCGGGTCACGTCCAGCTCACGCTGGGACACCGAACCGTCGGCGATCAGCGCCTGGTTGCGTTGCAGGTCGGCTGTGCTCTTGCGCGCCTGGGCCTGGCTGTCGACCAGGGCGGCCTGGCGCAGCTTGATCGTGGCTTCGGCGCTGTTGCGCTGCTGCAGGGCGTTGGCCAGGGCGGCCTTCTGCACCGCCAGTTGCGCCAGGGACTGGTCCAGGCGCTGGCGGTAGATGCGGTCGTCGAGACGCACCAGCAGGTCGCCGGCCTTGACCTGCTGGAAGTCCTGCACCGGCACTTCGAACACATAACCGCTGAGCTGCGGGCCGATGATGGTCACCTGCCCCCGCACCAGGGCGTTCTCGGTGCTTTCGATAGCGCTGGAGAACGGCGGCAGCTGCCAGGCGTAGAGCACGATCAGCACGCCGACGATGGCAATGGCGGCAAAGCCCAGGGACGAGAGGACGCGCACCGCCAGCGGGCGCGGCTCGGTGGCGGGCATGCTCGGCGGGCCGCCGGACTCCGGAGTCGAGGCGATGGCGTTGGTGGTGGGGTTGACGGTTTCGCTCATGAACTTGGGGCACCACTTTGTTGAACGGGAGCCGTGGGCGCGACCGCTCGGGTCGTGCTCATCAGCCACAGGCTGCGGATGAAGATCCAGAGCATGGTCAGCACGGCAATCACCGCGATCAGCATGAATACATCGTTATAGGCCAGCACGTTGGCCTCGCGGGTAGCGGCGCTGGCCAGGCTGCGAATGCCTTGCAGGGTGCGCAGGTCCGGGTCGGCGATGACCTTGCCGTAGGCCACGCCGCCGCTCTGCACCCGGGCCAGGACCTGGGGATCGAGCAGGGTCAACTGCTCGACGATATGGCTGGAATGGTACTTCTCGCGCACGATCTGGAAGGTCCCGAGCAAGGCCGAGCCGATCAGCCCGCCGAGGTTCTGGCAGATGCCGAACAGCACTGAGAAACTCACCAGGTTGCGCGGATTGGTCAGCACGTTGCGGGTGCCCAGGACCATGGTCGGGCCGAGAAAGAAGGTGCCGCCGAAGGCCAGCAGGAACTGGCTCAGGTACATGTTGGCCGGGCGCGTGAGGTTGCTGGAGAAGCTGTCCATCACCGAGCCCACGGCCATCAGCGCCAGGGAAATCACCAGCGGCATCAGCAGGTGCGCCGGGTTGATGGTCAGGGCGCTGGTGGCCAGCCCGGCGACGCTGCCCAGCAGCATCACCCCGTAGAGCAGGCGCATCTGCTCGCTGCTCATGTTCAGCGCCTGGAGAAAACCCACGGCGCCGGTGGACTGCTCGGACAACACCATGCGAATCAGGATCACCGCCAGCCCCAGGCGGATCATCGCCCCGCTGCCCAGCCAGCGGGTCATCAGCATCGGGTTGCTGCGGTTATGTTCGATGCACAGCCCGGCCAGGATCAGCACGATGGAGCCGGCGCTGGCGTAGCCGATCCACGGCGCTTCCAGCCACCAGTCGATGCGC
Organism: Pseudomonas sp. Os17; assembly: GCF_001547895.1. Classification (NCBI taxonomy): domain Bacteria; kingdom Pseudomonadati; phylum Pseudomonadota; class Gammaproteobacteria; order Pseudomonadales; family Pseudomonadaceae; genus Pseudomonas; species Pseudomonas sp. Os17. The sequence continues at coordinate 2,776,965 of NZ_AP014627.1, read as the reverse complement.
CCCAGCGATAGCACCGCGCACAGCAGGGCAACGCCTGTGGCCAGCAAAGCGAAGGTCAGGAAGTCGAGTTTCTCGAAGGTGCGAAAACGGTCCCCCGGCGGCAGCTTGAGCAGAAACACGCAGCCCAGGGAGGTCAGCGCCAGGCCCAGTTCGAACAGGTACAGGCCGCGCCATTCGGCGATCTGCAGCAGGTCCTCGGAAAACAGCCGGGCCAGGGGCAAGGCCAGCTGCGAAGTGCCGAGCCCCAGCACCAGGGCCTTGAGCCGCCATTTCGCCGGAAAGGCCTGGACCATGTAGTACAGGCCCAGGGAACTGAGCGCGGCGCCGACCATGCCGTGGGCCGCGCGCACGGCGATGGCCGAACTCAGGTCGTTGACGAACAGGTGGCCGAAGGTCACCAGGGCGTAGAGCACCAGGAACACTTCGGTGAAGGCACGCAGGCCGAACTGCTGGCGAAACTTCACCAGCAGCAGGTTCATCGACACGTTGGTCATCACGTAGGCGGCCGGCAGCCAGGCCATTTCCGCGGTGGTCGCCCCCAGCGCCCCTTGCAGGTACGGCAGGTTGGCGATCACCAGCGAGTTGCCCAGGCCGCCGGTAATCGCCACCAGCAAACCCACCAGGGCGTAGGCCAGGCGCTTGTGGCGGGGATGCAGCGGTGTCGAGGGCGATCCGGGCAGGCTGGGCTTTTCGTGGGGCTGCCAGTTGCGCGGGGCGTAGTGATCCATGCCGTGACCTTGTGCTGTGCCGAGCGCTGTTGCAGCGCCGGGCGATGTTCCCGGTGGTCCGGCAGTGTGCCGGAAAATCCCGCGATCCAGGCAGCAGCGCTGCCCACCGGATGAATTTTATTTTATGGCGCTGGCGCCGGTGGCATTTTTTCGCAATCCTGCCCTCGCTGGCGCCCGGCGAAGCGGGCGTCGCCTGCCCTCGCCCACCGGAGCTCGCATGCCGCTGAACCTTCTAAACATGCCGCTGAACTTTCTCAAGATGCACGCCAATGGCGACGACTTCGTGCTGATCGATGCCCGTGGCCGCGACAACCCGATCAGCGCCGAACGGGCCCGGGCCCTGGGGGATCGTCGGCGCGGCATCGGTTTCAATCAGTTGGTGGTGCTGGGCGATTGCCAGGAGAGCGCGGCGCAACTGACCTTCTTCAATGCCGATGGTTCCAGCCTGGCTACCTGCGGCAGCGCGACTCGCGGCGCCGCCGACCTGCTGCTGAACGAAAGCGGGGCCACCTCGGTGCTGGTGAAAACCGCCCGCGGTCTGCAGCACTGCCTGCGCCTTGAGGATCAGTCGGTGTCCGTGGAGATGGGCCTGCCCTCATTCGACTGGCAGGCCATCCCCCTGGCTCGGAAGCTGGACAGCCTGCACCTGCCGCTGCCGGGAACGCCGGCGGCGTGCAGCATGGGCAATCCCCATTGCAGTTTTTTCGTCGAGGATCTGCAACCGCTGGACCTTGCCACGCTGGGTCCAAGGATCGAGAACGACCCGCTGTTCCCAGACAAGACCAATGTGCATGTGATCCAGGTGCTGGACCGGCACACCATCCGCTTGCGCATCTGGGAGCGCAACGGTGCCATTCCCCTGGGCTCCGGCTCCTGTTCCTGCGCCGCGGCGGTCAATGGCATCCGCCGTGGCTTGCTGGACAGCCCGGTGCGGGTACTGTGCGACGGTGGGCCGGTGACGGTGAGCTGGGACGGCCAGGGCAAGGTGCGCCTGGCCGGCAGTGTGACCCGGGTGTTCAGCGGGTCACTGTGAAGGGCTCTACATCCAGCCCAGCCACTTCCACCAGGTCAGGGCGAACACCAGCATCAGCAGGTAGCCGATCAGCGTCACCAGCAGCCCGACCTTGGCGAACTGCCGGGCATTGAAGGTCTCGGTACCCAGGCAGACCATGTTCTGCGGCGCGTTGATCGGCAGGATGAAACCGTAGCTGACGACAAAGCCCAGGAGCATGGTCATGCCCAGGCGGCTGAACTCGCCCGGTAGGGTCTGCAGCACGGCGATCAGGATCGGCAGCAAGGCCGAGGTCAGGGCCGTGGCACTGGCGAACCCCAGGTGAATGAGAATCAGGAACGCCGCGAGAATCGCGAACACCGCCAAAGGCCCGACCTGGTCCAGCCCGGTATGGGCCACCACCTGCCCGCCCAGCCATTGCCCGGCCTGGGTGCTGAGCAGCGCCGAACCGAGGCTGATGCCGACCCCGAAGACGATCACCGTGCCCCAGGGAATGCGCGACTGCACGTCCTTCCAGGTCATGATGCCGACTCGCGGCAACAGCAGGATGACCAGGCCGGCGTAGGTGGTGGTCGTGGTGTCGAAGGGATGCAGCTTGCCTTCGGTGGACCAGGCCAGGAGCAGCAGCAGGGACACCGCCAGCAGGCGCTTCTGCGGCCCGGTCATGGGCCCGATGTCCACCAGGGACTGGGCCACCGCTTCCTTGCCGCCGGGGATGCTGTCGGTTTCCGGCGGCAGCAGTTTGAGCACCAGCCACAGCAGCACCAGGGACATGATCACCGCCCAGGGCGCGCCGGCGATCAGCCAGTCGAGCCAGGCCACGCGCTGGCCGAGCATCTTGTCCATGAAGCCCACGGTCAGCAGGTTCTGCGCCGCGGCGGTCTGGATCCCGACGTTCCAGATGCTGGTGCCCTGGGCCACGACGATCATCAGCCCGGCGGCGATATTGGAGCGCTTGTCGACGCCGAAGGCGGCAATCACCCCCATCATGATCGGCACCACGCAGGCACTGCGCGCCGTGGCGCTGGGCACCAGCAGGCTGAGGAGGATGGTCACGGCGATGGCGCCGAGGAGGATGCGTCGGGTGCTGGTGCCGACCCGGGTCAGGGTCACCAGGGCGATGCGCCGGTCGAGGCCGGTGTGGGTCATGGCGGCGGCGATGAACAAAGCGCCGGCCACCAGGGCCAGGGCCGAGTTGGAAAACCCGGTGAGGGCCAGGCTGATGGCCGCCGAGCTGCCATAGAGTTGGGTCGGGTCCTGCAGGGTCGGCGCGGTGCCGATCAGGAAGGCCATCAGCGCGGTGATCATGATGGCGCTGGCCTCGTAGGACACCGCCTCGCTGATCCACACCACCACGGCAAATGCCAGGATCGCCAGCATCCGCTGGCCGGCCACCGGCAGGTCGGCGGGCAACGGCAACAGCAGCACGGCGACCAGCGCCAGTACGCCGATCAACAGCCCGACGGGCAAGCGCGCCCGAGCCTCGGAGGTTTGACTGACAGGGGAGTTCATGTGCGGGGTATTCCTTCTCCGGTTGGGCCTGTGCAGCATGCCGGTTTCTGCGGCAAACGGCCTTGATAGAGGTCAAGTCGGGCGGCCCGCGAGCCCTCTAGACTGCCGCAAAGACGCCTGCACAAGCACCTCGCCCGCACTGATCGAATGCCTGAGAAATCCAAAAAAAAAGAAGCACTCTTTTACATTTCTACAGATTTTTCACTTCAATGAGATCAGATTGGCATCAGGGCGACAGGGAGTCGAAGTATCAGTCGTATCACTCCAAAAAAGCAGGTGCCTTATGGTGACAAGAAACATGAAACTGACCTTGCGAGCGCTGCTCAGCTTCGGCTCGATCTGCGTTTTACTGGTAGGCCTGGGAGGGTTGTCCCTGTGGAAGATGGGACAGATCCATGATGCCGCGATCGACCTGCAAACCAACTGGCTGCCCAGCGTGCGACAAGCCACGCTGATCGAATCCAGCACCCTGCGCCTGCGTCTGGAAACGCTGCATTTCATCACCGAGAACAACGGCGAGAAAACCGCTTCGCGGGCACGTCTCGATGCCCTCAAGGACAACCTGAACCAGGCCATCAAGGACTATGCCGTGCTGGTTTCCAGCCCTCAGGAACAAGACATCTACGAGCGCGTGCGCAGTGGCGCCCAAGCCTATCTGGACAAGTTCGCGGTGCTGATGGAGAGCAGCAAGACCAGCACTTCGGAGGAAGCGGTCAACTATGCCAACCAGGTCACGGTGCCCCTGGCCAACACCCTGCAGACCAGCATCGATGAGCTGATCAAGCTCAACGAACGTGGCGCCGCCCAATCAGGCACCGACGCCGGAGCCCAGTTCAGCACCGGGCTGACCGTGACCAGCGTGATCATCGTCCTGGCCATCGTGCTCACCGCGCTGATCGCCCTGTTCTTCACCCGCAGCATCATCCTGCCGGTGCAGACCCTGCTGGCGACCACGCGAAAAATCGCCGAGGGCGATCTGCGCACCCAGGTGGAAGTCAGCGGCCAGGACGAACTCACCGAGCTGCAGACCGCCACCCGGGCCATGCTCGACAGCCTGAAGTCGACCATCCGCCACATTGCCGATTCCTCCACTCAACTGGCCTCGGCCGCTGAGGAAATGAGCGCCATCACCCGCGAGTCCAACGCCGGCATCCAGCAGCAGAGCATGGAGACCGAACAGGCCGCCACCGCGGTCAACGAGATGACCGCCGCCGTTGAGGAAGTGGCGCGCAACGCGGTGTCCGCCTCGCAATCGACCCAGGAATCCGAGCGCTCCGCCGGGCTGGGCAAAGAGCGGGTCGAGCAGACCATCCACTCCATCGAGAAGCTCACCGGCACGGTGGAAAACACCCGGGTGGAAATGGCCGGCCTGGCGCAACAGGCCCAGGACATCACCAAGGTCCTGGACGTGATCCGCGCCATTGCCGAGCAGACCAACCTGCTGGCCCTGAACGCCGCCATCGAGGCCGCCCGGGCCGGCGAGCAAGGCCGCGGCTTTGCCGTGGTGGCCGATGAAGTGCGCGCCCTGGCCCACCGCACCCAGCTTTCGACCCAGGAAATCGAGCAGATGATCCAGGGCATCCAGAGCGGGTCGAACAAAGCCATGCTGTCCATGCAACAGAGCAGCGAGGACGCCAGCCAGACCCTGGCCATCGCCCATGAAGCCGGCTCGGCCATCGGCCACATCACCCAGGCCATCAGCCACATCAACGAACGCAACCTGATGATCGCCACCGCCTCGGAGGAACAGGCCCAGGTGGCGCGCTCGGTGGATCAGAACCTGATGAGCATCCGCGACCTGTCGGTGCAGAGCTCGTCCGCCGCCAGCCAGACCTCCATCGCCAGCAGTGAACTGTCGAACCTGGCGATGGGTCTGAACAAGCTGGTGGCACGCTTCTCCCTGTGAGACGGGCCCAAGCCCGTATAGAAGTCAGGTAGAACAAGCGCTGGCGTGCTTCGCCGCTGATCGGTTCGGCAGGAACCTTTCAGCGGCGACCAGCCGGTGCCCTGAAATGGAGTGCTGGTCATGCTGAAACAAATCTCCATCCACCAGCTGCAAATGGGCATGTACATCCATCAATTCTGTGGTTCCTGGCTGGACCACTCGTTCTGGAAAGCCGGCTTCGTCCTCGACAGCCGTGACGACCTGCAACGCCTGCAACGCTCCAACCTGAGCAGCCTGTGGATCGACACCGCCAAGGGTCGCGACCTGCCCGAAGCCAGTTCGACGCCAGCGCCAGGCGCCCCGCCACTGCCACCGCTACAACCGGCCAGCACGAGCACACCCCGGGTGAGCATGGACGAGGAAGTCCAACGCGCGATCAAGCTCTGCGCCGAATCGCGCAAGGCGGTGATGGCGATGTTCCAGGAAGTGCGCATGGGCCAGGCCCTGGAGATGCAGCAAGCCGAGGAACTGGTGGTGCAGATGGGCGAGTCACTGCTGCGCCATCCCGATGCGCTGATCAGCCTGGCGCGCCTGAAGAGCTCCGATGACTACACCTACATGCATTCAGTGGCGGTGTGCGCGCTGATGCTGGCCACCGCCCGCCAGCTGGGCCTGTCGGAGGACTACATCCGCCTGGCGGGGATTGCCGGGCTGCTGCATGACGTGGGCAAGCTGACCATCCCCGACAGCATCCTCAACAAGCCGCAAAAACTCTCGGACAGCGAATTCGAACAGGTCAAGTTGCACCCCGAAGCCGGTGGCGCGATCCTGCGGCAAAGTCCTGACGTGGATGCGCTGGTGCTCGATGTGTGCCTGCATCACCACGAGAAAGCCGACGGCTCCGGCTATCCGCACCGGCTGGCGGGCAACCAGATCAGCCTGTTCGCGCAGATGGGCGCGGTGTGCGATGTGTACGACGCGGTGACCTCCAATCGCCCCTACAACCGAGGCTGGGACCCGGCCGAGGCGATCCAGCGCATGTCCACCTGGAAAGGCCACTTCGACCAGCGGGTGTTCCAGGCCTTCGTCAAGAGCGTGGGCATCTATCCGGTGGGCGCCCTGGTGCGCCTGGAAAGCGGACGCCTGGCGGTGGTGATCGAACAGAACCCCAAGTCGTTGCTCACGCCCAAGGTCCGGGTGTTCTTCTCCACCCGCTCCAACCTGCCCCTGGAGCAAAGCGTGGTCGACCTGGCCAAGGTCCAGGGCCAGGAGCGCATCCTGGCCCGCGAAGCCCCGCAAGACTGGGAGTTCAAGAACCTGGAGCGGCTCTGGAACCCGCTCCCGGCCTGAACCTCAGGTACCCAGGGTCAGGCCGTTGGCCGGCAGCGGCAGCGCGGTCTTGTAGCGCACCTGCTTGAGGGCGAAGCTGGAGCGGATGTTGGCCACCCCGGGCACCTTGGTCAGAAAGTCCATCATGAAGCGTTCCAGGGACTGGATGGTCGGCACCAGCACCCGGATCAGGTAATCCGGGTCGCCGGCCATCAGGTAGCACTCCATGACTTCCGGACGATCGGCAATGGCCTCTTCGAAGTGCTGCAAGGCCTCCTCCACCTGCTTCTCCAGGCTGACGTGAATGAACACGTTGACGTGCAGCCCCAAGAGGTCGGCATCCAGCAGGGTCACCTGCTCGCGAATCAGTCCCAACTCCTCCATGGCCTTGACCCGGTTGAAGCACGGCGTGGGCGAAAGATTCACCGAACGGGCCAGGTCGGCGTTGGTGATGCGGGCATTCTCCTGAAGACTGTTGAGAATGCCGATGTCGGTACGGTCCAGTTTACGCATGAGATAAAACAACCTTTTTTTTATGTTTATGCAGATTTTTTATCTGCAAATGATCTCAAGCGCAATGAAACAGAGATAAATATTCTCCTTCGCCCGGCCTATGATGTTTGTAGGACAAGATTTCTTTTACCCAGAGAATGACTGTCAGCTAGCGCGCCCAATTACAAGAAATCCACAAGATCGAGCGTAGAAAGCCATGACCACCGCGTATGAACCGCTACGCCTGCACGTTCCCGAACCCTCGGGCCGTCCCGGCTGCAAGACCGACTTCACCTACCTGCGTCTGAACGATGCCGGCCTGGCCCGCAAACCCCCTATCGATATCGAACCTGCCGAATGCGCCGACCTGGCCCGCGGCCTGATTCGCGTGCTCGACGACCAAGGCAACGCCCTGGGCGACTGGGCCGCGGACATGCCGCTGGAGATCCTGCGCAAGGGCATGCGCGCCATGCTCAAGACGCGGATCTTCGACAACCGCATGGTGGTCGCCCAACGGCAGAAGAAGATGTCCTTCTACATGCAGAGCCTGGGCGAGGAAGCCATTGGCAGCGCCCAGGCCCTGGCCCTGAACATCGACGACATGTGCTTCCCCACCTACCGCCAGCAGAGCATCCTGATGGCCCGGGAAGTGCCGCTGGTGGAAATGATCTGCCAACTGCTGTCCAACGAGCGCGATCCGCTCAAGGGGCGCCAGCTGCCGATCATGTACTCGGTGAAGGAATCCGGCTTTTTCACCATCTCCGGCAACCTGGCGACCCAGTTCGTGCAGGGCGTGGGCTGGGGCATGGCCTCGGCGATCAAGGGCGATACCAAGATCGCCTCGGCCTGGATCGGCGACGGCGCCACCGCCGAGTCGGACTTCCACACCGCCCTGACCTTCGCCCACGTGTACCGCGCGCCGGTGATCCTCAACGTGGTCAACAACCAGTGGGCCATCTCCACCTTCCAGGCGATTGCCGGCGGTGAAGCCACCACCTTCGCCGGACGCGGCGTGGGCTGCGGCATCGCCTCCCTGCGGGTCGACGGCAACGACTTCCTCGCGGTCTACGCCGCCTCGCGCTGGGCCGCCGAACGCGCCCGGCGCAATCTCGGGCCGACCCTGATCGAGTGGGTCACCTACCGCGCCGGCCCGCACTCCACCTCCGACGACCCGTCGAAATACCGTCCGGCCGACGACTGGAGCCACTTCCCCCTGGGCGACCCGATTGCCCGCCTCAAGCAGCACCTGATCAAGATCGGCCAGTGGTCCGAAGAGGAACACGCCGCGGTCAGCGCCGAGCTCGAAGCCCAGGTGATTGCCGCGCAGAAGGAAGCCGAGCAGTACGGCACCCTCGCCGGCGGCCAGATCCCCAGCGCCGCGACCATGTTCGAGGACGTCTACAAGGACATGCCCGAGCACCTGAAACGTCAACGCCAGGAACTGGGGGTCTGACATGAACGATCACAACAACAATATCCAGCTGGAAACCGCCATGACCACCACCACCATGACCATGATCCAGGCCCTGCGCTCGGCCATGGATGTGATGCTCGAGCGTGACGACAACGTGGTGGTGTTCGGCCAGGACGTCGGCTACTTCGGCGGCGTGTTCCGCTGCACCGAGGGCCTGCAGGCCAAGTACGGCACCTCGCGGGTGTTCGACGCGCCGATCTCGGAAAGCGGCATCGTCGGCGCGGCCATCGGCATGGGCGCCTACGGCCTGCGTCCGGTGGCGGAAATCCAGTTCGCCGACTACGTCTACCCCGCCTCGGACCAGATCATTTCCGAAGCCGCGCGCCTGCGCTATCGCTCCGCCGGCCAGTTCACCGCGCCGATGACCCTGCGCATGCCCTGCGGCGGCGGCATCTATGGCGGCCAGACCCACAGCCAGAGCATCGAGGCGATGTTCACCCAGGTCTGCGGCCTGCGCACCGTGATGCCCTCCAACCCCTACGACGCCAAGGGCCTGCTGATCGCCTCCATCGAAAACGATGACCCGGTGATCTTTCTCGAACCCAAGCGCCTGTACAACGGCCCGTTCGATGGCCACCACGATCGCCCGGTAACGCCGTGGTCGAAACACCCGGCGGCCCAGGTGCCGGACGGCTACTACAAGGTGCCGCTGGACGTGGCGGCCATCGCCCGTCCGGGCAAGGACGTCACCGTCCTCACCTACGGCACCACCGTCTATGTGTCGCAAGTGGCGGCCGAGGAAACCGGCATTGACGCCGAGGTCATCGACCTGCGCAGCCTGTGGCCCCTGGACCTGGACACCATCGTCAAGTCGGTGAAGAAGACCGGCCGTTGCGTGGTGGTGCACGAAGCCACCCGTACCTGCGGCTTCGGCGCCGAGCTGGTGTCGCTGGTGCAGGAGCACTGCTTCCACCACCTGGAAGCCCCGATCGAGCGCGTCACCGGTTGGGATACGCCGTATCCCCACGCGCAGGAGTGGGCATATTTCCCAGGGCCGTCCCGAGTGGGCGCGGCGCTGCAACGGGTCATGGAGGTCTGAATGGGCACGCACGTTATCAAGATGCCGGACATCGGCGAAGGCATCGCGGAAGTGGAACTGGCGCAATGGCACGTAAAAGTCGGCGACCAGGTAGTGGAAGACCAGGTCCTGGCGGACGTGATGACCGACAAGGCGATGGTCGATATCCCCTCCCCGGTGCACGGCACGGTCATTTCCCTGGGGGGCGAACCCGGTGAAGTGATGGCGGTGGGCAGCATCCTCATCAGCATCGAAGTCGAAGGCGCGGGCAACCTCAAGGAATCCGCCCAGGCCGCCGCGCCGGCGCAACAAGCGCCGGCCGCTATTAATAAGCCGGCTGCCGCGCCAGTGGCCGAAGCCCCCAAGGCGGAACAAGCCGTCGTCAGCCAAACAGCCGCCTGCCGCCCTGCGCCCCAGGCGCCGGTGGCGCGCCAGGCCGACGAACGCCCCCTGGCCTCGCCTGCGGTGCGCAAGCACGCCCTGGACCTGGGCATCCAGCTGCGCCTGGTGCAAGGCAGCGGCCCGGCCGGGCGCATCCTGCACGAAGACCTGGAGGCCTACCTGGCCCAGGACAGCCAGCCGCTCAAGGGCTATTCGGCCCCGGGCGCCGGCTATGCCGAACGCCACGACGAAGAGCAGATCCAGGTGATTGGCATGCGCCGCAAGATCGCCCAGCGCATGCAGGAATCCAAGCACCGCGCCGCGCACTTCAGCTATGTCGAGGAAGTGGACGTCACCGCCCTGGAAGAGCTGCGCATCCACCTCAATGAAAAACACGGCGCCAGCCGCGGCAAGCTGACCCTGCTGCCATTCCTGGTGCGGGCCATGGTCGTCGCCCTGCGCGACTTCCCGCAGATCAACGCCCGCTACGACGACGAAGCCCAGGTCATCACCCGCCACGGCGCGGTGCATGTCGGGGTCGCCACCCAGAGCGACGTCGGCCTGATGGTGCCGGTGGTACGTCACGCCGAAGCCCGCAGCCTGTGGGGCAACGCCGAGGAAATCTCGCGCCTGGCCAAGGCGGCCCGCAGCGGCAAGGCGGCCCGGGATGAACTGTCCGGCTCCACCATCACCCTCACCAGCCTCGGCGCCCTGGGCGGGATTGTCAGCACCCCGGTGCTGAACCTGCCGGAAGTGGCGATTGTCGGGGTCAACCGCATCGTCGAGCGGCCGATGGTGATCAAGGGCCAGATCGTGATCCGCAAGATGATGAACCTTTCCAGCTCCTTCGATCACCGGGTGGTCGACGGCATGGACGCTGCGCAATTCATCCAGGCCATTCGCGGCCTGCTCGAACAACCCGCCACGCTGTTTGTGGACTGACTTTCAGAGGAGCAGGCATGCAACAGACTCTCAACACCCAACTGCTGATCATCGGCGGCGGGCCTGGCGGTTACGTGGCGGCGATCCGTGCTGGCCAGCTGGGCATTTCCACCATCCTGGTGGAAGGCCAGGCCCTGGGCGGCACCTGCCTGAACATCGGCTGCATCCCGTCCAAGGCGCTGATTCATGTGGCCGAGCAGTTCCACCAGACCCGCCACCACAGCCAGGGCTCGGCCCTGGGCATCGAAGTGGCGGCGCCAACCCTGAACATCGGCAAGAGCGTGGAATGGAAGGACGGCATCGTCGACCGCCTGACCACCGGGGTCGCCGCGCTGCTGAAGAAAAACAAGGTCCAGGTGATTCACGGCTGGGCCAGGGTCATCGACGGCAAGACCGTGGAGATCGAAGGCGCCGAGACTCGCATCCACTGCGAGCACCTGTTGCTGGCCACCGGTTCGAAGAGCGTCAACCTGCCGATGCTGCCCATCGGCGGGCCGATCATCTCCTCCACCGAGGCCCTGGCGCCCAAGACCCTGCCCAAGCGCCTGACCGTGGTCGGCGGCGGCTACATCGGCCTGGAACTGGGCATTGCCTACCGCAAGCTCGGGGTCGAGGTCAGCGTGGTCGAGGCCCAGGAACGCATCCTGCCGGCCTATGACGCCGAACTGACCCAGCCGGTGCTCGAATCGGTGAAGCACTTGGGCATCAAGCTCTACCTCAAGCACAGCGTGCTGGGCTTCGATGCCGCCAGCAGCAGCCTGCAGGTGCGCGAGCCCAACGGCGACACCCTGAACCTGGCCACCGACCAGGTGCTGGTGGCGGTGGGTCGCAAACCCAACACCCAGGGCTGGAACCTGGAAAGCCTGAACCTGGACATGAACGGCGCGGCGATCAAGATCGACCACCGCTGCCAGACCAGCATGCGCAACGTCTGGGCCATCGGTGACCTCAGCGGCGAACCCATGCTCGCGCACCGGGCCATGGCCCAGGGCGAGATGGTCGCCGAGCTGATCGCCGGCAAGCACCGCGAGTTCAACCCGGCGGCGATCCCGGCGGTGTGTTTCACCGACCCGGAACTGGTGGTGGTGGGCAAGACTCCGGACGAGGCCCGCGCTGCCGGGCTGGATTGCATCGTCAGCAGCTTCCCGTTCGCGGCCAATGGCCGGGCCATGACCCTGGAAGCCAAAAGCGGTTTCGTGCGGGTGGTGGCCCGAAGTGACAATCACCTGATTGTCGGCTGGCAGGCGGTGGGGGTCGGGGTGTCCGAATTGTCCACGGCGTTTGGCCAATCCCTGGAAATGGGCGCGCGCCTGGAAGACATCGGCGGCACCATCCACGCCCACCCGACCCTGGGTGAAGCGGTCCAGGAAGCGGCGCTGCGGGCCTTGGGCCACGCCCTGCACCTGTAACCATTCAAGGGGCACACAGGACAGCGCCCAGGTAGGAGCGAGCTTGCTCGCGAAAGAGCTGGCGGGGATAGCCAAGCGTTCGCGCCGGGACCTTCGCGAGCAAGCTCGCTCCTACAGGGGGTATGGGGCTGTTATGGAGGAAGCTTCATGAGCAGGCCAAGTTTTTTGCGCACCCTCCCATCGTCCGGGATGCGGTGCGCCCCCGGAATGCAGTATTGTTGTGCCCATCCAAAAAAACGTCAGAAGCCTTGAGCCGTTCCGACGGTTGTTAAGCGATAGAGGGTGTCATGGGTAACGAAAGCATCAATTGGGACAAGCTGGGTTTTGACTACATCAAGACAGACAAGCGCTATCTGTCGCACTGGCGTAACGGCGAGTGGGACGCAGGCACCCTGACCGAAGACAACGTGCTGCACATCAGCGAGGGCTCCACCGCCCTGCACTACGGTCAGCAATGCTTCGAAGGCCTCAAGGCCTACCGCTGCAAGGACGGCTCGATCAACCTGTTCCGTCCTGACCAGAACGCCGCGCGCATGCAGCGCAGCTGCGCCCGCCTGCTGATGCCGCAGGTGTCCACCGAACAGTTCATCGAAGCCTGCAAGGCCGTGGTCAAGGCCAACGAGCGCTTCATTCCGCCGTACGGCACCGGCGGCGCGCTGTACCTGCGTCCGTTCGTGATCGGCGTGGGTGACAACATCGGCGTGCGCACCGCGCCCGAGTTCATCTTCTCGATCTTCGCCATCCCGGTCGGCGCCTACTTCAAGGGCGGCCTGACCCCACACAACTTCCTGATCTCCAGCTACGACCGCGCGGCCCCGCAAGGCACCGGCGCGGCCAAGGTCGGTGGCAACTACGCTGCCAGCCTGATGCCCGGCTCCCAGGCCAAGAAAGCCAGCTTCGCCGACTGCATTTACCTCGACCCGCTGACCCACAGCAAGATCGAGGAAGTCGGTTCGGCGAACTTCTTCGGCATCACTCACGATGACAAATTCGTCACCCCCAACTCGCCATCGGTGCTGCCAGGTATCACCCGCCTGTCGCTGATCGAGCTGGCCAAGACCCGCCTGGGCCTGGAAGTGGTCGAAGGCGACGTGTTCATCGACAAGCTCTCGGACTTCAAGGAAGCCGGCGCCTGCGGCACCGCCGCGGTGATCACCCCGATCGGCGGCATCCAGTACCAGGACAAGCTGCACGTGTTCTACAGCGAAAAAGACGTCGGCCCGATCACCCAGAAGCTCTACAAAGAGCTGACCGGCGTGCAGACCGGCGACGTGGAAGCGCCAGCGGGCTGGATCGTCAAGGTCTGATTCGCCCCCTGCTGCACCCCAGCCCGCCCCTGCTTGCCAGCGGCGGGCTTTTTCATGCCTGGAGACTGCAGGATGCCTGCCGAAGGCGGGGCTCCCCCCTCAGAGGCTGATACCGAACGACATCAGCACCTGTTGCGTTCCATCCACCACCAGCAGTGCAGCCCGGGACGCCATCAAGGTGTAGAGAAAACTCGTGATCAGCACACAGAGTTCGAACCAGACGAACATCGGCCAGTCGCTGGCTCGCAGCGGTCGCCCCTGCATGAGCCACTCCATTCGATTGCGTGGCAGGTGATAAACAAGTTCAAAAATCTTCAGCTCGCGAAACTGCTTGATCACCGCGTGTATCACCCCCATCGCAGTGACTATCGCGATACACCAGAACACAACGAACTCAACCCCTTTGTTCCCGTACCCGCCAAGACTGACTGTCTGTTGAAAAAAGGCGAGGCCGACCCCCGATACCACAGGCCCAACTACCCAGGCGTAAATCACCAACCCCAGGCTGGCCATGGCCACACCACTGGCAAAGACACTGATGCGAACCACCCAGGCCAGGAACCCTGGGGAAAACTTCGAATAGGCCCTCTGGGTCTCGATCACCAGCAAGGGGATCAGCATGGTCAGCACTCCAACCGCGATGTCCACGACTTTGAACCCGGTCTTGGGCAGCAGCAGCGCCGCCAGGAAGGTCACGCCGCGGCTGCCCACCCGCCACATCATCTTGGCGTCGTCAGTCACTGCCTTCGACCAGAACTCCTCGGTAATGCCCTTGCCGTCATCCACACCGTCATCCATTGACTGCCTGCCTCATTGTTCAAAGCCGCGCATTGCCAGGGAAGGCCCTGGCGTCTGCCCAGCGCTATCACTGCGCACCTGAGCGATCCGCTTGCCTGGCCGCGCTGCCACCTGGCTGGCCTGGCCGTCGCGCTGCTTGCCGTGGCGCGCTTCGCTGATCAGCGCCGGAATCAGCGGCCCCTCCGGCAGGTGCTTCCAGAACCGGGTCGGCAAATGCCCCTGCATGACCCTGGGGTTGAGCCGCGCCGGGTTGAAGATGTGGCTGTAATAGGCCAGCCACAGCTCACTCCCGGGGTCGTCGCCGGCCTGGGCCAGTTGCTGCCAGCCACGGGGGCAATGGCGCTGGTGGTGCAGTTGCTCGCCATCGAAGTACACCCCGTCCCGGGGCGTGGCAATCATCCAGCGGTGGCGCCCCATGCGTCCGATGAAGTGCCGGCTGGCGTGGGCCAGGATGTCGTGGGCCGGCTCGTGCCAGGCCACGTATTCGGGTTGCTCGGCCAGGCGCGAGCGGCCCTCGGGCAGCCGGACAAATCGCACGAAGGCATGCAGGTGATGGGCCTCGCGGTCCACCTGCTTGATCCGCCGCTGCAACTCGCTGCCCAGTTGATCGCCGCTGAGCATGGCCGTGCGGTCGCCATGGCTGACCCGCCACAGCACCTCGTAGAGCAGGCTCCAGCGCTGCTCGCCGCGGTAGCAGGCGGCTCGCTGCAACAGCTCCAGCAGGGCCTGGGGAATGCGCGCGCGAAAGGGCCCCGGCTGTTCGGGGCAGCTCTCGTCGCTGGCGAACAGGTCGGCCTCCCGGGTCCCGGCCCAGCTGACCCGGCTCGGGTCGATGGAGTGGCTGAGCAGCCAGCGTGCCTGCTGGCGCCAGGTGTCGAACAAGTCGTCGCAATCCAGGCTGATCATCCCCAGAGCCCCATCTGCTGCGGTTGCGGCCGGTCCCGCAGTTGCTGATAGAGCAGCGCGCTGCTGGTTTCCGCCTGCTGCGGGTGATAGTCGCTAGTGATGAAGAACGGCTTGGCCTTGCTCAGCACGCAGCGCATGCGCGCCAGGTCCTCGAAGCGGATGCGCCGCTCGCGGCGCAGTTCCACCAGGCGCTGGGTGGTGCGCAGGCCGATCCCCGGAATACGCGAGATCAGCGCCGGTTCGGCGCGGTTCAGGTCCAGGGGAAACAGGCTGCGGTTATCCAGGGCCCAGGCCAGCTTGGGGTCGATATCCAGGGCCAAGTGCCCCGGTCCCTTGAAGAGTTCGTTGGCGCTGAAGCCATAGCCGCGCAGCAGGAAGTCGGCCTGGTACAGGCGGTGCTCGCGCATCAGCGGCGGCGCGGCCAGGGGCACGCTTTTCGGGCTGTCGGGAATCGGGCTGAACGCCGAGTAATAGACCCGGCGCAGGCGGAAGTTGCCGTACAGCGACTCGGCGCTGTGGAGGATGGTGCTGTCATCGGTGTCGTCGGCACCGACGATCATCTGGGTGCTCTGCCCGGCGGGGGCGAAACGCGGCGCCCGGGGTTCGTTGAGCACGGTCTGCTCGCCGGTATAGATGGTGCCCATGGCCTGCTTGATCGAGCCCAGGTGTTTTTCCGGGGCCAGGGCCTTGAGGCCCTGGTCGGTGGGCAATTCGACATTGACGCTGAGGCGGTCGGCATAGCGCCCGGCTTGCTCGATCAGCAGCGGGTCGGCGTCGGGGATGGTCTTGAGGTGGATGTAGCCGCGAAACTCGTGCTCCTCGCGCAGCAGCCGGGCCACCCGCACCAGTTGCTCCATGGTGTAGTCCGCCGAGCGGATGATGCCGGAGCTGAGGAACAGCCCGCTGACGCAATTGCGCCGGTAGAAATCCAGGGTCAGGCGCACCACTTCCTCGGGGCTGAAGCGTGCCCGGGGCACATCGCTGGAGCGGCGGTTGACGCAGTACTGGCAGTCATACAGGCAGAAGTTGGTCAGCAGCACCTTGAGCAGCGAGACGCAACGCCCGTCCGGCGTGTAGCTGTGGCAGATGCCCATGCCATTGCTCGAGCCCAACCCGCTTCGGCCTTCCGAGCTGCGCTTGGGCGCGCCGCTGCTGGCGCAGGAAGCGTCGTACTTGGCGGCGTCGGCGAGGATGCTCAGCTTGTCGATCAATTGCATGGCAAGGCCCTGATACTGTTTTTATATACAGTACAGAGTACCACCCCGGGCCCACAAGGGACTTGGCAGGTAGACGTCGAAAAAAATCTCGGCACAGCCCGCCGGCCACCAGCAACCAGGGCAGAAAGCCCCTAAGATACGCCCCCGCTTCCCCCTCCCTTTGGAAAGGACCCCGTCCATGCACCGTTTCTATCGTTTCTGCCTGCTTGGCGCCGTATGGCTGTCGACCTTCGCGGCCAGCGCCGCGCCAGTGGACCCGGCCCTGGTCGAGGGGATTTCCGCCAAGGTCCAGGCCCGGCAAGACTGGCAAGCCCAGGCCAGGCAATGCCCCAGCGACAACATGCCGGCCAGGACCGCGACACGGGCCACGCAGGCCAACCGCTGCGAAACCCCGGAGCAGCTGGGCGCCTGCCTGCAGCGCTGCGAAGCCGGCGACGGCAACGATTGCTACTGGCTGGCCACCACCCTGCAACAGGCCAAAGGCCCCGCCGCAGGCTATGAACCGCTGTACCAGCGCGCCTGCAGCCTGGGGCTGGTTTCCGGGTGCACCAACCGCGCCGCCGGCATGCTCACCGCCGACGCCGACAACCAGGCTACCCGGCACTGTGCGGTGCAGACTTTCAACAAGGCCTGTGAGCTGAATGATCCCTGGGCCTGCACCATGTACGGCTTCCACCTGAGCCGGGGCATCGGCGTAGCGCCCGACGCCGACCTGGCGCTGAAGGTGCTGGATAAATCCTGCAAGTACGGCCCCGCCGACCCGGCCTGCAGCGGCGCTCGCCAGTTGCAGGAAGAAATCCGCGAGGCCATTCGCGCGGCGCGGCCCTGACAGCGTTCGGGGGATGCTTTCGCCGGCCAGTCGGCTGCTGCGCAACGCGTGCCGGCGAACCCTCCCTCAAAAGTACTTCAGCCACCCCAGGTCGCGACGCCGTGCCTTGAGCCGGGCAAAGGCCCGCACCGGCGGGTAGAGCAGCACCGCCAGCAGCGGCGTGATCAGCCACAGCCAGCCCAGCGAGTCGAAGCCGAAGTAGGCCCCCTGGTTGCGCCCCAGCAGCGCCACGGCCAGCAGGTACAGGCCCTTGAGCACATACAGGTGCAGCAGGTAGAAGAACATCGGCGCGCCGCCAAACACCCCGAGCACCGCGACCCAGCGGCGTGCCTGGCAGCGCTCCAGGGCGCGCAGCACCAGCAGCCCCACACCCAGGGTCAGGGCGATGAACAGCAGCGACGGTGGGTACTTGGTGATGTTGAAAAAGCTCATCAGCGTTTGCAGGCCGCTGTCGCCACTGACCCAGGGCCGCTCGCCATAACCGTTGAGCAGGCGCAGCAGGACAAACCCCGCCAGCGCCGCCAGCCCGCCCAGCAGCAACCGCCGCTGACGCCGCGCGCTATCGGCCTCGGCGGCAAACCACGGCCCCAGCCCATAGCCCAGGCCAATCACGCCGATCCACGGCAACAGCGGATAGGAGGTGCGCACGCGCAAGGCATCGCCGAACTCGATCCAGCCCCGGTCGTGCAGGATCGCCCAAGGCACGTGCAGCGCCTCGCCCGCGGCGAAATGCACGCCATCGAGCAGGTTGTGCCCGCCGATCAGCAGCAGGCTCAGCACCAGCAGCACCACGCGCGGCAACCACAGCAGCGCCGACAGCGCCAGCATGCTCAGGCCGATGACCCAGATCACCTGCAGGTAGATCACGCTCGGCGGCACCTGCCCGGTCCAGGCGAAGTTCACCAGGGTCAGTTCCAGCAGCACCAGGAACAAGCCGCGCTTGAACAGGAAGGCACTGGCCTCGGCCCGATTGCCGTGCTTGTGGGCGAACAGGCTGGCCGAGAGCCCGGTCAGCAGCACGAAGACCGGCGCACACAGGTGCGCCAGGGTGCGGCTGAAAAACAGCCCGGGCTCGGTGGTGGCCACGTCCATGGGATCGCTGACCTGCCGGTGCAGGAAGAAGGTTTCGCGGACGTGGTCCAGGAGCATGAACAGCATCACCAGGCCGCGCAGCGCGTCGATGCTCAACAAGCGCGCGCCGAGGCGCACGGAAGGATGGGCTGAAGAAGTCATAGGGAGGGATCGCAGCGTCAGGTTCAGAGAGTGGGCGTCAGCTTGGCTAAGCGGGACAATCGGCTGTTACTTTATAACATCAACGATTGATCCGAAACCTTGTCCGCAACCGCTGCTGCGGGCACGACACGCTCAAGACCGCGGGCGAGCCGACGCCAGCCGCGGCCAGTGGGCCTAGCCTCAGGCGCGTGGCCCGCTCCCGGGCAGGCTCGCCGGCGCGGCAGCGACCTGGGTGTTGCGCTTGAGCCGCTGGCGCAGCCACTCGTAGCCGCTGACCGTGACGATGCCCGCCAGCACCAGCAGCGCGCCAACGATGAAGTTGGCCTCCAGGGGTTCATGCAGCAGCCAGACGCCGAAGCCGATGCCGAACAGCGGGGTCATGAACGACAGCACCCCGAGCCGCGAGGCCTGGTAGCGACGCAACAGGGTGAACCAGATCAGGAAGCTGGCAAACGACACCACCAGCACCTGGAACCCCAGGCTGGCGATCACCAGCGGGGTGAAACGGATACTGGTCTGGCCGAACAGCAACGCCGCCAGGCCGAGCCAGACAAAGGCCCCCAGCAGCTGATATTGCAGGGTCCGGGTGGTGGGGCTGGAGGCCAGCCGCGAACAGCGCACCACCACCGTGGTGGCGCCCCAGGCAACCCCGCCGAGCACCCCGAGAAAATCCCCCAGCAGCACATTGCTGCCGCCGCCGTGGCCGGCCGGGGATGGTCCGCTGAAGGCCACGACGATGCCGCCAAAGGCCACGCCAATACCCAGCCATTGCGCGGGCTTGAGGCGCTCGGAAGGCATCAGCCAGTGCAGCCCGAGGGCGGCGAAGATCGGCGCGGTGTAGAGGAAGATCGCCATGTGCGAGGCCGTGGTGTGACGCAGGCCCTCGCCCACCAGAAGAAACTCCAGGGCAAACAGCCCGCCCACCAGCAGGCCCGGGCGCCAGTGGCCATCGCCCAGCCCCAGGCGTTCGCCGCGCCAGCGCATCAGCAGGCCCACCAGCAACGCGGCGCCGCCGGAGCGCAGGGCGATCTGCAGGATCGGCGCGATGTCCGCGGCGGTGGCCTTGAGCGCCACCTGCTGCAGGCCCCAGATCGCGCACAGGCCGAGCATCAGGCCAGCGGCGGTGGCGTCCAGGGGTTGGCGAGTGGCCATGGCGAATCCTTCATCGAGCAAAAGTGATGAAGGATTGTCCGCCTGACAGTTTTCCTAGATATAGTTCTATTCCGCCAGCCCATAACACTTATCCGCCAACCGGTGCCCGCCGTGAACAAAGCCGCGCAACAACTGCACCTGCCGCCGTTCAGCGAAGCGCTGCCGGCGCCGATCTTCTTTCGTGCGGCCAACCTGCCGGCCCATGCCACCTACCCGCGCCACCGCCACCCCTGGGGCGAGTTCGTCTATGCCTACAGCGGGGTGATGGAAATCGAGCTGGGCGACCACCATTACCTGGCGCCGCCGCAATACGGCATCTGGCTGCCACCGGATGTCGAGCACATGGGCTTCAACCGCCACGAGGCCTGCCACTGCTCGCTGTACCTGGCGCCCGAGCTGTGCACCGCCCTGCCCGCCCGACACTGCGCCCTGAGCCTCAGCCCGCTGGTCCTGGCCTTGCTCGACGACCTGCGCCAGGCGCCGCCGGGGCTGCCCCAGAGCGCCGAACAACAGCGCCTGCTGCAAGTGCTGGTGGACAAGCTGGGGCATGCCTCCTGCGCCGGCAGCTACCTGCCCTCTTCCGACGACCCGTTGCTGGGACCGGTGCTGCGTACCCTCAAGGCCAACCCCGGCGACCCGCGCTCATTGCCGCAACTGGCCCACGCCGCCAATACCAGCGAACGCACGCTGATGCGCCGCAGCCAGCGCGAGCTGGGCATGTCGCTGATCGAGTGGCGCCAGCGGCTCAAGGTGGTGCAGGCCCTGGCCCTGCTGGAACAGGGCCAGACCGTGGAAAGCATCGGCCTGGACCTGGGCTACAGCAGCGCCTCGGCCTTCATCAGCATGTTCCGGCGCATGATGGGCACCACCCCGGACGAATACCGTCGCCAGTGCATGGGCCGCGACTGACCCCGGACAGCCGCCTATTGATGCTGGACCTGCACCATGGAACTGACCTGCACCTGCGCGTGCATCTGTTCCGCCCCGCCGCCGCGGCGCATGCCGCGCACCGGGCAGGCATCCAGGTAATCCAGGCCCACCGCCAGTTTCAGGTGGCGCTCGGGGCGGGTCAGGCGGTTGGTCACGTCGAAGCTGTACCAGCCGTCGTCGAGCCAGGCTTCGGCCCAGGCATGACTGGCCAGATGGCTGGCGTCTTCGGTGCACAAGTAGCCGGACACATAGCGCGCGGGAATCCCCAGGCTACGGGCACAGGCCAGGAACGCGTGGGTATGGTCCTGGCAGACCCCGGCGCCGCCGGCAAAGGCCTGGGCGGCGGTACTGCCGACCCCGGTGGCGCCGGGACGGTAAGGCATGTGCTCGGCCAGGGCGTGCATCAGCTCGGTCAGCGCGGCGCGGTCGCGGCCTGCGCCGCAGTGCTGCCGGGCAAAGTCGCAGAGGGCCGCGTCGGCCGCGCTCAAGTGGCTTGTGCGCAGGAACGGCAGCGGCGACTGGCTGTCGCCTTCCACCTCGCGGCTCTCGTCGATCTGCACTTCGCCGAAGGCGGTGAGGATGATCGCGCCGTGAGGCTCGTCGAGGGTCATGACGTGCAGGATGTTGCCGTAGGGATCGCGCTGGGCGCGGACCCGGCGTGGCAGTTCCAGCTGCCACTGCAGGACCTGCTGGCGCTGGCTGTCCTGGGGCGTCAGGCGCAGGAACTGGATGCTGGTGCAGACTTCGTCGGCGTAGCTGTAGGTCGTGTCGTGGCGAATGGACAGTTTCATACCACCTCCAGATAGGATTCGTGCACGGTCTGCCCCAGGTGACGGATCTGCCCGATGCAATCGGTCAGCCACTGGTGCAGGCCGGAGTCGAGAATCTCGTCGATCCCGGTGTAGCGCAGGCGCGCATTGAGTTCGGCGGCCAGGCGCTGGGCCGGGCGGCCGTTGTCCCCCGGCAAGGTGGCCAGGAGCTGGTCCAGCTCCTCGACACAGGCCAGCAGGGAGCGCGGCACATCGGCGCGCAGCAGCAACATCTCGGACACCTGCTCGGCCCCCGGGGCATTGCGGTAGATCTCGTTGAACGCCTCGAACGACGACAGGGCGCGGAGCAAGGCGCTCCACTGGTAGTAGCCCCGGGCCGAATCGTCGCTGACCTCCTCGGACTCCTCGCCGAACATTTCGTAGCGCGCATCCAGCAGGCGCAGGGTGTTGTCGGCGCGCTCGATGAAGGTCCCAAGGCGAATGAAACGGTAGGCATCGTTGCGCATGATGGTGCCGGCGGTGGCGCCGCGGAACAGGTGCGAACGCTCCTTGACCCAGTCACAGAATTGGCTGATGCCGTAGCGCCCCAGGCCGTTGGCGGCGATGTTGCGCATCTCCAGCCAGGTGGCGTTCATGTTCTCCCACATGTCGGCGGTGATCCGCCCGCGCACCGCGTGAGCATTGCTGCGCGCGGCCCGTAGGCAGCAGTAGATGCTGCCGGGATTGGTTTCGTCGAGGGCAAAGAAGTGCAGCATGCGCTCGCTGTTGAGTTCACCGTAGCGCTGGTTGTAGTCGTCCAGGGTGCCGGCGGCGAGCAGAGACATGGACAGTTCGGCATGGCCGTCGCCGCGCCCGGCCTGGGGCATCAGCGACAGCGAGTAACTGACTTCGAGCATGCGCGCCAGGTTCTCGGCACGCTCCAGGTAGCGGGACATCCAGTACAGGTCCGCAGCGGTTCTTGAGAGCATGGTTCAGTCCTCCACTACCCAGGTGTCTTTGGTGCCGCCGCCCTGGGACGAGTTCACCACCAGCGAGCCCTCGCGCAGGGCGACGCGGGTCAGGCCACCGGGCACCAGGCGGGTTTCCCGGCCGGACAGGACGAACGGCCGCAGGTCGATGTGCCGCGGCGCGATGCCGTTTTCGACGAAGGTCGGACAGGTGGACAGCGACAGGGTCGGCTGGGCGATGTAGGCCTCGGGACGGGCCTTGAGCCGGGCGCGGAATTCCTCGATCTGGGCCGCGGTGGCCGCCGGGCCCACCAGCATGCCGTAGCCGCCGGAACCCTGGGTTTCCTTGACCACCAGATCCGGCAGGTTGGCCAGCACATGGGACAGTTCGGCGGGGTTGCGGCACTGCCAGGTGGGCACGTTCTTGAGGATCGGCTCCTCGCTCAGGTAGAAGCGGATCATCTCGTCCACGTAGGGGTAGATCGATTTGTCGTCGGCGACCCCGGTGCCCACGGCGTTGGCCAGCACCACATTGCCGCAGCGGTAGGCGGCGATCAGCCCGGGCACGCCGAGCATGGAGTCGGGGTTGAACGACAGCGGATCGAGAAAGGCGTCGTCCAGCCGGCGATAGATCACATCCACCGCCTGGGCCCCGGCCGTGGTGCGCATGAACACCCGGTCGTCACGCACGAACAGGTCGGCCCCTTCCACCAGTTCCACGCCCATCTCCCGGGCCAGGAACGCATGTTCGAAATAGGCGCTGTTGAAGCGTCCCGGGGTCAGCACCACCACCGTGGGATTGTCCAGGGGGCTGGCGCTTTTCAGGGTTTCGAGCAGCAGGTTGGGGTAATGGTCGATGGGCGCGATGCGCTGGGCGGCGAACAGCTCGGGAAACAGGCGCATCATCATCTTGCGGTCTTCGAGCATGTAGCTCACGCCGCTGGGGGTGCGCAGGTTGTCTTCCAGCACGTAGTAGCTGCCGTCGCCGTCGCGCACCAGGTCCACCCCGGCGATATGGGCGTAGATGCCGCGGTGCAGGTTCAGGCCCTGCATGGCCACCTGATAGCCCTCGTTGGCCAGCACCTGTTCGGCGGGAATGATGCCCTCCTTGATGATCCGCTGGCCCTGATAGATATCGGCCAGGAACAGGTTCAGCGCCTGGACCCGCTGCACGCAGCCGCGTTCCACGGTGCGCCACTCGCTGGCCTTGATGCTGCGGGGAATGATGTCGAAGGGAATCAGGCGCTCGGTGCCCTGCTCGTCGCCGTACAGGGTGAACGTGATGCCGGCGCGATGGAACAGCAGATCGGCTTCGCGCCGCCGCTGGTCCAGAAGCTCCAGGGGGGTGTCCGCCAGCCAACGGGCGAACGCTGCGTAATGGGGTCGACACGTGCCGCTGGCAGCGTACATTTCATCGAAAAAAGCGCGGGACATAGCCAACTCCTTGCCGTGATGCAAACGGCTTCTTATCTGAACCCTGTGTGTACCTAACCCGGCTTTGCCCTGGCAGGGAGCAGCGCTCCCTGACCGTGAAAACACCTCCTGAGTGCTGTGCGGGGCGGCCCTTGCCGCCCTGGTAAGACAGCGGTAGCAATCGCTATGCCGCAAATGCGCAAACAGCGGGCAAAGCGCCGCCCCAGGCCATAAATGCACTCAATGCGACATTTAATTTCATAAAAGTGACTTGTCCGCCCTGAACAGGCCGGCCTTGAACCTGTTCAAGACCGATCGGGCGGCACCAGGGGTGACGGATGCGGGCAGAATCGGTGCAGAAAGCCCGACAGCGGAATTTTTTGCCCCGTTATCGGGAGTTTTTCACCCAGTGCTGCTCACAGCGGCCAGTAGCGCCCCCTGAGCAATGACTGTAGCTGCACCAATGAGGTTCACAGACAAAAATCGGCACGGCGCAGCCGGGCCTCAGGAGCGCGCCGCCACCTTGGCCAGAATCACCGCCACCGCCTGCTCCGGCGACAGCCGAGAGCTGTCCAGGCGCAGGGGCGGCGAAGCCCAGGCCTGATACTCGTGGCTCTGCACCGACTGCCAGTCGGGCGCTTGCAGGCCCGGCACATCCAGCTGCCGGGTTTCGACCCGCCGGCGATGCTCCAGCGGATCGCTGCAGAACACCTCGATGTCCAGCAGCTCGACGCCCAGCCTGTCCGCCAGCCGACGCCAGGCTTGACGGCTTTCGGCCAGCGGATTGACGCAGTCCGCCAGCACGCGGTTGCCCAGGGCCAGATTGGCCTCGGCCAGTTGCAGGGCGATCTGGTAGCCGCCCTTGCCCACCTCGGGCAGGCCGGCGTCGCGCAGGCCCTGCTCGATGCTGTCGATGCGCAGGTAGGTGGCGCCCAGGTGCGGCACCAGGGTACGGGCGATGGTGGTCTTGCCGGAGCCCGGCAAGCCGCTGAAGACGATAAGCATGCAAGCACCTGCCTGAATCAAGGGACCCACAGCTTCGACACAATGGCCGCCCGCGTCCAGCGCCGTTTCCACAGGCGCCAGCCGGCGGCCTCAGGGCGTCTGTTGCGACACCGACACCGGCGCCCTGCGCGGCCAGGCCAGCAACTGGGCTTGCGCCATCGGCCGGGCATACCAGTAGCCCTGGCCCAGCAGGCAGCCCATTTCCAGCAGCAGGCGCCGTTCGAGCTGGGTTTCCACCCCTTCCACCACCAGGCACATCTCCAGGCTGCTGGCCAACGCCAGGGACGCCCCCACCACCGCGCGGCAGCGCGGCTGACGCACCAGTTCGCGGACGAAATGCGCGTCGAGCTTGATCTGGTTGAACGGCAGCTCGCACAGGCGCTGCAAGGAGGAATAGCCGGCGCCGAAGTCGTCGATGGCCAGGTTGCACTTCATCATGCGCAGACGCACCAGGTTCTCCAGGCTGATGGCCGGAGCCTGCACCAGGCCGACCTCGGTGATTTCAAAGCTCAGCAAATGCGGCGGCACCTGATGCCGTTCGATGGCCTGGCGGATATGCCCGACGATGTCGCTGCTGGCCAGTTGCCGGGGCATCAGGTTGAACGCCAGCTCCAGCTCCTCTCCCTGATCCAGCAGCCGGCGCTGCAACGCCATGCTCTGGTCGAGCTGCTGATGAAACACCCGGTCCAGCAGGCCTTCGGCCTCCAGTTCAGCGAGAAACGCCGCCGGCGCCAGCACGCCGCGCTGCGGATGGAGCCAGCGCACCAGCACCTCGGCGCCACTGCAGGTGGCCTGTTGCAGATCGAACTTGGGCTGGTAGTAGGACACGAACTGCCCCTGCTCCACGCCCCGGAGCAGCTCTTCGCGATTCACCGGCTCGAAGTGCCGGGGCGGCGGCGCGGGCAGCGGTGACTGGTGGCGCTGTTGATAGAGTTCGAGCATCGCCTGCAGGGCCGCCAGTTCCGCCGGCTTGCCCACATCCCCCAGCACGATCAGCCCTTGCAGGCTGATCATCTGCAACACCGCGCGCCGCAGGTCGGGTTCGATCAGGCTGTAGAGAATCACCGCCCGCACCAATTGTTCCGCGCTGGCCCGGCGCAGGAATTCCAGGCCGTCCATGCCCGCCATCTGCAGGTCGCAGAGAACGATGTCCGCCGCGCCGCGTGTGCGCAACAGCTCCAGGGCACCGGTTCCGTCGGACGCCGCCAGGGGAGCCACCACCCCCAGGCGCTGCAACTGCTCCAGGACCAGCAACTGCTGCACTGGATGATCTTCCAGAACCAATATCTTCAGGGTATTCAAGCGCGGCTCCAGGCTCAGCGGCGACGACCGGGGGGCTGCCGATGGTGCGGCCGCCGGCACCATTCAGGCCAACCGACGGCCTGCACACGGGAAACGTACGGATAGCAACAAGCGTATCGCTAACCGCAAGCCGGTCAAGGCGCCGACCAGACCTTCGGTCCGCCCGTATCAGCGCGCTTGCCCGAGCCTGCGCAACCCGGGAAAATAGCCGCGTTTGCCGCCGTTCCTTGATCTATATTTACGTCCAGCATTGGCGCTCAGCTGTTGTCCGGCTGATGACGCAGCCTGCCGCTTCCCTCTTCGATCCACCCTTGTGCCGTTCCTCGATCAGGAGCCCCGATGCTTCGTTTTATCCTGCCCATGCTGATGGCGCTGACATGCCTGCCGGCCATGAGCGACACCACGCCCCTTTTGCAGTTGCTCAATTATGAATCCCCCCATCACCACCAACTGTCCCTGACCAGCGATGACTGGCAATGGCTGCGCAACAAGCGCGAACTGGTGCTGGGCACCGCGCAGCAAAACCTGCCGCCTTTGGAAATGGTCAACGAAGCCAAGGAGTACGAAGGCGTTACCGCCGACTACATCGGCCTGCTGGCCGACGCTCTGGGGGTGAAGATCAGCATCCGCGCCTATGAAACCCGCGAGCAGGTGTTCAATGCCCTGGCCAGGGGCGAGATCGACTTGATGGGCAGCGTCACCCAGGACGAGGCGCGGCAACGGCAACTGCTGCTCAGCCAGAGCTATCTGGTCAATCGCCCGACCCTGGTCGCCCGCCAAGGCGACTCGCCGTCGCTCAAGGGCGGCTTGCAGGGACGCCGCCTGGCCATCTCCCAGGACACCATCAGCCTGCCCTCGGCCCAGGCGATGTACCCCCAGGCGCGGATCGAAACCTATGGCACTGCGGATGCGGCCATGGCCGCCGTGGCCTTCGGCGATGCCGACGTGCTGCTCAGCGATGCCGTCTCGGCGCAGTTCCTGATCTCGCGCAACTACAGCGACTACCTGCGGATCATCTACAGCGGCCCGGCCAGCATCTCCGGCTTCGCCTTCGCGGTGAACCCGGACAACCGGCAACTGCAGCATTTGCTCGACGCTGCCCTGCGCGCGATCCACAGGGAGCAGGACATCAGCATCCGCAATCGCTGGGGCGACCGCCTGCTGCTGAGCATGGAAAAAACCAGCCTCACCCCCGAGGAACAGCGCTGGATCGAAAAGAACCCGGTGGTGCGCATCGGCATCCACCGCTACCTGCCGCCGATGTCCTACTTCGACGCCGACGGCAATTACCTGGGGATTACCGCCGACCTGCTGGCGATGCTGGAGGCCAAGACCGGGCTGACCTTCGAAATCACCACGCTGCCCAGCTTCAAGGACCTCAACGACGCCGTGCGCGAGGGTCGGGTGCAGATGGTCGCCGATCGGGCCCGCAACCCCGAGCGCGAAACCTACCTGCGGTTCTCCCGCCCCTACCTGGTCGGGCCCTACATGCTGATCACCCGCGACGCCGCCGACGCGCCGAAAAGCCTGGAAGACATGGCCGGCAAGACCCTGCTGATCGGCAGCGGTCACGCCCTGGTGGCCCTGCTGCGCCAGCGCTACCCCCAGATCCGCATCAAGGAAGTGCAGACCAACTTCGAAGCCCTGTCCCTGCTTCGAGACCACAAGGCCGACGCCGCCGTGCAGGCGGAAATCGCCGTCAGCTTCAACCTGCCGCGAATCAGGGAAGACCAGCTCAAGGTCCGCTCGGCCCTCAACCTGCCCCTGCTCAACGAGTCCCTTGCGGTGCGCCGCGACCAGCCGGAACTGTTCAGCATCATCGACAAGTCCCTGCGCAGCATTTCTCCGGACGCCATCACCGAGCTCAACAATCGCTGGCGCTCCAAGGCGGCCGTCGCGCCCCCTTCCTGGCGCGACTATCGCTCGACTCTCTACCTGGCCGGCGCCGCGTCGATCGTGCTGCTGCTGATTGCCCTGGCCTGGGGCTACGCCATGCGCCGCCAGGTCAGCCAGCGCGAACGGGCCGAGCATGCCCTCAACGACCAGTTGCGCTTCATGGACGCGCTGATCAACGGCACGCCCAACCCGATCTACGTGCGCGACCGCGAGCGGCGCCTGGTGATCTGCAACGACAGCTACCTCAAGACCATGGGCACCGATCGCCAGAGCGTGCTGGGCAGCAACCTCGAACAGCTGGCGGTGCCCGAGGCCGGGCTGTTCGCCACCGACTTCCAGAGCATCCTCGACGGCGGCCCGCCGCTGCTGATCGACCGCACGGTGCACATCCGCGGCCAGCAGATGCAGATCTACCACTGGATGCTGCCCTACCGCGATGCCCAGGGCGAAATCCTCGGCATCATCGGTGGCTGGCTGGACATCAGCGAACGCCAGCAACTGTTGAGTGAACTGACCCAGGCCAAGAACGACGCCGACAAGGCCAACCGGGCCAAGACCACCTTCCTGGCCACCATGAGCCACGAGATCCGCACCCCCATGAGCGCGGTGATCGGCATGCTCGAACTGGCCCTCAAGCGCGCCGACCAGGGGCAGCTCGACCGCCCTTCGATCGAGGTGGCCTACAGTTCGGCCCTGGGCCTGCTGGAACTGATCGGCGACATCCTGGACATCGCCCGGATCGAAAGCGGGCGCCTGAGCCTGAGCCCCGAGCGGGCCAATCTGCGGGACCTGGTGGAATCGGTGTTCCGGGTCTTCGATGGCCTGGCCCGACAGAAGGGCCTGCGCCTGGAACTGGACCTGGACGGCGGCGCCAGCGGCGACGTGCTGGTCGACCCGCTGCGCTTCAAGCAGATCCTCTCGAACCTGGTGAGCAACGCCATCAAGTTCACCGAGCGCGGCACCGTGCAGATCCGCCTGCAGGCCGAGCGCGACGACCCGCAGACCCTGCCCCTGCTGCTGACGGTCCGGGACACCGGCATCGGCATCGAACCCGAGGACCAGCAACTGCTGTTCCAGCCCTTCAGCCAGGTGCCCGGACAGCATCAGAACGCCCGTTCGGGCACCGGCCTGGGGCTGGTGATCTGCCGCACGCTGTGCGAGATGATGGGCGGCCAGTTGAGCCTGCAAAGCCAGCCCGGGGTCGGCACCCTGGCCCGGGTCCAGCTGCAGTTGAGCCGACTCGAGCCGCTGCCGGATACCCCGCCGCCGCTGACGCCGGACACCCAGCCGCTGGCCGCCAGGGCCGCGCTGCACATCCTGGTGGTGGACGACAGCCAGGCCAACCGCCAGCTGCTCTGCGAACAACTGCGCTTTCTCGACTACAGCCTGAGCCAGGCGCAAAACGGCGCCGACGCCTACAAGCTGTGGCTGCGGGAAACCTTCGATGTGGTGATCACCGACTGCAACATGCCGGTGATGAACGGCTACGACCTGACCCGGCAGATTCGCCTTGCCGAGCAGATCCAGGGACGGCCGCCGGTGCAGATCTTCGGATTCACCGCCAATGTCCAACCCGAAGAACAGCAACGCTGCCTGGACGCCGGCATGAACGGCTGCATCTTCAAGCCCATCGCCCTGCCCGAACTGGATCGGCGCCTGCGCCAGTTGCAGGCCCTGCCGCGCACCCAGCTGAAAAGCACCAGCCAGCGTTTCGACATCCAGCAACTGGACCACCTCACCGGCGGCAACCCCGCCTCCATCCAGCGAGTGCTCAAGGGCCTGCAGCAGAGCAACCGACAGGACCTGAAACAGATCCGCGAACAGCTCGCCGGTTCCGACAGCAAGGGGGTGGCCGATCTGGCCCACCGCATCCATGGCGCGGCGCGGATCATCAAGGCCCAGGCCCTGATCGATGAATGCGAGTACCTGGAAAAGGCCTGCCGCGAAGGCGCCAATGCCGATCAGATCAAGGCGGCCTTGACGCGCCTGGAGCAGGCCATGCTCGGGCTCGACGGCGACCTGCTGGAGGCCCTGGAACCCGATTGAACGGCCCATGCGGCGCCCGGGCGAGCCCCGGCCGCCGCATCCTCATGGGGCTCAGCCCCCCAGTTGCTGCAGCTCCCGGCTGGCCGAGGCCGACAGTGGCCGCGACGGCTGGATCAGCGGCATGCCAAAACGCTTGCTGATGTAGCGCCCGCCGGTGCCGGTCAGGGTCAAGGCACGGCTGTCCAGGTCGCGGATCAGCCATTTGCGCTCCAGCAATACCCGCAGCACGGCAGCGCCCAGGGCGCCCCCCAGGTGCGGACGGCGCATGCTCCAGTCCAGGCACGAGCAGGCAACGCGCCGACGCAGGGCGCGAAGCTCGGCCACCTCGATGCCCAGGCCGCGGAAGAACTCGACGCCGCTGTCGCTGACCTGGTACTCCTCGCCCTCCCCGGCCGCCAGCAACCAGCCGGCTTCGAGCATCCGGTCGTGCAGCTGCACCCCCAGGGTGCCCGCCAGGTGGTCGTAGCAGGTGCGGGCGAACTGCAGGCGGTCCGGGGTGCGTGGGGTGAAGGTACTGCCCTGGCCGATCACCATCAGCGCCTCCAGGGCCTGGGCCACCAGGGGATCGCCGAGGTCGTAGTAACGGTGCCGCCCCTGGACCTGCACCCGCAGCAAACCGGCGTCCTTGAGCTTGGCCAGGTGGGCGCTGGCGGTGGAGGTACTGACCTGGGCGATCGCCGCCAGTTCGGTGCTGGTGCGGGCGTGGCCGTCCATCAGGGCACAGAGCATCCGGGTCCGGGCCGGCTCGGCGATGGCCGCCGCCACGTTGGATAGCCCAAGGTCGTTCTGCACTACATTCATATTTCGCTCCATGACGAATCGTGTCTTCGAAAGGCAGAGGATAGTAGCAACCTGGATATCTGCCCAACAAAGAGAAAAATCATGGACCCGATCAGCGCCGCTACCCATTTCGACCCCTACGACTTTTACTACGCCCGCCTGCGTGCCCGGGGCGGCCTGACCTACGATTCGGCCCTCGGACTGTGGGTGGCCAGCAGTGCCGCGGCGGTCGCCGCGGTGCTCAACCACCCGGCCTGCCGGGTCCGGCCGCTGCAGGAGCCGGTGCCCCGGGCCATCGCCGGACGGCCCGCAGGGCAAGTGTTTGCCCGCCTGATGCGCATGAACGACGGCCCGCGCCACGGCTGTCCGCGACAGGCCATGGCCCCTGGGCTGCAGGCACTGGGCGGGATCGACCTGATGCCCTGGCTGGCCCGATGGCGCCCGGCCCTTCGCGCCCCGCAGTGCGCCGCCGACCTGCAACGCTGGCAGTGGTGCCTGCCGGTGGCCCTGCTGGCAGCCCTGCTGGGGGTGCCCGCCGCGCAATGCGAAGAACTGGCCCGACGCACCGGCGAGTTCGTCGCCTGCTTCTCGCCCCTGAGCACGGAACCACAGTTGCAGGCTGCCGACTCGGCGGCGCAAGCCTTGCTCCGACAGATGCAGGCCGTGCTCGACAACCCGCAACCCGGCCCGCTGCTGAGAACGATCCTTGAGCGCAGCAACGGGCTGGCCCCCGAGGACCTGCAGGCCAACCTGGTGGGCCTGCTGGCGCAAACCCACGACGCCTGCGCCGGGCTGCTCGGCAACAGCCTGCTGGCCTTGCTGGCGGACCCGGCCCTGGCCCGGCGCCTGCAGCACGACCCCCGGCAGTTGCAGGACTGGCTGCTGCAACTGCAGCGCCTGGACCCGCCGGTGCAGAACACCCGCCGCTTCGTGGCCGAGCCTTGCACCCTGCACGGTGTCGACCTGCAAGCCGGGGATAGCGTGCTGGTGCTGCTGGCCGCGGCCAATCACGACCCGGCCTTGTGCGCGATCACCGGCAGCGATCCGGCGCGGCAGGGCTTCAGCTTTGGCGCCGGTGCCCACCGCTGCCCGGGGCGGGACCTGGCCTTGAACATCGTCCACAGCCTGCTGCGCACCCTGCTGCAACCACCGGGCCTGGACGCGCTGGCCCTGCAGTGGCAGTACCGGGCCTCGGTCAATGGCCGCCTGCCCCAGTTCAGCGACGCACCGGGCAGCCGGCCAATGGACTGGCAGCCAGCGGACGCTTGAGGTAAAAAGTGCCCCCTCTGCCGACGCCGCTATTGGAAAAAGGAAGGATCATGCTGTTTGTGGTGATGCTCGGGGGCAAGCACCCCAAAGCGACAATCGAAGTCCACGACGTCCAATTCGTGGTCGCCGACCGCCTTGAGTCGGCCTACGCGCAACTGCGCGAGGCCTGGTTCGGCAGCCCGGCGGGCCTGCATATCGATTCGTGGATGCAGGTCGACGGCGTCGAGGAATACAAGGTCGAGTTCAGCCCCCTGGCCCCCGGGCCGGGCGCGCCGCGCCTGTACTTCCTCAACCTGGGCGGCTACGAGGCGGCAACCTTCGGCGAGGCCCACCGCTACCTGCTGGTGGTGGCCAGAGACAAGACCGAAGCCAAGGCCAAGGGCAAGCGGCAGATGCTGGCCCACTGGCACAAATCCCACACCGACGCCCTGCTCGACGTCGACGACTGCCTGCCGATCGACCTGCTGCAAGGGCGCTATGTGCACCTGGTGCCAGGGCCGCACCAGGGCATCGAACAACGCAACGACTACATCATCCTCAACTGACGTCATGCCGGCCGGTCAGCGCTGCCCGGGGCCCGGTAGTGCACGCCTAGATCGCTGATATCCGTGACCTGGCTCAGCAGGAATGTGCGCAACCGGGCAATGCGCTCCTGGCTCGGGCTGTCGCGCAGCCACACCAGGTAGTAGCCGTCTCCTGACGCCACCGCGCTGGGGAACGGCAGGCTGATCCGACCGCCGCGTATGTCCTGCGCCACCAGGTGCAGGTCACCGATCGACAGACCGTGCCCGGCCATGGCGGCGCTGATCGCCTGGTCCAGGGTGTCGAAGACCGTGCCGCGCTCCAGCCGCAGCGGCTCCAGCAGTGCCCGCTCCTCAAGCGCCTGGGCCTGCAGCCAGCGGCGCCAGTCGCGGCGGTCCGCCGACGGGTGGATCAGCTCCGCGTCCCTGAGCCGCTCGAGGGGCCAGGGCGCGCCGTCCGCAGCCTGCGGCGGGCCGATGGGAATCAGCCACTCATCGAACAGCTTGCAGGCCTCGACCCCGTCGCCGAAGTGGCCGTTGCCCAGCAGAATCGCGCAGTCGTAGGGCTCGGCGTAGAAGTCCACGTGATCGAAATCCATCCACACACTGGCCAGTTGCACCGCCAGCTCCGGCTGCTCGCCCTTGAGCGTCTGCAGAACCCGCAGCAGCCAGCGCATGGTCAGGGTCGAGGGCGCCTTGAGACGCAACTGGCCGCGGCTGGCCCGCAGCGGCAGGCAGGCATCCTCGATGATCCGGAAACCGACCTTGAGCTCCCGGGCCAGGCGCTCCCCGGCCTCGGTGAGCTGCAGCCGCGGGCCGTGGCGCTGGAACAGACGGCAACCGAACTGGCTTTCCAGGGTACGGATATGCCGGCTGATGGCGCTCTGGGTCAGGGACAGCGCCTCGGCGGCACGGGTGAAGGAGCAGGAACGGGCGGCCACTTCAAAGGCACGCAAGGCGTAGAGCGGCGGCAGGGGCTCGACCATCGACAGGCACTCATGATGATAAAAAATCATAGTAGCTCACAGCTTTTTGCGTTTTTCAACGCCGGGCAAAGGCGCCAAGCTGCGCGCTCTCGAATAGAGCAGGAGGCCTGCACCGTGGATCTTAACCTGTCGTTATTGTTGGCCTATGCCCTCAGCGTGCTGATGCTGGTGGCCACCCCGGGACCGGTGGTGGCGCTGATTGTCACCACCAGCCTGCATGCCGGACCGCGCCAGGCGCTGCTCACCGCCCTGGGCACCCATGCCGCCTCATTGCTCCTGGCGCTGCTGGCGGTGCTGATGCTGACCACCGGCCTGGCGCTGGATCCGCGCCTGATCAGCGGGTTCAGCCTGCTGGGTTGCGGCTTTATCGGCTGGCTGGCGTTGCAAGGCCTGCGGGAGGCCGCAGGCCCGCAAACTGCAGCGGCCACAGCGCCGACCACCCCGGGCCGGCGCGGCCTGGCCAATGGGTTCCTGCTGGGCATCAGCAACCCCAAGGACATCATTTTCTTTGTCTCGTTCTTCCCCCAGTTCATCCAGGTCAGTCGCTCCTTCGAGCGCAGCGCGCTGCTGCTGACGCTGGTCTGGGTGGTGATCGACTTTGCCGTGCTGGGGGCCTATATCCTGATGGCGCGCCAGGGGTTCTCACTCAAGTACAAGCGCCAGGTGACCGGCCTGTCGAGCCTGATGCTGCTGGCGGTGGCCGTGGTGGGGCTGGTGTATTCGGTGCTGGAACTGTACCGCTGAGGCGCCCGGCCAGCGGCCTCGGAGGCTGCGCAGTTCGAAGGGCAAGTGCGCCAGCCCGGGCACCGCGGCCAGGCGGTCATCACGGGTGTCGAGCAACACCGCCGCGCTGGAGTTGATCAGCGCATGGGACCTGCGGGCAATCAGCAGCGCGCCGACCCTTCCCATCACCGGGTCGAGCCAGACCCAGCCCCGGTAGCGCCCGCCCAGCAGCGCGACAATGGCCAGCACCGAGGTCAGGGCCTCGGCAAAGGCCACCGTGGTGGGCTGCAACAGCCGCACCAGCGACTCGCCAGCAATCCCCAGGGTTGCCCCCCCCGGCAGCCGCCGCATGAGCGGACGCCACAGAAAAAACTGCTCTGCAGCCGATAGCGTGGATTAACATAGCCCCGTGCCATCAACCCTCAGGACTCCCCCTTCCATGCTGTCCAGAATCTCATGATTGCTGTCTGGTCCCTGCTGTGCCTGACCCTGTTGCTGGCCCTGCTGACGCTGTGGTTGCTGCGCCGTGAGCGCCGCGCCCAGGCCCAGTTGCGGGCCTATCGCCAACGGGTCGAGGGCCTGCCCGACGATGCCGAGCGCTTCAAGCGCAGCCAGTACTTCGCACGCATCGGCACCTGGGACTGGGAAGTCGACACCCAGCGCCTGTACTGGTCGGAAGCCATCTACGGCATGTTCGGCTTCAAGGTCGGCGAAGTGGTGCCCTCCTACGAACTGTTCTGCTCCTGTGTGCAC
The DNA here is from genome assembly GCF_001547895.1 of Pseudomonas sp. Os17. Classification (NCBI taxonomy): domain Bacteria; kingdom Pseudomonadati; phylum Pseudomonadota; class Gammaproteobacteria; order Pseudomonadales; family Pseudomonadaceae; genus Pseudomonas; species Pseudomonas sp. Os17. Next base: position 2,742,000 of record NZ_AP014627.1, on the reverse strand, counting down.
CCCGAGGACCGGGAACGGGTGCGCGCCGGCGAATTGCGCTGCCTGGAAACCGGCGAGAACCATGACGAGGAATACCGCGTGGTGTGGCCCGACGGCAGCATCCACTGGCTGCGCGAGACCGGCAACGTGGTGAAGAACGTGCACGACACCACCATCAAGATGCTCGGCGTGGTGCGCGACATCACCGATGAAAAAGTCTCCACCAGCCAGTTGCAGCAACTGGCCCACTTCGATCCGCTGACCGGCCTGCCCAACCGCCTGATGCTGGAACAGCGCCTGTCCCGGGCCCTGGAGCAGGCGCGGCACAATCAGACCCGGGTGGCCCTGGTGTTCGTCGACCTCAACGGCTTCAAGGCCATCAACGACCAGTACGGCCACGCCGCCGGGGACCGGGTGCTGAGCGCCACGGCCCAGCGCCTGCAAGGCATCCTGCGCAGCAGCGACACCGTGGCGCGGATCGGCGGTGACGAATTCGTGGTGATTCTGGAGGGACTGTCCCCGGGGCTCGACCTGACGGAAGAAGCCCGGCGCATCGGCGAAAAGATCTTCAGCCAGCTATCGCCCCCGGTGGAGGTGGACAGCCAGCGCCACAGCATCGGCAGCAGCCTGGGGGTGGCGGTGTTTCCCGACCATGCCGGGCGCATGGACCAGTTGCTGCACATCGCCGACCTGGCGATGTACGAAGCCAAGCGCAGCGGCAACAACCAGTACCGCCTGGGGCAGTGATACCCGCCAACCCGGCCTAGGCATCGGCGTCGAGCAGGCGCTCGCGCAAAAACACCAGGGCCGCCTGGAACAGCGGGTGCCATTGGGCCGACGGCGGGCTGGCCAGGGCGTGCCAGAAGAATTCGAAGTGATGGCCGCCGTCATCCGCGGTGAAGTGAGTCCAGCTCTCGGGCAGCGGCGCCGGCACCCGGCACTCATGGAAAGCCCACACCTGGCCGGCAAACCCCGAGTGCCAGAGGCCGAGAAAACGGCTTTCCTCGGCCTCGACGCCCGCTTCTTCCGCCAGCTCGCGGACCGCCGCAGCGGCCGTCGACTCTCCCGCCTCCACCGTGCCCTTGACCAGTTGCAGGCCGGCCAGCGGATGGCGAAAGGCCAAGACCTCAAGCTCGGTGGTGTAGCGCAGCAGCACCGGGCAAGCCTTGTTGGCGGGTGTCGAGGGTGCGGCTGAGGTGTGCGCCGGCCCCTCAGTCGTCACGGGTCAGCACTTCGAGCAACTCGATCTCGAAGATCAGGTTCGAGTTGGGCGGGATCGAGCCCATGCTGCGCTCGCCGTACCCCAGGTGCGCCGGCACCAGCAGCTTGCGCTTGCCGCCCACCTGCATGCCCATCAGGCCCTGGTCCCACCCCTTGATCACCCGCCCGGTGCCGATCACGCACTGGAACGGCTTGCCGCGATCGTAGGAGGAATCGAAGCTGCTGCCGTCCTCCAGAAAGCCCCGGTACTGGGTGGTGATCAGGGCCCCCTTGACCACCGCCTTGCCGTCGCCCAGCTGGATATCGATCACCTGTAATTGGTCACTCATGCTTCACTCCCGTTCAAACATTGCCCCGACACGGGACTGCGGCGCGCTTTTTCGCAGAATTGCCGCGCCTTGGCAATCACTGCGGCGCCCCCGGCCCGGGCTGCAGCTGAATGCGCGTGTCGGTGCCGAGCAGCATTTCGCCGAGCGCCGCCCGGACCTCCTCGACGCTGGCCAGCCCGGCGTCCCAGCTGATGTCCAGGCCGGGCAGGCCCCGGCACCAGTCCAGGGTGCTGGAGAACTGCAGGGTCAAGCGCCCCGGGGCCAATTGCAGCTGCTCGATGCCGCCATAGCCGGCCACGCCCTGCCCGCCCAGCTCGACGTAATAGGTGTCCATGCCCAGTTGCCGATCCTGCTCGTCGAAGCATTCGGCACGCTGCAACAGCAGGTAGTGCTCGGGCTGCTGCCCATCGTCGGCAAAACCCAGGATCTGCACGTCGTCCTCGGTATAGGCACTGTAGGTGTTGGCATGAAATTTCAAGTTCATCGGTCCTTGTTCCCTGGCGCGGTCACTGGCGCAACAGCCCGCTTTCATAATCCAGCCAATCCTGGTCAACGCACGCCTGCAGGTACTCCAGCACGCTGTCCAACGGCACCGAGGCCGGTACGTTGACCGCGAAGAAGGCCTGGCTCATGCCCTCCCAGCGACAACCCAGGGCGTTGATCCGCTCCAGCACCTCCGGGATCCGCTCCCGGCCGGCCTTGAAGAACACCACCCGCAAGGTGCTGTTGCCACTGCTGCGCCCCACCTGCCTGAACCATTTCAGGCCATCGGCCTCGACCTGGACGGCCACCTCGTCGTCATAACAGACGTCCTGGGAATAGAAAGGAAGATTGGCGATCCGGTACAGGCCGTCCGGCTGCTGCTCAGCCCAGACCCCTTCGCTGGCAACCGGTGGGTAATCGTCGACCACCGTCAACCTGAGCATGATCTTGTCCATCGCCTGTCCCTGGTTCATCGAATGAAAGGCGCCCCCTCGACCTTGAAGCCGGAGCGCCGCGCGCTTTTTCGCAGAATTGCCGGCCCAGGGCAATCCCTGATTGGCTACTTGAGCAAAGCGCTGTCACGGCCCGGGACGTTTCCGTTACCATGGCCGCCCCCACGCCTCACCCCGATAAGGACATCCCATGGCCACCGCCGATATCGTCGCCCTGGTGCTGCTCGCCGTTCTGGCGCTGTACCTGGTCAGTCTCTACAACCGTCTGACGACCCGGCGCAATCGCCTGCGCAATGCCTTCGCCCAGATCGAAGTGCAACTCAAGCGCCGCTACGACCTGATCCCCAACCTGCTGGAAACCGTCAAGGGCTACCTGCAGCACGAGCGCCAGACCCTGACCGCCCTGGCCGAGGCCCGCAACAGCGCCCGGGACAGCCTGCAAGCGGCCGCCGCGCAACCCGGCGACAGCGCGCGCATTGCCCGCCTGGGCCAGGACCAGGGTGCCCTGGACCAAGTCCTCGACCGCCTGCACCTGAGCCTGGAAGCCTACCCGGAACTCAAGGCCTCGCAGAACATGGCGCAGCTCAGCGAAGAACTGACCAGCACCGAGAACAAGGTCGCCTACGCGCGCCAGGCCTTCAACGACGCCGTGACCGACTACAACCTGTGCAAGCAGCAAGTGCCGGCGCTGTTTTTCGCCGGGCTGTTCGGCCATCGCGCCGATGCCGCGCTGCTGCAATTCGCCGACAGCGCGCAGATCCAGGACGCCAGCAAAGTGTCGTTCCAATAACCCCGCCGCCTGCCCCCGGAAACTTGCATGAAGTTCTTTCAACACCAGGCCCGTGCCCGGCGCCACACCCTCAAACTGCTGCTGTTGATGACCCTGGCGGTGACCACCCTGGTCAGCCTCAGCAGCCTGGGGCTGGGCCTGTTATGGCGCGAGCTGAGCCAGGAGTACGGCCAGCCCAAGGTGCTGAACTGGGCCGTGGTCGCGGTCGTGGCACTGCTCATGCTGCTGGTGGTGGTGCTGGGCAGTTGGTACAAGACCTGGCGCCTGCGGGCCGGCGGCAAGGTGATCGCCGAGCACCTGGGCGGACGCCTGATCAACGACTCGCCGCGGGGCAACGAGGAACAGCGCCTGCTCAATATCGTCGAGGAAATGGCCCTGGCCTCGGGTGCCACCTTGCCGGCGGTGTATGTACTGCCGGAAGACGCGATCAATGCCTTCGCCGCCGGACTGACCCCGGAGCAGGCGGTGCTCGGAATCACTCGCGGTGCCCTCGTCCATCTGGACCGCGACGAATTGCAGGGCTTGGTCGCCCATGAGTTCAGCCACATTTACAACGGTGACATGCGCCTCAACACCCGGCTGCTGGCGGTGATCCACGGCCTGCTGGTGTTCAGCCTGGCGGGCATCGCGGTGCTGCGCCAGGCCGAAAAGCAACACCTGGGCAACGACCGCCACCGCTTCTTCTGGCAGATCGTGTTTGCCGTGCTGGGCCTGGCCCTGCTGATTTTCGGCTCCCTGGGGAGCCTGCTGGGCAACCTGATCAAGGCCGCCATCTGCCGTCAGCGCGAGTTTCTCGCCGACGCCTCGGCGGTGCAGTTCACCCGCAACCCCCAGGGCATTGCCGGGGCCCTGAAAAAGATCGGCGACAGCAGCGCCGGCTCACGCCTGCGGGCCTTCGCCGCCGCCCAGTACAGCCACCTGTATTTCCATCAGGGAGTGAAACTGCGCCTGGAACGCCTGTTCGCCACCCACCCGCCGCTGGCCGCACGCATCCAGCGCCTGGATCCGCAGTGGGATGGGCGCTTCAAGCCGTTGTAGATGCGTTACCAGAGGGCGATGTCGTAAGTGATGTAGAGGCGGTTGCTGTCGCGTCCACGGGAGTAGTCGGAGCGATACACGTAGTTGCGCAGCTTCACCCCCAGCCCCTTGAACGAGCCCTGCTGGAGCACGTAGGCCAGTTCGCTGTCGCGCTCCCACTCATCGACGCGGGTATTGGACTTGCCGTCATTGCCGCTCAGGTAGCGCGAGCTGAAGGTCAGGCCGGGGACACCCAGGCTGGCAAAGTTGTAGCCATAGCCGAGCATCCAGGTCCTCTCGCCCTCCTCGATGAACTTGCCGATGCCGGCGTTACTGAAGGAGTAGACCGTGGCGCCGCTGATATAGGGCAAGCCGGCATCGCCACTCAGGCGCTGATAGCCGCCGCCAAGGGAATGCCCGGCAATCGCGTAGGTCAGCTGGCCGCTGAACATGCGGTTGGCGATCTTGCCGTCGAACGCCGCGCCTGAATCGGCGCTGCGGAAGTAGCGCAGATCGCTGGTCAAGGTCCCCTGCCTCAGCGCCAGGTCATGTTGCAGGCCGACAAAATCCTGCCGATAGAAGTTTTCGAGCTCGCCATGGAAATAGCTCAGGCGCAGGGTCTTGCTCCATTTGTATTCGCCCCCGCCGTAGCGGAAGTCCCCGGACTGGCCGCCGCTGTAGCCGTCGGGCACCAGCCCCACGCTGTCGGTGGAATCCCGCAGTTTGAAGCGCTGCAGATAACCGCCGGTCAAGCTCAGGCCGTCGATATCGGTGCTGGTGAGCTGGGTGCCCTGATAGGTCTGCGGCAACAGACGGGCATCGTTGTAGACCAGCACCGGGGTCTTGGGCAGCAAGGTGCCGTACTTGAGGGTGGTCTTGGCCAGCCGCACCTTGGCCGTGGCGCCGGCACTGGCAAATTCGCTCGCGGCGCGACCGTCGTCGTGCACCGGCAGCAGCCCCGTGCCACTGCGGCCCTTGCCGGAATCGAGCCGAACCCCCAGCAGCCCCAGGGCATCGACCCCGAACCCCAGGGTGCCCGGGGTGAATCCGGACTGATAGTCCAGCAGGAAGCCTTGAGCCCACTCGGTGCGCTCGCTCTTGGCCGTGCGCGCGGCCTTGGCGCTGAGGCCGTGTTCGTCGCGGAAGTTCTCGTTGAAATAGACGTTGCGCAGTTGCAGCTTGAGGCTGCTGTCGTCGATGAAGTCAGCGGCCTGGAGCCCGGCCACGGGTGGCAGGCTCAAGCAGGAAAATACCGTTGCGCGAATCAGCAAATGGCTCATGTCGTACTTCTCGTTGTTGTTATTCAAGGCGCAGTTCGCCAAGCGCCCCGCCAGCAGGCGCGCCCGGCTACAAAAGAGGGTTTCGAGGCAATCAGACGAACAGGGTCAGGGCCCCGGTCAGCAAGGCCAGGGCGGTAATGACCAGGGAGGTCAGCACGGCCCACTTCACCGTGGCTTTCTGGAAGTCGCCGATGTCGCGGTCCACCATGCCCACCAGCAGCAAGGTCGAGGCCACCAGCGGGCTCATCAGGTGCACCGGCTGACCGAGGATCGAGGCACGGGCGATTTCCAGGGGAGAAATGCCATAGGCCGCCGCCGCGTTGGCCAGGATCGGCACCACGCCGAAGTAGTAGGCGTCGTTGGACAGGACGAAGGTCAACGGCATGCTGGTCAGCGCCACCACCAGCGGGAACAGGTGGCCCCAGGACGGCGGGATCCAGTCCACCAGGGTCTGCGCCAGGGCGTCGACCATCTTGGTGCCGGAGAAAATGCCGGCGAAGATCCCCGCGGCGAACACCAGCAGCACCACGGTCATGGCGTTGCCCGAGTGGGCCAGAATGCGCTCTTTCTGAATATCCAGCTGCGGGTAGTTGATCATCAAGGCCAGGACAAAACCGATCAGGAACAACACCGCCGAGTGCATCAGGCCCAGCACCAGCGCGGTCATCACCGCCATCACCAGCAGCAGGTTGACGTAGGCCAGCTTGGGCCGCTTGTGCGGGGTGTCTTCGAGAATCGCCTTGATGTAGCAGTCGCCACCGCCGCTTTGCAGCTGGGTATTGCCGATGCGCTTGCGTTCGGCCCGGCCCAGCAGGTAGGCGGTGAACACCACCCAGGCGGCGCCACCGATCATGGTCGGCAGCAGCGGCACGAAGTACTCGCCGGCATCCAGGCCCAGGGCGGCGATGGCGCGCGTGGCCGGCCCGCCCCAGGGGGTCATGCCGCTCATGATGCTCAAGGACAGCATGGAGATGGTGGCGAGGATCATCGGGTTCATGCCGATGCGCTTGTACAGCGGCAGCATGGCCGCGCAAGTGATCATGTAGGTGGTGGTGCCGTCACCGTCCAGGGCCACCACCAGCGACAGCAGCGCGGTGCCCATGGCGATCTTGGTCGGATCGCCATTGACCCGCTTGAGAATCTTGCGGATCAGCGGGTCGAACAGCCCCGAATCGATCATCAAGCCGAAGAACAGAATGGCGAACAGCAACAGCGCCGCCGACGGCGCGACCATTTTCAGGCCGTCGAGCATCATCTTGCCGGTGGTGCCGGCAAACCCGCCGAGCACCGCGAAGACGATGGGCACCAGCGTCAACGCCACGATGGGCGACAGGCGCTTGGTCATGATCAGGAAGGTGAAGACCACCACCATGGCGAGGCCGAGTAAAGCGAGCATAAGTCGATTCTCTTGTTTTTATGATGAGCGTGGCCGACGCGCGGGCGCACGGCCACCCGAGCACCGGACGCCCCGATCAAGGGCGCCCGGCACAGGTGTTGAGTCGGTACTTGGGGTGAAGCGGTGCGGCCTGGCGGGTCTAGCCGAGCTTGTTCGCCAGCGCGCTCGCCGGGGTGTCGTCGGCAGCAGCGGCCTGGGCCGCAAGGGGCTGGCCATCGAGCGTGCGCAACAGCACCTGGCGGTCGCAGGCCTGCTCCGAAATGGCGATCACCACGGTTGCCACGGCGTTGCTGGCCAGGCTGGTCAGGGCCCGGGCCTCGGACATGAAGCGATCGATGCCGATCAGCAACGCCAGGCCGGCCAGGGGGATGTCATGAATCACCGTCAGGGTCGAGGCCAGGGCCACGAAACCGCTGCCGGTCACTCCGGCGGCGCCCTTGGACGACAGCAGCATGATCGCCAGCATGGTGACCACCTGCCCGGCGCTCAGGTCGATGTTGCACGCCTGGGCAATGAAGATCGCCGCCAGGGACAGGTAGATCGCCGTGCCGTCGAGGTTGAACGAATAGCCGGTGGGCAGCACCAGCCCCACCACGCTCTTGCGGCAGCCCAGGGCCTGGAGTTTTTCCAGCATGCGCGGCATCACCGGCTCCGTGGACGAGGTGCCAAGCACCACCAGGAACTCTTCGCGCAGGTAGCGCAGCAGCTTCCACAGGCTGAAGCCGTTGGCCCGGCAAATGCCCCCCAGGACCACGCAGACAAAGAAGCCGCAGGCGACATACAGGGTCATGATCAGTTTGGCCAGGGCGCCCAGGGAGGTGATGCCGTACTGGCCCACGGTAAAGGCCAGGGCCCCGAAGGCGCCGACGGGGGCAAAACGCATCAGGTAGGAAAAAATCTTGAACACCATCTGCGAGGCCGACTCCAGTACCTCCAGCACCGGCTTGCCACGCTCGCCCAGGGACGACAGGGCAAACCCGCACAGCACCGCGATAAACAGCACCGGCAGGACCTCGCCCTTGTTGAAGGCGCCGATGAAGGTCTCGGGGATGATGTGCATGAAGAATTCCACCACCCCCAGCTTGGCCGCCGACTCGGTGTACTGGGACAGGCCCTGGGTGTTCAGCCGGGTGGGGTCGATGTTCATCCCCGCGCCGGGCTGGAACAGGTAGACCGCCGCCAGGCCGATGAACAGGCTGATCAGCGTCAGGCCCAGGAACAGCAGCATGGTCTTGCTCAGCAGCCGCCCCAGGGAACGCTTGTCGCTCATGCCGGCGATGCCGGTGACGATGGTGCAGAACACCACGGGAGCGATCATCATTTTGATCAGCTTGATGAAGGCGTCGCCCAGCGGCTTCAAGGCAATGGCTTGCTGGGCCCAGAAGTGCCCCACCAGTACCCCGAGGCACACCGCGCAGAGGATCTGGAAGTAGAGCGATTTAACAACTTTCATGGCATCACCCATTTTTAGAATTGTACTGATGCAACCAGGATCGACAGCGCGTCGACTAACCGGCTAGACGTTGTGCAGCAGGCGCGTAGACATACCCGGAAAACAACCGGCGAGCGGTGCGGACCACCGAGGCGCGGATGGTCTCGGGGCTGGTTCCGCTGTAGGACAATACGACATCTATCGCCCCGCTGGGGTGTTCGATTCGAACCTGATGCAGACGCGGTTCACTGATCCCGCCGAGCATCTCGGCCACCACGCTGCCGGCGGTGACACAGGCGGTAGCCAGGCCGATGGAGCCGGTGATGGCCAGGGCCCGATGGCAGTTGTGGGGCATGAAATAGCGCACCGCCAGGGTGCCCCCCGCCCGGGCCGGGGACACCAGCACCGGCTTGGGAATCACCTTGTCGCTGACATCCCCCAGGCCCATGGCCAGGCCGGCCTTGAGCCGCAGGCTCTCCAGGCGCTGGAGAAAGTCCGTATCGGCGTCCAGTTCGGCGGGGCTTTCATCGCCGCGCTTGCCCAGGCAGGCCGCCTGCACCAGCACCATGGGCATGGCCATGTCGATGCAGGTCACGGCAATGCCGTCGATCAGGTCCTGAGGCTGGCCGGTGGGGAACAACTGGCCGGTCTTGCTCCCGGCGGCATCGAGAAAGGTCAGGGCCACCGGCGCCGCGCTGCCCGGCACGCCGTCGATGGTGGTGTCGCCTTCGTAGCTGACCTTGCCATCGGGGGTCTGGACCTGGGCATGGACCAGGGTGCCGGTGTTGAGGTTGCGGATCCGCACCTGGGTCTGAGCCCCCGTGGCCTTGACCAGCCCCTGCTCGATCGCGAAAGGCCCGACAGCGCACAGCATGTTGCCGCAGTTGGGCGCGGTATCGACCCGCCGCTGGGACACCATGACCTGGACGAACAGGTAATCGACATCCGCCTCCGGGTGCAGCGACGGACTGACGATCGCCACCTTGCTGGTTTGCGGGCTGCCACCGCCGATGCCGTCGATTTCCAGCTCATGGCCGGAGCCCATCAGGTTGAGCAACAGCTCATCACGCTCGGACACGGCCACCGGCAGATCCCAGGCCAGAAAAAACGGCCCTTTGGAGGTGCCGCCGCGCATCAACACACAAGGAATTCGTTGCATGAACACTGACTCTTGTTGATCAATCGAGGTAATTGATGTTCTGGGCACAAGAGTGTCAGGGATTAAAATGTGTTTCCAATGCAAAGATCAGAGAGATTATTGCGTTTGGCGCATGAGTTAAATATCGTGTCCGCCAGCGCCCCACCCGACTCCCGCCTTGAGTAGCCCCCATGGAATATGAGCTTCAGGACATCAGATCTTTCGTGAAAATCGCCGAACTGGGGAGTTTCCACGAAGCAGCCGACGCCTTGCACCTGTCCCAACCGGCCCTGAGCCGGCGCATGAAAAAGCTCGAAGAGGGGCTGGGCACCGCCCTCCTCGATCGCACCACACGCAAGGTCAGCCTGACCAGCGTCGGCCGCGACTTCCTGCCCAAGGCCCGCCGCCTGCTGGACGACTTCGACGATTCGATCCTCAACATCCGTGAGCTGGCGGAACGGCAGATCGGTCAGGTGACCCTGGCCTGCATCCCCACGGCGGCGTTCTACTTCCTGCCGTCGGTGATCCGCCTGTACAACCAGCGCTACCCGAAAATCCGCATCCGTCTGCTCGACCTCAGTGCCAACGAGGGCCTTGAAGCGGTGCTGCGCGGCGAAGCGGACTTCGGCATCAACATGATGAGCGGCCAGCACCCGGACATCGAGTTCGTGCCACTGGTCAACGAGCCCTTTGTCCTGGCCTGCCGGCGCGACCACGAACTGGCCGAGCGCAGCTCGGTGACCTGGTCGGAACTGAGCGACTACCGCTTGATCGGCGTCGGCCGCCTGAGCGGCAACCGCATGCTGTTGGACCACGCCCTGTCCGGCTTGAGCTGGCGGCCCCAGTGGTTCTACGAGGTGCAGCACCTGTCCACTTCACTGGGCATGGTGGAAGCCGGGCTCGGGGTGTCGGCCATGCCCAGCCTGGCCATGCCCGCCGCCGATCACCCGACCCTGGTCAGCGTTCCGCTGACCGAGCCGGTGGTCAACCGCACCCTGGGCCTGGTGTACCGCCGCGGCGCATCGCTGTCGCCGGCGGCGGAAAAATTTGTGGCGATCCTATTGGAGCAGTGGCCACATTGACCGGCACACCCCGGCAACGCCCCCCATACTCCAACGTGCCTTGAAGGGCGCACCGCCAGTCTCAGGACATCCACGCCGTTTTTATCCGGGCGCAGACTGGCGACACCCGTGCGCTCATCGTCACCGGTGAGCCCTTGTCATCACCTGTGCCCCGTTTTCCCTGGAGTCCCCCCGATGCCCCATGAAGGCAACCTGCTACAAGCCGCCGTCGTGTTCCTCTGCGCCGCCGTGCTCATCGTGCCCCTGGCCAAGCGCCTGCAACTGGGGGCCGTGCTCGGCTACCTGCTGGCCGGGGTGCTGATCGGCCCGTCGGTGCTGGGGCTGGTGGGCAACCCGCAAAGCGTCAGTCACATCTCCGAGCTGGGGGTGGTGCTGTTGCTGTTCATCATCGGCCTGGAGCTGTCGCCCAAGCGCCTGTGGGTGATGCGCAAGGCGGTGTTCGGCGTCGGCCTGGCCCAGGTGCTGTTGACCGGCACGGTGATCGGCGTGGTGGCCCTGTTTCTGTTCGGTCAATCGCTGAACAGCGCCATCGTGCTGGGCCTGGGGCTGGCCCTGTCATCCACCGCCCTGGGTCTGCAGAGCCTGGCCGAGCGCAAGGAGCTGAACAGCCCCCACGGGCGCATGGCCTTCGCCATCCTGCTGTTCCAGGACATCGCCGCCATTCCGCTGATCGCCATGGTCCCGGTGCTGGCCGGCAACGACCACCACACCAGCAGCGCCGAGGACCTGCGCCACGGCCTGCAAGTGCTGGGCAGCATCGCCGTGGTGGTGGTGGGCGGACGTTACCTGCTGCGTCCGGTGTTTCGCATCGTGGCGCGCACCCGCTTGCCGGAAGTGTCCACCGCCACCGCCCTGCTGGTGGTGATCGGCACCGCCTGGCTGATGGATCTGGTGGGCGTGTCCATGGCCCTCGGCGCCTTCCTCGCCGGCCTGCTGCTGGCCGACTCCGAGTACCGCCACGAGCTGGAAGCGCAGATCGAACCCTTCAAGGGCCTGCTGCTGGGGCTGTTCTTCATCAGCGTCGGCATGGGCGCCAATATCGGCCTGCTGCTCAGCGCGCCCATCGCGGTGCTGGGCCTGACCCTGCTGCTGATCGGCCTCAAGCTGCCGCTGCTGTACGTGGTCGGCCGGCTGGCCGGCGAGCTCAATCGCGAGAGCGCGCTGCGCCTGGGCGTGGTGCTGGCGGCCGGCGGTGAATTCGCCTTCGTGGTGTTCAAGATCGGCCGCGACCAGGGCCTGTTCGAGGCCCGCCTGCACGACCTGCTGGTGCTCACCATCACCCTGTCCATGGCCCTCACGCCCCTGCTGTTGCTGGCCTGTTCGCGCTGGCTCAAGCCCAAGGCCAAGCCGCTGGAAATGCCCGCCGAGTACCGTCAGATCGATGCCGACAGCCCGCGGGTGGTGATCGCCGGCATGGGCCGCATGGGGCAGATCGTGGCGCGTATCCTGCGGGCGCAGAAAATCCCCTTCGTCGCCCTGGACACCTCGGTGGACACCATCGAACTGATCCGCAGTTTTGGCGGCATGCCGGTGTTCTACGGCGACCCCATGCGCCCGGAAATCCTCAGTGCGGCCAAGGTCGGCACCGCGGAGTACTTCGTGATTGCCACCGACGACCCGGAGACCAACATCAAGACCGCCGAGCAGGTGCGCAAGCTCTACCCGCACCTGAAGATCATCGCCCGGGCGCGCAACCGCCAGCACGTGCACCGGCTGGTGGACCTGGAGGCCCAGGCCGTGCGGGAAACCTACTACTCGAGCCTGGAAATGAGCCGTCGCACCCTGGTCGGCCTGGGGCTGAGCCAGGCCCAGGCCGACTCGCGAATCCAGCGCTTCACCCAGCACGACGAACAGCTGCTGGCGGCCCAGCACGCGGTCTACGACGACGCCGCCAAGGTCCTGCAAAGCGCCCAGGAAGCCCGCGCCGAACTGGCCCGGCTGTTCGAGGCCGACGAGCAGGAAGAACAGCTCGAAAGCCCGCTGCCGCCGATGCGCTGACGCAGCGCTCCCTTCGCTGGCAAGCCAGCTCCTACACCTGCGGCACGCACACTCCGTAGGAGCCGGCTTGCCGGCGAAGGCGGCCTCGAGGACGCCGGCAAATGCTCTGAAGGACGCAAGGACACACCATTCCCTCCAGCGACTACCGTCAGGTTCTGTCAGGAGGGGTTGTGTACAGTGAGCGCCGCCTCGCCTTTGAATGGATACGCCCCATGAGCTCCACCCAAGAGAACGCCCCGGCCCTCAAGGAAATCTTCAACCAGCAACGCCTGGAGCACATCGCCGACGCCATGTTCGCGGTGCACCCGGCCTTCGACCGCCAGCGCTTCCTGCAACTGGCCGGCCACAACCTCGCCGAGCTGTCGTTGATGCAGCGCCTGGCCCGGGTCAGCGACAGCCTGCATCAGGTGCTGGAGCTGGACTACCCCACCAGCCTGGCATTGCTGCGGGCCCTGGCGCCGCGCCTGAACAGCCGCTTCGTGTGCATCTTCCTGCCGCATTACGTGGCCAGCCATGGCCTGCATGACTTCGAGTTGTCGATGGCGGCATTGAAGTACTTCACCGGCTTCGGCTCCTCGGAATTCGCCGTGCGGCATTTCCTGCGCCAGGATTGCGCCCGCACCCTGGCCCAGATGCAGGAATGGGCCGGCGACCCGGATGAACACGTGCGCCGCCTGGCCAGCGAGGGCAGTCGCCCGCGGCTGCCCTGGTCGTTTCGCCTGGAACAGCTGCAGGCCGACCCGCAGCTGGCGGCGCCGATTCTCGAACGCCTGAGGAGCGACCCCAGCCTGTACGTGCGCAAGTCGGTGGCCAACCACCTCAACGACATCACCAAGGACCATCCGCAGTGGGTCATGCAGCGCCTGGAAGGCTGGCCCCTGGATAATCCCCACAGCGCCTGGATCGCCCGCCATGCCCTGCGCAGCCTGATCAAGCAGGGCGAGCGCCGGGCCCTGGCGATCATCGGCGCCGGGGCCCGGGCCGAGGTCGACGTCAGGCGCTTTCAGGTCACTCCCGGGCAGTTGCGCCTGGGCGAACGCCTCAATCTGTCCCTGACCCTGGCTTCCACCAGCCCCCGCGACCAGCGCCTGGTGGTGGATTACGCCATCGACTACGTCAAGGCCTCCGGCGCCACGGCGAGCAAGGTGTTCAAGCTCAAGACCTTCACCCTGCCCGCCCTGACCCAGGTGGACCTGGGCCGCAGCCAGCCGATCCGTGAGCTGACCACCCGGCGCCATTATCCGGGGCGCCATGGCGTGCAGTTGCTGGTCAACGGCGAACCCGTGGCCAGCGCGCATTTCGAGCTGTCGATCCCCTGAGGGCCCCCGCCGACTAGCGGCCCGGCAGCATGCGCTTGAGGGTGTTGTCGCCCACCCAGTAGTGGTGGAACAGCCCGGCCGCGGCGTGCAGGCCGATCAGCCAGTAGCCGGCGTTGCCCAGTTGTTCGTGCCAGTGCTTGAAGAAACGCGCCTGGTCCGGGTCCACGGGCACCGGCGCAGCCGGCAGGAAGAACTCGAAGTAAGGCACCGGCTTGCCCGCCGCCGAGAGCATCAGCCAGGCCAGCAGCGGCGTGGCGATCATCAGGCCATACAAAATCAGGTGCATCAGGTGCGACAGCCCGGTCTGCCAGGCCGCCGGCGCCGGGGAAATCGCCGGCCGTGGTTGCAGGCGCGCCAGCAGGCGAATCCACACCAGGGCAAAGATGCTGATGCCGAACAGGCTGTGCAGTCCTAAAAACAGGCCCCGGGCCGTGCTGCCCCGGGGCATCAGGCCCTTGAGTTCGATACAGGCGTAGACGCCGACGAACAGCGCCAGCATCAGCCAGTGCATCAGGATCGACAGTCGCGCGTAACGCAGCGGTGCGGTTTCAGCAGTCATACACAGTCCTCACGGTGGTTCGGGACGCCCGAGTCGTTCAGGTCGTCGCAGGGCCCGTGCAACGCCTTTCGCTGCCCGGGTGCGCCACCTTGCCGGGCCAGCCTTAAGGCAACCTGAAGAGCGCAGAACTGTCTCTTTGCCATCTTCAGATTGGCTTAAGAAAGCCTGCCGATACTCCTCCCCAACACGCCCCGGGAGGCTCTATATCAATGCCTGGCTTCGACTGGAACATCCATCTGCCGCTGCATTTCGGGCGCGACTGCGCCCCACCCCTGACCCTGGACCGCAGCCTGCCCGGGGACGGGCAGCGAGCACTTTTCGAAACCTACGTCAGCCAGCGCTTTCGCCAGGTTCACGGCGCCGATATCCGTCAATTCATGCCCGAGCTGTTCGGCCTCAGCGATCTCCAGGGCGCGCTGTGCGCCGTGGCCGGGGTGCGCCTGGCCAAGGCTGGCCCGCTGTTTCTGGAACGCTACCTGGACGAGCCCATCGAGGACCTGATCAACCTCGCCGCACAACGCCCGGTGGAACGCCAGGGCGTGGTGGAAGTGGGCAACCTGGCGGCCAGCGACACCGGCAGCGCGCGGCTGTCGATCATCGCCATCACCTGGCTGCTGGCCATGGGTGACCTGGAATGGGTGGCGTTCACCGGCAACGTCGGCCTGGTCAACAGTTTCCATCGCCTGGGCCTGCGCCCCCTGACCCTGTGCGCGGCCGACCCCGAGCGCCTGGGTGAAGACCGTCATCACTGGGGCAGCTATTACCAGAGCCAGCCAGCCGTGCATGTGGGCAGTATCCGCGCGGGGTTCATCCATTTGCGCAACATGGGGATGTTCAACCGCCTGGGCCTGCCGCTGTCGTTCGAGGAGAGCAGTCATGTCGCTTGAAGTGCAGCGTTTCAAGGAAGCGCTTCGCCAACACGCCGAACAAAAGACCGTGCATATCGCGCTGTGGGGCGACCGCCTGCGCCTGGACTACGCCACCCTCTACGCCGAGGTGATCTACCGCCAGCAACGCCTGCGCGATGAACAGGTGCAGGTCGTGGCGCTGGCCCTGGACAACGGCCCGGAACTGCTGCTGTGGGATCTGGCCGCGCTGTTCGAGGGCCTGGCCTGCCTGACCCTGCCACCGTTCTTCACCGACGCCCAGCGCCTGCATTGCCTGGAACACAGCCGCGCCGAACTGCTGGTGGCCGAAGACGGCCAGGACGCGGCGCTGCAAGCCGCCGGCTACCAGCGCCAGGGCGAGTTCTGGCGCCGGCGCTTCGACGGGCCGTCGATCATGCCCCCGGGCACCGCGAAACTGACCTTCACCTCCGGCACCACCGGCACCCCCAAGGGCGTATGCCTGGGCGCCGACAGCCTGCTGCGGGTGGCCCGGGAGCTGGAGCAGGCCAGTCATTCCAGCAATCCGCGCCATCACCTGGCGCTGCTGCCGCTGGGGATTCTTCTGGAAAACCTGGGCTGCTACGCCGCGCTCTACGCCGGGGCCACCCTCAGCCTGCCCAGCCAGAAGACCCTGGGCATCCAGGGCGCCAGCGGCGTCGACGCGCCGACCCTGCTCGGCTGCCTGGCCCAGCGCCAGGCCGAGAGCCTGATCCTGGTGCCACAGTTGCTGCTGTTGCTGGTGGCCGCCGCCGAGCAGCGCCAGTTCAACCCCGCCCACCTGCGTTTCGCCGCGGTCGGCGGGGCCAAGGTGTCCCTGGAGCTGCTGCAACGGGCCCAACGCCTGGGCCTGCCGGTCTACGAAGGCTACGGGCTGTCGGAATGCGCCTCGGTGGTGTGCCTCAATCGTCCCGGGGCACATCGTCCGGGCAGCGTCGGCCAGCCCTTGCCCCATGTCCGGGTGCATCTGGCGGCCGATGGCGAGGTACTGATCGAGGGCTCGGTGCTGCTGGGCTACCTGGGGCAGACCGCGACGACCGATGGCTGGTGGCACAGCGGTGATATCGGCGAGTTCGACAGCGACGGCTACCTCTACCTCAAGGGCCGCAAGAAGCATCAGTTCGTCACCAGCTACGGGCGCAACGTCAACCCCGAATGGGTCGAGGCCGAACTGACCCAGCGCAGCCACATTGCCCAGGCCTTCGTCTACGGCGAGGCCCAGCCCCGCAACCACGCCCTGCTCTGGCCCCACCGCGCGGACTGCAGCGACAGCCAGCTGGCCGCCGCCGTGGCCCAGGCCAACGAGGCCTTGCCCGACTACGCCCAGGTCCATCACTGGACCCGCCTGCAACAGCCCTTCACCCCGGCCAACGGCCTGCTGACCGCCAACGGCCGGCCTCGTCGCGAGGCCATCGTCGAACACTATCGCGACCTGCTCTGCCCGACTGTTCACTCCGAGGAATCATCGTCATGAGTTTTTTTGACCAACTGCAAGCGGCCACCGCCCAGGAGCGGGAGCAACTGTTCAACCTGCCGATCATTCGTGAAGCCCTGGCGGGCCAGGTCAGCCTTGAGGGCTACCGGGCCTTCCTGGTCCAGGCCTACTACCACGTGCGCCACACCGTGCCGCTGATGATGGCTTGCGGCGCCCGCCTGCCCGAGCGCCTGGAATGGCTGCGCGGCGCGGTGTGCGAGTACATCGAGGACGAGTACGGCCACGAACAATGGGTGCTCAACGACATCGTCGCCTGCGGCGGCGAGCGCCTGGCGGTGCGCGACGGTCAGCCCTGCCTGGCCATCGAACTGATGGTGAGCTTTCTCTACGACCTGATCGCCCGCGGCAACCCGGTGGGCCTGTTCGGCATGGTCAACGTGCTGGAAGGCACCAGCATCGCCCTGGCCACCCTGGCCGCCGGCAGCATACGGGAGACGCTGCAACTGCCGCAGAGCGCGTTCAGCTACCTGGCGTCCCACGGCGCCCTGGACATCGAACACATGCAGACCTACCGGCGCCTGATGGATCGTCTCGACGATCCTTCCGACCAGGCCGCAGTGATCCATGCCTCGAAGGTGGTCTACCACCTGTACAGCGAGATGTTCCGTGGTCTGCCACGTGTCGGGGAGAGCGCCCATGCGTCTGCCTGAAACCCGCGCGGTGCTCACCGGCGCCAGTGGCGGCATCGGCCTGGCCATCACCGAGGCCCTGTGCGCCAGTGGTGCCCGGGTGCTGGCCGTGGCCCGGCACAAGGAGCCCCTGGCCCACCTGCTGGCGCGCTACCCCGACCAGCTGTGCTGGGTCTCGGCGGAGCTGACCTTCCTCAGCGACCGACGCAAGGTGCTGCTGGCCGCCGAGGCCATCGGCGGGGTCAACCTGTTGATCAACGCCGCCGGAATCAACCACTTCGCCATGCTCGAACAGCTCGACGATGCCGAGATCAACGCCATGCTGGCGGTCAACATCGGCGCGCCGATGTGCCTGACCCGCCTGCTGCTGCCCCTGCTGCAACAGGCTCCCAGCGCCATGGTGGTCAACGTCGGCTCCACCTACGGCTCCATCGGCTACCCCGGCTACGCCGCCTACTGCGCCAGCAAGTTCGCCCTGCGCGGTTTTTCCGAGGCCCTGCGCCGGGAGCTGGCGGACACCCGGGTCAACGTGCTCTATGTGGCGCCGCGCGCCACCCGCACCAGCATGAACAGCCCCGCGGCCCAGGCCTTGAACGATGCCTTGAAAAGCAATGTCGACGATCCGCAGACAGTGGCCAATGCGGTGCTGCACGCCATCGCCGGCGACCACCGCGAGTTGTACCTGGGCTGGCCGGAACGTTTCTTTGTCCGCCTCAACAGCCTGCTGCCGAATCTGGTGGATCGCGGCCTGCGCAAACACCTGCCGCTGATCCGGCGGCTGAGCATCCGTTCCGAACGGGAGCACGAGGAACCATGAAAACCCTGATCAGTGCATTGTTGCTGGGCTGTCTGAGCCTGCCCGCCTGGGCCCTGGATGCCGCCGACCAGCAGCGTCTGAACGGTATCCAGCAAGGCTGGGCGCACATTCAGTACCAACTGCCGGCCGAGCAGCGGGCGGCGGCCTTTGAACAACTGGCCACGCAAACCCGGGCCTTTACCCAGGAGCGTCCCGCGCTGGCGGAGGCCTGGATCTGGTCGGGCATCGTCACCAGCAGTTGGGCCGGCGCCCAGGGCGGACTCGGCGCCCTGAGCAAGGCCAAGGCGGCCAAGGCCGACCTGGAACTGGCCCTGGGCCTGGACCCCAAGGCCCTGCAAGGTTCCGCCTACACCAGCCTCGCCGCGCTGTATGATCGCGTTCCCGGCTGGCCCATCGGTTTCGGCGACGCCGACAAGGCCGAGGAGTTGCTCCGGCAAGCCTTGCAGCAGAACCCCGAGGGCCTGGATAGTCTGTACTTCTGGGGTGACCACCTGTATCGCCAGGGCCGCTACGGCGAAGCCCGGGTCGCCTTGCTCAAGGCCCTGCAGGCGCCGCCGCGCCCCGGTCGGGAAGTGGCCGACCAGGGCCGGCGCGAAGAGATCCGGGCCTTGCTGGCCGAGGTGGGCAAGAAAATCAGATGACCGGAACAGGACAGGAGTCGATGTGCGCTTACTACTGATCGAGGATGACCAGCCCCTGGGCGAAGGTATCCACCAGGCCTTGACCCGCGAAGGCTACACCGTGGACTGGCTCAGGGACGGCAACAGCGCGCTGCATGCGCTGCTCAGCGAAACCTTCGACCTGGCCCTGCTCGATCTGGGCCTGCCGCGCCTGGACGGCCTGCAAGTGCTCAAGCGCCTGCGCGACAGCGGCTCGACCCTGCCGGTGCTGATTCTCACCGCCCGGGATGCCACCGAGGATCGCATCGCCGGCCTCGACGCCGGCGCCGACGACTACCTGATCAAGCCCTTCGACCTGGACGAACTCAAGGCCCGGCTGCGGGCCCTGCTGCGACGCAGCGCCGGCCGCGCCCGGGTGCTGATTGAGCATGCCGGCATCAGCCTCGATCCGGGCACCCAGCAGGTGCATTACCACGGCGAGCCGGTGGCCCTGACGCCCAAGGAATACCAGCTGCTCTACGAACTGCTCTCGCCGCCGGGCCGGGTGATGACCCGCGACCGCCTGCTGCAACTGCTCTACGGCTGGAATGAAGAGGCCGAGAGCAACACCCTGGAAGTGCACATCCACCATTTGCGCAAGAAGTTTTCCGCCGACCTGATCCGCACCATTCGCGGGGTGGGTTACCTGGTGGAGGAGCGTCGATGAATTCGATCCGCCAGCGCACCCTGACCCTGATCATCGGTCTGCTGTTCGCCGGCCTGCTGATTCTGACCAGCTTCAACCTGCACGACAGCAACCATGAGATCGACGAAGTCTACGACGCCCAGTTGGCGCAACATGCCCGGCTGCTTTTGGGCATCATGCGCATGCCCAGCAGCATCGATCAGGCCCAGCTGTATCACGCCTTCAACCTGGCCCTGAGCCAGGCCATGCCCCAGGTCGACGGTCACCCTTACGAAAGCAAGATCGCCTTCCAGGTATGGAACCGCAAAGGCAACCTGCTGGTGCGCACCACCAGCGCCCCGGTCCTGGCGCTACAGCCGCTGGCGCCAGGGTTCGGCAATGAACAGGACGGCAACCACCATCAGTGGCGCACCTTCACCCTGGACGATCCGGACTCAGGCCTGCGGATCTGGGTCGGCGAGCGGGTCGATGTGCGCAGCGACCTGGTCAGCCGCATCATGCGCCACACACTGTGGCCCAACGTCCTGGGCAGCCTGTTGCTGGCCGTGATCATCTGGCTGGCCATCGGCTGGGGCCTGCGCCCCCTGGCCAATATGGCCGCGACCCTGCGGGCGCGCCCCAGCGGTTCCCTGGAACCCTTGCACCTGGAACCCCTGCCCAGGGAGCTGGAACCCATGCAGGCCGCCCTCAACCGCATGCTGACGCAGATTCAGGAGCTGCTGGGGCGCGAGCGACGCTTCATTGCCGACGCCGCCCATGAGCTGCGCACGCCCCTGGCAGTGTTGCGGGTGCACGCGCAGAACCTGCTGCAAGCCGGCACCGAGCAGGAGCGCCGGGCCTCCCTGGAATCGCTGATCCTCGGCGTCGACCGCGCCGGGCGCCTGGTCAACCAGCTGCTGACCATGGCCCGCCTGGAACCCAAGGCGCAGGTGCCCAGCGAACAGCTCATCGACCTGGCCCACACCGTGCGCGACAGCCTGGTGCAGTTGACGCCATGGTTGCTGAACCAGGGCCTGGAACTGTCGTTCGACGTGGACGAACGCGCCTACCCGATCCGCGCGGAAGCGGCCTCCATCGATATCGCCCTGAACAACCTGATCAGCAACGCGGTGAACTTTTCGCCGGCCAATGGCGTGATCAACGTGCGCCTGGCCGAGGTCGGCGAGCACTTCGAACTCAGCGTCGAGGACCAGGGCCCGGGCATCGACGAAAGCCAGCGCGAGCGCTTGTTCGAGCGTTTCTACAGTCGCGGTAACGTCAACGGCGCCGGCCTTGGGCTGACCATCGTCAGCGTCATCGCCCGCCACCTGGGCGGCCGGATCAGCCTCGACAACCTGCCCCAGGGCGGCCTGCGCGCGACCTTGTCGATTCCCTGCCATCAACCGCTGCGGCTGGGCAGTGCCTGGACGGCGCGCCGCGAGCCATAGCCCATGGGCGGGCGCCAGGACTGAACGCTCAGTCCGGCGTGGCCTTCGCGGACAGCGCGATCAAGTGCTCGCTGCAGCCGAAGCCGCCTACCGCATCGTCGTACCAGGACACTTCCACCACCGCAATGCAGCCGTCATAGGACTGCCCCACCGGCGTGCCGTCGGCCTTGAACACTCGCAGGTAGCCGCCAACGCTGTACCGCGAGCTGTCGCCATCACCGGGCATGGTCATGGTGGGAATCCAGGTGCGCCAGCTGAACAGGCGGTACTTCTGGTAGTAAAAGGCCTGATCGGGACTGTAGTTGCGGCCCTGATACGGCGTGCCGTAGTAGAACGAACCGTAGGCCTGATACGCCAGGAACACCGCCAGTGCGGAGCCCAGAATGAGTTTGATTTTTTGCATCGAGAGGGTCGTTCCTTTTACCCGTGGGGTCTTCAAGAGGGGGCCGGTCCAGCAGGCGCAGGCAGGCCTGGACAATCGCCTTGAGCAGCGTCGGGCATGGTCCTCAACGGCGGCGCTCAAAGCGCCGGCATTCTAGAGCAATAGCGGCGCAAAAGAGAGCTGGGATTCCTGCGCTGCAAGGGCTGCCTGGCGCATGGGATCGACGGCAGGCCGGCTCGTTGACAAGCGCCGTGGCAACGCCGACCATCTGCCGCCGTCAGCACTGGCGGATGCCTGGATCGAGGAGTGGCAAGGGTGAAAAGGATGAGCGTATTGCTGTTATCACTGGCCGCTGCCTGCAGCGCGGCCCAGGCCACCAGTGAAGTCGACGCTGCCCGCCAATCCCTGAAGAACTACGGCCTGGCCAACTGCCTGGCCGCGCGCTTCGAGGAACCCTCGGCCATGCGTCAGGACGTCGGCCACGCCGTCGGCATGTACGGCGTGCTGGGGATAGGCCTGTACAACGTGCTGCAGAACGAAGACACCCTGGAAACCCTGCACAACCCCTACACCGCCACCACCGACTACGTGGCACAAGCCTATGAACAGGCCTCGGGGAGCAGCAAATACAGCCGCGACAAGGTGGTGCTGCATGCTTGCCTTGAGGTCTACAACTCCCGGGCCTTCGATGAGTTCATCCAGACCCAGGACCGCTACGTCCGGCCTGGCGGCTAAGGCAGCGAGCGAGCCTGGTGCATGTCGCAAAGACGTTGTTCGAGGTCGAATCCAGCCTGTCGCCCCGGCGCCAGCTGTCCATACTCAAGGGCCCATTCCCCGGTAATGGAAGACCCCCGTGAACCTGCCATCGGTCCTGTCTGAGAACACCCCGCTCCTGGTCAACCCGCTGCGTCTGGAGCAGGACGACTTGCGGCACTTTCAAGAGCGCGGCTTCATCAAGTTGCGCCAACTGCTGACCCCGACAGCCATCGAGCACCTGGGTGAACTGGTCGACAGCCAACTGCGCCCCTGCCGCACCAGCGCCCCCGCCCATGGCGACGGCTTCAGTCGCCTGACCCACCAGCTGGGGCAGATCGGCATCCTCGAACGCCTCTACCGGCAACCGGCCTTCACCCAGGTGCTGACCCGCCTCACGGGCTGCCGGCTGATCGTCAGCGAGGCCCAGAGCTTCGAGCTGCAAACTGGTCGCTCGGGCTTTGCCTGGCACTACGACTCGCTGAACTTTCGCTACATCCGCCCCCAGGACCCGGCCTTCAGCCTGTGGCTGCCGTTGCAGCCGATCCGCCCCGAGCAGCAGGGTGGCGGCATGGCCTGGGTGCCGCTGTCGCGGTGCTCGGCCCAGGCGAACTTCCAGTTCTCGCGCCTGCTGGCCGAAAAGCTGGCCCGGGGCGAGGCGATCGAGGATTTTTCCGCACACCTGCGCCAGACCTACTGCACCCCGGGACTGCTCACCGACAGTTTCGAACAGCAGCGCATCGAAGACAGCTTCGATCCCGGCGACGCCCTGCTGTTCAGCAAATACCTCTGGCACCGCTCCAGCCCCCTGCTGCCCGGCGACCTGCAACGGCGCCAGGCGGTGAGCCTGCGCCTGCTGGACTGGCGCGCGCGCCTCGACCCGCTGCTGCAGGAAGGCGAAACCCGCAGCGCCGGCGGCCTTGGCATGGGTCGTGAAGGCGGCCCGCTGAACCCGGTGTCCTATGGCTCGCGTTTCGTCGATATCCAGCCCGGGGCGCCGATCCGCAGCTCGGCCCATTGCGGGCCGATTCTCTGAGCCAGGCTAGGACTGGGGGCCCAGCAACACCTGCTGCTGGGCCGCGCACAACTCCATCAGGTAGTCCCAGACCACCCGCAGCCGCACCGACTTGTGCAGCTCGCGGCGAGTGCTGATCCAGTAGGCGCGCTGGATGCTCTCGGCCGGCAACAGCGGCACCAGCTGCGGGTCGGCGGCGGCCATGTAGCACGGCAGCACGGCGATCCCCAGGCCGGAACGGGCCGCCTCTTGCTGGGCGATGACGCTGGTGCTGTGGAACACCACTTGCGGGTTGCGGCAGAACTGGTTGAGGAACATCAGCTCCTGGCTGAACAGCAGGTCGTCGACGTAGCCGATCCAGGCGTGGCGCCCCAGATCTTCGCGACTGCGCAGCGGCGGCGCGCGGTCCAGGTAGCTCGGGCTGGCGTACAGCGCCAGGCGGTAGTCAGTGAGCTTGCGGGTCACCAGCATGTCGGCGCTGGGGCGTTCCAGGTGAATGCTGATCTCCGCCTCGCGGTTGAGAATGCTGACAAAGCGCGGCACCGCCACCAGTTCCACCTCCAGCCCCGGATAGCGCTCGAACAGCGCGGACATGCGCCCGGCGAGAAACTTCACCCCCAGGCCTTCGGTGACCCCCACGCGGATCTTGCCCAGGGGCGCGCTGGACTGGGTGATTTCTTCCTGCACCAGCAAGGCGACGTTTTCCATGGCCTCGGCGTGCTTGAGCAGCGCCTCGCCGGCCGGGGTCAGTTCATAGCCCTGGGCATGCTGGACGAACAGCGCGGTGCCCAGGGCCTTCTCCACCGCCTCGATATGCCGGGCCACCGTGGCGTGGGTGGTGTTCAGCCGCCGCGCCGCGGTGAGCAGGCGCCCGCTGCGTTGCAGTTCGAGAAAGTAGCGCAGGTCGTTCCAGTCGAACATGGAAAATCCTTATCGATGTCGAGGTTGGCGGCTGTTAGAAAACGCACAGCGGGTGGGCAAAAACTAACATTCTTTTGACGAAAGCTAACAACTAGGATGAGGCAACAAGAATCAGAACAAGAAGAGGTCATGGATGCTTCCCGCCTTTGACGCCTACGACTACATCGTGGTCGGCGCCGGTCCCGCCGGCTGTCTGCTGGCCAATCGCCTGTCGGCCAATCCCCAGCACCGGGTGCTGCTGCTGGAAGCCGGCGGCCGCGACAACTACCCCTGGATCCACATTCCCGTGGGCTACCTGTTCTGCATCGGCAACCCGCGTACCGACTGGTGCTTCAAGACCGAGGCCGAACCGGGCCTCCAGGGCCGCAGCTTGAGCTACCCGCGGGGCAAGGTGCTGGGCGGCTGCTCATCGATCAACGGCATGATCTACATGCGCGGCCAGGCCGCCGACTACGACGGCTGGGCCGCCGCAGGCAACCCGGGCTGGAGCTGGCAGGATGTGCTGCCGCTGTTCAAGAAAAGCGAAAACCACTTTGCCGGGGGCAGCGAGTTGCACGGCGCCGCCGGCGAATGGCGGGTCGAGCGCCAGCGCCTGTCGTGGCCGATCCTCGATGCCTTCCGCACTGCTGCGCAGCAGAGCGGCATCGGCAACATCGACGACTTCAACGGCGGCGACAACGAAGGCTGCGGCTACTTCCAGGTCAACCAGAAGGCCGGGGTGCGCTGGAACGCCGCCAAGGCCTTTCTCAAGCCGATCGCCCAGCGCCCCAACCTGGTGGTGCTGACCGGGGTCGAGGTGCAGCGGCTGATCCTTGAGGACGGCCGCGCCACGGCGGTACACGCCAGCTGCCAGGGGCGCCTGGAGCAGTTCAAGGCGCGCCGCGAGATCATTCTCTGCGCCGGCGCCATCGGCTCGCCAAGCATCCTGCAGCGCTCGGGCATTGGTCCGGCGCCGCTCCTGCAACGCTTGGGGGTAGGCGTCAGCCATGCCCTGCCCGGGGTCGGCGAAAACCTTCAGGACCACCTGCAACTGCGCTTGATCTACCAGCTGGAAAACGCCCGCACCCTGAACCAGATCGCCGGCAGCCTGTGGGGCAAGATGGGCATGGGCCTGCGCTACCTGTATGACCGCAGCGGCCCGCTGTCCATGGCCCCGAGCCAGCTGGGCGCCTTCGCCCGCTCGGCCCCGGAGCAGACCCGGGCCAACCTCGAATACCACGTGCAGCCGCTGTCCCTGGAGCGCTTCGGCGAGCCCTTGCACAGCTTCCCGGCCTTTACCGCCTCGGTCTGCGACCTGCGCCCGCAGAGCCGGGGCCGGGTCGAGATCCGCTCGGTGGACGCTGGCGCTGCGCCGTTGATCCAGCCCAACTACCTGAGCCATCCCGAGGACCTGCGGATCGCCGCCGACGCCATCCGCCTGACCCGGCGCATCGTCGGCGCACCGGCCCTGCAGCCGTTCAAACCCTGCGAATACCTGCCGGGGCCGCAACTGCAAACCGAAGAGCAACTGCATGAAGCGGCGGCGCGGATCGGCACCACCATCTTCCACCCGGTGGGCACCTGCCGCATGGGCAGCGACGCCCACGCCGTGGTGGACGCGCAGCTGCGGGTGCACGGCATTCCCGGGCTGCGCATTGCCGATGCCTCGATCATGCCGCGCATCACCTCGGGCAATACCTGCTCGCCGACCCTGATGATCGCCGAGAAGGCCGCCGAACTGATCCTCGCCAGCGTCCCCAGGAGTACCGTCCAGCACAAGCAACCCGCCACCCCGGCATGACCGTAGGAACAGATGCACCTGAGTAGGAGCTGGCTTGCCGGCGAAGGCGCCTCCAAGGCCGGCACCTGGCTCAAGGGCCTCTTCGCTGGCAAGCCAGCTCCTACGCAATAGCGGTAACAGTTGCACCCGATGTAGGGGCCGCTTCGCTGGCAAGCCAGCTCCTACGGTCGGCAGGGAAACGAAGGCTTAACGCGCGCGCGGTAAGCCCGCAACAACGGCGCCGGTCACGGCGTCGGCAGTGGAACAACAACAATAATCACTGTAAGGAAGCCCCCCATGTCAGAACACGTACAGCCCCTGAACCCCACCCTGCAGGACACCACCGCCCAAGGCGGGCAGAAGGTCATCTTCGCCTCGTCCCTCGGCACGGTGTTCGAGTGGTACGACTTCTTTCTCTATGGCGCCCTGGCGGCGGTGATCAGCAAGCAGTTCTTCGCCGGGGTCAATGACACCACGGCGTTCATCTTCGCCTTGATGGCCTTCGCCGCCGGCTTCGTCGTGCGACCGTTCGGTGCCCTGGTGTTCGGGCGCCTGGGGGACATGATCGGGCGCAAGTACACCTTCCTCGCCACCATCGTCCTCATGGGCATGGCGACCTTCGCCGTGGGCCTGCTGCCCAACTACGCCAGCATCGGCATCGCCGCGCCAATCATCCTGGTGGCCCTGCGCATGCTCCAGGGCCTGGCCCTGGGCGGTGAGTACGGTGGCGCCGCGACCTATGTCGCCGAGCACGCGCCCCAGGGCAAGCGTGGCTTGCACACCAGCTGGATCCAGTCCACCGCGACCCTGGGCCTGCTGCTGTCGCTGCTGGTGGTGCTGGCCTGCCGTTACTTCACTGGCGATCAGTTCGAGGTCTGGGGCTGGCGCTTGCCGTTCCTGCTGTCCATCGTCCTGCTGGGCATCTCCACCTGGATCCGCATGAGCCTGCACGAGTCGCCAGCCTTCCTGAAAATGAAAGAGGAAGGCCGCGCCAGCAAGGCACCGATCCGCGAGTCCTTCGGCAAATGGGAGAACCTCAAGGTGGTGCTGATCGCCCTGTTCAGCATCAACGCCGGGCAGGCGGTGACCTTCTATGCCGCGCAGTTCTACGTGTTGTTCTTCCTGACCCAGTTCCTCAAGATGGACCCGGCCCTGGCCAACAGCCTGCTGATCATCAGCGTGGTGATCGGCGCGCCGATGTTCATCTTCTTCGGCTGGCTCTCGGACAAGGTCGGCCGCAAGCCGGTGCTGATGCTCGGCCTGTTGCTGGCCACGCTGCTGTACTTCCCGATCTTCAAGGCCCTGGCCCACTACGCCAACCCGGCCATCGACCAGGCCAGCCGCCAGGCGCCGATCAGCGTCAGCGCCGACCCGGCCACCTGCACCTTCCAGTTCGACCCGGTGGGCAAGGCGCGCTTCGACAGCCCCTGCGACAAGGTCAAGACCTTCCTGGTGAAACAGGGTCTGCCCTACAGCAGCGTCGCCGCCCCGGCCGGTAGCCCGGTGCAGGTCAGCGTCGGCGAGGTGAAGATCGACGGCTTCGACGAAGCGGCCCTGCGCGGCGCGGTGACCCTGGCCGGCTATCCGCAGCAGGCCGATACCCAGAACGTCAACAAGCCCATGGTGGTGGTGCTGATCGTGGCGCTGATCCTGATTGCCGCCATGTGCTACGGGCCGCTGGCGGCGCTGATGGTGGAACTGTTTCCGACGCGGATCCGCTACACCTCGATGTCCCTGCCCTACCACATCGGCAACGGCTGGTTCGGTGGTTTCCTGCCGACCGTGTCCTTTGCCCTGGTGGTCTACACCGGCGACATCTTCTATGGCCTGTGGTACCCGGTGCTGATTACCGGGGTCAGCCTGGTGGTGGGGTTGTTGTGCCTGCGGGAAACCCGCGATGTGGACATCAACCATGGCTGATGGCCAAGCCCGCTCCGCCGCTGGCCTGGCTTTCGGGCTGATGCTGAGGAACTGATGGTCGGTGCATGGCCAGGCGGCCCGGAACAGCCCCCCGGAGCACAGGAATGCGGGCTTCGACGGGCCGCCGCAATCCTGCCGGGTGTCGCTGTCCAGCGGGTTGAGGCGGGCCAGCATGTCGCTGCCCCGGTCGGCCCGCGCCCTGGGCAACAGGCACAGGTGTAGAGCGGCTTGAATAAAGCCCCGGGTTGCGCCACTGTCTCGGCACTTTTTCCGGCGGAGTCCGAACATGCTGTTGATCTTTCCCACGGTGCTGGCCCTGGCCTTGATCCTGATGTTGTGGCGCCGTCAGAACGCCCTCCAGGCCTTGCGCCGGGAAGCCCATATCCGCAATTTCACCCTGCCGCCCAGGCTGTTCGAACCGCTGCGCACCCAGCATCCGCACCTGAGCCTCAAGGACTGCCAACTGGTGGCCCAGGGCTTGCGCCAGTTCTTCCTGGCCTACCTCAAGGGCGGCCAGCACTACGTGTCGATGCCATCCCAGGTGGTGGACGACCTGTGGCACGAGTTCATCCTGCATACCCGGGATTATCAGCAGTTCTGCGACAAGGCCTTCGGCCAGTTCCTCCATCACACTCCCGCCGCGGTGCTCGGCCAGAACGCTGCGCGCAAAAGCGACAACGGCCTGCGTCGGGTCTGGCGTCTGGCCTGCCTGGAAGAAAACATCAACCCTGCCCAGCCCAGCCGCCTGCCGCTGCTGTTCGCCCTGGATGCCAAGCTGAAAATCGCTCGGGGCTTTCACTACGTCGCTGACTGCCAGTCCCTGCGGCGTCTGACGGACAACGCCACCACGGCTGCCGTGGTGCACTGCGGCAGCGAGCTGTACAGCAGTTCCTTCGACAGCGACTCCTCCAGCAGTGGCAGCGACAGTGACGGCTCGCGTTTCGGCGGCGACGGGGACAGTGGCGGCAGCGATGGCGGCGGGGGCGACAGCAGCGGTTGCGGGGGCGGCGGTTGTGGCGGCGGGGGCGGCGACTGATCACCCGTGGGCCAGCGCCACCGACAGCCAGGTGGCCGAGGCAATGTCCTGGCGCTGTGATTTGCCTGGCGCGGGCGCAGACCAGGAGGCTTGCCTGAGCGTTGAGCGAAACCGACACAGGCACACGGGCTGGGCGCGATGCCCAGCACCCACATCAGAGCGCGCGGGCGTGAAAAAAACCGGGCGTTAGAACAAGCGGATCGCCAGTCCGAAAACGCTCGCCCCATACCATGACTTCTTCTTGCGACGGCAACAGCATGGGGCGTAATCGATACCCTTTGAGCAGGGCCTCGACGCCTTGAGCAAAATCATGCCCAACAAAAAGCATTATGGGCGCGACCAATCCGTTCGAGAACAAACGGCCTTGGCTATCCAGCCAGAGCTGTGCATGACCATGATGTACATCACCCAGGCAAACAAAGTGGGTGTGCAGCGCTTCTTGCCAGCCATGTACTTGTTCATCGGGGCACGCAGGACACCCAAACTCTATGTCACTAGAGGCACACTCCGCCCCCGCGCCGGTATGCCCTACGGTCAATTCGCCAAATGCTTGCAGGATGCGAAATGCCGGATGTGCGCGGGGTACGTGACTATCAACCACAACGGCCCTGCCAGGGGCCCACCCGGCATCTCTGAAAAACGGCTCTATGTTCGGAGTAAGGAGGTTCATGCGGCGAAGATAATCAAAGTGCAGGAAAACCGCAAAAGCCCTGTATACGGCCCCTGCCGGAAGGCTATCAGCTGCTCTGCGCGTCAAGTCGACATCCACGACTATCGACGGCCAGCCAATGCCTGCCTCGATCAAACCTGCCCAGGACCGGGGAAAACAAGGGGAAGAGTGATGTGGAAGCGGCGCATCGCGCGCCGCTCCACTGTTTCCGATCAATCAGGCGATGATGTCGGTGACAGCCGCCTGGCCCACGGTGCCCACGGCGAAGTCCACCGCGCCATGACCGGTGAGGTCGATCATCAGGCTGGTCTGGTTGGTTTCGGCGAAGTAGGTGAGGATCGCATCGCCCGCGTGGCCGGTGAAGCCGCTGACGAAGTTCAGGGTGGCGCCGGTGGAGGCAAACAGGCCGCTGAGGTCGATCTTGTCCTCGCCACTGGCGAAATCCATGATCCAGTCCGGGGCGTCGAAGGTCGAATCTGAAGCTGCGCCGAACACGAAGGTGTCGGCCCCTGCCCCGCCCCACAGCGTATCGCCACCGCCACCGCCGTAGAGGATGTCGTTGCCGGCACCGCCTTCGAGGATGTTCGCCGCAGCGTTGCCGATCAGCAGGTCATTGCCCGAACCGCCGATGGCGTTTTCCACGGTCACGCCGTGGGCGATGGAGACGTTGCCCACCAGGCCGCCAACGTCGGAGAAGCCGCCCTGGTTGAGGTTGATCTTCTGGTTCTGGCTGAAGCCGGAGAAGTCCAGGGTGTCATTGCCGCCGCCGTCCCACACCGCGAACACCAGTTTGTCGGCATTGGAGTGGGCACTGTAGAAATCCCGCCCGGTGTTGGAGTTGAAGCCGTACACCGTGTCGTCCGCGCGGGTTTCAAGGTTGGCGCCATAGAGCTTCTGCACCGCGACGATATCGTCGAGCAACGGTGCCGAAGCATAGGCGCCGCTGCCGTCCTTGCTGAAGTTCTGCCCGGTGTTGCCCTCGCTCCAGTAGCTCATCAGGCTGTAGCCGCGGGTGTCCTGGGCGTAGGTGACATCGTTGTAGGTGGGGTTGCCGTTGCCGGCGTTGTACACACCCGGGTGGGACAGGCCCAGGGTGTGGCCGATCTCGTGGGTCAGGGTCTGACGGCCGTAGTTGCCGTTGCCCGGGGTTTCGTTGACCCGATACTGGTCGTTGATCAGGTACCAGGACTGGCCATCGTAGCTGCCGCCGGACGGCAGGTAGGCGAAGGCTGCGCCGCCGGTGCTGACGTTGTAGTTGCCGAAGGTCATGTGACCATCGCCACCCTTGGCGGCCTCGCTGAAGGTGACGTTGGCCACGTCCGACCAGGACTGCAGGGACAACAGCGCCTGGGCCTTCTGCAAGGCGCTGAACTCGCTGAAGCTGCCCAGGGCCGGGTTGTAGTTGGCCGGCTTTTCAGTGAGGAAACTGTAGGTCAGGTCGATCTTGCCGTCGCCATTCTGGTCATGCCAGGACAGGCCCTTGCGCAGGATCGAATCCGCCGCCTGGTCGGCGGTGAAGGATGGCTTGCCGTTCACCAGCGCGCTGCCACCGCGGTCATACAGGTGGCTGAAGGTCTGGACCTGCAGGTAGGCACTGCTGGCCGCTGCACCGGGAATGATCGCGTTTTCGTTGATTTGCGAGAGTGTCTTCGACATTGCTACGTCCTTGTTCAAGACAAAAATTTTCCGATAGAACAGCCACGACCCCGCCCGCGAGATCGTCCTATCACTCGCCCGTTGAGGCGCAGAAAAACTGACACAATCGTCAACTTCCAGTCCACGATTTTCTTTGTCTGACAATCGTCCGAAAGCGCTCTGGCTCGGGGTCGATTTTCCACTCGCGCGCCGCTCCGGCAGCGGATAGGCTAAGCAGCGATCGGAGGCAGAAAATGCTCACACCAAGCGCTGCCCCGCCGCTGTTCCATGAGGAGTCCGCTATGCGCAAAATCCTGCTGCTGGGCACTTTGATGATCTTCGCCGGCGCTGCCCACGCCGAAGGCATTCCGCTGTTCAACGTCTCCTGCCCGGGCAATCTGGCGGTCAGCGCCGACCAGGGCGGACCGATTTACATCAACGGCAAGGCGGTCAAGAACAGCGCCGTGGATGACCGGCATTTCCAGGTCAAGACCGCTGAAATCACCCTGGCCATCAGCGTCGAAGACGACGATTCGGTGACCGTGAAGTACACCGACAAGCATGGCGCCAGTGGCCTGTGCGAAGCGGTGGACGATTGAGCCGCCCTTAGTCTTTTCTCCCTCAACCACAAGAGCCGAGCATGCACATCAGCGCACTCCCCTTCGCCACCACCGACTGGTCGACGATCGAACCCACCGAGCATCGCGGCGAAACCGGCAGCGCGTTCTGGCGCACCCGGCAGTTCGGCGCGATCCGCGTGCGCATGGTCGAATACACCCCGGGCTACCTGGCCGACCACTGGTGCTCCAAGGGCCACATCCTGCTGTGCCTGGAAGGCGAACTGCACACCGAACTGGAGGACGGCCGGCGCTTCGTGCTGACCCCGGGCATGAGCTATCAGGTGGCGGACAACGCCGAGCCGCACCGCTCATCTACTGCGCGGGGGGCCAAGTTGTTCGTGGTGGATTGAGGCGCTTCAGAACAGGCCCATCTGGCCACCCACCAGGGTGCTGAAATCGTCCTGGACAAAGGGCAGGATGGCGTCTGCCACCGGTTGCAATTGCCGGGTCAGGTAGTGCTCGTAGTCGATGGCGGCGCGGCGGTTTTCCAGGGGCTCGGGACCGGCCAGGGTAATCACGTAGCTGATCCAGCCGCCGTTCTGGTACTGCAACGGCCGGCCCTGCTCGCGGTTGTAGTCATCGGCCAGGCGCGCGGCGCGGACATGGGGCGGCACGTTGCGCTCGTAGTCATCCAGCGGCCGGCGCAGGCGCTTGCGGTAAATCAGCAAATCATCCAGTTGCCCGGCCAGGGTGCGGTGCACGTAGTCGCGCACATAGTCCTGATAGGGCTGGCGGTGGAAGATCCGCCGGTACAGCTCCTGCTGGAATTCCCGGGCCAGGGGCGACCAGTCGGTGCGCACGGTTTCCAGGCCCTTGTAGACCATCTCCTGGCGGCCATCGGCGCGCTGCACCAGCCCGGCGTAACGCTTCTTGCTGCCCTCCTCGGCGCCGCGGATGGTGGGCATCAGAAAGCGCTTGTAGTGGGTTTCGAACTGCAACTCCAGGGCGCTTTCCAGGCCGTACTCTTGCTGCAGGTGCTCGCGCCACCACTGGTTGACGTGGGCCACCAGGGCACGGCCGATCGACGCCGCCTGCTCCTCGTCATGCAGGCTGCCGAGCCAGACGAAAGTCGAGTCGGTATCGCCATAAATCACCTGATGCCCCTGGGCTTCGATCAACTGCCGGGTGCGGGCCATGATCTCGTGGCCGCGCAAGGTGATGGAGGACGCCAGGCGCGGGTCGAAAAAACGACAACCGCTGGAACCCAGCACCCCGTAGAAGGCGTTCATAATGATCTTCAACGCCTGGGACAGCGGCGCATTGTGCTCGCGCTTGGCTACCTCGCGGCCCTCGGCGACCCGGGTCACGATCGAGGGCAGGCAATGCCGGGTGCGGGAAAAACGCGCGCCGCGAAAGCCCGCCACCGAATGCTGCTCGTCCGGTTGGCGCAGGCCTTCCACCAGACCCACCGGGTCGATCAGGAAGCTGCGGATGATCGACGGGTACAGGCTCTTGTAGTCCAGCACCAGCACCGACTCGTAGAACCCGGGCCGCGAATCCATGACAAAGCCGCCGGGGCTGGCCTGGGGCGGCAGTTCGCCGAGGTTGGGCGCGACGAAGCCCTGGCGATGCATCAGCGGCATGTACAGGTGGGTGAAAGCGGCCACCGAACCGCCACTGCGGTCGGCGGGTAGCCCGGTGACGGTGGCCCGCTCCAGCAGAAAGGTCAGCAGCTCGGTCTTGGCGAAGATCCGCGTCACCAGTTCGCAGTCCTTGAGGTTGTAGCGGGCCAGGGCCGGCTTGTCCTCGGCGAACATGCGGTTGATTTCGTCCATGCGCTGGTAGGGGTTGTCGATCGACTTGCCCTCCCCCAGCAGCGTCTGGGCGACGTTTTCCAGGCTGAAGGACGGGAAGCTCCAGGTCGCCGAACGCAACGCTTCGATGCCGTCGATGATCAAGCGGCCGGCGGCCGAGGCGAAATAGTGGGTACGGCTGCCGTGCTCGCGCCACTGCATTTCCTCGCCGCCACGTCCCAGGCGCAGCGGTACCGCCAGGCGCCGGGCATGCTCGTGGAGCACCCGCAGGTCGAACTGCACCAGGTTCCAGCCAATGATCGCGTCCGGGTCGTGCTCGGCCAGCCATTGGTTGAGTTTCTCCAGCAACTGCTCGCGGCTGGCGCAGAACTCCAGGTCGAAATCCACCGCGCTGTCGTCTTCCCGGGCCTTGCCGAGCATGTACACCTGGCGCTGGCCGCAGCCTTCCAGGGCGATGGAATAGAGCTCGCCGCGTTCGCTGGTCTCGATGTCCAGGGACACCAGCTTGAGGGTTGGGCGGTAGTCCGGCGCCGGCTTCATCTGCGCTTCCAGCAGCAGACCGTCGGGCCCTGGCAGGCCGCCGAAAGACACCGGCGCGGTGATGAAACGCTCCATCAGGTAGCGCTCGGGCGGCCGCACATCGGCCTCGAACACCTCGACGCCGGCGCGGCGCAGGGTCTTGTCCAGTCGCATCAGCTGATTGTGTTGCGGGCAGTACAGGCCCAGCACCGGGCGCTGATGGAAGTCCCGCAGTTGCAGGGGGCGCAGCTCGACATCCGGGTCGTCCGCCAGCAAGCGTTCGGCCTGAGGACGCTGCACCGCCGGGATAAAGGCTACGGAAGTCTGCAACGGCAAGCGGAGCCGCCGCGGCCCCTGATCGGTGGCCAGCCAGAGTTCGACTTCCGTGCCTGACGGCGTATCGCGCCAGTGCCGGGTCAGGACGAAGCCTTGTTGTACATCCACCGCTGCAACCTCAGAGCCGTTTCAAGGCGCCGATTCTACCTGTCCCGGGCGGCGATAGGGTGTCTGGATGATGGCTTTGACGCTTTTGTCAGACAATATGTAGTGCTTGAAAATTTTCACTACAAAACCGTTGACGCGAAGATTTCGCCCTTGCATGATGCAGACGTCTCCCCGATCGGGGGACGAGGCAAAGGTGTTATGAGCAAGCTCGTCTGACCGCCGAGCTGTGACCCGGATGTGTACTGCCCACAAGGCAGATTGATGAAACTGACCTGGCATTGATCGTCCAGTACAAGGACCGGAAGCCGGCGAAAACTCTTCAAGATGCTTGTGGCCGATGGTGGGAATGTCGGCAGCTTCATCCAGGTTTACGCTGCTTCTCTTCGTTGTGACGCTATTGCGTAGCAGTTAATCAAGGCAACTACACGCATCAGGCTCTGGGCCTTATCTGTATCCGACAGACACCCTCTGTCGCCCTGTTTCCGGTATCAGGGTTCAACTTACCGACGTAGCAAGATGAATTAGCGAATCAACTTAGATAGATCGATAAATGGTCAAGGGGGCTACAAATGAATCTTAATAATCAACCCACTATTGATGAATTGGCACGCATGTTCGCCGCACAGAAAGACAGCCACGACAGCCACATTCTGTGGATTGCCAAGTCGGGCCAAGTGCACATCGACTGCCTGTCGCCCCATAGCCATGAAGCAGAGTTCGACCAGAACAACCGGGAGCTGGCAGCCCGCCTGAAGATGTACCGCCGCGGCCAGGGCTACGTCGGCAAGAAAGCCGCCGCCGACAAGGACTTCATCGGCCGGGTACTGGAGACCCTGAAAGCCGAATGGCAATCACTGCGGGACAAATCGGAAGTTCGGGTTATTGATCGGTTTTGTTGAGCAGTTCGGTTAATTTTCTGAAAACTAATTAGTTGTTCCAACAATAAAAAGGGCGCTCTTAAAGAGCGCCCTTTTTTATTGAACTCAATGTGTAGGAGCCGGCTTGCCGGCGAAAGCATCCTGAAGATCCCTATCGCCGGCAAGCCGGCTCCTACAGGTCAGAACGCAAAACACGAACACCCAAACGCCCCCCAGAACCCCTGGAAGTCACTCACCGGCACATTCGACATACGCGCCTTCTGGTGCCCGTGGGCATGCACCGCGCAGGGTCCGCTGCACTGGTGCACCTGGTTCTGCAGCGGTGCGTTGGGCTTCCAATGCCCCGGCACCTTGGCCACCGGCGACCAGTCCGGGGTCACCGGCAGGCTCGGCGGGGCCAGTTTGGCGAAGTCGCCGGCCGCGTGGACCACCTTGCCGTCCACCACGGTCAGCAGGGATTCGATCCACTTGATCGCCTCTTCCTCGACGCTGAAGTAGTCCGCCGACAGGGCCACCAGGTCCGCCAGTTGCCCGACCTTGATCTGGCCTTTCTTGCCCTGTTCCGAAGAGAACCAGGCGCTGCCGTGGGTATACAGTTCCAGCGCGGTGTCGCGGCTCAAGCCCTGGGGATACAGCTCCAGCCCACCAACCGTGCGACCGCTGACCATCCAGTACAAGGAGGTCCAGGGGTTGTAGCTGGACACCCGGGTGGCGTCGGTGCCGGCACCCACCGGAATGCCTTCGGCGAGCATGCGCTGGATCGGCGGGGTCATCTCGGCGGCCTTGGCGCC
The DNA here is from genome assembly GCF_001547895.1 of Pseudomonas sp. Os17. Lineage (NCBI taxonomy): Bacteria > Pseudomonadati > Pseudomonadota > Gammaproteobacteria > Pseudomonadales > Pseudomonadaceae > Pseudomonas > Pseudomonas sp. Os17. The sequence goes on along the minus strand of NZ_AP014627.1, from coordinate 2,705,871 downwards.
GTAGCGTTCGACGAAGTACTCGCCCTGGAAGGCCATGCGGTCCTGGATCGCGATGCCGCCGCCCAGGGCCCGTACCCGCTCGATGTTTTTCGGGCTGATGGTTTCCGCATGATCGAAGAACCACGGCAAGCCGTTGAATGGGATGTCGCGGTCGACCTTTTCGAAGACGTCGAGCATCCGCGAGATGGATTCGTCGTAGGTGGCGTGCAGGCGAAACGGCCAGCGCTGCTCCACCAGGTGGCGCACCACCGGTTCCAGCTCCTGCTCCATGGTCTGCGGCAGATCGGGGCGCGGTTCGAGGAAGTCCTCGAAGTCGGCGGCGGAGAACACCAGCATCTCCCCTGCCCCGTTGTGCCGCAGGAAGTCGTCGCCCTGACCGTAGGTGACACTGGACGTCCAGTGCTTGAAGTCGGCCAGTTCTTCCTTGGGCTTCTGGGTGAACAGGTTGTAGGCGATGCGCACGGTCAGTTGCTGCTCAGCCGCCAGCTGGTTGATCACCTGATAGTCATCCGGGTAGTTCTGGAAGCCGCCGCCGGCATCGATGGCACTGGTGACCCCCAGGCGGTTGAGCTCGCGCATGAACTGGCGGGTCGAGTTGACCTGATATTCCAGTGGCAGCTTGGGCCCCTTGGCCAGGGTCGCATACAGAATCATCGCGTTGGGCCGGGCGATCAGCATGCCGGTGGGGTTGCCATTGCCATCGCGGACAATCTCGCCGCCGGGCGGGTTCGGCGTGTTGCGGTCGTAGCCCACCACCCGCAGCGCGGCACGGTTGAGCAAGGCGCGGTCATACAGGTGCAGGACGAATACCGGGGTGTCCGGCGCCGCCTGGTTCAGTTCCTCCAGGGTCGGCATGCGCTTCTCGGCGAACTGGAATTCGTTCCAGCCGCCCACCACCCGTACCCACTGCGGCGCCGGGGTGCGCAGGGCCTGTTCCTTGAGCAGGCGCAGGGCATCGGCCAGGGACGGCACGCCCTCCCAGCGCAGTTCCAGGTTGTAGTTGAGTCCCCCGCGGATCAGGTGCAAGTGCGAGTCGTTGAGCCCGGGGATCACCGTGCGCCCCATCAGGTCGATGACCTGGGTGCCGGCACCGCGCAGGGCCATGGCCTGGGCGTCATTGCCCACGGCAATGAAGCGCCCGTCCTTGATCGCCACCGCGCTGGCCCGGGGCCGGGCCCGGTCCACGGTGTGCAGGCGGCCGTTGAACAGAATCAGATCCGCAATTGCATCGGGTTTCATGGCATTGCTCCAAACGAAGGTCGGGAAGGAATCAGGCCGCGCTGCGCGGTTGCAGCCAGCGGCGGAACAGGCGCGTGACCCGGGGCATGAAGACGTAGACCACCAGCAGCACGATGCTCAGGGTGATCAGCACCGTGGCCGGCACATAGCCACCAAGCCAGGGCAGCAGGGCAAACACCGGCTTCCACAACTGCGGCACCAGGAAGCTCAGCGGCAGGATCACCAGGAAGGTCACGCAGGCCTGCTTCCAGCGTGGCGGTGGCGTTGGCGCCGCGCTGTCCTGGGGGGTGAACCAGAATTCGCGATCGGCGTTGATTTCGGTCTGGTCGCCATCGGCCAGCAGGTGCTGGGCCTGCTCTACCAGCTCGCGGCGGTCGGCGGAATCCAGCCAGTTCTGCAACTGCTCGGTGCTGGCAAAGCGCAGCACGCTGGTGAACAGCCCGAGACCGCCGCTGTGGCCGCGGACCACGTCGATGCCCAGGTGTCCCGGGTAGCTGCGGGCCTTGGCGATGATCTGCCGCAGCCAGGTTTCATAGGCCTGTTCCTGGCCCTGCTTGATCCGGTGGCGCACCAGCAGGGTCACGACACCATCGGTGAGTTCGATGTTCATCAGAAGGCTCCAGGGTCCGGGAGGAGATGGCATCGGGGGCAGCCCGGCTGCCCCCGCGCTTCACAGTTAAGCTCAAGGTTGCTGGATGAACGTCAGCAGATCGTGGTTGAGACGCTCCTTGTGGGTGTCGGTCAAGCCGTGGGGCGCGCCGGGATAGACCAGCAGTCGGGCGTTGGCGATCAGCTTGGCCGACGCCCGGCCCGCAGCGTCGATGGGCACGATCTGATCATCGTCGCCATGCACCACCAGGGTCGGGATATCGAAGCGCTTCAGGTCTTCGGTGAAGTCGGTTTCGGAGAACGCCTTGATGCAGTCATAGGCATTCTTGTGCCCGGCCTGCATGCCCTGCAGCCAGAAGCTGTCGATCATGCCCTGGGACACCTTGGCCCCCGGACGGTTGAAGCCGAAGAACGGGCCACTGGCAATGTCCTTGTACAGCTGCGAACGGTCGGCCACGGCGCCGGCGCGGATGCCGTCGAACACCTCCAGCGGCAGGCCCCCGGGGTTGGTTGCGGTCTTGAGCATCAGCGGCGGCACCGCCGAGATCAGCCCGGCCTTGGCCAGGCGCCCGGTGCCATGGCGGCCGATGTAACGCGCCACTTCGCCACCGCCGGTGGAGAACCCCAGGAGCACCGCGTCCTGCAGGTCCAGATGCTCGATCAACTGCGCCAGGTCGTCGGCGTAGGTATCCATGTCATTGCCGTCCCAGGGCTGGCTGGAGCGTCCATGGCCGCGCCGGTCGTGGGCGATGACGCGGTAGCCATGCTCGGCCAGGAACAGCATCTGCGACTCCCAGCTGTCGGCGCTCAGGGGCCAGCCGTGGCTGAAGACCACGGGCTGACCGCTGCCCCAGTCCTTGTAATAGAGTTCGGTGCCGTCGCGAGTGATGAAGGTGCTCATGTCAAATGTCCTTATGTTCGAGAGATCAACACCGGACACCGACGGCATCCGGTACATCAGGTCCTGGCCTTTTCTCCGGCAAGCCGGCTCCTACAGCTGACGTTGCGGGGCCTTGTGCACCATGCTGTAGGCGTAGTCCACGCCCATACCGTAGGCGCCGCTGTGCTCCAGCACCAGGCCCATGACCGCGTCGTAGGTGTCCTTGTGCGCCCAGTCGCGCTGGTATTCCAGCAGCACCTGTTGCCAGGTCACCGGCACCGCGCCGGCCTGGATCATCCGCTGCACGGCCATGTCGTGGGCTTCCTGGCTGGTGCCGCCGGAGGCATCGGTGACGATGTACACCTCATAACCTTCGGCCAGGGCTTCCAGGGCCGGGAAAGTCAGGCAGACCTCGGTCCACAGCGCCGCCATCACCAGTTTCTTGCGCCCGGTGGCCTTCACCGCCTCCACCAGCTTGCGGTCTTCCCAGGAGTTCATCGAGGTGCGTTCGATGGGCTGCTGACCGGGGAACACCGCCAGCAGTTCCGGCCAGATGTAGCCGCTGAAGCTTTCGGTTTCCACCGAGGTGAGGATGCTCGGCACGTTGAAGATCTTGGCCGCCTTGGCCAGGGCCACGGTGTTGTTCTTCAGGGTCTGGCGATCGATCGATTGCACGCCGAAGGCCATCTGCGGCTGGTGGTCGATGAGGATCAGGGCGGAGTTGGCGGGGTTGAGCAATTCACGAATGGACATGGGGCGTTCCTTTTGCAGTCAGAGAGTGAGGGTCGAACATGACCGGCTGATGGCGCTGCTTGCGCCCCGTTGCGTCCGGCTTGGTGGCTAATTTAGGCCTTGTCCGAAATCGGAACAATTCCCTAAAATCGGGAATCATTGATTCCAAATAAGGGACAATCATGGACCGCATCCAATGCATGCGCGCTTTCGTCGTCACCGTTGATGAGAATGGCTTTGCCGCCGCCGCCCGGGCCATGGACGTGCCCCGCTCCAAGGTCAGCAAACAGATCCAGGCCCTGGAAGAGGCCATTGGCGTGCAACTGCTGCAGCGCACCACCCGCAGCCTGCACCTGACCGAAGCCGGCGCCGAGTACTACGAAAACGCCCGGGAGGTGCTGGCGGCCCTGGACGAGGCCGAACAACGGGCCCGGGACGGCGTCGCCGAACTGCGCGGCGTGTTGCGGGTCAACGCGCCGATGTCCTTCGGCCTGCGCCGGCTCGGGCCGCTGGTGCCGCTGTTCCATGAACAGCACCCGCTGATCGAGTTGCAGCTGGTGCTCAGCGACCAGCAGGTGGATCCGGTGCGCGGCGGTTTCGACGTCACCCTGCGCATCGCCAGCCTGCCGGATTCGTCGATGGTGGCCCGGCAGCTGGCGCCGGCGCCGCGGATCATGGTGGCCGCGCCCAGCTACCTGGCCCGGGCCGGAGTGCCCGGTCATCCCAAGGACCTGAGCAGCCACCAGTGCCTGAACTACGGCTACCTGCAAAGCGGCGTCAGCCTGCAATTGAACAACGGCAGCGACACCCAGCGGGTGCACGTCACCGGGCCGCTGCACGCCAACAACGGCGACCTGCTGGCCCAGGCCGCCGAGGCCGGCATGGGCATCGCCCTGCTGCCGGACTTCATCGTCGAAGACGCCCTGGCGGCCGGACGCCTGGTGCCGGTGCTGTGTGAATGGCAGGCGCCGCCCATCAGCATCAACGTGGTCTACCCCTCGGCGCGGCGGGTGCCACAGAAGACTCGGGTGTTTATCGACTTTCTGGTGGAGCACCTGACGGAAAAAACCGTGGCCTGAGCCAGCTGACAGACGTGCGCCTTCGCCCGCAAGCGGGCTCCTACACTCAGAGAAGTGTTCCCGGAATAGGCGCAGCTCATCATGAAAATCCCCCCCAGGCTGGCCGTCTCCAGCCTTCTCGGCGCCCTCGCCTACCTGGGCCTGGCGATCTGGGGCATTGGCGGTTTCGCCACCTTCTTCGGCCATCCACAGTTGACCCTGATCACCCTCGCCACCCTGCTGATGGTGGTCGCTTCGCTGTCCAGCGAGGTCAACCTGAGCAGCGGCGTGCGGGAAGATCAGGGCAACCGTTGGGTGCTGCCGGTGTTCGGGGTGATCGGCCTGTTGAGCGGCTTTGTCCCGGCTTACAGCGACCGCATGGATTTCTGCACTTTCGGCGGCGAAGGCCTGCGCTGGCTCGGCGCCTTGCTGTTCATCCTCGGCGGTGTGCTGCGCCTGTGGCCGGTGTTCATCCTCGGCCGGCGCTTCAGCGGCTTGGTGGCGATCCAGCCCGGTCACCAGTTGGTGGTAGACGGCCTCTATCGCCACCTGCGCAACCCCAGTTACCTGGGTTTGCTGGTGAACGCCGTGGGCTGGGCCCTGGCGTTTCGCTCGGGGCTGGGGCTGCTGCTGGCGGCGCTGACCCTGATTCCGCTGATCGCGCGGATTCATGCCGAGGAAGCCCTGTTGCTGGAGCATTTCGGCCAGGCGTATGAAGATTATTGCGCCCGTAGCTGGCGCCTGCTGCCCGGTGTCTACTGAAGCGCTGTAAAAAAAATCAGACACTTCTGCCGATAAGGACGCACCGCTCTAGCACGCGCCTCTGCCCATGGTTGAGGGGCGCTCGCCAGGGGCCTTGGGCCCTTTACCCCCCTTACATTGGCTGGCGGATTCTTGCAGTATTGATCCGCCCTGAGCCTGCGGCGCCCTGTATTCGCCCTGCCAGTGCCCGGTTCCTATCAAGAATAATCACCACGAACTCGACAGCGAGATCACCCGGCGATGTGCCCCCTGAGCCCGTATCACGGATTCGACAGATCAGCTCCCGCGCCCCTGCACTGTGGCCGCGGTGGTGATGTCGACGCTCGGCTCTCGCTGCCCCGCTCACGCCCCATCACGCCTCATGAGGTTCATGAGGACCGCGCCGCCGTTATCGGCTTGTACTTGCTGGACAGGTCCTGCCCATGAAGCTTCTGGTCAACCTGCCCATGGCCCTGTGCCGCTCCCGTCTGCGCCACTCCTCACGTCCTCCGGATCACTCGCCTGCGGCCTGATCGCGCGCCCCTGCGCGTAACGCCCCAGAACTGATTTCTACCCTTGCAACCGAGCCGTGCGCGGCGTCGTTGCAGGACCTGAAAACCTGCGCGCCCCAATGGCGCAAGCGAGAATCCGATGAAATTTGCCGCCCTCGATGAAGCCCGTGACTTCCTGGCCGCCCACCCCGATATCGACATGATCGAGCTGTTCATCCTCGACGCCAACGGCGTGCCCCGAGGCAAACTGCTGCACCGCGAAGAACTGCTGGCGGTGTATGAAAGCGGCCGGCCGCTGCCCAGCACCATCCTCGGTCTGACCCTCAATGGCGACGACGTCGAGAACTCCGGCCTGGTGTGGGACGTCGGCGATATCGACTGCCGCGCCTACCCACTGGCCGGCAGCCTGGTACGCCTGCCCTGGCGGCAGATCCCCACTGCCGCGGTGCAGGTCAGCATGCACCCGCAAGAGGGCATGCCCGCCAGCATCGCCGACCCGCGCCACCTGCTGATCAAGGTCATCGACGGGCTCAAGGCCGAGGGTTACCACCCGGTAATGGCCTGCGAACTGGAGTTCTACCTGCTGGACGCCAAGCGTGACGGCAACGGCCGACCACAACCGGCCCTGGACGCCGACGGCGGGCGCCCGCGCAGCACCCAGGTCTATGGCCTGCGCGAGCTGGAGCAGATCGAGCCGTTCCTCGCCGACCTCTACGCCGCCTGCAAACTGCAAGGCATACCAGCGCGCACGGCGATCTCCGAATACGCCCCGGGGCAGGTGGAAATCACCCTGGAGCACGGCGATGCCCTGCAGGCCATGGACCAGGCCGTGCGCTACAAGCGCCTGGTCAAGGCCGTGGCCCACAAGCACGGGATGCAGGCCACCTTCATGGCCAAGCCGTTCGATCACCTGGCCGGCACCGGCATGCACATGCACGTGAGCATTGCCGATGCGGCGGGCCGCAACCTGTTCGCCTCCGAGAATCCGGCCGGCACCCCGCTGCTGCGGGAGGCCGTGGGCGGCATGCTCGCGTCCCTGCTCGACTCCCTGCTGCTGTTCTGCCCCAACGCCAACTCCTACCGGCGCTTCCAGGCCAACAGCTACGCGCCCCTGGCCCCCACCTGGGGCGTCGACAATCGCACCGTGAGCCTGCGGGTGCCCGGCGGCCCGGCCAACAGCCGGCACATCGAACACCGCATCTGCGGTGCCGACGCCAACCCCTATCTCGCGGCAGCGGCGATTCTCGCCGGGGTGCATCGCGGCCTGCGGGAACACCTCGATCCGGGGGATCCGGTAGAGGGCAACGGCTATGCCCAGGCCACCGAGTTGCTGCCCACCGACTGGCTGACCTCGCTGACCGCTCTGGAGCAATCGGCCTGGGCCCGAGATGCCCTGGGCAGTGAGTTCCTCGGGGTGTACCTGGCGGTCAAGCGCGCCGAATACCGCCAGTTCATGGCCGAAGTCGGCGAGCAGGACTGGCGCTGGTACCTGACCCAGGCCTGAGCCCCCAGTGACGATCTGCGCGCCTGGCCAGGCAGGCGGCCTTGCCGAACCTGAGCCGGGCCCGCCAGATCACCGCCCCCTACCCCTCCCGGTCGCCGCCAGGCCACCCGGTTGATTGTCTACGAGGAATTGCCCATGAACGCCGCCTTCGACCCGCGGACCCCGGCAGCCGAGCGCTGCCCCAGCTACTACAGCGCCACCCTGAACCAGGAAACTCACTACCCGACCCTGCAAGGCACCCATCAAGCGGATGTGGTGATCATCGGCGGCGGCTTCACCGGCGTCGCCAGCGCGGTGGAACTGGCCGAACGTGGCCTCAAGGTGGCCGTCGTCGAAAGCCACAAGATCGGCTGGGGCGCCAGTGGGCGCAACGGCGGACAGGTCACCGGCAGCCTTTCCGGCGACGAGGCCATGCGCAAGCAGATGGGCCGCAGCCTCGGCAAGGAAGTCGACGACTTCATCTGGAACCTGCGCTGGCGCGGGCACCGGATCATCCAGCAGCGGGTGCAAAAGTACGCCATCGCCTGTGACCTCAAGCACGGCCATCTGCACGCCGCCTACAAGCCCAGCCACCTGCCGGGCCTGCGCGCCGACTACGAAGAAGCGGTGCGCCGCGGCATGGGCGACGAAGTCAGCCTGCTGGACCGGGCCCAGGTCCGCGAACTGCTGGAGAGCGACCTCTATCACGGCGCGATCAAGAACACCCGCAACCTGCACCTGCACCCGCTGAACCTGTGCCTCGGCGAAGCCCGGGCTGCCGAAAGCCTGGGAGCGCTGATCTTCGAACACAGCCAGGTGCTGGAAATCGTCCACGGTGAGCGCCCGGCAGTCATCACCGCCCAGGGCCGCATCGACGCCAAGCAGGTGCTGCTGGCCGGCGACGTCTACCACAAGCTGGAGCCGAAAAAACTCAAGGGCAAGATCTTCCCGGCCATGGGCGGCATCGTCACCACCGAGCCGTTGGGCGACCTGGCCAGGCGCCTGAACCCGGAGGATCTGGCGGTCTACGACTGCCGCTTCGTGCTCGACTACTACCGCATGACCGCCGATGGCCGCCTGCTGTTTGGTGGCGGCGCCAACTACAGCGGCAAGGATTCGCGGGACATCGCCGGCGAACTGCGCCCGTGCATCGAGCGCACCTTCCCGGCGCTCAAGGGCGTGGGGATCGATTTCCAGTGGAGCTGCGCCATGGGCATCGTGATCAACCGCATCCCCCAGTTGGGCAAGCTTTCGGACAACGTCTGGTACTGCCAGGGCTACTCCGGGCACGGCGTGGCCACCAGCCACATCATGGGCGAGATCATGGCCGAAGCCCTGACCGGCCACCTCGGCCACTACGACACCTTCGCCGCCTGCCAACACATCCGCGTGCCCCTCGGCGACCAGTTGGGCAACCCGATGCTCGCGGCGGGCATGTGGTACTACCAGATGCTGGAGAAACTGCGCTGAGGGTTCGGTCAATAGGCCCCCCCTCTGGTCATTGTCAGTGGCCGCAACTACCCAAAGCCCAACCGATTCCGTACCATCGCGCCGCTCACGAGCGGCGCCAGGGAAGGCCATGTACAGACACTCATGCCTCCCTCCCTGCCTGCGCCTTGTCCAAAGTCACTTTCAGGGTTCCCCATGTTCCGCGTACTCAAGGCTTCGTCCTTGCTGCTGGCCACCAGCATAGTTTCTGGCTGCATCAGCCAACCCGCCGCCATCGTCAGCGCCCCTCTGCAACCCGCAGCCAACGAACCCACGACCTATCTGGTGGGCGCTATTGGCCCGCAGTACCTGGGCGGCGGCGGTGCCGCCACCAACCTGCGCCTGCTGATTCGCAAGCGCGGCTCAATCAATGGCGCCGCGGCACTCTGGGAGGGCGACCCACGGCCAACGCCTGAGGACATCCATGAACCCCGCGCAGCCGGCAGTGTATTTGTCATGCCGCTCAAACCGGGTGATTACGAGTTCTACAACTTCCAATTCTGGTCCATGGTCTACACCCCGGGGCTCGGCTCACGACTGCAATCCCAGGAAGCGCGCGAAGAGTTCGTATTGCCGCTGCGCCTGGAGGCGGGCAAGGCGTATTACATCGGCGAGTTTCGCTCGGTCTGCAGCCAAGTGACCCAGTGCTTCTTTGCCTGGAGCAATCAGATGCCCCGTGACGCCGTGATTGCCCAGCGCCAGGTGCCGGGGCTGCCGGAGCTGCAATGGATGCCGCTGGATCTGGACAAGGCCAAGCCCTTCATCCTTCCCGTCGACAAGCAAACCAGCCCAGCCAACGCCACTGCGGAGATTCATCCATGAAATCCTGCCTGACCCTTTGCGCCCTTCTGCTGCTCGCGGGCTGCACAGCAACCGACACCTTGCCGGACCGTCCGCTGACGGATGGCCAAGCCTATTTGATGCCCCTGCATGTGATGGTCGATGACCCATTACGCGCCGCTGAGTTACGTAACGCCTTGCGTGCCACCGGGGTGTTCGCAGATGTCCAGACCGGCGCCGGACAAGCTGGCGACTACAGCGCCCGTATTCAGTTCAAGTCCGAGCGGGACATGCCGCCAATGCCGTTGATCTTCCTCAGTGCAGCCACTCTGTTCCTGATGCCGCTCTCCAATGGCATCGACACCCACACCGACATCAGCCTGCTGCACGAGGGCAAGCTCCTCAAGCGCTACAGCTATCGCAACCTGACGCATAAATACACCTGGTTGCTGGATCAAGGCGGTGAAATGCAAGAACAGAATATCCAGCGCATCGCCCGCGCCTTTGCTGGCGATCTGCGTCAGGATCAACTGTTGCCAACCGCGAGTCAGGCCCAATGAACCCCATAGGTTTGACCACCCTGCTGTGCAGCGCACTGATCATCACCGGTTGTGGCACCCGAATGGCACCGCTGGACTACCGCAGTCAACATCCCTATGTACCGCTGACCCTGGACCTGGGCCCGGTGAAAAGTCGCTTCGACGAACAGGAGCAACGGGAAACCATCGCCGCCCTGCGTCAAACCGGAGCCTTCTCCTTTCTCGATGGTGGCTACAGCCGCAGCGGCTACCGCCTGCTGATCAGCGAGCCAGGCGGCAAGAGCGCGGGGTTGCTTGGCGCGTTGAATGCCATCACCCTGCTGACCTTCCCCATGCCCTACTCCTACCAGAGCAACTTGCGCGGCAGCCTGCTCAAGGACGGCCAACTGCTCAAGACCTACGACTACCGTCGTGAAGGCTATAGCGTAGCGGCCTGGTATGTTCCGCCGGTGCAGGTCGAAAGCCGCAGACAGATGCTCGATGAACTGCTGCATGACTTGGAAAAGGACCGTTTGATTCCTCAGGAGAACCCACGCTGATGACTGCCAGCCTGTACCGGGGCGGCTGCCTGTGCGGGCAGATTCGCTTCGAGGCCCGAGGGCCTGCCGCCAATCCCCATACCTGCTCGTGCAAACTGTGCCAGCGCCACAGCGGCGCCCTGACCCTGGCCTGGGTCGAGTTCCCCAGCACCCAGGTGACCTGGACCGGCCCCGCCGGCGCTCCGGCGACCTTCAGGTCTTCGGACTATTCGAGCCGGGCCTTCTGCCGGGCCTGCGGCAGCTCCCTGGGGGCCATCGATGATCAACCGACCATTGCCTTGCTCCTGGGCTGCTTCGACGACAACCGCGCCCCGGCCCTGATGCCAACCCACCATTCGTTCAGCGATCGCTGGCCAGACGGCTGGCAGCCTACGTCGCAACCGCCGCTCAACGCCGGGCAACAACCCGTTGCTCCAGAAGCTGAACAGGCTCTGGATAGCGCTGCGCCAACCCAATACAAAGGCCCACCGCATGAGTGAAACACCCCTGCACCGTGACAGCCCCCTCGCCTCGAACGTCTGGACCTGGTACGGCCAGGACGAGTACCGAAAGATCATCCTGCTGGGAGAGCTGGGCCCGGCCCTGGAGTTCCTGGCATCGGAGGCCGACCGCCAGCGCACGGAGGTCGGCTGCTGCGCCGAGTGTGGCCTGTGGTCCAACCACCTGGATTATCTCGAGGGCTTCGTGAAGCACTTTCCGGCGTACCTGGCACCCACTCTGCACCCGCGCCTGCAAGCCCTGTTGAGCGGCTGTGAAGCGCTGTGCCGAGAGGCCTACGGGGTAACGCTGGAGGACAACGGCTTCAAACACCCGCAGTGGCTGCCCCTGCGCCAGGAAGCGCGTGAGCTGCTGGGCATGCTGGGTTGGCAGGACGTGCGCGAGCATATGCCCGAGCTGATTGAAGAATGCCGGGCGAGCTTGAGGAAATGGCCGGATTGAAGGGCGGGTGGCCGCGCTTGGCAGTCGCGGTTGTTCGCTGGCAAGCCAGCTCCTACGGCCGGGGGTGATGGAGTAGGAGCCGGCTTGCCGGCGAAGGCGTCGGCTCAGGCGGGACTGCGGGGCAAGGCGCGTTTGTGAGCGGTGCGCCGGTAGGCGCTTTCAATCAGTTGGCGCACGCTATCGGGCACCGTTTGGCCCATCAGGTAGGCATCGATTTCTTCGTAGCTGCAACCGTAAGCCGTTTCGTCCAGCTTGCCCGGAGCCAGTTCCTCCAGGTCCGCGGTGGGCGCCTTGTGCACCAGATGGCCTGGCGCGCCGAGGGCATCGGCCAGCAGCCGCACCTGGGTCTTGGTCAGGCCCGACAACGGGGCCAGGTCGCAGGCGCCGTCGCCATACTTGGTGAAGAAGCCCATCAGGGCCTCGGCAGCGTGGTCGGTGCCCACCACCAGGCCATTGCTGAAGTTGGCCACGGCGTACTGCGCGATCATCCGCGCCCGGGCCTTGACGTTGCCCTTGGCAAAGTCCGTGAGGGCCGCTGAAGGCTGCAAGCCGTCGATCCGCACCTGGCTCATCAGGCCGTCGACGCTGTCGGCAATGTTGCAGGTACTGACGGCATCGGCACCGATGAAGTCCAGGGACGCCTGGGCATCGCTTTCGTCCGCCTGGTTCTTGTAGGGCAGGCGCATGGCGATGAAGCGGGCCTCATGCCCTGCCCCGCGCAGTTGCTCCACCGCCAGTTGGCACAGGCGGCCGGCGGTCAGGGAGTCGACTCCGCCGCTGATGCCCAGCACCAGGGTGCCGCACCCGGACTCGCGCAGCACCTGCTGGATAAAGTCCACGCGCCGGGCGATCTCGGCGGCCTCGCCACCGCGCACCAGTTGCCGGTCGACGCCCAGTTCCCGGGCGATACGTTCTTGGGTTGGGTTGCTCATGTCAGGCCTCCAGGGGCGAGTGGGCAAGATCGACGTTGAACACCTGGGCCGCGTAGCGCAGGAACGACGGGTCTTCGCAGACGTTCTTGATCGGGTCGTCGGAGAACTTCACCACCGGCTCGCCATGCACCCGCACCAGCTTCATCACGATGCTCAGCGGCTCGACGCCTTCGACGTCGCAAGCCAGGCTGGTGCCCATGCCGAAACCGAACCGGGCCTGGCCGCGCACGTGGCGCAGGATCGGCAGGCATTTCTCGAAGTTCAGGCCGTCGGAGAACATCAGGTCCTTGGTTCGCGGGTCGATGCCCAGTTCGCGGTAGCGGGCCAGGACCTTGTCGGCCCAGAGCAGCGGATCCCCGGAATCCTGGCGCAGGCCGTCGTAGAGCTTGGCGAAGTACAGGTCGAAATCCTTGAGGAAGAAGTCGGTGCTGATGCAGTCGGTCAAGGCGATGCCCAGGCGTCCGCGGTACTCGTGCACCCAATTCTCCAGGGCCGCATTCTGGCTCTCCCGCAGCCGTCCCAGTTGCTGGTGCACCATCAGCCACTGGTGGGCCATGGTGCCGATCAGCGGCAGGTCGAACTCATAGGCCAGGTGGGCATTGCTGGTGCCGACGAAGACCCCGGGAAAGTCGCTGCGCATGATCTTCACCACTTCGCGCTGGGCCTTGAACGACAGGCGCCGGCGGGTGGAAAAATCCGAGACGCGGAACTCGGCGAGTTCGTCGCGGCTGGCGTTTTTCTCCAGCCATTCGAACTTCTGGTAGAGCCGGCGGGTGACGTCCTCCAGCTCCACCTCGGGGTATTTATCGCGGTTGCGCAGCTCGCTGACCATGGCCAGTACCGGCTGTTCGAACATGATGCAGTGCAGCATCGGGCCACGGACGCGGATGCTCAGCTGGCCATCGACGGCGGCCACGTGGATGTAGCGCAGGTTGAAGCGGAACAGGCCGAGAAACTGCTCGAAATCCGGGGTCAGGTATTCGCGGAAGCGCTTGTTGAACAGAAAGCGCTGTTCGCCTTCGCGCATCTGCAGGCCGGCGAGTTTTTCCAGCTCCTGGCGGATCTCGGGGATCAGGTGCACCAGGGACTCTTTGGAGCGCACGATGAACTGGTATTCCACGTCGACATTGGGGTGCTGGTGCAGCACCGCCTGCATCATGGTGAAGGTGTAGTAGTCGGTGTCCAGCAGGCTCTGAATCACGCCGTTGTTACGGTCGAATGCACTTTCCATGATGACTCCTCAAGCCTTGGCCAGTCTGGCGGTTTCTTCGCGGGTCGCGGCAACCGTGATGCCCGCTTGTTGCATGTCGGCGATGGCCCGGGTGGCGCCCTCGGCGCTGATGGCCCGGCACGCCGGCAGGTGGATGATCACCCTGAAGCCGGCGGCGGCCAGCTGCAGCGCGGTGGTCTTGACGCAGAAATCCAGGGCCAGGCCGCCGACGATGACCTGTTGCACGCCCTGGCTGTTGAGGTACTCGATGACCCCGGTGGACAGCTTGCCGTGCAGGTCGTGGTAGCAGGCACCGTAGGGGTGCAGGTCCGGCTCCACGCCCTTCCACACGAAGTAGTCGTAGTCATAGGGCGTGGGCAATTCATCCAGCAGGGTGAAGCCTGCGGTGCCCGGCACGCAGTGGCTGACCCAGGTCAGGTCGGCATGTTCCAGGCCGGTGGGCTGAAGCATCTGTTGATGCCCGGCCACCACCCAGGGCGCCTGGGGGCTGTGGGCATCCTTGCTGCCAATGCGCAGGCTGGCCAGGGTCGCCATGAAATTCAGTTCGCCACCGATGCGGTCGCCTTCGGCCACGGGCAGCTCGTCCGGGCACAGCGGGGTGAAGCTCTTTTGCGCATCGACATCGAAGGAAGCGGTCTTCATCGTTTGGCTGTTCATGCTGGGTCTCTCCTCTGCATGGAGCACAAAGTACATGTCATGTACTTTCATGGCAAGCCCCAACGCATTTTATTTTTATCCTTCTGCTAAAACGCACTGATAAAGCCAGCTGAAAAAGAAGATGTTCCACAGGCAAAAGCGATGATAAGGTACACGTCATGTACCAAACGAGGAAAAGCAGATGTTTGAACTGGCCCTCTATGGCGGTGCCTTCAACCCGCCCCACGCCGGACACGCCCAGGTGATGCTCGAAGCCGCGCGCCATGCCCGCCGGGTCCTGGTAGTCCCGAGCTTCCACCACCCGGATGGCAAGCGCATGGCCGATTTCGAGCAACGGGCCAACTGGTTGCAGGCGATCACCACGCACTTGCAGCCCGAGTGCCAGGCCGAGCTGGCGGTCAGCCGCCTGGAGCGGCAGCTGGCCCTGGCCGACCCGGGTCCGGTCTACAGCTTCACCCTGCTGCAACGCCTGGCCGACGACCTGGCCCTGGATGGCAAGCGCATCGCCCTGGTGGTGGGTGAAGACGTGGCGCGGCAGTTGCCCAGGTTCCATCGCGGCGAAGAATTGCTGCAACGCTTTTCCATCCTCTGCATCGAGGAACAGCCCGGAGTGCGCAGCAGCGTGTTGCGCCAGTGCCTGGCCCGGGGCGAAACACCGCCCAAGCAGTGGCTGGCACCGGGCCTGAATCCGCTAAACTACGGCCTCTACGCCGTCCACGGAAGTTGATATGCAAGACCGCCCCCCCCTCCCCAGCGCCTACCTGCACACCATCGACCTGTGCCTGTTGCGCTACAACCGCGAGCGCTGCGAGCTGGAAATCCTCCTTCACCAACGGGACAGCGAGCCATTTGCCGGACACTGGGCGCTGCCGGGCATCGTGGTCAACGGCGATGTCGAGGACCGCAGCCTGAATGACGCCGTGGAACGCCTGCGCCGTTCGAGCAAGGTCGACATGCCCCTGGCCTGGCTGGAACAGGTGGGCACCGTGGGCGACGCCTTCCGCGACCCGCGCTGCTGGTCGTCCTCGACCTTCTACCTGGGGATCGTCAGCGACCCGGTGCAGCCGGGCCCGCAGCAGGGTTTCTTTGCCCTCGGCGAGGTGGCCAGCGGCGCCTTCAAACTGCCGTTCGACCACAACAGCCTGGTGGCCCAGACCAGGGAGCGGCTGTTTTCCAAATCCCTGTACAGCAGCCTGCCGCTGATGTTTCTCGGCCAGGAATTCAGCGCCCCCGAGGCGGTGAGTATCTTCTCCCGGGTGCTGCAACGGCCGGTGCTCAAGACCAGCATCCGCCAGCGCCTGCTGAAGATGAGCGAAGCCGGTTACCTGCAGGAAACCGGGCGCAAGAAAAGCGGCGATGGTGGCCGCCCGCAAGCCACGGTGGAAAGCCTCAAGCCCACCGAGCTGTACCTGTTCGATCGTTGTTTCCTGGAGTAATAACGCCCATGAGTTCCACCCCCGACAACCAATGCCTGCTGCAAACCCCCTACTTCAAGGTGGTCCGCGAAAACGGCTACTTCATCATCAAGGAAGCCCAGGCGATCAACGGCGTGGTGGCCGTGCCGACCCTGGCCGATGGCCGGCTGATGCTGGTCGAGCTCAAGCGCCGGGCCATTGGCGGCCAGTCCATCGAGTTTCCCCGGGGCGCCATCGATGCCGGGGAAAGCGCCTGTGACGCCGCGGTCCGGGAGCTGCTGGAAGAAACCGGCCGGCAGGCTTCGTCCGTGCGCCAGCTGGGCTTGCTGCACAGCAATACCTCACTGATCGCCAGCGCGGTGGCGGTGTGTCAGGTACAGGTCACCGAGCAGCAGAGCGCCGCCACCGACGGCGAGGTGGACCATGTGCTGTGGGTCAGCCGCCAGGAGCTGCTGGCCATGATCGCCGCCGGCCGGATCACCGACGCTCATACCTTGTCCGCAGCGATGATGCTGCTGGCCGCCGAGTCGGCCTGACGCCCCCATTTTTCCAGGGCGAAATCGACGAAGCTGCGCAGCTTGGGCAGGCGGTAGCGGTCCTGGGCATACAGCAGGTGCATGGTCCGAAACGGCAACTGATAGTCCTGCAGCACCGGCACTAACCGGCCCTGCTGCAGGTCCTCCTCCACCAGCGCGTCGGGCATCATCACCAGCCCCAGGCCGCCCCGGGCCGCGCGGTGCAGGCCGGACGAGGTATTGGTCAGCAACGAGCCGGACACCGGAATCAGCACATCGCCCTCGGGCCCGCGCAAGGGCCAGCGGGTGGCGGTGGAACTCCACTCGTCACCGGCCGGGTAGGCGAACGCCAGGCAGTTGTGATGCTGCAGGTCTTCCGGGACTTGCGGGGTGCCGCAGCGCTCCAGGTACTCCGGCGCGGCGCAGATGGTCAGGGTGTAATCCTGCAGCCGCCGGGCGATCAGCGCCGAGGTGTCCAGGTTGCCCAGGCGCACGGCCACGTCAAAAGCGCCATCACTCAGATCGAAGCGCTGGTTGGCCAGGGTCAGTTCCACCTTGACCTGCGGGCAGCGCTGCTGGAACTCGCTCAAGGCCGGCGCCAGGCGCTCGGTGCCAAAGGTCAGCGGCGCGGTGATGCGCAAGGTCCCGGAAGGCTCGCCCTGGGCCTGCTCCGCCAGGCGCTCGGAGTCCGCCACCAACCCCAGCACCGCCAGACAGCGCTGGTAGTAATCAGTGCCGAACTCGGTCAGGCGCTGGCGTCGCGTGGTGCGGTTGAGCAGGCGCACCCCAAGGCGCTGCTCCAAAGCCCGCAGATGATTGCCGACCATGGTGGTGGACAAACCGCACTCACGGGCCGCAGCGGTCATGTTCCCCGCCTCCACCACCTTGACGTACACCGACATCGCCTGGAACAGATCCATTATCAACCCTGACTTCAAGATGATTAAAGAATTGCCGAGTTTATCTAGCCTGAGTGACTAACGATACTGGCCGCACACCCCAACAAGATGGAGTCGCCCGCCATGACCGCCGCCTGCCTGATGAGCACCTACCAGCCCCTGGCCCTGAGCTTCTGCAAGGGTTTGGGCAGTCGACTTTGGGACCAGGCCGGTCGCGAGTACCTGGACGCCATCGCCGGGGTCGCGGTAACGGCCATCGGCCACGCACACCCCAAACTGGTCAAGGCCATCAGCGAACAGGCCGGCCTGTTGCTGCACAGTTCCAACCTGTACGACATCCACTGGCAGCAACAGCTGGCCACCCGACTGACCGCGCTGGCCGGGATGGACCGGGCCTTTTTCAACAACTCGGGCGCCGAAGCCAACGAAACCGCGCTCAAGCTGGCGCGGCTGCACGGCTGGCACAGGGGCATCGAACAGCCCCTGGTGGTGGTCATGGAGGACGCCTTCCATGGCCGCACCCTGGGTACCCTGGCGGCCAGCGACGGGCCCGCCGTGCGCCTGAACTATGGCCAGTTGCCAGGGGATTTTCTCCGGGTGCCCTTCGCTGACCTCAAGGCGCTGCAGGCCGTCGTTGCCGAGCACGGCCCACGCATCTGCGCAGTGTTGCTGGAGCCGATCCAGGGCGAGAGCGGCATCCGGCTGGCGCCCGCCGGCTACCTCAAGGCCCTGCGCGAGCTGTGCACCCGGCGCAACTGGCTGCTGATGCTGGACGAGATCCAGAGCGGTGTCGGCCGTACCGGACGCTGGTTCGCCTGTCAGCACGAAGGCGTGGTGCCGGATGTGATGACCCTGGCCAAGGGCCTGGGCAACGGCATTCCCATCGGCGCCTGCCTGGCCCGGGGCAAGGCCGCGCAACTCTTCACCCCCGGCAGCCACGGCAGCACCTTTGGCGGCAACCCCCTGGCCTGTCGGGCGGCGTGCACCGTGCTGGAGATCATCGAGGAGCAAAATCTGCTGGCCAATGCCGAGCGCCAGGGTGCGCTGCTGTTGCGGCGCCTGCGGGAGGAGTTGCAGGGCCATGCCCAGGTCCTGGAGATTCGCGGGCAGGGTCTGATGGTTGGCATCGAGTTGCGCAACACACCGCGGGACCTGGTGCAGATCGCCGCGAGGGATCACGCTTTGCTGATCAATGTCACCCGCGGCAAGACCATTCGCCTGCTGCCGCCGCTGGTGATCGATGAAGCTGAAGTGGAGCAGATCGTTCAGGGCCTGCGGCAGCTCCTCAACGCTGCTTGAACGACACCGGAGCGCGGCCCGGGCCCGCCCCGGTGCCCCGGATCAATCGTCCAGGGCCTTGGGAGCGGCGGCGGGCTTGGCCGCTTTACTGGCTTTGGCGTTGGCCGGCTTGGCTTCGGGCTCGGGAGCCGGGGCCGGTGCAGCGGCCTGTTTCTCCGCGGCGGGCAACTGATCGACGGCCGTGAAGACCTCCTTGAGTTCAATCGCCCCGGAGTGCTCCAGCTTCTTCTCACCGTCCTTGCCCACCAGGATCACCTTGGTCTGCGCCCCGGCTCCAAGCTTGAGGCTGCGGATCAGGGCCATGGTGGATTGCGGGTCGATGTCCTTGCCATCGCGCTGGCCGATGGTGTTGATCACGGTGTACAGGACCATGTTGCGTTCGTTAAAGGCTTGACGGGTTGCCGGCTCTTCCAGGGACTTTTTCAGGCTGACCAGGGTCGGGTCGACGGTGCTGGGGGCGATCACGATCAATGGCCGTGATTTGCCCAGGTCCTGAGTCAGTGGGCCATCGTTGTCGGCAGCCAGGACAGGGCCGGCGACAGCGAGCAGAGTAGCGAGGGTCAATGACCGAATGAACATGCGTCTCTCCTTATGTTTTCCACGCAGTAATGATTGCGCATTGCGGGAAAAGGTCCAGGCCGGGACTCAAAATCTGACATTTTTCTGCGCCGCGGCCCAGGCGTGCGCCGCCATCGCCGCCAGACGGCGCAGAATCCGGGCTGCGGCGTTTTTGACCTCGAACCGGACGGCCTGGCGCGTAAGGTTTTGTTGCATATACAGGGCCGCGACCGGGCTGCCCGCGCAATGGCGCGGGCAAACGTCGAGCGCCTTGGAGCAAGGCGCGGATCCAGTACCCTTCATGCCCACCCCCTATGGCGAGCGCCCAGGCCAGGCTGTCACATGGCCCTTGAATCCACTGAACAATGACCTGGAACAAACAACTCAATTAGCCGCCACTTGTTCTGCCGACGCTCGTCGAACTATAGTGCGGCGCGGCACGGACAGCCCTGCGACACACTGGTTAAAGCGACAACTCACCACATTCCCGAACACTATCCCGCCACGGATTTTTTCGAATGAGTGTCCGACCCCGATGATTCCCCTCCTCGTCTGCGATGACTCGAGCATGGCCCGAAACCAGGTGCTGCGGACCCTGCCCAGCGAGTGGCAGGTTTCCGTGACCCAGGCCTGCAACGGTCGCGAGGGCCTGGAGGCGCTGCGCCGGGGCTTGGGCAAGGTGGCACTGCTGGACCTGACCATGCCGGTCATGGACGGTTATCAGGTCCTGAGCGCCGTGCAGGAAGAAGGCATCGACGCGCAGATCATCGTCATCTCCGGCGATGTCCAGGAAGAAGCGGTGCGCCGCACCCGCGAGCTGGGCGCCCTGGCCTTTCTCAAGAAACCCTTCGATCCCCAGCAGTTGCGCGCCCTGCTCAAGCAACTGCAACTGCTGGACAGTCCGCCTCTCAAGCATCCGATAGCGCCCTCGCCGGCTCCTGTGGTGACCTTTCGCGACGCCTTCCGGGAAACCGTCAACGTCTCCATGGGCTACGCCGCGGCGCTGATCGCCAAGGTGCTGGATGTGTTCGTGCACCTGCCGATTCCCCACGTCAACGTGCTGGAAGCCGGGGAGCTGCAGATGCTCCTGGCGGACGCCAATCGTGCCCGGCAATTGACCGCCATCTGCCAGGGCTACATCGGCAGCGGCATCGCCGGCGAAGCCTTGCTGATGTTCTACGACTCGGAAGTGGCGGACATCGCCCAACTGATGGAACAAGGCACCGATCCCTACCAGGAAATGGAAGTGCTGATCGACCTCTCCAGCGTGTTGATCGGCGCGTGCCTGAGCAGCATCGCCGAACAGCTGGACGTGTTCTTTTCCGTGGGCCACCCCCAGGTGCTGGGGGAACACACCACCATCGACGAATTGATCGTGCTCAATCAGCAGCGCTGGAAAAAGACCCAGGCGGTGGAAATCAGCTACAGCCTGGAGGAACAGAACATCCACTTCGACCTGTTGCTGCTGTTCACCGAGGACTCCATGCCCCTGCTGGAACAGAAACTCGCCTACCTGATGAGTTGAGCCATGCCCAAACGAATGGATTTCAGTGAGCTGCACTGGTTGCTGGCGGTGGTCCAGAGCATTGACGTGGGGATCGTGGTGCTCGACCTCCAATGCCAGGTCCAGGTGTGGAACAGCTTTATGGAGAACCGTTCCGGCGTGCCCTCCAAACAGGCCATCGACCAGTCGTTCTTCGCGCTGTTCCCCGAGGTCGAACGGCCCTGGTTCCGCCGCAAGCTGAGTCGCGTGGTGGCCCTGGGCACCCCGGCCTTCACCATCTGGAAACAACGGCCGTACCTGGTGCACTTCAAGAACTACCAACCGATCACCGGCCAGGGCGAGTTCATGTACCAGAACACCACCCTGCTGCCGCTGCGTTCGTCCAACAGCGAGATCCACCACGTCTGCCTGGTGATCTACGACGTCACCGACGTGGCGATCAACAGCCTGGCGCTGCAGCAGGCCAACCGGCAGTTGCAGCACCTGTCGCGCATCGATCACCTGACCCAGCTGTTCAACCGCGGTCACTGGGAACAGCGCCTGGCGTTCGAGTACAGCCGCCACGGCAGCGCCATCGCCCTGCTGATGCTGGACATCGACCACTTCAAGTCGATCAACGATCGCCATGGGCACCAGGCCGGGGACGCGGTGATCCAGCGTGTCTCGCAACTGATCCACGCGCACGTGCGCGACAGCGATGTGGCCGGGCGTTACGGCGGCGAAGAGTTCGCCATCCTCCTGCCCCACACCGACCTGACCGGGGCCCAGACCCTGGCGGAGCGCCTGCGCCAGTCGGTGGAGCAGCAGGAGGTGATCCACAACGGCCAGGCCATCGCCTTCACCATCAGCCTGGGCATCGCCTGCCTCGACCGACCGGCCCGCGATCACCGCTGCCTGATCGAATGGGCAGACCAGGCGCTGTACGCCTCCAAGCACGCCGGGCGCAATCGGGTCAGCACCTACGCACCTTGAACAGCGGCACTCGGGCGCCTTGAGCAGGGGCACTCAGGCCCCTTGAAAAAAAACCGCCACCAAGGGATAAACTGCGCGCTTTTCCGGTCAATCCCCCGGTCTGCTACGCCTTTTCCAGCGCCACAAGGAGTCCCGTGCGCATGTCCCAGTCGAATTCGAACCTCTCCCCGCAAGAGCAATGGCAGAAAGCCGTGCTGAGCTATGCCCGCGACATCAACCACTATGTCGAAACCGGCACCCGCGAGGGCTGGAAGGGCTTGAAGGAGCCGAACATGCCCGATACCGAGCACCTGTTGCAGGACTGGCAAGCGGCCCTGGAAGCGAGCAATCAGCGCCCCCATGATGAGGCCGCGCGCCAGGCCTTCCGCCAGGACTGGCCGCCGGCGCACTTCCCACTGACGCCGCGCCTGGAAAGCCAGGGGCGGATGATCCCGACCCTGGCCCTGTTGCCGGACGGCAGCCTGCTGGCCCGCATCGGTGCGCCCTACGAGGCCGGCTTTGTGGTGCATATCGACGATGCACGGATCGAGACCCTGGAGCAGGTGGAATGCTTCGGCATGTGCCCGCAACGGCGTTATTTCGCCTGGGGCCGGGCTGACGGCATCCAGCTCACCGATGGCTGGAATGGCCCGCAGGTGGCGAGCTTCCCCTGGCCCGATCCCCACGCGAACCTGCCTGCGGGCGTGGAGCTTGAAGACACCGGACGCCCCGCTCCCTCCAGCCTGATTCCCTTCCCCGACGGGCGCCGGGTGCTGCTGGTGAGCGCCGACGGTATCTTCGTTCTGGCTGCCGAGGGCGCCACCCGCCTGCTGCGCAGCCTTGAGGATATCCAGCAGGACCTGGCCGAAGGCGTCGCCTCCGAGGACCTGAGCATTGGCCTGTGCATGGAACATGGCGCGGTGTCGCCCGACGGCCAATGGATCGCCGTGGGCGAACAATGCGGCATGCACCTGGTGTTCGATGCCCAGTTGCAGCGGGTCGCGCAGATCGGCCCCGCCAGCGAGTACCCGCACTTCGCGCACTTCAACTCACGCGGCGATAGCCTGCTGCTCAACGCCTGCCACTTCTATGGCGGCGCCAGCCTGGGGGTGGCGGTGGCCGACCTGCCGGGGCTGAGCACCGACTTCTACAGCGACGACCCGCGCACCCCAGTGCTGGAGGAAGGCGCCCGGGTATACGCCGCAGCTTCACGGGGCGACGAGTTCATCATCGGCGACGCCTACGGCTACCTGCGGGCTTTCAGTGAAACCGGCGAGCAGCGCTGGCAGCACTACATCGGCTCGACCCTCACCGCCATGGACATCAGCCCCGATGGCAAGACCCTGGTGGCCGCGACCTATGCCGGAATCATCGTCAAGATCGCCCTGGAGGGCGGGCGCCCGGACTGGCAGATCGGCACCGGCGAACACCATGAACTGCGGCGCTGGCTGTTCTGGAAGGACTTCGCCAAGCCCCTGCTGTGGTAAGGCGGCGTTAAACCGGCGGGCGCGAGAAACTCACCTGCATCTGCAGGTGATCCGCGTCGTCGATTGCCCGCAGGTACTCCTCCACGCTGACCTCGCCGGCACTGGACCGGGCGCCCGCTGCCGGTACATGGCCGGCCAGCAGCTTGTGCACCACCGCCACTGCCGCGCAGCTGGGGATCTCCGGGCCGTGGTCGTGGGTCGCGGTCAGCTGGGCGTTCATCGTCAGGGGCTGGCCATCCAGCCCCAGGCCATGGACGTCGACATACAGGGCGCTGAGGCCGTCGCCAAAACCTTCGAACCAGGTGCCGCAGCGATGCAGGCGCGCCGCCCAGGGCGCCGGGTCGCGCACCAGCCCGAGCTTCACGGCCTGAGCCAGCAAGGCGTTGGCCAGCCCGGCGACCTTCAGCCCGGCACCGGCCTTGAAGCTCAGGGTGTGGGCGCCGTAACGCTCGGCGAACAAGTCCAGGTCCGGCACATCGACATTGGCCACCAGGCGCCTGCCCAGTCCCGGCAACTTGCGCAGGGTCAGGCCCTGCCAGCCGATCACCGGGTGCGGCCGGCCATCCTTGAGTTGCAGGATCGGCCGACCGGCATAGGCCAGCACGCCCTGGATGGTGGACAGGCCGGGCATTTTCGCCGAGGAGGAAATGCCGTGCTCGATGCGCTCGATGCGGGAAAAATGCCCGCGATGCTCATCGATGATCGCCGCCGACAGGGTCGGCACCGAGCTGCAACCGCTGAGCACCGTCACCCCGGCGGCTCGGGCCGCCTCATCCAGCGTGCCAATGCCGCGCACGAACTGGCGGCAGTCGGCCAGGTCGCAGTAGTTGACCCCGGCCTCGATGCAGCCCTGGGCCACCGCGTAGGACTGGCCCTGGAACGGCCCTCCGGTGTGGATCACCCAATGCACGTCCAGGGCCTTGAGCGCCGGCGCCCACTGCGGGCCCATGGCATCGCCGCACCAACCTTCACAGGGCTGTCCACCCTCGGCTTGCAGCGCCTGAACCTTGGCCGCGAGCTTGCGTGGGTCGCGCCCGGAAATCAGCAGATGCACCCCGGGCGTACGGATCAGATAGCGGCAGACGATGCTGCCGAAATTGCCATAACCACCGACCACCAACACCCTGAGCGTCATTACCTGCATCCTTGAACCAAGCCATTGCGCAGCTGCCAAGCTGCCATTCGAGGCGCGGCAGCTTGGTTGATTTGCCAGCGCTCGACAAGTACCCGAACAACGCCAATCCGCGCCTGAAGCCCCCTCGGCAGGCATCCGTAATATTCAGTTGGAAAAAAATTGCCAATGCCGGTCCGGCATAATGCTATGCAAATTCCTCATCAACTACGGCCTTGCAGCGTGATAGCCTCGTCCTGCTATGTCGGCCTCGCATAACAAACCTGCCGGTTCGCGCAACCGAGCGGGATAAAGACGCCTTGCTACCCACCTTGTTTCATCTTCATCTGCCCAACTAACGTTTCGCTGCGAGCCGCTCTTTCCCCGGCTCGCCAAGGGAACTGATTGCAAAATTTGACTCGACCTCAAGGTCGATCTCTCGATCCTATCTCGGAGCTGTTATGTCCAGGCTTTCCCATCAAGATTTGCGCCGCGGTTTCCGTGAACTGATCGCCTCCTCGTCCTGCTACCACACCGCTTCCGTGTTTGACCCGATGTCCGCCCGCATCGCCGCCGACCTGGGTTTTGAAGTGGGCATCCTCGGAGGCTCCGTGGCCTCGCTGCAGGTTCTGGCAGCCCCCGACTTCGCCCTGATCACCCTCAGCGAATTCGCCGAGCAGGCCACCCGAATCGGCCGCGTGGCCCAGCTGCCGGTGATCGCCGACGCCGACCACGGCTACGGCAACGCGCTGAACGTGATGCGCACCGTGGTGGAACTGGAACGGGCCGGCATCGCCGCGCTGACCATCGAAGACACCCTGCTGCCGGCGCAGTTCGGGCGCAAATCCACCGACCTGATTTCCGTGGCCGAAGGCGTCGGCAAGATCCGCGCCGCCCTGGAAGCCCGGGTCGACACCGAGCTGGCGATCATCGCCCGGACCAACGCCGGCATCCTCCCGGTGCAGGAAATCATCAGCCGTACCCAGCAGTACCAGCGCGCGGGCGCCGACGCCATCTGCATGGTCGGCATCCGCGATTTCGAGCAACTGGAACAGATCTCCGAGCACCTGAGCGTACCGCTGATGCTGGTGACCTACGGCAACCCGGCACTGCGCGACGATGCACGCCTGGCCGAGCTGGGGGTGAAAATCGCGGTGGACGGCCACGCCGCCTACTTCGCCGCGATCAAGGCCACCTACGACTGCCTGCGCGAGCAGCGGCAGATCTTCACCCAGGCCTCGGACCTGAGTGCCACCGAGCTGGCCCATACCTACACCCAGCCCGAGGACTACATCGTCTGGGCCAAGGAGTTCATGAGCGTCAAGGAGTAACACCGGCGATTGGCCGGGGTGAGGCGCAACGCCTCAACCCTGGGCCGATTTCAACGCGCCTTCCACGCAGTCGAGGATCTGCCCGATGGTCCAGGGCTTGCGGATGAAGGTCACCGGATAGCGCACCCCGGAACTCTCGGGGGTCTCGAAACCCGACATCACCACGATCGGCAGCGACGGCCAGCGTTCCGCGCACAGGTTGCTCAGGCTGGCGCCATTGAGCGTGCCGGGCATGCTGATATCGGTCAGCATCAGGATCACGTGCGCAGCATGCGCCTGCAGAAAGTCCCAGGCTCGATCGGCGCTGTCCATGGCCTGGGTGGCAAATCCCTCGTCCTGCAGAATCTCGCACAGGAACTCCAGCACCGTCGGTTCGTCCTCCACCACCAGGATCAAGCGAGAGGTGGCGTCGGGGCTGACGGACGAGGCTGGGCACATGGGGCTGACACTCCCTGGAAGGTTGAGAATTGCGCGGACAGGACCGCTGACAAGAGTTATGAGCGGCGGTGCGAGGATAAATTCACTCCTGATGCGTGCGCCGTGATTTTTTCGGACAGGTCCGAGCGGGGCCGCGATAATGCAGGCCCGATAACAACGCAACCACAAAGAGCGGTCACCCATGGAGTTCGATCCCCAATACCTGGCCCGGGCCCGGCATCTGGTGGTGTTCACCGGCGCCGGAGTCTCGGCGGAAAGTGGCATCCCGACCTTTCGCGACGCCCTGAGCGGCCTCTGGGAGCAGTTCGACCCGGCACAGCTGGCCACGCCACAGGCCTTCCGTGCCGACCCGGCGCTGGTCTGGGGCTGGTATGAAGGGCGGCGCCTGAAAGTGCTCGAAGCCCAACCCAACCCGGCGCACCTGGCCATAGCCGAACTGGCGCGACGGGTGCCGCGCCTGACCCTGATCACCCAGAACGTCGACGACCTGCACGAGCGCGCCGGCAGCCCTTCGGTGCTGCACCTGCATGGCAGCCTGCACACGCCGATCTGCTTTGCCTGCCAGCGCCCGTGGCGCGGCGAACCGGCCGCCCCGGTGCTCGCGGAACACGGCAGCCGCCTGGAGCCACCGCGCTGCAGCGGCTGCAACGGCAAGATCCGCCCTGGCGTGGTGTGGTTCGGCGAAGCGCTGCCGCCCGCCGTGCTCAAGGCCGCATTCAAGGCCGCCGAGGACTGCGATCTGCTGTTGTCGGTGGGGACCTCGGGGCTGGTGCAGCCGGCGGCGCAGATCCCCCAACTGGCCCTGCAACAGGGGGCCAGGGTGGTGCACATCAATCCCCAGCCCCAAGAGTGCCGCTCGCCCCAGGAGTACAGCCTGACGGGCCCGGCCGGCCAGCTTCTGCCGCAACTCGTGCAGCGGGCCTTCGCCTGATTCACCGGGCGTGGCCGGGCGGATCGTCATTTTTCCCGCCAAAACGGCCCGGCATGAGGTAGATTC
The DNA here is from genome assembly GCF_001547895.1 of Pseudomonas sp. Os17. Classification (NCBI taxonomy): domain Bacteria; kingdom Pseudomonadati; phylum Pseudomonadota; class Gammaproteobacteria; order Pseudomonadales; family Pseudomonadaceae; genus Pseudomonas; species Pseudomonas sp. Os17. The sequence continues at coordinate 2,679,007 of NZ_AP014627.1, read as the reverse complement.
AAGCAGCGACCAACCTCGCAACGACGTTTGCTTTCTTGCCCTGCCGCTGGAAACCAAGCCCCGTACCGGTGGCTCGTTCACTGCCCCGCCGTTTTTTCGCCACTGACCGCACCTGGCGCGGTGGCGCCGATTTCAGGAAATGGATTAATGCCGCAAAGACACGTGATCAATGCTTCGGTAAGCCCGAAAGGCAGCCTGGAGACCCTCTCGCAACGTGAAGTGCAACAACTCAGCGCCGCCGGCTCCGGCAGCATCTACACCCTGTTCCGCCAGTGCGCCCTGGCCATTCTCAATACCGGCGCCCACGTCGACAACGCCAAGACCATCCTCGACGCCTACCACGACTTCGAAGTGCGCATTCACCAGCAGGACCGCGGTGTGCGCCTGGAACTGCTCAATGCTCCGGCCGACGCCTTCGTCGACGGCGAGATGATCGCCAGCACCCGGGAAATGCTCTTCAGCGCCCTGCGCGACATCGTCTACACCGAGAACGAACTGGACAGCCAGCGCATCGACCTGGAGAGCTCCCAGGGCATCACCGACTATGTCTTCCACCTGCTGCGCAACGCCCGCACCCTGCGCCCCGGCGTCGAGCCGAAAATGGTGGTGTGCTGGGGCGGTCACTCGATCAATACCGAGGAATACAAGTACACCAAGAAGGTCGGCCATGAGCTGGGCCTGCGCAAACTGGACATCTGCACCGGCTGCGGCCCGGGCGTGATGAAAGGCCCGATGAAAGGCGCCACCATCGCCCATGCCAAGCAGCGCATGAGCGGCAGCCGCTACCTGGGCCTGACCGAACCGGGGATCATCGCCGCCGAGGCCCCCAACCCGATCGTCAACGAGCTGGTGATTCTGCCGGACATCGAGAAGCGCCTGGAGGCCTTCGTCCGCGTCGGCCACGGCATCATCATCTTCCCGGGGGGCGCCGGCACCGCCGAGGAGTTCCTCTACCTGCTGGGCATCCTCATGCACCCGGACAACCGCGACCTGCCGTTCCCGGTGATCCTCACCGGCCCGCGCAGCGCCGCGCCGTATCTGGAACAGCTCAACGCCTTTGTCCTGGCCACCCTGGGCGAAGCGGCGCAGCAGCACTACCAGATCATCATCGACAACCCGGCGGAGGTCGCCCGGCAGATGACCGAGGGGCTCAAGACCGTCAAGCAGTTCCGCCGCGAACGCAACGACGCCTTCCATTTCAACTGGCTGCTGAAAATCGACGAGGGCTTCCAGCGCCCCTTCGATCCGACCCACGAGAACATGGCCAACCTGCAACTGAACCACGCCCTGCCACCCCACGAACTGGCGGCCAACCTGCGCCGCGCGTTCTCCGGCATCGTCGCCGGCAACGTCAAGGACCAGGGCATCCGCCTGATCGAACAGAAAGGCCCGTACAGCATCCACGGTGACCCGGCGATCATGCAGCCCCTGGACCAACTGCTCAAAGCCTTCGTCGAGCAGCACCGCATGAAGCTGCCCGGCGGCGCCGCCTATGTGCCGTGCTACCGCGTGGTGAGCTGATCCGGCGACGCCTTTGACGGCCCCACGACGCCGCGCTCCTTTCCCGGGAGCGCGGCGTTTTTTTTGCCCCGCTGGAGCCCGTGCCCTCAGCCATGGCCGTACCGCGCGGCCTCCCTCCCTGCCCGCAACACCGTTGGCCGAAAACAACGCGCCGGTTTGACAGCCTCCCTGGCGCTATGGAATAGTTTTTCAACAAAACGGAACAGCATTCCATTTTTTATAATTTTTGCTAAAAAAGGCCTGTCATCTTGAGTGAAGCCCCTGCTGCCCTCCTTTCCCCCCTGGACTGTGACCTGCTGGTAATCGGCTCCGGCGCAGCCGGCCTGGCCTGCGCGGTGACCGCCGCCTGGCACGGCCTGCAAGTGATAGTGGTGGAAAAGGATTCCACTTTCGGCGGTGCCAGTGCCTGGTCCGGTGGCTGGATGTGGGTGCCCGGCAACCCCCTGGCCCGCCGCGCCGGCATTGATGAAGACCCGCAGCAACCGCGCACCTACCTCAGGCATGAGCTGGGCGAACGCTATGACGCCGCGCGCATCGATGCCTTGCTGGATAACGGGCCGCAGATGGTGGCCTTCTTCGAGCAGCACACGGCCCTGCAATTCGTCGATGGCAATGGCATCCCCGACATCCACGGCCAGGTGCCCGGCGCCGGGATCGAGGGCCACCAGGTGATTGCCGCGCCCTATGACGCGCGGGCCATCGGCCCCTTGCTGAAACGCCTGCGCAAGACCCTGCGGGAAACCTCGTTCATGGGCATGCCGATCATGGCCGGTGCCGATCTCGGGGCCTTTCTCAGCATGACCCGTTCGTTCAAGTCGCTGCTGCATGTCGCCAAGCGTTTCAGCCGTCACCTGCGGGACCTGGCGCTGCACGGCCGGGCCATGCACCTGGTGAACGGCGTGGCGCTGATCGGCCGGCTGGCCAAGTCCGCCGAGCAATTGGGGGTCACCCTCATGGAATCCGCGCCGGCCCGCTCGCTCCTGCAGGATCGACACGGGGTGCACGGCGCCCTGGTGGACACGCCCCAAGGCCGGCGGGAAATCCGCGCCCGGCGTGGCGTGATGCTGGCCGCCGGCGGGTTTGCCAATGACCCGGCCCGGCGCCAGGCGCTGTTTCCCCGGGCACCAGGCGTCGATCAGCATCTGGCGCTGCCCCCGTTGAGCTGTTCCGGGGATGGCATCCGCCTCGGTGAAGCCGCCGGCGCGGTGCTGGCCACGGACCTCGCCAGCCCGGTGGCCTGGGCCCCGGTATCGCGGGTGCGCCATGCCGACGGCAGTGTCGGACACTTTCCCCACATCATCGACCGGGCCAAGCCCGGATTGATCGGCGTGCTGGCCAACGGCAAGCGCTTCGTCAACGAGGCCGACGGTTACTACGACTACACCGCCGCCATGGTCGAGAAGGTGCCGGCCGGCGAGGAAGTGGCCTCCTGGCTGATCTGCGACCATCGCTTCCAGCGCCGCTACGGCCTGGGTTATGCCCGCCCCTTCCCGCTCCCCGTTGGCCCACTGGTGCGCAGCGGCTACCTGCGGCGGGCCGACTCCATCGCGGCCCTGGCCGGCCAATGCGGCATCGACCCACAAGCGCTGGAGGCCACGGTGCAGCACTTCAACCAGCACGCCCGCCACGGCCAGGACCCGGAATTCGGCCGCGGCTCGACCCCCTACAACCGCAAGCAGGGCGACGCCCTGTACCCCGGCCCCAACCCTTGCGTGGCGCCCATCGAACAGGGGCCGTTCTACGCGGTGAAGGTGCTGCCCGGCAGCTTCGGCACCTTTGCCGGGCTCAAGACCAATGCCCAGGCCCAGGTGCTGGATCAGGCCGGCGCGGCGATCCCCGGGCTGTATGCGGCGGGCACCGACATGGCCAGCGTGATGGGCGGGTTCTATCCCTCCGGCGGCATCAACCTGGGCCCGGCCATGACCTTCGGCTACATCGCCGGGCGCCATGCGGCCGGGGTCGATGCCTATGAAGCGGCACTGCCTCCGGTCGCCGTGGCCAGTCCCCGCTGAGCCACCACGGCGCGCTCAGGGCAAGCGGCCGCCAGCCGGGTCCTCACCCGCCACGGGGGCCTGCAACTGGCTTTCGATCTGCCGGCCGAGGTAATACACACCAGCCATGACCCCATGCTCGGGGTCATGCAGTTGCCGGGACCAGGCCTGGTCGAAGGCCGCCCCCAGGTCCCGCCGGGTCTGGGCCTGCAAGCCTTCCCGGTCATGGTCCTGGACCAGAGCCCGGACTCCGGCCACCCCCACCGAGATCAACGCACCGGCCACCCGCCCCACCGCCGCCGCCACCGCACCGGCGACCCCGCGGGTGGCGAACTGGGCCTGGAGTTTGTCGCTGGTCACCTGTGCCACCTGGGCCACCCCGGGGGCCGGCGAGTCGCGCTCGACCGCCGCTGCTCCGCGAAGCTGCTGCAACAACGGTCCGTAGGCGGGCAAGCGGGCGATGGGCTCGACCCGCAGCAGCTGGGTCAAGGAGGCGCGCTGTTCGGCGGCCGGCCCCAGGTCGATGGCCAGGACCTGCCCCAGGTGCTGGTCCAGCTGCGGCGCCGGCAGCTGGTAGCGGTGGCCGATCTGCGCCAGTTGCTGGCGCAGCAACTGCACATAGAACTCCATGGCCTCGCCGGCGATCTCGTCGGCATCGATCTCCAGCGCCACCGGCGCCAGCACCCGCTCCTGGTACTGCTCCTGCAGGTAGGCGGCCAGGCGCCTGGAGGCTTGCCCGGTATCGCCCCGATTGTTCAGTGAATACCAGCCGACCTTCAGCGACAGCCATTCCTGGGTCCAGTAACCGCTGAACCAGGGAATGAACTGTTCGTCGGTCTGCTGGTAGACCCGGGTGCGCCAGTGCTCCATGGAGCCCTGGGCGTAGACTTCGGCCTGGGCGGTGGCGCTACGGGAAGCCTCAAGCAGCTCGCTGTTGACCGAACGCCAAGTGGCCGGGCTGACCGCGGTCGGCACCGCAGGCGCGGGCGGGCGCTGGGCGCAGCCGGCGAGCGCCAGCAACAGCGCCAGCAGCCAATGGCGCCAGCAGAGCATCGATCGCCGCAAGGCAAGTTCCTCCCGCATTAGCCGCGCCAGCCTCCACAGAGCGCCATGGCGTTCCCGCAGTATAGGTAGCCTCGCGACAGTGGCCGCAAGCCGTGCCCCTCACCTCGCACCGGGCTTTTTCCTGCCCTGTGAAGAAACACTGCCAGCCCCCGCTCTCCCCCGGTATATTGCCCCCCGGCGCTCGCGCCACGGACCCGCCCCTCGCCAAGGAACCCTCATGCTCTACCGCATCGCCGCCGACAGCCTGGTGCTGTTTCACCTGTCATTTATCGTCTTCGTACTCCTGGGCGGCCTGCTGGTGCTGCGTTATCCGCGGCTGATGCTGCTGCACCTGCCGGCCGCGGCCTGGGGCGTGGCAGTGGAAGTGCTGCACCTGGAATGCCCGCTGACCCGCTGGGAAAACCTGCTGCGCCATGCCGCCGGCCAGGACGGCTACGGCGCCGGGTTCATCGAGCACTACCTGATACCGCTGATCTACCCCGCCGGCCTGACCCCCGGCATCCAGCTGTGGCTGGGCAGCCTGGTGCTGCTGGTCAACCTTTCGGTCTATGTCTATCTGAGCCGGCGCTGGGCTCGCAGCCGCCACGCCTGAACCGGCGCTGCCGGCCTGCGGCAAGGCGCAAGTGTGCGGCCCGTTTGCGCCCCTGGGCCGCCCGCGAGCTGATCCGCCCAATGGCGGCGCAGCACCGGCTGCTGTTGTCTGACGCAACGGGCACGGGCCCTGGCGACCTAGCCCGGCTCAAGCTCGGCCAGGCGTGCGCAAGCCCGGGTCAGGACCTGCCAGGTGCTGTCGTCGGCGGGGATCAGGTGCTCGATGCGCAATGAAGCCACGGTGATGTCCTGAGGCATGCCGAAGGTGGTGAAGGTGGAAAGAAAACGCAGCTCGCCCTGGGGCCCGCGGACCCGGGTCAGCAGCAACGGCGCGGCCAGTTGCGGAGCGGGGGTTGATTGCCCCGGACACGGCAGGCTCGCCAGCAAGGTCGCGAGCCCCGGCTCCCCCGCGGCCTCCCGCGCGGCCCGTTGCCAGGCCACCTGGCGGATCTCCTCGGCGTTGATCAGGCAGTCGCCGAATCCGCCGGGCGCCAACAGGGTCGTCAACAGATTGAAACCCTCCTCGAGCGCCTGCAACGGCAACCCCAACAGCTGAAACAGGGCCGTGGTGGCGTGGTTCGCCGCCCGCACCTGCCAGAGGCTGTCGATGACAATGGCCGGCGCCGGGTTGTTGGCCTTGAGCAGGTGCATCAGGGCCATGCGCACCGGTTCCAGCCCTGGATCGTCCAACGCCAGGGCGGCGTAGCGTGGTGCGTAGCCGGCGGCGAGCAACACCCGGTTGCGGGTGTGCAGCGGGGTGTCCAGGGTGCTCAGCAGGCTGTGCAGCAACTGCGCGCTGGGTTGCGCGCGACCGGTCTCGACGCAGCTCAGGTGGCGCTGCGACATGCCGGCCTGCAATGCCAGCTCCAGCTGGCTCAAGCGCGCCTGCTGACGCAACTGGCGCAACCACTGGCCCACGGACAGCGAGTCGACGGCGGCAGGTGCAAGGGTTTCGAACATGCTTCGGGTCATCCTGTACGGGGCGGTCAGCGCAGCGACTTGAAATAGATCAGCTCGGGATCCCCCGGATCGAGGTTCTCCACCACCCCGCTGGGCTGGAAACCGGCCTTGGCAATCAGTGCCTGAGCCGCGCGGTTGGAGCGGTTGGTGGAGATGAACAGTTTGTCGCTCAGGCAGGCCTGCTGCGCCGCCGCCAGCAACCGCAGGGCCACGCCCTGGCGCTGCTGATCGGCGGCCACCACCACCAGCGAGACGAAACCGTGGTCGAAAAAATCATGGCTCAGCAGCACGTAGCCCAGCACCCGGGCGCCCTGCACCTCGACCCAGCACTGGCCCTGCTCGACGGCCCACTGCAGCGCCCGGCCCCGCTCGGGATGGGCACTGGCATAGGCATCGAAGCCGAGCATGGCCGGCACATCCTCGGGCCGGGCCTTGCGGATCATCCGCTGTGCAGTCGGGTCGGGGGACTGTTCGCTCATCACTGCTCGCTCCTTGAAGGTGATCGTCATACGGGCGCATCTGACAGGATCGGCCGCCCTGCTGTCTATGACCTGTGAGGTCATTGAGTGACGACGGGCCTGCCACTTAGCCTGTTGGCCTGTCGCCGTTCAAGGAGTTTCACCGTGAAAAACACCCTCTGGACGCTCTGTCTGGCCCTGTTCGCCGGGCATGAGCTGGATGCCGTGGCCCAGTCCGAGTGGCGCCTGCTGTATGGCTTGCGCCACCTCGATCCGGCGCTGGGGCAGGCATTGTTCATCGCCCTGCACGTCCCCCTGGTGGTCGCGCTGATCGGGCTCACCGGGCATTCGCGTCCCGCCGTGCGCCGCAGCAGCCGGCGACTGCTGGCCGGATTCGCCGTGGTCCACGCCGGGCTGCACTTCAACCTGCGCGAGCATCCGCTGTATCGGTTCGAGTCGCCGCTGTCCCAGGCGTTGATCTTCGCTTGCGCTGGCGCCGGGCTGCTCTACCTGCTGGTCGACCTGGGCCGGCGCGACCGCCAGGCCGCCCTCCCGCTCACGGACTGATCGAGGACTTCAGCATGCACCGCCCCTACCCGGCACTCCTGGCCCTGCTGGCCTTCAGCGGCTACACCCTGTTCACCCTGCTCCAGGCCGAGCAGTCGCTGCTGCAATTCGGTGTGCAACTGCTGTCGCGGCCCGACACCGCGCAAGTGGTGATCGACCTGTACCTGATGGCGCTGCTGGCCTCGGCCTGGATGCTCAACGACGCCCGCCGCCGCGGCCGCTCCGTCCGCTCGGTGCTGCCCTATCTGCTGCTGACCGCCGTGTTCGTTTCCATCGGACCGCTGCTGTACCTCGTGGTCCAGGGTTGGCGTCGCCCTTCAGCGCTGCCGGGCCGGAGACGCTGAAGCCCCGGCCACCCGCGGATCGGTATCCAGGCCGGGTGACGAATGATCCTGTGGGCCCTCCGAACCGACCCAGCGCCTGGCCCGTGCCGGCGGGATTGAACGGCACCCCCCATCGGCGGCGCGAGGATGGCCCATGATTCATGGACAGCCCTCGAGAGGACAGCCGCGGCCGCCCCAGGCTCCGATCGCTCCAACGCGGCCATGCACTGCAAGAGCGGTTGCCGAACCCCGGCACGGCCAGGCCTGAGATCCAGGGCGTTCAGAGCCGTTGCCCTCAGACCAGGAGGCCGTTCGAAGTGTGGCGACTTGCTCGCCAAGCGTCGTCCAGGTCAACCACTCGGTTGAACAACCATTGATGCAAGTCATGAACCAAGTCCGTTCAAAGATACAGTATCGGGCCCTTTATTTTTTGCACTACTTGAACATCACCCGCACTAAACCCTCAACTAAGCAACATTAAAAATAAATTCAATAGACGGCCTTGCGCTGCAAACTTTCTGTGCTAGAAATATGTGCTTCCTCCAACTAGTGCAACTGAGGAAGGCTTGCCAGCCATTGACAACGAGCGTCTTTCAACGACAGAAGTTCGCTCTTGGCATGCAATTAACGAGTGTTTTCGCTCACCCCGTCATCGTTACGGATGAACATTTCAAACAAGGATGTTGTATGAAAATTGTAGGACTTTCAGGAATTCTTCCTTCGCGAATCGTTACTAACCAGGATGTTCTTGATCTGGTTGAAGAACACTCGAAAAACACCTTTCAGGATGACTTGCCCAAGACCCTGAAGACCATCGGAAAACTGCTCGACAAGAGCGGCATCGAAACCCGGCATTGGTTGGCCGCCGGAGAAAAACCGATGGACCTGATGACCGCAGCCTTTGACTCGGCATTGGCCCAGGCCAATATCAACAAGGCCGACCTGGACTTGTTGATCTATCCCAACGTTACCCGGGGCTTCATCGAGCCGGCCAACAGCACCTTCATGGCCAAGGCCCTGGGCCTGAACTGCAGGAACTTCGACGTGGTCGACGCCTGCAACGGCTGGGTGACCGCCATGGATGTGATCAACAGCAAGATGGAAGCCGGAGAGATACGCTACGCGGCCATTATCAACATGGAATTCGGCATGTCTGACGGCGGGCCGGTGATGCCGAAGAACTTCTCTTTGCAGTCTCCGTCGGAATTGGCGTACAAGTTCCCAAGTTTCACCATCGGTGAGGCGGCAACAGTCACCATTCTCAGCAATGAGTCGCCTGGAAACTTCAAGTTCTCTTATATCAACCGCCCCGATCTCAGCGACTTGTCGACCATTTCCCTGCCGGACTGGAAGCTGTTTTGCAATGAAGAAGATACTCCGCGCATTGCACCGACCGGCGGGCAGTATCAGTTCAACTCCTACGCGGCTGCCTTGCATGAAGATGGTCGCAATGAAGCCATAAAAGTGTTCAACATGCATAAGGTCAGCGGCGCGGACATCCATAAAGTGTTCATTCATACCGGCTCGCCAAAAATGTGGGAACACATTGGTGAACTGATCGGCATTGATCACAAGTTGCATCATGTCGGGCATAAAACCGGCAATATCATTACGGCGTCCATTCCCTATGGAATTTACGACGCCATCAGCCGGGGCAACGCTGAGCAAGACCAGTTCTGCATGGGCTGGGCGGGAAGTGGCGGGATGGTCTTTTCTGCCCTTTCGTTCCGGTTGTAAGGCGCCACGGCCAGCCTCTCGATCGGGGGGGTGACGCGGCTGAACCTCGCTGCCCCCCCTGATCAGTTCGCCAGATACGCCTCGCGCGACGTGCCGCTGCCCTGCGGCACGTCGCGCATTGCATCCCGCCCGCCGCGCTTGCCTGTCAGATCAGGCGCTGGATCTGCTTGTGGCGCCAGACCAGCTTGAAGTAGCAGACCTGCAGCACCAGCATGCTCAGGTAGGCCACCGGGAAGGCCATCCACACCCCTTGCAGGCCGAAGTGCGCATCCAGCAGATAGGCCGCCGGCACCTGCACCCCGAGGATGCAGAAGATCGAGATCGCCACCGGCATCAGCACCGTGCCGCTGGCGCGCATGATGCCGCCCACCACCGCCTGGAAGCCGAACACCAGGATGCTCCAGAGCATGATGTGCAACAGATGCCCGGCCTGTACCAGGGCCGTCGGATCGATGATGAACAACCCCAGCAGCCAGTGGGAAATCAGGTAGCCGAGCAACACCAGGGCGCCGGTCAGGCACAGGTTGATCGCCAGCCCGGTGCGCAGGATCGGACTGATGCGCTCCAGGCGTCCGGCACCGATGGCCTGGGCCCCGAGGATCGACGCGGTGATGGCGATCGACAGCGCCGGAAACTGCACATAGTTGACGATCTGGGTCACCGCGCCATAGGCCGCCGTGGCCTGGGAGCCGTGGCGGTTGACCAGGGCCAGGATCACCAGTTCGGACAGCGAGATCACCACCATCTGCACCCCGGTGGGCAGGCCGATGCGCAGCACTTTGCCGAGGATTGCCCGGTCCAGCTTCATCGCCGCGAACAGCGCCCGGTCCGGCGCCAGCGGGTGTGCCCGGCCGCTCAGGCGCCAGACCAGAAAGCCCATGGCCAGGATATTGCCCACCAGCCCGGCGAACGCCGCGCTCTGGATGCCCATCGGTGGCAACCCCAGCCAGCCGCGAATCAGCGCCGGGGTCAGCAGCAGGCCCACCAGGGTCGAGACGATCAGCGCCAGCAATGGCGACAGGGTGTCACTGACACCGCGCAGCAACTGAGTGAAGAGCACGAACACCAGCAGCAACGGCATAATCAGCATCATCACCCGGGCGTAGCCCACCGCATCGTCCAGCACATCCACCGGTGTCCCCAGGCCCTGCAAGGCCGGTCGGGCGAACAGCATGCCCAGCACCGCCCCCAACAGCCCGATCAGCGCGCCGAGCAACAGCGTGCTGCCGGCCACCGCCTTGACCGTGCCCGGCTCCCGGGCGCCCCAGGCCTGGCCGATCAGCACCGAGGCTCCCGCCCCCAGGCCGATCACCAGGGCAATGAAGAAGAACACGATGGGAAACATCCCCGATACCGCGGCCAGCGCCTGGGTCCCCAGCATCTGACCGATGTAGATGCCGTTGAGGGTGCCGGAAAACGACTGCAGGAAGTTCGACAGCACCATGGGCAAGAGGAAGATCAGGTACACCTGCCAGAGCGGGCGCTGAGCGGGAATGGACATGGAACAGGCAACCTCGGATCAAGACGACAAAGGGCCGCGAAGAACCTCCGCAGCGCGGAGCTCGCGTCGGTCATGGACAGTGCTGCGAAGAAGGCCGCGCGGGGTATTCCGGCAGTGCGGCGGCCTGAGGTTTATATCAGCGGTTGACCTCGACTACCACCCGCCCGCGCACCTGGCCCTCAAGCGGCTCGGGGCCGGGCGCTCCCCGGCCTGCACCCGCCCCAGGGTGCAGGCGTGGCAGCCCCTGCCCTGCGGCGTTACCATTGCCCGCCGCTCCCCCTCACCGAATGGATTCCCGACCGTGTCCCACCTCCTGGAAAAAGCTGCCGCACGTGGCGATCTCATTGCACTCAACCGCCTGCTGGACGCTGGCGCGGACCTTGAATGGCAGCACAAGAGCACCGGGCGCACGGCCCTGCTGGCCGCCACTATCGCCGGCCACTCGGCCGCCGTGGCACTGCTGCTGGAGCGCCGCGCGAATGTGCAGCAGCCGTGCAAGGCCCTGGGCTACAGCCCGCTGGCCTGGGCCGCGAGCCAGGGCGACCTGGCCTGTGCCGAGCTGCTGATTGCCCATGGCGCCGCACTCGAACAAGCCTCCCCCGAGCTGCGACGCACGGCCCTGATGAACGCCGCCCAGGCCGGCCACGAAGCGATGGTGGCCTTGCTGCTGAACGCTGGCGCCGATCCCCGGCCGCTGGACTTTCAGCAGCGCAACGCCTGGTCCCTGGCCCAAGAAAAGTCCCATGCCCGGATCATGCAACTGCTCGAACAGGCCGGCGCTGGAGCGCCACCGCCCCCCACGCCCGCCCCTCACCTGACCTGGCCGGAGCCGCCGGAGGATGGCGACTGCAGTGTCGACCCGGTCACTCAGGTGCGCGCCTATACCCTGGCCGTGGCCGCCTGGGAACAACGTGGCAATGCCGCGGGCCACGAAGCGCTCGATTCCGGCTTCTGGGCCGAACCGCAACAGCTCATCGAACGCTTCTGCACCCAGCGCCCGCGGGCCTATCCGCGTGCGTCCTACGGTTTTCCCACGACCTATTCGCCCGCCGATGAACTGCTCGGCTGCGAACGGCTCAAGCCCGCCCAGGCTGAAGTGCTGATCCGCGACCCGGCCATTCGGGCGCTGTGCTACGAACACCGTTTCCTGCTCAAGCAGGTCGCCGGGCAATGGCGGATCGACAGCGTCAAACGCCGCCTGGCCGGCACCCAGAAATGGGCAAACGCCCCTCTCTGATGAAAAACTCGGCGACGAGGACTTCAACGACGAAGGCCACCCCTTTGCCCTGGCCTGCTAGCAGGGCCGGGACAACAGCCGCTTTGCCTGCGAGCAGCGTCTACCGGGTGGAAAACAGCTGGCACAACCATGACCGGCCGACCGCGGTGATGGACCGGCGGCCGGCCGCAGTCCATCCACCGCGCACAGCGGGCCAGGCTCGTGGTTGGCGGATATCGCCCCGCCCGTGGTTAAATGCCGCCCCCGAAAAATGACCGGCCCTGCTGATGACACCTCTCGCCCTCGCCACCCTCAACCAGCACTTGCTGACCGCCCTGGCCGCCGCGCCCACCGAAACCCGGCGCCTGTTCCATGGCCGCGGCCGTTGCTGGCCGGGGCTGGAGCAACTGACCGTGGACTGGTTGCAGGGCGTGCTGCTGGTGTCGCTGTTCAAGGAGCCCGAGGCCGGGCAACTGGCCGCCTTGCAGCAACTGCTGACCGACCTGGGCTCGACCCCGCAATGGGCCGCCAGCGGCGCCCGCAGCCTGATGCTGCAACACCGCTACCTGCCCGACAGCCGTGGCGAATGGCTGCTGGGCGAGGCGATTGACAGCTGCACCATCACCGAGGAAGGCCTGCGCTACCAGGTGGACCTGGGCAGCAAGCAGAACAACGGGCTGTTTCTCGACATGCGCTATGGACGCAACTGGGTGCGGGCCAACGCCCAGGGCAAGAACGTCCTGAACCTGTTTGCCTACACCTGCGGCTTTTCCGTGGCGGCGATTGCCGGTGGTGCCGAGCGAGTGGTGAACCTCGACATGTCCCGGGCGGCCCTGAGCCGTGGTCGCGACAACCATCGGCTCAACGGCCACGACACTGGCCGGGTGAGTTTCCTCGGGCATGACCTGTTCAAGTCCTGGAGCAAGGTCAAGCAAGGGGGGCCCTATGACCTGGTGATCATTGACCCGCCGTCGTTCCAGAAAGGCAGCTTTGTCCTCGGCAAGGACTATGCGCGGGTGCTGCGGCGCTTGCCGGAACTGCTGACGGCCAATGGTTGCGTATTGGCGTGCATGAATGACCCGGCGTTCAGCGTGGACTTTCTCCTGGAGGGGATGGCAGAAGCGGCGCCGGGGTTGCGCTTTGAACAGCGACTGGAGAATCCGCCGGAGTTTCCGGATGCCGATCCGCAGTGCGGGCTCAAGGCGCTGGTGTTTCGTCAGGGGCAATAGGGAGGTATTGGGCGGCAGGGGGTTTTGTCTTTGTGGCTCGGTTGATCGGGTACATATCCGTTGCTGCGGTCACGGCCACTTAGGGTTTCGCTCTTACAGCGAGTCACTTTGGAAAGAGCCCAAAGTAACCAAAGGCTCTTGCCCCTCCACTCGGTGCCTCGCCTAGGCTCGGCATGCCCGAACTCCGGCATTGATCCGTGGGCCGCCGCAATGGGCCATCCATGGCCCAGTGCGGCTAACCCGGCGTCCTGCCGGGTTACCCACGGCTCAATGCCTGCGTTCGGCCATCGTGTTTAAGGGGGCAGGAAGATCAAAAACCAGATCAAGATCAACATCTGACGGCGGCCTACCGGCCGACCTGTTTCATTGCCGTTCGCGTTACATGTAGCCGCTGCCGCAGGCTGCGACCGGCTCCGCAGGAGACGCTAAACCTGCCTCCCCAATGTTCCTGAACCACCGCGCCGCCTGGTTTTGCGAGCGCGAGCGCTCGTTCGCAGCCTTCGGCAGCGGCTACAAGGAGCCGGCCTGCGCACCTTGGCTTTTGATCTTGATCTTGATCTTCAGGCCCCTTCCCAGCAGGCCGAGCGCAGGCGTTGCGTAGGGGGCAGCTCGGCAGGGATGCCGAGCTAGCCGCCACCCGGCCATGGATGGCCGGTTGGCGGCGGGCCCCCGGAGCAATGCCGAAGCGAGGGAACCCCGAGCCCCAGCGAGGGGCCGTATGGAGGGGCAAGCGTTTTTGCTTACTTTTTTGGCGTTTGAAAAAAGTAAGTCGCCGTAAGGGCGAAACCCTAAGTGGCCGCACCCGCAGCAACGGATATGTACACCGTCCCACTCGCTGCAAGAGCGAAACCGCCAGCCGCCGTTACTGCAGCAACGGATATGTACTCCCCCCTAACACCAGCCACCAGCCCCCCCCCGCCTTACAACTCCATCCGATACTCAATAACCCCCGGCTTGTACGCCACCCAGTCATACAACCGCTGCGCCCGCTCGTTGCTTTCCTGGGTATGCCAATACAACCGCCCACACTGCCGTTCCCGGGCCAACGCCTGCACCCACTCGATCAGCAGTTTCCCCGCCCCGCTGCCGCGAATCGACGGGGCCACGTACAGGTCTTCCAGGTAGCAGAAGTCGCTGACGGCCCAGGTCGAGCGATGCACCACCAGGTTGACGAAGCCGATCACTTCATCGCCCTGTACCGCCACAGCCGAATACATCGGTTCCTGCGTATCAAGGAAACGCTCGAACGTAGTGCGACTGACCTCTTCGCTCAGCGTCACCTGATAGAAATCCTGATAGGCCAGCCACAGCGGCAGCCATTGCTGGTAATCCCCTGGCTGAATCGCCCGTACCGTCACCGCAGGTTGTTGATCGCTCATTGCGCGCTCCTCTTGATCATCCACACCGGGATCGGCCCCGGTCATTGAAGAGCGCGCAGGTTAATGCCTGAGTGGCGGGTTTGATCAGGCCAATTCACTGACCATTGCCAGACCACTTCATGGACTGCCTCAAACCTCGGGCAGTTGATGGGTCACGCAGTGGATCCCGCCTCCGCCTGCCGCGATGGCGTCGATGTCCAGTGCGATGATCTGTCGCCCGGGGTACAGGCTGGCGAGCAGGCTGTGGGCCTTGGCGTCGGCTGCCCGGTCGCCGAACTGTGGGGCGATCACCGCGCCGTTGATCACGAAGTAGTTGATGTAGCCCGCGGCGAAATCCGGGTTATCGCGGCTGAAGCGGTTCTGTCGCGGGTTCAGTGGTGGCGACAGGGTGTGCACCTGCAGCGCACGGCCGTCGGCGTCGCGGGCGGATCGGAGGATCTCCAGGTGCTTGAGGGTCACCTGGTGGTCGTAGGATTCGCGGTCGTTGTCCAGGTTGGCCACCACCACCCCCGGTTTGACGAAGCGGGCGTAGAAGTCGACGTGGGCGTCGGTGATGTCGTGGCCCTTGATCCCCGGCAGCCAGATGATCTTGCGCAGGCCGAGGCAAGCCTTGAGTTCCTCTTCGACCTCGGCCTTGCTCCAGCCAGGGTTGCGGTTGTCATTGATCCAGCTGCTTTCGGTCATGATCCCGGTGCCGTGCCCGTCCACTTCGATGCCGCCGCCCTCGCCCACCAGTTCGCTGCGCCAGTAGCGGGCACCGGCGGCGTCGGCCATCTGCCGCGCCAGTCGGGCGTCCTTGGCGTGGCGCTGTTTGTTGCCCCAGCCATTGAAGTTGAAATCCACCGCGCCCAATCCGCCTTGGGCATCAACGACGAAGTTGGCGCCGATGTCGCGCATCCAGATGTCGTCCAGCTCGGTGCTGACAAAGGTGATGTTGTGCGAGCCGCAGAGTTGCTCCGCCAGGCCGCGCTCCTGCGCGCGGCAGAACAGGGTCAGCGGTTGATAGGCGGCAATCGCCCGGGCAATGCGCCCCTGGGCTTGCTGCACGTCGCCGGTGAAATCCTCCCAGATGGCGTCCTGGGCGCCGAAGGCCATGAAGGCCCGCTGCTGGGGCTCGCCTTCATCGGGCAGGTAGGCGTTGTCCTGCTCGCGGGCCCGGACACTGCGCGGCCCCAGGCCGAGGGTGGTCATGGCGGCGACACCGGCCAGCAGCGAGGCCTGTTTGATCAGTTGACGTCGAGTGGGCATTGGGCGGTTCTCTTGTCGAAGGTTCTGCATGAAAGGGTTCGGGGGCGACGCGGGCCTTCGCCGACAGAGCGGCTCCTACCAGGCAGTGTAGGAGCCGGCTTGTCGGCGAAGCGCACGGCGCCCGGTCAGTGGCGGGCAGCGGTGGCCGTCTTGAACTGGGTCCAGGTGCGCATGCGCGCCCGCATGTCGGCCTGAGGGATGTCGCGGCCGGGAATCAGGCGTTCGAAGGTGGCGTCATCCGGGTAGATATCCGGGTTGTTGCGCATCTGCGGATCCACCGCCGGCCGCGCCTTGGCATTGGCCGTGGGGTAGCCGGTGAAGTTGCTGATGGCCGCCATGTTCTCTGGCCGCGTGACAAAGTTGATGAAGGCATAGGCGTACTCCGGGTGCCGGGCATCCTTGGGGATCGCCAGGGTGTCCATCCACACCGTGGTGCCCTCCCGGGGAATGCGGTACTGGAATTCGACCGATTTGCCCGCCGCATCGACAGCGCGCTGGGCCTGGGTCATGTCGCCGCTGTAGCCCAGGGACAGGCACAGGTTGCCGTTGACCAGGTCGGTCACCGGCTGCGACTGAAACTTGCGGATATACGGTCGCAGCTTGCCCAGCAGTTCGCTGGCCGCCTGCAGATCCTCCGGCCGGGCACTGCGCGGGTCGCGCCCCAGGTAGTTGAGCGCCACCGCCAGCACTTCGTCCGGCGAATCGATCAGCGAGATCCCGCAATCGGCAAAGCGCGCCGCCAGCTCCGGCTTGAACAGCAGGTCCAGGCTGTTGACCGGCGCATCGGGCAGGCGCTGGGCGATCTGCCGGGCGTTGTAGGTCAGGCCGATGGTGCCCCAGGTATAGGGCACCGTGGCCTGGCTGGCGCGCGGGTACTGGGCCCGCAGGCGCTTGAGGCCGGGCTCGATGTCGTCCTGCCCGGTCAGCTTGCTCGGGTCCAGCTGCTGCAGGCTGCCAGCACGCATCAGGCGCTCGGCCACGGTATCGCCGGGGAAGATCAGGTCGTAGCCGCTGCCGCCGGTCATCAGCTTGGCCTCCAGCACCTCGCTGCCTTCCATCACGTCGTAGATCACCTTGATTCCGGTTTCGGCGGTGAAGCGCGCCAGGGTGTCCGCGGCGAAATAGTCGGCCCAGTTGTACAGGCGCAGGGTCTTGTCCTCGGGGTCGGCCTGGGCCTGGAGCGCGGCCAGGGTCAGGGCCAGCACGATGGCGCAATGGCGTTTGCCGCGCTTGCCTATGGTTCGCATGTCATGCCTCCCGGCCGTTCCAGCGTGAATGAAGGTGTTGCCCGTCAAGACTCAGCAGCGGCCCGTACATCTCGGGCCGGCGGTCGCGGAAGATGCCCCAGGTGCGGCGCTCCTCGGCCATGGCCGCCAGGTCCAGGGGCTGCAACAGGACCCCGCTGCTATCGCGGTCGGCCTCGGCCAGGAGCCGGCCCTTGTGGTCGCAGATAAACGACGAGCCGTAGAAATCCATGTGCAAGGTCGGGTCGCTGGTTGCCACTTCATGGCCGACGCGGTTGGCCGCCACCACCGGCAGCAGGTTGGCCGCGGCATGCCCGCGCATGGTCATCTGCCAGTGGTCCCGCGAGTCCAGGCCGGCGCTGCCCGGCTCACTGCCGATGGCAGTGGGAAACAGCAACACTTCGGCGCCCTGCAAGGCCAGGCAGCGGGCGGTCTCGGGGAACCACTGGTCCCAGCAGATGCCGATGCCCAGTCGGCCGAAGGCCGTGTCCCAGACCCGGAAACCGCTGTCGCCGGGGCTGAAGTACTCCTTCTCCTGATACCCCACGGCGTTGGGAATATGGGTCTTGCGGTACACCCCCAGCAGGCGGCCGTCGGCATCGGCGACGCTCAGGGAATTGAAATAGGCGGTGCCGGCCCGCTCGAACCAGCTCAGGGGCAACACCACCCCCAGCTCCCCGGCCAGGGCGGCGAAACGCTGGAGCACCTGGCTCTGGGCATATTCCTCGGCCAGCGCCAGGTGGCGGTGCTGCTGCTCGATGCAGAAGTACGGGGTGGCGAACAGCTCTTGCAGGAGGATCACCTGGGCACCGCGGGCCGCCGCCTCGCGCACCAGCTGTTCGGCGCGTTCGAGGTTGCCCGGCAGGTTCCAGGTGCAGGGCATCTGGGTGGTGGCGACGATCAACCGGCTCATGCCTGCACCTCCAGCGGCCACTGCGGCTGCTGCTGGGTGATGCAATGCACGCCACCGCCGCCATGGGCCAGATGGTTGATCCGCACCGGCACCACTTGCCGCCCGGGGAAGGCCCGGGCCAGCACCTGGGCCGCTTCCTCGTCGGCGGCGATGCCATAGGCCGGCATGATCACCGCGCCATTGGCCAGGTAGAAGTTGGTGTAGGAGGCGCAGAACACCTCGGCCTGGCTGTTGACCGCGGCACTGGCCTCGAACAGCTCGATCAGTTCGAAACGGCGGCCCCGGGCATCCCGGGCCAGCTCCAGCGCGCGGCGGTTCTCTCGCACCACTTCGGCGTAGACCGAGTCCTGATCGCGGGTCGCGTCCACCAGCAAGACGCCCGGGCGAGCGAAGGCACAGATCCCGTCGACATGGCCGTCCGTCATGTCGCCGGTGACATGGTCCGGGTCCCCCGGCAGCCAGATGGTCTTCTGCACCCCCAGCAGGCGCTGGAAGATCGCCTCGATCTCGGCCTTGCTCAGGCCCGGGTTGCGATTGCGGTTGAGCAGCACCGATTCGGTGGTGATCAGGGTGCCCTCGCCGTCCACGTGGATGGCCCCGCCTTCATTGGCCAGGGGCGTACCGAAACAGTCCAGCCCCAGATCGTCGAGCAGGCGCCGGGCCAGGCTGCGGTCCAGGTCGTGGGCCGATTTGTCGCCCCAGGCATTGAAGCGCCAGCTGACGCCGGCCAGCCCCTGCTGCGGATGGACGATAAAGGTCGGGCCGGAGTCGCGGCACCAGCTGTCGTTCACCGGTTGCACGACCAGTTGGATATTGCCGGCGCACAGCGCTCGGGCGCTGTCCAGGGCGGCCGGGTCCACCACCAGCTTCACCGGTTCGAAGCGCGCAATGGCATTGGCCACCCGGGCGAAATCCGCTTGCACCTCGGCCAGGGTCACGCCCCAGACCGACTCCCACAAACCCTGGTTGTGTGGCCAGACCATCCAGGTCGCGGCGTGGGTAACCCACTCGGCCGGCATCCTCCAGGCGGGGTATTGAGTGTCATTGCTGAGCATGAGCCTTGAACCTCTCAAGTAAGGTTTTGTTATCAATCGAACAACGCTGTCGATCCTTGGCGCCCATGCTATGGCTTTGAAAAAACGGCAACAAACGATAGATTTAGCCCATTTCTGATTAGCAGGGCTTATCAATCATGTTGAAACACTGGCCTCCACTGAACGCCCTGCGCGGCTTCGAAGCCGCTGCACGCCTGGGCAGTTTTCACCAGGCAGCGCAGGAGCTGCACCTCACGCAATCGGCCATCAGCCAACAGATCCGCAGCCTGGAAAGCTATCTCGAACAACCGCTGTTCTACCGCAGCGGGCGCAGCGTCACCCTCACCGACGCCGGGCACGACCTGCGCAGCACCACCCAGTCGCTGCTGCAACAGCTGGCGGTGGGCATCCGCCGCCTGGAGCAGTACCGCAAGCCCAACCAACTGGTGGTCAACACCAGCCCGGCCTTCGCCCGCCACTGGCTGCTGCCGCGCCTGGGGGAATTCCATCGCCTGCACCCGGAAGTCGACCTGTGGCTGTTCACCAGCTTCGAACCGCCGGACATGAGCACCCAGACCATCGACCTGACCCTGCGCGACGACCTGAGCGCCCAGGCCGAATGCAGCTACCTGGAGCTGTACAGCGATCGCCTGTACCCGGCCTGCCACCCCAGCCTGCTGGCACAGCCCGAGGCGCTGCGCACCACCTTGCATGGCGAGCGGGAGATGGACTGGAGCCACTGGCTGGTGGAAGGCGGCGCCGACATTGGCCAGCGCAGCAACGGCCTGAATTTCTCCGACCCGGGCCTGTTGCTGGACGCCGCCTGCGCAGGCCACGGCATTGCCCTGGTCAGCCAGCTGCTGACCCAGCAGGCCCGGGCCCAGGGCTTGCTGGCACCGTTGTGCGAACAGAGCGTACGCGGCCCGACCTGGGCCTGGCTGATTCACCGCGACAGCGAAGGCAGCCCGCTGACCCGCAGCTTCTGCGAGTGGCTGCTGGGCGCCTTGCAAGCCCCGGCCGAGCCATGAGCGGCGGCTGCAAAACCGCTTTGCATTTCTGCCGCTAACCCCACGCGAGGCAGCGCCTTAAGCTGGCGCCGGTGCAATCCGCATCGCCTTCCCGGAGCCGCCCGTGCCCCCGATCCACGACATCAACTGGCCGTTGTGGCTGTCCACCATGCTGCCCATGGCCCTGAGCGCCGGGCCCGGCAACCTGATGGTGGCCAGCTCCGGCGCCCGCAGCGGCGTGCGCCGCTCGCTGCGCTTTATCCTCGGCCTCGACCTGACTTACTGGCTGCTGGCCCTGCTGGTGGGGCTGGGGCTGTATCACAGCCTGGCGGCGCAGCCGCAATGGCTGTGGAGCCTGCGGGTGGCCGGCAGCCTGTACATTTTCTGGCGCGGCCTGCGCCTGTTGCTGCGCTCGCGGGGCTTGTCAGCCGCGTCGGACGCGCCCCTGGGCTTTCGCGATGGCGTGCTGTTGCAACTGGGCAATGTGCAGGGCCTGGTGATGCTGCTGGTGATGTTCTCGACCTTCAGTCCCGGCACCGACGCCGGCAGCGCCGTGGTGCTGGTGCTCAGCGCCGCGCTGATCGCGGTCAACCTGTTCGGCCACCTGCTCTGGGCCAGCCTGGGCTCCAGCCTGCAGGTGCTGCTACGGGACCGACCGAGCTTGCTGGTGGCGCAGAATGCCCTGTTCGGCTTGCTGCTGATGGCGGTGGCCATGTGGATCTTCCTGCGCGGCGCCTAGTGCGCCAGCGGCCCTTCAGCCGGCCTGCAGCCCGTGACGCAGCAGCAGCTCGCAGAGAAACCTCGCCACCTGCTCGACCCGCTCCTGGCCCTGGGTCGCCTGGTTGCGCAACAGCCAGATGTCCGCGCGGTGAACCGGGGTCTGGGGCAGCACCCGACGCAGGCCCAAGGGCTCTGCGATATAGGCCGGCAAGGCGGCAATCCCCAGCCCTGCCTGCACTGCCTTGAGCTGCGCCTCCAGGTTGCCGGTGCGCATCCACAGCGGCTGGCCGCCGCTGAGCTGATCCAGCCAGCGGGCCAGGGGCAGGTGTTCCAGGGCCTGGTTCCAGCCGATCAGCGAATGCTGGCCCAGGTCCGCCGGTTTCTCGGGGCAGCCATGGACCGAGGCATAACCCGGGGAACAGAACAACGCCTGGGTCAGCTCGCCGACCCGACGCAGGGTGAAGTTGCCGGCCTCCGGCCGCTGCAGGCGCAGCAGCAGATCGCTGTGGCTCTGGGTGAGCTTGACCGAGCGCGCGGCATTGACGAAGTCGAAGCTGATCTGCGGGTGCTGCACGCGAAACTGCGCCAGCGCGGGAATGATCAGGTGGCTGCCCATCAGTTCCGGGCAGTCGATGCGCACCACCCCCGCCATGCGCGCACCGGGCTGGGACATCTGCCGCGTCATCAGCTGGAAGCGCTCTTCGGCCTCCAGGGCCATGGGCAGCAAGGCCTGGCCGGCCTCGGTGAGGAAATAGCCCTGGGTGGTCTTCATGAACAACAGGGTGTTCAAGGCCTGCTCCAGCACCAGGATCTTGCGTGAAACCGTCGAGGCGGACACCTTCAGCGCCTGCCCGGCGTCGGTGATGTTGTTGGCATTGGCCACAGCGATGAAAAACCGCAGATCGTCCCAGTTCACGTTTACCTGCCCTATCCCTGAAAACCCAGGCCCGGGATCTTATGCGATATCGCCAACGCGGCGGTCAGACTTTTCTCAGGTAAAGTGCCCCAGATCTTTACTGCCCACGGATCGGGAACCTCTCATGCTGGAACTGCACACCCCCCGCCTTCACCTGCGCCCCTTGGCCCCCCATGACTGGGCGTTGTTCCTGAACCTGCACAGCGACCCGGACAACCTGCGCTATGTCTGCGATCCGCTGTCCCGGGCCCAGATCGAGGAGCGCTTCACCTCACGCCTGCCCCGCTGGGACCTCGACTCGACACACTGGCTGTGCCTGGTGATCCGTGATCGCGAGTGCGGCGAGGAGCTGGGCCTCACCGGCCTGCGCATCAGCGACAGGGACGCCGCCGAAGCCGAGGTCGGCTACCTGCTGGCGCGCCATCACCAAGGCCGGGGCGTGGCCGCAGAGTCGCTGCGCGGGCTGATGGAGTACGCCCGCCAGGGCCTGGGCATCAAGCGCCTGGTGGCCACCGTCACCGACGGCAATGCGGCCTCCTGCCAGGTCCTGGAAAAGTGCGGCTTTGTCTTCCTGCGCCGCGACGAAGGCGCGTTCCGCCAGGGCGGCGAAGACTTCGACGACCTGATATTCAGCTGCCCGCTGACAGCCTGAACCCGGATTTGCCAGCGCGGCCCCACCCTCGCAGCGTGGTTTTTTCTTGACAGTGAAAAATCTCAACGGCTATTGTCTGACAACCTGACTGCCACGGTTTTTCCTTCCCATGCTCGAACTCCAGCGACCTGACTCCCTCGTTGTCCGCGTGGTCAATGCGATCCGCAGCGAGATCGACTCCGGCCGCCTGGCGCCCGAATCGCGCCTGCCGACCGAGCAGCAGTTGGCCGAGCAGTTGAACGTCAGCCGTTCGGTGATTCGCGAAGCCATCGCCCAGCTCAAGGCCGACGGCGTGCTGATCGCCCGGCGTGGCCTGGGTTCGTATATTTCCAAGACCCCGGCCGGCACCGTGTTCCGTTTCCCCCAGGGCAACGGGCGCTTGCCAGACCTGGCGCAGATGTTCGAGATGCGCCTGTGGATCGAAACCCAGGCGGCGTCGATCGCCGCCCAGCGCCGGGACGCCACCGACCTGCAACGGATGCAGCAGGCGCTGCAGGAAATGCACGACAAGCGCAGTGATTTCGAAGCCGCAGGGTTGGCCGACGTGGAGTTCCACCGGGCCATCGCCGAGGCCAGCAAGAACGACTACTTCGTGGCCTTCCATGATTTTCTGCGCAGCCAGCTGACCAGTGCCCGCAAGGCCGCCTGGGAGAACTCGGCGCTGCGCCAGGTCGGCGGTTCCGCCGATGCCACCCAGGAACACCAGGCGCTGTACCAGGCGATTGCCGCCGGTGACCGCCAGGCCGCGGCCGGTTGCGCCGACGCCCACTTGCGCGCTGCGGCCAAGCGCCTCGGCCTGGAGTTGCCCACTACGAATTAAGCACAGCGGCACGCTTGAGGCTTCAAGCGTCGCGCCGCGAGGTTTTGTCGGATTAGTTAGTCTGACAACCTGATAACCAGACCAAAACAGATTAGAGCCAAGGTATCCAAGAACAATGACTTACGACTTTTGCATCATCGGCGGCGGCATCGTCGGCCTGGCCACGGCCATGGAGATCCTCAAGCGCCAGCCCGGCGCTTCGCTGGTGATCCTGGAAAAGGAAAACGTCCTGGCCAAGCACCAGACCGGGCACAACAGCGGGGTGATCCACGCCGGCATCTACTACGCGCCGGGCAGCCTCAAGGCCGACCTGTGCAAGCGCGGGGCCGAGGCCACCAAGCAGTTCTGCCGCGAGCACGGGATCAAGTTCGAGGTCTGCGGCAAGGTGCTGGTAGCGTCCAATGCCCTGGAGATGGAACGCATGGAGGCCCTGTACCAGCGCTCGCAACAGAACGGCCTGAAGGTCGAGCGCCTGGATGCCGAGCAACTGCGCCAGCGCGAACCGAACATCGTCGGCCTCGGCGGGCTGTTCCTCGACGCCACCGGCATCGTCGACTACCGCGAAGTCTGCGAAACCATGGCCCGGGTGATCCGCCGCGAGGGCGGCGAGATCTGCCTCAGCCAGACCGTCACCGCGATCCAGGAAAGCGCCGACAGCGTCACCGTCAGCAGCCACGGCGGCAGCTGGCGGGCGAAGAAGCTGGTGGCCTGCGCCGGCCTGCAATCGGACCGCCTGGCGGTGATGGCCGGGGTGAAGATCGACCACCAGATCATCCCCTTCCGCGGCGAATACTTCCGCCTGCCGGCGGCGAAGAACAACATCGTCAATCACCTGATCTACCCGATTCCCGACCCGGAGCTGCCGTTCCTCGGCGTGCACCTGACCCGCATGATCGATGGCAGTGTCACCGTCGGCCCCAACGCGGTACTGGGCCTGGGCCGGGAGAACTACCGGAAGTTCTCCATCAACTGGCGCGACGTGGCGCAGTACGCCAGCTTCCCCGGGTTCTGGAAAACCATCTGGCAGAACCTGGGCTCCGGCACCACCGAGATGAAGAACTCGCTGTTCAAGTCCGGTTACCTGGAGCAGTGCCGCAAGTACTGCCCGTCCCTGCAAGTGGAGGACCTGCTGCCCTATGAAGCGGGGATCCGCGCCCAGGCGGTGATGCGTGATGGCAGCCTGGTGCACGACTTCCTGTTCGCCGAAACCCCGCGCATGTTGCACGTGTGCAACGCGCCCTCGCCCGCCGCCACCTCGGCGATTCCCATTGGTTCGATGATTGCCGACCGGATTTTCCAGGCCACCTGAAACACAGCGCGTCACGCCTTTGCGGTGCAGCGCCCAGGCCCTGCCCAGCGCGTCACGTGTCGCCGAAACAGCCCGCGGCCGCCCTTGGGGCGCGTCGCGCAAGGCTCGCGTCAACTCGACAATAAATACAATGATTCATGAGGAAGTACGGAAATGAGCGCAGTTGAAACCAGCAGTACTGCAGCGGAAACCCCACAACAGACCCAGAAACGCCTGCGCAAGGTCGCGGCGGCCACCATCTTCGGCTCGATGCTGGAGTGGTACGACTTCTACCTCTACGCGACCATGGCGGCCATCGTCTTCTCGAAGATCTTCTTCGATAACAGCAACCCGAAAAGCGCCACGCTGATGGCCTTCTCGACCTTTGCCATCGGCTTCATCGCCCGGCCCTTCGGCGGCATCCTGTTCGGCTACCTGGGGGACAAGTTCGGCCGCAAGCAGGTGCTGGTGCTGACCTTCTGCCTGATGGGCGTGTGCACCGCGCTGATCGGCCTGATTCCCAGCTACGCCTCGATCGGCATCTGGGCGCCGATCCTGCTGGTGGCGATCCGCATCATCCAGGGCCTGGGCGCCGGTGCCGAACTGTCCGGCGCGGCGGTTACCTCCTATGAACACGCCAGCGAAGGCAAGCGCGGCAGCCAGGGCGCCTGGCCGGCACTGGGGCTGAACCTGGGCCTGCTGCTGTCGTCGCTGACCATCTACCTGCTGACCATCAACGGCAACGAGTTCCTGCTGGCCGGCGGCTGGCGCATTCCGTTCGTCTGCAGCATCGTCCTGGTGGCGGTGGGCCTGTGGGTGCGCAACAGCATTCCGGAAACCCCGGAGTTCAAGGAACTGAGCAAGGAAAGCCAGAAGGCCAAGCCCTCGCCGCTCAAGGCGCTGTTCAAGAACGACCTCAAGGGCCTGGCAGTGGTGTTCTTCGTCGCCATTGGCTACAACGCCCTGAGCTACATCTTCAAGACCTTCTCCCTGGCCTACCTGACCCAGTACAAGAACGTCGATGTGCACGTCACCTCGCTGTCGGTGACCATCGCCAGCCTGATCGCCATCGTCGCCGTGCCGTTCTTCGGCTGGCTGTGCGACAAGTGGAGCAGCAAGGCGGTGCTGATCCTCGGCGGGGTGTTCTCGGTGCTGTTCGCCTACCCGTTCCTGGCCCTGCTCAACACCGGTGAAAGCCTGATGATCTACATTGCCATCGGCGTCGGCACCGGCATCCTGGCGCCGATGATGTTCGCGCCCCAGGGCTCGTTCCTCAGCCGCCAGTTCCCGACCGCCACCCGCTCTTCGGGCTTTGGCACCGGGCGCGAAATCGGCACCGCGATTGCCGGCGGCCTGGCGCCGCTGGGGGCTCTGTCCCTGGTCACCGCCTCGGCCACCCACTCCACCGACGGCGTGGTGATCATCCTCGCGGTTGCCGCCGTGCTGGTGGTGGTGTTTGCCCTGTGCGACCAGGGCCGCAAGCACTCGGCATTCAAGAACTGACGCAGTGTTGAACCTCCACAGCGCCCCTGGCGGCCTGTGGAGACTCTGCTAAGGTGGCCGCTGCATTCGAATCACGGGCCACCCCATGCAATCTTGCAACGCATTCGGCGTCGATGCCGATGGCTTGATCACCCTCCCTGCCGAACCCCCTCTGCAGCCCGAATACCTCGGTGTGCTCGACGACCTCTGCGCCCGCTTGCACGCCCCGGCCAGCCCGCCGCTGCACAGCCTCTACCTGTATGGCAGCGTCGCCCAGGGCACAGCCAGGCCCGGGGTCTCCGACCTGGACCTGTGCCTCATCCTGCAACACCCCGCCACCCCGCAGCAGCTGCGCCACCTGGAGCAGCTGCGCCAGGCGCTGCAAGCGCGGCACCCCCGGGTGTCGAAGATCGACTTCGACATCGGCCACCTGGCCCAGGTGCTGGCCGCGGAAAACCTCGACAGCTGGGGCTATTGGCTCAAGCATCATTGCCGCTACCTGTCCGGCGAGGACCTGCGCCGGCGCTTTGCGCCCTTCAGGCCCAGCCGGGAGATTGCCCTGGCAGTGAACGGCGACTTCCAGAGGGTGCTCGACGACTACGCCGAGCGCATCGAGGGCGAGCGCCAGCCCGCGCAAATCCTGCGCCTGCAACGCGAGGCATCCCGCAAACTGATTCGCGCCACCCACCTGTTGCGCGCAGAACAGGAGCCGAGCTGGCCTCACAGCCTGGATGAACATGTGCGGTTGTTCGTGCAGCGTTACCCCGACATGGCCGTGCCCATTGCCGAGTTCCGCCAGACCGCCGAAGCCGGGGCCGCCGCCTGCGGCAGATGGTGCAGTGGATGGCCGCAGAGCACATCCGGCCGCGAGCCAGGAACTAGCACGGGGACCGACCACGCCCCGGCCATTGCTGCATGCCGCGAACAGGCCCGCGCCGCCCTGCCTGCCCTGTTGCCAGCCACCCTGGAACGGGTCAGGCCAGCAGCACCTCGATCCCCAGCTGCCGATAGCCCTGGATATCCGCCTCAGGCACTTCCTGCTCGGTGATCAGCCGCTGCAAGCGCTGGCACGGCACCACCACAAAGGGCTCCATGGCGCCCAGCTTGTCGGCGGTGGTCACGGCGATGACTTCGGCGGCGCTGTCGAACATCGCCTGCTTGATCGGCACTTCATCGAAATGCAGGGAGCTGATGCCGATCTCCGGGTGAATCGCACAGACCCCGGTGAACATCAGGTCGGCCTTGATCCCCTGGATCATCCGCAGTGCTTCATGACCGCTGGCGGACAGGGTGGCCGGGTTGAGCTGGCCGCCCACGAGAATCACCTTGACCCCGGGGTATTCGGCCAGGGCCACGGCAATCATTGGCGAAGCAGTGACCGCGGTCAGGCGGATGTCGGCCGGCAGGGACTGGGCGATGTGCAAGGTGGTGGAACCGGAATCGAACAGCACCGTCTGGCCGTCTTTCACCCATTGCACGGCAAACTGCGCCAGACGCAGTTTCGCCTCGCTGGTTTCGCCGACCCGCGTGAAGTAGTCCTTGCCGCTGTCCTTGGGACGCGGCAGCGCGCCGCCGTGGACCCGCTGCACCAGGCCGGCCGCATCCAGCTCGGCAAGATCGCGGCGGATGGTGTCTTCGGACACCGCGAAGTGCCGGCTCAGCTCGGCGGCCAGGACCTTGCCGTCGCGCTCCAGGAGCAGGAGGATTTTCTGCCGGCGCACCGAAGGCAGTTCGGCGTGATGCTGCTGATCTTGCATGTTATTGCCCGCTTTTGCGTGTTTTTGCGAGATTAGCCAAGCCCTCTGCCGAACACAAGCGGGCGCGATCAGGGAATCAGTTGAGGCGGCCGTGCGTTGTACAGCGCGGCCTCGCCCAAGCGCTCGCGTACCAGCGCCTGGGCTTGCCGGGTCATCTGGTCCAGATGCCGGTCGCGCTTTTTCTCCGCTTCCAGCATGGCCTTGCGCCCGTGCTGGGCCAGCAGGTAGGTGTGGATCTGCCGCACTTCCAGCGATTGGTAGATCGGCGCCACGTCCAGCACCGCCAGCAGGCCGTCGCTGCCATGGTCTTGGGTATTCATCAGCACCTGCGGGCCGCGAGCACTCAGCAGTTGAAAGCCCAGGGCCTCGAAGCACGCCACTTTGGCCACGTGGCAGGCCAGCTCGGCATGGGGGTAACGCGCGCGCATGGCCTCCAGCATCTGCCGGGCAATGCCCTGGCGCCGATGGCTTTGCAGCACCGCCATGTAGGCCACGGCACAGGCCCGGGGGTCGTCCTTGAGCGGCAGGTACAGGGTGAAACCCAGTACCTTTTCAGGGTCCTGAGTGTCGGTGGCCACCACCAGCTCTACCGCGATCCCCCGGGAGCCGTCCATGGCCTGCAGGTACAGGTGCACCTCGTAGCCGACGCCGTACTGGTACAGGTTGTACAGCGGGTTGCTGGGGGCGATGGCCACCGCGCTGATGTCGCTGATGTAGTCCACCACCATCTGCTGGATCTGGCTCTGGATGGCTTCGGGCGGCGGGGCTTGGAACAGGGTGATGCTGGACATCGAGGCGGTGACTCCGAGGATGGGGGCATGCCCGGGCATGGCGGGCGGCGCCATGATAACCCGCTGCGGGCCGCTCAGGCGCACAGCCACGCCGGTGCGGCGGGCACGCGGGGTCGTCGAACAGGCAGGCAATGGATTGAGGAGGCTGCGGATGCCGGCCGGGCCGGCAGGTTGCGCGCCCCTCTTGGGGGCGGCGCAACCGGCACAGGAGACGGCGGCACGCTGGCCGCCGCAGTGCCCCGCCCGACGAACGCGGGCGGGGCCGAGGCTTACAGCGCCATGTCGGCCGCTGGGTTGCTCTCGGGCTTGGCCATGCTGGCCGGAGCCTGAGGCGCTGCACCTTTCACCGCAGGTGGCGGGGTCAGTTGCAGCACTTCGGCGGTGTAGGCCCACTCTTTGGCCACACGCTCGGGGCTGTCGTTCAGGGCGGTGCCGTAGCTCGGTACGATCTGCTTCAGCTTCTCTTGCCAGGCTGGCGTCGCGACCTGGTCCTTGAAGACTTTCTGCAGCACGCTGAGCATGATCGGCGCGGCGGTCGAGGCACCTGGGGAAGCGCCCAGCAGACCGGCGATGCTGCCGTCCTGGGAAGCGACGATCTCGGTGCCCAGTTTCAGCACGCCGCCCTTCTCTTCGTCACGCTTGATGATCTGCACGCGCTGACCGGCCTGCCACAGGCGCCAGTCTTCTTTCTTGGCGTTGGGGAAGTATTCCTTCAGGGCGTTGAAGCGGTCGTCATCCGAGAGCATCAGCTGGCCGGCCAGGTATTCCACCAACGGGTACTGTTCGATGCCGACTTTGGTCATCGGCCAGAAGTTGTGGGTGGTGGTGCTGGTCAGCAGGTCGAAGTACGAACCTTCCTTGAGGAACTTGGTGGAGAAGGTGGCGAATGGGCCAAACAGGATCACTCGCTTGCCGTCCAGCACGCGGGTGTCCAGGTGCGGAACCGACATCGGCGGTGCGCCCACCGAAGCCTTGCCGTAGGCCTTGGCCAGATGCTGCTCGGCCACGGTGGCGTTATCGGTCACCAGGAACGAGCCACCCACCGGGAAGCCGGCGTATTCGTTGGCTTCAGGAATGCCCGACTTCTGCAGCAGGTGCAGGGCACCGCCGCCGGCACCGATGAACACGAACTTGGCGTCGGTCTCGGTTTTCGAACCGTCCTTGAGGTTCTTGTAGGTCACGCGCCACGAGCCGTCTTCATTGCGCTCGATGTCCTGCACTTCGCTGGACAGCTTGAGGGCAAAGTTCGGCTGGGCCTGCAGGTGGGCAACGAACTGGCGAGTGATCTCGCCGAAGTTGACGTCGGTGCCGATCGGGGTCCAGGTCGCAGCGATCTTCTGCGCCGGATCACGACCTTCCATCATCAGTGGCACCCACTTCTTGATCTGCTCGGCGTCTTCGGAGTACTGCATGCCGCTGAACAGCGGGCTGGCCTGCAGGGCCTCGTAGCGAGCCTTGAGGAACTTGATGTTGTCATCGCCCCAGACAAAGCTCATGTGCGGCGTGGAGTTGATGAACGAACGCGGGTTCTTCAGCACGCCGTTCTTGACCTGCCAGGACCAGAACTGCCGGGAAATCTGGAACGCTTCGTTGATCTCGATGGCCTTGGCGATCTCGATCTTGCCGTCCTTGCCTTCCGGGGTGTAGTTCAGCTCGGCCAAAGCGGAGTGACCCGTACCGGCGTTGTTCCAGCCGTTGGAGCTTTCTTCAGCCACGCCATCCAGGCGCTCGACCATCTCCATCGACCAATCCGGCTGCAGCTCATTGAGCCAGACCCCAAGGGTCGAACTCATGATGCCGCCACCGATCAGCAGCACATCCACTTTCTTCGGCTCAGCCGCGTGCGCGGTCGTGAGGCCTATCGACATCGCCAGCCCGATCAGGGCCGTGTTCACTTTCTTCAACATTCTGTAGTACCTACGATAGAACGCCATCCGCCGCCCCATCCTCGATCCTGCGCACTCGGCACCTGGCGAAACAGGCATTTCGCAGGCCCTGGACACACGCATTCATAAAGAACTGGAGGGTGGGCACACAAGGCCGACGAGACTGGCTCGACCTCAGTTTTATATCGCTCGGGCGCTGACTTCTTGTCGTTTTTGGCTTCAGCTACTTGAGTGACACTTGTTTCTCAGGACACATCACGGGACATCGCCTGCCGGCTGCGAAGCCCCACTCCTTTCACCGGCACCGGCCTCGGCACGACGCACAATGCCGGCGCCCGTCACACGGGGCCAGCAGGAAAAGAAGGGTCGGGTTCAACCAAAGGAGGTAAACGAACACTGCCTGACATTGCATTCGGCAGGTTTGCCCGGACACTCCCGCCCGCTTGCAAGGACCCGATCAGGCCACTTGAAGCAAAGCATGGGGGAGGTATTTCCGCACAAACGATGAACCGATTCAGCGCAAGAATATCATTACGGCATCAGCCTGTCTTGGCCGGAGCGGCTGCCCTGGGCCCCGGACAAACCGCGACCCACTACGACACCCGCCGCAATCAATGCGTCACAACGACGCTGGCCGATCAGCGCGCCACAGCACTGCGCTGCGCCTTGGCGAGCAGCGATGGGGCGGGCATCATGAGCCCCCGCACCACCTGCCAGACCATCGTCAAGGACAAGAAGAACAACCATGCACGAGACATCCCTGCAAGACACCACCGCCCCCGAGGGCGTGTGCTTCGGCTGCGGCAGCCGCAACCACCACGGCCTGCACATCAAGAGCCACTGGCACGCAGACGGCGTGCATGTGATCGCCGAGCACCTGCCGCAATCCCAGTACTGCGGCTGGCCGGACCTGGTCTATGGCGGTCTGATCGCCATGCTGGTGGACTGCCATTCCAACTGGACCGCCATGGCCTATCACTACCGCCACGAGCAGCGTGAACCGGGCAGCCTGCCACGCATCGACTGCGTGACCGGCAACCTGGGCATCAAGTTCATCAAGCCCACGCCCATGGGCGTGCCGCTGACCCTGCGGGCCCGGGTCGACGGCGAGGTGGGCCGCAAGAGCCGGGTGATCTGCGAGGTGTACGCCGACGATGTGCTGACCGCCATCGGCGATTCGATCTTCGTCCGGGTCGATACCTCGCAGCTCGCGGCGGCGGCCCACGGCCGCGACGCCTGAGACCGGGAGCCTGAACTACTGGCCGTTGCCCGGGGACAGGTACCGGTACCCCGCCGCCCGGGCGAAATCCGCCAGATGCCACAAGGTACCGTTGGCGCCCCAGGTGCCATCGGGCACCTCGTCCAAGAGGATCGAGGTCATCAGCACCCGCCCGTCCTCTGCCGACCGGCACGCCGCCAGGGCCTGATGCAAGCCGGCGACATAGGCCTGGCGCCGGGCGCTATCGAGCACGCCGACGGGCACCTTGACCTGAATCAGGCAAGGCAGCGCCTGGGCCCCGAGATCGGCGCCGCCACAACGCCAGGTGCCCGCGGCCAGCTCCTCCAGCAAGACCCAGCACAAAGCCCGCTGACGTGGGTCCTCGCCGATCTGCTCGACGTCCAGCGCCACTTGCGTCACCTCATGCAGGATCCGCTCGCGCTGCTGGGCATTGAAGGCGCCCTGGGGAATCTTGATCAGGATGTTGGGCATCGCTATCACCACTCGAAGAAAAATGAGCCGCTATTGAGCCCCCTGCCCGGCTTGGCCAACAGCGACCGATTCGACATCTTTCGTGCATAATCGGCCAATGAACGATTTCACTGTCCTGCTGCTTCCCGGTGCCTTTGCCTCCAGCGTCGCCCTGACCTTGGACATGCTGTCCTGCGCCGCCCTGCTGGCTCCGCGCCTGGGACTGGGCGCGCCGCGCTGGCGGGTCTGTGCGCTGCAGGCAGGCCAGGTGCGCCTGGGGCAAGGCTTGCTGCTGGACGTCGAGGCCCTGGACGCCACGGCCGACGACCGCTCCTGCTGGATTCTGCCGGGGCTGGGCCTCGACACCCCGGAGGCCATCGCCCAGCGCCTGCAGCATGCGGAGGTGGCCCCCGTGCTCCAGGCCCTGCGCCAACACGTGCACAGCGGTGCGGAAGTCGCGGCCTCCTGTTCCGCGGTGTTCCTGCTGCAAGCCGCCGGGCTGTTGCACGGGCGCCGGGTGACCACCTCCTGGTGGCTGGCGCCGCTGCTGCAGGAGTGGGTCGCCGACTGCCGCGTGGACCCGGATCAGATGGTCATCGTCGATCCGCCGCTGACCACCGCCGGTGCAGCCATCGGCCAGTCCGACCTGATGTTGCACTTGTTGCGCAGGCGCTTCTCCCCGGCCCTGGCGGACGCCGTGGGACAGGTGCTGCTGATTGATCGGCGCCAGTTGCAAGCGCCTTGTCCGGTCCCGGCGATGATGGCTCAGGGCAACGCCCTGATCGCTCGTCTCACCGCCCATATCGAATCCTGTCTGCCCAGGCTGCCCAGCGTCGGCGAACTGGCGGCGCAGTTCGGCATGTCCGAACGCACCCTGGGCCGTCAGGTGCGCAAGGCCACCGGCCACAGCAGCTTGCGCTTGATCCAGCGCGTGCAATTGAACCGCGCCCGGGCGCTGCTGCAGAACAGCAAGTACTCGGTGGAAAGCGTCGCCGAACAGGTGGGCTATCAGGACGCCACCGCCCTGCGCCGGCTGATGCGCAAGCTGCTCAACGCCACGCCGCGACAACTGCGCTGAACACACCGAGCTACTGCCTCCCCGCAACCTTTGTTACATTGCCCGCCCCCTTCCCCTGACAGGAAATCAGCCCTGACCATGGACATTCAGGAAATCCAGCGCCAGTTGGCCAAGCCGGCACTGCAATTGATCCCCGGCGGCTTTCGCCCGACCCACAGCGACGAGGAAAGCTGGCTGGGCCGGGTCTTTCTGTTTCGCGAGGATGAAGAGCTGCCGCGCAACAGTGCCGGAGAAACCCTGCTGCCGTTCGCCCAGTTCTACCTGCCGGCCCTGCCCTGGCACAGCCCGCTGCTGGACGGCGTGCGGGTGCTCACGGTGTTCGTCGCCAACCCCTTCCCCGAGCCCCTAGAACCCATGGGCGAGCGCTGGCTGATTCGCGAATACCGTGCCGAGGATGTCCTGGTGCGCAAGGAGCTGTCGGCCCCGGGAGCCTTTCTCAAACCCTTCCCGGTCAAGGCCCAGGCCGTGCCCGAGGACTATCCGCTGTGGGACGGCGGTGGCGTGCCGGAAGACCTGGAGCGGGAAATCCTCGAACTGGAGCGTTCCGGGCAGATCGAGTGCTACTACGACTTGGTGAGCCATTGCTATCAGCACAAGCTCGGGGGCTACCCATCGTTCTGCCAGTCGGGGATCGATGCCGGGGACGGTTTCGAGTTCGTGATGCAGATTTCCTCCGACGCCAAGATCAACCTCAACGTGGTGGACAGCGGCAGCCTGATGTTCTGGAAGCACCCCGGCAGCGGCGAATGGGCGCTGTACTACGACTTCCATTGAGGCCCCCCGGCTAACACCGATTTCATCCGCCGGCGGATGAAATGCCCCGGCGCCGGGTGCATCATGGGCGCTGTCCATTTTCCGGGAGACTTGCATGCCCATGCGCTCATTGCTCTTGCCCGCCGCCGTCCTGTCGTTGGGCGTGCTGGCGGCCACTGGCGCCGCCGCCGACGACCAGTCGCAACTGATCGAGTCGATCAACGCCTACCGCAGCCAGCCACAACGCTGCGCCAACCAGGCCTCCTCGGAGCTGCCGCCACTGACCGGCGACCCGCGGTTGATCCTGCCGGTGGAAAATGTCGGCGACCTGCAGCAGGCCCTGGCACGGGCGGCCTACCCCATGGTCAACGTGCAGGCCATCAGCCTCTCCGGACCACGGAACGCCCAGGCGGCGATGCAGGCGGTGCGCGAGAGCTTCTGCCAGGTAGTGCTGGACCCGCAGTTCGTCGACATCGGCGTCAATCGCCAGGCCAACCAGTGGCGCATTGTGCTTGCCCGGCCGCTGCTGTCCGCGCGTCTCGGCGATTGGCAAGCCGAGGGCCAGCAATTGCTGGCCCAGATCAACACGGCCCGCAGCCAGCCGCGGCAATGCGGCGAGCAGCACTTCACCGCCACCGCGCCGCTGGCCTGGAACGCCACCCTGGGCAGCACCGCCGAAGCCCACAGCCGGGCCATGGCCAACCAGAACTACTTCGACCACAAGGACCACGACGGCCGCACCCCGGGCGACCGCGCGGAACTGGCAGGCTATGCCGGCCAGCAGGTGGGCGAGAACATCGCCGCCGGCCAGGACACGGTGCGCAAGGTGCTGGACGGCTGGCTGGCCAGCCCCGGGCATTGCGCCAACCTGATGAACCCGGCCTACCGCGAACTGGGCGCGGCCTACGCGGTGGACCCGAAAAGCGACGCCGGGATCTACTGGACCGCGATGTTCGGCGCGCCCTGAGGCCTCGGGCGCGGCGCCCGGCCGGCAGACACTGGCCGTCGACCGCGCTCACACCGGCCCCAAAATGCAAACGCCCCGATCAATCGGGGCGTTTTAGCTGGCGACAAGCACCTGGCTAGCGATTGGTCGCCACCTGACCGGCTTCCCCCTGGCTCACCAGGGCCTTGAGCGATGCATCGAATTGCTTCAGCGCGTCGACCTGCAGTTCGGTCTGCTGATTGATCTGCGCGGCAATCTCCGGCGCCGCCTTGCCGCGAACCCAGACCGACGGCAGCACCTTGGCCTGGATGCCTTCGGCCTGCCCGATGTATTGCAGGTTGGCGTCATAGAACTTGGCGATAAACCGCGCTTCCACCTTGCTGTTGCCCTTGGTCACCAGCTGGTTGTAGGTGTCGAGCATCACCACCGCATCGGGGCGAGCCTGGACCAGCGCATCGAGGCTGTCATACAGCGTCACGCTGGCGAAGTGTTTCTGCAACGACGCCATCAACCAGTTGATCGCCCGCTGCGGATCGGAGCTGTCGACAAAGGCGGCACTGATGCGCGGGTCGAGCCCGGCATTTTTTGCCCCGTTCAGCGCCACCGAGTGGTAGTGCTCCAGGTATTCCAGGGTATTGAGGGTGTTTTCGCTGTACAGCACCCCGACCGACTGGGCGTGCCGCAGATCGGCCCCGCTGTCGGCCATGGGCAGGAAGTGGCAGGAGGCGTCATCAGCGCCCTGGCTGGCCGCAGAAGCCCCGGTTCCCGCGATCAAAAGCACCACAAGGGTCACTAAAGTCGAGATTCTCATCGGGTATTTCCTTCTGCAGCAAGCACGGTGTAAGCGCTATCTTCCTCCTTTGCCAGAAAAACGGAACCTGCACTTTTTGATGATAACTATCGATTGCAGCAATGATTGACAATCGGCCCGGATGCGCCACCACAGCTGCCCAGCCGATCGCGAGCGAAGATCGCAAAACCCTGTTTTTTTGGCTTACAGCTCGCCACCACCCCGATAGAATCAAGCCCCCTTTTTCTGCAAGACGAGTCCGTTCCATGGATGCTCACTCGATACTGACCTACACCCTGGTAGCGGCGATCGCCATTGCCAGCCCCGGCCCCGCCACCCTGGTGGCGCTGCACAACAGCGTGGCCTACGGCGCCAAGTCCACCCTCTGGTCATCCCTGGGCAATATCAGCGGGCTGTTCTGCATGTCCGCCGCTGCCATGCTTGGCCTCGGCGCGCTGATCGCCAGTTCCGAGTGGGTCTTCAATGCGGTGAAAATCGTCGGCGCCGGCTATCTGTTCTACCTCGGTGCCAAGCAGCTGTTCAGCAAAAGCCAGCTGCTGAGTGCGAGCAGCGCCGGCGACGGCAAGCTCGCCCCGCCACCCCGCCTCAAGCTGTTCAAGTCGGCCTTCCTGACCGCCGCCACCAACCCCAAGGCGACGATCTTCTTCACCGCGCTGTTCCCGCAGTTCATCGATCAGCACGCCGCGCTGTTGCCGCAGTTCTTCATCCTGACCCTGATCTTCATGGCCCTGTCGCTGATCTCTCTCAGCGTCTACGCCGTGCTCGCGTCCCGAGCCAAGGGCGTGCTGACCCGGCCGGCCCTGTCCAAGTGGGTCAATCGCGTGGTGGGTTCGACCTTCATCTTCTTCGGCACCACCATCCTGGCCATGCGTCGGCAAACGGCTTAGGCAACCAGACGCCATGCACATCGACCTGTTGAATGAGGCGATGCTCGGTCACTGGGAAAGCGCTGTCGGCGTGATGCAATGTGAATTGCAGTTCGGCAGCCGCCTGATCTACGTCCAGCATCCGGGCAACGAGCCGCCCCGGCGTCGGCTCGCGATGGCGCAGCAACAGGTACAGGCCGCCTGGGACGACATCCCCCAGGCCCTGGCCTTTGCCGAGCAATGGTGTGAACCGGCCATACGCCAGGTCTGGCAGCTGTATCGGCAAGGCACCCTGGGGTGCCCGCCGCTGGAGGTCTACTCGATTCATTTCGAGCTCGACAGCCCCTGTCCGTCCTACAGCATCTCCCTGAACCCGGATTTCGACTGGGACGCCAGCGTGATGGTGGTAGACGAACTGGGACAGGAGCAGCGGGTGCCTCTGGCCGAATATGAACCTGAGGCCGAGTTCTGGCTGAGTGTCAGGCGTCTCGGCGCCGGGCACTTCCAGCACCTGGCCTGAGCCCTGCGCCTCAGCCCTTCTTTTTCTGCAAGGCCTTGAGCCGCGCACTGGCCCGCTGCACCGCGGCCATCTTTTCCGGGCGCTTCATGCGCTTCCATTTGCGGATGTCGTCCTTGGTCCGCCCGCAACTCAGGCACAGGTCGCCACTGAGCTGGCACAGGGCGATGCAGGGGTTGTCGATTTCCTTGGCCATGGCTCAACCCCGTCCCGGGCGCAGGCGCTTCAGGCGTTGCGCCCAGTCGCCGCCATTGATCCGCCGGCATTGTTCCTCGCTGTCGAAGAACACATGGGCCGCCAACGACTCAAGGTGCACATCGGCCTCGCCCAGGGCGCGGGCTGTCAGTTCAATCATCCGTGAGCCCTGGCCCGCCGCCAGGGCCTGCTCCTTGTGGGCCTGGGTATCGAAGATCCAGGCCACCACCAGGCTCGCCGGAAAGGCGGCGTAATTCACGTCGTGGGTCAACCAGGAAAAACCGACGATCTCTGCCTTGGCGGCCTCACAGGCTTCGGTCAGGGTGGCGGCCAGCTGGCGTTCCATGGCGGCTTGCCGGCGTTTGTCGAGTGGCATGAAGGACCTTGAGCAAGGGAAAAAAGGCCGCACAAGATACCTCAAACCCGCCATCCGCGGCGGCGCGTCGCACTTGGGCTAGCGCCTACAGAACCTTGCTGCCCAGGGCACTGGACAGCACCTCGTCATGCCCGTAGATGTCCGGCGCATACAGCAACTGCCCATGGCTGTCGGCCTGCACCGTCCAGTAGCTGAGCAGGATCGGCACCGGCTTGGCCAGACGGAACTCATGGGTCAGGCCGGTGGCCAACAGGTCGTTGGTGCGTAGCCGTTCCGCCGGGCTCAGCAGCCAGTCGCGCAGTTGCAGGGCCTGTTCGACCCGCACGCAGCCTGAGCTGAAGGCCCGCGGTCCCTTGCTGAACAGGGCCTGACTCGGGGTGTCATGCAGGTACACCGAGAACGGGTTGGGGAAACGGATGGCGATGCGGCCCAGGGGGTTGCGCGGCCCCGCACCCTGGCGCAGGAGAATATTGCCCGGGCGCTCCCAGTCGATGTCCTCGGCGGCCAGGGGCTGGCCATTGGCGTCCAGCACCTGCAGGTTCTGGCGGTTGAGGAAGCCCTGGTCACGGCGGATCTCCGGCAGCTTGTCTTCCTTGAGGATGGTCGGCGGCACGGTCCAGGTGGGGTTCAGGGTCAGGCGCGTGACCTGGGATTTCAACAGCGGGGTCTGGCGCTCGGCGCGGCCGACCTGGGTGCGGGTCTGCCAGACCACCGCGTCGTCCTTGTAGAAGGTCAACTGCGCCGCGGCGACATTGACCAGCACGATGTTCGGTTCGAAATCCTGGGCCAGCCAGCGCAGGCGTTCAAGGTTGATGCGCAGTTGCTCGCGGCGCTGGGACGGGCTGACGTTGAGCTCCTTGAGGGTGCCCGCGCCGATCACCCCATCGGCCTGCAGCGAGTGACTGAGCTGGAAGTTTTTCACTGCGCTCACCAGCTCACTGCTGTAGGTATTATCCGCACTGACCTGCGGGCTCGGCAGCAGGCCGCCGCGGTACAGGCGCAGGGCCAGGTCGGGGACGCGCTTGTCCTGCATGTCCGGACGCAGCAACGGGCCACCGGCCACCGCCTGCCATTGCGGCAAGGGTTGCTGGCGGCGCTGGGCATAGGCCTGGCGCAGGTTGCGGTACTGCTCAAGGTTGGGCCGCGCCTGTTCAAAGGCCGTGGCCAGATGCTCGACGCCCGGCACGGCCATCGCCAGCAGCGCCGCCTGGCGATCCTCAGGCAGCGGCTGGGCTCGCCACAACGGCTCGAAGCGGGCTTGGGACAGGCGTCCGTAATGCAGGTCCTGCAAGGCTTGCAGGTACTGCTGGCTGATCTCGATGTCGTGACACGGGTCGGCCGCCGGGCTGCTCGACGGCAGGTGGTAACGGCCAGGGTCCAGGCCGTCGTCCACCAGTTGCGCCAGCTGTGCCTGCAGGTCGGACACACGTCCTTCGACGCTCCACACCGGCTGCTCGCCCTGCTGCTGGTAGAAACCCAGCAACAGCTGTTGCTGGGCCAGATTCGCGTGCGTGGCCAGGGCCGGACAAGCCACCGCCAGTTGCGTCAGTGCCAGTTGCATCGGGCTCGCCGGCAGCGGCGCCTGCTCCCCGGCCAGCGCGACCAATGGCGCAGCGAGCAAGCACAGGCTCAAGTAACATGCGTGTTTTTTGAACAACTGCTTTACTCCAATCCGTGGCCGCCAGCTTGACGGCCAATCGTTACGGCAGATGGGGAAGTCAATCAGGCCAGGGCCTTGAATATATAGACCAGCCTGCCGGGGGAACGACAGGACGTCAGGAGCCAAAGTGACCATGGGGATGCACTATACATGTTGACCTTCTTGTGCCGATTCTGCCTGGCGGCCATTGCCCTGGGCGCCATTTGCAGTCCTTCCTTCGCCGCCAACAAACCCCGCCCCGCCGCCAGCCCCGCGCTGTACACCAGCCTCGCCCACGCCGCACCGGAACTCAATCCCCAGGCCCTGAAAAGTGCCCTCAGCGCCATGCAATGCGCAGTCGCCAGCGGCGCTCGCCAGGCCCGGCACCTGGCGGTGATCGACTACTCGCAACCGTCCACCGCACGACGCCTATGGATCTTCGACCTGCGCAGCAAGAAACTGGTGCTGCGCGACCTGGTGGCCCACGGCCAGAAGTCCGGGGAAAACTTCGCCACCCAGTTCTCCAACCGCCTGGGCAGCTACCAGTCCAGCCTGGGCCTGTTCCGCACCCAGGAGAGCTACGAAGGCAGCCACGGCTACTCGCTGCGCATGGACGGACTGGAGCCCGGTTTCAACGACCGCGCCCGCGACCGCGACATCGTGATCCATGCCGCCGACTACGTGAACCCCCTGTGGAGCCAGCGCCAGGGCCGCATCGGCCGCAGCCAGGGCTGCCCGGCGGTACGCCCGCAAGTGGCGCGCCAGGTGATAGACAAGCTCAAGGATGGCCAGTTCATGTTCTCCTGGTACCCGGACCAGCGCTGGCTGAAATCCTCGGCCTACCTCAACTGCCAGCCGCGCCAGGTGGCGAGCATCCTCAGTGCCAATGGCGGCTGAACAAAGGCGCTGAGCGCGGCGGCCAGCCCGCTGCCGGGTTGCGCCGAGCGCCGGCGACGAGATACCGTTGCCGACCTGGAACGCCACCTCGCTCGAGCCGGACCTCATGCCTTCAGCGCCCTCCCTGCTTATCCATCATCCCGGACCACGCCCGGCCTTCTACCGAGTCGCCGAACACCTGTGGGGCGCCGGTTGCAATGTGGACTCCGATGGCGACAGCAGAACCCCCGACGACGAGCAGTGGACCGAGCTGACCCTGATACTGCGCGCCTCCCCCGAGCAACGCCTGGACATCGACCCGCTGTCCCGGGAGCCCCTGGTCTTGCTGATCCGCGCTTCTGCAGCGGACCTGGGCGCCAGGGCCGCGCACTTCATCCAGTCGGTGGCAGGCGGCACCCTCCAGGCACACATCACGGACCGATAAGGACCGGGCCCTGCCCTCTGGCAATAGCCCTCCTTCCCCCACAGGCAGCGCTTTTATGAATCCACCCGAGATCGACTTTTTTCCCGACTTCATCGCCGACCCGCAGCGGTTGTTCAACCACCTCAAGCAGGACGTGCAATGGGACGAGCGCATGCGTGCCCGCAAGACCGCCAGCTTCGGCGCGCCCTATGACTACTCGCAGATCACCTACCCGGCAGTGCCGATGCCCGAGGCCCTGGCACAGCTGTGCGAGCCGATCGAGCAACGACTGGGCTTTCGTCCCAACAATTGCCTGCTCAACTTCTACCCGGACGGGCAGTCCTCCATGGGCTTTCATTCCGACGCCAACGAACAGCTGGTGGAAGGCACCGGGGTGGTGATCGTCTCCCTGGGCCACCCGCGGGCCATGGTGTTCCGACACAAGGAAAGCGCTGCCACCTTCGACTACACACTGGCCAGCGGCTCGCTGCTGCACATGTCCGACGAGTTGCAAAAACACTGGCTGCACGCGATTCCCAAGGCGCCAGGTGCAGGCGAACGCATCAGCCTGTCGTTTCGCCTGCTCAAGGTGCAATAGTGCTGGACGCGGTCAGGACCGACCCTTGACTCGCGCCCGCCCCCATCGACAATGCCCGCCTGTGCCCACCGCTCTCCAAGAGGCCCCATGCAGTTGCTTCCCTGGTCCTATCCGTGCCCCGAAGGCTTCACCCTGCGCGGCTTGCGCTCCGAACCTTCGGGCAAACCCTTGCTGCACTTTCTCCACGGCAACGGCTTCTGCTCCATGGCCTATCGTCCGCTGCTGGCCTTGCTGGCCGAGTCCTTCGACTTGTGGCTCAGCGATGTCCAGGGCCATGGCGACAGTGACCATGGCGGCCCGTTTCGTGGCTGGAACCGCACTGCGCAGCTGGCCGCCGAGGCGTTCGAGGCCGGGCGCGGGGCCTACGCCGACGTGCCGTGCTACGCCGTCGGCCACAGTTTTGGCGGGGTGCTCACCAGCCTGATCCTGGCCGAACGCCCCCAGCTGTTTCGCAAGGCCGTGCTGCTGGATCCGGTGATCTTCAGCCCGTCGATGATCAGTTCCCTGAGGCTGCTGTCGGCCCTGGGCCTCAATCGCCGCCACAGCCTGGCGCGCAAGGCCGCCGCTCGACGCCAGCACTGGCCGGACCGCGCCGCGGCCAGGGCCAGCCTGGCCAACCGGGGAATCTTCAAGGGCTGGAGCGAAGACGCCCTGAACGCCTATGTCGAGCACGCGCTGAAGGACGACGGTCAGGGCGTGGCACTCAAATGCGCTCCCGAGCGCGAGGTGGACATCTTCAGCAGCTTCCCCCGGCACCTGTGGCGCTCCCTGCGCCAGGTGCAGACCCCGAGCCTGGTGATCCACGGTCGCGACAGCTACCCCTACGTGGCCCGTTCGGTGAAGCGCTGGGCAACTCTCAATCGCCACCTGAGCACGCAGGTCATCGAGGGCCAGCACT
Organism: Pseudomonas sp. Os17; assembly: GCF_001547895.1. Taxonomy (NCBI): domain Bacteria; kingdom Pseudomonadati; phylum Pseudomonadota; class Gammaproteobacteria; order Pseudomonadales; family Pseudomonadaceae; genus Pseudomonas; species Pseudomonas sp. Os17. The sequence continues at coordinate 2,637,044 of NZ_AP014627.1, read as the reverse complement.
GCTTCATGCAAGTCGACCCGGCAGCCAGCGCTCGAGCCATCCTCGGGTTTGTGCACCACGAAGGCCGCTGAAAACCCCGCCGCAGGCCCCCAGAATAGATGTCACCGTGATATCATTGCCCGGTTTCCCAGACCGGGCCGTGCATCCCGATCACCCCGGAACCCCTGGACAAGGCGCCGCCCAGACGCGCCTGCCACCCCGCCTTGTGTGCAAAAGACCGACGGCGCCATGGAGCCTGCTCCAACGCGCGCCGCATTGATGCAAACCGCGATGCCTGTCGCCGGTTGTACTTTTTGCCGCCACAAGGAACACAGTCATGCTCTTGAGAACGATGAACATTTCCCGCCGTGCAGGGTTCAGCTTCGCCCTGATCGCCCTGCTGGCACTGGGCCTGGGGGGGTTCTCATTGCTGGAAATGCAGCGCATGAACCAGCAATCCCTTGAGGTCGACCAGAACTGGCAGCCATCCATCGTTGCCGCCAACGCCCTGGCCCTGACCAGCACCCAGATCCGCACCATCACCCTGCGCATGCTGGTGGTCCGTGACAACAACGATGTCCAGGCGCTGCTCAAGCGCGTCGGCGAGCTCGACGAGCAGCTCGCCCACCAGCAAGGCGTCTACGAAAAACTGATCACTGAGGCCGAGGAGCGCAGCGCCTATGAACGCTTTCTCGGCGCCAAGGCGGCCTACAGCAAGGACCAGCACCGGGTGGTGGAACTGGTGCGCCAGGGGCAGAAGGAAGCCGCCATCGATGTCGTCGACGCCGGCCCGTACCTGGCCAACGCCGACACCATGCTCAAAGAGCTGCTCCAGATCATCGACACCAACACCCGGGGGGGCGTCGCCGCGGCCGAACACACCAGTGAGGTGTTCCATGGCGCCATCGGCATGGTCGCGCTGATCATGCTGGTCGTGGTGACCCTGACCATCGCCCTGGCCCTGCTGCTGACCCGCAGCATCGTGCGGCCCCTGGGCCAGGCCGTGGCCGTGGCGGAAACCATCGCCAACGGCGACCTCGGCCAGAGCATCACGGTCAGTGGCAAGGACGAACCGGCGCGCCTGCTGCAAGCCCTGCAGACCATGCAGGCCAGCCTGCGCGGCACCCTGCAACGCATTGCCGACTCCTCCAACCAGCTGGCGTCGGCCGCTGAAGAACTGCACGCGGTCACCGAGCACTCCAGCCAGACCCTGCACCAGCAGAGCAATGAAGTGGAACAGGCCGCCACCGCCGTCAACGAAATGACCGCGGCGGTGGAAGAAGTGGCGCGCAACGCCGTGAGCACCTCGCAAGCCTCCCAGGAAACCGACCGCACCGCCCACCACGGCCGCGAACAGGTGCAGCACACCGTGGACTCCATCGGCCAACTGGCGACGGACGTGACCCAGACCTGTGAACAGGTCGAGCACCTGGCGGTGGACGTGCGCAATATCGGTCAGGTCCTGGAAGTGATCCGTTCGATCGCCGAGCAGACCAACCTGCTGGCCCTCAATGCCGCCATCGAAGCTGCCCGGGCCGGGGACGCCGGACGCGGCTTTGCCGTGGTCGCCGACGAAGTGCGGGCCCTGGCCCATCGCACCCAGCAGTCGACCCAGGAAATCGAAAGCATGATCAACACCATCGAGGAAGGCACCGAGGGCGCGGTCAGCGCCATGCGCAACAGCAACGAGCGGGCACACCTGACCCTGGAGGCGGCCCGCGCCTCTGGGCTGGCCCTGGACCAGATCACCCAGGCCATCACCATGATCAACGAGCGCAATCTGGTGATCGCCAGCGCCAGCGAAGAACAGGCCCAGGTGGCCCGGGAAGTGGATCGCAACCTGATCAATATCCGCGACCTCTCGACCCAGACCTCGGCCGGGGCCAACCAGAGCAACGCCGCCAGCCAGGAGCTGTCGCGCCTGGCAGTGGACCTCAACGCCCTGGTGAATCAGTTCAAGCTCTGAAAAGGCCGCTGCAAGCTTCGAGCGGCAAGCTTCAAGTTCAAAGCTTGCCGCTTCAGAACGCGTAGCGGCCAATCACTTGCCGGACCTTGGCCAGGGCCAGGCCCAGATCGGCCATGTCCACCGAGCCCAACGCCAGGCGAATGGCGTGGGGCACCGGCCCGGCGCCGACGAAGGGCTCGGCGGTGGACACCGAGACGTTCTCCCGCAGCAGTGCCATGACCACCTGATCGGCCCGGACCTCCTCGGGCAACGGCAGCCAGAGGAAGTAGGCGTTCGGATGGCTGACGTAGGCCAGCCCGGTCATGACCTCCCGAGCCAGGGCCTGACGGGCCCTGGCATCCTCGCGTTTTTCCTGCTCCAGCCGCGCCACGGTGCCATCCTCGATCCAGGCGCAGGCCAGGGCAGTCATCACCCCCGGAGTGTTCCAGGTGGTGGCACGGATCGCGCGCTCGATCGGCGGCACCCACTGCAGGGGCGCCACCACGTAACCGACCCGCAGGCCGGTGGCCACGTTCTTCGAAAACCCCGAGACGTACACCGTGAGATCCGGCGCCAGGGCGGCCAGGGGCGGCGGCGGGCTGGGCGCCAGGAAGGCGTAGGCGGCGTCTTCGATGATCAGCAGCCCATGGGCCCGGGCAAGCGCCACCAGCCGCTGGCGCCAGGCCAGGTCCAGCACCCAGCCCATGGGGTTGTGCAGGGTGGGCATGGCATACACCGCGCGCACCCGCCGCCGTCGGCACAGCGCTTGAAGACCGTCGAGGTCCGGGCCCTGGTCGCCCAGGGGAATGGCCACCAGCTCCAGCCCATGGGCCTCGGCCACCACCTTGAACCCGGGGTAGGTCAAGGCATCCACCGCCACCACGTCGCCGGGCTTGAGCAGCGCCATCACCGTGGTCGCCAGGCCGTGCTGGGCGCCACTGACCATCAACACCTGCTCGCCCGCAACCGTCAGCCCGCAACCGGCCAGGTAGCGGGCCAGCGTCGCCCGTTCATGGGCGCGCCCGGCGTGCGGCTGGTAGCGCAGCAAGGCTTCCAGATCGCCAGCCAAGGCCAACTGGCGCAAGGCGTTGCGCAGCAACTCCGCCTGCCCGGGCAGCGCCGGGTAGTTGAAGTTCAGGTCCAGCGTGCCCGGCGTGGCGACCGGCTGATCCACCCCCTGCCCTGGAGGCAGGGCGGTTTCCCGAACATAGGTGCCGCGTCCGGCTTCGCCGCTGACCAGGCCCATGGCTTCCAGCTCGGCATAGACCCGGGACGCGGTGACCAGCGCCAGCCCCTCCCGCGCCGCCAGTTGGCGATGGGTGGGCAGGCGAGTGCCCGGGGCCAGTACCCCGGCGCGGATGTCGGCGGCAAAGGCATCCACCAGTTGCTTGTAGCGAGCACGGGCCATAGGGCGCTGTATCCATGACAATTTTTTGATTGTGCTGATCTTCGATCCTAGGATGCCTTCGACACAAGCTCCGCCGCCGCGGCCCCTCATCTGATGAGCACTCCCTCAATGGCACGAACATCGAACCTGCAATCACCCGCCCTGCAATCCTCCGCCAGCGGCTGGCTCAACGGCTTTATCGGGGTGCTGATCTTCAGCGGCTCGCTGCCGGCAACCCGGGTCGCGGTGCTGGAGTTCGAGCCGTTGTTCCTCACCGTGGTCCGCGCCAGCCTCGCCGGGGTTCTGGCCCTGTGTCTCCTGCTGCTGTTCAAGGAAAGGCGCCCGAGCCCGGGGCAACTGCTGCCCCTGGGTATCGTCGCCCTGGGGGTGGTCCTGGGCTTTCCGCTGCTGACCGCCCTGGCCCTGCAATACGTGACCTCGGCCCACTCCATCGTGTTTCTTGGCCTGCTGCCTCTGGCCACCGCCGTGTTTGGAGTGTTGCGTGGCGGCGAGCGACCGCGCCCGGTGTTCTGGCTGTTTTCCCTGCTGGGCAGCCTGCTGGTGGTGGGCTACGCCCTGTCCCAGGGCCTCACGGCCTCGCCGCGGGGCGATGCGCTGATGCTCCTGGCGGTGCTGGTCTGCGGCCTGGGCTATGCCGAAGGCGCCAAGCTGTCGCGGACCCTGGGCGGCTGGCAGGTGATCTGCTGGGCCCTGGTGCTGTCATTGCCGATCATGACCGCGCTGACCCTGTTCAGCGCCCCGCCCGACTTCGGCGGCATCAGCCTGCCGGCATGGTTCAGCCTGGGCTACGTCTCGCTGTTCAGCATGCTGATCGGGTTTGTCTTCTGGTACCGCGGCCTGGCTCAAGGCGGGATCGCCGCCGTCGGCCAGCTGCAGTTGCTGCAGCCGTTCTTCGGTCTGGCCCTGGCCGCCGGCCTGCTGCACGAACAGGTCAGCCTGGGCATGCTCGGGGTCACTCTGGCGGTGATCCTCTGCGTGGCCGGGGCAAAGCGTTGGGCCAAGTGACAGAAACGACAGTGGCAGGCTCAAGAGGCCTGCCACTGCTTGCGCCTTACCTGGCGACGGGTGCTGCAAACGGCTTGGGGTCTAGGTCGGAGAGATAGTGGCAAGCGCACCGATTGCGATGGTCAAGGCTAAAAATCCAAACAAGAAAAACGCCATCTTAGTCATCAGGCCTCCTGAACAGTAGGTGTGCGGTGCAGCGAGCCCGGTTTCCAGCCGGGAGGCCGGACGGGCGCGCCATTTTCAAACCTCGGCTGTTCTGATAACAGACGCAGATACGCGAGAAAAATACGGATCAGAAGCATCTTCCCGCTCTCGCTCGCCCATCCCCGAGCGCCTGCGTGACCCTAGCGCCGGGCCAGCTTGTAACGCACGCAATCCTCGTAGAAGCTTTTGCGCAGGGCCTCGGGCCTGATCCGCGAGGCACTGTCGTAGGTCTGCTCGGTGATCCCCAGGGCCATCATGCGCATCCAGCCCTTGCTGAACTTGTAGGTCTGGATCTTCTGCCGCGCCGCGTACAGCGACACCCCGGACAACTTCAGCTCCTGAGCCCGGGCAGCAGTGCCAGCGCCCCAACTGCAAACATAACGGTCATTGGCCTGCAGCTCTCTGGCCTGGGCCATCCCGGCCCCGCCCAGCAGGGCGCAGGAAGTCAGCGTTATCAACACATGGCGCATTTATCGGTCACCTAACCACCTGAAAATAAAGTGATTTTGCCGATACCTCGGCCAGTGCGGGGCCAGCAGATTGCCTTATCGATCAAGGCAAAGTGCCTGCCACTGCTGGCCAGTCATGCGGTACAGGCGCACCGGTCGTTGATGAAACTCGATCTCGCGGAACGCGCTGAAGCCGGCCTTCTGCGCTACCCGCAGGGAGGCGCCGTGGTCCGGCTCGATGATCACCACGACGGATGCCAAAGGCCACTGGCAAAAGACCCACCGCAGCACACCCCGGGCCGCCTCCACCGCCAGCCCCCGATTCCAGAAGCGCGTGGCCAGGCGATACCCCAGGTTGAGCTCTTGCACCTCGCCCACCTGTTCCGGACTGACGCCGCAGAACCCTGCCAACTCGCCACTGGACTTCTCCACCAGGGCCCAGGGGCCCGTGCCCCGTTCGGCATAGCACTCCAGACACCAGTCGATGAACTGGCCGGTGGCCTGCTCGTCGCAGACCCCGCGCAGGGAGTACTGCATCACCAGGGGATCACTGAGAATCGCGGTCAGTGCGGGTAAATCGTCCCGGGTCAGAGGACGCCCGATCAGGCGCGGGGTTTCGAATAAAGGCATCCTGTGCTCCCTGGATTGTGCTTGGCCGGCTCAGTATTCCAGAAGGGAATGCACGGATAAAAATCGCGCATTTTATTTATCGCCCGGGATCTCTTAGCGTGTCCGTTCCCCCATTGGAGATCCCGCCGTGACCGACGCCCGTCCACGCCTGTACGTCGATGCCCAGTTCACCAGCCCCTATGCCCTGTCAGTGTTCGTGGCGTTGCGGGAAAAAGGCATCGACTTCGAACTCATCCCCCTTGACCTCGATGCCGGTGAGAATCGCGCCCCGGACTATGCCCGGCTGTCCCAGACCCAGCGGGTGCCGACCCTGGTGCATGACGGCTTTGCCCTGTCCGAATCCTCGGCCATCACCGAATACCTGGAGGAGCTGTTCCCCGAAATACCCGTCTATCCCCAAGATCGACAACAGCGAGCCAAGGCCCGCCAGGTCCAGGCCTGGCTGCGTAGCGATTTGCTGCCGATCCGCCAGGAGCGCTCGACCCTGGTGGTGTTCTATGGCTGCAAGGGCGAACCTCTGTCGCCACCCGCCCAAGCGGCGGTGGCCAAGCTGATCGATACGGCGCAAGCGCTGTTGGCGCAGGGTCGTGACTGTCTGTTCGGCCAGTGGTCGATTGCCGATGTCGACCTGGCGCTGATGCTCAACCGGCTGATTCTCAACGGTGACCCGATGCCGGCGCGCCTGGTGGACTATGCCCGCCGCCAATGGCAGCACCCGGCGGTGCAGGAATGGCTGCAACTGCCACGCCCGGCGCTGTAGCCGCCAGCGGCTGAAGGTGTCGGCAACGCGGTAGACGGCAAACACCCTCCCGGCCAGCCGGGAGGGTGCATGGAACGATGCGACAGGCGCCTCAGGAGGCCAGCAACGGCCGCTGGTCATAGTTCTTGGCATAGGCGTTCTCTACGCCGGGAAGAATTTCCACTATCGAGAAGTAGCGATCCCAGAACGGCGTTTCCCGCAGTTCTTCCACCAACAGCTCATAGGCGTGATGGCTGCTGGCCTGCCACCACCAGAGATCGGTGACCCGGGCCGAATAGAACTCGATATCGAAAAAGCGCATGGACACCTCTGCCGAGTGCTTCTGCAGAATCGGCTCCATCTGGGTACGCATCAGATGAAAGCGCTCCTCGACGGAGAATCCCAGCCACTCCGGGGTGGTCTTGACCAGCATGAATACGCTGAGCACGGCGACAGACATAGTGTTGACTCCTGACGAACAAAGGGTTGAGAGATAGGATTTGCCCCAGCAGAATACGAGTCATCACTCACCTTTCAAACTCGCATTGGCGCCATGTCAAAACACCCTGTCGCTCCCCCCTTGAACCCGCGTAAAGCCCCGAGTCAGCGTCGTTCGGCGCACACCGTCGAGGCCATTCTGGAAGCCGCTGCTCGCATTCTGGAAACCCAGGGGCTCACTGCCTGCTCCACCAATGCCGTGGCGCAACGGGCCGGGGTCAGCATCGGCTCGCTGTATCAGTACTTTCCCAATCGTGATGCCCTGACCGTGGCTCTGATCGAGCGCGAGACCGCGCAACTGCTGCGCGACATCCAGGCGGCCAGCGATCTCAGCGGCGCCCTGGAGCGCATCCGCGCCATGGTCCAGGCCGCGGTGGCCCACCAGTTGCGCCGGCCGGAACTGGCCCGGGTCATCGATTTCGAGGAACGGCGGCTGCCGTTGCAGGAGCGCCATCAGCGAGTGGCCCAGGTCATTCATCAAGCCCTGGTCGAGGCCTTGCAACTGGCCGATGCGCCATGGGTGCTCGATGACGTGACCACGGTGGCCCATGACCTGTTCGCCCTGACCCACGGCATGATTGACGCCGCGGGTGAGCGAGGTGAAACCGATGCCCTGAACCTGGAGCACCGGGTCATGCGCGCCATCCGCGGCTACCTGGCGCTGAGCGGGGAATGATCCGCCGGTGCGGCGCAGGCCTCTTCGGCCGACCTGGACCGACCAACAGATGCCGGGCAAAGCCGGTGCCGGCCAGGGACAGGCATGCCAGGAACGCAGGCAATCCCGGTCGATCGCAGCCTCGCCAGCGGCAACGGACAACGCCAGAAAAGTACCCGTGCGCCGATCCGGCTGGTATGGTGCGCCCCTTGGAAATACACCGCCCGACCCTGAGGAACCTGACCTTGAGCAGTGAAGCAAAAATGACCGGTGACCTGTTCGAAGTCGACAAGCGCCTGGCCCTCAAGCCCATCGTCGACTTCAACAGCTACCTGCGCGCCGCCTTCGCCGACGGCCCCTGCACCTGTGGCCGCTGCGTCGCCAGCCAGGGTGACGAAACAGGCTACGAGCACCCGCACAGCTTCAACTTTGCCGGCAAGGTAGCCAACCGCCGCTTCGCCACCACCGCCGGCAGCGACGTGCTGCTGGCCCTGAAGAAGGCCTGGCTGTCCTTCACCAAGGCCGAACTGCCCAGCAGCGGCGACCTCGACCTGACGACCGTGAAAGAGTTCGTCGAACCCGAGCTGCACAAACGGCTGCTCCCCTTGTTCGTCGCCAGTGGCCTGGTTCAAGACGTGGATGGCCAGTTGCAGATTCAGGCGCAAGTGGCGGCTTGATACGGACCAGTACTGTGCCGGGCCGCTCCACGGTGCAAAGCGGCGTAAGATGATGCACCAATAGGACTGCCCAGCGTCATCAGGAGCGAGGAATGGATTCCAACCTGCCAATCGCCGATCAAGAGGCCCTGGTTCCCCACTATCAGGGCTGTCTGTACTTCCTGCCCCTGACCACCGTCTTCGACCTGCTCCACATGTCGACCTTGCAACGGAATCTGTATGAACAGGCGCATCGGCCTGGCTGGCTGACCTGGAAAACCTTCAGTAAATGGTTTACTGGCTGTCAGCTCATAAGGGACATGCGCCCAACCCAGAAGCTCAAACTGGAAAAGATGCTGCAAGGCCGTCCCGCGCTGACACAACTGCAGCAAGAGATTCGGCACAAGGATGCGCTATGGCGCCCCTACGCTGAATGGTCGGGTTTGATGGGAAGCCCGCTCTTCAACAGCAAACAATGTGTGGACTATTGGAAAGACAAACTCGAGACAGAGTGGCACCTGGCGTGCAAGCTGCTGCCTTGCGCCTCAAGCGGCGCGGCAAAACTGGCACTGCTGGCCGACTCCACCTTGGCCGAAGACCTGGGCACGCCGAGTTCAAGGGCGCGGATCAAGGCATTGCTGGCAAGCAAACTCGACGATCAGGCGCTGACCAGTCATGCCGACTTTATGCATACGAGACTGGCGGATTGCGTCGCCACATTGCTGCGTTTTGCAGCCTGGCTGACCGCCGATGCCGTGGTGTTGAACGGGGATCTGATGCAGTTGAGCAGCATGGAGGATTCCCAGCCACTGGTACGCTGGCTGCCAAGACTGACGTCTACCCCATCGGAGTGGAGCAACCCCCTCGACGACTGTATTAAACATTTCGGCCGGCTAGCGGGATGTTCTGACACAGCAGCCCTTGGCGAACTCTGGGCACAGCATGAGTACCATCAGGGCAAAGTCCGGGACATCACCTCCAAACAGCGCCTGCTGCGTGATTGGATCAACGGCGGCAAAGGCCGGCCTAACCTCACCAGCGTGCGCTCACTCGCCGAGGCAGTCGCGATAAGGGCTGCCGCCTTGCAAGGCATAGCCGATTACCAGGGAGGGAGTGAAATCGATGCCCTGCGGCAAATGCTGCACTTCGCCGAGACAACACGTTTTCTGCAGAAAGAGATGCTACGGCTGGGGCTGCCTGCGCAACTGATCGGCGAAGTATTCTCCACCTATCCGCAGGAGTACCGCAAAGCGCTCATGGTTCTGGGTCATCCCCTGCCCTGAAGGAAAGGGCCGGCATAACTCCGGCCCCAAAGCCTTGGTCATTGAGGTTTCGACGGTGACTGGTTGGGATTCAGTTGCTTGCCACGATTGCCCTGGCCTTTGTCATAGATGGGGTTGGTACCTGGGGTGCCCTTGTTGGAGTTCTGGATATCCCCTCGGGCATCCCGGGGGCGTTTCCCACTGCCCGTAACCGCACTGCCTTCCCCCCGTGAACTCCGGTAGGCAGGGTTGTTAGGGTTCAGTTGATTGGCCCGGTTGTCGCGGTTTTGCTGATTCATGATGTATGTCCTTGAGTGAGTTGCCTGGCTGATCTTGAAGATCGAGCACAGGATCAACCCCAAGCCTGAAAACACCGAGGAATTGGCGAGGAAGAAAGTCGCCACCGCCATTCGGTCCCAGCCGAGGCTCACAGCCAGCGCCGCACGCGCTGTCGATAGTCCGCAAAATCAGCGCCAAACAACTGCTCGAGCGCCCGTTCTTCGGGAGCGATCTGCAAACGGTTCATGTACAGGACAAAGCCCAGGACGCCCGGCAGCACCAGGGGCGAGGCCAGGTACAGCCCCCAGGCCAGCAACCACAGGGCAAAGCCGACATACATCGGGTTGCGGGTGTAGCGGTAGATGCCCGACGTGACCAACGCTGAGGCCGCTTCGGGTTTCAAGGGGTTGACCGTGGTCCGGGCACGCCGGAACGAGATTCCGCCCGCCAGGACGAACAGCAGCCCCGCCCCGACCACAGGCAGCGCCAACAACAGGCGTGTGCTCCAGGCCAGGTCAAGTCCCGGCAGCCCTAGCGATGCGCCGCCCATCAGCCCGCCGAACGCCAGCGCGACCAGCGGTGGCGGAACCCTGTTTTCCAGTGCCTGCATCATGCTTCTTCCCTCGAAATGCTGCGCAATCGCCAAGCGGCGGATCCCTGGCCTCAGGGGTTGTCCATCGCCCGGCACCTCCTACCCTCGCTCAATGATGCAACAGCAAATGCCTTGCAAACCGGCACTGCCCACTTGAGCATCAGCGCGCAGTTGTACATCCTCCGGGCTTCGACTTGATAGCCCGGCACCAGCTTGAGCCCCCGACCGAACAGGTTGTAGCAGCGCCGGCCCCGACACTCTGGAAACCCTCAGCATGCAAATCCCCCATCAAGGCAGCTGCCTGTGCGGCGCGGTGACTTATCAAGTATCCGGCGCGTTGAAAGCCGTCGCCCACTGCCACTGCCGCAAGTGCCAGAAAGGCCACGCCGCGGCCTTTGCCTCCTACGCCAGCACGCCGCGCGCGAATCTGCACGTCAGCGACTCCGGCGCCGCCCTCAAGGGCTATGAGTCCTCCCCTGGCGTGCTGCGCCAGTTCTGCTGCCACTGTGGCTCATCACTGTTCTGGCAAGATGCCCGAGGCGAATACGCCGAGTGGATTTCAATCGCCATCGCCACCCTGGATACGCCCTTCACAGCGCCCAAGCAGAAGCACCACTGCGTGGCAATGAAGGCCAGCTGGCATGCCATCACCGATCACTACCCGCAACTGCCCTGACCCCGGGCGCAGCCGTGCCCCTGACCTGAAGGATTGCCCAACAGATGAGCCAGCACTGGTGCTACGTATGGCTACTGCCGCTGCTGGAAAGCCCCTATGAGTCGGTAGCGGCCAACCTGCCCGGCGCCCTGGCCGAGCTGGATATCAAGCACCCGCTGCCCCAGGCGGTCGAGCTGCGCCAGTTGCTGCTGACCGCCCTGGAGTCCGACTCGGAATACTGGGCGCAACGTGCCGTGACATGGCTGGAGGCAGGCTTTCCACTGGATCGCGAGCTGTGCGAAACCCTGCTGCATCAGGTTTCTCGAAAACGCTTCAGCCAATCCATCCGACACCGGCTGACGCCCCTGGGCAAGCGCTGGCTGCGTCAGCACCGTCCGACAAACTGAATACCACCGCGCCCGGCGCCGCTAGCGCGCCGCCAGGTCCTTGGGTTTGTAGAACAGGAAATTGCCGATTTCAGTGGTCTTGATGTAGCTCTTGGCCCACTGCGGTGAAACGCTGCGGTCGTGAAAGTACAGGGCGCCGCCGGTGCGGTCCTTGAGCTGCTGATTCAGCGCCTTGCGCGCAATCTCCTTGGCCAGGCTATAACGCCCCTCCTCTTGCACCTGGTCGGGACGGCCATCGCACCACCAGGAGAACTGGCAGGGACTTTTTTCCGAGCCTTGCTTGACCACTTCGCACAGGGTAGACGGAAAACCCTCATGACCCAGGCGGTTCAGGACCACATCGGCCACCGCTTCCATATCGGCAGACTCCCCTCCTTTGGCTTCCCAATACAGGGTCCGCGACAGACAGGTGATGGCATCGTCCACCGGTGCCTGTCCGGCGGGATCCACAGCCTGGACTTCCGTCCTGGTGATGGGGGCCGCCTGGGGCTCGGCCTTGGGACTCTCTTTGTCCGCGACCTTCTGCTCCAGGACCTGAGCCTTGTTCTTGGCGACTTCCTGGACCGCAGGTTGCGGCTCGGCGGCCAGGAGCTGGGCGATGTAGAGCATCAAACCGTAGCAGGTAAGCCTTGCAATGAAGTGCATGATCGACTCTTCCAACAAGTCATGGACCCTGGGTCAACGCCAGCCCTGAGCCTTCAAGCGACAGAGCCGCGCACCGTGGCCGGCGCATGGGCACGTCGGCGACAAGCGACGGGTCATGAGAGGGCCATATCGAGTCGACCATGGCGCCACCAAAACATTCCCTCGAAAAATGCTCACCGGGCCAGGGACGCTGGACCTCGACGCAGCGCCCCGGCTGATCACCTAGAACTTGTAGCCCAACCCCACCATGTACACGAACGGGTCGACATCCACGTTGACCTTGGAGCGCACCCCGAGCTGGCTGTTGTTCACATAGGCATCGGTGTTGATGTCGATGTAGCGCATCTGCGCATTGAGCATCAGCCGGTCGCTGAGCATGTAGTCCATGCCCACTTGTGCCGCCCAGCCCCAGGAATTGCCGGCGCGGAAGTTGTCGAAACCGGCGGCGGAAGCCCGGCTGCCGACCTTTTCATCGTAGATCCAGGTGTAGTTGAGCCCCGCCCCCACATAGGGCTGGAACGCCGATTTGCTGTGCATCGGGTAGTACAGCAGGCTCAGGGTCGGTGGCAGGTGCTTGAGGGAGCCAAGCTTGCCATCGGCGATACCGCCGGCGGTGCCGCTGAGGCTCACGTTGTGTTCAAAGGGGGTCGCCGCCAGCAGTTCCACCGCCAGATGGTTGGTCAGCATGTAGGCGAAGTTCAGGCCCAATTGGGTATCGCTGCCCAGGCTGGCCTTGCCGCCCAGGCTGGTGCCGGCCAGGGCGCCGCGATCGACCTTGACACTGGAGCTGCTCTCGCGCGGGTCCACCGTCACCGCGCCGGCACGGACAATAATGTCGCCGGCCTCGAAGGCCTGGGCCGTGGAAACGGCCAGGGCAGACAACAGCAGGCTGGTACTCAGAAGGGTCAATTTACGCATGCATCACTCCACTACTCGAACAACGGCCAACCCGCCAGTCGTGATCACGGCGGGCTGTGCCAGGGAGGCTCGAGTATCGAGAAGCGGGTACGCGCGCACATCTGCCGAATGACATAGGCCGTGGCCAATCAGCCCGGGGATGCATTGCGAGGTGTTTCGTGGCGCCAGGCCAGGAGCAGGCGCCACAGGGCAAGCGAGCCTGTTTTGGCTCAGTCGAGCAACCCGGCGTTCTTCAGCAACTCGCCCAGCCCCTGGGGAACCAGCGGCGAGCCTTCGCTAAAGCTGCGGCTGTCATGCCAGCGGGCAACGAACGGGGCGCCGTCGCTTTCCCGGGCATCGAGATGGGCGCGCTGGTAAACCCTCGGATCGTCGAAGCGGGCGTCGTAGACCTGGACGATTTCATGGCCGGGTTTGCCGGCGAACGTGAACAGGCTTTCCAGGGTGCCGATCAGGCGCAGGTTGCTGATCGACTGTCCCAATTCCTCCTGCACCTCGCGGACAATCGCCCGGGCACTGTGCTCGCCGAAATCGATACCGCCGCCCAGCGGCCGGAACAGCGTCTGTTGCGTGTCGGCATCAACGAACTGATTGACCAGGATCTTGCCCTGGTGGTGGAAGACACACAGCGCGAGCGCGCGAATACGGGGTTCAGACACGGGATAAAGTCCATTTGCCGGTACGAGGCGCGGCATTAGAACACAGCGCAGCGAGCATCAACCAAGGTAAAAATACTTCACCGCCAACGCCGGCACCTCCTCCATCGCCGACCACAGCTGCTCGTCCAGCTCGCCGCTGATCAACTCATGCTGCTCGTCGCTCAGCAGCTCGGGAAGGTCCCACAACCGCTGCAGTGGCGGGTGATGTTCAAGAGGTCCGAGCAACTGCCGCTGGCGGCTGACCAGCCTGCGGGTGTTGCGCGCACCGATGGCCGCCAGGGTGTCCAGCGCCAGCTCACAGGTCTGCTCGCCCCAATTGCAGAAGAACTGCAGGAAGCCGCCGTTGTAACCGTCCGCCTCCAGGCGCCAGAGCGCGACGATGGCTTGATCGTCCGCCGACAACCGGTCGAGCTGCCACTCCACGGCCTGCAAGCGCGCCATGGACTCATTGCACAGGTGCTCCCAAATCCAATCGATGGCCTCGACGCTGACACCCGACTCTGCCAACTGCGGCCAGGACACCCGACGCCCTCGGTGCTCGATCTGAAAGTCCACCCGCTGCTCGGGCGTGGCCTCTTGCAGGAATCGGTAGCGACTCAACGGCTGCCGCAGGTGCAGGCCATCGGCCCAGCCGAGGCAGAGCATTTCGGCGTCGAAGCTGACATGGGTGATGGGGCTGAGGTTCATCGAGCAGATCCTTGCATAAAGAGGGTCAATGGCGCTGGGCCGGCGGATTACTCGCCAGCGGCCACGGGGCGCCGCGGGCCCATGCCGTTGAGCAGCGAGAACAGCACCCCGGCCAGCAGCCCGAGCAGCAGGAACGGAAAGATCCCCCGGTTGAACAAGGGGACCCAGTAGTCCAGCCCCGAGGCCCCCTTCAGTGATCCGGCGAACAATCCCGGGGCCCCGGACAGCAGCCAGATCAACAGGCCACTGAGCCCGCCACCGATTACATGGCGCCAGCCGGTGGCAAGGAAACGGTCCACCAGCCACAGCATCGGCCAGCTGACCAGCATCGAGAGCCACGCGCCGATCAGCGCCCCGAGCGAGAAAACCGCCAGGCTTTGCTCCCCCTTCGGATAGAGCGTCACCGCCACCCCGCCCAGGGTCAGCGCCCCTGACAGCGGCACGGCCAGAACCCGCCACCCTTGCCGCGCCCGCCCATGAAGCGGCACAGACAGTTGCTCGATACCGCGGATCAGCAGGCTGTACAGACCGCCCAGGAGCAACCCGCCGGCCAGCGGCAACAGCAACAACTGCGTCCACGAGGTGCGCACCAGCAAGGTAGCGACCAGACTCAGGATCAGGCCAAGCCACAGGTAGCGCGTCCTGGCTTGCGGCCAGCGCCGGTCCATCCACAGCAACAGGGGAATGCCCAGGACCATGGCAATCACGCTGCCAAACAGAAACCCGGAAAACAGCTGCGTACCATTCCAGCCCTTGATCAGGCCCTTGGTCACGGCATAGACCAGACCGGCGCATGCCGGCAGTGCAAACAATCGGAGTTCGGCATTAGGCCGCATTGGGTTCCACCTGGGTTGGCAGCGGGTGCCGGATTGAATAATGGAGCGTTTCTACACAACTGCGGCGGACTAATCCACTGCTGGAAAAAACCTGCGCCACCTTGAGCGGGGTAATGGCTTCTTGCGCACTATCGGGTTATACAACGGGTCGAAAATTCATCCGCCCCCTCAACGTAAAGCCCCCAGCGATGCTTTCAGCCCAACAAGCCTGTGCCCTGGTGCTCGCCATGCATGACGGCATGATCAACGATGGAAAGCCCGAGCGTTTTGTCATTCAGTCCTGCGAGCTCTGCCCCCAGGGGGCTTACTGGGTGATCCGCTGCCGCGCTCCTGCTAGCGCTCCGGCGCAGGTTGCGATGAGCAGGCGTTGACCAACGCGATCATGTCATCGCGAACGACGCCGATGCTTGAACTGCATTTGAAAGAGTAAACAGGCCCATGAAAATCTACCTCGACGACGAACGCCAGACCCCGCCCGGCTGGATTCGCACCTACTGGCCGGACGAAGTCATCGCGCTGCTCAAAGACGGCGGCGTCGAACAGATCAGCCTCGACCACGACCTCGGAGATGACGCGCGCGGCACCGGTTACGACGTGATCCTGTGGATCGAAGAAGCGGTGGCGCTGCAGGGGTTCTGTCCGCCGCAGATTCATATCCACTCGGCCAATGCCTCCGCCGTGGAAAAGATGCGCGCGGGGGTGCAAGCGATCAATCGGCTGGCCCGCGACAACGGATGCCGCCAACCCACCGACAACAGAGGCCACTGAGCCCATGAGCGGCAACCTGTACGGATACATCCACTGCCTTGACCCTTCGCCGGCCGCCGAAGCGCACAATCGCGCGGTTCTGCACAGCCTGCCAGTGACCGGGGCGCAGATCACCAGGGCGCTTTTCAGCCTCCTGCCCCACAGCCGGGGGCATTGCTACTACGGGCATATGCTGCACTTCGCCTGCGCCCCCAAAGGCAGTTATGACTTCGAGGATTCGTGGCTGGCCGAATACGAAGCCCTGCTGGAGCGCTTGTTCTGGGACAGCTCGGAAGTGGTGCATACCTATTGCGGCGAACGTCGGACCTGGGACTCCAGTAAAACCCAAGGGCTCGCACCACCAACAGGCTTGCAGATCAGCCAGCGGAAGGTCTTTCCCTCCTACCACCACCTGGAGCCCGTCGAGGACAGCGATGTAGCGACGCCGGGCCACCGCTGAAGGTGCCAGCACCGGCTTGATTGTCACGCCACGCAGTTACACAACATGCGCGGCGAGCGGCGCCGGGCTGGACCAATCGGCCCTCAACAAGCCGTACTGCACCAGATCATGATGAGCTCCCAGCCAATACCCCGCCTGGCGGGAAAGCCCTTCGCGAACAAACACCATCCGCTCCAGCAACCTAAGGCTCGCCAGGTTCTGCGGGTGCACCTGGGCCTCGATCCGATTCAACGCCATGCGGGCAAAGCCCCAGTCGAGGATGGCCTCCAGCGCCTCGGTCATCACCCCCTGCCCTTGCGCTGCACGCGCCAGCTCGAAACCGATGGCGCAGCTGCGCCACTGGCGGTTCCATTTGAACAGGCCACAGGTGCCCAGCAGGCCGGGATCGGACTGGCGCTCGATGCCCCAGCGAACGCCCGGGTTGGGCAAGCTCCGCCAACCGGCGAACAGTGCCAGCAATTGCTCGGCCTGCCGGTCATCCGTGATGGGGTCGGTGCCGAACCACTGCATGGCCTCGGCATCGCTGTGAATCGCGAACAACGCCGGGACATCGGCCGGGCACAGTTCCCTGAGGATCAGGCGTGGGGTACGGATAACCGGAAAGTCGCTCATATCGACACCCGCCCTAGCCTGCCAAGCGCTTGCCCAGGATGAGCGCATACTCGCCCTTGATCGGCTCAAAGCCGTACTTGTGCTCCAGGCGCTTGACGATGAAGTGCCCGCGGGCCATGTCCTGATAGAAGTCGGTGAACAGCGCATTGATGGTGGCGCCGGTAAAGGCGCCGATCACCGGCACTGCCTGGGCCGCGAACTTGCTGGAAATGGTCACGCCGTAACGGCTGGCGACCTTCTCGATCAACAGCGCCAGCCACTTGCCCACCTGCCCCGGAGACAGCCTGCCGGCCGCCCCGGCGCCTTGCCGGGCGGCAATGGCCGCCAGCTCCTTGGACAATTGCTGCATGGCCTGGGTGGTGAAGCTGCGGGTGATGTAATAGCCGGTCTCGGTGGCGTCGTCGGCCTGGCTGTTGCCGCCCATGGCGAACACTTCGATGCACGCCTGCTTGGTGGCGAAGTCCTCCAGGTCGAAGCCTTCGCTGCGGGCCACATCGGCCACCGAGCGCATCATGATGGTGGTGGAAATGGGCAGCTCGACGAACAGCGCGACAAACCCGAAAGCGCCGCCCACCGCGCCGGAAGTGGCGGCATAGACTTTGTGCAAGAGCGTCGAGGCCTGTTTTTTCGGGGTGTTCTCCAGGCTCCACAGCGCGGCATCGGCCGAGGTATGCAGCGCAGCCACCACCGCGCCGTTGATCTTTGCGGACACCCAATTGGGCAAGGCCTTGACCGCGCTTTCAATCGGCGAGCCGAGCAGGCCGGACAGGCGCGCGGTCAATGAAGGGGATTCCAGCAGGCTGACCGCCCGCTTCAGGTCCTGATAATCCTCGGGACTGTCTTTGATGCTCACCGGCTTCTCCATGGGCTGCGACCTACTGCGCCCGGGAAGCATAAACCGCTTGCCGCTCAGATCACGACAAGATTCATCCTGCCGAGGCGCCCCCACGCAGCTGACGCTTCATGGGGGCGCCGAGGTGGAGCCGATCAATCCTGCAACCAGACCCGCACCTGAGGCTGCGCGCCTTCGATGAACACCAGGCTGGCCACCTGCCCCGCCTCGATCAGGTCCTGACGGGCCCATTGCAGGGACTCCAGCAGCGGCGCGTGCTGCACCAGCTCAACGCGCGCCACTGCGGCCTTCATCGACTGCCGGGCATCGGACTTGGCCTTGCGAATGGCCGCCAGCGCGGCACTGACCGCCTCCAGCAACGGCTCGACATAGTCCTCGGCCACCTGCGCCTCGGGCCACGGGGCCCGGTGCACCGAACCCGGCTGCCAGCAACGCCAGACCTCCTCACAGACAAAGGGCAGAAACGGCGCGAACAAACGTTGCAGGACACTCAAGGCCGCCGCCAGGGCGTTGCGCGCCGAGTGGCCCTCGGGGCGATAGGCGCGGCGTTTGACCAGCTCGACATAGTCATCGCAGAACCACCAGAAGAAGCCCTCGATGCCAATCAGCGCGCTGCTGTAGTCGTAGCCCTCCAGCGCCGCCTCGGCGGCGGCGGTGACCGCTCCCAGGCGTTGCAGCATGGCCTGGTCCAGCCGCTGCTCGACCGGTCCCTGCGGGTCGCCCGGCACGCCGAATACCAGCTTCGACAGGTTGAACAACTTCAGCGCCAGGCGCCGGCCGATCTTCATCTGCTGCTCTTCGAAGGCGGTGTCGCTGCCCGGGCGCCCGAGGGCCGCCCAATAGCGCACGGCATCGCTGCCGTATTGCTCCAGCAAGCCCTGGGGCGTGACCACATTGCCACGGGACTTGGACATCTTCTTGCGGTCCGGATCGAGGATCCAGCCCGACAGCGCCACATGCTTCCAGGGCACCGCGGCCGCCTCGAAGTGGCTGCGCACCAGGGTCGAGAACAGCCAGGTGCGGATGATGTCGTGGCCCTGGGGGCGCAGGTCCATGGGGTAGACCCGGGCAAACAGGTCGTGGTCCTCCTCCCAGCCGGCGGCGATCTGCGGGGTCAGGGAGCTGGTGGCCCAGGTGTCCATGATGTCCCGCTCGCCGATAAAGCCATGGGGCTGGCCGCGTTGCTCGGGGCGGTAGCCCGCTGGCGTGTCCAGGGTCGGGTCCACCGGCAGCGAGGCTTCATCTGCCAGGATCGGCCTGTCGTAGTCCGCTTCGCCCTGGGCATCCAGGGGATACCAGAACGGAAGCGGCACGCCGAACACCCGCTGGCGGCTGATCAGCCAGTCGCCATTGAGGCCGCCGACCCAATGCTCGTAGCGGCTGCGCATGAACGGCGGATGCCACTCCAGGGCCTGGCCGCGACCGAGCAACTGCTGGCGCAGTTCAGCGCTGCGCCCACCGTTGCGCAGGTACCACTGGCGCGTGGCGACGATCTCCAGGGGCTGGTCGCCCTTCTCGAAAAACTTCACCCCGTGACGGATCGGCCGTGGCTCGCCCAGCAAGGCGCCGCATTCGCGCAACAACGCCAGCAACGTCTTGCGCGCCTGGGGCAGGCTGCGCCCGGCCAGCGCTTGATAGGCCTGGCGCGCGGCCGGAGTGGCCAGCCAGTCGGGAACCTGGGCCAGCAGCCGACCGTCCGCGCCGATGATCGAGCGGGTCGGCAGTTGCAGTTCGCGCCACCAGAGCACATCGGTCAGGTCGCCAAAGGTACAGACCATCGCCAGCCCGCTGCCCTTCTGCGGGTCGGCCAGGGCGTGGGCCAGCAACGGCACCTCGACCTCGAACAGCGGCGAGCGCAGGTGCTGGCCGAAGCGCCCCTGGTAACGCGGATCGTCCGGATGCGCCACCAGCGCCACACAGGCCGCGAGCAATTCGGGACGGGTGGTGGCAATGCTCAGGTCCGGTCCCTCGATGCCTTCAAAGCGCAGGTCGTGATAGGCCCCGGCCACCTCCCGCTCCTCCAGCTCGGCCTGGGCCACGGCGGTCTGGAAGGTCAGGTCCCACAGGCAGGGCGCCTGCTGGCTGTAGAGCTCGCCGCGCCGGTAGTTGCGCAGCAAGGCGCGCTGGCTGACCCGTTGCGCACGCTCATCGATGGTGGCGTAGGTCAGGCCCCAGTCCACCGACAGGCCCAGTTGTATGAACAAGCGGCGAAAGGCCTGCTCGTCGACGGCGGTCAACTGGTGGCACAGCTCGACAAAGTTGCGCCGGCTGACCGGCGCATAGTCGGCGCGGCGCTCGGCGACCCGGGCCGGTGGCTGCAACTGCGGCTGGTAAGGCGCCAGGGGCTCGCAGCGCACGCCGTAGTAGTTCTCGACCCGGCGTTCGGTGGGCAAACCGTTGTCGTCCCAGCCCATGGGATAGAACACGGCCTTGCCGCGCATGCGTTGGAAGCGCGCGATGATATCGGTGTGGGTGTAGCTGAACACATGGCCGACGTGCAACGAGCCCGAGGCCGTGGGTGGCGGTGTGTCGATGGAGTAGACCGCGTCCCGGGTGGCACTGCGATCGAAGGCGTAGGTGCCCTCTTCCAGCCAGCGCTGGGACCAGCGTGTTTCGAGGTGTTCAAGCGAGGGTGTGGCGATGGGGCAAAGCGTTGCGGTTACACGTTTAACGGTGACATAGCATCCTCCTGTTATCACCCGGTGGCGCCGCAAAGGTCGGCGCCGAGGGGAAAATTTATAGAGGATTGCGCGGCATTAGTAAATCGCCCGGGCGCGGCTTTTTGCATTGCGCCTCAATCGAACTGCAGTTGCGCAGCCCATGCCGGGTACTGGGTCTGCAGGCGCCGCAGGCATTGTTCCATCAGCCGCGCATCGTCCGGCAAGCGTCGGGAGAGGCTGTGCCAGCCGCTGATGCGCAACTGCAGCGGCATCTCCACCAGCCCGGAAATGGCATCCCAGAAGGCATCCCAGTTGCAGCCATACCACTGGGGCAAGCCCAAGGCATCGCGCAAGGCCAGGTGCAGCTCACGGGCCGTGACCAGGTCGCGTACATCGATTTCCAGCAACTGCGGGCGAGTCATGTTGCGTGCCTCTGCTCAGGTTCATCGGCCGCCAGCATACCCGATGCCGGAGCCCATCCTGGCAGGCGTTGATGCAGCGCAGGCAGCAGCGGCCAATCGCTGGCACACTCCGGGCTTTCGCCGCACAGGAACAACGATCATGGCGATTCCCCAGGACAAGGAACAACTGCTCAAGGCCATCGACAGCCACTTCAATGCCTTGAGCCGGGTGCTGGATCAAGTGCCCCCGGCGCGGGTCGACGAACGCAGCCTGGAAGGCCACGTCAAGGGCACGCAGATCAGCGTCTCCGAGCTGGTGGCCTACCTGCTGGGCTGGAACGAGCGGGTACTGGACTGGCTGGAAAAGGACCTGGCCGGCCTGCCCATGGCCTTTCCGGCTGTCGGCTTCAAGTGGAACCAGCTGGGCCCGCTCGCGCAGAAGTTCTACCGCGACTATGCCGCCATGGCCTACCCGCAAAAGCGCCAACGCCTCGACGCGGCCAAGCAACGAATCGTCAGCCTGATCCGGCAGCGTGACAATGCCGCGCTCTATCAATGCCCCTGGTACGCAAAGTGGACCCTGGGCCGGATGATCCAGCTCAATACCGCCGCGCCCTACGCCAACGCCCGCGGACGCTTGCGCCGCTGGCTCAAGCAGCACAGCGCCCCATGACCGCAGCGGCGCCACCGGGCGCGCTGACTGCGCGCGCCCCTGTGCAACACGGGCTCGACCGTCAGCATCGGCGTCTGCCGCCGGTGCCGTCCCCGGCGGAGCAAAGGCCTGGGCACGTCCCGCGCCGAGGCCCGGCGGCGGCCCATGCCGCCGGCGAATTCATGGCTGCCGCGCCGCCAGTTCCTGGCTGGTGTACTGCTGGGTCTTGCTGTCGTAGACGTAGGTCAGGTTATCGGCCGCGGCCAGCGAGCGGATTTTACCCGGGCCCTGGAAGGTGGTGCCGCTGACCTTGACCTGCACCTGCGGCAACGGCCCCTGGCCGGCAACAAAATTCAACTCGCCGTCGCTGCCGATACAGGGCATTACCGCGCCCTCGTCACAAGCGGCGGAGTTGTCCTCGCCGGTGCGCACCTGCCCCAGATAGGACCAGACCCAGCCATCGTCTTCCGGCTTCTTGTTCGGGTTGAACAGCAACATCGTGTAGCCCTTGGTCACCACGCCGTCGTCGAACGTGGCGGTGGGCACTGCCAGCAACAGCCGGCCATCGGCGGTGCGGTGCTGCACGGCCTGGCGCTTGCTGTCCACTTCCTCGGGTTTTTCCCGGCCGCCGAAGAAACCGATCTTGCGTTCGATGCTGCGGATGGAATAGGCCGGCGTCTGGCCCGGGTGGGTGAGTTCGAAGGTCGCATCCGCCAGCCGGACCTGGACCTCGGGCGCGGCAAAGTCCTCGCCCTGGCGGGCCGCGCTGTCCCGGGTGTGCCAGACAAAGGTGGCGTAGTAGTGCTTGCCGTCCAAGTCCAGCTCCTGGCCGTACCAGAAGGTCGCGGTGACGCCGTCCTGGAGTTCCACTTCCTCATCCTGGTCGGGCACCTCGACGTTCTGCATCACCGCCAGCACCGCACCGGGGGGAATCGGCGCCGGCCCGGCCTGGGCCAGCAACGGCAACGCAAGGGCCAAGCCGGCCACGCCCCAACCCGCCAACGTCTTGCCCAGGCTATCGCCCAGACCTTTCCCGAATCTGCATTTCATCAATCGCACGTCCCTGTAGAGTCCGAAAATACCGCCGGCCAGACCGGCCGCGGATGGCACAACGTGGCGATCATATAGACCCGGTTTCGCCAGCCACAAGTGTCGACCGCCTGAACGGTCAGCCCCTGATCCCGGCCGCAACCCAACAGCCGTCCCCGCGACGCTTGCACAACACATATGATTTTCCGTATATTTGCGCCTCCATATATACGAGCTTCGTTCCATGATCACGCCCCCGGAGGTCTTCAAGAGCCTTGCCGACGAAACCCGCGCCCGCGCTACCCTGCTGATCGCCAACCAGGGTGAACTGTGTGTCTGCGAGTTGATGTGCGCCCTCGACGACAGCCAGCCAAAGATCAGCCGTCATCTCGCCCAATTGCGCAGCAGCGGCCTGCTGCTCGACCGGCGCCAGGGGCAATGGGTCTATTACCGCCTCAACCCGCAGTTGCCGGCCTGGGTCGGGGAAATCCTGCAAGTGACCTTCCGGGCCAACAGCGACTGGCTGCGCGACAACGCCTTGCGCCTGCAGCACATGGAGGGACGCCCGGTCCGCGCCGCCTGCTGCTGATAGCGCAAACCCGTGAGTCTTGAGCCTTTGACATCCGCCCACAGCGCAAGGAATACCCCATGCGAGTCCTGTTCATGTGCACAGCCAATAGTTGCCGCAGCATCCTCTGCGAAGCCCTGTTCAACCACCTGGCACCCCAGGGTTTCCAGGCCCTGAGTTCCGGCAGTTTTCCCAGGGGGCAGGTACTGCCCCGCAGCCTGCATGCCCTGGAGCAGGCCGGTATCGCCACCGACGGCCTGTACAGCAAGGGCAACGACGCCTTCGCCGACAACCCGCCCGACATCGTGATCACCGTCTGCGACAAGGCCGCGGGCGAAGCCTGCCCGGTGTTCTTCGGCCCGGCGCTCAAGGCCCACTGGAACCTGGAAGATCCGTCCGCGATCAGCGCCGACGAAGCCACCGTCGAGGCGGCCTTCCGCGCCACCCTGGCGCACATCGAGCGACGCTGCAAAGCCTTCCTCGACCTGCCCCTGAACCGCCTCGGCCGTGAGCAACTGCAGCACGAGCTGGACCGCATCGGCACTCTGTGAGTCGGAGGACACATGTCAGAACAACTGCCCAACCTTGACCTCTCGCTGCTGGATGGCGAACTCGCCAGGCCCGAGCACAAGCCCCGCATCCTGCTGCTGTATGGCTCGACCCGCGCACGCTCGTTCAGTCGCCTGCTGGTCGAAGAAGCCGCGCGCCTGCTGCAGCACCTGGGTGCCGAGACCCGGCTCTTCAATCCATCCGGACTGCCACTGCCCGACGACGCCTCGGTGGAGCACCCCAAGGTCCAGGAACTGCGGGAGTTGGTGCAATGGTCCGAAGGCCAGGTCTGGTGCTCGCCGGAACGCCATGGCGCGATGTCGGCGGTGTTCAAGGCACAGATCGACTGGATCCCCCTGGAACTCGGCGCCGTGCGCCCGACCCAGGGCAAGACCCTGGCGGTGATGCAGGTGTGCGGCGGCTCACAGTCGTTCAACGTGGTCAACCAGTTGCGGGTACTGGGCCGCTGGATGCGCATGTTCACCATCCCCAATCAATCCTCGGTGGCGAAGGCCTACATGGAGTTCGACGAGGACGGCCGGATGAAACCCTCGGCCTACTACGACCGGGTCGTGGACGTGATGGAGGAGCTGGTGAAATTCACTCTCCTGCTACGCAACCAGCAGGCCTTCCTGGTGGATCGCTACTCCGAGCGCAAGGAAAGTGCCGAGCAACTGATGGCCCGGGTCAACCAGCGCTCGCTCTGAGGGCACGGTCCACGCGCCAGCTCGCGTGTCTCGCAAGCCGCGGGCCAGGTGAAGAATCGGGTCAAGCCAGCAGTTCGCTGATCCAGCGCACCTGGCGGCCCAGGTCCTGCACCTTCGCATCCGGTACGGCCTGCGCTCGGGTAAAGCTCTCCAGGGTGCGCTGTTTCAGGCGCAATAGACGCTGCCACTTGGCCAGGAATGCCGGGCTGCGGGTCTGCATCTGCAACGGGCCGAAGTACAGTTCCCGGGCGCTGTACTGCACCGGCGTGGCGCGTTCGGCGACGATGATCTCGTAGTCGAAGCGGTTCTCGCGCAACACTTCTTCGGCCAGGATCCGGTAGCCATGCTCCATCAGCCATTGACGCAGCGGCTGCTCGCCGCCGTTGGGTTGCAGGATCAGGCGCTCCGCGCCGCTCAAGCGCGCCTGGCCGCGATCCAGGATGTCCCGGATGGTTTCGCCGCCCATGCCGCAGAGGCTGATCGCGGTGATCCCGTCCGCGGCCTCGATCGCCGCCAGACCATCGGCCAGGCGCACGCTGATCTGCTGCTCCCTGCCACTCTCGAGCACCGCGCGCCGGGCCGAACGGAATGGCGTCAACGCCACCTCGCCGGCCACCGCCGCGACGATGGTGCCGCGGCTGATCAACGCCAATGGCAAGTAACCGTGATCCGAGCCGATGTCGGCCAGGCGCGCCCCGTTCGGCACATGCGCCGCCACACGCGCCAGGCGCATGGACAATGTCTGTTGCTTCAACTGCTGCCCCTTTTCACCACCAAGGTCCGGCACTCGGGCCGGATCGGGGGGCGATTCTGGCGGGCAATGCCAGGCATTTCAAATTTATGCGACCAGGGCCGGCGGGCGGGCCCTACTGCGCTTGCGCAAATGGCCCAAGGGTGCAAGCCGCGCCGATCACAATCCCCTGGCACGAATGCGCCGAGGCGTGGCCCAGGGCGTGGGCGACGGCCCGGCCGAACGCTAGGTCGTGGCGCCGTGCCGCATGATCCGTCCGTCATAACCACAGCTGATCCAGCGACCGCGGCCGCTGGGCAGCACATCGGTGGCAAAGTTGTCGTGCGAGCCGATGACCACCGCCTGCCGCGATGGCAGCTGCCAGCGCCTGACCAAGCCATCCTCGCCACAGCTCAGCAGCACCTGCCGCGCCTCGAAGCGCACGCGCCGCACCGCCCCGTCATGGGCGGCAAAGCGCTCCGTGAGCGTCAATGTCTGGCCGGACGCCAGCAGGTGCAGCGCGCCGTCAAGGTCACCCGCGGCCAAGGTGACGCGGCCGTCGGCGTCGATCCAGCTGGCCAGCGTCCGCAGGGGACGGCCCAGATCGATCACTTGCACGCAGTCCCGCTGTTCGGCTTGCCACAGCTTGACCGTTCCGTCTTCCGAGGCGGTGGCGAAAGCGCCGTTGCCCAACGGCGCGATCGCCCAGACCCAAGAGGCGTGGGCCTGATGCTCGTTTGCCGCGCCGGATGCCAGGTTCCACAGCGTCACGCGGCCGTCGGCGGCGCCGCTGACCAGACGGCCACAGGCCAGCCGCGCACAGCACAGCACCGCCGAAGCCGAGGTGCCGATCAGCGTCGAGGTTCCGGTCGCCAACGACCAGCGCCGAATCGTCCGGTCCCGCGAATGCGACACCAGTTCGCCAGGCGCCGTCTCCAGCAAGCCGAGGATGGATTGGCTGTGGCCGTCGAGCCGGCCCTGGTACTCGCCCTCGCGGGTCCACAGGCGGATGCTGGCGTCGCGCCCGGCGCTTGCAAAACCCCGTTCGCCAAGGCTGGCAAGCGCCCAGACGTATCCTTGGTGACCGGGCTGGAAGGGACCGTCGATCGACTCAGGATGCTGCGGCTCGTACATCAGGTCACTGCGCATGAGGTATTTCCGGCCCGAGTCCACTGGGGCCCCCGCGTGCCAGAGCCCGTGATCAAACAGAATCAGGCTGCCCTTGCGGGGTTGCAGGCGCAGCATGGCATCGCGGCCCGACATGGCCGCGGAGCGTCCCTGGAAGAACAGCGTCTCACCGCCACTGAAGGCATCGTCGTTGAGATAGACCATGAAGGTCAGGCGCGACTGAGCGCACTGGCGATGGTGGACACCGTCCTGGTGAGCGCGGAACTGGGTGCCGGGCCGGTAGCGGCAAAAGCGCAGCCGTTCATTGACGCCGACCATGCGCCAGCCCTCTTCGTCCATCACCGCACCAAGTCCCGTCGCCGGGGACAAGCACTGGCGCAGGCGCGTGAACAGCCGCCGGGCCAGGGCCGGATCGTCCGCCACGATGCGGTCGTTGTCGCGGTAGGAGGACGGATAGTCGGACACTGCGCTGGCGAACCCGAGCTTCTCCGTGGCGGCCACCAGGGCATCGCACTCGCTTGCCGAAAGAAACCCGTGCACCAGGACGCACCGCACGGCCTCACCCAGAGGTCGCTCGACCACAACCGAGGACGCCTCGGGGCTCGCCACCAGTATTTCAGCCAGGGAATTCATCGTGATTCTCCAAAGTTGGTCCAGCGACCAATATTTGCAACGCTAGGGTGCGACGCCGTCGATGTCAATGCTAAGCTGGTCGCACGACCAATATTGGAGGATCACATGGCACGCCGCTCGAACACCGATGAAAGACGCGGCCAGATCGTGGCGGCACTCCAGGCCGTCATGGCCAGGGCCGGCTACGCCGGGGCCACCATCGCCGCCATCGCCCGGCACGCGGAACTCACCCCCGGCCTCGTGCACTACCACTTCAGGGACAAGCGCGAAATCCTGGTGGCCCTGGTCGACTCGCTGGCCGGCTACGCCCAGCAGCGCTACGAGACCCGGGCCGCGGCAGCCGAAACAGCCGGGCAACGGCTCCAGGCCTACATCGCAGCACACCTTGCCTACGGCTCCGACGCCCAGCCCGACGCAGTTGCCGCCTGGGTGATGATCGGCGAGCAGTCGGTGCACGATCCTGATGTGCGCGAGGTCTATCAGGCGGCGCTAGCGGCACAGATGAAGTTGCTCAAAGGCCTGCTGCGACAGTGCTACGCCGAACGCGGACGCCGCGTCCGCCAACTCGATGCCCTGGTGGCAGGCATCACCTGCTTCATCCAGGGAGCGTTCACCCTGTCCACCACGGCGCGGCCGCTGCTGCCGACGGCCTTCGCCGCACCGACGCTGATCGACTGGGTGGAACGCTACATGGATGGGCAAGAGCAACGATGACGACCACGCCAGCAAGGAGGGGGAAGAATGCAGTGTCCAGATTGTGAACAAGGTGTCGTGACCAAGGTTCAAGTGCGGGCAACGCAGGAGGTCCTGCATGTTTGCCAAGAGTGCGAGTCGCTCTGGCTCACCGCCGAGGACATTGGCACCGAGCCTTTCAACAGTTTCACTTCCTACATGGAGGAGCTGGGTTTACCGCCGCTCTGGAGCTCGCTGTATGTCCTTGAGCCAGAAAAGATCAGCAGTCCTCAGGCACGGAAATACCTGCGCTCGGTCGGGGCGATCCAATCAAGGCGGCCATAGCGCAACCGCCACACTCAGAAACCCCGGGGGCAGAAGGCCAACGGGCGCACCCAAGCCAAAAACATCGGAGCCAAAGATGATTTACCAACTCTGGATGGAGCCGGATGACGGCCAGGCATTCTGCCCGGGCGGCCCGCAGGGAAACAGCGCACGCCAACTGCTTCACCCGGACGCCAAGCTTGTGTGGGAAGTTGAAGCCCACAACCACTTCGACGCCATGACCCGGTACTACGCGTACATGGAGTGGGGCGAATACAAGAGCGACCTTGCCGAACCGGAGCAAAAGTAGTGAGCGGCATCGAACAGAGCGTCGGCCCAGGCGACGCGCTGCACCACAGGCCGCAACGCCGCCCTGGGCAACAGCGGTGCCCAGGGGCGGATAATCCGCAGCGTTCCTGCTTGTTTTCGAAGAGCGCAGGTTGCTCGGCAATGAGTGAATGTTAGGCTTGGCGGTCTTGATATTCAGCGGACGCACGAGTTGTTGCGCCTTCACCCGCTTGCAGGAAGATCATGGACATTCGATTGACGCAAACCAGGGACTGGATGCTGTTGAAGCTGGTTCGTCTCGCGGCACTTCAGGACACCCCCACCGCCTTTGGCGTGAGTTACCAGGCCGCTGCCCACTACAGTGACCAGCAGTGGCAGGACCGCGCCTCGTCAACCGCTACCCAATTCTGGCTGGCCTTCA
Organism: Pseudomonas sp. Os17; assembly: GCF_001547895.1. Taxonomy (NCBI): domain Bacteria; kingdom Pseudomonadati; phylum Pseudomonadota; class Gammaproteobacteria; order Pseudomonadales; family Pseudomonadaceae; genus Pseudomonas; species Pseudomonas sp. Os17. The sequence continues at coordinate 2,608,505 of NZ_AP014627.1, read as the reverse complement.
ACGACCAGCAGCCGGTGGGAATGATCGGCGCCGCAGTCAGTGGTGCGAACCGCTACAACTTGATCGGCATGTGGGTGGCCCCCGAGGCACGGGGCAGCGGCGTGGCCGCGAAGCTGGTCGAGGCGGTGAAATCCCGTGGGCGAGACCAGGGCCATGAGTGCGTGTATCTGGACGTCGCCCCCGAAAACACCCGAGCCGTTCACTTCTATCTGAAGCAGGGATTTTCCTTCATCGATGAATGGGAACCCCTGGCAAGCCATCCCCATATCAAGGTGCAGACCATGCTCTGCCCTCTCTAGAACTGACCCGGCGGCGCCTCTGCTGGCCAGGGGCGTGCTCCGCCCGAGAACAGAGAGCGTCGCGCAAGTCGGCCAGATAAAAGTCCATCGGGCTCAAGCGGACGGATCAGCTCTGAGTGACAACCGCAGCGTCGTCATTGGACCCGGTGGCCAGCTTCGCCCGATCAGCCTTGCTGATGTACTTGGACTTTTTTGCGGAGCCCGTTTGGCGCTGGCCTTCTTGGCGTGAGCCTTCAATAGCTGCTGGATTTTTTTACGGCGATTCATGTGGGGCTACCCGGCTTTTTAAGTACAGGAATGATTTCAGCCGCCACTCGCCGGGGCTGGTAACTCTTTGCCGATCCCGCGAATGATCCTTTGCGCCCTTGCTCAGCGATGCCCGTTGCGTCAACCACCGCCCCTTCGGTGGGAGGCGGCAGCTGAACGTCACGCTTAACTCCCGATGGCCATCGCGAGCACACCCAGCAGTAGGCAGGCGCTGGCCACGATGGTCAGTCGCAAACGCATCGGCAGGTACCAGGCCGGTAGGTGCATGACCTGCGAGAGCTGCCGGTCATGCCACCCGTGCGCCAAGAATCCGCCAATCAATAACAGCCCGCCCCATGACAGCGGCAGCAAGGTGGCGACCCAGCCCATCAGCGCAGGGACGATGCTCCAAATAAAGCGTGTGTGACGCTGCTGCGCGTTCATGCCGGGAGCGATCATGGCAAAGCCCCAATGCAGGGCTCCGACAAAACTCAGGATCACCGCCCCGTAACTGACCAGGGCCTGGCACCACAACAGCCGCTGTCCGTGCGCAACCACGGCCAGCAACGCCAGCCCGAGAAACGGCAGCAAACCGCCATAACCCAGCAGGACAACAGGCTTGGGTGGCGATACAGAAGACAAAAGGTTCATCTGGATTCCTCTCAATCAGGGCACTGAAAACTGTAGCCGCAAAAGCGCCCTCTGAATGGCCATCGCGTTGACTCACCGCAACCGGCAGGCCACTGCCGGCCCCTCAGAACTTCGCCTGCATCCCCACCCGCAGCGTGCGCCCCGGCGCCGGCATGAAGCTCTGCGCCAGCGGGTCCAGGTAGTAGCGATCCGTGAGGTTTTGCAGCGATACGTTGAGGCTGGCGTGTTCCTGCAGCTTGTAGTTGAGGAACAGATCGACCAGCGCCACTTCGCGGTAGTTCAGCTGCGGCGTGGTGGCGCCGGTCTGCCAGGGCTTGTCGGCGGTGACGGTGGGCCCCGAGGTGTAGGTAATCCGCGTGCCGAGGGTCAGGCTCTGGTCGAAGAAGCGCAGGCCGGTGGTCAGGTTGCCGGCAAAGCGCGGCGGGTTCTGGGTGTTGGTGTAGGACCCCATGAAGCTGCCCGGGGTGCAGTCCGGGGTGTCGGCGGTTTTCCGGTAGGGGTTGCTGGTGGCCCGCAGGGTGGCGGCGAAGGCCGCGTCGCAGGTTTCGGTCTTCAGGTAGTAGGTAGACGACAGGTCGGCAAACACCCGCCCGGCATCGTAGTGGGTTTGCAGTTCCAGGCCGCGGGTGGTGTAGCTGTCGGTGTTGCTAAAGCGCATCAGGCCCCACAGGCCCGGGCTCGGGTCGTAGTAGCGGGTGATGTAGTTTTTGATGCTGTTGTTGAAGTAAGCGAGCTTGATCGCCGCCGAATCGTCATCCACCAACAGCCCCTTGTGCAAGGTGCTGGCGCCGATCTCCCAGTTGCTTGAGCGCTCGGGCTTCAGGCCCTTGCCCGGCGTGGTCTGCTGCACGCCGTAGCCGGTTTCGAACAGCGAAGGCATGCGAAAGCCCTGGGTGTAGGAGGCATAGACAAAGGTGTCTGGCAGCACTTCGAGATTGATGCCGAACGCCGGGGCAAAGGCGCCACCGCTGTTGCTGTCCTTGCCGGAATAGTTGTAGCCGGTGACCACCCGATCCACTTGCGAATCCCCCACCTCGGTATCGGTGGCACCGTACTGGTTATAGGGCGTGCCCTCGAACGGGTAGTTGGTGTTGTTGAAGACAATGCCGTTGTTCAAGCGTGGGTCGGTGGCATCGGTGTAGCGCCCGTTCTGGTCCGGGAACCACATCAGGTAGCCATAGTCGCCGGGCCTGGAGACGGTCACGTACCTGTGTTCGCGCTCCTCTCTGCGCGCCGTGGCATTGGCCACATGGTCCTTGCTGCGATAGTGGGTGTAACGACCGCCGCCCCACAGCGTCAGGCGCTCCACCGGCTGGTATTCCAGCTTGCCGTTGAGGCTGAACTCCTGCCGCGAGCCCTCGCGCAAGCTGCGGTTGGCATTGATGTCGTCCTGGGTGGTGACCACGCCTTTCTGCGGACGCAGTTCTTCCAGCTGGAACGAGCCGCCCAGGTCCAGCTTCAAGTCGCCGTAGTCGGTGCTAAAGCGCGAAGTATTGGCCAGCCCGCCGCCCGTGCGGCGGTTGGCCTGGCGGGCCCAGGAACGGTCCGTGCGATAGGCCTGGGACGCCGGTGCCGACCAGGCGCTCAGTTGGCTGGTCTGCGCATCGGTCAGCCACAGGTCGGCAGTCAGGTCCAGCAGCGGGTTGTCCGCGGGCAGGTAGTTGTAGCGTGCGGTGTAGGTGTCGATCTGGGTGTGGCCCAGGGGGTACTGGTAGATGCCGCCGGTGCCGAACCGGAAGATGTCCGAGGGCATGATCTCGCCGATGCGCCCGTCATAGCGTCGGTAGCCGAGGTCGAAGCGGTGGCCGTCCGCTGGGCGCAGGGTGGTCTTGAGCAGCCACGATTGGGTCTTCGACGAGGAGTTCAGCACCTCTTCCCCGGCGTTGTAGGTGGTGGCGACACTGGTCTGTTCATCGCCGTAGCGGTCAAAGGTGCGGTAGCGATCCTGGCCCTTCTTGCCGGCGAAATAGTTGCCCTGGTTGCGCTGGGCGTAGGCCGCCACCACATCGAACACGTCATGGCGGTAGGCAAACGCGGCACTGCCGGACTCCGCGTCCGAGCCGAACAGCCCGCCACGGCTCTGGTGCGGTTCCGTGTACAGGTCCTCGGTCCTGGAGTGGGGGTCGCGACGGGCCGGTGCCACGCCGTTGTTCCACAGGTCGCCCTTGAGCCGCAGGCCGACCTGCTGACCGTCCTTGAGGATGTCGTCGACGCCAAGGGTGCGCATCTTGACCGTGCCGCCGATGGCGCTGGAGGTCAGGCTCGGGCCCTTGTCGATGGCGATGTCGCTGATCATGTCCGGGTCGATGTAGCTGCGTTGCTGGGTGCCGGCATAACCGCGATAGACATCCAGGGCCTGTTGCGAGCCGTCCACCGTCACCGCCACCCGGCTCTGGCCCTGGATGCCGCGAATGTTCACATCCAGGCCGCCGCCATTGCGGCTGTCGCCGACCTGCACCCCGGGCTGGCCCTTGAGCACGTCGCCCACCGACACCACGCCAAAGCGCTGCAGGTCGTCGGCGGAGATGTACACCGACGAACGCGGCGCCCGGTACACCTCCTCCTCGTCAGGGTTCTCGCCCTTGATCTTCTGCGTCGGCAGCGACACCGCATCAGAGCGCAGGCGCAAGGCATAGCCGCCGTCGGCCTGGCGCACGTAGCCCAGGCCGGTGCCCGCCAGCAGGCGGTTGAGGCCCGCTTCGGCATTGAAATCACCTTGCAGGCCCTGGCTGGTCTTGCCCGCCGTAAGCAGTGCACTGCCGGCCAGGCTGATCCCCGCCTCGGCGCCAAAACGCGACAGCACCTGGTCCAGGGGACCGGCGCCGATGCTGTAGTGACGTTCGCCGGCCGCCAGCGCCATCTCGCTGTAGAGCGGTTGCAGGCTGAGCAACAGCAGGCCGAAGGTTTGGGTACGCAAGACACGAGCGGGGAAAATCATGCAAGGCTCCTAGGGATCGAAACCCACCGGTGCCGGTGGGCAATACCTGAAGGCCAAGCCAGATCGAAAAAACTATCGCGTCGCTGAAAAAAAATCTTCAGGCCGGCACCACCGTCACCCAATAACGGGTCCTGCGCTCGATGCGCACCGGCAGGGTATTGGCCACCAGGGCCAGGGCGGCATCGGTGTCGTCGAGCTGGAAACTGCCGGTCACGCGCAAGGCCGCCACGGCGTCGCTGCACCGCAAGAAGCCCGGGCGATAGCGCGAAAGCTCTGCCAGCAACTGATCCAGGCGCATGCGCTCGGCGGGCAGGATGCCGCGCATCCAGGCCTGGGCCAGCAACACATCAATGGCACTCGGCCGCCCGACTCCCCGGCCATCGACCCGGGTTTGCCATCCGGCCGGCAAGGCCAGCGGCGTCGGCTGCTGCCGGGCGCTGATCTGCACCAGGCCGCGCAACACCGTCACCAGAGTGCCCTGGCGATCATGGCGCACCAGCAGATGGGCGCCGCGGCTGTACAACACGGCATCCGGCGTTTGCAGTTGCAGCGACGCCGATGCCGGCGGGGTATCCAGGGCCAGCTCGCCCTCGATCAACTGCACGCTGCGCTGTCCTGCACTCAAGTCCAGATTCACCGCACTGGCGGTGTTCAGCCACAGCGAACCGCCGCCCGCCAGGGCCCAACGCCGGCGCTCGCCGATGCCGGTGCGATAACGGGCCAGGGCCGAACGCACCAGGGTGGAATCCGCCCCCTGCCAGGAGAGGCCACCCAGCAGCCCCAGCGCCAACAGGCACTTGAGCACCTGCCGCCGCCGTTGCGGATAGGCACCCGCCGCCTGCAAGGCCCGACGCGCCGTGGCATCGGCCAACAGATCGGCCCCCGGCTGCAACATCAGCGGCAGGCGGCTGACCCGCTGCCAGGCGTGCTCATGCTCGGCACTGGCCTCGCGCCACTGCTGCAAGGCCTGATGGTCCGCGGCGCTCATCAGCCCGGACTGCATCCGCACCAGCCAATCAATGGCGCTGTCCCGCACCCGGGGATCGACCGCGACGCCACTCATTCAAACAGGCTCGCGTAGCAGACGCTGAACGCCTTGCCCATGGCCCGCTGCACCTGGGCCACGGTCAGGCCCAACTGCGCGGCGATCTGCGGATAGGTCAAGCCATCGAGCTGGGACAGAAAGAAGATCTGCCGCACCCGCGACGACAGCCCCACCAGCAGCGAATCCAGCTGCAACAGGGTCTCGATCATCAGATGCCGCTCCTCCGGCGAAGGCTCCTCCCCCGCCGGCCGTGCCGCCAGCGCCTCCAGGTAAGCCCGCTCGATGGCCTGACGACGCCAGCGGTTGATCAACAGACCATTGGCGATGGTGGCCAGAAACGCCATGGGCTGGCGCAGCTCACGCACATCTTCCTGGGAGCGCAGCACGCGGATGAAGGTGTCGTGCGCCAAATCCTCGGCATCGGCGCTATGCCCCAGGCGCCGATGCAACCAGCCGCGCAGCCAGCCGTGGTGGTTCGCATACAGCTGGGCGACGGGCGAGGAAAGGCTGTGGTTGGGCATGAGAGATTCGCACTAATGATAATGCTTCTCATTTTATGATCCGCCGACACCCCTTGTACAGCGCGGCAAACTCACAACGGCGGCAACGCCACAGGCTCTGCGCCAGGGTCAAGGCACGCGGAGTCGGGCGCCAGGCCGGCGCTTGAGCGCGTTGGCCGGGTGGCCCGTCAGCTCTTTCGGCTGGGCACGACGAGTCAGGAAGTCTGGCGGTCGATGTCGCGGCGAAGCACCACGGCGGTGGTGATGTCCTCCACCGATTCGTGACTGGCCACGGCATCCCGGACACGGTTCAGATCATCGATGGTGCGTGATTCGATCTCGATCACCAGGTCCAGCTGGCCACTGACCGAAGAAATGCGGCGCACCTGCGAATGCTGGGCCAAAAGGTCGAGCAGGCTGATGGCCGGTGTGCGTTTCAGGCACACCAGGAACATGGCGCGAATCACGTTGGCGTCGATTTCGCCAATGTCCGCCCGGTAGCCTCTGATCACGCCATTGCGTTCAAGGTTGCTGACGCGTTCGCTGGTGGCACTCCTGGACAGCCCGATTCTCGCGGCCAGAGCCTTCAGGGCGATCCGCGCCTCTTTAGAAAGAATGTCGAGTATTTCCCGATCTTTCACGTCCAGGTCGCGCATTGAAACTCCTCACATTGACTGCCGATTTTGTGCCGGTCGATTCCGACAATATGCAGGTCAAAGCCGACCGCATACCTACTGCCCTTGAAGATTTCGCATGCCAAGCTAACTGAAAAAAATAACTTGGAAAACCACTACCATGACTGACCTTTCCCACCCCACCCCGCAGTTTTCGCCCCGCGATGCCGAACACCTGGCCGAACAGCTTTTCAATGTCAGCGCGAGCGCCTCGCCTCTGGATGGCGAGCGAGACTGCAACTACCGGTTGAAGACCGCCAGCGATGCGGGATGGATCCTGAAGGTCGTCAACGCCAGCGAGCCGCGCATTGAAAGCGAGCTGCAGGCCGCCCTCCTCAGCCACCTGGCCAGCACCTGCCCCGAGCTGGCCGTACCACAGCTGAAAAAGACCCTTGCCGGTGATTGCCTCGCCTCGGCCGTGGCGCCCTGCGGCGCAACCCACGCGGTGCGCCTGGTGAGCTGGTTGCCCGGCACACCGCTGGCCGAAGTTCCGCGCACCTTCGAACTGATGCGCCACCTGGGCCAGTCGTTCGCCGACATGGACCTTGCCCTGCAGGGCTTCATGCATCCCGGCGCGGTGCGCGACCTGGACTGGGACCTGCGGCACGCCGGGCGTTCGCGAGCCCGCCTGCACTTCATCAAGGACCCCGGCAGACGAGGGATTGCGCAGCGCTTCATTGAGACGTTCGAACAACAGGTGGCACCGACGCTGGCGCGGCTGCGCGCCCAGGTCATTCACAACGACGGCAATGACTGGAACATCCTCGTCGACCCACAGAACCACCAGCAGGTCTCGGGCATCATCGATTTTGGCGATGCCGTGCACACGGTGCTGATTGCCGAAGTCGCCATCACCTGCGCCTACGCCATTCTCGACACGCCAGACCCCATCGGCGCGGCGGCCGCCCTCACCGGCGCTTTCCACGAGCGCTACCCGTTGCAGCCGCAAGAGCTGGATGTGCTGTTCAATCTGATTGCCATGCGCCTGGTGATCAGCGTCACCTTGTCGGCCTCGCGCCACGAACAGACCCAGGACAACCCCTACCTGGCCATCAGCGAAGCCCCGGCCTGGCGCCTGCTGGAAAAGATGGATCGCATGAATCCGCGCCTGGCCACGGCAATCCTGCGCAAAGCCTGCGGTTATGACGCCATAGAAGGTGCCGGGGCGATTCGCCGCTGGGTGGATGAAAACCGCCAGTCCTTTGCAGAGATCGTGCATCCCTCGGCGGCGACCCTGAACAAGGCCATTGTGCCGTTCGCCGATGCCGCCCACGAAATGACCATCGCTTCCGCCGCGCAGCGACCGGCAGAAGCGACGAAATGGTGGAACGATTTTTCCGCCGAGCATCAAGTGCCGCTGGGCATCGGCCCCTGGGGCGAAGCCAGGACCATCTACACCGACAGCGCCTTTGAATCGCGCTTCATTGAAGGACAGCGCCGGATCATCCACCTGGGTGTCGACTTGATCATGCCGGCCGGAACGCCGCTGTACACGCCGCTTGCCGGTGTGGTGCAGAGCGTCGAGGTCGAGCCTGAACCACTGGGCTATGGCGGTTTGATCATGCTCAAGCACTCGCCTGAAGGCTGCCCGCCCTTCCTGACCCTGTGGGGGCACATGGCCCACGAAGCGCTGACCCGCCTCAAGCCCGGCGACCACCTGGCCGCTGGCGCGCTGGTGGGCTACATGGGCGCGGACACGGAAAATGGCGGCTGGCTGCCCCATGTGCATTTCCAGATGTCCACCGACACCCAGTTGAAGGCCAGCGAGTTCATCGGCGTCGGTGAGTGCGCCTATCTTGAGGTGTGGGCCGACCTGTTCCCGGATGCTTCGACCCTGGCCGGAATTCCTCCGGAAACCTATAGCCAGGAAGGCAGGAGCAAAGCGCAGATCGTGGCCAAGCGTAAACAACTGCTGCTGCCCAACTTGTCGATTTCCTACTCGGACCCGATCAAGTTCGTGCGCGGCGATGGGGTCTGGTTGATCGACAACTTCGGCCGGGCCTATCTGGACTGCTTCAACAACGTCTGCCATCTCGGCCACTGCCATCCCGATGTGGTGCAGGCCCTTGCCCACCAGGCTTCACGCCTGAACACCAACACCCGCTACCTGCACGACAACATCGTGGAATACGCCGAGCGGCTCACCGCAACATTGCCCAAGGGCCTGGCCGTCGCCTCCTTCGGCTGTTCCGGCAGTGAAGCCAACAGCCTGATGCTGCGCATGGCGCGCAATCACACCGGGCGCAACGACGCCATCGTGCTGGATTGGGCCTACCACGGCACCACCCAGGAGCTGATTGACCTGAGCCCCTACAAGTACAAGCGCAAGGCCGGTAAGGGCCGTGCAGAGCACGTATTCGAGGCGGCCGTGCCGGACGTTTATCGCGCAGCGGATGACTGGCCATTCGAGGAGTTGGGCAAGCGTTTTGCGCAGAGTGTCGCCGAGCAGATCGACAGCATGCGCCAGCAGGGCCGGGCCCCGGCGTTCTTTTTGGCGGAGTCGATTCCCAGTGTCGCCGGGCAGCTGTTTTTCCCGGAAAACTACTTGCAGGAGGTCTATGCCATGGTTCGCGCCGAGGGCGGGCTGTGCCTGGCCGATGAGGTCCAGGTCGGCTTTGGCCGGGTGGGCAGCCACTGGTGGGCCTTTGAAACCCAGGGCGTGGTGCCTGATGCGGTGTCCATGGGCAAGCCCATTGGCAACGGCCACCCGATGTCGGCGGTGGTAACCAGCCGCGAAATAGCCGACAGCTTCAACAACGGCATGGAGTACTTCAATACCTTCGCCGGCAGCCCGGTTTCATGTGCCGTGGGGCTCAGCGTTCTCGATGTGATTGAGCGCGACAACCTGAAACTCAACGCACTGACGGTGGGCAACTACCTGCTCGACGGCTTTCGCACACTGCAGCAACGCTACGCGGTCATTGGCGATGTACGCGGGTTGGGGCTGTTTCTCGGGATCGAGCTGGTCACCGATCGCCAGAGCAAGGCTCCGGCCACGCAACTGGCGAAAAAGGTTGCCGATGGCGCCCGGGAGCGTGGCGTCCTGATCGGCACCGAAGGCCCCCATGACAACGTGTTGAAAATGCGCCCGTCGATGATTTTCAGCCACAAGAACGCCGACTTGCTGCTGGAGGTGCTGGACGAAAGCTTCAAGGCAGCCCTGCAGTAGAGTGCCGGGATCGGCGCACGAGTGACAGCCTGCGTGCCTGGCCGACATAGTGTCGGCCAACTCCGGCAATGTGTCCGGCTGGCGGACACCTTGCCGGGTGCTTTCCAGAACGGCCTATGCAAAGCTTTTCCCGAGGCCTGGGTGAAGAGCCCAAAAAACAATAATTAATAATTCTTCAAAGGTGCCATCCAATGCTAACCAGAACGCTCAAGTGTCTGTTTGCTGCATCCACCGTCGCGGCCGCGGCGCTCCTGTGCCCTTTAGCCGCTCAGGCTGATGACTTGCAATCGATCCAGGCATCCAAAGAGATTCGCATCGCCATGAGCGGGCAGTACTCGCCCTTCAGCTTTGCCAACGAGCAGAACCAGATCGTCGGCTTCGACGCCTCCATCAGCGAAGCCCTGGCCCAACGGCTCGGGGTGAAAGTCAGCATCGTCACCACCCCCTTCGACGGGATCATTGCCGGGCTCCTGGCAAAAAAATACGACGCCATCATCGCCTCCATGACCATTACCCCGGAGCGCCAAAAGGCCGTGGACTTCGTCGGCCCCTACTACCACGCCGGCCGCACCATCGTGGTGAAAGAAGACTCCCCGATCAACAGCCTGGATGACCTGAAGGAGGTGAAGGTGGGCGTCACCCTGGGCGATGCCCACGACAAATGGGCCAGGGCGCGGGGCAACCTGAAGGTGAAAACCTATAAAGGGCTTCCCGAGATGCTGGTCGACCTGGACGCCGGGCGCCTCGACGCGCTGGTGATGGACAGCGTTCCGGTGCTGGTGGCCGTCAAGGAAACCGGGCAGAAAGTGCGCATCATCACCCCACCCCAACAGGATGGCGGCATCGAAGGCATGGGCATTGCGCTGCGCAAGAACAACCCCGAACTCAAGGCCGCGATGCAGCAGGCGCTGAACGACATGCTGGCCGATGGCAGCTACGAAAAGATCTCGATGCAGTGGATTGGCAAGGACATTCGCTGACTCATCTGCAGCCTGGCTCGACCTGGGGTCGGGCCAGTCAGTCCGACTTTTCCGAGCCTTCCCATGGATCTGACACTTATACAGCGCACCCTGCCGTTCTTTCTGGAGGCGGCCTGGGTCACGGTGCACGTTTCGCTGCTGGCGCTGCTGCTGGGCTTGTTGGTGGCGGTGGTGCTGGTGGCAGCCCGGCTGTCCGGCTTCTTCATGCTTCGCTGCCTGGCCCGGGTCTACATCAGCGTTTTTCGTGGCACCCCCTGCCTGGTCCAGCTGTTCCTTCTCTACTTTGGCGGCCCGCAGATCGGCCTTGAGCTGGAACCGTTGTCCGCCGGCGTCATCGGCCTGGGCCTGAACATCGCGGCCTACATGGCCGAATCCATTCGTGGCGCAATCAGCAACGTGGACCCCGGCCAGGTCGAGGCGGCGCGTTCAATCGGTTTCGGCAAGGGCCAGACCCTGTGGCTGATTACCCTCCCGCAAACCGCCAAGTTGATGATCAGGCCACTGGGGGTCAATGCGGTCGCGCTGATCAAAGGCTCGGCCCTGGTGTCGACCATCTCCGTGGTCGAGCTTTCCTATACCGCGCAGCGTTTCATCAGCTCCACGTACAAGCCATTCGAGATCTTCACGGTGTCGGCCATTTTGTACATCGCCATGGTCTACACGGTCAGGCTGATGGTGGACCTCCTCGATAAACGCTTCGCGGCCAAGTGAGACGCCCCCATGCCAAGCCTCGACCTGAGTATCGTGACACCCTATTCCGAACTGCTGGCCACCGGGCTCTGGTGGACCCTCGTCCTGTTCCTCAGCGCCAGTGTGTTGAGCCTGATGGCCGGCATCGCCTTTGCCCTGATCGTGCTCTACACCCCGAAACTGGTCTCCCTGCCCATACGTTTCCTGACCTGGCTACTGATGGGCACGCCCCTGCTGCTGCAGCTGTACGTGATCTATTACGGCCTGGTGCAAGTGGGGATCGATATCCCGGCCCTCGCGGCCGGCATCATCGGCCTGAGCCTGCATTTTGCGGTCTACAACGCCGACGTGATTCGTGCCGGAGTCCTGTCGGTCGACCCCGGGCAGATTGAAGGCGCGCGCTCCATTGGCCTGAGCCGCAGCCAGGCGCAACGCTACGTGGTGGTGCCACAGGCACTGCGCAATACCCTGGCCCCGCTGGGCAACAACCTGATCGTCCTGCTCAAGGACACCTCCCTGGTGTCGATCATCGGCATTGCCGAGCTGGTCTACAGCGCCCAGCGCGCCGTGAGCGAAACCTACAGCCCGTTCGAATTCTATCTGGCCGTCGCGGTGATCTATTACGCGGTCAATCTTGTTCTGGAAGCCGGCCTGCACCTTCTTGAAAATAAGGTAGAGATGTCACGATGACCACAGAAAAGCTCATGGTTGAAGTCAAGGGCGCGCGCAAGGCGTATGGCGCCCTAGAAGTGCTCAAAGGCATCGATCTGTCTGTCTCGCGCGGACAGATCATCGCCATCATCGGCCCCAGCGGTTCGGGTAAAAGCACCCTGCTGCGCTCCATCAACCACCTGGAAGTGCTGAACGAGGGGGAGATCTGGCTGGAGGGCGAACACGTCAACCGGCCCTTGAAAGGTCGCGCATTCGAACAGCACATCAACAGCGTGCGCCAGCAGATGGGCATGGTGTTCCAGCACTTCAATCTGTTCCCCCACCTGACCGTGCATGAAAACATCGCCCTCGGGCCGATCAAGCTCAAAGGGCTGAACAAAGCCGCGGCCCGTGAGCTGGCCATGGAGTACTTGTCCAAGGTGGGCCTGGCCAGCAAGTTCGACGAGTACCCCTCTCGCCTGTCCGGCGGACAGAAACAGCGCGTGGCCATTGCCCGGGCCCTGGCGATGCGCCCCAAGGTCATGCTGTTCGATGAAGCCACCTCGGCGCTGGACCCGGAGCTGGTGGAAGAGGTCAACCAGGTGATGAAACAACTGGCCGCCGAGCACATGACCATGTTGATCGTCACCCACGAAATGCGCTTTGCCGGTGAAGTGGCGGACCGGATCATCTTCATGGACGGCGGCGTGGTGGTCGAGGAAGGCGCGCCACAGCAGATCCTGCAAAACCCGACCCACGAACGCACCCGGTCGTTCCTGAAAAAGCATTTGCACGCCTAGCAAGGCTGCGCTCGCGCGGGCCGCAGGTGCTGTTGCATCACACGCAGCAGCGCTGCCTTGGCAGCCAGGGGGCCCCGCCCCCTACGCGCCATCATTCGTAGCTCAGGGTGAAGGTCAATGAAGCCGCCAACTGCCCCTTGCCGATGCTGCGTTCGCTCAGGGCATCGGGAAGCGCCTTGAGGTAGGCAAGAAAGGTGACCGACTGCTTGCCGTCCTGGCTGACCCGGCCAATGGAATGCGTGCGTCCCAGGGGCAAGGGCTGCGTCGCTGCATCCTCCAGGCCAATCACCAGGCCTTGCGGACTGCCGCTGTCGAGCTCCAGAAAGCCCGGTATCTGCGGACTTTCATGGCCGCTCAAGGTCGCCTTGACCTCGGTCCTGCCGGCGCTGGCATCACAGTCGATCAGGTTCAGGACAACGGCCTTGCTCGCGGTCCTGCCGTCGCGATAGAGCTCCTGAAGGCCCACATCCTCGAAGTCCAGCGTCCGGGTTTCCGAGCCAGGCTCCAGGGTACAGGTCTGATCCATCAGCTGGCCGCTGAAAAAGACGTTGTCGGCCGCCACTGCCGGGGCGCTGAAACCATCCGCCAGCCAGGCACAACACAGGCACAGACAGCCGTTGAGCAATTGCTTCATGACTTCACCTAATACAGCTCGACCAGCAACAGTCCGGAGGCATTGAACTCGCTCAACGCAAGCTGCGCTCCCACCTTCTTCACCGGCACCGCCTCGAATGCCGGAGGTTTCTGCAAACTGTCGAGGCTGATCTGCCGAGGTTCGTTGAGGACCAGTTCCCGCTCCCCCAGCAACAGCTTGATGGCCAAGCCATTGACCGAGGTGCGCAGCAACGCCGGGTTGAAATCCGCCACCGAGCCCTTGAAGGTCAGGCGCATCTTCCAGGTCGAGTCTTGCGATACCAGCCCCGGACACTTGATCTGATAGGGAATCGGCTGACGATAGTGCTCGCCATCGATCTTGCGCAGCTGCACGTTGCCGAACGACACCCTGATCGGCGCGTCCTTGTCGCTGACCGTGCATTGAGGAGGCGCGATCAATACCCCGAAGAACGCCATATCCGCCGCCGCCCGGCCCAAACCCGGCAACCCGAGCAGCAAGAGGCCGCAGACCAGAGCCTGGCACCCGCCTTTCCTTCGCCACCAGCGTTCCATGAACACCTCCGCCCCCCTGCCCTTGCCGGCCCCCAGCTGCGCTCCCGTCCCGGGCCGCGCTGCCAACCTTGCGCCCAGCCACCGAGCCAGGGGCACAACGATCCCGAGCGCGCCCGATGGCCTCAAGCCAGCCTCAGCTCGCATCGGCCACCGGCCTGGCCACGCACTGCCCCGCCGTGCAGCGGAATTCCAGTTGCGGCCGACCGCCGAAATCGTTGACGTACGTCAGCACTGGCGCGTTGCCCAGGGTCCGGGCGCTGACGCTCAGCGCCTGGCGCCCCCAGGGCGCCAGCATCACCGGCTGGAAGTCTGGAACGGATGCGCCGCCCACGCGGACCTGGGCATCAACCAGGGTCACGTAGTAGGCCGTCGGGTTATGGGCTACGTAGCGCTCCCCTTCGCGGGACAGCGTCAGTTGCTCCTGCCAGGGAAGCTGATTCTGTCCGCTGTCCCTGACGATGGCCTCGGGACGATAGAACAGCTTGATCCGCGTCTGCAGGGCAATCTGCAAGGCGTTGGGCTTGTCGGTGCGCGGCGGAATCTCACGCAAGTTGAAGTAGAACAGCGACTCCCGGTCCTGGGGCAACTGCCCTGCCTGTGCCAGCTTCCGGATCCTCACCTGACTCCGGGATCCGGCTTCGAGCCGTTGCACCGGAGGCAGCACGGCCAAGGGGCCGCTGATCTTCTCCTCCTTGTCGTTTTCGAGCCAGGCCTGGGCCAGGTACGGCAGTTGGGGATTCTGGTTGCTGATGCCCACGCTCACCGATTTCTCGCTGCCATTGAAGATGATTCGGGTACGGTCCAGGGCGATGGCAGCGTGTACCGACTCCAGAGTCAACAGGCTCAGGCCGATGACAAGCAGGCTTTTTTTCAGGTCGAACCATGGCATGGAGGCCACTCCTTATAACTTGTTGCTGGGGGATTGGGTTTCGTGGACCGCTACAGGCCCGCAGACAAATTGCACTTGCTGGTCATCCGCGCTGACCTGCTCCGTCAGGATGAAATCGCATTGGGCCTTGCCGTCCCACTGCACTGACATCAGGTCACCGACCTGCATGCCACTGAGGTAAACCAGGCCATCCTCGCCAATGATTCCGGTTTCCTGGCCCCGCGCGTTGTACACGCCGCTGCCAAAGGGCGGCGTGGTCGCGTCGGGCAGGACGATGCGGACCATGCCCTTGCTCCCGGAAACGATGTCGAAACGGCGATAGCCAATCGCCCCCTCGGTCAGCGTGGCCTGGGCCACCGAGCGCCCGGCTTCCACATCGTCAGCCAGTTGATCCAGGTTGATGCTTGCCTGATTGCGGTAGTAGCTGTTCATGTCAGCCACCACCGCCTTGCCGAAGCGATTGGAATAGGTGCTGGCGCCATTGCCCCGCACCGGCACCCCGGCCACGCCATTGGTATCGAGCAGCAGGCGGGTGCCGCCCAGGGTGGTGATCCGGTGCAGCGCCGCCCCTTCGGCGGTCAGGGTCGCCCCGCCCTGCACTGACAGACCGGCGGAACGATAACGTCCGGCCTGATAGCTGGCGCTGGCGGTGACATCGGCCAGGCTGCCCTCGTGGTTCAGGTAGCCGCTGGCCGTGTTGCCCTCGCTGGCGGTGCCGGCGCTGAGCATGTAGCTGTTGCGCTCATCCGGACGGTCGTAATAGCCCAAGTTGTGGCCGCTGCTGCCACGGTTGAGCGTGGCGTTGTAACTGAGAGAGCCGCTGTCGCCCCAGGGAAGGCTCAGCGAGACATAGGCGCCTTCATCGACCGCGCCATGGCTCTGGCTGCGATAGGCGGTCAGCGACAGGCCCAGGTTCTTCAGCCCGCCCAGGTTGAAATAACGAGACAGCGACAGGCTGTAGCGGTCGCTCGGCGCATTGTTCCAGTAGGTCTGGTGGTTGTAGTTGAGGTACAGGCTCAGGTTCTGGTCACGAAAACTCTTGCTCAGTGTCGCGGTGTACATTTCCTTGCTCTGATTGTTCAGCCGACCACGGCGACGGGCCTCGATAAAGTCGTTCATGGTCATGAAGTCTTCCTCGGAGAAGCGATAACCGGCGAACGTCACCTGGCTGTCGTAATCCTCGAAGCGCTTCGAATAGCTGGCGCGATAGGACTTGCCCTGGCGCTGGCCGATTTCAGCCAGGCGGGCATTGGATTGAGTCACGTCAACCGCCAGGGCGCCGAAGGCCATCAGGTCACGACCCACGCCCACGGCCAGCGCGCGATAGTCCCGCGCCCCCAGGCCTCCGCCGTACAGCGACCAGCCATTGCTCACGCCCCAGGAAAATTCGCCGCTGGCGAATTCCGGACCATCGGGCTCGTGCTCCCAGTCCGAAGGCCGGCCGGCGGACACTTTGTAGCGCACCGTGCCGGGGCGGCTGAGGTAGGGAATGCTCGCCGTGTCCAGCTGGAATTCCTGAACGCTGCCGTCCTGCTCCTCAATGCGCACATCCAGCTTGCCGCTCACCGCATCGCTCAGGTCCTGGATGCGAAAGGGCCCCGCCGGCACTTGGGTGTCATACAGAATGCGCCCCTGCTGCGTGACCAGCACCCGCGCATTGGTCCGCGCCACGCCACTGACTTCCGGCGCATAGCCACGCAGGTTGGGGGGCAGCATGTTGTCGCTGGTGGCCAGACTGGCACCGGTGTAGCGCACGCTGCCGAACAGGTTGGAGTCCAGGTAGTTTTCTCCCAGGCTGAGGTGGGCGCGCAACTCGGGAATCGCCCGTGAGGCGTAGTAGCGGCTCCAGGCGAATTGCCGCTGGCCAGGCTTGCCGGAGGTCTTGTGCATCTGCCCTTGCCAATCGGCCCGCAGGCGCCAGGCGCCGAGGTTGAAACCGGTCGTGCCGTTACCCGTCAACTGCTTGTCGCTGGCCTGAGGCCCGGCGTAATCCGTGGTCTGGGCATTGAGGTTGTAGTCAAATAAAAATCCGCCAATGCCCTCATCCCAGCGCGAAGGCGGGTCCCAGTTGCTTGCGCTGTATTCAAGGGCGTCCTGGGGAATGTTCAGGTACAAGGCAGAGGCGCCCAGGTCGCCACGCACCGTCATGCCGGGAATGCTGCTGATATCCAGACAATTGCCTTGGTGCCACCAGGCAAGTTGCTTGATCCGCTGTTTTTTCAGACCCAACTGCGCCACCAGTTCGGGAGAGATGCAGGCCACACTGCCCTTGGGGTCATCTTCCGGCGCCAAGTAGTTCACGACCGTTTCCGGCAACGAATCGCGATTCACATGAACGACCAGGCTGTATTGCCCCGGCAAAATGAAGTTAGCCTTGGCAAACAAGCCGAGATCGAGATTCTGTTGATCCTTGAGATCAAGCACGTCCGTATTGAACTGAAACTCTTCGGCGGCACTGGCCAAGCTGGCCATGCACCACAATGTAGTGAAGACCCATACCCGGTGTTGAACCACGTGATTAACTTCCCTTACAACGACAACAACTTCTTTCGTCCGCTTCCTCAAGCCAGCAAACAGCATCGGTCGACCACTGTGCCCAACACTGTCACGAACGAAATCTGAGAGGTCTGAAGGCAACATGAGAGTGCTGAGTACGGATTAACAAGCGTCATGTTCGAGCGCCACGGCAGTGCATGGCCTATCACGTCGAAACAATGAAAATCCGAGAGGACTGGCGGCGACCCCATCGAGAGAAGATCGGCAGTGCGCCTGGAATACGCACACTTGCGTATCCAGGCCGCACCTCACGCAACGTTACTGATAAGCCAGGGTAAAGTTGGCGACGGTATCAAAGGTACCGGCTACCACAGTGGCTGGTTTCGGCTCCCCACCCTCGGTTTCAGGGGCCAGCATGTCGCCTTGCAGGTAGGCGGTGAAGTTCAGTGCGCTTTCACCGTCGGACAGGTTCTGCGGATCGGAAGCGGCACCCAGCTTGATCAGCGAGCCGTTGCGATCAGCGATCGCCAGGCTCGCACCCTTCGCAGTGCCACCCTGGAAGCCCAGGAGATCAGGGTTGGCGGCCGAAGGCGCGCCGGTGAAGGTCACGGTGGCACTTTTCAGCGAGCCCAGGTCGCAGCCGTTGAGCTTGATGGAAAACGGCTTCAAAGCGGACTTCCCGCCATTTTTCAGAGCGCTGTTGGAGATGGAGTCGAACTCCACGACTTGCTCCAAAGAACCGCTGGAAATCGAGCATGGAGAGTCATTGATATTGCCCTTGAAATTGACCTTTCCACCGCCCTGGCCCGCCGCCATGGCCAACACCGAAGTACCACCGAGTACAACTGCCGCTATAGTTGCCGCCATTTTGCTGAATTTCATTTTAGAATCCCTACTAGTACACATTTAATATATCGGCACTACGCATCACCTGGACAAACTACAAGGCAATATCCATGGTATGCCACTTGTCGACCAGACCGCAGCCAACTAGTAAGTGCCGAGAACAAGTATATTCACCAAGCAAAAAAATTAAGATAAGAAAGGTTCGATAAGGGCGTGGGAAAATTCCCAACCAACTTATAGCTTGTCTTAGCACATGTAACAATTGAATCGAAACACACTAAAAAAACACGCGACACCCAGAGAAATTCAGCCCAAGTGCCGCTTGAAAAACATCTTTCAAACTAAGAGCTAGTATTCTGTAAGAGTCAGAATGCCATATCCGGAGTGAGAGCCGGTCAATATGGGTTTTGAAGTTTTCTGTGGCATCACCTGAATTTCAACCTGCCCATCAGTTGCCAGACCATTCATAAATGTTTGCTCAAATGGCATTATCCGAATATAGTGATTATTACTTGAAAGAGCAAAAAACGCCAAGTCAATCCCTGGATTTGAAGTGGCCAGCGCATTGTTTTTTTCTCCGGGACTGCCTATCAGACCAATAGCCAATTTTGCTGGATCAAGCTGGCCAGAGTCACAACGAAGAATCAATTTACTATACGCATTATAACCATGGACTATATTATTAACCGCAATACTATCAACCTTGCTGCTATCAATTTGGTTCTTCATTCTTAGCATCAAGAATTGTTGACCATTATTAAGATCACATGTAGCGGGAACGGACAGAAGGGTCGGCGCCTTCAACGACAGCGTGTATAACGGTTGAGTGCTCCACTGCCCTGGTTGCGAGTAGCGAAAGAACGAAAAGAGCTCGCCGGGTGGAAGATACACTGCCCCGCTGAGTGCCTTGCGTCGAAGGCGGAAAGTGACTTTGCCCTGGTTGCCGGCGTTTGCCCAGCGCAACGGCGTGACGCCATCACCGGAAGGCCCGGCGGTGGCGCCCGCATTGAATGCGTCCTTGAAGGGGATGAAGCTTTCCGGCGCACTATTGCCGGTTACGAATATTTTCATATCGACGTCTTCGGTCAATCTGAAGAATTCATTATCAACCGGGGACAAGGTCTGACTCAGCTCAGCCTTGAAATAGCTGGCCTTCTGCTCACCACTATTGGAGTAGCACCAACCGTTATAGTCACTGGGAATGGTTTGATAGGTGGTTTCATACAGCGCGCCCTTTTCATTGGACGTAAAAGCGCCGTTCTTTATTTCAATGCTCAGCTGATTATGGCCCCAACAGGCACCGTCCGGCGTTCCAGGGGGCACAGGCTCAGCCCAGGCCTTGAGCGAAAGAAATGTTGCCGCAAGAGCCCACCGCAACATCGACGGGCAAAGGCTGATCTTGCTTCTTTTATCCAGAGTGGAAATAGCCACAGGGCGCTTACTCCTGAGTAATAACTAGCACGGCACCGGTAGCAAAGGCGCCTGCTTTCAAAACGCTGCCAGGCTTCGCATCCAGCACAGCCTCCAGCGTCGGAGGAGAGGCGTAGTTCACCGAGAACTCTCTGTTGAGGGGGTGTTGCTTGCCATCTACCAGAAAGCGCACGCCAAGATTGCTGAGATTGGTCCACAACACGTCAGAGCTGAAACCGGAAGTACCGACAAACTTCAACTTGAGTGCGGGTGACTGGGAGGAGTTCCTGCAACTGATCCGATAAGGAATTTTTCGCGCACCCTCACGACCATTGACAGCGTCAGTCTTGACCTCGGCAAAATCTATTCTTGTTTGAAGAATATTGACGCTGCAGTTGGCGGGCTCGAAAACTTCAAAGTGCACAAGTACATACAGCCCACCTGGAGTTGCGGCCTGTACGTTTCCCGTCATCGACAGAGCAGACAGACCGATCAGCGCCCCTCCAATCAGACTGACCCGTCTCATGAACGAGTAGCGTTTTTCATGACGGTGCACGAGTCCTCCCGGCAGTCGAAACTGAGTTGCCCACGCCCACCAAAATCATTGATGTAGACCAATGCTGGCTGCTGAACGCCCGGCGCGATCCTGCCTTCAAGGCGATGCGCGCTATAGGGCGGTATTTCCATGGGCTTGAAGTCCGCAACAGGCGATGCCCCGGACGCATCATTGAAGGCCTCGATGATGGTCACATGATAGGGAGTGGCATTGTTAAGCTGAAAACGCCCGCTCTCTTGCCTGGACAAGGTCAAGGCGGACAGCCAGGGACTGGTGATGCCGACGTTGAGCGGGCGTATTCTTTGCGGCCGATAAATGACTTTTATCCGCCGTTGCAGAGCGATCTGAATGCCTTCTTGGCCTTCACTGCGCGGCGGGACTTCACGCACATTGAGATAAAACAATGTTTCGCGGTCCTGGGGCAGATCGGCCACCCGTGGCAGCACCCGTATGTTCAACTGATTGCCCTGCATCGCCTCCAATCGCTGAATTGGCGGCAAGGCAACCACTGGCGAGCGTTCAGGCTTGTGCCCTTGCGCATCCTCGATCCAGGACTGGGCCAGATAAGGGCTATGGGGGGAACGGTTATGCACCATCACCACGGCACGGGTCTGCGGCGCCTGAATGATGACCCGCGAACTGCCGAGCGCCAGAGCTGCGATCGCCTGCGCCTGAAAAAGAGCAAAAAATAACGCAATGAACGTGCGTGGTTTAATCATGATAAAAGTTGCAGTCAAGTTTCTTGATACCGACAAAGTCTATTAAACAGGCAAGGCCTTTATCATTGCGAAATTTCCTACACAACTAAGGAAAGTCTCTGCAACAACTCGGTAACTTGCTTAACAAGATGCACAGCCACCCGGCCGTTCAAACTGAGCGGCCGAGTATCAGCATTGCCGCTTTGCCATCTTTCAGGGAATCAGCCCATGGCGCTTGGCGAACTCCGCCAGGCCGACTTGCGAGCCCAGACCGAGCTTCTGCAACAAGCGAGCCTTGTAGGTACTGACGGTCTTGTTGCTGAGAAACAGCTTTTCGCTGATGGCCTTGTTGGAATATCCCTGAGCCAGATACTGCAGCACGATCATTTCCCGATCGGTCAGCGAGCCAATCAGCTCGGTCTCGGACAACTGCTCGGCCGCCGACCTGGACACATCGGTCACCTGGGAAGGATAAAAGGTGTAGCCGGCCAGCACCGCGTTCAGGGCCACCACCAGATTGCTCAGGTCTTCTTCCTTGTTGACGAAGCCTCGAGCGCCAAGCTGGATGCAGCGTTTGCAAAAGCTCTCGACAGACTGCGATGTCAGCACCAATACCTCGGTGGGCAAACCCAGTGCCTTGATCCGGGACAGCACCTTGAGACCATCGAGTTTGGGAATGCCGATATCCAGAATCACCACATCCGGAACATGCTCACGCACCAGCTCTAGCGCATCCAGCCCGTTATCGGTTTCGCCCACCACCTGCATCTCGTGCTTTTCCAGCAGAACCTTCACCGCCAGTCGAACGACGGGATGATCATCCACTATTAATACGCTGTGCATAAATGTCATTTCACCTTAGAACTTGCCGCCGGGCAGCCATTGCGAGCGGGGCAAATTCCCCGGAATCGACCCGAGTTACAAGTGCTGATTGATGATCATTGAAAAAATCAGATGCTCTGATTTTTCAGTAGGAAATTTCCCACAAGCCATGAAGATGCATCTAATAGACCCACCCCAAATGGCTTAAGCAAGATACCCAACGGATAAACGACGCGAGCCAGCAATGCAGCACCTGAACGTTCTAGTTGTGGAAGATGAACCCCTGCAACGCCTGGTCACCCTCACCGCATTAAGGAAAGTGATACCGGGACAGATTCATGAAGCCAGCAGTGGCAGTCAGGCACTGGCGCTGCTGGAAAGTTGTGAAGCCATGGACATTGCCATCTGCGACTTGAAGATGCCCGGCATGGACGGCCTGGCCTTCCTTCGTCTCGCCAGTCACAGCGGCAAACTGCGCTCGGTCATCCTTTGCAGCCAGATTGATCTGGCGCTGCGCAACACCGCCGTGGCCATGATCAAGCGCCTGGGCCTGGATTATCTTGGAAGCCTGGGCAAACCCTTCAACCTGGAGCGTCTGACCACGTTGCTGAACCGATACCAGTCCCTACGCCATGATCTGGCCAGCCCGCTCAAGCGCATTGCGCTGCCGAGCCTGAGTGATGTGGTGCGCGGCCTGGACAACGGTGAGTTCGAGCCCTACTACCAACCCAAGGTCACCCTCGATACCGCAATCCTGCAAGGCGCCGAAACCCTGGCGCGCTGGAACCACCCTCAACTGGGCGTGCTGCCGCCGTCACACTTCCTGAACATCATGGAAGAGCACAACCTGCTGGATCGACTGTTCTGGCAATTGTTCGATCAAGGCCTGGCCCTGCGTCGCAAACTGGCGAGAAAGAACCTTGCGCTGAACTTTTCCTTCAACTTGCACCCTTCGCAACTGTCCTCCCCGACGCTGACTGAGTCGGTCACTTCCTTGTTGACGCTCTGCCAGGTGCCTTCAAGTTGCATCACCTTTGAAATCAGCGAAACCTGCGTGATGGAGGCGTCTGCCTACAGCCTGGAAAACCTGGTGCGCCTACGGCTGATGGGCTGCGGTCTGGCCATGGACGACTTCGGCGCCGGCTTCGCTTCCCTGCAGCGCCTCTGCGAACTGCCCGTCAACCAAATCAAGCTGGACGGCAACTTCGTGCGCAAGATGAATCATCACCCGGCAAGCCACGCCATCATCCGCCATACCCTGGCCCTGGGGAGCGCCCTGGGAATGAAAGTGATCATCGAAGGAGTGGAAACCCATGAGCAGCAAGAGCAACTGGTGAAGTTGGGGGGCTCGCTTGCCCAGGGTTTTCTATTTGCCCGTCCCATGCCGGAAAGCCACTTCATCGCCTATTGCAACAAGCACTCGAATACCCCGCCAACGACTTAAATTGATAGGCCAAAGCAAGCAGTGCCAGCTACTATTTTCACCCTGTGCCTCCAGAGCTTTCGCCTCAACCAAGCCTCCCCCATTGTTTGAAGACACCATGCCCTTACGACTTATATGGCTACTTATCTGCTGGGTGAGCATCGCGCCTCAGACGGCAGCGGCCCAAGCCCCGCTATTGCCCAATACTCTGTACAGCGCGGTGCGTCTCGATCACCGCGAGCTGGTACTTGAACAAGAGGACTGGCACTGGCTGCGTCAAAAGTCGGAGTTGAAAATCGGCGTGGTCGTACAAGAGTCGCCCCCCTTCAATGTCGACTACAACGACAGTCACTACGAAGGCATTACGGCGGACGTCAGTTCATTGATCGGGCAGATGCTCGGAGTCGGCATCACGGTGGTTCCCTTCGCCACCCGCGAACAGGCCCTACAGGCGCTGCAGGCCTCCTCCATCGACTTGATGGGCAGCTACAACGGCCCCGGGCAATCCAGCGATGCGCTCAGGTTCACCCAACCGTTCGCCGATGGGCGGCTGGCCTTGTTCAAGCGCAACGACGAGTTGCGCCAGTCCCCGGCAAACCTGGCCGGGCTGCGAGTCTCCGTGGTCAAGGAACACAGCGACGAAGCGCAGTCGCGCTTTCCTCGTGCCCACCTGATGATCTATCCCACCCACAACGAAGCCCTGGCCGCTGCTGCATTCGGTCACGCCGACATGTACCTGGACGATGTACTCAGCGCCTACTTCCAGATCAATCGCTCTTACTACGGTTTTCTCAAATTCGAGCGCTTCGTTGACTTGGCGACGGGTGGCTATGGCTATGCGATCAACAAGGACAACGCCCGTCTTCAGCGCATCCTTGACCGCAGCATCGAGGCCATCGGCAAGGAAAAACTGAACAATCTGAGTCAGCGCTGGGTTGGCAGCGGTTTCGTGCCCACCGGCGAAAAGATTGTGCTGACCCCAGAAGAATCACGCTGGATCGAGCGTCACCCGGTGATACGCCTGATCATCAACGATGACCTGGCTCCCGCGGCATTCTTCGACGCCAACGGGGTGTTCTCCGGAGTCGCGGCCGAATTGCTGGAGATCATCTCGCAGCGCACCGGCCTGCATTTCCAGGTGACGGTGCGCAACGGCAGCTATCCGCAACAGATTGAAGCCATGAGCAACGGCGAGGCGGACATGGCCATCATGACGGCCAGCCCGCAACGCGAGGACAAGCTACGTTTCACCCGGCCCTTCTTGACCAGTCCCTTTGTCCTGATCACCCCCAGTGGCATGCAGGACCAGGTGCTGACAGCAGAGGATCTGGCAGGCAAGCGTATTGCCGTGCCATCAGGTCACGTGACCCTGCAACATCTGCGCGACCTCTATCCGCGCACGCAACTGATCGAGGCCAGTGCTTCCCTGGATGCCATGAACAAGGTCTATGACGGCAGCGCCGATGCCGCCGTGGTGTCGTTGCCGGCCGCTCGCTACTACATTGTCCGCCTGTTTCACAATCGCCTGAGCATCGCCGACCTGATCCACACCAATCGGGCAACCGCCAGCTTTGCCCTGCGCCGCAGCGACTCGGAGCTGCAGTCCATACTCGACAAGGCCCTGCTCAGTCTTCCGGCGGACGATCTGAACGCCATCGCCAACCACTGGCGCTCACCACCGGGCATGAGTGGCGAAACCTGGCGCGACTATGCGCTGCTGATCGCCGAAATCATCGCCGCCGCGGCACTCCTGCTGGTGCTGACCCTGACCTGGGCCTTCTATCTGCGACGTCGGGTCAAGGCCGAGAAAACCCTGAACGACCAGTTGCGCTTCATCGAGGCCCTGGCCGAAAACATGCCTCCGGTTCTCTACATACGTGACATGGACGGCAACATGCTCTCGTGCAACCGCAGCTACCTGCAGAGTGTCGGCCTGAGCGCCGACCAGGTTCTGCACAAATCCGTGCAACAGCTGCCCGAGGAGCATTTCTCGGCCCAGTCCGACCTGCATCACAGCTACCTGCAAGCGGTGCGCGACGGCCAGACCATCAGCTCGGTGTACCAGGTCAAATTGCAGGGCAAGGAGGTCTGGATCGATCACTGGATCCAACCCTTCCAGGACAGCAATGGCGTCACCAAAGGCGTTATCTGCGGCTGGCTGGACATCACCAAACATCGCCATCTGGTCCAGGAGTTGAAAGAGGCGAAGAACCTGGCCGACCAGGCCAGTCGCACCAAGACCACGTTCCTGGCCACCATGAGTCATGAAATCCGCACCCCCATGAACGCGATCATCGGCATTCTGGAACTGGCGCTCAAACGGGCCGACAGCGACCGGATTGAGCGCTCCAGCATCGAAATTGCCTACAGCTCTGCCAAGAGCCTGCTGGACCTGATTGGCGATATTCTCGACATCGCCCGCATCGAGTCGGGGCGCCTGAGCCTTTCACCCAAACGCGCCAACCTGCGCGAGCTGGTGGAATCAACAGCCCGAGTGTTCGAAGGCCTGGCGCGACAGAAATGCCTGAGCCTGATCCTCGAAATCGACTCCAGCATCAATTGCGATGTGCTGGTAGACGGCATGCGCTTCAAGCAGATTCTTTCCAACCTGTTGAGCAACGCCATCAAGTTCACCGAGTCCGGTTTCATCAAGGTGAGCATCACCGGCGATCTGCTGGAGCAGTCGTTGCTGCAGGTCAAACTGCGGGTCGAAGACTCGGGAATAGGCATCTCTGCGAGCAACCAGCAGCGCCTGTTCCAACCTTTTGCCCAGGTCGAGCGCAATGTGCTCAATACCGAAGGCACCGGCCTGGGACTGGTGATCTGTCGCTCCCTGTGCGAAATGATGGGCGGCACTGTGACGATGAACAGCACCCTGGGCCAGGGCACCCAGGTGGAAGTGGATCTTCGCCTTCAAGCGCTGGAGCGCCTGGCCGCCGCCGAACCTGTGCCTAACCTTCAGCGACGGCAGATGTACCGCCTGCAGATTCTGGTGGTGGACGATCACCCGGTGAACCGTCAGGTCCTGGGACAGCAACTGGCGTTTCTCGGGCACGACGTAATCGAAGCGAAGAATGGACAGGAGGCACTCAAGCTCTGGCGCGAGCACGCCTTTGACCTGATCATCACCGACTGCCACATGCCCGTCATGAACGGTGCCGAACTGGCCCGCTCGATTCGTCAGGATGAACGCGACAGCCATCACGAACCGATCGTGATCATCGGCCTGACCGCCGACGCCCAGCCCGAGGAAGTGGAGCGTTGCATCCTGGCCGGAATGAATGACTGCCTGATCAAGCCCATCAGCCTGGATGAACTGGAAGCGCGCCTGTTGGCCCTGGGTCAGGTCGAGGAAGAGGAACGCGCGCCCCTGCCGCCGGAAGAACGCGTCAGCAGCCAATCCCCACAGGTATTCGACCTGGAGTCCCTGCATACCCTGGTGGGCAGCGAGCCGACCATGCTGCAACACATCCTCAGTGAACTGCTCAGCAACAATCGCACCGACCTGCAGACCCTGGAGACACTGCTCCGCGACCAAGCAACAGCGGAGCTGTCCGAGTTGGCGCATCGCATCAAGGGGGCTGCGCGAGTCGTCAAGGGCGAGCAACTGGTGGAGAGCTGCCGGCAATTGGAAGATGCCTGTCAGAGCCCCGACCTGAACATGCCCCTGGTGAGCGACTGTGTTGAGCAGGTTAAACAGGCCATCGTGACCCTTGAACAGCAGCTGCTTGAGCAGTACGACGGATCGGCACCACTTGCCGGGTGATATCGAGGAGAACGCACGGACTGCCCCGCTTCAGCGGGGCCAAGGTGATTTTCAAAGGCGCTGAACGGTGCTGACCGCGCCAGTGAGTCGACCGCTGCAATGGCAGCAGGCTCGGCCGGCTTGGTGGCCAGGTTTGACTCATTGATCGCGGATTACAAGATGCCCGGTAGCCCCTCAAGAACATAAGCCGCCCCCACTATTGTCCAACCTGCATTGTGTATTAGTCCGGGGTTGTGTTTTGAGCCTTGCGATTAAAACTTCTTATGAACCGATTGCACTATCTTTGTAGTTCTGGCCTAAGTAATGCTGGAGAGATTCTCTCCAGCCATTATTATCTGAGCCCGACAAAAAAACAGAGAATGGCTTAGCTGCGCCCTCCAAGGAATCGATTAAAACTACTAATAAAATCTTTCCTCAGACCCGGCAATATTTTTTTCAGGATCAAAAAGTAAAGATAGATAGGGGTTGGACAATCGCCCTCCTCTTCCCAAACCTCCTCTGTACCATAGCAATAGAGCACACCTCGGATGAAATTTGCAAAATCTTCATCTTCCTTGCGACTTTGCTGCTCCATTTTCCAGAGATCGACAGTGAGCTTCTTTCGAAGTACCTCATCACTTTCGATACGCTCGCGCAAGATGGCCTCTTTCAAAAACGGCACCAACTTTTCCAACTTGCTGGCAGCAATAGATTTTAATTCACCTCTTTGGATAAGACCCATTAGATAACTAGCGTACTCACGCGCCATCTCGCCATAAGAAACATTCGCATCAAGCAACTGCCCCTCCAGATCATCAAACTCTTTAACTTCTATACTATCAATCATTGTGTGGCTCCATCTTCCATTTCTAGCCTACTCATAACTTGTTTACATGACTTACAGAATGCTTCAAAACGCCATCATTCCTGTGCGTCGTTGATCTGCCACCTTTAGTTAGAGCCTTCAACTCATCGACTGTCTTAACGTTGTATTTTTTCGTAATATTGCTAAGGGCGATTCAGCCCAGCAGCCGGAAGTGGACAACGACCGGCTGCGACACTGCCGTCTCCACTCTCAACCCACGCCCCCCAAAAAAAATACGCCCAAAGGATGGAGATGAAACTCTGGCCCCTCCATGCAAGCACGCGCCGGCCATGGTACGTAAAGCTGCTCTGGATACCGCTGCTGTTTGGGCTGGTCACGCATTGGGACTTCGCGTTGCCAAGGCTGAATGTTCACTACTCCCAAGCCGGCCGGGATGAGCTCAGGTACATCTGGAATGTCCAGGATCGGATTGATAAAGGAGGAATGCTTCCCGGAGGCGGCGCAACCGATCATGGCGTGCTCTTCCCCGACGACGAGTTCTTCATGGAATTTTCCTGGTGGAGCAAGAACACGGGGCGTAATCACTGCATCAGCATCACCCCGCAATGGCCCCATACCCATATCTACCTGAACGCCGACGGCGACATCGACAGGCGAGAAAAGAGCGGAACCGATGTGCAGCGGTTGGCGGAGTGTCGATGGGATCGGGCCAAACCTTAGGTCTCCACTACGGCCAGAGCCCTGTGGTAACCAGCACGACCTCCGCTTCCGGCTTGAGCACACAGGAAAGGTGCTGGTTCGGCAGGCCTGTTGCTGTCGACCGCGCATGACGCACTGCTGCGGGGCTACGCCGATGGCTGGATGCGGGCCGCTCAGCTGGAAGCGTCGTTCAACCGCTGCAGCGCAAGTTGCTCGGCAGCACTGGCTTCGAGCTTGGCACGCTCTTCGTCCAGATACCGATAGATGCTTTGGAAGTTGGCGATTTTCTGTTTGATTTCGGCCATCTTTTTTTCAATGAGCTTGGCGCCCTCGGCACAGTCGATCAGCTTGTTGCGCTGCGCATCGAGAATCTCGCCTATTTCCCCCAGGGAAAACCCCATGCTTTGCGCGCGCTGGATAAAGTCCAGGTCCTGCAGCGTTTGCGCGGTGTAAACACGATAGTTGTTCGTTCGTCGCTGCGGTGCGATCAGGCCGATTTGCTCGTAGTAACGCAGCGTATGGCGGCTGGCGCCGCTGCGGGCCTCGATTTCACCAATTTTCATGAAAACACCACTTGACCATAGAGTTGGGTCGATAGTTTACGCTTGGTTTCTCACCTTCAACAAGGAACAGGGAAATGAGCGTGGAGTGCTTTGTCACCGGGGGTACCGGCTTCATCGGTCAACATTTGCTGGCACACCTGAGTGCAAAAGGTCACACCGTTCGGGTGTTGATGCGTCGCCCGGAGCGACTCGCGGCACTGCGGGAGCAAGTCGACCATTTGGGCGGCTGCGCCTCCCGGATATTGGCCGTGGCCGGCGATCTGGAACGGGATCAGCTCGGGCTGAGTCCTGCCGACCGAGAAGCGCTGAGGCACGCCAGAGTCGTCTTCCACCTGGGTGCCCACTTCGCCTGGGGGCTTACCTTGGAACAGTCTCGTGCGGTGAACGTGGAAGGAGCCAAGCGCGTGGCGCTGCTGGCGGCTGAGCAAAACAGCCGGTTGGTGATGATCGGCGGCTACATGCTGCAAAATCATGAACACCTGCGACGCATCGGCATCGATCCTCACCATCCGCAGCGGACCGATTGGCCTGCGCTTTACCGGCATGTCGGTGGTTACGAGGCGAGCAAGCTGGAAGCGCATTTTGTGACCCTGGAGACCATGTCCGCCAAGGGCGGAGAGCTGACCGTTGTCCACCCCGCGACAGTATGTGGCCACAGCCGCACGGGGCATATTCTCGACGGCCAGCCGCTGGTGGCGCTGATACGCAACCTGGTGCAGGGAAAGCTCACGGCCGTGCCCGGTACCGCCAGGCACTGGCTGCCATTGGTCACCGTGGACTACCTGGTGGAGCTGATGACGGCGAGTGCTTTTGATCCAGCCATGGCGGGCCAGGAACTGCTGGCGCTGGATGCGCAAACGCCCAACTTGCGAGAAATGTTGGTGCAGGTGGCACAACCTTTGGGCTTGAAGTCTCCCAAGCATCACGTTTCGCTCCGACTGCTGAAGTGGCTACTGAGCATTCCTCCTGTCGCGCGATTCATGAATACCCAGCCCGAAGCCTTGGACTTCATCCAGACCACTCGTTTTGATACCGCAGCCGTCGAGCAATTTGCCAGCAGGCATGGCATAGCCAAACCGGATATACGTCAGTCGTTGCAGCACACTGCAACCTTCGTCAACGCTCATTGCCTCGCCAAGGGCCAGGCCGGCTGACTGTCCCTTCGGGGCGACACCGGTTGGAGGAGCTTTCCTCGGCTCAGTGATGAGGGCTGATCAACTGGCGAGCGCAACCAGGGTGCTTGCATTCGGCTCTTGTCGGGGCGTGTGGATCCCGTAGAGGGAGTACTCAGTGCATAATCGCCTGCGGCGTGGAGAGCTCGTTTGCCGGACAGCCCATTGCCTCGGCCATCCACTTGGGCAGGACTTTACCGCGCTGCCCGGAAGTGAACGTCCACCTGATCCAGCCACGTTCTCCAGCCTTGCTTGCGGGCATTTCAAGAAGGTCGACAACCTCCTGCCGAGGGAGCGAGCTTATGCCCCGATCACGGCCGGGATGGCTGGGATCTTCGTCCACTCAAACTGTGCGCCGTCGATGCGGGCGGCATTCTATCGAACAACCATTCAGCGACAGGGATCGTCATCGATGCAATCCACTTTCAGCAAAGGCGTCATGTTTGCACTCTGTGCTGCGGCACTGAACGCAACGATCGGTGTACTCAGCAAAGTCCTCATGAATAATGGTTTCACCGCGAGCAGCGTCGCTGTCATCAAGACCCTACTGGGTTGCGTGCTGCTGTCGATCTTGCTGTTTTTCCTCAAGCGCCCGACGAAATCGAGCCAATGGGTCCAGGCGGCTATCTGCGCCTTCCTTGGCATCTTTGTGCTGTTCCATTTCGAAACCTCCGCCTATCGACACTACGCGGCGGCAGGTGTGGTGGTGGTTCTGATGGCAAGTGCTTCCATTTCCTCGATCATTCTGGGGCGCATTTTTCTCAGGGATCCCATCACCGCGAATGCCACCGTTGGCGCTGCACTGGCCATCGCCGGGATCTCGGTGATATTCGGCGGCGACCTGCAGCAGGGCTTTACCCTGGAAGGTGCGGCGCTTGCCTCCATGGCCGGCTGCGGCTATGGGGCCTTTTCGGTTGCCATGAAGCGCATGGGGGTGTCAGGAGGACTGCATTTCACCCGCCAATTGTTGTTCTTCGGCGGCCTGTACCTGCTGATGCCGGCGGCGGCCGACGGCTTCACGCTGGGCGAACTGTCGCCACTGGCGATCGCCGCCTTGCTGGCGCTGGCCACGCTACCGACAATCCTGGGCTTCTTCTGCACCACCAAGGCCATCGAGTACCTCAAGCCATCCCAAGTGCAAGCGCTGGAGTTGACCGAGCCACTGTTCGCCGCGCTGCTGGCGTTTGTGGCGCTCAATGAAGTTCCCCGTGAAAGCCTGTATGCGGGCGCGGCACTGATCATCCTCGGTCTGTGCTTCTCCAATGAACTGATTCGCTTGGGCAGCAAAGCCTCGGTGCCTTCTGTCGAATGAGCTATTTGCGGGCCCTGATGGCTTTGGCGGCCGGTGACCTTGAACGGATGGGTCGCGGCTTGCCGGATACCCGGTATTTCCTCGAGAAAATGCACCAGGCCTCAACTCTTTCTCCATGGCCGGTACACAGAGAAATCAGCAAGCCGCCCAAAGAACACAGCAGCAACGCCTGCTAAACTCCCGTCCCCCAACCCACTTGAAGATGACCAAAGACTCTGGTCGCCGATTGAAAGGACTCTCCCATGAACAAGCTGATCCTTAGCCTTTTTGCCTCAACACTGGCCCTGTCCGTTGACGTTGCCCATGCCGCCTCCGTGGCCGAAGTCTTCACCGGCGAGATGCTGGGCACCAATCAGCGGTACTTTGAATCCGTCGCCGGAATCCCTCGAGAGTCCTTCGGCGATGAGCACAGCTTCAAAGTCCAGGGCTGCAACATCACCGCCACCATAGAAGGCGGCAAAGTCAGCAAACTGCGCATGGAACTGACGCCCAAATGCCAGGCCGACCTGACCCAGTTCGTCGACACCTTCGCTCCTGCTCCCGGCAAGCCGCTCACCGTCGGCGCGTTCACCGAATCGTCCGGTGGTGGCCTGAGCTACAGCGCCAGTTGCCTGAGCATGTGCGGCAACGCCGCCGACCCTTCCGTCTATGCCCACTGGGAAGGCCCCCGTGCCATAGGTTTCAGAGAGGTACTGCTGGAGGTGGTCCTGGCCTCGGATCCCGCGCTCGACGCCGCCAACCAGTGGGAAGCGCAGATGCGCAAAGCTGAGGGCGAAGACTACGTGATGGAGACTCGCTTCAACTGCGACCAGAAATACGACGCCGTCGCGCAGAAGGCCTTTGAGAAGGTGCAGGTCAACGCGGTCACCATCGGCACCGGGCTCAAGGCTTCCGGCTGCTGAGATCGACGATAGAGGCAAAACAGCGGGCACCGCGCGTTTTTTTGCAAGCGCCCCGCTCAAGTAAAAAGGCGACACACTGCGTCGCCTTTTTTCGTATCGGCACAACTCAGTCGCGGTGACTCAGGATCAACCTGACATAGCCAATGAATAGCCCACAATAAATATCGGACAGCTCACAGCCAGGGAAAGCTCAGGATGCGTCATTTGATAATTAACAGATTGGTTGTTATCTGCTTTGCCATGGTGGGCTCCGGCTGCACAACATATACGTCCACGCCGCCAATCAATGAACACCTCGAACCCAAAACAAAAGAAACCATCTCCCACTTCACTTATGAAACCAACTCTCCATGGAAAAACAGTCGTTTAGGAAAGAGCGCATACGAGGCGACGCGAAAAATCATTCCAAATGCACAAGACAATAGTTCAAAGCTCACACCCTCACTCACCCCTGAATTAGAAATAAAAGTCTCAGAGTATTCATTCGGAGGAGCTTGCACACAAGATTACTTAACAGGCTTAAGTCTTGGCCTGATTCCTAGCTGGTGTACCAGACCAGATCTATTCACCTTCGACTTCACACTGAATAACAACCACGGCGTTTGCAGACAGAAAACCTACTCAATAAGTGCAACGTCATTTTCACACCTGACAGCAATTCCATTTGCCCTGCTCAGCACCGAGAATCAACCATTAACTATTTATCAGGCTGCGTTAAAAGATTTCCTTCAGGAAGGTCAATGTACAACGCGCTAACGAGTTCTGTTCGATCAGGGAGAGGGGAACCATTTGCAGCTTCTTCCGCGGAAAAAGCACATCTCATAGACCCTTTTCCCGATCTTCTCCCCTACCAGTCCCTTGCAGTGCTGCCGGCGTAAGTCCCCCCTACTGCCTTTAAACCACTGGCCAAGACTCCGCCCCCATAGGATCGATGCAATGCTTTACCCCGCATAAAGCTTTATCAACTTTATACCTGCAGCACATATACATGCCCCAACAATTAAAAAAATAACGCTCAACTGCAAAAAAACAAACTTCTTCCTGAGTGATATTGGAAGCCCATTCAAATCTTCAAGACTCACACCTCCATATTTGAGATAAAAACCAGGAAAGGCAACGATTCCTGATATACCTCCTATCAACAGCAATTTACCCAAAGCCCCTCCATGCCTGAGTGGCGCGCGACTCATAATTGCCGTGCAGTTTTTAAGAAGACCTAGTATTTCGTCCATTCTCGTATATGCCAAACGTAGACATAAGTAGATCCAAACAAACATACCTAGAATAAATACCCCACCCAGCAGCGCTAAAGCCTTGTGTAAAAAATCGATAAAAATCATTGAACCATCTCGTATATTACTTCACCCGTTTGCTCTCCCAAGGCCCCAATAGCTGCGCCACCGGCATAAGACCCAGCCCCAACTACTGCAAGTCCGCATACAACTGTAGCAATCCCCCCTGTTGGAACTCCCAGAGCTACACACATAGCTCCAGCCGTTCCCCCCGACAAGTAGCCAGCAACCACGGCACTTCCACCAACGGCACCAAGAAAGCCTCCACCTTCCGTCAATCTCACCCGTTCACAAGCTTCAAGATCGCCAGCCGTACACACCTCCTGAACCTTCATGTATGAAGCACCTCCCCCAAGCCCAATCCCCAACCATCCTCCGTACTTCACGTACTTCACGTACTTCGCAGCCCTCGCCACACCCTGCATATTCGTCGCATACCCCGGTATCTGCCCCGGCGCACCTGTCAGCTTCCAGTGATGCACCAGACTGCGGCTGGAAATCCCCAGCGCCGTTTTTAACTTGGGATGCTCGGGAAAGCCGATCCCCTTGCGGGTAAAGGCAGTCAACCGAGTATCCAACTGCGCCAGCAACCTTTTGCGCTCGGCAAAAAACTCGGCAGAACGCAAATGCCCGTGTTGCTGAAAAGTACGCTGATGCAAGCTCTCGATCTCCCCCAGCGAAGCCTTCACGTTCTCCAGGTTCTTGGCGAAGATCGCGGCGCCGACGCCCAGAGCGGTCGATCCCTGGAAGGCAAAGGGCTACAGCAAGTCAATGGCGTCAATGATGAGTGCGCTGTCAGTTGCATTTTTACCCTTGATGTACGCGAACTGCTGAATAGGCTGAATGGAATGATGTGGGTTATAAACTAGCTCGCCGGAGAGTTTGTCCACAGACCGCACTTAAACCCTCCCCCGAACAACTCAGATACTCAGCTCTATTAATTTTATCGCTCCGGCAGATATAAGCAGTCCCGCAATGAGTCCGCGCCCAACCCACTGCAATACGGCAAACCTGTTCTTCAAGTTCTGCGGAAAACTATCGAGATCCTCCACACTGACACCGCCATTCTTAAGATATACACGTGGAAAAGTTACGATAGACGTCACCCCCCCGACCAACAACAACCTTGCCCAAGGACCGCCCTGCTTAAGCGGAGCCAGGTTCATGACGGCAGAACAATGCTTGAGACGCTCAAGAAACTCATCGACCTGGGTATATCCCCAATACAGGCAGACGCCCATCCAAACGAAAATCCCCGATAGAGCCACGGCGCCCAGAAGGACAGAAAATTCATACACTGTACTGACTAGGTTCATTTCTGCATCTCATAGATCCGCTCTCCTACCTTTTCTCCCACCAGACTACTTGCAGTGCCAGCAGCATAAGAACCAACCCCTACTACTATTAGTCCACAAACCAGAGCTCCGGCACCCAGGGTAGGAACTCCTAACCCCACACAAACGGAACTTGCAACAGAACCCGTCAATATCGTGCCCGCCGCCATACCACCACCGACAGCCCCAATAAAACTGCCTCCCTCTGTCAATCTCACCCGCTCACAAGCCTCAACATTGCCCGCCGTACACACCTCCTGAACCTTCAAATACGAAGCTCCCCCTCCCAGCCCGATACCCAGCCAGCCCAAGCGCTTCACATACTGAGACGCCTTGACCACACCCTGCATATTCGTCGCATACCCCGGTATCTGCCCCGGCGCACCTGCCAGCTTCCAGTGATGCACCAGGCTGCGACTGGAAATCCCCAGCGCCGTTTTCAACTTGGGATGCTCGGGAAAGCCGATCCCCTTGCGGGTAAAGGCAGTCAGCCGAGTATCCAACTGCGACAGCAACCTTTTGCGTTCGGCAAAAAACTCGGCAGAACGCAAATGCCCATGCCGCTCAAAGGTACGTTTATGTAGGCTCTCGATATCCCGCAGCGAGGCTTTCACGTCCTCCAGGTTCTTGGCGAAGATCGCGGCGCCGACGCCCAGTGCGGTCGATCCCTGGGAGGCAAAGGACTCCAGCAGATCACGATGGCGCGCCAGGAAACTGGCCTCTTCATCGCTCATCGGTTCCAGTGCCGCGTTGACCTTCTCCGCCGCCTCCATCAGCCAGGCCTCCTCACGGGTGCACTGGACGTTGGCCGGATCACTGAGAACGATCAACTGCCCCGGCTTGGCGTAGTCGCCGAGCTGCGGGTTGAGGCGGCGAAACTTTTCCAGCACCGCGCTATCGGGCGTGGCGAAGAGTATGGACTCCAGTGCCGAGCGGGACATGGGCTGCTCGACGATATGAAACCCCGGCTCGACGCCCTCCTGCAGGGCCGCCGTAGAGGCAGCCAACGGGCTGACCAGCGCATTGGCCGCCTGGGCTTTTTCCGTCAGCGCCGGATCGGCCAGCAGCGTGGCCATGCGCGACTCATCCACCGAGCCATCGGCGCGGATGGCGCCCAACGTGGCGAAGTTGACGATGGCGGCGCCCTCGGCAGGCGCGAAAAGCGAGCCGCCGAAGGTATCGCCAGAGCCGCTGACGATGCTGCCGCCATGGCTGGTGAGGCTGCCCACATGGGCCAAGGGCCGGCCATTGACCAGCACAGACGGAAATCCTGTGGTAATCACCGCGCCGCAGCCACAGACATCACCGACCCGGGCCGCGCCCATGCCGTTAATGGTGACGTTGCTGGAAGCGGTAACGATGGGCGTGGTGCCGTGCCCCGGCAATGGGCAGACATGGCTGTCGCCCAGGCGAGAAGAAGCGATCATTTGGCATCCTGCGCTATGAGTGAAAAAGCCTCCCATCCGGGAGACAGGGGACCGTAGCGCAGGAGTTCGGGCAGGGCCTTAAGGAGATTCTCAAAACGCGGCGAGTGGCGCTGAGGGGCGGCGGCTGAGGCAAGATAACGAACCCAGAGCCGATCCCTTGAAAGTGCCCCCGCAGACCAAGACGCTTGGGTGGCGTAAGACGCAGAAAGCTTGAAGATTAAAGACCCACGAAACCACATTGACCTTCACGAGAGAAAACAGGCACTACATGGAAGACATCTCCGATTTTACCGAAGCCGAATTCATTTCCTTCGTGAAAAACATACGAACCGTCAACAAGAGCGGGACGGACGATGAGCTAGGCGAATTGCTTGAAAGGTTCAGCAAGCTCGCCGGCCATCCAGATGGCTACGACCTGATTTTCCACCCTGAGCCCGGCGCGGATAACTCCGCCGAGGGGGTGACCAGAGCCGTGAAGGAATGGCGCAAAGCTCAGGGACTGCCGGGACTCAAGAACGGCTGATTGAATTCACCGCCAGAACCTGTAGCGACTCAACGAGTATCTTCGCCACATTGAAAAACGGCGATTAACTCTTTGAAATTGATAGATAAAATCAATTTTTTTGGGCTCTTGAAGTTTTGCTTCTGGCACATACCTAGGTTCTTGCGCGGTGCCGAATGCGGGCCGCGCCTCAAATCACTTGGAGAAACCTCAGGAGATTTTGCAATGGCTACTACCCTTTCGTTGGCCCCACTTTTCCGCCACTCGGTCGGCTTTGACCGTTTCAACGACCTTTTTGAATCGGCGCTTCGCAGTGAGGCCGGTACTTCCTATCCTCCGCACAACGTCGAAAAGCACGGTGATGACCACTACCGGATCGTGATCGCGGTAGCAGGCCTGGCCGAAGAGGATTTGGACATTCAGGTTGAAAAAGGTGTGTTGACCGTCACCGGTGACAAGCGAGAAAGCGACGGAGCTGTCACTTACCTGCATCAAGGTATCGCACAGCGGGCATTCCGGCTGTCGTTCCGCTTGATGGATCACATCGAGGTGGAGGGTGCGAAGCTCACCAACGGTCTGCTGAGCATTGACCTGCTCAGGGTTGTTCCGGAGGAAGCGAAGCCTAAACGCATCATGATCGGGGGAGCTGAGGCTGCTGATTCGAAGCCGGTCAGCGAACAGTAACCGGCATGGAGAGGCGCTCTACGGAGCGCCTCCTTTTTTTGTCGGGTACCGAGTCCCGCCATTATTGCGAGCGCTCCTCGATGAAGGGGCGAATCACCCCGGCAAGTATGCCGATGCCCTGATCAATGTCTTCAGCCGAAAGGCCCGTTATAGCCCAGGATCAAGGCTGCGCCTCTTGCGGATTTCCTCGATGTGGCATGCCATTCATTAAGACGTTGCTGGAAGCAGAAACGATAGGAGTGGTGCCGTACCCCGGCAGCGGGCAGACATGGCTATCGCCCAGGCGAGAGGAAGAGATCATCCGGCATCTCCTACGCTCTGGGTAAAAGGGCCTCCCATCCGGGAGATAGGGGACGCTAACGCAGGAGTTCGAAGCAGGCCCTAAAGTGATTCTTAAGAGTCAGCGAGCGCATCTGAGGCCAACGGCAGAGGTAGGACAACGGACGCAGAGCTGATCGCTGGAGCGCGACCGGTCCAAGCAAAAAGGCGACGCATTGCGTCGCCTTTTTTGTTACTTCATTACTCCACCAGGGCTCAGGCAGGATCAGCCTGCCTCAAGGTTCTATCACCCAAGGTACGCAGCAGATCGAAGCCATCACTGAGCAACAGGCCGATAGCAAAGCGGATCTGTGAGAGGTCCTGCGGACCAGAAGCGCAGTCAAGGATTTCCAGCAGGTTGCGGGCTGCGCCGATGCGTTGCTGAGCGCAGGTATACAGATCGGTCCACGAGGCGTTGGCGTCCAGGTAGAGGACGGGATGGTCTGTGTCGTTGCGAGTGAGCGGGATGGGGTTGCAGACGTGCGAGCTAGTCATTGAGTTGTACCTTCCTTAGTTTGATTGACTGCCACTTTTCGCCGCGAAACGAATAAGGGTGGCAGCTGTGCGCGGGTTCGCGGACCGGAAACTAAGAAACCGGCACACCCGAAGGTGTCCCACACACAGCCGCCATAGCACGATGCCAGGCAGCAAAAAGCGCCTACATAGTGATGGGCGCTTTGTGCGCTTAGTTTTTCCAGACCGCGACGTCCGGTCGCCGATGTGCGGCGACGGGGCGAACTATAGAAGCATTGATTCGGAGGGGCAAGGCGGTTGACACATAGATCTCGCTTTTATCATTTCAGTATTTTGCTTGCCAAATCGCAGCGAAAAATTCTCTCTAGAAAGAGATCGATAGACGAAAGCATGGCATTTTGATAGCTTCAGAACGAAGCCGAGTTTGAAAACTATCGCTGCCCTCTTAGAAGACTCTACTCAAACGAAACAAGTATAAAACTTAACCTCTAAAAGCTGAAAAACACGACCCATAAAAATTTAGAAACTTAAATTCACACACTCTAAAACAGCAAAAATTTACTCAAAAGAAAACTTATAGATTCATCAGGCAAAGGAGCCGCCAGTGAACATAGTTGAGTTTGCAAAAATAGCAGAATCTCTTCGACAATACCGCAGAGCAGAGCTGAAAGACTTTGAAAATGAAGTTGGGGAACGACCAGTAGACCAACTTTATGTAGACCCCCTACCTGGAGATGCTGTCCTAACATCTATTCTATCCGGAAATACTACATTTTTACTGGGACGAAAAGGAACAGGGAAAAGCACTGTCTTTGCCAAAGCACAGTCAACCTTACGTGAAAAAAATAACATAATCTCTGTATATCTTGACGTCAAGTCAATATGCGACGTACTGACGCTAGCAGAAATAAGTGAGAAGAACGCTGAAGACTCTGGAATCTCTATTCCAGCATACAAAGCTCACTTACTACGAAAAACCATGCTAGCCAAAGTAATCTCCGAACTTCTAAAAGAAGTTAGCGAAGCTTGCGAAAGTATGTCTTTATGGGACCGCTGGACAGGTCAAAAGAAACAATTTATAGAACTTAAAGAAAACCTTTCCCAACTAGCAAATAAAGTGAAAAGCACCAAACTCGAGAAGGATGAAGTTCCAATCCTTCAGAGAATCAGTAAAAAAATGCGAGTCCAGCAGCAAGCAAAACGAGGAATAAAAACTACAGACAAGCTAAAGTCCGGCATTAAAGCTGGCCTTAAGGATCTTTCGCTCTCTGGCGAAGGCGAGCTTACCTCAACAGAGTTTGATGACGCACTAGACGACTCGGAACTTTACGACGAGTACTCTGATGTAGTCCTTAAATCCTTCCCTTTTGATGACATACTAACAGAAATACAGACAATGCTTGGTGAAGCCAAGCTGAATAGACTAGTAGTCTTTTTTGATGACTTTTCAGAGCTAAATTTTCTAGACCAGCGACTCTTTGTTGATGTAATTCTGTCACCGCTAAACAACGCTAGTAAAGAGTCGGTAAAACTAAAAATCGCAGGATATCCAGGGCGAGTCTACTACGGCCGTATTGACCCCAGCAAAACAGATACAATTGCATTGGACTTTGTTGATCTTTATGAGGCAAATGAAATCCAAGACATGGAGAAAGCTGCCACTGACTATGCATCTCGGCTATTACACACAAGATTTAAGGTTTTCGGTTTAAAGATAGAGGATTACTTCGACACAAGTTCAAACTCTATAGAGGAGTATATGGGCCTTATGTTCAGAGCCTCCTTTAACGTCCCTCGAATAATGGGACATATTTTGCACCACTGCTACTTGGACAAGATCTCCAAACGACAAAAAATCACAGGACAGTCAATCAGGCTCGCTTCAAAAAAGTATTATGAAGGAACAACTCTAAAATATTTTGAGAAGCTGAATAGGTATGCTCTCGAACCATTTGAAAACAAAATGGACAGACATAACCAGAAAACTCTTCTTGATCACCTTGTACTAGAAGCCAGGTCTGTGAGAAAGAAAATTACAGACGGAGAAATTGGAGGAAAATATTTCAGTGAGCTTGGCAGCAACTTACCAATAAGTCACTTCACCGTTTCCCCTGAGCTGGAAGATATATTTTCATCTCTAGAGTCAAACTTTTTTTTATCGAGATACAAAAACACCCGCGACAAGGACAGTAAGCACGTAATAGTCTATGCGTTCTTCATGGGATTAACGGAAAGTGAAAGAATGGCATGGGGCTACCCAGACGGAAGACAATATAGGAACTATTTTGTCCAACGCTGCTTTGACTTCAGCCATGCCGTGCATGACTATCTTGCATCAAGCCAAACTATACGGTGTGCAAACTGTGAGCACTGCCATCCTATGGAGGACAAGAAGAGCATCGAAAGATTTGGGTGGAGATGCCCTGAGTGCTTTGAGGGTATATGTGCTGTAGTTAGTCTATCTGATGACTTCAAAAATGAAGTAGACAACTTAAACAAAGACATAATGCTTGAACCTGTAGAGATAGAAATAATTACCGTCTTGAAAGATGAAGGGCACAAAATGCCAGCGGGTGAAATTGCCGCACTATTAGATGTAACACATCAACTAGTTGGAAGGCGTACAGGAAAGCTTCAAGAAATGGGGCTCGTAGACAAGGTGATTGATGAAAAAGACGGGAGACGAAAAAGCAGTTTAACGGACCGCTGCGAGCGAACTTATTTCGAAATGGAAAAATCATAAAAAATAAATTAAAAATCCTAATTACCCGTTGGAGGCTAGCGCCTCCAACCTCCCCTCCTACCCAAAGCCACCACTCTGAAAGCTAAAACCCATCAAAATGACCTATACAGACAAGCATTATTTAATAGCTTTCGAAAAAAACGAAGCCTGAAAAACAATAAACCCAAAGCTTTACAAGCTTGCTTAGATTCATAAAAATTTACCTCTCCAGCATAAACCCCATAGCCGCCACAAACCCGTACAATTCAAATTTCACGTACTCAATCGCCCCCTCCAAAACCGGCTCCAGCTAAAAAAACAATAATCAATCGAGTCAGCAACAAACTAAGAGCCATAGCTAAACTCTCGAAAAAATCGTTGGTGAAAAATCTAGAGATCTCCCCAAGAGATGAAAAACGATTGCGATCAAAAGTTCGCCGGCGTATTCGCACTAATAATCTCTGCCTCATCCTGGCCAATGTTGCGAAAGCTATGAGGCAAGGTGGTCGGAAAGTAATAGCCATCCCCC
The DNA here is from genome assembly GCF_001547895.1 of Pseudomonas sp. Os17. Taxonomy (NCBI): domain Bacteria; kingdom Pseudomonadati; phylum Pseudomonadota; class Gammaproteobacteria; order Pseudomonadales; family Pseudomonadaceae; genus Pseudomonas; species Pseudomonas sp. Os17. The sequence goes on along the minus strand of NZ_AP014627.1, from coordinate 2,567,054 downwards.
GGATTCAACACACTCACCTGCCCATCCACCGTCAACTCCACAGTGCCGCGAACAACCAGCCCGCACTCCTCGCCTTCGCTGTGCACGATGGCTTCTTCGCCGGAGCTGGCGCCGGGGGCGTATTGCTCGCGCAGAAAGCGCATCTGCCGGTTGGCCACCGGGGCGCCGATCATCAGCAGGCGCAGGCCGTCGCGACCGAGGTCGGGCTGTTCGTTGGCGCGGAACACGTATTGGTGCTCGCGGGGCGGTTGGTCGAAGGTGAAGAAGTCGGCCAGGGACATGGGGATGCCTTCCAGCAGCTTTTTCAGGGAGCTGACGGAGGGGCTGACGCGGTTCTGTTCGATCAGGGAGATGGTGGCATTGGTGACGCCACTGCGACGTGCCAGCTCGCGCTGGGAGAGTTTGTAGCTTTCGCGAACGAGTTTGAGTCGGGTGCCCGTGTCCATAACAGCCTTATGCGAGAAGTACTTAAGGGTATTTTTGCGGCGGTTGGGTCGCGAATGTCGCGATTTGGCTGCCCTGGAGCCTGAAAAGGCGGCTATTTAAACATGTTTGACAGGCAAGCTGTAAAGACTGGCGATGAGGGGTGCCGCGGGGGAAATGTGGGCGCTGTCGGGGGCGTCGGGAGGTCCTGCGGACCTCGTCGCAGCCTGCGGCAGCGGCTACAGAGTGGGGCTGTAGCCGCTACGTGCATTTAGATGCCGAAGCGGTCGCGCAGGGCGTAGTACGCGGCGCCCATGGCGGTCAGCGGGGCCTGGAAGGTGCGCCCGCCAATCATCGGCAGGTGTGGCAGGGAGGCGAAGGCGTTGAAGCGTTCGGCGTCGCCGCGGATCATTTCGGCAATCAGCTTGCCGGCCAGGTGCGAACAGGTGACGCCGTGGCCGCTGTAGCCCTGCATGTAGTAGGCGTTCTTTTCGATCCGGCCGAATTGCGGCATGCGCGACATGGTCAGCAGGAAGTTGCCGGTCCAGCGGTAGTCGATCTTCACGTCCTTGAGCTGGGGGAAGGTCTTGAGGATCTTCGGCCGGATCAACTGGTCGATGTCGTCCGGTTCCCGGGCGCCGTAGACCACGCCACCGCCGTACAGCAGGCGGTTGTCGCCGGTCAGGCGGAAGTAGTCCAGCAGGTAGTTGCAGTCTTCCACGCAGTAGTTGTTGGCGATCAGGCTGCGGGCCAGTTGCTCCGGCAGTGGCTCGGTGACCACGATCTGCGAGCCGCAGGGCATGCTCTTGCGGGTCACTCGTGGATCGAGGTCTTGCTGCAGGTAGGCGTTGCCGGCGATCAGCAGGTACTTGGCGCGCACCACGCCCTTGGCGGTGCGCACCACGTTGGGTTCGCCGTAGGTGATTTCCACCGCCGCCGACTGTTCGAAGATCTTGCCGCCCAGGCCGATGATGGCGCTGGCTTCGCCCAGGGCCAGGTTCAGCGGGTGGATGTGGCCGCCCTGCATGTCCAGCAAGCCGCCGATGTAGTTCCTGGTGCCGACTTCGCGGTCGATCTGCGCCTTGTCGAGCAGTTTCAGGTTGTGGTTGCCCAGGCGTTCCCAGTTGCGTTTCTGTTCCGCCAGGCCCTTGAGCTGCTTGTTGTTCAGGGCAGCGAAGATGCCGCCGGGGCGGTAGTCGCACTGGATGTCGTAATGCTGGATGCGCTGGCGAATGATGTCGGCGCCTTCGAAGATCATGCTGCCGAGCACTTCGGCGCTTTTTTCGCCGTAGCGTTCTTCGATCACGTCTACGTCGCGGCTGTAGGAGTTGACCAGTTGCCCGCCGTTGCGCCCGCTGGCGCCGAAGCCGACCTTGGCCGCTTCGAGCACGGTGACGCTGTAGCCCGCTTCCGCCAGGAACAAGGCCGAGGACAGGCCGGTGTAGCCGGCGCCGATCACGCAGACGTCGCACTCCACCAACTCTTCCAGTTGCGGGTAGTCGGTGGTCTGGTTGCGGGTCGCCGCGTAGTAGCTGTTCACGTAGGTTTGCATGAGAAATTCCCCAGCGGGTACGGGCCCAGGCCCGCCGCCGCTGTTGTTATAAGAGTTAGAGCTTGATCCAGGTCGCTTTGAGCTCGGTGTATTTGTCGAAGGCGTGCAACGACTTGTCGCGGCCGTTGCCGGACTGCTTGAAGCCGCCGAACGGCGCGGTCATGTCGCCGCCGTCGTACTGGTTGACCCACACGCTGCCGGCCCGCAGGCCACGGGCGAAGCGGTGGGCGCGGCTGAGGTCGGCGGTCCAGACCCCGGCCGCCAGGCCGAAGATGCTGTCGTTGGCGATCTGCAACGCTTCTTCTTCGGTATCGAAGCTGATCACCGACAGCACCGGGCCGAAGATCTCCTCCCGGGCGATGGTCATGGCGTTGGTCACACCGTCGAAGATCGTCGGCTCGACATACAGGCCGCCGCTGCTTTCCAGGGCACGGACGCCGCCGGCCAGCAGTTGCCCGCCCTGCTCCTTGCCGATGTCGATATAGCGCAGCACGTTGTCCAACTGGCGCTGGTCCACCACCGCGCCAACCCGGGTTTGCGGGTCGAGGGCATGGCCCGGTTTCCAGCCCTTGAGGGCCTCCACCAGCAGCGGGATGAACTGCTCGCGGATCGAGCGCTGCACCAGCAGGCGCGAGCCGGCGGTGCAGACTTCGCCCTGGTTGAAGGCGATGGCCGCGGCCGCCGCTTCGGCCGCTGCGCGCAAGTCCGGGGCGTCGGCAAACACCACGTTGGGGCTCTTGCCACCGGCCTCCAGCCACACCCGCTTCATGTTGCTTTCGCCGGAATACACCAGCAGTTGCTTGCCTACGGCGGTGGAGCCGGTGAAGGCCAGCACGTCCACGTCCATGTGCAGGGCCAGGGCCTTGCCCACGGTGTGACCGTAACCCGGCAGGACGTTGAACACGCCCTTGGGGATGCCGGCGTCCAGGGCCAGCTGGGCGATGCGGATCGCGGTCAGCGGCGACTTTTCCGACGGCTTGAGGATGAACGAGTTGCCCATCGCCAGGGCCGGGGCGAACTTCCAGCTGGCCATGATCAGCGGGAAGTTCCACGGCACGATGGCCGCCACCACGCCCGCCGGCTCCCGGGTCACCAGGCCCAGCTGGTCGTGGGGCGTGGCCGCCACTTCGTCGTAGAGTTTGTCGATGGCTTCGGCGTTCCAGCGAATGGCGTTGGCCGTGGCCGGAATGTCGATGGCCATGGAGTCGCCAATCGGCTTGCCCATGTCCAGGGTTTCCAGGAGCGCCAGTTCTTCCTGGTGCGCCAGGATCAGCTCGGCGAAGCGAATCAGGATGCGCTTGCGCTCGGCCGGGGCCTTGCCCGACCAGACGCCACTGTTGAACGCCTGGCGCGCCACCGCCACCGCACGATCGGCATCGGCCTGATCGGTGCTGGCGACGTTGGCCAGGAAGCGCCCGTCCACCGGGCTCAGGCATTCAAAGGTGGCGCCACTGGCGGCGGCGCAGTACTGGCCGTCGATAAAGGCACGGCCTTCGAGGCTGAGGGACTGGAAGTGCTGCTCCCAGTCGCTGCGGGATTTAGTCATGGCAAATACTCAAGGCAGGACGTGACACGGCCATCAGACCGTGTGCAGGTACCAGTTGTATTCCAGGTCGGAGATGGAGTTTTCGAACTCCGCCAACTCGCTTTCCTTACAGGCGACAAAGACGTCGATGTACATCGGGTCGATGTACTTGGCCATCACTTCGCTGTCGTCCAGTACGCGCAGGGCGTCCCGCAGGTTGGTCGGCAGGCTCGGCTCGCTCTGTTCGTAGGCGTTGCCTTCCATCGCCGGGCCCGGCTCGATCTTGTTGGTCAGGCCGTGATGGATGCCTGACAGCACCGAGGCCATCAGCAGGTACGGGTTGGCGTCGGCACCGGCGACCCGGTGTTCGATGCGCACCGAGTCCGCCGAACCGGTCGGCACGCGCACGGCCACGGTGCGGTTGTCGACGCCCCAGGTCGGCGAGTTGGGCACGTAGAACTGCGCGCCGAAACGCCGGTAGGAGTTGACGTTGGGGCACAGGAAGGCCATCTGCTCGGGCAGGGTTTGCAGCACGCCGCCGATGGCGTGACGCAGGGCTTCGTTGGTTTCCGGGTCTTCGCTGGCGAAGATGTTGTTGCCCTGCTTGTCGAGGATCGAAATGTGCACGTGCAGGCCGTTGCCCGCCTGGCCCGGGTAGGGCTTGGCCATGAAGGTGGTGTCCATTTCATGGTCGTAGGCGATGTTCTTCACCAGGCGCTTGAGCAGCACCGCGTAGTCGCAGGCTTTGATCGGGTCGCTGACGTGGTGCAGGTTGACCTCGAACTGCGCCGGGGCGCTTTCCTTGACGATGGCGTCGGCCGGGATGCCCTGCTCTTTCGCGCCTTCGAGGATGTCCTGCAGGCAGTCCACGTATTCGTCCAGATCGTCGATCAGGTAGACCTGGGTCGACTGCGGACGCTTGCCGGAAATCGGCGAGCGCGGCGACTGCGGACGGCCGTTCACGTTGTCCTGGTCGATCAGGTAGAACTCCAGCTCGAAGGCGGCGCAGATGGTCAGGCCCAGCGCGTCGAACTTGCTCACCACCTGGCGCAGCACTTCGCGCGGGTCGGCGAAGAATGGCTGGCCCTCGATCTCGTGCATGGTCATCAGCAGTTGCGCGGTGGGGCGCTTCTGCCAGGGTTCAACGCTCAGGGTGCCGGGGATCGGGTAGCAGATGCGGTCGGCGTCGCCGATGTCCAGGCCCAGGCCGGTGCTTTCCACCGTGGAGCCGTTGATATCCAGGGCAAACAGCGAGGCTGGCAGGTTGATGCCCTTCTCGTAGACCTTGTGCAGCGCGGTGCGCTCGATGCGCTTGCCGCGCACCACACCGTTCATGTCTGCAATCAGCAGATCGACGTAGAGAACCTCGGGGTGTTTTTTCAGGAAGGCGTTGGCTTCATTGAGCTGAATGGCACGCGGGGGGACCGACATGATGCACCTATTGTGTTAATTATTATGTTCACTGCTGTGACACGCCAGCAGTCAACCCGAAAGAAAAACCGGAGTCAATAGCCAACAGCGGCGGCTTTTCGTCAATTATTTTGCTCCACTGGAGACAAATAACCGGCGCAATCCGCGCCGTCTGCGGGTTTCGGACGAGTAACGTTTAGAATTTTTTACATGGAAGTTGTTAATTAAAATCAACGAGGATAAGCTCTGGAAAAACTCGTTCCAGCGTGAATTTCGAGGTGATAAAAATGGCATTCAAGCCATTGATCGGCGTTACTGCGTGCGTCAAAGAGATCGGCCTGCACCCCTACCACGTCAGCGGCGACAAGTACTTGCGTGCTGTCAGCGTCGCGGCCGAGGGCCTGCCCCTGATCATTCCTTCCCTGGCGGATCTGATCGATATCGACGATCTGCTGCACAACATGGACGGGCTGCTGTTCACCGGCTCGCCGTCCAATGTCGAACCCTTCCATTACCAGGGCACGCCCAGCGCACCGGGCACCGCCCATGACCCGCAGCGCGATGCCACCACCCTGCCCCTGCTGCGCGCGGCGATTGCCGCCGGCGTGCCGGTGCTCGGCATCTGCCGCGGCTTCCAGGAAATGAACGTGGCCTTCGGTGGCAGCCTGCACCAGAAGGTGCATGAACTGCCGGGCTACATGGACCACCGCGAAGCCGACGACCCGCGCATCGAAGTGCAGTACGCCCCGGCGCACCCGGTGGCGATCCAGCCCGGCGGCGTGTTCGAGGCCATGGGCCTGGCCGGCGAGATCCAGGTCAACTCGATCCATAGCCAGGGCGTCGACCGCCTGGCCCCCGGCCTGCGGGTCGAGGCCGTGGCCCCGGATGGCCTGATCGAGGCGCTGTCGGTGGAACACAGCGCAGCCTTTGCCTTCGGCGTGCAGTGGCACCCGGAATGGCAGGTGCTGTCGAACCCGGCCTACCTGCGGATCTTCCAGGCCTTTGGCGACGCCTGCCGGCAACGGGCCGCGCAACGCCGCTAACCGGCAAACCCCGGCCGCTGCGGCGGCCTTCCAGGCATTCAACGAGATTCACCACGCCCTGCCCCACGGCGAGCGCGCCTGTGCGCGCCCGACGTCCGGCGTGAGCAACACACGGCAAGACCACAACAACAAATAGCGTCAGGCCGCCAGGAAGGCAGCGCCGAATCAGCCCGCACCCCTTGCGGGCTGGCAATCAACCTTTAGGCCCGGCCGAATTGGCCAGGCTGCTGACACCTGTTGGGAGTTTCACATGGCAAACGCCTCCAGCACTTACCGCAAGGCCCTCGAAGGCACCCCGAGCCCGCAGAAGGTCCTGGTCAAGATCGACCGGGTGACCAAGAAGTTCGATGAAACCGTGGCCGTGGACGATGTGTCCCTGGAGATCCACCAGGGCGAGATCTTTGCCCTGCTGGGCGGTTCCGGCTCCGGCAAATCCACCCTGCTGCGCATGCTCGCCGGCTTCGAACGCCCCACCGAAGGCCGCATCCTGCTGGATGGCGTGGACATCACCGACATGCCGCCCTATGAGCGGCCGATCAACATGATGTTCCAGTCCTACGCCCTGTTCCCGCACATGACCGTGGCCCAGAACATCGCCTTCGGCCTCAAGCAGGACCGCCTGCCGCCCGCCGAGATCGAGGCCCGGGTCGAGGAAATGCTCAAGCTGGTGCACATGACCCAGTACGCCCGGCGCAAGCCGCACCAGCTGTCCGGTGGCCAGCGCCAGCGGGTGGCCCTGGCCCGCTCCCTGGCCAAGCGCCCCAAGCTGCTCTTGCTGGACGAACCCATGGGCGCCCTGGACAAGAAGCTGCGCTCGCAGATGCAGCTGGAACTGGTGGAAATCATCGAACGCGTGGGCGTGACCTGCGTGATGGTGACCCACGACCAGGAAGAGGCCATGACCATGGCCCAGCGCATCGCCATCATGCACCTGGGCTGGATCGCCCAGACCGGCAGCCCGGTGGACATCTACGAGGCGCCGGTCAGCCGCCTGGTGTGCGAGTTCATCGGCAACGTCAACGCCTTCGACGGCACCGTCACCGAAGACCTGGAAGGCTACGCCATCATCGACTGCCCGGACCTTGAGCAGCAGATCTATGTCGGCCACGGGGTCAGCACCTCGGTACAGGACAAGTCGGTGACCTACGCGATTCGCCCGGAAAAGATGCTGGTCACCACCCTCAAGCCCGACGCCCGCTACAACTGGTCCAAAGGCAAGGTGCACGACATCGCCTACCTGGGCGGCCACTCGGTGTTCTACGTCGAGCTGCCCGGCGGCAAGATCGTCCAGTCGTTCATGGCCAACGCCGAGCGCCGTGGCGCGCGGCCGACCTGGGACGACCAGGTCTACGTCTGGTGGGAAGACGACAGCGGCGTGGTGCTGCGGGCATGAGGACTTCGAGCATGAGCACTGTCAATCAGAAACTGTTCCGCATGCTGCCCAGCGGTCGCAAGCTGGTGATCGGCGTTCCTTTCCTCTGGCTGTTCCTGTTCTTCATGCTGCCGTTCTTTTTGGTGATGAAGATCAGCTTCTCGGAAGCGGCCCTGGCGATCCCGCCCTACTCGGAGATCTACAGCTACGCCGAACAGAAATTCCAGCTGCTGCTGAACCTGGGCAACTACGCCATGCTGGCCGGCGACGAGCTGTACTTCTCGGCCTACCTGGGGTCGCTGAAGGTGGCGCTGCTGAGCACCCTGATGTGCCTGGTGGTGGGTTTCCCCATGGCCTACGCCATCTCCAAGGCCAGCAAGGAAGCGCAGAACGTCTTGCTGCTGCTGATCATGATGCCGACCTGGACCGCGATCCTGATCCGCGTCTATGCCTGGATGGGCATCCTCAGCAACAACGGCCTGCTCAACAGCTTCCTGCTGTGGACCGGGCTGATCAGCCAGCCGCTGGAAATCCTCAACACCAACACCGCCGTCTATATCGGCGTGGTCTACGCCTACCTGCCGTTCATGGTGCTGCCGCTGTACGCCAACCTGGTCAAGCATGACCAGAGCCTGCTGGAAGCCGCGTCGGACCTGGGGTCGAGCAACTTCAACAACTTCTGGAAGATCACCGTGCCCCTGGCCAAGAACGGCATCATTGCCGGTTGCATGCTGGTGTTCATTCCCGTGGTCGGCGAGTTCGTGATTCCGGAACTCCTGGGCGGCCCGGAAACCCTGATGATCGGCCGCGTGCTGTGGCAGGAATTCTTCAACAACCGTGACTGGCCGGTGGCCTCCGCCCTGGCGGTGGTGATGCTGGCGATCCTGATTATTCCGATCCTGCTGTTCAACCGCAGCCAGGCCAAAGAGATGGAGGCACGGGCATGAAACGCTTCGAATTTTCCAAACTGATGCTGGTGCTGGGCCTGCTGTTCATCTACCTGCCGATGCTGATCCTGGTGATCTACTCGTTCAACGCCTCCAAGCTGGTGACGGTGTGGGGCGGCTGGTCAATCAAGTGGTACGTCGGCCTGCTGGACAACCAGCAGTTGATGGGCTCGGTGGCCCGCTCCCTGGAGATCGCCTGCTACACCGCCGTGGCGGCGGTGGCCCTGGGCACCCTGGCGGCCTTCGTGCTGACCCGGGTCACCCGCTTCAAGGGCCGCACCCTGTTCGGCGGCCTGGTCACCGCACCGCTGGTGATGCCCGAGGTGATCACCGGCCTGTCGCTGTTGCTGCTGTTCGTGGCCATGGCGCAATTGATCGGCTGGCCCATGGAACGCGGCATCGTCACCATCTGGATCGCCCACACCACATTCTGCGCCGCCTACGTGGCCGTGGTAGTCTCCGCGCGCCTGCGGGAGCTGGACCTGTCCATCGAAGAAGCGGCCATGGACCTGGGAGCGCGACCGTTCAAGGTGTTCTTCCTGATCACCATTCCGATGATCGCGCCGTCACTGGCGGCCGGCGGCATGATGTCCTTTGCCCTGTCCCTGGATGACCTGGTGCTGGCCAGCTTCGTTTCCGGCCCGGGTTCCACCACCTTGCCGATGGAAGTGTTCTCGGCGGTGCGCCTGGGGGTCAAACCCGAGATCAACGCCGTGGCCAGCCTGATCCTGCTGGCGGTGTCCCTGGTGACCTTCCTGGTCTGGTACTTCGGCCGTCGCGCCGAAGCGGCCCGCAAGCGGGCGATCCAGGAAGCCATGGACTTCACCGCCAACGAATCCTGGCAGCCACCGGCGGCGAAAAAACCTGCGGTACCCGCGCCGGCGACGGCCTGACGGCCTCTTCGCCAGCCAGCTGGCTCCTACAGATAACCCAAACCTGTAGGAGCCAGCTTGCTGGCGAAAAAGGCTCACCCGAACCCCCGAGTTGCAAACGCAGCAATCTGCACAATAAGAAATGGAGTTGTAGTAATGAAAATGCCTGGCAGGACACTGTTCGCCAAAACCCTGCTCTCAGTGTCCTTGATGGGCGCACTGTTGACCGGCGCTCAAGCCAACGACAAAGTGCTGCGCGTCTACAACTGGTCGGACTACATCGCCCCGGACACCCTGAAAAAGTTCGAGGCCGAAACCGGCATCCATGTCACCTACGACGTCTTCGACAGCAACGAAACCCTGGAAGCCCGCCTGCTCACCGGCAAGTCCGGCTACGACATCGTGGTGCCGTCCAACAGTTTCCTGGCCAAGCAGATCAAGGCCGGGGTCTACCAGGAACTGGACAAGTCCAAGCTGCCCAACTGGAAGAACCTCAACCCGGTGCTGCTCAAGAACGCCTCCGCCAGCGACCCGGGCAACGCCCACGCCTTCCCCTACATGTGGGGCTCGATCGGCATCGGCTACAACCCGGACAAGGTCAAGGCGGCCCTGGGCACTGATGCCCCGATCAACTCCTGGGACCTGCTGTTCAAGCCGGAGAACGCCGAGAAGCTCAAGGCCTGCGGCATCAGCTTCCTCGACTCGCCCACCGAAATGCTCCCCGCCGCCCTGCACTACCTGGGCTACCCGGTGACCAGCAAGGACAAGGCGCAGATCCTCGAAGCCCAGGAACTGTTCATGAAGATCCGGCCTTCGGTGACCTACTTCCATTCCTCCAAGTACATCTCGGACCTGGCCAACGGCAACATCTGCGTGGCCGTGGGTTACTCCGGCGACGTACTGCAAGCCCGTTCCCGCGCCGAAGAGGCCGGCAACAAGGAGAAGGTCGCGTTCAGCATTCCCAAGGAAGGCGCCGGCAGCTTCTACGACATGATGGCCATCCCCAAGGACGCCACCAACGTCGACAACGCCTACCTGTTCATGAACTTCCTGATGCGCGCGGACATCATCGCCGAGGTCACCAACAGCCTCGGCTACAGCAACGCCAACGCCGCGGCCACGCCACTGGTGGACGAAGCGATCCGCAACGACCCGGCGTCCTACCCGCCACAAGAGGTACTGGCCACCCTCTACGCGGTGCCGGACCAGCCGATTGCCATCCAGCGCGTGATGAACCGCGGCTGGACCAGGATCAAGCTGGGTAAATGATCCAAGGTGCCCGCCGCGGGCGGGCACGGCTGCCCTTTTTCCGTTCATGTCGCGCCTTACCACCGCGACACTCCTGCGAACGGCTTCACCCGGCTCCCTCGGTTGGGGTGAATCCTTGGCGCCTTCGGGCGCCTTTTTTGCGTTCTCTGTAGCCGCTGCCGCAGGCTGCGAACGGCTTGGGCGGCAGACCGATGCAGCAAACGCAGCGATCCTGAAGACAGCAGAGGGGCCTGCGCCCCCTGTCGCAGCCTCGCTGACGCTCGACAGCGGCTACACCCTGTAGCCGCTGCCGCAGGCTGCGAACGGCTCGGGCGGCATATCGACGCAGCAAACGCAGTGATCCTGAAGACAGCAGAGGGGTCTGCGACCCCTGTCGCAGCCACAGGCTGTTCCCCGCTGCTGGAAGTGGTATTTTTTGCCGCTTCTGGCGTGGCTGATCGGCATACAGCCCCAGCCGCCAGTTCTACAGGGAGCCGTATCGATGAAAACCGCTGTTCACCCTTGCCCACTGCCCAGTGACTCCAGCATCGCTGCCCTGGCCCCGGGGGCGAGCTTCATCGACTGTCGCCGCACCCTGGCCGAGGACCCCGAGCGCAGCGCCATGCGCCACCTGCTGTGCCTGATGAGCCAGACCCCGGCCTGGATCGACCGCATGATGGGCCTGCGCAACCGCGTGGTGCAGCTGTTCGGTCTCAAGGACCTGGGGCGCCTGACCCGCATCGACCTGGCGCGCCCTGACGAGGATTACCAGCCCGGCGACCGGGTCGGCATCTTCACCCTGATCTCCCAAAGCCCCGACGAAGTGCTGGTGGTAGACCGCGACAAGCACCTGGACGTGCACCTGTCGCTCAACCTCCAGCCCCTGACCGCCGAGGGCCTGCGCCCGGTGGTGCTGAGCACCGTGGTGCATCCGCACAACCGCCTGGGGCGCCTGTACATGCTGCCGGTGGCGCCGTTCCACCGGATCATCGCGCCCATGACCCTGGCCACGATCAACCGTCGCTGAGCCGCCACCCTTCAAGGATCTTGCCGTGCAGACACCCGAATTCGATGTTGTCGTCGTAGGCCTGGGCGCCATGGGTGCCGCCACCCTCTATCAACTGGCCAAGCGCGGGGTCAAGGTGGCGGGCATCGACCGCTTCGCCCCGCCCCATGATCAGGGCTCCAGCCACGGCGACACGCGCATCACCCGCCAGGCGGTGGGCGAAGGCGCGGCCTACGTGCCCCTGGCGATCCGTTCGCAAGAGATCTGGCGCGAACTGGAAGCCGAACTGGACGTGGCGCTGTTCGAGCAGTGCGGGGTGCTGGTGATGACCGCCAGCACCGATCCGCAGCGCCCGGCGCAGGACCGGGACTTCACCGACAACAGCATCGCGCTGGCCCGACACTACGGCATCGAGCACCAGGTACTTGATGCCGCCGAGATCCGCCGGCGCTTTCCGCAGTTCGCCCCGTTGGCCGACAGCGCCCGGGGCTACTTCGAACCCGGCGGCGGTTTTGTCCGCCCGGAACGCTGCATCGACGCGCAACTGACCCGGGCCCGGCAACTGGGGGCGACCCTGATCACCGGCCAGACCGTGCAGGAGCTCAAGTCCGACGCCGAGGGTGTGGACGTCATCAGCACCGGTTCGCGAATTCGCGCCCGGCAGGTGATCGTCAGCGCCGGCATGTGGTCGGCGCAGCTGCTCGGCGCGCCCTTCGACGCCCTGCTGCAGGTCTGCCGCCAGCAGCTGTACTGGTTCCGCCTCGATGAGCCGCAACACTACCCGGCCCGCTCGCCGAGCTTCATCCTCCACAGCGCCGACGACGTCGACACCTGCTATGGCTTCCCGCCGATTCCCGGCGAAGGCAGCGTGAAAATCGCCACCGAGCAATACAGCGTCAGCAGCCAGCCGGACAGCCTCGACCGCCAACCCAGCCACGCCGATGCCCAGCGCCTGTTCCGCGAGCTGGTGGCCCCGCATATCGCCGGTCTGGCGCCGGAGCTGGTGAAGGCCAGCGTCTGCGCCTACACCGTGACCCCGGATTCGGGCTTCATCATCGACCGTCACCCGCGCCTGGCCAACGTCACCGTGGTCAGCGCCTGCTCCGGCCATGGCTTCAAGCACTCGGCGGCGATTGGCGAAGCCTTGGCCCAGTTGCAGGTGGACGGCCGCAGCGAAATCGACCTGCAGAGTTTCTCCCTGCAACGCTTCCACTGACGGCCACGGCCCCGTTATCGAGGCCGCGATGAAAAAAAATCCCCGGGCTGACGTTTTTCGCCGTTTATCTGCCGTTTTCAGCCTTGCCGGTTGGTCGAGTCTCTACGATTCTTTAGAAACCCCTCAGGGCGGCACATCGCCGCCCCACGTAGAACCCTCGGAGCGCCCCATGAAGAGCGTCGCAGAACTGCTGAAACTCAAGGCCAAGCACAACCAGCAAGTGCACACCATCGCCCCGCACCAGATGGTCCTGGAAGCGCTGATGCTGATGGCCGAAAAAAACGTCGGTGCCCTGCCGGTGATGGAGAACGGTGCAGTGGTCGGGGTCATCAGCGAACGAGACTACGCGCGCAAGCTGGTACTGCACGGGCGCTCATCGGTGGGCACCCCGGTCAGCGCCATCATGAGTTCACCGGTGATCACCGTGGACTCGCACCAGAACGTGGAAACCTGCATGAGCATCATGACCGACCACCACCTGCGCCACCTGCCGGTGGTGGAGAACGGCCAGTTGCTGGGGTTGCTGTCGATCGGCGACCTGGTCAAGGAAGCGATTGCCGAACAGGCCGACCTGATCCGCCAGCTGGAGCAATACATTCGCGGCGAGTAAGCCCGCAAACCTTGCACCGCCCCAAACGGCCCCTTCGCTGGCCAGCCAGCTCCTACAGACGCCCGCTCAGCGGCAGCGCATTACGTAGGAGCCGGCTTGCCGGCGAACAGACCCGCAAGCCTTGCACCGATCCAACCGACGCCTTCGCCGGCCAGCCGACGCCTACAGACGCCCGCTCAGCGGCAGCACATTGCGTAGGAGCCGGCTTGCCGGCGAACAGACCCACAAGCCTTGCACAGATCCAACCGACGCCTTCGTTGGCCAGCCAGCGCCTACAGACACCCGCTCAGCGGCAGCGCATTGCGTAGGAGCCGGCTTGCCGGCGAACAGACCCGCAAGCCTTGCACCGATCCAACCGGCGCCTTCGTTGGCCAGCCGACGCCTACAGACGCCCGCTCAGCGGCAGCACATTGCGTAGGAGCCGGCTTGCCGGCGAACAGACCCACAAGCCTTGCACCGATCCAACCGGCGCCTTCGTCGGCCAGCCAACGCCTAAAAACGCCCGCTCAGCGGCAGCACATTGCGTAGGAGCCGGCTTGCCGGCGAACAGACCCGCAAGCCTTGCACCGATCCAACCGGCGTCTTCGTTGGCAAGTCAGCGACTACGATTGGCTCGGCCTCTCCAGGGGAAAGTGCACGCGCACTTCGAAGCCGTCGTCGCGGCCGCTGGCCGGTGAGGCTAGGTGCAGCTGGCCGCCGACGCCGTGGACGATGCTCTGGGCAATCGCCAGGCCCAGGCCCGAACCGCTGGTTTCGCTGTTGCCACGCACAAAGCGCTCGGTCAGGCGCTGCAGTACCTCCGCCGGCACCCGCGGCCCGCCATTGATCACCCGCAAGCAACCGTCGGCGCCGAGGCTGACCTCTACCGGCTGCGCCGGATCGCCGTATTTCAGGGCGTTCTCGATCAGGTTGCGCAGCAGGATGCCAAAGGCGTCCGGATCGATGGCGGTGCACACCCGGGCCGCCTCCGGCAACTGCAGGTTGATCCTCGCCGCCGCGCCGCGATTCCACTCCTCCACGCCATGGGCCAGCAACGGAATCAGGTCCTCGGGGGTTTGCGAGAGCAGCCCGCCGCCTTCGGCCTTGGCCAATTGCATGAGTTTTTCCGAGAGCCTGGCCAGTTCCCGCAGGGCGTTCTCGATCTTCGCCGCCCGCACCTGCAACGGCCCCTGCGGCGCTTCCTGGCGCAGGCGCTGGATCTGCGCCAGGGTCGCGGCCAGGGGCGTGCGCAGTTCATGGGCGCTGTTGGCGGTGAAGCTGCGTTCCGCTTCCAGGGCTTTGCGCAAGCGCTCCAGCAGATGATTGACCGCTTCGGCCAGGGGATCGATTTCCGCCGGCAGGCGCGCCACCTGGATCGGCGACAGATCGCCCACGCCGCGCGACTCCACCGCGCGCCGGTAAGCCAGCACGCTGCGCAGGCTGATGCGCACGAACAGCCAGGTGCCCAGCAGGCTGATGGGAATCAGCCCGAGCAGGGGCAGCAACAGGGCCAGCAACGCCTCCCGCGAGGCTTCGCGGCGGTGGGCCAGGGGCTCGGCGATTTCGATGACGATCGAGCCGTTCTCGATGCTGGCGCTGTACAGGCGGTATTTGTCCGTGGTGCTGAAGCCGGGGCTCGGGCGGTGGCTGAAGATCTTCAGCTTGGCGTCGTGGGAGCGCATGAGGATCCGCCCGTCGGCGTCGCGCACCAGGTAGGTCAGGTACTCGCTGTCCATCTTCAGGGTCGTCACGTGCCGCGCCCGGCGCGGCCCGCGACGGTTGCCGATCTCCAGCGCGGCCAGGGGCAGGATGCGCTGGGCGGTGGCTTCCAGGGCGCTGTCGAAGGTTTCGTCCAGCTCGTGCTGGACCACCAGCCAGGTGCCGGCGGTAGCCCCGAGCCAGAGCAGGGTCATGCCCAGGGTCAGGCCCAGGCTCAGGCGTTTCTGCAGGCTGATGGGACGCTTCATGCGGGCATCAGCCGATAGCCCATGCCACGCACGGTTTCAATCAGTTCGCGGCCGAGCTTCTTGCGCAGGCGGCTGACGTAGACCTCGATGGTGTTGCTCTCGATTTCCGCGCCGAAGGCATACAGCCGCTCCTCCAGCTGGGACTTGGAGAGCAAGGCGCTGGGGCGCTGGACAAAGGCCTCGAACACCGCCCATTCGCGGGCGGTGAGGTCGATGATGCTGCCGTCGCGCTGCACGGTACGGGCGTTCAGGTCCACCTGCAGCTCGCCGAGGCGGATCTGCGGGTTGGGGTTGCCGCTGTAGCGCCGGGCCACCGCGGCGACCCGCGCCGACAGCTCGAACAGGTCGAAGGGCTTGACCAGGTAGTCGTCGGCGCCGGCATTGAGCCCGGCGATGCGCTCGGAGATCTGGTCCTGGGCGGTGAGGATGATCACCGGGGTCACGTCGCCGGCGCCGCGACGCTGGCGCAGGAATTCCAGGCCGCGCCCGTCGGGCAGCATCAGATCCAGCAGGATCAGGTCGTAGGGCGTGCTGGCGACGCTGGCCCGGGCCTGCTCCAGGCGCTGCACCCAATCCACGGCGTGGCCATCGTCGGCAATCTGCTCGCGCACCGCGTCCCCCAGCCCTGCCGCATCCTCGACCAATAACACCCGCATCGACGCTCTCCTGTACCTGTGTGGTGCTGCACCTTAACCGCTGAACCTGACGCGAATCTGAAGACGCCGCCGGCCTGATCAGGGTAGCCAGTGTCGCGCCCGCGGGATGCGAGGCAGATCAGCAAAAGCCCGAGTCGCCGAGAGCACCACGACCTGAAGTTTTTTCCCGGCCTTCAGGTTGCTGTCAGCTAGACGGCCCAGGCTGCGGCCACATTCAGCAAAAAGGACAGCCTCATGAACAAGCTCCTGATCGCCGGGTGCCTCACCGCGGCCCTGGCCCTGCCGACACTGGCCCAGGCCCGTGAAGTGACCCTGACCACCCAGCTCAAGCCCTACAGCGGCAACGGCGCGTACCTGGCGATCTACCTCACCGACGCCAGCGGCGCCTACCAGAAGACCCTGTGGGTGGCCGGCAAGAAGGCCAAGTACTACAAGCACCTGTCAGGGTGGGCCCGCAGTGGCGGCGCGGCTGCCGGCCAGTACGACGGCGTCACCGGCGCCAGCGTCGGCAGCGGCGAGACCCTGACGGTCAGCGCCGACCTGGCGGACAGCCTGATCGACGCCGGGTATCAGATCCGCATCGACAGCGCTGTGGAAGACCAGCGCGATGTCCGCGCCGACGTGGTCCTGCCCCTGACCCTCAAGGGCAGCGGGCAACCCGCCAGTGGCAGCACCTACGTGCAGTCCCTGCGCTACGACCTGTAGACCCTGCGCCCCGAGGAGGCCCGACCATGTTGCGCTCGTTGCACTCAATCCCCGGACTGCTGGCCGCCCTGCTGGTGATGCTGCTGGCCATCAGCGGCGCGACCCTGGCGCTGAACCCGGCCCTGGAACGCCTGCAGGCGCCACCGGCGGCGGCTGAAGTCAGCGTCGCGCAGCTGGCCGGGCGCGTGGCCGGCCAGCTCAGTGGGATCGAGCAGATCCGCCGCACGCCCTCCGGCACGCTGATCGTCTACCACCGCGAGCATGGCCAGACCCTGGCCAGCCGCGTCGATCCGCGGACCGGCGCGGTACTGGCGCCCTACACACCCTCGGCCTTTGCCCGCTGGGTCAAGGAGCTGCACCGTTCGCTGTTGCTCGACACCACGGGGCATGTGGTGGCGGCCCTGGGCGCCCTGGCGATGCTGTTGCTGGCGGCGTCCGGCGCGCTGCTGCTGGCCCGCCGCGCCGGTGGCTGGAGCAAGCTGCTGCGGCCGTTGCGCGGCAGTTTCAGCCAGCGCTGGCACGCCGAGGTGGGACGCCTGACGCTCCTTGGCCTGCTGCTGTCGGCCTTGAGCGGGCTGTACCTGTCGGCCGGCACCTTGGGCCTGATCGCCGACGACGCCCAGAACCAGCCCGCCCTGCTGGCCGCGATCAGCGCTGGCCCGGCCTTGCCGGTGGCGAGTCTCTCGGCGTTGCAGGCCGTGGACCTCAAGGATCTGCGCGAGCTGGTCTACCCCGACCCTGACAGCCCTGGGGATCTGTTCAGCCTGCACACCCGCAGCGGCCAAGGTTATGTCGATCCGGCCAGCGGTGCCCTGCTGGCCTTCCAGCCCGAGGGCGCAATGCAGCAGGTTTCCGGGTTCATCTATCAACTGCACACCGGCGAAGGCCTGTGGTGGCTGGGCCTGCTGCTGGGCGTCAGCGCCCTGGGGGTGCCGCTGATGAGCCTCACCGGCCTGTGGCTGTGGTGGCGCCGGCGTCGCGACGCGGTGGCGATCGACGACAACTGCCCGGCCGACGCCGCCGACTGCGTGATCCTGGTGGGCAGCGAAAGCAACGGCACCTGGGGCTTTGCCCGGACCCTGCAGCAGGCCCTGGTGGCGGCAGGACGCCGGGTCCACAGCGCGCCGATGAACCAGCTGCGCAACGACTACCCCAAGGCCCGCCAGTTACTGATCCTCACCGCCACCCACGGCGACGGCGATGCCCCGGCCTCGGCCCAGGGCTTTCTCACACGCCTGCAACAACGGCCGCTGGCGCCCGACCTGGCGTATGCCGTGCTGGGCTTTGGCGACCGGCAGTTCCCGCGTTTCTGCGGCTTTGCCGAACAGGTGCAGAACGCCCTGGACGCCGGCGCGGCGCAGTGCCTGCTGCCCCTGGAAACCATCGATCGCCAGTCGCCCCAGGCGTTTCAGCGCTGGGGCCAAGCCCTGGGCCGGGCCTTGGGCCTGCCCCTGGACCTGCAGCATCAGGCCCACGCCCTACCCTGCCACCAGTGGCAACTGGTGGAGTCGGTGGCCTATGGCGATCAGGTCCAGGCGCCGACGCGGATCCTGCGCTTCAAGGCCGCCGACGGCAGCGGACAGCCGTTGCCCGAGTTCCAGGCCGGCGACCTGGTGGGCATCTTGCCCCCCGGCACGGCCCAGCCCCGCTTCTATTCCCTGGCCAGCAGCCGCGCCGACGGGGTGCTGGAGATCTGCGTGCGCAAGCACCCGGGGGGCCTGTGCTCGGGCTTTCTCCATGAGCTGCACGCAGGCGCGCGAATCCAAGGTTTCATCCAGCCCAATCCGCAGTTTCGTCCGCTCAAAGGCGCGCAGCCGGTGATCCTGATCGGTGCCGGCACCGGCATCGGCCCTCTGGCGGGGTTCATCCGCGGCAACCGGGCCCGGCAGCCGATGCACCTGTATTGGGGCGGGCGTCACCCGGCCTCGGATTTTCTCTACGAGCCGGAACTCAAGGGCTATCTGGCGGACCGGCGCCTGACCGCCCTGCGCGCGGCCTTCTCCCAGGCCCAGGAGCGCGGCTACGTGCAGGACCGGCTGCTGGCCGATGCCCTGGCGCTGCGCCGGCTGGTGGAAAAAGGCGCCCAGGTGCTGGTCTGCGGCAGCCGGGAGATGGCCAAGGGCGTGATGCAGGCCCTGGACGAAGTGCTGGCCCCGCTCAACCTCAGCGTACTGACCCTCAAGGCCCAAGGACGTTACCGTGAAGATGTCTACTGAAACCGCCGCACTGCAGCGCTACAGCCTCAACGGCCCGACCATGGGCAGCCGCTACAGCGCGCTGTTCTACGCCGCCCCGGGCTTCGCCACCCAGGACCTCGGCGAGCGCCTGGCCCAGGCCGTGGCCAGGGTCGAGCAGCAGATGTCGGGCTGGAACCCCCAGTCCGATCTCAACCGCCTCAACGCCGCGCCCCGGCACCGCTGGATCAGCGTGCCGCGGGAGCTGATGCAGGTCATCAGCACCGCGCTGCGGGTCAGCGAGCAATCGCGCGGCGCCTTCGAGATTGGCGTGGGGGAGCTGGTGCGCAACTGGGGCTTTGGCCCCGCGCCGCGGACCCTGGAACCTGCGGCCTTGTGTGAACTGAGCCGGCAGCGCCGCCACTGTGCCGGCAGCGCCCTGGTGCTGGAACCCAGGCGCCACCGCCTGCGCAAGCGCGGCCCACTGCGCCTGGACCTCAACGGCATTGCCAAGGGCTTTGGCGTCGACGAACTGGCCCGGGCCCTGGACGCCTCGTGCATCCGCGACTATCTGGTGGGGATCGACGGCGAAATGCGCGCCCGGGGCCGCAAGCCCGGGGGCCAGCCCTGGAGCGTGGCCGTGGAGAAACCCCTGCGCGGGGAACGCCAGGTCATGGGGGTGATGGAGCTGGAAGATGCAGCCATCGCCACCTCCGGCGACTACCGTCAGTGGGTGGACATCGCCGGACAGTCCTACGCTCATACCCTGGACCCGACGACTGGCGAACCCCTGCGCAATCGTCTGGCCTCGGTCAGCGTGGTGGCCGGCAGTTGCATGCTGGCCGATGCCTGGGCCACCGCGCTGCTGGTGCTGGGCGAAATCGAAGGGCCACGGCTGGCCCAGGAGCGCGGTATGGATGCCTTGTTTGTGATCCGCGACGCGGGGCAGTTGCGGGAAGTGTCTATTGTGGGTGGGCAGTTGCAGGCCGACATCGAGGCCCGTTGAAGCCCGGGCCCACCCGACAAATTGTTCAGTGCCCTCCACCTGAGTCCATGGCCGATGAAATTCATGCACCGACACCGCGAACTGCACCGTAACGACCGTATTGGCTGGCTGCGCGCCGCCGTCCTGGGGGCCAACGATGGCATTGTCTCCACCGCCAGCCTGCTGATCGGCGTGGCCGCGGCCAGCGCCAGCCACGGCACGCTGCTGGTCACCGGCATGGCCGGGCTGGTGGCGGGGGCCATGTCGATGGCCGCCGGAGAATACGTGTCCGTGCACTCCCAGGCCGATACCGAACAGGCCGACCTGGCCCGGGAACGCGCCGAACTGGCCAGCGATCACCAGGCCGAACTCAACGAGCTGGCCCACATCTATCAGAGCCGCGGCGTCAACCCGGAACTGTCCCGCCAGGTGGCGGTGCAACTGATGGCCCACGATGCCCTGGGGGCTCACGCCCGCGACGAACTGGGTATCAGCGAGGCCCTGGCGGCCAAGCCGCTGCAGGCGGCCCTGGCCTCGGCGGCCAGCTTCGTGGTGGGCGCGGCGCTGCCGCTGGCGGTGACCTTCATCGCCCCGACCCACAGCGTGGTGCCGTGGATTGCCGGCATGTCCCTGGTGTTCCTCGGTGGCCTGGGAGCCGTGGCGGCCAACGCCGGCGGCGCCAGGGTGCTGGCGGGGGCCTGGCGCGTGACCCTCTGGGGCGCCCTGGCCATGGGCCTCACCGCCGCCGTGGGCAGCGTGTTCGGCACCGTGGTCTGAGCGTAGGCGAACGGGTCCGAACGCCATGCACCGCCCGTAGGGCCGCCTTCGCTGGCAAGCCAGCTCCTACGGTCGCCCTGACACCGCACGATATTCCCGTAGGAGCCGGCTTGCCAGCGAAAGGGCCCGCAAGCCTTGCACCGTCCATGGCAACGCCCTCGCTGGCAAGCCAGCTCCTACGGTCGCCCTGACACCGCGCGATATTCCCGTAGGAGCCGGCTTGCCGGCGAAAGGACCCGCAAGCCTTGCACCGTCCATGGCAACGCTTTCGCTGGTAAGCCAGCTCCTACGGTCGCCCTGACACCGCGCGATATTCCCGTGGGAGCCGGCTTGCCGGCGAAAGGGCCCGCAAGCCTTGCACCGTCCATGGCAACGCTTTCGCTGGCAAGCCAGCTCCTACGGTCGCCCTGACACCGCGCGATATTCCCGTAGGAGCCGGCTTGCCGGCGAACAGGCCCGCAAACCTTGCATCGCCCATACGGTCATCTGCGCTTCTGAGCTGATCCGTAGACGGCGGCTTTTTAACACCCTGAAATAGTAAATCCCGCCATCATCAGACTCGGCCGCAGCCGCAATAAGACACCTGAATACGGGCCTTCAGCCCGGTCTTGAGCCTATCCAGGCCAATTCTCAGGCCGCCTTGAAATAAATTCCCACCACTAATAAGAAACGTCTGAGCTGTCGCTCTTGTTACCATTGCGCACATTTGCGTGAAGCTTTGATGACAGGCAGGTTATTTGTGAAGTTGATCCGTCGTTGCCTACAACACCCTCTTGCTCCCCTGTGCACCTTGTTCGGCCTGCTGTTGCTGGTGCCGATGGGCGCGCGCCTGGCCCTGGGCTGGTCCCACCCGCTGGGCTATCTGTCGGACCTGGCCAGCGCCAGCCTGCTGACCCTGCTGCTGTATCGCCGCCGCTGGTGGCTGGCGCTGCCGGTGCTGCTGGTCTGGGCACTCCTGACCCTGGTCAGCGCCGAGCTGGTGAGCGCCGTGGGGCGCATGCCCAACCTCGCCGACCTGCATTACCTGGTGGATCCGCAATTTGTCGGCAACTCCACCGGCGGCGGCCTGACCCACCCCGAGCTGGGGCTGACCCTGCTGCTGGGGCTGGTGCTGTGGCTGGTGGTCCAGCGCAGCAGTCGCGGGGTGCGACGCCCGGCCCTGCCACGGGCGCTGTGGGCCCTGCCGCTGGGGCTGCTCCTGGTCCATGGCACCACCCAGTACCTGAAACCCAGCGAAGCCGACCAGTGGCAGCTGTTCAACCTGCCCCACCAGGCCCTGGCCACCGCCACCGGCCAGGCGCAGATGCGCATCGAAGACTGGCTGCAAGGCGATGTCGCCGACGTGCCGCCGGTGATGACCGGCCTGACCCGGCTGGACCTTGAAGGCCAACCCCTGCTGCCCAGCGCCGGTCGCGCGCGCAACGTGCTGCTGATTACCCTGGAAGGCATTCCCGGGGCCTATATCCGCACCAACCGCGAAGCCCTGAACAGCCGCTACCAGGAAGACCTGATGCCCAAGCTCAGCGCCTGGGCCGAGCGCGGCATGAACACCCCGGACTACGTGCTGCACAGCCACCAGACCATCCGCGGCCTGTACGCCATGCTTTGCGGCGACTACGACAAGCTCGACAACGGCACCCCCAAGGGCGTCGAGATGCTCACCCAGAGCCAGCGCAACCAGGCCTGCCTGCCGGCGCAGATGCACAAGTTCGGTTTCAACACCCACTACCTGCAGGGCGCCGGCCTGCGCTTCATGGCCAAGGACAAGATCATGCCGCACATCGGCTTTGATTCGACCCATGGCCTGGAGTGGTTCAAGAACGACAACTACCTGGAATTCCCCTGGGGCAAGGACGACAAGGCCTTCTTCGAAGGCGCCCTGAGCTACGTGGACCAGTTGAAGAAGAAAAAACAGCCATGGATGCTCACCCTGCTGACCGTCGGCACCCACCAGCCCTACTCCGCGCCCGAGGACTACCTGGAGCGCTATGACACGCCCAAGCAGGCGGCGGTCGGTTACCTGGACGACGCCATCGACCAGTTCCTCACGGGGCTGGAGCGCAAGGGCGTGCTCAAGGACACCCTGGTGATCATCACCTCCGACGAGTCCCACGGCATCGACGGCGTGCGCCTGGCCTCGTCCTGGGGCTTCAACCTGATGCTGGCCCCGGACCAGGACCTGCTGCCCCATCTCAAGTCCGGGACCTACGGCCACGTCGACCTCAGCGCCTCGGTGCTCGACTACTTCGGCCTGCCGGTGCCTGCCAGCCTCAGCGGTCGCTCGTTGTTCCGCGACTATGCCCAGGGCCGGGAAATCATGTCCTACACCAACGGCAAGCTGCGTTACCACGACGGCCAGGGCACCTTCACCGAGTGCGACTTCCAGCAGCGCTGCCGCTACTACTCAAGCACCGGTTTCATCGCCGACAGCGCCAGCCTGCAGGGCCAGTACGGCGGTCAACGGGCGCGGCAGATCAGCGCCCGGGCCACGCACCTGGACCGCAGCCTGCTGCAGTCGCCGCTGAACCAGCACTATCAGTTCGGCAGCCCGGCAATCATCCCGCTCAAGGCGCAGATCAAGGATGACTGGGCCGACAACCTGATCGGCGCCCAGTACCTGGAAATGCCCAAGGGCTCGCAGACGCGGGTGCGCTTCACCGTGCGCTCCGCCGACCCGCAGCAGAACGCCTACATCCTGCTCAAGGGCAAGGAGCTGGAGCAGGATGTACCCCTAGGCCTGCCGGAAGAAATGCTGGTGACGCCCGACCAGCCACTGCAGATGGACTTCAGCTTCGACAACCCGCAAACCCGCAAGGCCTTCTCCTTCCACCTGCTGGGCTATGGCCTGGGCGCAGTGGAAGTCAGCGATTTCAGCGTGATCACCGAGTTGCCGGGGCAGACCGAGAGCGTCGAGCCCGAGGACGACAGCAACGCCCACTCCAGCTGAGCCCCGCCGAGCATCGAGCGGCGCCCTTTCGGGTGACGCTCGATGCCCCCTTCTACACGCCCCGCAAAAATATTTTCTTGTACATGAAACTTTTTTTGTACAGGAAAAGTCGGACCGTTGATGTCATTTGAACATCATTGAGCTATCACGCTGCCTCGTCGAGACACAGCCCTGTGAAGCATTCAGTCAACGGTTTAGGAGCGGTCCTTCCTATGTTTTCCAATCTGAGCATTTCGCAAAAGCTCTATGCCGGTTTCGGCGTCGTCCTGCTGATCCTCCTGCTGCTGGTGCTGGCGGCCCTGCGCGGCTTCGATCAAGTCAGCAGCAGTGTCAAAAGCAACATCCACAGCTACGAGGTCCTGAGCCAGTCCGACGCCTTGCTGCGCAGCCTGATCAATGTCGAGACCGGCATGCGCGGTTATGCCCTGACCGGCCGCGACAGCTTCCTCGAACCCCTGGAGCAAGGCGAGAAAGCCTTTGCCGAGGACTACGCGCGGATCAAGAACAGCACCGCCGACAATCCCGAGCAGCAGGTGCGCCTGGAACGACTCAAGGCCCTGCATGACCAGTGGCTGCGCGACGACGTCCAGGCCAACCTGGCCCTGCGCCGGGCGATCAACGCCGGCAGCCAGCCGGCCACCGCCATGGCCGAACAGATCAGCGCCGGTCGCGACAAGGCCAAGATGGACGCCATGCGCCAGCTCACCGATGAATTGCGCGACGCGGAAAAAAGCCTGCAGGACGCCCGCAGCCAGGCCATGGACGACGCCAAGGCCTCTGCCCTGGCCATCCTGATCGGCGGCGGCTTGCTGGCGGCGGTGCTGGCGATGCTGGTCGCCTGGTCGCTGTCCAGCACCCTGGTCGGGCGCCTACGCCAGGCGGTGGACGTGGCCAAGGCCATCGCCGCCGGCCGTCTGGACAGCAGCATCAGCGCCAGCGGGCGTGATGAGGTGAGCAACCTGCTGCACGCTTTCGCCGCCATGCAGGAGCGCCTGCGGAGCATGATCAGCCAGATCAAGCAGGGGGCCGACCAGTTGGTCAGCGCCTCCCAGAGCATTTCCAGCGCCTCGTTGCAGCTCTCGGCCTCGGCCCAGGAGCAGTCCCACTCGGCCTCCTCCATGGCGGCCACGGTGGAAGAACTGACCGTGAGCATCAACCACGTGGCGGACAACGCCGGGGATGCCCACGCCCTGTCCAGCGAGTCCGGGCGCCAGTCCGAGGAAGGCGGCAGCGTGATCCAGGACACCCTGGGCAGCATGCGCCTGATCGCCGAGACGGTGCAGGCCTCGGCCTCCCAGATCGGTGAACTGGGCCAGCACGCCGAGCAGATCTCCAGCATCGTCGGGGTGATCAAGGGCATTGCCGAGCAGACCAACCTGCTGGCCCTGAACGCGGCCATCGAAGCCGCCCGGGCCGGGGAACAGGGGCGCGGCTTCGCCGTGGTCGCCGATGAGGTGCGCCTGCTGGCCCAGCGCACGGCCAACTCGACCCAGGAAATCACCGAAATGGTCGGCAAGATCCAGCTGGGCACCCGAGAGGCGGTGAGCAGCATGGACGTGGGGGTCAATCAGGTGAAAAGCGGCGTCGAACTGGCCCAGCAGGCCGGTGAGGCCATCGTCAATATCCGCACCTCGTCCGGCAACGTGGTGCGAGTGGTGGACCAGATTTCCCTGGCCCTGCGGGAGCAGACCGCCGCCAGTCAGGATGTGGCGCGCAATGTCGAGCGCATCGCCCAGATGTCCCAGCAGAACAGCCAGGCGGTGGAGGAAACCACCGAGACAGCCCGCTCCCTGCAGCAACTGGCGCAGAACCTGGAACAGCAGGTAAGTGTGTTCAGGCTCTAGGACTGGCACTGGCACTGCCCGACTCAAGCGCTCGGGCACGCACCAGCATCAGACTCAGCCCCGCACCCAGCAGCAGGACCGCGATCAGCATCAGCCAGGCGCTGGCAAAATCCGCCGCGCCCTGCTGCACGGCGCCGAATAGCACCGGCCCCAGGGCGAACCCGGCGAAGAAGCCTGCCGAGAGCAGACCCGAGGCGCAGGCCGGGCTGCCAAAGGCCGGATCGCGCAGCAGCATGCTCATGGCGATGGCGTTGGTGGCCACGGCGCTCAGGCCCATGCCCAGAGCGCCGAACCACAAGGGCCAGTGCGCCTGAGGCGTGGCCTGGGCAGTCACCGCCAGGGCCAGGCTGGCCAGGAGCATCAGCGTCAGCAGCAGCCAGGACTCCTCGGCCATGCGGGCCGCCAATGGCGTCAGCAGGGTTCGGGCCAGGATGCCCATGACCCCGAACCCGGCGACCATGGCCCCGGTCTCGCCGACCGTCACTCCTTGGCGGGCCGCGAATACCCCAAGAAAGGTCACGAAGGACGAAAGCACCAGGCCGACACACAGCTGCACGCTGAGCAGCAGCGTCAGCCGTGAATTGGGCCGGGGAATCGTCAGGCTCACGGCCTTGCCCACGGCGCTGCCCGGCGCCACCCTGGGCCCCCACAGGGCCAGCAGCAATGTCGGCACAAGCAGGCAGGCCAGGGCTGCGCGCCAGCCCAGGGACCCGGCCAGAGGCGGCAGCAACAGGCCGGCGATCAGCGCGGACAACTGCACCCCGGACTGTTTCAGCCCCACCACCGCGGCCTTGCTGCGGGCCTCGACACACTCGGCCACCAGCAGTTGGGTCACCGGGTTGGCCAGGGCCTGGGCCACTCCGCAGATCGCCAGGGCCAGCAGCGCCCCGGCAAAGCCCGGCAAGCTGACCAGCAGGCCATACCCCGCCAGGGTCGCCCAGAACAGCAAGGCCAGGCCCCGGCGGATGCCGAGTCGGCTGGCCAGCGGCCCCGCCCACAGGGACAGCAATGCCGCCAGGCCAAAGGCGCTGGTCAGCAGCCAGCCCAGCCAGTGGGGCGCAATCCCAAGATCGACGATCAGCAGAGGCCCGAGGGCGCCGATGGCATAGAAGATCAGCATCGGCAGGCCCATGGCACACACCAGCACCGTACGCAGCCAGAGCCCCCGGGGACTGGCGTTTTTCAAGCTCTGAGGGTTCATCCCTTGCTCCGTGGCAGGTGGCGCGCCGCCGGGTGACGACGCTCACCCCTGCTTGGGAAACAGCTTACTTTCTAGCGAGAATGCTTATCATGCGTGTTCATATGGGAAACGGATCCATTCCCATGGCAAACGCAGAACATCCATTGCAGGAGCGCGAACATGGCCGTTGCACCCGGTTCTTCCCAGTCCTATCGCGTGCCGTGCAACGCACCACGCGAGCACCGCCAGGCCCCGGGCGGCGGGTCACGCCAGCAGTTGCCCCAGGCCCTGGGCGATTGCTACAGCGACAGCCTGCCCCTGGCCCAGGACCTGACCCTGGTGCGCTCGCGCTACCACCCCAATCGCCCCTTGATCGAAGAGGCCAGCAGTTGCCACGCCGGCCGTCTACTGGTGATCACCTGTGCCCTGCAAGGCACCTCGGGCTACCTCGACGCCAAGGGTTCGAGCCTGGTGTTTCGCGCCGGGCACACCAGCGTCAGCGCCTTCCAGGCCAGCCGCGGCGAACGCCGTTATGGCGCCAATGAAACAGTGGAGCAACTGCGCCTGCTGGTGGGCGAAACCCTGCTCCAGCAGTACCTGGGCCCCACCCGGGCTCGCCAGTTGCTGGGCCAGGACGCCGTGCAATTGCTGGCCTGCGGGCCCACCTCCCGGGCCAGCGCCGGCCATCTCAGTGCCCTGGCCCAACCCTGGGGCCGGCAGCAGCCAGCGACGCTGGAGTTGCACATTCACGCCCTGAGCCTGCTGTCCCTGCAATTGCAGGCCCTGGCCCCCGCCCCTGTCGCCCCGGGCCGGCGCCTGAAGGCCGCCGATCTTGAACGGCTGCAGCGGGTACGCGACCTGATGTTCGAGCAGATGCACCAGCCCTTGAGCGTGGCCTATCTGTGCGCCGCTGTGGGGCTGAACGAGTTCAAGCTCAAGCAGGGCCTGCGCGAGCACTACCACACCACGCCGCAGCGCATGCTCCTGGAAATCCGCATGGGCCATGCCCACCGCCTGTTGGAAGGCGGCTGCCAGGTGGCCCAGGCGGCCTATCAGGTGGGCTACCGCTTTCCCGGCAACTTCAGCGCGGCCTTTACCCGGTTCTATGGCAAGTCACCCAAGTCGGTGTTCGGCCCCCGGCGCTGAACCACGGGTAAGACACTGGCGCCGCGAAGGCTTTGCGTCTATTTCTGGTAGGCGTCCCTGGTCACTGGAAACGAGTGCAGCCCATGATCGACCGCCCTACTGCCCCACCGCTCGAACAACTCGCCGCCGCCATGCACGGCAAGCCGTTCATGGTCCTTACCGGCGCCGGCATCAGCACCCCGTCGGGCATCCCCGACTACCGCGACAACGACGGCGTGCGCCGCGGCAAGCAGCCGATGATGTACCAGGAGTTCCTCGGCCAGGCCGAAGCCCGGCGCCGCTACTGGGCCCGGGCCATGCTCGGCTGGCCGCGCATCCGCCAGGCCCGGCCGAATGCTGCGCACCAGGCGTTGGCGCAATTGCAGGCGGCAGGAAGCATCGCCGGGGTGATCACCCAGAATGTCGACACCCTGCACGATCAGGCCGGCAGCCTGGACGTCATCGAGCTGCACGGCAGCCTGCACCGGGTGCTGTGCCTGGACTGCGGCCAACGCAGCCAGCGCGATGCCATCCAGCAGCAGTTGCAGGCACTCAATCCGTACCTGGCCGGGGTCGACGCGGTGCAGGCACCGGATGGCGACACCCTGCTGGACCCGGCCTTCGAGGAACGCTTCCAGGTGCCCCGCTGCCCCTACTGCGACGGCGACCGCTTGAAGCCCGACGTGGTGTTCTTCGGCGAGAACGTGGCCCAGATCACCGCCGCCCGGGCCTTGAATGCGGTGCACGAGGCCGCCGGCCTGCTGGTGGTGGGCTCATCGCTGATGGCCTACTCGGCGTTTCGCCTGTGCCGCGCCGTGGCTGACCAGGGCAAGCCGCTGCTGGCCATCAACTTCGGCAAGACCCGCGCCGACGAGTTGCTGGACCTCAAGTTCGGCGAGCCCTGTGACCAGCTCCTGCCGCTCCTGGCCGAGCGCCTGCTGGGTTGAATCAGGCAGCGCCCAGGCGCTCACCGAGGTTCTCCTGGCGCAGGATGTCGAACAGCGCCTGGGCCGCGGTGGACAGCTCTTCCCCAGGCTTGGTCAGGATACCGATGGCCCGCTCCACCACCGGGTCGTCCAGGGTCAGGCAGTGTCCGCCCAACTCGCGCATGTGCTGGGCACACAGGGCCGGCACGGCACTGACACCCAGGCCGCTGGCGACCATGCGCCCCACGGTCGCCAACTGATGGCTTTCGAATTCCACCGGCAACTGCACGCCCCGGGCCCGCAGGTGGTCTTCGAGCATCACCCGCACCGTGGACGGCCGCTGCAGGGTGATAAAGGGCTCCTGCAGCAAGGTCCGCCAGTCGATGCGGCTGCGCTGCGCCAGGGGCGAATCCTGGGGCACCACGGCCACGAAACGGTCGACGTACAGCGGGGTGAACAGCAGGGAGCTGCTGTCCTGAGGCTCGAAGGCCACCCCCAGCTCCACCTCGCGGTCGCGGACCATCTCCAGCACCTGCTCGTTGACCACGTCGTTGACCGTGACGTTGACCTGGGGGTAACGGGCGCGAAAGTGCTTGAGGATCGGCGGCAGCAGGTTGCCGGCAAAGGACGGCATGGCCGCCACCGTGACCCGCCCGCGCTGCAGGGTGAAACGCTGGCGCAGCTCGTCCTCGGCGTTGTCCCAATCGGCGATCAGCCGTCGCGCCAGGGGCAGCAGCGCCTCGCCTTCCGGGGTCAGGGCCACATTGCGCGTATTGCGCGTGAACAGGCGCCCGCCCAGCCCTTCTTCCAGGGCCTTGATGGTCAGGCTCAGGGCCGACTGCGACAGGTGCAAGCGCTCACAGGCCAGGGCAAAGCTCAAACTGTGGGCCACCGCCAGAAAGGCCCGTATCTGTTTAACCGTCATCTCTCATCCTCGGGAGGGCAGCGGCAAGCTATAAGCTTCAAGCCGCAAGCTTGTAGCCTGGAGCTTGCAGCTTGCAGCTTGCAGCTTGCAGCTGATTATGCTGCTTTTAAAATCAATCAACCTTAAAAATCAACTTAACAAATCAATCCCGCAGCGCAACACTGATCCGCAAACGGCTGGCCAGCCGCCAACGAACAAGAAAGAGGATGGTGCAAATGGCAGGTTTCGATAAGCGTGTGGCGTCCTACGAGGAAGCCCTGGAAGGTCTGCAAGACGGCATGACCGTGATCGCCGGCGGCTTCGGCCTGTGCGGTATCCCCGAGAACCTGATCGCCGAGATCAAGCGCCGCGGCACCCGCGACCTGACGGTGGTGTCGAACAACTGCGGGGTCGACGGTTTCGGCCTGGGGGTGCTGCTGGAAGACCGCCAGATCAGCAAGGTGGTCGCTTCCTATGTGGGTGAAAACGCCCTGTTCGAGAAACAGCTGCTCAGCGGCGAGATCGAAGTGGTGCTGACCCCCCAAGGCACCCTGGCGGAAAAAATGCGCGCTGGCGGCGCCGGCATCCCGGCCTTCTTCACCGCCACCGGCGTCGGCACCCCGGTGGCCGAAGGCAAGGAAACCCGTGAATTCAAGGGCCGCACCTACCTGATGGAAGAGTCCATCACCGGTGACTTCGCCATCGTCAAGGGCTGGAAGGCCGACCATTTCGGCAACGTGATCTATCGCCACACCGCACAGAACTTCAACCCCCTGGCGGCCACCGCCGGCAAGATCACCGTGGTCGAAGTGGAAGAAATCGTCGAGCCGGGCGAGCTGGACCCGACGCAGATCCACACCCCCGGCATCTACGTCGACCGGGTCATCTGCGGCACCTTCGAGAAGCGCATCGAACAGCGCACCGTGCGCAAGTGATCGCCCTTCCCCAGCCCGACTAACAAGGACAACCAAAATGGCTCTTACCCGCGAACAAATGGCTCAGCGCGTCGCCCGCGAACTGCAGGACGGCTTCTACGTCAACCTCGGCATCGGCATCCCGACCCTGGTGGCCAACTACATCCCCGAAGGCATGGAAGTCATGCTGCAGTCGGAAAACGGCCTGCTCGGCATGGGCGCCTTCCCTACCGAAGACCAGGTCGACGCCGACATGATCAACGCCGGCAAGCAGACGGTCACCGCGCGCATCGGCGCCTCGATCTTCTCTTCCGCCGAATCCTTCGCGATGATCCGCGGCGGGCATATCGACCTCACCGTGCTCGGCGCCTTCGAGGTGGACGTGCAGGGCAACATCGCCTCGTGGATGATCCCCGGCAAGCTGGTCAAGGGCATGGGCGGCGCCATGGACCTGGTGGCCGGTGCCGAGAACATCATCGTGACCATGACCCACGCCTCGAAAGACGGCGAATCCAAGCTGCTGAACCGCTGCAGCCTGCCGCTGACCGGCGCCCAGTGCATCAAGCGCGTGCTCACCGACCTGGCCTACCTGGAGATCGAGAACGGCGCCTTCATCCTCAAGGAGCGCGCCCCCGGGGTCAGCGTCGAGGAAATCGTCAGCAAGACCGCCGGCAAGCTGATCGTGCCGGACCACGTGCCTGAAATGCAGTTCGCCTGAGGAGCCCCAACATGCAAGACGTCGTCATCGTTGCCGCCACCCGTACCGCCGTGGGCAGTTTCCAGGGCTCCCTGGCGGGCATTCCCGCCGTTGACCTGGGCGCCGCGGTGATCCGCCAGCTGCTGGCCCAGACCGGCATCGACCCGGCCCAGGTCGACGAAGTGATCATGGGCCAGGTGCTCACCGCCGGCGCCGGGCAGAACCCCGCGCGCCAGGCCGCGATCAAGGCCGGCCTGCCCCACGCCGTGCCCGCCATGACCCTGAACAAGGTCTGCGGCTCGGGCCTCAAGGCCCTGCACCTGGCCGCCCAGGCCATCCGCTGCGGCGATGCCGAGGTGATGATCGCCGGCGGCCAGGAAAACATGAGCCTGTCCAACTACGTGCTGCCCGGCGCCCGCACCGGCCTGCGCATGGGCCACAGCCCGATGATCGATACCATGATCAGCGACGGCCTGTGGGACGCCTTCAACGACTACCACATGGGCATCACCGCCGAGAACCTGGTGGACAAATACGCCATCAGCCGTGAAGCCCAGGACGCCTTCGCCGCCGCGTCCCAGCAAAAAGCCGTGGCCGCCATCGAGGCCGGGCGTTTTGTCGACGAGATCACCCCGATCCTGATTCCCCAGCGCAAGGGCGAGCCGCTGAGCTTCGCCACCGACGAACAACCGCGCCCCGGCACCACCGCCGAGGCCCTGGCCAAGCTCAAGCCGGCGTTCAAGAAAGACGGCACGGTGACCGCCGGCAACGCCTCGTCGCTGAACGATGGCGCCGCCGCAGTGCTGCTGATGAGCGCCAGCAAGGCTCGCGCCCTGGGCCTGCCGGTACTGGCCCGGATCGCCGCCTACGCCAACGCCGGGGTCGACCCGGCGATCATGGGCATCGGCCCGGTGTCGGCCACCCGCCGCTGCCTGGACAAGGCCGGCTGGACCCTGGACCAGCTGGACCTGATCGAAGCCAACGAAGCCTTCGCCGCGCAATCGCTGTCGGTCGGCAAGGAGCTGGAATGGGATGCGAGCAAGGTCAACGTCAACGGCGGCGCGATTGCCATCGGCCACCCGATTGGCGCGTCGGGCTGCCGGGTGCTGGTGACCCTGCTGCATGAAATGCTCAAGCGCGATGCCAAGAAAGGCCTGGCGACCCTGTGCATCGGCGGCGGCCAGGGCGTGGCACTGGCCATCGAACGCTAACGCTTCCTCCGTGGCGAGGGAGCTTGCTCCCTCCCACACCAGAGGCGCTGTTGCAGTTACAGCGCTTGCACCAGCCTGCTCAACTGCTCATCCAGACGCCCCGCCTCGCCCCGCAACGACTCGCAGAACCCCTCGACAAAACTCGATGACGGCCGGTAATCCGGGCGGATCAGCATCACCCGGTACGGCACCGAAAACTCCAGCGGCCGGATCGCCAGACCGCGCCCGACCTCCTCCATGGCGCTCAAGGGGTTGATGATCGATACCCCGAGTGTCTGCCGCACCATGGCGCACACCGAGGCGGCGTTGGTGGTTTCCACCACCACCCGGCGATCGACCCCGGCCTGGCGAAAGTGCTCGTCCAGGGTCTGCCGGTAGATATCCAGGCCCGAGAGGTTGATGAAGTCCTGGCCGCGAAAGTCCTCCAGCGCCAGCCGTGGCTTGGCCAGCAGCGGATGGTGGTCGGCGAGGATGCAGACCATGTCGGCGCAGAACAGCAACTCGCCCTGGGTGCCCCGGGGCAGGTGCTCGCTTTCGGTCAGGCCCAAGTCATGGCGCTGGGCGCTGAGGGATTCTTCCAGCAGCGGCGACTCCTGGGCGGTGATGCTCAGGCCGATCCCCGGATGCTGTTGCAAAAAGCGCTTGCACACTCGGGGCAGTAGGGTCTGGGAGAACAGCGGCAGGCAGCTCAGGCTCAACTGGCCGTGTTCGAAACGGCGGATCGACTGGGCCACGCTGTTGATCCGCTCCAGCCCCACATAGGCCCGCTCCACTTCTTCCAGCAACAGCAGGGCCTGGGCCGTGGGCAGCAGGCGCCCGCCTTCGCGGTCGAACAGGCGCAGCCCGGAAAGGCTTTCCAGCCGCGCCAGTTCGCGGCTGACCGTGGGTTGCGAGGTAAACAGCAAGCGTGCAGCACCGGTGACGCTGCCGGCCTGCATGATGGCGCGGAAGACTTCGATATGGCGCAGGGAGATGTCCATCAACAGAGGCTCGTTCGATCAACCAGTCCATATCAAATATGAATCAACCAACAAAGAATAGATATTTTATTGAATAGCCAATCATCGGCATGCTGCAACCACTCTCACTGACCACAGATTGCAATCGCCATGGCCATACCCTTCGCCCCCGCTCAACTCGCTGCCGCCGCCCGTCAATATGGCACTCCGCTGTGGTGCTACGACGCCGCCACCATCCAGGCGCGCATCGCCCAATTGCAGGCCTTCGACGTGGTGCGCTACGCCCAGAAGGCCTCGTCCAACCTGCACCTGCTGCGCCTGATCCGCGAAGCCGGGGTGCGGGTCGATGCCGTCTCCCTGGGGGAAATCGAGCGTGCCCTGCTGGCCGGCTTCAGCCCGGTGGAGGCCGGTATCGTCTTCACCTGCGACCTGTTCGACGAGGCCACCCTCAAGCGCGTGGTGGAGCTGCAAGTGGAAGTCAACGCCGGCTCGATCGACATGCTGCGCCAGCTCGGGGAGCAGTCCCCGGGGCATCGGGTGTGGCTGCGGATCAACCCGGGCTTCGGCCACGGTCACAGCCGCAAGACCAACACCGGCGGCGAGAACAGCAAGCACGGCATCTGGCACGACCAGGTCGGCGAGGCCCTGGCGGTGATCCGCCAACACGGCCTCCACCTGGTGGGCCTGCACATGCACATCGGCTCCGGGGTCGATTACGACCACCTGGAGCAAGTGGGCGCGGCCATGGTGACGGCGGTGAAATCCCTGGACCACGACATCGAGGCCTTTTCCATCGGCGGCGGCCTGTCTACCCCCTACCGCGACGGTGACACCCCGGTGGACGTGCAGCGCTACGCCAATGCCTGGAAGGTCGCGCGCCAGGAGATCGAGGCCTACCTGGGCCACGGCGTGCGCATGGAGATCGAACCCGGGCGCTTCCTGGTGGCCGAGGCCGGCTGCCTGGTCAGCGAAGTGCGGGTGGTGAAAACCGCCGGCCAGCACCACTTCGTGCTGGTGGACACCGGTTTCAACGACCTGATGCGCCCGGCCATGTACGGCGCCTACCACGGCATGAGCCTGCTGGACGCCGCCGGCCAGGCGGTGGACCGCCCGCAGCAACTGACCGTGGTCGGCGGTCCGCTGTGCGAGTCCGGCGACATCTTCACCCAGGATGACGAATGCCTGACCCCGCGCCTGCTGCCCCAGGCCCGGGTTGGCGACCTGCTGGTGCTGCACGACACCGGCGCCTACGGCGCCAGCATGTCCTCCAACTACAACAGCCGGCCGCTGCTGCCGGAAGTGCTGTTCGCCAACGGCCAGCCACGGCTGATTCGCCGGCGCCAGCCCCTGGCGGACCTGCTGGCGCTGGAACTGGGGCTGTAACGCCCCGCTACCAGGGCTCCAGCTGCAGCCGTTGCGGCTGGTTGTCCACGCTGTCGTCCTGCTTGCGGGTCACCAGTGGCTCGCCGTCGGCACCGTAGAACTGCACCACCAGTTGAGCGTGATCGGGTTTCACGTCCAGGCGGGCAAAGTTGTCCGCCTGGGTGAAGGCCCAGGTGTGGTAGTCCATGGTCTGCGTACCGTCGAAGAGCGCAAAGCTATCGGGCGTCTGCGGTGCCGTCGAGTCGTGCACGTACCCGGCCGGATCGCCGTCGGCAAAGGGAAAGGGCCAGTAGAACG
Organism: Pseudomonas sp. Os17; assembly: GCF_001547895.1. NCBI lineage: Bacteria > Pseudomonadati > Pseudomonadota > Gammaproteobacteria > Pseudomonadales > Pseudomonadaceae > Pseudomonas > Pseudomonas sp. Os17. The sequence continues at coordinate 2,532,200 of NZ_AP014627.1, read as the reverse complement.
CCGACGAGGTGACCGCGAAGCACTTCAACCCCTGACCCGCGGCGCTGAACTGCAAGCGGGAAATGTTCGAGCAGTGAATGTCCCCGGAAAGGAACACCACGTTCTGCACCTGATGCTCGACCAGGGTTTCCAGCACGGTGCGGCGCGTGGTGGGGAAAGCCGACCAGGCGTCACTGTCGTTCTTGTGGCGCACGGCATCAGGGTCTGTGCCCACGGTATCCACACCGTTGGGCACGAAGACGCTGGAAGTGACCACGAACTTGGGCACGTTGCCCCGATCCTCCTGCATGTGCCGCAGCCAGGCACACAGCCGGTCGAGCTGACCCGGTTCGCTGGGGTGCAGCGAGGGACGGCCCAGCAGGTGGTTGTCGTCCAGGGCGTCCGGCACATCGTCGAGAAAGCGCTGGGTCCGGGTGTCGAGGACGAAGAACGGGTAGTGGCCACAGGAGAAGTCATAGAACAGCTGGTTGGTCTGCAACTGCTGCAGGTACTTGTCGTCACCGGTCATGGCCCGGCCATGGACATAGCTGTCGGCGAAGCGTGGCCCATGACTCCACTGGTAGCTCATGTAGGCGCCCATGGCGAGGTTGAACAGCAGGCGCTTGTCACGGTCCTTGCGGATCCGATCCTGGGTCCAGTTGTCCTCGATCTCGTGGTCGTCAAGGATCATGTAGGTGGGCATGTGGGCCAGCAGTTGGCGGATGTTCGGTGAGCCAAAGGCGCTGTGGTAGCGCTCCTCGAACTCCTCGAAGGTGTCCGCCAGCCCCACCGGCACCAGGCGGTTGAACAGGTCGGCGTAGATCTGGTCGCCGACCATCAGCACCATCTGCGCATCGGCGTGTTCGCTCTGCATCGGCCCGAAGATCGTGTCGGAGTTCTTGCGTTTCCACAGCAGCCCCGGGTAGCGGCAGGAGCCCAGCAGGAAGCTCAGGGCCGATGCCTGGCCGGGCACCGCACTGGCCCGAGTGGTGAACTCGGCCTCGACGTACATCTTGTCGGCCCCGCTGCGGTTCAAGTCATTGGCCCAGGCCCCGGGATCGGGCAGGCGCTGCACCACCGACTCGCTGGACACGTCGTCATCGTTGTTGCCGGCGTCATCGACGTTGAGCGAGGCCATGCGCACCCGGTAACGGGTGCCCGGCGTCAGCACAAAGGGCTTGAGCTGCTTGCGCGCGGCCTCGTTGCCCCACAGGCTGGTGTCGACCCCGAGATTGAAGGTGCCGGTGCGGTGGTACTCACGCCGCAAGCGAAAGTAGAAGATGTTGTCCGCCGCGACCCGGCCGTTGCTGCTCACCACGCCAATGACGCCGATGGTACGGATGTCCTCCGCCACGCCCTTCTCGTCCAGGGCATCGGACGCGGCGATCCATAAACGGCAAGAAGTGTCGGTGGTGTGCCCGACGATCGGGCCTAAGGAAGGAGTACGAAGGGTGCTCACGATGACCTGCTCCTTGGTGGGGGTGTGCAGGCAAAGCCTAGCTCGGGCGCGGCGCCCGACAAGCGTCGTCGAGCCGCCCTGACAGCCGGTCGGAGCAGGCGATGGCCAGGGCCGACAGGGTCAGCAGCGCCGCCACGCCGTAGGTCCAGTGCATGCCGCTGACGACCGCCTCGACGCTGGCCCCAGCAGCGGTTGGCGCTCGCGCCACCCAGGCGAACAACGCCCCCATGGCGGCCACGCCGCTGATCAGCCCGAGATGGCGCGACAGGCTCAGCAAGCCTGCCGTCAATCCCCGCTGCGCAGGCGCTGCATCGAGCATCACCAGGCTGTTGTTGGCCGCCTGGAACAGCGCATAGCCGGCGGTGACCAGGGCGATGGGCAGCAGGTAACCCGCCAGCCCCAGATGGCTGGGCAACAGGGCCAGCAGGCTGCAGCCGGCGAACAGTCCCAGCAACCCCAGGCGGCACAGTGGGCGAGCGCCGTAGCGATCCACCAGGCGCCCGGCGGGCACTCCGGCGAGGGCCGCCACCAGCGGTCCCAGGGACAGGCACAGCCCCACCCGGGCGGGGTCCAGACCCAGCCCGCGGGACAGATAGAAAGGCCCGACCACCAGGGTGGTCATGATCACCGTGGACACCAGCAGGCTGCCGATCAGGCCGCTGCGCAAGACCGGTCGGCGCAGCAGGGCCGGCTGCAACAGCGGCGCAGCGGCCCGGCGCTCGACCCGCATCAGCAGCCCGCCTCCCAGCGCCGCCACCAGCAGCAGCCCCAGGTTCTGTACAGCCCAGGGCCGTTCGCCCAAGGTCAGGGCCAGGGCATAGGCCCCCAGGCTCAGGGCCAGGAGCACGGTGCCGGCCAGGTCGAAGCCGGCGACCGAGGCTGACCGGCGATCCCGCGGCAGACTGCGCCAGGCCAGCCCCAGCGCCAGCAGTCCCAACGGCACATTGACCAGAAACATCCAGCGCCAGCCGCCACCGGCCAGCAACAGACCGCCCAGGGACGGGCCCAGGGTGGTGCCCAGGGCCGACAGGCTGCCCAACAGGCCCATGGCCGCACCGGTGCGCGCCTTGGGCAAGGCATCCCCCACCAGGGCCATGCTCAAGGCCAGCATCAGCGCCGCCCCCAGCCCCTGCAGGGCTCGGCCCGCCAGCAGCCAACCCAGGCCGGGGGCCAGCGCGCAGCCCAGGGAAGCCAGGGTGAACAGGACGATCCCGCCCAGCAGCAGGCGCCGTCGCCCCAGCAGGTCGCCCAGGCGCCCGGCGCCGGCAATCAGGCTGGTCATCACCAACAGGTAGGCGAGGACGATCCACTGCACCTGCTGGAAGGAGGCGGCGAACACCTCGGCCAGCGCCGGCAGCGCGGCATTGGCAATGCTGCTGTCCAGCGACGGCATCAGCATCGTCAGCGACAGGCTGGCCAGGGCCAGGCGCGCCCGGGGCTCAAGCGCGGGAAGATTGGATTCGGGACGGGACATTGCACGGACTCCTTCAAGGCATTGCCCGGCAGCCTATGCCCCGGCCCGAGCAGGCGGAAGACGCAGCAATTGCACTGAATGAATGCACGTAACGCCATGTCAGCGAGCGCCCTGTGCTAGATTCCGCCCATGTCGACACCCGATCTGAATCTGCTCGTCACCCTGGATGCGCTCCTCAGCGAAGGCAGCGTGGCGCGCGCTGCCCAGCGCCTGCAACTGAGCCCTTCGGCCATGAGCCGGGCCCTGTCGCGCCTGCGCCAGGTCACCGGCGATCCCTTGCTGGTGCGCGCCGGACGCGGGCTGGTGCCCACGCCCCGGGCCCTGGAACTGCGCCAGCAGGTCGGGCCGCTGGTGGAGCAGGCCCTGATGGCGCTGCGCCCGGCCCGGCAGATCGACCTCGGGCAGCTGCAACGCACCTTCACCCTGCGCAGCCGCGACGGCTTCGTCGAGAACTTCGGCCCGGCGCTGATCTGCCGCCTGCAGCAGCAGGCACCCGGCGTGCGGGTGCATTTCGTGCCCAAGCTCGATCGCGACAGCCAGCCCCTGCGCGAGGCCAGCGTCGATCTGGAAACCGCGGTGATCGCCAGCGACACCAGCCCCGAGTTGCGCACCCGGGCGCTGTTCCGCGATCGCTTTATCGGCGTGGTGCGCAGCGGTCATCCCCTGAGCCGCGGCCCGGTGAGCCTGGACCGCTACCTGGCCGGCCAGCACATCCTGGTGTCCCATCAGGGCCATGACCACGGCCGCCTGGACGAAGCCCTGCAGGCCCTGGGCCGGCAGCGGCAGATCATCACCCTGGTCAGCGGTTTTTCCGCGGCCCTGGCCCTGGCCCGGGGTTCGGACCTGATCGCCATGGTGCCCGAGCACCACACCCGTCATCTGCGAGCCGGCCTGCACAGTTTCAGCCTGCCGGTGGCGCTGCCGGAGATGACGGTGTCCCTGCTCTGGCACCCGCGCATGGAGGCCGACCCGGCCCATCGCTGGCTGCGCCAGTGCGTGCACGAAATCTGCAGCGCTGCCGCGACCACTCTCGGCGACACCCAGTAGCGCTGACCCACCCTGAACTGCGAGCCCCTGCAATGCCTTCCTCCTCACCCGCTGTACCGGCTGCTCCCCTCAAATACCTGCCGGCCATCGCCGCCCTGCTCTGGGGCCTGTCGCTGGCAGCCGGCCGGGCGCTGCCGCAGTGGGACTATTTCCTGGAGAACTTCGCCGCCTACTGGCTGCCCCAGGGGCTGATTCTCGGACTGCTGCTGGCCACCCGCCCTACCCCGGCGCTGTTCACCGGCGTGGCGCTGGCCCTGGCGGCGCACCTGCAGCTGTTCTGCCTGTGGATCACCTCCCCGATCGACAGCATGGGCTGGCTGTTCTACCTGTTCGATTTTCCGGGTGCGCTGATCGGCGCCGCCATTGCCCGCTTCCTGGCCGCGCACAGGGCCGCGGGCAAACCGCTGGTAAGCGGGCTGCTGGGGTTTGGCGGGGTGGCCTTGGGGCTGTTGCTGAACTTTCAGCTGGTGCTGTTCAGCCAACACTGAATCGGGGCGACGACAGCGCCCCGCAGAGGGAGTTGAAACTCACCCGGACCGCCGGCGGCCCGGGTGAGTGAGTCTTCAGCTGTGGCCCTGGCTCAGGTGCGACAAGCGCCCGGACAGGGCCTGCATGGCCTCGCTGACCTTGTCCAGGGCCTGGGCGTCCCGGGCGTTGTCCTCGCTGATGCCGTGGATGCGCACCGCCAGTTCGTTGATCTCCTGGGTCACATGGCTCTGCTGCTGCGCGGCCACGGCGATCTGCTGCGCGCGCTGGGAAATATCGTCGAAGCTGGTGACCGTGCTCGACAGGGCATCCGAGGCTCCGGACGCCTCGCCCACCGCTTCGCGGGTACGCGATTCACCGGCCTGGATCGCCTGCACCGCCTGGCGTGAGGCCTGCTGCAGGTCGCTGATCATGCCGCTGATCTCGTTGGCCGAGGTCTGGGTCCGACCGGCCAGGGTCCGCACTTCATCCGCCACCACGGCAAAGCCGCGGCCCTGCTCGCCGGCCCGGGCCGCCTCGATGGCGGCGTTGAGGGCCAGCAGGTTGGTCTGCTCGGAGATGGCCTTGATCACGTCCAGCACCGCGCCGACCTGCTGGCTGTCCTGCTCCAGGCGCTGGATCACCGCCGCCGCCTCGGCCATTTCCGTGGATAACTGCTGGATCGACTGACTGTTGGCCGCGACCCGCTGCTGGCCATCCTGCACCACCACCAGGGACTGGCGGGCGGTGTCGGCGCAGTTGTTGGTGTTCTGCGCCACTTCCAGGGCACTGGAGGACATCTGGGTAATGGCCGTGGCCAACTGGGTGTTTTCCTGGCGCTGCTGCTCGGCGCGCTGGGCCAGGGTGCCGCTCAACTCGCCCAGGCGCCCGGCCTCGTTCTGCAGCTGCCGGGCTTCGCTGGCGATCTTCTGCAGCATCTGCCGCAACTGTCCGGCGTAGCGGTTGACCGCGCCGCGCAAGGCGCCGATCTCATCGGCCCGCGCCACGTGCAGTTCGGCGTTGTCGCTGGCCTGGCCACTGCCCAGGGCATCGATCTGCCGGGTGGTTTCTTCCAGCTGGGCAATCAACCGGTGGCCGCCCAGCCAGGCGAAGAACAACAGCAGGGCCAGCAATGGCAGGAGAAACACCAGGATCTCGGTGGTCATGGCCCGGGCCAGGCCGGTGACCTTCTGCTCCGGGGTCACCAGGCCGATGGTCCAGCCACTGCCGGGCATGCTGAACAGACTGACCCGCGCCGCTTCCTGCAGCCGACCATCCTGCTCAAGGTCCAGGCTGCGCACCTGGCCGGGGCTGCCCGCGGCCCTGCCCAGGGCCTCGGCCACCGGACGGAGCCAGGGCTGCTGTTTGCTCAGGGCCTCGAAGCTGAACATCTGCCCGTCGGCACCGGCCTGGGCCTCGGGGAAATACAGCACGTTGCCGGCCTGATCCAGGGCGAAGGCATAACCGCCGGTGACCGCGCCCTGCTCCTTGAGGAAACGCGCCAGGTCATCCAGGCGCAGGTCGACGGTGGCAACCCCGGCAAAGCGGCCATCCTGGCGATACGGCACGCTGCAGGTGGTCATCGGCACCCGGGTCACCGGGTCCTGATAGGCCTCGGACCACAGGCAGCGCCCGGGCGCGCTGTTGCGGGCGCCGGTGTACCAGGCTTCATGGTGATAGCCGGCGCTGCCGGCGGCGTTGTAGTCATCGGAGAACGCCAGGGGCCCGGCGTCGCTGCGAGCCCAGAAGAAGCTGCGGCGCTCGACGCCCGCCGCGAAGGCATCGGGCTCCGGCCAGATGCCGCCGCCGGCAATCGCCTTGTCGCCTTCATGGTCGATCACCTTGGGCAAGGTGGCCATGAACAACGCCTGCTCCTTGGGCAGCCCTTCCACCAGGTGGGCCATGCTGGCGGTCACGCCCTCGATCCCCGCCAACTGCAAGGCCAGTTGGCGGACGATGGCGCTGCCGGTCTGTTCGATCAATGCCGAGCTCGCCTCCACCACTCTGGGCTGCCCCCGCAGGGTCATCACGGCAAAAACCGCCAACGCCGTGAACAGCAACAGCAACACACTGCCGAGGGTCAAACGATGAGACAGACGAACCGGTAGCAAGGCCATGACGAACTCCATATCAATAGGCATTCAGAGCTTATCGACCAGGAGCATGGATCACTTGAGCAAAGAGTGACGCAGGTCACACAATCCGCCGCTGACTCAGCGACGGCGCTCGACCTTTCAGTCCTGCTTGCCGCTCATGTAGCGCGGGAAGTTCTCGATGTAATCGTTGAGGTTCTCTTCGAGCATCAGGCGGAACTCCTCCAGGAAATAGTCCACTGCCTGCTGCTTGGCCGCTGTCAGTTCCTCGGCATTGCGGCAACCGCAGGCGCTGACCCAGGCACTGAAGCGCGCGTTGGCGTACATCAGCGACGCACTGGCCTTGCCGCGGCTGCTGTCGGCGATATGGGAGTTGGTCAACTCGATGATGGCGTCGGCGCGGTTGTAGAAATCCTGATCCGGTTCGTTGGCCACGGGGCGTTCCTCTTGCTGGCTAGGGAAAATAAGGCGCCGGAGTATAAGAGTTTTACGCTCGTATACCGATGACTTTCACTCTCGCCGGCAAAGCGGCCCAAGAGCCCGGCCTCGTCTCCGGGGCGCCTCACCGGACAAGCGCTGCGAAGAACTGCGCCCGGCGCAGCGGCGCGCTACGGCTGCGCCAGGGCCCGCAGGTGTGCGGCCAGCAAGGCTTCGCTGCACCCCTGGGAGCGCACCACGCAGTTATCCGCCGCCTGCAGCGCTTGCTGCACATAGGCCTCGCCCTGCCGATGATCACCTGCAAGGATGGCCGCCAATGCCTGGCAGCGCGGCCGCAACCAGGGCGTAAACCAGTCGACATCGGCACTCATCGACAGGCCCTTGAGCAGCCCGGCGTCGCGCTGCAGGTAGGCCCGGCTGAAACCCAGCTCGCCACGCAACAGCTCGATCAGGCCGCTCATGCCGGTCAACTCCCCGGCCCGGGCGGCAAGCAGCTGGTCCAGCTCCTGCTCCATCTGCAGAACCCCGGACCAGTCGCCCTGGTCCTGCCTTGCATTGAGCCGGTAGCCGAAGGCAACCAGAGGGCCGGGCATGGCGCCCTGGGCCAGCAGGTCGAGGTCCCGGGCCGGCAGTTGCGCGCTGGGCACCCCGGCCACGGTCAGGGCCAGCAGACGCGCCTGGGCCAGCTCCGGACGTTGATCGTCGCGGTGCAGGTACCACCCCAGCGCCAACATGCCGTCGCTGGGCAATACCTGCCAGGCCGGCAGCAGATTACCCACCCCCAGCACCAGATTGATGATGGCAAAGGCCAAAGCCAGGGCCCCGGGCACCCCTTGCCAGTACAGCCCGAGCGCCAGGGCCATGCCCGCCACCAGCAGATTCAGCAGCGGCCCGCCGAGGGCCATCAGCATCCATTGCCGACGCAACGGCCGTTGCAGGTTGCTCGCCGCCATCACATAGCCCCCCAGGCGATTGCGCTTGAGCTGCGGCGACCAGCGCAGGCGCCAGCCGCGGCGCAACACCTGCACCTCCACCGCGGCGATCCGCGCCTGCAACACCGGCATCCCGCAGCAGCGGGCTCCCAGGTAGTGCCCGCCCTCATGCACCATCACGCCGATGATCATCAGCAGCGAGGCCAGGAAGACCGCCAGAAAGGGCTGCCACTCGGACTTGATGGTGAACCCCAGTAACAGCGCGGCGAGAAAAAAGCCGCCGAGCACCACCAGGTGCTGCACCAGCGTCAGCAGTTTGTTCAAGGCCTTGAGCCAGCTGTTGCGATCCATTGCGTACTTCTCCGAACGTGAAGCCGGGCATTATCCGGCAACGCCGCCCCCCGTGGGAGACGGTGTGCCAGCGAAGCAGCCCTTGAGTCCTGCGGCGATGTCAGGGCCGCTTCCACGGGCAAGCCAGCTCCTGAGGGATGAGGAGCGCCGGGCAATGCCGGCCCCGATGGCGATCAGGTGGCGGACTCATTGCCGTGGCGGGCCAGACACTCGACCCGCAGCGCCTGCGCATTGCCCGTCTGTGTCTGGATGCGCACCGGCAGGAACGCCTCGATCACGCGGATATTGCTTTCCAGGTGCTCGGTCATGCGCGGCGTGGTGAAACTGCCGCCGCCGGCCAGGGCCATGGGCAGCAACAGTTGATCGGCCAGGTGCTCGGCCACCGCGGCGCCGGAATCCAACCAGTCCCGAGCCTGATCGATGGCAAGGTCAGCGACCTTCTCCGCCCGCAGGCTGTTCTGACCGAAGCCGCAAAACAGCTCGGTCAGGTGTTCAAAGGTGTACTCCAGCAACAGCACATTGCCCGGGCCGTATTGTTCATCCAGCTGCACCGGGGTGAGGTGCTCCCGTGGCAGTTCCAGGCGATTGTGCACCCGGCGCAACTCGCGCTCCGCCACATGCTCGGGCAGGCCCGCGCTCAGCGCCCAGGCCCGACGCCCCAGCAGTGCGCCACGCGCCTCCAGGTGCAGGGGCTGCAACACCGAAGGCTGGACAAAGGCCTCCAGCTCACCACCGCCGGCCGGGACAAAACCGTGGCGCAGCAGTTGCAGCTCGACCCGCCCGCCCATGCGCCGCAGTAACGGCAGCCAGGCCTGCTGGAGAAAATCCACCGGTGGCGCCAGGGGGTTGTGGGTGCCGCCACTGATGCTCACGCGGCTGGGCTGCGGCGCGTACAACAAGGCCGGCAGCAGGGTCTGCAGCACCAGGGTGCAACTGCCAGCGGTGCCGATGGCGAAGCGGTAGTCGCCGCCACGGATCGGCCCCGGCTCGAAGGTCAGGGCCTGGGAGCCGAGTTCGACCCCCGAGGTCTTGGCGCCGCACACCTGGGCCGCCGCCTGCACCGCCGTCAGGTGCTGGCGCAGCAGCCCCGGGCGGCTGCGCCGGGCACGAATATTATGGATACGCAGGGTCTTGCCGCTAAGCATCGATAAGCTCAAGGCGCTGCGCAGTACCTGGCCGCCGCCGATGGCGCCGTCCAGTTCGATGACTTCCTGTTTCATTTCATTCCTCAGGCGTAGTGCCGGACCGTTTCCCGCAGGTAGGCGTCCAGCAACGCATTGTCTTCATGGGTGCGCGCCAGTTTCGGCACCGGGCGTTCCAGCTCGGCGGCGATAAAGGCGTGCAGTGCCGGGCGTCGCGGCCCGTAGGCGGACTCCTCGGCGCTGCGTTTCAAGGCCAGCAGCTCGGCCACTTCGTCCAGCAGCGGTGGGTGGTCGACCGTGGTCAGCAGGTCGGCGAAGGTCATCGGCGGTCGGCCGCGGCCTTGATCGATCCAGCGCACCGCGAGCAAGGGCCGTAGTACGTAGAAGTACTTCTTGAAACGCACGCTGTCGCCTTGCAGGTAACCGCGAAAGTTCTTCTTGGCCATCGACAGATAATGATTGCGCGCCGCCGGCGGGCTGTAGAACGCCTCCGCCAGCTCCCGCAAGCGCGCGGTGGCGGCCGCTTCGCTGCGATACACCAGGGGCGAATCCAGCCATTCCAGCAGGGTCGGGTTGGACTTGCGCAACAGCCCGAGGGTCTTGCGCAGTTCCCAGCCGCTGATGTCCAGCTCGTCGTCCAGGGGACGTTCGATCACGTCGCGCCCGGCCTCCACCTGGATGAACCATTCGGGCTTTTCCACGTAGACGAAACGCACGTCGTAATCACTGTCGGTGGAGGCAAAGCCCCAGGCCCGACTGCCGGATTCGCAGGCGTACAGCACCTGCACATTGCGCTCGCGCTCGATCCGCGCCAGCTCGGCCAATACCCGCTCACGCATGGCGCTGCTCAGGGGATGACGCTCCAGGTGTTCCATGATCCTTTTTCCTTGTTCAATCGGTGGCGCTGGCAGCCAGCACACTCAGGGTCCGACGCACGGGGTTCCACACCGTCAGGCACCAGACGCCCCACCACTCCAGGCCTTCGTCGAAATAGTCACTCCAGGGCTGCAGGTGCGGGCCCATGTCCGGCGCCTGACAGTCCAGTTCCAGGTTGCCTACCCAGTTGATCACCTGGGGCTGCTGTTCGGGGTCCAGCCCCAGCAGGTCCAGCCATTGGCCGTACACCTGCCGCGCCTGCTCGGCGCCGCCGGGGAAATGCAGCCCGTATGGCGGCTGGCGAAACGCCCGGTACAAGGCCAGCTCCTGCTGCTCCAGGTTTTCGCAGACCAACTGCCGGACCTGCTCCTGACTGAGCGCCTCGGGCACCGCCCGCTCCTGCTCCCAGCGCATCGACGTCAGGCCGACGTCGGCGTAGCGCGGGTCCTGGCGCAGTTGCTCCCAGCGCTCGCGGCGTTCGGCCATCAAGTGCTGGTAGAGGTGCTGCAAGCCCTGGCGATGCAGGGCTTGATCCACCACCGCCTCGGGTTCGACCGCCAGCAGCACAAAATCGAAGACGCAATACACCTCCTTCAGTTGCTGGCGTAGCGCGCGGCAGTGTTCATCTTCTATTCGGGTCAACAGTGGCCGCGGCTGCATAAAGGCGCTCTCCATTTTTCAAAGCAGGCGCTGGGCTGTACCTGCGGGCAATTCACCGGCTGCCTCCATGGCCTGCAAGCGCTGCAGCATGGCTTCGCGCAGCGGCTTGGGGGTGACCGGGTCGAACATCCCGTAGCGGCTATCGCACCAGTGCGCCAGGGTCTGGCGCCAATAGGCGGCTTCGCTGCCGCCCTGCCCCAGGCGCCACAGCAGGTACTCCAGCTGGCGCCAGCCCGGCTTGAGGGCCAGCAGGGCCCAGCGCCGCGCCTTCGGCAGGTCGTGCCAGTGCTGGTCCAGACGCTGTTCCAGGGCTTCGTCGAACACCGCCCAGGGTTGCTCGTGCAACAGGCCCAGGGCGCAGTTGAAGACCTTGTCCGAGGCGTCGTCCAGGGCCGCCAGTTGCTCGGCCATGCCACGCTCGCCCAGGGTCTGCAGGGCCAGCAGGCGCACACTCGGCGCCGGCGAGGCCAAGGCCTGGCGCACCATGACATCGGCCATGGGCTCCTGCAGTTCCTTGACCAACCCCAACAGCCCCAGCCAAGCGCGCTTGTTCCGTGGTGCCGGCTGTTGCAGCCGTTGCAGCAACACCTCGCGCGGGTCCAGCCCATGACGGGGCGCGGCCCAATGGGCCAGGCAACGCAAGGCCCCCGAAGGGTCCAGCAATGCCTGACTCAGATACTCGCGAGGATCGGCCAGCAACGGCAGCAGCAAGCGCAGCGCCTTGACCCGCACACTGGCACCGCAGCTGTGCATCACCTCTTCCAGCAGGGGCACGGCCTGCCCGGCAGGCAGCTCGGCGCAGGCATCCACGGCCATCTGCCGCACGCTGACTTCGCTGTGGCGCAAAGCCCGGGCCAGCAGCGCTGCCCGATCCTGCGCCCCTTCGAGCAACAGCTCGAAGACAAAGCGCGCGGCCTTGCCCCGGCAATCGCCAAAGGCGTCTTCAACTTCTTCGCGTACCTGGGCCAGTTGCAACACCGAACGCGCCCGTTCCAGGGTCGCGCCGTGGTCGGCGCGTTGCTTGCCGGCCAGGGCCAGCAGCGGCTTCAGGCTTTGCAACAGCAGCTCGGCGCGCTCTGGCGCCAGATACCCCTCGACCGCCGCGGCGGCCTCCAGGCGCACCTGGGGCACCCAATCGTTGAGGCGCTCCAGCAAGGCCGCCAAGGCCTCGGCCGAAGGCAGCGCGGCCAGGTGGCGCACCGCCGCCTGACGCACGAAACCGTTGCCAAAGCGGCTCAGTTCCAGCCAGGCGCTGTGCCGATCCAATTCGTCCATCACCTCCCGCACGCGGCGGGCTTCGTAGTCGCTCAGCTGGTAATGCCAGCCGGGCGGCGCCGCTATCAAGGCGTCCATGTCGTCCATTGTTCTACCCCTTAACGCACACCACCTGACGCAGGGTGTGCAGCACTTCCACCAGCTCGCGCTGGGCGTGCATCACTTGGTCGATGTCCTTGTAGGCCATCGGGATTTCGTCGATCACCGCTTCGTCCTTACGGCACTCCACATGAGCGGTCGCGCGGATCTGGTCGGCCAGGGTGAAGGTGTTCTTGGCCTTGGTGCGGCTCATGGTACGCCCCGCGCCGTGGCTGCAGGAGCAGAACGCCTCCTCGTTACCCAGCCCGCGAACGATGAAGCTCTTGGCCCCCATCGACCCCGGAATGATCCCCAGCTCGCCCTTCTTCGCCGACACCGCGCCCTTGCGGGTCACCAGCACCTCTTCACCGAAGTGGCGCTCCTTCTGCACGTAGTTGTGGTGGCAGTTGACGGCCTCCAGCGCCACCTCGAAGGGCTTGCTGATCACCTTGCGGGTGGCCTGGATCACCAGTTGCATCATCAGCTCACGGTTCTGCCGGGCGAAATCCTGGGCCCAGGCCACGGCTTCCACGTAATCGTCGAAGTGTTGGCTGCCTTCCTCGAAGTAGGCCAGGTCACGATCCGGCAGGTTGGCGATATGTTGACGCATATCGGCCTGTGCCAGATGAATGAACAGGTTGCCGATGGCGTTACCTACGCCACGGGAACCGCTGTGCAGCATGAACCAGACCCGGTTGGCTTCATCCAGGCAAACCTCGATGAAGTGGTTACCGCCGCCGAGGGTTCCCAGGTGCTGGCGGTTGTTGCTGTTGGCCAGGGCCGGGTACTTATCGGTGATCGCCTTGAAGCGCGGGTGCAGCGCAGCCCAGGCCTGGTCGGTCTGCTGCGGCACATCACCCCAGGCGCCCTTATCGCGACCGCTACGGGGCGAAGTACGACCGTGAGGCACCGCGGCCTCGATGGCGCTACGCAATCCGGCCAGGTTATCCGGCAGGTCCGAGGCGGTCAGCGAAGTACGGGCGGCGATCATTCCGCAACCAATATCCACCCCGACCGCGGCCGGGATGATCGCGCCTACGGTGGGGATCACGCTACCGATGGTCGACCCCTTACCCAGGTGCACGTCGGGCATCACTGCCAGGTGCTTGAAGATGAACGGCATCTTCGCGGTGTTCATCAATTGCTGGCGGGCTTCGTTTTCCACGGGCACGCCCTGGGTCCACATCTTGATCGGCTTGCCGTTGGCCACTTCCAGCAGTTGGTAGGTTTTGTGTTCCATGTCGTTGACTCTTTTTCCTGTGGCCGCTGATTCAGCCTTGTTCATTAGGGTGTGTAGGAGCCGGGGGCGCAGAAGACGATCTCAAGGGTCTCTTCGCTGGCAAGCCAGCTCCTACGGAATTTCGGTGTTCGGTACAGACGGCGACAAGTGAAGGTGGAACATGCAGCGCGCTCTGCCTCTGAGCTAGCACCTTGCGGTGAACGGGACTCGAACCCGCGACCTCGCTGTCCTGTAGTTCCACCGGCATTCGCCGGGTCAATCGGTGCAGGCCAGGCCTGCGGGCAGCGACAAGGGAACAGGCACATTTGCTCTACCGACTGAGCTACAGCCTTGCGGCTGGCGGGGCTCGAACCCGCGACAAAATGTAGTACCCGTGGCATTCGCTGCCATCCCGCCGAGGCGGGAAAAAAGATGCGACGACAAGAGTCGATGGAACAATGCGTTCGTGTTCTGACCATTGAACCACGGCGCCGTTTTCCAGCACCGGCGGGAATCGAACCCGCATCCCGAACCTGGGATGTAGTTCCATCCGCATTCGTCGCAAAAACTGCAAAAAAGGTGGCACGACAAAAGTAGTGACTGATGGCCGGATTCGAACCGGCTTAACCAGGATGTACAGCCACTGGCATTCGTGCCCTCACCGGCCCTGACAAAAGTTGCTGAGACGCCTTTGGATGTAGTCACAGCGGCATTCAGGGCCAATGATCAAAAAATCTGTGGTGTGCACCGGCTGGCCGGCGCACGGTTTATCTCATGTTCCAGCGATCAGAGCGGCATCGCCTCGATTGCCTTGACCCAGTGCTGCGCACCGTAGTTGCCCGCAGTGAACTGCTCGATCACATCGAACACCGCATCACTGAAGCCGCCGACGTTGAGGATGTCCTCGCGGTCTGGCGCCTGGGTCGTGGCGCCGGGTTGCATATCGATGCACACCAGCTTCGCCTGCGGGTTGATGGCCCGGATCCGCTCCCACTGGCGCATCGTTTCCGTAGCGCCGTGGCGCCGCGCATCGATCCACGACTCGTTGTCCGAGACCAGGATCAGGGTGTCCACGCGGCTCTTGGCGTTGGCTAACTGCGCCAGGGGCGCCGAGCAGTTGGTCCCGCCTCCGCCGATGTTGGCCAGCTTCTGTGCATTGCTCATCACGCTGTCCCGCGGGTTGAGGTGGATGTTCACCACACCCCGCTCGAACGGCATGACCCGCGCCGCCGGCTGCTTGCGCAACACCGCCGCCGCCACCAGTGCCGCCACATCGATGCAACGCACCGCGGTGGTGGCGCCCTGGCGATAGCCGGTGACCGGGCTGTGCATCGAGCCCGAGACATCCGGGCAGACCACCACGTGGCCCGCCAGCGCCGGCACGTTGGCCAGGGACAGCTCCAGGGCATCCTGCAGCGCCTCGCGGACCGCTTGCGGCACGTCCTCGCCGGCCATGCGGTAGGCCGCCAGCAACTGGTACGGGTAGACCCGGGCCTTGGCCACTTCACCGGCATCCGCCAGCCGCGCCGCCACGTACTCGCTGCAACCCGGCACCTGGAACGCGCCGTGGCGCGCCAGGGTGTTGAGGTTCATGCGCAGCCCCTGCCAGCCCATGTTGCGGGCCTGTGCCGCCCATTGTCCGGCGCTCAGGGTCTCGTTGCCGAGCAACTGGAACGGCACCTGCGGCACTTCCTGTGTCGCCCCGCTGCGAAACGCCAGCAGGTCGCGGGTCAGCTCAGGCAACGCCTGCACATCCACCGGCTTGCCGATCACCCAGGCAAAGAAGGCTTCGCGCCAGGCATCGCTTGGCTTGGGGTGAACCATCTTCAGCACGTCCGCCAGGGACGGCTTGGTGCCGATCGAAGCCTGCAACAGCTGACGCTCGCTGGCCGTGTTCAACCAGTTCTGCACCAGGCGCTTGGGCTGCGACCCCAGGGATTTGCGCCCGGTCACGCCGCTGCGCAGGATCTGCACGAAGTTGCGCAGCATCTTGCCGTTGTCCACCACCTGGGCGAACAGCTCCGGCACCAGGGCCGAGCGTTGCGCGGTCAGCGCCGCCAGCAGCAGCGCCGGCATGTCCTTCATATGGCCTTGCTGCCGAGCGTAACGGGCGGCCTGGGCGACGAAGCGGCTGTCCAACTCGCTCACCAGTTGCAGCACCGCGTCCAGCTGGCCTTCAGGCGAGGTGTAGAAGGTCGAGTTCAGGCAACCGGTGACCGCCAGCTGGGCCAGGCGATGCTTGGCGTTGTAGGCATAGGCCGGTGCCTTGGAAGCGTTCAGGGTGGTGCTCGCTGGCGCTTTTGCCTGTTGGGTGTTGAACAGCTGGAAGTTGGCCATCTTGGCGTCTCGCTCTGTTGTCTCGTTCGTTGCCAGATACATTGCAGCCGCTGTGCCAGGTTTTATTTTTCCAGCAAATTATTTTTTAACTTATTGATTTATAACGGTTTTATTTTTATTCTCTTTTTCACTGGCCATTCGACAAGACAAACGCCTCGATATTTTTATATCTTTGCCTATCGCTTTTTATCTTCAGGTATAAACATGTCGAGCAAGCCCACGGTCGCCATCGGTTTTATCGGTTCCACCCTCGATCGCGTCGGCAAGGGCGCCAATCGCTGGAGCCATTGGCGGCCCACGGTCGGTCTGTGCCAGCAGCAGGACGTGCTGATCCAGCGCCTGGAACTGATCCACGGCCTGGACGCCCGGGATGTCAGCCTGGCCGAACGGGTGGCCAACGACGTGCGCCAGGTGTCGCCGGAAACCGAAGTGCGCCTGCACCCCATGGGCCTGAACAACCCCTGGGACTTCGAGGAGGTCTACGCCGCCCTGCACGACTTCACCAGCGCCTACCCGTTCGACACCGAGCGCGAGGATTACCTGGTGCACATCACCACTGGCACCCACGTGGCGCAGATCTGCTGGTTCCTGCTGACCGAGGCGCGCTACCTCCCTGCCCGACTGATCCAGACCTCGCCGGCCCGGCGCCGCGACCCCAGCGAACACGCCACCGGCACCCACGCGCTGATCGACCTCGACTTGTCGCGCTACGACCGCATCGCCTCGCGTTTTGCCCACAGGCGCCTGGAAGGCCTGGCTTTCCTCAAGTCCGGGATCGCCACCCGCAACCCGGCGTTCAACCGCTCCATCGAGCAGATCGAACGGGTCGCGGTGCGCTCCAAGGCACCGATGCTGCTGATCGGCCCCACCGGTGCCGGCAAGTCGTTCCTGGCCCGGCGCATCTATGAACTCAAGCGTGGGCGGCATCAGGTGCAGGGGCGTTTTGTCGAGGTCAACTGCGCCACCCTGCGCGGCGACGGTGCCATGTCGGCGCTGTTCGGGCATATCAAGGGCGCCTTCACCGGCGCCCAGAACGCCCGGGAGGGCCTGCTGCGGGCGGCCCACAGCGGCATGCTGTTTCTTGATGAAATCGGCGAGCTGGGGCTGGACGAACAAGCGATGCTGCTCAAGGCCATCGAGGAAAAACGCTTCTTCCCCATGGGCGCGGACCAGGAGGTGCAGAGCGACTTCCTGATCATCGCCGGCACCCACCGCGACCTGCGCGACCGGGTGGCCCAGGGCCTGTTCCGCGAAGACCTGTATGCGCGGATCAACCTCTGGACCTTCAACCTGCCGGGGCTGGCCGGGCGCCGCGAAGACATCGAGCCGAACATCGACTTCGAGCTGGAGCGCCACGCCCGGGAGCAAGGGCAACTGGTGCGTTTCAACCTGGAGGCGCGGCGCCGCTACCTGGCCTTCGCCAGCTCCAGCGAAGCGGCGTGGCTGGGCAACTTCCGCGAGCTGTCGGCATCCATCACCCGCATGGCCACCCTGGCCGACAGCGGACGCATCGACCAGGCCCAGGTCGAAGAGGAAATCCAGCGCCTGCGCCACGCCTGGGGCCTGGAAAATGCCGAGGATGAACTGCAGCAACTGTTGGGCGCCGAGGTAGAGCTGGACCTGTTCGACCGCCTGCAGCTCAAGGCGGTGATTGCCGAATGCCGTCGCGCCGACAGCCTCTCGGACGCCGGGCGTCGGCTGTTCGGCGTATCGCGCCAGGGCAAGGCCAACCCCAACGACGCCGACCGCCTGCGCAAATACCTGGCGCGCTTCGGCCTGGACTGGAAGCAGCTGTAGCCGCTGCCGCAGGCTGCGCACGGCCCGTAGGGACGCAGGGTTCTCAAGATCGATAGCGGTTTGGCTGGCGATCGCCAAGCAAGGTCCTGCGGACCTTTGCGCAGCCTCGCTGACGCTCGGCAGCAGCTACAAGGCCCATGCCGATCCGGTATTTGTGTAGCCGCTGCCGCAGGCTGCGAACGGCCCGCAGGGACGCAGGGTTCTCAAGATCGATAGCGGTTTGGCTGGCGATCGCCAGGCAAGGTCCTGCGGACCGTTGCGCAGCTTCGCCATGGCTCAGCAGCGGCTACAGGCCAATGCCGATCCAGGATTTATGTAGCCGCTGCCGCAGGCTGCGAACGGCCCGTAGGGACGCAGGTCTCTCAGGATCGATAGAGGTTTGGCTGGCGATCGCCAAGCAAGGTCCTGCGGACCTTTGCGCAGCCTCGCTGACGCTCGGCAGCGGCTACAGTCCAATGACAATCCGGGATTTGTGTAGCCGCTGCCGCAGGCTGCGAACGGCCCGCAGGGACGCAGGGTTCTCAAGATCAATAGCGGTTTGGCTGGCGATCGCCAAGCAAGGTCCTGCGGACCTTTACGCAGCTTCGCAGGCTCAGCAGCGGCTACAGGGCTGCGGTTGGGACGGCGAAGACGCCGCTGGCCCGGGCCACTTCACGCTCGCCGACTCGCAGCACCACGGTGGCAAAGGCCATCTGCCGGCCGCGCTTGGCATGCTCCAGGCGCACCTCGATCCATTCCCCGACCTGCACCGCCCCCAGGTAGTCGAGGGTCATGCTGGCGGTGATCAGCGGCAACGGCGGCTCGCTGGAGAACGCCATGGCGTAGCCCATGCCGATGTCCGCCAGGGTGGCGATGATGCCGCCATGCACCGTGCCCCGGCCGTTGGCATGGCGGGTGTCGGCGCGCAGGCCGAGGCACAGTTCACGGCCACTGCCACGCCCATAGACCGGGCCGATCAGCTCCAGCAGCGGGCTGTTGCGAGGCCAGGGACTGAAGCCCGGGGGGATGTCCGATTCGCTCATGAGGTTCTCCTTGAACCGCTGGGTAACGAGGGTTGCACAGGGCGACAGGTGTAGCCCTGATTGACCAAGGTGCCCATGAGCATCAGCCAGGCAAATGGATGAAAATAAGTTGCGCCGCGATCGTGGTGATCCCGGGAACAGCGGTAAGATGCGCGCCTGCGCCCTAGCCGCAGTTTCAAGTACTCAAGGAGCCTCCATGCAACATCAGGACGATCACCCTGCCATCCGCCGTCGACTGGCCTTTGCCCTCTTCGGCGCCCTGGCCCTCAGTGCCTGTTCCCCCAGTGATCACAACAGCTCCGCGGTGGCCCTCGGCGGCGCCCAGGGCAAGGCTGGCGCC
Organism: Pseudomonas sp. Os17; assembly: GCF_001547895.1. Lineage (NCBI taxonomy): Bacteria > Pseudomonadati > Pseudomonadota > Gammaproteobacteria > Pseudomonadales > Pseudomonadaceae > Pseudomonas > Pseudomonas sp. Os17. The sequence continues at coordinate 2,513,216 of NZ_AP014627.1, read as the reverse complement.
CTGCTGGCCTACGAGCACGAACTGACCCTGTCCCTGCCCGCCGAACAGATCGGCCCGCACCTGGAACAAACCCGCGAGTCCTGCGAAAAGGCCCAGTTCGGCGCCTGCAACATCCTGCTTCTGGAGCAGAGCAAGTACCGCGCTCGGGTGGTGTTGCGAATCGCCCCGGACGGTGTCGAACCCATCGTCAAGCAGGCGTCCGAAGGGGCCGAACTGGGCGAGCGGGTCACCAGCGCCGAAGACCTGGCCGACGCCGTGGCCGATGTGCAACGCCAGCAACAGCGACTCAAGGCCCAGCAACAGCGCCTGGATGAACTGGCGGCGCGCAAGGACATCAGCGTCAGCGACCTGATCGCCCTGAGCAAGGAGCAGGCAGGCATCGAGAATGACCTGCAGGCCCTGGCCCAGACAGCTGCCGGACACCAGCGTCGCCTGGACACCAACCGCCTGACCCTGAACTTCCTGCCCAGTGACGGCGCAGAACGCGGTTCAAGCCTCAAGCGCGCCCTGCGCGACCTGCCGGACAACCTGGCCGAGGGCACTGCCGCAGCCCTGGAGAAAGGCAGCCAGGCCCTGCCCTTCGTGATCCTGGCCTTCCCGCTGGCACTGCTGTGGGTCTGGCTGTGGCGCAAGTTCGTGCGTCGCCGCCCCTGAGTTTTGCGGCACCCTTGCGGGCGCCTTCGCTGGCAAGCCAGCTCCTACGGTTAGCCCACACACCGCGCAAGGCCCCGTAGGAGCCGGCTCTCCGGCAAAGAGGCCGGCGAATCCTGCAGCGCTCCCAACGGCGCCTTCGCTGGCCAGCCAGCGCCTACGACTGGGGTTGCAGCGCCAGTTGCAGGCGCTCCAGGCCGATGCCGAATCCGGCACCTTCGCGGTAGGCGCCGGCACCTACCACTTGCTGTTGCGCACCCAACTGCGGGCAACGCACCTCGAAACCTTCGCCATTGAGGTAGTAGGTCAGGCCGCGCTTGACCCCGAGGTTGAGCTCGTACTCCAGGCCCAGGGCATCCAGAAAGCCAACGCACAGTTCCCGCGCGCGCTCCAGCGCCTGCAAGGGTTTGGGCCCCAGTATCTCCAGGCCCAACTGGGTGAATTCTCGATACCGCCCGGCTTGCGGCCGTTCATAGCGATAACAGCGAGCGACGTAGAAAAAGATCGCCTGCTCCCGTCCTGCCAACAGCTCGCGGGCGGTTTCCTGGAACAGTGCAGTGGCTTCCGGAATCAGGCAGCACGGCCGTCCGGCCTTGTCGTTGAAGGCCCACATCTGGCCGATGACTTCACTGCCGCCGGCCTTTTCGATAAAGGTGTCCTGGCCCCACAGCGCCGGGACTATGACTTCTTCAGCACCCGCTTCGATGAAGCCAGCTCCGGAAGCGCTCTTCCAGGGTGCGTAGGGCGGCAGCTTGCGGGCCGGTGATCATTCGAGTGCCACGGAGCATGGTCATGGGTGTTTCCTCTTGGTTTTTGACAGGCAATAAAAAAGGCGCCTTGTCGGGCGCCTTTGGTTTTTTTCATCGTTGGTCAGTGATCGCAGTGTCTGGATGACTGACCGCTCGACGCGCACACGCGACCACGGCCCCGAAGCTGAGGTCGATGGTGATGCAGGCGGGAGTCGAGGCGGAAAAAATTCATGGCGCATCCTGCCACGCGACCCAAGTGCCTGACAAGCCGCCCAATCATCCGGCACTCGCCGACGAAGAGGCCTGAGGGTCCTGCTGCGCTCTCAAGGACGCCTTCGCTGGCAAGCCAGCGCCTACGGCAGACAGGAACACCTCAGCGCCCAATCGTAGGAGCCGGCTTGCCGGCGAACAGGACCGCAAGCCTCGCATCGCCCTGACGGACGCCTTCGCTGGCAAGCCAGCGCCTACGGCAGGCAGGAACACCTCAGCGCCCAATCGTAGGAGCCGGCTTGCCGGCGAACAGGACCGCAAGCCTTGCATCGCCCTGACGGACGCCTTCGCTGGCAAGCCAGCTCTTACGGCAGGCAGGAACACCTCAGCACCCAATCGTAGAAGCCGGCTTGCCGGCGAACAGGACCGCAAGCCTTGCATAGCCCTGACGGACGCCTTCGCTGGCAAGCCAGCGCCTACGGCAGGCAGGAACATCTCAGCGCCCAACCGTAGGAGCCGGCTTGCCGGCGAACAGGACCGCAAGCCTTGCATCACCCTGACGGACGCCTTCGCTGGCAAGCCAGCTCCTACGACGGGCAGGCCCTTGGGGTTACAGCGGCCGTTGCAGGCAACGCTGGTAGCGTTCATCCACGCGCTTGGCGAACCAGGCGGTGGTCAACTGGCGGGTGATCTTCGGGCTCTTGAGTTCGATGCCCGGCAACTGCTGGCGTGGCACGGGCCGGCCGGCGGCTCGATCGGCCAGGGCAAACACCTGGCGGTACAGCTCGGTCTGGGCGAAGTCCTGGCGGTCGCCCTGTTCCATCTGCTCACGGATCTGCGGGTTGCGCAGCCCCAGTTGCTTGCCCAGGGTGCGCACCGCCAGTTCGGTACTGCCGGGCAGGAGCGAGTCGTAACGGATCAGGTCGCCGTCCAGGGCCAACTTGATCCCGCTGAGGCGGCTGACCGCAGCCTGGAAGGCAGCGTTGCGGCTGGCGTACCAGCCGGCGTTGAAGTCGGCGAAGCGGTACAGCGGTTGCGGGTAGTCCACCGGGTAGCCCAAAAGGTGGGCGATGCCGAAGTACAGGCCGCCACGGCGACTGAAGACTTCATGGCGAATGGTGCCCTGCACCGGATAGGGATAGCCCTGAGCATGCTGCTGGGCAAACTCGATGCTGACCTGCATCGGCCCGCCGGTGTGCACCGGGTTGAAACGGCCGAACAGGGTCTGGCCCAGGGGCACCTGGCCGATGAAGTCGTCGAAGATCGCGCTCAGCTCCTTCTCGCTGCGGGCCCGGGCCAGGCGCTGGCTGTAGGACTGGCCGTCCGCGCCGCGCACTTGCAGGGCGGCGCTGACCAGCAACGCCGGCACATGCACCTTGGCCGCGCGGCGGTCGATTTCCTCCCGGGCAATGCGTCCCAGGCCCGGCACCGTCGGGTCGACCTGGAAGGTCGATTCCTGCTCGGTCACCGCCAGCACCGCGCACAGGTTGCTCGGGCTCGGTTCCAACCCCTGGGCGCTGAAGGCCACCTGGATGTCCCGGGCCCAGCCCTGGCGGTCGCCGACATGGGCCGGCAGCAGGCGCAGGATCCGCGCCTGGGTCTGCTCCGGGGTCAGCGTCGGTGCCTGGGGGCCACGTGGGCTGGCGCAACCGGCCAGCAGCGACAGGCCCAGGCAGCAACTGAGAAGACGAGAGGAAATCATGGGACTCCGCAAGATGGCTGGACGAGGGCCGTGCAAGTAAAGCAGCGGCTGGGGCGTTCGACCAAAGAATGCGAGCGCTGTTCCCGCCACGCCCTGTAGCCGCTGCCGCAGGCTGCGAAAGGCTGCGGACCCTGAGGCCTCTGCGTGATCGACGGGAAATCGCCAGGCAAGGTCCTGCGGACCTTCGCGCAGCTTCGCAGGCTCAGCAGCGGCTACGGCCAATGCCGATCCGGGGTTTGTGCCACCGCTGCCGCAGGCTGCGAAAGGCTTCGGACCCTGAGGCCTCTGCGTGATCGACGGGAAATCGCCAGGCAAGGTGCGCAGCTTCGCAGGCTCAGCAGCGGCTACAGGCTAAAATCCTTCTATTGGCGGTGTGGCTGGGTGTACTTTGATGACCCCGCCCTCAATGGAGTGACACCCGGATGTTGACCCTGGATTTTCTGCTTACCAGCCTGATTGTCGTGCTGATTCCCGGCAGCGGCGTGATCCTGACCATTTCCACCGCCCTGGTGGCCGGCAAGCGCGCCAGCCTGTTCACCGCCATCGGCTGCACCGCCGGGATCGTCCCGCACCTGCTGGCCTCGATCCTCGGCCTGTCGGCGATCCTGCACACCAGCGCCCTGGCCTTCCAGGGCCTGAAGTTCGCCGGGGTCGCCTATCTGCTCTACCTGGCCTACGCCACCTGGCGTGATCGCTCGGCCTTTGCGGTGGACAGCAAGGCGGTGAGCCACGGCGCCGGCGCGCTGATGCTCAAGGCCTGCCTGCTGAACATCCTCAACCCCAAGCTGACCATTTTCTTCCTGGCCTTCCTGCCCCAGTTCATCGCCCACGACGGCAGCGACCCGATCCCGCAGATGCTGCTCCTGAGCGGCGTGTTCATGGCCATGACCTTCTTCGTGTTCGTGCTCTACGGCCTGCTGGCCAATCTGTTCCGTACCGCGGTGATCGAGTCGCCCAAGGTGCAGAACTGGTTGCGCGGCAGCTTTGCCGCAAGCTTCGCGGGACTGGGCCTGAACCTGGCCTTCGCCCAGCGTTGACCCCGCGGCAGGCGCCGCCCGCAGTCCGATGCATAACGTTGATCTCTTAGCGAGGGCAAACACATGAACTGCAGCGACGTACTGATCATCGGCGCCGGCCCCACCGGCCTGGTGCTGGCGCTCTGGCTGCGCCGGCAGGGGATCAAGGTACGGATCATCGACAAGACCCTCGGCCCGGGCACCACCTCCCGGGCCCTGGCGGTGCAGGCCCGGACCCTGGAGCTGTACCGCCAGCTGGACCTGACCCAGGCCATCGTCGAACGCGGCCACCACGTGCCGGCGGTCAACCTCTGGGTCCGCGGCGAACGGGCCGCACAACTGCCGTTCAACGCCATCGGCGAAGACCTGACGCCCTACCCCTTCCTGCAGATCTTTCCCCAGGACGAACACGAGCAGCTGCTGATCGAGCGCCTGGCGCTGCTGGGGGTGGAGGTCGAACGGGGCACCGAACTGCTGGCCTTCACCGACCACGGCCACCTGATCAACGCCCGCCTGCGCGGCCCCGACGGCCGCGAGGAACACTGCCAGGCCTTCTACCTGGCCGGCTGCGACGGCGCCCGCTCCACGGTGCGCAAGACCCTGGGCAGCGGCTTTCCCGGCGGCACCTACCAGCAGGTGTTCTATGTCGCCGATGTCGAGGCCAGCGGCCCGAGCATCGACGGCCAGTTGCACGTGGACCTGGACGACGCCGACTTTCTCGCGGTGTTTCCCCTGGCCCACAGCGGCCGCGCGCGGCTGATCGGCACGGTGCGCGACGAACGGGCCGAACACCCGGAAAACCTGCGTTTCGAAGACGTCAGCCAGCGCGCCATGCGCCAGCTCAAGGTCGAGGTGAACCAGGTCAACTGGTTCTCCACCTACAAGGTGCATCACCGGGTGGCCGAGCAGTTTCGCTGCGGCCGGGTATTCCTGCTGGGGGACGCCGCCCATGTGCACAGCCCGGCCGGCGGCCAGGGCATGAACACCGGGATCGGCGACGCCATCAACCTGGCCTGGAAACTGGCGGCGGTGCTCAGCGGCCAGAGCGCCGAAAGCCTGCTGGACAGCTATGAGATCGAACGCATGGAGTTTGCCCGGCGCCTGGTGGCCACCACCGACCGGGTGTTCAGCTTCGCCACCGCCGATGGCCCGGTCGCCTACCTGGTACGCACCCGCCTGGCGCCCCTGCTGCTGCCGAAGATCGCCGCCTTTGACAGTGCCCGGGAATTTCTCTTTCGCACCGTGTCGCAGATCACCCTCAACTACCGGGGCATGCCCCTAAGCGCCGGTGGCGTCGGCCCAGTGCACGGCGGCGACCGCCTGCCCTGGGTCCGCGACGGCGAGCACGACAACTTCGACAGCCTCGATCACCTGGGCTGGCAGGTGCACGTCTACGGCGTCACCAGCAACGCGGTACAGGACTGGTGCGCCGAACACCGGGTGCCGTTGCGCCTCTTCGACTGGCGCCCGGCCCACGCCCACGCGGGGCTGGCGCGCAACGCCCTGTACCTGCTGCGCCCGGACACCTACGTGGCCCTGGCCGAACGTTCGGCCGATCCGCGGGTGCTGGAGCGTTATTTCCGCGAGCGCGAGATCTCCCCGCAGAACAGCCCGGCCGCCCTCAAACCGCGCTGATCCGCGCTCGGCGCACTGCGCAGCCGGGGCCGGGCATCGGGTTGCACATGCATAGGCGCCGCCCTCCCCCCCCCTAGCCGCGGTTGCGACGGGTCATGGCTCCGCTCGACGCCGCACCGCCCAAGGCCTGAAGCGAGCGCGCAGAAAGCCTGCCCGAGCGCCAGGGCCCTTAGAAATCGGCCTTGACCGACAGGGTGAAGTTGCGCGGGTCGCCGTAGAAGTTGCCGAAGCCTTCGGTGCCGATGGTGGTGTAGTAGCGCTTGTCCAGCAGGTTGTTGCCGTTGAGCGCCAGGGACCAGGTGTCGTCGATGCGATAGCCGATGCGCCCGTTCCAGATCGCATAGCCGGCCTGGCTGATGTGCTTGCCGCTGGTGGGCGAGACCCGGTAGTTGTCGCTTTGCGCGTTGACCCCAGCCCCCACATTGAAGCGCTCCAGGGCACCGCCCAGTTGGTAGTCGCCCCACACCCGCAGCAGGTGCCGCGGCACGTAGGAGTTGAACGACTGGCCGTTCTTGCTGCTGTCGGCATCCTCCAGGGTCTTGGTCTGGGTGTAGGTGTAGCCGGCCAGCAGTTGCAGGCGTTCGATCACCTCACCGCTGACTTCGGCCTCAAAGCCCTGGGCACGGACCTTGCCCGAGTTCAGCGAGCAGGTGCTGTCCGGGCAGGCCGGATCGTCCTGCTGCGCATCCTCCTGAATCGTGCGGAACAGGCTGAAGGCGCTGTTCAGGCGACCGTCAAACCACTCGCCCTTGATCCCCGCTTCGTAGCTCTTGCCCACCAGCGGCTTGAGAGACGCACCGTCCAGGGTCCGATAGCTGCCCTGAGGGGTGAAGATGCTGGAGTAGCTGGCGTAGACCGTGAGGTTGTCGTTGAGGTCGTACAGCACCCCGGCGAACGGCGTGACCTCGCCGGTTTCCTTGGAACGGGCGCTGCTGGGGGTGCGGGTGTCGCGCCAGTAGGCCACGGCATCGTTCTGCGACTTGTACCAACTGACCCGGCTGCCCATGACCAGGGTCAGCGGGTCGGCGAGTTTCAGGCGCAGGGTGGAATACAGCCCCTGCTGCTGGATCCGCAGATCAGAGGGGCCGCCCCGGGTGGAATTGCTTTCGTAGTAGCTGGCATCGGGCTTGGGCAGGTGGTGATCGGGGTCCAGCACGTTCTGCCGCTGCGGCAAGCCGGCCACGGCGTAGAAGTCGTCCTTGATCGAGCGGCTGGCGTTGGCACCGACGACCAGTTCGTGCTCCCGGCCAAAGGCCTGGAAGCGGCCGTCGACATAGGCGTCAAAGCCGTAGTCCACCTGATCGTAGTCATAGGTGCTGCCCAGCATCAGGGTGCTGGAACGGTTGGCCCCCACCGGCACCGAACCGCTGGGGAAGGCGTACTCGATGTCCTGGGTGTTGCGGCTGTAGACCCCGGCCACCTTCAGCGCCCAGTCGTCGTTGAGTTGCTGCTTGAGGTCGGCGAAATAGGTCGCGCGCTTGCTGCGCGAGTTGTTCCAGGCGGTGTTCAGGCAGGTGGAACGGCCGAGCTTGAGGTCGCTGCCGTCGCTGTAGCGCGGCAGGCCGCCCCAGCACGGGCGCGAGTCGACGTCTTCATAGGCCATGCCCAGGCCCAGGGTGGTGGCGTCGCTGAGGTCGAAGTCCAGGGCGCCGTAGTAGACCTGATCCTTGCGCTCGCCCAGGTCGTAGAAATACTGCCGGGTCTGCTGGGTGACCACTGCCCGGCCACGGACGGTGCCGGCATCGTTCAACGGCCCGCCGGTGTCCACCTGGGCCCGGTAGTTGTCCCAACTGCCGGCGGACATCGTCAGCTCGGTGTGGGGCGTGGCCTGGCCGCGCTTGCGCACGAAGTTCACCGAGCCGGCGGTGCCGCCCGCGCCCTTGAGCATGCCGGCGGCGCCGCGCAAGATCTCCACCCGGTCATAGAAGGCCATGTCGCTGCTGAAGCTGTCGGCCTGCACGTAGCTGCTGCCCATGTCCAGGGGCACGCCGTCGTACTGATACTGGCCGGTCATGCGAAAGCCCCGGGAATAGAAATACTTGCCGCCCATGGGCGAGTCGTAGAGGGTGATGCCCGGGGTCTTTTCCATCACCTGGTCGATGGTGTTGAGGTTCTGGTCGTCGAGCATCTTGCGGGTGATCACGGTCACCGACTGCGGGGTTTCCTTCAGCGAGTGCTGGCCCTTGCCGATGGTCACCGCGCCGGTGGTGTAGGAACCGGAATACTCGGTGGTGGCCCCCAGCTCCTGGCCCTGCACCTGGGTGGTGCCCAGCTCCAGGGTGCCATTGCCCTTGGGCACGGGGCGCAGCACGTAGCTGCCGTTGCTCTGGGGTTCGGCCTGCCAGCCACTGCCGGCGAGAATCCGCGCAAAGCCTTCCTGCACCCCGTAATCCCCCTGGAGCCCCGCCGAACGCTGGCCGGCGGTCTGTCGCGCGTCGAAGGAAATCGCCGCCCCAGCAGCGCTGGCGTAGCGGCTCAGCACCTCGGTCAGATCCCCTGGGGCAATGTCGAAGCGGCGCACGGCGCTCTGCTCGCTGGCCGCCAGCGCGGTCAACGGCAACAGCGTCGCCCCGTAAACCGCCAGTGCACCCCAGAGCCCGAGCTTGATTGCCCGGGCCAACGTCGACTTGTGAACATCAGACATGCTTTGCCTTCCCCGCTAACGAAAATGAATCCACTGGGGGATAAGCCGGACCAGGGCTGGCCAACCTGCAAGGATCACGAAATTTTTTTCCGACGCTTCAGCCCAGGCGGCTGTCGGAGACCCGCACCCAGTAACGGGTATAGCGCTTGATCTGCAGCGAGAAACCGCTTTCCAACGCCGCCAGGGCACGGTCGGTGTCGTCGATGGGGAAGGCCCCGGAGATCTTCAGCCCGGCGATCTGCGGATCGCACTGCAGCACCCCGCGCCGGTAGCGCGACAGGTCGGCCAGCAAGTCCCCCAGGGGCCGGTCGATGGCGATGATGCTGCCCTGGCGCCAGGCGCCCACCGAAGCATCGTTGGGCCGCAGCGCGGCAAAGCCCCGGCCGCTGAACGCCAGTTGCTGGCCGGCCTCGACCCGACGCGGCGCGCTGCCATCGCCCAGGCTGACCTGCACCGCGTGCTCCAGCACCGCCACCTGCTCCTCGCGCTCGTCGCTGCGCAGCACGAAGCGCGTGCCCAGGGCCAGCACCTCGGCGTGTCGGGTCTGTACCCGGAACGGCCGCTGCAGCGGGTCGGCACCGGTGCTCACCAGCATCTCGCCCCACAGCAGCTGGACCTTGCGCTGCTGGCCGTCGAACTGCACGTTGATCGAGGTGTTGGTATTGAGCAGCAGCGAACTGCCATCCGCCAGGCGCACTTGTCGGCGCTCGCCGATCTGCGTCCGGTAGTCCGCCAGCAACTGCTGGGCGCTGTCGCTGCGCCAGCCCAGCCAGCCCAGGGAACCGGCCGAGGCCAGCACCACCAGGTTGCGCATCAGCTCGCGGCGCGAACGCCCGGCCCCGCGCAAGGTCGAGCCGGCCAGGCCGCCGGGCAGCGCCGAGATCTGCTCGCCCAACTGCTGCATGCGCTCCCAGGCCTGGCGGTGCAAGGGGTCGGCGGCCAGCCACTCGCGCCAGGCCGCCTGCTCCTGCTCGGAGGCGCTGCCGGAACGCAATTGCGCGTACCAGCGCGCCGCGCCGCTGATGGCCTGACGCTCGGCGACGCTCAGTTGCAGGCCGGCAAAGCTCATGACAGCTGCATCCGCATCTGCATCAGGCAGCAGTGCTCCATGGCCTTGGCCATGTAGTTGCTCACACTGCGCACGGAAATCTGCAGGCGCTCGGCGATCTGCTCGTAGGTCAGGCCGTCGCACTGGGACAGCAGGAAGGCCTGCTTGACCTTGGGCCCCAGGCCATCCAGCAGACGGTCGATTTCCATCAGCGCCTGGAACAATACGCTCTGCTCCTCCGGCGACGGGTGCTCGCCCTCGGGCACCCGGGCCAGGGCTTCGAGGTAGGCCTGCTCCAGGGAGCGGCGGCGAAACAGATCGATCAGCAAGCCCCGGGCAATGCGCGACAGGTAGGGCCGCGGCTCACGGATGTCCTGTGCGTTGCGGGCCTTGAGCACCCGCACGAAGGTGTCCTGAGCCAGGTCGGCGGCATCGAAGCCATTGCCCAGGCGCTGGCGCAGCCAGCCCTGCAACCAGCCATGGTGATGGGTGTAGAGATCGGTGACGGCGCAGCGCAGGGATAAGTCGTCGGCGGGCATGACAGTAAGGATTCATATTTGATAATGAATCGCATTGTCATGTAGAGGCGGAAGTCTTGGCAATAGCCACGAACGCCGGGCGGCGTTCGTGGAGGGACGGTTTGGCCGGGTTCGGGATCAGATCCCGGCCAGGGCCAGGTCCATGGCGAAGTAGGTGAAGATCAGGTCGGCGCCGGCGCGCTTGATCGAACCCAGGCTTTCACGCACCACCCGCTGCTCGTCGATGGCCCCGGCCTGGGCGCCGAACTTGATCATCGCGTACTCACCGCTGACCTGGTACGCCGCCACCGGCAGGCGCGAGGCCTCGCGGATGTCGCGGATGATGTCCAGGTAGGCCCCGGCGGGCTTGACCATCAGCGAGTCGGCGCCTTCCTGCTCGTCCAGCAGGGACTCGCGCACCGCTTCGCGGCGGTTCATCGGGTTCATCTGGTAGCTCTTGCGGTCGCCCTTGAGCGCGCTGCCACCGGCCTCGCGGAACGGGCCGTAGAGCGCCGAAGCGAACTTGGTGGAATAGGCCATGATCGGCGTCTGGGTGAACCCAGCGGCGTCCAGGGCGCGGCGGATGGCCTGGACCTGACCGTCCATGGCCGCCGACGGCGCGATCACGTCGGCGCCGGCACGGGCCGCGGCCACCGCCTGCTTGCCGAGGTTGATCAGGGTCTGGTCGTTGTCCACTTCATGGCCGTGCATCACGCCACAGTGGCCGTGCTCGGTGTATTCGCAGAAGCAGGTGTCGGACATCACGATCATCTCCGGCACCGCGTCCTTGGCGATGCGCGACATGCGCGACACCAGGCCGTTTTCCTTCCAGGTATCGCTGCCGTCGCAGTCCAGGTGGTGCGACACACCGAAAGTCATCACCGACTTGATCCCGGCGCGGGCGTAACGCTCGATCTCCCCGGCCAGCTTGGATTCGGGAATGCGCATCACCCCGGGCATGCTCTTGATCGGCACGAAATCGTCGATTTCCTCCTCGACGAAAATCGGCAGCACCAGGTCATTGAGGGTGAATTCGGTTTCCTGGAACAGACTGCGCAGTTGTTCGGAGCGACGCAGGCGACGGGGACGGGCTTCTGGGAACTGGCTGGACATGATTTTTCCTAAGGCTGAGCGCGGGACAACACGAGCGATGGCGAAAAAAGGCTGAAAGCTTATGCCCAGAGCCGCCGTGGTACAAACCCGCACGGCTCAAGAGAGTCTTGCGAATCTGCTAACAATCAGCGCCAGGCCCGCTATTCATGGGCTTGGCGAGGGCCCGCGCAGGCCGGCCTGCGACCATCTGACGCAAGACAGAGGAGCAGCAACAAGCAACAAGCAACAAGCAACAAGCAACAAGCAACAAGCAACAAGCAACAAGCAACAAGCTTCGAGCGGCAAGCGGCAAGCGGCAAGTGGCAACTGCGCCGGGCTGGGCTTGGAGCTGGAAACTTGCCGCGGCTTCACCCCGCGAGAAACTTGCCTTCAATACAGGTGACGGCAGAGCCGCCGATCCACACCTCATCGCCCACCTGCTCCACATCGATGGACCCAGCGCGGCCCATGCTCAGGCCCTGGCTGACCCGATAGCGCGACGGCGCCTGCCCGGTCCCCAGCAGCCACTGGGCGATCCCGGCATTGAGGCTGCCGGTGGCCGGGTCTTCGGGCATGCCGTCGCCGGCGATAAAGGCCCGCACCTCGAACTGCGCCTCGGTGTCATCGCGCTCGGGGTCACAGGGCGCGATCACCCCTACAGCCAGACCGATCAGTGCCGGGTAGTCCGGTTGCAGATCCAGCACCTGCTGGCGCTCACCGAGCATCACCGCCAGCCAGCCGGCGCCGTTGTCGACCCACTGCGCCTGGACGATATCCCCGGCTTTCAGGCCCAGGCCACGGCCTACCTGCTCCAGCACCTCGGGCTCCACCGGGCCGGACTTGAGCAGCGGCGGCGCGAGAAAGGCCAACTTTTCGCCCTGACGACGAATGCGCACCAGACCGACTTCACACTCCTGAATGATCTCCTCGCCCTGGGGCACCCCACCGGCTTCGAGCCAGGCATGGCAACTGCCCAGGGTCGGGTGACCGGCAAACGGCAGCTCCTGGAGGGTGGTGAAGATCCGCAGACGGTAGTCGGCGCGGGGGTCGCGGGGCTTGAGCAGGAAGGTGGTTTCGCTGAGGTTGGTCCAGGTGGCGAACGCGGCCATGCGTTCGTCACTGAGATTGTCGGCGTCGAACACAACGGCCAGGGGGTTGCCCTTGAGGGGGGTGGAGCTGAAGACGTCGATTTGTTTGAAGTTCAGGGCGGGCATTTAGAGGGAGCCTGGGGTCGGTGGGGGGCTGGGGGTGAAGTGTACATATTCGTTGCTGCGGGTGTGGCGGTTGGTGGTTTCGCTCTTACAGCGGTGGGCTGTGTACATATCCGCTGCTGCGGTCAGGGCTACTTGGGGTTCCGCTCTTACAGCGAGTGGGAGGGGGTACATATCCATTCCTGCGGTCACGGCCACTGGCGGTTTCGCTCTTACAGCGAGTCACTTTGAAAAGCCCAAAGTAACCAAAGGCTCCTGCCCCTCCACTCGGTGCCTCGCCTAGGCTCGGCATGCCCTCACTCCGGCATTGATCCGTGGGCCGCCGCAATGGGCCATCCATGGCCCAGTGCGGCTAACCCGGCATCCCTGCCGGGTTACCCACGGCTCAATGCCTGCGTTCGGCCATCGTGTCTAAGGGGGCAGGAAGATCAAAAGCAAGATCAAAAGCAGAATCTGACGGCGGCCTGTTTCATTGCCGTTCGCGTTAATGTAGCCGCTGCCGAAGGCTGCGACCGGCTCCGCAGGAGACGCTAAACCTGCCTCCCCGATATTCCTGACCTATCGCGCCGCCTGGTTTTGCGAGCGCGAGCGCTCGTTCGCAGCCTGCGGCAGCGGCTACAGGGAACCAGCATGCGCACCTTGGCGTTGGCTTTTGATCTTGATCTTGATCTTCCGGCCCCTTCCCAGCAGGCCGAGCGTAGGCGTTGCGTAGGGGGCAGCTCGGCATGGATGCCGAGCTAGCCGCCGCCCGGCCATGAATGGCCGGTTGGCGGCGGGCCCCCGGAGCAATGCCGGAGCTCGGGCACCCCGAGCCCCAGCGAGGGGCCGTATGGAGGGGCAAGACTTTTTGCTTACTTTTGTGTCGTTTGACAAAAGTGAGTCGCCGTAAGGGCGAAACCCTAAGTGGCCGTGACCGCAGCACCGGATATGTACCCCGTCCCACTCGCTACAAGAGCAAACCCCTAAGTAGCCACACCCGCAACACCGAAGATGCCCCCCTTCGCGCCCCCCTAAAAAAACACCTCAAACCACCTTGGGAATCTCCAACCCACGAATCACCGCCGGCCGCGCCACAAACTTGGCCAGCACCCGCTGCACATCGGGGAAACTGTCGATCCCCACCAACCCACCCGCCTCATAAAACCCGATCAAATTGCGAATCCACGGAAAGGTCGCAATATCGGCAATGGTGTAGCGCTCGCCCATGATCCACTCGCGCCCCTTCAGGTGCTTGTCCAACACCCCCAGCAATCGCTTGGCCTCATTCACGTAACGCTCCAGCGGCCGCTTGTCCTCGTAGTCCTTGCCGGCGAATTTGTGGAAGAACCCCACCTGCCCGAACATCGGCCCGATGCCGCCCATCTGGAACATCAGCCACTGGATGGTTTCAAAACGCGCCGCCGATTCCTGGGCCAGCAGTTGCCCGCTCTTGTCCGCCAGGTAGATCAGGATCGCCCCCGACTCGAACAGCGCCAGGGGCCGGTCGCCCGGGCCGTGGGGGTCGAGAATCGCCGGGATCTTGTTGTTCGGGCTGACGCTGAGGAACTCAGGGGTCATCTGGTCCTGGGTCTCGAAGCTGACCCGGTGCGCTTCGTACGGCAGGCCGATCTCTTCGAGCATGATCGAGACCTTGACCCCGTTGGGGGTCGGCAACGAGTACAGCTGAATCCACTCGGGGAATTGCGCAGGCCATTTCTGGGTAACGGCAAAGGCGGAAAGATCGCTCATGACAGGCTTCCAGTCTCAATCAAAGGGGGCGACGCCACAGAGGGGCAACGGCGGGAGATTATCCGCCGGGCTTTCTTAAATCGGCAACATGCGGCGCTTAAGCTGCGGGCAATCGAACCAAATGCCGTTCAGGGACTCAGAAACCACGGCCGCGACAGGCCACGTTCGATGACAGGGAACACCGGTTTGTCAGCCGCGCCCCATTGCCCCGAAGAATCGCCACGCCATGAAACTGCTCCGCCGCCTTGCCCGCTCCTTCAAGCACCGCCGCTACCTGCCGCTGCCCGCCCTGTTGCTGGGCAGTGCCCTGTGCCTGTCGCTGGAGTCCAGCGTCAGCCGCGCGCAACCGGTGGACGGCACCCAGACCCTGGTGTTCCTGCGCCATGCGGAAAAGCCCGCCGGCGGCCTCGGCCAGCTCAACTGCCAGGGCCTGAACCGGGCCCTGGACCTGGCCACGTTGCTGCCGGAAAAATTCGGCAAGGCGCAGTACGTGTTCGCCGCCGACCCGACGCGCAATGTCGAGGAAGGCGAGCTGGACAACTCCTACAGCTACATCCGCCCCCTGATGACCATCAGCCCCAGCGCCATCAAGCTCGGCCTGCCGGTGAACATCGATTTTGCCGCCAACGACACCAGCGACCTGGCGGACGAGCTGCTGCACGACCGCTACCACAACGCGATCATCTACACCGCCTGGTCCCACGGTTACCTGCCGGAGCTGATCAACAAGGTCGCCGAAGAGGCCGTGGGCCAGAAGCGCCCGATCACCGAGGACTGGGCCTCCAGCGACTTCGACTCGCTGTACGTGCTGACCCTGACCTGGCGCAACGGCAAGGCCAGCCTGCACAGCCAGAGCTACAAGCAGGGCCTGGACGGCGGCGAGCAGGATTGCCCGAGCTGATCAGCCCAGGGCGTCGAGCAACCGGTACCAGGCAATCCCCGCCCCCAGGTAGAGGCGTTGCAGGCCATGCAGCGGAATCGGCCGCACGGGCGTGAGCGGAAACGGAAAGGCCTGCCCCGCTCCCGTCAGCCGCGCCGCCAGGTGCTTGCCCAGCAGGGTCGACAAGGCAATGCCGCGCCCGTTATAGCCCAGCAGGATCGACAGCCCCGGCGCCGGTTCGTGCAACTGCGGCAGAAAGCTCGGGGTCAGGGCCACGCGCCCGCTCCAGCGGTACTCGATGGGGGTGCCCGCCAACTGGGGAAACAGGTTCAGCAACGAGCGCTCCAGATGGTTCCAATCGGCATCCCGGCGCGGTTCGGAAAACGGTCCGCGCCCGCCCAGCAGCAGGCGCCCCTGGGCGTCCTGCTTGAAATACAGCAGCAGGCGCCGGGCATCGGAACACACCTCGCCGCCCGGCAGGATGCTCTGGCGCAGCTCGGCGGGCAGTGGCCGGGTGGCGATGATGAAACTGTTGGCGGCGATCACCGTCTGGCGCAGCCCCGGCCACAGGTCGTCGGTGTAGCCATTGGTGGCCAGCAGCACCTTCGGGGCGCGCACCCGCGCGCCACAGTCGGTTTCCAGGGTCCAGCGCCCGCCGTCGCGCTGCAGTTGCCGGACCCGGCTCTGGCCGTGAATGCTCACCCCCAGCCCCATCGCCACCCGGGCCAGCCCCCGGGCATAGTTCAGCGGGTGCAGGCTGCCGGCCCGAGGGTCGACCCAGCCACCCAGGTATTGCGGGCTGCCGATGCGCTGGCTCACCGCCGCCTTGTCCAGCAACTCCACGGCCACGCCGCGCTGGCGCCACTGCTCGGCGCGCTGCTCCAGGGTGCGCATCGCCGCGCCGGAAAACGCCGGCTGAATCCAGCCCTTGCGCGTGGCGTCGCAGCGAATGCGGTGTTCCTTGATCAGCTCGAACACTTCATCGGCCGCCGAGCCCACGGCTTCGATCAGCGCCTCTCCCCGCACCTGGCCGAATTTGGCCAGCAGTTGCTCGGGGTCGAACTTGAGCCCGGGGATCACCTGCCCGCCATTGCGCCCGGAGGCGCCCCAGCCGGGCTCGCCGGCATCCAGTACACAGACACGGGCACCGCTCTGGGCCAGGCGCAGGGCACTCACCAGCCCGGTGTAGCCGGCGCCGACAATCGCCACATCGACCTCCCGGTCCTCGGTCAGCGCCGGGGTGTGCTCGGCCGGCATGGCCGTGGCCGCCCACAGCGAGGGCGGCATGCGCAGAGGCTGGGACGCACTCATGCCTGCACCTCCGCACCCTGGTTGAGCAGGCGCCGCAGGAAGTCCTGGGTGCGCGGGTGGCTCGGGGTGCTGAGCACGGTGCGCGCCGGCCCGGCCTCGACGATGCGCCCGCTGTGAAGGAAGCACACCTGGTCCGCCACGTCCTGGGCAAAACCCATTTCATGGGTGACCACGATCATGGTCATGCCTTCGTCGGCCAGCTTGCGCATCACCGCCAGCACCTCGCCCACCAGTTCCGGGTCCAGCGCTGAAGTGGGCTCGTCGAAGAGAATCGCCTCCGGGTCCATGGCCAGTGCCCGGGCAATCGCCACCCGTTGCTGCTGTCCGCCGGAGAGCTCGTCCGGGTAGGCGTGCATGCGATGGGCCAGGCCGACCTTTTCCAGCAGGGCCTCGGCCCGCAGGCGTGCTTGCCGGGGGTCCTGCTTCTTGACGTAGATCGGCCCCTCGGTGACGTTCTGCAACGCCGTGCGATGGGGGAACAGGTTGAAGCGCTGGAACACCATGGCCACCCGGGTACGCAGCTCGTGGATGCTCTTGGCCTGCCGCTCGACCCGCGCCCCGCTCACCAGGATGTCGCCCTGCTCGTAGCTTTCCAGGCCGTTGATACAGCGCAGCAGGGTCGACTTGCCGGACCCCGAGGGGCCGATCAGGCACACCACCTCGCCGCTGCGCACCTCAAGGTCGATGCCTTCGAGCACCGCCACGTTGCCAAAGCTCTTGTGTACGCCCTTGATCTGGATCATGGCTTTCTCCGGGTGCTGATGCGCGCCTCCAGGCGGCGCAGGGCAAAGGACAGCGGCAGGCTCAGGGCCAGGTAGAGCAAGGCCACCAGGGTGTAGACGGTCATGTTCTCGAAGGTCGAGGACGCAATCAGTTGCCCGGCCCGGGTCATCTCGGCCACGGTGATGGTGGACACCAGGGACGAATCCTTGAGCATCATCACCAGGGTGTTGCCGTAGGGCGGCAAGGCGATGCGCAGGGCCTGGGGCAGCACCACCCGACGCATGATCATCGGCCCGCGCATGCCGATGGATTCGGCGGCCTCGATCTGCCCCTGGTGAATGGCCTGGATGCCGGCGCGGAAGTTTTCCGCCTGGTACGCCGAGTAGGCGATGCCCAGGCCGATCACCCCGGCCTGCATGGCGGTGAGCTGGATGCCGAAATCCGGCAGTACGAAGTAGATGTAAAACAGCTGGACGATGATCGGCAGCCCGCGAATGACGTTGACCACGCCGATGGCGAACAACGCCACCGAGCGCACCTTGGACACCATCATCAAGGCGAAGACCAGGCCGATCAGCGAACTGAGCACGAATGAGCCAACGGTGACCTGCAGGGTGACCACTGCGCCTTTCAATAGAATGGGCAGGAAGTCCAGAGCGTTCTGGAGAAACATGGAGAGACCCGTTTAATCAGCAAGAAAGGGACCCGGGCCAGGTGCCGGGCCGCGACTGGATCAGTTGAGCTTCCAGCGCTCGATGATGCGCTCCAGGGTGCCGTCGGCCTTGATCGCGGCGATCCCGCGATTGACCTCGGCCAGGGTCTGGGCATCGCCCTTGCGCACGATCAGGCACACATCGCCCATGACCACCGGCTGGTAGCCCTTGACCAGCCGCACCTTGTTCTGGGTGCCCTGGGCCAGTTGGTAGGCGAGGATCGGCCGGTCGGCGAAACCGGCCTTGATCCGCCCCAGGGCCAGGTCGCGCATCAGGTCGGGAATCGAGTCGTAGCCGCGTACTTCCTTGAAGATCCCGCGCTTGTTCAGCTCGTCGATAAACACCGTGCCGACCTGGGCGCCGACGGTTTCCCCGGCCAGGTCCTCCATGCGGCGGTAGTCGCCGGTGTCGTCGGCCTTGACGATCAGGCCCTCGCCGTAGCTGAACACCGGGTCGGAGTACTGCACCACTTTCTCGCGCACCGGGGTGCGCAGCATGGCGGCGGAGATGATGTCGATCTTGTTCGAGGTCAGGGACGGGATCAGTGCGGCGAAGGTGGTCTGCTGGATGTCCACGGCGAAACCGCCAGCCTTGCCCACGGCCCGGGCGGCATCGATCATCATGCCCTCGATGCTCTGGCTCTTGACGTCAAGAAAGGTGAAGGGAATGCCGGTGGCGGTGGCCCCGACCTTGTACAGCGGCTCGGCCTGGACCGACAGCGAGAGGCCCAGGGCACAACAGAGTGCGAATACAGCGGGCGCAAGGACACGAGTGCGGGTATGCATGGCGAATCTCCCATTGGACGGTTTTATTGTTTGAAGTCCGTGATGGATAGCCTCTGGTGTGGAAGGCAGGAGGCATGGACCCGACTATAAACAATTTACAAAAATCGTAAAGAGATTTATAAATATCGAATACCGATATTCAAAACATGAAATAGCCAGACAGGACTGTCATGAGCGATAACAACAATTCCCTATTCAACCAGTCGCTG
The DNA here is from genome assembly GCF_001547895.1 of Pseudomonas sp. Os17. Taxonomy (NCBI): domain Bacteria; kingdom Pseudomonadati; phylum Pseudomonadota; class Gammaproteobacteria; order Pseudomonadales; family Pseudomonadaceae; genus Pseudomonas; species Pseudomonas sp. Os17. The sequence goes on along the minus strand of NZ_AP014627.1, from coordinate 2,494,391 downwards.
GAGAAAGGCCTGGCAGTGCTGCGGGCCTTCAACGCCGCGCAACGAACCATGAACCTGGCGGAAATCGCCGCGGCCGCCGACATCAACAAGAGCTCGGCGCAGCGCATGATTCACACCCTGGAACAGCTGGGCTACGTGCGTAAGCACCCGCAGACCAAACGCTTCCAGCTGACTCCGCGGGTGATGGAGATCGGCTACAACTACCTGGCTGCCGACACCCTGGTGGACGTGGCCAACCCGTTCCTCGCCGAACTGGCGCAGATCACCGGAGAAACCACCAACCTCACCGAGCCCGATGGCCTGGACATGGTCTATGTGGCGCGCTTCGTGGCGCCCAAGTTCATCCCCATCCACATGCCCATCGGCAGCCGCATCCCCATGTACTGCACCGGCTCCGGGCGCGCCTACCTCAGCGCCCTGCCCGCCGCCGAGGCCACACAGATCCTCGAAGCCAGCGAGCGCAAGGCTCATACCCGGCACACCCTGACCGAGCTTGCGGATATCCAGCGCGAGATCGAGCTCACCCAGCGCCGCGGCTACGCCCTGAACCCGGAGGAACTGTTCCTGGGGGACATGAGCATTGCCGCACCGATCCTCGGCAGCCAGGGCCTGCCGGTGGCCGCCGTGCACGTGGTGGTGCCCAGCAGCCGCTGGACCCTGGAAGAAGCCGAACGCAAGCTCGCGCCTTCAGTGATCGAATGCGCCCGGGCCATCCGCACCTCGATTCGCACCCTCTGAAAATCGCTCCCCTGTGGCCGCTGCCGCAGGCTGCGAATGGCCCGTAGGGACGCGGCGCTCTCAAGACCGACAGAGCTCCGACGGGAGATCGCCAAGCAAGGCCCTGCGGGCCTTCGCGCAGCCTCGCTGACGCTCGGCAGCGGCTACAGTCCAATGCCGATCCGAGAGTGTTGTAGCCGCTGCCGCAGGCTGCGAACGGCCCGTAGGGACGCGGCGTTCTCAAGACCGACAGAGCTCCGACGGGAGATCGCCAAGCAAGGCCCTGCGGGCCTTTGCGCAGCCTCGCTGACGCTCGGCAGCGGCTACAGTCCAATGCCGATCCGAGAGTGGTGTAGCCGCTGCCGCAGGCTGCGAACGGCCCGTAGGGACGCGGCGTTCTCAAGACCGACAGAGCTCCGACGGGAGATCGCCAAGCAAGGCCCTGCGGGCCTTCGCGCAGCCTCGCTGACGCTCGGCAGCGGCTACAGCCCAATGCCGGGCGAGATCGGTTCGCGGCGCACCGGCGCCAGCGGCTACAATTCGCGCTTATTGTCTTGTGCGGAATTCCCTTCATGTCCAACCTCGCCCCCACCCAGCCCACCCGCGGCTGGGCGTTCTGGTGCAAACCCCTGCTGTTCCTGCTGGTGGCCGCCATCGGCCTGTATTACGTGAAGTGGTCGCCCTACTACCTCAAGGCCTTTGTCGCCGCCGACAGCCACAGCATCGGCGCGTCGATCCTCAACGATCAGCAAAGCTCGCCCTGGAGCGCCGCCCTGGCCTATTCCCAGGTGTACTTCCTGGCCATCTGGAAAGCCGCGGCGCTGGCGGTGATCTTGGGCTCGCTGTTGCAGGTGCTGATTCCCCGGGACTGGCTGCTGCGCCTGTTCGGCCGCGCCGGCTTCGGCTCGACCCTGCGCGGCGGGCTGTTCGCCTTGCCGGGCATGATGTGTTCCTGCTGCGCCGCCCCGGTAGCCGCTGGCCTGCGGCGGCAGAAGGTTTCGGTGGGCGCGGCCCTGGCGTTCTGGATCGCCAACCCGGTGCTCAACCCGGCGACCCTGGTGTTCATGGGCTTTGTTTTAGGCTGGGGGTTCTCCGCCCTGCGCCTGGTGGCGGGCATCGTCCTGGTGCTGGGCGTGTCGCTGGTGGCGCAGCGGGTCGCCGGCCCCGAGCAACTGCCGGAAGCCGCGGTGGATGCGGTGGTGGAAGCCAGCACGGTGAACGAGCAGCCGTTCCTCAGCCGCTGGGGCAAGACCCTGTGGCAACTGTTCTGGAGCACCATTCCGATCTATGTGCTGGCAGTACTGGTGTTGGGCGCGGCGCGGGTCTGGCTGTTCCCGCACATTGACGGTGCCATGAGCGACAGCCTGTGGTGGCTGGTGCCCCTGGCGATTGCCGGGACCCTGTTCGTGATCCCTACGGCGGCAGAGATTCCCATCGTCCAGACCATGATGACCCTGGGCCTGGGCACCGGGCCGGCGGTGGCGCTGTTAATGACTCTGCCGAGCATCAGCCTGCCGTCGCTGCTGATGCTGCGCAAAGACTTCGATGCCAGGGTGCTGGTGACCGTGGCCGTGCTGACCATGCTGGTGGGGATTGTCTGCGGATTGATTGGTGCGGTGTTGTTGTAGAGCCCTGGTTATCGTCTTGAAACACATTGATCAGGGAATGCCGCTCCAGAAACCAGAGTTTTCGCTTTGTTTTGTAAGGCTTGTCCGAGAGAATCGCCAACGCCTTTGAGCGGCTTGTGCCCTGGGTGTTCGTCAGGCAGTCTCCCCCGGTCGCTGCACCATCAGCGGCTCGGATGTGGAAGTCCGGAAGGGTCATAGGTACAACGCTTCAACGCGCCTGCCGACGCTTTGCGCCTGCGGATACGTGTTATGGCGGCCATGCGTGGGGCACCTTCGGGTGCGCCGGGTTTTGGGTACCAAAAGACTCCCCGGTCTTCCACACCCACGCACGGCTGCCACCCTCTCGTGTGGAAGCGAGACCGGCGGCTCTACTTAACCTTAGAGTCGTAGGTACCCCAATGAAAAAGCTCGTCCCCGATCCACCCCGCCCCCTGCGCGATCCCGAGCTGGATCGCGCCAACGCCAACCTGCTCGCCGCGCTGAAACCTACCCAGGCACGCCCGTTCGGCCTGCGCGATGCCCAGGGCAATGCCCTGTTCAGCGTGCAAGCCGGGGTCAACGCCGAACAGGCCTTGAGGCACGTCGCCCTGCTGCTCAAGTGCGCCGAGGAGGTGTCCGATGAAATCACCGAGCGCGCCAGCGGCATCGAGCGTGGCCTGATCTGGTCCATGGTGCATTCCGTGGAAATGGCCCGGGCCGTGGTCGAGGCCTTGCTCGACCGTCCACGCCCTGCCGGCTGAGGCCCGCGCACACCGCGCGCTCAGGTGCTGTGAGCGCGCGGATCATTGAGCGCTAGCGCGAGGGCGACTGGCGCTGGCGCAGGTAATCGAGCACCGCGCCGTGCTCGCCGCTGAACTCGATCCGCGCGCCCTTGCTCTCGCGTTGGTAGGCGTACATCGGATCGTAGTACTCGCCGAGCAAGCCTTCGATCCAGGCCCGGTGCCGTTCCACATCGCCGCTGCGGGCCTGTTCCGCCAGCGCCGCTTCCATCAGCAGGAACAGGCGCTGGTGACGCTCGCCCCCCAGGCGCTTGTGGATCTTGTTCAGGCTCTCCAGCAGGCGTTCGGCAAACAGGGCAAACCCTTCCTCGCCATGCACGGCCACGAACTCGGCGCTGAGGTTGACCACGTAATCGTCAAGGATGCGCTGTACCCGGCTGTCGAGGCGGTCTTCCAGCCAGACCATGGGCAGGCCCTGCATGCTCTGGTACAGCGGCAGCGGCAAGGCGCAGCTGCCGATCATGCGGTTTTCGTCTTCCAGGACAAAGCTCTGCACGCCGCGCTCACGCTTTTTCAGCAGGTCCACCGCCAGGCGGTTTTCGAAGTCGATGTTGCTCGGCTGCCCGGTGGCGCGGCGGCCGAAGCTGGAGCCGCGGTGGTTGGCGTGGCCTTCCAGGTCCAGGGCGTTGTCCAGCTGGCCCAGCACTTCGGTCTTGCCGGTGCCGGTCATGCCCCCCAACAGGACGAAATCACACTGCTGCAACGCCTGCTCGGTAGTGTCCAAAAGGAAGGTCCGCATGGCCTTGTAGCCGCCGCCGACCCGCGGGTAGTCGATGCCCGCTTCCCTGAGCCACTGCTGGACGATCTGCGAGCGCAGGCCGCCACGGAAGCAGTACAGCAGGCCGTTGGGGTGAGCCCGGGCGAAATCGGCCCAGGCCTGGACGCGCTGTTGCTTGATATCGCCGGACACCAGCTGATGACCCAGGACAATCGCCGCCTGCTGGCCCTGCTGCTTGTAGCAGGTGCCGACCCGCTGGCGTTCCTGGTCGGTCATCAGCGGCAGGTTGAGCACCCCGGGAAAGGCGCCCTTGGTGAATTCGATCGGCGCCCGGGTGTCCATCATCGGCCGGTCGTTGAGGAAGATCTCGCGGTAGTCGGTGCAGTCCAGAGGCATCAGAACACCTCGACCGCGTGGCTCTGTCGCTCCACCAGTTCACCGATGGGCGCCAGTTCCAGGCCCAGCTCCGCCGCCAGGGCGAGGAACTCGGCATTGCCTTCAGGCGTCACCGCCACCAGCAGGCCGCCGCTGGTCTGCGGGTCGCAGAGCACGCGCTTGTGCAGCTCCTGGACCCGGCCAATCTTCTCGGCGTAGCTGCTGTAGTTGCGCAAGGTGCCGCCGGGCACGCAGCCCTGATCCAGGTAGTACTCAACCCCTGGCAGGCGTGGCACGCGGTCGTAATGGATCTGTGCGGTGAGGCCGCTGCCATCGGCCATTTCCACCAGGTGCCCGAGCAGGCCGAAACCGGTGACGTCGGTCATCGCGGTCACCCCTTCGAGCTTGCCGAAACGGCTGCCGGGCTTGTTCAGGGTGCACATCCAGTCGCGGGCCAGGCCGATGTCGGCGTCGCGCAACTTGCCCTTTTTCTCGGCGGTGGTGAGCACGCCGATCCCCAGGGGCTTGGTCAGGTACAGCAGGCAGCCGGCGGTGGCGGTGTCGTTGCGTTTCATGAAGCGCTTTTCCACCAGCCCGGTCACCGCCAGGCCGAAGATCGGCTCCGGTGCGTCGATGGAATGGCCGCCCGCCAGGGGAATGCCCGCCGCGTCGCACACGGCGCGGCCGCCGCGGATCACTTCCCGGGCGATTTCCGGGGCCAGCACGTTCACCGGCCAGCCAAGAATGGCGATGGCCATCAGCGGGTCGCCGCCCATGGCGTAGATATCGCTGATGGCGTTGGTGGCGGCGATGCGGCCGAAGTCGAAGGGGTCGTCGACGATGGGCATGAAAAAGTCGGTGGTGGAGACCACGCCGCGCTCTTCGTCGATGGCGTAGACCGCCGCGTCATCGCGCGAAGCGTTGCCGACCCACAGCTTGGGGTCGAGGTTCTGCGCCCCGCTGCCGGCCAGGATCACCTCCAGTACCTGGGGGGAAATCTTGCAGCCGCAGCCGGCTCCGTGGCTGTACTGGGTCAGGCGAATCGGCTCGCTCATGGGGCACCTCGTCAAGTTCGGGACGCAGGATTCTAGCAGAGGGGGTCAGGCCCCGGGCCGGGGCGTGCCCTGGTGGAACAGCATCTGCCAGCGCCCTTCGCGGCAGCGCCACAGCGAACTGCGCCAGGCGCTGCCGGCCGCGCGCCCGCCGGCTGCGGCGTTATGGCACAGGTAGGTGACCTGGGCCAGGTCGGCCGCCAGAGGCTGCAACGAGAACTCGCTGATGCTGCGCTCGATGAAGTCCTGCTGGGGCAGGCTTTGCAGCACCTGGGCCTTGTTCCAGCGTCCGCCGCTGGCGCCGAACTCGAGAAAGTCGTCGGCCAGCAAGGCGTCCAGCAACTGGCGATCGGCACGCACTTCGGCTTGTTGCAACTGGCGTTCGAGCATCAACAGGTGGTCGGACAATTCCATGGTCACTCCCGAGGCGGCGGATCAGTGGCGCACTCTAGCATCCGCGCCCAGCCCCTCAAGGCAGGACACCTGCGGTAGCGCATGAACCAAGCAAATGGGCCGGGCTTTGGTTAGGCTTGCAGCGCCCTGCCCGGGGCACGCTTGTCCTCACCCCAACAAAAGCGCCACCCCGCCCCTCAGCCGAGGCCCGGGCAAGACGCTGAAGGAGTCCGCCATGAAATTCACCACCCAGTCCATCGCCCGCAAGCTCAAGTTCCACCAGTTGGTGGTGTTCGAGCAGGTGCTGCAAAGCGGCTCGCTGGTGCGCGCCTCCCAGGCGCTGAACCTGACTCAGCCGGCGGTGACCAAGATCATTCACGAGCTGGAGTCCTACTTCGAGGCGCCGTTGCTGGTGCGCAGCAACCGCGGGGTGACCGCCACCGAGCTGGGCCAGGTGGTGGTGCAACGGGCCAAGTCGCTGCTGGCAGAACTGCGCGCCCTGACCGATGAGGTCAACGCCTTCCAGGAAGGCACCTCGGGGCAGGTGGTGGTCGGCACCCTGATCTCGGCCTCGACCTCGCTGCTGCCCCGGGCCATCCAGTTGCTCAAGCAGCGCGCGCCGGGGGTGCTGGTGTCATTGCGGGTCGGGCAGATGGACCAGCTGTTTCCAGCGCTGGCGGTGGGCGATGTGGATCTGGTGGTGGGCCGGGTGCCGGACGACTGGCACCGGCGCAGCGAGTCGCTGGAAGTCGACGTGCTGTATCGCGAGGACCTGAGCATCGTCGCCGGCGTCCATCACCCGCTGCACCAGCAGACGCCGGTCAGCCTGGCACATCTGCACGCCTACCCCTGGGTGCTGCCGACCCGCGACTCGCTGCTGCGGCGCACCGCCGACCGGCTGTTCGCCGACAACGGTCTATCGACGCCGGACAATGTTGCCGAGTCGCTGTCGATCCTCACCAACATCACCCTGATGCAGGATCAGCGCACCGTGGCCCTGATGCCCTACGAGGCCTCGTTGCAGTTCATCCAGGCCGGCATGCTCCAGGCGTTCGATCTGGGGACGCCGCTGCAGTTCGGCGACATCGGTTGCTTCTACGCCGCCCAGCGCCATCTGGGTCCGGCGGCCCGGCTGTTTCGCGAATGCCTGGACCTGGCCCGGGCAGAGACCGCCAACGGGGAAGCGCCGATCCAGGCCTTGTCCTGATATTCCAATTGTTAATAGTTAGCGGCCGATCTTTGATTATTCACTAATACCAGGCCTTCCTACACTCGCCCCGAAACCCATGTTTCGGAGGTTCAAGTGTCCACAGTCCTGCTGCGTCATTTCATCGACGGCGAGTTCGTCGCCAGCCCCGCGACCTTTGCCAATGTCTCCCCCGTCGACGGCCGTGTGCTGAGCCAGGTCTGCGAGGCCGACCGGCCCCTGGTGGACCGCGCCGTGGCGGCGGCCAAGGCGGCGCAGTCCGGCCCCTGGGCCGATTACAGTGCCAGCCAGCGCGCCGACCTGCTGCTGCGGATTGCCGAAGGTATCGAGGCCCGTTTCGAGGCGTTCGTCGCCGCCGAAGTCGCCGACACCGGGCGCCCGGTGCAGCAGGCACGGACCCTGGACGTGGCCCGCGCGGTGCAGAATTTCCGCACCTTCGCCGAGTTGCTGCGCCAGTCCGGCGGCGAAATCTTCGAGATGCGCGGCGCCGACGGCAATGACGTGTTCAGCTACAGCGTGCGCAAGCCCCACGGCGTGGTGGCAATCATCTCGCCGTGGAACCTGCCATTGCTGCTGCTCACCTGGAAAGTCGCCCCGGCCCTGGCCTGTGGCAACTCGGTGGTGGTCAAGCCCTCCGAAGACACCCCCTCCAGCGCCACCCTGCTGGCCGAAGTGATGCGCGACGCTGGGGTGCCGGCCGGCGTGTTCAATCTGCTGCACGGCTTCGGGCCGAACTCGGCCGGGGAATTCCTCACCGCCCATCGCGAGGTCGACGCCATCACCTTCACCGGCGAATCCCGTACCGGCGCCACCATCATGAAAGCCGCCGCCGAAGGTGTGCGCGAGGTGTCCTTCGAGCTGGGCGGCAAGAACGCCGCGGTGGTGTTCGCCGACTGCGATTTCGACGCCGCGGTGGCCGGGGTGCTGCGCTCCAGCTTCACCAACTCGGGCCAGGTGTGCCTGTGCTCGGAGCGGGTCTACGTCGAGCGGCCGATCTACCAGCGCTTCGTCGCCGCCCTCAAGGCCGGCGCCGAACAGTTGAAGATCGGCTACCCCGATGAAGACGGGGTGAACATGGGCTCGCTGATTTCCCACAAGCACCGGGACAAGGTCCTGGGCTACTTCCAACTGGCCCTGGAGGAAGGCGCGACCCTGGTCAGCGGCGGCGGCATTCCGCAGTTCGGCGATGCCCGGGACCAGGGCGCCTACGTCCAGCCGACGATCTGGACCGACCTGCCGGAGCACGCCCGCTGCCTGCGCGAAGAGGTGTTCGGCCCGGTCTGCCACATCGCCCCGTTCGACACCGAGGACGAAGTGCTGCGCCGGGTCAACGACAGCGCCTATGGCCTGGCCACGGCCTTGTGGACCCGCGATCTGAAGCGCGCCCATCAGCTGTCGCGGCGCTTCCGTGTGGGCATGGTCTGGGTCAACACCTGGTTCCTGCGCGACCTGCGCACGCCGTTCGGCGGCACAAGGCTTTCGGGCGTGGGGCGCGAAGGCGGCCGCCATTCCCTGGATTTCTACTCCGAGATCACCACCATCTGCGTCAACCCTTGAGGGGCACCCCGACATGCATGCAGACCTGATTGAAGCGGCGCACCAGCTGCGCCAGGCCCAGCTCAACGGCCAGCCCTGCGCCCCGGTGCGCGAGCTGATCGCCCAGGCCCGGGCCGCACAACCCCACAGTTCACTGGCCGACCTGGCCTACCAGGTGCAGCGCTACAACAACCTGGCCGCCATGGATGCCGGACGCCGCCCGGTGGGCCACAAGATCGGCCTGACCTCCCACGCCGTGCAACGGCAGTTGGGGGTGGAGCAGCCGGACTTCGGCCAGCTGTTCGCCGACATGGCCCGCGGCGACGACCAGCCCATCGCCTGGAGCGACACCTGCCAGCCCAAGGTCGAGGCCGAGATCGCCCTGGTGCTGGAACGCGACCTGCCCCACGAGCGGCACACCCTGGCCGACCTGATCCGCGCCACGGCCTTCGCCCTGCCGGCCATCGAGATTGTCGGCAGCCGCATCGCCCAGTGGGACATCCAGCTGAGCGACACCATCGCCGACAACGCCTCCAGCGGGCTGTTCGTGCTCGGCAGCCGGCCGGTGCCATTGCAACAGCTGGACCTGGTGCGCTGCGGCATGAGCCTGACCCGTGGTGGCGAGCCGGTGTCGGTGGGCGCCGGCGCCGCCTGCCTGGGCAACCCGCTGAACGCCGCCCTGTGGCTGGCCGACACCCTGGCCCGCCTGGGCACGCCGCTGCGGGCCGGCGACATCCTCCTCACCGGCGCCCTCGGGCCCATGGTCGCGGTGCAACCGGGAGATCGCTTCAGCGCACACATCCAGGGCCTGGGCAGCGTCAGCGCCAGTTTCGCCAGAACCCAATGAACCGGAGCCACTCATGAACCCAACCCTCAAGGCCGCGATCATCGGCTCGGGCAATATCGGCACCGACCTGATGCTGAAAATCCTCCGCCAGGGGCAGCACCTGAGCCTCAGCGCCATGGTCGGCATCGACCCGGCCTCCGACGGCCTGGAGCGGGCCCGGCGCCTGGGCGTGGCCACCACCCACGAAGGCGTCGAAGGCCTGCTGCGCATGCCCGAGTTCGCCGCCATCGACATCGTTTTCGACGCCACCTCGGCCAGCGCCCACCGGCACCATGAGGCGCTGCTGCGCCAGGCCAAGCCGGGCATCCGCCTGATCGACCTGACCCCGGCGGCCATCGGCCCCTACTGCATTCCGGTGGTCAACCTGGAGCAACACCTGAACAGCCTCAACCTGAACATGGTCACCTGCGGCGGCCAGGCGACCATTCCCATGGTGGCCGCGGTGTCGCGGGTGGCCCAGGTGCACTACGCCGAGATCGTCGCCTCGATTGCCAGCAAGTCCGCCGGCCCCGGCACCCGGGCCAATATCGACGAGTTCACCGAAACCACCCGCCACGCCATCGAAACCCTCGGCGGCGCCACCCGGGGCAAGGCGATCATCGTCATGAACCCGGCCGAACCGCCGCTGATCATGCGCGACACGGTGCTGATGCTGTCGGCCGCCGCCGATCAGCGGGAGGTCGCCGCCTCCATCGGCGAGATGGCCGCGGCGGTGCAGGCCTATGTGCCCGGTTACCGGCTCAAGCAGCAGGTGCAGTTCGAGCCGATTCCGGCCTCGGCGCCGCTGCTGATCCCGGGCCTGGGGCGTTTTTGCGGGCTCAAGACCTCGGTGTTCCTGGAGGTCGAAGGCGCCGCCCATTACCTGCCCCCCTACGCCGGCAACCTCGACATCATGACCTGCGCCGCGCTGGCCACCGCCGAGCGCATGGCCCAGTCGCTGCTCAACCGCTGAAGGAGCTTCGCCATGACCTCCACCTCCGGCAACAAGCTCTACATTTCCGACGTGACCCTGCGTGACGGCATGCACGCCATCCGCCACCAGTACAGCCTGGATCAGGTCCAGGCCATCGCCCGGGCCCTGGACGCGGCCCGGGTCGACAGCATTGAAGTGGCCCACGGCGACGGCCTGCAGGGCTCCAGCTTCAACTACGGCTTCGGCGCCCACACCGACCTGGAATGGATCGAAGCCGCGGCCGATGTGCTCGAACACGCGCGCATCGCCACCCTGCTGCTGCCCGGCATCGGCACCGTGCATGACCTCAAGGCCGCCTACCGGGCCGGCGCCCGAGTGGTGCGGGTGGCCACCCATTGCACCGAGGCCGATGTCTCGCGCCAGCACATCGAATGCGCCCGGGAGCTGGGCATGGACACCGTGGGTTTTCTGATGATGAGCCACATGACCAGCCCGGAAAATCTCGCCGTCCAGGCGCAGAAGATGGAAAGCTACGGCGCCACCTGCATCTACGTGGTGGACTCCGGCGGCGCGATGAACATGCAGGACATCCGCCTGCGCTTCAGGGCGCTGAAGGCCGTGCTCAAGCCAGACACCGCCACCGGCATGCACGCCCACCACAACCTCGGCCTGGGGGTGGCCAACTCCCTGGTGGCGGTGGAAGAAGGCTGCCAGCGCATCGACGCCAGCCTCGCCGGCATGGGCGCCGGGGCCGGCAATGCGCCGCTGGAAGTGTTCATCGCCGCCGCCGACAAGCTGGGCTGGAACCACGGCACCGACCTCTATCGCCTGATGGACGCCGCCGACGACCTGGTGCGCCCGCTGCAAGACCGGCCGGTGCGGGTCGACCGCGAAACCCTGGCCCTGGGCTACGCCGGGGTCTACTCCAGCTTCCTGCGCCACGCCGAACTGGCTGCTCACAAGTACGGCCTGAAAACCGTCGACATCCTGGTCGAGCTCGGCCGCCGGCGCATGGTCGGTGGCCAGGAAGACATGATCGTCGACGTCGCCCTCGACCTGCTCGCTGCCCGGGAGTCCCGCCCATGAACCTCGATCTTGCCCCCATTGCCAGCGCCCTGGATCAGGCCGCGCGCAACGCTCGCGCCCTGCCCCAGTTCAGCCGGCACACGCCCTTCAACCTGGAGCAGGCCTACCAGATCCAGCGCGCTTCCATGGCCCACCGCTACGCCGATGGCGAACGCATGATCGGCCTCAAGCTGGGCTTCACCAGCCGCGCCAAGATGCTGCAGATGGGCGTCGACAGCCTGATCTGGGGCTGGCTCACCGACGCCATGCTGGAAGAGGACGGCGGCCTGCTGAACCTGGATCGCTACATCCACCCCCGGGCCGAACCGGAGCTGTGCTTTCTCACCCGGCGCGCCATCGACCGGCCACTGACCCAGCTCGAAGCCGTGGACTACCTGGAGGCCGTGGCCCCGGCCATCGAGATCATCGACTCGCGCTACGAGGCGTTCAAATTCAGCCTCGAAGACGTGGTGGCGGACAACTGTTCCTCGGCCGGGCTGGTGGTTGGCCCCTGGTCCCGGGATTTTGCCACCCTGGCCAACGCCGGGGTGCTGATGCGCCTGGACGGTGCCCTGGTGGAGGCCGGTTCGACTGCGGCGATCCTCGGCCATCCGCTGCGCAGCCTGGTGCACGCCTCGCACCTGCTGGCCCGGGCCGAGATCAGCCTGCCCGCCGGCAGCCTGATCATGGCCGGCGCCGCCACCGCCGCCGTAGCCCTGACACCCGGCGCGCAGCTGTCGGTGGAGATCAATGGCTACGGCGAATGCGCCTTCACCTGCACCCGCCAGGCACAGGGAGAAGGCTCATGACCGTCAATCGCGCCACCCTGGTGCCGGGCAAGGCCAAGCCCCGGGGCCGCTTCCCCCACATCAAGCGTGCCGGCGACCTGCTGTTCATCTCCGGCACCAGCTCGCGGCGTCCGGACAACAGCTTCGACGGCGTCGAAGTGGACGAACTGGGCACCACCTGCCTGGACATTCGCGCCCAGACCCGGGCAGTGATCGAGAACATCCGCGATATCCTCGCCAGCGAAAACGCCGGGCTGCAGGACCTGGTGGACATCAGCGCCTTCCTGGTGGATATGAACGATTTCGGCCCCTACAACCAGGTCTACGCCGAGTACTTCGACGAACAGGGGCCGACCCGCACCACCGTGGCCGTGCATCAGTTGCCACACCCGCACCTGCGCATCGAAATCAAGGCCGTGGCCTACGCCCCGCTCAATCGCCGAGAACAATAACAATGGACAAGCACCACTACAGCGCGCCGCTGAACTTCAACCGTTGGCTGGATGAACACGCCCATCTGCTGCAACCGCCGGTGGGCAACCGTCAGGTGTGGCAGGACGCCGACTTCATGGTCACCGTGGTCGGCGGCCCCAACCAGCGCACCGACTTTCACGACGACCCCATGGAAGAGTTCTTCTATCAGTTCAAGGGCAATGCCTACCTGAACATCTGGGACCGCGGCCGCTACGAACGCATCGACCTGCGCGAGGGCGACATCTACCTGATGGCGCCCCACGTCATCCATTCCCCGCAACGCCCAGAGCCCGGCAGCCTGTGCCTGGTGGTGGAGCGCCAGCGGCCCGTGGGCCTGCTGGACGCCCTACAATGGTCCTGCGCCCGCTGCGGCACGCTGATCCAGCGCTATGAAATGCAGCTGCAGAGCATCGTCAACGACCTGCCGCCGGTCTACGAAGAGTTCTACGCCACCAGCCAGGAGCAGCGGCGTTGCAGCGGCTGCGGCGAAATCCATCCGGGCCGCGACTGGCAGACCTGGCACCACACCCTCAAGGCGGCGACCCCCTTATGAAAATCGACATGCATTCGCACTTCTTCCCCGACATCAGCCAGGCCGAGGCCGCACGCCTAGACCCGGTGCGCGCGCCCTGGCTGCACAAGGACGGCGCCCGGGGCCAGATCATGGTCGGCGACAAAGCCTTTCGTCCGGTGCACGACGTGCTCTGGGACCCGGCGCGACGTGTCGAGCACCTGGACGAGCAAGGCCTGGACCTGCAGATCATGTGCGCCACGCCGGTGATGTTCGCCTACGACGCGCCCATCGAACGGGCCCTGCCCTGGGCCCAGTTGATGAACGATCGGGCCATGGCCATGACCGCCGGCCACGAACGCCGGCTCAAGGTCCTGGCCCAAGTGCCACTGCAGGACCTGGACGCCGCCTGCGCCGAAGCCAGCCGGGCCCAGGCCATCGGCCACGTCGGCGTGCAGATCGGCAACCACGTGGGCAATCACGACCTGGACCACGATCATCTGGTGACCTTTCTCGATCACTGCGCCCGTAACCAGATCCCGGTGCTGGTGCACCCCTGGGACATGATGGGCGGCGAGCGCATGCGCAAGTGGATGCTGCCGTGGCTGGTGGCGATGCCGGCGGAAACCCAGCTGGGGATTCTGTCGCTGATCCTCTCCGGGGCGTTCGAGCGGCTGCCCGAATCCCTGCGCATCTGCTTCGCCCACGGCGGTGGCGGCTTTGCCTTTCTCCTGGGCCGGGTGGACAACGCCTGGCGTCACCGCGACATCGTCCGCGAAGACTGCCCGCAGTTGCCGTCCAGCTACGTCAAGCGCTTCTTTGTCGACTCGGCGGTGTTCGACCCCGGCGCCCTGAAACTGCTGGTGGAAGTGATGGGCAGTGAACGGGTGATGCTGGGTTCGGACTCGCCCTTCCCCCTCGGCGAACAGCGTATCGGCAGCGGCATCGTCGACCACCCGACCCTGGCCGAAGCCGACAAGACACGCCTGCTCGGCAGCAACGCCCAGGCCTTTTTCAACCTGTACTGAGTGCCCGCACTCGGCCCCCCATCCCCCTCGCTGCACCCGTCACCGTGGTCATCCGGCGGGCACCCCATGCCCGCCTCGAACAAAACCTATAAGGAGCCACCCATGTACGAGCGAACGCAACACCTGAGCGAGCTCATCGACCGCAGTCCATTGTCACCCCTGCAAATGCGGGTGCTATTGCTGTGCTTCCTGATCGTGCTGCTGGACGGTTTCGACACGGCCGCCATCGGCTACATCGCCCCGGAGCTGATCCAGCACTGGAACATCGAGCGGGCACAACTGGCCCCGGCCTTTGGCGCCGGGTTGTTCGGCATGCTCCTGGGCAGCTTCTGCTTCGGTCCCCTGGCCGATCGCCACGGACGCAAGGCCGTGCTGCTGACCTGCGTGGCGATCTTCGGCCTGGGCACCCTGGCTTCGGCCCTCTCGCCCAACATCGAAGTGCTGAGCCTGCTGCGCTTTGTCACCGGCATCGGCCTGGGCGGCGTGCTGCCCAACTGCATCACCCTCAGCTCGGAATACTCCCCGGCGCGGCGGCGCATGCTGCTGGTGACCCTGAGCTATTCCGGCTTCACCCTGGGCCTGGCTCTGGGGGGCGCGGTGGCCGGCGAACTGCTGCCCCGGGTAGGCTGGCAGGGCCTGCTGCTGATCGGCGGCCTGGCGCCCCTGCTGCTGTTGCCGGTGCTGTACCTGGCGCTGCCGGAATCGGTGTGCTTCATGGCCAACAGCCCGCGCCACACTGCCACCTTGCGCCGCATCATCACCCGCATCAGCGGCCAATCCGACTGGGAACGGGTACGACTGGTGGGCGATAGCGGCGAGACCGGCGCACGCTCGCCGCTTTCAGCGTTGTTCAGCCCCGGCCAACTGGCCCGCACCCTGCTGCTGTGGCTGACGTTCTTCTGCTGCCTGTTCGTGTTCTACCTGCTGACCAACTGGCTGCCCACGGTGCTGCGGGCCAGCGGCTACGACACCGGCGGCGCGGCACGGATCAGCGCCATGATCCCCTTTGGCGGCGTACTCGGCGGCATCGCCATGGCCCTGCTGATGGACCGCATCGGCGCCCTGCGCATCCTGCCCTGGCTGTGCCTGATCGCCGCCTGCGCCCTGGCCCTCACCGGCAGCCAACTGCACAGCGCCGCCGGCACCCTGGCGATCGTGTTCCTGGCCGGCTTCAGCCTCACCGGCGCCCTGAACAACCTCAGCGTGGTCGCCGCCACCCTCTACCCCACCGCCTCCCGGGCCACCGGCGTGGCCTGGGCCCTGGCGGCCGGCCGCGCCGGCTCCATCGTCGGCTCGCTGCTTGGTGGCTGGCTGTTCAACCACGCTGGGGGCCTGGAAAATTTCTTTATGTGGATTGCCATCCCGGTGCTGCTGGCCGCGCTGGCGCTGGGGCTGATGAGCCGCGCTCGGCACACAGCGAACACTGAGGCTGATGCAGCGGCTTGAATGAACAGTGCTCGCGTTTTTTTTGCCCAGCCACGCGCTGATGTGGATATCCACGGCTAGCGCTCGGCACAGAAATCGCGATACTGCGCGGCGGCACGCCAGTTGGACACTGGCGTGCCGTCCAATCAAATACTGACTGACAAGGCCTGGACCATGAGCAGCCAAAAAACCACCGTGGGCGACATCGTGCTGATCCCCATTGCCGAAGGCTTCAGGCCGGCCAAGGTGCTGTACGTCTCGCAACGCTATAAAGACACGATCCTGCTGGGCCTCTATGCAACCTGCGTCAGTGCCCAGCAACTGCCCGAGCCGCTTGCCGACACCTTTGCCCTGCTGCTCTATACCTCCAAGGCACCTGTGCAAAAGCAGCGCTGGCCCCGTGTAGGCCACGAAGCCCTGCGAGAAAGCCAGACCCGACTCGACCTGCGGGTGGTCGCCGGAGAGCTTTGGCAAGGTGATGAACATTTGGGTGTGGCCTCGGCAGAACAGTGCAAAACCCTGCCTGAGATGCTGATCATGGGGGCTGGCCTGGTAGAGAAAAAAGCCGCGGCAATCCGCTAGGTTTTGTACAAAAAGCCTTGATACTCGGTGATGCTGCGTTGAAAACGCTCTCGCGCGAGTCCGATCGGAGTGCTCATTTACACCCCGTAAACTGCGCTTCTTCGAGCGTTTTCGCCTTGCCTGAGCTTCGTCTCAAATCCTTTCGTACAGAGCCAGGGCACAAGCGGTGGCAACCACCGCCGGAAAGACCAAGGCGTTGCCCCTTGCGAGTTAACGCCATGGTGCTTGCTGCCCTGCCTTCAAAAGATATCGATCGGGTAATCGGTAATCAGCCGGAACTCATCGATATTGCCCTCGCCCTGCGCCACATTGGCCCGGTGCCAGGTCTGGCGCAGGCGAAAGCTCAGGTCCTTGAGCGGGCCGTTCTGCACCACATAGCGCGCTTCGAAGTTGATCTCGCGGTGCACGCCATCCCGGCCATACATCCCGACGTAGGCGCTGCCTGCCGGAGTGTGCGTGCCGTCGATGCCGGAGCCGCGCAGGTAGCGGGTCATCAGGTTCCAGCCGGGCATGCCGTAGCCGGCCAATGACAGGTCGTAGCGCAGTTGCCAGGAGCGTTCGTTGGGGCCGTTGAAGTCCGAGTACTGCACCGAGTTGGGCAGGTAGATCGAGGCGCCCTGGTCGCGGCCATTGCGGCCGTTGCGGTCCAGGTCGCCCACGCCCAGGTAGTCGAACGGGGTGTTGCCGTCGACGTTCTGCAGCGCCAGGGTCAGGCGGTGGGCGCCCAGGCCATAGAACACCGAGGCGCCCAGGGTGGTGTTGTCGATGGCGCCGGCTCTGGCCCGGCCGGTGTCGAGGGTGCGGTAGAGGTTCAGGTCGAAACCGGCCTGTCGGCCCTGCCCCAGGTCGGTACGGCCATTGAGGTTGGCGTAGTACTGGTTCCAGATGTCGGCGAAACGCGCCGCATAGAAGCTGGCGCCCAGGTCCGGGGTGAACCGGTACTGGCCGCCCAGGTAGTCCACCGAGGGGGTGGTGACGCCGGCATAGAAGGCCCAGAGATCGCCGTTGCTGTTGGTGGTGACGTGACCGGTGGCCGAGGTGAAATGCCCGGCCTGCAGCTTGAGTTTGTCCAGTTCCTGGCTGTCCAGGGCAAAGCCGGTGGCGGTTTCCGGAATCAGCCGGTTGTGGCCGACGGCGAACACCGGGGTGTCCACCGACTGTTCGCCGAAACGCAGCACGCTGTTGGAAACCTTCAATTTCAGCGCGGCCCCGGCCTTGGAATATTCGTCCGCCGGCTTGCCGTTGTCGTGAATCGGCAGGTTGTAGGTGCCGGTCTTGCCCCCGGAGGCATCCAGCTTGAGCCCGAGGGTGGCGAAGGCATCCACGCCGACGCCGACCGTGCCCTGAGTGAACCCGGATTCGAAGCGGCCGATAAAGCCCTGGGTCCAGTCCTTGCGGTCGGCACGGCCGTCCTGGACGCTGCGGTTGAGGTAGTAGTTGCGGGCTTGGATGCGCAGATGGCTGTCCTCGATGAAACCGGCCGACTCCTCCTCGGCACCGTGGACGGTCCAGGGCAGGCAACCCAGCAGCGGCAACAGCAAAAGCGGTGAACGGCGCATTACGTCAGACATGGCAAAACCCTTGTGGATTATTGTTTTTGTAGAAGTGGCGACAGGGATCGGCAGGGGTCCAAAGGTCCCGTAGGAGCCGGCAAGCCGGCGAAAGCGATCACACGGACCGCTTCGCCGACCAGACGGCTCCCGCGAACGGGGTGGTCCGGGACTCAGGGTTGGATCGGCAGCGGCTTGGGCGCCGCGGCGTCCAGCGGGCGCTTGCCGCGAAAGCGCAGGTAGTAGATGAGCAGGATCAGCGCCAGGAACGGCAGCCCGCAGACCAGGGTCAGGAAGAACTGCTCGGTGAACAGCGTGGTGATCATCACCGCCAGCATCAGCAACAGCCCTCCCAGGCTGGTCCAGGGGTAACCCCAGAGCTTGAACGCCAGGGGTTCGGGGCCCTGTTGCCGGCGAAAGAACAGGTGGGTGAGGAAGATCCCGGCCCAGGTGAACATGGCGCCGAACATGGCGATCGACATCATCAGGGTGAAGGCCTGGTCGG
Organism: Pseudomonas sp. Os17; assembly: GCF_001547895.1. Classification (NCBI taxonomy): domain Bacteria; kingdom Pseudomonadati; phylum Pseudomonadota; class Gammaproteobacteria; order Pseudomonadales; family Pseudomonadaceae; genus Pseudomonas; species Pseudomonas sp. Os17. The sequence goes on along the minus strand of NZ_AP014627.1, from coordinate 2,476,298 downwards.
CGTAGGCCAGGTACAGCAAGGTGGCCAGGGCAATCCCCAGGGACGACAGCAGCAGCGCCGCCAGGGGCACGCCGTTGCGGCTCAGGCGCCCGAACAGCGCCGGAGCCTGGCCGGCCCGGGACAGGCTGAACATCAGGCGCGTGGTGATGTACAGCTGGCTGTTCATCGCCGACAGCGCCGCCACCAGGATCACCGCATTGATCACCCCGCCGGCATAGGGAATGCCGGTGGCCGCCATGACCATGACGAAGGGGCTTTCGCCACCGGTGTTGCGGCTTCAGGGCACGATGGCCAGGACCAGGGCGATGGTCAGCAGGTAGAACACCACCAGGCGCACCACGGTGATGCGAAAGGCCCGGGTCACCGCACGTTCCGGGTCCTTGGCCTCGCCCGCGGCCACGGCGATCATCTCGATGCTCAAGTAACTGAAGAAGGCCACGATCACCGCCACCCAGGTGCCCCAGGCGCCATGGGGAAAGAAGCCGCCGTCGTTGCTGTAGTTGGCAAAACCGATGCCCGAGCCGGGCGTCGCGCCGTACACCACCCAGGCCCCGAGCAGGATGAACACCAGGATGGCGCACAGCTTGAGCAGCGAGAACACATACTCGATGCCGCCGAACACCTTGACGCTGAAGGCGTTGGCCAGGATCAGCGCCAGGGAGAAACCCAGCATCCAGTAACCGCCGGGGACGTCCGGGTACCAGTACTTCATGTACATCGCCGCGGCGGTGATTTCCGTGCCCACGGCAAACACGATGGAGGCCCAGTAGGCGTAGCGGATGGCAAAGCCGAACCAGGGCGCCACATAGAATTCGGCGAACGAACCGAACGAGCCGGACGTCGGATGGCGCACGGTCATTTCCGCCAGACAGCCCATCAGCAGCAGCGCGATCACCGCGCCGATGGCGTAGCTCACCAGCACGCTGGGGCCGGCAAAGCCGATGGCGAAACTGCTGCCCAGGAACAGCCCGGTGCCGATCGCCCCGCCGATGGCGATCATCGACAGCTGGCCGCTGCTCAGGCTTTGCTTGAGTCCTTGTTCACGGTCTGCCACTTGTTTGAAGGTGCGTATTGTTTTTGTCATGACACTCTTGCTCCAAGGCTGGGCACGGGGTTCAGGTCACCGCTTTGCGGGCCAGGAACTGCGGCTGGTTCCACTCCTCGCTGACGAGGATCTCCCGCAGCGCGCCGACGCAGGCCCAGATGTCTTCAAAGCGGTTGTACAGCGGGGCAAAACCGAAACGCAGGAGGTCCGGCGCGCGGAAGTCGCCGACGATGCCCCGGGCGATCAGGGCCTGCATCACCGGGTAGGCCTGGGGGTGGCTCAGCGACACCTGGCTGCCGCGCTGCTCGGCATCGCGCGGGGTCTGCAACTGCACGCCCAACCCGGCCAGTTGCTCGTCACACAGGCGGATGAACAGCTCGGACAAGGCCAGGCTCTTGCTGCGCAAGGCGTGCAGGTCGACGCCGTCGAACACCTCCAGCGCCGCTTCCAGGGCCAGCACACCCAACTGGGGCGCGGTACCCACCAGCATCCGGTCGAGGCTCGGGTGCGGCTGGTAGTCATGGCTGAAATCGAAGGGCTTGGCGTGCCCGTGCCAACCGGTCAGCGGCTGGCGCACTTGGGCGATGTGACGCTCGGCGACAAACACAAAGGCCGGCGCGCCGGGGCCGCCATTGAGGTACTTGTAGCCGCAGCCCACGGCGAAATCCGCGCCGGCCGCGTTCAGCTCCACTGGCATGGCACCGGCCGAGTGGCACAGGTCCCAGACCACCAGCACACCCAGCTCATGGGCCCGCGCGGTGATCGCCGCCATGTCGTAGCGGCGGCCGGTCTTGTAGTTGACGTGAGTCAGGGAGAGGATCGCCACCTGGTCGCTGAGGGCGTCGAGGATCTGCTCCGGGTCAACGCACTGCAGCCGGCAGCCGGTCAGCTCCGCGACGCCCTGGGCGATGTACACGTCGGTGGGAAAGTTGCCGTTTTCCGCCAGGATCACCCGGCGCGACGGCTGCATGCGCAGGGCCGCCACCAGCACCTTGAACAGGTTGATCGAGGTGGAATCGGCCACTATCACTTCGTGCCCCTGGGCCCCGATCAGTCCGGCGATGCGCGCCCCGGTGCGCTGCGGCGCGGGGTACCAGTCGGCGTCGTTCCAGGAGTTGATCAGGCCCTGGGCCCACTCCACCTTGAGCACCTGCTCCAGGCGCGCCGGCACGTGGGCCGGCATCGCCCCCAGGGAGTTGCCGTCGAGGTAGACCTTGTGTTGCGGCAAGGTAAAACGCTGGCGACAGAAGGCCAGCGGGTCGGACTGATCCAACAGCTGGATCTGCTCCCGGGTACAGGGCGCAAAATGGTGCATGACGATCCCTCGGTGTCGATGGTTGGGGCGCCGGGGCCGCAGCAAACGGCCGCCAGCGAGTCCGGATCCTAGCCAGGGTCGTCATTACTGGATAATAGAAAATACCGCCCTTTGTATTCCCATAGGTAATAGCCAATCCGATTCGCTCCCCAGGTTCTGACGGGGCTGCGCCCTGCTGTCCTCACCCCGGGGCCGCACTCACCACGCCCCGCCTTTCCCGGGCTGTTCGGAACTTTTGCATTCAAGGGTTATTTCAACTTGGTACGCCCTATGCAAACGTTTGCGAGTGGTAATTTTGTGGGTGTTCGCCAATTTCCACCGCGGAGAGCGAACACCAGGGACTTCACACAACGGGAACAGGGACTTTCATGCACAACCCTCTGCGACGCCACGCGGCCCGCCGCGCCTTGGCCGTTTCGATATGGCTGGCCAGCGTTACCGGACTACCCAGCGCCTTGGCCCAGCCCCCCGCCGCCCCCATGGACGACTCCGCCCAGGGCGAAAGCCTGAGCGCCGATGTGCAACCGGGCAAAAAAGGCGCCTACCTGTCCGACTGGTACAACCAGGACCTGATGCTGATCGGCAGCAAGGACATCAGCTTCGGCCCGCGCCCGGCGGACGACGTCTACCTGGAGTACGAATACTTCGGGCGCAAGGGTCCCTTCGAGCTGTACGGCTACATCGACCTGCCGAAGATCCTCGACATCGGCAACAGCCACGACAAGGGCATCTGGGACCACGGCTCGCCGCTGTTCATGGAGCACGAACCGCGGATCTCCATCGATTACCTGGCCGGCCGCAGCCTGGCCATCGGCCCGTTCAAGGAGTGGTATGTGGCCTTCGACTGGATCTACGACCACGGCAGCCGCACCGCCAACCGCGCCAACACCCTGTACAGCGGCCTGGGCACCGACATCGACACCCATTCGCGGGTCAACCTCTCGGCCAACTTCTACGGCCGCTACCAGTGGGAAAACTACGGCGCCAGCAACGAATATTCCTGGGACGGCTACCGCGCCCAGCTGAAATACATCGTGCCCATCGACACCTTCAGCAACGGCGCCTCGCTGACCTACATCGGCTTCACCAATTTCGATTTCGGCTCCGACCTGCACCAGGACAACCCGGCGCGCACCGCCAATGCCACGGTGGCCACCAACGTGCTGCTGTACGCCTTCACTCACCTGCGCTTCACCCTGGTGGGCCGCTACTTCCACAACGGCGGCAACTGGGAGGACGGCAGCGTGCTGAATTTTGGCGATGGCGAGTTTCGCGCCCGCTCCAACGGCTGGGGCTATTACGCGGGGGTCGGGTATCAGTTCTAGAGGCAGCGGCAAGCTTTGAGCGGCAAGCGGCAAGCGCCGTCTGTTTGTAGCTTGAGGCTTGTAGCTTGAGGCTTGATATTTCTGAAGATGAAGGAGGTTGTATGCGTGGGATTAAAACCGTTTCGTGGGTCTTGGGTTTGAGCGCGCTGATGGTCAGCGGGGCCTGGGCCGGCGAGGCACCAATCAGGCCCAAGGTGGTGCTGATCAGCATGTTCGCGCCGGAAGCGCAGCACTGGATCGAGCGCCTGGAGCTCAAGCGCGAGATCCGCGTGCCGGGGCTGGCGGCGGAGTATCCGGTCATTCGTTGCAACGACCGGGAGGTGTGCCTGTTGACCACCGGCATGGGCCAGACCAATGCCGCGGCGTCGACCCTGGCCCTGGCCCTGTCGCCGAAGTTCGACCTGCGCAAAAGCTATTTCCTGATTGCCGGGATCGCCGGCATCAGCCCGCACCACGGCACCATCGGCACCGCCGCCTGGGCTCATTACCTGGTGGAGTTCGGCACCCAGTGGGAAATCGACTCCCGGGATGCGCCCAAGGACTGGCCCACCGGCTACCTGGGGATCAACACCAAGGGGCCGAACGAAAAACCGCCCCTGGACTACAAGACCGAGGTCTTTGAGCTGAACCCGAAACTGCAAGCCAAGGCCTTCGCCCTGAGCCAGCGGGTGAGCTTGAGCGAAAGCCCGCAATCGGCGGCCTGGCGCCTGAAATACCCCAAGGCCCCGGCCAACCAGCCGCCGGTGGTGACCCGCTGCGACACCCTGGCCGGCAACACCTGGTTTTCCGGCACTCGCCTCAGCGAACGGGCCGAGGTCTGGACCCGCCTGCTGACCGACAACAAAGGCACCTACTGCACCACCCAGCAGGAAGACAACTCCACCTACGAAGCCTTGCTGCGGGCCAGCCGCGAGGGCCTGGTGGACATCCAGCGTCTGGCGGTACTGCGCGCCGGCTCCGACTTCGACCGCCCGGCGCCGGGGGCCAGTGAAGTGGACAACCTGCTCAAGTACGCCGACCAGGGCGGCTTTGTCCCGGCCCTGGAGAACCTCTACCGGGCCGGCAATCCGCTGGTGCAGGACATTCTCAACAACTGGTCGGCCTGGGAAACAGGCGTCCCCGAAGCCTGACCACCCACCCCCCAAACCCGTAGGAGCCGGCTTGCCGGCGAAGGCGCTCTCAGGGGCCTCTTCGCTGGCAAGCCAGCTCCTACGGGGCGCAGCTGCAGCGTGGGCGCTCAGGGGATGAGGATGACTTTCTCGCCACGCCCCTGGTTCACTTCGGCGTAGCGCTCCAGCCCCTGCTCCAGGGGTGATTCGACCAAGCCTTCCGGCAGCGGCAGCAGGCCTTCATCGAAGTAGCGGCCGAACTGCTCCAGCATCGCCGCGCACGCCTCTACGCCATACAACAGCGAGTTGATCCCCACCACCGAGCCGCCCTTGCGGTACAGGGCCAGGGCCGGCAGTTGCACATGCCCGTCCACCGGCGCAGCAATGATGGCGATGCGGCCAAAGGTGGCCAGGGCCGGCACTGCCGCCGGCAGCCAGAAGCCGGTGGTGTCGAAGATCACCTCGGCGCCGTCGGCATACACCTCGGCCACCTGGGCCGCCAGGGTTTCCGGCTGTTGCAGGTGCAGGGTCGGATAGCCCAGCGTTTCAAGTGCCTGGACCTGCTCGGCCCGCCGCGCCGCCGCCAGCACCCGGGCCCCGCGCACCTTGGCCAGGGCCAGGGCCGCCGTGGCCACTGCACCGCCGCCGATCACCAGCAGCCGCGTACCGGCCGTCACGCCGCTGCGCTCCAGGGCATCCCAGGCGGTGGTGTACGGCACCCCGAGGCTCGCGGCCTGGGCAAAGCTCAGGTGCCGTGGCTTGCGGGCCACGCCCTGGGCGGACAGCACCACGTACTGGGCATGGCTGCCGTCGGCGAAAAAACCCAGCTCCTTGCCGGTGCCCCAGACCTCCTGGCCGATCAGCTCGGCCGGCCCCTGCTCCACCACCCCGGCGAAATCCCGCCCGGGAATCCGCGGCAGCGTGGTGTAGGGAAAGCGTCCGAGCACGTTCTTCACGTCGCTGGGGTTGAGGCCAGCGGCCTGGATGCGCACCAGCACCTGGCCGGCGCCCGGCAGCGGCGTGGGAAGGTCCACCACGTGCAGGGCAGCGAGGTCGCCGGTAGCGGAAAATTGCAGTGCTTTCATCGTCGGTTCCATGGGTCAGGGGTAAAAAAAGCGCGTGTTCAGGACAGCCAACTGCTCAACAGCTGGCGCCCCAGCGGCCACAACTGCTCACCGCCGAGCATGCCCAGCAGGCCCACCAGGGCAATCGCCGGCGGCGCCGGGGAACGCACCTGCAAGGCGCCGTAAAGCAGGCCGACCAGCAGGCCGGCGGCCAGGGAGATCAGGTAATTCATGTGGCGCTCCAGAAGCCGTGGCGTCCGTGCCGGGGTGATGTGGCGTGTGCGACAAAGTCTAGGTGGCGAGCGCTAGCGGCATCGGCCAAGTGCTTCAGGATTTCGGCCAAGACCGTAACCTGTAGCCGCTGCCGCAGGCTGCGAACGGGCCCGAAGGGCACGCTGGGCGGCCGCCGCGTTGTTTCAGTGAAGGATGATGGGCCTTTGCGCCGACGGCGTCGGCGGGCGCAGCCTCGCAGGCTCGTCAGCGGCTACAAGGTTGCCGAGGGCTCGCGGTTTGTGTAGCCGCTGCCGCAGGCTGCGAACGGGACCGAAGGGCACGCTGGGCAGGCGCCGCTACCCCAGGTTGGCGCTGGCGTACTGGGAAGGTGCGACACCCAGTTCGCGACGGAACATGTCGCTGAAGCTGCTGGGGGAATAGCCCAGTTCGAGGGCAATGCGGCTCACCGGTACCCCCTGGATCAGCTCCGCGGCAGCGGTGGCCAGTTGCACCTGGCGCCGCCATTCGGCAAAGCCCAGGCCCAACTGTTCCTTGAACAGCCGCGCCAGGGTGCGCACGCTGGCCCCTGCCGCGTCGGCGTGCTGTTCAAAGGAAATGGCCAGGGACGGTGCCGCCATCACCGCTTGGCACAGGCTGCTCAGGCGCCGGTCGGAAGCGTCCGGCAGGGCGATCTTCAGCAGCGAGCGGCGGGCCCGTTGCAGCTCCAGCAAAGCCAGCGCGACCAGCGCCTCGTAGTACTCCGGCTGCGGCGGGTCGAGCTCCACCAGGCGCACGATCAGCTCCCGCAGCAGGTTGTCCACCTGCAGCACCTGGACGCTGGGGTCCAGGGTCGCCGCCAGGGACGGACGCAAGTAGATATTGCGCATCTGCAAGTCGCTGACCACGCGAATCCCGTGCCGTACCCCGGGCGGCAGCCACACGGCCCGCTGCGGCGGCACTACCAGGGCCTCGGTGGGCGTCTCGACCCACATCACTCCGCTCATGGCGTACAGCAACTGGCCCCAGGCGTGTTCGTGGGGCTCGATGAACAACCCGCGCGGATAGGTGCGAGCCAGGGGTTGCACGGGGATCGCGGGATCGCTCAGATCGGGAGGGGTGGCCAGGGCCATGACAAGCTCGCAACGGGTCGGCGGGGGCCCATGGTAACCAGCGTCTGCAGCGCCCGCCAGCCGCCGGAAAGCGCACCGGGAACAGGCAGCTTTCAGGGGCCCGGCGGCATCGCCCCGGCCTTGGGCCGGTCCACGCCCGGGCAACGACCGTTGGCGCCAGAGTCGGACAATCAAAGTGAATTTTTTGGTGCCCGCAGGATCACTCAAGAATCACAGGGAGGAAGAACGGCTCTATGAACAACGCAAAACTTTTCGTCATCGAATACACCCTTCACGGCGCGCCCAAGTCCTTCATCATCCGCCAGGACAAGATGGACAACGCCGAGGCCTGGCACTGGGCCAGTTGCGATGCCGGTGTCGGACGCATCGGCCGCTTCGGCCGGGAACGGGTAAAGAAAACCAGCAAGCCCATGGCCGAGAAGTTCGGCATCGAGAACGTCACCTGGCGCCCTTCGGTCTAGGCGCCGCCGATGCGGGTGGGGCCCTGTGGCTCCACCCGCCCTGCCCGCTTCAGCCGTGGGCGCCCTTGGCGCATTTGCAGCCGTCGGTGGAGGCACAAGGTTCACCGTGGGCGTGGTGATCGGCGCACGCCTGACAGCAGTAGTGCTTACCGTGACGGACAATCGGGTGGGCGCCGAGCTTGCAGGTGCAAGCCGGACAGGCACAGGTTTCATTGGACATGGCTGGGTTCCTCTTTCGGATGAGACTCGATCAGCGCAGCACCTGAAACGGCAGCGCACAGCGCAGGGTTCGAGTACTTGGAAAGGTTAGGTCAATCCGCTGCGCTTACCCGGCCACAAGCGACTAAAGTGGTGCAGCCAGCGCCAGCGCAGACGGACGGACACCAGACCCGCTGATAGCGCTGTCGCGACCTGATAAAAATCACTCAAGGTCCTTCGCCGCCATGACCATGCTCTACGACGAACGCCTCGACGGCGCCCTGCCCGAGGTCGACCGCCAGGCCCTGATCCAGGTGCTGCGCCAACAGCTTCCGGAGCTCGAGCTGCTGGACCAGGAGCAGCAGCTCAAGCCCTACGAGTGCGATGGCCTCAGCGCCTACCGCAGCACGCCGATGCTGGTGGCCCTGCCCCGGCACCTGGACCAGGTGCAGCGCATCCTGCAGATCTGCCATGCGCACCGCGTGCCGGTGGTGGCCCGGGGCGCCGGCACCGGCCTGTCCGGCGGCGCCCTGCCCCTGGAGAACGGCCTGTTGCTGGTGATGGCGCGCTTCAAGGACATCCTGCAGATCGACCCCGCCGCGCGTTGTGCCAGGCTCCAGCCCGGGGTGCGCAACCTGGCCATCTCCCAGGCCGCCGCGCCCTTCGGCCTGTACTACGCCCCCGACCCGTCTTCGCAGATCGCCTGTTCGATTGGCGGCAACGTCGCGGAAAACGCCGGCGGCGTGCACTGCCTGAAATACGGCCTGACCGTGCACAACCTGCTCAAGGTCCAGATGCTCAGCGTCGAGGGCCAGCCCCTGACCCTGGGCAGCGACGCCCTAGATTCGCCGGGCTTCGACCTGCTGGCGCTGTTCACCGGCTCCGAGGGCCTGCTGGGGGTGATCACCGAAGTCACGGTCAAGCTGCTGCCCAAGCCGCAGATCGCCAAGGTGCTGCTGGCGGCCTTCGATTCGGTGGAAGCCGCCGGCCGCGCCGTGGCCGAGATCATTGCCGCAGGGATCATCCCCGGCGGCCTGGAGATGATGGACAACCTGGCGATCCGCGCCGCCGAGGACTTCATCCACGCCGGCTACCCGGTGGACGCCGAAGCCATCCTGCTGTGCGAACTGGACGGGGTTGAGGCTGATGTGCATGACGACTGCGAGCGGGTGCGCCAGGTGCTGGAACGCGCCGGCGCCAGCGAGGTGCGCCTGGCCCGCGACGAAGCCGAGCGCGTGCGCTTCTGGGCCGGGCGCAAGAACGCCTTCCCGGCGGTGGGGCGCCTGGCGCCGGACTACTACTGCATGGACGGCACCATTCCCCGCCGGCAGTTGCCGGGGGTGCTGCGGGGCATCGCCCGCCTGGCCGAGGAGCACCAGCTGCGGGTGGCCAATGTGTTCCATGCCGGCGACGGCAACATGCACCCGCTGATCCTGTTCGACGCCAACCAGCCCGGCGAGCTGCAACGGGCCGAGGCCCTGGGCGGCAAGATCCTCGAACTGTGCGTGGCGGTGGGTGGCAGCATCACCGGCGAACACGGCGTGGGCCGGGAAAAAATCAACCAGATGTGCGCCCAGTTCAACCACCACGAACTGCACCTGTTCCACGCCATCAAGGCGGCCTTCGACCCCGGCGGCCTGCTCAACCCCGGGAAGAACATCCCGACCCTGCAACGCTGCGCGGAATTCGGCGCCATGCACATCCATCACGGGCAACTGCCCTTCCCCGAACTGGAGCGGTTCTGATGAGCACGGACAGCGATTTCGATGCCACCGAGGCGTGGCTGGAACAGGTGCGCGACGCCCTGCAGAGCCATACGCCGCTGCGCATCCAGGGCTCCAACAGCAAGGCCTTTCTCGGCCGCGAGTGCGCCGGGGAAATCCTCGACACCCGCAGCCATCGCGGCATCGTCAGCTATGACCCCACGGAGCTGGTGATCAGTGCCCGGGCCGGCACTCCGCTCAGTGAATTGCACGCCACCCTGGACGCCGCCGGGCAGATGCTGCCCTGCGAGCCGCCGTCCTTCGGCGCCGGCGCGACCCTGGGCGGCATGCTCGCCAGTGGCCTGTCCGGGCCGCGTCGACCCTGGGCCGGCGCGGTACGGGATTTCGTCCTCGGCACCCGGATCATCAGCGGCGGCGGCCAGCACCTGCGCTTTGGCGGCGAGGTGATGAAGAACGTCGCCGGTTACGACCTGTCGCGGCTGATGGCCGGCAGCTTCGGCTGCCTGGGGCTGATCACCGAAGTCTCGTTGAAGGTCCTGCCCAAGCCCCGGCAATGCCTGAGCCTGAGCCTGGAAATGGACCGCCGGCGCGCCCTCGCGCAACTGGCCGAATGGGGCCAGCAGCCCTTGCCGATCAGCGCCGCCTGCCATGACGGCGAGCGCCTGCACCTGCGCCTGGAAGGCGGCGAAGGCTCGGTGGCGGCGGCCCATGAGCGCCTGGGCGGCGAGCCTCTGGATTCGGGCTACTGGAGCCAGCTCAATGAACAGCAGCTGGACTTCTTCAACCCCGGCCTGCCGCTGTGGCGCCTGTCGCTGCCGCACAACACGCCGCTGCTGGCACTGCCCGGCGAACAACTGCTGGACTGGGGCGGCGCCCAGCGCTGGCTGAAGACCGAGGCCACGGCCGCCGAGATCCGCGCCGCCGTCAGCGCCGTCGGCGGCCACGCCAGCTGCTACAGCCACGGCCTGCAGGACAGCCCGTTCCAGCCCCTGGCGCCGACCCTGCTGCATTACCACCAGCGGCTCAAGGCGCAGCTGGACCCGCAAGGGATCTTCAACCCCGGCCGACTCTACGCGGAGTTCTAGACCATGCAGACCACCCTCAGCCCCGAGGCCCGGCAACTGCCCCGGGCCGCCGAAGCCGAGCGCATCCTGCGCAACTGCGTGCATTGCGGCTTCTGCAACGCCACCTGCCCCACCTACCAGTTGCTGGGCGACGAGCTGAACGGCCCGCGGGGGCGCATCTACCTGATCAAGCAGGTGCTCGAAGGCGCCCCGGCCACCGCCCAGGCCCAGCAGCACCTGGACCGCTGCCTGTCGTGCCGCAACTGCGAGAGCACCTGCCCGTCCGGGGTCGACTACCACAACCTGCTGGACATCGGCCGCGCCGTGGTCGATGCCGCCCTGCCCCGGCCCGTCGGCCAGCAGCTGCTGCGCCGCGGGCTGCGAGCCCTTAGCGCCAACCCGCGGCTGTTCAAGGCCCTGATCAACAGCGGCAGCCGCCTGCGTCCGCTGCTGCCCCAGGCGCTGCAGGACAAGCTGCCGCGCCAGTTGCCCAGCGCCAAGCCGCGCCCCGCCCCGCGCCATTCGCGGCGCGTGCTGTTACTCGAAGGCTGCGTGCAGCCGGGGTTGTCGCCCAACACCAATGCCGCGGCGGCGCGGGTCCTGGATCGCCTGGGCATCAGCGTGCAGCCGGTCGCCGAGGCCGGCTGCTGCGGCGCCGTGGACTATCACCTGGACGCCCAGGTAGCCGGCCTGCGGCGCGCCCGACGCAACATCGACGCCTGGTGGCCGCACCTGCAACAGGGCGCCGAGGCGATCATCCAGACCGCCAGCGGCTGTGGCGCCTTCATCAAGGAGTACCAGCAGCTGCTGGCCCACGACCCGGCCTACCGCGACAAGGCCCGGCAGGTCAGCGCCCTGGCCCGGGACCTGGTGGAGGTGCTGCACAACGAACCCGTGGAACAGCTCGGCGCCCACAGCGAACAGCGTCTGGCCTTCCATTGCCCCTGTACCCTGCAGCACGCGCAGAAGCTCGGCGGCGCCGTGGAAAGCCTGCTGCAGCGCCTGGGCTTCAACCTCACCGCGGTGCCCGACAGCCACCTGTGCTGCGGCTCGGCGGGCACCTATTCACTGACCCAGCCGGCGCTGGCGCGGCAACTGCGGGACGACAAGCTGCGGGCCCTGGAAAGCGGCGGGCCGGAGCTTATCGTCACCGCCAATATCGGCTGCCAGACCCACCTCGATGGCGCCGGCCGCACCCCGGTCCGCCACTGGATCGAAGTGCTGGAGGATTCGCTTCGCTCATAAGCTGCAAGCCGCCAGCTTCAAGCTTCAAGCTTGCGGCTTGCGGCTTATGGCTTATGGCTTATGGCTTATGGCCGCGCATTGCTGCGGTACATGAACAGCAGCGCCAGGGCCAGGCACAGCATTGCCAGCAGGCGGCTGGAGGACAGCTCGATGGCCGGGTTGCCGAACCAGCCGAAGTTGTCGATCAGCATGCCCATGCCCAACTGCCCGAGAATCACCGCCACCGTGGCCACCGCGGTGCCCACCCGCGGCACCGCGCCGACCATCACCAGCATGTAGACCACGCCGAACAGCGCGCCGGTCAGTTGCCATTTCGGCGCCTGAAGCAACGTCATGGCCTGGGGCGGCTGGAAAAACACGATCAACAGACCGGTGATCAAGGCGCCCACGGCAAAGGTCAGCAGGCTGCTGCGCAGCACCCCGACGCTTTCTCCCAGGCGGCCATTGATCGCCGCCTGCACACTGAGCACCGCACCCGCAGCCACCACCAGCACCAACAATAGAATCAGGTTCATGTTCAACCTCGGGCAATCAGGATCAGGGCCACGACAATCAGCACCAGGGCCAGCCAGCGTTCGCCATTGACCGGCTTGCGTGCGCTGCCGAACCAGCCGTAATGGTCGATCAGCACGCTCTTGCCCACTTGCCCTGAGAGGATCGCGATCATGGTCATGGCAATACCGATATGGGGCGTGGCCAGGGTCAGCACCACCACGTAGATCGGCCCCAGCACCCCGCCGAGCAGCTGCCAGCGCGGCAGCTGGCTCAGGGCCGGCCCCGGCTGCGGGCCGCTGAACAACAACAGCAGCAACAGCAGCGCCGCGCCCACGCCGAAGATGCTCAGGGTGGCCCACAGATGCCCGACCTGGGCGCCCAGCGGGCCGAGCAAGCCGGCCTCCACCGACAGGCCCATGCCGGCCAGGATCACCAGCGGCAACAGTATCAGGCGCTGCCAGCCGGCAGCGGGCGCGGCGCCCGCCATCGGCTTCGGCAGCGGTGTATCTAGAGCTTCAGAGGACATGCGACACCTGCTCGACATCAAGGAATGGCCGGCATTATCGATTGCACGAGCTTTGCGATAAATGCCAGCATGCCGACAACTCTTTTGCGCAAAACGCACAGCAGGACGCTCCCATGCAAGGCTTCAACGATCTCGGTTTCAAGGCCCTGCGCCTGTTCATCGCGGTGCTCGACCAGGGCAGTTTCTCGTCCGTGGCACGCCGCGAGGGGCTGGCGCCCTCGTCCATCTCGCGGCAGATCCAGCTGATGGAACAGGCCCTGGGCCAGCAGTTGCTCTATCGCCACACCCGCGCCGTCAGCCCCACCGAGGCCGGGCGCCTGCTGGGCCATCATGCGCGGCGGGTGCTGGCGCAGTGGGAAGAAGCCGAACAGGCGCTGCAGGAACAGCAGGACGAACCGGCCGGGCTGGTGCGGATCAACGCCCCGGTGGTGTTCGGCCAGCGTCACCTGTCGCCCTGGCTTGGCGAGCTGCTGGGCCGCTACCCCAAGCTGCAACTGGAGATCCAGCAGACCGACAACTACATCGACCCCTTGCAGGACGGCACCGACCTGCTGTTTCGCATCGGCACCCTGGAAGACTCCTCGATGCAGGCCCGCCTGCTGGCCCCGCAGCGCTACCGGGTGGCGGCCAGCCCGGCCTACCTGGCCCGGCATGGCACACCGCACCACCCGCAGCAGCTGCACCAGCACCAGTGCCTGGCCTACAAGGGCGAAACCGGCCAGCAACGCTGGTTCTTCCGCCAGGGCCGGGGCGACTGGACGCCCTACAGCGTCAAGGGCCCGCTGACCGGCAACCACGCCGACACCCTGACCCAGGCCGCCGAACAGGGCCTGGGGCTGGTGATGTTTCCTTCCTGGCTGATTGGCGAGGCCCTGCACCAGGGCCGTCTGGTGGCGCTGTTCGAAGGCTTCGAAGTGGCCACCAGCCTCGAACCGCAACAGATCGCCGCCCTGTGGCCCGGTAGCCGACGGCTGTCAGTGAAAGTGCGCACCGTGATCGACTTCTTCGTCGAGAAATTCGGCCCGGAGCCCTATTGGGATCGCTAGCGCCACCGCCACCCGCGCACCCGCCCCGTAACCGTAGGAGCTGGCTTGCCAGCGAAGGCGTCGGCAAGACCTGCACAAGACTCAGCGGCCTCTTCGCCGGCAAGCCGGCTCCTACAAGACCATCGCATTCCCCCGTAGGAGCTGGCTTGCCAGCGAAGGCGTCGGCAAGACCTGCACAAGACTCAGCGGCCTCTTCGCCGGCAAGCCGGCTCCTACAAGACCATCGCATTCCCCCGTAGGAGCTGGCTTGCCAGCGAAGGCGTCGGCAAGACCTGCACAAGACTCAGCGGCCCCTTCGCCGGCAAGCCGGCTCCTACAGGACCATCGCATTCCCACGTAGGAGCTGGCTTGCCAGCGAAAGCGTCGGCAAGACCTGCACAAGACTCAGCGGCCTCTTCGCCGGCAAGCCGGGCTCCTACAGGAAGAGTTGGGCAATCAGCCAGGCGTTGGCGGCGCTGATGATGGCAAACAGGCTCCAGGCGAGGATCCGGGTTGGCCAGCGGTTGACGAATTCGCCCATCAGGCGCCGGTCGTTGGTCATGCGGATCAGCGGGTACAGGGCGAACGGCAACTGCAGGCTGAGCACCACCTGGCTCAGCACCAGCAACTGGCCCACGGCGCCGTCGCCCAGCAGCCAGACACCGATGAACGCCGGGATCAGCGCCAGCCCGCGGGTGATCAGGCGCCGTTGCCAGCAGGGAATCCGCAGGTTCAGGTAACCCTCCATGATCACCTGCCCGGCAATGGTCCCGGTGAAGGTCGAGCTCTGCCCCGAGGCCAGCAGCGCCACGCCGAACAGCACGCTGGCCAGGGCCCCGCCCACCAGCGGATCGAGCAGATGGTAGGCATCCTGGATCTCCACCACGTCGCTGTGGCCGGTGTTGTGGAAGGCCGCGGCGGCGAGGATCAGGATCGCCGCGTTCACCAGCAGCGCCAGGGCCAGGGAGCCGATGGTGTCGATGCGCGCCAGCTTGATGGCGTCGGCGCGGCTGGCCCGGTCCTGGCCGATCAAGCGGGTCTGCACCACCGAGGTGTGCAGGTAGAGGTTGTGGGGCATCACCGTGGCGCCGAGGATGCCAATCGCCAGGTACAGCGGTGCGGCGTCGCTGATGGCCGAGAGCGACGGGGTGAAGCCCCGGGCCACGTCCGGCCAATAGGGTTTGATCAGCAGCAGTTCAATGAAGAAACACACGCCGATGGTCGCCACCAGCGCCAGCATGATCGCCTCCAGCCGGCGAAAACCGCGGTTCTGCAAGGCCAGCACCAGCAAGGTGTCAAAGGCGGTGATGACGATCCCGGTGCTCAGCGACACCCCCAGCAACAGGTGGAACGCCAGGGCGCAGCCCAGCACTTCGGCAAGGTCGGTGGCGATGATCGACACCTCGGCCGCCAGCCATTGGGCCCGGGCCGAACGGCGGCTGTAGCGCTCCCGGCACAGCTGCGCCAGATCGCGCCCCGTGGCAATGCCCAGGCGCGAGCACAGGCATTGCACCGCCATGCCGGCCAGGCTCGCCAGCAGCACCACGAACAGCAGGTTGTAGCCATAGCGCGAGCCGGCCTCGATGGCCGTGGCCCAGTTGCCGGGGTCCATGTAGCCGATGGAGATCAGCAGCCCGGGGCCGGCAAAGCGCAGCAGGCGCTTGAACAACGAGGCACGGGGATCGACGGATACGGAACCCGCCACTTCCGGCGGACAAAAGGGCGCTGTGGCGATTTTCGGCAGGCTGAATTTCACGGGGATTTCCACGACGGATTGGAGCAAGAGCCCAGCTTAGAGGTTTCAGCCCGGGCACCCAAGCCTGAATATTGACCTTGAAGGGGCGTATGCTGCTGCCTTTGCAGCGCCTGGCGGCCCCTGCCGCAGGCTTCGATAGCACGCCCAAGGTGGCCCCCGTGAACAGCCCTGCGACCGATCCCCGCCCCGACACCCTGCCCCCCTTCCTGCACCCCGGCGACCGGGTCCTGCTGTTCGACGGGGTGTGCAAGCTGTGCAATGCCTCGGTGCAGTTCGTGATCCGCCACGACCGCCAGCGGCGGATCAAGCTGGCGTCGATGCAATCGCCCCAGGGCCAGGCCTTGCTGAAGTGGTTCGGCCAGCCCACGGATCAGTTCGACACGGTGCTGCTGATCGAAGACCGAGGCCTGTCCCAACGTTCCGAGGCCTTTATCCGCCTGATGGCACAACTGCCCACACCCTGGCGCTGGCTGCGCCTGCTGCGCTGGATCCCGCGGCCGCTGCGGGACTGGGCCTACGACCGGATCGCTGGCAATCGCTACCGCTGGTTCGGCCGGAATGAGGTGTGCCTGCTGCCGAGACCCGAGCATCGCGGACGCTTTCTCGACGACCCGTCCTGAGGCACGGGTCGAGCGCCGTCAGTTGGGCTGGCGGCGGAAGAACAGGCTGACCTGCCCCAGCTCGAAGCCGAACTTGGTCATGTAGGAGCGATTGGCCAGGGTGTTTTCGTCCAACAGGTACATCCAGTCGTCGAAGTGCACCTGGTAGGTCTTGCCGTCCACCGGCAGGTTGAGCACGTAGCGCCAGCGCAGGGCATTGCCGGACACCTCGCCCAGGGCCTCGCCGACCACATCGTCGGCGGTGCCGCGCCACAGTCCAGGCCCCGCCGGGACCAGGGTCCAGACCCGGGTCTGGCGGGTGCCGTCGCTGTAGGTGAAGTCCTCGTGCATGATGAATTTCTCGCCCTCGCTGCGGCTGTCGATCTGCACATGGAAGCGTTTGATCACCTCGCCGGAGCGCTTCTGAAACAGGCCCCAGGCCTCGACCCGGCCAGTGAAGAACTGGCGCAGTTCCAGCTCGGGTTTCTGCTCGCGGTACTGCTTGACGTCGGTGTCGCTGCAGGCGACCAGGCCCAGGCACAGCAACAGCAGGTATTTCTTGAACATGGCACATCTCCTGTGCTGCGCCGGCTATTGGCCCAGCAGTTGTGCGCGCAGCTGCGGATTGCGCGTGCGCGGGTCGAGCCAGATGGCGAAGAACGCGCGGGCGAAGGCCTCGTCCTCCACCCTGTACTGCAAGTGCTGGTCGACAAAGAACTCCACCCCGCGTCCCGGCAGAAACACCCCGGTGATGCGCTGGCCCGGTTCGACATCGACGAAGGCACGCTGCATCTGCGCCTGCCAATCCTTGAGTTGCGCCGGGCTGACCGCGCTGCCGGACAAGCGTTGGATCTCGTCGAGGCTGGTCTGCACCAGCTCGTCGCGGCGGATCGTGCGCCGATAGGTCAGCTCCAGGGCGAAGGGGCTGTCGTCCGTCAGCGGCAACGCCCTGCCCCAGAGCCGCGCGTGGTAGACCTTGAAGCCGAACCAGCTGAACTCGCCACTGCCCAGCAGCCGGGCCTCGGGCAGCGACGCCTGCCAGTCGGCGCTGGCCGTGGCGCTGAGCAGCACCAGCAGCCACAACCAGCGCCTCAACGGAACACGTCCGGCGCGGTTCATTCAGGAACGCCTGGGCAGCAATTGGAGAAACTCCTGGCGGGTGCTGCTGCAGTCGCGAAAGGCCCCGAGCATCACCGAGGTGTTCATCATGGAGTTCTGCTTCTCCACCCCGCGCATCATCATGCACATGTGCCGCGCCTGGATGACCACCGCCACCCCGGCGGCCCGGGTCACTTCCTGGATCGCCTCGGCGATCTGCCGGGTGAGGTTCTCCTGGATCTGCAGGCGCCGCGCGTACATGTCGACGATCCGCGCCACCTTGGACAGCCCCAGCACCTTGCCGGTGGGGATGTAAGCCACATGGGCCTGACCGATGAAGGGCAGCAGGTGGTGTTCGCACAGGGAATACAGCTCGATGTCCTGGACAATCACCATCTCGTCGCTGCTGGAGCTGAACAGCGCGCCGTTGACCAACTCGTCAAGGCGGGTGTCGTAACCGTGACACAGATAGCGCAAGGCCTTTGCCGCCCGCTGCGGGGTGTCCCGCAGGCCCTCGCGCGAGGGGTCTTCACCCAAGCCCTGGAGAATGCCGTGAAAGTGCTGAGAAAGAGGATCGTGCATGGCGCATGGGTTCCGAAAAGCTGGCGAGGCGGGCAATTCCTTGCACGTGCCAAGGAAAAAAAAGAGCCCCGAGGTGGCCGACCACACAACTGACCCAGCCCCGGTTCCACCCGGGCCTGACCTCGGAGCCCCAAAAGCGTGAAGAGCGAGCGACTGCTCCTGAAAGGACTGAGCAGGCATCGGCACATTTCACCCTTAAAAACCTATACGACAAATTAATTTTTGTACAATTTTTATCGATAAAAAACGCCTTAAACGCCTTAATACTTGTACAAAACAGCATTTAATCGATTCAAAAGCTTTTCGCTGTACAAGAAAAAGCGACGCCGCACTTCACTCCCGACCGCCTCCCTGCCAGCAGATACGCGCCAAATGCCGCGCTGGATGCTAGCGTGGCGCACCGTTCATCCACTGAGTGCACGCATGCTGCTGTTAAAACTGCTGACGGTTCCCGGATTCCTCTGGTTGATCTCCCTGGCGAGCAGGCGCTGGGGACCGAATGTCGCCGGCTGGCTGGCGGGGTTTCCGGTGGTGGTGGGACCGATCCTGCTGTTTCTGGCGCTGGAGCAAGGCACGGCCTTCGCCACCCACGCGGCGGGGGCCGCCCTCTCGGCGTTGCTGGCGATGATCGCCTTCAGCGTCGCCTACACCCATGCCGCACAGCGTCTTTCCTGGCCCGGGGCCCTGGCCGTGGCCACGCTGGTCTGGGCCGTGCTGGCCGCAGCCATTACCCAGGTGCCGGCCTCACTGGGCTTGTCCGTGGCCTGCGCCGCCAGCGCCCTGCTCCTGGCGCCGCGCCTGTTTCCCCGGGTGAGCGCTGTGCCCGCCGCCCCCGCGCAGCGCTCCGACAAACTGCCTTACCGGATGCTTGCCGGGGCCTTGCTGACCCTGGCGGTCACCCTGCTGGCCAGCACCGTTGGCGAACGCTGGAGCGGCATGCTCGCGGTGTTTCCGGTGCTCGGCAGCGTGCTGGCGGTGTTCTCCCACCAGAGCCACGGCGTGGCCTTCACCACCGTGCTGTTGCGCTCCTTGACCACCGGCCTGTATTCCTTTGCGGCGTTCTGCCTGGTACTGGCCCTGGCCCTGCCCGCGGTGGGAATGCTCGCCTTTGGATTGGCAGTGGCGGTGTCGATGCTGGTGCTGGGTTTGAGCAAGCGCCTGTTGGCGCGAAACACGATCGGTAGCGTTGCCAGGCAACATCATTGAAGCGCAAATAAACCGGCATAAGGCCTCGGTATTCAGAGACTGGCGCCGAACTCGAGCACTCATGCATCATGCGTTGTCTGTCTTATGGAAGAGCGTGATGAGCAACATAGAAACCCCAAAGGCTTCATTGGCCTTGCGATCCTACTCCGGCCAGGTTGAGCTGCATGACCACGATTATCACCAGATCGTGCTGCCGCAATCTGGCGCCATGGAGATAGAGGTCGATGGCCGTGGCGGCAAAGTCGACTGGAGCCAGGGCGTGATCATCCCGGCAGGTTGCCCTCATACCTTTTCCGCCAGCACCGCCAACACTTTCCTGGTTCTTGATGTACCGCTTTCATCGCCCCGTACCCAAAAGTTCGAAGCTGAAACCATCAAGCGACTCAACGAAAAAAGCTTCTTTCCGGTAAGACCGGAGATTCGCCACCTGCTTGACTACGCAACCCGCAGCGTTCCATTGCTGACCAACTCACCTGAGGTGGCTCAATCCTGGAGTACCTTGCTGATGTCGGCCCTGGTCCAGCCCCACAGCCACACCCCTGACCACGGACAATTCACCCTGGCACGGGCCCTGACCCATATCGAAAACAACCTGGACACTCATCTGACCGCCTCTGAAATAGCCCGAATTTCAGGCACCAGCGAACGACGCTTGTACATACTCTTCGAGCAGCACCTGAAAACCACGCCTTTTGCCCATATCACCCGCCTGCGCCTGGACCTGGCCATGGACCTGCTACGCGACACACGACTGTCGATCACGGAGATTGCCCATCGAGTGGGTTATGCCGATCAGAGCGCCTTGAATCACGCACTGAAAAAGAACCGCAACCTGACCCCCGCATCAGCCCGAAGGTGCATCAGAACCGGCTGAAAACGTGCAGCCTGGAACAAGTATTAGGCAGCACACGCCAATACCCGACCGATCGTCCTTCCTATCATCCCCGCTTCGAAACGCTCATCGGGCGGGACCCATGACACAAGCAACGACGCCTACCAAAACGCTCTCGGCCTCAAGATCCGCCGCCTCGGCAACCGCCATTGGGGTGATTGCCGTGTTTCTGTGGTCCTGCCTGGCCTTGCTCACCACCCTGACGTCAGGCATCCCGCCTTTTGAGTTGCTGGCTTTGAGCTTTGCCGTAGCCTTTCTGGCCAGCCTGTTCATTCTCGGGCTGCGCGGTGCTGAGGGCTTTCAAGGCTGGCGTCAGCCATGGAAGGTGTGGGCCACAGGCTTTCTGGGAATCTTCGGCTATCACGCGCTGTATTTCTTCGCCCTCAAGGCCGCCCCCCCGGCCGAGGCCAGCCTGATTGCCTACCTCTGGCCCCTGCTGATCGTCTTGCTGGCCGGTGTCAGTGGCGGCCAGCGACTGCGCCCGCGACAACTGCTGGGAGCACTCCTGGGGCTCGCCGGTACGGCGTTCATCATGCAGCAACGCTCACAGTCCGGCGTGGCCAGCATGCCGATCGCTGGCTATGCGGCTGCCTTGCTCTGTGCCTTGGTCTGGTCGGGTTACTCGGTGATCAATCGACGCTTCAGCAACGTTCCCAGCAGCATCATCGGGGCAATCTGCGGCCTGGTGGCCGTGGCCGGAGCGCTTTGTCACCTGGCGTTCGAAACCACGGTTCAGCCTGACTACGGGCAATGGGCGGCGATCATCGGCCTCGGGCTGGGCCCGGTTGGCCTGGCATTCTTTGCATGGGATCACGCGACCAAACACGGCAACCTGGCGAGTCTCGGCGCTCTTTCCTATCTCGCCCCACTGTTTTCCACCCTGTTGCTGATCCTGGTCGGCCAAACCCACGCCAACCCGATCCTGCTCATACCGGCGCTACTCATCATCGCTGGAGCGGTGATCGCTACCTCACGTCGACGCACCTCCGGCGCCTGATTCTCTGTACCAACAAGGAACTCAAAAAATGCATCTGATTGCCTCCCAAGGGGCTGAGAGGCTCGATCGTACCGGCCCGTTTTTTTCGGTAGCCCCCACCAGAGCGACCCTGCAGCATCTGGGGCTCCCCTCCCGAACGACCAGCCATAGCGCCACACGCCGCCGCTCCCATGGCGAAGCCCCAAGAGTGCTGTTATTCGTTCCGCCCTACACGCGCTTGGTCGAACCGGCACCGAAAGACAGCGCATTCACCCAAATCGGCATCGATACCTTTGAGGTGATGAAGCGTGCAGGTACTCCCATCGGCCTGCTGCGTATCGCCACAGTGGCCAGGCGCGCGGGGTACGACGTACAGATCATCGACGCCCCCTTCGCTGGCTGGGAACAGGAGTCTCCCCTGGTGCAAGTCGATCAGGGACACTTGCTGCGCTACGGCCTGAGCGATGAGCAGATGCGCACCATCATCGAGACTGCGCAGCCCGATATCGTCGGTATCCAGTGCAACTACACCGTGCAATGGGGTAACGCTCGGGCGCTGGCGGATCTGGTCAAGTCCATCGATCCCAACCTGGTACTGGTGACTGGAGGCGCGCACTCCAGCGGCGATTGGCAGAACGCGCTGCTGGACTCGGCATTTGATTTTGTCCTGATCAATGAGGCCGACCGTGCCTTTACCCTGTTGCTCGACGCCTTGAGCCATGGCGGCGCCGACATTCATGCAGTTCCGGGGGTTGCCTATCGTGGCCAGCAGGGACAACTGGTTCGCCCTTCGCGCAAATCCAACTACTTGAGCATTGTGCCTAGCCGCCAGGGTCTGGAGGAGCGTCTCGGGGTCATGCCCTTGCCCGACTTCAGTTTCCTGAACATGAACCACTATCTGCAGCCCTATCACTCCTCTGGCGCTCGGGTGCACAAACACGGCGCCTGGGCGCAGATCTTCTCCACCATCGGCTGCAACGTGAACTGCAACTTCTGCTACATCCCCAAGATCAACGGCCCATGGCGTGCCTTGGGACTGGATTGGTTCGACCTGCACCTGGCGGATCTGGTCAATCAGGGCGTGACCGAGGTACTGATCGAGGACGACCATCTGATGCACGATCCGCTGTACGCCATGGAAGTGGGGCGCCTGCTGAAAAAGCACAACTTGCCCTGGGTCGAAGAAGGTGGCCTGAGCCTGTTCAATCTGGTGCTGCTGCACAAAGGCGAGCGTTTCCTCGCTGAGCTGGATGATCAGGAACTGAAAAATCCGCAGTACCGCAACGTCATCGCCGCGATCAAGGGCGGACTGACAGCCCGGCAGTTCATCCGCTCGATTGCCGAAAACGGCTGCTACAACATTTACCTTGCGGTGGAAAGTGCCAACGAGGAAAGCCTGATCAACTCCAACAAGTCGCGCTTCAACGCCATTCAGCAAGCTACCTTTGAACTCATCGAGATATTCACTGAGCACGGCATTCAAGTCACTGGCGGTTTCATGCTGGGTTTTGTCAATCCGCCCGCCACTGCGGGCGCCAAGCCCTTTATCGAAAGCCTGGAATTGATCGAAAGAACCACCGACTACGCGGTGAGCCTAATGGGCGCAGGCATGGCCTATGCAAACCCGTTTATCGTGACCCCGATTCCTGGCACCGCCATGTGGGAATACCAGCAGCAATATGTGGTACGTCACTACGACAATGGCTGGTCCCACGAAAAAGCCACGATGGCAACCGAGCTCTGGAGCGCGGAGGACATCGAAAAGGCCAGGCTGGAGCTTTTAGTCCGCGCCAACGGTGCAGATCGAGTCAAAGAGATGGTTCGGCGCGGCACATGGCCGGTCGATACGTAACCAGCCCAGCGAGAAGTCGAGGCCCGATTGCCACTCTTCGGTGTCTTATGAACCTCAAGAACCGAAACAGCTGGCGGTCATTGGTCCACCACGAAAAATCCTTCTGGAGCCTTCTGTGACGACCATGGGATGATGCGCCCCCCCCTGATCCCATGCCCGGAGATTGTGCATGTCATCCTTCGCTAGAAAAGCCCTGGTCCTGGTGTTCGCCGCGGTGGCGGGCTTCGGTGCGCTGAACGCGCTCGCGGCCGGCAAGTCCACGGCCAAGCAGGCGCCCGGGGAAAAGGTCTCGATGCTTGGCGGCAAGCTGGCCTTCACCCTGCCCAAGGGCTTCAGCGCCTCGGCCCTGCCGGCCGGCAGCGAGGCCGATGGCACCGCGGGCGCCAGCGGCACTTTGTATTCCAACGCCACCACCCGCACCGTGGTGATCGCCGCGCAGAACAACATTCCCAATGCGGCCCAGGTCAAGGACAACGACAGCGCCTTTCTCGATGCCGCGGTCAGCAGTTTTCTCTCGCAACAGGCCGCCGCCCTGCCGGACTTCAGCAAGCAGAGTGAAAAGAGCATGACCCTCAAGGGCCTGGGGGTGCGGCAGATCGACAGCACCGCGACCCAGGGCGGCGGCCAGACCCTGAACTCGACCCTGATCGCCGGTTCCGGCTCGCGCATGGCGGTGGTGCAGGTGATTTCCCGGGCCGCCGACAAGGCCGGCCATGCAGCGCTGATGAAGCAGATCCTCGGTCAGTAAAACCCGCTTCGGCTCAGGGGTTGAGCCCCTGCAGCCAAGCCTTGAGGTCTTCGATCTCGGCTTCGCTGATGCTGTGCCCCAATCCCGGGTAGGCATGGAACTGCGGTTGCAGCGAGGCTCCACGGAGCAGGCGATTGGCCTGCTCCCCGTCGCTGTAGGGCAGGCGCCGATCGTCGGTGCCGTGGCCGATGAAGATGCCCAGGCGCTGCAGGTCCGGGCTGTCTTTCACCTGGCCGGCCAGCAGCGGCAGGATCTTCCCGCTCAGGGCGGCAATGCCGCGCACCGACTGCGGATGACGCAGCCCCACTTCATAGGCCATGACCGCGCCCTGGCTGAACCCCACCAGCACCACCTTGTCCGGCTGGGTGTGATACTTGGCCACCGCGCCGCGGACAAACTGGCCAATCAGCTCGGCGCTGCCGGCCAGTTCCTCGGTCACGCCGTCATAGGCGCCCTGGCCCTTGCGCTGGAACCACTGGTAACTGCCCTGCTCCAGGGTCTGCGGCGCCCTGGCCGAAAGGTAGGTGTAGGTCGTCGGCAGGCGCTCATGCAGGCCGAACAGGTCGGCCTCGTTGCTGCCGTAGCCATGCAGGAAGATCACCAGCGGCTGGTTGCGGGTGTCCGCGGGGGCCTGCTCCAGGTAGCGCAACGGCAGATCGTCGCGCAGCGTCGGTTCGGCGTGGGCCAGGGGCGCGGCCAAGGCGAGCAATAGCGCCAGGTTGCGGATCATGTGCGGCTCCTTGTGCTTGAGGGATGGTCAGAAAATCAGTGCCGGAGCCTAGCATCGCCGGGCCCGCAGGTTCATCTGTCGGGCAGCGCCAGCCCCCGCCAGGCCAAAGGCAGCAGCACCAGCACCGCCAGCCCGAACCCCACCTGGGACAGGTAGAAGGTTTCCAGCCACTGGCCGTGGGCCGCCACATAAAAGCTGTTGTGCACGACATCCAGCACGATGATCGCCAGGGTCAGCAGCAACCCCCAGCGCGGGCGCAGCCACAGCAGCAACGCCGCCAGCGGGTCGAAAAAGCTCAGGGAACCCCAGAACGCCCGGCTGGCCAGGGGCGTGTCGACGCCATAGCCATAGTCCCAGAGCAACCCGTGGTCCATTGCGGCGCTCAGGTGATTGAAGGTGGCCGCCAGCAGGCACAGGGCGAACAGCAGGCGGATAGACTGGGACACTCGCGACACGGACACCTCTAGTGCAGGAACCGGCTAGCCGGCGAAGGGCACGCTGGCGCGTCGAGGGCTAACCCACCGCCGCTTTCCCTGGCCAGCCAGTGCCCGTGCCTCATCGGCCTCGCCCCTGGCGGCTCAGTCGTTGATCAGTTTGCCGGCGCGAATCGCCTCGCGGCCGGCCACCTTGGCCAACCAGATGCCCGGCTGGGTGTAGCGTCCGCGGTCCAGGGCAAAGAGCACGCCGCTGGTGCCGGCCCGCACGGTGCTGACGGTGTCGTGCAGCGGGTCGACCACTTCGAACAGGGCATCGCCGCGCTCCACCCACTCGCCGGCCTCGCGCAGGAAGCTGACCACGCCATGGTGCGGGGCAAACAGGTATTCGGTGCCTTCGAAGGGCATGCCTTCGCAGCACCGTTGCGGCGCGGCGGGCCAGTCGCCGCTGATCAGGCCCTGTTCGGCGAGAAAGCCGAGGATGGCCTCGGCATTGGCCCGGGCCTGCTCGACCCGGGTGTCGCCCATGCTGCCCAGCTCCAGGGTGGTGGCCAGGTTGGCCGGGGGAATGGCCGCCCGGGGAAAATCCCGAGCCAGGCGCAGCCAGGGCGCGGAACAGGACTCGTCGAAGGAGCTGCCGCCGGAGTCTTCACAGAGCAGCGCCACCCCGGCCTTGAGCCGCGCCGCCAGGGACTGCCACTGCGGCCAGTGCTGGGGCAAGGCGTAGAGGTGGATCGCCGCTTCGAAATCGCAGTGCAGATCCAGGGTGATATCGGCGTCACAGGCATGGCGCAGCAGCAATCGGTGCAAGGCCTCCAGTTGCGAGGCCGGCGGCGGCAGTTCGTCCAGCACCTGGAGCATGGCGCCGCGGATCAAGGCGATATTGGCGCTGGCATCGCTGCCCAGCTGCTTGCCGATCAGGTCGCCCACCGGGCCGCTGAGCTCGACGAAGGCGCGGTTGAAGTTCTTGCCGCTGCCCAGTTCGAAACGCCCCAGGTGGCTGCCCTGCACCTGCTGATCCAGGCCGATGGGGTTGGCCACCGGAACCAACTCGATCACCCCCTCAAGGCGGCCCTGGCGTTCCAGCTCGGCCAGACGCTGCTTGAGCTCCCAGGCGGTGCGCATGCCCGGCAATTCATCGGCGTGCAGGCTGGCCTGGATGTACACCTTGCGCGTGCCGCTGCCAAAGCGGAACACGCTGAGCTGGCGCTGGGTGCCCAGGTGGCCCCAGGGCAGGGAATGGTCGATGCGTTGCATGCTGGCTCCAGGGTTCAAGAAAAAGCGCGGTGCAGAATAAAACAGCCGCGCAGAAAAAAGGTGGCGACCGAGTTGCGGCCGCCACCTTTTTTTACCTCATGTATCGAGCCGACGGCTTACTCGCCGTAGACGTCGAAATCGAAGTACTTGTCTTGCACTTGCTTGTACTTGCCGTTGGCGCGGATCTCGGTGATGGCGCTGTTGAATTTCTCCGCCAGCTCCTTGTCGCCCTTGCGCACGGCAATGCCGGCACCGCCACCGAAGTACTTCGGATCGTTGTACTCGGGACCGACGAAGGCGAAGCCCTTGCCGGCGTCGGTTTTCAGGAAGCCGTCATTGAGGTTGACCGAGTCGGCCAGCAGCGCATCGACACGACCGGAGACCATGTCCAGGTTGGCTTCCTGCTGGGAGCCGTAGCGCACCAGGTCGATGCCCGCCGGCACCAGCACTTCGGTGGCGAAGCGGTCGTGGGTACTGGCACGCAGCACGCCGACTTTCTTGCCCTTGAGCTCGGTCAGCGGGTCCTTGATGGCGGTGCCGGCCTTCATCACGAAGCGCGCCGGGGTGTGGTAGTACTTGATGGTGAAATCGACGTTCTTCTTGCGGTCGTCGGTGATGGTCATGGACGACAGGATGGCGTCGATCTTCTTCACCTTCAGCGCCGGGATCAGGCCATCGAACTCCTGCTCGACCCAGGTGCATTTGACTTTCATCTGCTCGCACAGGGCGTCGCCCAGGTCCACGTCGAAACCGGTGAGCTTGCCGTCGGGGGTCTTCATCGAGAACGGCGGGTAGCCGGCTTCGATGCCGATACGGATCGGCTTGGCCTCGTCGGCCGAAGCGGTGAAGGAAAACAGCGACAGTGCCAGGGCACCAAACAGCGCAAACTTGTTCATTTATAACTCCAGGAGACGGAGACTTTTATTGGCTGGTTTCGATTATGGGCAAATCGAAGTGGCCAGCAGTCTAGAGCGGCTCTGAAGCGGCAAATTGTGTTTATGCGACAAATACTTACAAAAACCCTGCGCCTGCGTTCCCGTGCCTCTGCCAGCGCCCCGACACCGTGCATTTTCGTTGAACAACCCGACATTCGCCGCACAACGGTGCATGTTCACCGCCACATCCCGCCGTCGAAGCAGGCGCGATGAGCGCACGCCACGGCCCTTCGCCGGCAACGCTGGGCACCGCCCGCTGTAGCGGTCGCCGGCTTGGCGGCTTGGCGGCTTGGCGGCTTGGCGGCTTGGCGGCCCAGGATGCGCTGCCAGGCCGGCGACTAGGGCTCCGGTTTACGCAGCAGGTAGGTGTCCATGATCCAGCCATGGGTCTCCCGCGCCTGGCGCCGGACCCGCTGGATCTGGTCGGCGACCTCGTCGAGCCGCCCGGAAATGAGGATCTCGTCCGCGGTGCCCAGGTAGGCGCCCCAGTAGATGTCCAGATCCTGATTGCGCAGTTGGCAATAGGCATCCTCGGCATCCAGCATCACCACCCGGCTGTCGGCCGTTCCGGCCTGCCCCGCCGCCAGACGGCGGCCGGTGGTGATTTCCAGTGAGCGGCCGATGCGGCTGAGCGGCACCTTGTGCTGGGCAGCCAGGGCCTGGACGCTGGTGATGCCGGGGATCACCTGATAGTCGAACTGCGCCGCGCCACTGGCCAGGATCTGCTCCAGGATGCGCAGAGTGCTGTCATACAGTCCGGGATCGCCCCAGACCAGGAAGGCCCCGGTCTGCCCCGGTTCCAGTTCCTCGTTGATCAGGCGTTCGAAGATCCGCTGCTTGTCACGGTTCAGCGCCTGCACGCTGGCCGGGTAGTCCACGTCGCCACGCTGACGCTCGGGCGTCTGTGCTTCGACGAAGCGATAAGGGCGCTCGGTGAGGTAGCGTTGGCACAGCTCGCGGCGCAGATCGAGCAGTGAATCCTTGCTCGGGCCCTTGTCCATCAGAAACACCAGGTCGCAGCGGTTCAGCGCCTTGATCGCCTGGATGGTGATGAAATCGGGGTTGCCGGCACCGATGCCGATGACCAGAAGGGTTTTCATGGGGTCGGGTTCTCGCTGTTGAGCCTGGGGACAGTATGGGCGGTGCGGCGCGACCGAGAAATGCGCCGCCGGGCCCGGTGCTCAGTCACGGCCATCCAGGCGCAGGCGCCAGCGCCCGGCGTGGCTCAGGTCGAGGCGGCCCAAAGGCTCGATGTCCAGCAGGTTGAAACTGCTCAGGGGCGCCTGCAGCACCTGGAGCATGGCGGCGCGGATCACCATGGGATGGGTCACTGCCAGCCAGTGCCCGGGTTGCTGGGCCATCTGCTCCAGCCACTGCGCCACGCGCCGGCACAATTGGACCCGCGATTCTCCCCCCGGCGGCGCGCACTGCGGGTCTTCGAGCCAGGCCTGCAAGGCCTGGGGCTCTCGCGCTTGCAATTCGGCAAGGCGCAGCCCCTGCCAGGCGCCGAAACCACAGTCGCGCAGGGCCTCCTGCACCTGCGGTGCGGCGCTGAACAACGCAGCGGTCTGCCGGGTGCGCTGCTCCGGTCCGCAGAGCACCCGCAGCCCGGGCTTGAAGGCTGCCGCCCGACTCAGGGCCTGGGCCTGCCAGTCGATGTCCAGGGCTTCGTCCAGGGGCAGGCGCGCCTGCTTCTGGGCGGCGGTACGGGCATGGCAGATCAGGGTCAGGCGGGTGGCCGGCAATGGGGCAATCTCGACACAGGACAAGCGGGGTTGAAGCGGGGTTGTAGCACGATGACCGGGGAAAAAACCAACGGCGAACACTGGAAAGCTCTCATAAAAATCAAGAATAAACTCCCCCCAAAAAAAGAATCAGCTGATAGGCCACCCAGGCACCGCAATCTTATCCTCCAGCCCTCCTCCACGTTTCGATCCAACCAGGCACCTAGACAACCATGCACAGCGGTATCTGGGAGCACCTCTCCCTCGACCTGGCGCTCAACACGTCGCTCCTGCCGATCATCCTCCTGCAATACGTGGCCATGGTAGGGATCTTCAGCACCCTGCTGATGCTGCGCGAGGACGCCCAGCGCCTGATCCAGTCGAAGAAAGTGCTGCTGGGGTCGATCCTCGGTGCCAGCAACGTCGCGTTGATCGCCCTGGCCTCGCAGTTCATGCAAGCCCCGATGAAAGTGTTCCTGAGCAACGACATGCTGTTTCTTGCCGGCTTGCTGGGCGGCTGGTGGGGCGGCCTGACCTGCCTGGCACTGGTGGCGCTGGCGCGCTTCTGGATTGCCGGCGCCGAACTGTTTGCCGAAGCCCTGTTCAGTTTCAGCATAATGACCCTGGGCGGCGTACTGCTGCATCGCTGGTTCGAGTCGCGCAACCTGCGGTCCCTGCGCCTCAAGGACATGACCCCGGTGGTGCTGATGCGGATCGGCGCGGCCATTGTGCCGATACAGCTGATCGACTGGTTCGGCAGCGTCGATTCCGCCGTCACCGCACAGTTGCTGTCCCTGCGCATCAGTTCGACCCTGCTCTCCCTGCCGCTGATCATCCTGATCCTCGCCATGCTGCGCCGCGAGACCCGCTACCAGCAGGCGCAGCAGCGTCTGCTGCAACAGGCGCTGACCGATTCGACCACGCAACTGCCCAATCGCCGGGCCCTGAGCATCTACCTGGAACGACTGCTGCAGCGCAACGGGCACAGGCTCGGGCAGCACACCCTGCTGGTGATCAAGATCGGCAACCTCAAGGATCTGGTGGCCATCCACGGTCACGACTGGACCGATCAGTTGCTGGTCGGTCTGGCGCAGCAGTTCAGGGACGGAGCGGCCCGGCATGTCCTGCAGGCCGCCACCGAGCCCAGCCCCTTCATGTTTTCCGACCTGAGCCTGGCCCTGGCCCTGCCGGACTGCTCCATCCACCAGGTCGAGGAGTCGGCGCTGCTGGCCACCCTGCAGATGACCCTGCAGGCCAGCCTGCCCGGCGACGGCGGGCTGTCGCCCACACTGCAGTTCTGCGTGATCGATGCCTGCGCCGGCGGCAGCCCCAACATCACCTTGCGCAACATCAGCCTGGCGCTGGAGGACAGCCGCCAGCCGGTGCGCTACCTGCACCAGTCGCTGATCGAACAGGCCCAGAACAACGAACGCATCCGCCAGCAACTGCTGGAATGGGTCCGCTCCAACCACCCGCCTCTGCACTACCAGCCGAAGTTCTGCCTGAGCCGGCGCACGGTGATCGGCGCCGAAGCGCTGCTGCGGGCCCGGGATGAAAAGGGTGAGAGCATTTCCCCGCTGCTGATTCTGGAGGTGATTCGCCATCACGACCTGCTGCATGCCTTCGAATGGGCGACCATCGAAACGGTGATCCGCGATGCCCGGCGCTACATCGACGCCGGCTTGCCGGGGCCCCTGGCGGTGAACGTCTCGGCCTCGACCCTGAGCGATGCCAACTTTGCCGTGCTGCTGATACGGCGCCTCAAGGAGAGCGGCCTGCCCGGCCACCGCCTGGCCCTGGAACTGACCGAAAACACCCTGCTGCAGGACACCCGCCAAGTGGCCCACAACATGCTCCTGCTCAAGGACCACGGCGTGACCCTGTCCCTGGATGACTTTGGCACCGGCTATTCGGCGCTGAGCATTCTGGCCAAATACCCCTTTGCGGAAGTGAAGATCGACCACTCGATGATCTCGCTGCTGCATTACGAACGGATGCGCACCGCGGTCACCATCGCCCAGGAAAGCGCCCGCCTGTACCAGGCGACGCTGACCGCCGAAGGGGTCGAGACCCAGGAGCAGATCGATATCCTGCGGAGCATTGGCATTGGCTGTGCCCAGGGGTATTTCTTCTCGCCGGCGGTGCCTCTGGAACAATTGATTGAACTGGGGATCGAGTGTGAGCGCGGGCAGGGTGAAAGGTGGGGGCAGTGATGGGGGGGGTGCCTTTTGCGCAGGTGGGATGGGGGGGCATATCCGTTGCTGCGGGTGCGGCCACCTGGGGGGCGCTCTTTCAGCTAGTGGGACGGGGTACATATCCGTTGCTGCGGGTGCGGCTACTTAGGGTTTCGCTCTTACAGCGAGTGGGACGGGGTACATATCCGTTGCTGCGGTCACGGCCACTTAGGGTTTCGCTCTTACAGCGAGTCACTTTGAAACCCGGAATGCCGGCCAGCCCAAAGTAACCAAAGGCTCCTGCCCCTCCACTCGGTGCCTCGCATAGCGAGGCATGCCCGAACGCAGGCATTGATCCGTGGGCCGCCGCAATGGGCCATCCATGGCCCAGTGCGGCTAACCCGGCGTCCTGCCGGGTTAGCCACGGCTCAATGCCTGCGTTCGGCCATCGTGTCTAAAGGGGCAGGAAGATCAAAAGCCAGATCAAAAACAAAATCTGAATGCGGCCTGCCGGCCAACCTGTTTCATCGCCGTTCGCATTACATGTAGCCGCTGCCGCAGGCTGCGAACGGCTCCGTAGGAGACGCTAAACCTGCATACCCACTGTTCCTGAACCACCGCGCCGCCTGGTTTTGCGAGCGCTAGCGCTCGTTCGCAGCCTGCGGCAGCGGCTACAAGGAACCAGCCTGCGCACCTGGGTTTTGGCGTTGGCTTTTGATCTTGATCTTGATCTTCAGGCCCCTTCCCAGCAGGCCGAGCGCAGGCGTTGCGTAGGGGGCAGCTCGGCAGGGATGCCGAGCTAGCCGCCGCCCGGCCATGGATGGCCGGTTGGCGGCGGGCCCCCGGAGCAATGCCGGAGCTCGGGCACCCCGAGCCTCAGCGAGGGGCCGTATGGAGGGGCAAGACTTTTTGCTTACTTTTGTGTCGTTTGACAAAAGTGAGTCGCCGTAAGGGCGAAACCCTAAGTAGCCGCACCCGCAGCAACGGATATGTACCCCGTGGCACAGCCCCCTAAAGACGAAACCACCAGCAGCCACACCCTCAGCAACGGATGTACCCCCCATCCCACCCACTGCAAGAGCGCCCCACTGCCCCAACCCCCTGCCCCCTGCCCCCTGCCCCCAACCACGCCCCATTTCAGGGCATTTTGCTATCAAGCAACTTTTCACTAGACATGTAGCGTCCATTACATAAATATCAATTTCACCTTTTCATGAAATAAAACCGACATCACATTCCAAGGCACCCGATGCCCTCTCTCAAAGACCTGATCACCGACTCGGCCCTCGACCTGACACCCGCGGAGCGCAAGGTGGTGCGTGCGCTGCTCGACCACTACCCGCGCAACGGCCTGGGGCCGATGTCGCGCCTGGCGGAACACGCCGGGGTCAGTGACCCGACCATAGTGCGGCTGGTGAAGAAGCTCGGTTTCAGCGGCTACGGCGAGTTCCAGGAAGCCCTGCTCAGTGACATGGACGACCGCCTGCGGTCCCCCAGCACCCTGCTCCGCCCCCGGGCGCAAGTGGCCCAGGGCGACACCTGGGGCCGCTACCTGGCGGACAGCCAGCGCGCCCTGCAGGACACCCAGGCCCTGACCCAGCCCGAAGACGTGCGCGTCCTCGTGGACTGGCTGCAGGACAGCCGCCACGCGGTGTACTGCTTCGGTGGACGCTTCAGCAGCTTCCTCGCCCACTACCTGCTCAACCACCTGCGCCTGATGCGCCCCGGCTGCCTGTTGCTGGAGGACAATGCACAACTGCCGGACCGTCTGTTCGATATCCAGCGCCAGGACCTGGTGCTGCTGTTCGACTACCGCCGCTATCAGTCCCAGGCCCTGCGGGTGGCCAGCGCGGCCAAGGCGCGCCATGCCCGGGTGGTGCTGTTCACCGACATCTACGCCTCGCCGCTGCGCGAGCTGGCCGACCTGATCATCAGCGCCCCGGTGGAGTCCCTGTCGCCATTCGACACCCTGGTGCCGGCGCTGGCCCAGGTCGAGGCGCTGATCGCCTGCCTGACCCCGCGCAGCGCCCATCTTGATCAACGCCTGGAGGGTATCGATGCCCTGCGGGCGCAATTCGATACCCATGTGCTGGAGGAAAAATAAGGATGTTCAGCCTGCCCCACCGTTCGCCCCGGGACCTGCCCTTCGTTGTCGATCACACCGCCCTGCTGCTGGTGGACATGCAGCGGGCGTGGCTGGAGCCGCAGTTCGACCCGCACTTGCAGGAGCCCGAGGGCCAAGCCTTTTTGCAGCGCGCCCGGCAACAGGTGATTCCCAACCAGCAACGCCTCCTGGCCGCGGTACGCGAAGCGCGGCAGAACGTGCTGCACACCCTTATCGAAAGCCTGACCGCCGACGGCCGTGACCGCTCCCTGGATCACAAGCTGTCGAACATGCACCTGCCCAAGGGCAGCCCCCAGGCGGCAATCATCGACGAGCTGACGCCGGTGGAAAACGAGATTGTCCTGCCCAAGACCTCCTCCGGGGTGTTCAACTCCACCAACATCGACTACGTGCTGCGCAACCTGGAAACCCGCCACCTGATCGTCGCCGGGATCGTCACCGACCAGTGCGTGGACATGGCGGTGCGCGACGCCGCCGACCGCGGCTACCTGGTGACCCTGGTGGAGGACGCCTGCGCCACCTACAGCGATGCCCGGCACCAGGCCTGCCTCAACGCGATCAAGGGCTACTGCTGGATCACCGACACCGACACCGTGCTCGGCCGCCTGCGGGAGATCCGCGGATGAGCCGCGGCCAGGGCATCGAGGCCCTGACGCCCGTGGCCATGACCAGCATCGTCACCACCGACCTGATCGGCGTCACCCGGGGCCGTTCCTTTCCCAGCGACGAGCTGGAGCGCTACCGCCTCGGCGGCTGCGGCTGGGTGCCGGCCAACAGCGCGCTGACGCCCCAGGACCTGATCGCCGAGGACAACCCCTGGGGCGCCTACGGCGACCTGCGGCTGATTCCCGACCTGGACAGCCGGGTCACTGTCGGTGCCGGACCGGATGCCACGGCCGCGCCCCTGGACTTCATTCACGCCGACATCTGCGAGACCGATGGCCGGCCCTGGGCCGCCTGCCCGCGCACCCTGCTGCGCAACGAGGTGGCACGTTACCGTGAACTGGGCATCCAGATCACCGCCGCCTTCGAGCACGAGTTCAACCTCGACAGCGGCAGCGCTCAGCGCGAGCACCTGGCCTTCTCCCTGGAGGCCCAGCGCCAGGGCGCGGCCTTCGGTGGCTGGTTGCTGTCGGCATTGCGCGCGGCCGGGGTCGAGCCGGAAATGTTCCTCCCCGAATACGGCAAGCAGCAATACGAGATCACCTGCCGCCCGACCCAAGGCCTGGCCGCCGCCGACCGCGCGGTGAACGTGCGCGAGATCACCCGGGAAATTGCCCGGCAGTTGGGGCAGCGGGTCAGCTTCGCCCCCAAGACCGCCGCCGACGCGGTGTGCAACGGCGTGCACCTGCACCTGAGCCTGCAGGACCTGGACGGCACCCCGCTGCTCTACGATCCCCAGGCGGTCAGCGGTGACGACCTGTCGCGGCTGGGCCAGCACTGGGCCGCTGGGGTGCTCAAGCACCTGCCGGCGCTGTGCGCCTTTACCGCGCCGACGCCCTTGTCCTACGAGCGCCTGCAGCCCCATCACTGGAGCGCCTCCTACGCTTGCCTGGGCCTGCGCAACCGCGAAGCCTCTCTGCGCATCTGCCCCACCGTGGACATCGGCGGCAAGCCACTGGCGCCGCAGTACAACCTGGAGTTCCGTGCCCTGGACGCCACCGCCTCGCCACACCTGGCCATGGCGGTGATCCTGATCGCCGGACGCCTGGGCATTGAACAGAAGCTGGCGCTGAACGCGGTGACCGACAAGGTCCCCGATGAGCTGAGCGCCGAACAGCGCCTGGCCAGCGGCATCGTGCCCCTGCCGGGCAGCCTGCCCCAGGCCCTGGATTACCTGCGCAGCAACACGGAGTTGCTGCAGGCTCTGCCGGAACCGCTGCTGAGCACCTACTTCGCCGTCAAACAAAAGGAAGTGTCCCTGACCGAGCACCTGACCGCTGCCGAACTCTGTGAGCACTATGGACACCTGTACTAAATCCGCCGAGCACGGTTTCTACACCGAGCCGGCCTACCGCCTGCTGCGGGAAGACTCCGAGCATCCGCTGATCCTGGTGTGCGAGCACGCCAGCCACTACATTCCACCGCCCCTGCACGACCTGGGCCTGGACAAGGTGGCGGCCCGCGAGCACATCGCCTGGGACCCGGGCGCCCTGGAACTGGCCCAGAGCCTGTCCCAGGCCCTGGGCGCGACCCTGATCGCGGCCAACTATTCGCGCCTGCTGATCGACCTCAACCGGCCGCGCCACGCCCCCGACAGCATCCCGCTGCAGAGCGAGATCTATCAGGTGCCGGGCAACCAGCACCTGGACGAGGCGACCCGCGAATACCGCCGCCAGCAGCTGTTCACGCCGTTTCACCAGCGTCTGCAGCGCATCATCGACCGGCGCCTGGCCGCCGGCCGCGAAGTGCGGGTGGTGGGGATCCACAGCTTCACGCCGATCTACTACAGCCAGCCGCGCTCGCTGGAAGTCGGCGTGCTGTATGGCAACGCCACCGCCTACGCCGCGCGAATACTGGAAGGTTTGTGGACCCTGCCGATAAAGGTGGCGGGCAACCAGCCTTATGAAATCGACCCCTTGAGCGACATGACCGTGCCGGTGCACGGTGATGCCCGGGGCCTGGAATCGGTGCTGATCGAGGTGCGCAACGATCTGCTGCGCAGCCCCGAGGCCGTGCAGTGCTGGAGCGACCGCCTGGCACCGCTGCTGTAACCCGGATAGCAAGAGGATTGAACGCAACCAAGACCGTTTGCCGGACGGCAACGACAACAAGAAAACAAGCTGTGGTGTGTCTTTAACCCTGCCAGGTTCAAACACAAGCCGGCGCACGAGGTGTCCATGACGACCCTCGGCGCCGACTTCGTCCACTTACATTGGCTACAAGGAGAACCGCTTCATGGAGATTGAAGAATTCGGCTACAAACAGGAACTCAAGCGCGGGCTGAGCCTGCGTGACCTGGTGGTCTACGGGATGATTTTCATGATCCCGATCGCCCCGTTCGGGGTCTACGGCTACGTCAACCAGGAAGCCCCGGGCATGGTGCCCCTGGCGTACATCATCGGCATGGTGGCGATGGTCTTCACCGCCCTGAGCTACGGCGCCATGGCCCGCGCCTTTCCCATTGCCGGCTCGGTGTATTCCTACGCCCAGCGCGGCCTCAACCCGCATGTCGGCTTTCTCGCCGGCTGGCTGATGCTGCTGGACTACCTGCTGATCCCGCCGCTGCTCTACGTCTATGCCGCCATGGCGCTCAACCACCTGTACCCGGAAGTGCCCAAGGTCGGCTTCATCCTGGCGTTCCTGGTCAGCGCCACCTTCGTCAACCTGCGGGGCATCACCTTTACCGCGCGGATGAACATCCTGTTCCTGCTGGCGCAGCTGGTGGTCCTGGGGATCTTCCTTTTCTACGCCTGGAACGCCCTGCACGGGGGTGCCGGCAACGGCCAGCTGACCCTGGCGCCGCTGTACAGCCCGGACCACTTCCACTTCGGCATGCTGATGCAGGGCGTGTCGATCGCGGTGCTGTCGTTCCTCGGCTTCGACGCCATCTCGACGCTCGCCGAAGAGGTCAAGGGCGATCCCGGCCGCAGCGTCGGTCGCGCCGCGCTGATCACCCTGGTGGTGATGGGCGCGATCTTCGTGGTGCAGACCTGGATCGCCACGGACCTGGCCGCCGGCATGGGCTTCAAGTCCGCCGACACCGCCTTCTACGAGATCGCCGAACTGGCCGCCGGCAGCTGGCTGGCGACCCTCACCGGGGTGGCCACGGCGCTGGCCTGGGGCGTGGCGGTGGCCATCACCTCGCAAGCCGCGGTGTCGCGCCTGCTGTTCGGCATGGCGCGGGACGGCAAGCTGCCCAAGGTGCTGGCCAAGGTGCACCCGAAACACAACACCCCGCACATCAGCATCTACCTGGTGGCGGTGCTGTCGCTGCTGATCTGCTACCTGTTCATCAACTCGGTGGACACCCTGACGTCGCTGGTCAACTTCGGCGCCCTGAGTGGCTTCATGCTGCTGCACATCACGGTGATCAACTTCTACTGGCGCCGGCAGAAGTCCGGCCAGGTGATCCGCCACCTGATCTGCCCGGTGATCGGCTTCGTGATCGTCTGCGCCATCATGTACAACATGGGCGTGGACGCGCAGAAACTCGGCGCCATCTGGATCCTCGCCGGGCTGGTCTACCTGTTCCTTTTGAACAAGCTGGGCAGCGCCGCGGCCCTGCCCGATCCGCTCAAGCCATAAGCCCCCAGCGCGGCGCCGGATGGCGTAGCGCGCCCCCGAGAGCCGCCGTCAAGAGCGGCCCGGGGACCGGCCGCCGGATGCCGCGGCCGTGCAACTGCGTGGTCATCGACAGTGATGTCTGGCCGATGTTCGCCCCGGGCGAACGGCCCTTGATACAGGAGTACACCCATGCTGGCCTTGCGTCCGGTGGCGTTATCCGATCTGCCTCAATTGCTGCGTCTGGCCGGCGCACGCCTGCTGGGCGTGACTTCGCTGGTGGATGACGAAACCTGCCTGCGGGAGAAGATCCTCGACTCCCTGGCGTCCTTCGCCAAGGTCGAGGCCCGCCAGGGTCCGGAAAACTACTTTCTAGTGCTCGAGGACCAGGACAGCGGCCAACTGCACGGCTGCTCGGACATCCTCGCCACCGCCGGCTTTGCCACGCCCTTCTACAGCCTGCGCAACCGCCCCTTCATCAGCAGCTCGCGAGAGCTGAACATCGAACACGCCGTGCCGACCCTGTCGCTGTGCCAGGACCTCAGTGAACAGACCCTGCTGCGCAGCTTCCATGTCGATCCGGCGCTGGCGGGCACGCCCCAGGCGCAACTGACCTCCCGCGCGCGCCTGCTGTTCATCGCCGCGCATCCCTGGCGCTTTGCCGACAGTTGCATCAGCGAGATCGTCGGCTACAGCGACGCCGCCGGCCAATCGCCCTTCTGGGCAGCGGTGGGCCAACACTTCTTCGACCTGCCCTATGTCGAGGCCGAACGCCTGTGCGCCTTGCAGGGCCGCGGCTTTCTCGCCGAACTCATGCCCCAGTACCCGCTGTACATCCCGATGCTGCCGCAGCCGGCCCAGGACTGCATCGGACGCATTCACCCAGCAGCCCGGGAGGCCTGCGACATCCTCGTCGACGAAGGCTTCGCGCCCACCCAGTACGTCGACCTGTTCGATGCCGGCCCGACCCTGCAGGCCCGCAACAACCAGCTACGCTCGATCATTCAGAGCCGGGTCGCGGTCAGTTACCTGAGCCCGCAGAGCGGCCAGGGCCGCTACTGGCTGCTGAGCAACGACCGGCTGCAGGGCTTTCGCGCGATTGTCGTGCCCCTCGACGAAGCCCCAGGCGACGTGGTCGGCCTGGATCACTCGATGTTCCAGGCCCTGCAATTGACACCGGGCGAGCCGGTGCGCGGGGTGGCGTTATGAGCCGACCCCGGTTTTACCGCTGCCCCCGGCAGCGCCAAGGAGCGGTGCCATGATCGTCCGTCCGGTGCGCGTCAGCGATCTGCAAGCGCTGCTGAAGCTGCTGCAGGGCAGCTGTCGCGAGTTGAACAACCTCTCCACCGATCCCGAGCGCCTGGCTCATCGGCTGCGCTGGGCCCAGCGCACCTTCGCCAACCAGGTGGAACGGGCCGATGCCGACTACCTGTTCGTGCTCGAGGACGACGACCAGCAAGTGATCGGCGTCTGTGCCCTGAGCGGCGCCATCGGCCTGCGCGAGCCCAGCTACAACTATCGGCTGGGCATCACCCGCGGCCGCGCCCCGGAGCTGGGCATCGACAAAGAGATTCCGACCCTGTTCCTGTGCAACGAGATGACCGGGCAATCCCTGCTCTGCTCGCTGTACCTGCGCCACGACCAGCGCCAGGGCTACACCGGGCGCCTGCTGTCCACCGCGCGCCTGCTGTTCGTCGCCGAATACCCGCAGCTGTTCGGCGACAAACTGGTGGCCGAGCTGCGGGGCCAGCTCGACAGCCAGGGCCGTTCGCCGTTCTGGGACAGCCTGGGGCGGCACTTCTTCAAGATGGACTTCCAGCAGGCCAATCGCCTGTCCAGCCAGGGCGGCAAGTCCTTCATCTCCGAACTCATGCCGCGCCAGCCGCTGTACACCTGCCTGCTCAGCCCCGACGCCCAGGCCGCCATCGGCCAGGCCCACCACAGCACCGAACAGGCGGTGAGCATCCTGCGGGACGAAGGCTTCAACCATCAGGGCTGCATCGACATCTTCGACGGCGGGCCGCTGATCGAGGCCGAGGTGACGAAGATCCGCAGCGTGCGTGAAAGCCAGACCCTGCCCCTGCTGGTGGGCACTCCGGACGCGCAGGCGCCGATGTGGCTGATCCACAACCGGCGCCTGGAGAACTGCCGCATCACCGCCGCTCCCGGGCGTCTGGTGTCCGGTTGCCTGCTGGTGGACCGCCTGACCGCCAAGCGCCTGCAATTGCAGCCCGGCGACACCGTCAGGGCGGTGCAAGCTGCAAGCTCCAAGCGGCAAGCTCCAAGCAACAGCTTCTAGATCGCAGCTTTTATCTTGCAGCTTGCCGCTTGGAGCTCGCCGCTTTGCTGCGTAACATGCCGTCCAGTTTCAGGTGCCTCATGCCGCCGTGCATGAGGTGAAACGGGAAACCGGTGCGCCCCTTCAGGGCTAGTCCGGTGCTGCCCCCGCAACGGTAAGCGAGTGCTGCATTCAACACGCCACTGTACCCAAGGTATGGGAAGGCGAATGCCGCCACACTCGTCAGCCCGGAGACCGGCCTGAAACCTGTGTTTGGCAATCCTGCGGTGGGCGGGCATGGGCCGGTAAGGTCGCGTGCCCGTGGCCGATACCTTCTCCTGCGTGCTTCCCGAAGACACTTTCGAGAAGACCAAAAATGACAACACCTGACACCTTCCGCGTGCGCCCCTTGGCCACGCGTCGCCGCACGCCATGCGGCGCCTTGCTCGGCTGCCTGTTCAGCCCCCTGCTGCTGGCGGACGACACGCCGCTGACACTGGAGCCGCAGTCGATTTCTGCCCCTTCGGTGGAGTCCACCGCCGTGGCTGAAATGGCCCGCTACGGCAGCAAGCTGGAGATCATCGATCGCCAGCAGATCGAACGCGCCGGCCCCAGCAGCGACATCACCCGGGTCCTGCAGATGTACGTGCCCGGGCTATACGTGGCGCCCAAGAATGGCCCGTTCGACTACGGCACCTATTCCCTGCTGGGGGGGCGCAACGACGACACCCTGATCCTGCTGGACGGCGTGCGCCTGAACAACCGCCTGTACGGCGGCCTGTACTTGGACACCCTGCCGGCCAACGCCATCGAGCGCATCGAGGTGCT
Organism: Pseudomonas sp. Os17; assembly: GCF_001547895.1. NCBI lineage: Bacteria > Pseudomonadati > Pseudomonadota > Gammaproteobacteria > Pseudomonadales > Pseudomonadaceae > Pseudomonas > Pseudomonas sp. Os17. The sequence goes on along the minus strand of NZ_AP014627.1, from coordinate 2,435,941 downwards.
CAAGGGCGGCCAGAGCCTGCTGTTCGGCACCCAGGCGGTGTCCGGGGTGATCAACATCGTCACCCGCAGCCCGCAGACCCGCGACGTCTCCGGCGAGGTCAACCTGGGCCTGGACAGCTTCATGGGCAGAAGCGGCGATGCCCGCGCCGAACGCATCGTCAGCAACGGCCTGGGCGACCTGGGCCTCTTGGCCTATGTCAGCCACAACGTCTCCGACGGCTACCAGCCATTTCGCAACAGCGCCTACAGCCCCAGCACCCGGGACAAGAAACGCGGCTATGAAGTGACCACCTTCGGCGCCAAGGCGATCCAGGGCTTTGCCGACGACTCGCGGCTGGAGCTGTTCTACCAGTACAGCGACGCCAACCTGGATTTCGCCCGCCCGCTGAACAACAAGAAGACCACCAACGACCGCATCCAGCAGATCGCCACCGCGACCTTCGAGCAGCGCCTGGACCAGCGCTTCAGCTACTTCGTCAAAGGCCACGTCAACGACTGGGACACCCGCTACACCCGCATCAACAGCACCACCAGCGGCGCCACCCAGGTGATCAACCACAACGACTACTGGGGCTTCACCGACTGGGGTCTGCAGGCCGAGGGCAAGGCCGAACTGGACGGCGGCCATGTGCTGGTGTTCGGCAGCGACAACCAGTGGTTCAAGGGCCAGGACGACGTGCTCAAGATCGACGACAACAGCGCCCAGGCCAACGCCCTCTACGCCCAGTTGCGCCCGGTCGTGGCAGCCCTGCCCGACTGGCACCCGAGCATCGGCGTGCGGCACGAGAAGATCAGCGGCGGCGAAAGCGCCACGGTGGGCATGCTCACCTCGCTGTATGACCTCTCACCCCACTGGCAACTGCGCGGCCAGTTCGGCAGTGCCTTCAAGCTGCCCAACGCCGAGCAACTGTTCGCCAATGAGGAGGATGAAAAGGGCAACCGCCAGCTCAAGCCGGAAAAGAGCGTGAATGCCGAGCTGGGCCTGGACTACAAGGGCAGCCTGCTGGCCGGCGACTTCAACGCCAGCGGCACGCTGTTCCAGCGCAAGATCGACGACCTGATCGCCCTCGACGGCATCGACTGGGTCAATGGCGACGGACGGATCAAGGTCCGCGGCATCGAGGTCGATGGGCGCTGGCAGTTCAGCCCGCAATGGACCCTCTCGGCGGACATGACCCGCAACCTGGTTCAGTCGCGCAACGGCGTGACCCTGAGCAACATCCCCGGCTTCTTTGCCCGCTCGCGGCTGGGCTTCGAGTCCCTGGACCGTATGTGGGGCGTGGGCGGGGCAATCCGCTACATCGGCCAGATCGACAGCCCTAAGCAGATCGACTACGGCCACTACTCGGTGGTCGACGCCGATGCCTATCGCTACCTCGACCCGGCCCAGCAGCATCGCCTGAGCCTGCTGGTGGAAAACCTCTTCGACCGCGACTACAGCACCAGCATCGCCAGCAACAACCCGCGGGTGGATAACCTGGGGCGCCCCTTGACCACCGAGCTGCGCTACACCTACCGCTTCTGAGGACGACGACCATGCACAAGGATTATCAACGCGTGCTGTTCGTCGGCCCCGGCCTGAACAGCGGGGCCCTGGGCGAGGCGTTTCGCCGCGAGCTTGCGCTGCTGCGGGGCATTGACGCCGGCACCCGGGTGATCGACACCCTGGACGGCTTCGACAGCCTCTGGGCCGCCATTGACGAGCCCTTGCACGAGAACGGCGCGGCGCTGCTGGTGGTGGACCTGGAGCCCAGCTCCGACAGCGCCTACCTGGATTGGCTGCGCGACGAACTGGGGCGCCTGGCCCGCGCCCACCCGCAAGCGCCGCAACTGTGGGTCACCGCCCAGGCCCTGGGCCGCCGCGGCCTGGACGCGGCCCTGGCCTGCGCCAGCATCGACCAGCGCGAGCGCCATCTGCCCTGCGACAAGGTCAACGCGGTGCCCAGCGACCCGGACTGGTCGCGGGTGCCGCCCCATGCCCGCCAGGTGTTCCTCTGCACCGGCCCGCGCTGCGTGCGGCGCGGCGCCCTGGCGTTATGGAAAACCCTGCGCCGAGAACTGCTGCGCCTGGAGCACATGGAGACACCCGGTGGCGTGCTGCTGACCCGTACCGCCTGCCAGTTCCCCTGCAACCTGGGGCCAGTGTTGACGGTGCACCCGGATGGCTGCTGGTACCGGGTCGCCGATGACGCCCAGGTGCTGCGCCTGGTGCAGGAACACCTACTGGCAGGCGCGCCGGTGGCGGACCTGCTGATTCCCTCGCCTTACGCAGGCGCGACAGATGCCTAGAACGACCACCATCGCCCCGCTGCTCGGCCTCCTGCTCGGTCTGGCCGGCACGCCAGCCCTGGCGACCCCCTATGAAAACTGCGGCCAGCGCTGGGAGATCGCCGCGCCGCCCCAACGCATCGTCGCCCTCAACCAGCACAGCGCCGACCTGCTGCTGGCCCTGGGCGCCGGGCCGTCGCTGATCGGCGTGGCCTACCTGGACGACGATGCCGGCGCCGACGGGCACTACCACGGCATACCGGTGATCGCCCGGCAATATCCCTCGGCAGAGGTGCTCTACAGCCTCAAGCCCGACCTGGTGGTGGGCGGCTTTGCCTCGGCGTTCCCCGAGTCCTTCAGTTCCCGGCAGCGCCTGGGTGCTATCGGCGTGGCCAGCTACCTGCTGGAGTCGGCCTGCGCCGGGCACAACGAGGACTACTTCGGGCATATCCGTCACGACCTGCTGACCCTGGGCCGGCTGTTGCGCCAGGACGCCCGGGCCGCGCAACTGATCGCCGAGCAGCAGGCCGACCTCGATGCGGCGGCGGCCCTGTATCAGGGGCGCGACAGGCCTGCGGTGTTCTACCTCGACAGCGAGGTCAACGGCCTGGCCAGCCAGGGGCGGCGCGGTTTTGTCGGGGTATTGCTGCAGGCCGCCGGCGCGCGCAACAGCTTCGCTGCCATCGACCGCCCGCGCCTGACGGTCGACAGCGAAACCCTGCTGAGCAACGACCCGGACGTGCTGCTCCTGGCGGACGCCCTGTGGTCACCGGCCACGCGCAAACGCCAGCTGCTGCAGCGTGACCCGGTGCTGTCGCGGCTGCGGGCGGTGCGCGAGGACCGGCTGATCGACATCCCCTTCAGCCAACTGGTGCCGGGCATCGCCAGCGGCCGCAGCGCCCTGGAGCTGGCCCGGCGCCTGCACCCCGCCCCGTAGGCGCCGGCTTGCCGGCGAAGCGAGCACCGCCAACCCCGCGACGCGCCACCCGACGCCTTCGCGGGCAAGCCCGCTCCAACAAGCCGGCTTGCCGGCGAACGGAACAGCGCCAATCACACGGCTTACCTGCCGACGCTTTCGCCGGCAAGCCCGACAAGAGGCAGGTATTACAGAGGATTCAACACCCTGCGCGATGGCTGTTCCGGCCGATGGCAGTTGACGTTGTTGCGACCGCCGCTCTTGGCCACGTACAAGGCCTGATCGGCATCGTTGAGCCAGTCCATGGCTTCGCCATGCCCGGGACTGAAGGCCGCCAGGCCAATGCTCAGGCTGACCTGCAAGGCCGGGCTCTGTTCATCCCCCAGGCTCGCAAAACGTCCGCGCAAGGCCTCCATCCGTTCGGCGGCCTGCTCCAGGGGCACATCCGGGAGGATCACGCAGAACTCATCGCCGCCATAACGCCCGGCCTGATCGCTGGCCCGCAGGTTCTGCCTGAGAATCTTGCTCAACTGGCGCAGCACCCCATCCCCGGCCACATGGCCGTAGGTGTCGTTGATGGCCTTGAAGTGATCGATGTCAATCAGGGCGATGGCGCCGCCGCGCCCCTGGCGCGTGCAGCGCTGGAACTCGATTTCCAGCTGGTCCTTCCAGGCCCCGTGATTGAGCAGCCCGGTCAGGCTGTCGGTGCGACTCAGGGCCAGCAGCTCGCGCTTGTGCCGCCCCAGGGTGGCCGCCTGGCGGTAGCAGATGTAACCCAGGGTCATGGGGTACAGGGTCAGCATCGGCAGACAGGCGTACAGCTGCAGCGGCGTGGTCTGGGCGACGAAGGACAGGCCGAACAGCCACAGGCCCAGGCCAACGCCCAGGGCCTGGGCCAGGCTGCCGGCGAGAAAGAAGCGCACCCCGCCCAGGGCGATGTTGTTCATCGCCATCATCCCCAGGGTGGTGGCCAGCGGCAGCGGATTGAAGTGCATGGCCGCGACCCAGAACCCGCCGAGCAAGGAGTCCACCAGCAGGTTGCGGTACTCGGCGCGAAACGGCACCCGCGACCAGCGCGCCCACTGATAGGCCAGGTGCGGCCAGACCAAGGCGTTGCACAGCATCAGCCCCCAGACCCAGGGCGCCGGTTGCAGCGGCCACATCCCGGCGGCCACGCACAGCAAGCCCAGGCTCAGGCCCAGAATCCGCGATTTATACAGCCTCCTGGCCAATGACAGTCCCTTTCCTCTGGTGTACTGCGCAGGGGCCAAGTTGCCTCCGTCCAGCGATGGGAAAGATGCGCGAGCGATAGCGGCGGGATCGACCGGTGCAAGTCTAGACACACGGTTTCAAAACGCCATCAGTGTACACAGCCTGCCCGCTCCGGTCGGGCCCGCTGAGCGGGAATCTGCCAGCCCGCCCCGACAGGCGCTGCGAGCCAGCGGCCCCATGCATTCGTTTGCAGAATGAAGTTCAGAGGAAACTTCGTTTGTCAGCCCCGGCACCGGCCAGCAGAATCGAGGCCGATCCGTACCTCTCTCGCTTCGATATCCACTGCCACGGGAACCCTGTCCATGAGCAACCAGCGCTTCGTCAGTCCTGACCTGATCCGCCAGGGATTTTCCCGGGCGATGTCGGATATGTACCGCGAGGAGGTGCCGCTCTACGGCGCCCTGATGACCCTGGTGGCCCAGGTCAATGCCCAGGTCCTGGAGCAGCAGCCGGCGATCGCCCAACACCTGCAGCGCAGCGGCGAACTGCAGCGCCTGGACCTGGAGCGCCACGGCGCCATCCGCGTCGGCACCGCCGCGGAGCTGGCGACCCTGGCCCGGTTGTTTGCGGTGATGGGCATGCAGCCGGTGGGCTACTACGACCTGACCCCGGCCGGGGTGCCGGTGCATTCCACGGCCTTTCGCGCGGTCCACGAAGAAGCCCTGCAGGTCAGCCCGTTCCGGGTCTTCACCTCGCTGCTGCGCCTGGAACTGATCGACAACCTCGAACTGCGAGGCTTTGCCCAACAGGTGCTGGCCCAGCGCCAGATCTTCACCCCCAAGGTGCTGGAGCTGATTGAACAGGCCCAGGCCGAAGGCGGACTGGATGAAAACGACGCCCAGCGCTTTATACAGGAAGCCCTGGAAACCTTCCGCTGGCACCACCACGCCACGGTGACCGCCGCCCAGTACGCCAGCCTCAGCGCCCAGCACCGGCTGATCGCCGACGTGGTGGCGTTCAAGGGCCCGCACATCAATCACCTGACCCCACGCACCCTGGACATCGATGAAGTGCAACGGCTGATGCCCGCGCACGGCATCACCCCCAAGGCGGTGATCGAGGGCCCGCCGCGCCGGGACTGCCCGATCCTGCTGCGCCAGACCAGTTTCAAGGCCCTGGAGGAACCCGTGGCCTTCAGCGACCAGACCGACACCCAGGGCAGCCACAGCGCGCGTTTTGGCGAGATCGAACAGCGCGGCGCGGCGCTGACTCCCAAGGGCCGCGAGCTCTACGACCGCCTGCTGAACGCCGCCCGCGACGCCCTTGGCGACTTCCCCAACGAAGCCAACGCCCAGCGCTACAACCAGCTGATGCAAGAGCACTTCAGGGCGTTTCCCGACAGCCACCCGGCCATGCGCGAACAGGGCCTGGCGTACTTTCGCTACTTCGTCAGCGAACCCGGGCTCGCGGCCCGCGCCGAGCCCCAGCGCCCCACCACCCTGCCGGCCCTGCTGGCAGCCGGCCACCTGGGCTTCGAGCCCCTGGTCTATGAGGATTTCCTGCCGGTGAGCGCCGCCGGGATCTTCCAGTCCAACCTGGGTGACGACAGCCAGAGCCACTACGCCGAGCACTCCAACCGCCAGGCCTTTGAAAACGCCCTGGGCCGCGCCACCCTCGACGAGCTGCAGCTGTACGCCCAGACCCAGCAACGCTCCCTGGAGCAGTGCGCCGCCACCCTCGGTCTGCCGACGCTGTAAGCCGCGCCCGGCATCGACCCCGGGGTCGATGCCGCCCTCCTCCCTGCGCGTTCGCCCATGGTCACGGACCCGCCGCGGCGTTATTCTGCCGCCATTTGCGCCCCTCCGGCGGCGCGCCACCACCAGGGATGGACACGGCGAATGAGATTCGCGATCGGCCTGTTTTTATGCGCGGCACTCTGCAATGCACTCACCACCCACGCCGCAGAAACCGTCAACGACATCACCCAGCTCAACCCCATCGTGGTCGATCAGGTGGTGCGCCCCACCACCCTGGAGCAGATCGTCAAGCAGGTGGCCGAGCACCCCGGGCCCATCGCCATCGGCGGCGGGCGCTACAGCATGGGCGGCCAGACCGCCACCGAGCACGCCCTGCAGATCGACATGCGCGGCTTCAACCAAGTGCTCGACTTCTCCAAAGAGCGCAAGGAAATCACCGTGCAGCCGGGCATCACCTGGCGCGCCGTGCAGGACTACATCGACCCCCACGACCTGTCCGTGAGCATCATGCAGAGCTACGCCAACTTCACCGTCGGAGGCGCCCTGAGCGTCAACGCCCATGGCCGCTACATCGGCTACGGCCCGCTGGTGAGCTCGGTGAAAGCCATCAAGCTGGTGCTGGCCGACGGCCAAGTGGTGGACGCCAGCCCGCAGCACAACAGTGAGCTGTTCTACGGCGCCATCGGCGGCTACGGCGGCCTGGGGGTGATCGTCCAAGCCACCCTGCAACTGAGCGACAACGTGCGCCTGCTGCGCAGCGTCGACGAAATGCCCCTCGGCGACTACCGGCGCTACTTCCAGACCCAGATCCACAACAACCCCAAGGTCATCCTGCACAACGCGGTGCTCTACCCCGACCGGTACCAGACCCTGCGCGCGGTGTCCTACAGCCAGACCGAGCTGCCGGTCACGGTCAAGGAACGCCTCACGCCCCTGGACCAGAACTACTGGAAAGAACAGAAGGCCCTGAAAGTGGTGAGCCAGTGGCCCGGCGGCAAGACCCTGCGCCAGGAAGTGATCGACCCCCTGGTGCTGAAGAAACCGCAAGTGTCCTGGCGCAACCACGAAGCCAGCCTCGACGTGCGCGAACTGGAACCCGAGTCCCGGGCCCAGCGCACCTACGTGCTGCAGGAATACTTCGTGCCCCCCGACCAGTTGGAAAGCTTCATCCAGGAGATGGGCGCGACCCTGCGGGCGCACAAGGTCAACGTGATCAACCTGTCGATCCGCCACGCCAAGACCGACCCCGGCACCCTACTGGCCTGGGCCAAGACCGAAGTCTTCGCCCTGGTGCTGTACTACCAGCAGAGCACCGCGCCGGAGGAACGCAAGGAAGTCGGCGAATGGACCCGCGCCCTGGTGGACAGCGCCATCCAGCACGGCGGCAGCTATTACCTGCCGTACCAGATCCACGCCACGGCGCAGCAGTTTCGCGCGGCCTATCCACGGGCCGGGGAGTTTCTCGCGTTGAAAGCCCGGGTCGATCCGCAGAACAAGTTCCGCAATAAGTTGTGGGATGCGTATGGGGTGGGGGCGCGGCCTTGAGCGCTTGAGTGCAAGCACGCTGTTCAATCATCAGCCGCGTCCAGGGTAGAAGCCTGCAAACACAAGGCGTCATACAATAGCGCGCCAACGCCGTTGCAGCGGATCACCCTGCCCCGCTATCCTTCGCCCGCCGCTGCATAATCAGCGGCCGGGCCTGGAAACCCGCAAGTGCAAAAGGCGCTACAGCAGCGCCCAGACCATCAACTGCAGGCGCTTTTTTTGTGCCTGCGTTCTTGTGTCATGGCGGCTGTACGTGGGAGACCTTCGGGTCTGCCGGGTTCCTTTTGCCTCGGTTTTCCAGCCCGCGTACAGCTGCCACCCCTTCGCCTGGAAACGAAAACGGCAGCGTCTTCTAGCAAAAGGAGCCACGCCATGTACGTATTCCATCGACACCAACCTCAGCACCCGCAGCAAACCGCCGGAGGTGCCCAATGACCTTCTCCGTCAAAACCCTCGGCATCGTCACCTTCGCCCCCTGCGGTGACAAAGACCAAAGCCTGTTCAAGGTCAACCCGGACATACCCGTGGGCGAAGCCCTGGAACATGCGTCCAACCTGTTCTATTACGCCAAGAAACTCATGCTGGATGCGGCCCTGGAGCCTCAAGGCGAGCGCTACGCCTGGCCGGCCTACTACCTGTGCGAAATGGGCAAGGCGGTGGTGGATGATCTGTCCCAGGCACTGTTGCCCGAGGCCAACCCCCAGTAAGGCACGCGCCTGATTCCTCCCTCAAAGGGCGGCCCCGGGAGTGCCGCCCCTTCAGGTTATCCATCGCTATACCTGCTTCCCGGACGATTTCAGATTGCCCACCTGCTCGGCCAGCAGGTCTTGCCAGCCAGCCGGCTGCCCCTGATCGTTGGCGCTCGCCAATAGCCCGGCAAGTCGGGCGTCCTCCTTGTCCTGCGCCGCTTGTGCCGCTTGTGCCGCTTCCGGCGCTTGGTGGGCCACCAGGATTTTCTGCAGCTCCGGGGTGGTGGCGGTGTTGGCGTTCAAGGGTGGCGGAGGCGGCATCGCCGCGACCAGGGCGACCACATCCCCCGGGGATTGAGTGAAGGCCCGCAGCCCATCCAGATTGCTCAGCATCGGCAAGGCCAGACCGGTCAGCGGGTCGAAAGCGCTGACTTGCGGCGAACCCGGCACCCCGACCTTGCCCGCCAGCACCGGCCGCGCCAAAGACGGCAGGAACAGGCCGAGCAACATGCGCGGGTCCTTCTTCTTGATGCTCAGGCCGACACTGGCCAGCGCCAGTCCCACCCCCACCACCCGGCCCGCGGTGGCCAGCAGCGACAGCTCCTTGTTCGACTCGTTGTCAAAATGCACCAGGCGAATGCGGAAGTAATCGGTGAACGGCTCGCGAGGGCCCAGCGCCGAGGTGTTCATGAACCAGGCGCGAGAGTCGTGGATCTGCTCGTCGAACAGCGCCACCAGGTCTTCCTTGCCCGATTTGGGCGTGTTGGGTGCACTGAACAACTCCCGGTAAAGCTCGGTGCCTTTATCGTGCAGGTAGGCATACTCCTTGGCCTCGTCTTCCTCGTTGACCAGGAACACCGTGCCGCCCAGCAGCAAATCCAGAACGCCGCCGACCTTCATGCTGTCGTCGAGCAGTCCCCACTCTTGCTTGTAGTCATGACGAAACTCGTCGGCGGCGCCTTTGAGTTGCTGGTGATCCAGGGGCGGGTCGAAGACTTTTTCCCTGCGCATGCCTTTGGCCTTTTCCTCACCACCGACGATCTGCACATGGCGCTGGTACTCCTTCTCCTGTGCCTCGGTGTAAGTCGGTACCGGTTTGCCTTTGGCGGCGGCCTTGGTTTCGGCATCATTGCGCGCCTGGATCGCCTCCCAGGCCTCGACCTCGGCCTTGGGCATATCCGGCGGAGCATTCTGATAGAACGGCTGCCTTTCCACCCCTCCGGCATAACGGTCGATGCGCCAACCGGTGATCAGCGCCTGTTGCCACTCGATCATGTCTTCCAGGGTGCCGGTGTGTTGAGCGGCGTCGGCTTGCCAGGCGTTGAAGCGTTTGATGAGTTCGTCGGAGACGTTGAACTCTTCTAACGTTTCACCACTCATTTTCCTCCACTTCTCATGAATTCCTTCCCGATATGCAGCTTGTGGCACTTGCAAAGGCGCCCCAGCCGAAAACGCTTCTGCATACAGATGCTGTAAAGGGATTTGCGATAACAAATGCTCGGTACCGGCAACCGCCTTGCCCTGATCCCCAGGCGCGTAACCACCGCCGACATCCGAGTGCACGCCGGGGTAAAGATATTCGACTGTGCCACTTCGGTAACTGGAGGGCTGAGTCGTATCGCGCTGGCCGCTGGCGTTTTTCGGTCGGCGCCGGATCGAGTCCAATGGGAAACTGGCGCGCTGTTCATGGGCCGACACCAAGTGCACGCAACGCTTGAGAAAGTGACAGTCCTCAGGAATGGAAGTGTCCATGCAGGTAGCAGACTCTTCATCAGGTAAACGCATGGTGCCATCAGCCCAATCCATATGCCCGGCGGTAAAGGGAAAACTGTCGGCGATACCCACTGCCGCCACCGTGTCACAGATACCGAGGAACTCAATGGAGATCGGCAGCCCGGCAAAGCGATACTCCACTGCGCCATCGCTGCCTTGGCAACGGGTCAGGGTTTGCAGCCAATTGGCAAAAGTTCGGGCTTGTGCAGCGCCTCTGGAGAAGCCATAGACATATAGGCGCATGGCCAAGATATGGGGTTTTTCCCCGACTTCTCTTCGCTGATCTAATAGCTTTTTCAGGTCATTCATATACGGACGCATGGCGGCTTCACGTTTCTTTTCGCCGTTTTCCAGTAGACCTAAAGTTGCCACGTTGCCATACCAACAAGTAGCCATGTCCTCCACCAGAGACTGGGTTTCGGTCACTGAAAGAAGTTTTTGTTTCGGTATTGCATCCTTTAACGCTGCTATTAGTCGAGTCAGGCCCCAGTTGATTCGGTTTTCACCACCACTGGCAGCTATCAGCCCCATATCGGTAGGTACCATTTCCTTAACATCCGGAAACACCGTACCCACGCCCGGACTGTAATACCTGAAATAACCATTCTCCCGAGTAGCATCATCCGATCCTAGACTCGCATGATAAAGCCGAGCCATATTGCTACACGAAGATGGGCTCGAAGCGCTGTCAGCCTCGTTGTTATTATTAGTCCCATCGAACGCCAATGTAATATGTAAAGTCTTACAGCAAGGTGTTCCGCTGTATGCATCGCCCCTCGCCTGTACGATTTTACGCTGCTGCTCACCGAATGCGAATTCATCAAATTTTTGTCTTCGGATATTTTCAGAGAGCTGTTTTGGAGCATCAGGCAGAAGCCGATCCAACGGAAAATCCGGAGCAATCAACGTAGAAACGGAACAGCTTTTCATATTAAAATTTATTTTGGACATACATTAGGTTCCTCCATTTTAATAGGATACCTGTAAGGATAGTCAGGATCATCTCTCCGCAAATTATCGGCAGAAACACGAACTTTGTCACACGGCAAAAAATGAACTTTCAAAGATCCCGCGATGGAATACTGGGGAATTTCCACAACTACCTTATGTCGTGAATACCCTTTTTTATGCTCCGCCATACGTTTAGTCCAAGCATCTGAAAACTGACGTTCTGGCCACTCCCCATAAGCGTATGGATCCGGATCTTTTTCCCATTCAACAACAGCTCTCAACCCTGGTTTCCAATAACGCGGAACAACACCACAGCAAACTTCACTACCACCGCCCTGATGCGGTCCCAAGTTCGGCCCACCCGCCCCATTCACCGAAAAGCGATTGATCGCCGCCGAAGTATGGTTATAACCCGTCACCGGTGCCGACAACATCTTCGACTCAGACTGACAAGCGCTTGCAGTCAACATACCTGCGGCCAACAAGCACACACGAACAACATTCAAGACACCAAATAAACCACCCACTAAACCCTTCCTCATCATTAGCCCTAACATACTTCTGGCTCCTCCATTTTCATTGGATAATTGTAGGGATAACCAGGGTATCCTGGAGAGGTTCCAGCAGCGGTTACACGTACCTGATCGCAAGGTAAAAAATGAACTCTCAAGTCGCCCGGACTATCGTACCGGGGAATTTCCACAACAGCTTTGTGACGCGAATACCGTTGTTTCTCCCTTGCCATTCGCTTATTCCAAGCGTCAGAATATGGGCGCTCTGGCCATTTCCCATAAGAATATGGATCGGGATCTTTTTCCCATTCAACAATGGCTCTTAATCCTGGAACCCAATGACGAGGAACAACGCCACAGCAAACTTGGCTACCCCCACCTTGATACGCACCCAAGTTCGGCCCACCAGCCCCATTAACCGAAAACCGATTAATCGCTGCCGAGGTATGGTTATAGCCAGTCACCGGCGCCGATAACATCTTCGACTCAGACTGACAAGCGCTTGCAGCCAACAGACCGGCGACCAACAAGCATCCACGAACAACACTTAAGACACCAAATAAACCGCTCGCAAAAAACTTCTCCATAATTAGCCCTAACATACTTCAGGCTCCTCCATTTTCATTGGATAGTTGTAGGGATAACGCGGATCCACTACCTTGATGTTGTCCGCAGAAACGCGCACTTGGTCGCAGGGAAGAAAATGGACCTTTAAGGTTCCGGCCACGGTATACCGAGGAATTTCTACAATCACTTTATGTCTAGAGTAATTGGCGGCATGACGCTCATAATCCTTATTATCAAATTGACCATACTGGTCTCGTTTAATATAACCGCGAGGATCCGGATCTTTTTCCCACTCAACAATGGCTCTCAACCCTGGAACCCAATAACGAGGAACAACACCACAGCAAACTTGGCTACCACCCCCCTGATGCGGCCCCAAGTTCGGCCCACCTGCCCCATTCACCGAAAACCGATTGATCGCCGCCGAAGTATGGTTGTACCCCATCACCGGGGCGCTCAGCATCGGGGACTGGCTCCGACAGGCTGTGACCAGCAACACGGCACTCAACCACCCGGCCAATGACACTGCGGTCTTCCAACTCCGCGTTTTGCACATCCACTTCATGGCATCCCCCTCCCCTACTCATCCACCACAAACGGCGAGTTATCCAACAGCCATTGGCGAATAAACGCCTGCCGCTCGTGGGGCTCTTGAAGCCCTTGCTGGCAGGCCGCAATCTGGCTGTGGAACAGGTGGCGCATCAGGCCTTCCTCGCGGCTCAGGCCGTAGTGCTGCGGGGTGGCGCTGTGCTCGCGGCGGTGCCCGTCGGCATCGGCCCAAGCCTTCAGGCTGGTGACCTGCGCGGGGTCGAACAGGAAGCCTTCCGCCGTTGGGGCGTCGCTGTGTCGGGAGTAGTGCCCCAACAGCTGCTGTGCCCGGTGGTCGCGGTCGAGCCAGTGCCAGGCGATCACCGGGCCATGCAGGACGCGGCCCTGGGCCGGGGTCAGGGCTTCGCTCACAGGTAGGAACACGCGCGGGTCGTAGTAGCGCAGCACCCCTTGTTCGCGGCCCTGGTTCCACTGCACCTGGGTGCAGCGACTGAGGTGGGCGGCCAGGGCGTCGAAGGGCCAGGGGCTGAGCAGCGCCAGTACGTGCTGGGTGCAGTCGACGGCGCTGAGAAAAGCCTTCAGCCAGGTCTGGTGCCGCAGCTTCAGCCGCAATAGCAACGGGCCGGCGTCGGCAATGCTCGCTTCCGGGGTGTGGTCGAACAGCTTGGCCAGTTGCGGGCCTTCGGTCAGGGTCGCCAGTTCCGCTAGCAGCGGGTAGTCGAGGCTGGTGGCATCGATCAGCAGGTCGAGGTGCTCGTGCTCCAGTCGCTGTACCTGTTGCCACAGCAGTTCGTGCCACAGGGGATTGCTCGTGTACATGGCGGGCTCCTCTAGCGTGCTTCCAGCGCTTGGTTGTTGGCCTTGGCCCGGGCCAGGCACTCCTTGCACACCGGCGGCGGGTTGGGCGCGGCGACCTGGGGCAAGGCTCCCGGTACATCCCGATCCGCCGCCCCCGGCTGCAACGGCGCCTTGATGGCGATCCCGCTGCCACTGCCCGGGGCGCCGCCGGCGTTCTGTTTCACCAGCGGTCCGACGATCGTCACGCCGCCGGGGTCGAGCTTGATAAAGCTGCCGCCGGCCTTGAGGGTCATTTCCAGGGCCGCTTCGATGACGATCTTGTCCCCGGCCTTGAGGTGGATTTCCTGGCCGGCCTGGGTCAGTTGCGCCACGCCGAGCTTGATGTGCTGGGTGTCGCCCACGGTGAGGTGGTCGTCGGCGCGGATTTCGGTCTTGCGCGCGCCGTGGGTGGTGCGGTGTTCCTCGGCCTTGAATTCGCTGTAGGCGTTTTGCTCCACGCTGTCGTGACGTTGGTGGCCGATGCGGATCTTCTGATCGTGCTGGATGTTCTGGTCCCAGTCGCGCTGGGCGTGGACGAAGATCTGTTCGGCGCCCTTCTTGTCTTCGATGCGCAGTTCGTTGAAACCGCCGCCACCCGGCGAGCTCAGGGTCTTGAAGACGCTGCGGGTCTTGTGCGCTGGCAGCGCGTAGGGCACTTCGTGTTCCTTGTGGTACAGGCAGCCGCTGACCAGGGGCTGGTCGGGGTCGCCTTCGAGAAAGCTCACCAGCACTTCCATGCCGATGCGCGGGATGACGAGGGCGCCGTAGCGGTCGCCGGCCCAGCCGGAGGCCACACGCAGCCAGCAACTGCTCTTGTCGTCGCCCTGGCCCTCGCGGTCCCAATGAAACTGCACCTTGACCCGGCCGTACTGATCGCAGTGGATCTCCTCCCCCGCCGGGCCGGTGACCACCGCGGTCTGGCTGCCCAGCACCTGGGGCTTGGGGTGCTTGAGCGGCGGTCGGTAGAACACGTCCCAGGGGGTGGCCAGAAAGCGGTTGCGGTAGCCCTGCTGGAAGCCGTCCTCGGCCCGGGTATCGCTGGTGATGGACTCTTCCAGCACCTGGGGCTGCTTGCCTTCGTGGGTCACCTGGGTCAGCAGCCAGAGGTCGTTCCATTCCCGGCGCGGGTGCTCGGACAATTGCAGAAAATGCCCGCTGACCAGCCGTGGGTCATCGCCCCAGCCCCCGGCCTGCCGATAGTCGGCGCGGTGGCGTTCCAGGGCGCGCTGGCTGAGCAACTTGCCCCGGGCACGGTCAGTGAAGCGTCCAGGGTAGTCATAGTCCTCCAGGTCCGGTTCCGGGTTTCGGGCCTCGGGCCGGTAGGCGGCCTCCAGTTGCAGGCGCGGCTTTTCAAAGTCGTAATCGCGGCGGCTGGTGCGGCGGGTGCGCGACTCCAGGCGCACTTCGAAGCCCTTGATCACCGGCTCGTCGGCCACCAATCCGCTGCCGCGCACATAGGCGGTGGGCCGGCCGAGCTTGGGGAACGCGGTCTGATTGTCGGCAAACACCAGCAGGTGGCCGCCACGACTGTGCTGGAAGTGGTAATGCAGGCCTTCCTCTTCGCACAGACGCTGGATGAAGTGCAGGTCGCTCTCGTCGTACTGCACGCAGTAGTCGCGCTCCGGGCACGGATGCTCGATCTGGAACCGATAGGCGTCGGCGAGGATGCCGTGCTCTTCGAGAATCGCGGCGATGATGCTCGGCACCGCCCGTTGCTGGAAGATCCGCTGGTTGATGCGGTGGCGCAGGTAGTCCAGGCGTGGCACCAGGGACAGCTGGTAATGGGTCAGGCGCTGGCCGGAGTCGCCCTGGGCCACGCGCCGGATCTGGCCATGAATGCCATGGCCCTGGGGATCGAAGGCGAGAAAGGCCTGCTTGTGCAGCAGCCCTTCCAGGTCCAGGGCCGGGTTGTCGCTGACCAGTTGCAGGTCAAAGCGAAAGGGTTGGCTGATGCCTTCGGTGCCCTTGAATCCCAGCACCTGCAAGTCATTGGCAAAGTCTTCGACGCTCAGGCTGAAGTGGGTTTCACTGGCCGAGTTGAACATGTGCTGCTCCTTGTTCGCTGTTCATGGTTCATGCCGCTGCAACCAGCCGCCCAGCCAGCCGCCCCTGGGGGCAAAGGCATCCCGCAGTTCCTCGACGCCGATGGCCCGCTCCGCGGCATTCAGCGCCAGGGCCGTGCGCAGCGCCGGCCAGCAGTACTCCGGCAGTTGGCGCGGGCGTTGCAGTTGCAGGTCCAGCTGCTGGTCCCGGGCCTGGGTCGAGGGCAGGCGGCGATAAGGGTGCTTGCCGCTGACCAGTTCGTGGATCACGCAGGCCACGGCGAACAGATCCGCCGCTGCCGACAGCGGCGCGCCTTCCAGCAGCTCCGGGGCGGCGTAGCTGGGAGTCCAGGCGGCGAAACGCTGGCGGTTGAGCCCTGGCAGGCCCGGCAACCGACCCTGGGCGGCGCGGCTCAGACCGAAGTCGAACAGGCGCAGGCCGTCATCGCCGAGCATCAGGTTGCCGGGCTTGAGGTCGCCGTGCAGCACCCCGCGGCCATGGCAGTAAGCCAGGGCCTCCAGCAATGCCAGAATCACCTCCCGCGACTGCGCCCAGGGCAACCCCAGGGGCCACTGGCAGAGCAGTTGGTCCAGGGGCATGCCGCGCAGCTGTTCCATGGTGATAAAGGCGCAGGCATGCCCGGTGTCCACGTCGAAGCCGTGCACCCGCACGATGTGCCGATGGTGCAGGCGCCGGGTCAGGGCGAATTCGCCGTAGAGCAAGGCGCTGGCATCCGGCGCATCGGCGAAGGCTTCGCTGAGCAGCTTCACCGCCACATAAGGTTCCGGGTCGCCGAACTGTTCATGCAGCAGGTCCCGGGCGCGGTACACCACGCCCATGCCGCCGGCCCCCAGCAAGCGCTCCAGCCGGTAGCGTCCGGCCAGCACCTGGGGCAGCCCGCCCTGGGGGTCGAGCGCCTTGAGCGGCGGGCCGATCGGCAAGCGCCGTTTGCCGCCACCCCGGGCCTTGCCGCGCCCCTTGGAGCCTTTGCCGCGCCCCTTGACCGGCCGCGGCTGCGTTGCCGCAGCCGCCACCACCCGGGTCAGTTCGCCCGGCGCCGGCGAGGGTGAATGCGGGTGAAACAGCGGCAGGTTCATTGGCGCACCACCACCGCGGTCAGGTTGTCCCGCGCCGCGCCGTCCAGGGCGTCCTCGAACAAACGCTGCAAGGCCACTTGCGGCGCCGCCAGGCTCAAGGCACGGCACAAGGCGTTGCGAGTCAACTCCTGGTACAGGCCGTCGCTGCACAGCAGGAACACGTCGTCGGGATAGACCTGCAGCTCCAGCACTTCCAGGCTCAGACGCTCGCTGGCGCCCACCGCCCGGGTCAGGGCGTTGGCCGCCGGGTGCGAGCGGGCCTGTTCGACGCTCATCTGCTGCTCGTCGATGAGTTTCTGCATCAGCGAATGATCCCGCGACAGCTGGTACAGGCGCTGCTCGCGCCACAGGTAGCAGCGGCTGTCACCGGCCCAGACGCAGGCGGCGCGATCGCCCTGCAGCAACAGCGCGACCACGGTGCTGCCCATGATGCTGTCGCGCCGTCCGGCGGTAACCGTCAGTTCCTGGCCCAGGCGCCGGTTGAGCCAGTGCAGGCACTGGCGCACGCCGGCCAGGCGGGCCTCGAAGCTGTCCTCGGTCGGCAGCTCGGCGAGGCTGCTGACGATCAGCCGGCTGGCGATGTCGCCGCCCTGGTGCCCGCCCATGCCGTCGGCCACCACCCACAGGCCGCGCTCCGGGCAGTCGAGAAAGGCATCCTCGTTGCGCCGGCGAACCTTGCCCGGGTCGGTACGGGCCGCGCTGCGCCAGGTCCCGGCAGCGTTCATCAGAGCTGCACCGGCAGGCGGAAGCTGCGCAGCACGCCCATGTCGAAGGGGTTGGGGGTGCGCTGGCTGTGCAGCAGGTAATTGGCTCGCAATCCGCCCAGGTCGGCCTTGATCACCATCACGTCGCGTCCGCTCAGGTATTCGTTCTGCATCAGGTCGAACAGGCGGAACAGCGACCAGGGACCGCTGTTCTTCTCGATACCGATGGGCCGGCCGGCGAGTTTTTCCAGGACCAGGCTGGTGCGGCCGTTTTCCGCATCGGTGGGCCATTTGAAGGCCATGGGCACGATCGGACCATGGCGGTACTCGATCTGCTGGTCGCCGAAGCGGAACTCGGCGCGGCTGACGCTGGGGTCCAGGGTGTAGGGTTCCAGGCGGAACTGCACCTGGGGCTCGGCCGGGTTCTCGGCGAAGAAGCTCTGGCGGATGACCTGGGCCGCGGCCATCTGGTCCAGGTAGACCCGGGACACCGGCAGGCTGTAGCCGTCGATGTTGCGCAGCCGGTAATTGCCCGGATCGCCCACCACGAAGGGCCGCAGGTAGGTGTCGAAGAAGCGCTCGGCCAGGCCCTGGGCCTTGAAGAACTCGCGGAAGTCGCCGATGGCCACCTCGCTGCTGCTGTGGGCATCGAACGGATAGCGCTGCTTGATGGCCTTGCCGTAGAAGCCGTAGAGCTCGCCCTGATAGCGCTGGTTGAGGTACTGGTACGCGTCGTTGAGCACCAGGCGCCAGGTGTCCTCGGCCAGCAGGTTGAACCAGGCGCTGACCGGCCGCGGCAGGCGCCCGGAGCTGGTGCGCAGGGTGCTCAGGGCATCGCGCTGGCCACTCATGCGGGTCTTGGCCATTTCAAAGGCCGCCTGCTCGGGATTGCCGGAGCGGGCCAGAAACGCCAGTTGCAGCTGCAGTTCGTTGAGCGCCTGCAGGGCCGGGGCCAGGTCCGCGGTGGGGCCGTTATTGTCGTCGAGCAAACGGTGCAGCGGCTCGAAGCGGCTTTGCAGGGATTTGCGCGCGGTGTCCGGGAGTTTTTTCAGCAACCCGTCCTTGGCCTTGCCCGCAGCTGCCGCCGCGACCTTGCCCAAGGCGCCGCCACCGACCAGCTGGTCGGCGGCCTCGCTCAGCTCTGCGGCGGGCTCGGCCAGCACCGGAAAGCGCGTGTTCTCGCGCACTTCCACCAGCAGTTGCAGGATCGGCGAGTTGGCCGAGGTCAGGCCGGCCACTTGCTCGGCCCCTTCGCTGGCATCGTTGATCGGCTGCAGGGCCACCCGGCCCACCGCCTCGCCCCAGTGGTTGGCGTAGTCGCGAAAGTACAGTTGCTCCAGCTTGACCATCAGTTGGCGCAGGTCCATGCCGCTGATGTCGCTGCCCTCCCCCAGCACCCAGTTGTCCTGGAGGATGTCGCTCACCAGGCTGGCGCCCTGGATCGAGAAATACTGCTGATAGCCCTGCTGGGTGTAGAAGCCCGGGATCACATAATCGGCGCCCAGCAGCAGGTGGCCCTGGGGCCCCAGGTGCTGGCTCAGGCGATAGTCCGGCAGGCTCCGGGCCTGCTCGCGCAGCACCCGGTAGATCACGTCGGCCAGCGACTCGCTGCGCAGCACCTGGCGAGCCTGGGCCACCAGCGGCTCATTGAGCGGGTAGCTGAAGGGTTGCTGCAACAGGCGCTCGAAGTGGCGGTTGAGGCCGTTCTGCACCGCGCTGTTGCCGGGGTAGCGCCGCGACCAGTCGGCCGCCACCCAGTCCCGCAGCCAACTGGGGTCGCGGCGCTCCTTGAGGTTGAGCATCAGGTAGGCGCGCAGGCTGTTGAGCAGGCGCTCGCGGTCCTTGAGGTTGCTGCGGATCTGCCCTTCGAGCATCTGCGCCACCTTCGGCAGCAGCTGCTCTTGCAGCTCGCGCTCATAGGCGGCGCGCAGCAGCGGGTTGCTGGCCTCGCCCTGGTACAGACCGCCGCGCTCATGCAGCGACACCTGGCCCTTGGGCGGGAACACCCGGGTCGCCTGGTCGCTCAGGTCCAGGCTCTTGAGCGCGGCCATGGCGTCGCTCCGGTCACTCAGGGTGGCGCGTTGCTGGGTCCATTCCCGGGCCAGTTCGCGCAGTTGCTCCAGGCGTCCATGGTTGGCGGAAAAACCACTGGCCCATACCAGCCCGAACAGCCCCAGGGAACCCAGCGCCCCCACATAGAGGGCGCGCTGGCCCCAATCGATGCGCCGGCGCTCGCCCTTCTCCAGGCCCGCCAGTTCGGCTTCGGGGAAGATCACCTGACTGAGCAGGTGATGAATGAATCGCGCCCGCCCGCTGTGCAGGTTCGGCAACAGGCTGCTCGGCAGGCCCAGGTTGGCGCCGATCCCGGCCGTGTCGGGGTCCAGTGACTGGCTCAGGTGCGGCGCGCTGGTGAGGTAGAAACCACGCAACAGGCTGGCGCGCTGGTAGCGGTTGCCAGTGAAGGCCATGTCGACGAACAGGCACAGGCGCTCGCCGATCAGTCCCAGCTGGTGCGGAAAATCCAGTATCCGCCCGCGACGCTGAGTGTCGCGCTCCTGGTGCATGCGCATGATCATCTGGCTGTTGAGGCGCCGCAGCAGGTCTTCGAATTCATCGCGCAGCACCGCCACATCGGTGCCGTCCTGCTCGCGACGGAAGCTGACACCCAGCACCTGTTCGCTCTCTTCACGGCTCAGTTGATCGAAGAACTCGTCGAACCCCAGCAGTTGGTCGGCCTTGCTCAGCACCAGGTACACCGGCACCTCCACATGCAGTTTTTGCCGCACTTCCTGCAGGCGACTGCGCACCTGGCGCGCGAAAAGCTCCAGGGCCTGTTCGTCGCCGCCCTGCAACACGTCCACCGGCAGGGCCAGGAGCACGCCATTGAGCGGCCGATTGCGCCGACGGCTGCGCAGCAGGCCGAGCAAGGTGCTCCAGGCGTGGCTGTCGGCCTCGGGATCGGGCTGGGTCAGGTAACGCCCGGCGGTATCGATCAGCACCCCGTGTTCAGCGAAGTACCAGTCGCAGTGGGCACTGCCCTGGGTGTCGCGGGTCAGCTTGCGATCAATGCGATTGAGGGGAAATTCCAGCCCGGAAAAATCCAGCAGGCTGGTCTTGCCGGCGCCCTTGGGCCCGAGCAGCAGGTACCAGGGCAGGTCCTGGCGCCAGCGCTCGCTGCGGCCGCGATACAGGCTGGAAGTCTTGAGGGTGCGCAGCGCTTCCCTGAAGCGACTGCGCAGCTCTTTCTCCTCGTCATCCATGCGTTGTTCGCGCTCCAGGCTCTGCCGGCCTTCCTCGCTGTCCTCCAGGGCGGTCTTGCGCACCCCGGCGCGCCAGTTGACGAACACCATGCTCAGGCCCCAGATCAGGCACAAGCCGCTGATGGTCAACAGCCGCGCGGTGGTGCTGGCCCAGAACCGATAGTCATCCACCGCCAGCAAGGGCCCGACGAACCACACCAGCAACGCCATCAACAGCACCAGTACCAGGGTCCAGACCCAGGTCCTGGCGAGGAACAGACCGACTTTCTTCAACAGAGTCTTCATCACAGTTTCCCGTCTTGCGGCGCACTCACGGACGCCGCCGAATCAAGCTGACGATAAGGTTGCAACACGCTCTCGCGCTGCTGCGCCAGAACCCAGGCAAACCCGGAATACATCACCGCCAGGCTCACCAGGGTGGACAGCGCCACCGTCCACCAGGGCACGATCCGCACCAGGTCCGGGCGCTGATCGCCAAAGCCCTGCCACTGCGGCGACAACTCCCGGGGCACGTCGCCGCGCAACTGGCGGATCTGCCGATACAGGGCATCGCGGATGCCTTCCAGCTCCAGCATGCCGCGGGGCGCGACCCGGTACTTGCCCTCGAACCCCAGGGACAGGCACAGGTAGATGAGCTCCAGCATCGGCAGGTGGCGCAGCGGATTGCGGGTCAGTTGCTCCAGCAGCTGAAAGACCTTTTCACCGCCGAAGGTCTCGTTGTGAAAGCTGCTCAGCAGGCTCATCTGCGACCATTGGCTCTCATTGCCCCAGGGGGTGCTCACCACCGCCTCGTCCGCCACCGTGCACAGCACATAGCGGGCGCTGCGCACCTGGCCGGCCTCGGCACCGTCGTGCAGCGCCCGGGCCTCGAACCGCCGGATGGCGGCGCTCAGTTGCTGGTTGAGCGCGCCCAGGTCTTCGCGCACCACGCTGTGCTTGAGCCGCACCACTTCCGAAAGCAGCTCGGACGCCGCGGCCACCAGGGCGTTGAGGCTGACGTTGAAGGCCTGGGCCGGTTGCAGGCGCGCGGCATAGATCATCCGCTGCTCCAGTTGCTCGATACGCGGCGGCGCGACGGAGTCCGTCAGCGGGCCGCTGCCGGCGTGGGGCTCGTGGCGATCGACGAGGACGGTCTTGTCGTCCTGCGGGTATTCACTGTCCTTGGTCATGGCAGTCAGTTCCTGATGGCCCAGAATTTCAGCTCAAGCTCGGAGAACTCCCCGGAAACGTGGAAGGCAAAGCCCCCGGAGCGTTCCAGTTGGGTCAGCTCCTGGGGGCTGAATTCGAGGATGAAATAGGTCTTGCTGGAGTGGAACGGGATCTGGCGCGGCGCCACCGAGAGCGGTTTGACCTTGATCCCCGGCAGGTGCAGGTTGACCAGTTGGCGGATGTTCTCCACCGGGCCGACCTTGAGGTGCGCCGGCAGGCGATGACGCAGCTCTTCGGCGTCGCAGTTGGCGCTGGCGGCCAGGACGAAGGAGGCCGACTCCAGCAACGAGTGATCGTGCAGGGCCGCCACCAGGATGCCGTACTGGCGCTCCTGCAAGGCCAGCTCCATGGCGTGCTGCTCCAGGACCATGGACAGCACCTGGCGGATGGCGTCCATCAGGCTGCGAAAACTCGCCCCCTGGTCGCTGTGCTGGTAGCGGGTGTCCAGGCGCGGGCGCTTGCTCTCGCTGGAGAAGGTCGACAGGTCGCCCAGCATGCCGAGCAAGGTGCGATACAGCTCCTCCGGGTGCACCTGCTCCAGGTCCAGGTAGTGGCGCAGCACCACTTCGCTGCGGTTGATCAGCTGCAGCATCATGAAATCGCCGACCTCGGCACCACCGACCTTGCCATTGGAGCGGATGCGCTCGGCGATGGTGTCGCCACGGTGGGCGAGCATACTGATCACCTCCTTCAGGCACGACAGCAGGTAGGCCGAGGCGTGGGTCTGGATGAAGGTCGGGAAGAACTCCTGATCGAGGTTGATCACCCCTTCGGCGTTGCTGCCCTGCACCTCGCAGACCTTGAGCTTGACGTAGGCCTGGTCGCTTTGCTGCTCCCCCAGCAACAGGCGGAAGTCCGGTCGCCCGCAGCTGATCTGGCTGCTGGAGTCGTCGTCGGCATTGGAGTCGGCGATCTGCGCTTCGTAGGTGATGTAGCGCGCCAGCACATCGGACTGCTCGGCGCGCCGGGCTTCGATGTGGTTGCCGGTGACCAGGGGCAGCGCCAGGTACACCGAGGTCTTGCCGGTGTTGGCCGGCACGTCCAGGGCCAGGGGCTCGCTGCTCTCTCCCAGGGCGAACAGGCTGCCGTCCGGCAGGATCCCCGAGGCCCGGCTGATCACCAGCTTGCCCATGTTCAGGTACTGCAGGTCGATCTCCAGGCCGAGAAAGCCCCAGGTGTAGCTGCCCAGCAGCTGGGTGCGGGTCTTGAGCTGATGGTCGAAATAGCGGTCGTTGTGCTGGAAGTGCTGGGGCCGCAGCAACATGCCTTCCTGCCAGATGACTTTATGTTCGTTCATGGCTGTTCATCCGCCCGGGCCAGAGGTTGCAGACGGTTGCGAATGCCCGCCTGGTCGAGGATCAGCTCACTGCGGGTGACCTCCATCGCGGTGATCGGAATCACATAGCGCCAGCGGGTTTCCGGCAGGTCGCGGTAGGCCGCCAACACCCCGACATAACGGCTGTCACGCTCGACGCTGAGCTTGAGCTCCAGGCTCTGCCCGGGGCGCAGTTCCAGTTCCTCGCTGGCCACCAGGTCCGGGTCCAGGGACTCCTTGGCCCGCTCGTAGAGGCTGAAGAAATCGGCGTTTTCAAAGGCCACCGGGTGCTTGAGCTCCAGCAGCCGCACCACGATGGGCGACGGCCGGCCGTTGAGGTCGGGGTTCAACTGGTCACTGGCGCTGAGCCTGAGGTCGAGCTTGGTCAGGCTCGAATACGGCGACATCGAGGCGCAGGCGCCGAGCAGCGACAGCGCCAGCAGGGTCGCGGCGCGCATCAACAAAACCTTGCAGCGAAGCATGGGGATCATCCTTGGTGAGCGTGGGTGTTGAGGGTGGAAATCAGCCGGTGCTGCTCCTCGTAGGCCTGGGCAAAGTCCCGGGCCAGCAGGCGTTCGCTCCAGTCGTCGTCCAGGCGCAGGTTCTGGTGGTAGCGGGTATAGGCCCGCCAGTGACGCCCGGCGGTGGCCAGCCAGGGGCGCTTGCCGTCGCGCTCGAAACGCAGGGTCAACTGCTGCGGCGAGAAGTGCTCCAGGGTGCTGCGCAGTGCGGCCCGGCTGGCGGCGAGCAAGGCCACCTGATGCGCCTGCAAATCGCCGAAGGCCCGGGCAATGGCCTGGGGCCCGGACAACTGCCCGGGCTTGTCGTCCAGCAGCAGCCGCTCAAGGGCCTCGCTGGCGTTCGGGGCAAAGCGCAGCGGGTTCTTGCCGGCGCTCTGGACCTGGGTCTGCCCCAGGCGCAGTTCGTTCTTCAGTTCGCTACGGGTGCGCAGGCTCTGCTGCAAGCTGGCAACACTCTGCTTGAGCAGGCGCGCCGCCTTGAGCGCCAGGGCCTCCCGGGCCGGCGGATCGAGGTCCTTGAGTTCAACGCCCAGGGCCTCGGCAAACTGCTCCCAGAACGACTCCCCAGGGCCCTGGAGCGGCGACACCGGGCTCGCTGGCGGGAGCGGCGTGGGCGCCACCAGCTCGGGCACCAGCAGGTGCTCGGTGTCGATCCGTGCGTAGTCGGCGAAGGGCTCCAGGGCCTGGGGCGGGCTGTCGAGCAGCGCCAGAGGATCGTCCGTCAGCTCGCCCTGCTCCTCCATCGCCAGGGCCTTGAGCGGGTCCGGATCGAGAAAGGCGTCATCGGGAATGATGCTGCCCGCGGCCAGCGGCCGGCCGACGTCCAGCGCCAGGGGCGCGCTCGCCGGCATCAGCCGCGCGCGCATCACGAAGCCCCCCAGCACATAGGTGCTGCCCTGCTCGATGCGCAACGGCGTGCCCTTGGGCAGGCGCGCGCCGCTGTCCTTGAGGACGATGCCGTTGCTGCTGGTATCGGTGAGGAAGAACGCACCGTCCCGATAGCTGACCTGCGCGTGGTGGTTGGACAGGTGCCGCTGGCGGTCGGGAATCACCCAATGGCAATCGGCGCCGCGGCCGATCCGTCCCCCGCCCTGCCCGAAGGTCTTGCTGACGCTTGCGGCCGGCAGGCGCTGAGGGCTGTCGAGCATTTCAAAAACCAGTTCCATGGTGCTGCTCCTTGCGCTCACTTGCCGCGGTTGACCGTCTGCGGGTCACCTAGCGGGCGGTAGCTGGGGTCATTGAATTTGTAATTGCCGCTGCAAGCGCCCAGGTGGCCGAAAACCACCAGCAACAGCAGGACAAGGGGCCAGGGACGAACGGACATCAGCGGTTCTCCGGATCAAGGTAAGGGGCGCGGCGCCCAAGCAATCGGGCGCCGCCGGTCAGCGACAAGCACAGCCACAGCGCGCTCATGAGCAGGACGCCTCGGGTTCCAGGGGCTGGATCTGCAAGCGCGCCAGGCGGTAATGCAGGGCCCGCCGCGACATGCCCAGCTCGCGGGCGGCGTGGGTGCGATTGCCGCCGTGCTTGTGCAGGCACTCCAGCAACAGGCCGCGCTCGATCTGCTCCATGCGCAGCCGCAGGTTCAGGGTCGGCGAGCCCTCCGGCGCCGCGCGCTGCAGCAGCAAGTGCTCGGGCAGCAGCTCGCGGCCTTCGCACAGCAGCACCGCCCGCTCCACCAGGCCCTTGAGCTCGCGCACGTTGCCGGGAAAGGCGTAGCCGCCAAGCAGTTGCAGCGCCGAGTCGGCCCACTGCAGCGCTTCGCGCTGGAGAAAGGTGCAGGTCTTGTCGCAGAAGTAGCGCGCCAGTTGCGCCACATCCCCCGCACGCTGGCGCAGGGGTGGCAGTTCGATGGGGAACTGGCCAAGGCGGTAATAGAGGTCCTCGCGAAACTCGCCGCTGCTCACCAGGGTCGGCAAGTCGCGGTGGGTGGCAGCGATGATGCGCACATCGATCTGGCGCGGCTCGTTGCTGCCCAAGGGGCGGATTTCGCTTTCCTGCAACACCCGCAGCAACTTGGCCTGCAGCACCAGCGGCATGTCGCCGATTTCATCCAGCAGCAGCGTGCCGCC
Organism: Pseudomonas sp. Os17; assembly: GCF_001547895.1. Classification (NCBI taxonomy): domain Bacteria; kingdom Pseudomonadati; phylum Pseudomonadota; class Gammaproteobacteria; order Pseudomonadales; family Pseudomonadaceae; genus Pseudomonas; species Pseudomonas sp. Os17. The sequence goes on along the minus strand of NZ_AP014627.1, from coordinate 2,410,144 downwards.
CTGCGCCGCCTCGAACAGGCCGATGCGATCGCTGTCGGCGCCGGTGAACGCGCCTTTGCGATAGCCGAACAATTCGCTCTCCAGCAAGTGCTCGGGCAAAGCCGCGCAGTTCTGCACGATAAAGGGCCGCGAGCGGCGCGGACCGTAATCGTGGATGGCCCGCGCCACCACCTCCTTGCCGGTGCCGGTCTCGCCCTGGAGCAGCACCGTGTAGGGGCTGTGCAGCACCTTGCTGATCAGCTGGCAGGTCTGGCGCATGGCCGGGCTGCTACCGATCAGCCCGTAGTCGCCGGCCCGGCGCGGGGCCTCGGGCTCGGTCGGCAGCGTGGCCGCCGCGCGCCGCCAGTGTTGCCGCAGGCTGCGCTGGGCCAGCAGGAAGCTGCCCGACAGGCGCAACGAGCCGGCGAATCCCTGCAACCGGGCAGGCCCGCGGCTGGCGCACAGCAGCAGCCCTTGCACCGCACCCTGGGGGCTGGCCAGGGGCACGCACAGCAGCGAGCGCCAGGCACCGCCCGCCTCCGGCAGGAAGTCGGTCTGGTACAGGCCACTGCCCAGGTCGGCGAGGAACAGCACGCGGTCCTGGCACAGTGAGAACTGCAACAGCTGCTCGCCGTTGTAGTCCGCCGGCAGCTCGGCCACTGGCCGCGGCCGTGTGGCGTCGCTCAGGCACTCGGCGCAGAGCTCCAGGCGGGTGTGGGTGGCGTCCAACAGGTACAGCTGGGTCAACTGGCAACCGCTGAGCCGGGCGACGGCAGCCACGAAGTCCGCCAGCAGGCTGGCCTCGTCGCCGCTCCGGGCCAGCTCGCAGTACATCCCCAGCAGGGATTCGGCATAGGCCAGCGGTTGGGCAATCTGGGTAAACATCCGGGTGCCCTCAAGCAAACTCGCAGACCACGCCGCCGTCGCCATCCACCGTGGCGTGCACCTGCACGAGGGACTCGCCGCTGGCCATGGCCTGCAGCAAACGATCGGCCACCCGGGGCAGCAGATGCGCTTCCAGCAGGTGATCGATCAGCCGTGCACCGCTGTCGCTCTGCCCGCAGCGCCGGGCCAGTTGCGTCACCAACTGCTGGCAATGGCTGAACTGCAAGTGCCGGCGCGCCAGGCGCTGGCCCAGGCGCTGCAGCTTGATCTCGATCAGTTCCCGCAGCACCGCAGCGTCCACCGGGTAGAACGGCACCACCCGCATGCGGGCCAGCAGCGCCGGCTTGAAGTGGGCGCTGAGGACCGGGCGGATCGCCCGCTCCAGGTCCTCAGTGCTGGGACGCTGCGAGCCCTGGCACAGGGCGTCGATGCGTTCGCTGGCGAGGTTCGAGGTCATCAGGATCAGGGTGTTGCGAAAATCGATCGCGCGCCCTTCGCCATCGTTGGCCAGGCCCTTGTCGAAGATCTGGTAGAACAGGTTGAGCACGTCCGGATCGGCCTTCTCCACCTCGTCCAGCAGCACCACCGAATAGGGTTTCTGGCGTACCGCTTCGGTGAGCATGCCGCCCTCGCCGTAACCGACGTAACCCGGCGGCGCGCCGATCAGCCGCGAGAGGCTGTGTTTCTCCTGAAACTCGGACATGTTGATGGTGGTCAGGAAGCGCTCGCCGCCGTACAGCAGGTCCGCCAGGGCCAGGGCGGTTTCGGTCTTGCCGACACCGCTGGGGCCCACCAGCAGGAACACCCCCACCGGCGCGTCGGGCTGGTTCAGGCCCGCGGCGACCGCGCGCATGCAACGGTCGAGGGCCTGCACCGCCTGTTCCTGGCCGCGGATCCGCGCCCGCAGATCGTCGGCGAAACTGGCGACCCGGGCGTTGTGCTCCCGGGCCAGTTGCTCCTGGGGCACACCGGTCCAGGCGCTGATCACTTGCGCCACCAACCGCGGGCACACCTCGAAACTCACCAGGCGCTCCTCGGCCTGGGCGTTGCTGAGCGCGCCGTGGACCGCCACCAGTTCGGCCTGCAACGCCTGCAGGTGCGCCTGCGGCTCGCTGTCCCGAGCATCGTCAGCCGGCGCTTGCCGGTCCTCGGAAGTGGCCACCAGCGCTTCCCGCGCCTGGGCCAACTCCTGGCGCAGGGCGAGCAGGCGCTCGGCCTGCTGGCGCTGCTCGATCCAGCGCTGCTCCAGGGCCAGTTGCTCGCGCTCGGCATCCTGCAAGCGTTGCTCCAGACGCTGCAAAGCCTCTTGGTCGATGTCCAGCCCGGCCTCGGCATCGCGGCGCAGGGCCTGGCGCTGGCGAGCGCCTTCCGCCAGTTCGGCGCGCAAGCGTTCCAGGCTTTGCGGCGCCGCGGCGAGGCTGATGCGCACCCGGGCGCAGGCGGTATCCAGGACGTCGACAGCCTTGTCCGGCAACTGCCGACCCGCCAGGTAGCGGGCCGACAACTGCGCTGCCGCCACAACCGCGTCATCGCGCAGGTAAATGCCGTGGCTCTTTTCATAGATCGGGGCCAGGCCGCGCAGGATGGTCACCGCCTCGTCGACGCTGGGTTCATGCAACTGCACCGGCTGGAAACGCCGGGCCAGGGCCGGGTCCTTTTCGAAGTATTTCTTGTACTCGCTCCAGGTGGTGGCGGCGATGGTGCGCAGCTCGCCCCGGGCCAGGGCCGGCTTGAGCAGGTTGGCGGCGTCGCCACCGCCGGCGTTGCCACCGGCCCCGATCAGGGTATGGGCCTCGTCGATGAACACGATGATCGGCTGAGGCGCGGCCTTGACCTCATCGATCACCCCTTTGAGCCGGCGCTCGAACTCGCCCTTGACGCTGGCCCCGGCCTGCAGCAAGCCCATGTCCAGGACCAGCAACTCGACGCCCTGCAACGCCTGGGGCACTTCACCGGCGGCAATGCGCGACGCCAGCCCCTCCACCACCGCGGTCTTGCCGACCCCGGCTTCGCCGACAATGATCGGGTTGTTCTTGCGCCGCCGGGCGAGGATATCCACCATCTGGCGCAGCGCTTCATCGCGGCACAGTACCGGGTCGAGCCGGCCGTCCCGGGCCTGCTGGGTGAGGTTATGGGTAAAGCGCTGCAACAGCGATTCGCCGCCGGCCAGCGGCTGGCCCGGGGCCCCGGGATCCCCCTGCTGGGCCAGGGCGAAGTCCTTCAGGCGCTGGCTGTTGAGCCGCGCCAGCAACGGCTGGTAGCGGCTGCCGGCATAGCGCAGCGGGTTGCGCAGCAAGGCCAGGAGCAACGCCGCCTGCTGCACCTGGGTCTGTCCCAGTTCCAGGCTGGCCACCAGCAAGGCATCCTGCAGCCATTGCACCAGCTCCGGCGCAAACACCGGGTTGCGTGAAGCGCTGTGCTCGGTACCCGGTTGCAGCACCGCCACCAGCTCGGCGGCCTCGATCCCGGCATCCTGCAGGGCCCGGGCGAGCAGCCCCTGGGGCCGCTCCAGCAGTTCCAGCAGCAGGTCCTCCACCAGGATCTTGCTGCCGCCACGGGCCACGCAACGCTCGGCGCAGCGCTCCAGGTCGCGGCGGGTATCGGCATCCAGTGCCTGGATCAGTTGTTGCAAATCGACGTTGATCATCGGTCTCGTCCTTAATGAGAGAGGCTGCCCAGGGTCACCACGCCATCGGCGCGTTCACGTCCCAGCCAGCTGGTCCAGCCCAGGCGGCAAGCGTTCTGCTCGCCGATGCACAGTTCACGGATTTCCTCCTGGCGCAGTACCAGGCGGATGTCGTAGTCCAACGGGTCGCGCAAGGTGAAGCGCACCAGGGCGCAAAGCGGTTGATAGCCGAAGCCAATCGGCAGGAATTCATGGAAGCGCTGCCAGTCGAGCTCGCGGATGTGGATGCGGAACTTGCCGCTGCGATCGCGCACCCGCTCCCCCAGCACCAGGTCCTCGCCGAGCACGCTGTTGCCCAGGCCCAGGCGGTTGCGCTGCTCGTCGAGAATCTGCACCCGACGCTCGATGCACTGCTCGATCACCAGCTGCGCATGCTTGAAGTAGTAACGCAGCACCGCCTCGATCAGCGCCGCCGAGTGGGCCCGCAGGCTCAAGAGCCCGAGGTAGGGCAGCAGGCGTTTCCAGTTCAGTTCCCGGGCCTGGCGAATCTCCACGCCGCCCAGGCCGATCAAGGCGAACAACTGGCTGGAGAACGGATCCAGGGCACCGCTGGAGAAGCTCGCGCGATAGCGGTACTTGCGCCAGATCGGCAGCATCAGCCGTTGCAGGCGATGGTGGAACAGATCGAGAAAATGCCGGGTCGGGTTGCCCTCCTCGGTGTCGCCCAGGGCCTGCTCGCCATAGAAGGCCGGCAGCGGCGAGCCGGAGCCGAACAGGCCGATCAGGTTCAGGCGCAGGCGCGCATGCAACAGTCCGTGCTCTTCGAAGAACTCCACGCGATCGACATCGCTGCCGGGAAATCCCAGGCTCGGGTTGGCCTGGAACTCCAGCTGATCGTAGAGCTCGTCGTCGTTCATCTGGGGGTGAGCATCGCGCAGTCGATCGACCACCAGCATCACCGCCTGGAACAGCGAGTACTCCCGTATGCCCCGGGACAACTCGCTCAAAGCAGGGGCTGCAAGCCCATGCGTGGCGTCCATTGGTACACCTCTCCTTGTGTACTGTTTACCCGCAGCTCGTGGTACGAATTGAGGCTGGCGTAAAGAGCGAAAAACTCGTTGAGCACGGAAGCGAAAATGAACAGGTCGCCTTCACCGATATAGCCTTGCGGGTCGATGGTCAGCTCGGTGCGCAGGCCCCGCAGCGGCAGGCCGCGGTGCAGGCGGTCGACGTGTTCGTGACGAATCGACTTGAGCCCCCCCAGCAAACGTTTGCTGACCCGCTCGGCGTGCTGGTCGTAGTAGCGCGGCAGGTCGTAGGTTTCGAGAATCACCTTGAGCGCATCGACGTTGGCCAGGGACAGGTAGTTGAGGGACATGTTGCTGATCAGCTTCCACAGGAAGTCGCGACTCAGCGGCGGCGCGTAGCTGGACGTGGCCGCGGTGATGTTGCGAAAGCGCAGAAAGTCCGGGGTGTCCTCGCAAGGCTGATCGATGTCGCCGAGCTTGAGCTGACGGGGCAGGTTCTGGTTGGTGCAGGTCAGCTCGATGGACAGGGTTTCCTGGGCCTCGGTGTGGCGGATGGCGAAGCTCAGGTAGGTGTCCAGGCCATCGTGGAGCAGGGATGAACGCTGGCGGATGCTGTAGTGCGGACGGCTCTGGGGCACGTCGAAACTGGGGTCGTGCTCGAAGGACTCGAACGGCACATAGTCCTGGTAGCCCACCCCGCCCGGCGCCCAGCCGGTGACTGAATCCACCGAGAACACCCCGCAGTTTTCCAGGTCGTATTCCGCCGGCAGCAGCAGGTACTCGTCCTGCTTGCCGTCGAGGCGGATCGGCAGCGCGTCGTGCTTGAACAGATTGACGATGGGCGTGCAGTACAGCTTGACGTTGTCCAGGGTCGGCCGCAGACGCTGGATACCGCTCTTGCGGATATCGAAGCGCAGCTCCAGGCCGCACACCTGCTTGAGGCTGTCCTCCGGCAGCGTCCGCAACACCTCCAGGCCGCCGAGGTCGACAAACAGGAACTTGTCCTGGAAGGAGAAATACTCCTGCAGGTAGCGGTAGCCGCGGAAGGTGTTCAGCGGATAGGGAATCAACGCCTCTTCCTCGGCAAAGCCCACCGGCTGCACCTTGTTGCCCGGGATCTGCAACGCCAGCGGATCGCCGTTGGCTGCGCGCAACGGCTCGCCACTGGCACGCAGCGGCACCAGCTCGATCCCGGCCAGGTTGCGCAACAGGCTCAGGTAGAGCATCTGGCTGATGTAGCGCTCACCGGCCAGATGCAGGCGCAGGCGCCCCAGCTCCAACTCGCCCAGATGCCCGTCGCAGGTCATCTCCAGGCGCAAACTGAGCAAGGCCCCGTCGCCCTTGACCGAATAGGTCAGCCCGTCCAGCGCCAGGGGCAGCACTTCGGTGGGGTAGCAGGTACGGAACCGGCAGTGCACCTCGTTGATCGGCCGGCTTTCCACCGGCGTGTCCCGAGGCACGCCGACCGCCGGCCCCGAACGTTGCAACGGATCGAACTGCAGGATGCTGAACGCCGGCAACGGCCGCATGTAGTTGGGCCACAACAGATGCATCAACGAATGGCTGAGCTCCGGCAACTCGTCATCGAGCTTCTGCCGCAAACGCCCGGTGAGAAAGGCAAAGCCCTCCAGCAACCGCTCCACATCCGGGTCCCGCCCGGCCTGCCCGAGAAACGGAGCCAGGGCCGGACTACGCTCGGCGAAACGCCGCCCCAACTGGCGCAGCGCGGTCAGTTCGCTTTGGTAGTAGTGGTTGAAGGACATGGTTTACCTGCCTGGGGTGAGTGAAATGGGCGAACAATGGAAACTTCTTAGTTCAGGGTTGTGTTTGAGTACTCGTTGTTAGGTGGCAAACAGTTGTTCCAGGGCTGCACGCAGAACTATTGCGGCAATACTCAAAGAACCACCCCGCACGCAGCTGCCTGAATCAAGCTCCTTTTTCAAGAGTCAGATCATCACCTGCATTACCCAGTAGTAAAAAAGCGGTTAGCAACATGCATACGGGCGCCCATAGCATGATCTTGAAATACTTTGCGCAAGCCATTTCAAGCCTCTATCGTTTCTTACGACTTCAAGAGAATCTCGCCCGAATCAAAACTCCTGCTTAACGACACTCCGTGACAGTCCACCCCTCCCAGCCCTCGGACCCAGGATATAACGCGGAAGCACCATTAAATTCCGGAGCAATATTTTCACTTCCTTCTCTCATCCATAAATACCATTCCGACGTTCTAAGCATCTCCCCCTCCTTGGTATAAACCCGATAAAAATTCTTGCTGCTGAACAATGCAAAAACGCGCCCAACCAACCCCATCGATCGATATTCCGGGATATATGTTGCTATGTAGCATTTACCCGACTCGTTCCAATCCTTCACTCTGGGCTGAGCCAGCCACGCACCTCTTAACTTGAGCCCTAGGGTGAGCAACAGTAGAAGCACAACTACCGAAACAATGAAAACCACTAACCCTCTTTTAGTTTTCAGCATGACTCACTCTATGAAAGCCCTCTCTGAATACCAAAATCCTCAACGACACTCTGTAACCGTCCAGTACTCCCAACCCTCAGTTCCCGGGTAAAGCACAGTAGCGCCAGAAAATTCGGGGGCAACCTGCTCATTTCCCTCCCTCATCCAGAAAAACCATTCGGATGTCCTAAGCAGTTCATCATCTTTGGTATAGACACGATAAAAATACCGACTACTCAATAACTCCAGCCCCCATATCTATATCAGGCTGTGAAATAGAACGAGCCAGCATGCCGTGCAACGGTACATATGACACGCCAATTGCAACATAGAAAAAACGCTTACTGCGGAACGGACATTCATTCCCTTCAAGCTCCTTGCCTGCTATCGCATCCTTGGGCCGAAACCAAAAAAGCACCCAACCTAATTTTTAAAATGGGTATAAGGCGTATTACTTACAAATATATTCATCCCGTGCTCTTCCCATTCCGGCATGGAAATAACAAACAGCTTTTTCTGCCAATCAAACTTTATCCAGTAAATCCCGACCTCATGATCATTTTCAAATACCCGCATATCCAAAGACTGCGTGTCATACAAAGGTGTGCGGTAGACTGTTTCAGGCGCCCGTGTATCAATTACTCGAAGATAAGCCATTCTCCGCAGAAAAAAAATTCCATCGACACGCACATTCTCCATTATGAATCGGCCTGACGGACTTACCTGCGTAGTACTCGCGGGATAACCGAGCATTACATTGACGATGTATATCAATGCCGCACCCAACACAATAGCTACTAGAGCTGCCCGACGAAGCCATTTACTCCGAAGCAAATTCATCATTGTGCCCCACCGCCAGCATCTGTCTCAGTTAAAAATGCGAAAAAAATAATACACATGCTGTATTTTCCGCACACGAACGTTCATCCCCATAATGCAATAACAACAAGAGGGACACTCTCATATAAAACATCTGAAAAAACCTGAAAATCGCCGCCCTTGCCTGTTCGTCGTCTATAGGCAACAAAATGCGAATTATTAACATAGAAATAACGCGCTTCAGCAATTTCCTTGTACATACGATCCGCAGCAGCGTCTCCAGGCGCTTGCATCGCTAAAGCACCCTGGGCCTCTGCCAGGCCAATATTGGTAGCGTTTGCAGCGAATGCTCCTTCAATGCCATCAAAATTCCAAAAACCCAGAGGCTGACTAAAAAAACTGTTAGGGGCGTCATTAAAGTCATAGGCATCCTCAACATAAAAGCCTATGCGACTTACTAAAAGCCGTACCTTATCCTTGGTGACAGCAACCTCTCCCTCGGGGAAGACTCGGATATTAAAATCAGCCAAGGCTGCCCTTAACTCGTTTACCTCATCGACCAATGCAAAATTTACCGATCGAGTATTGCAGTAACCAAAATTTTCTACCGATCTCGCCTCCCCGTTAAACTGAAACGGGTATACACCAGGAGTCCGACCCTTGAATTTCGGCAATATTTTTTCCCGCATCTGCTCTTGAGCTGGCCCATTATTCCAAGCCGCTCGCAGAACATTCAGTACCTTATTGGCGCGTTCAAACTTGACAAGCCAATTCATCTTGACAATTGAACTATCGAAATAGGGTGCTGGAGCAAGGGCAATATGTTCCTTGACTTCGTTCGACATTGCGCCATCTATCGTCGACCACGGTTTGCCATCAAACCAGTACTGCATCAAGTCGGCAGCGACATTCCAATTCATTTTTCTCATGGCCGCTGGAATATCACTCACTCCGAAAAGACGAATTGCCAAGGTCTTTTCGGCCTTTTGACTCGCAGGACTCAAACTGGATGTCGCTACTATTTCCATCACCTAGCCCCCCATTTGCGTGCAAGAGCGGGATCGCCGCCGATTCTTCTTCAACACCCTCGACCACGGTCAAGCAATCACCACTTCACGCTGCCGTTGAATAATCAGTTCATACGTCTCAGCGTCCGAAGATGATATTTTTTCGGTCTTGCCGTCTGCTCCAGTCACGCCACTGAAGATCTTTCCAGTCGCCGTTTTGACGGTGTAGGCAATTCCCGCCAGTGGTTTCCCAGTCTTCTGGCACTCAATCACATAGTGTTCGCTGAACGGCCAATTGATCTGCACCGGCAACGGCGCCACAAACGGTGCCGGGACATGGGTATCGCCAATGATCACCGTCCCTGATCCGCCTATCACCGTGTTGCCATGACTGCCCAGCGACCCCAGGGTGGCGGCTGGCCGACCATTGATGAACACGGTGCTGCTCAAGGCGCCGCTCAGGGCACCGCCACAGGCCGACACGTCACCTTGGCGAGCCGCCGGCAAGCCGTCGAACAGCACATCCGCCGAGCCACTGGCGATGGGATTGACCCCATGCCCGGGAATCGGACAGGCCGTTGGGTCGCTGAGCCGTGCCGCAGGTTTTCCAGACATCCTTGTTCACTCCTTACTTGACCCGTACCTGCCCGCTGCCATCCAGCCGCGCGGCAAAGCTCACCTGGCGCCTGACCCCTTCCACCTCCAGCAGGCCTTCGATGCTGAAGGCCAGCTTGAGGGGATCGTGGTCCCGGGGCAGTGGCTTGACTCGCACGTTGGATAGCCTGGGCTCGTAGGTCTCGATAAAGCCTTCGATGGCCTCTCGCGCCTGACTCAACGCGTCGTGCAGGCTCAGGCGCATGTCGTTGAGATCCGGCAGCCCGTAGTCGGACAGTGTCTGCACACTGCCCGCCCGGGTGCTGAGCATCTTCGCCAGATGGGCAGCCACCGACGCCATGGCGGCCACTTCGCGACTCCAGCCGACGCGTTGTTCGGCCTCGCCACCGAGGCGTTCGAAAAGGCTGCCGTATCGACGCATGGCTCGGCTCCTGCCCTATTCCTTGTCCAGCTTGCCCACCAGCGACAGGGTGAAGTCCGCCCCCATGTACTTGAAATGCGGCCGCACGTTGAGGCTGACCCGGTACCAGCCCGGTTCGCCCTCGACGTCGCTGACGATGATCTGCGCCGCACGCAGCGGACGCCGGCCACGCACTTCGCTGCTGGGGTTCTCCTGGTCGGCCACGTACTGGCGGATCCACTTGTTGAGTTCCAGCTCCAGGTCGGTGCGCTCCTTCCAGGACCCTAGTTGCTCGCGCTGCAGCACCTTCAGGTAATGGGCCAGGCGGTTGACGATCATCATGTAGGGCAGCTGGGTGCCGAGCTTGTAGTTGAGCTCCGCGGCCTTGCCCTCGGCGCTGATGCCGAAGAACTTGGGTTTCTGTACCGAACTGGCGGAGAAGAACGCGGCGTTATCGCTGCCCTTGCGCATGGTCAGGGAGATGAAGCCCTCCTCCGCCAGCTCGTACTCGCGCCGGTCGGATACCAGGACCTCGGTGGGGATCTTGGTTTCGATCTCGCCCATGCTCTCGAAGTGGTGCAGGGGCAGGTCCTCCACCGCGCCGCCGCTCTGCGGGCCGATGATGTTCGGGCACCAGCGGAACTTGGCGAAGCTGTCGGTCAGGCGGGTGCCGAAGGCGTAGGCGGTGTTGCCCCACAGGTAGTCTTCGTGACTGTTGGCAACGTTTTCCTTGTAGACGAAGGATTTCACCGGGTTTTCTTCCGGATCGTAAGGATTGCGCAGCAGGAAACGCGGCAGGGTCAGGCCGATGTAGCGCGCATCCTCGGACTGGCGGAAGCTCTGCCACTTGGCAAATTGCGGGCCTTCGAAGTGGTCCTTCAGGTCCTTGAGGTCCGGCAGCCCGGTAAAGCTTTCCAGGCCGAAGAACTTCGGCCCCGCCGCGGCAATGAACGGCGCGTGGGACATGCAGGCCACGCTGGACACGTACTGCATCAGCTTCACGTCCGGCGAGCTGGGGGACATGAAGTAGTTGGCGATGATGGCCCCCACCGGCTGGCCACCGAACTGGCCGTATTCAGCGGTGTAGATATGTTTGTAGAGGCCGGCCTGCATCACTTCCGGAGAGTCCTCGAAGTCGTCCAGCAGGTCCTGCTTGGAGACGTTGAGGATCTCGATCTTGATGTTCTCGCGGAAATTGGTCCGATCCACCAGCAACTGCAGACCACGCCAGGCCGACTCCAGCGACTGGAAGTCGGGATGGTGGAGGATCTCGTCCATCTGCTGGCTGAGCTTGGCGTCGATCTCGGCAATCATCCGATCGACCATGGCCTTCTTAACCGGCTCGCCGCTGTTCTGCGGTTTCAGCAACTCTTCGATAAAGGCCGAGACCCCGCGCTTGGCGATGTCATAGGCCTCGTCATCCGGGGTCAGGCGCGTCTCGGCAATGATGCTGTCGAGGATGCTGTATTCACTGCTGTCCTGGTGCTTCTGCTGTGCGGCACTGCTACTCATGTTCTAGCTTCCTTGGCGGTTGAGGGCTCAGTCTTGCAGGGCGGGGGCGGCGTTCAGACCCAGTTCACCCAGGACCCGGTCCCGGGACTGGTCATCGGCCAGCACGCCTTCGATGGCTTTGCGAAAGGCCGGCGCGTTGCCCAACGGTCCCTTGAGCGCCACCAGGGCGTCGCGCAGTTCCATGAGTTTCTTCAGCTCCGGAACCTGCTCCACCAGGCTTGCGGGATTGAAGTCCTTCATCGAATCAACCCGCAGCTGCACCGCCAGCTCGTCGCTGCCGCCGTCGTCCTGCAGGCGATTGGGCACGCTCAGGGTCAGGCGCAGTTCCTGCTTGGCCAGGACCTCGTCAAAGGTCATCTTGTCGATGCTGATGGGTTTGCGATCCTCGACCTTGCGCTCGTCCAGGCGCTGGGTGTAATCGCCGATCGCCAGCAGTTTCAACGGCAGTTCGATCTCTTCCTGGGCGCCGCCGGTGGCGGGCTTGAACGTGACGTTGATCCGTTCCTTGGGGGCTACAGAGCCTTCTTTGGCCATGACACTTCTCCTTGGGTTGTTGGCCCTGGGGCCTATTCGAGTACCACCTCGAGATCGAGATGGCACAGCCTGCGATAAACCTCTTCCTTGCGTTCGCGCACCGCGTGGTTTTGCGGCAACAGCTCGCAGCAGTTGTGCAGCAGCTGCAGTACCTCCAGCGCCAGCTGCGGCTCCCAGGCCTGCAGGCCCGAGTGCTGCAGCTGCTGGTCGAGAGTCTCCAGCTGGGTCTTGGCCAGTTCGTACTTCTTGGCCGTGAAGCACAGGCGCGCCAGGCTCAACTGCCAGAAGAACCGCACCCGCCCACCCTGGGCGTTCTGCAGTCCCTGCTTGAGCACCTGCACCGCGGCCTTGAGGCCGTCCTTGCGCAGGATCGGCAGCACCTCCTCCAGGGCCTCTTCCCAGGCCGGCAGGTGGCTGTCCGCTTCGACCTTGCGCGGCACGTCGGCACTTTGCAGATGGGGCAGGACCTGGGCGCTGATCCAGGCGCGGGTGGCCGGATCGGCAAAGGCCACGCCGTCATGGAAACGCAGCTCGATCAGCCCGGGCAGGCGTTGCAGCAGCAAGGCGAAATGGAACTCCACCTCGCGCATGGCCGACTCGGCATTGAGCTCCTGCAGGCACTCCCAGACCATGCGCTGACCGTCGAACCAGAACGGCGCCCGGGCCAGACTCGCTTCCAGCTCCACCAGCAGATCGGCGTACTGGCCCTGGGCGAAACGTTCCTGGTAATGACGCAGCTTGTCCGCCGGCAGCCCGCGCAAGGCAGTGACCTGCTCGGCATTGCGCTCGGGCACCGCATCGATGGCCAGCCACATCAGGGTGCGATTGAGGCGCAGGGCCCGTTGATCGGTGGCCTTCTGCCGCAGCCACCAGGCGCACAGCGGCCGGGCGTTGTCCTGCTGGGCACGCAGGGCCTTGTGCGCATCCTTTTCGTTATCGATGGGTGAACCGGGGGTGAACAGCTGCGCCGCCGCCTGCTTGACCTGAGCCACCACGCTGCCCACGGCGCCGGGTTCCGGCTGCTGGTCTGCGGCCCGGGTGACCATGCCCTGCAGACGCCGGCAGATGGGCAGCAGCAAGGGCGCTTCGTCCCCCAGGTGCCCGGTCAGGATGCCGTCCAGCCCCTGGATCTGCTCCACCAGGCGGCGGAACAGCGGCAACTGCTCCTTGATCGGCACATCGTCGTCGAGGGCTTCCTGCAGGCGCGGCACCAGCCAGGCGACCGCCGCGGCACGGGTGCGCGGCTTGGCCGGATGCACCTGCTCCCAATGGTGTTCGCACAGGTGGCGCAACAGCCCCAGGCCCGCCAGCAGGCCTGGGAAAGACTCACGCTGATGCAGGGCCCAGGTCAGCCAGGCGGCGACCCGCAGATCCTTGGATTGATGACGCAACAGCGCTTCGCTTTGCTCCTGGACCTTCAGCCAGTCGATCTGACCGTTGGCATGCAGCGACTGGGCTTTGCCCAGCTCGTTTTCCAGGGCTTCGTACTCGTTGGAGAAGCGTACGTCTTCGCCGGCGAAACTGTGCTCGTGCACAGGGGACTGGGCGAGTTTGAGGTGATGGGAATACAACTTGCGGGAGTAGCTCATGGCTGGCCACTTTCCATGCCCGCCACGCCGCTCAGACAAAAGCGCTGATTACGCTCTTTGAAGAAAAGTCTGACAAAGGTGGGAAACAAAGTGCGCACTGGAACTACCGGATATCCATTCAGGTGGCAAAACCCTAACGGAACACCCCAGGCAAAAATATAGGATATTTCTTATATAGATTGATAAACCTCTAGTACAAATATGTTTAAGTTCTTATGCGCAACTTCTTGCACAGTTGTATTCGGTTTTATGCAACAAGTGGTATTAATCGCGCCGCCCCGCCTGGCTCGCTCACCCCTGCCGCACCGAGCGCCGTCAATGGGCCGCCGACTTATCCGCGCTCAGCACTTTGCGCAATTGCAGGTAGATCACCCCATCGCCGTCGAAGGCGAGTACTTCATTGGCACTCAAAGTTTCACCGTCGCGCCCTTCATATTTAAGCCAGCCCTCATCCCACAACTGACCACTTTCATAACGCACCTGCACAAAGTAATAAGGCGGCTCGGCGCGGGTGATTTCAATGTAATGCCCACCATCGGCCGCGCCCTGCCACTGGGCATTGGGGTGCTCGGCCAGCCCACGGGCCGGCGCCTTGGTGAAGTCCATCAAGGCCACGTAAAGTGCAATCAGCACCAGCGCCAGCCCGCCCATCGCCATCAGAAAACGCTTCAACCAGATCAATCCCTAATCTCCAGCACATGGCCCATTCACCGGCGGCCCGGTCGGGCCGGGGGGCATTCTGTGCCCCTGCCGTGCAACAGCGCAATAAAAAGCCTCGAGCAACTTGCCAGGCGCTGCCGCTCCCTGCAGCCTTGTCGCCTGACCGGTCCATGGACCGCGCGCCCTTGCCTCTCGACAACGGAAACACCTGACATGCGCATCACTCTCACCGCCCTCCACAGCGACCCGTCGTCAGCATTGTGGGTCGACTTCAGCTGTGCTTTCGGTGAAGGCCGGGGCCAATGGCTGGGAGCCCCGCCCCAGGTTGCCCAGGAGCACGAGGTGGAGCTGAGTCTGGAGGATGAGTTCCGCTGGCAGCACAACCTGTGGGCCGGCACCGGGCCTGAGCCGCGAATGGCTCGGGACAAGGACGGACTGCACATCACCGGGCAATTGCTCCAGGTGGACGAGGACGGTGGCGCGGCCCTGGCCATGGGCGCCTCCATCGTCCTGCTGAGCGTGCAGGGACGCACCCCGCCACGGCCGGGATTCGTCAGCCTGCTGGCCCGTCAGGTGAGTCTGCAACCGCTGGCACTTTGAGCGTCGCTCGGGCGAAACCGAAGAAGGCGCAAGCAAGGAAGGATGAAGCAGGAACATCGCCGAGCGCGACAGGGAAGGTGTCCGCCCAGTGCTCTGGCCTTGGCAATCCATGCACCGGTAAAGAGCCCTTGCACCGGGCGAACGCTTGGCATTCTAGTGCAACTACCCGGGAATGTCCGTGGGCCGAATCTGAATAAAACTGCAGCGATCGGCACTGCCACCCGCCGCGCCGACACGAGCCGGCCACCCTCAATAGCCGGTCATCTCCAGATAGCCGCTGCCGCCGTGGCTGCCCTCCAGTGTGACCGGCCCTTCCCAGTAGGGAATGCTCAGTTGCATCCAGGACTGGGGATTCAAGGCCCGGGTCCTGATGTCCAGCCCCTTGTCGGGGATGCTCAATTGCCAGGCGATCGGCAGGCGCCGTCCCTCGACCAGGGCAGTGTCCAGCGCCGTCATGCGGATCTGCTCCCGTCCCAGGCTCTGGGTGCTGCCGTCGGCATTGATCCAGGTGCCAGTGATATAGGGCGCGTGACCGTCCTGCCGGACCCGGAACAGCATCAGCCGCTCGCCGCTGTCCAGATGCAGGGAAAACCAGTCCCAACCGCTCTGGTCGGCCGCCAGGGGCTGGCTGCTCCACTCCCGGTCGAGCCAGGCCGGGCCGCTGACCTCGTAACGCTGGCCATCGATCTGCAACTGGCCCGTGGCCTGGAAAAACGGCTGGCTGTAGTAATAGGACGCCTGCCCCTGATCGGATTTGCGGCTGTAGCCACCCTCGCCCTGCAGCACCAGGGGCCGGCTGCTGGACAGTTGCAACCGATAGGCAAACCCCGGTCCGCTGGCCTGCACCTGCATCCGTGCCAGGGGATTGTCGCCGCCGGACAGACTGTCGAAGCGCCAGTCATCGATCCAGGCCTGGAACGGCTGCGCCGTGACCCCGGCCTGCCCCACCCCGCCCCGGGCATAACGCTCGGCGGCATGATGGCTGCTGGCCGAAGTGGCCGCCGCGTGCCCCAGCCAGACCAGCGGCGCACTCCAGCCGGGCTGCTCCGGCGCGGCGCGCAAGGCGCTGCGAAACAGCGTCCACTGCACACCGAAGCGTCGCCCCTCCGCGTCCTTGAGGTCGGCGGTGAGGTACCACCACTCGATGCGAAAACCGTCGTGGGGACCATGATCGGCAGGAAAGCTGAACCTGCGCCCCGGCAGCACCGGGGCGAAGGCCGCGGCCTCATTGCCCAGCCCGGCAAACCCCTGGGGCGCCGCGGCGTCCTGGTCGCAACCGGCCAAGGACAACACCAGCCACAGCGCAAGCAGGCCGCGGCACACGGGCTCAGTCTTCATGGGCAAAGCTCCTCAGCAGATCCGCCGGTTGCGCACGGTACAGGCGAAGCAGCGGCCAGGCCGAAGCCAGCAGGGTCGCCAGCATCGCCAGCCCCAGCAATTGCAGCAACTGCCCGGGAAACACCCGCAACGGCAGGCGCCAGCCAAAGGCCTGGACGTTGATCACGCTGTCCAGGCACCAGGCCAGGACGATGCCCAAGGGCAGCGCCAGGACCAGGGTGAGCAAGGCCAGCAGCCAGGTCTGGGCCAGGTTCAGCAGCAGCAACTGACGCCGCCCCACACCCAGGGCCCAGAGTGGCGCCAACTGGCCCAGGCGGCTCTGGCTCTGGGTCAGCAGGCTGATGAACAACGCCACCCCGGACACCCCCAGGGTCAGGCTGTTGAGGGCCGCGGTGGCGGCAAAGGTGCGCTCGAAGACCTGTTGCGACCAGCCCTTGAGCCGGGCCTGATCGATGACCCGACTGTCATCCAGGTGAAATTGCCGTTGCATCTCGCCGATCAGCGCCGGCACCGCCGCTGGCGCAAGGCGCAGGTTGAAACGGTTTGGCGTCAGGTCCGGCCAGTGCCGCAGCAGGTGCTCGACGTTCACTAGCAGGTGCCCCCGGGGATTGCCGTAATCGGCGTAGATCCCCACCACCTGCGGTGCCCACTGCCCTTGCGGCACCGGCAGTTCCAGGCGATCGCCGACCCGCAGCCTGAGCCGCCGGGCCAACTGCTCGCTGAGCATCAGGCTGTCCTGGCTCGCCAATTGCGCCCAGGGATCGGCGCCCGCCGCCTCCAGCAACGGCCAGTGCTCACGGTAGCTGTCATGCTCAACCACCCCGTACAGGTCCGCCGGCCAGCCCTGGATCTGCAACGTCACTTGCCAGCTGGGCAACAGCGCCGTCACCTGGGGCTGCTGCGCCAGCCAGTCGCGCAGTTGCCGGGCCTGCTCGGGGGATTGCGGATTGACGTAGAGCTCGGCGCTCAAGCGCTGCTCCAGCCAGTCAGTGAAGGTCTGGCGAAAACCGGCGGTCATGCTGCCGGCGCCGATGTTCGCCGCCAGGGCCAGGAGCAAGGCCATCAAGGCCAGGCTCAGGGCTGGCAACTGCTGCCGGCAATCGGCGAGAAACCACTGCGCCAACACCCCGCGACTGCGCCCCAGCAAACCGCCCAGCACCGCATTGAGCAGCACCGGCAGGCCCAGGGCGGCCGCCAGCAGCAAGGCCGCCATCAGCACGAACCCACTGCCCAGACTGTCGCCCCAGCGCCACGCCAGCAGCGCCACCAGCAAGGCCAGGCAAGCGATCCAACCCTGGCGCCGCAACCAGCGAGCATGGGCCTGGTGCCAGGCCTGGGGATTGGCCAGGGCCAGCAGCGGCAGGCGCGCCGCCCGCAGCAGGCTGGCGCCACCGGCCAGCAAGGCGCCCAACAGACTCAGGCCGATACCGCTGAACCACCACCCGGGACTCAGGCTCAACTGCCCCGCCACTTGCGCGCCGTACAAGCCCCGCAGGCTGGCGGCCACGTCCGGCAGCAACACACCGGCCAGCAGGTAGCCGCTGACCACCCCCGCCACTCCGCCCAGCAGCGCCAAGCCGCCCAGTTCGACGCTCAGGCAGAGGATCAGCACGCGCGCACTGACCCCGCAGGCCCGCAAGGTGCGCAGCAAGCCACGCCGCTGTTCCAGGGCCAGGCCGATGGCGGCATGCACGATAAACAGCCCGACCACAAAGGACAGGAACCCCAGGGCATCCAGGTTCAGGTGAAAGCTCTCGGTCAGGCGCGCCAGATCGCTCTGTGCCTGCCCCTGGCGCAACACCAGTTGCCCCCTCAGGGCCTCGGGCAACGGCGGCGCACTGGCGGCAAACGCCTTGGGCAGCAACAGCCGGCTCAACTGCCCGGGCTGACCCAGCACCTGCTGGGCAAAGCCGATGTCCATCAACAACACGCCCGGGGCCATGTCCGCCTGCACCCGCAGCGGCGGCAAGCGCTGGCCGTTGAGTGCCGAGGGTTGCTCGCCCGGTTGCCAGCCCAGGCTGGCCAGGGTCTGCGGCGCCACCCAGGTCACCCCCGGCGGGCTGATGAATTCGACCCTCTGCTGCAGCGCCAGCGTCTGCCCGGCCACCGCAGCACCGGCAGGCAGCGACAACGGCTCGATGCCCAGCACTTGCAGGGACAGGTCGTCATGTCCCGGCACCTGCAGGCGCCCCTGCAGCACCGGCGACACCGGCCAGCCGGCACGACGCAGGTCGACGAACCACTGCTGGGCGACACTGGCTCCACTGGGGCTGCTCAGGCTGGCCTGGGGCTCGCCGCCGATCAGCTGGCTGGCCCGCGCATAACTGTCCCGGGCCTGACTGTTGAGGGCCAGCACGCCGGTCAACAGGCTGGTGGCCAGCCACAGCCCGGTGAGCACGCTGAAGAACTGCACCGGATGCTGGCGCCAATGACTCAGCAACGCCTGCAGGGCCGTCACCAAGACCCGCATCTCAACCCCCGACCGGGTCGGCCAGACGGCCGCGATGCAGCACCACCGTCTGTTGCAGGCGGCTGGCCACCCGCTGGCTGTGGGTGACCATCAACAGGCTGGTGGGGCTGTCGGCCAACAGTTCCAGGAGCAAATCCAGCACCTCGTCGCTGGTGGCCTCGTCGAGGCTGCCGGTGGGTTCGTCCGCCAGCAGCAACCCGGGTTTCGCCGCCAGGGCCCGGCCCAGGGCAACCCGTTGCTGCTGGCCGCCGGAGAGCTGCTCCGGATAGCGCCGCAGCAGGTCCCCCAGGCCCAGGCGCGCCACCAGCTGCGCCTGCCACAGCGGATCGAGGCGCCCGGCCAGGCGCGCCTGGAAGCTCAGGTTGTCTTCCACCCGCAGGCTGCTGATCAGGTTGAACTGCTGGAACACCAGGCCCACTTCAGTGCGTCGCCAGTCGGCGCGCTGGCCCTCGGTCATCTGCTCCAGGTGCTGCCCGCCGATGCGGATGCTGCCGGCGTCGACCCGGTCGAGCCCGGCGATCAGGTGCAGCAAGGTGCTCTTGCCACTGCCCGACTCGCCCATCAGCGCCAGGCTGCTGCCGTGCCGCAGCTGCAGGTCCACGCCCTGCAGCACCGCCAGCGGGCCTTGGGGCGTGGGGTAACTCTTGAAGACGCCTTGTACCTGCAGCATGGGCTGATTCGTCCGAGTAGAGAGGGAGCCAAGGATAGCCTGAGCAGCACCGCCCCTATCAGCCCGTGCCGGTGAAATATAGTATTGCGCCACTTTCTTCATGGCAGGACGCACAGATGAACTACACCCAGGCCCAATTGAAGTACCGGCTGCAGATTGGCGCAGGCGCATTGATGTTCACCGGCGCACTGATCTCCACGCTGTTCTCCACCCTGAAAATGCTCCACTGGCGCCTGGACAGCTACACCGCCATGGCGAGCACCATCAACCGCCCGATTCAGCAGTTCACCCTGATGGTCTCGGAAAACACCCGGGCCCTGGACTGGTTCTGGGACAACAGCCCGACCCCCGACTTCCTGCGCCTGAGCAACGCCGCGCACTGGAAGTTCCTGCTGATCTACCTGCTGATCTTCGTCGGCGCCGCCCTGTTCGCCTCGGGCCGGACGCTGATGCGCAAGGTCGAGGCCGTGGAACCGCTGATCGAGGCCCAGCTCAACGCCCCGGTCGAGGACGGCGTGCCCGCCAGGACCCTGCAACAGCTGGAGGAGTCGACCCGGGTGGAGCCCGCGCCAGCGTTCTTCAGCCAGACCCGCCTGCTGGTGGTCTGGCCCCTGGGCGGCGCCGCGGTCTACCTGGGCCTACTGTGGATGCTGGGCATCATCTGAGCCCGGCGCCGGCTGATCGAGCAGCGCCTCGGCCACCGGGTACTTGACCAGCACCCGGTTGCGATACAGGCACTCCTGGCGCAGCAGCTGGGCGTCCTGGCCCTTGGTGCGAATGTCGCGCCAGATCTGGTTCTCCCGGTACACCCGGGCGCCCTCGCGCACAAAGCGATGGGCCCGCTGGTAGACGTGATAGCGATACTCCCGCGGCCGCTCGCAGAGCAGCTCGCCCTCCAGTTGCTGCGCGCCGACCAGCAGCTTGAGCTGCAAGGTCTGCGGCCCGGGGTTGTACAGCACCAGATCGATGTAGTTGTAGAAGATCGCAGCGCCGGAACCGAAGGGCAGCACCCGGCCCTCGTCGGGGAACGGGTCGAAGCTGTGGTTGGCCCGCTCCACCACCTCAAGCGGCGAATGCAGCGCCATCCAGTGAATCAGGTTGCTCAGTTGGCAGATGCCACCGCCGATGCCGCTGCGGGCCTCGCCGAACGACAGCTCCATGCCTTCGACAAAACCGCGCCGGCGACTGGGCCGGCCCACCAGCTTGCAGAAGGAAAAATACTCGCCGGGGGCGATGCGCACGCCATCGATGCAGGCCACCGCCAGCTTGAGGTTGATCACCTTGTTGTGCTGCAGCGCCAGGTCGCAGTCACCCAGGGTGCGGATCAGTTTCGAGGTGTGCTTGATCAGCCGATGGGGCAAGCGCGGGCTGCCGGCCTCGGGCCGGGCGTAACGGCGCCCGGAACAGCGCCAGGCCAGGTGGCGCATCAGGCGCTTCTGGCGCACCCGCAGCCAGTACAGCAGCGGGTGATACGAGGACAGGGGTTTCATCGATGGGTCAACGGCGGCCCGGCGCGCTGGCGCAGGAGCCGGCTTCGTCCTTGAAAAAAAGAGCGGCATCTTAGCCGCAAGCCTGCCCCCACGCCAGAAGCCCCGCACCCGAGCGCCCCCTCCTCGGATGCCCCATGGAACCGGCCCGGCCCTAGCCCAGCAACTGGCTGAGCACGGCCCGCAGCTTGCCCGGCTTCACCGGCTTGTTGAGCAACGGCGCGCCCAGTTGCTGCAAGGCCCGGCGACACTGGTCGCTGCGGTCGGCGGTGATGATCACCGCCGGCAGCGGCTGCTGGAAGTGCTCGCGCAACTGCTGCACCACCTGGCACCCGGTGACCCCGTGATCCAGGTGAAAATCCGCCAGGATCAGCTCCGGCGCCCGACCCTGAAGCACCGCCAGGGCCGCCGCCTGATCGGTGGCGGTGAGCACTTCGCAGCCCCACTGCCCGAGCAGCGCGGCCATGCTCTCAAGGATGCTCAGCTCGTTGTCCAGCACCAGCAGACGCCGCCCCGGCAGCGGGTTGCCGGTGCCCGGCTGCGGTGCCTGCAAACTGATGGGCAATGGCACCCGGTCCGCCAGGGGCACCTCGATACTGAACCGCGAGCCCCGCCCCGGCCGCGACTGCACCTGCACCCGGTAACCGAGAATCTTGGCGATGCGCTCGACGATCGCCAGCCCCAGGCCCACCCCTTTGCGATCGGCGGCACGGCCCACGTCCAGCTGATTGAATTCGAGGAAGATCGATTCCAGGCGGTCGGCGGCAATGCCGCGCCCGGTGTCCCACACCTCCAGCCGCAGCTGATCGCCGCGACGCCGCGCCGCCAGCAGGATGCTGCCGCGCTCGGTGTAGCGGCAGGCATTGCTGAGGAAGTTGCGCAGAATCCGCGTCATCAGCCGCAGGTCGGTGAACAGGGCAAAGTCGCCAAAGCGCACCCGCAGCTCCAGGCCCGCCGCCTCGGCCACCGACTGGAACTCCGAGACCAGCGGCGCGAGCAACTCATCCAGGCGATAGACCGCAGGGTCCGGCTTGACCGCCGCCTGGTCGAGCTTGGAGATGTCCAGCAGATCGGTGAGCAGGTCCTCGGCGCCTTCCAGGGCCTGGTGGGTGCGCTCCACCAGCAGTTGCTCGGCCGCCGGCAGGCGCCGCTCGCGCAAGGTGGAGATCAGCAGGCGCGCGGCATTCAAGGGTTGCAGCAGGTCGTGGCTGGCGGCGGCCAGGTACTTGTCCTTGCTGCGATTGGCCGCCTCGGCGGCGTCCCGGGCCTCGCGCAGGTCGCGCTCGATGCGCTCGCGCCGGGCGATCTGCTGTTGCAGGTTGCGGTTGGCCTCCAGCAGCTCATCGGTGCGCGCCGCCACGCGCTGCTCCAACTGGTCGTTGAGCTGTTCCAGGCGCTGCTGGGCCAGCTTGCGTTCGGTGATGTCGGCGACAAAACCTTCCACCAGCCCGTCCTGGTCGGGCTTGAGCAGCAGGTTCATCAACACGTCGATACTGCTGCCGTCCTTGCGCCGCAACTGGGTTTCATAACCCAACAGGCTGCGCTGGCGCTGCAGCTGCTCGCCGATGGCGGCCAGTTCCGCGGCGCCGCCCACGAACAGATTGCCCGCCAGGTCGGCCAGGGAGAACAGCACTTCCTGCGGGTCCTGATAGCCCAGCATGCGCGCCAGGGCCGGGTTGGCCGCGCGCAGGCCGGCCTGCAGGCTGGCCTGGAAGATCCCGTGCACCGCGTGCTCGAACAGCCACTTGTAGCGGTTGCGCTCGGTTTCCAGGTCTTCCAGGCGCGCCGCCAGTTCCGGGTAGTGACTCTTGCGCGCCGAGTGATTGCCCAGCCCCAAAAGCCCGGCCAAGGCCCGTTGCTGTTCGTCAGAGGGCCTCGCCATACACCACCTCGACATCACGCTGGCTGGATTCGCGAGGGTTGGTGAGGATGCACGGATCGTCCATCGCATGCTGCGAGAGGAACGGAATGTCGCTGCTGCTGACCCCATGCAGGCTCAGGGTTTCGTGGAAACCGATGGCGTGCTTGAGGGCGATCAGGTGCTCCACCAGGCGCCCGCAGATCTGCCGCTGGTTGAGCCCGCGACAGTCGATGCCGAAGGTCTCGGCAATCACCTTGAAGCGCTCCGGCGCCGAGCTGTAGTTGAAGGCCACCACATGCTCCACCAGCACCGCGTTGCACAGCCCGTGAGGCAGGTCGAGAAAGCCCCCCAGGCTGTGGGACATGGCATGCACCGCGCCGAGAATCGCGTTGGAGAACGCCAGCCCGGCCTGCATGCTGCCGAGCATGATCTGCTCGCGC
The DNA here is from genome assembly GCF_001547895.1 of Pseudomonas sp. Os17. Taxonomy (NCBI): domain Bacteria; kingdom Pseudomonadati; phylum Pseudomonadota; class Gammaproteobacteria; order Pseudomonadales; family Pseudomonadaceae; genus Pseudomonas; species Pseudomonas sp. Os17. The sequence goes on along the minus strand of NZ_AP014627.1, from coordinate 2,387,158 downwards.
AGGGCGATGTCGCCGGGGTTGGCGATCATCTGCACCAGGTTGCCGTTGATCAGCCGCATGGCTTCCAGGGCATGGGGATCGGTGAGCGGCCCGTGGCCGGTGGAAACAAAGGCCTCGATGGCATGCACCAGGGCGTCGATGCCGGTGCAGGCAGAAAGAAACGGGTCCATGCCCAGGGTGGTTTCCGGGTCGATCAGCGACACATCCGGCACCACCGCCTTGCTGACGATGGAGAACTTCATCCGCTCCTGCTGGTTGGAGATGATCACGAACTGCGAGACGTCCGCCGAGGTGCCGGCGGTGGTGGGAATCATGATCAAGGGCGGGCTCGGCACGCGGATCATGTCCACCCCTTCGAACTCCAGGATGCTGCGCCCGTGGGCCACCACGATGCCGATGCCCTTGCCGCAGTCCATGGGGCTGCCGCCGCCGACGGCGACGATCACATCGCAGGCGTTTTCGCGGTAGACCTCGGCGCCCTGCATCACCTCCTCCACCCGCGGGTTGGGCGACACCTGGCTGTACAGGCAATAGTCGACACCCTGGGCCTGGAGACTGGCCTCGACATCGGCGACCCAACCGGCGGCAATCACCCCGGGGTCGCTGACCACCAGGACCTTGCGCGCGCCGAAGGTCTTCGCATAGTTGCCGACGTTATGCCGGCAACCGGCACCAAAGATGATTTCCGGAGACACGAACTTGCGCAGCAGACTGAGATTCTGGCTCATGACGGAAGCCTGTTTTCTTATTGTTCTGAAAGGAGAACGCCAGCCTAAAGCATCCGTTGCTGAAAGCAATCAGACCATCGGCGGACTTCGCAGCCTCGCAGGCCCTGTAGCCGCTGCCGCAGGCTGCGAACGGCACGAAGGGCCGCAGCGTTCTTGAGGCCGCTGCGGTTTTTGTGGGCGCTGGCGCGGGCATGGTCCTGCGGACCTTTGCGCAGCTTCGCCGTGGCTAACGGCACGAAGGGCCGCAGCGTTCTTGAGGCCGCTGCGGGTTTGGCGGGAGATCGTCAGGCAAGGCTCAGCAGCGGCTACAGGGCTACAGGGCCAGTGCCGATCCGAGGTTGTGTAGCCGCTGCCGCAGGCTGCGAACGGCACGAAGGGCCGCAGCGCCCTTGAGGCCGCTGCGGGTTTGGCGGGGATCGCCAGGCAAGGTCCTGCGGACCTTTGCGCAGCTTCGCCGTGGCTCAGCAGCGGCTACAGGGCCAGTATCGATCCGAGGTTGGTGTAGCCGCTGCCGCAGGCTGCGAACGGCACGAAGGGCCGCAGCGTTCTTGAGGCCGCTGCGGGTTTGGCGGGAGATCGTCAGGCAAGGCCCTGCGGGCCTTTGCGCAGCCTCGCAGGCTCGGCAGCGGCTACAGGGACCGGGTGGCGTCAGAGATGGATGTCCAGGCCGTCATGCGCCACTTCGATGCCGCGGCGGGTCAGCTCGGCGCGCTCGGCGGAGTCTTCGTCGAGGATCGGGTTGGTGTTGTTGATGTGGATCAGCACCTTGCGCGCCCGGGGAAAGCGGTCCAGCACCTCGAGCATGCCGCCGGGGCCGCTTTGCGCCAGGTGGCCCATCTCGCTGCCCAGCTTGTCGCCGACGCCACAGACGCGCATTTCATCGTCGCGCCACAGGGTGCCGTCCACCAGCAGGCAGTCGGCGCGGTCCATCCATTCCAGCAGGGCCTCATCCACCTGCCCCAGCCCCGGGGCATAGAACAGGCTGGCGCCGCTGCGCCGGTCCTCGATGAACAGGCCGATGTTGTCCCCCGGGTGCGGGTTGCCACGGTGGGGCGAATACGGCGGCGCGCTGCTGCGCAGGGCAATAGCCCGCAAGGCGAGGTCTGGGCAGGCCGGCAGGCTGAATTCGCGGCCATCGAGGTGGATGGGCTGCCACTGCAAGCCGCCGTTCCAGTGGCTGAGCATGTTGAACAGGGGGAGGCCGCTGCACAGGTCCTGATGGACCATCTCGGTGCACCAGACCTGATGCGGGCAGCCTTCGCGCAGGCTGAGCAGGCCGGTGCAGTGGTCGATCTGGCTGTCCAGCAGGATCACCCCGGCCAGGGCGGTGTCGCGCAAATGCCGGGCCGGTTGCAGCACCGGGAAGGACTCCAGCTGTGCGCGAATATCCGGCGAGGCGTTGCACAGGATCCAGTCGTTGCCGTGGTCGCTCAAGGCGATGGACGACTGGGTACGGCGCTGGGCGCGCAGGCTGCCGTCGCGCACCCCGGCGCAGTTGCGGCAGTTGCAGTTCCACTGGGGAAAACCACCGCCCGCCGCGGAACCGAGAATGCGGATATGCATGACGTGCTCCTGAAGGGCAAAAGACTCCGGCCAACACCAGGAGCGGCCGGAGCGGGACGGCTCAGCGGTTGGCGAAGTACATGGTCACTTCAAAGCCGATGCGCAGGTCGGTGTACGCGGGTTTATGCCACATGGGGTCAATCCTCTTGTTGTGCCGGACGATTCCGGTAGAGGCATTAATGCACGGGGCGCGCGGCGGCCGAATGCTACTTTGGGACGAGCCGGCGGGGTGCGTTGGTAGGGGCTGGGCGCACGTGTAGCCGCTGCCGCAGGCTGCGAACGGCACGAAGGGCCGCAGCGTTTTTGAGGCCGCTGCGGGTTTGGCGGGGGATCGTCAGGCAAGGCCCTGCGGGCCTTTGCGCAGCCTCGCCGAGGCTCGGCAGCGGCTACAGGGCCGGTGTCGATCCGAGGTTGGTGTAGCCGCTGCCGCAGGCTGCGAACGGCACGAAGGGCCGCGGCGTTCTTGAGGCCGCTACGGGTTTGGCGGGGGATCGCCAGGCAAGGCCCTGCGGGCCTTTGCGCAGCTTCGCCGGGGCTCAGCAGCGGCTACAGGGCCGGTGTCGATCCGAGGTTGGTGTAGCCGCTGCCGCAGGCTGCGAACGGCACGAAGGGCCGCAGCGTTCTTGAGGCCGCTACGGGTTTGGCGGGAGATCGCCAGGCAAGGCCCTGCGGGCCTTTGCGCAGCCTCGCCGGGGCTCGGCAGCGGCTACAGGATGGCGCAAGTTGAGGGGATCGGGGTCTCTAAAAAAACGGCGCGACGTCCACCCAAGACGTCGCGCCGTTGCCACACAAAGCGGGGCAGCACCCAACTACCCCGCCCTTTCTTGCCCTTAGAAGAAGCCCAGGGGGTTGATGTCGTAGCTCACCAGCAGGTTCTTGGTCTGCTGGTAGTGGTCGAGCATCATTTTGTGGGTCTCACGGCCCACGCCGGATTTCTTGTAGCCACCGAACGCGGCATGCGCCGGGTACAGGTGGTAGCAGTTGGTCCACACCCGACCGGCCTTGATCGCCCGGCCCATGCGGTAGGCGCGGTTGATGTCGCGGGTCCACAGCCCGGCGCCCAGGCCGAACTCGCTGTCGTTGGCAATCGCCAGGGCTTCGGCTTCGTCCTTGAAGGTGGTCACGCCCACCACCGGGCCGAAGATTTCTTCCTGGAACACGCGCATCTTGTTGTGGCCCTTGAGCAGGGTCGGCTGGATGTAATAGCCGCTGGACAGGTCGCCTTCCAGGCGCTCGGCGGCGCCACCGGTGAGCAGCTCGGCGCCCTCCTCCTGGGCAATCTGCAGGTAGGAGAGGATCTTCTCGTACTGCTGCTGCGATGCCTGGGCGCCGACCATGGTCTCGGTGTCCAGCGGGTTGCCGCGCTTGATCTTGACGATCTTCTTCATCACCTCGGCCATGAACGGCTCGTAGATCGACTCCTGCACCAGGGCGCGGGACGGGCAGGTGCAGACTTCACCCTGGTTGAAGAACGCCAGCACCAGGCCTTCGGCGGCCTTTTCGATGAACTTGGGCTCGGCCTGCATGATGTCTTCGAAGAAGATGTTCGGCGACTTGCCGCCCAGTTCCACGGTGGACGGAATGATGTTCTCGGCGGCGCATTTCATGATGTGCGAGCCCACCGGGGTCGAGCCGGTGAAGGCGATCTTGGCGATGCGCTTGCTGGTGGCCAGGGCCTCGCCGGCTTCGCGGCCGAAACCCTGGACGATGTTCAGCACGCCGGCCGGCAGCAGGTCGGCGATCAGCTCGGCGAAGATCATGATCGACAGCGGGGTCTGCTCGGCGGGCTTGAGCACCACGCAGTTGCCGGCGGCCAGGGCCGGGGCCAGTTTCCAGGCGGCCATCAGCAGCGGGAAGTTCCACGGGATGATCTGCCCGACCACGCCCAAAGGTTCGTGGAAATGGTAGGCGGTGGTCAGTTCGTTGATCTCCGCGGCGCCGCCTTCCTGGGCACGGATGCACCCGGCGAAGTAACGGAAGTGGTCGGCGGCCAGGGGCACGTCGGCGTTGAGGGTTTCGCGCACCGCCTTGCCGTTGTCCCAGGTCTCGCTGACCGCGAGGATCTCCAGGTTCTGCTCGATGCGGTCGGCGATCTTCAGCAGCACCAGCGAACGGTCCTGGGCGCTGGTCTTGCCCCAGGCATCGGCGGCGGCATGGGCGGCGTCCAGGGCCTTGTCGATATCGGCGGCGCTGGAACGGGGGAATTCGGCGATCACTTCGCCGTTCACCGGCGAGGTGTTGGTGAAGTACTGGCCTTCCACCGGCGGCACGAACTGGCCGCCGATGAAATTGCCGTAGCGTGGCTTGAAGGACACGACGGCGCCTGGGGTTCCGGGTTGTGCGTAGATCATGCTGAGCCTCTGCTGGTCGAGGCCTGTCCGACGACAGGCGATGGACCGATGGTAGAGAGCCTCGGGTGCCGGACGAATGCATCGTTGGCAGGGGGGCTCTCGTCATTTGGTCGTAGGTTGATTGCCCTGTGCGGGAGCCGGCTTGCCGATGAAGGCGCTCTTGCGGGCCTCTTCGCCAGCAAGCTGGCTCCTACGGTCGGCAGGGATATCCCGGGCTTTGTAGGAGCCGGCTTGCCGGCGAAAGCGGTCGTGCGGGCGCCTTCGCCAGCAAGCTGGCTCCTACGATTAGCGTTTGCTCACCAGGTCCTTGGGCAGCTTGAAGGTCCAGAGCATGCCGCCCTGGTTGAAGTCCTTGACCCGCTTGGCCACTTCGCCGCCCCACAGCGGCACCGCGCCGCCCCAGCCGGAGAGCACCGAGACGTACTGCTCGCCGTCCATTTCCCAGGTCACGGGCGAGCCCAGGACTCCGGAGCCGGTCTGGAATTCCCAGACCTTTTCGCCGGTCTTGGCGTTGAACGCCTGGAGGAAGCCTTCAGGCGTGCCGGTGAACACCAGGTTGCCCTTGGTGGTCAGCACCCCGCCCCACAGCGGCGCGAAGTTCTTGTGGCGCCAGACTTCCTTGCCGCTGATGGGGTCGATGGCCCGCAGCACGCCGATGTAGTCCTCGTTCAGCGGCTTGATGGTGAAGCCCGCGCCGAGGAACGCCGCGCCCTTCTTGTAGGCGATGCCTTCGTTCCAGATGTCCATCCCCCACTCGTTGGACGGCACATAGAACAGCCCGGTGTCGCGGTTGTAGGCCATGGGCATCCAGTTCTTGGCGCCGAGGAAGGCCGGGGCGACAAACACCGAACTGCCCTTGGCTTCGCTGCCCGGGGCGCCGGGACGGCTGGCCTCGTTGTAGATCGGCCGGCCGTTCTTATCCAGGCCGGTGGCCCAGGTGATCTTGTCGACAAAGGGGAAACCGCGGATGAACTTGCCGTTGGTGCGATCGAGCACGTAGAAGAAGCCGTTGCGGTCGGCGGTAGCGGCGGCCTTGATCTCCTTGCCGCCCTCCTTGTAGTTGAAGGAGATCAGCTCGTTGACGCCGTCGAAGTCCCAGCCGTCGTGGGGGGTGCTCTGGAAGTGCCACTTGATGGTGCCGTCGTCCGGGTTCAGGGCCAGGCGCGACGAGGAATACAGGTTGTCGCCAGGGCGCAGGTGGGAGTTCCACGGCGCCGGGTTGCCGGTGCCGAACAGCAGCAGGTTGGTTTCCGGGTCGTAGTAGCCGCCGAGCCACGGCGCCGCGCCGCCGGTCTTCCACAGATCGCCCGGCCAGGTCTTGCCCGCCTCGCCGCCGGAGATGCCGTTCTCGATGGCCTTGCCGTCCTTGTACACATAGCCCATGTGGCCTTCCACGGTGGGGCGCATCCACAGCAGCTCGCCGTTTTTCGGGTCGTAGGCCTGGATCTTGCCGACCACCCCGAACTCGCCGCCGGCGACCCCGGTGATCAGCTTGCCGTTGACGATCATCGGCGCCGCGCTGATGGAGTAACCCTCCTTGTGGTCGGCGACCTTCTTGCTCCACACCACCTTGCCGGTGTCCTTGTTCAGGGCCACCAGCTTGGCGTCCAGGGTGCCGAAGAACACCAGGTCGCCGTACAGCGCCACGCCGCGGTTGATCACGTCGCAGCACGGGCGGATGTCATCCGGCAGGCGCGCGTCGTACTGCCAGAGCTTCTTGCCGGTACGCGCATCCACCGCGAACACCCGCGAGTAGGAGCCGGTCATGTACATCACCCCGTCCTTGATCAGCGGCTGGGCCTGCTGACCGCGCTGCTTCTCGCCGCCGAAGGAGAAGGCCCAGACCGGCCGCAGCTCCTTGACGTTATCGACGTTGAGCAGGTCCAGCGGGCTGTAGCGCTGGCCCTGGACACCCAGGCCGTTGGTGACGATCTGCTGCGGGTTCTTCGGGTCCTGGAGGATCTCTTCATCGGTGACGGCGGCCAGGGCCGCGCTGGACAGCAGCATGGCGCTGAGCACCAGGCTCACGGCGAAAAAGGGACGACGTGGGGGTTGGGTCATGACGGCTACCTCGGCGGTTATTGTTGTTCCCGGGAAATTTTCCCGGTCTGCCGGGAATTCTTGGTCCCGGCCTGTTTGCCAACAATTGCCCGCAGTGCGGAGTTTTCTAGTTCCTTGGTACTGGAGGGGCAGAGGCAAGCTTCAAGCAACAAGCGGCAAGCAGGCGCCATGCCCCCGCACTGTAGCAGCTGGCTTGCCAGCGAAGGGGCCGGCAAGATCGCCTTCGCCGGCAAGCCGGCTCCTACAAGGCTCCACGCGATGTACCTGCCTACCGTAGGAGCTGGCTTGCCAGCGAAGAGGCCCGCAAGATCGCCTTCGCCGGCAAGCCGGCTCCTACAAGGCTCCACGCGATGTATCTGCCTATCGTAGGAGCTGGCTTGCCAGCGAAGAGGCCCGCAAGATCGCCTTCGCCGGCAAGCCGGCTCCTACAAGGCTCCACGCGATGTACCTGCCTACCGTAGGAGCTGGCTTGCCAGCGAAGAAGCCCGCAAGACCGCCTTCGCCGGCAGGCCGGCTCCTACAAGGCTCCACGCGATGTACCTGCCTCCCGTAGGAGCTGGCTTGCCAGCGAAGAGGCCCGCAAGACCGCCATCGCCGGCAAGCCGGCTCCTACAAGGCTCCACGCGATGTACCTGCCTCCCGTAGGAGCTGGCTTGCCAGCGAAGGGGCCCGCAAGACCGCCATCGCCGGCAAGCCCCCACAAGATCCCTCGCCACAAGGGTCAGTGATCGTCGATACGCTGCAGGCGCTGGCGCTCGTAACGCGGGTACAGGTGGCTGACGCTGCGGATCAGCTCGTAGCGGGTCAGGCTGATGCCGGCAAAACGCTCGGGGATCGGGCGGCGGATCATCTCACTCATGTCATCGCCCCGGGCCGCGCCGTCGCGCATCAGCTCATCGAGCCAACTCAGGTAGTCGCGCATCTGGGCAAAGGGCGCCGCATCGCTGGCCAGCGGCCCGTGCCCGGGAACGATCAGCTTCCACGGCAGGGCCTGCAAGGTGTCCAGGTCCTTGAGCCAGACACCGAGCCCCGGGCTGTTGGGGGTGGTCAGCGCCCGCTCGTAGAACACCAGGTCACCGGCAAACAGCACCCCGGTGTTCTCATCGAGAATCGCCAGGTCGGCACCGGTGTGCCCACTCAAACTGAGCAGGCGCAAGCGATGCCCGCCTACCTCAAGCACCCCGGGCTCCAGCACCCGGGTCGGCAGCACCACCTCGGTGCCGCGCATCCAGTCGCCGACCATGCGGTACAGGTTCTCGGCCATGGCGTCCCCCTGCTGGCGCAGCAGGTCGGCTGTGCCGGCCAGGGCGCCGATGGGCACATCGCCAAAGGCCTGATTGCCCAGCACATGGTCGGGATGATGGTGGGTCAACAGCAGCTGGATCACCGGCTTGTCGGTGGTGGCGGCAATCGCCCGGCGCAAGGCTTCGCCGTAGCGTTTCGACGGCCCGCTGTCGATCACCACCACCCCGCTGTCGGTGACGATGAACCCGGTGTTGACGATGTTGCCGCCGTTGGCCTTGGCGAAATTGTCGGTGCTGCCTTCCAGCAGCCAGGTGCCCGCGGCAATCTGCCGGGGCTTGAGTTGATAGTCCAGGTCGGCCCGGGCCGGCAGGCCCAGGCATAGCAGCAACAGCAGGATCCAACGCATGGTGCGCCTCGGCTCGGGTGGGTCAAAGGATGCGCTCAGGGCAGCTTGGCCTCGAACTGGTTGCCGCTGTTGTCGCGCAACAGCAAGCGGGTCTGCCCCGTCCCCTGGATGTCGAACCCCAGGTTGGGGTTTTCGCTGACCGCCGGGAACAGTTCGAGGCTGGCCAGAAGCTGATCGTTCGGGTCGCGCAGTTCGGCGTGGTTGAGAAAGAACTCGGGGATGCCGCTGACCAGGCCGTTGTCCATCGGGTGGGACACTTGCAGGCGCAGACGGCTGGCATCACCCCGGGGGTAACGCCCGCCCAGCACCTCGCCGATGTGCTCTTCCCAGCCCGGCTGGGTGCGCACCACGCTGGGGGCGGTGCAGCCGCCACCGGCGGCATCGATCAGGGTCGAGCCCACGTGCCACAGGCCGTCGCGGGTCTGCACCGCGGCGCGCAGCGGCGTGGCCTGCTCGATGCGGATGCGGATCGACAGCCAGGGCAGCACCCGCTCCCCCGGCACGAAATCGACAATGCGCGGCAAGGGGTTGAGCTCGGCCCAGGCGAGGATGCGCACCACGTCGCCGCTGAAGGCCCGGGCGTCGATCTCCAGCGGCACCTGTCGCGCATCCTCGGCAAAGGGCGGCGCCAGCAGCTTGACCCGGTCATCGAAGACGAACGCGGCATCGCCCAGCAATTGCTTGTGGTAGAAGGCCCACATCACCGAGGGCACCGGGTCCGCGCCCGGGGCCTGGGGATCGGCGGCCAGCGCCGGGGTCGCCAAGGGCAGCCAGCACGCCAGCAGACAGGTCGCTCGCCAGTTCATCGCAGCTCCTATTGATACATCTCCGGGACCTCGTAACGCAGGCCATAACGGGCGTACAGCGCCTGCAGGCGACCGTCGCGGATCAGCCCTTCCAGGGCCTCCTCCACGGCATAGGCCAGCTGGCGGTTGCTTTCATGCACCGCCATGCCGATCTCCCATACCTGCTTGCCCATGTTCGGGTAGGCGTTTTCCGCCAGGGCCAGCTGCGGGTCGGCGGCCTGGTGCAACTGCCAGTCGATCTCGCCGCGCATGGCCATCACCGCGTCCACCTGCCCGGCCCGCAAGGCACCGAAGGCCTGCTGCACGCTGGGGTAATGATGGGTCTTGGCACTGAGCATGCCGTTGAACACCGAGGTCAGGTAGAACGAGGGCACGCTGTCCACCTCGACCCCGATCGGGTGCTCCTGGAAAACCGCGACGCTGGCCACCGAGTCCAGCCGGCGGCGGTCGAACGCCACCTGCCAGCGCTCCTCCTGATAGGGGCCGAACATCACCACGTGATCGTTGGCCAGCTCCCCCAGTTCGTTGCGCTTTTGCGCGTAGTCGTGGTCGTAGGGCACGCGCATCATCAGGTCGGCCAACTGCTGGTGGCGCAGCGGGCTGCCGCGCCAGATGTAATCCCGCAAGTCGTCGTCGAGCTTCTCCCCAGGGGGCGCCCAGATCAGTTGCAGGCGCACCCCCAGGGTCTCGGCCAGGGCTTGCGCCAGCTCGACGTCGACGCCCCGGGGCTGGCCCTGGTCCTCGAAGCTGTAGGGGGCAAAATCCTGGTACACCGCCACCTTCAGCTCACCGGAGGCGATCATCGTGTCGTAGTTGCGCACCCCGGCCTGCGCCGCCGCGCAGCACAGCAGCAAGCCACTGAGAAACAGCGCCAGGCGGCCCATGGCAATCACTCCTCGACGCGCACGCTGTCCAGGTAGGTGCGCACCGCCCACAGGGCTTCCTGGCTCAGGTAGTCGGCCATCTTCGGCATGTACACCCGGCCATCGCGCACCGCGCCGTGGCGCACCCGCTCGACGAACCATTCATCCCCGGCTTCACCGGCATCGAGCATGCGCAGGTCTGGAGCGATACCGCCGGACTTGGCTTCCAGGCCATGGCAGGCGGCGCAGTTCTGGTTGTAGGCCGAGGCACCGATTTCCACTGCCTTGTCGTGCTCGGGCGAGGTGCGGTACGGGTTGACCGAAGCCCAGCCGTCGCCATCGACGCTCACCCCGGCGTCCTTGATCGGCGTCAGGCCCTTGGTTTCCACCGCCTGGGGCACCACGTTGCCATGAGCCCATACAGCACCGGTGGCCAAGGCACCGGTCAGCAGCCCTACCGCGAGCAAGGCGTTGCGTTTTGTTGTCATTGTTATGCCCTCAAGATTGCACGCAAGACCTCGCTACAGAGGCCATGGCGCCATCTTAGAAACAGCCGGCGGACGGCCGTATGCTGCTTTGGTGGTCGCGCCCTACTCCCTTGGTAGTAGGGCTTGTGGCGCGGGCCTAAATCAGGTGCCGCCCGGGAACTATTCCCGGCAAGGGCGGGACTTTTTCCGTATCTCAACACCCGCCCCGGGGCAGACCCTAGTCAGGCCAAAACCTCCACTGGGAACTGCAACCATGACAATAAGATCGCTACCCGCCCTTTCCCCCCTGAGCCTTGCCGTCCAGGCCCTGCTGCTGGCCGGCAGCCTGTCCCTGGGCACGGCGGCCACAGCGGCCACCACCCCGGCGGCACCTGCCAGCAAGAACGTCACCTGGGAAGACATCGCCAACGACCACCTGACCACCCAGGACGTGCTGCAGTACGGCATGGGCACCAACGCCCAGCGCTGGAGCCCCCTGGCCCAGGTCAACGACAAGAACGTGTTCAAGCTGACCCCGGCCTGGTCCTACTCCTTCGGCGACGAGAAGCAGCGCGGCCAGGAATCCCAGGCCATCGTCAGCGACGGCGTGGTCTACGTCACCGGCTCCTACTCGCGGGTGTTCGCCCTCGACGCCAAGACCGGCAAGCGCCTGTGGACCTACAACCACCGCCTGCCGGACAACATTCGCCCGTGCTGCGACGTGGTCAACCGCGGCGCGGCGATCTACGGCGACAAGATCTACTTCGGCACCCTCGACGCCCGGGTCATCGCCCTGGACAAGAACACCGGCAAGGTGGTGTGGAACAAGAAGTTCGGCGACCACAGCGCCGGCTACACCATGACCGGCGCCCCGGTGCTGATCAAGGACAAGACCAGCGGCAAGGTGCTGCTGATCCACGGCAGCTCCGGCGATGAATTCGGCGTGGTCGGCCAGTTGTTCGCCCGCGACCCGGACACCGGCGAAGAGGTGTGGATGCGGCCCTTCGTCGAAGGCCACATGGGCCGCCTCAACGGCAAGGACAGCACCCCCACCGGCGACGTCAAGGCACCGTCCTGGCCCGATGACAAGACCACCGAAACCGGCAAGGTCGAAGCCTGGAGCCACGGCGGCGGCGCCCCTTGGCAGAGCGCCAGCTTCGATGCCGAAACCAACACCATCATCGTCGGCGCCGGCAACCCCGGGCCGTGGAACACCTGGGCGCGGACCTCGAAAGACGGCAACCCCCACGACTACGACAGCCTCTACACCTCGGGTCAGGTCGGCGTCGACCCGAGCACCGGCGAAGTGAAGTGGTTCTACCAGCACACGCCGAACGACGCCTGGGACTTCTCCGGCAACAACGAACTGGTGCTGTTCGACTACAAGGGCAAGGACGGCAAGGTGGTCAAGGCCACCGGCCACGCCGACCGCAACGGTTTCTTCTACGTGGTGGACCGCAACAACGGCAAACTGCAGAACGCCTTCCCCTTCGTCGACAACATCACCTGGGCCAGCCACATCGACCTCAAGACCGGCCGCCCCGTAGAGAATCCCGGCCAGCGTCCGGCCAAGCCGCTGCCGGGTGAAACCAAGGGCAAGCCGGTGGAAGTCTCGCCGCCGTTCCTGGGGGGCAAGAACTGGAACCCCATGGCCTACAGCCAGGACACCGGGCTGTTCTACATCCCCGGCAACCAGTGGAAGGAGGAGTACTGGACCGAGGAAGTGAACTACAAGAAAGGCTCGGCCTACCTGGGGATGGGCTTCCGTATCAAGCGCATGTACGACGACCACGTCGGCACCCTGCGCGCCATGGACCCCACCACCGGCAAGCTGGTGTGGGAACACAAGGAACACCTGCCGCTGTGGGCCGGCGTCCTGGCGACCAAGGGCAACCTGGTGTTCACCGGCACCGGCGACGGCTTCTTCAAGGCCTTCGATGCCAAGACCGGCAAGGAGCTGTGGAAATTCCAGACCGGCAGCGGCATCGTCTCGCCGCCCATCACCTGGGAACAGGATGGCGAGCAGTACATCGGCGTGACCGTGGGCTACGGCGGCGCGGTGCCGCTGTGGGGTGGCGACATGGCCGAACTGACCAAGCCGGTGGCCCAAGGCGGTTCGTTCTGGGTGTTCAAGATCCCGAGCTGGGATAACAAGACCGCCCAGCGCTGACCGACTGGTGGCGAGGCGCTGGCGCCCGCTGGGCCGCGCAGTGGCCCCGAACCCTGCCCACGCGATAGCTCAGGCCTACCGCGTGGGCCGGGTTCACGACGGCTACGCCCCCGGGGCGCCGGCCGGTCCAGCGGGCGCCAGCGCCCTCGCCCCACCCGCCTTCACTCCCGCCTGGAGAACCGCACCATGAACTACCTGCCCCTGGTCCTGCTGTTGGGCCTGTCTCCCGCCTTTGCGGTGAACGTCGACGACGACGGCAACGATGTACCCCTGACCATCAATGGCTGCCTGATTGCCGAATCCAGCCAATGCCCGGGCGCCAACCTGCGCGGCGCCAACCTGGCCAACCAGGACCTGCGCAAGATGAACCTGGCCGGCGCCGACCTCTCCGGCGCCGACCTGCGCCATGCCCAGCTGGACCTGGCCAATCTGGAAAAAGCCCGCCTGCAAGGCGCCAACCTGACCCGCGCCAGCCTGCAACAGAGCAACCTGCGGCTGGCGGACTTCAGCGACGCCAAGCTGATGGCGATCCAGGGCTGGGGCCTGTTTGCCCAGGGCGCGCAATTCGAGAACGCCAACCTCAGCGCGGCCTACCTGCAATTTGCCCGGCTGTCCGGGGCCAAGCTGCACCGGGCCAACCTGCAAGCGGCGGACCTGGAGATGGCCTGGTTGAGCAAGGCGGATCTGCAAGGGGCCAATCTGAGCGAGGCCAATCTGCAGGAAGCCAAACTGGGCGAAAGCAATCTGGAACGCGCCGATTTGCGCGGGGCGCGGCAGCATTATGGGAATTTTCAGGATGCCAATATGGAGGGGTGCCAGGGGTGTCCGGGGACGTGGGATAAGTAGGGGGTTGGGGGCATAGCCGGTGCTGGGGGTATGGCCTCTGGTGGTTTCGCTTTTACAGCGGGGGTTGGGTACATATCCGTTGCTGCGGGTGCGGCCACTTAGGGTTTCGCTCTTACAGCGACTCACTTTTGAAAAGCGCAAAAGTAAGCAAAACGCTTCTGCCCCTCCACTCGGTGCCTCGCATAGCGAGGCATGCCCGAACTCCGGCATTGATCCGTGGGCCGCCGCAATGGGCCATCCATGGCCCAGTGCGGCTAACCCGGCGTCCTGCCGGGTTACCCACGGCTCAATGCCTGCGTTCGGCCATCGTGTCTAAGGGGGCAGGAAGATCAAAAACCAGATCAAGATCAACATCTGACGGCGGCCTACCGGCCGACCTGTTTCATTGCCGTTCGCGTTACATGTAGCCGCTGCCGCAGGCTGCGACCGGCTCCGCAGGAGACGCTAAACCTGCCTCCCCGATATTCCTGACCTATCGCGCCGCCTGGTTTTGCGAGCGCGAGCGCTCGTTCGCAGCCTTCGGCAGCGGCTACAAGGAGCCGGCCTGCGCAACTTGGCTTTTGATCTTGATCTTGATCTTCAGGCCCCTTCCCAGCCGGCCGAGCGCAGGCGTTGCGTAGGGGGCAGCTCGGCATGGATGCCGAGCTAGCCGCCACCCGGCCATGGATGGCCGGTTGGTGGCGGGCCCCCGGAGCAATGCCGGAGAGAGGGAACCCCGAGCCCCAGCGAGGGGCCCATGGAGGGGCAAGCGTTTTTGGTTCCTTTTTGCTGGGCCGGCACTCCGGCGTTTGTAAAAAGGGACTCGCCGTAAGGGCGAAACCCTAAGTGGCCGCACCCGCAGCAACGGATATGTACTCCATCCCAATCTCCGTAGTCAGGGCGAAACCGCCATAACCTCTGCAACGGATACGCCCTCAATCCCCTAGCCCCAACTGCCCCCCCTCACCCCGCCACCCGCACCACCCCCATATCAATCCCCAAATGCACCAACTCCGCATGGGAGCTGACCTGCAGCTTGCTCTTGAGCAAGGTCAAATGGTTCGACACAGTCTTGGCGCTGATGCACAGCTGCTCGGCAATCACCCGCGCCGGGGTGCCCTTGGCCAGCATCACGAAGATCTCCAGCTCGCGCTGGGTCATGCTCTGCAAGCGCGGGTCGCTGGCGTTCTGCGCCGGGGTGCAGGCCAGTTGGGTGGCCAGGGGCTGTTCGATGTAGGCGTGTCCGGCCAGCACCCGGTGCACCGCTTCGATCAGCACCTGGGGTGCGGAGTTCTTGGTCAGGTAGCCCGAGGCACCGGCCTCCAGGGCCTGGCGCACCAGGGGCAGTTCGTCGTGCATGCTGAAAAACAGCACCCGCAGTTGCGGCAGGCGCTGGCGCAGGCGGCGGGTGGTCTCCAGGCCGCTGATGCCCGGCAGGCCGAAATCCATGATCACCAGGTTCGGCACTTCTTCAGCGACCCGGGTCAGGGCTTCTTCGCCGCTGGCCGCTTCGCGCACCTGCATCGCCGGCAATACCGCGCGCAGCAGGCTGGCGTAACCCTGGCGAACCACGGCGTGGTCATCCACCAACAAGATGTTCATCAGGCCTCCACGGGCATGTTCAGGGGCATGTTCAAGGCCAGCGCCCAACCGGCGCCGGGACGGCTGAGGATGTGCAGTTCGCCCCCCAGGCTGCGGGCCCGTTCGGCCATCGAGTGCAGGCCGACGCCGGGGCGCTGGGGCTGGCGTGCGCCGCATCCGTTGTCGCGCACCAGCAGGCGTAGGCCCCGGGCGCTGCGTTGCAGGCGCACCCGCACCTGGCTGGCGCCGGCGTGCCGCGCGACGTTGGTCAGCGCCTCTTGCAGCAGACGGTAGAGGTGGGTCTTGCTGGCGTCGGGCAACGCCGGCAGGTCGGCGCCGACCCGCAATTGGCAGTCGATGCCCTGGCTGTCCTGCCATTGGCTCACCAGCAGGCCGAAGGCTTCGGCCAGCGGCAGGTGCTGCAGCACCACCGGGTACAGGTCCTGCACCAGGGCGCGAAAGCCCTGCTGCAAGCGTTCGCAATTGAGTTCCAGGGCCTGGGCCGTGTGTTCCACCACCGTGGGCTGGCCGCTGACCATGCGCAGCAGGCAAACCTGGGCGCGGATGCCCGCCAGGTATTGCCCGAGGTCGTCGTGCAGGGTCTGCGCCAGGTAGGTGCGTTCGCGCTCCTGCACCGCCAGCAGGGCCTGGGTCAGTTGCGCGTTGTCGGCCCGGGTCTGCTCCAGGGTCGCGGTCATGCGGTTGAAGTGTCCGGCCAGTTGTCGCGCTTCCGGCAGGCCGGCCTCGCGCAGGCGCACCGCCAGTTGCCCGCCGGACACCTGCTGCAAGGCCCGCAGCAAATCATCCAGCAAGCCCATGCCCCGACGTACTGCCCAGCGGATGGTCAGCAGGCTCAAAAGCAGGGCCAGGCCGCACAGGCTCAACAGCTGTTGCAGGGAATCCCAGACTTCATCGATCTCATCCCGCGCGTCCACGGCGATCAGCACCCGGCGGCCGTCGCCCAGGTCCAGTTCGCGGGCGCTGTGGCGGCGGTCGCTGAACAGCTGGCGGCCAAGCCAGGCGTCCAGCCCGGCCTGCTCGGGCATGCGCGCCGCCTCGTCCGGCCCCAGCCAGTGCACCCGCACATGGCGCAGGCTCTGGGTGAGATGCGGTTGCAGGCCCGCCGGGTTGCGCTCGGCGCTGTCGCTCAAGTACTCCACCACCGCTTCGGCGGACTGCAGTTCACGCTCGACATCGGCCACCGCCTGATGCAGCAGCAAGCCGGCGCAGGCCAGGGTCACCACGGCAAAGAACACCGTGACCCACAGGTTGATCCGCCACAGCGCCGACATGCCTAGCGCCCCGGAACCAGCGGCACCGCCAGGGGCACGACCGGGCGCGGGCCGTGCAGGCGATCGACGCCGATCAGGCTGAGGATCAGCAGCAAGGGCAGGAGCAGCACTTTGATGATGCGCATGGGCGTCGCTCTCAAGGTTCGGGCTCAGGGTTCGGGGCAGATTCAGGCCAGGATCGAGGCCGCTGGGACCATGCTAAGACCGCCGCGCCCGCGCCGGGTTACTACCTTGGTACTGCCCGGGCGCTACTTTCTGCATATTTCCCCGCCCCGACGCTGTTCCTATGCTGGCGCCACCTGCCGTGGAGCGCCCTATGCACAAGCCTGCCCCGCTTATCCCGACTTGCCTGCTGGTGCTGGCCTCGCTCCTGCTGCCCCTGAGCGCCAGCCAGGCCAGCGAGGAACCCTTGCAGGTGCGCATCGGCTACCTGGGCTATCGCCCCGACCCCGGCCCGCTGCTGTCCAACATCATCCCCGAGCCCGCCGACGCCGGTCTGCAAGGCGCCCAGTTGGCGATTGTCGACAGCAACAGCACCGGGCGCTTTCTCAAGCAGCAGTTCCAGCTCGACAGCGCCAGCGTCGACAGCCCCGAGGCACTGCTGCAAGCCGCCAGGGCCCAGCACGACCAGGGCCTGCGGCTGTTCGTGGTGAATGCCCCGGCGGCCAGCCTGCGGGAGTTGTCGGCGGCCCTGCCCGACAGCCTCTTGTTCAACGCCGGCAGCCCCGACGATGCCCTGCGCAGCAGCCAGTGCCTGGGCAACGTGCTGCACAGCCTGCCCGGCCGGGCGATGCTGGCCGACGCCCTGGTGCAGTTCATGGTGCTGCGCAAATGGCAGCGGGCCTTGCTCATCGTCGGCCAGACCGAAGACGACCGCGCCTACGCCGACGCCTTGCGCCGGGCCATGCAGCGCTTCGGCCTGAAGATCGTCGCCGAGAAAGCCTGGAGCTTCGACAACGACCAGCGCCGCAGCGCCCAGGCCGACATGCCGCTGTTCACCCAGACCGCCGAATACGACGTGGTGCTGGTGGCCGACGAGCGCGGCGATTTCGGCGAATACCTGCCCTACCAGACCTGGTACCCGCGCCCGGTGGCCGGCACCCAGGGCCTGACCCCCACCGGCTGGCACAAGAGCGTCGAGACCTTCGGCGCCGCGCAATTGCAAAAACGCTTCGAAGCCCAGGCCGGGCGCTGGATGAACGACCGCGACTTCGCCGCCTGGATGGCCGTGCGCAGCGTCGCCAGCGCCGTGAGCAAACTGCGCCAGGCCGACCCGCGGGCCTTGCAGGCGCTGCTGCTCAGCGATCAGCTGCCGCTGGACGGCTTCAAGGGCCGCAAGCTCAGCTACCGGCCGTGGAACGGCGAACTGCGCCAACCGATTCCCCTGGTGCAACCCCGAGCCCTGGTCAGCACCTCGCCCCAGGACGGTTTCCTGCACCCCTTCAACGAAATGGACAGCCTGGGCTACGACCGCCCCGAAGTAACCTGCCGCTACCCCTGATCCGATCACCACAACAACAAGGAATCCGCCATGCGCCGCCCTCTTCTCTGCCGCTCTGCCCTCTGCGCGGCCCTGCTGCTCGCTGCCGGGCACGCCATGGCCGCCACGGCCTGGGTCTCCAACGAAAAGGACAACAGCCTGAGCCTGATCGACCTGCAGACCCTGGAAGTCACCCAGACCCTGCCGGTGGGCCAGCGCCCGCGCGGGCTGCTGCTGTCCCATGACAACAAGCTGCTGTACATCTGCGCCAGCGATTCGGACCGGGTCCAGGTGATGGACGTGGCCACCCGCAAGATCATCAAGGAGCTGCCGTCCGGCAAGGACCCCGAGCAGTTCGCCCTGCACCCCAACAACCGCTGGCTGTACGTGTCCAACGAGGACGATGCGCTGGTCACGGTGATCGACACCGAGACCGCCAAGGTCCTCGGCCAGATCAACGTCGGGGTCGAGCCCGAGGGCATGGCGGTGAGCCCTGATGGCAAGTGGGCGGTCAACACCAGCGAAACCACCAACATGCTGCACTGGATCGACACCAGCACCCAGACCCTGGCCGACAGCACCCTGGTGGACCAGCGCCCGCGCTTCGTCGAGTTCAACCAGGACGGCTCAAGGCTTTGGGCCTCGGCGGAAATCGGCGGCACCGTGACCATCCTCGACGTGGCCACGCGCCAGGTGCTCAAGACCCTGAACTTCAAGATCAAGGGCGTGCACCCGGACAAGGTGCAGCCGGTGGGCATCAAGCTCAGCGCCGACGGCAAGTACGCCTTCGTCGCCCTGGGCCCGGCCAACCATGTGGCGGTGATCGACGCCAAGACCTACGAGATCCTCGACTACCTGCTGGTGGGGCGGCGGGTCTGGCAGCTGGCATTCACCCCGGACCAGAGCCAGCTGCTGGCCACCAACGGGGTCAGCGGCGATGTCTCGGTGATCGATGTCAACAGCCTCAAGGTGCTCAAGTCGGTGAAGGTCGGGCGCTATCCCTGGGGCGTGGTGGTGACCCCATGAACGCTTTGGAGGTCAGCCAGCTGAGCTTCGCCTACGGCCCGCGCCAGGCCCTCGATCAGGTCAGCCTGAGCCTGGCTCCCGGGCGCTTTGCTGCCCTGCTGGGGCCCAACGGCGCCGGCAAGTCGACCCTGATCGCCCTGCTCACAAGGCTCTACGACCTGCAGCAGGGCGACATCCGCGTCGGCGGCTGCTCCCTGCGCAACGCCGCCCGGGCCGCCCTGCGCCAGCTCGGCGTGGTGTTCCAGCAAAGCACCCTGGACCTGGACCTGAGCGTTGAGCAGAACCTGCACTACCACGCCGCGCTGCACGGTTTGTCGCGGCGCCAGGGCCAGGCGCGGATCGACGCCGAACTGGCGCGCCAGGGCCTCACCGAACGGCGCCGGGAGAGCGTGCGCGCCCTCAATGGCGGCCACCGCCGGCGGGTGGAAATCGCCCGCGCCCTGCTGCATGAACCGCGCCTGCTGCTGCTCGATGAAGCCAGCGCCGGCCTCGACCCGGCCAGCCGCCTGGCCCTCAACCGACACATTCGCCAGCTGTGCCAGGAGCAGCGCCTGAGCGTGCTGTGGACCACCCACCTGCTGGATGAAGTGCAGGCCGACGACCAGTTGCTGATCCTGCATCAGGGGCGCCTGGTGGCCAGTGGCGTGGCCAGCGCCATCAGCCAGCAACAGGGCGGCGATCTGAGCACGGCCTTCGCCCGCCTGACCCAGAATCCCCAGCCGCGCCCGGCGCCGATCGGAGAACCACTCGCATGAACGCCTACTGGCAGTGCCTGCGCGGCATCGTGCTGCGCGAATGGCTGCGCTTCGTGCTGCAGCGCACACGCTTTCTCAGCGCCCTGGTGCGGCCTCTGCTGTGGCTGCTGGTGTTCGCCGCCGGCTTTCGCGCGGCCCTGGGCATCGCCATCATCGAGCCCTACAGCACCTACATTCCCTACGAGGTCTACATCGTCCCGGGGCTGGCCTGCATGATCCTGCTGTTCAACGGCATGCAGGGCTCGCTGTCGATGGTCTACGACCGGGAAATGGGTAGCATGCGCGTGCTGCTCACCAGTCCCCTGCCCCGGGCCTTCCTGCTGGCCAGCAAGCTGCTGGCCACCTCGCTGATCTCGCTGCTGCAGGTCTACGCCTTCCTCGCCGTGGCCTGGCTGTATGGCGTGCAGCCGCCGGCCATGGGCCTGCTGGCGGCGCTGCCGGCGTTGCTGCTGGTGGCCCTGATGCTCAGCGCCCTGGGGTTGCTGCTGTCCAACGCCATCCGCCAACTGGAGAACTTTGCCGGGGTGATGAACTTCGTGATCTTCCCGCTGTTCTTCCTGTCCTCGGCGCTGTACCCGCTGTGGAAGATGCTCGAAGCCAGCCCCTGGCTGTACTGGCTGTGCGCCCTCAACCCCTTCACCCACGCCGTGGAGCTGGTGCGCTTCGCCCTGTATCAACGCCTCAACCTCCTGGCCCTGGCGGTGTGCCTGGGCCTGACCCTGGTGTTCTCCCTGCTGGCGGTACTGACCTTCAACCCGCAACACGCCGCCCTGCGCAAAAGCACCGCCTAAACATCTCCAGATAAAGAGCCTCTGTAGCCGCTGCCGAGCCTTGGGCGAGGCTGCGACAAGGGCCGCAGGACCTTCCAGCGATACAAAGACCGGCACACAGCTGTGAAGAGAACCCGGTGGACTGTCCTGCTGGACCGCGTCGGCAGGTCTGGCGTCTCCTCCGTCGGAATGCCGCCCAAGCCGTTCGCAGCCTGCGGCAGCGGCTACAGACAACTACAAGAGCGTCACCCAGCCAGGACCTACGACTTTGGTACTGCTTTTGCTGTCGATGGTCGCATTCACAAATGCACCCGCGCTGGCATGTAATGGGCGCATAACAAGAAGGACAACCCCCTTATGCCCCGTGCCCTGCAGACCCTGGCCCTGCTGTCCCTGAGCCTGACCCTGGGAATGGCCCAGGCCGAGACGCCGCTGTTTTCCGCCGACGGCTATCGCACCAGCCTCTACCGCAGCCCGACGCCCACGCAGATCGAGGTCGCGCAGATCATCGACACCCAGGGTTTGCAGGCCCTGCTCCAGGCGCAACCCAAACCCCTGCTGATCGACGTCTATCGCCGGCAATGGCTGCAAGGCCGCTTCATCGACAGCGAGCCCCACGCCAACCTGCCCGGCAGCCACTGGCTGGCCAATACCGGCGACGGCGAGCTGAGCCCCGAGTGGCAAGGCTACTTCAGCCGCTACCTGCAGCAGCTCAGCGCCGGCAACCTGCAACGACCGCTGGTCTTTTATTGCCGCGCCGATTGCTGGCTGAGCTGGAACGCGGTAAAACGCGCCGCAGCCCTGGGCTATACCTCCCTCTACTGGTATCGCGACGGCCTGGACGCCTGGGAGGCCGCCGGCTTGCCCGTGGTGGCGGCCCAGCCGGAAGCCTTTCCCTGAAGCCGCCAGCGCGCCCCCGCACAATCACAATAACGAGGTGAAAGGCCATGTATAAAATTCTGATAGCCGACGATCACCCACTGTTTCGCGAAGCCATTCACAACGTCATCAGCGACGGATTTCCCGGCAGCGAGGTGATGGAAACCGCCGACCTGGACAGCGCCCTGGCCCTGACCCAGGAGCACGACGACCTCGACCTGATCCTGCTGGACCTGAACATGCCTGGCATGCACGGCCTCAACGGCCTGATCACCCTGCGCAACGAAGCGCCGACCATTCCGGTGGTGATCGTCTCCGCCGAGCAGGACAAGCAAATCGTCCTCCAGGCCATCACCTACGGCGCCGTCGGCTTCATCACCAAATCCTCGGCGCGCTCGCAGATGACCGAGGCCATCGAACAGATCCTCAACGGCAACGTGTACCTGCCGCCGGACATCATCCGCACCCAGAAAAGCCAGCCGGGACGCCGCAGCAGCGAGACCCCGAGCTTCCCCCCGGAACTGCTCCAGGCCCTGACCCGCAAACAGCTCCTGGTGCTGGAACGCATGACCAAGGGCGAGTCCAACAAACAGATCGCCTACACCCTGGACATTGCCGAAACCACAGTGAAGGCCCACGTCTCGGCGATCCTGCGCAAGCTCAACGTGCACAACCGGGTGCAAGCAATCCTCAGTGCCGGGGATATCGATTTCGGCGCCTACCTGCGCCGCTAACCCCTGTAGCCGCTGCCGAGCCTTCGGCGAGGCTGCGACAAGGGCCGAAGGCCCTTCCAGCGATTCTGAAGACCGGCGCATCCATCGCGACCAACCCCGTGGCGGTGAATCGGGGCACGCGGGTTGTTCTGGCGGACCGCGTTGCCAGGGTTGGCGTCTCCTGCGGAGCCGGGCGCAGCCTGCGGCAGCGGCTACAGGGGGGGCGTCAGCAGGTGGCTGATGGCGGTCTTGAGTTTCATCGGGCGCACCGGTTTGTGCATCAGGGTGTGGCCCAGCTGCCGCAGTTGCTGTTTGAGGTCGTTGCTGTAGTTGGCGGTGATCATCATCGCCGGGATCGCCAGGGCACGGCGGGCGTTGATCCGGGCCACGGCGTCGATGCCGTTCTGCTGGTGGTCCAGGTGGTAGTCGGCAATCAGCAGGTCGGCGTCGGCGCGGTAGTCGTCGACCTGGCGCGCCAGGTCTTCTTCGGACAAGGCGGTGATCACCTGGCAGCCCCAGCCTTCGAGCAGGGTGCGCATGCCGGCGCAGATCGCCGCGTCGTTATCCAGCACCCAGATCCGCGCGCCGTGCAAACGCTCCAGCAGCGCGTCGCCCAGCTCCGGGCGCGGCGCCGGCAAGGGCGCGCTGGCGCTGATCGGCACCTGCACGCTGAACACCGAGCCACGTCCCGGCCAGGAGCGCACGCCGATGCGGTGGCCGAGGATCCCGGCAATCTTCTCGACGATGGCCAGCCCCAGGCCCAGGCCGCGATCCTGGTCCGGGCGCTGTTCTTCGCCGCGCTTGAATTCCTGGAAGATTTCTTCCAGGCGTTCGGCGGCGATGCCCATGCCACTGTCCCAGACTTCGATCGACAGCCAGTGCCCCTGGCGCCGGCAGCCCAGCACCACCCGGCCCTGACGGGTGTAGCGGATGGCGTTGCTCAGCAGGTTGCGAAGGATTCGCGCCAGCAGCTGGATGTCGCTGCGCACCAGGGCCGAGCAGGCCACGAAGTGCAGTTCCAGGCCTTCGCTGCGGGCCACCTGGGCGTACTCGGCGGCAAGGTTTTCCAACAGTTCGCTCAAGGCGAAAGG
Source organism: Pseudomonas sp. Os17 (assembly GCF_001547895.1). Taxonomy (NCBI): domain Bacteria; kingdom Pseudomonadati; phylum Pseudomonadota; class Gammaproteobacteria; order Pseudomonadales; family Pseudomonadaceae; genus Pseudomonas; species Pseudomonas sp. Os17. The sequence goes on along the minus strand of NZ_AP014627.1, from coordinate 2,364,086 downwards.
CGCGATATCGGCCTTGATCACCCCGGCGTCGAGCTTGGAGATGTCCACCAGGGTGCCCAGCAGGTTCTCCACGTCTTCCAGGGAGTTGCTGACATTGCGCACCAGGGCGCTGCTGGCCTGGGGGTCGCGGCGCTCCAGCAAGGCGCTGGTGAACAGCCGCGCGGCGTTCAGGGGTTGCAGCAGGTCATGGCTGACCGCGGCGAGGAACTTGGTCTTCGACAGGTTGGCCCGCTCGGCCTCGCTCTTGGCCTCGCGCAGCCGCGACTCGACCCGGCTGCGCTCTTCGATCTCGCGCAGCAGCTGCTGGTTGAGGGTGGTCAGTTCGGCGGTGCGTTCGCGCACCCGCAGTTCCAGGTTCTGGTAGGCCTGATGCAAGGCCTCGGCGGTGCGCCGGCGTTCGGTGATGTCGCGGATCAGCACGAAGATCCCCACCACTTCGCCATTGGCCAGGCGGTTGGGCACGTAGGAGCGCAGCATGTAGCGCTCCTGGTTGTTGACGTTGGTTTCGGCGAATTCGAAGGTCACGCTCTCCCCCGCCAGGGCCCGCTCCACATAGCTTTCCAGGCGCTGGTAGTGCTGTTCGCTGTGCACCTCGCGCAGGCTCTGGCCGAGCATCACGCCCCGGGGCCAGCAGTACCACTCCTCGTAGACCTTGTTGGTGAACTCGTACACCAGGTCGGCATTCAGGTAGGCGATCAGCGCCGGCACATGGTCGGTGATCAGGCGAATCCAGCGTTCGCTCTCGCTCAGGGCCTCGGCGTGCTGGTAGCGCTCGGTGATGTCGGTGAAGGTGTTGACGAAACCGCCGGTGGGTAGCGGATGGGTGCGGATCTCCAGGACCCGGCCGTCGCTCAAACGTTGCTCACACTCGTGGATCACCCGGCCATTGCCGTCGCGGCTGGCGGGGGTCAGCAGGCTCAGCTCACTGTCGCCGATGACTTCGGCAAACAAGCGGTGCGCGGCCACCGGGGCCAACCCGCTGAGCTCCAGGAAGCGCCGGTTCCACAGTTCGAGAATGCCCTCGGCGCTGACCATGGCCACGCCCTGGGACAGGTTGTCCACCGCCCGTTGCAGCAGGTGGGACTTTTGCGCCACCGCCTGCTCCCGGCGCAGGGTTTCGCTGTGCTTGACCTCGGTGATGTCGGTGAACAGGATCACCCGCCCGCCCTCCCGGGTCGGCCGTTCGCTGACCTGCAGCCAGCGGCCGTTGTGCAGGCGATACAGCGGTTGTTCGTCGGCGCCGCTGCGCGGTTCCTCGCTGAACAGCCCGGTGCTGGTCATCAGTCGGCGCACTTCCGACAGGCGCATGCCGGCCATGATCCGCACCCGGCCGTGGGTCCAGAAGGCGCGAAAGCGGCTGTTGAACAGGACGATGCGCTGCTCCTGATCGAACAGCACGAAGGCGTCGGAAATGCTCTCGATGGCGTCGATCAGGTGCTGGTGAGCCGTCTCGGCCCGCAGCCGCGCCTCGCTGAGCAGATGGTTGCCGGCCTTGAGCTCGGCCATGGCCTGGTTCAGGGCGTCGGTGCGTTCGCGCACCTGCTCGGCCAGCACCACCGAATGCTGGAACGCCGCATAAGGGTCGTTGCCGCGGGTGATGCCGGATTCGACCCGTTCGATCAGCGCCTCGTTGATCCGCCGCAGCTTGCGGTTCTCGCGCTGCAGGCAGTCGAGCTGCGCTTGCAGCTCAGCGGCGGGCCGGAGTTCGACTGCGGGCAATGGCGACCCCGGTGAAGGTCTGGTTGATGTGCATGCCATTGAACTGTTCTCCGTAGGTGTTGAAACCCATCACCCGTTGATCCCGCAAAAAGGCCCCGATCTCATCCAGGCTGCCGCGATCCTCCAGCTCCAGGCGACGCAAAAAGCAGTCGCAGCCGATGGTCAGCAACAGGCTGCCCAGGCGCTGCTGCAAGCCGTCGAACAGCTGTTGCAGGTTGGGCAGCAAAGGGCCGGGGGTCATGGCGGTGAGGACGATGCCGTTCTCCACCGCGCAGTAGAAACTCAGGCTCAGGTCCGGGTGCACCTGCTGCACCGCGCGCACGTAGTAGTGCTGGTTGATGCGCACCGCCAGCGGGTGGGCGGCGAACACCCGATGGTCGAGCTGCGCCAGGGGCACGCCGATCAACCGTGCGTACTCCTCGGCGGCTGGTTCCGCGTTCAGTTCATAGACCCGGCGCGAGGCGCTGTCGGCGCCGGTGACCACCAGTTTTTCTTCCCGGGGCTGGATGTGGTGGGTGGTGAACACCTCGAAATCCAGCCAGGTGTTGACCAGCACCACCACCGCCGCGCCGCTGTGGAACTCGCCGCCGTAATACACGTGGGTGTGGGTCAGGTAGTTGTCATCGCCGGCCGAACCGCCGAAATGCGGAATGTCCCCCAGGGCCGCGCTGAGGGCGGCCAGGACCATTTCTTCGCGGCTCGACAGGCCGTCCAGCAGGGTCAGGGCGAAGCTGTTGCCCTTGATCGGCGCCAGGGTGTTGCTGCGGCAACGGCCCACCAGGCGTTCGACCATCTGCTGGGCGTCGATCAGGCTGAAGTGCTCCATCTGGTCGATCAGCTCGGCGGCGATGGAAAAGTGCCGGTGATCGAAGCCGATGGCGGTTACGCAATTGCGCCCGTAGCCCAGAGGGGTGATTTCCCCGGCGCTGGTGCAACCCACCAGGGGGATGCCGCCAAAGCTCTGTTGCAGGGCCGGGCCGAGGGTGTGCAGGGGGTATTCGGCGGAACAGAAAAACAGCACGAAGCCCAGGTGCGGATGCAGCAACTGGCTGGCCAGGTCCTGAGCCACCTGCTGCGGATCGACGGCCTGGGACATGGCACTGACCACGCCCTCGCTCTGGGCTTGCTGCATCGTCGCCTCCGGCGCCGGTTGTCTGAGCAATGAGTGTACGAAGCCGGCCCCGGGGCACGAATGCTACTTGGGTAGCGGGTAGCCGGTTCCATGGGCGTAGGAGCTGGCTTGCCAGCGAAGGCGTCATCCGGGCTGGTGCAAGGCTTGAGGGCCGCTTCGCCGGCAAGCCGGCTCCTACGGGGAAGGCGCCAATGCGGAAAATAGGCGGGGAATGCGCGGCGCGACCTCCGTAGGAGCTGGCTTGCCAGCGAAGGCGTCATCCGGGCTGGTGCAAGGCTTGAGGGCCTCTTCGCCGGCAAGCCGGCTCCTACAGGAAATGCGCCAATGCGGAAAATAGGCGGGGAATGCACGGCGCGACCTCCGTAGGAGCTGGCTTGCCAGCGAAGGCGTCATCCGGGCTGGTGCAAGGCTTGAGGGCCTCTTCGCCGGCAAGCCGGCTCCTACGGGGAAGGCGCCAATGCGGAAAATAGGCGGGGAATGCGCGGCGCGACCTCCGTAGGAGCTGGCTTGCCAGCGAAGGCGTCATCCGGGCTGGTGCAAGGCTTGAGGGCCTCTTCGCCGGCAAGCCGGCTCCTACGGGACATGCGGGAGATATGGGGAATGGAGGGGGCGCCGGCCCGGGCGCGATGCGCACGCCAGGGCCGGCGCTGGGGTTACCAGGTCAGCACCGCACCCACGGCGAAGGTGTCGGTGTTTTCGTTTTGCGCATTGGTGTGATGACCGTCGATCTCGAACTGGTTGTACTCGGCCACCAGCTTGAGGTTGTCGTTGATGTCGTGGAACAGCGCCACGCCCCGGGTCTGGTAATCGGCGCCGCTGCCGACCACGCCATTGCCGTCGTCCTTGGTCTTGCCGTAGGACAGTGCCAGGCGGTTCTTGCCCAGTTTGTACGAGCCCTGCAGCAGGTAGCCTTTGCTGTCGACATTGCGCAAGGTGGCTTCGCCGGCATTGTTGGTGAAGAACGGGTTGATGCCCTTGGCCTGGAACCCGGAACCGGTCAGGGACAGGCCGCCCATCTTGGCCTGCAGGCCATAGCCCAGGCCCTTGGACGTCACCGACTGCACGTTGGGGTCGGTGTTGTCGGAAGTCTGGTAGCTGCCGTTGAGCCAGCTGTAGAACTTGGCCCCGCCCAGGTCGAACTGGTAGGTGATCTCGCTCTCGGTGCGCGGGTTCTTCTGGTAGGCCTTGCCCAGGGCGCTGCTGTCGTTGGTGTCCACCGGGTCGAGGATGCCCACCGCCACCCGCAGGCCGTCCATCAGCGGGCTGCGGTAAGTGATCTGCGACGACGGAAAGGGATAGGGATAACCGCTGCCGATGTTGCCGAACGACACCCCGCCGCCGTCCACCAATCCCAGGCTGTCGCTGACCTGGCCGTACCCGGCGAGCATTTCATCGAGCAGGATGTTGGAGCGGGCGAACAGGCCGAAGTCCTTACCGATCAGCACCTCGCCCCACTCCGGGTTGGCCACGGTGCCGTAGAACTGGCGCACGTCGATGGCGGTGTCGGTGCCGTTGGTTTCGCTGTCGTTGATGGTCACCCAGAACGAGGCCCGGGCGCCGAGCTTGAGGTCGTCCACCTGTTTGCCCATGTTGAAGCCGAGGTAGTTGGGCAGAAAGCCCATCTTCACCCGCGCCTGGCGGCGGTCGTACTGCTCGCCGGAGCGGTCGACCTTGCTGTTGACGTAGAAGGCGTTGATGTAGCCGTCGGTGGAAAAGGTGGTCTGGTCCTTGTCGTACAGCATGATCTCGGCTTCGGCGACAGTGCCCAGGCCAAGGGTCGACAGGCCGACGAGCAGGGCCGGAATCAGAGGGTACTGGCAGTTCTTATTGTTATGCATGGCGCGCTCCGCAAACGGGGGACGAAATGTCGGAGGCGATTATCGAAAGGGCCCCAGGGCACTGACAGGCTGCCTTGGAGGCAGATTGCCAGTGCTTTGGAGGGGCTGGCAGGGAGCGGCAAATCTGATCCACGACCGGACCGCTACCGGGCCCACTACCTGGAGTAACACCAAGGGCTCATGGCCCCGGGTGCGAAGGGATGAAGTCCTTAAGTCGTCGGCCGTTCAGTCGTCGCCCGTCTTATCGTCGCCCGCGAGCGCGCGCAGCCGCGCCAGCTCGGCGGCGGCCAGGGGAATGCCGTGCTCCAGCGATTTGGCCCGGGTGCGGTAGCGCCGGTCGCCGGGCATACGCTCCAGGCCCACGGCCTGCATCTGCCGCACCAGCTCGCCGCTGCGCTGGGCAAAATGCCCGCCGCCCAGGTGGCTGGGGTCGATGACGATCAGCAGTTGTCCGGTCCACGGCGTTTGCGCCCCGGGGTGTTGCGACCAGTCGAACTCGAAGGAGAAGTTGCCGCCAGTCAGCGCCGCCGCCAGCAGCTCCACCATCATCGACAGCGCCGAGCCCTTGTGCCCGCCAAAGGGCAGCAAGGCGCCGCCGTCGAGAATCGCTGCCGGATCGCAAGTGGGCTGGCCGTCGCGGTCCACCCCCATGCCCGGTGGCAGCTGCTGGCCCTGGCGCTTGGCGATCTGCACATCACCGTGGGCGATGGCGCTGGTGGCCAGGTCGAAGACGATGGGCTCGGCGCCCTCGCGGGGGGCGGCGAAGGCAATCGGGTTGGTGCCGAACAGCGGGCGCTGGGCGCCATGGGGCACCACGCAGGTCATGCTGTTGACCAGGCTCAGGGCCACCAGGCCTTCTTCGGCGAAGGGCTCGACATCCGGCCACAGCGCCGCGAAGTGGTGGGAATTGCGAATCGCCAGCACCGCGATCCCGGCGCTGCGGGCCTTGCTCAGCAGCAGCGCGCGGGCCGCGGCCAGGGCCGGCTGGGCAAAGCCGCCGCCGGCGTCCACCGCCACCACGCCGGGGGCCACATCCTCCACTTGCGGCACGGCCTGACCGTTGACCCAGCCACTGGCCAGGGACGACAGGTAACCGGGGATGCGGAACACCCCGTGGCTGTGGGAGCCGTCACGCTCGGCGCGGGCGCAGTTGTCGGCCAGCACCCGGGCCACCTCGGCAGAGGTGCCGTGGCGAAGAAAAATCCGTTGCAGCAAGTCGGTCAAGGCCGGCAGGTCGAGGTACTCGGCATCAGCCTGCGCCACGGTCGCGTGGTTCGCGTCGGTCATTGCAGCTCCATTGGAATTGTTATTGGAAGGGGCCTGACTATCGCGTCACGCCAGTTAACTGTCAAATGTTGACTTCATGACAGAAAACCTTCATTTTCCGTTTCCAGCGGTCAATAAAAACAAGGAGCGGCCATGAGCCAGCCCATCAAACAACGCCTTGAAAGCAGCTTGTCCAGCGCCACCGCGTCGGGCCGGGCGATTGCCAGCTACATGCTGGCCAACCTCTACGAGCTGCCCTTCCAGACCGCCGCCGACATCGCCGAAAAACTCGGCGTCAGCGAATCCAGCGTCGGCCGGTTCTGCCGCGCCATCGGCTACAGCCATTTCAAGGATCTGAAAAACGACCTGAAGAACGACCTCGGCGAAGGCCCGTGGCTGGTGGGCGACCGCCTGCAGGAATTTCGCCAGCAGCCCAACCCGGCGGCCCAGGGCCTGCCGCGCAGTTTCGAGCTGGAAGTGGCGGCGCTGGTCAAGGTCTACGAATACAGCCTGACGCCGGCCTGGCAGACCGTGGTCCAGCGCCTGGCCAGCCGGCGCCGGGTGTACGTGGCGGGGTTCCAGACCGAGCGCGGCATCGCCGCCTCCATGGTCCACCTGCTGCAATACCTGCGCGACGGCGTGCACCTGGTGGACGGCTCTGCCGGGCATTTCGCCGACGTACTGCTCAGCCCCGCCGAAGACTGCGCCCTGGTGGTGTTCGAGGCCCGGCGCTATTCGCGCCACGCCCTGACCCTGTGCCACAAGGCCCGCGAGGCGGGGATTCCGGTGACCCTGGTCACCGACACCTTCTGCGACTGGGCCGAGCAGAACGCCGACGAGGTGTTCCGCGTGCCCACCGAGTTCAACCTGTTCTGGGAATCCACCGCGGCCATGCTGTCGCTGGTTCACCTCTTGATCAACGAGGTGTGCAAGCACCTGGGCCCCGAGGTGGAAAAACGCCTGGAAGCCACGGCCGCCCTGCATAACGAATTTGTTGGCTACACATCGTCCACCCGCGCAAAACAATAAATAACCGAGGTGCTCCATGAACAACGTCGTCCGCTTCGCCAGTGCCTGCGCCCTGGTCTTCGCCGCCTCCGCGGCCCAGGCCGAAACCCTGAAGATCGCCACCGAAGGCGCCTACCCGCCCTTCAACTACGTGGACTCCAACAACCAGCTGCACGGCTTCGACGTGGACATCGCCAACGCCCTGTGCAAGCAGATGCAGGTCGAGTGCCAGATCGTCGCCCAGGACTGGGAAGGCATCATCCCGGCGCTGCTGGCGAAGAAATACGACGCCGTGGTGGCCTCGATGATCGCCACCGACGAGCGCAAGAAAAAGATCGCCTTCAGCAACCACTACTACCGCACCCCGCTGTCGGTAGCCGTGGCCAAGGACTCGGACATCACCGACGCCCAGACCAACTTCAAGGGCCGCACCGTGGGCGCCCAGGCCTCCTCGACCCAGGCCATCTACGCCGAGGACCACTACGGCCCGGCCGGCGCCGACGTGAAGTTCTACCCGACCCTGGACGAAGCCAACAGCGACCTGGCCGCCGGACGCGTGGACGGGGTGATTGCCGACAAATTCCCACTGCTGGCGTGGGCCGAAAGCGCCGGCAAGGACTGCTGCAAGATCATCGGTGACGTCAACGGCACCACCGCCGACGCTTCCATCGCCGTGCGCAAGGAAGACAACGCCCTGCGCGAGCGCCTGAACAAGGCCCTGGACGCGATCGTCGCCGACGGCACCTACAAGCAGATCTCCAGCCGCTACTTCGCCTTCGACATCTACTGACCGCCCGCCTTTGCCGCTGCCGTTGCCCCCGCGTTCCCCCGAGCGCGGCGGCGCCCTGCACGGTTCAATCCTCCAGAGGGTTCGCGCATGTTCGAACAGCTGTCACTCCTGTCCTTCGCCAGCGGCGGCTGGGGCTCGGCCCTGCTTGCCGGGGCCCTGGTGACCATCGCCCTGGCCTTGGCCTGCGTGCCCATCGGCCTGCCCCTGGGCTTGCTGGTAGCCCTGGCCGCACGCTCGAAAAACCGCTGGGCGCGGGCCTGGGCCACGACCTTTTCCACGGTGTTTCGCGGCCTGCCGGAGCTGTTGACCCTGCTGATCATCTACTACGGCTGCCAGATCGCCGCGCAGAAGATCCTCGGCGCCCTGGGCTACCCCGGTGAAGTGGCGATCAACACCTTTGTCGCCGCGATGATCGCCTTCAGCCTGGTGTTCGCCGCCTTCTCCAGCGAGATCTGGCTGGCCGCGTTCAAGACCCTGCCCAAGGGCCAGTACGAAGCCGCCAGCGCCCTGAGCCTGTCGCGGCGCACCACCTTCAGCCGGGTGCTGCTGCCGCAACTGACGCGCATCGCCCTGCCGGGGCTTTCCAACAACTGGCTGTCGCTGCTCAAGGACACCTCGCTGGTGTCGACCATTTCCCTGGTGGACCTGATGCGCCAGACCAACCTCGCGGTCAGCGTGACCAAGGAACCCATGCTGTTCTACAGCGTGGCCTGCTTGGGCTACCTGTTCTTCTCGGCGCTGTCGGGGCACCTGTTCAGCTTTCTTGAACGGCGCTTCAACCGTGCGCAACGGAGCCTGCAACCATGAGCCTGGATGACCTGCTGAACCTGTTCCTCAACCAGGACCTGCTGGAACGCTACGGCCCGCGCTTTATCGACGGCCTGCTGGTGACCGCCAAGCTGGTGGCGATTTCCTTCAGCCTGGGCGCGCTGCTCGGCCTGCTGATCGCCCTTGGGCGGTTGTCCAGCAATCAGTTCCTGCGGCGCTTCACCGGGGCTTATGTGTACTTCTTTCGCGGCTCGCCGCTGCTGGCCCAGCTGTTCATGCTGTATTACGGCCTGGGCTCGTTCAAAGGCTTCTGGCAGGACGTGGGCCTGTGGTGGTTCTTCCGCGACGCGTGGTTCTGCACCCTGCTGGCCTTCACCCTGAACACCGCCGCCTACCAGGCGGAGATCCTGCGCGGCAGCCTGCTGGCCGTGGCCCAGGGCCAGCGCGAAGCCTGCAAGGCCCTGAGCCTGTCGCGCTGGACCGCGTTTCGCAAAGTGATCCTGCCGCAGTCGCTGCTGATCGCCATCGGGCCTCTGGGCAACGAGCTGATCCTGATGATCAAGGCCAGCGCCATTGCCTCCCTGGTGACCATCTACGACCTGATGGGGGTGACCAAACTGGCCTTCTCCCGCAGCTTCGATTTCCAGATCTACCTGTGGGCCGCGGTGCTCTACCTGCTGATCGTCGAAGTGGTACGGCGCAGCCTCAAATACCTGGAAGGCCGCCTGGGCCGGCACCTGAACTGAACCCTTTAGCGGGCCGCCGCGCGGCCCCTGTCATAAGGACCCAAACATGCATTGCCAAACCCTCGTTCTGGGCGCCGGAATCGTCGGCGTCAGCAGCGCCCTGCACCTGCAGGCCCGCGGCCGCCAAGTGGTGCTGCTGGACCGTCAGCCCCCGGGCAACGGCACCAGCCACGGCAACGCCGGGCTGATCGAACGCGCCAGCGTGATTCCCTACGCCTTCCCCCGGGAAGTGACCAAGCTGGTGCGCTACGGCCTCAACCAACAATCAGACGTGCGCTACAGCCTGCGCCACCTGCCCAAGGCCGGCCCCTGGCTGCTGCAATACTGGCGCCACTCCTCGCCCAAGGGCCTGGCCGCCGCCACCCGCGCCATGCTGCCGCTGATCGAACGCTGCGTCACCGAACACCTGGCCCTGGCCCGCCCGGCCAACATGCTGGAGCTGATCGCCGACGGCGGCTGGCTCGAAGCCTTCAACGACCAGCAAGCCTTCGACTTCGCCCAGCGCGCCGCCGCCGACCTGCGGGACTACGAACTCAACTACCGGGTACTGGACCGCGCCGAACTCTTGGCCCTGGAACCCGGCCTGCACCCCGACATCGTGGGCGGCCTGCACTGGCTCGACCCCAAGACCGTGAGCGACCCCGGCGGCCTGACCCGCGGCTACGCCGAACTGTTCAAGCAACGCGACGGCCAATTCGTCATCGGCGATGCCCTGACCCTGACCCAGATCGAAGGCGGCTGGCAGGTGCAGAGCGAACTCGGCCCGATCACCGCCCAGGAAGTGGTGGTCGCCCTGGGCCCGCAAGCCAGCGGGATCTTCGAGCCCCTGGGCTACCGCATTCCCCTGGCGATCAAGCGCGGCTACCACATGCACTACGCCGCCCTGCCCGGCACCCGCCTGCAGCACCCGATCCTCGACCCGGTGGGCGGCTACGTCCTGGCACCGATGGTGGGCGGCATCCGTCTGACCACCGGCATCGAATTCGCCGACCGCGACGACCCGATCAACGAAATCCAACTGCGCCGCTGCGAAGCCCTGGCCCGCAGCTTCTACCCCCTGGGCGAACGCCTCGACGCCGAACCCTGGCTGGGCCGCCGCCCGTGCCTGCCGGACATGTGCCCGGTGATCGGCCCCGCCCCGCGCCACCCCGGCCTGTGGTTCAACTTCGGCCACGCCCACCACGGCCTGACCCTGGGCCCGGTGAGCGGCCAACTGCTGGCGCAGATGATCACCGGCGAAACCCCGTTCACCGACCCCACCCCTTACCGCGCCGAGCGCTTCAACTGACCGACGGAGAACCGCCATGCAGACCCAGACCGCCCCGCTTCCCGCCGCATCCGAAGCGCCTGCCCGCCCCGCTGCCGACCCACGCGAAGTGGCGATCGATATTGCCGGGTTGAACAAGTTCTACGGTGCTTTCCATGTACTGCACGACATCGACCTCAAAGTGCGCCAGGGCGAACGCATCGTACTTTGCGGGCCTTCGGGCTCCGGCAAATCCACACTGATCCGCTGCATCAACCGCCTGGAGATTGCCGAAAAAGGCCGCATCCTGGTGGACCGCACCGACCTCTCGCAAAACACCCGCGAAGCCGCCCAGGTGCGTAGCCAAGTGGGCATGGTGTTCCAGCACTTCAACCTGTTCCCGCACATGAGCGTACTGGACAACTGCACCCTGGCGCCGATGACCGTGCGCGGGTTATCGCGGAAAAAGGCTGAAGAACTGGCCCGGGGGTTTCTGGCCAAGGTGGGGATTGAGAATCAGGCGGATAAGTATCCGAGCCAGCTTTCAGGTGGGCAGCAACAGCGCGTGGCGATTGCTAGGGCGTTGTGTATGGAGCCGAAGATTATGTTGTTTGATGAACCGACCTCGGCGCTGGACCCGGAGATGGTGAGTGAGGTGTTGGATGTGATGGTGAAGCTCGCTGGGAGTGGGATGACGATGTTGTGCGTGACCCATGAGATGGGGTTTGCGCGGCAGGTGGCGGAGCGGGTGTTGTTTTTGGATGGGGGGCGGATTGTTGAAGACGCTCCGCCGGAGGAGTTTTTTGGGGCGCCGAAGAGTGAGAGGGCTAAGGCGTTTCTTGCGCAGATTGTGCATTGAGATCGGATTGAGTTTTGAAAAGTTCGTACTAGGCTATGGAGTTATGCCGCCACGCTCCCGATCATAGAGCAACTTATACACGCAAGATAAGGACATCCAATTGAGTATTGACACTGGCTTTTTCGCCTATGCATCTTATCCTGCCGATATCGGACAGGTAATTGAAAGCGCCATAGAAAGTGTTGACAAGTACAATAAATCCATATCGATACGCACTTGGAAAGCACTTGATATCGCAGGACACTTTATTGCCGGAGAAGTATTAGGCGGAATTGATAATGCAGATTTCTTTCTGGCCGACATATCAGTCTTAAACTTCAACGTGACATATGAAATTGGTTATGCAATCGGCAGTTCAAAAAGAGTTCTATTAGTTAAAAACAGAAGTTTGGCACCTCAAGGGGCAAAAATATCCGACATCGGAATATTTGATACCTTAGGATATCGAGAGTATCAGAACTCCGCTGAACTAATTAGCATCACAAATGGTTCAAACTTCACAAAACCTATTGAAATATCCAGCATTCCAAACACTAAAGCCCCAATCTACTTATTAGACACTCCATTTAAAACGGATTGGTCGACCAGAATAATTTCCAGAATAAAGAAAGCGGGTTATACGTTTAGAAATTTTGATCCGAATGAGATGCCACGACTCTCTGCCTATGATGCAATTTCTCAAGTTTCACAATCACACGGGATAGTCGTCCCTCTTCTGTCTTCGAATTCTGCAGGATTTCAAATACACAACCTCCGAGCAGCATTCATCGCAGGTTTAGCTGACGGGATGGGAAAAGCACTTTGCATTTTGCAGTCTGGTGATGATCCAGTTCCTCTGGACTATAGAGACTTTGTTCACGTTACCTACCATCCTGACGATGTTAACCAAGCTATTGAACTTTTCGCCAGCGAAGTAACTCAGGCTTTCCAGAAGCTTGAACCAAGTAACTCAAAGCAAGAGCGATCATTTTTAAAGAAATTAAATCTTGGTGCTACATCCGCAGAAAACGAAATGCGTGACCTAGAAAAATACTATTTAGAAACCGATCAATTTCTGAAATCTTTAAGAGGCGAAGCACATCTCGTAGTAGGGCGAAAAGGCTCTGGAAAATCTGCAATTTTTTTACAGATCAGAGACAATGAGCGTGATAAAAACAGGAACAAAAATATTGTTCTCGACCTGAAGCCAGACGGTTACAAACTAATAAAATTCAAAGAAAAAATACTAAACTTTCTTGAAGAAGGAACATATCAACATACCGTAACTGCTTTTTGGGAGTATGTACTTTTACTTGAGATCTGTTACAAAATTCTAGAAAAAGATAAAACCAGACACATTCATGACCATCACCTTTACGCGGGTTATCGTGAGCTATCAGAGCTATTCCATGCAGAAGGATATGATTACCAAGGAGACTTCTCCGAGCGCATGTCGGTACTAATGGAAAGAATATACTCAGAATACCAATCAAAATTTGGAGAAGCAGACAACGTAAGCCTTACATCTTCCCAGGTTACAGAGCTAATATATAAGCACGACGTGAGACAACTAAAAATAAAGCTTGGAAGCTACTTAGAAAACAAAGAACTTTTATGGCTACTCTTTGATAACATTGACAATGGATGGCCAACAACTGGCCTTCAACATGAAGACCTCCTGATAGTCAGGGCTTTAATTGAGGCAACGAGAAAGATAGAACGACAATTCAGCCGATCACACCTCAGTGTAAAGACCGTTGTTTTTTTAAGAAATGATGTTTATGAGCTACTAGTAAAGGAAACATCTGACCGAGGAAAAGAAGCTAGCGTAGTGCTTGACTGGACAGATGCCGACTTACTTCGGGAGCTTGTTCGATTACGCATTATTTCAAATGGTCTCGATAGCGAGCTGGACTTTAAGGCTGCTTGGCTAAAGGTTTTCACCAGCCATTTCAAAGGGGAGGAAACCTCACAATACTTAATCGATCGTTCACTCATGCGCCCACGTTTTTTGCTAAATCTAATTAATCACTGCAAAAGTTTTGCAATCAATTTAAATCATGAACAGGTAGAAAGCGCGGACATTGAGAAAGGAGTAGCAGCTTACTCTTCCGACTTACTTCGAGACATTGGATATGAATTAAGAGATATTTCTCAAGAGACTGAAAGCGTGCTTTATGCGTTTATAACCTCTCGTTCCGACCTTAGTGAGATTGACGTTATAAATATACTAGTAGATTCTGGGCTTGATCAACAGCAATCTGCTAATGTCATGGATCTTTTGCTATGGTACGGTTTCCTAGGACTCAGAATAAACTCCGAAGAACCAAAATTCATCTATGACTTTAACTACAACAAAGCTCTAATGGATGGAGTGAAGAAAAAATCTACCCAGACAGTTACCTTCGTCATTAACCAAGCATTTTGGCCAGCACTAATGATCGAGCAATAGTCTAAAAGACATAAAAGCCTTTCATGAATCTTCCACCTGCTTAAAGATATAAATAAATGTACACCTTCGCTACTTCATAGCTTCACCTCAAGCCCACCAATGAAAATTGATAAATTTAAACAACTCTAAGAGTTAGAGCAGAAACACATTAAATCGCAAAATAAAACATACTACTCACGGCAATTTCAATTATATAAAAATACCTATAACCATTCATTTTCTAGCGTCATTGGAGACTGAGGCCTATATACCCAGCTTGCGCGGTCACCCCCGCAAACGCTGCCGATGGTTGCTTGCGGATAAAGGCTATGACGCCGAAACATTGCATCGCTACTGCGATCGGTATCGGATGCAGCCTGTGATTCCTCTGCGCAGCATGAAGCGCAAACCTAAGCCGGGGCTGCCGAGACTGTTTGATCGTCCCAAGTACCGACAGCACAATATCATCGAGCGTATGTTTGGCTGGCTGAAGGAGAACCGTCGCACCGTTACGCGTTTCGAAAAGTTATGCAGCTATGGTCTCGCTGGCCTACGCCATGCGGTGTTTACGACAATACTTTTCGTACAGAGCCTAGATATATTACCTCCGGTGAGTTAGAAAGAGACAACTGAACAAGTTTTCTTATACCGCTCTGACTGTCCCTTGGATGACGAAGTGCTTAAAAACTGCCCCATACAAAGCTCAGATTCCAATTCAGATTAAAATCTGAAAAAATTAAAATCAAATATAAGGAAATAGCGATGTCATCAATAGAGCAAAAAGTAATTAGTGAAGCAGCAAAGCCGGGATTGGAGCTAATAGGCGCAGCGCTATCTCCGACTGTTGAGAAGGTCAGAAAATGGGCTACAGAAAAAGAACTAAAAGGAAAGCTTAATAGCGACTCGCTCTCCCTTACAATGGAGCGCTATCTAATAAAACTTTCAGAGCGTGTAAGAGAGATAACTTCCATTACGTTTCCTCAGCTAAAGCTGGATATATATGAAGCGTACGAACCTCTTTTCATGGTACGAAACACCCACTTCGACACAGCCGACAACTTAATTACCGCAGACGAACTCGTGTCTTCCCCGCCGAGGCCTACTATTATCGTTGATGGCGCAGGAATGGGAAAGAGTACCTTCTCAAAATTTATTGTTGCAAAGCTATTATTCAAATCCGACCGAATTCCAATACTTTTTGATCTTAGAAAAGTAGATCCTAAGCTACACATCACAGACAACATCGTGACTGAGCTTGATTTTCCTGACGAAAAATTTGACAGGAAGCTTTTCTATAGACTTTTGAAATTAGGTAAATTTTTCGTAATACTCGACGGCTTTGACGAGATCCCGATTGCTCACCAGCATTTGCTGGCAAATCAAATTCAAGAAATATCAGTAAAAGGCGGAGACAATGCGATCATCATTACAACACGCCCACAAGAAATAGTCCCAGATTTGATCAATGCAACCTCTTTGAAGTTTGCTCCCTTCACCCTAGAGCAAGCATTATCTCTACTAAATAGATACGATAAAATCTCGAAACTAGATATCGGAGAGAGACTTAGTCGAGAAGTATCTAGCATTCCCTCCAAGTTTATCCAAAGCCCACTTTTAGTATCATTACTATATAGAACTTACGGAGTAAACAATTCAATCGCAGATAAAATCTCGACATTTTACGATGAGATATATCATGCTCTGTACAAAGGACACGATTTAATTAATAAAAACGGATACGCCCGGGAGAAAAAATCAGGTCTTGGATTCGAAGATTTCAGAAAACTGCTTCGAGCCCTATGTCATTATATGATGCTTAGAACGAAGACCTCATTTGAAAGCCTGAGCGAAGCTGACAGTTTCATCAATAACGCGGCCAAGATTAGCCTTGCAACACCTAGTTCGACATCAAGCTTCTTAGATGATCTCTTTGTCGCAGTCCCTCTTATGCAACGAGACGGCACAGAGTATAAATTTTTCCACAAAACACTATTAGAATATTTTGCCGCAGAATACATAATATTTAACGAGTCCAGCCTGCGCTTACTTAACAAAATATTTGAAAGCCCATTAGCTCCGTCTTTTGCTAAGGTTTTCGAGTTTTTAAATGATATGAATCCGTTACTTTTTGAGTCTGTTATTACTCAAAAATTTGCACTTGAGGCGAAAACCCTGACTATCAGTGAAAACGAGCAAATCAATGCTGTCAGCACCTGCCAATTTGCTTATAAGTTTAAAATCGGGCTTTGGGCTATCGAAGAAAACTCAGAGCCATTCGAAGATGAGGACGGGACCCAAGTTCTTATCCTTTCAAGCGACATACATGACAGAGGTGAACTAGCTTCAACCTGCTGGAGAGAAGGAACGCTTAATGGCATTCGATTTTATCTCGCTCTGTCATATGAAGACAAACATGAAAATCTACACAAATCGGCTTGGGAAGCTATAAGTTCAGAATTCACCACTGAACTCAATCATTATAGGAAAGAGTATATTTTTGACGGATTAGAAAAAATAATACCAACAGAAAAGTGGGTCACTCCGACAACCAAGATTGTAAAAAGCCTACACTCAGAAAACATCGCTATCAAAGATCTATTCTTAGCGGCCCTTGAAGATCGCTCCTTTAACGAAGCAGCAGGGGTTCGCGTGTTGAACTTTACAAAAATTGACAATCTTCTTGCGAAAATAAAATCAAGATCCAGCCTGGACATTGCAATGGAAGATTTCCTTTAAGCAACGCTTATCAAGCTAAAGCCTTTAGAGCGCTCAACCCTAGAGGCTTCAATTAAGCATCGACTAATGCTGTATTTCAATTCAATAAGAGCTCATCTGTAACACAATAAAATATTTTTCATATATTTAACAATTACACACCTATAAACAATTAAATTTGGTACAAAAAATATTTCGAAAACACCGCATGGAACGAGCCTAAGAGACTACCGCGACATGGTTGTTCGGGAGCTTATCGAAGCGTTGCGCGATACGGCGACTCTCTTTAAGCCACCACAACCAATTTTTGAAGCACGGATATGCTTTCGAATGGCCGCAATGGGTCGTAAATAGCCACTCACCAATAGATGCCTCTGACCATAAACTGTCTCTCTACAAAGCAAGGCGCAATTCAAAATGGAATTACACACCTCCCGTAGCCACTGCTACCGCCGTGACACACTGCCTCAAACATCCCCACCAACACACAGTTGCACCTCACGCGCGCGCCCCCTATAGTTCGCCCTCGCGGCAAAATCCGCGAACGACCTTGGCCGGTCGAATTACAACGACGCATCAGCGTCCAAAACACCATTGCAGACGCTTTTTTTGTGCCTGCGATTCTGTGTTATGGCGGCTGTGTGCGGGACACCTTCGGGTGTGCCGGTGTCGTTGTAGCCGGTCGGCCAACCCTCGCACAGCTGCCACCCTCCATTTGCTTGGCCGCAAACGGTGGAAGCTCTACAACGAGTAACGACCATGGACGATCAATCGATTTCCCGCTTCTCCCCCGTCGACACCCACGACGCCAACCAAGCCGTTTTCTATCTCGACACCCAAGCCTCCCTGAGCGATCTGGCCAGCAGTGCGGCCCATCGTTTCACCGTGGTACGGGATCTGATGGACACGCTGTCCACGCTTAACCTGAAAGACATTGCCGACTGCGACCTGACGCGGGTCACCCGAGGGGTGCATCTGCTCACCCGGGAGGGTTGCGCGGTGCTGGAGGTGATTCAGTGGCGAACAGCGCAAGAGCCCTGAACGCCATTGAGCTCAACAAGCGCGTAAAACGCGCTTGGCTTTGCCCCAGCCATTGATCTGCTTTGGCTTTGGCCTTTGATCTTGCTTTGGCTTTTGATCTGCCTGCCCCTTCAGGAGGCCGAACGCAGGCGTTGCGTAGGGGGCAGCTCGGCATGGATGCCGAGCTAGCCGCCATCAGGCCATGGATGGCCTGTGGCGGCGTGCCCCCGGAGCAATGCCGAAGTGAGGGAACGCCGAGCCTAGGCGAGGCGCCGGATGCGGGGGCAGGAGCGTTTTGCTTACTTTTGCGCTCTTCAAAAGTGAGTCGCCGTAAGGGCGAAACCCTAAGCAGCCGTAACCGCAGCAACGGATATGTCCACAGAACCGTATGCAGCCAGGTGAAAAGCATCGACAGGTTTGGCGAGGACTGCGTCCTCGTGCGCAGCCTCGCTGCGCTCGACAGCGGCTACAGGTTTCGAATGATGAGAGGCGGTGATCAACAAGCAGCTCATTCAACCGCGACACGGTACTCATCAACTACCCTCGCCCCTTTAACCTTGGGCCCATAGCCAGGGCCCTATTTGCAGCTATGCGCATGAGTATCGAAAGTAACGCAGCGTCACCGAGCACCAAGGCTTTTCGCACAAAGCCTAGGGAAAGCGGACGCTCGGTCCAGAGGCCGCTGCCGACATGACCGCGTTACGCACGGGCAAAGGGGCTTGCTCGGGATGTTGCTGCAAAAAATGCTTGATCGCTTGATCCTGGCGATCCACCACGCATACGTTCACGTTAGGGCTAGGGACGGTGCATTCGCCAAGCGCGAGGGCCCCGCAGTTCAATACGCCGTACACCGCAGCCGGTTGCGCGACGGCCGAGCAGCCGTAGACCATCTCGCCAAGGTAATTGAGCTGCCCTTGGGTGACGGTAAAACGCAGCGGTTTGGAGTAAGCCCCCATGGCCCCGCGACGGTGACCCAGGCGGCTCACTTCATAGTCACCGGCAGGTAGCCATGCCGAGTAGTCATCCTTGGGTCCCCAGCCATAAGTCTTGCCGCTCTTGATATCGCGAAACTCAAGGTAGGTTCCGTAGGGGCCGCCTTCCAGCAGCGCGCCGACCACTAGGCCCGCGTTTTGCGCGTTGTATACGGGTGAATTCAAGGCCATTTCAGCTGGCATTGACGAACAACCAGCCAGTAATCCAATCAGGCCAATTGCAAAGATGTTGCGCGAGCCAAACATTCCGCTACCTCGGTGGGAGACAAAGAAAATCCCCAGAAAATTCAGGGACGACAGGCGCGCTGGACGGCGGCGACTGCCTTCTTTAGCATGATGGCCTTTCGCCCACTCGAGCATCAAGGACGATCTATCAACATGTTCTGTTTTTCCCAATGGCGCGTGCGTGGCGCTGTAAGCATTGCCGCGCTGGTACTTGGCGGGTGCAGTTTCAATGGCACCTACCCGGACGCCAGTGCCCCCGATGCGGCGAAGCTGCGCTTTATCAGCAGCAGTGACAGCTCGACGCTCGACTTGTTCGATGCCGAACACTGCGGCGGCCAAACCACGGGGCTGCTCAATAACCTGTTCAGCGCCAATACCCGGCGACGGGCAGACATGAGTGCCGCTGCACCCGAGGATGCCAAGGCCTACTTGGAAGTGCGGCTGCAACCGGGCCATGAGCTATTCGCGCGAGCCAATACCTTGAGCACCGGCAGCGTGTGCACCGTGGGTTTCAACTTCACCCCGCAGAGCGGCGGCGAGTACGAAGCGGACTTCCGCAAAGTAGGTCGCACTTGCCAGGTCACCCTTAGCCGTCTGCGCCAGATCGATGGCAAGACTGTGCGCACGCCGATCGTGCTGACCAACAAAGGCCTGCCCGCCTGCGCCGGCCACAACCCTATTTTCCCTAAGCCCACCGAAGCACAACCGCAGTCAGCGGAGCGTGCAGCGCTGATCGCGCAGATCGTCGACGCGAGTGTCATCGCGAAAATGAAGCCCGACGCCGACGATTCCCCTTCGGTCCAGAAAACACTGCTCGACAGATCCGTAGCGGAACGTAAACAGCGCCTCGACTTCAGCCTGCCCGATGCCTATTGGACTGAATATCAGCAGAACCTGGAGCAGTTCTCCAATGAGATGAGGGGCACCAAGGCCCGTTCATTGCAGTTGTACAAGGACTACTACACCAACCGTCTGGGCCAGCTCGACACCCCTGCGATCAAGGAACTTTTGCCCAACAGCGAAGCGGCCGACCGTAGCAAGGCAATGTCGACCAATAATGAAATGCTGGAGTACTACTACCGAGCCCAGCAAGCACTGCTGAAGGAAACACTGAGCGCACATCAGGCACGCATGGCCGATCTGGATCAGCGCTTTGAGGTGTGCAAGCGTTTTGCGGCCTGCTGGCAACGTTGAAGCGGAGTGCGGCTTGAAAATACTGGCCGACGCACGTATGCCGCCTTCGCCCTGAGCAGGGGGCAGCTGGGCATGGATGGCCTGTGGCGGCGTGCCCCCGGAGCAATGCCGGAGTGAGGTAACGCCGAGCCTAGGCGAGGCGCCGGATGCTGGGGCAGGAGCCCTTTGCTTACTTTGGGGCTTTTCCAAAGTGAGTCGCTGTAAGAGCGAAACCCTAAGCAGCCGTGACCGCAGCAACGGATATGTCCACAGAACCGTATGCAGCCAGATGAAAAGCATCGGCAGGTTTGGCGAGGACTGCGTCCTCGTGCGCAGCCTCGCTGCGCTCGACAGCGGCTACAGGTTTCGACGGCCAAATAGCTGCATCACCTGACTGCATTGAGACGACCAGTTACACCACAGTTCCAATCACGGGCTAGCTCTCTTTTGCTCCCTCTACTCAACCGAAAATGATGAGAAGTAAAATGACAACTTATTATCTTCAAGATCGACCAACTGATAACGCATCCGGTCAAAACCCGAATCCAACTGACTCACGGTCATATGCATCAACTGAGTCAATCCGCCACCAATATCACGGGACGCAAAATGACTGATATCAATAAATCTGATACACACGACATCAGCCCCTGTCTTTTCAGAGTCCGAAATTGATAGAGATAAATCATAAGCCACACCATCTTCGTTCAACTGAATACTAATGGCATGCAAGCAGTTGTGAGCGACGAGCAACTCATTCAGCCGCAGAACCCTAATCATTATTCTTCACTATCTCTTTTCCCTAGGGAACATAGGTGGCGCTTTTGGCGATGACAACGCCTTTGTCCAAATCGCACCACACTCATTTCGAACACGAGCAAACCTGCTCTAACTTAAACTCTTTATCAACGCAGCCTTGCAAGCTTCCACTGCATATCTGGCGCACAAATACTACTCAATACCCCTGAAAACCTTTCAATAAGCATATCTATATTTTTCTCATACCTATGAGGCAACAAGCTAAGCACATCCTCTAGTTCACAACATTCAAGTACAAGATCGCAAATAACAGAAGAGACACCTTTATCTCTTAAGACCTTCTCAGTTCTCGGTGTAAAAAGAATTTGCTCAGCCTCCTCTAGCGACATCAAGCCAGAGCGAACCGAAGTTAACAAACCAATGGACAGTGCAGAAATGACCCTGCAAACTTCATCAGCCCCAAAAACCTCTACAATCAACGAAAAATCTTTCATCAAAGCATTACTCCTTTAGTTCTACCACCTCGTCCTATTGCAATCATATTTTTACACCGAGCAACTTACCACCTTCACTTTTAAAATACTGCACCGATAGCTTCTTCCCATTCAAAAAACCATCATTATAATCCTTCAGCCATTTGCCGGGCTCTACAGCGGGAAAAACTTGACCGTCGCTACTACTTAGGTTTTGTACGAAAAGTAGGTATAGACCGGTGATAGCCAGCCGCTGGCTGAAGCAGACAGGTTTTTAGGTCACTCGAAAGATCAGAATCAAGGTCGGCAAGAATAGGTCAGTGATCGTACTAGGGTAAATTAAGAACCACGCCGCAAACTGGGGTTCTTCAATTTCAAGTACCAGACAAAATCAGAACGACAACATCTGAGAAAATATTATTAAAGCTCTTTTTGATGACTCAACAACATCAACCCATTCAAGCTTCGTCAAGTACTCCGCATCTGTAAGACAAGTCCCATACTTATCAAAAACCCTGTCAATACTGTTAACAACATCAGAAATCGCTGCAACTTCGCTTTCCCCTCTCAGCACAATTCCAATCCAAGAGCGAGGATCGTTTGCCAAATCAGTGTCATCGTATAAAAAATGAACAGCATAATTAAACTCATCATAACCTATATCAGGGTTCGCTCTAGATACCCAAGCGTTGTATTGATAATCAACACTGGACAACCCCTCCAAGTAAGAGATCAGTTCCTCTCTCATCGCGGGATATTCTATTTTGGACAGTTCGAACTTCTCCATTTTTCATACTCAATTAACAGAACACAAACCTTCCCTGCACACTGACTAATAAACCCGATAACACCCCCTACAACCCAACAACAACGCAATCCACTTACCGATCTAACTGATTGATATGAAACCCATCCTTATAGATACGAACACTGCACCCTTTGACTTTTAAGCCTCACCATCAAAAGCCAGTATTTCTCATTCAGCAATATCTACCAAAACCTCTGAAACCTAAGAATCCTAGCAAAACGCAGCCTGTTGAAAATTCGCACAAACAGAAAGGGGCGGTACAAAGCAGCTCCATTTCAACCTTGATATCTAACTAAAAGCACAGTATCCGCCCAGCTCAAAAAACACATTCCACCAAACTCAGCAAACACTTTCACAATCTAACAGAAAGATACTCCTCACTCTCCAAGAGAGTATAAACGTCTTTCTTGCAATCAAAATACACATGAGCATCATCATATATCACTCGCCCTCCGAAAGCCTTCCCTATCGCACAAGCAACTGCCACCGAAAACAACATATTTTCTTTGGAGCTCCTTGTAACTTCAGCAACAATAGGTAAATCCACCTCTGAAACCTCTCTCGAATCTTCAGGAAGCCTCATAAAACCAATCCAACAAAGAGGCTCCTGTTCTTGATCATGCACAAAGACAAAACTATCAATCAATTCCCCCCCACCGCCGAGACTCACACCGACCCTTAATTGACCTGCCTCTAAAAAAAAACCAGAAAGGAAGGTAAGCAGCTCTCTTAGGAGGCTTTGAAAGTTTGGGACTTCTTTGATCGGAACAAATAAACCAGATGACATCACTCCCACCCTTTATATTGAGAAACTCGACCAGAGGATATATTCATCCAGCCATCCTGAGTTTTTATATAAATATTACTCACCGTCCCTTCACCAACAACATTTGAGACTGGGGACCCCGACTTAAAGTGACTTAACATTTTCTCCATGGACACTCCTGTACTAGCTGCATCAATATACAAATCCCCCTTATACCCAGCTTTAGCCATGTCTTCAGCGCCACTAAGAATATTTCTTCTAACCGAATTTATACTAGTCCCTTTGATTGTCTTAAGTTGAACAGGAACACCATCAAGCCAGCCATCAATGCCCGCAAAACTAGGTGTATCAGCCCCCTTAAATTGACCTCCTCTAAAGGAAACGATATCAGATGCCTGTTTAAACTCGTGTTCCTCTAAAGCCCCCCTAACTACAGAGCCTTTCTTTCCTGAAGGTAATGCCAACGTAAAATTAGCATCGTTAGCCGCTGGCTTATCAATACCTACAACCTTAGTTTCCCCTGAGACTAGATTCTTCGCGGTCTCTTTTGCAGCTGGCTTCACCGGATGACTATAGGGCATTCCCGCCTCGGCATCCGTCATCGCACTGGTCGAATTAGGATTCTTGGCGGCTTGCCCCGCACCACCAGTTCCTTTTGCCGCAAGCTCATCCACAGCCTTGGCGACAGGTACACCTGTTGGCGTCGCCCTCACCAATCCTTGCAGGTAGTTACCAAAGCTACGAATCCCATTGCCAAGATTGATGACCGCCAGTACCAAGCTCGCCTTAGCCTCAACACCAAGCCTATACCGCTCAGACTCCGTCTCAGTGTACAAATCGCCAACTATGTGAGGAGCTCTGCTGAACATAAAGCCGTCAACAAAAGCGATTGCTTCAGGCTTGGCGTTCTCTATCCCCTTTCCATGCTCCCCCTCTACACGCATGGCAAAAACGATGTCGTCGACCGTCAACTTGCTGAAATCAATGCCCATGTCGCATAGCAGTGGGTTTTCGCGACATTGGTCCAGCGCTTGCTGGGCCATCTGTTTCGCCGCAGGTTCATGCAGGTCATGGTTGTACTGAGTGGCGCCTTTGGCGATGGCAACGCCTTTGTCCAAATCGCCGTCGACTGCCGCAGCCGCTACCAAGCCGGTAAGTTGCGATAGAACCAGCCTCAGCTCTTTGTTATCCCGGCCCAGGTCGCCCATCGAGCTCACCATGACTTCATTGAGCCCTGCTGCCGCTGCGCCTGTCTTGAAGTCACTGCCCGTCAGCTCAGCCAACAAGCCACCCATGATCGCGTGAGCAACCACTTTTTGGACGCTTGCATCTGGAAAATGAATGGCGTTGTCACCAATCCAGTTGAAGCCGGAGGCCATGGCCATTTGGCCGGCCTCGCCCATCAAGGCTGCACTGAAGTTGCTGCCGAAACTGCCTCCCCCAATGGCCGAGGACACTCCGCTCGAGATAAGCGCTCGCCCAACGGTACGAGTCGCCGCATCAGACGCATTACTCCAACGGAAGATATCTTTGGAGGAGTTCGCCGCACCTACCGCAGCACCATCCGTGGGTTGAATACCCTGTGTGGCCGAGCCCGCGCCATCGGCTGCCGTGAACCATTTGTCGTCGGCGTAATCAAGAAAGCCAGCAGTGAATCCCGCAATCGCAGCGTTCTTCAGACTCCCCGTACTGAACGTATCTTTCACCGCCAGACCAAGGTTGCCCTTGTTATCAATGGTGCTAGTGACCGCGGTCGTGCTCAGGCTGGCAGCAACTGCCAGGTTTGACCCGCTCAACCCCAAACCAGCGGGGCCGAGGATGAAAGACATCAGAATAGCGATGGCAATCTTGGCGCCAGCGCCGAGGCCAGAAGACTCGTACTTGAAGCTGTCGTGAATTTCTTTGACTTGGCGCCAATCGATATCACCACGGGCCTCCGCCTGCTTCATCCAAGCCAGGTTGGGGTCCGCTTGCACCATCGCATCGATGGTTTGGCTAACGCTCTGTTGATCGACCTGCTTGATATCGATACGAATGCCTTCGGCAGCTTTGATCACCAGCTTGCCTTGAGCAATCAGGGCGCTTTGCCGCAGGGTCTCATCGGTTTTCCCTTCGCCCTTCATCTTGTACCAAGCCAAATCGCCCTTGCTCTTGGTATGGCTCTCGTCGTGGAAGTCCTTCACGCCCTCGAACACGATGCGGCCACCGCTGTCCAGCGTCAGGTCCTTACCGCTGTCCAGGGTTGCCACTTGGTAACGCTGGTCCCCGCCGCTCTTGAGCGTGAGATCGCCGCCCGTCTTGATTTCACTGCCGACGTTAGTGTGCTGCGTCACTTCATCGCGTTTCGCCGCGTTGCTCCCCCAACTGCCTTTTTTGCTCATGTCGTAGAGGGAGTAGTCGCGGTTGAGTTCAGCCATCAAATTCAACTGCTTACCGGCCACCAGATAGGCCTCGTTACCGGCGTTGATTTTGCTGGCGACCATCGTCAGGTCTTGCAGCGCCGCAACCTTTACATCACCACCGGCCTCAATCGTCGTGCCCTGCTGGCGAACATGGTCTTCTTCCTGCTTGATCTTCTTGCCGCTGCGCTTATAGCGGTACTCACTTGATTCTTCGTTGGCAGCCGCAAGGAGGCTCACATCCTTGCCCGATAAATTGACGTCGCCGCCTGCCTTGACATGGCTGGCAACCATCGTCAAATCGTTCGTCGCCACAACATCAAGATTCCCACCGACCTTGATCTCACTGGCATGCTGCACCGTCTGGCTCTGCGCCCAGAAATGCCGTTTGTCCTGGCGCGTCGAGCCGGTTTCCTCGCGAGCCGCCGCAATCACCACGTCGTTACCCGCGCTCAGCTCAGCGTTCTTGCCTGCGGTAATGGCCCCGCCGACATTCAGCAAGTCCCGCGCTGCATGCATCGTCAGGTTGTTCTCGGCCTCAACCCGCGCGGCGCTATCGACGACTGCCGTCTTGGAGCTGAAGCCCTTCCCACTGTTTTCAATCGTGGTGATGGTCCGGTCATTGCGGATATCCCCAGTCAAGGTGCTCAGGTCAACATCCTTACCCTTGAGGATGCCGCCTTGCATGTTCACCAGGTCCTTGCCCGCCACCAGCTTCAGCTTTTCACCGGCCTGCGCGAGCCGCGTATTGACGAGGTTGTTCCCCGCTGCTGCCGAAAGGTTTTCGCTGGCGCGCAACGTGCCGGAGTTCTTCAAATCCGCACCGGCAATCAAGGTGACGTCCTTGCCCTGAATCAACGCCCCATCCGCCGTCAGGCGGTTGTTCGCCTGGGCCATGTACAGCACGGGGACCAGCACGTGCTGGCCATTGATCACCTGGTCTTCCATCCAGACGATGTCATGGGTCAGTGCGGCGACTTGCTGCGAGGTCAAGGTCACGCCAACGGAGAGGTTGAGCTGGTCCTTGGTGGCGATGGCGTTGTTCATCAGGTACTTGAACATGCCTTCGTCGGTGGTCTGGCCGGCGATAAAGCGCTGACCTGTGCGCGCGGTGACGGCTTGTTGAATCAGGCGTTGTTCATAGAGGCCATCGCCCAGGCGCTTCCAGCTGGTTTCAGGGTCGTAGCCCAGCTTGCCCAGCAGGTAGTCCGAGCTCATGAACTGCTTGAGATCGGTGAAGGCAGAGTTGGTTTCGACCAGGTATTTGGGGCCGACGAACACCCGGCTGGCGTCCGAGCCCTGGATGTTGGCTTGGCTCAGGTCCTGGCTGTTTTTGGCAACAGCGGCGCTGTCGACCACGTGAAACAACCCGTTCGTACCGCTCGGCAGGGCGAAGCCCGGCATGCTGGTCGGGTTGACTTGTTGCTGTGCCAGGTCCGGTGGCAGTTGCGGGTTCAGCACCACCACGGCGGGCTTGGTCACGGTCGTGGCGCCGCCCTTGTCCGCGACGGGCGTAGGCGGCGTGAACTGCACGATGCTGCTGTTTTCCAGCTGCTGGGTCGCCTGGATGCTGATATTGCCGCCCGCCTGGATCACCGAGGCAATGGGATCGCCCGGGGTCACGGTGGTGGTGTCGCCCACCAGGTTGAAAGAGTTGAGCGCGCCCACCGGCAATACCTTGGGGTTGGGCTGAGCGTTGTAGGGGTAGATCCAGTTGGCGCGGAAGCGCTCATCCGTACCGTCGGTAACGCGGCCGGTGTTCCAGGTGCGTGTGCGTGTGCTGGTACCGGTGGTAGCGCCGATGTTGGCGAAGTTGTCGGCGGTGATCAGCAGATCCGCGCCCGAGGCCATGGTGCTGTATTTATTCAGCACGCTGGATCCATCGACGGTCAGCTTGGCCCCACTTTGGATAGATGAGCTGGCCGAATCTGTCGCCACTACACTTTTGGAGACTTCGTTGGCAATGTAATCGACGTTGTGGTGGTCACCGCTGCAGTCGTAGCACCTCACACTCAGGCTGCCCGACACCAGTTGGTCGACAGTGCTGAACACGTCCTTGCGGTTGATTACGCTGTCGCTGCGCACCAGCACATCGTTGGCGGCTTCGATATGGCTGGAGATGTTTTCCAGTAACGCACTGCGGGCCACGCCGTCGCGGGCCATCATGCTCAGGCCGCCGAGGCTGTAGATGTCGGCGTAGTAGTTGGTCAGGTTCTTGAAGCGCAGCGCCATGTCGGTGCCGCTGAAGATCAGACCGTGATCGTTGCGCACCGCCTCGGCGTTCAGATCAACCTTGCCGGCGCCGCCGAGGGTGCCGGTGTTGGTGACATTGGCGGCGGTCAGGGAGAACGCTCCGCCGCTGGTGATGCGTCCGGCATTGGTCCAGCTGTCGCCCTTGCCGGTGAAGCGTTGGCTGGCGGCAAGTTTGCCGGTGGCTGCCTGGTTGAGCTGGCCTACGGTGACATTCAGCACATCAGCCTGAACATCCGTGCTGTTGTCCCAGGTGGCGGCGTCGACGGTCAGCGTGCCGGCAGTGGCGACACTTCCGCCGATATTGCTGAACTTCGCCAGATCGACCGCAAAAGTGCCTGTGCCGACGTGACGGACATTGCCGTCGGTGTTCTTGAAGCTGGCCATGCGCAGGGACACGTCATGGTTGGCGGCTTCGATCATGCCGCGCTGATTATCCAGCAACTGCGCACTGGCTACGCTGGCGGTGCCTTGTTGACCGAGGGAGCGCAATTTGCCGTTCTGGTTGTTGATGGACGCGGCGTCAATCAGCAAAGCGCTGGCGCCTTCGACCAGGCCAGATTGGTTGTTCAGTTCGCCGGTCAGGCCGAAATCGATGGCATCTGCGGCAGCTCGGCCTTGGCTGTTGTTGAGATGGGTAGCGCTTACGTTCAGGGCTTGCTTGGCCAGCAATGCACCGTTCTGGTTGTCGAGGATCGTGCTGGTGATCTGGGTATCGCCGCTCAGGGCAGCAATCTGGCCGCCATTGTTCAGTAGCGATTGTTGCGCGCCCAGGTTGATCGAATGGGCCTGGATCAGCCCCGCTTCGTCAGCTGCGGTGAGCGATTTCCCGTTATCCAGCACGGTCGCCGAAGTGGCCTTGAGCTTGCCCGCAACACTGGCCAATACACCGCCACGGTTATCAACGTTGTGGGCTTCGATGGTGAGGTTTTCGGTCTGGGTGATGACGCTGCCATCTTGGTTATTCAGCCCTGCGCCCAAGGTCGCGGTGATGCCGCTCTGGCTGAGCAGGCTGCCCGTGGTGTTGTCCACCGCACCGCCGTTGATGGTCAGGCCCTGCTGGGTGCTGATGATGCCTTTGCCGGTGTTGATCAGTTGCTGATGGGCAGTGAGGCCCATGGCATTGACGGAGGCAATGTATCCGTCAAGGCTGTTGTCGATCGTGTCAGCGGTCAGACTGAGCTGGCCTTGGCTGATCAGTTTGCCGCCTTGCTGGTTGAAGACTCTGGCGGTGGCGCGGATGTCACCCTGACTGGTGATCTGACCCTTAGCGTTTTCGACGGTGGTGCCCGTCAGGGTCAGCGCGCTTTTAGTGGTGATCTTACCGCTGCTGTTGTCGAGGCTGACCACGTCCAGGGCAAGGGTATCCTGGCTGCTGATGACCCCGTTGGTGTTCTGCACCGCGGCTGCTTTCAAGGTCTGCTCACCGGCGCTGGCGAGGGTACCGTTGTCGCGGTTATTGAGCCGACCACCGAGAGTAGTGTTGAGCGTGCCCTGACTGGTCAGGGTGCCGCTGCGATTGTCGATGTCCTGGGCGTTGAGGTTCATCCCGGTGTTCGCCGACAGCGTGCCGGCGCGGTTGTCGAGGGTCTCGCTGACGGTTGCCTTGAGGTCGCGACTGGCGATGACGCTCTGGCCACGGTTGTCGATGCTCTTGGCGGTGAGGGTCACATCACCGCTCTGGTTGCGGGTGCTTTGCGGGGTGACACCGGCCTCGATCAAGCCAAGGTTGTTGAGCTGACCGTCGCTGGTCAGCTTGACGCTGTCCTGAGCGGCGATGGAATGACGGTTGGTCTGTGTGCCTTGGGTGGTGGCTTCGACACGGGTACCGGCATAGATCGCGCCCTGGGCGTCCAGGCTTTTGGCATTGATGACAACCGCTTGCGCCGCCGTGGCCTGCGCCAGGCTCAAGTGACCATTGGCATCCAACTGCATATCGCCACCACTGGCGAGCATGTTGCCGTCAAGCTTTACGCCGACACCGGCTTCACTGCTGACTAGCTTGATCGCCCCGGCGTACATGCCGCCCAGAGCCGAGGAGTCGATGGCCAGTTGAGGAGCCGTCGCCGGGTCGGTGGCACGCGCAGTAGCCTTCAGGGTCTTGGCATCAACATCATTGGCGCCGGCAATGATTGTCAGGTTCTTGGCCTGAATTTCGGCATTGAGCTTGGCTGAGCGGGTAATGATTTCGAAGCGGTCGATGTTGTTGGTATTGAGCCTGCCCCCTTCAATAACAACGCTGCCCTGATCCACCTGATACCGCTGAAGCTGGCCGTTTTCGAGCACAGGCTTGCCGGTGGTCAACGTCGCTTGCGGGGTGTTGATAAAGCCGCAGCCGTTGCAGGTAATGCCATACGGGTTGGCCACGATCACATGGGCCGACTGCCCCGCCACTTCGGTAAAACCGCGCAGTTGGCTGGGGCTACCGCCGTTGACCTCGTTGAGGATCACCCTGGCAGCCGTACCGTTGAGATTCTGGTTGCCGAGGATGATCCCGCCCAACTGCGTGGACTGAGTGCGGCTGGTGGCGTTGTTGAGGATCACTCCCTGTTGGCCGACGTTGTAATCGCTGAACTGGTTATGCGACAGCCCGCTGCCATTGGGTGCGCTGATGTTGACGATAGGCACGCCATTCGCCGCCTGATCCAGGCTGGTGCCCGGCGCGCTGACCACAATCCCCTCCGCCTGCACCAGCAACGGTTGCCAGAACATGACGTTCGCCAAAACAAACGCCAACCCGCGTTTGGGCAAGCCCATGAAGTGGGAGCGGCTTTTCAGGGATGCAGAAGGTTGGCGCGCAAGGAAGGCGAGCTGTTGAACGTCCATGTCATGTCTCGATGCCCAAGGGCGGTAAAAATTTAGAGAAAGAAATCCAGGCGGAAATAGATCGGCGCTTCACGCTCAGTGATCGGCGCCGGTCGTTCCAAAGAGTGGGCAAAGGTCACGGTAGCGGCGACGTTCTGGCCACGTGCAAACAGCTCCACCGAGTTGCTGGTCATGCGCCCGTGCTGTTCGGCGTTATAGCGATCGCGGCGGATCACGCCCTGGTCATACCCCAGGCTGGTGCCGTACTCGCTGAACACCGGCTGCATCCAGTCCCAGGTCACCGGGCGGCTCCAGCGCAGGTCATTGCGCCAGTAACCGCCGCTGTCACCAGCCAGGCTTTGATCCTTGTAGCCGCGAATCGACGACTGCCCACCCAGGCTCATGCGCTGAGGGCTGAACAGAACATCTTCGCTGCGCTGGCCGGTCATCAGACTGCTGAAACTGAACGACTCGCCCCACAGCTTGAACGGGTACAGGTAGCTCAGGGTCGCGGTGTATTTGCGATAGCGCGCATCGGCCTGGCCGGGGCGTGGGTTGTGATTGGCCTGGGCGTCGAACGCACCGATGCCGTCCTGCATGCCCAAGTCGATGTTGAGGAATGAGCCTCCAATGCGGCGGCCATGGTTAATGCCGAACTGGGCTTCGCTGAGACGGTTGCTGCTCAACGCGAGCTTGCTGTCCTCGATGAAGTTGTTGGTGCGCAGGTACGCCACGCCGGTGCTGAGGGATGTTTTGCTCAGGGCATCGCGATGGATCACGCGCTCCAGGCGCAACTGATGATTTTGGCTGTCGCCCGATTGCTTGAAATTGAAACCGCTGGCCTGGGCCAAGGAGCGATATTCGGTTTCGCTGTAGGTGTAATTGAGGTTCCACCAGCCGAACGGCAGGCTGTAGTTGAGCATCGAGTTGCTCGAGTTTTTTTTGTGATCGCTTAGCGCATCGTGGCCGCCCCGCAGCGAGAGTTGATCAGCCAGGCCGAGAGGGTTATCCCAATCCAGACTGGCACCCCACTGCTGCTCTCCCGTGCTGCGCTGGCCACCGTTGTGGCGCGACAGGCCAACGCGCCAGGGCTTTTGTGGGGTATTTTTGACCAGCACTTCGCTGCCGCCAACGGCTTTGCCCGGTGCCAATTCCATCTGCGCCTGGTTGGAAGGCAAGCGGTTCAGTTGATCAACCATCTGCTCAACTTCCCGCAGATTGAGCAGATCGCCCGTTTTGCCAGGGAAGCTCATAAACAGCTGGCGGTCGGTGACACCACTGTTTTCTGCGCCCTTCATTCCCTCCAATCGACCCTCGACCACCTGCACCTTCAAGTTGCCGCTGGAAAGGTCTTGCTGTGGCAAGTACGCACGGCTGGTGACCAACCCTTTGGTCATGTATTGGTCGGTGATGACCTTGAGCAATTCATTGAGCTGGGGCACACCGAGGCATTGGCCGATGTAAGGCTTGAGCAAGTTGCTGCGCTCGCGCTCGGACAAGGCATCGGCACCACTGAGGTCGACGGTTTTGATGGTGAAGCAACGAGTGTCGGTGGGCGCCGCCTGCTGGCTAGGCGCTACGACTTTTCCGGGCAGGTCCTTGAGTTCTTCAAGGCGACGTTGTTGCTCTTCGAGCAAGCGATCCTGGCGGTCCCGGATCAGGTCGGTGACGCCTGGAGCATTCTGCAGGGGCGCGGACTCGGCCATCCCGACGGTGCCCAGGCAAAAAAAAGCGGACAGCAGGCTGAGCCTGGTCCGACGTACCAAACGCCACATTTCTAGATCCCTCTACATGGCCTTGTGCCATTAAACGGCGGCGATCTTAGGTTGGCGTTTTAATGACGTCAATTAAACGTATTGATTTATTTCAATCTTGGTACAAGCGCTATCACTTTTGCGCTCGTCGACAGTGAGTGGCCGTCAAGGCAAAACGGCCAACAGCCCGCTTCTCACCCAACAACCCGCCCCAACCGCTCCGCCACACTCTCCGCCTGCTCCGCACTGCCCACATTGGTAAACCCCATCACCAACCCCTGCCTACTCCCGTCCCCCAGATACCACTGCGACAGCGGCTCCACCGCAATCCCCACCTCCCGAGCCCGCCGGGCAATCTGCACATCGTCCCCCTCCCCCAGTCCAGCCACCACATGCATGCCCCCCGCCTGCGGGTCTATCTGCAAACGCCCACCCACCTGCTGGTGCAACGCCTCCACCAGCCATTGCCGCCGACGCGCATACAAGCCACGCATTTTGTTCAGGTGCCGGGCAAAGTGCCCCTCGCTGAGAAAGGCCGCGACCGTCGCTTGCAGCAGGTGCGGGCAGTGGTTGTGCAAACGATCCGCCTGGCGGGCGAACGCTGGGGTCTGTTCGGCGGGCACCACCAGGTAGGCCAGGCGCAGCCCTGGAAACAGCACTTTGCTGAAGGTGCCGGTGTAGAGCACGCGGCCCTGCTGGTCGAGGCTCTTGAGGGCCGGCAAGGGCTTGCCCTGGTAGCGGTATTCGCTGTCGTAGTCGTCCTCGATGATCCAGCTGCCTTGGCGGTTGGCCCAGTCCAGCAGGGCCAGGCGCCGTGGCAGGGACAGCGACACCCCCAGCGGGCTCTGGTGGGTCGGGGTGACCACGGCAAAGCCGGCCTCTGGGGCGCGGGCGATGCCTTGGGCGACGTCCAGGCCCTGATCGTCCACGGGCACCGGCACCAACTGCGCGCCGGCTTCCAGCAGTGCGTTCCTGGCCATGAAGTAGCCGGGCTCCTCCAGCCAGCAGGTGGCGCCTGGGCGCATCAGGGTGTGGCTGATCAGGTCGAGGCAGGCGCGGTAGCCGGCGCAGACGAAAATCTGCTCCGGGTGGCAGGTGATGCCCCGGGAAATCCCCAGGTAGGAGGCAATGGCCGCCCGCAACGGGGCGTAGCCGCGCGCGTCCGGGTAGACCAGACCTTCGACGCCCGCCTGGCGCAGTTGCCGGCCCGCCAGGCGGGTCCAGAGTTTGCGCGGAAAGGCGTCCAGCGCTGGCAGGCCCATTTGCAGTGCCAGGGGCGACATGCCGGCATGGGTGGCTTGGTGGGTCGTTGCTGCCACCGGGGCGCGCTGCACGGGCGCACAAATCGGCGCCAGTTGCGGGGTGACAATGGTCCCGGCGGCCCCGCGAGCAATCAGGTAACCCTCGCCTATCAGCAGTTGATAGGCGGCTTCCACGGTGCCCCGCGCCAGGTTGAGCTCCGCGGCCAAGGCGCGAACCGCCGGCACGCGGTCCCCCGGACGCAGGCGGCCATCGGCGATGGACTCGCGAAACCGCTGGTACAGCTGGCGATAGATCGGCGCCGTCTGGCTGCGGTCCAATTCGAAAGGAAGGATCATGGCCTAGTCATTTATGCATTTTTTGGCCCTGTAGCTTAAGCCATCGGCCTTCTACAGTGGGTCATCTCTTTGCAGCGGATGACGGACATGCCCTACACCCTTCAACACCTCGATAGCGAGGCGGCCCTGGCGGCCAGTTTCGACGTGATGCGTGTCTTGCGCCCGCACCTCACCCACCCGGCGGCCTATGTCGCCCAAGTGGCCCGGCAAACCGAACAGGGCTACCGCTTGCTCGCCGCGTGGGACGCCGAGCGCATCGTCGGCCTGGCCGGTTACCGCGAGCTGGAAAACCTGCTCTACGGGCGCTTCATCTACGTCGATGACCTGGTGGTGAGCCCGGAGCTGCAGCGCAGCGGCCTGGGAGCGCGGCTGTTGAGTGCGGTGCGGGATGAGGCCGTGCAGCGTCAATGCGATCACTTCGTGCTGGATACCGGCCTGCATATGCCCCTGGCCCAGCGCTTCTATTTCCGCCAGGGGTTGCTGGCCCGCGGCATGCACTTCACCCAGCGGCTTCGCGGTGGGGAGCCGGCATGAACACTGTCCTGTTGATCAACGCCAGCCCCCATGGCCAGGTTTCCCAGGGGCACCGGCTGGCACTGGAGCTGCTGAGCTCCCTGCGCCAACGCTATCCGCAGCTCGAACTGGTCGAGCGCGATCTGGGGGCGCAGCCGTTGCCACCGCTGGGCCTGGACTACGCCCACGCCCTGACCACCGCCACGCCTTTCGACGCGCCGTTGTTCGAGGTGTCCGAAGGGCTGATTCGTGAGTTGGAGCGCTGCGATGTGCTGCTGATTGCCACACCCATGCACAACTTCACCCTGCCGGCGGCGCTCAAGCTGTGGATCGACTACGTGCTGCGCATTCACCGCACCTTCAGCTCCGGCCCGGAGGGCAAGGTCGGCCTGCTCAAGGACCGCCCCGTGCATGTGCTGGTGAGTTCCGGCGGCTTTCACCAGGGCCCGCGGGCACGCCAACCGGACTTTCTCACGCCTTACCTGCGCCAGGTGCTGAACACCCTTGGCCTGTTCGACCTGCAGTTCACTTATCTGCAGGGCTTGGTGTTCGGCGACGAAGCGGTGCGCGCAACCCTCGACGAGGCCCGCAGCGCACTGTCCTTGCAGCCCCTGTTCAGCCCCCTCGTTTGTGCCTGATCACTTTTTTCTACAGCGGAGTTTCACCATGAGCCAACTCAGACTGCCCTTTGCCACTTTGTCGCCGGCCGCCTATCAAGGCCTGCTCGCCACCAACACCGCCCTGGCCGCCAGCCCCCTGGGCCTGCCCTTGCTGGAGCTGGTGTATTTGCGCGTGTCGCAGATCAACGGCTGCTCGTTCTGCCTGGGCAAGCACTCACAGACCCTGCGTGAATGTGGAGTCGCCCAGGACAAACTGGATTGCCTCGCCGGCTGGCGCGTCAGCGAACTGTTCAACGACCGCGAGCGCGCCGCCCTGGACTGGGCCGAAACCCTCACCTACGTCCACGACAAGGGCGCGCCGGACTCACTGTACGAACCGCTGAAAGCGCACTTTAGCGAGGTTGAAATTTCCGACCTGACCTTGGCCGTGTCCTTGATGAACGCCTTTAACCGGCTGGCGGTGGGCATGAAGCTCTGAGAGTGAGGTCGCCGTTGACGGTGTTGGCTTTGCTTTGGACTTTGGCTCTTGATCTTCCTGCCCCTTCAGAAGGTCAAGCGCAGGTATTACGCAGGCGTCAGCCAGGGCGATGGATGGCTTGCGGGCCAATTCGCCGGCAAGCCGGCTCCTACGAAAGCGCGTACAACGCGCTTGGGCTTTTGATCTTGATCTTGCTTTTGATCTTTCTGCCCCTTCAGGAGGCCGAGCGCAGGCGTTGCGTAGGGGGCAGCTCGGCATGGATGCCGAGCTAGCCGCCCCAGGCCATGGATGGCCTGTGGCGGCGGGCCCCCGGAGCAATGCCGGAGCGAGGGAACGCCGAGCCTAGGCGAGGCGCCGGATGCGGGGGCAGGAGCGTTTTGCTTACTTTTGCGCTTTTCAAAAGTGAGTCGCTGTAAGAGCGAAACCGCCAGCCGCCGCACCCGCAGCAACGGATATGTAAACCAGCCGCCCCCAACTGCACTCGGTAAGAAGGTGCCTGCGCGTCATCGTTGGCGAGCTTCGCTGGCAAGCCAGCTCCTACAGGGGATCGGTTGCAGGTGGGCGATATCAGGTCGGTCGTGGGGTCGCCGTTTGGCACCCCCTCTCTTTATCCGAGGAAAGCTCCGGTGGCGCCGGCATCGGCCAATGCAAACAGCAGTTCCTCCAGCGCTTCCGCTGGAACCGACCCCAAGTCAACCTTGAACCTGTACCCCTCCTCGGTTGCTTCCGGGTCCGACACAAAATGCACCACCCCTTGCAGCCCTTCTTCGGTCGGCCGGTTCTCATCTTCGCCATCGAACCACTCAAAGAACCACCCCCGAATAACCTCGCATGCCTGTTCCAGGCTCAACCCCCGCACCTCCAGCGGCAACCAGTCCCAGCCAAAGGGCGAGATCCCCACCGCCATCTGCTCGATCGCAAACCTCACAGGCTCAAAACCCAGCTCAGCTTCGGCATCGACCTGCACCGGCTCCCCGCTCTCGCCCGCGATCACATCCACCCGACAAGGCGTGCCCATGGCCCCCTCAACCGCCAGCGAACCATCGCTGTTGCGGTACGCGGGCTCGACATGCGCCGCCCCTTCTGCGGCAACACGCGCCAGGGTTTCAACATAGGGTTTACGAATGGCGACAAGCAGTTCGCTGACGGTCATGGATCTGATGACTTCCTTGGCATGAACCCGCCGATGGATCGGCCTTCGACGGGGGGAGATGGGTGACTGAAAATCCGCGGCCATAGTGCAGTGGCGGCAACGGCACGTCCATGAAAAACCGAGGGCACTTTCATGTTGCCTGGGACCGCCCAGCACACCGGCCCCTGCTGAACGACACCCCTTGATACATAACTCCAGACACACAATTCAACCTGCGTTATCATGCGCCTGGAGTTATAAAGCGCCTCTCACCCCGACAAGGAGATGGAGGTGCAAAGCAGACAGTTGATCAAGGAGCTTGAAGCCGCGGGATGGGTGCTGGAGCGAGTCACTGGCAGCCATCATCTGTTCCAGCATCCCTACAGGCCCGACACCGTTCCAGTGCCTCACCCGAAGAAGGATCTGCCCCGGGGAACGGTCAGGGCCATCAGGAAACTGGCCGGGCTGCTTTAGCTCCCATCATTCTTCGCACCTGTATTGAGGAAATCCCCGTGCAATATCCCATCTGCATCGAGTGGGGCGACGAACACACCGCCACCGGCATCCAGATTCCCGACATCCCCGGCGCCGTCACCGCCGGCGACACCTTCGAGGCCGCCTACAGCGCCGCCATCGAGATTGCCCACGTCATGCTCGAAGAACGGGCCCGAGCCGGGCAGGCCATTCCCCTGCCCTCGCCCACCAGCAAACACCGCACCCACCCCGATTTCGCGGGCATGGGCTGGGGCATGCTGGAGATCGACATCACGCCTTACCTGGGCAAGACCGAGAAGGTCAACGTGACCTTGCCGGGGTATGTGATTCAGCAGATCGACCGCTTTGTCCGCGAGCACAACATCAAGAGCCGCTCGTCCTTCCTGGCCGATGCGGCAATGGAAAAGCTCGGGCGCTAAACACAGGCTCAAGCGGGGAACAGGGCCAATGCAGAACGCCGTCAGGTTGGAGAGTCGCCCTCAGGCCGCCTGCCGTCAGATGTTGAGTTGATCCGGCCCTGGTTTTGGTTTTGGTTTTGGCTTTTGATCTTCCTGCCCCTTTAGACACGATGGCCGAACGCAGGCAGTGAGCCGTGGGTAACCCGGCAGGACGCCGGGTTAGCCGCCATCCGGCCAGGGACGGCCGGTGGCGGCGGCCCACGGATCAATGCCGGAGTTCGGGCATGCCTCGCTATGCGAGGCACCGAGTGGAGGGGCAGGAGCCATTTGGTGACTTTGGGCTGGGCCGGCATTCCGGCTTTTCCAAAGTGACTCGCGGTAAGAGCGAAACCATAAGTGGCCGTAACCGCAGCAACGGATAGGTACGCAGAACCCTATGCAGCCAGGTGAAAAGCATCGGCAGTTTTGGCGAGGACTGCGTCCTCGTGCGCAGCCTCGCTGCGCTCGACAGCGGCTACAGGTTTCGACGGTCAGGGCATAAGGAAACTGCTTGCTTTTGCGCTGTTCAAAAGTGAGTCGCTGTAAGAGCGAAACCGCCAGCGGCCCTGGCCGCAGCAACGGATATGTCCCCCACCCCGCGCCCTCATTGACAAGCTTCGCTGGCAAGCCAGCTCCTACGGAGGAACCAGACCACCGTAGGGCAAAAAACCGCGCTCAAACCTTGAACCGTGCCACCAGCCGGTTCAACTCGATCGCCAGATTGGCCATCTCCCCACAGGCACTGGCCGTCTGGCTGGCCCCCGCCGAGCTCTGGATCGACAACTCACGAATGCTGGTCAGGTTCTGGTCCGCCTCGCGGGCCACCTGGGCCTGCTCTTCCGAGGCGGTGGCGATCAGCAGGTTGCGTTCGTTGATCTGGGTGATCGCCTGGGCAATCTGCTTGAGCGACACATCGGCGTTCTGCGCCACCGAAATCGAGCTGTTGGCCATCTCCGCGCTGACATTCATGGCACTCACCGCCTGGGTCGAATCGGCCTGGATCGCGCTGATCATCTGCTCGATTTCCTGGGTCGACTGCTGGGTGCGGTGGGCCAGGGCCCGCACTTCATCGGCCACCACCGCAAAACCCCGGCCCTGCTCACCGGCGCGGGCGGCTTCGATGGCCGCGTTGAGGGCCAGCAGGTTGGTCTGCTCGGCAATCGCGCGAATCACTTCCACCACTTTGCTGATGTCCTGGGCCCTGCCGGACAGCGCCTTGACCTGCTCGCCGGTGCTGGCCACGTTGCCGGCCAGGCCTTCGATGGCCTTCAGGGTCTGGGCCACGTTCTCGATGCCGGAGCGGGTGAACTCCATGGACTCGCGGGACGACTGCGCGGCCGCTTCGGCGTTGCGTGCCACCTCGTCCACCGCGGCGCTCATTTCGGTCACCGCGGTGGCTGCCTGGCTGACTTCGTCGTTCTGCCGCACCAGCCCGCGGCTGGCGTCTTCGGTCACCGCGGTCATTTCCTCCGAGGCCGAGGCCAGCTGGGTCGAAGAGTCGGCGATGTGGGCGATGGTTTCCCGCAGGTTGCTCTGCATCTTGGCCAGGGCGGCCAGCAGGCGACCGGCTTCATCGCGGCCATTGACCCCGATCTCCCGGGACAGGTCGCTGCCGGCGATGCGCTCGGCCACCGCCAGGGCATCGCCGATGGGCGCGGTGATGCTGCGGGTCAGCACGGTGGCCAGCACCACGGTGAGCACCACCGTCACCCCCATCAACACCAGCACCAGCGTCAGGCCGCTGTTGTACACCGACGAAGCGGTGATCCCCGCCTGCCTGGCGCCTTCGTCATTGAAGTCCGAGAGCTTGTCCATCTTCTCCTGCATGGCGTTGGTCATGGGGCTGATGCGGGTGTTGATCAAGGTGATGGCCGCGGCGTTGTCACCGCTGCGCAGCAGCGGCTCCAGCTCGTCCACCAGCTTGAAATAGGCCTGCACATCGGTCGCCACCGCCTGGTACAGCTCACGCTCCGCCGGCCCGGTGATCAGGGGGACGTACTGGCTGATGGTGTTCTGCAGGGTGCTTCGGTAACCGCTCAAGGAGGCGATGCGGGTCTGGCGTTGTTGTTCGTCGGTGGTCACGGTGATGCGGATGCTTTCCAGGCGCAGGCGCAAGATGCCGGTCTTCATCTTGCCGATCTCGCGGATGCTGGCCATCCAGTTGGTCTCGACATCCTGCTCGGAGTCTCGCAGCTTGCCCATTTGCAGCACCGCGACCATGCCCAGGGCGAACACCACCAGGACAATGAGCGAGAAAAAGGCGGCAGACCTTGGTGCAAGATTCATTGTCCTGACGTTCATGGTTTATCTCTCTAATAGAATGGTCGGTACTTCCCTGCTGTCATTCCACGCTATCGACTGAGTGTCAGAGAGCTGCAAACAAGCCGACGACTGGGGTAGCGGCCCACTCGGCACGGCAACGTCGATACTCACTCGGGTCAATCCAGGCCTGTCGGGATTGCAGGCCACACTCCGTCCTCCTGCGCCCACGAACCGCCTCCCGGGCGGGTGAGCATCAGTTAAGTCGAATAACGCGGCCCGCGCCGTCTCGATGCTTCGGGGCAATGGCACCTGGAGCCCGGCGTCTATCCACCGGGGGGCCTAACAAGCCATAGCAGATGATGGCATTTTGTCACTGCCGTCGATCCGACCGCTCTTGAAAACCGCTCGGCCAGGTTGCGCCTGGACGGGGCAAAAACCGACTGCCCACTGAAGAATCCAGCCGCTACGGCATACAATCCCGCCCTCAACCGCCTGAAGGATCAGCCATGTCCATCACCAACCCAACAGTCATCGATATCTGGGCGATCCCCAAATCCGCGCCCGACAGCCTGCTGTTGATCATGGTCGACCCTCTCGAATGGGGTGACGAAGCGGCGCACAGCGAGCACCTGCTCCTGCTGCAGGAGAAGATCAACACCTACATCACCTTTATCGAAAGTGAGGAGATCTACCGCGAAATTCCCGATGCCCGCGGCAAGCAGCTGATGATCCGGGTCCTGGGTTTGCACGAGCTGCCCGAGCAGGTCGATTGGTTTTTCAAACGCATTGGCGAGCTCCTCAACGAGCGCGGCATCGGCTTTGATTTCGAGCTGAAAGTGACCGAACAGGCTCCCGGCCTGTAGCCCGCCAGCTGCGCGCTGCCCCTCGGTCGAGCAGCGCGCAGCACCACCTTATGCCGGCAGGATCAGCGCCCGATTAAGCGCAATAAAATCCACATGCCGCTCATGGGAAAAGCCCTCGATCACCTCTTGCAGGTGCACATGCTCCAGGCCATCGGCCGCCATGTCAGTTGCAGCCTTGATCAGGAACTCACCCAGCGCCCTGAGCGTGTCCGGCTCGGCGAGAATCGAGATCTCGTCCAGCTGGATGCTCTGCTCACTGCCCACCGCGGTTCCCTGAACGCTAAAGCGTTTCAACGTTTCCAAAGGTCGAACTCCTGTACCCGTAGGTCATGCTCAAATCGAGGTCATGAGCAAGGTTTGACCCATCCCCACTACTGCAAGGGCACATAAATATCCGTCAGCCACTGCTCCAGTGGGGTCTGCGGATAAATACTCAGGTATTCAAAGAACATCGGCTGATCCCGCAGTTCCTCGCCACTGCCCGGCAGCCAATCGCGGTAGATCGGGTAGACGCTTTCACCGATGTGATCCGGCGAGCCCACATGCCGCACCACCGCATAGCGGCCACCGGCAATCTGCATCTGGCCAATACCCACCTCATTGGCCACCACCGCCTCATGAATCTCGCCGCAGATGGCAAAGCGGAATTCCTGCGGCGCCGTGGTATCGGGGTTGTTGAAGGGAATGCCAAAACTGCGACTCGATGCCACCGGCGACTGCCCGCTCTGCATCCGCCAATCGATAAACCTGCGCACGCTTTCATTGACCAGCTCGGCAGGCCCGCAGTGCTCCAGCGCTGCAACCCGGGTGTCGGCAAAGTCCACGATTCGTACCTGCATGATGATGCTCCTGGAAAAATGAGGGATGGCAAATACCGCATTCCAGACCTGCCAGTTCGGCTGCTTCCTGAACGCACTCGGGCTCATGCCGAACGCCCGCCTGAACGCCCTGGAAAACGCCTCGGGGCTTTCGAAACCAGCGCCGAGCGCGGCCTCCAGCACCGAGTAGTCCGCCCGGGACACCAGGCGATGGGCCGCACCGCGCAAGCGCATCAGTTGCACATAACGTGCAACCGGCACGCCGACGAAGGCGGTGAATTGCCGATGGAAGTGAAACTCGGAGAAGTTCGCCACCCGGCTCAACGTCCTCACCGACAGATCGCCTTCAAGGTTCTCATTGATGTAGGCCAGTACCGCGTTGAAGCGTTTGGCGTAGGCGGCGTTGATCGACAGGTCAGGCACTGGGCAAAGGCTCCGGGAATAACGGTAGGCACAGGATCGGCTATCCCGGCAGGCACGCGCCTAGCCGCTCTTGCTCAAGGTGCACCCGGGTGGTTCGTGGCAGCCGCCCGGGGAAAGGCCTTGAATCACCCCGCGCCGTGATTGTCCTCATCATTCGACAGCAAGCCAATGGCCTGGCGCGCCAGCAACACAAAGGCGCTCCTGTTTGATAACGGCAGCGGCGCCGACCGAGCAGCCGCTTGACCTCACTGGCCGCTACCACACACCAGGCCGCTCGCATGATGGTTTATGGCGTCGCCGCCAAAGAACGGATATTTTGCAGCCCCCCGTTCAGCGGGAGCATTACTCACACCTCAACACAAGGAGTTGCAATGGGCATCTCGCTCCCCCTCTGGCTCATTCTCACGGCGATGACCGCTTACGCGGCCAGTACACGTGGGCGCTCGGGGCCAAGATGGTTTGCAATCGGGCTGTTCTTTCCGGGTGTCGCCCTGCTTGCCCTGTGGTTGATGCCCCGGCTGGCAAAGACCGGCGTTGACGCGCTGGTGCATGAAGATCTGCGCCCTTGTCCTGCCTGCGGCCAGGACATCAAGGCCAACGCCTCACGATGCAAGCGCTGCGGCGCCGACGTGGAGCCTATCGCCTTGAGGGATCGCAGCGGATGGGTGGCCCGCATCACCCCGCAAACCGATGAAGACTTTGCGCGCATGGCGGCCCAGATGGGGCTCATCGATATACCCACGGTTCTCGATGAACCAACGCACCTTTTTGCCGGCCCCTTCGAAGAAAAGGCCGAGGCACAGAACACCCTCAACTACCTGAAGTCCGAGCATGGCCTGGAGGGGCTGGTGACCTGGCGCTCAGTGACCCGGTAAATGAAATGCTTGCAAGCCGACCTCGTTAAGGATCAGACGTGTCCATCACCAATCCAAAAGTCATCGATTTCTGGGCAATTCCCAAAGACCCGCCCGACAGCCTGTTGCTGGTGATGACCGACCACCTCGAATGGGGCAGCAAGGCGGAACAAGGCGAACACCTGCTCTTGCTGCAAGAGAAAATCAACAGCTACATCGCCTTCATCGAAGGTGGCCAGATCTACACCGAGATTCCCGGCGCCTATGGCAAGTACCCGATCATCCAGGTCGTAGGCTTGTATGAACTGCCCGCGCAGGCCGAGTACTTCATGGCCCGCGTGACCGAAACCCTGAATGAGGTGGGCATTGGCTTCAAGTTCGAACTCAGGGCCGACGAGCGGATTCGCAACATGTAGCTAGGCCGAGCAATGCGCTGCCTCAGGCAGGCTTGATCAGCGCCCGGTTGAGGGCAATCACATCCACATGCGCCTGGTGCGAGAAGTGCTCGATCACGTCTTGCAGGTGCACGTGCTCCAGGCCATCGGCCGCCATGTCAGTTGCAGCCTTGATCAGGAACTCACCCAGCGCCCTGAGCGTGTCCGGCTCGGCGAGAATCGAGATCTCGTCCAGCTGGATGCGCTGGTCACTGCCCACCGCGGTTCCCTGAACGGTGAATGTCTTCAGCTTTTTCAAAGGTTGAATGCCTGTACCCGTGGATCATTGTTGAGGGGGCCCGTCTGCAGCGAAAATCAGCACCTGCGGCCAAGGCGTTGGCCCTACTGCACCGGCAAGAAATTCATCAGCAACAGGCTCTGCGCATAATTGAACCCCACCCGCCGATAGCGCTCATCCAGAATCTGCGTCAGCAGATCCAGGCGCGCCACGATCTTGCCAAACTCCACGGCAAAACTCAGGTTGCTGCCCTCCTCGGAAATCTCGTTGGAGAACAGCAACAGCACGCCATTGGCATCCTGGCGCTGGCTCAGCAGCCAGGTGGCCTTCTCGATGTTGCGCGCGGCGTTGCTGATGAACTGCGGGTCGATGCTGTCGGTCATGTAGAACTCGGTCCGCCCGCCGTGGGCGGTCACCAGCATGCTGCCGATGGCATAGATAAAGGCGCCGACCCGATCCCCCTCAAACTCCGGGCTCAACGAGTAACTCAGGGCCGCCAGGTCACGGCGATCTCCCAGGGCCGGCAGTGGCTGGCGCTTTTCGATGGCATTGCGGATCTCGCGCTGGGCCGTGGTGCCATCAGGGAAACCCGACTTGCGCCACTGGCTAGGATTGCGCAGGTAGAGCTTGCCCATCAGCAGGTACAGGCTCTGCAGGTTGTCGCGCATGCCGATGGTGGCCATGCGATCGACACTGGTCTGGAAGAATTCGTCAGGCTTGCCTTCACGGAACTGTTTGGCCAGGTCGCGGCCTTGCTGCTGGGTGCAGGCGGTGGCGCCAAGCATCAGCAGCGCCACCAGGAACAGGCGCGCAAAGCGGGTTTGCATCATGCAAGAAGAGGGAGCGTAGGCCATCGGCACCGGGTCGAAATTCACGGGCTGCGGCGGGGATCGGCGCGGCCAGGCCTGGTGATAGAACGCAAAACTGTAAAAAAGTGCGATGGCCGCCGCCGGCCATCGCCAAAGAGCGCCCCTTAAGGGCGTCGCAACTGACCGGGAGACACGATGATCTTGACGTTGTGTTCCTTGTTGTTGACCAGCTCCTCGAAGCCCTGGCCGACGATCTCTTCCAGCTGGATGCGTCCGGTCACCAGCGGCGCAATGTCCAGCCGGCCATCGGCGATAAAGGCGATCACATCGGCGAATTCACCGTTGTAGGCCAGG
The DNA here is from genome assembly GCF_001547895.1 of Pseudomonas sp. Os17. Classification (NCBI taxonomy): domain Bacteria; kingdom Pseudomonadati; phylum Pseudomonadota; class Gammaproteobacteria; order Pseudomonadales; family Pseudomonadaceae; genus Pseudomonas; species Pseudomonas sp. Os17. The sequence goes on along the minus strand of NZ_AP014627.1, from coordinate 2,319,837 downwards.
GCCCCGAGCACCTGTTTCTCGGTGGCCACCAGTTCGAAGAAGTTGAACTCGCTGGGCTCTTCGAAAATCCCCACCAGCACGCATTTGCCGGCCTTGCGGATCAGGTCGATGGCCAGCTTGGCGGTGTGCTTGTTGCCGATGCACTCGAAGCTGACATCGGCCCCCAGCCCGCCGGTCAAGCGCTTGACCTCGGCCAGGGCGTCGCATTCCTTGGGGTCGAGCACGTGGGTGGCGCCCACCTCCAGGGCCTTGGCCTTGCGCGCGCCGGACATTTCCAGGGCGATCACCTGGGCCGCGCCGGCGGCCTTGGCGCACATGATGGTGCACAGGCCGATGGTGCCGGCGCCGACCACCACCACGTTCTGCCCCAGCAGGCTGCCGGCCTTTTTCACCGCGTGCATGCCCACCGCCAGCGGCTCGATCAAGGCCCCGGCCTCGGCGGGAAAGTTCTCCGGCAAGGCGTACAGCAGGTTGGCCGGCACGTTGACCAATTCGGCGAAGGCGCCGTTGTTCATCAGCCCGGTAAAGGCCAGGTTCTCGCAGATGTTGTACAGGCCGTGGGTGCAGTAGTAGCAGGTGCCACAGTGCTGGCAGGCGTCGGCGGCCACCGGCTGGCCGACACTGAACCCCTGGACCCCTTCGCCCAGGGCGACGATCTCGCCGCAGAACTCGTGGCCGAGGATGCACTGGCCTTTGATCCCGGTCAGCGGGTGCGGCGCGTCCACCGGAATGAACACCGGCCCGGCCACGTATTCGTGCAGGTCGGAACCGCAGATGCCGCACCAGTCGACACGGATCTGCACCCAGCCGGCGGGCGGCGCGTCGGGCAGCGGTACGTCTTCGACGCGGATATCGTGGCGGCCGTGCCAGACCGCGGCGCGCATGCTCGGAACGGATTTGAGGGAAACACTCATCTTGGCTTCTCCATATTCTTGTAGAGCTGCGACGGCCCCCTGGCCGCCGCAGCACACCTCAGTGCTGGCGGATAAAGTCGAGGATCAGGCGGTTGACCTGCTCCGCCGCTTCCATCTGCAGCATGTGCCCCTGCCCCGGCAGCACCTCGATCTGCGCCTTGAGATCGGCGCTGTGGCTCACCGGGATGATTCGGTCGTCGCTGCCCCAGATCACCAGCACCGGCTGCGCGCCGTCCTGCACCACCGGGCGCAGGTCGGCCTGCTGGCGGCCGTCGGCGAACAGCGTGCCGGCCAACTGTCCAAGGGCCGCCTGGACCCCTTCCAGGCGCTTGTACTTGAGCATGTCGTCGAGCATCTGCCGGTTCACCAGTTCGGCGTTGGAGAACAGCTGCACCAGTTGCGGCTTCAGCGCATTGCGGTTGCTGGCCTCGACAAAGCCTTGCAGGTAGTCGCCGTTGATCTCAGCGCCCAGCCCGGCGCTGCCGATCAGGGTCAAGGTGCGCACGCGCTCCGGCGCCAGCCGCGCGGTGTTGAGGGACACCGCGCCGCCCATGGAGTGGCCCACCAGATGGGCCACGGGAATCTCCAGGTGATCCAGCAGCGCCAGCAGCACCTCGCTCAACTCGTCCAGGTCGCCCCGTTGCAGGGCCTTGGCCGATTCGCCGTGGCCCGGCAGGTCGAGGGCGATCACCCGGCGCCCGGCGGCCAGGGCCTCGTGGTTGAACAGCCAGTTGTTGAGGTCGCCGCCAAAGCCGTGCACCAGCAGCAGCGGCGTGCCACCTTCGCCGCGCTCGAAATAGCGGATCAGGCGGCCGCCCAGTTCGACCTTCTGCGGCGCCGGGCCGCTGTCTTCGTCGGCGCTGTCGCCAGGCACGAAGCTGGCCTGGAACTGCGCGATCACCGCGTCGATCTCGGCGTCGTTGGCCTCGCCTTCGACCACGATGCCCAGCAGCGCGCCCACTGCCAGGGTCTCGTCCTGGCGGGCGATCTGCCGGCGCAGGACACCGGAGAACGGCGCCTCGACGCTGCTGGAGATCTTGTCGGTCTCCACGTCCAGCACTTCATCGCCCTTGCTGATGCTCTGGCCTTCTTCCTTGAGCCAGGCATCGACCCGGCCCTCGGTCATCGACAGGCCCCACTTGGGCATGGTCAGGGTATGGATCTGGCTCATCAGCGGCTCCACTCGATCACGGTAAGCACGGCTTGTTCGATCTTCGCCGCGTCGGGGATGTACAGGTCTTCCAGGGCGTCGGAGAACGGCACTGGGGTGTGGGGCGCGGTGACCATTTCGATCGGTGCCTTCAGCGACGCGAAGGCTTTCTGCGCCACCAGCGCCGAGATGTCGGTGGCCATGGAGCAGCGCGGGTTGGCTTCGTCGATCACCACCAGGCGCCCGGTCTTCTCCACGCTTTCCAGGATGCTTTCTTCGTCCAGCGGGCTGGTGGTGCGCAGGTCGATGACTTCGCAATCGATGCCGCGCCCGGCCAGGCTGCGCGCCGCGTCCAGGGCGGTGTTCACCGTGCGCCCGTAGGACACCAGGGTCACGTCCTTGCCGTCACGCAGGAAGTTGGCCTCGCCGAAGGGAATCGCGTAGGACTCCTCCGGCACGTCGCCCTGCAGGCTGTAGAGCATTTTGTGCTCGCAGAAGATCACCGGGTCGTTGTCGCGGATCGCCTGGATCAGCAGGCCCTTGGCGTCGTAGGGCGACGACGGGCAGACCACTTTCAGCCCGGGGATGTGGGTCCACAGCGAGGTGAGCATCTGCGAGTGCTGGGCTGCGGCGCGCAGGCCGGCGCCGACCATGGTGCGGATCACCAGCGGGGTCTGGGCCTTGCCGCCGAACATGTAGCGAAACTTCGCCGCCTGGTTGAGGATCTGGTCCAGGCAGCAGCCGGCGAAGTCGACGAACATCAGCTCGCACACCGGGCGCACGCCACGGGTGGCGGCGCCGACCGCGGCACCGACGTAGCCGATCTCCGACAACGGGGTGTCCAGCACCCGCCCGGGGAATTGATGGTAGAGGCCTTTGGTCACCCCGAGGACACCGCCCCAGGCGTCGTTGTCGCCGGGGGCACCGGCACCGCCCGCCACGTCTTCACCCATGATGAACACGCTGGGGTCGCGGCGCATTTCCTGGGCCAGGGCTTCGTTGATGGCCTGCTGATAACTGATTTTTCTCGCCATGATGGTGATCTCTTGTTGTTCTGTGGGGCGTTATGGGTAGGCGACGTAAACGTCGCTGAGCAGGTCGGCGGGGCTCGGCTTGGGATCGGACTTGGCCTTGCGCACCGCGTCTTCGATCAGCGCGTCCACGTCGGCATCGATCTGGTCCAGCTGGCTGGCCTGCACCAGGCCCGAACGGGTGGTGCGCTCGCGGAACTGCATCAGGCAGTCGTTGTGCTCGCGGTAATGCTTGACCTCGTCGGGGGCGCGATAGGTCTGGGCGTCGCCCTCGAAGTGGCCGTAGTAGCGGGTCAGCTTGACCTCGATCAGCGACGGCCCCTCCCCGGCCCGGGCCCGTTCCACGGCGGCGCCGGCGGCTTCGTGCACGGCAAAGAAATCAAAACCGTCCACCGTTACCCCGGGCATGCCGAAGCCGGCGGCGCGGTCGGCGATGTGATCGCACGCCACCGACCAGTTGGAGGCCGTGGCCTCGGCGTAGCCGTTGTTCTCGGCGATGAACAGGCACGGCAGGTTCCATACCGAGGCCATGTTCATGGCCTCGAACACCGCGCCTTCGTTGGAGCCGCCGTCGCCGAAGAACACCACCGACACACCGTCGGTGCCTTGCAGCCGGGCGGCCAGGGCCGCGCCCACCACCAGCGGCGCCCCGGCACCGACGATGCCGTTGGCGCCGAGCATGCCCTTCTCGAAATCGGCGATGTGCATGGAGCCGCCCTTGCCCTGGCAGACCCCGGTCTTCTTGCCGTAGATCTCCGCCATCATCCCGTAGACGTCCACGCCCTTGGCGATGCAATGGCCGTGGCCGCGGTGGTTGGAGGCGATGCAGTCGTCGTCGCGCAGGTGGGCCATGACTCCGGCGGCGGAGGCTTCTTCCCCGGCATAGAGGTGGACGAAACCGGGGATCTCGCCGGTGGCGAATTCCACGTGCAGGCGTTCTTCGAATGCGCGGATGGTGCGCATCACCCGGTAGGCGTGGAGCAACTGGTCAGTGGTCAGGGGTGTCGACATTTTTATTCTCCAGGGTGTCTTCGGACTGAAGGTTCACGGGGTGTTGCCGGTGATGGCGGTCGATGGCCAGCAGGCGCTGGCGCGCCGCGTGGGCCAGGACCGCGTTGACGTCGATGCTCAGCGGGCCGCCGGCATCCAGGGTGACCGTGGGCCGGTCGTGGGGGTTGAATTCGATCTCGCGCTCGCCATCCAGGGCCAGGGTGCCGGCGCTCAGGCACAAGGGCTGGGGCACCTCGGGTTGCAGGTAGCCGGCCTCCAGCACGCCGCAGCCCTGCAGCAGGCCGGGGGCCAGGGGCACCAGCAGCGCTTCGGGGGAGTGCGGGTCCAGGCGCATCCAGGCGCCGTGGGGGTCCTGGCGGGTCACCGGCAGCCACAACCCGCAGAGCGCGGAAATGCCGATGGACTGGGGTTCGGCGAAGGTCACGAAGACCTGGGCCAGGTCGCTGCCACGGCTGATGGCCCGGGCGCCGACAAAGGCCAGGGGCGACACCGCCACGTCCACCAGGGCCACTTCGCACAGGCCTCGGGCCGGCTCGCGCACCAGCAGGCGCTTGTTGCGCCGCAGGGCGATGTCGGCCGGCACCCGGCCGCTGGCGTAGAGCCCCCCGGCCAGCCCGGCGCTGGTGGCTTCGCGCAGTTCCGGAAAGGCGTTGTTGGTGCCGGTGGACAGGGTCAGCAGCGGGATGTCGCCAACCTCGGCGGCCACCGCCTTGTGGGTGCCGTCGCCGCCAAGCACGGCGATCAGCGCCACCCCGCGCTCGGCCATCCAGCGCGCGGCCTGGCGGGTGTCCTCGACGCTCTGGCGCAGGGTCAGGTCGAGGAACTCCAGGGCCGGCCAGTGCTGCTCCCGGGCCTGGCGGCTGCGGCTGTTCTTCTGCACCGCGGCGGCGATGCCGGTCATGTCGGTGGGCATCAGCACCTGCTCGATGCCGGTGGCGCCAAAGGCCGCCAGCAGACGCTGGATTACCGAGACCTTGTCGGTGCTGGAGAACAGCCCGGCGTTGGCGGTGAGGCGGCGCACATCACGGCCCGAAGCCGGGTTGGCGATGATGCCAACGGTCAGGGGGCGGCGGTTCATGGGCTCACCGCGGGCGGAGCACAGGCAGGAGAAAACATTGGGCACCTCGTTCTTATTCTTCGATGGGCCAGTCGACGCGGGTTGCCGGGGACTGGTTGCCAAGGGCCAGAGCAAGGCCGGTGCCAGTTGTCGGAAAATCTCTGCAAAACGCCGTTCCAGAGCGGCTGACAGGCTTGCTGCGACGCGTTGAAGCCAGCCACCCGTGAGACGTCGCATGTCAGGCTGCACGGGGCCTGGGCGAGACCTTGAGACGTTGCGTCTCACTGCCGTCCCGGCGGCGTTCGGTGCTTGTCCAGGGCGGCGGATCGGCGCTTAATGCGCCGACAACGATAAGAAGCTGCAACCGGAGGCCTTCATGCTTTCCGCACATTCCAAAGCCCATGTGGACTGCGTCAGCCGGGTCCTGAAGAACGCCGCGCACCTGCCCCAGGCGCCGGTGCCGAGCCTGATCCTCGACTCCTGGCGGCGCTCCATGGAGCAGCACCAGTTGGACCCCGGTTCGCTGCAGGGGCCGCGCATCCTCTCGGAAAACGTGCTCAAGGAATGCCGCGAGCGCTCCGAGCTGTTCCTGCGCATCGCCAGCGAAGAAGTGGCGCGCCTGCATGGCCGGGTGCGCGACGCCGACTACTGCGTGCTGCTCACCGACGCCCAGGGCCAGACCATCGACTACCGGGTGGAATCCACCCTGCGCAACGACTGCCGCAAGGCCGGGCTGTACCTGGGCACCTGCTGGTCGGAGGGTGAAGAAGGCACCTGCGGCGTGGCCGCGGTGCTCACCGCGCGCACGCCGATCACCGTGCACAAGCGCGATCATTTTCGTGCCGCCTTCATCGGCCTGACCTGCTCCGCCGCCCCGGTGTTCGATCCCCAGGGCGAGCTGCTGGGGGTGCTGGACGTGTCGGCGGTGCGCTCCCCGGATGACCGCCGTTCCCAGCACCTGATCCGGCAGATGGTGGTGCAGAGCGCCCGGGAGATCGAACAGGCGTTCTTCATGAACAGCGCCCAGGGCTACTGGGTGCTGCGGGCCCATGCCAGCCCGGGTTATGTCGACAGCCAGCCGGACTACCTGCTGGCCTGGGACGACGACGGCTGCCTGCGGGCCCTGAACCCGGCAGCGCGCCACTACCTGCTGCGCCGCTATGGCCAGTTGCCGCAGCACATCGCCCAGGTGTTCGACCCGCAACTGTTGCAACGCGCCCGGGACGAGGTCCTGTGCCCGCTGTCCGCCGAGCTGCATGGCCGCTTGCAGGCGCCGCGCCGTCCCCAGAGTCGCCCGCGCCTGAGCCTGGCCGGCGAGTCGCTGGACCCGCGGGTGGAACAGAGCCTGCGCCTGGCGGTGCGGGTCAAGGACCGGCATTTGCCGGTGCTGATCCAGGGCGAGACCGGTTCCGGCAAGGAAGTCTTCGCCCGCCAATTGCACCAGGCCAGCCAGCGCCGGGACCGGCCCTTTGTCGCGGTGAACTGCGCGGCGATTCCCGAGAACCTGATCGAGAGCGAGCTGTTTGGCTATGTCGCCGGAGCCTTTACCGGTGCGTCGAGCAAGGGCATGCAGGGGCTGCTGCAACAGGCCGATGGCGGCACCCTGTTCCTCGATGAGATTGGCGACATGCCCCTGGCCTTGCAGACGCGCCTGCTGCGGGTGCTGGCCGAGGGTGAAGTGGCACCGCTGGGGGCCGCGCAACGCAAGGCGGTGGATATCCAGGTGATCTGCGCCACCCACCGCGACCTGGAAGCCCTGGTGGCCGAGGGCAGCTTTCGCGAAGACCTGTATTTCCGCCTCGGTGGCGCGCGCTTTCAGCTGCCGCCGCTGCGCGAACGCAGCGACCGGCTGGCACTGATCACCCAGATAGTCGAAGAGGAGTCCAAGCGCTGCGGCGCGCCGGTGCAACTGGGCAATGCGGCGTTGGAATGCCTGCTGGGCTACCGCTGGCCGGGCAACGTGCGGCAACTGCGCCACGTGCTGCGCTACGCCTGCGCCGTGTGCGAAGGGCCGCTGATCCAACTGCATGACTTGCCCGAACAACTGCGCGGCACATCAGCCGAAGGCGCCCTGCCCGCCCAGGAAAGCGCCACCAGCCCCGAACGCCAGGCCCTGCTGGATGCCCTGGTGCGCCACCGCTGGAAACCCGTGGCGGCGGCCAAGGCCCTGGGCATCTCCCGCGCCACCCTGTACCGCCGCGTGCAGCAGCACGGCATCCAGATGCCCGGCCGCAGCCCGGTCTAACCCCAATGAAAACCTGTAGCCGCTGCTGAGCCTGCGAAGCTGCGCAAAGGCCCGCAGGGCCTTGCCTGGCGACCTCCCGCCGAATCTTCAGCGCCTTGGAAGTCCCCCGCGTCTCCTGCGGAGCCGTGCGCAGCCTGCGGCAGCGGCTACAAGAACCGCCCCTGCGATCCCTGCGCTCTGTGTAGCCGCTGCTGAGCCTTGGCGAAGCTGCGCAAAGGCCCGCAGGGCCTTGCCTGGCGATCTCCCGCCAAATCTTCAGCGCCTTCAAAATCCCCGCGTCTCCTGCGGAGCCGTGCGCAGCCTGCGGCAGCGGCTACAGGAACCGCCCCTGCGCCCCCCCTGCGGTCTGTGTAGCCGCTGCTGAGCCTTGGCGAAGCTGCGCAAAGGCCCGCAGGGCCTTGCTTGGCGATCTCCCGGCGAATCTTCAGCGCCTTCAAATTCCCCGCGTCTCCTGCGGAGCCGTTCGCAGCCTGCGGCAGCGGCTACAGGACGCGTCCCTGCGATCCCTGCGGTCTGTGTAGCCGCTGCTGAGCCTTGGCGAAGCTGCGCAAAGGCCCGCAGGACCTTGCCTGGCGATCTCCAGTCGAATCTTCAGCGTCTGAGAAGTCCCCCGCGTCTCCTGCGGAGCCGTGCGCAGCCTGCGGCAGCGGCTAAAGGGTGGGGTTGAGGCGGGCGCGGTAGCGTCCGGGGCTTTCGCCGGTCCATTTCTTGAACGCGCGGTGGAAGGCGCTGGGCTCCTGGAAGCCGGTCAGTTCGGCAATCTCGCTGATGCTGACGTGGGTGCGGCGCAGCAGTTCGACGGCGACGCCGCGACGCACTTCGTCCTTGATCTCCTGATAGGAGCCGCCCTCGCGCTCCAGGCGCCGGCGCAGGGTGCTGGCGCTCATCTGCACTTCGCGGGCGAAGGCTTCCAGGGTCGGCCACTGGCTGTAGTGGCTGCCCCGCAGGCGTTGGTGCACCTGGCGGGTCAGGCCGTGCTGGTTGCGAAAACGGATCACCAGCCATTGCGGGGCGCTGCGCAGGAAGACCTTGAGCGAGGCCAGGTCCTGGACCACCGGCAGGCGCAGGAAGCGGCTGGCGAATTCGATCTCGGTGCGCCCGGCGTTCCAGCTCAGGTTGCTGCCCCACAGCAGCGCATCGTCGCTGAGGCTCAGGCGGGAATGGCGAAAGTCGGCGCGGTCGATGGGGATCCGCCGCCCGCCCAGCCAGCACAGCAGGCTGATGATCAGCACCAGCAGGGTTTCTTCGGCGTAGTGGCCGCGCAGCGGGTCGGCGCAGTGGCTTTCAACGCTGATCACCGCGCGCTTGCCGCGCACGCTGAGGTGGGCGCCGACGTCCCGTAAAAACAGGCCAAAGTTGTTCAGGCACTGGCGCAGGGCCTTCTCCAGGTTGGGTTCCTGGATCAGTCCGCGGCAGATCAGGGCAAAGGCCCCCGGCGGCATGCCACGGGAGTCGAGCTGGAAGAATTCGTCCTGCAATTCGCGGATCTGGATCAGCCACAGGGCGGCAAAGGCGCTGCCGGGCACCCGCGCCCGAGGCTGGTCGAGCAGCGCCGGGTCGATGCCGGCCTCCCTCAGTACCGCCGCCAGCCGCTGCGGCTGCTCACGCAGGGCGTGGGTCATCACCCGGACAAAGTAGACCGCGACCGAATCCGTTTCACGCATGTAGAGGCTGTGCTCCCGTAGCAGGACCTATGGCAAAAAACGCCAGCACCCTTGACCGCTTTCGGCATAGGCCGGCCACCGTGTGCGGCTCTAGACTCGCGCTGGATAACGCGCTGGGCAAGGCAACCGCGCCATGCTCCGCGAAGGCCATGAACAAAGGAAGAGCTGAAGATGAATCTTGCGAATATCGGGGTGATCGGCGCCGGCACCATGGGCAACGGCATTGCCCAGGTCTGCGCCCAGGCGGGCTTCGACGTGACCCTGCTGGACATCGCCCAGGGCGCCCTGGAAAAGGCCCTGGCCACCATCGGCAAGAACCTCGACCGGCAGGTGAGCAAGGGCACCCTGAGCGAAGGCGACAAGCTCGCCGCCTTGGGTCGGATCCGCATCAGCACCGACTACAGTGCGCTCAAGGACGCGCAGCTGGTGATCGAAGCCGCCACCGAGAACCTCGACCTCAAGCTCAAGGTGTTGCAGCAAATCGCCGCCCAGGTCAGCGCCGAGTGCGTGATCGCCTCCAACACCTCGTCGCTGTCGATCACCCAACTGGCCGCCAGCGTCAGCGCGCCGGAGCGTTTCATCGGCCTGCATTTTTTCAACCCGGTGCCGGTGATGGGCCTGATCGAGGTGATCCGCGGCCTGCAGACCAGCGACGCGACCCACGCGTTGGCCATGAATATGGCCGAGCGCCTGGGCAAGACCGCGATCACCGCCGGCAACCGCCCGGGTTTTGTGGTCAACCGCATCCTGGTGCCGATGATCAACGAGGCGATCCTGGTGTTCCAGGAAGGCCTGGCCAGCGCCGAGGACATCGACGCCGGCATGCGCCTGGGCTGCAACCAGCCGATCGGCCCGCTGGCCCTGGCCGACCTGATCGGCCTGGACACCCTGCTGGCGATCCTCGAAGCCTTCTACGACGGCTTCAACGACAGCAAGTACCGCCCCGCGCCGCTGCTCAAGGAAATGGTTGCCGCCGGTTACCTGGGGCGCAAGACCGGTCGGGGTTTCCATCACTATGGCTGAGCGCTGCTCACGCTTTGCCGAAAGCCGCGACAAGGCCCTGGAGCTGTTCGCCAGCAAGGGCTTCGGCCAGGTCGGCATGCGTGAGCTGGCGAGCCATCTGGGGCTGACCCCGGGCTCGCTGTACCACCATTACCCGAGCAAGCAGCACCTGCTGCTGGACCTGATCGAAGAGTTCTTCGATGAGCTGCACAGCACCCTCAAGCGCCTGCAACGGCGCAAGTTGCAGGGCGACTGCCTGCCGGCGCTGATTCGCGCCCACCTGAAGCTGCACCGGGAATTGCCGCGGCATTTTCGCCTGGTGGAACGTGACAGCGGCTGCCTCAATCCCGACCAGCAGGTGCGGGTCGGGCAATTGCGCGAGCGTTATGAGCAACAGCTGCTGCAACTGCTGGGCACCCCGCCCAGCCTTGGCCCGCAAGCCCAGCGCGCCGCCGCCCATGCCCTGGCCAACCTGCTCAACAGCGCCCCCAGCTGGTTCAGCGAGCAACCGCTGGCCGAGCGTGAACGTGAGGCGCTGCTGGAAAACCTGCTCAGCGGCGCCATCGAGCGCCTGCTGGGTGGCGCGCCGCTGCACAGCGCGGTGGCCTGAGCCTCAGCGCAGTTGCAGCGGGTCCACCAGGCCGGCGGCAATCGCCATGCCCACCAGTTGCGGCAGGTGCTCGGCCTGCATGCGCTTCATCACCCGTGAGCGATACAGGTCGATGGTCTTGATGCTGACCCCCAGCTGTTCGGCGATCTCGCGGTTGCTGTAGCCCTGCACCAGGGGCAGCAGCACGTCCTTCTCCCGCGGCGTCAGGCTCTCCAGCAGCGCCTGCACCCGGGCCTGCCCGGCGCTCTGGCTCTGATGACGGTCGGCGCGGCTCAGGGCCTGCTGCACGCTGTCCAGCAGCAGCTGTTCGTTGTAGGGCTTCTCGATGAAATCCACCGCGCCGGCCTTGAAGGCACGGACCACGATGGGCACGTCGGCGTGGCCGCTGACAAAGATCAGCGGCAGGTGGATATCGCGCTGGCGCAGCTCTTCCTGGACATTCAGGCCGCCCATGCCGGGCATGCGCACATCCAGCAGCACGCAGGCATTGAGGCTGGGGTCGCAGTGTTCGAGAAACTCCCGGCCGCTGGTGAAGGGCACGGCCTTGAGCCCCACCGACTCCAGGAGCCAGACCGTGGAGTCGAGCATGCCCGGGTCGTCGTCGACCACGTACACCAGCTGCTGCGCCTCACTTGTCATTGCCTTGCTCCTGTCGTTGCGGGGGAAGTTGCCTGGGAAGTTGCCGGGGGGTCGGCCGGGGCGCTGGCCGGCAGCCGGCAGCACATGCGCAGGCCCACCGCCTGGGGGTGGGCCTGCAAGTCGCCGCCAAAGCCCTCGACGATGCTGCGGCTCATGGACAGCCCGAGCCCCAGGCCGTTGGCCTTGCTGGTGTAGAACGGGGTGAACAGCTGCGGCAGTTGCTCGGCACAGACCCCGGGGCCCTGGTCGCTGACGCTGATCTGCACCCCGCCTTCGCTCCTCGCCTCGGCCGCCAGGACAATGTGCGAGCCCTGCTGCCCATGCACTTCGCGATTGGCTTCGATGGCGTTGCGCAGCAGGTTCAGCAGCACCTGCTCCAGCAGCACCCGATCGGCGTACACCGGCGGCAGATTATCCGCCAGGTGCAAGTCGATCGTCACCTGGCTGGCCTGGGCTTCCCAGGCACACAGGCGCACGGTTTCCCGGGCCACCTCGGCGAGGTCCAGGGCCTGCACCCGGCGCCCGCCCTTGCGCAGGAAGGCCCGCAGGCGCTTGATCACTTCGGCGGCGTGGGTCGCCTGTTCGGCGATTCGCTCCAGGCCCTGGGCGACCTTGTGCGCGGCTTCGGGCTGGGTGTCCAGGGCTTGCAGGTAACGTTGGCTGGCATTGGCGTAATTGACCACTGCGGCCAGGGGCTGGTTGATCTCATGGGCGATGCCCGAGGCCAGTTCGCCCAGGGTCACCAGCCGCGCGCTGTGGGCCAGTTCGTCCTGGTGATGGCGCTGCTGGGCCTCGCGCAGTTCGCGCTCGCTCTGGTCGTGGGCCACCAGGGAATAGAAGCGCTCGCCACTGGCCGCGCGGTGGGCCAGGAGCATCAGCGACACCGGCACCGAGGCGCCGCCGGCCGGCGGTTGCAGGCGCGCCTCGATGCTCCAGCGGCCGCTGCGCTCGGCGCGCTCCCAGCCCTCGCGCTGCAGGCTGTCCAGCACGTGCGCGCTGAGTATCGAGGCCAGGCCGGGCATCGCCTGATCGGCCGCCAGCCCCAGGGTGCGCCGCGCCGCCGGGTTGAGGTAGGTCACCGCGCCGCCGGGCTGGATGAACAGCACCGGGTCGGGGTTGGCCTCTACCACTTCGGCCAGGCGCCGTTTGTTCTCCTCGGCCTGGACCCGGGCGGTGATGTCCCGGGACACCGCCACCACTTCCACCACGGTGCCGGTGTAGGTGTCGCGGATGCCCCGGCAGGCGGTTTCGAACCACAGGTAATGACCGTCGCGATGGCGGATGCGGTAGGTCATGGTGTGGTAGCCGTCCTGCTCCAGGGCGTCGCGGGTGCGCTGCATCAGCCCGGCCAGGCCCTGGCTGTGGAACAGGCTGCGGGCCAGCAGGCCGCGCAGTTGTTCGGGCCAGTAGCCCAACAGGGTCCAGGACGCCGGCGAGGCATCGAGGAAGCGGCCGTCCGGGGTGTGCCGGGAAATCAGGTCGGTGGTGTTCTCGGTGATCAGCCGGTACAGGCGCCGGGCCCGGGCCGAGTCGCGCTCGGCCTGGACCTGGGCGGTGGCCTCCTGACAGCGCGCCAGCACCCGCTGGTGCAGGGGGTCGGGAATGAAGCTCCAGAGCAGGATGCGTTCGCCCCACTGGGCCTCCACCTGTTCGATGGCACGCTGCTGCTCCAGGCAGGCGCGCACCAGGGCCGCATGGTTGATCGGCAGCAGGGCCGCGAGATCGCCAGTGGCCGCATCGTCCAGCCACTGGCGCAGTGCCGGGTTGAGGTCCAGCGGCTGCGCCCGGGCGTCCAGCAGCAGGCTCGGCTGCGGGTCGTGGCCCAGCCAGGGCGAGTCCGGCAACTGGCCTTGGCGCTGTAGCTGCAACCAGCGGCTCAGGTGGGTGGAGGTGGGCATGGTCGATCAACCTGTGGGTGGCAACAGCGATTTTCTCAATATAGTAAAACTACTATACAACTCAGGTAGTACTTCCATATCAATCGACAAACAGTATATAAAAGACCCCGGATAAGTCACCGAGCTTTCGCTGGGTGTGCTGTGTACCTGTAAGGAACGCCTGATAAGGATCGCCTGGCCCGTAGGAGCTGGCTTGCCAGCGAAGGGGCCCGTGAGAGCGCTTTCGCCGGCAAGCCAGCTCCTACGGGCCAGGGTGTTCTTGAGATCGCCTTCGCCGGCGAGCCGGCTCCTGCAGTGGGTGTCCCTCAGGTACACAGCACGCGCCACCCAAGCCTCGGCCAATAGAGCTAATAATCAGCCACCGGGTACCCGAACCATGTCCATCTACGAGCAAGGCCTCGCGCCGTCTGCCGTCAACCATATCGCCCTCTCCCCCTTGAGCTTCATCGAACGCACCGCTGCGGTTTACCCCGAGTATCCGGCGGTGATCCACGGTTCGATCCGCCGCACCTGGGCCCAGACCTACAGCCGCTGCCGGCGCCTGGCTTCGGCCCTGGCCGGGCGCGGCATCGGCAAGAACGACACCGTGGCGGTGATGCTGCCGAACATCCCGGCGATGCTCGAAGCGCATTTTGGCGTGCCGATGATCGGCGCCGTGCTCAATGCCCTCAACGTGCGCCTGGACGCCGAGGCCATCGCCTTCATGCTGGCCCACGGCGAGGCCAAGGTGCTGATCGCCGACCGCGAGTTCCACGGGGTGATCCACGCGGCCGTGGCCATGCTCGATCACCCGCCGCTGGTGATCGATGTCGACGATCCGGAATACGGCGAAGGCCAGGCGGTCAGCGACCTGGACTACGAGGCTTTTCTCGCCGAGGGCGACCCGGAGTACCCCTGGCAGTGGCCGGAAGACGAATGGCAGGCCATTGCCCTGAACTACACCTCGGGCACCACCGGCAACCCCAAGGGCGTGGTCTATCACCACCGCGGCGCCTACCTCAATTCCCTGGGCAACCAGATGATCTGGGCCATGGGCAACCACCCGGTGTACCTCTGGACCCTGCCGATGTTCCACTGCAACGGCTGGTGCTACCCGTGGATCGTCACCGCCCTGGGCGGGGTGCATGTGTTCCTGCGCCGGGTCGATCCGCAGAAGATCCTCAACCTGATCCGCGAGCACCAGATCACCCACCTGTGCGGCGCGCCCATCGTGCTCAATGCCCTGGTGAACATGCCGGAATCGGCCAAGGCGGCCATCGACCACCCGGTCAACGCCATGGTCGCCGGGGCCGCGCCACCGGCCAAGGTGATCGGCGCCGTGGAGGAGATGGGCATCAAGGTCACCCACGTCTACGGCCTGACCGAGGTCTATGGCCCAGTGACCCTGTGTGCCTGGCACGCCGCCTGGGACGAGCTGCCGCTGGAGCAGCGGGCGCAGATCAAGTCACGCCAGGGCGTGCGCTACCCGACCCTGGAAGGGCTGATGGTGGCTGATCCGAAAACCCTCGAACCCACGCCCCGGGACGGCCAGACCATCGGCGAGATCTTCATGCGCGGCAACACCGTGATGAAGGGCTACCTGAAGAACCCCAGCGCCACCGCCGAAGCCTTCGAGGGCGGCTGGTTCCATACCGGCGACCTGGGGGTGACCCACCCGGACGGCTATATCGAAATCCGCGACCGGCTCAAGGACATCATCATTTCCGGCGGCGAGAACATCTCCACCATTGAGCTGGAAGGTGTGCTCTATCGCCACCCGGCGGTGCTGGAAGCGGCGGTGGTGGCCCGGCCCGACGAAAAATGGGGCGAAACCCCCTGCGCCTTCATCACCCTCAAGGCCGATCACCAGGACGTGGGCGAAGCCGAGATCATCGCTTTCTGCCGCGAACACCTGGCGGGCTTCAAGGTGCCGCGTACCGTGGTCTTCAGCACCTTGCCCAAGACCTCCACCGGCAAGATCCAGAAGTTCGTCCTGCGCGACCTGGCGAAAAACCTCTAGCCTGAATACACCGACCCAGCCCCCGTAGGAGCTGGCTTGCCAGCGAAGGCGCTCTCACCGGCCCATCCCTCGTAGGCGCTGCCCGGGCGGCGCTCCGCTTGCCAGCGAAGGCGTCGGCCAGGGCGATGCATGGCTTGCGGGCCTCTTCGCCGGCAAGCCGGCTCCTACAAGGGGGCGGGCTTGGCGTTTTCGATTCATGCGGCCACGGCCGCTCAACCTCCCCTTTTGCCCGAGGTTCCTGCAATGCCCGAATTCAATGCTCCGCTGCGCGATATGCGCTTTGTCCTGCATGAAGTGTTCAACGCACCCAAGCTCTGGGCGCGCCTGCCGGCCCTGGCCGACACCGTGGACGCCGACACCGCCGACGCGATTCTCGAAGAAGCGGCCAAGGTCACCGGCAATCTGATCGCCCCGCTCAACCGCAGCGGCGACGAGGAAGGCGCCAGCTGGCACGCCGGGCAGGTGCGCACCCCGGCCGGCTTCAAGGAGGCCTACCGCACCTACATCGAGGGCGGCTGGGTCGGCCTGAGCGGCAACCCGGCCTACGGCGGCATGGGCATGCCGAAGATGCTCGCGGTGCAGTTCGAAGAGATGCTGTACGCCGCCAATTCCAGTTTCGCCCTGTATTCGGCCCTGAGTTCCGGGGCCTGCCTGGCCATCGACGCCCACGCCAGCGAGGAGCTCAAGCAGCGCTACCTGCCACCGATGTACGAAGGCCGCTGGGCCGGTTCCATGTGCCTGACCGAGGCCCACGCCGGCACCGACCTGGGGATCATCCGCACCCGCGCCGAACCCCAGGCCGACGGCAGCTACCGGATCAGCGGCAGCAAGATCTTCATCACCGGCGGCGAGCAGGACCTGACCGAGAACATCATCCACCTGGTGCTGGCCAAGCTGCCGGACGCCCCGGCCGGGCCCAAGGGCATCTCGCTGTTCCTGGTACCGAAGATCCATGTCGACGCCCACGGCCACCTCGGCGCGGCCAACGCGGTGAGCTGCGGCTCCATCGAACACAAGATGGGCATCAAGGCCTCGGCCACCTGCGTGCTGAACTTCGACGGCGCCAGCGGCTGGCTGATCGGCGAGGCCAACAAGGGCCTGGCGGCGATGTTCACCATGATGAACTACGAGCGCCTGTCCATCGGCATCCAGGGCATCGGCTGCGCCGAGAACTCCTACCAGAACGCCCGCACCTACGCCCGCGAACGCATCCAGAGCCGCTCCCCGGCCGGCCCGGTGGCCAAGGACAAGATCGCCGACCCGATCATTGTCCACCCCGATGTGCGGCGCATGCTGCTGACCATGAAGGCCATGACCGAAGGCGGCCGGGCCTTCGCCAGCTACGTCGGCCAGCAGCTGGACCTGGCCAAGTTCGCCGACCAGCCCCATGAGCGGCACAACGCCGAAGCCCTGGTGGCGCTGCTGACCCCGGTGGCCAAGGCGTTCTTCACCGACACCGGGCTGGACAGCTGCGTGCTCGGCCAGCAGATCTTCGGCGGCCACGGCTACATTCGCGAATGGGGCCAGGAGCAACTGGTGCGCGATGTGCGCATCGCGCAGATCTACGAAGGCACCAACGGCATCCAGGCCCTGGACCTGTTGGGGCGCAAGGTGGTGGGCAACGGCGGCGTGGCCCTGCGCCTGTTCACCGGCGAGATCCGCGACTATGCCTACCTGCCCGGCGCCGCCTACGCCGCCGAGCTGCTGGACGCGGTGCAGCGCCTGGAAGACCTCAGCGACTGGTTGCGCGAGCAGGCGGCGCAGAACCCCAACGCGGTGGGCAGCGCCTGCGTCGAGTACCTGCAGCTGTTCGGCTACGTGGCCTACGCCTACCTGTGGGCGCGCATGGCCCAGGTGGCCGAGCACCAGCGCTCCGAGGACGACGGCTTCTATGGCGCCAAGCTGGCCACCGCGCGGTTCTATTTCAGCCGCCTGCTGCCGCGCATCCTCAGCCTGGAGCAGAGCATTCGCGCCGGCAGTTCCTCCTTGTTCGGCCTGGACGCCGAGCACTTCTGAGCATCCGGGCAGGGCGCCTGCCGCCCTGCCCCGACTCCAGCGCCAAGCTCAGGCAACAGCACACCCCACGGATGCAAAACCTCAAGCGGCCCGGCATACTTCGCACCCGGACACCGCCCAAGGAAGAAACGTGTTGGCCCCCGCCCTGATCGTCGCCAGCTCAGCCATCGTGCTGCTGCTGGGCAGCCTGCACCTGATCTACACCTTCGCCACCGACAAATTCCAGCCCCGTGATCCGGCCCTGGCCGAACGCATGCGCCAGGTGTCGCCAATGATCACCGGCCAGACCAGCCTGTGGCGTGCCTGGGTCGGCTTCAATGCCAGCCATAGCCTGGGAGCGATGTTGTTCGGCCTGGTCTATGGCTACCTGGCCTGGCTGCACCCGGCCCTGCTGCTGGAAGCCCGCGGCCTGTTGCTGATCGGCCTGGGCTTTCTCGCCAGCCTGTGGCTGCTGGCGATCCGTTACTGGTTCCGTATTCCCCTGGCGGGCATCAGCCTCGCCCTGGTGCTGTTCGCCGCAGGAACTACGCTGCTTTTCAGCTGACGGGTACCCGTTGCCCAACCGCTCCAGCCCTGCCCGACCTGAATAAATTCCGGAGTTCACATGGAACGTCAAACCCCCAACGAAGGCGCCGCCGCCCTGCGTCAACCCGGCAAACGCCCCTGGTATATCTACCTGATGGCGATCTGGGCCCTGATCGGCATCGGCGGCCCTCTGAGCCAGCTAGCGCGAAGGGTGTTCGCCGATGAGCCGCTGCTGTTGCAAGTCAGTTCGGTGCTGATCCTCGGCGGCGTACTGCTGCTGATCATCAACCTGATCAAGCTGAAACCGCAGTACATCGTGGCCTTTGGCGTGCTCTGCTGCCTGGAAGTGGGCCTGCAGCTGTTCGGCATCATCGACCGCCTGTACAGCGGCGACACCCTGGCCCACGCCGCGCTGTTGCTGATCTATCTGGTTCCGGCACTGGCCTTTGCCCTGCTGGCCCTGCGCACGAAACTGCTGAGCCGGGCCAGTGAGTACCGCCAATCGGTCGACCTGCAGAACCGAATCGCCTTTGCGATGAAACACAACAAACGCTGAACCTGCCGGCCTGGCGCCCAGTGGCGCCGGGCCGGATACCCGCTGCCCAATCGAGTCCCTTCATGTCCCGTCTGTACACCCTCTGTTCCTGGCTCTACCTGCCGCTGTGCTGGATCGCCGTGGCCGCGCCGACGGCCAGCATGATCCATTGCAACCTGAACCTGATCGTGCCCCGGGAGGTCGGCGGCACCTTGTTCGGCGGCTCCATGGGCTTTGTGATGTACCTGGGCGGCTGGGCCCTCAGCGTCCTGGGCCTGGTGCTGGCGCTGCTGACCCGGGTGCCCGGCGCGCGTCTGGCCTGGATCGTCGCCGGGCTGGCGCAGTTGCTGCTGGGCCTGTGGTGGCGGATCAACTACCCGGATGATTTCGACGGCAACCTGCTCTTCAGCATCCAGCCCCGGGAGCTGGACTATGTGATGGTCTTCGGCTTTGCCCTGGTCTACAGCGGCGTCTACCTGTTGCGTCAGCAACGGCTCAAGCCGCGTCCACCCGCCACTGGCAATCGGCTGTTGCTGCGCACCCTGTGGGCCCTGGTGCTGGGGGCGGCCTTCATCCTTCCACCGCTGCTGGCCATCACCCGCAAGCCACTGCCCTACTGCGCCTTCGACCGGGCCGGCAATCAGTTGAGCGTATGCCTGGGCCCGGGCACCCGGGTGATTGTCGACTGAATAGCCCCCTGACTTCATTCCTCCTTTTCTTGACCTTGATGAGTGTGCCCATGTCTCGCCTGTTTACCCTGTGGTTGTGGCTGTACCGCCCCCTGTGCTGGATCGTCGTCGCCATCCCGCTGTCGGTGATGCTGTTGTGCGACGTGCAAATGATGCAACCGCGGGATGTCAGCGGCACGCTGTTCGGCGGCGCCATGGGTTTTCAGTTGTACCTGTTTGCCTGGGTGCTGTGCCTGATCGGCCTGGTCCTGGCCCTGCTGACCCGGATGCCCGGCGCGCGCCTGGCGTGGCTGCTGGCCGGGCTCGTGCCCTTGCTGCTGGGGGCCTGGTGGCGGCTCACCTACCCGGATGATGAAGATGGCAGCCGCTCCTTCAGCCCCCAGGACTGGGAACTGGACTACATGATGGGCATCGTGTGCCTGTTCGTTATCAGCGGCCTGTACTTCTACTGGCGCCGACGCCTCGTCTCACGGCCCGCCGCCACCAGCGCCGATGTGCTGTTTCTGCAAACCCTGTGGGCGCTGGTCCTGGCGGCGGCGTTCATCCTGCCGCCGCTGAGCTTCATCAAGCAGCAATCCCTGCCCCGCTGCGCGTTCAACAAGGCCGGGGAGCAATTGACCGTGTGCCTGAGCGATGATCCGAACGAGCCGGTCATTGTCGACTGACCCGGCGTTTGCAGCAGCCCGGACAGAAAAAAGCCCCGATCGGTCCGGGGCTTTTTTCTGTCGGCTGCTATCGATGCGGGGTGGCCGGTGATGCCCTGCGCACCGGCAAGGCGGCGGCGAAAGCCATGGCCTCTTCCCGGGTGCCGAAGCTGGCGAGCCGATCACCCGCCGTACAGACCTTCCAGGGCCCGTGGTTGACGCTCAATACCTGATAACCGTTGATCTGCAGCTTGTTCAGCAGCGGCGTACTCATGGACACCTCCCTTGTTCTCCGCGTGCCTGGGGCTTGGGCGTTTTACCTTACACCCGCAGAACCCTCCGGCGACGGCCGCATGTCGGCGCGACGCGCTCATTTCCTCAGGTTGGCCAGAGGGTCGTAGGCTCGCGAGCGCTTGCGCCGGTGCTCGGGTTCCGGCTGATCCAGGGGCGCCCTGGCCGGCCCCACCGGATCGATCTGGGGATCGGCGACGTCTGGCGAATCGGGGTCGAAACCCGGGTCGTGGTGATTCGAGGCGTGCTCGGACGAGCGCGGCCCCGTGGGGGTCTTGGTAGCCATGGTCAGCTCCTGTGCTAGCCCGCAAAAGGACGGGGACAACCGTTGGATCGCGATCCGTTCCCAGGGTGCCGGCCAGCGGACCAATGGCCACCGGCAAATTGCATTGCACGGCGCCGCGTCGCAGGATGACGCCCTGATCCACAACCGCTGAAAAGGAAGTGCTGATGACGATTCGTGCCGTGGTTTTCGATTTTGGTGGCGTGCTGTTCGACTGGAGCCCGCACCACCTGTACCGCCAACTGATCCCCGACGACCAGCGTCGCCAGTGGTTCCTCGACACCGTCTGCACCCAGGCCTGGAACACCCAGCAGGACGCCGGCCGGCCCCTGGCCGAAGCCACCCGCAGCCTGGTGGCCGAGCATCCCGAGCATGCGCCGTTGATCGAGGCCTATTACGGACGCTGGCCGGAGATGCTCAAGGGGCCACTGGACGAAGGCGTGGCCCTGCTGGAGGAACTGCACCAGGCGCAGGTGCCGCTGTTCGGGTTGACCAACTGGTCCCAGGAAACCTTTCCCTATGCCTGGGAGCACTACCCGTTCTTGCAGAAGTTTCGCGACATCGTGGTGTCGGGGCAGGAGCGGCAGATCAAGCCGGATGCCGAGATCTATCACACGGCCTTGGGGCGCATTCGCGCGCATGTGCCGGGGGTTGCGCCTGAGGAGCTGGTGTTCATTGATGACCATGCGCCAAATATCGTCGCGGCCAGGGCGTTGGGGTGGCGGGCGATTCATCATGTGGCCGCGGGGGAGACGCGGCGGCAGTTGGGGGAGTTGGGGGTGGTTTGAGGTTTTTTTTTTGGGGGGGGGTGGAGTGTGCGTATCCGTTGTTGCGGTGTGCTGTGTACATATCCGTTGCTGCGGTCACGGCCACTTATGGTTTCGCTCGTACAGCGACTCACTTTTGAAAATCCGGAATGCCGGCCCAGACAAAAGTAAGCAAAACGCTTCTGCCCCTCCACTTGGTGCCTCGCATAGCGAGGCATGCCCGAACTCCGGCATTGATCCGTGGGCCGCCGCAATGGACCATCCATGGCCCAGTGCGGCTAACCCGGCGTCCTGCCGGGTTACCCACGGATCAATGCCTGCGTTCGGCCATCGTGTCTAAGGGGGCAGGAAGATCAAAAGCCAGATCAAAAGCAAAGGCAAAATCTGACGGCGGCCTTACGGCCGGCCTGAAGATGGATTGTGCACACGCCCCTCCGTAGGAGCTGGCTTGCCAGCGAAGGCGTCCGCCAGGGCGCTGCATGTCTTGCGGGCCTACTCGCCGGCAAGCCGGCTCCTACGGACAGCGCGTAAACGCGCTTGGCTTTTGATCTTCAGGCCCCTTCCCAGCAGGCCGAGCGCAGGCGTTGCGTAGGGGGCAGCTCGGCATGGATGCCGAGCCAGCCGCCACCCGGCCATGGATGGCCGGTTGGCGGCGGGCCCCCGGAGCAATGCCGGAGCTCGGGCACCCCGAGCCCCAGCGAGGGGCCGTATGGAGGGGCAAGACTTTTTGCTTACTTTTGTGTCGTTTGACAAAAGTGAGTCGCCGTAAGGGTGAAACCCTAAGTGGCCATGACCGCAGCAACGGATATGTACACCGCCCACCGCTGTAAGAGCGAAACCCTAAGCCACCGTGACCGCAGCAACGAATATGTACCCCGCCCCACTCGCCGCAAGATCGAAACCCCAAGCCACCGTTACCGCAGCAACGGACATGTACCCCACCCACCGCTGCAAAAGCGAAACCGCCAGCCCCCCCCTCTATCGCCATCCGCACTCACCTCCCCCTTGCATATCGCCCTTTGGAATTTCCACAAAATCAACCCCTTACCCCCGGGAATCCACCCGTCGGAAACCCACAAAATCAATGTGCCATTACCCCGCCAACTCCCCCCGCGCTGCTTAACTGCAAGGGCTGCCAAGTACCGCAGCCCCCCCTAAACCCCACGGAAGGCACACACCATGAACCCCACCTCGCAACACACGGTTGTTCCCTACGGAGTCGCGATCCAGTCGGCCATCGCCGAAGGCCAGCTACCCCAGATGAAAGCCCTGCTGGCCAAGCGCGATCCGAAGGGCGACGAACCCAAGGATCTGAAAAGCGCCTACGAGCGGCTGGCCAAGGAAGTCGCCCGGCTGGAGCAGCACTGATCGCTGTTTCCCCGTCATTGAATGGAGGCAAAGCATATGTCCGGTTCCAATTCCCACGCCGAAGGTCTGTTCCCCCTGAGCTATCGCATCGGTACCGATAAGCCCGGGGCGCCCAGTCTGATTCTCAACCTGCTGGTCTACACCCCCGACCACAGTGTCCGCGGCGGTTCGACCATCACCCAGGCGCTCAACCCACCACCCGACCTGCACAGCGATGTCTGGGGTCAGTACACCTACCTCACGGTCATGCACCCCACTACCAGCAAGATCCTCATCACCGCCCAGGGCAATCAGGGCGGCCCCAGCTCCAACGCCATCATCACCTTCAAGCTGCACCTGGTGGTCGGCGACGACTGGAAGGAAGGCATCGCCAACTACCAGTACTTCAACGGCCACGACTGGGTTTCGGTCAATCAGGCCCCCGCCCGCCTGCAGGAGACGGTGCAGTCCAGCAGCCTGTCGACGCCAGAGCACTCGGGCCACTACAGCGCGGTGAACAGCACCAGCGCCGCGCTGTACGGCGGGCCGATCCACGGCGCCATCGCCAGCGGCGATCTGGCCCAGATGAAGAACCTGCATCGGGTGGCCACCCAGCAACTGGAGCAGCTGCCGCTGATCCGCACCGCGCTGGACGCCGCCAAGGCCGAGATCAAGAAGCAGGAACGCCGCTGATCAAGGCCATTCATCGCACCTGATGCCTTCTATCCAGATAAGGAGTTGCAGCATGACAATCGGACTGTTCCATACCCGCATCATCGTCGCCAATCCTGTGATCGGAGCGCCGGTGCTGACCCTCGACCTGCTGGTCAACACCCCGCAGAAAAGAGTCAGCGGCGTGGCCCGGATCACCCAGAGCACCTCGCCACCGCTGCAGTTCCGGGCGGATGTCTGGGGCGACTACTCCCAGGTCAAGCTCGATCCGTCCAGCGAGGGCCACATCATCCTCAGCCTGGCCGGCAACCCCAGCGGTCCCACCAGCCAGATCGCCGAGACGTTCCATCTGCAGGGCATCCTCGGCCTCGACTGGGCCAGCGGCTTCGCCAGCTACAAGTACCAGTACCAGGGGCATTGGCACGTGGTGCAACACGCCGCCGTGAGCCAGGCACCGGTGGAGCAGAAACAAGGCGAACGCGCAGTCCAGGCCGGCCAGCCCGCCATGCATCCCCACCCGCTGTACGCGGTGGCGCTGCAGGAGGCCCAGACCAGCGGCGACCTGGCGCGGCTCAAGGCGCTGGTGGCCCAGGGCGAGCAGCAGCTGGCCAACAGTGAAAACCTGAGCCAGGCGGTGCAGCAGCTGCAGGCGGAAATCAGCCGCCTGGAGCGCCGCTGAGTCCAGGCCAGCGGGGCCGGCCGTCAGCGGACGGCCCCGACTTGGGCCAAACCGATCGCGCCCGTACCGCACACCCGAGGCGCGCCTGTTTCGATGGCTTGCTGCCGCGCACCGCTGGGTGCGCAAGGATCTTTCATGTCAGACCGTCTCCCTGCCCGCTACCTCAGCGAAAACGACCTCAAGCGCTATGTGCCGGTGCACGTGGTCTGGGAAATCACCCTCGCCTGCGACCTCAAGTGCCTGCACTGCGGCTCCCGCGCCGGGCACCGGCGCCCCGGGGAACTGAGCACCGAGGAATGCCTGGCGGTGATCGATTCACTGGCCGCCCTGGGCACCCGGGAAATCACCCTGATCGGTGGCGAAGCCTATTTGCGCAAGGACTGGACGCGACTGATCCAGGCCATCCACGACCACGGCATGTACGTGGCGATCCAGACCGGCGGTCGCAACCTGACCCCGGCCAAGATGCAGGCCGCGGTGGACGCCGGGCTCGATGGCGTCGGCGTGTCCCTGGACGGCCTGGCGCCGCTGCACGACGCGGTGCGCAATGTGCCGGGCTCGTTCGACAAGGCCCTGGACACCCTGCGCCGGGCCAAGCAGGCCGGGCTGAAGATCAGCGTCAACACGCAGATCGGCGCCGCCACCCTGCCCGACCTGCCAGCCCTGATGGACCTGATCATCGACGCCGGCGCCAAGCACTGGCAGATCCAGCTGACGGTGGCCATGGGCAACGCCGTGGATCACCCGGAACTGCTGATGCAGCCCTACCAGCTGCTGGAGGTCATGCCGCTGCTGGCGCGCCTGTACCGCGAAGGCAATGAGCGCGGCCTGCTGATGAACATCGGCAACAACATCGGCTACTACGGCCCCTACGAACACATGTGGCGCGGCTTCGGCGACGACCGGGTGCACTGGACCGGCTGCGCCGCCGGGCAGACAGTGCTGGCCCTGGAGGCCGACGGCACGGTCAAGGGCTGCCCGTCCCTAGCCACCGTGGGCTTCTCCGGCGGCAACGTGCGCAACATGAGCCTGCACGACATCTGGCACTACAGCGAAGGCATTCATTTCGGCCGCCTGCGCTCGGTGGACGATCTGTGGGGCTATTGCCGCAGCTGCTACTACAACGACGTCTGCCGCGGCGGCTGCACCTGGACCTCGCACTCACTGCTGGGCAAGCCGGGCAACAACCCCTATTGCCACTACCGGGCCCTGGACCTGCAGAAAAAAGGCCTGCGCGAGCGCATCGTCAAACTCGAAGACGCCGGCCCGGCGTCCTTCTCCGTGGGCCGCTTCGACCTGATCACCGAGCGCATCGACACCGGCGAAGCCGTGGCCAGCGTCAGCGACAGCGGTCAGGTGATCAAGCTGGCCTGGGTCAACCAGGGCCAGGCAGCCCCCGCCGAAGGCCGCATTCCGCCGCGCCTGGCCCTGTGTCGCAGTTGCCTGGAGTACATCCACGCCGTCGAGACCACCTGCCCGCACTGCCACGCCGATGTCGCCGCCGCCGAAGCCCGGCACCAGGAGGACCGGCTGCGCCAGCAGGCCCTGATCAACACCCTGCACCAGTTGCTGGGCCTGCCCCCGGAGCAGCCGCGCCTGTAATCGCCGCCCGTTGCGCCGCCGCCCCCCGACGCGGCGGCGCTGATATCGATGCCGCCGCCCTGGCGCGGACGTTGCCCGCCGTCCACTGCGCAAGATTTTGCGCCTATCATCGAACAGCCGGCAGAACCCTGTACTAGGATACGAGGCGATCCTTTGTCGATCGGAACCAGAACGGAGATCAATCAGCGATACCCGAACTCGTTGCTATAACGCTGTCCTGCCACACCTTCACATTCATGGATGAAATGATGAACGCACAAGTATTGTTTCCACGCATCGGCAAGGTCATTGCCAGCACCGGCAGCCGCCATTTTCCGCGCATGCTCCACGACCTGATCCTCACCCAACTGCCGGTGGACGCCACCCACATCACTCGACTGCCGGTGGACCCGCACCAGTCGCCCGAGCACAGCGAGCAGCCGCAGCTGCAGAGCCACTACCCGCTGCACAGCGACGCCCACTGCGGCGACGAGCCGCTGTTGCAGGCCGGTTTTCCCGAGCCGGCCGGCACGCCCGAGGCCCGGCAACTGCCGCCGCGCCGCGAGGGTTGCGCCGAGACGGCACAACTGCACCTGACCGGCCGCAAGGATGCCTACCATTACGTGCTCTCGGTGTACCGCAGCAATCAGGCCGAGAGTTTCTCGCCCCAGGAGCGCCTGCTGCTGGAGGACTTCTCGCCCCTGCTGTTGCCAATGGTGGAAAAGCACATCAGCGCCCTGCAGCCCCAGGCCGCCTCCACAGAGCAGGACGGCGCCACCCTCGAAGGCCTTCAAACCCTGCGCCTGCGCTTTACCGAGCGTCTGGCGCAGTCCGGGCTGAGCCTGTCCAACCGTGAGTTGGAAGTCTGTGTCGGGCTGCTGGCCGGGCGCACCGCGCCGCAACTGGCCGAACAGCTCAGGCTCAAGGTCAACACCGTCGAGAGCTACCTGAAACGCGCCGCCATCAAGCTGGGCATCAGTGGCCGCCATTCGCTGCTGCGCTGGATGTACTCGCCCCAGCCCTGAGCCGCGTCCCCAGGCCCTGGCGCGGCCTGTGTGTCCCGGTTTTCCCCTACAGACGCACAGAGCTCGCCCGGGCTTAAATCCAATGCCGGGAACCGCTACAGGTTCAAGGAGCCTCTGCCACGGACCGTCGTGGCAGTCGCGTTTCGAGCAGCGATTCGTCTCGATCAAGGATGATATGGATATGAATCAGACCCGCAGTATCGCCAACATGCCAACCTCGCATTTCTACTTCGAGCTGGGGCAGTTGATCTCCAGCACCGGCCATGCCCGCTTCGCCAAGGACATGCTGCAACTGGTGAACCAGCTGGTGCCGGTGAACCAGTTGCAGCTCAGTGAATGGACCCTCGACGAATGCCAGGCCAGTTCCCTGGAGATCACCCTGCTGGGACGCGCCGGGTTGCAGGATGACCTGCCCCTGCCGGAGCCCCCGCGACGCCATGACCCGCTGCTGCAAAAGATGCTGGAAATGGACGACTCGCTGCTGATTCAAATGAATGCCCAGGGCAGCCCCGCTCGCCCGACCCCGCACCAGTGCCACCTGGTGTCGCGCAAAGCCAGCCGGCGCTGTGTCATCGCCCTCTACCGCGATCCCGCCCAGGGCGGCTTCACCCTCAGCGAACTGTCGTTTCTCAAGAGCCTGTCGGCGACCCTGCTGCCGCTGCTGGAACGCCACGCCCAGTTGCATCGGCAACAGGCGCTCAAGCACCTGCGCAACTGGAGCCTGCGACCTCTGGACGCGCGTCGGCAGACGCCGCTGCAACGGGAGTTCGACGAGCGCCTGTCACTGGGAGACATCAACCTCTCGGCCCGGGAGAAAGAGGTCTGCCTGGGGCTGCTGACCGGGGGCACGGTGCCGGAAATGGCCCAGCGCCTGAGCGTCAAGAACAGCTCCGTGGAAACCTACCTCAAGCGCGCCGCCGCCAAGCTCGGGGTCAGCGGCCGCCACGGGCTGGCCAAATGGATGGTGGGCGCCTGAGAGCAGCCCCAGGTCGCAGGTTCCGGGCCAGCAGCCTCCTCCCGCAGGGCACCTCCTCCGTCCTCGGCTGACCGCTGCCGCGCCACCGGCCAGCGGCTTGCGCAGCCCCGGCTCAGGGCCGTGCCTCGGCGCGGTCCTGCGCGGTGACTGAGGTGAGGCGCGCCAGGCGCGGCGCCAGCCAGCGCTTCAGGTCGTCCATGCAACTGAAGACCACCGGCACCAGCACCAGGCTCAGCAGGGTCGAGGTGATCAGCCCGCCGATCACCGCCACCGCCATGGGGGCGCGGAACCCGGCGTCGGCGCCGCTGCTGAGCAGCGCCGGCACCATGCCCGCGACCATGGCAATGGTGGTCATGATGATCGGCCGGGCGCGCTCGGCCCCCGACTGGATCAGGGCCTGGTGCCGGGGCATGCCAAGGCGACGCTTCTCGAGGGTGAATTCCACCATCAGGATCGAGTTCTTGGTGACGATGCCCATCAGCATCAGCAGGCCGATGACCACCGGCATGTCGATGGCGGCGCCGTACAGCAACAGGCCGCCAATCGCCCCGCCGACGGACAACGGCAGTGCGCTGAGGATGGTCAAGGGCTGCAGGAAATCGCGGAACAGCAGCACCAGCACGGCGAACACCATCATGATGCCCAGGCCCATGACCACGCCGAACTTGTCGAACATTTCATTCATGTATTCGGCATCGCCGTACTCGACACGGCGCACGCCGTCGGGCAACTGCTGCAGCGCCGGCAACTGGCCGATGGCTTCCAGGGCCGTGCCCAGGGTGATCCCGGCCAGATCGGCATCCACCGACACCCGGCGCAACCGGGAGAAGCGCTCGATCCGCGCCGGCCCGCTGCCATAGCCGATATCGGCCACCGCGCTGAGGGGCAGCACCGTCCCCCTGTCGGTGCTGACGCCGAGGTTGCTCAGGGCATTCAGGTCGCCCTGCTCGATGGCCGGCAGCAGCACCCGGATCGGCACCTGGCGGTCATGGAAATTGAAGCGCGCCGAACTGGCGTTGATTTCGCCCACGGTGGCGATCCGCGCCACGCTGCCGATGGCCTGGGCACTGACCCCGGCCCGGGCCGCTTCGTCCACCCGCGGCTGGATCAGCAGCTCCGGACGCGGCAGCGGCTCGTTGACCTGGACGTTGGCGATGCCCTGGAGCGCCCGCATGTCGCGTTGCACGGCATGGGCGGCGCGGCTCAACGCCGGCCCGTCGGGCCCCACCAGGATGATCGAGATATCCCGCGCCGCGGTTTCACCACGAAAGGCGTAGCGCAGGTCGGCAAAGCCGTTGAGCAGCGGCCGCAGGGACTGTTCGAAGGCCTTCTGGCTGAGCTCGCGCTGGTCCGCCGGGAGCAATCGCACCAGCAGTTGGCCGGTGGCCACGTCGGTGGCCCCGGAGGCATCCTCGCCGCCGGCGGTGACGAACACCGAGAGCACCTCGGGCCGCTGGCGAATCTGCCGGGCCATGTCGGCCAGCACCTTGTCGGTCCGCACCAAGGGCGTGCCGGGCGGCAGGGAGACGTCGATGCGCGACAGGCTGAGGTCATTCACCGGCATGAACCCCGAAGGCAACAGCGGCACCAGGGCGAACGAGCCGACCAAAAACAGCCCGGCCAGCCCCAGGCTCAGGCGCCGGTGCCGCAGCGCCCACTCCAGCAGCTTCAGGTAGCGCCCCAGCAGGCCGCCGGGCGCCATCGGCCGCGGCTCATGGCCCGCACCCGGGGCCTTGGGCTTGAGCAGATAGGCCGCCATCAACGGCGTGACCAGGCGCGCCACCAGCAGCGAAGCCAGCACCGCCGCCGAGACGGTGATGCCGAACGGGGTGAAGTACTGGCCGATGAAGCCACCGATGAAACTCACTGGCAGGAACACCGCGACCAGGGTGGCGGTGATCGCCACCACGGCAAAGCCGATGGCGTCGCTGGCGTCGATGGCCGCCTGGTAGGGACGCTTGCCCTGGTCCAGATGCCGTTCGATGTTCTCGATCTCGACGATGGCATCGTCCACCAGGATGCCGATCACCAGGGTCAGGGCCAGCAGGGTGATGCTGTTCAGCGAATAGCCGAACCCGGCCATGACGGCGAAGGTCGGCAGGATCGACAGCGGCAGGGCAATGGCCGCCACCAGGGTGGCGCGCCAGCTTCGGAGGAACACCAGGACCACCAGGACGGTCAGCAGCGCGCCTTCGACCAGGGTCATGATCGCCGCGTCGTAACTGGCCAGGGTGTAGTCCACCGAAGAGGAGATCTGGCGGATCTCCAGGTCCGGGCGCTGTTGCTGCAGGCGCTGGATGACCGCCTCGACGCCGGCCGCCACCCGGGTGTCGCTGGAGCCCTTGGCGCGAAACACCGCGAAGCCCACCACTTCCTCGCCGTCCAGACGCGCCTGGGAACGGGCCTGGCTGGCGCCGTCATGCACCCGGGCCAGCTCCCCCAGGCGCGCCCAGCGCCCCTCGCCCAGGGCAATCGGGGTCTGGCTCAGGGCCTCCACCGTCAGGGCGCTGCCCAGGGTGCGGATCGACTGTTCGCTGTGGCCCAGCCGGGTCCGCCCGCCGGGCACGTTGATATTGCTCTGCACCAGTTGGCCGTTGACCTGCTCGGCGGTGAGGCCCAGGGCTTGCAGGCGCTCGGCCATGAGTTCGACCTTGACCTCGCGCTCAACCCCACCCAGGCGCTGCACCTTCTGCACCCCGGGCACCGCCAGCAGTTCGCGGCTGAGCTGGTCGTCGACGAACCAGGAAAGCTCCACCAGGCTTCGCGTGGTGCCCTTCACGGCGTAGTTGAGGATGGCCCCGCCCTCGACGTCGATGCGGGTGATCATCGGTTCCTCGATGGTCTGCGGCAGGTCGGCGCGGATCAGCGCGATGGCGTCGCGGATGTCGTTGGCGGCGCGCCCGGGATCGACTCCGAGCTGGAACTCCACGGTGGTCACCGAGATGCCGTCGGCCACCGTGGAGGTGATATGGCGGATGCCGGCCAGGCCGGACACCGCGCGTTCGACCCGCAGGGTCACCGCGTGTTCGAGTTCGGTGGGGGCCGCGCCGACCTGGGACACCAGCACCGTGATCACCGGGAACTCGACCCGCGGGTTGGCGTTGATCGGCAACTGCAGAAAGGACAACCAGCCGCCCACACTGAGCACCAGGAACAGCACCAGGGTCGGAATCGGTCGGCGGATCGCCCAGGAGGACAGGCGCAGGCTCATGGTTCCAGCTCCTCGTCTTCAGCCGGCCGGACCCGGTCGCCCTCACGCACGAAGGCCGAGGCCCGGGCCACCACTCGCTCGCCTTCCGCCAGCCCGGACAGCACTTGCACCTGGATGCCGTCACGCCGGCCGACGCGAACCTGCCGCAGACTGGCCTTGCCCTCCGGGTCCAGCACCACCACCGCGGCCTGTTCGTCACTGGTGAACGTCAGGGCGCGCTGCGGCAGCACCAGGCTCGGGCCCTGGGCCGGCAGTTCCAGGCTACTGGTGGCAAAACTGCCGGCGCGCAGCTCGGGGTCGGCCGCCAGGGTAATGCGTACCCGACCGCGACGGCTCGCGGGGTCGACTTTCGCCGCCAGCAGGCGCACCTGGCCTTGCACCGGGGTCGGCAGGCCCGTTACCTGGACCGCCAGCCGGGTGCCGACCTGCAAGGCGCGCAGGGCGCTTTCAGTCACCTCGCCGTCCAGCTCCAGGCGGTTGTCGCGGATCAGCCGGAACAGCGGCTCGGAACCGGCGAGGGCGCCAACCCGGGCATGCCGTTCGGACACCACGCCGGCCACCGGCGCTCGCAGCGTGGCTTTCTGGCGTTGCGTCCGGGCGTCCGCCAGTTGCGCCCGGGCCTGGGCCTGCTCGGCCCGGGCCGCCGCCAGGGCAGCCTGGGTGGCGCGGGCCTGGGCCCGTTGCTGGTCGACTTGCTGGGCGCTGGCGGCACCGATGCCGCCCAGTTGTTCCAGGCGCTGATGGCTGGTCCGGGCCTCGACGCTCAACGCCTGCTGCTGACCAATCAACGCCGTCGCTCGCTCCAGCGCGGCCTCGGCCTGGTGCACCTGAGCATCCAGGTTGTGGGTTTCCAGCTCGGCGAGGACCTGCCCGGCACTGACCCGGTCGCCCTCCTCCACCCGGACCGAGGCCAGGCGCTGATCCTGCAGGGCGGTGCCGACGGCAATCTCTTCCTGGGGCACCAGGGTGCCGCTGATGAAGATGCGCTGCCCGACATTGCCGGTACGGACCTGCACGCTGCTGACTTTCAGCGCGGGCGGTGGTTCCTGGCCGTGGCTTGCCGGCAACTGGGTCTGCGGCAACCACAGGGCCAGCAGCGTGCCCACCAGGGTCAGCAGCGTCACCAGCAACAGCCTGGGGGTATGTTTGGCCAGGCGCCGCAAGCGCTGGCTGCGACATTGCTCGGGAGTGGGATCGATCGAGTTCATGTGTCGGGTACTCAAGGATTCATCGGCGCCCGGAACACGGGCACGCTGCCCCGGAGCCGGCAAGCGGCCCGAGACGCCATGACGCAAGCAGGGCAACGGCCACAGAGCCGTTGCAAGGTGGCAGTCAGCCGGGTTCGGGCTGCTGGGGACGCAGGAAGCGACGAATGATCAGGCGCAGCATCGGCTGGTGGGCCAGGGCCTGGAAATCCGCCTCCATCACCACCCGGGCGATGGCGCCTTCCGTCAGCGCCAGCAGCCACACCGCGGCCATGTCCGGGTCCAGCTGCGGGTCGATCTGACCGGCGGCCATGCCGCGCCGGAGCAAGGCCGCCAGGTCGGCCTTGACCCGCGCTTCGTTGGCGGCGAACAAGGCCCCCATCTGCGGGTTGCGGGTGGCCTCGGCCGCCACCTCGATACTGATCCGCGCGTGCAGCGGCTCGCTGCAGGCCTGCATCATCGCCAGGGCGATGTGCTCGACGGCGTCCAGGGCGTCCTCGGCTGCGTCCCACTGGGAGAACAGGCGCGTCATGGCCTTGCGGTCTTCCTCGGCGATTGCGGCAATGATCGCCGCCTTGCTCGGAAAGTAATGGAACAGGTTGCCCGGGCTCATGCCGGCGGCCGCGCAGATCTGCGCGGTACGGGTGGCGTGAAAGCCGTTCCGGGCGAAGCAGGTCAGCGCCGCGTCGAGGATCTGCTGGCGCCGGGCTTCCATCTTGTAGGGGTCTACCGTTCTCATTGCCCACCCTGGCGCCACAGGCCTTGCCGGCGCGATTCATAGACTGACTGATCGATCCAGTATTGAGCCGCAGTCCGGTCACTGTCCGAAGCCGTCGAAGCGCTTCAGTGCCGGTACATGCCGCGATCACAGGCTAGCGCGAGGGTTTTCCGAGAGCTGTAAATCTGTGTGAAAAATAGTGCAGGACTGCATAAGGCAACCAGCCGGGTTCGGCGGGACGCGGAGCGGATGCCGGAGCAATGCCTGGAGGGGATAGGAGCCAACCCGGCCAGCCAGGGGCAGTAGGCGGTACAACTAAGGCCGGGCGGGCGGATGCCGCGATGTTGCAGCCCGCCCTGACCAGGCACCGCCATGTTGCGGTTCACTGTGATACCTGGCCGGGCGAACGGGGGCCATTCTAGGCATCGGTCCGAACCGCGTATGTAAGAAAATTCTTATTCCTCAACGGCCTGAATCCCCTGCCCCACCAAGACGAAACAGGCCATTTTCAAGAACGCCGCGATCAACGGGTGCCCGGCACCAGATCGAGAATCTCGTCGATGCCCAGGCAACGGGGCTCCACCTCCAGGGTCCTTCCGTGTTCAAGGATGCCCACCGCCACATCGCGCATGGCCATGTAGGCGCTGCGCAACATGTGGTTGGCGTAGATCACCGCGTTGAAGCCGGCCCCTTCCAGCTCGTCGAAACTCAGGTGGGCATAGCTGGTCGGCACGCAGATCAGCGGCACCCGCGGGCAGTGGCGGCGGAACAGCCTGGCGAACTCGAGGATCTCCAGGCCGTCCTTTTTCCGGCTGTGAATCATGATCCCGTCGGCGCCGGCGGCGACATAGGCCAGGCAGCGTTCGATGGCGTCGTCCATGCCCTTGTCGAGGATCAGGCTTTCACAGCGGGCGATGATCAGCAGGTCCTCGTGGCTGCGACTGCTGCAGCCGACGCGGATCTTGTCGCAGAACTCCTCGATGGAGTCCTGAAGCTGGCTCACGGCGTTGCCGAACAGCGAGTTCTTCTTCAGCCCGCACTTGTCCTCTATGACCACCGCCGACACCCCGGCCCGATCGAGCATCTTCACGTGGATCGCGAAATGCTCGGCCTTGCCGCCGGTGTCGCCGTCGAAAATCATCGGCAGCGAACAGACATCGAAGATCTCGCGAATGCCGTGCAAGCGATTGCTCGGCGAGAGGATCTCGATGTCCGGCAGGCCCTTGTGGGTCGAGTCGGTCAGGGAGCTGGACCAGATGGCGTCATAGCTCAGGCTGGGCCCGGTCCCGCGCTCCAGTCGGGATTGTTGGGCCAGCAGCGCCGAGATCGGGCTGTGGGCTTCAAGCACCCGCAGACAGCGCTTGCGGCGCAGCAACTGGCTGAGGTTGGTTCGGCGAATATCAGCGTCCTGCATGGGATTCACGCGCCTCTTGTGGTTGGGGAACTCCGGGTTCGCGGCGGCCGGGCCGCCTCAGGGGTGGGTCATGTCGAGGGCCACCACGTAACGGTCGAAATCCGCGGCCGAGACGTAGCCCAGCTGTTGCGCCACTTCCCGCAGGGACTTGCCCTGATGGTGGGCGGTCTTGGCGATGATGGCCGCCTTGTCGTAGCCGATGTGGCGGTTGAGGGCGGTCACCAGCATCAGGTTCTTCTCGATGTTGGCCTCGATCCGCGCCCGATTCGGCTCGATGCCCAGCGCGCAGTGGTCGTTGAAGGCACGGCAGGACTCGGCCAGCAAGGTGATGCTTTCCAGCACGTTGTGCACCATCACCGGTTTGTAGACGTTGAGCTGGAAGTTGCCCTGGCTGCCGGCGAAGGCCACGCAGGCGTCGTTGCCGAAGACCTGGGTGCAGACCATGGTCAGCGCCTCGCACTGGGTCGGGTTGACCTTGCCCGGCATGATCGAGGAGCCCGGCTCGTTCTCGGGAATATCGATCTCGCCGATGCCGCAGCGCGGGCCGCTGGCCAGCCAGCGCACATCGTTGGCGATCTTCATCAGGGCCATGGCCAGGGTGCGGATCGCCGCCGAGGTGTTGACCAGCGCGTCGTGGGCCGACAGGGCGAAGAACTTGTTGCTGCACGACTTGAACGGGTAGCCGGTGAGCTCGGCGATGACCCGTGCGCACTCGTCGCCGAACTGCGGATGGGAGTTGAGCCCGGTGCCCACCGCCGTGCCGCCGATGGCCAGGTCATAGAGGCCGCCGAGGTTGAGCTGGATGGCGCCCAGGGCGTAGTCGATCTGCTCGACCCAGCCGCCAATCTCCTGGCCGAGGGTGATCGGCGTGGCGTCCTGCAGGTGGGTACGGCCGACCTTGACCACGTCGCGGAACTGCTCGGCCTTGTCGGCCAGGGTGTCGCGCAGGACCGCCACCCCCGGCAGCAGGGTTTCGTGGATCTCGCTGACCACCACCATGTACATGGCCGTGGGAAAGGTGTCGTTGGACGACTGCCCACGGTTGACGTGGTCGTTGGGGTGGATGGGTTTCTTGCTGCCCAGTTCGCCACCGAGCATCTCGATCGCCCGGTTGGCGATCACTTCGTTGGCGTTCATGTTGGACTGGGTGCCGGAGCCGGTCTGGAACACCACCAGCGGGAAATGATCGTCCAGTTGCCCGCTGATGACTTCGTCCGCGGCCTTGACGATCGGCAGGGCGATGGCTTCCGGCAGTTCGCCGAGCGTGAGGTTGGCCAGGGCCGCGGCCTTCTTCAGGATGCCCAGGGAGCGGATCATCGGCGCGCCCCACTGGAAGCGCGAACGGCCGATGGGGAAGTTGTGGATGGAACGCTCGGTCTGGGCGCCCCAGTAGCGGTTGGACGGTACGGCGATGGTCCCCATCGAGTCGGATTCATGACGCATGTTCAAGGTGCTCCAGTGGTAGGCGCAAAGCGCAATCAGGTCGGGGTTGCCGGGCAGGCGCGTCCTGCCCGGCGTGGTGCAGGGGCGCCCTACTCCTTGAGTACGGAGGCCATTTTTTCCAGGTGCGCGCAGGCCCGCACCACGTACTCGTCGGACAGCGCGGCGATGCGCCGGTAGTCGATCTGCTGGCCGGTGGCCTGGGTGTAGAGCCGCAGGGCCTCGGTGGCGTGGCGGAAGTGCCGGGCCTCGACAGCGCCGCAGTGAACGCTGAGGAAGCCGGCGATGCGGTTGGCCTCCCCCGCCGGATGCCCGCAGGACTCGCGCAGCCAGTTCTTCCACAGCGGGGTCATGAGGTTGTATTCGCCGGTGTTGAACAGCTCGGTCAGGGCCATCATCTCCAGGGCCTCCACCAGGTTCGGTGCCAGGGGGCGCTTCTGCCCGACCCAGGTGGAGAACTCCTTGGTGATGGGGTTCAGGTACTTGTCCTGCAGGCGCCAGTTGTCCGAGCCGCAGATGGCCGAGGCCATGCGGTGATAGAGCTTGGAGTGATGGGGATGGCCATGCATTTCGCCGAGGCCGACGTCCTCGACGATGATCTCGCCACAGTGCCGGGCGGCCGCCAGCAGCTTGAGCTTGTTGTCATCGCCGGGCAGCTCCGCGGACTCCTGCAGCAGCCGCACGATGATGCTCGACACCGCATGGGCGGCGCCGTCGGGGCTGCGCCAGCCGCAGAAAAAGGTGCACAGCGAATCCACGGACCAGCGGCGGGAGGTCATGCGCTGGTAGGTCAGGCAATAACCGTCCAACAGGCCGGGGTTGTTTTCAAAGCCGGTGAGCAGGGCTTCCACCAGATTCCGATCCTCGACATCCACCAGTGCCTGATGCACATAGCCGATGAACGCCTCGCGGGAACTCTCCATGTTTCTCTCCTGTAGTGACTCTTGGGTTCACGGACAACAAGCCAGGCGTCGCCACCCCGGGCCTCTGGACGGGCTCGGGAACCGGAACAACGCGGTGGCAGATGCGGGTGACGGCAGCGCTAATCCATGACGATCGCCGACATGAACTGGGCGAAGCGGCTCAGGCCTTCGATCAGCTCCTGGTACTCGACGGCGTAGGAAATGCGGATGCAGTGAGGGTCGCCACAACCGGAACCGGGGACCACGGCAATGTGCGCCTCGGTCAGCAGCAGGTCGGCGAGGTGGTCGACGTCGCGGATCGGCTGGCCGCGGTAGTAGCCGCCCAGGCGCGACGCGATGTCGATGTACAGGTAGAACGCCCCTTCCGGCGGCGCATAGCGGATGCCTTCCAGGCGATCCAGGTAGGTACGCGCGGCGTGCAGTTGTCGCTGCAGGAACGGATTGACCTGGTCGGCGAACTGCGTCGAGTCGGCATTCAAGGTATTGAGCGCGGCGTATTGCGACAGGCTGCTGGGGTTGGAGGTGGTGTGGCCCTGGAGGTTGTGCATGGCCGCGATCACCGGCGCCGGGGCGCAGGCGTAGCCGACCCGCCAGCCGGTCACCGCCTGGCTCTTGGAGAAGGAATCGATCAGCACGGTCTGGGCCTTCAGCGCCGGGAACAGCGCCAGGATGTTGTGGTGCTCGTGGGGTTCGCGCACCAGGCCGCGATAGCACTCGTCGAACATCACCCACAGCCCGCGCTCGAAGGCCAGCTGGGCGATCGCCAGCAGTTGCTCCCGTTGATAGACAGTACCGGTGGGGTTGTTCGGGGTGTTGATGACGATCATCCGCGTGCGTTCGCTCAGCGCCCCCTGCACCGCTTCCAGGGTCAGCCGGTAGTCGTCGTCGCGGGTCTGCACCAGCACCGGGGTGGCGCCCGCCAGGCGGATCTGGGTGGGAAAGGTTTCCCAGTACGGGCTGGGCACTATCACCTCGTCACCGGGGTTGAGCAGCACCATGCAGGCGTTGTACAGGGCCTGCTTGGCCCCGGCGGTCACCGCCACTTCATTGGCCGCGAAGGTCACGCCGGTGCGCTGGCTGACCCGCTGGGCGAGCTTCTCCCGCAGCGCCGGCAGGCCGATGGGCGGGGTGTAGCGATTGCGCGCGTTTTCAATGGCTTCGATGGCCCCGGTGCGCATGTCCTGGCAGGCA
This sequence comes from Pseudomonas sp. Os17, assembly GCF_001547895.1. Taxonomy (NCBI): domain Bacteria; kingdom Pseudomonadati; phylum Pseudomonadota; class Gammaproteobacteria; order Pseudomonadales; family Pseudomonadaceae; genus Pseudomonas; species Pseudomonas sp. Os17. Next base: position 2,282,485 of record NZ_AP014627.1, on the reverse strand, counting down.
TCGAAGGACAGTTCACCGGCGGCGAAATTGATCACCTTGACCCCGCTTTCCTTCAGGGCGTTGGCTTTGCTGCGCATGCTGGATGTGCCCGGCGCGCTGAGGCCGAGGGCACGGTTGGACAAAGACAAGCGGCTTGCAGTGGCTTCGCTGTTATTCATGTTGTTACCTGCGAAAACGATCTGGAAGCAAGGTGCCCCGGAGTCGGGAAAACACCTTGCACAGCCCACCTGGCCAAGGCCCCCAGCCAGGTCTTCTTACATTCTGATGACAGTCGCAAACACCGGCCAATACCGTTTGCGTCGTGATTGATACTGGAAAAGTAAGAACTATCCGAAGGCGCCGCGAGCCGCGCACAGAATGCATCAGGCCCGGGCAGAACAGCCCCGGGCCTGATGGTTTATGGCTCGACAACAGTCTTCAGGCGGCGCCGGAGACTGACCTCGCGTCGGCGTCCATGCCCCGCTGCACGTACCAGGACAGGGGCAGGGTCAGCAGCAGCGTGGCGGACAGGGCCATCACCGCCAGGGGAATCCCGGTGACGTCACCCAGGCCGCCGAACAGCACCGGAGCCAGGGCCCCGCCGCCGATGGTGCCGGTGTAGAACAGCGAGAACGCCTGCTCGCGCTTGCCGGCACCGGCCAGGTCCGGCACCGCGCCGTACAGCACCGAGGACGTGCCATTCAGGGCCAGGCCCAGCAGCGGCAACATCAGCATCAGGCCGGCATAGGGCAGGAACACCGCCAGCACGATCAGGCTGGCGGTGGTGAACTCGGTGATCCACACGGTTTTCATCATGCCGATGCGCGCGCCGAGGTAACCGCACAGCAACTTGCCGAAGGCGCCGCCGACGAACAGCAGGGTCAGGGCCAGGCCGATACCGGCGGTGCCGGCGCCCTTGGCCTTGAGCAGGAACGGCAGGAAGGTCAGAAAGCCCATGCGCACCGCGCTGTCCAGGGTGCCGGTGAGGATCAGCGCGCGCAGCCCGCTGGCCGAGCCCTGGCCCTTGACCGTCTTGGGCGCTTTCTCGCTGATGGCCTTGGTCACGGCCCGGGAGGGAATCAGCCACCACAGCAGCACCGCGGCGGCCAGTCCCAGAAGGCCGATCAGGGTGACGCTGGCGCGCCAGCTGATCAGGGTCAGCAACAGGCCCACCAGGCCCGGGACCAGGGTCTTGCCGATATCCCCGGCGAAGTTGTACTGGGACAGGGCCTCCTTGACCCCGCCGCCGGCTTCATGGGTATCGGTGATCAGCGAGGAGGCCAGCGGGTGCTGGGTACTGGCCCCCAGGCCACCGAGCAGCAGGGCCAGGAGCAGCACGCCCAGGCCTCCGGCCTGCCCCGCCAACAGGTAGGCCAGCCCGGCCAGGGCGGTGCCGCCCACCAGCAGGCGCTCACGCCCCCAGCGCCGCGCGGCGCGACTGGCCAGCAGCTGGAAGCCGGCCATCATTCCGGAATAGACCCCGCGCAGCAGGCCGATCTGGGCATAGCTCATGGCGAACTGCGCCTGCCAGATCGGCAGCAGCACGTAGATCACGTCAGTCAGGCCGTCATGCACCGCATGGGCGCTGCAACCGGCGAACAGGGAGCGACGACGCACGCTGGCATCCGTCATCGGCGCGGCCTCCAGGGAGGCGCTGTGTTTCAGATCATTCATCGTCGGCCAGGTTGCAAGGAGGGAAAGGAAGCGGATCAGTCACAGGATAGGCAAGCCGGAGCCGGCCACAAGCCCCGCTTGCGGGGCCGGGCCGGCGACCCTCAGCGCAGCGCCTGGGCGCAGTCGCGCATCACCCGGGCCTTGCGCTGCAGGTATTCGGCGAAGATGTCCCGCGCGGCCTGCGGGTCGACCTGCACCTGCATGGCCTCGACGAACTCGTTGACCGCCGCCACGGCATGGGCGAAGTGGTTGCTCTCGGTGCCGCCGGTGTGCACGGTGACCCAGGCCACGGTGGTCCGGGCCTTCTCCGCCGGCACGCCCATGTCGCGGACGAACCACTGCTTGTACAGCGGGTGGATGTACTCCACTTCGCCGTGGGTATAGACCTCGTGGACCAGGGTGGTCAGCAAGCCTTGCAGCAGGTCCCGGTCGCGCAGGCGGCGGAAGTCGGTCCAGTCCTTGAACGCCTGCGCCGAAGGCAGGCAGTTTTCCTTGAGCAGCCACTGATCGTCACCGCAGATGGGCGTGGCCATGTTGTAGAACAGGTCCGAGTGCAGGGTGTTGCCCAGCGCGCCCAGGTCCTCGTCGGTGATCCGCTGCAGGCTGCCGCAGGCCCGGTAGAGGCCCTCGGCGGCTTCCGAACCCTGCTCGGAACGGGCCAGCAAGGTGATGCGGTTGGCCAGGCCGGAGACGCTGGTGGCGGAGTTGTTGGTCTTCGACCAGCTGGCGAAGAACTTGCGCAACACCGCAGGCGGGTGGCGGCGCGAGGTGAGTTTCTCGAAAGCATTCTCGATGTCCACCAGAGCGTTTTCCTCGCTCCAGAAGGCTTCGAACAGGGCATGCTTCAAGACACTGGCCGGCATGTCGTTCAACACAGGTTCGACGATCTTCAGCAATTGGCTCTGCCGGGTCAGTACGTTATTCATGGTCACCTCACGTATTCCTTGTTGGATGATGAATCAAGCGGGTTGAGCGACCGCATGGCGGCCGGCGTTTCGGGTTTGAGGGGCTTCCAGCCGCCCCAGGCGATCAACAGCGACAGCAACTGGAAGACCACGATCAACGCCACGCAGCCCGGCCAGCCCCAGTGACTCCAGAGCAAGGCCGGGATCACGGCGCCGAAACTGCCTCCCAGGTAATAGAACGTCAGGTACAGCCCCACCGCGCCGGCCTTGTTGTGGCCAGCGGTGGCGGTGGTAAAGGAGTTGGCCGCGGCCTGGGCCAGGAACACCCCGGTGGAGCTCAGGGCCAGGCCCAGTACGATCAGCCATAGCGACGGCAGCAGGGTCAGGGCCGAACCGCAGACCCCGAGCAGGGCCGCGGCGACCAGCAGCTCGGCCTGGGGCCGGGACCGGCTCAGGCGGCCGGCAATCGGGATCACCACCAGCGCCAGGAGGAATACGCTGTAGATCGCCCCCAGGGCGGCGGCCCCCAGGTCGAACGGCGGCAGGCTGAGGTAAAGCCCGGCGTAGGTGAAGGTGGCGACTTGCGAGAACAGCACGCAAAAGCCCACGCCGTAAGCCGCCAGCAACGGCCGGCTGCACAGTTCGCGCAGGGCGCCCAGGCGGCTCGGCCGGCTTCTGGCAACCGGCGACGGGTTGGCCGGCAGCAGGTAGTGAATGGCCACGCCGATCAGCAGGCTCAGACCCGCCAGCAGGGCGAAGGCCTCGCGCCAGCCGACGTATTCGGTCATGAAGCCGGTGACGAAACGTCCGGCGAACCCGCCCAGCACGGTGCCGGCCACATACAGGCTGGTGACTTCGGTGACGGTGCCGCCACTCCAGCGATCACCGATGTAGGCCACGCTGGTGGCGAACACCACCGGGATCAGCATGCCTTCGATGAAGCGCCAGACCAGCAACTGGGCAAAGCTGCCGGCACAGGCCGCGAGCAGCGCCGGCAGCGCCAGCAACAGGGACGCCAGGACAATCACCGAGCGCTGCTGGAACCGGCCGGTGAACCGACTGACGAAGGGCGCGGTGATGGCCACCGCCAGAGTGGTCACGGTAATGCTCCAGCCGGCCTCCCTGATGCTCACCGCAAAGCTCTGGGAGAACTCCTGGAGAATCCCCTGGGTGGCATACAGGTTGAGAAAAGCCGCACAGCCACACAAAAACAGGGCAATGCGAGCACAATGCTGGCGCGAGTTCATGAAACCTCTCGTTTTCTGACGAAAGGCCTTTATAAAATACGCCGCCGATCCAAGACCAATACCGATTTACGACCGATCAATACCCAGGGAACCGGATGCTCGATCTACGCAGATTGCGTTACTTTTTGACCGTCGCCGAAGAGCTGCACTTTGGCCGCGCCGCCCTGCGCCTGCACCTTGCGCAACCACCGCTGACGCGGCAGATTTCGGCGCTGGAAGCCGAGCTCGGGTTTCGCCTGTTCGATCGCACCAGCCGCACCGTCAGCCTCACCGCCCAGGGCCGGCACTTCCTGCCTTATGCCCGGGCGGTGCTGGAGCAGGTGGACCTGACCCAGGTCATGGCCGGCAAGCTGGCCAAGGGTTGCGCCGGACAGCTGGCCCTGGGCTACGCCAGCTCCATCGCCCTGTCGGACCTGTTCAGCCAGGCGATCCAGGCCTTCGCCCAGCGTTTTCCCGACGTGCAACTGACCCTAGTCGAAGGCGCCTCGGTCAGCCAGTGGTCGCAGATTGTCGACGGGCGGATCGATATCGGCATGGGCCGGATGCGGCCGCCCTGCGAACAGAGCGAAATCCAGGCCCTGTCCCTGGGAGACGAACCCCTGGTGGCGGCCATCTCCAGCGACAGCCCCCTGGCCGCCCAGGATCAGGTGACCCTGGCCGAGCTCAGCGAGCATCCGTTGATTCTGTTTCCCGCCGACTACGGCTCGGGGCTCAACGAAGCAATCGAACAACTCTACCGGCGCAACAGCCTGCCTCTGCGCCCCGGCCCCAGCGGTCGGCAGATCACCTCGATCATCGCCCTGGTGGCGGCCGGCCAGGGCATTGCCCTGGTGCCGCGCTGCACCCAGACCCTGGCCAAAAAGGGCGTGACCTACCGCCCGCTGACGGACCCCGGCGCCACCGCGCAACTGTTGGTACTGACCCGCAGGCAGGGGCGCAGCCAACTGGTGGAAGCCTTCATGGGGGTGCTCGACGAACTGCTGCAGGCGCAGCCGGAGACGGCCGGGCGCTAGTCCGGGCGCGCCGGGCCCCGGGCGGCCCCGAACCACATCGGCCGCATGACTGGCGCTCGGCGCCGGCCAACGCGCCACAGGCCAGCGGGCCGCTATCCGCCCCCGCTAGCGGCAGACCACCCGGGCCTCTGCCCTCCCCTGGGCAATCATCAGGTCGTTGCCGTTGGCGTCGTTGCCGACAAACTCATTGCTCTGGGCATACACCTGCCGATAGGCCTGGCCGTCGTAACGGTAGTAACTCAGGTATTGCTCCCCGGCACTGACCCGGGCCTGGGTCATCAGGTCCGGCAGGCCGTTGCAGGTGGTTGTCAGCACCGCCATCGGGCCGTCTTCGACCGCCAGCAGCGGCTCGGGAGGCGTCTTGCGCGCCAGGAACAGCCATTGATCCGAATTGACCTGATTGCCGCTCAGACCACAGCTGACCAGCAGCAACGGGCCCTGGGGGCCGCGGCAGGTCTGGGCATTGACCTCGCTCTCGGCACAGGTCGCGCTGATGGCCCTGGCGGCGTCGGCCCCCAGCAGCGCCAGTGCCTTGCTGGCGGGCGTCTCCCGCGGGTCGGCGCTGCACAGCCCCTTGCCGCTGGGCCATTGCCGCCGGGCACCGAGGTACAGCGGCGCCAGAACGGCAATCACCCGATCCAGCTCCCGCGCCAGGCACTGCGTATCCCGGCAGCGACCGATGGCCCGCTGCTGCCGGGCGATCTGCTCGTCGAGCTGCCACGGGGTGTAGACCACCGCGAGAGTGGCGTGCTGAAGAAACCGTGCCTTGAACAGCTTCTCCACCAGGGCCCCATCCTCGCAGGTGCCCGCCGGCAGGGCCTGGCGCGCTTCCACGGCGCTGCGCTGCGCGGTCTCGTCGTCCGCGAACCCCAGCGCGTCGATATCCGCACAAGGCTTGAGCAACAACTGCGAGGAGAGGTAACCGCCAGTGGCTTGCTCACTGTGCGGTATCAGCCGCTTGCCGTCGGCCCAGGCCGGTGCGGCCAGCGCCAGCGCCCAGGCCAACAACATCATGTTGCGTTTCATTGCGGCATTACCGTCCATTGATTTGACAAGCGCCTTGGCGCGGCTTGGACCGGCCCCGCGGCCGGGTGCCCGATGCAACGGCGAGTGGCGGCTAGAGGCGCGTCAGCCGGGCAGCGAAGCGCCACCATCGAGTGTGCGAGCCAGGTCCAGGTGCGTGGCGAAGCATTCGCCGACATCGATCATCGCGCGGTGGCTGTGCTGGACCGAACCCTCCCGAGTCCAGAGAAACGGGTAGAAGGAAAAGCACTGATCGGCACTCAATGCCTGCACCTCAGCCTGCCAGCCATCCCAACGCAGGTCCTGGTAGAAAACGGCCAACTGGTCGCTCAGGGCCCAGGCGAGAAAGTCGCTGTAGCCCACCTCCAACGGCTCCCATTGCAGCGTATCGGGCGCCCAGTAGTACATCGCCCCCACATCAGCGCCCAGGCCGCCACCGTTGATGGCAAAGAACCCTCCTACGGCGTCATCAGCCACCAGCAAGTCCCCCTGTACGCGACCCTCATTCCAATCGGCAAGATTGCGCGACAAGTGCCCATGCCCCGAACCCAGCACCCGCAGCCAGCCGTGATCGATCAACAGCCCGCCGGTTTCGTAGGCCATCGCTCCCAAGGTTGATCGAGTCGTGACTTGCAGCGCAGACAGCACCCTGGCGTTTGCGCTGGATGGGGGCAGTAGCTGATGGTCCAGACGGGTTTCTTCCAGCATCGTCTTGATCAAAGGCAACGCAGAATCGCCGCTGTTTATCAGATCTTCCAAGCTTCTCATCGACCGTTCCCTGGAAAAAGGAACGGATTATATCCACCTGGATGCTAGTGCGGAGCGGGTCATTGCGCTGGGTTGTCGACCCGTCGCCAGCGCCTGGTGCCGATCTGCCCGCTCTCCTCGGCGGGCAGCCGTGCAAAGCATTTTTTGAAACCTTTCATCACTGCCCGGAATTGCCTGAAACTGCTTCAGGCGCTTGTTCAACTGCCTTTGGCGGTTTTGCGCCAACTGCCTCCGGCGCTTTTGGAGACTGCACAGGCACTTGCTCCTGCAAGACCCTGGCGCTCTTGCGCTGCTCCTGGGCTTCAATCCAGTAAGGCAGCGTCACCATCATCACCTTGATGGCCTCAAGCCCAGCCATCCCGCCCGCCAAGTGGACGGGTTGCTTGTCGACATCTTTCATCGCCAGTTTTTGCTGCTGGCGCTCTTGCGCCCTCACCTGCCGCAGATTCTCCCGGTAGTCCTTGTAGTCAAGCGAGTAAGGCAACGTCGCAAGTAGAAGGTTTGCAGAAGGCCAACCCGCAATCACAAGCATCAAGAGGCAGGCGACGAACATAGGCATACGACCACGAAAACGCAGGATCAACATTGAGATCGACATGAAACACAAGGTATAGAGCTGGAACGGAACGAGAAGAATGGCCAGGGATTCGCAAATTTCCCAATGGCACAAGACCCACAACGTCATTAACACCGATCACTCTCCATCATCTGAACACCACGGACATCCAGAGACTGCCGGGCGGGCTGTTGCACCCAGCAGCAAGCATCAGTACGCCTCTCAAAGGGCAGGTACTGGATTCTGAACGTTGTGCATAAACGACCGATCATTCCTTTTGATCTCCTTGCAATGGGCCGCGGATCTTAGCGCATCTGCAAAGCAGGCATCGGGCAGCTTGCAGCGCAAGACGCTCGTGAAGGCTGCACAGAGATGACACTCAACGTCAGAACTCCTTTAGCAGCTTGCCCTGGCGTCTACCACGCGGCGCGCCCGGTCGCACCGCTGCGGTTGCCCACGATCCCAATGCAGCGCAAATCTGCCCACCGAAAGCCAAAACAGGCACAACCACAAGATCCGTGGACCCAGGTTGAACACTCAAAGGGGCCAGGAAGGCTTCTGATGGAATGATGAAGAGACGCGGGGATGACATGGACCCAGGGCGCAATCGTTGCACCTGTAGCCAAAGACCGGAAAGGATGATCAGAAAAGCGCGCGGATGCGCGATGGAGAAGGTAACGAGAAACGGCCGGAGGTCATCAGCCTGAAATCTTCGGCCCGGAGGCAGTTCCAGACCTGAACATCAGAGAAATCATCTGATCGCCTTGCGCGGATTTTGCGCATTCCCAAACGAAAAAAGAGATCAAGCCGCTAGGTGCTTGATCTCTCTTTGAAATATGGTCGGGACGGAGTGATTCGAACACTCGACCCCTAGCACCCCATGCTAGTGCGCTACCGGACTGCGCTACGCCCCGACTAGGCGTGAAACCTGTTTCACTTCTCAGGAAACGTTGAGGAATATACCGCAAGCTTTTGAAAAGTGGAAGTATTTAAAACAGAGAATTACTTCTTAAGCACCACAAGCACATCTTCCAATTCGGAAATCATCTGACGGATCAGTTGCTTGTACTGGGTGGTGTCGTCTTTGGCCTCATCACCGGAAAGGCGCAAGCGTGCACCACCGATGGTGAATCCCTGATCGTAGAGCAGCGCGCGGATCTGCCGGATCATCAGCACATCCTGACGCTGATAATACCGGCGATTTCCGCGGCGCTTGACAGGGTTGAGTTGAGGAAACTCCTGCTCCCAATAACGCAGCACATGCGGTTTGACCGCACAGAGCTCGCTGACTTCACCGATGGTGAAGTAGCGTTTACCCGGGATCACCGGGAGCTCGTCGTTATGACTTGGTTCCAGCATATGCCTCAACTCGGGCCTTCAACTTCTGCCCTGGACGAAAGGTGACCACACGGCGAGCCGTGATCGGGATTTCTTCACCCGTTTTCGGGTTGCGGCCAGGACGCTGGCGTTTATCCCGAAGGTCGAAGTTACCGAAACCGGACAATTTGACCTGTTCGTTATCTTCGAGAGCATGCCTGATTTCTTCAAAGAACAGCTCGACCAATTCCTTGGCCTCGCGTTTATTCAGGCCTAGCTCTTCGTAGAGACGTTCGGCCATTTCAGCTTTCGTCAGAGCCCCCATACGTCACTTCCTTAACGTGGCGTTCAACCTTTGTTCGAGCGAGGTGAGGATATTTTGCGTCGTGGAGTTCACCTCATCGTCATTAAGAGTGCGCGATGGATGCTGCCAGGTCAAGCCGACGGCAAGGCTTTTTCTATGCGGATCAATGCCTTTACCCTGGTACACGTCAAATAGCCTGAGGTCTGTCAGCCATTCACCTGCATTTTCACGGATTACGTCCAGAACGGCGCTCGCCGCAACATCACGATCTGCCAGCAACGCCAGATCTCGACGCACTTCTGGGAAGCGGGACAACTCGTGGAACTTCGGCAAACGCCCCTGAGCCACTTCACTCAGAACCAGCTCAAACACATAAACCGGACGGTCAAGGCCGAGGGTCTTTGCCAACTCTGGGTGAATCGCCCCCAAATAGCCGATCTCGCGACCATCGCGCTCGATACGCGCAGTCTGGCCAGGATGCAGCGCTGGATGCTTGCCCGGAACGAAAGTGAATGTATCCAGAGCCCCTGCAATCCCCAACACGGCCTCAACGTCCGCCTTGACGTCAAAGAAGTCCACGACATCGCGGCCTTGTGCCCAGCCTTCAGGCAAGCGACTGCCACAAACGACGCCCGCAAGCATTGGCTGCTGCTTCAACCCCTCCAACTGGCCAACGAAACGCAAGCCGCTTTCAAACAAGCGGACACGATCCTGTTGACGGTTCAAGTTGTGCTGAAGTGCCTTGACGAGCCCAGGCCACAAGGAAGAACGCATGGCCGCCATGTCGGCCGAAATCGGGTTCGCCAGCAGTAGCGGTTCGACACCCGGATTGAACAGTTCAAAGAGTTTTGGATCGATGAAGCTGTAAGTGATCGCTTCCTGGTAGCCACGAGCAACCAACAAACGCCGCAATGCGGGCAGATCACCTTGCGCTTCCGCCTTGGCCTGAGGAGCCAGGCGAGCCTGCGGATAGCGAACCGGCAGACGGTTGTAACCATAGAGACGCGCCAACTCTTCGATCAAGTCGACTTCAAGACTGATATCGAAACGATGGCTCGGCACTTCAACACGCCATTGCCCTGCTCCATCGGCAGTCACTGCCAGGCCAAGCCCGGTGAGCAGACGCTCAACCTCAGAACCATCCATCGCCATGCCCAACATCTGGGTAATGCGTTCAGCGCGCAAGGTCACAGGCGCTACAGACGGCAAGTGCTGCTCACTGACTGTTTCAATGATCGGGCCGGCGTCACCGCCAGTGATCTCCAGCAGCAGACCGGTCGCACGCTCCATAGCTTCGCGAGCCAGCTGCCAATCCACACCGCGCTCATAGCGATGGGATGCATCTGTGTGCAGACCATAGGAACGAGCCTTCCCGGCAACTGCGATCTGGTCGAAGAACGCGCTTTCCAGGAATACATCACGTGTGTTGGCGGTGACGCCACTGTGCTCACCCCCCATCACACCGGCGATTGCCAGGGCGCGGGTATGGTCAGCGATCACCAGGGTATCGCTACGCAGTGTCACTTCCTGGCCATCGAGAAGTACCAGCTTCTCGCCCTCTTCTGCCATGCGCACGCGAATGCCACCGTTGATCTCAGCGAGATCAAAAGCATGCAACGGCTGCCCCAGCTCAAGCATCACATAGTTGGTGATGTCCACCGCAGCATCGATGCTGCGTACATCGGCGCGACGCAGGCGCTCAACCATCCACAGTGGGGTCGGCTTGGAAAGATCGACGTTACGGATGACCCGGCCCAAGTAGCGTGGACAGGCGGCCGGAGCCAGGACTTCCACAGGGCGAACTTCCTCATGGGCGGCAGCAACTGCTTTCACTTCAGGGCGCTGGACTTTCGCCGCGTACAGCGCGCCGACCTCGCGGGCCAAGCCGGCCAGGGACAGGCAGTCACCGCGGTTTGGCGTCAGATCAACCTCGATACTGGCATCGTCAAGATTCAGGTAGGCACGAATGTCTTCCCCCACCGGTGCATCAGCCGGCAACTCCATCAGACCGTCATTGCCTTCGCCGATCTGCAGTTCTGCCTGCGAACACAACATGCCGTTGGACTCAACGCCACGCAGCTTGGCTTTCTTGATCTTGAAGTCGCCCGGCAGCTCGGCGCCAATCATCGCAAATGGGATCTTCAGCCCTGGACGCACGTTGGGTGCGCCGCAGACCACCTGGAAGGTTTCCGCGCCATTGCTGACCTGGCACACACGCAGCTTGTCGGCATCCGGGTGCTGCTCGGTGCTCAACACCTCACCCACCACTACCCCACTGAAATCTCCGGCGGCTGGCGTTACGCTATCAACCTCAAGACCGGCCATCGACAGACGAGCAACCAACTCGTCGCGACTTACTTGCGGGCTAACCCAGCCACGCAACCATTGTTCACTGAATTTCATCCTGCTCTCCTAATAGATTCGTTACGGACGCGCGACTAGCGAAATTGCGCAAGGAACCGCAAGTCGTTGTCGAAGAACAGGCGCAAGTCATTGACACCGTAACGCAGCATGGCCAGACGCTCGGCGCCCATGCCGAAGGCAAAGCCCTGGAACTCTTCCGGGTCGATCCCGGACATACGCAGCACGTTCGGGTGAACCATGCCGCAACCCATCACCTCCAGCCAGCCAGTCTGCTTGCAGACACGGCAGCCTTTACCGCTGCACATCACGCATTCCATATCAACTTCAGCGGAAGGCTCGGTGAACGGGAAGTAGGAAGGACGGAAACGTACGGCCAGTTCTTTTTCAAAGAACACCCGCAAGAACTCTTCAATGGTGCCTTTCAGGTCGGCGAAGTTGATATCGCGGTCGACCAGCAGGCCTTCGACCTGGTGGAACATTGGTGAGTGGGTGATATCGGAGTCGCTACGATACACACGGCCCGGGCAGACGATGCGAATCGGCGGCTGCTGCGATTCCATGGTGCGGACCTGTACCGGCGAGGTGTGGGTGCGCAACAACATGTTCGCATTGAAATAGAAGGTGTCATGCATCGACCGGGCCGGGTGATGGCCTGGGATGTTGAGCGCCTCAAAGTTGTGATAGTCGTCTTCGACCTCAGGGCCTTCGGCAATGCCATAGCCGATATGGGTGAAGAACTGTTCGATACGTTCCAGGGTCCGTGTAATCGGGTGCAGACCACCGGAGGTCTGGCCACGGCCCGGCAGGGTTACGTCAATGCATTCGGCGGCGAGCTTGGCGCTGAGTTCCGCCTCCTCGAAAGCGGCTTTGCGCGCATTGAGAACCTCTGTCACACGCTCCTTGGCCACGTTGATCAGCGCACCGACTTGCGGGCGCTCTTCGGCAGGGAGATTGCCCAGGGTCTTCATCACCTGAGTCAGCTCGCCCTTCTTGCCAAGGAAGTGAACCCGGATCTGCTCCAGGGCATTGATGTCTTCAGCGTGTTGCACGGCCTCAAGTGCTTGAGAAACCAGCGCATCCAGGTTTTCCATGTACAGACTCCAGATACAAAATAGGGGAAGAGCTTGAAGGCTCTTCCCCTATTTATGACGTTTAACACCAGAGCCCACGATAGGTGAGCCCGGATGACTGTCGGGGGTACTTAAGCCAAGGTGGCTTTAGCTTTCTCGACAATCGCAGCAAACGCCGCTTTTTCGTTCACTGCCAGATCAGCCAGAACCTTACGGTCGATCTCGATGGACGCCTTTTTCAGGCCAGCGATCAAACGGCTGTAAGACAGACCGTTGGTACGAGCACCAGCGTTGATACGAGCGATCCACAGAGCGCGGAACTGACGTTTTTTCTGACGACGGTCACGGTAGGCGTATTGGCCTGCCTTGATTACCGCTTGCTTGGCAACACGGAATACGCGCGAGCGAGCGCCGTAGTAGCCTTTAGCAAGTTTCAGAATTTTTTTGTGACGTTTACGGGCAATGACGCCACGCTTTACACGAGCCATGAGTTACTTCCTCTATTCTTGATCCAAAAATTAACGAAGGCGCAGCATGCGCTCGACTTTTGCCACGTCAGACGGATGCAGCAAGCTGCTACCGCGCAGTTGACGCTTACGCTTGGTCGACATTTTGGTCAGGATGTGGCTCTTGAAAGCGTGCTTGTGCTTGATACCGTTAGCAGTTTTCAGAAACCGCTTAGCAGCACCACTTTTGGTTTTCATCTTTGGCATGTTCGGATACTCCGCATTCAGTTGATAAACATAATCAGAAGGCCTGCCGTGCCCTGTTGATTACTTCTTCTTTTTCGGGGCGATGACCATGATCAGCTGGCGTCCTTCCATCTTAGGATGCTGTTCGACCGAACCGTACTCTTGCAGGTCAGCTTCAACCCGCTTGAGGAGTTCCATCCCCAGCTCCTGGTGGGCCATCTCACGGCCGCGGAATCGCAAGGATACCTTGGCCCTGTCCCCGTCACTCAGGAAACGTACCAGGTTGCGCAGTTTTACCTGGTAATCCCCTTCCTCCGTCCCTGGACGAAACTTGATTTCTTTAACCTGAATCTGCTTCTGGTTCTTCTTCGCAGCGGCAATCTGCTTCTTCTTCTCGAAGATCGACTTGCCGTAATCCATCACCCGGCAAACAGGTGGGACTGCGTCGGCGGAAATTTCCACCAGATCCAGCTTGGCTTCTTCAGCTATACGAAGCGCTTCATCAATCGAGACGATGCCAATCTGCTCGCCGTCAGCGCCAATTAACCGAACCTCGCGTGCCGAGATATTCTCGTTGATCGGGGCTTTCGGTGCAGCTCGTTTATCTTGTCTCATATCACGCTTAATAATAATTACTCCGAATCTTGGCGACCACGCCGGGAAACCGCTTGTGCGAGGAACGCCGAGAATTGGTCCACAGGCATCGAGCCCAGGTCTTCACCTTCACGGGTACGCACAGCGACAGTCTGCATCTCGACCTCCCGATCTCCAATAACCAAGAGATAGGGAACCTTGAGCAAAGTATGCTCGCGGATTTTAAAGCCGATCTTTTCATTTCTCAAGTCGGACTTGGCACGAAATCCGCTTTGATTGAGTGTTTTTTCCACTTCGAGGGCAAAATCTGCCTGTTTATCAGTGATATTCATCACCACGGCCTGAGTCGGAGCCAGCCACGCAGGGAACGCACCCTCGTAATGCTCGATCAGAATCCCGACAAAACGCTCGAAGGAACCGAGGATAGCCCGGTGCAACATCACCGGATGCTTGCGGCTATTGTCTTCGGAAACGTATTCAGCGCCCAAACGAATAGGCAGGTTGAAGTCAAGCTGCAAGGTACCGCACTGCCAGACGCGCCCCAAGCAGTCCTTCAACGAAAATTCGATCTTCGGACCGTAGAACGCACCCTCACCCGGCTGCAGATCGTACGGCAAGCCTGCGCTATCCAAAGCGGCAGCCAAGGCATTTTCCGCGCGATCCCACAAGTCATCGGAACCCACGCGTTTTTCAGGACGAGTGGAAAGCTTCATTTCGATGTCTTTAAAGCCGAAGTCGGCATAGACATCCATGGTCAGCTTGATGAAAGCAGCAGACTCGGCCTGCATCTGATCTTCGGTACAGAAGATGTGCGCATCGTCCTGAGTGAAGCCCCGCACGCGCATGATGCCGTGCAACGCACCTGACGGCTCGTTACGGTGGCAGGCTCCGAATTCGGCCAGGCGCATCGGCAGCTCGCGGTAGCTCTTCAACCCCTGATTGAACACCTGCACATGGCAGGGGCAGTTCATTGGCTTGATCGCGTAGTCGCGGCTTTCCGACTCGGTGGTGAACATGTTCTCGGAATAGTTGGCCCAGTGTCCGGACTTTTCCCAAAGGCTACGATCGACCACTTGGGGCGTCTTGATTTCCAGGTAGCCGTTTTCACGCTGCACCTTGCGCATGTACTGCTCAAGCACCTGGTACAGAGTCCAGCCATTGGGATGCCAGAACACCATGCCCGGCGCTTCTTCCTGGGTATGGAACAGGCCCAGGCGCTTACCGATCTTGCGATGGTCGCGCTTCTCGGCCTCCTCGATACGCTGGATGTAGGCGGCGAGCTGCTTCTTGTCCGCCCAGGCAGTACCGTAGACCCGCTGCAACTGCTCGTTCTTGGCGTCACCACGCCAGTAGGCGCCCGAAAGCTTGGTCAGCTTGAAGGATTTCAGGAAGCGCGTGTTCGGCACATGCGGGCCGCGGCACATGTCGACATATTCTTCGTGATAGTACAGGCCCATTGCCTGCTCATTCGGCATGTCCTCCACCAGGCGCAACTTGTAGTCTTCGCCGCGGGATTTGAACACTTCGATGACTTCGGCTCGCGGCGTAACCTTCTTGATCACGTCGTAGTCTTTCTCGATCAACTGCTGCATGCGCTGCTCGATGGCAGCCATGTCCTCAGGAGTGAAAGGCCGTTCGTAAGCGATGTCGTAATAGAAGCCTTCATCGATGACCGGACCGATGACCATCTTGGCAGTCGGGTACAACTGCTTGACCGCATGCCCCACCAAGTGAGCGCAAGAGTGGCGAATGATCTCCAGCCCCTCTTCGTCCTTTGGCGTGATGATTTGCAGGGTTGCATCGCTGTCGATCACATCACAGGCGTCGACGAGCTTGCCGTTGACCTTGCCGGCCAAGGTGGCCTTGGCCAAACCGGCACCGATGGATGCGGCGACCTCAGCTACGGAAACCGGGTGATCGAATGAACGTTGACTGCCGTCGGGAAGAGTAATAGTGGGCATGGCGCCTCCTCTCCTAGTGGTGACCCCTACCAAAGGTCACGTGGGTTGGGATGAGCCAGTACGCGATTCAGTCCAGCCGTTCTGTAACAAACGCCTGCCTCACAGTGGCAAGAGCCTTGCGGCCAACCGGGAAACCGAACCAGAGTGACTGGGGTTCACATCAAAAATTAATGAGGCATAGACTGCGAGGGAAGTGAGATACCCAAAGCTTGAAAACACCCAAGCCGAGCATGCTAGCACAGATAAATCCCAGCATCGCGCGGCATGTTTCACGCTAGCCCCTTTCCAGCCTTTTGTTGGCAGGAAAGTGAACTTGCGATGTACGCCGAGCCTCAAATACATCGAGAATCGTCGTCCTAGCCATCGACCTCAGGAGAACCCGCCCCATGCGCCTCAACCAACTGCTCGCCCTCGCCGCCCCGCTTGCCCTGCTTCTGCCGTTGAGCGCCCAGGCTGCCTGGCCTGCCGGAGCTCGCGCCGATTACATGAAGGACTGCACCGCCGCAGCCAGCCAAAACATCGATGCCAAAAGCGCCGAGAAGCACTGCGCCTGCGGTGCAGACAAGCTGAATGAAAAATTCACCACCGAAGAAATCAAGGAGCTGATGAGCAAAACCAAGCAACCCAGCGCAGAACTCAGAACCCGAGCGCTGGACGCCATCGCCGCTTGCCGAGTGGTCAAATAACTCGCACGCGCCGGAAATAGGCCGTGTCCCGACTATTCAACGAGCTTGAAACGCGGCTTTTTTCACAATTTACACAGCTTTTACGGGTTTTTTTATCACCATTTGTTTTCCGCAAAAGCCGCTTAAACCGCGGCCTGCAGCCAACTTGGAGAGCAAAATACAGCGGCACACCAGGCAAAGAACTCCTACAGGGGGCTCCCAAGTCGAACATTTCGACTATGATAGCTCGGTGTGCCCAGTTGGCCTGAGCAGCACAGTACTACTGAAAATATATGTTTCTTGGAGATACACCATGTCTAATCGCCAAACCGGCACCGTAAAATGGTTCAACGATGAAAAAGGCTTCGGCTTCATCACTCCTCAAGGTGGCGGTGACGACCTGTTCGTACACTTCAAAGCTATTGAAAGCGACGGTTTCAAAAGCCTGAAAGAAGGCCAAACCGTTTCCTTCGTGGCTGAGAAAGGCCAAAAGGGTATGCAAGCTGCACAAGTTCGTCCTGAGTAATTTCTCAGCGAGCTAAAAAAACCCCGTACATGTGACGGGGTTTTTTGTGGGCGGGTAAAAAGCTACTCAGCCACAATTGACCCGATTCACCACCAGGCTAGCGTCCGTGTTGAGGTTCAAGCGGTCGGAGCGGTATTCCAGCGTGATCATGTCGTTAGGCTTGAGGAAGCGCGCATATTGCGCCCCAGAACGACTGCGAGCCTGCTCCAGCAGCTCTGGAGAAGCCTTCTTACCGATGGCGAATTCGGCAGCCGATGCTTCACAACGCGTGTGCCCGGACTCAGAGGCCACAGGTTCCTTTGTCGACCCGGCGGTGCTGCATCCACTGAGGACAACGGCGGCCAACAAGGTTCCGAATGAAGCGAGCTTCCAAGGCATGAAGCCTCCTTTTCAAAATTAAGCAGAGTTCGTGCGACAGTCGATTTCACGTTTGGTTTCAAAAACCAATGGCCTTTTGCCCTGCCCCACGGCTGGCGGACAAGTCTGCCTCAGCCATCGCCCCACTTTCACAGGACAATCGTCACTGAATATGAACGGCACTCAATAGATGTCGATATAGTCAAACGCCGGCTTCGGCCAGTTCTGCTTGAGCGCATTGAAGATCTGCATCACCCAGACCTCATCGCTGGCCGCCACGTTGCCGACGTAACCGGATCCCGCCGCCCAGGTTTCCAGGCGAAACAATAGGCCCTCGATCTCGGCACCACCCACTACCCCCGAAGAGATGTAAGCAATTCCGCCCTTGGTGACACGCAACTGGGTATGCACGCTGTCACTGGCCGAAGCCAGAAGCTGACGCACCGCCTCCAGGGTCAGGGCATCAGGCTGGTTCAAATCGATTTGCACGGTGGCTTCCTTGAGCGCAGGAAAAGCGCCAGTGTCGCACAGCACCTGCCTGATGCCTAAGTCGCAGTGCCAAACACCCGGCAACATGCTTAACTCTGCGCCGTAGCAAACACCAGCCCAGGTCCGGACCTGAGGCCCGCCTTATCCGAATTCGTGAGACCTTCATGGCAACCGTGAGTATTGACGCCGACATCAAAGCCAAATGGCCCCAGGGCCAGTGCTCCTATAGCCCGGGAAGCCCGGAAGAGTTGGCAATCATTGGCATAGATCTGCTGGTCAAGGAGCTGGGAACCCAGTCCGCGCGTGCATTCATCGCGCAGGTATTCGAGAAGTACCCTGCCGACCACCTGGGCGCCCAGGCCCCGGAACGGGAATAGAGCCCCGCAGGTCACGCCTGCGGGGCGCGACTTACTTGAGACGGGCCAGACGCTCGGTGAGCAGATCGAAGAAGCCCTGAGCATCGCCATTCTCAACCCAGAACACGTTCTTTTCCTGCTTCAGGCCGTCGTACCAGTCGACGATGGTCTGGCCGAAGGTCGGCCCTTCGCGACTGTCGATGACCATGTTGGCCTGGCGCCCGGTGAACAACTCGGGTTTCAGGAGGTAGGCGATCACGGTAGCGTCATGCACCGGGCCACCTGGAATCCCGTAGTGCTCCATATCCCCCTTGACGTACTCGTTGAGGATATCCCCCACCACTTTGCTGGCATTGTTGTTCAGGGCCGCGATTTTCTGCAGCCGCGCGTCACTGGTCAGCACCTTGTGAGTCACATCCAGGGGCAGGTAGGTCAACTTGACGCCACTCTTGAGCACCACTTCAGCGGCCTGCGGGTCGGCGAACAGGTTGAACTCGGCCACCGGCGTGATGTTGCCGCCGTTGAAATGCGCACCGCCCATGACCACCACTTCCTTGATGCCCTGGGTGATGTCCGGAGCCTGGATCAGCGCCAGCGCCAGGTTGGTCTGCGGACCGAGCATGGCGATGGTGATGCTGTGAGGCTTGGCCGCGCGCAGGGTGTCGATCAGGTAGTTGACCGCATTGCCCTTGGCCAGCGGCGCCTTGGGCTCATGCACGGTCACCCCGGAGATGCCCTCCTTGCCGTGGATATTCTCGGCGTAGATCGGCGTGCGCAGCAGCGGCTTGGGCGCTCCTGCATAGACCGGCACTTCATCACGCCCCGCCCACTCACGAGCCAGTCGGGCATTGCGCGAGGTCTTGTCCAGGCGCACGTTGCCCGCCACCGTGGTCAAGGCACGGATGTGCAGCTCTTCGGGCGAAGCCAGGGCGAACAGCAGGGCCACCACATCGTCGGCCCCCGGATCGGTATCGATGATCAGATCGATTTTTTCCGCCGCCTGAGCGCCGGTAGCAGTGAGCAGAGACAAAAGCAGCAGACTCCGGAACCAGTGATTGAATAGCTGAGCATAGCGGTGCATGGCGCACTCCTTGTGCTGGGTATGAAAAGGCCTAGAAGGTCACCCCGGCAACCAGGGCGATGTTGCAATAGGGCTGGCACTCTCCCGTGCGGACCACCGCCCGGGCCTGTCGACAGAGCACCTTGAAATCCTCATGACTGAGCAGTTTGCGCGCCCCCAGCTGGCCACCGAGGTTCAGCTCATCGAGCCCCGACAGAGGCTGCGGCCGCTTGAGCAGAATCTCCTCGGCCAGCACATGACTCTCCACCTGCATCTCACTGAGCAGCACCTTCAGCGTGCCGAGAAAATCGGGAACGCCATGGGTCAGGGCCAGGTCGATCAACTCGACGCCCGGAGGAACGGGTAAACCGGCATCACCGATCACCACGATGTCGCCGTGCCCCAGGGAGGCGATCAAGCGTGACAGGGCAATGTTGAGCAAAGGGGTCTTTTTCATGAGGGAACAAACGCCTGAACGTCGGACAGCGTGGGAATGGAAGGTTGTGCGCCAGCCCGGGTCACCGACAACGCCGCGGCGGCCTGACCAAAGCGGATCGCTTCGACCTCGCTCTTGCCGGCAGCCAGGGCCGCGGCAAAACCACCGACAAAGGTATCCCCCGCGGCCGTGGTGTCGACGGCCTTGACCTTGGGTGCCGGGAAATACTCACAGCTGCGGCCATCGGCAAACAGCGCGCCCTGCGCGCCCAAGGTAATGATGACCTTGCCGGCGCCGGCGGCGATCAAGCGCCCGGCCGCCGCCTCGGCGCTCTCCAGAGAGTCCACGGTCACCCCGCTGAGTGCCGAGGCTTCGCTTTCATTGGGAATCAGGTAATCGATCGAGCCATACCACTGGCCCGGAAGCGGCGCGCTGGCCGGCGCCGGATTGAGAATCACTGTCTTGCCCAGCTCGCGCCCGCGCTTGAGCGTGTAGCCCACCGTCGCCATGGGTACTTCCAACTGACAGATGATCACCTCGGCCTCCTGCAGCACCCGATCGAATCCTGCGACCTTCTCGGGACTGAGCAGACCATTGCCGCCAGCGACAATGACAATGGCGTTCTGACTGCTGTCATCGACCACGATCAGGGCCACGCCGCTGGAGCCCTCGACCACGCTGACGGCCTGGCAATCGATCTGCTCGGCGAGCAAGGCGCCACGCAGTTGCTCGCCATAGGCGTCATCGCCGACACAGCCGACCATCGAGACCTGCGCCCCGAGCCGGGCCGCGGCCACCGCCTGATTGGCCCCCTTGCCACCGGACACCGTGGCGAAGGACTTGCCAATCAGCGTCTCGCCCCCACGGGGCAGGCGCTCGGCCCGGGTAACCAGGTCCATATTGAGGCTTCCCACTACCACTACTTTTGCTGGCATACATCGATACTCAATCATTTGGGTTCAGCGGTATTCGGCAAAGGCGCCGCCAAGCGGCGCCGTCGATTCCCGCAAGACAATATTCGGCGTCACGATGCGCTGGTCGACCGGCAACTCCCGCGAGGCGATCCGGCGCAGCAGCAACTCTGCCGCGGTCTCGCCCAACTGCAGGATCGACTGGCCGACCGTAGTCAGCGCCGGGTAGACATAGCGACTCATGAGAATGTCGTCGAAGCCAATCACCGAGAGCTGGCCGGGCACGCGGATATTGCGCTCCGCAGCCGCCCGCAACACGCCGATACCCATCATGTCGTTGCCGGCGAAGATCGCGCTGGGCCGGTTCGGGCTATCGAGCAGTTGCGCCGCCGCGAGATAACCGCCAGTGCTGCTGAAATCACTCTCCAGAAGGCGCGAGGCAGGGACTGCAACCCCCGCCTCGCCCAACGCCTGATGAAAACCCGCCAGACGCAACTGCGCCACGCTGGTCTGGGCCGGCCCGCCAATGCAGGCTATGTCACGATGCCCCAGGTCCAACAGGTGCCGGGTTGCCAGGTAGGCACCGTATTGGTGATCGATGCGCACCAGGTCGGCATCCACGCCCTCCAGCCCGCGGTCGACGATCACCATCGGCGTGCGCACCCCGGCCAGGCCCTGGGCCAGGCCGCTGTCGCCTCCGGCGGAGGTCACGATCAAGCCGTCGATGCGTTTTTCCAGCAACACCCGCAGGTAGTTGCGCTGCTTCTCCGGGTTGTCGTCGGAGTTGCAGAGAATCACGCAATAACCGTTGCGCTCGCAGTAGTCCTCGATCCCCCGCGCCAGCTCGGCGAAGTACGGGTTGAGGCTGTTGGGCACCAACAGGCCGATGGTCGCCGTGGTCTTGGCCTTGAGGGAGCGGGCCACCGCACTGGGCACGTAGTCCAGGCGCTTGATCGCCGCCTCGACCTTGACCCGTACCTCTTCACTGACCGGGCGCGTCTTGTTCAGTACATGGGACACCGTGGTGTAGGAAATCCCCGCCAGCGCCGCCACATCCTTGATTGTTGCCATGAATCAAACCCGCCGATTGGCGCGCTGGCTGCGATAGGTGTCCAGCACCACGGCAATCACGATGACTGCACCGGTGATGATGCGCTTGGTCGGTTCGGATGCGCCGATTTGCGCCAGGCCTGCAGCCAGCACGGAAATAATCAAGACGCCGAAGAAGGTGCTGATCACCGAACCGCGTCCGCCCATCAGGCTGGTGCCGCCGATCACCACCGCGGCGATGACCTGCAACTCCAGACCGGAGCCCGCATTCGGATCCGCCGCTTCCAGGCGAGAAATTTGAAACAGTGCGGCGATGCCCGCCAACAATCCCATCAGGCTGAACACCAGGATCTTGTAGGGCTTGGGGTTGATCCCCGCCAGGCGCACCGCCTCTTCGTTGGTACCGATACCGATCAGGTAGCGGCCGAACACCGTGCGCGTCAGCACCGCCTGGGCCAGAAAGATAATCAGCAGGGCAATGATAAACGACGGCGAAATGCCGAAGGCAATCGGATTCGACAGCCAGGCAAAGGCGTCGCCGATATAAGCCGTGCGCGAGCCGGTCATCTGGTAGGCCACGCCCCGGGCCATTTCCAGCACGCCCAGGGAAACGATGAACGACGGAATGCGCCAGGCCACAGTGATCGATCCGGTGACGGTTCCCGCCAGCGCCGCACACGCCATGCCCAGCAACGCCGCAGGCACCACGCTCCATCCCCAGCCGAGGATCGCCACACTGACCGTCGAGGCGGCCAGGGCCAGCACCGAGCCGACGGACAAATCGATGCCGCCGATGATCAGAACAAAGGTCATGCCCACCGCCAGCACCATCAGGTCGGGAATCTGGTTGGCCAGGGTGCTGAAAGTGTCATAGGAGAGGAAGTGGCTGCTGAGCAGGGAGAACAGGACGATCATCCCCAACAAGGCCCCCGCCAGCCCCAGGTAAGTGCCGAGGCCGTAGTAATGGCCGCCTCGCTTGCCGCTTGCAGGTGCAGTTTTCATGGTGCATTCCTAGGCGCCGCTTCATTGAGCAGCGCATCTCGTTTCTGATAGCCGGCAAAAGCGGCGGCAAGCAATTCGTCCTGGGTCCAGCTGTCACGCTCGAAGGTGTCGATCAGACGTCCCGCAGACAGCACGCCGATCCGGTCGCAGATCAGCATCAACTCGCGCAAGTCGCTGGACACCACCACCAGAGCCTTGCCCTGGCGGGTCAACTCGCCCAACAAACCGTAGATATCGAACTTGGCTCCGACATCGATGCCGCGTGTGGGCTCGTCGAACAGCAGCACCGAACAGTCACGCTCCAGCCAACGACCGATCACCACTTTCTGCTGGTTGCCACCGGACAGTTCGCTGACGGGTTGCGCCGGGCTGGAACTGCGGATACGCATCGCGTCGATCTGCCGCTGGGCCAGCTGTTCCTCGTCCTGGCCACTGACCAGGCCGCGGCGGGAAATGGCCGGCATGTTGCCCAGGGCGATGTTGGCGCTGATCGACTGGGTCAGCAGCAGGCCTTCACCCTTGCGATCCTCGGTAATCAGGGCGATACCGTTGGCCACGGCATCCACCGGCGAGCGAATGCTCACGGGCCGCGCCGGGGTCCCCAGGGCGATGCTGCCGCTGTCGGCCAGGTCGGCGCCGAAGATCAGGCGCAGCAGCTCGGTACGCCCTGCCCCGATCAGCCCGGAAATGCCGAAGATCTCGCCACTGCGCACCTCAAACGACACATCGCGGACCTTGTCCGAACGGCAGAGGTTGCTCACGGTCAGCGCCGGAGCGCCGATCTTGCGCTCGCCCAGATCGATATGCTCGCCCAGCTCGCGCCCCACCATCAGGTTCACCAGCTGTTCGCTGTTGTAGTTGGCCATGGGTTCGACACAGACCAGGCAACCATCGCGCAATACGGCAATGCGCTGGGCGACCCGGGCCAGCTCTTCCAGGCGATGGGAGATATAGATGATCGATACGCCCCGGGCCTGCAGACGAGCGATCTGCTCAAAAAGCATCTCCACCTCGCGAGCCGTGAGCATGGCCGTGGGCTCATCGAGAATCAGCACATGGCAGTCGCCGATCAGGTTGCGCGCAATCTCCACCATTTGCTGGTGACCGATGCCCAACTCACCCACCAGGGTGTCGGGATCGATGGCGTCCAGGCCGACCTGGGCCATGGCCTCGATCGCCGCCTTGCGCAGTTGCTTGCGGCTGATCCAGCCGCCGTTACTGGGCAGGTTGTCGAGAAACAGGTTTTCGGCCACCGACAGGGTTGGCAGCAAGTTGAGCTCCTGCATGACCATGCGGACACCCAGGTCCTCGGCCTGGGTGCGGCTCGCGGGGCGATAGTCCTGCCCGTTGAACTGCATGTGCCCGGTGGTCGGACTGACCAGGCCACCGATAATCTTCGACAGGGTGCTCTTGCCGGCACCGTTTTCCCCGGTCAGGGCCAGCACCTCCCCGCGCAGCAGCGTCAGGTCGATGCCGGTCAATACCGGTTGTGCATAGGTCTTGCCGATACCGCTGACCGAAAGGACAGCGTTCGCAGCGGAAACTGACATAGGAAACTCTCCATGCGCTCACCCTTGCGGGTGAGCGCCGTTGTGCCGTCGCAACGACTACTTGGTGACCAGCTCAACCGGAGTTTCGATCACGCCATTGGCACCACTGTCGACCTTCTCGCCCTTGAGGATCTTCAGCGCCGTCTCGATACCGAACACCGCCTGCTTGGCGGCGAACTGATCGGCAGTGGCCAGGACCCGGCCATCCTTGAGCATCGGCTTGATGGCGTTGATATTGTCGTAGCCCACCACCTGGACCTTGCCCGCCTTGCCGGCGGCCCGCACAGCGGACACAGCCCCTACCGCCATGCTGTCGTTGCCGGCCAGCAATGCCTTGAGATTCGGATACTCGCTGAGCATGGCCGAGGCGACGCGGTTGCCGGCGTCTATCTCCCAATCGCCCGATTGCAGCGACACCACCTTGATCTGCGCGGCCTCCATTGCGTCCTTGAAGCCGGCGGTGCGCTGTTGCGCGTTGGTGGTGGTGGAGACGCCTTCGATGATCCCGACTTCATCCCCGGCCTTGAGCTGCTTGGCCAGGTACTCGCCCACCAGGCGTGCGCCCTTGCGGTTGTCGGGCCCGACGAAAGGCACGCTGAGGTTCTTGCTCTTGAGCACCCCGGGATCGAGCTGGTTATCGATGTTGATCACCGTGATCCCGGCGTCCACCGCCTTCTTGATCACCGGCACCATCGCCTTGGAGTCGGCGGGCGCGATCACCAGGGCGTTGACCTTGGAAACAATCATCTGCTCGACGATACGGATCTGGTTGGCGGTATCGGTTTCGTCCTTGATGCCGTTGGACACCAGGTCGAAATCGCCGGAGTGCTCTTTCTGATAAGCCTTGGCTCCGTCTTCCATGGTCAGGAAGAACTCGTTGGCCAGGGATTTCATGACCAGGGCGACCTTGGGTTTCTGCGGGGTGTCGGCCAGAGCCGAAGAGAGAGGAAGGGCGGCGGATGCAGCGGCCAGAACGGCGACAGCGAGTAGACGTCCAGCAAAGGGCAGCTTCATGGGTTCACTCCGATCTTATGATTATTGTGAGCAGCGTTCGCCCGGCGGGGCCACCAGGTTTCCAGCGGCGCTGGCCGGCGCCATGCCGCGGAAAGATAGACGATCATCGCTTCCCGAGCACCGCGCAAACGTTTGCGTAAAACGAACTATGCGAACCTCGCCAGAGTTTGTCAACGCTGTTCAAAGTGCGATCAGAGAGAGTGGGCAGCCATCCGCAGCCGGCCGCTTGGAGAAAGACCTGCCCGGGAAAATGCGCCCGGACAGGCTGATGGTTCAGGCGGTGGTATTCACCAGGCCACCGGAGGAGGACGACTCCTTGGCCAACTCCCGCACCAGGTTGCCCGAGACCTCTGCCAAGGCACCGTTGGTTTCGGCGATCTGCCCTTGAATGGCCATGACTGTCGTCTGCTTGGCCTCGGGGGTTGGGTAGTTGGCGGCCTGGGCGGCAGCCAGTTGCTGTTGCTGCTCCCGAAGTTGCTGCTGCAGTTCCTGCATGCGCTTTAGCAGCATCTTGACCACGATGCTGTGGTTGTCTTCGCTTGAGCCTTCGCTTTCAGACTGTTCGGCCTGCTTGCTGGAACCGACCCGCAAAGCGCCCGACTCGTCGGTGCCCAGCGCACTAGACGCCTGCTCGGCGGTGGCGTCGCTCAATGCATCGATGGTTGCGGGGGTCTTACCATTGATCAGAATGGCTCCTGCCCCTGGAAATCCGACTGACAGTGACATGGGAACTCCTGGTGAAAAATCCTAGAAGGATCATCGACCGCCGCAGAACATTCTTTAATGAAAGTGCAAGAAGCCGCGCCAGGACCGGCGACGAGCACTTTCGGATTGCCGAACACGGCGCTGCACAAATGTTCGGAAACCCGGACGCCGCCTGACTCAATGCGACCATAAACAGAAATAAAATTGATATAAATCAGTAACTTAAAATACTTATCCGACCAAGGTAGTGCTGGTACAGATCCTGCTCAACCCTCGCTGCCTCGGCGCAAACAGATCTGCCGCCGTGGTGTTTCTAGATGAACCTGCATCAGCACCGTCTCACTACTAGAGAGAAAATAATGAAATCTGCCTTCAAATCCTTCGCCCCGGGCGCTTTGGCCCTCCTCCTGCTTCTGCCTGCCGCCCTGCAGGCCAAAGAAGCTGAAACCCAGCAGAAACTCGCCAACGTCGTGGTCCTCGCCACCGGCGGCACTATCGCCGGTGCCGGCGCCAGCGCAGCCAACAGCGCCACCTATCAGGCGGCCAAGGTCGGCATCGAGCAACTGATCGCCGGCATCCCGGAATTGAACCAGCTGGCCAACGTGCGTGGCGAGCAGGTCATGCAGATCGCCTCGGAAAGCATCACCAACGAAAACCTGCTGCAACTGGGTCGCCGCGTTGCCGAACTGGCCGACAGCAAGGACGTTGATGGCATCGTCATCACCCACGGCACCGACACCCTGGAAGAAACCGCCTACTTCCTCAACCTGGTGGAAAAGACCGACAAGCCAATCGTAGTGGTCGGCTCCATGCGCCCAGGCACCGCGATGTCGGCCGACGGCATGCTCAACCTGTACAACGCCGTCGCCGTCGCCGGTAGCAAGAATGCTCGTGGCAAAGGCGTACTGGTGACCATGAACGACGAAATCCAGTCCGGTCGCGATGTCAGCAAGATGATCAACATCAAGACTGAAGCCTTCAAGAGCCCATGGGGCCCGCTGGGCATGGTGGTGGAAGGCAAATCCTACTGGTTCCGCCTGCCGGCCAAGCGCCACACCATGGATTCGGAATTCGACATCAAGAACATCAAGAGCCTGCCTGACGTAGAAATCGCCTACGGCTACGGCAACGTCAGCGACACCGCCTACAAGGCCCTGGCCCAGGGCGGCGCCAAAGCCATCATCCACGCCGGCACCGGCAATGGCTCGGTGTCTTCCCGTGTGGTCCCTGCCCTGCAGGAACTGCGCAAGAACGGTGTACAGATCATTCGTTCTTCCCACGTCAATGCCGGTGGTTTCGTGCTGCGCAACGCCGAACAGCCTGACGACAAGTACGACTGGGTCGTGGCTCATGACCTGAACCCGCAGAAAGCCCGCATCCTGGCCATGGTCGCCCTGACCAAGACTCAGGACAGCAAGGAACTGCAACGCATGTTCTGGGAATACTGACAGAACCCCGCTCGACCGGCCCCGGTCGAGCGGTTTTGCAACCACTCGCCCGCCCGGGCGGGTGGTCCCGATACCGCCTCCTTCCTCCCAGTAAAAATATCTGCCCGCCTCATGAGACAAATGCGCAAAGCGTTGTCAGAGGAACTTCTTGAATTTTAAGCAGTTGCGAAATGTCTTACAGTTAAATACTGTATGCACGTACAGCTTAATAAGGAATGTTCCGTGGCCAACACTCAAACACCCCTCAGCTCCTACGAACGCCTGGGTGTACGCATCCAGAAAATCATCAACTCCCCCACCGCACAGAAAGCCAAGGCCGCGCTGATCTTCCGCCTCGCCGACGAACCTCAGGACGAGTGGGAGCGCCTGCTGGAAGAAATCGCCGAAAACGACAACGTCACCCTCGCCTATCGCGACGATGGCGGCGTGCAGATTTTCTGGGTTGTGCCGAAGGAAGACTGAGTCAATGAGTGTTCGTTGTTTTGCCCTGCTGTTGCTGTTTCTCGCCTGTACCGCCCAAGCCGATGCGCCCCGTACCTTCAGCGAAGCCAAGAAAGTCGCCTGGAAGCTCTATGCCCCCCAATCCACCGAGTTCTATTGCGGCTGCAAGTACACCGGCAATCGGGTGAACCTGGCAGCCTGCGGCTATGTACCGCGCAAGAACGCCAAGCGCGCCGAACGCATCGAATGGGAACACATAGTGCCGGCCTGGCAGATCGGCCATCAGCGTCAGTGCTGGCAGCAAGGCGGACGCAAGAATTGCACGCGCACCGATGCGGTCTATCAGCGCGCCGAAGCCGACCTGCACAACCTGGTACCGAGCATTGGCGAAGTGAATGGCGACCGCAGCAATTTCAGCTTCGGCTGGCTGCCGGAGCAATCGGGCCAGTACGGTTCGTGCCTGACCCAGGTCGACTTCAAGGCCAAGAAGGTCATGCCCCGGCCTTCGATTCGCGGCATGATCGCCCGCACCTACTTCTACATGAGCAAGCAGTACGGCCTGCGCCTGTCCAAGCAGGACCGACAGCTCTTCGAAGCCTGGAACAAGACCTACCCGGTGCAAGACTGGGAACGCCAGCGCAATCAGAGCGTGGCCTGCGTCATGGGGCGCGGCAATGAATTCGTCGGCGCGGTCAACCTCAAGGCCTGTGGCTGAAAGCAGATCGCCCGCTGAACGCGGGCGATCCTGGATCCTGTGCAAACAGGTTTATTGCGCGGCTTGATGCTCGATGACAGTGACGTCGATATCGCGCTTCTTGGCCTTGACCAGCTTTTCAATCACTTCATTCTTCTTGGCCTCGGCTTCGGCCTGGGAAGCAAACGGGCCGACCACCACCAGGCGCTTGCCCTCAACGGTCACCACGTTGGAAATGATCCCGTGCTCGATCAGCCAGCCGGTCAGATCGCTTACCGCCTGAGGCAACTCGCTGCCCACCAGCACATCCCACTGCGGTGCACTGGAGGCCTGAACCGGTTGAACCTGCGCTGCCGCGGTCTTGTTCGCTTCGACCCGTTTGCCTTCGCCGCATCCGGCCAAGGCCAACACCGCCATCATCATCGCTACTGTGCGCACAACCCACCCCTAGAAAGTCTGAGGCGGCGATTTTAGCACTCCAGCCACGAGAGACCTCGTCACAAAATCAGGCCGAAACAGGAAGAATGATATTTATTGCCTCTGTATAGTTGCGCCTTGGGAATTAATAGATCGTCTGCGCGTCAGAAAGAGGCACCCACTCAGTGGAACTTCGCACTAATCTATACCTAAGACCGACCTCTGCACTGTTTGAATCTGGTGCCCTACAAAGCTATCAAGGAGAAGATCATGCTGATACTCACCCGCAAAGTCGGTGAAAGCATAAACATCGGTGACGACATTACGATCACCATTCTCGGCGTCAGCGGCCAACAGGTCCGCATCGGAATCAACGCGCCAAAAAATGTCGCGGTACACCGTGAAGAAATCTATCAACGCATTCAGGCCGGACTCACTGCCCCGGACAAGCGCGAAACCCCTTGAACACAATCAGCACCCGCTCCTCGCCTGCACCCCAAGGCTGGTGTGGCGCGTGCCTTGTTCAACCCGAGCTTCTCCCACAGAACCTTCGCCTGTCCTCAATGGATAGCGGCCACAGCAGATTCCCGCGCACCGGATGTTCGTCACCCACTGACTAACGCCCCTTTCTGGCATCCCATCCTACCGCTGCCTCCCGGCACGCGGCGCCGCAGCAATGCAGGCGTCGCCCCCGGGCACAGCGGTCAGGCGCCTGCTGACGGCTCCACCGGCTTGAACCCCAAGTCCTCGGTAAACCGCAGCAGGTAGCCATCAGGATCCTGCACCAGCAGGTTCAATTCACCATGCAGCAACTCATCATGGCGATACCAGCATTCCTGGATGTCCCTGCGCAAGGCGATACCGGCCTGCTTCAGCGACGCCGCCAGCTGGCGAATATCCGGGCACTCGATGGACAGGTTCATGCCGCGACCAAAGGGTGCCTGCAAGGGACCTACCCGCCACTCCGACTCCTCCCGGTCATCCTGTTCCAGCATCAATTGCCCGCCGTTGAATGAAAGAAAGGCAAAGAAATGTTCGGGACGCTGATACTCCACCTTGAAACCCAGGGTATCGCGGTAAAAAGACAGGCTGCGCTCCAGATGACTGACCAGCATTTCCGGAACCAGGTTATTCATTTGAAACATCGCGGGCTTTCCTTGCTCATGTAATCGAGCCGCGAGCCTACTACCAAGCCAAGCCCAAAAGCAGCATCGCTTACCAATGATTACAACTGAGCCAAGCTCACGCGGGGCAACAGACCGGCGGCGATGACCCGCACCAGCGTCTGCGCAGGCGTGATACCAACCAACGAGGCAACCCGAGCAGCCCCGGAAAAACCCAAAAAGCGGCCCGCATTCGGATCGACAACATCCGCGCGGACCGCCCCATCATGCCCTCAGGCACTGACCTCTAGATCTCAAGCATGACGCTCCAGCAGCACCTTGCTCCACAGCGTGAATGCCACGGAAGGCGTCCACCCCGGGTTGGAGGTGTGCTCCTGAAGGCAGAGATAGCGATTGCCCTCATAAGTCACGCCCTCCTCCCTCCTATAGCGCTGGCTGGTACGCCACTCGGGAAAGCTCGGGTCGACCACGCCTCCCGCGGTCCTGACACTCAGGCTGCGACTGGGCAAGGATTCCCGGCCCTGAGTGTCTGTGGCCGTGACGAAGTAGCTGTACTGAGTATCCGCATTCAGCCCCTTGTCCTCATAGGCCGCAGTCGCGGTCTTGCCCACCGCATTGCCATCGCGGTACAGGGTATAGAACTCCACCGGTCGCCGGCCGCCGGAAGCCCCCCAACTCAAGCTGACACTGCTGCGAGTGGTCCCCTGCACCAGCAGATTGCCCGGCGCCCCGGGCCTCTCCGGCTCGCCGCCATCGCCATGGATCAACGGCGCATAACGGTTGCGGAACTCCCAGTCGTAATGCACGCCCTGCCGATTGATTCCGGCATCCCAGTTCACCGACCAGGTCATCAAGCCCTTGATGGCGTGCCCACTCTCCTGCAAACGCTTGAACGCATTGTTCAACGCCGCAGGCTCGATGACATAACCGGTGGCTGCCGCATCGACGTTGCTCGGCAAACCGATCACCAGCTTGTCCGCGGCAATCCGGGTGTAGCCACGGGTACCCGAGGCCAGGCTGTCGGTCAGGTAGAACAGAAAGTCCTCCTTCATTGCGTCGTTGTTCTGGGCGATCCACGCCCCCTGCCCGCCATTGGCCTCCTGTACCCAGAGCCCATCGCCCCCCTGGTTGTAATACTGCGGCGCGACAAAGTCGTAGTAGCCCTCCAGGGCCTGCAGGTACGCCACGTATTTGCCATTGCTGGTCAGGTACGGAAACTCGGGCGCCATGCTGATGATGAAGTGCTTGCCCTGGCCGGCGTAATGATCCTTCACCAGCTTCAGCGCGGCCGGCAACACGCTCTTGTTGTCAGCGAAGTCGATAGCGCTCTGCTCCAGATCGATATCCAGGCCATCGAAACCGTAAGTCTCGACCAGGCGGATGATCTCGCTGGCCAGGGGTTGCTCGTTGCCCTTGTGCAATTCGATATGCGCATCGGCACCGCCCAGGGAGATCAGCACCGCCCGCCCCTGGCTGTTGAGCACGCCCACCTGACGCCGGAACTCTTCATCCGACAGGTTGTAAGGCTTGAACGTAGGAATGCCGTGCCCCTTCATGAAGGCTACCGCCACCACGTTATATTCCTTGGGCACATCCAACAGATTGAGATTGGCAAACTGTCCCTGCTGGTAACCATCAGCGGGACCGGCGGCCCAGTTGTGCCAGAAGCCCATGAGGATCTTCTTGCCGGCAATGCTCGGCATTAGGGATGCGGCATCCGCGGGCTGACTCTTGATCGATGTGAAGTCGATTTTATTCATGTTCTAATCCTTGAGAACGGATAAATAACTTTGCAAGCCTGCAACTTACTTGAAGTCCAGATCAAACGCCTGATAGAACCCATTGCCGGTATTGGCAACTATCCACACCAACACCACAACATGATGGCCTTTCTTGTTTTTCGGCAGTACAACTTCATGATGGGTCTTGGCCTTGAGCACCGAACCAAACTTGTCGAACGGGACTTCAGTATAAAAGTCCTGATAAAAAGCCTGGGGCTCCAGTTGTGCACGGCTGATACGCTGCTTCGGGTCCCAGCCATCTTTGGTGATGAACCAGCTGTAACCACGGGTGACGTGAGGCGCGGTGTATTCCCACTGCACGCGAAAGACCTGACCCGGATCGACACTGAGCAGCGGCCAGTTGAATGCACGGTTGAGCTTCTTCGACATCTCATCGTTGGTGAAGTTGATGCAGTCGCGCTCATCAACCTTGCCACCGCTGAGAATATGGCCGTCTGCGGGTGGTACGGCGCTTGCCACATCGCTGTCGTAGGGTTTCGGGAAGGGACCGGCGACCAGGGACGGGAAGTTTTTCCCCCCTTCCATCTCATTCACCTGCCAGGTCCCCAGCAGCCCCAGTTCCACCGCGACCGAGCCACGACTGGAAGGCGACACGATGCGACCATGTTTAAGTTGAGCTTGTGGCTTATTCATATCTTTCACTCCATTGATTAATTAAGTTCGCTCCTCGTTGAGCACCTTTAACTTAGCGCACTTTTATCGACTTGTTTCACGCACCCGCAAACTAACCAATCAGGACAATATGCAAAAGCCGGCGCCAGCCCTATTAAACCCTGGACTTTCCGATTTGAACTGACAACTTGAAGAGTCAATGTATTACACGCTTTTCTACAGCAGGACTTGTTCTTTCACTTTATGAAAAACCCCAAACAGCCCAACTAACACCGAAAAAGCGCCCAGCAGAAAAAACAAACCCGGCCATTGCCGGGTTCGTCCTGAAAAACACCTGAAGCCATCCATTGTCTATAGGCAGGTTGCCAACGCCGCGAGACGGCGCTTCGAGACCGCGCTGTCCTCGACTGCGTAGTAGTGAACGGCGGTTCCAGAAGGCTCGACCTTGATGTCCACGAAGGATTCGGCGGCGCGGGTATACACCGTGTAGCCACCGCCCTTGCCCGGCTGCAGATAAGCCGCAGCATCAACACCGAAAACCGCTTCATCCTGCCAGGCGAACTGTACGCACTGCGCCACCAGTTGATCGGCCTTGGCCGAGCTCAGGGTTTTGTTGGGCGTTCTGGCCCGAGCGTCGTCCATGATGGAACCCGCACAGCCGGCCAACAAAACCGCAACCATCACCGCCATCAACACCCGCATGCTGCCACCTCGTCCATAAAACGCGAGAGTATCGCTCAGGCGACAGAAAAAAGGCGTCAGACAGAAGAAAAAACCTACTGCAAGGCAAGCGCCATC
The DNA here is from genome assembly GCF_001547895.1 of Pseudomonas sp. Os17. Taxonomy (NCBI): domain Bacteria; kingdom Pseudomonadati; phylum Pseudomonadota; class Gammaproteobacteria; order Pseudomonadales; family Pseudomonadaceae; genus Pseudomonas; species Pseudomonas sp. Os17. The sequence continues at coordinate 2,249,561 of NZ_AP014627.1, read as the reverse complement.
CTGACCGCCCTCAACCAAGGCCTGCAGCAACGGCCTCGCTCTCCCAGGCCATGGCTTTAACGGCCCCGCCACAAGGGCCGGCGTTGTTTATTCGGGACTCCCCATTGTCATGGTCCAGCCGAAGGTTTAACCTTCGCGCCCCTTCCCACACTTTTGCCAAGGAGATCCACCATGCAACAGCTGATCACCCCTTGCAGGACGTGCCTGGTTTAAACGCTGTATCCGCTACCCGCTAGCGCCTTCGCTTAATCCCGCTTCGTCCTGCCACTACCTGACTATTTTTTTCCAATCAGGAATTGGACATGGACACTTGCATCCGTCATTTGTCGAACGGCGTCTCACTGATCGCCTCAGACACCACCTGGATCGAAGATAAAGCGCTCCAACAACTGCAAACCACCGCTCAACTGCCCGGCATGCGCCAGGTGGTCGGCATGCCGGACCTGCACCCAGGCCGAGGCTACCCCGTGGGAGCAGCATTCTTTTCCACCGAGATGGCCTACCCGGCCCTGGTGGGCAACGACATCGGCTGCGGCATGACGCTGTGGCAAACCGACCTCTCCAGCAGCCGCCTCAACCTCGACAAGCTGGAGAAGAAAATCGGCAACATCGACCTCCCTCTGGATGAACAGTGGGATGAAGAGCGAGCGCAGTTGGGACTGCCCATCAACGGTCATGAACACTCACTGGGCACCATCGGTGGCGGCAATCACTTCGCCGAGCTGCAACAGCTCGATCAGGTGTACGACGCCAGCGCCCTGCAGGCCCTGGAGCTGAATCCCAAAGCCTTGTTGCTGCTGGTGCATAGCGGCTCCCGGGGCCTGGGAGAAGCCATCCTGCGGCGTCATGTGGACCAGCACGGGCACAACGGCCTGGTAATGGCCAGTGCCGCCGGCGCCCAGTACTTGCAAGAGCACGACGCCGCCCTGCGCTTCGCCGAGGCCAACCGGCGATTGATCGCCGAACGCCTGCTGTACAACCTGCGGGCCAAGGGACGCTCGATACTGGACATCAACCACAACCTGGTATCGCCAGCCAATGTCGACGGTGTTACGGGCTGGCTGCATCGCAAGGGCGCTACGCCGTCGGACCAGGGGCCGGTGGTCATCCCAGGCTCCAGGGGCGACTACAGCTATCTGGTTCATCCGATACCGGCCACTGCCAGCCTCTACTCCCTGGCCCACGGCGCCGGGCGCAAATGGCTGCGCAGCGATTGCAAGGGCAGGCTGGCGGCGCGCTTCAGCTTCGACCAGCTCAAGCGCACTCAACTGGGCAGCCGGGTGATCTGCGAAGACCGCGGATTGATGTACGAGGAAGCCCCCGAAGCCTACAAGAGCATCGACAGCGTGGTCGGCAGCCTGAGGGATGCCGGCCTGGTGCAGATCATCGCGCGGCTCAAGCCGGTGCTGACCTACAAACGCCGGGGGTGCTGCTGATGCTGCTGTTACAGCTGTCTTCCGCTCAAGGACCCGTCGAGTGCGAACTGGCGGTGACCAGGGCCCTGCAACTCTTGTATCGCGAAGCCGAGGCACAAAACGTGCGCGCCAGCCTCGTCGAGCAGGTGGCCGGCCAGGGCCGCGGCACCTGCAGGTCGGTACTGGTCAGCCTTGATGGGGAACAGGCTGCGGGACTGGCCGAACGCTGGACCGGCACCCTGCTCTGGACCTGCAAGAGCCCTTATCGCCCCGGACACAAACGCAAGAACTGGTATTTCGCCGGCCAACTGTTCAAGGCTCAAGAGGACAGCATGGACAGCGCCATCCGCTTTGAAGCCATGCGTGCATCAGGTCCGGGCGGGCAACACGTGAACACCACGGACTCCGCGGTGCGCGCCACACACCTGGCCAGTGGCATCAGCGTGAAAGTGCAGTCAGAACGCAGCCAGCACGACAACAAGCGCGTTGCGCGCCTACTGATTCTGCAACGCCTGGCTGAACGGCAACAGCAATCTGCCGAGGCGCTGCGCCTGCAACGCCGCGATGCCCACCATCGCGTGGAGCGCGGCAACCCGGTGCGCAGCTTCCACGGCGACAGGTTCACTCCTCAGAACTGATCATCCCTCCCCGGAGAGTCGTGCCTGACCACGACTCCCAGGCGCGGAACTGACGAGCACAGCGCTGAAAAGACCAGAGCGCACGTAAAAGATCTTCAACCCGCCCGGTAACCGACGCCGCAGCAGGACGGGCGCTTGCAACAGCGCCAACGACAAACAGCAGAACCTTTGAAGGCGACGACCAACAGGAGTATGAGCAACCCGAGCTCCAACGCTTCGAGAGCGGCCGATAATCAACGGCATAGAAACGGGTGGATCAACCCACAGGACAATCCACAAACGCCAGGATGGGCGCTGCATGAAAAGGCCTCTCAGAATGCACCGAAGGAACTGATGCGACGAGCAGCCAGCAACATCGCCAAGCCGCTGATCAAGAATGGATAGGCGTTCTGCCAAATGCCCTGACGCTTCATCCCCAACCCGGCCTGCGCCCTCAAACTGCCTTCACCATCATCAGCGCCATAAGAGGAAGACCGGAAGTGCAGCGAGGCACTGAACGGGTTTGCGGCGCCGTAAAAAACGCACAAAACAAAAAAGGGGTTCACCTCTCGATGAACCCCTTTTAGACCGCCCAGCAGAGCGGATTTTGTTTGGTAGGCGCGATTGGACTCGAACCAACGACCCCCACCATGTCAAGGTGGTGCTCTAACCAACTGAGCTACGTGCCTGCTGTGAGGCGGCATTCTACGGAATTCCAAAGGGGTGTCAACACCTTTTTTGCAGCTAAGCCTATGAATATGCGAATTTTTTAATTTCGGCGCCCGGAAGAAGTTTTTCCTTCTGTCTGGTAGCGCTTTTACAACTCAGGTAGCATCGACGCACTCGTAAAATATATTAAACACATGAGGTCGCAGGATGGCGCATATTCCCTACCCACAGTCCTACTACGCCGCATCCGCCAATGCAGCTCCGGAACGCCCGCTGCTGCAAGGCGAAGTGGAAACCGATATCTGCGTGATCGGTGCGGGTTACACCGGTCTGTCCAGCGCCCTGTTTCTCCTGGAAAACGGCTTTCGCGTAACAGTGCTGGAAGCTGCCAAGGTCGGCTTTGGTGCCTCCGGGCGCAATGGCGGACAGATCGTCAACAGCTATAGCCGCGACATCGACGTGATCGAGCGCAGTGTCGGACCCAAGCAAGCACAACTGTTGGGACAAATGGCGTTCGAGGGCGGCCGGATCATTCGCGAGCGGGTAGCCAAGTACCAGATCCAGTGCGACCTGAAAGACGGCGGCGTGTTCGCTGCACTGACCAGCAAGCAGATGGGCCACCTGGAGTCGCAGAAGCGCCTGTGGGAGCGCTACGGCCACACTCAACTGGAATTGCTGGACGAGCGACGGATTCGCGAAGTCGTGGCTTGTGATCAATACAAGGGCGGCATGCTCGACATGAGCGGCGGCCACATCCACCCGCTGAACCTGGCACTGGGCGAAGCGGCGGCCGTAGAATCCCTGGGTGGCACCATCTATGAACAATCCCCGGCAGTACGCATCGAGCGTGGGGCCAATCCCGTCGTCCATACTCCACAGGGTAAAGTCCGCGCCAAGTTCATCATCGTCGCCGGCAACGCCTACCTGGGCAATCTGATCCCGGAACTGGCCGCCAAATCCATGCCTTGCGGCACTCAGGTGATCACTACCGAGCCCCTGGGCGACGAACTGGCAGCCAGCCTGCTCCCTCAGGACTACTGCGTCGAAGACTGCAACTACCTGCTGGACTATTACCGCCTCAGCGGCGACAAGCGCCTGATTTTCGGCGGCGGCGTGGTCTACGGCGCTCGCGACCCGGCCAACATCGAAGCGATCATCCGACCGAAGATGCTCAAGGCGTTCCCGCAACTGAAAAACGTCAAGATCGACTACGCCTGGACCGGCAACTTCCTGCTGACCTTGTCGCGCCTGCCCCAGGTGGGCCGCCTGGGCGACAACATCTACTACTCCCAAGGCTGCAGCGGCCACGGCGTGACCTATACCCACTTGGCGGGCAAAGTGCTGGCCGAAGCCTTGCGCGGCCAGGCAGAGCGCTTTGACGCTTTCGCCGACCTGCCCCACTACCCCTTCCCTGGCGGTCAGCTGCTGCGCACGCCATTCACCGCCCTGGGCGCCTGGTACTACAGCCTTCGCGACAAGCTTGGCTTCTGATAGCCCGAGTTTTTCGCAGCCACAAAAAAACCGCCGAACAGGCGGTTTTTTATGCTCAAACAACAGGTATTGCAAAAAGGCAAATTCCGAAAACAAAAAACCCCGGTCTTTCGACCAGGGCCTTTGCTATCGATGCGAATCAAGTCTGTAGCCTGCTTCGTTGCTTCAAGGCGTTCAGTGGTCCTTGAGGCTGATATGGCGCAGCGGACGGGACTCGAACCCGCGACCCCCGGCGTGACAGGCCGGTATTCTAACCGACTGAACTACCGCTGCGTATCGCTTGGACTTGCGTCCATGTGAATCGTTTAAATCGTCTGAAAGAAGAGCTTCGAGGCTTTTCGATCTCAAACCAGGCGAGCCTGGCTTGGAAAATATGGCGCAGCGGACGGGACTCGAACCCGCGACCCCCGGCGTGACAGGCCGGTATTCTAACCGACTGAACTACCGCTGCGCGTCGGTTGGAGGCTTCCGTGGAAGCTTCCGTCTTTCTTGCGAAAGACACTCAGGAATGGTGGGTGATGACGGGATCGAACCGCCGACCCTCTGCTTGTAAGGCAGATGCTCTCCCGGCTGAGCTAATCACCCTTTGCTTCGCTGAGGCCGCGAAATTTACGCAGGTAACGAAGCTAAGTCAATAGCAGGCTTGAAGTTTTTTTAAAAAACAGCGGAAGCGCCCAACTGTCAGCTGCAAGAAAAAAGCGGCTGGCACGCAACCGCACTACCCACTTGCCGCTTAAAGCCTGGCGCAGCCCTAGGCCTGATAAATCATTTTCTTGGTCATGCCACCGTCCACCACAAACTCCTGGCCGGTGACAAAACCCGAATTACGCGACAGCAGCCAGGCCACCATGGACGCCACATCCTCCACCGTCCCTACCCTGCCCGCAGGATGCTGGGCGTGATCGGCATCGGATAAGGGCTCGGCACGCCGCACCGCGGGATCACGCGCGTCGATCCAGCCAGGGCTCACGGCATTGACCCGGATCTCCGGCCCCAGACTGATGGCCAGGGCATGGGTCAGGGCCAACAGACCGCCCTTGCTGGCCGCATAGGCTTCGCTATCGGGCTCCGATTGCCGAGCCCGGGTCGACGCCAGATTGACGATGGAACCGCCATGGGCGCGCAGATACGGCGCGCAATGCTTGGCCAGCAGCATGGGACCACCGAGATTCACCGCCAGCACCCGATTCCAGTAAGCCAGATCCAGGCTTTCCAAAGTGATGTTGTGCGGATCAGCCACCGCGGCGTTGCACACCAGAGCGTCCAGGCGCCCGAACTGCCCCAGCACCTCGGCCACGCCCTGCGCCACCTGCTCCTCATCCGCTACATCCATGGTGATGAACCAGGCATTCTCGCCCATCACCCTGGACACCTTGGAGCCGCGCTCCCGATCCACATCGGTCAGCACCACCTGCCAGCCTTCGCTGATCAGCCAGGCAGCGATGCCCAGGCCAATGCCCCGTGCCGCACCAGTCACCAGCGCAACACGTCCGTTGCCGCCACCCTGAGGCGTGGACAACTCGATCACAAGGCTGCCAACCCACGAGCCAGGTCGGCCTGCAGATCAGCCACGTCCTCCAGGCCGACCGCAATACGGATCAGACTGTCGCGAATACCGGCCGCCTCACGTTCCTGCGGCGCCAGGCGGCCGTGGGATGTGGTGCTCGGATGGGTGATGGTGGTTTTGCTGTCACCCAGGTTGGCGGTGATCGAAATCAGCCGAGTGGCATCGATAAAGCGCCAGGCGCCCTCTTTGCCACCCTTGACCTCGAAGCTCACCACCGCACCGAAACCACGCTGCTGACGCTTGGCCAGTTCGTGTTGCGGGTGGCTGGCAAGACCGGCGTAGTGCACCTTCTCGACACCGTCCTGCTGCTCAAGCCACTGCGCCAGGGCCAGAGCATTGGCACAGTGGGCACGCATCCGCAGACTCAGGGTTTCCAGGCCCTTAAGGAAGATCCAGGCATTGAACGGACTCAGGGTCGGCCCCGCAGTGCGCAGAAAGCCCACCACTTCTTTCATCTGCTGGCTGCGTCCAGCGACCACGCCCCCCATGCAACGACCCTGGCCGTCGATGAACTTGGTGGCCGAATGCACCACCACGTCCGCGCCCAGCTTCAAGGGTTGCTGCAGGGCCGGGGTGCAGAAGCAGTTGTCGACCACCAGCATCGCACCCTTGGCATGCGCCAGTTCAGCCAAGGCGGCGATATCCACCAGCTCGGCCAGCGGATTGGAGGGGGATTCGACAAACAGCAGCTTGGTGTTGCTCTTGACCGCCGCATCCCACCCGGACAGGTCCGCCAGGGGCACGTAATCGACTTCAACACCAAAACGCTTGAAGTACTTCTCGAACAAGCTGATGGTCGAGCCGAACACGCTGCGCGATACCAGTACGTGATCGCCGGCACTGCACAGACTCATGACCACCGAGAGAATGGCCGCCATGCCGGTGGCCGTGGCGACCGCCTGTTCAGCGCCTTCCAGCGCCGCGATGCGCTCTTCGAACGAGCGCACCGTAGGGTTGGTGTAACGCGAATAGACGTTGCCCGGCACTTCGCCGGCGAACCGTGCAGCCGCGTCGGCGGCTGTACGGAACACATAGCTGGACGTGAAGAACATCGGATCACCGTGCTCGCCTTCCGGCGAACGGTGCTGGCCGGCGCGCACCGCCAGGGTATCGAACGCTACGCCTTCAAGGTCGCTGTCCAGCCGACCGGCATCCCAATCCTGACTCATGCCGCCTACTCCTAATGTCTTCTTAAATGCTCTGGATCAGTTGTTGTACAGATCGATGATGGCGCTGACCGCCTGGGTCTTGGCCTTGGACGCATCGTTGCGAGCGTTCTCGATCTTGTTCAGATAGGCCTCGTCGACGTCGCCGGTGACGTACTTGCCGTCGAACACCGCGCAGTCGAAGTTCTCGATCTTGATCTTGCCGCCACCGACCGCCTCGATCAGGTCCGGCAGGTCCTGATAGATCAGCCAGTCAGCGCCGATCAGGTCAGCCACGTCCTGGGTCGAGCGATTGTGAGCAATCAACTCGTGGGCGCTAGGCATGTCGATGCCGTAGACGTTCGGGTAACGAACTGCCGGAGCCGCCGAGCAGAAGTAGACGTTCTTCGCGCCGGCTTCACGGGCCATCTGGATGATCTGCTTGCAGGTGGTCCCGCGAACGATGGAGTCGTCCACCAGCATCACGTTCTTGCCGCGGAACTCCAGCTCAATGGCATTGAGCTTCTGGCGCACGGATTTTTTCCGCGCTGCCTGGCCCGGCATGATGAAGGTACGGCCGATGTAGCGGTTCTTGACGAAACCTTCGCGGAACTTGACCCCCAGGTGGTTGGCCAGCTCCAGCGCGGCGGTACGGCTGGTGTCGGGAATCGGAATCACCACGTCGATATCGTGCTGCGGACGCTCGCGCAGGATCTTCTCGGCCAGCTTCTCGCCCATGCGCAGCCGCGCCTTGTACACCGAGACACCGTCGATGATCGAGTCGGGACGGGCCAGGTAGACGTGTTCGAAGATGCATGGAGTGAGCTGCGGATTGGTCGCGCACTGGCGGGTGTAGAGCTTGCCTTCTTCAGTGATGTAGACCGCTTCGCCCGGAGCCAGGTCGCGAATCAGGGTAAAGCCCAATACATCCAGGGAAACGCTTTCCGAGGCGATCATGTATTCCACGCCCTCGTCGGTATGACGCTGGCCGAAAACGATCGGGCGGATGCCGTGGGGATCACGGAAACCGACGATGCCGTAACCGGTGATCATGGCCACCACCGCGTAACCACCGACGCAACGGTTGTGCACGTCAGTCACCGCAGCAAACACGTCTTCCTCGGTCGGTTGCAGCTTGCCGCGCTGGGCCAGCTCGTGAGCGAACACGTTGAGCAACACTTCGGAGTCGGAGTTGGTGTTGACGTGGCGCAGGTCGGACTCGTAGATCTCCTTGGCCAATTGTTCAACATTGGTCAGGTTGCCGTTGTGCGCCAGGGTGATGCCATAAGGCGAGTTGACGTAGAACGGCTGGGCCTCGGCCGAGGTCGAGCTGCCCGCGGTTGGATAACGCACATGACCGATACCCATGTGACCCACCAGGCGCTGCATGTGCCTTTGCTGGAACACATCACGCACCAGGCCATTGTCCTTGCGCAGGAATAACCGGCCATCATGGCTGGTCACGATACCGGCAGCGTCCTGGCCGCGGTGCTGGAGGACGGTTAGCGCGTCATACAGCGCCTGATTGACGTTCGACTTACCGACGATACCGACGATGCCACACATGCGACGCAACCCCTACTTAATGAAACTGAACTGAACCCATCTTACTGAGGCGTTTTGGCCGGTAAGAGGTGCTCCTTGAACGGTATTTCAGCGGGTACGCTGATACCGCTGGCCAGCCACTGACTGCTCCACCCCAGGATGAGGTTCTTGGACCAGTCTGCAACCAATAGAAATTGTGGCACCAGCCGCGACTGCTGCCACCAGGAATCCTGCTGTACCGGCCCCAGGCTCAAGAGCCCGACTGCCACGACCACCAGCAGCGCGCCACGCGCCGCGCCGAAGGCCATGCCGAGGAATCGATCGGTCCCGGAGAGGCCGGTGACGCGAATCAATTCGCCGATGAGATAGTTGACCATTGCCCCCACCAGCAAGGTGGCGACAAACATGATTGCGCAGCCCGCGATCACGCGAGCCGAGGGAGTTTCGATATAACCGCCGAGGTACTCGGACAGTGAGCCACCAAACATCCAGGCAACGACTCCTGCGATGATCCAGGTAAGCAACGACAAGGCTTCTTTGACGAAACCGCGGCTCAAGCTGATCAAAGCGGAGATGGCGATTATTGCAACGATCGCCCAGTCAACCCAGGTAAATGGCACAGTGCAGCCTACAGACGGATAAGGCGGCGCATTTTAACAGAGCGCTTGGCTGTCGGTAAGCTGCGATTCACTGTGCTTTTGAAATCAGCCAGATAGCCTCAGCCACGCTCCGGCTGGAAGCGCACCACAAACCCCTTGAGGTTGTGCTGACGACCCAACAGGTCACGCAGACGATCAGCCTCGGCCCGCTCGATCAGCGGCCCGACGAATACCCGGTTCTTGCCTTCGGCGGAACGGATATATGCGTTATAGCCTTGACTGCGCAGGGTTTTCTGCAGGTTTTCCGCACCTTCCCGGCTCGACAGGCTGGCCAGCTGCACCGACCAGCTGATAGACAGGCCATTGGCATCGATCCGGCTCTGACTGGTGTCAGGCTTGGCGGCGGCAATCGGCTGGGCTGGCGCCGGGGTCGGCGCAGGCGCAGGCGCAGGCGCAGGCTTTGGCACCGGTTTGCTCGCCACTGCAGGCGCCGGAGCCACCGCCGGCGCACTCGGGGCAATCGGCATGGAAGGCGCAACCTGCTGCACCACCGGCTCCTCGACAGGCACCGGCTCCTGAGGCAAGGCCTTGGGCTCGGGAACCACCACCGGCTCAACCTGAACCTGCGGCATGGCCGAGGCCTGCGGCACAGGTGGCGCCTCAACTGCTACGTGGCGCTGCTCATCCTCGCGCGAAAACAGCATCGGCAGGAAGATCACGGCCAAGGCCACCAACACCAGTGCTCCAACCATTCGCTGCTTGTAGACGTTATCCAGCATTGCCATGTGCAGCTTCCTCCGTGGAGCGCCGGGCGAGCCACTCAAGCGCCTCGGCGACACAATAAAAAGATCCGAACAGCAGAATTTCATCATCCGCGGTCGCTTGCGCGCATTGCGCTTCCAATGCCGCTGCAACACTGGCGTAGGACGCTACCGAAGCGCCAAGGCTCTCCAGCGCGACCTGCAGATCCTGCGCCGGGCGCGCCCTGGGCGAATCCAGCGGTGCCACCGCCCAGCTCTGGACCGAAGACTGCAGACACCCCACCACCCCCGGCAGATCCTTGTCCGCCAGCAGGCCAAATACCGCCAGGCGCCGACCGTTCAGCGGTCGACGTGCCAGGCGCTCGGCCAGATACTGCGCGGCGTGGGGGTTGTGCCCCACATCCAGCAGCAGGTTCAGGCGCTTGCCCTGCCATTCGATCTGCCGACGATCCAGACGACCGGTCACCCGGGTCTGCTGCAGAGCCGCGCCAATCTGCTCAGGCTGCCAGGGCAACCCGGTAAGCAGGTAAGCCTGCAAGGCCAGTGCCGCGTTCTCCATGGGCAGATCGAGCAGCGGCAGATCCCGCAGCTCGACCTGATGACCCTGGGCATCCAGACCGCGCCACTGCCAATGCTCTTCGGTCAGCGCCAGATCGAAATCCCGCCCCCGAAGGAAAAACGGACACCCCAGCTCCCGCGCCTTATCCAGCAGCGGTTGTGGCGGATTCAGGTCGCCACACAACGCGGGTGCACCGGCACGAAAGATCCCGGCCTTCTCAAAGGCCACCGACTCCCGGGAGTCCCCCAGGTACTCGATATGATCGACACCAATGCTGGTCACCAGCGCCAGGTCGGCATCCACCAGATTGACCGCATCCAGGCGCCCGCCCAGACCAACCTCCAGCACCACCGCATCCAGCGCCGCCCGCTGGAACAGCCAGAACGCCGCCAGCGTGCCCATTTCGAAATAGGTCAGGGAAGTGTCACCGCGTCCCGCCTCTACCGCCGCAAAGGCTTCACACAGCTGCTGATCGGAAGCCTCAAGACCATTGATCTGCACCCGCTCGTTGTAACGCAGCAGGTGCGGTGAGCTGTAGACCCCTACCTGCAAGCCCTGGGCTCGCAGCAGGGAGGCGACAAAGGCACAGGTAGAACCCTTGCCGTTGGTTCCGGTGACCGTGATCACCCGAGGCGCCGGCTTGCCCAGCCCCATCCGGGCCACTACCTGTTGCGAGCGCTCCAGCCCCATGTCGATGGCTGAAGGGTGCAACTGCTCAAGGTAGGCGAGCCAATCGCCCAGGGTGCGCTGGGTCATAGGTTTGCTGGAGCCGGCGGAACCACAATAGGTTCAACGGGTGCCGCGACAAACTCGGGCGTCGGCAGCCCCATCAGTTGAGCCAGCAGGTTGCCCAGACGCGGACGCAACTCCTGACGGGAAATGATCATGTCGATCGCCCCATGCTCCAGGAGGAACTCACTGCGCTGGAAGCCCTCGGGCAGTTTTTCCCGCACGGTCTGCTCGATGACCCGCGGACCGGCAAAGCCCACCAGGGCCTTGGGCTCGGCGACAATCACGTCACCCAGCATGGCCAGGCTGGCGGATACCCCGCCGTAGACCGGGTCGGTCAGCACGGAGACGAAGGGAATGCCCTCTTCGCGCAGGCGCGCCAGCACCGCGGACGTCTTGGCCATCTGCATCAGGGAAATCAGCGCTTCCTGCATCCGCGCACCACCGGAGGCGGAGAAGCAGATCATCGGGCAACGGTTTTCCAGGGCGTAGTTGGCCGCACGAACGAAACGCTCGCCGACGATCGCCCCCATGGAGCCGCCCATGAAGGAGAACTCAAAGGCCGAGACCACCACCGGCATGCCCAGCAGGGTGCCGCTCATGGAAATCAGCGCGTCCTTCTCGCCAGTCTGCTTCTGTGCCGCGGTCAGGCGGTCCTTGTACTTCTTGCCGTCACGAAACTTCAGGCGATCCACTGGCTCCAGATCGGCGCCCAGCTCGGCACGCCCCTCGGCATCCAGGAAGATGTCGATGCGCGCCCGCGCGCCGATACGCATGTGGTGATTGCACTTGGGGCAAACATCCAGGGTCTTTTCCAGCTCCGGACGATAAAGCACCGCCTCGCAGGACGGGCACTTGTGCCACAGACCTTCAGGCACCGAGCTTTTCTTCACCTCGGAACGCATGATCGAAGGGATCAGTTTGTCTACTAACCAGTTGCTCATGCTTTCTTTCTCCAGTACCGGCGGCCCGAACGCTCTGGTTCGCAACCCCGCGTATGCCCTTGAGCTAAATTCATGTGTGCGGCGATGTTCACTTCGCTACCGCGGTCAGCACCGGGCTCGACCTGCCTGCAACGAAACGTTCCTCAGCCATCCCGACAACCCGCAATAGAGCGGTTGCCACTCGATTCCGGCCTCGCCTGAAGGCGACGCCTGCCTGTTTTGTACAGTGGTGTTATGGACGGCGGCAGACTGCCAGCCGTCACATCGACTCACTGCTGCGACGCACGGCCTGCATAAATGCCCGGATCTTGGCCGGATCCTTGATGCCCTTGCCCTGCTCGACTCCGCCGCTGACATCCACCGCATAAGGACGAACCTGGGCAATGGCCTGGGCAACGTTCTCCGCACTGAGGCCGCCGGCCAGGATGATCGGCTTGCTCACTTCCCGAGGAACCAGTGACCAGTCAAAAGCCTCGCCAGTTCCCCCCGGCACGCCCTCGACATAGGTATCCAGCAGAATTCCGCTGGCCTGCGGATACGCCAGGCAGGCCGCGGCAATATCATCTCCGGCCTTGACCCGCAGCGCCTTGATATAGGGACGGTGATAGCCGGCGCAATCGGACGCCGACTCATCGCCGTGAAACTGCAGCAGATCCAGCGGTACGGCATCGAGGATCTCCCCCAGCTCGCAACGACTGGCATTGACGAACAGCCCGACCGTGGTCACGAACGGCGGCAAGGCGGCAATGATCGCGCGCGCCTGTTGCACCGACACCGCCCGCGGACTTTTGGCATAGAACACCAGACCAATGGCGTCAGCCCCCGCCTCCACGGCCGCCAACGCGTCTTCTATGCGGGTAATCCCGCAAATCTTGCTGCGAACAGCTGACATGTCGTGTGAACCTCGGGGGCAAATTCGGAAAGTTCCGGATGGTAGCAAATGCTTTTCCGGGCGTCAGCCGTCAAGTTCAGGCCAACCGGTAAGGAAATGTGGCCCGATGTAGCGCTCTGGCAGCGCAAACTCGTCCTTGTACTCGACCTGAACCAGGTACAGGCCAAAAGGATGGGCGGTGACCCCGCCCGCGCGGCGAACCCGACTCTCCAGTACTTCCCGCGCCCACTCCACCGGGCGCTCGCCGGCACCAATGGTCATCAAGACCCCGGCAATATTGCGCACCATGTGATGCAGGAAGGCACTGGCACGAATGTCCAGGACGATCATCTTGCCGTGCCGGGTCACCCGCAGGTGATGAATCTCCTTGATCGGCGACTTGGCCTGGCACTGCCCCGCCCGAAAGGCACTGAAATCATGGGTGCCTAACAGAAACTGTGCGGCCTGGGCCATGCGCTCGGTATCCAGGGGGCGATGATTCCAGGTGACCTCTTCATTGAGATGAGCCGGACGGATCTGATCGTTGTAGATCACATAGCGATAACGCCGGGCTATGGCCTTGAACCGCGCATGGAAATGCGCGGGCATTTCCTGAGCCCAACTGACGCTGATGTCATGGGGCAGGTTGATATTGGCCCCCATGACCCATGCCTTCATCGAACGCACGGCCTGGGTGTCGAAATGCACCACCTGACCGCAGGCATGTACACCGGCATCAGTGCGCCCCGCACAGGACACCAGCACGGGAGAGTCCGCGACTCTGGATAAGGCTTTCTCCAGAGTTTCCTGGACGCTGGGCACCCCCGTGGCCTGACGCTGCCAACCGCGATAGCGCGACCCCTTGTATTCAACACCCAGAGCAATGCGGGAAAAGCCTTCGGCTGCCATTTCGGCTGCCGGGTTATCTATATTTGCCAAGAACTTACAGCCTGCTGATATGCGCAAAGGCGCTCATTATAAGGCCGCCGGGGGCAGACGCCATGCACCGCCACGGTTTAGTTGAAGATTGAGCGCATCGACCGCCATTTCATCGCCCTCCTCGCTCAACACCGGACAAAGAGAGCAACGCCACGCCCGAGCAAAGCGCTCCGATTCGAACAGCCCAAAAAACGGCACCAACAAAAACGGCAGCCTCATCGGCTGCCGTTCTGGTCAAGCGGTATTGGCTTCAGGCCAGTCGCGCCAGCATTTCCTGGGCTTCACTCTTCTGCCCTTCACTGCCTTCGCTGAGCACTTCGCCAAGGATGTCCCGCGCGCCATCGTTGTCTCCCATATCGATATAGGCCTGAGCCAGATCGAGCTTGGTAGCCACTTCATCGCTGCCGGACAGGAAGTCGAAGTCGGCCTCTTCAGGCGCCGCCGCTGCATCTTCAGCCGTGAAACTCGGTACGGCCGGCTCAGGCTGATCCAGACTCTGAGCCAGACGATCCAGCTCGGCATTGACATCATCCAGCTCGGAAGCGAACGCATCCTTGGGCTCGGCGGCCGCATCCATCTCATCGGCCAGGGACAGATCGAAATCCGCCGACAAGTCCAGATCATCCAGAGCCGCCTCCGTAACCGTAGGCACATCGCCGGCCGGCACATCCTTGAGATCATCCTCAAGGCTCAGCAGGAAATCTTCATCGTTCTGGGTCGCCGCGGGCAGATCAGCCCCCAGGTCCAGATCGAAGTCCCCCAGATCATCCAGGCTTTCCTGAGCGGCGGTCTGCTGCTCCAGGACCGAACCGAAACTCAGGTCGTCATCCAGCGGGAAGTCTTCCAGCTCGATCGCAGGCTCGGACGCCACGACCGCAGGCGAAGCCGCCTCAAGATCGTCCAGGCTCAGGTCGAAATCCGCATCCAGCCCCTCGACAGGCGCCGCAGGCTCAGGGGTTTGCGGCTCGTCCAGCAGCTCCTTGACGTACTGGGCATCCAGCTCAGCCGCCACCGCAGCCGCAGCCAGACCGGCCGTTGCAGCCACTGCGACCATCGCCGGGAAACGGCTTTTGAGTTGCTCGACCTGGGCATGGTTATCGCCATTGGCCACCAGTTGCCGCTCCTCGGCGACAAAGGCGCTGCGATCACCCTGATGCGCGTAGACCTCCATCAACTTGAGGCGCAGATCACTGCGCTGCGGCTCCAGCTTGACTGCCTCTTCAAGCAGCGCAGCGGCCTGGTTCAGACGACCGGCGTCGATATGATTCTGTGCCTGGCCCAGCACGTCCGTGGCCCGCTCCACCGGTGCCGCCGGGATGGGTGCCACCACCGGAGCTGGAGCTGGAGCTGGAGCTGGAGCTGGAGCTGGAGCTGGGGCTGGGGCTGGGGCTGGGGCTGGGGCTGGAGCCAGCTTGACGCTGGGTGGTGGAACTTCAAGGCCTTCGAAACTGCCTTCCGGCAATTCCAGCTCCTCGGTGAAGTCATTGCTTTCCTCGGACAAGGCCCGCGCCATGCGCAGGTGCTTTTCCGCTTCCTGCTGGGCCTTGCGGCGACGGGCAAGCAACAGCAACAGCAACAGCACGGCCGCTACCGCACCGCCGCCTACCAGTCCCAGCAGGATCGGATTGGTCAGCAGATCGCCATATTTGTCTTCGTCGGTCTTGGCCAGCTCATCCACTGCCGGAACGGCAGCCGGTTCACTGACTGGCGCCGCAGGAGCCACTGGCGCCACCACCGGGGCCGCAGCCTCAGGTTTGGCCACCAGCTCGGCCGGCATCGCCGGTACAGGCTGAGCAGCCGGCGCCGCACCCTCGGCCTGCAGCTTGGCCAACTGGTTGTTCTTCAGTTCGATCAGACGCTGCAGCTTGTCCAGCTGGCTCTGCAGATCCGCCATGCGTTCCTTGAGCTCGGCGTTGTCGCGACGGGTCGCGTCGAGACTTTCCTGGGTCACCGCCAGCTTGTTGTTCAGCGCCTTGCTGTCGCCTGCCGCCCCCTTGCCCCGCGCCTTGCCACTTTCTGCCGAGACCAGGCTCAAGTTGTCCTTGGTATTGACCTGCTTGGGTGCCTTGTCGGCACCGGCACGACGGGTGGCATCCACCTGCTGCTGACTGCGGGCCCCGGCCCGACGCCCCTGGCGCCAGGCCGCGTTTTGCGCAGCCACCTCGGCAATGGCCTTGGGCTGTGCCAATGCAGTGCTCTGCACTACGTCAGGCAGACGCAGGACCCTGCCAGCCTTCAGTCGATTGATGTTGCCGTCGATAAAGGCATCCGGGTTCAACGCCTGGATCGCGAGCATGGTTTGCTGGATCGAGGCGCCATTGCGATTCTTCGCGGCGATTTCCCACAGCGTGTCACGGGCCGCAGTGGTGTATTGCGCAGGCTTGCTGACCTTGTTGCCACGGGTAACCGGGGCATTCACCGCGGGACCTGCGACCGGAGCAACCTGGGCAGCAGCGGCGGCTTGCGGGGAAAACTTCGAAGGATCCAGCAGCACGCTGTAATCGCGCAACAGGCGGCCGTTGGGCCACATCACCTGCACCAGGAACTTGACCATCGGCTCAGACAGCGGCTGACTCGAAGTCACCCGCAGCACACTCTTGCCGCCGGGATTGAGAACGGGGGTAAAACTCAGGTCATTGAGAAAGGCCTGGCGATCGACGCCGGCCTTGGCGAACTCTTCTGCCGGGGCCAGGCTGGGCACCACTTCAGCGGCAGTCAGGTCCTTGATATCGAGCAATTCGATTTCGGCTACCAAAGGCTGGTTCAGACTCGACTTCAGGGTCAGCTCCCCAAGCCCAAGCGCCTGCGCCATACCGGAGGACAGCGCCGAGGCGGCCGCTATTGCTAACACCAGTTTGCGAACTTGAACCATAGCCTCATCCTTTGTTTGAACTTTCCTCGGCCAGCGAGAAGGTTTTGTAGCGGCTGCCATAAGGCACTGCGCGGAGGCCACGACCACCACGCGGGATTATTTTCTGCATGCCCCGGGAGCACCTGACGGCCACTCACCTCCAGCAACTTGCCAAGCATAGCGCCCGGCTAGATTCATTCTGCAAATTGTTGCCAAGTATCTTTTACAGCAGGTCTTTTATCAACAATTCAGCCAGCTGCACAGCGTTCAAGGCCGCACCTTTGCGGACGTTGTCCGAGGTCAGCCACAGATTCAGTTCCGTCGCATCATCGATGCCGGAACGAACCCGCCCCACATAGACTACGTCCTGGCCCACGGCGTCACCCACAGCGGTGGGATAATCACCGGCTTCCACCAATTCCAGGCCCGGAGCGGCCTCCAGCGCCGCGTTTACCGCCGCCAGATCGACATCGGCGCCCGACTGCAGAGTCACGCTATAGCTATCGCCAAAAAACACCGGCGCTTGAATGCAAGTGACAGAAATCTTTAATAAAGGCTGCCCCAGCACTTCACGCAGTTCCCTGACCAGACGCTTTTCCAGCAGGGTATGGCCCTGGGCATCCGGCGCGCCAACCTGAGCCAGAAGATTGAAGGCCACCTGGCGGTCGAAGAAGCGCGGCTCCAGTGGACGTACATTCAACAACTCGGCAGTTTGTCGAGCCAGTTCGCTGACCGCCTCACGCCCCTGGCTGGAGATGGCCAAGCTGGCGGTCAGGCTCACCCGCTGGATGTCCAGCAAGCCCTGCAAAGGCGCCAGAGCCACTGCCAAAGCGGTGGCCGCGGGACTGGGACTGCTCAGTTGCACGGGCTTGCTCAAACCGGCCAACACCTGGGCGTTGGCCTCAGGCACGACATTGGGCGCCTGGGCCGACGGCAAGGCGCCGGCAAGGTCGATCACTGCGCAGTTGGCCGCGGTGGCACGGGGCGCGAAGCTCAGGGTGACCGCTGGACCTGCGGCAAAAAATGCCAGTTGCACCTTGCTGAAATCGAATTCGTCGACCTCACGCACACGCACGTTCTTGCCGCGAAACGGCACCGAATGACCGGCCGACTCGCTGCTGGCCAGCAGGTGCAGGTTGGCAATCGGGAAATCGCGTTCTTCGAGTACCTGCACCAGGGTTTCGCCAACGGTACCGGTGGCACCGATCACGGCAATATCAAAGGATGGAGTCATGGCGCTACCTCAGGTGAAACGGGGGAGCGGCACTTTACCCGGCACGGGGTGACGAGGCAATTCGCGAGGGCCAGCGGCAGGAACGGGCCTCTTCGCCGGCCAGCCTGCCCCTGCGAAGGCAAGCATAAAAAAACCCGCGCCCTGGTTCGGGCGCGGGTTCTTTCAGCCACTCAGCGGATCAACGCTCCAGAAGGATCCGCAGCATGCGCCGCAGCGGCTCAGCCGCGCCCCACAGCAACTGGTCGCCCACGGTGAAGGCACCGAGGAACTGCGATCCCATGTTCAGCTTGCGCAGACGGCCAACCGGGATATTCAGGGTGCCGGTGACCTTGGTCGGGCTCAGCTCCTGCATGCTGATGTCACGCTGGTTCGGCACCAGCTTGACCCAGGGGTTGTGCTGGCTGATCAGCCCTTCGATATCGGCGATCGGCACGTCCTTGTTGAGCTTGATGGTCAGCGCCTGGCTGTGGCAGCGCATGGCGCCGATACGCACGCAGATGCCGTCCACCGGAATCGGGTTCTTGAAGCGGCCGAGGATCTTGTTGGTTTCGGCCTGGGCCTTCCACTCTTCGCGGCTCTGGCCGTTGGGCAGTTCCTTGTCGATCCACGGAATCAGGCTGCCGGCCAGCGGCACGCCAAAGTTCTCGGTCGGGTAGGCATCGCTGCGCATGACCTCGGCTACCTTGCGGTCGATATCGAGGATGGCGCTGGCCGGGTTCGCCAGGTCATCGGCAACGGCCGCGTGAGTCGCGCCCATCTGCTTGATCAGCTCACGCATGTTCTGCGCGCCGGCACCGGAGGCCGCCTGGTAGGTCATGGCGCTCATCCACTCCACCAGGCCGGCTTCGAACAGGCCGCCCAGGCCCATCAGCATCAGGCTGACGGTGCAGTTGCCGCCGATGTAGTTCTTGGTCCCGGCATCCAACTGCTGGTCGATGACCTTGCGGTTCACCGGGTCGAGGATGATCACCGCGTCATCCTGCATGCGCAGGCTGGATGCGGCGTCGATCCAGTAGCCCTGCCAGCCGGCTTCGCGCAGCTTGGGGAAGACTTCACTGGTGTAGTCGCCACCCTGGCAGGTCAGAATCACGTCGAGGGTTTTCAACTCTTCAATGCTGTAGGCGTCCTTCAGCGGAGCAATATCCTTGCCCACCGACGGCCCTTGGCCACCGACATTGGAAGTGGTGAAAAACACCGGTTCAATAAGATCGAAGTCCTGCTCTTCCAGCATCCGCTGCATGAGCACGGAACCGACCATACCGCGCCAACCGATCAGACCTACACGTTTCATCGCAACTACACCTTTACAAAAGTGGGCCACTGTCTATGCAGTGGGCCCGAAAGATTACAGATTCCGCAGCGCGGCGACTACTGCATCGCCCATTTCCTGCGTACCGACTTTGGTGCAACCGGCCGACCAGATGTCCCCGGTGCGCAAACCCTGATCCAGCACCCGGCTCACCGCCTGCTCGATGGCGTCCGCCGCCTCGGTCAGGTTGAAGCTGTAGCGCAGCATCATCGACACCGAGAGGATGGTCGCCAGCGGGTTGGCAATGCCCTGCCCGGCGATGTCCGGCGCCGAACCGTGGCACGGCTCGTACATGCCCTTGTTGTTGGCGTCCAGGGACGCCGACGGCAGCATGCCGATGGAACCGGTGAGCATCGAGGCTTCATCGGAAAGAATGTCGCCGAACATGTTGTCGGTGACGATCACGTCGAACTGCTTCGGCGCACGCACCAGTTGCATGGCGGCGTTGTCGACATACATATGGCTCAGCTCGACATCCGGGTAGTCCTGGGCGACTTGCTCGACCACTTCACGCCACAGCTGGCTGGAGGCCAGGACGTTGGCCTTGTCCACCGAGCACAGCTTCTTGCCGCGCACACGGGCCATGTCGAAGCCGACCCGGGCGATGCGACGGATTTCACTCTCGCTGTAAGGCAGGGTGTCGTAGGACTGGCGCTCGCCGTTTTCCAGCTCGCGGGTGCCACGAGGGGCGCCAAAGTAAATGCCGCCGGTCAGCTCGCGAACGATGAGGATGTCCAGGCCGGAAACGATCTCCGGCTTCAGGCTAGAGGCATCCGCCAGTTGCGGGTAGAGAATCGCCGGACGCAGGTTGCCGAACAGGCCCAGTTGCGCGCGGATCTTCAACAGGCCGCGCTCAGGGCGAATATCGCGCTCGATCTTGTCCCATTTCGGCCCACCCACCGCACCCAGCAACACCGCATCGGCGGCACGGGCACGATCCAGGGTTTCGTCAGCCAGAGGCACGCCATGCTTGTCGATGGCCGCGCCACCAATCACATCGTGGCTCAGCTCGAAGCCCAGGCCGTACTTGTCGTTGGCCAACTCCAGCACCTTGACCGCCTCGGCCATGATTTCCGGACCAATGCCATCACCTGGGAGAATCAGAATCTGCTTGCTCATGCGTTCCTCGTTTGCTCTGTCGGCCGGCCCCTGGGCGCAACCGGAAAAGTTCTATCGCTCGGCCCACAGCACCAGTACATCTGTACTGAACGAACCATCGGCCTCAATCTCAAAATATTCGCGCACTTCGTTGCCCATCGCCTGCTGCAGCTCGCGGATCGCCACCCGCAGCGGCTCGGGGGTGCGCATGCGTTCGACCCAGGAGTGGTACTCCAGGCGCAGTCTTTGCCGAGCGGTGCTGCGGGTGTGCAACCCGGCCTCGCTGACCTGGCGCAGCCATTCACCCGCCGAATAATCGCGTACATGACTGGTGTCACGCAGCACTTCGACGCTTTGCAGGTAAGTGTCCAGCAGCGGACTACCCGGCGACAAGACATCGATGAACGCCGCCACGCCACCGGGCTTGAGCACCCGGCGCACTTCCCGCAGGGCCAGGCCCAGGTCGCTCCAGTGGTGAGCCGAGTAGCGACTGAAGACAAAATCGAACTCACCGTCGGCAAACGGCAAGCGTTCGGCAGCCCCTTTCACGCTGCGGATG
This sequence comes from Pseudomonas sp. Os17, assembly GCF_001547895.1. Lineage (NCBI taxonomy): Bacteria > Pseudomonadati > Pseudomonadota > Gammaproteobacteria > Pseudomonadales > Pseudomonadaceae > Pseudomonas > Pseudomonas sp. Os17. Next base: position 2,228,659 of record NZ_AP014627.1, on the reverse strand, counting down.
TTGTGCAGATTACGCTCCTGGGCGGCTGCCGACACCACATCCAGCATCTGCTGGGAGAGGTCGTAGGCCACCACTTCCCTGACCAACGGCGCGACATGGAAGCTGACATGGCCGGCACCGCACCCCAGGTCGAGGACCCGCGCCTGCTCCTGGCCCGCCACCTCGGCCTGTAGCAGGGCGAATTCGGCGCCTTGAGCGTGTACAGCGCTGCTCAGGTAGGCCGAAGCCTGTTCACCAAATTGCTTCTGTACTACCTGGCTGTGGGCGTTGCTGGTCATGGCACGATCCTTCTGGACAAGGGAAACAGCGTTCGCTGGCAAGCCAGCTCCTGCAAGGCCGGCACCTGCGCAATTTCGCAGGCACCGGCATGCCGGCGGTCAGGCGTCGCGAAACAACCAGGGCTGGCTGGCCCGGTGCTTGGCTTCAAAGGCGGCGATGGCGTCGCCGTCCTGCAAGGTCAGGCCGATATCGTCAAGACCGTTGAGCAGGCAGTGCTTGCGGAAGGCATCGATCTCGAACTTCAGCACCTTGCCGTCAGGACGGGTCACGGTTTGCGCCTCAAGGTCGATATGCAACTGGTAACCCGGGGTGGCTTCGACCTGCTGAAACAGTTCATCGACTTCCGCATCGCTGAGGATGATCGGCAACAAGCCGTTCTTGAAGCTGTTGTTGAAGAAGATGTCGGCATAGCTCGGGGCGATGATGCTGCGAAAACCGTACTCTTCCAGCGCCCACGGCGCGTGCTCGCGACTGGAGCCGCAACCGAAGTTCTCCCGCGCCAGCAACACGCTGGCACCTTGGTAACGCTCGGCGTTGAGAACGAAATCCTTGTTCAACGGACGCTTGGAGTTGTCCTGGTACGGCTGCCCCACATCCAGGTAACGCCACTCGTCGAACAGGTTGGGGCCGAAGCCGGTGCGCTTGATCGACTTGAGGAACTGCTTGGGGATGATCTGGTCGGTGTCGACGTTGGCACGATCCAAAGGCGCGACCAAACCATTGTGCTGAGTGAAAGCTTTCATGCTGCGCTCCTTAGATCAATTCACGGACGTCGACGAAACGACCGCTGACAGCGGCGGCGGCGGCCATGGCCGGACTCACCAGGTGGGTACGCCCACCCGCGCCCTGACGCCCTTCGAAGTTGCGGTTCGAGGTGGAAGCGCAATGCTCACCGGACTCCAAGCGGTCCGGGTTCATCGCCAGGCACATCGAGCAGCCCGGCTCGCGCCATTCGAAACCGGCCTCGAGGAAGATCTTGTCCAGGCCTTCCGATTCGGCCTGGGCCTTCACCAGGCCCGAGCCCGGCACCACGATCGCCTGCTTGATGGTGGAAGCCACTTTGCGGCCCTTGGCGATGACCGCGGCGGCGCGCAGGTCTTCGATCCGCGAGTTGGTGCAGGAGCCGATGAACACCCGGTCCAGCTGAATGTCGGTGATTGCCTGGTTGGCGCTCAAGCCCATGTATTTCAAGGCGCGGACGATGGAGTCGCGCTTGACCAGGTCCATTTCCTGGGCCGGATCCGGCACCCGCTGATCCACGGCCAGGACCATTTCCGGCGAGGTGCCCCAGCTGACCTGCGGCTTGATCTGCGCCGCGTCGAGCTCGACCACGGTGTCGAATTTGGCGTCGGCATCCGACACCAGATCCTTCCAGGCTTCGACCGCCAAGTCCCATTCGGCGCCTTTGGGGGCGAACGGACGGCCCTTGACGTAGGCCACGGTCTTGTCATCCGCCGCCACCAGGCCGACACGGGCACCGGCTTCGATGGACATGTTGCAGATGGTCATGCGGCCTTCGATGGACAGGTCGCGAATCGCGCTGCCGGCGAACTCGATGGCGTGCCCGTTGCCACCGGCGGTGCCGATCTTGCCGATAACCGCCAGAACGATGTCCTTGGCGGTCACGCCGAAAGGCAAGGTGCCTTCCACGCGCACCAGCATGTTCTTCATTTTCTTGGCCACCAGGCACTGGGTGGCGAGCACGTGCTCCACCTCGGAGGTGCCGATACCGTGGGCCAGCGCGCCGAACGCGCCATGGGTCGAGGTATGGGAGTCGCCGCAGACCACGGTCATGCCCGGCAAGGTGGCGCCCTGCTCCGGACCGATCACGTGGACGATACCCTGGCGCACGTCGTTCATCTTGAATTCGACAATGCCGTATTCGTCACAGTTGTCATCGAGGGTCTGCACCTGCAGACGGGAAACCTGGTCGGCAATCGCTTCGATCCCGCCCTTGCGCTCGGGGGTGGTCGGTACGTTGTGGTCCGGGGTGGCGATGTTGGCATCGATGCGCCAAGGCTTGCGCCCGGCCAGACGCAGGCCTTCGAAAGCTTGTGGCGAGGTCACTTCGTGGATGATGTGACGATCGATATAGATCAGCGCCGAACCATCGTCGCGCTGCTTGACCAAATGCGAATCCCAGAGCTTGTCGTAAAGCGTCTTACCGGCCATCGGACCATTCCTCATCAGCTTGTTTCTATGCCCCGGGCCCTGATCGCGAGCCGATCAATAACCCCTTGGCTTGTGAGGCTGATGCTATGGCGTTAGATTAAATAACTCAAATTCATATTTTTCATGCTTTGGATAACCAACTGGAATACAACCATGGACCTGGCCAACCTCAACGCCTTTATTGCCATTGCCGAAACCGGCAGCTTTTCCGGCGCCGGTGAACGCCTGCACCTGACCCAGCCCGCCATCAGCAAACGCATCGCCGGCCTGGAGCAGCAGCTCAATGTGCGGCTGTTCGACCGCCTGGGCCGGGAAATCGGCCTGACCGAGGCCGGACGCGCCCTGCTGCCCCGGGCCTATCAGATCATCAACGTACTGGACGACACCCGCCGCGCCCTGACCAACCTCAACGGCGAAGTCAGCGGCCGCCTGACCCTGGCCACCAGCCATCACATCGGCCTGCATCGCCTGCCGCCGCTGTTGCGGGCCTTTACCCGGCGCTACCCGCAAGTGGCGCTGGACATTCAATTCCTCGATTCAGAGGTGGCCTACGAGGAAATCCTCCATGGCCGGGCCGAGCTGGCAGTGATCACCCTGGCGCCAGAGCCCCACAGCCTGATCAGGGCCAGCGCCGTCTGGGACGACCCGCTGGACTTCGTTGCCGCCCCGGAGCATCCGTTGGTCAGCAATGGCCAGGTCAGCCTGGCGGACATCGCCCTGCATCCGGCGGTATTTCCCGGCGGCAACACCTTTACTCACCACATCGTCCAACGCCTGTTCGAGGCCCAGGGCCTGACACCGAACATCGCGATGAGCACTAACTATCTGGAAACTATAAAGATGATGGTGTCCATCGGCCTGGCCTGGAGCGTGCTGCCGCGCACCATGCTCGATGATCAGGTGGCGCGCATCCCTTTACCGGGCATACAACTGCGACGCCAGCTAGGCTATATCCTGCACACCGAACGGACGCTGTCGAACGCTGCGCGGGCTTTCATGGCCCTACTGGATGCACAAGTCGATTGGCCAGGGAACCCGGCATAGCTTTTCCGGGTAGTGCCCGTGCCACGCCGCACCGCCATGAGTTCCTCGCGTAAAACGAATGACTCAGCTCAAGGCCTGACCCCCATGCCAAAACCCGCTGATCGTATTCCACCCATGCCGCGCATCCATGCCATCGACCCAAAGGAGTCGGAGCAAAGCTGGGAAAGCGCGCCACAACTGCTTGCCGCCCTCAATGGTGCTCGATTGGGGGCCTGGTATTGGGATATTGAAAGCGGGCAGATCAGCTGGTCCCGGGGCACCCAGGCGCTGTTTGGCTTCGACCCGCGCCAGCCGCTGCCGGAGAACCTCGAATACCTTGACCTGTTGCCCATCGAGGACCGGGCCAGGACAGTGCGCGCCTTTCATTCGGTGCTGGCGGGCGCCCCGCTGGAACACGCCATGCACCACCGCATTCGCTGGCCCGATGGCAGCCTGCACTGGCTGGAGATCAACGGCAGCGTACTGCCGGACAAGCACGGCAAACCCCGCATGATCGGGGTGATCCGCGAGATCACCCACCAGCGCCAACGCGAGGAAGCCCTCAGCAACTCGGAAAAGCGCTTCGCCACCCTGTTTCACCTGTGCCCCAATACGGTGCTGCTGACTCGCCTGGAAGATGGCCTGATCAGTGAGGCCAACCAGTACTTCGAAAGCCAGTTCGGCTGGCCCGCCGAACATGTGATCGGCCGTACCACTCTGGAGATCGGCCTGTGGGTCAATCCCGAGCAGCGCGCCCAACTGATCAAGGCCGTCCAGAAGAAAGGCCAGGCCGCGAGCCTCGAAGTGCAGTTCCGCGCCAGCAACGGCCAGATCCACGACGGCATCCTCAGCGCGCAGAAGATCGAACTGGAAGGCAAGCCCTACCTGCTCAGCACCTTTCTCGACACCAGCGAGCGCAAAAGGGCTGAACAGGCGCTCAAGGACAGCCAGGAACGCCTCGACCTGGCCCTGGACTCGGCACAACTGGGCACCTGGGACTGGCACATTCCCAGCGGCATGCTGTACGGCTCTGCGCGGGCCGCGCAATTGCACGGCCTGGCCCCGGCGCCCTTCCACGAATCCTTCGAGGCCTTTTTCGAGGGCGTACCCACCGAAGAGCGCGACAGCATGCGCGATGCCTATCGCAGCCTGCGCGAAGGCCCGGCGGGCAACTACCAGCTGACCTACCGGGTGCAGCTGGCGGACGGCAGCTCGCGCTACCTCGAAAGCCGCGCCCGCCTCTATCGCGACGACTCGGGCAATCCCCTGCGCATGGCCGGGACGCTGCTGGACATCACCGAGCAGGTGGAGCGCGAACAGCGCCTGATCACCTCCGAGGAGAAATTCGCCAGTCTGTTCCAGGTCAGCCCGGACCCCATCTGCCTGACCCTGCTGGAAACCGGCCAGTTCATCGAGATCAATTCAAGCTTCACCCAGACCTTTGGCTGGACCCAGGACGACGTGATCAACCGCAGCGCCGAGCAGATCGGCTTCTGGGAGGATCCTGCCCCGCGCCTGCGGCGGATCGAGCAGGTGATTCGCGAACAGGCGCTGAACAACGTGGCGGTGATGGTCAACCACAAGGACGGCCATTCGCTGACCTGCATCATTTCCAGCCGCCTGATTACCGTCGACAAACAGCCGTGCATCGTCACCACGCTGCGGGACATCACCCAGCAGCAGCGCTCCGAGGCCGCCCTCAAGGCCAGCGAGGAGAAGTTCGCCAAAGCCTTCCACTCCAGCCCCGACGCCATCACCATCACCGAGCGCGAGACCGGCCGCTATCTGGAGGTCAACGACGGCTTCTGCCGCCTGACCGGCTACCGCACCGATGAAGTGCTCGGCCACACCATGTACCAGGTCGGCATCTGGGCCGAAGAAGGCCAGCTCGCCACGCTGCTGGCGGAACTCAGACTCAAGGGGCGCGTGCACCACCTGGAAATGCTCGGGCGAAACAAGCGCGGGGAAATCCTCACCCTGGAGGTGTCGGTGGAGCCGATCATCCTCAACGAAACCCCCTGCCTGCTGCTCACCGCCCGGGATGTCAGCCTGCTGAAGAATGCCCAGGCGCAGATCCGCCATCTGGCCTACCACGACCCGTTGACCAACCTGCCCAACCGCGCCCTGTTGATGGACCGCCTGAGCCAGCAGATCGCCCTGCTCAAGCGCCACAACCTGCGGGGCGCCCTATTGTTCCTCGACCTGGACCACTTCAAGCACATCAACGATTCCCTCGGCCACCCGGTGGGCGACACCGTGCTGAAGATCATCACTGCCAGGCTGGAAGCCAGCGTGCGCATGGAGGACACCGTGGCGCGCCTGGGCGGCGATGAATTCGTGGTGCTGCTCAGCGGCCTGGAAGGCTCGCGTAACGAGGTCAGCGAACAGGTACGGCACCTGGCGGGAACCCTGCGCGAACTGCTGTCGGAACCGATGTTCCTCGACGGCCAGCGCCTGCAGGTCACCCCCAGTATCGGCGTGGCGCTGATTCCCGATCACGGCTCGACCCCCACCGACCTGCTCAAGCGCGCCGACATCGCCCTTTACCGGGCCAAGGACTCCGGGCGCAACACCACGCAGATGTATCACAACACCATGCAGAAGGCCGCCAGCGAGCGCCTGCGCATGGAAACCGACCTGCGCCTGGCCCTGTCCCGCGGCGAATTCAGCGTGCACTTCCAACCCCAGGTCGACGCCCGCGACAACCGCATCGTCGGCGCCGAGGCCCTGGTGCGCTGGCAGCACCCGGAACTGGGCGCCCAATCACCGACCGAATTCATCAAGGTGCTGGAGGACAGCGGCCTGATCCTTGAAGTCGGCACCTGGATTCTCGATGAAGCCTGCCTGGCCTTCAGCCAACTGATGGAAGAGGGTCTGGTGGATCCTTATCACTTCAGCCTGTGCGTCAACATCAGTCCGCGCCAATTCCGCCAGACCGACTTTGTCGAGAAAATCGAACACAGCCTGACCGAGTACGCTTTGCCCTCATCGCTGCTCAAGCTGGAAATCACCGAGGGCATCGTGATCCAGAACCTGGACGACACCATCAGCAAGATGCGCCGCCTGAAAAAGCTCGGCGTCAGCTTCGCCATGGATGACTTCGGCACCGGTTATTCGTCCCTGACCTACCTCAAGCGCCTGCCGGTGGACACCCTGAAGATCGACCAGTCCTTCGTCCGCGACGCCACCCATGACCCCAACGATGCGGAAATCATCCGCGCCATCGTCGCCATGGCCCGCAGCCTGAACCTGAAGGTCATCGCCGAAGGCGTGGAAACCCCGCAGCAACTGGAGTTCCTCCAGGGGCTGGAATGCCATCTGTACCAGGGCTACCTGCACAGCCGGCCGCTGCCCCTCGGCGAATTCAAGAAACTGCTGAAATGACGGGCACGAAAAAGGGCGCCACCAGGGCGCCCTTTTTTTGCAGCGGTCTTAGTGTTGCAGAGCCGGCTGCTGCGCACCGTTGATCGGGATGCGCTTTGGCTTGGCCTCTTCCGGCACAACCCGCAGCAGGTCGATGTTCAACAGACCGTTGCTCAGGGCCGCGGCCTTGACCTCGATATGGTCGGCCAGGCGGAAGGACAGCTTGAATGCACGCTGGGCAATGCCCTGGTGCAGGTAGGTGACACTTTCATTGGCATCACGCTTGCCACCGCTCACGGTCAACACGCCTTTCTCCACTTGCAGTTCCAGGTCTTCTTCCTGGAAACCGGCAGCCGCGATGACGATGCGGTATTGGTCGTCGGCGTGTTTTTCTACGTTGTAGGGTGGATAGCTGCTGCCCGGCTCATTGCGCAACGCCGATTCGAACAGGTCGTTGAAACGGTCGAAGCCAACAGAGGAACGGAACAGTGGAGCCAGGGAAAATGCAGTACTCATGGGTCTATCTCCTGATATTTCAGCGAGTGGTTATCTCCGCGACCCGAATTCGGCGTCGCGTACCCAAGAGATAGGGATCGGCCCAGGCATTTCAAGAGCCCCTTTTTGAATTTTTTTACGCCGCCTCGCTGCGCGGTACACCCAGCAGGCGCCCCACCTGGTCCAGGTCGGTTTCCCGGCGCAGAGCGGTAAACAACTCCACCGCCTCCGGGTAGTTGCGGGTCAGCATGGCCAGCCACTGCTTGAGCCGCCCCGGCGCCGAACGCGGCGTCAATTGCACCACCACCTGGGCCCAGAAGTCCTGGAGCAGGGGCTGCAGATCGGCCCAGGACATGGCCACCACCTCTTCGCCCGCCCGGGCAGCGGCGATCTGTCGTGCCAGGTCCGGACGCGACACCAAGCCTCGGCCGAGCATGATGTCCTCGACACCACTGATCTCCCGGCAGCGCCGCCAATCCTCGACGCTCCAGATATCACCGTTGGCGAACACCGGCACCTTGACCACCTCCTGGACCCGGGGAATCCACTCCCAGTGAGCCGGCGGCTTGTAGCCATCGACCTTGGTCCGGGCGTGAACCACGATATGCTCGGCACCGCCCTCGGCCAACGCGGTCGCACACACCAGCGAGCCGTCCGGACTGTCGAAACCCAGCCGCATTTTTGCCGTGACCGGAATGTGCGCCGGCACCGCGCGCCGCACATGCTCGACGATCTGGTTCAGCAGCTCGGGCTCCTTGAGCAGTACCGCGCCGCCCCGGGACTTGTTTACGGTCTTGGCCGGGCAACCGAAGTTCAAATCGATGACCTCGCTGCCCAGCTCACAGGCCAGCGCGGCGTTCTCGGCCAGACACACCGGATCCGAACCCAGCAACTGCACGCGCAACGGCACACCGGCAGCGGTATGCGCACCGTGCAGCAACTCGGGAGCGAGCTTGTGGAAATAGGCAGGCGTCAGCAGACGGTCGTTGACGCGGATGAACTCGGTGACACACCAGTCGATCCCGCCAACACGAGTCAACACATCCCGCAGAATGTTGTCGACCAACCCTTCCATGGGCGCCAGGGCAATTTGCATGAAACACACTCAACGAAAAAACGGGCGAAAAAACGTGCGCCAGTTTACTGGGTTTCGCCCTTGAGCAGGAGTTTTGTAGGGGCCTGTAGGTCGCGAGCGAGCCTTGGTGGACGCCTTCGTTACGCTACGGGCACAGACAGGCGTCAGGCGCCTTGCAGGGCCGGGCCGTAGCCTTCGAGGAACTCGGCGGGCATGCGCTTGGGTTTGCCGCTGGACAGCTCGATGCAGACGAAGGTGGTCTGAGCCCGCAACAAGGTGCCGCCATCGCTCGGGCGAACCAACTGGAAACGCCGGGTCATCTTCAGACGCTGATCCCAATCGACGATCCAGGTGGCCAGTTGCAACTCATCCCCTTCGTAAGCCGCAGCCAGGTAGTCGATCTCGTGTCGCACCACGGCCATCGCCCGATCCAACCGGCGATACTCCGCCAGGTCCAGCCCCAGGCGCTGGGAGTGCCGCCAGGCACAACGCTCCAGCCACGAGACATAAACCGCGTTGTTGGCGTGCCCCAGTCCATCGATATCCTCGGCCGCCACCTGCAGATCGATGACGAATGGCGTTGCCAGATCCCAACTCATGCCCGACTCCCGGTCAGATTTTTGACCGGGGCAGTGTAACGGATGCTCAGGCGGATTGGCGCGCTTGCAGATGACGCCCCGCGACCAGAGCAATCACCGCTTCGACCACCCGCGGATCGGCCAGCACCCGCTGATGACCGCCCTCGCTCAAGCGCAACAGGCGACTGTCGAACCAGGCTTGATGGATCAGCTCCGACTCCTTGACCGGCACGAAGCGATCATCCTCCGCGTGAACGATCAGGCCAGGCATGTCCAGTTGATACTGGGCCACATCCAGGCTTGCCGCGCGCATGCCGACCTCTTTCTCCACCTGACGAATAAAGGCCGAACGCGCCCTGGGCGGCAAGCCCATGTATCGGGCGAAACCTCGCAATACGCCAAGGATGCGGGCGGGCGCGGCAATGCTGACCAGGGTTTCGCTACGCAGCCCCAATTGCACCGCGAGCATGGCGCTGGCACCCCCCATGGAATGGCCGATCACTGCACGCAACGGCGGCAACTCTGCTGCGGCCTCCAACATCGCTCGGGCGAACAGCACCACATTGGCCTCATCCCCCGGAGAGCGACCATGGGCCGGCCCCTCCAGCGCCACCGCGGTATAACCGGCCGCCACCAGCGCCTCGATCAGGCTGGCGAACTGGGTGGGTCGCCCTTCCCAGCCATGCATCAGCATGACCGTTGGCCCCTGCCCCCAACGCAAGGCAGAAAGCCCAAAGCGCAGGGTCAGTCGCTCGGCGCGCTCCAGCAGCGGCAGCTCCCATTCCCGCGGCGGCAGCTCGCGAGGCGTCATGAACAGCTGGCGCATCCGATTCGCCGCCCATTGAGGCGCCACCCAGCCAAGGGTGCCATTGACGCCACGAATCCAGCTCAATCCGTTCATCTCTCGCTACCTCGCAACCGAACTTCAGGTCATTGAATTGCCGACTTGGCGGCACGCAACAAACGATCGGACAACTCCCCCGGGCCCAGGGCCCGCGCCAGGGATAGCCCTCCCACCATCAACGCCATGTCCGCCAGGGCCTTGTCCGTGTCCTCCGGGCAAGTGGCCAACTGCGCCACCATCAACTCCATGTGTTCAGTCAAGGCCTTGCGGAAACTCTCGGGCAAGCGCCCAAATTCGCCCACGGACGCCGGAATCGGGCAGGCCTGCTCCGTGGAGTCGCGATGCTTGCGCGACAGGTAGAAAGCCGCCGTCAGCGCCCTGCGCTCCTCGCCACTGAGGCTTGAGTCCATCTCGTCGAGCAAGCCGCGACGATGGGAGAGCAATTGGGTGAAGGCTTCGAGCATCAACGCATCCTTGCTCTCAAAGTGCGCATAGAAGCCGCCCACGGTCAGCCCGGCCGCGCCCATGACTTCCCCCACACTGGGCTCTGCCGGGCCCCGCTGAATCAGCGCGGAACTGGCGGCCTGGAGAATGCGTTCGCGGGTTTGAGCTTTTTTGTCGTTCATCGTTGCCTCCGAATATTACGGAAAAAATATTATACTCATAATAATTTTCCGCAAGTCGCCAGTGTGACCATCGGTCAGAAGTACAGGTTCAGGAAGAAAGCGGGAGCTGGCTGGGCGCCAGAAAAACAAAAGGGCCATTCAATAATTGAATGACCCTTAAAAATCCCGCAGAGCGGGTAATCGTGGCGTCCCCTAGGGGACTCGAACCCCTGTTACCGCCGTGAAAGGGCGGTGTCCTAGGCCACTAGACGAAGGGGACACAAACCTTCTGACAGCTGACCAGCGCTGAGTACTGGTCGATTCAAGGCCGGTGTGGCCAGACCTTGAACTGTAAAAATTGGTGGAGCTAGACGGGATCGAACCGTCGACCTCTTGCATGCCATGCAAGCGCTCTCCCAGCTGAGCTATAGCCCCGGATTTTCGCCTCGCGGCGCAGCGACATCTTGCAACATCGCTTGTGTGAAACTGGCGTCCCCTAGGGGACTCGAACCCCTGTTACCGCCGTGAAAGGGCGGTGTCCTAGGCCACTAGACGAAGGGGACACAAACCCTTCTAAACAACTGATCGGCGCTGAGTACCGATCGATTCAAGGCCAGTGTGGCCAAACCTTGAACTGTAAATTGGTGGAGCTAGACGGGATCGAACCGTCGACCTCTTGCATGCCATGCAAGCGCTCTCCCAGCTGAGCTATAGCCCCGGATTTTCGCCTCGCGGCGCAGCGATATCTTGCAACATCGCTTGTGTGAAACTGGCGTCCCCTAGGGGACTCGAACCCCTGTTACCGCCGTGAAAGGGCGGTGTCCTAGGCCACTAGACGAAGGGGACGCAAACCCTTCTATACAACTGACCAGTGCTGAGTACTGGTCGATTCAAGGCCGGTGTGGCCAGGCCTTGAACTGTAAATTGGTGGAGCTAGACGGGATCGAACCGTCGACCTCTTGCATGCCATGCAAGCGCTCTCCCAGCTGAGCTATAGCCCCTCGTCGGTGAGGACGGGGCGAATCTTAAGGGGGGATCTGAAGGCTGTCAATTTTTTTTCCGCTTTTTGAAAAAAAATTTGCCGGGATAACAACCACTTACCGCCCCGCCCCGAAAACCCTGGCTTTTGCGGCCTTGTCGACCCGCATCAACCACCGCAAAAGGTTCGTTACAGGCCGACAGAAAACGCCAAGGGCGACGATCAAACCGTCTGCGCCTGGATTTCAAGCGTAGCCGAAAAGATCGCCGCCCTTGGCGCAACCGTCCTGCAAAGGCGCCTTAGCCGATGGCGCCCAGCAGTTTTTCCCATTCCTTGTTCTCTTTCTTCGACACACCACCGAGCAGATCGATGGCCTGACGCAGACGGAAACGCGTCAGGTCCGGCCCCAGAATCTCCATGGCATCGAGTACCGATACCGAACTGGCCTGGCCAGTGATGGCCGCGAACATCAGCGGCATGGCGTCGCGCAGCTTCAGTTCCAGGGATTCAACCACTGCCTGAATAGTCGCGGTGATGCTGTCTTTCTCCCACTGACGCAGGCTTTCGAGCTTCCACAGGATCAACTGCATCAGCTGCCGCACCTGATCACCCGAAAGTTTCTTGGATTCGAACAACTTGGCATCCGGGGTCACGCCACCCGCGAAGAAGAAGCCGGCCAACGGTGCGATCTGGCTGAAGGTCTCGACCCGGCCCTGCACATGGGGCGCGATCTTCATCAGGTACTCGGGGTTCAGCGCCCAGGTCTGGACCCGGCTGGCGAACTCTTCCACCGGCAGATCCCGCAGCCACTGACCATTGAGCCAGGACAGCTTCTCGATATCGAAGATCGGCCCACCCAGGGATACCCGCGACAGGTCGAAGTTATCGACCATTTCCTGCAACGAGAACTTCTCGCGCTCGTCCGGCATCGACCAGCCCATGCGGCCCAGGTAGTTGAGCATGGCCTCGGGCATGAAGCCCATGCGCTCGTAGAAGGTCACCGAGGTCGGGTTCTTGCGCTTGGACAGCTTGCTCTTGTCCGGGTTGCGCAGCAGCGGCATGTAACACAGCTGTGGCTGCTCCCAACCGAAGTACTCGTACAGCAGGATCAGTTTCGGCGCCGAAGGCAGCCATTCCTCACCACGCAGCACGTGGGTGATGCCCATCAGGTGGTCATCGACCACGTTGGCCAGGAAGTAGGTCGGCAGGCCGTCGGTCTTCATCAGCACTTGCATGTCCATGCGATCCCACGGGATCTCGACGTCGCCACGCAACATGTCCGGCACCACGCAGACGCCTTCGGTCGGCACCTTCATGCGGATCACGTGGGGCTCACCGGCCGCCAGGCGCCGGGCCACTTCTTCCTTGGACAACAGCAGCGCACGGCCGTCATAACGCGGGGTTTCGCCACGAGCCATCTGCTCGGCACGCATCTGGTCCAGCTCTTCGGCGGTGCAGAAGCACGGGAAGGCGTGGCCCAGGTCCACCAGTTGCTGGGCGTACTTCTGGTAGATGTCACCGCGCTCGCTCTGGCGATACGGGCCGTGAGGGCCGCCGACATCCGGGCCTTCGCTCCAATTGATGCCCAACCAGCGCAAGGCGTCGAAGATCTGCTGCTCGGACTCGCGAGTCGAGCGCAACTGATCGGTGTCTTCGATACGCAGAATGAACTCACCGCCATGCTGCTTGGCAAAGCAGTAGTTGAACAAAGCGATGTAAGCGGTACCTACGTGGGGGTCCCCGGTAGGCGATGGCGCGATGCGCGTGCGAACGGTGGTCATGGCTGGTCTCGAACAGATAGAAAAACGAGGAATAAAACAGGGGGCGAATGGTAACAGGCGACACCAGCACCGCTCCAGTGAGGAGGGCATTTAAGCCAAGGTTGCGACTACAGGCCGCTGCCAGCCCGCTGAATGGCCAATAATCAACAAGCGGCATTTACCACCCAGTGGCTATATGCCAGATTCGCCGGCTGATAGATTTCCTTACACTTTTCTCGACTACAGTCTGCCCATGCCTGCCCAACTCAAGCGTCGCCTGTTTGTTTTCCTGTCTCTGGTCCTGCTGATCGCCCTGGGACTGCTTGCCCATTGGTGGTTCCACGGCCGTTTTTATGAAACCACCGACAACGCCTACGTCCAGGGCGAAATCACCCGGGTTTCCAGCCAACTCAGCGCACGGATTGAAGAAGTGCGCGTGCAGGACAACCAACACGTAGAGCAAGGCCAATTGCTGATACGCCTGGAAGGTCAGGACTTCCAGCTGGCGGTGGACCGCGCCCAGGCCGCCCTCGCCACCCGCGAGGCCGAACGCCTGCAGGCCCAGAGCAAACTGACCCAACAAGCCAGCCTGATCGCCGCCAGCCAGGCCCAGGTGGCATCGAGCCAGGCCAGCCTCGGTCGCTCGCAGATCGACCTGTCCCGGGCCCAGACCCTGCGCAAGCCCGGTTATGTCTCCGAAGAACGGGTCACTACCCTTTCCGCCGACAACCACATCGCCCGCTCCCAAGTAGCCAAGGCTGAAGCCGACCTGCAAGGCCAGCGCCAACAGGTCAACGCCCTGAACGCCGAGATCAAGCGCCTCGACGCACAGATTGCCAATGCCCGGGCCGACCTGGCCCAGGCGCAATTGAACCTGAGCCGCAGCGAAATCCACGCCCCCATCAGCGGCATCATCGGCCAGCGTGCAGCGCGCAACGGCCAGGTGGTACAGGCCGGCGCCTACCTGCTGTCGATCGTTCCGGACCAGGACATCTGGGTTCAGGCCAACTTCAAGGAGACTCAGATCGGTCACATGCAACCCGGACAACAGGCCGAGCTGACCTTCGACGCCTACGGCGACACCCCGATCCAGGCCCGGGTCGACAGCCTATTCGCCGCGTCCGGCGCACAGTTCAGCCTGCTGCCACCGGACAACGCCACTGGCAACTTCACCAAGGTGGTACAACGCATTCCGGTAAAGCTGACCTTCGCCCCCGACAATCCCCTACAGGGCAAGATCCGTCCGGGCATGTCGGTCACGGTCAAAGTGAACGTCAAAGACCCTGTCGATGGCCGGTGATCAACTGCTGCGCCCGCTGGCGGAGCCCAGCCGACGCGACTGGATAGCGGTCATGAGCGCCATGCTCGGCGCCTTCATGGCGGTGCTCGACATCCAGATCACCAACTCCTCGCTGAAGGACATCCAGGGCGCCCTCTCCGCCACCCTTGAGGAAGGCTCGTGGATCTCCACCTCCTACCTGGTGGCGGAGATCATCATGATCCCCCTCACCGCCTGGCTGGTGCAGCTGCTCTCGGCCCGGCGGCTGGCGACCTGGGTTTCGGTGGGTTTCCTGATCGCCTCCCTGCTCTGCTCCATGGCCTGGAGCCTGGAAAGCATGATCGTGTTCCGCGCCCTGCAGGGCTTTACCGGCGGCGCGCTGATTCCCCTGGCATTCACCCTGACCCTGATCAAGCTCCCCGAGCACCACCGGGCCAAGGGCATGGCCATGTTCGCCATGACCGCCACCTTCGCCCCCTCCATCGGCCCGACCCTGGGCGGCTGGCTGACGGAAAACTGGGGCTGGGAATACATCTTCTATATCAACGTGCCGCCGGGCCTGCTGATGATCGCCGGCCTGCTGTACGGCCTGGAAAAGAAGGAAGCCCACTGGGAACTGCTCAAAAGCACCGACTACACCGGTATCCTGACCCTCGGCCTGGGCCTGGGCTGCCTGCAGGTGTTTCTTGAAGAGGGCCACCGCAAGGACTGGCTGGAGTCGAACCTGATCGTGACCCTGGGCAGCATCGCCCTGGTCAGCCTGATCACCTTCGTCATCGTCCAGGTCTCCAAGCCCAATCCACTGATCAACCTGGGCATCCTGCGCAATCGCAACTTCGGCCTGTCGAGCATTTCCAGCCTGGGCATGGGGGTTGGCCTGTATGGCTCGATCTACCTGCTGCCGCTGTACCTGGCGCAGATCCAGAACTACAACGCCCTGCAGATCGGCGAAGTGATCATGTGGATGGGGATACCGCAGCTGTTCCTGATTCCGCTGGTGCCCAAGCTGATGCAGTTCATCTCGCCCAAATGGCTATGCGCCCTGGGGTTCGGCCTGTTCGGGCTGGCGAGTTTCTCGTCAGGCGTGCTCAATCCGGACTTCGCCGGACCGCAGTTCAACCAGACCCAGATCATCCGCGCCCTGGGCCAGCCGCTGATCATGGTCACCATCTCGCTGATCGCTACGGCTTACATACAGCCCCAGGACGCGGGCTCGGCGTCGAGCCTGTTCAACATCCTGCGCAACCTGGGAGGCGCCATCGGCATCGCCTTGCTGGCGACCCTGCTGGATGCCCGGACCAAGACCTATTTCGACTACCTGCGTGAAGCGCTGGTGCCCAGCAACCCGCAGGTGGCGGAACGCCTGGCGACCCTCACCGACAAGTTCGGCAGCGAGTCCGCGGCCCTTGGCAAGCTCAGCGAGATCACCCACCAGCAGGCGCAGATCATGGCCTACAACGACGCCTTCCATTTTGTCGGCATCGCCCTGGGCATCAGCATGCTGGCGGTACTTTTGACCAAGGCCCTGCCCAAGGGCTTGAAGGCAGGAGAAGCCCACTGACCCACGAATTGCCTGTAGGAGCTGGCTTGCCAGCGAATAGGCTCCCAACCCTTGCACAGGATTTGAGGGCCTCTTCGCCGGCAAGCCGGCTCCTACGAGGGATCGAGCGTCGTTAGACGGTCAGCAAGCGCTCGCGCAGCTTGGTGATTTCGTCGCGCATCTGTGCCGCGGCCTCGAACTCCAGGTCGCGGGCCAACTGGTACATCTTCTCTTCGAGCTGACGGATGCGCTTGCTGATTTCGCTCGGCGAACGCAATTCGTTTTCGTAGCGGGCACTTTCCTCGGCCGCCTTGGCCATGCCCTTGCGCTTCTTGCTGCGCGAGCCCGGTACGGTGGCGCCTTCCATGATGTCGGCAACGTCCTTGAACACCCCTTTGGGGGTGATGCCGTTGGCCAGGTTGAAGGCGATCTGCTTGTCGCGCCGACGTTCGGTTTCGCCAATCGCCCGCTCCATGGAGCCAGTGATGCGGTCGGCATAGAGAATCGCCCGGCCATTGAGGTTGCGCGCAGCCCGACCGATGGTCTGGATCAATGAGCGCTCGGAGCGCAGGAAGCCTTCCTTGTCGGCGTCGAGAATCGCCACCAGGGACACTTCCGGCATGTCCAGGCCTTCACGCAACAGGTTGATCCCCACCAGCACGTCGAAAGTGCCCAGGCGCAGGTCGCGGATGATTTCCACCCGTTCCACGGTGTCGATGTCCGAGTGCAGGTAGCGCACGCGCACGCCGTGGTCGGCCAGGTAATCGGTCAGGTCCTCGGCCATGCGCTTGGTCAGGGTAGTGACCAGCACCCGCTCCTCCAGCGCCACGCGCTTGGTAATTTCCGACAGCAGGTCGTCCACCTGGGTCAGGGCCGGGCGCACTTCCACTTGCGGGTCCACCAGGCCGGTGGGGCGCACCACCTGCTCCACCACGCGCCCGGCGTGTTCCGCCTCGTAGTTGCCCGGAGTAGCGGAGACAAAGATGGTCTGCGGGCTGACCCCTTCCCACTCGTCGAAGCGCATCGGCCGGTTATCCAGCGCCGACGGCAGACGGAAGCCGTACTCCACCAGGGTTTCCTTGCGCGAACGGTCGCCCTTATACATGGCGCCGACCTGGGGCACGCTGACGTGGGATTCGTCGATCACCAACAGCGCGTCCGCCGGCAGGTAGTCGTACAAGGTGGGCGGCGCGGCCCCGGCGGGACGGCCCGAGAGATAGCGCGAGTAGTTTTCGATACCGTTGCAGTAGCCCAGCTCGAGGATCATCTCCAGGTCAAAACGGGTGCGTTGCTCCAGGCGCTGGGCTTCTACCAGCTTGTTGTTGGAGCGCAGGTATTCCAGACGCTCCTGCAGCTCCACCTTGATGCCCTCGATCGCATCCAGCAGGGTTTCCCGTGGCGTCACATAGTGGCTCTTGGGATAGAAGGTGAAACGCGGCAGCTTGCGGATCACTTCGCCGGTCAGCGGGTCGAAGGCGCTGATGCTTTCCACCTCGTCGTCGAACAGCTCGATGCGGATCGCCTCAAGGTCGGATTCCGCCGGATAGATGTCGATCACGTCTCCCCGCACGCGGAAGGTGGCACGGGCAAAGTCCATGTCGTTGCGGGTGTATTGCAGGTCCGCCAGGCGGCGCAGCAAGGCACGCTGGTCGAGCTTGTCGCCGCGGTCCACGTGCAGAACCATTTTCAGGTAGGTTTCCGGGCTGCCCAGGCCATAGATGCAGGACACCGTCGTGACGATGATCGCGTCCTTGCGCTCCAGCAGCGCCTTGGTCGCCGACAGGCGCATCTGCTCGATGTGGTCGTTGATCGAGGCATCCTTCTCGATAAAGGTATCCGAGGACGGCACATAGGCTTCGGGCTGGTAGTAGTCGTAGTAGGAAACGAAGTACTCCACCGCGTTGTTCGGGAAGAACGCCTTGAACTCACCGTACAACTGGGCTGCCAGGGTCTTGTTCGGCGCCAGTACCAGGGTTGGGCGCTGCACCTGAGCGATGACGTTGGCGATGCTGAAGGTCTTGCCCGAGCCGGTCACGCCGAGCAGGGTCTGGTGGGCCAGTCCGGCCTCGATGCCTTCGACCAGCAGGCGGATGGCTTCCGGCTGGTCGCCGGCGGGCTGGAAGCGAGTGACTAGCTGGAATTCGGACATATCTACCTCTGGGATCGTTCATGCGCGGCCATACCGTACAGGAACGAGAAACACCGCGTACGACCCATGTCGCCGAGGAAAAAAACCGGAATGAGCTGGATGTGGAGGCAGATACCACGGCTTTCAAGGTAAAGGTCTTACACCCGTTAACACCCGGAAGGTTGCAATAAGACTAACGGTCGAAAAATAAAGCGAAAAACTTGTCGCAAAAGGTCAATCGGCTGTCGCCCCCCGCGATGATGGCCTCTATACTAGCTCCCCGTTTGTGCACCGCTCTAGTGCATTCGGCTGGAGCGCGACACGTCCCTCCACACTCCATTCAGAGCCGCCGTAAAAATGAGCCTGTTCTCCGCTGTCGAAATGGCACCACGCGATCCAATCCTGGGCCTCAACGAAGCATTCAACGCCGACACCCGTACCAACAAGGTCAACCTTGGAGTGGGCGTGTACTGCAACGAGGAGGGACGCATTCCACTCCTGCGCGCCGTTGTCGAAGCCGAGACAATTCGCGCCGCTCAACACGCTTCCCGTGGCTACCTGCCGATCGACGGCATTGCCGCCTACGACCAGGCGGTACAAAAGCTGCTGTTCGGCAACGACTCGCCACTGCTGGCCGCTGGCCGCGTGGTCACCACCCAGGCCGTTGGCGGTACTGGCGCCCTGAAAATCGGTGCCGACTTCCTCAAGCAACTGCTGCCCAACGCCGTGGTCGCCATCAGCGATCCGAGCTGGGAAAACCACCGCGCACTGTTTGAAACAGCCGGTTTCCCAGTGCAGAACTACCGCTACTACGACGCCGCCACCCACGACGTGAACCGTGCCGGCCTGCTGGAAGACCTCAACGCCCTGCCAGCCCAGTCGATCGTGGTGCTGCACGCCTGCTGCCACAACCCGACCGGTGTCGACCTGAGCCCGCAGGACTGGAAAAACGTCCTGGAAGTGGTCAAGGCGAAAAACCTCGTGCCATTCCTCGACATGGCCTACCAGGGCTTCGGCGACGGCATCGATGAAGACGCCGCGGCCGTGCGCCTGTTCGCCGAGTCGGGCCTGACCTTCTTCGTTTCCAGCTCGTTCTCCAAGTCGTTCTCGCTGTACGGCGAGCGCGTTGGCGCCCTGTCCATCGTCAGCAGCTCCAAGGAGGAAAGCGCTCGCGTGCTGTCCCAGGTCAAGCGCGTGATCCGCACCAACTACTCCAACCCGCCGACTCACGGTGCAACCATCGTCGCCGCGGTGCTGAACAACCCGGAACTGCGCGCCCAGTGGGAGCAGGAACTGGCGGAAATGCGCCTGCGGATTCGCGGCATGCGCACCCAGATGGTCGACTTGCTGGCCAAAGGCGCCCCTGAGCACGACTTCAGCTTCGTCGGTCGCCAGCGCGGCATGTTCTCCTACTCCGGCCTGACCGTCGAGCAAGTGACCCGCCTGCGCAACGAGTTCGGCATCTACGCCCTGGACACCGGCCGCATCTGCGTTGCCGCGCTGAACCAGAGCAACATCGAGGCAGTGACCAAGGCCATCCTCCAGGTGATCTGATCCGCACCCGTAGTAAAAAAAGGGAAGCCAGCCGGCTTCCCTTTTTTGTGGGCGCTCAGCTATTGCCCGGCCCTGCACCCTCTAGACTGTGACCTTGTTTCCCCTGCTGATCGAGAAACCGATGAAAAACGATGACCTGCGGGCCGACCGCGACGAACTTGAGCACTATCTGCCCCGCTCGCAGAAACGCGAGAAGAGCCTGGTACTGCAAATTGCCCTCGGCGTGTTTCTCGGCGGGCTGGCCCTGTGGCTGGTGCAACTGGCGGCCACGTCACTGATGGCCAAACTGATGCTCGGCAGCCTGACCTTCGGCGGTTGAGCTGCCTCAGCCCGTCAGTTCAGCCAAGCGTTGACTGGCGGCATCATCAAACGCCACGTACAACGCCTCGGCCACCTGGCTCTTGATGGCCTTGGCGCTTTCCAGCCCGAGGACAAAACCTTCGGCCTTGCCGCCGGCACGCTGCAGATCGGGCGCCGACCCGGCCTGGGTGATGGCGTCCAACAGCTTGCTGGCCTGAGGCCCTACCCCTTTGGGCAGGCTGATCTGCTCGATGCTCATGACAGTACCCCGCAGCAAGGCGGGAACAACCGGGAAGGAACCTGGGATAAATCGAAGCGGATCATAAAGGCTTACCTGTGCGACTGGAGGCCGGTAGCGCGTGAAACCACTTCCGGGCAGCCATGGTAGCCCCTATCGGCTCACGTATCGGCCCGCCAGCCGATAAAACCCTCGAAGTCATGCCGGCAGTTGATTCAGATTCGCGCCGTGCTTAAAAAAATCTCCCAAGCTTGTTGACTTCCCTTTTTGAATCAGTAAGATACGGCGCATTCCGCGATAGCTCAGTTGGTAGAGCAAGTGACTGTTAATCACTGGGTCCCTGGTTCGAGTCCAGGTCGTGGAGCCATCTTCCTGCACTGATTTGCCTCACACCCAACAAGAGCGCCCTGCTCTTGCGGCAAATCAGACCAAGCGCATACCCCCTGTTAGTTTCCCGACCCGCATGTCAGTCCGGCATGCGGGAAAAGTGCGTTGCCGGACCGAATGTGTCATGCCAAGGTCTGGTTGCCTTGGCGCAATGGCCTGACGTAGGCTGTGCGCCTACTTTTCCGGCCAGTCAGACCACGATGTTCCTGCCAGCACAGTCCCCGTGCCTCTCCCCTTCGATGAGCCCTTCGGCAACCCTGGCCGTTGCCCAGCATGATTGCGCGATCAACCGTCGACGCCGCAGCGTCCTGTTCGCCTTCACCTTCTCCCCGCACCAGGGACGTCGCTAACCGCGATTGAGCCCGGTGCCGCCGGCCGAATCTGGCTGACCAGCAAAGACGTCTCGAAGTGCCCCCACTTCATTGAGCGCTTCGCCTGCAGCCGGCCCCGAAGCCAAGGGCCCAGGCCCGGCTATCGCCTATATCTCGGCGGATGCTGTCACGCGGCATCCGCAACACCTGTATTTTTTCAGCGCCTGAAGTTGCCGGCGCAGGTCTTGAACATGAACAAAGCCTTGTTAGCCGCCCTGATCCTGGGCATTTCCATTGTCGGCCTGAGCATAGGTTCCACGGTGCCGATCCTTGCCCTGCGCCTGTATCAGGCCGGCGCTTCGAACAACCAGATCGGCATCATGTCGGCACTGCCCGCGGCGGGCATGATGCTCTCGGCCTTTCTGGTCAATGCCCTGGGCCAGCGCCTGACCCGACGCCAGATCTATCTGCTGTGCTTCAGCCTCTGCGCGCTGAGCGTGGCCGCCCTGGAACTGCCCGACGCCAGTCTCTACAGCCTGGGCCTGGCCCGGGTCGCCATGGGACTGGGTGCCGGGCTGATCATCATTCTCGGGGAAACCTGGGTCAATGAAATGGCCGAGGACACCAGTCGCGGACGACTGGTGGCGGTCTACACCACTTGCTTCACTTTCTTCCAACTGCTGGGCCCTGGGCTGGTGTCTTTGCTCGGCACCGAGGGGCCGGCGGTACTGGAGATCGTCAGCGTCGGCTACGCCATCGCGATTGCCGTAGTCTGGCTGACCCTGCCCCAGGCAGACGCCTCAGACGTCCATGAGCAAAGCCGGAGCTTCTCGGTTCTGGGCTTTATCCGCATCGCCCCGGCCTTGTGCGTGGGCATCCTGTTCTTCGCCTTTTTCGACAGCGTGGTGCTGTCGCTGTTTCCGGTGTACGCAGCCGGCCACGGCTACAGCATCAAGCTGGCGGCGCTGATGGTGACCATCATTCTCCTGGGGGATACGGCGTTCCAGTTTCCCCTGGGCTGGCTCTCGGACAAGCTGGGACGCCCCGGCATCTACCTGGGTTGCGGCTGCATCGCCCTGCTGATCGGCCTGTGCCTGCCACTGCTGATGAGCGCCCCCGGCCTGCTCTGGCCGAGCCTGGTCATCCTGGGAGCGGCGGCAGGCGGTATCTACACCCTGGCCATCGTGCTGATCGGTCAATCCTTCAGCGGCGCGGACCTGGTCACCGCCAATGCCAGTGCCGGCCTGCTCTGGGGCATCGGCAGCCTGCTCGGCCCTCTACTCAGTGGCGCGGCCATGAGCGGTGGCAGCTATGGCCTGCCCCTGACCCTGTCGGTGGCCGCTGCGGTGGTCGTGGGGTTTGCCGTGTCCCTGGTGCGCCAGGAGCAACTCGACAACGTTGCGCAATAGCAGGACGGTCCTCTGCCGACGCGGCCCTGGTCATTCCCAGGCCGCGTTTTTGTCATTACCATCGCGCCCTTCGAATCCCCCCCAACGGATAATCCTGCAATGGACCGAGCCCTGCGCCTCCTGCCTCTGTGTGGACTGCTGTCACTTCTGCCGCTGCCGGCCATGGCCAGCCCGCCGGTGGATTGCGCCGCCCTGAGTGACAACGCCTCCCTGGAGGCCGGCCAATACCGCCCGCCCCTGGAGGCCAAGGTCATCGGTGAAGGACGGCTGCACTTGCACAGCGGACCAGACGCCGCCTGCATCAACAAGAAACTCTATGTGATCCCTGGCGACGGCCTGACGGTGTACGCCTCCAGCGACAGTGGCTGGGCCCAGATCATGTACATCGCCAAGGACGGCGAGGACTACAGCGGCTGGGTCGAGGAAAAGCGCCTGCAACTGGGCAGTCATTACGGCGGCCCACAACTTCCCGGCGAGGTCACGACCTTTATCCAGCGCCACGAGGATTGCCTGCACTTTGCCGGCGAGGAGGCCTACGACGAAGAGCGCCGGGCCGAACTGGAGAAGGCCGTCAATGAAGTCTGCGTCGGCCACGATCGCCAACTCGCCGCCCTGCGCAGCCAGTACCAGGACAACCCGGAGGTCCTGCAGGCCCTGGAGCCCCTGGAAAACCTCGAATAACCACGCCTCGATAAAAAACGGCGCCTTCAGGGCGCCATTTCTTCATGCCGCGACACTGGCACTCAATGCGTGACCTCGGCACTGCCGCGGGCATGGCTTGGCGCAGAACCGTCTCCGGGCTGCGGCGATGACTGGCCGGCAACCTCAGCCACCAGCGGAACCTCATTGCCTTCGGCATCGTGCAGCTTGCCGCCGCTGAAATAGTCCCCTTCACGCAACGCAGCAATGTCCTGGAAGCGCAGGCTGCGCTCGGTGCCGGCAACGAACACCGACTGCTGGTCGGAGTTGCCTGCAGTGAAGTGGTTGAACGCCAGGTTGAGCACAATCGCCATGATCGCCGAGGAGCTGATGCCCGAATGGAAGATCGTCGCGAACCAGCTGGGGAAATGGTCGTAGAAGCTTGGTGCGGCAATCGGGATCATGCCGAAGCCGATCGAGGTGGCAACGATGATCAGGTTCATGTTGTTGCGGTAGTCGACCTTGGACAAGGTGCGGATGCCACTGGCAGCCACAGTGCCGAACAGGACGATACCGGCCCCGCCCAGCACCGAGGTCGGCACCGCGGCAATCACCCGCCCCATGAACGGCAGCAGACCGAGAACCACCAGGAACAGCCCGCCAGTGGCGACCACGAACCGGCTCTTGATCCCGGTGACCGCCACCAGCCCGACGTTCTGGGCAAAGGCGCTCTGAGTGAAGGAGCCGAAGATCGGCGCGATCATGCTCGACAGCATGTCGGCACGCAGGCCGTCGCCCAAACGCTTGGAGTCGACTTTGGTGTGGATGATTTCACCTACCGCAAGGATATCCGCCGAGGTTTCCACCAGCGTCACCATGACCACGATGCACATCGACAGGATCGCCGCGACATGGAAGGTCGGCATGCCGAAATGGAAAGGCGTGGGCAGCCCGAACATCGGCCCCTGGGTGACGCCGGAAAAGTCCGCCATGCCCAGGAACACCGCGACCACGGTGCCGATGATCATGGCCAGGAGAATCGACAGCCGGGAAATCGCCGCACTGCCGATCTTGCTCAGCAGCAGCACCAGGGCCAGCGTCAGGGCCGCCAGGCCGATGTTCGACATGCTGCCAAAGTCCGCCGCGCGACTGTTGCCGCCCATGGCCCAGCGCGCCGCGACCGGCATCAGCGTCAGGCCGATGGTGGTGATGACAATGCCGGTCACCAGAGGAGGAAAGAACTTGGTGATCCGGGAGAACACCGGGGTGATCAGCAGACCGATCAGCGAGGCGGCGATCACGGCCCCGAGCACCGACTGGAAGCCGCCTTCCCCGGTACTGGTGACAATCGCCACCATGGTTGAAACACCCGCAAAGGACACCCCTTGCACCAGCGGCAGCTTGCAACCGAAAAACGGCACGCCGAGGGTTTGCAGCAAGGTAGCCAGCCCCCCCGCGAACAACGAGGCCGCAATCAGCAGGCCGATCTCCGCCGGCGACAGACCGGCCGCCTGGCCGATGATCAAGGGCACTGCAACGATACCGCCGTACATGGTCAGCACGTGTTGCAGGCCATAAGCCATATTCGCGCCAATACCCAAATTTTCATCTTCGGGCCGTTGCTGTGAAACCTGGGGCGTATTCATGGTGTGGGGTTCCCTGTTTTTGTTATGCGCACACTGTATGCAACATCCAAGACAACTGTCCATAGGATTGTATACAGTTTGACCTTCATGATTTCCGCCGACCCCGTCAACGGACAACCCGCGCAAAGCCCTCGACCCTCGCCCCTCCACTCGCCTGAAAAGCCGCCCCAGAGCCGTCGCTCGACTCAGCGCCGGCCAGGAGCGGCGCCCGCTCGCAGGTTTTTTCAAGCCGTTCCAGGGATTGAAAAACAGCATGAAAAAAGCCGATCCGCTGACCGGATCGGCTCGGGCCTCGCACCCGAGGAACAATTACTGGGCCGGAACCCGGATCTTGTACACATTGGGTGCGACACGAACCCACTGATCACTGACCAGTGGATAGACCTTGGTCCGCGCCGACAGGCGCAGCAATTGCGAGTTGATGGTGGCCAGGGTCTTGACGTTGCCATCACGCGTGTAGCTCAGCATGTTGTCCCGCAGATTGACGATGGTGTTCCAGGTGTCCGCGTTGTTGATGATGTACTGGGCGTTGCGCTCAAACGCCTCGCCCGGGTCATCATTGCGGCCGTTTGGCCCGAGGAACAGGTTCCACGGCATCCAGGTGTAGAAACCGTGGAAGGTGTCCCAGCCCAGGGGCCGTGGCGGCACGCCGGCGTTGGCCCGCACCACGCCACGGCCGATCTCTTCAAGCAGGGTCTTGGCCTGGTCGTAGTCGGCCTGTACCGCCGGGGTGACATTGACCTGGTTGTCCCGTCCATAGCTGGGCAAGCGCCCGCCAAAACCGTCCCAGAACCCTTTCAGCTCCTTGAGGTGCCCGCGCTGCACCACGGACATGTAGAAATCCCGCAGTTGGTTGTAGGCAATGATGTGATGGCGACTGACCGGGACGGTGTACGCCGCGCCAACACCGGAAGCCGTGAGATCGGCGTTGTAGTTGTTCGACGGTGGATAGGGTGAGCCGGCACGGGCGTCCATGCTCAGGTTGTAGTTGCCGTCGGGATTGGGTACGGCGTAGCTGGCGCTGGAACACAGGCCGAGCACGACCAGCAGGGCTGCGAGCAGCCCTGCCTGGAATCGCCTCAGCGCGGCACCAGTGCTGTCGAACAGGCTTGAACGGGGTGTTTTGTGCATGATTCTCTCCTTGAGAAATGACCGGCTTGCCGGTGAAGTCTAAGGAGCAGGACCCTGCATATTTAACCGGGAATCGATTCCGCAGCGGCCCTGGCGGGCACCGTAAAGCCGGGAAAGTCAGGACTCGAGCAATTGCCCGATCACCCGCGGCAACTCGGGATGGTTGGGCAGACGCAAGGCGAACTCGTCCTGCAGCAGGCTCATCAGTTCCCCGGCCTCGGTGATCTCCCGTCGCTCGCTGGGCTGTCCCATGCGATGCAGGGCGTAGCTGCCGTTGTTCAGCGTGCGGCGCACCCCCGGCCCTATCAGCGCCACCTTCAGTTGGCCAAGAAAGGGTGAATCCGGGTGGGTGGAGACATACCAGTTGCCCATCTCGTAATCCACGTCGCCCTGCACCTGCAGATCGAAGACATAGAGAGCCCGCCATTGCTCCGCGACCTTGGCGCGCAGGGTGTAACTGCCCTCGCGCCAGGTGATGCAATAGGGCTCATGGGGCGTGGCCTGCTCTGCCTCGGTGTCCAGCAGCAAAGGCGTGGTGGGTACCATGCCGCCAAAGCCGACGTCGGCGATGTAGCGTTGCCCGTCCAGATGCAACAGGGTCAGCCGATGGCTGCGAGCGGTGAGCGCATCCTCCGGCCCTCCCATCACCACCCGCCCGGTGATGCCCCGGGCCTCGTAGCCCAAGTGTTGCAGCAATGCCAGGAAGCTCTGGTTGAGCTCGTAGCAGTAGCCGCCGCGGCCCTCGTGGAGAATCTTGCGCTCCACGGATGCCAGATCGATGGGCACCGGCACCCGCAACAGGGTCGAAAGGCTTTCGAAGGCAAAACGACAGACATGACGCCATTGCAGCTCCCGCAGGCTTTCCAGGGTCGGCGCCGGGGGGCGCAGGTAACCGAGTTGCTGCAGGTACAGGTCAAAGTTCATCAGGTGCGGCTGGCTCATGCACAAATCCTTGAAATGAGGGTCGCCCAGGGCCACAACCAACCCTGGTAGGTCGGGGTTATGTATAAGCCAGAAGCGGGGAATCCAGACAATGAATTCGCTCGATATTTTTTATTGCTTTGGCCGTGGACTGGCCCTTGCCAGGCGCCTGGAACGCCCCTGTAATAGGCCCCCTTGGTGAGGCTGCGCAGCTTCTTCAACACCACCATGCCCTTGCACACATGGCCCCAGTGACGACACTCCGCCAGCACCTGCAACAACGCCTCAACCGATCCTGAACCCTCAATCCAGCCCCGTTTACAAGGATGTAGCCATGCCGGTCGATTTCACTCTACGCCACGCTGAGCGCGGGGATGCGCTGTGCATCAGCGGCCTGGCCACCCAGGTCTTTCTCGACACCTACGCCACCGATGGCATGCGCAGCGACCTGGCCGAGGAGGCCCTGAGCGTCTACGCCCCGGAGCAGTTCCGCCAGCGCCTCGAAGATCCCGCCAGGACCCTCTTGCTGGCTGAGCGCAACGGGCACCTGCTGGGGTTCGCCGAACTCAGCCGCCAGGCCCGAGCGCCGCTCCCCGAGTTATCCGATGCCGTGGAACTGGTGCGCCTCTACGTGCAACGTCACGCTCACCGGCAAGGCGTTGGCCAGGCGCTTCTGCAACAGGTGGAAAGCCTGGTGAAAAACAGCGATACCCCCTGCCTGTGGCTCGCCGTGTGGTCAGAGAACCACCGGGCACAGGCCTTTTATCAGGCCCAGGGATATGCCTGCGTCGGCCACACCGCCTACGAGTTTGCGGGCAACGCCTACGCCAATCAGGTGTTCTGCAAGCGTTTCTAGCCCCCTCAACGATCGGAGCGCTGCAAGAGCTCCCCGGCGCGCTCCGCTGGCAAGGCCATGATACGGTTGCGGCCCATGGCCTTGGCCTGGTAGAGCGCCTCGTCCGCGCGCTCGATAAACATCTCGATACTGTCGCGCCCGGTGGGCACGAAGGAATAACAGCCCAGGCTGACCGTCACGCACCCCACCGGGGACCCGGAATGGGCAATGTCGCGTTGCATGACACTGCAGCGAATCTGCTCGGCCATGGCCAGCGCGCCATGGATATCGGTATCGGGCAGCAACACCGCAAACTCTTCACCGCCGTAGCGCACAGCCAGATCGGCCTTGCGCTGGCAGCAGCCCTTCAGGGCCTGGGCCACTTCCATCAGGCAGTGATCGCCCGCCACATGGCCATAGGTATCGTTGTAGCGCTTGAAATAATCGATATCGACCATGATCAGGCTCAACGGGCTGTGTTGCCGGGCACCCCGGCCGAACTCGATCATCAGGGAGCGCTCGAACAAACGTCGATTGGCCAGGCCGGTGAGGCTGTCATGGGTGGCGATCACCTCCAGCGCCTCCTGGGCATTGCGCAGGTCCGTCTCGATCCGCTCGTTGTTGCGCACCTGACTGACGAACACCCAACCGAACAGCCCCACCCCCAACAGCACCAGAGCGACGATGGCCGAGGATTGATAGGCCGAGGCGTACCAGCCCCTGAGAATCGAATCCTTGGAGTTTGCCGCGGCCACCACCAGCGGATAGGCCTGCAACTGGCGATAGCCGTACAGGCGTGTCACCCCATCGACGATCGAGGTGATCATGGCATTGCCGGAAGTGGCCTCGGGCAGGTACTTGCTGAAGATCTCGCCGCGGGACAGGGACGCGCCGATCTGCCGCTCCTCGAATGGCCGCCGCGCAATCAGGGTGCCATCGGACAGGGCCAGGAACATCGCGCCCTGCTCATCGATATTGAAGCTTTTGAAGAACTGATCGAAGTACGCCAGCTTGATACCGGCCATCAGCACGCCCTGGAAATTGCCGTCCCGGTCATTGATCCGGCGCGAGATGGGGATGATCCACTCACCGTTGGCGCGACTGCGAATCGCCGGGCTGATATGAGCCTGCAGCGAGACGTTCTGCTGGTGAAAGCGGAAGTAGTCGCGATCGGCAACATCCTTGCCGTGGGGCGAATCGTTGAACGAACTGACCACCCACTGGCCTTGCTTGTCGTAGAGAAAGACCCCGCTCAACTGGGTCAGGGCCTGTACCCTCCGGGCAAAGATCTGCTGCAGGCGCGGGCGCTGCCGGGGCCCGTCCCCCAGGGCCTGGATCCACTCGGACAGGCTCATCAACACCAGGTCGGCCTCCATGAAGGTGTCCTCGGCCTGCTGGGCAATGGCCCGGGTCAGGTTGGTGGAGTTGACCTCGGCCTGAGCCAGGTCATGACGCCAGGACTGCTCCAACTGCAGGAACAGCAAACCGCACAGGCACAGGAATACCGTGGCAATGAAGGCGACCGCGGCCTTGAGCAGCGGCAGACGCTTGAGGTTGCCACCGGGGGCATGCTGAGGATCGTAGATGGGGACAGGCAATAGTGTCTTCCTGACGGGAAAGGCCTTTGCAACAAGGCACATCCCTGATTGTTTTCGAGACTGGCGCAACGGCCAGCACCCTGCGAAGCATCATTTGCGTGACGTTTGAACACAGGCAAGGCTCCGACGCAAGTGCATGTAGCCTGCCCCACGCTGGGGTTATCGGCCGCAAAGGGCGATGCATGAAGCGCGCAACCGATCAAAAAAGTCGCAAAAACTCCATCGCCTCATGCATTCCTGGTCTATACACAACTCATAAAAACAGCCCGCTGTACCCTGTCCTCCCATTCATCAGAACCTCTTGGTCATACACAGGCAGCGCTGGAAATCGAGTTACCAAGGAGTGGAAGTTGATTGGTAGTCACCCGTTGAGTCGCTTCATGTTCAAGCCCTGGCGCCATCGAGAACTGCTGTTGGCCCTGATCGAGCGTGAAGTGGCGGGCCGCTATCGCGGCTCGATCGCCGGCCTGATGTGGTCCTTCCTCAATCCCCTGCTGATGCTGCTGGTCTACACCTTCGTTTTCAGCGTGCTGTTCAAGGTGCGCTGGGAAACCGGCAGCGACTCGAAACCCCAGTTCGCCCTGCTGGTGTTCACCGGCATGCTGGTCTTCAACCTGTTTTCCGAATGCCTGGTCCAAGCCCCGGGACTGATCCTGAACCACGCCAATTACGTGAAGAAGGTGGTGTTTCCCCTGCAGATCCTGCCCTGCGTGATGCTCGGAGCAGTGCTGTTCCAGACCCTGGTGAGCTTTGTCGTCTGGCTGATCTTTCACCTGCTGGTCTTCGGCCTGCCGCCACTCACCACCCTGCTGTTTCCCCTGGTCATGCTGCCTCTGGTGCTGTTGACCCTGGGGCTGTCATGGCTGCTGTCCGCCCTCGGGGTCTACCTGCGGGACATCGGCCAGGTCATCGGCGTACTGATGTCGGCTCTGATGCTGCTGTCGGGAGTCTTCTATCCGGTGAGTGCCCTGCCGGCCACCTACCAGCACTGGCTGTACATGAACCCGCTGACCCTGGTGATCGAGTCTTCCCGCGACGTACTGATCTGGGGGGTGGTGCCCGATTTCGGTCCATGGCTGGGGCAACTGACGGTGGCAGGCATCGTGGCCATTCTGGGTCGACTGTGGTTCGAGAAGAGCCGCCAGGGGTTTGCCGATGTGCTCTGAACTGGCGATCAGGACTCAGGGCCTGGGCAAGTGCTATCAGATCTACGACCAGCCACGGGATCGCTTGCTGCAATTGTTCCGGCCTCGCGGCAAACAGCGCTATCGCGAGTTCTGGGCATTAAAGGACGTGTCGCTGGACATTCGCAAAGGCGAGGCCCTGGGCATCATCGGGCGCAACGGCAGTGGCAAATCGACCTTGCTGCAACTGATTTGCGGCACCCTTGGCGCCACCACCGGCAGCCTGTCGAGCCACGGCCGTATCGCCGCCCTCCTGGAGCTGGGTTCTGGCTTCAACCCGGAGTTCAGCGGCCGCGAGAACGTCTACCTCAACGGCGCGGTACTGGGCCTGAAACGCGCGGAAATCGACGCGCGCTTCGACGAAATCACCGCCTTTGCCGGAATCGGCGAGTTCATCGATCGGCCCACCAAGACCTATTCCAGCGGCATGCTGGTGCGCCTGGCATTCGCTGTCTCGGTGTGCGTAGAACCGGACATACTGATTGTCGATGAGGCCTTGGCCGTCGGCGACGCCTCGTTCCAGTTCAAGTGCCTGGAGCGGCTCGACTGCCTGACTCGGCAAGGCATGACGCTGCTGTTCGTGTCCCATGACATGAGCATGGTCAAGCGCTTCTGCACCCGTGCCCTGTACCTGCGCGACGGTGAAATCCGCGCCAGCGGAGCGCCGGAAACCATCGCTGAACTCTATCTGCTGGACATGCGCGACGAGCAGCGCCGCCGAGCCAGTGCCGGGGCGATCCAGGTCAACGCCAAGACCCCGCTCAACCCGGAACGCGGCATGGCCTTCGGCACTGCTGAAGGACGGATCACCTCGGCGGTATTCAGCAGCACCGGGGCGTTGTATTCGAGCTTCGTGCATGGCGACGTGATTGAAATCGCCATCGACACTCTGGTCAGCGACAGCGTCACCCGCCCCAACATCAGCCTGACCATCCAGGAAGCCCGGCTGCTGGTGGTCAGCGGAATCAATACGCCCCTGCACAGCGATGTATCCGAGGCTGGCTGGCGACGCGCCTCGGTCCGCTTGCGCTTCGCCGCCAACCTCGCGGCCGGGCGCTATCACATCACGCTAAAGCTGATGGATGGCGAGACCGAGGAGACCTCCCAACTGATTGAAAAACAGGTGGCCCTATTGGCCTTCGACACCTTGCCGGGCCACAAGCACTTTTTGGGGATCGTCGACATGCACATCGAAGACGTCACGGCGAAGCGGCAAACAAGCCCGCTGACCGAGGAACGCTCATGAGCGACAAGACGTGGCAGGTGGCGATTTTCGGCACCTTTGACGTGGCCAACTACGGGGATCTGTTGTTTCCCCTCATTGCCGAGGCGGAATTGCGCAGGCGCCTGGGCGCAGTCCGCCTGCACGCCTTCTCCTATCACCCGCGCACCGCACCGCAGTGGCCCTACGACGTCACCTCGGTCAGCGAGTTGCCCCAACTGATCGGGACTCTGGACGGGGTGCTGATAGGCGGCGGCTTCATTATTCGTTTCGACAAGATGGTCGCCCCTGGGTACTACCCACCAACCCCACAGATCCACCACCCCACGGGCTATTGGCTGACACCGGCGTTGCTCGCCCTGCAACACAATGTGCCGTTGATCTGGAATGCTCCCGGCATGCACTGCAACAAGGTTCCATCCTGGGCTGTGCCCCTGGTCAAGCTGACCCTGGAGCTCAGTCCCCATGTGCAAGTACGTGACACACCCTCCCAAACCGCCCTGTCAGCCTTGAGCGACCAGGCCAGCGTCGAGGTGCTGCCAGACACCGCGTTCGGCCTGCACAACCTCATCGACCTGCAGCAGCCCAGCCCCGAATACCGCCAGTTGTGCGAACAGGCTGGCTTGAACGGAGCCTATCTGGTGGTGCATGCGATTACCGGTCTGGAGAGCTTTCTGCAACTGTGGAAGACCCATTCAGCCCTGTTCGCCCAGTGGCAATTGCTGCTGTTGCCCATAGGCCCGGTGCTTGGAGATCACGAATCGATTCTCGGCGAAGACCTGCCAAGGGCCGTGAGCCTGCCTACCTGGCCGGAGCCGCTATTGCTGGCCGAGATTCTAGGCCATGCCCAAGGCGTAATCGGCCACAGCTATCACCTGGCGATTACCGCGCTGTCCCTTGGGGTGCCGATTTTCAGCTCGGCCAACTTGGATCAGGGCAAGTACACCGCCCTGCAGGACTATCAGGGCATCTACCCTCTGCACGCTGTTCGAGAGATCGAGCCCCAATGGTTTCTGGAGCGACTGGTCCGACGCACGCCCTGCCCTCGCCTCATCGAGGCCCGAGAACAGTTGCACCGCCATTGGGATCGAGTGGCCCAGCTTATCGCCCAGGGCCGTCGCCCGACCCGCCAGGCACTGGACCAATTCTGTCAGACATTGCCAGGGCTCCTGGAGGAAACCCACCAGGACTGGCGGCAAGAGTGCCTGGATAAGCAAACGGAGCTGGATGAGCTGCGCATGCAGTTTGAGCGATTGAAACAGCAACAACAGCAGCAAGCGCAACTCATGGAGCAGACCTGCGGCGAACTCGAACGAATGTATCGCTCCAGCTCCTTTCGCATCACCGCGCCACTGCGGTTCTTGCGACGTCACGTTAATCACCTATTGGGAAGATGAACAGAATGCTAGATCTGACCATGCTCACCAAACGGCCGCTGCACAATCAGCCTTTTCGCTGGGGGCAGATCAATGATCTGTACTCGGCGCAAGACGCCGCCGCCCTGGCAACGACCTACCCTCATGACGCCTTCAAGCGGGTGTATGGGTATGGCGGCGAAAAAGACTATGAGTACCAGGCACGCCAATTGGTGGAAATGGGCACCGGGCGCATTGTCCACCCAGAGGGC
Organism: Pseudomonas sp. Os17; assembly: GCF_001547895.1. NCBI lineage: Bacteria > Pseudomonadati > Pseudomonadota > Gammaproteobacteria > Pseudomonadales > Pseudomonadaceae > Pseudomonas > Pseudomonas sp. Os17. The sequence goes on along the minus strand of NZ_AP014627.1, from coordinate 2,195,537 downwards.
CTGAGTCCCGCATGGCGCGAACTCGCGGCCGAACTGAGCTCAGAGGCCTATCGCCTGGCAATGTCGAGACTGACCGATATGGACCTGCGGACAGCTCCGATGGAGATCAATGTATTTCACTATGGCCCACAGGCTTGCCTGGGCCCTCACCCCGACCTGAGCGACAAGCTGGTCACCCACATCCTGTATTTCAACGAATCCTGGAACATCAGCGATGGCGGCTGCCTGAACATCCTCGGCTCGGCGGATCCCGCGGACGTGGTGGCGGTGATCCCACCCCTGGTAGGTCACTCAGCCGTCCTGGTGCGCGCCGACCATTCATGGCACGCCGTATCGAAGGTAGTGGACAACTGCCGGACTTCACGCCGCAGCATGACCGTGACCTTCTACCGTGCAGGCTCTCTGAGTTCGATGTGGCCAGCCGCGGACCAGACCCCGCTGCATGACTATGAAGGGCCTCATGACTGAACCTTACGCAGGCACAACCAACTGCAACATCACCCGACAGGAAGCCTGGAATGTCGCTCCCTGATCCCTCGGTGCTGTTCAGGCCACTGCGCAAACTCTATCGGAGACTGCCACTGCCTTATGCTCTGCGAGCCTTGCTGGGCCGAATCTATCGTCGGATAGGGTCACCGGTACGCCGAGCCATACAACAACGCATACTGGCCAACAGCCTGTTTCGGCCTCCCCATTGCCTCTTGCAGGAGTCACTGGACAGCCTTCCGGACTATCTATTCTGGGGCGTCATCGACTGGGACTTCCGCCACCAGCGCCCACAGCACTTGGCCGAGCAATTGAGCCTTGGCGGGCGTCGGGTGTTCTACATCTCGAGTACTTTGCAGGACGACCCACGCGCCGGCTTTGCACTGCGCCCTCTTGATCAGAGCGGGCGTCTGTTCGAAGTACGACTCTTTGCCCGAACCGCTCCGATCATTTACCACAGAGCACCGGATGCAACACTGACCTGCCAACTACGGCGCAGCATCGGTGAACTCCTGAGCTGGGCGAACGCACCCCGGGTGGTATCGCTGATCCAGCACCCCTTCTGGACACCTGTGGCCGTGGTACTGCCCAACAGCCGGGTGGTCTATGACTGCATGGATCTGCATCAGGGGTTTGGCAACAATGCCGTGGAGTTGCAGGACCTGGAACGCAACCTTGTCGGCGCGGCCGATCTCACCTTGTTTGCCTCGGCATGGCTTGAACAGCATTGGCACCGACAGGTCCCGAAAACACCCGCCCAGCAATGGGCGGTACTACGCAATGCGGCTGACTTCGACTATTTTTCCAAGCCTGCACAACACCCTTATCAGGCTCCTGACGAAGGCCCGGTCATCGGCTACTACGGGGCGCTGGCCCATTGGTTCGACGTGGAACTGCTAGCCGCCATCGCCGAGGCCTTCCCCCACTGCACCGTCCTGCTGATTGGCACGGATACCGCGCGCATAGGCGCACGCCTGCGACACCACGCCAACGTCAGGCTCATCGGCGAAGTGCCGTATCGGCAGCTTTCGGCCTACCTGCAAGCGTTCGACGTGGGCATCCTGCCGTTCCGGATCGAGGCACTGACCCTGGCCACCAATCCGGTCAAGGTTTACGAGTACCTGAGTGCCGGTAAACCGGTGGTGACGGTGGATCTCCCCGAACTGCACGAGTTCAAGCAACAGGTCACCATCGCCAGAGACCGGCCCGCCTTCATCGACGCCATCGCCCGGGCGTTGCATGAACCCGCAAGCAGCGCCGAGTCTCGACAGCGCCAGGCTTTCGCAGCGCAGCAGACCTGGCAACACAGGGTGCAGGCCCTGCTCCCCCTGACCGAAGGCACTCAACAACAGCCACGGGTGAGCGTGATCGTGGTGACCTATAACAACCTGGCCTTCACCCGTGACTGCCTGGCGAGCCTGACCGCCGACCCTCAGGGACTACCGCTGGAAATCATTGTCGTGGACAACGGCTCCAGCGACGGCAGCGTCGAATTCCTCCAACACTGGGCCGCAAGCTGCGGACAGACGCTGATCCTCAACAGCAGCAATCGAGGTTTCGCCGCCGCCAACAACCAGGGCCTGGCTCGGGCCAGGGGCGAGTTCCTGGTACTGCTCAACAATGACACGCAGGTCACTGCCGGCTGGGCGCAGACCTTGCGTCGCCACTTGCAACGCAACCCCGGGCTCGGACTGATTGGAGCGGTGACCAACAACATCGGCAACGAGGCGAAGATCGACATCCACTATCAGGACTCGCAAGAGATGGCCATCCGCGCCCGCCAGTACACCTGGCGCCACGCCGGGCTGCTCGTGCCCTGCGCCACTCTCGGTTTTTTTGCAGTGATGATGCCCAGGTCGACCTATGAGCGTGTCGGTCCCCTGGACGAAGCCTTCGGCCTGGGCTTCTTCGAGGATGATGACTATTGCCGCCGCGTCGAGCAGGCGGGGTTGTCCTGTGCCTTCGCCGAAGACGTGTTCATTCATCACCACCTTTCAGCATCCTTCGCACAGATGCCCGGCAAGCAGCGCCAACTGTTGTTCGAGCGCAACAAGGCCCTCTATGAAGCCAAATGGGGCCGTCCCTGGATTCCTCACGTTGCCCGGGAGAAGCCATGAGACTGGTCTATCTGTCACCGGTCAGTTGGCACAGTTTCACGCAGCGACCGCACGAACTGGTCCGGCAATTCCATATCGCGACCCGGGCCCCAGTGTTGTGGATCGATCCCTACCCCACTCGCCTGCCGGTGCCGGGAGATCTGTTGCGACGACGCCCGCTCAGCACCGACCATGAGCCTCTGCCCGACTGGCTGACCCTGATCCGTCCCCGGGCGCTGCCAATAGACCCCCTGCCCGGCTCGGGGTGGTTGAACCGCCTGCTCTGGCAGGGCCTGATACAACAAGTCAGACAATTCGCCCAGGGCCCCACCCAACTGGGGATTGGCAAACCCTCGCGACTGGCCCTGCAACTGCTGCAAGAACCGCTATTTGCCGGCAGCTTCTATGACGCCATGGACAACGTTCCGGCGTTCTACAACGGCTGGTCACGGCGCGCCATGCACCAGCGCCAGCACGAAACCGCCAGGGCCGTGACCTCGACTCTGACCTCCTGCTCGACCCTGCAGCACTACTGGCTGCAGCAGCAGGTCAATACACGACTGCTGCTCAATGGCTGTGCCAGCGAGCGGCTGCCCGGCCTGCCACTGACTCGGTCCAGGAGCAATTCTGCGCGTCCCGTATTCGGCTATATCGGTACCCTCGCCAAATGGTTCGATTGGGATGTTGTGCTCACCCTGGCCAGCGCCTTTCCTGAGGCCGAGATACGCCTGATCGGTCCCCGGCACGGCCCTTATCCCGCCGCCCTGCCCAGCAATATCCGGTGCTTTCCGACACTTCCCCACGAGGCGGCCCTGCACGCCATGACCGAATTCGACGTCGGTCTGATTCCGTTCAAACGCGATGACATCACCCGCTACGTCGACCCGATCAAGTACTACGAGTACCGGGCCCTGGGTTTGCCGGTGGTGAGCACGGCATTCGGCGAAATGAGCACCAGACGCGATATTCGAGGCGTGTTCCTCTGCGATGGCCTTGCCGACATTCCGCGGGCCATCCACCAGGCGTTGGCGTTCAGCGAACCGCTGGCCGAAACTCTGAAGTTCCGCGAGGCCAACTCCTGGGCACAACGCTTCGAGGTGGCGCATGCCGCAATCCTGTGACGTGGTGGTGGTCAACTACAACGCCGGCCTTCTGCTGCAAGACTGCGTGCTATCGGTACTAGCCCAGGGCGTCAATCGACTGGTGCTGGTGGACAACGCCTCCCACGATGACAGCCTGGAACGGGTCGCGACCCGGTTCAGTGCTGATGAGCGCCTGATCATCCTGCGCAATTCAACCAACACCGGCTTTGCCGCCGCCTGCAATCTGGGCGCCAGGCACTGCGAACAGACGCACATCCTGTTCCTGAACCCCGACACCGTGTTGCAGCCAGGGGCGCTGCAAGAAATGATCGACGTCCTGCGACACACCGCTGATCTGGGTATGGCCGGCGGCCTGCTGTGCAATTTCGACGGCAGTGAACAACCCGGGGGACGCCGGGTCTTTCCCACGCCACGGCGAGCAGTGGTTCGCGCCCTCAACCTGTCGGGCCTGGCCCGGCTATCGCCGCGGCTGTTCTCCGACTACCTCCTGCACCGCGAGCCCCTGCCTCTGCATCCGACACTCGTAGAAGCCATTTCCGGCGCCTGCATGCTGGTCAAGCGCACAGCCCTGGACAGCGTTGGCGGCTGGGACGAAGGCTATTTCCTGCACTGCGAGGACCTGGACCTGTGCATGCGTTTTCGTCAGGCAGGCTGGAAGGTCTGCTTCGTACCACAGGCAAGGATCTTTCATACCTGGGGCGCCTGCAGTCGCACACGCCCGGTGTTCGTCGAGTGGCACAAACACCGTGGAATGATTCGCTTCTATGGCAAGTTCTTTCGACATGACTACCCGAGACTGATGTCCTGGGGGGTATCGGCGGGAGTTTGGGTACGGTTTGGCCTTGTTGTGGTGTATCACTGGGGGATGCAGTTGGGCCGAGCGTTTGGGCAAACTCGTTGGCAATGAACCCACTCCGCGGGGCTATCACTCCTGTTTCCAGACAAGGAACACACCGCAAGCATCGTGGCAGCCGGACATCTGTGCCTGTGGCTGAACCACTAGCACTGATCGCGACGAAGCCCTCCATGTCGTTACAGGCCCGCGTGAAGAAAAGGCAGAGACTCAAGGCATACGCAAATGCCTGCAGTCCTGCCATGGACTGGTGACATGGCGCTCCGGAATGAGATGGCAAGCAACCTCAATCGCACGCCCCCGACACAAACAACCTCAACGGCCGGTTTTCGGGCGAAGGTTTGAGTCTCTTGGTAAACTCGCGCCCATAGCAAACCACACTTGACTGTACCGAATAGCCGACGCGGCCATCGGTGCGTTGGCGCCCCTGATCATGACAATCGCCTGGTGATACAAGCGCAAAGCCATTGCCGCTTGAACCAACGCCCTTCAGAAAGCGCCCACTTATCCCCTAGAACACGCCTTAAACACGTAGAGCAAAATGGTCCAGAATTCAGCTACAGCCCCAGTAAACTCAAGCCCTACGCTGTCCCGGCGGTTTAGCGTTGCCCCCATGATGGATTGGACGGACCGCCACTGCCGCTACTTCTTGCGCCTGTTGTCCAAGCACACCCTGCTCTATACCGAAATGGTCACCACCGGTGCGCTGCTCAATGGTGATCATGAGCGTTTTCTGCGCTACCACCAGAGCGAGCATCCGTTGGCGCTGCAATTGGGGGGCAGTACTCCGGGGGATCTGGCGGCCTGTGCACGAATGGCCCAGGAACATGGCTATGACGAGGTCAACCTGAATGTCGGCTGCCCTAGCGATCGGGTGCAGAACAATATGATCGGCGCCTGCCTGATGGGGCACCCGGCACTGGTGGCCGATTGCGTAAAGGCCATGCGCGATGCGGTGTCGATTCCAGTGACGGTCAAACATCGGATCGGCATCAACGGCCGTGACAGTTATGCCGAGCTGTGTGATTTCGTCGGCCAGGTCCATGAGGCTGGTTGCAACAGTTTTACCGTGCATGCGCGCATTGCGATCCTTGAGGGGCTGTCGCCCAAGGAAAACCGGGATATTCCGCCGCTGCGCTACGATGTGGCTGCGCAATTGAAGGCGGACTTCCCGCAGTTGGAGGTGATACTCAACGGCGGCATCAAGACCCTGGAGGCCTGCCATGAGCATCTACAGACCTTTGACGGGGTGATGTTGGGACGTGAGGCGTATCACAATCCCTACCTGCTGGCCCAGGTGGACCAACAGCTGTTCGGCAGCGGCGCGCCGGTGATTTCCCGTGCCGAGGCGCTGGCGCAATTGCGGCCCTATATCGCCGAACATCTGGCAAGCGGCGGCGCCATGCATCACATCACTCGCCATGTACTGGGACTGGGGACCGGCTTCCCCGGAGCACGCAAGTTCCGCCAGTTGTTGTCGGTGGATATCCACAAGACCCAGGACCCATTGGGCCTGCTGGATCAGGCCGGGCAACTGCTTGAGGGACGTTAACCGTCAACCGGATTGAACCTGATGCGGCTTTTGATATCTGAATAACCTGAAATCTGTCCCGCATTCAGACAGCTGTTTTCAGGTCGCCGCCCCCGGCGGCACCACAAGCCTTTCGCGCCCTTGAGCGCCTGCCAGCGCTCGGGTAATGTCACCAGACCCATAGGACAGAGCACGCTCATGACTTCCAAGCTGGAACAACTGAAGAAAATCACCACCGTGGTGGCCGATACCGGCGACTTCGAGGCCATTGCCCGGGTCAAACCGGTGGACGCCACTACCAACCCCTCGCTGCTGCTCAAGGCCGCGGCCATTCCTGGCTATGCCGATCTGCTGAACGCCTGCGTCAGCGATTGCAAAGGCGATGTCGGCCTGGCCAGCGATCGTTTTGGCGTAGCGGTAGGCCAAGAGATCCTCAAGGTCATTCCCGGCCGCATTTCCACCGAAGTGGATGCCCGCCTGTCGTTCGACACCGAGGCCATGCTCAAGCGTGCCCATCGCCTGATCGAACTCTATGAGAAAGCTGGTGTGGGTCGCGACCGGGTACTGATCAAGATCGCCTCCACCTGGGAAGGCATCCGCGCCGCCGAGCAACTGGAGCGCGAAGGCATCCAGACCAACCTGACCTTGCTGTTCTCCTTCGCCCAGGCCGTTGCCTGCGCCGAAGCAGGCGTGTTCCTGATCTCGCCATTCGTGGGACGGATCTACGACTGGTACAAGAAAGCCACCGGCAACGATTACCTCGGCGCCGACGATCCTGGCGTGCAGTCGGTTACCCGCATCTACAACTACTACAAGGCCAATGACTACAAGACCGTGGTCATGGGCGCCAGCTTCCGCAACCTGAACCAGATCGAGCAACTGGCTGGCTGCGATCGCCTGACCATCAGCCCGGACCTGATCGAGAAGCTGGCCGCCGACACTGGCAAGCTGGAGCGCAAGTTGAGTCCGAGCAAGACCGGTGAGGCCCGTCAGAGCCTGAACGAAGCGCAGTTCCGCTGGGCTTCCAACGAAGACGCCATGGCCACCGAAAAACTGGCCGAGGGCATTCGCCAGTTCGCCCGCGACCAGGAGAAGCTCGAAGCCCTGCTGGCAGCCAAGTTCTGATAGCTTCGCAGCAATGCAAAAAGGGCGAACCCTCACAGGTTCGCCCTTTTTTCATGCGCGAGCGCCTCAGTCGATCAATGACGCTCCAAAGCGTTCACCAGATCATGGAACGCTTCGCGATTGGAGTCATTGAGGCCCATGAGGATCTTGTGCGCCTCCAGGACCTTGATCCGCACCACTTCCTCGGATTGGTCCTGGGACGGCAAGTCGGTCAGGCATTCCGGGCAAGGTATCGGACGATCGACGATGTTGAACACCTGATCAAAGCCCATGGACTGCAACAGCCGGGTAATGTCTTCGTGGGTGGTGACGACAGTGGGCAACAGACCGACTTTTTGCCGTGACAGGATCGACAGCTTGGCCAGCAGGCCCAGGGTGGTGCTGTCGATGCTACGGGTTTCGGTGAGATCGATGACGATCGCCGAAAAATTCAGCGCAGTGAAAATCCGCTCAATAGTCGCATCCAGCGCCGAACACAGGGTCAGGCGCACTTCACCGATGAACTTCAGGACGAAGGTGCCATCCTGCTCGGCGAACTGGATTCTACCGGTACTCATTAAAGGTTCCTGCTCAACACTAACAGGGCGATATCATCCGGCATCTCCCCTAGCGTGGCCAATCCAAAAACTTGCCGCAGACCATCCAGGCTGCCGCCCGCCGCTCTCACCCGTTCGGGCAAGGCCGCTTCTTTTTCTTTGAGTGTAGGCTCGGACAAAAGGTCCAGAATCCCATCGGACATCAGCGTCAGGCTGAACACCGGCGGCAACTCCAGAACATGGTCCTCATAGGTCGCCTCGTTGAACAGGCCCACCGGCAAACCACGCCCTTCCAGATAACGCACACTGTCCGGGGTGTACAACACCGGCAACGGCAAATGCCCGCCAATGCTATAGGTCAACAAACCGGTCTCCTCGTCGATGACTCCACCGACCATCGTGACGTGTTTGCCCAGCTTACAGCTGATCAGGCCACGGTTGATATGGCCCAGCACTTCCGAAGGCTTGAATTCCGGCAAGGTGCCGTTGCGCTTGGATTCGAACAACAGCCGCGTGGTCATGAACTTCAACAGCACGGTGACAAAGGCTGATGAGGCGCCATGACCGGAAACATCCGCCAGATAGAAGGCGACGCGACGCTCATCGACACGGAAGTAGTCGACGAAATCCCCCGACAGGTACAGCGACGGGATGATCTGGTGCGCAAAATTGAATTCGTCGATCGACCAGGGGCTGGTGGGCAGCATGTTCATCTGCACTTGGCGACCGGCATTCTGGTCTTCCTGAAGCAAATTGAGGCTTGCTTCAAGTTCGCGATTAGCGGCTTCGAGCTTTTCCCGATAACGCTGGTTTTCCAGGAGCAGGCGCGCTCGATCAAGGGCCCGGCGCACAGAGTGCTCGAGCACGGCCAGATCTTCCAGCGGCTTGATCAGGTAGTCAGCCGCCCCCAGACGAAGTGCTTCGACTGCATCGTTCATCACGCCCGCGCCCGAAACCACAATCACCGGGGTTTGCGGAGACTGCTCGGTTACTTGACGGATCAGTTCGAGACCGCCCATCTGCGGCATGCGCAGATCGCAGATCACCAGATCGGGATGGTCGTGCTGGAATACCTGAAGACCCTGCTGGCCGTTGGCAGCCTGCAGTACGCTGAAGCCACTGTCTTCCAAATAGGCCGCGAGACTTGCGCGTACTACTTCGTCGTCATCGATTATCAGCAGCGTGGCACTGGTTTTTTGCATGTGGGCAAACGGCGCCAGAATTAGGTTGGCGTAGCTGGCTTGGCCTGGGGCCTGGCGCACGCTACTGGATTCGCTTTCTAGCCACTCTGGAAATGCAGCCAGGACCTTCAGCCCTGCACGCCCGCCTACCAGAGGTGCCCTTCTAAGGCGCAGACGGTACTCCCATCCGCGGGGCGTTTCAAGCTCATGCCGATGGTCGCCTGACGTCTTTACATCGCAAATCACCGGGAGTTATAAAAACCGCCAAAACCGCAACTCAATCGCAGGATGGAACCCATGAATCAAAACCAGCGTGACTACAGTGAAAAGCGCGATTACATCCGGATGCGGGTGGATGCCGAGGTCACGCTAATCCACCAGGGACAGGTGATTGAAGCGGTCTGTATCGACCTTTCCAGCAGCGGCATGCAGGTTCAGGCGCCCCGCTCATTCCAGGTCGGTGATCGCTTGAGCGTGCGTATCGACTCCGAACATGCAGCCTTGAGAGGACTGGAAGCAGAGACCGAAGTGGTCTGGGTCAATGGGCTGGAGGGAGGCGGTCAGAAACTTGGGCTTACAATCCTTAAAATGAAGTAAAAATCTAACCCATGAAAAAGGCGGCCCAATGGCCGCCTTTTTAGTTGCTACCGGACAGCTGCTTGATCAGAAATCGTCTTCGACCTTACCGTCCTTGACCTTGAATTCACGATTCTGCAGGTAGGCATTACGAATGAACGTGTACTTGTCGCCACGTATCAGCTTGTCCGCGGACAGCAGACTGGCACGGGTATCGATGATGTCCACGCCAATAGTGGTGTTACGCGCAGGAATATCATTCATGTAGCGATAGGGTTCGGTGTAGCTGTCCACATACTTGGCTGGCGCGTCACGCAAGGTGCTTGGGCCCAGGAACGGCAGCATCACGTAAGGGCCGCTGCCCAAGCCCCAGTAACCGAGGGTCTGGCCGAAATCTTCATCGTTGCGCTGCAGGCCCATCTTGGTGCCAACGTCAAAAAAACCCGCGACTCCCAGGGTGGTGTTCATCAACAGGCGCGCCGTATCCACACCGGCTGCACGCGGCTTGGCCTGAAGGATGTCGTTGGCCAGGTTGCCGACGTCACCGAGGTTGCGGAACATGTTGTGGATGCCGTCTTCAAGAAACTGCGGCGTGACTGCCTGGTAGCCCTGGGCCAATGGCTTCAGGGCATAAGTGTCGAGGGTATCGTTGAAGGTGAAGATGGGACGGTTGATGCTCTCCCACGGATCCTCTTCAGCCGCCTGGGCGACCAGGGGAGCCAGCGTCACACCGGCACTCATACATAGCGGAACTAGATAACGGCTCCAGCGCATAGCAGGAAACTCCTTGGGTTGTTCTCTCTTGGGGCTATGCCCTGAGGTTAGGCTCGGGAGTATAAATCGGATACGCCGGTTTAGGCAGCATCACTGCAATCAGGCTGAACGCGCCGGACCGCCAGTACCGCTCACGTTCACCCGACTGTCACCTGCATGTCATCTTGTCCCGCTAGCCTCGCCGGGTATTTCAAGGACGTTGATATGCCCCAAGCCGACGCCTCACCCCAGATTGCCACGCCCTTGACCGCCGTACTATTCGGCCTCAGCGGCTGCCTGGTGGATTTTGGTGCTCATACGCGCCTGCACAGCTCCAACAGGCCGGGCCCGGAACAGGCCCAAGCCACACCGGGCGCCCTGGCAACCCTGCAGCACCTGCAACAGCAAGGCATTCCCTGCGCATGGCTGGAGCAGCTACCGCCTGCCAGTACCCGCGAGCTAGCCGCAGCCCTGCCGGATTGGATCAAGCCCTCCCCTGCCGTCCCCGCTCACTGGCCTGCACCCGATGCCTGCTGGCAGGCGCTGATGTCGCTCAAGGTGTCGCGCCTTGATGGCTGCGTGCTGGTCAGCGGCGAACCACTGCTGCTGCAGTCGGGGCTCAACGCCGGCCTCTGGACCATAGGCCTGGCCTCCTGTGGCTCGCTGTGCGGCATGACGCCCAGCGAATGGCGGGCACTGAGCCAACAGGAGCGCGAGTTCAAACGGGGCAAGGCCACGGTGCAGCTGTTCGGCCTGGGCGTGCACTCGGTGATTGACCACCTGGGGGAATTGCAGACCTGCCTGGCGGACATCGAACACCGTCGACTCAAGGGTGAAAAGCCCTGACATAAGCCTGTTGATCAGGATCATGCACAGCGCCTGGTAGTGGATTACTCTAAGCCGTGGGCATGGATCTTTGCTTCAATCGCGCGGTCCATCCCTGTGCCTATCAATGAAGGGAGAACGCCATGCCTGCCCGCGAACTGCAAGAACAACTCGATACCCTGCGCGAGCAATTGGAGCAGAACCCACCGCTTTCGGAAGCCGAGCGCGCCAACCTGCATGACCTGATGCAGCAGATCGAGCTGCAACTCAAGCTGGAGACCAGCACCCATGACGCCAGCCTCGCTGACGGCGTCAATCTGGCGGTGGAGCGTTTCGAGCTGGAACACCCGGCCATCGCCGGAACCCTGCGCAACATCGTCCAGACCCTGGGCAACATCGGCATCTGAGCAGCGCCCAATAACACCCTCCCCTTGAAACCAAAGCCCCGCACGGTGTGCGGGGCTTCTGTTTACTGGCGAACCAGTCGCTGATTGGCGAAATCCGCCGTTTCAGTGCTGCGGTACGGGTTGATATCCAGCCCGCCACGACGCACGTATCGCGCGTAGACAGTGAGCTTTTCCGGCTTGAGCAGACGTTGCAGGTCCAGGAAAATCCGCTCCACGCACTGCTCATGGAAATCCGAGTGCTGACGGAAGCTCACCAGATAGGCCAGCAGGCTGGCGTGATCCAGGGCCGCTCCCCGGTACTCCACCACCACGCTGCCCCAATCCGGCTGGCTGGTCACCGGGCAGTTGGACTTGAGCAGATGGCTGTGCACGCTTTCCTCAACCACTCGCGAGGCATCACACCGCAGCAGCTCCGGACGCGGATGCTCATAGCTGTCGACGCTGATGTCCAGGTCGTCGATGCACACCCCTGGCAGAGCCACCACACCTTCCGCCTCGACCTCACCCAGGCTGCGGATACGCACAGCCACCGGCTTGCCTGCCGCGGCGGAAAGGTCCTCGCGCAAGGTCGCTTCAAGCGCCGCCCGATCGACGAACGGCGTCTGGTTCAGCGAATTGAGGTAGAGCTTGAAGGACTTGGACTCGATGATATTCGGCGAATCCGCAGGAATACTGAACTCACCGATGGCCACCACCGGCTTACCCGACGGCAGCAGCCAGGACAACTCGAAGCAATTCCAGAAATCCACACCTTTATAAGGCAGGGTATCGGCGCTCAAGCCCAGCTCGGCCCATTTCGCCGCCCGAGGAATCGGGAACAGCAGGGACGGAGTGTATGTGGAGACGTATTCACTGGACTTGCCCAGCGGCGAATGTTCGGCTGCGGGATGCATGGCGGAAACCTGACTGAAGAATCAGCGGATTCTACCAGCCTTTGCTCCCGCCTTTGAGCCCCCGACCCTCAGGGAGTGACCGTCAGCTTGCCGACCATCCCGGCTTGATAGTGCCCGGGAATGTTGCAGGCGAACTCCAGGCTGCCGCTCTTGGTAAAGGTCCAGGTCAACTCGGCCTGCTTGCCCGGCTCCACCAGCACGCTGTTGGGATCATCATGCTGCATTCCATGCTCCATGCCGGCCATCGAGCCGTGCCCCATGGCAGAGTGATCCATCGCCTGCATCGCGGTGGGCGTGAGCATCCCGCTTTGCTGCATCTTGAGCATTTCCTGCTGGTGCTCGGCATGCATTGCCGCATCACCCAGGTTGAACTCGTGCAGCAACTGGCCCTTGTTGATCAACACAAAACGCACGGTTTCGCCCGCCTTGACCGCCAGAGCCTTGGGACTGAACGACATATCGCCCATCACCACCTCGACGGTGCGGGTGGCCGTGGCTGCCGCTGCCGGCCGCCCAAAATCATAGGACCCCGCCGGCGAGGCCCAGAGCGGCGCACTCAACAACATCAGGCAGCCGCCGAGAATCGAGCGGCTTCGCAACAGCAGATTTTGCGCTTTCATTATCAGACTCCAAAAACCGGTTTGAGCATATGGCACACTCTGGCGAGCCACCGCTGCCAGTCAGCTGACAGCCAGATTACAACTTTGTCAGCTTGACCTGCCCGGCCTCCCTGCACGGTATAAAGCCCGGGTTCCATAAGCCATGAGTCGCGCCATGAAACTGCTGATCGTCGAAGACCAACCGAAAACCGGCCACTACCTGCGCCAGGGCCTGAGCGAAGCCGGCTTCAATGTCGAACTGGTGGCCGATGGCGACACCGGCCAGCACCTGGCGCTGACCGGGGACTACGCCCTGCTGATTCTCGACGTGATGCTCCCAGGGCGCGACGGCTGGCAGATCCTTCAGGCGGTACGCGGTGCCGGCCTGGAAATCCCGGTGCTGTTCCTGACCGCCCGAGATGCCGTGGAAGACCGGGTGCATGGCCTGGAGCTGGGGGCCGACGACTACCTGGTCAAGCCCTTCGCCTTCTCCGAACTGCTGGCCCGGGTCCGCAGCCTGCTGCGGCGCGGCAGCAGCGGCGCCCAGGAAACCGCCCTGCAACTGGCGGACCTGCGCCTGGACCTGATCCGCCGTCGGGTGGAACGCGGTGGCCAACGCATCGACCTGACCGCCAAGGAGTTCGCCCTGCTGGAGATGCTCCTGCGGCGCCAGGGCGAAGTGCTGCCCAAATCGCTGATCGCCTCCCAAGTCTGGGACATGAATTTCGACAGCGACACCAACGTCATCGAAGTGGCAATCCGCCGTCTGCGCCTGAAGGTCGATGACGACTACCCGAACAAGCTGATCCACACGGTGCGCGGCATGGGCTATGTGCTCGAAGAGCGCCAGGCCTGATGCGCCGCCTGTCGCTGAGCGGACGCCTGGCGCTGCTGTTCGCCGCCTGCACCGCGGCGGTGTCGCTGGTGGCCGGCGTACTGTTCAGCCGGGCCAGCGAGGCCCACTTCATCGAACTGGACCAGCAATTGCTGGACAGCAAACTGATCGCCCTGCGCAGTGTGCTGCAGGATGTCCAGCAGGCCGCGGACTTCCCCCGGCTGCAGGGCCGACTGCACCACGAACTGAGCCGGCAGCCGGACCTGGCGTTGCGGATCCACGGCGCCGACGGCCAACTCTGGTTCGACAGCGCCCCCGGCCTGCCCGCCGCCCCGGCAGACACCAAGGGCCTGCACAGCCTGAGCCGGGGCGACGCCGCCTACCGAGTCTACGAAGTAGCGCTGAGGCCCGAGCGCAGCGACTCGCCGCAACTGACCTTGCTGCTGGACATCACCCACCATCAGCACTTCCTGCAGCGCATGCAGTACCTGATCTGGCTCACCGTTGGCCTGTCGGCCCTGGCCACTGCCCTGCTGGGCGCCTGGGCGGCCCGCAGCGGCCTGCGGCCATTGCGGCGCATGAGCGCGGTGGCCGCCGGCGTATCGGCCAACTCCCTGACCCAACGCTTGCCCCAGGAACAGATGCCCGCCGAACTGGCTGAACTGGCCAGCAGTTTCAACGCCATGCTCGCGCGCCTCGAAGAGTCGTTCCAGCGCCTCTCGGCGTTTTCCGCCGACATTGCTCATGAACTGCGCACGCCGCTGTCAAACCTGCTGACCCACACCCAGGTCACCCTGACCCGACCCAGGCCGCTTGAGGATTACCGCGAAGCCCTGCACAGCAACCTCGAAGAACTGCAGTGGATGGCGCAATTGGTCAACGACATGCTCTATCTGGCCAAGGCCGACCACGGCCTGCTGAACCCCAGGCGCGAAGCGCTGGAGCTGGCTCAGGAGATCGACATGCTGCTGGAGTTCTATGCGCCGCTGGCCGAAGACGTCCAGGTCGAACTGACCCGCGAAGGCCATGCCGGCTTTGCCGGCGACCGCAGCATGCTGCGCCGCGCGCTGTCCAATCTGCTGGACAACGCCCTGCGTTTCACCCCGGCCGGAGGCTCGATCAAGGTGCGGATCGACGACAGCGCCCAGTACGTCAGCCTGAGTGTCGAGAACAGCGGCGAAGGCATTGCCCAAGAGGCCCTGCCACGCCTGTTCGACCGTTTCTACCGGGCGGACCCGGCGCGGCGCGAAGGCAGCAGCGAACATGCGGGATTGGGACTGGCGATCACGCAATCGATCATTCGCGCCCATGGCGGGCAGATTCGTTGCGAATCGGCGCTCGGTTGGACGCGCTTTGTGATCGAGTTGCCGAAAAGAGATTGAGGGCCTGTTCGCCGGCAAGCCGGCTCCTACACTCATCAGGCAGGAGCCGGCTTGCCGGCGACAGCGAATATCAGGAGTAGCGCAAGGCGTGGGCCGGCTCGACCTTGGATGCGCGCCAGGCTGGATACACGGTGGCCAGGAAGCTCAGGACAAAGCCGGCGCCGCAGATCAAGGCGACATCGCCGCCCTGCAACTCGGAAGGCAGGTTGCTGACGAAATACACGTCGGAGCTGAAGATCTGCTGACCGCTGATCCGCTCCAGCCAACCCACCAGTTCGCTGACGTTCAACGCCGCAATCACCCCCAGCACCCCGCCGATCAGGGTGCCGACAATCCCGATCACCGTGCCCTGGACCATGAAGATCGCCATCACCTGCCGCGGTGTGGCGCCGATGGTACGCAGGATCGCGATATCCGCGCCCTTGTCGTTCACCACCATGATCAGGGTGGCGATGATGTTGAACGCCGCCACTGCAACGATCATCAGCAACAGCAGGCCGATCATGGTCTTTTCCATCTTCATCGCGCTGAACAGGCTGCCCTGGGTGTGGGTCCAGTCATCGGCGCGGAAATCCGCGCCCAGGCCCTTGGCGATGTCCGCCGAAACCTGCGGCGCGGCATACAGGTCCTTGACCGCCAGGCGCACGCTCTGCACCTGGTTCGGCTGCCAGTGCTGCATCTCGGCGGCATCGGCCACGTGGATCAGGCCCATGGAACCATCCAGCTCGGCACCGACCTTGAACACACCGACAACGTTGAGACGCTGCATGCGCGGGGTAATGCCTCCTGGCGCGCTACTCACCTCAGGCACGATCAGGGTCAGTTTGTCGCCGACATTCAAGCGAAAACGCCGGGCGGTGATCTCGCCAATGACCACACCGAACTCACCGGGCTTCAGGTCCTGCAGGCTGCCCTGGACAATGTGCTGGGTGACGATGGAGACCTTGCCTTCCTGAGCCGGGTCGATGCCGCTGATCTGGATCGGTTGCATCGCGCCCTTGTAGGAGAGCATGCCTTCCATCTCGGTGAAGGGCACTGCCGCGGTAACTTCCGGGTTCTTCAGGGCCGCTGCGGCCACCGGCTGCCAGTCGTCGATGGGCTTGACCCCGACGATGGTGGCGTGCGGCACCATGCCGAGAATCCGCGAACTCATCTCCCGCTGGAAGCCGTTCATCACCGACAGCACCACGATCATCGCCAGCACGCCCAGGGCGAGGCCGATCATCGAGGTCATGGAAATGAACGAGACAAAACGATTGCGCCGCTTGGCGCGGGTGTAGCGCGTGCCGATAAAGATCGATAAGGGTCTGAACATGGGCAAGGCACCCTGGAAAAATTAATGACCCGGCGTCGGCGGGCCAGCCGCCAACGCCGCGTGCGGCCGCATCAGATGGCGACCAGGTGACCTTCTTGCAGGTGCAGGACGCGGTCCATCTGCCGGGCCAGGTTCATGTCGTGGGTCACCACCAGGAAGGCGGTACGCATCGACGTGCTGAGTTCCAGCATCAAGTCCTGAATCCCCTGGGCGGTGTGCGAGTCGAGGTTGCCGGTGGGCTCGTCGAGCATCACCAGCCCCGGCTTGTTCACCAGGGCCCGGGCAATGGCCACCCGCTGGCGCTCGCCGCCGGACAGTTCGGCCGGTTTGTGTTCCAGGCGATGGCCAAGGCCGACCCGCTCCAGCAGCGCGGTCGCACGCTGACGAGCTTCGGGAATCGGTGTCCGGCCGATCAGCAGCGGCATGCAGACGTTCTCCAGCGCGGTGAACTCCGGCAACAGGTGGTGGAACTGGTAGACGAAGCCCAGGGCGCGATTGCGCAACTGACCGCGAGCCTTCTCGCCCAGGGCCGAGAGCTCCTCGCCAGCCAGCCAGACGCTGCCCTTGGACGGCGTATCCAGGCCGCCCAGCAAGTTGAGCAAGGTACTCTTGCCGGAGCCGGACGTACCGACGATGGCCACTCGCTCCCCCGGATGCAGTTCCAGTTGCAGGCCGGACAGGACCACCACCGATTCCGGGCCTTCCTCGTAGGACTTGCCCAGGTCACGGCAGCTCAGGATTGCTTTTTCACTCATGCCCAACTCACTCATAACGTAGCGCCTCTGCAGGCTGGGTGCGCGCCGCACGCCAGGCTGGATACAGGGTGGCGAGGAAACTCAGGACCAATGCCGCGCCGCAGACCATCAACACGTCCTCGGCCATCAGTTGCGACGGCAGGTAGTCGATGAAGTACACGTCGGCATTCAGGAATTTATGGCCAATCAGGCCTTCGAGGGCGGAGATCGCGGCACTGACATTCAACGCTGCGAGCATCCCCAGCACCGCGCCGATCAGGGTGCCGACCACGCCGATCACCGTGCCCTGGACCATGAAGATCGCCATGATGGTGCCCGGAGTGGCACCCAGGGTACGGAGGATGGCGATGTCGCCCTTCTTGTCGTTCACCACCATCACCAGGGTCGAGATGATGTTGAACGCGGCCACCGCGACGATCAGCAGCAACAACAGGCCGATCATGGCTTTTTCCATGCGGATGGCCTGGTACAGGTTGCCGTGGGTACGGGTCCAGTCGCGGGCGTAGAAATGGTTCTCCCCCAGCTGCTGGGCAATTTCCCAAGCGGTGCGCGGGGCCTGGAACAGGTCGTCGAACTTCAGCCGCAGGCCCTGGACCTGATCCGGCTTCCAGCGGTGCAGGCGGCCCAGGTCTTCCAGGTTGGTCAGGCCCAGGTAGCCGTCGATCTCGCCCGCGCCGACGTGGAAGATGCCCACCACGGTGAAGCGCTTCATGCGCGGGAACATGCCGGCCGGGGTCACCGTAACTTCCGGCGCGACGAAGGTCAGCTTGTCGCCGAGGCCGACGCCCAGCTTGGCGGCCGCCTTGTCGCCGATGACGATGCCGAAACTGCCGGGCGCCAGCGCATCCAGCTGCCCCTGCTGCATGAAGTGGTCGATGATCGACACCTGCCGTTCCTGCGCGGGGTCGATGGCATTGAGCAGCACTTTCTGCACCTGGCCGTTGTTGGTCAGCAGCCCCTGCATCTGAGTGAATGGCGCCACTGCCAGCACTTTCGGGTTCTGCCTGACCTTGTCGGCCAGGCTTTGCCAGTCGCTGATGGGCTCGCCGGACTCGATGGTGGCGTGGGGCACCATGCCCAGCACGCGGGTGCGCATTTCATGATCGAAGCCGTTCATCACCGACAGCACCACGATCATCACGATCACGCCAAGGGCGAGTCCGATCATCGAGGTCAGGGAAATGAATGACACAAAATGATTGCGACGCTTTGCACGGGTATAACGCGTGCCGATAAAAGCAAACAGAGGTCTGAACATGTCGGGGCTTGTGCAGAGGAAAAGAAGACGTCCTTGTGGCGGGGCCTGGTAAGCAGCTTTACACTCAGACCACTGCCTCTACCATGGGTTCGCCATGTCGACATTAGATGAAGAAGATCGCCGCGAATACTACCGTATCGAGGACGCGATCGCACTGGAAATTAGCCCCTTGTCCGCCCACGACGCGGCGAGCAAGGAAGTGTTGCAGGATGAGTCCCCGCTGTTCAATCTGCTCAGCGAACTGCACCTGAGCGAATTCGAATCCCAGCACCTGCTGCGCCAGGTCAGCGAGCGGGATCGCACCCTGGCCAGCTACCTCAAGGCCATGAACAAACGCATCGACCTGCTCAGCCAAGTGGTGGCGCAGACCGTATTCGGCAAGTTCGGCGAACCACAGCGGGTGATCCTTTCCGAGGGTGGCATCGAGTTCAACCACCACCTGAGCTACGCCAAGGGCAGCCACCTGGCCGTGAAACTGCTGCTGATGCCCCAGGCCCTGGGCCTGCTGCTGCGGGCCAAGGTCATCCACTGCGAGCCCCAGAGTTTCGGTACCTTCGAGATCGGCACCGAATTCGAAGCATTGACCGACGCCCAACGCCAGCTGCTGGCACGCTATATCCTGCAAAAACAGGCCCAGCAACGCCGCCAGGCCCGGGAGCAGAGCGACCCCGCCGCCGGTTGAGCAACACGCCCGCCCCACCTCTTGTGAAACAACATCCGTGAAGGAGCAATTGTGACCCTGATCTATGGCCATCGCGGCGCTAAAGGCGAAGCACCGGAAAACACCCTGACCAGCTTTCAGGAATGTCTCAAGCACGGCGTGCGCCGTTGCGAGCTCGACCTGCACCTGTCCATGGACGGCGAGTTGATGGTGATTCACGACCCGACCCTCAAGCGCACCACCGACCGGCGCGGCAAGGTGGTGGAGCATTCCGCCGCCGAGCTGGTGACCTACGACGCGCGCAAGGGCGGCCCGGGCTGGGTCAGCCCCTGCCCCATTCCACGCCTTGAAGAGCTGTTCGAGAAATGCGACTTCGAGCACTGGCAGCTGGAAGTCAAGAGCGCCTCACGCACCCGCGCCGCTACGACGGTGCTGGCGATTCGGGAAATGGCCCAACGCTTCGGCCTGCTGGACAAGGTCACCGTGACCTCAAGCTCGCGGGAAGTGCTGAAAGCGGCGGTCGAACTGACCCCGGACCTGTCTCGCGGACTGGTCGCCGAGTACGCCTGGCTCGACCCGTTGAAGGTCGCCCAGAGCTACGGCTGCGAGATTCTTGCGCTGAACTGGACCCTGTGCACCCCGGAGCGACTGCAAAGGGCGCAGCGTCAGGGCCTGCATGTGTCGGTGTGGACGGTCAACGAGCCCGCGCTGATGCGCAGGCTCGCCGACTTCGGCGTAGATAGCCTGATTACAGACTTTCCCGGTTTGGCCAGCGCCACTCTCGAGAATTACTGAAATCGGTCTCCCCGGCCGGCTCAGGCCACCGGCCGGAGCCGCTCAAAAAAGCCGGTTGAGGCCGTCGTATGCCGCTACCCGATAGGCTTCGGCCATGGTCGGGTAGTTGAAGGTGGTGTTGACGAAGTACTTCAGGGTGTTGTGCTCACCCGGCTGACTCATGATCGCCTGGCCGATGTGGACGATCTCCGAAGCCTGGTAGCCGAAGCAGTGCACGCCGAGGACTTCCAGGGTTTCCCGGTGGAACAGAATCTTCAGCATGCCTTGCGGCTCGCCGGCGATCTGCGCGCGGGCCATGCCCTTGAAGAACGCCTTGCCCACTTCATAGGGCACCTTGGCCTGGGTCAGTTCCTGCTCGTTCTTGCCGATCGAGCTGATCTCCGGAATGGTGTAGATCCCGGTCGGCACGTCGTTGACGAAGCGCCAGCTGCCATTGTCGACAATGCTGCCGGCGGCGGAGCGACCCTGGTCATGGGCGGCACTGGCCAGGCTTGGCCAGCCGATCACGTCACCGGCACCGTAGATGTTCGGTACGCAGGTACGGTAGTTCTCGTCGACCTCGATCTGGCCGCGGCTGTTGACCTTGACCCCGATGTTCTCCATGCCCAGCTTGTCGGTGTTGCCGGTCCGGCCGTTGCACCAGAGCAAGGCGTCGGCCTTGATCTTCTTGCCGGATTTCAAGTGCAGGATCACCCCGTTGTCGACGCCTTCAACCCGGTCGTATTCCTCGTTGTGACGCACGGTGATGTTGTTGTTGCTGAAGTGGTAGCTCAGGGCCTGGGAAATCTCCGAGTCCAGGAAGCTCAGCAACTGGCCACGGTTGTCCACCAGCTCCACCAGCACCCCCAGACCACTGAAGATCGAGGCGTATTCGCAGCCGATGACCCCAGCGCCGTAGACGATGAGTTTGCGCGGGGTATGGCCGAGGCTGAGGATGGTGTCGCTATCGTAGATACGCGGGTGGCTGAAATCGATGTCCGCCGGGCGATAGGGGCGCGAGCCGGTGGCGATGATGATGTGCTTGGCGACCAGCTTTTCCACCACGCCGTTGGCGCAGACCACTTCCACGGTCTGCTCGTCGGCGAAGCTGCCAGTGCCGAAGAACACGTCGACCCGGTTGCGAGCGTAGTAGCCGGTGCGCGAAGCCACTTGCTTGGAGATGACCTTCTCGGCGCTCTTGAGCACGTCCGGGAAGGAGAACCAGCGCGGCTCGCCGATGGCCCGGAACATCGGGTTGGTGTTGAACTGCATGATCTGCCGGACCGAGTGACGCAGGGCCTTGGACGGAATGGTACCCAGGTGGGTGCAGTTGCCGCCGACCTGGCGACGGCTATCGACCATCGCCACTTTGCGTCCTGCTTTCGCGGCGTTCATCGCCGCACCTTCTCCAGCGGGGCCCGAGCCCAGCACCACTACGTCGTAGTTGTAGACAGCCATGCGTACTCCTCAGAACAGGCCGAGATGCCCTTCTGGCATCTCCGGCTAAATCATGCCGCGGCCAGCGGCATGAAGGATCAATTTGGCTCGGTTACGAACCCGGGCACAGTCTATAGAAGCGTCAACGCCGCGCACATTAACCCTTGGTCGCGTCGTAGGCTACTTTTGCCTGCACTACAGCGTTCGTGAAGCGTGCCGGTTTATTGTTTTGCCCCCGCCGACAACGCATCGAAGGCCGGGTTGCTGCGTGTGACGAAGCCTGTATCGGCACGCATCACAAAAAATGCGGCGATCCGATGTTTTTCCGCGTACTCCCAACCGGCCTCGGGACCGAGAATCAGCAACAGCGTCGACAGACCATCGGCCATGAGCGCCGAAGGATGAATCACCGTCACCGACGCCAGCCTGTGGTTTATGGGCCTGCCAATTCGCGCGTCGAAGGTGTGGGAGTAGCGCCGCCCATCCTGCTCGAAGTAGTTACGGTAGTCGCCGGAGGTGGATACACCATAACCATCCAGCGCCAACACCCGCTGGGCCACTTGCCGGTCATCCCGGGGCTCTTCCAGGGCGACGCGCCAAGGTGAGCCGTCCGGCTTGCGCCCCACCGCCTTGAGTTCGCCGGTGGCCTCAGCCAGGAAACTGTCGACCCCCAATTGCACCAGCCGGGCAGCAATACGATCCACGGCATAGCCGGCGGCGATGCTGTTGAAATCCACCTCCACTGCCGCGTCCTTGCACAACTGCCAAGCGTCGATATGCAGGTGGCCATGCCCGACCCGCTGCCGCACTTGCGCCAGCGCCGGGGCGCTCGGCACCTTCTCCTCGCGTCCCTGGGGACCAAAGCCCCAGAGATTGAGCAGCGGCTCCACGGTCAGATCAAAGGCGCCATCACTGTCACGAGACAACTGCTCCCCCACACGCACCAACCGCAGTACCGGCTCGGGCATCGGCTGACAGCTGTTGGCCGGCAAATCGTTGAAGCGCTCGATATCCGAGTCAGCGCGATAGGTGGACATCTGCCGATCGACCTCGGCGAGAATGCCCTCGACTTCGCTCTTGACCCGAGACGCCGTCGGGCCATTGGCGTGCCGCACATACTGCACCGAATAGGTACTGCCCATGGTCGGCCCGGAAACACTCTCCACGCGCTCGCCCCCACAACCGGCCAACAGCGCTGTCGCCGCCCACAACCCGGCGCCCCGCCAGAAATGGCTTGCCCACACAATCCACTCTCCCAATCAAGTGCCCCGCAGGGCCACGTCACGATGCAAAACGCCATTATGTGACAGACGACGGCCGCCCACCCACCCGGAGCCCCGTCTTGCTCACGGCCAGAACCCCGTTCCAGAGCCTTCGCGGCCCAACCAAGAGATTTAGTTGCCTGACAGCCTTCATACACATATCGTTACAAAACTGTTCAGCGTGCAGCCTCGTGCCCCGACTTTGCAGTAAGGGACGCATAACGACCAGGGATTGCTAACAAGACAGCCAAAGTGAGTGAAAAAAATGTCCACGACCACGGGCAAAGGCAAGGCGATCTTTCGCGTTGTCAGCGGCAACTTCCTCGAGATGTTCGACTTCATGGTCTACGGCTTCTACGCCACGGCAATCGCCAAGACCTTCTTCCCTGCCGACAGTGCCTTCGCCTCGCTGATGCTGTCCCTGGCCACCTTCGGCGCCGGCTTCCTGATGCGCCCCCTGGGGGCGATCTTCCTCGGCGCCTACATTGACCGCCACGGTCGTCGCCAGGGCCTGATCATCACCCTGGCGCTGATGGCCGCAGGCACCGTGCTGATCGCCTGCGTGCCGGGCTACGCCACCCTCGGCGTGGCCGCGCCCCTGCTGGTGTTACTGGGCCGGCTGCTGCAAGGCTTCTCCGCGGGCGTCGAACTGGGTGGGGTATCGGTGTACCTGGCCGAAATCTCCACTCCGGGCCGCAAGGGCTTCTTCGTCAGCTGGCAGTCGGCCAGCCAACAGGCGGCGGTGGTGTTCGCCGGCTTGCTGGGTGTGGGCCTGAACCACTGGCTGAGCCCCGAGCAGATGGGTGACTGGGGCTGGCGCGTGCCGTTCCTGGTGGGCTGCATGATTGTTCCGGCGATCTTCATCATCCGCCGCTCCCTGGAGGAAACCCCGGAGTTCCAGGCCCGCAAGCATCGCCCTTCGCTGCAGGAGATCGTCCGCTCCATCGGTCAGAACTTCGGGATCGTCATCGCCGGCATGGCCCTGGTGGTCATGACCACCGTGTCCTTCTACCTGATCACCGCCTACACCCCGACCTTCGGCAAAGCCGAGCTGCACCTGTCGGATTTCGACGCCCTGCTGGTGACCGTGTGCATCGGCCTGTCGAACTTCTTCTGGCTGCCGGTGATGGGCGCGCTGTCGGACAAGGTCGGGCGCAAGCCGCTGCTGCTGGGCGCGACCATCCTGGCAATCTTCACCGCTTACCCGGCGCTGTCCTGGCTGGTGGCCAACCCCAGCTTCAGTCACCTGCTGATCGTCGAGCTGTGGCTGTCCTTCCTCTATGGCTCGTATAACGGCGCCATGGTGGTGGCCCTGACCGAGATCATGCCGGTGGAAGTGCGCACCACGGGCTTCTCCCTGGCCTACAGCCTGGCGACCGCAACCTTCGGCGGCTTCACCCCGGCGGCCTGTACCTACCTGATCCACGTCCTGGGCAACCAGGCAGCTCCGGGCATCTGGCTCAGCGGCGCGGCGGTGCTGGGACTGATCGCCACCCTGGTGCTATTCCGTGGCAACCGCCACGAACTGCGTACCGCGCAGGCGGCTGGCGGCGCCTGAGACAAAGCGTCGCCGGCAAGCCGGTGCCGCCCCGGCTGACCGGCGAAAGCCACAAACAAAAACGCCCGACGAGTCGGGGCGTTTTTGTTTCAGCTATCGCTTAGCGTGGGAACGCTGGCGGGTTGACCCCGGCCATGTCTTCCATCACGCGCACGACCTGGCAGCTGTAACCGAACTCGTTGTCGTACCAGACATACAGAACAACGCGGTTGTCCTGAACGATGGTGGCTTCAGCGTCGACCACACCGGCGTGGCGCGAACCGACGAAGTCGGTGGAGACCACTTCCTGCGAATTGACGAAGTCGATCTGCTTGTGCAGGTCGGAGTGCAGCGCCATGTAGCGCAGGTACTCGTTCATCTCTTCACGGGTGGCGGCTTTCTCAAGGTTCAGGTTGAGAATGGCCATCGACACGTTTGGCGTTGGAACGCGGATCGCGTTGCCGGTCAGCTTGCCGGCCAGCTCAGGCAGGGCCTTGGCAGCAGCAGTGGCAGCACCGGTTTCGGTGATGACCATGTTCAGCGCGGCGCTACGGCCACGGCGATCGCCCTTGTGGAAGTTGTCGATCAGGTTCTGGTCGTTGGTGTACGAGTGAACGGTTTCGACGTGACCGTTGATGATGCCGAACTTGTCATTCACAGCCTTGAGCACCGGCACGATGGCGTTGGTGGTGCAGGAAGCGGCGGACACGATCTTGTCTTCAGCGGTGATTTCGTTGTGGTTGATACCGTGAACGATGTTCTTCAGCTTGCCTTTGCCAGGCGCAGTCAGAACCACGCGGTCGATACCCGGGCAGGCCAGGTGCTGGCCCAGGCCGTCGGCGTCACGCCATACACCAGTGTTGTCCACCAGCAGCGCGTTCTTGATCCCGTACTGGGTGTAGTCCACCTCGGTCGGGTTCTTCGCGTAGATCACCTGGATCAGGTTGCCGTTGGCAGTGATGGTGTTGTTTTCTTCGTCGATGGTGATGGTGCCGTTGAACGAACCGTGTACCGAGTCGCGACGCAGCAGGCTGGCGCGCTTGGTCAGGTCGTTTTCGGCGCCTTTGCGCACCACGATGGCCCGCAGGCGCAGGCCGTCGCCGCCACCGGTTTTCTCGATCAGGATGCGCGCCAGCAGGCGGCCGATACGACCGAAGCCGTACAGGACAACGTCAGTGCCTTTGCGGGCCGAAGCGTTTTGCTGGCCAACCACGTCAGCCATTTCTTCACGCACGAACTGCTCGGCGCTGCGGCCATTGCCTTCGTTGCGGAATTTGAACGCCAACTTGCCCAGGTCTACCGAAGCCGCGCCGAGCTTGAGCTCGCTCATGGCCTTGAGCAGTGGGAATGTTTCGTGGACGGAGAGTTCGCTGTCGTCGGAGGAGCGATGGCGAGCAAAGCGATGAGCCTTGAGAATCGCGATGACAGACTGGTTGATCAGGCTGCGGCCATAGATCGAGCTCACCACATTGTTATTGCGGTAGAGCTGACCGATAAGCGGAATCATCGCTTCTGCGAGTGCTTCACGGTCGATCCATTCACCAAGACACTGGTCGGGCTTCTGAGTCACGGGAACCTTCCACATGTAGGGGCAGAAAAAAGGGGCTACATTATGCCGCCCTGTTCTTGTCGTAGCAATGCGCGCCTGTCGTGCGGAACGTAACAAAAAGCCCTTGCAAAAAAACACCACTGTGCTGGAGGCCAGTAAAACCGCGGCTTCCAGCAGCGTCAATTTTTTGGACAGCTCTACAGGCTGTCTGTAACCCTCCGTAACACCAGCCGGATTCGGCACTACATTTGCGCCCAAAAAGCACATTTTGTTGTCATAGCCACTACATTTGCCCGGACCGGCGTAATAGACGCATCAGCCACTGACAGTGGCCACCCGGGGCCGTTACAATTACCGACTTTCGTCGCAACGCTTGGAGCTTGACCGTCCGTGCCCGTCCTGCGTCTACCGCTACTCCCCGCCGCCGCCGGTAAACAGCATTGGGGCAACCTGCCCGGTGCCGCCCTGAGCCTGGCCATCGCCGAAGCCGCCAGCGCTGCCAAGCGCTTTACCCTCCTGCTGACCGCCGACAGCCAAAGCGCTGACCGGCTGGAACAGGAGCTGAGCTTCTTCGCCCCGGACTTGCCGGTGCTGCATTTCCCCGATTGGGAAACCCTGCCCTACGACCTGTTCTCGCCGCACCAGGACATCATTTCCCAGCGCATCGCCAGCCTCTACCGGCTGCCGGAGCTGGAGCACGGCGTGCTGGTGGTGCCGATCACCACCGCCCTGCATCGCCTGGCGCCAACCCAGTTCCTGCTGGGCAGCAGCCTGGTGCTGGATGTCGGCCAGAAGCTCGATGTGGAACAGATGCGCACGCGTCTGGAGGCCAGCGGCTACCGCTACGTCGACACGGTCTACGAGCACGGCGAATTCACCGTGCGCGGCGCGCTGATCGACCTGTTCCCCATGGGCAGCAAGCTGCCGTACCGCATCGATCTGTTCGACGACGAAATCGAAACCCTGCGCACCTTCGACCCGGAGAACCAGCGCTCCATCGACAAGGTCGACTCGGTGCGCCTGCTGCCGGCCAAGGAATTCCCCCTGCAGAAAGAAGCGGTAACCCGTTTCAAGGCACGCTTTCGCGAACGCTTCGACGTGGACTTCCGCCGCTGCCCGATCTTCCAGGACCTGAGCAGCGGGATTACCCCGGCCGGTATCGAGTACTACCTGCCGCTGTTCTTCGAAGAGACCTCGACCCTGTTCGACTACCTGCCCCAGGACACCCAGGTGTTCTCCCTGCCGGGCATCGAACAGGCCGCGGAAAACTTCTGGAACGATGTACGCAACCGTTACGAAGAACGCCGCGTCGACCCTTCGCGCCCGCTCCTGCCGCCGGCCGAACTGTTCCTGCCGGTAGAAGACTGCTTCGCCCGCCTGAAGAACTGGCCACGGGTGGTGGCCAGCCAGCAGGACATCGAAACCGGCGTCGGTCGCGAGCGCTTTCCGGCCCACGAACTGCCCAACCTGGCCATCGAAGCCAAGGCCAACCAGCCGCTGGCGGCGCTCTCGGGCTTCCTCGACGAGTTCCCCGGCCGGGTGCTGTTCACCGCCGAATCCGCCGGCCGCCGGGAAGTGCTGCTGGAGTTGCTGGAACGCCTCAAGCTGCGCCCCAAGACCGTCGACAGCTGGCCGGACTTCGTCGCCAGCAAGGAACGCCTGGCGATCACCATCGCGCCCCTGGACGAAGGCCTGGTGCTGGACGATCCAGCCCTGGCCCTGGTGGCCGAGAGCCCACTGTTCGGCCAGCGGGTGATGCAGCGCCGGCGTCGGGAAAAACGCGCCGACGCCAATAACGATGCAGTGATCAAGAACCTCACCGAGCTGCGTGAAGGCGCGCCGGTGGTGCACATCGACCACGGTGTCGGCCGCTACCTGGGCCTGGCGACCCTGGAGATCGACAACCAGGCCGCCGAGTTCCTGACCCTGGAGTACGCCGAGGGCGCCAAGCTCTACGTGCCCGTGGCCAACCTGCACCTGATCGCCCGCTACACCGGCAGCGACGACGCCCTGGCGCCGTTGCACCGCCTGGGCTCGGAAGCCTGGCAGAAAGCCAAGCGCAAGGCCGCCGAGCAAGTCCGCGATGTGGCCGCCGAGCTGCTGGACATCTATGCCCGCCGCGCCGCCCGCGAAGGCTACGCGTTCGCCGATCCGAAGGCCGACTACGCCACCTTCAGCGCCGGCTTCCCCTTCGAGGAAACCCCGGACCAGCAGAGCACCATCGAAGCGGTGCGCGAGGACATGCTCTCGGGCAAGCCGATGGACCGCCTGGTGTGCGGCGACGTCGGCTTCGGCAAGACCGAAGTGGCCATGCGCGCCGCGTTCATTGCGGTCCACGGCGGCAAGCAGGTGGCGATCCTGGTGCCCACCACCCTGCTCGCCCAACAGCACTACAACAGCTTCCGCGACCGCTTCGCCGACTGGCCGGTGACCGTGGAAGTGATGAGCCGCTTCAAGTCGGCCAAGGAAGTGAACGCCGCGGTGGCGGACCTGGCCGAAGGCAAGATCGACATCGTCATCGGCACCCACAAGCTGTTGCAGGACGATGTGAAGATCAAGAACCTGGGGCTGGTGATCATCGACGAAGAACACCGTTTCGGCGTGCGCCAGAAAGAACAGCTCAAGGCCCTGCGCAGCGAAGTCGACATCCTCACCCTGACCGCCACGCCGATCCCGCGGACCCTGAACATGGCAGTCTCGGGCATGCGCGACCTGTCGATCATCGCCACCCCGCCGGCCCGCCGCCTGTCGGTGCGGACCTTCGTCATGGAGCAGAACAAGAGCACGGTCAAAGAGGCCCTGCTGCGCGAACTGCTGCGTGGCGGCCAGGTGTACTACCTGCACAACGACGTGAAGACCATCGAGAAATGCGCCGCCGAGCTGGCCGAACTGGTGCCCGAAGCCCGGATCGGCATCGGCCACGGGCAGATGCGCGAACGCGAACTCGAACAGGTGATGAGCGACTTCTACCACAAGCGCTTCAACGTGCTGATCGCCTCGACCATCATCGAGACCGGGATCGACGTGCCCAGCGCCAACACCATCATCATCGAGCGCGCCGACAAGTTCGGCCTGGCCCAACTGCACCAGTTGCGCGGCCGGGTCGGACGCAGCCACCACCAGGCCTACGCGTACCTCTTGACGCCACCGCGCCAGCAGATCACCCCGGACGCGGAAAAGCGCCTGGAAGCCATCGCCAATACCCAGGACCTGGGGGCCGGCTTTGTCCTGGCCACCAACGACTTGGAGATCCGCGGCGCCGGCGAACTGCTGGGCGACGGCCAGAGCGGGCAGATCCAGGCGGTGGGCTTCACCCTTTATATGGAGATGCTCGAGCGCGCGGTAAAAGCCATCCGCAAGGGCGAACAGCCGAACCTCGACCAGCCCCTGGGCGGCGGGCCGGAAATCAACCTGCGCCTGCCGGCGCTGATTCCCGAGGACTACCTGCCGGATGTGCACGCGCGCCTGATTCTCTACAAGCGCATCGCCTCCGCCACCGACGAAGACGGCCTGAAGGACCTGCAGGTGGAAATGATCGACCGCTTCGGCCTGCTGCCCGAGCCGACCAAGAACCTGATCCGCCTGACCCTGCTGAAGCTCCAGGCCGAGACCCTGGGGATCAAGAAGGTCGATGGCGGCCCGCAAGGCGGGCGTATCGAATTCGCCGCGGACACTCCGGTAGACCCCTTGGCGCTGATCAAGCTGATCCAGAGCCAACCCAAACGCTACAAATTCGAAGGCGCAACCCTGTTCAAGTTCATGGTGCCGATGGAGCGCCCGGAAGAGCGCTTTAATACATTGGAGGCACTGTTTGAACGCCTCACCCCGAAAACTGCTTGAAGGACGCCCCATGCGCCTGTTCCGCTCCCTGACCCTGCTCCTGACCCTGGTCGCGCCCATGGCGTTTGCCGACGACCTGTATCAGGTGGAAATGATCCTTGTCCGGCAGAACGCCGAGCCGCAGATCCTCAGCCGCGCCGCTCCCGAAGACTGGGCCGCCGGCGCTCAACACCTGAGCCCCGACAGCCAGCGCACGCCCGCCCTGGGCGGGATCGTCGACAAGCTCAACGCCAGTGGCAACTACAGCGTGCTGCTGCACAAGGCCTGGCAGCAGACCCTGGGGGAAACCCCGGTCAAGGTGGCCCTCAGCGACGGTCCGGAACAGTTCGGCCAGTTCCCCATCGAAGGCACCCTGAACCTCAAGCTCGGGCGCTTCACCGATGTCGACGCGGACTTCTGGATCAACCAGATCGACAGCAATGGCCTGGTCACCCGCAGCGAACGCCTGAAACAGCAGAGCCACACCAAGAACGGCCAGCTCAACTACCTGGACAACGGCCATCTGGCCCTGCTGATCAAGATCACCTCGCTCACCGCACCGGCACCCCGCCCCGCTCCAACTGAAATACCGGACTGATCGAAGTCCCTATGAGCCCGCCCCTGACCAAACCCCTGGCCCCGTCCTGGGTCAACCGCTTCAAGGAACAAACCTTGGAGCGCGGCCGGCGTTATGCCCTGGAAAAGCGCGTGCGCATCGTCAGCGCCGCAGACAGCGCTATCACCGCCAGTTGCGAGGGTTCCAGTGGCAATGTCTACCGACAGAGCATCAACTTGCGCGAGTCGAGCAAGGGCAGCCTGCTGCTGATCGACACCCATTGCACCTGCCCGGTACGCAGCAACTGCAAACATGTGGTCGCCGTCTTGCTGCAAGTGGAAGAAACCCTGGCCTACCCGGCGGCAGCCAAGGACGCCGAGCTGCTGGAGAAACTCTCTGCCGTGCTCGACAGCCGTCGCCCCGCCGCCCTGCCCCAGGTGCTGCTGGAGGACGTGCGTCCAGTACCGCGCCTGTGGCTGGCCAGCATCGAGTTCAGTGCCTTCGAACCGCGCAACGGCAAGATGCAGCGCTACATCCAGCACCGCGCCGCGCTGTCGTTCAACTACGGGGGCGAGTACGTCAGCGGCCCGAAGAATGCCGATGTGATCATCCGCCAGGAACACCAGAGCCTGCGCATCAAGCGCCAGCCAGAACTGGAGCAAGGCTGGCGCGAACAGTTGCGCAGCCTGGGCTTCAAGATCGCCACCCGGCAGAGCAAGGCCCTGCCGGAAAGCGCCGGCGAACTGTTCGAGATGGTCAACGACAGCGCCTGGCTGACCTTCACCCTCAATGAACTGCCCAAACTGCGCAGCCAGGGCTGGGAACTGCAGATCGACGATGGCTTCGGCTTCGACCTGACCGCAGTGGACGACTGGTATGCCAGCGTCGACGAAGCCCCCGGGCGCGACTGGTTCGACCTGGAACTGGGGATCATCGTCAATGGCGAACGCCTGAGCCTGCTGCCGATCCTGCTCAACCTGATGCGCTCCCACACCGAGATCCTCAACCCTGAACGCCTGGCCAAGCGCCGCGACGACGAGCTGATCCTGGTGAACATTCCCCACCGCCCCAACTCCTTGCACGGCCCGCTGCAAGTGGCGCTGCCCTATGGGCGCCTGAAGCCGGTGCTGGCCACTCTGGGGGAGTTCTACCTGCAAGAGCCCGGCGAAACCACCCTGCGCCTGAGCAGCGCCGACGCCACCCGCCTCAACCCGCTGCAGGACCTGCCGCTGCTCTGGGAAGGTGGCGAGCATATCCGCACCTTTGCCCAGCGCCTGCGCGACATCAAGGACTACTCGGCGCCGGTGCCAGAAGGGTTGAATGCCACCCTGCGCCCCTATCAGCAGGAAGGCTTGAGCTGGATGCAGTCCCTGCGCCAACTGGAAGTGGGCGGCATCCTCGCCGATGACATGGGCCTGGGCAAAACCCTGCAGACCCTGGCACACATCCTCAGCGAGAAGAATGCCGGGCGCCTGGACCGGCCGTGCATGGTGGTGATGCCCACCAGCCTGATTCCCAACTGGCTGGACGAGGCGGCGCACTTCACCCCGCAACTCAAGGTTCTGGCGCTGTATGGCGCGGGGCGCAAGAAACACTTCGCGCAACTGGCCGACTACGACCTGCTGCTGACCACCTACGCGCTGCTGCCCAAGGACGTCGAACTGCTGGCCGCGCAACCCTTGCACGTGCTGATTCTCGATGAGGCGCAGTACATCAAGAACCCGTCGAGCAAGGCCGCCCAGGCCGCTCGCGAACTCAATGCCCGGCAGCGCCTGTGCCTGTCCGGCACGCCTTTGGAAAACCATCTGGGGGAGCTCTGGTCACTGTTTCACTTCCTGTTGCCGGGCTGGCTTGGCGATGCCAAGAGCTTCAACCGCGACTACCGGGTGCCGATCGAAAAGCACGCCAGCGACGTGCGCCTGCAACACCTCAACGGTCGGATCAAACCCTTCCTGCTGCGCCGCACCAAGGAGCAAGTGGCCACTGAGCTGCCGCCCAAGACCGAGATCATCCACTGGGTCGAACTCAACGAGGCGCAACGGGACGTCTACGAAACCATGCGCCTGGCCATGGACAAGAAAGTCCGCGACGAAATCACCCGCAAGGGCGTGGCCCGCAGCCAGATCATCATCCTCGAAGCCCTGCTCAAACTGCGCCAGGTGTGCTGCGACCTGCGCCTGGTCAATGACTCGCCACCGGCGCGCGGCAGCTCCTCGGGCAAGCTGGACAGCCTGATGGAGATGCTCGAGGAGCTGTTTGAGGAAGGTCGACGCATTCTGCTGTTTTCCCAGTTCACCTCGATGCTGAGCCTGATCGAGGCCGAACTGAAACGACGCAACGTTGCCTACGCCCTGCTCACCGGCCAGACCCGGGATCGGCGCACGCCGGTGCGGGATTTCCAGAGCGGCAAGCTGCAGATCTTCCTGATCAGCCTCAAGGCCGGCGGCGTAGGCCTCAACCTGACCGAGGCCGACACCGTGATCCACTACGATCCGTGGTGGAACCCGGCGACCGAGAGCCAGGCCACCGATCGCGCCTACCGCATTGGCCAGGAAAAGCCGGTATTCGTCTACAAGCTGATCGCCCGCGGCACTGTGGAAGAGAAGATCCAGCACCTGCAACAGGAGAAATCGGACCTGGCGGCAGGCGTGCTGGACGGGCGCACGGCCGGCGACTGGAAGCTGCAGAGCGAAGACATCGAAGCCCTGTTCGCGCCCTTGCCGGACAAGAAAACCGGCCGCTGAGGCCGGTCAATGCACGGGCACCGGGCAACATGCGGTGCCGTGCCATACCACCTCAATCGATCAACTGCGCGGCCTTCAGCGCTTCAAGAGCCGCGAGCCAGCGCGGGTCCTGCTTGTATTCGAGATTGGCGAACGCCTGGCCGCGCATCCGGGCCAGACGTGGCGACGGCTGCACCTTCAGGCGCTGGGCGGCGCTCAGGGCCAGCTCGGCCGCGGCGCGATCGTTGCACACCAGCCCCATGTCACAACCGGCCGCCAGGGCCGCCTCGATCCGGCTTGCCGCATCGCCGACGACATGGGCGCCGGCCATGGACAGGTCGTCGCTGAAGATGACCCCGTCGAACTGCAACTCGCCACGCAGGATGTCCTGCAGCCAGCGTCGGGAGAAACCGGCCGGCTGCGAGTCGACCTGCGGATAGATCACATGGGCCGGCATCACTGCCGCCAACTGCTTGCTCAAGCGGGCGAACGGCAGCAGGTCCTTGGCGCGGATCTCGTCCAGGCTGCGCTCGTCATTGGGAATCGCCACATGGGAGTCGGCCTCGGCCCAGCCATGCCCGGGGAAATGCTTGCCGGTGGCCGCCATCCCGGCGCTGTTCATGCCGCGGATAAAGGCACCGGCCAACAGCGCCGCGCGCTCCGGATCGCCCTCGAAAGCCCGGCTGCCCACCACCGCGCTGCGCTGGTGATCCAGATCCAGGACCGGGGCAAAGCTCAGGTCCAGGCCCACTGCCAGGACCTCGGTGGCCATGATCCAGCCACACTGTTCGGCCAGGTACTCGGCATTCGGGTTGTCGGCCAGGGCACGCATCGCCGGCAGACGGACAAAGCCCTGACGCAATCGCTGCACCCGGCCACCTTCCTGATCCACCGCCAGCAGCAGGTCCGGGCGGATCGCCCGGATCGCCGCGCTCAGTTCGCGCACCTGGCGTGGGTGCTCGATATTCCGAGCAAAAATGATCAGCCCGCCCACCTGCGGCTGACGCAGGAGTTGGCGATCTTCAGCCGTCAGCCAGGTACCGGCGACGTCCACCATCAAGGAGCCTTGCAGGCCAGCGGTCATAGAAATTCCTTAAGCACTACGATGCCTTCCAGGCAACGCCGACGAGGCCACACCCACAGGGATGCAGCCGGGGCAAGCAGCGTCGGCACAAGGAAGGCACGGGGATATGAAACGAGAATCGGCATGGGCGGCTAGCTTAGCGGATGTAAGCAGTCGCGCCCACCCGTGGGATCACGCCTTGGCAGCTGCCGGAGCGGTTTTGCTGCGCGGCTTGAGCTGGGCGCTGGCCATGGCTTCGTCGGTGACGCCAGTTTCGGCACGCATGCCGGCGGCGAGGAAAGGCACCATCAAGCGCATCACCTGTTCGATGGAGGTGTTGACCCCGAAATCGGTTTCGGCAATCGCCCGCAACGCCTTGATTCCGGACATGCTGAACGCCGCGGCACCCAGCATGAAATGCACGCGCCAGAACAATTCGATGGGCGGAATACGTGGCGCCGCCTCGTTGACCAGTAGCATGTAGCGGCGAAACACCTTGCCGTACATGTCTTCCAGATAACGCCGCAGATGCCCCTGGCTCTGGCTGAAAGCCAGCCCCAGCAAACGCATGAAAATCGACAGGTCGTTGCCGCTGCGTGGCTGCACCACCAACGCCTGCTCGACCAAGATCTCCAGTAGTTCTTCCAGGCTCGGCTTGCTGTCCGGCTTGGACTGACGCCGCTCCAGTTCACGATCGAGACTGACGCAGAACGGCCCGAGGAAGCGCGAGAACACCGCCTGGATCAGGGCCTTTTTGGAACCGAAATGATAGTTGACCGCTGCCAGGTTGACCCCGGCCTTGCTGGTAATCAGCCGCAACGAGGTTTCGGCAAAACCTTTTTCCGCGAACAACTGCTCGGCAGCATCGAGAATGCGTTCAACGGTTTCCGACTGGGCCATGGCTACTCCGCCTGACAAACACTTGTTTGAAACATACGTTTCAGGCTCATCAATGTCAAGTCCGCGCGCCCCTGCGAAGGCCGTCCGGCGCGCTATTTAATCATACCTGCCGCGGTCTGTAGCCAGCCTTGAGTGCTGGATTGCTACCCCGCAATGACAACCGCCCGGCTGACCACGGCAAATGGAGCATTGCCAAGCGACGTTCACTGTATATAATCCCAGTCACTGTATAAAAAGACAGAGCGATCGACATGCTAAAACTGACGCCACGCCAAGCTGAGATTCTGGCTTTTATCAAACGCTGCCTTGAAGACAACGGCTATCCGCCCACCCGCGCCGAGATCGCCCAGGAGCTGGGTTTCAAGTCGCCCAACGCCGCCGAAGAACACCTCAAGGCCCTGGCCCGCAAAGGCGCCATCGAGATGACCCCTGGAGCCTCTCGCGGCATCCGCATCCCGGGCTTCGAAGCCAAGCCCGACGACACGCTGCCCATCATCGGCCGCGTTGCCGCTGGCGCCCCCATCCTCGCCCAGCAGCACATTGAAGAATCCTGCAACATCAACCCGACCTTCTTCCATCCGCGCGCCGACTACCTGCTTCGGGTCAACGGCATGAGCATGAAGGACATCGGCATCTTCGACGGTGACCTGCTGGCAGTGCATACCACCCGCGAGGCCCGCAACGGCCAGGTGGTGGTGGCACGCATCGGCGATGAAGTCACGGTCAAGCGCTTCAAGCGCGAAGGCAGCAAAGTCTGGCTGATCGCCGAAAACCCTGATTTCGCCCCCATCGAAGTCAACCTGAAAGATCAGGAGCTGGTGATCGAAGGCTTGAGTGTCGGCGTCATTCGCCGCTAAAGGAGGCTCCATGCAGTTCCCCCATACACCACAGCAAGCCCAACTGCCGTTGTTTGAAGCGTTCCTGGCCCAGCCATTGGCGCCTGCGCTCAAAGAAGTGGCCGAGTCGCCCTGGAATAAAGATCCAGAGGCTTTCAGCGAACTGTCGTTACGCGGCGCCGCCGGGAACTGCCTGAACCTCCTGGCACCCATCCTCAGAGAGTTGAGCCAGGAGCAGGACGCCCGGTGGCTGACCTTGATCGCCCCACCCTCAAGCCTGACCCAAAGCTGGCTGCGGGATGCCGGCCTGAATCGCGAACGCATCCTGCTGCTTCACCCCCGAGGCTCTCAGAGCCCACAGCAACTGGCTTGCGAGGCCCTGCGCCTGGGGCGCAGCCACACAGTGGTCAGTTGGCTGAACCCATTGAGCACTAGCGCACGGCAACAGTTGATCAGCGCCGCACGCACGGGCGATGCGCAAAGCCTGAATATTCGCCTGGGATAAACACCGGGAAGTCACTACACAATGCGCTTGAAAAGCACGAGGCTTCTCCAGGATTGAGAAGCCGAGAAAAATATGACGAACAACCGGAAGAAAACCGATAAACGGGCTTAGTGAAGAACCCGCGGACCGTCTTCCTTGTCGATTTCACCCTCCACCAGGCGTCCGGCCATCTGCACACCGACGCTCAACATGGCCTTGGCCACCTCGACATGCTGACCTTGCAAAAAGGCTTTGGCATCCTCGGAGAAATCCAAAGTAACCAGAGAACCCTCGTCCTCAGCTCTGCGCAGCTCAATACGGCCGTCTGGCAACTCGACAATTTCTAGAAAGGACGTTGGCATAAAGGTCTGGTCTCCACGAAAGGCGGGGATTATATCAGTCATCACCCCCGCCCCGCTCAGGATCTTGCACCAGACGTGGCGCTGCTCAACAGGCACGAGCCCCTGCTCCCTTCAAGAAATGCGGCACTCCATCCTTCAAAACACCGTGCCAGCCCGCCTCAGAAATTCGGCTTGTATTCAAAACCCGCCGAAGCCTGGCTGTCGGAAAATGGCGTGATCAGCGACTTGTTCAAGCTCAACCGATTAACCAAGGAACCGGGGAACATCTGAATGGAGTTGTTGAAATGCTCCACATTCAGGTTGAACAGAGTGATGGCTCCACCGATATTGCCTTCCTGCTCGGCAACCTCACGCATCAGGTTGCTCAACAGGGTGGCGGACTTGAGATCCGGATAGGCCTCAAACGCCAGGTTCAAGCCCCCCAACAGGGCTTTGCTGCCCTCGTCGACCGACTTCAACGCATCGCCATCGGCAGCAGATGGCAAGCTGCCAATGGCGCTACGCAAGCCAACGATCTTCTCCAGCAGTTGGCTCTCATACGCCTGAAAACCGGCCACTTGCGGTTCCAGCAGATCCAGCACCTTGATTCGCTGCCGCTGGTAGGTCAGCACGTCCGACCAGGCCCGCTGGGCGCGGTTGTGTGCGCTGACGATCTTGTTGTAGTGCACATAGGCCAGAACGCCCAAGGCGATCGCAATGACCAACAACAACTCCATACCCTATTGCTCCATCTCATCAACGACCTTCATCGGAAGGTCGAAATTGTTGTCATGCAATTCCGCCAGTTCATGCACCAGCGCCAGCACCGGAAACAGACCCGGCAACTCCAGCCCCTGCTTGATATTGGCGTAGAAGCCCGATAAGTCCTCGAAGGTTCCAGGATCCTTATAGGCCATGACCTCGGCGTCATCGAAGCTCAGGCACAGACGCCCCTCATTGGAAAATTCCAGGTTCACCTTCTTCAGCCGCCGGCACAGCCTCAGCAAAAAAGCCAGGGTGGTAGGGGTCGCGAACTTGGCACAGGCCAGCTCACTGTCACCGGTAAAAATGAAGTTTCTGTTGAAGTCATCAGAAGTGGTCTCGAAGACTTTACGCTTTGTACGCTTTTTCTTCGGCAGATCACTGCACACCATCACGCCCGTGACCCAGGGAAAATCCACCACCAGGCTGAAACGATCGAAGCTCTCGTAAACCCGTTCACTTTCGCCATCGGATTTGGATTTGTAGTGGGAATTCACATAACGCAAGTGGTGAAAGACAAAGGGCAACTGATGGCGCGCACCCTGGTAGGTTCCCCCGGCGGAGTCCACGATGCGGCGGCTGTCGTTACCGCGCTCATAGTCCTCGAACTCGCCGCTCAGTTGCGTGAAACGCTCTTCAGCTGTTCCACCCGGGTCCGAAAGGCCATTACTGAGGAATGAACATCGACGAGCGATCCTCTTAGGCAACTCATCAACAGCGGCTTTACGACTCATCCAGATGATCAGACCGGCAACGCCTAAACACGCCGCGATGAACCACATCACCACCACGCCTGCCATGGCCGGGATCGCCGCAACAATCGCCAGCATCACCAGCACCAGGGGCTGGGCATGATCGAACTTCAAGCCGCCCTTGAAGGATTGGAGCCTGCCGATGACCTGCAACAGGTCGTCGTTGGTCCTGGCCCGCGCCACCTCGGCGTCGCAAGTGGCCAACAACCGGACCAGCTCGGCATCATGCTTGAGAAACTGCATCACTCTTCCTTGATCAATTCGCTGGAGTCCACAACCTGTGGGACGACAGCAGCAACAGCATGACCGTCGTGCTGCCAGGCCAGTCGCTCTATCAACCCCAACAGCGGATACAGCTTCGGCAACTCGATGCCCGCCTCGATCCGCTCACGAAAGACCGTCAGATCACTCAACGCCCCCGGATCGGCATGGGCCATGATGTCTTCGTTGTTGAAGCTCAGGCAGAGCCGTCCCTGGCCAGAGAACTCCAGATTGACCCCATGAAGCTGACGCGAAAGTTCCAGCAGCAGGTCCAGCGTCGCAGGCGTGGCGAAGCGTTCACAAGAGGCCGGGTCGTTGCCGCGCAGCACAAAGGTCTGATTGAAATCCTCGCGATCGGTCTTGAAGGGCTGACCCGACAGCTGTAATTCCAGGGGGCTGGATCGAAGTGCAATCTCTCTCACCCAGGGAAAATCCACCACCAGACTGTAGCGCTGGTAGTTCGTGTAAACCGTCTTGAGGTCTCCACCGGCCCCGCGCTCCCAACTGGAGATCACATATCGAAGCTGGTGATACTCGAATGCCAGCGAATGTCGCTCTCCTCGATACACTCCCTGGAGCGAGTCCAGGATACGGCGCCGCTCACTCTCGCTGCCCCGACGGTAATCGGTGAACTCATTGTCCAGTCTCTTCAGGCGCCAGTCGGCGCTACTGTCGAATTCCCTCAAGTCATTGCCAAGCATCATGCACTTGCGGGTAATGCTCGCCGCCAGATCGGTCGATACCCCAGAGATACCTTTGCTGACCCGATAGCTGAAGAAACACAGAGCCACAAACACCCAGAACATCCCACCCATGCCGTCCATCAGCAACGCAGCCGCAAGCGAAGCAAACGCCAGCACCAGAAGCGTGATTGACTGCGCATGATCGAACGCCAGGCCGCCGGGGAATACCTCCAGCCGGTCAAGCACCTCAAGCAGGTCCGCATTGGACTGAGCGTTGATGACTCGCATCTGGCAATCGCCCAGCAGGCGTACCAGCGCCTGGTCACGCAAGAAGAACAACATGCATCTTCCTTGATCAATTGAAGGCGCCGCCCATCAGGCGACGCTCAGGCTCAACACTCGTTCAAGCCATCTCGAAAACGAATGGCCAGAGCCTTGAGATTCTGCCGCCAGCTCTCCAGTTCTTCCCGACTCAGTTCCGGCGCCGGCTCCGGCTCGTCCAGATTAACCGCCACAATCAGCGGCTGGGTCACGTCCCCCTTGGGCTTGTGCGGCGCTCGCGGCGGTTGAAACAGCTCGTTGTAAGCGGACAACAGTTGCGCCAGCCAGGTCTGTGGACTCTGCGCCAGCTCCAGCAGTTCCGCCAGTTCGGGAATGGCAATGCTGTCCAGCACCTCACGATTAAGGATCTGCTCGACCCGGGCAGCACTGGCCTGTGGCAGACGGTAGAACCCGGCGATCTCGTGGCATAGCCCCAGCAAGGCACCGTAGAGATGGAACAGCACCGACTCGCGCCCCGCCTGGACCAGCGCCTGGGCATTCATCGCCCGCCCCTCTTCGGCCCGAGCCAGGGCTTCGAGCGCCAGGCCGGCAAAGTAGATTTTCTGATTGGTACGGGTATAGAGCTCGTGGGCCATGTAGGCAGCCTCCACTACAAGAAGAGAACCAGATGCGGATGGCACAGTTTCAAGGATCACTCCCGCGCACCGCAAGGCAAAAGAAAGGCCGCATGACTCCCGGCGGAATCATGCGGCCCTGTACGGCGCCAATGCGAGGAGCAAGCCCCTCGACACAATCAGTGCCTAGCGCTTGTCTTCGACCTTCCAGGTGCCGCCGTCGTAGAACGCGCGCCAGCCGGTAGGCTTGCCATCAACCTCGGTCTGCACGTACTGCTCCTTGGTCTTGCGGCTATAGCGCACCACCGCAGGACGCCCCTCTGGGTCCTTCTTCGGTGCTTCGCAGAGGAAGTGGTACTTCGGATCAATCTCGTCCTTGTGCGGGATCAACTCCAGCACCAACGGCGCCCGGGTTTCACGGTTTTTCGGGAACTGGCTGGCAGCCAGGAACAGGCCCGAAGCACCGTCGCGCAGGATGTAGGTGTCGTTGACCTTCTCGCATTTCAGCTCAGGCATCTTCACCGGATCCATCTTCGGCGGCGCCGCATCACCGCTTTTCAGCAGCTTGCGGGTGTTCTTGCAAGTGGCGTTGGTGCAACCGAAGAACTTGCCGAAACGACCGGTCTTGAGCTGCATCTCGCTGCCGCACTTGTCACATTCCAGGCTCGGGCCCTCGTAGCCCTTGATCCGGTAGCTGCCCTCTTCGATCTCGTAGCCGGCGCAATCCGGGTTGTTGCCGCAGATGTGCAGCTTGCGCTTTTCATCCAGCAGGTAAGCGTCCATCGCCGTGCTGCAGATCGGGCAACGGTGCTTGCCACGCAGTACCAGGGATTCGGATTCGCCCTCGTCGTCCGCGGCGATCTCGTCGCCCGGCACCAGGTTGACGGTGGCCTTGCAACGCTCCTTGGGTGGCAGGCTATAGCCCGAGCAACCGAGGAATACACCAGTGGAGGCGGTGCGAATCTGCATCGGCCGACCGCAGGTCAGGCATGGAATATCTGTCATGACCGGCTGGTTGGCGCGCATGCCGCTTTCGGCGCCCTCGGCCACTTCGAGTTTCTTCTTGAAGTCGCCGTAGAACTCGTCAAGGACGTTCTTCCAGTCGCGCTCGCCCTGGGCCACGTCATCGAGGTTCTCTTCCATGCCGGCGGTGAAGCCGTAGTCCATGAGATTGGAGAAGCTTTCAGAGAGACGTTCGGTGACGATGTCACCCATCTTTTCCGAATAGAACCGACGGTTGTGCAGGGTTACGTAGCCGCGATCCTGAATGGTCGAAATGATCGCCGCATAGGTCGAAGGACGACCGATGCCGCGTTTTTCCATTTCCTTCACCAGGCTGGCTTCGGAATAGCGCGCTGGCGGCTTGGTGAAGTGCTGGCTTGGGTCGAGCTTGATCAACTTCAGCACTTCGCCCTGGGCCATGTCCGGCAGCACATCGTCATCACCTGGCTTGCTGATCTGCGGCATGACCCGGGTGTAGCCGTCGAACTTGAGGATGCGGCCCTTGGCGCGCAGCTCGAAGTCCCCAGCGGCCACGCTGACGGTGGTGGACAGGTATTGCGCCGGCAGCATCTGGCAGGCGACGAACTGGCGCCAGATCAGCTCGTAGAGCCGCTCGGCGTCACGTTCCATGCCCGACAGCTTGCTTGGGTGGGTGTTGACGTCGGACGGACGAATCGCTTCGTGCGCCTCCTGGGCCCCTTCCTTGCTGCTGTAGACGTTGGGCGAGGCCGGCAGGTACTTGTTGCCGAACTCGTCTTCGATATAGGTCCGCGCCATCGCCACGGCATCAGCCGAGAGGTTGGTGGAGTCGGTACGCATGTAGGTGATGTAGCCGGCTTCATACAGACGCTGGGCCATCATCATGGTCTTCTTCACCCCGAAGCCCAGGCGGTTGCTCGCGGCCTGCTGCAGGGTGGAGGTGATAAATGGCGCTGACGGCTTGCTGCTGGTGGGTTTGTCTTCACGCTTGGCGACGCTGTAGGCCGAAGCCTTGAGCTTCTCCAGGGCAGCCATGGCCTGGGTTTCGTTGAGCGGCTTGAAGGCTTCACCGTTCTCGCGAGCCACTTCGAAGCGCACCTTCGAGCCCTTGGCAGTGCCCAGGTCGGCGTGGACTTCCCAGTACTCTTCCGGAATGAAGGCGCGAATCTCACGCTCGCGCTCCACCACCAGCTTCACGGCTACCGACTGCACACGACCGGCGGACAGGCCACGGGCAATCTTCGCCCACAGCAACGGGGAGACCATGTAGCCCACCACACGGTCAAGAAAGCGCCGGGCCTGCTGAGCGTTGACCCGATGAATGTCCAGCTCGCCCGGCTGGGAGAAGGCTTCCTGGATCGCCTTCTTGGTGATTTCGTTGAACACCACGCGCTTGTAGCGGCTGTCATCACCGCCGATGGCTTCCCGCAGGTGCCAGGCGATGGCCTCCCCTTCGCGGTCCAAGTCCGTTGCGAGATAGATGGTGTCGGCATCCTTGGCAAGGCGGCGCAGCTCTTCGATGACCTTTTCCTTGCCAGGAAGGATTTCGTACTTGGCCTTCCAGCCGTGCTCGGGGTCGACGCCCATGCGCGACACCAGCTGCTTGCGCGCTTTTTCCTTCGGCGACAGGGCCGCAGTTTCGCCCGCAGCGGCCTTGCCACGCTTGGCGGCCGGCTCTTTGGCGGCACTGGCCGAACCGCTGGTGGGCAGGTCTCGGATATGGCCGATACTCGACTTCACCACGTATTGGTTGCCCAAGTACTTGTTGATGGTCTTGGCCTTAGCCGGGGATTCCACAATGACCAGCGATTTGCCCATGGATCGGAAAATTCCTGAATTCGAGAAGAGAAAGGCGGTTGGCGCCTGACGCGGCCCCGCTATATATAGTGGCAACAAGGTGAGGTCAAGCGCAGGGTACTGCGCGACCGGCACTTATGCCGGTGAAAAAAGACTGGGTTCGGCCTGCACCAAAGCAAAGCGTGGGACCTGCTCGCCGTCAACTTCGACCGACTCCAGGAACATGCTCAAGGGGCGTACCCAAAAACCGTAATCCCCATACAGGGCTTGATAGAACACCACTTCTTCTTCCGTTTCCGAGTGCCGCGCCACGCTGAAAACGCGGTACTGCGGCCCCTTGTAATGCTGATAGAGCCCGGGTTGTAACTGCATGCTCTGGCCCTCGTGCAATTCTTTTCAAAATAAAAACAAATAAATCCGCAGAAAAACAAAAACCGGGGCACAGGGCCCCGGCTTCCATCCACCCAACGCTTAAACGCGTTCGAAGACGGTCGAGATGCCCTGGCCAAGGCCGATGCACATGGTGGACACACCGAAGGTGCCGCCATTCTGCTTCATGACGTTGAGCAGGGTCCCGGAGATACGTGCACCGGAGCAACCGAACGGGTGACCCAGGGCGATCGCGCCGCCGTGCAGGTTAACCTTCTCGTTCATCTTGTCGAGCACTTTCAGATCTTTCAGCACTGGCAGGGCCTGTGCGGCGAAAGCTTCGTTGAGCTCGAAGAAGTCGATGTCGTTGATGCCCAGGCCTGCGCGCTTCAGGGCTTTCTGCGTGGCCGGTACTGGACCATAGCCCATGATCGCCGGATCCACACCCGCCACGGCCATGGAACGGATCACCGCCATCGGCTGAATACCCAGATCCTGAGCCCGCTGGGCCGACATCACGATCATGCACGAGGCACCGTCGGTGATCTGCGACGAAGTACCGGCAGTCACGGTACCGCCCTTGGGGTTGAACGCCGGCTTCAAGGCCGCCAGGCTTTCCAGGGTGGTTTCGGGACGAATGGTTTCGTCGTAGTCGAACAGTTTCAGGAAACCGTTCTCGTCATAGCCCTGCATCGGGATGATTTCGTCCTTGAACTTGCCTTCCACGGTCGCCTTGTGGGCGAGCTGGTGGGAACGCAAGCCAAAGGCGTCCTGCTGTTCGCGGGTAATGCCATGCATCTTGCCCAGCATTTCGGCAGTCAGGCCCATCATGCCCGAGGCTTTCGCCGCGTACAGGGACATGTGCGGGTTCGGATCGACACCGTGCATCATGCTCACGTGGCCCATGTGCTCGACGCCGCCCACGACGAATACGTCACCGTTGCCGGTCATGATCGCCTGCGCTGCAGTGTGCAGCGCACTCATGGACGAACCGCACAGACGGCTGACGGTCTGGCCAGCCGAAGTATGGGGGATCTGGGTCATCAGCGACGCCATGCGCGCGATGTTCCAGCCTTGTTCCAGAGTCTGGTTGACGCAGCCCCAGATCACGTCCTCGACTTCCGCCGGGTCGACCTTGGTGTTGCGCTCCAGCAGTTTGCTGATCAGGTGCGCCGACATGTCTTCGGCGCGGGTGTTGCGGTGCATGCCGCCCTTGGAGCGGCCCATCGGAGTACGACCGAAGTCGACAATCACGACGTCTCTAGGATTCAAGCTCATATGTTCACTCTCGCTCTAGTGTGGGCGCTTAACCGAAGAAGCTCTGGCCGTTCTTGGCCATTTCACGCAGCTTCGCGGTCGGGTGGTACAGCGCGCCCAGATCGGCGTACTGGTCGGCCAGGGCAACGAACTGGGCAACACCGATGGAATCGATGTAGCGCAGCGCACCGCCACGGAATGGAGGGAAACCAATGCCGTAGACCAGGCCCATGTCCGCTTCGGCAGCGGTTTCGACGATGCCGTCTTCCAGGCAACGAACGGTTTCCAGGCACAGCGGGATCATCATCCAGTTGATGATGT
This sequence comes from Pseudomonas sp. Os17, assembly GCF_001547895.1. Taxonomy (NCBI): domain Bacteria; kingdom Pseudomonadati; phylum Pseudomonadota; class Gammaproteobacteria; order Pseudomonadales; family Pseudomonadaceae; genus Pseudomonas; species Pseudomonas sp. Os17. The sequence continues at coordinate 2,151,007 of NZ_AP014627.1, read as the reverse complement.
CTTCGTCGGTGACTTCACGCTGCTCGTAGACAATCGGCTTGAGCACTTCCAGTACCGATGGATCGGCAACCTTCTTCTGCTTGCCCTTCTTGTCGGTTTCGTAGGCGTAGAAACCCTTGCCGTTCTTCTGTCCCAGGCGCTTGGCCTCATAAAGCACGTCCACGGCCGAGCGGCGGTCGTCCTTCATGCGATCCGGGAAACCTTCAGCCATGACGTCGCGACCGTGGTGGCCGGTGTCGATACCGACCACGTCCATCAGGTACGCCGGGCCCATTGGCCAGCCGAATTTTTCCATGATCTTGTCGATGCGTACGAAATCCACACCGGCGCTGACCAGCTTGGCGAAGCCGCCGAAATACGGGAACAGCACGCGGTTGACCAAAAAGCCCGGGCAGTCGTTGACCACGATCGGGTTCTTGCCCATTTTCTTGGCGTAGGCAACGGTGGTGGCAACGGCCAGCTCGCTGGACTTCTCGCCACGGATCACTTCCACCAGCGGCATCATGTGCACCGGGTTGAAGAAGTGCATGCCGACGAAGTTTTCCGGACGCTTGAGGGCCTTGGCCAGCAGGCTGATGGAAATGGTCGAGGTGTTGGACGCCAGGATGGTGTCTTCCTTGACCTGAGCTTCCACTTCGGCCAGCACGATCTGCTTGACCTTGGGGTTCTCGACCACGGCTTCGACCACCAGGTCGACGTTGCCGAAATCGCCGTAGGACAGGGTCGGACGAATGCCGTTGAGCACTTCAGCCATCTTCGCGGCGGTCATGCGACCCTTGTCAACGCGGCCCACCAGCAGTTTCGCGGCTTCCGCCAGACCCTGCTCGATACCGTGCTCGTTGATGTCCTTCATCAGGATCGGCGTGCCTTTGGACGCCGACTGGTAGGCGATGCCGCCCCCCATGATGCCGGCGCCGAGTACGGCGGCCTGCTTCACGTCCTTGGCGATTTCGTCGTAGGCCTTGGCCTTTCTCTTCAATTCCTGGTCGTTGAGGAACAGACCGATCAGGCTTTGTGCGGCCGAAGTCTTGGCCAGTTTGACGAAACCGGCTGCTTCCACTTCCAGGGCTTTGTCGCGACCGAAGTTGGCCGCTTTCTGGATGGTCTTGATCGCTTCGACCGGTGCCGGGTAGTTCGGGCCGGCCTGGCCAGCCACGAAGCCCTTGGCGGTTTCGAACGCCATCATCTGCTCAATGGCGTTGAGCTTGAGTTTTTCCAGCTTCGGCTGACGCTTGGCCTTGTAGTCGAACTCGCCGGAAATGGCGCGCTTGACCAGGGCCAGAGCGGCATCCTTGAGTTTCTCGGGTGCAACCACAGCATCCACGGCACCGACTTTCAGCGCGTCTTCGGCACGGTTTTCCTTGCCGGCGGCGATCCACTCGATGGCGTTGTCGGCACCGATCAGGCGCGGCAGGCGCACAGTACCGCCGAAGCCCGGGTAGATGCCCAGCTTGACTTCCGGCAGACCGATCTTGGCGCTGGCGGCCATGACGCGGTAATCCGCTGCCAGGCACATTTCCAGGCCGCCCCCCAGGGCGATGCCATTGATCGCGGCAACGGTCGGCACATTGAGGTCTTCGAAATCGCTGAAGATCTTGTTGGCTTCGAGGTTGCCAGCCACCAGCTCGGCATCCGGCAGCTTGAAGTTATCGACAAACTCGGTGATGTCGGCGCCGACGATGAACACGTCCTTGCCACTGCTGACGATCACGCCCTTGATCGAAGCATCTGCCTTGATGGTGTCAACAGCCTGACGCAGTTCGTTCAGGGTTAGACGGTTGAACTTGTTGACGGACTCACCCTTGAGGTCGAAATTCAATTCGACGATGCCACTTTCAAGAGCCTTAACCGTGATGGCTTTACCTTCGTAAATCATCAACTGATCTCCACGATATGGAAGCTGAACAGTACACGTCGGACGCTGACTTCTGGCTTGGCACTAACGTCACCGTCGATGCTAACGCCATTCCGCCAGGCACACCCGCCAACGCGATAGTCGGGATTCTGTACAGAGCCGCCTGCGATGCAAACGCTCATTTCATACGCCCGTTTGATTTGGGTACGCCACATTCAGGGAAAATCCGCCAATTGTCAATCGTACAAAACACTGTTTGAAACGCGACTTTGCGGTCACTTCATCGCTCCCCGGACCTTCAACACGGCCCCGCATTCAAGGCCATTCATAGGATCAATATTTAGAAAAATCGCCCTAAATCCCCCGACCTCAAGGAGCAAGTACGACTAAGCTGGGGATATATCTGAAGAAATGACCAGAAAACATTTATCGAATAAAGCCACTGCCCAGACAGCAAAAAGCCACCCGAAGGTGGCTCCAACCCGATTACCGGCCTGCCTGGCCATCCCGCCCGATGTTGAGTCGGGCTTTTTATTGCCCAGCGCCCAGCCCCACCCTGCCCCGGACGCGCTCCTCGAAGGCCTCAGGCCAAGGCCTTGAGCACCGAGGCGATGTTCTCCAGGACACTGACCTCGCCACGCTCGTTCCAGTACAGGGCAATCAGCTGCTTGTCCGCTTCAACCTTGAACACCCCGGACGGCAACGTCTGCAGGCGCTGGAGCAGCAGCTCGTCGACACAAGGCTCACGCCATTGATTGACCCAGCAACCGGGAGCTGTCTGCCAGTAACTCCAGCAGGCCGATTGCGCGCTACGCCGCGGGCGGTGGTACTGCGGGCACGGATTGGGGGGCTCCTGTCCCAGCCAATGTGGCCACTCCTGAGGCGCCAGCTGCATGGCCAGGCCCATGCGCCGCGCCTCCATGCGCAGGGCGATCAGGCCGCTCTGGCGGCGCGAGGGACGCAACCACGCCAGCGGACTCAGAACCACCGCAAGGATTGACACCACTATCCAGACCGTCATATCAGTACTCTCGATTTTTTGATGAGCGGGGCCTGGGCAAAACCAACCCGCTTGAAAGCAGCCATACTTGAAGCTATTGCAATCCTCAGGAGGAGCGCCTCATGTCCTACCACCATATTCTGGTCGCCGTAGATCTAACCGAAGAGTGCGATCCTGTTATCCACCGCGCTCGCGAGCTGTCGGTGAGCAATGGGGCCAAGCTGTCCCTGGTGCATATCGTCGAACCCATGGCCATGGCCTTCGGCGGCGATGTCCCCATGGACCTTTCGCAACTGCAGCAGCAACAGTTCGACCAGGCTCGGGAGCGCCTGGATCGACTGATCCACAAGTACCCGGAGCTGACCAAGGAATACAGCCACCTGACCTACGGACAGCCACGCCAGGAGATTCACCACCTGGCCAAGGAGCAGGAATGCGACCTGATCGTGGTCGGCAGCCATGGCCGCCACGGCCTGGCGCTGTTACTGGGCTCCACCGCCAATGACGTTCTCCACGGCGCGCCTTGTGACGTGCTGGCGGTGCACCTGGTCAAGCGCTGAATACCGCCACCGGCACGCCAGCGGCCTCGACAAAAAGCCCGACTCTGAAGTCGGGCTTTTTTTATTGCTCAGCGGTCATTCAGGCATCCAGCTCGGCCCAGCGCTCGACCATCTGCTCCAACTCGGCATTCAACTGCTCCAGCCGGGCGATGACCGCAGCGGTTTCCGCCACCGGGCGCTGATAGAAACCGGCATCGGCCATTTCCGCCTCGACCCCGGCAATCTGCTGCTCCATCGCTTCGATCTGCCCCGGCAACGCCTCAAGCTCGCGTTGCAACTTGTAGCTGAGCTTCTTCTTCGCCGCCGGAGCCTCCTGCGCGGGGGCCGGCGCCGCGGCTTGTACCGGCGCCACCACGGCGGAATTCAGCTCGGCCTTGCCGGACTTGTTCTCGGTCACGCCCAGCAACCGCGGCGAACCGCCCTGACGCAGCCAATCCTGATAACCGCCAACGTACTCGCGAACCTTGCCCTCGCCTTCAAAGACCAGGGTGCTGGTCACCACGTTGTCGAGGAACGCCCGGTCGTGGCTGACCATCAGTACCGTGCCCTGGAAAGTCAGCAGCACTTCCTCCAAAAGCTCGAGGGTTTCCACATCCAGGTCGTTGGTCGGCTCGTCGAGCACCAGCAGGTTGGCCGGCTTGCTGAACAACTTGGCCAGCAACAGACGGGCACGCTCACCGCCGGACAGCGCCTTGACTGGCGTACGGGCACGTTGCGGGCTGAACAGGAAATCACCCAGGTAGCTGAGCACGTGACGGCTCTGGCCATCGATCTCGATGAAGTCGCGACCTTCGGCGACGTTGTCGATCACGGTCTTTTCCAGGTCCAACTGGTGGCGCAACTGGTCGAAGTAGGCCACGTCGATCCGTGTACCCTCTTCCACCTTGCCGCTGCTGGGAACCAGGCCACCGAGCATCAGCTTGAGCAAGGTGGTCTTGCCGGTGCCGTTGGCGCCCAGAAGGCCGATACGGTCGCCGCGCTGCAGGACCATGGAGAAGTCCTTGACCAGGAACGGACCATCCGGGTGAGCGAAGCTGACGTTCTCCAGCACCATCACCTGCTTGCCGGACTTGTCTGCGGTTTCCAGCTGAATATTGGCCTTGCCGGTACGCTCGCGGCGCTCACTGCGCTCCACGCGCAGCGCCTTGAGCGCACGCACGCGGCCTTCGTTACGGGTACGCCGGGCCTTGATGCCCTGGCGAATCCACACTTCTTCCTGGGCCAGGCGCTTGTCGAACAGCGCGTTGGCGGTTTCTTCCGCCGCCAGCATGGCTTCCTTGTGCACCAGGAAGCTGGCGTAGTCGCCGTTCCAGTCGATCAGGCCACCGCGATCCAGTTCGAGAATGCGAGTGGCCAGGTTCTGCAGGAAGGAACGGTCGTGGGTAATAAAGAGGACCGCGCCCTGGAAATCCTTCAGCGCCTCTTCCAGCCAGGCAATGGCGCCGATGTCCAGGTGGTTGGTCGGCTCGTCGAGCAGCAGCAGGTCCGGCTCGGACACCAGGGCCTGGGCCAGCAGCACGCGACGACGCCAGCCGCCGGACAACTCGGCGAGGGTCTTGTCGGCGGGCAGTTGCAGACGGCTCAGGGTGCTGTCCACCAGTTGCTGCAGGCGCCAGCCGTCACGGGCTTCGAGGTCGTGCTGGACGTGCATCAGTTTTTCCAGATCGGCGTCGGTGACGATGTTCTGGCTCAGGTGGTGGTACTGGGCCAGCAGCTCGCCGACACCGTCCAGGCCCTGGGCAACCACGTCGAACACGGTCCGCTCGTCGGCCACCGGCAATTCCTGGGGCAACTCGCCGATCTTCAGACCGGGTGCGCGCCATACGGAGCCGTCGTCGGGCTTCTGATCGCCCTTGACCAGCTTCATCATGCTGGATTTGCCAGTACCGTTACGGCCGATGATGCACACCCGCTCACCACGGGCGATCTGCCAGGACACCTTGTCCAACAACGGCATGGCGCCGAAAGCAAGGGACACATCGCTGAATTTGAGCAGGGTCATGTTCTTCTCCAAAAACCGGGCGCGCATTCTACCTGACTTGAGCCCGCAGAAGGCCGGCTATTTCGCCGCCGGCCACCCCTGAGGCACTTTTGTTGCCAACTGATGCCAAGGGTTCGGCAAAGCTTTCACCGGTTGCTGGCAAAAGGCTAAGCTAGTGAGCAATCAGTGTTGGCCTTGTCGGCACTTGTCATGATTTCTCTGCCCGGATGTCTCATGCGCAGTCGCCTTTTCAGTGTTTTATCTTGCCTGCTTCTCACCGCCGCAGCCGTCCAATCCGCCCAGGCGGCAGACCTGACTCTACAACGCCAGTATTACGATGAAGCCAAGCGCGCCCTGGCCAAGGGTGATTCCGGCCCCTACTTCCGTTACGCCGATGCGCTGCGTGACTACCCGCTGGAACCCTACCTGGCCTATGACGAGCTGACTGCCCGGCTGAAATCCGCCAGCAACGCCGAGATCGAGAAATTCCTCGCCGAACATGGCGATCTGCCCCAGGCCAACTGGATGAAACTGCGCTGGTTACGCTGGCTGGCCGAACGCGGCGATTGGGCGACCTTCACCAAGTACTACGACCCGAAACTCAATTTCACCGAGCTGGACTGCCTCAACGGCCAGTACCAGTTGGGACACAATCTCAAGGCCGAAGGCTACGCCGCCACCGAAAAGCTCTGGCTGACCGGCAAATCCCAACCGGCCGCCTGTGACGCCTTGTTCGCGCAATGGGCCGCCGAAGGCCAACTGACCGAACAGAAACGCTGGCAACGGGCCAAACTGGCGGCCGAAGCCCGCAACTATCCTCTGGCCAACAGCCTGGTGAAGAGCATGACCAGCCTGGCGCCTCAGGGTCGCCTGCTGGTCGATGTGGCGCAAAAACCCGAATTGCTGAGCCAGCCCTCGCGCTTCCAGCCGGCCGATGAGGCCATGTCCGATGTGGTCGGCCTCGGCCTGCGCCGACTGGCACGCCAGGACCCTGACAAGGCAATGGCCCTGCTGGACGGCTATGCCAGCAGCATGCACTTCTCCCGCGACGAAAAAGTGGCGATTGCCCGCGAAATCGGCCTGACCCTGGCCCGGCGCTTCGACAGCCGCGCCCTGGACGTGATGACCAAGTACGACCCGGAGCTGCGCGACAACACCGTGTCCGAATGGCGCCTGCGCCTGCTGTTGCGCCTGGCACGCTGGGAGGATGCCTATCAGTTGACCCGCAAGCTGCCTCAGGACCTGGCCAGCACCAACCGCTGGCGCTACTGGCAGGCTCGCAGCCTGGAGCTGGCCCAGCCGCAAAACCCTCAGGCCCAGGCGCTGTTCAAGGGGTTGGCCCGGGAGCGGGACTTCTATGGCTTCCTCGCCGCCGATCACGCCAAGGCCCCCTATCAGCTGAACAACCAACCGCTGATGCTGAGCCAGGCGGTCATCAACAAAGTCCGTAATACCCCGGGCGTGCGTCGCGCCCTGGAGTTTCATGCCCGAGGCCAGATCGTCGACGGGCGCCGCGAGTGGTACCACGTCAGCCGACACTTCAACCGCGACGAAATGGTGGCCCAGGCCAGGCTGGCCTACGACCTGAAGTGGTACTTCCCGGCCATCCGCACCATCAGCCAGGCTCAATACTGGGATGACCTGGACATCCGTTTCCCAATGGCTCACCGCGACACCCTGGTGCGCGAAGCCAAGGTCCGCGGCCTGCATTCCAGCTGGGTGTTCGCCATCACCCGCCAGGAAAGCGCCTTCATGGACGACGCCCGCTCCCACGTCGGCGCCAGCGGCCTGATGCAACTGATGCCCGGCACCGCCAAGGAAACCGCGCGCAAGTTCAGCATCCCCCTGGCCTCGCCCCAGCAAGTGCTGGACCCGGACAAGAACATCCAGCTGGGCGCCGCCTACCTGAGCCAGGTGCACAGCCAGTTCAACGGCAACCGGGTGCTGGCCTCCGCGGCCTACAACGCGGGTCCCGGGCGGGTGCGCCAATGGCTCAAGGGCGCCGATCACCTGAGTTTCGATGTGTGGGTGGAAAGCATCCCCTTCGACGAAACCCGCCAGTACGTACAGAACGTGCTGTCGTACTCGGTGATCTATGGGCAGAAGCTCAATTCACCGCAGCCGCTGGTGGACTGGCATGAGCGCTACTTCGACGACCAGTGACCCCACCCCTCCACAAGCCCGCAACGATGCGGGCTTTTTATTGGGCCAGCTCCTGGCTCGCCCGCGAAGAAACCGTCGAACTGGGCGCCAGCCTTTTGGACGCTTTCGCCGGCAAGCCGGCTCCTACACCGCTGCCTGAGGGCCGTCGCTGAATTGCAGGGCCGCCAGGCGCGCATAGAGCGGACTGTTGGCGATCAGTTGCTGATGAGTACCCACCGCCACCAGCTTGCCCTGATCCATGACCGCAATGCGGTCGGCATTCTTCACCGTAGCCAGGCGATGGGCGATCACCAGAGTGGTGCGGTCCTTCATCAGGCTGGGCAAAGCCTGCTGAATCAGATGCTCGCTCTGCGCGTCCAGGGCGCTGGTGGCTTCATCCAGCAACAGGATCGGTGCGTCCACCAACAATGCCCGGGCGATTGCCAGGCGTTGCCGCTGGCCGCCGGAGAGCCCCAAGCCGCCATCTCCCAGATGGGTCCGGTAGCCATCGGGCATCTGCTCGATGAACTCGTGGGCATAGGCGATCTTCGCCGCGTCCTGAACCTCGGCCAGGGTCGCGTCAGACCTACCGTAGCGGATGTTCTCTTCGATGCTGCCGTAGAACAGCGCCGGGTTCTGCGACACCAGGGCAAAGCAGCGGCGCAGATCCTGCGGGTCGAGCTGGGTCAGGGGGACGCCGTCCAGCAGGATCCGTCCCCGCTGTGGATCGTAGAAACGCAGCAACAGGTCATAGAGAGTGGATTTGCCTGCGCCCGAAGGCCCCACCAGCGCCAGGGTTTCCCCGGCCCGCACCGTCAGAGTCAAACCGTCGACGGCATAGCGATCCGGTCGCGACGGGTAGGCGAACCCCAGGTCCTCCAGTTGCAGCTCACCACGCACCCGCGCCGGCAGGCTCACCAGCCCGCTGTCGGGCGGTTGGATGCGGCTGTCCGCCCGCAGCAATTCGGCAATGCGTTCCGCCGCCCCCGCGGCCCGCTGCAACTCGCCAATCACCTCACTCAAGGTGCCGAAGGCACTGCCGACGATCAGGCTGTAGAAGACGAACGCTGCCAGCTCACCGCCGGAAATGCGCCCGGCAATGACATCCATGCCGCCGACCCAGAGCATCACGCCCACCGCCCCCAGGACCAGGACGATCACCAGGGTAATCAGCCAGGCACGCTGGACGATGCGCTTGCGCGCCGTATCGAAGGCATCCTCCACTGTCACGGCGAAACGCTGCTCGTCCTGGGCCTGGTGGTTATAGGCCTGGACCGTCTTGATCTGGCCGAGGGTTTCCGAGACGTAGCTGCCAACATCGGCGATCCGGTCCTGGCTCAGGCGCGACAGGCTGCGGACCCGGCGACCGAAAATCAGAATCGGCGCCAGCACCAGCGGCAAGGCCACCACCACGATACTGGTGAGCTTGGGGTTGGTGACAAACAGCAAGACAATGCCCCCCAGCACCATCAGCGCATTGCGCAGGAACAACGACAGCGAGGAGCCGATCACCGACTGCAGCAAGGTGGTGTCCGCCGTCAGCCGCGACTGGATCTCCGAACTGCGGTTGTTCTCGTAAAAGCCGGGGTGCAGGTAGATCAGGTGATTGAACACCTGGCGCCTGATGTCCGCCACACAGCGCTCGCCGATCCACGACACCAGGTAGAAACGCACAAAGGTGCCCACCGCCAGGGCCAGGACCAGCAGCAGGAACAAGCCAATGGACTGATTGAGCAAATGCGGCGACTGGGTCATGAAGCCCTGGTCCACCAACAGCCGGATGCCCTGCCCCATGGACAAGGTGATGCCGGCAGTGACAATCAACGCCAGCAAGGCGCCCAGCGCCTGCCAACGGTAGGGAGCAATGAAGCGGTTGGCCAGATGCAGCGCCCGGCGGTGACGAGAAGAGAGCATGCAGTTCATCCATTGACGCGCCGGCGACTGATCCGCTGCAGCGGCGGCAACGAGATGAATTCGCGGGAACTTTGCTAAATCACAATGAGTCAGGTTGATTATGACCGCTGACACTAGAGCCTAGAGATTATCGGTCTAATCTGTGGCTGGCACTCCCTGGACATTTCTGGTGGAGTGAAGTGGCCGGGCCAGTCCTGGTGGCGGTCTGTAACAGCTTGGTCACCCGGCCATTCTAAAGTAAGCACACAACCTGATGAGGAGACAGGCCATGTCCTTGCAACACAGCAGCAATGACAAGATTCAAGTGATCCGTACCCAGCCGAACCAGTCTCTAGGGTGTGCCATCATCGACGCTCAGGGTCGCGAAGTACCTATTACTGAAGACATGATCCAGAACGCCTGCCGCGAACTGGAAAAGCGACTGGTCAAGCCTGCTCGGCAAGATTGACACACAGCCTCACGTCCTCTTGACCCGGCCTTATGGCCGGGTTTTTTATGCCCGCGCCCTGGGCTGCGAACGGGTTCAGACTTGGCTGGCACCCAGGGCCCTGACGATCCGGCTCAGCACCGGCGACTCCCCTTGAATCCGCACTTGCAGGCCATCAACTTCGCGGCGCTCCGGGTAATGCTTGCGCAAGCCATCGAAGGCACTGCGCTGCCGGGCGACATCGTCCACCAGGCTGCGGCGCAAATCCGCATCATCACGGCGCGGGTCGTACACCGCCCGACAGATCATCGCCAAGGCCCAGGCCGGGTCGGCATTGGCATTGAGGCTCACCTGCGGCACCCAGGGCGCCGGCAGCAAGCTGGCCAGGCTGACCTGTTCGGCCTGCCCGAGGAAGCGGCAATAAGCCTGGTAGATCTGTGCCGTGCCACGCTGCTTGCCGTCCAGGCTGTAACCGGCGATATGGGGCGTGGCCAGCACGCACAGGTCCGCCAGTTCGCGGTCCACGGTCGGCTCCTCTTCCCAGACATCCAGCACCGCCTGCAAATCCTCACGCTCAAGCAGGACTTCACGCAGCGCCCGGTTATCCACCACCGGACCGCGGGCGGCATTGATCAGCCAGGTGCCCTGCTTGAGCCGGTCCAGGCGCTGCCGGTCCAGCAGGTGCCAGGTGGCATGCTCGCCGTGGCGGGTCAGCGGGGTATGCAGGCTGATGACGTCACAACGCTCGATCAACTGCTCCAGGCTGACATAGTCGCCGCCTTCTGCCGCCTGGCGTTGCGGATCACAGACCAGCACCTGCCAACCCAGGCCGCGCAGGACCTTGATCAGGCGCCCGCCAACTTCACCGGCCCCCACCACGCCATAACAGCGTTGCGCCAGGTCCGCCCCTTCGATCTCGGCCAGGGTCAACAGGCTGCCCAGCACATAGTCCACCACGCCCCGGGCATTGCAGCCCGGGGCACTGGACCAACTGATCCCGGCTTGCTGGAAGTAGTCCAGGTCCAGGTGATCGGTGCCAATGGTGCAGGTGCCGACAAAACGTACCGGACTGCCTTCCAGCAGTTGACGATCGACCTGGGTCACCGAGCGCACCAGCAGCACATCGGCCTGCTCCACGGCCGCCCGATCGATGGCGCGCCCGGGGAAGCGCCGAATCTCGCCAAAGCCGGCAAAGAACTCGTCAATCAGGGGAATATTTTCGTCGGCAACAATCAACATGGCAGGCTCCTCGTGCGGAGCCGCAGTGTAGGCGCAGATGCCAGGGCGAGCCAGCACCGCTTGAAGTCCAGCGCCCGTTTGCAGCGCAGACGCCCTTACAAATCCACAACACTGGATTTTTTCCTGACCACCATGTCAACGAGTAGACTGTCGCGTCCTGCGCAACACACCTATGGACGCTCCGCCCCGTGAATTCCGTGACCGACACCCCTTCCAACACCGCCATCAGCCGCCCTGCCCGGGTCGGCCGTGAACTGCGGGACCTGCTGCAACTGGCCCTGCCCATCATGATTGCCCAGGTGGCCACCACCGCCATGGGCTTTGTCGACGCCGTGATGGCCGGCCGGGTCAGCTCGCGGGACCTGGCGGCCGTGGCCCTGGGCAACTCGATCTGGATTCCGGTGTTCCTGCTGATGACCGGCACCCTGCTGGCCACCACGCCCAAGGTGGCCCAGCGCTTTGGCGCCGGCAAGCTGCACGAGATCGGCCCGGTGGTACGCCAGGCCCTGTGGCTGGCCGTGGTGGCCGGGATCTCGGCGACCCTGATGCTGGTCAGCGCCGAACCGATCCTGCACCTGATGAACGTCGATCCCGAACTGATCAAGCCCTGCATGGGCTATCTGCACGGCATCGCCAGCGGCCTGCCGGCGGTGGCGCTGTACTACGTGCTGCGCTGCCTGAGCGACGGCCTGGGGCGCACGGTGCCGAGCATGGTCATCGGCCTGTGTGGCCTGGCCCTGAACATCCCCATCAACTACATCTTCATCTATGGCCACTTCGGCGTGCCGGCCATGGGTGGCGTGGGCTGTGGCTGGGCCACGGCCATCGTCATGTGGGCCATGATGCTGGGCATGGCCGGCTGGATTGGCTGGGCGCAGGCCTATCGCAAGATCCAGCTGTTCAGCCAGTTCGATTGGCCGCAAGGGGCAGTGATCGGTCGCCTGCTCAGCGTCGGCCTGCCCATCGGTATCGCAGTATTCGCCGAGTCGAGCATCTTCGCGGTGATCGCCCTGTTGATCGGCAGCCTGGGAGCCACGGTGGTGGCCGGACACCAGATCGCCCTCAACGTCAGCGCCCTGATGTTCATGATCCCCTACTCCCTGGCCATGGCCGTGACCGTGCGGGTCGGCCAGTCCCTGGGACGCCAGCAGCCGCGTGACGCACGCTTCAGCGCCGGGGTCGGCATGGGGGCGGCCCTGGCTTATGCCTGCCTGTCGGCGAGCCTGATGTTTCTGCTGCGCGACCCCATCGCCTCGATCTACACCAACGACCCGCTGGTGATCCAGGTCGCCTCGATGCTCATCGTCTACTCGGCGCTGTTCCAGTTCTCCGACGGCATCCAGGTCACCGCCGCCGGCGCACTGCGGGGCTATCAGGACACCCGGGTGACCATGATCCTGACCCTGTTCGCTTATTGGGGGATTGGCTTGCCGGTCGGCTACGCCCTGGGCCTGACCGACTGGTTCGGCCCGGCGCGTGGACCGAGCGGCTTGTGGGAAGGCTTGATTGCCGGCTTGACCTGCGCCGCGCTGATGCTGCTGATCCGCCTGACCCGCAGCGCGCGCAAGCAGATCCGCATCAGCCGTTCGGCCGGTTAGTCGAGCTTCTTGCGAATCCAGTAGAGATAGGTCCCGGCCTCTTCCTGCTGCGCCACCAGTTCGTGGTCGAGAAACACACAGAACTTGGGAATGTCACGGCGGGTGGAGGGGTCGGTGGCGATCACTTTCAACAGCCCGCCTGCCGGCAGGTCACGGATGTGCTGGTGCAGCATCATCACCGGCTCGGGGCAATTGAGGCCGGTGGCGTCAAGGGTGCCGTCGACCGGCGTATCGATGATTTGACTCATGGTTCACTCCTGAAACAGGCGGGCATTGTCGCGCAATGGCGCCATAGGGTCATCTGTTGCCGTCGTTCCACGGCCCCGGTCCTGCCGTAGGAGCTGGCTTGCCAGCGAAGGCATACTCACGCCTTGCACAGCTGTGGGGCCTTTTTCGCCGGCCAGCCGGCTCCTACCTGGAAGCGGGCGGTGTTGCGGGTACTACGCCGACTTGGGCTTTTTCACATCCAGGCGCCGCAGGTGGCAGGTCACTTCCTCGCGGTCGTGATACAGCTGCTTGCAGCCAATCGCCACGCGAATCCCCCGGGCCTTGAAGCCTTCTTCGATCCGCTCCAGCAGACGCTTCACTTCGGCGTAACGCTGCTTCATCGGCAGCTTCAGGTTGACCACTGCTTCGCGGCAATGGCCCTCCCCGATCCAGGTTTCCAGCAGCGCCGCGTTGCGCGCCGGCTTCTCGACGATGTCGCAGACCATCCAGTCCACCGGCTGCCGTGGCTTGAAGGTAAAGCCGTCCGCCATCAAGTGCTGCACTAGGCCGGTATCCATCAGGCTTTCGGCCATCGGACCATTGTCGACGGCAGTCACCAGCATGCCGCGATTGACCAGTTGCCAGGTCCAGCCTCCCGGCGCCGCCCCCAGGTCAACCCCGGTCATGTCGCTGTGCAGGCGCTCGTCCCATTGATCACGGGGGATGAAGTGATGCCAGGCCTCTTCCAGCTTCAGGGTCGAGCGGCTCGGCGCTTCCCGGGGGAATTTCAGCCGCGGTATGCCCATCGGCCACATGGCCGAGTTACCGGCATCCGCCAGGCCGACAAAGACCTCGCGACCGCTCTTGAAGGTGAGCAACAAGCGTGGCTTGGCGGCATCCTCCACCAGCTTGCCGGCGGCGCTCAGGGCCTTGCGCAGCGGTCCTTCGAACTTCTTGCAGAAGTTAGACAGCTCCTTGCCGTCATTGGTATCCACCACTTCCAGCCACAGGCTGCCACACTGGGGAAAAGCGGCCAGATAGGCCAGGATCACGCTGATGCGGTCGGTTTCCGGCAACTCGATGAAGCCGCCACGGGCCCACTGCCGGGGAAAGATCAGTTCCGAGAAGCGCAACCCCTGCATCAGGCGCTGGGCGCCGTCGTCCTCGGTGCAGATGAACTCGGCGCAGGCGCTGCTGGGTTTGGCCTTGGCGTAGCCGGCGACATTCAAGCGAGCAGCGTGATCGGCGATCTCGGAGCAGACCTCGCCCTCGAAACCGGGCCGGCAGTGGATAAACAGGGTGTTCATTGAATCTCCTGGGCAAATGGCGACGAATCGATGCGCAAACCTGCCCTGTAGCAAAGCCTGTCACGAAAACCGGCGCATCATAACCGAGTTCGGAACCTTGGACTTGCGCCAGCAGTCCAGTGATTAGCCATAAGCCCCAAACAGAGCTAGGTTAACTCTCTGTCCGTATCACAGGCCCGTAGCCGTGCGGGCCACAAGGAGTCATTCAATGCCATCCCTCGATAGCCTGAAAACCCTTAAGACCCTGAAGGTCGATGACAAGACCTATCACTATTTCAGCCTGCCGGACGCCGCCAAAAGCCTGGGCGATATCGATGCCCTGCCCATGTCGCTGAAAGTCCTGCTGGAAAACCTGCTGCGCTGGGAAGACGACAAGACCGTCACCGGCGCCGACCTCAAGGCCCTCGCCGCCTGGCTCAAGGAGCGCCGCTCCGACCGCGAGATCCAATACCGCCCGGCCCGGGTGCTGATGCAGGACTTCACCGGCGTGCCGGCGGTGGTCGACCTGGCCGCCATGCGTGCCGCCATGGCCAAGGCCGGCGGCGACCCGCAGCGGATCAATCCGCTGTCGCCGGTGGACCTGGTGATCGACCACTCGGTGATGGTGGACAAGTTCGCCAGCAGCAGCGCCTTCGAACAGAACGTCGACATCGAGATGCAGCGCAACGGCGAACGCTACGCCTTCCTGCGCTGGGGCCAGAGCGCCTTCGACAACTTCAGCGTGGTGCCGCCGGGCACCGGCATCTGCCATCAGGTCAACCTGGAATACCTGGGGCGCACGGTCTGGACCAAGGACGAGGACGGCCGCACCTACGCCTTCCCCGATACCTTGGTGGGCACCGACTCGCACACCACCATGATCAATGGCCTCGGGGTGCTGGGCTGGGGCGTGGGCGGCATCGAGGCAGAAGCGGCGATGCTCGGCCAGCCGGTGTCGATGCTGATTCCGGAAGTCATCGGCTTCAAGCTCACCGGCAAGCTCAAGGAAGGCATCACCGCCACCGACCTGGTGCTGACGGTGACCCAGATGCTGCGCAAGAAGGGCGTGGTGGGCAAATTCGTCGAGTTCTATGGCGATGGCCTGGCCGACCTGCCCCTGGCGGACCGCGCCACCATCGCCAACATGGCACCGGAATACGGCGCCACCTGCGGTTTCTTCCCGGTGGACGACATCACCCTGGATTACCTGCGCCTGTCCGGGCGCCCTGCCGAGCTGGTGAAGCTGGTAGAAGCCTACAGCAAGGCCCAGGGCCTGTGGCGCCTGCCGGGCAAGGAGCCGGTATTCACCGACAGCCTGGCCCTGGACATGGGCAGCGTCGAAGCCAGCCTCGCCGGACCGAAACGGCCGCAGGACCGGGTGGCACTGCCCAACGTGGCCCAGGCTTTCAGCGACTTCCTCGACCTGCAGTTCAAACCCACCAGCAAGGAAGAAGGCCGCCTGGAAAGCGAGGGCGGCGGCGGTGTCGCCGTGGGCAACGCCGATCTGGTGGGCGAAGCCGATTACCTGGATGCAGGCCAGACCTATCGCCTGAAAAACGGCGCGGTGGTGATCGCCGCCATCACCTCCTGCACCAACACCTCCAACCCCAGCGTGATGATGGCCGCCGGACTGGTGGCAAAGAAAGCCGTGGAAAAGGGCCTGCAACGCAAGCCCTGGGTCAAGAGCTCCCTGGCTCCTGGCTCCAAGGTGGTGACCGACTACTACAAGGCCGCGGGCCTGACGCAATACCTGGACCAGCTGGGCTTCGACCTGGTGGGTTATGGCTGCACCACCTGCATCGGCAACTCCGGACCGCTGCAGGAGCCGATCGAAAAAGCCATTCAGCAGGCCGATCTCACCGTGGCTTCGGTGCTGTCGGGCAACCGCAACTTCGAGGGCCGGGTCCATCCTCTGGTCAAAACCAACTGGCTGGCCTCGCCGCCGCTGGTGGTGGCCTATGCCCTGGCCGGTACGGTGCGCATCGACCTCAGCAGCGAGCCCCTGGGGCACGGCAAGGACGGCCAGCCGGTGTACCTGCGGGACATCTGGCCCAGCAGCCGGGAAATCGCCGACGCCGTAGCCCAGGTCAACACCCGGATGTTCCACAAGGAATACGCCGAAGTGTTTGCCGGTGATGCGCAGTGGCAAGCCATCGAAGTGCCGCAAGCGGCCACCTATGTCTGGCAGGACGACTCGACCTATATCCAGCACCCGCCATTCTTCGATGACATTGCCGGCCCGCTGCCGCAGATCACCGATGTCAGCGGCGCCCGGGTCCTGGCCCTGCTGGGGGACTCGGTGACCACCGACCACATCTCCCCCGCCGGCAATATCAAGGCCGACAGCCCGGCCGGCCGCTACCTGCGGGACAAGGGCGTGGAACCGCGGGACTTCAACTCCTACGGCTCACGGCGTGGCAACCACGAAGTGATGATGCGCGGCACCTTCGCCAACATCCGCATCCGCAACGAAATGCTCGGCGGCGAGGAAGGTGGCAACACCTTGTACATTCCCACCGGCGAGAAGCTGGCGATCTATGACGCAGCCATGCGCTACCAGGCCGACGGCACGCCGCTGGTAGTGATCGCCGGCCAGGAGTACGGCACCGGCTCCAGCCGCGACTGGGCGGCCAAGGGCACCAACCTGCTGGGGGTCAAGGCGGTGATCGCCGAAAGTTTCGAACGGATTCACCGCTCCAACCTGGTGGGCATGGGGGTCTTGCCCTTGCAGTTCAAGCTGGATCAGAACCGCAAGAGCCTGAAGCTCACCGGCAAGGAAACCCTGGACATCCTCGGTCTGAGCGATGTGGAACTGACACCGCGGATGAACCTGCCCCTGGTCATCACCCGCGAAGATGGCAGCCAGGAGAAAATCGAGGTGCTGTGCCGCATCGATACCTTGAATGAAGTGGAGTACTTCAAGTCCGGAGGGATCCTGCACTACGTGTTGCGGCAATTGATTGCATCCTGATCCGCCACGAAAACAGACACCGCCTACGGGCGGTGTTTTTCGTCGGGCTGTCGAACAAAACGCAGCTGGTTATACTTGCCGCCCGCCGGAACTGACCCACCGGTCGCAAAAACGACTACAGATCCGGCGCTGTACGACGTCTCTGCAATACCCATTCTTCGCAACAAGGATTCCACATGACCGCTCTGCCATGGATGTATCTGGCACTCCTTTCTATTGGCTACGCACTGGCCCTGAGCTATGGCCAATTGGGACTGCTGGCTGCCCTTTCGATCCTCCTTCTGCTCTGTGCCGGCCTTGCCGTGCGCCAGCAACGCAGCCGGGTCGGCCAATATCTGGGCCACGGCCTGTTCGTGGTGCTCGCCCTGGCCCTGGCCATGCACTGGCTGCCCGGCTTCTACAACGGCCGGGCCATCGACCCGCAACGTTTTACCGATGATGCCGTGCCGTTTTCCATGTACCTGAACCAGGACAAGCCGCTGATCGGTTTCTGGCTGCTGCTGGTGTGCCCGTGGATCGTTGGCCGACGCTCGTTGCGCCTGTCGCTGTATGCCACCGCCGTGGCCCTGACCCTGTGCGCCGTGGCTGCGCTGGGTGGCGCACTGCTGCTGGGGATCATCAGCTGGGCCCCGAAATGGCCGGATCAGGCCTGGCTGTGGGTGCTCAACAACCTGCTGCTGGTGACCCTGGTGGAGGAAGCGCTGTTCCGTGGCTATATCCAGGGCGGTCTTAGCCGACGCTTCAAGGCGCTGCCCTACGGCGAGAACCTGGCGCTGCTGTGCGCAGCCCTGCTGTTCGGCCTGGTCCACCTGGGCGCGGGGTGGCAATGGACCCTACTGGCGGGCATCGCCGGGGTCGGCTACGGTCTGGCCTATCGTTTTGGCGGCCTGAGCGCGGCGATTGCCACTCACTTCGGTCTCAATCTGCTGCATTTCGGCTTGTTCACCTATCCGATGCTGGCCGGATAAGCGGCCGGTTATTTAGCCAAACCAGTACTTCAGAAGTATTGACTGCCAAGGAAGAAGGTCAATGATTAGCCCCTCGCCAACGCCTGCTGAAACCCGCAGGCGTTTTTTGCAAGCGACACATTCTGCCAATAAGACCCAGAGCCGATTATTGAAAAATAATTTCAATAATCGGTTGAAGCGGCCGACAACCCATCAAAGCCTTGCGGATTGAAAAACCATGCGTAATAACCAGCCTGTCACTCAGCGCGAACGTACCTTCCCGGCTCAACAACGGTTGATTTCCACCACCGACGCCAAAGGCGTGATCACCTACTGCAACGACGCCTTTGTCGAGATCAGTGGGTTCTCCCGTGAAGAACTGGTTCGCGCACCGCACAACCTGGTACGTCACCCCGATGTGCCGGCGGCGGTGTTTGCGCACATGTGGGGCACCTTGAAACAAGGCTTGCCATGGATGGGCATCGTCAAGAACCGCTGCAAGACCGGCGACCACTACTGGGTCAACGCCTATGTAACGCCGGTGTTCGAAGGCAACCAGGTGGTGGGCTACGAGTCGGTACGGGTCAAACCCACCGCCGAGCAGGTACGCCGCGCCGAAGCCCTCTACCAACGCATCAACACCGGCAAGTCGGCCATTCCCAAGCGTGACAAGTGGTTACCGGTGCTGCAGGACTGGCTGCCGTTCATTCTGGTCAGCCAACTGAGCTTCATGATCGGCGCCTGGCTCAACTCCCATTGGGGCTTTGCCCTGGCTGCGGCGCTCTCGGTACCGCTGGGCCTGCTGGGCCTGAGCTGGCAGCAACGCGGCCTCAAGCGCCTGTTGCGCCTGGCCGAGCAGACCACTTCCGACCCGCTGATTGCCCAGATGTACACCGACAGCCGCGGCGCCCAGGCACGCCTGGAAATGTCGATCCTGAGCCAGGAAGCGCGCCTGAAGACCTGCCTGACCCGCCTGCAGGACACCGCCGAGCACCTCAACGAGCAGGCTCGCCAGTCCGATACCCTGGCCCACAACAGCTCCAGCGGCCTGGAACGTCAGCGGGTCGAGACCGAGCAAGTGGCCACCGCAGTCAACCAGATGGCCGCCACCACCCAGGAAGTGGCCAGCCACGTGCAACGCACCGCCGACGCCACCCAGGAAGCCAATCGCCTCACCGGTCGTGGCCGGGACATCGCCGGGGAAACCCGTGAAGCCATCCAGCGCCTGTCGGTGGTGGTGGGCGAAACCGGCCTGACCGTGACCCAGCTGGCCAAGGACAGCGACGAGATCGGCGGCGTGGTGGACGTGATCAAGGGCATCGCCGACCAGACCAACCTGCTGGCATTGAACGCGGCCATCGAAGCGGCACGCGCCGGAGAAATGGGTCGCGGCTTTGCCGTGGTCGCCGATGAAGTGCGTCAGTTGGCCCAGCGCACCAGCGAGTCCACCGGGCAGATCCACACCCTGATCGCCAAGCTGCAGCAAACCGCCGCCACTGCCGTGCAGACCATGGACGCCGGTCATCGCCAGGCCGAAGAAGGCGTGGCCCGAGTCCTGGAAGCCGACCAGGCGCTGGTGGGCATCAGCGAAGCGGTCGCCAATATCACCGACATGACCACCCAGATCGCTGCCGCCACCGAAGAGCAAAGCTCGGTGGCCGAAGAGATCAGCCGCAATATCAGCACCATCGCGCAACTGGCGGACCAGACTTCGGAGCAGGCCCAGCACTCGGCCGCACTCAGCGAAGCCCTGACCCTCACCGCACACACCCAGTACTCGCTGGTGGAGCGTTTCAACCGTTAAGCCCGCCCGGGTTGGCGAGAAAAACCGCAAGCTCCGGCTTGCGGTTTTTTTATGCCCGCAAACCCGCCCAACGACCGTGGGAGCGAGCTTGCTCGCGATAAGTCTTCAGAGGTTCGAGGGCCGGGTTCGCGAGCAAGCTCGCTCCTACAGGATCAGGCCAGTGTTTGCAGGAACGCCGCGACCTTTGCCGCCGCAGACTCCAGATGCTGCTCATGGGTGAAGCCTGAGGCCTTCAGGGGCTTGAGATCGTGATCAGCGGCCGCCAGCCAGTACAGCTCGATACTGGGCGCCAGCGAGTAGGCTTCGACCGCCTGGCGATTGCCCAGGGCGTCACGCTCGCCCTGCACGATCAGGCTCGGCGTCGCCAGTTCGGCCAGGTGCACAACCCGCGGCTTCTCCGGCTTGCCCGCCGCATAGAAGGGATAACCCAGGCACACCAGGGCGTCGGCCGCCAGTTCGTCGGCCAGCAGGCTGGCCATGCGCCCGCCCATGGACTTGCCGCCCAGCGCCAGGACCCCAGTGACATAAGGTCGCACCAGAGCATGCACCTCACGCCAGCATTCCAGGAGTTTGCTCGCCGGGTTGGGCGGCCGCTTGCCGCCGTCCAGGCGCCGCTGGGCCATGTAGGGAAACTCGAAGCGCAAGACGTTCACCCCATGCCCGGCAAGGCGTGCAGCGATGTCGTTCATGAACCCGCTGTCCATCGGCGCGCCGGCACCGTGGGCCAGGATCAGCGTCGGTGCTTCCAACGGGTCGGCAACAGCGGCGACCTCCCATAACCAGCCGCGCTCCTGCACGCACTGCGCCCATTGATCCCCGTCAATACTGGCCTTGTGCTCATTGCTCATGCTTGCCTCGCTTTTAGTCTGCCTATAACTCCAGACGAAGTGAGCGCGCCTTGCCGTGCGCAGTCGCTTTCACTTCAGCTGAACCGTGGATGGGGAACCATGAACACTTCTATCAGTACCGCCTACAACTACAAGGTGGTCCGCCAATTCGCCATTATGACGGTGGTGTGGGGCATCGTCGGCATGGGGCTCGGGGTTTTTCTCGCTGCCCAGTTGGTCTGGCCTGAACTCAACTTCGACCTACCGTGGACCAGCTTCGGCCGTCTACGTCCGTTGCACACCAACGCCGTGATCTTCGCCTTTGGTGGCTGCGCGCTGTTTGCCAGCTCGTTCTACTCGGTGCAACGCACCTGCCAGACTCAGCTGTTCGCGCCGAAAATCGCCGCGTTCTGCTTCTGGGGCTGGCAACTGGTCATCCTCCTGGCGGCCATCAGCCTGCCATTGGGCTACACCAGCTCCAAGGAATACGCCGAACTGGAATGGCCGATCGATATCCTGATCACCATTGTCTGGGTGGCCTACGCCATCGTATTCTTCGGCACCCTGATGCAGCGCAAGACCAAGCACATCTATGTGGGTAACTGGTTCTTCGGCGCCTTCATCATCACCGTGGCCATCCTGCACATCGTCAACAACCTGGAACTGCCGGTCAGCTTCACCAAGTCCTACTCGGTGTATGCCGGTGCGACCGATGCGATGGTGCAATGGTGGTACGGCCACAACGCCGTGGGCTTCTTCCTGACCGCGGGCTTCCTGGGGATGATGTACTACTTCGTACCCAAGCAGGCCGAGCGTCCGGTGTACTCCTACCGCTTGTCCATCGTGCACTTCTGGGCATTGATCACCCTGTACATCTGGGCCGGTCCGCACCACTTGCACTACACCGCGCTGCCGGACTGGGCTCAGTCGCTGGGCATGGTGATGTCACTGGTACTGCTGGCGCCAAGCTGGGGCGGTATGATCAACGGCATGATGACCCTCTCGGGCGCCTGGCATAAGCTGCGCAGCGACCCGATCCTGCGCTTCCTGGTGGTGTCCCTGGCGTTCTACGGCATGTCGACCTTCGAAGGTCCGATGATGGCGATCAAGACCGTCAACGCCCTCTCGCACTACACCGACTGGACCATCGGCCACGTACACGCCGGCGCTCTGGGCTGGGTAGCGATGATCTCCATCGGCGCCCTGTACCACCTGATCCCGAAAGTCTTCGGCCGCGAGCAGATGTACAGCGTCGGCCTGATCAATACCCACTTCTGGCTCGCCACCATCGGCACCGTGCTCTACATCGCCTCGATGTGGGTCAACGGTATCGCCCAGGGCCTGATGTGGCGTGCGGTCAACGAAGACGGCACCCTCACCTACTCCTTCGTCGAAACCCTGGTGGCCAGCCACCCAGGCTTCATCGTGCGACTGGTCGGTGGTGCGATCTTCCTCAGCGGCATGTTCCTGATGGCTTACAACACCTGGCGCACCGTGCGTGCCGCAGTGCCAGCCGAAGTCAACGCCGCTGCGCAGATGGCCTGAGGAGTCCGCAATGAAACACGAAACGATTGAAAAAAACGTCGGCCTGCTGATGCTGCTGATGGTCTTCGCGGTGAGCATCGGCGGTCTGACCCAGATCGTCCCGCTGTTCTTCCAGGACGTCACCAACAAGCCGGTGGAAGGCATGAAGCCCTACACCGCGCTGCAACTGGAAGGCCGCGACATCTACATCCGCGAAGGCTGCGTACAGTGCCACTCGCAGATGATCCGTCCGTTCCGCGCCGAAACCGAACGTTATGGCCACTACTCGGTGGCCGGTGAGAGCGTCTGGGACCATCCGTTCCTGTGGGGCTCCAAGCGTACCGGTCCGGACCTGGCCCGAGTGGGCGGCCGCTACTCCGATGACTGGCACCGCGCGCACCTGTACAACCCGCGCAACGTCGTGCCCGAGTCGAAGATGCCGGCTTATCCGTGGCTGGTGAACGCTCCGGTGGATAGCAGCCATACCGAAACCAAGCTCAAGGTCATGCGCACCCTGGGTGTGCCGTACACCGACGAAGACATCGCCGGCGCTACCGCCACGCTCAAGGGCAAGACCGAGATGGACGCCCTGGTGTCCTACCTGCAAGTGCTTGGCACTGCGATCAAGAGCAAGAGGTGAGCCATGGGTTTTGAACTCGATAGCGGCATGATCCGCGGGCTCGGGACCCTGGTGGTGATGATCGCCTTCGTCGGCCTGTCGATCTGGGTGTTCAACTCAAAACGCAATCCCGAGTTTGCCCAGGCACGCCTGCTGCCCTTCGCCGACGACCCGATGCCGGGTACGGCACCGGCCGGCAACACAACTGATGACGCTCAACCTCAAGAGCCTGCAACAAGGAGCATTCGGCCATGACCACCTTCTGGAGTACGTGGATCTGCGTACTGACCATCGGCAGCCTGATCGGCCTGACCTGGCTGCTGGTCGGCACCCGCAAGGGTGAAACCAAGGGCAGCGTGGACCAGACCATGGGCCACGCCTTCGATGGCATCGAGGAGTACGACAACCCCCTGCCGCAATGGTGGTTCCTGCTGTTCGCCGGGACCCTGGTGTTTTCCGTGGGCTACCTGATCCTCTACCCGGGTCTGGGTAACTGGAAAGGCATCCTGCCGGGCTATGAAGACGGCTGGACCCAGACCAAGGAATGGGAAAAGGAAATGGCCAAGGCCGACGTGAAGTTTGGGCCGATCTTCGCCAAATTCGCGGCCATGCCCGTGAAAGAAGTAGCCAAGGACCCGCAAGCACTGAAGATGGGCGGACGCCTGTTCGCGTCCAACTGCTCGGTGTGCCACGGCTCTGACGCCAAGGGTGCCTTCGGCTTCCCCAACCTGGCAGACGACAACTGGCGCTGGGGCGGCAGTGCCGACACCATCAAGGCCACCATCATGGGCGGCCGCATGGCGGCCATGCCAGCCTGGGGTGACGTGCTCAAGGAAGCAGGCGTGAAGAACGTAGCGGCTTATGTCCGTCACGAACTGGCCGGCCTGCCCCTGCCTGCCGACAGCGATGCCGACCTGGTAGCCGGACAGCAAGCGTTCAGCACCACCTGCGTAGCCTGCCACGGCGCCAACGGCAAGGGCACCCAGATCATGGGCGCGCCCGACCTGACCCAGCCGGCCGGCTTCATCTACGGCACCAGCCTCGCGCAACTGCAACAGACCATCCGTCATGGTCGCCAGGGCCACATGCCAGCGCAGAGCGAATTGCTCGGCAATGACAAGGTGCAACTGCTGGCCGCCTACGTGTACAGCCTGTCCCACAACAGCAGCAACAAGCCACAAGCTGAAAGCGACAAGTAAGGGATCAACGGCAAGCTGCGAGATTTCACTTGCAGCTTGCCGCTTGAAACTTTCCCCCCCGCCTCTTTGCGACCAAGTGTCGCACCCTCTCTCCCCCCTTCGTTTGCACTCATCCGATTCAGGTCTAAGCTTGCCCCGATGGGGACTGGCAAGGGCTGGTCACAGGCCAACGGTATCCGTGACGTTCGAAGCTTCTGCTCGATGACAGGCCGCAAAGGCTGGTTTATACCGGCTGTCGACTCGCTTACCGCCTGTCAGCTGATCCATCAGCTTCCACACACCCGGTTACAACCAACCTGACACCCCCCGAATCCTGTCCACTGCGACAGTCTGTCCGAGGGCATTTTTTTGTCCCTACTCGGCATAGGGAAAGGCCGCAGAATCAGGCATGGAACGCATTGACCCAGGTCATGGCGCGTTGCAATGACCCCCTGCTTTCTCCATACTTGCGGCCGATTTTTATCCCTAATAAAACACCCAAACCGTGGAACCTTAGAATGAGCACAGCAATCAGTCCGACTGCTTATAACTATAAGGTAGTCCGCCAGTTCGCCATCATGACGGTGGTCTGGGGGATCCTTGGCATGGGGCTCGGTGTCTTCATCGCGTCGCAACTGGTCTGGCCGGAGTTGAACTTCGGTCTGCCATGGACGACCTTTGGACGCCTGCGCCCGCTGCACACCAACCTGGTGATCTTCGCCTTCGGTGGATGTGCATTGTTTGCCACCTCTTACTATGTCGTGCAGCGAACCTGCCAGACGCGACTGATTTCCGACAGCCTCGCGGCCTTCACCTTCTGGGGCTGGCAAGCGGTGATCGTCGGCGCGATCGTGACCCTGCCCCTGGGTTACACCACCACCAAGGAATACGCCGAACTGGAATGGCCCCTGGCTATCCTGCTGGCGATCGTCTGGGTCACCTACGGCCTGGTGTTCTTTGGCACCATCACCAAGCGCAAGACCAAGCACATCTATGTCGGTAACTGGTTCTACGGTGCCTTCATCGTGGTGACCGCGATGCTGCACATCGTCAACCACGCTTCCCTGCCGGTCAGCTTCTTCAAGTCCTACTCGGCCTACGCCGGTGCGACTGACGCGATGATCCAGTGGTGGTACGGCCACAACGCCGTGGGCTTCTTCCTGACCACCGGTTTCCTGGGGATGATGTACTACTTCGTACCCAAGCAGGCCGAGCGTCCGATCTACTCGTATCGCCTGTCCATCGTGCACTTCTGGGCGCTGATCACCCTGTACATCTGGGCCGGTCCGCACCACCTGCACTACACCGCGCTGCCGGACTGGGCCCAGTCCCTGGGCATGGCCATGTCGATCATCCTGCTGGCTCCGAGCTGGGGCGGCATGATCAACGGCATGATGACCCTGTCGGGCGCCTGGCATAAGCTGCGCACCGACCCGATCCTGCGGTTCCTGGTGGTGTCCCTGGCGTTCTACGGCATGTCGACCTTCGAAGGTCCGATGATGGCGATCAAGACCGTCAACTCGCTGTCCCACTACACCGACTGGACCATCGGCCACGTACACGCCGGCGCTCTGGGCTGGGTAGCGATGATCTCCATCGGCGCCCTGTACCACCTGATCCCGAAAGTCTTCGGTCGTCAGCAGATGCACAGCATCGGCCTGATCAACACCCACTTCTGGCTGGCTACCATCGGTACCGTGCTGTACATCGCCTCGATGTGGGTCAACGGCATTACCCAGGGCCTGATGTGGCGCGCCATCAACGACGACGGCACCCTCACCTACTCCTTCGTCGAAGCGCTGCAAGCCAGCCACCCGGGCTTCATCGTCCGTGCTCTGGGCGGTGCGTTCTTCGCCACCGGCATGCTGATCATGGCGTACAACGTGTTCCGCACCGTTCGCGCCTCGAACCCGGCTGAAGCTGAAGCCGCCGCTCAGATCGCTGTAGTTGGAGCTCACTGATGAAGCACGAAGTAGTCGAGAAGAACATTGGCCTGCTGGCCTTCTTCATGGTCATCGCCGTCAGCATCGGCGGCCTGACCCAGATCGTCCCGCTGTTCTTCCAGGACGTCACCAACAAGCCGGTGGAAGGCATGAAGCCGCGCACCGCGCTGGAACTGGAAGGCCGCGACGTGTACATCGCCAACGGCTGTGTCGGCTGCCACTCGCAGATGATCCGTCCGTTCCGCGCCGAAACCGAACGTTATGGTCACTACTCGGTGGCTGGTGAAAGCGTCTGGGACCACCCGTTCCTGTGGGGCTCCAAGCGTACCGGTCCGGACCTGGCCCGAGTGGGCGGTCGTTACTCCGATGACTGGCAGCGTGCGCACTTGTACAACCCGCGCAACGTCGTCCCCGAGTCGAAGATGCCGGCTTATCCGTTCCTCGTAGAAAACAAGCTCGACGGCAAAGACACCGCGAAGAAAATGGAAGTCTTGCGCACGCTCGGCGTCCCTTACACCGACGAAGACATCGCCGGCGCCAAGGATGCTGTGAAGGGCAAAACCGAAATGGACGCGCTGGTGGCCTATCTGCAAGGCCTGGGCACCATCATCAAAAGCAAACGGTGATCTAGATGGATATCGGGATGATTCGTGGCCTGGGCACCCTTGTTGTGATGGTGGCCTTCATCGGTTTGGCGCTCTGGGTGTTCAGCCCCAAGCGCAAGTCCGAGTTTGAAGACGCAACCTTGCTGCCGTTCGCGGATGATCCCGACGCCATCAAGCACGTCGAGCAAGCTTCTAGGAGTAACAAAGAATGACTACGTTCTGGAGTCTGTACGTCACAGTCCTCAGTCTGGGTACCATCTTCGCCCTGACCTGGCTGCTGCTGTCGACCCGCAAGGGCCAGCGCGCCGAGCAGACCGACGAGACGGTCGGCCACTCCTTCGACGGGATCGAGGAGTACGACAACCCGCTGCCGAAATGGTGGTTCATGCTGTTCGTCGGCACCATCGTCTTCGCCCTGGGTTACCTGGTGCTGTACCCGGGCCTGGGCAACTGGAAAGGCGTCCTGCCGGGCTACAACTACCTCGATAACGAGAAGCAGACCCCGTTCGCCAACGGCCAGTCCGGCTGGACCGGCGTGCACGAGTGGGAAAAGGAAATGGCCAAGTCGGACGCCAAGTTCGGTCCGATCTTCGCCAAGTACGCTGCCATGCCTATCGAGGAAGTCGCCAAGGACCCGCAAGCCCTGAAAATGGGCGGTCGCCTGTTCGCTTCCAACTGCTCGGTCTGCCACGGCTCCGACGCCAAGGGCGCCTACGGCTTCCCCAACCTGACCGACGCCGACTGGCGCTGGGGCGGCGAGCCGGAAACCATCAAGGCCACCATCATGGGCGGTCGCCACGCGGTGATGCCGGCCTGGCTGGACGTGATCAAGGAGCAAGGCGTCAGCGACGTTGCCGCCTATGTCCTGACCAACCTTGATGGCCGCAAGCTGCCGGAAGGCATCAAGGCCGACCCGGTCAATGGGCAGAAGCTGTTCGCCGCCAACTGTGCGGTCTGCCACGGTCCGGAAGGCAAAGGCACCCCAGCGATGGGCGCGCCTAACCTGACCCACCCGGCAGCCTTCATCTACGGTTCGAGCTTTGCGCAACTGCAGCAGACCATTCGTTACGGCCGCCAGGGCGTAATGCCTGCGCAGGAACAACTGCAAGGCAACGACAAGGTTCACCTGCTGGCCGCTTATGTCTACAGCCTGTCCCACGGTGACAAGCAGGCCGACGCCGAGTAAGACCGACGCCTGAAAGCAACACCCGACGGCCCCGCCAATGAGAATTGGCGGGGCCGTTTTGTTTACGCCTTACATCGGTTTGCCCCGGCAGAAGATTGCTCCTGGCAGCAACCAGGTAGTAACGCTCCTACATTGAGTGCTTCAAGCAGGTGCCCAGCATGAACATCACCACCCTTTCCAGCCGCGAGTTCAATCAGGACACAAGCGGTGCCAAAAAAGCCGCGCTTACAGGCCCGGTCATCATCACTGACCGTGGCAGACCGACCCATGTATTGCTAGGCATTGAGGCGTACCAGAAACTCAGTGGCCTGAACCTGAGCATCGTCGAGATGCTGGCGATGTCGGAAGCCAAAGACATCGAGTTCACCACGGAGCGCGCAGTGATCACTCCACGCGAAACAGATCTGTCCTGATGTTCCTGCTCGACACCCACGTCATCTCCGAGCTGCGCAAACCCAAGGCCAATCATGGGGCCAAGGCCTGGGCCCATGGCATCGCGACCACCAGCCTGTTTCTCTCGGCGATCACGGTGCCAGGGCTGGAAACGGACATTCTGCAGGTGGGGCGGCGCGACCCGGATCAGGGCACCCTACTGCGCAACTGGCTGGAGCGCCGGGCTCTTCCCGCCTTCGCCGGCCGCATCCTGGCCATCGACAGTGCCGTGGCCTTGCGCTGCGCCCAACTGCATGTCCCGGACCGCAGCAATGAATGCGCTGCACTGATTGCCGCAACCGCCCTGGTCCATGGCTTGACCATGGTTACCCGCAACGTGAAGGACTTCGAGACCTGTGGCGTACGCCTGCTCAACCCATGGAAGAATTGAACGGCGCGACGTGCAAAAGGGTCCATAATCCACAAGTCAATTGATTCAAGTCATTACACCATCAGTTGATTTCCCCCAACGCGACCAAAGGTCGCACCCTTGCGCTAGAGCTACAGGCGTATCATTGCGCCACTGCAACACCTCTTTTGACCGCGGTCGGCACG
Source organism: Pseudomonas sp. Os17 (assembly GCF_001547895.1). Lineage (NCBI taxonomy): Bacteria > Pseudomonadati > Pseudomonadota > Gammaproteobacteria > Pseudomonadales > Pseudomonadaceae > Pseudomonas > Pseudomonas sp. Os17. The sequence continues at coordinate 2,122,207 of NZ_AP014627.1, read as the reverse complement.
TACTGACCGAGGCATTTTTCCACTGCCGTGGGATGCAATGATGAGCAACCAGATTCCCGTACAAGACGTTACCCCGCCTGCCAAAAACGCGACCAACAGCGTCGATCTCTACGCCTCCAGGGAAAAAATCTACACCCGCGCCTTCACTGGCCTGTTCCGCAACCTGCGCATGCTCGGCGGCGCCGGATTGTTCCTGCTGTACTTCGGTACCGTCTGGCTCAACTGGGGCGGCCACCAGGCCGTCTGGTGGAACCTGCCAGAGCGCAAGTTCTTCATTTTCGGTGCCACGTTCTGGCCCCAGGACTTCATTCTGCTCTCGGGCCTGCTGATCATTGCCGCCTTCGGCCTGTTCTTCATCACCGTCTATGCGGGACGTATCTGGTGCGGCTACACCTGCCCGCAGAGCGTCTGGACCTGGATCTTCATGTGGTGCGAAAAGGTCACCGAAGGCGACCGCAACCAGCGGATCAAGCTGGACAAGGCGCCCATGAGCGCCAACAAGTTCCTGCGCAAGCTGAGCAAGCACAGCCTCTGGCTGCTGATCGGTTTCGTCACCGGCATGACCTTCGTCGGCTATTTCTCGCCGATCCGCGAACTGGTCATCGACTTCTTCACCGGCCAGGCCGATGGCTGGTCGTATTTCTGGGTCGGTTTCTTCACCCTGGCCACCTACGGCAACGCCGGCTGGCTGCGCGAACAAGTGTGCATCTACATGTGCCCCTACGCGCGCTTCCAGAGCGTGATGTTCGACAAGGACACCCTGATCGTCTCCTACGACCCGCGCCGTGGCGAAAGCCGTGGTCCACGCAAGAAAGGCGCCGACTACAAGGCTCAGGGCCTGGGCGACTGCATCGACTGCACCATGTGCGTCCAGGTCTGCCCGACCGGCATCGACATCCGCGACGGCCTGCAGATCGAATGCATCGGCTGCGCCGCCTGCATCGACGCCTGCGACAGCATCATGGACAAGATGGACTACCCCCGCGGGCTCATCAGCTACACCACCGAGCACAACCTCTCCGGGCAGAAAACCCATAAACTGCGCCCACGCCTGATTGGCTACGCCCTGGTGCTGCTGGCCATGATCAGCCTGCTGATCAGCGCATTCTTCATGCGCTCGCTGGTGGGTTTCGACGTCAGCAAGGACCGCGTGCTGTACCGCGAAAACGCCGAAGGGCGGATCGAGAACGTCTACAGCCTGAAGATCATGAACAAGGACCAGCGCGATCACACTTATGTGCTTGACGCAGCCGGCCTGCCGGATCTGAAACTGCAGGGCAAACGCGAAATCCACGTGGCGGCCGGCGATATCGTCAGCATGCCGGTGGAGCTGTCGATTGCTCCGGATCACCTGCCCTCGACCACCAACGAGGTGAAGTTCATCCTTGAGGATGCCGACGACAGCAGCGTCCACGTTGAAGCCAAGAGCCGATTCATCGGCCCACAAATCCGTTAAGAGCCAAGAGAAGTGATCATGCCCGCAGCTACCGCCACCAGCCCCTGGTACAAACACCTCTGGCCCTGGATCATCATTGGCATTCTCGCCTGTTCGGTGACCCTGACCCTGTCCATGGTGACCATTGCCGTGAACAACCCGGACAACCTGGTCAACGACAACTACTACGAGGCCGGCAAGGGCATCAACCGCTCCCTGGATCGCGAGCTGCTGGCCCAGACCCTGAAGATGCGCGCCAGCGTGCATCTGGACGAGCTGACGGGCGAAGTGGAGCTGCGCCTGAGCGGCGACAGCCAGCCCAAGACCCTGGAGCTGAACCTGATTTCGCCGACCCAGCCGGAGAAAGACCGCAAGATCACCCTGGCCCGCAGCGAAAGCGAACACGGTCGCTACATCGGCCAGTTGAACGACCAGGTCGAAGGCCGACGCTTCGTCGAGTTGCTGGGCGTCGAAGGCGACAAGACCTGGCGCATGTTCGAAGAGGAACAGGTCAGCCACGACAAGGACCTGCTGCTGGGTGACGAGCCGCTGCAAGGCGCGGAAGACCTGAACTGATTCACCCCCGTCATCCATCGCCGGTCCGCCGCCTCCGACCCTTTTTCCAGGACTGGAGTCGAGCGGCCGGCGATGAGTTTTTCCCCGACCACAAAGATCGCCGATGACCACGCCACTGCCCTGCTACCACTGCGCCCTGCCGGTTCCCGCCGGCAGCCGGTTCACCGCCGTCGTGCTCGGCGAATCCCGGGAGTTCTGCTGTCCGGGCTGCCAGGCAGTGGCCGAGGCCATAGTCGCCGGCGGTCTGGAGCACTACTACAGCCATCGCAGCGAAGCCTCGGCCAACCCCGAAGCCCTGCCCGTGCAGTTGATTGACGAGCTGGCACTGTACGACCGTGCCGATGTGCAACAGCCTTTCGTCCGTCACCAGGGCGAACTGGCCGAAACCACCCTGCTCATGGAAGGCATCAGTTGCGCCGCTTGCGGCTGGCTGATCGAAAAACACCTGCGCAGCCTGCCGGCCGTGGCCGAGGCCCGTCTCAACCTGTCCAACCACCGCCTGCACGTGCGCTGGGCCGACAGCCAACTCCCGCTGAGCCAGGTGCTCAGCGAACTGCGTCACATCGGCTACGCGGCCCACCCCTACCAGCCGGACCGCGCCTCCGAACAACTGGCCAGCGAGAACCGCCTGGCCCTGCGCCAGCTGGGGGTTGCCGGGCTGCTGTGGTTCCAGGCAATGATGGCAACCATGGCCACTTGGCCGGAATTCAATATCGACCTGAGTCCGGAACTGCACACCATCCTGCGCTGGGTCGCGCTGTTCCTCACCACCCCGATCGTCTTCTACAGCTGCGCGCCCTTCTTCAAAGGCGCCATGCGCGACTTGCGCACCCGTCACCTGACCATGGATGTCTCGGTATCCCTGGCCATAGGCGGGGCCTACCTGGCGGGAATCTGGACCGCCATCAGCGGTGTCGGCGAACTGTACTTCGACGCTGTCGGCATGTTCGCCCTGTTCCTCCTCGCCGGCCGCTACCTGGAACGTCGGGCCCGGGAACGCACCGCAGCGGCCACCGCGCAGCTGGTCAACCTGTTGCCTGCCTCCTGCCTGCGCCTGGGCCAGGACGGCCAGAGTGAACGCATCCTGCTCACCGAACTGCGCCTGGGCGACCGGGTGCTGGTGCACCCCGGTGCGGTGCTGCCGGCCGACGGCAAGATCCTCGATGGCCAGTCGAGCATCGACGAATCCCTGCTCACCGGCGAGTACCTGCCACAGCCACGCAGCCTGGGAGATAGCGTCACTGCCGGCACCCTGAACGTCGAAGGCGCGCTGACGGTGGAGGTTCAGGCCCTGGGCCAGGACACCCGGCTGTCCGCCATCGTCCGCCTGCTGGACCGGGCCCAGGCGGAAAAACCCCGGCTGGCCGAAGTGGCCGACCGTGCGGCCCAGTGGTTCCTGTTGTTCTCGCTGATCGCGGCTGCGGCCATCGGCCTGCTGTGGTGGCAACTGGACGCCTCGCGAGCCTTCTGGATCGTCCTGGCCATGCTGGTCGCCACCTGCCCTTGCGCGCTGTCCCTGGCCACCCCGACCGCCCTGACCGCCGCCACTGGCACCTTGCACAAGCTTGGCCTGCTGCTGACTCGCGGCCACGTGCTGGAAGGCTTGAACCAGATCGACACAGTGATTTTCGACAAGACCGGCACCCTGACCGAGGGACGCCTGGCATTGCGCGCCATCCGCCCCCTGGGGCGCTTGTCCAGCGATGACTGCCTGAGTCTCGCTGCCGCCCTGGAGAACCGCTCCGAACATCCGATCGCCCGAGCCTTCGGCCGCGCCCCGGTGGCCGCGCAAGACGTCACCAGCAGCCCGGGCCTGGGCCTGGAAGGCCTGGTGGGCGAACAGCGCCTGCGCATCGGCCAGCCGACCTTCGTCTGCGAACTCAGCGGCTGCCCGGTGCCGAGCATGCCCGACGAAGCCGGGCAGTGGCTGTTGCTGGGGGACAGCCAGGGCGCCCTCGCCTGGCTGGTGCTCGATGACCGGCTGCGCAGCGACGCCCCCGCGCTCCTGGCCGCCTGCAAGGCTCGCGGCTGGCATACCCTGCTGCTGTCCGGAGACAGCTCGCCGATGGTCGCCAGCGTCGCGGCCGAGCTGCAGATCGATGAGGCCCGGGGCGGTCTGCGTCCGGACGACAAACTGCAGGTATTGCAACAACTGCATCAACAGGGCCGCAAAGTGTTGATGCTCGGCGATGGCGTCAACGACGTCCCGGTGCTGGCCGCCGCCGATATCAGCGTCGCCATGGGGTCGGCCACCGACCTGGCCAAGACCAGCGCCGATGCGGTGCTCCTGTCCAATCGCCTGGACGCGCTGGTGCAGGCCTTCAGCCTGGCGCGCCGGACCCGCCGGGTGATTATCGAGAACCTGCTCTGGGCCGGACTGTACAATGGCCTGATGCTGCCGTTCGCCGCCCTCGGCTGGATCACCCCGGTGTGGGCCGCGGTCGGCATGTCCATCAGTTCACTGACCGTGGTGCTCAATGCCCTGCGCCTGACCCGCATGCCGCGGTCGGCCGCCAGTGCCTGCACCCCCGAACCCCGCCCGTTGCCGGCCTGAGCCGCCGGGCCTGGAGTCCAGATGCCAGCTCTTTACGTGATGATCCCGGCCGCGCTGCTAATCGTGGCCATCGCCATCTACATCTTCTTCTGGGCCGTGGACAGCGGTCAGTACGACGACCTCGACGGTCCGGCCCACAGCATCCTGTTCGACGATCAGGACCCCAGCCACACCGCCGCGGTGGACGAAGCCAAGGGCCAGCCCGACGCCCCCACCGAAGCCACCCGCAAAACGGAACCACCCCATGCTTGAACTGGCGCCCCTGCTGGTTTCGGCAGTGATACTCGGCCTGCTGGGCGGCGGTCACTGCCTGGGCATGTGCGGCGGCCTGATGGGCGCCCTGACCCTGGCGATCCCCCGGGAGCAGCGCAGCCGGCGGTTTCGCCTGTTGCTGGCCTACAACCTGGGCCGCGTCCTCAGCTACGCCCTGGCCGGCCTGTTGCTGGGCCTGGCCGGCTGGGCGGTGGCCAACAGCCCGGTCGCGCTGTTCATGCGGATACTGGCCGGGCTGCTGCTGATCGCCATGGGCCTGTACCTCGCCGGGTGGTGGAGCGGCCTGACCCGCATCGAAGGGCTTGGCAAAGGGCTATGGCGGCATATCCAGCCAGTGGCCAGTCGTTTGTTGCCGGTTTCCAGCCTGCCTCGTGCATTGCTCCTGGGGGCGCTGTGGGGCTGGCTGCCTTGCGGCCTGGTGTACAGCACCCTGCTGTGGTCGGCGAGCCAGGGCAATGCCTTCGACAGTGCCCTGTTGATGCTGGCCTTCGGCCTGGGCACCTGGCCGGTCCTGCTGGCCACCGGCCTGGCGGCGGAACGGGTCACGGCCCTGTTGCGTCGACGCAGCGTGCGCCTGACCGGCGGCCTGCTGGTCATCCTCTTCGGCCTCTGGACCTTGCCCGGCCCTCACCAGCACTGGCTGATGGGCCACTGACCCCGGGGCACTGCCCGGCAACCGGGCCCACACGCCCCGCCGGCGCTAGCCCGGCAGCTCCCGAACACCCTTGATACAAGTCAAGATGGCCGCGCCCCTAACCTCCTAGACTCGCGAACACTGCCAGCCTATCCGGGGGAATTCCCGCATGCTCGACGCCATTCGTTGGGACACAGATCTGATCCGCCGCTATGACCTGGCGGGACCGCGCTACACCTCGTACCCGACCGCCGTGCAATTCAACAGCCAGGTCGGTGCCTTTGATCTGCTGCACGCCCTGCGTGACAGCCGCAAGGCCCAGCGCCCGCTGTCGCTGTACGTGCACATCCCGTTCTGCGCCAACATCTGCTACTACTGCGCCTGCAACAAGGTCATCACCAAGGATCGCAGCCGGGCCCTGCCCTACCTGCAACGCCTGGAACAGGAGATGCAACTGATCGCCTGCCACCTGGCGCCCAACCAGCGGGTCGAGCAGCTGCATTTCGGCGGCGGCACCCCGACCTTTCTCAATCACGACGAGTTGCGCCAGCTGATGGCGTTGCTGCGCAAGCATTTCAACCTGCTCGAGGATGACTCCGGCGACTACGGCATCGAGATCGACCCTCGTGAAGCGGACTGGTCGACCATGGGGCTGCTGCGAGAGCTGGGCTTCAACCGGGTGAGCATCGGTCTACAGGACCTGGACCCGGCGGTGCAGCGCGCCGTCAACCGCCTGCAGAGCCTGGAGGAAACCCGAGCGGTGATCGAAGCGGCTCGCACGCTGCAATTTCGCTCCATCAACATCGACCTGATCTACGGCCTGCCCAAGCAGACCGCGGAACACTTTGCCCGCACCGTGGAAGAAGTCATCAGCCTGCAGCCCGACCGGCTCTCGGTGTTCAACTACGCCCACCTGCCCGAGCGCTTCATGCCGCAACGACGGATCAACGGCAGCGAGCTGCCGGCGCCGGCGGAGAAACTGGAAATGCTGCAACGCACCATCGAGCAACTGACCGCCGCCGGTTATCGCTACATCGGCATGGATCATTTCGCCCTTCCCGATGATGAATTGGCGATCGCCCAGGAAGAATCGACCCTGCAGCGCAACTTCCAGGGATACACCACCCACGGTCATTGCGACCTGATCGGCTTGGGCGTTTCCGCGATCAGCCAGATCGGTGATCTCTATTGCCAGAACAGCAGTGATCTGACGCACTATCAAAATGCTTTGGCAGGCGCACAACTGGCCACTAGTCGCGGCCTGGTCTGTAATGCCGACGACCGTCTGCGCCGTGAAGTTATTCAACAACTGATCTGCAACTTTAGTCTTAAATTCGAGGACATAGAGCAAGCCTTCAATATCGACTTTCGCGGCTATTTCAATGAACTATGGCCAGACTTGCAGGAAATGGACGACGATGGACTGATTCAACTAAGCCCCGAGGCCATTACCGTACTTCCGGCGGGACGCCTGTTGGTGCGTTCGGTATGCATGATCTTCGATGCCTACCTGGGGCAGCAGAATCGCCAGCGTTTTTCCCGGGTCATTTAGGATTTCATGAGCAAAGCAGAGGCTTTCACCACCTGCTCGGGACTCAAGCCGGCCTCCCTCATCGCCTTGGCCAATGAGGCGTTGGCGGTCAGCAATCCGCTGTTGAGGGCCGCCAGGGCCGATTGCAGGCTACCGATCCTGGCCTTGGCCTCCTCCGGCCCCAGGTGCTTGTCGGCCATGACGGCCTGAAGCTGGGCCAGCTTTTCAGCAATCTGTTGTTGCAATTTTCTGATCATTTTGAGGAGCTGTTGAATATTTTCGGGCAGGCCACTTTCCTCGATGTCACTGTCATCGCCCGCAGCACTGGAGGATTTCTTCAGTCCGGCCCCCGACAGCGACACTTTGACGCCCTCTCCAACCATAGGTTCTGCAACTAACGGCGAACCCCTTAGTTCATCCGCATCGTTGCTTTTCGAAGATTCAGAAAGTGGCTGCAAGTTATTGCTGCCATTAGTAATACCGCCAACAAAGGACATAGTTGCGGCGCTCCAAGTTGTTTTCGTTAACAGGTTATCGACCCACAAAAGGATTGCTTTACGACTCACAGTTAATACGGCACGGACTGGCCGGAACCTCCTCCCGTGAGTTACCCTTACGGCTTATGTGTGTTTTCCCACAAGGATTCTAGAATGTCCGAGCCAGTTAAACTGCGCGCTCATAACCAGGCCCATTGCAAGGATTGCAGCCTGGCCCCTCTGTGCCTGCCACTTTCCTTGAATTTGGAAGACATGGACGCGCTGGACGAAATCGTCAAACGTGGCCGCCCATTGAAAAAAGGCGAATTTCTGTTCCGTCAGGGTGACGGCTTCGACTCGGTGTATGCCGTGCGTTCGGGCGCCCTGAAAACCTTCAGCCTCAGCGACAGCGGCGAAGAGCAGATCACCGGTTTCCACCTGCCCAGCGAGCTGGTGGGGCTGTCCGGCATGGACACCGAAAGCCATCCGGTTTCGGCCCAGGCCCTGGAAACCACTTCGGTGTGTGAAATCCCCTTCGAACGTCTCGACGAACTGGCCCTGCAACTGCCGCAACTGCGCCGCCAGTTGATGCGCGTCATGAGTCGGGAAATCCGTGACGACCAGCAGATGATGCTGCTGCTGTCGAAAAAGACCGCCGACGAACGCATTGCCACCTTCCTGGTCAACCTGTCGGCCCGGTTCCGCGCTCGCGGCTTCTCGGCCAACCAGTTCCGCCTGAGCATGTCGCGCAATGAAATCGGCAACTACCTGGGCCTGGCGGTGGAAACCGTGTCCCGGGTGTTCACCCGGTTCCAGCAGAACGAACTGATTGCCGCCGAAGGCAAGGAAGTGCACATCCTCGATCCGATCCAGCTGTGCGCCCTGGCCGGGGGCTCGGTGGAAGGCTGATCCACGGTGCTCGCGACTGAGCCAAGCCGCTCGGTCGCGGCTATACTGGCGCGGCCCAAATTGCCCGCCAGGACACCCGCAGATGGCCTTCGACTCCTTTGACATCAAATCCCTGATCCGCCCCGTCATCGACTTCCCGAAACCCGGGGTGATCTTTCGTGACATCACTCCCCTGTTCCAGTCTCCCCGGGCCCTGCGCCTGGTGGCCGACAGTTTCGCCCAGCGTTATGTCGAAGAAGACTTCAGCCACATCGGCGCCATGGATGCCCGAGGCTTCCTGATCGGCTCGATCATCGCCTACCAGTTGAACAAACCCCTGATTCTGTTCCGCAAACAGGGCAAGCTTCCGGCCGATGTACTGGCCGAGGGTTACCAGACCGAGTACGGCGAAGCCTTCCTTGAAGTGCATGCCGACAGCCTGTGCGAAGGCGACTCGGTGTTGATGTTCGATGACCTGATCGCCACCGGCGGCACCCTGATCGCCGCCGCCAACCTGGTACGACGCATGGGCGCGAAAATCTACGAGGCCGCCGCCATTATCGACCTGCCGGAACTGGGAGGCTCGCAGAAGCTGGAAGACATGGGCATCCCGACGTTCTGCCTGACCCAGTTCTCCCTGAGCGAACGCTAGAGCCCCATCTGCTTGCTGATGATTTCGTTCATCACTTCGCGGGTGCCGCCGCCAATGGAGAGGATGCGGTTATCCCGGTACAGGCGCTCCACCAGACTGTCGCGCATGTAGCCCATGCCGCCGAGTATCTGCACCGCATCGTGGGTGATGCGGTCGGCGGTGTCGGTGGCGAAGTTCTTGGCCATGGAAATCTCCTTGATCACGCTTTTGCCGGCAGCCATCTGTGCGGCCTGGCGATAGGTGAACTCCCGGGACACCTCCAGGGCCGTGGCCATCTCCGCCAGACGATGCTTGAGCACCTGGAACCTGGCGATGGGCTTGCCGAACGCCTCGCGCTCCCGGGCCCACTTCAGGCTCTCCTCCAGCGCCATCTGCGCGGTCATGTTGGCCATCAGCGCCAGGGCCAGGCGCTCGCTCTGGAAGTTGCCCATGATGCAGGCGAAGCCCATGTTCTGGGCACCGATCAGGTTGCCCACCGGCACCCGACAATCGTCGAAAAACAGCTCGGCGGTGTCCGAAGCCCACCAGCCCATCTTTTTCAACTGCCGGCCCACCGTGAAACCGGGACTGCCCTTCTCGATCAGCAGCAGGCTGATGCCGCCATAGCCCGGTTCTCCGGTACGCACCGCGACGGTGTAGTAATCGGCGCGCACGCCACTGGTGATGAAGGTCTTGCTGCCGCTGACCCGATAATGATCGCCGTCGCGCACGGCGCGGGTCTGCAGGTTGGCCACGTCCGACCCGCCACTGGGCTCGGTCACCGCCAGCGCGCAGATCTTCTCTCCGGACAGCACCTGGGGCACAACCCGCTCACGCACTTCGGGGCGGGCCCATTTGACGATCGGCGGCAGGCCGATATCCAGCGACCCCAGCCCTGCCACCAGGCCGCCGGAACCGCTGCGCATCAACTCTTCGCTGGCGGCGATCTTGGCGAACAGATCACCTTCGTGACTGCCGCCCAGGGCTTCGGGATAGCCGATGCCGAGAATCCCGGCGGCACCGGCCTTGAGATACAGCTCACGGGGAAAGCTTTCAGCCTCCTCCCACTGTTGGATCTCGGGGAGAATTTCGCGCTCGACGAAGCGTCGCACGCTGTCGCGGACCAACTGGTGGCTGGGGTCGAAGTATTCCTGGCAGGCAGACATCGGCAAGCTCCTCTGAAGGGTCGAGGGAACTTACCAAGCGCTTGCTTGGTTTTCAAGGCGATCCGTATCTCCGCCCCCGCCCGGTACGCCGGCGCCGGCCCACCAACGCTACAGGGCTATGGGTTTGCGACCGGCAAAGGAGTGAGCAAGGGTGCCGCCATCCACCAGCTCCAGCTCGCCACCCAGCGGTACGCCATGGGCGATGCGCGAAGTGATCAGGCCTTTGTTGGTCAGCAGCTGGGCAATGTAGTGGGCCGTAGCTTCGCCCTCCACCGTGGGGTTGGTGGCCAGGATGACCTCGGTAAAGCTGCCCTGCTCCTCGATCCGCGCCAGCAACTGCGGAATGCCGATGGCTTCCGGCCCCAGGCCATCCAGAGGCGACAAGTGGCCTTTGAGCACGAAGTAACGACCGCGATAGCCGGTCTGCTCCACCGCATAGACATCCATCGGACCTTCCACCACGCACAGCAGCGTGTCATCACGGCGTGGATCGGCACATTGCGGGCACAGTTCGTCTTCGGTCAGGGTCCGGCATTGACGGCAGTGCCCGACCCCTTCCATGGCCTGGCTCAGGGCCTGGGCCAGGCGCAAGCCGCCACTGCGATCACGCTCGAGCAGTTGCAAGGCCATGCGCTGGGCGGTTTTCTGACCCACGCCCGGCAAAGTGCGCAGGGCGTCGATCAGTTGGCGAATCAGGGGGCTGAAGCTCATGGGCAAAGGTCCGACAAAACGACGAGACGCGGTTTATACCCGCGCCTCGGGATAGCGTCAAATGCTCGCGTCCGGCGCAACCTTGACCACCAGCTTGCCGAAGTTGCGCCCCTCCAACAGACCGATGAAGGCTTCAGGGGCCTGCTCCAGGCCCTGCACCACGTCCTCCTTGAACTTGACCTTGCCTTCACGCACCCAGGGCGCCATGGCCTTGATGAATTCCGGGTGGCGGTCGCCGTAGTCGTCGAAAACGATAAAGCCCTGCATCCGCACCCGCTTGGTCAACAAGGTGCGCTGCAACAGCGGCAGGCGATCCGGCCCCGGTGGCAGCTCCTGGGCGTTGTACTGGGCTATCAGCCCGCACAGGGGAATGCGTGCCCGGGGATTGAGCAGGGGGACTACCGCATCGAATACCTGGCCGCCGACGTTCTCGAAATAGATGTCCACCCCCTTGAAGCAAGCCTGGGCCAGTTCGTCGGCAAAATCCGCACGCTTGTGATCGACACAGGCGTCGAAGCCCAGTTCTTCAACCACATACCGGCATTTCTCGGCGCCACCCGCCACACCTACCACCCGCAGCCCCTTGAGCTTGGCCACCTGCCCCACCACCGAGCCCACGGCGCCGGAGGCCGCGGCCACCACCAGCGTTTCCCCGGCCTGGGGCTGGCCGATGTCCATCAACCCCATGTAAGCCGTCATCCCAGGCATGCCCAGCACGCCCAGGGCCATGGAGGGACTGGGCAGGCCGGAAGGCACGGGAATCAGGTTGCGGCCATCACTGATGCAGTGGCTCTGCCAGCCGGTGGCGCCCACCACCAGATCGCCTTCCTGAAACTTCGGATTCAGCGAGCGCTCGACCCGACTCACCGCGCCACCGGTCATGACCTCATCGATTTCCACCGGTGCGGCATAGGACGGCGCGTCGCTCATGCGTCCACGCATGTAGGGGTCCAGGGACAGGTAGAGGGTCTTGAGCAGAACCTGGCCGTCGGCCAGCTCCGGCAAGGCCACCCGTTCCAGGCGGAAGTTCTCCGGGACCGGCGCGCCCTGAGGGCGCGAGACCAGCACCACGCGCTGGTTGAGGGTCAATGTTTGCGGCATCACAGACACTCCTGTTTCGAGGATGGAAGAGGACGGTATAGGGTGCAGACCCCGAAGGGACAATGACGTTCGATCTTTCCAACCAGGGGATGCCTGCACAGCGGGGCTGATCGACGGCACAAAAAAGCCAGGCTCGAGGCCTGGCTTGTGTGCGTCCATCCGAAGCGCCGGGGCGAATCAGAACGGCAGCTTCATGCCTGGAGGCAGTTGCATGCCGGCGGTCATGCCGGACATTTTTTCCTGGCTGTTGGACTCGATCTTGCGCACGGCGTCGTTGACCGCCGCGGCAAACAGGTCTTCCAGCACTTCACGGTCATCTTCGCTGACGCCTTCGAGCAGGCTCGGGTCGATGCTCACGCGCTTGATGTCATGACGGCCGGTCATGACCACAGTGACCATGTCGCCGCCGGCCTTGCCGGTGACTTCAGCGTTGGCCAGTTCTTCCTGCATCTTGGCCATTTTTTCCTGCATCTGCTGTGCCTGCTTCATCAGGCCGGCCATGCCACCTTTCATCATGGGAATTACCTCAAAGTACGGGGATGGAAACAGCGCCCGGCCCGCGGCCCGGCGCCCTTTAAGCAATCAACCCTGCGCGGCCGGGGCCTCGACAGGTTCAATAGTATCGTGGCGCACCAAGGCGCCGAACTCCTGGACCATCTGCTGGATGAACGGATCACCGTGGATCGAATCCTCCGCCTCGCGCTGACGGTCGGCGCGGCGCCGTGAAGCCGCCTGGGCCGGGGTTTCCTGCTCGGGCTTGATCAGCTCGATGGCCAGGTTGAGGGTGCGGCCATGGTACTGGTTCAACGCGTCGTTGAGACGACGCTGCTGAGTGGCGTTGAACAGGGCGCTATGGGCCGGGTCCAGGTGCAGCAGCCAATTGTCGCCATCCACAGCCATCAGGGTGCAGTTGGCGGCGATGCTACCGGTCATGCCGGAAATCGGCAGCTTGGGAAACAGTTCCAGCCACTCCAGGGCCAGGCCGGTGGCCGGCTTGGCGGCGGGCTCCGGCTCGGGTTCCGGGGCCGGTTCGGCGGCGTGCTCGCTGGCCAGTTCGTCGAGGTAGCTGTAGGCCGAATCCATGTCCGGCTCGATGTAGTCCTCGTCCAGGGGCGGTTCGTCGTCCAGGTCGATTCCCGGTGTGGCGGCATCGACCTCGGCCACACTCGGCTCGGGCACCGGCGCACTGACCCACTCCGGCGCGTCCGGCACCACGCTGTCCGGCGCAGGAGTCGGCATCGGCGTCAGCTCGGGCTGTTCGGCAACCACGTCCAGCAGCGGCTCCACAGCGGCCTGCTGCTCCGCCGGCGGCTCTACCGGATCATTCCAAGGCAGGTCGATCACTTCTTCAGCGACCGCCGGCTCTGGTTCAACGACCAGCGCTTGGACCACCTCCGGCACGACAGGTGCTGGAGCGGCCGCCGGCGCTGGAACGGGCGCGGCAGCCGCAACCGGCGCGCTGGCAATCGGCGCAACGGCAGCCACAGGCACAGCAGGAGCTGGTGCCGCCACGGCTTGGGCGGAATCAACTGTGGCCTGGCTGATCCCCACTGGCTTTAGCGGCTGTCTCGGCGCATCCGCCGTATCCGCCGGGCGGAAGGCCAGCATCCGCAGCAGGACCATCTCGAAGCCCCCCCGCGGATCCGGCGCCAAGGGCAGGTCGCGGCGGCCGATCAGGCCCATCTGGTAATAGAACTGCACGTCTTCGGCCGGCAGCGCCTGGGCCAGGGCCAGCACCCGATCGCGGTCGCCATGACCGTTGTCGACCCCTTCCGGCAGGGCCTGGGCGATCGCTACCCGGTGCAGCACGTTGAGAATTTCCGAGAGTACGCCGTTCCAGTCCGGACCTTGCTCCGCCAGATGACGTACCGCTTCCAGCAGCGCCTTGGCATCGCCATTGATCAAGGCATGCAGCACGTCGTAGACCTGGCCATGATCGAGGGTGCCGAGCATGGCCCGCACATCGGCGGCCATGACCTTGCCCTCACCGAAGGCGATGGCCTGGTCGGTCAGGCTCATGGCGTCGCGCATCGAGCCGTCGGCGGCGCGGCCCAGCAGCCACAGCGCATCGTCCTCGAACGGCACGTTCTCCACGCCCAGCACATGACTGAGGTGCTCCACCACCCGTTCGGGGGTCATGTTTTTCAGGGAAAACTGCAGGCAGCGCGACAGGATGGTCGCCGGCAGCTTCTGCGGATCGGTGGTCGCCAGGATGAACTTGACGTAGGGCGGCGGCTCTTCGAGGGTCTTGAGCAACGCGTTGAACGAGTGACTGGAGAGCATGTGCACTTCGTCGATCAGGTAGACCTTGAAGCGCCCGCGGCTCGGTGCGTACTGCACGTTGTCCAGCAGTTCACGGGTGTCCTCGACCTTGGTCCGGCTCGCGGCGTCGATCTCGATCAGGTCGACGAAACGCCCCTCATCGATCTCGCAGCACACCGAGCAGGTGCCGCACGGCGTGGAAGTGATGCCTGTTTCACAGTTCAGGCATTTGGCAATGATCCGCGCGATGGTGGTCTTGCCCACCCCGCGGGTGCCGGTAAACAGATAGGCGTGGTGCAGCCGCTGGCTGTCCAAGGCATTGATCAGAGCCTTGAGCACATGGGTCTGGCCGACCATTTCGCGGAACGAGCGCGGACGCCATTTACGTGCAAGAACCTGATAACTCATCGAAAACCGTCGCAACTGGAAAGCGGAAGCCGGTAATGCTAGCGGAGCAAGGGCGAAATTGCATCCGGCGCGCTTGTCTAATCTGTCTAAGCTGCATTTTGCCAAGGATGGCTCGGCCGTTTGAACCGTGGGAGACCGTATGCGTTTGACTTGGGGCGCCCTGCTGCTGTTGAGCGCCAGCCTGGAAGCCGCCGAAGCGCCTTTGCGCTTTGTGATTGCCGACAGCTGGGCCATGCCGACCATCGAGATCGAGGACGAGCAACCCACCGCCGGCATCCTTTACGACACCATGAACAGCCTGGCCCGCCACCTGGGTACCCGCGCCGAGTTTCACGTCCTGGCCCGGGCCCGGGTACAGAACGCCATGGCCCAGGGCGAGGTGGACGTACGCTGCTTCGCCGCCCAGGCCTGGCTGCCGAACCTGTCCGGGGACTATCTGTGGAGCGTGCCGCTGTTCGTGCAACGCAACCTGCTGGTGAGCGACCGCCCGCATCCGACACCGCTCAATCCCCAGGACTTGCCCACCCAGCACATTGGCACCGTGCTGAGCTACACCTACACCTCCCTGCAAGCGCTGTTCGACAGTGCCCGGCTGATTCGTGACGATGCGCGCAACGAGGAGCAGGTCCTGCAAAAACTCCAGGTCGGGCGCTATCACTACGCAATCGCCAGCCAATGGACCCTGGACTGGTTCAACCAGACCCAGGCCTCCGGCAAACCGCTGTACCGCGTCGCCCTGCTGCAGGAGCAGGCCGTGAGCTGCTACGTGCGTAACGACCCGGCGGTGCCGGCCCGGCGCATCCTGCGCGCCCTGCTGCAGATGAAAATGTCCGGGGAAATCGACGCCATCGTCCAGCGCTACGTCGAACCGCCCTCCAGCGCCAGCACCTACGACGCCGCCGCGCCCTGAACTTCGCCCTGGCGCCATGCCTGCGGGGGCTGGAAAGCGCCCACCCACTGCAGCACCGCATCGGCCGGCATGGGCTCGGCGATGAAGTCGCCCTGAGCCACCTCGCACCCCAGCTCCATCAAGCGCTCTCCGTGGGCCAGGCTTTCCAGGCCCTCGGCCACCACTTGCCGACCAAAGGCCCGGGCCAGCCCTATCAGGGCCTGGATCAGCGCCTGATCGTCCTGGTCGTGCAGCATGTCGCGGACAAACAGACGATCGATCTTGATGGTCTGGGTGCGCAGGCGCTTGAGGTAACTGAGGGACGAATGCCCGGTGCCGAAGTGCCCCAGGGAGAACTGCACGCCCAGGGCCTGACAGGCATCGAGGCAATCGCTGACCCGCTGGATGTTCTCGATGGCCGCCGACTCAACAATCTCCAGCTCCAGCAACACCGGCGAAACCTGCGGGTATCGTTCGAGCATCTCCTTGAGCCGCTCGACAAAATCCGGGCGCTGGAAATGCCGGGCCGCGACGTTCAGGCTCACCGACCAGCCATGGCCTGCCGCCTGCCAGTCCTGCAGGCGCGTCATCACCTGATCCATGACCCATTCGCCAATATCGACGATCAGGTCAGTCTCCTCCACCTGAGGCAGAAACTCGTGGGAGCCGAGCATGCCCCGTTGCGGGTGCTGCCAGCGCAGCATCGCCTCGAAGCCCACCACCGCGCCGCTGCGCATGTTGACCTTGGGCTGGAAGTACAGCTGCAACTCACCGGCGTTCAGCGCCTGGCGCACCTGTTCGACGGTCTGGTAGGTGACCATGACCTCACGATCCCGCAACACATCGAACAGATGGAAACGGTTGCGCCCGCTCTGCTTGGCCACGTACATGGCCTGATCGGCATGGCGCAGCAGGGTGTCGGCGTCGTGGTTATCGTTGGGAAACAGGGTCACGCCGATGCTGGCAAAGACATTGATGTCCTTGCCCTGGATCGAATAGGGCTGGGAGATGGTGGCCAGCACCCGTTGCAACGCCGCACGCAGCTCCAGCATGTCGCGCACATAGCGCAGGATCAGCACGAACTCGTCGCCGGCCAGACGCGCCACCACATCGTCGCCACGAATGATCGAACGCAGACGCGCCGCCACTTCCACCAGCAGCAAATCGCCACAGGCGTGCCCGTAGCCATCGTTGACGGCCTTGAAGCCATCGAGGTCAAGCATGCACACCGCCAGGGGGATGTCCTCACGGCGGGAGAACTCCAGGGCCTGATGCAACAGGTCGGAAAGAAAGGCCCGGTTGGGCAGGCCGGTGAGCACGTCATGTCCGACCCGCCATTGCAGCGAATGCAGCAACTGGCGCTTTTCGCTGACATCGAAGCGAATCGACACGTAGCGCATCACCTTGCCGGAACGCTGATCCATCAGGGGCACCATGGTGCTGTCGACCCAGTACAGGCTGCCATCCTTGGCCCGGTTACAGATCTCGCCCTTCCACACCCGGCCCTGGGAGATGGTCTGCCACAGCTCGTTGAAGAACTCCGGCGGGTGCAGCCCCGAGCTGAGCATCCGGTGGTTGGCCCCGATCAGCTCATCCCGGCTGTAGCCCGAGATCTGGCAGAATAGGTCATTGACATAGGTGATGCTGCCGCCGAGATCAGTCTCGGAGAAGATGGCGGCGGCATCGACGGCCCTGCGATATTTCTCATCCATGAGTCGAGATCACTGTCGCTAGCGGTTGAACCGCTCGACCAGGGCACGCAGCCCGGAAGAGATGTTTTCCAGCTCGGTGCCGCGGACCACCCCGGCGCTGGCGTTATTGGCGGTGCGCTGCACCGTGGCGGCGACGCGGTTGATCTGTTCGGACACCGACTCGGCCACATGGGATTGCTCCTGGGAGGCCGCCGCCATCTGCTGGCTCATGTCGGTGATGCGCTCCACCGCAGCGCCGATGCCATGCAGGGCCTGTTGCGCCTGCAACACCTGCTGCACACCCTGCTCCGCCTCTTCGATGCCGAGGTTGGCGATCTGCACCGCCTCGTCGGCACCGGCCCGCAGGCTCTGGATGATGCCCTGGATCTGCTGGGTCGATTGCCGGGTCTTGCCCGCCAGGGCCCGCACTTC
Organism: Pseudomonas sp. Os17; assembly: GCF_001547895.1. Lineage (NCBI taxonomy): Bacteria > Pseudomonadati > Pseudomonadota > Gammaproteobacteria > Pseudomonadales > Pseudomonadaceae > Pseudomonas > Pseudomonas sp. Os17. Next base: position 2,104,549 of record NZ_AP014627.1, on the reverse strand, counting down.
ATCGGCTACCACGGCAAACCCCCGTCCCTGCTCGCCGGCTCGTGCGGCTTCGATGGCAGCGTTCAGGGCCAGCAGGTTGGTCTGGTCGGCAATCGCCTGGATCATGCTCGCCGCCACCATGATGTCCTGGGTCTGCCCGGCCAGGTCGCCCACCGCCTGGTTGATCTGGGTGACCGTGCGAGCCAGCAACTGGATGGCATCCCGGGAAGAACCCGCCACCTGGCTGCCTTCCCGGGCCAGGAGGTTGGCGGTGTGAGCCTCGCTGGCGGTGTGCTGCACGTGCTCGGCAACCTCGGTGATCGAGGCGGCCATCTGGGTCATGGCGGCGGCCGTCATGTCGGTCTCGGCCCTCTGCTCCAGCAGGGCGGTCTCGGTGCGGCTGGACAGCTGGCTGGAGTCGGTGGCAGCCGTGGCCATCTGCCGGGCCAGATCGCTGAGGCGCGTCAGGGCAGTTTTCAGCCGCGCCTCCTCACTGATCAGGATCATCTGTAATTGCCCCGCCGGCCCCAGCGCTTCGCTGTAGGCCAGGGCACAGATCGGATCGGCGAAGGTATTCGGGGTGCTGCTGAGGATGTGCTTGAGCTGCTGTCGCAAACGGCGCTGGGCCGACAGTCCGACGGCGATGAAACCGGCGACGGTCAGGCCCTGGGCCGCGAGCGTTGGCAGCCAGCTGAACGCGCCCAGGCACGCCACTGCCAGGGCCGCCGGCAACAGCAATGGCCGGGCTCCGGCCTCCAGCCGACGCCAAGCGCTGACCGGCGACTTGTTGGCGCGCATGCGGGCATACAAGGCTTCGGCACGACTGACCTGCTCCCGGGTCGGCTTGACCCGGACCGACTCGTAGCCCACCAGTCGCCCGTCCTCCAGAATCGGCGTGACATAGGCGCTGACCCAATAGAAATTGCCGTTCTTGCAGCGGTTCTTCACCACCCCCATCCAGCTCTGACCGGCCTTCAGATACCTCCACATCGACTCGAACACCGCCGCAGGCATGTCCGGGTGGCGCACCAGGTTGTGGGTGCTGCCGATCAGTTCGGCCTGGCTGAAACCGCTCATTGCAGCGAACTCGGCATTGCAATAGGTGATATGGCTGCTGGTATCGGTGGCGGATATGAGCCGCTGCTGGTCGGGAAAGGTCTGCTCAACAGAGTTGACCGGCAAATTGAGACGCACTTTAGAACTCCATAGACAGCCTGCGATCAACAGTACCGGGAGGCCGGCAGCAGGCTGATTCGCGATGTACTTTCCTGGCGGTACGACTCAATCGGAAGGTTCGCCCTGATTGCAGCCGTACAGCGGTTTGCGCGGCAGATGACCGTCGATTCGACGAGGATCAACTAGGATCAGATAAGGCGTCAGGTGGGGACGGCGGACGGAGCGTTGGCGGGATTTACGAGACGTTCGAGCCTCTGCCAAGCCCTCGGTTTAGGTGAACAAGGGAAATGCAATGATTTCTTGTTTCATAAACCTGCCTGCTGAAACTAGATCACCAAATACCTGTCCGAAGCGCCGATTCTACGAAATGCATCACATTTTGCAAAGCAAGGTGATGAACCATGGTGTTGTCTAATGCCAATATTTATCGTTAAGTTCTTGATTCTAAATGGGAATTGAGCGATGCAAATTTCAAGTTTGGGTGCAGCCATCAAGCGTTATCGAAAGGTAGCGGGGCTTACTCAGGCTGAACTAGGTGAAAAAACCGGTTTTGACCCAAAAACCATCAGCCGCTTCGAAACCGGCACCTACACTCCCAGCGTTGAAGCTCTATTTCTGCTAGCCGAAGTACTGGGAGTGAAGCTGAAAGCCTTCTTCGCCGATCTGGGCGATGAAGAGGAACAGCGGGCTTATTTGTTCGGTGTCATTCACAAAGCCACCCCTAAGGATCTGGGAAAGCTGATAGCAGCGGTAGACCAGGCCTTGTCCAAGCCTTGAGCCCCGCAACAAATCAATCGGAAGAGGCCTGCTTATCGAACCCGACAAGCCGGCCTCTTTGTCCATTCACGACTCCTGACAGGATCTGACAGACCCGGCACATAAGCTTGTGCCCACAGCACACAGCCCTTTGGAGTCGTCATGACCAGCAACACCTACTTCCTGCTTTATGTAGACAGCCCGGCCATCAGCGCGCAGTTCTACAGTCGCCTGCTGGACAAGCAACCGGTGGAATCCTCCCCCACCTTCGCGCTGTTCATCCTCGACTCGGGGATCAAACTCGGCCTGTGGTCGCGCCACACGGTCGAGCCCAGCGCCCAGGCGACCGGCGGTGGCGGCGAACTAGGCTGGGCCTTGGACAGCCGCGAAGCCGTGGACGACCTGCACCGCCACTGGCAGAGCCTGGGCCTGACCATCGCCCAGCCACCCACCCAGATGGATTTCGGCTACACCCTGCTGGCCCTCGATCCGGACGGACACCGCCTGCGCGTGCTCTATCTCAGCGCCAACTGAACTTGCCTGCGTCACCACCCCACAGAGAGAGCGGCGCTGCCACCAGCGCCCTCCTCGCTCCTGTTTTGAAATAAATAGAAACGTCTCATTGAGCCTCCAGGCACTCATCGCTATCCTCCCCGCCGACTTGTCACAATTTGTAAGGGAATACGATGAAGTACCTGCGTCTATTACTGGCGATGGCCATCCTCTGTGCCACGCCATTCTTTGCCTGCGCCGCCACACCGAGCCAAGGCAAGGACAGCGAACCCCAGACAGCCGAACAGTTTCTCGCCTCGCTCTCGCCACGCCATGGCCAGGTCAAGCTGCCCGGGGATATCGCCAGCCTCGACCTGAGCCAGGAGTTTTACTACCTCAACCCCAAGGACACCGAGAAACTGCTCACCGAAGGCTGGGGCAACCCGCCCGGCTTCACCACCCTGGGCATGATCGTGCCCAGCGCCGTCAGCCCGCTGTCCGCCGAAGGCTGGGGCGTGATCATCAGCTACAAGAATGATGGGCACATCTCCGACGACGACGCGGCGAAGATCGACTATCAGGACCTGCTCAAGCAAATGCAGGAAGCCGACGAGCAAGACAACAAGCAGCGCAAGGAACAGGGCTATGGCGCCATCCACCTGCTGGGCTGGGCCGAGCAGCCCAGCTATGACGCCCAGACCCACAAAATGTACTGGGCCCGCGAACTCAAGGCCGAAGGCGCCGAGAGCAACACCCTGAACTACAGCATCCGCGTGCTGGGTCGCGAAGGCGTGCTGGAGCTCAATGCGGTCGCCTCCATGGACGACCTGGCCACCATCAAGCGCGAGATCCCCAAGGTGCTGGCCTTCACCAACTTCACCGACGGCAACCGCTACGCCGACTACAACCCAAGCACCGACAAGCTGGCGTCCTACGGTCTGGCCGCGCTGGTGGCCGGGGGCCTGGCCAGCAAGGCCGGGTTGTTTGCCAAGCTGGGGGTACTGCTCCTGGCCGGCAAGAAATTCATTGTCATCGGCGTCCTCGCCCTGGCCGCATTCGTCGGCCGGCTGTTCAAGAAAAAAGGCTGATCCCCGAGCGCAACGCCCCTGCCTGACGGGGCGTTGCACCTCACGAATCACCCAGCTTCACCCGCCCACCCCGCTCCAGCCCAGGCAGGATCCTCGATCGCCCGAGACGCCATTGCCGCCAGCGCCCCTCCAACTGCATCGCCATCACGCTACCCAGCACCACCGCCGCCCCCAGCAGCACGGCAGACTGCACCACCTCCCCCAGCACCGTCGCCGCCAGCAACATCGCCACTGGCGGTATCAGGTACAGGGCCATCGACGCCCGACTGACCTCCACCCGCGCCAGCACATAGGCCCAGGCCAGATACGCCAGCGCACTGGGAAACAGCCCCAGCAACAGCACCGCCAGATTCACCCGCCACGGCGCCTGGACGACCTCCCGCGCCAATCCCGGCGCATACACCGACAACAACAAGGTGCCGCCCCAGACCATGTAGCACACGGTGGTCAGCACCCCGTAACGCCCGGACAGACGCCGCTGCAAGACGAAGTACAGCCCCCAGGAAAAAGCCGCCAGCAACACCAGCAACCCGCGGGGCTCGATCGACCCCAGCCCCTTGTCGGCCACAACCACCAGCACGGCACCAAACAACCCCAGCACCACGCAGCCCCAGCGCCAGGCACTGACCGCCTCCCTGAGCCAGAAGCAGGCGATCAGCGTGCCAAATAACGGCGCCGTCTGTGCCAGCACGCTGGAAGCGCCGGCACTCAAGCCCTGCTGACCATAATTGAGGCTGACGTGATGCAGGGCGATGGCAAAGAACCCCAGCACCAGCAGCCCGGGCAAATCGCGCCAACGTGGCAGGGATATTTTCAGCACCACAGCCATCGCGGCCATCAACAGCGAGGCAACCAGGAAACGCAACAACGCCAGATGCCCGGGACTGTAGCCCTCAAGGCCAATGTGAATGCCCACCGGCGAATAGGCCCAGCACAAAATCACCGCAGCGGTAGCCAGCAACAGTTTGAATCCTGATGAATGTTTCACGGCACAGGCGCCCGGACAGAGAGAGGAAACCCAGTCTCTCGCCCTCCACAACTCACCACAACTGACCGATACTGAGGCCATTCCTCACTGGAAATGAGCAATGGAACTGAGCCAACTGAAAATGCTGAACGCCGTGGCCCGCACCGGCAGCATCGCCCGCGCCGCCGAACAACTGCATTGCGTGCCCTCCAACATCACCAACCGCCTCAAGCAGCTGGAAAGCGAACTGGGCACCCCGCTGTTCACCCGGGTCGGGCGCGGCCTGAAGATCAGCGCCGCTGGAGAAATATTCTTAGGCTACAGCGAACGCATTCTGGCGCTGGTCGATGAGGCCAAGCGCGCGGTGGACGACCAGGCAGAGCCCAGCGGCCTGCTGCGCCTGGGCGCCATCGAGTCCTGTGCTGGCGGGCGCCTGCCACCGCTGCTGGCGCAATATCACCGACGCTACCCCAAGGTGAGCGTGGAACTGGTGACCGGCACCTGGTCGCAGCTCTTTACAGAGCTGCAACACCAGCGCATCGACGGCGCCTTGGTGGCCATCGACACCTTGCCACCCAGGCTCAAGCAAACAGTGCTCTACCACGAGCCCCTGGTACTGATTTCCAGTGCCGGCAGCGCTCCCATCCACAGCGCCAGCGATCTGCTGGGGCAAAACCTGTTCATGTGGCCGCAGGGCTGCCCCTATCGCCGCGCCCTGGAGAACTGGCTGGCCAGGCACGGCCTGAACCTGCCCATTACCGGGTACGCCAGCTGGGGCACCATCATCGGCTGCGTCAGTGTCGGGGCCGGCGTGTCGCTGATTCCGGAGGGCGTATTGGAACGCTATGCACAGTCGGCGACCCTGAACATCCAGCGTTTTAGCGACCTGCTACCGGTGGACAACCGCTTCGTCTGGCATCAGGACGTACAGCGACATAACGCGCGGGATGCGTTTGCCCGGCTGTTGCAGGAGCATCTGGGAGCATGACGGCCGCCTCGTCGAACCAGCGAGCGTTTCGGCACAATCCTCGAGCGCCACGGCACAGCACCCGGGTCTGCCCGCCCATAGACTGGCCCTTCATTCCCACCAGCCAGACCAACCCGCCATGAACAACCGCCTTTTTCTTAGCGCACTGTCCTTGAGCCTGAGCCTTGGCGCCCAAGCCGCCGAGTTCAGCATCAGCAGTCACGACATCCGCGATGGCCAGCCCTTGAGTCAACGGGAAGTATTCCGCGGCTTCGGCTGCAAAGGAGACAACACCTCTCCTGAACTGTCCTGGAAAAATGCTCCGCCGGGCACCCGCAGCTTTGCCATCACCGTCTATGATCCGGACGCCCCCACCGGCAGCGGCTGGTGGCACTGGACCCTGGTCAACCTCCCCAGCACCACCCAGGGCCTGCCCAGGGGCGCCGGCAGCCCCAGCGGCGAACTGCTGCCGCCGGGAGCCGTCCAGGGACGCACCGATTACGGCCAACCCGGCTTTGGTGGCGCTTGCCCGCCAACGGGCGACAAACCTCATCGTTACCAGTTCACCGTCTGGGCGCTGAAGGTGGATAAACTGCCCCTCGACACCCAGGCCAGCGGAGCGATGGTGGGCTACATGCTCAACGCCAACGCACTGGCCAAGACCACACTGACCGCCACCTACGGACGCTGACGATGAACGCACCGGCTGGCCTGCAGCATCACGAAAGCCGTATCGACGCTTGCGTCATCCGTGCCAGGCAAGCCCACGCCCTGCAACGAGTACCGATTTTCGTCAGCGCCCTGTGCCGGGTGCGCCAGGGCGAAAAACGCATGGCCTGGGACGATCGCGAAATGCGCGTGGGCGGCCAGCACCTGATCCTGCTGCCGGCCGGGCGCGAAGTGGGCATCAGCAACTCTCCAGGGGCGCAAGGCCACTACATCGCCGATGTCGTGACCTTCCCCGCCCCGGCCTTGCGCGCGTTCAGCCTGCGCTACCACCCACAGATCGTCGCCCGCCCCGGACGCAGCGGCGCAGACCTGTGCGTCCCCCTGGAGCGACACACGGCCCAGACCTGGGACAACCTCCTGCAATGCATCGCCAGCGATGCGCCGGATGCCCTGCGCAACCACTACGGCGAGGCGGTGCTGCTGGCCCTGGCCCTTGGCGGCTGGGCCGGCCCTTTGTTGCTGGACCGTCACGACCCACTGTGCGAACGGGTGCAGCAGGTCCTCATGAGCAATCCGGCGCGGGACTGGACCGTCGCCTGCGTCGCCGAGCGCCTGAACCTCGGGGCTTCGACATTGCGCCGCCAGCTGGCGAACGAGAACGACAGCTTCAGCAACATTCTCGAAAACGTCAGGCTGGGCATGGCCCTGCAATGGCTGCAAACCACGCCACGCCCAATCGGCGAAATCGCCGCAGCCAGCGGCTACGCCTCGGCTTCTCGCTTTGCCGTGCGCTTTCGCAAGCATTACGGGCTGTCGCCCCGAGAGTTGCGCGCCGCGATCTAGCCCTGGCGCGCCATCACGGCATCGATGAAGGGAGCCTTCTGCGCGAGATACTCGCCAATCCCCCCGCGATTGTCGGCTTCAAGCGCCAGCTTCAGATCCTGGTATTGCTGGCGCAAATCGCTGTCTTGCCGCAGCAGATCGCGAAAAACCAGCATGCGCCCGATCTGCTCATGACCACAGATGCAGACATGCACTTTATGGGTGCGCACGCCCTCGACATCGCGGCGGTAAAAGTGATGCCCCGGGGATAGATTGCTGCCTCGGACATAGCCCAGGGTCGCCATGAAGGCATTGCGCGCCGCCTCATCCCGATGCTCCACGACCACCAGCAAAAGATCGATTTCCGGCTTGGCCGCCAGCCCCGGAACAGCCGTGCTGCCCACGTGATGAACAGCCATCAGCTCGTCGCCGAAGCCCTGGACGATGCGGGCTCGCTCGGCACTGAAGGCCGCAGGCCAGTGATTCTCGTAAGCACAGATTTTACTGGTCAGCGCCATTGGCACTCCGTCCCTGGTAGAAAAAGCGCGAGAGCTTAACCGCGATAGGCATTGGCGTACCACAGCTACGCCGCCGGAGTATTCATGAGGAACGCGAGACGCACGACGATTCGCCCGCCTTAGACCGGCTTGCGGGACAACAACAGATAGAAGAGGAGAAATCGACACGGCTGTCTCACGCCTTGTACCACCGCGTGGCAAAGGGTGAAAAACCGTTAAGAATCAATCGCTTGAAAGATTGGAGGCAACCCCACCAGCCACACCCCGGCACACAATGTTCCCGCTGTGGCTGCTTCCTTCCGGATCTGACCAGGTTCACGGGTAATCGTTGCGGGGGGACCGATGGGGTCACCATAACGACGTTCGCCTGTCGGCGAGCCGCGCCATTGTACCTATCTGAGTCGAACTTACAACCGCTCGTTGCAGATTAAAAAATCCGATGAGCTTCAAGCACTTGGATGTGTTCGGGGATACAAGCGCCATCCAACCGCCGCTACCGCCGAAGCACGCCGGTTCACGGGGCAGGCGCCGCGCCGGATCAGGTACATCGCCCTGGCAAGCTCGCTCCTACGGGACGGGGGGGATCATCCATCCAGGGACAACACTTCTTCGGCGCGACCGCCTTCCTGCTGGATCACCAGGTGGATGAAGTGCAATTTGCCGATCACCGCCGGCGGCAGGATAAAGGGATAGAAATCCGGCTGTCCCATGCTGCGGGACAGTTCATTGAGCATGCCCGCCAGTTCGATCCAGGCATTGACGAAGGCCAGGAACGCCGGACCGCCGGGATGCTGCGGGTCGTAAAGACTGCTCAGGGGAAACGGCTGGTAATCGAGATCGACGTCTCGGGCACTCATGCCAAAGCCCAGGGCCGTATCCACCGCGTCCATCATGTGCAGGTAGTGAGCCCAGGTTTCCGCCCAGTCTTCCCAGGGATGCATGGTGGCGTAGGCGCTGATGTGGCTTTGCTGCCAATCACTCGGTGCGCCTTGCTGATAGTGGCGCTCCAGGGCCTGGGCATAGCTGCCGCGCTCATCGCCGAACAGGCGGCGAAACGGCTGCAGCCAGGGGCTGTCGGCAATCAGCCGATCCCAATAGTAGTGCCCCACTTCATGTCGGAAGTGCCCGAGCAGGGTGCGATAGGGCTCACGCATCTGCGTTCGCACCTGTTCGCGATGGGCATCGTCGGCCTCCTTGATATCCAGGGTGATCAGGCCACCGGCGTGCCCGGTCATGGGCGCCCTGCCCTGGAGATCGACACCGATAAAATCGAAGGCCAGGCCCCGCTCTTCATCGTCACTCTTGGGCAGCAGTTGCAGCCCCAGGGCAAGCAACTGCGCCACCAGGCGACGCTTGGCGATTTCCACCTTGCGCCAGCGCTCAGGGTTCTCGGGGACGGACAGGTCGGGAATGGTGCGATTCAAGCGGCAGGCGATGCACAGGCTGCCCGTCAGGTGCGCGGGCAGCAGCCAGTTACAGGCCGCCGCCGTATGCAGATTGGCGCAGCGCTTGAACGCGCCGGCCTCGGGCCTGGCATCGAGCACCCAGGTTTGCGCCACAGGTCCCGGCCGCAGGGAAGACAAGCTGCCCAATTGCGGCGCATAACCGAGCACGGCCGCACAGGCCAGGCATTGGCTGTTGCGAAAGAACAGCGACTGCCCGCAGCGACAGGCCCAGAGCTTGCCGCTGCGTGAACGATCACCGACAAAGGGCGCGGCGATGCGGGAACTGAGCTGCTCGAAGAAACGGTACATGGCGCATCCTCCGTGGGGCCTGCCAAGACTAGATCATCCTGGCGGCCCCATCGTTCCCTCGGCCCGGCAGGAGCCCGCCGGCCGGTTTGCCATCACTGGCAGGTCGGCGGCCACGCATCACGCAGGGAGGGGGACGCCATGCTCACTGAGAAAGGCCACGAAGGCAGCTTCGTCCAGAACCTTGAGCCCCAGCTCATTGGCCTTGGCCAGCTTGGAGCCGGCGCCGGGTCCTGCCACCACGCAGTGGGTTTTCGCCGACACGGACCCTGCCACCTTGGCCCCCAGGCTTTCCAGCTTTTCCTTGGCCACATCGCGACTCATCAGCTCCAACGAGCCGGTGAGCACCCAGGTCTTGCCAGCCAGAGGCAGGCCTTCGACCACTTTCTTCTCACTCAGCCAGTGCATGCCAAACGCCGTGAGCTGGTCTTCAATGGCCCGGGCCAATTGGGCATTGGCCGGGTTGTCGAAGAACTCGCGCACCGCCTTGGCCTGCTTCTCCGGCAAGGCCTGGCGCATGTCCAGCCAGTCCGCGTCGATCACGCCCTGCAGGGAGCCGAACTTGTCCGCCAGCTTCTGCGCGGCTCCTGGGCCCACCGAGGGGATATTGAGCTTGTCGAGCATGCCGCCCAGGGTGGTACTGGCGGCGAACTCGGCCCCGAGCTCGCCCTGATCCTGCAGCTGCAGGCCACATTGGTCCGCGGCCAGCAAGGCACCGATCACCTGGCGGTTATGGCTGTCCTGGAAAAAGCTGTGGATCTCGTGAGCCACCTCCAGCCCCACATCCGGCAGGTAGGTCAGGACCTGCGGCAAGGCCTGCTGGACACGCTCCAGGGTGCCCAGGGAGCGCGCCAGGACCTTGGCCGTTTCCTCGCCGACATCGGGAATGCCCAGGGCATAGATGAACCGTGCCAGGGCCGGACGCTTGCTGTCCTCGATGGCCTTGAGCAGCTTGTTGCTGGAGACTTCGGCGAAGCCTTCCAGGTCGATGATCTGTTCGTACTTGAGCTGGTAAAGATCCGCGGGCGAAGCAATGAGCTGTTCGTCCACCAGTTGCTCGATGGTCTTGTCCCCCAGGCCTTCGATGTCCATGGCGCGACGGGAGACAAAGTGAATGATCGCCTGCTTGAGCTGGGCGCCGCAGGCCAGGCGACCGACACAGCGATACACCGCGCCCTCGCTCACGGTTTCCCGCCCCTTGCTGCGCTTGACCAGTTGGGTGCGCTCGACATGTGAACCACAGACCGGGCAGCTTTCGGGAATCTGCACCGGCCGGGCGTCCTGCGGACGGCGCTCGACGACCACCTGCACCACTTGCGGGATCACATCGCCGGCACGGCGGATGATCACCGTGTCGCCGATCATCAGCCCCAGCCGCGCCACTTCATCCATGTTGTGCAAGGTGGCGTTGGACACCGTCACGCCCGCCACTTTCACCGGCTTCAGACGGGCTACCGGGGTAACCGCACCGGTGCGGCCGACCTGGAACTCCACATCCAGCAGCTCGGTCAGCTCTTCCATGGCCGGAAACTTGTGGGCAATAGCCCAGCGCGGCTCGCGGGCACGGAAGCCCAGCTCGCGCTGGGAGGCGATGCTGTTGACCTTGAACACCACGCCGTCGATTTCATAGGCCAGCGCGTTGCGGCGGTCGCCGATTTCACGGTAGTAATCCAGGCACTCGTCGATGCCCTTGGCCAGACGCAACTCGCGGCTGATGGGCAACCCCCACTGCTTGAGCTGCTGCAGATTGCCGATGTGGGTGTCGGCGATGTCGGCGCTGACCTGGCCCAGACCGTAGCAGCAGAATTCCAGGGGCCGACTGGCGGTGATCTTCGAGTCCAGCTGACGCAGGCTGCCCGCAGCGGCGTTGCGCGGGTTGGCGAAGGTCTTGCCGCCCGAAGCCAGTTGCGCCTCGTTCAATCGCTCGAAGCCGGCCTTGGACATGAAGACCTCACCCCGCACTTCCAGGGTCGCCGGCCAACCGCTGCCTTGCAGCTTGAGCGGGATGTTGCGCACGGTACGTACGTTGACACTGATGTCTTCGCCCGTGGTGCCGTCGCCACGGGTGGCACCGCGCACCAGCACGCCGTCCTGGTACAACAGGCTCACCGCCAGGCCATCGAGCTTGGGCTCGCAGCTGTACTCCACTGCGGCGCCAGCACCGAACAGGTCGCCCGCCGGCAGGTCCAGCCCCTCGACGACCCGACGATCGAATTCGCGCATGTCGACTTCTTCGAAGGCGTTGCCCAGGCTGAGCATGGGGATCTCATGGCGTACCTGGGTGAAGGCCGAGAGCGCCGCACTGCCGACCCGCTGGGTTGGAGAATCGCTGGTGACCAGCTCTGGATGCTCGGCCTCCAGGGCCTTGAGCTCGTGGTACAGGCGGTCGTACTCGGCGTCCGGAATGCTCGGTTCGTCCAGTACGTGGTAGCGGTAGTTGTGTTGATCCAGCTCGGCGCGCAGCTCAAGAATGCGGGTTTCAGCGGCGGTCATGGGGTTCTCTCATAAAGCAAAAGAGCAGCCTAGGCTGCTCGATCTGAAATGGGGGGCGTGGGCCTCGCTGGCAAGCCAGCGCCTGTACAAGCCAGCTCCTGAGGAAGGAGCTGGCTGTTGAAGCTTAGCGCTTTTGGGTCAGAGCGCGACGTTCGAACTCGACGATGCGCTGACGGTAGTGCTCGATGGTCTGGGCAGTCAGAACGCTGCGCTGATCATCCTTGAGCTCGCCATTGAGCTCCTGGGACAGCTTGCGCGCCGCGGCCACCATCACATCGAACGCCTGTTTCGGGTGACGCGGGCCTGGCAAGCCGAGGAAGAAGCTCACTGCCGGGGTGCTGAAGTGGTCGATATCGTCCAGGTCGAACACCCCCGGCTTGACGGCGTTGGCCATGGAGAACAGCACTTCACCGTTGCCTGCCATGCTTTCGTGACGATGGAAAATATCCATCTCGCCAAACCGCAGGCCGCTTTCGAGGATGTTCTGCAGCAACGCCGGGCCCTTGAAACCGGCGGCATCACGGCAGATCACGCTGATCACCAGCACCTCTTCGGCTTGCGGCTGCTCTTTGTCGCCGTGACTGGCCGCCTTGTTGCCTTCCTCAGCCGGGAAGTCATCGTCGCGACTGCTGAAGCTTGGGCCGTTGTCCAGGTCCAGATCCAGGTTGAGGTCGCCCTGGTGAGGCTCGCCGCCACGCTTGCCGCGCTTGGAAGACGAACTCTCCCGAGGCTCGCGGGCCGGCATGCTCACCGACGGCAGGTCATGCTCGTCCAGTTGTGGCTCTTTATGAGTATCCAGCACCCGGGGCGGACCCAGGAGTTCGGCACTGCCTTCGTCATCCGGCAGGTTGGACAGACTTCGATCAAGACGGAACTTCAACTTCCCCTTGCCGCCGCGCATACGCCGCCAGCCATCAAAAAGAATACCGGCGATAACAATAATGCCGATGACGATCAGCCACTCGCGCAGACCGATTTCCATGTAATCCCGTGCCTCTATGAAAAATGCTGAAAAATAAGGGGTTTACAATCTGCAAACCGCTTTAAAACGTGGCGCCAACTCTATGTTCTGAATGGCGTTTTGCCCACGCATAGGAAAAATTGACATTAAACTAGCACGACCAAAGGCAACTTTACACCGTCTGTCGCAACGGTTACGGCCAATATGCCGGCTGGTCAGGTTGGCAAAAGGGAAAATTCCCCGACTTGCCCCCAACTAGCGCCTCAGTCGCACGGACTCAAGCGTCCACCATCGCCATCGCCTCCTCGACATCCACGGCTACCAGGCGCGAACATCCGGGTTCGTGCATCGTCACACCCATTAACTGATCAGCCATTTCCATAGCGATCTTGTTGTGGGTGATATAGATGAACTGCACTGTCTGCGACATTTCTTTAACCAATCTTGCGTAGCGTCCAACGTTAGCGTCATCCAGCGGGGCGTCAACTTCGTCGAGCATGCAGAACGGCGCCGGATTCAACTTGAAGATGGCAAATACCAGGGCCAATGCAGTCAATGCCTTTTCGCCACCCGAGAGCAAATGAATGGTGCTGTTCTTCTTCCCCGGAGGACGAGCCATGATCGTTACCCCTGTATCGAGTAGATCTTCGCCCGTCAGTTCCAAATAAGCGCTGCCACCACCGAAAACTTTTGGAAAGAGTGCCTGCAGACCGCCGTTGATCTGATCAAAGGTATCTTTGAAGCGATTACGGGTTTCCTTGTCGATCTTGCGGATCACGTTTTCCAGGGTTTCCAGGGCCTCCACCAGGTCAGCATCCTGGGCATCCAGATAGCGCTTGCGCTCGGACTGCTGCTGGTATTCGTCGATGGCCGCGAGGTTGATCGCGCCCAGGCGCTGGATCCGCGCGGCAATACGCTCCAGTTCCTCTTCGGCGGCCTGTTCGCTGGCTTCTGCGGTCAGGGTCGCCAGCACGCCGTCGAGGTCATAGCCATCAGCCAGTAGCTGCTCCTGCAAGGTCTTGCGGCGCACGGTCAGGGCTTGCCACTCCATGCGCTGTTGTTCCAGCTGGCCGCGAATCAGCTGCGATTGCTGCTCGGCCTGGTTGCGGCGCTTCTCGGCGTCACGCAGCTCGCGGTCGGCATCTTCCAGGGCGATCTGCGCAGTCTTGAGTTCGACATCCACGGTCATGCGCTTTTCCAGCAGCTCTTCGAGCTTGAGACGCAACTCCTCCAGAGGCGCCTCCCCCTCCTCCAGATTGAGGCTGAGCTGCTCGCGCTTTTCGGTCAGGCGCTCGGATTGCAACTCCAGGCGCTCCAGAGCCTGACGAGTGGAATCGTGCTGGGCCTTGAGGGAGCCCATGCGGACTGCCAGTTGATGAGCGTGATCCTTGTGCTGGCGCGCCTCCTGGCGCACCCGATCAAGGCGCTCGCGCAGGCTGTCGCGCTGGGCCAGCAGCAGCTCACGCTGCTCGGTATCCAGGGCCATGCTGTCGAGGGCTTCCTGCAACTGCAGGCGCGCCTCGCCGACCTGTTCGTGCTCCAGCTCACGCTGCTCACCCAGCTCGACCAGTTCTTCATCAAGACGGGTGCGCCGCAGGTTCAGTTGTTCGGCCTTGGCCTTGCCGGCGGACAGCTTGGCTTTCAATTCACCCTGCTGGCGGGCTTCGTCCTGCAACAGGCGGCGCAGATGTTCACGACCGTTCTCCTGCTGACGCTGCTGGGCCCGCAGGTTGAGCAACTGGCTTTCCAGGGCCTCGACACTGGCTTCGCGCTCATCGCGCTCCAGAGTCAGTTGCTGGATTTCCTGGCCCCGCGCCAACACGCCACTTTCCGCTTCGCTGGCGCGACGCACCCGCAAAAAATGCCGGCCAACCCAGTAGCCATCACGGCTGATCAGACTCTGTCCGGCACTCAGTTGCCCACGCAAGGCCAGGGCCTGTTCCAGGCTGTCCACCGGCTTGACCTGGCCCAGCCAGGGCGCCAGATCGACCTGGGATTCAACCTTGTCCAGCAGGCTGCCAGGCATGCGCGAAACATCCCCTTGCAGGCTCAGCAGACGCAGATCGCCCTGCTGAAAACCGGCCAGATCGATACCGGAAAAATCGTCCACCAACACCGCTTGCAGATCGGCGCCTAGCACGGTTTCCACCGCCAGTTCCCAACCCGGTTCCACGTGCATGCCATCGGCCAGGCGCGGACGCTCGGCCAACTGCTGCTCGCGCAACCATTGCGCGGTACCGGTGCCCGGGTCGAGTGCCGCTTGCTGCAAGGCCTCCAGGGAAGCCAGGCGACCATTGAGCCGCTGCAGTTCACCCTGGGCCTGCTGCTGAGCCTGGGTGGCCTGCTGCAATTGCTGACGCAGCTGTTCCAGGCGCTCGACCTGTGACTCTTCGCTGGCCTGCAGGTCTTCCAGGGTCGCTTCGCTGGCGGCCAGTTGCTCGTTGAGTTCGAGAATCGCCGCATCTTCCGGGTCCGCCGAGAGCAGCTCGCGCTCCTCGGCCAGACGCCGCTGACGCTCGGACAGGCGCTCCATGCTGCCTTCGAGCTGCTGGATGCGCGACTGCTGCACTTCAGCCTGGCGTCGCGGCTCGGCGGAACTCAGGTTGAAGGCGTCCCACTGCTCCTGCCAGCCGTGCATGGTGGTTTCGGCTTCTTCCAGGGTCGCGGCCGCCTCCTCGGCAGCGGCGGCGGTGACTTCCTGCTCGGGTTCGAGCATGGCCAGCTCTTCCCCCAGGGTCGCCAGCAAGGTGCGGTCGTGGCCCAGGTGGGACTCGGTCTCCAGGCGCGCGCGCTCGGCTTCCTTGAGGTCGTCCTGCAACTGCCGCAGACGCTGCTGCCCATGCTGGATGCTCTGCTCGACCCGGGCGATATCGCCGCCCACCGAATAGAAGCGCCCCTGCACCAGATTGAAGCGTTCGGACAGTTCGTGATGCCCATCGCGAAAGCGCTCAATGGCGGCATCGGCGTTGCGCTGCTCGGCCACCAGCGCCTCGAAGCTGACTTCCTGGCTGCCGATCACCGACTCGCGCTGGCCCACCTGCTCATTCAATGCCTGCCAGCGCAGGGCCGACAGCTGCGCCTTGAGCTGACGCTCCTCGGCCTTGTATTCCTGATACTTCTCGGCGGCCTGGGCCTGGCGATGCAAGCGTTCGAGCTGGCGCTCCAGCTCTTCGCGCAGGTCGGTCAGACGGGCGAGGTTCTCGTGGGTGCGGCGGATGCGGTTTTCCGTTTCGCGCCGACGCTCCTTGTACTTGGAGATCCCTGCGGCTTCTTCGATGAAGTTGCGCAGGTCCTCGGGCTTGGCCTCGATCAGCTTGGAGATCATGCCCTGCTCGATGATCGAGTAGCTGCGCGGCCCCAGGCCGGTGCCAAGGAAGATATCGGTGATGTCCCGACGGCGGCACTTGGCGCCGTTGAGGAAATAGCTGTTCTGGCTGTCGCGGGTCACCTTGCGGCGGATGGAGATTTCCGCATAGGCCGCGTACTCCCCCACCAGGGTGCCGTCGGAGTTGTCGAACACCAGTTCGATGCTGGCCTGGCTCACCGGCTTGCGGCTGGTGGAGCCGTTGAAGATGACGTCGGTCATCGACTCGCCGCGCAGGTTCTTCGCCGAACTCTCGCCCATCACCCAGCGCACGGCGTCGATGATGTTCGACTTGCCGCAGCCATTGGGCCCGACCACCGCCGCCATGTTACTGGGGAAGTTCACCGTGGTCGGATCGACGAAGGACTTGAATCCCGCCAGCTTGATGCACTTGAGTCGCACGTTTACGCATCCGCCAACGCAGACACCACCAGATCGCTGCTGCGCTGGGCGTAGGCCGTCAACACCTGGCGGATCTCCGGCAGATCACGAGCCAGTACCGCAGCCAGCAACTGTTCGAACAGCGCCAGGTACTCGCTCATCGAAGCCTTGCGCTGCTCCAGTGCCAGGTAATAGGCCCGGCTCATCGCCGGCTGCAGGTTCTCGACGGTTTCCTGCAGGTACGGGTTGTTAGCAAAGGGATAGGCCGCCCGCATCACGCTGAAGCTGTCTTCAACGAAGGCGCGGATGTCCTGGCGCTCGTAGGCACTCTCCAGACGCTGCTGGATCTGCAGGAACGGCGCCATGTCGCTCTGCTGCACCCAGCCGCTGGCCACGGAATTGCCCAGCAGGATGTACAGCTCGCTCATCAGGGTGCACAGGCTGCGGACCTTGTGCTCGGTGAGCTCGGTCACATGCGCGCCGCGACGCGGCAGGATGGCGATCAGATGGCGACGCTCGAGAATCAGCAAGGCCTCGCGGACCGAACCACGGCTGACATTGAGGGCCAAGGTGACCTTCTGTTCCTGAATACGCTCCCCAGGCTTGAGATCCCCGCGAATGATACGTTCGGCGAGGTGGTGAGCAATCTGCTCGGCGAGGCTGTCCGGCGCCTTGAACGTCATGGTTTTCCTTCAAAATCTTTAAACGGCACAAGCGGCGAAGTGTAGCGCAATTGCTACATCATCGCGGAGTGCCTCGACAGGGGAATTTGGCATGAAACAAGCAGAAGGATGTCAATCAAGGGGTTTCTCGAATGCCGTTCATACTTGGAATGTTGAGCATGGAAAATTCCTGACCTGAAAGTCAGAAAATCATTGACCGAAAAGTCAGACATGACTAAATTCGGCTCAGTTCGCTTAACAACAATAAAGAGTCTGCGAGGCCTTCCGTGATCCAGTTTTTATTCAACCAGGAACTCCGTAGCGAGCACGCCCTGGACCCGAACCTCACCGTGCTCAACTACCTGCGCGAGCACCTGGGCAAATCCGGCACCAAGGAAGGCTGCGCCAGCGGCGACTGCGGCGCCTGCACCGTGGTGGTGGGCGAGTTGCAGACGGATGCGCAAGGCCGCGAAAGCATCCGCTATCGCAGCCTCAACTCGTGCCTGACCTTCGTCTCCTCCCTGCACGGCAAGCAACTGATCAGCGTCGAGGGCCTCAAGCACCAGGGGCAACTGCACAGCGTGCAGCAGGCCATGGTCGACTGCCACGGCTCGCAATGCGGCTTCTGTACCCCGGGCTTCGTCATGTCGCTGTTCGCCCTGCAAAAAAACAGCAGCCAGCCCGACGCCCACAAGGCCCATGAAGCCCTGGCCGGCAACCTGTGCCGCTGCACCGGCTACCGGCCGATCCTCGCTGCCGCCGAGCAGGCCTGCTGCGGCGGGCAGAGCGACCAGTTCGACGCGCACCAGGCCGAGACCATCAGCCGCCTCAAGGCCATCGCCCCCAAGGACACCGGCGAGCTCAACAGCGGCGACAAGCGCTGCCTGGTGCCGTTGACCGTAGCCGACCTGGCCGACCTCTACGACGCCTATCCACAAGCGCGGTTGCTGGCCGGCGGCACCGACCTGGCCCTGGAAGTGACCCAGTTCCACCGCACCCTGCCGGTGATGATCTACGTCGGCAACATTGCCGAGATGAAGCGCATCGAACGCTTTGACGATCGTCTGGAAATCGGCGCCGCCACCGCCCTCACCGACTGCTACGACGCCTTGTGTGCCGAATACCCGGACTTCGGCGAATTGCTGCAACGCTTCGCCTCGCTGCAGATCCGCAACCAGGGCACCCTGGGCGGCAATATCGGCAACGCCTCGCCCATCGGCGACTCGCCGCCGCTGCTGATTGCCCTCGGCGCGCAGATCGTTCTGTGCAAGGGCGAAGTGCGGCGCACCCTGGCCCTGGAAGACTATTTCATCGACTACCGGGTCACCGCCCGCCAGGAAAGCGAATTCATCGAGAAGATCATCGTGCCCCGGGCCAGCGCCGAGCGACTGTTCCGCGCCTACAAGGTGTCCAAGCGCCTGGACGATGATATTTCCGCGGTCTGCGCCGCCTTCAACCTGCGCATCGACAACGGCGTGGTCAGCGATGCGCGCATCGCCTTCGGCGGCATGGCGGCCATTCCCAAGCGCGCCCGTAGCTGTGAAGCGGCGCTGCTGGGCGCGCCCTGGAACCAGACCACGGTCGAACGCGCCTGTGCCGCGCTGGCGCAGGATTTCACACCGCTTTCGGACTTTCGAGCAAGCAAGGAATACCGCCTGTTGAGCGCACAGAACCTGCTGCGCAAATACTTCATCGAACTGCAAACACCGCACATCGAAACCCGGGTGACCGCTCATGTCTAATCATCACAAGGTCGAGAAGACTCAAGCCGAACTGACCGCCCTGTTTCAACAGGACCTGAGCACCGGCGTCGGCCGCAGCGTCAAGCACGACAGTGCCGACAAGCACGTGTCCGGTGAGGCCGTGTACATCGATGACCGCCTGGAATTCCCCAATCAGTTGCACGTCTACGCGCGGCTGTCTGACCGGGCTCACGCCAAGGTCATCAGCATCGACACCGGCCCCTGCTACGCCTTCGAGGGCGTGCGCATCGCCATAACCCACGAAGACATTCCCGGCCTCAAGGACATCGGTCCGCTGCTGCCCGGCGACCCGCTGCTGGCCATCGATACCGTGCAGTTCGTCGGTCAGCCGGTGCTGGCGGTTGCCGCCCGTGACCTGGAAACCGCGCGCAAGGCGGCCATGGCCGCGATCATCGAGTACGAGGACCTGGAGCCGGTACTGGATGTGGTGGAAGCCCTGCGCAAGCGCCACTTCGTGCTGGACAGCCACACCCATCAGCGCGGCGACTCGGCCGGCGCCCTGGCCAGCGCCGAACACCGTATCCAGGGCACCCTGCATATCGGCGGCCAGGAGCATTTCTACCTGGAAACCCAGATTTCCTCGGTCATGCCCACCGAGGACGGCGGCATGATCGTCTACTGCTCGACCCAGAACCCCACCGAAGTACAGAAGCTGGTGGCGGAAGTGCTCGACGTGTCGATGAACAAGATCGTGGTCGACATGCGTCGCATGGGCGGTGGTTTCGGTGGCAAGGAAACCCAGGCCGCCAGCCCCGCCTGCCTGTGCGCGGTGATTGCCCGCCTCACCGGCCAGCCGACCAAGATGCGCCTGCCGCGGGTCGAAGACATGCTGATGACCGGCAAGCGCCACCCCTTCTACATCGAATACGACGTGGGCTTCGACAGCCACGGGCGCCTGCACGGCATCCAGCTGGAACTGGCCGGCAACTGCGGCTGCTCGCCGGACCTCTCGGCGTCCATCGTCGACCGGGCGATGTTTCACGCCGACAACGCCTACTACCTGGGCGACGCCACCATCAACGGCCATCGCTGCAAGACCAACACCGCGTCAAACACCGCCTACCGCGGCTTCGGCGGCCCGCAAGGCATGGTCGCCATCGAGGAAGTGATGGACGCCATCGCCCGCCACCTGCACCTGGACCCGCTGGCGGTGCGCAAGGCCAACTACTACGGCAAGACCGAACGCAACGTCACCCACTACTACCAGACCGTCGAGCACAACATGCTCGAGGAAATGACCGCCGAACTGGAAGCCAGCAGCCAGTACGCGGAACGCCGCGAAGCCATCCGCCTGTACAACGCCAATAGCCCGATCCTGAAAAAGGGCCTGGCGCTGACCCCGGTGAAGTTCGGCATCTCCTTCACCGCCAGCTTCCTCAATCAGGCCGGAGCGCTGATCCACGTCTACACCGACGGCAGCATCCACCTGAACCACGGCGGCACGGAAATGGGCCAGGGCCTGAACACCAAGGTGGCGCAAGTGGTGGCCGAAGTGTTCCAGGTGGACATCGGGCGGGTACAGATCACCGCCACCAACACCGACAAGGTGCCCAACACCTCGCCCACCGCCGCGTCCAGTGGCGCCGACCTCAACGGCAAGGCCGCGCAGAATGCCGCGCAGACCATCAAGAACCGCCTGGTGGAATTCGCCGCGCGCAAGTATCAGGTCAGCGAGGAAGACGTGGAGTTCCACAACGGCCACGTGCGGGTTCGCGAGCAAATCCTGACCTTCGAGGAACTGATCCAGCAGGCCTATTTCGCCCAGGTGTCGCTGTCCAGCACCGGCTTCTACAAGACCCCGAAGATCTACTACGACCGCGCCCAGGCCCGGGGCCGGCCGTTCTACTACTACGCCTTCGGCGCCGCCTGTGCCGAAGTGATCGTCGATACCCTGACCGGCGAGTACAAGATGCTGCGCACCGACATCCTGCATGACGTCGGCGCCTCGCTGAACCCGGCCATCGACATCGGCCAGGTCGAGGGCGGCTACATCCAGGGCATGGGCTGGCTGACCACCGAGGAGCTGGTGTGGAACGCCAAGGGCAAGCTGATGACCTGCGGCCCGGCCAGCTACAAGATCCCGGCGGTGGCGGACATGCCTGCGGACCTGCGGGTCAAGCTGGTGGAAAACCGCAAGAACCCGGAAGACACGGTGTTCCACTCCAAGGCCGTGGGCGAACCGCCGTTCATGCTCGGTATCGCCGCCTGGTGCGCGATCAAGGACGCGGTGGCCAGCCTCGGCGACTACCGTCACCAGCCCCAGATCGATGCACCGGCGACTCCCGAGCGGGTGTTGTGGGGCTGCGAGCAGATGCGCCGCTTGCAGGTGAGCAGGGGCACGGATCAGCACGTCGAGCTGGCACCGCTGTAATGGCCGCCGCGGGCCGGCCCGCTCCTGCAACAGCCGTGGGAGCGGGCCTGCCGGCAAAAGACTCGGACAGACCACCAAGATGTCGAGGTGAACATGTACAACTGGATCAGCGCCCTCGCCGACCTGCAGACCCAGGGAGAGCCCTGCGTGCTGGTGACCATCATCGAAGAACTCGGTTCGACGCCGCGTAACGCCGGCTCGAAGATGGTCGTCAGCGCCACTCGGGCGTTCGACACCATCGGCGGCGGCCACCTGGAATACAAGGCCATGCAGATCGCCCGGGAGATGCTCGCCGCCGGCAAGCAGGCCACCCACCTGGAGCGCTTCAGCCTTGGCGCCAGCCTTGGCCAATGCTGCGGCGGTGCCACGGTGCTGCTGTTCGAGCCCATGGGCCAGGTACAGGCGCAGATCGCCGTATTCGGCGCCGGACACGTCGGCCGCGCCCTGGTGCCGCTACTGGCGAGCCTGCCCTGCCGGGTGCGCTGGATCGATTCCCGGGAACAGGAGTTCCCGGAACAGATTCCCCCGGGCGTGCACAAGATCGTCAGCGAAGAGCCGGTGGAAGAAATCGACAACCTGCCTCCTGGCAGCTACTGCATCGTCATGACCCATAATCACCAACTGGACCTGGAGCTGACCGCCGCCCTGCTCAAGCGCAACGACTTTGCCTATTTCGGCCTGATCGGCTCGAAGACCAAACGGGTCAAGTTCGAGCATCGCCTGCGCGACCGCGGTTTCGACGCCGCCACCCTGCAACGCATGCGCTGCCCGATGGGCCTGGGCGAAGTCAAAGGCAAGTTGCCTGTGGAAATCGCCATCTCCATCGCCGGTGAGATCATCGCCACCTATAACGCCCATTTCGGCCAGCCCAGCGCCAGCGCCGAACCCATTGCCAAACTGCTGCCGGCTTCGCGCCGCAGTCAGGCTTCGAACTGAAACGCCACACACCGAGAATCCCCATGCCTTTAACTCGCAAAGCCTACCGAGCCGCCATCCTGCACAGCATCGCCGACCCGGCCGAAGTCGGCATCGAAGCCTCCTACGAGTATTTCGAAGACGGCCTGCTGGTGGTCGAGGACGGCCGGATCAGCGCCCTCGGCCACGCCAGCGAACTGCTGGCCAACCTGCCCGCCCAGGTGCAGGTCGAGCACTATCCGGATGCCCTGATCACCCCCGGCTTCATCGACACCCATATCCACCTGCCCCAGACCGGCATGGTCGGTGCCTACGGCGAGCAACTGCTGGACTGGCTGAACACCTACACCTTCCCCTGCGAAAGCCAGTTCGCCGACCAGGCCCACGCCGATGAAGTGGCGGACATCTTCATCAAGGAACTGCTGCGCAACGGCACCACCACCGCCCTGGTGTTCGGCAGCGTGCACCCGCAGTCGGTCAACGCGTTCTTCGAAGCCGCCGAGAAACTCGACCTGCGGATGATCGCCGGCAAAGTGATGATGGACCGCAACGCCCCGGACTACCTGACCGACACCGCCGAATCCGGCTACCAGGAAAGCAAGGCGCTGATCGAGCGCTGGCACGGCAAGGGCCGCCTGCACTACGCCGTCACTCCACGCTTCGCGCCGACCAGTACCCCGGAGCAACTGACCCTGGCCGGCCAGTTGCTGACCGAGTACCCCAACCTCTACATGCAGACCCACATCAGTGAAAACCTGCAGGAAATCGAATGGGTCAAGGCACTGTTCCCGGAGCGCAAGGGCTACCTCGACGTCTACGACCACTACCAGTTGCTGGGTGAGCGTTCGGTGTTCGCCCACGGCGTGCACCTGTGCGACGAGGAATGCGCTCGCCTGGCGCAGACCGGCTCGGCCGTGGCCTTCTGCCCGACCTCGAACTTCTTCCTCGGCAGCGGCCTGTTCAACCTGCCGATGGCGGAAAAGCACAAGCTCAACGTCGGCCTGGGCACCGACGTCGGTGGCGGCACCAGCTTCTCGCTGCTGCAGACCCTCAACGAGGCCTACAAGGTCATGCAACTGCAAGGCGCGCGCCTGAGCCCGTTCAAGTCGCTGTACCTGGCAACCCTGGGCGGCGCCCGGGCCCTGCGCCTGGAGGACAAGATCGGCACCCTGCACCCGGGCACCGACGCTGACTTCGTGGTCCTCGATTACCACGCCACACCGCTGCTCAGCTACCGCCTGAAGCAAGCCAAGAGCATCGCCGAAACCCTGTTCGTGCTGATGACCCTGGGGGATGATCGCACCGTGCTGCAGACCTACGCCGCTGGCCGGCAGGTGCACCAGCGCTAACCTTGCGAAAACGAAAATCCCCCGTTCGACAGCGTCGCACGGGGGATTTTTTGTCTGCACCCTGAAGCGGGTTGCACGGAACCTAGAAGGTCACTTCCAGGTTCAGGGTGGGCGCCGAGGTCCGCGTGCCACGTCCGCCGTCCACCCCGAACTTGTTATGCCAGTACTCGTAGCCAACCCCCAGGTACAGGTTGGGCTTGACGTTCTTGCCCGGCAGCACGGCCACCATCAGCGAACTGCGCAGCAGGGTTTCCGGAGCGGTGTCGCGGTAGTTGTAGTCGTGGCCCTTTTCCCCGGTGTAGTTGATGAAACCCTGGAACTTGGCCGCGTGGCTGCCGACTTCGAAAGGTCGCATCCAGGCCAGGTTGAGCAGGTAGGTGTCATCGAAGGTGTGGTCCGGATCCTTGGCCCCGGGAATCCCCGAATGGTTGTTTTCCTTGTAGTACAGCAAGCTCAGGTCAAGGACGCCGACGGTGTTGAACTTGAGGGTCGGACCGAAGACCAGGGCGCGCTTCTTCGCCGATCCCAGGTTGTTGTTGCGGCTGGCGTCAAACCCCAGGGTCAGCGCGTAGTCCTTGATCAGACCGGTGCCCAGAGGCGTATCCAGGACCCGGGAGGCAAAGAGCTGGTGACGGTAGACACCGTAGACTTCGCTGCTGCCCTTGTCGGTGCCCTTGCGCGGATCGTCGCTATCGGAAAGCAGCACGTCCAGGTGCAGGTAGTTGCTGCCGTACTGGTAGCCGCTGGCGTGGGTGAAGCTGTAGATGCGCTTGCTGATGTAGTGCGGGTTGTTCGGATTGGTGAACTCCTTGCCGTACCGAAAGCCGACGCTGTTGTTCATCCACTCCAGGGCGGCCGCTTCCCCTGCTCCGATCAACGTCATCAGCAGGGTTGCGCCTTGTAATGCCTTTTTCATTTTTATTATGTCCTGTGGCGGTGTGGCGTTAGGCAGCTTCGCTGGCTGCCGACCGCACGCAGTATCGGCACAAGCGCCATAGGGCCCAAAGAACAGAATATCGACCAGGGCGCTGCCAAAACGGCAACAGCGCCTGTAACCATGGACTCAGAGCACCGGCTGGCCAAAGACCCGCTCGGCCCGTTCACGAATGGCGATCTCTTCGCTGAGCAGATGGGCCAGCGCCTCCACCGCGCTGGGCAGTTCGCGCCCGCTGCGGGCGTAGAGTCCCAGGTCGCTGTAGATCCCGCCCTGATCGCTCAGGGGGATGTGCACCAGTTCGCCCTTGCTCAGATCGGCTTCCACCCCGACCCGGGTCTGGAACGCCACGCCCATGTTGTGCCGGGCCATCTGCCGCGCCAGTTCCATGGAGTTGCTCTGCAACGGCGGCTTATCCAGCAGCCCCAGGCGCTTGTGCAACGGCGCCAGCAGGTGATGGATCGACAGCTCGCTCTTGGCCAGGATCAGGCCGTGCTCGGCACAGGTGGCGAAGTTGACGCTGCCCCGCTCGGCCAGGGGATGGTCGGGACTGACCAGGGCCCCCAGGCGAAAATGCCCGACACTCAACGGGCGAATCTCCGGGGCGCGGGGCAAGGCGAAGGCCAGGCCCAGGTCGGCACGACTGTTGATCAAGGCCAGGGGAATCGATTGCGACCCCTGGACCGTGACGCCGATGGTCACCTGCGGATAATGCTCGCGCATGCGCTTGAGCACCGAGGGCAGCAGGTCCACGGTGGCGCCTTCCACGGTGGCGATCTCGACGTGCCCGCTGCGCAAGCCACGCAGGGCGTCGAACTCCAGGCGCACCCGCTCCAGGTCCTGCAACACCAGATTGACGTGGCGACTGAGGATCTCCCCGGCCAGGGTCAGGCGCAGGCCACCGGGCAAGCGCTCGAACAGCGGCGCCCCGATTTCGTCCTCGATCTTCAGAATCTGCCGGTTCACCGCCGAAGACGCGACATTCAGGCGCCGGGCCGCCTCGCGAATCGAATGGCAGCGCCGCACCATGTCGAAGTAATGGATGGCGGAGGAATGAATACGTAGCGTTCTGCCGCTCATGCCGCAGGCTCCTTGCGCAGGACCAGAGGCGCACGGACTCGCCTGCCATGCGCATTGAAGCAGGCACTGTATACAATACTTGCACAAAGTTAAAACAATCTGCCGGACGCGCCGGCAAACCTGAGGCCAAACAAAAATCCCCCCGCTGCGCGAGCCACGCGGCGGGGGATTTTCAGAGCGGATCCAGGCTTACAGCTTGGCGCTGGGCCGTCCCGGCTTCTTGGTCTGCAGCAGGTGCGAGAACACCGCGTGCAGGTCGTCCGAGGCGCTTTCCTCGTCGAGATTGAGCTTGCTGTCGATGTGATCCATGTGATGCATCATCAGGTTCACCGCCAGCTCGCCATCCCGGGCTTCGATGGCGTCGATCAGTTGAGTGTGCTCATCGTAGGAACAATGGGAGCGGTTGCCACTTTCATACTGGGCGATGATCAGCGAGGTCTGGGACACCAGGCTGCGCTGGAAGCTGATCAGCGGTGCATTCTTCGCCGCCTCGGCCAGCTTCAGGTGGAACTCCCCGGACAGGCGGATGCCGGCGCCACGATCACCCCGGGAAAAGCTGTCGCGTTCCTCGTTGACCATCTGCCGCAACTCCAGCAGTTGCTCGGCGGTGGCATGCTGCACCGCCAGCTCGGTGATGGCCCGCTCCACCAGGCGCCGGGCGAGGAATACCTGACGGGCTTCCTCGACACTCGGGCTGGCAACCACCGCCCCACGATTGGGCCGCAGCAGCACCACGCCCTCATGGGCCAGGCGCGACAGGGCGCGACGGATGATGGTCCGGCTGACTCCGAATATTTCTCCCAACGCCTCCTCGCTCAACTTGGTGCCGGGCGCCAGGCGCTGCTCGAGGATGGCCTCAAAGATGTGCGCGTAGACAATATCGTCCTGGGTTCCGCTGCGACCGGCTTTGCCTGCTCGCGGTTGTTTCTTGAGAGGTTGCAACTGTTCGTTCATGGGCACTCGGGTCGGGAGGACTGCGGCGATTTCGGCGTGACTGTAATACGTCACGGTGGGTCGCTGGCAAGTATCGCGTTAAAACAGGGACACATTGTACACAACCACTGGGGATCATTAGTAAAAAGTGTTAATGGCCCCCACACTCTTTCAGCGACTGTACGGCTATTTGTAGTCACGGCTGTATTGCAATGCAAAGTTGCTTTTAAGTTTAGGCTTGAACCCTGAACCCCTTCACCGGCCCATTGCTCGCGCATGATTCGAGCGATGTTCGCTGGACGTGGGTTTTGTGTCTTTCAAGAACAAGGAATAGCAGTAATGTCCGACGCCACACCCGCGCAATTACGCCCCCTGGCGGACACTTCGCCCTCAGCCATCGTGGCCGGTTTCATCGCCATGATGACCGGCTACACCAGTTCGCTGGTGCTGATGTTCCAGGCCGGACAAGCCGCCGGCCTGACCAGCGGTCAGATTTCTTCGTGGATCTGGGCCATTTCCATTGGCATGGCGATCTGCAGCATCGGCCTGTCCCTGCGCTATCGCACCCCGATCACCATTGCCTGGTCGACACCGGGCGCGGCCCTGCTGATCACCAGCCTGTCCGGCGTCACCTACGGCGAAGCCATCGGCGCCTACATCACCTGTGCCGTGCTGGTTACCCTGTGCGGGCTCACCGGCAGCTTCGAGCGCCTGGTGAAAAAGATCCCGGCTTCCCTGGCAGCGGCCCTGCTGGCGGGGATCCTGTTCAAGATCGGCAGCGAGATTTTCGTCGCCGCCCAGCACCGCACCGGCCTGGTCCTGGGGATGTTCTTCACCTACCTGGTGGTCAAGCGCCTGTCGCCGCGCTACGCGGTGCTGGCCGCGCTGCTGATCGGCACGGCCCTGTCGGGCGCCATGGGCCTGCTGGACTTCAGCGGCTTTCACCTGGAAGTGGCGACACCGGTCTGGACCACGCCACACTTCTCCCTGGCGGCCACCATCAGCATCGGCATTCCCCTGTTCGTGGTAGCCATGACCTCGCAGAACATGCCCGGGATCGCCGTACTGCGGGCCGACGGCTACAAGGTTCCGGCCTCGCCGCTGATCACCGCCACCGGCTTTGCCTCGCTGCTGCTGGCGCCATTCGGCTCCCATGGCATCAACCTGGCGGCCATCAGCGCCGCCATCTGCACCGGGCCCCACGCCCATGAAGATCACGGCAAGCGCTACACCGCGGCGGTGTGGTGCGGGATTTTCTACGGCATTGCCGGGGTCTTTGGCGCCACCCTGGCCGCGCTGTTCGCGGCCCTGCCCAAGGAGCTGGTGCTGTCCATCGCCGCCCTGGCACTGTTCGGCTCGATCATCAACGGCTTGAGCATCGCCATGAGTGAAGTGAAGGAGCGCGAGGCCGCGTTGATCACCTTCATGGTCACGGCCTCGGGGCTGACGCTGTTTTCCATTGGCTCGGCGTTCTGGGGAATTGTCGCCGGGGTGATCACCTTGATGATTCTGAATTGGCGCAGTGCCTGAAGGGCTTTGCCGGCCAATAGCGCCCACGACGAAACCCGGGGCTGGCCCGTGGCAGTGGCGAGAAACACAAGGGAAAATTCGACAGGCCGCCCAAGCAGGACAGCAACGCATGAGCGGCCCGGACGGGCCGCTCATGCATGACATCACGCGACTGGGTTGATCGCGTTGTCCGGGTACCAGACGTCCAGCAGCGGGCTGACTTCAACGTTGGTCAGCTCGGTGCGTGCCTTGAGCCAGGCTTCAACGGTGGCGCGCTGCTCTTCGCTCACGGAACCGCGCTTGCTCAGGCAAACCAGACCGAAGTCGTCGCCGCCTACATAGCCCAGGCCGTTGGCTTCCATCGCTTCTTTGAGGAATGCGTCGAGGAAAGCGTCAATAGCTTCGTCAGCCAGATCTTCTTTGAAATCCAGGTTCAGCTCAAAACCCAGCTCCTGAAATTCATCTACGCAGAGTTTTTTGCGCAGACGGCGGGAACGGTTAGTGGCCATGGAACAATCCTCATAAGTAATAACGGGCGGCACTTTACCAGTTTAGGCGGGCGATTGCCTGACTCTATGAGGACGCGGTCGTGCCATTGGTAAAAAAAATACCGCCCCGGCGGGCCGTGGCACGGCACAAGCCACTATACCTTGGGGCATAATGCCGACACTTTCATGACCACTGAGGGATTTTATCTGCATGCCCTCGCCTTTTTTCCCCTCGACTGCAGGGTTCAATTTCATATGATCAAATCGTTGCGTCCTCTTCTGCTGGCCAGTGTTTTCCTCCCCCTGGCCTTCCCCGCCTCCGCGGCCCCGGTCAACACCACCCTGACACCCAAGGTTCAACAAGCCCTCAAGGCCAGCAAACTCCCGGACAACGCCCTGTCGCTGGTGATGATTCCGCTGAACGGCCCGGGCACCCCGACGATTTTCAACGCCGATGTATCCGTCAACCCGGCCTCCACCATGAAGCTGGTCACCACCTACGCGGCCCTGGAAATGCTCGGCCCGACCCACCAGTGGAAGACCGAGTTCTACACCGACGGCACCCTCAGCGGCGGCATTCTCAATGGCAACCTGTACCTCAAAGGCGGCGGCGACCCCAAGCTGAACATGGAAAAGCTCTGGCTTTTGATGCGCGACCTGCGAGCCAATGGCGTGCAGCAAGTCACCGGCGACCTGGTGCTGGATCGCAACTACTTCGTGCAACCGCAACTGCCGGAATTCAATGACGACGGCAATGACGAGAACAAACCCTTCCTGGTCAAGCCCGATGCGCTGATGGTCAACCTCAAGGCCCTGCGCTTTGTCGCCCGCAACGATTCCGGGCGCGTACTGGTGTCGGTGGAGCCGCCGATCGCCAAGATCCGCATCGACAATCAGGTCAAGGCGGTCAACACCAAGCAATGCACCGGTGACGTGCGCTACAACCCGGTCACCCAGGCCGATGGCAGCGTGATCGTCACCGTCGGTGGCCAGTTGGGCGATGGCTGCAGCTCCCAGACCTACCTGTCGCTGCTGGACCACGCCACCTACACCGCCGGCGCGGTGCGGGCGATCTGGAGCGAACTGGGCGGCAGCATCCAGGGCCAGGACCGCCTGGCGGTGGTGCCCAAGGACGCCAAGGTGCTGGCCCGGGCCTTCTCTCCGGACCTGGCGGAAATCATCCGCGACAT
The DNA here is from genome assembly GCF_001547895.1 of Pseudomonas sp. Os17. Classification (NCBI taxonomy): domain Bacteria; kingdom Pseudomonadati; phylum Pseudomonadota; class Gammaproteobacteria; order Pseudomonadales; family Pseudomonadaceae; genus Pseudomonas; species Pseudomonas sp. Os17. The sequence goes on along the minus strand of NZ_AP014627.1, from coordinate 2,074,971 downwards.
CAACAAGTACAGTAACAACACCATGGCCCAGCAGTTGTTCCTGAGCCTGGGAGCCAAGTACCGCAATGAAGCCGATGGCGATGACGCCAAGGCCGCCCAGCGCGTGGTGCGCCAGTGGCTGGCGAAGAAAGGCATCACCGCGCCGCACCTGGTGATGGAGAACGGCTCCGGCCTGTCCCGTGCCGAACGGGTCAGCGCCCGGGAAATGGCCGGCCTGCTGCAAGCGGCGTGGAAGAGTCCCTACGCCGCCGAGTTCATCAGTTCGATGCCGATTGCCGGCATGGACGGCACCATGCGCAAGCGCCTCAAGCGCACCGCCATGTCCGGTGAAGCCCACATCAAGACCGGCACCCTGAACACCGTCCGCGCCATTGCCGGCTACAGCCGCGATGACAACGGCAACACCTGGGCGGTGGTTGCCATCCTCAACGATCCACGGCCGTTCGGTGCCTCTTCGGTGCTGGATCAGGTGCTGCTGGATCTGTATCGCCAGCCCAAACTGGCCACCAGCGCTTCGCCGCTGTAACGCCCCGGGCCGACGGCGGCGGCCCCGCGTCGCCGTCGCCGTTCAGGGAAACTCGGCCTGAACCCGGTCGCGGCCGGCCTGCTTGGCGGCATAGACCCCGGAGTCGGCCCGCAACAGCAAGCCATCGGCCCCCTCGCCCTCACGCCAGCTGGCGATACCGAAACTGGCGGTGACCCTGCCCACCGGCGCGATCGGCGAACTGCGCAAGCCTTGCCACAGCTCCTGGGCCAGGATCAGCGCCTGGCGGGCGCTGGTGTCCGGGCACAGAACCATGAACTCCTCGCCCCCCAGACGGCAGAACACATCGGTGCGTCGCAGCCGCCGGCCAATGCGCTCGCACAGCCCGCGCAGCACCTGGTCCCCCACGCCGTGGCCGTACTGGTCGTTGATCCGCTTGAAGTGGTCGACATCCAGCATGATCACCGCCATTTCGCCGCCACCCCGCTCCAAGCGCTGCATTTCGCTCTGCAACTGCTCCTGGAAATAGCGCCGGTTGTGAATTCCGGTCAGCGAATCGGTGACCGACAAGGCCCGCAGTTCTTCCTCGACCCGCTTGAGATCGGAGATATCCGAGATATAGCCGTGCCATAGAACCCCACCACCACTCAGGCTTTCCGGGGTCGCCGCCCCGCGCATCCAGCGCAGTCCCCGTTGCGGCAGGCAGACCCGGTATTCCTCGCGCCATGGACTCAACTGCTGGGCGGAAATCCGGATCGACTCGCGTACCCGTTGCACATCCTCGGGATGGATCCGCCCAAACACCGCCTCGGCATCCTCCTGCAGCAACTGCGGCTCGATCTCGTAGATCTCGCGAATGCCATCGCTGGCGTAGGTAAAGCTGGCATGGCCATCGGCGTCCAGCTTGAACTGATAGATGCCGCCAGGAACATGGGCACTGAGCCTGTTCAGCAACCGGTCCCTGGCCGCCAGGGCTTCATGCACCCGCTTACGCTCGGTGATATCGATGCAGATCGCCAGGTGGCCGATCCACAGCCCCTGATCGTCCAGCACCGGGGTCGCCAGCATGTTCACTTGCAGGTGGCTGCCGTCGCGTCGCACCAGGGTCCATTCCCGGGCCTCATGCCCACCGGCCATGCCCTCTTCCACCAGCATCGCCCGGGACACCTCGATCGGCTTGCCATAGCGCTGGCTGAGGCTATGGGCCCATGCTTCCAGCTCCTGGGGCAGGTGCAGGCTTTCCAGGGTCAAGTGGCCCACCGCCTCGCTGCTGCGGTAACCCAGCATCTGCTCGGCGCCGGCGTTGAAGGTGCTGATGACCCCGCGCAAGTCGGTGGCGATGATCGCCACCTGGGTGGCGGCATTGAGCACGCTGCGCAACTGACTGTGGGTCCCGCGCAGTTCCTGCTCGCGACTGCGCAGCTCACCGGTGCGCTGTTCGACCAGGGCCAGGGCCCGTTGCCGCTGACTCACCAACACGTAGAGCAAGGCGCTGAGCAGCAGGCTGAGCAAGCTGCCGAGGATCACCAGGCTGGTCAATGAAGAATGATTGGCATGCAGGAACGCCGCGCTGGGGCGGATTTCCACTTGATAATCCCGATCCGCCAGCCGCAGCAGACGGCTGGCACTCAGGTGACTGGTGACCGGCAGGTTGTTCGATTCATACAGCACCTCATGCTGGCCCTCGGCGGACAGATCGAGAATTCGCACCGATAGGTTGTCACTGGCCGAGGCCGGCAAGCCGTCCGCCACCAGTTGCCGCAGGCTGATCACCGCCAGCACATAGCCGTAGGGCCTGCCCTGGGGCGATGGGTCATCCAGGGCGCGCCTGACCGGCGCCGCCAGCAGCACCCCGCGGGCATAGGCCGGATCCACCGCCACCAGATGCATCGGCGGCGAAACTGCCAGGCCATTGAGCACCCGGGCACGCTCCAGCGTGGCCCGACGCAGCGGCTGGGCCAGCAGGTCATACCCCAGGGGCGAGCCCAAGGGGCTCTGGGTCTGGCTGTAGAGCACCGGCGCGTACTCATCCTGGTCACCGGCCGGCTCCATCTGCCCCGCCGCGTTCAGTTGCACGATGGCAAATCCCGGCTGTCCCTCACGGCGCACCGCCTGCTCGAAATCCGCCCGCTGGGCACGACTGATCAGCGGCGCAAAGGCATAGGCCTGGGTACGACGCAGCAGAGGCTTGGCGTATCCCTCGAAGTCCTGGCGAGTCACATGATCGGAATTGACAAAGAAACGCCGCAAACCGTCCAGGCGTTGCTCCTGGTCTTGAAAGCGCTCTTCGATGCGGCTGTAGCGTTCGCTGACCAGCAACTGAAAGCGCTGGCGCAACTGCTGCTTGTTCAGGTTGTAGGTGGACCAGGCCAAGAGTCCGGTGAGAATGCTGCCCGCGAGCAACACCAGCACCGCCACCAGCCAGGCCGAGACCTCTTCACTAATGAAACCCAGGATTTTCGGGCGTACCACATGCAACGGCATAAGTAGAACTCATCACGCCAGCGAGTTTGGGTGTCATCCGGATCAAGTGAGAGTTATAGCCATTAGCCATTAATTTGACCAGCGCTAAACAGCCTCCAAAGCCCGAAAAATCGGGCCTTGGGGGACTTATCCGGCCATCAGCGGGCGGTGATTTTCCAGGCCCGGTGAATCTTGCTGTTGCGGGCAAAATCCGGGTCGATGGTTTTTGCCGTGATCTCTTCGACCTGATAACGCGTCGCGAGGTTCTCATCCAACTGGAACTTGCGGAAGTTGTTGGAGAAGTACAGCACGCCACCCGGGGCCAGGCGCGCCATGGCCAGGTCCAGCAACTGCACCTGGTCGCGCTGCACGTCGAACACCCCTTCCATGCGCTTGGAGTTGGAGAAGGTCGGCGGGTCGATGAAGATCAGGTCGAACTCGTCGCGGCAGCTGTCCAGCCAGGCCATCACGTCGCCCTGCTCCAGGCGGTTCTTGTCGGAGAAACCGTTGAGCGAGAAGTTGCGTCGCGCCCAGTCCAGGTAGGTTTTCGACAGGTCGACACTGGTGGTGCTGCGCGCCCCGCCCTTGGCCGCATGCACGCTGGCCGTGGCGGTGTAGCAGAACAGATTGAGGAAGCGCTTGCCGGCGGCCTCCTGCTGAATCCGCATGCGCATCGGCCGGTGATCGAGGAACAGCCCGGTATCCAGGTAGTCGGTGAGGTTCACCAGCAGCTTGACCCCGCCTTCGCGGACTTCGGTGAACTGGCCCTGGGCACTCTGGCGCTCGTATTGCTTGGTGCCGCTCTGACGCTCGCGACGCTTGATCACCACCCGGCTCTTGTCCACGTTCAGCGCCTGGGGAATCGCCGCCAGGGCATCGAACAGACGGGCCTGGGCCTTCTCCGGGTCCACCGACTTGGGCGCCGCGTATTCCTGCACATGCACCCAGTCCTGATACAGATCGATGGCCAGGGAGTACTCCGGCATGTCGGCATCGTAGACCCGGTAGCACTCGACGCCTTCGCGCTTGGCCCATTTGCCCAGCTGCTTGAGGTTCTTCTGCAAGCGGTTGGCGAACATCTGCCCGCCTTCGCTCAAGCGTGCCTGTTCGACCACCGGGGCCGGAGCCGGTGCCGGCTTGATCGGATTGCCATTCTTGTTGAACTGGCGCACTGGTGCCTCGTCCGCGGCGGCCTGGGCCTGCTCGCGTTCCACCTGACGCTGTTCGGCGGTGCGCCGCTCGCCGGTGACGAACTGATCCGGCAGGACCTTGATCAGCAACAGCTTGCACGGCAAGGCGCCGTTCCAGAACGAGTACTGCTTGTGGCTGCGGATGCCCATGCGCTTGCCCAGGTCCGGAGCGCCGGTGAACACCGCCGCCTCCCAGTTGAGACAGGCCTGACGCAGGCGTTCACCGAGGTTCTGGTAGAGGTACAGCAGGCTGGCTTCATCACCCAGGCGCTCGCCGTAGGGCGGGTTGCAGATCACCAGGCCTTTCTGGTTCTGGTCCGGACGCGGTTCGAAGGTGCCGACTTCACCCTGATAGATCTTGATCCAATCGCTCAGGCCGGCACGCTCGACGTTGTTGCGACCCGGCTGGATCAGGCGCGGATCGGCCTCATAACCACGGATCCACAACGGCGGCCTGGCCAGGCCGGCCTGGGCCCGGGCCAGCGCTTCGTCATGCAGCTTGCGCCACAGCGCCGGCACGTGGCCGAGCCAGGCGGTGAAGCCCCACTGCTCGCGCTTGAGGTTGGGCGCGATGTCGGCGGCGATCATCGCGGCTTCCACCAGGAAGGTGCCGACACCGCACATCGGGTCGGCCAGGGCGCCGCCCTGGGCGGCAATACGTGGCCAGCCGGCACGGATCAGGATCGCCGCCGCCAGGTTTTCCTTGAGCGGCGCGGCGCCTTGCTGCAGACGATAGCCACGCTGGTGCAGGCTGTGGCCGGACAGGTCCAGGGAGAGAATGGCTTCGCCGCGATCCAGGCGCAGGTGGATGCGCAGGTCCGGGTTGAGCTTGTCCACCGAAGGACGCTCGCCGGTCGGGGTGCGCAGTTTGTCGACGATGGCGTCCTTGACCTTCAAGGCGCCGAAGTGGGTGTTGTCGATCCCCGAACCATGGCCGCTGAATTCCACCGCCAGGGTGCCGTCAGCCAGCATGTGGTCCTGCCAGTCGACATCCAGCACGCCGTGGTAGAGGTCCTCGGCATCCTTCATCGGGAAGCGCTTGAGCACCAGCAGCACCCGGTTGGCCAGGCGCGACCACAGGCACAGGCGATAGGCCGTCTCCATGTCGGCCATGCCGCGCACGGCAGAAGTGTGCTCACGCGCTTGCTCAAGGCCAAGCCCGACGGCTTCCTCGATCAGCAGGCCTTCAAGGCCTTTGGGGCAGGTGAGGAAGAGTTCGTAACGATCCGACATGGGAGTACCAGGGCCTTTGGCAATAAGTGAACGGGCAACGCATCGCCCGCTCGGTTTTCAATCAAGCGCTTTTCTTCAAGAGCGCTCGTGTGGCACGAAACTGTGCCGTCCCACCCCGGCAGGCAGGCTTTCTTGCAGGGCAAAAGAGCTTTGAGGCCGGGACAGATAAAAAGTCAGGGCAACAAAATGACATAAGTCGACCCTTCGTCGAATAGTAGTTGAGTGCAACCGTTCGACATTCTCACTAAAGCATTAACCTCATCATCTAGTCAGAGGCTGATCACAGCGGGCTTCGCCTGACAAACAGGCGACAAAACCACTCCCGGCTTATGGCCTGGACAGCAATATCGTTACGTCCTTATGACAAAACGATCATTCACTTGCTGTGACCTATTGGTTAGAACTCACCACAGGTTGACGCCGCAATGACGTCAACATCAAAGCTCGCCACGCCGGCAGCGAGCACCAACGGCAGAGACATTCTGCCCGACCTCAGAAGAAGGTCGACGGGACATAAAGCAGTCAACAAGTGAGGGAAACACCCTATGAGAAGACTAAAGCGTGATCCGTTGGAAAGAGCATTTTTACGCGGATATCAGTATGGCGTTAATGGCAAGTCCCGTGAGCTTTGCCCATTTACTCTACCGTCGGTACGCCAAGCCTGGATCAACGGCTGGCGCGAAGGACGCGGCGACAACTGGGACGGTATGACAGGCACTGCGGGCATCCACAGACTCAACGAACTTCGCGCTGTCGGCTGATCAGGGCACATTCCGACACCTACAACTTGAATAGATGACGACTTAACCACGCACGCCCCATCCGGGCGGCGGGCTTCGGCCCAGGGGCTCCTTCGAGGAGCCCTTTTTTATGCCTGCCGTCCTTGCCCTCTCAGCCCATGGCCGCGATAGCGTCCACCGACTCGCGAATCAACGCCGGGCCCTTATAGATGAAGCCCGAATACAGCTGCACCAGGCTGGCACCCGCGGCGATTTTCTCAGCCGCGTGCTTGCCTTCGGTGATGCCGCCCACGGCAATGATCGGCAAACGGCCGGCCAGCTCTGCGGCCAACACCTTGACCGTATGGGTGCTCTTGTCGCGCACCGGCGCGCCAGACAGGCCGCCCGCCTCATCACCATGCTCCAGGCCTTCGACGCCTTCGCGACTCAGGGTGGTGTTGGTGGCGATCACCGCATCCATGCCGGTTTCCAGCAAGGCCCGGGCCACTTCCACGGTTTCTTCATCGCTCATGTCCGGAGCGATCTTGATCGCCAGCGGCACCCGCTTGCCGTGGATAACCGCCAGCTCCTGCTGGCGCCGGCTCAGGGCCGCCAAAAGCTGCTTGAGCGACTCGCCAAATTGCAGGCTGCGCAGCCCCGGCGTGTTGGGCGAGCTGACGTTGACCGTGACATAGCTGGCATGGGCGTAGACCTTGTCCAGGCAGATCAGGTAGTCGTCCACCGCCCGCTCCACCGGGGTATCGAAGTTCTTGCCGATATTGATCCCCAGCACGCCCTTGTATGACGAAGCGGCAACTCGCGACAGCAGGTTATCGACCCCCAGGTTGTTGAAGCCCATGCGATTGATGATGGCTTCGGCCTGGGGCAGGCGGAAGATCCGCGGCTTGGGGTTGCCCGGCTGCGGACGCGGGGTGACGGTGCCGATCTCGACAAAACCGAAACCCAGCTGGGCAAAGCCGTCGATGGCCGCACCGTTCTTGTCCAGGCCGGCGGCCAGACCCACCGGGTTGGCAAACTCCAGGCCCATGACCTTGACCGGCAACTGGGCCGGCGCCTTGCACAGCAGACCGTTAAGCCCCAAACGCCCGCCCGCACCGATCAGGTCCAGGGACAGATCGTGGGAGGTTTCCGGGGAGAGTTTGAACAGCAGCTGGCGGGCCAGGGTATACATGGGCGGGATGAACTCGGTTGGCGGCGAAATTGGCCGCCGATTATAGCCGCGCCCGGGGCTTGCAGGCGAGGCGCACAAGCAAATCCCCGGCAATGGCATATGCCTTGCACCCCTTTTGCGCATCAAACCCGAGCCAATGGCGGCCCGGGCTCAAGGACAACGGCGTCGTCACCTGCGCGGGCTTGGCCCGGCCCGCGGGTACGACGCTTTTTTATGCAAGGTGCCCCGTCATGACTGAACGCCCAAACACCCCGCTGGCCTGGGTCAACGGCAGCGATGCCCCGGAAAAGTCCGCCATCGACCTGGGCTTCATGGCCCTGACCGATTGCGCCTCGGTGGTGGTCGCCGCCACCCAGGGCTTCGCCCAGCCCTACGGACTGACCCTGAACCTCAAGCGCCAGAGCTCCTGGGCCAGCCTGCGGGACAAGCTGGTGAGCGGCGAACTGGATGCCGCCCACAGCCTGTACGGCCTGATCTACGCGGTGCACCTGGGCATCGGCGGGACCAGCCACTGCGACATGGCGGTGCTCATGGGCCTGAACCAGAACGGCCAGAGCATCAACCTGTCCCGCGAGCTGCAGGCCCTCAAGGTGACCAGCCCTGAAGCACTCGACCGCCACGTGCACCAAAGCCGGGCGCGCCTGACCTTCGCCCAGACCTTCCCCACCGGCACCCACGCCATGTGGCTCTACTACTGGCTGGCCAGCCAGGGCATCCACCCGCTGCAGGATGTCGACAGCGTGGTGGTGCCGCCGCCGCAGATGGTCGCCCACCTGCAGGCCGGGCGCATCGACGGTTTCTGTGTCGGCGAGCCGTGGAGCGCCAGCGCGGTGCAGCAGGACCTGGGCTTCACCCTGGCCACCAGCCAGGCGATCTGGCCCGACCACCCGGAAAAGGTCCTCGGCTGCACCCGCGCCTTCGTCGAGCAATACCCCAACACCGCCCGCGCCCTGGTGATGGCGATCCTAGAAGCCAGCCGCTTCATCGAGCAAAGTCCGGAAAACCGCCGCAGCACAGCCCTGCTCCTGAGCGCCGCCGACTACCTGAATGCCCCGCTGGCCTGCATCGAACCGCGACTGCTGGGGGACTACGCCGACGGCCTGGGCAATCGCTGGCAGGACCCTCATGCCCTGCGCTTTCACCAGCACGGCACCGTCAACCTGCCCTACCTGTCCGACGGCATGTGGTTCATGACCCAGTTCCGCCGCTGGGGCCTGCTGCGCGAGGACCCGGACTACCTCGGCGTCGCGCGCCAGGTGCAACAGCTGGAGCTGTACCGCGAAGCCGCCGGCGCGCTGGGCATCGCCGCCTGGGGCCAGGACATGCGCAGCAGCCAACTGATCGACGGCAAGGTCTGGGACGGTTCACAGCCTGCCGCCTATGCCCGCAGCTTCCGCCTGCACGCCCTCAACGACTCACCGTCCCTTGTCGCCCAGCGCTGACCGGAGCCCGCCACCATGCTGCGTATCCTGCTGATCAACGACACCGCGAAGAAAGTCGGCCGGCTCAAGGCTGCTCTGAGCGAGGCCGGCTTCGAGGTGATCGACGAATCCGGCCTGACCATCGATCTGCCCGGACGCGTCGAAACAGTGCGTCCGGACGTGATCCTGATCGATACCGAGTCACCCAGCCGCGACGTCATGGAGCAAGTGGTGCTGGTCAGCCGCGACCAGCCCCGGCCCATCGTGATGTTCACCGACGAGCACGACCCGGGGGTGATGCGCCAGGCAATCAAGTCCGGGGTCAGCGCCTATATCGTCGAAGGCATCCAGGTCCAGCGCCTGCAACCCATCCTCGACGTGGCCATGGCGCGCTTTGAAAGCGACCAGGCCCTGCGCGCGCAACTCCAGGCCCGGGACCAGCAACTGGCCGAACGCAAGCGCATCGAACTGGCCAAGGGCCTGCTGATGAAAATGAAGGACTGCGACGAAGAACAGGCCTACACCCTGATGCGCCGCCAGGCCATGAGCAGGCAGCAGAAACTGATCCAGGTGGCGGAACAGATCATCGCCATGCAGGAACTGCTGGGCTGACCTGCGCCCCGTAGGAGCCGGCTTGCCGGCGAATAGGCCTCTGAACCTTGTGCCAGTCTTGAGGGCGCCTTCGCTGGCAAGCCAGCTCCTACAGCGAGCCTGCCCATGCCAGCCAACATGGCCGCCGGTTGGCTCGGCTCTTGCTTTCAAATCCACGACGGTAACCAACGGCGGTTGCCCACCTACGACAAAGACGTCGCGCGCCCTGCTCGCCCACCGCGAGCCGGACGCCGACGTCTTTGTCGTTCTGGCCCCACTGAACGGGGCCGGTGGCGCGGCTGCACGGCGCTCCACCTGCAAGCTCATGACGGCTCCAACGACCCCTATCAGCTGAGGTGCGCGATGAATTCAAGCTTCTGGAAATCCGGCCATACCCCGACCCTGTTTGCAGCCTTCCTGTATTTCGACCTGAGCTTCATGGTCTGGTACCTGCTGGGCCCTCTGGCGGTGCAGATCGCCGCCGATCTGCACCTGAGCACCCAGCAACGCGGCCTGATGGTGGCGACGCCAATCCTCGCCGGTGCGGTGCTGCGCTTCATCATGGGCCTGCTGGCCGACCGCCTGTCACCGAAAACCGCCGGCCTGATCGGCCAGGTGATAGTCATCGGCGCCCTGTTCGTGGCCTGGAAACTGGGCATCCACAGCTATGAACAAGCATTGTTGCTGGGGGTGTTCCTCGGCATGGCCGGTGCTTCTTTCGCAGTGGCCCTGCCCCTGGCCTCGCAATGGTATCCACCGCAACACCAGGGCAAGGCCATGGGCATCGCCGGTGCCGGCAACTCCGGCACCGTGTTCGCCGCCCTGATCGCCCCGCTGCTGGCGGCGGCTTTCGGCTGGAGCAATGTCTTCGGCTTCGCCCTGATCCCGCTGATCCTGACCCTGGCGCTGTTCGCCTGGCTGGCGCGAAACGCTCCCGAGCGCCCTCGCGCCAAGTCCATGGGCGACTACTTCAAGGCCCTGGGCGACCGTGACAGCTGGTGGTTCATGTTTTTCTACAGCGTGACCTTCGGCGGCTTCATCGGCCTGGCCAGCGCCCTGCCCGGCTACTTCAACGACCAGTACGGCCTGAGCCCGGTGACCGCCGGCTACTACACCGCCGCCTGCGTCTTCGGCGGCAGCCTGATGCGCCCCCTGGGCGGCGCCCTGGCCGACCGCTTCGGCGGCATCCGCACCTTGCTGGCGATGTACGGCGTGGCCGTGGTGTGCATCGCTGCCGTGGGTTTCAACCTGCCCAGTTCCTACGCCGCACTGGCCTTGTTCGTCTGCACCATGCTGGGCCTGGGCGCGGGCAATGGCGCGGTGTTTCAACTGGTGCCGCAGCGCTTTCGCCGGGAAATCGGGGTCATGACCGGACTGATCGGCATGGCCGGGGGCATCGGCGGTTTCGCCCTGGCCGCGGGCATGGGCGCCATCAAGCAGAGCAGCGGCAGCTACCAACTGGCCCTGTGGCTGTTCGCCAGCCTCGGAGTCCTGGCCTGGTTCGGCCTGCATGGGGTCAAGCGCCGCTGGAGAACCACCTGGGGCTCCGCCGCCGTCACCGCGGCACGAGTCTGAGCACGTCATGGGCCTGCAACTGAGCCACGCCGAGGCCAGCGCCAGCGGCCCGCGGGCGGAGAACCAGGACGCCCTGCGCCGGGTCACCCCGGCGCCGGAGCTGGCCGCCAGCAAAGGACTGCTGTTCGCCATCGCCGATGGCGTCAGCCAATGTGCCGATGGCGGCCTCGCCGCGCGTTCCAGCCTGCAGGCCCTGGCCCTGGACTACTACGCCACCCCGCAGACCTGGGCCGTGGCCGAAGCCCTGGAACGCCTGCTGAGCGCGCAGAATCGCTGGCTCCAGGCCAATGGCGGCGGCCAGCCCCTGCTCACCACCCTCAGCGCCCTGGTGTTGCGAGGGCAGCGCTTCACCCTGGCCCATGTCGGCGACTGCCGGGTCTATCGCTGGCACCAGCAGCAACTGCAACGCATCAGCCAGGACCATGTCTGGGAGCAACCGGGCATGCAGCATGTGCTCAAGCGCGCCCTGGGCCTGGACCAGCACCTGGTGGTGGATTTTCTCGATGGCGAACTGCGCCAGGGCGAATGCTTCCTGATGCTCAGCGACGGCGTCTGGGCCACCCTGGGCGACAGCGCCATCGCCGCCATCCTGCGCGACCAGCCGGACCTGGACCGCGCGGTGGCCACCCTGGTCAGTGCCGCGCACCTGGCCGGCAGCCAGGACAATGCCAGCGCACTGCTGGTGCGGGTCGACGCACTGGGGGAACGCAGCATTGGCGATGCCCTGCTGCACCTGCGGCAATGGCCCCTGCCACCGCCGCTGAAACCGGGGCAGCAGTTCGAGGGCTGGCAGGTCGAGGCACTGCTCAACCACAGCCGGCAAGCGCTGCTGTATCGGGTGCGTGACGAACAGCAACAGGCCTGGCTGCTGAAAACCCTGCCGGCGGCCCTGCACGACGACCGGGCGGCCTGCCAGGGGTTGCTCTCCGAGGAGTGGCTGCTGCGCCGCGTGGCCGGGCGGCACTTTCCCCAGGTGCACGGCGGCACGGCGCGCCAGCACCTGTATTACCTGATGCGCGAATACCCCGGGCGCACCCTGCAACAGCTGTTTCGCCACAGCGGCCCTTTGCCACTGGACCAGTGGCAATCCCTGGCCGAGCGCCTGTTGCGGGCCGTTGGCCTGCTGCACCGGCGGCAGATCCTGCATCGCGACATCAAGCCGGACAACCTGCTGCTGGGGGACGACGGCGAACTGCGGATTCTGGATTTCGGCCTGGCCTACTGCCCGGGCTTGTCGGCGGACCCGGCGCACCTGCTGCCCGGCACCCCGGGCTACATCGCCCCGGAAGCCTTCACCGGCGAACCTCCGAGCCCGCAACAGGACCTCTATGCGGTGGGCGTCAGCCTGTATTACCTGCTGACCGGGCACTACCCCCACGGCGAGATCGAAGCCTTCCAGCGCCCGCGCTTCGGCGCCGCGGTGCCTCCCAGCCGCTATCGCCCGGACCTGCCGGAATGGCTGGAGCAAAGCCTGGAACGCGGAGTCTGTGCCGACCCCGCCCAGCGCTATGAAACGGCGGAAGAATGGCTGCTGGCGCTGGAACAGGGTGAACGCCGCAGCCTGAGCCCCCGCCCGCGGCCCTGGCTGGAACGGGAGCCGCTGAAGGTCTGGCGAGGCATCGCCCTGCTCGCCCTGCTGCTGAACCTGATGTGGCTGCTGGCCCTGCTGCATCGCTGACGCCACCAGGGGGCGGGCACAACCTTTCAATCTCCCGATAACCTCCAGCCTCCTCAGCCCCACCTACGCCTCCTGCGGAGCCGTTCGCAGCCTGCGGCAGCGGCTACCCCCCCCCTATTGGCAGCTGGTGTAACCGCTGTCGAGCCAAAGCGAGGCTGCGAAACTACCCAAACCCCTTCAGCATTGGCAGCTGGTGTAGCCGCTGTCGAGCCAAAGCGAGGCTGCGAAACTACCCAAACCCCTTCAGCATTGGCAGCTGGTGTAGCCGCTGTCGAGCCAAAGCGAGGCTGCGAAAAGCTCCGCAGGACTTGCCTGGCGATCCCCCACCCAACAGCCGCCGCAAAGAGCCGAAAGAGGGCGTGACGCCTCGATTCGGTGCGCCAGCCGGACTCGGTCGGCACAGAATCGTCACCAGGGCCCGATAAAACCGCGCCCTCGACAACCTGGCACAAGCGCTGCATGACATCAGGCAACAGACATCAAGCCTGGCCTTCAACGACGAAGGCCGGCTTCCCGAGAGAACGGGATCGGACAAAGGCGTCCTCGTCAGGCCACTGACGGGACGCCTTTTTTGTTTGCGCGCAGTTTGTCGAGCCAGGCCCCACTGAACCTGCCTGGCCCCGGAGAAGCCCATGAAAAAACTCAAACTGGTGATGATCGGCAACGGCATGGCCGGGGTCCGCACCCTGGAAGAACTGCTCAAGCTGAGCGACGAGTTGTACGACATCACCGTGTTCGGCGCCGAGCCCCACACCAATTACAACCGCATCCTGCTGTCACCGGTGCTGGCTGGCGAGCAGACGTTCGAGGACATCGTCCTCAACGACCTGGACTGGTACCTGGAGCACAACATCAAGCTGCTGCTCAATCGCAAGGTGGTGGAAATCGACCGGATCAAGCGCCGGGTGATCGCCGACGACGGCAGCCAAGCCGAGTACGATCGCCTGCTGATCGCCACCGGTTCCACGCCCTTTATCCTGCCGATTCCCGGCAAGGACCTGCAGGGCGTGATCGGCTACCGCGATATCGCCGACACCCAGGCCATGATCGACGCCGCCAGGACCCACCAGCACGCGGTGGTGATCGGCGGCGGCCTGCTGGGCCTGGAAGCCGCCAACGGCCTCAAGCTGCGGGGCATGGACGTGACCGTGGTGCACATTGGCCAGTGGCTGCTGGAGCGGCAACTGGACCAGACCAGCGGCCAGTTGCTGCAGAGCGCCCTGGAAAGCCGAGGCCTGAAATTCCGCCTGAGCGAGCAGACCCAGGCGCTGATCGATGCCGGCAACGGCCGGGTCGGGTCGGTGCAGTTCAACAATGGCGACATCATCCCCGCCGACCTGGTGGTGATGGCTGCCGGGATCCGCCCCAACACCGAGCTGGCGGAACGGGCCGGCCTGCCGTGCAACCGCGGGATCCTGGTCAACGACACCCTGCAAACCTTCGACCCGCGCATCTACGCCCTCGGCGAGTGCGCCAGCCACCGCGGCATCGCCTACGGCCTGGTGGCGCCGCTGTTCGAACAGGCCAAGGTCTGCGCCAATCACCTGGCCCAGCTGGGCTTCGCCCGCTACCAGGGCTCGGTGACCTCGACCAAGTTGAAGGTCACCGGCATCGATCTGTTTTCCGCCGGGGATTTCATGGGCGGCGACGGCACCGAAACAATCACCCTCGCCGACCCCATTGGCGGGGTGTACAAGAAGCTGGTGATCAAGGACGACGTGCTGGTGGGCGCCTGCCTGTATGGCGACACCGCGGACGGCGGCTGGTACTTCCGGCAGATCCGCGAGCAGCACGCCATCGGCGAAATCCGCGATCACCTGATGTTCGGCGAGCAGGCGCTGGGCGATGTCGGCCATCAGGGCCAGGACAAGGCCATGAGCATGACCGACAGCGCCGAAGTCTGCGGCTGCAACGGGGTGTGCAAGGGCACCATCGTCAAGGCCATCCAGGAACAGGGGCTGTTCAGCGTCGACGAGGTCAAGAAACACACCAAGGCCGCCAGCTCCTGCGGCTCCTGTGCCGGCCTGGTGGAACAGATCCTGATCAATACCGTGGGCGGCGCGGCGGACGTCAAGCCGAAAAGCGAAAAAGCCATCTGCGCCTGCAGCGACCTGAACCACGGGCAGATCCGCCAGGCGATCCGCGAGCAGCACCTGCTGACCATCGCCAGCACCATGAGCTACCTCAACTGGCGCACCGCCAACGGCTGCGCCACTTGCCGCCCGGCGCTGAACTACTACCTGATTTCCACCTGGCCGGGGGAAGCCCGGGACGATCCGCAATCGCGGCTGATCAACGAACGGGCCCACGCCAATATCCAGAAGGACGGCACCTATTCGGTGGTGCCGCGGATGTGGGGCGGGGTGACCAATCCCTCCGAACTGCGGCGCATCGCCGACGTGGCCGACAAGTACCAGGTGCCCATGGTCAAGGTCACCGGCGGCCAGCGCATCGACCTGCTGGGCATTCGCAAGGAGGACTTGCCCGGGGTCTGGAAGGACCTGGACATGCCGTCCGGCCACGCCTATGGCAAGTCCATCCGCACCGTGAAGACCTGCGTCGGCAGCGAGTTCTGCCGCTTCGGCACGCAGAACTCCACCCAGCTGGGCATCGAGCTGGAGCACGACCTGTTCAACATGTGGTCGCCGCACAAGGTCAAGCTGGCGGTGTCCGGCTGCCCGCGCAACTGCTCGGAAGCCGGGATCAAGGACGTCGGGATCATCGGCGTCGATTCCGGCTGGGAGATGTACATCGGCGGCAACGGCGGGATCAAGACCGAGGTGGCGCAGTTTTTCGTCAAGCTCAAGACCGCCGAAGAGGTGCGCGAGTACAACGGCGCGTTCCTCCAGCTGTACCGCGAAGAAGCCTTCTACCTCGAACGCACCGTGCACTACCTGCAACGGGTCGGCATGGAGCACGTGAAAAAGGCCGTGCTGGAGGACCCCGAGCGGCGCAAGGCACTGAACGAGCGCTTGCAGTTCGCCCTGTCCTTCGAGCAGGACCCATGGCAACAGCGCCTGGCCGAGCCGCAGCTGAAAAAAGAGTACGAATCGATCCCCGTGAAACAACTGGAGGTGCCGGCATGAACTGGCTGGATATCTGCGCCCTGGAAGAGATCAATGCCCTGGGCTCACGCGTGATCAAGGGGCCCCGGGGCGATATCGCGATTTTTCGTACCGGCGACGATCAGGTCTTCGCCCTGGACGATCGCTGTCCGCACAAGGGCGGCCCGCTGTCCCAGGGGCTGATCTACGGCAAGCGCGTGGCCTGCCCCCTGCACAACTGGCAGATCGACCTGGAGTCCGGCGAGGCCCAGGCACCGGACATCGGTTGTGCCCACCGGCATCAGGCACGGGTGGAAGCTGGCCGGGTGCAACTGATCCTGCGGGATGCCGGGTGATGTCGCGCCAGAGCACGGCCTCGACCTGTTGCTACTGCGGAGTCGGCTGCGGCGTGCTGATCGAGCATGACGGCCGGCAGATCCTCGGAGTCAGCGGCGATCCGACGCACCCGGCCAACTTCGGCAAGCTGTGCAGCAAGGGCGCCAGCCTGCACCTGACCGGCGACCCCGGTGCCCGCGCCCTGTACCCGGAGCTGCGCCTGGGCAAGGATCTGGCCCGCAGCCGCTGTGACTGGGACAGCGCCCTGGAACATGCCGCCGGGGTATTTGCCCAAACCATCGCCGAGCACGGCCCGGACAGCGTGGCGTTCTACATCTCCGGGCAGTTGCTGACCGAGGACTACTACGCCTTCAACAAGCTGGCCCGGGCCCTGGTGGGCACCAACAACATCGACAGCAATTCGCGGCTGTGCATGTCCTCGGCGGTGGTGGGCTACAAGCGCAGCCTGGGGGCCGATGCACCGCCCTGCAGCTATGAGGACCTGGAACTGAGCGATTGCGTGATGATCGTCGGCAGCAACATGGCCTACGCCCATCCGGTGCTGTTCCGACGCCTGGAACAGGCCAAAAGCCGGCGCCCGCAGATGAAAGTGCTGGTGATCGACCCGCGTCGCACCGATACCTGCGACCTGGCCGACCTGCACCTGGCGATCCTGCCCGGCACCGACGTGGCCCTGTTCCACGGCCTCCTCCATTTACTGCTGTGGGAAGACTGGATCGACCGCGACTTCATCCGCGAGCACACCGAGGGCCTGGCCGAGCTCAAGGCCCTGGTCCGCGACTACACCCCGCCGATGGTGGCGCAGCTGTGCGGGATCAGCGTCGAACAATTGCAGCAATGCGCGCAATGGATCGGCAACGCGACGAGTTTTCTGTCCCTGTGGTGCATGGGTTTGAATCAGTCCAGCGCCGGCAGCGCAAAAAACAGCGCGCTGATCAATCTGCACCTGGCCACCGGGCAGATCGGCCGCCCCGGCGCCGGCCCCTTCTCCCTCACCGGTCAGCCCAATGCCATGGGCGGGCGCGAAACCGGCAGCCTGAGCAACCTGCTCCCCGGGCACCGGGAGGCCACCGATCCCGAGCATCGCGCAGAAGTCGCCGCCTACTGGGGCGTGGAGCAGTTGCCCGCACGCCCCGGGTTGAGCGCCATCGAGTTGTTTGAACAATTGCGCAGTGGGCGGATCAAGGCCCTGTGGATCGCCTGCACCAACCCGGCGCAGTCGCTACCGGACCAGAATACGGTGCGAGCGGCGCTGCAAGCCTGCCCTTTCGTGGTCCTGCAGGAAGCTTTTGCCACCACGGAAACCGCGGCCTTTGCCGACCTGCTGCTGCCCGCTGCCAGCTGGGGGGAGAAAGAAGGCACGGTGACCAACTCGGAACGCCGGGTTTCTCACGTGCGCCAGGCGGTGCCCGCGCCCGGCGAGGCGCGGCCCGACTGGGCCATTACCCTGGACTTCGCCCAACGCCTGGAGCGCCGCCTGCGTCCCGGCCAGCCGAGCCTGTTTGACTTCAATTGCGCGGCCCAGCTGTTCGATGAGTACAAAGGCCTGACTCAGGGCCGCGATCTGGATCTGTCCGGCCTCAGTCACCACCTGATCGACCGCCTCGGCCCGCAGCAATGGCCCTTTCCCGCCGGTGCGACACAGGGCACGCCACGCTTGTATGGCGACGGCGTGTTTCCCACCGCCTCTGGCCGTGCACGCTTTATCGCCGATCCCTATGTGGCCGCCAAGGAACAGCGAGACGCGCGTTTCCCTCTGACCCTGATCACCGGCCGGCTGCGGGACCAGTGGCACGGCATGAGTCGCACCGGCACTGCGGCGCAACTGTTTGGCCACGTCAGCGAGGCGCTGCTGAGCCTGCACCCGGACGAGTTGCGCCGGCAACGCTTGCGCGAGGGCGATCTGGTGAGCCTGAAAAGTCGGCGTGGCGCTGTGATTGTCGCCGTCGCCAGTGATGACGGCGTGCGCCCCGGCCAGGCGTTCCTGCCGATGCACTGGGGCGATCGCTTCCTCAAGGGCGGGGTCAACGCCGTGACTCAACCGGCCTTCGATCCCCTGTCAAAACAGCCGGAGCTCAAGCACAGCGGCGTGCGCCTGGAACCGGTGCAGTTGCCCTGGCAGTTGTTCGCCCTGATCGAAGGCGGGGTACAGGCCCACTTCAAGGTTCTGCGACCCCTGTGCGAAGCCTTTGCCTATGTCAGCTTCAGCCTGAGCGGTCGCGAGCGTCCGGCCCTGGTGATCCGCGCCGCCCACCAGGAGGCGCCGCAGCCGGCATTGCTCAAGCTGATCGACCAGCAGTTGGGGCTGGAAGGTGGGCCGGTCCTGGCCTACGACGATCCGCGCCGAGCCATCGGCAAGCGCGTGCGTATCGAACAAGGACGGATCACCGCGATCCGACTGGCCGGGGAAACCCTGGCCCAGCACTGGTTGCAGCAGTTGTGGCTCGAAGGCCGCGCCGATGAGCAACTGCGCCGCTGGCTGCTGGCGCCGATGAGCGCCCCGCCGGAAGCCGGCGGCCTGGGCGGGACAGGGGAACGGACCCTGTGCAACTGCAAGAACGTTGGTTATCGGGCGGTCTGTGCCGGTGTCGCTGAAGGCTTGAACCTTGAACAACTGAAACAGCAATTGGGTTGCGGTAGCCAATGTGGCTCCTGCGTGCCGGAGATCAAGCGCCTGCTGGCGGCGGCAGTGCAACCTGCCAGCGTCCCTGGGTGAGGAGTGAATATGAGTGCAAAAGTCTGGCTGGTTGGCGCAGGACCGGGTGATCCGGAGCTGTTGACCCTCAAGGCGGTGCGTGCCCTTGGCGAGGCCGAGGTGGTGCTGATCGATGATCTGGTGAACCACGCTGTGCTGGCGCACTGCCCCGGGGCACGGGTCATTGCCGTCGGCAAACGGGGAGGATGCCGCTCTACCCCGCAAGCCTTCATTCATCGCCTGATGCTGCGCTATGCCCGGCAAGGGCGCTGCGTGGTGCGCCTCAAGGGCGGCGATCCGTGCATCTTTGGTCGCGGCGGCGAAGAAGCCCAGTGGCTCAGGGAACGGGGCATCGAGGTGGAACTGGTCAATGGCATCACCGCTGGGCTGGCGGGCGCCACGCGCTGCGAGATTCCCCTGACCCTGCGCGGCGTCGCCCGGGGAGTGACCCTGGTCACCGCGCACACCCAGGATGACAGCCGCCTGAACTGGCAGGCCCTGGCGCAAGGCGGCACGACCTTGGTGATCTACATGGGCGTGGCCAAGCTGGCGGAGATTGCCGAGCAATTGCGTGAAGGCGGCCTGGCGGCCGATACGCCGGTGGCGATGATTGAAAACGCCTCGCTGCCTGAACAGCGGGAATGTCGCAGCGATCTGGCGGGGATGGAACGGGACGCCCAGCGCTTTGCGCTCAAAAGCCCGGCGATCCTGGTGATTGGGGCTGTGGCGGCCACGGCGTCCGCCCTTGAAGTCTGCGTCGGCCAAGCCTGAGTCGAGGCTCTGGCCGGACAAATCGCAGGCAAAGAAAAACCCGGCCTAGGCCGGGTTTTTCCAAGCTACAAGGCTAATTACTTAGCTTGAGCTTCAACCGAGGCTTCTACGCGACGGTTGATAGCGCGACCAGCTTCAGTTGCGTTGTCGGCAACTGGGCGGGACTCACCGTAACCAACGGATTGAACGCGGTTAGCGCCAACGCCGTACTGGTTGACCAGAACTTGTTTAACGGCGTTTGCACGACGCTCAGACAGCTTCTGGTTGTAAGCGTCAGGACCGACGGAGTCAGTGTGACCTTCAACAACGGTGGTGGTCTGTGGGTACTGCTTCATGAAGTCAGCGAGGTTCTTGATGTCAGCGTAGCTGTTAGGCTTGACGACCGACTTGTCGAAGTCGAACTTCACGTCCAGCTCAACACGAACAACTTCAGCAACTGGAGCTTCTGGAGCTGGTTCTGGAGCTGGAGCCGGTGCTGGAGCAGGAGCTGGAGCAACTTTGCCGCCGCTGCCACCGAAGTTCACACCCAGGCCGATAGTAGGAGCGTAGTCCCACTTGCCGTTGTCCAGCTTGTAGTCAGCTTCAACGCCGGCACGAGCGAACAGGTTGTCGGTGAAGTAGTACTTAACACCAGCGCCTGCAGTCAGGAAAGTCGACTGGTCGCGGCCGCTGTGACCGTCAGCGATCACGTTGGTCATGCTCTTGTGAGCAACACCGCCGGAAACGTATGGACGCAGAGCGTCACCCACGGTACCAAAGTGGTACTGAGCGTTCAGGCCGAAGTTGTCGCCTTTGATCTTCTGGTTACCAGTACCGTCGTTAGAACGGGTGTGGTTGGTCTTGTCGTAGGTAGCGTTCAACGACAGGTCGTCGGTCAGGAAGTAACCGATCGATGCGCCTGGGTTGAAGCCGTCTTCAACGTGATTAACGCTGTCGTTGTACTGTTTTTTGTAAAACAGTTCACCCTCGACCGCGCCTTGGCCTTGCGCCAGAACGCCGAACGAAGTCACGGCAACAATAGAACCAATGGCAATGCCCAAGGTGTTTTTCAGTTTCATCCGTTAAATCCCCATCTGGTGATTGTAAAGCAGTCCCACATACCGGGGGACAACTCGGCGGTAAGTCTATCAGAACTCACCTAGACGTAAGAGATATTTGCGCCGAACTAAGTTTCAGCAATGCCTGCAAATTTCTCACGCAATTTATCAAGAGCACGTTTGTAACGCATTTTTGTAGCACTCAACCCCATGTGCATGATGTCTGCGATCTCCTGGAACTCCAGCTCTGCGACAAATCGTAGCACCAGAATTTCCCGGTCAATCGGGTTCACATGCACCAACCAGCGGTCAAGTCCGCCCTTTTCCTCTGGTTTTGGCGCCTTCTCTTCAGAGGCCTCCTCGAGGGGGTCAAGACTTAAAGCGTCCATCAACCGACGCTTGCGCCGCTCCTTGCGATACTGCGTGATGCATTCGTTGTACGTGATGCTATATAGCCATGTCTTGAACTTCGATTTACCCTCAAAGTTCTTAAGGCCATACAGCACCTTCAACATCACTTCCTGACAGACATCATCCGCATCCCGATCGTTCCCCAGATAACGTGCACAAACATTAAATAGGGTCCTCTGATAGCGTCGCATCAACTCTTCATAGGCGCGTGTTACGTGAAACAGCTCCGTATGTGAGCGCGCAACCAACTCCTCATCAGAGAGCTCACGGGGGTCATAGCGCGTGGATAGCGATTGGGTTTTATTCAAAACGAGTCGTGCCGACAGTCAGGTCAATGTCCGCCGCTGCCCGGTGAGGGCATTTTGCGGCGGCATACATTAGCAGGGTTTGCCGGGTTAGCGGCTACTTACATGCTGCTCCAGCAGGATCCGATTGGACAGAGAGACTAGCTCACCCTCCTCGGTCAGCAATGTAGTTTTAACCGTGCCAATCTCTTCGATCTGGCCTTCGACCTCACCAACACGTACTTGTTGCCCAACCTGGTACAACTCACGCACATAGATTCCCGCAAGAATCTGCCCGGCAATTTCCCGGCTTCCCAACCCCATGGCCAGCGCAACGGCCAGACCAACGGTAATCAATACGATGACGATCACATGGTTGAGCAGGTCGGTTTTGACCTCCAACTGACTGATCGCCACGGAAATACTGATGATGATCACCAGCCCCTGGGCAATGCGCCCCAGGCCACTGGCGTAATCCAGACCTACGCCTTCCGCTGCTCCGCGCACCAGGCCGTTGGCCAGTTGCGCCAACAGAACCCCCACCAACAGCACCAGCGCAGCACCGAAAACCTTCGGCAAATACAGCGCAAGCATGTCGAGCGTAGCCGAAACTCGCTCAAGGCCCAGGGATTCAGCAGCAGATACCAGAAATATAAGCAGGACGAACCAGTAGACAATCTTGCCGATCAAGGTGGAGATCGGCACCTGCAGTCCCGCGCGGGACAGCAATTTGGTCAAGCCGGTACCGCCCATCAGACGGTCCAGACCCAGCTTGGCCAGCAATTTCGACAGCAGGGTGTCCAGCAGCTTGGCCACCACGAAGCCCAGCAACAGCACCACCAACGCGCCGAACAGGTTCGGAATGAAGTTCGCCACCTTGGTCCACAAGGCAGTCATCGCCGTGACGAGGCTCTGCGTCCAGAGATCAAGTTCCATATTCAATCAGCCTTATCAGCAGTGCGAGCAGAAGGTTTACGACGGGATACCGGCGCGATATGGGCCGATCCATTATTCAAGGCGATCATCAGCGCCGGCAGCCAGCGGCCCAGCAAGCTGAACAGATCCCCCGCCCCCACCTGGCGGTTGGCGGTTTTCAGTACGCGGCCCAGGCAGGCGTCATCATCGCGGCTCGATGGCGAGGCTTTGAGCATGTCACGCAAAGACTGTTCAAACGGATCGTGCATACGCACCTCTGGTGATGTCTGGAAAAGACGCGGTCAGTTTTATTCGGGTCACATGACGCATCATCACACCCAGCGCAAACGGCGGAACAACCACCATTGTCCGAGGGCCACCGCCACCAGCAGCAGGCAGGCGATGATGAATCCATAGGGGCTCGCGGAGAACGGAATCCCGCCGACGTTGATCCCCAGAAGACCGGTGAGAAAACTCATGGGCAGGAAGATCCCGGTGATGATCCCGAAGCGGTACATGGTGCGGTTCATGCGCACGCTCAAGCGCCGGTCTTCGGCCTCCAGCACAAGCCCCACGCGCTCTCGGGTCAGTTCCAGCTCTTCCAGGTAGCGGGTCAGGCTGTTGTGCAACTCATTCCAGTAGTCACCATCGTCGACGGCAAACCAGGGCAGTTTTATCCGACTCAACTGGGCAAAAATATCCCGTTGCGGAGCCAGAAACCGCTTCAGCCCGGCAGCCCGGCGTCGGATCTGCAAAATGCTGCCGTGCTCCGGGGTATACCGTTCGTCGGCATCCAGTTTTTCTTCTTCGACATCGACCACTTCAGACAAGTCGCTGACCAGATGCTGCACTTTATGGGTCAGATACTCGGCCATATAAAGGAGCAGTTCGGCAGCGGTTTTCGGCCCCTTGCCTTCGGTCAGTTGCAGCAAAAGCTCGTCAGTGGCGCGCAAAGGCCGCAGACGCAGGGAAATCACCCGCTTGGAAGAGGCGAAGATCCGCACCGACACCATATCCTCAGGCTCGGCCCCCGGATTGAGATTGATGCCGCGCAAGAACAGCAGCAACTCCGAGTCGGGCAAGGACAGCAGGCGCGGCCGGGTATTTTCCTCCAGCAGCAGATCACAGCTGAATTCGCTCAGGCCGCTGGAGCGGCGCAGCCAGGTCTGGGTTTGCGGATGACTGCGATCCCAGTGCAGCCACAGGCTTTCATGGGCCTGCAGCTGCAGATCGTCGAGCTCAGTCCGGGCTATCGAACGCGCACCACCTTCACCATCCAGCACCAGGGCATGCACCAGCCCCCATTGCGCGTTGTCTTCCTCGAACATCCTCATCCCTTGTCAGGCCAATGGTTTATTCAGGCATCTTCAGTGGGCTTGGCGAGACGATCACGCCGTTGTTGTCGGCGTAGACATATTCACCCGGACGGAAAGTCACACCGGCAAAGGTCACTGCCACATTGAGATCGCCGATGCCGCGCTTGTCAGTCTTCATCGGATGACTGGCCAGGGCCTGAACCCCGAGATCGGTCTGGGCGATGACATCCACATCACGGATGCACCCGTAGATCACCAGGCCTTCCCAGCCATTTTTCACCGCCTTCTCGGCCAGCATGTCTCCCAGCAGCGCACGGCGCAGGGAACCGCCGCCATCGACCACCAGCACCTTGCCGTGTCCCTTGAGCTCCACTTGCTCCTTGACCAGCGAGTTGTCCTCGAAGCACTTGATGGTGACGATTTCACCACCAAAGGAATCGCGACCGCCGAAGTTGCTGAACATGGGTTCAACCACCTGCACCAGGTCCGGATAGGCGTCGCACAGGTCGGGAGTGAGGTAATGATTCATCGAGAAACTCCTGTAGCAGAAAGAACACGATCGAAGGTATCGGCCATTTCAGGGGGCCATTCTGGACATACGAGTCCGGCAAGCCGAGGTTTAACCTGCCCCTCAAAGCAGCAGATCAGCCTGTCGCGCATCTGCAGCCATGCCACCTGAACGGAAAGTCGACTCAATAACTGAATGTGACCAGAACAGCACAATGCGTCATATCTTAGCCGCAAGCGCTATCCAACGAAATGCCCTTGTCAGAGCCCTCGCTTCAAACCTCAGCCACCTATTCGCCAGCAGAAGCCAGCAACGGCGTCTGCTGATCCTGGAGCCAGCGCGCCACCAATGGCCAGACCTCGGCCTGCGCCGGCTTGCTCACCAGCATCTCGACATGGCCGAAATTGCTACTGAACCCTAGCTCACGCCCCAGGCAGATAAATTGTTTCTGCTCACTGGCCAACTGATCGAACAACTTGCGACAGGCCCAGGTCGGATCCTGATGATCCCCGGCGGCACTGACCGCCAGTACCGGCACCGTCACCTGCGCCAGCCCCGCCCACCAGTCCTTGTCGGCATCGCCAAAGCGACCGAACAGGCCGTGCCAGCGCATGCTTTCCAGGGCCAGGCCAATAGGCTCGTCTTCCGGCCCGCGCTTGAGCCGAGAACCGGACAATTGGGCAAAGCGCTTGATGAGCAGGCGCCCGCCCCATTCCACCATGGGGATTTTCAACGGCCAGTAGGTCCGACTGATCTGGGTTCCGAAAAACGCCGCCGAAGCCACCCCCGCCTCGCCCAGGTACTGCCCGCCCAGCGCCGCCGCCAGGGTAGTGCCCCCCAGGGAATGACCGATCCAGTGGGGAATCTGGGCGCTTTGCTCACGGACAAAGGCGGCAATCGCCGGCAGATCGTAGCGCGCATAGTCGGCCACCCGGTTCTTGCGGTAGTCGGCATTGCGGCGCGACAAGCCATGGCCGCGCATCTCGGGAATCCACACATCGAAACCGGCACGGGCCAGGTAGGCGCCAAGGCCCACGCCCTTGGGCGAATACCAGAAGCGCCGGTTGGAAAAGCTGCCGTGGAGCAGAACCACAGGCACGCCCCGGGCTTGCGGCTCATCCGCCAGCCCCAGGCGGGTCACGGCCAGTTCGACCGAAGGGTCCGGACTGTTGCCGGGTTTCAAGCGATAGACATCTTCGCTGAGGTCGCCTCGACGCTCGGCACTGATCAAGGCGACGGGAAATAGGTTGCTGCTGCTTTGCATATTCTTCTTGCACAAAAAAGGGCGGCATCCAGAAGAAGCACGCCCTGCTTGAATCTTCAAGAGCCGGTCCGCCCAAGCGCGACCGGCTCTTCGTTCACCGATTACGCCGCGCCCTGACCTTCGGCCAGGAAGAACCAGGTTTCCAGCACCGAGTCCGGGTTCAGCGAGACGCTTTCAATGCCCTGCTCCATCAGCCACTTGGCCAGGTCCGGGTGGTCCGAAGGTCCCTGGCCGCAGATGCCGATGTATTTGCCGGCCTTGTTGCAGGCGGCGATGGCATTGGCCAGCAGCTTCTTGACCGCAGGATTACGCTCGTCGAACAGGTGGGCGATGATCCCCGAGTCACGGTCCAGGCCCAGGGTCAGTTGGGTCAGGTCGTTGGAGCCGATGGAGAAACCATCGAAGTACTCGAGGAATTCCTCAGCCAGGATGGCGTTGGAAGGCAGTTCGCACATCATGATCACGCGCAGACCGTTTTCGCCGCGCTTGAGGCCATTTTCAGCCAGCAGATCAACCACTTGGCTGGCTTCGCCCAAGGTGCGCACGAACGGCACCATGATTTCGACGTTGGTCAGGCCCATCTCGTTGCGCACGCGTTTCAGCGCACGGCATTCGAGTTCGAAGCAGTCACGGAAGGATTCGCTGATGTAGCGCGAGGCGCCACGGAAGCCCAGCATCGGGTTCTCTTCTTCCGGCTCGTAGAGCTTGCCGCCGATCAGGTTGGCGTATTCGTTGGACTTGAAGTCCGACAGACGCACGATGACCTTCTTCGGAGTGAACGCCGCAGCCAGGGTGCTGATGCCTTCCACCAGCTTGTCGACGTAGAAATCCACAGGATCATGGTAGCCGGCAATACGCTTGTCGACGCTGTCCTTGATCTCTTGCGGCAGCCCGGCGTAGTTCAGCAGCGCCTTGGGGTGCACGCCGATCATGCGGTTGATGATGAACTCCAGGCGGGCCAGGCCCACGCCGGCGTTCGGCAACTGGGCGAAGTCAAAGGCGCGGTCCGGGTTGCCGACGTTCATCATGATCTTGAACGGCAGTTCCGGCATGGCGTCTACCGAGTTCTGCTTGATGTCGAAACCCAGTTCGCCTTCGAAGATCAAGCCGGTGTCGCCTTCGGCGCAGGAAACGGTCACGCCCTGGCCATCCTTGAGCAGCTCGGTGGCGTTGCCACAACCCACTACCGCCGGAATCCCCAGTTCACGAGCGATGATCGCCGCGTGGCAGGTACGACCGCCACGGTTGGTGACGATGGCGCTGGCGCGCTTCATCACTGGCTCCCAGTCCGGGTCGGTCATGTCGGAAACCAGCACGTCGCCGGCCTGGACCTTGTCCATCTCGGAAACGTCCTTGATGATCCGCACCTTGCCGGCGCCGATGCGCTGGCCGATGGCACGGCCTTCCACCAGGACGGTGCCGGTTTCCTTGAGCAGGTAGCGTTCCATGACGTTGGCCTGGGTACGGCTCTTCACGGTTTCCGGACGGGCCTGGACGATGTACAGCTTGCCGTCGTCGCCATCTTTGGCCCACTCGATATCCATCGGGCACTGGTAGTGCTTCTCGATGATCATCGCCTGCTTGGCCAGCTCGCTGACTTCGGCGTCGGTCAGGCAGAAACGTGCGCGATCGGCCGCGTCCACGTCCACGGTCTTCACCGAGCGACCGGCCTTGGCCTCGTCGCCGTAGATCATCTTGATCGCCTTGCTGCCCAGGTTGCGGCGCAGGATGGCCGGACGGCCGGCTTCAAGGGTGTTCTTGTGGACGTAGAACTCGTCCGGGTTGACCGCGCCCTGGACCACGGTTTCACCCAGGCCATAGGCACCGGTGATGAACACCACGTCACGGAAGCCCGATTCGGTGTCGAGGGTGAACATCACGCCGGCAGTGCCGGTTTCCGAACGCACCATGCGCTGCACACCGGCAGACAGGGCCACCAGCTTGTGGTCGAAACCCTGGTGTACGCGGTAGGAAATGGCGCGATCGTTGAACAGGGAGGCAAACACTTCCTTGGCGGCACGGATCACGTTGTCCACGCCACGGATGTTGAGGAAGGTTTCCTGCTGGCCAGCGAAGGAGGCGTCCGGCAAGTCTTCGGCGGTGGCCGAGGAACGCACGGCCACGGCCATTTCCGGATTGCCGGCCGACAGCGCGGCGAAGGCGGTACGAATCTCGGTGTTCAGGCGCTCGGGGAACTCGGCTTCCATGATCCATTGACGGATCTGCGCGCCGGTCTTGGCCAGGGCGTTGACGTCATCGACATCCAGCGCATCGAGGGCGGCATGGATCTGGTCGTTCAGACCGCTCAACTCAAGAAAATCACGATAAGCCTGAGCTGTCGTGGCAAAGCCACCAGGGACCGATACGCCCGCACCTGCGAGGTTGCTGATCATCTCGCCCAGGGATGCGTTCTTGCCCCCCACATGCTCAACATCGTGTTTGCCGAGCTTATCGAGGGAAACTACGTACTCTACCAAGGTGATCTCTCCACTAACTGTGTTGGAAAAGCTCAGAAGCCGGCTGCTCGGGGGAGCGTTTGCCCGCTATATGGCCTGGACCTGGAAAATAAGTGAGAATGCGGGCCATTCCCGGCCGACAAATCGCGCCTATCATATCCAAGAATCGTCACTAGCTTAAGGCCCAAGCCGCAAATGAAACGATCTGCTTTCTTTATTTCCGACGGTACCGGTATCACAGCGGAAACCCTCGGCCAGAGCCTGTTGGCGCAGTTCGAAAACATTACCTTCAGCAAATTCACGCGGCCGTACATCGACAGCATGGAAAAAGCGCGGGCCATGGTACAACAAATCAATATGGCCGCCGAAAAAGACGGCCATCGGCCGATCATTTTCGACACCATCGTCAATCAGGACATTCGTGAGATTCTCGCGACCTCCAATGGTTTCATGATCGACATCTTCTCGACCTTCCTCGCGCCCCTGGAACAGGAGCTCAGCGAGCACTCCTCCTACTCCGTCGGCAAGTCCCATTCCATTGGCCACAACTCCAACTACATGGAGCGGATCGAGGCGGTGAACTTCGCCCTGGACAACGACGACGGCGCCCGCACCCACTACTACGACAAGGCCGACCTGATCCTGGTGGGCGTGTCGCGCTGCGGCAAGACCCCAACCTGCCTGTACATGGCCATGCAATTCGGCATCCGCGCGGCCAACTACCCGCTGACCGAAGAAGACATGGAGCGCCTGCAACTGCCCAATGCCCTGCGCGCCCACAAGCACAAGCTGTTCGGCCTGACCATCGACCCCGACCGCCTCACCGCGATCCGCAACGAGCGCAAGCCCAACAGCCGCTACTCCAGCTACGCCCAGTGCGAGTTCGAAGTGCGCGAAGTGGAGAACCTGTTCCGCCGCGAAAACATTCCCCATATCAACTCCACGCATTTCTCGGTGGAAGAGATCTCGGCCAAGATCCTCGTGGAAAAAGGCGTGGAGCGCCGCTTCAAGTAGGCCGCGCCACGGCTTCAGCCCGCCCGATGTGGCAAGGAATCGTCCCTGCCACAAGGCTTGCCCCCATCACCCCGTCACCACCCCGGCAATCCGCGCTCCTGGCGTAACGCCGTCGCCAGGGCAGCAAAGCCCTCGGTCAGTTTCCGATCATCGGCCGTGGTGTTGCAGACACTGGCACGAATGAACTGCGGCACCGCCGCCTGACCCACGGCAAATGTCTCGGCAGTGGCCACCAGATAGTGCTGCTGCTTCAGGTGCGCCTCGATCTCCGAGGCCCGCCAGGGCTCGGGAACGCGGATCCAGAAATGCGGGCAGGCCTCTGGACTGCGCCATTGCAACCCCTGTAGCAGCCCCGCCACCAACCCCTTGCGCCGGGTGATCTCGAGCATTTGCTGCTGACGCAGGCGTTCGGCAATACCGTTGTCGATCCAACCGGCAGCCAGCTCCAGGGCGAGTGGCGTGGCCATCCAGCAGGTCGCCCGCAGCGCGGCGGCCAATCGTCCCACCAGCGGCGCCGGCCCGCACAGGAAACCGACCCGCAACCCCGCGGCCACTGCCTTGCTCAAGCTGCTGATCAGCACCGTGCGCTCAGGGGCAAAATGCGCCAGCGGCGCCGGCCGCCGGGCCATCAGCACCGCGTGGGTTTCGTCCTCCAGAATCAACAGGTTGTGCCGCCGACAGACGTCGGCGATCGCCTCCCGGCGCGCCGCGGACTGCACCGCGGTGCTGGGGTTCTGCAAGGTCGGCGTGCAATACAGGGCCGCCAGCCGATGATGCCGGCATGCCTCTTCCAGCGCCTCGGGCAGCAGCCCCTGCTCATCCATGGGCAGGCCCAGCAACTTGATCCCCTGCATCCGTGCGGTACTGATCAGGCCCGGATAGGTCAGGTGCTCGGTGGCCAGGGTATCCCCGGCCTTGAGCAGCGCCAGCAGGGCGATATGCAAGCCGTGCTGGGCGCCGTTGACGCAAATCACCTGCGAGGCATCGACCTGTAACCCTTCCTGGGTCAGCCAGCTCGCGCCGGCCTCGCGATAGCGCGCCAGCCCGGCCTCCGGGCTGTAGCGAGCCACCTCCAGCAGCCCTTGGGGATCGTCCGCCAGCGCCCGCAGGCCCTGAGCGAGCAAACGGCTCTCCGCCCCGGGAATATGCGTATTGCGGCTCATGTCGAACAGCGCGGGCGACTCGTCCCCGACGTGACGAAACCCGGCGTCGCGCGAACGCTGCAAGCCGTCCTGACGCACGTAGGTGCCATCACCGACCCGCGCCACCACCTGCCCCATGCGCTCCAGCTCGGCATAGGCGCGACTGATGGTGCCAATGGTCACCCCCAGTTGATCGGCCAGCTGCCGATGGGGAAACAGCTTGCTGCCAGGGGCCAGCAGCCCCTGGTCAATGCCCTGATCCAGTGCGTCGGCCAGGCGCTTGTACTTGGGCCCCGCCCCTTCGTGCAAGGCGGAACGCAACATTGACACCATGTCAATACTTACTTTGACAGCCATCATTTACCCCAATAACGTGCTTTACAGGTTCAATCACCGGAAATGACCCGCTCAATATAGGTGTCAATTACCGATCACGAAAGGAGTGTCAGCGTGACCACAACCACCACGGCAGCACCGACCGCTCAAGTGCCTGCGCGCCACTGGCTCGCCACCCTGGTGACCTGCACCCTGTTCCTGATTGTCTGCCTGAGCTGGGGCACCACCTGGCTGGGGATCAAGGTGGCCGTGGCCAGCACGCCGCCCCTGACCGCGGCCGGGCTGCGCTTCTTGATCGCCTTTCCGCTGTTTGCCTGCTTTGCCTGGCTGCGCCGCGAGCCGCTGATGTTCCCCAAGGGCAGCCGCGGTTTCCTGCTGTTCGTCACCCTGTGCTATTTCAGCCTGCCCTATACCTTGCTCAACTACGGCGAGGTGCACGTGTCCTCGGGACTGACCGCCCTGCTGTTCAGCTGCATGCCGGTGTTCATCCTGATCTTTTCCGCCCTGCTGCTGCGGGAAAAAATCCACCTGGCGCAGGTACTCGGCATCGCCGTCGGCTTTGCCAGCCTGTTCCAGATCATCCGCGGCCAGGGCCTGCTCAACGATCACAACGAACTCTCGGGAGTGCTGGCGATTCTCGGCGCGGCGCTGCTGCATGCCTTGTGCTACGTCGTCACCAAGAAACACGGGAGCGCCATCAGCGTCATCACCTACAACGCCCTGCCCATCGGCATCGCCGGCCTGCTGCTGTGCCTGGCCGGCCTGTGGATGGAAAATCCGGATTACTCGGCCATCAGCCCCCGCTCCTGGGGCGCCCTGCTGTACCTGGGACTGGTCGCCTCGGTGGGCGGGTTTATCGTGTACTTCTTCCTGCTCAAACGCCTGAATCCGGTGATCCTGTCCTTCGTCTTCATCATCTTCCCGGTGTTCGCAGTGATCATCGGCGCCTGGTACGAAGGCCTGAGCCTGTCCAGCGATCTGCTGCTGTATGCCTCGACCCTGCTCGGCGGCTTCGCCATCACCAAATTGCCGCTGGATAAATGGCTGTCCAAAACAGCCGCCCAACCCCAGGAAAATCCGTAAGAGCGTGCTTGCTCGCGATGCTTCTGAGGGCACCCCGTTCGCCCGGCAAGTCCGCGTCATCCTTGACGTGCTTCGCGAGCAGGCTCGCTCCTACAAGAGAGGGAACGGCCTCAGATCACCAGCAGGTCGACGAACCGGTGCACCGGCGTCGCCTGCAGCCGTGCCGGGTCCTTGCACAGCTGGAAAATCTGCGTCGCGCGCTGGGCGGTGAAGCGCGTGGCCAGGTTGGCCTTGAACTTGTCTTCCAGCAGCGGGATGCCTTCGGCGCGGCGGCGCCGGTGGCCGATGGGGTATTCCACCGCCACCTGTTCAGTGCTGGAGCCGTCCTTGAAGAACACCTGGATCGCGTTGGCGATCGAGCGCTTGTCGGCTTCCAGGTATTCCCGGGTGTAACGCGGGTCCTCGACGATCTGCATCTTCTCGCGCAACTGGTCGATGATCGGGTGCGCGGCGTGAAAGTCGTCCTCATAGTGCTCGGCCACCAGGGTGCCGAAGGCCAGGGGCACGGCGGTCATGTATTGCAGGCAGTGATCGCGATCGGCGGCATTGGCCAGCGGCCCGACCTTGGAAATGATGCGGATCGCCGACTCATGGGTGGTGATGACGATGCGGTCGATTTCGTGCAGGCGATTGCGCACTTTCGGATGCAGGATCACCGCCGCCTCACACGCGGTCTGCGCATGAAACTCCGCCGGGAAGCTGATCTTGAACAGCACGTTTTCCATCACGTAGCTGGCGTATTCCTGCGCCAGCTTGAACTGCCGCTGGCCCTCGGGCTTGAGCGCCAGGTCCTTGTTGGTATGGCTGAACAGCACGTCATAGAAGCCCCACTGCGGCGCGCTGAGCACCCCGGGAATGCCCATCTCGCCGCGCAGGGCGATATCCGCCAGGCGCACCCCGCGACTGGTTGCATCCCCCGCCGCCCAGGATTTGCGTGAACCGGCATTCGGCGCATGACGGTAGGTGCGCAGCGCCTGGCCATCGACGAAGGCCTGGGACAGCGCCGCCAGCAGTTGCTCGCGATCGGCCCCCATCAGTTGGGCGCAGACGGCGGTGGAGGCGACTTTCACCAGCAGCACATGATCGAGCCCGACGCGGTTGAAGGAGTTTTCCAGGGCCATCACGCCCTGAATCTCATGAGCCATGATCATCGCCTTGAGCACATCGCTCATGGTCAGCGGCGCCTCGCCATTGGCCACGCGCTTTTGCGACAGGTGATCGGCCACCGCCAGAATCCCGCCGAGGTTGTCCGAAGGATGCCCCCACTCGGCCGCCAGCCAGGTGTCGTTGTAGTCCAGCCAGCGCACGATGCAGCCGATGTCCCAGGCCGCCTTTACCGGGTCGAGGCGGTAGCTGGTGCCGGGCACCCGCGCACCAAAGGGCACCACGGTGCCTTCGACGAATGGCCCCAGGTGCTTGGTGCATTCGGGAAAACGCAAGGCCAGCAGGCCGCAGCCCAGGGTGTCCATCAGGCAGTTGCGAGCGGTGTCGAGGGCTTCTTGGGAGTCGATGGAATAGGTCAGGACATAGTCGGCGATGTCCTGCAGGACCTGGTCGTACTCGGGACGGTTGTTCAGGTCTACGTTGGCGCTCATGAGGGCTTCACTCCTGTTGCAAGGTTGTGGGTAGCGGTGATTCCTCGGGTACAGGTCAATAACGGCATCGCAGGTCTGCGCCTGCTCAGCGATTCAATAACAACGTCACGCTTGGCGGTGGTGGCGAGGGAGCTTGCTCCCGCTGGGTGGCACAACCGCCCCAAAGGCGGTCCATGCGTTGCAACAGGTCAATCGCGAACTCAGGGCTTACGACCGCTACGCGGCCGAGCGGGAGCAAGCTCCCGCGCCACCTTAAGTCCCACCACCACCGACACTACTCTGCTTAGAAACTGTCGCCAGGCACTCGCACCCAGCCTTCCATCAGCACCCGCGCGCTGCGGCTCATGATGGCCTTGACCACGGTCCAGTCATCGCCGTTCCGGGTGGCTTCGGCGCCAACGCGCAAGGTGCCCGAAGGGTGGCCAAAACGCACCGCGCTGCGCGCACCACCACCGGCCGCCAGGTTGACCAGGGTCCCCGGAATTGCCGCCGCGGTGCCGATGGCGACCGCGGCGGTGCCCATCATCGCGTGGTGCAGCTTGCCCATGGACAGGGCGCGCACCAGCAGGTCGACGTCCCCGGCCTTGATCGCCTTGCCGCTGGAGGCCTGGTAATCCGCCGGCGGCGCGACAAAGGCCACCTTCGGCGTGTGCTGGCGCTGAGCGGCTTGGTCCAGGTGCTGAATCAGGCCCATGCGCAGGGCACCGTGGGCGCGGATGGTCTCGAACATCGCCAGGGCCTTGGGGTCGCCATTGATGTCGCCCTGCAGTTCGGTGCCGCGATAACCGATGTCCGCCGCGTTGACGAAGATCGTTGGAATCCCGGCATTGATCAGGGTCGCCTTGAAGGTGCCGACACCGGGCACTTCCAGATCGTCCACCAGGTTGCCGGTGGGGAACATCGAACCGCCGGCGCCCTCCTCCTCGGCCGCCGGATCGAGAAACTCCAGTTGCACTTCGGCCGCCGGAAAGGTCACCCCATCCAGCTCGAAATCACCGGTTTCCTGAACCTCGCCATTGGTGATCGGCACGTGGGCGATGATGCTCTTGCCGATATTGGCCTGCCAGATACGCACCACCGCCACGCCGTTCTGCGGAATGCGCGCCGGGTCCACCAGGCCGCTGCTGATGGCGAACGAACCGACCGCCGCCGAGAGGTTGCCGCAGTTGCCGCTCCAGTCGACGAAGGCCTTGTCGATGGCCACTTGGCCGAACAGGTAGTCGACGTCGTGATCGGCCTTGATGCTCTTGGACAGGATCACCGTCTTGCTGGTGCTGGAGGTGGCGCCGCCCATGCCGTCGATCTGCTTGTCATAGGGATCGGGGCTGCCGATCACCCGCAACAGCAGGGCATCGCGGGCCGCGCCCGGCAGCTGGGCCGCCTCGGGCAGGTCCTTGAGGTTGAAGAACACGCCCTTGCTGGTGCCGCCACGCATGTAGGTGGCGGGAATCTTGATCTGCGCTACAAATGCCATGAATTTCAGGTCCCGATAATGACCGGGGGCGGTGCCTTGCGGCCCGCCCCCGGTACGTTGCTTAGCTGGCTACGGCCGATTCCAGGAAGTCCTGGGCGAAGCGTTGCAGCACCCCACCCGCCTCGTAGATCGACACTTCTTCGGCGGTGTCGAGGCGGCAGGTGACCGGCACCTCCAACCGCTCGCCGTTGCGGCGGTTGATCACCAGGGTCAACTGCGCCCGTGGCGTGCGTTCGCCGATCACGTCGTAGGTTTCAGTGCCGTCGATGCCCAGGGTCTTGCGGTCGGTGCCCGCGAGGAACTCCAGCGGCAGCACGCCCATGCCCACCAGGTTGGTGCGGTGGATGCGCTCGAAGCCTTCGGCGACGATGGCTTCCACGCCCGCCAGGCGCACGCCCTTGGCCGCCCAGTCGCGGGACGAACCCTGGCCGTAGTCGGCGCCGGCAATGATGATCAGCGGCTGCTTGCGCTGCATGTAGGTTTCGATGGCTTCCCACATCCGCGTCACTTTGCCTTCCGGCTCGATCCGCGCCAGGGAGCCCTGCTTGACCTTGCCGTTTTCCTGGACCATTTCATTGAACAGTTTCGGGTTGGCGAAGGTCGCACGCTGGGCGGTCAAGTGGTCGCCACGGTGGGTCGCGTAGGAGTTGAAGTCCTCTTCCGGCAGGCCCATTTTCGCCAGGTACTCGCCCGCCGCACTGTCGAGCATGATGGCGTTGGACGGCGACAGGTGGTCGGTGGTGATGTTGTCCGGCAGCACTGCCAGCGGGCGCATGCCCTTGAGGCTGCGCTCCCCGGCCAGCGCCCCTTCCCAGTAAGGCGGACGGCGGATGTAGGTGCTCTGCGGGCGCCAGTCGTACAGCGGCTCGACTTTCGGGCCGGTGTCTTCGTGGATGGCGAACATCGGGATGTAGACCTTGCGGAACTGCTCCGGCTTGACCGCTGACTTGACCACGGCGTCGATCTCTTCGTCGCTCGGCCAGATGTCCTTGAGGCGGATTTCCCGGCCGTCGGCATCCAGGCCCAGCACGTCCTTCTCGATATCGAAGCGGATGGTGCCGGCAATCGCGTAGGCCACCACCAGCGGCGGCGAAGCCAGGAACGCCTGCTTGGCATAAGGGTGGATGCGCCCGTCGAAGTTGCGGTTGCCCGACAGCACGGCGGTGGCGTACAGGTCGCGATCGATGATCTCTTTCTGGATCACCGGGTCCAGGGCGCCGGACATGCCGTTGCAGGTGGTGCAGGCAAAGGCCACCACGCCAAAGCCAAGCTGCTCCAGCTCATGGCCCAGGCCGGCTTCTTCCAGGTACATGGCCACGGTTTTCGAACCCGGGGCCAGGGACGACTTGACCCACGGCTTGCGGGTCAACCCCAGCTTGTTGGCGTTGCGCGCCAGCAGGCCGGCGGCGATCACGTTGCGTGGGTTGCTGGTGTTGGTGCAGCTGGTGATGGCGGCGATGATCACCGCGCCGTCGGGCATCTGCCCCGGTACTTCGGACCACTGCCCGGCAATGCCCTTGGCCGCCAGGTCGCGGGTGGCGACCCGGGCGTGGGGGTTGCTCGGCCCGGCCATGTTGCGCACCACCGACGACAGGTCGAACTGCAGGCCGCGCTCGTAACGCGCGCTCTTCAGGCTGTCGGCCCACAGGCCGGTGTGCTTGGCGTAGCTCTCTACCAGGCGCACTTGTTCGTCTTCACGACCGGTGAGCTTGAGGTAGTCGATGGTCTGCTGGTCGATGTAGAACATCGCCGCGGTGGCGCCGTATTCCGGGGCCATGTTGGAGATGGTGGCGCGGTCGCCCAGGGTCAGGGCCGCGGCGCCTGCGCCGAAGAACTCCAGCCAGGCCCCGACCACTTTCTGCTTGCGCAGGAACTCGGTCAGCGCCAGCACCATGTCGGTGGCGGTGATCCCCGGTTGCAGCTTGCCGGTGAGCTCGACGCCGATGATTTCCGGCAGGCGCATCCACGAAGCGCGACCGAGCATGACGTTCTCGGCTTCCAGGCCGCCGACGCCGATGGCGATCACGCCCAGGGCATCCACGTGAGGGGTGTGGCTGTCGGTGCCGACGCAGGTATCAGGGAAGGCCACCCCGTCGCGCACCTGGATCACCGGGGACATTTTCTCCAGGTTGATCTGGTGCATGATGCCGTTGCCCGGCGGGATCACGTCGACGTTCTTGAAGGCCTTCTTGGTCCAGTTGATGAAGTGGAAACGGTCTTCGTTGCGCCGGTCTTCTATGGCGCGGTTCTTGTCGAAGGCGTCCGGGTCGAAACCGCCGCATTCCACGGCCAGGGAGTGGTCGACGATCAGCTGGGTCGGCACCACCGGGTTGACCAGGGCCGGGTCACCGCCCTGGTCGGCGATGGCGTCGCGCAGGCCGGCCAGGTCCACCAGCGCGGTCTGGCCGAGGATGTCGTGGCACACCACGCGGGCCGGGAACCACGGGAAGTCCAGGTCGTCGCGGCGTTCGATCAGTTGCCCGAGGGAGGCGTTGAGGGTCGCCGGATCACAGCGACGCACCAGGTTTTCCGCCAGTACGCGGGAGGTGTAGGGCAGGCTGTCGTAGGCCCCGGGCTGCAGCGCATCGACCGCCGCACGGGCGTCGA
Organism: Pseudomonas sp. Os17; assembly: GCF_001547895.1. NCBI lineage: Bacteria > Pseudomonadati > Pseudomonadota > Gammaproteobacteria > Pseudomonadales > Pseudomonadaceae > Pseudomonas > Pseudomonas sp. Os17. The sequence goes on along the minus strand of NZ_AP014627.1, from coordinate 2,038,116 downwards.
AATAGTCCAGCTGGCTGCCGGGCAGCGTCTTGCGAAATTCAGTGTTCATGGTCAGGGGACTCGATCACGGTAGTTTCAAAGGGAGCGTCCGGCACGGGGCTGAATGGGCATCCATCCCTTGTGGGGCGAGCTTGCTCGCGATGACTGAATCCGATCCGACATCGCTGTCGGCTGATCCATCGCGATCGCGAGCAAGCTCGCTCCTAAAGGTGTGGAGCATTCAAGCCACGGTGCCGGCGCCCTCCCGGTCAGCGGCGTTCGATTGGCACGAACTTGCGCTGTTCAACGCCGATGTACTCGGCGCTTGGACGGATGATGCGGTTGTTGCCCCGCTGCTCGAACACGTGGGCGGCCCAGCCGGTCAGGCGCGAGCAGACGAAGATCGGGGTGAACAGCTTGGTCGGGATGCCCATGAAGTGGTACGCCGAGGCGTGGTAGAAGTCGGCGTTGGGGAACAGCTTCTTCTGCTCCCACATGGTCTTGTCGATGGCTTCGGACACCGGGAACAGCACCTTGTCACCGACTTCGTCAGCCAGCTTCTTCGACCAGCCCTTGATCACCTCGTTGCGCGGGTCGCTGTCTTTGTAGATCGCGTGGCCAAAGCCCATGATCTTGTCCTTGCGCTCCAGCATCCGCAGCAGTTCGGCGGTCGCCTCTTCGGGGCTGTGGAAGCGCTCGATCAGCTCCATGGCCGCTTCGTTGGCGCCACCGTGCAGCGGGCCACGCAGCGAACCGATGGCGGCGGTGATGCACGAGTACAAGTCCGACAGGGTCGAGGCACAGACCCGGGCAGTGAAGGTGGAGGCGTTGAACTCGTGCTCGGCGTAGAGAATCAGCGAGACGTTCATCACCTTGACGTGCAAGTCGCTGGGCTTCTTGCCGTGCAGCAGGTGCAGGAAGTGACCACCAATGGTCTGCTCGTCGCTGACGCAGTTGATGCGCACGCCTTCATGACTGAAGCGGTACCAGTAGCACATGATCGCCGGGAAGGCCGCCAGCAGGCGGTCGGTGACATCGTGCTGCTGGGAGAAGTCCTTCTCCGGCTCGATGTTGCCGAGGAACGAGCAACCGGTGCGCATCACGTCCATCGGATGGGCCTGGGCCGGAATTCGCTCCAGCACTTCCTTCAGGGATTGCGGCAGATCCCGCAGCTTGCTCAGCTTGGCGCTGTAGGCGACCAGCTGTTCCTGGGTCGGCAGGTCGCCGTACAGCAACAGGTAGGCGACTTCCTCGAACTGCGCATCGGCCGCCAGTTCGCGCACGTCATAGCCGCGGTAGGTCAATCCGGCACCGGCCTGGCCCACGGTGGACAGCGCGGTTTGCCCGGCGACCTGGCCGCGCAGACCTGCACCACTCAATACTTTTGCTTCGGCCATTGCTCTCTCCAATCTTGAATTTGTTAGGGACTTGGCAACTTCGTTGGTCGGGACTCACCCCGACACTGTAGGAGCGAGCTTGCTCGCGATCCAGGCCCGCGCGCCCCAGCGAGTCAGGGGCTGCGCGTCAGCGTTGACGGCCGTCGCGAGCAAGCATTCATTCAACCTTTCTTCTGTGCGAACAGCGCGTCGAGCTTCTGTTCGAAGCTGTGGTAGTCGATGCGCTCGTAGAGCTCCATGCGGGTCTGCATGGTGTCGATCACGTTCTGCTGGGTGCCGTCGCGACGGATCGCGGTGTAGACGTTTTCCGCCGCCTTGTTCATGGCACGGAACGCCGACAGCGGGTACAGCACCAGGGAAACATCCACGGATTTCAGTTGTTCGGTGGTGTACAGCGGGGTCGCGCCGAATTCGGTGATGTTGGCCAGGATCGGCGCCTTCACCCGGTCGGCGAAGATCTTGTACATCTCAAGCTCGGTGATGGCTTCCGGGAACACCATGTCGGCACCGGCCTCGATGCACGCCGCGGCGCGCTCCAGGGCCGATTCCAGGCCTTCCACCGCCAGGGCGTCGGTGCGCGCCATGATCACGAAACTGTCGTCGGTGCGGGCATCCACCGCGGCCTTGATGCGGTCGACCATTTCCTGCTGGGAGACGATCTCCTTGTTCGGGCGGTGACCGCAGCGCTTGGCGCCGACCTGGTCTTCGATATGGATCGCCGCGGCGCCGAACTTGATCATCGACTTGACGGTGCGGGCCACGTTGAAGGCCGAGGAGCCGAAGCCGGTGTCCACGTCCACCAGCAGCGGCAGGTCGCAGACGTCGGTGATGCGGCGCACGTCGGTGAGGACGTCGTCGAGGCCGGTGATGCCCAGGTCAGGTACGCCCAGGGAGCCTGCGGCGACCCCGCCACCGGACAGGTAGATGGCCTTGAAACCGGCGCGCTTGGCCAGCAGGGCGTGGTTGGCGTTGATCGCGCCGACCACTTGCAACGGCTGTTCGCTGGCGACCGCATCGCGGAAACGCTGGCCTGGAGTGCTCTTGTTGGAACTCATGACTCACCTCGTGGAGTGGCTGTCTGATGGGCGCTGTCCTGGTAGTGACGCGCAATATTGCGTTTCGAGGCGCCGATGTGGCGGCGCATCAACAACTCGGCCAGTTCGCCGTCGCGATCGGCAATGGCATCGAGAATCCGGTGGTGTTCGGCAAAGGCCTGGTGCGGGCGGTTGGGGGTCGCGGAAAACTGGATGCGGTACATGCGCACCAGCTGATACAGCTCGCCACAGAGCATCTGCGTGAGGGTGCGATTGCCCGCGCCCTGGATGATCCGGTAGTGGAAGTCGAAATCCCCTTCCTGCTGGTAGTAGCCGACGCCGGCCTGGAACGCCGCATCGCGCTCGTGGGTATCGAGCACCCGGCGCAGTTCGTCGATCTCCTCGCCGGTCATGCGCTCCGCCGCCAGGCGACAGGCCATGCCTTCCAGGGATTCGCGGATTTCGTAGAGTTCGATCAGTTCGGCGTGGCTCAGGGACACCACCCGGGCGCCGACATGGGGCACCCGCACCAGCAGGCGCTGGCCTTCCAGGCGGTGGATGGCCTCGCGCAACGGGCCACGACTGATGCCGTAGGTTCGGGCCAATTCCGGTTCGGAGATCTTGCTGCCCGGGGCGATCTCGCCCTTGACGATGGCGGCCTGGATACGCCGGAAGACGTTTTCGGACAGGGTTTCAGAATCGTCCTGCGCCGGCAGCGGATGTTCCAGTTGATCCAGCATATTGTCGACACCTTGAAAATCAATGAGGCAAAAACTAGCCAATACCCCGAAAACAGTCAAAGGAAAAATTGAGATTGTCGACAATCGTCTAATAACCCTTTGCACCAAAACGAGACAAAAGGCCCGCCCCCAGCCCTGGCGCGGCAAAACCAGCATGCTAGAATGCCGCCCGCATTGGCCTGTCATCTTTTTATGGCACGCACACGAGGGAGCTTGCGCAGCAATGCCGGTCGCCTTGAATTGAAGAACCCATGCCCATCAGGATCTATGAGACTCAAGGCCCTCCCCCCCCTCCTCTGCCTGCTTGCCCTTCCCGGCATCAGCGCCGCCGCCGGCAAGACTGTCTACGGTTTGAATGAATACGCACGGTTGTCGGACATTGACCTGGAAGTCGCGGCCAAGCTCGACACCGGCGCCAAGACCGCGTCCCTGAGTGCCCGCGACATCAAGCGCTTCAAGCGCAATGGCGAATCCTGGGTGCGTTTCTACCTGGCCATCGACACCGCCCACAGCCACCCCATCGAGCGGCCTCTGGCCCGGGTCAGCAAGATCAAGCGCCGCGCCGGCGACTATGACCCCGATGAAGACAAGAACTACACCGCCCGGCCGGTGATCGCCCTGGATGTGTGCATGGGCAGCGCCTTGCGCAGCATCGAAGTGAACTTGACCGACCGCAGCGCCTTCCAATACCCGCTGCTGATTGGCTCCGAAGCCCTGAAACGCTTCGATGCCCTGGTCGACCCCAGTCTTAAATACGCTGCTGGCAAACCCGCCTGCGCCACCGACGCTCATACCGCAGAGTAATTCCAATGCGCTCTCTTACCCTTCATCTGAAAGTCCTGATCGCCATCCTGGTGGTGCTGGGCATTTCGATCACGGCCTATCAGATCTTCGTGCTGGGCATTCCAGTGACCGAAGACGCCACCGACGATCTGTGGAACATCGATGCCAAGGTCGAGTTCGTCGCCAACGGCAAGGACCCGATCAAGATCCAGATGTTCGTGCCGCCCCTGAGCCGCGACTACGTGAGCCTCAACGAGAGCTTCATCTCCAACAACTATGGGGTGGCGGTGAACCGCGTCGACGGCAACCGCAAGGTCACCTGGTCGGCGCGCCGGGCCAAGGGCAACCAGACCCTGTACTACCGCCTGGTGCTGACCAAGCGCTACAGCGCCGAGAAATCCAAGATCAAGGGCCCGACCTTCCGCGACAGCATGGCCGTGGAAGGCCCGGAAAAGATTGCCGCCGAAGCCTTGCTGGCGCCGATCCGCCAGCACTCGGCGGACGTCGAGACCTTCATCAGCGAAGCCATCAAGCGCGTCAACAACGCCAATGACGACAACGCCAAGCTGCTGCTGGCCGGCGACACGTCCAGCGCCAACAAGGCCAAGATCGTCGAGCTGCTGCTGTCCATTGCCCATGTGCCGATGGAGAAGGTCCACACCATCCGCCTGGTGGCCGACCAGCCGCAGACCCCGGAGCTCTGGCTGCGCAGCTTCAATGGCACCGACTGGCTGTACTTCAACCCGGAAACCGGCGAGCAGGGCATGCCCAGCGACCGCCTGCTGTGGTGGACCGGTGACGACAACCTGATCACCGTCGATGGCGGCAAGAAAGCCAACGTCACCTTCAGCCTCAACAACAGCGAAATGAACGCCATTCGCCTGGCCAAGCTGACCGACGAGAACACCGACGCCAACTTCCTCGAATACTCGCTCTACGGCCTGCCGCTGCAGACCCAGCAGACCTTCATGATCATGGTGATGATCCCCATCGGCGTGCTGGTGATCCTGGTGTTGCGCAACCTGATCGGCCTGCAGACCCTGGGCACCTTCACCCCGGTACTGATCGCCCTGGCGTTCCGCGAAACCCAACTGGGCTTCGGCATCGTGCTGTTCACGGTGATCACCGCGCTCGGGCTGTCCCTGCGCTCCTACCTGGAACACCTGAAACTGCAGATGCTGCCGCGGCTGTCGGTGGTGCTGACCTTCGTCGTGGTGCTGATCGCCGCCATCAGCCTGTTCAGCCACAAGCTGGGCCTGGAGCGCGGCCTGTCGGTGGCGCTGTTCCCGATGGTGATCCTGACCATGACCATCGAACGCCTGTCCATCACCTGGGAAGAGCGCGGTGCCGGCCATGCGATGAAAGTCGCCATCGGCACCCTGTTCGCCGCGTCCCTGGCGCACCTGATCATGAGCGTGCCGGAGCTGACGTACTTCGTCTTCACCTTCCCGGCGATGCTGCTGATCCTGGTGGGCTTCATGCTGGCGATGGGTCGCTATCGCGGCTACCGCCTGACCGAACTCGTGCGTTTCAAAGCCTTCGTCAAGGCAGACTCCTGATGTTCGGCCTGTGGAAGACCTGGAAAGCCCTGGAAGCGCGGGGAATCATGGGCATCAACCGGCGTAACGCCGACTACGTGCTCAAGTACAACAAGCGCAGCCTGTACCCCATCGTCGATGACAAGATCATCACCAAGGAGCGGGCGATCAAGGCCGGCATCCATGTGCCGGAACTGTACGGGGTGATCTCCACCGAGAAGGAAATCGACAAGCTCGACGCGATCATCGGTGAACGCAACGACTTCGTGATCAAGCCGGCGCAAGGCGCCGGCGGTGACGGCATCATTGTGATCGCCGACCGCTTCGAGGGACGCTATCGCACGGTGTCGGGCAAGATCATCAGCCACGAGGAAATCGAGCACCATATCTCCAGCATCCTCACCGGCCTGTACTCCCTGGGCGGCCACCGCGACCGCGCGCTGATCGAATACCGGGTGACCCCGGACCAGATCTTCAAGAGCATCAGCTACGAAGGCGTGCCGGACATCCGCATCATCGTGCTCATGGGCTATCCGGTGATGGCCATGCTGCGCCTGCCGACCCGCCAGTCCGGGGGCAAGGCCAACCTGCACCAGGGCGCCATCGGCGTCGGCGTCGACCTGGCCACCGGCCTGACGCTGCGCGGCACCTGGCTGAACAACATCATCACCAAGCACCCGGACACCACCAACGCCGTGGACGGCGTGCAACTGCCCTACTGGGACGGTTTCATGAAGCTGGCGGCCGGTTGCTACGAGCTCTGCGGCCTGGGCTACATCGGCGTGGACATGGTCCTGGACCAGGACAAGGGCCCGCTGATTCTCGAACTCAACGCCCGTCCCGGGCTGAACATCCAGATCGCCAACGACTGCGGCCTGACCCAGCGTACCCACGCCATCGAAGCCCACCTTGAGCAACTCAAGACCCGCGGCATCGTGGAAAGCGTCGAAGAGCGAGTGCGCTTCGCCCAGGAGCTGTTCGGTCACATTCCGCCGGTGGAAGGCTGATAACGACTGCCGCGGGGTGCGAAGGCAACTTTCGCCGCCTGCGGCAGCGGCTACAGGTCGGTGAATGCGCCCTGAATCAGGCAATCGCCGACATCCCCTCTAGGAGCAACTCCTGCACAGGCATACAATCGCCAACCGCGCTCCGATGGCTGATTTGCCCCGCATGTTGACCTGTTCCGTACACCCGCTCCCCTATCGCGCCAACCCCGCCGAGTATTTCGCGGCAATCGAACACGCTCCCGGCGCCGTGCTGCTGGACAGCGGCCGGCCCACTGCCGAGCGCGGTCGCTACGACCTGCTCAGCGCCTGGCCGCTGGCCGAGCTGACGGTGGCCGCCGACGAAAGTGGCGGCGACTTCCTCCAGCGCCTGCGGCACAACCTGCAGCAACTGGGGCCGGCCCAGGTCCCGGCGCCCTATGAACTGCCCTTCGCCGGCGGCCTGATCGGCTACCTCAGCTACGACTTCGGCCGCCATCTGGAACGCCTGCCGAGCCAGGCCCGGGATGACCTGAACCTGCCGGACGCACGCTTTGGCCTGTACGCCTGGGCGCTGATCAATGACCACCAGGCGGGCACCAGCCAGTTGCTGTTCCACCCCAGCCTGGAAGAGGCAGAGCGTCGGCGCCTGATCCAGCTGTTCAGCCAACCGCCCGCCACGGCGGCAGGCTCGTTCACACTCAGCCGGCCCATGCAGGCCGACCTGAGTGCCGAGGATTACCGTCAGGCGTTCCAGCGCATCCAGCATTACATCCAGGCCGGCGACTGCTACCAGGTGAACTTCGCCCAGCGCTTTCGCGGCCAGTACCAGGGCGAGCCGTGGGTCGCCTACTGCGCGTTGCGCGCGGCGTGCCCGACGCCCTTCTCGGGCTTTCAACGCCTGCCGGACGGCGGCGCGGTGCTCAGCCTGTCGCCGGAGCGCTTCGTCCATGTCAGCCAGGGCCGGGTGGAAACCCGGCCGATCAAGGGCACCCGCCCGCGCGGCCGGGATGCGGCCGAAGATGCGGCCAACGCCGCCGAGCTGCTGTCCAGCCCCAAGGACCGCGCGGAAAACCTGATGATCGTCGACCTGCTGCGCAACGACCTGGGGCGCACCTGCCGCACCGGCTCGGTGCGCGTGCCGGAGCTGTTCAGCCTGGAAAGCTACCCCAACGTGCACCACCTGGTGAGCAGCGTCACCGGCGAACTGGCACCCGGCAAGGACGCCCTGGACCTGATTGCCGGCAGCTTCCCCGGCGGCTCGATCACCGGCGCGCCGAAGATCCGCTCGATGCAGATCATCGACGAGCTGGAGCCCACACGACGGGCCCTGTACTGCGGCTCGCTGCTGTACCTGGACGTGCGCGGAGAAATGGACAGCTCGATCGCCATCCGCAGCCTGCTGGCCAAGGACGGGCAGATCTGTTGCTGGGGTGGCGGCGGAATCGTCGCGGATTCGGACTGGCAGGCGGAGTACCAGGAATCCATCACCAAGGTGCGGGTGTTGCTGGAAACGCTGCAGGGGCTCTGAACCCCTGTAGCCGCTGCCGCAGGCTGCGATCGACTGCGAAGCAGGCGTCGCTCTTGAGGCCTTGAAGCCCCTGCGGGGCTTGTCGCAGCCTGCGGCAGCAGCTACAGGTGCGCTTTACAGACTCAGGGTGCGGTTGGAAGCCTTGATGAATTCCTGCTTCAACTCGGCAAAGCTGTGCACCGCGGGGAACTGCGGGAACTCGCGGATCACGTTGTCCGGGGCATGGAACAGGATGCCGGCATCGGCCTCGCCGAGCATGGTCGTGTCGTTGTAGGAATCCCCCGCGGCGATCACCCGGTAGTACAGGCTCTTGAAGGCCAGCACCGATTGACGCTTGGGGTCCTTCTGGCGCAGTTGGTAACCGGTGACCCGACCGCCGTCATCGGTGATCAGGCGGTGACACAGCAGGGTCGGGAAACCCAGCTGGCGCATCAAGGGCTGGGAAAACTCATAGAAGGTGTCGGAGAGGATCACCACCTGGAAGCGCTCACGCAGCCAGTTGACGAACTCCACCGCGCCCTCCAGGGGCTTGAGGGTGGCGATCACTTCCTGGATGTCCGACAGCTTCAGGCCGTGTTCGTCGAGAATCCGCAGGCGCTGCTTCATCAATACGTCGTAGTCGGGAATATCCCGGGTGGTTGCCTTGAGGGATTCAATCCCGGTTTTTTCGGCAAAGGCGATCCAGATTTCCGGGACCAGTACACCTTCCAGATCGAGACAGGCAATTTCCACAAGACACTCCCATTGGTTCTGATTATTGACGTTGAGCGAGCAAAAGGACTGCCGAACTCTAGCGACTCGCCTGCGCAGGCGCAACGCAGAGGAGCGCGCCAGGGCCGGGTGGATTTTGTTAAGATCGCCCCCCTATAGAGCGCACAGCGCCACCGACCTGTAGGAAACCGCCCTGATGAACCCATCGTTCGACGTCGCTGAACTCGCCGCGACCTATGCCAACAAATCCGCCCAGGACATTCTCAAGCTGGCCTTCGCCCAGTTTGGTGACGACCTGTGGATCTCCTTCAGCGGCGCCGAGGATGTGGTGCTGGTGGACATGGCCTGGAAGCTGAACAAGAACGTCAAGGTGTTCAGCCTCGACACCGGGCGCCTGCACCCGGAAACCTACCGCTTCATCGATCAGGTGCGCGAACACTACAAGATCGACATCGAACTGATCTCGCCGGACCACAGCAAGCTCGAACCCTTCGTCAAGGAAAAGGGCCTGTTCAGCTTCTACAAGGACGGCCACGGCGAATGCTGCGGCATCCGCAAGATCGAGCCACTGCGACGCAAACTGTCCACCGTCAGCGCCTGGGCCACCGGCCAGCGCCGCGACCAGAGCCCGGGCACCCGCAGCCAGGTGGCGGTGCTGGAGATCGACAGCGCCTTCTCCACCCCCGAACGCCCGCTGTACAAGTTCAACCCGCTGGCGCAGATGAGCAGCGAGGAGATCTGGGGTTACATCCGCATGCTCGAACTGCCGTACAACAGCCTGCATGAACGCGGCTTCATCAGCATCGGCTGCGAGCCCTGCACTCGCCCGGTACTGCCCAACCAGCACGAGCGCGAAGGCCGCTGGTGGTGGGAAGAAGCCACCCAGAAGGAATGCGGCCTGCACGCCGGCAACCTCATCAGTAAAGCCTGACCTCCCTTCTTCTGCCGGCGCCAGGCTCCTCACCCCGAGGACGCCTTGGCTGACAAAGCGAACGCGCCCAGCTCACGCAGACAACAAAGATGTACACAGAAATGTCACCATCAGTGCCATTTTTGTGTGCACTTTCAGAACCCGCCGCCCCAAAAGGTTACAGGCCTTTCTCCCACCGGATTTCGTGGCATGCACTGTCGCGCCCGAGAAAAAATAAATACCTGTTCAATCGGTCAATTTTTAATCCAGCTGTTTCATACAGTTAGGCGCAACTCATAACAAAACGAAATCAGCAGCCGATTTCATAGCAGCAAAATTGGCACAGAAGTGGCTTTAGTCGACTTATGTTTTGTATACAAAACAAGCAAAACATACATACACTAACCGTCCGCACGCCTGACCCACGACTCAAGCTGCAGATGCCCCGAACCCAGTGATTCCTCCCCTGCGACGAAGATTGTCGAGCCTTGCGCTCAAGCACAGTCATCCAGGGCTGGAGTCAGGAGCATGCCGGAATGCGTACCAGCCCTTCCAACCACATCGCACTGGATCTGCCCTCCTCGCTGCATTCGCCCAACGCCCAGCACCCCGTCGCCGATCCCCACCCGCACCCTATTGTCCTCAGCCCGCGCCTGCACAACCGCGACCTGGCACCGACCAAGGTCGAGGGTCGGCGCTGGGGTGGCTACAGCATCTTTGCCCTGTGGACCAACGACGTGCACAACATCGCCAACTACTCCTTTGCCATCGGCCTCTACGCCCTGGGCCTGGGCGGCTGGCAGATCCTGCTGTCGCTGGGGATAGGCGCGGCGCTGGTGTACTGCTTCATGAACCTGTCCGGCTACATGGGGCAGAAGACCGGCGTGCCGTTCCCGGTGATCAGCCGCATCAGCTTCGGCATCCACGGCGCGCAGATACCGGCGCTGATCCGCGCGGTGATCGCGATCGCCTGGTTCGGCATCCAGACCTACCTGGCCTCGGTCGTGTTTCGCGTGTTGCTGACCGCGATCCATCCCGGTTTCGCCGATTACGACCACGACTCGATCCTCGGCCTGTCGAGCCTGGGCTGGGCCTGTTTCGTGGTGATCTGGCTGGTGCAGCTGGTGATCCTCGCCTACGGCATGGAGATGATCCGCCGCTACGAAGCCTTCGCCGGGCCGATCATTCTGCTGACCGTGGCCTGCCTCGCCGGGTGGATGTACACCCAGGCCGACGGGCAGATTGCCTGGTCGATCCGCGAGCCGTTGAGCGGTGGCGAAATGTGGCGGCAGATCTTCGCCGGCGGCGCATTGTGGTTGGCGATCTACGGCACGCTGATCCTCAATTTCTGCGACTTCGCGCGCTCCTCGCCGTGCCGCAAGACCATCAAGGTCGGCAACTTCTGGGGCCTGCCGGTGAACATCCTGGTGTTCGCCACCATCACCGTGCTGCTGTGCGGCGCGCAGTTCCAGATCAACGGCCAGGTTATCGAAAGCCCGACCCAGATCATCGCCTCGATCCCCAATACGCTGTTTCTGGTGCTGGGCTGCCTGGCCTTCCTGATCGTCACCGTGGCGGTGAACATCATGGCCAACTTCGTCGCCCCGGCCTTCGTCCTCAGCAACCTGGCGCCCAAGTACCTGACCTTCCGCCGCGCCGGGCTGATCAGTGCGGCGCTGGCGGTGCTGATCCTGCCATGGAACCTGTACAACAGCCCGCTGGTGATCGTGTACTTCCTCTCCGGCCTGGGCGCCCTGCTCGGCCCGTTGTACGGGGTGATCATGGTGGACTACTGGATCCTGCGCAAAGCCCGGATCCACGTGCCGCAGCTGTACAGCGAAGACCCGCAAGGCGCGTACTTCTACAGCCGCGGGGTCAATCTGCGGGCGCTGGCGGCCTTCATCCCCGCGGCGCTGATCGCCATCGTGCTGGCCCTGGTGCCGGGCTTTGCCAGCGTCTCGCCGTTTTCCTGGCTGATCGGTGCCGGTATCGCCGGCCTGCTGTACCTGATCATCGCCAAGCGCCAACCCGGGTACGCCGATGTCAGCGGCGAATCCATCGCCGTGGACAACGTCAGTCATTGAACCTGAACGGCCCGGTGCGCCGGGCCTTGAACTGCCCAACCAGTAAGGAACCCCCATGCGCATTCTCGTGGTCAACGTCAACACCACCGACTCCATCACCCAGGCCATCGCCCGCCAGGCGCAAAGCGTGGCGGCGCCGGGAACGGAAATCGTCGGTTTGACCCCCTACTTCGGCGCCGAATCGGTGGAAGGCAACTTCGAAAGCTACCTGGCGGCCATCGCCGTGATGGATCGGGTGCTGGCCTACGACCAGCCCTATGACGCAGTGATCCAGGCCGGTTACGGCGAGCACGGCCGCGAGGGCCTGCAGGAGTTGCTGAATGTGCCGGTGGTGGACATCACCGACGCCGCTGCCAGCACCGCGATGTTCCTCGGCCATGCCTACTCGGTGGTGACCACCCTGGATCGCACCGTGCCGCTGATCGAGGACCGGCTCAAGCTGTCCGGCCTCTACGAGCGCTGCGCCTCGGTGCGGGCCAGCGGCCTGGCGGTGCTGGAGCTGGAGGAAGACCCGCTGCGGGCGGTGGAAGCCATCGTGCGCCAGGCCGAACTGGCGGTGACCCAGGACAAGGCCGAAGTGATCTGCCTGGGCTGTGGCGGCATGGCCGGGCTGGATGAACAGATCCGCCAGCGCACCGGGGTGCCGGTGGTGGATGGGGTCACGGCGGCGGTGACCGTCGCCGAGTCCCTGGTGCGCCTGGGACTGTCCACCTCGAAGGTGCGGACCTACGCGACGCCCCGGCCGAAAAAGGTGGTTGGCTGGCCGCTGCGTTTGGGGCGCTGAGTTAGCCAGCGCCCGGGGTTGCCAGCCAGGCTGGCGCTTACAGGGCGCTGAAGGTTTGCGCCAGGCCCTGTTCGGCGAATTGCTCGATGACGAAGTCGACAAAAGCCCGGGTCTTGCCCGGGAGCATCTTGTGCTCGGCGTAGTAGATCGAGGTGTAGCCATCATCGACGTACCAATCCGGCAAGACACGTTGCAGCGCGCCGGAACGCAGGTAGTTGACGGCAAACGGCATGCTCACCAGGGCCAACCCCAGGTCCTGGGCGGCCGCCACGCAGGCGGCTTCGGAATCGCTCATGGTCATGCTGGCCTTGAGCTCCAACGGGCGCACGCCACCGCCGCGCCCGCTGAGTTGCCAGGGACGGATGCGGCCGGTCTGCGGAGAACGGATCAGGATCCCCCGGCAATGCTGCAGGTCCTGCGGATCGTGGATCGGCGCGCGCCCTGCGAGGTAGGCCGGGCTGGCCACCAGCACCCGATGGGCCGGGGAAAGGCGCCGGGCGACCACCCCTTGCGGCAACTCGAAACCGCCACCGATGGCGGCATCGAAGCCCTGGCCGATCAGGTCCACCTGGCGATTGTCGAAATGCCAGTCCGGCTGGATATCCGGGTAACGCTGCAGGAAGCTGGCGAGCATCGGCACGATGTAAAAACAGCCAAATACCGTTCCCATGCTGACCCTGAGCGTGCCTGCCGGGCGCCCCTGGACGGTGGACAGGCTGCTCACGGCGTTCTGGATGGTCTGCAGGCTGTCGCTGACTTCCGCCAGGAACAAGCGCCCGGCCTCGGTCAGGGTCAAACGCCGGGTACTGCGCTGGAATAGACGTACACCCACCCGCGCCTCCAGCTTGGCTACGCTTTTTCCCACCGCGGCAGGGGTCAATCCCAGGCGTCGCGCCGCCTCGGCAAAGCTGCCGACTTCAGCGCTGCGGACAAAACATTCGATACTGCCGAAAGCTTCCATCACCGGTCATTCCATACTTTTGGTTTACACAGAGTATAGGAATTACCCGCTACACAGCGGCCAATCGACAATCGATACTCGACGCCAAGCACAAGGCACCCGGCCTTGAACCTCTGGAGAAGCACATGAGCAAGCACAACCTCAGCGGCAAAGTGGCCTTGATCCAAGGCGGTTCCCGCGGTATCGGCGCCGCCATCGTCGAGCGCCTGGCCGCCGAAGGCGCCAGCGTCGCCTTTACCTATGTCAGCTCGGCGAGCAAGGCCCAGGCCCTGCAGGACAGCATCCTCGCCAAGGGCGGCAAGGCGTTGGCGATCCAGGCCGACAGCGCCGACGCCGAAGCCATTCGGGAAGCCGTGCAACGTACCGTCCAGGCCTTCGGCGGCCTCGACATCCTGGTCAACAATGCCGGGGTACTGGCAATGGCCCCGCTGGACGAGTTCAAGCTGGAAGACTTTGACCAGACCCTGGCCATCAACATCCGCAGCGTGTTCATCGCCACCCAGGAGGCTGCGCGGCACATGGGCGAAGGCGGACGCATCATCAATATCGGCAGCACCAACGCCGAGCGCATGCCCTTCGCCGGTGGCGGCCCCTACGCCATGAGCAAGGCCGCGCTGGTGGGCCTGACCAAAGGCCTGGCGCGGGACCTGGGACCACGGGGCATCACCATCAACAACGTCCAGCCCGGCCCGGTGGACACCGACATGAACCCGGCCGACGGCGCCTTTGCCGAAAGCCTGCTGGATCTCATGGCCGTGCGCCGCTACGGCCGTGCCGAAGAGATCGCCGGTTTCGTGGCCTACCTGGCCGGCCCAGAAGCGGCCTATATCACCGGTGCCAGCTTGAGCATCGACGGCGGCTTCAGCGCCTGAAAACCGCGAGCAGAAAAAAGCCGGGCCACCCATCTGAGGTGACCCGGCTCCCGAGCTTGCGGCTTGCGGCTGGAAACAGCCTGGCAGTGCCTTATTCCAACAGGCGAACGCCGCTCTCGCCCGTTCAGTCCCAGATCAGATGGGGCAAACCGCAGGTCGCAGGTTCGAAGCCCTTGAGCGAACGCAGAATCCTGTCGGCATGGGCAAACTTGGCATCGGCCATGGCCGGATCGGGGACCGCGATCACACTCATGCCCGCGGCCCGGGCAGCGGTCACGCCGAACGGCGAATCCTCGAAGACCAGGCACTCCTGCGGCGCCACGCCCAGGCGTCGGGCGGCGGTGAGGAAGATGTCCGGCGCCGGCTTGGCCGCCGTCACTTCCGGATCATCGGCGGTGACGATGGTGTCGAACAGAGCGAACCAATCGCCATGGCGGGTGGTTTTCTCACCAAAGGACATCTGTGACGAACTGGTGCCCACCGCAATGGGGATCCGGTGATCCTTCAAGTGGCGCACCAGTTGCTGGGCGCCCGGCATGGCTTCGGCGCGAGGAAAGCGCTCGCGCATCAACGGCTCGCGCATGACCAGGAACTCCTCGGCGCTGATGGGCAGGTCCAGGGCCTGCACCACGTAGCGCGCCAGATCAGCGGCCCCGCGACCGATGATGTTCTGCTTGATGGTCCAGTCGTAGGTGCGGCCATAACGCTCGGCGATCAACTGGGTGATCTCGGTGTAGATGCCCTCGGTGTCGAGCAGCAGGCCATCCATGTCGAAAATCACCGCCTTGATCGGCCCCAAATCATTCAACTGTGCATTCATCGCATCGGATCCGTTAGCAAAAGTACATTCCAGGGAGCGGCTCGGATACGGCCCGTGTTCTTGGCAACGCGTCAATTAAAGGGTTTGGCAGCATAGCGGCGGGGCTGGGTCAGGAGCAACCAAGGGGCATGGCCAGGGTTGAGCGGGACGGCATCAGGCATCGTCCGAGGATTCGTCCTCCTGCGCTTCAGGTGCCTCTTGCAACGGCACTTGCGCATCGTCCATCAAGGAGCCCGGATCTTCGTTGCCCGGGTCGTTGATCACCTGCGGTTCGACGGAGGGTGGCTGGGTAGTGCCTGGAGTCTCGCGGGGCATGATCGTCTCCTGGAATATCGGGGCTGACACTGTTGAGTATGGTGAAGCCAGAACCGACGCGCACAAAAAACCCGGCACAGGGCCGGGTTTCTTTGCAAACAACAACGATCAATGACGCTTCTTGTGGCCCATGCTGCTGCCCAGGGCTCCGCCCGCCGCGCCGCCGATACCGGCCCCCACGGTGGAACCGGTGCTGCCGCCCAGACGGTTGCCGATCAGCGACCCACCTGCCGAACCCAGGCCGCCGCCAATCGCCGCTTTGGCCCGGCTGCCCTTGCGCGCACCCGCTGCACTGCCGGCCGCCCCGGCCACACCCGCACCAATGGCTGCCCCGGTGCTGCCACCGAGCTGCTGGCCAACCACGTTGCCCAGCGCACCGCCGAGGCCGCCACCGATGGCTGCGGTGCCATCACCGGCCATGGCGCCTTGAGCCAGCAGAAGTCCCACAACCAGGGCAGGTAAAGTTGAACGCATGACTTGAACCTCAAAAAAAGACTGTGGATCCGACTTGTAAGACCAGCGCCGCGCCGCCCGAGATGCGGCGTCACGGCAACACCGGGTTGCTCTCCGGTGGCTTGGACAGCTGATTTTAAAAGAGTTTTATCACCGCGCAAAAAAAAGCCCGCTGGGGAACGGGCTAGGGGTATTGCGTTTAACGGATGGTTTGAGCGTACTCAGGCAGATGTGAAGATTCTGTGAAAAGACCCTACCGCTGGGAGCAACAGCGGCAGATCCTTCAACTCACAGATCCCGAGGCAACTTCAGCTCACCTGACTGAAGATGTTCAGGCCAGATCGGCAGCCCGCAGCCCCTTGGAAGACTGCTGCCGCACGATCCGGCCTCCACCCAGGACGCTCATGCGCAGCACGAATCAACGAATGCTGCGGATGTTGCCTTTATTGCCTTTGACCGTGACCGAGACTTTCTTGAAGACAAAGTAGTTTTCTTCGTTCACTTCATAACGCGGGGCAACGATCAGGTCGGCGCCCGACGACTTGACGGCCTTGTAGGCCGCAGCGGACTTGACCGAGCTGACCGGGTCCAGGCCCAGGCCACCCAAAGCACCGCCACCATCACCGCCGTAAGCCACACCGTCAGCGAACTGGCTATCGCCGCCAAACTGCAGGAAGCCAAACAGGATGTTCACCGACGATTGACCCGAGATCGCCTCGCCTACTGCCACGTCCGCCTTCAGGTCAGCCTTGACCTGACTGTCGATAGGCGCCGATGGCTGGCTGATGTTGTAGCTGGTGCAACCGGTGGCAGCGGCTACAAGCGTGGACAGGGCGAGGAGTTTGAAAATAGCTTTCACGTTTATTTCCTTATCGCTTTTCATATAGAGGCATCATCGCTGGATGCACAGCCCCGCTTTAATCGGGATAAGGAACATATCGTCAGTTATAGCCAATTGAGATAAGAAGATTCCCAAATCACAACAGAACCTTCTTTACTGATCTCTTCGCACTGGCGATAAACAATTAATACGGCTACTCAAAATCAATCAAAAATTTAATACACAAACTGGCCCACCCCTGCCGCATGCTCCTGACCCGCAACACCACTGAACCCCACCTACCAATGGCACTTGCCCACGACACCACAGCCCCCCGGAAAACGCCGCCTGACTCCGGGAAACAGCTTATCCGCCCTGCCCTGGGCAACCTCGCGCCCTGAACACACTTGCGCCCCCACCATTGAAACGCCGGGCCTTCCAACATCTGTCATCGATAACCTGCGGACAATAAAAAACCCCGCATCTGGCGGGGCTCTTATAACTGAACTTTACTTTCTCTTCGGCAATGCCTTGGGGAAAAACATCGTATTACTGGCTACCGGCAGCGGTGCAGTTTTTTTCCTGTTACTCACGCTGACTCGGGATTGATCTTCCACTTCAAATGCGGCCTGACCGCAACGCACCAAGTTGTTGATTGGGAACTCATCCCCGTTGTCTTCGATATAGGCAAGACTCCTCATCTCCCAGCTCCCTCCAACAACCGATCAGTACCGGCAAGCTCCTGATTGCCTGGAAAATACTGATCGCCACGGCAGATCAGACTAGACAGTCATTTACCGACCTGCCGTTCAAAATCGCCAGACACCGACGAGCGGCCAAGGCACACAGGAGGATAGCTGATCCAGGACAATCTTTCGCGCACAACCGGAGCGGCGGCAGAAGCTGTCGACAAGACTCACAACAATCATCAACGGCCACAGGGCCTGATCAAGCCCGCACGCACCAGCCACAACAGGCACCGAGCCCAGGGCCCAGGGCCAGAATGCAAAAAACCCCTGGCTTCTCGCGGAAACCAGGGGTTTTCTGTACATCGAATGTGGCGGTGAAGGAGAGATTCGAACTCTCGATACAGTTTCCTGTATACACACTTTCCAGGCGTGCTCCTTAAGCCACTCGGACACTTCACCGTATCTCGTCAAACCGATTCAGTCTGTC
Source organism: Pseudomonas sp. Os17 (assembly GCF_001547895.1). Taxonomy (NCBI): domain Bacteria; kingdom Pseudomonadati; phylum Pseudomonadota; class Gammaproteobacteria; order Pseudomonadales; family Pseudomonadaceae; genus Pseudomonas; species Pseudomonas sp. Os17. Next base: position 2,020,225 of record NZ_AP014627.1, on the reverse strand, counting down.
GAGGCGCGCTAATGTAGTCGATAGCTTTTCAGATGGCAAACTTTTTTTTCAGAATTTTCATGCGCTTAAGATCGATCCGTCGTTGCAGGGGGCTGGGAGCCAGCGGCAACAAGGCAAACCGGCCATTCTTCAGCCTTGTCTCTAGCTATATAGAAGAAAGCAGGCATGGCCGGCGGCGGCGTGCAGGCCAATGCCCGGCCTTGCACCTGACTCATCAGTCAGTCACGGCGCTTTACCAGTTCGGTCGTGGTGGGTAACTTCTGCTGCACTTCAATACAAGGAATTGCGTCATGAGTGAGTTGATTTCCTACCATCTCGAAGACGGTATCGCGACCCTGACCTTGAGCAATGGCAAGGTCAATGCCATCTCCCCGGACGTGATTGCCGCTTTCAACGCCGCGCTGGATCAGGCCACCGCCGATCGCGCCGTGGTGATCATCACCGGTCAGCCGGGCATTCTCTCCGGCGGTTATGACCTCAAGGTCATGACAGCCGGTCCCAAAGAAGCCGTGGCGCTGGTAACCCAAGGATCGACCCTGGCCCGCCGCCTGCTGTCCCACCCGTTCCCGGTGATCGTCGCTTGCCCGGGTCACGCGGTGGCCAAGGGTGCCTTCCTGCTGTTGTCGGCGGATTACCGTATCGGCGTCGACGGTCCCTTCAGCATCGGCCTGAATGAAGTGCAGATCGGCATGACCATGCACCATGCCGGCATCGAGCTGGCCCGCGATCGCCTGCGGCGTTCAGCCTTCCATCGTTCGGTGATCAATGGCGAGATGTTCGACCCGCAAGGCGCGGTGGATGCGGGCTTCCTCGACAAGGTGGTGAGCGCCGAGGAACTGCAAGGCACGGCACTGGCCGCCGCACGCCAGCTGAAGAAGATCAATATGCTGGCCCACAAGAACACCAAGCTGAAGGTGCGCAAGGCCCTGCTGGACACCCTCGACAACGCCATCATCCTCGACCAGGAACACATGGGCTGAATCGCCCGTGCTGAATGAATCGGCCCGACCTGTGTGTCGGGCTTTTTCTTGCCTGGCCGAGATGAACAGGCAAAGGCCTCTAGACCGCGGCTGGCACCAGCCTGCGGAAACATGTACTTAAACATCGCCCATCTCCCGGCTGAGAGCGGCAATTGCCGAAAACAGTGCACATCCGTACACTGCGCCACCTTTTGTCCCCGGTGGGCCGTTTAGATGCTGTATCTGTTTCGTATGTCGTTGATGGGCCTGCACTTTATCCTTGCCGGAAGCCTGGGCCTGCTGCTTGGACTGTGCCGCCCCTTCAACCCGGACAACAGTCGCCTGTGCGCCCGCCTCTACGCCTGGCCGGCCATGTGCATCCTGCGCCTGCGGGTCAAGGCCGAAGTCAGGCCGCTGATGGACAAGCCTGAGAGCTGCGTGATCATCGCCAACCACCAGTCCAATTACGATTTGTTCGTGTTCGGCAACGTGGTGCCGCGACGTACGGTGTGCATCGGCAAGAAGAGCCTGAAATGGGTGCCGCTGTTCGGGCAACTGTTCTGGCTGGCGGGCAATGTCCTGATCGATCGCGGCAACCCGCACAAGGCGCGGCGCTCCATGCTCACCACCACCCATACGCTGCAACACAAGGACACCTCGATCTGGGTCTTCCCCGAAGGCACCCGCAACCTCGGCGAGGACCTGCTGCCGTTCAAGAAGGGCGCGTTCCAGATGGCCATCGCCGCCGGCGTGCCGATCGTGCCGGTGTGCGTCAGCAGCTACATCAAGCACATGCGCCTGAACCGCTGGAACAGCGGCAAGATCCTGATCCGCTCGCTGCCGGCGATTCCCACCGCCGGGCTAACCATGGACGACATGCCGCGGCTGATCGCTCAGTGTCGTGAGCAGATGCGCGAATGCATCGCCCACATGGATCGCCAGCTGCAAGCCGCCTGAACCGCGAGCCCTCCCCCGATGCCAGCAAGCCCGCCCCGTGCGGGCTTTAATTTGTCTGCGAACTCCAGCTCCGGCAGTGACTCTGATGCTGCATTGCAGGCTAAGCTGCTGATTTGTAACCGCCCCATTGATAAGAAGAAGTGAAGCAGAGCCATGGGTAGAGTTGTTGCTGCCGCCGTGTACAGCGGCGGAAAGAAAGTCACCGATATCAGCCTTGACGAAGGGGCTGCCTGGGCCGCGAAACCCGGCCACTTCGTGTGGATCGGCCTGGAGGAACCCAATGCCCACGAACTGGCCAATCTGCAACGCCAGTTCAACCTGCATGAACTGGCCATCGAAGACGCTCTGGAGAAGCACAGCCGCCCCAAGCTGGAAACCTTTGGCGACGCCTTGTTCATCGTCACGTATTCGCCGGTGCGCACCGAGGGCAAGCTGGAGTTCATCGAAACCCACATCTTTGCCGGCAACGGCTACATCATCACCGCCCGCAACGGCCACTCGGCCTCCTATGGCTATGTACGCCAGCGTTGCGAGGCGCGCCCACTGCTGCTGGAGCACGGCGAGGACTTCGTCCTTTATGCGCTGCTGGATTTCGTCACCGAGAACTACCAGCCGGTCAGTGAGGCCATCCACGGCGAGATCGACGAACTGGAACGCAACGTCCTGTGCAACTCGCTGAACGAACGGGATATCCAGAACCTCCACGGCCTGCGCCGCGACGTGCTGCGCCTGCGCCGCTATGTCGCGCCGATGGTGGAGATCAGCGAGGAGCTGCAGAAACTCAGCTTTCCGTTCATCGACAAGAACATGCGGCCGTATTTCCGTGACGTGCAGATTCACGTCACCCGGCAGATGGAGGACTTGTCGACCCTGCGCGACATTGCCAGCCAGACCATCGAGATTGGTGTGCTGCTGGAGGCTTCACGGCAAAGCATCGTGCAGCGCAAGTTCGCCGCCTGGGCGGCGATCCTGGCGTTTCCCACCGCGGTGGCGGGGATCTACGGGATGAACTTCCAGAACATGCCGGAACTGAGCTGGCACTACGGCTACTTTGGTGTTTTGGGTTTTATCAGTGTCGGCTGTATCAGCCTGTGGGCCAGCTTCAAGCGTTCCGGCTGGCTCTAGGGGACTGGGCCCCGGGCGCGGACGCCAGGGCCCTGCCAGGTCATGCGGCTTCGGGCTTGTGGGCGACGAAACGCATCATCCATTCCGCAACGGTGGTGCCGTGGTGCTCGTGCTCGAGACTGGCCAGGCCCTTCTGGTAGATCTTCTCGCCGAGAAACTCCTGGCGCAGGTCCAGCAGCGCCCGGGAGTAGTCGTGGATGAACTCGGGGTGCCCCTGGAAACACAGCACCTGGTCATTGATGTGATAGGCGGCATAGGGGCAGAAATCGCTGGAGGCGATCACTGTGGCGTTTTCCGGTAGCGCGGTGACCTGATCCTGGTGGCTGATCAACAGTGTCAGTTCCTCCACCACCGGGCTCATCCACGGCGCCTTGGCGGAAAGCTTGTAGCTATGGGTGCCAACGCCCCAGCCCTGAGTCGCCCGCTCGCTCTTGCCCCCCAGCAACAACGCCAGCAACTGATGGCCAAAGCAGATGCCCAGCAGCTTGTCACCGCGCTCGTAGCGGCCCAGCAGGTAGGTCTTGAGGGTTTGAATCCAGGGGTCGGTGCCGAAGGAGTCGGCCTTACTGCCGGTCACCAGATAAGCGTCGAACTCCAGCTCGTCGCTGGGGTATTCGCCCTGGACCACGTTGTAGACGCTGAACTGGGCGGCAATGGGTTGCTGGGAAAACAGGCGCTGGAACATCTGCCCGTAACCCTGATATTGATCGACCAGTTCGGGACGCAGGATATCGGTTTCAAGAATGCAGATGCGTAGCGACATAAAAAATTCCTGACAAGGTGATGGCAATAATGAACAGCCCAGAGCCTGCCTTGAAATACCACGGCAAGGCAAGCCCCGGGGCCACTCATCGAGCGCCCGTCAACCTCAGAACAACTGCCCCTGGCGAGCCTTCTCCAGGAGCAGGGTCGGCGGGGCGAATCGTTCACCGTATTGCTGCGCCAGGTACTGCGCACGAGCGACGAAATCCTTCACCCCGTACTGGTTGATGAACTGCAGGGCGCCGCCACTCCAGGCAGCGAAACCGATGCCGAAGATCGAGCCGATATTGGCGTCCGCCGTGGACTGCAGCACCCCCTCCTCCAGGCAACGCACGGTTTCGATGGCCTGGATGAACAGCAGGCGGTCGCGCACGTCCTGGGGCGAGATCTGTCCATCGGCGCGATAGAAGCGCGTGTGCAACTCGGGCCACAAGTGCTTCTGGCCACCGGCCGGGTAATCGTAGAAACCGCCGCCGGCGGCCTTGCCCGCACGCTTGTGGTCGTTGAGCAACTGGTCGATCACGGCAAACGCCGGATGCTTGATAGGCGGCTTGCCTTCAGCCTGCAGGTCCTTGGTGGTCTGCTGACGGATGTGGCTCATCAGGCTCAGGGACACTTCATCGGAAATCGCCAGCGGCCCGACCGGCATCCCGGCCTTGCGCGCCTCGGTTTCGATCATCGGCGCCGAAATGCCTTCGCCGAGCATGGCAATCCCTTCATTGGTGAAGGTGCCGAACACCCGGGAGGTGAAGAATCCGCGGCTGTCGTTGACCACGATCGGGGTCTTGTTGATCTGCAGCACGAAGTCGAACCCACGGGCCAGGGTCGCCTCGCTGGTCTGTGCGCCCTTGATGATCTCCACCAAGGGCATCTTTTCCACCGGGCTGAAGAAATGCAGGCCGATGAACTTGTCCGGATTCGGCACCGCCGTGGCCAGTCCGGTGATGGGCAGGGTCGAAGTGTTGGAGGCAATCACCGCTTCTGCGCCGACCACCTGCTGCGCAGCCCGGGACACCTTGCCCTTGAGCTCGCGATCCTCGAACACCGCCTCGATGATCAGGTCGCAACCGGCCAGGTCGGCGTCCTCGGCGGTGGTACGGATTCGCGCCAGGGTCGCGTCACGCTGCTCGCGGCTCAATTGCCCACGCGCCAGCTTTTTCTCCAGCAGCGCCGCCGAGTGGGCCTTGCCCTTCTCTGCCGCCTCGACGCTGATGTCCTTGAGCACCACCTCGATACCCGCCACCGCGCTGACGTAGGCAATCCCCGCCCCCATCATCCCGGCCCCCAGCACCCCGAGCTTTTTCGTGGTCTGCGGCGCGATACCTTGAGGGCGCGAGCCACCGGCATTGATTTCATTGAGCTGGAACCAGAAGGTGCCAATCATGTTCTTCGCCACCTGGCCGGTGGCCAGCTCGGTGAAGTAGCGAGTCTCAATCAGGTGCGCGGTGGCGAAATCCACCTGGGCGCCTTCGACGGCGGCGCACAGGATCTTCTCCGGCGCGGGGAAACAGCCCTGGGTCTTGGCTCGCAGGATCGACGGGGCAATGGCCAGCATCTGCGCCACTTTCGGGTTGGCTGGCGTGCCGCCGGGGATCTGATAACCGCGCACGTCCCAGGGCTGCTGGGGCGCCGGGTTGGCGAGGATCCAGGCCCGAGCCTTGGCCAGCAGCTCATCGCGATCCGTCGCCAGGGCGTCGATCAGGCCAGCTTGCAGCGCCTGCTGCGGGCGCACTTTCTTGCCTTCCAGCAGATACGGCAGCGCCTTTTCCAGGCCCAGCATGCGCACCATGCGCACCACCCCACCGCCACCGGGCAACAGGCCCAGGGTGACTTCCGGCAGGCCGATCTGTACCGATTTATCGTCCAGGGCCACCCGGTGATGGCAGGCCAGGCAGATTTCCCAGCCGCCACCCAGGGCAGCGCCATTGATTGCAGCGACCACCGGTTTGCCTAGGGTTTCCAGAGCGCGCAACTGGCCCTTGAGGGCCAGCACCCGGTCATGAAAAGCCTTGGCTTGCGGCCTGTCGACCTTGATCAGCTCATTGAGGTCGCCGCCGGCAAAGAAGGTCTTTTTCGCCGAGGTGATGATCACCCCGGCAATCGATTGCTGCTCGGCCTGCAGGCGCGCCACGACGCCGGCCATGGCGTCGCGGTACACCGCGTTCATGGTGTTGGCGCTCTGGCCCGGCATATCGATGGTCAGGACGACGATCTGGTCCTGGCCCTTTTCGTAACGGATGGCATCGGTCATGAAGTTGATTCCTTGAAGTCGGGGCTCAGAGGCGTTCGATGATGGTGGCGATACCCATGCCGCCGCCGACACAGAGGGTCGCCAGGCCGTAGCGCTGGCGCCGGCTTTCCAGCTCATCGAGCAAGGTGCCGAGGATCGCGCAGCCGGTGGCGCCCAGCGGATGCCCCAGGGCGATGGCGCCCCCGTTGACGTTGACCCGGGCCGGATCGATGGCCATGTCCTTGATGAACTTGAGCACCACCGAGGCAAAGGCTTCGTTGACCTCGAACAGATCGATGTCCTCGACCCGCAACCCGGCCTTGGCCAGGGCCTTGCGGGTGGCCGGCGCCGGGCCGGTGAGCATGATGGTGGGGTCGGTGCTGGTCACCGCCGTGGCCACGATCCGCGCCCGGGGCTTGAGCCCCAGCTCCCGGCCCTTGGCCTCTGAACCGATGAGCATCAGCGCCGAACCGTCGACGATGCCCGAACTGTTGCCCGGGGTGTGCACGTGGTTGATGCGCTCGACATGGCTGTAGACCCGCAGCGCGGTGGCGTCGAAGCCCATCTGCCCCATCATTTCGAAACTCGGCTTGAGGCTGCCCAGGCCTTCCAGGGTCGAGTCGGCGCGGATGAACTCGTCATGCTCCAGCAAGACGATGCCGTTCTGGTCCTGCACCGGCACCAGGGACTTGGCGAAGGCGCCGCTGGCCCGGGCCCGGGCCGCCTTCTGCTGGGATTGCAGGGCGAAGCGGTCGACCTCCTCGCGGGAGAAGCCCTCCAGGGTCGCGATCAGGTCCGCGCCAATGCCCTGGGGGGTGAAATGGCTGTGCATATTGGTTTCCGGATCCAGCACCCAGGCCCCGCCATCGCTGCCCATGGGCACCCGGGACATGGACTCCACGCCACCGACCACCACCAGCTCCTCGAACCCCGAGCGCACCTTCATCGCACCGAGATTGACCGCTTCCAGCCCCGAGGCGCAAAAGCGATTGATCTGCACGCCGGCCACGCTCACATCCCAATCCGCAGCCTGAACGGCGGTCTTGGCGATATCGGCCCCTTGATCGCCGATGGGCGTCACACAGCCCAGGACCACGTCGTCCACCTGGCTGGTGTCCAGCTCGCAACGCTGTTGCAGAGCCCGCAGCAAGCCGGCCACCAGGTTCACCGGTTTCACGCTGTGCAAGGCGCCATCGGCCTTGCCTTTGCCACGGGGCGTGCGTAACGCATCGAATATCAAAGCTTGGGTCATGACGTCCTCGAACCGCTGTGCAGGGGAAAATGTCGAGCCCTCACCTTAGGCGCGACAGCCGTGGATTCAATGACCGATGCGCTCAGCCGCCTTGACGGTGACGCTCAGACGAACGGTAGGCAGCTAAGCGATCGCCCGATGAAGGGTCGCGAGCTGTCTAGCCAAAGGGCGACCACCCGGTGTGTCAGTGGATTTATAGCGTTTTCAGGGATTGCAGCTATAACTTCATACGAATTGGATCTAAGCCAGAGGATACAAGGCCCCTAAGGTAGAAGCTGTAGGAAGTCCCGGACGGATTCTGCATCGGGACAGGTCAAAAAAGGGACACATAACCGGCCCACAATCACATTCAGGACCGGCATGCATTGATGCTCAGGAATAACAACAAAAGGCATTCAGCCATGTTCAAACATTCGAAAGTACGTCAGGCGGGGCTCATCCTCTTCGCAACCACATTGCTGTTGATCTTGCCGAACCTCACCAAAGTGATCGGCTGATACGGGGTTGCTCGACCAACCGACCAGCACCTTGCCCCCCGGTTCTCGCCGGGGGCTGGCTGTCGCGTGTCCATCTTGCTGAGCAACCGCAAGCAGGAGGCTTCATGTCGCCACCGCCCCGTCCACGCAGGAAGGCCAAGACCCGCTAGCCAAGCGCGACTATTTCGGTATCGTGAACCACGCTGACCACAAAGAACGCCGGGATGCCTGGTCGACCCTGTGTCGCAACCGCAAGACCTGCAGCCCGATGACGCCTACCCACTGACGAAGATCCGACGGCCATCCATTGAAAGCTCTCCTCCTTTGCGCTGCCCTCCTGACGAGCAGCCCGCTATACGCCGCCCAACTGCTGATCGACCTGGGCTCCGGCAGCCGCACCTGGCAGACCGAAGAACTGCTCAAGCACCCCGCCGCGCGGACCATCCAGATCAAGGACGACGTGTCCTACCACCGCGACATGCAGTACCGGGCCGTGCCCATAGCGGCCCTGCTCCAGGGGCTCAAGGCCGATGACCACCTGCAGGCCGTGGCCCTGGACGGCTTCGCCGCCGAACTGAGTGCCGCGCCTCTGCTCGACACCCAGGGCTCCCAGGCCTGGCTGGCCATTGAAGACCCAAGCCAACCCTGGCCTGCCCTGGCCGCGGACAAGCCCGGCGCCGGGCCTTTCTACCTGGTGTGGACGAACCCGCAAGCCGGGCATGTCAGCCCCGAGCAATGGCCATTCCAGGTGGCGCGCATCCAGCGCCTGGCGCCGGTGGCAGAGCGCTTTCCGGCCCTGGCTCCGGATCCGAAGCTGGCCAGCAATGATCCGGTCAACCAGGGTTTCATCCTGTTCCAGAAGAACTGCCTGGCCTGCCACCGCCTCAATGCCGCCGGTGACTCGCAGTTCGGGCCGGACTTGAACATTCCCTACAACCCTACCGAGTATTTCAATGGCGACTTTCTCAAGCGCTACATCCGCGATCCGCAGAGCCTGAGGCGCTGGCCACAGGCCAAGATGCCCGGGTTCGACAGCACTGTGTTGCCGGATCAAGAGCTGGAGTTGTTGCTGGGCTATCTGCGACATATGGCGGGGCGCAAGCAGCTGCCTTGAGCTGATGCGGGTGTTATCTATCGCCTGGATAGCCAGAGTTGATTTCACGGTCCGGCCAGGCAGGCGGACAATCGCGTCCATCGAGCAAAGACTTCATCACGCCTGATGAAGTCGCTGCTGCAACCTTGATGACGCCGATGACAACCGGGTCCGGGCTCTCCCGACCGGTTCCCTCTCCTGACCGGTCTTCCCTTTTAGCCACCCTCCCGGGTGGCTTTTTTTTACCTTTGAGCCCCCTGAAAACGCAATTGGCCGACCCGAGGGCCAGCCAATTGTCCATCTTGATGCAATGGCTCCGGGTTAAACCAGGCGCCCGCGAATCTCCTGCTTCACCCCCCATCCGTCAATGATGCCGCCCAGAGGCTCGACCACGGCCTCGAAGTCCTGTTCAAAATCCCCGATGCCGCCATAGGTGGCGTACATCACCTTGCTCAGTTCCAGATACCAGGCGCCGTCATCACGCACGCTGACCTGGGCGTTCAAGGATTCACCGCGAAACTGTCCTGCCGCCCTGCGCGCCCGCTCCTCATCCGGGAAAATGGCGTAGAACTCGATGGGATGGAATCGTGAAAAATCAAAACCGCCTTCTTTCATGCGGCGCAGCACACTGCTGCTGAGGTCTTCTTGAACGGCTGTGCTCATGAAACGTCCTCCTCAAACCGATGGATAGACTTTCCGTGCTTCCCGACTCGCCGGCCAAAGCAACCGGCATCACGACCCGGGGCGGGTCGTCAGGAAACAAGCATGGAGCTGACAAGATCAGAGCTAGGCGAAGAATTTGCTGATCTCGTTTGCAGATTAGCGCCAACGCCTGGGCGCCGCCAGAAATAGCTGCGCAAGCGATCTCTGTCGTATCTAGATCGGCGTGATGCTGAGAATCTGAATGCTGTTCTGCTCTTTCAGGCTTTTGAGAGTGGGGGCTTCGATACGTCCGTCCAGATCATTCAGATCCAGTTCGGCACTGACCGGCAGCAGCTTGGCCCTAACCAACTGCGCGGCCCGTTCCAGCGTCGGCTCCTGTTCGCAATCGAAGTCTTCGACGGACTGCACACCATGATCGTCCACGAAAGTGACTTGCCACTTTTGCATCAGCGCCTCCTCGATAGCCCTGTCAGTGGGCCTACAACATCTCGACCTTGAGCCAGAGGCAAACGTTCCACGGCACGGGCGGGCCAGCCAACAAAAAGGCCGCCCGGAGGCGGCCTTGATCGAACCCTTGGACCGTCAGCCGATCATGGCTTTTCGGCACGGGCCTTGAGCGCCTTCAGAGTGTTGAAGGGCGCATCCACCACGAACTTGTTGGCCAGCCAGGACGGCACGCTGCCACCGGGCTCGGTGTGCACCTGATAGGTCACTTCGACCTGATCGGCACCTTTGGGCACGAACTTCCAGTAACCCTCGACCTGGGATACACGCACGAAACCTTTCTCTTCCGGGATGTAGGTCGGCACGCCTTCCAGCTTGCGGGTCAGACTGCCGTCCGCGGCTTCGCTGGTCGTGATGTGCAGCACCGAGTCACGCGCAGTGACCGGCCAAGGCGTGTTGAACTGGGTGTAGGTCCAGGTTTGATCGCCTTCGTGCTTGAGCAGTTTCTGGGTCTTGCACTCGTGGATCCAGGCGCAGGCACCCACCACGTCTTCCTGCAATGCACGAAGCTTGGCGATGGAGGTCTTCATGGTGGTGACGCCACGGTAGGCCTTGTATTTGGAACCGGCCACTTCACTCAAGGAGATCTTGATGCCGTCTTCATCCTTCGCCGTCTGCCAGTCTTCGGCGTGGGCTGTTGCCGATAACAGCACGGTGAAGCCACAGAGCACAGCCATTCGATACAGCGAACCCATTGTCTTATTCCTTATTGTTGAAGTTCCGTTCATTGAGAACACTCTAAGCCGCTGTCACTTGTTCCCACCATCCGAGCAAGCGGATGGCATCTTCCCGGCTTTCGCCGCAAACCTCGGGATCTGCCTGAAACGCGCCGCACACCGCTGGCCGCTCCGGCCTACCGAACAAGCCACACAGGTGTTCGACAGACAGGTGCAGGCAACGTTCTCCCGCCGGCTTGCCATTGGGCATTCCGGGGATCGGTGAGCTGATGGAAGGGGCAATGCAGCAGGCGCCACAACCTTCACGGCATTTCATGACGAAAGCTCCTCGCGACAAGCATAGTGTTGAATGACGCCGCACAAGAGTAACCGCTAAAACAGCCGTTTAAAATTACTCAAAGAACGGATTTGACGCACAACCGTGCGTGACTGATCAGTCTCCGACAAAGCGTCGCTGCAGCCAGTCACAAACAGGTTGAAGAATTTACTGCTTGAATTCGAAATCCAGGGCCGCGCCTTCGATTTCACGACGCTCCTCATTGCGCAACTGCAACTGCATTTCGTTGCTCAGCAAGCGACCGTTGAGTTGGAACGGACTGCTTTCCTTGGGTTTCTCGCCAAACATCTGCGGCAGCAACGGTTCGCGCTTGGGCAATGGCACACTGCCGACAGGTTGCAGATGCTTGACCATTTCCGGCGGCAGGCTGAGGTCCAGCTTGGGGCTCTTCAGCGGCGTCTTGATGTCTTGATAGGCCCACTTGGATTTGGGCTTGGCTGCAGCCTTCTTGCTTGCCGGCTTGCTCTTGCCAGTGCTGGCCTGGGCCTTGGCCTTGCTCGCCGAGGCCTGCTTGGCGGTAGCAGGCTTGCTCGGATGGGCGCTGCTGGCGGCCGGTTTATCGGCGGCCGAGGCTGCCTGGACAGGCGTGACAGCGACAACTCCCAACAGACAGGCTGATAACCAGATGGCAGGAAAAAAGGCATTCATAAAGGCAGGTAGATCGACAAAAGGTGCCCTATGCTCGCTTGTTGCAAGCCCCATGACAAGCACAGGGCCGCATTGTTTAAAAACCGCCGGCCGCCTCCTGGCACAACTGGCTGGCGAGCATGCCCAGGGTCATCAAGGCCCGCTCGGCCTCACGGTTCCAGGGGGTGCCGCAATTGAGCCGCACGCAGTGGTTGAACTGCTCGGTGTTACTGAAGATCAACCCCGGGGCGATGCTGATGCCCTGCTGCAAGGCCCGCACATGCAATTCCTGGGTATTGACCCGCCCCGGCAGGCTGACCCAGAGAATGAAGCCGCCGTTGGGCCGGGTGATCTGCGTGCCTTCCGGAAAGTACTGCTGCACCGCCAGTTGAAAGGCGCTGAGGTTCTTGCGGTACTCCTGGCGGATGTAGCGTAAATGCCGGTCGTAGCCGCCGTTCTCCAGGTACGCCGCAACGCCCATCTGCGTCACGCTGCACGCCGAATGAGTACTGAAGGTCTGCAGGCGCTGGATCTCCTGCTGATACTTGCCGGCGATCATCCAGCCGATGCGCACCCCCGGTGACAGGGTCTTGGAGAAACTCGAGCAGTAGATCACCCGGTCCAGGCGGTCATAGGCCTTGAGGGCCTTGGTGCGCCCTACCTCGAACATCAACTCGCCGTAGATATCGTCCTCGACCACCTGGATATCGAAATCCGAAGCCAGACGCAGCAACTGCTTCTGCCGTTCCTCCGGCATGGTGCCGCCCAGGGGATTGCTCAGACGCGTCGTCAGCACCAGAGCCTTGATCGACCACTGGTTGGCCGCCAGTTGCAGCGCTTCGAGGCTCATCCCGGTGGAAGGATCGCTGGGAATCTCGATGACCTTGAGCCCCAGCAGGTCCGCCAGTTGCAGCAATCCGTAATAGGTCGGTGATTCCGCGGCGATCAGATCACCCGGCCGGGTCAGGACCCGCAGCGACATTTGCAGGGCATCGACGCAACCGTGAGTGATCACCACTTCCGAAGGATCGACCACCACCCCGGCGTCACGCATGCGAATCGCCACCTGGCGTCGCAGTGGCTCGAAGCCCGGACTGAACATGTAGCTGAACGCCCGAGGGCTGTGAAACCGCGTGACCTTGGCCAATTGCTGGTGCAAGGCCCGCACCGGCAGGTAGTCGACGCTGGGCACCGCAGCCCCCAGCGGAAAGACCCCTTCGCGACGGGACTCCACCAACACCTGCTGGATAATGCTGCTGCGGGTCACCAGCCCTGGACGCTCGACCCGGGCGATGTCCGGCGTGGGCGCGGTCAGCGCCGGCGTCTGGTGCACGTAGTAACCGGACTGGGGGCGCGCGCGGATCAGCCCCTGGTCCTCGAGGTTGGCGTAGGCCTGGAGCACCGTGGCGTGGCTGACGTTGAGCTGCGAGCTCATCTTGCGTACCGACGGCACGCGCTCCCCCGGCTGGTAGACACCACGGCGAATATCCTCAGCCAGTTGCTGAGCGATACGTTGATAGAGCAAGAGATTGGTCATGGCACAGCACTCGATTTCACGGCGTTTTATTCTTGTGTGAAACAATACCGGCACAGTTTAGAAGTGTACTGGGACAGTTCCTACAATAGTCGAGGACACCGGGCAGTGAAAAGTAGAACTGTAGGGTTTTTGTGAGCACCTTGGCAGACATAAAAAAACCCGACGCCTAGCGGACGTCGGGTTTTTCGGGGACAACAGGGGTTTCAGCGAGCGGCGCCAAGCTGGCCCTTTTCGTCGGAGAAGACGATTTCCACTCGCCGGTTCTGCGCCCGGCCACGCTCCGACGCATTGGCTTCCACCGGGTAGTCGTCACCGTAGCCTTCGACCTGGATCCGCTTCTCGTCGATCCCCAGATCCACCAGCACGTCCGCCACGGCCTGGGCCCGATCACGCGACAGCTGCAGATTGCTCTGACGCTCACCGGTGTTGTCGGTGTAGCCCTCGATGCGCACGACACGCTTGGGGTTCAGTTGCAGGAACTGCACCACCTTGAGCACTGTGCGATTGGCCGAGTTCTTCAATTCGGCCTCGCCGGTGTCAAACAGCACGTCGCCCAGCGTCATCACCAGGCCCCGGTCGGTCTGGGTGGTCGCCAGGCTGATGATCTGCTCCTCCAGCCACTTGCCCTGCTGCTGCACGCTCAACAGTTTGGCCTCACGCAGGGCCAGTTGCAGGCGCTGTCGTTCCAGTTCGAGCTTGGCGGCGCGCTCCTGGTTCAGCGCCTGATCCGTGTGTTCCCGGGCAATTTCGCTGTAGCGCCGACTCAGGTAGGCATAGTGCTCCACATCGGCGCCGCTGCCCCAGTAGGTCGACAGTCGATCGGCACGGGCCAGGGATTCTCCGGCGCGTATCACGTCCTTGGGCGCGATACGCAACACGTTGGAGTCCTCCTTGACCTTCTGGAAGTCGGCACCGGCTTGCTGCAGGGCTTCCTCGCTGTGCTGGCCGGCACAGCCATAGAGACCGGCGCAGGCCAACAGCAACGCGCCACCAAAGATGCGGGTCGAAAGGCTCATTGGGCATCTCCCAGTTGCTTGCGCAGGCGGGTGATACGGGTGTTGAGCTCGTTCACCTGTTCCTGGCTCTTCTGGGTCAGGACCTTGGCCTCGGCCAACCGGGCATCCAGTTCTGCCTGTTCGGCACGCATCCGCGCCTTCTTGTAGGACTCATCCTGCATATTGCCCTGAGCCCGGGAGAACTTGTCTTCGGCCAGTTTCAACTCAGGCATCGCCTCGGCCGAGGCCCCCACGGCCTTGGCTTGCTCCAGTGCCTGGGCAGTGAGGCGCATTTGCTCGGTGGGCGCCGGATCGGTTGCACAACCCGCCATGGCCAACAGGGCCAGGGCAGGGAAAAGAGGTCGAATAGTCACACGTGATTCCTACGGTTTTGGGCTGCTGACGGGTTGCTGCAACTGGGCCTTCCAGCGCTCCAGATTGCGCTGCAGCAAGGCCTCCGTCAGACCGGACGCGGGCAATTCTGTCATCTTTTTTGCCAGCTGTCCGCGCAACCATGGGTCATTGCAGGCGGAGTTATGGGACAGCGCGAGAAACAGTCCCGGTTTGTCGATGGCCTGGGGAAACGCCTGCAGGTCCGCCGCCATTCCCAGGGACTGGGCCATGGCCATGCCCGCATAGCGCGGTGCCAGAACATAGTCCACTTCCCCCAGCAGCAAGGTCTGGAAGACCTGGGTCAAGTTCGGCAGGCGCTTGAGCTGCAAGTGCTCCTTGGCCACGACCTGAAAGGGCTGGGTCAACCGGGCCTTTTCCGAAACCGCGCCCGGATGGCCGGCAAGGTCCGCCACCTGGGTGTAGCTCAGGGTCGAGTCCTTGCGGGTCCACACCAGATAGTCGTTCTGCACCAGCGCCGGATGGATGTAGTCCAGAGACTCCAGCTCATTGAAGGTCAGTGGCGCATCGGCCAGCAGGTCCATGCGCCCGCTACGAACTTCATCCAGGGCGTCGGAACGTTTGCCGGCGTACAACAGCTCGACCTTGAGTCCCAGCTCCCCCGCCACTTGCTGCAGCAGATCGGCACTGGCTCCCATCAGGTGCTTGGGGTTCTGCGGGTCTTGCCACAGGTACGGTGGCGCGTCCGGGCTGCCGGTCACCACCAGACGCTCGCACTTGCCTGCTGCCAGTGACAGCGCTGGCGACAACGCCAGGCCCAACAGCGCTGCCCAGCCACTGATGCGGTGCAGATCCATGGCGATACCCTCCCCCAACAAAAAACACCCATAAAAAAACCCGGCCAAAAGGCCGGGCTCTTTATAAGTGAAGACGCCGGATTAGACCAGCTTCTCCAACTCGGGTACGGCTTCGAACAAGTCCGCCACCAGGCCGTAATCGGCCACCTGGAAGATCGGCGCCTCTTCGTCCTTGTTGATCGCAACGATCACTTTGGAGTCTTTCATGCCGGCCAGGTGCTGGATCGCGCCGGAGATACCGACAGCGATGTACAGCTGTGGCGCAACGATCTTGCCGGTCTGGCCGACCTGCATGTCGTTGGGCACGAAGCCTGCGTCCACTGCAGCGCGGGAAGCGCCGACAGCGGCACCCAGCTTGTCGGCCAGGGCATACAGGTGCTTGAAGTTGTCACCGTTCTGCATGCCGCGACCGCCGGAAACGACGATCTTGGCAGCGGTCAGCTCAGGACGATCGGACTTGGCCAGCTCTTCGCCAACGAAGCTCGACTTGCCCGCATCGTGAGCGGCGCCAACCGCTTCAACCGCAGCCGAACCACCTTCAGCGGCAACGGCGTCGAAGCCGGTGGCACGCACGGTGATGACTTTCACCGCAGCCGAGGACTGCACGGTGGCGATGGCGTTGCCGGCATAGATCGGACGCTTGAAGGTATCGGCGCTTTCGACCGAGATGATCTCGGAGATCTGGTCAACGTCCAGCTGGGCGGCAACCCGCGGCAGGATGTTTTTGCCGTTGGAAGTCGCGGCAGCCAGGATGTGGCTGTAGCCAGCGCCCAGTTCGGCGACCAGCGGCGCAACGTTTTCCGGCAGTTGGTGAGCGTAGGCGGCGTTGTCGGCCACCAGCACTTTGGCCACGCCAGCGACTTTGGCGGCGGCTTCAGCCACAGCACCAACGCCCTGACCGGCGACCAGTACATGAATGTCACCACCGATTTTGGCGGCGGCGGCAACGGTGTTCAGGGTGGCCGGAGCCAGCGCCTTGTTATCGTGTTCGGCGATTACCAAGATAGTCATGATCAGATTACCTTCGCTTCGTTTTTCAGTTTCTCGACCAGTTCAGCCACCGACTTGACCTTGATACCCGCGCTGCGTGCAGCCGGCGCTTCGACTTTCAGGGTCTTGTTGGTGGAGGCGGTGGAAACACCCAAAGCATCAGGAGTCAGCGTTTCAAGCGGCTTCTTCTTGGCTTTCATGATGTTTGGCAGAGACGCGTAGCGCGGCTCGTTCAGACGCAGGTCGGTGGTGACGATGGCTGGCAGGTTCAGTGCAACGGTCTGCAGGCCGCCATCGATTTCGCGAGTGACATTGACCTTGTCGCCGGACACTTCGACCTTGGAGGCGAAGGTGCCTTGAGCGTAACCGCTCAGGGCCGCCAGCATCTGGCCGGTCTGGTTGTTGTCGCTATCGATGGCCTGTTTGCCGAGGATCACCAGTTGTGGCTGCTCCTTGTCGACCACAGCCTTGAGCAGCTTGGCCACGGCCAGGGAGTTCAACTCTTCAGCGGACTCGACGAGGATTGCGCGATCGGCACCCAGTGCCAGGGCGGTACGCAGTTGCTCTTGAGCAGTAGCAGGACCGATGGAGACGACGACGATTTCAGTCGCTACACCTTTCTCTTTCAGGCGTACGGCTTCTTCCACTGCGATTTCGCAGAAAGGGTTCATCGACATCTTGACGTTGGCGAGGTCGACGCCGGAGTTGTCCGCTTTGACGCGAACCTTGACGTTATAGTCGACCACTCGTTTGACAGCTACAAGAACCTTCATGGATTCCTCGTTACTCTCCGGTGAAAAGAAAGTCGCCTAGGCGAGAACCTGGCGGTTGATGCTCATCGGCACAAGGGCACCTCCAAAAACGCTGGCGTACATAAAGGATGACCTTGCTCACGGGAGTGATGACCGTTGGTCAGTGGTGACCGGCGAGTCATTCATTATCGCGGCGTGTAAACTGCGCACGTTCAAGCTGTGCGGCGCATCACCTTTACTGCCTTTGCCCTGTCTTTAGAGGTGCTCTTGAAACCAACAGTCAGCCTACGGCGAGCGCAAAACCGACCGTATCTTGACCGGAACGCCTTTTCTGGTCAATACGGCAAAATAGCCGTTTATAAGCCGCGCTTCTTTGATTTATCTGGGCTGCAGCAATTTCAAACAAACGTTTGTATTGGACGCTGAGAGTGGTGTAGATATAATGCGCCGCCCAGAGAGAAAGGTCGGCCATCCACCCCTCCTCCCCCCATTTGCGATGGGAGAAAGCGCGGATGCAACGCCAAACCTCCAATTAGAAAAAACCGTTGAGCCTTGAGTAGGAGATAGCCTAGTGGAACGCGAATACATGGAATTCGACGTGGTCATCGTCGGTGCCGGCCCCGCAGGCTTGTCCGCCGCTTGCCGCCTTAAGCAGAAGGCCGCTGAAGCCGGTAAGGAAATCAGCGTCTGCGTGGTCGAGAAAGGCTCCGAAGTCGGTGCTCACATCCTTTCCGGTGCCGTGTTCGAACCACGGGCCCTGAACGAACTGTTCCCGGACTGGAAGGAACTGGGCGCCCCGCTCAACACTCCGGTGACCCGCGACGACATCTATGTCCTGCGCAGCGGCGAAACGTCCACCAAGGTTCCGGACTTCTTTGTGCCCAAGACCATGCACAACGAAGGCAACTACATCATCTCCCTGGGCAACCTGTGCCGCTGGCTGGCCCAGCAAGCCGAGAACCTGGGCGTGGAAATCTACCCGGGCTTCGCCGCCCAGGAAGCCCTGATCGACGAAAACGGCGTGGTGCGCGGGATCATCACCGGCGACCTGGGCGTCGACCGTGAAGGCCAGCCAAAAGACGGCCTCTACACCCCCGGCATGGAACTGCGCGGCAAATACACCCTGTTCGCCGAAGGCTGCCGCGGCCATATCGGCAAGCAGCTGATCAAGCGCTTCAACCTGGACAGCGACGCCGACGCCCAGCACTACGGCATCGGCCTCAAGGAAATCTGGGAAATCGATCCGGCCAAGCACCAACCGGGCCTGGTGGTGCACACCGCCGGCTGGCCGCTGGACATCATGGGCAACGAGAACACCGGCGGCTCCTTCCTCTATCACCTGGAAAACAACCAGGTGGTGGTGGGCCTGATCGTCGACCTGTCCTACGCCAACACCTACCTGTCGCCGTTCGACGAGTTCCAGCGCCTCAAGCATCACCCGGTGCTCAAGCAGTACCTGGAAGGCGGCAAGCGCATCAGCTACGGCGCCCGTGCCATCTGCAAGGGCGGCCTGAACTCGCTGCCGAAGATGGTGTTCAAGGGCGGCGCGCTGATCGGTTGCGACCTGGGCACCCTGAACTTCGCCAAGATCAAGGGCAGCCACACGGCCATGAAGTCCGGCATGCTCGCCGCCGACGCGGTGGCCGACTCGCTGTTCGCCGGCTCCGAAGGCGCCGACGAGCTCAAGAGCTATGTCGACTCGTTCAAATCCAGCTGGCTGTATGAAGAGCTGTTCGCCAGCCGCAACTTCGGCCCGGCCATGCACAAGTTCGGCCCGATCATCGGTGCCGGCTTCAACTGGATGGATCAGAACATCTTCGGTGGCAAGCTGCCCTTCACCCTGCACGACACCAAGCCGGACTACGCCTGCCTGAAGCTGGCCAAGGACTGCGCGAAGATCGACTACCCGAAACCCGACGGCAAACTCAGCTTCGACAAACTGAGCTCGGTGTTCATCTCCGGTACCAACCACGAAGAAGAACAGCCGTGCCACCTGAAGCTGACCGACCCGAGCATCCCGCTGAGCCGCAACCTGCCGCTGTACGATGAACCGGCCCAGCGTTACTGCCCGGCCGGCGTGTACGAGGTGATCACCCAGGAAGATGGCGAGAAGCGCTTCCAGATCAACGCGCAGAACTGTGTGCACTGCAAGACCTGCGACATCAAGGACCCGGCCCAGAACATCACCTGGGTCACTCCGGAAGGCGCCGGCGGCCCGACTTACCCGAACATGTAACTCGCCGCGCGACACAAGAGGCCCCCTATATGGGGGCCTTTTTCATGCCCGGCATTCGCCGCCCCGGCAGCCTGTGGAACCGGCCGCCGGCGAAAACGCGCCCTCAAGCCCGGTACCGGCTCAGGGGCATCTTCGCTGGCAAGCCGACGCCTGCAAGGGCATGGCTGCTCAGGCAGCGCGCTCTTCGCCGGGGTTGCGCTCGAAGTAGCGCTTGTACTCGCGACTGAACTGCGAGGTGCTCTGGTAGCCCACCCGATGCGCTACCTGGGCCACGCCCAGCCCCTCCCCCAACAGCAGCTGCTGGGCCTTGAGCAGGCGCAGGCGCTTGAGGTACTGCACCGGCGAGAGCAAGGTGCTGCGCTTGAAATGCTCGTGGAAGGTCGAGGGGCTCATATTGGCGCAGCGGGCCAGGGTCTCGACGCTCAGGGGCTCGGTGTAATGCTCGTGCAGATGATTGAGCGATGCCGCGACCCGGGCGAAATGCCCCTGCTGCTCCACCAGTGCCCGCAGGGCATCGGCCTGGGGCCCACGCAGGGCAGCGAAAAGCAGTTCGCGCACCCTGGAGGCGCCCATGACCTTGCACTCCAGAGGATCGTGCAGACAGCGCAGCAGCCGCTCCACACAACCACGCATGCTGTCATCGAGCACCGCCGAGGTCATGGATTCCAGGGTCTGCGCCGAAGCGGCCCGGCCTTCGGTGATGCCCATGGCTAGCACCAGCTCGCTGAGGACCGCCCGGTCGATGGCGATGGAAATGCCCAGCAGCGGCGCATCGGGCATAGCGAAGGTTTCACATTCGAAGGGCACCGACAGGGCCTGGATCAGGTAGTGCCCGGCCCCATATTCCAGGGTCCGCGTGCCCAGATAGGCCAGTTTGCTGCCCTGGACAATGATCATCAGGCTCGGCTCATAAATCTGCGGGCCGCGCGCCACATCACAGCTGGCTCGCAGCACCTGGACTCCAGGCAAGGCGGTAGCCACGAAACCATCTCGGCTGGCAAGGGGCCGGATCAGCGAAACCAGGGTGGCGTTGGCGTCCAGATGACGGGTCAGCAGCATGGGAAAAACTTCACGGAAAAAGGGATGAAAACATCATCGCAGGTCTGTCCGCCAATGCCGCGTGAAAACCGCCAAAGACGGAGGAATAGGCATGACATGCCGAGGAATCGCCATGGTTGGCCGCAGGCCCGACGCCGAGAATGCCCCGCCTCAATCGTCAGCGTTTTCGCGAGGTCCATCATGTACACCGCCATCGGTTATGCCGCCCAGTCGGCCACCACTCCCCTCGCCCCCATGAGTTTCCAGCGCCGCAGCCCGCGCCCGGACGACGTCGCCATCCAGATCCTCTACTGCGGCGTCTGCCACTCCGACATCCACCAGGCCCGCAACGAATGGGGCATCGCCGTGTACCCGCTGATGCCGGGCCACGAGATCGTCGGCAAGGTCACCGCGGTCGGCGCCAACGTCAGCAAGCACAAGGTCGGCGACCTGGTGGGCGTCGGCTGCATGGTGGATTCCTGCCGCCACTGCGAGGCCTGCGCCGCGGACCTGGAACAGTACTGTCTGGAAGGTCCGACCATGACCTACGCCACCCCGGACCGGATCGACGGCAGCAACACCATGGGCGGCTACTCCGACAGCATCGTGGTCAGCGAGCACTTTGTCGTGCGCATCCCGGAGAAACTCGACCTGGCCAGCGCCGCGCCGATTCTCTGCGCCGGCATCACCACCTACTCGCCGCTCAAGCACTACGGGGTCAAGCCCGGCGACAAGGTGGGAATCCTCGGCATGGGCGGCCTGGGCCACATGGGCATCAAGTTCGCCAAGGCCCTGGGCGCCGAAGTGACCCTGTTCACCCGCTCGGCGAGCAAGGCCGAAGAAGCGCGACGCCAGGGCGCCGATCACGTGATCGTGTCCACCGACGCGGCGCAGATGCAGTCGGTGGCCGGGCATTTCGACTTTCTGCTGGACACCATTCCGGTGCCCCACGACCTCAACCCCTACCTCGATACCCTGCGCTTTGATGGCGTGCACATTCTGGTGGGCCTGATCGAGCCGGTGGACCCGGCGTTGCACGCCGGCAAACTGGTGATGAGCCGTCGGGTGCTGGCCGGCTCACTGATCGGCGGCATCGCCGAAACCCAGGAGGTGCTGGACTTCTGCGCCGAGCACGGCATCACCTGCGACATCGAAATGCTCGACATCCGCCAGATCAATGAAGCCTTTGAGCGCATGATCAAGGGCGATGTGAAATACCGTTTCGTGATCGACATGGCGAGCCTGAAGGGCTGAATCCCCGCGTCATGCAGACCCGGCTTGGCGGTGGCAGGCGCTCCATGGAGCGGCCTTGGCCGGCAAGCCGGCTCCCGCCCAAGCCGGCGTCGGCGAACAGCGGCGGTGATCAGCCGCGGGCAAAGGCGCGCAGCACCTCACCGTCCATGCGGTACTTGACCCACTCTTCCTGAGGCTGGGCGCCCAGGGACTTGTAGAACTGGATCGCCGGTTCGTTCCACTCCAGCACGCTCCATTCGAAGCGTCCGCAATCGTTGTCACAGGCGATCTGCGCCAGGTGCCGCAGCAGTTGCTTGCCCGCCCCGCCGCCCCGCTGTTCCGGAGTGATGTAGAGATCCTCCAGGTACAGGCAGTTGCTGCCCAGCCAGGTGGAATAGCTGAAGAAAAACACCGCGAAACCGATCGGCTGTCCGTTGCGCAGGCAAATCAGGCCGTGGGCCGTGGCGCCCTCGCTGAACAGGCTGCGCTCGATGTCGGCGACACTGGCGATCACCTCATGACGTGCTCGCTCGTAGTCGGCGAGCTCGGTGATAAAGGTAAGAATCTGTGGGGCATCACTGGGCAGTGCGGGACGGATTTCGACGGACATCGACGGTTCTCATGGCGGAATCAGGCGGCCATATTAGAACGACAGTCGAAAGACTTGCACGGGCATTTATGGGAATCGGCCAATCACCGATCATGCAGCACACCGAACCGCATATCCTGGACCGCCGAATGCACTTTGCCCCCCTGCACGCCCTGGCAGAAACCTTGCTGCCCCACGCCCTCGAACCGACCAAGGACGGCTCCCACGACCTGTCCCACCTGCAACGGGTCTGGCACAACGTGCGACGCATAGTCGACGAAGAAGGCGGCAACCTCCGGGTGCTGCTGGCCGCCACCCTGCTCCACGATTGCGTGAGCGTGGAAAAAAACTCGCCGTTGCGCGCCCAGGCATCACGTCTGTCGGCGGACAAGGCCCGCGGCATTCTCGCCGGGCTGGGCTGGAGCGACGCCGAGCGCGAAGCGGTAGCCCACGCCATCGCCGCCCACAGTTTTTCCGCCGCCCTCACCCCTGCCACCCTGGAAGCCAGGATCCTTCAGGACGCCGATCGCCTCGATGCCCTGGGCGCCCTGGGCGTGGCGCGGACCTTCTACGTCTCCGGCCGTCTGGGCCTGGCCCTCTACGACCCCGCCGACCCCACGGCCCGGCAGCGCGAACTCGATGACTCACGCTTCACCCTGGATCACTTCCAGACCAAGCTGCTGCATTTGGCCGAAGGTTTCCAGACGTCCTGCGGCACCCGACTGGCGCGGATCCGGCAAGAGCGCCTGCAACGCTTCCGACAGGAGTTGCTGGAGGAAATCGGCGAGTGAGCCGGCGGGCTTACTCCGCTGGCGGCTAACCCTGAGACCACCAGGAACACAACCAACCGGCGGCGGCGCCATGTTAGAAAGCCCGGCATGACTTCCAGCATGACGAGGCGCTTTCATGTCCACGCAGGCCAAGCCGCAATCCGAGGTGCCAGGCCCCTTGTTCGGGCTGTTGTGCCTGGGCAGCTATCTGCTGTCTCTGTCTTACGGCTCGACCTTTCTCCTGTCCCTGCTGATCAGCAGCCGTGGCGGCAATGAGCACGACGCCGGCCGCGTGATCGCAGCCGCGATGCTCAGCACCTTTGTCGCCGTGATCGGCTCCGGCCACCTCTCGGACTGGCTCGGCGCCGCCCGCTCGGTGGCGCTGTTCGGCTGTCTCCTGGTGGTGGCCAGCCTGGGGTTTGCCCTGACGCCGGGGCTCGGCCACAGCCTGCTGTGGTTCGGCCTGACCCTGGGCCTGGGCTGGGGGGTGTTCTACACCCTGGGGCCGATCATCGTGGCGACGCTGGTGCAGCCCGCACAAAGGGCGCGCTATTTCGCCCTGCTGTCGGGCAGCATGCTGAGCGGCATTGGCTCCGGCCCGCTCCTGGGCCGCTTGGCCAGCGCCCTCGACTACCCGTTGACCAGTGCCTTCTGGCTGGCGGCAGCAGCCAGCCTGATGGGGGTGCTGATCTTCTGGAAACTGGGCGCCAAGCTGCTTCGACAGACCAATCACCTGGGCGCCTCAGCGGCGAAAATCAGCTGCAACGGCGCGGCCCGCGTGCTCTCGTCCAAGGCACTGTTCCCCATTCTCATGGTGGGCCTGGGGGGCTGTGTCTTTGGTGGACTGTCGAGTTTCCAGACCAGCTACGGCCCCTCCCGAGGCGTGGATTACTCGCTGTTCTTCCTCGGTTTCATGAGTGCGGCCATCGCCAGCCGCCTGCTGCTGGCCGGCATCGTGGTCAGGCACGATCCCTACCGCGCCGCCTGCCTGCTCTCGGGACTGATGGTGATATCGATCCTGCTGTTGCTGTTCGCCGTGAACGGCAGCGCCAGCTACCTGTTGGCCGCCGCCGTCCTGGGTGTCGGCTATGGCCTGACCTATTCGGTGATCAATGGTCTGGCGGCCAACGAAGCGCCGAACGGCAACACGTCACAATCCCTGTTGCTGTTCAGCCTGTCCTACTTCATCGGGGTGTTCGGCTTTCCCTGGCTGGCCGGCAGGATCATCGTCGAGGCCGGTATCCAGGCGCTGCTGTTCAGCGTGTTGGCCATTGCCGTGCTGAACTGGCTGATCAGCCTCGCGCGCCTGGGGTGGCGCCGCTTGCAGGCACCCCAGATGGCCCACGGGGCCTGACACCGTTCGTCGGCCGTCAGGCACCAACCGCCAGGCAGCACAGACCAATATCAGGTAACGACTCTGACGAATGGAGGCGACACCATGATCAAGCTTCAACTGGCTGTACTGACCCTGGCCGGACTGCTGTCCACCTGTGCACTGGCCGGCGCCACCGGGCCGGACAATCCCGTGGACGGGCCGACATCCCCCGCGCCCAAGAACACACCCAAGATCAACATCAACCCGGCCCCCATGGACGAAGGTTCGCTGCCACCGGCCACCGGCACCGACCCGCGCACCCAGGGCAACGACAATGGCCGCCAAGGCGGCGCGGGCGCTCAACAGGCCACCCCGGACAACGGCAAGACCGGCACCGCCTCGAAAACCACCAGCGGCGGCTCCGGCTCCGAAGGTAGCAGCCAGTAAGGCTGGGCCGGGGTTCATTGCACCTGGCGCTGTTCGAGGCATCGCGCAAGCCGATGTCCGGCCTGCGCCGGGCACTTAGCGAGATTCCCGGGCCTGCAGCAACGCGTCCACTTCTGCACGGCCCGGCGCGGTGGCCGGACCACGGCGGGTCACGGCAATGGCCGCTGCGGCATTGGCTCGACGGGCGGCCACCAGTGGCTCAAGCCCCGCCGCCAGCCCCGCGACAAAGACTCCGGCATGAGCGTCGCCGGCCCCGTTGCTGTCCAGCGCCTGGACCTTGAATCCGTCAACCTGCGCCTGTTGCCCCTGGGCGCCTACCCAACAGCCCCGAGCGCCGTCGCGTAGCACCAGCAAGGCCGTGGGTGACAGCCACGCACCAAGCCGCTGCAAGGCCAGTTCGATACTCGAACTGGCGGTAAAGCCCAAGGCTTCGGCGCGGTTGCTGCTCCAGATATCGATCCGCGGCAACAGGGCCGCCATCAGGGGGGAGTCGGGCGAGTCCACCAGCGGGCCCGGATCGAACATCACGGGCACCGAGCGCGGCAATGCCAGCAGCCAGTCGATCAGGGCCTGGGCCTTGCTCGCCTGCAGCAGGCTGTAGCCGCTGACATACAGATAGTCATCCGCCTGGACCCTGACCTGCGCCAGGTCCTGGGCCGAAAGCTCACCCTCGGCGCCGATATGGGAGATGAAGGTGCGCTCGGCCGAGGCATCGGTCAGGGCCACACACACACCGGTATCGGCACCCGGGCTGGACGGCAGACTCAGGCCAATGCCTTCCGCCTGCATCGCTGCTCGGGCCAGGTCGCCAAAGCGCCCCTGGCCGTGGCGCCCCAGGTAGAGTACCGGCAAGCCATTGCGCGCAGCCGCGGCCATGACATTGAAGCCGCCGCCGGCCTCGAAGCTCGCTGACTGGGCCAAGACATCACCACCGGCAGGCGGCAGGCGGTCCACGGCCATCACCAGGTCGACGATCACCTGGCCGCTATGGAGCAACCTAGGCATTGGCATTCTCGACAAAGGCCCCACGCCGATCGCGGGCTCCGCCCAGCAGAGCGTACCCACCGCCGGCCACCAGGAAGGTGACGATCCAGCCCAGGCCGTTATGCCCCAGCCAGGAATCGGCCAGCGGCCCGGTGAACCAGACGTCCTCAGCGGTGGTGCCGATGCTGGTGAAACAGAAGCCCAGAATGATCGCCAGCACCCAGGCGCCGAAAGCCCGCCACTCGATCCCGCCCTGATACCAGTAGGCACTGCTGGGCCCGACATTCAACAAATCATCGGCGCTGTAGTAATGGCGATGGATCAGGTCCACCACGAAGATCCCCACCCAGGCAGTGATCGGCACCGCCAGCAGGGAAATGAAGCTGATAAAGGGCCCGTAGAAGCTGTCGGCAATCAGCATGAAGTAGATCGAGCCGAGGAAGATCGCCACGATATCCACCAGCACCGCGTAGACCCGCTTGACCTTGAGGCCCAGGGTCAGCGCGGTGAGACCGGCGGAATACACCGACAGGTTGTTGGACAGCAGCAAGCCGCCAAAGGCCGCGATCAGGTAAGGCACGGCCATCCAGGTGGGCAGCATGTCGCGGATCGCGATGATCGGGTCCACCGCCGAAGCCAGGTGATCGTTGCCCACCGACAGCAGGCCGCCCAGGGTGATCAGCAGCACCAGCGGGATACCGGCACCGAACGCCGCCGAGGCCACCAGGCGTCCTGCCGTCACCGAGCGATGCTGGTAGCGCGACATGTCGGCCCCGGAGCTGGCCCAGCCGATCCCGGTGCCGGCCGCCATGGTGCCGACCCCGATGATCATCGCGCTCATGGGGGCCGGTGCCGCATTGAACACCGCCGTCCAGTCGATGGTGGCGCAGAGGAAACCGCCCACCAGTACGTTCAACGCGCCAAAACCGTAGGTGGCCCACTTCTGGATCACCAGCAAGGTGGCGTGGCCCAGGCCGGAGACGCTCAGGGTCATCAGTACGAAGATGCCAATGAACAGCAGGGTCAGCAGTGGCGCGTCCTTGGCCGAAGCCGGGGTCTGGAACAGGATCGAACTCAGCGACAGCAGGACAAAGGCTGCGGTGGTGGTGTTCACCGTTTCCCAGCCGACCCGCGAAAGCATCGACACCAGGGTCGGACCGATGTTGCCACGCACGCCGAAGATCGCCCGGGACAGGGTCAGGCTGGGGGCCCGACCGCGTCGGCCGGCCACCGAGATCAGGCCGACCACGGCGAACGAACCCACTGAACCGAGGATCGCCACCAACAGCACCTGCCAGATCGACAGGCCACGAAACGCCACCAGCGTCGCCCCGAGGGGCAAGCCGAGAATACTGATATTGGCCGCGAACCAGACCCAGAACAGCTGCAACGGATGACCGTTGCACTCCGCCTCGGGTACCGGTTCGATGCCGCGGGTTTCCAGTTGCCCGGCGCCTGAGCCGACCGTCGATGAACTCATGAATGAAACTCCTGTTGCCGTTATTGGGGTGTCTGGCAATTTCGGAAGTCACAGAACAGTCCGGCATTCCTGGCCGTGTTCCAGCTTTCCCTAGCGATCGGCAGTACGGCCGAAAGGTGTAGCGAGCCTGGGGCTCGGCACTGGGCGCGACGACTTAACGCAGCGCCAGCAACGCTTCTACCAGAGGCAGCAGGTCCAGTTCATTGACCTGTTGCACCTGATGGATCAACTCCGCGGGCCAGGCCTGCAAGCCCAGGCAGGCGCCCAGCATGGCGCCGAGAATCGCCGCGATGGTGTCGGTGTCGCCGCCAAGACCGGCGGCCATGCACAGTGCCTCGAAGGCCTCAAGGTGCCCCAGGGCGACCTGCCGGGCCAGGGCGAAACTGACCACCACCGACTCTTGGGAGGCCACCGAGGTACCGATCAGTTCATACAGCATTCGAGCAAAGGCCTGCTTGTCGCCTTCAATCCTCAAGGTGCCGGCCCACTCCAGGCGCGCCGCGATAGTGGCCCCGGCCACCCAATGGCCATGAGCCTGTGCCTGGCGGGCAATCTGCGCCCCCAGGGGCAGGGCCTCGATCAACGCGGCGCCATTGATGCCGGCGGACACCACCGCCGCCACCGCTGCCGCGCTGGCGATTCCCAGGTTGGTGTTATGCGTGACCTGGCAGGCCTCGACCACCGCCTGGACAAAGCCTTGAGTGCCGGCGACATCGGCGGCGATGCCCACCGGCGTGATGCGCATGGCGGCGCCATTGGTGGCGCCATAGCGTCCGGCCTCCTCCACCGACTCACCGGCGAGGATCATTTCAATGGCGCGCTTGGTGGACGGGCCGAGCAGGTCCTGGGAACCCTTGGCCTGCATCGCCGCCTCCCACTGGATCAGGCTCCGGGCCAGGGCCGCCGGATCGATCCGGCCTTGGCCCTGAACCAGCAGGCGCCCCACCAGGATCGCCTGTTCGGTGTCGTCGGTGATGGTCCCTGCGGGCAGGTTGGCAGCAATCGGCTGCTCGGGCCCCGCGTCTTCCAGGGTGCGGATCACGCCGAAACGCTGGTGGATCTGTTCATGACTCAAGGATTGGGTGGGCATGCCCAGGGCATCGCCCAGGGCCAGGCCATAGAAGGCGCCAAGTGCCCGCTGAAGCGGGCTCAACGCGACTCTCCGAATTGCAGGTGCATGCGGAAATGCTGTGGATCGAGCAGGCTCTCGACCTGCTCCATGAAACGCCCCTGGCGATCATAGGTGGTGCGCAGGGCCTTGAGAAACACATCTCCCGGCGCCCGCCCGAGCAGCTCGGCGTCTTCGGCGTTCAGGGGCTCGGCGCCGATCCACTGATCGCCGCGCTCGCCGATATAGCCGTAGGCGGCCAGGGTAATGGTCAGGGAATCATCGATCAGGCCGACCCGGGGCAAGCCTTCCAGCTCGCCGGAGGCCGGGATCAGGGAACGTTCGAGGGACAGCACCCTGCCGTCGGTGCTGCGCCGGCGGCGATCCAGGGCTATGAACTGGTCGGTGCCCAGGCGGTGCTTGAGCTCCGGTCGGCGCACGGCCTCCAGGCGCAGTACCTCGGTGTTGACCAGGGCGCCGCTCTCGGCCAGGGCCTGGGCCCAGCCATGATGCTGGTCCAGGGCCACGCCGTCGAAGGTGACGATGGACCCCACCCCGCTCTGCGTGGCGATGTAGTTGCGACGCTTGAGCTCGGCCAGGGCTTCACGCAAGGTGCCACGACTGACACCGAACTCCCCGGCCAACTGGTGCTCTCCCGGCAGTTGGAAGCCGTCTTCCAGCAGACCGCTTTCAATGCGCCGGATCAGCTCGTCGACCACTCTTGTTTTCTTATCGAATCGAACATGTTTAGGCATGTGCGGGTTGATACATGAAACCCGGGATCAAGATCAAGAAATATCTCGAAATCGAAATTGAAATGTCTTTAGGGCTCCAGGCCAATGGGGAAGAACACCCCATCACTCCACACTCCCAGCCAGCGCTGGCCATCCAGAACACGCGTCTGTGCCAGCTCCACCAACTGGTAGAAGACATTGCGATGGATCAGCGCCTCAAGGTTGTTTCGAACCAGAACATAAGGCGCAGGCTCCTGGGTCAGCGGGTCGATCACCACCCGCAGCGGATGCTCGAGGCTAGCAACCACCTGCTCGTCGACATTGCTGGTAAAGCGCAACAGTTGCCCTTCACCCTGCCCTTCGACCTCCAGGGTCACGGCGACGAAAGGAGCATCGTCGACCTTGATACCCACCTTCTCCACCGGGGTAATGAGGAAGTAATCGTCACCATCGCGGCGGATGATGGTGGAGAACAGCTTGACCATCGGCTTGCGACCGATGGGCGAGCCCAGGTAGTACCAGGTGCCGTCGCGGGCGATACGCATGTCGATATCGCCACAGAAATCGGGATTCCACAGGTGGACCGGCGGCAGGCCCTTCTCGGCCTTGGGAATCTGCGCCAACAGGTCGTTGGCCTTGCCTGGACCACTCATGTCGCTCTCCTCGTTCAATCAGTCGCTCAGGCCCAGCAAACCGCGGGCATATTGCTGCAACGGCGGGCCCAGCAGGTCCTGGGGCTTGTTGTCGTGGAACGTCAGTAATCCGCCACGACTGCGAATACGGGTCGTATCGATCAGGTACTGGGTACTGGTTTCGATCAGCATGATCTGGATGGTGCTGGTATCGACGCCCAGGCGATCCACCGCCTCCTGGTCCAGCCACTCATCGGAGTTGCCGATACGGTCGTCGGCCTTGGCGAAACGAGCGTAGAGCAAATAGTGGGCGCCCGCTTCCCGGGCTTCGGCCATGGCTTCGTTCAAGCCTTCGGGAGCTTTGGCCCGGCGCACCATGGGGAAATACTCGACAAAGCCGTTGAAGGCCTCTTCGGCCACTACGTTGGGTCGCGGGTAAGCACCGCCCGGCGGTACAAAGTGCCCTTGGGCGATGAAAATGAACGAATCCGGCTGAATGCGGAATGAACTGGTACGACGGGTATCGCTGTGATCGAGCATCCCCGCATCGCTCAGGTGATAGCGCACCCCCTCGCCCATATCACTGACATTCATGCAGCCGCCGAGTGCCAAAAAGGCCAGCAGCAAAACCAGGCTACGCATCCTACCCTCCAAAAACCGGTGACGGAAAACCGGCGAATGGCCACGGGATGCAGCTTCCGCGCCAGCTAGGCAAATGGAGGACATTCCAGCGTCGGCCAAACTAGCCGCCGATGATTTTCATCACCGTGGCGCCACCGGAAAAGGCCAGGTCCTGCTTGTCGCCCAGGGCCTTGACCAGCAGGCGCTGGAGCGCCGGCAAGGCTTGATGGCGCGGCTTGTCCAGCAGGTCGCCAACATAGTGGCGATTGCTTGACGACAGGCAGCCGTGCAGCCAACCGGTCGAGGACAGGCGCAGGCGCGAGCAGGTCCGGCAGAACGGCACGCTTTCGTTGGCAATCACCCCGAAATGACCGCGCCCGGGAATCTCGTAGCGCACGGCGGTCGCATCCAGCGGCGCGTCGGCCTGGAGGTACTCGTAGTGCTCGCCGATCATCTCCAGCAACTGTTGCAGGCTGACAAACTGCTGCAGGAAGGCATTGCCATCGCTGGCCAGGTGCCCCATGCGCATCAGCTCGATGAAACGCAGCTCATAGCCTCGCTCCAGGCAGTAGTCGAGCAGGGGCATGACCTGATTCAGGTTCTGCCCGCGCAACGGCACCATGTTGACCTTGATCTTCAGCCCGGCCGCGCGTGCTTGCTGCATGCCATCGAGCACGCTGGCCAGGTCGCCACCCCGGGCAATGCTGCGAAAAGCCGCGGCATCCAGGGTGTCGAGAGAAACATTGATCCGGCGGATCCCCGCGTCCACCAGCAATGGCAGCTTGCGTGCCAGCAACTGGCCGTTGGTGGTCAGGCTGATGTCTTCCAGCCCCATGCGTCCGACCGCGGCCATGAAGGTTTCCAGCTTGGGACTGACCAGCGGCTCACCGCCGGTGATGCGCAGCCGTTCAATACCGGCCGCTTCAATCAGATACGCCACGCCCCGAGCCATTGCCTCGGCCGACAACTCATCCTGGGCAGCCACCAGCCGCTTGCCGTTGGGCACGCAGTAGGTACAGGCGTAATTGCAGGCGGACGTCAGACTGATCCGCAAATTGCGAAAGCGCCTGCCTTGACGATCAACGATCATGGATGACTCCGGCGTAGGAAGGGAGAACCGGCCAAAACCTGACTCAAAAATCAGGTTCTGGCAAGTCCCATGCCTGAGTATATTCCTCGGACACTGCGCCATACAGATGGTCGATGGCGCAATACAGCGGCTGAATGCCTTAGCTGTTCGAGGTGTCGGGGTCGCGCTTGCGCTTGTTGCCCATGCGCACGCCGATGTCCATCAGGAACTGGAAGAAGCCCTCCTGGTCCTCGAGCACATTGCTCCAGAACGGCGAGTGGTACAGCGCCACCGCGCCATGCACCAGCGCCCAAGAGGCACAGTAGTGGAAGTAAGGCGGTACGTCTTCGAGCTTGCCTTCGCTGATACGGCCCTTGATCAGCAAGGTCAGGCGCTCGAAGTTGGAGGCGCGGATCTTGTGCAGTTCCTCGACCATTTCCGGCACCTGATTGCCCTTGACCACCTTCTCTTCCAGGCGGTCGAACAACCGGTAGCGCTGCGGGTCGCGCATGCGAAATTCGAAGTAGGCCCTGGACAGGGCTTCCTTGTCCTTGTCGACATCGGCCGAGTGCAGCAGCTCGTTCAGGTCACGCTCATAGTCGAGCATCAGGCGCAGGTAGATCTCCGCCTTGGACTTGAAATGCTTGTAGATGGTCCCTTTGCCGATACCCACGGCATCCGCAATCATCTCGACGGTGACACTGTCTTCACCTTGTTCGAGGAACAGCTTGAGCGCGGTATCGAGAATTTCTTGCTCGCGGCGACGAAACTCACGGACCTTACGAGGTTCTTTCTGCATAAGAAAAGGTCTGTTCGGGGTCAAAATCGAAGCCGCGTATTATGCCTAACTTGCGCCAAAATGCACGGATCATCCTTCGTTGCAGCTGTTTCTGGCGGAAAAGCCCACCTGACGCCATCCCCTGAATGGGTCGCCGAAACCAGGAAAATCCCGTGAATACGGGGTCGGCGCGCGGTTCACATAGCAAACATCCTGGGCCTTCGAGCCTCGGATCAGACCGCAAAGTCTAGAGCTTTTCCATAACAGGGTCCCGACACCCGCCCACGCCCCCTACTCGACGAAAATACATTCACGAGTCGCAATGACGTCATTGCTCATCAGCTTCGTTGCTTAATGGAGATTAGAAAAAACCCTGAAAAGCACCGAAAAAGACATCGGGAACGGACGAACATTCTGAAAATGCCGATGCCATTGATCAGGATCAGGCTGAGTGGAGGACTGAACTGCAACAGCTTGTGTGCAAAAAGCGCGGCAACAATCGTTGTTTTACGCCGCATTGCGCCAAAAACAGTGAAAAAGAGCGGAATTACAGGAAAAAATGCGGCGAACCTCGAAAAAATGAGAACTCAAGCGAAGCGCGCGTATTCCAAATTTGTTTAAAAACCAAGCAGGGGCAACTGGACTGAATGCAATAGTGATCAATACTTCAACTGTCGGCGGGACATCTCCCCCAAGTGAAACGCCGATTTAGGTACCGATGGACCGCGTGCCTTAGTTTTACTCCTAATGGTCTTAACCCGGATTCCCCCCCCAGAACCCGGGTTTTTTTTGCCTGAAATTCAAGCTTTCCACCACCGGATCAAGCCCCGCTCTTGACCCGAGCCAGGGGAAACAGGCGCTTGAAGTTGGCCGTGGTCTGTTCGGCAAAGGCCTCATAGGCCTCGCCGCGCAGCATCGCCAGGAACTCCGCCACTTCGCGCACGTACTGCGGCAGGTTGGGCTTGCCGCGATAAGGGATAGGCGCCAGGTACGGCGAGTCGGTTTCCACCAGCAGCCGATCGGCAGGCACCTGGCGAGCCACATCGCGCAAGGCATCGGCATTGCGGAAAGTGACGATGCCCGACAGAGAGATATAGAACCCCAGGTCCAGAGCCGCCTTGGCCATGTCCCAGTCTTCGGTGAAGCAATGCAGCACGCCGGCATTGGGCAATGCGGCTTCCCGCAGCAGCGCCAGGGTGTCGGCACGGGCACCGCGGGTGTGCACCACCACCGGTTTGCCGGTCTGCTGCGCGGCCTGCAGATGCAGACGGAAAGACTCCTGCTGCAGCTCGGCCGCTTCCGGTTCGTAGTGATAGTCCAGACCGGTTTCGCCAATGGCCACCACCCGCGGGTGGTTCAGCTCCTCCAGCAGCCAGTCCAGGGCCGGCGCCGCGCCGGGCTGCACGTCCAGCGGGTGCACCCCTACCGAGCAATCGACATCGTCGTAACGCTCGGCCAGGGCCTTGACGTCCGCGGCGTTGTCGGCACTGACGCCAATGCACAGGAAGTGCCCGACACCGCGCTGGCGGGCAGCGGCCAGTGCCGCATCCAGGGAACCGTCATGGGCGGCAAGGTCGAGACGATCAAGGTGGCAATGGGAATCTACGAGCATGGGAGCCTACAACTACATCCGATCAATGAAAGGGCCGGGCGTTGTCGTCCGACCGGATACCAGCCTGATTCAGGAGCAGGCCGCTCAGTGCCGGGACGGCAACGCCGCCCATTGCACCAACAGTGCCTCCAACAGCAACACGCGGTTGAGGTTGGCCTTGCTCAGGACCTTCTGTCGCTGGGCCAGGATCCAGTCCTGGATCGCCAGCACCTTGTCCTGGCCGGACTTCTGCGCCAGGTACTGCAACACCTTGCGCATGTCCGGCAGGCCCAGGCCGTCCTCGTCCTGGGTCAGCTGGTAACGCAGGACCAGGTTCGACCAGTCACAGAACCAGTCGAACAACAGCAACAGCGGGATGGCGTTCCAGGCCTCGGCCAGCTGGGTCGGCGATTGCTGCTGCTTGAGCAGTTTCTTCACCCCGTCCACCACCAGCGCCCGCTGCTCGCGAA
Organism: Pseudomonas sp. Os17; assembly: GCF_001547895.1. Lineage (NCBI taxonomy): Bacteria > Pseudomonadati > Pseudomonadota > Gammaproteobacteria > Pseudomonadales > Pseudomonadaceae > Pseudomonas > Pseudomonas sp. Os17. The sequence continues at coordinate 1,985,986 of NZ_AP014627.1, read as the reverse complement.
CCCCCTGGGCCTGCAAGCCGACAGCGGCCAGCGGTGATCCGGCGGCCAGGGTCAATAGCTCCAGCCGCTCCTCATCGGAACATTCGGGCAGGGCCCCGGCCAGCCATTGCTGGCTCATCGCCGCGCTGGGCAAGGGACACGCCTGCTGGACACAGCGACTCTTGATGGTCGGCAGCAAGCGGCTCGGCTGATGACTCACCAAGAGCAGCACGGTATCCCCGGAAGGCTCCTCAAGGCTTTTCAGCAAGGCGTTGGAGGCATTGATATTCATCGACTCCACCGGCTCGATCAGCACCACCTTGCGCCCCCCCAGCTGCGCGGTCTGCACCACGAAGCTCACCAACTCGCGCACCTGGTCGACCTTGATCGCCTTGTCCGCTTCTTCGGGCTCCAGCACGTAGTTGTCCGGATGACTACCGGCCTGGAGCAACAGGCAGGACTTGCACTGGCCACAGGCATCCAGCCCGTTCGGACGCTGGCACAGCAGACGCGCCATCAGGCGTTCTGCCAGGGCTCGCTTGCCAATGCCCGCCGGGCCGTGCAGCAGATAGGCGTGGGCATGTTGCGTGCGCCCGGCCAACTGCTGCCAGAGGCCGTCCTGCCAGGGAAAGACTTCAGCCACGGGCGCGCTCCAGCAATTGCGGGAGCAAGGCGTCCAGGGACTGCTGGACCCGGGCCAGGGGCTGCGCCGCATCCACCAGGCAATAACGCTGAGGAGCGGCGGCGGCGCGTGTCAGGTACGCCTGGCGCACCTTCTGGAAAAACGCCTGACCTTCCTGTTCGAAGCGATCCAGCCGACCGCGGGCACTGGCCCGGGCCAGGCCGACATCCACCGGCAAGTCGAAAACCAGGGTCAGGTCCGGGCGCAGCTCGCCCTGGACGAAACGTTCCAGGGCCTCGATGCGCTCAAGGCTAAGGCCACGACCGGCCCCCTGATAGGCGTAGGTCGAATCGGTGAAACGGTCACACAAGACCACCGCGCCGCGAGCCAGTGCCGGGCGAATCACTGTGGCCAGATGCTGGGCACGGGCGGCAAACACCAACAGCAACTCGGTGTCGGCATTCATGACTTCCTCACCCGGCGTCAGCAGCACTTCGCGAATCCGCTCGGCCAAGGGCGTGCCGCCGGGCTCACGGGTCAGCACCACCTCGATACCCGCGGCGCGCAGGCGCTCGGCGAGGTACTCGCGGTTGGTGCTTTTACCGGCCCCTTCCGGGCCTTCCAGGGTAATAAACAAGCCAGTCACAGGCAGTCCTTAATCAAAGTCATTGCGGGCTTTTCGGCGCGGGCGCAGGTTCCACCGCAGCGGGAGCCTCGGCGGGCGCTGGCGATGCGCTGTCCGGGCTCGGGGTGACGGCAGGCGCCGGGCTCTCGGCCTCGGGCGTGGCCGGGGCGGCCAGCGGCGCCGGACTGGAGCGGTAGTCGGCGCGACGCTTGAGCTGGAACTCGCGCACCGCACTGTTATGGGCATCCAGGTCATCGGAGAACACATGGCTGCCATCGCCCCGGGCAACAAAATACAGGCTCTTGCCCGGCACCGGATTGAGGGCGGCGTGAATCGCCTCGCGCCCGACCATGGCAATCGGCGTCGGCGGCAGCCCGGCAATCACGTAAGTGTTGTAGGGCGTGGCTTCCTTGAGATGAGCCCGGGTCAGCTTGCCGGTGTAGCGCTCGCCCAGGCCATAGATCACCGTCGGGTCGGTCTGCAGCAGCATGCCGATCTGCATGCGCCGCACAAAAACCCCGGCGATCTGTCCACGTTCCTGGGGCACGCCGGTTTCCTTTTCCACCAGCGACGCCATGATCAGTGCCTGATAGGGATCGCTGTAAGGCGCATCATCAGCCCGCTTGCTCCACTCTTTTGCCAGCACATCGTCCAGGCGGTCGTAGGCTTTTTCCAGAAGCTCGGCGTCGGTCATGCCCTTTACAAAACGATAGGTATCGGGGAAGAAACGCCCTTCGGGAAACACCCCGCCGTGGCCGAGCTTTTCCATCACCTGAGTGTCGCTGAGGCCAGCCAGGGTCTGCTGCAGCTTGTCGCTCTTGGCCAAGGCATTGCGCACCTGGCGGAAGTTCCAGCCTTCCACCAGGGTCAGGCTGTACTGCACCACCTCGCCGCGTTGCCAGAGACCGATCAGGCCCTCGGCGGTCATGCCCGGCGTCATGCGGTACTCACCACTGTGCAGAGGCTGGCCCTGAAGATTGAAGCGCCAGTACAGACGCAACCAGAACCCATCCCGGATCACGCCATCGGCTTGCAGACGATTGAAGGTGCCGGTGGGCGTCGAACCGGCGGGAACATCCAGCAACTGCTCCTGGGAGAGGTTCAGCGGTTGTTCCAGGGCCGAATGCAGTTTCCAGGCACTCGCGCCCAGCAGCAGCCCTGCCAGGACCAGTCCGGTTTCCAGCAGGAGCAGTAATTTACGTCTCACGAATCAAGCATCCAGTAGTGCGCGGGTAATGCCCTGCAGTTTACGGGTGAGCGGTCCCGCCGACCAGCGCATCCCGGCACAGGCACGCACCGGCCAGATGCCATAGACGCTATTGCAGACGAAGACTTCGTCCGCCTGCTGCAACTGATCGAGGCTTATGTCCGTGACCTCCACGGAAACTCCCAGTGACGCGGCCTGAAACAGAATTTCCGCGCGCATCACCCCGGCCACCCCGCACCGGCTCAGGTCGGCGGTCAGCAAACGCCCCTGGCTGACCAGGAACAGATTGCTGAACACCGCTTCGATCACTCGCCCGGCGCCATCGAGCATCAAGCCTTCGGCATGCTCGGCATCACGCCATTCGGCGCGAGCCAGCACCTGTTCCAGCCGGTTGAGATGCTTGAGGCCCGCCAGCAACGGCTGCTCGGATAAGCGCGTGGCACAGGGAAACAGCACAATGCCCTGCTCGGCATTGGCCGGGGCATAGGCCGGCAAGGCAGCGCCCTGGAGAATGCGTCGCGCCGTGGCTGCCGGATCGGCGGCATAGCCCCGCAGACTGTCGCCGCGGGTCAGGATCAGCTTGAGCACGCCCTCCCCCAAGGCCGCCGCATAGGCCAGCACTTCGTGGCGAATCAGTGCCTGATCGGCATTCAACGCCAGACGTCGACAACCTTCGGCCAGGCGCTGCAAGTGCCGCTCCAACAGTTGCGGCTGCCCGGATCTGACAGCGATGGTCTCGAACAGACCATCGCCATAGGCCAGGCCGCGGTCCTTGAGCGACACGGCGTCAGCCGGCCGACCGTCGACCCAGCAGTGCATCACTCGGAGAACCGGCGGAACACCAGGGAGCCGTTGGTGCCACCAAAACCGAAGGAGTTGGACAGCACCACATCAATGTCCATGCTGCGCGCAGTGTGCGGCACGAAATCGAGGTCGCAGCCCTCATCCGGCTCATCCAGGTTGATGGTGGGCGGCGCGACCTGGCTGTTGATGGCCAGCACGCTGAAGATCGCCTCGATCGCCCCGGCGGCACCCAGCAGGTGACCGGTCATGGACTTGGTGGAGCTGACTGCGAGCTTGTAGGCGTGCTCGCCAAACACGGTCTTGATCGCTTCGGCTTCTGCCAGGTCGCCGGCAGGGGTCGAAGTACCATGAGCGTTGATGTACTGCACCTGATCGACATTGAGCTTGGCGTCGCGCAAGGCATTGGCGATGCAGCGAGCGGCACCGGCGCCGTCGGCAGGAGGCGAAGTCATGTGATAGGCGTCGCCACTCATGCCGAAACCGATCAGCTCGGCGTAGATGGTGGCGCCACGAGCCTTGGCGTGCTCCAGCTCTTCGAGCACCAGGGCGCCGGCACCGTCGGACAACACGAAGCCATCACGCCCCTTGTCCCAGGGACGGCTGGCACGGGTCGGTTCGTCATTACGGGTCGACAGCGCACGGGACGCGCCGAAGCCGCCCATGCCCAGGCCACAGGCGGCCATCTCGGCACCGCCGGCAATCATCACGTCGGCTTCACCGTAGGCAATGTTGCGCGCGGCCATGCCGATGCAGTGGGTGCCGGTGGTGCACGCCGTGGAAATGGCGTAGTTCGGCCCCTGGACACCCAGGTGGATGGACAGGAAACCGGAAATCATGTTGATGATCGAGCCCGGCACGAAGAACGGAGAAATCCGGCGCGGGCCGGAATCGTGCAGGGTGCGGCTGGTTTCCTCGATATTGGTCAAACCGCCAATACCCGAGCCCATGGCCACGCCGATGCGTTCACGGTTGGCATCGGTGACTTCCAGACCGGCGTTGCGCACCGCCTGAAATCCGGCCGCCAGACCGTACTGAATGAACAGGTCGAGTTTGCGAGCCTCTTTGGCCGACAGGTACTCCTCGACATTGAAGCCCTTTACCGAGCCGCCAAAACGGGTGGAATAGGCAGAAAGGTCGGTGTGTTCGATCAGACCAATGCCACTTTGGCCAGCCAGAATGCCCTGCCAACTACTCGGCACATCCGTACCCAGTGGCGACAACATACCCATACCGGTGACTACGACGCGTCTACGCGACACAGCACTCTCCTTTTTCTAATGACGACACTTTGTATCAGGCCTAAAGAAAAAACCGCACGCCGTAACGGCAGTGCGGTTTTTCCATGACAGCAAAAGACGACTAAAAACGATTAAGCCTGGTGGCTGGTAACGTAGTCGATAGCTGCTTGAACGGTAGTGATCTTTTCAGCTTCTTCGTCAGGGATTTCGGTCTCGAATTCCTCTTCCAGAGCCATCACCAGCTCAACGGTGTCAAGGGAGTCGGCACCCAGGTCTTCAACGAAGGAAGCGGTGTTCACAACTTCTTCTTCTTTAACGCCCAGTTGCTCAGCAACGATTTTCTTGACGCGCTCTTCGATGGTGCTCATACCTTGTTTTCACTCCTAATGGACAAATTCAGGCAGCTGGCCAGTGGGTAAGTGTATAGAAAGGCTTTTCAGCTTTTCAACTGAAAGCTTCGTCCCTCAAACCCTTTGGCCATCTGCCTATAAATTGATTGCAGCTTTATAACGGATTTTAGACAGCTCGTATGACATTTTTTTGAAGCAATCCGTCACATTTGACTCACATATACATCCCGCCATTGACCGGGATTGTAGCCCCAGTAACGTATGCCGCACCGTCGGATGCCAGAAAAGCGACCACTTGCGCGATCTCTTGAGCCTGACCCAGACGACCCAGCGGAATTTGCGTCAGCAGGGCTTCACGCTGTGCTTCCGGCAGCTCACGGGTCATATCGGTGTCGATAAAACCTGGAGCAACCGAGTTCACAGTGATCGACCGCGAACCCACTTCACGCGCCAGGGCACGGCTGAAACCTTCCAGACCGGCTTTGGCGGCTGCGTAGTTTACTTGGCCGGCGTTGCCCATGGCACCCACAACCGAGCCAATACTGATAATTCGACCCCAACGAGCCTTGGTCATGCCGCGCAGAACGCCCTTGGACAGGCGGTACAAGCTGTTCAGGTTGGTATCGACCACGTCGTACCACTCGTCATCTTTCATGCGCATCATCAAGTTGTCGCGGGTGATGCCGGCGTTGTTCACCAGAATCGCCGGCGCACCGAACTGCTCAGTGATGCTGGCCAGCACTGCAGCCACGGACTCGTCGCTGGTGACATTGAGTTCAAGGCCGGTGCCCTGAATGCCGTTTTCCTTGAGGGTAGCGGCGATGCGCTCGGCACCGGAGGCGGAAGTGGCTGTGCCCACCACGATAGCGCCCATACGACCCAGCTCAAGCGCGATGGCCTGGCCGATACCACGGCTGGCGCCGGTCACCAGTGCAACTTTACCTTGCAGACTCATGCAAGCTTCTCCTAGTTCAGGCCAACGCTGCACGGGCGGCAGCGAAGGCATCTGGGGTATTCAGGTTAGAGGTCGACACGCCTTCGGCGCAGCGCTTGTTGAGACCGGCCAGGACCTTGCCCGGACCGCATTCCACCAGCTGGGTGGCGCCTTGGGCTGCCAGGGTCTGCACCGACTCGACCCAGCGCACAGGCTTGTACAGCTGCTCCAGCAGATCGCGCTTGAGAGTATCGAGATCGGCCGCTACGGCGGCGCTGACATTCTGTACCAGAGGAATCTGCGGCGCCTGCCAGTTGATCGCCGCGATCGACTCGGCAAAACGTTCAGCCGCAGGGCGCATCAGCTCGCAATGGGACGGCACGCTGACCGGCAGCGGCATGGCACGCTTGGCACCGCGGGCCTTGCAGCCCTCGATGGCACGATCCACCGCCGCCTTGGCACCGGCAATGACCACCTGGCCCGGGGAGTTGTAGTTCACCGCGCTGACCACTTCACCTTGCGCCGCTTCCGCGCAGGCCGCCACGACATCGGCGTCATCCAGACCAAGAATCGCCGCCATGCCGCCTTGACCTGCCGGCACAGCTTCCTGCATCAGCTGACCACGACGCTCGACCAGCTTGACCGCCTCAGCCAGAGTCAGGCTGCCAGCCGCTACCAGGGCGCTGTATTCACCCAGGCTGTGACCCGCAACGAAGGCCGGACGCGCGCCACCCTCGGCCAACCAGACGCGCCACAGGGCGATGGAGGCGGTGAGGATGGCCGGTTGAGTCTTGTCGGTTTGATTGAGCAGCTCTTCGGGACCTTGCCGGGTCAGAGCCCAGAGGTCGTAGCCCAGAGCATCGGAGGCTTCCTTGAATGTGTCGAGGATCAGTGGGTACTGCGCGCCCAACTCGGCCAACATGCCGAGGGACTGCGAGCCCTGTCCTGGAAAGACGAATGCGAGGGATGCAGACATGTAACAAGCCCCTAATGATCTTGTCGTCGGAGAATTGACGTCACACCGCAGTGGACGCAAGAAACTGACAGTTGGATGGCCAATTGAACTGAGCGGTCACATTTAAGCACTCCACAGGATAAACGCCTAAAGCAACAGATCTTCAAGGCGCCCGTGCAGGCGTCGCGGCAAGTCTTCCTGGATTTCGATCAGCGCGCGCTGAATTGCACTCTGAAACCCCTGAACACCCGCAGAACCGTGGCTTTTCACCACTATTCCCTGCAACCCGAGAAAGCTCGCCCCATTGTGCCGAGCCGGCGCCAGGTCCGCCTGCAATCGCCGCATGAGCGGCAAGGCCAGCGCACCGACAGCCCGGGACAGCAGATTCCGCCTGAACAATGCCTCGATACGGGCAGCGATCATGGTGGCCAGCCCCTCGCTGGACTTGAGCAGGATGTTGCCGACAAAACCGTCGCACACCACCACATCTGCCTCGCCGCGATACAGTCCGTCACCCTCGACGAAGCCTATGTAGTTCAGACCCCGCGCCTGCTGAAGCAGGCTCGCCGCCAGCTTGACCTGCTGGTTGCCCTTGATGTCTTCGGTGCCGATGTTCAGCAAGGCCACTCTTGGCCGCACTATGCCCAGGCATTGCGCTGCAACCGAACCCATGATTGCGAATTGCAACAGGTGCTCGGCACTGCAATCGACGTTGGCCCCCAGGTCCAGCAACTGGCAATAGCCACGCTGAGTGGGAATCGCCGCCACCATCGCCGGACGGTCGATGCCAGGCAGGGTTTTGAGCACGTAGCGCGACAACGCCATCAGCGCCCCGGTATTGCCGGCACTGACGCAGGCCTGGACCTTTTCATCCCGCAACAGCTCAAGCGCCACCCGCATCGAAGAATCGGGCTTACCGCGCAGAGCCTGGGCAGGCTTCTCGTCCATGGTGATCACTTCACTGGCAGGAGCGATTGTCAGGCGCGCGCGATCCACAGCCGAATGGCCGGAAAGCAGATCTTCAAGTAGGGAGGGTTGACCCACCAGGGTCAGATGCAGCGAGGGGGTAGCAGACAGGCAAGCAATACTGGCCTGAACAATGCTGCGGGGACCGAAGTCCCCGCCCATTGCGTCAATCGCGATGACTTGAGCGGACAAGGATTACTCGTCAGCGCCCTTGTCGATCACTTTACGACCACGGTATACGCCTTCTGGCGATACGTGGTGACGCAGGTGAACTTCACCGGTGGTCTTTTCTACGGACAGAGTGCTTGCCTCGAGAGCATCGTGGGAGCGACGCATGTCACGGGCAGAGCGGGATTTTTTGTTCTGCTGAACAGCCATAATTGATTAACTCCTAAACGTTTGGGTCACGCTTTAACTGCGCCAATACACTGAACGGGTTGGACCGCGTTACCTCGTCCTCGCTCGGTTCGGGCTCATCGAGCCCCGCCGGCTGCTGGCATTCTTCCGGATGATGAGCAGGCACGATGGGCAAGGCAAGCAAAAGCTCCTCCTCGATCAACGCCTGCAGATCCAAAGGATCTTCGCCCAGTTCCAGCACGTCATAACCTTTCGGCAACGACTGGGTATTCGCACCCTCCTTCACCACGGCGTAACTGCACTCGCTGTGGATCGGCAGGGTGACCAGCTCAAGACAACGCTGGCAAACCATTTTGACTTCGACGTCGATGGAGCTGTGGATAACTACAGCTTTACGCTCGTCACGCTCGAAAACGAATTTAGCCTGCACCGTACCGACATTGTCGGAAAGCGGGTCGCAGAGTCTCTCCAAATCGGCCAGCAGCAGTTCACCTTGAAGGGTGGTGCCACGGTCAGCCAATTTGCGCGGGTCAACGTGAGGTGGAATCGGGTCATTCAACATAGGCGCAGCATTATAGGGATGCCCCCAGCCATGTCAAAGGAAATTCAGCCCTGTCCGTCACTTGCCAGCCCCGCTAGAATTCCCGCCCCATCCCAGGAGATGCGCATGCTGCCTTTATTACTCGCCTCGAGCTCGGTCTATCGCCGGGAATTGCTGTCCCGCCTGCAACTGCCCTTTACCTGCAGCTCTCCCGATATCGACGAAAGCCACCGACCAGGGGAGCCCGCCATGGCACTGGTGAAACGCCTGGCGGAAGAAAAGGCTCGCGCCCTTGCAGCCACCCACCCGGATCACCTGATCATCGGCTCGGACCAGGTAGCGGTACTGGGGGAACGCATCATCGGCAAACCCCATACCTTCGACAAGGCACGCCAGCAACTGCTGGACGCCAGTGGCGCCAGCGTGACCTTCCTCACCGGCCTGGCCCTGCTCAACAGCCGGACAGGCCACTGTCAGGTCGACTGCGTCCCCTTCACCGTGCATATGCGCACCCTCGACCAGCAACGCATCGAGCGCTACCTGCACGCCGAGCAACCCTTCGACTGCGCCGGCAGCTTCAAGGCCGAAGGCCTGGGAGTCAGCCTGTTCCAGAGCACCACCGGCAGCGACGCCACCAGCCTGGTAGGCCTGCCATTGATCCGCCTGGTGGACATGCTGCTAGCCGAAGGCGTGGCCATCCCCTGACCAGACACTAAAAAGCCGGCACTCTGGCCGGCTTGGTTTGTTCAGCGCCGCACAATCAGCGCAATGCCGGCCCCTGAAAGCCCATCCACATAGCGATCTGTTCAGCCACGCTGGCGCCCAGCTTCTTCGAGAAGCGATCGAGTGGCGACTCCTGGACAGTGAAGTCCACCAGCTCTTTTTCACCAATCACGTCCCGCGCCACCGAGCTGGTATTACCCAGGCCGTCGATCAAGCCCAGTTGCAACGCCTGCTCACCGGACCAGACCAACCCCGAGAACAACTCAGGATGCTCTTTATCCTTGAGGCGCTCGCCACGCCCCTGCTTGACGCTGGCTATGAACTGACGGTGAGTGGTGTCCAGCACGCCCTGCCAGAACTGAGTTTCATCAGGTTTCTGCGGCTGGAACGGATCGAGGAACGACTTGTGCTCGCCGGAAGTGTAGGTACGACGCTCGACCCCCAACTTCTCCATGGCGCCGACAAACCCGTACCCGGCCGCCGTAACGCCGATGGAGCCCACCAGACTCGCCTTGTCGGCATAGATCTCATCGGCAGCACTGGCGATGTAGTAAGCACCAGAAGCCCCCAGGTCAGAGATCACCGCATAGACCTTGGTGTCCTTGTGCAAAGCCCGCAGACGACGAATCTCGTCATAGACGTAGCCAGACTGCACCGGGCTGCCGCCAGGGCTGTTGATGCGCAGAACAATACCCTTGACCTTGGGATCATCGAAGGCGGTACGCAGACTGCCGACGATATTGTCCGCACTGGCCGACTCCTTATCAGCAATCACACCCGTGACATCGATCACCGCGGTGTAGCTGCCGCCACGAGCCGCGTTCTTTTCCATGGTCATCAGCGGCGTGAACAAAGCCAACGCCACAAACAGATACACAAAGGTCAGCAGCTTGAAGAAGATCCCCCAGCGCCGCGCACGACGCTGCTCCTGGACACCGGCCAGGAGCGTCTTTTCCAGTAGCTTCCAGCTCTTGTCATCACTCTCTTCAGCGCCCGCCTTGCTTGGCGCTTTCCATTCGTCGCTCATGCCTGCTACCCCAGCAAAAACTTATTCGGCAGCCTGACTCAGCCAGGCATGCAATTGAGGAAAACGGTCGATGGACAAGCGCGGCTCGAAGGCCTGCAAAGCCTCGATGGACTGGGCACCGTAGCTAACGGCCACCGAATCCATGCCGGCATTGCGCGCCATCAACAGATCAAAGGAGGAATCGCCAACCATCAGAGCCTGCCTTGGCCCGACTCCGCAATGAGCAAGAATTTCCTCCAGCATCAACGGATGAGGCTTGCTGGCGGTTTCGTCGGCCGCCCGGGTGATATCGAAATATTCTTCCCAGCCATGAGCCTTCAGCACCCGACCCAATCCGCGCCGGGCCTTGCCCGTGGCAACTGCCAACCGATAACCCTCGGCCCGGAAAGCCTCCAGAGACTGCACCACGCCAGCAAACAACGGCGAAGGCTCAGCCTCCAGCGCGATGTAGTGATCCGCGTAATGCTGACGAAAGGCCATCAACTGACCTTCGTCGATTTCGGGATACAAGGTACGAATCGCCTCCGGCAAGCCAAGACCGATGATGCCCTTGACGGCAAAATCGTCACGCCGGGGAAAACCGGAGCGATCGGCCGACACATGCATCGACTCGACAATCCGACCAATGGAATCCGCCAGAGTGCCGTCCCAATCGAAGATCAACAGCTGGTAATCAGGGTGCACTCAAGCGCTCCACGGTCTTGGCCCACATTTCATCCACCGGCGCCTGCAGCTTCAGCTCGCCGCCATCAGGCAGCGGCACCGTCAACATATAGGCGTGAAGGAACAGGCGCTTGCCGCCCAATTCGCGAATCTCGCGGGTGAAATCATCGTCGCCGTACTTGCTGTCACCGGCAATGCAGTGCCCGGCATGCAGGGTGTGCACGCGAATCTGGTGAGTGCGGCCAGTCACCGGCTTGGCCTCGACCATGGTGGCGAACTCGCCGAAGCGGCGCAGCACCTTGAACACCGTCAAGGCCTCCTTCCCTTCTTCATTGACCTCCACCATGCGCTCGCCAGAACGCAGGTTGCTCTTGAGCAAAGGCGCGCGCACCTGCTTCAGGGCCGTTGCCCAGTGGCCACGCACCAGTGCCATGTAGCGCTTGTCCACACCATCACCACGCAGCGCGGCGTGCAGGTGGCGCAACATGCTGCGCTTCTTCGCGATCATCAGCAGACCGGAGGTGTCGCGATCGAGGCGATGCACCAGCTCCAGCTCCTTGGCATCCGGACGCAACTGACGAAAGGCTTCGATCACCCCGAAATTCAGGCCGCTGCCGCCGTGCACGGCAATGCCGGCGGGCTTGTTGATCACAATCAGCGCCTTGTCTTCAAAGACAATCGAGGCTTCCAGTCGCTGCAACAACCCTTGAGCCAGCGGCACCGGCTCGTCGCGCTCGGGCACGCGCACCGGCGGCACGCGCACAACATCACCGGCCTGCAGCTTGTACTCGGGCTTGATGCGCCCCTTGTTCACCCGCACTTCGCCTTTACGCAAAATGCGATAAATCAAGGTCTTGGGCACGCCTTTGAGTCGCGCGAGAAGGAAGTTATCAATACGTTGGCCGGCATATTCCGGCGAGACCTCAAGCAATTGAACGCCTGGAGTCGAGGGGGCAGTAGTCGTCATGGCGCGAATGATAACAATTTTTTATGGATTTGAAGCACTTAATGATTGCTGCTATAGTCGCGAACGCCGCCAAAAGCGGCTGGACAGCGGAACAGCGGCAACTAGCCGGCCCTGACCAACGCAATTCATAAGGACGCAAGGCCGTCCTACGCAGCTCTCGCTACATACCGGAAGAGTCTGACGTTGTAACAAGCGCAGGTGACATGAGGCCTGAAACCCGTAAAAAGCAGAGTTATCACTCGCCTTTTATGCAGCGATTAACGGCCAGTTCACAAAGTGCAGTCAGCGCCTGACAACCCCAAGCGAAGGTTGTGGAAACAACGCCTTTAGCCATGATGCGTGACCTCCCCTTTCGGAGTTCACGGTAAATGCCAACCCGCTGCGGATTCTGCGCGCGGCAGCACCCGAATTATCAGGGATACGTGTAGGGTGGAGATGCACAACCGTCGGACTGTGTAGCATTAGGCTTTATTCAAGACGCTTCATCTCGTCCACAGTCGCCGGTTGATTCCTCCTCCTGACAGACTTTTGCTTAAGCGGTGCCTTAGTCACCACAGCAAGCAGGACGCGTGAGTCGCGACTTCGTTCTTAGTTATTCGGACGAACCTCGCTAGACACTCGAGTGGTCAACCACTCCTGACGCACCTGACACCGACCGTGAGAAGTCGTGTGTGCCGAACGCCGTTTCCGGCAGCCCGGAAACCGACGGTACTACATGAAAAGAATGCTGATTAACGCAACTCAACCCGAAGAGTTGCGTGTTGCCCTGGTAGATGGCCAGCGCCTCTACGATCTGGACATCGAGTCCGGTGCACGCGAGCAGAAAAAGGCCAACATCTATAAAGGCCGCATCACTCGCATCGAACCAAGCCTCGAGGCTGCCTTTGTCGACTTCGGCTCTGAGCGCCACGGCTTCCTGCCCCTCAAAGAAATCTCCCGCGAATACTTCAAGAAAGCCCCCGAAGGCCGCGTCAACATCAAGGACGTCCTGAGCGAAGGCCAGGAAGTCATCGTCCAGGTCGAGAAAGAAGAGCGTGGCAACAAGGGCGCCGCCCTGACCACCTTCATCAGCCTCGCCGGTCGCTACCTGGTACTGATGCCGAACAACCCGCGTGCCGGCGGCATCTCCCGCCGCATCGAAGGCGAAGAGCGCAACGAACTGCGTGAAGCGCTGAACGGCCTGGTAGCTCCTGCCGACATGGGCCTGATCGTGCGCACCGCCGGCCTGGGTCGCAGCAGCGAAGAGATGCAGTGGGACCTGGATTACCTGCTGCAACTCTGGACCGCCATCAAGGAAGCCTCCCTGGATCGCTCCGCGCCATTCCTGATCTACCAGGAAAGCAACGTGATCATCCGCGCGATCCGCGACTACCTGCGCCAGGACATCGGCGAAGTGCTGATCGACAGCGTTGAAGCCCAGGACGAAGCCCTGACCTTCATCCGCCAGGTGATGCCGCAGTACGCCAGCAAGATCAAGCTGTACGAAGACAGCGTGCCGCTGTTCAACCGCTTCCAGATCGAAAGCCAGATCGAAACCGCCTTCCAGCGCGTGGTCGAACTGCCTTCCGGCGGCTCCATCGTCATCGACCCGACCGAAGCCCTGGTGTCCATCGACATCAACTCGGCTCGCGCCACCAAAGGCAGCGACATCGAAGAAACCGCCCTGCAGACCAACCTGGAAGCAGCGGAAGAAATCGCTCGCCAACTGCGTCTGCGTGATATCGGCGGCCTGATTGTCATCGACTTCATCGACATGACCCCAGCCAAGAACCAGCGCGCCGTGGAAGAAAAAGTCCGCGAATGCCTGGAAGCCGACCGCGCCCGCGTGCAGATCGGCCGCATCTCGCGCTTCGGCCTGCTGGAAATGTCCCGTCAGCGCCTGCGCCCTTCCCTGGGCGAAAGCAGCGGCATCGTCTGCCCACGCTGCAATGGCACCGGCATCATCCGTGACGTCGAATCGCTGTCCCTGGCGATCCTGCGCCTGATCGAAGAAGAAGCCCTGAAAGACCGCACCGCCGAAGTTCGCGCCCAAGTGCCGATTCCGGTCGCCGCCTTCCTGCTCAACGAAAAACGCAACTCGATCACCAAGATCGAACTGCGCACCCGTGCCCGCATCGTCATCCTGCCGAACGATCACCTCGAAACGCCGCACTTCGAAGTCCAGCGTCTACGCGATGACAGCCCGGAAGCCAACATCAACCAGTCCAGCTACGAAATCGCCGCGGCCGCAGCCGAAGCCGAAGAAGTACAGCCAGCCGCCGCCACCCGCACCCTGGTTCGCCAGGAAGCCGCGGTGAAGACCGCACCGGCCCGCGCCAATGCCCCTGTGCCGACCGAAGCCGTCGCTCCGGTTGCCGCTCCAGCCCCGGTTGCTGCCGAGCCAAGCCTGTTCAAAGGCCTGGTCAAGTCCCTGGTCAGCCTGTTCGCCTCCAAGGAAGAGCCGGCCGCTCCGGTCGTGGTCGAGAAGCCGGCAACCGAGCGCCCTGCCCGCAACAACGAAGAGCAGCGTCGCAACGGCCGTCAACAGAGCCGTAACCGCAACGGTCGCCGCGACGAAGAGCGCAAGCCACGTGAAGAACGTGCACCGCGTGAAGAGCGCGCACCACGGGAAGAGCGTCAACCTCGCGAAGTGCGTGAAGCTCGCGAAGAAGTCCAAGGTGTAGCCCGCGAAGAACGCGCACCACGTGCTCCGCGCGAAGAGCGTCAACCACGCGCCCCACGTGAAGACCGCAAGCCACGTGGCGAGCGTGAAGAGCGTGTTCGCGAACTGCGCGAGCCTCTGGATGCCGCTCCGGCCGCCGCCGCTGCTACCGCCGCCGTTGCCGTTGCCGAAGAACGCCCGGCTCGTCCGCCACGGGAAGAGCGCCAGCCGCGTCCGCCGCGCGAAGAGCGTCAGCCACGCGCCGAACAGGCTCAGGCCGCTGCCGCCAGCGAAGAAGAAGCACTGCCGAACGAAGAGCAACTGCAGGAAGAAGGCCAGGACAACGCCGACGGCGAACGTCCACGCCGTCGCTCCCGCGGCCAGCGTCGTCGCAGCAACCGTCGCGAGCGTCAGCGTGATGCCAACGGCAACGTGATCGAGGGTTCGGAAGAGAACGCCGAAGAGCCAAGCAGCGCCGATCTGGCCGCCGGCCTCGCGGTCACTGCCGCTGTTGCCAGCACCGCCATCAGCGCCAACGCTGAAGCACAAGCGCATCAGCAAGCCGAACGCGCGACCGCCGCTGTTGCAGAGCAGGCTCCGCAAGCACCTGTGGTCGAAGCCACTACTGAAGTGGAAGCGCCGGCTGCTCCAGCTGTTGAACTGGCCCCAATCGAACAGGCCCCAGCGGCCGAAGTTGCTCCGGTTGTTGCAGAGCAGCCTCAGGTTGAAGTCGCCGCCGAACCCGCCGTGACTGTCGAAGCACAACCTGTGGTAGCCGAGCAGCCTGTCGCAGAACCTGCGGTCCAGGCGCCGGTGGTTGAGGAAACAGCCATCGAGCCTGCCCAGGAAGCTCCGGCCCCGGCCGCTGAACCTGTTGCCATCGAGCAGCCAGTGATTGCCCAGCAGCCTGCCCAGGCTGAAGAGCCTGCACCGGCTGTTGCCCCTGTCGTCACCGAAGCCCCGGCTCCAGTGGTTGAAGCGGCTCCGGTGAGCGCCCTGACCAGCAACGGTCGCGCACCAAACGATCCGCGCGAAGTGCGCCGTCGCAAGCGTGAAGCCGAGCGTCTGCAGAAGGAAGCCGAGCTGGCTGCCGCTGCCGCCCCGGTTGAAGCGGTGGCTGCTGCCGAGCCCGCTCCGGTCGAAGCGCCAGTGGTGGTCGAAGCCGCTCCAGCGCCTGTCGAGGCGGCTGAAGCAGCACCTGCGCCGGTCACCGAACCTGTGGCAGAGCAACCTGCCCCGGTGGTGGAAGAGGCACCGCACAACGTCGAGCACGCCGTTGAGCACGTAGCCCACACCGAGGAAAAGCAGCACGAGCCTAAACCTCTCGCCTGACTCCATCGGTAATGAAAAAGCCCCGCCCGGGTAACCGGGCGGGGCTTTTTCATGCCTGCCATTCAATGCTCGCGAAACACCAGCGCTGCCGGCAGATCCACATCCCACACCACGCCCGGGTCGCTCAAGGGCACTTCGACCACCTTGCCCGCAGCAAACAGACACCTGGCGCCACGATCACCGGACAACCCCTGCAACGCAGCGGCATAAACCCGACCAAACCCCACCGGATGCCCCAGATCGTCCCCCAGCCGCGGCACGCTGATGTTCTCCTCGGTCAACCCCGCGATCACCCGCCTTATGCTGGCCGGCAGGATGAAAGGCATGTCCCCCAGCAACACCACCCAGCCATTGGCGTCGACACTGGCCGCTACCGCGGCTGCCAGGCTGTGCCCCATACCCGGCGAGTCCAGCAACAACACCTGACAACCATAAGCCCGCCCCAGCTCCGCCACCCGCGGCCGTCCCGGCGTCGTGACCAGCACTCGCCGTACCACTTCGGCAGGCAGGTTGACCAGCACCTGCTCCAGCACCGGCCGCTCTACGCCATCGCGCCCCACACAAGGCGCCAGCAACTTGTCCTGATCGTCTGCGAGCGCCTGCCGATAACGACTGCCCTGCCCCGCCGCCAGGATGATCGCGCAAGGCCAGGGACTCATCCGGCCACCTCGGCCACGCGCGCCACCGGCTGCTGCGACAGGGGCTCGACACCATTTTTCAGCGCCACGATCTGCGCCATCAGCGAAAGGGCAATCTCCGCCGGAGTATGACTGCCAATGTGCAGCCCCACCGGCCCGTGCAAGCGCTCGATGGCCGCGCTCGACAATCCCAGCAGGGCCAGATTGTCCCGGCGCTTCTGGCTATTGACCCGCGAACCCAGGGCGCCGACATAAAACGCCGGGGAATCGAGGGCCGTCAGCAGCGCCATATCGTCCAGACGCGGATCATGGGTCAGGGCCACCACCGCCGTGCGCTCATCCGGCTCGATACTCAACACCGCATCGTCGGGCATGCCGGCGACCAGGCGTCCATCCTGCTCCTCCCAGCCATGCACGAACTCCTGGCGCGGATCACAGACCAGCACCTCGAAATCCAAGAGACGCGCCATTTGCGCCACATAACGAGACAGCTGCCCGGCGCCGATCAGCAACAGGCGCCAGCGCGGTCCGTAGATCGCCCGCAGGGTGACACCGTCAAACGCCAGCTCATCCCGCTTGCCCGCTGCCTTGAGCAGCACCTGGCCGGTGCTCAGGTTCAACTCCCGGGCCACGATCTGATGCGCCGCGCAACGTTGCAGCAACTCGGCGACCCAGGACGGATCGCCGACCCGCTCCTCGGTCAAACGCAGGGTGCCGCCACAGGGCAGACCGAAACGCGCCGCCTCCTCCACCGTCACACCGTAAGTCACCAGTTGCACCGGCGGCCCCTGCGGTGCGAGACGCCCGTCCCCGAGGCGGCTGATCAGGTCGTCCTCGATGCAGCCGCCGGACACCGAGCCGATCACCACGCCGTCGTCGCGCAGGGCAAGCATGGCGCCCGGAGGGCGCGGCGCGCTGCCCCAGGTCTGGACCACGCTGTAGAGCAGCACCCCGCGCCCGGCACGGCGCCACTCCAGCACGCTGCGCAGGACATTCAGGTCGACACTGTCCATCAGGCACCCGCCTGCTGCCAGCCTTGCAACTGATAACGCACCGGCAGATTGCGGATGCGCTTGCCGGTAGCGGCGAAGATCGCATTGCACAGAGCCGGGGCAATCGGCGGCACGCCGGGCTCGCCAACACCGCCCAACGGCACCTCCCCCGGCGGCGTTACCAGGTGCACCTGCACCTGCTTGGGCGCCAGGGACATGCGCGCCACCTCGTACATGTGGAAGTTGTCCTGCTGCACCTTGCCGTCCTTGAAGCTGATTTCCCCCAGCACCGCATTGCCCAGGCCCATGACACAGGCGCCCTCGAACTGCGAGCGGATACGCTCGGGGTTGATCTGCGGGCCGCAATCCACGGCGATGTCGGCCTGGTGCACAATCAGCGTGCCATCGTCCTTGACCTCCACCTCGATCACCGCTGCCACATAGGTCACGAAGCTGTAGTGCATCGCCAGCCCCAGGCCACGCCCCTTGGGCAGCGAGCGGCCCCACCCGGCGGCCTTGGCCGCGGTTTCCAGTACCGCACGCATGCGCCCGGTGTCGATCGGGTAACGCTCCGGGGACTCGCCGTAATTCCACTCTTCGCTCAGGGTTCGCGGATCGATCTGACGGTCCGGCCCCAGCAGCTTGAGCTGGTACTTCAGTGGGTCCTGGCCCGCCTTGTGGGCCAGTTCGTCGACAAAACTCTGAATGGCGAAGCCGTGGGGAATGTTTGACACCGAGCGATACCAGCCCACCCGGGTATGGGCCGCAGCTTCGGGGTTTTCCAGGCGCACATTGGGAATCGCATAGGCCATGTTGGTGAAGCCCATGCCCAGCTCGAAGGCGCCCTCGTGGTTCATCCCCGGGGCGAACAGCGCAGTGATGCTCGGGGCCACGGTGCGATGCAGCCATGCGGCGGGCATGCCGTCCTCGTTCAAGCCGGCCTTGAGGTACTCCGCCGACACGGTATGGAAGTAGGAGTGATGGATATCGTCCTCCCGGGTCCACTGCACCCGCACCGCCTTGCCGGGAAAGGCCTTGGCCAGGATGGCCGCCTCCAGAATGAAGTCCGGCTTGGATTTGCGCCCAAAACCGCCGCCCAGCAAGGTGACATTGACCGTGACCTGATCAAAGCCGATGCCCAGGCGCTCGGCGATCCGCTCACGGGTCACCTGAGGCGCCTGGCTCGGCGCCCAGGCTTCACAGCGCCCGTCGAGAAAGCGCGCCACCGCCACCATCGGCTCCATGGGGGCCTGGGCCAGGTGCGGCAGGTAATAAGTGGCCTCCAGACTGCTCTGGGCGGCGTTCATGGCCTCATCCGGATTACCGGTGCTGCGCACCACCTTGCCTGGCTTCTGTGCCGCCGCCTCCAGTTCCTTGCGGTATTCGACGGAGTTGTAGCCGGCATTGACCCCATCGTCCCACTCGATCTTCAAGGCATCGCGGCCCTTGATTGCAGCCCAGGTATTGCTCGCCACCACCGCCACGCCCCCCAGGGGCTGGAACTCGGAAGGCAACGGACGACCATCGATGGGCATGACCTTGATCACCCCAGGCACCTTCAGGGCTGCACTGTCATCCACGGACTTGACCTTGCCGCCATAGACCGGGGGCCGCGCCACTGCCGCGAACAGCATGCCTTCAAAGTGCACATCGGCGCCGTACACCGCGCGGCCGTTGACGATGTCCTGGCCGTCGATGGCGCGGGTTGCCTCCTTGCCGATATAGCGAAACTCCGACGGCTGCTTCAGGCGCAGGCCGTCCCGGGCCGGAACCGCCAGAGCCGCCGCTGCTGCGGCCAGAGCGCCATAGCCCAGTTCGCGCCCGCTGGGGGTATGAACCACCTTGTGCAACTGCGCCCGACATTCGCTCGGCGGTACCTGCCACTGCGCGGCAGCGGCCTGCTCCAGCATGGTCCGCGCCGCGGCGCCGCAACGCCGCATGGGTTCGTACCAATGGCGCATGCTGCGCGAGCCATCGGTGTCCTGGTTGCCAAAACGCGTTTCGTCTCCGGGCGCCTGCCTGACCTTGACCTGGGCCCAATCGGCCTCCAGCTCATCCGCCACCACCATGCTCAGGCTGGTACGCACCCCCTGGCCCATCTCCGAACGGTTGCAGATCACCGTCACGCTGCCGTCGCCGGCAATGCTCACATAGACCTTGGGATCGTCGACCCAGCCGTGGGGCATGCCATCGGCGCCAAACTTCTGCTCTTCGGCAAACGCCTGCTGCCAGCCCCAACTGGCCGCCAGTACCAGGGCTCCGGTGGCGCCCACCCCCTTGAGAAAACCACGGCGACTGAGGTTGCAGAGGGCAAAATCACTGAGGAGCCGGTTCATGCCTTGGCCTCCTGCAGATGGTTGGCCGCCTGGCGGATCGCGGTCTTGATCCGGTTATAGGTGCCGCAGCGGCAGATATTGCCGAGCATCGCCTCTTCGATCTGTTCGTCACTGGGATTGGGATGGATCTTGAGCAGCGCCGTGGCGGACATGATCTGCCCGCCCTGGCAGTAGCCGCACTGGGCCACCGCCGTATCCAGCCAGGCTTGCTGCACCACCTGCCCCACCGGATCGTTGTGCAGGTAGTCGATGGTGCTGACATTCTTGCCCAGCACCGAGCCGACCGGGGTGATGCAGCTGCGCGCCGGGTCGCCGTCGACATGGACGGTGCAGGCACCGCACAAACCCATGCCGCAACCGAATTTGGTGCCGCTGTAACCCGCCACATCGCGGATGGCCCATAAGAGCGGCATGTCCTCGGTGACGTCCAGGGGATGATCTTGACCGTTGAGCTTCAGGGTAATCATGGGCACGCCCGCATTCTATGAGGTGATGGGGTCGAGCCATCTGCCACGGGGCAACGCGGCTGCGGTGCGCGCAGATCGGCTCAGGCTAATCGGGCTCTCTTGTGAAGACGGGGCTTCACCGGGCCTTTGGGGACGACAAATACTTACATTGTTAGCAAGCTAAGTTAAGCCGCCGGACATAAAAAAGCCTTGCAGGGTGTGCACCGTGCAAGGCCTTGGGCTCAAGCGCTGAGCTTAGTTCAAGAGTCGCCTCAATACAGATTCGGCTCCATCTCCAGCTCGACACTGAAACGCTCGGCGATATCGCGCTGGATCCGCCGGGCCAGCTCCAGCAGTTGCAGGCCGGTGGCCGTGCCGTAGTTCACCAGCACCAGGGATTGCAGGCGATGGACCCCGGCATCGGCTTCACGAAAGCCCTTCCAGCCCGCCTGCTCGATCAGCCAGCCGGCCGCCAGCTTGACCTGCCCATCGGCCTGGGGATAACCCACCAGCCCCGGATAGGCCTGCTTGATCTGCGCCGCCAGCAACGCCGGGACCACCGGGTTCTTGAAGAAACTGCCGGCATTGCCCAGCACCGCCGGGTCGGGAAGCTTCTCGCTGCGGATACTGCAGATCGCCCGACTGACGTCGCTGGCCGTCGGATGCTCGATGCCCTGCTCGTTCAGGCGCTGACGCACCGGACCGTACTCGAGGTGCAGATGATCGACGCGATTCAGGACAAAACGCACCCGCAGGATCAACCAGCGACCGGCCTCATGCTTGAACAGGCTGTCGCGGTAAGCGAATTGGCACTGGGCCAGGTCAAAGTCGCGCAACTCCCCGGTTTGCCGGTCCAGGGCGGTCAGGCCGGCGAACACGTCCTTGATCTCCACGCCATAGGCGCCGATGTTCTGCATCGGCGCCGCGCCCACGGTGCCGGGAATCAGGCTGAGGTTCTCCAGCCCGGACAAGCCCTGCTCCAGGGTCCACTGCACGAAGGGATGCCAGGTTTCCCCGGCCTCGGCTTCCACCACCACCCGTTGCCCATCGTCGCTGAGCAGACGGATGCCGCGGCTGGCCATGCGCAGCACCAGGGCCCGGATATCCGCGGTCAGTAGCAGGTTGCTGCCACCACCGATCACCAGCAGGGGCAACTGCTGCGCGGCGCAATAGGCCAGGGCTTCGCGCACGTCGTCATCGCTGTGGGCCTGGGCAAAGCGCAGGGCCTTGACCTCGACTCCGAAGCTGTTGAACGGCTTGAGCGAGACATCGGACTGAATGTGCAGGGTCATAGCCGCCCCTTCAACTCGATCACCAGCCGGTCGCAGGCCTCTTCGATCAGATCCAGCACCTGCTCGAAGCCCTGCTCGCCGTCGTAGTAGGGATCGGGCACCTCATCCAGGACCGACTCGTAACGGCGCAGGAACAGGTCCAACTCGGCCTTGCCCCGGGCCGGCTGCAGGGCCTTGAGGTTGCGCAGGTTGCTCTGGTCCATGGCCAGGATCAGGTCATACACGGCGAAATCGGCACTGCCGACCTGCTGCGCCCGTTGCGCCGAAAGGTCGTAGCCACGGCGCAAGGCCGCCTGCTGGCTGCGTGAATCCGGGGCCTTGCCGATATGCCAGTCGCTGGTGCCAGCCGACGCGACCTGCACCTGATCGCCCAGGCCGGCGGCGCACAACTTGTGGCGCAGCACACCCTCGGCAGTGGGCGAGCGACAGATATTGCCCAGGCAGACGAACAGAACCCGCATCAGGCCTCCAGCAGGCGCCGAACGCGCTCAAGGTCTTCGGCGGTATCGACGCCAGTGGGTGGGGCCTCCAGAGCATCGGCGACATGAATCCGCACGCCGTGCCACAAGGCACGCAACTGCTCCAGGGATTCGGTGTTTTCCAGCCAGCACGGGCCCCAGCTGACGAAGTCATGGAGGAAACCGGCGCGATAGGCATAGATGCCGATGTGGCGCCGGTAAGGCACGCCTTCCGGCAAGTGCTCATGACTCTTGGCGAAGGCATCCCGCGCCCAGGGCAAGGTGGCACGGCTGAAGGTCAGGGCCAGACCGTTGAGGTCCGTGACCACCTTGACCACGTTGGGATTGAACAGCGTCTGCACATCCTCGATCGGCTCGGCCAGGGTGGCCATGCGCGCCTCGGTGTGGGCCGCCAGGTTGGCCGCCACCTGGTCGATCACCGAAGGCGGGATCAGCGGCTCGTCGCCTTGAACGTTGACCACGATGGCATCCGCCGCCAGGCCAAGCTGGGTGGCGACTTCCGCCAGGCGATCGGTCCCCGAGTTGTGGTCTTCCCGGGTCAGCAGCGCTTGCGCGCCAAAGCCCTGGCACGCCTCGACGATACGCGGGTCGTCGGTGGCCACCACCACACGCTCGGCGCCGCTCTTGCAGGCCTGCTCCCAGACCCACTGGATCATCGGCTTGCCGGCAATCAGTTGCAGGGGCTTGCCCGGCAGGCGGGTGGAGGCAAAGCGTGCCGGGATGACCACGGTGAAGGCGCAGCTCATTTGTCCAAGCGCTCTTCGGTAGTCAGGGTACGGGCTTCGCTTTCCAGCATCACCGGGATGCCGTCGCGGATCGGATAGGCCAGGCCGGCGCCCTTGCTGATCAGCTCGGTCTTGTCGGCACTGAGTTTGAGCGGGCCCTTGCAGATCGGGCAGGCCAGGATGTCGAGCAGTTTGGTGTCCATGAGGTTTCCCTGGATAAAAGCGATTAAGGCAACAGACGATCAGGCAGCAGGCGCATCAGCTGGGTATCGAACCAGGCGATGAAGGCCGCGGACGGCACCGCATCCACCGCCAGGTACCACCAGTCGGCAGCCGCGAAGTCACGGCACTTGACCGCATCTTTCTCGGTCATGACCAACGGCAATGACGGGGTGAACGCCAGGGCCTGCGCACTGTATTGAGCGTGATCGGCAAATGCATGGGGGACAGGCCGCCAGTGTAGCGTTTCAAGGGTATTGAAGAAACGCTGGGGGTTGCCGATACCGGCCACCGCGTGCACCGCCTGCCCTGGCGCGAAGTGCTCCACCGGGCGGCGCTCGCCGCTCTGCAGATTGACCAGCGCCGAAGGCTTGAGATGGAAGGCAAAGCCGTCGGCGTGATCATCAAAGGCGCCGTTGTAGAGCAGTGCATCGACGCTCTGCAGGCGCTCCACCGGCTCGCGCAGGGGCCCGGCCGGCAAACAGCGGCGATTGCCCAGGCCGCGGGCCGCGTCGATCAGCACCAGCTCCAAGTCACGGGCCAGGCGGTAGTGCTGCAGGCCGTCGTCGGAGAGAATCAGGTCCAGCGGTTCGGCGGCCAGCAAGGCCTGCACCGCGCGGCTGCGATCAGGGTCGATCATCAGCGGTACGCCACAGCGCTGGACGATCAGCAGCGGTTCATCGCCGGCCACTGCGGCGCTGTCATTGGCCGTCACCCGCCAGGGCAGTTGCGGCGGCTTGGCGCCATAGCCGCGACTGACCACCCCGACCCGCAGGCCAAGGCGCTGGCAGTGCGCCACCAGCCACAAGATCAACGGCGTCTTGCCCGTGCCGCCAACGGTAATGTTGCCCACCACGATCAACGGCACCGGCGGCTGATAGATCGCCCCCTCGCCCGCCAAAAAGCGCCGGCGCTTGCCCACCACCACTCGGCGGTACAGGTATTCCAGAGGCTGCAGCAGCTTCAGCGCGGGATGGCCGTTGTACCAGGCGGCGAGCAAACGATCGGAGAGTGCCATCAGGGTGCCGGCGCCGCCTCGACGGTGGTCATGCGCAGGTGGCTGAAACCGAGCTTGCCGGCCGCGTCCATGGCAGTGATCACCGCTTGATGTTGAGTCTTGCCGTCGGCGCTGATGGACAGCGGCAGATGGGTGTCCCCTGCCGACTCCTTCTGCAAGGCGTCCATCAGGGTGGCCAGGTCACTTTTCGGCAGGACCTGATTGTTGACCGAGAACACCCCGTCGGCGCTGATGGCGATATCCAGCTGCTTGACCTCCTGGTCTTCGGCGGGTGAGCCGCTGACCGCTTCCGGCAGGTCGACCCGCAACTGGGTCTCCCGGGTAAAGGTGGTGGTGACGACGAAAAACAGCAGCAGGATGAACACCACGTCAATCAATGACGCGAGGTTGATGTCCACGGTTTCCCGGGGTTTGCGACGGAATTTCACGCTTTGCCCTCGGCCAGGTCGACATCGCGGTCACCCTGGATCACTTCCACCAGCTTGATCGCCTCCTGTTCCATGCCCACCACCAGCTCATCGACCCGACGTTGCAGGAAGCGGTGGAAGAACACCGAAGGAATCCCCACCATCAGGCCCGCGGCAGTGGTGATCAAGGCCTTGGAAATACCGCCGGCCAGCACGTGGGCGTTGGTGGTCATGCCCGAGCCCATGAACGAACTGAAGATGTCGATCATGCCCAGCACCGTGCCCAAAAGGCCCAGCAGCGGGGCCATGGCGGCGATGGTGCCGAGGGCATTGAGGTAGCGCTCCAGCTCGTGGATCACGCGGGCCGCCGCCTCTTCAATGCATTCCTTCATGATCTCGCGACCATGCTTGGAGTTGGCCAGGCCCGCGGCCAGGATCTCCCCCAGGGGCGAATCGGCGCGCAGCTCCTTGAGCTTTTCCTTGTTCAGTTGCTTGTCCTTGATCCAGCGCCAGACCTGACCCAACAGATGGGGCGGGGTGACCCGGCTGGCCCGCAGGGTCCACAAACGCTCGGCAATGATGCCCACAGCCGCGATGGAACTCAGAATGATCGGCAACATCATCCAGCCGCCGGATTTGACCAATTCCCACACAGTGACAGTCCCCTCGAAAAAGTGCGCCACTCTAACATAGGGGCCGGACGCACCGAAGACCGTGATGTCGCATGCTCACAGGCTTTAATAACTCACGGTTATTTAAGGCATTAGTGCTCAATCGCGCCAGAAACGCCGCTGCGCGCGCAGGCTTTGCACGGGCCCGAAAGTCCCCAGGCGCAGTTTCAGCGCTCCTTGATCGGCGCTGTCATGCACAGCCACCCCCAGCCGTCGATAGCGCGCCAGTACCTCGGCATGGGGATGACCGAAGGCATTGCCCCGCCCGCGGGAAATCAGCACCGCGGTCGGTCGCAGGCGTTGCAGCAGGGCCATGGACGAAGAAGTGCGACTGCCATGATGGGGGGCCTGCAACCAGTGGGTGTGAACCGCCAGCGGACTGGCGAGCAATGCCCGTTCGGCATGCACGTCGATGTCGCCGGTGAGCAACAGCCGCTCGCCCCGAGCCTCGACCTGCAACACGCAGGAAGCCTGGTTGCCATCGGCCGCCGCCGGCCATTGCCACAGCCGAAAGCGCACCCCATTCCATTGCCAGCCCAGGCCCGACTCGCAAGGCTGTGCTTGCAGGGCGTCGGGCAATGCCCCGGGCTCGCCGCTGCGCACCCGGGCCACATCGATTCCGCGCCAGACCGCCAGGGCGCCACCGGCATGATCGTTGTCGGCATGACTGAGCAGCATCAGGTCCAGCTGCCTGATCCCCAGCTTGCGCAAGCTGGGCAGCACCACCCGCTCGCCGAGATCGAAATCCCCCACCCGGGCGCCGGCATCGTAGAGCATGGCATGATCGCGGGTGCGCAGGAGCATCGACAGCCCCTGCCCCACGTCCAGTTGCCAGACCTCCACCTCACCCTCGGGCAGCACTCGCTCGGGCGGCCAGATGGCCAATAGCAACAGCGGCCACCCCAGCACCCGCAGCGGTACACCGCTGGGCAGGAGCAACAGCAAGGCCCCCAGGGCACTGAGCCCCCAAAGCCACCAGGGCAGCAACGGCGCCACCCAGGCCGGCCAGGCACCGGCGATCATCCCCAACAGGCGGAACAGCCCATCCAGCAGCCCCCCGGCCAGCCACAGCAACCCCTCGCCCACATGTGGCACCGGCAGCAGCAGACAACCCAGCAGGGCCGGCGGCAGCACCAGCAGACTGATCCACGGCACCGCCAGCAGATTGGCCAGGGGACCGCTGAAACTGATGGGCAACCCCAGGGCCAGCAGCGGCGGCAGCAAGCCAATGGCGATCAGCCACTGCGCACGGCTCCAGGCCTGCCACCAGCGCCAGCGCCCCAGGCGCCCGGCGAAGGTAAGAAGCAGGATCGCCACCGCGGCAAAGGACAGCCAGAATCCCGGCTGCAGACTGGCCAGGGGCTCGAACAGCAACACCGCATTCAACGCCAGCAGCCAGGGTCGCCAGACGCCCAGATGGCGAAAGCGCAGCCGCCATAGCAGGACCAGGGCGACCATCACGCAAGCCCGTTGCACCGGCACATCGAACCCGGCCAGCAAGCCGTAGCCCAGAGCCCCGAGAAAGGCCAGGGCACAGGCCCAGGGCAACCATGGCAGGCGCTCGGGCCAGATGCCCCAGCGGGCAAGCCCGGCCACCCCGAGGTAGATCACCCCGGCCAGCAGGCTGATGTGCTGACCGGAAATCACCATCAGGTGAACCGTGCCGGTGTCCTGCAGCACCTGCCAGTCCTGGCGCGTCAGCCCCGAGCCGTCGCCCATCACCAGTGCCGCCAGCCCGGCGCCACGCCCTTGTGCCTCGACACCCAGCAGGCGCTGGCGCAGGCCCTCGCGCCAGGCCAGGCGGGCGGGCCTGAGCAACTGCCCGGCCTTGACCGTGCCGGTGGCCCCGATGCGCCGCGCCAGCAGCCAGGCCTGGTGATCGAAGCCCTGGACATTGAGCAGCCCGGCAGGACGCCGCAACGTGACCGCCAGGCGCCAGCGCTCGCCACTGTGCAGCGGCGGGGCGTCGCGCCAGGCCAGGCGTATCCGCCGCGGCAGACGCTCGCGTCGCGCCTGGGCACCCTGCAGTTCAAAGCGCACCACGCCCTGGCCCTGCTCCGGCAAACCACTGACCTGCCCCTCCAGCCAGCGGGTCTGTCCTTCCAGGCCAGGAGCCAGGCGATCATTCAGGGCCCAATGCCCGGAAACGCAAGCCCAGGCGAAACCGAAGAGAAAAAATGCCACGGGATGTGTACGAAACGGCAGCAGCATCAGCCCCACGACCGCCAACGCCAGCAACAGCCAGACCGGCGGCAACACCGGTAGAAAACCCAGCGCCAGCAGCCCCGCGGCCAGTGCCAGCAACCCCGTCCCCATCAGCCAGCCCCTCCTTGGCAGTCCCTACTCTGGGCTTAGCCGAGGATCGGCGGCGCGGCTTTATCATTTGTCACAATGTCTGAATTTGCCCTGACTAGAATCCGTTCATAATCGCGGCCTGATCCAACCGAGAAGCCTTATGCCCCGGCGCTTATTCAAACGTTACATGCCAGATCCGGCCAGCATCCGGGAACACAAGTCCTTACGCTTTCTTGGCACGCTGTTGCATGACGCCAACCTCTGGCACCTCAATCGACACTCCGTGGCCCGCGCCATGGCGGTGGGCTTGTTCGCCGCCTTCATCCCCATTCCGATGCAGATGCTGCTGGCGGCGGTGCTGGCCGTCTGGCTGCGGGCCAACATGCCCATCAGTGTCAGCCTGGTGTGGCTGACCAATCCCATCACCATGCCGCCGGTGTTCTTCTGCACCTATCAACTGGGGGCCTGGCTGATGAACGTGCCGGCCCGCACCCTGCCCGACGAGTTGACCTGGGAGTGGATCAGCGGTCAGCTCAGCACCCTGTGGCAACCCTTTCTCCTGGGGTCGGTGGTGGCCGGCCTGGTGCTGGGAGCCGCGGCCTATTGCCTGACCATGCTCTATTGGCGCTGGTGGGTCGCTCGCCAGTGGCGCAGGCGCAAGCAGCAGCGCCTATGAACAACGCAAACGGCCTCCCGAAGGAGGCCGTTTGCATCAGACGCGCAAGCCGTTCACTGACGCATGCCGCGCCCGCTGACCAGCAACCGGGCGCAACCGATGTACAGCACCACGGTGGCCACCAGCATGAACGTGATGGCCACGCTGATCCGGATGTCCGACACCCCGAGGATGCCGAAGCGGAAGGCGTTGACCATGTGCAGCACCGGGTTGGCCAGGGACACGGTCT
Organism: Pseudomonas sp. Os17; assembly: GCF_001547895.1. Taxonomy (NCBI): domain Bacteria; kingdom Pseudomonadati; phylum Pseudomonadota; class Gammaproteobacteria; order Pseudomonadales; family Pseudomonadaceae; genus Pseudomonas; species Pseudomonas sp. Os17. The sequence continues at coordinate 1,957,632 of NZ_AP014627.1, read as the reverse complement.
GCCAGAACGGCGGCAGCAGGTTGATCGAATAGAACACCCCGCCCAGGTAGGTCAGGGGGGTCAGCACGAACGTCGGAATGATCGAGATGTCATCGAAGTTGCGCGCGAACACCGCGTTGATGAAGCCCAGCAACGAGAAGATGGTCGCCGTCAGCACCACCACCAGCACGGTGACGCCCAGGTGATGCACCTGCAACGTGGTGAAAAACAGCGACAGCAGGGTCACGATGATCCCCACCATCAGGCCCCGCAGGACCCCGCCAAGGGTGTAGCCGATCAGGATGGTGTGCGGCGACACCGGCGATACCATCAGTTCCTCGATCGAGCGCTGGAACTTGCTGCCGAAGAAACTCGACACCACGTTGCCGTAGGAGTTGGTGATCACCGACATCATGATCAGCCCCGGCACGATGTACTCCATGTAGGTGAAGCCACCCATATCGCCGATCTGCCGCCCGATCAGGTTACCGAAGATGACGAAGTACAGGACCATGGTGATGGCCGGCGGCAGCAGGGTCTGCGGCCAGATCCGGGTGAAACGGCGGATCTCGCGATAGACGATGGTGTTGAGTGCCACCAGGTTGGGTTTCAACTCCGAACTCATACCGCCACCTTCGACAGATTCTTCTCCACCAGGGACACGAACAGCTCCTCAAGTCGGTTGGTTTTGTTACGCAGGCTCAAGACCTCGATGTTCTGCAGGGCCAGCTGACCGAACAGCGCGGTGATGCCGACGGCCTTGTCCACCTGGACTTCCAGGGTGTGGCTGTCGACCAGCCGGGTCGGATAGCCGGCCAACTGCGGCGCCACGCTGAGGTCGTGCTTGAGGTCGAGCAGGAAGGTTTCCACATGCAGCTGACTCAGCAGCTGACGCATGCTGGTGTTCTCGACGATGGTGCCGTGGTCGATGATGCCGATGTTGCGGCACAGCTGTTCAGCCTCTTCCAGGTAATGGGTGGTGAGGATGATGGTGATGCCTTTCTGGTTGAGCTCGGTGAGGAAGGTCCACATCGAGCGACGCAGCTCGATGTCGACCCCGGCAGTGGGTTCGTCGAGGATCAGCAGGCGCGGCTCGTGGACCAGGGCCCGAGCGATCATCAGGCGTCGCTTCATACCACCGGACAGGGAGCGTGAAGGCACATCGCGCTTGTCCCACAGGCCGAGCTGGGTCAGGTACTGCTCGGCCCGCTCCTTGGCGATTCTTGCCGGAATGCCGTAGTAGCCGGCCTGGGTCACGACGATGTCGAAGGTCTTCTCGAACTGGTTGAAATTGAATTCCTGCGGCACCACACCGATGCAGCGCTTGAGCGCCGCCGGCTCACGATCAAGGTCGTGGCCGAAGACATTGACGCTGCCGCTGGTCTTGTTCACCAGGGTCGAGAGAATGCCGATGGTGGTGGATTTACCGGCCCCGTTAGGGCCGAGCAGGGCGAAGAAATCACCTTCGGCGACGTCCAGATCGATACCACTCAGGGCCTGGAAACCGTTGCCGTAGGTTTTGGTTAGCTGCCGGATGGACAGAGCGGAACTCATATCGGATTCATGCACCAAGAAGGGGAATTGAATAAGTAAGGGCGGTCCGGTCGGATTGCAACGACGCCGGACGCACGCCATGGTGCGGGTCCAAGCCACGCAAGTACAGTCACGCTTGTTGATAGTGGGTATTAAGTCAAAGCGGTCATGACTGCCTGACGATAGGCCGGGCGCTGCTTCAAACGCTCATACCAGGCTTGCAGATGGGGCATCGACGGCCGCTCGATGGGCATTTCAAACCAGGCATAGATGAAGCTGCCCAGCGGGATATCGCCGACCCCGATCTCCTCTCCCGACAGATAGGGCTGCCCGGCCAGTGTCTGCTCGACCCGGGCCAGCAGCTCGACGCAGGTTGCCTTGGCGGCATTGATCTGTTGCCAGTCCTGCTGCGCCGCCGGAGTGCGCAATATGCCCCAGAACAGATGGCGGAAAGGTTCGGCGAAGGTCGAGGTGGTCCAGTCCATCCACTTCTCGGCACTGGCCCGGGCCTGCACATCGGCCGGATACCAGTGGCTGTTGGCGGCATGCCGAGCAGCCAGGTAACGCACGATGGTGTTGGACTCCCAGAGCACGAAGCCGTCGTCTTCAATCAACGGGATGCGCCCGTTGGGGTTCAGCGCCCGGTAGGCCGGAGTGTCCACCACGCCAAAGGCGCCCCCGGCATCCAGGGACTCATAGGCCAGCCCCAGCTCTTGGGCACACCACAACGCCTTCCTGACATTCGACGAGTTCTTGCGACCCCAAATCTTCAGCATGACCATCCCTCAGTTATGAATGCCGGGGCAGTCTACGCCGGATCAGCCGCGACTCAAATCACGGCGGATGTCCCCCTGCAGAACGCCTCCCTGCTCGCCGAACAGATGGGGATAGCATGCCTGCAGGTGGCTGAAGAACAGCGCCTGCGGCACATCGGCGAAGTGCCCATGGTCCACCAGGTACTCCATCGACTGGTCGCCCTGACGGTTGAAGGGGTGAAAGACACTGTCCTGCACCCCGTCAAACTCCAGCGGCGCCACATCGAACAGCTCGCACAGACTCTGGTTGAACGCCGGCGTGGCCTTGACCCAACGCCCCTGCAGGTACAGCTCGGTGTAGCCGTGCATGGCGAACACATCACTGCGCAACAGCTCCAGCAGACGCGGGGTCGACAAGTGATTGCGCACGTCCGCCAGGCCGATGCGCGCGGGGATCCCGCAATGCCGGGCACAAGCGGCCAGCAGAGTGGCCTTGGGCACACAGTAGCTTTCGCCGGCGGCCAGGGCATGACTGCCCCGCAGGGTTTGCGGATCAGGGCTGAAGGAATAGAAGTTGTAACGCACGGCCTCACGCACCGCGTAATAAAGGTTCACCGCCTGCTGCCGCGGATCGCCGCCGGCACCGCGATGAAATTCGGCGAACTCCACCACCGCAGGGTGGTCACTATCGATGAAGCGGCTGGGACGCAAGTACTGGTTCATGGGCAAAACCTCCAAGCGAAGCCTGGAGTCTATCGAGACGTCCGCCCTGGCGATAACGACGTTTCGGCCAAAGATCGGGGTCGGCCCGAGTACCACCAGCCGTTCGTCAAAGCCCCCGCTGGCCGGCAAAGTCAACCGTTGCACCCGCACCGCCGCGATCACCCGCTTTGTCGGAGGCCGACTAAGCTCTGAGGGTGATTTGGCCCCTGGCTTCATGGAGGATTGAATATGCTGTTGTTGTGGATACTGGTTTTGCTGGTCGGGGTCGCCTACCTGGCGCACCGTCGCACCGCTCCCCTGCCCGCCCTGGGCGCCGTCGCCGTCTACCTGCTGGCCATGGGTGCCTTCAGCCGGGCTCCCGGCTGGCTGCTGCTGGTGTTCTGGATAGTGCTGGCGGCCGTTGCCGCGCCGCTGTTGCTGCCCGACCTGCGCCGCAAGTACTTCAGCGCCCCGTTGTTCGCCTGGTTCCAGAAAGTTCTGCCGCCCATGTCGCAAACCGAGCGCGACGCCATCGATGCCGGCACCGTGTGGTGGGACGGCGAGCTGTTCAGCGGCCGCCCCGACTGGAACACCTTGCTGGCCTATCCCAAGGCCCAACTGACCGCTGAAGAACAGGCGTTCATCGACGGCCCCACCGAAGAACTCTGCGCCATGGTCAGCGACTGGCAGATCGGCCAGCACATGGACCTGCCTGCCGCGGCCTGGGCCCATATCAAGGAGCACGGCTTCTTTGCCCTGATCATTCCCAAGGAGTACGGCGGCAAAGGCTTTTCCGCCTACGCCCACTCCCAGGTGGCGATGAAACTGGCCACCCGCAGCGGCGACCTGGCCTCGACCGTCATGGTCCCCAACTCCCTGGGCCCGGCCGAACTGCTGTTGCATTACGGCACCGATGAACAACGCAATCACTACCTGCCGCGCCTGGCCCGCGGTGACGACATTCCCTGCTTCGCCCTCACCGGCCCGCTGGCAGGCTCCGACGCCGGCGCGATGCCCGACACCGGCATCATCTGCAAGGGTCAATGGCAAGGCGAGGAAACCCTCGGCCTGCGCCTGAACTGGGAAAAGCGCTACATCACCCTGGGCCCGGTGGCCACCCTGCTGGGCCTGGCCTTCAAGGCCCACGACCCGGACCATTTGCTGGGCGAGCAGGAAGACCTGGGCATCAGTCTGGCGTTGATCCCCACCGACACCCCGGGGGTGGAGATCGGCCGCCGCCACCTGCCCCTGGGCGCCGCCTTCATGAACGGCCCGAACTCCGGCAAGGACGTGTTCATTCCCCTGGACTACCTGATCGGCGGCCGGGAGATGCTCGGCAAAGGCTGGATGATGCTGATGAACTGCCTGTCGGTGGGACGCTCGATCTCCCTGCCGGCGGTGGGCACCGGCGCCGCCAAGTTCACCAGCCTGGTGACCGGCCAGTACGCCCAGGTGCGCGAACAGTTCAACGTGCCACTGGCAGCCTTCGAGGGCATCCAGGAAGCCCTGGCCCGCCTCGGCGGCAACGCCTGGCTGATGGACAGCGCGCGCATGCTCACCGCCAATGCCGTGGACCTGGGGGAAAAGCCCTCGGTGCTCTCGGCCATCCTCAAGTACCACCTCACCGAGCGCGGACGCGAGTGCATCAGCCACGCCATGGACGTGCACGGCGGCAAGGGCATCATCATGGGGCCCAACAACTACCTGGGCCGCAGCTGGCAGGGCGCACCGATCTTCATCACCGTGGAAGGCGCCAACATCCTCTCGCGCAACCTGATGATCTTTGGCCAGGGGGCGATCCGCTGCCACCCGTTCGTGCTCAAGGAAATGGCCCTGGCCGGACGCGAGGACCATGACCAGGCGCTGAAGGAGTTCGATGCCCTTCTGCTCCAGCACATTGGTTTTGCCGTGAGCAATGCCGCCAGCACCCTGGTGCTGAACCTGGGCCTGGGCCACTTCGAACAGGCCCCCGGCGACCCGCTCAGCCAGCGCTACTTCCGCGCCCTGAACCGCCAGGCCGCGGCCTTTGCCCTGCTGGCCGACTTTTCCATGATGCTCCTGGGAGGCGAGCTCAAGCGGCGCGAGCGGCTCTCGGCGCGCCTGGGCGATGTGCTCAGCCACCTGTACCTGGCCTCGGCGGCACTCAAGCGCTATCACGATCTGGATTCACCGGAGTACCTGCGGCCCCTGCTGACCTGGGCCCTGGAAGAAAGCCTCGGCCACTCCGAACGCGCCCTGGACGAGTTGCTCAGCAACTTCCCCAGCCGCCTCTTCGGCTGCCTGCTACGGGTCTTGGTGTTTCCCTTCGGCCGTCGCCATACCGGGCCGTCGGACCGCCAGGATGCCGAAGTGGCGCAAATCATTGGCCGCGCCCAGGGCGACCCGGCCCTGGAAGCGGTACTCGCCGGCTGCTATCGCCCGCAATCCACGGACGATCCGGTAGGCGCCCTGCAGCACGCCTGCAACCTGCTGAGCGCGAGCCATCCACTGCAGAAAAAACTCCACGAAGCGCTGAAAAGCGGCCAGGTCAAACCGGCGGCCGGTGAATCGGCCATCGATGCGGCCCTGGAGGCCGGCGTGCTGCAAGCGGCCGAAGCCCAGAGCCTGCGGGATGCCGAAGCGGCGCGACGCAAAGTCATCGACGTGGACGACTTCGCCAAGGAGGATCTGACCTTGATTGAGGGCAAGACCCGCTGAACGGCGGCCCTTGAGGCAGGCCGATTATGAAACCGGGCGCTGGGGCTATATACTCCCGCGCCCGTTTTGCTCTTGAGGACCCTGTCATGTCCAACGTCGTCGCCGATCATCTCGTCCTCCTGGACCACCTGCGCAGCATCCTGGTGGCGGTGGGAGAAGCCGAACAGGTTCCCGAGGAAAGCCATGCGCTGTTCCTGGAGCGCTTCGACGAACTGCGCGCCTCGCTGCCGATCGACCCGATCGAAAGCCAGTACCTGGGCCAGGACCTGCTGTGCCAGATCATGCAGCGCTATCCGCAGATCGCTCACCTGGTACCTCGCGACCTGCTGTGGTTCTTCGCCGGCGACTGCCTGCACTACATGCCCGATGAAGAAATCGACCTGTACCAGGCCCTGGAAGAACGCCGCTTCGAAGCCGAGCAGAACGACGAGCCCTTCGACTGGAACCAGGAAAAACAGCTGCTGGCGCTCTCCGCCCAGGACAGCAAGCACTGATCGCCGCGCCTCGCGCAGCCAAGGCCCGCCCGGTTCGTCCGGCGGGCCTTTTTTGTGCCCGCCTTAGCGCGTCGTCCTCGTAGGAGCCGGCTTGCCGGCGAAGAGGCCCTTGGGTCTTGCATCGCCCTCAGAGACACCTTCGCTGGCAAGCCAGCGCCTACAAGATGCGTTCGCCCTTGCCGGGGCGGTGCAGGGTCGGCTCCCTGGCCAGGCACTCCACCAGATAGTCGATGAACACCCGCAGCTTGGGCGGCAAGTAGCGGGTCGGCGAATGCAGGAGCCAGGCCCCGCCGTGGTAGGAGGCAAGAAAGGTCCACTCCGGCAGCACCTGGACGATCAGTCCCTGCTCCAGGGCATGACGCGCGGTGAAATACGGCAGGCTGCCGATGCCCAGATGCTGCAGCACCGCGTCCAGGCGCACACCGGTGTGGTTGGCGGCGTAACGCCCGCGCACACCGACAGTCACCGCCTTGCCGCCCTGGGTGAATTTCCAGCGGGCGTCGCTGGGGGTCTCCCCGAGATAGATGCAACTGTGCTGACGCAGATCCTGTGGGTGCAACGGCGTGCCATGTTCCGCCAGATACTGCGGGGTGGCACACAGCAGGTGATCGATGCGCAACAACTGGCGCCCGATCAAGCCCGGCGGCGGGCGATCGGTGATGCGGATCGCCAGGTCGACATTGTCTTCGATCAGGTCGATATCCCTGTCTTCATGCAGCAGTTCGACATCCACCTTCGGGTAGCGCCGCAGAAACTCCGGCATATGGGGATGCACCACGAATCGTCCCACCGCCTTGGGCACGCTGACTCGCACCACGCCTTCGGCCTCATGGGTGAACTGACCACTGATCTCCATGACCGAACGGGCCGCGCTGACCATTTCGCTGCAACGCTTGAACACCTCTTCGCCGCCGTCGCTCAAGCGCAACTTGCGGGTGGTGCGTTGCAGCAGGCGGGTGGCCAGGGCCTTCTCCAGGCGCGAAATGCTGCGACTGACGGCAGACGGCGAGGACCCCAACTGGCGCGCGGCTTCGGAGAAGCTGCCGGTTTCCACCACCCTGACGAAGATGGCCATTTCCGCCAGTAATGGCAGCGGTAGATTTATGCTCATGACGCAATAGTCCATTGAGTTTTGAACGGATTATCACGCAATTACCCAGGCCCCATAATAAAAAATCATTTGGATTCAGGGTTTGAGAAATGACGCTTCGCCTGTACTACGAACATGACCTGCTGACCGCTCAGGTCGAACTGCTGAGCTGCCTCCCCCGGGACGGGCTGTTTGCCGCAACCTTGCATGCCACGCCCTTTCACCCCCAGGGCGGCGGCCAGCCCAGCGACACCGGCTGGATCGGCGCGGCGCAGGTGCTGCGGGTCGCCCAGGAAGATGAGCAGATCGTGCATTACCTGAACCAGCCTCTGACACCGGGAAGCCACGCAGCTCGCGTGGATGAGCCGCAGCGCCTGTTCAACAGCCGCATGCATTCGGCCGGGCACCTGATCGGCCACTTTGTGCAAAGCCAGGGCTGGACGCCGATCAAGGCCCATCACTGGCCGGGAGAGGGCCGGGTCTCATTCAAACCGGGCGAACAACCTGGGGAAATCGACTGCGCCAGGGTGCAAAACGCCCTCGAACAATGGATTGGCGAGGATTTACCCCGACATATTTCCCTGGCGGCCGGAACCCGCCAGGTCGGGTTTGGCCCGCTGCCCGCCTATGGTTGCGGTGGCACCCATGTCCAGCACCTGCAACAACTGGGACGGGTGAGCATCGACTCGGTCTCGCAGAAGAAAGGCATTCTCTCGGTCAGCTACAGCCTCGACTGAAAACGCCCGCGCCCTCCCCCCCTCCAAACTGCTTTGCGGAGTCAGCATGCTGTCCAATTATCTTGGCGAGTTTCTCGCCCTGGCCCTGGTTCACTTCCTCGCCGTGGTCGCCCCGGGGCCGGACTTTGCCGTCACCATCCGCCAGAGCGTGCGCTTCGGCCGGATGACCGGGGTCTGCACCGCCCTGGGGATCGGCGCCGGCATTTCGGTGCATGTGCTCTACACCCTGCTGGGAGTCGGCGCCTTGATGCACGCGACGCCCTGGCTGCTGAGCGCCGCCAAACTGCTGGGCGCCGCCTACATTCTGTACCTGGGTGTCAGCCTGTTGCGCAGCAAGGCCAAGACCGCGATCCCGGGCGAAACCGCGCAGGATGAACCACAACAGACCCTGCTGCGGGCCTTTACCACCGGATTCCTGACCAACGCCACCAACCCCAAGGCGACCCTGTTTTTCCTGGCGATCTTCACCACCCTGGTCAGCGCCACCACGCCGCTGGGCATTCAGGCGGCGTATGGGGCCTGGATGTGCCTGGTCAACGCTTTGTGGTTCGTGATCGTCGCGCTGTTCTTTTCCAGCGCCCGGGTGCGCCTGCTGTTCATGCGCCTGGGGCACTGGTTCGAGCGCTGCATGGGACTGATCCTGCTGCTGTTCGCCGGACGCCTATTGCTGTCGCTGTAAGCGCCCCAAGACAAAGGCCCGCACAGTCGTCTGACTGGCGGGCCTTTTTTTGTCCAGGGCAGGACGAAGGGCTGAATCGCGGACAAACAAAAACGCCGCTCGATGAGCGGCGTTTTTGTGAATTTGGAGCGGGAAACGAGACTCGAACTCGCGACCCCGACCTTGGCAAGGTCGTGCTCTACCAACTGAGCTATTCCCGCAAATGGCGTCCCCTAGGGGACTCGAACCCCTGTTACCGCCGTGAAAGGGCGGTGTCCTAGGCCACTAGACGAAGGGGACACGCTACCCGGAACACATGGTGTGTGTTTCGGTGTCCAGACCCTGGTCCTAAGACTTCGGTTCTGGTTTCACTCGGCCCCGCCCGAAAGCAGTGCCGTTTAAAATTGGAGCGGGAAACGAGACTCGAACTCGCGACCCCGACCTTGGCAAGGTCGTGCTCTACCAACTGAGCTATTCCCGCATTGGCGTCCCCTAGGGGACTCGAACCCCTGTTACCGCCGTGAAAGGGCGGTGTCCTAGGCCACTAGACGAAGGGGACACGCTACAACATTCACTGCCTTCAACGTTTCGCGCTTTGCTTTCCGTTGAAAGTGGCGCGCATTCTATGGATGCTTTGGGAGGCCGTCAACCCCCAGATATAATTTTATTTAAATCAATGACTTCGGGGCAGTTTCAGACCCGCTGCGGGGTTTTCTGTGGTCCAGGCTTTGACGCCTATATTCTGTCACTCGACAAGGCGTTATAGTCCTCCGCAGCCGGTAATGGCAATTTGAACCCGAGGTGCTGCCCGGACCATTGCCATCTATATAAGCAGTACCCGCCATGCCCGGCTCGTCGAGCGGCGCTATGCGCCTAAATGCCAAGCCACTACACTCGCACGCGAATCCTATAACGAGGTTTTAACGGTGACACCACTCATGATCACCCTGCTGGTAATAGCCGGGATCGCACTATTGATCGCCATTGGCTACATGAACCATGTGGTGGAAAACAACAAACTGGAAAAGGCCCGCACCAAGGTCGAACTCAATGACCGCCTGCGCCGCTGCGGCGAGATCACCGAAACCTTCCCCGGCCAGTTCATGACCCCGGCCCTCAAACTGCTGCTGACCCGCCTGGAGCTGAACGTGGTGCAGCGCATGCTCAGTCTCGACAAGACCGACAACGCGCTCAAGGCACGCCAGGCCGAGCTCAACACCCTGATTGGCCAGGGCGAATCGATTCCGGTGAACAACCCGCCGGCCCCCATCCAGACCGAAGCCAAGGCCAAGGATGTGCGCTTCCTGCTGGAGGCGATGCACGGCCAGGTCACCCGTGCCGCCCACGACGGTTTCCTGCAACCCAATGAGGCCAAGCGCTGGATCAAGGAAATCCGCCACATCCTGGTGCTGCTGCACATCGAGTTCTTCAACAACCTGGGGCAGTACGCCCTGCAACAGAACCAGCCGGGCCAGGCCCGCCTGGCCTTCGAACGCGGCGTGCAATACCTGCGCAAGCAACCGGATCCGGCGGTCTACAAGGAACAGCTGGAATACCTGGACAAGCTCCTGGTTCGCGCCAACTCCATGGTGCTGTCGACCCTGGAGCCGGCGGAAGATGAGGTCAACGAGCTGACCCAGGGTCTGAAGACCGTGGAAGCCGACGCCGACTGGAAAAAGAAAGCCATCTACGACTGAAATAAAAAACCCTTGTCCGGCGCACCCGCGCCGGACAAGGGTTCGATAGCGCTACGCCCTCCCCGCCGCTACAAGCGGAAATGCCCCACCATCCCTTTCAATTCCACCCCCAACTGCGCCAGCTCGATGCTCGACGCGGCATTGCCCTGCATGGCCAGTGACGACTGATCGGCACTGGCACGAATGCTGGTCACGCTGCGGTTGATCTCCTCCGCCACCGAACTCTGCTGCTCGGCGGCGGCGGCGATCTGCTGGTTCATCTGCTGGATCAACGACACCGCCGCGGCAATGCTGCCCAGGGCGCTCTCCGTCTGCAGGGCATCACTGACCGCCAGCTTCACCAGCTCGCCACTGCTCTGGATCTGCTGCACCGAAGAATCGGCGGCGGCATGCAACGCCGTCACCAGGCGCGCGATCTCCTCGGTGGATTGCTGGGTCCGCTTGGCCAGGGCCCGCACTTCGTCGGCCACCACGGCAAAGCCCCTGCCCTGCTCCCCCGCCCTGGCTGCCTCGATGGCGGCATTGAGGGCCAGCAGGTTGGTCTGCTCGGCCACGCTCTTGATCACATCCAGCACACTACCGATGTTGTCGATCTCGGCGCTCAGGCTTTCGATGCCGCTGCTGGCCCGGGTCGCGGAGTCCGCCAACTGCTCGATCCGCTGCATGCTCTGGCGCACCACCTGTTGCCCGCTCTCGACCTTGTCATCCGCAGCCTGGGCCGCCTGGGCGGCTTCCTCGGCGTTACGCGCCACATCGTGCACCGTGGCGGTCATCTGATTCATGGCGGTGGCCACTTGCTCGGTTTCCTCTTTCTGGCTGCTGACTTCCAGGTTGGTCTGCTCGGTCACCGAGGACAGCGACTGGGCCGAACTGGCCAGTTGCTCGATCCCGGCCTGCAGGCCGCTGACGATACCGCTCAGGCCGCTGCCCATCTGCTGCATCGCCTGCATCAACTGGCCGATCTCGTCCCGCCGGGTCACCGCCACGCTGGCCGTCAGGTCCCCGGCAGCGATCTGCTGAGCCACATGCATCACGCTGCGCAGCGGCCGCACGATCAGGCGCGTGATGCTCAGGGCCGCCAACAGCCCCACCAGCAGGGCCAGGGCCGAGGAGCCGATGATCAGCAAGGAGTTCTTGTCCAGCTCGCCCTGCATCGCCAGGTCCTGGGCGACATAGGCCTGGTCGACCCGCGCCATCACCTGGGCCGCGCGCTCATGCAGCGTCTGATAGACCTGTTTTTCCTGAGTCAGCAGACCGGTGTATTCGTTGAGTTTTTCACTGAAGTTGCCGATGTGCCCCGACACCTCGTTGAGCACCGTCTGGTAACCCGCATCCTTGACGGCGGTCTTCAGCTGTTCGGCCTGAGCCAGCGCCTGCTCGGCCTGTTCGATCTTGCCCTGCTCGGCACTGGCCTGCTCATCGCCCTTGCGGTTCTGGTCCAGGCGCAACCGCGCTTCGTTCATGGCCTGCAGCATCAGGCGTGAAACCTGGCTGATCTGGTTGGCCTGCTCGATGAACTCCGCACCCTCCTTGCCCTGGGAATCCTTGAGGGTGTAGGCGCCGTCATCCGCCAGCCCGGCCTGCAGTACGTCAAGGTTGTTGGCCACGCTGGACACCGACCAACTGGCCATTTCCAGAGCCAGGTCCTTGGCCTGGGTCAGCTCGACGAATTCGTCGAAGGCCTTGCGATAGTCCGCCAGCGCCAACTCGACATCGGCCATCGCCGTCTGGTTGGCCGCCGACTGCCCCTTGAGCTGCTGGGCCAGCCGCAACAGCCCCTCCAGGCTCTCGTGCAGGCTGTCCACGGTCTGGCTGTCGCCATGCAGGGCGTAGTCCTGCTCCAGCAGCCGCACCTTGAGCACGCCACTGTTGAGCTGGGACATCTGCTTGAGGCCATCGAAGCGCTGGCTGATGGTCTGCAGCGACCAGACGCCAATGCCGGCCACCAGGGCCGTCAAGAGCAACACCAGGGCAAAACCGATACCCAGTTTCTTTGCCATGCCCAGGTTGGCAAAACGTCCACTCGCGGCCGAAGTCATGGTGCGCAGTCCCCTTCCAATCCCCAATGGCCATAGGGCCATCCGTCTGTGCGAAGGGTCGCAACGGCGTGCACCGACGCACAAGTCTTCACAGCCGGAATAATGGCAAAAAGCTACGCGGAGGTCGTTTTCAGGACACTGGAGGTCGATTCCATCCAGCCCCCGCGGCGACAGGCGCCGGGGGGCCGGCCGAGGGCTCAGATCGCGGTGGCACCACCATCCACCGCCAGCGCATGACCGGTGGTGAAGGCCGCGCCATCGCTGCACAGGTAAAGCACGGCGCTGGCGATTTCCTCGACCTTGCCGATACGCCCCACCGGGTGCATCGCCGCGGCGAACTCGGCCTTCTTCGGATCCGCTTCATAGGCCCGACGGAACATGTCGGTGTCGATGACCGCCGGACAGACCGCGTTGACCCGGATCTTTTTCTTGGCGTACTCGATGGCCGCCGATTTGGTCAGGCCGATCACCGCATGCTTGGACGCCGCATAGATGCTCATTTTCGGCGCCGCGCCCAGGCCCGCCACCGAGGCGGTATTGACGATGGCCCCGCCGCCCTGGGCCAGCAGCAACGGCAGCTGGTACTTCATGCACAGCCAGACGCCCTTGACGTTGACCCCCATGATGGCGTCGAACTCGTCCAGGCTGCCCTCTGCCAGGCGGCCCTTCTCGATCTCGATCCCGGCGTTGTTGAAGGCATAGTCCAGACGGCCATAAGCCTCGAGGGTACGGGCCATCAGCTGCTGTACATCCGCTTCCTGGGTGACGTTGCAGGGCACGAACACCGCCTCGCCTCCCGCCGCGCGGATCAGCGCCACGGTGCCTTCGCCCCCGGCCACGTCCAGATCCGCCACCACCACCTGCAAGCCTTCAGCGGCAAACGCCAGGGCCGTCGCCCGGCCGATTCCATTGGCCGCGCCGGTCACCAGGGCCACCTGGCCGGAAAACGTCATGCTCATTGCAAAGATCCTCGTTCAGATACGGGTCAGCTGTGGGGCCCATCTAGCCATAGCCGTCCCGGTCGGCGTCAGCATTATCAGAAGGCCGGTTGAGGTCTTATGCATCCTGGTGATGAAAATGCCGGGGCGTTCATCACCACACTGGATCGACACCCATTCGCTGAATCGGCAAACCTTGCGACAACCCACCTGAGGGTCTATCAACTAGGGCTTCATCCACCCCTTGAGTGCCTGCCATGACCAGCCTGACCAATCGCCAGTTCCTGCTCGCCAAACGCCCCGTCGGCCCGGCTACCCGCGACACCTTCACCTACCAGCAGGTAGCCGTGGGCGAGCCCGCCGCCGGGCAGATCCTGGTGAAGAATGAATACCTGTCCCTGGACCCGGCCATGCGCGGCTGGATGAACGAGGGCAAGTCCTATATTGCGCCGGTGGCCATCGGCGAAGTCATGCGCGCCCTGGGCGTGGGCCAGGTGATTGCCTCCAACAACCCCGGATTCGCCGTCGGCGACTACGTCAATGGCGCCCTCGGGGTGCAGGACTACTTCCTCGGCGAGCCCCGTGGCTTCTACAAGGTCGACCCCAAGCTGGCCCCTCTGCCACGCTACCTGTCGGCCCTGGGCATGACCGGCATGACCGCCTACTTCGCCCTGCTGGACGTCGGCGCGCCCAAGGCCGGCGACACCGTGGTGCTGTCCGGCGCCGCTGGCGCGGTGGGCAGCATTGCCGGGCAGATCGCCAAGATCAAAGGCTGTCGCGTGGTGGGCATTGCCGGCGGCCAGGACAAATGCAAGTTCCTCATCGACGAACTGGGCTTTGACGGCGCCATCGACTACAAGAGCGAAGACGTCAACGCCGGGCTCAAGCGCGAATGCCCGAAAGGCGTCGATGTGTATTTCGACAACGTCGGCGGCGACATCCTCGATGCCGTGCTCAGCCGCCTGAACGTCAAGGCGCGGGTGGTGATCTGTGGCGCCATCAGCCAGTACAACAACAAGGAAGCGGTCAAGGGACCGGCCAACTACCTGTCGCTGCTGGTCAACCGGGCGCGCATGGAAGGTTTCGTGGTCATGGACTACGCCGCGCAGTTCGCCGCGGCCGGGCAGGAAATGGCCGGCTGGATGGCCAAGGGGCAGCTCAAGAGCAAGGAGGATATTGTCGAAGGCCTGGAGACTTTCCCGGAGACGCTGGGCAAGCTGTTCAGCGGCGAGAACTTCGGCAAGCTGGTGCTGAAAGTCTGAACCTGCGGGAGCCGGCTGGCCGGCTCCTGCAGGCCCGGGTGTTACAGGGCCAGTTCGGCGACCACGTCAGCCAGGGCCTTGGCCGGGTCGGCCGCCTGGCTGATGGGACGACCGATCACAAGGTAATCGGAACCGGCATCCAGGGCCTGGCGCGGAGTGAGGATCCGCCGCTGGTCATCCTGGGCACTGCCCGCCGGACGAATCCCCGGCGTCACCAGTTGCAGGGTCGGATGGGCGCTCTTCAGGGCCTGGGCTTCCAGGGCCGAGCACACCAGGCCGTCCATCCCGGCTTTCTGCGCCAGCGCGGCCAGGCGCAGCACCTGCTCCTGGGGCTCGATGTCCAGGCCGATGCCGGCCAGGTCTTCACGCTCCATGCTGGTGAGCACGGTGACGCCGATCAGCAGCGGCTTGGGACCACTGCGCTGGTCCAGCACATCGCGGCAGGCAGCCATCATGCGCAGGCCGCCGGAGCAGTGCACATTGACCATCCACACGCCCATTTCCGCGGCGGCCTTGACCGCCATGGCGGTGGTGTTGGGAATGTCGTGGAACTTCAGGTCCAGGAACACTTCGAAACCCTTGTCGCGCAGGGTCCCGACAATCTCGGCGGCGCAGCTGGTGAACAGCTCCTTGCCGACTTTGACCCGGCACAGTTTCGGGTCCAGTTGATCGGCCAGTTTCAGTGCGGCGTCACGGGTGGGAAAATCCAGGGCGACGATGATAGGAGTCTGGCAGGCGGACATGAAGGGGCTCTCAGGCAAGTCGAAATCGGCGCGGATTGTAGCGCAAGCCGGGACGATCCGGGACCCGATCAGAGGTAAATCCTCCTCAACGGTGCCAGGGATCTTCGATCCGCCGGCAAATCCGCGGGCCGCCCGGCATTTGTATCAACGCAGATACACTGACGACACGCCAGCAACAATACCCGGCGCTACCCTCGCCAGCCGCAACACCCTCGAACAGCACTTCCTGCCCCCGGGCCGGACGCCTATGCTGAAGCCATAACCTCGCCGTCGCCTCCTGATGGCCGGCAGCCTACCTGGCAGATGAACGCACCCATGCATAACACTCCAGCCCCTCTGAACGACGACTCCAAAGCCGTGGCCAATGGCGACGACAAGCGCTGGAACACTCGGGCCCTGATCGTCGATGACGACGTGCCGATCCGCGAACTGCTGATCGACTATCTGGCGCGCTTCAACATCCACGCCAGCGGTGTCACCGACGGTGCAGCAATGCGCCAGGCCTTGCAGGCCGAGCACTTCGACGTGGTGGTGCTCGACCTGATGCTGCCCGGTGAAGACGGCCTGTCCCTGTGCCGCTGGTTGCGTAGCGAATCGGACATTCCGATCCTCATGCTCACCGCCCGCTGCGAGCCCACCGACCGCATCATCGGCCTCGAACTGGGGGCCGACGACTACATGGCCAAGCCCTTCGAACCGCGGGAGCTGGTGGCGCGGATCCAGACCATCCTGCGCCGGGTCCGCGACGATCGCAGCGAACAGCGGGCCAATATCCGCTTCGACAACTGGCGCCTGAACAGCGTCCTGCGCCAGCTGATCTCCGCCGACGGGCTGGTGGTGCCGCTGTCCAACGCCGAGTTCCGCCTGCTCTGGGTATTCATTGAACGCCCGCGCCGGGTGCTGAGTCGCGAACAACTGCTGGACGCGGCCCGGGGCCGCTCCATCGAGGCCTTCGATCGCAGTATCGACCTGCTGGTGTCGCGCCTGCGGCAGAAGCTCGGGGACGACCCGAAATCGCCGCAACTGATCAAGACCGTGCGTGGCGAAGGCTACCTGTTCGACGCACGAGACATCGGCTGATGCGCGGGCGCTTCGATACGCTGTTCGGCCGGCTGTTTGGCCTCCTGCTGATCGCGATCGTGCTCGCCCACCTTCTGGCGTTTTTCTGGTTCCACCATTACGGACACCCGCCGCCGCCCCCTCCACCGCCACCGCCGCCGGTGGCCCTCGGCAATAGCCCTCCTGGGCCGCCGCCGTACTTCCCGCAACGTCCGCCACGCCCCTGGTTCGGCGGACCTTTAGTGCCTCTGACCTTCCAGCTGATCTCCCTGGTCATTGCCGCCTGGTACGGCGCCAAGCTGCTCTCGCGGCCGATCCAGCGCCTGAGCGACGCCGCCGAACGCCTGAGCGAAAACCTCGACAGCCCGCCCCTGGAAGAGGTCGGCCCGCGGGAAGCACGACAGGCCGCCAGCGCCTTCAACCAGATGCAGAAACGCATACGGGAACAGGTCCAACAACGCGGGCGCATGCTCGGCGCCGTGTCCCATGATCTGCGCACACCGCTGTCACGCCTGAAGCTGCGCCTGGAACAGATCGAGGACAGCAAGCTGCAGGGGCAGATGCGCCAGGACCTGGACGACATGATCAAGATGCTCGACGCCACCCTCAGCTACCTGCATGAACAGCGCACCAGCGAGGCCGAGCAATGGATGGACGTGCAGGCGCTGGTGGAGTCGCTGTGCGAGAACGCCCAGGACCAGGGCGCCGATGCCCAGGCCCAGGGCCATTGCGCCCCGCTGCTGGTCCAGCCCATGGCCCTGCAGTCGTGCATCAACAACCTGCTGGACAACGCCCTGCGCTACGCCGGCCATGCCACTCTGGCCCTGGAAGACCATCGGGATCAGTTGCTGATCCGGGTCATCGACCATGGTCCCGGCATCGCCGCCGACAAACGCGAGGCCGTGTTCGAACCCTTCTTCCGCCTCGAAGGCTCACGCAACCGCAACTCCGGCGGCGTCGGCCTGGGCATGACCATCGCCCGCGAAGCGGCAGAGCGCATGGGCGGCCAGTTGCTGCTGGAAGAGACTCCCGGCGGCGGCCTGACCGCGGTGCTGCGCCTGCCCCGCCCCTGAGTCCCTTGTGTAGCCACGGGTACAAAGCGCCCATACCCAGGACAACTCCAGCCTTGAGGCTGCATGAGCCGGTGCCTCCACCGGATCCATTCATCCCAAGGAGCGAGTCCAATGATAGGTAGCGTCAGCAGCAACTATTCGAGCTATTACAGCTCCAGCAGCAGTGCCTCCAGCACCAGCCGCGGCCAACAATTGCAGAAGGACCTGTTCGCCAGGCTCGATAGCAACGGCGACGGCGAGGTGAACCAGGACGAGCTGAACAACGCTCTGTCGAACAAGGGCGACAAGGGTGTCCTGGTCAGCCTGAGCAAGAACTTCAGCGAACTGGACAGCGATGGCAACGCCAGCCTGAGCAGCGATGAAATGGCCGCCATGGCGCCACCGGCGCATCACGGCCAGGCACCCGGCACCGAACTGGCGGACGCCCTGCTCAGCGCTCTGGACAGTGACGGCGACGGCGTCATCAACAGTGACGAACTGAGCAGCGGCTTGAGCAGCGCCGGTAGCAGCGCCGACAGCAAGCAGCTCTTCTCGGCCCTGGACAAGAATCAGGATGGCAACGTCAGTGCAGACGAACTGGCCGCCAGCCTGACGCCGCCTCCACCGCCCCCGCAACAGCTCTCCGGCGAGCAACTGTTCGGCCAGCTCGACAGCGACGGCAACGGCAGCATCAGTGCCGACGAACTGAGCAGCGCCCTGCAGTCCGGCGACAAGAACTCGGCCAGCAACGACAGCAGTTCGGCATTGCTGAAAATACTCGACAGCGACAGCAGCGGCGGCATCAGCAGCGATGAGCTCAAGGCTGCGCTGCAGGCCGGACGCAACCAGGACAGCGAGACTCAGAACCCGCAGGCCAACCTGACCGAAGCCCTGGGCAAGATGATCGCCAACCTCAGCAAGCAGTATCAGCTGAACCCTGCCAGCAGCGTCGGCAACAGCGTCAACGTCGCCGCCTGATGGGTGCTTGCCGCTCCCCTGTCGAGCGGCAAGCCGCGGCTCAGCGCGGCTCCTGGGTCCGGGCCTGACTGGCGCTCCAGTCCAGCAGCAGGCTGTAGGCCACCGCCAGCAGGGTCGGACCGATAAACAGACCGATAAAGCCGAAGGCGATCAGGCCGCCGAACACCCCGAGCAGCACAATCACCAGGGGCAGGTTGCCACCGCGACTGATCAGGTAGGGTTTGAGCACGTTGTCGACGCCGCTGATGATGAAAGTGCCCCAGATCCCCAGAAACACCGCCATGCCGTATTCGCCCTTCCAGGCCAGCCAGGCCGTGGCCGGAATCCACACCAGGGGCGGCCCCATGGGAATCAGGCTGAGCAGGAAGGTGACGATCCCCAGCACCAGCGCCCCTGGCACCCCGGCAATCAGAAAGCCGATCAGCGCCAGCAGGCCCTGGGCCGCAGCGGTGCCGATCACCCCGTTGACCACCCGTTGCACGGTGCCGGCGACCAGATCGATGTAGTAGCCGGCCCGATCGCCGATCAACCGCTCCAGCAGCTTGTGTACGAACAATGCCAGGCGCGGACCGTCACGGTAGAAGAAAAACACGAAGACGATGCTCAGGGTCAGTTCGAGAATACCGCCGCCGATCTGTGCACTGCGGGCCAGCAGCCAGTTGCCCACCTGCCCCAGATACGGCTTGACGGCCAGCATCAGCGCCGCGCCCTGTTGATCGATGCTGTTCCACAGCCCGACCAGACGCTCCCCTACCAAAGGCAGGCTGCCCAGCCAGGCGGGAGCCTCGGGCAGGCCGTCCACCTGCACATCCTTGATAAAGGCCGTGGCATCGCGCACGTGATCCGCCAGGTTGAGCCCGAGCCAGACCAGCGGCGCCGCCACCAGAACCATCCAGCCCAGGGTCAACAGGGCCGCCGCCAGGGACTCGCGGCCATTGAGCCAGCGGGTCAGCAAACGCATCAGCGGCCAGCTGGCAAAGGCCAGCACCGCGCCCCAGAACAGCGCCGACCAGAAAGGCGCCATCACCCAGAAGCTGGCACCGAACAACACCAGGAGCAGAATCTGCACCAGCAGGCGATCGTTATTGGGCATGAAATGTCTCGCACAAGGGTAAACGGAGAAGAGTAGGCGAACCCGCGAGTGCAGGCCGCCTGAAACAGCTTAACGCAGCAGTTCGAAGTGCAGCCCGGCGGCTTGGGAGTCGCCGGTTTCCATGCGCGTCGCCAGCACGCCCTGGCCAATCAGGGCCTGGCGCCAGGCCTCGGCCTGCTGGCCGGACAGGCTGACCCGCAGCGTGGTGTCCAGGTTCAGCCCGCGGGAAAGCAGGTTGAGCCAGGCGGGCTGGGGATCGGTCAGCTTGGGCAGGTCCAGCTTGCCCGTGTCCTTCAGTTGCCGCAGCAGGGTCGCCGAAGTGGGCAGCAAGTCGCCCAGGGCAGCGCTGGCGTCGAACTGCTCCACGTGCAGGTAGGCCCGGCGGTTACCCCGGGTAATGCTGTACAGGGCCACCAGGGAGTTGTCCTGGGGCGCCGCCAGGCGCAACAGCAAATAGGCTTGCTGCTCGTCGGCGCCAAACAACTTGGCGTTGCCGAAGACCTCATTGGCCCACAGGCTGCTCTCGCCACAATCCCGGGCCTGGCACCAGAACAGCAGCTCTGCCCCCTGTTTCTGCAGGGCTTCGCGAGCCAGGGTGAAGGCTTCGTTGGAAGTGCGTTCGGCGGGCAATTGGTAGGTGATGGCCGTGAGCTTGCCCCGGGCATTGACCTGACCGTCAAAGCGCAGTTGGCCGCTGATTCTGCGGATCGAGCCCAACGGGTAGACACGCTCCTGCTCCACTTGCGGACGGTAGTCGACGATTTGTGCATCGGTCAGACGGGGCACCAGGGGCAGGTCATGGCTGCCGGGCAGATCGGCGGCAAGGGCCAGGGTGCTAAGGAAGGACAAGCCCAGAACACTGAGTGAACGCATGGAAACTCTCATCGGATAAGCATGGCCTGGGCGCCCTTGACGACGCTGGCGTCGTCACTGCGTTGCGGAACCTGCAAGCCACGCTGGACCGCAGGCCGGGCCTCCAGGGCCGCCATCCAGCGTTGCAGGGCCGGCAAGCCCTGTACCGAAACACCGGACCACTCATGACCGCGCACCCAGGGGAAGGTGGCGATGTCGGCAATGCTGTAGTCCCCGGCCAGGTACTCGACCTGTTGCAGGCGGGTGTCGAGGACTTCATACAGGCGCCGGGTTTCATGCTGATAGCGATCGATGGCGCCCTGGAGCTTTTCCGGAAAATAGCGGAAGAACACGTTGGCCTGGCCCTGCATGGGCCCGATGCCGCCCATCTGGAACATCAGCCACTGCATGACGATCGAGCGGCCCTTGGTATCGCTGGGCAGCAGTTGGCCGCTGCGCTCGGCCAGATACACCAGGATCGCGCCGGATTCGAATACGGGAAAATCGCCATTGTCTCGGTCGACGATGGCCGGAATACGCCCATTGGGATTGATCTTCAGAAACGCCGGCGCCTTTTGCTCGCGCTTGTCGAAACTCAGGGCATGCACCGTGTAGGGCAATCCGAGCTCTTCAAGCAGGATGGAAACCTTGTGGCCATTGGGGGTCGCAGCGGTGTACAGATCTATCATGGTTGTCTCCCATTTCAACCCGCCCAGCCTCGACAGTTGACCCCGTCAAGTCAAGGAACGGCGAAAAACCGATTGAAACAGTCTGCGACAGAGGTTGCGCCGGCCTCATCGTTGAGGTGCAGATGATGGCCGCCCGGCAGCTGTTCCCGGCTAAAGGGTAGACGCTGCAGCAGGGACTCGTGCCGAACCAGCATGCCGTCGGCAGCCACCACCAGCTGCGTCGGGCAACTGACCCGCTCGACGAAGGACATGGCCTGCTCCTCGGTCAGACGCAGCGGCGATGCCAGGGTCAGGCGGCTGTCGCTGCGCCAGGTATAGCCACCGGGCACCGGCATCAGACCACGCAGGGCCAGCAGCTCGGCAGCCTCGCGACTGACCGCCACCAGCCCCTTCATCCGCGCTTCGATGGCTCGCTCCAGCGTGCTGTAGACCGGCTTGCGCTTGTCCTGCAGGTCCAGTTGCGCCTGCAAGGCCATGCCCAGCCGCTCGGCGGCACCTGCAGCGCTGGCGGTCGGAGGAATCACGCCGTCGATCAGGGCCAGATGGCTGACCCGCTCCGGCAGCGCCGCCGCCAGCACCAGCGACACGATCGCTCCCAATGAATGTCCCATCAGGGCAAAGCGCTTCCAGCCCAGCTGTTCAGCCACTTGCAGCACGTCATGGACGTAATCCCACAGGGCATAACCCGCGCCCGGCGGACGGTGCCCGGAATGCCCGTGACCGGCCATGTCCAGGGCCACGATGCGCAGGCCTTTGAGCTTGGGCGCCAGCCGGGCGAAGCTGTTGGCGTTGTCCAGCCAACCATGCAGGGCGATCACCGGCAAGCCGTCCTCGGGCCCGAACAGATGGGCCGCCAGCTCGATGTGGGGCAGGTTCAGGCGAACTTCCTCGACGACCTGGCTCATGCACAGCTCCGGCGCTGTTCCCAGCGGGTGAAGAGTTCCTTGAGCAGGGTGGCGGTGGCTTCGGGCCGCTCAAGAGGAAACATGTGGCCGCCGGGCATGGTCAGGGACTCGCCCAGGGGCATACGCCCCACGGCACTGGTGTGATGCCGCATCACCACCCGACTCTGCTGGCCGCGCACCACGGCCAGGGGCACCTTGAGCTGGCGAGCGCTGCCGGGGCTGGTGTGCGGTACGCCGCGATAGATGCTGATCTCGGTCGCCGGATCGAAACGCAGGCGCAAGCGGTCACCCACCTGCTGCAGGCCATGCTGCAAGTACGCGTCCAGGCAATCGGGGTCGAAGGCTCGGAACAGCGTCTTGCGGGCAAAGTAGCTGCGCGCCGATTCGACATCGGCAAACTCCTCGCGGCGCCCCAGGGTTCGCCCGGCGGGAGTCAGGCGGTCGATGAAACCAAAGCGCTTGGCGGCGCGGATCACCCACTGGTCGGCCCGGGTCAGCACTGGCGAATCGAGCATCACCACCCCCCGATACAGCTCCGGGCAGCGCAGGGCCGCGTGCAGGTGCAGCACGCCCCCCAACGAGTGCCCCACGCCCCACACCGGCTGCGCCTGCTGTTGCAGGTGGTGGATCAGCTCATCCACCAGACTCTGCCAGTTGTCGTCCACCGGAAAGCGCGGGTCGTGGGCATGCTGCTGCAAATGAGCCACCTCGAACTCCGGCGCCAGGGCAGCAAACAGCTTGCCGTACGTGCCGGAGGGAAACCCATTGGCGTGAGCGAAAAACACCTGTTGCGACATACCGACCTATCCATCCACCAAACCAACACCGATTGTCCGCAGGCCCTTGCACCAGGGCAATGACCGTAACGGACAGGAATACTGACACCCAGGCTCAGCCTATGGCGCGCTCACTCATTGCGCCGGCGGCGTTTGCCCCAGAGGCACCACGGCCATGGTCAGGCGCGAAATACAGCTGGCCTTGCCTTCATCGCTGCTCAGGCGGATATCCCAGACATGGGTGGTGCGCCCGATATGAATGGCCCGGGCCACCGCCGTCACCCGGCCGCTGCGCAAGCCGCGCAGGTGATTGGCGTTGATCTCCAGGCCCACGCAATAGAACTTGCTGGCATCGATACACAGGTAGCTGGCCATGGAGCCGACGGTTTCCGCCAGCACCACCGAAGCCCCGCCATGCAGCAACCCGTAGGGCTGGTGGGTGCGATGGTCGATGACCATGCTTGCGCTCAGCGATTCCTCATCAAACGACTCGAAGCGAATATCCAGCACTTCGCCGATGGTGTTCTTCTGTGCCGCGTTCAGTTGCTCGATGTTCGGAGTGGTACGCCATAGGCTCATCGCTGCTTCCCTTCTGGGTGGTTATTGTCGATCAATCCTGCCACAGCACGGCTTCGCTGCGCTCGCTCCAGCGTTGAAAACTGCCGCCATAGGTGGCCTCGATCACATTGCGCTTGATCTTCAGGGTCGGGGTCAGAAAGCCGTTCTCCACGGCCCAGTTGTCCTTGACCACCACCAGCCGATGCAGCCGTTCATGCTTGTCCAGGCCGCCATTGACCTGGGCCAGCAGGTTTTCCAGGCTGCTGTGCAGCCCTTCCCGGGCGCTGCCTGCCGCGGCCTGCAAGCCCGCCGCCGAAAGCACGCACAACCCCAGAGGAGCGCTCAGACCGTCCCCCACCACGCACACCTGCTCGATATGGGCATGCACGGCCAGGCGATTCTCGATGGGTGCCGGGGCCACGTACTTGCCCTTGCTGGTCTTGAAGATTTCCTTGAGCCGACCGGTCAGGCGCAGATTGCCGGCTGCGTCCTGTTCGCCCTTGTCGCCGGTGCGCAGAAAACCGTCCTCGGTGATGGTTTCGGCGGTCTTCTGCGGGTCCTTGTAATAGCCCTGCATGGTGGCCCCGCTGCGCACCTGGACCTCGCCCGCGTCATCGATACGCACTTCAACCCCGGGACAGGGCCGACCGATCCAGCCCGGCACCTGCTCCCCGGAACGGCCGATATGGGAATAACCGCAACTCTCGGTCATGCCATAGACCTCCAGTACGTCCAGGCCCAACCGCCGATACCAGTGCAACAGTGCCTGGGGCACCGGCGCCGCCCCGGACAAGGCCACCCGCAAGGCGTCCAGCCCAAGCCCGGCCAGCACCTTGTGACCGACGCGCTTGCCGATCAACGGCAGGCTCAAGAGAACGTCCAGGCGCCTGGCCGGCACCTTGCTGTAGACCCCCATCTGGAACTTGGTCCAGATTCGCGGCACGCCGAACAGGGCTGTGGGCCGGGCCCGCCGCAGGTCCGCCAGGAAGGTATCGAGGCTCTCGGCGAAGAACACGGTCTGCCCGGTATAGATCGCCGCCATCTCGACAAACATGCGCTCGGCCACATGACACAGCGGCAGATAGGACAGCAGTCGATCCCCCGGGCCCAGGCCGAAGAGTTGTGTCCCGTGAGTGGCGGCAAAACCCAGATTGCCGAAGCTGTGCATCACCCCCTTGGGCAGGCCCGTGGTACCGGAGGTGTAGATGATGGTGGCTAGTTGCTCGGCCGGTGGACTTGGATTGTCAGCCAACGGCTGACAGCCTTGCAGATCGTCCCAGGTGCAGTCGAAAGTGCCTTCAGGGGCCAGCGGCAGGCGCACAGTGGGCAGACCGGGCCTGATCCCCGGGGCCATGCCCGGCCAGTCATCGAGCTTGCCGATGAACACCAGGGCCGACTCTGAATGCTCCAGTACCTGGGCCACCGAATCGGCGGTGAGGTTGGGATACAGCGGCACCGACACATGCCCGGCCATCCAGATCGCCAGGTCGCTGATGATCCAGTGCGCGGAATTCTTGCCAATGATTGCGATATGACTGCCGGGGGGCAACTGGCGCTCCCGCAGCCATTGGGCGGCGCGACGGGCCTGCTGGCCGACCTCGAACCAGCTCAGCTCCTGCACCTGACCTCCGGCGCTGGGCTGAACCAGAAAACATTGCTGGGGATGACGAGCCTCGCGCTCGTAGAACACTTGCAGCGGCAAACGAAAAGCAGCAGCCATGACTCGCTCCTTTGTTTTTATTCTGTTCGCGACACCAACCAAGCACTTGCTCGGTCGACTATTCCACGCACAAAGGAGGGCTGCAAGTTAAGAAATGTAGCGCCGCACAACCGGGTGTCGGTCACCCCGACGGACCGGCGGCGGCCAGGAACCGTCTGGCCGCCGAGGCGCTCTAGGGGTGCTTGACGCTATTGAGGGTCATCAGCCCCGCCAGCGGCCAGTCGCCTTCCAGCTCCGCCAGGCTGGCGGTATTCATGGGCTGGGGATCACGCAGATGACCGTGCTGCAACAGGCCGATCAGGTTGCCGACCAAGGGTTGGTGGCTGACCAGCAGCAGGTTGTCCGCACTGTCCAGATGCTCCAGCACCTGCAATGGGTTGGCCTCCGGGGTCAACCAGGGCACGGTGAGGATCTCGCCCTCGAAGCCCAGGGCCTGACGCACCAGTTGCGCCGTTTGCTGGGCCCGCACATAGGGGCTGGCGATGATCGCACTGATGGGCTGGCCAATCAGCTGCGCGGCGCTGCCCAGCACTTCCTGGCGGCCGTGGGCCGTAAGGTTGCGCTGGTCATCGCTGGCCGCATGGGATTCGGCCTGGCCGTGACGCAGTACCCACAACTTCACAGCTTGGGCTCCTCGTCACGCACCGGGTGGGGCGCCGGCGGCACACTGTGGGGGGCCTCCCCTTCAGGGGCCCGCGGGGTCGGCCAATCGGCGAACGGCCAGGGTTTCTGCTCGGTGTGGAAGCTGCCGAACCGGCCAATCTGCGCCAGGAACTGGCTCAGGCTGTCGCCAAAGTTCATCAGCCCGGCATTCGGCGCGCCGTAGATCAGGCGATAGATCAGTTGCACCAGGACCAGGGCGCCCAGAAGAAACTGCGCCACCTGCCACACCATCACGAACACCAGCATCCACAGCACGCGCAGGAGGATGGATTCGTATTTGGCTTCGGAATTCGTATCGTTCATGTCTGGCTCCTGTGCTACTCAGTTGAATCCGCTGGTGGAGATAAAGTCGACGTCGGTTTTCGGCTCGCCACGCATCAGCAGCTCGATCACCTGATTCAGCGTCCGCCCTTCGAACAGAATCGCATGCAGGCCGGCGACCAGCGGCATGTAGACGCCCAGTTCCTGGGCCTTGGCCTTGAGCACCTTGAGGGTGTTGACGCCCTCCGCCACTTCGCCCAGGCGGGTCACCGCGTCCTCCAGACTCAGGCCCTGCCCCAGGGCAAAGCCCACCTGGTAGTTGCGGCTCTTGGGCGAGGAACAGGTGACGATCAGGTCGCCGACTCCGGCCAGGCCGAGGAAGGTCATGGGATTGGCGCCCTGGCTGACGGCAAAACGGGTCATCTCCGCCAAGGCACGGGTGATCAGCATGCTCTTGGTGTTTTCCCCCATGCCCAGGGCCACCGCCATGCCGGCGATGATCGCGTAGACGTTCTTCAACGCCCCGCCCAGCTCGACGCCAAAGCGGTCGGCACTGGCGTAGACGCGGAAGGTCCGCCCGTGCAATGCCGCCTGGACCCGCTGGCACAGCTCTTCATCTTCACTGGCGACCACGGTGGCGGTCAGAGCATGCTCGGCCACTTCCCGGGCCAGGTTGGGACCCGACAACACGCCAATGCGCGCCGCCGGGGCTATGTCCTCAAGGATCTCGCTCATCAGCTTGAAGGTCTGGGCCTCGATGCCCTTAGTCAGGCTGACCAGCAGCTTGCCGCTCAGCAACTGCGCGTGGGGCGCCAGTACCGAGCGCAGGGCGCTGGAAGGCAAGGCGACGAAGCACAGGTCACAGTCATTCAGGGTGGCCAGCAGGTCGGTGACCGGCTCCACCGCCGGATGAATCTTGATGCCTTTGAGATAGCGCGGATTCTCGCGATTGACCCGAATGGCCTCGGCCTGCTCGGGATCACGCATCCATTGCCGCACCGGGTGACCGTTTTCGGCCAGCAGATTGGCCACGGCGGTACCAAAACTTCCGCCTCCCAGGACCGCAATAGGGCGCTGTTGTGTCATATGCAATCCGTTTATCCATAGCAGTGGCGATGGCGGCATTATACGGGGCGCTTTTCCCACCACCAGCCCCACCGGCCATTCAGGCAACCTGTCGGGAACACGCGCTGTCATTCGGGGAATGTCGGGCTTATCGACTGGAAAACTCGACTATCTCGGTTAACATGCGCGCCATCTTTCAAGATTCAAGGCTGTGCCGTGTCCGTTGGTCCCTCACCTCTTCGTCTGTCGCTGCTGCTGGGCATGCTCTTCGGCCACCCGGTGCTGGCCGACGATCTGTTTCTCGACGGCAGCGCACTGCCCGAGGTGTTGACCGCCACACGCCTGAAACAATCCCCCGCCGCCGTGCCGGGCAGCATGACCGTGCTCGACAACGAACTGATCAGGGCCAGCGGCGCCCGGGACGTCAGCGAGCTGCTGCGCCTGGTGCCCGGGATGATGGTCGGGGCCATCAGCGGCAACCAGGCCACGGTCAACTACCACGGCACCAACGCCAGCGAAGCGCGGCGCATGCAGGTGCTGATCGACGGGCGCTCGGTGTACCGCGCGGGCCTGGCCACGGTGGACTGGAGCGACATTCCGGTGGCCATGGAAGACATCGAACGCATCGAGGTGTTTCGCGGCCCCAACACCGTCAGCTACGGCGCCAATGCGCTGATGGCGGTGGTCAACATCATTACCCGCGCACCGGCCAACAGCCACGGCACCCGGTTCAAGGTGACCCGGGGCCAGCGCGGCATCAGCGACTGGTACGCCAGCCAGGGTACGGGCTGGGAAACCGGCGACCTGCGCCTGTCGTTGTCCGGACAGGAAGATGACGGCTTCGACCACAATCGCCTGGGCGCCGACTACCGCGACAGCAAGCGCTTGAACCGCTTCAGCCTGTCGGTGAGCCAGATGCTCGACGAGCAGCAGAGCATCGATTGGCAATTGAATGCCAAGGAAGGCACCAACCAGCGGCCTTATACCTATAAACCGGTGTTCTACGGCGTATCCCAGCAGGGCAAAGACTCCGATGTGATCGCCAAGGACTACGCCGGGTCACTGCGCTGGAACCTGGAGCTCAATGCGCAGCACAGCCTTTATATCCAGGGCTCGGCCCAGCACTGGGATCGCCAGCAAACCTGGCGCGCCTGTGACGCAGCCATTTCCTTCAGCCCCGAACTGACGCGCCTGTGGCAAATCAACCCGAATTACGCCGAGCGCCTGGCGCGCCACATGCCCGATTACTTGAGTGGGGCGCCTAGCGGAACCACGACGGAACAGGCGTTGGCCAACCAAGTCATCGATCAATGGAAAAACGGCGGAGGCAAGAATACCGTCTGCGGCAACATCGACCAGAGCACCCGCGAAACCCGTTACGACCTTGAACTGCAGGACACCCTGAGCCTCAGCGATAACCTGCGACTGGTCAGCGGCATGAACTATCGTTACGACCGGGCCGACTCCGAAACCTATTTCAACGGCACCCTCGACGACACCACCTGGCGCCTGTTCGGCCAGCTGGAGTGGCGAGCCAGCGAACACTGGCTGATCCAGGGCGGGGCTATGTACGAAGACACCCAGCTGACCGGCAACTCGCTGACGCCACGGATCGCCGTCAACTACCTGATCAACCCGCGCCACGGGCTGCGGGCGGTGTATTCGGAAGCCATCCGCTCCCCGGACATGTTCGAGAACAACGTCAACTGGAGCTACCGGGTCACCGGCCTGAGCAGCCCGGTCTACGGCCAGAGCAGCGCCCAGTACTTCGTCAAGACCCGGGGCCCGGGCAACCTCGATCAGGAACACATGCGCTCCCGCGAGCTGGGCTACAACGGCTACTTCGTCGACCAGGCCCTGAACCTCGACATCAAGCTGTTCTACGACGAAATCAGCGGCATGATCAGCGAGCCGCTGCGCAACAACCAATACATCGCCAGCAACAGCAATTCCTCACGCTTCTCCGGCACCGAAAGCCAGCTGGACTGGCAATTGAGCCACGCCGACCGCCTGCGCCTGACCTACGCCTATGTCCACGCCCAAGCCAGCAACCCCCTGGACCAGCGCCTGACCGCCAGCAACAGCGGCTCCGCCGGCTGGCTGCGCAATTGGGGCCGGGGCTGGTCCAGCGCGTTGTTCTATTACGCTGACAGCGCCCTCAACGGCTACCGCTTCGAACGCGTCGACACGCGCATCGCCAAGCGCCTGGCCCTGGGCAAGGCCAACCTGGAACTGGCGGGCACACTGCAACAACGACTCGACCACCAGCCCAGCACCTTCGCCGACAACCGCTACGACTCGCGGCACCTGGTCTATTTCAGCGCCGAGCTGGAGTTCTAGCGTGGCCCGGCAGCGGCCCTCGGGGGCCTTGGACTTGCGTCGCCGACTCGGCTGGGGCCTGTTCCTGCTGAGTCTGCTGCTGTGCGCACCGCTGCGCGCCGCCGACGTCTTGCTGACCGCCAGCGAGGACAACCCGGCGGTACGCACCTTCACCGCAGAGCTGGCCGCCCAACGCCCCCAGGACCAGGTGCGCTTCGTACCGCTGGAGCAACTGCCGGCGCCGGGCCAGTTGCCCAGCGCCACGCGCCTGATTCTGCTGGATCCGCAAAGCCTCGACTGGCGCCTGCAAGATCCCCAGGGCCCGGCCACCCTGGTCCTGCGCATCAGCCGCCTGCAAGCCGAACAGCGCCTGCAAGGCCTGCACCACCCCGAGCTCAGCCTGCTCTGGAGCGATCCACCGCCGAGTCGTCAGTTGCACCTGATCCGCCAGGTCTTGCCCCAGGTGCGCCGGGTTGGCGTGCTGTACAGCGAGGACAGCCAGTTCCTGCTCAAGGAGCTGCGCGGCGCCGCGCAATCCCTGGGCCTGGAAATCGTCGCCGAAGCCTGGGACAGCACCCACGACAGCCGGCCATTGCAAAACCTGCTGCGCAACAGCGACGTGCTGCTGGGCCTGGATGACCCCAAGCTGTACAACCCGAAAACCGTGAAGAACCTGCTCCTGAGCAGCTACGCCCAACAGCGGGCGCTGATCGGCCCCAATGCCGGCTTCGTCAGGGCCGGCAGCCTGGCCAGCACCTACAGCGACCAGCAGGACTGGCTGCAGACCCTGGACAGCCTGCTTGAGCAGGCGCCGAATCGCTGGCCCCGGGCACTGTACCCGGCGGCCTTCAAAGTACTGAGCAATCCACAGGTGGCACGCTCACTGGGCATCGAGGAAATCGACCCGCAAGCCGTCGCGCGCCAACTGAGTGAAGGAGAGCAACGCCCATGAAATTGCGTCGCCGATGGGACATCCACACCCGCACGCAGCTCATCAGCCTCGGCCCGGCCTTGCTCCTGACCCTGTTGCTGATCAGCTTCTTCACCTTCGTGCGCATTCAGGACCTGCGCCAGGAGCTCAACCACACCGGCCAACTGATTGCCAACCAGCTGGCGCCAGCCACCGAGTACGGCGTGATCTCCGGCAACAACGAAGGCCTGGAAAGCCTGTTGCAGGCCACCCTGGCCACGCCCCACGTGCACTTTCTGGAGGTCCAGGACAGCGCCAACAACATCCTGGTGTATGTCGAGCAACCGTCTGCCACTCATAAACAGGCGCAACAGATCAAGGTGTTCCAGGCGCCGGTGCGCTTGCAGCGCATCCAGGTGCACAACGACTTCCTGGAAGACGACCCGACCAGCCTCGGGCCCCAGGGTGACGGGTATCTGGGACGGGTCATTGTCGGCATGTCCAACGACGCCTTCAGCCAGCGCCAGCAGGAAATTCTCCTCAAGGCCGCGATCCTCGCCCTGTTCGCCCTGCTCTTCACCTTCCTCCTCGCACGGCGCCTGGCTGCCGGCCTGGCGCAACCCATCAGCGCCATGGGTAACGCGGTCAAGGCGATCCAGGAAGGCGACTTCAAGGCGCCGCTGCCGATTGTCGACGACGGCGAGCTGGGCAATCTGGCACGCCACATCAACAACCTCGCCGCCGGCCTGGAGCTGGCCAGCCGCGAGCAGCAACAGGCCATGTCGCAACTGATCCAGACCCGGGAGGAAGCGGAACGGGCGAACAAGGCGAAATCGGATTTCCTGGCGATGATGAGCCACGAACTGCGCACCCCGATGAACGGCGTGCTGGGCATGCTGCAGCTCCTGGAAACCACCGAGATGACCCAGGAGCAGAGCGAATACGCGGCGCTGGCTTCGGAGTCCACCGAACACCTGCTGAAGGTGATCAACGACATCCTCGATTTCTCGCGCATCGAACGCTCGGCCCTGGAGCTGGAACACATCCCGTTCAACCTCGCCGAACTGATCGGCAGCTCGGCCCAGGCCTTCCAGCACAGCGCCCTGCAGCGCGGCCTGGACCTGCAACTGCGCCTGCCACCGGGCATGGAGTCGCTGCAGGTCAAGGGCGACCCGACGCGGATCCGGCAGATTCTGGTCAACCTGATCGGCAACGCCCTGAAGTTCACCGAACAAGGCAGCGTGATCATCGAGGCCCAGTGGCAGGCCCTGGATCATGAGCTCCTGTGGTTCACCTGTGCGGTGCGCGACAGCGGAATCGGTATCAGCCCCGCCAGCCTGGAGCTGATGTTCGATGCATTCCAGCAGGCCGACAGCAGCATTTCCCGGCGGTATGGCGGCACCGGCCTGGGCCTGCCCATTGCCCGCACCCTGGCCGAACGCATGGGCGGCACCCTGCGGGCCCAGAGCGAGGAAGGCCGTGGCTCGGTGTTCACCCTGGAGATCCCCCTGGCGCTGTTCCAGCAAAGCCTGCCGGTGCTGGCACCACGCGTCAGCACCGCCGCTCACCAGGGCGAGGGCCGCAATGT
The DNA here is from genome assembly GCF_001547895.1 of Pseudomonas sp. Os17. Lineage (NCBI taxonomy): Bacteria > Pseudomonadati > Pseudomonadota > Gammaproteobacteria > Pseudomonadales > Pseudomonadaceae > Pseudomonas > Pseudomonas sp. Os17. Next base: position 1,925,820 of record NZ_AP014627.1, on the reverse strand, counting down.
GCTGCTGGTGGAAGACAACCCGGTGAACCAGACCGTGATCCAGGCCATGCTGCGCAGCCTGGGCTTCACCGTGAGCATCGTCACCGACGGGGCCCAGGCGGTGCGCAGCGCCGAGAGCCTGATTTTCGAGGCGATTCTGATGGATTGCCGACTGCCGCTGGTCGATGGTTATGAAGCCACCCGGCAGATCCGCCAATTGCCCGGCTGCGCCGATCTGCCGATCATCGCTCTGACCGCCAACGCCTTGCAGGGCGACCGCGAAGCCTGCCTGGCAGCGGGCATGAACGACTACCTGGCCAAGCCGTTCAAGCGTGCGGATCTGCAGCAGATTCTCCAACGTTGGGTGCAGTAACAGGCTATTTTCCAACAGGTGCGACTGGCGTGACGGGCGAAAGTGCGGCAGTCTTAGGCACCCGACGGGGCCCTGAAAAGGCCCTCAAAAAAAATTTCAGTGAACAAGTGTACTTTCATACCCTTGGCGCTGTGACTTTCACTACAACGCAATAGTCTATGAGTAGGCTGCCGGCTCGAGGCATGAACGCTTCGATCGGCCGGGAAGATTGCCCAACCCTGCCGCACGGGACTATTGAGGAGCTCGCATGACCAAACAAAACGCCTTTACTCGGGAAGACCTGCTGCGCTGCAGTCGCGGTGAGCTGTTCGGCCCAGGTAACGCGCAACTGCCCGCCCCCAACATGCTGATGGTGGATCGCATCACCCATATCAGCGAAGAGGGTGGCAAGTACGGTAAAGGTGAATTGGTCGCTGAGCTGGATATCACTCCAGACCTGTGGTTCTTCGCTTGCCACTTCGAAGGCGATCCGGTGATGCCGGGCTGCCTGGGCCTGGATGCCATGTGGCAGCTGGTCGGTTTCTTCCTCGGCTGGCAAGGCCTGCCGGGCCGCGGTCGCGCCCTGGGTTCGGGAGAAGTGAAGTTCTTCGGCCAGGTTCTGCCGACGGCGAAAAAGGTCACCTACAACATTCACATCAAGCGCGTGCTCAAGGGCAAGCTGAACATGGCCATCGCCGATGGCTCGGTCAGCGTTGACGGCCGCGAAATCTACACCGCCGAAGGCCTCCGGGTCGGCGTGTTTACCTCCACTGACAACTTCTAAGGGTTATCCGCATGCGCCGCGTCGTTATCACTGGTCTGGGCATTGTTTCGTGCCTGGGCAATGACAAAGAGACCGTCTCCGCTAACCTGCGTGCAAGTCGCCCTGGCATCCGCTTCAACCCGGAATATGCCGAAATGGGTCTGCGTAGCCAGGTTTCCGGCTCCATTGACCTGAACCTCGAAGAACTGATCGATCGCAAGATCTATCGCTTCGTCGGCCACGCGGCGGCTTACGCCTACCTGGCCATGAAAGACGCCATCGCCGACTCCGGCCTGAGCGAAGAACAAGTCTCCAACCCGCGTACCGGCCTGATCGCCGGTTCCGGTGGTGCCTCGACCCTGAACCAGATGGAAGCGCTGGACATCCTGCGCGAGAAAGGCGTCAAGCGCGTTGGCCCATACCGCGTCACGCGGACCATGAGCAGCACCGTTTCCGCCTGCCTGGCCACACCGTTCAAGATCAAGGGCCTGAACTACTCCATCGCTTCTGCCTGCGCGACCAGTGCTCACTGCATCGGCACCGCCATGGAACAGATCCAGATGGGCAAGCAGGACATCGTCTTCGCCGGCGGCGGTGAAGAAGAGCACTGGACCCAGTCGTTCCTGTTCGACGCCATGGGCGCCCTGTCCACCCAGTACAACGAAACCCCGGAAAAAGCCTCCCGCGCCTACGACGCCAAGCGTGACGGTTTCGTCATCGCCGGCGGTGGCGGCATGGTGGTGGTCGAGGAGCTGGAACACGCTCTGGCCCGTGGCGCCAAGATCTACGCGGAAATCGTCGGCTACGGCGCCACTTCCGACGGCTACGACATGGTGGCCCCAAGCGGCGAAGGCGCTATCCGCTGCATGCAGATGGCCATGTCCACTGTCGACACCCCGATCGACTACCTGAACACCCACGGCACCTCGACTCCGGTCGGCGACGTCGCGGAAATGAAAGGCGTGCGTGAAGTGTTCGGCGACAAGGCTCCAGCCATCAGCTCCACCAAGAGCCTGTCGGGTCACTCCCTGGGCGCCGCCGGCGTTCACGAAGCGATCTACTGCATGCTGATGATGGAAGGCAACTTCATGGCCGGTTCGGCCAACATCGACGAGCTGGACCCGGAAGTGGCCGACATGCCGATCCTGACCAAGACTCGCGAAGACGCCACCATCAACACCGTGATGAGCAACAGCTTCGGCTTCGGTGGCACCAACGCCACCCTGGTGCTGAAGCGCTGGCAGGGCAAGTAAGCCTCGCCGCTTCGCGACATGAAAAAGCCCCGACCGGTTCGGGGCTTTTTTTTGCCTGCCATTTTCCGGCGCCAGCGGCTCAGACGGAAAAACGCGCCACCATGCTGTTCAGGTCCACCGCCAGCCGCGACAGTTCCTGGCTGGCCGCGCTGGTCTGATTGGCCCCGGCCGAGGTCTGCAACGCCAGGTTGCGGATGTTCATCAGGTTGCGGTCCACTTCCCGCGCCACCGCCGCCTGTTGCTCCGAGGCACTGGCGATCACGATGTTGCGCTCGTTGATCAGGGTGAAGGCCGAAGCGATTTCCTCCAGCGCCTGCCCCGCCGCCTTGGCCACTTCCAGGGTCGAATGGGCGCGGCTATTGCTCTGCTGCATGGAGCTGACCGCCTGATCGGTGCCCTGCTGGATACCGCCGATCATTTGCTCGATTTCCTGGGTCGACTGCTGGGTCCTATGGGCCAGGGCCCGCACTTCATCGGCCACCACCGCGAAGCCGCGCCCGGCATCCCCGGCCCGCGCCGCCTCGATGGCCGCGTTCAGGGCCAACAGGTTGGTCTGCTCGGCGATGGAGCGAATCACCTCCAGCACCTTGCTGATGCCGTAGACCTTCTGCGCCAGCTGTTCGACCTGACTGGCATTGGCTGTCACATCCTCGGCCAGCGATTCGATGGACAGCACGGTCTGATGCACCTGTTCGCGACCGTGCTGGGCGATCCGATCTGACTCCCGGGACGCTTCGGAAGTAGCCACCGCGTTGCTCGCCACCTCCTCCACCGCGGCGGTCATCTGATTCACTGCCGTGGCGGCCTGTTCGATCTCCTGGCTCTGCTGATGCAGGCCCCGGGTCGCATCCTCGGTGACGCAACTGAGCTCCTCGGAAGCCGAGGCAAGCTGGCTGGAGGAATCGGAAATGCGCCGGATAGTCTCGCGCAAGCTGTGCTGCATGGCCTTGAGCGCCAGCAACAGGCGCGCCGGCTCGTCCTTGCCGATCACCGTGATGTCTCCGGTCAGGTCGCCGCCGGCCACCACCTCGGCGACGCGCAAGGACTGCGCCAGCGGCAGGACGATGCTGCGGGTCAACAACAAGGCCAGACCAATGGTCACCAGGGCCGCCACCACGATCATCGCCACCACCCAGACGCGCGACTGGCTGAACACTGCCTGAGCCAGATCCGTGGCCTGGGTCGCACTTTGCTTGTTCAAGTCGATCAGCTCGTGCAGTGTCGCGGCCATTTCATCGGCCAACTGGTTCATTTCACCGTTGACCACCTTGACCGCCTCCTCCAGCTGATTCTGGCTGGAGAAGGCCATGACCTGGGCCTGCCGCTGCAGGTACTGCTGCTCCACGTCCTTGAAGCGATCGAACAGGACCCGCTCCTGGGGCAGCACGATCAGCGACTCATAGCGCCCCTGGGCAACGCCCAGGCCACTCTTGATGTCCTTGATCTTGGCCTCGTTCTGGGCCAGGGCCTGGGGGTCGCGATTGATCAGCAGGCGCAGGGTCAGGGCGCGAAGACGCAACAGATCCTGGCTCATGTCGCCCACCGACATGACGCTGGGCAACCAGTTGCTTTCCACCTCATCGGACTGCTGGCGCATGTTGGCCATCTGCATCAGGGCAAATGCGCCGAGGACAAACACCATCAGCGCCAGCAAGCCAAAACCCAGGCTGGCGCGGGGGGCGATGTTGAGACTTCTGAGACTCATTCCTTTGGCTCCTTCCTAGAGCGCTGCAAGAGCTTGCAGCAGGGTGCTCTTAGACGGTATCGGGCCGGCGGAAATTTGCGTAAGACAAAAACGTGATATCAAAACGCCCTATGACTTCGATACCTCAGAGTAAAACGATTCAGCTCACAGAAAATCGACATTTTCCGATCAAACAGTACAGCTTCCACCTCGAAACCCGCTGCGACGTCGCTGCTTGCACATTCATCGGCGTGCCAACGGGCCATCGGCTACCGCCAGTAAAAACCTGAACGCCTGCGCCGGCCGATGCTCTATAACTTCAGCACCTTTACCACCCGATCCGACATTCATCACTGCCTGAGGTTTGCCATGACCATTACCGTCAATACCGAGTCCAGCGAAGGTTTCCGCCACAGCATCCAGGTCGACGACCATCAGTTGTTCACCGACCTGCCCCAGTACGCCGGTGGCGAAGGCACCGCGCCCGAGCCCCACGATTATTTCGATGCCGCCCTGGGTGCCTGCAAGGCCCTGACCCTCAAGCTCTACGCACAGAAGAAAAACATCCCGCTCACCGGCGTCACGGTGGAGCTCAAGCACGACAACAGCCAGGAACAGCAAGGCAAGTACGCCCTGCACGTGAAACTGACCCTCAAGGGCGTGCTCACCGACGCCCAGCGTGAGGAGTTGCACCGGGTGGCCGACCGCTGCCCGATCCACAAGCTGATGACCACCAGTGAAGTCAGCATCGAGACTCACCTGTCCGAAGGCGCCTTCAGCCAGTAGCGGCAAGGCTGGCATCCGGGGGTTATGCTTGCGGGCATACCCCCGGTCAGCCTGGAATCCGCCATGAATTCACCCCTAGTGATCCGCCCCCGCGTCGAGGACGTCGAAGGCCAGCCTATCCTCCGCCCCCTGCCTTCGGCACAGTGCCGCAGCGTCGGCCCCTTCGTATTCTTCGACCACATGCTGAGCACCTCCTACCCCGCCGGCAAAGGCATGAACATCCGCCAGCACCCGCATATCGGTCTGTCCACGCTGACCTACCTGTTCGCAGGACAGATCCGCCACAAGGACAGCCTCGGCTCGGACCAGATCGTCCTCCCCGGGGACGTCAGCTGGATGACCGCAGGCAGTGCCATCGCCCACGTCGAGCGCACGCCCGAGGCCTTGCTGAGCCAGGCTTTCACCCTGCATGGCTTGCAGGTCTGGCTGGCCTCGCCCAAGGAGCATGAACAGGGACCCGGGCACTACAGCCATCACCCCGCGGCCACACTGCCGGTGAGTGACAACCTCGGGGTCACGATCCGCATGATCGCCGGCAGCGGCTTCTGCCTGGAGTCGCCGGTGCCGGTGCTCTCCCCGACCCTGTATGCCGAACTGCACCTGCAGACCGCCACCAGCCTGCTGATTCCCACCGAGCATCAGCAACGCGCGCTGTATGTGCTGGACGGCGAGGCACAACTGGACGGCGAGCCATTGCCCCCGCACTCGCTGGTGGTGTTGCCGGAGGGAGAAAACGCCACGCTGTTCGCCGAGAGCGACTGCCATGCGGTACTGCTTGGCGGTGCGCCTCTGGACGGGCCGCGACGGATCAACTGGAACTTTGTCGCCAGCGACCCGCTGTTGATCGAGGCCGCACGCGGACGCTGGGCAGCCAGGGACTGGCCGCAAGTGCCGGGAGAAAGCGAGCGCATCGAACTGCCCGCTTCCCGCCACTGATCTGCAGGAGCCGGCTTGTCGGCGAACAGGCCCACAGGCCTTGCATCGCCCACAGGCCCCTCTATCGCCGGCAGGCCGGCTCCTGGCGGATCAGGGGATGCCGTCAGCCCTGGAACACTTCGTCCAGCAGGTAGTACAGGGTGGCGAAGGCCCGGGCCGAGGTCTTGGCGTCATACATCATCTTGCCCGGGACATTGGCCTGGGGATCGGTGAAGGAATGCACCGCGCCGCCGTAGCTGACCAGTTGCCAGTCAACACCTGCGGCATTCATCTCCGCCTCGAAGGCCGGCAGTTGTTCCTTGGCCACCAGCGGATCGGCCGCACCGTGCAGCACCAGCACCGAGCCCTTGATGTTCTGCGCATCCGCAGGATCTGGCGTGTCCAGGGTGCCATGGAAGGAAGCCGCGGCCTTGACTGGCGCCCCGCTGCGGGCCAGCTCCAGCGCGCAGCAGCCGCCAAAGCAGAAACCGAAGGTGGCCAGCCTGGACAGGTCCACCGCGGCCTCGGCCTGGCTCTGCAGGGCGCTGAAGGCCGCCTGCATCCGCCGACGCAACAGCGCCCGGTCATTCTTCAGGGGCATCATCGCCGCACCGGCCTGATCGGCGTCGCTGGGGCGTACCGACTGGCCATACAGGTCGGCGATCAGCACCACATACCCCTTGGCCGCCACTGACTCGGCGAGCTGCTGCGCGCCGGCGCTGACACCCATCCAGTTCGGCGCCATCAGCAACCCCGGGAGCGCGCCTTTATGGGCGGCATCAAAGGCCAGCAGGCCTTCATAGGGCTGGCCATCGATCTGATAGACCACGGAACGCACGGTGATTTGACTCATGACTCATCTTCTCCAGTAGGGGGACACCAGAATGAAAAAACCCGCCGAAGCGGGTTTTTCCTGCAACCTGGTTAAACCGACAGTTCAACCAGCAGCTTGTTCAGTCGGCGCACATAGGCCGCCGGGTCTTTCAAGCTGTCGCCGGCCGCCAGGGCCGCTTGATCGAAGAGGATGTGCGACAGGTCGCCAAAGCGCTCTTCGTTCTGCTCGCCGTCGAGTTTCTCGATCAACGGGTGAGTCGGGTTGAATTCGAAGATCGGCTTGGAATCCGGAACCTTCTGCCCGCTGGCTTCGAGGATCTGACGCATCTGCAGCCCCAGGTCCTGCTCGCCGATGGCCAGGATCGCCGGGGAGTCGGTCAGGCGGTGGGAAACCCGCACTTCGCTGACGCTCTCGCCCAGCGCGGTCTTGATCCGCTCAACCAGGCCTTCCTTGGTCTTGGCGACTTCCTCGGCAGCCTTCTTGTCCTCTTCCGAGTCCAGGTTGCCCAGGTCCAGGTCGCCACGAGCCACGTCGACAAAGCTCTTGCCGTCGAACTCATTGAGGTAGCTCATCAGCCACTCGTCGATGCGGTCGGTGAGCAGCAGCACTTCGATGCCTTTCTTGCGGAAGACTTCCAGGTGCGGGCTGTTCTTGACCTGGGCGTAGGATTCGCCGGTGAGGAAGTAGATCTTGTCCTGACCTTCCTTGGCGCGAGCCAGGTAGTCGGCCAGGGACACGGTCTGCTCGCCGTCGTCGCCCTGAGTGGAAGCGAAGCGCAGCAGGCCGGCGATCTTTTCCTTGTTGGCGAAGTCTTCGGCCGGGCCTTCCTTCATCACCTGGCCAAAGTTCTTCCAGAAGCCCTTGTATTGCTCAGGCTCGTTCTTCGCCAGTTTTTCCAGCATGTCCAGCACGCGCTTGGTCAGCGCCGACTTCATCGAATCGATGATCGGGTCTTTCTGCAGGATTTCCCGCGAGACGTTCAGCGACAGGTCGTTGGAGTCCACCACGCCCTTGATGAAGCGCAGGTACAGCGGCAGGAAGGACTCGGCCTGATCCATGACGAACACGCGCTGTACGTAGAGCTTGAGGCCCTTCGGCGCTTCACGCTGGTACAGGTCGAACGGTGCACGAGCCGGCACGTAGAGCAGCGAGCTGTATTCCAGCTTGCCTTCAACCTTGTTGTGGCTCCAGCTCAGCGGGTTCTCGAAGTCATGGGCGATGTGCTTGTAGAACTCCTGGTATTCCTCGTCCTTGATCTCGGTACGCGGACGGGTCCACAGGGCACTGGCGCGGTTGACGGTTTCCCACTCCAGCGCCGGTTTCTCTTCGCCTTCGGCGGCAGCGGCTTCTTTGGGCAGCTCGATCGGCAAGGCGATGTGGTCGGAATACTTCTTGATGATGTTGCGCAGGCGCCAGCCATCGGCGAATTCGTCTTCACCGGACTTCAGGTGCAGGACGATACGGGTGCCGCGTTCGGCCTTGTCGATGGTCGCAACCTCGAACTCGCCTTCGCCCTTGGACGACCAGTGCACGCCCTCGCTGGCCGGCAGGCCGGCACGGCGGCTGAACACTTCGACCTGATCGGCAACGATGAATGCGGAGTAGAAGCCCACGCCGAACTGACCGATCAGGTGCGAGTCCTTCTTCTGGTCGCCGGTGAGGTTTTTCATGAAGTCGGCGGTGCCGGACTTGGCGATGGTCCCCAGGTGAGTGATGACATCTTCACGGCTCATGCCGATACCGTTGTCTTCGAGGGTGACGGTCTTGGCGTCCTTGTCGAAGCTCACACGGATTTTCAGTTCGGCGCCACCTTCCAGCAACTCGGGCTTGGACAGGGCTTCGAAACGCAATTTGTCGACGGCGTCAGAGGCGTTCGAGATCAATTCGCGAAGGAAGATTTCCTTATTGGAATACAACGAATGGATCATGAGGTGCAGCAGTTGCTTCACCTCGGTCTGGAAGCCCAGGGTTTCCTTTTGAGTTTCCACACTCATGGTCATCAAACTCCAATCAGATGGCTGTGGTCGCGCTCCGGAAGCGGAGAACGGCGGGATGACATGGAAGTGGGGGTAGCTCGCCGGATTTCAAGGGGCGGGTGCCTCTTCGATCTTGAAATGTGCACGGGCGGTGGCAATCGGCTCGTCGGCGGTGCTCTGCCAGGCGGTGATCGCGACGTTGGCCACGCGCCGCCCCTGACGCCAGACCTGGCAGCGGGCAAAGGTGTCGCGAAACTGCCCGGCACGCAGGTAATCCAGGGAAAAATCGATGATCTTCGGCACCCCGGGAGCGCCGGTAAAGATCAACAGATGCACAGCCGCCGCCAATTCCATGAAACCGGCGATCACTCCGCCATGCAGCGCCGGCAGCAAGGGATTGCCGATGTTGTCCTTGTTGGCCGGCAAGCGAAACAGCAACTCGTCCCCCAGCCGCGAGCATTCGATGCCGATCAGGGCGGCGTAGGGAATCTTCTGCAGCAAGGGACCGTAGTCGCCCTGTTGGTGAGCCTGCTCCAGCAACACCTTGAGATCTTCGCTCATGGACGCGCTCCCTTGAGGGCCGTGGCAAAACCCGGGGTGCCCTTGAGGCCCTTGCCCATGCGCATGAACGTACCGACCACATGGGCTACCGGGCGCTGCGGATCGTCCTGATAGGCAAAACCGCGGGTAAAGATCACATCGGTGGTGACCCGGTAGCACTGGGCAAAACCATGCACGTCGTGATGAGGCACCGCCGGGTGCATGTAGTCGATGCGCAGGTCCAGGGTCGGGCAAACCTCGAACTCCGGCAGCACGCACAACGTGGCCATGCCACAGGCCGTGTCCATGAGGGTGGTCAGGGCGCCACCGTGGATGATTCCAGTGTGGGGATCGCCGACGATCTGCGGGCTGTAGGGCAAGGTCAGGGTCATGCCCTGCGCTGATGCGCTATGCACGCTGATGCCCAGCACCTGGCAGTGTCGCAAGGCGGAAAGAAAGCGCAATGCACGCTCGAAAACAGGATTCTGCGCCATGGGTTATCTCTCTTGTTAGTGTCAGGAATCGATGGTTGGCCAGGGCGATAAAAGTTCCGTAGAACAAATACTTAATATATCTAGGAACCCCAAGGAACTTAAATCACAAGACCATGATCGAAAGGCCAGTAGATATCTTCACTAAGGAGAAACACCCCATGCGTAAGACTTTAGCTATTGCCCTGATGCTGACCGCTTCCCTCGGTCTGGCTGCCTGTGACAAAAAATCCGAGGACAAAGCTCAAGATGCCAACCAACACGCTGAGCAAGCTCAACAAAAAATGAACGAAGCTCAGGATAAAGTGAACGAAGCTGCCAAGGAAAACGCCGAAGCTGCCAAAGACCAGGCTGAATCCAACAAGGCCGCAGCCGAAGAAAGCGCCAAGGAAGCAGCCCCTAAAACCAACTAACTCGGTTTTAGCGCAAGATATAAATAAAGCCCGCCAAGTGCGGGCTTTATTGTGTCCGAAAGAAATGACTAGATCAGCAACCAGCGAAAAGTTGGACTAAGCATCAACAACAAGGAACACAAGATTCCCACCGCCCAGAACAGACTTCGCTGCCAGGTCAAATCCGCCAGATAGCACGCCAGATAGAAGACCCGGGCAATCACAAAGGTGATGGCCAGAACGTCGATCAACCAGCCTTGAGTCTGGGTGACATGGGCCATCAGCACCCCGACCGCAAACAGCATGAAGGCCTCGAAACTGTTCTGATGCGCCGCCAGGGCCCGCGCGCCCAGCCCGGTCAGTTGGGCCTGTTGCTGACGTGGCAGATGGTTGTTGTAACCGCCCTGCTCTTTCATGGCCTTGGCCACCGGAATGCGCGCAATGAAAATCAGCAACGCACTGATAAACACGCACCAGAACGAAGTACTCATCAGCCTAGCTCCTTGTTTGTCTCGGGCAATGGCGCCTCCGTAGGGGTATAGACCATCACATCCAGCACGTCGGAATGAAACTCGCGACGATAAAGCACCAGCACCACCCCCGCGCTCATCACCATGAACAGCCAGGGGCTGACAAACCAGGCCAGCATGCTCATGCCGAAGTAATAGGAGCGCAGGCCGAAGTTGAACTGGTTGGCAGCCATGGAAATGACCCGTGCCGCCCGCGAAGCGAAAGCCTTGCGCTCCTGCTCGGACACCTGGCGCTCACCGATCATTGGCGCCGAGCCCACCAGAATGGCGGCGAAGTTGTACTGGCGCATGCACCAGCTGAAGGTGAAGAAGGCGTAGACGAACACCAGCGCCAGACACAGCAGCTTAATCTCCGACATACCCTGGGACGCCTGCTGGACCATGGGAATGTCCGCCAGGAGCGACACCGCGCGTTCCGAGGCTCCAAGCACGGTAAGAATGCCCGCCAGAATGATCAGGGTGCTGGAGGCGAAGAACGAGGCGTTGCGTTCCAGGTTGCCGATCACACTGGCGTCGGCGATACGGTTGTCACGCAACAGCATGCGGCGCATCCAGTCTTCGCGATACAGGTGCAGGACACTGGCCAGGCAGGCGGTGTCCCGTCCCTTCCAGGTGGCATAACGGGTATAGCCGCCCCAGCAGATGACGAACCACAAAGCGGCCAGTAAATGGATCAGGTTGGCTTGGACGAACGACATGCAAATTCCTGTAGGGCGTGGCAGAGGACACAGCTTCGACGCCACGCAAAGGAAAAAGGCACTGCACGAGCCCCATAAAAAATGCCCCGTATCGATCGATACGGGGCATTGTTCTGGATGCTCATGAGCCGCTTGTGGCGACCCTGAACCCTTGCCGACAGATCAAGCCAGCGCTTCGGCCGGCTTGCCCAGGATACGGTCGAAGATCACGGCAACCGCCAGGATGATCACCGAAGGCACCAGCCAGGCCAGGCCTTGCTCGCTCAACGGCAGGTGCGCCAGCTGGCTGGGCAGGCCATCGGCCAGGCCGGCGCCCTTGAGCGCATCGATCAGGCCGAAGACAAAGGACACCAGCATCACCGGACCGACGATGCGGCGCTGATCCTGCCAGAACTCCTTGCAGAAGCTCAGGGCCACCAGGGCAATGCAGGGCGGGTAGATGGCGGTCAGCACCGGAATCGAGAAGGCGATGAGCTTGGTCAGGCCAAGGTTCGATACCAACAGCGAGAAAACCGCGAGGATCACGACCAGCGTCTTGTAGGACAAGGGCGTTACGCGGCTGAAGTACTCGGCACAGGCGCAAGTCAGACCCACGGCGGTCACCAGGCACGCCAGGGAAATCAGCACCGCGAGGAAACCGCTGCCCAGGGAGCCGAAGGTGTGCTGCACGTAGGCATGCAGTACCGCTGCGCCGTTGGTGGCACCGGCTGCCACTTCATGGCTGCCCGAACCGAGGCGGAACAAACTGACGTACACCAGCGCCAGGCCAACCCCGGCGATCAGGCCGGCGATCACCGCATAGCGGGTGATCAGTCGAGGCGACTCGACTCCGCGCGAGCGAATGGCATTGACGATGACGATGCCGAACACCAGGGCGCCCAGGGTATCCATGGTCAGGTAGCCATTGATGAAGCCCTGGGAAAACGGTGCGGCGACATACTCGGGCGTGGCATCGCCAATGCTGCCGGCCGGCAGGGCGAACGCTGCGATCCCCAGCACCGCCAGGGCGATGATCTTCAGCGGCGCCAGGAAACGGCCAACGGTATCCAGCAGACGACCTGGATACAGGGAGATGAAGAACACCAGCAGGAAATACGCCGAACTGTAGAGGAACAGTGCCAGCGGGCTCTCGCCGGTCAGGGGTGCCAGGCCCACTTCAAAGGACACAGTGGCGGTGCGCGGCGTGGCGAACAGCGGGCCAACCGCCAGGTAGCAGACCGCCGCCAACAGACCGCCGGCGACTTTACCGATAGGGCTGCTCAACGCATCCATGGCGCCACCGACCTTGGCCAGGGCAACCACGGTGATCACCGGCAGGCCCACCGCAGTGATCAGAAAGCCCAGCGCCGCCATCCAGACATGAGGTCCGGACTGCAAGCCGACGATGGGTGGGAAAATGATGTTGCCAGCCCCGACGAACAGGGCAAAAGTCATGAAGCCGAGCGCCAGAATGTCCTGGCCTTTCAACACTTTCATTAAGGAAATACCACACTACTGAATCGGAATTTAGAGAGGGATTTCCCTTATGGGTGAGGGAAATGCTGTCAGTCCGTATAAGACTGACCCGTTTAGCGCGCCGATACCTTGTGGGCAGCAGACGCATAAAGAGGCGGCTAGCCTACCGAATCTGTAAGACGAACGCACCGGCGCAATGAGAATTTTCTGATATGCGACATGGGGATGTCGCCTTTTTGAAACTATTTTTCCACCGGAATGAATCCCCCCGCGCAGCCACCACTCAGCTGGCGCCTGCGTTGCCCAGAGCCTGGTTCGCCCAGGGGCCGGCTCGTGTCGGAGCAGGCCCGCCAGCGCCGGCCTCGCCAAGGACAACACCCCGCGCACAGGCCCTTTCGCCGGCAAACCGGCTTGCGCCAGAAAGCACAAAGGCCACCCGAAGGTGGCCTTTGCTGGAAGAACTACAAGCTAAGCGCGAGGCTTACTTGACAGCCCAACCGGTCAGCTCGGCCAGGGCCTTGCCGATGTCTGCCAGCGAACGCACGGTTTTCACGCCTGCGTCTTGCAGTGCAGCGAATTTCTCGTCTGCAGTGCCTTTGCCGCCAGAGATGATTGCGCCAGCATGGCCCATGCGCTTGCCCGGAGGAGCAGTCACACCAGCGATGTAGGAAACAACCGGCTTGGTCACGTGAGCCTTGATGTAGGCAGCCGCTTCTTCTTCAGCCGAACCGCCGATCTCGCCGATCATCACGATCGCTTCGGTCTTCGGGTCTTCCTGGAACAGCTTCAGGATGTCGATGAAGTTGGAGCCTGGGATCGGGTCACCACCGATGCCGACGCAGGTGGACTGACCGAAACCGGCGTCAGTGGTCTGCTTGACGGCTTCGTAAGTCAGGGTGCCGGAACGGGAAACGATACCGACCTTGCCTGGCAAGTGAATGTGACCTGGCATGATGCCGATCTTGCATTCGCCTGGAGTGATCACGCCTGGGCAGTTAGGGCCGATCAGGGTCACGCCCAGCTCGTCGCACTTAACTTTAGCGTCCAGCATGTCCAGGGTAGGAATGCCTTCGGTGATGCAGACGATCAGCTTGATGCCGCCGAAAGCCGCTTCCAGGATCGAGTCCTTGCAGAAAGGAGCTGGAACGTAGATCACGCTGGCGGTGGCGCCAGTGGCCGCTACAGCGTCTTTCACGGTGTTGAACACTGGCAGGCCCAGGTGCTCGGTGCCGCCTTTGCCTGGAGTTACGCCGCCAACCATCTTGGTGCCGTACTCGATGGCTTGCTGGGTGTGGAAACTACCTTGCGAACCGGTAATGCCCTGGCAGATAACTTTGGTGTCTTTATTGATCAGGACGCTCATTATTTGCCCTCCGCAGCTTTGACAACTTGTTGAGCAGCGTCGGTCAGGCTGGTAGCAGCGATGATGTTCAAGCCGCTTTCTGCCAGTACTTTAGCGCCCAGTTCCGCGTTGTTGCCTTCAAGGCGAACAACAACCGGGATTTTCACGCCGACTTCTTTCACGGCGCCGATGATGCCTTCGGCAATCATGTCGCAGCGAACGATGCCGCCGAAGATGTTGACCAGTACTGCAGCGACGTTGGTGTCGGACAGAATGATCTTGAAGGCTTCGGTCACGCGCTCTTTGGTAGCACCACCGCCCACGTCGAGGAAGTTGGCTGGCTTACCGCCGTGCAGGTTGACGATGTCCATGGTACCCATGGCCAGGCCGGCACCGTTGACCATGCAGCCGATGTTGCCTTCCAGGGCTACGTAGTTCAGTTCGAACTTGGCAGCGTGCGCTTCGCGCGGATCGTCCTGCGACGGATCGTGGAAAGTCTTCAGCTTAGGCTGACGGTACATGGCGTTGGCGTCGATGTTGATCTTGGCGTCCAGGCAGTGCAGATCGCCGTCAGCCTTGATCACCAGCGGGTTCACTTCCAACAGGGCCAGATCGTGATCCTGGAACAGTTTGGCCAGACCCACGAAGATCTTGGCGAACTGGGCAACTTGCTTGCCTTCCAGACCCAGTTGGAAAGCCAGCTCGCGACCTTGGAATGGCTGAGCGCCAACCAGTGGATCGATAGTGGCTTTCAGAATTTTTTCTGGAGTGTCGTGAGCGATTTTCTCGATGTCCACGCCACCTTCGGTGGAAGCCATGAACACGATGCGACGGCTCGAACGGTCAACGACAGCGCCCAGGTACAGCTCTTTAGCGATATCAGTGCACGATTCAACCAGGATCTTGGTGACAGGCTGGCCATTGGCGTCAGTCTGATAGGTCACCAGACGCTTGCCCAACCACTGCTGAGCGAATGCCTTAGCGTCTTCTTTGCTGCGAACCAGCTTAACGCCGCCCGCTTTACCGCGACCACCGGCGTGAACCTGGGCTTTGACAACCCACTCGGAGCCGCCGATTTTGTCGCAAGCTTCTGCTGCTTCTTCCGGGGTGTCTACCGCGTAGCCTTTGGATACTGGCAGGCCGTATTCAGCGAACAGCTGCTTACCCTGATACTCGTGAAGATTCATGCTTTTTACCGTCTTCGTTAGGTACTGCGCATTCGGCGCTGCGCTCAATATTGAGTGCCGCACCACCTGTGACCGCTACTCTCAAACCAGCGCCACACCCTGAACCCGGAGCCTGGGCCCCGATCCAGTGTGTGGCGCTACCTCAAGAGGTCGAGTCCAGCGGATATTCCGCGGTGAGTCTTGCGCACAAGGCTCACGACGGGCCAACCGCCGTGGTTTCTTATTATTGCTTAGCGTTTCTTGCGGTTGGCAATGTGGATGGCGCCGCCATTCACAGCCAGAGCTGCTTCGTGCAGGGCTTCGGACAGGGTCGGATGGGAGAAAACCATCATGCCCAGGTCTTCGGCGCTGGTGCCGAATTCCATGCCGATCGCACCTTGCTGAACCAGTTCCGCAGCGCTTGGGCCAATCACGTGGACGCCCAATACGCGGTCAGTCTTGGCATCGGCGATGACTTTGACGAAACCACCGGTGTCGTTGGCTGCCATGGCACGGCCGCTGGCGGCAAACGGGAAGGTGCCGACGTTAACTTCAACGCCTTCAGCTTTCAAGGCCTGCTCGGTTTTACCGACCCATGCAATTTCCGGGTGAGTATAGATAACCGAAGGGATCAGGTCATAGTTCATCTGGGCCTTGTGGCCCTTGATGCGCTCGGCGACCATGACGCCCTCTTCCGAGGCCTTGTGAGCCAGCATCATGCCGCGCACCACGTCACCAATGGCGTAGACGCCCGGTACGGTAGTGGCGCAGTGATCATCAACGTGCACGAAGCCGCGCTCGTCCAGAGTCACGCCGCAATCGGCAGCCAGCAGATCGGTGGTCACCGGACGGCGACCAACGGCAACGATCAGCTTGTCGAAAGTGATGGTCTGCTCGCCGTTGGCGTCGGTGTAGGTCACCACGACTTCTTCGCCGTTGACCTTGGAGCCGGTCACGCGAGCGCCCAGCTTGATGTCCAGGCCCTGTTTGGTCAGGGTTTTCAGCGCTTCCTTGGAAACAGCGGTGTCAGCTGCCATCAGGAAGGTGTCCAGTGCTTCGAGGACAGTCACTTGCGCGCCCAGACGCGACCAGACCGAACCCAGCTCCAGGCCGATGACGCCAGCGCCGATCACGCCCAGACGTTTTGGAACGGATTGGAATTCCAGGGCGCCGGTGGAGTCGACGATGACGTTCTGATCGACCGGAGCCGGTGGAATGTCGATCGGACGCGAACCTGGAGCCAGGATCACGTTTTCGGCTTCGATCACTTCAACCGAACCGTCCGGCTTGGTGACTTCGACCTTCTTGCCAGCCAGCAGCTTGCCGTGGCCCTGGATCGAAGTGACGCCGTTGGCCTTGAACAGGGTGGCAACACCGCTGGTCAGGCCTTTGACGATGTTGGCCTTGCGACCGATCATGGCCGGCACGTCCATGGTCACGCCAGCGTGCTGGATACCGTGGATGGCAAAACCGTCCTGCGCTTCGTGGAATTTCCAGGAGCTGTCCAGCAGCGCCTTGGAAGGAATGCAACCGACGTTCAGGCAAGTACCGCCGAGGGCCAGCTTGCCCTCTTTATCGGTGTACTTCTCGATGCAAGCAGTCGTCAGGCCAAGCTGTGCTGCCTTGATTGCAGCTACATAACCGCCTGGGCCCGCGCCAATCACTACTACGTCGAATTTCTGAGTCATAAAAAGGTTCCTTTTAACGGCAAGCTAGAAGC
The DNA here is from genome assembly GCF_001547895.1 of Pseudomonas sp. Os17. Taxonomy (NCBI): domain Bacteria; kingdom Pseudomonadati; phylum Pseudomonadota; class Gammaproteobacteria; order Pseudomonadales; family Pseudomonadaceae; genus Pseudomonas; species Pseudomonas sp. Os17. The sequence continues at coordinate 1,908,943 of NZ_AP014627.1, read as the reverse complement.
CGCAAGCCGCAAGCTTGAAGCCCCTCGCCCTGGGGGCTTGGAGCTTGTCGCTTGCAGCTTGCAACTGCTTTTTAGATGTCCAGAAGCAGACGCGCCGGGTCTTCCAGCAGGTTCTTGATGGTTACCAAGAATGTCACAGCTTCTTTACCGTCGATCAGACGGTGATCGTAGGACAGCGCCAGGTACATCATCGGACGGATTACTACCTGACCGTTGATCGCCATAGGACGTTGCAGGATGTTGTGCATGCCCAGGATAGCGGCTTGCGGTGGGTTGACGATCGGGGTCGACATCATCGAGCCGAAAGTACCACCGTTGGTGATGGTGAAAGTACCACCGGTCATTTCTTCCATCGACAGCTTGCCGTCGCGAGCCTTCTTGCCGAAGGTGGCGATGCCGCCTTCGATTTCGGCCAGGCTCATCAGCTCGGCATTACGCAGAACCGGAACCACCAGGCCACGGTCGCTGGAGACCGCAACACCGATGTCGGCGTAGCCGTGGTAAACGATGTCGGAACCGTCGATCGAGGCGTTGACCGCAGGGAAGCGTTTCAGCGCTTCGGTGGCGGCCTTGACGAAGAACGACATGAAGCCCAGGCGCACGCCGTTGTGGGACTTCTCGAACAGGTCCTTGTACTTCGAACGCAGGGCCATGACTTCGGTCATGTCGACTTCGTTGAAGGTGGTCAGCATCGCCATGTTCGACTGGGCTTCAACCAGACGCTCGGCAACCTTGGCACGCAGACGGGTCATTGGTACGCGCTTCTCGACGCGATCACCGGCAGCGAACACCGGAGCAGCGGCAGCCGGGGCCGGAGCCTTGGCAGGCGCGGCAGCCGGAGCGGCTTTCTTGGCGGCAACGGCAGCCACTACGTCTTCCTTGGTCACACGACCACCTTTGCCGGTACCGGCAACGGAAGCGATGTTGATGCCGTTTTCTTCAGCCAGCTTGCGCGCGGCAGGAGCGGCGATTGGATCGTCTTCGCCGTCAGCGGCAGCCGGGGCAGCAGCGGCAGCGGCCGGAGCAGCGGCAGCAGGAGCAGCGGTAGCGGCACCGCCTTCAACGATGGAGCCCAGAACTTCGTCGGACAGAACGGTGTCGCCTTCGTTCTTGACGATAGCGCCCAGCACGCCGTCAGCGGTGGCCAGAACTTCCAGCACAACCTTGTCGGTCTCGATGTCGACGATCAGCTCGTCGCGCTTGACGGCTTCGCCCGGTTGCTTGTGCCAGGTGGCAACGGTGCCATCGGCAACCGATTCCGGGAAAGTGGGGGCTTTGATCTCGATAGCCATTATCTGTGGTTCCTTAAATTCGGTTTCAGGTGCGCGAAGGCGTTAAACAGTGAAAGCATCTTGCAGCAGTTTTTCCTGCTGCTCGGCGTGCATCGACGCGTAGCCACAAGCAGGCGCAGCAGAGGCGTCACGGCCGGCGTACTCGAGTACGAGCGACTTGTCGTGATTGCCTACGATGCGACGCATGTGGTGCTGGCTGCAGTACCAGGCGCCCTGGTTCATCGGCTCTTCCTGACACCAGACCACGTGCTTGAGGTTGGTGTACGGAGCCAGGACTTCGTTCAGGTCGTCCTCAGGGAACGGGTACAGCTGCTCGATACGCACGATGGCGATGTCTTCACGACCTTCGGCACGGCGTTTTTCCAACAGGTCGTAGTAGACCTTGCCGCTACACAGAATCAGGCGCTCGACCTTTTTCGGGTCCAGTGCGTCGATTTCCGGAATAACGGTCTGGAACGAACCTTCGGCCAGATCTTCCAGAGTCGAGATGGCCAGCTTGTGACGCAGCAGCGACTTCGGAGTCAGTACCACCAGCGGCTTGCGCAGAGGACGGATCACCTGGCGACGCAGCAAGTGGTAGATCTGTGCCGGCGTGGTCGGCATGCACACCTGAATGTTGTGCTCGGCGCACAGCTGCAGGTAACGCTCCAGGCGCGCCGAGGAGTGCTCGGGGCCCTGACCTTCGTAACCGTGAGGCAGCAGCATGGTCAGACCGCAGAGACGGCCCCACTTGTGCTCGCCGCTGGTGATGAACTGGTCGATCACCACTTGCGCACCGTTGGCGAAGTCGCCGAACTGGGCTTCCCAGATCACCAGCGCGTTCGGCGTGGTGGTCGAGTAGCCGTATTCGAATGCCAGTACCGCCTCTTCCGACAGGAAGGAGTCGTACAGGTCAAAGCGCGGCTGACCTTCGAACAGATGCTTGAGCGGCACGTAAGTGCTGGCATCTTTCTGGTTGTGCAGAACAGCGTGGCGGTGCGAGAAGGTGCCGCGGCCGATGTCCTGGCCGGTCATGCGGATCGGGTGACCTTCAAACGCCAGGGTCGCGTACGCCATGGTTTCAGCGTAACCCCAGTTGATCGGCAGGCCGCCGGCTTGCATCTTCTGACGGTCTTCGTAGATCTTCGCGACCTGACGCTGAACCACGAAGCCTTCTGGCAATTCCAGCAGCTTGGCGGACAGTTCCTGCAGGGTCTTGAGATCGAAGGTGGTGTCGTGACGCGCGGTCCAGGTGTGGCCCAGGTATGGGCGCCAGTCCACGAACAACTCTTTGTTCGGTTCCTTGACCAGGCTCTTAACTACGTGCAGACCGTTGTCCAGCGCATTGCGGTACTCATCGACTTTCGCCTGAACACGCTCTGCGTCAAGCACACCGCTCTGGATCAGGCGATCGGCATACAGCTCACGGGTGGTGCGCTGCTTGGTGATCTGCTGATACATCAGTGGCTGGGTGCCGCTTGGCTCGTCGGCCTCGTTGTGGCCGCGACGACGGTAGCAGACCAGGTCGATCACCACATCGCGCTTGTACTGCATGCGGTAGTCGATGGCCAGCTGGGTCACGAACAACACGGCTTCCGGATCATCACCATTCACATGGAGGATCGGCGCCTGGATCATCTTCGCAACGTCGGTGGCGTACTCGGTGGAACGCGAGTCCAGCGGGTTGCTGATGGTGAAACCAACCTGGTTGTTGATCACGATGTGCACAGTGCCGCCGGTACGGAAACCGCGGGTCTGGGACATCTGGAAGGTTTCCATCACCACGCCCTGACCGGCAAATGCCGCGTCACCGTGGATCGAGATCGGCAGAACCTTGTCACCGGTCTGGTCGTTGCGACGGTCCTGACGAGCGCGCACCGAACCTTCGACCACCGGAGAAACAATTTCCAGGTGGGACGGGTTGAACGCCATGGCCAGGTGAACTTCGCCACCGGTGGTCATCACGTTGGACGAGAAGCCCTGGTGGTACTTGACGTCACCGGAGCCCAGCTCGACCTTCTTCTTGCCTTCGAACTCGTCGAACAGCTCGCGCGGGTTCTTGCCGAAGGTGTTGACCAGCACGTTGAGGCGGCCACGGTGGGCCATGCCGATCACGACTTCCTTGGTGCCGTAGGAACCGGAACGCTGGATCAACTCGTCGAGCATCGGAATCAGGCTTTCGCCGCCTTCCAGGCCGAAACGCTTGGTGCCCGGGTATTTGGTACCCAGGTATTTTTCCAGGCCTTCGCCGGCGGTGACGCGCTCGAGCAGGTGGCTCTTGATGTCGGCGGAATAGGTCGGACGGCCGCGCACGCTTTCCAGACGCTGCTGGAACCACTGGCGCTGCTCGGAATCGGTGATGTGCGTGAATTCAGCGCCGATGGTGCGGCAATATGTCTGCTGCAACGCTTCGTGAATTTCGCGTAGGCTCGCTTCCTCTTTGCCGATGAACAGGTCGCCGGCACGGAAGGTCGTATCAAGATCGGCATTGGTCAAGCCGTAATGATTGATCGACAGGTCTGCAGGTGCAGGACGCTGCCACAGCCCCAGCGGGTCAAGCTGGGCTGCCTGGTGGCCACGCATCCGATAGGCCTGGATCAATCGCAGCACTTCAACTTGCTTCTTCTCGTGCTCACTGCTCACGCTGCCGGCGGATACCGGTTGGGCGCGGCGCTGGTTCTTTGCCAGCAAGACGAAATGATCGCGGATTGTCGAGTGCGAAACATCGATGGCAGTGCTGCCGTCGGTAGGCAACTTCTGAAAGTAAGTGCGCCACTCTTCTGGCACAGCGTTAGGGTCGTGCAGGTAGAGCTCGTAGAGCTCTTCCACATAGGCAGCGTTACTACCGGATAGGTAGGCGCTGTTCCACATGCGCTGCATCACGCTTTCTTGCATGCTTGGTCACCCTCGGTTAGGGGAACACCACCGGCGAAGACACCGAGCAAGCTTGCAGAAGTCCGAATGCAGCGACCAAAACAAGCCACTTAGGATCACGCTGATAGTCCGGGTACCAGCCCGGATGCCCCTGCTTGTCTCATTTCTTCAAAAATAAGAGCAGCCACTTTGTGAGCTGCTGCTCAGGTTAGAGCCATGACGCGGGTTGAAGCCCGCGCCTTGGCCTTTACGGGTACAGCGGTCCTACGGGTACAACAGCTGAATCACACGCCGCTCTGCAGCAGCATGTTACGAATGTGACCGATGGCCTTAGTCGGGTTCAGGCCTTTGGGACATACGTTGACGCAGTTCATGATCCCCCGGCAGCGGAATACGCTGAACGGGTCGTCCAGAGAAGCCAGACGCTCGGATGTCTTGGTGTCACGGCTGTCTGCCAGGAAGCGGTAGGCTTGCAGCAGGGCAGCTGGACCCAGGAACTTGTCCGGGTTCCACCAGAAGGACGGGCAAGAGGTCGAGCAGCAAGCGCACAGGATGCACTCGTACAGACCGTCGAGCTTCTCGCGCTCTTCCGGGGACTGCAGACGCTCGATGGCCGGAGCCGGCGTATCGTTCTGCAGGAATGGTTTCACCTTCTCGTATTGCTTGTAGAAGATGCTCATATCGACGACCAGGTCACGGATAACCGGCAGACCTGGCAGCGGACGAATAACCAGCTTGTTCTTCTTGACCACGGCAGACAGCGGCGTGATGCACGCCAGGCCGTTCTTGCCGTTGATGTTCATGCCATCGGAACCGCAAACGCCTTCACGGCAGGAACGACGGTAGGAGAAACCCTCGTCCTGCTCTTTGATCAGCGCCAGCACGTCCAGCACCATCAGGTCCTTGCCACCGGTGTCGACCTGGAAAACCTGGGTTTTCGGAGCCGAGTCGGTGTCTGGGTTGTAACGATAAACTTCAACTTGCAACATATCGATCACCCTTTAGTAAGTCCGGACTTTTGGTTCAAAAGTCGGAACAGTCTTCGGCGAGAAGTTGACCGCACGCTTGGCAACGCGCTTCTCACCCGGGAAGTACAGGGTGTGGCACAGCCAGTTTTCGTCGTCACGGTCTTCAAAGTCTTCACGGGCGTGAGCGCCGCGGGACTCTTTACGCACTTCGGCAGCGATGGCGGTGGCTTCAGCCACTTCCAGCAGGTTCTGCAGCTCAAGTGCTTCGATACGTGCAGTGTTGAAAGCCTGAGACTTGTCGTTGATCTTGACGTTGGCGATACGCTCGCGCAGATCGGCCAGCTGGGCGATACCCTTCTGCATGTATTCGCCAGTACGGAATACACCGAAGTAGTTCTGCATGCAGCTCTGCAGCTCGCGACGCAGGGTTGCAACGTCTTCACCGGTGGTGCGCTCGTTGAGCTTGGCCAGGCGGTTCAGGGCTACGTCGACGTCGGTGTCGCTGGCGTCGCGGTATTCGATACCGTCGGACAGCGCTTTTTCCAGGTGCAGGCCAGCTGCACGACCGAACACCACCAGGTCCAGCAGCGAGTTGCCGCCCAGACGGTTGGCACCGTGTACCGATACGCAAGCCACTTCACCCACTGCAAACAGGCCAGGGATGATAGTGTCTTCGCCAGCAGCGTTCTGAGTGATCGCCTGACCATGAATGTTGGTGGCAACGCCGCCCATCATGTAGTGGCAGGTTGGAACGACCGGAACCGGAGCAACCACCGGGTCAACGTGGGCGAAGGTCTTGGACAGCTCGCAGATGCCAGGCAGGCGACTGTGCAGCACTTCCTCGCCCAGGTGATCGAGCTTGAGCATCACGTGGTCGCCATTCGGGCCACAGCCGTTGCCGGCGATGATTTCCTTGACCATGGAGCGCGCTACAACGTCGCGACCAGCCAGGTCTTTGGCGTTCGGAGCATAACGCTCCATGAAACGCTCGCCGTGCTTGTTGATCAGGTAGCCACCTTCACCACGGCAACCTTCGGTTACCAGTACACCGGCGCCGGCGATGCCGGTCGGGTGGAACTGCCACATTTCGATGTCTTGCACCGGAACGCCGGCACGCAGCGCCATGCCTACACCGTCACCGGTGTTGATCAGGGCGTTGGTGGTGGAAGCGTAGATACGACCTGCACCGCCGGTAGCCAGAACGGTGGCCTTGGAGCGGATGTAGGTGGTTTCGCCGGTTTCGATGCAGATAGCGATCACGCCAACAAAGGCGCCATCCTGGTTCTTCACCAGATCGACTGCGTACCACTCGTTGAGGAAGGTGGTACCGGCTTTCAGGTTGCCCTGATAAAGGGTGTGCAGCAGCGCGTGACCGGTACGGTCGGAAGCTGCGCAGGTACGAGCCGCCTGGCCGCCCTTGCCGTAGTCCTTGGACTGACCGCCGAAAGGACGCTGGTAGATACGACCGGTTTCGGTACGGGAGAACGGCAGACCCATGTGGTCCAGTTCGAAGACCGCAGCCGGGCCTTCCTGACACATGTATTCGATAGCGTCCTGGTCACCGATGTAGTCGGAACCCTTGACGGTATCGTACATGTGCCAGCGCCAGTCATCGTTCGGGTCCGCCGAGGCGATCGCGCAGGTGATGCCGCCCTGGGCAGACACAGTGTGCGAACGGGTCGGGAACACCTTGGTGATCACGGCAGTCTTGTGGCCACCCTGGGCCAGCTGCAGTGCGGCACGCATGCCGGCGCCGCCGCCGCCAATGATGATGGCGTCGAAAGAAATGGTTGGAATGTTAGCCATGAATCAGATACCCCAGAGAATCTGCACACCCCAGACGAAGTAAGCGAACATCGCGACGCCGCATACTGCCTGGAAAAGGAAACGCACTGCTGTCGCCGACTTGCCCAGCGCCATCGGCGTCAGGTAGTCAGTCGAGATGGTCCACATGCCGACCCAGGCGTGAGCGCCCAGGGCCACCATGGCCAGCAGACTGAAGATACGCATCCAGTTGTTTGCGAACAGGCCATGCCACTGGGTGTAGTCAATGCCCGGATTCGCTACGAGGTATCCGATCAGGAAAATGAAATAAGCCGCGAGAACGACCGCAGACACACGTTGTGCCATCCAGTCATAAAGGCCCGAACGCGACAGGTTCGTAACGCTGGTTACCATATCCAAACTCCCGCCAGAACGATTACCACCACGGATACGGCGATAACGATTTTCGAGCCCAGCTTGCCGCCTTCCAGCGTCTCACCGATGCCCATGTCCATAATCAGATGGCGTACACCGGCCACCAAGTGATACAGCAAGGCGGACAGGAGGCCCCATGCAACGAATTTGGCCAGCGGACTGGTCAAGCACGCCTTCACCTCGGCATAGCCTTCCTCGGAACCCAGGGATTTGCTCAATGCATAAAGCATGATGCCGATGCCCAGGAAGAGGATGATGCCGGAAACACGGTGAAGAAACGACGTAACGCCGGTGATGGGGAGTTTGATGGTCCTTAGGTCTAGGTTTACAGGTCGTTGGCTATTCACGGCTTTTTTTCACACTGAAGAGCCCCTAACAATCAGGGCAAAGTTGTTGGGGAGTGCACTGGTCAGGTAACCACTACCCAGGGAGTGCGACCCCCAATAAAGCGGGCCCAGAAGCCTACGGAGGTCGGTGGCCGAGTATAGACAGTTAGGCTACTAATGACAACGCAAACGCCTTCCCCTAATAGCTGATTGCGTTAGCCATATAAAAGGCGTAAATGGCGGTGAATTTCGCTAAAAAATCCCTCCCAAAGCCTTCTGGGACAAGACTTTAGGCAAATTGACATTCAGATTTATCTCACTATAGTGGTGCGGGCCCTGCGTGGGGGGTCTGTCTGATGATTTCAAGCATAAATAGGAGGCCACATGGCTGACAAAAAAGCGCAGTTGATCATCGAGGGCGCAGCCCCCGTCGAGCTGCCCATTTTAACCGGCACCGTTGGTCCCGATGTAATCGATGTTCGGGGCCTGACGGCCACGGGCCGCTTCACTTTTGACCCGGGTTTCATGTCGACCGCCTCCTGCGAGTCGAAAATCACCTACATCGACGGCGACAACGGCATTCTGCTGCATCGCGGCTACCCGATCGAACAACTGGCTGAAAAGTCGGACTATCTGGAAACCTGCTACCTGCTGCTCAACGGTGAACTGCCCACCGCCGAACAAAAGGCTCAGTTCGTCAGCACCGTAAAGAACCACACCATGGTTCACGAGCAGCTGAAGAGCTTCTTCAACGGCTTCCGCCGCGACGCTCACCCGATGGCGGTGATGTGTGGCGTAGTCGGCGCCCTGTCGGCGTTCTACCACGACTCCCTGGACATCAATAACCCGCAGCACCGCGAAATTTCCGCCGTGCGCCTGGTCGCCAAGATGCCGACCCTGGCTGCGATGGTTTACAAGTACTCCATGGGCCAGCCGATGATGTATCCGCGCAACGACCTGTCGTACGCGGAAAACTTCCTGCACATGATGTTCAACACCCCGTGCGAGATCAAACCGATCAGCCCGGTACTGGCCAAGGCAATGGACCGGATCTTCATCCTCCACGCCGACCACGAACAGAACGCCTCGACCTCCACCGTGCGCCTGGCCGGCTCTTCGGGCGCCAACCCGTTCGCCTGTATCGCTGCCGGTATCGCCGCGCTCTGGGGCCCTGCCCACGGCGGTGCCAACGAAGCTGTACTGACCATGCTCGACGAAATTGGCGATGTATCGAACATCGACAAGTTCATCGCCAAGGCCAAGGACAAGAACGATCCGTTCAAACTCATGGGCTTCGGTCACCGCGTGTATAAAAACCGCGACCCGCGCGCCACCGTGATGAAGCAGACCTGCGACGAAGTCCTGAAAGAGCTCGGCATCAACAACGATCCTCAGCTCGAACTGGCGATGCGCCTGGAAGAGATCGCCCTGACCGATCCGTACTTCATCGAACGCTCCTTGTACCCGAACGTCGACTTCTACTCGGGGATCATCCTCAAGGCGATCGGCATTCCAACCAGCATGTTCACCGTGATCTTCGCCCTGGCGCGGACCGTCGGCTGGATCTCCCACTGGAAAGAAATGCTCTCCAGCCCTTACAAGATCGGCCGTCCACGTCAGCTGTACACCGGCTACGAGTCGCGCGACATCACCAAGCTGGAAGACCGCAAATAAGACCCGCCTTGCGCACACGTCTTAGCTGCACCGAATACGGCCTCTAACAGAGGTCGTATTTGTTTCTGCCCTCCCCTCCCTACACAGCGCAGTACCCGGTTTGCCGGTGAAGAGCCCCGCACTCCCTCCCCCCCTCAAATACGCTTTGCCTGGCAAGCCCGCACCTACGACCCTGCGCCCGAACTCCGCGCCAGTAGTACAGGACGAGCGGACACAAAAATGCCCCGGTCTCTCGACCGAGGCATTTCGCCATTACGCAGCTTCTATATAGAAGCCGATGCCACCCTCTCGCTTAGTGCGACACCGCCCCACTGGCACCCAGACCGGTCTGCGAACGCACGAACTGCGGGAAGAACAGGGCCCGCTCGTTGACTGCCGAAGCCGACTTGTCGGTGATGGAGAAGAACCAGATACCGATGAAGGCGATGATCATCGAGAACAGCGCCGGGTACTCATACGGGAAGATCGCCTTCTCGTGATGCAGGATCTGCACCCAGATGGTTGGACCGAGGACCATCAGCGCCACCGCACTGACCAGGCCCAGCCAGCCACCAACCATGGCGCCGCGGGTGGTGAGCTTCTTCCAGTACATGGAAAGCAGCAGTACCGGGAAGTTGCAGCTGGCGGCGATGGAGAACGCCAGGCCCACCATGAACGCGATGTTCTGGCTTTCGAAGAGAATGCCCAGGCCGATGGCCAGCACACCCAAGGCCACGGTAGTGATCTTGGAAACGCGGATCTCGTCCTTCTCGTTGGCCTTGCCCTTCTTGATCACGCTGGCATACAGGTCGTGGGACACCGCCGAGGCGCCCGCCAGGGTCAGACCCGCCACAACCGCCAGGATGGTGGCGAAGGCCACTGCCGAGATGAAGCCGAGGAACACGCTGCCACCCACCGCATTGGCCAGGTGCACCGCCGCCATGTTGTTACCGCCGAGCAAGGCACCCGCCGCATCCTTGAAGGCCGGATTGGTGCTCACCAGCAGGATCGCGCCAAAGCCGATGATGAAGGTCAGGATGTAGAAGTAGCCGATGAAACCAGTGGCGTAGAGCACGCTCTTGCGGGCTTCCTTGGCATCGCTCACGGTGAAGAAGCGCATGAGGATGTGCGGCAGGCCGGCGGTACCGAACATCAGCGCCAGACCCAGGGAGAAGGCCGAGATCGGATCCTTCACCAGGCCGCCCGGGCTCATGATCGCCTCACCTTTGGGGTGAACCTTGATCGCCTCGGAGAACAGGGTATTGAAGTCGAAGTTGACGTGCTTCATCACCATCAGCGCCATGAAGGACGCGCCGGACAACAGCAGCACCGCCTTGATGATCTGCACCCAAGTGGTGGCCAGCATGCCGCCGAACAGCACATACAGGCACATCAGGATCCCCACCAGAATCACCGCCACGTGGTAGTCGAGGCCGAACAGCAGCTGGATCAGCTTGCCTGCACCCACCATCTGCGCGATCAGGTAGAACGCCACCACCACCAGCGAGCCGCAGGCCGACAGGGTACGGATCTGGGTCTGCCCGAGGCGGTAGGACGCCACGTCGGCAAAGGTGTACTTGCCCAGGTTGCGCAGGCGCTCGGCGATCAGGAACAGAATGATCGGCCAGCCCACCAGGAAGCCGATGGAGTAGATCAGGCCGTCATAGCCGGAAGTGAACACCAGGGCGGAAATCCCCAGGAAGGACGCCGCGGACATGTAGTCACCGGCAATCGCCAGGCCATTCTGGAAGCCGGTGATCTTGCCGCCCGCCGCGTAATAGTCGGCAGCCGACTTGTTGCGCTTGGAGGCCCAGTAGGTGATGCACAACGTAGCCCCGACGAACACCACGAACATGGCAATCGCCGAAACGTTGAGGGGTTGCTTGTGGACTTCGCCTGTCAAAGCGTCTGCGGCCCAGAGGGCGGGAGCGAAAGCGGCAAGACCGAGTGCTGCGAATAGACGTCGGATCATTGCTGAGCCTCCTTCAGGATCGCGTTGTTCAGCTCGTCGAACTCACCGTTGGCGCGTCGCACATAGATGGCCGTCAGGACGAAGGCCGAGACAATCAAGCCGACACCAATGGGAATACCCCAGGTGATGGATGACGTCGGACTGAGTTTGGCGCCCAGGATCTGGGGCCCATAGGCGATCAACAGGATGAAACCCGAGTAAAGCCCAAGCATGATCGCCGAGAGAATCCAGGCGAACCGCTCTCGCTTGCTGACCAGCTCCTTGAAACGCGGGCTGTTTTGAATCGAGAGGTAAATGCTGTCGTTCATTGTTTTTATCCTCGCAGCACAGATTTTAGGTGGAACCTAGGGTCTGTTGGCGCTTGGTGACGACCGCGACGGTGATCCACTTGGTGCAGGGCAAGGCGCGAGGAGCGCAGTTTGGTTGTTCCAAATAAGCTCCGAGAAACGCAGCCCTGCACCAAGTGGACCCCGTCCCTTCGGTTGCGTGCCAACTTGCGCGAGGCTGCGTTGCGGGATTTGCCAAGGGAATAACCATTGGCAGCATCCCGCGCCTTGCCTCGCACAAGCTGGCCCAGCAACGCGGCTCGCCACCAAGCGTCAACAGACCTTCGTCCACTCTATGCGGCTATGGAGCAGGTTCCAGACGACCTTAGTATTAGAACGACATTAGCCAGCTCGCCAATTTTCCCCGCGAAAAAAACAAGGGCCGCCCGCTGCAAGCAGCGGGCGGCCCCGGGACCCTCTATCTAGACGCCTGGCGGCTATTTAGCCGTCCACTCGGCAACGCGTTCCGGGTGCTTGCCAACCCAGTCCTTGGCCGCTGCCTCCGGTTTTGCGCCGTCTTGAATGGCCAGCATGACCTGACCGATTTCATCCTTGGACGCCCACTGGAACTTCTTCAGGAACGCCGCCACTTCCGGCGCCTTCTTCTCCAGCCCCTTGCTGCCGATGCTGTTGACGGTTTCAGCAGCGCCGTAGACGCCTTTCGGGTCTTCAAGGAAACGCAGCTTCCACTTGGCGAACATCCAGTGCGGCACCCAGCCCGTCACGGCGATGGACTCCTGCTTTTCCTCGGCACGTGTCAGCTCGGCGATCATCGCCGCACCGGAACTGGCCTGCAGCTTGTAGTCCAGGCCGTAGTCCTTGATCGCCTGATCCGTCTTGAGCATCACCCCGGACCCGGCGTCGATGCCAACGATCTTGTTCTTGAAGCTGGTGTCGGTCTTGAGGTCGTCGATGGTCTTGGCCTTGACGTACTCGGGCACGATCAGACCGATCTTGGCGTCCTTGAAGTTGGGGCCATAGTCCACCACCTTGTCCTTGTTCTTGGCCCAGTACTCACCATGAGTCACCGGCAACCAGGCCGAGAGCATGGCATCGAGCTTGCCGGTGGCCACGCCCTGCCACATGATCCCAGTCGCAACCGCTTGCAGCTTGACGTCATAACCGAGCTTTTGCTTGATCACCTCCGCGGCCACATAGGTGGTCGCCACGCTGTCGGACCAGCCGTCGACGTAGCCGATGCTCAGGGTCTTGCTGTCGGCACTGGCCAGAGTGGAGCTGATGGCAAGTACCAGTGCGGCACCTGCGCCTAAGAGTCGTCGCATCTTCATCGTTACTTCCCCGAATAGTGCAGTGCCAGGCGGCTGCCAGGCACGTCAACGTATGGTTATGGTGCACAGCGCCCCCATCACGCCTCACCGCGAACGCGTTCGATCATCAGCGGAGTACTGATGCTTCGATCATCAACCTGCCTTCGCCCGCGACCTGCTCTGTCTGCGACCTCAAGACAACCAGCAACGACATCAGATAGCCATTAACCGGCCCGCCGCCGATCCCATGCCGCAGGCCCGCCCGAACTTTGCATGGCTACAGCATGCCGACCACCAAGCCCCGGACAAATACGGGTAAGATGCCGGGCTTTGTTCTGCTATGGCCTGACCATGTCCGCCTCCGCCCGCTTCCCCTTCCCTGCTTATCTGTTTGCCTGCCTGATCGGCCTGCTGGCCCTTTGCGGCTACTGGTACGGCCTTGGCCAGCCAGTGCATCTGCCCGACGTCGCCAGCGCCAGCCACAAACTGCAATGTGCGTCCTACACGCCGTTCGACAAGGATCAGTCGCCCTTCGACCAGCCGTTCGCACTGCGCCCCGAGCGCATGGATGCCGACCTGGCGCTGCTGGCCACACGGTTCGAATGCATCCGCACCTACTCCATGACCGGACTCGAAGCCCTGCCCGAGCTGGCGCGCAAGCACGGCCTGAAGCTGATGATCGGCGCCTGGGTCAACAGCAACCCGGTGGACACCGAAAAAGAAGTCGACCTGCTGATCGCCTCGGCCAACGCCAACCCGGACGTGGTCAGCGCGGTGATCGTCGGCAACGAAGCCCTGCTGCGCAAGGAAGTCACCGGCGCCCAACTGGCGCGGCTGATTCTCAAGGTCAAGGCCGGGGTCAAGCAGCCGGTGACCTACGCCGACGTCTGGGAGTTCTGGCTCAAGCACCCGGAAATCGCCCCGGCGGTGGACTTCCTCACCATCCACCTGCTGCCCTATTGGGAAGACGATCCATCGAACATCGACGCCGCCCTCAACCACGTGGCCGAGGTGCGCCAGGTGTTCGGCAACCGTTTCGCCCCCAAGGACGTGCTGATCGGTGAAACCGGCTGGCCCAGCGAAGGCCGCCAGCGCGAAACCGCAGTGCCGAGCCGGGTCAACGAAGCCAAGTTCATTCGCGGCTTCGTGGCCCTGGCAGAGCACAACGGCTGGCACTACAACTTGATCGAAGCCTTCGACCAACCCTGGAAACGCGCCAGCGAAGGTGCGGTGGGCGGCTACTGGGGACTGTTCGACGCCGATCGCCAGGACAAGGGCATCCTCGCCGGCCCGGTTTCCAACCTGCCTTACTGGCCGCTGTGGCTGGGCGTGGGCGGCGTGATCTTCCTCGGCACCCTGGTGCTGGGCGGACCGGTCCGGACCCGGCGCGCGGCACTGCTGCTGCCGCTACTGGGGGCGCTGGCGGCCTGCGCCATCGGCACCTGGGCCGAACTGGCACGGGTCACCAGCCGTTTCACCGGGGAGTGGGTGTGGGCCGCCTTGCTGCTGGGCCTGAACCTGCTGGTTCTGAGCCACGCCGCACTGACACTGAGCCCTCGCCAAGGCTGGCGCCAACGGGCCTTCAACGCCCTGGAACAACGGGCCGGCTGGCTTCTGGCGGCAGCGGGCTTCGCCGCTGCAGTCATGATGCTGGAACTGGTGTTCGACCCACGCTACCGCAGCTTCCCCAGCGCGGCCCTGGTGCTGCCGGCGCTGGTCTACCTGTGCCGCCCGGTCCGCGTCCCGCGCCGCGAAATTGCCCTGCTGACCTTTATCCTGGGTGCCGGCATCGCTCCCCAGCTGTACCAGGAAGGCCTGGCCAACCAACAGGCCTGGGGCTGGGCCCTGGTCAGCCTGCTGATGGTGGCCGCGCTGTGGCGCAGCCTCAGGGCCCGTCTCGCCTGAATCTTGGCCTGTTGGCCGCGGGACGCCTGGATTGCGCCCGCGGCCGCCACTTCAGGATCACGCAGCCCGCACCAGACGCAATGCACCAATCACCACCGCGAACACCGCCAAGGTGGTGTTGTACAACGCCAGGGCCGGAATGCCGGCCAGCAACGCCAGCACCGCCAGCCACCAGCCGCTGCGCCCCGGCAGGACAAATGCCAGCAGCGCGGTACCCAGGGCGCTCCAGCCCAGCACCTTGAAGTGGATCATCCAGCCCAGGCTGGAACGCAGCGAGCATTCCCAGCGCGCGGCCTCCTCGACACAGGCGCCCACCCAGCGCGCATCCTCCATAAAGCCGTAGCGCAAGCCATAACTGGCGGCCAGCCACAACGGCAGGACGATGAGCAGCACGATCACGGGCAAGCGGCGAGACATGGAACACTCCGAATAGTCAAAACGGCGCCCAGCATAATCCTCCACCAACGCTTGGCAAGGGCGACGCACAGATAACTGTTCAGCAAATAGTGGCAACGTGTATCGTCCGCCTACCAGCAACCTTCGACACGCCTGCGGCAGGGGAAATTTGTGCCACCCCATGGCACTTCGGCAGCAGCGCGGTGGTCATAGCCTGCAAACCTCATTCGGCACCTTCCTTCTAGGGATACAGTCATGCTTCGTTCCTTGCGCTTCGCTGCCCTGCTTGGCGGCCTTATCCTGAGTGCGTCCGCGCTGGCGGTCGATGTCGACCCGGCCAGCTATGGCTACCCGCTGACCAACCCGTTCGAAGCCACCATCGCCACCACGCCGCCGGAGTTGCGCCCGGAACTGCCCGCAAACGAGGACATCCGCCAGTCGGACTACAGCCTGACCCTGCGCCCGGAACGCGAGTTCATCCTCCCGGACAACTTCTGGGCGGTGAAGAAACTCACCTACCGCATCGCCACCCAGGATCACGCCGCGCCGCTGATCTTCCTGATCGCCGGCACCGGGGCGCGCTATGACAGCAGCCTCAACGAATACCTGAAGAAGCTCTACTACAAGGCCGGCTACCACGTGGTGCAGCTGTCCTCGCCCACCAGTTTCGACTTCATCAGCGCCGCCTCGCGCTTCGCCACCCCCGGGGTGACCCAGGAAGACGCCGAAGACATGTACCGGGTCATGCAGGCCGTGCGCGCCCAGCACCCCAAGCTGCCGATCACCGAGTTCTACCTCACCGGCTACAGCCTCGGCGCCCTGGACGCCGCGTTCGTCAGCAAGCTGGACGAGACCCGGCGCAGCTTCAACTTCAAGAAAGTCCTGCTGCTCAACCCGCCGGTCAACCTCTACACCTCGATCACCAACCTCGACAAGCTGGTGCAAACCGAGGTCAAGGGCATCAACAACAGCACCACCTTCTATGAACTGGTGCTGGGCAAGCTGACCCGCTATTTCCAGCAGAAGGGCTATATCGACCTCAACGATGCCCTGCTCTATGACTTCCAGCAGTCCAAGCAGCACTTGAGCAATGAACAGATGGCGATGCTGATCGGCACCTCCTTCCGCTTCTCGGCGGCGGACATCGCCTTCACCTCGGACCTGATCAACCGTCGTGGCCTGATCACCCCGCCCAAGTACCCGATCCGCGAAGGCACCAGCCTCACGCCGTTTCTCAAGCGCGCCCTGCAGTGCGACTTCGACTGCTACCTGACCGAGCAGGTGATCCCCATGTGGCGCGCCCGCACCGACGGCGGAAGCCTGCTGCAACTGATCGACCAGGTGAGCCTCTACGCCCTGCAGGACTACCTCAAGGCCAGCCCGAAGATTGCCGTGATGCACAACGCCGACGACGTGATCCTCGGCCCTGGCGACCTGGGCTTCCTGCGCAAGACCTTTGGCGACCGCCTGACCGTCTACCCCCATGGCGGCCATTGCGGCAACCTCAACTACCGCGTCAACAGCGACGCCATGCTGGAGTTCTTCCGTGGCTAAACATCTCCTGCTTATCGCTGCGTTGTTCTGCGCAGGCTATGCCCAAGCCGACAACAGCAAGGCCAACACCCCGGTCACGCCCGATCCCGACGGCTTCACCGAGCCGTTGAAGAGGCTCAAGTTCAACCCGGGGCTGGACCAGCGCGAATTCGAGCGTTCAACCCTCAATGCGCTGAATGTCTACGACCCGCTGGAGTCCTGGAACCGTCGGGTCTACCACTTCAACTACCGCTTCGACCAGTGGGTGTTCCTGCCGGTGGTGGACGGCTACCGCTATGTGACACCGGGCTTCCTGCGCAGCGGAGTGAGCAACTTCTTCAACAACCTCGGTGACGTGCCCAACCTGGTCAACAGCCTGTTGCAGTTCAAGGGCCAGCGCTCGATGGAAACCACCGCGCGCCTGCTGCTCAACACCACCATCGGTGTCGCCGGCCTGTGGGACCCGGCGACCAAGATGGGCCTGCCGCGCCAAACCGAAGATTTCGGCCAGACCCTGGGCTTCTATGGCGTGCCCGCGGGGGCCTATCTGGTGCTGCCGATCCTCGGTCCGTCGAACCTGCGGGACACCGCGGGGCTGGCGGTGGACTACACCACCGAATCGGCGATCAACTTCCTCAACGTTTCGGAAGTCAGCAGCAATCATCCGGAAATCTGGGTCCTGCGCGGGGTCGACAAGCGTTACCAGACCAGCTTCCGCTATGGCCAGCTGAACTCGCCGTTCGAGTACGAAAAAGTGCGCTACGTGTACACCGAAGCGCGCAAGCTGCAGATCGCCGAGTAATCCCGCCTCGCCCCGCCATCCGGCGGGGCGACACATCCTCACAGCACAACCCACGCAAGTGCAGTTCACCGGGCATCGCGGGCGCCATCAATCGCTCTACGCCAAGCCGCTGGCTGTCATAACAGCCACGGGGTGAGTCAGGCCTCAGCCGCGCAGCGCACGCCAGCCCTTGCCAATCAGGCTCACGGCCAGCAGCACCACTGCGCCAGCAATAATCCCGGCCACCGCATTGAGCAGGGTCGGCATGATCACCGAGGCGCCGCCGATGAACCCGGCGCTGCGCTGGGCCAGACCTTCGATCAGATGATGCACGGCAGGCACGCCGTGGGTGAGGATGCCGCCGCCGACCATGAACATCGCCGCCGTACCGATCACCGACAGGCTCTTCATCATCCAGGGCGCTGCCCGCAGAATAGCGCCGCCGATACCCCTGGCCAGGGCGCCCGGCTTCTGCGCCAGCCACAGTCCCAGGTCGTCCAGCTTGACGATGCCGCCCACCAGGCCATAGACACCAATGGTCATGACGATCGCAATCCCCGACAGCACCACCACCTGCTGGCTCAGGGAAGCACCCGCCACCGTACCCAGGGTGATGGCGATGATTTCTGCGGAAAGGATGAAATCGGTACGGATCGCGCCCTTGATCTTGTCCTTCTCAAAGGCCACCAGATCCACCTGAGGGTCTGCCAGCGCCTGTAAGGTCTGCTCATGTTCGGCCGCATCGTCGCCGTGGGGCAGGTACTTGTGCGCCAGCTTCTCGAAGCCTTCGAAACACAGGTAGGCACCACCGACCATCAGCAACGGCGTCACCAGCCAGGGCGCCAGGGCACTGATGGCCAGGGCCGCCGGCACCAGGATCAACTTGTTGCGAAACGAGCCCTTGGCCACTGCCCAGACCACGGGGAGTTCCCGCTCGGCGCGCACCCCGGAAACCTGCTGAGCGTTAAGTGCCAGATCGTCGCCCAATACGCCGGCGGTCTTCTTCGCCGCCATCTTGGTCATCAAGGCCACGTCATCGAGTACCGCGGCGATGTCGTCGATCAATACCAGCAAACTGCTTCCTGCCATGGGCCAGGCTTCCTGCATGAAAATGAGGCGCGCAGCATACCGCGCCACCGACCGTGCAGCGAGCGCGCGCAAGCAGGAAAAGCAGGCCCTACCCGGCATTCTTGAGCCTCTCGCAAAGCCGGTGCTACCATGCGCAACCGCCCGAACAGGCAAGGAATCCCCCGGTTTATGAGCACCATCCGCGAGCGCAATAAAGAACTGATCCTGCGGGCCGCCAGCGAAGAGTTTGCCGACAAGGGCTTTGCCGCGACCAAGACCAGCGACATCGCCGCCAAGGCCGGATTGCCCAAACCCAACGTCTACTACTACTTCAAGTCCAAGGAAAACCTCTATCGCGAGGTGCTGGAAAGCATCATCGAACCGATTCTCCAGGCCTCCACGCCGTTCAATGCCGATGGCGTGCCCAGCGAAGTGCTCAGCGGCTACATCCGCTCGAAAATCCGCATCTCCCGCGACCTGCCGTTCGCCTCCAAAGTGTTCGCCAGCGAAATCATGCATGGCGCGCCGCACCTGAGCCCGGAGCAGGTGGAACAGCTCAACGCCCAGGCCAAGCACAACATCGAATGCATCCAGACCTGGATCGATCGCGGCCTGATCGCCCCGCTCGACCCCAACCACCTGATGTTCAGCATCTGGGCCGCGACCCAGACCTACGCCGACTTCGACTGGCAGATCTCGGTGGTCACCGGCAAGGCCAAGCTCACCGAAGAAGACTACGAGGCCGCGGCGCAGACCATCATCCGCCTGGTGCTCAAGGGCTGCGAACCGGATCGCTGATCGCGTTTGTGCCCCTTCCCGTGCATTTCTGTTGTTGCTGCAAACTGCGCGCAGAAATATCAAGACACCAGCAAGGTCCTGCGGACCTTTTCGCAGCCTCGCGGGCTCGGCAGCGGCTACAGGCCGGGGCCGGGCCCGCAAGGTTGAGGACTACGCGCTGACGCCGGCGTCCGCCGCCAGGCCCTGAGCTTCGATCGCGCTGATGGCGCATTGCTCGTCGATGTCCGAGGTATCGCCACTGATGCCGATCGCCCCAATCACCGCCCCCGCCTGATCCCGAATCAGCACCCCGCCCGGTGCCGGCACCACGCTGCCCTGCCCCAGGCCATTCAACGCACCGATGAACGCCGGGCGCTGCTGCGCGTCCAGGGCCAGCAGGCGCGACCCCTTGCCCAGGGCAATCGCGCCCCAGGCCTTGCCGATGGCGATCTGCGGACGCAGCAAGCTCGCGCCGTCCTCGCGTTGCAGGGTCACCAGATGGCCACCGGCGTCCAACACGGCGATGGTCAGGGGCGCCGCGCTGATCTGGCGCCCCGCACTGATGGCCTGATTGGCCAGGTTGACTGCGACTTTCAAGGTTAAAGCGCTCATGGGTGCCGTCCTTATCTTGTTATTGAGAAAGCCCGAGGGAAGCTTCTTGTAGGAGAAGTCCGATACGACAAATAGAACACAATGAATTTGTATTTTGTATACAATAAATCGCAAAAGTCGGTACGTGCGACAAATGGACGCCGGTTTATCGGGGCTTGCGCAAAAGCAACTGTAGTTCAAGAAAATCAATTGACCTGCGTCGCTCGCCGTGAATACACTTTGCGGAAAGCCACTTGTATACAATTACAAAACGTAAGAGGCACAAAACCATGAGCAAAATGAGAGCAATCGAAGCCGCCGTTCTGGTGATGCGCCGCGAAGGGGTCGATACCGCTTTTGGCATCCCGGGTGCCGCCATCAACCCGCTGTATTCCGCGCTGCAGAAGGTCGGCGGCATCGATCACGTCCTCGCCCGCCACGTTGAAGGCGCCTCGCACATGGCCGAGGGCTACACCCGCACCAAGGCCGGCAACATCGGCGTGTGCATCGGCACCTCCGGCCCGGCCGGCACCGACATGGTCACCGGTCTGTACAGCGCCTCGGCCGACTCGATCCCGATTCTCTGCATCACCGGCCAGGCCCCCCGCGCCCGCCTGCACAAGGAAGACTTCCAGGCAGTGGACATCACCAGCATCGTCAAGCCGGTGACCAAGTGGGCCACCACTGTGCTGGAGCCGGGCCAGGTGCCCTACGCCTTCCAGAAAGCCTTCTACGAAATGCGCTCCGGCCGCCCCGGCCCGGTACTGATCGACCTGCCGTTCGACGTGCAGATGGCGGAAATCGAGTTCGACATCGACGCCTACCAGCCCCTGCCCCTGGCCAAGCCAAGCGCGACCCGAGTCCAGGCCGAGAAAGCCCTGGCCCTGCTGGACCAGGCCGAGCGTCCGTTGCTGGTGGCCGGTGGCGGCGTGATCAACGCCGATGCCAGCGAGCTGCTGGTGGAGTTCGCCGAGCTGACCGGCATTCCGGTGATCCCGACCCTGATGGGCTGGGGCAGCATCCCCGACGATCACCCGCAGATGGTGGGCATGGTCGGCCTGCAGACCTCCCATCGCTACGGCAACGCCACCCTGCTCAAGTCCGACGCCGTGCTGGGCATCGGCAACCGCTGGGCCAACCGCCACACCGGCTCGGTGGACGTCTACACCGAAGGCCGCAAGTTCATCCACGTGGACATCGAGCCAACCCAGATCGGCCGGGTATTCACCCCGGACCTGGGCATCGTCTCCGACGCCGGCAGCGCCCTGACCGTGCTCCTGGAAGTGGCCCGCGAGTGGCAGACCGCCGGCAAGCTCAAGGACCGCAGCGCCTGGCTGCATGACTGCCAGCAGCGCAAGGCCAGCCTGCACCGCAAGACCCACTTCGACAACGTGCCGGTCAAGCCGCAGCGCGTGTACGAAGAGATGAACCAGGTGTTCGGCAAGGACACCTGCTACGTCAGCACCATCGGCCTGTCGCAGATTGCCGGCGCGCAGTTCCTCCACGTCTACAAGCCGCGCCACTGGATCAACTGCGGCCAGGCCGGCCCGCTGGGCTGGACCATTCCCGCGGCCCTGGGCGTGGTCAAGGCCGACCCGAATCGCCAGGTGGTGGCGCTGTCCGGCGACTACGACTTCCAGTTCATGATCGAAGAGCTGGCGGTAGGCGCCCAGTTCAACCTGCCCTACATCCATGTGGTGGTGAACAACTCCTACCTGGGGCTGATCCGTCAGGCCCAACGCGGCTTCGACATGGACTACTGCGTGCAGCTGTCCTTCGACAACCTCAACGCGCCGGAACTCAACGGCTACGGCGTCGACCACGTGGCGGTCGCCGAAGGCCTGGGTTGCAAGGCCCTGCGGGTGTTCGAACCCAAGGACATCCAGCCGGCCCTGCGCCAGGCCCAGGAAATGCTCCAGACCTACAAGGTACCGGTGGTGGTGGAAATCATCCTGGAGCGGGTGACCAACATTTCCATGGGCACCGAGATCAACGCGGTCAACGAGTTCGAAGACCTGGCGCTGGTGGGCAACGACGCCCCTACCGCGATTTCCCTGCTCGACTAACCCCTGGAGCCGCTGCCACAGGCTGTCATCGGGTTCACCGAACCTGCCGGGATTGCCCCGGGCGCCCTCTTGTCCAGAGAGGTCGCCGGGGCAGCCCGACTGCCACCTTGGCGCCCGCCACAGGCTTCACCGCTTCACAGGAGACCACCATGCCGCGTTTTGCCGCCAACCTGTCCATGCTGTTCACCGAACAGGATTTCCTCGCCCGCTTCAAGGCCGCCGCCGATGCCGGCTTCAGCGGTGTCGAATACCTGTTTCCCTACGAATTCAGCTCCGCCGAGATCAAGGCGCAACTCGATGCCCACGGCCTGACCCAGGTGCTGTTCAACCTGCCGGCCGGTGACTGGGCCAAGGGTGAGCGCGGTATCGCCTGCCTGCCCGATCGGGTCGAGGAGTTCCGTGCCGGCGTCGACCTGGCCATCGCCTACGCCCAGGTCCTGGGCAACACCCAGGTCAACTGCCTGGCGGGCATCCGCCCACAAGGCGCCGATGAAGCCCTGCTGGAAAAAACCTTCGTCGCCAACCTCAAGTACGCCGCCGACAAGCTGCAGGCGGTGGGCATCAAGCTGGTGATGGAGGCCATCAACACCCGCGACATTCCCGGCTTCTACCTCAACAACACCGCCCAGGCGCTGTCGATCCGCGAACAGGTGGGCAGCGCCAACCTGTACCTGCAGTACGACATCTACCACATGCAAATCATGGAGGGCGACCTGGCCCGGACCATGGCCAGCCATCTGAGCCAGATCAACCACATCCAGCTGGCAGACAACCCTGGACGCAACGAACCCGGCACCGGCGAGATCAACTATCGCTTCCTTTTTGAGCACCTGGACCGCATCGGCTACCAGGGCTGGGTCGGCTGCGAGTACAAGCCGCTGACCACCACCGAGGCCGGCCTTGGCTGGCTGAAAACCCACAACGCAATCTGAACCTGGACCTGCGTAGGAGCCGGCTTGCCGGCGAACAGGCCCGCAAGCCTTGCAGCGCCCTTGCGGCCACCTGCGCTGGCCAGCCAGCTCCTGCAAGGCCCCGTTGAATAGAGGATTTTTATCATGGCTAAAATCGGATTTATCGGCACCGGCATCATGGGTCACCCCATGGCCGCCAACCTGCAGAAAGCCGGTCACTCGCTGCTGCTCTCGGAACACCACGGCAAGGCCCCGGCCGACCTGATCGCCGCCGGCGCCGTGGCCCTGGCCTCGCCCCGGGAAGTGGCCCAGGAAGCCGAATTCGTCATCATCATGGTGCCCGATACGCCCCAGGTCGAAGACGTGCTGCTGCGTGCCGACGGCGTTGCCGCCGGGATCGGCAAGGGCAAGATCGTCATCGACATGAGCTCCATCTCCCCCACCGCGACCAAGGCCTTCGCCGCCAAGATCAACGAGAAAGGCGCACAGTACCTGGACGCCCCGGTGTCCGGCGGCGAAGTCGGGGCCAAGGCCGCGACCCTGAGCATCATGGTCGGCGGCGACAGCCAGGCCTTCGAACGCGCCCTGCCGCTGTTCCAGAGCATGGGCAAGAACATCACCCTGGTCGGCGGCAACGGTGACGGCCAGACCGCCAAGGTGGCCAACCAGATCATCGTCGCCCTGAATATCCAGGCGGTGGCCGAAGCCCTGCTGTTCGCCGCGAAGAACGGCGCCGACCCGGCCAAGGTGCGTGAAGCACTGATGGGCGGCTTCGCCTCCTCGAAGATCCTCGAAGTGCACGGCGAGCGGATGATCAAGGGCACCTTCGATCCGGGCTTCCGCATCAACCTGCACCAGAAGGACCTGAACCTGGCCCTCAG
Source organism: Pseudomonas sp. Os17 (assembly GCF_001547895.1). Lineage (NCBI taxonomy): Bacteria > Pseudomonadati > Pseudomonadota > Gammaproteobacteria > Pseudomonadales > Pseudomonadaceae > Pseudomonas > Pseudomonas sp. Os17. The sequence continues at coordinate 1,885,177 of NZ_AP014627.1, read as the reverse complement.
CGGCGCCCGCGAGCTGGGCATCAACCTGCCCAACACCGCCGGTACCCAGCAAGTGTTCAGCACCTGCAGCGCCATCGGTGGCGCCAACTGGGACCACTCGGCGCTGATCAAGGGCCTGGAACACATGGCCAACTTCTCGATCCGCGAGAAAAAATAACCCCCCTATGTAGCCGCTGCCCCAGGCTGTACCAAGGTTCGCAGGTCACGCCTCACGGCGGGCCAGGGACCGGCCCTGCCGACCTTGTCGCCGCCTGAGGTGGCGGCTACACCCGCTTCAAGCCCCCCATAACAAGAAATCCGGGAGCCCGCCATGTCGGTCGATCCGCAACAATTCCTTCGTGAGCTGTTCGCCACAGCCATCGACGCCGCCCATCCGCAACAGGCACTGCAAGCCCATCTCCCCAGCGACCGCAGCGGTCGAGTGATCGTCATCGGTGCCGGCAAGGCCGCGGCGGCCATGGCCCAGGTGGTGGAGCACAGTTGGCAGGGCGAAGTCAGCGGGCTGGTGGTTACCCGCTACGGCCACGGCGCCCCCTGCACCAGGATCGAAGTGGTCGAGGCCGCCCACCCGGTGCCCGACGCCGCCGGCCTGGCCGTGGCCAAGCGGGTGCTGGAGCTGGTCAGCAACCTGTCGGAACAGGACCGGGTGATCTTCCTGCTGTCCGGTGGCGGTTCAGCCCTGCTGGCCCTGCCCGCCGCCGGCATCACCCTGGCGGACAAGCAAGCCATCAACAAGGCCCTGCTCAAGTCCGGCGCCACCATCGGCGAGATGAACTGCGTGCGCAAGCACCTCTCGGCGATCAAGGGCGGCCGACTGGCCAAGGCCTGCTGGCCGGCCACGGTCTACACCTACGCGATATCCGATGTACCCGGCGATCTGGCGACAGTCATCGCCTCCGGCCCGACAGTGGCCGACCCGAGCACCTCGGCCGAGGCCCTTGCGATTCTCAAGCGCTACGACATCGACGTCCCGGCGGCCGTGCGCAGCTGGTTGCAGAGCCCCGAGTCGGAAACCGTCAAGCCCGGCGACCCGTGCCTGGAGCGCAGCCACTTCCAACTGATCGCAAGGCCGCAGCAATCCCTGGAAGCCGCCGCGGTGAAAGCCCGCCAGGCCGGCTACAGCCCACTGATCCTCGGCGACCTGGAGGGCGAATCCCGCGAGGTGGCCAAGGTTCACGCCGGCATTGCCCGCCAGGTGGCCTTGCACGGCCAGCCGCTGGCGGCGCCCTGCGTGATCCTCTCCGGCGGCGAAACCACGGTCACCGTGCGCGGCAATGGCCGTGGCGGACGCAATGCCGAGTTCCTCCTGAGCCTTACCGACAGCCTCAAGGGCTACCCGGGCATCTACGCCCTGGCCGGTGATACCGACGGCATCGACGGCTCCGAAGACAACGCCGGGGCCATCATGACCCCGGACAGCTACGCCCGCGCCGCAGCCCTGGGCCTGAGCGCCAGCGACGAGCTGGACAACAACAATGGCTACGGCTACTTCGCCGCGCTGGGCGACCTGATCGTCACCGAGCCGACCCGCACCAACGTCAACGACTTCCGCGCCATCCTGATTCTCGAGAGCCCCAAACATGACGCCTGACAAGAAGGTCAAAATCCTCGCCACCCTGGGTCCGGCCATCGACGGCATCGAGGACATCCGTGAACTGGTGCAGGCCGGAGTCAACATCTTCCGGCTCAACTTCAGTCACGGCAGCCACGCCGATCATGCGCAGCGCTATGAGTGGATTCGCCAGATCGAACGCGAACTGAACTATCCCCTGGGCATCCTCATGGACCTGCAGGGACCGAAACTGCGGGTCGGCACCTTCGCCGAAGGCAAGGTGCAACTGGTGCGGGGTCAGGCGCTGCGCCTGGACCTCGACCCGACCCCGGGCAACGCCGAGCGGGTCAGCCTGCCGCACCCGGAAATCATCGCCGCGCTGGAGCCGGGCATGGACCTGCTGCTGGACGACGGCAAGCTGCGCCTGCGGGTCATCGCCAAGCACGCCGACGCCATCGAGACCACCGTGCTCAATGGCGGCGAGCTGTCGGACCGCAAGGGCGTCAACGTGCCCCAGGCCGTGCTCGACCTCAGCCCACTGACCGCCAAGGACCGCCGCGACCTGAGCTTCGGCCTGGAGCTGGGGGTGGACTGGGTGGCGCTGTCCTTCGTGCAGCGCCCGGAAGACATCCGTGAAGCCCGCACGCTGATCGGCGACAAGGCCTACCTGATGGCCAAGATCGAAAAACCTTCAGCGGTGACCCAACTACGGGAAATCGCCGAACTGAGCGACGCGATCATGGTGGCCAGGGGCGACCTGGGGGTGGAGGTGCCGGCGGAAAGCGTGCCGCAGATCCAGAAAACCATCATCGGCACCTGTCGCCAGCTGGGCAAACCCGTGGTGGTGGCCACCCAGATGCTGGAATCGATGCGCTTTTCGCCCGCGCCGACCCGGGCCGAGGTCACCGACGTGGCCAACGCCGTGGCCGAAGGCGCCGATGCGGTGATGCTGTCGGCGGAAACCGCCTCCGGCGAGTACCCGCTGGAAGCGGTGCAGATGATGGGCAAGATCATCCGCCAGGTGGAGAGCGGTCCCGACTACCAGACCCAACTGGATGTCAGCCGGCCCCAGGCCGAGGCGACGGTGTCCGACGCCATCAGCTGCGCGATCCGCCGGGTGTGCAGCATCCTGCCGGTGGCGGTGCTGGTGAACTACAGCGAATCGGGCAGCTCGACCCTGCGTGCCGCCCGGGAACGGCCATCGGTGCCCATCCTCAACCTGACGCCGAACCTGGCCACCGCGCGCCGCCTGACCCTGACCTGGGGCGTGCACTCGGTGGTCAATGACCGCCTGCGCCAGGTGGACGAGGTGTGTGCCACGGCCCTGGAAATCGCCCAGGCCCAGGGCCTGGCCAAGCGCGGCGATACCGTGGTGATCACCACCGGCGTGCCGTTCGGCCAGCCGGGGACCACCAACTCCCTGCGTGTCGAAACCCTTCTCTGACCCGCCGCCACTGCCCCGCAGCGCACTCGACCTGCAGGAAGCCGCCCGAAGAGGCGGCCACTCGGAGCGAGCGCTGCACGCGGTAGTCGCCGCATCCATCGATTTCCACCATGCCTGCACAGTCTTTCAACGCCTTCTGCCCCGACTGGGCCACTGCCTTGCTCAACGGTTTCAGTCAGATTTTCCTCCAGCGCCATCCGCTGTGCGGCCTGTTGTGCCTGCTGGCGATCCTGATCGGCGCCCCGGCCCAACTCGGGGGCGCCCTGCTTGGCGCCCTGGCCGGACTGCTCACGGCACAACGCCGGGGCTACGCCAAGGCCGACCGGCAAGCCGGGCTCTTCAGCTATAACGGTGTGCTCCTGGGTCTGCTGCTGAGCCTGTACCTGCCCTGGTCGGTGCTGCTGCCGCCGCTGATCATCGCCGCCGCCGGCCTCAGCGCGATCCTCACCCAGCAATGGCTCAAGCGCGCTCGCCAGCCGCGCAGCCTGCCGGCCTATACCGCGCCCTTCGTCGGCCTTGGCTGGCTGTTGCTGAGCCTGATGCAACCCCAGGCGCCCCTCCCCCCGGCAGTGCCCGAGCTGTCGCTGTCGAGCCTGCTGGGCGGCCTGCTCCAGGGCCTGGGCCAGATCATGTTTCTCGGCCAGCCGCTGGCCGGACTGCTGATACTCCTCGGACTGCTGCTGGCCAACCGCCGGGCGGCGACCTGGGCCCTGGTCGGCTCGGCCTGCGGCCTGGCCCTGGCACTGTGGCAGCAGCAACAGGGCCAGGCCCTGTTGGGCCTGGCCGGCTACAACAGCGCGCTGGCGGCCCTGGCCCTGGGCCAGCAGGCCCGTGCTCCGTGGCGGCCCCTGGCGGGGATGTCGCTGGCACTGCTGATCACCCCCGAGATCGTCAGCCTGGGCCTTGCCCCCCTCACCGCGCCCTTCGTCATCGCCTGCTGGCTGGTGCATGCCGCCACCCGGGTCCTGGATCGCACACCCCGGGACAACACACCTTGCGCTCCCCCGGCCTCTCCCCCTAGGCTGCGCTGATCTTTGATTCAGGCGACTTCCATGGGTAATAGCGACAACTGGCGCCAGCGCCTCTACGTGATGATCTTCCAGACCGATACGGTGGCTGGAAGGCGCTTCGACACCGCCCTGCTGCTGATCATCCTCGCAAGCCTGGTGATCGTGATCCTCGACAGCATCGACGAGGTACACAGCAACTACGCCAACGTCCTGGCCTGCATCGAATGGGGCTTCACCCTGATCTTCGCCATCGAGTACGGCCTGCGCCTGTACTGCTCGCCCAAGCCGCTGCGCTACGCCTTCAGTTTCTATGGCCTGGTGGACCTGCTGGCGATCGTCCCCGGCATCCTCGCCCTGTACTACAGCGACGCCCAGTACCTGCTGATCATCCGTATCATCCGCATGCTGCGGATCTTCCGGGTGCTCAAACTGGCGCCCTACCTGAAACAGGCCCATTACCTGCTGGACGCCCTGCGCGGCAGCAAGCAGAAGATCCTGGTGTTCCTGCTCAGCGTCTGCACCCTGGTCACGGTGTTCGGCACCCTGATGTACGTGGTCGAAGGCCCGGAACATGGCTTCACCAGCATCCCCAAGGGCATCTACTGGGCCATCGTCACCCTGACCACCGTGGGTTATGGCGACATCGTGCCCAAGACCGTGATCGGCCAGATGATCTCGTCCATGGTGATGATCACCGGTTACTCGATCATCGCCGTGCCCACCGGGATCTTCACCGCGGAACTGGCCAGCGCCATGCGTGGCGAACAGCTCAAGCATGACTGTCCGGTGTGCCGCAAGAACAGCCACGAACCGTCCGCAGCCTTCTGCTCGCGCTGCGGTAACGCGCTGTTCAAGAAACTGGAATAAGCAAAGTTCTTTTTAATCTTTAAAGAGATATAGCGCCCCGGCTATAGTCGGCGGCAAATTGCCTTCACTCTCGAACAAAAGGAATGTGCAGTGAAAAAACTCTTCAGCGCTTCGCTTCTGGCGGCCGGCCTGGCCCTGGGCAGCGTCGCCCAGGCCGCACCGACCCTGCTCAACGTGTCCTACGACGTGATGCGCGACTTCTACAAGGACTACAACGCCGCCTTCCAGAAACACTGGAAAGCCGAGCACAACGAGAACATCACCCTGCAGATGTCCTTCGGCGGCTCCAGCAAACAGGCGCGCTCGGTGATCGACGGCCTGCCGGCGGATGTCATCACCATGAACATGGCCACCGACATCAACGCCCTGGCGGACAACGGCAAACTGGTGCCGGACAACTGGGTGACGCGCCTGCCGGACAACAGCGCGCCCTTCACCTCGGCCACCGTGTTCATCGTGCGCAAGGGCAACCCCAAGGCCCTGAAGGACTGGCCGGACCTGCTCAAGGATGGCGTGCAAGTGATTGTGCCCAACCCCAAGACCTCGGGTAACGGCCGCTACACCTACCTCTCGGCCTGGGGTTATGTGCTGAAGAACGGCGGCGACGAGAACAAGGCCAAGGACTTCGTCGGCAAGCTGTTCAAGCAGGCGCCGGTACTGGACACCGGTGGCCGCGCCGCCACCACCACCTTCATGACCAACCAGATCGGCGACGTGCTGGTGACCTTCGAGAACGAAGCGGAAATGATCGCCCGCGAATTCGGCCGCGATCAGTTCGAGGTGATCTACCCGAGCGTGTCCGCCGAAGCCGAGCCGCCGGTATCGGTGGTGGACAAGGTGGTGGAGAAGAAAGGCACCCGCGCCGCGGCCGAGGAATACCTGAAGTACCTGTGGTCGCCGGAAGGCCAGGAAATCGCCGCCAACAACTACCTGCGCCCACGGGACCCGAAGGTGCTGGCCAAGTACACCGACCGCTTCCCGAAAGTCGACTTCCTCTCGGTGGAGAAGACCTTCGGCGACTGGCGCAGCGTGCAGAAGACCCACTTCAACGACGGCGGGATCTTCGACCAGATCTACACCAACGCCAAATGACCACTCGCGGGTGAATGAAAAAAGCGACCCGGGCGGTCGCTTTTTTTATGCCTGCTGGCGAGTTCAGAGCGCCCGTGCCGGATTGAACAACGCCGCCGTGGCCACCTGATGCTGCTCCTCCAGCACCGCCTCGGCCTCGACCTCGATCAGCCACTCAGGCAGGGACAGGCCGCTGACGATAATCCACGAAGACGCCGGCGGCTGGCTGGCAAAGCGCTCCAGCAGCACCGCGCTGATGTGATCCTGCTGGTCGCGGGCGGCTTCGGCGATGTAGATCCGCAGCATCACCACATCCGCCATCTGGCCGCCCGCCGCGGCCAGGACGCTTGCGATGTTGTCGAAGGCCTGCTCGGTCTGTTCCCGCAGGCCGGGGCCGACCGTCCGCTCCTGCTCATCCACCCCCACCTGGCCGGACAGCAGCAGGCGTCGGCCGCCCCGCACTTCCACCGCCTGGCTGAAACCGTATTGCAGCGAATTGAACACACTGGCTGGGTTGAACGTCGACTTTTCCATAAGGCACTCCCGGCGCATTGAACGACCGGAAACCGTAAACCAAGGCTTTGGCGACTTCCACCGCAACCCGCGTGCTGCAACATTTGGCAATGCAAGCCTGGGCGGCGCAGAACCGGAGCGGAATCCTCCACCCCGCAGGCAACGGCCCTACATGGGCGGAGCCACCCCATCCTTGCCGGCGGAAATCGACTGCGCGGTGAGTTTGCCGTCGGCGCTCTGGGTGACGAACATCACCACCTTGACCCCGGCCTTGAGCAGGCTGCGATCCCCGGGGGTGAGATTGACGATGGGGACATCGTCCGGCACCAGGATCTTCTGCTGCCCGCCCTTGTAATTGACGGTCAGGGTGCGGCCGTTGCTCACCACCAGATCCCCGACGCTGCCGTTGGTCATGCTGCTGCCCTTGGCCAGGTCGAAGGGCCGATGACCATCCCCGGTGCCGGCCATCTGCGCGGGAAAGACATGCACTTCCAGGGCCTTGAGAGTGCCGTCGGCCATGGGCAGTGCCGCCGAGCCGATGTAGCTGCCGGGCTTGATGTCCTCAATGTTGGCCAGGGTCACCCCGCGTACCTGGGTCTGTGGGGTCAGCTCGACACTGACGTTTTCACCGCTGTTGACATGCACCCGCACCAGGTCGCCGCTGATCCCGGTGATCTCGCCGCGCACGCCCATGCGCATGCCCGGCGCCTCCTGGGCGCGGGCCGCGACGCCCACCAGGGTGAACGCCAGGACAACGCCCTGAGCGGCGCACAACCAACCACGCAAAGACCGATTCATGGGATGGATTCCTCTGTTGAAAAAGGGGCTCGGGCCACTCCGGGGCGAATGGCGAACATGAGCATGCTATCGAACAAGATGTAAGTAAATGTATCATCAGCCCTCGTCAGCGGCATCCGTCCCGGCCGGCAGCGCAACGCCTTGAATCGGTCATTTATTCCCCGCAGGAATGAATGCTATTGCCCCGCCCTCTCTACTGCGTTACCGCGCTGCCTCTTAACCTTGCCCCATCTTTTCGCCGCCAAGAGAATTCCGATGAGCTCAACGACCCAGGCGCTGCCCCTGCGCAGCGTGACAATGACCCGAGGCATGGTGCTGCTGTTCGCCTTCTGCTGCGGCGCCATCGTCGCCAACATCTACTACGCACAACCCATCATCGAGCTGATCGCCCCGGACCTCGGCTTGTCCAGTTCCCTGGCCAGCCTGATCGTGTCCCTGACCCAGATCGGCTATGCCCTGGGCCTGTTCTTCCTGGTGCCCCTGGGCGACTTGCTGGAAAACCGCCGACTGATGGTGATCACCACCCTGGTGGCCATCGCCAGCCTGCTGGGAGCGGCCTGGACCCAGCAGCCCAACGTCTTTCTCCTGGTGTCGCTGCTGATCGGCTTCAGCTCGGTGTCGGTGCAGATCCTCATTCCCCTGGCAGCGCACCTGGCCCCGGAAGAGTCCCGCGGCCGAGTGGTGGGCGGGATCATGGGCGGCCTGCTGCTGGGGATTCTCCTGGCTCGTCCGGTGTCCAGCGTGGTGGCCGATCTGTTTGGCTGGCGCGCGATGTTCATTGCCGCTGCCGTGCTGATGGCGGCCATCAGCCTGGTCCTGATGCTGACCATGCCCAAGCGCCAACCGGCCCATAGCGCCACTTACGGCCAACTGCTGCGCTCACTGGGGAGCCTGCTGCGCCGGCAACCGGTCTTGCGCCAGCGGGCCTTCTACCAGGGCTGCATGTTCGCCAGCTTCAGCCTGTTCTGGACCGCGGCCCCGCTGGAGCTGGCACGCCAGCACGGCCTGTCGCAGAGCCAGATCGCGATCTTCGCCCTGGTAGGCGCCATCGGGGCCATCGCCGCCCCCATCAGCGGACGCCTGGCGGATGCCGGCCACACCCGCATCGCCTCGCTGCTGGCCATGCTCCTGGCGGCCCTGAGCTTTGTGCCGACACTGATCCATCCCGCCTACAGCGTGATCGGCCTGGCGGTGACCGGAGTGGTCCTGGACTTCTGCGTGCAAATGAACATGGTGCTCGGGCAACGGGCGGTGTATGCCCTGGACGCCCACAGCCGCAGCCGCCTCAACGCGCTGTACATGACCAGCATCTTCATCGGTGGCGCCTTCGGCTCATCGATTGCCAGCGCGGTGTACGAACACGGCGGCTGGCTGGGCGTGGCCCTGGTGGGCAGCGCCTTTCCTCTGCTGGCCCTGTTGCGCTTTCTTTTGGTGGCGGACAACCGCCGAGCCGTGCGCGCCTAGGCGACTCGGGCTGAACCCGGTGATAGTGTCGGCTACCGCTCCCGGGGGCCCTGCTCCCCTCTCCTGCAAGGACAACCGATGGACCGCCTAGCCGCGATGGAAACCTTTGTGCATGTGGTGGAAAGCGGGTCCTTCTCCGCTGCCGCCCGCCGCCTGAACCTGGGCCAGCCCGCCGTATCGAAAACCATTGCCCAGTTGGAGGCCCATCTGCAGGTGCGGCTGTTGTTGCGCTCCACCCGCGGCTTGACCCCCACCGAGGCCGGCCTGGCCTATTTCGAACGGGCCCGGCGCACCCTGGAGGAGGCCTGCGAGGCGGAAAACGCTGCTCGCGGGTCGGCGGCGGCATTGCATGGCACCCTGCGCATCGGCGCCGCGGTGACCTTCGCCCGCATGCACATCGTGCCCCACTTGGGGGCCTTTCTTGATCGTCACCCGGGGCTGCAGATCGACGTGGTACTGGACGATCAGCACATCAATCTGGTGGAAGCCGGGGTGGATGTGGCGCTGCGCATGGGCCGCCTGGCCGACTCGACCCTCACCGCGCGCAAAATCGCCGAATGCCCGCGCCTGCTGCTGGCCACCCCGGAGTACCTGGCCACACATGGCGAACCCCGGCATCCGGCCGATCTGAGCGAACACCAGGCCCTGATCTACAGCCGGGGGCCCGGCCATCTCTGGCACTTTTTCCAGGGCGACCAAGAGCAGCAGGTGAGTGTCAGCGGCAGGATCCGGGTCAATGCCGCGGAAGGCTTGCGGGCGGCGGTCCTGGCACATCAGGGCCTGGCAACCGCCTCGCAATGGATGTTCGCCCCGGAATTGGCCAGCGGCGCGGTCAAGGCACTGCTGACCGACTGGCAGCTGCCACGGCAGCAACTGTGGGCGGTGTTTCCCGGCGGGCGCCTGGTGAGTGCCAAGGCCCGGGCCTTCATCGAGTACGTGGAGCAGTTGCTGGAGCGCCTCTGAGACGCACTTCAGATGCGCTCGCGGACCAGCACCTCGATGTTCAGCGCCTCGCCCCAGCGCCGCAGGCGCTCGATCAGGCCCTGATCGGTTTCACCGACCAGGTACAGGATGTCGATGGTCTGGGTCGCGGCCCATTCGACGAACTGACTGCTGTCGAAGTCGGCCAGGGTCTCGAGCCGGAATTCGTTTTCATAGAACCCCGGGGCCACCGCCACCGGGGTGTCCTGGGGACTGGCCGCGGCGATGAAGTCACAGGACAGGTGCACCACGCCCCAACGGGCCACGCGCCAGTTCCTCAGGGCTTCGTCGAGACGCGCCCGGGCACCGCGGACAAAGCCCAGGCCATCGAGCACCACGCGGCGGTTGACGATCAGCCACAGCCTGCGTCGCTGGGGGGCCTTGAGCAGCACCTCGCCCGTCACCTTGGAGGCGCGCAAGGCCAGGGCAATCACCAGCAACAGAGGTGCGCAATAGCCGTAGAGGCGTTCGGCCTGGCTGACCTGGGTCAGCCCATGCAGGCGCTGGACCTCGGCCCGCTGGCGCTCCAACTCCCCGAATGTCTGTCCCAGACGCTGCAACCATTGCTGCACCAGGGGTGCTGAATACTCGCCACGCAGATCATCCAGAGCCTGCTGCACCTTGCTCACCGCCAGGGTCGACGGACGCCCATCGGCGCTGCGTTCCAGCGTGCCAAAGCGCTCGCACAGGCTGCTGACCTGGGCCGCATCCTGGGGCTCATGCAGCTCAAGCGCTGCCTGACAGTGAGCGCTGCCGAGCATGTCGTCGATCTCGGCCAACACCCTGCGCTGCAGGCCGGCCTGCTGGCTTTGCGCCCATTGATAGTCGCTCTGGAACCAGTCCACGCGGACCGCCTGGGTAGCACTGATCAGCGCCAGGGAAGCCAGCAGCAGCCAGCCGTAGTCGACCTTCTTCCAGCCGATCTCGCCCAGGCGGAACACCGAGATCAGGCTCCAGCAGAAGAAGTAATACATGAAGGCGAAGGCCACCAGCAGGTACAGCGGTGCCAGGGACAGATAGATCAGTTCCGGCACGTCTGCCGGCCCCAGGCCATACAGCAACAGCAGGACACAGATCACGGCCAGCCAAAACACCATCGGCGCGACATAGGGTTTGTTCAGGTCTTTCTTCATCGGGCGCTCAACGGCTGATACTCGGGAACACCCCGCTGTATCGGCCAGCCGACCCGAGGCTTAAATAATCCACCCCGGGGCGCGGGCTCTGGCCTGCGCCTCTGCGGTTATCCGGCAGGCGCCGGAATTATTGGAACTGGCGGCCGAGGCCGGCGGGAACACCGTGGATATCGGTGTCTTCCCAAGGCCCGTCGGGGCTGATGGAACGGCTCCAACCGTTGTTCCAGCGGTAATAGGTGCGCTGGCGGTAGAACGTGTTGTTCTGGTCGTCCAGCACATAGACCCCGAGCCGGGCGTCCCAGTGGCTGTGCCCGCCCGGCGGCGGGGCAAAGCTGGCGGAGGTGCGAGGCAGGGGTTTGGTGGTGGGGATCGGCGCGCTGGGCTTGCCCGGGGCCGTGGACGGAGCCGGGCGTGTGCTCGGCCCCGCGGGCGGAATGGGTTCAGAGGAGGTGGGCACCGGCCGCTGGACCGTACAAGCGCTCAACCCCAGGACCAGTGACAACAGGGTGATACGAGCGATGGCGGTCATGGCGGCTTCTCTGGTTATTGATCCGGACTGTCGATGGTCAGCTGTTGCGCGGCGGTGGTGCTGCTGGGCAATGGCTGGCTACGCCCAACCCACTCGCCGGACGTTGGCTTGCCGGCGCGGGAAATGCGCGCAACCAGTTGGACTTCAGGGAAGTTCGACAGTTTCAACTGCGGCATCATCGCGTCGCTATCGCCCAGCTCGACCGTAGCCGGCAGGTCGGCCACGGTCAGGCGCTTGGCCGCCAACGGGGCGGGCGGCCCCTGGGTGGCACGGGCGAAGATGAACACGCTGTCGCCCGGCTGGACCTTGTCCTTGAGCTGCGCAGCCAGATCGACGCGAACCTTGAGCAAGGCGCCCTTGGCCTGAACCGCCGGCTCGGTCGCAACCTTGCCTCCCGCGGCCACCAGCTTCTCGCTGGCCCGTTCGATCCCACCCTGCAGCGCTGCGCGGGAATTGTCGTCCGGCGGCAGTTGCGCCTGCAGCCGTTTCCAGTAGTCGATGGCGTCCTGGTAGCGCCCGCCTTCGAAGGCGGCGATCCCCAGCAGCCCAAGGCTGGTGACTTCGTTGGGATCGGCTTTCAGCGCTTCGTCGGTCAGGCCCTGGACCTTGTCCGACCATTGCTTGTTGTCGGCGAAGTACTGGGCCTGGGCCCATTGCCCCAAGAGCTCGGGCTGGCGGCCGGCCACGGCCACGGTGCGTTCGAAGATCTTCGCCGCGTCCGCCGGGCGATCCTGGGCCATGTAGGTGCGCCCGAGGAAATACAGACCTTCGGCAGAGTCCGGCTGGGCCGCCACCGCGCGCTCCAGGCGCCGGGTCATTTCCTCCATGGACTGCGGCGCCTGGGCAAACGCCCGGGTCAGCTCAACCTTGTCGCTGGCGCCAAAATGCAGGTACAGCCCCAGCCCCAGCACCGGCACCAGCAGCGCCGCCAGCAACGGCAACGGCTTGCCCAGGCGCGAGCTGCGCAGCGGAGCGCTGCCTTCGGTGTCCGCCAGCAGCTCGCGAGCCGCTTCGGCGCGTCCGGCGTCCATCTGTTCGGCACTGAGCACGCCTTCGGCTTGCTGACTGTTGAGCTCGGCCACTCGTTCTTCATAGAGCGCCACGTTCAGCGCGGTACGATCCTCTTCACGCTGGGCACGACGCTCGCGCAATACCGGGATCAACAGGAAACTCAGGGCGATCAGGAGCAGCAGGCCTGCTGCAAGCCAGAAATCAATCATGGGTGGTTTTTATCCAGCAGTTGGTCGAGGCGCTGACGCTCTTCGACGGAAAGCGTGTTCGGGCTGTCACGAAGCTCGACGCGACGACGCCGGACAATCACGGCAATGATCACCAGACCGCCCAGCAGCAGCCCGGCGGGACCGAACCAGAGCAGCGCGGTCTTGCCGGTCAGGGCCGGCCGGTAGCGCACGAAGTCGCCGTAGCGGTCGACCATGAAGTCGATGATCTGCTGATTGTCCTTGCCCTCACCGAGCATGCGGAAAATCTCTTTGCGCAGGTCGGCGGCAATCGGCGCGTTGGAGTCGGCGATGTCCTGGTTCTGGCACTTGGGGCAGCGCAGTTCCTTGGTCAGTTGGTGGAACCTTTCGCGGTCGGCGTCGCTGGCGAACTGATAGGTATCGATAGCGGCGTGGGCCACGCCGGCGATGCTCAGGCCCAGGATGGCGGCGGCTAACCAGCGCTTCATGGCTTGGCCTCATCGACCAGGGCCTGGTACTTGGCGGCCAGCTGTTCGCGCCACACCACTTCGTCGATCACCCCGACGAACTTGTCGCGGATGATGCCCTTGGCATCGATGAAGAAGGTTTCCGGGGCGCCGTAGACGCCGAGGTTGAGTCCCAGGGAGCCCTCCTCGTCGCGCACGTCCAGCAGGTAGGGGTTGTGGAACTCGGCCAGCCACTTCAGGGCGTCGGCGTTGACGTCCTTGTAGTTGATGCCGTAGATCACCACGCCCTTCTCGGCCAGCTTGTTCAGCACCGGGTGCTCGACCCGGCAGGAAATGCACCAGGTGCCCCAGACGTTGACCAGCGCCGGCTTGCCCAGCAGGTCGGCACGGGTCAGGGTCTTGTCGCCCTGCACCGACGGCAGGGAGAACTCCGGGAACGGCTTGCCGATCATTGCCGATGGCAGCTCGGCCGGGTCCAGGTACAACCCGCGATAGAGAAACACCGCCACCACCAGGAACACCGCCAGGGGCAACATCATCATCCAGCGTCTCATGCCGTAGCTCCTGTCATGCCCAGTGCTTCGCGCACGCGGCTTTTAACCTTGATCCGGTAACGCCGGTCCATGGCCGCCAGCAAGCCACCGAAACCGGTGAGCAGGCCGCCGAACCAGATCCAGCGCACGAACGGCTTGACGTGCACCCGCACCGCCCAGGCGCCTTCACCCAGGGGTTCGCCCAGGGCCACATACAGGTCACGGGTGAAACCGGCATCGATCCCGGCCTCGGTCATCATCGAGCTCTGCACGGTGTAGAGGCGTTTTTCCGGGTGCAGCACCGCCACTTCCTTGCCATCGCGCACCACACGCACGGTGCCCTTGTCGGAAGTGAAGTTCGGCCCTTCGAAATGCTTGGCGCCCTCGAAGATGAAGTGATAGCCGGCCAGTTCCATGGACTCACCCGGCTCCAGGCGCAAGTCGCGCTCGGCGCTGTTCTGGCTCGACAGCACCACGCCCAGGGCACAGACGGCGATGCCCAGGTGCGCCAGTTGCATGCCCCAGTAACTGCGGGTCAGGCCTGGCAGGCCCTTGATCAGGCCCTTGTGCCGGGTCTTGTCGAAGATGTCGCGCACCCCGGCCAGCAGCACCCAGGCCGCCAGCAGGAAGGTCGCCAGCACCGCCCAGTTGAAATCGCCGTAGGCAATGCCCGCCACCACGGCCAGGGCCACGCTGCCCAGCAACACCGGACCGAGCATGCCCATCAGCCATTTCACCGGGGTGTCTTTCCAGCGCACCAGTACGCCCACCGCCATCACCACCATCAGCAAGGCCATCAGCGGAATGAACAGCGCATTGAAGTACGGTGGGCCCACCGACAGCTTGGCGCCGGTCAGGGCGTCCAGCACCAGTGGGTACAGAGTGCCCAGCAGAATCATCGAGGCCGCCACCACCAGCACCAGGTTGTTGCCCAGCAGCAGGGTTTCCCGGGACCACAGGTTGAAGCCCACATGGCTCTTGACCACCGGCGCGCGCAGGGCGAACAGGGTCAGCGAGCCCCCCACCACGAACAACAGGAAGATCAGGATGAACACCCCACGCTCGGGATCCGCGGCAAAGGCGTGAACCGAGGTCAGGACCCCGGAGCGCACCAGGAAGGTACCCAGCAGGCTCAGGGAGAAGGCCGCAATCGCCAGCAGCACGGTCCAGCTCTTGAATACGCCGCGCTTTTCCGTGACCGCCAGGGAGTGGATCAGCGCCGTGCCCACCAGCCAGGGCATGAACGAAGCGTTTTCCACCGGGTCCCAGAACCACCAGCCGCCCCAGCCGAGTTCGTAGTAGGCCCACCAGGAGCCCAGGGTGATACCGATGCCGAGGAAGGCCCAGGCGACGATGGTCCAGGGCCGCGACCAGCGGGCCCAGGCGGCGTCCAGGCGACCGCCCAGCAAGGCCGCGATGGCAAAGGCGAAGGCCACCGAGAAACCGACGTAGCCCATGTAGAGCATCGGCGGGTGAACGATCAGGCCGATGTCCTGCAGCAGCGGATTGAGGTCACGGCCATCGGCCGGCACCTGCGGCAGGATCCGCGCGAACGGGTTGGAAGTGACGATCAGGAACGACAGGAAGCCGGTGCTGATCAGCCCCATCACCGCCAGCACCCGGGCCAGCATCACCTGGGGCAACTGGCGCGAGAACACCGACACGGCGAAGGTCCAGCCACCGAGGATCAGCGCCCAGAGCAGCAGCGAACCTTCGTGGGCGCCCCAGACGGCACTGAACTTGTAGTACCAGGGCAAGGCGCTGTTGGAGTTGTGGGCCACATAGGCCACCGAGAAGTCGTCGGTCATGAAGGCATGGGTCAGGCAGCCGAAGGCGAATACCAGGAAGGCGAACTGCCCCCAGGCCGCCGGCTGGGCCAGGCTCATCCACAGCCGGTCGCCACGCCAGGCCCCCAGCAGCGGCAGCACGGCCTGGACCAGGGCAAAGCACAAGGCGAGGATCATCGCCAATTGGCCGAGTTCAGGAATGAACAGTGCGGAACTCATGGCTTAACCCTCTTTCGCTGGTGTCGGTGCCGACTGGCCGCTGTCTTTCAACGCCTTGGTGACTTCCGGCGGCATGTACTTCTCGTCGTGCTTGGCCAGCACTTCATCGGCCACCACCACGCCGTCGGCGTTGAGCTTGCCCAGAGCGACGATGCCCTGCCCTTCGCGGAACAGGTCCGGGAGGATGCCGCGGTAGGTGATGGTCACCGACTTGTTGAAGTCGGTGACCACGAACTTGACGTCCAGAGAGTCGGCGGAGCGCTCCAGGGAACCGGCCTGGACCATGCCTCCGGCACGAATCCGCGTGTCCAGCGGCGCTTCGCCGTTGGCGATCTGGGTCGGGGTGTAGAACAGGTTGATGTTTTCCTTCAGCGCGCTGAGGGCCAGGCCAACGGCGATGCCGACGCCCACCAGGATCGCCAGGATGATCAAAAGACGCTTTTTACGCAGCGGATTCACTTACCGTTCTCCCGGCGCAGACGACGCGCCTCTTGTTGCAGATAACGCTTGCGCGCCAGGATCGGCTCCGCCACGTTGATGATCAGGACTGCCAGGCAGATGCCATACGCCGACCAGACATAGAGGCCGTGATGGCCCATGGCGAGAAAGTCGCTGAAGGATGCAAAGCTCATCGAACAGTCTCCAGACAACCTTGGACTTCGGCCTTGACCCAACTGGCCCGGGCTTCGCGCTTGAGCACTTCCAGGCGCATGCGCAGCAACAGCACGGCGCCGAAGAAGCAGTAGAAGCCCAAGGCGGTGAGCAGCAGCGGCAGCCACATTTCCACCGGCATCGCCGGTTTCTCCGTGAGGGTGAAGGTGGCGCCCTGGTGCAGGGTGTTCCACCACTCCACCGAGTACTTGATGATCGGGATGTTCACCACACCGACAATGGCCAGTACCGCGCAGGCCTTGGCGGCGCTGTCACGATTGCTGATGGCGTTGCCCAGGGCAATCAGACCGAAGTACAGAAACAGAAGAATGAGCATCGACGTAAGTCGTGCATCCCAGACCCACCATGAGCCCCAGGTCGGCTTGCCCCAGATGGCCCCGGTCACCAGTGCCACGGCGGTCATCCAGGCACCGATCGGCGCCGCGCATTGCAGCGCCACGTCCGCCAGCTTCATCTTCCACACCAGGCCAACCACGCCGCAGACCGCCAGCATCACGTAGCAGGACTGCGCCAGCATGGCCGCCGGGACATGAATATAGATGATGCGGAAGCTGTTGCCCTGCTGGTAGTCCGGCGGCGCGAAGGCCAGGCCCCAGGCCACGCCGACAGCAATCAGCAAGACCGCCGCGACGCTGAGCCAGGGCAGCATTTTTCCGCTGATGCCATAGAACCATTTAGGCGAGCCGAGCTTGTGAAACCAGGTCCAGTTCATTCGTTGTTTCCATCACGGTTGCTCTTCGCTCTCACGAACAGCCAGGGTCTTTACTGGTCAAAAAACAACCAGACCTCATTATTCGCCGACGCTGATCTTCAGGCCAGCAGCTATTGCAAAGGGTGTAAGGGTCACTGCCAGGGCGGTCAGGCTCCCAAGCCACAGCAGATAACCTGTCGCCGGCATGCCCTGCAGTGCCGCCTGCAGGGCGCCACTGCCGAGAATCAGTACCGGGATGTACAAAGGCAGGATCAGCAACGCCAGCAGCAAGCCACCGCGCTTCAATCCCACCGTCAGTGCTGCGCCCACTGCGCCCAGCAGGCTCAGCACCGGAGTGCCCAGCAGCAGTGACAGCAGCAACACCGGCAGGCAGGCGGTAGGCAAGCCGAGCATCAAGGCCAGCAAGGGTGCAAGCAATACCAGTGCCAGGCCGGAAAAGGCCCAGTGTGCCAGTACCTTGGCCAAAACCAGAAGAGGCAGGGGGTGCGACGAAAGGACCCACTGTTCAAGGGATCCGTCCTCGAAATCACTGCGAAAAAGCCCGTCCAGCGAGAGCAGGACGGACAATAAGGCCGCTACCCAGACCAGCCCCGGTGACAAGGTTTGCAACAGATTTGTCTCAGGTCCCACGGCCAATGGGAACAGTGCAACGACGATGGCGAAGAACACCAGGGGGTTGGCCAGCTCCGCCGGGCGTCGGAACAGCAAGCGCGCCTCACGGGCCAGCAATTGGGCAAAGACGCTCATGCCGCCCACCGTCCCAGGTCCAGATCGCGGTAGCCCGACGGCATGCGGGTCAGACTGTGGTGAGTGGTCAGGACCACCATGCCGCCGCGTTCGCAATGATTGGCCAGGTGCTCCTCGAGCTGGGCCACCCCCTGTTTGTCCAGGGCGGTGAAGGGTTCGTCGAGGATCCACAGCGGCGGGCCGTCCAGATACAGCCGGGCCAGGGCCACACGGCGCTGCTGGCCGGCGGACAGGGTGTGACAGGCGACGTCCTCGAAACCGCGCAGGCCGACGGCCGCCAGGGCCTGCCAGATAGTCTCGCGCGTGGCCGGCTGGTGCAGGGCACAGAGCCAGTTGAGGTTTTCCTCGGGAGTCAGGACATCCTTGATTCCGGCGGCGTGGCCAATCCACAACAGGTTGCGCGCCAGTTCGGCACGCTGGCCATGCAAGGGCTGGCCATTGAGTAGTACCTGGCCAGCAGTGGGTTGCATCAGGCCGGCGAGCAAGCGCAGCAGGCTGGTCTTGCCACTGCCGTTGGGACCGCTGATCTGCACCATGTCTCCGCCGGTCAGACGCAACTCCAGGTGTTCAAACAGCATCCGCCAGTCGCGCTCACAAGAGAGTGCTACGGCTTCGAGAAGAGGGCTGGTCAAGGGATGGTGGGCCTTCACGGGTTCAAGTCGGCAGTGGCGCGGCCGTTAAAGGGATGCAGAATAAATGCATTGGCGGCCTGTTCTAGAGAGCTGCGTCAAACATTTGCAATGTTTTCCCCACTCCCCCAAAGACGGGCGGCATTATACATGCGAAGCCCTACTCTCAAGAGGGCTAATTTCCACAGGTTGTGTCCGAATGACTGGCGAAATAAACATCCTGCCGCTGCCCCAGGCGCCCGCCCCCGGCCCCTCGCGCCCTCAGCCGATCAGCGGCGAACTGCTCAAGCTGGTGCCGCCCCTGGAAGGCTTGATTGCCGCCGGCCAGAGCGCCAAGGCCGAAGTGCTGTCGCTCAAGCAGACCGACCAGACCTTCCAGCTGCTGCTCAAGGTGACCCTGGACAATGGCCGGCAAACCACCGTGCAGGCCACCAGCAGCCAGCCCTTGCCCCAGGGCACCAGCCTGGCGGTGATCCAGCCTTCGGCCGGCAACCTGGCGATCACCGTGCAGCAGGCCATTGCCTCCAGCGTCGCCGCCCTGACCCGCCTGGACACCAGCCAACTGCCTTCAGGCACCCTGCTCCAGGGCAAGGTCCTGACGAGCCAGCTTCTGCCCCAGGGCAGCAACCAGCCGGCGATCTACCGCTCTCTGGTCAGCCTGCTCAATACCGCTCAAAGCGGCGCCACCTTGAGCATCGACAGCCCGCAGCCGCTGCGTATCGGCAGCCTGCTCAGCGCTCTGGTCTCGGATGCGCAGACCCTGAACTTCGTCCCCCTGGGCAACCGCCAGGAACAACTGGCCATCGCCGCACAACTGGCCAGCCAGCAAAGCCGCCAGGGCTCCCTGAACGGACTGATCAACCTCCTGCAGAGCCTGCCCGCCGACAGCGGACTGTCCACTTCATCGGCCGACCTGCGGGCCGCCGTGGAACGCTTGCTGGCCGGCTTGCCGGACCAGCAGCAACTGAGCACCTCGCGCGGAGTGGCCCAGGCCCTGCTGGGCAGCGGTCTGTTTCTGGAAGCCAAGCTGCTGGCCGGAGCCAATCCCGCTCAGACGCCCGACCTGAAGGCCGACCTGCTGCGCCTGATCGCCCAGTTGACCCCGGGACTGCCCTCCTCCAGCAGCTTCAATGCGATCATCGCCGCCAACACCCTGGCGCAATCGCTGCCGAGCTTCGTGCGCAGCGCCCTGGGCACCCTCGGCCAGGTCAGCGCCAAGACACCACCCGGCGGCTTCCCACTGCCGGAACGACTGCTGCAAAGCCTGGAAGGCGAAGGCGATCTGCAACATTTGCTGCGCCTGGCGGCGGCGGCGGTATCACGCCTGCAAAGCCACCAGCTGGCGAGCCTGGAACAGAGCGGCCTGACCGATGATGGTCGAAAACTGACCACCTGGCAGTTGGAGATCCCCATGCGCAACCTGCAGGACATCGTGCCCTTGCAGGTCAAGCTGCAACGGGAAGAAGCGCCGGATCCCGAACCTGAACCCTCGCACAAGCGTGAAGAGCGTCCGTCCAAGCAGGCGCTGTGGCGGGTCGACCTGGCGTTCGATCTCGACCCGCTAGGCCCGCTGCAGGTCCAGGCGCAACTGATTCAAGGGCGCCTGTCCAGCCAGCTGTGGGCCGAGCGGCCCTACACGGCAAGCCTGATCGAGAGCCACCTGGGCCACCTGCGCGAACGCCTGCTGGCCTCGGGACTGGATGTCGGCGATCTGGACTGCCATCTGGGCATCCCGCCCCGGGGTCCGCAAACCCGATTGGAACAACGCTGGGTCGACGAAACCGCATGAAAGACTCTCCACCACCGCGCCAGGCCATTGCCCTCAAGTACGACGGCCAGCAAGCGCCGACCCTCACCGCCAAGGGCGACGATGAACTGGCGCAAGCCATCCTGAAGATCGCTCGGGACTATGAAGTACCGATCTATGAGAACGCCGAACTGGTGAAGCTGCTGGCCCGCCTGGAACTGGGCGAGAGCATTCCGCCGGAGCTGTACCGGACCATTGCCGAAATCATCGCCTTCGCCTGGAACCTCAAGGGCAAGTTTCCGGCCGGACATGATCCGCAACAGGTCGAACAGGAGAAGGACATCACGGAGGGCAGCTACAAGCTGTAAGCCGCAAGCTTCAAGCTGGAAACTTGCAGCTGACGGCTTGCAGCTTGCCGCTGAAGCTCAACCTTTGTGCAGCTTGCTGACCAGTTCCGCCTCGGCCTGGGTCAGGCCGCAGGACTGGGTCAGTTCGTCGACGCTGGCACCCATGCCCACCAGGCGCGCGGCCTGGGCGAAGGACAGGCTGGAGGGGTCGCGCTGCTCCAGCTGGGCCAGTTTGTCCGGCAACGGCGCCACCACCGCCCGCAGTTCATGCAGATCCTCGCCCATGCGCACCGTACCGTTCTGGTAATGGTCGACACGCTTGGCCAGCTCCTTGATCCGCTGATCGCGCACAGCATCGCCTTCGGCTTGCTGGGCGGCGATCTGCCGCTGATTGCGGGTGTACGACAGAAACAGCGCCACAGTGGCGACCCAGAGGATCGCCAGGACAATCACCGCTACCTCGAGGATCAATCAGATACTCTCCAGTTCCGACCATTCCTCTTCGCTCATCATCTTGTCCAGCTCGACCAGAATCAGCAGTTCGCCGTTCTTGTTGCAGACGCCTTGAATGAACTTGGCCGACTCTTCGTTACCCACATTCGGTGCGGTTTCGACTTCCGACTGACGCAGGTAAACCACTTCCGCCACGCTGTCGACCATGATCCCGACCACTTGCTTGTCGGCTTCGATGATGACGATCCGGGTGTTGTCATTGACTTCGGTGGGCACCAGGCCGAAACGCTGGCGGGTATCGATCACGGTGACCACATTGCCGCGCAGGTTGATGATCCCCAGCACGTAGCTCGGAGCACCCGGCACCGGAGCGATCTCGGTGTAGCGCAGCACTTCCTGGACGCGCATCACGTTGATGCCGTAGGACTCGTTATCCAGCTTGAAGGTGACCCATTGCAGGATCGGATCTTCGGAACCCTGTGCAGACGACGACTTATTCATACCCTGACCCCTCAAAAAACCGTTGAAAACGGCGTGTGTTCTGTGTGGCTGCGCCCAACGGACGCCGCCTGTGTTTGCTTCACTTCGGCTTGTGGGCCGCTTGACTGATAGCCAGCTGCTTGGCACCACCGGTGGCGATCAACTCCGCCAGTTCGGCCACGTCGAGCAAGGCGCACATGTGTTCGATCACGGTGCCGGCGAGCCACGGGCGTTGGCCACGATGACTGCGCCACTTGATTTCGTTGGGGTCCAGGCGCAACGAACGGCTGACCTGATGCACCGCCAACCCCCACTCATAGCCCTGGACCGAGATCACGTACTGCAGGCCCTGGCGGAAATCATCACGGTAACGATCCGGCATGACCCAACGGGCGGTATCCAGCACTTTCAGGTTACCGGCCTGGCTCGGCAGGATACCGAGGAACCACTCCGGCTGACCGAACAGCGGCGTCAGTTCCTGCCCTGCCAAAGAATAGATCGACCCCAGGCACACCAGCGGCACCGCCAGGGTCAGCCCGGCGACATCGAACAACAGGCATTCGAAAGGCTCTGCCGCCCAGCTGGGACGGTCGCTGCCGGTGACCGGAGGCGGTGTATTGCTGGGTGGCAGGTGCACTTCGACCACCGGCGGCACCAGCGCCTGAAGCATCGGCACCACGGGGGAAATCGAAGTCAGCACCGGCGGCGGTGCTTCCAGAATGGCCGGCGCCGGCATCGACTCCGCCACCCGGGCGACGGGAGCCGCCTGCTGCTGAATCAGCGCATCCCGCGCCTGCTCTTCCAGCACTGCTGCCTGGAACTCGTCCAACACTTCAGTGCCGGCCTCGGGCGTGACCAGCGGAGCTGGCGGCGTGACCTCGACGGCAACCGCAACGGCAGGCTCCGGAGCCAGTTCTTCTTCGGTGGCGTCCTGCAGCAAAGCGTCCAGGTACGACTGCAGCGCCAGTTGGGGCCGGCTCTTGATATCCAGAGGACGGTTCATAAGGATACCCACGCGAAAACCTCGACACAGTGACCTGTGGAGGTTATCGGCCAGGCCGTCGGGCGACTTGAATAAGCCTTCACGTCAAGCCACCTGCGCCACGAGCTGCTGGGCCAGCAAGTGCTTGAGCAAGGCCTTGTAGGCCAGTACGCCGCGACTCTTGCCATCGAACTGGGAAGGAGTGACCCCTGCCCGGCTGGCGTCCCGCAGGCGGGTATCCACCGGGATGTAGCCTTGCCAGATTTCGTCGGGAAACTTGTCCCGCAGGATCCGCAGCGTGCCCAGGGACGCCTGGGTCCGTCGATCGAACAGGGTCGGCACAATGGTGAACGGCAGTGGCTGCTTGCGCGAGCGGTTGACCATCGCCAGGGTGTTGACCATGCGTTCCAGGCCCTTGACCGCCAGGTGTTCGGTCTGCACCGGGATCACCAACTGCTGGCTGGCCGCCAGGGCGTTGACCATCAACACGCCGAGCAACGGCGGGCTGTCGATGACCGCATAGTCGAAATCCTGCCACAGCTGCGCCAGGCTCTTGGCGATCACCAGGCCCAGGCCGCTCTGCCCCGGCGACTGGCGCTCGAGGGTGGCCAGGGCGGTGCTCGACGGCAACAGGGAAATGTGTTCATGGCTGGTGCCCAGCAGCAGCTGGCCCGGCAGGTCCTGGGGCACGTTGCCCTTGTGCAGGAACAGATCGTAGCTGCTGTGCTCCAGGCTGTCCGGGTCGTAGCCAAAGTAGCTGGTCATGGAACCGTGGGGGTCGAGATCGACCACAACCACGCGCTTGCCCGCCTCGGCCAGCAAGCCGGCTAAAGCGATGGAACTGGTGGTTTTACCAACACCACCCTTTTGATTGGCGACTGCCCAGACTCTCATTCGGTTGGTTCCTCCCGCCCGGCCACAGCAGGGCGAGACATAGCGCTAAGTTATAAAGCGGGTGACGGAGAATTGACGGCGCTTCCCTGTACCGGCGTTTTGACCGGGGTTGGTGCAGTTTGTGTGCCAGCACGCTTGAGTGCCGCATCCGGTGTTGCATTGGCGGTGCCGGTGCCGGTCAGGCTGCGCCGCACATCGAGATTGCGCGACACAACCAGCACCACCCGCCGATTGCGTGCCCGGCCTTCGGCAGTGGCGTTGTTGGCCACCGGCTGGAACTCGCCATAGCCCACGGAGGCCATCCGCGCCGGATTGACACCCTGCATCGCCAACATGCGCACGATGCTCGCCGAGCGAGCCGAGGACAGCTCCCAGTTGGTCGGGTATTGCGCGGTCTGGATCGGCTGATTGTCGGTGAAGCCTTCGACATGGATCGGGTTGTCGAAGGGTTTGAGGATCTTCGCCACCTTGTCGATGATGGTGAACGCCTGGTCGCTGGGCATGGCGTCGCCACTGCCGAACAACAGGCTGGAGTTGAGTTCGATCTCCACCCACAACTCGTTGCCGCGCACGGTCATCTGGTTCGAGCTGATCAGATCGCCAAAGGCCGCGCTGATGTCATCGGCGATGCTCTTGAGCGGATCGCTGCCAGCGGAAATCCCGGCGTCGGTCTGCTCGCTGTCCTTGACCAGAGGCTTGGCCGGGGTCACGGTCTTGGGCCGCTCATCACCGATGGGAATCGACTTGAGGCTGCGATCGGAGTCGGTAAAGACCCCGATCAGCGCCTCGGAAATCACCTTGTACTTGCCTTCGTTGATCGAGGAGATCGAGTACATGACCACGAAAAACGCGAACAGCAGGGTGATGAAGTCGGCGTAGGAAACCAACCAGCGTTCGTGGTTGACGTGTTCTTCTTGCTGGCGACGACGAGCCATAGTCAGTCCATGAAGCCTTGCAGCTTCAACTCGATGGAGCGGGGGTTTTCGCCTTCGGCGATCGACAGGATGCCTTCGAGCAGCATTTCCCGGTAACGGGACTGGCGCAGGGCGATGGACTTCAGCTTGGCGGCGATCGGCAGCAACACCAGGTTGGCGCTGGCCACCCCGTAGATGGTGGCGACGAACGCCACGGCAATGCCGCTGCCCAGTTGCGACGGATCGGCCAGGTTGCCCATGACGTGGATCAGCCCCATGACCGCACCGATGATGCCGATGGTCGGCGCATAGCCGCCCATGCTCTCGAAGACCTTGGCGGCCTCGATATCACGACTTTCCTGGGTGTAGAAATCCACCTCGAGGATGCTGCGGATGGCTTCCGGCTCGGCGCCGTCCACCAACAGCTGCAGGCCCTTGCGCGAATAGGTGTCCGGCTCGGCATCGGCCACGCCTTCCAGGCCCAGCAGGCCCTCCTTGCGCGCGGTCAGACTCCAGTTGACCACCCGGTCGATGCCGCCGGGCAGATCGACCCGCGGCGGAAACAGGATCCACACCAGGATCTGCATGGCTCGCTTGAAAGCGCTCAACGGCGACTGCAGCAAGGCCGCACCGATAGTGCCGCCGAGCACGATCAGTGCGGCCGGGCCGTTGGCCAGTGCCGACAGGTGACCACCTTCCAGGTAGTTGCCGCCGATGATGGCGACAAACGCCATGATGATCCCGATTAGGCTGAGCACATCCATCAGAGACAGGCCTCGACCAGATGCCGGCCGATGTCGTCCAGGCTGTACACCGCGTCCGCCAGGTTGGCTTTGACGATGGCCATGGGCATGCCATAGATCACGCAGCTGGCTTCATCCTGGGCCCAGACCGCGCTGCCGCCCTGCTTGAGCAGGCGGGCGCCTTCGCGACCGTCGGCGCCCATGCCGGTGAGGACCACCGCCAGAACTTTGTCGCTGTAGGACTTGGCCGCAGAACCGAAGGTGATGTCCACGCACGGCTTGTAGTTCAGACGCTCATCGCCAGGAAGAATCTTCACCGCGCCACGACCGTCGATCATCATCTGCTTGCCGCCCGGCGCCAGCAGCGCCAAGCCTGGACGCAGGATGTCGCCATCCTCGGCTTCCTTGACGCTGATGCGGCAGAGCTTGTCCAGACGCTCGGCGAAGGCCTTGGTGAAGGCCGCCGGCATGTGCTGGATCAGCACGATGGGGGCCGGGAAGTTGGCCGGCAGCTGGGTCAGGACCCGCTGCAGGGCCACCGGGCCACCGGTGGACGTACCGATCGCCACCAGCTTGTAGGCCTTGCGCTTGGGCGCCGGCGATGCCGGACCTGGAGCCGCTGCCGGAGCGCGGACCGGAGCCGGTGCTGGCGCCGGGCGCGCACCGCCGAAGCTCGACGGAGTCGGAGCCGGTGCAGCCGGTTGCGGCGCCGGAGCGCTGTAGCTGCTGAAACGACGATTGCTGCGCGAGATGCTGTGGACTTTCTCGCACAGCAGTTGCTTGACCTTCTCGGGATTGCGCGAGATGTCTTCGAAATTCTTCGGCAGGAAATCCACGGCCCCGGCATCCAGCGCATCGAGGGTCACTCGAGCGCCTTCATGGGTCAGGGAAGAGAACATCAGGACCGGCGTCGGGCAGCGCTGCATGATATGCCGTACTGCGGTGATGCCATCCATCATCGGCATCTCGTAGTCCATGGTGATCACGTCCGGCTTGAGCGCCAGGGCCTGATCGATCGCCTCTTTACCGTTGGTCGCCGTACCGACGACCTGGATATTCGAATCCGCTGAAAGAATTTCCGAGACGCGGCGGCGGAAAAAACCCGAATCGTCCACCACCAGGACTTTGACTGCCATAAACACTCCGTTAGGTGGGGCGAGGCCAACCGCCCCTCCCCGCCGAATCAAATACGCCGTGCGGCGTAACGCTTGAGCATGCTCGGAACATCGAGAATCAGAGCGATGCGGCCGTCACCGGTAATGGTGGCGCCGGACATGCCTGGGGTTCCCTGAAGCATTTTGCCCAAGGGCTTGATGACCACTTCTTCCTGGCCCACCAACTGATCGACGACAAAGCCGATCCGCTGGGTGCCCACCGAAAGGATCACTACGTGGCCTTCACGCTGCTCTTCATGAGCGGCGGAACTGACCAGCCAGCGCTTGAGGTAGAACAGGGGCAATGCCTTGTCACGCACGATCACCACTTCCTGGCCGTCCACCACATTGGTGCGGGACAGGTCGAGGTGGAAGATTTCGTTGACGTTGACCAGCGGGAAGGCGAACGCCTGGTTGCCCAGCATCACCATCAGGGTCGGCATGATCGCCAGGGTCAACGGCACCTTGATGACGATCTTCGAACCCTGGCCCTTGGTCGAGTAGATGTTGATCGAGCCATTGAGCTGGGAAATCTTGGTCTTCACCACGTCCATGCCCACGCCCCGGCCGGAGACGTCGGAGATCTCGGTCTTGGTGGAGAAGCCCGGGGCGAAGATCAGGTTGTAGCACTCGGTGTCGCTCAGGCGGTCGGCGGCGTCCTTGTCCATCACGCCGCGCTTGACGGCAATGGCTCGCAGAACGTTGGGGTCCATGCCCTTGCCGTCGTCGGAAATCGACAGGAGGATGTGGTCACCTTCCTGCTCCGCCGCCAGCACCACTTTGCCGCCACGGGCCTTGCCCGAGGCTTCGCGCTCTTCCGGCGATTCGATGCCGTGGTCCACCGCGTTGCGCACCAAGTGCACCAGCGGGTCGGCCAGGGCCTCTACCAGGTTCTTGTCGAGGTCGGTTTCTTCCCCCACCAGTTCCAGGTTGATCTCTTTCTTGAGCTGCCGGGCCAGGTCGCGAACCAGACGCGGGAAGCGCCCGAACACCTTCTTGATCGGCTGCATGCGGGTCTTCATCACCGCGGTCTGCAGGTCGGCAGTCACCACGTCCAGGTTCGACACCGCCTTGGACATGGCTTCGTCGCCACTGTTCAGGCCCAGGCGCACCAGACGGTTACGCACCAGCACCAGCTCGCCGACCATGTTCATGATTTCGTCCAGGCGCGCGGTATCGACCCGCACCGTGGTTTCCGCTTCGCTGGCCGGTTTTTCCGCTGGCGGCGCCGCTGCGGCACGAGCCGGTGCCGGCGCTGCAGCCGCAGCCGGTTTCGGCGCTTCGGCCTTGGCTTCGGGCTTCTTGGCCACGGGTTTGGCGACGGCGGCGCTGGTTGCTGCAGCCGGAGCAGGGGCAACTGCCGCTGCAGGTTTCGCCGCACCCGGGGCCTCAGAGAACTTGCCCTTGCCGTGCAGCTCATCCAGCAGGGATTCGAATTCGTGATCGGTGATCAGGTCGCTACCGGCTGCTGCGGCGCTGGGCGCCTGCGCGGCAGGCACCGCGGCCACTGCTGACTCCAGTGCGTCCACGGCAAAGTTGCCCTTGCCATGCAACTGGTCCAACAGGGCTTCAAATTCGTCATCGGTGATTTCGTCGCCAGCCGCGGCAGCACCAGCGGCAGCAGCAGGCGCTGCGGGAGCTACGGCATCGGGAGCGAACTGCCCCTTGCCATGCAGCTGGTCCAGCAGGGACTCGAACTCGGCATCGGTGATCTCATCGCTGGCAGGCTCGCCCTCGGCCACCGGTGCGGCAGCAGGCGCAGCCTCGGCGTCGGCCTTGGCGGCATTCAGCGAGTCGAGCAAGAGTTCGAATTCGTTATCGGTGATATCCCCTGATGGGGCCTCAGCCTCGGGCTCAGGCTCGGCAGCGACTTCGGCCACTTCTTCGACCGCCGGCGCTGCAGGTTCGGCACCGGCAGGCTCGGCCAGACGCGCCAACGCGGCCAGCAGTTCCGGTGTCGCAGCAGTGATTTCGGTGCGCTCACGGACCTGGCTGAACATGCCGTTCACCGCGTCCAGCGCCTCGAGCACCACGTCCATCAGCTCCGAATCGACCCGTCGCTCACCCTTGCGCAGGATGTCGAAGACGTTCTCGGCGATGTGGCAGCACTCCACCAGCTCATTGAGCTGGAGGAAGCCGGCGCCCCCTTTAACAGTGTGAAAACCGCGAAAAATTGCATTGAGCAGGTCCGCATCGTCCGGTCGGCTTTCCAGCTCGACCAGTTGTTCGGACAGTTGCTCTAGAATCTCGCCGGCCTCAACCAGGAAATCCTGAAGGATCTCTTCATCGGCGCCGAAGCTCATTAATGGGTGCTCCTAGAATCCAAGGCTGGAAAGCAAATCGTCTACATCGTCCTGACCGGACATAACGTCTTCCCGTTTATCGGCATGAATCTGCGGACCTTCACCCTTGGCGAGATGTTTTTGCGGATCTTTTTCCGCGAGGATCGATTCACGGTCATGTTCGATACCGGCGAAGCGATCGACCTGGCTGGCCATCAAGACAAGTTTGAGCAGATTGCTTTCGACTTCAGTGACCAACTGGGTCACACGCTTGATCACCTGACCGGTCAGGTCCTGGTAATCCTGCGCCAGCAGAATGTCGTTAAGGTGGCCGGAAACGGTGCGGGTTTCCTGCTCGCTGCGCGTCAGGAAACTGTCGACCCGGCGCGCCAGTTCGCGAAACTCTTCAGCACCGACCTCGCGCCGCATGAAGCGTCCCCAATCTGCGCTCAGGGCCTGGGCTTCAGTGCTCAGGCCATTGACCAGCGGGGTGCTGCTCTCTACCAGGTCCATGGTGCGGTTGGCGGCGGCTTCCGTGAGCCGGACCACATAGGACAGGCGCTCAGTGGCATCCGTGATCTGTGAAACTTCCTCGGCTTGCGGCATGTGCGGGTCAATCTGGAAATTGACGATCGCGCTATGCAACTCGCGGGTGAGCTTGCCCACTTCCTGATACAGGCCGCGGTCACGGGTCTGATTGAGCTCATGGATCAATTGCACAGCTTCGCCGAACTTGCCCTTTTCCAGGCTTTCGACCAGTTCCAGCGCATGTTTTTTCAGGGTCGACTCAAAGTCGCCCAGTGAAGATTCGTTATGCTCCATAGCTCCCCCGTGGCGGAATGGCTACGTACATCAACCGATGCGTTCGAAGATCTTTTCGATCTTCTCTTTCAACGCCTGAGCCGTGAATGGTTTGACTACATAGCCGTTAACGCCGGCCTGGGCAGCTTCGATGATCTGCTCGCGCTTGGCTTCCGCAGTCACCATCAACACCGGCAGGTGCTTGAGCTTTTCATCGGCACGCACGTGGCGCAGCAGGTCGATCCCGGTCATGCCCGGCATGTTCCAGTCCGTTACCAGAAAGTCGATGCTCCCGCTGTTGAGTACCGGAATGGCGGTAGTGCCATCGTCGGCCTCGACCGTGTTGGTGAAACCCAGATCACGCAACAGGTTTTTTATGATCCGCCGCATCGTTGAAAAGTCATCAACGATGAGGATTTTCATGTTCTTGTCCAATTCGACCTCCAAGCAGTCTTAAACGCATCCAGCACCTGAACGCGCCATTCAATCAATTCGGCATAACACACAACGACTGCATGGAGCACATACTGCAAGACCGGCGCAGCGCTTGCCTTACCGGTCCCGATCGCAGTGTCCCCACACTGCCTGTCAGCGCGCTCGCCACTCCCCCAAACGCCCCCGCAAACGGGCCGCGCACTGGCTGTGTAACTGGCTGACCCGCGATTCGCTGACCCCCAGGACCTCACCGATTTCCTTGAGATTCAGTTCTTCGTCGTAGTACAGCGCCAACACCAGTCGCTCGCGCTCCGGCAAATTGGCAATCGCATCCGCCAAGGCAGCCTGGAAGCGTTCATCCTCCAGGTCCCGTGACGGCTCGAGATGAGCACTGGCGCCATCCTCATGCAGCCCTTCATGTTCGCCGTCCTGCAACAGGTCGTCGAAACTGAACAGACGGCTGCCCAAGGTGTCGTTCAAAATCCCGTAATAATCGTCGAGACTCAATTGAAGTTCGGCCGCAACTTCGTGATCTTTAGCGTCACGACCGGTTTTAGCTTCAATTGCACGAATGGCATCGCTGACCATGCGTGTATTACGGTGCACCGAACGCGGTGCCCAGTCGCCTTTGCGAACCTCGTCGAGCATCGCCCCGCGGATACGGATACCCGCATAGGTTTCGAAACTCGCCCCCTTGCTCGCGTCGTACTTGGTCGACACTTCCAGCAAACCGATCATTCCGGCCTGAATCAGGTCTTCCACCTGAACACTGGCCGGCAACCGCGCCAGCAAGTGATAGGCAATGCGCTTGACCAGAGGCGCGTAGCGCTCGATCAATTCATATTGGCTGTCACGTGCCGACTTCTTGTAGAGGTTGTAGCCGCTGGCAGTCATAGCACCGGTCCCGCTGTTTGATGCACTAGGCGCTCGACAAAAAACTCCAGATGCCCGCGTGGGTTCGCCGGCAACGGCCAGGTATCGACTTTTTGCGCGATGGCCTTGAACGCCAATGCACACTTCGAACGAGGAAAGGCTTCATAGACCGCACGCTGCTTTTGCACGGCCTTGCGCACGCTTTCGTCGTAGGGAACTGCGCCGACGTATTGTAAGGCTACGTCCAGAAAGCGATCCGTGACCTTGGTCAATTTTGCAAACAGGTTGCGCCCTTCCTGAGGACTTTGGGCCATGTTGGCCAGGACCCGGAAACGGTTCATGCCGTAGTCGCGGTTGAGCAACTTGATCAGCGCATAGGCATCGGTGATCGAAGTCGGTTCGTCGCAGACCACCAGCAACACTTCCTGGGCCGCGCGTACAAAACTGACTACCGAGTCACCAATACCCGCAGCGGTATCGATCACCAGCACATCGAGGTTGTCGCCGATGTCGCTGAAGGCCTGGATCAGGCCGGCATGCTGGGCGGGACTCAGGTGCACCATGCTTTGGGTACCGGAGGCGGCCGGGACGATACGGATACCGCCGGGGCCCTGGAGCAGCACATCGCGCAACTCACAGCGCCCTTCGATGACATCCGCCAGGGTGCGCTTGGGTGTCAGGCCCAGCAGGACATCGACGTTGGCCAGTCCCAAGTCGGCGTCCAGCAGCAAGACCCGCCGGCCGAGCTCAGCCAGAGCCAGGGACAAGTTCACTGACACATTAGTCTTGCCGACGCCACCCTTGCCGCCGGTCACCGCAATCACCTGTACGGGATGCATGCTGCCCATGTTCTTTCTTTACCTTGTCTTACTTAGACGGGGCCACATAACTGGCTGCGCGTTCACCGTTGGAACAATGCATGGCAGACCATCGATGTAGATACACTGCAATCTTTTCATGTCTAACTCAGCCGACCCGCTTGGTCGGGCTGTGGTAGAGGTCAGCGAACATGTCGGCCATGGCTTCTTCGCTGGGTTCTTCCTGCATCTGCACGCTCACTGCGCGGCTCACCAACTGATGCCGGCGAGGCAGGTGCAAATCGTCAGGAATCCGCGGGCCGTCGGTCAGATAGGCGACCGGCAATTCATGACTGATGGCCAGGCTCAAGACCTCGCCAAGACTGGCTGTTTCATCCAGTTTAGTCAGGATGCAACCGGCCAGACCGCAGCGCTTGTAGCTGTGGTAGGCGGCGGTCAGCACCTGCTTCTGGCTGGTGGTCGCCAGCACCAGATAGTTCTTCGCGCGGATCCCGCGACCGGCCAGGCTTTCCAGCTGCATGCGCAATGCCGGGTCGCTGGCCTGCAGGCCGGCGGTGTCGATCAGCACCACGCGCTTGCGCAGCAGCGGGTCCAGCGCCTGGGCCAGGGATTGGCCAGGATCGACATGGGTCACCGAGACATTGAGGATACGCCCCAACGTCTTGAGCTGCTCCTGGGCGCCGATACGGAAGCTGTCCATGCTGACCAGGGCAATGTTCTGTGCGCCGTACTTGAGTACATAGCGTGCGGCCAGCTTGGCCAGGGTGGTGGTCTTGCCCATGCCGGCGGGGCCGACCATGGCAATTACGCCACCTTCTTCCAGGGGCTCGACTTCCGGCGTCAGGATCATCCGCGCCAGGTGCGCCAGCAGCATACGCCAGGCCTGGCGCGGCTCGTCGATATCGGTGATCAATGCCAGCAGATCACGGGCTAGCGGACCGGACAGGCCGATGCGCTGCAGACGGCGCCAGAGGTTGGCCTGCTCCGGGCGACTGCCCTGCAATTGGCTCCAGGCCAGGGAACCGAGCTGCACTTCCAGCAGCTCGCGCAGGCCGTTGAGCTCGAAACGCATCGAGTCCAGCGCGCGGGAATCCGCAGCCGGTGCGACTGGCGCCGGGGCCGGACGCGGACGCTCGGTCAGGGTCGGCTCGATCAGCGGTTCGGCAGCGGTCAGCGGCAGGCCGGCGAACAGCTGGCGATTGGTGATCGAGGCGTTGTCGCCCTCGCCCCGCAGGCTCAGTTCGGCCTGGGCGGTGACGATCCGCGACTGAGTCTTGCGCAGCTCGTCCTCAAGCTCCATGTTCGGAACCCGTGGCGACAGGGCCGACAACTTGTAATCCAGGGCAGCCGTCAGCTCGACCCCGCCGGCAATCCGCCGGTTGCCGATGATGGCAGCTTCAGCGCCCAACTCATCACGAACCAGTTTCATGGCCTGACGCATATCGGCGGCGAAAAAACGCTTAACTTGCATAACCCACTACCTCAGCCGTTGGGCCCTACTGTCGCAACGATGGTCACTTGCTTGTTGTCGGGAATTTCCTGGTACGCCAGCACATGCAAACCTGGAACGGCGAGACGCCCGAACCGCGAAAGCATGGCGCGGACCGGACCCGCTACCAACAGAATCACCGGTTGACCTTGCATCTCTTGACGCTGCGCCGCTTCGATCAGCGAACGTTGCAGCTTCTCAGCCATGCTTGGCTCCAGCAGAACGCCTTCTTCCTGGCCTTGTCCTGCCTTCTGCAAACTGCTGAGCAAAATTTGTTCCAACCTTGGCTCCAAGGTGATCACAGGCAGCTCAGACTCAGTGCCTACAATGCTTTGGACGATTGCACGAGACAGTCCGACGCGAACCGCCGCGACCAAAGCGGCAGTATCTTGACTCTTGGCGGCATTGTTGGCGATGGCCTCGGCGATGCTGCGGATGTCCCGCACCGGCACCTGTTCGGCCAGCAGCGCCTGCAACACCTTGAGCAGTTGTGACAGCGACAGCACCCCCGGCACCAGTTCTTCCGCCAGCTTTGGCGAACTCTTGGCCAGCAGTTGCATCAGTTGCTGCACTTCCTCGTGACCGATCAGCTCGCTGGAGTGCTTGTAGAGAATCTGGTTCAAGTGGGTGGCGACCACGGTACTGGCGTCCACCACGGTGTAGCCCAGGGACTGCGCCTGGGGCCGCTGGCTGATCTCGATCCACACCGCCTCCAGGCCGAAGGCCGGATCCCGGGCGGAAATGCCGTTGAGGGTGCCGTAGACCTGCCCCGGGTTGATCGCCAGCTCGCGATCCGGGTAGATCTCGGCCTCGGCCAGGATCACCCCCATCAGCGTCAGGCGATAGGCGCTGGGCGCCAGGTCCAGGTTGTCGCGGATATGCACGGTGGGCATGAGGAAACCCAGGTCCTGGGAGAGCTTCTTGCGCACCCCCTTGATCCGCGCCAGCAACTGCCCACCCTGGTTGCGATCCACCAGGGGAATCAGGCGATAACCCACTTCCAGGCCGATCATGTCGATCGGAGTCACGTCGTCCCAGCCCAGCTCCTTGGTTTCCATGGCCCGGGCCGGAGACGGCAGCAGATCCTGCTGACGCTGGATCTCTTCCTGCGCCTTGAGCTTGACCAGATTCTGCTTTCTCCAGACCAGATACGCCGCGCCGCCGGCCACCG
Organism: Pseudomonas sp. Os17; assembly: GCF_001547895.1. Lineage (NCBI taxonomy): Bacteria > Pseudomonadati > Pseudomonadota > Gammaproteobacteria > Pseudomonadales > Pseudomonadaceae > Pseudomonas > Pseudomonas sp. Os17. The sequence goes on along the minus strand of NZ_AP014627.1, from coordinate 1,851,267 downwards.
CCGCCAGGCTCAGGAAGGAGAAGTGCGGCATGCCCGGCACCAGCCCCATCACCGCCATCAACCCCGCCGCCACCGCCAGCGCCTTGGGCGAGGCGAACATCTGCCGGTTGATCTGCTTGCCCATCTCTTCGGAACCCGAAGCCCGGGTGACCATGATGGCCGCCGCGGTGGACAGCAACAGCGATGGCAACTGCGCCACCAAACCGTCACCGATGGTCAGCAAGGCGTAAACCTTGCCGGCATCGGCAAAGCTCATGTTGTGCTGGAAGATACCGACCGCCATGCCGCCGATCAGGTTGATGAAGAGAATCAGCAGACCGGCGATGGCGTCACCGCGGACGAACTTGCTGGCACCGTCCATGGAGCCGTAGAACTCGGCCTCCTGGGCCACTTCCAGACGGCGCAGCTTGGCCTGGTTCTGGTCGATCAGGCCGGCGTTCAAGTCAGCGTCGATGGCCATCTGCTTACCGGGCATGGCATCCAGGGTGAAGCGTGCGCTCACCTCGGAGATCCGTCCGGCACCCTTGGTCACGACCACGAAGTTGATGATCATGAGGATCGCGAAGACCACGATACCGACCACGTAGTTGCCGCCGATCACCACCTCACCGAAGGCCTGGATCACCTTACCGGCGGCGGCATGGCCCTCCTGGCCGTGAAGCATGACCACCCGGGTCGAGGCCACGTTGAGCGCCAGACGCAACAGCGTCGCCACCAGCAGGATGGTGGGGAACACGGCAAAGTCCAACGGCCGCAGGGCATACACGCAAACCAGCAGGACCACGATCGACAGGGCGATGTTGAAGGTGAAGAACACGTCCAGCAGGAACGCCGGCACCGGCAGCATCATCATGGCCAGCATGACCAACAGCAGCACCGGTACACCCAGGTTGCCTCGACCGAGGTCAGCCAGGTTACTGCGAGCCGTGCTGATTAACTGAGAGCGATCCACCGATTTACCCCGTTCCGTAAAGCAAACTTTTGACGCCTGAAGCGGCACGGGGCTGCTACTGCAAGAAGCCTTCCAACTTTGCCGCAGAGCGTGATCGCGCCCTGAACCTGAAGGAATCCGGGTGTCGACGGACAAGATCGCGAGGCCACCCTCATGGGCAAGAGGGACGACGCAGGTCAGCTGCAGGAGCCAGGGTTACAAGGCCAGATAATGGCAATTAGCCATTTTTCTGACTGAATCAGGTCCCGTTCGCCGATAAAGCCGCGCCCGGTCGATGCCCGCCCCTGGATACCCGTACCTAGAGAGGCTCCACCGGGCCGCCGGGGGATTGCTTGCCGGACGTGTCACGCCGCAAGTCTGGCGGAATCGGCAGATCCTTGAGCGGATCGGGGCGCTTGCCCTTGCCCGCGCGATGCTGACGGATCTGGTAGACGTAGGCCAGGACCTGAGCCACCGCCAGGTACAGGCCCGCCGGGATCTCTTCCTCAAGTTCGGTGGAGTAGTAGATCGAACGCGCCAGCGCCGGGGATTCCAGCAGCATCACTTCATGGGCCACGGCAATTTCGCGGATCTTCAAGGCCAGAAAATCGCTGCCCTTGGCCAGCAGCACTGGCGCCCCGCCCTTCTCGGCGTCGTACTTGAGAGCCACGGCGTAGTGGGTCGGGTTGGTGATGACCACGTCGGCCTCGGGAATCGCGGCCATCATCCGCCGCTGGGACATCTCGCGCTGAGTCTGGCGAATCCGCTGCTTGACCTCGGGCCGCCCCTCCTGATCCTTGTGCTCGTCACGCACTTCCTGCTTGGTCATCAGCAGTTTCTTGTGGGCCTGATACATCTGCACCGGCACATCCACCGCGGCGATCAGGATCAGCCCGCACGCCATCCACAAGGTACTCCAGCCCACCACCTGGACGCTGTGGATGATCGCCAGCTCGAGGGGTTCGTGGGCGATCCGCAGCAGGTCGTCAATGTCCGACGACAACACCGAAAGCGCCACGAACAGCACCAGACCGAACTTGGCCAGGGCCTTGAGCAATTCGATCACCGCCGAGAAGGCAAACATCCGCTTGAGGCCGGCGGCCGGGTTCATCCGACTGAACTTGGGCGCCAGGCTCTTGCCCGCGAACAGCCAGCCCCCCAGGGAAATCGGACCGATGATGGCCGCCAGCAGCAAGGTCAAAAGCACCGGCTGCACCGCCAGGATGGCGATCTTGCCCGAGTGCAGCAGGTACTGCCCCATGGCTCCCGGGCTGAGCAGCACCTCCCGGGGCAAGGAAAAATTCAGGCGCATGATTTCCAGCAGGTCCTGGGCCAGGCCACCGCCATACACCAGCAGACCGCCCGCCCCCGCCAACATGATCGCCAGGGTATTGAGCTCCTTGGAACGAGCGATCTCGCCCTTTTCCCGGGAGTCCTTCTTGCGCTTCTCCGTGGGGTCTTCTGTCTTGTCCTGACCGCTTTCGCTCTCGGCCATGGCTCAGCGCGCCTTTGCCAGTTCGCGTAAGAACTGCAGGGCCTCGGAGGCCAGCGGTTGATACTGGTTGAGAATGTCGGCCAGGCTGATCCAGACGATGGCCATGCCCAGCACCAGGGTCAGCGGGAAACCGATGGAGAAGATGTTCAACTGCGGCGCCGCCCGGGTCATCACGCCAAAGGCGATGTTGACCACCAGCAGGGCCGTGATCGCCGGCAGCACCAGCAGCAGCGCCGCCCCCAGCACCCAGCCCAGCTTGCCCGCCAGCTCCCAGTAGTGATTGACCATCAGGCCGCCCCCAACAGGCAGCGTGGTAAAGCTCTCGGTGAGTACCTCGAACACCACCAGATGGCCGTTCATGGCCAGGAACAGCAAGCTCACCAGCATGGTGAAGAACTGCCCGATCACCGCCACCGACACGCCGTTGGTGGGGTCGACCATGGAGGCGAAGCCCATGCCCATCTGGATCGCCACGATCTGCCCGGCAACCACGAAGGACTGGAAGAACAACTGCAGCGAGAAGCCCAGCACCGCGCCGATCAGGATCTGCTCGGCAATCAGCAGCAGGCCGCTGAGGTCCAGGGCATGCACCTCGGGCATGGGCGGTAGGCCCGGAGCGATGACCACGGTAATCGCCAGGGCGAAGTACAGACGCACGCGACGCGGCACCAGGGTGGTACCGAAGATCGGCATCACCATCAGCAGCGAAGTGACCCGGAACAGCGGCAGCATGAAGCTCGCCACCCAGGTACTGATCTGGGTGTCGGTCAACGCCAGCAGGGACATCGGCTCAGCCGATCAGCTGAGGAATACTGCCGTACAACTGACGGATGTATTCCATGAAGGTTTGCACCAGCCAGGGGCCGGCGACGATCAGGGTCACCAGCATCACCAGCAGGCGCGGCAGAAAGCTCAGGGTCTGCTCGTTGATCTGGGTGGCCGCCTGGAACATGGCCACCATCAAGCCCACCAGCAGGCTGGGCACCACCAGCACCGCCACCATCATGGTGGTCAGCCAGAGCGCTTCGCGAAACAGGTCTACCGCGACTTCAGGAGTCATTGTCGAGTACCCGCTAACAAGGTTTTAGACACCGCCGAAACTGCCCGCCAAGGTGCCGATGATCAATGCCCAGCCGTCCACCAGAACGAACAGCATGATCTTGAACGGCAGGGAAATGATCAGCGGCGAGAGCATCATCATCCCCATCGCCATCAGCACACTGGCCACCACCAGGTCGATGATCAGGAACGGGATGAAGATCATGAAGCCGATCTGGAACGCGGTCTTGAGCTCGGAGGTGACGAAGGCCGGCACCAGAATGGTCAGCGGCGCCTGGTCGGGACTGGCGATGTCGGTGCGCTTGGACAGGCGCATGAACAGCTCCAGGTCACTGCTGCGGGTCTGCGCCAGCATGAAGTCCTTGATCGGCACCTGCGCCTTGGCCACCGCATCCTGGGCGGTGAGTTTTTCCGCCAGGTAGGGCTGCAAGGCATCCTGATTCACCCGATCGAATACCGGCGCCATGATGAACATGGTGAGGAACAGCGCCATGCCGGTGAGGATCTGGTTCGATGGGGTCTGCTGCAGGCCCAGGGCCTGACGCAGGATCGAGAAGACAATGATGATCCGGGTAAAGCTGGTCATCAGCATGACGAACGCCGGGATGAAGCTCAGCGCGGTCATGATCAGCAGAATCTGCAGGCTGACCGAGTATTCCTGCTGGCCGCTGGCGTTGGTGCCAAGGGTGATCGCCGGGATCGACAACGGGTCGGCGGCCAGCGCCAGTGGCGCCGCCAACATCAGTGCCAACGTCAAGATGATGCGCAACGGCATTACTTCTTATCCTTCTGATCCTTGCCCAACAGCTCCATCAGGCGCTGGGCGAACTCGGGCGTCGCCTGCTCGGCACTGGGCACCTGCACCGGCTCTTTGAGTACATGCAACGCAGTGATGGTGCCCGGGGTCAGGCCCAGCAGAACCTGCTCATTGCCCACCTGCACCAGCACCAGGCGATCCCGCGGCCCCAATGCGCGGGAGCCGATCAGTTCGATCACCTGGCCCTTGCCCGCAGGACCGGCCTGCTGCACCCGGCGCAACAGCCAGGCGAGGAAGAAGATCAGCCCAATCACCAGCAGTAGCCCCAGCACCAGCTGGGTCAGCTGGCCACTGACGCTGCCCACTGCGGGCGCTGCAGCCGCGGCACTCGCCACCGGCTCCGCAGCCAGGGCGCTCAGAGGCAAACCGAGCACAACGCCAGGCAGCTTGTTCACTTAGCGCAGCTTCTTGATGCGTTCGCTGGGGCTGATCACGTCGGTCAGGCGAATGCCGAACTTTTCGTTGACCACCACCACTTCGCCGTGTGCGATCAGGGTGCCGTTGACCAGCACGTCCAGCGGCTCGCCGGCCAGGCGGTCAAGCTCGATCACCGAACCCTGGTTGAGCTGCAACAGGTTGCGGATGTTGATATCGGTGCTGCCCACTTCCATGGAGATCGACACCGGAATGTCGAGAATCACATCCAGGTTGGGGCCATCCAGAGTGACCGGCTCGTGACTCTTGGGCACGCTGCCGAACTCTTCCATCTGCAAACGCCCGGAACTTGACGCCGCCCCAGCATCGGCCGCCAACAGAGCGTCGATATCCGCTTGACCGGCATCACCGGTTTCTTCCAGTGCAGCAGCCCATTCGTCGGCCAGTGCCTGGTCGTCCTGGGAGTTAATTTCGTCAGCCATCATGGGTCCTCGACGGGCAAAAATTCATTGAACAGCAAACAGGTTGGAGCGCCGCTCAACGGCGCTCGATCGGCTCGATCACTTGCAGCGCCAGGTTGCCCTTGTGGGAACCCAGCTTGACCTTGAACGACGGTACGCCGTTGGCGCGCATGATCATGTCTTCCGGCAGCTCCACCGGGATCACATCGCCCGGCTGCATGTGCAGGATGTCCCGCAGGCGCAACTGACGACGAGCCACGGTGGCGCTCAGCGGTACGGCCACATCCAGCACGTCCTCGCGCAGGGCCTTGCTCCAGCGCTCGTCCTGGTCGTCCAGGTCGGACTGGAAGCCGGCGTCGAGCATTTCCCGGATCGGCTCGATCATCGAGTACGGCATGGTCACGTGCAGGTCGCCGCCACCGCCATCGAGTTCGATATGGAAGGTCGACACCACGATGGCCTCGCTGGGACCGACGATGTTGGCCATGGCCGGGTTCACTTCGGAGTTTATGTACTCGAAGTTGACCGGCATGATCGCCTGCCAGGCTTCCTTCAGATCGACGAAGGCCTGCTCCAGCACCATGCGCACCACCCGCAGCTCGGTCGGGGTGAATTCACGCCCTTCGATCTTGGCGTGACGGCCGTCGCCACCGAAGAAGTTGTCCACCAGCTTGAACACCAGCTTGGCGTCGAGAATGAACAGCGCCGTGCCACGCAGCGGCTTGATCTTCACCAGGTTGAGGCTGGTGGGCACGTACAGCGAGTGCACGTACTCACCGAACTTCATGACCTGCACGCCACCTACCGCCACATCGGCGGAACGACGCAGCATGTTGAACATGCTGATCCTTGTATAGCGGGCGAAACGCTCGTTGATCATTTCCAGGGTCGGCATGCGTCCGCGGACGATGCGATCCTGGCTGGTCAGGTCGTAGCTTTTGACACTGCCGGGTTCGGCAGCGTGTTCGGTCTGTACCAGACCGTCGTCGACACCATGCAACAGTGCGTCGATCTCATCCTGGGACAGCAGGTCCTGCACGGCCATGTCGTGTTCCTACTGCAGTACGAAGTTAGTAAAGAGCAACTGCTCGACCACCACTTTGCCCACCTCTTTCTGCGCCACTTCCTGGACGCTGGCCGTAGCCTTCTGGCGGAGCATTTCCTGACCGACCGGAGTCGCCAGGGTGTCGAAATTCTGTCCGGAGAAAAGCATTACCAGGTTGTTGCGGATCACCGGCATGTGCACTTTCAGCGCATCCAGATCGGCCTGGTTGCGCGCCAGCAGGGTAATGCTCACCTGCATGTAGCGCTGCCGGCCATTCTGCGTGTAGTTGGCGACAAAGGCCGGAGCCATGGGCTCGTAGATCGCCGCCGGCTTGACATTGCTGGCGGTTTCCGCGGCCGGGGCGGGCTTGCTCTGGGAGCTGTGCATGAAATACCAGGTGGCGCCGACCGACAGGCCGATGGCCAGCAACAACGCCAGGACAATCAAGAGGATAAGCTTGAGTTTGCTTTTCCCTGCGGTGGGTTTCTCTGCTGCTTCGCTCTTCGCCATGCCAATAATCCGTCACTATTCGGGGGTTCACAGTCGCACGGCAAGGCAAGAGCAAGTGTTATGCCAGATTTGTCTGGAATGCGGGGATGAGCTGCGGGGAGGGAGAAGCAAGGGCCATGGCGAGCGGATCGCCACGACCCCTTTGTCACTCAATCAAGCGTAATAGTCGACCGCGCTGGTACCAATGACCGTCTGCACGGGCGCGGCCACTTCAGCCACGCCATGGGGCAACTCTTCGTCGCCACCGTCCAGGCTTGTGCCACGGGTGCTGGAGCCACTGCGACGGGCCTGTTCCTGCTGGGCCTGCTCCTGCCCCTGCCAGCCGCGGGACTGATCGGATACGTTGACGTCCACCTGCCCCAGCCCCTGCTGGTTGAACATGTCCCGCATGCGGTGCATCTGCCCCTCCAGGGCTTCGCGGACGCCGGCATGGGCACTCATGAAGGTCACCTGGGTCTGCTGGTCGGGGATCATGTGCACGCGAATATCCAGGCGCCCCAGCTCCGCAGGCTGCAACTGGATGTCCGCCGACTTGAGGTTGGCACTGGACAGGTACATCACCCGGTTGACCACTTCATCGGTCCAGCCGCTCTGGTGCATGGCCAGGGGCTGGTTGACCGGCACCGCGTTGGCGGTCTTGGGCGTTGCCGCCTGAGTCAGAGCCGCCAGGCGATTGGCGAAATCATCCACCCGGGTATCGCTGGAAGCCCCCTTGAGGTCTTTCAGGCCATCGGCAATCAGACCGGTGAAGGCCTTTTCACCGCCTTGCTCAGTACCGCCTTTGCCGGCCTGCTGCTCCAACATGCCGACCATGGCATTGGCGAAATTCTGCACCGACGCCAACTGACCCTCAGTATTGGCGCTCGCCGGTGCGGCCTTAGGCTGAGACTGACTGGAAGCCGAGACGTGACCGCCCTGCTCCATGGCCAGGCGCACTGCCGGCATGGCATCCAGAGGATCGGCCTCGGGGTCGAACACGGCCTTGGGCGGCTCGGCCGCAGGGGCCACCGCCGGCACTGCCGCGGCCACCACTGCCGGCACCACCACGGGCACTTCAACCTGAGGTTGCGGCGCTGCCACCGGCGGCACTTCGGCAACCTGAGGCTGGGGCTGGATGGCCGGCAACAGACCAGGGTCCAGCGGTGCCGGATTTACCGAAGCATCGGCCTGGGAGTTATCGACCGACTGGCTATCAGCCGACTTGCTGTCGGCCGGCTTACTGTCGTCACTGGCGGCGCTGGCCGTTTTGCTGTCGCTGCTCGTCGACTTGTCGGCAGGCAAGGATTTGCCGCTATCGGCAACCACGGGCTGCGACGCGGCAGACTGATTGCTGGCGACATCTTTCTTTGGACTATTGTCGGCGCCCTTGTCACGCACCGGCCTGGGCGAGTTGTCGGCAAAGGTCGGCGACTTGCTCAGCGGCTGGCTCTGGGCCTCCTTGGCATAGAGCTGGGCGAAGCTGGACGCCTTGTCACCAGGCTCGGCAACGCTTGCCAGGGGGCTGGCAGGAGTCGCTTGAGTCTTGGACTTAGCGCTGGCCTGAGCGGTGGCCTGAAGAAGCGTATTAGGGGTAACAGCCATGGGACAGTCTCCGCTGCACGGGGATCGTAGGTACAGTCGGGAAACTTTATTGCAAAGGTCGAGCCAGTTTCGTCAACCCGCTGAAAAAATATTGCTCAACAGTGAAAGCGCTGCAGTTCCTGCTCGCACAAGCGCCGGACAATGGCGAACTCGCCATCAATCTCCCCTACCAGGCGAGCTATGCCGTCAGTGGCGGACTGCCCGGCCCGCAACTCCAGCTCATGGCAGAGTTCCGCCAGGCGGATGGCCCCCATGTTGCTGCTGCTGCCCTTGAGGCTGTGAGCGGTGGCCACCAGTTGCAGAGCGTCCTCGGACTGGTGCAACAACCGCACCCGCTCCTCGGAATCGCAGACGAACGTGTCCAGCAGGACGGGGTATTCATCCTCCATGACTTCCTGCAATGCATTGAGCACCGTGTGGTCCAGATGGATCTCAGCCACTTGTTCACTCCTTGATCAAGAAACTTCGGGATTATGCCAGAGCGTCCCAGGAAAACTCCACGCAGACACTGCGCCCATCGTCCGACCACAGAGCCTCGCGGCTCATCTGTCGGATCAGGCTGACGCCACGCCCCGAAAACCGTCCGGCATCGTTGGGACGGGCCAGAACGGCCGCCACATCAAAGCCCTCGCCACTGTCTTCGACCCGCACCACCAGACGCCCTCCCGCCTCCAGCGGCTGTACCTGCAGGTGCACCCGGACAAACCCTTCCTGCAACTGCTCCAGCCGCGTCGCACGCTCGCGGTAGTAGCGGGTAAACCCCTCGGCATCGCGCTTGAGCCGGGAGTCGAGCTTGAGCACTCCATGCTCCAGAGCATTGGAATAGAGCTCGGCCAGGACACTGTAAAGAGCCCCGCTCTGGGAGCGCAGGCCATGCACTTCAAGCAGCAGTTGCAACAGGTATGGCAGCGGATTGAAGCGCTTGAGGGTGGCCGCGCGAAACTCGAAGCTCAACGACCAATCCAGTGGACAGGACTGGCCGCTGTCGGAGTACACCGGGGCTGGCGGCGTCAACCTGGGAAACTCCGGCAACCCGACCTCGACCATGCTCACATCGTCCCGGGCACTGCCGCCAAAGCTCTCCAGGGCCTGCTGGACCTCCTCGAACAGTCGCTCCGGCTGGCGGTTGGCGGCGAACACCCGATGCAGTCGTTCCACGCCAAACAGCTCCTCCTCGGCATTGCAGGTGTCGATCACCCCGTCGGACAGCAGGAACACCCGATCTCCGGGCATCATGGAGAACACCTCGGTACGATCCTCGAACGCCTCGGCACTCAATATGCCAAGGGGCAGATGCCGCGCCACCAGGGGCGTGCGCGCATCACCGGCATGGCGATACAGGTAGCCCTCGGGCATGCCGCCGTTCCACACCTCCACCGACCGTCGCTGGTAGCTCAGGCACAACAGGGTCGCGCAACAAAACATGTCCACCGGCAGGATGCGCTTGAGCTTGGCGTTCATCTCCCGCAGGGTTTCCGGCAAACCGTAGCCCTTGGCGGTCATGCCATAGAACACTTCGGCCAGAGGCATCGCCCCGACGGCCGCAGGCAATCCGTGCCCGGTGAAATCCCCCAGCAGCACATGCATGTCCCCCGCCGGGGTATAGGCCGCCAGCAACAGATCGCCGTTGAACAGCGCATAAGGCGATTGCAGATAGCGGATGTTCGGCGCATCCAGGCAGCCGGAGTGGGCCACCTTGTCGAACACCGCCTTGGCCACTCGCTGCTCGTTGAGCAGGTAATCGTGGTGACGGGTGATCTGATCGCGCTGGGCCAGCACGGTTTCCTGCAGGCGGCGCAATCGATCCATGGCGTTGATCTTGGCGCCCAGGATGACCGGGTTGTAAGGCTTGGCCAGAAAGTCGTCGCCGCCCGCCTCCAGACAACGGGCGAGCGCCTCGCTCTCACTCAGGGAGGTCAGAAAGATGATCGGTACCAGGGTCTCGCCCGCCAGGGCCTTGATCCGCCGCGCCGCCTCGAAGCCGTCCATCACCGGCATCAGCGCATCCATCAGCACGATCTGTGGCCGCTGCTGCTCGAACAGCGCCAGGGCCTCGGCGCCATTGCCGGCCACCAGTACCTGATGCCCCTGGCGCCGGATAATGCCGGACAGCAGCAGACGATCCGCCGCGCCATCTTCGGCAATCAGCACACACAGGGGCTCGGCCATCGAGCGCAGCCCGCTCAACTGATATCGAAAAGCTTGTCGAAATTGGAGATGGCGAGAATCTTGCGCACATCCGAGTTGCTGTTGATCACCCGGACATCGGCATTGTCACCGCCGGCATGGTCACGCAGCAGTAGCAGCATGCCCAGGGCAGAGCTGTCGAGGTAGGTGGCTTCCTTGAGATCCACCACGATGGACTCCGGTGTCCGATTGAGCCGCTCATAGGATTCGCGAAACTCCTGATGACGCCCGAAATCAAAGCGCCCACGGATGGAGATCGTGAGTTTCTGACCGTCCGGGGATATTTCTGTAACGACCGACATGTGACTGCTTCCTTGTCATTGACGACGTTTAAAAGGTTTAGCACCCACCGGGCAGACGAACAACCTGCAGACGAAAAATGAGCGCAATCAGTAGGGATTCTGACGGGGCAGACGCTGGGAAAGTTCATCCAGCAACTTCTGTTCGCGCTTGTCCTCAAGCGCCCGAGCCTCGTCAATGTAGCGCTGCACCAGCTTGCGCAGCCCTTCCACCCGGGCATAAGCCTGCTGCCAGGCCTCCCGCGCGCGATCGAGGTTGTTCTGATGCCAGGCCAGGCTTTGCCGCTGCTGGGCCACCGCCGTGTCCAACTGACTGAGAAAGTACTGGTAGTTCATCAGCCAGTGACCGCTGACGCCCAGCTTGCCGCGCTCGACCCACTGCTCCTGGTAATCGCCGCGAAAGCGCTCCAGATCCCCCAGCTTGCTCTCGGCCACGCGCACCTGGCCATGGAAGTACTCCAGGCGCTGGGCAGCGGTACGCTCGGCGCTTTCAGCCATGTCCACCACCGGCGCCAGGCGCGCCGCACGGCTATCGGCCATGGCCGGTTAACCGCCCGCCGCCGGAGCGAAAAGCATCTCCAGATGGGTTTGGCTGTGGCCCAGGCTGACGTTGTCGTTCAGCCCCTGGCGCAGGTAGGCAACCATGGCCGGCTGCAGGGAAATCGCCGTGTCGGTGTCGCGATCACCGCCTGCCACGTAGGCGCCGACGCTGATCAGATCCCGCGCCTGCTGATAACGCGACCACAACTGCTTGAAGTACTGGGCCCGCGCCATGTTGTCGGGGCTGATCACCGCCGGCATGACCCGGCTGATGGAGGCTTCGATGTCGATGGCGGGATAATGCCCTTCCTCCGCCAGGCGCCGGGACAGCACGATATGCCCGTCGAGCACGCCTCGGGCCGAGTCGGCGATAGGATCCTGCTGGTCATCGCCCTCCGACAGCACGGTGTAGAAGGCCGTGATCGAACCACCGCCGGCCTCGGCGTTACCGGCCCGCTCCACCAGCTTGGGCAGCTTGGCGAACACCGAAGGCGGATAACCCTTGGTGGCGGGCGGCTCGCCAATGGCCAGGGCGATTTCCCGCTGTGCCTGGGCGAAACGAGTCAGGGAATCCATCAGCAACAGGACATTCTTGCCCTTGTCGCGAAAATATTCGGCGATCCGCGTGCAGTACATTGCCGCCCGCAACCGCATCAGCGGCGCGTCGTCCGCCGGCGAAGCCACCACCACCGAACGCTTGAGGCCTTCTTCGCCCAGGATGTGTTCGATGAACTCCTTGACCTCACGCCCCCGCTCACCGATCAGCCCGACCACGATAATGTCGGCCTCGGTGAAGCGGGTCATCATCCCCAGCAGCACACTCTTGCCCACACCGGTACCGGCGAACAGGCCAAGACGCTGGCCGCGCCCCACCGTCAATAAACCGTTGATGCTGCGAATCCCCACATCCAGCGGCTGACTGATGGGATCGCGCTTGAGGGGGTTGATGGTTGGACCATCCATCGGCACCCAGTCTTCGGCGCGCATGGAGCCCTTGCCGTCCAGCGCCCGACCGGCGCCATCCAGCACGCGTCCGAGCATGCTCATGCCCATGGGCAGGCGCCCGGTGTCGGCCTGAGGCACCACCCGGGCACCCGGCGCAATCCCGGCGACACTGCCCACCGGCATCAGGAACACCTTGCCTCCGGAGAACCCCATGACCTCGGCCTCGACTTGGACCGGGTGATAGCTGTCATCGTTGATCACCAGGCAACGAGTGCCCATGGCGGCACGCAATCCTTCCGCTTCCAGGGTCAGGCCGACCATGCGCAGCAGACGCCCCTCCAGGATGGGCTGACCAGGCAGCTTGACGGCCTCGGCGTAGCTCCCCAGACGCTTGCCGAAACTGGTGCGTTCAAGGCGCATCAGCGGCTTCCGCAGGCTCGGGGTGCTCGGTGACGAAAGATTGCTCGGGATCGATATCCGCCACCGACGGCGTCCGCGGCCCCAGATCCAGGCTCAGGTCCGCAGCGCCCGGGTGCAGCGACTGCTCGTGCATCCGATCGAACAATTGATCCATGGCTTGGGTAATGCGGGTTTCGACGCTGGCATCGATGCGACTGTGCTCGGTTTCGACCCGACAGCCGCCAGGCAGCAGTGCCTCGTCTTCGACGATGCGCCAGCTTTCCTCATGCCGCTCGCGCAGGCTCTTGACCTGCTCGAAGTCCTGCGGATTGACGTAGAGACGCACATTGCCGACACCCAGGGGCAGCAGCTTGAGGGCTTCGCGCATGACGTGCTCGATCTGGCTGGAATCCATCGCCAATTCACGCTGGATCACCTCACGGGCGACATGCTTGACCAGTTCCACCAGGGTTTTCTCGATCTGCATGTCCTGCTCGGCAATCGGCTCGAACAGGTTGACCATCAGTTGCTCGAGGGCCTGCAACTTGGCGACCAGAGCGACTTCAGCTTCCTGCCGGACCTTGAGCGTAGTGCTGTGGAAGCCTTCTTTCTCGCCGGTGGCAAAACCTTCGTTATAGGCTTCCTGACGAATGCTCTCGAGCTCTTCAAGGGTCAGCGGCTGGACTTCCTCCAGCGGCACTTCCTCGATCTCTTCCGGAATCTCTTCAGGCTCCGGCTCCGGCTCGGGCGGCTCGGGATCGAAACTGGGCAGCGCCCAGACGTCAAAACCCTCGACGTCCCGGGCGCGAATCAGTTCGCTGTGGGACTCATCACTGCTGGACGACATAAAGCGACCTTAGATCATTTCTTCGCCGCCCTTCCCGCCGAGAACGATCTCTCCGGCTTCGGCCATACGGCGGGCAATGGTGAGGATTTCCTTCTGCGCCGTTTCCACGTCGCTGACGCGAACCGGCCCCTTGGCTTCCAGATCGTCGCGCAGCAGCTCCGCCGCACGTTTGGACATGTTCTTGAAGATCTTTTCCTTGACCCCTTCGTCCGACCCCTTGAGGGCCAGCACCAGCACGTCGGAAGACACTTCGCGCAACAGCGCCTGAATGCCGCGATCGTCGACATCGGCCAGGTTGTTGAACACGAACATCAGATCTTCGATCTGGCCGGACAGGTCTTCGTCGACTTCGCGGATCGAATCCATCAACTGGCCTTCGATCGAGCTGTCGAGGAAGTTCATGATGTCGGCCGCACGCTTGATACCGCCCAAAGTGGTACGGGAGGCGTTGGAGTTACCGGAGAACTGCTTCTCGAGAATCTGGTTCAGCTCTTTGAGCGCCGCCGGCTGCACGGTATTGAGCGAGGAAACCCGCAAGATGATATCCAGTCGCGCCTTGTGGTCGAAGTTGCCCAGCACTTCACCGGCTTGATCCGGATCCAGATAGGCGACGACGATCGCCTGGATCTGCGGGTGCTCGTAACGAATCACGTCCGCCACCGCCCGGGGCTCCATCCACTTCAGGCTGTCCAGGCCGCTGGTGTTGCCACCCAGCAGGATGCGGTCGATCAGGCCGTTGGCCTTGTCTTCGCCCAGGGCCTGGGTGAGCATTTTGCGCACGTAGTCATCGGACCCCACGCCCAGGCTGGTCTGATCGCCGACGATGTCGACGAACTCGCTCATCACCTGCTCGACCTGCTCGCGGTGCACGTTGCCCATCTGCGCCATGGCCACACCCACACGCTGGACCTCTTTGGGCCCCATGTGGCGCAGCACCTGCGCGGCATCGGTGGACCCCAGGGACAGCAGCAGAATCGCGGCTTTGTCGACCCGGGTCAGTTTGGCGGTAGCGGCTCGGTTATCACTCATCTGCGTTAATCCACTCTTTCACGACCTGAGCCACACGACCCGGGTCTTCAGCCACCAGACTCTTGATTGCGTTCAACTGAGCGTCATAGCCCTCGCTCGGGCTCGGCAGCAGGATGCTTTGCGGACCACCGAGGCTGACGCGATCGTTGGCCAACTCGCCATCCAGGCCGCCCATGCCGCCCAGTTCGACATCACTGCCAAGACCTGCCAATTGCTTGTCTTTGCCACCGCCGGTGATGTTGTTGAGCACCGGACGCAGGACACCGAACACCAGCACCAGGATGAACAGCACGCCCAGGACCTGCTTGACGATGTCCCAGAACCAAGGTTGCGAATAGAACGGAATATCGGCGACCGCTTCTCCACGCTCGGCGGAGAATGGCACGTTGATCACACTGACGCTGTCGCCACGGCTGGCATCGAAACCTACCGCGTCCTGCACCAGTCGGGTGAACCGCGCCAATTCGTCGGCGCTCCAGGGAGCACGGGTGGTTTCGCCATTGGCCGGATTGACCTTGACCTGATCGTCCACCACCACCGCTACCGACAGGCGATTGACCCGACCCTGCTGCTGCTTGGTGTGGCTGATGGAGCGATCGAGCTCGAAGTTCTTGGTGGATTGTTGACGCTTGTCCGCCGGGTAAGGTGCCAGCATCGGCTGACCGGTGGCCGGATCCATGACCTGTTGGCCATTGGCATCCAGCAGCGGCTGGCCGGGTTGCACCATGCCCGCAGAGGCAGTCGCGCCCCCAGTGGTTTGCGGCGCCGACGCCGGTGACGGCGGTTGGTTGCTCAGAGCACCCGGCACGCCTTGCGGGCCATTGCTGCTGGAGCGCTGTTCGTTGACCGATTGCTCGCTGCGCAGGGCCGGCTGATCGGGGTTGAACTGCTCGGAAGTGGACTCCACCGCGCTGAAGTCGACATCTGCCGAGACTTCAGCCTTATAGCGATCGTTGCCCAGCACCGGCTGCAGAATGTTGTGCACCCGCTGGGTCAGCATGCTTTCCAGGCGACGGCTGTAATCGAACTGTTTGCCGGCCATGGTCAATGCGGAGTTTTCCGCCTGATCGGAGAGCAGGTTGCCCTTCTGGTCGACCACGGTGACTTGGGACTTGCTCAGCTCAGGAACGCTGGTGGCCACCAGGTTGACGATGGCCATGACCTGACCCGGCTCCAGAGAGCGACCGGAGTACAGCTCTACCAGTACCGATGCGCTGGGCTTGCGCTCGTCGCGGACGAACACCGAGCTTTTCGGAATCGCCAGGTGCACGCGGGCGCCCTTGACGTTGTTTAGGCTGGAGATGGTCCGGGCCAGCTCGCCTTCCAGGCCGCGACGATAGCGGGTCGCTTCCATGAACTGGCTGGTACCCAGGCCCTGGTCCTTATCGAGGATCTCGAAGCCGACGTTACCGTCTCCCGGCGCCACGCCAGCGGCAGCCAGCTTCATGCGAGCTCGGGACAGATCATCGGCCTTGACCAGCAAGGCACCGGAATTAGGCTCGACGGTATAAGGAATGTCGGCAGAAGCCAGGGTATCCATGACCTGCTTGGCATCCATACCGGCCAGGCTGCCGTACAGCGGCCGGTAATCGGGCTGCTGCGACCACAGCACCACGGCAAAGCCGATCGCCACGCTGGCGGCCAGGCCTACCAACAGGCCAACCTGACGCAGCATGGTCATCTGGGACAGGTTTTCCAGGAAGGACAGACCGAACAGCGGCGGTTTACCGTCTATCGGGGTGGCCTTGGCCGGTACGTTATCGGCGACTGCTTCTGCCATGACTCAATCTCGTCCTTAAACCGGCATCTGCATGATGTCTTGATACGCTTGAACCAGCTTGTTGCGCACCTGGGTCAAAGCTTGAAAAGACACGCTGGCCTTTTGCGAGGAAATCATCACGTCAGTCAGGTCGACGCCGCTTTTACCAATTTCAAAAGCGCTGGCCAGCTGATTGGAAGCCTGCTGAGTGTCATTGACCTTGTTCACGGCCTGACCAAGCATGTCAGCGAAGCTACTGCCGCCGACTTCTGCCACTGCGGCGGATTTAGGCTGCGACATCGCGTCCATCTGCATGGCCCGCATATCCAGCATCAACCGATTAAATTCAACACCTTGGCTCATGGTCTACTCTCTCTGACGACCCGCAATTTTTTGACACTCACTGTGCGGTTAGTGAGGTGTTAGCAACAAGGGTGCCAGCTCCATGGCCTTGCGCGACAAAAGCCTGTCCGAGGCTTCGTCCATGAACGATCAAGTGGCAAACAGATAGGCTTCGACATCCATTCCGGCGTCACGCATCTGCGCCAACTTGTAACGCAGGGTGCGCGGACTGATCCCCAATCGCTCCGCCGCCTCCTTGCGCCGCCCGCGCTCGGAACGCAAGGTATCGATGATCATCTGGAATTCCCGACGCCGTAGATCGTCGCCCAGGCCGCCCGACTCCTGGGGCGCACCCTCCCCGGCATTGACCAGACCGCGCGGCGCCGACTGACCGGCCACCGGCAAGGCCGGCAGCGGCGCACAGGCAACCGGCCCGGCCAGACAGAAGTCCTCCGGCTGGATCAACCCCCCTTGCTGCAGGATCAGGGCTCGCTGCAAGGCGTTGTCCAGTTCGCGAACGTTGCCCGGCCAGGGATAGGCCAGCAGGCAGGCCTGAGCCTCGGCAGAGAGTCTGGCGGCGGCATGCTTCATTTTATTGACGTGCTTGGCCAACAATCGCTCGGCCAGCGGCAGGATATCGGCGGTCCGCTCGCGCAGCGGGCGCCATGCCAGGGGAAAGACCGACAGGCGATAGTACAAATCCTCACGGAAGCGCCCGGCCGCCACCTCCCCCGCCAGATCGCGGTTGGTGGTGGCCACCACCCGGATATCCAGGGTGATGGGCTTGCGGGCGCCGACCCGCTCCACCTCGCGCTCCTGCAAGACCCGCAGCAACTTGGCCTGCAGCCCCAGGGGCATTTCGGAGATTTCATCCAGAAGAATGGTGCCGCCATCGGCCTGCTCGAACTTGCCGGGCTGGGCCGCAATGGCACCGGTAAAGGATCCTTTCTCATGCCCGAACAGGGTGGCTTCAAGCATGTTGTCGGGAATCGCTGCGCAGTTGATGGCAATGAACGGCTGGCTGGCCCGATGGGAATGCTGATGGATATAGCGCGCCAGCACTTCCTTGCCAGTGCCGGACTCGCCGGAGATCAGCACCGTGGAATCACTGCGAGCCACGCGCGCGGCCAACTCCAGCAACTGGGCACTGGCCGGCTCGAAAGCCACCGGCCCTTCCCCGTCAGCCGCCCCCAGGCAGCCTAGGGCATGACGAGCCACCAGTTCCAGCAACGCCTTGGGCTCGAAGGGCTTGACCAGATAATCGGCAGCCCCCTGGCGCATGGCCTCCACGGCACGCTCGACGGCGCCGTGGGCGGTCATCAGCAACACCGGCAATTGCGGTTGCCGGGCACGCAACAGCCCCAGCAACTGATGGCCATCCATACCCGGCATGTTCACATCGCTGACCACCAGGCTGAAGGACTCGACGGCTACCGCTTCCAGCGCCTCTTCCGCGCTGCCAACCGCCTTGTAGTCATGACCGGCCAGCAGCAGGGTATCTGCAAGGGCCTCGCGCAAAGCACGATCGTCTTCAACCAGTAGAACCTTGATTGCCATTAACTTCACTCCACTCCATGAGCACTGGAGAACAGAGGCAGTGTCACCAGCGCACAAGTACCGCGCCCAGGACGCGAACGCAGGGATAATTCTCCCTGATGAGCCCGGGCCACCGCCTTGACCACCGTCAGGCCGAGCCCGGTGCCGTTGGCCTTGGTGGTGAAAAACGGCTCGCCCAAGCGCTCCAGAACCGCAGCGTCAATTCCGCTGCCACTGTCACTGATACACAACCTGAGGCTGTCACCCCGGGTATACAGATGCACCTTGAGTCGCGCCGCGCCAGCACTGGCCTGCACGGCGTTTTCGATCAGATTGAGCAAGGCGCCGACCAGGGTGTCGCGGTTGCACAGCAACTCCCCTTGATGACTGTCACACTGCCAGCGCACGGCAACGTCCTGGACATGGGTCTGGGCCGCGGCCTGCAACGACTGCAGCAGCGACTTGGGGGACAGGCGATCGGTCAAGGGCAATTCGCCACGGGCGAATACCAGCATGTCGCGCACCTGATGCTCCAGCTCATGCAAGCGCTCTTTGAGCCGCCCAGCGAAACGCTGATGAGTGGCCACTGGCAACTCCTGTTCGGTGAGGTGGCTGGCATACAGCAAGGCTGCCGAAAGAGGGGTGCGAATCTGGTGTGCCAGGGAGGCGACCATCTTGCCCAGGGAGGACAGGCGCTCGTGACGAGCCAGTTGATCCTGCAGATGACGGGTTTCAGTCAAGTCGTTGAGCAACACCAGTTGCCCGGGCTCGGCATCCAGCGAACGGGTAGCAATCGACAGGCGCCGACCGTCGCGCAGGGAAATTTCATGACCGTCGTCCTCGCGGGGCGCAAAGCTGCGGGCAATGATGTTGCGCCACAACTCCCCTTCCAGAGGCAAACCTAAAAGATCACAGGCCGCCGGGTTGGCTTCACTGACGATACCCTGGCCATCGATGACGATAACGCCGCCCGGCAACAGGTCGAGAAGGTTCTGCAGACGGTTGGCCAGACGCTCTTTTTCCGCCAGCTCCTGCATGCGCTGGGCGCTGACCACGGCCAACTCGCCCTTGAGCTCGGTCACCCTGGCCTCAAGCATGCTGTAGGAGTCAGTAAGTTGGCTCGACATCTGGTTGAACAAGGCGAAGGCCTGCTCAAGACCCTGCCGGCTTGCCTGCTCTACGGACGACGATGGCCCCGGCGCATCGGGGACAGGAGACATCTGGGCGGCTT
The DNA here is from genome assembly GCF_001547895.1 of Pseudomonas sp. Os17. Classification (NCBI taxonomy): domain Bacteria; kingdom Pseudomonadati; phylum Pseudomonadota; class Gammaproteobacteria; order Pseudomonadales; family Pseudomonadaceae; genus Pseudomonas; species Pseudomonas sp. Os17. The sequence continues at coordinate 1,831,879 of NZ_AP014627.1, read as the reverse complement.
GGGGCATCGTGCTCTCTCGCTTGGCTGACCGTCAGTTAAACGGAACGTTACAAGAGACTTAGCAATACCCGTGCCTAAAAAAAACCACCCAGTTTTCAACGACTTGAAAAACAGGCGTCAATCATCCGCCTGTTCATCACCTTCACGACGGCTCATGCCGTACTTGCGCATCTTCTCCACCAGCGTCGTGCGACGGATGCGCAGACGCTCGGCGGCACGCGCCACGATGCCATTGGCGTCGTCCAGGGCTTGCTGGATCAACCCCTGCTCCAGGCTACCGAGGTAATCCTTCAGGTCCAGGCCTTCCGGCGGCAACATGGCGGTGGCGGCGAAGTCCGGGGCATGACCATTGATCGCTACCCGCTCTTCCAGATCGCTACGCAAGCTATCCACCAGCTGCTCGTCTTCATCATCGACGTAGCGGAACTTCTTGGGCAGCTCGACCACACCGATCACCCCGTATGGATGCATGATCGCCATGCGCTCCACCAGGTTGGCCAGCTCTCGGACGTTGCCCGGCCAGCCATGCCTGCACAGCGACATGATGGCGGCGGAATTGAAACGAATCGAACCGCGCTTCTCGTGCTCCATGCGCGAAATCAATTCATTCATCAGCAGCGGAATATCTTCCACCCGCTCGCGCAGCGGCGCCATCTCGATAGGGAACACGTTGAGGCGGTAGTACAAATCCTCACGGAAGGTCCCGACCTCGATCATGCTTTCCAGGTTTTTGTGGGTGGCGGCAATGATCCGCACATCGACACCCTGGGTCTTGTTGCTCCCCACACGCTCGAAGGTCCGCTCCTGCAGCACCCGCAGCAGCTTGACCTGCATCGGCAATGGCATATCGCCAATTTCATCGAGGAACAGAGTGCCGCCATTGGCCAATTCGAAGCGACCGGCGCGACTGGTAATGGCCCCGGTGAAAGCCCCCTTCTCGTGACCGAACAATTCGCTTTCCAACAGCTCGGCAGGGATGGCTCCGCAATTGACCGGAACGAAAGGCGCATCACGGCGCTTGGAGTGATAGTGCAGATTGCGCGCCACCACTTCCTTGCCGGTTCCCGACTCCCCAAGGATCAACACACTGGCGTCGGTATCCGCGACCTGCTGCATCATCTGCCGCACGTGCTGGATTGCGCGACTGGTGCCTACCAGGCTACGGAACAGGTTGGGCTCGCGATGACGGCCGCGCTCGCGGGCCTGATCGTACATTTCACGATAGACCTGGGCGCGGTGCAGGGAATCAAGCAACTTGCTGTAGCTGGGCGGCATTTCCAGGGTGGAAAGCACTCGACGCCGCTGGTCTTCCGGCAAATCAATGGAAGAATTTTCGCCCATTAGCAAAACCGGAAGGAACTCATCCCAGGTTGAGAGTGTCTTTAGCAGACCCAGAAGCGCGCCCGGAGCATTTACGGTCCCAATGAGGACGCAAATTACTTCACGACTTGACGACAAAGAGCCGACAGCCTGCTGCCAGTCATGGCTACCGCAGGGTAAATTTTCTTCGCCGAGAAAATTTAAAATCACCGCCAGGTCGCGGCGGCGCACGCTATCGTCATCGATCAGCAGAATTTTGGTTTCACGCCACATGCAATAGCAACTTCCCTAGTCAACTCAATGCCCAGAATAAGGGGCAAGCTAGACGCGCTTGTAGGCATTTTCTGCCTTATAGACGCCTGAAATCTGAAAACAGCCACTAGTTAAGTCAAAAATGCGTGCACAGTCAAATTTATGGCGCGCAACGTTCGGATTAACTCAACATTAACCGAACAAATGGTAAACCTTTGCCGCGCTCTGCGCTTGAGTGATCTGCGACATCTCGTCGACTATCGCCTGACGCTCGCCGGTCGCCACCTCAAGCAGCTGTCGGTAAACCCCCAACAACTCCTCCAGATTGTCACGCAAAGCGACCTCATCGACCTGAGCTTCGCTGAGCACGTCCTCCATGCACGAACGACAAGCCAGATCCAACTCACCAATGGCTTGCCAATTGCGCTCAGCAAGGGCGTCGACCAATGCCTCGCGGGTTTCTTCGATACGTTGCAGGACAGCGCTCATGGTGTTCCTCCTCAGAACTGCGGACCCGGCGCAGCGATGGCATCCCAGCCCTCTTTGACCGTACGCAGCAGACCAGCAACCTCATCAAGGATCTTCGGATCAGTCTTGATATTGGCTTCAGTCAGACGCTTCATCATGTAGGTATAAAGACTGTCCAGATCCCCCAGAGTATCCATGGAGTTTTCCAGGTCCAGGCCCTCACGCAAGCCACCGATAATGCCAATGGCCTTGCTGATGAACACGCCCTTGTTGGCGATATCCTTGCGCTCCATCGCACCCTTGGCCTGAGCGATACGATCCAGGCCGCCTTCCATCAACATCTGCACCAGACGATGTGGACTGGCTTCGGAGGTCTGCGCCTGCGCACCGACCTTCTGATACTGCCGAAGGGCTAACATCGGATTCATGTGATACCTCTTCAAAACTCAAGGGTTCGTATAAGCATTGTATCGACGCAACGTCAAAAAACTTTAGGCCAAATACAAAAGCCCGGAGCGTTGAAAAACGCTGCCGGGCTTTGGGCACAGGCCAGATATTAACCTTTCTTTTGTGCGTTCAACGCTTCGAACATCGACGTGATGTTACTGGCGGTGGCCTTCAACTTGCCCACCAGAGTATCCATGTCGTTGTACTTCTTGGTCAGTACTGCCGTCAGTGTTGCCACTCGACGATCCAAAGCATCCTGTTGATCGCTGAGCTTTTTCTTGGTGATATCCAGAGTCTTGGTCCGAGTGGTCAGAATCCCCTCGGTCATGCTGCCTACACCCTGAGTGAACGGCTTGATAGCGGAAGTCATGCGATCGAGCAACCCCGGATTGGTGCCGTCGCCCGAAAACAGCTTCTGCACTTCGCCACCAAGCTTCTTATCGGTCATGGCGACAGTGAATTTTTTATCGTCGAAATCCAGCGCACCAGTCTTCTGGTTGGTGGTAATCCCCAACTGCGCCAGGACGGTGAGCTTGTCGCCCGCCCCAACCTGTGACAACGGCTCACGAATGGCCGCCAGAATCGAACGAGGCAGAGCGTCACCGGTCAACTGAGCCGGGACCGTCAGCTTGCCATTGTCATCCAAAGAGGGCTTAGTCAGGGTCGAAATACCATTGGCCACAGCGTTATAGGCATCGACAAACTTCTGAATTGAAGTCTTCAGACCTTCAGTATTGGTCGCAACGGTGATAGTGATCGGCTTATCGGTCTTGGCCAACAAGTTGAGCTTGAGACCGGAAACAGCCTGAGTGACGGTGTTGGTCTTGCTGGTCAGTTGCATGCCATCGATACTAAAAACCGCATCCCTGGCCACCCCACCAATGTTGCCCGAAGCGGCGGCTCCAGTCCCCATAGACTGGGTGCCATCAACTTCCAACCCAGCGATACCACTGACAGAAATATCAGAGCCCGCACCGGTCTTGTCAGAGCCGATCACCAGACGCGAACCGAACGAGTCAGTCACAATGTTGGCACTGATTCCGGACATGGCCATCTTGGAGTCGGCATTGATCGAGTCACGCACCGACTGCAATGTCGCATTCGCGCCGATTGTCAGCGGATAGTTAATGCCATTTTGAGTGATGTTCAACGTACCACTCGGAATGGCACTGGTATTTCCTCCGGCAAAAGCCTTACTGGCCACTTTTGACGAAGTTGCAAGATCGGTCACCTCAACAGTGTACTTGCCAGCCACCGCATAGTTGTCGGCTGTGGCATCCACGATTTTACTGTCGGTGGAGGTCGCCGCAAAACCGGCAAAGGAAGGATTGACCGAGCTTCCGAGCCCTGTGACCGACAGGGTGCTCTGAAAAGTCGACAACAGCGATTGCAAGGTTCCGATACCGGAGATACTCGCGCTGTTGTTGGTAGTTGCACGGTCGATCTGACCCTGCTTGGCCGCTTTGTCAGCCGCAACCAACGCCTTGACGATAGCACCGGTATCGAGGCCGGAACCCAGACCGGTACCCGGTAGAATTGGACTTGCCATGTGTTTCTCCCTTCAGTGTGCCGCCGATCTTTTGACCACTACAACGTCCAAAAGAACATAGCAACAAATTTCATGCCAGCTATCAGACTTTCGCGCTAAACAGCAGACTGCTGGCGTCATTCAAGCTATTGGCCAATCTCAGCACTTCCTCGTTGGGGATCTGACGAACCACCTCACCCGAATCACTGGCAATGACCTTGACCACAACCTGACCGGAGGGCTCGTCGATCGAGAACTCCAGGTTACGCTTGACCGACTGGACGAATTTCTCGATTTCCTGAACGGCCATCTTCAACTTATCTTGCTCAGCCTGCGCATCTTTCTTGCCGTCATGGCTAGCAGTTTCAACCACAGCAGGCACCACCTCTCGAGGCTTCTCCACGGGCTTGTCAGCAACTGGCGTTACCGGCTTGGCCGTTGGATAAGACAAGTTCAGCTTCACGCTCATATCCATGTCCATCACCTCTTAAAGTAAAAAAGCGAGAGAGCACGACCAGCGCACTCCCCCGCCAAAGCTTAGCCAGCTATTACTGAAGCAGTTTCAGTACAGCGGACGGCAGTTGGTTGGCCTGGGCCAGAACTGCGGTCGAAGCTTGTTGCAGAGTCTGCTGCTTGGTCAGCTGGGCAGTTTCAGCAGCGAAGTCGGTATCTTGTACGCGACCCAGTGCAGCACTGGCGTTTTCGTTGATGTTCTGCAGGTTGGAGATGGTGCTGGTCAGACGGTTCTGGGCAGCACCGAGGTCGGCACGGCTGGAGTTGATGGTCTGCAGCGCCTTGTCGATAGCGTCCATTGCAGCTTTGGTGCTGGCTTCAGCAGTGGTGCTGTCAGTACCGGTGATGGCGATGGTCGCCGAACCCACGCTCAGGGTTGCAGCGTCGAAGCCGCTGGCCAAAGTGATGGTGATCTGGTTGGTAGCGCCAGTGTTGGAACCTACCTGGAAGGTCATGGTGCCAGCAGTACCGTCGATCAGGTTCTTGCCGTTCAGGTTGGTCGACTTGGCGATACGAGTCAGCTCGTCCGACATCTGAGCAAATTCTTTGTTCAGAGCAACACGGTCTTGAGTACCGTTGGAGTCGTTTCGCGACTGAACTGCCAGTTCACGCATACGCTGCAGGATGTTGGTGGACTCTTGCATCGCGCCTTCAGCGGTCTGGGCGATGGAGATACCGTCGTTGGCGTTTTTGATTGCCATGGTCTGACCACGGATCTGCGAGGTCATACGGGTAGCGATCTGCAGGCCGGCGGCGTCGTCTTTTGCACTGTTGATTTTCAGGCCGGAAGACAGGCGAGTCATCGAAGTCGACAGAGCGTCGGAAGCGCGGTTCAGGTTCTTCTGAACGTTCAACGACGTGACGTTAGTGTTTACTGTTAAAGCCATGACGAATTCCTCGTTGGTTGGGTACTGCGGCTTCCGGCCCTGGCAACCGCCGGGTAATGGCCTAGAGAACCTTCGTAATAGTTATCGTCGGTAATGCAAGTTGCTTTAGGGCTTTTTCAAAAATATTTGCCATCACCCTGCCACCCCTTGAAAAACAAGGGGTTAAACCCTTGTCCAACTAAAAAATGACGCCAGAAAAACCCCACCAAAACCCGCCTGATGCGCCTAATCCTCAATCTCCAAATGCCATGGACAGCCACTCCACCAACTCGTACTCCAGGTAGTCGGCCAGGCCCAGCCAATCCTGCGCCTCCTGACACTTGAGCATCAGACTCAGCAACCCGGACCACTCCTGCTGAACCGCCAGAGGGGCAACATCGACCAGGCCTTGCACCGGGTCGAACAGCTCGATCATGTTCACCGCCGCTTCGACCTCCCGTCCCAGGCGGAACAGATCGGCAACCTCCCGGGCACGGGCGATCAGAGACTCAAGCCGGCTCATTGGACAAAATCCTCATGGAAGGTGGTGCCCGCGATCATGGCGCCGCTGCGACTGGTATTGAAAAACCTGACCTCGGGCTGACTCTGGATGTAGCGCTCCAACTCGCACAGGTAGCTGCGGAAATTGAGCTGGGTCTTGACTCGCTGCCCGTTGCCGTCCAGCACCCAATGCTTGGCGGCCTTGAGTTGCGGCCCCAGGTCGCCGTCCTGCCAGCCGGCATGGGTTCGATCCATCGGAAAGGCAAAATCCGCACCGAACAACGTGATCCGCCGCCCTCCCATCTTCACCGCCAGGTCCACCGCGGGATGGATCACGCTGCCTCCGGCATGCAACTGCGCCTTAGGCCATCGCTGACGCAAAGACGCAAAGACCGGGCTGGCCGAGTAAGCGACGTAACGTGGCCCCTGCCAGCCTTCAAGCACCCGCGGATCCGCCAGAGGCATGTACACGAGGGTCGTGCTGGCACTGTCCTGAGCCGGAAGATGCCGGCTGGAAATACGCTGATCGATACTCACCACCACATCCGGCTGAATGCCGTGGCGCTGCAGGGGCTGATACGCGGTGTCGACACAGATCAGCAACGGTCGTTGCGGCCGTTCGCGCAATGCCCGCAAGGCTGCAAAATGCTGCTCCAGGCTCGGACCGGTCGCGATCACAAAAACCTCGCGCCCGCTATCGCGGCCAAACAACTCGGCGACATCGGCATCAGCCCGCACCCACGGCTCGACGGCAGCCAGGCGCTCGGCGACACCCGCCTCCTCGGTGAACAGGCGGTTGTTGAACGTCACATGAGTCTCACTGACCAATCGGTCGCGAATCTTCGCGCTGTAATCATCGGCCAGCACCAACTCGGACGGCAGGGCAAAGAATGGCAGCTGAATCTCCGACAGGTCGCCGGCGTAGAGCAGCTCGACCCGCGGATCGGCCAACCAGAACTGCTGATCGAGCAACTGCAGCACCAGCTTGAACAGCGCGCCGTTGAGAATATGCACGTAAAGTCGCGTCAGCCCCGGTCGCTCAAGCAACGCCAGTTGCAGATCCCCCAGGCCGCAGCCATACAGATGCAGGACAGGCGCCTCGGGCAGACTGGCCGCCTGAGTACGAGCCTCGCGAGTGCGATCATGACGGCTGGTGAGCTGGATACCGGCGACGCTCAGGGTCGACCCCAGGCCTTCCACCAGATCCGCCTGCAATACGGCACTGTCCTCAGCCAACAGCCGCTCCAGCAGCGCCGGCCAGCGCTCCCTCAGTACCTGGGCATTGTGTTCCAAGCTATCGCTCATGCTGCCTCGCCTATCACTCGCGCAAAAAAATAGCGCTCAAGATTACACCTTGAGCGCTACATGTACCGCCGGGAACGGGAACTCAGGCGCGATAGATGATCGCCGAGCCCCAGGACAGGCCAACGCCAAAGCCACTCAAGGCCACGCGCTTCCAGCTGGAATCGAACATGTGTTTTTCCAGCAACAGCGGAATGCTCGAGGAAACCGTATTACCGGTTTCCACCATGTCCTTGATGAACTTGTCCGGATCGCCCTCAAAGCGCCGGGCCACGGCGTCGACAATGGCCGCACTGCCCTGGTGAATGCAGAACGCATCGATATCGTCCGGCTGCAAGCCCGACTCGGCCAGCAACTCATGCAGATGCGCCGGCACCTTGAGCAACGCGAAGTTGAACACCTGACGACCGTTCATGAAGAACACGCCATCGCTGACCTTCAGGTGCGGAGCGCCGGAACCGTCGGTGCCGAACTTGGCCTTGCCCAACTGCCAGGTCGCGCCCTCGCCCAGCCAGGTGGCAGTGGCGGCATCGCCGAACAGCATGGTGGTGTTGCGATCTTCGGGATCGACGATCTTCGAATAGGGATCGGCGGTGACCAACAGGCCGTTTTTCAGGCCCGCAGCTTCCATGAAGCCCTTGATGGCATAGATACCGTAGACATACCCGGAACAGCCCAGGGAGATATCGAAAGCCGCGACGGTAGTCGGCAGGCCCAATTTGTCCTGCACGATCGCGGCGGTGTGGGGCAACCCTTCCTCGTCTCCGTTCTGGGTGACCACGATCAATACGTCGATGGCTTCGCGCTTGAGCTCCGGGTTACTGGCGAACAGGGCATTGACCGCTTCGACACACAGATCGGAAGTCTCTTGCCCGGCGTCTTTGCGCGGCAGAAAAGCAGAACCGATCTTGCCCAGGATGAAGTCTTCATCCTTGGCGAATTTTGCACCTTGTGCGTAATTGTCCACGCCGGCTACAGGCACGTAGCTCGCAATGCTTTTTATGCCAATCATTACGGCTTCCCAATAATAAACAGCTCAATACCCCCGCTCAGTCACTGAGCAGGGGCTGCCGAAAGAAACACAGATACTTGCGCCGAACACAACGGCATCGGGAAGAACAAAGGGCTATCACGGGTCCTGTCACGCAGGGCTGGCGCCATCTTCCCGGGCAATACAATACAGTGAAGATGCACGTTATGACTCACAGGTCACGCCATTTTGCCGAATCAGCTACACAAAGGCCTATTCGACGAATGCCCAGTCCAGTGCGGTGCCGCGCTTGAGTACCTTCCGCGCGCGGCGGCCGAGCAGCGCGTCGTAGTGCTTGGGAGCCAGCCCCAGCCCGGGACGGATCGCCCGCAGGTTGTCGGCGCTGAACAGCTCTCCGGCCTGCATGTCCCGGGTGACATACAGCGACCGGCGGTACATCAGCGACTGCTTTTCCGCCTGGGTAGCGCCATAGCGCACCTGCCCCATGGCTTGCCAGGCACGCTCGGTCTCTACCACCAGACTGGCCAACTCCCCCGGCTCCAGGGAAAAACTGGCGTCGACCCCACCGGCCGAACGGTCCAGGGTGAAGTGCTTTTCGATCACCGTCGCTCCCAGGGCCACCGCCGCCACCGATACGCCAACCCCCATGCTGTGGTCGGACAGCCCCACTTCACAGCCGAACAGCTCCCGCAGGTGGGGAATGGTCAGCAGGTTGCTGTTGGCCGGTGATGCCGGATAGGTGCTGGTGCACTTGAGCAGCACCAGATCCCGGCAACCGGCCTGGCGCGCGGCCCGGACACTTTCGTCCAGCTCGGCGATGCTGGCCATGCCGGTGGAGATGATCAGCGGCTTGCCGGTGGCGGCGACCCGACGAATCAAGGGCAGGTCGGTGTTTTCAAAACTGGCGATCTTGTAGGCCGGGACGTCGAGGCTCTCGAGAAAATCCACCGCGCTCTCGTCGAACGGAGTGGAAAACGCCAGCATGCCCAGCTCCCGCGCCCGGGCGAAGATCGGCGCGTGCCACTCCCAGGGCGTATGGGCGCGTTGATAAAGGTCATAGAGGGATGAACCGGCCCAGAGACTGTCCGGGTCCTTGATGAAGAACTCGCCCTGATCCAGATCCAGGGTCATGGTATCGGCGGTGTAGGTCTGCAACTTCAGGGCATGGGCACCGGCCCGGGCCGCGGCCTCGACGATCTGCAGGGCCACCTCCAGCGACTGATTATGGTTGCCGCTCATCTCGGCGATGATCAGCGGCGCCGCACCGGCGCCTACAGAGCGCGAGCCGATCTTGAAACTAGTCATCCAGAGATTCCTTCAATACACGGGTGAATTCGCAGGGTGCCTGGCGGTAGCCGGCGCGGCGAAACAACGCCAGTGAAACCTGGTTTTCTGCCAACACACGGGCCCCCAGGCGTTGCACATCGGGCCAATGGCGCATCAGGCATGCCTCGCCCTGCTCCAGCAACGCAGCCCCCCAGCCCAGGCCCAGGCGCTCGGCAAACAGGTAGATCGACACCTCGGCCTGCACGCCTTGGCGGTCATAGCGCAGCACCCCCACCGGCCCCTCGGGCACTTGCGCAATCAGCAACAAACGCTGCGGATCCTTCAGACAAGCCTCCAGCCAGCGCAGATGGTCCGGCCACTCAAGCGTCCCGGGCTGCTGTGACCAACACCGGACAAGCTCGGCATTGCGCCCGTCGAACAGCAGGCGGGCATCATCCAGGGTCGCCGGACGCAAGCGCAGCGCGGCGGTGAACAAAGCCGCTGCCACGCGTTGCACGCCACGGCCATCCACCAGTTCACGGGCCCGCCGGGCCAGGCTCTGACGCAACCATGGATTGTCCAGCAGCAGGCTCACCGCCTGACGCACCTGCTCCACACTGACCTGCTCACAAGGCCCCAGATACAAGTGGGCACCGGTTTCGGCCAGCAAGCGCGCATTGAGCTCCTGGTTGCCGGCCACGGTGATGCACAGCGTGGGCACACCCAGCACCGCGCGCTCCCAACTGGTACCGCCCCCGGCGCCCAGGCACAGATCGGCCTCGGCCAGCAGAGCGGCAAAATTCTTCACATAGCTGTGCAGGCGCCAGTGCGGCCGCTCGGCGGCCAGGGCCTGCATGGCCTGCCAGTCCGGGTTGCCGCTGCCGGCGACGAAATCCACCTGCAACTGATGGAAATCCGCCAGCGCCAACATCGCCTTATGGGTCTGACCGGCGGCATCGAAGCCACCGAAGTTCACCAGCATCCGCCGCGGCTGGGGACGAATCGGGACCGCGGGACGTCGGAACTCTTCGCGCAGCAAGGCGAAATGCGGGCCGAACAGGGTCCGGCAGCGCTCGTCATGCAACCCGGCATAGGCCTGGGCGCTGCCGCTGAAATTCTGGTCCAGCAACAGGTCCACGGCATGCCTGCGGTTGGCCAGATCGTCGATGGCGGCGATCCTCGGCGCCCACTGCCGAGCCGCACTCTGCCATTGATGATCAAGGCCGTAATGGTCCACCAGCACCCAATCGAAGGCTGCTTGAGTGGCCAGCGCCTGCTGCAATGCGGCGATGTCCGCCTGCCAGGGCAAGGGCGTCTCGATCCCCAGTTCGGGATGCTCGTCGGCATAGCGATCCGGCAATTCAAAGGTCTGGAACCCCTCGGCCTGCAGCGCCTCCAGGCGATGCCCGGGCAGACGCCGACAGGCGAATGCCACGCTGGCGCCCTGGCGGCGCAGCTCCTGGGCCAGGGTCAGGCAGCGAGCCACATGGCCACTGCCGATGGCCGGCGAGGCGTCGGCGCGGATCAGCAGCCTCACTCCAGCTCTCCCCCGGCCTTGAGCGCGGCATACAGGTATTCAGCGCGGCGCCAGTCCTCTTCGGTATCGATGTCCTGCACCAGATGCCGGGGCAGGATCACCGGCAGGCTGCGAGGCGAGAACAGCACCTCGCCCTGCAGCCAGGCCTGGCTCCGGCCCCAATAGAACTGCGCCGCATCCTGATAGGCCGCGGGCAGATCCTGGGAGCGGCTTTGACGAAACTGCGGATACAGCGCATCGAGCGCCCCTTGCTCATCGAGGATCAACGCCCGCTGCACGGGAAAGCCGAAACCGCACACCGAAAAGGCGAATCCCTTGTCCGGGCGTCGCATCAACATCTCCAGCCCCTGACGCAGATAACGTGCCTGCAGCAAGGGCGCCGTGGCATAGATGCAACAGGCGTACTCGTATTCCCGCCCCTGTTCCCGCAACGCCTGCAAGGCATGGACAATCACCGCCGCAGTGCCAGTGAAGTCATCCGCCAGGGCCGGCGGCCGGATGAAGGGCACCTCGGCCCCACAGGCGAGCGCCAGCTCCGCGATCTCGGGGTCATCGGTACTGACCACCACCTGCCGGAACAACCCGCAGCTCAGCGCCTTGTCGATGGAGCGCGCGAGCATCGGCACGCCATCGAAGGCCTTGAGGTTCTTGCGGGCAATACGCTTGCTGCCGCCTCGGGCTGGAATCAACGCCACGCAACTCACCGGTGTCTCTCCACATTGCAAACACCGATCTCAGGCACACAACCTGGGCGAACAGCAACAGTCTCGGTGCCTTGTAACACGCCCCCGAAAATAGCCCTCACGAACATCGTTCACTCCAGAATCCGTTGCAGGTGCGCCACCACTTCATCCTGCAGCTCATCGGTCAATTCGGGGAACAGGGGCAGACTAAGGGCTTCGAGGAAATAGCGTTCTGCCTCAGGGAAATCTCCCTCGGCAAAACCTTGCTCCTGGTAATACGGCTGCAGGTGCACCGGGATGTAGTGCAGATTCACCCCCAGGCCCGCTGCACGCAACTGCTCGAATACCTGCTTCTGTGTCAGCTGGATACGACTCAGATCCAGGCGCACCACATACAGATGCCAGGCAGAGTCGGCACCTTCCTGCGCCACCGGCAAGGTCAGTGGCAAGTCGGCCAACAGCACTTGATAGCGTGCCGCCAGCTCACGACGCCGGGCCACGAACTCGTCGAGCCTGGCCATCTGCGAGAGTCCGAGCGCCGCGTGCAGATCGGTCATCCGGTAGTTGAATCCCAGCTCAAGCTGCTGGTAATACCACAGGCCCTTTTCCGGGACCTGCATCAGCGCCGGATCACTGCTGATGCCATGACTGCGCAAGCGTCGCAGGCGCTCAGCCAACTCCGGCCTGTTGGTCAGCACCATCCCGCCTTCGGCGCTGGTGATGATCTTCACCGGGTGAAAACTGAAGATAGTCATCGTCGCATGGGCTCCGGAGCCCACGGGACGCCCCAGATACGAAGCCCCCACGGCGTGCGCCGCATCTTCGATCAAGACAAAGCCATAACGATCGGCAAGCTGGGCGATAACCCGCAAATTGGCACTCTGCCCGGCAAACGCGACAGCCACCACCACCTTCGGCAAAGTGCCATTACGTTCGGCGTTCTCGAGCTTTTGCGCCAACAGATCCGCATCCATGTTCCAGGTATGCGGATCGATGTCGACAAAGTCCACTTGCGCGCCACAGTAACGCGCGCAATTAGCCGAGGCGACAAAGGTATTGGGGCTGGTCCAGAGAACATCGCCCTGTCCCAGCCCCGCCGCCAGGCAGGCGATATGCAGCGCGGCCGTGGCATTGCACACCGCAACGGCGTGCCCTGCCTGGCAGTAATCGGCCAGAGCCCGCTCAAAACGCTCGACAGTCGGCCCCTGGGTCAGCCAGGGAGACTGGAGCACCTGCACCACTGCATCGATGTCAGCCTGATTGATGCTCTGGCAACCATAGGGAATCCGGTAGGGCATCATGATCCACTCCTTCTGCAAGCAGGCGTTAGGCGCTGATACGCCAAGCGCGCAACCAATGGGCGACTGAGCATGCTTGAATCCTTAGAAACAGCGATCAATGGGAAAATATCTGCAGCCAATCTACAGGTGCCGCTGCAACCAGGACAAAGCCCTTGCCGCTCAACGCCAGGTTCTGGTTATAGGCACTATCCTGGGCAAAGCGCGCCGCCCATTTGTCTTGCAGCGCCGCGGCCGCCTGCGGGTGTTGCGGCAAAGTCCCCGGATGCTGCACCTGGGCCTGGGGCGTCAGCACCGTGAGGTAACCGGCATCGGCGACTTTCAGGCACAGGTCGACATCGGCGAAGGCTTGGTCGAAATGCTCTTCGTCCAGTCCGCCCACCGCCTCGAACAGCGCCTTGGCGATCATCAGGCAGGCACCGGACACCGCCGAGTAGTTCTTCTCCACCCACAGGCTGTTCATGTAGCCCGCCGCGTCCTTGGCCTCGCCGGCGAAGGCGGCGCCCAGGTGGCCGTCGAAGCCCAGGATCAGGCCGGCCTGAGTGGTCATGCCCCTCTCGTTCACCAGCTTGGCGCCGACAATCCCGACTTCCGGACGCTGGGCCTGGTTGAGCAGACTCTCGATCCAGTTGGCGTTGACCACTTCACCCTCGGCCGAGAGCAGCACCAGGTACTCGCCCCGTGCTTCCCGGCAAGCCATGTTGAACAAGGCCGAAGCGCTCAGGCGCCGGTCGCTGCGCAACACACGAATACGCTCGCCGCGGCCTTCAAGGCTGGTCAGCCAACTGTCGAGCTCGGCACTCTGACTGTGGTTTTCGGCGATCAGCACTTCATAGCGCTGGTAGCGGGTGCGCTGCAGGACGCTGACCAGGCAGCGTTGCAACTCGGCGAAATTGTCCTGGCTGGGCAGAATGATCGATACCAGCGGTCGCTCGGCGTGCTGATACTCGATCTGGTAAGTGCCCGGCTGCGCTGAGCCAACCTGAGCGCGATAACCTCGTGCGGCCAGGTGCCGGGTCAGCACCTGCCGCTCTTCGGTCTCTGCCTTGTCCCCAGGGGCCTGACAAATCAACAATGGCTCGGCCAGGTGGGCCAGGCCGGCCAGACCGCCGTCCTGGATCAGGCGCAGCAGCAGGTCCAGCTCCAGCGCCTGTTTGAGTTCTCGGGAGAAACCACCGGCCCGCAGCACCGTCTCGCGGTCCAGCAGCCAATGCCGGGCCATCAGCGCCGGCGTGCCTTGCAATTGATCGAGGTTGACCCCGGGGCGGAACACTGAAGTCAAGGTGGCATCGGCACGGCGCTGGATCTCGTCCATGGCCACAGCCCGAATACCTTCGGCGCCGAGCAACTCCAGGCTCGCCCGCAGCAGGCCGCTGGCGGTGAACTGATCACCGGCCTCGGCCAACAACACCCAGTCGGCGCGAGACTGGGCCATGGCCTGATTGATGCGCTCGACGTAGTTGTTTTCCGTGACTTTGATGAAGTGCAAGGTGTCCTGGGCCGTGGTGGTGGCCGGCAGCTCGCCCGTGGTGAACACCACCAGTTTGAACGCCTTGTAATGGCCGGCCAGCAGACTGTCGAGCGTAGCCTGCAACTTGACCAGATCAGCGTCCAGGTCCAGCAACAGGATCTGCACCTGCGGGCCTCCGGCATGACGCGCCAGGTGCGCAGCGATGGCACTCAGTTGTGCCGGCTCCGGAGTACGGGCCTCGAGCCATTTGAGCAAGCGTCCCGACTCGGTCGCGTCGAACAGGGCACGACTGTCTACCCCTGGCACCGACGCCAGGCGCTCGGCCCAGGCCTGCAGCTTGCGCGCCTCCTCGGGCTCTTCGCTGTCCTGCATCGACTCCGCCAGGCGCTTGACCACCTCGCGGTTGAACAGGTTCAGGGTCAGCGCTTCCCACAACCGGGCGCGCAGGCTTTGCGGCGTGTCATTGGGATGGACCCGCATCAACTCTTCCTGACGCAGCAACACGCCCTCCAGCTCCTTGAGCTGCAGGCGCCCGGTGGGCATGGCGTGCATGAGGAATTCCAACTCAGTCAGCAGATCGAACATCGGCTGGTTGTAGAACGGCATCTCGACGAACTGCTCGGGACCGAAGGAGCGTACCGGCTCGGCTCCAACCTCGACCCAGGCCGAACGAAAGATCGCCGTCCCCTTGAGGGAGCGTCCGCTGAGCAGGCAGTCGGCCATGGCGGTGAAACTGTCCAGGGCGATCTGCTTCACCTGCTCGGGGTCCCGGTCACTGAAACCGGTGGGCAGCGAGGCGAGGAATTCGGCGAACGCCTCACGCTGGGCCACCGATTGCGCGTCCTTGTAGGTCAGCACCGTCAGCACATTGGTGTTGTGCTCCGAGGCCCCGTAGTTGGCCTCGCGCACGGCAAACGGAATCGGCAGGATCCGCGCCTTGGCACAAGCCAGCAGGAAGAAGGAGTGACCGATTTCCTGCCATTCGAAACTCACCCCCGGTGGCAACAGCTCATACCACTGGCGCAGCAGGTCGGTGCGGGTCACCGCATAGAACGGCGGCAGGAAATGCCCCATGAAATTCATCACCCGGTCCTGGGCATCATCGGCGCCATAGTCCTCCATGACCCGGCGATCACGGCGGTAGTAATTGGTTTCCGAAGCCCGGGCCAGGTACATCATCCCGTAGCCGTGGCACAGTCCGTAGTCGGGATGGGCCTCAAGAAACTCCAGGGAGCTGGTCAGCGCATCATGGAGGAGAAAATCGTCATCAGCAGCGAACGCCATGTAGGGCGTAGTCACCAGGCTCATGCCGTAGGTCAGCTTGTCCTGCAAGCCCTTGTAGCCGAACTGCGGCAGATGCCGGTAGTCGACCCGAGGGTAGAGTTGCGACAGCGACTCGTCCGCCTCCAGCGACGAATCCAGTACCAGGATCGAGCACGGATAGGTGCTGTAATACTGCAAGGTGCGCCGCATGAACGCTTTGCGGTTGTGGGACAGCAGCACAAGGGTGAAACGCTCACTCAGGGGTGCTTTGTCATTCATTGCTTTGTCTCCAACCCACATAGGTACTTCCCCACAACCGGCCAAACGCCTTAAACCTGCAACCATTGATAGTTAACGAACCCGACGCAGGTAACCGTCCGGTGCCACGGTGATCAGCAACTTGTTCTGCATCTGGTAGTCGATCTCGAAATCGCGGTTCTCCTCCAGATAGGCCCAGACCGCGGTTTTCGGGTTGTCGCCCGGGCCCCACGGACGGTCCGGGAAGAACTCCGGCGGCATGTCCTCGACCACGGTGTCCATGACCACGCAGTAGCTGTCGACCGACACCAGCGGCGCATACAGGCGCAGCTCTTCGAGCACGTGCTCGTGGGTGTGGTTGGAGTCCAGGACCAGGATCACCTTCTTGCCCGCCGCCGCGGCCCGCACCTGCTCGGCAATGGCCGGATCGATGCTCGAACCTTCGATCATGCGGATGCGCTTGCTCATCGGATGCTGCTCGATGGCTTCGCGGTTGTGCGGGCGGATATCCAGGTCGATGCCCAGCACTTCGCCATGGCCCTGCAGCTCCAGCAGCGAGGCGTAGTAGATGATCGAACCGCCATGGGCGATGCCGCATTCGATCACCAAGTCCGGCTTGACCCGCCAGATGATCTCCTGCATCGCCATCATGTCCTGGGGCAGCTGGATGATCGGCCGGCCCATCCAGGAAAAGTGATAGCTGTACTTGTGCGCCGCGGACTCATTGAAAAAATCGCGGGCCAGGCCCTTGAGCTTTTCATCCTGGCCCTGGGCGCTGATCTGCGCCTGGCATTCTTGTTCAAAGGCTTGAATGACGTTGTGCTCGGTCATATTCGGTTCTCAATGGCAAATTAGCTGAACGAAGCGCTATCGACGGCGTGATAGACGTAACGGCCGTCGGTCATGCGCTTGATTTCTTCGAGGTAGTTGGAATTCATCACGAACAGGTTGGCGCCCGCCGGCAGAGCCTCCATGGCTTCCTGGGGCGAGGACACGCGCATGCCGCTGAGCGGCAGGTAGCGGCCCTGTTTGGCCGGGTTGATATCGACGACCTGATCCACTGCGACACCGGCACGCTGCAGGAACAGCGAATAGATCACGCCCTTGGAAGAGGCGCCCCAGATCCCGGCGGCGGTGTGCGGCGCCGACTGGATGATGCGCTTGGCACACTCGATGCTGGCGGTGAAATCCGCCGGCATCCGCAACGGCTGCAGCGGCGCCGGCAACGCCGACTGCAAGCTGCCCAGGTCCGCCACCACGTACAGGTACTGGCCGCCAAACAGATGCCCGGCTTCATGCACTGTGCCGAACATGCGCTGCAGGTCTTGGAGACGGAAGTAATTGACGTGCTCATAGAACACATCGAACCAGGCGCGATGCTCAAGGATCCAGTCGAAACACGGCACTTCGATGTAGATCTGCCCACCCTGGTTGGCATCGGCAATCTCTGCCAGAAAGGCCAGCGGGTCGGCAATATGCTCCAGCACATGACGCAGCACGATGGCCTCGGCCGCCAGCCCCAGGCCACGGGTGAACGGCGCCTTGATCACCTCGGGATTGGTCCCCTCATAGGCCGGGTCGATGCCGGTGATGGCATAGCCCTCGCTGCGCAGCAGCTCGAGGAAATAGCCCTTGCCGCAACCGACCTCGATCAGCTCACGCCCCTTGAAGTGGCGGGCGATGATGCCCTCCACGTCCATCAGGTGCTGCTGGAACTGCGCCGAGTGAGCCTGCTCGTTCTGATAGTCGCTGTCGTAGCTGAGCTTGTCGGCATCGAAGGCCTGATTGAAGATCAGCCCGCTCTGCAGGTCCTGCACCAGCACGATATCCGCAGACGCCGAGGCACGGGCACTCTGGGCATCGGCGAAGGTGCGGTTCTGCAGCACCGGCAAATCGGCGACCCGATACAACTCATGCGCCATGTTCGGCTCCTGTTATGTGCAGCAGGCGCTGGTTCAAGCCCCAGAACGCCATGGGTTCGTAGTCCGGGTACGGGTAATGCCCCAGGTTCAGGCGGATCGCCGCACCGCGCTGAGCGATACGCTGCTCCACCAGGGAGCGCACGGATACCGGCCGACCACTGGAGCAATTGACCACTCCGGAAAATCCGCGCTGGTCGAGCAGCGCCGCCAGGTGGCCGGCGGCGGCCTCGATGGCCAGGTAGTCCCGCAGTTGTTCGCCGCCGGACATATTGAAAACCTCGTCACCGGCATCGATCGCTCGGTCCAGCGCCGCCAGCAGGCTCTTGGGGTTCTGCCCCGGGCCATGCAGGTAGAACAGCCGTGCCCACTGCAAACTGAAGGGCAGCTGCTGCTGCAGGGCTTGCAGAAACAGGTGCAGGCTGTGCTTGGCCAAACCGTAGGGATTGCTCGGGCGCGCCTCGATCTCTTCACCCAGCGGCCCGCTCTGCATGCCGTACTCGAAGCAGGTGCCGGTGACCAGCACCTGGCTCACCCCGGCCTCGACCACGGCCTTGATAAAGCGGTAGTCGGCCATCAGGTTGTGTTCCAGATGAAACAGTGCCTGATAGTTGGGCAGCCCCGGCCAGGCCAGATGGGCCAAGGCATCGACGCCTTCCACCAAGGCCGCGACATCGAGCTGCGGGGCGTGCACGTCCAGGGCGCGAAACTCCACCGCGTCGAACCAGGGCAACTGCCGCGCCTTGTCCGCATCCCGCGCCAGCGCACGCACGCGGCATCCCCGGGCCAGCAAGGCCGCGACCAGATGCCGACCGACAAAGCCGGTGGCGCCGGTGACCAGCACCGTCATGCCCTTCACAGCAGCTTCAACTCGGGCACCGCGATCACGAAGCGCCCGCCCCATTGCCGTACCTGGGCCAATTGCTCGCTGACTTCGTCCAGCAGGTTCCACGGCAGTACCAGCACATAGTCCGGACGCTCCTGATCGATGCGCTCGGGCGCGACCACCGGGATCCGGCTGCCCGGCAGGTACTTGCCCTGCTTGTGCGGGCTGGCATCGGCAACCCAGGCCAACAGGTCGGGCTTGACCCCGGCGTAATTGAGCAAGGTATTGCCCTTGGCCGCCGCGCCATAACCCACCACGCGCTTGCCTTCGGCCTTGGCCTGGAGCAGGAAGCGCAGCAGCTCGTGCTTGATCCGCTCGGCGGCCGGCGCCAGGGTCTGGTAGTACCCGGGTGTGTTCACCCCGGCCTGCTGTTCCAGCCGCAACTGACGCGCCACGCTGTCCAGTACGGGACGGCGCTGGCCATCGACACGCTGCACGAACACCCGCAGCGAACCGCCATGGGTCGACAGGGTTTCGACATCGAAGATTTCCAGGCCGTTGCGCTGGCACAGACCCTGGACCGCGGTCAGCGACAGGTAGGAATAGTGCTCGTGGTACAGGGTATCGAACTGCTGCCCGGCCATCAGGGTCAGCAGTTGGGGGAACTCGAAAGTCGCCACGCCCGTGGGCTTGAGCAAGGCGGCAAAACCACAGAGGAAGTCGTTGATGTCCGGCACATGGGCCAGCACATTGTTGGCCGCCATCAGGTCGGCGGCCCAACCCTCCGCCAGCAACTGCGCGGCGGTATCGCGGCCGAAGAACGACTCACGGATCAGCAGCCCCTTGTCCCGCGCCGCCTGGGCGGTACTGCGAGTCGGCTCGACCCCAAGGCAAGGGATGTCACGCTGGGCCACGTACTGCAACAAGTAGCCATCATTCGCCGCCACCTCCACTACCCGGCTCTGGGCATCCAGGCCGAAACGCTCGACCATCTGCGCCACGTAGTCCCGGGCATGCTGCAGCCAGGTGCTGGAAAACGAGCTGAAATAGGCGTAGTCGGCGTCGAACAGGTGGTCGGCGCGGGTGTAGTCCTCGGTCTGCACCAGCCAGCATTGCTGGCACACCTGGACCTTGAGCGGCACCCATTGCTCGGCCTGATCCAACTGCCCGGCACGCAGATAGGCGTTGGACGGCGGCGAGGTGCCCAGGTCGATCAGAGGCAGGCTCAGGCATGCGCCACAACCGCGGCAATTCATAGACTCACTCCAGCGAAAGCGGCATCGAGCAAGGGGTGGCTGGCATCCCGGGTCGACAGATTATTGACAGGCAGCGGCCAGTTGATCGCCAGGCGCGGGTCCAGCACCGACAACCCGGCCTCGTGCTCCGGGGCGTAGTCGGCGCTGTGCAGATAGAGCAGTTCGGCATCCTCGCTCAGGGTCTGGAAACCATGGGCGAAGCCTGCCGGCAACAACAGGCTGCGGCCGTCGCCGCCGCGCAGGTGCTCGGCATGCCAATGCAGAAAGGTCGGCGACTCGGGGCGCAGGTCCACTGCCACGTCCCAGACCTCACCGCGCAGGCAAGTGATGAGCTTGGCTTCGGGTCGGGCCGCGGTCTGGTAGTGCAGACCGCGCACGCTGCCGCGCTCGCGGGTGCAGGAATGGTTGATCTGACGGATATGGAAAGGCTGGCCAAAGGCACTCAGGCTGCCCTCGCAGAACAATCGGGAAAAATGTCCGCGCTGATCCTCGAAACGTTTGTGGCGCACCTCAAACAACCCGGCCAAGGGCAGCGCCAGCACCTGGAACTCGCTCACAGCGCCCCCCGATACAGGTTCAACTGCCCGAGGGTCACGGCGCGCATGTCCGCTCCGCTTTTCCAGGCCAGGTGCCAGTCCAGGGTTTGCACCAGGCATTGCTCCAGGGTCCAGCGGGGCATCCAGCCCAACAGCTGTCGCGCACGACTGCTGTCCAGGCGCAACAGACCGGCTTCGTGCAACTCGCTGGGCTCGATCCGCAGCCCCGGGGCTTCGGGCCAGTGCCGGGCCAGCAGCCCCACCACGTCACCGACGCTGCACATGTCTTGCTCGCCGGGACCGAAGTTCCATGCCCCCGCGTATTGCGGACCTTGCTCATACAAACCAGCCGCCAGCTGCAGGTAGCCGGCCAACGGCTCCAGGGCGTGCTGCCAGGGGCGCACCGCCTGGGGGAAGCGCAGGGTTACAGGTTCATCGGCGGACCAGGCCCTGAGCACATCGGGAATCAGCCGCTCGGGCGCGAAGTCGCCCCCGCCCAGCACATTGCCGGCGCGGGCCGTGGCCAGGGCCAGGCCGTGCTCGGCGTAACGCTCGGCGGCAAAGAACGAGGAGGCATAGGACTGGGCCAGCAGCTCGCAACAGGCCTTGCTGCTGCTGTAGGGATCATGACCACCCAGGGGTTCGTTTTCCCGGTAGGGCCACAGCCATTCCTGATTGGCGTAGACCTTGTCGGTAGTCACCAGGACGCAGGCGCGCACCCCACCGACCTGACGGATCGCTTCCAACAGGTTGAGGGTGCCCATGACGTTGCTTGAGTAGGTCCCCAGCGGATCACGGTAAGCCTCGCGCACCAGGGGCTGGGCCGCCAGGTGCAGGACGATTTCCGGCTCGACCTGGGCGATCAGCTCCAGCAGGCTGCCCAGGTCCCGCAGGTCGCCACGATGATCGTCAATCCCCTCGGCCACCCGGGCCAGCTCGAACAGGCTTGGCTCGGTCCCCGGATCCAGGGCGAAACCGCTGACCTCTGCGCCCAGGCTTTGCAGCCACAGGCTCAGCCAACTGCCCTTGAAGCCGGTATGGCCGGTCAGCAGGACCCGCTTGCCGCGCCAGAACTCCGGACTCAGTCCCACTGCTTCCACGGGGCCTCCCCGCTTTGCCAGAGCTGTTCCAGATGGTTCTTGTCGCGCAGGGTGTCCATGGACTGCCAGAAACCCGAGTGCTCGTAGGCACTCAGCTGATGATCCTTGGCCAACTGGATCAGCGGCTCGGCTTCCCAGGTGGTGCTGTCGCCATCGATGTAAGACAGCACCTTGGGCGACAACACGAAGAACCCGCCGTTGATCCAGCCGCCGTCGCCACGGGGTTTCTCAGTGAACCCCAGGACCTGATCGCCCTTGCGATCCAGGGCGCCATAGCGGCCTGGCGGCTGCACCGCGGTCACGGTGGCCAGCTTGCCGTGGGCCTGGTGAAAATCCACCAGGGCGCCGATGTTCAGGTCTGACACACCATCGCCGTAGGTAAAGCAGAACGCCTCTTCATCCTGCAGATAGCGCCCGGCACGGCGCAGGCGCCCACCAGTCATGGTTTCCTCGCCGGTGTCGATCAGCGTCACGCTCCAGGGCTCGCTGTAGTTCTGATGCACGTCCATGCGGTTGTTGCGCATGTCGAAGGTCACATCCGAGGTGTGCAGGAAGTAGTTGGCAAAGAAGTCCTTGATCGCGTAGCCCTTGTAGCCCAGGCAAATCACGAAGTCATGAATCCCGTGGGCGGAATACTGCTTCATGATGTGCCAAAGAATTGGCTTGCCACCGATCTCGATCATGGGCTTGGGCTTGAGGTGGGACTCTTCGCTGATTCGCGTTCCCAGTCCACCTGCCAGAATTACGGCCTTCATCGCTGTCCTCTTGCTCTTCGTGGGCCAGGTCAGCCCATTCAGGGCTGGCGCGGCGCCAGATGCAGATCATTCATCGCAACCCAAGGGTCCCTTGCACCGCGCCGCAGTGAAGGATTTATGGCGATTTACTGGGGACTTGCAGGAAGTGCGCCAATTGCGTGCAGGCAACGCAGAAGGCCGCAAGGACAGTCACTCGAGTGATGCTTGCCCAGAGAGGCGGCCGGTGACGGTGGGCATCACCGGCCAAGATTGGATCAGTCCGCCAACCATCCCCACAGCCAATGCCGCAGGTTATCGTCACGCAGCATGAAGTCGCGATGCACCGCTTCTCGCAGCTCATCGCCCATGCGGTAGCTGGCTGCCGGGTCGGAAAGGTGCATGCGGATCGCCTGCAACCATTCCTCGGTGCTGTTGCTGCGGACCTTGGTGCAAGGCAGGAAACCGCGATAGGCCTCAGTGTCGGTGCAGATCACCGGATAACCGCAGGCACCGTACTCCAGGAGCCGCAGGTTGCTCTTGCAATCGTTGAAGATATGAAACTCCAGCGGCGCCAGCGCCAGATCCAGGTTCAGGCTGGCCAGCTTGAACGGATAGCTTTGCAGGCTGGTGAGCGAGTGAAATTCGTGTACGTAAGGACGCAAGTCGTCAGGGCACATGCCAAAGAATACCCACTCGACCTCGTTCGCCAGCTCGCGCACCACCTCGGCGATGATCTCCAGGTCGCCGGTATGGCTGGTGCCACCACCCCAACCCACCCGAGGCTTGCTGGAGGTACCACGACGACTGGTCAAGCTGGCCCAGGGGTCCAGCGCCAGCATGTTGGGCACCACGCGGATGTCGCTGTGCATGCTCGACAGGGCGTCTGCCAGTGGCTGGGTGGTCACCACCACCCGATCGCACAAGCCGATGCCTTCACGCAGCATCTGCTCGGTGTTCACCGGCTTGTTCCGAGCGTGGGTGTTTTTCTTCGGCGCACTGACGATGTAGTCGTCGAGCTCGAAGACCCGCAGGGCGCTGGAATATTTTTTCATCCGCAGAATGTCACTGGCCGCCCCTTCGCTATAGCGGCACTGCAGGATGATGGTATCCGGCGACAGGCGCTCGATATCCACCGTGGACGGCGACTCGTAGGCCACCCGGGCAATCACCCGCCCCGCTTCTTCCAGTGCCGCCAGGGGACCTGTGACCCGGTAATGCCCGACCGCGGAACTGTTGACCGGCAAGCCGAGGATCAAGGGCAACGCGCGACTGCAGAACGGATTCCAGTTGTTGCGCAAGGAAGGTTCCAGACTGAAGCTGGAATAGCCCAGGCTAAGGGCCGGGTTATAGGCCGGATCGCGAGCGATCTTCGCCATCCACTGCTGATAGAAGCGCTCCTGCTCGGCCTCGCGGACCAGCTGGCGCTCGCTGTCGTCAACGGCAGGCGATGCTGGTCGCAGCATCAGGGTGGCATGAGGCGTCCAGACCACCAGATAGCCATTGCGATCGACCCGCAGACACAGATCGGTCGCCCCCAATTCGCCGGCGAAGGCCTGCTCATCCAGGCCGCCCAGGCTGGCAAAGACCTCCTTGCGCACCATCAGGCAATCGTCACTGACCGCACTCCAGTTCTGTACCACTTGCAGTCGTTGCATGTAGCCCCTGGCGTCCATGGCTTCGCCGACAAAAGGCGAACTCACAGGCCCAGCCATACCCAGCACCTGACCGGCATGGAGAATGGAACCATCAGTCGCCAGGATCCGTGCCCCCACCACGCCCACCTCCGGACGCTGGGCCTGATTAAGCAGCTCATCCAGCCAGTCGCCACTGCAGATAAGCGCCCTCGGGCTGAGCAGCAAAAGGTAGTCGCCACGCGCCTGGCTCGCCGCACTGTTGATCAGCGCAGCATGGCTGTGCGGACCGACATAAGGCAGAACTCGCAGCATGGCACCACCCAACTGGGCCATGGCTGTCAGCCAGTCGGCCATGGCCGGGTCGCGACTGCCGGCATCCATCAGCACAATTTCATAGTGGTTGTAGGCCGTCTGCTCGATCAGGCTTTCCACACAGCGCTGCAGGGTCGCCAGGGAGTCACCGCACGGCAGGATGATCGACACCAACGGTCGGCTAGCATGCAGGTAATCAATGCGGTTGAGCAGCGGCAGATCATCATGAACAATCCGGTGCTCCACGCCGATGCGCTGCAAATGCGCCGCCACCAGCCCTTCACTGGCCTCGATCACCTGAGGGCGGGACAACCACTGGGCGAAGCTGAACTCGGACTCCAGCTGGATATCGGCAATGTGCTCGATGGTCTGCGGCCCGGCCGCCTCCACCATCCGCCACAGCAGATCCTGGGGCGCCAGCTCGCCACGGACCGGGTCGAAACCGCCCTCGGCCATGAAACGCTCGCGAGAAAAAGCCAGGGCGCGACCGACATAGGGATAGGAGCGCATCAGGTCGAGGTTGAAGTCGGGCTTGAACACCGGCTCCGACGACTCACCCTCTACCAACGCGCCTTCATCGCTGTAGGCACAGAACATGGCCGGGGTATTGGCGATGCGCTCGGCAAGGATCAACAGTGCCGACTCCTGCAGGCGATCACCAGCCTGCAGCAGATAGAACCAGTCGCAACCTTCCAACTGCGGCACCAGCTCATTGAGCTGCTGCACCCAGTCGCCTCGCAGAGACTGATGCAGAACCCGATCACGCACCTGCTCTTCGCCCACCGACAACACCAGCACCGCGGCAGGCGCGAACAACTGACCATCAATGCTGTCCAGAGTCCGAGCAAGTGCCTCGCCATCGCCCTCAAAGTCAAGGACCACCGGCACCAGTTGCACCCGCCGCGGCCAGCTGTCGATGCGCTGAGGCATCAGCCGCTGCTCCACCGCCGAAAACTTGCGTACCGACAGCCACTCCCGATAGAAATCCTCGTAACTGATGCTCTCGCCACCGACCCGGCCATCGACCACGGTACTGCGGTTGCCCAGCACCCGGGTCACGCACAGCTCCTGCCAGTTACGCGGCTGCTCGGCCTCCCGAGCCATATCGACATAGCGCACCCAGCCTGCCGCCGGCGCCGACTCGCCACTGCGTGCGGCCAGCATCTGCACCAGCCACTCCCACTCACTACGTGCCTGCTTGAGCATTTCCGGAGTCGCGCTCAGGCGCCCCGGGTACAGGCGCTCGCAACTGAGCACCGTCACCAACGCCGCGAGATTGCCACGGCGCATCAGGCAGATGAACAGAGCGAAATCCAGCAGCGCTACAAAACCGGCACCCTCCTGGATCAATGCCGGCAGCAGCTCCAGCACATCGGCACGACGCATCAGCGCCGAGCTGAAGTTGCCGAGGAAATTGCGCGGCGTGCTCTCGAGGATCGCCAGCATATCCTCGCCCTTGAGCACGGCATCGTTGTAGGTAAAACGGCAGTTGTCGACCCGCGGCGGCAGGATGAAATTCCCGGCGTCACTGAAGACCCGTAGTGCGCACACCAGGTTGATATCCGGATTGTCGATCAGCACCGGTGCCTGCAGGGCGATGCTGGGCGCAAACAGCCGATCGTCATCACATAACACCTTGATCAGCTCGCCACGCGCCTCTTCAACACAGCGCAGGACGTTCTTCTGCAGGCCCAGGCGCTGCGGGTTGCGCAGATAGCGCACAGGATGTGCAGGCTCGACAATGGCTTCGACGATACGCTGGATCTGATCGTCGGCACTGTCGTCGCAAATGACGATTTCCAGGGGCTGGTAGGTCTGCGCCAGGGCACTGTCCAGAGCCTGACTGAAGAAACGCGGGTTGAAGGCGGGGATGACGATGCTGACTAGAGGGGCTTGGTTCACGGTTGCAAACTCTCGAGCGGCGAGCCCCGGCCAGAAAGACCAGGGCTGCAGGACCGCTTAAAAAAGACGGCTGACGGCTCGACGATCACGGCGTTCGAGACGGGCTCGAACGCCTTGTACTCAGACCTTGTTGAACAGGCCGAGTTGAGTGATCTTGCTGAAGGCCAACTGCGAGGCCTGCAACATGGTCTGCTGCAGGGTCAGACGGGTCATGACTTCGGCCGGATCGGAATCACTGATGGCCGAACGCGTGGTGACGTTGGCTGCCGCCAGACTTTCGTTGATTTCGTTCTGGGTGGCCAACGCCGAGCCACGACCACCGATGGAGCTGATGCCGATGGACAGCTGATCGACACCACTGGCCAGGTTGGCCATGCCCGAGGCGAGGTCGGCCAACTGCTTCTGGGTCGCCAGGACGTTACCGTCGGTGGGTGTGTTCAAGGCGTTTTTCAACTGACTCACGGTGTCCAGGATATTCTGGGTTTCGTGAGTGTTGACCGCCACGCTGAACTGATCGTTGGCGGCCGGCGACGGAGCGCCCGTCAGGGTGAAGCTCACACCTGCCGCAGTGGCAATATTGCCCGGACCGACCACCCCTGAAGACACTGGCTTGCTGTCGGCCGTCAGCGGCGCGGCATACAGGTCGAAGTTGGTGGCGCTGGTGAACTTGAGCACCGCGTTACCGCTCGGGAACGTCGAGTTGTAGGCCACCGGGTCAGTCACGCTGGTGGCTGAAACCTGAGTCATGCTCGGGTTGCCCGGAGAACGCGCAACGTTGAAGGTGTCCGGCTTCGACGCCAGGGTGAAGCTATGGCCCGGCAGCACCGTGTTGGCGACATCGCCGGACTTGAGATTGACGTTCAGGTTCAGATCGATACCCCGGAAACTCACCGTCTGATTCGGCGAAGTACCGACCACGCCACCCTTGCTGGCCTCGGCGGTCACATCGTTGCCGCTGCCATCGAGGATCTGCAACTGGGTACCGCTGACGAACGACACGGTATAAGGCTCGCCAGCGCGGAACTGGCTGTTGTAGGCGCCACTGTTGCTCATCTGGCCATTGGACAGGGAAACCCGTCCATCATCCACCGCCGGCGAGGTCATGGTGACCTGACTACGACTGGTGTTGAGCGCCTGCTGGAACACATCCCAACCGGTGCTGTTGGCGGCCATCATCATGGTGTCGCCCACCGGCAATTTCAGGCTGCTCTGGTCACCGTTGTAGCTGTAGGTGCCATCGGAGTTGCGGCTGAACGGCGGAACGTCGTCCTTGGAACCACCGAACAGGTACTTGCCGTTTTCGTCCTGAGAGTTCATCAGGCTCAGCAGTTGCTCTTCGATCTGCCCCAGCTCGGCAGCATTGGCCTGGCGGTCGGCATCGGTGTAACCGGCGCTGCCCGCGCCGACGGCCAGTTGCTTGGCGCGGTCCAGGACGTTGTTGATGCTGGTCATCACCGACTCGGCCTGGCCCAGGGAAGCCTTGATCGAGTTGCTGTTGGCTTTGTACTGATCAAGCAGGGAAGCCTGCTGACCCAATTGCAGCAGACGGGCAGCGCCCACCGGATCGTCGGCGGCGGTCTTGACCCGGACCAGGCTGCTGGCTTCTTCGCCGCTCTTGATCGCGTTGGAGAAGTTCTTCTGATAGTTGGCAGCCGAAGTCTCGTAATACTGGGCGGTGGAAATGCGCATGGGCTACGACTCCTTAAAGGCTGTTGATCAGCGTGCTGAAGGTTTCCTGCGCAGCCTTGATGATCTGCGAAGACGCGGTGTAGTACTGCTGAAACTTGACCAGGTTGCCGGTCTCATCATCCAGGTTGACCCCGGACAGCGAGTCCCGGGCACCCTTGGCGTTGGCCAGGATGGAACCGTTGGCCGCGGTGTCGAGCTTGGCCTGGCTGGCCTTGGCGCCGACGTTCTCGATCAGCTTGCCGTAGGCATCCACCAGGGTGATGCCCTTGCTCGCCGAACCGGTGTCCACGGTCTGTTTGGTCTGCAGGCCCGACAACGCCAGGCCGTTGCGGTTATCGGAAGAACCGGCGCCATTCACCGAGATGCTCATGTTGTCACCGGCGTTGGGCGAACCGGCAACGGTCATTTGCACCGTGAAGGTCTTGGTCACGGGTGGCGTGCCGCCGTCGGTGATCGGGTTGCCGCTGGCATCGAGCATATTGACTTGCAGGTTCAGGACGTTGCTCTGCCCCGGCACGATGGAGCCGCTGCCCATCTTGGTGCCCTTGGCGTCAAAGTAATCGTATGTCTGGCTGCCGCCGGACGCCGCGTTGAACACCACCTTGACCGGGCCGGAGTTCTTGAGAGCGGTCTGCATCTCCAGCTTGCTGGCTACATCGTAGTTGTCGATCGGCACCGCCAGGGACGGCTGCGAAGAAATGCTCAGGGAGCTCTTGACCCCGGCACCCAGCTCGGCCTTCAACGGCGCGGCCAGAGCCAGGCGCTTGGAGTCGGTCATTTCCGTCTGGATGGTGGCTGCGGCATTGCGGGTCGGGATGATCTTGAAGCTGTCACCGGCGGCCACCGTACCAGTGAGGTTCAGCGAGAAGCCGTCGATCACCGGCGCCGGGCTGGTGGTCGTGCTGAAGCTACCCAGGTCGGAGCCATCGGAACGCTTGACGCTGTAATCGGTGGCACTGCTGAAGGTCACCGTGTAGTCACTGGTGCTCAGCTTGCCGGTGTCCTTGATCGTCACATTGAAGTTGCCCGAACCGGCGCTGTTGGTCGCGCTGGCCATGCTGCGCTGACTGATCATCCTGAGGCTGTTGATGTCGTTGAACAGGTTGCCGCCGAATTCACCGTTCTTGTCGATGCCCTGGGCCATCTGGCTGTTCATCTGGTCGGCTACCACCAGGGCCACGCGCCCCAGTTCATTCATGGCCGGGTCCAGCACTTCGCTGCGATAGCGCAACAGGCCGCCGATCTCGCCACCCGTGGTGACGTTGGTGATGTCCGCGGTACTGGTACCCCGGTTGATCTGCAGCATGGAGCGGGTCGGATCATTCTTGCCCTGCACCACTTCCAGGGTGTTGGCAGAGTTGCCCATCACCAGTGGCTGACCGCTGCCCAGGTACAGATCGAGGCTCGAACCGCGCTCCGATACCTGAACCCCGATAAACGTCGAAAGCTGACGCACGGTTTCATTACGGGCATCCAACAGATCGTTGGGCATGCCGTTGCCGTTGGTCGACAGCTCGGAAATCTTCTGGTTGAGCTGAGCCACGGTGTTGGCCAGCTTGTTGACCTGGTCCGCCATGCTCGCCAGGTTGCCATTGATGTTGCTGTTCTGCTCGTTGAGCTGGCTGGACACCGAATTGAAACGGTTGCTCAAGGCCTGAGTGTCGCTGAGCAGCAACTGCCGGGAGGCCTCGTCGGTGGGCTTGGCGTTGAGGTTCTGCAGCGAGGCGAAGAACTTGGTCAGGGCGCCGTTCATGCCGGTGCCGTTGTCCGACAGCAACTGGTCGATCGGGCTGATCTGGCCCTGGTAGGCGGCCACGTCACTGTTGAGGGACGTGGCGGTGCGCAACTGGGCATCGAGGAAGCTGTTGTACACCCGGCGCACGTCGGCCAGGGTGGTACCGGTGCCGATGAAGACATTGCCGAATTGAGCGGAGGCCTTGGTGCCCTGCACGGTCTGCTGGCGCGAGTACCCGGCGGTGTCGGCGTTGGCAATGTTGTTACCCGTGGTCATCAACGACGTTTGGCTGGCGGCCAGCCCCGACATCCCGATATTGAGCAAACTCATGATTCAGACCTTATAAATTCGTGGAAACGCCCGCCGCAGCGTAGTTCTGGTAGTTCTTCATCTGCTTGGCTATCTGCGAAATCTTGCTAGCGTAATCCGGGTCCGTTGCATACCCGGCTTTTTGCAACTCGCGAACAAACTGTTCTGGTTTATCGGCCACCTTCAGCACTTCTTGATAGCGATTGTTGCTCTGCAACAAGGTCACCAGATCGTGGAAGCTGTCCTGATAGGAATCGTAGGAACGGAACGCCGCCGTCTCCTTGACCATCTGCCCATTGCGGAACTCACTGGTGATCGCCCGGGCCTGAGCACCCTGCCAGCTCTTGCCGGCCTTGATGCCGAACAGGTTGTGACTGCTGGTGCCATCCTGCTGGCGCATCACCGATTTGCCCCAACCGGTTTCCAGCGCGGCCTGGGCCACCAGATAGCGAGGATCGACGCCGATCCGCTGAGCAGCCTGCTGCGCCATTGGCAGCATGGTGGCCACGAAGTCGTCGGCGGAGCTGAAGGCGCGCTTGGCCGGCGCCAACGGCGGCTGGGCCATGGCCCGGCCATACACGCGCATCTTGCCCTGGGACGCGGCATAGCCCTGGTTGACCCGCCATTCGCCGCGCAGCACCGCATCAGCGGCCGCCGTGGTGCGACTCGGCGCAGCGTTCTGAGTGGTGGCATCGGCAACACCGCCGGCCGACGGCACGATCCCGGTCAACAGGCGATCGGTCAGCTTGCTTGGCAGCGACAGGCGACGCTGGTTGAGCAGGACCATGTCGTTATGAGCCACGGAGGTTCGCAACGGGTCATGGGCACGGGAGGCCCACAACGGCCGCTGGCCATTGGACCGGCTCAAGGGACCATCCTGGGCACTGGTGCCCGCAGCAATCGGCGTCGGTGTCGCCACTGGCGCAGCGGCCTGGGCTGGCGGCGTGGCGCCCGGCGTGACCGGCTTGTTCTTCATCATCTGGCGCATCAGCACATTGGCCAGGCCGATACCGCCCCCCTCACGCGACAGGGACACCGCGAGCTGCTGATCGTACATGTCCTGGTATTGCTTGGCGGCCGGGGTATTGAGCGGGTTGTCCTGGGCAATGACATCCGTGGCCTTGCGCATGGACTTGAGCATTTCGTTGAGAAACAGCGATTCGAACTCCTGGGCCACCTTGCGCACGTTGGCTTCGCCGTTCTTGTCCCCGACCTTGAGTTGCTGCAGACGATTGAGGTCGGAATAGGACCCGGAATCGCCGCTGCCAATCAATCCGCTCTTACGTATATCCATGGCCGCCACCTCAAATCACGATCAAGTCGGCTTGCAGCGCGCCGGCCTGTTTCAAGGCTTCGAGAATCGCCATCAGGTCGCCTGGGGCCGCGCCCACCTGGTTCACCGCGCGAACGATCTCATCCAGGGTGGTACCCGGGCCGAACTTGAACATCGGCTTGGCTTCCTGCTGCGCATTGACCCGCGAACGCGGCACCACCGCGGTCTGGCCATTGGACAGGGGACCGGGCTGGCTGACGATCGGGTCTTCGGTAATGGTCACGGTCAGGCTGCCGTGGGTCACCGCCGCCGGCGACACCTTGACGTTCTGCCCGATGACGATGGTGCCGGTCCGGGAGTTGATGATGACCTTGGCCACCGCCTGCCCCGGATCGACTTCCAGGTTCTCCAGGATCGACAGGTAATCCACGCGCTGGCTTGGGTCCAGTGGAGCGGTGACGCGGATCGAACCACCATCGATGGCCTGGGCCACGCCCGGGCCGAGCATGTCGTTGATCTTGTCGACGATGCGCTTGGCAGTGGTGAAGTCCGAACGGTTGAGGTTCAGGGTCAGGCTGTTGCCCTGGTTGAAACCGCTGGGCACGGCTCGCTCCACCGAAGCGCCGCCGGGAATCCGCCCGGCCGACGGCACGTTGACGGTGATCTTCGAACCGTCGCGCCCTTCAGCGTCGAAACCACCCACCACCAGGTTGCCCTGGGCGATGGCATAGACGTTGCCGTCGATCCCCTTGAGGGGTGTCAGCAACAGGGTGCCGCCACGCAGGCTCTTGGAGTTACCGATGGACGAAACCGTGATATCCACCTGCTGGCCCGGCTTGGCGAAAGCCGGCAGATCGGCACTTACCGACACTGCCGCAACGTTCTTCAACTGCACGTTGCCGGAACCGGCCGGCACCTTGATGCCGAACTGCGACAGCATGTTGTTGAAGGTCTGCAGGGTGAACGGCGTCTGAGTGGTCTGGTCGCCGGTGCCGTTAAGCCCGACCACCAGGCCGTAGCCGATCAACTGGTTGGAACGCACGCCGGAAATACTGGCGATGTCCTTCAGCCGCTCGGCCTGAACGCCGAGGGAAGTGGACAGCAACAAGGCCGCCGCCATCAGGTGCTTGAAGTTGAACATGAGGCTTCTCATCACCTAGAAAGGGAACAGCGGGCTGAGGAAGAAACGGTCGAACCAGCCAGGCTGGTTGGCATCGGCAAAGGAGCCGGTGCCCGAATAGGTGATGCGCGCATCCGCCACTCGGGTCGAGGAAACGGTGTTGTCAGTGGCAATATCGTCGGCCCGGACCAGGCCGGCGATCCGCACCAGCTCGTCGCCGGTGTTGAGGGTCATCCACTTCTCGCCGCGTACCGCGATGATGCCGTTGGGCAACACATCGGCCACGGTGACGGTGATCGAACCGGTCAGGCTGTTGCTCTGCGCCGCCTTGCTGTCGCCCTTGGTCGCACGGTTGCCGCTGTAGCCGGCATTGAGGGTCAGGTCGCCATCGCCCAACGGGTTGTTGGTGTTGGGTACGGCACCGAACAGCGAGGTCAGGCCAACGCTGTTGGAGCTGGTCTTGGTCAGGGCCGAGTTGGCGCCCTTGCTGGCGTTGGTCCGCTCGTTCAGGGTGATGGTGATAATGTCACCGACCCGGAACGCCTTGCGGTCGCTGTACAGGTTCTGCTCGAAGCCGGCCTGGTAAATCGAGCCATTGTTGGACGCGGAAGGCAGCGGTGTACGAGGCAATACTGGCGCGTAGTAAGGGTCATTGGGCTTGGGCGGCGGGGCAACACAGCCCGCAAGCACGGCACTCCCACTCAGCGCTAGAACACAAATAAACCGATTCATGACCCTTCCTCACGATGTTGCCGGCACGCCACATCAGACCTGTGGCGACCTCAAGACTTGATTACAGCTTCTGCGTTATGAACGAGAGCATCTGGTCGGCGGTGGAGATCACCTTGGAGTTCATCTCGTAGGCACGCTGGGTGGTGATCATGTTGACCATCTCCTCGACCGTACTGACGTTGGACGCTTCCAGAGTGTTCTGCAGGGTGGTGCCGAAACCGTTGAGACCCGGGGTACCGATCTGCGGCGCGCCGCTGGCGGCGGTTTCCAGGAACAGGTTGTTGCCCTGGGCCTGCAGGCCGGCCGGGTTGATGAAGTCGGCGGTTTGCAGGTTGCCGATCACCTGGGACGCCGGGTTGCCGGCGATGGTGATGGATACGGTGCCGTCCTGACCCACAGTGAAAGTCTGCGCGTCGTTGGGCACGACAATCGCCGGTTCCAGGGCAAAACCACTGGCGGTGACGATCTGGCCATTGGAGTTGAGGTGGAAGGTGCCGTCACGGGTGTAGGCCGTGGTGCCGTCGGGTTGCAGGATCTGGAAGAAACCGCGGCCGTTGATCGCCAGGTCCAGCGGCTGCTCGGTGGTTTGCAGGCTGCCGGCGGTGAAGTTCTTCTGGGTGCCGACAATGCGCACACCGGTACCGACCTGCAGGCCGCTTGGCAGTTCGCTGTCCTGGGTCGACTGGGCACCCGGTTGACGCTTGATCTGGTACAGCAGGTCCTGGAATTCCGCGCGATCACGCTTGAAACCCGTGGTCGAGACGTTCGCCAGGTTGTTGGAAATCACACTCAGGTTGGTGTCCTGGGCGGACAGACCGGTTTTGGCAACCCATAGAGCCGGAAGCATTCGATTCTCCTCTCGCGCCTGTTTTACGGCGCTAGGTACTGGTAATTAGCTGATCTGCAAGACCCGAGCCATGGCCTGGTCGTCTTCTTTGGCGCTGTTCATCATCTTGATGTGCAATTCGAACTGCCTGGACAAGGCCAGTACTGCGGTCATCTCTTCCACGGCATTGACGTTGCTCGACTCCAGGAATCCCGACACCAGCTGGACATTGGCATCGGCCGGCGCCGGCTGGCCGTCCTTGGTCTTGATCGAGCCATCGAGCCCTTTGGTCAGGTTCTTGATGTCCGGATTGACCAGCTTGATGCGATCGACCTCGGCCATGACCCGCGGCCCCTCACCCATGGCACGGATGCTGATGGTGCCGTCCTGGCCCACTTCGATCTTCTGCTCAGGCGGCACGGCGATCGGACCGCCGTTGCCCATGACCGGCATGCCGTTGCCGGCACGCAGCACACCCAGGGCGTCGACGTTCAAGCTGCCGGTGCGCACATAGCTTTCGCTGCCATCGGGGCTTTGCACGGCGATCCAGCCCTTGCCGCTGACGGCTACGTCCAGGTCACGACCGGTTTCCACCATCGAGCCGGGAGTAAAGTCCGTGGCTGGCCGCTCGCCCATGGCAAAGGCCCGCGCCGGAAAACTGTCACCAAACACCGGCATCGCGCGCGCCTGTTCCAGGTCGCGCTGAAAGCCGTTGGTGGAGATGTTCGCCAGATTGTTGGCATGAGCCTTTTGCGCCAGTGCGTTCTGGCTGGCGCCGGTCATTGCCACATAAAGGTACTTGTCCACAATCGTTCCTCATCTGCCGGACGTTTGCCGCCCCACGCTGTAGTAGGCATGGCGCAAGCAATTTCTACACCAACTTCCACGCCAAGCAACGCACACCATGCAGGCCGGGGCTTTAACGCAAGCAACGTGGTTTTCAAGACGAGCCAAGAGACGAAAAAACGGCGGACTTATGCCGCTGACGGCAAGTATCGGTCGCGCTCCCGGGGAACTTTCGACCACCAAGCCGGCACTTTGTGAACAGTTCTTGCTAGACACAGTCGCTGGCGCTCGCGACTTCAGTTTGCAGGGGGGTGGCCGACACCTAAGCCAGTGACTGCCAAGGAGAACCACTTTGAACCTGTACCTCAATCAGCTGCGCAAGACAGCCGACTTCAAGGAAGCCATCTATTCCGGGGATATCTTCCTGGACACTGACCTGGCCACCGCAAAAGAACTCTGCGGGTACGCCAAGGAAAGCATCACCGCGGCATTCGATGGCGAAACCAACCACCAGGCTCTGCACACGATGATGCCGGTAGAAGAGTTCGTCAGCCGGGTTACCCGACTCAAGGGCCAGTTCACCAACAGCCAGCGCGTCAAGGATCTGATCCTTGCCTTCATTCACGAGATCGGCATCGATCCTCGGGACTACATTTTCGACGTACCGCGCCTGCGGGTCGTGCCCAACTACGACTACCTCCACGCCGGCGTCAGCTACGCCTACAAGCCTCATCGCGACAGCTGGTATGGCAGCGTGGACTGCCAGATCAACACCTGGATGCCGGTCTACAGCATCACCCCGGACCAGACCATGATGATCAACCCCGGCTACTTCGAGAAGCCGGTGGCCAACACCTCGAAAGACTGGAGCCTGAAGGACTGGATCAGTAACCAGCGCCACAAGGCCAAGGACAACCTGACAGAAGAAGTGCGGGTCCATCCAGTTCCCCTGGAAGAGATCGACAACGCCTCGGAGATCCGCATTGCCGGCAATTGCGGCGAGATGCTGGTGTTCTCCGGCTCGCACCTGCACGGCACGGTGCCCAACCACACCGATCGCACCCGCTTCAGCGTGGACTTCCGCCTGATGCACCTCGAAGACCTGAAACACCACCGCGGAGCCCCCAACGTCGACAGCGCCTGCCCCGACGTCGGCTCCGGCTTCAAAGACTACTTCCACGCCCACGACTTCTCGAATTTCCAAGGATTCAAGCCATGACCAAACGTCGCCTTACCCCCGCCGAAGCCGAATACAACGAAACCCGCGCCGGCGTACTCAAGCGGGTCGACGCCGAGTACGTTGCCGACGCACCCTTCGTCTTCGCCAACCGCATCAACGTCACCGCCGCGCTGTCGCGCATGGAGCTGTTCAAGAAGGTCATGGATGTACCCGGCGCGATCATCGAATGCGGCGTGTACAAGGGCAACTCACTGATGCTCTACATGCACCTGTCGATGATCCTCGAGCCTTACGCCATCAACCGCTCCATTGTGGGCTTCGACACGTTCGAAGGCTTCACCAGCATCAACAAGGACGAAGACCCGGCCGACATCAACGAAAGCATGTTCTCCGACACCGACCAGTCGCTGATCCAGGACATGATCGATGCCAACGACCTGCTGCGTCCGGTGAACCGTATCCCGCGCTGCGAGCTGGTCAAGGGCGACATCTGCAAGACCGTGCCGGAATTCGTCAAATCGCGTCCGGACCTGGTAGTGGCCATGCTGATCCTCGACACCGACCTGTACGAACCCACCAAGGTCGCGTTGGAAACCTTCCTGCCGTACATGCCCAAGGGCGCCATCGTGGTTCTCGACGAAGTCGCCTACCGCAACTTCCCGGGCGAAACCAAGGCCCTGCGCGAAGTGTTCGACATGAACAAGATCGAACTCAAGCGCCTGCCTTTTGACTCCTGTGTCGGCTACTTCCATATCTGAAGACAGCCAGCCCCGAGCCAAACGAAAAGCCCCGCTTCATCAGCGGGGCTTTTTTATTCCGGAGATTCCTTGCCGACCTCGTACTGGCGCAACTTGTTGGCAATGGTGGTATGGGACACCCCCAGACGCTTGCCCAACTGCCGGCTGCTGGGATGCTCGGCATACAGGCTTTCCAGCACGGCCTTCTCAAAGCGCCCGACGATCTGTTCCAGGCCGCCCTCCAGGGAGAAATCCCCCAGGGGCTGACGGGCACCGTAGTCCGGCAAGCGGATGTGCTCGGCCTTGACCATGCCGCCATCACACAACGAGACCGCCTGGAACAACACGTTCTCCAACTGCCGGACGTTGCCCGGCCAGTGGTAGTGACTCAGGCGCTCCATGGCCGCCGGTGCCAGTCGCGGCAGCGGGCAGCCGATCTGCCGGCTGGCCTGATCGAGAAAATGCTCCACCAGCGGGGTCAGGCCATCGAGGCATTCGCGCAGGGGCGGTATGTGCAGCGACAGCACATTCAGCCGGTGATAGAGGTCCTGGCGAAACTCGCCCCGGGCACAGAGCTCCGACAGGTCGACCTGAGTCGCGCAAATTACCCGCACATCCAGATACACCTCTTCATCACTGCCCACCCGCCGGAAGCAGCCATCCTGCAGAAAACGCAGCAACTTGACCTGCAGACGCGGGCTCATCTCCCCCACGCCGTCGAGAAACAGGGTGCCTCCGGCGGTCAGTTCCAACAGTCCCAGCTTGCCCTCGGCCCGCGCCCCTTCGAAGGCCCCGGGGCCATAGCCGAACAGCTCGGTTTCAGCCATGGATTCCGGCAACCCGGCGCAGTTCAGGGCCATCAGTGGCGATTGCCCCCGCGGGCTGGCCAGGTGGCAGGCGCGGGCCAGCAGCTCCTTGCCGGTGCCGGTTTCGCCCTCGATCAACAGCGGCGCATCCAGCGGCGCCATGCGCCGTGCCTCACGCACCACCGCCGCCATGACTTTCGAACTCTGGAAAATACTGTCAAAACCGCGCAACTCCTGCTTGCGCACGTTGTAGATGCGCTCACCGACCCGATCCGCCCGATGCAAGGTCAATACCGCGCCGGCCATGGCCTCGCTGTCGTCGTGCTCGGATTGCAGCGGGGCGATGTCCGCCAGGAACACATCGCCCTTGACCTTGACCCGCAGCCCGTTGATCCGCGACTGGTTGGCCCGTACCAGTTCCGGCAAGTCGAAGTCCTCGGCATAGCGCGACAGGGGAATGCCCGGCACCTCATCCACCCGCACCCCCAGCAACTGCGCCGCCGCCCGGTTGGCGGCAACGATGGAGCCGCCCATATCGATGGACAACACCGGGAACTCCAGCGCCCCCAGCAGCGCATTGAGCTCCATATGCCGACGCTCGCTGGGCATCAGCCCGACACGCTTGACACCGAAGACCCCGGCGATGGATTCGAACTTGGGGCGCAGCGCCTGGAACTGCAGATTGATCAGGTTCGGGCAGTGCAGGTAGATGGCGTTGCCATGCTCGCCCCCCACTTCGCCACGGGCCACGTTGATCCCGTACTCCACCAGCAGATTGAGAATGTCGCGCAGGATGCCGATGCGGTTCTGGCAGTGAACTTTGATACGCATAAAAGGAGGCCCGGAGCTGATGATAAAGGGCATAAACGCCAAAAACCGACGTTTTTGACGCCGACCTTGGCAAACTTTCTGCAGGGTGACGCAGATAATCGTCAAGATTATGTGACAGCAAAGGGCTTTTTCAAAGCTGAAAACCCACAACACGGCGGCCATCCAGGCAAATTCGTAACGATTACTTTACAAATAGACACCCAATAGCCCCTCACGCCCACCGAACGCCTGCTGCAAAGCGTCGCACCCTCGGGTAAGACTGGGGTCACACATAACAAGAACGCATCCCCTGGCAGGAGAGCAGCATGAAGCAGACGCAGTACGTGGCCCGCGAGCCCGACGCGCAAGGTTTTATCGACTATCCACCCGAAGAACACGCGGTGTGGAACACCCTGATCACGCGTCAGCTGAAAGTCATCGAAGGTCGTGCGTGCCAGGAGTATCTGGATGGCATCGAGAAACTCGGACTGCCCCACGATCGCATCCCGCAGTTGAGCGAAATCAACAAGGTCCTCGGCGAAACCACCGGCTGGCAAGTGGCCCGGGTGCCGGCGCTGATTCCCTTTCAGACCTTTTTCGAACTGCTGGCCAGCAAGCGTTTCCCGGTGGCGACCTTCATTCGCACCCCAGAAGAGCTGGACTACCTGCAGGAGCCGGACATCTTCCACGAGATCTTCGGCCACTGCCCGCTGTTGACCAACCCCTGGTTCGCTGAATTCACCCACACCTACGGCAAGCTCGGCCTGCAAGCCACCAAGGAAGAGCGGGTATACCTGGCGCGCCTGTACTGGATGACCATCGAGTTCGGCCTGGTAGAAACCCCGGCCGGGCGACGCATCTATGGCGGTGGCATCCTCTCCTCGCCCAAGGAAACCGTATACAGCCTCTCCGAAGCCCCGGAACACCAGGCCTTCGACCCGCTGGAAGCCATGCGCACGCCGTATCGCATCGACATCCTGCAACCGATCTATTTCGTCCTGCCCAACCTCAAGCGCCTGTTCGACCTGGCCCATGAAGACATCATGGCCCTGGTCCACCAAGGCATGCAGCTGGGCCTGCACGCGCCCAAGTTCCCGCCAAAACCCAAGGCGGCCTGAGCGGTTCGCACTCGCGAGCCGCTGCGAAAGATAGTAACTTCCAACAAGAATCGAACTCAGGAACACACCATGACCGCTCTGAACCAAGCCCATTGCGAAGCCTGCCGCGCCGATGCTCCACAAGTCAGCGACGAAGAACTGCCGGTACTGATCAAGCAGATCCCTGACTGGAACATCGAAGTTCGCGACGGCGTGATGCAGCTGGAAAAAGTCTTCCTGTTCAAGAACTTCAAGTTCGCCCTGGCCTTCACCAACGCCATGGGCGAGATCTCCGAAGCCGAAGGTCATCACCCGGGCCTGCTCACCGAGTGGGGCAAGGTCACCGTGACCTGGTGGAGCCACTCGATCAAGGGCCTGCACCGCAACGACTTCATCATGGCCGCCCGCACCGACGAAGTGGCCAAGACCGCAGAAGGACGCAAGTAATGCATTTTGACGCCATCGGCCGGGTACCCGGCGACCCGATTCTCGGCCTGATGGGGGCCTACGCCAGCGATCCCAATCCGAACAAGTTCGACCTCGGCGTGGGGGTCTACAAAGACGCCCAGGGCCTGACTCCGATTCCGCGTTCGGTGAAGCTGGCCG
The DNA here is from genome assembly GCF_001547895.1 of Pseudomonas sp. Os17. Taxonomy (NCBI): domain Bacteria; kingdom Pseudomonadati; phylum Pseudomonadota; class Gammaproteobacteria; order Pseudomonadales; family Pseudomonadaceae; genus Pseudomonas; species Pseudomonas sp. Os17. The sequence goes on along the minus strand of NZ_AP014627.1, from coordinate 1,791,990 downwards.
AGCAGCGCCTGGTGGATCGCCAGGACACCAAGATCTACATCGGCGGCCACGGCGACGCGGCCTTCGGCAAGGTGATCAATGAACTGGTGCTGGGCAGCGACTCTGCGCTGATCGCCAGCCAGCGCGTCGGTGCCACCCAGACCCCGGGCGGCACTGGCGCCCTGCGCCTGAGCGCCGACTTCATCGCCCACTGCCTGCCGGGCCGTGGCGTGTGGCTGAGCGATCCGACCTGGCCGATCCACGAAACCATCTTCGCCGCAGCCGGAGTCAAGGTCAGTCACTACCCTTACGTGGGCAGCGACAACCGCCTGGACGTCGAGGCCATGCTGGCGACCCTGAACCGGGTGCCCGAGGGCGATGTGGTGCTGCTGCACGCCTGCTGCCACAACCCGACCGGCTTCGACCTCAGCCACGCCGACTGGCAACGGGTACTGGACGTGGTGCGCAGCCGCAAGCTGCTGCCACTGATCGACTTCGCCTACCAGGGCTTTGGCGATGGCCTGGAGCAGGATGCCTGGGCGGTGCGGCTGTTCGCCGCCGAACTGCCGGAAGTGCTGATCACCAGCTCCTGCTCGAAGAACTTCGGCCTGTACCGCGACCGCACCGGCGCCCTGATCGTTTGCGCTCAGGACGGCGAAAAACTGCTGGACGTGCGCAGCCAACTGGCCCACATCGCCCGCAACCTGTGGTCCACACCACCGGATCACGGCGCTGCAGTGGTCGCCACCATCCTTGGCGATGCCGAACTCAAGCGCCTCTGGATCGACGAAGTGGAAGCCATGCGCCAGCGCATCGCGCAACTGCGCGCCGGCCTGGTGGAGGCCTTGCAACCCCATGGCCTGGCCGAGCGCTTCGCCCATATCGGTGTGCAACGCGGGATGTTCTCCTACACCGGCCTGAGCCCGGCTCAGGTGCAGGCGCTGCGTGAGCAGCACAGCGTGTACATGGTCAGCTCCGGCCGTGCCAACGTGGCCGGGATCGACGCCACCCGCCTGGACCTGCTGGCCGAGGCCATCGCCCGGGTCGTCTGAAACATGTGTTTGCCGAGGCGGGCGTCTAAAGGACGCCCACCTCGGCAAGGCACTTGCGGCGCGGCCCTGATCCTTTCATCCCAAAAAATCGCGATAAAAATCTTTTTGTCATTTCCAGTGCTGTATCCTGCCCAGGCTTTTTAAAAGCGCGGACCTACCCAGCGATTTAAAAAACAGACTTTGCGAGGAGCAACGACATGCATGAGATCCCGAATCTCCCCTTCCCAAGCCTGCACGAAACTGAGCAGACCACCCCGCCCCAAGCCAGTGCTGAAAAGCCTGTAGTGCAAGAAGCCGCCGACCGCCGCAAGGCCGACAGCGAAGACTGAAAAGTGCTGTAACCAGACCGTGTGGAAAGCGCTACTCAAGCGCTTTCCACACCGCCTGAAACCTCCCTCCGAGCCTCACCCGACCATGACCGACTCCTTCAGCGAAACCCAGGCCAGCGTACTGATCGGCACCGCGGAAAAAATGATCGAGGTGTGGAACCGCCTCAGCGCGCAGAAACAGGCCGCCCTGCTGGCCCGCTTCGGCACCCAGGAAAACGCCATCGCCGCCCTGGTCACCACTCACCTGCTGCAAGACCAAGACGCCTGAGTCAACACCCTGACCCGAAAGATCTGAACAACGCGTCGAATTCTCCCCCTGCATCAGCGTCCACATCGGTATCATAAGCAGCCTATCTATTTAGCTGTCGCCGTGGACCCATCCCCATGCCAGATTCCCAGCGCCCCTTGGCGGTCACGCTGCAAGTCGTCTCCATCGTCCTGTTCACCTTTATCGGCTACCTGAACATCGGCATTCCCTTGGCGGTGCTGCCGGGCTATGTGCACAGCGACCTGGGTTTTGGCGCGGTGATCGCCGGCCTGGTGATCAGCGTGCAGTACCTGGCCACCCTGCTCAGCCGCCCCTACGCAGGACGCATCATCGACAACCTGGGTAGCAAGCGCGCGGTGATGTACGGTCTGGCCGGCTGCGGACTGAGCGGTGTGTTCATGCTGCTTTCGGCCTGGCTGCAACATCTGCCGACCCTGAGCCTGATCAGCCTGCTGACCGGCCGCCTGGTGCTGGGCAGCGCGGAAAGCCTGGTGGGCTCGGGTTCGATTGGCTGGGGCATCGGGCGAGTCGGCGCGGCCAACACCGCCAAGGTGATCTCCTGGAACGGCATCGCCAGCTACGGCGCCCTGGCCATTGGCGCGCCCCTGGGCGCGTGGCTGGTCGATCATCTCGGCTTGTGGAGCATGGGCTCGAGCATCATCCTGCTGGCCGTGCTCGGCCTGCTGCTGGCCTGGCCGAAAGTCGCCGCCCCCATCGTCGCCGGCGAACGCCTGCCATTCATCCATGTGCTGGGCAAGGTCTTCCCCCACGGCTGCGGCCTGGCCCTGGGCTCCATCGGCTTTGGCACCATCGCCACGTTCATCACCCTATATTACGCCACTCAGCATTGGGCCAACGCGGTGCTGTGCCTGAGCCTGTTCGGCGCCAGCTTCATCGGTGCCCGCTTGCTGTTCGGCAACCTGATCAACCGCCTGGGCGGCTTTCGCGTGGCGATCGCCTGCCTGTCGGTGGAAACCCTCGGCCTGTTGCTGCTGTGGCAGGCTCCGGACGCCAACTGGGCCCTGGCCGGCGCGGCCTTGAGCGGCTTCGGCTTCTCCCTGGTGTTCCCGGCCCTGGGGGTGGAGGCGGTGAACCTGGTGCCGGCCTCCAGCCGAGGTGCCGCGGTGGGCGCCTATTCGCTGTTCATCGACCTGTCGCTGGGCATCACCGGCCCCCTGGCCGGGGCGATTGCCGCGGGTTTCGGCTTTGCCTCGATCTTCCTGTTCGCCGCCATCGCCGCTTGCTGCGGCCTGGTACTCAGCCTGTGCCTGTACCGTCAGGCACCCCGACAGCGCAAGGAACGCGCACTCGGCTAGAAGTCCACCTTGCCGCGACCGGCCTTGATGTTGCCGCGCTTGGCCTTGCTCTCCAGACGGCGCTTCTTCGAACCCAGGGTCGGTTTGGTGGGGCGGCGTTTCTTTTCCACCTTGACGGCACTGAGGATCAGCTCGGTGAGGCGCTCAAGGGCATCGGCACGATTCTGCTCCTGAGTGCGGTACTGCTGGGCCTTGAGAACGATCACGCCGTCACTGGTGATGCGACTGTCGCGCAGCGCCAGCAGGCGCTCCTTGTAGAAGGGCGGCAAGGACGAGGCCGGAATGTCGAAGCGCAAATGCACCGCGCTGGACACTTTATTGACGTTCTGCCCTCCCGCGCCCTGGGCGCGGATGGCGGTCAGCTCGATCTCGGCATCCGGCAGATGCACATTGTTGGAAATCACCAGCATGGAACAGGAATCCGTTTTCAGGGCCCACAGGATACCCCCATTACCCGGGCTCCGGCGGGCCTCTTCGCCGCCCAGCACACACTTGCAGGCGGCCTGCCGGCGCAAGCAATCCAAGCCCGCACAAGAATCACAGGCATGAAAAACCCGGCCGGAGCCGGGTTAGTCCTTGCCGGGGCCGCGCTTACTTCAGCGAAGCACTGGCCGCCTGCAGCGGTTGCTGGGCACTGCGCTTGTTCTTGATCAGGTAGCAGACCCACATGAACACCACCCACACCGGGATCGCGTACACCGAGATCTGGATGCCCGGGATCATCAGCATGATGCCGAGGATGAACACCACGAATGCCAGGCAGACGTAGTTGCCATAGGGGTACCACAGGGCCTTGAACAGCGAGGTCTGGCCGGTGCGGTTCATGTGCTGGCGGAACTTGAAGTGCGAGTAGCTGATCATCGCCCAGTTGATCACCAGGGTCGCCACCACCAGGGACATCAGCAGTTCCAGTGCGTGCTGCGGGATCAGGTAGTTGAGCACCACGGCAACGAAGGTCACCACCGCCGAGGCGAGGATCGACATCACCGGCACACCGCGCTTGTCGATCTTGGCCAGGACTTTCGGCGCATCCCCCTGCTCCGCCATGCCCAGCAGCATGCGGCTGTTGCAGTAGGTGCCGCTGTTGTACACCGACAGCGCCGCGGTCAGGACCACGAAGTTGAGGATGTGCGCCGCAGTGTTGCTGCCCAGCATCGAGAACACCTGGACGAACGGGCTGCCGCTGTAGGCATCGCCGGAAGCGTTCAGGGTCACCAGCAGGGTGTCCCATGGGGTCAGCGACAGCAGCACCACCAGGGCGCCGATGTAGAAAATCAGGATGCGGTAGATCACCTGATTGATCGCCTTGGGGATCACGGTCTTCGGCTTGTCGGCTTCAGCTGCGGTGAAACCGAGCATTTCCAGGCCGCCGAAGGAGAACATGATGATCGCCATGGCCATCACCAGGCCGCTGACGCCATTGGGGAAGAAGCCACCGTGGGACCAGAGGTTGCTCACCGAGGCTTGCGGGCCGCCATGGCCGCTGACCAAAAGGTAGCTGCCCAGGGCGATCATGCCGACGATGGCCACCACCTTGATGATGGCGAACCAGAACTCGGCCTCGCCGAAGACCTTGACGTTGGCCAGGTTGATGGCGTTGATCATCACGAAGAACACCGCCGCCGAGGCCCAGGTCGGGACGTCCGGCCACCAGTAGTGCACATACTTGCCGACCGCGGTCAGCTCCGACATGCCCACCAGGATGTAGAGAATCCAGCAGTTCCAGCCAGAGAGGAAACCGGCGAAGCCGCCCCAGTACTTGTGGGCGAAGTGGCTGAAGGAACCGGCCACCGGCTCTTCGACGATCATCTCGCCCAACTGGCGCATGATCATGAAGGCGATGAAACCACAGATGGCGTAGCCGAGGATCATCGATGGGCCAGCGGATTTGAGTACCCCGGCCGAGCCCAGGAACAAACCGGTGCCGATCGCGCCGCCCAGGGCGATCAGTTGAATATGGCGATTTTTCAGGCCGCGTTTCAGCTCGCCCGAATGCGAGTTTTGTCCACTCATGAAAAGGTTCTCACGCAAGGTTTGATGATGTTTGCAAGACGTTGCCGCCCGATGAGGCTTAAGCGGCGCGGAGCAAACCCCAGCGCAGGCACCCGAAATTCAGCGTTTTTCTAACGGTCATGCGTCACCTGTTTGTTTTTATCTGTGACGAAATCGAACCCACCACGCTCGTGACGCGGCGGAGTGAACAAGGTGGATAACCTTGAGTTTATTGGCCCGGCAGCGCGGCTCCCAGCGCCCTCGGGGCAGGCTGAAACGCGCGACGCAGACGCAAAATGCGCGGGTACGCAGTTGGGTCACAGTTAAAACGCCGCGCATTGTACACCCCTGACCCCCTGCCGCCAGACACCGCTGTATCAGCGTGCCGGTAACCGGGATCTTGCGGGGCCTGCTCGATGCTCGACATCGGCGGCGGAACATTGGACGGACCGCGTGGGGTCGTCGATGAAGGTGCGATGACCATCGCCCTTCGAAGGGTGTCGGTGAAAGTCGGTTACGGCGTTCATTGCGCCTCCTTCTTGTTATGCACCTGTACGCAGGCAGGTGTGCATCTCACCCGCCTTGGCGCTCCGGAACAAGCGGGCCAGAGCCTCGGCAAGCAGATGGCTCACGGTCCGCCGGCAGCTTTTCCTTACAGCGCCACGACCCGTGCCGTTTCAGGGCGCAACACGCAACATTTCGTCATTTTTTCTTTACAGCGCGTAACGTTAACTTGCCAAGACAGATCATCCGCCCCGGCGACTGCAAATTGACGCGCCGACCGCGGCGCCGCCGGGAGTGCTTTAGCTTTTTGTTTTCAGGCGATAAATAGCTCGCGCAAAAATAGAAAATAAAGTTCAGTAGAAAATAATCTAAATATTTTTTTGCACTTCAAAATGCCCTGAACTAGGTTTCCAGCCACTTGCCGGATGCCTCGTCCGACAGGTACGAGGAGCGGCTGCGCAGCCTGTGCAAGCATCTCGTTCACCGCTGTTGATCCGCTCTGCCAATGGACTGCTATGCGCTATGTCATCTAGGAGAGTCACCATGCAAACACTGGAACAAGACCTGGAAACCGAACTGCAACTGGACGAGTGGTTCGAAGCGGCCACTCATGATGCAGCCGTGGAAATGATGCAGGCCGACGCCGTGGTGCCGTTCGGCACGGCGATGTGGCCAATGTAAGGCGCCCGGACCGGAGCAGGCCTTGCGCCTGCCCCGGTCACCTTTGTCCTCCAGGGAGGTTTTATGGACCAGACCCGCGCCATCCGCCATTTCCTGTACTACCTCGAACGCCACCCGGCCCTGAGCAACGCCCGAGCGCAGAAAGTGGTGCTCGGCCACACCGCCGACTACCAGGCCATGGTCAGTGCCATCCTCGAACAGGCGCGCCAGGCCACGCCGCTGACGCTCAGCGCCCTGCGCCTGGACCTGGAGCCGGCCGAACGCCTGGCCCGGGCGATCATCGACTGCGACCTGTACATTTTTTTCTACGACTCCTCGACCCTGACCCAGCCCCGCCCCGACGGCCCGGAGTTCCTCCGCCCGCTGCACGGACTGATGGCCGAGCACTGGAAGAAGTCGCTGCTGTTCAAGGATTACGGCGAGTACTTCTACGACACCTTCAGCGTCGAGCCGCAGCGTATCGCCGACCTCAATGCCACCTTGATCCGCCGCCTGTCCCAGGCTTCGACCCTGAGCTTCAGCGACCCCCAGGGCTCATATTTCGAGACCCCCCTGAGCAACGTGAAGAAATGGACCGACATCAACGGCGTCGGCAACTACGACCTGGCACCCGGGGAAATCGCCACCCACAGCGAGGCCATCAACGGTCATGTGAAGTTTCTCGGCACCTTCCTCGGCACCATCCCCTTCGCCCGTAAATACGGGGTACTGCAAGCACCGCTGGAGCTGTGGATCGAGAACTCCAGCATCACCAGGGTCGCCACCGAGGTACCGGGGCTGGCCAACGACTTCAACAAATACCTGGATGCCAACCCGTCCAACCGGCGCATCGAGGAGCTGGGCATCGGCACCAACGAAGGCATCAGGTCCCTCTACGGGCGCAATTCCGGCTTCGAGGAGCGCCACTGCGGCCTGCACCTGGGGCTGGGAGGCGGCGCCAAGGGCAGCCACCACCTGGATCTGATCTTCAGCTCAGGGGTGCTGGCGGTGGACAACAAGCCGGTGTTCGACGGCCAGTTCGCCTTCTAGCGCAGCCGCAGGCTGGTAGGTAGGCGCTGGCTTTTCAGCGAAGACGATCATGCCCCAGGCGCAGGACTTGAGAGCCTGTTCGCCGGCAAGCCGGCGCCCACCAAGCACCGGGCAAAAAAAACGCCAACCCGAGGGTTGGCGTTGTTGTCGGCTGGCCGACGCTTACTCCGGCTTGCGACGACCGAAGCCGGGACGCTGGCCGGCACCGGCCGGGGCGCCACGACGCTTGCCGGACGGCGCGTCCTTGTCCAGCACCGGGCTTGGACGCTTGGACTTCGGTGCCGGTTTGGCCGGACGCTTGGTGTCCGCCGGACGCTCGGCTACCGGCGTGCCCCGACCGCTGGCCGGACGCGGCGCGCGTGGCGCGCGCTCACCGTCCTGACGGGCCGCCGGCTTGCGCCCTGGGCGCTCGCCTTCGATCTGCGGCTCGCGGGAAGCACGCGGGCTGGCCGGTGCGCCGGTGGCCGGACGCAGGGTGCGCACGCGCTCGCTCTTGCCCACCGGACGCGAGGATTTGCGCTGCATGCGCTCCAGCTTGTCCTTGGACTTGGCGTTGAGCTGCGGCAGGGCCACCGGGGTCAGGCCGACTTCGGCACTGAGCACGTCGACTTCGTACTGGCTCATTTCGCGCCAGCGGCCCATGGGCAGGTCTGAGTTGAGGAACACCGGACCGAAGCGCACGCGCTTCAGGCGGCTGACCACCAGGCCCTGGGATTCCCACAGGCGGCGCACTTCACGGTTGCGCCCTTCCATCACCACGCAGTGGTACCAGTGGTTGAAACCTTCGCCACCGGGCGCCTGCTGGATGTCGGTGAACTTGGCCGGGCCGTCTTCGAGCATGACCCCGGCCTTGAGGCGCTCGATCATCTCGTCGTCGACCTCACCACGCACACGCACCGCGTACTCGCGGTCCATCTCGTAGGACGGGTGCATCAGGCGGTTGGCCAGCTCACCGTCGGTGGTGAACATCAGCAAGCCGGTGGTGTTGATGTCCAGGCGGCCGATGTTGATCCAGCGGCCTTCCCGCGGACGCGGCAGCTTGTCGAACACGGTCGGACGGCCTTCCGGGTCGTCACGGGTGCAGATTTCGCCGTCGGGCTTGTTGTACATGATCACGCGGCGCACCGATTCGGCGGCCTCTTCGCGCTTGATCACCTTGCCATCGATGGAAATGGCGTCATGCAGGTCGACGCGCAGGCCCAGGGTGGCCTCTTTGCCGTTGACCTTGATCCGGCCCTGGCTGATCCAGGCCTCGACGTCGCGGCGCGAGCCGACGCCGATACGGGCGAGGACTTTCTGCAGTTTCTCGCCGGCTGGACGGATTTCCTGGTCGTTCTGATCGGTATCGCTCATCTGGGCACCTCCCGGTGTAGCGCTTCAGGCTAGAGCGGCCTGAAGACGTGAAAACAGGTTCTGTGGCGAAGGGATCGCCAAAGGGTCGCGAATCATACGCTCATGGCGGCGATTGCGCATCACAGACTAGTTGATAAGTCGCCGCCCGGGCTTTTTTCCGCCAACCGGTGACCGGCATCGCCGTGGGAGCCGGCTGGCCGGCACGTCATGCGCCGCACCGACTGATGCCTTCGCCGGCAAGGTCAGTCGTCCAGCAGGCGGCGTTCGTTTTCGATGGCTTCGGCCAGGGCCAGGGCTTCGGCTTCTTCTTCGCTCAATTGCGGTGGCGAAGGCTCCAGCGCGGCCACGGCGGCCAGCAATTTGGCCCGGGCCTCGGCGACACCCAGCACATCGTCCTCGGCTGCACCCTGCGGCTCTGCTTCGGGCTCGACCGCAAACTCATGGGAGTCATCCAAGTCGTCACCAGGGATGTCAGGCTCGGCTTGCACCTCCGGGTGATCGAACAGCGGCTCCGAGTTCCCAGGCTCAACCGCGCCATCGCGATGCAGGTCGTCGAAGTCGGTCTTGATCCCCTCCTCCATGGAGTCCAGCTCCAGCAACAGGGTATGGAAGCTGGTTTCTTCCTTGGGCTCTTCCTGCTCCGCGCTGGCGTCGGCCAGTTGCTGCAAGTGCTCGGGCACGGGGGCGTCATCGAACTCCAGCACCGGCTCGGCTTCGATCTCCCGCAGTTCGGCCAGCGGCGGCAGGTCGTCGAGGTTCTTCAGGTTGAAATGGTCGAGAAAGGCCTTGGTGGTGGCGAACATCGCCGGTTTGCCCGGCACATCACGGTAGCCCACCACCCGAATCCACTCGCGCTCCAGCAGCGTCTTGACGATGTTGCTGTTGACCGCCACGCCGCGCACATCTTCGATCTCGCCGCGGGTAATCGGCTGGCGGTAGGCAATCAGGGCCATGGTTTCCAGCAGGGCACGGGAGTAGCGCTGCGGGCGCTCCTCCCACAGGCGGCCGACCCAGGGCGCGAACTTTTCGCGGATCTGCAAGCGATAGCCAGAAGCCACTTCCTTGAGCTCGAACGCCCGCCCCTCGCAGGATTTGCCCAGCAGGGCCAGGGCCTTCTTGAAGACGGCCGGGTCCGGCCGCTCGGCTTCTTCGAAGAGCTCGAACAGGCGTTCCAGGGACTGGGGTTTTCCCGAGGCCAACAGAAAGGCTTCGAGCAGGGAGGCCAGCTCGCGGGGTTCATTCAGGTTCATGATTTAAGCTCGTTATTCGGCTCGCGCCCGTACGTGGATGGCCGCAAAGGGCTCATTCTGCACCAGCTCGACCAGGGATTCCTTGACCAGTTCGAGGATCGCCATGAAGGTCACCACCACCCCCAGGCGCCCTTCCTCGGCGGTGAACAGCTCGACAAAGGGCACGAAACCGCCGCCCTTGAGCCGCTCCAGCACATCGCTCATGCGCTCGCGGGTAGACAGGGCCTCGCGGCTGACCTGGTGGCTTTCGAACATGTCGCCACGGCGCAGCACCTCGGCCATGGACATCAGCAACTCTTCCAGGGCCACATCCGGCAGCAGCTTGCGCACCCGAGCCTCGGGCGCATCAAGCTTGGGCACCACCACGTCGCGGCCAACCCGGCTCAGGCCGTCGATGCCTTCAGCGGCGGCCTTGAAGCGCTCGTATTCCTGCAGGCGGCGGATCAGCTCGGCCCGCGGGTCGTCCTCTTCTTCCTCGACCTCGGCGGAACGCGGCAAAAGCATTCGCGATTTGATCTCGGCCAGCATCGCCGCCATCACCAGGTACTCGGCGGCCAGCTCCAGGCGCACCGACTGCATCAGTTCCACATAGCCCATGTACTGGCGGGTGATTTCCGCCACCGGGATGTCGAGGATATTGATGTTCTGCTTGCGGATCAGGTACAGCAGCAAGTCCAGCGGGCCTTCGAAGGCTTCGAGGAAGACCTCCAGGGCATCCGGGGGGATGTACAGGTCCAGGGGCATTTCCATGACCGCCTGGCCATAGACCATGGCGAATGGCAGCTCCTGTTGGGCACCGGCCTGCTCGTCGACGGTTTCTACTGCGGACATCTAGGCCTCGGCCATGAACGGCGCAGGGTCGCCACAACCGACGCGGATCACTTCCGGCTCGCCATCGGCCAGGCTGATCACTGTGGACGACTCGGTGCTGCCGAAGCCGCCGTCGATGATCAGGTCCACCTGATGCTCCAGCAACTGGCGCATCTCATAGGGATCGCTCAGGGCCTCGGTGTCGCCGGGCATGATCAGGCTGACACTCATCAGCGGTTCGCCCAGCTCGGCCAGCAGCGCCAGGGCAATCGGGTTGCTCGGCACCCGCAGGCCGATGGTGCGGCGCTTGGGGTGCAGCAGCAGGCGCGGCACCTCCCGGGTGGCATTGAGGATAAAGGTATAGGGCCCCGGCACATGGGCCTTGAGCAGGCGGAAGGTGCCAGTGTCGATCTTGGCGAACAGGCCCAACTGCGAAAGGTCGCTGCAGATCAGCGCGAAGTTGTGCTTGTCGTCCAGTTGCCGCAAGCGGCGCACCCGCTCGATCGCCGCCTTGTCGCCCATCTGGCAGGCGATCGCATAGGACGAATCGGTGGGATAGATCACCACGCCACCGCCACGGATGATCTCGACGGCCTGTTTGATCAGGCGCGGCTGGGGGTTTTCCGGGTGGATCTGGAAAAATTGACTCACTGTCTCTACCTGTTCAGGCGGCAATAATTGGCTCATGTTTGAAGCGACACCATAGCGGTGGCAGATCCTCGGGTACCGGGCGGTATTCGCCGATCTCGGACCAGCCTCCTGGACCATGAAAGTCACTGCCGGCGCTGACCAGCAGTCCGAATTCACGAGCAAGAATAGCCAAACTGCCCACTTGCTCCGCAGGTTGATGGCCATTGACCACTTCGATTGCATGACCACCGGCTTGAATATAGTCGGCAATCAGACGGCGACGCTTGCTGCGGGTGAAATCGTAGTGCCAGGGATGGGCCAGGCTGACCCAGGCACCGGCCTCGCGCAGGGTGCCGACCGTTTCCTCCAGGGTGGGCCAGTGCAGCTTGACGTCACCCAGCTTTCCCGCCCCCAGCCACTTGCGGAAGGCTTCGGCGCGGTCCTTGACGAAGCCGGCACGCACCAGGTAGTCGGCAAAGTGCGGCCGCGCCGGGGCGTTACCGCTGTCTCCCAGCTCCTGCTGGATGGCCCGGGCGCCTTCCAAAGCGCCCGGCATGCCCTTGAGGGCCAGCTTGCGGCTGATTTCCTCGGAACGCAGCCAGCGCCCTGCGTGAAGTTTCTCGATGGCTGTCACCAGGGCCGGGGCCCGGGTATCAAATCCGTAGCCCAGCACATGAATAGTGGCGCCGCCCCAGGTGCAGGACAGTTCGACGCCATTGACCAGTTGCATGCCCAGTTGCGCCGCTGCCTGACGGGCCTCATCCAGCCCTTCGAGGGTGTCGTGGTCGGTCAGGGACAGGATTCGCACGCCTCTCTCGTACGCACGCGCAACCAGAACCGCAGGCGCCAGGGCGCCGTCGGAGGCCGTGCTATGGCAGTGCAAATCGACATTCACAGGATGTTAAAACCTCAAGTCAGCTGGCGCTTTCGCGACCAAGGATGTTTGTTATTATGCCGCCACATCCTGCTTCTGGCTGCCACTGTGAAACAATTCATCGACTTCATCCCGCTGTTCCTGTTTTTCATCGTCTATAAAATCGATCCCCGGGTCGTCGACCTGGCCGGGCACGAAGTCACCGTGGGCGGCATCTACAGCGCCACGGCGGTGCTGATCATCAGTTCCCTGGTGGTGTACGGCGCGCTGTTCATTTCCCAGCGCAAACTGGAAAAGAGCCAGTGGCTGACCCTGGTCGCCTGCCTGGTCTTCGGCAGCCTGACCCTGGCCTTCCACAGCGAAACCTTCCTCAAGTGGAAAGCCCCGGTGGTCAACTGGCTGTTCGCCCTGGCCTTCATCGGCAGCCATTTCATCGGCGACCGCCTGCTGATCAAGCGCATCATGGGTCACGCCCTGACCCTGCCTGATCCGGTGTGGACCCGCCTGAACATCGCCTGGATCGCGTTCTTCCTGTTCTGCGGCGCCGCCAACCTGTTCGTCGCCTTCACTTTCCAGAGCATCTGGGTCGACTTCAAAGTCTTCGGCAGCCTGGGCATGACCGTACTATTCCTGGTGGGCCAGGGCATCTACCTGTCGCGCCACCTGCATGACGCCGATCCCACTACCCCGAAAACCGAGGACTGACATGCTTTACGCAATCATTGCCACAGACGTCGCCAACTCCCTGGAAAAACGCCTGGCCGCACGCCCGGCGCACCTGGAGCGACTGCAAGTACTCAATGAGCAAGGGCGTGTGGTGCTGGCCGGCCCGCACCCGGCGATCGACAGCAACGACCCCGGCGCCGCCGGCTTCACCGGCAGCCTGATCGTGGCCGAGTTCGAGTCCCTGGAAGCCGCCCAGGCCTGGGCCGAAGCCGACCCCTTCGTCACTGCCGGCGTCTACGCCAACGTGCTGGTCAAGCCGTTCAGGCAATCGATGCCGTAAATCCTCCCCGACGCGATGAACCTTCAGGGTCCATCGCGTTCTCAATCGCTCATTATTCTCGTTTGACGGCCGACAACCTGCCCAACACTCGATTGGAATCAGGAGTTTCGATGCGCCAAGGTCCGCTGTGTCTGCTGTTGGTCATGTTGTCGATCGGGGCTCCGGCCCTTGCCGAGGAAACCCAGGAAACCGGCCATTCGACGCCGCTGTCCCTGAGCGCCGGCAGTCAGATCACCGAGTTGCAGCAACGCTTGAAAGAAAGCGAGCGCCTGCGAGAAGAGCTGAGCAAACAATTGCAAAGCGCCGACGCCGAACGGGAAAGCCCACAACTGGCCCGCTTGCGCCAGGAGAACCAGCGCCTCAAGCTGCAGCTCAAAGAGGCCCAGGCCAACCCGGTGCCGCGACTGCTGACCGATCAGCAGCAATGGTTCGTCACTGGCGGCGGCGTGGCCCTCATCGCCCTGCTCTGCGGTATCTTCGCCAGTGGCGGGCATCGCAAGCGTCGACAATGGCTAAATTGAGTGATTCATGAGCGACCTGTTACTGATTGATGATGACCAGGAGCTGTGCGAGCTCCTGAGCAGTTGGCTCGGCCAGGAAGGCTTTCAAGTGCGTGCCTGCCACGATGGCTGGAGCGCACGCCGGGCCCTGGCCGAAGCGGCCCCGGCAGCCGTGGTGCTGGACGTCATGCTGCCCGACGGCAGCGGCCTGGAACTGCTCAAGCAACTGCGCAACGACCACCCCGACCTGCCGGTGCTGATGCTTTCGGCCCGCGGCGAGCCCCTGGACCGCATCCTCGGCCTGGAACTGGGCGCCGACGACTACCTGGCCAAGCCTTGCGACCCTCGCGAACTCACTGCCCGCCTGCGCGCAGTCCTGCGCCGCAGCCACCCGGTGGCGGCTTCCAGCCAGCTGGAGCTGGGCGACCTGTGCTTCAGCCCGATTCGCGGCGTGGCCACCATTGACGAGCAGGACATCAGTCTCACGGTTTCCGAAAGTCGCCTGCTGGAGGCCCTGCTCAAGCAACCTGGCGAGCCGCTGGACAAACAGGAACTGGCGCAGATCGCGCTGGGCCGCAAGCTGACCCTGTACGACCGCAGCCTGGACATGCACGTCAGCAATCTGCGCAAGAAGATCGGCCCCCACCCAGATGGTCGCCCGCGCATCGTTGCCCTGCGCAGCCGCGGCTACTACTACAGCCTGTAACCGCGTCCCGACGCCATTGTCAGGACGCCGGCCCGGCGTCTTTACCCAAGCTTTACCCTCCACTGACCGCCGCTGACCTTGATCTGGGTAACCTGAACTCATCCGGAACTTACCGGGAATGAGACAAGGAGACACACCATGCGCAAGACCCTGATCGCTCTGTTGTTCGCCGCCGCCCTGCCAACCGTGGCCATGGCCATGCCTGAGGGCAACGGCCCGATGGGGCCGATGGACGGTCCACGGCACAGCGAGCACATGCGCGGCAAAGGCCCCTTCGGTCAACTGGACCTGAGCCGTGAGCAACGCCAACAGATCGGCAAGCTGATGGGCGAGCAAATGCACGACCGCAAGGCCGTCGTGGAAAAATACCTGGAAAAACTCTCGCCGGCCGACCAGAAAGCCATGAAAGACGAACTGGCCGCCAAACAGCAGAAAACCCAGGCTGACATCCGCGCCCTGCTCAAGCCCGAGCAGCAGAAAGAATTCGACGCCATCGTGAAGAAACAAGAGGAACGTCGCGCCGAATGGGCCGAGTTCAAGGCCTGGAAAGCGCAACAACCGCAAAAAGCGCAATAATGCGTTAGCGTCCATCCCCCAGCCCAGTGGCCTGCGCCACTGGGCTTTCGCGTTCGAGGAGTCTCTGTGCGTTCATTGTTCTGGCGCATCCTGGCCAGTTTCTGGCTGGCCATCACCCTGGTTGCCGGGTTGTCGATCCTGCTCGGGCACATGCTCAACCAGGACGCCTGGATCCTCAGTCGCCATCCGGGGCTCAACAGCCTCACCGCGGAGTGGACGCAAACCTACGAAACCCAGGGCGAAGACGCCGCCCAGGACATCCTCCAGCAGCGCAAGCGCCAGTACCACATCGATGTCCAGGTCCTCAATGAGAGCGGCGACCCGGTGGTACGCGGGACTTTCCCGCGCCGCGCCGCCGCCTTCGAGGCCCGGCAGAACAACGACGACCGCCACCTGCCCTGGCGCCGCCTGACCGCGGAATACACCAGCCCGACCACCGGCGATACCTATCTGTTCATCTACCGCATCCCCCATCCGGAGCTGGATGCCTGGCACCGCGACAGCCTGACCTGGCCCCTCAGCGCCCTGGCCATTGCCCTGGTGGTGCTGACCCTGTTCAGCCTGCTGGTAACCCTGTCCATCACCCGTCCGCTGAGCCGCCTGCGCGGCGCCGTACACGATCTGGGCCAGGCCAGCTATCAGCAGAACAGCCTGGCGCGCCTGGCCAATCGGCGCGACGAGTTCGGCGTACTGGCCCGGGACTTCAACCGCATGGGCTCGCGTCTGCAAAGCCTGATTGGCAGCCAGCGTCAGTTGCTGCGGGATGTGTCCCACGAACTGCGTTCCCCCCCTGGCACGGCTGCGCATTGCCCTGGCCCTGGCCGAGCGTGCCGCCCCCGAAGAGCGGGAGCGGCTGTGGCCCCGACTGACTCGGGAATGCGATCGCCTGGAGGCGCTGATCAGCGAGATCCTGGTGCTGGCCCGGGTCGACGCGGACAACGCCAGCGCCGAGGACGTGGACCTCAATGCCTTGCTGCTGGCCCTGCAAAAAGACGCGCAACTGGCCTGCCCGGAGCAACAGGTGCAGATCGACGCCCAGCCGCAGCTGAGCCTGCGAGGCTGGCCGACCATGCTGGAGCGAGCGGTGGACAACCTGCTGCGCAATGCCCAGCGCTTCAACCCCGCCGGGCAACCGATCGAGGTCCAGGCCCTGCGCCAGGGCGACAGGATCCTGATCAGCGTGCGCGACCACGGGCCCGGGGTGGGCGCCGAACACCTGAAACAGTTGGGTGAGCCGTTCTTCCGCGCACCAGGGCAAAGCGCACCCGGCCATGGCCTGGGCCTGGCCATTGCTCGCCGGGCGGCGGAGCGTCACGGCGGCAGTCTGTTACTGGACAATCACTCCCAGGGCGGCTTCATCGCCACCCTGGAGTTGCCCCTGATGCCCGGCGCGCCAGCCCCCGCCTGAAACCAGCGCGGGCAAGCCGCTACTGCCAGGTCCGGCGGTAACGGGCTTGCCCGCGATGCAACACAGCGACCGCTGGTGTCGATCAGGCCTTGGCGCTCCAGGCGCTGACAAACTCGCTGGTGTCGACTTTTGGTGCGACCCGAGGCTCGTTCAGCGGCGTCCCCAGGTACAGGAAGGCAATGATCTCTTCCCCCTCCGTCAGGCCCAGCCCCTTGGCCACGTGCGGCGAATAGGACAACTCGCCGGTGCGCCACACGGCGCCAATGCCCTGGGCATAGGCCGCCAGCAGGATACCGTGGGCTGCACAGCCCGCCGCCAGCAATTGCTCGGACTTGGGCACCTTGAAATGCTCCTGCAGCCGCGCCACGACCACTACCACCAGCGGTGCACGCAGCGGCATGGCCCGGGCCTTGTCCAGCGCGGCCTGAGTCACTTCGCCGCCTTGCAGCTGTACGGCTTCAACCAGCAGTTCGCCCAACTGATCACGGGCTTGGCCTTCGACGGTGAGGAACCGCCAGGGGCGCAATTGCCCGTGGTCCGGCGCGCGCAAGGCGGCGGCGAACAGTGCTTCGCGCTGCGCGGCGCTGGGCGCAGGCTCCACCAGGCGCGGCACGGAAACACGGTTGAGCAAAGCGTCGAGAGCCTCCATCGGCCACCTCCTGAAAAAAATGTCCGGCCATTCTAACGGCATCCGCCGCCGGGGTGCCGGTTTACATGCCCTGCCCCGCAGGTAGAATGAGCGCCCTTCACCTACCAGCCCGAGCGCAATACATGGCGTTGCCGACTTTAAGAATCATTGGCTTCATCATCGGCATCTTCCTCATCACCCTGGCCATCGCCATGGTGGTACCGATGGCGACACTGGTGATCTTCGAACGCACCGGCGACCTGCCGTCCTTCCTCTGGGCCAGCATGATCACCTTTATCGCCGGGCTGGCCCTGGTGATTCCCGGTCGCCCCGAGCACATCCACCTGCGCCCGCGAGACATGTACCTGCTGACGGTTTCCAGCTGGGTGGTGGTGTGTATCTTTGCCGCCCTGCCGTTCCTGCTGACCCAGCACATCAGCTACACCGATTCGTTCTTCGAAAGCATGTCCGGCATCACCGCCACCGGCGCCACGGTGCTCAGCGGCCTGGACAGCATGTCCCCGGGCATCCTGATCTGGCGCTCGATGCTGCACTGGCTGGGGGGCATCGGCTTTATCGGCATGGCGGTGGCGATCCTGCCGCTGCTGCGCATTGGCGGCATGCGCCTGTTCCAGACCGAGTCCTCGGACCGCTCGGAAAAGGTCATGCCGCGCTCGCACATGGTGGCGCGCCTGATCGTCGCCACCTATGTCGGCATCACCATCTTCGGCAGCCTGGCGTTCTGGTGGGCCGGCATGAACGTGTTCGACGCCATCAACCACGCCATGTCGGCAATCTCCACCGGCGGTTTCTCCACCTCCGACGACTCCCTGGCCCACTGGCAGCAACCGGCAGTGCACTGGGTGGCGGTGGTGGTGATGATCCTCGGCAGCCTGCCCTTCGCCCTCTATGTGGCGACCCTGCGCGGCAACCGCAAGGCGTTGATCAAGGATCAGCAGGTCCAGGGCCTGCTCGGCATGCTCCTGGTGACCTGGCTGGTACTGGGCACCTGGTACTGGTGGACCACCGACCTGCACTGGCTGGACGCCCTGCGTCACGTGGCGCTGAACGTGACCTCGGTGGTCACCACCACCGGGTTCGCCTTGGGCGACTACAGCCTGTGGGGCAATTTCTCACTGATGCTGTTCTTTTATCTGGGGTTCGTCGGTGGCTGTTCAGGCTCCACGGCCGGAGGGATCAAGATCTTCCGCTTCCAGGTGGCCTACATCCTGCTCAAGGCCAACCTCAATCAGCTGATCCACCCCCGGGCGGTGATCAAGCAGAAGTACAACGGCCACCGCCTGGACGAGGAAATCGTCCGTTCGATCCTGACCTTCTCGTTCTTCTTCGCCATCACCATCTGCATGATTGCCCTGGCCCTGTCGCTCCTGGGCCTGGACTGGATGACCGCCCTGACCGGCGCCGCCAGCACCGTATCCGGCGTGGGCCCGGGCCTGGGCGAAACCATCGGCCCGGCGGGCAACTTCTCGACCCTGCCGGATGCCGCCAAGTGGATCCTGTCCCTGGGCATGCTCCTGGGCCGACTGGAGATCATTACGGTGTTCGTGTTGTGTATTCCGGCGTTCTGGCGTCATTGACCGACGCCGGCAGCGCCAGCAGGCGTGCCCGATACTCACCCGGCGTGGTATCGAACCAGCGGCGAAACGCCCGGAAGAAATTGCTCGGATCGGCGAACCCCAACAGGTAGGCAATCTCCAGCAAGGTCATGCGCGGCTGCGCCAGATACTGCTCGGCCAACTCTCGCCGGGTGTCGTCCAGCAGGGTCTGGAAGCTGGTGCCCTCCTCCTGCAGACGACGCTGCAACGTGCGCTGCGACAGGTGCAGGGTCTGCGCCACCACCTCGCGCTTGGGCTCGCCCTGGGGCAACAGGCGGCACAGCACCTGCCGCGCCTTGTGGGTCACCCGGCTTTCAGAAAAGCGCGCCAGGTACTCGCCGGCAAAACGATCGTGCAGCAAGGCCATCGCCTCGTTGGCCGTGGGCAGTGGCGCCTCCATGTCGGCGCGTTCGAAGATCAGTGCATCAAAGGGCGCGGAGAACGCCAGCGGGGCATGGAACATCTCCTTGTAAGGCTGCAGGTCCTCGGGCTGCTCGCCTTGCAGCAGTACCTTGCGTGGCTGCAGGGCCCGTCCGGTCAACCAGCTGCACAGGGCCAGTGCGCAGGCCAGCGAGGCCTCGGCACTTTGCCGGGTGGGCGGCAGATGGTCGCCATGTACCGTCAGGATCAGCGCATAACCCTCGGGTAAAAGACGAAAGCTCAGGTCGGCGCTTTCGGCAATGATGCGCTGATAGCGCACCAGACGCTGAAAGCCTTCGACCAGGGTACGACTCGACATCAAGGCGTAACCGGCCACATGAAAGGATGCCGGACGCACCACCTTGCCCATGTTCAGGCCGATCGCCGGGTTGCCGGACAACTCGACGGCACGCTGCCAGAGCCGGGTCATCGAATCCTGGGGGAAGCGCGCGTCGGGGTCTTCGAGAGCGCCGTAGTCGAGCCCCAACTGCTCGAACAAAGCGCGGCAGTCCAGGCCATCCATCTCCAGAGCCTTGACTATTCCCAAGGCCCAGCTTGCAGAAGTCGTTCGTTCGCTCATGAGGGCTTCTTACATGACAAGCCGCATGCTACGGCCAATTGCCCAAGGATACTAAAGTGGCGCCTATTGTCACTGGCCAGCGCAACCAGGGACTCTAGACTCACATAAGCTCCCGCAGAACATCCGCCCGCACAACAACAAACAACCGAGATCGCGGCCATGGAAAACATCCGACAGTTCAGCAGCTTCGCCGAGTTCTACCCCTATTACCTGAGCGAGCACAGCGACAGCACCTGCCGTCGCCTGCACTTTATCGGCACCAGCCTGGTGATCTTCCTCCTGGCCCTGGCCATCGGCAAAGGGGCCTGGCTGCTGTTGCTGGCGCTACCGCTGGCCGGCTACGGCTTTGCCTGGGTCGGGCATTTCTTCTTCGAAAAAAATCGTCCGGCCACCTTTCAGCACCCGCTGTACAGCCTGCTGGGCGACTTCGTCATGTACCGCGACATGATCCTCGGCAAGGTGCCGTTCTAGCGCCGACCGGCCATCCGTCCTCGCCACCCCGCGACCATGGCTATGACCATGGCCGGGCTCGGGCCCGACTTCCCCTGACAACAAGAGGCCGAACGATGAAGGCTCACGCACGCTTCACCCACATGCAGGATGGCACCCAAGAGGACTGGGCGATCATCGCTGCGGATTTCAGCACCTACGCCAGGCAACTGCCCGCCCGCATCCTGACCCACTTGCGACTGCTGGAAGGCGACTTCGGCGGTTTCCCGGTGGACCGTCTGACTCATTCACTGCAGACCGCCAGCCGCGCCTGGCATGACGGGCGCGACGAGGAGTACGTGGTCTGCGCCCTGCTGCATGACATCGGCGACACCCTGGGTTCCTACAATCATCCGGATATCGCCGCCGCCATCCTCAAGCCCTTCGTCAGCCCGGAGAACCTGTGGATGGTGGAAAAGCACGGAATCTTCCAGGGCTACTACTTCTTCCACCACCTGGGCATGGACCGCCATCTGCGCGAGCAATTTCGCGAGCATCCGCTGTACCAGCGCACTGCCGAATTCTGCGCCAAGTACGATGCCGCGGCGTTCGACCCCACCTACGCCAGCCTGCCCCTGAGCTTCTTCGAACCCATGCTGCAACGGCTGTTCGCCCAGCCACGGCAGTCGCTGTACCAGGCGGCCATGGAACAGCCCCGCGCCGACTGAAGCCCGATGGTTCTCCGGCTCAGGCCGGCTCCGCCATTTTCGTGAGCGAGGCCTTGAGCTGGGCTTCCCGGGCCTGGGCGTCGGCCAGGCGATAGAGTTCGATGCTGCCGTCCCAATGCTCGATCAGGGCGGTGCAGGACTCGACCCAATCACCGCAATTGAGGTAGTCCACCTCGCCGACCTTGCGGATCTCGGCATGGTGGATGTGGCCACAGACCACCCCGTGCAGCTCGCGCTTGACGCACTCGTGGGCAATGGCCTCCTCGAAGTCACTGATAAAGCTCACCGCGGTCTTGACCTTGTGCTTGAGGTAGGCCGACAGCGACCAGTAACCGTAGCCATAACGCGCCCGCCAGTGATTGAGCCAGCGGTTGAGGGTCAGGGTGAACTCGTAGGCCGAGTCGCCGAGAAAGGCCAGCCAACGGTGATAGCGGGTGATGACGTCGAACTGGTCGCCGTGAATCACCAGCAGATGGCGACCGTCCGCCGTGACATGCACGGCTTCGTCCACCAGTTGGATGTTGCCCAGAATCAGCTTGGAGTAACGGCGCAGGAACTCATCGTGATTGCCGGTGACGTAGATCACCTCGGTGCCGCGCTTGCTCATGGTCAGCAAGCGGCGGATCACATTGGTATGGGCCTGAGGCCAGTACATGCCACCGCGCAGCTTCCAGCCGTCGATAATGTCCCCCACCAGGTAGATGCGATCGGCCTGGTAGCCCTTGAGAAACTGCGCCAGGTGCTCCGCCTGGCAATCCCGGGTCCCCAGGTGCACATCGGAAATCCATAAGGTCCGTACCCGTTGCTTGCGACTGGGCTTGGCGAGTTCGACATGGGTCATGGACGCTCTCCGGGATTTTTTGCGAGCTTGCGCCCCAGCGATTAATAGCCCATGACAAAAATGCGGCAATGCGATGACAGCCCGAACCGCCCGACTGGCGGTGTAGACTGCGCCTCTGCCAAGGAGACCGTGATGGGATCTATCCTCACTCTGCGCCATTACACTCACGACCTGATCGCCCACAGCCACGAGCATGCGCAACTGGTGTTCGGCCTGCGTGGCCAGCTCGATTTCGAAGTCGAAGGCCGGGGCAGTCAGGTGCAGCAACAGAGCTTCGTGGTGGTACCGGCCGGCGCCCGGCATGTGTGCGGCAGCCCCAGTGGAAGCCATTGCCTGGTGCTGGACATACCCGGTGAACACTGGGTGCAACAATCTTTGGGCGAACACGCCGAGGCCAGCCGGCGCTTGCTCGACGCCCCCCGACATCGGGTCCTGGAGCCAAGCCAGAGCCGCCTGGTCAACTGGCTGGCGCAGAGCCCGGTGGACGACCCCCTGATTGCCCAGCAAGGCGCAGTCCTGCTGCTGGCCAGCCTCAACCACTCGACGCCGCTTCCTCCTGGCGAGCGACGGCTGCCCTACGCCGCCATGCAGGCCCACATAGAGCGCCACGCCGCCCGTCCGCTGCAGGTGGCCGATCTGGCACGAATTGCCGGTCTTTCCAGCGCACACTTGCACACACGGTTCATCGCCGAATGTGGCGAGACGCCCATGGAATACGTGCGACGACGGCGCCTGCACATGGCGCTGGAACTGCTGCGCGGCTCGACCCTGCCGGTCGGCGAGATCGCCAGCCGGGTCGGCTACAACTCACAGAGCGCCTTCGCCGCCGCCATGCTGCGCGAATTCGGTCAATCCCCGCGTCGGCTCCGGCAGGGAGCCCAGGCTAATCCCTCGACAAAAAAACCCAGGATCGCGACAGACGCCGGCACCGACCCTTCTTAAACTGAGCCGCAGCCCTTCAAGGCCATCACCGTCTTTTGCTCAAGGATCAAGATGACTCCGCGTACCGCCCTTGGCGCCCTGCATATCGGCGCTCTGATGTTCGGCCTGACCGGCGTGTTCGGCAAACTGGCCGTCGCCTCGCCTGCTGTTATCGTGTTCGGCCGTGCGGCCTTTGCCGTGCTGGCCCTGGCTGGCTTCGCGCGCCTGGCCAGCGCCACGCCCTGGCAGAAACTGGCCTCCACCGATTGGCGGCGCCTGCTGCTCAGTGGCCTGTTGCTGGCCGGACACTGGGTCAGCTTCTTCGTCGCGGTGAAGGTCGCTGGGGTGGCCATCGCGACCCTGGGCTTTGCCAGCTTCCCGGCCTTCACGGTCATTCTCGAGGGGCTGATCTTCCGCGAGCGGATCCGCCTCAACGAGATGCTGCTGGTGAGCCTGGTGAGCATCGGTTTGGTGCTGGTAACCCCGGACTTCGACCTCGCCAGCCAGGCCACCACCGGCCTGCTCTGGGCCGCGGGTTCGGGCCTGCTGTTTGCCCTGCTGTCCTTGAATAACCGCGCCAGCTCCGGACGCATTCCCGCGGTGCAGGCGGCCCTCTGCCAGAACGTGGTGGTCGCCCTGTGCCTGTTGCCGGTGGCCGCCCCCGAGCTTGGCCAGGTGCGGGCCATGGACTGGCTATGGATCAGTCTGCTGGGAATCTTCTGCACCGGTCTGGCCCACAGCCTGTTTGTCGCCAGCCTGGCGGTGATCAAGGCTCGCACCGCGGCGGTGGTTTTCGCCCTGGAACCGGTCTACGGGATTACCGTGGCCTGGCTGCTGTTCGGCGAGAATCCGACGCTGCGCATGCTGATGGGAGGCGCCTTGATCATCGTGGCGATCGTGGTGTCGAGCCGACTCTCGACCCGTTCAGGCAAGCCAGCCACAACGGCGTCGGCCGGCTCTCACTGAGCCCGATCGTTGTGTCCCAGGTCGCGCTCGGGGTCGATGCAGTCGCGAACCCTTTGCTTGAGCACCTTGGCTTCGGGAAAGCCGCCGTCGGCCTTGCGCTCCCAGATCTGCACGCCATCGCAGCTGATATGAAAGGTTCCCCCGGTAGCGGGCACCAGGGACACCTTGCCCAGGTCGTCGCTGAAGGTGCTCAGCAGCTCCTGGGCCAGCCAGGCCGCCCGCAGCAGCCACTGGCATTGGGTGCAATAGGTGATGATCACTTCGGGTTTACGTTCAGTCATGGTACGGCGGACTCCTGGGTGCAAGGGCGTCGCTATAATAGCCGGCTTTATCGCCCGTCCCGAGATCCACGATGCGCCGCCTGCTGTCCTGCCTGTTGCTCTGCCTGCTGCCCCTGATCGCTCAATCCAGTGAAGCACCGCGACCGAAAATCGGCCTGGTGCTTTCGGGGGGCGCGGCCCGCGGCCTGGCCCATGTCGGCGTGCTCAAGGCCCTGGAAGAGCAAGGCATCCGCATCGACGCGATCGCCGGCACCAGCATGGGCGCAGTGATCGGTGGCCTCTACGCTTCGGGCTACAAGATCGACGAGCTGGAGAAACTGGCCCTGAACATTGACTGGAAACAGGCCCTGTCCGATGCCCCGCCCCGGGAAGACGTGCCCTTTCGGCGCAAGCAGGACGATCGGGACTTTCTGGTCAAGCAGAAGCTCAGCTTCCGTGACGACGGCAGCCTCGGCCTGCCCCTAGGGGTGATCCAGGGCCAGAACCTGGCGTTGTTGCTGGAAAGCAAACTGGCCCACGCCAGTGACACCCGGGACTTCGACAAGCTGCCGATCCCCTTCAGGGCCGTGGCCACTGACATCGCCAACGGCGAAAAGGTGGTGTTCCGCAAAGGCCACCTGCCCCAGGTGATCCGCGCCAGCATGTCGATTCCGGCGGTATTCGCCCCGGTGGAACTGGACGGGCGGCTATTGGTGGACGGCGGCATGACCGACAACATTCCCCTGGATGTGGCCCGGGACATGGGGGTCGACATTGCCATTGTGGTGGACATCGGCACGCCGCTGCGCTCGCGCAAGCAACTCAATACCGTGGTGGATGTGCTCAACCAGTCCATCACCCTGATGACCCGACGCAACTCCGAAGAACAACTGGCGACCCTGCACAAGGACGACGTGCTGATCCAACCTTCGCTGTCGAGCTTCGGCGTCACCGACTTCGGCCGCGCCCAGGAAGTGATCGACGCCGGCTATCGCGCCACCCGCATCCTCGACGCACGCCTGGCTCGCCTGCGCCCCTCCGAGCCGCAGGACGCGCAGTTGACGGCCGCGCGCCAGCCCAGCCAGCGCACGCCCATCATCAGCGCGATCAAGGTGGAGAACGACTCCAAGGTCAGCGATGAAGTCATTCGCTACTACATCCGCCAGCGGATCGGCGAGCCCCTGGACCTGGGCCGCCTGGAGACCGACATGGGCACCTTGTACGGCCTGGATTTCTTCGAGCAGGTGCAGTATCGCGTGACCCACAAGGGCCCGGACAACACCCTGGTGATCAGTGCCCGCGGCAAGCGCAGCGGCACCGACTACCTGCGCCTGGGCCTGAACCTGTCCGATGACATGCGTGGCGACAGCGCCTTCAATATCGGCGCCAGCTACCGCATGAACGGAATCAACAGCCTCGGTGCGGAGTGGCTGACCCGAGTGCAGGTCGGCGACCAGCAGGAAATCTACAGCGAGTTCTACCAGCCACTGGACGCCGGCTCGCGCTACTTCATTGCGCCCTTCATCGCCGCTGAAGCACAGAACGTCGAAGCGGTACTGGACAACGATCCGATCGCCGAGTATCGCGTGGAACGCTACGGCCTCGGCCTCAACCTGGGACGACAGATCGGCAACAGCGGCGAAGTCCGCTTCGGTGTCGGCGAAGCCTGGGGCAAGGCCGATGTACGCATCGGCGATCACGACTTGCCCAGCGAGCACTTCAACGAAGGCTACTACCAGTTGCAGTACTCCTTCGATTCGCTGGACAACGTCTACTTCCCTCACTCCGGTGAGGACATCGGACTGACCCTGCGCCAGTTCGAACCAAGCCTGGGCTCGGACAACCGCTACCGTCAGTGGGAGTTCAAGCTGGACAAGGCCTTGAGCAGCGGCCCCAACACCTTCGTCCTGGGCGGACGCTACGGCCGGACCCTGGACAACGCCGAAGTGGTGACTTCCAGCTTCCTGCTCGGTGGCGCCCGGCAGCTGTCGGGCTTCCGCCAGGACGCGTTGTCCGGGCAGAACATCACCCTGGCCAGGGCGGTGTACTTGCGTCGACTGACGCCACGCGCCTACTTGCCGCTGGATTTCCCGCTGTACCTGGGAGCTTCGCTGGAGCGTGGCCGGGCGTGGAACAACGACAACGCCTTTGACAGCGGCTATATCAATGCCGCGAGCATCTTCCTCGGGTTCGATACGCCGCTGGGGCCATTGAATTTCAGCTACGGCTTCAACGACGACAACCAGAAGGCCCTGTCGCTGAACCTCGGCCAGACCTTCTGACAGACGCGCAAGTGCCGCACCGGATGGCGCAACCAGCAATATTCAGGGAGAGGCGAAAACAGGACAAACCGGGGTCAGGCAACCCCGGCGGAAGGCGTCAGGATTTTTCCAGATTGGCCAGGATGCGCCCATGAACGCGCATGCAGACCCGCAGGTCTTCATCGTCGACGCCAATGAACAATTCATGGCGCAAGGCGGTAGCAATGGTTTCGATCTGTTCGATCAGGGGCCGGGCGGAAGGACAGAGCACGATCTTCTTCGCCCGACGATCTTCCATTACCGCCTGGCGTTGGACCAAGCCCTGGGTTTCCAGGCTGTCCAGCAGACGGGCCAGGGTTGGACCTTCCACGCCAACGCTTTGTGCCAGCTCACGCTGGGTTGGCGCGTCTTCGAAACGGGCCAGGTGCAACAGCACCAGCCAACGGGCCTGGGACAGGCCGAGCCCGGCCAGGCGGCGATCCAGTTCGGCACGCCAGCCGCGAGACATATGCGCCAGCTGCATACCAAAACGGTGTTCATCGGTTAACGGCATAAAACACTCATGATCAGACTGAAAATAAAGAAAACCTAATTATTAGTCAGCTAAGCATGCCCCTTGCCCGGAGGCAAGGCCTGTAAGGGACTGAATCGTTACAACATTGACGCACCCCCTCAAATTTCAAACTCCGACTGCAAGGCCGCACGCACGCAATACAAAACCCCTTCAGGCACGCGTCCGGCAAACAACTCGCTGATCTCGGCCACCGGCGGCAATTCACCCTCACCGTCGAGGAAAGCATCCTGGATTTCTCCCAGCAGGTCTTCCGGCAGGTCCAGAGCCTGTTCCAGCGACAACTGCTGCTTGCCTATGGCTTCGGCCAGCAAGGTGTAGACATTCTTCTCCGTGCATTGCAGTTGCCCGGCGATCTGTACCGGGGTCATCCCGGCACGGGCCAGGGTGATCAACTCGTGACGGATATCGGCGACCACCTTCGGCGCCTCGACACCGCCGCCCAGCACTTCGAGGAAGGCCGCGCCATAACGCTCCAGCTTGCGCGCGCCGACTCCGCTGACCTCGGCCATCTCCGCCATGGAGCCGGGCTGGCTGCGCAGCATCTCCAGTAAGGTCGAGTCGGGGAAAATCACATAAGGCGGCACCCCATGCTCTTCCGCCAGCTTGCGGCGCAGGGCTCGCAGCGCTTCCCACTGCTCGCGCTCCTCGCCCCGTACCAGCTGGCTGGCCTGACTGGTACTGCTTTTCGGGCTGCTCTGCGGCTTGAGATCGCGGCGCAGCTCCAGGGTCACCTCCCCCTTGAGCAAGGGACGACAACTGTCGCTCAGACGCAAGCCGCCGTAGCCTTCCAGGTCGATATCCGCCAGCCCGCGCGCCACCAACTGGCGAAACAGGGAGCGCCACTCGCCTTCGCTGCGAGCCTTGCCGACGCCAAACACCGACAGGTGCTGATGACCGAAACTGCGCACTTTTTCCGTGTCCTTGCCCAGCAGCACATCCACCAGGTGACCGACGCCATACCGCTGGCCGGTGCGATAGATCGCCGACAGTGCCTGGCGTGCCGGCTCGGTGGCGTCCCAGGTCTGCACCCCGTCGACACAGTTGTCGCAATGGCCACAAGGCTGGGGCATGTCCTCATCGAAATAGGCCAGCAATGTCTGGCGCCGGCAGCGGGTTTCCTCGCACAGGGCCAGCATCGCATCGAGCTTGTGCTGCTCGAGACGCTTGTGGCGCTCGTCGCCCTCGGAGTTCTGCAGCATCTGCTTGAGCATCAGCACGTCCTGCAGCCCGTAGGCCATCCAGGCATCCGCCGGCAGGCCGTCACGGCCGGCGCGACCGGTTTCCTGATAGTAGGCTTCCAGGGACTTGGGCAGATCCATATGAGCGACAAAACGCACGTTGGGCTTGTCGATACCCATGCCGAAAGCGATGGTGGCCACCATGATCAGGCCCTCCTCGTTGAGGAAGCGCTTCTGGTGATAGGCCCGCAGCTCATTGGGCAGGCCGGCGTGATACGGCAGCGCGGTAAAGCCCTGCTCACAGAGGAAGGCCGCCACTTCGTCGACCTTCTTGCGCGACAGGCAATAGACGATACCGGCATCGCTGCGCCGCTCGTTGAGGAACGCCTGCAACTGCTTGCGCGGCTGCTCCTTGGGCACGATGCGGTAGAAGATATTCGGCCGGTCGAAGCTGGAGAGAAAGCGCTCGGCGTTCTGCAGGTGCAGGCGATTGACGATCTCTTCCCGGGTGCGCTTGTCGGCGGTGGCGGTCAGGGCAATGCGCGGCACGTTGGGGAACATTTCCGCCAGTTGCCCCAACTGCAGGTATTCGGGACGGAAGTCGTGGCCCCACTGGGACACGCAGTGGGCTTCGTCGATGGCGAACAGGGCGATGTCGAGGTTCTGCAGGAACGCCAGCATCCGCGGCTGAACCAGGCGCTCAGGAGCCAGGTAGAGCATCTTCACCTCGCCGCGACGAATACGCGCCGCCAGGTCACGCTGCTGCTCGGCACTCAGGGTCGAGTTCAAGGCGGCAGCCGCGACACCGAGTTCCTCAAGGGTGGCCACCTGATCGTCCATCAGCGCGATCAGTGGCGATACCACCACCGCCAATCCTTCGCGAAGCAGGGCCGGAACCTGGAAACACAAGGACTTGCCACCACCGGTGGGCATCAGCACCAAGGCATCGCCGCCACTGGCCACGCGCTCAATGATCGCACCTTGGCGACCACGGAAACTGTCGTAGCCGAAGATGTCCTTGAGGACGCGTTGAGCCTGTTCGAGCATGAAAAACTCCAAAAATCACCGAATTCCCTGGGCGCAGACTGGCCGAAAAACCGGCACGCTTCACCGACAAATGCGTTAGCGGACTTGTCCGCAACTGCGTTCGGGCCTGCAGGGCATCACAAAACGCGGCAGTATACCCGAGCCCCACCTGACAGAGGGCGCGGACAAGGGACCGCTGGTAACCTTTAGAACCGCTCAAATCTGCCCCGTGGCTGGCTTGAGCGCGCAAGAAAGCCTAGAATTCAACATCGTTTATTCCCCAAGGTAGCCCGTCAATGTCCTTCGCTGAGCAACTAACCCGCCTGCAAGTCTTCCTCGACGCAGATGATCTGCACGACGAGGCGCTGGACTACGTGGCCGCTCACGGCTACCTGACCGCGCTGTCGATCTGTTCGGAAAGCGTTCCCGACCGTGAGTGGATCGACGCTCTCTTCGCCGAGGAGCCGCATTACCGCGACGACGCCGAACGCGAAGCCATCGAATCCACGCTGCTGGCCCTCAAGGCGCACATCGCTCGCCAACTGGCCTCCGACGAGGAGTTCGAACTGCCCTGCGAACTCGACCTGGGCGACGACCCGGATGACTCCGACCTGCGCGGCTGGTGCATCGGTTTCATGGAAGGCGTATTCCTGCGTGAAGCGGCCTGGTTCGAAACCGCAGAGGAAGAAGTCAGCGAGATGCTGCTGCCGATCATGGTCGGCTCCGGCCTGTTCGACGAGCAGCCGGAGTTCTCGGACATCGCCACCGATGCCAACCTGATGGACGACATGATCGTGCAGATCCCCGAAGCACTGACTGCGTTGTACCTGCTGTGCAACGCCCCCGACGAAAAACCCGCGCTGCTCAAGCCTCGTCACCACTGAGTCGGCGCCTATGGCCAAGCCCATAGGCCAACGCCCCCGGGTATTGCGTTACGTTCTGCTGGCCATCGGCTGGCTGAGCGTAGCGCTCGGGGTCATCGGCATCTTCCTTCCGGTACTGCCCACCACCCCTTTCCTGCTGCTGGCGGCGGCCTGTTTCGCCCGCAGTTCGCCACGCTTCTACCAGTGGCTGGTGCAACACCCGCGCCTGGGTCCATGGATATGCAACTACCTGGACGGCAACGGCATACCGCTCAAGGGCAAGGTGTATGCGATCGGCCTGATGTGGCTGAGCATCGGTTTCTCCTGCTACCTGGTGCCGTCAATCTGGGCACGCAGCTTCATGCTGACCAGCGCGGTGCTGGTCAGCATTTACATCCTGCGGCAGAAAACCTTGCGAACCTGAGACGCTAGACGCCCCCTTGAAGTAGCCCGTTTACCGGGGAAAAGCACTGCAGCTTTGTCCCGTTTTCGCCCCTCTTACAGGGAGGAATTGGCGCCATGGTTGCGTTGGTAGGTGTCCTCGCCCATCGCGGCGATCTGCCCTTCGATCAGGGCCTCGAAGGGGCGCAGCAAGGGCTCGAAGGAGGTCGGCGCCTCCAGCACCTGCAACGCCTGGACAATCGCTTCCAGGGTCGACAGCGCACCCGGCCCCGGGGCCTTGCGCAGGCGATAGCGCGAAGGCGTGGCAGCGGCCAGGGTCACTCGCGGCAGGGCCGCCAGCAGCGGATTGAGGTGCAGCAGCTTGCGCGCCTTGCGCCAGGTGCCGTCGGGCACCACCAGCAGCAACGGTTCATCCGTCTCGGCGTAGGCCTGCAATGGCTGGGCATCATCCGCCGGGAACAGCAGGCAGGCCCTGTATCCGGGCTGAGCGAGCAGCGCCGGCAAATCCTCGAACACCTCGCCCACCACCAACTCGGCGTTACTCAACCCCAGCGCGGCCAGTCGCGCCGTGTTCAGGGCATGGTTGACCTCGCTGGGGTGCTGCAACAGCAACACCCGGGTGCGACTGGACAACCGCGGGATCAGCGGGCACAGACAGTGGCCCGTAGGGCGCAGGCAACGCTCGCAGCGTGCTCGGGACATGGGAATACCTTATGACTGGTTGAGCTGGGCCTTGAGCAGGTCGCGGAAGGTCTGGATCAGCGGCTCACGGCCCCGGCCACGGCGCATGATCATGGAGAACGGCGCCTGATAGCCGAAGGTCGCCGGCAGCAGCACCCGCAGGTCCCCCTTGTCGGCCCAGGCCTGGGCGTAGTGTTCCGGCAGGTAGCCGATGTAGGCACCGGACAGCACCAGGATCAACTGCGCCTCCATGCTCTCCACGGTCGCCGCACTGTGCTTGAAGCCGTGACGGGCCAGCTCGGCCTGGCTCCAGTAGCCGCGGCCCACCATGCGCTGCTGGGTGATGACCTGCTCGGGGATGCGCCGCTCGCTGTACAGCGGATGCCGGTTGCTGCAGTACAGCCAGTGCTGCTCGCGGTACAGCGGCATGTACACCAGGCCGCTCATGCGTGTGGAGAAGGCGCCGATGGCCAGGTCCAGGCGGTTGTCCTGCACCCCCAGTTGCAACTCATGAGGACTCAGCACCGACAGGTGCAGATGCACCGCCGGATGCTCCTGACTGTAGGCGCCGATGGCCTCGGCGAACGGCAGGGCCTTGTCGCTGACGGTGGAGTCGATCACTCCCAGGTTCAGGGTGCCGCGCAACTCGCCCTTGAGGGCCGCCGCGTATTGCTCGAAGCCCTCCAGTTCCCCCAGCAAGCGCAGGGTTTCCTGGTGGAAAAGCTCACCCTTGCTGGTCAGGCTGAAACCGCCCCGGCCACGGTGACAGAGCACCAGTCCCAGGGAGGCTTCCAGCTGGCTCATGTAGGTGCTGATGGCCGAAGTCGAGAGATTGAGCTCGTGCTGGGCATTGGCGAACCCCTGATGGCGCACCACGCTGACGAAGATGCGCAATAGTTTCAGATCAGGTAAAGCGTTGGCCATGACAGGCTCCGATAACAGGCAAAACGACCACTTCCCTGTAACAAGTGCGCGTGCTCGTGCCGCGCGATGAAGCAGGCCCGATGCCATCCATGCCCACGTTCAATCGCCCCCCGTCACCCGGATAACGCTGCTTGCACCAGCGGACAGGGGCAGGCAGCCACACTTCGCAGGGCGTTGGCAGCAGCGCGAGAGTCTAGCGCGGCCCTGGTCATTAGTTTAGAAAAATCTGAACTAAGTATTTGTCCGTAGCGATTCTTTCCCCGAACTACATTTCGCAGAATCGGCCCACTCGGTTGATCGGGCGGCACCTGCTGCGCCCTCAACCTCATAAATATAAAACAACGATGAGGCCTATCCCGTGGACAAGATTCTCCACCAACCACTGGGCGGCAACGAAATGCCGCGCTTCGGCGGCATCGCCACCATGATGCGTCTTCCCCATCTGCAAACCGCTGCCGGCCTGGACGCGGCCTTCGTCGGCGTGCCCCTGGACATCGGCACCTCGCTGCGTGCCGGCACCCGGTTCGGCCCGCGGGAAATCCGCGCCGAATCGGTGATGATCCGCCCCTACAACATGGCCACCGGTGCCGCCCCATTCGACTCCCTGTCGGTGGCCGACATCGGCGATGTGGCGATCAACACCTTCAACCTGCTGGACGCGGTACGCATCATCGAAGAGGCCTACGACGGCATCCTCGAACACAACGTGATTCCCCTGACCCTGGGCGGCGACCACACCATCACCCTGCCGATCCTGCGGGCCATCCACAAGAAACACGGCAAGGTCGGGCTGGTGCACATCGATGCCCATGCCGACGTCAACGACCACATGTTCGGCGAGAAGATCGCCCACGGCACCACCTTCCGCCGCGCCGTGGAAGAAGGCCTGCTGGACTGCGACCGCGTAGTGCAGATCGGTCTGCGTGCCCAGGGCTATACCGCCGAAGACTTCAACTGGAGCCGCAAACAGGGTTTCCGTGTGGTCCAGGCCGAAGAGTGCTGGCACAAATCCCTGGAACCTCTGATGGCCGAGGTCCGTGAAAAGGTCGGCAACGGCCCGGTGTACCTGAGCTTCGACATCGACGGCATCGACCCGGCCTGGGCACCGGGCACCGGGACTCCGGAAATCGGCGGCCTGACCACCATCCAGGCCATCGAGATCGTCCGTGGCTGCCAGGGCCTGGACCTGGTGGGCTGCGACCTGGTGGAGGTTTCGCCGCCTTACGACACCACCGGCAACACCTCGCTTCTGGGCGCCAACCTGCTGTACGAAATGCTCTGCGTACTGCCCGGCGTGGCCCACCGCTGAATCCCGGCCCTGGGAGGGCTGGTGCCGCGCTCAAGCACGAGCGCGGCCATGGATCCGTCATGCAAAGGAGCGCAACACCTTAGCCAACGTGATCGGAGCAGATCATGAATAACAATAAAGAAAACAGCCTTAACCACATGAACAACGGGGACGCGCAGATCCCCGCCCCGCGATGCAGCACCCTGTACGACCTCTCTCGAAACAGGCCGCCCTTGGCCTGAACTGCCCAGCAACCGCAATTCTTGCGATAGACCGGTCGCCACCGGTCGAACGGTTGGTCGTGCGCATCCGCAGGTGGCGACAACAATAACAATTTGCTTTTGAGGACCCGAACATGGGCTTGGATATTCTCGTAGTACTGATTTATGCCGCTGGCATGATCACCCTGGGCTGGTACGGCATGCGCCGGGCCAAGACCCGTGACGACTATCTGGTAGCCGGCCGCAACCTCGGGCCGGGCTTTTACCTGGGGACCATGGCGGCCACCGTACTGGGCGGCGCCTCGACCATCGGCACCGTGCGCCTGGGCTACGTCCACGGCATTTCCGGCTTCTGGCTCTGTGGCGCCATCGGCCTGGGCATCGTCGGGCTCAGCCTGTTCCTGGCCAAACCCTTGCTGAAACTGAAGATCTATACCGTCACCCAAGTGCTGGAGCGCCGCTACAACCCCGCGGCACGCCATGCCAGCGGACTGATCATGCTGGTCTACGCCCTGATGATCGGGGCCACCTCGACCATTGCCATAGGCACCGTGATGCAAGTGCTGTTCGGCTTGCCGTTCTGGGTCTCGATCCTGGTGGGCGGTGGCGTGGTGGTGCTCTATTCGACCATCGGCGGCATGTGGTCGCTGACCCTGACTGACATCGTGCAGTTCCTGATCATGACCATCGGCCTGGTGTTCCTGCTGATGCCGCTGTCCATCGTCGACGCCGGCGGCTGGGACAGCCTGGTGGCCAAGTTGCCGGCCAGCTATTTCGACTTCACCGCCATCGGCTGGGACACCATCCTCACCTACTTCCTGATCTACTTCTTCGGCATCTTCATCGGCCAGGACATCTGGCAGCGGGTATTCACCGCCCGCAGCGAAGGCGTCGCGAAAATCGCCGGAACCGCGGCCGGCCTCTACTGCGTGCTCTACGGACTGGCCGGCGCCTTGATCGGCATGGCCGCCAAGGTGCTGCTGCCGGACCTGGACAACGTCAACAACGCCTTCGCCAGCATCGTCCAGACCAGCCTGCCCAACGGCATCCGCGGCCTGGTCATAGCCGCCGCACTGGCTGCGCTGATGTCCACCGCCAGTGCCGGCCTGCTGGCCGCTTCCACCACCGTGACCCAGGATCTGCTGCCACGCCTGCGCGGTGGTCGCCAGAGCGGCAACGGCGACGTTCACGAGAACCGTATCGCGACCCTGCTGCTGGGCATCGTGGTGCTGGGCATCGCCCTGGTGGTCAGTGACGTGATCAGCGCCCTGACCCTGGCCTACAACCTGCTGGTGGGCGGCATGCTGATTCCGCTGATCGGGGCCATCTACTGGAAACGCGCCACCACCGCCGGAGCCATTACCAGCATGTCCCTGGGGTTCATCACGGCCCTGTTCTTCATGTTCAAGGACGGCCTGGACGCCAACACCCCGATCTACTACAGCCTGGCCGTGGGCCTGGTGAGCTTCGTGGTGGTGAGCCTGCTCTCTCGGCGCCCGGCGCCGCTGGCCAACGCGATCTGACCTGACGTCGGACGCCTGAAGCTTTTCTTCGACGGGTGCGGCGTCGGTGGCCGCACCCGTTTTTTTTTCGCCCACAAAAAAGTGCCCGGGCGCCGGGCGGGCAAAGCGGTTGAATGCTGCAGGAGCCAGGCAGAAGAGCGGGACTATAGAGGGTTGCACGAACACCCCGGGATCAGGCCCAGCGTCTCGTGGTGGGAAAAACCAGGCGCGAGACGGAGTCTGCACTCCGCACTCGCGGCAAGCTCAACGGCGACGTTGCTGACGGCGCCGCAGCTCTTCGTCGGTAGGAATCGGCACCGGTTGCAGCGGTGGCTCGATCAGGCCCAAAGCGACGCCAAGGTCGTGAAGCCAGCTTTGCAGTTTGTCTTTCATAGTGCCCCCTCAGGGTCGTGCCGAGCGGCGGTACTGCGCCGCCTCAAGCAGATAATAGTCCTAACTTTTCCTGCGCGCTGCCTCGCAATCGCAATGAACTGTTACTGGATTGAGACGAATCGGCCAAGGCTATTCAGCCATTGGCCCGCCGCACCGGCACCTGATGCCCGAAGGCACCCTGCTGCAGTTCTATCCAGGCATTGAGGTTGGCCCCCAGCATGCCCTTGCGCCACATCAGCCAGGTGGTGGTGTGGGCGAACGGCTCGGCCAGAGCATGCACCGCGACACTTTCCCGCCCCGGCAGGCTGTCGAGCATCGACTGGGCCATCAGCGCCACCCCGGAACCGGCAATCACGCAGGCCAGCATGCCCTGATAGGACTCGATCTCCATGGCCCGGCCCATGGCTGCGTGATAGTGGGCAAACCAGGACTCCAGGCGCATGCGATAGGAACAGCCCTGACGAAAGGTGAACACCGCCCGGCCCTCCACATCCCGGGCAGTGCGCACCGGAGGGTGATCGGCCTCACTGATCAGTACCAGGGTTTCATCGCACAACGGCACGCCATCCAGCCCCGCCAGTTCCAGGGGACCATCCACCAGGGCGGCGTCCAGGCGTCCGGTGAGCAAGCCTTCCAGCAACTCGCCGCTGGGCCCGGACTGCACCTGCAGATTCACCGCCGGGTAGGTGCGGTGGTAGCGCGCCAGCAGCGCCGGCAGATGAATGGCCGCGGTGCTGTACATGGTGCCGAGGACGAAATCCCCGGCCGGCTGACCGCCTTGCACCGCGGCATGAGCTTCGTCGTGCAGGGCGAACAACCGAGCGGCGTAATCGAGCAGGACCTTGCCCGCCGGTGACAGTTGCAAGCGCTGGCGCTCACGCAGAAACAGCTCGACGCCCAGTTGTTCCTCCAGTTGCCGGAGCCGGGTCGAGAGATTCGACGGCACCCGGTGCAGGCGCTCGGCGGCCCGGGTGATGGAACCTTCCTCGGCCACAGCCTGGAAAATACGCAGCTGGCTGAACTCCATGACCTTCTCCAAAACTGAACAGGTTTCTCACTATTATTCATTTTTAATGAAAGTCAATCCGCCCTAGCCTGACGGTCATTGTCCTTGCCGATGGAAGACCACCATGTCCCCCCTGCTGCGCCTGCTTGCCAGTTTCATTGCCCTGATGATGGCCATGGGCATTGGCCGCTTCGCCCTGACGCCACAGTTGCCGCACCTGATCAGCGAAGGCCAGGTCGACCTGACCGCCGCCGGACTGATCGCCGCCGCCAACTACCTGGGCTATTTCATCGGCGCTCTGGACGCCATGTTCGCCCGGCAGCCGGGCCAGATGCGGGCCCGCCTGCTGGGTGGGCTGTGGTTATGTGTGTTGCTGACCCTGGCTTCGTTCTGGGCTCGGGGTTTCTGGCCGCACCTGGCGCTGCGCTTCGGCACCGGCCTGGCCAGTGCCTGGGTGCTGGTGATGATCACGGCCCTGAGCCAGCCCCTGGCCCTGGCGGCAGGCCGGCCCCGCCTGGGAGCCCTGGTGTTCGCCGGCCCGGGGCTGGGGATCATGCTCACTGGCCTGCTGGCGCTGGGCGCCAATCGGCTGGGACAAAGCTCCGCCAACCTGTGGCTGCTGTATGGCGCCGTGGCCTTGCTGATGCTGCTGGTGATCCTGCCGATCCTGCCCCGGACCTCCAGCAGCCAGCGGCTCACCCCCCAGCCGACCGCGGAAAATGAGCAAAGCGTGGGCCGCCTGGGGCTGGTCTATGGCCTGTACGGCGTGGGCTACATCATCCCCGCGACCTTTCTCTCGCAGATGGCCAGCGCGCGCTTTCACGGCCAGTGGCAAGCCGATCTGTTCTGGCCCGGCTTCGGCCTGGCCGCCGCCCTGGGAGTCGCCCTGGTGAGCCTGCGCCGACAACGCCCGGACAACACTCGGCACTGGCTAATGGCGACCCTGTGGCTGCAGGCGGCGGGGGTCTTCGCTTGCCTGCTGGGCAGTGGCCTGGGCCTGGTGCTGGGAGTGCTGCTGTGTGGCACGCCGTTCCTGGCCTGCATGCAACTGGTCATGCAGCGCTCACGGGAACTGGCACCAGAGTCGGCCCAGCGCAATGCCGGGTTGCTCACCGCCTGCTTCGCCATGGGCCAGTTGAGCGGTCCATTGCTGGCGGCCCTGAGCAGTCATTTCAGCGGCAATCTGCAGCCGGCGCTGATGGTCGCAGGCTGCGGCTTGCTGCTCGGCGCCAGCCTGCTCTGGCAACCGCGGTCCGCGACACAGCGCTGCCCGCTGGCGTCCTAGGCAGCGGCTTACAGAAAGCGCTTGATCCGCCGACGCAACCATTGCTCGGCGCTGACAAAAGTGATGCCCAGCAGCACCAGCATGGCGCCGAGCACAAAGTTGAGACTCAATGGCTCACCCAGCAACAGCACGCCGAAGGTCACGCCGAACATCGGCGTCATGAAGGAAAACACCGCCAGGTTTGCCGCCAGATAGCGGCGCAACAGCCAGAACCAGGTCAGGTAGCTGAAAAACGACACCACCAGCCCCTGGAACAGCACGCTGGCCACCGCCACCGGGGTCAGACTGACGTGGGTCACCTGACCGCTGAGCACGGCAATCAACAACAGGCCGACAAATCCGACGATCAACTGATAGAACAGGGTCAGGGTGGCAGGCGCTTCCGACAGCCGTGAAGCCCGCACCACCACCGTGGTCGCCCCCCAGGCCAGCCCCGCCAGCAATCCCAGCAGGTCGCCCAGGAGCATGCGCCGGTCCAGGTTGTCGAGGGAGATGCCACCGGCAAAGGCAATGCTGATGCCAATGAACGCGAGAACGATCCCCAGCCACTGCAAGGGCCGCAACCGCTCACTGGGCAGCAGCCAATTGACCCCCAGGGCGGTGAAGATCGGCGCGGTATAAAGAAACACCGACATGTGCGCGGCGCTGGTGAGCTTCAGGCCCTCGGCAATGAACAAAAACTCCAGGCCGAACAGGGCGCCGGCCAATAGACCGGCGCGCCAGGTGCCGGGAATCTGCGACCAGCCGCCCTTCCAGCACATCAACAGGGCCACCAGCAGCGCCGAAATCCCGGAACGGGCGGCCGCCTGCATCACCGGAGCAATGTCCGCCGCCGCCCACTTGATCATGACCTGCTGCACGCCCCAGATCAGGCACAACCCCAACATCACTTGCAGGGCAAAGCCATCGGCGTTGCGCCGTTCGATGCTCACCACAGTGCCTCACAGTGTTTGAATGACATGACACCTACCCAAGATAAAAAAGTTACACCCCAGCGGGCTGAACAGCGGCGCAAAACCCAGTGGCAAACCCGCTCAGACTTGCGGCCCGCGTCCAGCACCAGGTGCCCAACGGCAGGCACAGAAGACGCCGAAACCACTGGCCAGGGCACTGACCAGCATGCCCCAGGCCATATCCAGCAGCGCCAGGGCGGCCGGCCAGGCCTGCAAGGTCGCCCAGTTGCTCAGATCATAAGTGCCGTAGGACACCAGCCCGAGCAGTGCCCCCAGGCGCGCAGCCCGACGCCAGCCACCCTGTTGCAGGGCGGGGCGTACCGCGAACAGCAGGCAACCAGTCACGTAGAGGAGGTAGAACAGAGCCGCCGGCAAGAGCCGTGGTTGTTCCAGCAGCAGCGAGCCCAGCTGGGCGCGGTAGGTGGGGCCCATCATCAGCCCCAGCCAAAGCGCGTCGAGCAGCAGGAACGCCAGCAGGGTGGCGAGCCAGGCGGCCAGAGTGGTTTTCATGAGACTCGCCTGCAGCGTGAAGTGAGTGTCAGCTTAGCTCGATGCGATCTGCGTGGATGACAATCTGGCCCTGCTTATAAAGTGCACCGATGGCCTTCTTGAAGTTGCCCTTGCTGACCCCGAACAAACTGCTGATCAATGCCGGATCGCTCTTGTCGCTGACCGCCAGGGAACCATTGTTCTCCCGCAACTTGGCAAGGATCTTCGAGTTCAGACTGGTGGCCGCCTCTTCACCCACAGGTTGCAGGCTCAGGCTGATCTTGCCGTCGGCGCGGACTTCCTTGATGAAGCCTTTCTCTTGCATGCCAGAGCGCAGGAACTTGAACACCTCGTTCTTGTGAATCAGGCCCCAGTGCTTGTTATTGATGATGGCCTTGAAGCCCATGTCGGTGGACTCGGCCACCAGCAAGTCGACTTCCTGGCCCACCTTGTAGTTGGCGGGCGTCTTGTCCAGATAGCGGTCCAGGCGGGCCGTGGCGGTGATACGACGGGTGTGCTTGTCCAGGTAGACATGCACCACGCAGTATTCGCCGGCATTCATCTGGCGCTTTTCCTCGGAGTACGGCAGCAGCAGATCCTTGGGCAATCCCCAATCCAGAAATACCCCGATGCTGTTAACTTCGACAACTTTAAGACTGGCGAACTCGCCGACTTGAACTTTCGGCTTTTCAGTAGTTGCGATTAACTTGTCGGCACTGTCCAGATAAACAAAAACATTCAACCAGTCTTCATCTTCACTGGGAATATCCTTGGGAATATAACGATTGGGCAGCAAGATCTCGCCGTCCGCACCGCCATCCAGATACAAACCAAAGTTAGTGTGTTTTACCACTTGCAAACTGTTGTAGCGCCCGACTAAAGCCATTTCCAATACCCTCGTTACGTGGGCGGCATTCTACCTGTTTTCCACAGTGGCGTTGATGCTCCTGAGTCGCCCAGGGAAAAAATCCATGAACAGCCTTGATTTTTCTGGCCTTGGCGCCGATCAAGCGGCCACTCGTCAGGCAAAGGCGCACCTGCCCGAGCGGAATCCGCAGCGCCAAGACCGCCTCGCCCGCCAGTAGTCCTTATTTAAAACAGCCACTTAGGTAGATATCAGCGAGATCAACTTAGAAAAAAACACAAAAAGCCGCGCCTTATTCCAGAGGATATTTACCAAGCAATTGTCAAGTATTTCTGATAAGATGCCTGGCCAAATTAATTTTCCCGAAAGGTTAAATGGCCGCCATGCGAGTAAAAGCCTCCAACAGCAAAGCAAAACCAGCTCCCGCCGTTGAAACCAGCGAATCGATCAACGAACAAATCGCAGCCTTCCTCAAGTCCGGCGGCGAAATCCAGCAAATCGCCAAAGGCGTCAGCGGCCAGACTTTCGGCCCGTCCAAGCAGATCAGCCTCGGTAAAAAGTAATTCCCCACGCTCTATCCTGGTCCCTTAGCGCTTTGCCCTCAAAGCGCTAGGACTGGCACCCCGCTCCCCGCCCAACGCCAGCAAAAATCGACGAACGGCCCTCATCCCCAGGCATTCGCCGGTATTCTTGCCGCCTTCCGGATAAATCGTTTCAGCCGACTTTCAGGTTGTCACTCCCCGCCGTTCAAGGAGTGCTGCATGCTCAAATCCGCCACACTGGCCCTCAGCCTGCTACTGGCCTGCCCCATCGCCCTGGGCCAGACAGTCCAGCGAGAACTGGGCGCCTTCGACCTCAAGCTGGGCACCAGCCCCAGCCGCAGCATGGCCCAGGGCCTGGTCAAACCCGCCTCCAGCGACTCCCTGCACGGCGGCCTCGACCTGAGCCACGACAGCGGCTGGTACTTCGGCCAATGGTCCCCGAGCATGGGCCTGAACCCCGCCAGCCCGCTTGAAGTGGACGCCTACCTGGGCTTCAAGCGGCCCTTCGACCAGACCCTGGGCTACGAACTGGGGATCATTCACTACAACTACCCGCAGCGGCGCACCCAGAACAGTCAGGAGTTCTACGGCGGCCTGAGCCTGCTGGGCAGCCGGTTTGGCGCCGCCCTCAGCAACGACCCGGCCATGCGCAACAGCACCCTGTTCGCCGACCTGGGCGGCAACTCGCCGTTCGGCATAGGCATCAGCGTCAAATACACCGCGTACCAGTTGACCAACGCTGTCGCCGTGGCCAACGGCAGTGAAGTGGCAGGCTTCAATGACTGGTCGATCAAATTCTCGCGGCCCTGGCGGGGGATCGATCTAAAGCTGATCTACAGTGATTCAAGCC
This sequence comes from Pseudomonas sp. Os17, assembly GCF_001547895.1. NCBI lineage: Bacteria > Pseudomonadati > Pseudomonadota > Gammaproteobacteria > Pseudomonadales > Pseudomonadaceae > Pseudomonas > Pseudomonas sp. Os17. Next base: position 1,751,035 of record NZ_AP014627.1, on the reverse strand, counting down.
TGCGCGGTAGCGATTGCAGTGCCTACACCGGGCACAACCCACAGTGCGACGGCCTGCTCACCTTCAAGGCCGAACGGACGTTTTACTAGGCACAGGCCTCTGAACTGTCAGCGGCCCGGCGGGTTCAGATACAGCAACCCGCACTCGCAAGGACTCGCCCATGGCCCGCCGCTGGCACCTGCTCATCCCGCTGCTGATCTGCAGCCTGCTGCTCGGCGCCTGCAGCCGGGTCGGCCTGGCCTATCGCAACCTGGATGTGATCATCCCCTGGACCCTCAACGACTACCTGGACATGAACCGCGAGCAGAAGAGCTGGTTCAACCAGCGTCTGCAGCAGCACCTGAGCTGGCATTGCACCACCCAACTGCCAGGCTACCTAGACTGGCTTGATCGCCTGCAAGCCATGGTGCAGAGCAATCAGGTCAGTGATCAAGCCCTGCAACAGCGAACCCTGGAAGCCAAGCAAGCCATCGCCGAAACCGCGCGGCAGATCGTGCCCTCCGCGGTAGAGCTGCTCCAGGGCCTGGACGACGGACAAGTCGCCGAGATGAACAACGCCTTTGCCAAGGACCAGCAGGAACATCGCGAGCAATACCTCAAGCCCTCCCTGGCGCAGCAGATCGAACAGCGCAGCCAGCGCATGAGCAAACGCCTGAAATCCTGGATCGGCCCCTTGAGTCCCAACCAGCAAAGACGCATCGAGCAATGGTCGGCGTCCCTGGGCGAACAGAACCAGCAGTGGATCGCCAACCGCATCCACTGGCAGGCACAGTTCAGCGCCGCCGTGGCGCAACGGCAAAACAGCGATTTCCCACAACGCATCGAGCAACTGCTGGTGAACCGCGAGCAGTTATGGACAGAGGATTACCGCCAGGCCTATGCCCGCACCGAACAGGCCGCCCGCCACCTGCTGGTGGACCTGATGGCCACCAGCAGCCTTGAGCAGCGCCAGCGCCTGCTGAAGAAGATCGACGGCGTACGCCAGGATTTCGCGGAACTCAAATGCCTGCAGAACGCCCGCCAGGACCCGCCCTGAGCTAGGCGATCTGAGCCTTGGAGGCCAACTCGTCGAAAGTTTCCGGCGCCAGGGCATCGGCCTGCTCATCCAGCACCTGACGGGGATGCTCATGGCCCGGAATACTGCTGTCGAGCAGGCACAGCAGGCTGGAGCCCCGGGGTGTCAGGATGAAATTCTCACCGTTGCCACCCTCTTCCTCAGGCCGAGTTTCGATAAACCCCCGGTCCAGAAGCAGCTTTTCGTACTCGGTAGCAGTGACTTTCAGATCATCCAGGTTACCGGTGGGCTCACCTTCCGCCGCCTTGGCCGCCGCATGCTGCTCGGCGTAAGGACGGGGAGTGAAACTGTGGCCGGCGCCGTTCTGCACTTCGTGCAACAGCCGTTCGATCAGATCCCAGTTGTAAGTGCTCATCCTGATTCAACCTCCAGACACAAGAATGAAATGCCGTTCATAAGTTGTGACCGACAGGCTTTTCAGCCGTTCAGGAAATCCACCCAGGCCAGCGCCCCCCAAGCGGAAAACCGCTGGGCGGTTTGTCGATCTGCCCCGGAGTCAAACGACTAGCGTGTGTAAGACACTTCGCCCACTGCCAGAGGAGAAATGTCATGCCCGTTACCGATCATCCCGTGGTCTCCCGGGAACAATGGCTACGAGCCCGCAAACAGCACCTGATCCACGAAAAGGCCTTTACCCGCCAGCGCGACCAGCTCAGCGCCGAACGCCGGGCGCTGCCCTGGGTAAAAATCGACAAGCCCTATCAGTTTCAAGGCCCGAATGGCCCGCTAAGCCTCGCGGACCTGTTTGGCGACCACAGCCAACTGCTGGTCTACCACTTCATGTTCGGCGCCGGCTGGAAAGAGGGCTGCAAGGGCTGCTCGTTCCTGGCGGACCACTTCGATGGCGCCAACCTGCATCTGGCCCACCACGATGTGGCGCTGGTGGCGGTATCCCACGCGCCCTACGGCCAATTCCAAGCCTTTCGCCAACGCATGGGCTGGCATTTCGACTGGTACTCCAGCGCCGGCGGCGACTTCAACCAAGACTTTGGCGTGAGCCTCAGCGACGAGCAACTGGCCCAGGGAACCGCCAGCTACAACTACGAACAGGTCAGTGGCGACGAGCGGGAGCTACCCGGCCTGAGCGTGTTCTATCGCAACCCGCAAGGTGAAATTTTCCACACATATTCCACCTATGCCCGCGGGCTGGACCTGTTGCTGGGGGCCTACAACTTCCTCGACCTGACGCCCAAGGGGCGCAACGAAGAACAGATCATGGACTGGGTTCGGCACCACGACCGTTACCAGAAAACACCCCGGAGCAAGGGCAGCAGTTGCTGCTGTGACAACTGACAGCCTGTTCGCCGACAGAAACCTCCCGTAGGAGCCGGCTTGCCGGCGAATCGCACACACAAATAGCACAAATCTACGGCAGACTACGACGACCCTCACAGCCAACTAATCTGAAGACATGAGCGCCGCCTACAACAGCCTCCACGAATACACCCTGCGCATGAACCGGGTGCTGGAGTACATCGACCAACACCTGGACCAGCCCCTGGAGCTGACGGACCTGGCGCGGGTGGCACATTTTTCGCCCTACCACTTCCACCGCCTGTTCAGCGCCTGGGTCGGCGAGCCCCTGGGCGCCTACCTGCGTCGCCGGCGCCTGGCCTGCGGCGCCTACCTCATGGCCAGTCGCCCCGCAGCCTCGATCCTGGAAATCGCGCTGGAAGTCGGCTTCGGCTCGGGCGAAGCCTTCTCCCGAGCCTTCAAGCAACACTTCTCGGTCTCCCCCAGCACCTGGCGCGACACCGAACCGAAACGCTGGCACCGCCGCCTCGACGACATCCGAGAACGGCGCCTGCGTGAATTGAGCAATCCTGATCAGACCCACATTCCCGCCTTCGACGATCCTGACGCCTTCATTCACCTGAAGGAAACAGCGATGAACGTCACCCTGCAGCAGCTGCCCGCCACCCGCGTGGCTTACCTGCGCTACTTCGGCGCCTACGGCCCGGGCATTGGGGTTTTCTGGCGCGAAACCGCCATGCCATGGATGCTCGAACAGCACCTGTTCAACCGCGTGCGCTACGGCATCGGCCACGACGACCCGGACCTCACCCCCGCCGAAAAATGCCGCTACGACGCCTGCGTCGAAGTGCCCGAAGACTTCAAGGCCGGCCCTCCCGCCGTGATCACCACCTTGCCCGGCGGCCTGTACGCCGTAGCGGCCTACCGCGGCCTTGGCCCGGACATCGCCGACGCCTGGATCGAACTGTGCCGTGACTGGCTACCCAAGAGCGGCATGCAGTTCGACCCGCGCCCGGCGTTCGAACGCTATCCGGCGGATGCGTACTACGACATCAAGACCGGGGAGCTGGAATGTGAGATTTGTATTCCGGTGAGGGCGCTATAAGCCAAAAGGCCAACTGATACATCCATACCCCATGTAGGAGCGAGCTTGCTCGCGATGAACGTCAACGACAACGCGCCGCAACTGAAAGAACGCAGCGCCCCTCGGGCTCATCGCGAGCAAGCTCGCTCCTACCATCCAGCCACACACCTACTCAGCGCGAAGGAATGGCCTTGATATCACTGACAATGAACTTCGGCAGAGCGCGAATGTAGAAGTTCTCCACATCCGAATTACCGCTGTTGGTGATCACCCCCAGCATGCTCTTCATATTGCGCAACTGGCCCATGGCTCCGGCAGGCTGCAAACCGTTGCGCTCCTGAGCGAAATGCAACACCTCGGCGCCGTCGCGCTTGACCTGGACCTTGTAGCCGAAATCGACACTGGCCAGGATCGTATTGTCATCGACGACCATCGACACCAGCCCACCCTTGGAATCACTCAGGCGGCGCTTGTACACCGCATCCACATCCAGCAGGTAGTCGGCACTGTCCTTGCTGGCGGCGTAGCGATTGGCATTGCCTAATTGCCGGATCAACTCCATGCCCAGTTGCTGACGCAGCTTGTCCTCGGGCAGAAAGCGCTCGCTCTCGCCAACCAACTGCAGGTTGAAGGTATCGATCCAGTAAGTGGCGGTGGCGGGAATCTGCACCGGTTTGGGCGAGATGTAATAGTCCGGGGTTGAAGCACAACCGGCGAGCAGAACGAGGGTGAACAGCAGAGACAACAGACGCATGACGGATCTTCCTTGAGAGGGTTTTCAACAACGCACCGCCACCTGAAAACCAACTGTGGCATGGCGATAAGCGGCGGCATTGTAAGCCAGGAAAATCGCGGAGGGCCGGCTCGAAAAGATACGCTCGGCAAATTAGGAATTGCCTTACGGCAGAAGCAGACAATCCAGTAGGAATGGGGCTTTAAGGACAGGGGGGGCGCTGGATATAGTCGATGGGTCGTTGAAAGGACGACCGGGTTTGGCGACCTGACACCAGAATTGATGCAAAAGCCTCTGCTTGCAGGTACTTTTGCTCCCGCACAATCGCTTCATGGCGGCTGTGCGTGGGAGATCCTTTTGGGTCTGCCGGCTTATCTGGTGCCGGTTCGCCAACCTGCGTACAGCTGCCACCTTTCGTTTGGCGACGGTAGGGACAGCATCACCCCATCACCAGAGAACTAACCATGAACAGATACATGTCGATTACCGGCCACGACTGCAACATTCCCTCACTGCTGATCGATACCCAGGCTCCCATTGATGTACTGCACGATGCAGCGGCGCATCGCATCCGAGCCGCAACTCAACTGCTGGAAAACTTCGCCATTTCTGATGAGGAGCCCAAAGGCGCAGTGGTGCTACAAGAACTGGCGCTGGTGTGCAGCATTTTGCTGCGCGATGGCTGTGATTTGATGGATGTGGCGGGGCGACGGATGCAGGGACAGCTATCGGCATAAGCAGACAGGGGCGGTGTAAAGCCGCCCCTTAGCCGTTTAGTGCATATCATGTTCGGTGTAACTCTGAACGTCGTAGTTGCTTTCAACTCATCGTGCGGCTGCGAAATTTCATAGCCCCTCTACACCTCTAAAAACTCCTAAACATCCACCTGAGTACTAATTTCTTCATCCCTTAAACTAGGGCACTGGCGAATCTGGAAACACCCTATCCCAAAGAATTTCCACCATATAGGTTTTAGCATCATCTTCATCATCCGCCGGATAAACCAAATAACTCTCATTATCCAGCAATTTCACCCAAGAAACTGACGAATCACTGAACAAACCAACCAACTCAGACTCTATCTCCCTCCGTTGAAAATCATCTTTTAAAATTCTATCTAAAATAGCAATCTCCGAATTTCTTTCCAAACCAACATCTACCGAGAATATAGACTGAAGTAGATTTATTATCGATGAATATTTTTTCACAATATCACCTCGACAGAAATATGGTTATTGCCTCTAATTTTCTTACAACTGGATTCAATCCGTAAATCGCCTGCACACTTCTCAAATCACTCATTAATCTTGGAGCACATTGCAATCCTGGATTTAATTTATTCCCAGCAATCCGTTCAAAGCCACGTCTTACGTTCACGCCTAAATAGCCGACATAGGAAAAAGCTCAACTCCACTCATAAAAACGGACAAAATACTACCCTCCCACCCATATACAATTATCCCACCATCAAAATATTCAACCTCAACACTCCCCTCAAATGAATTACCTTGATCTACCACTTCCACCGACTGACCAGGTTCAATTATATACTCTTCCGCCCACGGCTCGACAATAAGCAATACGGCCTTTTCCGCTCCGTTTTTATATATCACTTTCATATTTTTACCGCTCCAGATCACCCAAACCTTTTACACCAGCCCCACACAATCCAATCACAGCAATATTATTACTATCTCTAGAAAAATATTCATATAAAAATTCCTCACTGCAGAGTCATGTGTTTCCGCACTGATCTGACGTAAACAACCTGACAGTGCCAGCTCATGTATCCCTGATCCGCCGACCTTGTGCAATCCGTCACCTTACTTTGCTTGGCGGCAGAAATTGATGACTCTGATTGATATAGGAGTAAGATCCATGACGACTCTGAATCGATACATGCCGATTACCGGCCACGACTGCAACATTCCCTCGCTGCTGATCGATACCCAAGCCCCCATTGACGTCCTCCACGATGCAGCGGCGTATCGCATTCGCGCCGTGACTCAATTGCTGGAGAACTTCGCGATTTCTGATGACGCGCCCAAAGGCGCACAGTGGTGCTGCAGGAACTGTCACTGGTGTGCAGAATTCTGCTGCGCGGCGGGTATGATTTGATGGATTTTACAACAAGATGAATACAGGAGCAGGTACTTCAGCAAGCAAAAATCGCGGCTTGAAAGTCGCGATTTTTCTCTCGTGTTCTTCGACGCTCAGTTCGCGACAAGATAGTTACTCTTATTTTCAGAAGCAACCCCTCTTCCAGCCAGCACAGTATCCTCAACATCAGTTTCTTTACACCAAATATCAGTCAAGAAACATATTCACATCTAATATCAGAAAAACCAAAGCCACTCACAACTTCCTTAAGTCTAAAAACATACTCAGTAAAATCCGGCACAGTGCCAAAAACACAAATTCTATTTATTGAAATAGACAACGATATACAATCCCGACTAATTAAGAACTCCCCTCCAAACCTACCATCAAAAACCATAGCAATACCAATCCTCCCGAATGGCGAATGAGAGCCAAGAAATTCCTTTAAGTTGAAATGCTCAGCATACTCTTTCTGCCAATCATAAGAGTCAATATCTGATGACAACAAAAATAGAACATCCCCTTCAAAATCAAAACTCCACCCAGAATCAAGTAGTGCCATCACTATATCTTTTGGACTACAAGGCCGAGACAGACTTACATCTACAGATGCTTGGCTACCCATATTAATACTCCTTAAAAAATATCCCTTTTGAACTCAGCCACTCCTTGGCATGCTGAGGAATCGGTGTATTGGAATGGACCTCAAAAGAAGCGCCATTATCTTTAGCTATTCGAGCATGCGCGCCGACATCTGACTTAAACTTATCAAAACCTTTAGATCCGGCTTGAGCATGATCCTCCCAGTATCGGCCAGATTTAGCCTCGTACCATATAGAGTTACTCGCTCCATAAGCCCCGTCAAACTCTAGTCCTTTCGTCGAAAAGCTTGGTTTTCCACCCAGTTCTTTATAAAGATATTTTTCAAAATCCTGTCCGATTAAACCTTTTGCAGCTCCATCTTCACTATACATCACCCCCGGATTCAGCTTGTGCTCCGGAGTCACATAGGCGCCATCCTTCTGCCCTCCATCCAGTTGAGTACCGCCGGTATGTGGCGTTGTAACAACTCCGCCACCCTCAGCGTAGCCCCCGCTGGCGGGGTTCCATCCTGATGTAATAACAATCGGATTAACCAGCTTTCAGTTTTCGTCATCAAGTAGATGAACTGGGAACGGCATGAGGGTGACCATTTCCCAGACTGTCATCGTAACCTTGAGTTGGTTCTGTATTTGATCCTTTTTTAAGGCGACACCCTGGCTTACAGCTTTAATCATCGAGTTAGCAGAGTTACGCATCCGCTCTTGACTTTCAGGTGTCAAAGTAGGATAGACCAGAGCCGCAGCAAGTGCTGCCATTACTCCAGCATAGCCTGCCACTTGTACATAATTCTGCGCTGTTGTAGGAGAGCCTCTCAGAGTGGAAATCATTGCTGTCAGCTCAACTGATTTCTCAGGGCTTTCGCGGACAATTTCCTTCATCCGAGCGAGGAGAATCTTTTCCCCATCGGAACTTAAGTCTCCCAACTGCTCCCTCAGGCGAAACTCAATAGCCTCCGCACGTCTGTTCTCATCCTTACTGAAGGCTTTTAGATAGTTTTCGGTTTCTACCAGGACTCTATTAATGTCTTCGGATGTACCCTGAAGATTGTCTGGCGACGCGATTAGAACGCCCATGCTGGCCAAGAGAAGGGACAGCTTTACCATCGTCTCCCGGCTTTTTTCCCCATACAACTCAACACTCTTCTTCCACTGTTCATACGCCTTCTTCGGGCTCGCCACAGCGCCAAGGGAAGAACTGCTCGCATACAAATCCGTACGCGACTCTTCATCCTTGGTGATCTCATACGCCTTGTTCACATCCCGGTTCAGCCCGGCCGTTGAATCGGCCCCGGTCTCGGCATCCTTGCGCACCACGATCTCGCCCGCCCCGACGGTGGCGCGCACGATCTGCTCGCAGTCCTTCTGGTAATCCCAGCCGCTGACGCTCCAGCCGGTTTCACCCTCCTTGCCTTTACCCACCTGGCTGCTGTCTTGTGTGGTGCCACTACCGGAGCTGTAGGTGCCGCCCACGTTCAGGTAATAGCCGTGCTCCTTGTCCTTGCCGACGATATCGCTGAAGCCCAGGGTGCCGGTGTCCAGCTTGAGGTTGCCGTTGTCGGCGGCGATCAGCGCACCGTCGATCTGGGTGTGGTTTTCGGTGCGGATATCGACCTTGTTCTTGCCAGTGATGCGGGTTTGCTCTTCAACCCAGTCGGTCTTGCCGGTGGTCTGGCCGTAACCGACTGAGCCACTGAGGCCCGGGGCAGGACCAAAGGTGGCGGTGACGCTGATGTCGAATTCCTTGCCCTTGACCTTGCCGGTGCCGGCGACCGAAGCAACGTTTGGTCGCCTCCTACGCTCCCGATGACTTCGTCGCCACTACTATTGCAATTGGTCTCGCTGCAATTGCCCCCCCAAAATTACAAATCATCCTTGAATCTTTCTGGCAAGTACTCTTGCCGAACCATGCCTTTGAGCAACTCTTTAAGTTCATCAAAATAGTAAGAAAGCTCTTCTCTAGACTCGCAGACTGTACTTCTCTCAATATCAGAGTCACTAAAATGCTTCATCACCATCGCTATACTATCTGCAAAAACCATTAACTCGCCCTCGGAGACGCGAAGATCATACAGCGTGACACTTGCAATGCACTCTTTGCTTAAAAGTTCCATAAATTACCACCTCACATAATTAGAAAAAATCGACTCAAATTTATCAAGCTCATCTTGCGAGGCCGGCCGCCACTGCCCCCGCCGAATCCTATCTCTTGTATTAGCTTTAGGATTATCCAATGAAATTACAACCTCACCATCAGGCTCAATAATATGAATACGAACTTTTAGCCCCTTGATTACCCATCTACCATCATCCTGAATCAAAATATCTGCAGGCCGCGCAACCTGAACATCATTTACAACAGAGCCAACCGGGCGCCCTTCTTTATTTCTGATTTTAGCATGCGCACCCTGAGTAATTTTTTCACCTTGAGAGTTATAAACAATCCCTGAAGACGGAAGCTCCTCCACAGGTCGAACATAGTCGCTCTCACCTACACCGCCAATAGGACGATCGCCTGTAGTAGTTAAACTGTCCGGGCTACTACCGCCAGCATATACTTCACTAGAAGGATTCCCTCCTGACGTATCAACAATCGGATTGACCAGCTTTCGGTTTTCATCAAGCAGGTGAATTGGAAACGCAGTGAGTGTTATCAACTCTCAAAGGCCGATCAAAATTTTTAGCTGCCTCTGCACCTCTTCCTTTGCAACACCACCTACTTTTTTAGCGCTCTCAACAACCGAGTTGTCTGTGTGTCCGGGATTAGTTGACCATTACAGCGAGATGGATGTGATTTGATGAATATAACGATGAGGCGGATGCTGGAGCAGATGCTCCAGCAGGCACAAAAGCGGCGTGAAAGTTGTCTTTTTTATCGCATTTGATCGAATATCGATCAATGACTTAATCATCCTCTTTGACGATAGAATGACCACTACAACCAAAACGCACTACCACACATAAATTTCGCGCACTTATTCCGCGCATCTTCAATCACTTCAAAACCACAACATAGTCTTTCAACTCTGCCTTTAGCCGCTCAAACAGATGCTCTCCTTCTTTATTAAACTCCGCCTCATCCTCCTCGCTAGAAAATCCAGAGTCAGGAGGATATTCCTCATCTAATGTATCATCATACTTAAGCGCCCATGACATTAGATCAGCTTTGAGCTCTTGTAAGATCGGCAACTCCTCAGGATCAAAATTCCCAATAGAGTCTGGCGACAAGCTCCACAATGGAAAACACTGATAGTCAGGCATCAGTTTAATGATCTTCATTCCACCCTCAAAATTAGTTACACCCTTGAGAGCAACTTTACTTTTATGGTCCGATATAGATACCCTCGGCAGATCCAGGCGAGCTAATAGGCCAGTCCATTTTTTTAGCCACCTCAGCAGCAAGCCCTCTTATTTCCTCCCAGTGGACAGAGTCGTACAAAGAATTTTTAGTCCAAATCTGCGAATTGGACTCACCACTAATAGATAAAATCTTCTCATCTAGATGTTGAATTGCCAATAGCGCGTCTGCTGACACCAGCTCTCTAAAAACCTCAAGACCTTCTAAGACATCCTCCCAAATTAATGCAAGCTCATCTGCAACATTAACAAAAGGTGGAAATAAACGCACCTGTTCAGATGCTGGAATAGCCAAAGCTTGAATTATCCATTTTAATTTTGACAACATCAAACTAACCTCCAGAAACAATCTTTGCCTTTTCCCCATGATTCGGCTTATACGTTGAAGGATCAACTATCTTTATAGTCCCCTCTATTGCAGTAGAGACTTTATAATAAGCTCCTTCATGCCGACCTCCACCAGGATGAACTTGAACCTGCGAAATTTGGGGATGCCCTTTTACCTCCACAATTAAAGTCTTACTGAAACCACGAGTGAATTTAGGACGAGGCCTGTTTAAGCCAATCATCCCTCAGACCCGTTAAAATATTCAAAACATTGGAATAACTCAAAAATGGCACCAAAAGAGAAAACCCAAAAAACTCACATTCAATATCTACAGGAAGATAAAAATCAAAATCATCTATCCCACCAGAGAAAAAACTTGCATTCAAATGACTTTTTATAGCAACAATTTCCTCAAATAGAACCTTGCAAACCTCATCTTTCTTCGAAACAAAAAACCCATCTACACATATATCTAAAACGCCGCTCTCAAGTTTTACAGAACAAAGCATCTGCCTTTCATCTGCAACCTCATAAAAACGCCCTCGACCCGATGCATCTAGCTGCCTCATTCTTTTTTCAAGGGTACGACGAATCTTCAATACTCAAGCCCTTTTAAGAACCCTTTTAACCCTTCTCGGGTAGCGAGGAAACTGAAGGAAAAATTTTGCTTAACATTATCTACACTACCCATCCCCAACATCGCTCCGTCCTCACAGTTGCATAACGACCTTTTAAATTAATCTTCTCTGCCCCTTGAGACTGCGCATCGTTGAACATCTGTTTCAACGGGCCAACCAACTCAGCTGCACCAGCTGGCCAATAACCGAAATCCCCCTCTGAAGTGCCTACAGAAAAGTCGTTAAAAACTATCTCACAATTATTCAAACTAACCTTAGGAGAATAGATGATTCCTATACCATTCGCAGCATCAAAAGAAGCAAAGCCCAAATTTTTAGAGATATTTTTTAAACTATCTGACTCACTATAACTATACATCACACCCAGACTCAGCTTGTGCTACGAAGTCACATAGACACCATCCCTCTGCACTCCATCCAGCTGAGTACCGCCGGTACGCGGCGTTGTAATAACCCCGCCAGTGTTTAGTCAAACACTCCGCACCTACCACTCTACTTATCAGGAATCAACCCCATCAAAGAGCTACAAAAATCATCTACTGCTGAAAACTCAATACTAGCTTCAAACCCAAAATACACATTTGAAGAATCTTCATCCTTCCCTCCAAAATTAAATAAAAATCCGATCCAAAAATACCCCTCCTCCAAGCTATCAGCCTCTCCCGCCATAAACCTTATTTGAAAATCATTTTCCAACGGCATAAAAATCAATGCCCCATCAACCTTATCAGCGAGCACTGACAATTTATGTCTATGAAAATACTCCACGAGTCTTTTTATATCGTCAAAGTTCAAACTGCAAAAAAATCTATCCGGCAGACAGCCTGAAAATTTCTTATTCCAATCACAGGCAACATCAAAATCAAAAAAACAATTCTTAACCCCTGTACTTTTGACAAGAAATCTCAGCACCCCTGCCTCGGATTCAAGCTCAATCCTCACGCTACTTCCTACTTAAAAAGGAAAATTTTCCCAGCCTTGGTTTCGGGCCATCTTTTGAACATCAAACCTATCAAAATTACGCATACCCCCTTCATCTTCAACAACCAAATTATACTTTTCTACCAGCTCTTACCTCCCCCCCCAAAAAACAACAGCCCCATCATCTCCATGAACTTATGCGATGCATTATCAACCACATCACCAGACCGATTAACATTATTTAAAACATGATACTGCAAGCTTTCAACCGAGCAATTCTTCAGTACAGGCACATCAGGAATGCCAGATGATTTAAATATCACTCCCGAACTCGCTTGTTCTCCACAGCCACAGCCGATAAAACTTAACCCCTCATACAAACTTAATTATCCCACCACACACAAAAAAAAAAAAAAAAAAAAAACAACCATCACATGAGTAAAAGCAAGCCCAAACACACCAACCACGAAGACCATATTACATATAAAAAACAACACTAAATCCGAAAACCCAATACTATCTACCCTCCAAAATTATAGCCCCGCAAAAAAACTAGCTGGATCCACACAAAAAGCAAAAGCGTTAGACTCTTTTATCTTTTCCACAACTAATGGCAATTTTTACTCAACAACCTCACCACTACCAAACAGCACCAAACTACAATCAAACTCAGCTGCAAGAACTAAAATCCCCTCTAGCAGAGATAAAGATAAACTCCTAAAATCCAGATAACATAAAACATCATCCTCCCAAAACTCTACTCGATCACCATCCTCACAACCAAACCTTCTTGCCTCACTAGTCCACGACTCAATTTCCGGAAGCAAACGAGAAATCCCAGCCAACAACAACTCAATATTTCCTATTTCTAACCAATAGTTAGGAAAACCGCCTAAAATCTCTTCAGCGCCCCCCCTTCCCACTATATTCAGGCAAGCGCGCCACCATTTCCCCACATACACTTACTATTCTCTCATCAGGAACCAAAGCAAATTTAAAGTACTAAACAGCCATCACACACCTCATCTCTATTTAGGCTACAGATATCTCCTATTGTATTCAGCGCGTCACTTCCTATAGACCTTTACGCAGCAGCCATAACAAAATAGTTATTTTAGAAAAATCCACCAATCAAGTCCCCCCTCCAAAAGGTCGTCCCCTTCAACATAGTCATACAACTGGATCTGCGAAAAGTCGTCATCATTAACGAATAGTAAATCATGCCCTTCATGCTGCTGAAAAAAGGCCTGAATAATATCCCACGCACGCTTATCACTAAGCCAAGATCTTTCCTTATCAGAGTAAACCCCCTGAACAACTAATCGCCCTCCCTCCTTCGCCAACTTCTTTCCTAAGTTCAATGAAATCCGGCAAGTCTTGCAGCACAAATAATAATACGTCCCCATTTACTTTCCTCTCACAATCGGAACTTGAATAATCCCATGTTGTGTGATTGCAAAAACCTGCTCCAACTCAGGACGCTTCGGCACTACGTTATTTAAAGCTCTATCCATATATCCAGCAACCTGCTTAAATGACAAAATCAACGCACACACATGAATTAACACCACATCTGAAAAGCCATTAAGTTTCGAGTTACCGGCAACGACTGCAACGCTCCCTCACTGCTGATCGACACCCAAGCTCCCACAGACGTCCTGCACGATGCAGCGGCGTATCGCATTCGCGCTGTGACTCAACTGCTGGAAAACTTCGCGACTTCTGATGACGCGCCCAAAGGTGCAGTGGTTCTGCAGGAACTGTCGCTGGTGTGCAGCATTTTGCTGCGAGACGGGTGTGATTTTATGGATGTAGCAGGGCGACGGATGCAAGGTCAGCTATCAGCATAAGCAAAAAGGGGCGGTATTAGAGCCGCCCCTTTAGTCTGGGACAGAGAGTTCCTTTTCATAAAGATCAAGAACACCTCCCTCGCAATCCGCGCCCCCCCAGAAATGCCATCATCCAAACAGAGCACCCATAGACTAAATCACCCCTAACAGCCTGAGATCAGAACTGAACTCCACTGCTTCTTCTTGTGGCACCCCTTCTAAAATACTAGGAAGATCATTATCTCTTAATACTTCCTCAATAACAGCCCGATGATAATCATGAACCTTTTCTGAAGTTCGCCCCCCCCTAAGCACCAGAGCAACAACTTCCAACATCAAAATTTCAACAGGCTTATCAAAACTCCCTTCAAGCTCTGCATATGCATAACCAGCCTCGCTCTCTCCTTCTACCCACAAACTATTATGACGAAGCTTCACCCTACAATAATTATAATAGAGAGCTAAAAAACAAGCCCTAACCTCACTATAAGTTACTCGATCTTCCATTACGGAATTCTCCTTGGAGGTCGGAGCATACCCCCCTGACCATCTATAAAATCAACAGTGATATTAGGATATCTTTCATTAAATTGTTCTCCCGCCCCCAGACAACTCACACATGCTGGCTTTTCTGTAAATATATTTACACTTCCACTTACCGCCCTATTACCACCTAACTGATCGGCGATATTATCAAGAATTTTATATTCAGAGTCTGTCCCTCGATAAACCGGACCCCCTGCTTTATTGGGGACAATTTGAGCTACAAAATTCCCACTTCCCTCACCAATAAATCCTCTACCTGCGGCAGAAATCCCACTATGTGCAGCCATCTGCCTCGATATTCCTGGGATATCTATATCAGCAACGGCAACGTTACCACCGCGTCTCAAGTCAGAGGGTAGTCCAGCTCGAGCATCCATAACTCTTTGTGCAAGGATGGCACTATCAATGATAGTTGCATCACCTTTTCCTGTCCCACCCTCACTATACATCACCCCCGGATTCAGCTTGTGCTCCGGGAGTTACATAGGCACCACCCTTCTGCACTCCATCCAGCTGGCGGGATTCCCTCCTGACGTATCAACAATCGGATTGACCAGCTTTCGGTTTTCATCATCAAGCAGGTGAATTGGAAACGCAGTGAGGGTTATAAACTCCCAAAGGCCGATTGAAATTTTTAGCTGCTTCTGCACCTCTTCCTTTGCAGCACCACCTGCTTTTTTAGCGCTCTCAACAACCGAGTTGGCTGTGTTACGCATATTTTCTTGAACCTGAGGCGTCGCTACTGAGTAGGCCAGCGCAAACGCTAAGGCTCCCATCACTCCTGCGGCAGGAGCAGCAGCGAGATTTAGCGATCCATTTGAAGGGTTCTTCAAATTGGCCAACATTTCTGCCAGCTCAAGTGACTTTTCCGGGCTCTCGCGGGCGATATCCTTCATTCGAGCGATAAGAAGTCTGCCCCCCTCCCCATTCGCTTCGCCGACTTTCGCCCGGATCAGATAATCCATACCCTCCGCGCGCTTGTTCGCATCCTTGCTGACGAGTTTTCGAGCGTTTTCACGGAGCACCAGCACGTTATTCACATGCTTGGATGCAAACTCGATATCACTTCCAGCTGTCAGCAGCACGACCATACTGGCCATAAGCTCGTCAAGCTTTAAGATCGCGTCTCGACTGTTCTCCCCATACAACTCAACATTCTTCTTCCACTGCTCATACGTCTTCTTCGGACTCGCCACCGCCCCAAGGGAAGAACTGCTCGCATACAAATCCGTACGCGATTCTTCATCCTTGGTGATCTCATACGCCTTGCCCACATCCCGGTTCAGCCCGGCCGTTGAATCAGCCCCGGTCTCGGCATCCTTGCGCACCACGATCTCGCCCGCCCCGACAGTGGCGCGCACGATCTGCTCGCGGTCCTTCTGGTAGTCCCAGCCCCTGACGCTCCAGCCGGTTTCACCTTCCTTGCCTTTACCCACCTGGCTGCTGTCTTGTGTGGTGTTACCGCCCGCACTGTAGGTGCCACCCACGTTCAGGTAGTAACCGTGCTCCTTGTCCTTACAGGCGATATCGCTGAAGCCCAGGGTGCCGGTGTCCAGCTTGAGGTTGCCGTTGTCAGCAGAGATCAGCGCACCGTCGATCTGGGTGTGGTTTTCGGTTGAGCCACTGAGCCCCGGAGCAGGACCAAAGGTGGCGGTGACACTGATGTCGAATTCCTTGCCCTTGAACTTGCCGGTGTCGGCGACCGAAGCTACGTTCAGGTCTCCCCCGACACGCCCGATCACTTCATCACCACGCAGGTTGGCACCAGAAATGTTGGTGTCCTTGCCACTGGTTAAACCTAGACGGTCCCCGGCATAGAGATAAGCCTCTTGATGGCGCTCGCCTTCACACTCCAGATTGCCACGCCGGCATAGAACGCCATCTCTTTTCGGTACCGACAGTGATGCCCACTTCCCCACCATCATTGTCGTTTTGCTCGGCGCGGACCTTCAAGCCGCTGCTGATCTTGAGGTTTGAGCTCTCTTATGTACAACCAAAAGGACTCACCCAATCAAGCAAGCCATTACATCTACATCTCGCAAAACCCACTTACTACAGCAACAAACTTATCAAAAACCACATTCACTCAAACAGCAACTAGTCAACTTCCTTTTTATATCTATCAAACGCATCCCCCCCCTCATCAACCTGCAATAGAATACGACCGCAAGACGGACACTTGTATGCATCTCTTCTAAACTCATTATATAAATCCAAAAAATCATCACTACTAAAATTAGCACCAGCAGCCTCCCACTTATTTAGCAATCCAACGATTACCTTCTGAGGAACAAAATCATATAAAAACTCCTCCTCCATTGTACGAGCAACCATTACACAACCACATTCACACTGTAACTTTGACATTAGTTACCTCCTAAGACCGGACGATCAAAACGATGTATTTGCCCTTTTGAATCCTGAAAAAATAATGTATGGATATTTTTAGCATTGGGTTTGCCCCAAACCCTATCTGCAATACTTTTCATTTCAACTCCAGACAAATCAATCTGCGTCAAAACAGATGAAGCTTGTGACTTTTTCTTCTCAATAACATTTATAATATTTTTTTGATTTGCTGTGTTCGGCGTATAAACATCAACCTTCCCAATACCAGACACATACATATCTGGCGTCCTTACATCTTTAACTCCTAGATCCGATGCGGTAGCTTTATATTTAACATCATATCCAAGCTTTGCAAACCCTGACCCAGCCCTAATTTCATTTGCATCAGGCCTAGCCAATGGTTCATAAACTACTTTCCCTTCACGAACTACAGGCAGATTAGTATTGGTATCGTGTACAGTTTTATCTACTGACCCAGCGCCCCCCTTTCCAGTATCACCAGCAGAATTCCCCCCACGTTCATTAATTCTGCCATCGTTAACAGAAACATGAGCCTCGCCCTTCGCTCCCTTCTTACCCGGTAACGCACCAGTAAAGATGCTATAGATCAGCTCGCCACCGCCAATTATATAGGCATCTTCTTGAAAATTCGGGTATAACTCTGTCCCTTGAATAGCCTGTGCTGCTGCTTTTCCCGCGTAGGCTTCCACCTTACCCATATTTTCAGCAAACTTCTTACCAAACTCTGTTCCCTCAATAGCTTTCATCACCAGAAACTGCGCAACACCTTTAGGCCCCTGCGCAGCAGCCATAACATAGCCTACAGCTTCCGCTTGCTCTGGATTTTCCTTAATATATTTCTGAGCTGCCGCAAGACTCTCTAAAGTTCCCTGAAGCTCCAATATCCCAGTGGGATTAACCTGCGTTTCTTTCAGCACCAGCGAACCTTGGCTAGGAACGTTGTTACTGGGCTCTACGACCCTTTCAATTTCCTCCAGAACCTTCGGTTCGATACCATTTAATGAGGCGATACCAACAAGAACACCATCGATAAACTTTTGATCTCCCATCATCGCCATAGCTTCGCGGCGACTTTTACCGGAAAGAATCAGTGCCTCAAGTGTACTTTCTGCTAAGTCCTTCCCTGCCACAGCTTCCGCACGAGCATCCATGGGACGCCCTAAAATTTTATCCACGCGATTAATCATCACGTTGAGCGCTGACGCCGCCTTGTTAAAGTTATTCAGTGCAGTTTTGTCATAGTTGAGCAACCCATCAGACCATTGTTTCAGCGTTTCACCCGGTTTGAGTGCAGCGTCAATGGAAGAACTGCTCGCATACAAATCCGTACGCGACTCTTCATCCTTGGTGATCTCATACGCCTTGCTCACATCCCGGTTCAGCCCGGCCGTTGAATCGGCCCTGGTCTCGGCATCCTTGCGCACCACGATCTCGCCCGCCCCAACGGTGGCGCGCACGATCTGCTCGCGGTCCTTCTGGTAATCCCAGCCACTGACGCTCCAGCCGGTTTCACCTTCCTTGCCTTTGCCCACCTGGCTGCTGTCTTGTGTGGTGCCACTACCGGAGCTGTAGGTGCCGCCCACGTTCAGGTAATAGCCGTGCTCCTTGTCCTTACCGGCGATATCGCTGAAGCCCAGGGTGCCGGTGTCCAGCTTGAGGTTGCCGTTGTCGGCGGCGATCAGCGCACCGTCGATCTGGGTGTGGTTTTCGGTGCGGATATCGACCTTGTTCTTGCCAGTGATGCGGGTTTGCTCTTCAACCCAGTCGGTCTTGCCGGTGGTCTGGCCGTAACCGACTGAGCCACTGAGGCCCGGGGCAGGACCAAAGGTGGCGGTGACGCTGATGTCGAATTCCTTGCCCTTGACCTTGCCGGTGTCGGCGACCGAAGCGATGTTCAGGTCACCGCCGACACGTCCGATCACTTCATCACCACGCAGGTTGGCACCCGCAATGTTGGTGTCCTTGCCACTGGTGAAGCCCAGACGGTCCCCGGCATAGAGATAGGCCTCTTGCTGGCGCTCGCCTTCACGTTCCAGATTGCCTTTGCCCATGCTGACGCTGACGTAGAAACCGACGCCTTCTGAACCAAAGGTGAAGCCCATCTCCCCACCACCACTGTTGCGGTTGTTTTCGCTGCTGTGGTCGTTCTGCGCGGCGCGGATGTTCAGGTCGTTGCCGGCATCCAGGTCGATGTTGCGTCCGGCCTGGGCCTGGGTCCCGATCAGGTTCAGGTCGTTGCTGGCCTTGAGGTTGATGTCGCGCCCGGCATCCAGTTGGGTGACGGTGGAGGAGCCTTGGCTGCTCTCGGTGTTGGCGGTGCCGAAGCTGCCTCCGACGCCGATCTTGATGCCGCCACTGGTGCCGCCGTGGATGCCGCCCCACATCTCGGTATTGCGGGTTTCCTCGCTGATGCTGCCTTTGGCCACATCCAGGGTGACGTCGCGCCCTTTGACGTTGATGTCGCGCCCGGCACCCAACTGGCTGCCCTTGACGGTCACGTCGTTGTTGGCCGTGAGGTTCAGGTCGTTGCCGGCCTGCAGGGTTGAAGAGCGGTTGCTCTGCTCGATGATCTCCTGACTGCTGCTTTGCTTGCTGTTGCCAAGCTTGACGTCAGCGGTCGGTCCGGCGAGGAACTGGCTGACCGAGTCGACGGCCTTGAGGGTGCTGGAGGCTTTGCTGGTGTTGTTTTCACCGTCGCCGGCGCCGTTGACGGCGTCCTTGGTCTTGCCGTAGTTGTGGTTGAGGGTGACGCCCAGGCCATTGCGCTCGCTTTCACGCTGCTGCTCGGTCACCCGCACTTCCCGGGCGGCGTCGATCTTGATGTCGCGGCCGGCCACCAGGTTGATGTCGTGATCGGCCCGAAGATCGGAACCCACCTGATTGATGTCGCGCTTGGCGTTGACCGACAGGTCTGCACCGGCACTGATCTGGCTGGCGGCGGCGGTCTGGGTTTCGACGCGATTCTTTTCCTTGTTGCGCTCGGCCCCGGCGAAGAGGCTGACACCGTTGTCGTCGCTGCTGACGCCTACGCCGACTTGCTTGCTCTTTTTCCAGTCCTGCTCCGCTGAGCTGTTCTGTGCCGCCACCACATTGACGTCACGTCCGGCGTCGAGGCTGACATTGCGCCCGGCGCTGATGCCGCTGCCCACCACGTTGATGTCGCGCTCGGCCTTCAGGCTCGCATCGCGCTCGGCCAGCACCTGGCTGCCCACGCTGGTGCTGCTTTGCGCCTGGCGCCCGGACTCCTTGGCCGAGGCAAAGGAGACGCTGGCCCCGGAGGAGGACAGCCCGACCTTTTTCTTGTACTGCTCGCTGCGGCTGTAGGCGGTGTCGTTGGCCGAAACCAAGTTGATGTCACCCGTGTCCTTGACCAGCCCGGCACGCAGTTCCACATCGTTGCCGGCCGTGGCTTCACTGGCCCGCAAGCGAATATCGTTGCCCGCAGCAACCACCACATCGTTGCCGGCATTCAGCTCGCTGCCGACCTGGGTCGCGGTGGTTTGCAACTGGCTCTTGCCGCTTTTGGACAGGCCGAGGAAACCGGACTTGGTCTTCTTGCTGTAGGAACCGTGCTCCTCGACACCGGAGAGGACCGCCACATCGCCAGTGGCGCCGACCATCAGGTCTGCGCCGGCCTTGAGCTGACTGCCAATCACCGTGACATCGCGGCCGCCGTTGATGCTCATGCCGCCATCGGCTTTCTTGCTGGTGTTGAGGGTCAGGTCTTTCCCGGCCTCGACCACAGAGGCGACGTTGGTGCTGTGGTAGCTCTCCTGCTGTTTGCTGCTGCTACGCCCGAAGGAGCCTTTGCTCTTCTTCGAGTAGAAAGAGGCGCTCTCGTCCTTGGCGGACAGCAAATTGAGATCGCGAGTGGCGTCCAGCGCGACGTTTTGCTCGCCCTTCACCTGGCTGGCCACCAAGGTCAGGTCCTGACCCGCCTTGATCGACAGATCGCCGCCAGCGGTCACCGAGGATGCCTGCTGACGTACCTGATCGTTACTGCTGGTGACCTTCTTGCTCTTCGACGCGCGGTGGCTCTCATTGGCCGCAGCCTCGATGGAGACATCACGCGCCGCTGCCAGTGCCAGGCTGCCCTGGGCAGCGACCTTGCTGGCCACTATCTGCAGATCCTGGCCGGCCGCGGCGGAAAGATTGCCACCGACCTGCACTTCACTGCCGTGCTGGGTGGTCTGGCTCTGGCTCCAGCTGGTCTTCTTGTGGCGCCCGCTGCTGCTGTTCACTTGCTCAGTGGCCACCAACGCCAGATCACGTCCCGCCTTGAGACTTGCATCCCCCCCGGCCTGGAGCACGCTGCCGCTGTTACGGATATCCCGTCCGGCGTCGATATTCAGGCTGTTGCCCGCCTCGACCCGAGCCGCGCTGTTGAGGTAGTCGTTGTGCTGGATACCGCCGCCATAACGGGTGTCCTGGCTGACTTTCGAGCGCTCGTTGACGACGTCGCCCTGGGTCGCGACCAGGCTGACGTCCCGGCCTTTGAGAATCCCGCCCTGGGCGTTGCGGATGCTTTGGGTGGCCAGCAGCGACAGGCGTTCGTTGGCTTCCATCAGGCCGCTGTTGTCGATGTTCTGGGCGCTGGCTTGCAGTTGTGCACTGGCGCGCAGGGTGCCCTGATTGGCCAGGGTGCCGCCGGAGATCAGGTTCACATCGCGCCCCTGGATCAGCGCGCCATTGGGCGCCAGGCGGTTGTTGGCCTGGGCCATGTACAGCACCGGTACCAGGACCTTCTCGCCGTTGACCTCCTGTTCCTGCATCCAGACGATGTCGTGGGTCAGGGCCGCAACCTGGGCGGAGGTCAGGGCGACACCCGGTGACAGGTCAAGGGCGGTCTTGCTGGCGATCGCGTTGTCCATCAGGTGGCGGAACATCGCTTCGTCGCTGTCCAGCCCGGCAATGAAGCGCTGGCCGGTACGGGCGATCACCGCTTCGCGGATCAGTCGTTGTTCGTAGAGACCGTCGCCCAGGCGGCGCTGGGTCTGGTCGCTGTTGAAACCGATGCGGCTGAGCAGGTAGTCGGAACTGATGAACTGCTTGAGGTTGGCGAACGCCGGGTTGGTTTCGATCAGGTATTTGTGTTGCGGGTTGCGGCTGACCTTGAACAGGCCGCTGTCACCTTGCGGCAAGCTGAAACCGGGCAAGGCCAGAGGGTTGACCGCTTGTTGCTGCAGGTCCGGAGCGGCTTGCAGGTTCAGCTGTGGCAGGGCCTGAGTGCTGCTGTCCACGGTTGTCAGGCCGACCCGGCTGGCACTGGCGGCCACGGTTTCACCCGGACGAATCACGCTGTTTTCCAGCAGTTGGGTGCCGGTGATGTCCACCTTGCCGGCGCCCTGGATGATTGCCGCGGCGACTTCGCCACTGCCGGAGGTCTCGACCTTGCTGAAGCCGTTCAGGCTACCAAGGGCGATCGCTCCCAATGGCATCGCCGCAGGGTTGTAGCTGGCAGAGTTGGGGTCGTTGTAGGCGTTGTAGCGCCCCATGTTGTTGATGAAGGTGTAGTAG
Organism: Pseudomonas sp. Os17; assembly: GCF_001547895.1. Taxonomy (NCBI): domain Bacteria; kingdom Pseudomonadati; phylum Pseudomonadota; class Gammaproteobacteria; order Pseudomonadales; family Pseudomonadaceae; genus Pseudomonas; species Pseudomonas sp. Os17. The sequence continues at coordinate 1,728,684 of NZ_AP014627.1, read as the reverse complement.
GCGCCGTCGTCCTTGGTGTAGATCGAGTAAGCGTAATTGCGGATCTCGCCGCCACCGGCACCGATGTTCTTCAGGCTGTTGCTCTGCAAGCTGATGTCGCCGGCGGCAGAAACGGTACTGAACTGGTTTTCGAAGCTGTCGCCCTTGAAGGTCAGCTCGGCGCCGGAAATCAGGTTACCGCGCTGGGAGTCCTCGGTGATTTTCGTGCCGTAGACCTCGGTCACCGAGTAGGAGGCTGCACAGTGCTTGCCCTTGCAGTTGTCGGTGAAGTGCAAGGTGATACGCCCGGAGGTCAGGGCCGGAATAAAGGCGAACTTCTCCTTGCGGTTCACCAGGCGATTGGCCAGCAACTGCATGCCATGGGCGCTTTCGATGGTGCCGGAAATGTTTTCGATCAGGCTGGCCGGTTGTTGTCCCGGGGCATTCACGTCCAGGCGCCCAAGGCTGTAGATGTCACCCTTGTCGTTGGTCAGGCTGCTGGTTTCCAGCTGCATGTCGGCGCCGCTGAAGATCAGCCCGCCCTGGTTGACCAGGGTCGGGGTTTCGATGTGCAGGGCATTGCCCGCCCCCAGGGTGCCCTGGTTGGTCAGGCTGTCGACCTTGAGTTGCAGGTCGCCGGCGGCCGTGAGCGTGCCGAGGTTCTGCAGGTGACTGCCGAGGGTGAAATCGGCGGCAGCACCGCTGCGCACCTCGGCCTCTTGGCCAAGGTCGGCGCGGGCGGCTGCAAGGGTCATGCGCCCCTGGCTCTTGAGAATACCGCTGCCTTGGTAGGAGCCACTGAGGATCAGCTTCAGGTCGCCGTCGGTTTCCAGGCCGCCATCGTTGATCCAATGATCACCACTAGCCTCGACCCCCTCGACCGAGACCAGCTTGCCAGTGCGGGTCTGGGTGAAGGTCCCGACCTTCAAGCCGATCTTTTGTGCCTGGATCCGGCTGGTGTTGCTCCAATCCGCCAGGTCCAGATCCAGCCGACTGTTGGTGATGAAACTACCGCCAGCATTGCCAGCGTCCGCCAGGGACAACACGAAACCTTGTTGCCCCAGGTGGCGCACCAGCCCTTGCTGATTGCTCAAGCCCCCACTGCTCAGAATCAAGCGCTGATTGCCGATCTCCACCAGGCCCTGGTCGTTATCGAAACGACCACCGATGCTGAAGCGGCTCTCGCCCTGCTCGCCCAAGGCCCGCAAACTGCCCTTGGCGTTGCTCACTGAACCGGCGTCCACCGCGAGGCTTTCCCCGGCCTCGATCAGCCCCGCGTCGTTGTCCAGCTTGCCGGAAAGCGCCAGCCCGATGGTTTCGGCGCTGAGGCTGCCCTTCTGATTCTGCAGGCTGTCGACGGAGAGTTGCAGGTGCTTCTGGCTGGCGATCTCGCCCTCGTTGTTGCGGAGCTCGCCGCCCTTGAGCTGCAAGTCGCCTGCGGTGGACAGCACATGCCCCTGATCATTGAGCAGACGGGAGCGGCTGCTGATCTCGACTGCCGCCCCGCGGGCCTGCCCCTGAGTGTTGTCGAAGGTCGCGCTTTTGACCTCAAGCTTGCCGGTCTGGGCGTTCAGTCGTCCTTGCTGGTTGCGCAGTTCATCGGCTTCCAGGCTCAGTTTTCCGGCACCCGTGAGGATCTTGCCGCCGCCGTTGTCGAGGACCTGTTTGACCCTGGCCTTGAGCTCGCCCTGGTTGGCTTGCAGGGTGCCCTGGCGGTTATCCAGGCTGTCGGTGTTCAGGGTCAAGTCTGCGCTTTTGCTGAGCAGCAGGCCCTGATCGCGGTTGTCCAGAGTGTCGAGTACCACCTTGACAGACTGCTCGGCGGCCAGGGTCCCGCCACGATTATCCAGACTGCTGCCCTCAACCTTGAGGGCTTGCTGGCCAATCAACTGACCACCACGGTTATCAACACGACCGGCCTTGAGGTGCAGATCACCCGCAGCCACCAGTTCCGCGTCCCGGTTATCCAGGCGCTCCAGATCAGTCGTGAGGCTGCCCCGGGCGTTGATAGTGCCGGTATTGGTCAGACTGCCGCCCTGAAGCTGCAGATGGCTGCTGGGATTGATGGTCTCGATAGCCTCTTGCCGCTGGAGCCCCGCATTAAGCTGACCACGACTGACCACCTGCCGGCCTTCGAGGTGCACGTTGCCGCCCGCTGTCAGGTTTTTGTCCACCGCCAGTTTTTCAGCAGCAACCACTTTGGCGTTCCGGTCCGCGTACACCGACTCGGTCAGTTGCACCTCTTGCGCCTTGAGTTGCACATCGCCCATGGCCTGAGCACGAGCCAGGGTCAATTTGCCATTGGCATCGATTTGCAGGTCGCCGCCGCTGGTGGCCATGTCCCCCGCCAACTTCACCCCCACCCCGGCTTCAGTGCCCACCAGCTTGATCGCCCCGGCGTACATGCCGCCCAGCGCCGAGGAGTCGATCGCCAGTTGCGGCGCATCCGCCGGGTTGGCGGTGCGTGCCGTGGCGTTCAAGGTCTGGGCGTCGACATCGTTGGCCCCGGCGATCACCGCCAGGTGCTTGGCCTGGATCTCGGCGTTGATCTTGGCGCTGCGGGTGATGATTTCGAACTGGTCGATATTGCTGGCGTTGAGCCCCGCGCCTTCGATGGCGACGCTGCCCTGGTCCACCTGGTAACGCTGGACCTGACCATTCTCGATCACCGGTTTGCCGGTGGTCAGGGTGGCCTTGGGGGTGTTGATGAAGCCGCAGCCGTTGCAGGTCACGCCATAAGGGTTGGCGACGATGACATGGGCTGATTGCCCGGCCACTTCGGTGTAACCCTTTAGCTGGCTGGGGCTGCCGCCATTGACCTCGTTGAGGATCACATTGGCCGCGCGGCCACCCAGGTTGCTGTTGCCGATGATGTAGCCACCCAACTGGGTGTTCTGTAGGTTTTGCGTGGCGTTGTTGAGAATTACGCCCTGCTGGCCGACGTTGTAATCACTGAACTTGTTGTGGGACAGCCCGCCGCCATTGGGCGCAGCAATGTTGACGATAGGCACGCCATTGGCCGCTTGCCCGAGGCTGGTGCCGCTGCCGTTGACCACGATGCCGTCGGCCATCGCCACCACCGGCTGCCAGAACATCATGTTGGCCAGGATGAACGCCAGACCACGCTTGGGCAGGCCCCAAAAGGACTCACGGGATTGCAGGGCAGCCGAAGGCTGGCGGGCCAGGAAGGCAAACTGACGAACGTCCATGTCGAAAATCTCAGGCAAAAAGCGGAATTAGAGGAACAGGTCCAAACGGAAGTAGATCGGTGCTTCCCGCTCACTCAGGGCATCTGGCCGCTCGAGGGAGTGGGCGAAGGTCAGGCTGGCGGCGAGGTGCTTGCCGCGGGCGAAGAACTCGATGGAGTCGCTGGAGACCCGGCCATGCTGCTCGGCGTTGTAGCGGTCGTTGCGGATCGCGCCAACGTCATAGCCCAGCCCGGTGCCGTACTCGGCGAACGCCGGGCGCAGCCAGTTCCAGGTCACCGGGCGACTCCAGCGCAGGTCGTTGCGCCAGTAGTAGCCGCTGTCGCCATTGAGGCTCTGGTCCTTGTAGCCACGGATCGAGGACTGGCTGCCCAGGCTCATGCGTTGCGAGCTGAACAGCACATCCTCGCTGCGCTGGCCGGTGACCAGGCTGCTGAACACCAGGGACTCGTCCCACAGCTTGAACGGCTGCAGGTAGCTGGCGGTGGCGGTGTATTTGCGATAGCGGGCGTTGGCCTGGCGATTGCCGTATCGGTCACGCTGGTTTTCGCGCTGGGCATCGAAGGCACCGATGCCGTCCTGCAGCCCCAGGTCGAAGTTGACGAAAGCGCCGCCGATGCGCCGGCCATGGTTGATGCCGAACTGGGCTTCACTGAGGCGGTTGCTGCTGTTGGCGAGCTTGCTGTCTTCGATGTAGTTGTTGGTGCGCAGGTAGCTCAGGCCGCTGTTCAGCGAGGTCTTGCTCACGGCGTCGCGGTGGATCACTCGCTCCAGGCGCAGTTGGTGGTTCTGGCTGTCGCCGGTCTGTTTGAAGTTGAAGCCCTGCCCCTGGGCCAGGGAGCGGTACTCGCTCTGGCTGTAGCTGTAGCTGAGGTTCCACCAGCCAAACGGCAGGTTGTAGTAGAGCATGGCGTTGCGCGAGGTTTTCTGGTGGTCGCTGATGGCGTCGTGGCCACCGCGCAGCACCAGTTGGTCGGCCAGGCCCAGGGGGCTGTCCCATTCGAAAGAGCTGCCCCACTGCTGCTCGCCAGTGCTCTTCTGGCCCTCATTGCTGCGCGACAGGCCGACGCGCCAGGGCTTTTGCGGGTTGTTCTTGACCAGGACTTCACTGCCGCCCACGGCCTGCCCCGGGGCCAGTTCCATCTGCGCCTGGTTCGACGGCAGGCGGTTGAGTTGGTCGACCATCTGCTCGATCTGCCGCAGGTTGAGCAACTCACCGCTGCTGCCGGGAAAGGCCATGTTCAGTTCGCGGGCGCTGAGCTTGCTGCCTTCGGCGGCCTTGAGGCCTTCGAGCTTGCCTTCCACCACCAGCACCTGCAGGTGGCCGCTGGACAGGTCCTGTTGCGGCAGGTAGGCGCGGCTGGTGACCAGGCCCTTTTCGATGTAGCGGTTGGTGATGACCTTGAGCAGCTCGTTGAGCTGAGGCACTCCCAGGCACTGGCCGATGTAGGGCTTAAGCAGGCTCTCGCGCTCGCTGGCGGACAGCGAGTCGGCGCCCTTGAGCTGGATGTCCTTGATCGGGAAGCAGCGGCTGTCGGCGGGCGCGCTGGGTGCCACCGGCGTGGCGCTCTTGCCGGGCAGGTCCTTGAGTTCTTCGAGACGCCGCTGCTGTTCTTCCAGCAGGCGGTTCTGCCGGTCGCGGATCAGGTCCTGGTCGCCGGGGCTGAAGGTCGGTGCAGGTAAGGGGGCGGCAAGGGCCGTGTGCAAGGGGCCAGTCAGCAGCAGGCAAGACAGCGCGCAGCACAACCTCATCCCGAGGGTGGAGAGAGACATATTCGATCCTTCGAAAGGGCAGCAAGGCCAAGACAGGGCGCGGATGCTAATGTGCCATCATCTTGACGTCAAATGAGCGCTGAGCAGGCTGAAAGACTGTGTCTTTCCCAAATAATCCGGGCCCTTCAGCGGATGCCGATACTAGATTTGCTCCAGTCACCGACACATCAGACATTTCTTAATCTTTAGGCCACAGTTCTTGGTGGCGGCCTGCAGGCCCAGCCCGGCCTGGGAGAAAACCCGCAAGCCAGGCAAAAAAAAGCCCGGACCAGGTCCGGGCTTTTCATCGACAGCAGGCGGCGGGCTTACTCAGCCGCCGGCGCCTGTGGCTTGCGGCGCTTGAGCGGCGCCAGGCCGTCCTGGCTGACCAGGCTGTCGCTTTTCGGGCGGTTGGCGGTCCTGCGCTTGGTCGGCGACTTGGCCACGGACTTTTTCTTGTCGCCCTTGGCGTCGGTCTTTTTCTTCTTCACGCCAACGGCCTTGCCGGACGCCTTGACCTTTTTCGGGCCGCTGTAGGTGCCTTTGACTTCCTTGATGGTGCGGCGCTCGAAGCTCTGCTTGAGGTAGCGCTCGATGCTCGACATCAGGTTCCAGTCGCCGTGGCAGATCAGCGAGATGGCCAGGCCATCGTTGCCGGCGCGGCCAGTACGACCGATGCGGTGCACGTATTCGTCGCCGCTGCGGGGCATGTCGAAGTTGATCACCAGGTCCAGGCCGTCGACGTCCAGGCCGCGGGCGGCGACGTCGGTGGCCACCAGGATCTTGACCCCGCCCTGCTTCAGGCGATCGATGGCCAGCTTGCGATCCTTCTGGTCCTTCTCGCCGTGCAGGACGAACGCCTTGTAATCCTGGGCCACCAGGCGACCGTAGATGCGGTCGGCCATGGCCCGGGTGTTGGTGAAGACGATGGCCTTCTGGTAGGTCTCGTTGGCCAGCAGCCAGTTGACGATCTGTTCTTTGTGCTGGTTGTGGTCGGCGGTGATGATCTGCTGACGGGTGGTTTCGTTGAGCTGGCTGACGCTGTTGAGTTGCAGGTGCTCAGGGTTGTTGAGGACCTTGGCAACCATTTCCCGCAGGCCGGAACCGCCGGTGGTGGCGGAGAACAACATGGTCTGCTGGCGGTTCGGGCATTCGTCCACCAGGCGCTGCACGTCTTCGGCAAAGCCCATGTCGAGCATGCGGTCGGCTTCGTCGAGCACCAGCACTTCGACTTCTTTGAGGTCCAGGTTGCCGGCGTTGAGCTGCTCCAGCATGCGCCCCGGGGTGCCGATGAGGATGTCCGGCACCTTGCGCAGCATGGCGGCCTGGACCTTGAAGTCTTCACCGCCGGTGATCAGGCCGGACTTGATGAAGGTGAACTGGGAGAAACGCTCGACTTCCTTGAGGGTCTGCTGGGCCAGTTCCCGGGTCGGCAGCAGGATCAGGGTCTTGATGCTGACGCGGATCTTCGCCGGGCCGATCAGGCGATTGAGGATCGGCAGGACAAAGGCCGCGGTCTTGCCGCTGCCGGTCTGTGCCGTCACCCGCAGGTCACGCCCTTGCAGCGCGAGCGGAATAGCCGCTGCTTGCACCGGCGTCGGCTCGACAAATTTAAGCTCGGCCACGGCTTTGAGCAGGCGTTCGTGCAGGGCGAATTGGGAAAACACGGGTGCTACCTCGAAGATATGCAAAAAAACAGCTGCATAGGGTAACGGTTTCGAGCGCGAAGGCCGAGTTTCTTTGTGCAAACGGTGGCAAAGAGTTGGTTTTTTGTTAGCCGATTTGTCCTTAACCGTAACTTTGTCAGGGTTAAATGCTCTAATCCTCCCCTCGTGTCCCATAGAAGAATCGTTTTAGCCCATGGATTTCAAACAGCTCTGGCTCAATACCCAGGATCTCTGGGGAGCCCTCGATCAACACCCGCTCCTGCACGCCGGCATCGGCCTGGCCCTGTTACTGGTGGTCGCCCTGGTGCTCGGACGAGTGGCCCGCTACCTGGTGCTGCACGCCATCAGGTTGCTGGGGCGCCAGCCGGCCCTGCACTGGCTCAATGACCTGCGCCACAACAAGGTGTTCCACCGCCTGGCGCAGATGACCCCGTCCCTGGTGATCCAGTTCGGCCTGCACCTGGTGCCGGAGCTGAGCAAGACCAGCCTGCTGTTCCTCGGCAACCTGGCCATGGCCTTCACCATCCTGTTCCAGTTGCTGGCCCTGAGCGCCCTGCTCAATGCCCTGCTGGACATCTACGCCCGCACCGAACACGCCCGCACCCGCTCGATCAAGGGCTATGTGCAACTGGCGAAGATGGTGCTGTATGTGTTTGGCGCGATCATCATCGTCGCCACCCTGATCGACCGCTCGCCGCTGTTGCTGCTGTCCGGTCTGGGCGCCATGTCGGCGGTGATCCTGTTGGTCTACAAGGACACCCTGCTGTCCTTCGTCGCCAGCGTGCAGTTGACCAGCAACGACATGCTGCGGGTCGGCGACTGGATCGAGATGCCCCAGGTCGGCGCCGACGGCGATGTGGTGGACATCACCCTGCACACGGTCAAGGTGCAGAACTTCGACAAGACCATCGTCTCCATCCCCACCTGGCGCCTGATGAGCGAGTCGTTCAAGAACTGGCGCGGCATGCAGCAGTCCGGCGGCCGGCGGATCAAGCGCAGCCTGTACATCGATGCCAGCGGCGTGCGTTTTCTGCATGACGACGAAGAGCAGCGGCTGAGCAAGGTGCGCCTGCTCACCGACTACATCGGGCGCAAGCAGGCCGAGCTCAAGAGTTGGAACGAAGCCCAGGGCAATGTCGCCGCGCTGTCGGCCAACCGCCGGCGCATGACCAACATCGGCACCTTCCGCGCCTACGCCCTGGCGTACCTCAAGAGCCACCCGGAGATCCAGCCGAACATGACCTGCATGGTGCGTCAGATGCAGACCACGGCCCAGGGCATTCCGCTGGAGATCTACTGCTTTACCCGCACCACCGCCTGGGTCGATTACGAGCGCATCCAGGGGGATATCTTCGATTACCTGCTGGCGGTGATGCCGGAGTTCGGCCTGAACCTCTACCAGCAGCCCAGCGGCACCGATCTGCGGGCCGGTTTGCTGCCGGCGGTCCTGGGGGCCAGCCATGTGCCCCAGCTCGAAAAACAGGCGCTGTAACTTCGTAGGAGCTGGCTTGCCAGCGAAAGCGTCGGCCCGTCAGACGCCAGGCTGCGGCCCCTTACCCCGACAAGCCGACTCTGCCCCACCGTAGGAGCTGGCTTGCCAGCGAAAGCGTCGGCCCGTCAGGCGCAAGGCTTGCGGACCCTTACCCCAGCAAGCCGACTCTGCCCTACCGTAGGAGCTGGCTTGCCAGCGAAAGCGTCGGCCAGTCAGACGCCAGGCTTGCGGCCCCTTACCCCAGCAAGCCGACTCTGCCCCACCGTAGGAGCTGGCTTGCCAGCGAAAGCGTCGGCCCGACAGGTGCAAGGCTTGCGGGCCCTTTCGCCGGCAAGCCGGCTCCTACAGATCAGCGAAGGCGTCGGCCGTTCAGGCGCAGGGCTTGCGGGCCTCTTCGCCGGCAAGCCGGCTCCTACAGATCAGCGAAAGCGTCGGCCCGTCAGGCGCAAGGCTTGCGGCCCCTTTCGCCGGCAAGCCGGCTCCTACCGATCAGCGAAGGCGTTGACCGGTCAGACGCAGGGCTTGCGGGGCTCTTAGCCGGCAAGCCGGCTCCGGCAGATCAGCGGCTCCTGCGGGTTACGGGATCAGGCGGGGCCGGGCACCGCGGCGGCTGATCCATACCGCGCCAAGGATCACCAAGCCGCCCAGCATCAGCCGCCCCAGGTCTTCGTGCTGGTTCCAGATCAGCAGGTTGATCAACAGCCCCACCGGCACATGCAGGTTGTTCATCACCGCCAGGGTGGCGCCGGTCACCAGGCACGCGCCCTTGTTCCACCAGTACATGCCCAGGGCCGTGGACACCAGGCCGAGAAACAGCAGCACCGCCCATTGCAGCGGCGCATCAGGCAGGTAATGGGCCTTGCCGAACAGCAGGAACGCCGGCAGCACCACCAGCAAGGCGCCCAGGTAGAAGTAGCCGAAGCGCCGGTAGTGCGGCAGGTCGCTGGGATGGCGCGCCACCAGGTGCTTGTACAGCACTTGCCCGGCGGCGTAGGTGAAGTTGGCCAGTTGCAGCAGCAAGAAGCCGATGAAGAAATCCGGGTTGACGCTGTCGTAGCGAATCACCACCGCGCCCGCCACCGCCACCAGCGCCGCCAACAGGCCCCAGGGGTTGAAACGCCGGTTCAGGGCGTCTTCGATCAGGGTCACGTGCAACGGCGTGAGGATGGTGAACAGCAGCACCTCCGGCACCGTCAACACGCGAAAGCTCAGGTACAGGCACACGTAGGTGATGCCGAACTGCAGCGCTCCGATCAGCAGCATGCCGCGCATGAACGCCGGCTCCACCCGGCGCCAGCGGGTCAGCGGAAGAAACACCAGCCCCGCCAGCAGCACCCGCACCAGCACCGCGAAGTAACTGTCGACATGCCCGGCCAGGTATTCGCCGATCAGGCTGAAGGAAAACGCCTGGATCAGGGTGACAAAAAGTAGATAGCCCATGTTCGCCTCATCTTGAATGGCGGCGACGATAGCGGTTTTGCCCGCGCAGATGAAATCCCGGGCAAAAAAAAGCCCGATCTCGCTAAGCGTGCAATCGGGCGTCGGCACTGAAGGAGCAACCAGTGCAAAGGGAGGTTCGATGCGCGAACCGGCTTGAAGGGGATCCGCAGGCGCTACTTCAACACCGGGGGATTATCTGCGGATTAACGGCGGCGCCGAGCCCCTGGCTGAGGGGCGCCTGGGCCCCAGCTCCTGGCTCAGGCCACCTGGGCCAGCTTGGCATTGGCCTGGTTCAGGCCCTTTTCATGGAAGTCACCCCCCAGGTTCAGGCCTTCGGCGTGGATGAACTCGACGTCGTGGATACCGATAAAGCCCATCACCTGACGCAGGTAGGGTTCCTGGTGATCGGCGCTGCTGCCGGCGTAGATGCCGCCACGGGCAGTGAGCACGTAGGCGCGCTTGCCGGTGAGCAGGCCCTGGGGCCCGGTGTCGGTGTACTTGAAGGTCACCCCGGCGCGCAGCACATGGTCGAGCCAGGCCTTCAGGGTGCTGGGAATGGCGAAGTTGTACATCGGCGCGGCCAGCACCAGCACGTCAGCGGCCAGCAACTCTTCGGTCAATTCGTTGGAACGCTGCAGGGAGTCCTGCTCGGCGGCGCTGCGCTGCTCGGCGGGCTTCATCCAGCCCCCCAGCAGGTTGGCGTCCAGGTGCGGCACCGGGTGGCGGGCCAGGTCGCGGACCGTGATCGAGTCGCCGGGGTGAGCGGCCTGCCATTGCTGGATAAAGGTCTGGGTCAGTTGCCGGGATACGGAATCCTGCTGGCGGGCGCTGCTTTCAATGATCAGGACGCGGGACATGGCTGAAGCCTCCATCGGGGTATGCGTAAGTCGATGGAGCGCAGATTAAACAGAGTGATATCGATGAAAAAGCGCAAATAACTGCTATAACCAATCAATAAATTCGTTTATAAGCACAGCCGGCCCCTGTGCAATCCCCTGGACCGGCCTGCTTCGATCACTTGGCCTGGCAGTTCAGTTCCAGGCGCAGCTTGATGATCTTGCGGTTGAACTTGGCGGTCACGTTCTTGCTCTGCCCCGCGGCGACTTCCACCTTGCGGGTACGCGGCGACTCGGGGCCATTGCGAAATACCACCGAGCACAGGGCATCGCGCTTGCCGAAGTTGTTCAACTGGATGGAGCCGATGTCTTCATCGGTGTCGTAGGCGGTGTAATCGATGCTCAGGCCATTGAGCTGCTTCTCGACATCGATGGGATAGGCCCAGGCGCAGAGAGGCAACAACGCCAGCAACACACAACAGAATTTTCTCATTCGGCAGTCTCCAATAAGGAGCGCCAGCTTAGGACAAGAGGAGTCCCTCATGAAAGCGCCCCGCGTGACCCTGGATCAATGGCGCACCCTGCAGGCGGTGGTCGACCACGGCGGCTTCGCCCAGGCCGCCGAAGCCCTGCACCGCTCGCAATCCTCGGTCAGCTACACCGTGGCGCGCATGCAGGACCAGCTCGGTGTGCCGCTGCTGCGCATCGACGGGCGCAAGGCCGTGCTCACCGAAGCCGGCGGCGTGCTGCTGCGCCGCTCGCGGCAACTGGTCAAGCAGGCCAGCCAGCTGGAAGACCTGGCCCACCATATGGAGCAGGGCTGGGAAGCCGAAGTGCGGCTGGTGGTGGACGCCGCCTACCCCAACGCGCGGCTGGTGCGCGCCCTGACCGCCTTCATGCCGCAAAGCCGCGGCTGCCGCGTGCGCCTGCGCGAGGAAGTGCTGTCCGGGGTCGAGGAAGTGCTGCTCGAAGGCGTGGCCGACCTGGCCATCAGCAGTTTCAACATTCCCGGTTACCTGGGCACCGAGATGAGTTCGGTGGAGTTCGTCGCCGTGGCCCACCCGGAACACGCCCTGCACCGCCTGCAACGGGAGCTGCATTTCCAGGACCTGGAAAGCCAGCTGCAAGTGGTGATCCGCGACTCCGGCCGCCAGCAGCCGCGGGATGTGGGTTGGCTCGGCGCCGAACAACGCTGGACCGTGGGCAGCCTGGCCACCGCCGCGACCTTCGTCGGCAGCGGCCTGGGTTTTGCCTGGCTGCCCCGGCACCTGATCGAACGGGAACTGCGCGAAGGCCTGCTCAAGGTCCTGCCCCTGGACCAGGGCGGCAGTCGCCACCCGACCTTCTTCCTCTATTCCAACAAGGACAAACCCCTGGGCCCGGCCACGCAGATCCTCGTGGAACTGCTGCGCACGTTCGACACCGCGCCCCTGGACGCGCCCTTTGCCGCCCCCGAACAAGCCTGACGTCCACTCACCAGAACAGGAGTTCTTCCATGGCCTATTTCGAGCATGAAGGTTGCACCCTGCACTACGAGGAATACGGCCGGGGGGATCCCCTGCTGCTGGTTCACGGCCTGGGCTCCAGCGCCCAGGACTGGGAAAAGCAGATCCCCGAGCTCTCGAACCGCTACCGCCTGATCGTCCCCGACCTGCGTGGCCACGGACGCTCGGACAAACCCCGGGAGCGCTACAGCATCCCGGGCTTCACCGCCGATATCGTGGCGCTGATCGAACACCTGAACCTGGGCCCCGCGCACTATGTCGGGCTGTCCATGGGCGGCATGATCGGCTTCCAGCTGGGCGTGGATCAGCCGCAGTTGCTCAAAAGCCTGTGCATCGTCAACAGCGCCCCCGAGGTCAAGGTGCGCAGCGCCAACGACTACTGGCAGTGGTTCAAGCGCTGGAGCCTGGCCCGGGTGCTGAGCCTGGCCACCATCGGCCAGGCCCTGGGCCAGCGGCTGTTTCCCAAGCCCGAGCAAGGCGAGTTGCGGCGGAAAATGGCCGAGCGCTGGGCAAAAAACGACAAACGTGCTTATCTCGCCAGCTTCGACGCCATCGTCGGCTGGGGGGTGCAGGAACGTCTGGGCCGTATCACCTGTCCAACCCTGGTCGTCAGCGCCGACCACGACTACACCCCGGTGGCGGTCAAGGAGGCTTATGTCAAACTGCTGCCGGATGCACGGCTGGTGGTGATCGAGGATTCCCGTCACGCCACCCCGCTGGACCAGCCGCAGCGCTTCAACCAAACCCTGCTGGACTTCACAACCACAGTCGACACCACCACCCAGGATCACTGAACCATGCTGAAAAAAATCGCCCTCGTCGCCGGCTCCGTGCTGTTCGCTGCCAACCTGATGGCCGCCCAACCGGCCAAGGCGCCCCACGTCCTGCTGGACACCAGCTTCGGCAAGATCGAAGTCGAACTGGACCCGGTCAAGGCCCCGATCTCCAGCAAGAACTTCCTCGACTACGTCGACAGCGGCTTCTACACCAACACCATCTTCCACCGGGTGATCCCGGGCTTCATGGTTCAGGGCGGCGGTTTCACCGCGCAGATGGTGCAGAAAGACACCCGCGACCCGATCAAGAACGAAGCCTCCAACGGCCTGCATAACGTACGCGGCACCCTGTCCATGGCCCGCACCTCCAACCCCAACTCGGCCACCAGCCAGTTCTTCATCAACGTCGCCGACAACGCCTTCCTCGACCCGGGCCGCGATGCCGGCTACGCCGTATTCGCCAAGGTGGTGAGCGGCATGGACGTGGTGGACCAGATCGTCAATTCCCAGACCACCACCAAGCAAGGCATGCAAAACGTGCCTGTGGACCCGGTGCTGATCAAGTCGGCCAAGCGCATCGACTGAATCCGCCAGCCTGTCCCGACGGCGGCGCCCCACCCGGCGCCCCGTCCGCTTTCAGAACAGGAGAGCCCGTACCCCGGGCTTCAAGACCCCCATGCTCTTTCGTCGTTTTGAACAACTGATCGATATCTTCCGCGACGCCCCCAGCGCCACCCCGCCCAATCGGGTCCTGCCCTTCTACTTCCACTACATCAAGCAAGTCTGGCCGAGCTTCGTCGCCCTGCTGGTGGTGGGCCTGTTCGTGGCCCTGATCGAGGTGTCGCTGTTCAGCTACCTGAGCACCATCATCGACCTGGCCCAGGGCACGCCCAGCGCCCGGGTATTCACCGACCACGGCCTGGAACTGGCCTGGATGGCGGTGGTGGCCCTGCTGTTCCGCCCCTTGATGGTCGGCCTGCACGACTTGCTGATGCACCAGACCATCAACCCCGGCATGACCAGCCTGATCCGCTGGCAGAACCACAGCTACGTGCTGCGCCAGAGCCTGAACTTTTTCCAGAACGATTTCGCCGGGCGCATTGCCCAGCGCATCATGCAGACCGGCTATTCGCTGCAGGACTCCTCGGTGCAGGTGATCGACGCCCTGTGGCACGTGACCATCTACGCCATCGGCTCCCTGGTGCTGTTCGCCGACGCCGACTGGCGCCTGATGATCCCGCTGCTGCTGTGGATCGCCGGCTTCATCGGCGCCATGCGCTACTTCGTGCCGCGCATCCAGCAGCGCTCGGTGGACGCCTCCGACGCCCGCTCCAAACTCATGGGGCGGATCGTCGACGGCTACACCAACATCACCACCCTCAAGCTCTTCGCCCACACCCATTTCGAGCAGAGCTACGCCCGCGAGGCCATCGCCGAGCAGACCGAGAAAAGCCAGCTGGCCGGGCGCGTGGTCACCGCCATGGACGTGACCATCACCAGCCTCAACGGCCTGCTGATCGTCAGTACCACGGGCCTGGCCCTGTGGCTGTGGAGCCAGTCGCTGATCAGCGCCGGGGCCATCGCCCTGGCCACCGGCCTGGTGATCCGCATCGTCAACATGTCCGGCTGGATCATGTGGGTGATCAACGGCATCTTCGAAAACATCGGCATGGTCGAGGACGGTCTGCAGACCATCGCCCAGCCGCTGCAGCTCACCGACCGCGAGCAGGCGCCCAAGCTGGCCGTGGCCAACGGCGGCGTGCGCTTCGAGCATGTGGAGTTCCATTACGGCAAGGCCAACAAGGTGATCAGCGACCTCAACCTGGACATCCGTCCCGGGGAGAAGATCGGCCTGATCGGTCCGTCCGGGGCCGGCAAGTCGACCCTGGTCAACCTGCTGCTGCGCCTGTACGACCTGCAGGGCGGGCAAATCCTCATCGACGGCCAGAACATCGCCGAAGTGACCCAGGAAAGCCTGCGCGAACGCATCGGCATGATCACCCAGGACACCTCGCTGCTGCACCGCTCGATCCGCGACAACCTGCTCTACGGCCGCCCCGACGCCACGGACAAGGAACTCTGGGAAGCGGTGCGCAAGGCCCGCGCCGATGAGTTCATCCCGCTGCTGTCCGACGCCCAGGGCCGGACCGGTTTCGATGCGCATGTCGGTGAGCGCGGGGTCAAGCTGTCCGGCGGCCAGCGCCAGCGCATCGCCATCGCCCGGGTACTGCTCAAGGACGCGCCGATCCTGATCATGGACGAGGCCACCTCGGCCCTGGACTCGGAAGTCGAAGCGGCGATCCAGGAAAGCCTGGAAACCCTGATGCAGGGCAAGACCGTGATCGCCATCGCCCACCGCCTCTCCACCATCGCCCGCATGGACCGCCTAGTGGTCCTGGAACAGGGGCGCATCGCCGAGACCGGCACCCACGCCGAACTGCTGGCCCGTGGCGGTCTGTATGCACGCCTGTGGCAGCACCAGACCGGAGGATTCGTCGGCATCGACTGACCGGCGGCGACTGATCTGTAGCCGCTGCCGCAGGCTGCGATCGGCACCGCAGGGGCCGCAGAACCTGCATCCGCGGTTTGCCTGGTCAATCGCCCTGCGAGTCCTGCGGACTCGGTCGCAGCCTGCGGCAGCGGCTACAGGTTGCAATCAGTTACAGAAGGTTGTGCCTCGCGACGCCAGGGCCCTGTTTCCAGGGGCCCTGGCGTTTTTTTGCGGACTGGAATTGCGCCGAAAGCCTGCTGTACTGACCCTAGGTTCCGGAGCGGAACCTGTAGTTAACCTGCGGGATGCATAACAGTTGTATCGCGTTGATAGGTTGACCTATCAAGGACTCACTCATGTCTTTGTTCAAACGTTCCGTTACCGAAATGCTCGGTACTTTCTGGCTGGTCCTGGGCGGGTGCGGCAGCGCCGTGCTCGCCGCGGCCTTTCCCAATGTCGGCATCGGCCTGCTGGGCGTCGCCCTGGCCTTCGGCCTGACGGTGCTGACCATGGCCTTCGCCATCGGCCATATCTCCGGTTGTCACTTGAATCCCGCCGTGTCCGTAGGGCTGGTGGTGGGCGGGCGCTTTCCGGCCAGGGAACTGCCGGCCTATATCGTCGCCCAGGTGCTCGGTGGGGTGATCGCCGCGGCGTTGCTGTACTTCATCGCCAGCGGCAAGCCCGGTTTCGAACTGGCCTCGGGGCTGGCTTCCAACGGCTATGGCGCCCACTCCCCCGGCGGCTATTCCATGGCCGCGGGGTTCGTCTGCGAGCTGGTGATGACCTTGATGTTCGTGGTGATCATCCTTGGCGCCACCGACAAGCGCGCCCCGGCGGGGCTGGCGCCGATCGCCATCGGCCTGGCCCTGACCCTGATCCACCTGATCTCGATCCCGGTCACCAACACCTCGGTCAACCCGGCCCGCAGCACCGGCCCGGCGCTGATCGTCGGCGGCTGGGCGTTGCAGCAGCTGTGGCTGTTCTGGCTGGCGCCGATCCTCGGCGCGGTGATCGGTGGCGTGGTCTACCGCTGGCTGGGCAAGGAAGACAGCTGACGCAGAGGGGCGAGGGTCACGCCTGCCGATAGGGCAAGGCGTCCCTCGCCTCCTCGGCGTAGGCACTAATGCCGCTGCGCTCCTGCTGCAGGAAATCCTTCACCGCGGCATTCAGGCCGGGGTGGCGCAGGTAGTGCCAGGAACGGGTCAGCACCGGTTCAAAGCCACGGATCAGCTTGTGCTCGCCCTGGGCTCCCGCGTCGAAGCGTTGCAGCCCCTGGGCAATCGCGTACTCCATGCCCTGGTAGAAACAGGTCTCGAAATGCAGGCGGTCGAACTCCGCTAGGCAGCCCCAATAGCGGCCGTAGAAGCTGTCGCCGCCCACCAGACTGAAAGCCATGGCCACCGGGCGCCCGCCCTGTTTGGCCAGGACCACGCGGATCGCCTCGGGCATGCGCTCGGCCAGCAGGCTGAAGAAGGTCCGGGTCAGGTAGGGCGACTGGCGCCGCACCGCATAGGTGTTGGCGTAGCAGGCGTAGACGAAGTCCCAGTGCGCCTCGTCCAGTTCATGGCCTTCGAACCACTGGAAATCAAAGCCCTGCCCCGCCACCTGCTCACGCTCCTTGCGCATCTGCTTGCGCTTGCGCGAGCTCAGGGCGTCGAGAAAATCCTGAAAGTCCCGATAGCCGCGATTCTGCCAATGGAACTGACAGCCCAGGCGCTGCAACCAGCCCGGTTGCTGTTCCAGGGCAGCGTCGCTGAAGTCGTCGGTGAAGTTGATATGGGCGCTGGAAAGCCCTTCGATCTCCAGGTAGCCGGGCAGGCTTTTCAGCAGCTCGAAGGCATCCGCCTGGGTCGCCGCCAGCACCCGCGCGCCACTGACCGGGCTGAAAGGCACCGCCGTCAGCAGCTTGGGGTAATAGTCGATCCCGGCCCGCGCGCAGGCATCGGCCCAGCCGTGATCGAACACGTACTCGCCGTAAGAGTGCCATTTGCGATAGCTGGGCAGGGCCGCCAGCAGGCGGCCGTCCTCCACATGCAACAGGTGCTCGGCCTGCCAGCCCGAGCGCGGGCCGAGGCTGCCGCTGTCTTCCAGGGCACTGAGAAAGGCATGGCGCACAAAGGGTTGCCCATCCTTGAGCAGGCCATCCCATTGCACAGGATCGACGGCAGACAGACTGTTCAAGGATTGCAGCGGCATGGGGGTCCCCGGAATTCAGATCGAACGACCCGGCGAGTATCCTCCATCCCCGGACTCACCGAAACCGCCAGTACCCTGCCCCCCTCAATGCCCCAGGTGTTCGGCAAGAAAATCGATGAACACCCGGGATTTGCGCGGCAGGTGCGCGCTGTTGGGAAACAGCACATGCACTGGCTGCGGGGCCAGGCCGTACTGCGGCAATACCCGCACCAGGCGGCCGCTGCCCAGGTCGTCGAGGACCATCCACTCCGGCAGCACCGCCAGCCCCAGGCCCGCCAAGGCCAAGGCACGAATCGCCGTCGCCGAGTTGGATTCGTGCCCCGGACTGACCTTTACCTCCACCTCGCCGCGGCGCGGATGGCTGAAGGTCCAACCCGGCGGCCCGGCCAGGTTGCTGTTGCCGATCCACGGCAGCGCGCTCAGGTCCTCGATCCGCTGCAACTCCCGGCCCTGAAGCAGCGCCGGGCTGGCCACCAGGGCAATGGCGTAGTCCGCCAGCTTGCGTCCCTTGAACCCCGAATCCGCCAGGTGGCCGAGGCGAATCACCAGGTCGAGCTTTTCCGCCACCAGATCATTCAGCGATGAGTTGAAGTGATAGCTCAGGCGCACCTCGGGATAGCGCGCGGTGAACAGCGGCAGGATCGGCAACACGAACGTCTCGGCGTACTCCGCCGTGGAACTGATGCGCAGCTTGCCGCTGACCCGGTTGCGCCCATGCAGCACGTTGTCGAAGGCAGTGTCGATATTGGCGACAATCCCCTTGAACTCGTGGTAAAGGTCCTCGCCGGTTTCGGTCAGGGTCACCTGCCGCGTGGTGCGCACCAGCAAGGTACTCGCCAGTGCCTGCTCAAGGGTCTTCACATGCAGGCTGGCCATGGCCTTGCTGATGCCCAGGTATTGCGCGGCGCGGGTGTAGGAGCCGAAGTCGACCACCGCGAGGAAGGTCTGCACCCGGTGCAGCTGGCCGTGAAAATGATCGCTCACTGTCAAATCCTGTTAAACAATGCGTCAAGTATAGGCGCCTCGACACGCCGCCCCCAAGCTCCCTAAGCTGCGCGCAAATAGGGAGACGGCATGACTTACAGATACAAAGTGGCGGTGGTATTTCTCCTCGGGTTCTTTATCGACTGCGTCAACATCTTCATGTCGGCGGTGGCCCTGCCCAGCATTGCCGGCCACTTGCAGGTGTCCAGCGCCGCCGTGGCCTGGGTCGCCAATGCCTACATCCTTGGCCTGACCCTGGTGATCGCCATCAGCACCTGGCTGGCCGGGCGCTTCGGCAACCGCCAGGTGCTCTGCGCCTCGATGCTGCTGTTCAGCGGCGCGGGGCTGATGTGCGGGCTGGCCGACAGCTTCATGTCGCTGGTGTTCTGGCGGCTGGTCCAGGGCATGGCCGGCGGCCTGCTGATTCCCCTGGGGCAGGCGCTGACCTTCAACCTGTTCCAGGGCGCGCAACGCTCGCGGATCTCCACCCTGGTGATGGCCGTGGCCCTGCTGGCGCCGGCACTGTCGCCGACGCTGGGCGGCGCGATTGTCGATCACAGCTCCTGGCGCTGGGTGTTCTTCGCCAGCCTGCCGCTGTCGCTGCTGGCGGCGCTGCTGTCCTGGTGCTGGATCGCCCCTGGACCCTCGGCGCCCGCGGATCGCCCGGACCTGCGCGGCCTGCTGCTGGTGAGCGCGAGCCTCGGCGGCCTGCTGCTGGGCATGTCGCTGTACGGCAGCGGCTACCCGGCGTATCAGGCGGCACCGAGCCTGATCGCCGGGCTGCTGTTGGCCGAGTGCTATCGGCGCCACTGCCGGGCCTGCGCCCGTCCGATCGTCGAACTGCGGCTGCTGAAAAACCCGCGCCTGGGCCTGTCGGTGGCGATCTATCACGCCATTCCGGGGATCTTCACCGGAGTCAATCTGCTGAGCCTGTTCTTCCTCCAGGAGCACCTGCACCTGAGTGCCCGGCACAGCGGCATGTTCATGCTGCTGTACGCCGCCGGCGCGCTGCTGGCGATGCTGGTGGGCGGACGCTGCTACAACCGCCTGGGCGCCGCGCGGCTGTTCGCCATGGCCCTGGTGCTGCACAGCGCCGGCATCGCCAGCCTGTGCTGGGTCGACTCGGCCGCCGACCTGCCGCTGCTGATGATGGCCTACCTGCTGATGGGCCTGGGCGGCGGTGCCGGCGCCAACACCGCGCAGACCACTGCCCTGCTCGACTTCAACGGCGCCGATACACACCGGGCCAGCGTGATCTGGAACATCAACCGGCAGGTGGCGTTCAGCCTCGGCGCCGCCTGGTTGCTGATGCTCTACAACCTGCTGCTGGGGTACGCCGATGCCACCGGCGCCTACCACCTGAGCCTGTTGCTGGCCGCTGCGGCCGGTCTGCTGCCGCTGCTGACCCTGAACCAACTCCCCACCATGAAGGCCACCCATGCCCAACTCGATCATTGAACAAGCGCAACACAGCGTGCAGCGTATTCACCAACTGATTCACAGCGTCTTCAGCAACCGGCAGGGGGACGGCGCGGCCTGCCTCGAACCCTTGATGGCGTTGCTGGCCGAGGACTTCCAGATGGTCACCACCGGCGGCGCCCTGGTCGGCCGCGAGCAGGTGCAACAGCTGTTTCACGCGGGCCTGGGCAAGCGCCCGGGGCTGGAAATCCGCCTCAGCGACCTGCATTGCGTGTGGCAGGAAGGCCCGTGTGCGGCGATCCGCTACAAGGAAGTCCACCGCCTGGACTCGCTGGAAACCGCGCGCCTGTCCCTGGCGATCATCCGTGTCCGGGACAACTCGGCGCAGTGGCTGTACCTGCACGAAACCACCTGCCCCTGACCCCGCCAGGCCCGAGCCCCAAGCTCGGGCCAAGCCGCCCGCCCCGCTTCTCTGACCTCTTGCGGCGCGACACCCGCCCACTGAACGGCGGCCGGTCGCCCCCGGCATCCCCCCTGCCCCGGCACCAACAACGCTCCTCGCCCAGGGGGGCATTGCCGTCAGCAATCGTCATCTACACGCCATTACTTTGCCACCCCGCTGTCATAAACCATCGTGATACTGGCGCCTGTTTTTAGAGCGCCGGGTTCTACCCGACCACTGTTTTCCGATCTGCACAGGTCGGTTGTGTCCTGGATGGTTGAGCCATCCACTCTTACCTTCGGAGATTGCTATGCGTCTTGCTTCCACGAAAACCGCGGCGGCCCTGTGTGGCGGCCTGTTACTGGCCATGAGCGTTCCCGCCAGTGCTGCGGTCGACGCCAAACTGCTCGACATGCTCAAGGCCAACGGCTCGATTTCCCAGGCGCAGTACGTTGAACTGCAAGCCGAGCTGGCCAAGGATCAGAAGGCCCAGCAAATCGCTCAGCAAGCGCAGCAAGAAACCAACGAACAAGTGGCGGCGGCCGCCAAGAAAGCCAACGAGCTGAGCGCCTTCGACCAGAAGCTGGCCTGGGCGGCCAAGACTCAGTTCAAGGGCGACGTTCGGGTCCGCCAGGAAACCGTCAAGATCGACGGCGAATCCAACAACGGCGGCCGCGACAAGGATCGTCAGCGCATCCGTGCCCGCCTGGGCGCCTACAGCGAGATCAACCCGCAGGTGGACACCGGCATCCGCATCGCCACCGGCGGCGGCGACGATGCCCGCTCCACCAACCAGGACATGGACAACTACTTCGACAAGAAACAGATCTGGCTGGACCTGGGCTACATCGACTATCACCCGGACGCCGTCAAGAACCTGCACGTGATCGGCGGCAAGATGCTGCAACCCTGGGTCAGCATGGGCGATGTGATCTGGGACAGTGACATCAACCCTGAAGGCCTGGCCGTCACCTACAAGTACCCGCTGGGCGGCAGCGCCGAACTGTTCGGCAGCCTGGGCAACTACAGCCTCAAGGACAACGTCGACGGCGAAGGCGTGCAGTTCCGTCACGACCTGCGCCTGACCGCCGGCCAACTGGGTAGCCGCTTCGCCATCACCGACAATCTGAAGCTGACCGTCGGCGGCAGCGTCTATGCCTACCAGAACGACAAGGACAGCCGTTGCACCGGCACATCCACGCCTTGTGCCCTGGCGGTCAACGGCAACTCGGCCGACAACCAGTTCCGCCTGTACGAAGGTTTCAGCCAGATCGACATCGGCGGCCTGCCGATGCCGCTGTCGTTCTACGGCCAGTACGTGAAGAACAACGATGCGGTGAACGATCAGGACACCGCCTGGCTGCTGGGCGCCAAGTCGAAAGTGTTCGGCTTCAACCTCGACTACAACTACCGCGACGTGCAGCGCAATGCCGTGGTCGGCGCCTTTACCGACTCCGACTTCGCCAACGGCACCACCGGTTCCCGTGGCCACAAGTTCAAGGTCGGTTACGACATCGACAAGAACTTCGCCCTGGGCGCGACCTACTTCCTGACCAAGGCCGACTACTCCAGCCGCACCCAGCGCGACGCCAATACCAACACCCTGCAACTGGACGCCGAAGCCAAGTTCTAAGCGACCAGCTCGTACACCGCAGAGGCTGCCCGCGCCAACCGCGAGCAGCCTCTGCCGGGTTTCAACAGTCCGGCGCGGGGCGACGCTCCCCCATCATCCGTTCGTCGTCGCCGCGCCGGCCTGTGTTTTTCCCTCTCAAACGTCCTTGCTGCGTTGCGTCGCCAGACGCTCGGCCAAGGCATCCAAGCCCTCCAGGGGCGGCTCCGGCAACACCCGCAAGGTGGCCTGGAGCAGGCGCATCTGCCGAATGAATCGCCGGCAATTGGGGCAGAACAGCAGGTGATGGCGCACCATCAGGCGCTCGCGAAAGCTCAACTGACCATCGAGATAATCGCTGGAGCGTGCCACTTGTTCCTTACAGGTCAGCATTGGCCGGTTTCCTCAAAATGCTCCACGGTGGCGAAGACCTTAAGACGTGCCCGATGCAACAGCACCCGGACATTGGAGAGCGTGAGCCCCAAAAGATTACAGATTTCTTCCAGCTCCAGGCCCTGGCGCTCACGCAGCAGCAGGACGCTGCTTTGCAGCTCCGAGAGGCTGAGCAGGGTGTGTTCCAGGCAGTCGCGCAGCTCGGATTCGGTGAGCAAGGCTTCGGGGGTGTCTTCGTGCCAGGCGAAAGGCGCCACCAGCCAGTGGCCATCCGTGGAGGAAAAACGCTCATCGCCGACCGTGCCATGGGGCGCGGGCAGGTCATCGAGCAACACTTCCCGGCGATTTTGCTTGTAGCGGCCCTTGGCCGCGTTGGCGGTGATGGTCAGCAGCCAGGTCTTGAGGCTGGAGCGCCCCTGAAAGCCCGCCAGATTGCGCACCACCGACAGCCAGGCATCCTGCACCACTTCGTCGGCATGGCGATTGCCGACAATGGCGTAAGCCACCGCGCGCATGGCGCTCTGGTAGGTACTGACCAGTTCCTTGTAAGCCTTTTGCTCACCCGCCAAAAGGCGCTCTAGCAGTTGCGCGTCATCTGCAGCAGCCATTCGTGCCTCGTTCAATCATGCAGGTTTGAGAGGGTGTGACGCGCCAATGCCGCCCGGCGCCACACCCGCATCAGCCTAGATCAACGCTTGCGCAGCAGCACGCTGCCGATCGAATAACCGGCGCCGAAGGAGCTGAGTACCGCCAGGGAACCGCTGGCCAGGTCGTCCTGGTACTTGTGGAAGGCAATCACCGAGCCGGCCGAGCTGGTGTTGGCGTAGGTATCGAGAATCACCGGCGCCTCTTCCACCGACGCTTCGCGGCCCAGGAGTTTCTTGACGATCAGGTGGTTCATGCTGAGGTTGGCCTGGTGCAACCAGAAGCGCTTCACGTCGCCGACATTGAGCTGGTTCTCTTCCAGGTGCGCGGCAATCAGCTCGGCCACCATCGGGCACACGTCGCGGAACACCTTGCGGCCTTCCTGGACGAACAGCTTGTCGCGGCCACCGATGCCTTCTTGCGCAGCGCGGTTGAGGAAGCCGAAGTTGTTGCGGATGTTGTTGGAGAACTGGGTCAGCAGCTTGGTGCTGACGATCTCGAACTGGTGCTTGGAGGTGGCCAGGTCGGCGCGTTCGATGATCACCGCGGTGGCGGCGTCGCCGAAGATGAAGTGGCTGTCGCGGTCACGGAAGTTCAGGTGCCCGGTGCAGACTTCCGGGTTGACCATCAGGATCGCCCGGGCCTGGCCCAGCTGCACGCTGTTGCAGGCGGCCTGGATGCCGAAGGTCGCCGAGGAGCAGGCCACGTTCATGTCGAAACCGAAGCCCTGGATACCCAGGGCCGCCTGGACTTCGATGGCGATGGCCGGGTAGGCGCGCTGCAGGTTGGAGCAGGCGACGATCACCCCGTCGATATCAGCGGCGGTCTTGCCGGCCCGTTGCAGGGCTTGCTCGGCGGCGGCCACGGCCATCTGGCAGAGCACCGACCACTCGTCGTTGGAGCGCTCCGGCAGGTTCGGAACCATGCGTTGCGGGTCGAGGATGCCTGCCTTGTCCATGACAAAGCGGCTCTTGATCCCGGAGGCTTTCTCGATGAAGGCGGCGTTGGATTCGGTCAGGGCCTGCACTTCGCCCCGTTCGATGGCCGCCGCGTTGTCGCGGTTGAACTGCTGGACGTAGGTGTTGAAAGACTCCACCAGCTCTTCGTTGGAAATGCTATTGGCCGGGGTAAACAGGCCGGTGCCGCTGATGACGACGTTATGCACGGTCGTTCCTCTAGTGTGATGAGGCAGAAGGTATTGGCACCGCCGTGCCAAACCACAAACGGACTGCCCCGCTGGTGGGAGCCTTCCTGGCATCGCTTTATTCCGATCCGCCCGCTTGCCTGGGGGGCCAGACCAGCGTGCCGGTATTTATGACGGCGGAGTTTGCCATAACCACCGGCATTTCGCCGCAATTGCCGCGCGCCCGGCAGGCACCGGCTTGCCAACGAGCCGGGTTGAGCCTTGCCGCGCCCTTGATCACGCCTTCGCTGGCACGCCAGCGCCTGAGGGGGCGTCGGCTCAGGCGTCGACCTGGCTCCATTGCTTGTTCAGGCGCTTGTCGGAAATCGGCACCTTGGTCCCCAACTGCTGGGCAAACAGCGACACCCGGTACTCCTCCAGCCACCAGCGGTACAGCTCCAGTTGCGGATCACGCTTGCCTTCCTGGGCATGCTTCTGCGCCCGGGTCTGGTACTGGTTCCACAGGCCCGCAAGCTCGGTGCTCCAGACCCGATCCTTCTGCACCTGACTGCCGAGTTTCTCGAAACGCAGCTCCACCGCCTTGAGGTAGCGCGGCAGCTCCTTGAGCCACAGGGCCGGGGTTTCCCGGACAAACCCCGGGTACACCAGGTTTGCCAGCTGGGCCTTGATGTCGTTGAGGGCCACCGCCTGGGCCAGGTCGATCTTGCCCTTGAAGCGTTTTTGCAGGCCGTGCCAGAGCTTGAGGATCTCCAGGGTCAGGCGCGCCAGACGCTCGGCGTGCTCGGTCCAGGCGCCGCGCTTGCGCTCGGCCAGGGACGCCAGCCCCGCGCCATCCCGGGGCAAGCTGGCTTCGCCTTCAAGGATGCAGCTGTCGAGGCTGGCCAGCAGAATGTCTTCCACCAGCGCATCGACCCGGCCCAATTCGCGGTACAGCAGGCCCAGCTCGGTCAGCCCCGGCAACTTGCCGCGCAGGAACTTGGCCGGTTCGGCCAATTGCTGCAACAGCAGGCGCTGCAAGGCCCGGCGATGCTGGAATTCGGCTTCGGCGGCAGTGGAGAAACGCCCTTCCTTGACCGTCCCGGCCTCTTCCACCAGGGCCGGATACACAGTCATCGACAGCCCGGCGATCTTCTGCTGGGTCTTTTCCGCGACCGCGGCAAACACACGGGCCTCCACCGGCTGCTGGCTCTTGGCGGTTTGCGGCACCGCCAGGGCAGCCTGGCTGGCTTCGGCGAAACGCGCGGTCAGTTCAGCCAGGTCACGGCCCTCGCCGAGGAACTTGCCCTGGGCGTCGACGATTTCCAGGTTCATCCGCAGGTGGCTTTCCACCTGTTGTTCGGCTTCGCTCCAGGCCTCGTCGCTGACCCGCGCGCCGGTCATGCGCAACAGCTCGCGGCCCAGGGCCTGGGGCAAGGAACCTTCGGCGAAGACCATGCGCTGCAAGGCCGCCTTGACGAAGTCCGGCACCGGCACGAAGTTCTTGCGCAGGGCCTTGGGCAGGTTGCGCACCAGGGCGATGCACTTGGCCTCGATCAGCCCCGGCACCAGCCATTCCAGGCGCTCGGCGGGCAGCGCCGGCAACAGGGGCGCCGGCACCCGCAAGGTCACGCCGTCGCGGGGATGGTTGGGCTCGAAGTGATAACTCAGGGCCAGTTCCAGGTCGCCGATATGCAGGGTGTCCGGGTACTGCTTGGCGGTGACTTCACTGGCCTCGCGGGCCAGCACGTCTTCCTCGCGCATGATCAGCAACTGCGGGTTCTTCTGGCTGTGCACCCGGTACCAGCTGTCGAAGGTCGCGGTCTGATGGATCTCGGCCGGCAAGCGAGCATCGTAGAAGGCGAACAGGGTTTCCTCGTCCGCCAGGATGTCGCGGCGCCGGGCCTTGGCTTCCAGGGCGTCGAGCTGTTCCAGCAACTGGGTGTTGGCGCTCAGGCACTTGGCCTTGGACTGGATCTCGCCGCGCACCAGGGCCTCGCGGATAAACAGCTCGCGGGACACCACCGGGTCCACCGGGCCGTAATGCACCGGCCGGCGGCCGACCACTATCAGCCCGAACAGGGTGATCTGCTCGTAGGCCACCACCTGGCCGCGCTTCTTCTCCCAATGGGGCTCGAAGTGGTTCTTCTTCACCAGATGGCCGGCCAGGGGCTCGATCCAGTCCGGCTCGATCTTGGCCACCATGCGCGCGTAGAGCTTGGTGGTTTCCACCAGTTCGGCGGTCATCAGCCATTGCGGGCGCTTCTTGCCCAGGCCCGAGGACGGGTGAACCCAGAAGCGCCGCTGACGGGCACCGAGGTAGTCGCCGTCCTCGGTCTTCTGGCCGATCTGGCTCAGCAGCCCCACCAGCACCGCCTTGTGCAGTTTCGGGTAGTCCGCCGGTTCCTTGTTCAGGCTCAGCTGCAGGTCGCGACAGATCAGGCTCAGTTGCCGGTGCGAGTCGCGCCATTCCCGCAGGCGCAGGTAATTCAGGAAGTTCTTGCGGCACCAGTTGCGCAACGGGCTGGCGGTCAGGGCCTGGCGCTGTTCTTCGAAGCCGCGCCACAGGTTGACCAGCCCGGCGAAATCCGAGTCCACGTCTTTCCACTGTGCGTGGGCCTGATCAGCCGCCTGCTGGCGCTCCGGCGGACGCTCGCGAGGGTCCTGGATCGACATCGCGCTGGCGACGATCAGCACTTCCTGCAGGCTGCCGAGTTTCGCCGCTTCCAGCAGCATGCGGCCCATGCGCGGGTCCACCGGCAGGCGCGCCAGTTGCCGGCCCAGAGGCGTCAGCTGGCTGTTGCGGTCCACTGCCGAGAGTTCCTGCAGCAGGTTGAAACCGTCGCTGATGGCCTTGCCATCCGGCGGCTCGATAAACGGGAATGCGGTGATTTCACCCAGGCGCAGATGGAGCATCTGCAGGATCACCGCCGCCAGGTTGGTACGCAGGATCTCCGGGTCGGTGAATTCCGGCCGGCCGAGGAAATCCTCCTCGCTGTACAGGCGCACGCAGATCCCCGGCTCGACCCGGCCGCAACGGCCCTTGCGCTGGTTGGCGCTGGCCTGGGAAATCGCCTCGATGGGCAGGCGCTGGACCTTGGCCCGGTAGCTGTAGCGGCTGATGCGCGCGGTGCCGCTGTCGATCACATAGCGGATGCCCGGCACGGTCAGCGAGGTTTCCGCGACGTTGGTCGCCAGCACCACGCGCCGGCCCGGATGGGACTGGAAGATCCGCTGCTGTTCCGCCGGCGACAGGCGCGCGTACAGCGGCAGGATCTCGGTGTGCTTGAGCTGGGCCTTGCGCAGCATTTCCGCGGCGTCGCGGATCTCCCGCTCGCCGGGCAGGAACACCAATACGTCTCCGGGGCTGCGCCGTTCGCTGCGCTCGTAGGCGGCAATTTCATCCAGGGTGGCAAGGATCGCCTGGTCCACCGTGAGGTCGTCCTCGACCCGGTTGCCCTCCTCGTCCTGCTCCAGGGTCAGGGGGCGATACCAGGTTTCCACCGGAAAGGTACGCCCGGAGACTTCGACGATCGGCGCGTTATCGAAGTGCTTGGAGAAGCGCTCCAGGTCGATGGTCGCCGAGGTGATGATGACCTTCAGGTCCGGGCGCCGTGGCAGCAGGGTCTTGAGGTAGCCGAGGAGGAAGTCGATGTTCAGGCTGCGCTCGTGGGCCTCGTCGACGATGATCGTGTCGTAGCGTTCCAGGTAACGGTCGTTCTGGGTTTCCGCCAACAGGATGCCGTCGGTCATCAGCTTGATCAGGGTGCTGGCATCGCTCTGATCCTCGAAGCGCACCTGATAGCCCACCAGCGAACCCAGGGGCGTGGCCAGTTCTTCGGCGACCCGGCTGGCAACGCTGCGGGCGGCGATCCGCCGGGGCTGGGTATGGCCGATCAGGCCGTGCTGGCCGCGACCGATTTCCAGGCAGATCTTCGGCAGCTGGGTGGTTTTCCCCGAGCCGGTCTCACCGGCGATGATCAGCACCTGATGCTTGAGCAGCGCCTCTTTGATCTCGTCGCGCTTGGCGGCGATCGGCAGGCTGTCGTCATAGCGAATCGGCGGCACACTCGCGCGCCGCGCCGTCACCAGGTTGCACGATGCCTGCATCCGCTCCAGCCACTGGGCGAGCTTGGCCTCATCGGGCTTCTTGCGCAGCTCAAGCAACTGCCGACGCAAGCGGTGGCGGTCGGCGAGCATGGCGTGATCGAGGTTTTTCAGCAGTTGGTCAGTCATAAAAGCAGCGGCAAGCTTCAAGCGAAAAGCCGCAAGATTAACGCAGCTTCCGCTTTTTAGCTTGCAGCTTGTGAGGGGGCGCTAGCCGCTGCGGCTATTCGTCTTCCAGGCCTTTGCGCCGGTAAGGGAAGACATCGATGATCTTGCCGGCGCGGATGGCGTCCTGCAGGCCCTTCCAGTAGTCGGCGTTGTACAGCTCGCCGTGCAACTGGTCGAACAGCTTGCGCTGGCCGGCATCGGCGAACAGGAACGGCGGGAACTCCTCGGGGAACACGTCGTGGGGGCCGATGGAGTACCAGGGTTCGGACGCCATCTCGTCTTCCGGGGTACGGGGTGCCGGGATGTGGCGGAAGTTGGCTTCGGTGAGAAAGCAGATTTCGTCGTAGTCGTAGAACACCACCCGGCCATGGCGGGTCACGCCGAAGTTCTTCAGCAGCATGTCGCCGGGGAAGATGTTGGCCGCCGCCAGTTGCTTGATCGCCAGGCCGTAATCCTCCAGCGCTTCGCGCACCTGGTCCGGGTTGGCGTGCTCCAGGTAGAGGTTGAGCGGGGTCATGCGGCGCTCGGTCCAGCAGTGGCGGATCAGCACCGTCTGGTCTTCCACGGCCACGGTGGACGGCGCCACTTCCAGCAGCTCCTCAAGGCAGGCCGGATCGAACTTGCTCAGGGGGAAGCGGAAATCGGCGAACTCCTGGGTGTCGGCCATGCGCCCGACCCGATCGACGCTCTTCACCAGCCGGTACTTCTCGATCACCGTGGCCCGGTCGACGTTCTTCGACGGCGAGAAGCGGTCCTTGATGATCTTGAACACGGTGTTGAAGCCCGGCAGGGTGAACACGCTCATGACCATGCCGCGCACACCGGGAGCCATGATGAAACGGTCGTCGGTGCTGGCCAGGTGGTTGATCAGGGCGCGGTAGAACTCCGACTTGCCGTGCTTGTAGAAGCCGATGGAGGTGTACAGCTCGGCGATGTGCTTGCCCGGCAGGATGCGCTTGAGAAAGCCGATGAATTCCGCCGGCACCGGCACATCCACCATGAAGTACGAACGGGTGAAGGAGAAGATGATCGAGACATCGGCCTCGTCGGTGATCAACGCATCGATCTGGATGCCCCGGCCTTCGCGGTGCAGCAGCGGGATCACCAGCGGCCACTGCTCTTCATGGGTGAAGATGCGCCCCACCAGGTAGGCGCCCTTGTTGCGATAGAGCACCGAGGAGAACAGCTCCAGGGTCAGCTCCGGGTCCTTGCACACCCAGTCCGGCAGGTTCTCCCGCAATTGCGCCTCCAGGCGCCGCAGGTCGCCCGCCAGATCGGCATAGTCCTCGCTGAAACGGTAGTCGGCAAACACCTGTTCGAGCATCGCCGACAGGTTGCCCTGGGGCTGGTAGCTGCGGGTCTGCGCGGCTCGGGCCCGGCGCAGGCTGGGCCGGGTGGTGTGGATGAACATGCAGCCGTCGCTGATCAGGTCGTGGCTGAACAGGCCGCAGAAGATCGAGTTGTACCAGGTCTCGGACAGCTCATCGTCAAAGCGCAGGTCGATCAGGCTGATGTAGGCGCTTTTCACCAGCGGCCACTGCGCCACATCCATCAACGCGTCGTCACTGAAGGCCTGATGCAGGCCGGTCACGGTTTGCCCGACCTTCTCCTCATAGAGATTGATGCGCGCCGCCGAGGCCTTCTGCGCTTCCTGCCACTGCGCCTGCTCGAAGCGTTGCCGGGCACCGTCGGTGATCTGGCGGAAGTGCTCGCGGTAGTCGTCGAAGCCATCGAGGATCATTCGAGCGATATCGGCGGCGGGCCATGACTGCGGCATAAGTAGACCTCTGCGGGAATTTGCGATGCCAGAGCTTAGCCAGTGAAACGACCCGAGGAGAAGCGCATTTTTTCGCCCGATCCGCCGAGCCGGGAAATCTTTGCTGACGATTGCCGGCAATTTTTTTAAATCGACCGTTCGGTCAATAAAAAACCCTCTAGTCGGCAAAGCCCGGGCTTTATCGATTCACCCGCAGGCCTTCCAGTACGCGGCGTGAAGGCCTCATGAGCTGGGCAAGCTGGTCGCGAAAAAAGGGCTCCCGTTGCCGAAAAAACCCCATGACTATCGGGGAAAAGCCTCTATTCAGGGCCTTTCAACATGATGGCACTTTGCCATATAAAGCGCCCACCCTCCCCTAACAACAGCGCTAAATCAGCGAGGGCCGAATGTTTTTTTAATGTATTCAAGGAGCACATGATGTCGATCAGGAATATTCGAATCGGCTTGCGAGCCAGCCTCAGTTTTGCGGTTCTGGCCGCCTTGCTGGTGACAGTCGGGCTGTTCTGCCTGGGGCAGATGGCAACCCTGCGCGAAAGTGCAAAAGTCATCGAGGCCTCGTGGATGCCCAGCATCGAGAACATCCATGACAGCGCCGCCAATATCGCCACCATCCGCCTGGAAGCGCTGCGACTGCTGGTCAATGACCAGCCTCTGAGCCGGGAAAAAAGCAAGCGCATGATCGCCGACGAACGCCTGGAGCTGGCCCAACGCCTGGAACAGCACAAGGCCCTGCTGACCAGCGAGCAGGAAGCGGCGCTGCTGGAACGGCTGAAAAACACCATTGCCCAGTACACGACCCTTCTGCAGGAAATCATCCAGCAGATCGATGGCGGCCTTAAGGAGCAGGCCTACACCCGACTCAACGTCGAGCTGGCGCCCCTGGGCAGCCAGTTGGACAGCACCCTGGAAGAGCTGATCCAGTTCAACCAGAACGGCGCCGATACCGCCGCCGAGGAGGTCGCCAGGCTCTATGAGCGCTCACAGTGGATCGTCGGCATCATCATTGCCATCGCCCTGGCCAGCACCCTGTTCCTGGCCTGGCTACTGACCCGCAGCATCACCGCGCCCCTGGCCCAGGCCCTGGCGATCGCCCGGACCATCGCTGCCGGCGACCTGACCCAGGACGTCAATGGCCAGGGCCGGGACGAGCCGGCGCAACTGCTGACGGCCCTGGCCGGCATGCAAGACAACCTGCGCTCGACCATCCGTGGCATCGCCGAGTCGTCCCAGCAACTGGCCTCGGCCGCCGAGGAAATGAGCGCGGTGATGGAACAGAGCACCCGCGGCCTGCAGTTGCAGAACGATGAAATCGAGCAGGCCGCCACCGCGGTCACGCAAATGAGCGCGGCGGTGGATGAAGTGGCCGGCAACGCCGTCTCCAGCGCCGAGGCCTCCCAAGCCTCGGACCAGGACAGCCGCCACGGCCATCATCAGGTCAGCCAGACCATCGAGTCGATCCAGCAACTGGTCAGCGAAGTGCTGGGGGCGTCGGAACAGGCCCAGGGGCTGGCGTCCCAGGCCCAGGACATCAGCAAAGTGCTGGAGGTGATTCGGGCCATTGCCGGACAGACCAACCTGCTGGCGCTGAATGCCGCGATCGAGGCGGCCCGGGCTGGCGAGGCCGGCCGTGGCTTTGCCGTGGTGGCCGACGAAGTGCGTTCACTGGCGCAACGCACCCAGGATTCCACCGAAGAAATCGAACAGATGATCAACCGTATCCAGCACGGCACCGACGCCACCGTCAGCGCCCTGCAGACCAGCGCCGAACAGGCCGGGCAAACCCTGCAGCAGGCCAACGGCGCCGGCAGCGCGCTGGAGAAGATCACCGGGGCGATCTCACAGATCAGCCAGCGCAACCTGGTGATCGCCAGTGCCGCCGAGCAGCAGGCGCTGGTGGCCCGGGATGTGGACCGCAGCCTGGTGAACATCCGCGACCTGTCGACCCAGACGGCTGCGGGCGCCACCCAGACCTCCGCCGCCAGCCAGGAATTGTCGCGCCTGGCGGTGGACCTCAACGGGCTGGTCACACGATTTATCCTGTAGCAAGTGCGATAGGGTTTGCCATGGACCCAGGCTCTGGGCAACATCGCCGCCCTTCAATCAAGGAAATTGCCGTGAGACTTGTCGATCTCTTGCGCCTGTTGTCGCTGGCCGCCATCTGGGGCGCGAGCTTCTTGTTCATGCGCATCATCGCCCCGGTGCTGGGCAGCGTGCCCACTGCATTCTTCCGGGTGTCGATCGCCGCCCTCGGGCTGTTGGTGATGCTGGCGCTGATGCGGATCGACTGGAACTTTCGCGGCAAGCTCAAGACCGTGCTGCTGCTCGGCGTGATCAACTCCGGCATACCGGCCACCCTGTATTCGGTGGCAGCCCAGGTGCTGCCCGCCGGCTACTCGGCGATCTTCAATGCCACCACGCCCTTGATGGGGGTGCTGATCGGCGGACTGTTCTTTCATGAGCGGCTGAGCCTGAGCAAGATCGCCGGGGTCTGCCTGGGCCTGTTCGGCGTCGGCATCCTGACCCGCGCCGGCCCCGTGGCCTTCGACCATGACCTGCTGCTGGGCGCCCTGTCCTGCCTGATGGCCACCACCTGCTACGGCTTTGCCGGGTTCCTCGCCCGGCGCTGGCTGGATCAGGCCGGCGGCCTGGACAGTCGCCTGTCGGCCCTGGGCAGCATGCTCGGAGCCTGCCTGCTGCTGTTGCCGCTGTTCGCCTACAACGCCATCAGCCAGCCGCCGGCCAGTTGGGGTGGCTGGAGCGTGTGGCTGTCGTTGCTGGGGTTGGGGCTAGGCTGCACGGCCTTCGCCTACGTGCTGTATTTCCGCCTGCTCAGCGCCATAGGTCCGGTGCGCTCGATGACCGTGACCTTCATGATTCCGCCGTTCGGCGTGTTGTGGGGGGCCTTGCTGCTGGATGAGCCGCTGTCCATGGCGCACCTGTATGGCGGTGCGCTGATTGGCGTGGCGCTGTGGCTGGTGCTGCGGCCCGGGGCAAAATCGGCGGCCTGAAGCACTGCCGGGTTCTGATCAGCCTGCGACTCGGGAGGCCGCAGCTCCGAGTCGCAACGCTGGCGGTGGCCCTATGGAACGCTGAGGGTAATCAGGTAGGTGCCGGAGGTCACCGCCTTGCCGGACTGATCGACGAAGGCGTACTGCTGGTCGTAGTAGCGGCCCTGGGAACCACTGTCGGCCAGGAGCTTGAGCTTGACCGCAGAACGCTCCACCGCGCTGACACGGGTCCCGACTCGGGTCACGTCAATCGCCCCACCCCGTGAACCCTGAGGGCACTGGCGCAGGCTCAAGCCGGTGCTGGCAGCGCTGGACGCGCAATTGGACTCGACAATACTGCCGGTAAAACGGATGACGCCTTGCGCCACGGGAGCAGCGGCGAAGCAGCTGCTGGACAGTCCCAAAAGCAAACCGAAAGCGGTTGAAGCGAACGTTGCGTTCATACTGACTCTCCTTTGTTTAAGGACTATGTCGTCAGTCTAGGTACCGGCTTTAGTTTTTCAGGTTTGTCTGATGGACGAATTTGGAATACCAACAAAAAAGTCCAAGCATCTGGTTATCAAAAGAACCTTGAGGGTTCGCTTCAGTCGCTCATTAGGTGCACATGCAAGGTTTGAAATCAGACCTTTATTGACCGGCAAAGAACTACACGACGATAGTGGCATCTAGCCACTATTCTTGCTTATAGTCGATCATTAATTGAATCAATGATGGGCAAAAGCGACCGAGCATTGCGCTCGGCCGCACGCCTGGCGACCACCCTGAAGATCGTCGCCCGCAACGGTCAGGCGCTCTTACGGAACACGAAGACCAGGCCGACAATGATCAACCCCATGCCCATCAGGCTCAGCCAGGCCAGACGATTGCCGAAAAACACGAAGTCCATCAATGCGGTCACCGCCGGCACCAGATAGAACAGGCTGGTGACGTTCACCAGGTTGCCCTGAGCGATCAAGCGGTACAGCAACAGGGTGGCCAGCACCGACACCACCAGAGCCATCCACAGCAGCGGAATCACGAAGCCGGCGCTGTACTCGACGTGAAATGGCTGGAACGGCACGAACAGCGCGCACAGCAACAGGCCCGCCAGGTACTGCACCGGCAGGGTGCCCAAGGGGTTGTCGGTGATGCGCTTCTGCATGATCGAACCGGCCGTCATGCTGACCAGGGCCAGCAGGCCGCAGAGCATGCCGGAGACGGATATCCCCGCCATCCCGATCCCCTGGTACACCACCATGATCAGCCCGGCGAGCCCCAGGCCGAGGCCGAACAGGCGGCTCCAGGAGCGCTGGCGCTCCATCAGCACCACAGTGAGGATCGGTTGCACCCCCATGATGGTGGCCATCACGCCGGGGGTGACCTTCAGGTCCAGGGCCAGGATGTAGAAGATCTGGTAGGCCCCCAGCAGCACCAGGCCGGTGGCCATGGCAACGCCCATGGCCCGGCGCCCCCGAGGCAGCCGCAGCTTGAGCAGGGGCATGAGCAGCACCAGGCCGATCAAGGCGAGGGCAAAACGCAACAGCAGGAAGGCAAAGGGCGAAGCATGGGCCAGCCCCCATTTGGAGAAGATCGCGCCACTGCTCCAGAGCAGGACGAACAGGCTCGTGGAAGCCGCCGCCAACGCGGATTTTTTGCAAATGAGCAACATGAATACCACCTGTAATCAGGCAAGAAGCCAATTCAGCCGAGGCTGAAGTTCAGTAGTGTTTGGTTCAGGCGGGCACCGGGAACAGCAGCGATGCTGATCAGCCCGAAAAGCCAACGCCCGGCGGTGATACGACTGCGTACACCGGCGTGCTACTGACAGGTGGGGGGTACTGACCGATCTGCACAGGCTGCTGATTCCCGCACGGCACGACGCCAGCGTTGACCGCTGAAAGCACTACCGCGTTGAGAGGGGAAAAAGCCATGTGCCGATGGTTCTCGAAGAGGAGGAACGTGAGTTGCAGGACTCACAGGGCGCCGACTATAACCAGCGCCCGAGATGCGTTGCAAGATTTATCCGAACAACCACTTCCACAACAGGACCAGCACCAGCACCGCCAGCACCGGACGCAGAATGCGGTAGAGCTTGGGGTTACGGCGCTTCCACTGCTTGACCACGCCACTGAAGCTGTCGCTGAAGCGCTTGCTCCAGGCGTAGGCCTGGTTGATTCCGCCGACGCGCTCGTCGTCGAGGTTCTGCGGCGCGGTGGCACGCCCCAACTGGGCGCTGACCCAGCGGTTGATGCGGGTCATCAGCGGGCTGCTCAACGGCCGTTCGATGTCGCAGAACAGGATCACCCGGGTGGTTTCGGTTTCGTTCTTCACCCAGTGCACATAGGTTTCGTCGAACATCACGTCTTCACCGTCGCGCCAGGCGTATTCCTCGCCATCGACGAAAATCCGGCAGGCATCGGAGTTGGGGGTCGACAGGCCCAGGTGATAACGCAGGGAACCGGCAAAGGGATCGCGGTGCGGGTTCAGGTGGCTGCCACCGGGCAGCAGCGCGAACATCGCACCCTTGACGTTGGGAATGGCGCTCACCAGCTCGACGGTCTTGGGGCACAGGGCAGCGGCCGAAGGCAGCGGCTTGTCGTACCACTTGAGGTAGAAGCGCTTCCAGCCCTTCTTGAAGAACGAACCGAAGCCGGCATCGTTGTTCTTCTCGGCCGCACGAATGTAGCCCTCATCGAACAGATGCATGGCCTCTTCGCGGATCACCTGCCAGTTGTCCCGCAGGATATCCAGCTCGGGGAACTTGCTGCGATCCAGGTAAGGCTTGGAAGGCACCCCGGAGAACAGGTACATCAATGCGTTGTAGGGGGCGAACAGCGCCGAATGGTTGACGAACTGGCGCAGTACCGGCAGACGCGCCTTGCCGCGCAGATGCACGTAAAGGATGCTGCCGACGAACAGCGACAACACCGCGAACTTGGCGGCAAAGGAAAAGCTCATGCAACGACTCCTTGGAAATAGGCACCTGTGGGGAGTGTTCACCCGACCTGGCAGCCGGCAATGATAAACACTCCTGGACCCTGGAAAAACCCGCACGACTCAACATTCAGTGTTAACGGTCGTGCAACAAAGGCGCTTAAGTAGCACAAGCGACCAGGCCCTTGCCTGATGTGGATCAGCATTCGCCGGCACGTCGGTGCCTGCCGACGAATGCCCGGGGTGCGTTACTGCTGGTTTTCCTGCTCGGTGAACAGGTCGCTGAACAGCATGCTCGACAGATAGCGCTCGCCGGAGTCCGGCAGGATCACCACGATGGTCTTGCCCTGCATTTCCGGGGTTTCCGCCAGACGCACCGCCACCGCCATTGCCGCACCGCAGGAAATCCCGCAGAGAATCCCCTCTTCCTGCATCAGGCGCAGGGCCATGGCCTTGGACTCTTCATCGGTCACCAGCTCCACCCGGTCGACCATGGCCAGGTCGAGGTTCTTCGGCACGAAGCCGGCACCGATGCCCTGGATCTTGTGGGGGCTGGGCTTGATCTCTTCACCGGCAAGCTTCTGGCTGATCACCGGCGAAGTCGCCGGCTCCACCGCCACCGACAGGATAGGTTTGCCCTGGGTCTTCTTGATGTAGCGCGACACGCCGCTGATGGTGCCGCCGGTGCCGACCCCGGCCACCAGCACGTCCACGGCGCCGTCGGTGTCGTTCCAGATTTCCGGACCGGTGGTTTTCTCGTGGATCGCCGGGTTGGCCGGATTGTCGAACTGCTGCGGCATGAAGTACTTGGACGGATCGCTGGCCAGGATCTCGGCGGCCTTTTCAATCGCTCCCTTCATGCCCTTGGCCGGCTCGGTCAGCACCAGCTCCGCACCCAGGGCCTTGAGCACCTTGCGCCGCTCGATGCTCATGGACGCCGGCATGGTCAGCATCAGTTTGTAGCCACGAGCCGCTGCAACGAAGGCCAGGCCGATCCCGGTGTTGCCCGAAGTGGGCTCGACGATGGTCATCCCCGGCTTGAGCTTGCCGCTGCTTTCGGCGTCCCAGATCATGTTGGCGCCGATCCGGCACTTCACCGAGTAGCCCGGGTTGCGCCCTTCGATCTTGGCCAGGATGGTCACCCCGCGCGGGGCGATGCGGTTGATCTGCACCAAGGGCGTATTACCGATGGAATGGGCGTTGTCAGCAAAAATTCGGCTCATGGCTGGGTCCTTATGCAGCAGTGAAGAAGTTCCCAAGGGTATGCCTGGTGCCCTTGAGCGTCCAGTCGCGCCGAACGACTGCGATCGCGGGCAGTCAATGCCTTTATACGGCCGGAGACTGCTGATCATGAAAGCTCGTTATCGTTGGCCCCTGTGGACCCTGGCAAGCCTGGCGGTGGTGCTGGTGAGCCTGCACATTGCCCTGCCCTACCTGGTGCGCGACTACCTGAACGACAAGCTGGCGGACATGGGCGACTACCGCGGACGCATCAGCGACATCGACCTGGCCCTGTGGCGCGGTGCCTACCGCATCAACGGACTGGAGATCATCAAGGTCAGCGGCAAGGTGCCGGTGCCCTTCGTCAAGGCACCGCTGATCGACCTCTCGGTGAGCTGGCATTCGCTGTGGTACGACCACGCCGTGGTGGCCAAGGCGCTGTTCGTCCAGCCGGAGCTGAACTTCGTCGATGGCGGCGCCGACCAGCAGGCCTCGCAGACCGGTGCCGGCACCGACTGGCGGGCGCAGTTGGGCAAGCTGCTGCCCATCACCCTCGACGAACTGCGGATCGAGGACGGCAAGATCCACTTTCGCAACTTCAGCTCCACGCCGCCGGTGAACATCGGTGCCACCCAGGTCAACGCCAGCTTCTACAACCTGACCAACGTGGTCGACAGCCAGGGCAAGCGCGACGCGCGCTTCGACGGCAAGGCCTTGCTGCAAGGCCAGGCCCCCATGGAAAGCACCGCCACCTTCGACCCCCTGAGCAATTTCGAGGACTTCGAATTCCGTCTGCGGGCCCGGGATATCGAACTCAAACGTTTCAACGACTTCGCCTCGGCCTACGGCAAGTTCGACTTCAATGCCGGACACGGCGACGTGGTGATCGAAGCCCAGGCCGACAAGGGCCAACTGCATGGCTATATCAAGCCGCTGCTGCGGGACGTGGAAGTCTTCAACTGGCAGCAGGACGTGGAGAACCGCAACAAGAGCATTTTCCGCTCGGTATGGGAGGCCCTGGTGGGGGCCAGCGAAACCCTGCTGAAGAACCAGCGCAAGAACCAGTTCGCCACCCGGGTCGAGCTCAGCGGCAACGTGCACCCGCAAGATATCAGCGCGTTCTCTGCGTTTTTGCAGATTTTGCGCAACGGTTTCATCCAGGCCTTCAACGCCCGCTATGAACAGCCCAAGCCCTCGACTGACTGAGTCACCCCGTGACGCTCCATTCAGAGACTGAATGGGGCGTCTACGTTCACAGTCGACCGGGCGCCGCGTTATAGTCGCGCATCGCATCAATTCAACCGACCTGCCCCGGGCAGCTCGCCGTCACCGTTCGAGGAATTGCAGATGAAGTTCGAAGGCACCAGCGCATACGTCGCCACCGATGACCTGAAGCTGGCAGTCAACGCCGCCATCACTCTGGAGCGTCCGCTGCTGGTCAAGGGCGAACCCGGCACCGGCAAGACCATGCTCGCCGAGCAACTGGCCGAATCCTTCGGCGCCAAGCTGATCACCTGGCACATCAAGTCCACCACCAAGGCCCACCAGGGTCTGTACGAGTACGACGCGGTCAGCCGCCTGCGCGACTCGCAGCTGGGGGTGGACAAGGTCCACGACATCCGCAACTACCTGAAGAAGGGCAAGCTCTGGGAAGCCTTCGAATCCGAGGAGCGGGTAATCCTCTTGATCGACGAGATCGACAAGGCCGACATCGAGTTCCCCAACGACCTGCTGCAAGAGCTCGACAAGATGGAGTTCTACGTCTACGAGATCGACGAGACCATCAAGGCCAAGCAGCGGCCGATCATCATCATTACCTCCAACAACGAGAAGGAACTGCCGGACGCCTTCCTGCGTCGCTGCTTCTTCCACTACATCGCCTTCCCCGATCGCGCCACCCTGCAGAAGATCGTCGACGTGCACTACCCGGACATCAAGAAGGACCTGGTCAGCGAAGCCCTGGACGTGTTCTTCGACGTGCGCAAGGTGCCGGGCCTGAAGAAGAAGCCCTCGACCTCGGAACTGGTGGACTGGCTCAAGCTCTTGATGGCCGACAACATCGGCGAGGCGGTGCTGCGCGAACGCGATCCGACCAAGGCCATCCCGCCCCTGGCCGGCGCGCTGGTGAAGAACGAGCAGGACGTGCAGTTGCTGGAACGCCTGGCCTTCATGAGCCGTCGCGGTAGTCGTTAGGCTCTGCCCAGAAGCTGCCTGCGCGTCGATCATGCTGTGTTAGAAACCGGTTCGGAATGCTCATTTAGCTCGCTAAACACCGCCTCCTTAGCTGTTTCTGCCTTGCCTGATCGCCGCTCGGCGGGCTTTTGAACAGACCCCTGGATCATTAGAGAGCGATAGTCATGCTGCTCAACCTGTTCAATGAAATGCGCGCGGCCAAGGTGCCGGTGTCGGTGCGCGAACTGCTGGACCTGATCAACGCGCTCAAGCAGCGCGTGACCTTCGCCGACATGGACGAGTTCTACTACCTGGCCCGGGCGATCCTGGTGAAGGACGAACGGCATTTCGACAAGTTCGACCGGGCCTTCGGCGCCTACTTCAACGGCCTGGAAAAACTCGACGACCACCTGCAGGCGCTGATCCCCGAGGATTGGCTGCGCAAGGAATTCGAGCGTTCGCTGACGGATGAGGAACGGGCGCAGATCCAGTCCCTGGGCGGCCTGGACAAGCTCATCGAAGAGTTCAAGAAACGCCTGGAAGAACAGAAGGAACGCCACGCCGGCGGCAACAAGTGGATCGGCACCGGCGGCACCAGCCCCTTCGGCTCCGGCGGCTTCAACCCGGAAGGCATTCGCGTCGGCGACGCCGGCAAGCGCCAGGGCAAGGCGGTGAAAGTCTGGGACCAGCGCGAGTACAAGAACCTCGACGACTCGGTGGAACTGGGCACCCGCAACATCAAGGTGGCCCTGCGCCGCCTGCGCAAGTTCGCGCGCCAGGGCGCCGCGGACGAGCTGGACATCGACGGCACCATCGACCACACCGCTCGCGACGCCGGGCTGCTGAACATCCAGATGCGCCCGGAACGGCGCAACAACATCAAGCTGCTGTTGCTGTTCGACATCGGCGGCTCCATGGATGCCCACGTGAAGATCTGCGAGGAGCTGTTCTCGGCCTGCAAGACCGAGTTCAAGCACCTGGAGTACTACTACTTCCACAACTTCATCTATGAATCGGTGTGGAAGAACAACCTGCGTCGCGGCTCGGAACGCACCTCCACCCAGGACCTGCTGCACAAGTACGGTGCCGACTACAAGGTGATCTTCGTCGGCGATGCCGCCATGGCCCCCTATGAAATCACCCAGGCCGGCGGCAGCGTCGAACACTGGAACGAAGAGGCCGGTTATGTGTGGATGCAGCGCTTCATGGAGAAGTACAAGAAGCTCATCTGGATCAACCCCTACCCGAAGGACACCTGGGGCTACACCGCCTCGACCAACATCGTGCGCGAGTTGATCGAAGACCAGATGTACCCGCTGACCTTGCGTGGCCTGGAAGAAGGCATGCGTTTCCTGTCCAAGTAAGCGCGGCCTTGCGGGCCTTTTCGCAGCCTCGCCATGGCTCGACAGCAGCTACAGAGCCCCCTGTAGCCGCTTCCGCAGGCTGCGAACGGTCGCGAAGCGGCCGCCTTCAGCCACTACCCAAACCTGCGCAAGAACGCCACCTGCTGCCGATGCGCCGTTTCCTGCACCACCGGCGTCAATCGCACTTCGCCGCCCGGCAAGCACTGCGCCAGCCGCGCCAGGGATAACGGGGTCAAGGCCCCCAAGCGCGGATAGCCGCCAATGGTCTGCCGGTCGTTGAGCAGGACGATCGGCTGGCCGTCCGGCGGCACCTGGATCGCCCCCAGGGGAATGCCCTCGGAAATCATCGGCCGGCCCTGATACTGCAAGGTCGGCCCGAGCAAGCGCGCGCCCATGCGATCGGCGCGGCTGTCCAGGGTCCAGGTGCTATTGAAGGCATCGAACAGGCTCAGGCCGCTGAACTGGCCGATCTGCGCGCCGAGGATCACCTCCAGCGGTGCAGCGGATTGCCAATCCGGCAACTGCGCAGCCGTCAGGCTCTTGAGCGCCC
The DNA here is from genome assembly GCF_001547895.1 of Pseudomonas sp. Os17. NCBI lineage: Bacteria > Pseudomonadati > Pseudomonadota > Gammaproteobacteria > Pseudomonadales > Pseudomonadaceae > Pseudomonas > Pseudomonas sp. Os17. Next base: position 1,687,452 of record NZ_AP014627.1, on the reverse strand, counting down.
CACCAGTGCCCGAATAGCTCAGTACCCCACCCTCGCTCAGCGCCCGGCCGTAACCGTCGAGCCCGCCAAGGGCCTCGCGCTGCACGCTGGCGCAACTGCCCAGGACCTTGGGCGCATCGAAACCACCCGGCGCCGCCAGGTAGGCCCGAGCGCCCAGGAAGGGTTGGGTAAAGCGCAGACGCTGGCCCTTTTGCAGGATGAAACTGCGCCCCGGGCTCAACGGTCGTTCATCGACATAAGCCCCAAGGTCGGCCCCGGCCAGGGCCAGCAGGCAATAGTCCTCGGCCAACAGGGTGAAGCCGCCCAGGGTGATTTCCACCACCGGCGCATCCAGGGCATTGCCCAGCAGCCAGTTGGCCCAGGACATCGACACCCAATCCAGCGCCCCGCCCTGGGTCACGCCCAAATGGCGCACGCCAAAACGCCCGGCATCCTGCAGCAGGCACAGCGGGGTGCTGGCCTCGATCATCAAGCGGCTCATGCCGACACCTCCAGTGGCGTGTCATCGCCCCCCAGGCGCAGGAACTCGCTTCGGTCCACCGCGGCAAAGCGCACCCGGTCCCCCGGCTGCATCAGGCTGTAGCCGTCGCGCTCGCGATCGAACAGGCGGCTCGGGGTACGGCCGATCAGGTTCCAGCCCCCCGGCGATACCACCGGGTAAGCGGCGGTCTGTCGCTCGGCAATCCCCACGCTGCCCGCCGCCACCCGCTTGCGCGGGGTGTTCAGCCGCGGCGTCGCCAGCGCTTCTTCCACCAGCCCCATGAAGGCGAATCCGGGCGCGAAGCCCAGGGCAAACACTTGATATTCACGCTGGCTGTGACGCTGGATCACCTCGGCCACCGACAGCCCGCTGCGGCGGGACAACAGCGCCAGCTCCGGCCCGACACTGGGGTCGTACCACACCGGCAGCACATGCTCGCGCCCGGCCCCGGTGGTGCCGGGCGCCAGATCGGTCAAGGCGACCTCGATCCGCTGCCGGGCCTCGGCTGGACTCAGGGCCAGCAGGTCGTAATGCACCATCAGCGTGGTATAGGACGGCACCAGATCGACCAGAGACTCGCCAAAGGCCCGCCGCAGCCCTTCGGCGGCGGCCAGCATCCAGGGCATGTTGTCCTCGGCGATCACCTCGAACAGGCGCACCATCAGGCAGTCGATGGCGACGACTTCAACCTGTGGCTTCATAGGCCGGACTGCTGGTTCAGGGCCTGGCGAATGCGCTGCACCGCGGCCACCGAACTGGCGTTGTCGCCGTGCACGCACAGGGTGTCGGCCTGCAGCAGCAAGGCGCTGCCGTCGCTGGCGGTCAAGGGCTCGCCCCGGGCAATGGTCAGGGCCTGCTCGATGATGGTGGCCGAGTCGTGGTGCACCGCCCCCGGCAGTTGCCGCGACACCAGGTGCCCGGCGTTGTCGTAGGCGCGATCGGCAAAGGCCTCAAACCACAGGGTCACACCGTATTCGTCGCCCAGGGCCCGGGCCGCGCTGTTGTCGCGGGTGGCCATGAGCATCAGCGGCAGCTGCGGATCATAGGCCGCCACCGCCTGGATCACCGCCCGCAACTGGGCTGGCTTGGCCATCATGTCGTTGTACATCGCGCCATGGGGTTTGACGTAGCTGACCCGTGCGCCCTGGGCCCGGCAGATGCCGTCCAGCGCGCCGATCTGGTAGTGCAGCAGATCCTGGATTTCCTCGGGCGAATAGCTCATGGAGCGGCGGCCGAAACCGGCCAGGTCCTGATAGGCCGGGTGCGCGCCGATGCGCACGCCATTGGCCAGGGCCAGGGCCACGGTCTTGCGCATGATGCCCGGGTCGCCGGCATGAAAGCCGCAGGCAATGTTGGCGCAGTCGATAAAGGGCATGACTTCGGCATCCAGGCCCAGGGTCCAGTTGCCAAAGCTCTCGCCGATGTCGCAATTCAATAACAGGCGGCTCATGGTCGGTGCTCCTGTGGTTCTTGTTGTGGGTCAGCTGCAGGGCTGTCGCGCAATGCCCGCGCAGATTATCAGTTAGTGCGCCTCAAGTTCCTTGCCGCGGGTTTCCGGCAGGCTCAGGGCCGCCAGCACCACCACGCCGTAGGACACCGCGGCGAACGTGCCGATGGCCACGCTCAGGGGCACGTGCTGGCTGAGCAGGCCGATCAGCAGCGGAAACAGCGCCGCCAGCGCCCGGCCGCTGTTGTAGCAGAAACCCTGGCCGGAACCGCGGATGCGGGTGGGGAACAGCTCGGTGAGAAAAGCCCCCATGCCGCTGAAGATCCCCGAAGCGAAGAAGCCCAGGGGAAAGCCCAGCCAGAGCATTACCGCGTTGCTCACCGGCATCTGCGTGTACAGCAGGACGATGGTGAAAGACCCCGCGGCGAACAGCACGAAGTTCTTCTTGCGCCCGAGAATGTCGGTCAGGTAGGCGCTGACCACGTAACCCACATAGGAGCCGGCGATCACCATGGCCAGGTAGCCGCCGGTGCTCAGCACGCTGAGGCCGCGCTCGGTCTTGAGAAAGGTCGGCAGCCAGAAGGTGATGGCGTAGTAGCCGCCCTGGGCGCCGGCTGCCAGCAACGACGCACGCAGGGTGGTGCTGAGGATCCCCGGGGCGAAGATCTCGTAGAACCGCGCCGGGTTGCTGGGTTTCTCACGGGCGCGGGTTTCCCGGTAGACCTCGGGATCCTTGACCAGGCGGCGGACGAAGATCACGAAGATCGCCGGCAGGATGCCCAGCAGAAACAGCCCGCGCCAGGCGTCTTCCGGCGGTAGCCAGGAGAACAGCAGCGCATAGAGGATCGCCGTCAGGCCCCAGCCCAGCGCCCAGCCGGACTGCACCATGCCCACCGCCTTGCCACGGTTCTTGGCGCGAATCACCTCGCCGATCAGCACCGCGCCGGCGGTCCATTCGCCACCGAAGCCGAAGCCCATCAGGGTCCGGGCGATCAGCAACTGCTGGTAGTTCTGGGCCAGGCCGCAGAGAAAGGTGAAAAACGCGAACCACAGCACCGTGAGTTGCAAGGTACGCACCCGACCGATGCGGTCGGAGAGAATCCCGGCGATCCAGCCTCCCAGGGCGGAGGCCAGCAAGGTGCTGGTATGGATCAGGCCAGCTTCGGCGGAGGTGATGCCCCACAGCGCGATCAGGGTCGGGATCACGAAGCTGAGCATCTGGGTGTCCATGCCATCCAGGCCATAACCGATCTTGCAGCTCCAGAAGGTGCGGCGTTCCTGCTGGTTTACATCCCGGTACCAGTCAAACGGACCGGGGCGGCGCGGGGCCTTGGCGGCCAGGGTTTCGGGCGCACTCATGGCGATCTCCAGGGTGATTTATTGGTGTTGTTCTGGGCCCAGACGACGCATATCTTGGGTTGGCGCATTCTTCGACTCGGACGCCCGACGCGTCCAACTAATAAAAACCGCCCCAAGGCATAAGAAAAGTTGATCCCATGAATCTCAAGTTTCTCGAAACCTTCGTCTGGGTGGCGCGGCTCAAGAGCTTCAGCCTCACCGCGGAAAAACTCTTCACCACCCAGGCAGCGATCTCCAGCCGCATCGCGGTGCTGGAAGGCGAACTGGGGGTCAAGCTGTTCCTGCGCGATTCCCGGGGCGTCAGCCTGACCCCGCAAGGGCTCAAGGTGCTGGAGCACGCCGAACAGATGCTCGACACCCTGCACCTGCTGAAACAGTCCATCGAGGCGCCGTCGAGCAAGGTCGGACGGATGCGCATCGGGGTCATGGACACGGTGATCCATACCTGGCTCAGCCCCCTGGTGACGGAACTGATGGACCACTACCCGCAAGTGGAAATCGAGCTGGTGGCCGACACTTCGCTGAATCTGTGCGACCAGTTGCAAAAAGGCTTCCTCGACCTGGTGCTGCAGACCGACCTGCTGCGCCAGGAAAGCATCCGCAGCCTGGAAGTGGCCAGCCACCCGGTGGGCTGGATCGCCGCCAGCAATTCGATCTACAACCGCGACTACGCCAGCCTGGCCGAACTGGCCCAGGAGCGGATCATCACCTACTCGAAGAACTCCCTGCCCCACCAGCAGGTGCTGAGCCTGATGCAGGCCAACGGGGTACTGGCGCCACGGCTCAATTGCGTGAACTCGGTATCGGCCATCACTCGCCTGCTGCGCGACGGCTTCGGCATTGGCGCCCTGCCGCCGGTGCTGGTGCGCGAAGAGCTGGCCCGCGGCGAACTGACCCTGCTGGCCATCGACCAGCGCCCGCCCAACCTGCAGGTGGTGGTGTCGTGGCGGGTCGGCGTGGAATTGGTGGAGGACATCGTGCAGCTGTGCCAGCGCGTGGTGCAGCGCTATGGGCAGCAGGTCGGCGAGGATTACCTGGTACTGATCGCCCCGCAGTAAACATCGCCCTCCCCCCCCCTCGCAGGAGCTGGCTTGCCAGCGAAAGCGATCTGCAGCCAGGCGCAGGACTTGCAGGCCCCTTCGCCGGCAAGCCGGCTCCTACAGAGATCAGAGGCCCTTGAGGTCGCGTTCCTCGATGGGACGGCTCTGGCGCAGGCGCCGGCCACCCAGGACCACCCAATCGATCAGGCGGTACAGGCACTCAAGGCCGAAGGACAGCAGCATGGCGCCGCTCATGCCCCAGATCATCGCTTCCGGGGTCAGCAGGATCTGGTAGCTGTAGCCGTCCCAGGTTTCCTTGCGGATATCCGGGTCGGGCGCCAGGGCCACTTGCAGCAGGCGGATGTACCAGGGGCCCTGCATGGCCTGGTATTGCTTGTCCAGGGCCAGCTGGCGATGCAGCAAGCCGCTCAGGCTCTCGGCATCGCTGCGAAACACCGGGTCTTCGCTGGCGCGGTAATGGGCCACCAGGGCATTCAGATCACCCTTGAAGAACTGCTGCGCGGTGCTCTGGAAGCCCCGCAGGCTGTTCTGCGACTCAATCAAGTGGGCTTCCACACGCTTGGCGTAATCGCTGATGAAACCCGGCACTTGCACACCGACCAACAGGCCGGCGGCGAACAACACCAGCCGCAGATAACTGAGCAACATAGAGATGTCCTTATTCGGTCTGGCCGTGGCTGACGCATTCACCGCGCCGCCACAGGCTCCATTGGCCCGGCTGATAGCGGGTCCAGGTTTCGTTTTCGGTCAAAGGTTCGGTGGCGATCACGGTCACTACGTCGTTGGGCGTGGTTTCCGCCTGGAAGTCGACGATCACATCGACATCCTTGAGCCGGGCCGGGCCGAACGGCGCGCGCCGGGTGATCTGCGCCAGCTTGGTGGAGCAGAAGCAGAACAGCCAGTCACCGTCACTGAGCAGCCCGTTGAACACGCCTTTGCTGCGGTATTCGCTGCAGGCCCGGATCAGGATCGGCAGCAGTTGCTCGACTTCCACCGGTTCGGGAAAGGCTTCGCGCACCCGGTTGAGCAAGTCGCAGAACGCCGCCTCGCTGTCGGTGTCCCCCACCGGGCGATAGAAGCTGGCCCGGGGCTGGAAGTCCGCCAGCTGGCCGTTATGGGCAAAGCACCAGTTGCGGCCCCAGAGCTCGCGGACAAAGGGATGGGTGTTGGCCAGGCAGACCTTGCCGACGTTGGCCTGGCGAATGTGGCCGATCACCACTTCGCTCTTGATCGGGTAGCGCTGCACCAGATTGGCCACTTCCGACTCGCAGCTGGCCGCCGGGTCCTGGAACAGACGCAGGCCACGGCCTTCGTAGAAGGCGATGCCCCAACCGTCGCGGTGGGGACCGGTACGGCCACCGCGCTGCATCAGCCCGGTAAAGCTGAAGACGATATCGGTCGGTACATTGGCGCTCATGCCCAATAACTCACACATGCTCGGACTCTCGCTTGAATGCCGGGGCCAGGTTACAGACGCGGCTCGACCCGCGTATTCAGGGGAGTGCCCGCGGCAGGCCGACCATAACGGTCGTTGCCGGCACCGCCAAAGGGCTGGTCATCCTCGACTTCGGCGGCCTTGGCCGCGGCTTTCGCCGCTTCATTACGCTCGCGGCGCTCCCTGGCGGCGCGCTCGATGGGCCAGCGGATCAGCACGAACAGCAGGTACACGCCGAAGGCGATCATGCCGTACATGAACAGGTCGGATACCGCGCGCCAGGCGTTGTTGCCCACCTTGAAGGCGATGTCCAGGGCCGTGATGGCGATGGCCGGGGCAAATTTATCCTTGACCGAGTCGATGATGGTGGGGCTGAACAGCAGCACCGCCATCAGCACACGCAGCGGCTCGCGCAGCCAGCGCCACATCCAGCGGGTCAGGCGCATCCACACCAGCAGGCAGCCCAAGGCGGCGAAGGCATAGAGCCCCCAGGCGATCAGATAGTCGTTCTCGGTCATGGTGTCCATGGCAAGGCAGGCAAAGAGGCGCTTATGATAACGACTTTTGCCGTGTCAGGCTGCAACGCCGTCTGCCCAGCCCTCATTTGTCATCGCCCGAGAGCCACCCATGCCCTTACCCGCCAACGACAGCAGTGCCCCGATTGCCCACAAGGCCGATGGCGCTGACCCGTATGCCTGGCTGCAGGAACGCGACACCGACGCGGTGCTCGATTACCTGAAGGCTGAAAACAGCTACCTCGACGCCCAGCTGGCGCACCAGGCGCCGCTGCGCGAGACGCTGTTCCAGGAGATCAAGGGCCGGATCCTCGAAACCGACCTGTCCCTGCCATCGCCCTGGGGCCCGTACCTGTACTACACCCGCACCACCGCCGGTGACGAATACGCTCGCCACTACCGCTGCCCGCGCCCGGCGGACGACAGCCTGACGGTCGACGAAAGCCGCGAGCAACTGCTGCTGGACCCCAACGCCCTGGCCAATGGCGGCTTTTTCTCCCTGGGCGCCTTCAGCATCAGCCCCGACCACCAGCGCCTGGCCTACAGCCTCGACACCACCGGCGAGGAAATCTACACCCTGTTCGTCAAGGAGCTGTCCACCGGCAAGGTCAGCGAACTGTCCTTCGACAACTGCGATGGCAGCATGACCTGGGCCAACGACAGCCTGACCCTGTTCTTTGGCGAGCTGGACGACACTCACCGCCCGCACAAACTGTTGCGCTACCGCCTGGACGGCACGGCCGCCGAAGAAGTGTTCCACGAGCCGGACGGGCGCTTCTTCCTGCACTGCTACCGCTCAAGCTCCGAGCGCCAGCTGCTGCTGTCCCTGGGCAGCAAGACCACCGGCGAGACCTGGGTCCTGGACGCCGCGCGGCCGGAGCAGCCCTTTACCTGCATGGCGCCTCGGGTCGAAGGCCATGAATACGATGTCGACCATGGCCAGCTCGACGGCCAGTGGACCTGGTTCATCCGCAGCAATCGCGAAGGCATCAACTTCGCCCTCTACCAGGCCGCGGACAACGGCGCGATCCCCGAGCAAGACCACTGGCAACTGCTGGTGCCGCACAACCCCGAGGTGATGCTCGATGGCGTGACCCTCAACGCCGGCGCCATGACCCTGAGCCTGCGCGAAGGCGGCCTGCCGATCATCGAAGTGCACCCACAAGGCCTGCCGGCGTATCGTGTGCAACTGCCGGATGCCGCCTACAGCCTGCATGTGCAGAACAGCCTGGAGTTTTACAGCTCGCGCATCCGCCTGCGCTACGAGGCGCTCAATCGCCCGGCCCAGGTGCGCCAGTTGCAACTGGCCGACGGCCAGCAGCAGGTGCTCAAGGAAACCCCGGTGCTGGGCCCCTTCGATGCCGACGCCTACGTCAGCCAGCGCCTCTGGGCCACCGCGGCCGACGGCACCCAGGTGCCCATCAGCCTGGTGGTCAAGCGCGAGTGCCTGGGCCGGCCGACGCCCCTGTACCTCTACGGCTACGGCGCCTATGGCGAGAGCCTCGACCCCTGGTTCTCCCACGCGCGCCTGAGCCTGCTCGATCGCGGTGTGGCCTTTGCCATCGCCCACGTGCGCGGCGGCGGCGAACTGGGCGAAGCCTGGTACCGCGCCGGCAAGCAGGAACACAAGCAGAACACCTTCAGCGACTTCATCGCCTGTGCCGAACACCTGATCACCCAGGGCCGAACCAGCGCCCAACAGCTGGCCATCAGCGGCGGCAGCGCCGGCGGCCTGCTGATCGGCGCGGTGCTCAACCAGCGCCCCGAGCTGTTCCGGGTGGCCATCGCCGAAGTGCCCTTCGTCGATGTGCTCAACACCATGCTCGATCCGGAGCTGCCGCTGACCGTCACCGAATACGACGAATGGGGCAACCCCGAGGAGCCGGAAGTCCATGAGCGGATCAAGGCCTATGCGCCCTACGAGAACGTCCGCGCCCAGGCCTATCCGGCCACCCTGGTGATCGCCGGCTACAACGACAGTCGCGTGCAGTACTGGGAAGCGGCGAAATGGGTGGCCCGGCTGCGGGCCACCAAGACCGACGACAACCCGCTGCTGCTCAAGACCGAACTGGGTGCCGGGCATGGCGGCATGAGCGGTCGTTACCAGGGATTACGTGACGTAGCCCTCGAATATGCCTTTGTCCTGAACATTCTGGGCCTGGGCTGAGGAACTCTCGGCGGCGCTTCTGTCTTAACCCAGGACCGCCGCCGGCAAATGCCCGACCGGGCTCGCGCCCGCGCAACAGACACAAGAAAAAGACCCTGATCCCATGTCCGAACCCACCTTACTGAACAACGAGATCCGCGACTGGCTGATGGACTGCGGCCTGTTCGATCAACTGCTGCCCGCCGACTTCAACGCGGCGGCCGGCTACTTCAGCATCAGCAGCATCGCCCAGGGCCAGGCGATTTTCCGCGAGGGCGATGCCGGCAGCTTCATGTGCATCATCCACAGCGGCCAGGTGTTCGTGCAAAAAAGCACCCTGGACGGCCAGCCCCTGACCATCGCCACTCTGCGCAGCGGCCGGGCCTTTGGCGAGATGGCGGTACTCGATGGCGAACGGCGCTCGGCCACTTGCGTGGCGGCCAGTGATTGCCAGTTGCTCAACCTGGGCAAGGACTCCCTGGAGAAGATGCTCAACGAAGCGCCGAAGATCGCCGCCAAGATCATCCGCGCCCTGGCCGTGTCGCTGTCCAAGCGTCTGCGCATGGCCGACGGACAATTGCTCGCGCAACAGATCTGAGCCACGGGATACCCAACCTGTGGCGAGGGAGCTTGCTCCCGCTGGGTGGCGTAGCCGCCCCAAAGGCCACCACCCGGTTTCAACCGTCACAACGCGGACTCAGCTAATGCGGCCGCTACGCAGCCGAGCGGGAGCAAGCTCCCTCGCCACATAGGCCGGTTCAGGCATTAACCCTGGACCTTGGCCTTGTTGTCGTTCTGCTCCAGCCCCGGCAGGGTCTGGTCCTTGGGTGGCTTGGGCATGTCGATCGGCGGCAGCAGGGGCGCGCTGCCACTGCTGCCGGCTTTGGGCGTGCTGGGCGGGGTCACTTGCGGATAAGGCGTGGGCGTTGCGGTGCCCGGGGTGCCGAGGTTGGGCGTCGGGGTCACCACCGGGGCGCTTTGCGGCTCGTCGGCCAGGGCCGGGCCGGCATTCAGCGCCAGGGCGGCGGTCAGGGCGAGCGCCGCTTGGGCAATCACCGTTAGAATAGTGCGCTTCATCAATGGCTCCATTGCTATTGTCTGGCGTCAGGCTACTCCCAACCGGGAGGTTTTGCCTTCCTCAATGAGATCCCCATGAAACGTTTCGTACTGCTGGACACTACTCCGATTCCTGAAAGCGGCGGTGCCTTGTGCCTGTTCGAATACGGTGAGGATTTCGTCATCAAGATCCAGGGCGGCGACGGCGGCCAGTTGATGAACACCCGCATGCACGGCTCCGAGGACGCCCTGGCACAGATCCCTTGCAGCAAGGTCGCCGGGCGCCCGAACTCGCGGGTGCTGATCGGCGGCCTGGGCATGGGCTTCACCCTGGCCGCAGCCCTCAAGCACCTGGGCCAGAACGCCGAGGTGGTGGTCGCCGAACTGGTGCCCGGGGTGGTGGAATGGAACCGCGGCCCGCTCGGGGAAAAGTCCGGCCGACCGCTGCTGGACCCGCGCACGGTGATCCGCCTGGAAGACGTGGCCAAGGTCCTGCAAGCCGAGCCCCAGGGTTTTGACGCAATCATGCTCGACGTCGACAACGGCCCCGAAGGCCTGACCCAGAAAGCCAACAGCTGGCTCTATTCCAGCACCGGCCTCGCCGCCTGCTCCCGGGCCCTGCGGCCCAAGGGCATCCTCGCGGTATGGTCCGCCAGCGCCGACCAGAAATTCTCCGAGCGCCTGCGCAAGGCCGGCTTCAAGGCCGAGCAAGTGCAGGTGTTCGCCCACGGCAATCGCGGCACCCGGCACACCATCTGGATTGCCGAGAAGCTCAAGGCCTGAGCTAAACTTCGTCCATTACCGTCATTAGTCCTTCTACAAAGGTGAACCCATGAGTTCGTCCACTCCCCCGTCCAACACCGCCAAGCTGGACCGTATCCTTGCCGACGCCCAGCGCGACCGGGAAATGGGCTACCGCGACAAGGCACTGAAGATGTACCCCCACGTCTGCGGCCGCTGCGCCCGGGAATTCTCCGGCAAGCGCCTGAGCGAGCTGACCGTGCACCACCGCGATCACAACCACGACAACAACCCCCAGGACGGCTCCAACTGGGAGCTGTTGTGCCTGTACTGCCACGACAACGAGCACTCGCGCTACACCGACCAGCAGTATTTCGGCGAAGGCTCGCTGAGCACGCCGAAAGTCGCCAAGGCGACCCACAACCCGTTCGCCGCCCTGGCCGGGTTGATGAAGAAAGACCCGGAGTGAGTGCCGGCAGCCGGGCCCTGCGCTAACGATCCCTGTATGGAAAACCCTGTGGCGAGGGAGCTTGCTCCCGCGGGGTCGCAAAGCGGCCCCAAAAACCGCCACCAGGGCTTTTCAGCCACTGCGCCAGTGCCGTCCAGGGGAGTGCCGCGCACTCCAGCGGGAGCAAGCGCCCTCGCCACAACAAGCCCCCGAGCGGTGGGCAATCTCCGTATAATCGCGCTCTTTTCCCCCAAGGCTTCCTGCTCGTGGCAAACAAAAGGTACAGCTGCATCGGTTTGTATAACCCCAAGTCGCCGGAGAACGTCGGTTCGGTGATGCGTGCCGCCGGCTGCTATGGCGTCGCCTCGGTGTTCTACACCGGCAAGCGCTATGAGCGTGCCCGCGACTTCGTCACCGACACCAAGAAGGTCCACCAGGACATTCCCCTGATCGGCATCGACGACCTGAAGAAAATCCTCCCCCTGGGCTGCATCCCGGTGGCCGTGGAACTGGTGGAAGGCGCCCGCCCGCTGCCGGAATACACCCACCCGGATCGCGCGCTGTACATCTTCGGCCCGGAAGACGGCTCCCTCGACAAGGAGATCCGCGACTGGTGCGAGGACGTGGTCTATATCCCCACCACCGGCTGCATGAACCTGGCCGCCACGGTCAACGTGGTGCTCTACGACCGCCTGGCCAAAGGCAACAACACCCGCTCCGGGCCCAAGTTCTGAAGGCACGCCGGACAATTGGCGGGAACCCCCGTGCCCCAGGTGCAGTCAGCTGCATACCCTTATGTCCTTTGGAGACAGATCATGAGCGAGCGCAAACAGCTGCAAACCATCGAGCCGGCCCCGTTGTCCAGTCAGCCGACGCAGAACGTCCAGGGTTGGGAACGCATCGGCTCCCTGGCGGGGGGTGTGGTGATGCTGGGCAAGGGCCTGCGCCGCGGCGGCCTGTTCGGCCTGATTCAGGTGGCCATTGGCGGCGTGGCCCTGGCCCGCGGGATCAGTGGCCACAGCTCGGCCAAGAGCCTGCTGGAAAAAGGCCGCCAGGACCTGCATCAGGTGCGGACCAAGATCGAGCGCGCCGGTGATGAACTGCGCAACCTGAAGGCCAATGCCGAGGCCGCCGGGCGCAATGCCAAGGCCGCCAGCAACGATGCCGTGAAAACGCCCAAGGCCTGAGCTTGCGCCGTCCGCTGCGGACACCCGGGACCGGCTCCCGGGTCCTGGCGGCTCTTCGGCTCAGTGCAGCAAGGGGCTGTCGAGCACCTTGGACGATTCCCCCAGCACGCTTTCGCTCAGCTTGATGAATTCGGCGGTGCTGACGCTCTGCAGGCGCATCGCCCCTTGCAGCACATCGTCCAGTGAGCGTTTGTTGCGGGTCTTGAGGCGGATTTCCCGGTCCAGTTCCTGCAACAGCAACACCGCCTTGGCCACCGTGGCGCTGTCCACCTGTTCGCCCCGCAGGCTGCTGACCTTGTGGCTGTCCTTGATCAGGTGCTGGTGCAGAACCTGATAACGCTCGTCACTGATGCCACCCGCGCGGCGCAGCAGTTCAATGGCGTAGTACTCGGCCAGGCCTTCGCTGATCCAGTCGCTGCGCTGGCTGTCGTTGATGCGCGCCAACGACTGCACCAGCTCGCGCAGCAAAGGACTGCTGCCGCTCTCGCTGACCAGCGGCAGGCGACTGTGGAGGAACAGCGAATCGCGCCCGGCCAGGCTGCCCCGCCACATCGGATCGGCGGCACCGACAATCAGCAGCTTGCCCGGCTGGCGGGGAAACACCGCCTGCACTTGCGGCCAGACAAAGGTCAGCAGCGTCAGCACATCCATGCGCCGCATGCCCTGGCCCAGGGGCGAGGCAACGCTGACCTCGGTGGCCCCCAGGCGCGTGCGGCGGCTGCCCAGGTTGCCGGCCAGCATCCAGCCGGTGGGGCGGTCGAACAGGCGCGAGGGGTTGTCGATGCGGAAGCGGTTCTTGCCGATGCGTGGCCAGGCGGTCTCGATGCTCTTCCAGCCGGCGGGCAAATCGAAGTCCAGACGCGACACCAGCTCGACCCCGTCCTGCTGGTCGATACGGGCCGGCGGCACCAGGGTTTCGCCGCGCAGCAGCGCCCAGTTGGCGCTGCTGCGGCTGTCGTAGCTGCCCTTCTTGATGCTGTGGCTCAGGCGCACCCGGTAGCTGAGGCTGGCGCTGCCACGGGCCGGACGCCAGATACCGCGCTGGCCCCCGCCATCGGCGGCGGCCGCCTGCCATTGACCGTCGGCCTTGAAGTCGCTGTAGTCGCCGTCCTGGCCCAGGTCGAAATCCAGGCTGCGCAGTGCCGAGCCCTCGGCCAGGGTCAGGCGCACTTCGGCCTGATCGCTCTGAGGCAGAAAACGCACGTGATAATTCAGATCGACCTTGTTCGCCGCCAAGGCCGATGCGCTCATCGCCAGCAGCGCCGCGACCAGCGCCAGCTTCGCCCCCACCCTCATACCCACTCCTTGCTTGGCAGGCTGCTGGCGCTCAAGCGAGCGTCGGCAGCATCCGAGGCCTGCGCAGCGAATCCTCAACCTGCGCGAAAAATCAGATGATCCTCCCAGTCCTCCTCCGCCACGCTGCCTTCGGCCAGCATGCGCCCGGACTGGGAAATACGTTCGTGGTGCACGGCATCGCGATCGCCACACACCAGGTGGTGCCAGAGCGGCAGGTCCTTGCCTTCGCTGACCAGGCGGTAGCCACAGGTGGGCGGCAGCCACTTGAACTCGTCGGCCTTGCCCGGCGTCAGCTGAATGCAGTCAGGCACCGATGCGCGACGGTTGGCGTAGTCGCTGCACTGGCAGGTTTTCAGGTCCAGCAGTTTGCAGGCGATGCGCGTGTAATAGACGCTGTTGTCGTCCTCGTCCTCAAGCTTTTGCAGGCAGCACAGGCCACAGCCATCGCACAACGACTCCCATTCGTCCTGGTCGAGTTGCTCGAGGGTTTTGCGTATCCAGAAAGGTTCGACTTTGGCGGCCATGGCTCAAGCATCAGTATCCGAGGGTGAAAAGGCCGCCAGTCTAGTGCCGAAGCCCCCGCCGGCCAAGCGCTAGCGACTGCCGGTAGCCCGAGACTTGTCAGCAGGCCATGGGCACAGTAGCTTTGCCCCCCGGACCGCCCCGCGTCCGTGTGCCATGAACGCTCGACCGCGTTGCACCGGGCCGACCGCACGGGGGTCAGGAATACCCCTTCGCTCAGCTGATTTGCGCTTGCCGGTTTATTCCACTCTTCTCACTTGCTGCCAGGAGTTTTTCCATGAGCGCCAATCCTCGCGTTGCCGATTACGCCATCCACCCGCAGTTCACCCAGCGCTGGTCACCACGGGCCTTCACCGGCGAAAGCATCCCGGAAGAAACCCTGCTGAGCTTCTTCGAGGCCGCGCGCTGGGCGCCTTCGGCCTACAACTCGCAGCCCTGGCGCTTTCTCTATGCCCGGCGCGACACGCCGAACTGGGAGCGCTTCCTCGGCCTGCTCAACGAATTCAATCGTGGCTGGGCGCAGCACGCCTCGGCCCTGGTGATCGTGATGTCCAAGACCACCTTCACCGCCCCGGGCGCCACGGAAGAGTCCCCGGCGCTGTGGCACACCTTCGACACCGGCTCGGCCTGGGGGCACCTGGCGCTGCAGGCGAGCCTGAGTGGCTGGCACACCCACGGCATGGCCGGCTTCGACCAGGAACTGACTCGCAAGGAGCTGAAGATTCCCGAAGGCTATGCCCTGCATGCCGCCGTGGCGGTGGGCAAGCTGGGAGACAAGTCGACCCTGGCCGAATACCTGCAGGCCCGGGAAGAGCCAAGCCCGCGTCGCCCCCTGAGCGAAACCGTGGCCGAAGGCGACTTCAGCCTTTAAAGCGGCCCCAAGTCGGTAGCGTCAAGCTTGAAGCTACCGGCTTGAAGCTTGGCGCTGGGTTCTAGTAGCCGCGAGCGAAATCCACTTCGCCGCGCAAGGCCTGCCTGGCCTCGTAGGCCCGCAGGTTGTCGACAAACAGCTGCACCATCAATTCCGGCGAAGTCGGCGCCGAACTGTGGCCGGTCAGCAGCAAGCCCCAGGCGGTCCAGAACGGGTGCCGTTGCGGCAGCGGTTCCTGGCGGCAGACATCGATCACCGCCCCGGCCAGATGGCCATCCTTGAGGGCCTGCACCAGGTCCGCATCGACTACGGAAACGCCGCGCCCGACATTGATGAACAGCCCGGTGGGCTTGAACTGCCTGAACAGCGCGGCGTCATACAGGTCGTGGGTGCTGGGGGTGTTGGGCAACAGGTTGACCACGTAATCCACTTCCCCCACCAACCGTCCCAGGTCTTGCAGGCCGGCCACTTCGATAAAGGGCGCCTGCTCCCGGGCCTGGCTGGCGATGCCGTACAGCTTGACCCCGAACGGCACCAGGAACTGCGCCACGCTCTGGCCGATGTCGCCGGTGCCGACGATCAGCACCTTGCGTCCCACCAGGCTCTGGCCCAGGCGGTTGTCCCACTTGCGCTCCACCTGGCTGACCAGTCGCGCCAGCACTTCACGCTCATGGCCGAGGATGTAGGTCAGCACGTACTCGGCCATCACCTGACCAAAGATCCCCACCGCCCGAGTCAGGCGGTAATGCCGGGGCAAACCATCGGCCAGCAGCGGAGTGATGCCGGCCCAGGTGGATTGCAACCACTGGGGCTGGTGCCCCTGGCGCAACAGGGTTGCCAGCAGGTCCGGCTGTCCCAGCCAGACCGGGCAATCGGCCGCCAGCCGCGACAGTTCGGCGGAGTCGCCGCTGGTCAGCACTTCCAGCTCCGGGGCCGCCTGACGCAACAGGCGGGCATAAACAGCGTGATCGTGTTCGGCAATCAGAACGCGCATGGCTCAAACCTTAAAAAACGGTGCAGGTCGCCGCCGACGGAGTTTCGCTCCATCGATCAAGGCGGCGGCCAGGTCAGTCAGTTTGCATCTAACAGCGGCTCGGGACCGAGCCGCTACGGGTCAGACCGGATCATTGCGACGCAGCAGCTCTTCGGGCAAATGCTCGATGTACTCGTCTTCGGCCGGCGGCATCTGCAGGTGATAACCCTGCTTCTCGAGGTTCTCCAGCACCTGGTGGATATCTTCCCGGGACAGCTTGCGCTCCGGGGTCAGGACCAGGTCGAAGGCATGTTGCGGCTTGCCGAAAGCCAGCAGCAGGTTTTCCGGCACGCGTTCCAGGGCCTCGCTCTTGAGGACGTAGAGGTACATCTCGTTCTTGCGCGGGCTTTTATAGATGGAGCAGATACGTTTCAAGGCTGTTCTCCGGCGGTGGCCAGGCTGTCCAGCAGCGCCTGGCCCATCAATTCGCGACGCCAGCCACGCAGCGAATCAGGCAATTGGTAAGGCCCGTTGGGGAAACCGCTCTTGAGCAGGCTTTCCAGGGTTTTCTTGCGCAGCATGACTTCCGGGGCGATGCCCAGGCGCTCGGCCTCGACCTGGCCCACGGCCTTGAGGCGCTTGAGCAGGGCCGCGGCTTCGATCGGCAACGGCTCGGGGACGGCCGGCGGCCACTGATCCGGGCCCAGGGCGGCGGTGCGCTTGATCAGGTCGAGGAGAAACTCGCCGTCCTGGCGCACGGTACGCGGGTGCATGTCTTCGATCTTGGCCAGCGCCGACAGGGTGTCGGGCTGGGTCTTGGCCAGGGGCCAGAGGGCGTGTTCACGCACGATACGGTTGCGCGGCAAGTCCCGGGCACGGGCTTCACGCTCGCGCCAGGCACAGAGTTCGCGCAGCACCGCCAACTGGGCGCGGGACAGTTTCCAGGCCAGCTTGGCCTCGCGATAGACCTCGTAGGGGTCCACTTCACGGCGCAGGTTGGCCACCAGCTCGGCACCGTCTTCCAGCACCCAGCGGTACTTGTCAGCCGACAGTTTGGGGCGCAGCTCGGTGAACACCTGAGCCAGGTGCACCGCGTCTTCGGCGGCGTAGCTGACCTGAGTCTGCGACAGCGGGCGCTGCAGCCAGTCGGACCGGGTTTCGCCCTTGGGCAACTCGATGCCCAGGACTTCCTGCACCAGGCGCGAATAGCCCATGGAGAAACCCAGGTTCAGGTAGGCGGCCGCCAGTTGGGTGTCGAACAATGGCGCCGGCAGGCTGCCGGTCAGACGCAACAGGACTTCGAGGTCCTCGCTGCAGGCGTGCACCACCTTGACCACGGCCGGGTTCTCCAGCAGGGCCGCCAGGGGCTGCCAGTTGTCGATGGTCAAAGGATCAATCAGGTAGGCGCGCTGTCCATCGCCGATCTGCAACAGGGCGGCGATGGGGTAAAAAGTGTCGACCCGCATGAATTCGGTGTCGAGGGCGACGAAGGGCAATTGCTGCCACTGGGCACAAAGCTGACCGAGGCTATCGTTGTCGCGAATCCAATGTATATCGATGGCCACACGGCTCTCCCTTGAAGAATGGCGCGCAGTATATATCGCCGCCGGAGATTTCTGAGCATTCGCCCGACAAGAGCAAGTGCGAAACCTTCTACCGGAGGGCAAGAATAGTCCGAGAGTTGCAACTAACTGTGTTTTCTGAGGACGTAGACCCGCAAGGCTCCAAAGCCGGGCAGCAGATCCTGATGGCCCAGGACCTCAAAATCGGCCTGCTTGAACTCGCCTTCCAGCAGCCCCTTGCTCACCGGGCGCAAGGCCGCAGGCCCGGCCGACGCGGCCCCGCGCACGTTCACCAGCGGCTCGACCCGGGTGGCGATGATCACCGAGTCACGGCTGACCCGATGGAACTCCTGCAGCAGGGCCAGGCGGTCCTCGCTGTGACTCACATGGGCGAAGAGCTGCATGCAGATGATGCTGTCCACCGCATTGGCCGGCAGGCCGATGTCGAACGCCGAACTGTGGAAGGTCTTGACCCGTCGCATCAGGCTGGCCGGATGGTGGGTCTGGGCATGATTGAGCATGTCCTGGGAAGGGTCCGCCGCCAGGATCACCCGATTGCCATGCTCGGCCAGCACCGGCCAGTAACGCCCGGCGCCGCAGGCCACGTCCAGAATCAGCCCCGGTTCCCCGGCCAGGTTCAGCGCATGACGGACCAGGCACGCCATACGCCAGTGCGCCAGACGTGCGCCGAGCCCGGCAGGCCGAGGCTCGCCGCAAACGCGCGCATGCTCCTGGTCGTAACGCCGAGCGAACTCCAGTTCGATGGACGGTGGGGGGTGGGACGACATGACTGGCGAGCTCTTGTGGGTATCCAGAGGTCACAGATTAACCAGTCGTTCGTGAAAAAAAGGTCGAAAGCCCGCAGACCTTTCTGTCCTGGTGCTGAACAACACCCTGCTTGCCCGCCCTCGGCCGGGCACCAATAATGCCCCGGCACCCTGCCCCGCCCGCCACTCAAGGATCGACCCCATGCTCCGCCGCTTCCTGCTCTGCACCCTGTTGGGC
This sequence comes from Pseudomonas sp. Os17, assembly GCF_001547895.1. Classification (NCBI taxonomy): domain Bacteria; kingdom Pseudomonadati; phylum Pseudomonadota; class Gammaproteobacteria; order Pseudomonadales; family Pseudomonadaceae; genus Pseudomonas; species Pseudomonas sp. Os17. The sequence continues at coordinate 1,669,347 of NZ_AP014627.1, read as the reverse complement.
CTCAGTGCCCCCGCCCTCAGCTTCGCCCAGGACGCCAGCTCGCGCCTGGACCAGGTGCTCGAGCGCGGCCAGTTGAAGGTCTGCACCACCGGCGACTACAAGCCCTACAGCTACCTGCGCGACGATGGCCAGTACGAAGGCATCGACATTGACATGGCCCAATCCCTGGCCAAGAGCCTGGGGGTCCGGGTGAAGTGGATCAGCACCACCTGGAAGAGCCTGATGGCCGACTTCCACAGCCAGCAGTGCGACATCGCCGTGGGCGGTATTTCGGTGTCCCTGGAGCGGCAGAAAACGGCCTTCTTCAGTCAGCCCCTGGGCATCGACGGCAAGATTCCCCTGGTGCGCTGCCAGGACCTCAAGCGCTATGAAACCCTGGAGCAGATCAACCAGCCCTCGGTGCGCCTGATCGAACCGCCGGGCGGCACCAACGAAATCTTCGCCCGGGCGCACGCACCCAAGGCCAACCTGATCCTGTTCGCCGACAACGTGAAGATCTTCGATCAATTGCTGAGCCGGCAGGCCGACGTGATGATCACCGACGCCTCGGAGGCGCGCTTCCAGCAGAAACACAAGCCGGGGCTGTGCGCGGTCCATCCCGAGCGCTACCTGCAATACAGCGAGAAGGCCTTCCTCCTGCCCCGGGACGACATGGCCTGGAAAAGCTATGTCGACCAGTGGCTGCACCTGAGCAAGGCCACCGGCGCCTATGACCAGGTGGTGAATCAGTGGCTGGCGGCGCCTGCGCCCTGATCCAGCAGCATCTGCCGGAAGGCCTGGCTGGCGGCGCTGCGGTAGGCGCCACGGCGTCCCAGCAGCACCACGCGGCGCGGCGCCAGCGCTGACTGCAGCGCCAGGGTGCGCAGCCCCGGCTGCTCCCGGGCAATCGAGCTGGGCAGGATGGTCGCCAACTGCCCGTGCCGGACCATCTCGACAATCGCGCTGACCGAATTGGCTTCGGCGGCAATCCGCGGTGCAATGCCCTGCTGCCGGCAATACAGGTCGATATGCTGGCGGGTGGCGAAATCGCCACTGAGCAGCACCAGGGACTGACGGCCCAGGGCCTCGGCCGTCAGGGGCAGGTGGTCCGGCTGCGGGTACTGCGGGCCGACCATCAGGCTCAGGGTCTCGGTGAACAGCGCCTGGCTGTCGATCTCCGCCAGGTGCTCGCCGGCAAAGGCGATCGCCAGGTCCAGGCGGTCCTCGGCCAGGGCCGCTTCCAGGCGGTCCTGAGGCATTTCCTCGATGCTCAGGTCGATGCCCGGGTAGCGCTGCTGAAAGCGGCTGAGCAAGGGCCCGGCCAGGTAGGCGGTGAACGTCGGGGTCAGCGCCAGGCGCAACGAGCCGCGGCTCAGGTCCTGCACATCGTGGATCGCCCGCTTGGCCGCTTGCAGGTCCTGCAGTGCGCGCCGGGCATAGGCGACATAGGCCTGGCCCGCGTCGGTGAGGCGCACGCTGCGCCCGGAGCGATCGAACAGCGCCGCGCCCAGCGCTTCCTCCAATTGCTTGATCTGCTGCGACAGGGTCGGCTGCGACACATGCAGCGCCTCGGCGGCGCGGGTGAAGTTGCAGTGCTCGGCCACGGCCAGCAGGTAACGGATATGACGCAGCAGCATGCAGGCTCCAACTATAGGCTGTACTTATGGCGGGTATAATAAGCCGGTCTTGGACGCTATAGCTGAAAACTTCCATCCTTGCCCCATCAGCGACGCAAGGAGAACCCCATGCAGACCATCATCGACGGCTTCCTCAAGTTCCAGCGCGAGGCCTTTCCACAACGCAGTGCCCTGTTCAAGCAACTGGCCAGCACCCAGAGCCCCAGCACCCTGTTCATCACCTGTTCCGACAGCCGGGTAGTGCCCGAGCTGCTGACCCAGCAGGAGCCCGGCGACCTGTTCGTGATCCGCAACGCCGGCAACATCGTGCCCAGCTACGGCCCCGAGCCGGGCGGCGTGTCGGCTACCGTGGAATATGCCGTCGCGGTGCTGGGGGTCAGCGACATCGTCATCTGCGGCCACTCCGACTGCGGCGCGATGACCGCCATCGCCAACTGCACATGCCTCGACCACCTGCCTGCCGTCGCCAACTGGCTGCGCCACGCCGAGTCGGCCAAGGTGATCAACGCCGCCCGCCAGCACGCCTCGCCGGCCGCCCACCTGGACGCCCTGGTGCGCGACAACGTGATTGCCCAGTTGGCCAACCTCAAGACCCACCCCGCGGTGGCCCTGGCCCTGGAACAGGGGCGGCTGAACCTGCATGGCTGGGTCTATGACATCGAAAGCGGCGCCATCGCCGCCCTCGACGGCAACCACCGACGCTTCGTGTCCCTGGCCGAGCATCCGCACACCTGTGCCCTGGCCAGCCAACCTTCCAGCGCTGCCTGAGCCGCTGCCCTTTCGTCACCCAAGAGGAATCACCCCATGCTGCAATCGCAATTTGCCCAAGCCCCACGCCTGGCCCTGGCCGACACCATCATCGACGCCAAGGCGCGCAAGAACCTGTCGTGGCAGGACCTCACCGACGGCACCGGGCTGAGCCTGGCCTTCGTCACCGCCGCCCTGCTGGGCCAGCATGCCCTGCCGGCCGCAGCCGCCGACCTGGTGTGCGACAAGCTCGGCCTGGACCAGGACGCCAGCCGCCTGCTGCAAAGCATCCCCCTGCGCGGCAGCATCGCCGGTGGCATCCCCACCGACCCGACCCTGTACCGCTTCTATGAAATGCTCCAGGTCTACGGTTCGACCCTCAAGGCCCTGGTCCACGAACAATTCGGCGACGGCATCATCAGCGCCATCAACTTCAAGCTGGACATCAAGAAGGTCGAGGACCCCGAAGGCGGCTCCCGGGCCGTGATCACCCTGGACGGCAAGTACCTGCCGACCAAGCCGTTCTAAAGGCAGCGGCAAGCGTCAAGCGTCAAGCTGCAAGTTCAAGCACCCCGCTTGCGGCTTGCGGCTTGCAGCTTATTTAATTTTTAAATAACACCGCAGACTTTCTGATTTGCGCCGTTTCTGAGCCGCACCGCCTAATCAGGCCCTGATTTCTTGAAGGTCTGGTTATGGAAAACGTTCGTGCAACTTCCCGCCCCGCGCTCTGGCTGATGGTCAGCGTGGTCCTGGTGGCGCTCAATCTGCGGCCGTCGATGGCCGCTGTCGGCCCGCTCTTGTCGGGTATTCGCGGTGACATCCCGCTGAGTTTCAGCCTGGCCTCGTTGCTGACCATGCTGCCGGTGATGGCCATGGGCCTGGCGATGTTCTTCGGCATGGCCGTCAGCCAACGCCTGGGCGAACACCGTACCGTGCTCCTGTCACTGCTGATCATCGGCCTGGCGACCGTTTCGCGGTTGTTCATGGATTCGGCCGCCGAGCTGATTCTCAGCGCGGTGCTGGCCGGCATCGGCATCGCCCTGATCCAGGCGCTGATGCCGGCGCTGATCAAGTCGCGTTTTGCCGACAATGTCTCGCTGTTCATGGGCCTGTATGTCACTTCGATCATGGGCGGCGCGGCCATTGCGGCGTCCTTCGCCCCGCTGGTGATGAATCACAGCGGCAGCTGGCGCCTGGCCCTGGCGATCTGGGCCGCCCTGGCCCTGCTCGGGCTGGGGTTCTGGTACGCCCAGCGCCGCTCGCTGCCGAGCCTGCCCGCCTCTCGCGGCGCACGGGAATCCTTTGCCGGCAACCGCCGGGCCTGGCTGCTGGCGGTGTTCTTCGGCCTCGGCACCGCCTCCTACACCTGCGTACTGGCGTGGCTGGCGCCCTACTACGTGGAGAACGGCTGGAGTGAGCAGAACGCCGGCCTGCTGCTGGGCTTTCTCACCGCCATGGAAGTGATTTCCGGGCTGGTCACCCCGGCCATCGCCAACCGCAACCCGGACCGGCGCCGGGTACTGGTGGGCCTGCTGGTGCTGATCATCGCCGGCTTCTGCGGCCTGATCCTCAGCCCGCAGCACCTGAGCCTGCTCTGGCCATGCCTGCTGGGCCTGGGGATTGGCGGGCTGTTTCCCATGAGCCTGATCGTGTCCCTGGACCACCTGCCCGACCCGCGCCGGGCCGGCGGCCTGACCGCCTTCGTGCAGGGCATCGGCTACCTGATCGCCGGCCTCTCGCCGCTGCTGGCGGGCATCATCCGTGACCAGCTGGGCAGCTTCGAATGGGCCTGGTGGTCACTGACCGCGGTGATGCTGCTGATGCTGCTCATGGTGCTGCGTTTCGATCCGCGGCATTACCGCCAGCACATCCGCTGAGCCACCGGAGCCTGCCATGCATCCCGTGAATTTCACCCAGGCGCATCTCGGCATGCTGCTGTGGGCGGCGTTGATCGCCGCATCGTTCTTCGCCGCCGCCCAGGTCAACCAGGCCATCGACCCGGTGCTGCTGACCGCGCTGCGCCTGCTGTTCTCGGCCCTGATGTTCGCCCCCCTGCTGTGGCTCAAGGGCTCCTCGGCGATGACCCTGGCGGGGCTGCGGGCCCATGCCGTGCTGGGGCTGCTGCTGGCGCTGTACTTCGGCTCGCTGTTCGAGGCCTTGCGCTACACCTCGGCGGTCAACACCGGAACCCTGTTCACCCTGGTGCCGCTGCTGACCCTGGTGCTCGAAGGCTGGTTGCTGCCCGGCGATCGCCAGTCCCGGCGCTGGCCGGCGATGCTGGTGGCCGGCGCCGGGGCCCTGCTGCTGATCCTCAAGGGTGACACCCCGGGGCAGTGGCCGTCGTTGTACGCCATGGGCGTCTATGGCCTGGGATGCCTGGCCATGGCCGCCTACTCGCCGCTGAGCCAGCGCCTCAAGGCCAATAGCCTGCAAGGGCGCAGCCCGGCGGCCATGACCTTCTGGAACATGCTGTTCGGCGCCCTGTTTCTGTTTGCCGCCAGCCTGGTCGGCGGCGGCTGGCGCAGTGCAACCCTGCTGGGCAGCCAGGATCTGCTGTGGCTGCTGTACCTGGCACTGTTCGCCACCCTGGCGACCTTCTGGCTGCTGCACCGGGCGATTGGCGTCATCGCCCCGTCCACGGTGATTTCCTACATTTACCTCAGCACCCTGTTGCTGACGCTGTTCCATTGGCTGTGGCTGGGCCAGACGCCGCGAACCGGGGAAGTGCTCGGCGCCGTGCTGGTGGCCCTGGGCATGCTCGGCCTGGTGCGCGGCAGCCGTGCGAAGGCTGCCGCGGCCTGAAATTGCCCCGGGACAGGCAGCCGCCGGCTGAGCGAAAATGCGCAGGTCGTGTTATCGGAATTTAATGTCCCGATGCTGTCCGCGAATCCCCGCTCCGGGCATTTAATTAGGACGATCGTTCCGCTAGCATCGACCCGGTTTGCGCGCCACCGGCGCCAGGTGCCCAGCGGGATGGAACGGATGCTCATCAACAATGTGCTCAGAAAACTCGACATGCAGGACCTGATGGTCTTTGTCGCGGTGTACGAGCAAAGCAGTGTCACCGGGGTGTCGGAAACCCTGTGCGTCAGTCAGTCGACGGTCAGCTACTGCCTGAAGAAACTGCGCAACGGCTTCGAGGACGAGCTGTTCGTCCACACCCGCAACGGCATGCGCCCGACCTACAAGGCCACCAGCATGTACAGCCACGTGCTGAAGATCCTGGAGAGCATCAACCTGTGTCACAGCGGCGTGCCGGCCTTCGATCCGACCCGCCAGGCCGTGACCTTCAACCTGTGCGCTCCGGAGTACTTCGAGCTGTTGATCCTGCCCCGGCTGCTCAAGGGCTTCGACTACGCCGACCTGCCGGTGACGGTCAATGTGCAGAAACTGGAGAGCGATGTTCCCGCCGAGGAACTGCGCGACGGCAGCCTCGACCTGGTGATCTGTTTCGGCCCCCACTTCCATCGCAGCCACGCCGACCTGAAGTCGCAGATGCTGCTGGAGGACGATCTGGTGTGCGTCTTCGACAAGCGCGCGACGCCGCCCAAGGAGCCGCGCTTCAGCCTGCAGTCGTTCATCGAGCGGCGCCACGTGTTTCCCACGCCCTGGACCTCGGACAGCAACATGGTGGATGGCTGGCTGGCCCGCCAGGCCCACAAGCGGCAGATCGTCGCCCGCTCCAACAGCTACAGCGCGGCGTTGAAGATGATCACCGGCACCGACTTCATCCTCACCCTGCCGCGACGCATCCAGGGCCTGCTGGCCAACGAGGCGGTGTTCAGCCACTGCGAGGCCCCCAGCGGGCTGCCGGGGTTCACCCTGGATATGCAATGGAGCGAGCACACCGATCAGGACAGTGCGCAGACCTGGTTCCGTGAACAGGTGGTCAAGGTCTGCGCCGAACCGGGGCTGGTCTAGCCGTCAACGACCGATGGCGGCCTTGCTGTAGGAAGCGCGGTCGATATCGATGATCTCCACGCACAGTTGCACCTGAATGTCCGCCGGCCAGGGCGCCAGGTCCTGCAACACCGCCAGCAGGCTCTCGGACAAGTGCTTCTTGACCTCCGGCGAACGGCCGCTGAGCAAGGCCAGCTTGACGTGGACAAAGGCCCGCTCGCCCAGGCCCGTGCCGACCCGGAACGCCTCGACCTTGACCGCGCGGCTCTTGATATCGAACTCATCGGAGAACTGCCCGGACGCCACCAGCCCGTGGTTGAGTCGCAGCAGCGCCTTGTCGACGTCCAGTTGCGGCAGGTTGGCGGTGTATTCCATATGCAGGTGCGGCATGGCAGGACTCCTGGTCTGTCAGGGAAAAAGGCGCTCCATACTACACAAGCCGCAGCCGCCGACCGAACAGGTTGTTGGCCTCATTGCCCCGCCGTCGACCTCCGCTCACGCAGGGCCAGGGTTTCCCAGGCCGCCACGCCCACCATCACCAGCGTGCTCAGGCTGCCCAGGGCCAGGGCGGACAACAGCTGGCTGCCGGCCGCCGGCAACAACAGCAGGAGCACCAGCAACCCGGCCAGGTGCGACAGCGGCGGCAACGGCCGGTCGTTCATCACCCACTTGAACAGGGCGCAGCCCAGGAGAAACAGCCAGGGGCCGCCAACGATCACCAGCACCCCGGCCGGACTGGCGTGATCGGGGTGCATCAGCACCAGTTCATCGGCCACGGCACTGACGATGATCCCGGCCACGATCAGCAGGTGCAGGTAGGTGTAGGCAATCCGCGCCTGGCGCCCCGGATCGGCGGAATGGGCGATACGGTGATGCGCCCGTTCGGCACCGCTGTCGAAGTACACCCACCACATGGCGATGCTGCCCAGCACCGCCGCCACGAAACCCAGCAGGCCCTGGGCGCTGGTGGTCAGCTCGGCGAAGGTGGCGCCGGTCACCAGCAGCGACTCCCCCAGGGCGATGATCACGAACAGACCGCAGCGCTCGGCCATGTGATTGCCTTCCACGTTCCAGTCGGCCAGGGTCGAGCGGCCCAGCCCCGGCACCCAGAAATACAGCGACGGCGACAGCACCTCAATGGCCAGGGCCAGCCCCCAGCACGCCAGGCGCTGCGGACCTTCGAGCAGGCCGCCGGTGATCCAGAAGACCCCGGAGAACAGCAGCCACAACAGAATCCGCTGAAAATTGCGGGTCATGTTCAACGGCTCGCCGCGCACCGCCCACAGGGAATAGGCGGTGCGCCCCACCTGCATGAACACATAGGCGCCGGCGAACAGCAGGCCGCGCTCACCGAAGGCCTGGGGAATCGAGGATGACAGCAGCAGCCCCGCCACCATCAGCACGAACAGCCCGAGGCGGATCGGCAGGGTTTCCGGATCCAGCCAGTTGGTGATCCATGACGTGAAGATCCACACCCACCACACCGCCACCATCAGCAACGCCACCTGCACGGCACCGCCCAGGGACAGATGGGCCAGCAGGGAATGGGACAGCTGGGTCACGGCGAACACGAACACCAGGTCGAAAAACAGCTCGACCATGCCAACCTTGCCGCTGTCGTGGCGGCCACGCCCACGCAACAGGGAACGGGAACGACTCATGGGCACACTCCACCGATCAATGTTTCACCCGAAGACCTACACAGCAAAGCAGCCGCCAGCGCCAATGCCAAGCGGGCGGCCTCCGTTCACCGCGCCGCTGTAGCCGCTGCCGCAGGCTGCGACCCAGTGCGCAGGACTGGCAAGGCCGCCCACCCGATCCGCCGGGCATGCCGCATGGGGCAGGTTTCGGGCCCGCTGCGCGGTCCATCGCAGCCTACGGCAGCGGCTACAGGGCATGTTGAGGGTCAGCTCGCCAGGGGCGCCCTTTCACTCATGAAGGCTTCCAGGCGCGAGCGCAGCCAGCGTTCCGCGGGATCGCTGTCGACGTGGCTGAGCCAGACCATGGACAAGTCCAGGGTCGGGGTCTTGAACGGATAGGGCTCGACAAACAGCTGGCCCGAGGCGGCCATGGCGGCCGCCGCATAGTCCGGCAGGCTGGCGAGCATGTCGGTGCCTGCCAGCAGCGCCGGCAACGAGCTGTACTGCGGCACCGACAGCACCACCTGGCGGGTGCGGCCGATTTCTGCCAGCCACTCATCGGCGAAACCGGCGACATTGGCGGTGTGGGACACCAGCACATGGGGCCGCGCGCAGTATTCGTCGAGGGTCAGCGGCGTATCGCTGGCATCGGCCCGCAACACGCTGGGCTGGATGTGCCGCAGCAACTTGCGCTTGGCATTGGCCGGCAGGCCGCGGGTCTGGCTGATGCCGACGGTGATATCGCCCGAGGCCAGCAGATCGGGAATCCGCCAGTAGTCCACATGCTGCACCACGACCACCACCTGCGGCGCTTCCTGGCGCAGGGCCCGCAGCAGGGGCGGCAACAGGCCGAACTCGACGTCGTCGGACAGGCCGATGCGAAAGGTCATGCTACTGCTGGCGGGATCGAAATCGTGGGTCAGGCTCAGGGCCGAGGACAGCGCGTCCAGGGCCGGCGACAGGTGCTGGATGATCTGCTCGGCGCGCGCAGTGGGCTCCATGCGATGGCCGACCCGGATGAACAGCGGATCGTTGAACATCGCTCGCAAACGGTTGAGGGCGGAGCTGATGGTGGGCTGGCCGAGAAACAGCTTCTCCGCCACCCGGGTGACGTTGCGTTCAAGCATCAACGCCTCGAACACCACCATCAGGTTGATGTCGGCCTTGCGCAGTTCATTGCGATTCATCGGTGCTCCCCCGGTCCCCAGACGGAGGTCAGTGTAGAAAGGCCTGTGGGCCGGCGTCCAGGTAAACACCCGAGGCCGGCGGCCGGTGCTTCAGTCGAAGGTGAAGTTGAACTGGGCGCTGCTGTTGGCTGCCCCCTCGGTGACGGGACCGGTGCGAATGTACTGGGCGCGAAAGCTGAAGCTGGCGCTGTCGCTGCCCAACAGGCGCTCCATGGCGTATTGAGTGCCATTGCAATGAATCCGCGGGATCTGCTCATTGAACATGACGATGCCAACGCCCTTGGCGACGGACCGCCCCTGATCCTGAGCCGATTGAGTCAGCCCCAGTATCCCTGTCGGGTCGCAGCGCGAGGCCGGTTCGGTGCTGAACGAAACCTTCGGCAGGCTGTTGAACGAGCAGTCGTTGACCTCAAGCCTGGCCATGGCCGAGGGCGGCGAGGTCGCGCCCAGCGTCGGGAAGTCATGGGCCGAGGGACTGCCCAGGCGCAGCGTGACGTTGCGGGTGACCACCTGGCACTGGGCGGTGAACTTGACGCCTTCGGAACCAAGCAGATCGTGCTCGTTGAGCAGCAGTTGTTTCGAACACCGCTCTCTATTGTCGTGTTGCGGCAGCTCCTGCAAATGTTGCCCGACCGTCACCACCCCCTGGTCCAGATCCAGCGCGTATAGCGCCACCTGGGCACCGCTCAAGCTGTTGACCACCAGCGCCCCCTTGGGCAACTCGTCAGCGGGTCGGGTCAGGACCAGCGAATACACGTAGGCCGTGACGACCTTTTTCAACGCGGCGTTTGCGTGCTCCACGCCGTACTTTTCCAGTACCCGGGGATAGAAATTGCCCGTGAGGACATGAGGGCCCGCGCCGGTTGGATAGGCCGTCACCTGGAAGCTGATGCCATCGATATTGGTCGGAATGATACCGTCGGGAAATCTCACCCCGGGCAAATGCGCGGCGGACACCAACTCATGCTGCTCCTGGGTTGCAGATTCCTCGGTGGTGTATTCGATCACCGGGTTCACGTGACGCTGCTGCAATACCGAACCCACCGGCGTGCTCCGGGTCAATGGCGTGATTTCCAACCAGTCCTGGGCAGTGCTGCCATAACTACTAAACACACACCCCCTGGCCTTGCCCTCGATAGCCGCGTACACCGGTGCGCCCCCTTGCACGCACAACAGCATCAAGATGATCGCGCGCATCAACAGACCGGGCCGTCGTCCATCGCTGAGGAGCCTGAACCATGGATCTCTCATCGGTCATTGCCTCCTTTTCCAAGCCGGCCCCGGGTGCACGCTGCGGTGCCCCGGGAGCCGGTCAATCGATAGTGAACAGGTTGCAAGTGCCCGGCGTGCCAGGGACAGTCCCTGGCAGCCGGGCCGAGGTCTTGCCGACGCGCCTTAGTCCATCAGGCCGCTGGACACCCGGGCCGACGAATAGGAGCCGTGGTTGATGCCGATCTGGTCACCATACGTCTGGAAGTAGGCCCAGACGGTATCGACCTTGCCGGTGGAATTCGAGCCTTGGACCTGCCCCTCGTTCACGCCCACCAGCCCACCCAGGGTGGTACGCCAGCCGCCACTGACGCGGCCACGGGACTCGGAGTTGACGATCCGCGACTGGTTATCGCCGACCAGGCCCCCGACCTTGCTGTGCCAGGTTCCATGGACATTGCCAGTCGCCACGGCACGCTCGATGACGTGGTTGGAGTAGTTGGAGTTGAAGCCCACCAGTCCGCCCACCGAGCTGTAGGTATCGCCAAAGACCTTGCCATGGGCCTCGACCGAGACCAGGTCGCCATCGTTGTAGCCCACCAGCCCGCCAATATTACTGCTGGCATAGCCCTCCACCGCGCCCAGCGCCTTGGCATCGTAGATCAGGCCACCGATGTTGCTGCCGACCAGGCCGCCGACGTTGGCCTTCGCTCCTCCCTTGACCTCGCCCTTGGCCTCGATGTAGCCGCTGATGGTGCTGTCGTCACTTTTTCCAACCAGCCCGCCCAGATTCATGCCGGCCAGGTCAATGACATTACCGGTGGCCTGGACGTTGCTGACCACGCTCTGGTTCTGCTGCGAGCCGATCAGCCCCCCGGCGGCCTCGGTGCCCGCCCCGTAGACGTTACCGCTGGCACTGGACCCGCGGATGATGCCTGAGCGGTTGAACCCGACCAGCCCGCCAATATGGCTACCCAGCGAGCCGTACACGGTCATCGAGGAACGGGAGCCGGTAATGGTGCCGTCCTGGTTATTACCCACCAGCCCGCCCAGGTTCAGTCCCTTGTAGAGCGGATTGTAAGTACCGATGGTGCCCTTGCTCGACGAGTCGGCAATCACGGCGCCCTTGTTGACCCCGACCAGTCCTCCGGCGCCGCCCATGGCCTGTTTGAACATCTTGGTGGTGATATCGACATCACTGGAACTGCCACTGATGAGACCGGCCCTGACACTGCCGAAGCGGTTTTCCCCGGCCACGCCGCCGATGGCCGTGGTATGGGCGCCGCCATACAGCGAACCCGCTATCGACGAGTCCTTGATCGACCCACCGTAGTTGACTCCCACCAGGCCGCCGACCTTGTTGCGCTGGTCGCTATTGGCAGAGACCTGCATATCGCGGGCACTGACCCGTTCAATGCTGCCACTGTTGCGCCCCACCAGACCGCCAATTTCACTGAAGCCGTTGCGGCTGTTTTGTCCGTTGACGGTGATCGAGGCCAGCTTCAGATCGCTGATGCTGCCGGAGGACTGGCCGAACAATCCGGCATACAGGCCCGAGCTGTTGATGGTGAAGCCACTGATGGTATTGCCCAGACCGTTCAAGGAACCGGTGAACACCTGGTCGCCGCCAATCGAGTTGATGCTCCCCGAGCCCTTGATCTGATTGCCCAGCACATAGTGGTCATCGAGCTTGTTGCCGATGGCCTGCAACTGCTGGCTGTTCTGGATCACTTTGTGCTGCTTGCCATTGGCGTCAAACCCGGCGTCGCCTCCGGACAAGGTCACCAGTCCCTTGTCGCCCACGATCAGTTGCTCGCCATGATTGACCCCCAGACTGTTGCTGGTGCCGGTGAGGCTCACGTGACTGTCGAGCCGGACCGACTTGGCGGCGTTCAGTTGCAGACGCGAGTTGGCACCCGTGGCGTTGATCCGTTGATTGACCTTGACGTCCTTGGCGGCGCTCAGGGTCAGTTGGTTGCCGCTTTTCCACTCGACCGCAGCGTCCACCGCCACATCGCCATTGCGGCTGCGCAGATGAAGGTTGGTCTTGTCCAGGTTCTGGGAGAGGGTGCTGTCGATCAGGGTCGGGTTGCCGGACACGCCCGTGGAACCCACCTTGACCTCATTGGACTCGATGACCCAGGTGCCGGTGCGACCACTCCTGGAGCGGGTATCGACCTCGGCATTGAGCTCGACCCGAGTGACCGCGCCCGAGGTTTGAACCGTACCGCCGTTGCCGTCGGTGGCTAAGGCGCTGGCCGTCAATTTGCCCCCCACATTGACCACGCCACGCTCGCCGCCATCCAGAACAATGCGTCCATCCTTGTTGGACAGGGTATTGGCCTCGATCACGCCCTGGTTGTTGACCACCGCCTGAGTCAGCGCATTGGAGTTCTTGGCCAGCATCAGCACCTGGCCGCCATCGGCCTTGAGCAACGACGTGTTCTGCGCCAACGCATCCGCGGCGGCACCGTTGATCTGCAAGCTGATCAGATTGTCGTTACCCAGGCTCAGGGTGAAGTCGTTGCCGGCCCCCAGGGCCACAGCGCCCTGATTGGCGACGATTTCGCCGTTGTTGCGCACCCGCGCGCCCAGCAGCGCCACGTAGCCGCCATCGGCAGCAGTGATCTTGCCGTCGTTGATCACTTCGACCGCCGACTTTCCGGTGAATTGGTAGCGACCGTTATTGAAGTCATCGTCACTGATGCCACGGGTCGAGGCCACCAGGCCGCCGACGTTGACCTGGGCGCCCTGGCCGATCAACACCCCGTTGGGGTTGATCAGAAACACCTGGCCGTTGGCGTTCAGCGCGCCCTGAATGTTGCTGGCCTTGAAGCCGGTCACCCGGTTCAGGGCGATGGACTCGCGTCCCGGCTGGTTGAAGGTCACCGATTGATTGGCGGCGATATTGAACTCGTTCCAGTTGGTGATCAGCTTGTCGGTCTTTTGATTGATCACCAGGTTGTTGCCATTGACGTCGTAATTGGCACTGCCGGAAACCAGCGTGCCGCCTTCGGGCAGCGCCATCGCCGGCGTCAGTCCTCCCAGGGCAAGCAACCCCGCCGCCATCACCAGCAACCCCTTGCGCCCGCCACTGCGACGCCGGCGCCGCGCGCCCTCGCAGGTTACGCTCCAGCGACCTTGGGCCTGGTTCCATACCAACGCATAAATCTTGTTCACGATGACTCCTTATTGACGTTTAAACGCCCTGCTGTTTTTCGCAGGGCGGCACCACTTCCAAAGCACACGCAGGCCTTCAGAAAAACTGTGTCGCGTTCACCCAGATCCGTGGGGTGCGCTCGGGACCGTCCCCGGCCTTCCGGTTATCCAGGGGCCAGGCACTGCTCAGGTTGAGTTGCCGCCGCTCGCCGCTCCAGCGCGCCCCCAGGCCCGCCGATTGCAGGCGCTGGGTGTTGATCTCGTTCGTCCAGGGCAGGCGGTTGACCTGCACGTAGCCCTTGTCGGCAAACAGGCTCAGTTGCCAGCTGGGTGCCAGGGCGTAGCCCAGCTCCAGGCCGGCCTGCCAGCCCTGGTCGCCAATGCCGGCGCTCAGGGGATAGGCGCGCACTCCATAGGGGCCGCCCAGTCCCATCTTTTCCGAGCTGTCGAGGTTGGCCGAGGTCCACTGGGCATTGACCTGGGCTTGGAGCTGGAAGCGGTCGCCCAGGCGCTGCAGGCGCGCGAGCTGCAGGTTGGTCTTGGCGAAGCCGCCGCCGGTGGCGGCGGTATAGCGATCCAGGCGCTGCTCAAGAGCGTCATCGAAGGTCAGGCGACCCGAGCCGTAGGACAGGCTGAACTGGTTGTAGCCACCGCCGAAGAAGTGGTCCTGGCGGTTGCCGCCCAGGCTCAGGGTCCACAACTCGATGTGCTTGCGCTTGCTCAGCTCGAACAGGTCGATGTCGTCGCGCAGCTGCTTGTTCTCGTATTGCAGCTGCGCGCTCAGGTCGAAGGTCCGGCCTCGCAGGATCGGCTGGGCGAGGAAGACACTGTGGACACGGGCCTGGCCGTTCATCTGCAGCTTCTTCACGCGTTTTCTGTTGAGCTCGTAGCTCATGTGCGAATAGGCCGCGCCGACACGGGTCGACCAGGGCCCCACCGGCAGTTGATAAGCGCCGCGCCAGTAGCGCTGGTCCCGATCGCTGCCCAGCAGGCGCAGGTTGATCTGGTCCCCCAGGCCCAGGGGATTGTTCAGGTTGAAGCTGCCCCCCAGGCGAAACTCGCCAGTGTGGTAGCCACCGAAGTTGTCGGCCTCCAGGCTGCCGCTGGCCCAGGGACCAGGCTGCGCCTGCACCAGCAGGTCACTGGTACCGGGGACCTGCCCCGCCCGCAAGGTGCCGTTGACCCGGACCCCGGGCAGGTCGTTGAGCAGCAGCAGGCTGCGCTCGAGGTCCGCGCTGTTGACCGCCGCACCAGCGTCCAGTGCGGCCAGCGGCCCACGCAGTACGACGTCCCGGGCACGGGACTGGTTGCTCAGTTCGACACGTCCGTAGCGGCCTTCCATGACCTCGATGCGCACCACTCCGGCATCGACTTCCTGGGCCGGCAAGAAGGCCCGGGCCAGCAGATAGCCCTGTTGCTGGTAATGGGCGGTGATGCGCTGCGCTGCGTCACGCAAACCGCCCAGGTCCAGTTCCTGTCCGCGCAGATCGTCCAGCAGCGGCTGCAGGTCCTGATCGCTGAACACCTGATTGCCCTCGATGACGAAGGCCTTGACCCGCAAGCGCACCCCCGAAGTGTCCGGGGCTGGGGTCGAACGCTCGGCCTGGGGCACCTCCAGCCGCACCTCATCGGTGGGCGGTGGCAGCGCCGGCTGGGTGGCTTCGATGTCTCGTATGGCCTGTCCGGCGCTGGGCACCTGGACCCGCATCTGCGCCTGCGCCAGCGTGGGCAACAGCAGCGCCAGCAACATCCCCGGAAGCAGCGCCGACGGCACTCGCGCCGGCCCCGCACCTCGTCCCTTGCCTCCACCGGCCGGCCGCCCGGCCGCCGTACCACTAGGGGTGTATTTGCACACTTCCACTCAGCGTCTCCCCGCTGTCTAAAACCACTTGGTATCGAACGTCTGTCATGGCGTCGCGCAACGCCGGCGCCACGGGTAAAGGCAGGCGCACCGAGCCGAACGGCTCGACGGTGATGCCCTGCCAGGTGATGGGTGGCTGCAGGTCGCCCACGGCCAGCTGCGCCAGGGACACGTAGTACGGCGTCGGATTGCTCACGTTGAGCGCCGCAGCTCCTGCCGCCTGCGCCGCCGTCTGCAGGTTCCAGCGCAGTTGGCGTACCGCTTGGTCGGCGCGCCCAGACAGGCCCTTGGGGCGATACAGCAGCTTCATGCGCAAGCGATAGCTGACGCGCAGCTGGTTGCCGCTCAGGGGTTGCAGGGACGGCACTTCCAGAAAGTTGAGCCAGAACAGCGACTCGCGATCAGCGGGCAGCGGCTCGCCGCTGTGACGCAGCGACAGGACGACACTCTGCTGCGGATCAAGCCGCGACAACGGGGGCGAAAGCACGAACGGCACTGCCAGCCGGCTCGGATCCACCGAGGGATCCCCCTGGTCCAGCCAGGTCTGCAGCAGCAACGGCGCCGAGCCGAGATTGCCGGCCCGGATGCTCAAGGCCGCCAGCCCCTGGGGGTAGATGAAACGCGTGCCGACAATCGACAGGTCGGCCCGGGCGCCCTGACTGCACAGCAGCAGCGCCGTCCCCAGCAGGCACAGGTCACGCCCCACACGAACAAGCCAGCCCCTCAAGATGCAGGCTCCATGGCGCTGGCGCCCGACTGCGACAGGCCGCGGCACGGCAGGTCGAGCAAAAGCGAATCGTTGCCCGACCGGGTCGCAGGCGCCGGCAATACGTAGTCGATCAGGCACTGCTCGGCGGGGCCTTCGCCCCACTGCACACGGATGCGGCCGCGGTCCTTCTCGCTGCGCAGCACCAGGCGACTGCCCTGCCCCACCGCCCCCAGCTCCTCGCCGCTGTCGGCGTCCAGGGCACTGGCGGCAAAGGGCAGCGGTGCACCATCGGCCTGCCGGCTGTCGACCAGAAACGCCCGGGCCTTGCGGGTCGGGTAGGACAGCCTGACCACCGCCCCCGCCCTGGGCGCGACGTTGCGCGAACTGACCTGCAGCTCGACATCCTCGGCCATGCCGCTGGGGTCCAGGTCCACGGTATTGAGCTGATAGGGCGCAAGACTCGGCAACACCGCATACCCCTGCCCGTCCACCTGCGCACCGGCATAGCCGACACTGGCGCCACTGGCATGGGGGGCATGCACCAGGGCCGCGGTTTCACTCAGGGTCTGGGACAGGGTCAGGCCCCCGGAATGCAGGAGCATGCCGCCGGAGGCGCCCAGCGACTGGGCCCGGTAGTCACGGCCCTGGGACAGGCTCGAACTTAAGGCCACCTGCGGCAGGTAGTAGCTCAGATTGGCGTTGGTCGAGGTTTCCCGCGGCTGGGCATCATGGGACACCGACACGCCATAGGAGGCGGTTTCACGCTCGCCCAGCGAGCCGGAAATGCCGCTGGAATAGTGGGCACCGGAATTCCGGTCGTGACTGATGAAGGCGTTGGCCAGGGTGGAACGCCCGGCGACGCCCCCCAGGGGCAGCGACAGGCTCAGGCTCCACAGGGTGTTCTCGCTGCTGGTGCGCCGCCCCGAAAACTGGCTCGAACCCTGGGTCCGCTGGACGCTGAAGGCATAGCTGAGGCCGCGCCATTGGTGGTTGTAGCCCATGGAGTAGTTGCGCGCCCGACCGCGGCTGTTCCAGTAGTTGAGGGAGGAGCCGTTGAGGTAGAAGTCACCGCCGATGCCGTCCACCCGCTGGTTGATCGTCACATCCAGCCGATCGCGGACCCGGGCGAAGTCGTCGAACCGCGCCCCTCGGTTGACGAAGTCCTCCAGGTCGATGGCGTCCCTCAGGCTCAGATAGCCCCGGGTGGAATAGCGATAAGCCAGCAACGAGAACTGGGTGCCGCTGTCATGCAGGTTCTTGCTGTAGGAAAGACGCAGGCTGGAGCCCTGCAGGCTGCCGTTGCGCGGCACCTGGGTGCGGGACTGGGTCAGGTCGAGGCCGAAACCGCCGAACTCGGTGTTCAGCGCCGCGCCGATCAGGCCGGCCATGTAGCTGCCGGTGAGCGAGGCGCCGGCATAACCGGTGACCTGGTTGTCCAGCCCCCGTTGCAGGGTGCCCTGGGCCACGTACTGATGCTGGCCACGCCCCCCGGCCCTGATCACCTGGCCGCCGCTCAGGCTGTAGCGGGTATTCCCCGGACGCAGGTGGCGGGCCATGGTGGCAAAGGGCACGGTAAAACGCTGGGTGCGACCGTCGGCCTCGGTAAGGGTCACCTCCAGGTCGCCGCCAAAGCTGGCGGCCTGCAGGTCGGCAATCTCGAAGGGGCCCGGGGCGACGGTGGTTTCATACACCAGGTAACCGCGCTGATACACCGTGACCTTGGCGTTGGTATTGGCCGTGCCGCGCACCACCGGGGCGAAATAGCGCTGGGTGGTGGGCAGCATGCGTTCATCGCTGAACAGCTTGATGCCGCGAAACGACACCGAATCGAACAGTTCGGCGTCGGTCACACTCTCCCCCACCAGCAATTGCGAACGCCAGTCGGTCAGGTCGGTCTGGCCGTAGATATAGCCCCGTTGATAATCGCTGCCGCTGTCGGGCGACCAGGACAAGGTGCCGCTGTGACGCAGGCGCAGGTTTCCCAGGTTCAGGCCCATGTTCAATCCAGCATAGCCGTTGGTACTGCGCCGACCACGGCTCTGGGAGCTGAACAGGTTGGTGCTGTAGTTGAGCCGGGCCGCGTTGATGCCCCCGTCCCAACTGGCCGGATCGACGTAGCTGGAAGCGAGTTCAGGCAGCACGAACAGCTGGGGCACCGAGAGCTCCAGCTGCTGCTCGGCCATGTTGACCTTCGTCGTCACGTGGGGGATGTAACTGGCCAGGTCGCCGCAGAACACCCCGTCGCCCTGCAACGGATGACGGGCAGGCGCCAGCGCGGCGTCGACTTTGTTCAGGTCGATGCCCAGTTGCTTGAGCAAAGCGCGGTCGTAGCAGGGCTGGCTGCCCTGGGGATCATCGCTTTCGCGCAGTTCGATCTCGATCAGCCCGCGCCAGGCACCGCTGACCCGCACATCCAGCAGGTACTTGCCCGGCGCCACGTAACCCGGGCGCTCGAAGCGCTGGGTGTCGATGAGGGTTCCCGGCCCCTTGAACAGCATCTGGGTATCGAAGAACACCGGGCTGTTCTGAGACGCGTCGCCGGCCACCTCCGACGGCGTGGCCTGATCAGCGCTCGTCGGCTGGGCCGCCACAGGAGCCGCCAGCCCCAGCAGCCCGGCCAGCACCGACAGTACTCGCAAGAGCAGGGCCGCACCCTCGCCAGGACAGACTCGAGCACGCACAGGAAAACCCAGCCAGCAGGGCTGCACACCGAACATAATCGACACCAATGCACTCAGCGTCCAAAAACAACCTGGGCCAAGAGCGAAATTGAATTAACAGGGCAACTAGAGAAGGTTCTTTTCAAGCGGCACTCGGCCGCCGAAGTCATTGACCACTTCAAAGCGCACCGCCGCATTGCGAGGCGCTCTTTCGGCGTTTGCCGGCCAGGCGAAGGACTCCCGGGCAAAGGGCGCGACCATCCCGGCCCCCAGGTCGACGCTCCGCCCCTGCGCTTGCACCTCGACCTTGCTGAAGGACAGGTAATAAGGCGTCGGATTGGACACCTGGATGACCGGACCTGAGCTCATGTCCCTGGCCACTCCTGCGGGCTCGAACTTCCAACTGAGCTTGTCCACCGCCGAGTTGACATTGACCTGCAAGTCCGTAGGACGAAAGAACAACTTGATCCGGTGGCGGAAGGTAAAGGCCAATCGGTTTTCATCCTGTTTCTGTTGTGGCGGAACTTCCAGGATATTCAGCCAGTACAGCGATTCACGATCAGCAGGCAATGGTTCTTTCGAATAACCAATACGCAGTACCGCCGCGGCATTGGGTTCCAGGCGACTGAGTGCCGGAGTCAGTTGAAAAGGCACTTTCATCTCTTCAGGCGCCTTACTGGCATCGCCATCGTCGATCCAGGCCTGTACCAATATGGGCATGCTGCCCGGATTATTCATTCTCAGTGTTACATCACGGGCATTCGCCGGATAAACCACACGAGTACCCTGAATAACTATTTCCGCATTGACTGCCGAGGAAAACAAAGCCAGAAAGATGGCGCCGATAACGAAAGTTTTAAACACATGCGCTTTCGGCGCCATGAGCAACTCCTTATATAACTGACGGACGTCAGTTGTACGTCACATCGAAGTTGATATTGGAGTCGGCACGACCTTCGACGATCGTGTCGCTGACCGCCACATAGGAGGCCTTGAACTTCAGCACGGCCTTGTTGCCCACCACATCGGCCACCTGCTGATTGTTGTTTTCCGAGAGGTCGATTTTCCCCGGCGTGGCGCCGTTGTTGTGAATCTGGATCTGCACGCCCGACGCCGAACCGGAACCGCTGTCGATCAGACGCAAGTTGCCGGTGGCGTTGTCGATGAAACCGTCCTTGTGGAAGCTGACCGAGGCCTTGGAGCCGTCGGTGCAACCGCCGCCACTGAGGTTGATGTTGAATTCCTTGAATTCGGAGGCGGTGCCGATGCCGCCGGCGAAGACCGACGGCAGGACGTTGCCGAACTTGACCGTGCCAGTGTTCGCTCCGGACTCGTTGGCATCGACCTGAACCTTGCAACTGACGCTGGAGATCAGGCCTTCGAACTTCACATTGCCGGAGTTGATACCGGTCTCTGCGTAACTCAATGCCGGAGTCAATGCCGCAAGCAGCAACCCGGAGGCCGCCTTGGATGCAAAAGATTTAAGTTTCATCTGATTCCCTATTATTAAAAACCGTCTAAGAGCACAGCATTCAAAACAACATCGCCCTCCCGAGACGTACAGCCTTGCTGAACTTCGAGCCAACGAAACATGAGTTGAACACCACAACAACCTCGATCAACTGCAATCACCCACAATGAAATACATCTCGCCAACAGGCATCTGCGTTCCATCCAGAGCGACGATTACGATACCGATCGCACTCTTTTTTTAGAATAACGACCAATCTTCATATACCGAGGAGTTCTCCCTAAATGAACAAGATTTTTCTTGAGAACTTGTACTACTTATAAAAAACACCACTAAGCAGACGAACAACAACTCATAAATAAGACACTTCTTATATATGGTCTCGTACAGTGTAAAGTCGCGATAATCCGCAGGAATTGCGCCCTGTAGCGCGCGGATCGAATGACGGTCGGCCGGGTCCGGGCCGCAGCAGTGCTCGCACAATGAAACGCCCGGTGCAATGCACCGGGCGTTTGGTCAGACCTTGCGCCACCGCAGCCAGTGCTGCCAGCGCGCAACCCGCTTGATCGTCTGTCGATGCTTCACCTGGATAGCCGCCACGCGCCGGAAGTGGCCGGCAAGCACCTGGGATCCGGGGCCGCGCCCGCCATGCACCGGGGTACAGCCGCTACGCCATGGAGGCCCCTGACGTTGCGGCCAGCGCCCCCGCTATCGGCAGCGAACTCCCCGCGGTCAGCGGTCGACGCCCCTATCGTTGCCAGCCACCACCGGCAGGTTGCCGTAGGCGACGGATTGAGCAATGTCCCCCAGGTTCAACCCGGCCAGCCCACCCAGGTAGGCGGCATCGACCCCACTGACGTGGCTGCTGGAAAGCGAGTTGACGATCCGCGCGCCGTTCAGGCCCACCAGACCACCGACCACACTGTAGCTGCCGCCAGAGACGCTGCCCTTGGCCGACGCGCCGTCGATCAGCCTGTCCCTGTCGCCGCCATGGGCGCCCACCAGGCCGCCGACGAAGCTCTTGGAACCTGCGCTGACATCACCCAGCGCTTCCACGGAGCGCAGATCGCCGCTGTTGAAACCGACGAGCCCGCCGGCAAAGCTCTCGTCACCGGCGATGACGTTGCCCTGCGCCACCGCGAACTGGGCAAGGCCGCCGGTGTTATGACCGATGAGTCCGCCCACGCTCGCGGAGCTGCCGCCAAAGACCAGTCCCGAGGCCTGGGCCAGGCTGACCTCGCTGTCCTGGTTTTTCCCGATCAGGCCGCCGACATGGGTGCCGTCCTGAGCGATGACCGTGGCGCTGGCCTTGACGTTGCGCAGCACGCTGTCCTGGTTCAGGCCCACCAGACCACCGGCGTTGGCAAGACCGAACCCCAGCACGGCACCGCTGGCGCTCGAATCTGTGATCCGACCGGCGTCATTGCGGCCAACCAGTCCCCCGGCATTGTTGCCGCCATAGCCGACCACCACGGCCGAGGAGTGGGAACCCTCGATGCTCCCGCCCTGGTTGTAGCCCACCAGTCCCCCCTGGTTCAGGCCCACGTAGTAACGGTCGTCGCCCTTGCCGACCACGCCTGCGCTGGACGAACCGGCAATCAGCCCTTCGCGGTTGATGCCCACCAGCCCCCCCACGCCTCCCAGGGCATTGCCGGCCATGCTGCCGTTGACCTTGGCGCTGGCGCTGCTGGCGGTCACCGACCCTGCTCCTCCGGCTTGTCCCTTGGCGTTCAGCCCCACCAGGCCCCCTGCAGCCGAGGTCGAGGTGGTGCCAAGCACCGTGCCGCTCATTGACGACTGATCGATGGAGCCGCCGAGGTTGACTCCGACCAACCCGCCAATGACGTTGTTGTGCTCGCTCGCGGCGCTCACCGTCAGGTCGCTGGCGCTGACGTTGACAATGCGCCCGCTGTTCTCCCCGACCAGCCCACCGACGGCACTGAAACCGGGAGCGGTGGCGCTGCCGTTGATGTTCATCGAGGCGAGCTTGAGGTTGCTGATGCTGCCGGACGAACGTGCGAAGAGCCCGCCATGGGCTCCGTCGCTGTCGAGGGTGAAACCGCTGAGGGTATTGCCCAGGCCGTCGAAGATCCCGCTGAACGACTGTTGCCCGCCAATGGACTGAAGATGCTCGCTGCCCTCAATCGAGTTGCCCAGGACATAGCGACCATCGAGCTCGTGATCGATCAGCTGCAACTGGTCGGCGTTCTGAATGACTTGATACTCGTGCCCGTTGGCCATGAAGCGGGCGCCGCTGCCGGACAGGCTGACCTGCCCGGTCTGGCCCAGGGCCAAGTCGCCGGCCTGATTCAGCCCGAGGCGGGTGTCGCGGCCGCTGAGCTCGATCTGGCTGTCGAGCTTGATGCTCCGCTTGGCGTCGAGTTCGATACGGGCCTGGTCCCCGGTGGCCTTGAGGCTGTCATTGAGGTGGATGTCCTGGGCCGACGACAGGCGCAACTGGTGACCGCTGTGCCAGGCAACCGCGCCCTCCAGGCTGATATCGCCCTTGCCACTGGCCAGCTCGATGTCAGTGGTGCCCAGGTTGCGCGACAAGGTGTCGGAGTGGACGGTGTTGCTGCTGGAGGTCATGGCCGAACCGACCTTCAGCGTGTCGCTGCCGATCTTCCAGGTTCCGCTCTGGCCCTCGCGAGCCTGGGTATTGACCCGGGTCGACAGCGACACCCGGGTGGTCGCGCCGCGCGTCTCGATCACCCCGCCATCGCCCTGGCTATCCAGGGCGTTGGCCACCAGGGCCCCACCGACGCTGACCACGCCCACCTCGCCACCGTCCAGGGTGATCCGGCCGGCTTTCTGCGACAGGGTATTGGCCTCGATTGCGCCCTGGTTGTTGACCACGGTCTGCAGCATGGAACCGGCGCTCCTGGCAGTCATCAACACCTGCCCGCCATCGGCCTTGAGCAGGCCGCCGTTTTGCACCAGGGCCTTGAGCGCGGCGCTGTCGATCTGCAGATCCAGCAGTGGGTCATTGTCGAAGCTGACGGTGAAGGCGTTGCCCGCCGCCAGGGCGATACGCCCGCCGCGGGCCTTGACCGTGCCCTCGTTGCGTACCTTGGCCGCCAACAGCGCGACACTGCCACCGTCAGCGGCGCTGATGCTGCCGTGGTTGACGATCTCGGCACCGGAGGTGCCGGCGAACCGGTAACTGCCGGCGCTGAAATCGGCATCGCTGAGGTTCTGGGTCGAGGCCACCAGGCCGCCGACATTCACCTGCGCCCGGCTGCCGAACACCACGCCATTGGGGTTGATCAAGAAGACCTGGCCATTGGCATTGATCCGGCCGTGGATCTGACTGCCGTTGACGCCGATGACCCGGTTCAGGGCAATGGAGGCACGGGTGGGCTGATTGAAGGTCACCGACTGATCGGCCGCGACATTGAAGTCCTTCCAGTTGGTGATCAGCTTGTCGCTGTGTTGATTGATGGACAGGTGCTTGCCCTGGGTCTGCATATCGGCACTCCCGGACACCACTTGCCCGCCGCTGGGCAAGGCCTGTGCCGCGGGCAAGGCGGCCAGCGCCAGCAGACCGGCAACGGCCACCACCAGCCCCTTGCCAGCACCCGAACGGCGCCGGCGACGCGCCCCCTCATGCACCACGTTCCAACAACCCTGGGCCTGGTTCCAGACCAACGCGTAAATCTTGTTCATGCACACTCCTTATCGATTGATCTACGCCCTGCAAACCTTTGCAGGGCGGCACAACAGCCGCATCCCCGTGGACGGCGGCATAGCTGTGTTGGGGGGACGAGGCACGGGCCTGTCAGCACGCCCGGACTCGCCGTGGCACGCGCCGAGAGGCTCGATGCCTGGTCGGGGTCAGGGAAAGGTGAAGGTGAACTCCGCAGCGCCATTGGCCTGGCCGGCTTCGATTTCGCCGTCGTTGCCGGTGCGGATGTAGCCGGCCCGCAGGGGGATCCTGGCGCCATCGCCGACACGCTGCATTTCGTAGCGCGTGCCGTTGTATTCGATGGGCAGGCGGGTCAGGTCATTGATCACGACGATGCCAAAGCCCTTGGCCGGCCGTCCGGAAGGTCCCGAGCCGCTGAGGCCGAGCACGCCGGGGATCGAGGAGCCTGCGGATTTGTCGGTGAAGCTGATGTGCGGCTTGGCATTGGCGGCACAGCGGCTCAGTTCGATGCTGAAAGGAACGGCGGCGGAAGTGTCGTTGACCTTGGGAAAATCCGTCAGGGCAAAGCGCCCCAGGGGAACGGGGATGGTCTTGTAGCCTTCCACCACGCAGGTGTTGGGAATCTCGATCGGGCCGCCACCGCCCATGCTGATCAGCTCGGGCCCCATCAAGGGATAGTTGTGCTGGCAGATGCCGGGTGGGCTGGTGTCCGTGGGCCATGTCACCTCGGAGCCCAGACTCGCCTGGTTGGCGGGCAAGTCGAATGCATACAGCATCAGGTTGGAACTGCCGACCACACGGTCGACGGTGAGCTTGCCGCTGGGCAACTGGTCCGGCGGCACGGTCAGGATCAGCGACTGGGTGAAGTGGGTGAGCATAGTGCCCTGGGGGCGGTTGCCGGTGTCGTAGGTCAGCTCGCTTTTCTCCAGGGCGATCAGCCCGGGGGTTTGCGTCAGGGTGATGGGCTGGCCGGAATCGGGCCGCACGGCCACCCGGAAGCCGATGCCGTCGACGTTGGTCGGCGCGGATTGAAAACGCTGGGGCGTGCCGCCACTCCAGTTGCCCACCGTGACCAGCTCGCGCGCCCGGCTTCCGGAGGGTACGTAGCGGTAGTTGGTGTAGAGGCTCACCGCCCGCTGCCAGAGCACGTCGCCCTCCTTGGCCCTGGCGTCCAGCGGTGTGACCGCCACCCAGGGCGTGCCGTTACCGTTGCTGAATTCGCAGTTCACCGCAAAGGCATTGACCTGGGCGGCCTGAGCGTCAACGCCAAGCAACCCTGAAAACATCCCGCTGAAGATCCACAGGGAAAGCCGCTTTCGAGTGGCGATCAGCCGCAGCCATTGGCGCATCATTTGTCATTCTCCAAGCCTGCGCCTGTGTGCCAGCGCCCACGCAACGGGCGGTGTCGCGCACAAACGCGAGGGATTGCCTGCACCGGCCGGCTGCTGCCGACCGTCCGGAAAGAGGCCAGGACCCGGGAGCAAACCGCCAGCCCGGCACGCCGTACAGTCATTCAGCGCGCCGGGCAGCGGCCCGTCCCTGGATCAGCCGGTGTTACTCATCAATCACGGATGACGCCCTGGTTCAGACCGACCTGTGGCACTTGGGTCGCCAGGCCCAGGGCGGTGTTGTAGGCCAGGGTTCCGTAGTTGACGCCGGCCAGGCCGCCGTAGGTCTGATAGCCACGGGGAAGGACGCTGATGTTGCCGTAGGCCACGGACTGGCGTACGTCGCCCATGTTCAGCCCAACCAGGCCGCCCAGGCGGGCATAGGTGCCGCCACTGACCTGACCATTGGCCAGGGAGTTGGTGATCCGCGAGTCGTTCTGCCCGACCAGGCCGCCCACGCTGCTCTGGCTGCCACCCACCACGTTGCCCTTGGCCGAGGCGGTATCGATGCGGTGGTCCACATAGTCGCCATTGGTCCCTGCCAGGCCGCCGACAAAGCTGTTGTTGCCACCGGTGACGTTGCCGCTGGCTTCCACCGAACTCAGGTCGCCGTCGTTGTAGCCCACCAGCCCGCCGATGTAACTCAGGGCGCCGCCGGTGACCTTGCCGCGCGCCACGGCGTACTCGGTGGTGCCGGCAAAGTTGTGCCCGATCAGCCCGCCAATGTTGCCGCTGCCGCCGCCCAGCACCTCGCCGGTGGCTTCAGCGGTGTGGATGTCGCTCTGGACGTTCTTGCCCACCAGACCGCCGACGTTGCCACCGGTGGAGTCGGCCACCCGGCCGGTCGCCTTGACGTTGTTCAGCACGCTGTTCTTGTTCAGGCCCACCAGGCCGCCAGCGGCCGCCGATCCGGTGCCGGTGACCGCACCACTGGCGCTGGAGTCAGTGACGGTGCCGTTGTTGTTGAGGCCCACCAGGCCGCCGATATTGCTGGCGGCAAACCCCACCACGCTGACCGAGGAGCTGGCGCGCTCGATGCTGCCGTCCTGGTTGTAGCCCACCAGACCGCCAAGGTTCGGGTCCTGGACGTAGCGGCTGAAACCGGTGCCCACGGAGCCGGCGCTCGAAGAGTCGGCGATGGTGCCGTTCTTGTTGACGCCCACCAGCCCCCCCATGCCGCCAAAGGAACTGATCTGCATGGTGCCCAGGACCTGGACGTTGGTGCTGCTGTTGGTGATGGAGCCAACGCCATCGATGCTGTTGCGGTTTTCCCCTACCAGTCCACCCACGGCCAGGGTATTGGCGTTACCGGTCACGGTGCCGGCCAGGGTTGCGCGATCGATGCTGCCGCCGGAGTTGACGCCCACCAGGCCGCCCAGGGTGTTGTTCTGATTGCTGTTGGCGACCACGCGCAGATTACTGGCGCTGACGTTGTTGATACTGCCGCCGTTGAGCCCCACCAGGCCGCCGATGTAGCCGAAGCCGGCGTTGGAGGTGGTGCCGTTGATGGTCATCGAGGCCAGCTTGAGGTTGCTGATGGCGCCCGAGGACTTGCCGAACAGGCCACCGTAAGGGCCGTCGGTGTTGACGGTGAAGCCGCTGACGGTGTTGCCCAGGCCATCGAAGGTTCCGGTGAACGTATTGCTGCCACCGATGGACTTGATGACGCCACTGCCGGCGATGTTGTTGCCCAGTACGTAGAGACCGTCGAGGTTGGCGCCGATCGCCTGCAACTGCGCGGCGTTCTGGATCACCTTGTACAGGTCGCCATTGGCGTCGAACCAGGCGCCGC
This sequence comes from Pseudomonas sp. Os17, assembly GCF_001547895.1. Classification (NCBI taxonomy): domain Bacteria; kingdom Pseudomonadati; phylum Pseudomonadota; class Gammaproteobacteria; order Pseudomonadales; family Pseudomonadaceae; genus Pseudomonas; species Pseudomonas sp. Os17. The sequence goes on along the minus strand of NZ_AP014627.1, from coordinate 1,642,362 downwards.
TGCCGGAGAGGGTGACCCGGCCATTCGGGCCCAGGGCATAGGTGTTGCCGTAATCCAGGCCCAGGCTGCTGTTGATGCCGGTGAGCTCCACCGCGGCGTTGAGCTTGAGGTCCTGGGCGGCATTGAGCTCGACGCGGGTTCCACCGCCGCTGCCCTTGAGGCTGCTGTTGAGCTGAATGTCCCGGGCCGAGTTGACGCTCAGCTGATTGCCGCTGGTCCAGTCTATGGCGCCGTCCACCGACACATCGCCGGTCTTGCTGCTCAGCTCGACGTTGGTGGTGGCCAGGTTGTGCGACAGGGTATCGGCGTACACGGTGTGGCTGCCGGCGGTGGCCGTGGGGCTGACATTGACCTCGCTGGAGCTGATCTTCCAGGTGCCGACCTTGCCGTTGCCGGCCTGGGTGTTGACCCGTGCGGCCAGTTGCACCTTGGTGTTGGCGCCCTTGGTCTCGATCACGCCACCATCACCGATGGCGGTCAGGGCATTGGCGCTCATCGAGCCGCCGACGTTGACCACGCCCACGTCGCCACCGTCCAGGGTGATCTTGCCGGCCTTGCGCGACAGAGTGTTGGCCTCAATGGCGCCCTGGTTGTTGACCACGGTCTGCAGCATGGAGCCTGCGCTCTTGGCGGTCATCAGCACCTGCCCGCCGTCGGCCTTGAGCAGGCCGCCGTTGCTCACCAGCGCATTGATCGCGGCGGCATCCACTTGCAGGTCCAGCAGGTTGTTGCCATCGAAACTGACGGTGAAGGCACTGCCGCCGCCCAGGGCCACGCGGCCCTTCTGCGCCTTGATGGTGCCTTCGTTGCGCACGCTCCTGCCGAGCAGCGCCACGTTGCCGCCGTCTGCTGCGGTGATGGAGCCGTTGTTGATGACCTCGGCCGATGAGGTGCCGGCGAACTTGTAGTTGCCGGCGTTGAAATTGTCATCGCTGATGTTCTGGGTCGAGGCCACCAGGCCACCGACGTTGACCTGGGCGTTGTTGCCGAATACCACGCCGTTGGGGTTGATCAGGAACACCTGGCCGTTGGCCTTGATCTGGCCCTGGATGTTACTGCCGTTGACGCCAATCACCCGATTCAGGGCGATGGAGGTGGTTTTCGGCTGGTTGAAGGTCACCGCCTGGCCCTTGTTCACGCTGAAGTCGTTCCAGTTGATGATCACCTTGTCGGTGCTCTGGTTGATCGACATCTGCTTGCCGTTGTCGAACGGCAAAATGTCCGCCGCGCCGGCAACCACGGTGCCCCCAGTCGGCAACGCGAAAGCCGCGGGCAGCCCGCCCAGGCTCAACAGCCCGGCCACCATCAGCACCAGGCCTTTGCGGGTCCCGGAGCGACGCCGACGACGCGCCCCCTCGTCGGTCACACTCCAGCAACCCTGGGCCTGATTCCATACCAATGCATAAACCTTGTTCACGTTGACTCCTCATCTATTGATAAACGCCCTGCAACCCTTGCAGGACGGGACAGCATCCGAAGCACACGCAAGCCTTCAGAAATACTGGGTGGCGCTGGCCCAGATGCGCGGGGTGCGCTCGGGGCCATTGCCTTCCTGGTTGTTGTCCAGCGCCCAGGCGCTGGTCAGGCTGATCTGCTGCGAAGGACCGCTCCACGTGGCGCCGACACCGGCGCCGGAGAGCTGGCGACGGTTGTCTTCGCGAGTCCAGGGCAGCTTGTTGAGCTGCACCGCGCCGTGGTCGACAAAGGCCTTGAGCTGCCAGCGCGGGGCCAGGGCGTAACGCAACTCCAGGCTGGCCTGCCATCCCTGGTCGCCGCTGCCGGCGCCCTGGGGATAGGCACGCACGTCGAAGGGGCCGCCAATGCCGAACTTCTCCGAACTGTCCAGGTTGGAGCCGGCCCACTGCGCGTTGAGCTGGGCATAGAGCTGAAAGCGCGGGCTCAGGTACTGCAGGCGCGCGCCGTTGAACGTGAGCTTCTGGAAACCGCCGGCCGCTGCGGCGGTGAAGCGATCGAGCCATTGCGCCTCGGCACCGTCGAGGCTCAGGCGACCGCTGCCATAAGTGAGGTAGAAGAAGTTCTGCCCGCCGCCGAACCCCTCGTCCTGGGAGTTGCCGTTCAGGCCCAGGGTCCAGAGTTCCACATGCTTGCGGCTGCTGGTTTCGAACAGGTCGATGTCGTCCCGCAGCCGTTTGTCCTCGTACTGCAACTGGGCACTGAGATCGAAGCTGCGGCTGCGGATCAGCGGCTGGGTGACAAACACGCTGCCGATGCTGGCCTGGCCATGGGCTTGCAGGGGCTCGAAGATCCGGCCCAGCTCGTAGCTCATGTGCGAATAGGCCACGCCCAGGCTGGTGGACCGGGGCCCCAGCGGCAGTTTGTAGGCGGCGCGGTAGTAACGCTGATCCTCGTCGCTGCCCAGCACGCGCAGGTTGAGCTGGTCGCCCAGGCGTAGCGGGTTGTTGAGGTTGAGGCTGCCCCCCAGGCGATATTCGCCGGTGTAGTAGCCGCCGTAGTTGTCGGCTTCCAGGCTGCCGCTGGCCCAGGACCCGGGCCCGGCATCGACCAGCAGGTCGGTGGTGCCGCGCTGCTCGCCGGCACGCAGGGTGCCCTTGACCCGCACCCCGGGAAGGTCGCTTAACAGCAGCAGGCTGCGTTCCAGGTCATCGCTGTGCACCGGGGCATCGCTCTTGAGGGCCGACAAGGGGCCTGCGATCACCGCGTCCCGGGCCCGGGAGCTGTTGTGCAGCTCGATACGCCCGTAGCGCCCCTCCAGCACTTCGATGCGCACCACGGCGTCTTCGATGTCCTGAGCCGGCAGGAACGCCCGGGCCAGCATGTAGCCCTGGCTCTGGTAGTAGCCGGTCAGGCGCTCGGCCGCGGCCCGCAACTGGTTCAGGTCCAGCTCCTGGCCTTGCAGATCCGCCAGCAGTGGCAGCAGCGTCTGGCTGTTGATCGCCCGGTTGCCGACGATTTCGAACCGCTTGACCAGCAAACGGAGACCGGAGCTGTCCGGCGCCTGGGCCGGGGCGCTCGGCGGCTTGACCGCGGGCAGGTCCAACTCAGGCTCCGACGACTCCGGCAAGGCCGGCTGCGTGGCCTGGATGTCACGCATCGCCTGTCCCGCATTGGGTACGTAGACGGCAGCAGTCGCCAGGCATGGCAGCATCAGCAGCAGACTCAAACTGCCTCTGGATACGCCTGGCCGGGTCCCCACGTAGCGACCGCAAATCGGCCCGCGCGCCCCCTTGTTCGAGGCCACTTCAGTCTTGTATCCGCGCACTTCCACTCAGCGTCTCCCCGCTGTCTGTTGCCACTTGATAATGAATCACCGCCCGATCCGGGGTGATCGCCTGTACGTCGGGCAGGTCGATCCGCGTGGTGCCCAAGGGCGCCACGGTGATCCCCTGCCGGGTGATGGCTGGAGCGCCGCTGCCCAGGGTCAATTGGGCCAACGACACGTAATAGGGTGTCGGGTTGCTGACCAGCAGCGCGGCCTGGTTCCTGGCCTTGGCCGCGGCGCTGAAGCGCCAGCGCAGTTGTGCTACGGCCTGGTCCGCCGTGCCCGCCAGGCCCTCGGGGCGATACAGCAGCTTCATGCGCATGCGGTAGGCCAGGCGCAGGACGTTCTCGCTCGTCGGCAGCCGGGACGGCACTTCGAGAAAGTTGACCCAGAACACCGACTCGCGGTCGCCGGGCAGCGGCTCACCGCTGTAGCGCAGCACCAGGGCCGCCCGCTGCATGGGCTCAAGCCGGGAAATCGGCGGCGACAGTACGAACGGCACCGCCAGTTCGCTGGGGTTGGCCTGGGCATCGCCCTTGTCCAACCAGGCCTGCAACAGGATCGGCGCCTGACCGACGTTGCCGACTCGGATGGTCAGCGCCGACTGCCCGGCGGGATAGATGAATCGCGAACCGACAATCGACAGATCCGCCTGGGCCCCGGCACTGAAAGCAAGCAGCAGCCCCGCCAGTCGCCTGAGTCCCCGGCAGGCAAGGCTGCATTGGCATGGGTTACGCATCGGCAGCGCTCCCCGACAGCACGGAATCGGCATCACCAGGCGGCACCGCGCGGCAGGGCAGCTGCAGCAATTCGTAGCTGCTGGCGGACGCCGGATCGCGGGGGGGCAATCGATAGTCGATCAGGCATTGCTGGCCGGGCTCGTGGCCCCACTCCACCCGCAAGGTCCCCTGGTCCTGCTCGGAGCGCAGCACCAGTCGGCTGCCCTGCCCCACCGCCCCCAGCTCGACGCCGCTGGACACCTCGACCGCCAGGGCAGCGAACGGCAGTTGCTGGCCATTGGGCTGACGGCTGTCGATCAGAAAAGCCCGGGCTCTGCGGGTCGGGTAGTTGAGCCGCACCACGGCGCCCGCCAGCGGCGCAACATTGCGCGAACTGACCTGCAGTTCGACATCGTCGGCGATACCGTTGGGGTCGATGTCCACGGTGTTCAGTTGATAGGGGCTCAGGCTCGGCACCACGGCATAGCCGCGCTCATCCACCCGCGTCCCGGCGTAGCCGACCCGGGCCCCCTTGGCGTGGGGGGCGTACACCAGGCCCGAGGTTTCACTCAGGGTCTGGGAGAACGTCAGGCCGCCCTGGTGCAGGACCATGCCCCCGGAAGCCCCGAGGGATTGCTGGCGGTAATCGCTGCCCTGGGAAAAGCTCGAACTCAGGGAAACCTCGGGCAGGAAGTAGTTGAAGCTGGCGTTGGTCGAGGTTTCGCGCTGGCGTTGATCATGGGAGGCGGACACCGCATAGGTGGCATTACCGTCCTGGTCCAGCGCCCCGGAAATCCCGCTGGTGTAATGCGCGCCGGAGTTCCGGTCGTGACTGGCATAGGCGTTGACCGTCGTTCCCCGACGTCCCGCGCGCCCCAGGGGAATCGACAGGCTGAAGCTGAAATAGGTGTTGTCCGCGCCGGCACCGCGCCCAGGACCATTGCTGGTGGCGCGCATGCGCTGGGCCATGAACGAGTAACTGTTGCCTCGCCACTGATTGCCGTAGCCCAGGGAGAAGTTCAGGGCCTGGCCCTGGCGGTTCCAGTACTTGAGGCTGGAGCCGGTGACATAGAGCTGGCCGCCGCCCTTGCCCAGTTGCTGGTTGATGTTCACGTCCAGACGGTCCCGCACCCGGGAAAACGATTCGACCTGCGCGCCACGCTCGACATAGTCCTGCACGGCAATGGCGTCGTGCAGGCCCAGAAAACCGCTGGTGGAATAGCGATACGCCAACAAGGAAAACTGGGTGCCGCTGACCGGCAGGTTCTTGCTGTAGGAAAGGCGCAGGCTCGAGCCCTGCAGGCTGCCGTTGCCGGGCAGTTCGGTGCGGGCCTGGGTCAGGTCCAGGGCAAAGGCGCCCACGGAGGTGTTCAGCGCGCTGCCGATCAGGGCCGACATGTAACTGCCCGTCAGCGCGGTGCCGACATAGCCGGTCAACTGGTTGTCCAGACCGCGGTGCAAGGTGCCCTGGGCCACGTACTGCTCGGAGCCTCCCAGCCCCGGGTCCGTCACCTGGCCGAGGGTCAGGCTGTAGCGGGAAGTGCCCGGGCGCAGCAGTTGCACGGTGGTGGCAAAGGGCACGGTGAAGCGGCTGACCTGGCCATTGGCCTCGGTCACCGTCACCTCCAGATCGCCACCGAAGCTCGCGGCCTGCAGGTCGGAGATTTCGAAAGGCCCCGGCGCGACCGAGGTTTCGTAGATCAGGTAACCACGCTGGTACACCGAAACCTTGGCGTTGCTGTTGGCCGTGCCCCGGACTTGCGGCGCGTAGTAACGCTGGGTATCGGGCAGCATGCGCGAATCGCTGGCCAGCTGAACGCCGCGAAACGACACCGAATCGAACAGATCGGCATCCGTGACGCTTTCCCCCACCAGCAACTGCGAGTGCCAGTCCGGCAGCTCGGTCTGGGCGTAGATGTAGCCTCGCTGATAGCGGCCGCCCAGCTCAGGTGACCAGGTCGCGGTGCCGCTGTGACGCAAGCGCAGCGCCCCGACATTGAGCCCCAGGTTGAGTCCGGCGTAACCGTGGGTCTGGCTCTGCCCGCGACTCTGGGAGCTGAACAGGTTGCTGTTGTAGTTGAGTACCGCGGCGCTGATCCCGGGATCCCAACTGGCGGGGTCGACATAGGTCTTCGACAGGTTCGCCTGCAGGAAGTACTGCGGCACCGAAAGCTCGATCTTCTGCTCGGCGATATTGATCCGGCTGCTGGCCCCGGGGATGTAACTGTCCAGCTCGCCGCAGAACGCTGCCGCGCCCTGGAGCGGGTGGGTGGCTGCGGTTCCCAGGGCGGTGTCGGCTTTTTTCAGGTCGATGCCCAGCGTCTGCAACAGGCTCCGGTCGAAACACGGCTGGCTGCCCTGGGGCTCGTCACTGGCCCGGAACTCGATTTCCTGCAGCGCCCGCCACTGGCCGCTCACCCACAGGTCGAGCAGGTACTTGCCCGGCGCGATGTAGCCCGGATGTTCAAAGCGTGAGGTGTCGATGGGGGTCTGGGTTCCTTGAAACAGCATCTGGCTGTCGAACAGCACCCGCTGGCCCTGTTCAGGGTCGTGGTTCTCCTCGTTCGCCGTCAGGCCTGTGGAATTGCCCAGCAAGGTCGCGCCCAGACACAGAGCCCATACAAACGGAACAGAGCCCCGGCCGCACACAACCCCGGGGCGCGCGGATACACCGCGCCCTTGGCACTGAACACTGAACATAACGACATCCCAACGCGCCCAAGCATGGGCGACCTGATAAACCAGCGAAGTTGAATCAAGAAACCGACTAGAGCAGCGGGCGCTCAAGCAGCCGGCGGCCGCCGAAATCGTTGATCACTTCATAGTGAATGGAGGCCTTGCCCGGCTCCTGCGCAGCCGCTGCCGGCCAGGCAAACGACTCATCGGCGAACGGCGCGACCATGCCGGGCTTGAGCGGGAACTGTCGCCCGCCCTGTACAACTTCCAGACGTCCGAAAGACACGTAGTAAGGCGTTGGATTGGAGACTTTCACCACAGCTACCGGCGCACTTTGGGCAGTGCTATTCAAGCGAGCCGCAGGGTTGAACTCCCACTTGAGTTTTTCTCCAGCCGTATCGACATTTCCTGCCAGATCGCGAGGACGAAAGAAGATCTTGATCCGTGTCCTAAAGGCAAACTGCAGTACGTTTTCTTCGTTTTCCTTACGCGGTGGAGTTTCCAGTACATTCAACCAGAACAATGTCTCGCGATCGGTTGCCAAGGGTTCCTTCGAATAAGAAAGACGCAGTACGGCAGCCCCGCCCGACTCCAGGCGACTGACCGCCGGTGCCAAGAGGAAAGGCACTTTTATTTCTTCGGGAGACTTATCGGCCTCGCCTTTATCAATCCAGCTTTGCGCCAAAAGAGGGACAGGTCCGGTATTAGTTATTTTCAAGGTAACTTCCCTGGCATCGGATGGATAAACCAAGCGGGTGCCTTGAAGAACTATCCCGGCCTGTGCAGTTACCGAGAACAGCCCCAGGAACATGACACCGAGAACGAGAGAATGAACAAAACGCGCTGTCGGCGCCATGACCTGCCCCTTAAAGACTAAAGGCTGTTACTGGTAAGCCAGGGTGTAGCGGATAAAGGAGATACCCGAACCGGCTCCGACCGAAGCAGCCGTGGACACATAAGCGGCCTTGTACTTGAGGGTGGCGGTATTACCGGAAACCTTTGCCACCTGTGGCGAGGTTTCGGCCTGGCCAAGGACGATTTTCTGCGGCTGGGCGGCGTTGTCGTTATAGATCTGGATCTGCACGCCGGTGGCCGGAGCGCTGCCGATCAGCTTGAGGTTGCCTGTTGCAGGATCGATGTTATTGACCTGGTCGAACTCGATGGACACCTTGGAGTCATTCTTGCAGTTGGTGCCCGAGAGTTTCAGTTCAAAAGGTTTCAGGTCGGAAGTGGTGCCGATAGTTGCAAAGTGCGTAGGCAGAAAAGTACCCAGTTCAACGTTAGTTACGTTGTTTTCACCCGGGGCCTTGCCGTTGATCTCGCAGGTCACGTCTGTGATGCTGCCGCTGAAGTTCACAATACCATCGGTTGCCTGGGCGAACGTCGGGATCAATGCGGCCAACATCAACCCGGAAGTTGCCATTGAGACGAGGGACTTGCGTTTCATCTGATTTCCTTTTCCAATTAACTCAAAGGATGACGGGCAAGAACCTTCCTTATCTGAAAGTCGACAAAGTGCTTGTCACCACAGTAGAAAGAACACTCGCCCTACCCTATTTAAAGTGTATGAGCGCTGCTGACTTCCAGTTTTAAAATCCCCCTTTAGTTCGAAAGGCGGACCAGGCATGTCAGCAGCGACTACAATAACCAAGCACTGATTTTTTTAGATCAAGACCACACCGATTCGAATTACCGGAATACTCCCAGACAACACAGGGAAATTTCCCACAACAAGAACATCGGCCACGAGTTAGACCGTTATCAAGTCAATCAATAGCTGTTAATGCATAGGAACTGCCGGCGTTATTCATCGACCGCCACTTGAAAACAGTTGGCCAAGTACCGATGAACCTCGGCACTTGAATGTGCAGCGGCCACGTCAGGTTGTGGGGACAGGCAACGGATGAACAACACGGCTAAAGGCAGGGGTCATGGCCACCGGCGCCGAGCACCGGTGGCGCCCTGGAACAGGACGTGTCCGACGCGTTGGCAAAAAACGCAGGCAACAAAAAAGCCCCGGAAATCGATGATTTCCGGGGCTTTCATTTGTATGGCGGAGAGATAGGGATTCGAACCCTAGGTACCGGTGAAGGTACAACGGATTTCGAATCCGTCCCATTCGGCCACTCTGGCATCTCTCCAACGGCGCGCATCATAACAGCACATTTGCTCGAAGCGAAGCCCCTTGAGCGAATTTTTTCCGTGCTATCAGATGCTTGCGTCGATTACAGCGGTACGCCGAGGCGCTGGGCCACTTCTTCGTAGGCTTCGATGACATCACCGAGGCCCTGGCGGAAGCGATCCTTGTCCATTTTCTTCTTGGTGTCCTTGTCCCACAGACGGCAACCGTCCGGGCTGAACTCGTCGCCCAGGACGATGGAACCGTCGCTGAACACGCCGAACTCCAGCTTGAAGTCCACCAGCAGCAGGCCGGCGTCATCGAACAGCTTGCTCAGCACTTCGTTGACCTTGAGCGACAGCTCTTTCATCCGCGCCAGTTGCTCGGCGGTGCCCCAGCCGAAGGCCACCACGTGGGATTCGTTGATGAACGGATCGCCCTTGGCGTCGTCCTTGAGAAACAGTTCGAAGGTGTAGGGGTTGAGTTTCATGCCCTCTTCCACACCCAGGCGCTTGACCAGACTGCCGGCCGCGTAGTTGCGCACCACGCACTCCACCGGAATCATGTCGAGCTTCTTCACCAGGCACTCGTTGTCGCCCAGCAGCTTGTCGAACTGGGTCGGAATGCCGGCGGCTTCGAGTTTTTGCATGATGAAGGCGTTGAACTTGTTGTTCACCATCCCCTTGCGGTCCAGCTGCTCGATGCGCTTGCCGTCGAACGCCGAGGTGTCGTTGCGAAACAGCAGGATCAAGCGGTCGGCGTCATCGGTCTTGTAAACCGACTTGGCTTTGCCGCGGTAGAGTTCTTCACGTTTTTCCATGATGGGCTCCGCTTGCTACGTAGGTGGGCTAGGCGATGTGACGCCAGTCGAGCCCTGAATCTTGATCGGCCAGTTGCAGCCAGTCCGGGTCGCACCCGAGGGTGTCGACAAAACATTGCCGGGCCAGCTGCGGCAGGTTGTTCTTGCTGCTCAGATGAGCGAGGACCAGATGCTGCAGGTCCTGCCATCCCAATTCGGCCACCAGGCTTGCGGCCTGATGGTTGTTCAAATGTCCCTGGTCGCCACCCACCCGCTGCTTGAGAAAGTACGGGTAATAACCGCGCGCCAGCAGGTCACGGCAGTGATTGGCCTCGATCATCAAGGCATCCAGGCCACGGTAGCCTTCCAGTACGCCGGCGCAGTAGGAACCCAGGTCGGTCAGCAGACCGAAACGCCGCTGGCCGTCACTGAAGACAAACTGGGTAGGCTCCAGGGCGTCGTGGGCGACGGCAATCACGTCAATGCGCAAGGTGCCGATCTGCAGTGGCTCGCCACCACGGACAAAACCCGCAGCCTCGACCGGCTTGCGCATCCCGCGCAGGGTTCCCTGACTGAGGTAGACCGGTAGATTGTAGCGCCGAGACAGCAAACCCACGCCATGCACGTGGTCGGCATGTTCGTGGGTCACCAGGATGGCGCTCAACTGCGAGGGATGGACTCCCAGGCGCAGCAGGCGCCGCTCGGTTTCCCGCAGGGAGAAACCACAATCCACCAGAATGTAAGTGTCAGCACTGGCGATCAGCGTGCCATTCCCTTGGCTACCACTGCCGAGAACGGCAAAACGCATCTGATCAGCCCAGGTTGTCCTGAATCACGCCCAACACTTTGCGCGCCACATCAGCCGGCGCCACGGTATTGATGTTCTTCTCGACGGTGACCTGGACGTTGTCGCCGACCTTGCTCAGGCGAACCTGATAACGCTCGGCGCGGGCTTCGATCTCTTCCTTGGCCGGTTTGCTGCCGAACAACTTGCCGAAGAAGCCCGGCTCGTCGTTTTTCTTCTCGGCTTTTTCCGCCAGGTTGATGTAGTACAGGCCCAGGCTGCGGTTGATGTCCTCAACCCGCCATTCGCCCTGCTCCAGGGCACGGCCTACGCTGGACCAGGCGCGATCGAGGTCGGCGCCCAGGTTCAGCACCGGGTTGCCGCTGCCGTCTTCGCTGAGGCTGACCCGGCTTGGGGTATCGAAATCACGAGCCGCCAACAGGGACACCGAACCGCCTTTCTCGGCGGTACGGCTCATGCTGGCCAGCATGTCGTCCACCAGCGCCGCGTCCAGGCCGGTGTTGAGTGAACGGTTGGTGAACTCCACGTCGGCCGTGCTGCCGGCAGGACGCTCGGCGCTGACCACGTAGACTTCACTGGTATTGCGCTGCACGCCCGGCTCGATGCGCACCCGCACGCGGGTTTCGCTGTCGGCGGCAACGCCGGCGCTGCTCAGGCGCTTGGCCACAGCCGCGGAAAGCTCGTCGGAACGCTGCCAGCTGGTGGTGAATTCGCCGGTTTGCGGGCGCTGCTGATCCAGGCGGAAGCCGTTGTCCTGGAAGAACTGCACCGCCACTGGCCAGACTTCGGCCGGTGGATGCTGGGCCATGACCCAACGGGAATCACCGCTCTTCTGCAGGGTGTAGTCGCTGGCGTCGGCAATCGCCGACAGCGGCTGCGGACGAGGCACCTGGTACTCGCCCTTGACGTTGTCGTCCGCGACGTTGCGCGGGATCGGCAGCAATGGGTCAAGACGCTTGGAGGTCTGGACATCCGGCGGCAATTGCATCGGTGCGGTTTGTTGCGCTTGCAGGTAATCGCTACCCCGGTCACGGAAGTAGCCTTCCGGGCCCCAGATCCAACCGCAGCCACTGGTGCTGGAGATAATCAAGGCAAGTGCGGAAAGTCCGGCCATTCGCTTCATGCGTTGTACTTCCTCAATTAAACCAAGACGCCGGACTGGCGCATGGCCTGCCGCAGCGGTTCGTGACAGGCGGCACTGAGCCAGGTGAGCGGCAGACGGATACCGTCCGGCATCATGCCCATTTCGTGCAGGGCCCATTTCACGGGAATAGGGTTGGATTCGATGAACAGTGTCTTGTTCAGCGGCATCAGGGTTTCGTGGATCTCGCGGGCCTTGGCGGCGTCGCCGGCCATGGCCGCGGCGCACATCTGGCTCATGGCCCGGGGTGCAACGTTGGCGGTCACCGAGATATTGCCCTTGCCGCCCAGCAGGATCAGCTCGACCGCGGTGGCGTCATCGCCGGAGTACACCAGGAAATCGCTGGGCACGCCGGCCAGGATCGCCTTGGCCCGCTGCAGGTCTCCGGTGGCTTCCTTGATGCCGATGATGTTCTTCACGCTGGACAGGCGGATCACGGTCTCGGCCTGCATGTCGCATGCGGTACGGCCTGGAACGTTGTAGAGGATCTGCGGAATGTCCACGGCCTCGGCAATGGCGCGGAAATGCTGGTACAGGCCTTCCTGGGTCGGCTTGTTGTAGTACGGAGTCACCAGCAGGCAGGCGTCGGCGCCGGCGATCTTCGCGTTGGTGGTCAGTTCGATCGCTTCACGCGTCGAGTTGGCGCCGGTACCGGCAATCACCGGAATGCGCCCTGCAACCTGGGCCACCACCCGACGAATCACTTCGATGTGCTCGTTGACATCCAGAGTGGCCGATTCACCTGTGGTGCCGACCGCCACGATGGCGTTGGTGCCCTCTTGCAGGTGGAAGTCCACCAGTTTGCTCAGGCTGTCCCAGTCGAGATTTCCCTGTGCATCCATGGGTGTGACCAGTGCCACCATACTGCCCGCAATCATGCAACCGCTCCTGCCGGAAAAAGAGAGCGGTAATGGTACTGGCGCCAAGTTCCTTGCACAAGCGAAGTCCCGCGCCGTGAGCATTCCCCTGAGCGATGGTTTTCGCTACCCTTCAGGCTTTGATCGCTACCGATAAGCGTGTAAACCGGGTTATCGCCTGCCTGTCGCTTCTCCAAAGCCCCATTCCTGCCTTGCCAGCCCCTGTTCCGGATGTTTCGGGACCTGTCGCCGGCTGGTACTCCGGGGCCCTGAGAAGTCGCTGGCGACGCTTGCCCGACACTGGCTTGTCAAAAGTATCGACCGCTCATCGCTTTAGGAATGCTGCATGTCCACCCCCACAGTTCGCGAACAATTCCTTGTCATCAGTGCCCTCGGCGCCAACCCCATGGAGCTGACCAACGTCCTGTGCCGCGCCAGCCATGAAAACCGCTGCGCCGTCGTGACCTCGCGCCTGACCCGGCATGGCGAGTGCAGCGCCCTGGTGCTGGAGATTTCCGGCAGCTGGGACGCCCTGGCGCGCCTGGAGAGCAGCCTGCCGTTCCTGGCCAAGAAGCACGCCTTCACCGTCAATGTGGTGCGCAGCGCAGCTCTGGAAAGCCGCCCTCAGGCTCTGCCTTATGTGGCTTATGTCAGCGCGGCGTACCGCTCGGACATCGTCAATGAGCTGTGCCAATTCTTCATCGACCACCATGTCGAGCTGGAAAACCTCACCTGCGATACCTACCAGGCTCCGCAGACCGGGGGCACCATGCTCAACGCCACCTTCACCGTGACCCTGCCCGCCGGCACCCAGATCAGCTGGTTGCGCGATCAGTTCCTGGATTTTGCCGATGCCATGAACCTCGATGCGCTGATCGAACCCTGGCGCCCACAGAACCCCATGTAAGGAAGCTCCCATGGCCGTTGCTATCGACCAACCCGTCGCCGATTTCCAGGCCCCTGCCACCAGCGGCCAGACCGTCAGCCTGTCCGGTCTCAAGGGCAAGCAAGTGGTGATCTACTTCTACCCCAAGGACAGCACCCCGGGCTGCACCACCGAGGGCCAGGGCTTTCGCGATCAATACGCCGCCTTCCAGGCTGCCAATACCGAAATCTTCGGCATTTCCCGCGACAGCCTGAAGTCCCACGAGAACTTCAAGTGCAAGCAGGAATTCCCCTTCGAACTGATCAGCGACAAGGACGAGGCCGTTTGCCAGCTGTTCGACGTGATCAAGTTGAAGAAGCTCTACGGCAAGGAATACCTGGGCGTGGACCGCAGCACCTTCCTGATCGACAAGGACGGTGTTCTGCGCCAGGAATGGCGCGGGGTGAAGGTTCCAGGCCACGTCGACGCCGTACTGGCCGCGGCCCAGGCCCTGAACAAGGCCTGAAATGACCGGGGCGGCTGAATCAGCCGCCCCGCGTATCTAGAGTAAAGGCGCCACCACCGGGTCCTTTCTAGGCCAGGCATCCAGCACTGCCTTGAACAAGGTGGCCAGGGGAATCGCAAAGAAAATCCCCCAGAACCCCCACAGCCCGCCAAACAGCAGCACCGCACAGATGATCGCCACCGGGTGCAGGTTCACCGCACCGGAGAACAGCAGCGGCACCAGCACGTTGCCATCCAGGGTCTGGATGATCCCGTAGACCGCCATCAGGTAGATGAACTGGTCGCTCCAGCCCCATTGGAACAGCGCAATCAGCGCCACCGGCACCGTCACCACCACAGCGCCGACATAGGGCACCACCACCGAAATGCCGACCAGTAGCGCCAGCAACGCCGCGTAGTTGAGGCCCAGGGCGACGAAGGCGATGTAGGTGACGCCACCGCAGATGACAATCTCGATGACCTTGCCGCGGATGTAATTGGCGATCTGCCGGTTCATTTCGTGGGCGACCCGGGTAATCAGGGTCCGCTCCCGCGGCAGATAGCCGATGACCCAGCGGCTGATCATCGCCCGATCCTTGAGGAAGAAAAACACCAGGATCGGCACCAGCACCAGGTAGATCATGATGTTCACCAGCAACGGCAGGCTGGACAGGGAGAAGGTCAACGCCCATTGCCCGAACTTGCCGATCTCGCCCCTGGCCACCTCGATGGCCTGCAGCACCTGCTCGTCCGACACCAGGTGCGGGTACCGCTCGGGCAACAGCAGCAACAGCGATTGCCACTTGGCGAGCATCCCGGGCAACTCGTTGAACAAGGTGACGAACTGGTGCCAGAGCAACGGCACCACCACCAGGATGAAGACCAGCAACAAGCCCATGAACAAGGCAAATACCAGTCCCACCGCCGCGCCGCCCGGCAGGCGGAGGCGCTCCAGGCTCACCACCAGCCCCTGCATCAGGTACGCCAGGACCATGCCCGCCAACACCGGCGCCAGCATGCCGCCCAGGGTCAGCACCGCCGTAAAGGCCAGGAACAGCAGGACGGCGAGCACCACCGCCTCTTCATCCGAGAAGTAGCGCTGTATCCAGTCGCGTAGCACTTTGAACATCAATGATCCTTAGGTGAAATCGATGAGCGGCCGTCAGGCCTTTTTCAGCCAGTAACGATAGACCCCGGCATCGTCCTCTTCGTGCAGCAGGGTATGACCGGCCAGACGGGCAAAGGTGCGAAAGTCGCGCTGGGACCCGGCATCGGTGGCAATGACCTTGAGCACCGCGCCACTGGCCAGGCGATTGAGTTCCATCTTGGCCTTGAGCAGCGGTAGCGGACAATTGAGCCCGCTGGCGTCCAGCTCGGCATCATGGGCGACAACATCGGTCATTGAACTTACTCCGATCATGAATTCAGGCGCCTAGAATACCCTGCAAGCTCAAGCCCCCGGCAATAAACAAGCCTTGCCCCAAACACACACCGCTGTGACAAAGGGCTTATGGGGTAGACGCTGGAATTTGCCAGAAAGCACCTTGGATCCGCAGAGTTTTCACCGCCTTTGTCTGGTCCCCGGACCAGCGGCCAGCTACAGTAGAGCCTTTGTCGAATAAGGCTTTGTGCATGAATTTATTGCGCCCTACCCTGCTGACGCTCGCTTGCCTGCTCGCCTCACCGGGCTTCGCCGACGACCTGCCGTCACTCGGTGATGCCAGTTCAGCCATTGTCTCGCCACAACAGGAACACCAGCTGGGCCGCGCCTGGCTGGCGCTGCTGCGCAGCCAGGTCTCGCAGCTCAACGACCCGCAGCTCAAGGACTACGTCGAAACCAGCGTCTACAAACTGGTGGAAACCAGCCAGGTCAATGACCGGCGCCTGGAGTTCATCCTGATCAACAGCCCGCAGCTCAACGCCTTTGCCGCTCCCGGCGGGATTGTCGGAGTCAACGGCGGCCTGTTCCTCAACGCCCAGACCGAAGGCGAATATGCCTCGGTACTGGCTCACGAACTGGCGCACCTTTCCCAACGGCACTTCGCCCGCGGCGTCGAGGCCCAGCAACGCATGCAGGTGCCGATGATGGCCGCGCTGCTGGCGGGGATCGTGATCGCCGCCGCCGGTGCCGGGGATGCCGGGATCGCCACCATCGCCGGCACCCAGGCGGCGGCGATCCAGGAACAGCGGCGCTTCTCCCGACAGAATGAGCAGGAAGCCGACCGTATCGGCATCCTCAATCTGGAGAAGGCCGGCTACGATCCGCGTTCGATGCCCACCATGTTCGAGCGCCTGATGCGCCAGTACCGCTTCGATGCCAAGCCGCCGGAATTCCTTCTGACCCACCCGGTTACCGAATCGCGGATCGCCGACACCCGCAACCGCGCGGAACAGGCCAAGCAGGGCGGCACCGAAGACAGCCTGCGCTATCAACTGATTCGGGCCCGGGTACAACTCAACTATGAGGAGTCCCCGGGCCTGGCTGCCAAGCGTTTTCGCGCCCAGCTCGACGAGAACCCGAAGAACGACATCGCGCGCTATGGCCTGGCCATCGCCCAGATCAAGGGCAGCCAATGGAACGAGGCGCGGGAAAACCTCAAGCCGTTGCTGGCCAAGTCACCCAATGACATCACCTACAACCTGGCCCAGATCGAGCTGGACATGGCCAACAGCCGCCTGCCGGATGCGCAAAGCCGGGTCGAGCGAATGCTCAACCTCTACCCCGGCAACTATCCGCTGAACCAGGTCCGCGTTGACCTTCTACTTAAGCAGAACCGCCCGGCGGACGCGGAAAAAGCCCTGGAAGGCCTGCTGAAAAGTCGCCCGGATGACCCGGACGTCTGGTACCTGGTGGCGGAAACCCGCGGCCTGTCCGGCAACATCATCGGCCTACACCAGGCCCGGGCCGAGTACTTCGCTCTGGTCGGCGACTATCGCCAGGCCATCCAGCAGCTGGACTTCGCCAAGCGCCGGGCCGGCAGCAACTTCCCCCTGTCGTCGAGAATCGATGCGCGTCAGCGCGAGATGATGGATCAGGAGCAGATGGTCAAGGACATGATGCGCTGACCTGGAGCGTGACCATAAAAAAGCCCGCCTCATACGAGGCGGGCTTTTTATTGGGCAACCCTGAAGGCTGGCGGGTTATTCGGCCAGCTTGAAGGTAATGAAGCTGGCGCGCCCCTGACGCAGAACACGCATGGACACCGAACGATTCTTCGGCAGCGCCTTGGCGATTTCAGTGAACTCCTTCGCGGTGGTGATCGCCTGGTTGTTCAGGTGAGTGATCACGTCGCCCGGTTGCAGGCCGATCAGGGCGGCAGGACCATCCTGAACTTCCTTGATGACAACGCCCCCCTTGAGGTCGAAGGCTTTCTTCTGCTCATCGTTGAGTTCGACCACGGCCACGCCGAGACGGTTGCTGCTGCGCTCGACTCCGGACTTGGGCAGCATGCTCAGGTCCTTGTCTTCCTCGGGAATAGCACCGACGGTCAGCTCGACGTTCTTGCGCTTGCCCTCGCGGATCACTTCCAGATTGGCCTTGGCCCCGGCCTTCAGCGCGCCCACCAAGTGCGGCAGGTCCGCCGACATGACGATGGGCTGGCCATTGAGGCTGAGAATCACATCGCCCACTTGCAAGCCGCCCTTGGCTGCCGGGCCGCCGTCCTGAACCTGCGCCACCAGTGCACCGGCAGGTTTTTCCAGGCCGAAGGATTCAGCCAGGTCTTTGTTGACCTCCTGAATCACCACGCCCAGCCAACCACGACTGACCTTGCCACCTGTTTTCAGCTGATTGGAAACATCCATTGCCACGTCGATCGGGATCGCGAAAGACACGCCCATGAAGCCACCGGAACGGGTGTAGATCTGCGAGTTGATCCCCACCACTTCACCGGCCAGGTTGAACAGCGGGCCACCGGAGTTGCCCGGGTTGATCGGCACGTCGGTCTGGATGAACGGCACATAGTTTTCGTTCGGCAGGCTGCGACCGATGGCGCTGACGATGCCCTGGGTCACGGTGTGGTCGAAGCCGAACGGCGAACCGATGGCCACGACCCATTGCCCGGCCTTGAGGTCCTGGGATTTGCCCAGTTTCAGCACGGGCAGGTCCTTGCCATCGATCTTCAGCAGCGCCACGTCAGAACGCGGGTCGGTGCCGATCAGCTTGGCTTTCAATTCGCTGCGGTCGGCCAGGCGCACGAGGATCTCGTCCGCATCGGCAATCACGTGGTTGTTGGTGAGGATGTAGCCATCCGGGGAGATGATGAAGCCCGAACCCAGGGATTGCGCCTCACGCTGGCGATCGCCGCGCGGGGAGCGCTGCTGGGGCATGCCGCGCTCGAAGAACTCCCGCAGCATTGGCGGCAAGCCTTCTAGGTCGGGCATCTGCGCCGAGTTGGAAACCCGGCGATCAGGCAGTTTCTGCGTGGTACTGATGTTCACCACTGCGGGCGAGGCCTGCTCGACCAGTTGGGTGAAATCAGGCAACTCGGCGGCCTGGGCAGACACGGCCTGCCCCAGCACCAGTACGGTGGCAAGAATGGTGAAGTAGGACTTCAAGCGTGGTATCGACATACGGCTCCCGTTACGACGAGCGTGGTTAAGCGATATGGAGCAGCAAATGCCGAAAAGACAGGGGTGGCACTTTTGCTCCAGGAACGACAAATAAGGTCAGAACCGAGGGGGTTCTGACCTATAAAAAAACTTTGTGGATTTTGCAAATGAAATTGCTCACCAGACATTTCATCTTCTCAATTGTGGGTGAGCCATGACTGACCTCTTACACAACCAATAAAGGTTCATTGCTGGGTGGCGGCATCGAAGCGCATGGACAGAGCAATACGTTCGGCGGTGCCAATGGGAATCTCCCCGACCACCGTGACCATCATTTCGCCTTCGGGGGTGGTCAGGCGCCGTGATACGGCAACCGTCGGCCCCAGCTGAGAACGAGTATCGGTGACCGCTTCGCCATTGAGCGGCTCGAGGAACACGGAAAAACGCGCAAAACCATCGTCATACAGCAGGCTGTTGACCACGGACTTGGTTTGCGGATCCTTGCGGGCGCTGCTGCTGGTCAACTCGAAACCCGGAGGCAACCAGTCGGAGTGCCAGGCCCGAGTGCTCTTGATCGCCGAGGCCTTGTCGCTGTCCAGAACCACCGGCTTGCAGTCCGGGCCGGCGCGCAGCTCGTTGTCATCCGGGACATCTGCGGTGTCCAGACGGGTGAACTGAAAGCGCTCGAGCAGTTGCCCCTTGTCGTTCAACAACAGGGACTTGAGCGGCAAGCCGGTTTCCTGATCCAGGTGCAATTCGAAGCCGTAACGGTGCTGGTCTCGCGGGGTGACCGCAATGATCACCGCCTGGCGCCCGGCCACGCGCGACTTGCCGATAACGGCTAGCTCATACCAATTCTTGAGTTTTTGCGGATCCAGGGCACGCGCCGCAGAGTCCGGGGCATCCCCCAACCCTGCCACCAACGTACCGCTGACGCATTGGGTACGACCATCGACACGCACAACCTCTTGAGCGGATCCGTCAAGCTGGATCAACCGCTCACGGACGTTTCCATCCTGGACACGATGCCAGATGTTATGGGTAGAAAAACTACCATTGCGCTCGTAAACGAAGGTGCCCTGAAAGCTTTGCTGGCGTTCCGCTTGCCCAAGACGCTGCAACCAGTCCTGGGCTTCGTCGGCGTGGGCTGGAACCACAAACCAGCCACTGAGCAGAAGCGAGAGTAGAGGTATGGCGCGCATGATCCTCCTTAGCGGTTTTCCAGGCTCGCCGCACGGGCATAAGGCAGTGCGCTTTCAGTGCCTTTGAGTGCAGCTTGCTGAGCATGCTGACGCAGGTAACTTGGCAGGCGCTGGTCGTGCCAGCCGGGCTGCCCTTGCAATACGCCATTGGCCATGGGGCCGGTGGCTTCCGAGCTCTCATTGTAGCCGGCCAATACAGCAGGGCCTTTGACTTGTGGAGCAGCCAGGGTTGGCTGACCCGCTTGCTGAGCGAGCTCAACACCAGCAATCTCGTCATGGTTGTACAGACGTACGCCAGCAAGTACCGCTACGGTCACAGACGCAGCCACTGCCAGACGACCCAGGCTGCGCCAAGGTCCACGAGACGCTTTGGCCGGTACAGCTTCATCGGCCAGGGCTGCAGAAACGGCAGCGGCAATGTCCAGACGCGGAAGCAGCAACTCCTTGTGCATGGCCGCCCGGGCGATTTGATAACGAGCCCAGGTCTCACGGGTTTCCACTTCGTCGACGGCATTCAATACCCGACGCAATTCCAGTTCGTCCGCTTCGTTATCCATCACCGCGGACAGCGATTCCTGCAGGGCTTCACGACTCATGGCGGTTCCTCTCTTGGCTGTCGCCGCTGTCTCAGGTTTCCTGCAACAACGGCTGCAGGGCTTTATCGATGGCTTCCCGAGCGCGGAAAATCCGGGAGCGCACGGTACCCACCGGACACTGCATGACGCTGGCAATGTCCTCGTAACTCAGACCATCGAATTCACGTAAAGTTAAGGCTGTACGCAAATCTTCAGGTAGTTGCTGAATGGTTCGATGGACGGTGCCTTCGATCTCATCCCGCAGCAATGCGCGTTCCGGCGATTCGAGATCCTTCAGGCCATGATCGCCGTCATAGAACTCCGCATCCTCAGAACTGACATCGCTATCCGGCGGCCGGCGGCCGCGTGAAACCAGATAGTTTTTCGCCGTGTTGATGGCGATACGGTACAGCCACGTATAGAACGCGCTGTCCCCCCGAAAATTACCTAGTGCACGGTAAGCCTTGATAAAGGCTTCTTGTGCGACATCCTGGGCTTCATGGGTGTCGTGCACGAAACGCACGATCAACCCGAGAATTTTGTGCTGGTATTTCAGCACGAGCAGATCGAACGCTCGCTTGTCGCCACGCTGAACGCGCTCGACCAGCTGCTGATCCTCTTCCTGGGTTAGCATGAACACTCCTCGATAAGCTCGAAGGAGGCTTGCATCACTAATCGATCAGGCTTGCAAACATAGACTCGGGCTTTTCGCAAAAGTTCTCCCCCTCCAAGCAAGTTTCCTGCGGGCTCTGATCCGGCACGCACGAAAAACGCAGCGCGGGCAAGGCCGGCTGCGCGAATAATCCTGTCGTCGATTTCCGTCACAAGGGACAGACTGCAAACCCTGGCCAGAACCGACGCTGTCCCTTCTTTCAGGCAACCTTCTATTGAGTTTGGGGCCTTGGCAAAAGTTCCCAATCTTTATAGCTGTGCCGAACGAAGATTGTGTAACGGTGAAGAGAAAAACCGCCTTACTTCTTCGATCAGCCCGCGCGGAAGCTGGAACGCCGCGAGTAGAGGCTGGCCGAGAGCAACGCTTTTGCTCAGCGAAGTCGCACAACGCCATGAAGGCGCGACTATTGTGCCGATCCCCCCCTCTATATACTAGTGGGCTGTGTGGCTGCTTTGACTCGCCGATTCAGGCGTCTTGCGCCAACCCCGTATTGGGTCGCTTTGAGCGGAATCCTTCAAATGAGCCAACAGTTTCAACACGATGTTCTGGTGATAGGCAGCGGCGCCGCCGGCTTGAGCCTGGCCCTTAACCTACCCAGCCACCTGCGTATTGCCGTTCTGAGCAAGGGCGACCTGGCCAACGGCTCGACCTACTGGGCCCAAGGCGGTGTAGCAGCCGTACTGGACGATACCGACACCGTCGAGTCCCACGTCGATGACACCCTCAATGCCGGTGGCGGCCTGTGCCATGAAGATGCGGTGCGCTTTACCGTCGAGCACAGCCGTGAAGCCATCCAATGGCTGATCGACCAAGGCGTGCCCTTCACCCGGGACGAAGACGCCGGCAGCGATGAAAGCGGCTTCGAATTCCACCTGACCCGCGAAGGCGGCCACAGCCACCGACGAATCATCCATGCCGCAGACGCCACCGGCGCGGCGATCTTCAAGACATTACTGGCCCAGGCCCGACAACACCCCAACATCGAGCTGCTGGAGCAAAGGGTCGCCGTCGACCTGATCACCGAAAAGCGCCTGGGCCTGGAAGGCGACCGCTGCCTGGGGGCCTACGTGCTCAATCGCGGCACCGGCGAAGTCGATACCTTCGGCGCGCGCTTCGTGATTCTCGCCTCCGGCGGCGCGGCCAAGGTCTACCTCTATACCAGCAACCCCGACAGCGCCTGCGGTGACGGCATCGCCATGGCCTGGCGCTCGGGCTGCCGGGTAGCCAACCTGGAATTCAATCAGTTCCACCCTACCTGCCTGTATCACCCGCTGGCCAAGAGTTTCCTGATCACCGAAGCCCTGCGCGGCGAAGGTGCTCACCTCAAGCTGCCCAACGGCGAACGTTTCATGCCGCGCTTCGATCCACGGGCCGAACTGGCTCCGCGGGATATCGTCGCCCGGGCCATCGACCACGAAATGAAGCGCCTGGGGATTGACTGCGTCTACCTGGACATCAGCCACAAGCCGGCCGAGTTCATCAAAAGCCACTTCCCGACGGTGTATGAACGCTGCCTGGAGTTTTCCATCGACATCACCCGGCAGCCGATCCCGGTAGTACCGGCGGCCCACTACACCTGTGGCGGGGTGATGGTCGACCAGCAGGGCCGCACCGACGTGCCCGGCCTGTACGCCATCGGCGAAACCAGCTTCACCGGCCTGCACGGGGCCAACCGCATGGCCAGCAACTCGCTGCTGGAGTGCTTCGTCTATGCCCGCTCGGCAGCCGCCGACATCCTTGAGCAACTGCCCCGGGTCTCGATTCCCGCCGCCCTGCCCGCCTGGGACGCGAGCCAGGTCACCGACTCCGACGAAGACGTGATCATTGCGCACAACTGGGATGAACTGCGGCGATTCATGTGGGACTACGTGGGTATCGTGCGCACCAACAAGCGCCTGCAACGGGCTCAGCATCGGGTGCGCCTGCTGTTGGATGAGATCGACGAGTTCTACAGCAACTACAAGGTCAGTCGCGACCTGATCGAGTTGCGCAACCTGGCCCAGGTCGCCGAGCTGATGATCCTCTCGGCCATGGAGCGCAAGGAAAGCCGCGGCCTGCACTACACACTCGACTACCCGCAACTGCTGCCCGAGGCCCGGGACACTATTCTGCAGCCGCCCACCTACGTCGGCCGAACTTGAGCCGCACCCGCAGGCGCCGATGCACGTCGGCCGCCTGCGCATCCCGCGGGACACACAGAGAACGCACCCACGGCTCGCCGCGCACACGAAAACGCAGGACCACGATCAGCGGCAACGCCAGGCTGTCAGGGCGCAGCTGCACCGC
This sequence comes from Pseudomonas sp. Os17, assembly GCF_001547895.1. Classification (NCBI taxonomy): domain Bacteria; kingdom Pseudomonadati; phylum Pseudomonadota; class Gammaproteobacteria; order Pseudomonadales; family Pseudomonadaceae; genus Pseudomonas; species Pseudomonas sp. Os17. The sequence continues at coordinate 1,619,349 of NZ_AP014627.1, read as the reverse complement.
CTGCCAACCCTTGGCCGGGCTCCACAACTGCCAGCCCTGTGCCGAATACCGCAAGCCGGTGAACGCCCGGGGGTGAGTCAGGAGAATCTGTCGAGGCAGCACCCAACCGGCATGCAACAGGCACAGCAACAATCCCAGGAACTGGGCGACAGGCGCGCACTGCAAAAGAAAAATGGCCGCCACGGCGAATGCCTGAGCCATCAGGTAGGCCGCCAGCAGTTGCCTTGAAGCACGCCAGCGGCACTCGAACAGGCTACTTGGGTTGGACACGGTCCAGAATCATGCGAACCATGCGCTGCAGCTCAGGGTCCTCGGACTCGCTGCGCTCCATGAACCAGCCGAACATGTCCTGATCCTCGCACTCCAGCAGCTTGCGATAGCACTCGCGATCAGTCTCATCGAGATGCGGGTACACCTCCCTGACGAACGGCACCAGCAACACGTCCAGCTCAAGCATGCCGCGACGGCTGTGCCAGTAGAGGCGATTCAGTTCAACATCTTCAACCATGGAGCGCTCCTCAAATAGAGCGCAAGTATACAGCCCGGGGAACACGAGAACAGTCGGCTTTGGTCGGTCACCGGCTATCCTTTGTGAACTATCCATTTCAGGGGCGCCCCCTTATGATGTGCCCCAGACTTTTTACCCTGCGATGAACCATGGCTGACTCCGCTTTTTTCTGCCCCCTGTCCCACGAAGGCGTCCTCGCCGTCCGCGGCCCTGATGCCAGCAAATTCCTTCAGGGGCAGTTGACCTGCAACCTCAATTACCTCAGCGACAGCCAATCCAGCCTCGGCGCGCGCTGCAACCAGAAAGGTCGCATGCAGTCGAGTTTCCGCATCCTTCTGCAAGGGGACGGTTGCCTGCTGGCCATGGCCCGTGAACTGCTCGAACCGCAACTGGCGGACCTGAAGAAGTACGCCGTGTTCTCCAAGGCCAAGCTCAGCGACGAAAGCGCCAGCTGGGTGCGTTTCGGCCTTGCTGGCGGCGACGCCACCCTCGGTAGCCTGGGCCTCGCACTGCCCCAGGAAGACGGCGCCGTGGTCCGGACCGAGGACCTGATGGCCATACGCGTGTCCAGCGACCGCGCCGAACTCTGGGTCCCGGCTGAACAGGCCGAGCACCGGGCTCGGCAATTGGCCGCGCAACTGCCCGAGGGCGAGCTCAACCAGTGGCTGCTGGGCCAGATCCGCGCCGGCCTCGGCCAGGTCATGGCACAGACCCGCGAGCTGTTCATTCCACAGATGCTCAACCTGCAGGCCGTGGGTGGCGTCAGCTTCAAGAAGGGCTGCTACACCGGCCAGGAAATCGTCGCCCGCATGCAGTACCTGGGCAAGCTCAAGCGCCGCCTCTACCGCCTCGCCCTGCCCGCAGGCGAGCTTCCCGTCCCGGGCACCCCGCTGTTCTCCCCCACCCACGGCAGCGCCATCGGTGAAGTGGTGCTGGCCGCCCAGGCGACCGATCAGGTGGAACTGCTGGCCGTATTGCAGGCCGAGGCGGTGGAAGACGGCAACCTGCACCTGGGGACACTCGAAGGACCCGGTCTGCACTTGCTGGATCTGCCGTACGAGCTGGACCGCGATCGCGAAATCCAGCGCTGATCGACACCCCTTCCCTGCAACACCCTAGAGAACTGAAATGACTGAGCTGGCGCAAAAGGTCCAACGGGATTTGGTGGAGGCCATCGACAACGATGACCTGGTCCTGCCAACCCTGCCGGAGGTGGCCATGCAGATTCGCCAGGCCGCCGAAGACCCGGAAATCAGCGTCAGCACCCTGAGCAAAGTGATAGGCCGCGACACCGCGTTGTCGGCGCGACTGATCAAGGTGGTCAACAGTCCCCTGCTGCGGGCGACCCAGGAAGTCACCGACCTGCACACCGCGATCACCCGCCTGGGGGTCAACTACAGCAGCAACCTGGCCATCGGCCTGGTGATGGAGCAGATCTTCAACGCCCGCTCCGAAGTGGTTGCTCAAAAGATGCACGACGTCTGGCGCCGCAGCCTGGAAGTGGCCGGGGTCAGCTACGCCCTGTGTCGCAGCTACACCCAGCTCAAGCCCGACCAGGCGGCCCTGGGCGGACTGGTGCACCAGATCGGCGTACTGCCGATCCTGACCTACGCCGAAGACCATTACGAACTGCTGTCCGACCCGGTCAGCCTCAACCACGTGATCGAGCGTATCCACCCGTTGCTGGGAGACAAGCTGCTGCGGGTCTGGGAGTTCCCCGAGCAACTGGTGGCAATCCCCGGGCAGTACCTGCACTTCGACCGCCAGAGCGCCGGGATCGACTACGTCGATCTGGTGCAGGTGGCGACCCTGTACTGCTACAAGGACACTGATCACCCGCTCTCGCGGATCGACGCCTTCAGCGTGCCGGCCTTCAAGAAGCTGGGGATCGACCCGGAAAACCAGGCCGTGTGCAACGACCTGCAAGCATCCCGCTCAATGCTCTACTGATGCTCATCCGGCGATGAAGCTCACCCGCACCTTCAGCCCCGAAGGCTCGCCGTCATGCAGGCTGATCTGGGCCAGATGGGCGCGACAGATTTCCCCCACGATCGCCAAGCCCAATCCCGAACCGGCCACCTGCTGATTGCGTCGATAGAAACGCTCGAAGACCCGGTCCCGATCCTCCTGGGGAATCCCCGGTCCATCGTCCTCCACCTCCAGCACGCCCGGCGCAAAGACCCGCAGCACCACATTGCCGCCCGGTGGCGTGTGGGCCAGGGCGTTGTCCACCAGGTTGCTCAGCAACTCGTTGAGCAAGGTCGGCTCGCCCTTGAGCCACACCGGCTCATCGGCCTCCAGCGCCAGGGCCACGCCCCGGGCATGGGCCAGGGGCGCCATGGCCATGCCCAGTTCCCGAGCCAGCTGGCTCAGATCGAGCAACTGCGCACCGCCTTCGGCAATGGCCCGGGCGCCGTTTTCCACCCGAGCCAGGGACAGCAGTTGATTGGCCAGGTGAGTCAGGCGATCGGTGCCCTGGGCCGCGCTGTCCAGGGTCGAACGCCAGGTCTGCGGTTCATCGGAGCGCAGGCCCAGTTCCAGGCGGGCCTTGAGTGCCGCCAGGGGCGTGCGCAACTCATGGGCGGCCTCGGCAATGAACTGCGCCTGGCGCTCGAACTGCCCGCGCAGGCGTTCGGTGAAATGATTCAAGGCCCGCACCAGGGGCCACAACTCGCGCTGCACCGACACCAGCGGCAGTGGCCGCAAGTCATCGGGCTGACGCTCCTCCACCGCACCGCGCAAACGCTCCAGTGGCCGCAGCGCGGCACTCACCGCAAACCACACCAGCAGCAACGCCCCAATGGCCAGCATGCCCAGGCGCAGCAAGGTATCGGCCATCAGGCTGCGGGCCATGGCGACCCGCGCTTCGTCGGTCTCGGCCACGCGGATTTCCGCCATGCCATTCATGTTCGGCTCGCTGACCGCCTTGAGCAGGCTCACCACCCGCACGTTCTGCCCCTGGTAAGTGGCGTCATAGAAGCGCGCCAGGGCCGGGTAGTCATCGGTACGCGGGGTGCCCGGCGGCGGACCGGGGAGGTTTTCGTAGCCGGAAATCAGTTGCTGGTGAATGTCGTTGACCTGGTAGTAGATGCGTCCGGCACTGTCGTAGGCAAAGGTGTCCAGGGCCACATAGGGCACATTGGCGCTCAGGCTGCCGTCACGCTGGGACAGGCCGGCGGCGATGGTCCGCGCCGAGGCCAGCAGGGTCCGGTCATAGGCGGTGTCGGCGGCCTCGCGGCCGTTCCAGTAGGCACTCAAGCCGCTGGCCAGCATCAGCACCACCAGCAGCAGTGCCAGGTTCCACAGCAACCGCCAGCGCAGGCTGCTGGGCTTATGCATCGCGACTTTCCAGCAAGTAGCCCAGGCCGCGGAAGGTGACGATCGCCACCGCCTGGCCATCGAGCTTCTTGCGCAGGCGATGGACATAGATCTCGATGGCGTCCGGGCTGGCTTCCTCGTCCAGACCGAACACCTGGGACGCCAGCTGCTCCTTGCTCATCACCCGGCCAGGACGGGCAATCAATGCCTCCAGCACGGCCTGCTCGCGGGACGTCAGGGTCAGCAGTTCCTCGCCCAGGGTGAAGCGTCGGGTGTCCAGGTCATAGGCCAGCACCCCGCAGCGCTGCTGGCGTTCGCCGCCCAGCACGCTGCGGCGCAACAGGGCCTTGACCCGGGCTTCCAGCTCGGTCAACTCGAACGGTTTGGCCAGGTAATCGTCGGCTCCCAGGTTCAGACCGTGAACCCGGTCCTTGACGTCGCTGCGGGCAGTGAGCATCAGCACCGGCAGGTTCTTGCCCCGGGCCCGCAAGCGCGCCAGTACCTCGAAACCGTCCATGCGCGGCAGGCCGACATCGAGGATCGCCACAGCGTACTCCTCGCTGCCCAGGGCCAGGTCGGCAGCCACGCCATCGTGCAGCACATCCACGGTCAGGCCGGTGCTCTTGAGCGCCTGGGCGACACTTTCGGCCAGTTGCAGATGGTCTTCGACGAGCAGGACTCGCATGGATGATTACCTCGTTTCAGGGGGGATCGACGCCGCTCTTTGGCGCGGAGTGTACCGCCGCATCCGCCGCTGTGAAGCCCGAAAACCGGGAAAATGCACTGAAAGGTTAGCGAAAGGTTGGCCCTTTAGAGTCCCGTTACGGACAGTCTCGACTGCCCTGGTCTCAACGACCGCTGACACGCAAAACGCCTCGAAGCGTTTTCGTCGACAATAAGAACAATAACGGAGTACCCCTGGATGCCGTCCACGCGCCCTCACGCCGTCACACCTGTGTTTCTTTCCCGTCTGACCCCGACCGCCCTGGCCAGCGCCGCGGCCCTCGCCGGTGTCGCGCCCTTCAGTCAGGCCGCCTTCTTCGAAGACAGCAGCGCCACCTTCGAAACCCGCAACATGTACTTCAACCGCGACTTTCGCGATGGCACCAGCGCCCAGCAGTCCAAGCGCGACGAATGGGCCCAGGGCTTCATGCTCAACCTGCAGTCGGGCTACACCGAAGGCACGGTGGGCTTCGGCGTCGACGCCCTGGGCATGCTCGGGGTCAAGCTCGACTCCAGCCCCGACCGCACCGGCACCGGCCTGCTGCCGACCCACGATGACGGACGCGCCGCCGACCAGTACTCCAAGCTCGGCCTGACCGGCAAAGTGAAGATCTCCGCCACCGAACTGAAAATCGGCAGCCTGATTCCCGAGTTGCCGATCCTCAAGCCCAACGACGGGCGCATTCTGCCGCAGACCTTCGAAGGCGGCTTGCTGACCTCCAAGGAGATCAAGAACCTGACCTTCACCGGCGGCCGCCTGGACAAGGCCAAGGACCGCGACGACAGCAACTACGAGGACATCCGCCTCAACAACAAGAACAGCCGCTTCGCCGGCACCGTGGCCGGCAAGCACTTCAACTTCGGCGGCCTGGACTACAAGTTCACCGACAAGATCACCGGCAGCTATCACTTCGCCCAACTGGACGACGTCTACAACCAGCACTTCCTCGGCCTGGTCGCGTCCCGCCCCCTGGGACCTGGCACCTTCGCCAGCGACCTGCGCCTGGCCATCAGCGACGACCAGGGCCAGGCCCGGGGCGGCAAGATCGACAACAGGTCCCTCAACGGCCTGTTGAGCTACGCCCTCAACGGCCACAAACTCAGCGCCGGCTATCAGCACATGTCCGGCGACAGCGCCTTCCCCTATGTCGATGGCAGCGACCCGTACCTGGTGAACTTCGTGCAGATCAACGATTTCGCCGGTGCCGAGGAGCGTTCCTGGCAAGCCCGCTACGACTACGACTTCGCCAAGCTCGGGGTGCCCGGCCTGAGTTTCATGACCCGCTACATCAGCGGCGACAACATCGCCCTGAAAAACGGCGACACCGGCAAGGAGTGGGAGCGCAACACCGAGATCAAGTACGTGGTGCAAAGCGGCACCTTCAAGGACGTTGCGGTGCGCCTGCGCAACGCCACCTACCGCTCCAACTATTCGGCTCGCGACGCCGATGAAGTGCGCCTGCTGGTGAGTTACGCCGTAGCCCTGTGGTAAGCCCGCGAGCACGCCTCGTATCTCATCGTTTCAGCGTTTTGTAGGCGCTGGCTTGCCAGCGAAGAGGCCCGCCAGCCCGACACCCGGCTCAAGGGCTCCTTCGCCGGTCAGCCGGCCGCTGCGGAAAAAGGGTCGGGGATGACCCGGACAGACCGATAACAACAACTCCTGTGGAGACAATCATGGACTTTTCACTGCGCAACCTCGCCCTCACCGCCGGCTGCATGCTGTTCGCCGGCCAGTTGCTGGCCGCATCCGCCGAGCCCAAGCGCCCGGAATGCATCGCCCCGGCCTCCCCGGGCGGCGGCTTCGACCTGACCTGCAAGCTGGCGCAAAGCGCGCTGGTCAACGAGAAGATTCTGACCAAGCCGATGCGCGTGACCTACATGCCCGGCGGAGTCGGTGCCGTGGCCTACAACGCGGTGGTGGCCCAGCGCCCGGCCGACGCCGGGACCCTGGTGGCCTGGTCCAGCGGCTCGCTGCTGAACCTGGCCCAGGGCAAGTTCGGCCGTTTCGATGAAAGCGCGGTGCGCTGGCTGGCGGCGGTCGGCACCAGCTACGGCGCTATCGCGGTGAAAAGCGACTCGCCCTACAAGACCCTCGACGATCTGGTCCAGGCTCTTAAGAAAGATCCAAGCAAGGTGGTGATAGGTTCCGGCGGCACCGTGGGCAGCCAGGACTGGATGCAGACCGCGCTGATCGCCAAGGCCGCCGGGATCAACCCCCGGGACCTGCGCTACGTCGCCCTGGAAGGCGGCGGTGAAATCGCCACCGCCCTGCTGGGTGGACACATCCAGGTGGGCAGCACCGACATCTCCGACTCCATGCCGCATATCCAGGCCGGCGACATGCGCCTGCTGGCGGTGTTCTCCGAACAGCGTCTGGACGAGCCGGAAATGAAAGACATCCCCACCGCCAAGGAACAGGGCTACGACATCGTCTGGCCGGTGGTACGCGGTTTCTACCTCGGGCCGAAGGTCACCGACGAGGAGTACGCCTGGTGGAAAAACGCCTTCGACAAGCTGCTGGCCTCCGAAGAGTTCGCCAAGCTGCGTGATCAGCGCGAGCTGTTCCCCTTCGCCCTGACCGGCCCCGAGCTGGACACCTACGTGAAAAAGCAGGTGGCCGACTACAAGACCCTGGCCAAAGAGTTCGGCCTGATCCAGTGACCGTCCCTTGCTGACGGCCCGGCCCTCGCGCATCGGGGGCCGCGCCCGGGAGTTAACCATGCTCGTTCAACGTCTCTTCGCCGCGGTGTTGCTGCTGGCCTGTGCCGCTCTGGCACTGATGGCCTGGCCGTACCAGGCGGCCTTTTCCTACGAACCCGTGGGCCCGCGGGCCTTCCCTCTGCTGATGCTCGGCCTGATGGGCCTGGCCTTGCTGTACATGCTGGTGCGCCCGACACCGATCAAGCACAGCGAAGACGAACCGCCCCTGGACCGGGCCACCCTGAACAAGATCACGATCTGCGTGGCCTTGCTGCTGGTGTTCGCCGGCACCTTCGAACCCCTGGGGTTCATCGTCGCCAGCATCCTCATCGGTGTACCCATGGCCCGGCTTTACGGCGGCCGCTGGCTGCCCAGCCTGATCATCATCAGCCTGCTCAGTGTCGGCCTCTACTGGCTGTTCGACCGGGTCATGGACGTGCCTCTGCCCCTCGGCCTGCTCGACGTTCTGGAGAATTGATATGGATACCCTCAGTTACCTGGGCCAGGGCTTCGGCGTTGCACTGACCCCCTACAACCTGGTCACCGCCCTGTCCGGCACCCTGATCGGCACCGTGGTCGGGCTGCTGCCGGGCCTGGGCCCGATCAACGGCGTGGCGCTGCTGATTCCCATCGCCTTCGCCCTGGGCCTGCCGCCGGAATCGGCGCTGATCCTGCTGGCGGCGGTGTACCTGGGCTGCGAATACGGCGGCCGCATCAGCTCGATCCTGCTGAACATTCCCGGTGAAGCCTCCACCGTGATGACCACCCTCGACGGCTACCCCATGGCGCGCAAGGGCCTGGCGGGCGTGGCCCTGTCGCTGTCGGCCTGGAGCTCGTTCATCGGCGCCTTCATCGCCACCTGCGGCATGGTGCTGTTCGCCCCGCTGCTGGCCAAGTGGGCAATCGCCTTCGGCCCGGCGGAGTACTTCGTGCTGATGGTATTCGCCATCGTCTGCCTGGGCGGGATGGCCGGCGACCGGCCGTTGAAGACCTTCATCGCCGCGCTGATCGGGCTGTTCCTGTCGGCGGTCGGCATCGACGCCAACAGCGGCGTGTACCGCTTCACCGGGGACAACATCCACCTCACCGACGGCATCCAGTTCGTGGTGCTGGTGCTGGGCCTGTTCTCCATCAGCGAGATCCTGTTGCTGCTGGAGAAGACCCATCGCGGCCAGGAAGCGGTAAAAGCCACCGGGCGCATGATGTTCAACATCAAGGAAGCGGCCTCGGTGTTCGCGGTGAACATCCGCTGCGGCCTGCTGGGCTTCATCATGGGCGTGCTGCCCGGCGCCGGCGCGACCCTGGCCAGCGCCGTGGCCTACATGACCGAGAAGCGCATCGCCGGTGCCAGCGGCACCTTCGGCGAAGGCGACAAGCGTGGCCTGGCCGCCCCGGAAACCGCCATCGGCGCCTCGGCCTGCGGCGCCCTGGTGCCGATGCTGACCCTCGGCGTACCCGGCTCCGGCACCACCGCGGTGATGATCGGCGCCCTGTCGCTGTACAACATCACCCCCGGTCCGCTGCTGTTCCAGCAGCAACCGGACATCGTCTGGGGCCTGATCGCCTCGTTGTTCATCGCCAACATCATGCTGGTGATCCTCAACATCCCGATGATCCGCCTCTTCACCCGTATCCTCGCGGTGCCGAACTGGGCCCTGGTGCCGGTGATCGCGATCATTACCGGGATCGGCGTCTACGCGGTGCACGCCACCACCTTCGACCTGTTTTTGATGGTCGGTATCGGCATCTTCGGCTACATCCTGCGCAAGCTGGACTTCCCGCTGTCGCCGGTGCTGCTGGGCTTCATCCTCGGCGGACTGATGGAACAGAACCTGCGCCGGGCGCTGTCGATTTCCAACGGCGCCATGGAGATTCTCTGGTCGAGCCCGATCACGGTCGGGGTCTGGGTGCTGACCGTGATCATGCTGCTGATGCCGCTGCTGCGCATCTGGCGCAAGCGCGCGGCCCAGCAACGTGCCGTGGCCGATGTCTGACGCCCGCTTCCGGCAATGGTGGGGCACGCCCCTGGTGGGTCTGGCTGGCGGTTACCTGGCCAGCCAGATCGGCTGGCCGCTGCCGTGGATGGTCGGCTCGCTGCTGGCGATCATCCTGGTGCGCTGCCTGACGCCCTGGCAGTTGGCGGAGATCCCCGGCGGGCGCAAAGGCGGGCAATGGGTGGTGGGCATCGGCATCGGCCTGCACTTCACTCCGCAGGTGATGGAGCAGGTGCTGAGCCATTTCGGCCTGATCTTCTTCGGTGCCCTGGTCACCAGCCTGTCCAGCGTGGTCGGGGTCTGGTTGCTGCGACGCACCGGGGAAGACCGGGCCACGGCATTCTTCTCCAGCATGCCCGGCGGCTCCGGGGAGATGGTCAATCTCGGCGCCCGTAACGGTGCGGTGCTCAGTCGGGTAGCGGCCGGGCAGAGCCTGCGGGTGCTGACGGTGGTGCTCTGTGTACCGGCGGCGTTCAAGTACCTGCTGGGGGAAGGCACCCCGTCCCTGCAGGCAAGCAGCGTGGACTGGCAGTGGCTGGCCCTGCTGTTTCCGGCTGGAGCGCTGCTGGCCTGGCTCTGGCAACGCCTGCGCCAGCCCAATCCCTGGCTGTTCGGGCCCTTGCTGCTCAGCGCGACAGCGAGCATCGCCTGGGACCTGCACATCGGCCTGCCCGACGGTGCCAGCCAGATCGGCCAGTGGCTGATCGGCAGTGGCCTGGGCTGTCACTTCAACCGAGAGTTCTTCCGTCGGGCGCCCTCGTTCATGGGCCGCACCCTGATCGGCACCGCCCTGACCATGCTGATGGCCGGCCTCGCGGCCCTGGGCCTGAGTGTGTTGACCCGCCTCGATCTGCGGTCGCTGACCCTGGGCATGATGCCCGGCGGCATTGCGGAGATGAGCCTGACAGCGGAGGTCCTGCAACTGTCGGTGCCACTGGTGACGGCGATGCAGGTCATGAGGTTGTTGTTCGTGCTGTTTCTCGCCGAGCCCCTGTTCCGCCACTGGAACAAAGGCCCCCTGTAGCCGCAGCCTGCGCAGCGGCTACAGGATTGGCCTTACAACGGCGGCAGGCGCCACTCGATCGGCGTCTCGCCATTCTGCTCCAGGTACTTGTTGGTCCGGCTGAAGTGCCCGCAACCGAGGAAGCCACGGTAGGCCGACAGCGGCGACGGGTGCACCGAGGTCAGCACCAGGTGCTTGGTGGCGTCGATCAGTTTCTGCTTGCTCTGGGCATGGGCGCCCCACAGCAGGAACACCAGATGCGGCTGATGCTCGCTGACCACCTCGATGATCCGATCGGTGAAAAACTGCCAGCCCTTGCCCGCGTGGGAGGCGGCGTTGGCCCGCTCCACGGTCATGGTGGTGTTGAGCATCAGCACGCCCTGGTCGGCCCAGCTTTGCAGGTAGCCGTGGTTGGGAATGTCGATATTCAGGTCGCGCTTGAGCTCTTTATAGATGTTCACCAGCGACGGCGGCGCCGGCACTCCGGGCTGCACCGAGAAGCACAGGCCGTGAGCCTGGCCCGGTCCGTGGTACGGGTCCTGGCCGAGAATCACCACCTTGACCTTGTCCAGCGGCGTCGAGTTCAGAGCGTTGAAGATCATCGGTCCCGGCGGATAGATTTCCTTGCCGGCGGCATGTTCCCGGCGCAGGAACTCGCGAAGTTCGCTCATGTAGGGCTGCTCGAATTCGGCACGCAGGGCCTCCTTCCAGCTCGGTTCGAGTTTGATACGATCGTCAGCAGTCATGGCCAGGCCCGTGAAAAAACAATGGCCGCACCCTAGGAAAGCCGACTTCGCTTGTCAATTGATCTGACACAGAACCGGCACTTTCCCTACCAGCGATCATACTGATCGCTTCTATTGCTCCTCGAGGTCACGATGAACCTGCACGTCGAAGAACTCACCGGCAGCGATGGCGCCCGCATCGCCATTGCCACCCTGGACGCGGAAAAATCCCTGAACGCCCTGTCGCTGCCGATGATCCAGCAACTGAGCGAACGCCTCGACGCCTGGGCCAAGGACCCGCAAGTGGTCTGCGTGCTGTTGCGCGGCAACGGCGCCAAGGCCTTCTGTGCCGGTGGCGAAGTGCGCAGCCTGGCCCAGGCTTGCCTGGATCATCCGGGTGAAGTGCCGGCCTTGGCCGGGCATTTTTTCGCTGCGGAATACCGTCTCGACTATCGCCTGCACACCTACCCCAAGCCGGTGATCTGCTGGGGCCACGGCTATGTACTGGGCGGCGGCATGGGCTTGCTGCAAGGGGCCGGCATCCGCATCGTCACCCCCAGCAGTCGCCTGGCGATGCCGGAAATCAGCATCGGCCTGTATCCCGATGTCGGCGCCAGCTGGTTCCTTTCACGGATGCCCGGCAAGCTCGGCCTGTTTCTCGGGCTCACCGGGGCCCATATGAATGGCCGCGATGCCCTGGACCTGGGCCTCGCCGACCGCTTCCTGCTGGATGAGCAACAGGAAACGCTGATCGAAGGCTTGCTGCAGTTGAACTGGCAGGAACAGACCCCGCGGCAGCTCAACAGCCTGCTCAAGGCCTTGCAGCACGAAGCCCTGGCGCAACTGCCCGACGCCCAGTGGCTGCCGCGCCGGGTGCAGATCGACGAATGGCTGGATGTCAGTGACGTGGCCTGCGCCTGGCGCGCCATCAGCCAGTTGCAGCATCACGACGATGCCCTCTACCAACGCGCGGCCCAGACCCTCACCCAGGGCTGCCCGCTGACGGCCCACCTGGTCTGGGAACAGATCCGCCGCGCCCGCTACCTGTCGCTGGCCGAGGTGTTCCAGATGGAGTACACCCTGAGCCTGAACTGCTGCCGGCATCCGGAGTTTGCCGAGGGCGTGCGTGCGCGCCTGATCGACAAGGATCATCAACCGCACTGGCATTGGGCGGATGTCAATCAGGTGCCCGAGGCCGTGGTCGAAGCGCACTTCCACAAGGCCTGGGAAGGTCGCCATCCCCTGGCGGACCTGACGGATTACTAAAAAGCCCGTAGCCACCTGAGGCGGCTACGGGCTCCAGGCCCCGGCACAATCAGTGGCCGCGCCCACCCCGTCCATGGTCGCCACGGCCACGCCCGCCGTGACCGCCCCAGTCCTGATTGCCACCGTTGTCGTTGTTCCAGTTGCCGTGGCGCTCATGCCCGCCCCAACCCTGCGCGGGATAAGGTCGGTAGCCCGCCCGGGGGACCTGGTAGTAACGCGGAGCCGGTGCGTAATAACGCGGCGCCGGCTGGTAGTAGCGTGGGGTGTAGTAGCTGCGTCCGGTCGAGTAATAGGAAGCGCCGCCACCGTAGTAATAGGCCGGTGCCGGGGCACTGTAGACCTCGGAGCTGTAGTAGCTTGAGCCTCCATCGTAATAAGGGACACACGCGCCAAGACTCAAACCCAGTAATGCAACAAGCAGAAGTCGACGATACATGGCGGCCTCCTGGACCGCGAAGAAGCCACGCCAGCGACGCTGGCAGGCGGCAATCAGCAACAGGCTGACTGACGCAATATCTGACCGCAAAAATGCCTTCTGGTGCGATTCTGGCAACACATTGATACAAGTCATGCGACCGCTGGTAGGCCCCCGCCCATGGCGTCTCAAGGCCTGGGCCGGCGGCGGTGCAAGAAGTGTTTGCAACGTATCAATGCCCAGACAATTCCGTGCGCTGTTGAACAAGTCATTTGTCCGCCGTGCCACTAGAATGCGTCATCGGGCCACTATCACGGAATCGCCATGCCGCTTCGTTCTCCCCTGTATTCGCAACGTTCGCTGGTGCTGGTCCTGATCACCCTGCTGGGCAGTGGCTTCCTCGCCACCTCCCTGCTCAGCTACTACGCCTCGCGGGATTCGATCCGCGACAACATCGTCAACACCGAACTGCCGCTGACTTCCGACACCGTGTATTCGGAAATCCAGAAGGACCTGGTACGGCCGGTGCTCATCTCCTCGATGATGGCCCGCGACACCTTCATGCGTGACTGGGTGGTGGCCGGCGAGCGCGACCCCAGCCAGATGACCCGCTACCTCAACGAGGTCATGACCCACTACGACGCCTACACCGCCTTCTTCGTCTCCAACACCAGCCTCACCTACTACCAGGCCAAGGGCGTGCTGAAGAAGATCAAGGTCGATGAGCCGCGGGACGCCTGGTACTTTCGCGTGCGCAATATGGCGACGCCCTACGAAATCAACGTCGACCCGGACCTGGCCAATCAGGACAAACTGACCTTCTTCATCAACTACAAGGTCTACGACTACCAGGACCGCTTCATCGGCGCCGCTGGCGTCGGCCTGACGGTGGACGCGGTGATCAAGCTGATCGACAAGTACCAGCAGCGCTACCAGCGCAGCGTGTACTTCGTCGACACCTTCGGGCGCATCGTGCTGACCGGTGCCGATGGCGGTCCCCAGGGTGCCCGCAGTGGCCAGTCCCTGCATGATCTGGCAAGCCTCAAGGAACTGATGGCCCAACTGCCCAAGCCCCACAGCGGCAGCTATGAATACTCGACCCAGGGCCAGGGGCATTTTCTCAATGTGCGCTTCATTCCCGAACTGAACTGGTACCTGTTCGTCGACAAGCGCGAAGACGGCGCCCTCAACGGCATCCGCCAGTCGCTGTACCTGAACCTGCTGATCTGCCTGGTGATCACCGCCATCGTGCTGATCCTGCTCAGCGGCGTGGTGCGCCGCTACCAGCGCAAGATCGAAACCCAGGCCACCCTCGACAGCCTGACTCGTCTGCCCAACCGTCGCGGTTTCGACCTGCTGGCGGCCCAGGCCCTGCAAGAGGCGCGACGCGACTTGACGCCGCTCTGCGCCCTGCTGCTGGACCTGGATCACTTCAAGCGCCTCAACGATACCTACGGCCACCTGGCCGGGGACCAGGTGCTCAGCGGCTTCGCCCGGGACCTGCAGGACTGCCTGCGCCAGTCCGATATCGTCTGTCGCTGGGGCGGCGAGGAGTTCATCGTCCTGCTCAAGGACACCGAGAGCGGGCCCGCCCTGCAGATCGCCGAAAAGATTCGTCTGCTGACCGAACGGCAGCGCTACTACTATGAAGGGCAACCCCTGCAACTGACCGTCAGTATCGGCTTGACCGCCCTGCAACCGGCAGACACCCTGCACAGCCTGCTGTCCCGTGCCGACCATGCGATGTATCGCGCCAAGCAAAGTGGACGTAATCGAACCTGCGTGGAAATGCCTCACTCCAGCCATGAATGAACCTGACCTTTGCCCGGCCTGCGGTGCCCGCAACGACTGCGCCCTGGCCGACCCACGCACGGCGGACCGAGCCTGCTGGTGCTACAGCGTGAGCATCGACCCGGCCCTCATCGAGGCCCTGGCGCCCCAACTGCGCGACCGTGCCTGCCTGTGCCCGCGCTGCGCCGGGGTCGAGGCGCAGTTGCGCGCCGGCACCCTGCCCCGCTCCTGAAACCCGTCCCCGTCCACTGCCAGCGATTTCCTGCCATGCGCCTTGACCGTTTCCTCAGCAACCTGCCGCGCTTCAACCGCCAACAGGTGCGCCTGCTGCTGGTGCAGCGGCGCGTCCGCATCGACGGTCAGCCGGTCAGCGATCCCCGGGCCGAGGTCAGCGAATTCAGTCGGGTGGAGCTGGATGAAGAGGTGCTGCAGGCCGGCAAGCCGGCGCGCTACTTCATGCTGCACAAGCCCATGGGTTGCGTCAGTGCCACCCGCGATCCCGAGCACCGGACCGTGCTGGAGCTGATCCACGAGCCGCACCCGCAGGAGCTGCACATCGCCGGACGCCTGGACTACAACACCACCGGGCTGATGCTGATCACCAACGACGGGCACTGGTCGCGACGCCTGACCCAGCCGCAGACCAAACTGCCCAAGCTCTACTACGTGGAAACCGAAGACGAGATTGGGCCCGAGTACATCCAGACCTTCGCCGAGGGCCTGTATTTTGCCTTCGAAGACCTCACCACCCTGCCCGCGCAGTTGCAGATCCTCGGTCCGCGCAGCGCCCGGCTGAGCATCGTCGAAGGGCGCTATCACCAGGTCAAACGCATGTTCGGCCACTTCAACAACAAGGTGCTGCGCCTGCATCGCGAACGCATGGGGCCGCTGCAGCTGGACGAACGGCTGGCACCTGGCGAATACCGGCCCCTGAGCGCCGACGAAATCCGCCTGATCTGAAGTGCCCACCCCTGCCCGGACGACCGCTGGGCAGAAGCTGTCGAACAATTTGTCCAATCGACTTGCAGGTTGCCGATTGCCCTGCTTGAATCACTCCGTCGGCCGAAATGTGACCGATGAGTCACGAACAGACATCTAAGAAACCTTTTGCCGGCCTGAGCCCTGCCTGCTCTGCATTTCCCCCGGCAAATCGCCCACCTATAACAACACCCGTCGACCTGCCTTACCGGATCGACATGGGCTCCCATTCCAGGCGTATGCCTACCTGTCACATTGCCCGTGCACACTCAGTGATGCGCGCATACCCGCTTGCCAGGAGTCTTATGACATGAGGCCAGAAATCGCTGTGCTGGATATACAGGGTCAGTATCGGGTTTACACGGAGTTCTATCGCGCAGATGCCGCAGACAAGACCATCATTCTGGTCAACGGCTCGATGGCCACTACTGCGTCCTTTGCGCAGACCGTGAAGAACCTGCACCCGCAGTTCAACGTGGTGCTCTACGACCAGCCCTACGCGGGCCGCTCCAAAGCCCACAACAAACACGAACGGATGCTCACCAAGGAAGTGGAGGGGCAGATCCTCCTGGAGTTGATCGAACACTTCGCCGCCGAACATGTGCTGTCGTTTTCCTGGGGTGGCGCCGCCGCCTTGCAGGCTCTGGCCCAGCGTCCACGGCGCATCGAGAAGGCGGTGATCAGCTCGTTCTCGCCGGTGATCAACGAGCCGATGCGCGATTATCTGGAGCGCGGTGTCGATTACCTCGGCAACCTCGACCGCCATCGCGTCGGCCACCTGGTCAACGACACCATCGGCAAGCACCTGCCCTCGCTGTTCAAGCGCTACAACTACCGCCACGTCAGCAGCCTGGCGGAGCACGAATACGGGCAGATGCACTTCCATATCAGCCATGTGCTCAACGGCGACCGGCAGTGCTACTTGCGAGCGGCGAAGAACATCCAGGTGCCGGTGCTGTTTCTCAACGGTGAGTGGGACGAGTACACCTCGGCCAATGACGCCAAGCTGTTCGCCGACCATGTGCAGCAAGCGAGCTTCAGCACCATCCAGGCCACCGGGCACTTTCTCGACATGGAACACAAGGCCGCCTGCCGCGACAGCCGCCAGGCATTGCTGGGATTCCTCAAGCCGGGTCAGTACGACGGTCGAACGCGCGCGCACTGTGTTCAGCATCAGCATGCACGGGCGATCTGACAGTGCATCGTCACCGGTGGGCCAGCCGCCCTTGAAAAACCCTGTTTTTCCTGGCGCATGGCCCACCTGCGGCGAACAGCGATGACACGCAAGCGCAGGTCAGATAAAGAAAAACTTCAAATCTGCAGCCACATCTGGTACAAAGTCAGCCGTTCGAGCGGGTGTCGTATAATGGCATTACTCCAGCTTCCCAAGCTGATAACGAGGGTTCGATTCCCTTCACCCGCTCCACTTCCCCTATCTGCCAGTCAGCGCAGATCCGCAAAGCAGTTTCCCCGTCGTTGAACTCAGGCGACCTCTTCTCTTCCAAGCTTCAAGCCTGACGACTCGAGCCCCAGCCCTGTACCTGGCTCGGCCGAACGGGTCGCCTCGATGATCGTGCCCATCACTCTCGCTGTGCCCATGAATCCTCGCAGGGTACAGGCCGCCAATCGGGACGCTTCAGCTGGACTTGGCCGGCGCTTGTGCTCCCGACGATCGGCGCGCACAACGCACCCGGCGATAGCCCGGCCTGGCAAATTGGCTATGATATCCGGCCTGTTTCCCTGCCCCCCCCTGCCCGGCCATCGACGATACCTGCGTCGCGCCCTTCGAGGGACAAGCCCCTCAGCCGCTTCTTTTGCATGATTCGCCCGACATCACGGGCTGCACACGAACCTGAAGGAACTGCGACATGACCCAGAACATTTACGACGACCCGACTTTTTTTCAGGGCTACAGCCAGCTAGGGCGCTCCGTCGGCGGCCTGGATGCGGCGCCGGAATGGCCGGCCCTGCAAGCCCTGCTGCCACCGATGAAAGGCCTCAAGGTGCTGGACCTGGGCTGCGGTTATGGCTGGTTCAGCCGTTGGGCAAGCGAACAGGGCGCCCAGCAGGTGCTGGGCCTGGAAGTTTCGGAAAAGATGCTGGCGACTGCCCGCGCCAGCACCTCGGCGCCCCATATCGATTATCAGCGGGCCGACCTGGAACACCTGAGCCTGCCCAACTGCAGCTTCGACCTGGCCTACAGCTCCCTGGCCCTGCATTACATCAAGGACCTGCGCGGCCTGTTCGCCCAGGTCTACGCAGCCCTGGTGCCCGGGGCGCGCCTGGTGTTCTCCATCGAGCACCCGATCTTCATGGCTCCACGCAATCCGGGCTGGCAGGTGGATGACCAGGGCCGCAAGTCCTGGCCCCTGGACAGCTATCAGCAGGAAGGCGAACGGATCACCCATTGGCTGGCCGAGGGGGTGATCAAGCAGCACCGTACCCTGGGCACCCTGCTCAACACCCTGATCGCTACCGGGTTCAACATTCGCCACGTCGAGGAATGGGGACCGAGCGCCCAGCAGGTGCTGGAACAACCCGCCCTGGAAGAAGAGCGCGAGCGACCGATGATGTTGCTGGTGGCCGCCCAGCGCTGAGGTGGCCGCCGTTACGCGGCCACCTCAGCAGGAGGGTCCCGCGTGGCTAGAAGCCCTGCTGCAAGGGAAAGCGCCGGGCGCCACAGCGGGCGAGGAACTTTTCCTGGGCCATGGGCCGGGCCAGGAAGTAGCCCTGGGCCTCGTCGCAACCAAAGGCCCGCAGCATCTGCAGACATTTGAAACTCTCGATGCCCTCGGCCACGGTGCGGTAGCCCAGTTCCCGGGCCAGGGCGATCACCGAGCGGGTGATCTTCTGGTGCTGGGCGCTGCTCTCAAGGTCGGTGACCATGGACTTGTCGAGCTTCACCACATTGGCCGGAATCTGGTGCAGGTAGGCGAAGTTGCTGTAGCCGGTGCCAAAGTCGTCGATGGCCACATCCATGCCCAGGCCGCGAATCTTGCTCAACTGATCCAGCACCTTGGGATTGGAGCGCAGCCAGGCCCCTTCGGTGATTTCCACTTCCAGGCGCTGCGGGTCGATGCGATGGCGCCGGCAGGCATCGCGCAGCACATCGGCAATGTCCTGATCCTCGAAATCCTGGGGCGAGAGGTTGATCGACAGACGCTGCACGTCGCTGGAACTCCAGCGGTGCAGGCGCTCCAGCACGGCATTGATCACCCAGTGGGTCACCCGGTGGATCAGCGCATTGCGCTCCATGACCGGAATGAACTCCGCCGGTGAAATCGGCCCCAGCCACGGATGATCCCAACGGATCAGTGCCTCGGCGCTCACCTGAGCACCGTCGGGCAGGGCGAAGCGCGGCTGGAACATCAGGTAGATCTGTCCGCTGTCCAGGGCTTCGCTGATGTCCGAGGCGAGGTTGAAGGCCCGCCGATAGGCCTGGTCACGCACCACATCGTAGGGCGCCCAGGTGCTGCGGTTGAGGGTCGCCAGCTCCAGGGCGAACATCGCCTTGCGCAGCACGTCGGGCACCGCGTCGCGGTCCGTGGAAAATTCCACCGTGCCCGCGCACACCGCCGGAATCATCGGCAGTTCCAGGCCCGGCGGCTGACGGCGCAGACGCCGCACCAGCCCGTCCAGAAAGCGCTCGATCCCGGGGGCCGCCGGCAGCAGGAACCCGAAGCGCTTGACCGACACGTGGTACACCCGCACATGCCGCCCCAGGTAGGCGAGCAGTTGCTGGGCCAGGAAGCGCACGATGGTTTCGAACGGCGCCAGGCCCATGGCCAGGGTCAGCTCGTGGGCCACGGTCATGTCCACCGCATCCACCAGCACCAGCACGCGCCTTTCCCCCGGATTTTCGTCCGCCAGGTCGTACAGATCTCTCTGGAACTGTTCACGGTTGGGCAGGCAGCTCACCGGGTCGCGCCGGGTCAGGCGCTGACGCTGCTCGACCTGTTCCATCACCAGCGATGCCAAGTCGCGCAATTGCTGGCGCTCGGCGGCATTCAGGCGCTGGGGCTCTTTGTCGATGACGCACAGACTGCCAATCGCATGCCCGGTGGAAGTAATCAGCGGCGCGCCGGCATAAAAGCCGATGCCCGGATCATCAGTCACCAGGGGGTTGCGGTGAAAACGCACATCCTGGCGGGCGTCTTCCACCTCGAACACATCATCGGTTCTGATGGTGTAAGCGCAGAACGATTGCTCGATCGGGGTCTGTTCGACCGCGAACCCCACCCGCGACTTGAACCATTGCCGATCACGGTCCACCAGGGTGATCAACGCCGTGGGCACCTTGAAATACTCGGCAGCCAGCCGGCAGATGCGGTCGAAGCGCTCGCAACGGGCGGTATCCAGCAGTTCCAGGGCATACAGGGCAGCCAGGCGCTGCTCCTCGGCCAACGCCTTATCGGGCATATGCCGTCTCGGGCAGGATCAACACACTCATCAGAAACCTATCTCACCCACACGGGGATATAACGACGCCCGGAAAACCGGCCGAACCTTGAAGTAATGGCATTACGACATCCATCGACAGCATGACGCAGTGACTAGTGCTTGCCAATTCCATCCGTCGGACGAACGGTCGACGGCCAGCGCCCGAAGGCTGCGTTGAAACACTTGATCTAGAGCGATCCACCCTGGAAGGTAGCACCCAGCCAGGCCGTACTGCGACGCTACACCGCTGCCCTCTCCATCCGGAAAACCGCCCCATGCCAAGGCCTCATACGCTGCATCGTTGCCTGTACCTGTGGAGCGCGCTGGCCGTGTTCCTGCCGCTCCTTGCCCAGGCCGCCGAGCCCCAGCCCCCCAGCGCCGCCGACATTGCCTGGCTCAGGCGCGACGGCTTCGATCTGGACACCGCGCAACTCCAGCGCCTGCGCCACCTGGGCCGCGACGGATTGCTCGAGGCGCAACTGCAGGATCGCCTGCGCGAGCCGTTGCCAGCGGCAATCGACGCCCTGCTGCGCAGCTACCCGGCCCTGAACGACTCGACCCCGGCCTTGCTGCAGGAGTTCAAGCGGCGCCAGGAACAGCTCAAGGCCATGCCCGACGGCGATGCCCGCAACCAGGCCAGGCAAGACCTTCGCCAGCGGGCCAACCAGCTCGCCGAGCAGACCCAGTCCGCAGTGCTGCTGCAAGCCATCTATGGCCCCAACCAACTCAAGGAACAACTGGTGCTGTTCTGGCTCAATCACTTCAGCCTGTTCCAGGGCAAGGGCCAGGTGCGACTGCTGAGCGCCGACTACGTGAACGAGGCGATTCGCCCCCATGCCCTGGGCCGGTTCAAGGACCTGCTGCTGGCCACCCTGCAAAGCCCGGCGATGCTCGAATACCTCGACAACAGCCAGAACGCCAAGGGCCGGGTCAACGAAAACTACGCCCGTGAGCTGCTGGAGCTGCACAGCCTGGGCGTGGCGGCCGGCTACAGCCAGGAGGACGTGCAGCAACTGGCACTGATCCTGACCGGAGCCGGATTGGCGCCCCGAGACGGTCGCGAACAACATTGGCCCCGGTCCTTGCAGCCGCTGGTGGTGCAACAGGGATTGTTCCAGTTCAACCCCAGGCGCCATGACTTCAGCGACAAGCGCCTGCTCGGCCACACCATCAAGGGCAGCGGCTACGACGAGATCACCCAGGCCATCGACCTCATCACCCGGCAACCGGCCTGCGCCCAGTTCATCTCGCGCAAGCTGGCCCAGTACTTCGTCGCCGACGAACCGCCGGCGGCCCTGGTGACCCGCATGGCCAAGACCTTCCGCGACAGCGACGGCGACATCGCCCAGGTCATGCGCACGCTGATGCAGTCGCCGGAGTTGCTGCAATCGACCGGCAAGAAATTCAAGGACCCACAGCAGTTCGTGGTGTCGGCGCTGCGCCTGACCTATGACGGCAAGCCTGTGGCCAACCCGCGGCCCCTGCTCAACTGGCTGAACCAGATGGGCCAGCCGGTGTTCGGCCGGATTACCCCCGACGGCTGGCCGCTGGTGGCCAGTGGCTGGTCAAGCTCCGGGCAGATGGCCAAACGCTTTGAAATCGCCCGGGCCATAGGTTCGGGCAACAACCGGCTGTTCACCGCCGAGGGCAGCACGGTTCCGGGGCCGGGTTTTCCGATGATCACCACCCCGATGTATTACCAGGCGATCGCGCCTCACCTCTCCGGCGCCACCCGCAACGCCCTGGAGCAGGCCGTCTCGCCCCAGGAATGGAACACCTTCCTGTTGTCCTCGCCGGACTTCAACAACCGCTGAGCACGCGCCAAAGGGCTGCGCGCCACCTGACCGGGAACCGCCATGAATCGTCGCCAACTGCTGATTGCCGCGGCCGCCGCAGCCGCCCTGCCCGGCCTGTCGTTTTCCGCCCGGCTGTTCGCCGCACCGGCCGCCGCGCCGCGAACCCTGCTGGTGTTCCTGCGCGGCGGTTACGACTGCAACAACCTGCTGGTGCCCTACAGCAGCGACTTCTACTACGAGTCGCGCCCAAGCCTGGCAATCGCCCGCCCCGATGCGCACAACCCGCAAAGCGCCATCGCCCTGGACAGCCACTGGGGCCTGAACCCGGTGCTGCGGGACTCGCTGTACCCGCTGTGGCAGCGCAAGGAAATGGCCTTCGTGCCCTTCGCCGGCACCGACGACCTGTCCCGCAGCCACTTCGCAACCCAGGACAGCATCGAGGCCGGACAGCCGAGCCAGCCACGCCGGCGCTACGACTCGGGCTTTCTCGCGCGCCTGGTCCGGCAAGTGCCCGACAGCGCGCCGATGGCTTTCACCGATGCCCTGCCCCTGAGCTTCCAGGGTGGCCGGGACATTCCCAACCTGTCCCTGCGCAGTGCCGGCAAGGCGCCCTTCGATGCGCGCCAGGCAAACATTCTGTCGTCCATGTACCAGCACACGCCCTACGCCGCGGCGGCCAGCGACGGCCTGGCCTTGCGCCAGAAAGTCTCGCAGGAGCTGCAGCAAGAGATGCTCGCGGCCAATCGCGGGGCCGCCAATGCGCAGAGCTTCGCCACCCAGACCCGGCGTATGGCCAGCCTGATGCGCGAGCAATATCGCCTGGGTTTCGTCGATGTCGGCGGCTGGGATACCCACGTCAACCAGGGCAGTACCCAGGGCCCGCTGGCCAACAACCTGGCCAACCTCGGGCAAGGGCTGGCGGCCTATGCCGAGGCCATGGGCGAGCACTGGAAGAACAGCCTGGTGATCGTGGTATCCGAATTCGGCCGAACCTTTCGCGAGAATGGCGCCAAGGGCACCGATCACGGCCATGGCACGGTGTACTGGGTGCTCGGCGGCGCTGTACGCGGTGGGCGCCTGGCCGGGGAGCAAGTGGCGGTGAATGCTCGGGGCCTGCTGCAGGACCGCGACTACCCGGTGCTCAACAACTACCGCGATCTGCTCGGGGGCTTGCTGGCCACGACCTGGGGGCTGACGGGCGCCCAGGTGCAGGAAGTGTTCCCCAACTCGCGGCCAAATGCCCTGGGGCTGGTCTGAAGCCTCGACCAGGCAGCCGGATAAACACGAAAAAAAAGAGCGATCCGAAGATCGCCCTCGCAGCTTGCCAGCCGATGCATCGGGCCATTGGCCGCGACAGACGCTTGGCGATCTGCCGTGCATCCGCTGGAAGCCATTTGCCCCCTGTTACCGCCCCGCTCCTGCTTGGCGTGTTGCACTTTTTAACAGTTGGCCACTGTCTGTTTGCTGAACCCGGTGCAACCCGGCCCAGGACGCCTGAGCCCCCCAGCGACCCGAAACCCTTGCCAAGCGGCGCAAAAAACTCAAGCATGCGCCGCCCGCGCCCTGGGCGCCCCTCGCTCACGGAAGGAGCCGTACCTTGAAAAAACTGCTGTTCCTGCTCTCCCTCATCCTGTTGCTGATGCTCAATGTCGGTTACTACACCGAGCTGGAAGAGGCCGAAACCCACACCCGCTGGTTTCTCAAGCAAGCCCCGACCCTGCGCCTGGAGTTTTTCAACATCCACGCCAATGACGGCGATTACCGGCGCGTGGAAAAACTCAGCGACGAACAACGGCAGATGATCATCGACTACTGCAAATACCGCCTGGGCATCGACACCCAGGTCACCACCCAGGCCGACGTCGAGCGTTGCGCCAAGCTCTAGGACAACCCTTGGCGGGCACTCCAGGGCCCTCGTCCGCACCTTTGGTACTTGTCTCATGTTGGCCGGGCAAGCCCGCGCCTATGGTCGCTACAGCCCGGCTGCGGCCCGCCCCGCCTCCCGGGGTGGTATGGTGGCCGGCTGCCCTGCGTGTCGGGGCTCACTGGAGGAGCAATACGCTGAACGCCTGGTCGTGAAGCTTGAGGAGGTCACTGAAGAGATATGTGTAACGCCAAAGATATTTACACTGCGGGTTGGGTCCTGGTGGTCATGTCCGGGCTGGTGTCCCTGGTGATCCAGGTGTACCTGGGCTATTTCAGGCTCGATGACATGGTCAAGCACCTGGCTCGCTGCCGGGTCATCGCCATCCGCATGCCGCTCCTGGGCAAGGATCCCCTGAGCCGCTTCTTCATGCTGCTGTGCATCGGCGCCATGTTCGCCATGCCCCACCTGTTCCTGCGCAACGGCGGCCTGAACGTGAAGGACTACCGGAAATTCCCCCTGGGCCTGAAGTGCCTGATCAATCTGTTCCAGCTTGCGGCCCTGGCCGCCGCGATCGCCTTCCTGGTGCTGTGGTGGGTCAGCCGTCACCTCTGAAGCATGGGGGCGCCGAACCACGGCGCCCCGCACTGACATCCCCGCCTCAGCCGGCCGCCGTTTGCTGCCGGAAATCCTCACGGCTCATCGCAAAGAAGCGGCAAGGCAAGCCTTCAAAATCCGCATCGTGGGTGAAGCGAAAGCCGATCTTGCGCGCCACCGCCAATGACGCCTCGTTATCGACATGGGCATCGACGACTATCCGTTCCACGGCCGGGTCGGCAAACGCATGGGCGACAATCCGGCGTGCGGCCTCGCTGGCATAGCCTTGCCCCCAGGCCCGCCGCACCAGGCGCCAGCCCATTTCCAGCTCCGGCCCGACTGCGTCGAAGGGAATGAAGGACACCCAGCCCAGCAATTCATCCGGCGCCTGCTTGGCGAAGATCGCCCAATAACCGCAGCGCGGGCCAAAGTCCTGGGTCATGCGCGAGCGCAGGAAATCCTGGTGCCATTGACCGCCGTCCCAGGTGCCCGGAATGAAGCGCGTGACTTCCGGATCCTGGTCCATGCACAGGCAGGCCTGGAAATGCTCGAGGGTCCGTGGTCGCAGCAACAGCCTGGGGGTTTCAAGGTGCAGGTTCATCCGTGAGTGTCCAAGAAGAAAGGGCCGTCCATGAAATCGCATCGGACGAAAAAACAGAAGAGCCAACGCTGCATACACGTTTCGATCCGATTGTTCAGATAAGTCTGATTGAATGATAAAAATTCGCACATGAGAATCGCTTCCAAATAAATGGAGGTCTTTTCTCAATGTCCAGTCCTGCCCGCCCACATTCATGGAAGTTGTGGTCCACATCCCTTGGTTTGATGGCAATTGGCGAAGCCAGCCTGGCCGCCGACGCCGACAACACCGAGCCCCCGCAGACGGCTCCGGTGACCCTCGCGCCCACGGCGGTACAAGGTATTCACCCACCCGGTTACAAACGTGAAGCCTCGGACTCGGTGAAGTTCACCGCCCCGCTGCGCGAAACCCCGAAGTCGGTGACCATCATTACCGACACCCTGATGCAAGAGCGCGCCGTATCCAGCCTGACCGACGCCCTGCGCAACACACCGGGCATCACCTTTGGTGCAGGTGAAGGTGGCACACCGCTGGGCGACCGTCCGTTCATCCGCGGCTTCGAAGCCAGCACCGATATCATGATCGACGGCATTCGCGACGTCGGGCGCATGAACCACGAAGTGTTCAACTACGAGCAGATCGAAATCGTCAAAGGCCCGGGCTCGGCCTACTCGGGGCGTGGCTCCACCGGCGGCACCCTGAACCTGATCAGCAAGGTGCCGCAGGCGGAAACCTTCGCCACCGGCAGCCTGACCCTGGGCACCGATCAATTGCGCCGCAGCACCGTCGATCTCAACCAGTACCTGCCCGAACAGAACCTGGCGCTGCGCCTGAACGCCATGAAGCATGAGGCCGATACCCCCGGGCGCGATCATGTGCAAGTGTCGCGCTGGGGCGTGGCACCGAGCCTGAGCTTCGGCCTGAACACCGACACCCGCGCCACCTTGAGCTACTACCACCTGCAGAGCGATGACCTGCCCGATCAGGGTCACCCGGTGTCGGAAATCACCGGCAAGCCGATCAAGGTCGACCGTGACAACTTCTATGGTTTCACCCAGCGCGACTTCCGCAATACCTCGGCGGACCTCGCCACCCTGCAGCTGGAACACGACATCAATGACCACCTGACCCTGCGCAACACCACCCGCCAGGGCCGCAGCATGCAGGACTACGTCATGAGCCGGCCGATCGCCCTGGCGCCCCAGGAGCTGGCCAACCGGGTGCAACGCTCGGCGCGCGGGCGCAATGTGGTCAACAGTTCGCTGATCAACCAGACCGACATCTACGGCACGTTCGACACCGGCGCCATCGGCCACCGCTACAGCGCCGGCCTGGAATTCTCCCGTGAACGCATCGATGTCAAGAACCGCTACGCCAGCTCCAGGAGCCTCAACCTCGGCGACCTGCATCATCCCAATCCCAAGGATCCGTTCACCCCGGTGCTGCGCGACGATGGCCAGCACACTGTCACCCGACACAACAACCGCGCTGTCTATGTGATGGACACCCTCGCCCTGCACGAGCAATGGGACCTGAACCTGGGCCTGCGCTACGACGCCTATCACGTCCGCGACCCGGCCCAAAGCAACCGCAGCAACCTGTGGAGCTACCAGAGCGGCATCGTCTTCAAGCCCGTGCCCTACGGCAGCATCTACCTGGCCTACGGCACGTCCTTCAACCCCTCGGGCGAAACCGCCGGGCAATCAGGCAGGGCCGATGGTCCGGCGGGCGGCCGCTTGAGCAACCTGGCTCCGGAAAAGAGCCGCAGCCTCGAACTGGGCACCAAGTGGGACCTGCTCAACGAACGCCTGGCGCTGACCGCCGCCCTGTTCAAGACCGAGAAAGACAACGCCCGCACCTACGATCCGCTGACCGGCATCGCGACCCTGGACGGCAATGTCGAAGTCAAAGGCTTTGAAGTGGAAGCCACCGGTCACCTGACCGAGCGCTGGGAAGTGGTGGCCGGCTACACCCGCCTGGATGCCAGGGCGGTGAAATACGCCGCCGACGCCGAGTCCGTCCATAACGGCAATCAGCTGAAATTCATCGCCCCCAACAGTGGCTCGGTCTGGAGCACCTACCAACTCACCGAGCGCTGGAAGGTCGGCGCCGGCGCCAACTACGTGGGCAAGCGCTACACCAACGATGAGAACACCCACAGCCTGGACGCCTACTGGCGCTACGACGCCATGACCGCTTACCGCGTGAACAAGAACCTGGACCTGCAGTTCAACGTGCTCAACCTCGCCGACAAGACCTACTACGACGCGTCCCACGTTGGCCTGTTTGCCACCGTCGCGCCGGGGCGTTCCGCCGAACTGGCGGCCAACCTGCGCTTCTGACCCGAGCCGCAGCACCTGGGGGGCGATGGACACTCCATCGCCCCCCCAGAGCGTCATGGCAGCAAGGCCTGGATATCGTTCCACAGCGCCCGAGGAACCTGCACCCCCCGCTCCAGGCTGCGGGCCCGGGCCTCAAAACGCCGCTGCGACGGCAACCGCGCGCCCTGCTGGGCAATGGCCGCAAACAACCCTTCCGCCCGCTCCAGCCCGGCTTGATAGCCCTCCCCCAGAAACACCTGGGGATCGAACGCCAGCACCAGTTCGCCATGGCAAGGCGTGGCCCCGACACCCTCATCGAAGGCCATGGATTCGGCACTGGTCAGGTCGCCAATCAGCGCCCCGGCCAGCAGTTCGATCATCGCCGCCAGGGCCGAGCCCTTGTGTCCGCCAAAGGTGCGCATCGCCCCTTGCAAGGCGGCCCGTGCATCGGTGGTGGGCTCGCCGTCGGCGTCGATGGCCCAGTGCTCGGGAATCGGCTTGCCCTGGCGCGCATGCAGCTCGATATCGCCCCGAGCAATGGCGCTGGTGGCGAAGTCGAAGACAAAGGGATTGCCCCCCGGCCGCGGCCAGGCAAAAGCCAGGGGGTTGGTGCCGAACACCGGGTGGCGCCCGCCGGCCGGGGCCACCCAGCTGTGGCTGGGGTTCATCGCCAGCCCCACCAGGCCGTTGGCGGCCATCGCCTCGACCTCCGGCCACAGCGCGGAAAAGTGGAAGCAGCGCTTGATCACCATCGCCGCGATGCCCTGGCTGCGGGCCTTGTCCACCAGCAACGGCAAGCCGGTGTGAAAGCCCAGCAACGAGTAGCCGTAATGGGCATCCACCTCCAGCACCGCCGGCGAGATGTGCCGCAGACTGGGTTCGGCGCGCGGGTCGATCTTGCCCTCGCGCACCGAGCGTACGCAGCCCAGCAGGCGGTACACCCCATGGGAATGGCACTCGTCACGCTGACCCTGGGTAATGACCTCGGCGATGACCCGGGCATGGGCGTCGGACAGGCCGTGATGGCTGAGAACCCGATACGCCAGGGCGTGGACGTCATCCAGGGACAGGCTGATGTGTTCAGACATGCTGCAACCTCTATGGCAGGTGGGGAACGCTCCTGTGGGAGAGTTTTTACCGATGGATTAAGCGAACGAAGGAGCAAGCGGGCCGACACTCCCCGGTGGAGCGCAGCCTCGCCTCAGGTCAAGCCGATCACCGGCCGTCGAGCAGTTGCGGCACCCGCCACGGATTGGCGCTGTGCAGCTCGGCCGGCAACAACGCCTCGGGCAGGTCCTGGTAGGCCACCGGGCGCAGGAAGCGCTGGATCGCCAGGCTGCCCACCGAGGTGCTGCGGCTGTCGGACGTGGCCGGGAAGGGCCCGCCGTGGACCATGGCGTGAGCCACTTCGACGCCGGTGCCGAAACCGTTGGCCAGCAGGCGCCCGGCCTTGCTCTCCAGCAACGGCAACAAGGCCCGCACTTGCGGCTGATCGCCGTCGCTCAGGTGAACGGCGATGGTCAACTGGCCCTCCAGGCTCTGCAGGACCTGCTGCAACGCAGCGACGTCCTCGCAGCGAACGATCAGCGAGGCCGGTCCAAAGACTTCCTCGCGCAATTCGCGGCACGCCATGAA
Source organism: Pseudomonas sp. Os17 (assembly GCF_001547895.1). Lineage (NCBI taxonomy): Bacteria > Pseudomonadati > Pseudomonadota > Gammaproteobacteria > Pseudomonadales > Pseudomonadaceae > Pseudomonas > Pseudomonas sp. Os17. Next base: position 1,590,695 of record NZ_AP014627.1, on the reverse strand, counting down.
GGCCGTAGCCGAGGTGGCGAACAGCGCCCCGCGCGCCTGCGGGCCCTGCCCTTCCGGCCCCAGGGTCAGGGTCTGCACCCGGGCATGCGCGGCGAGAATGGCCACGCCTTGGCAATAGCTGCGGTAGATGCCCGGCGTGAGCATGGTCTGCGCCGCCACATGGCCCAGGGCCTCGGCGGCGGCTCGCTCAAAACGCTGCAACGCCGGTCCATCGACAGCAAGGATCAGCCCCGGGTTGGTGCAGAACTGCCCGGCGCCCAGGGTCAGCGAGGCAACGAACGCCGAGGCCATCGCCTCCGCGCGCTCCTCCAGGGCATGGGGCAACAGCAGCACCGGGTTGATCGAACTCATCTCCGCATAGACCGGGATCGGTTCGGGGCGCGCCGCGGCGATCTGCATCAGCGCCATCCCGCCGCTGCGCGAGCCGGTGAAGCCCACGGCCTTGATCCGCGGATCCGCCACCAGCCCCTGGCCGATGCTGCGGCCACTGTCGAACAGCAGTGAAAACACGCCCTCGGGCATGCCCTGCTGCCGGGCCGCCCGAGCGATGGCCCGGGCCACCAGTTCCGAGGTCCCGGGGTGGGCCGAATGCGCCTTGACGATCACCGGGCAGCCCGCTGCCAGGGCCGAGGCGGTATCGCCACCGGCCACGGAAAAGGCCAGGGGAAAGTTCGACGCGCCGAACACCGCCACCGGCCCCAGGCCGATCTGCCGCAGGCGCAGGTCGACCCTGGGCAGGGGCTGGCGCGAAGGTTGCGCCGGATCGATCCGTACCCCGAGGAAGCCGCCATGGCGCACCACGGCGGCAAACAAGCGCAACTGGCCGACGGTACGTCCGCGCTCGCCCTCCAGGCGGGCGCGGGGCAGGCCGGTTTCCAGCTGGCAGCGCTCGATCAGCTCATCGCCCAGCTCAAGGATATGGCTGGCGATACCCTCCAAAAATGCCGCCCGCTGCTCCAGCGGCAACTGCCGATAGGGCTCGAATGCCGCCTGGGCCAGGGCGCAGGCGCGCTCCAGGTCGGCCTGTTCGGCACCGCCAAAGGCCGGTTGCAACACCTCGCCGCTGGCGGCGGCCAGCCCGTGGATCCGCCCATTGGCGCCGAAGCTGGCGCGTTGGCCGATCAGCATCTGTCCAGTCACTGTCATGGCTTGCCCCGTCTGTTGGAAAATGCGCACGCTCACTCCACCTCATCGCCATCCAGCACCAGCTTGGCGCCGGGCACCCCGGTGTTGGCGCCCCAGGTGTAGATGCACAGGGCCATGAGGGTCACGGTCAGGGTGTCGAAAGGGTGAGCCAGGACGCCGATGCCGCCGAAGCTGCCCAGGTAGGAAATGACCATGGTCAGGGCATAGAAGGCGATCAGCCACAGCGACGAGCGCACCTGCTCGCCGATGCTCAGGTGGTCGGTCGGCACCAGGCGCCTGCACAGCAGGTAGATCACGAACATCAGGATCTGCAGTCCCAGCAGCCAGGACACCGTGCTCCAGCCGGACCAGTAGACGATCAGCGCCGCAATCACGAAGGACACCGGGCCGAGCAAGGCAAAACCGCGCACCCGGAACGGCCGCGCCAGCTCCGGCGCGCTCTTGCGCAAGGCCGCGACACTGACCGGCGCCACGGCGTAGCTGAGCACCAGGGCCGCCGAGACCACGTTGATCAGCGCCTCCCACGAGGGAAACGGCAGGGTCCAGAACACCGACAGGCCGAAGGTCAGCCACAGCGCCGGGCGCGGGATGCCGGACTGCTCATCGATGCGGGTGAAGACCTTGAAGAAGGTCCCGGTGCGAGCCCAGCCATAGACCACCCGCGGCGTGGCGTTCATGTAGATGTTGCCGCAGCCGCTGGGGGAGATCACCGCATCGGCCACCACCAGGTAGGCCAGCCAGCCGACCCCGAGGGTCAGGGCGATGTCGCGGTACGGCAGGGAAAATTCCTTGCTGATGCCGCTCCAGCCGTTGGCCAGCATCTCCGTGGGAATGCTGCCCAGGAAGGCCAACTGCAGCAGGCCGTAGATCAGGGTCGAGAGCAGCACCGAGAGAATCAGCGCGATGGGAATGGTGCGCTGCGGATTGCGCACTTCGCTGGCCACGGAAATGATCGGCGTCAGCCCCAGGTAGGCAAAGATGATGCCCCCGGCCGATACCGCCATCTCGATCCCCGACAGGCCGAACGGCGCAAAGCCCTGGATGTGGAAGTTGTCGGGCTTGAAGAAGGTGAACAGCACCACGATCACCAGCAAGGGCACGATGAACTTGAACAGGCTGATGAAGTTGTTGGACTTGGCGAAGGTCTTGACGCTGGAGTAGTTGAGCCAGAAGAACAGGCACAACAGGGCGAACTGCAGCAGCCAGCCGATGATCGTCGGGTTGCTGGAACCTTCGTGGGTCAATAGCGGGAACCAGGCCGCCGCATATTGCCGGGCCGCCACCACTTCGATGGCCACCAGGCTGGAAAAGGCGATCAGGGTGATGAAGCCCATCAGGTAGCCCAGCAGCGGGCCGTGGGAGAACACCGGGTAGCGCACCACGCCACCGGCCCGGGGCAGGGCCGCCCCCAGCTCGCAGTAGACGATGCCCAACAGCAGCACGGCGAAGCCACCCAGCAGCCAGGAAAAGATCCCGGCCGGCCCGGCAATCGCCGAAACGTGGCTGGCGGCGAACAGCCAGCCAGAACCGAAGATCGCACCCAGACCGATAAAGGTCAGGTCCACCAGAGAAAGTTGCTTCTTGAATTTGCCTTTGCCTGACATGGGGCTGCGCCTTTTTGGGGTTATTGGAATAGGCAGGTCGAATGTCACGTCGGCGGGGCCGCCCGACGCTTGCAGCACATGCGCTGTTGCGCAAGCGGGCGCCCCGCCCGGGGCGCCCGGCAAGGGATTACAGGCCGACGTCCGGCAGGCGCGGCCGCGTGGCCAGGGCCTTGGCGACTATGGCTTTGACTTCGGCCAGGGTTTCCCCTTGCAGCGCCAGACGTGGCGGCCGAGTAATGGACGAACCGCGGCCCACCAGCTCTTCGCAGAGCTTGATGCACTGCACCAGATCCGGCCGGGCGTCCAGGTGCAGCAGCGGCATGAACCAGCGATACAGGGCCAGGGCCTCCTCGAAGCGTTTGTCCCTGGCCAGGCGGAACAGCGTCTCGCCTTCCCGGGGGAAGGCCACCGACATGCCCGAGACCCAGCCCTCGGCGCCCACCGCGACGCTTTCCACCACCACGTCATCGAGCCCGGCAAACAGCACGAAACGATCGCCGACCGCGTTGCGCAGGTCGATGAAGCGCCGGGTGTCACCGGAGGAATCCTTGAAGCAGACGATGTTCTCGCAGTCCTGCAGGGCGATCAGCACCTCGGGGGTGACGTCGTTCTTGTAGATCGGCGGGTTGTTGTAAACCATCACCGGCAAATCGGTGCCGGTGGCCACGGCACGAAAATGCGCCGCGGTTTCATGGGGCTTGGCCGAGTACACCAGCGCCGGCATCACCATCACCCCATCGGCCCCGGCCCTGGCGGCCTCGCGCACGGTGTTGCGGGCAAAGTCAGTGGTGAACTCGGCCACCCCGGCAATCACCGGCACCCGGCCGGCGGCGGCGTCCTTGGCGACTTCGATCACCGCGAGTTTCTCGGCGGTACTCAGGGAGGTGTTTTCCCCCACGGTACCGCACACCACCAGGCCGGACACGCCATCGTCCACCAGCTTGCGCATGACCTGGTGAGTGGCCTGCAGATCGAGGGAGAAATCGGCTTTGAACTGAGTGGTCACGGCGGGGAATACACCGCTCCACTGGATGGCTTTACGGCTCATGGTCTTGTCCTTGTTTGAGGTCGGCCGGGCCGACTGGCGTTGGAGACGCTATCCAGAGTCGCCTTTTATCCCCCTTGCAGCTTGAAGCTTTTCACCCCCGCAGGAGACGAAATCGGCACATTCAGCGATCGCCTGCGCCGTACCTCCCCGAGCCCGGGTACGCACCGGCGACTGTGCCGATTTCGTCATCCGCGCCAGGGAAAACCCACAAGCGGCAGCCCCCTCGCCAGGGCCACTCTGTAGCTCTTTCCCCGCAGGTGCCGCCATGAAAAAAATAACCGTGATCGACTCCCACACCGGGGGTGAACCCACCCGTCTGGTCATCGACGGCTTTCCCGACCTGGGCCGGGGCTCCATGGCCGAGCGCCTGCAAACCCTGAGCAGCGACCACGATCAATGGCGCCGCGCCTGCGTCCTCGAACCCCGGGGCAGCGACGTGCTGGTGGGCGCCCTGCTCTGCGCGCCCCAGGCCAGCGATGCCTGCGCCGGCGTGATCTTCTTCAACAACAGCGGCTACCTGGGCATGTGCGGCCACGGCACCATCGGCCTGGTGCGCTCGCTGTACCACCTGGGGCGCATCGACTGCGGCGTGCACCGCATCGAAACCCCGGTGGGCACGGTGCAGGCCACCCTGCATGACGACCTGTCGGTGAGCGTGCGCAATGTGCCCGCCTATCGCTACCGCAGGCAGGTGGCGCTGCAGGTGCCGGGGCACGGCACGCTGCACGGCGACATTGCCTGGGGCGGCAACTGGTTCTTCCTGATCAGCGATCATGGCCAGCGCCTGGCCCTGGACAATGTCGAAGCCCTGACCCATTACACCTGGAGCGTGCGCACGGCCCTGGAAGCCGCCGGAATTACCGGCGCCGGGGGCGGGATCATCGACCACATCGAACTGTTCGCCGATGACCCGCAAGCCGACAGCCGCAACTTCGTACTCTGTCCGGGCAAGGCCTACGACCGCTCTCCCTGCGGCACCGGCACCAGTGCCAAGCTGGCCTGCCTGGCCGCGGACGGCAAGCTCGCCCCGGGCCAGACCTGGCGTCAGGCCAGCGTCATCGGCAGCCAGTTCAGCGCCCACTACGAAGTGGTCGGCGACCGGATCATTCCCACCCTGCGCGGCAGTGCCCATATCAGCGCCGAAGCCACCCTGCTGCTGGACGACAGCGACCCGTTCGCCTGGGGCATCGGCTCGTGAAGGTGCAGGCCGAGGCCGATGTGATCGTGGTCGGCGCCGGCATCATCGGCGCCGCCTGCGCCCACGAACTGGCCGGCCGCGGTCTGCGGGTGCAGGTACTGGACGACGCCCGTGGCGGCGCCACCGCAGCCGGCATGGGGCATCTGGTGGCCATGGACGACAACCCTGCGGAGCTGGCCCTGAGTCACTACTCCATCGGCCTCTGGCGCCAGTTGCGTGCCCATCTGCCCGAGGCCTGCGCCTACCGCAATTGCGGCACCCTGTGGCTGGCCGCCGACCGCGCGGAAATGGACCTGGCCCGGACCAAGCAGCAGACCCTGGCCGCACAGGGTGTCACCAGCCAACTGCTCGATGGCCCGGCACTGGCGGCCCTGGAACCGATGCTGCGCCAGGGCCTGGGCGGTGCCCTGCAAGTCCCCGGCGACGGCATCCTCTACGCCCCGGCCACCGCCCGCTGGCTGCTCGACAGCCAGCCGCTGATCCGCTGTCTGCGTGCCCGGGTCCGCAGCGTCGCCGGCAACCGGCTGGAACTCGACGATGGCCGGGTGCTGCAGGCGCCCCAGGTGCTGCTGGCCAACGGCTACGGCGCCCGGGAGCTGCTGGCGGAACTGCCCTTGCGACCGAAGAAGGGCCACCTGCTGATCACCGACCGCTACCCGCAGCAGGTGGGGCATCAATTGGTGGAGCTGGGCTATGCCGCCAGCGCCCACGCCAGCAACGGCACCTCGGTGGCGTTCAATGTCCAGCCACGCCCCACCGGGCAACTGCTGATCGGCTCGTCCCGGCAGTTCGACACCCTGGAGCCCGAGGTCGAGCCCCAGGTGCTGGCACCGATGCTGCGGCGCGCGGTGGAGTACCTGCCGGCACTGGCGCAGCTCAACGGCATCCGCGCCTGGACCGGCTTTCGCGCCGCCACGCCCGACGGCCTGCCGATCCTCGGCGAACACCCGCAACAGCCGGGGCTGTGGCTGGCGGTCGGCCATGAAGGGCTGGGGGTGACCACCGCCCCCGGCAGCGCACGGCTGCTGGTGCAGCAGATGTTCGGCGAATGCCCGGCGCTCGATCCGCGACCTTATCTGCCCGGGCGCTTCGCCCCCCTGACTGGAGAGTCCCCATGATCATCTACCTGGATCGACAGGCACTGGCCGTGCGCCCCGGCCTCACGGTCGCCGCCGCCGTGGCCGCCAGCGGCGACCCGCGGACCCGCACCGCCTGCAACGGCGGGCCACGGGCGCCGTTCTGCGGCATGGGCATCTGCCAGGAATGCCGGATGAGCATCGACGGCCTGCGCCAACTGGCCTGCCAGATCCTGTGCCAGGACGGCATGCAGGTGGAGCGCAGCCAATGAACCCCCGGCGCCTGCGCTGCCAGATACTGATTGTCGGCAGCGGCCCGGCAGGGCTGGCCGCGGCCCGGGCCGCCAGCCACAGCGCCCGCTCGATCGTGCTCATCGACGACAACCCGCGCCCCGGCGGCCAGATCTGGCGCCAGGGTCCGACGCCGCCGGCCGCGGACGAACGCTTCAAGGTTGTGCAGCACCCGGCGGTGCGGTACCTCGGCGCCACCCGCGTGATCGCCGCCCTGAGCTCCCACAGCCTGCTGCTGGAGGATGCCCGCCAGGCCTGGCAGCTGGACTTCGAACAACTGATCCTGTGCTGCGGCGCCCAGGAACTGCTGCTGCCCTTTCCCGGCTGGACCCTGCCCGGGGTCACCGGCGCCGGAGGTCTGCAGGCCCTTGTGAAAAACGGCCTGCCCCTGCAGGGAAAAACCCTGGTGATCGCCGGCAGCGGCCCCTTGCTGCTGGCCACCGCCGCCACCGCACGCCAGGCCGGGGCGCGGGTGCTGCGGGTGCTGGAACAGGCGCCCGCCGCGGCGGTGCTGGGGTTCGCCAGCCAACTGTGGCGCTGGCCGACCAAGCTGATCCAGGCCATGCAACTGCTCACCCCGGCCTACCGCTGCAACGCCCACGTGGTGGAGGCCCTGGGCGACCAGCACCTGCAACGGGTACGCATCCGCCAGGGCCGGCACCTCAGTGAACTGCCCTGCGACTACCTGGCCTGCGGCTTCGGCCTGGTGCCCAACACCCGACTGGCCAGCCACCTGGGCTGTCGCCTGGAGCAGGGGGCCATCGCCGTCGACCCGCAACAACGCAGCAGCCTGCCCCAGGTCCTGGCCGCCGGTGAATGCACCGGCATCGGTGGCAGCGAACTGGCCTTGATCGAAGGCGAGATTGCCGGCTGCGTGGCCAGCGGCCAGCGTGCCCGGGCCGCCACGCTGATCGACCGCCGCCGGCACTGGCAGGACTTTGCCGCACGGCTGCAACGGCACTTCGAACTGCAACCGCAGATCCTGCAACTGGCCCGCCCCGATACCCTGCTCTGCCGGTGCGAAGATGTGCCCTATGCGGCCGTGGCCGGGGCGGCGGACTGGAGCAGCGCCAAGCTGCACAGCCGGTGCGGCATGGGCGCCTGCCAGGGCCGGGTCTGCGCCAGCGCCGCCCGGCGCCTGTTCGACTGGCCCGAGGTGGCGCCGCGTTCGCCCCTGGTGCCGGCCCGGGTCGCCACCCTGATGCTCGACGCCCGCCCGCCGGACGCGGCAGACTAAAAACCGGCACCGGCCCGGGTCGGCACGTAGCCCCCGGCCCTTTGCCGGCCCTGGCTTCAGCGACACAGATCCATCCCCCAAGCCCCCCCAGAGAGAGGCCGACGATGATCGATAGCGCACAGCTCCACCATTTGCCCAGGGCCATCGCCGCCCAATCCCCCGGGGACATCGACAGCCTGCTGGCCAACATGGCGCCCCTCGCTCCGCTGCTGGACTGCATCCCCAGTGCGGTGTTCTTCATCAAGGATCTGCAGGCCCGCTACCTGATCGCCAACCTGACCCTGGCCCAGCGCTGCGGCTTCAAGAGCATCCGCCCCCTGCTGGGCAAGACCTCCGCCGAGGTCTTTCCCGCGGTGCTCGGCCCGGTCTACACCGAGCAGGACCAGCGCGTGCTGCACCAGGGCGTGACCATCAAGGGCCAACTGGAATTGCACCTGTACGGCAGCCGCGAACCGGGCTGGTGCCTGACCCACAAGCTGCCGCTCTATGGTCGCGACGCCCGGATCATCGGCATGGCCGGCATCTCCCTGGACCTGCAGGCGGCCCATGACACCCATCCGGCCTATGAACGCCTGGCGGCGGTGGACCGGCATATCCGCGAGCACTACAGCGAAGCCATCCGCCTGCAGGACCTGACCCGCATCGCCAGGCTGTCCACGGCCCAGCTGGAGCGCTACTGCAAGCGCATCTTCCACCTCACGCCGCGGCAGATGATCCACAAGGTGCGCCTGGAACACGCCTCACAATTGCTGCTGACCCAGGAGCCCATCACCGAAGTGGCCCTGCAATGCGGCTACACCGACCACAGCGCCTTCAGCCGGCAATTCAAGGCCCTCACCGGGCTCAGCCCGCGGCAGTTCCGGCAGAACGCCGCGGCCCCGCTCATGCCTGACAGAAAGTGCGGTAGTCGAACAGGACATTGAAGCCGGCCTTGCGGTAGATCGACAGACCGTCGAGCGAGGCCTCCAGCACGCACCATCTGGCGCCCCGGCTCCGGGCGAAGCCGAGCACCGCGTGGATCAGCGCCGTGGCATAACCCCGCCCCTGGAAACCCTGCAGCGTGCCGATATCGTCCAGCCGCGCCACCTCCGGCCCCAGGGACAGGGTCAAGGCGCTCACCGGACGCTGATCGACGTACAGGCTGAAATGCCGCAAGGCCCGCCCGGCCTGCAACGCCGCCCGATGCCGCGCCAGGTACTGCTCGATGGCCGCATCCCCCGACTCGAAGGCACTCGCCACCGGCCGCGCCCAATCCTGCAGGTGCCGATCGGTGCAGCGCACATCCCTCAGCGCCGGCGCGGCCTGGGGCGGGACGTAGGAAGCAAGGTCGAGGGCCATGCACCGGGTCTGGTCCGCCGCCACCAGTTGCTGCTGGAGCAACTGCTGGCTGTAGCGCGCCGCCTGGGCCTGGGGCATCACCACACAGAACGGCACCCCGGCGCGCTCAAGAAACGCCACGCCCTCGGCCAGAGGCTCGGCGTTGTCGCGTTCGCTGCCCTGCATCAGCAGCAGGTTCAGGCTGCTGGCTGCAACGCCGGTGCAATAGGCGTTCACCTCATCGCCAAAGCGGCGATAGAACTGCGAGATGGACAGGAAGAAATAATCCTCTGCCCGATGGTACAGATCGCTGATCGCAACGCGCGGTGCCTGCGCCATGTCCTGCCTCCTTGAGCCTCGCGGCGCCGGATCCGACGCCTGCAGCGGGCCACGTTAAGCCCACAGCCCAGGCAGCTCCAGCACAATCCTGTTTGATTGTGCGAAGCCATGTACCGAGGTGTAAGCAGGCGCTGGACCGCCTTGCTCACTCATCACGGCAGGCCGCCGGTTTTTCTCTAGAAGACAGATCGCCTAGTCGTAAAAACCTACCGTCTTCTTCAAATGTTCCGAATATTCATAGATCTCATCGACCGAACTGATCGGATGGCGAGTTTCGACTTTGTCCTGGTCGAAAATGCCGATGTATTTTTGGGCACGGTTGAAATGCAGACGGCAAATGGGCTTGCGATTGTTGTCGTCGAGCAAGATACCGAAATAGCTCTGGGTATCACGTTGGACAATCCGCTTGGCATCCACCACAGAGCGCACCACCGCTCGCACGATGTGATACCCCTCCAGCTCCTCCAGCGTCGTGAAAATCTTTTCATCCGGGCCGTCCTCCTCCACCAGCTCACGTCCATCGTTGATGGGTGCAGAGTGCGTCGTGATGACCGTCTGGTTAGTTCCACTCATGGCTGACTTGAGTCGCTCATTGATCTGGTCATTGAGAAACTGCCCGATGGCCTTGCGCGTCAGTTCAGAGAATTGATCCCTGACTTTCTGGGTGATCACGCCCTCATATACCCGAGAAGCAAAAACCTTCACAAAGTCGTCGTCAGGTTTGCTGATCTGGGAGGCAATCACTTTCTTGATCTGACTGACGTACTTCAATTCGCCAGCTGCACTGAGTACCGAATCGACGTCAAACGCCGACTTGGTCAACTTGATCAATTCAGGAACGGAGTACTCGTCAATGTCCAGCAGATCGAGCTCAAGAAAAGGTTTCTCATCCATCTTGTTCGGCGCGTCCAGATCGGTGAAGAACTTGTAGACCTGACCGTTGGTGAGAATGGAAATACGCGCACTGGTGACATGGAAATAGCGAAACAACTGAGAAGCATGATTGATGTGCAGTGGTTCACCGATTTTCTTGCACTCGATGAGCATCTGCACCTCGCCATCCTTGATGATCGCGTAATCGATCTTCTCGCCTTTCTTGGTTCCGACATCACAGACGAACTCCGGGGTCACCTCCATCGGATCGAAGACGTCATAGCCCAGAACCGTACTGATAAAGGGCATGACGAAAGCATTCTTCGTGGCCTCTTCAGTTTGAATGGCTGCACCTTGCAGCCGCACCTTGGCAGCAAGGTTGGTTAGTTTTTCGAGAAATTCCATGGGAGACCTCTGACTGATTCCGATCCGTGAGTTAGCGTGCTGGCACTTTGACCGCCATTGATACTAGTCACAAACCGTCACAAAGACAGACATCCACATCAACTGGAGCGCACCTGAGCATCAGCCAGCAGCGAAGCGAAGAAAAACGCCGCGCTGCAGCAAACAGCCTTAAGGTTGAAGCACCCAAGGCAACTGTCTGTGAGCCCCACCAACAGCTGGAAGCAGCTCACGCCAGTTCACCCCTCCAGCCGATCGATCGGGCGTCCGGCGCGGATCGCCCTGGCCATTTGCAGGTGGTTTTCCAGTTTCGGCAGGGTTTCCTCGGCGAACGCCTTGAGCTCGGGAAGCTCGCTGGTCTGCGCCTGTTGCCGGATCTGCCGGATCGCCGTCTGGGTGGCCTTGATCTGGTTCGTGGCGTAGACGCGGTCGCTATCCTCGCCTTCGGGAAGTGGCGGCACCCGGCGCTTGGCCTGGTCCAGCAGCTGTTCCCGGGGGGCCACCGGCAGGTCCAGCTGTCTGGCAATCTTCGCCAGATGCTGATTGGCCGTGGTGCGATCGTTGATCACCTGGATGGTGTATTCCTTGAGCGCCTTGGATGAGGTCAGCCGGTGCGCCTGGCGGCTGGCTTCGATATCGGCCATGGCTTGGGCCGAGGCATCGTCGATGAAGGCCGCAGGGGATTGGGCCAGGGCGCTGCCGGCACCAAGGCCCAGCAACAGGGCCAGGCCGGCGCGGCCAAGGACAGTGGCCATGCAGTTCATGAGTGGGTTCTCCTCTTGCAAATCCATCCGGCGGGAGCCAGCGCCCCCGCCTGCATTGGGAAAACCCTGAGCGCCAAAGGTTTACCGGGAGCGGCGCCGAGACGACGAACGGCGACGCTTCCCGCTTGGGTCCGGGGGCTGGATCAGCGCGCCGGCCTCAGGCGCTGGAGCGGCTCTTGCGCTCGCGCTTGACCGCATACATGGCCTCGTCGGCGTACTTGAACAGCTGTTTTTCCTCCAGGCCATGTTCGGGGTACAGGCCAATGCCGATGCTCGGCAGGATGTTCAGCCAATGGCCATCCAGTCGCAGTGGCTCGTTTAGCGCGTGGCGAATTTTTTCCGCCACGTGCTGGGCGTCGTCAATGTGCTGCACGCTTTCCAGCAGCACCACGAATTCATCGCCGCCCATGCGCGCCACGGTGTCGGATTCGCGCACGCAACCCTTGAGGCGGTTGGCCACCGCTTGCAGCAGCATGTCGCCCACGGCATGCCCGCAGGTGTCATTGACCTCCTTGAACTTGTCCAGGTCGACGTACAGCAGGGCCATGCGTCCCGAGTCGCGCCGGGCCCGGGCCAGGGCCGAACGCAAGCGCTCGCGCAGCAGCTCGCGATTGGGCAGATGGGTCAATTGGTCGTACTCGGCCATGTAGTGCAGGCGCGCATGCAATTGCGCACGTTCGATGGCCGCAGCCAGCTGGGCACTGACGTACTGCAGCAGTTCCAGCTCCGCCTCACCGTAGCCTTGGGCGCCGGGGGCGCTCTTGACCATGAGCACGCCGATGGTGCCCTTCTGCGAATTCAGCGGCACCCCCAGCCAGCAACGCGGGCCTTGGATAACCGCGAACTCGTCCCACAGATTCCGGCTCGACGGGCATGTAGGCGCCAGCAGCAGGGACTGGCCATGCTGCAGCACCTGGGCGCAAAACCGCCCGATCAGGGTTCCGGGCCGTTCCGGGCTGCTTTCGCAGTCGTCGACGTGGTAGGGAAAGCTCAGGCTGTCGCTGCGCTCGTCGTACAGCGCCAGGGCGAAATTGAGCGCCGGCAGCCACTCGCCGATGATCCGATGCACACGCTTGAACAGCCCCAGCAGGTCTTCGGTGGCGTGGGCCGCCTCGGAGATGGCATACAGCGCGGCCTGTTTGGACTCGGCCAGCTTGCGCTCGGTGATGTCCCGGGCCACGGCAATGCGCAACTGGTCCACCTCCGACCAGCGCGCCGACCAGAGGATATGGGCCACGCGCCCGTCCTTGCGCAGGTAGCGGTTCTCGAAGTTGGGCTTGGGCACACCGCCCATGATTTCCCGGGCGGCCTGCAGGGTGCGTTCGCGATCGTCCGGGTGTACCAGCTCGATCATCCGCCGACCGATCAGCTCATCGGCGGTGTAGCCGAATACCCGCTCGCAGGCAGCGCTGACAAACACGAAGCGACCCTCGATATCCACGGCGCACACGGCGTCCAGAAGCAGGTCGATGAAACTGGCCAGAGGCGCGGAGTTGTTGGTTGCCATCAGAGAAAGCTACTACCCATGAAAAATGCACTGAGTACCCATCCCTTGAGCCTGTTCGGCCAGTGTCGAGCACCGGCCTTACACCCTCGCACCCCGCGAGCGGCGTTATGCCTTGTTGCCGATCAGTCCCGGTACCGCATGCAGCAGGGCATTGATCGCAAAACCGATGAACATCACCCCGCAGATCCGGGTGATTGCCAGTTCGTGGCGCTGGTAGCCATCGCGCACCCGACGCGCGCCGACAACGCCGATGAGAATAGCGTATGCCGCAAGCCCACCAAGGAAGCTCAGGGCAATCAGACCGGGCAGCATCGACCAGGTGAGCAGCTCGGCGCGGCTGGACAGCAGCGCAGTGAAGGTGGCCACGGCCACCGGGTATGCCTTGGGATTGGTCAGGCCGAAGAGAACGCCGTGCCAGAACGGATGGCGCGCGGCGCCCTGGGGCTCATCGCCGTTGCCGCGACGGGCGCGGATCGCGCGCATTCCCAGCCAGAACAGGTACAGGCCACTGAGCAGGCCGAGGATATTGAAAGCCTCGCTGCCGATTTCCCGGGCACCGACAATGGCGATCAACGCCGTGCTGCACCAGACCACATCCCCCAGCATGTGCCCGCCAAGAAACCCGGCGCCGGCCTTGCGGCCTCGGGACGCACCGATGCCGAACACCGCCAGGACCCCGGGTCCGGGGGTGATGGCATAAATGAAACCCGAGGCGATAACGGCCAGCAACAGCGATGAGGTCATCGGCAAGACTCCAGAACGGATGCACCTCACGGTAACGCCAGGCACAGAACGAATCTGCCGGATTCTGCACGATCAAGGCACCTTGCCACCAGCGACTTTCGTCAGCTGCTTCCAGGCAGCGCAACCTCAGTCGGTGGGGTAAAAGCGCATTCCCGCGTAGGGACGTTCGCGACAGGCGCGTAATCGCGAGGCCAAGTCACCGACATGGACCTCCAGTCGATGGCCATCGGGATCGAGAAAATAAAACGATGCGCCCTCGCTGCGGTTGTCGCGCCACTCCTGAACCCGCGCCTCCCGCAGACGCTGTACCAGCGATGAAAAATCCGCGGCGCCGACGCCAAAGGCGTAATGGGTGTAATCGGCAACGGCCGGCGCCTGCCGTTGCGGGTCCAGGGACAGGCACAGCCACAGCCCCGGCAACGACAGATAGGCTCCGCACTCCCAGGTGGCCTCCAGGCGCAGTTGCAATAGCTGGTGATAGAAGGCCAGGCTGCGGGGCAAGTCGCTGACCGCCAGGGTCAGGTGATTGAGGCCAGTGAGCATGGATCACACACCTTTCAGGGCTTGGGGCAAGGGGTAGCGCTGACCGTCGTAGTGCAAGGTGACGCGGCTGCTCCTGGGCGCCAGATCACGACGCTCGCAACCGGCCGGGCCCTTGAAATGCTCGGTGTCGACGATTCGCGTACGCACCAGCAGGTCGACATGGCCATTGCGCTGGCCGTTGCCCAGCTCCAGGGTCCGCTGCAGGATCCGGCTGCGCCCGACACACTCACCGCCCGTGCCGAACTCGCCGCGGCGCTCATCCACCACCAGCCCTTCGAGCCTCGGCGGAAGGCCCTTGCCATCGCGCACGAACAGGGTCAGCACGGTTTTCTCATAGGGCCGGGTGCTGGAGGCGCGGTGGTAGTTCACCCGCAGGCCAAAGGCCCGCTCCTCCTCGCTCAACTGATAACGCCCGGTGTCGATCTGCAACCCCTGCAAGGCCAGGCCATCGGAACGCGGGGACAGGTCCTTGTTGTAACTGGCCACGGCCCAGCCGTTGTCGTCGAGCAGCAGCGCCACATCCAGGTTGTAGCGGGGTGCTTTGGCGTTGACCGGCCCCTGCATCGGCGTTGCTCGAACCCCGATATTCATGCCTTCTTCCGCCGGCCAGGGCTTGCAGACATGGAGTTCTCCCGGGGCATAGATTGAGTCGCTGCACTCGGCCAGCGCGGTCGTCGCCATGCCCAGCAAGGCGCACAGCAGCAGCCCTCGGGCCGATTGTTCAAGCCGTGTCATCAAGCGTCCTTATCGATTGCCGGTATCAGATACCGCTGTAGCCATTGGGCAGGACATAACGCTGGCCGTCGTAATGCAAAGTGACGAGCACCGGCTTGGCGGTCACCGACTTGGACTGGCACTCCTCGCCGACTATTTCGCTTCGGGTACTGACGCTGACCGAACGCACGATCAGGTCGGCATAACCGTGGCTGCGGGTCTTGGCGATCTCCAGGGTACGGGTGGTTTTTGTCCCCTCCCCGGCACACTGGCCATCCCATTCGCCGTTGTAGGAGTGGGCCAGGAATTTCTCCAGCACCGGGCGCAGGGTGCTGCCCTCTCGCACATACAGGCTGAGCCAGACCTGACTGAAGGGGTTGACCCGGGACGAGCCTTCGAACCCGGCACGGACCCCGAACGCCCGCACCTGCGGCGTCAGTTGGAAGCGCCCGGTGTCGAGCTTCACGCTCTCCAGGCGAACCGCGTCGGAAACAAAGGCCGCAGGCTGTGCATAGCGCGCCAGGACCTGTCCGCTGTTGCGCTCCAGCACTGCCAGTTGCAGGTTGTAGGTGCCGTCACCGTTGCCGGTGTCGCTGGGGTCCGGAACCATCTCGGACAACAGGCTGATGCTCTGGTCGGCAAACGCCGGCCAGTCCTTGCACAGGGAAAAGCCCGGAACCTCGGCATTGCGTGGCGGCGGCAGGCATTGGGCCGCCACCGAGGTGGCGCCGGCCAGCAACGCCAGGCTGCCCAGCAGCGGGATCAGAGAAGAGCGACGGAACATTCACGACTCCTTGTGACAGGCGGATTCAGCGCGATTTCTGCTCGCACTATCCTCTGCCGCGCGGACGCTTTCAACGCTGGGAGCTGGTGCTCGGGAGTTGCCTTGCCTTGTGACAACTCCAGACCTGACGAATGGCCGGGGCTGGGCTAGGGTATGACGAGATCGCCATGTCCATCATGTCCCTGCGCTTGCCCGATGAGCTCGCTGAAACCCTGGCCCTGCTGGCAAAGGCCACCGGGCGCAGCAAGTCGTTTCTCGCCGTGGATGCCCTGCGGGAATACCTGGCGCGGGAAGCCTGGCAGATAGAGGAAATCCAGAAGGCCCTGAACGAGGCCCACGCGGGTGACTTTGCCAGTGCCGAAGAAGTGGCAGCCATCGCCGGCAAGTGGACCGACAATGGGCATTGAATGGCTGCGCAGCGCCTTGAACAACCTGGATGCTGAGGCGCGTCATATCGCCCAGGACGATCCCCGGGCCGCTGCGGAATTCGTCAGGACGCTATTGGCCAGCATCGAGCAACTGGCCCGCCTCCCCTCAAGCGGCCGCGAAGGCCGCCTGCCCGGCACCCGGGAGTGGGTGGTACCGGGCTGGCCCTACCTGATTCCCTATCGGGTGCGGGGAGACCGGCTACAGATACTGCGAATTTTCCATACCCGCCGTCAGCCCCCGGCGCGTTGATGAACGCTTCACTTGCAGGAGCTGGCTTGCCAGCGAAACGGACCTACCCGTTCCTCAAAACGCGCTACGGAAGATCTCCTCGATCTGCCGTTGATCCGCCGGACGCGGGTTGGTCAGGCCGCAGGCGTCTTTCAGGGCGTTGGCCGCCAGCAGCGGAATGTCCTGCAACTTGGCCCCCAGTTCACGCAGGCCGGCAGGAATCTCCACATCCCGAGCCAAGGCACGAATCGCCGCGATTGCCGCCTGGGCCCCCTCCTCCGGGCTGAAACCACGGATGTCCGCGCCCAGGGCGTGAGCCACATCGGTCAGGCGGTCGGCGCAGACGCTGGCATTGAAACTCTGCACATGGGGCAGCAACACGGCGTTGCACACCCCGTGAGGCAAGTCGTAGAAACCGCCCAGTTGGTGGGCCATGGCGTGCACGAAGCCCAGGGACGCGTTGTTGAAGGCCATGCCGGCGAGGAACTGGGCATAGGCCATGTTCTCCCGCGCCAACAGATCGCTGCCGTCGTGCACCGCCTGGCGCAGGTTGGCGCTGATCATGCTGATGGCTTTGAGCGCACAGGCATCGGTGATCGGGTTGGCGGCGGTGGACACATAGGCTTCGATGGCATGGGTCAGGGCGTCCATGCCGGTGGCGGCGGTCAGGCCCTTGGGCATCGCCACCATCAGCGCCGGATCGTTGACCGACAGCAAGGGCGTGACGTTACGGTCGACGATGGCCATTTTCACGTGGCGCGACTCGTCGGTGATGATGCAGAAACGGGTCATCTCGCTGGCGGTGCCGGCGGTGGTGTTGATGGCGATCAGCGGCAACTGCGGCTTGCTTGAGCGATCGACCCCTTCGTAATCGGCAATCTGTCCGCCGTTGGTGGCACACAGGGCAATGCCCTTGGCGCAGTCATGGGGCGAACCGCCACCCAGGGAGATGACGAAATCGCACTGCGACTGCTGCAACTGCGCCAGTCCCTGCTCGACGTTGGCGATGCTCGGATTGGGCTTGGCGCCATCGAAGATCACCGAATCGATGTCCTGCATGGCCAGCTTCTCGGCGATCATCCCGGCCACCCCGGCCTTGGCCA
Source organism: Pseudomonas sp. Os17 (assembly GCF_001547895.1). Lineage (NCBI taxonomy): Bacteria > Pseudomonadati > Pseudomonadota > Gammaproteobacteria > Pseudomonadales > Pseudomonadaceae > Pseudomonas > Pseudomonas sp. Os17. The sequence goes on along the minus strand of NZ_AP014627.1, from coordinate 1,573,348 downwards.
GGCCGGCGTCGGTGACGATCAGCGCCTTGCGAAAACCATAGTTGCGAATGGCCTCCATGGCTTCGTCCAGGCAGTTGATACCCATGATGTTGACGGCGGGAATAAAGAAGGTGCTGCTCATGAGGAAGTCTCCGGGCGAAGGCCCAATGCGGGTGTCGATGCGGTGTATGCCCGACAGGATCGACTCATCGGTCACGGGCGATCTTGATCTGGCTCAAGGGTCGGTCGTGATAAAGTCGGCGCCCTGATCACCTACTGCCTTGAGACCAATGACCGCGATGACGGATTTCCAGGAATTTGACGCCGAACTTGAAGACTGGAACGCCCTGGGCACGAGCACGGCGTTCGGCGGCCTGCTGATCGGCAACGGCGCCAGCCGCGCCGTGTGGGAAGACTTCGCCTACGATTCGCTGTTCGAAAACGCCCGCACCGTCGAAGAAAAGCCCCTGAGTCCATCCGAACTCAGCGTGTTCGAAGCCCTGCAGACCCGCAGCTTCGAGCAGGTGCTGGGGGCCCTGAAAACCACCAGCCGGGTCAACAAGGCCCTGGCAGTCAGCTCGGCGGCGCCGCGCAATCGCTACTACGCGATCAAGGAAGCGCTGATCAACACCGTGCACGCGGTGCACATTCCCTGGCGCCTGGTCCAGGCGCAGAGCCTGGCGGACATCAACCAGGAACTGCGGCGCTACCCCACGGTGTTCACCAGCAACTACGACCTGCTCAACTACTGGGCCGTGCAGCATGACAGCCAAGGCATCGACGACCTGTTTCACGGCGCCGACCCGGCCTTCGCACTGGGCACCGCCCCCCGTGCCGCGACCCGCATCCTCTACCTGCACGGCGGCCTGCACCTGGTACGCAACCTCGATGGCAGCGCGCGCAAGCTGAGTGCCACCGAAGGCACCCTGCTGGGCAGCTTCGCCATCAACAACACCCTCAAGACCCTGGACGACGTGCCCTTGTTCGTCAGCGAAGGGCCGCTGGCGGACAAGCTCAAGACCATCCGCAGCTCGGACTACCTGTCGTTCTGCTACCAGCAGCTGCTGGATCACAGCGGCGCCCTGTGCATCTTCGGCCACAACCTGGGGCCCCAGGACCAGCACCTGGTGCAGGCGATCCGCCAGTCGGCCGTCACGACCCTGGCGATCTCCATCTACCCGCGCAGCGCGGCGTTCATCCAGCACCAGAAGCGTCATTACGCCAAGCTGTTCGAAGGGTTGGAGTTGAACCTGCGCTTCTTCGATTCCAAGACCCACGCCCTGGGCAACCCGGCCCTGGCGGTGCCCGTCGAACACTGACCGCGCCGGGCGCGGGCGTCCTGGGGTTCGTCGCTGGCCTGCGGCCCGTTCGCAGCCTGCGGCAGCGGCTACAGATGGGGACACGCCAGGCTTGGTGTAGCCGCTGGCGCAGCCTGCGATAAGCACCGCCAGAGGCTTGGGTGTCCTGGGGATTGCCGCGGGCCTGCGGCCCGTTCGCAGCCTGCGGCAGCGGCTACAGGAAGTGGTCGGGGTTCATTCTTCGTTGCTGTGTACCACCACCAGCAACTGCGCCTGCTCGTCCCCCAGGGAGCGGATGCGGTGGGGTTTCTGCGCGTTGAAGTGCAGTGCGTCGCCACGGTTGAGGATCACCCGTTCGTTCATGAAATCCACTTCCACCTGGCCTTCGTGGACGAACAGGAACTCCTCCCCCAGGTGCTCCTTGAAGGTCTTGTCACTGAACTCCCTGGCCGGGTAGATGATGAACGGCAGCAGGTTGCGCTCGCTGACCTGGTGGGCCAGCACCGCATAGCCCGGGGCCTGGTCGTTGGCCGCCAGCGACTGGCGCTGGTCGCTGCGCACCAGGCTGTAGCTGTCGAGGCTGATGCTGTCCTCGGCGAACAGCTCCTCGACCTTGACGTTCAGCGCCTTGGCCAGTTTCAGCGCCGCCGCAATCGACGGGGTGTTCAACCCGCGCTCGACTTTCGACAGATAACTCTTGGTCATCCCGGATTTTTCGGCCAGGGCCTCCAGGGTCACGCCAAGTTTTTTTCTCAGTAATTTCAAACGGATAGACATGTAGAGCGGTTAATCCATCTAGGAAACAACGATTGGCGCTTGCCAATGACACAAAGTGTCATATAGCCTTTTAAGTGTCATCGCGCCTCACCCAACCACCTCGCAAGCAGCAGGTGAAGCGCAGATCCGACGTCCATTGCACTTCTCAAAGGACCTTCGACATGGCCAAGACATTAGCACTGCCCAAAGACCAGCTGGTCAAGCAAGCCCTGACCCAGATGCAAAACACCCTGGCGGATAATACGTGGACCGACCGGCAAAAGCTGGCCCTGACCTGCCGCATCCTGTTCGAAAACGGCCATGATTCGGGCCTGGCCGGGCAGATCACCGCCCGTGGCCCGCAACCGGGCACCTACTACACCCAGCAGCTGGGCCTGGGCTTCGACGAAATCAGCGCCAGCAACCTGCTGCTGGTCAACGAAGACCTGGAAGTCCTCGAAGGCCACGGCATGCCCAACCCGGCCAACCGTTTCCACAGCTGGGTGTACCGCGCCCGGCCGGACGTGAACTGCATCATCCACACCCACCCGACCCACGTTGCCGCGCTGTCGATGCTCGAAGTGCCGCTTGAGGTGTCGCACATGGACCTCTGCCCGCTGTACGAGGACTGCGCCTTTCTCGAAGCCTGGCCGGGGGTGCCGGTGGGCAACGAAGAAGGCGAAATCATCTCCGCGGCCCTGGGCGACAAACGCGCGATCCTGCTTTCCCACCACGGCCAGCTGTCCACCGGCGCCAGCATCGAGGAAGCCTGCGTGATCGCCCAACTGATCGAGCGCGCGGCCAAGCTGCAACTGCTGGCCATGGCCGCCGGCCGCATCAAGCCGATCCTCCCGGAGCTGGGCCGCGAAGCCCACGACTGGATCTCCAAGCCCAAGCGCCACGGCGCCGCCTTCAACTATTACGCTCGGCAAAACCTGAAAAAACACGCCGACTGCCTGAACTGATCCACCCCTGTGTGCCTTGCAGGAGTTGCACCATGCCTACCACCAAGATCCACGGCATCATCGGCTACACCGTCACCCCCTTCGGCGCCAACGGCGAAGGCCTGGACCTAGACGCCCTCGGGCGTTCCATCGACCGCATGATCGACGCCGGCGTCCACGCCATCGCGCCCCTGGGCAGCACCGGCGAAGGCGCCTACCTCAGCGACGCGGAATGGGACCAGGTCGCCGAGTTCAGCATCCGCCACGTGGCCAAGCGCGTGCCGACCATCGTCAGCGTCTCCGACCTGACCACCGCCAAGGCCATCCGCCGCGCGCGCTTTGCCGAAGCCCAGGGCGCCGACGTGGTGATGGTGCTGCCCACCTCCTACTGGAAACTCAGCGAAGCCGAGATCCTCACCCACTACCAGGCCATCGGCGCCAGCATCGGCGTGCCGATCATGCTCTACAACAACCCGGCCACCAGCGGCACCGACATGTCGGTGGAGCTGATCCTGAAGATCTTCCACAGCGTGGAAAACGTCACCCTGGTCAAGGAGAGCACCGGCGACATCCAGCGCATGCACAAGCTGCAACTGCTGGGCGAAGGCCAGGTGCCGTTCTACAACGGCTGCAACCCCCTGGCCCTGGAAGCCTTCGCCGCGGGTGCCAGCGGCTGGTGCACGGCGGCGGCGAACCTGATCCCGCAGCTCAATCTCGACCTCTACCAGGCGCTGCTGGACAACGACCTGCAGCGCGGCCGGGAGCTGTTCTACCGCCAACTGCCGCTGCTGGATTTCATCCTCAAGGGCGGCTTGCCGGCCACGGTCAAGGCCGGGCTGGAACTGACCGGGCTGAACGCCGGCGAGCCACGCCGGCCGGTGTTTGCCCTGAACGCGGGCGGTCGCCAACAGTTGCACACACTGCTGCAGACCCTGGCTTGAAACCCTGAGCAAAAAGCCCGGGCGGCTAACACCGTCCGGGCTTTGGCATGGGCCGCCTTCATGCGTGACTCAGTGGCGGTTCAGCGCTACCGGGGCCGTGGTCTTGAACTGCGGGTCCTGCAGCATCTGCGCGATGAACTCGTCGGTGATGCGCTGCACATGCTGGTATTGGCCGCCATCGAGATTGGCCCAGCCGCGCCAGGAGCGGGTGTGGTTGCTGACCCGGTACTTGGCCAAAGGCTGGTCGCCACGGCTGACGTGGAACATCACCTGGCTGTCCCAGGTGACGCGGCCCGGCACGATAAAAAAGGTCATCGCGCTCAGCAGCCCCATGGGAATGTTCTGCCAGCCGAAGTAGTCACTGTCGGCCATCACGATCACGTTGTAGCCATCGGCCGTGAACCCCGACTGCACCTGTTCGAAGGTGCCGCGGCGGCGCAGTTCATCACGGATCAGCCCCCCGGGAATGGCGCCCATGACGCTGACGCTGATCGCCGGCAACGCCTGCTGATAATCCACCTCGGCCGGCTTGAGACTATGGCTGGTCTGGCACCCCCCCAGCCCCAGCATCAACACCAGCAACACCCACAACCGCGTCCGCATCACAATTCTCCCGAGAGCATGGCCTTGAGCATCGAGGCCTTGGGCCCTTGCTCCTTGACGATCAACGGCGTCGCTTGTTCCAGCTTCTCCAGGTCGACCCGTTGCAGGCTTGGCACGTGCGGGTACTTGGCGCGCACCAGGGCGGCGTCGCGCTCCATATGGTCACTGTGCAAAAACACGCATTTGGCCCCCAGCGCCGACAGACAGGCCGCGCGGAAATCGCCGACGTAATAGGCCTTGCCGGCTTCCAGCTCCAAGGGGATGGAGAAGTCCTCGCGGCTCCAGGACTTGGCGTTGCCGCGATCGAAATGCAGGTTGTAGATCTCGTAGCGCCCAGGCTTGAGTGGCATGACGAACAGGCTGCCGATGCCGTGCCAGCTCTCGCGCACATCCCGTGGCGTGCGGCCGTAGATTTCGTTGTACAAGCGCGCCGAGGCGAACCCATCACCGCCTCGTGGACGAATCAGCAGCATCTGTTCGTTGGCGGTGTGCACCGCCTTCGGCCAGATCCCGACCACCCCCACCACATAAGCCACCCCCGACTGCGGGTCGGGGTTCATGTTCTTGGCAATTTTCGTGGGTGACAGACTGTAACAACCGCTCAGCGTTAGCAGCGCGGCGAGTAAAACGAAAGGGCGAATCATGAGGTCGCAGATCCCTTGGACAATGATCGATAACGTCACCCAAGGTGCCAGGCATGCCGAGCGCCCAGTGACGGGCGCGGAGGATAAAACAAGTGATGGCATTTCGCCAGAATCCAGTCGCCAATCGGCTGGCGCCCGCCAAGGGCTCGAACCCAAGCCCGCCGCCATCGCGGGCGACCCGCTGCCGCAGGGCCGATGGCGTTGCAACAAGGCCGCCTGACCCCTGATCGGGCCAAGCGGCAAAGACCTTGTCGAACCGGGTTCAGGCGCCCGTCAGGTCCTTGATGTTGTGGCTCGGACCGTTGGCCTTGACGCTGGCGATGCCCTTGTCCCGGGCCGCCTCCGACGAATAGGTTTCACTGCTGCCGATGACCTGGTGATTGGCCGCCTTGAGATTGAAATAGGGCTTGCCGTCCTTGGCGCTCTTGCGCTCGTAGCGCTCCTCCAGGGGGCTGTTGGCCTGCACCGAGGCAATGCCGTTCTCGGCGGCCGCGCGCGTGGTGTACAGCTCGCTGGTGAGAATGGTCTCGGCGTTGGCCGCCTTGAGCAGGAAACGAAACTGGCCGCTGCTGCTTTTCTTCAACTCATACCATCCGGACATGCTGTTGCTCCTTGGGGTTTTCGATGGGCGTTGATCGATGGGCGTTGCGCCTTGAGAGTAAAGTCCCTTTCGGCGATTCAGCCATTGCCCCGCTGGCTGAAGAATCGGTTTGCCACCCGTTCCAGCCCCAGGTGTTCGCGCAGGCTGTGCCCCGTGTAGCGCTGGCGAAACAGGCCCCGGCGCTGCAGCTCGGGGGTGATCCATTGCACAAAGTCGTCGATGGCCCCCGGCAGGTGGGTGAACAGCACATTGAAGCCATCGGCGGCGTATTCCTCGTACCAGGTCGCCATCTCGTCGACGATCTGCCCCGGCGTGCCCACCAGCACCTTGTGCCCGCTGGCGGACAGGCTGCGCAGCAGTTGCGCCAGCGTTGGCCGTTCCCGGCGGATCAGCTCCACCACCAGTTGCCGACGGCTCTTGTGCCGTTCGGTGGGCGCCGCATCCGCCAACAGCGGCACCTGGGCGTCCAGGGGCAGGCTCGACAGGTCGATGCCCAGGTCCAGCAGGTAGGACAGCGCCTTGAGCTGGGCCTGCGGGTCCTGCAACTCCTGCAATTGCTGGTACTTTTCCTCGGCCTCGTTGAGGCTGCGGCCCACCGTGGGGGCGATGCCTGGGAAGATTTTCAACTGCCCGGCCTGGCGGCCGTAAGCGGGAAGTCGTTCCTTGAGCCCGGCGTAGAACGCCTTGGCCTGCTCCAGATCGGTCTGGGCGGTGAACACCAGCTCGGCGCAACGCGCCGCCAGTTCGCTGCCCGGGCCCGAGGAACCGGCCTGGGCAATCACCGGCCAGCCCTGCACCGGCCGTGGCGCGTTCAATGGCCCCTGGACCTGAAAGTGCTGCCCGTGGTGCTGCAACAGGTGCATCCGTTCCGGGCGCAGCCACTGGCCGCTGGCCGGGTCCCGGGGGAAGGCATCATCGGCCCAGCTGTCCCACAGGCCACTGACCACGTCGAAAAATTCCTCGGCGCGGGCATAACGCTGGGCGTGGCTCATGGGCACGGGCTGATTGAAGTTCTCGCCGCCGATCAGCCCCGTCACCAGGTTCCAGCCGGCCCGGCCCTCGCTCAAGTGATCGAGCGAGGCAAACTTGCGCGCCAGGTTGTAGGGCTCGTTGTAGGTGGTGCTGGCGGTGGCGATCAGGCCGATGTGCCGGGTCACCACCGCCAGGGCCGGCAGCAGGGTCAGCGGGTCCCAGCGCAGGCTGTGGGAACTGCGAGCCAGCACCCGCGGATCGAGATCCCCCACCGCCACGTTGTCGTTGAGAAGCAGCGCGTCGAAGCAACCCCGCTCCAGGGTCTGGGCGTAGTGCCGATAGCGCTGGAAATTCAACGAGGCATCGGCATCCGCCCGGGGATGGCGCCAACTGCCGCCGTGGGCCCCGGAGCCGGAGAGAAAGGCCCCCAGCCCCATCTGCCCGCCGCGCTCAGCCATGGCTGGCGCCCTCCTCGGCCGCCGCCACCGGACTCGGCGCGGCGCGCAGCAACAGGCTCACCGCAGCCCAGACCAACAGCGTCGCCAGCGCCAAGAACAGCATCACCCCGTGATAGCCATTGAGAAAGGCGCCCTGGGGGTCATCCAGCGGCGTGGCGGAAAAGTGGTGGAACAAGCCCACCCCCAGCGCCAATCCGATGCCGCCGCCAACGTTGTGCAGGGTCATCAGCGAGCCCATGGCCACCGAGCCCACGGCCTGGGGCACCGAGGAAATGCCCAGCACCGTCGACGGCCCGAGAATGCTGGCCCAGCCCAGGCCCATGATGACGAAGGCGCCCAACAGATACGCCAGTGACGTCTGGCGATCGAAGCCGGCCTGCAGCAGCGCCGACAGCACGAACAGCAGCAACCCGGTCTTGATCAACAGCGCCGGGCCCTTGCGGTCCACCAGCCGCCCCACCAGCGGCGACAGCAGCGCCACGCCCAAGGTGGTGGGCAGCAACAGCAGGCCGCTGGCCTGCACCGATGCGCCACGGATCTGCGCCAGGTACAGCGGCATGACGAAGAACGCCACGCAATAGAACAGCGCCAGGCCGAAACTGGCCGCCACCCCGGCGACAAAGCGCCGGTTGGCGAACAGCTTGAGGTCGATGATCGGCGCCGCGACCCGTTTCTCCACCGCCAGGAACACCACCAGGGCCAGCAGCGCCACGGCGATCAGGCTCAGGGTCAAGCGTGAACCCCAGCCCCAGGCTCCGCCCTGGACGATCACCAGCACCAGGCTCGGCAAGCCGATCAGCAACAGCAAGGCGCCCCAGCCATCCAGCCGCGCACCGGTCTCGGCCGAGCGCGATTCCTTCACGCTGACACTGCAGATGCCCAGGCTCAGCAGCACGAAAGGCACGTTGATCAGGAAGATCCACTGCCAGCCAAAACCACTGGTGATCAGCCCGCCCAGCACCGGCCCGACAGCCAGCCCCACGCCGTTGACCCCGAACAGCACGCCAAAGGCCTTGCCCTGTTCGGCGCTGTCGAAGGTGCTGGAGACAATCGCCCCGGAGGCGGTGTAGAGCACCGCGCAGGCCAGCCCCTGGATCACCCGGGCGCCGATCAGGGTGTCGATCTGCGTCGCCAGTCCGGCCGCCAGGGACGCCAGGCCGAACACGCTCAGGCCGATGAACAGCACCCGCTTGCGTCCATGCAGGTCGGCCAGGCGCCCCACCAGCACCATGAAACTCGACAGCGTCAGGATGAAGCCGTTGATCACCCACTGCAGGCTGTCCACCGAAGCCCCGAGATCGGCCTGCAGCGCCGGTAGCGCGGTGTTGACGATGGTGAAATCCACACAGCCGAGAAAACTGGCGATGCTCACACCGAGCAATGCCCACCACTTGCGTTGCTGTTGCGCAAAAACGCTCATGGAAACTCCTTGTCAGTCAAAAAAAACCGCTCTGCAGGCGCCCGCTTGCCGGCGAACAGGCCCTTGAGTCCTGCATCGCTGGCAAGCCAGCTCCTGCATTGATCGCGGCGGGTCAGATGGCGATGGCGCCGCTGGTCCAGTTGGGGTGAATGGCGCCGGGCAAGGTGAACGGAATCGGAATCCCGCGCTTCTTGAACTTCAGCGGCAGCCAGCGCACCCGGTCCGGGCTGTGGGGTTCGATCAGCAGCTCGCGACTGGTGGCCATGGCGCTGGTCATCTGCTGCGGATAGAGCACGTAGTGGTAACCCTCGTCGGCCCACAGCGGCAGGATGATCGGGATTTCCTCAAGGATGTATTCCCGGCACTGGGCCGCCGCCCGTTCGATGTCCGCCTGTTCATCGCGCAGGCGCAGGCGCTCGGTGAACACGTTGATGGTGCTGTCGATGGCCTGGCGCAATTCCTCGCGCTGCTGATAGATCTGGTCCAGTTGCTGACGCAGTTCGGCATAACGGTCGCTGGCCAGCTCCTGGTTCCAGCGGGTGATGTGGTACGGCACCCGCAGGCCGTCGAGGATGCTCTGGTTGCGCGCCAGCCAGGCATCGCCGTCGCGGATCGACGCCGACAGCGCCTCGCCGGGGGATTTGCCGTGCTTGTTGTGGCGTTGCAGGGTGTCGGCGACCACCACCTTGACGTGGCTGAAGCCGGACTGGTTGATCAGGTGGATGGTGGACCGCAGCTTCTGGTCCTCGTGGTATTCCTGGCCGACGCTGACCGCCAGGACCACGCGCTTGCCGTCGAATTCGTGCTCCTCGCCGCCCTTGTTGAAGTAGGCCTTGAGGTTGATTTCCTGCACCTTGCTCATGAGTTCAGCTCCAGTAGGCCAAAGGCTGGTGTTCGCCGTAGTAACCGATAAAGACCCCGAGGGTGACCCGGGTGCTGCTGGCCGAAGGGCGGACCGCGTGGATCAGCCGCGGGTTGAGCAGGATCAGGTCGCCGGGCTCGGGCTTGACCACGAAGTCCGGCGGCGGCAGCAGGTGGCGCTCGATGCCGTAGGCCCGCTCGCCCTTGAGGCGGTTGTATTCGTCCTCGTCCGGCTCGATGCCCCAGATCTCCAGTTCACCGCCGTCCTCGGGGATCTCCAGGTAGATGTTGGTCGACAGCTGGGTCAGCAGCGGCGGGCTGTGGCCCTCGGGGGCATTGCGTTCGAGCTTGTCGGTGTGGGGCGTGAGATCGACCCCCGAGCCCTGGAAACGGGCGATGCCGACGAAGCATTTCTGCCCGTCCACCTGCAGCAGGTGCGCGCCCTGGGGCCAGACCTCGTCGAGCAACAGGCGCAGCTCGTCGATGGGCGAGGCCAGGGGCCGGAACAGGTTGCGGATCTTGCGGATGTTGGGCAGGGCCAGGGCGTGGTATTCGGCCCGGCTCTGTTCATCCTGGATCTCGATATAGGCCTTGCCGATCCGGACAAACTCCTGCTGCTGGCTGAAGGCACTGCGCAGTTCCTGCCGGTACAGATGCTCCCGCGCCACCTGCAAGGTATCCGGTGGGCAGAAACCTTTAAGCTGAACGCCGTAAGAGCGTTTTTCCACAACATCGAGGATATGCCGCGCTTCAAGTTTGTCGGCAGTAGTGACTGTGAACATGCAAGCTCCCTTATTCCCTGGAAGTAGCGACGAAGTACAAAACTGGCAGAACGTAATAATTTGTTTCAGGGCCACCTTAGGCAGTTGGCAAGACCTTGTGAAATACCCTTTATCTCTAATATCCAAACTTAAAAATGTATCGAAAATCAGGCAAATAGCGGCCATTACCGACAACTTCAACGGTCTTCGCGAACACTATTAAATTTGCTGATAGTTAAGTTAAACAGCGGACATTATTGAAGGGATATTTATTCATTCCTCCCGAGCTTAATTAATAAAAACGCCATCAACTCATTCAACTTCATTGAACTGTTCGTCCATGTAAGCCGCCGCATCGAACGACTTCTGGATGATGCCTTCCTCGCGATACAGATCAGCGGTGTGCTGCACGTCCGCCACCACCGACGGGCCCACGGCAATGCGTCGGGGCACGGAGTAGCGGTTGGAGCGTTCATGGACCTCTACCGGCAGGCCGCTGTAGCCGGCCTGGATGCGGGAAAACTCGGCCTGATGCTGATTGGCCCAGGCATAGGCGCGATCCAGGCGCCGGAGGAAATCGGCAATCTGTGCCGGCTTGTCATGGATCGCCTGATCATTGGCCACCAGCAGCATGTGCCCGGCGAACAGGCCCTCGCCACTGACCAGCACCCGGGTTCCACCTTCCATCTGCACCATGCTGGTGTAGGGGTCCCAGGTCGACCAGGCGTCGGCCTGACCGTTGCTCAGCAAACTGCGGGACTCGGCCGGCTGGAGAAAGATGAACTGCGCATCCGCGCCGTGCAGGCCCACCGAACGCAGCGCCGCCAGGGCCAGGAAATGGCCGATGGAGCCGCGAGTGGTGGTGATGCGCCGGCCCTTGAGGTCGGCGGCATCCCGTAGCGGCGAGTCGTCCCTGACCAGCAGCGCCACCGCCGTGGGCGTGACCTTGAGCTTGATCACCCCCACGGTCTTGATCGGCGCCCCGGCGGCCGCGGCGAACACGAACGGCGCGTCCCCCAGGCTGCCGATGTCCACCGCCCCCGCGGCCAGGGCCTCGGCGGTGGGCGCAGCGGCGGCAAAGGAGGCGAACTCGATGGGGTATGGCACCTGCTCCAGCTCACCGGCGGCCTGCAATAGAATCTTCAGCGACTGCTTCTGGCTGGACACCCGCAGCGCCGGCTGCGCCAGGGCAGTGCCCAGCCACAAACACAACACCAGCCCTTGTAGGAGCCGGCTTGCCGGCGAATGGCCCCTCAACCCTGCCCCCGTCATGCGACCGCCTTCGCTGGCAAGCCAGCTCCTGCGAGGTGGATGGCTGGCGTGCTTCAGAACACCAGGCTGACACAGCGGCCGTAGGAGCCAGCTTGCTGGCGAACAGCCCCTGAACCCTGCACCTGTCATGCGGCCGCCTTCGCTGGCAAGCCAGCTCCTACGAGGTGGATGACTGGCGTGCTTCCGAACACCAGGCTGACACAGCAGCCGTAGGAGCCAGCTTGCTGGCGAACAGCCCCTCAACCCTGCACCCGTCATGCAACCGCCTTCGCTGGCAAGCCAGCTCCTACGAGGTGGATGACTGGCGTGCTTCAGAACACCAGGCTGACACAGCGGCCGTAGGAGCCAGCTTGCTGGCGAATGGCCCCTCAACCCTGCACCCGTCATGCAGCCGCCTTCGCTGTCAAGCCAGCTCCTACGAGGTGGATGACTGGCGTGCTTCCGAACACCAGGCTGACACAGCAGCCGTAGGAGCCAGCTTGCTGGCGAACAGCCCCTGAACCCTGCACCCGTCATGCGACCGCCTTCGCTGGCAAGCCAGCTCCTGCGAGAGTGATCGTGGTCATGCTCAGAACGCCAGGCTGACGCGGCTGTAGTAATAGCCACCGCCCAGGCCATAGGGCGAGAACATCCCGTATTCATAGGTCCCCGCCCAGGCCTTGAGGCCGATCTTGTCCGGGTACACGTCGAACAGGTTGTTGGCGCCCACCGCCACGGTGAGGTTCTGGGTCACGTCGTAGGCCACGTCCAGGTCGGTGATCCACTTGGCGCTGTAGGTACGGTCGTTGGCCGGGATGTTCGAGCCTTCGGTGTACTCGCCAAAGCGGGTCAGCTGCAGGTTGGTGGTCCAGTCGCCGACCTTGTAGTTGGTGGACAGGATCCACTTGTCCTTGGGTGTGGATTTAGTCAGGTCGATCTGCTGCTGGCGGTCGAACAGCACATAGCCGGCCCCCAGGCGTGACAGCGCCGCCGGGGTGTCCGCCAGGTCGCGGATGGTGGTCTTGTTGTGGTTGTAGGCCAGGCTCCACTTGGCCGTGCCGTACTCGCCGAACGACTGGCTGTAGTCCGCCACCAGATCGACGCCCTTGGTCCGGGTGTCGGCGGCGTTGGTGTAGTACTGCCCGGCGAGGTTCGGCGACAGGCCGTTCTCCACCAGAATCTGCGACACCGCCGGGCCCTTGAGGATGCCGGTCTGGAGGATGCGTTTGTCGATGTCGATCAGGTAGAAGTCGGCGGTCAGGCGCAGGCGTTCGGTGGGTTCGGCGGTGAAGCCCAGGCTGTAGTTGCGCGAGGTTTCCGGCTCCAGGTCCTTGGCCCCCAGGGCAATGGCTTCCGGCGAGTTGGGGCGCATCTGCTTGGTGCGCACCGAGCTGGTGGTGCCGCCTGCGCCGAACTGGGTCACGGTGCTGGTGGTGGAGAACACGCTCTGGGCCAGGGACGGCGCGCGGAAGCCGTTGCTCACCGCCGCGCGCACCGCGTAGCCGGGGAGGAACTCGTAGCGCGTGGTCAGCTTGCCGCTGGTGGTATCGCCCACCCCGAGGTTGTACTTCTCATAGCGCGCCGCCGCGCCGACGTACCAGTTGGGGGTGATGTTCAAGCCCAGGTCCACATAGGCCGCCTCGCTGTGACGCTTGAGGCTGTAGGCGTCTTCCGGGGTGGTGCCGTTGACCGAGAACAGCCCCGGGTCCGGCACCACGCCAGCAAAGGGGCCGGTGGCCGGCACATAGCTGCCCTGGTTGTAGGAATTGGGTTCGCCCTCCTCCAGGGCGTATTTCTCCCAGCGGTATTCCACCCCGAAGGAGGTTTCCAGCGGGCTGCTCCAGCCGATGTCCAGGGCCCGGGAGAAGTCCAGGTTGTTGGTCCACTGGTCGAACACCAGATTGCCCAGGTGGAAGTCGTGCTGACCGTAGGGGCCGTTGGAGATGTTCAGGTTGTTGGCGGTGTCCAGCACCCCGCGGTCCTTGCCGTAGGTGCTGGACAAATCCCAGTCCCAGCCGCCCGCCAGGCCCTTGGCGCCACCGGCGACCTGGAAGTCGGTCTCGCGGATTTCCCGCCGCGCCTGGCCGCCATTGGGGTACGGCGCATTGGGCACCCCCGCCAGGCTGGTGATGTCGGTGGGCTTGCGATGGCCCAAATCCTTGTTGCTGTTGCGGTAGCTCAGGGTGGAAAACGAATACAGCTTGAGGTCGTCGGCCAGGGGCAGCTCGGCGTTGTAGGCCAGGCTGGTGGTGCGGTCGCGGCCCAGGCCGTATTCGGTGCCCCAGCCCTGGCGATTGCTTTCTCGCGGGTCCGGCGAGCCGTCGGCCTGCTTGAAGTACAGCTGGCCGCTGGCGGCGCTGGAGCGCTCGTAGGGCTCCTGGATCTTGGCGTCCCAGGACAGGTTGAAGAAGCCGCCGTCCTCCCCCAGCTTGTTGCCCCAGTTGAAGGCCTCGTGGCCGGTGGTGCCGTCGCCGTCGTAGTACTGGCCCAGGGTGGTGTCCGAGGTCAGGCCCTCGGCGTTGCGCTTGAGGATGATGTTGATCACCCCGGCGATGGCGTCGGAGCCGTATTGCGCAGCAGCGCCGTCGCGCAGCACTTCGATGCGCTCGATGGCGGCGGTGGGAATCAGGTCCAGGTCCACCGGCACCGAGGCGTTGCCGACCCGCGCACCGTTGTTGATCAGCGCCGAGTTGTGCCGGCGCTTGCCGTTGATCAGCACCAGCACCTGATCGCCGCCCAGGCCGCGCATGCTCACCCCGCGCACCAGGAAGGCGGTGCCGCCGCCGTTGATGGTGGGCACGTTGAACGACGGCAGCAGGCGCCCGAGCATTTCTTTCAGGCCGTTCTGGCCGATGCTGCGCAGCTGTTCGCTGTCGATCACATCGATCGGCGCCGGGCTGTTGGTGACGGTGCGCTGCTGGCTGCCGCGCACGCCGGTGACCACTACGGTGCCGAGGGTTTCATCGGCGGCCAGCAGCTCCACCGGGGTTGCCAGGCTCAGCAGGCCAAGGCTCAGGGGCGCAGCGCCGAGGACGATTTTATGCAAGGACATACTCATGACTTCAGATCCTTTGACAGGCGCCTCAGCGCGCTCGGGCGGCGACGGTTTCGACTTCGATCAGGGCCCCGGGCAGTACCAGCCCTGCCACTTGCACCGTGGTCCGGGCCGGTTTGAGCGGCTGTTTCTCGGTGCCGAAAAACTCGCGAAAGGCCACTTGCAGGCCGTCGAAATCCAGCTTGCCGCCCAGGGCCGGATCCCCCACCAGGTAGATCCGCAGTTGCACCACATCCCCCAGGGTCAAGCCCTGGCCGGCGAGGATCGTCTGCACCTTGCGCAGCACCTCGCGGGCCTGGCTCTCGGTGTTGCCGGCGGCGTGGATCTGTTCCTTGGGCGCCTTGGGGTCCACCGGATCCGGCAGCAGGCCGGAGAGGTAGGTCACCTCGCTGTTGGCGGGCAAGGTCACCGATTGCAGGATCGGCGAATGGGGATAGGTGGACGGCACGCGCTGGATCCCCGCGGCCCAGCTGCTGCTGGCGGCGCACAACAGCCCCAGCCCTACGACGGTGTTTTTCAAAGACATGCAAAGACGCTCCAAGGTTGTGTTTGCCAGCCTCGGAGGTCCGCTACCCGGCAATGGGTGACTGCTGTTTTATGAGTGCTCGGCTTTTTCAGGCCGTTTGCTGTAGCGACGAGCCTTGCGCCCGTTGAAAAAGGTGGCGCACCACGCGCCGCGCGGCACCGGCGGCGGCTTCCTGCCAGATGCCCACGCCGCTGTGGGCCAGGCCATCGCTGGTCAGGTAGACCCGGCCCTGGGGCTGGTTGAGCAGGCTGTAGTCCGGCTCGGCCACTTCATGGCTGATCCAGGGGCCGAAGTTGTAGGGGATCTTGCCCCAGGCAATCACCAGCGGCTTGCGCAGTTCATGGCTGTGGCCGGGGTGCAGCAACTCCACCGCCTGACGGGAAATCTCGATCTGCTGGGCCAGGCTTTTCTCCCCGAAGCGTCGCGCGGTTTCACCGTTGTTGTAGGCCGCCACCAGCACCCCCTCGGCCTGGTTGAAACCACCGCTGGGGTACCACAGCCCGGAAGCCTCCTGGTTGATGAACGACAGCCCGCCGTAGATCTGGTACTGGCTTTCCCAAAAGCGCCGCGACTGCCAGGCCACCTTGTTGGCGTAACCGAACTGCACCGCGCCGATGGCCCGACGCACCGGGGCGCTGAAGTTGTTCTCGACCTTGGCCAGCAGCGGCAAGGGCAGGGAGCTGATCACGTAGTCGGCCTTGAGGCTCTGGGTGCGGCCGCTGCGGCGATCCAGGTAGACCACCTCGGCACCGTCGGCCCGGTTGGTGATGGAACGCACCTCGCTGTGCAGCCGCAACTGCCCTTGCAGACGCCGGGCAAACGCCTGGGGGATGCGATCCATGCCACCCACCGGCTGGAACATGGTGGGCGAGAATTCCGGGTATTCATCGATCATCAGCGCCGTGGTCAGCGCCGGGTTGAGCAGGGTCTGCAACGGCAGCGGGTCGTTCTTCTGCGCCAGCTGGTCACCGGCGCCGGGCCAGACCTTGTAGCCCGAGCGCGCCGAGCCCAGGTATTCGAGCTTGTCGGAAAGGTCGCCCCAGGTTTTCAGAAAGCTCAGCAGGTTGCTGCGATCGGCAGCCGTCAACTCCTGGTCCAGGGCATGCCGATTGACCGCCTTGGCCAGCAGTTCGGAAAAATGCCCGCGGCTGTCGTTGACCGCCTGACGGATCTGCAACGCCGGCTGATTCAGGTCCGGCCGCACCAGGGCATTGCGGCTGGTGTTGACCAACACCTCCAACTCCACCCCCAGCTCGCGGCAGTAGCCGAGCATCAACTGGTGATGGCTGGGCAGGCGGCCGGCCCCGGCATTGAGGTAGAAGCCGTCGTCGAACTCGGCGACCTGCACACTGCCGTCGCTGTACTCAACCCGATCGCCGCCGCGCACCGTCCAATTGCGCCCGCCGACCCGGTCCCGGGCTTCCAGCAGCGTGACCTTGAACCCGGCCTTGTTCAGCTCATAGGCGCTGACCAGGCCACCGATCCCGGCGCCGATCACCACCACCGAAGCGCCCTTGCCCACGGCGGCTGTGGGCAGCGATGCATAGTTCTCCTCGAAGGCCTCGGCATTGCCCGAGCCGCCGAACAGGCCCATGACCGCGCTCGCCGCCTGGACCCCGCCGACAGCGGCGATACGGGCGATCAATTGTCTTCTGGTCAGTGGCATGCCAGCGCTCCCTGCTGCGAATGGATAGTGCGTTCGGTTATAGCCCGCGGACTTATGCAGTCACTTGGGTCTATGGGAAGCCATCCTAGGGGCGCTCATTTAATAAGAGAAATACATTTTAAGCATATGCAAATATTACTTTGTTTCATATTCAAGCCAGAAGATTCTGCGCCCCGCGCATAGCCCAAAACGACCAGACACTCCCCCTCCCCCGGTAGGAGCTGGCTTGCCAGCGAAGACCATCTCCAGCCCCCCCCGCAAGCCTCAGGGCCCCTTCGCCGGCAAGCCGGCTCCTACGACAAGGAGTAGCCCCAGCTTTTCTGCAGGAGCTGGCTTGCCAGCGAAGGCCTTCTCCAGCACCCCCGCAAGCCTCAGGGCCCATTCGCCGGCAAGCCGGCTCCTACGACAAGGAGTAGCCCCCAGCTTTTCTGCAGGAGCTGGCTTGCCAGCGAAGGCCTTCTCCAGCACCCCCGCAAGCCTCAGGGCCCCTTTGCCGGCAAGCCGGCTCCCACGACAAGGAGTAGCCCCCAGCTTTTCTGCAGGAGCTGGCTTGCCAGCGAAGGCCTTCTCCAGCCCCCCGCAAACCTCAGGGCCCATTCGCCGGCAAGCTGGCTCCTACCCGTTGGGCGGCGTCGAGGACCCGCAGCAGATTCCCACCCCAGATCTTCACCAGATCCGCTTCGCTGTAACCCGCCGCCAGCAGGCGTTCGGTGATTAGCGGTAGCTGCGTCACATCCTCCAGCCCCTGCACCCCGCCGCCGCCATCCCAGTCGGCACCGATGCCCACATGGTCCGGCCCCACCACGTCCAGGATGTGCAGCAGGTGGCGCATGTAGTCGTCCAGGCTGGCCCTGGGCTGCGGGTATCGAGCCTCGACCTGGCGAATGCGCTCGGCCAGGTCCGCCACCTGCCCGGGGCTCAGGCTCGCCGCCAGGCGAAACTCGCGGTACAGCGGCCCCAGGGCCTTGTCGCGCTCGGGGTTGGGCGCGTGGTTGATCAGGTCGCTGGGAAAGCTGTTGACCTGCACCACTCCGCCCCTGGCCGCCAGCTGGCGCAGGCGCCGGTCATCCAGGTTGCGCGGATGGGCGGTGATTGCCCGGCTGCTGGAGTGCGAGGCAATGATCGGCGCGCGGGACAGGGCCAGGACCTGGTCGAATACCTGGTCCGAGGCATGGGACACGTCTAGCAGGATGCCCAGGCGATTGGCCTCGGCCACCAGTTCGCGCCCTGCCGGGCTCAGGCCATGCCACTGCGGCAGGGCGGTGGCGGAGTCGGCGAAATCGTTGTTGGCCGAGTGCACCAGGCCGAGCATGCGCAGGCCCTGGCGGTAATAGGTGTGCAAGCGGGCCGGATCGGCGGCCAGGGGCTCGGCGTTCTCCATGCTGATGAAGACCACTCGCTGGCCACGGGCGACGATGGCCGGAACATCGCTGGCCTGCAGGGCCAGGGCCAAATCATCGGGGTGGGCGGCGATCAGATCGCGGATCCGCGCCAGCACCGCCAGCCCATGTTCGCTGGCCAGGGTCCGGCCCTCGGCGTTGAGCGGGCCCTGTGGGGTGAAGATGGCCCAGAACCCGCCGTCCAGCCCGCCCTCTTTCATCCGTGGCAGGTCGACCTGGGACAGGTCGTCCCGATAGTCATGGCGCTGAGTGATGTCCCACCCGGGGCGGGCCAGTTGCATCGGGGTATCGAGGTGGCTGTCGAGCACCGTCAGGCGCTGGTGCAACGATTGCGCCGGGCTGGCGGCCAGCGCCCAGGGGCTGACCAGCGCCAGGCACAGCAAGGTTCGAGAAAACATCGGGCCTCCTGGCCAATCAAAGAAATCGCCCCATCGGACCGTAGGAGCGGGCTTGCCAGCGAAAGCGGCCCCGAGATCGTTGCAGGGCTCAAGGGCCTATTCGCCGGCAAGCCGGCTCCTACGCAAATATCAGCATGGGCGTGTACCTGTAGGAGCTGGCTTGCCAGCGAAGGCGGCCCCGAGATCATTGCAGGACTCAAGGGCCTATTCGTCGGCAAGCCGGCTCCTACGCAAATATCAGCATGGGCGTGTACCTGTAGGAGCTGGCTTGCCAGCGAAGGCGGCCCCGAGATCATTGCAGGACTCAAGGGCCTATTCGCCGGCAAGCCGGCTCCTACAAGGGGTCAGGACCAGTGGAAGCTGCGGTCCCACAGCCCGGAAACATCCAGCTGCTGGGGCAGGACGCCGGCTTCGAAGAACAGGTCGGCCACGTCCTGCTGGGATTTCACCGCCGCGTCGTCCACCGGTTGCAACAGTCGTGGGCCGCTCTGGGCGCGGTATTGGGCCAGGAACACTTCCCGGGGCATGCCAAGAATCTTGGCGCTCTTGGTGGCCCATTCCTCGGGATGGCTGGCGATCCATTGCCAGGCGCGGTATTCGCGCAGGATGTAGTCGGTGATCGCCGCGTGCTTGAGCGGGTCGGCAATGCTGTTCTGGTTGGCGGCGATCACGTAGTTGCCGGACAGGTAGCCCTGGCCGGTCTTCAGCACCCGGGCCCCGGCCCGCAGTTCCGCCAGCTGGATGAAGTAGCCGAAGCTGACCCAGGCATCCAGGGCGCCGTTCTGGAAGGCGGCGAAACCGTCTTGCGGGGTCAGCGCCATGGGCACGATGTCGGCAAAACCCAGGCCCTGTTCCTTCAGTGCCTTGAGCAGAAAGTAGTGCGAGCTGGTGGAGCGGATGTAGCCGATGCGCTTGCCCTTGAGCTCGGCCACCGACTGCACCGCAGAGCCCTTGGGCACGATGAAGGCCTGGTTGTTGACGTCGCCGGTGAGCACCGCGATCAGCTTCACCGGGGCGTGGTTCTTGATGCCGAAGATCGGCGGGATCTCGCTCATCGGCGAGATGTCCAGGGTGCCGCTGACCAGGGCCTCGAAGCTCAGGTTGCCGCCGGTGAACTCGGCGTACCTGACCTTGTAGGGCGGCGGCTCAATGCCCGCCTCGGCAAAGAAGCTCGGCGCCGCGCCCTTGTAGGTGGCGACATTCAGGGTGACCCCGGATAGGTCCACGGCGGCCCCCAGGCCCAGGCGCGGCAAGGCGGCGGCCAGGCCGGCCAGGGCCGAGAGTTGGAGAAAATGACGACGCTGCATGGGCAAGGGTCCTTAATCGAGAAAATCCGGTTCTTCACGCACGATCCGTTCGCGGTAAGGCTGGAAGCTGAACCAGCCGCCGAACTCGGTGCCGACCTGGCGCGCGGTGTGGCGCGCCACCTCGTGGGGAATGAGTCGCGGGGTGCCGGCGGCTTCCGCCAGCAGCTGGGCCTGGGCGGCGTTGTCCATGGCGATGAAGCGCCACACCGCCGCCTCGACGGTTTCGCCCACGGTCAGCAGGCCATGGTTCTGCAGGATCAGCGCCTTGTGCCCTTGCAGCGCGGCGGCGATCCGCGCGCCTTCGCTGGCCTCCAGCACCACCCCGGAGAAGTTGTCGAACAGCCCGTGTTTCTCGTAAAAGGCGCAGGCGTCCTGGGTCAGCGGGTCCAGCAGACGCCCCAGGCTCGACCAGGCCTTGCCGTGCAACGAATGGGCATGGGCCGCGGCCACCACTTCGGGATGGGCTTCGTGCAAGGCGGCATGAATGGCGAACGCGGCGAGGTTCAGCGCCCCCTCGCCTTCGATCACCGCGCCTTCGGGGTTGACCAGCAGCAGGTCCGACACCCGCACATGGCCGAAATACACCCCCACCGGGTTGACCCAGAAATGGTCCGGGCGCCCCGGGTCGCGCACGGTGATATGCCCGGCGCCCCCCATGTCGAAGCCCAGCCGGGCGAACACCCGAAAGGCCGCGGCCAGGCTTTGCTTGCGCTGCCGGCGCTCCAGCTCGACCGTGGCCTGCTGGGGCGGGTGCTCCCAGCGAAACACCGTATGGCCATCGCGGGGCAAGTCATACACCGCGGGACGAAAATGTGCGGTCATGTCCGCTCTCCTTGAAGTGGTCATCGATACCCTGCGCGCAAAGGCCCGCAGGACCTTGCCTGGCGATCTCCCGCCAAACCTGCAGCAACCTTGAGAACCTCGCGTCCCTTCGGGCCGTTCGCAGCCTGGGGCAGCGGCTACACCTACCCCGGCCCGACATGGGCCCTGTAGCCGCTGCCGAGCCCGCGAGGCTGCGCAAAGGCCCGCTGGGCCTTGCTTGGCGATCTCCCGCCAAACCTGCAGCAACCTTGAGAACCTCGCGTCCCTTCGGGCCGTTCGCAGCCTGCGGCAGCGGCTACACCTACCCCGGCCCGACATGGGCCCTGTAGCCGCTGCCGAGCCTGCGAGGCTGCGCAAAGGCCCGCAGGGCCTTGCTTGGCAATCGCCCGCCGAACCTTCAGCGACCTCAAGCCCCCTGCGTCTCCTGCGGAGCCGTGCGCAGCCTGCGGCAGCGGCTACACGAAGCGCTGCAGGCCAAGGCTGGAACCGTGTGTTAGTAGCCACGCTGGATCTCCACCGGGTTTTCCAGGGGTAAACCATCTCTCCAGCGCTGCAGATTGCGCCCCAGCAAGCGGGCGATATTCAGGTAGACCCGTGGCGAATTGGCCGAGGTGTGGGGCGACAGGCGAATGCCCGGGTGGCGATAAAAAGCGTGGCCCGCGGGCAGCGGTTCGGGGTCCGCCACATCCAGGCTGGCCAGGCCGATGCGCCCCGTCTCCAGGGCCTGCAATAGCGCCGGCTGATCGATCAGCGCACCGCGAGCGATATTGATCAGGTGCAGCCCCGGCTTGGCCGACGCCAGGACATCGGCATCGATGATGCGTCGGGTGTGCTCGGTCAGGGGCACCGCCAGCAGCAGGTGATCGGCCCGGGCAAACAGCTGGTGCAGGTCGGCCACCGGTTCGACCCCGGGCACCTCGAAAGGCTGCGCCGAACGGCGCAGGGCCAGCACCTGCATGCCCAGTGCCTGGGCCTTGGGCGCCAGTTCGCGGGCAATGCTGCCAAAGCCGAACAGGCCCAGGGTGCTGCCGGCCACCGAGGCCAGCGGCCGTGGCTGCCAGTGTTCGGCGCGCTCTATCCACACCTGGGGCAATTGCTTGGCCGCGGCGAAGATCGCCGCCAGGGCAAACTCGGCAATGCTCTCGGCGGTGCTGCCCCGGGCGCTGGCCACCGGCAGATCCTGGAACAGCCAACGGGGGAAATAATCCAGGCCCGAGGTCACCAATTGCACGAAGCGCAGGCCGAAGGGCCAGCCCGCAGGCGGCTCTGGAGCATCACGAAAATCGGCATGGGGCGCCGCCAGCAGCACCTGAACATCCCCGGGCAGATCACTGGGCAGCCCTCGGGGCAAGCTCAGCACCTCGACGCCTGGCAGCGACTGGCGCAGTTGCTGGTTGAAGCCCTCGTCGAGCTGGCTGGCAATGCGCGTCACACCTGGGCTCCCCGGCTGGGCAAGGCAAAGGCGGCGCGGCCCACGGCGCCAAGGATCGCGTCGTTCTGCGGCGTGTGAATCCGGCTGCACAGCACATCACGGTAATGCCGCTCGATGGGGTTGCCCCGGGCCAGCCCGGGATTGCCGATGGCCTCGATGCCCAGCTCCACGGCGCTGATGGCGTTGCTGGTCACCAGGTACTTGATCTGGGTCGCCTCGCCCGGGGCGATCCGCCCTTCGGCGGCGGCATCGAGCAGCACCCGGTTGTTCAACAGCAAGGCGTCGATGCGCCCGATCAGCTGCTGGAAACGCGGCAGGCTCGACAGTGGCGCGCCGAGGTTGGCCGGGGCGCGCTGGGCCAGCCAGCCCAGCAGCCAGTCACGGGCGGCGCGGGCCACGCCGTCGTAGATCGCCGACAGCAGCACCGCCAGCCAGAGCACGCCCTTGCTGTCCAGCTCCGAGGGGCGCGGAACGTTGGCCGGCTGGATGTCCACCGCGTGCTCCATGGGCACAAACACTTCATCGAAGATCACGTCGTGGCTGCCGGTGGCGCGCATGCCCAGGTGGTCCCAGGTTTCCTCGACGCGGATGCCGGGGCTGTCGCGGTGCACCAGCCAGGTGCCGACCTGCGGCTGGGCATCGTCGCTGCGGGCCCAGACCGCCAGCCAGGTCAGCCCGGGAATGCCGGTGGAGTAGATCTTGCGTCCGCTGAGCCGCCAGCCGCCCTCGACCCGGCGCGCCAGGGTGGCCGGCAAGCCGCCCCGGGCCGGGGTGCCGAGGTCCGGCTCGACCCGCAGCGCATTGATCAGGGCGCCCTCTTGCACCGCCTCGCGCGCCACGCGCTGGCGCAGGTGCAGGGGCCAGGCGCTGTTCTGTTGCAGGCGCGTGTGCTGCAGGTACTGCATCACCAGCACCAGCGCGGTGGAAGGTTCGCCCCGGGCCACGGCGCCGATCACCCGCCGCGCCTGGGCCAGGGTCGCCTCGCTGCCGCCCAGGGCCCGGGGCACGGTCAGGGCCAGCAGGCCATGCTGGTGCAGGCGCTGCAGGTTGGCGTGGGGAAACTCGCTGTGGCGATCGTAATGGGCCGCACTGGCGGCGAACTCCTCGCTCAACTGCTGCAGCAGGTCGGCGAACTCGCTGGAGTCCGGATCAGGGACGGGACGGGACACGGACGAAGACGGTTGCACGCTGGAAAGGCTCATCGGCTGGCAGTCCTGCTCAAGGGGTGGGAGATGTCGACGGCCGGCTCGGCCTCGGTTTCCACGCCCAGCAGTTGCAGCAACCGCGCACGCAGCGGCTGGAACCCCGGGGCGGACACCTGACGCGGACGCGGCAGGCGGATCGGCAGTTGTTCGGCGATTTGCCCGTTGGCCAGCACCAGCACCCGGTCGGCCAGCAGCAGCGCCTCGTCGACATCGTGGGTCACCAGCAGCACCGCCGGGGTGTGCGCCCGCCACAGGCGGATGATCAGTTGATGCATGCGAATCCGGGTCAGGGCGTCGAGGGCGGCGAAGGGTTCATCCAGCAGCAACAGCTGCGGCTCGCGCACCAGGGCCCGGGCCAGGGCCACGCGCTGGGCCTCGCCGCCGGACAGGGTGCCGGGCCAGGCGCCCAACCGATGGGCCAGCCCGACCTCGCCCAGCGCCGCCTCGGCCCGCTCGCGGACCCCAGCCCCACGCACGCCCAGGGCAACGTTGCGCCACACGCGCTTCCAGGGCATCAGCCGTGGCTCCTGGAACACCGCGGCCATGGCCGAAGGCACCTGCAACCGGCCCTCGTCGATGGGTTCCAGCCCGGCCAGGGCCCGGAGCAAGGTGGTCTTGCCCGAACCACTGCTGCCCAGCAAGGCGACGAACTCCCCCGGGGCGATGTTCAGGTCCAGGCTGTCGAGTACCGCCTGCCCGGCGAAACGTCGGGTCACCCCGCGGCATTCGACGGCGCCGCGCACGGGGCCCGGGTGGGGCAATGACACAGTCATGGGTCAGTTCCTGATAAAGGTCGGGCGCCAGGCCAGGGCGCAACGTTCGAGGCCGCGTACCAGCCCGTCGATGCCCAGGCCGAGCACGCTGTAGACCAAGAGGCAGATGACGATCACATCGGTGCGCATGAAGTCCCGGGCGTCGTTGACCAGGTAGCCGATGCCGGCGCTGGCGTTGATCTGCTCCACCACCACCAGCCCCAGCCAACTGATGCCGAAGGCGTAGCGCAGGCCGACGAAGAACGCCGGCAAGGCTCCGGGCAGGATCACGTGGACGATCAGTTCCCAGCGCTTGAGGCCGAGCAGGGTTGCCGCCTCCAGCAGCTTGGGGTCCAGGCTGCGGATGCCGGAAAACAGCGTCAGGTAGATGGGAAAGGTGGTGCCCAGGGCAATCAGGGCGATCTTCGGCGTCTCGCCCACGCCGAACCAGAGAATGAACAGCGGCACGATGGCCAGGAACGGCAGGGTGCGCAGCATCTGCATCGGCGAGTCGATGGCGATCTCGCCGCGCCGCGACAGCCCCGCCACCAGGGCCAGGACAGTGCCCAGGCTGACGCCGATGGCCAGGCCGCTGAGGGCGCGCTGGAGGGACACCCACAGGTGCCCGCCCAGCTCGCCGCTGCCGAGCATCTGCCACAGGGTGCCGCCGATGGTGCTGGGGGCGGCGATGATCCGCGCCGGAAACAGCCCGCTGCGCGACGCCAGCTCCCAGAGCAACAGCAGCAACAGCGGGCTGATCAGGCGCAGCGACAGATTGCCGAGGAACTTCACTCCGGGGCGCTCGGTCCAGCGGGCATACAAGGAGAGCGGGGCTTGCGCAGGCATTTCAACATCCCTATTTCAGCGCGTTCGAGCCCCATGCTAACTACATAAAAAACGTCCGTGAAATTCGTTTTGGTTCTAACTTAATATACAAAAAATGCATTCATCAAACAGATATATATGCAAACAAAGGATAACCCCGTAGGCGCCGGCTTGCCGGCGAAAGGGCCGTTGAGCCTTGTGCCGCCCTTGCCAGCACCTTCGCTGGCAAGCCAGCTCGTACGCAGCCGGTTGGCGCCGCACCCGTGGCTAGCCGACGCGAGCGGCGACCATTTCGCCGAACAGACTCACCGGCTCCTGCAGGTTGCCGAGAAAGCGCGGGTGGATCAGCCACAGGTCGATCACCGGCTTGAAGTCGCTGACCGGGACGATCTCCAGCTTGTCCCGGTGGCTGCTGTTTTCCAGCAGCGGCAGCGGCACCAGACCGTAACCCAGGCCATTGGCGATCAGCCCCAGTTGCAGCTCGGTGCCGAAGGTTTCCAGGTTGATCTGCAAGGTCAGGCCCTGGGCGCTCAACGCTCGTTGCAGGCCGGCCCGAAAACCGCAGCCGTCGGGGTTCAGCACCCAGCCGCGCTGGTAACAGTCGGCCAGCTTGCACGAGCGTTTGCGCACCTCGCCCTTGGCCGCCACCACCACCAGATTCATGCTGCCCAGGGAGCGCCCTACCACCCCTTCGGGGAATACCTTGCCGGCGGGAAACAGCGCGGCCACCACGTCCAGTTCACCGTTCTCGACCTTGTTCAGCAGGTGGCTGCCCCAGCCGGTGGCTACCGAGGTCTGCAACTGCGGATAGAGGCTCTTGAGCTGGCTCAGGGCATCCAGCAGCACCACGTCGCCAATGGTCTGCGGCACGCCGATGCGCAAGGCGCCGCTGGGGGCGCCGTCATTGGCCACCAGCTCGTTAAGGGCGTCGATGCTGCGCAGCACTTCCAGGCACTGGCCGTAAACCCGCAAGCCCATGCTGGTGGGCTTGAGCGGCTTGGTGTTGCGGTCCAGCAGTTCCACCCCCAGGGCTTCCTCGAAATTCTGCACCCGGCGGGTGATGGCCGGCTGGGTCAACTGCAGGGCATCGGCCGCCTGGCTGATGGTCTGGCAGCGAATCACCGCCACGAACGCGTTCAGATCATCTATCTTCATTCTTTTTTCGCATAATAAATGACTGGAAAAATGTTCGATAAGAATAATACCTTTTAGCTCGCCCGTGTAGTTCGCGTCCTTTGCCTTATGTCCACGGAGGGAGCCCATGCCCCACAACGCCGCAACAGTCGCTATCGATACCCCCAACTTCGCCCGCCTGCGGGACTTCATCGCCGCCCTGGCCGAGCTGCTGGACGGCCATCCCGATGAGCCCCGGATACTGGAGCAAGGCGCCGACCTGCTGCAGCGCCTGGTGAGCCAGGACGACTGGCTGCCCGACGAATTCGCCCAGCCCGACCCGCAGCACTATCAGCAATGGCTGCTGCATGTCGACTCGCGCCAGCGCTTTTCCATCGTCAGCTTCGTCTGGGGTCCGGGGCAGCGCACGCCGATCCACGATCACCGGGTCTGGGGCCTGATCGGCATGCTCCGCGGCGCCGAGGATAGCCAGGGCTTCGAGCGCCTGACGGACGGCCGCCTGCAACCTGCGGGGGCTCCGATTCGCCTGATACCGGGGCAAGTGGAAGCGGTGTCGCCACGCATTGGCGACATCCATCAGGTGAGCAATGCCTACGCCGATCGGGTGTCCATCAGCATCCACGTGTACGGCGCCAACATCGGCGCGGTACGCCGGGCCGTGTACACCGCCGAAGGTCACGAGAAGCCGTTTATCTCCGGTTATTCCAACCGCTTGCTGCCTAACCTCTGGGACTTGTCGAAGGAGCCCCCGCAATGACCGATTTCCCTACCCGCAGCCCGGCGCAGATCCGTCAGGCCCTGCTCGACCGCCAGGAACTGGCGCTGATCGACGTGCGTGAAGAGGCGCCTTTCGCCGAAGCCCACCCGCTGTTCGCGGCCAATATCCCGCTGTCGAAACTGGAGCTGGAGGCCTATGCGCGCATCCCCCGGCGCGACACCCCGATCACCCTCTATGACCAGGGCGAAGGGCTGGCCCAGCGCGCCGCGAGCCGCCTGGGGCAACTGGGCTACAGCGACGTCGCCCTGCTCGAAGGCGGCCTGGACGGATGGCGCACCGCCGGTGGCGAGCTGTTCAAGGACGTCAACGTACCGAGCAAGTCCTTTGGCGAACTGGTGGAAGCCGAGCGCCATACCCCGTCCCTGGCCGCCGAGGAACTGCAAGCGCTGCTCGACCGGCAGGCCGACCTGGTGGTGCTCGATGCCCGGCGTTTCGACGAGTACCAGACCATGAGCATTCCCGGCAGCACCAGCGTGCCCGGCGCCGAGTTGGTGCTGCGGGTGCGCGAGCTGGCCCCCGATCCGCGGACACAGGTGGTGGTCAACTGCGCCGGACGCACCCGCAGCATCATCGGCACCCAATCCCTGGTCAACGCCGGCATTCCCAATCCGGTGGCGGCCCTGCGCAACGGCACCATCGGCTGGACCCTGGCCGGACAGAAACTCGAGCACGGCCAGACTCGGCGCTTCCGGCCGGTCGACGAAGAGCGGCGGGCCGAGGCGCAAACGGCGGCACGGGCGGTCGCGGACCGGGCCGATGTGGCGCGCATCGACCTGGCCCAGTGGCGGCGCTGGCAAGCCGATCCCAAGCGCACCAGCTATCTGTTCGATGTGCGCACCCCGGAAGAATTCGCCGCCGGCCACCTGCCCGGCGCCCGTTCCACGCCCGGTGGGCAACTGGTGCAGGAAACCGATCACTTCGCCAGCGTGCGCGGTGCGCGCCTGGTGCTGGTGGACAACGACGGGGTACGGGCCAACATGAGCGCCTCCTGGCTGGCCCAGATGGGCTGGCAAGTGGCGGTGCTCGACGGCCTGCGCGACAGCGACTTCAGCGTGCGCGGGCCCTGGCAGGCACCGCTGCCGGACACCGCGTCGGCCGAAGAAATCAGCCCGCGGACCCTGGCCGCTTGGCTGGAGCAGCCCGGCACCCTGGTGCTGGATTTCACTGCCAGCGCCAACTACGTGCAACGCCACATCCCCGGGGCCTGGTGGGTGCTGCCCAGCCAGTTGCAGGAATCCCTGGCCCAGTTGCCCCAGCCCGAACGCTATGTCCTGACCTGCGGCAGCAGCCTGCTGGCGCGTTTCGTGGTGCCCCAGTTGCAGGCCCTGACCCAGCGCCCGGTGTTCCTGCTCAGCGGCGGCACCGCGGCCTGGATCGACGCCGGCCTGCCCGTCGAGGAAAGCCGCCAGCAACTGGCCTCGCCGCGGATCGACCGTTACCGGCGCCCGTATGAAGGCACCGACAACCCGAAAGAAGCCATGCAGGGCTACCTGGACTGGGAATTCGGCCTGGTGGAGCAACTGCGTCGCGACGGCACCCACGGTTTCTTCGTGATCTGAGCCTTAGAGGGGGCTTTCGCTGGCACGCCAGCTCCTACAGGCCTGCTTCCTCTTGTAGGAGCCGGCTTGCCGGCGAAGAGGCCGCAAGCCTGGCATCGCTCGCAAGGTCGCCTTCGCTGCAAGCCCGCTCCTGCGAGGAGGGGTATTTCGGACGCGTAGGCGGTGCCGGTTGATCGTCACTCTGCCAAAGTGACAAATAGCAATAATTCTCGATATCATTCGCGACCTTGTGCTCACCGCGTCGTCAAGAAGGATATCCATGTCTCGCTCCAAGCCCGACTCTGCACTGGCGGACTCTGTCCGCGGGTTCTATGCGGACATCCTGCATTTCTTGCGCAAACGCACGGACAACGCCAGCGACGCGGCGGACATGACCCAGGACGTGTTCACCCAATGGCTCGACTACCGGGACCGGGACCAGGTCGAACAGCCCCGGGCCTTCCTGTTCCAGATGGCACGCAACCTGCTGCGCGATCATTGGCGGCGCCAGCAGGTGCGCTCCAGGGTGCATCACCAGGTCCATCCCGAGTCAGGCTTGGACACTGAGCCCCTGGCCGACGAACAGCACGAGCCACTGCCCGCCGCCCAGCGCCTGCAACGCCTGGAACAATTGAAAGAAGTCCTCGCCCAGCTCTCGCCGCGGCGCCGCGAAGCCCTTATGCTGCACCGCTTCGAGGGGCTGAGCCAGACGCAGATCGCCGAGCGCATGGGGATTTCCGTGAGCATGGTGGAGAAACACATCGCCTTTGCCCTGCTGCATTGCAAGCAACACCTACAACGAGAAAATGGCAAGGAGCAGCCTGAATGACCCGCTTTTCCGGCCCCCAGGACGACCTCGACAGCGAGCAGATCGATGCCCAGGCCGCCAGTTGGTTCGCCCGTAACCGCAATGATCCGGACCGGGCCACGCGCAAGGCGTTCGACAGCTGGATCAGTGAACCGGCCCATGCCCGGGCCTATGCCGAGTTCGAGCAGTTGTGGGTCGATCTGGCGCAGTTGCAGCAGCTGAACCGCCCCGTACCGCTCCCCCGGCGCAAGACGCCGCTCTGGCGGCCGGCCCTGGCAGCGGCGGCCGCGGTGCTGTGCGCGGTGCTGGCGCTCAACCTGGGGACACCCCAGGCGCCTTACCGGCAGCAGATCGCGGCACAGGAACAGGGCGCCCGAGCCTTCAAGCTGCCGGACGGCAGCACCCTCTACGTCAATGCCAATACTCAGGTGAAGGTGGATTTCAGCGCCCGGCAACGGGATATCTACCTGCAGCAGGGCCAGCTGTACCTGGAGGTCGCCGCCGACCAGGAGCGCCCGCTGTGGGTGCACAGCGGTGCGGCCAAGGTCCGGGTGGTGGGCACCGCATTTGACGTGCGCCGCGGTCAGCGCCAGTTGGTAGTCAGCGTGGCCCACGGCCAGGTGGCATTCAGCCCGGACGGCAAGCCCGGGGAACTGACCCTGCTGGGGGCCCGGCAGCAGGCGGTCTACGACCTGCACCAAGGCACCTTGCGCCAACAGTCCCTGGACCGCGACGAAGTGGCCGACTGGCGCAGCGGGCGCCTGGCCTTTCGCAACCGCGACCTGGCCAGCCTGGTGGACGAGCTGAACCTCTATCGGCGGCAGCCGGTGCAACTGGCCGAGGGCTCCATCGGCGCCTACAAGGTGTCCGGCAACCTCGACGTCAACGACCCGGATGCCCTGGTCAAGGCCCTGCCCGCCCTGATTCCGGTGAAAACCCGGGTCCAGGCCGACGGTCAGTTGAAGATCGAAGCCCGCTGAGCAATACATGAGAATATTTTGCATTCGCATATGAGGTATTTTTTCACTGCCGCGTCTTCCTCCTGTCTGCGCTCTGTCCGCAGCGCCTTTCTGGCCTTTAAGCCGCTCTGGGGGATGTCATGTTTCGCGCGTTCTTGCCTGTTCCGTTAGTCCGTACCCGCCCAACCCTGCTCGCCGCCTGCCTGGCCTTCAGCCTGCAGGTCCAGGCCGGGCCGTTGCATTTCCAGTTGCCGGCGCAGCCCCTGGCCGCGTCCCTGAGTCAGGTCGCCCAGCAGGCGAAGATCCAGTTGCTGTTCGATGAGCAATTGCTGCGCAACGCCAAGGCACCGGCCCTGCAGGGGGACTTCAGCCCCGAAGAGGCGATCCGCAGCCTGCTCCAGGGCGGCCCGTTCAATCTGCTGAAGGTCGACAACACCTACGTCGTGCGCCCCGCCGAAACCAGCGTCAGCAGCGGCTCGGCCCTGCAACTGGGGGCCATGAGCGTGATCGGCAACGGCACCGAGGTCGACGCCGCCAGTGTCGGCCGCTCGACCCTGAACCAGGCGGAAATCGATCGCCACCAGTCCAACAACGTGGTCAGCCTGATCGACACCCTGCCCGGCGTCAGCCTCGGCGGCTCGCTGAAACCCGGCGGCCAGACCATCAACATCTGGGGCCTGGGGGACGCCGAGGACGTGCCGATCACCGTCGACGGCGCCACCAAGAGCGGCTTTGAGCGCTACCAGCAGGGAGTGATTTTCATCGAGCCGGAACTGATCCGGCGGGTGGAAGTGGAAAAGGGCCCGCACTCGCCCAAGACCGGCAACGGCGGTTTCGGCGGCACCGTGCACACCGAAACCAAGGACGCCCCGGACCTGTTGCAGGACGGGCACAACGCAGGCGCCATGGTCAAGTACGGCTACAGCAGCAACGACCATCAACAGGCCTACACCTCGGCGGTGTATGGCCGTTCCGACGATCATCGTTTCGATGCCCTGGCCTACTGGACCAAGCGCGACGGCGACGACATGAAGCTGGCCAGCTCCGTTCCCGACCCGCGCAATGAATACCTGATCAACCCCAAGCGCCAGCCCAACACCGCCCAGGACCTGGAAGGCGAGCTGTTCAAGTTCAACATGCAACTGACCGACGAGCAGCGCCTGGGCCTGAGCTACATGCGCTCCGACAGCGACATCTGGGCGCCCTTCTCGGCCAAGAGTTACCCGGCGCCCCCCAGCAAGGCCAACATCGACAAGTACGGCTACGACGGCGCCACCAAGCGCTACCTGGCCCAGCGCAACACCATCGACACCACCTGGCTGACCAAGTACGAGTACCAGCCGGTGGACAACCCCTGGATCGATCTCAAGGTCCAGTACTCCAATTCCACGACCGATCAGACCGACGAACGCGGCCCGACCGCTTTCTATCAACCGGTCACCGGCGGTCGCAAGATCACCGTGGGCTACGAGGACAAGATCCTCGAAGTGACCAACATCAGCCGCTTCAGCACCGGTTCCCTGGACCATGCCCTGACCCTCGGCACGCAGATCCGCAAACACACCCGCGAGGTGGACATGTGGATGCCGGGCAAGACCTACGAAGTGCCCAAGTACAACTACGGCCACTACCAGCCGGGGTTCATGCCCCATGGCAAGGTCGACAACAACGCCTTCTACATCCAGGACGCGGTGACCCTGGGGGACTTCACCCTGACCCCGTCGCTGCGCTACGACCATGTGCGCAACCGTGGCCAGGAAAACGACGCGCCGCTGTACAACAGCACCAACCCCAAGGACGGCCATGACTACGGCGACAAGACCTACACCGGCTGGTCGCCACGGCTGTCGGCGTTCTGGAACGTCAATCCGAACCTGGCGCTGTTCGCCGACTACAGCAAGACCTGGCGCGCACCGGTCATCGACGAGCAGTACGAAGTGCAGGCCCCCGGCAGCACCCGCTCGGCCACCAGCCGCAACCTGGACCCGGAGCGCATCACCGCGTTGCGCGCGGGGACCCTCCACAACTTCTCCAAGGTGCTGGCCGACAACGACAACCTGCAGATCCGCACCACGGTGTTCCAGAACAAGATCAGCAACGAGATTCTCAAGGCCACCGGGATCGGCTGCGCGGAACAACTGAGCACCGGCAAGAGCATCGCCCAGGTGTGCAAGGGGTCGCCGATGTCGGTGTATCGCAACATCGGCGACCTGACCATCAAGGGCTTCGAAGTCGAAAGCTACTACGACTCCAGCTACCTGTTCGGCGCCCTGTCCTACTCCTGGATCACCGGCAAGCACCAGGGCGCCTACACCAACCCCTGGGGGCCGAACGTCTGGGCTCGGGACATTCCGCCGCGCAAATGGGTGGCGACCCTGGGAGTGAAGATTCCCCAGTGGGATGCCCAGGTCGGCTGGCAGGGCCAGTGGGTGCGCCAGACCGACCGCCTGCCCAGCGACAAATACCCCAGTGGCCCGGCCAGCAGCCTGGGCGACTCCTACTGGGACCAGTACGGCAATGACCGCTACAACGTGCAGGGCCTGTTCGCCAACTGGAAGCCCCAGCAGGCCTACCTCAAGGGCACCGAAGTCAACTTCACCCTGGATAACATGTTCAACCGCGACTACCGCCCGGCCCTCAGCGGCGACAACGCCTACAGCGTCGGACGCAACGCCAAGATCAGCGTGACCCGCTTCTTCTGACGGCCACTGGCTGCGGTGCATCGGACGCACCGCAGCAGGCCAGCCGTTGGCCATCACCGATGTATTGCAAGCCATTAACCCGACCCTGCCGCCCGCGCCTGCCGGGCTAAGATCGACTCCCCCCTGAACACCGCTGAAAGGCCGTTGGGCACTTTCAGTCAACGTCCCATTGATTATGTACGATGACTGTCGTACAACCGAGAACGCATCATGGACAGAGGCTTCAGGAAGGTCAGGCGGGACCTGATCAATGCACTACAAAGCGGCAACTATCTGCATGCCGCGCGCGGTTCGATCGAGGTCAAGAACCTGCTGGCCACTGGCGAGGTTTCGGCGGGCCAACTGATCGAGGTCATCGGCGCCTGCAAGGGCACCGACCACCATTGCAGTGCCCACCACAGCGTCCCGGACCTTGCCGTCCATGTGCTGAAGAAGGCGGGCTGGTACATCAAGTTCTACTTTATCGAGCCAGAAACCTGGTTCATCAGCGTTCACCGATGAGGGCAACCCATGAAACTCTATCTGCAGGGCGACCGGGGCAAGGCGCTTTGTGAGCATTGCCAACAGGTCGTGGGCATCACCTACACCCGCCGCGACGTCCCTTTCAGCGACGGCAACGGCCAGGCCCGGGAGGTCCTGGTGGGGGTCTGCGACCTGTGCGCCACGGTGGTGGCCATCCCGCCCCAGTCGACGCCGGCGATCAAGGAAGCCCGCAAGCAGTCATTGACCTCCATCGAGGCGCGGCTGCCGGCGGTCTACCTCGATGTGCTGGATGCGGCGCTGCACTCGGTGGCCGAAGACGCCGGGGTGCAGATGCGCAAACTGTTCTTCAGCTACTACTTCAGCGCTCCTCCGGCGTCTTCCCTGAAGCAGGTGCATGAGAGCTTCGCCGCGTACCTGGCCGAACAGGCCGAGGCCCGCCAGTTGCCGGCCGTGCCGGCCATGAAACGCCTGTCGCTGAAGGTCAACCACTATGTGGCCGAGGATCTCGCGCGCCTGCTGCAAGCCACCCGGATGACCCAGACCGAGCTGCTGAAATCGCTGATTGCGCAAATGCGCCTGGACGTGCTCGAAGGCGGCAACCCGGCGGTGATCGCCGACCTGCGCCAGCTGGCGCGCCTGGGGCTCTAGTCCTCAGCCTTTGCCGCGGCCCGCCGCCCGGCCCGCCCGGAGGAAATCGCCCCAGCGCCGCACCAGGTAGTTGTGCTCGTCCATCACCGAGTTCCACACCGCGATGTGCCCCATGCGCTGCGGGTAGGAACCGCCGTCGCGAGTCTCGCCGATCTCGATCAGCGGCGCGCCATCGCTGCCCGGCAACTCCTCCCGGGCCGGCTTGCCGGCGTACCAGTAATCCCACTCGGCGCTGCTCAGGTGATCACGGGTACGCGCCGGGTTGCCGATGTAGTAGCCCTGGCGCGCCATCACCGCTCCGGGCCAGCCCGACAGCCACCAGTTGAGATAGGCGTAGGCCGCGTCCAGCACCGCGCCCTGGGCATGGCGCGACAACGACAGGCCGCCGAACCAGGCGCGGTAGCCCTCCCGCGGCACCGCCAGACGGTATTTGACCCCGGCGCGGTGCAGGCGCATCAGGGTCGGCGACCACAGGCTCTGGATATCGATGCGCGGGCTGAGCATCAGTTGCGCGGCTTCTTCGTCGTCCGACCAGAACGCGGCGAAATGCCCTTCACGCTGCTTGCGTACCAGGATCTGTGCCAGCCGGTCGATCTCCTCGATGCTCAGGTTGCCGATGTCCTTGAACGACTCCAGGCCACAGCCCTGCACTGCCAGGGCGGCATCCAGGGCACCGATCGCGGCGTCGCTCTGCAAGGCGATGCGCCCGCTCCAGGCCGGCTCCAGCAGCCAGCCCCAGCTTTCGTTGGCGCTGCTGAACCCGGCCGGCAGGCGCTCCGGGCGGTAGGCAAAACTGTCGGCGTTGTGGGTCAGCGGCAGCATGCTGATGCGCTCGCTGACCGTGCTGCCCAGGCTGCCGTCGTGCTGCACGTAGAGCCGCTCGCTGGGCACGCTGCCACTGCCCAGGCGATCGCTGGGGGACAAGCGTCCGCGCTTGGGCAGGTCGTTGATCTCGTGCCACAGGGCAATGCGCCGGGTATCGATGGGTTGGATCGCCTGGGCCGGCCAGACGAAATCGACGTTGTGAAACCACTGGTCGTAGAGGTCGTAGCTGTCCGGCTGCATCACCGCGATGCGCTGGGCCTGTTCCACATCGTGCACCTGATACACCAGGCGAATGCCCAGGTCCTGTTCGGCACGCAGCCGCAGGGATTCGAGCAGGGTCACCGAGGTGCCCAGTACCCGCAGGGTGACCGGTTGCGTCGCGGCCATCAGGCACTCTCCCCGGCGAGCGGGGCGAAGCTGCGGGCGAACACCTCGAAGGAATGGCGCAGTTGCTCGGGCTCAAGCCCGCGCAGGATAAACACCAGCCGCGAGCGATGATCGGCACTGGGCCAGCGTGGCAGATGCACGGGAGCATGCAGGCAATGCTGCACGCCATGAATGACGATGGGGGCCTGGCTGGCGTTGACGTTGAGCAATCCTTTCACCCGCAGAATTCGTTCGCCGTGGCATCTTAGCAGCATCGACAACCAGACCCCGAAGCCCACCCAATCCAGCGCTTGCTCGAACTCCAGGCTGCACACCTGCGCCGCGCCATGGGACGCAGGGGCGACCGTCAACGACCGCTGCAACTGCCAGCGCGCCACCTCCCGCTCGGCCGTCGCCCCGCGCAGCCCCTCGCCCAGCAACAGCTGGTCACCGCTCCGGATCTGCCGGGTCAGCAACAGCGGCGCCCCGGGGTTGAGCCGTTGCAGACGCTCACGCAAGGCGGCCTGGGTCGCTTCGTCGACACAGTCGGTCTTGCTCAGCAACAAGCGGTCCGCGGCCGCCACCTGGGCCAGCCACTCCGGATGCAGGCGCTCCTGCAACGCCGCGTGGCTGGCATCCACCAGGGTCACCAGCAAGCCGATGTGCACCCGCCCACGCAACTGCGGATCGTTGTTCACCGTGGCCAGGATCGGGGCCGGGTCGGCCAGCCCGGTGGTTTCCAGCAGCACCCGGCGAAAGGCCGGAACCTCGCCCCGACTACGCCGCGCCAGGAGCTCCAGCAGCGCCTCCTTCAACTCGCCGCGGATCGAACAGCAGACACAGCCGCTGGGCAGCAACACGGTATCCGGCGCCACCTCCTGCACCAGCAGGTGGTCGATGCCGATATCGCCGAACTCGTTGATCAGCAACGCCGTGTCGCCCAGGCTCTGGTCCTGCAACAGACGATTGAGCAAGGTGGTCTTGCCACTGCCGAGAAACCCGGTGATGACGTTCAGGGGCATGCTCATGGCTGTTGCTCCAGGTGTTTGAGAAGCACAGGGTCGAGAGGGTCCAGGGGCCGGCCCAGCATGGCCTCGGCCAGGCTCCAGAGTTGCTCCAGGCCGCTGGCCAGCTCCTGGCGTCCAGTGGCCCCGAGCAGCAAGTAGGCCGAGCCCTGGAAGTCCTCGACCTTGAGCCGCAACGGCGCCAGCACCCGGTTGATCGCGGCGATCCTGCGCAAGCGCTCGCGGCGCCGGGGCAGTTCATCCCCCAGGGGATCGCTCCAGTGCACGTCTTCGCCCAGCAGCCCGCATAAGCCGCACATGTTCAACCCTCCTTCATGGCATGACGTCGCCGGAGTTCGGGCCCAGGGTCTGGCCGACGAACAGGTTGCCCCCCGGATCGCTGGCCAGCAGCACCGCGGTGGGCGCCACTTCATCGGCGAGGCCGAAACGCCCCAGGGGCAGTTCGGCGGCCTTGGCGGTTTTCCAGGCACTGCTGATGCCGGCCACCAGCGGCGTCTCGATCGGTCCCGGGGCGATGGCGTTGACCAGCACGTTGTCCTTGGCCACTTCCAAAGCCAGGGACTTGGTGAAGCCGATGACCCCGGCCTTGGCCGCGGCGTAGTGGGTCAGCTCGGCGCCGCCCTTGATCCCCAGCTGCGAGGCGACGTTGATGATCCGCCCCCAGCGCTGCACCAGCATGTGGGGCAAGGCCCGCTGGCTGGCGATGAAGACGCTGGTCAGATCGACGCGCAGCATGTCGTTCCACATCTCGATGGACAGGTCGACGCAACGGGCCTGGGTCAGCATGCCGGCGTTGTTGACCAGGATATCGATGCCGCCGAAATGCTCGACGCAGGCATCGACCCCGGCCTGGGCGCCTTCGACGCTGCCGACATCGGCCACGCATTCGACGACTTCGGCGCCCAGTTCGCGACAGGCTTGGGCGCTCTCGGCCAGGCGCGCGGGGTCGCGGTCGGCCAGCAGCAAGCGGGCACCGGCGACGGCATAAGCCCGAGCGATAGCGGCGCCGATGCCGCTGCCGGCACCGGTGATCACGGCGCGGCGGTTGTGCAGGTGTTGCATGTGCAGCACTCCTTAAAAAAGCTCAGCCCCTGGACGCCCCCGAAGGGGCGCGGCTGATTTGAGGACGTTGAAGGTTTGGCATTAGAGCGATGCGCAGCCTCGCAGGCTCGGCAGCGGCTACACCGTGGGTTCAATCCGGCCAGCGCACCGTCAGGCCGCCATCGATGACGATGCTCTGCCCGGTCAGGTAGCTGGACTCGTCGCTGGTGAGAAAACGCACCAGCGACGCCACTTCATCGGCTCGCCCGACGCGCCCCAGGGGAATCGCCCGGGCCGCCTTGGCCAGCCCTTCCGGGCCCAGGGAGTTCTGGCTGTCGAGGGACTGCGGAGTCTCGATCAGCCCCGGGATCACCGCGTTGCAGCGAATGCCCCTGGCCGCCAGTTCCACCGCCAGCGAGCGGCACAAGCCCGGCACCCCGGCCTTGGCTGCGGCGTAGTGGGCGTGGTCCTGCCAGCCGTAGACGCCGCCGGCAATCGACGAAATCGCCACCAGGGCACCGCCCTCGCCCATGTACCTCACCGCCGCGCGAAAGGTGCGCATGACTCCGGTCAAGTCGACATCGAGCATGGCGTTCCAGGCCTGGTCGGTCATGTCCAGCAGCGGCGCACGGCGCAGCAGGCCGGCATTGGCCACCGCGTAATCGAGACGACCAAAGTGCGACGCCGCCTGTTCCGCCAGGGCGTCCACCGAGGCGCTGTCGGTAACGTCCAGGGGCAGCATCAGGCATTGCCCGCCCGCCTCGGCCACGAGGTCGCGGGTGGTTTGCGGGTCATGGGGGTCGGCGGGGAAGTACCCGCCCACCACCGCCACGCCGCAGCGCGCATAGGCCACGGCCAGGGCCTGGCCGATGCCGCTGGCGGCACCGGTGATCAAGGCGACTTGTCGAGTCATGGATCAGTTTCCTTATTGAACGGTTTCAGGACGCACATGGCGCGCGGCGAACATCAGCGCACCGGAGAGAAAGCAAGGCAGCGCGCCGAAATACAGCGCCGAGGTCTGCCAGTCGCCACCGGCGGACAGCACCTGGGTCGCGCCGAAGCCCGCCACCACCGCACCGATCGGGCCCATGGCGTGGATGATCGCGCCGCCGGTGGCGCGGATGCTGGTGGGAAAACTCTCACTGATGAAAAACAGCGCCGCCGAATACGGGCCGATCAGGAAGAACAGGCCCAGGCTGTAGAGCCCCACCACCATCGGCAGGTTGCTCGGGCCGTAGAGCATCCCGGCGAACGACAGGCCGCCAAGCATCCAGCCCAGGCCGATGACGTTGCGCCGGCCGATCTTGTCGCCCATCCAGCCGTGGCTCAGGTAGCCGCAATAGCCCACCAGGTTGGACAACACCAGGATGATCAGCGAGTTCTCGAAGGAGATGTGGTGCACGCTGACGATCACCGACGTGCCCAGCACGCTGAACACCTGGATCGCCGCCCAGTTGAGCAGGATCGCCGCGCCGATCACCAAAGTCGCGCGCCGCGCCGGGCCACGAAAGGCCGCGGCCAGCCCGGCCTTGCTGTGCTCGTCGTAGTCCACGCCGTAAGTCAGGGCCACCGCCTGGGCCTCGCTGACCGAGCCGCTTTTGCGCAACTGGCTGATGCGCTGGTGGATCTGGAACTGCGGGCTCTCCTTGAGCTTGCGCGCCATGACCGCGATGACGATGGCCGGGATCGCGGCAAAGATGAAGCAGCCCTGCCAGCCGATGATCGGCAGCAGCACCGCGGTCAACCCGGCGGCGATCAGCGCCCCCACCGGCCAGCCGCCCTGCACCAGGCTGTAGATGAAGCCCCGGCGCTTGGCCAGCTTCGGATCGTCGGACGCCGCGTACAGCTCACTGAGGTAGGTGGCGTTCACCGTTTCCTCGGCGTAACCCAGGCCGCCCAGGGAGCGGATCAGGATCAGCGGCGACTTGCCCCAGGCGCCGCCGATGGCGGTCAGCGCCGAACAGATGGCCGAGCCGCTGACGGTGAAAATGATGCCCATGCGCCGCCCCAGCTTGTCCACCAGCGGCCCGATGGCCAGGGCCACCACCGCGGTGCCCACCGCCACCCAGGTGGCGATCTCGGCCTGCTCGACCTCGCCCCAGCCGAAGTGCCGGCCGATCTCCGGTAGCAGGGTGCCAAACAGAATGAAGTCGTACACCGCGAAGACCCAGGCGAAGAAGGCGATCCAGGTGGCGAAGCGCACTTGGTCCGGGGTCAGCTGCTGGGGTTTCCACCCAGTCAGGTCGAGCTTGTTATAGATAGACATCAATCACGCCTCGATGAAGTGGCCGGGATCAGCGGTTGCGCGGGTGGCGGCGGATAAAGTCGTCGGCGATCTCGTCGAAGGTGACGAAACGCACGCCGGCGTGGCTCTGGATGTGTTCGATCAGGCGTTCGAGCATCAACAGCACTTGCGGGCGGCCGGAGACGTCGGGGTGGATGGTCATGGTGAACACCGCGTGTTCATGCTCGCGGTAGACCCAGTCGAACTGGTCGCGCCACATTTCTTCCAGGTGTCGCGGATTGACGAAGCCGTGGCTGTTGGGCGCTTTCTTGATGAACATCATCGGCGGCAGGTCGTCCAGGTACCAGTTGGCCGGGATCTCCACCAGGTCGGTTTCCTGGCCGCGCACCAGGGGTTTCATCCAGGTGTCGGGGTGCTGGCTGTAGTCGATCTTGGTCCAGCTGTCACCGACCCGCACGTAGTAGGGGTGGAAGTCGTTGTGCATCAGGCTGTGGTCGTACTTGATGCCCTTTTTCAGCAGCAGCTCGTTGGTCACCTTGCTGAATTCCCACCAGGGCGCGACGTAGCCGGTGGGGCGCTTGCCGGTGACTCGGGTGATCAGCTCGATGGACTTGTCGAGCACGATCTCCTCCTGTTCGGCGGTCATGGCGATGGGGTTCTCGTGGCTGTAGCCATGCACGCCGATCTCGTGGCCGGCATCAGCCACGGCCTTCATCTGCTCGGGAAAGGTTTCCATGGAGTGCCCGGGGATGAACCAGGTGGTGCGCAGGCCATAGCGCTCGAACAGCTTGAGCAGGCGCGGCGCGCCGACTTCCCCGGCGAACAGGCCCCGGGAGATGTCGTCCGGCGAATCCTCGCCGCCGTAGGAGCCGAGCCAGCCGGCCACCGCGTCCACATCGACACCAAATGCACAGAGAATTTCTTTAGCCATGAGCGGCCTCCAGTGATTGCTTGTTGTTGGAAAAAAATCGTCGGGGCCTAGCGCGGCAGCACCGCCTCCAGCGCCAGGGCCGTGTTCAGCAACTGCTGGTCATGGCCCTGGGGCAGGCTCAGCAGCAACCCGGTGGGCAGGCCCTGGGCATCGCGGCCGCTGGGCAGGGCCACCCCGGGCATGTCGAGGAAACTGCCGGGCATGGTCAGGCGCAGGGTTGCCAGGTTGGTCCGGGCAAAGAGTTCGTCGTCCTGCTCCAGGGGCGCCAGGGGCGGCGCCACATGGGCCACGCTGGGGGTGATCAGCACCGCGCCGTCCAGTTCGTCGTGCATTTGCTGCTGCAACTGGCGCCGCGCTTGGTACAGCCGCAACAGTTGGCTGGCCGGCATCTGCCGGGCGCTTTCCAGGCGCCGGCGCACCCGTGGGTCCAGTTGCTCGGCGTACTCGCTGTCGAGCAACGGCTGGTGCAGGGCGAAGGCTTCGGCGGCGCCGAGCCAGCCGTGTTCCTGGATCAGTTGCAGGGTGGCTTGCAGGCTGTGCAGCGGCCGTTGCTCCACCCGCGCCCCGGCCTGTTGCAGGCATTCGACCACCTGCAGCAGGTTGGCGCGCACCGCCGCTTGGGTGCGGCTGTCGTCGAGCACTGGCGAATCGACCCAGAAGCGCTGCCCGGCCAGGCTGCGCGGCAGCGGCAGTTGCCGTGGGTCGCCACCGCGCAGCAGAGCGTCGATCACCCAGGCATCGCGCACGCTGCGGGTCAGCGGCCCGAGGCTGTCGAGGCTGTGGGCCAGGGGAAACACCCCGTCGCGGTCATAGCGCCGGGATGTGGCGCGGTAGCCCACCAGGCCATTGAAGGCCGCGGGGATGCGGATCGAACCGGCGGTGTCGGTGCCCATGGCGATCGGCACGATACCGGCGGCCACCGCCACGGCGGAACCTGCCGAAGAGCCACCGGGAATCCGTGGCTGGGCATCGCTGTGGGGATTGATCGGGGTGCCGAAGTGCGGATTCAGGCCGAGCCCGGAGTAAGCGAATTCGCTGAGATTGGTCTTGCCCAGGCTGACCAGCCCGGCGCGGCACAACTGCCGCACGCTGGGCGCATCGACGCCGGCCGGCGCTGCATCGCGCCGCACCTGGGCGGCGGCGGTGGTGATGCTGCCGGCGAGGTCGAACAGATCCTTCCAGGCCAGGGGCACGCCATCCAGCAGGCTCAGCGGCTGGCCGTCACGCCACCGGGCGGCAGCCGCCTCGGCCTCGCGCCGGGCCCGGGCCGGGCACAGGGAAATGAACACATGGGGCGTCGCCTCGGCCAACGCCAGGGCCTGCTCCAGGACCTGGACCGGATCGGTGCGGCCCTGGGCGAAGGCTTGGGCCATCGCCGTGGCGTCGCTCAACGAATCTGGATGCATGGTTCACTCCGCAAATCGATAAAATGTACTAATTATTAAAATGTACATTTTATTCAGAGCAGATTCCGTGCCAGCTCAAGAGCCCGCGCACCTCGTCACCCGTTCCGAAAACTTGGAAATGGCCCTGGAATATCGAGGCAGAGTGGGTTGCAGAGACAGGCCGCTGAGCCACCGACGGAGAAAAGCCTCGCGTCTGCTCATGCCAATGAAATAATGTATCTTTTATTAAAAAGTACATTTTGGTGCAGAAAGGTAACAACCCGGCCATGAAGGCCCCAGGACGGGGCAGGCAAACGTGGCACTCAGTGACACTCGGCAACTGTGAGAGAATCCCCGGCCATCGCCGCCCAGCCCCCTAGAGGAACCGATGAAAGCAGTGTCAGCAGAGGACCCGCGCACCGCATCGCGCTACGCCATGATCCGTCAGGTATTGCGCGACGCCATCCTCCAGGGCACCGCCCTGCAGGGCCTGGTGCTGCTGGAAGCGCCGCTGGCTGAACTGTTCGGCACCAGCCGGGTGCCGGTGCGCAAGGCCCTCGACCTGTTGCACGGCGAAGGCCTGATCAGCCGTTTTGATGGCCGCGGCTACCTGATCAACCCCCAGGGCCTGGAGATCGAACCGCTGCGCCTGCCCCTGAGCCATGCGCACCTGGGACTGGCCAGCGATGAAGAACTGGTGGACACCCGCCCCCTGGGAGAACGGATCTACGAGGAACTGAGCGGCGCCCTCTCCACCTGCATCGCCTTTGGCCACTTCCGCCTCGACGAACAGGCTGCCGCCGAGCACTACGGCGTCAGCCGCGCGGTGGTCCGCGAGGCGCTGATGCGCCTGCGCGATCGCGGCCTGGTGGAAAAGGAGCCCTACTCTCAATGGCTGGCCGGGCCGCTGACCGCTCGCGAAGTCACCGAAGACTACGAACTGCGCGCCTGCCTGGAACCCGAGGCCCTGCGCCAGAGCGCCCCGGGCCTGGCGCGCGAGCACCTGGAACAGATGCTGGAACGGGTGACCCAGGCGCAACAGGCCGAGCATTGCGACCTGGAGGTGCTGGAGCGCCTGGAAGAAGACCTGCACCAGCACTGCCTGAGCGGCTTGCACAACCGCAAGATGGCAGCGCTGATCCGCCAGGCCCAGAGCCCGATGATCATCAACCGGATTTTCTACCGCCTGCTGGGCATCGGTGCCGACCCGGCGATGCTCGCCGAGCACCGACTGATTCTCGAACTGTTGCTGCACGGTGCCTTCGACGCCGCCGCCCTGAACCTCAGGGAACACCTGCAACGCGCCCGCCAGCGCATGCTGCAACGCCTCAAAGTGCTGGCGGTGCTCCCGGAACCGCAACTCCCGGGCTTCCTCAGCAAAATCAGCTGAGCCCGGGCGCCGCTGCCGAGCCCGCGAGGCTGCGCAAAGGTCCGCTGGACCTTGCTTGGCGATCGCCCGCCAAACCTTGAGCGGCCTTCAGAAACCCGCGTCCCTGCGGGCCGTTCGCAGCCTGCGGCAGCGGCTACAGTGCGTTGCGCCGCACCAGGCTGAGATCGGGCGCGGCAGTACGCCGCTGGCTCAGGTAGCGGGTGCAACTGACCCGCAGGAAGGAAGCGAAGTTCACCACTTCGCCGCGGTAGTCCATGACCTCTTCATACAGCTTGGCGATCAGCTGGTTGGTGGTCATGCCGTCGGCTTCGGCGATCTCGCTGAGGATGTCCCAGAACTGGTTTTCCAGGCGCAAGGTGGTGACCACGCCACAGATGCGCAGCGAACGGGAGCGGGACTCGTAGAGAATCGGGTCGGCCTTGACGTACAGCTCGCACATGGCGTGGTCCTCGCTTACAGGGTGATTTTGGTGCCCAGCAAGCCCAGGAAACCGGCCAGCCAGCTGGGGTGCGCCGGCCAGGCCGGGGCGGTGGCCAGATTGCCCTGGACGTGGCCTTCGGTCACCGGGATATCGATGTAGGTGCCGCCGGCCAACCGCACTTCCGGGGCACAGGCCGGGTAGGCGCTGCACTCGCGGCCTTCAAGGATGCCCGCCGCGGCCAGCAGTTGCGCACCGTGGCACACCGCGGCGATCGGCTTGCAGGCCTGGTCGAACTCCTGGACCAGTTGCAGCACCTTGGCGTTCAGCCGCAGGTATTCCGGAGCGCGTCCGCCGGGGATCAGCAGCGCGTCGTAATCAGCGGAGTTGACCTGGGCGAAGTCGAAGTTGAGGGCAAACAGGTGCCCCGGCTTCTCGCTGTAGGTCTGGTCGCCCTCGAAGTCGTGGATCGCCGTGCGCACGGTCTGCCCGGCGCGCTTGTCCGGGCACACGGCGTGCACCGTGTGACCGACCATCAGCAGCGCCTGAAACGGCACCATCACTTCGTAGTCTTCGACGTAATCGCCAACCAGCATGAGGATCTTTTTCGCGG
The DNA here is from genome assembly GCF_001547895.1 of Pseudomonas sp. Os17. Lineage (NCBI taxonomy): Bacteria > Pseudomonadati > Pseudomonadota > Gammaproteobacteria > Pseudomonadales > Pseudomonadaceae > Pseudomonas > Pseudomonas sp. Os17. The sequence continues at coordinate 1,529,182 of NZ_AP014627.1, read as the reverse complement.
CCATGGAGTGGACTCCTTTCAGGGAAAGACGTGGGCGGAAGAAGTACTCAAGGTAGTCCCATTACGCCAGCCCGGGTAATAGCCTGGTACTACAGCGGCAAGCGGCAAGCTGTAAGCGGCAAGCTGTAAGCGGCAAGTGGCTGGCTTGCGGCTTGCGGCTTGTCGCTTGTCACTTACAACTGCTGGTCTGCCTTGAGCAGGGTTTCCAGGCAGTGCTCGCTGATCTGGTAGAAGGCCTTGAGTTCTTCGATCCTGGCCAGCAGCGGGGTCGGGTCAACCGGTTCGGCACGCTTGACCGCCAGGATCATCTTGTTCTTGTTGGTGTGTTCCAGGGAGATGAACTCGAAGACCTTGGTTTCATAACCGCAGGCTTCGAGGAACAAGGCCCGCAGGCTGTCGGTGACCATCTCCGCCTGCTGCCCCAGGTGCAGGCCGTATTGCAGCATCGGCTTGAGCAGCGCCGGGCTCTGGATCTGCTGGCGGATCTGCTTGTGGCAGCACGGCGAGCACATGATGATCGCCGCGCCGGAGCGGATGCCGGTGTGGATCGCGTAGTCGGTGGCGATGTCGCAGGCATGCAGGGCGATCATCACCTCCAGCTGGCTGGGGGCCACGCTGCGCACGTCACCGCACTTGAACACCAGACCCGGGTGCGCAAGGCGCTGCGCGGCGGCGTTGCACAGGGTCACCATGTCCTCGCGCAATTCGACGCCGGTCACCTCGCCCTCGACCTTGAGGGTGTTGCGCAGGTAGTCGTGGATGGCGAAGGTCAGGTAGCCCTTGCCGGAACCGAAGTCCGCCACCCGTACCGGCTGATCGAGCTTGATCGGCGAACTGCTCAGGGCGTGGCTGAAGACTTCGATGAACTTGTTGATCTGCTTCCACTTGCGCGACATCGCCGGAATCAGCTCGTGCTGCTTGTTGGTCACCCCCAGGTCGGCGAGGAACGGCCGGCTGAGGTCGAGGAACCGGTTCTTCTCGCGGTTGTGCTCGGCCGACGGCACATCGCGCTGGGTTTGCGGCTTGCCCCTGAACAGCGAGCTCTTGCCCTTCTTGCTGTATTCCAGCTGCACTTCATCGGTCAGGGTCAGCAGGTGGGCGTTCTTGAACGCAGCCGGCAGCAGCTCGGCGATGGCGGCGCTGCCTTCGTCCAAGGTGAAGTTCTTGGTGATGTCGCGGGTCTTGTAGCGATAGACGAAGGACAGGCACGGCTGCTCCTTGACCGTCAGCTGCTTGATGATCAGGCGTTGCAGGTCCGCTTCCGGGCCCACGTGCTTGGCCAGTACCAGCTTGATAAAGGCGTTCTGCGCAAGGCTGGTGTCGAGCAATTGCAGGAACTGGGCGTGATGATCCGGCGCGGAGCGGGCGGAAGGAGCAGTAACGGACATGGGGGCAGGTGCCTCGGGCGATGCGGGGTGTGAATCAGGGAGTGGCGGGTATTTTAGGGAGCAAACCCCGTCGGGGCACGGAGTTATTCACCCGACGGTAAAAAAACCGTCTCCCCAGGGCAGTGCAAGGCTCAAGGGCCATGGGCCGGCAAGCCGGCCCCCAAGGGGCTCAGTTGAGCACCACCAGGCGGTTGGGCAATTCGTTGCGCACCTGGGTCAGGGGCACATGGGCCTTGAGCAGTTCGCCGCTGGCCTCAATGCAGTCGAGGAAGCCCTGCAGGGTCTGGCCCTGCCGGACCTGCTGGGTAAAGTTGCGCACGATACCGTTCCACTGCTTGTTATCCAGACGCTTGGAAATGCCTTCGTCCACGAGGATTTCCACGTAGCGCTCGGCTTCGCTGACAAAGATCAGCACCCCGGTGCCGCCCACGGTGTGGTGCAGGTTCTGTTCGAGGAACTGGCGCCGGGCCAGGTTGGAGGCCCGCCAGTGACGTACCGAGCGCGGGATCAGCCGGGTGGTGATCCGCGGCAGGCGAAACACCAGGCACAGCACGATGAAGGTCGCCCATTGCGCCAGCAGCAACAGGTGCATGTTCAGCCAGCCGGTGGCGTAGTGCACCAGCCCCGGCACCACCAGCGCCAGCAGGCTGGCCCAGAGCAGCGGGATATAGGCGTAGTCGTCGGCCCGGGCGGCCAGCACTGTCACCAGTTCGGCGTCGGTCTGCTGCTCCACCCGGGCAATGGCTTCGGCCACTTGCCGTTGTTCGTATTCACTGAGTAATGCCATGTCGTTGGATTTCCGCTTTTTATTTTGAGTTACCAGCCGCCGGAGGAACCGCCGCCGCCAAAACTGCCGCCGCCACCGCTGAAGCCGCCACCGCCGGACCCACCACCAAAACCGCCACCGCCGAAACCACCCCCACCACCGCCGCGACCGCTGGTGGTGGTAATGAAACCGAGCGCCTGCGCCACCATCACCACCAGGATGAACAGCAGCACCATGAAGAGGAACAGCCACGGGTGACGCTGGACAAAATCGTCCTGCGGACTGCTCTCGCCGCCGCTGTCGTAGGCCGTGGCCGGCTCGTCCAGCGGCGTGCCGCCGAGCACCAGGAGCATGGCCGAAACCCCGTCGCTGATGCCCTTGCTGAACTGCCCGGTCTTGAACGCCGGAGTGATCACCTGGTTGATGATCACCGAGGCCTGGGCGTCGGTCAGGCGCTCCTCCAGGCCGTAGCCCACTTCGATGCGCAGCTTGCGCTCGTCCCGAGCGACGATCAGCAGCGCGCCGTTGTTCTTGTCCTTCTGGCCGATGCCCCAGTGGCGCCCCAACTGGTAGCCGTAGTCCTCGATGCTGGCGCCTTGCAGGTCCGGCAGGGTCACCACCACCAACTGTTCGCTGGTGGCCTGTTCGTGGGCTTGCAGTTCCCGAGTCAGCTGGGCGCGGACGCTCGGCTCGATCATCTGCGCGTCGTCCACCACCCGCCCGGTCAGGGCCGGGAACCTGAGTTCGGCCTGGGCCGAGACCGCGAAGACCCAGAGCAACAGCACCAGGCCGATTTTATAGAGTCGCATCAGCACCTCATCCTTAATGTTTGTCCGCGTGTACTACCAACTGCCAGACGCCCCGCCACCGCCAAAACTGCCACCGCCGCCCCTGAAACTGTCCGAATCCGAGCTGGAACTGGAGCTGGAGCTGCTGGAGTCGAACCAGTCGAATGAACCGCTGCTCGCACTGCTGTCGCGCTCGGCCCTGGGCTCGCGCCTGGACGAGTCATCGCCGGTGTCGCGCCGCCCGGCGCTTGCCGCTTCACCGTCGTCGCGCGTGTAGAGCAAGAGCCCGACCAGCGGCACGCCGACGAACACCGAGAAAAACACCAGCTTGAACCACCACAGCCATTCGATCTGCTGGTACCAGCTCTGCACCACCCAGCGATGCTCCAGCATCCGCGTGCTGTTGGGCTCCAGCAGACGCACGATGGAGGTGGTGCCGGTAATGATCCCGGAGGAGTACAGCTCATCCTTGAAGTACGGAATGATCGAGTCGTTGATGATCAGGTGCGCCCAGATATCGTCGATCCGCCCTTCCAGCCCGTAGCCCACCTCGATCCGCACCTGGCGCTCGTCCTTGGCCACCAGCAGCAGGACACCGTTGTTCCTGTCCTTGCGGCCGATGCCCCAGTGCCGGCCCAGTTGCAGGCCGAACTCCTCGATGCTGTAGCCGCCCAGGCTCGGCACCGTGACCACCACCACCTGGTCGCTGGTGCTTTGTTCAAGCCGTTCGAGCATCTGCGTCAGGTAGACCTGCGCCGAAGGCGTCAGCAACTGGGCGGTGTCCACCACACGCCCGGTCAACGGGGGGAACAGGCTTGCAATCGGTGCCGCTGTCGCCGTGGCCGTGGCCGGTGCAGGCCCGACCTGGACAGAGGGCTGCGTCGCACGCAACGGCACCCCATCCATGGGTGTTGAACCTGAGGGTTGCGCCAGTACGGCGCCACTCACCAGCCCCAGCCACAGCAGCGCGCCTCGTAGCACGCGCTGCCCGAGGGCCATCAGAATTTCACTTGCGGCGCTTTGTCGGCGTCAGGGCTGGTGGCTTCGAAGGATTCACGCACCGGCAGGTCGCTGTACATCAGGCTGTGCCACAGGCGGCCGGGGAAGGTGCGGATCTCGGTGTTGTACTTCTGCACCGCCAGGATGAAGTCGCGACGGGCCACGGCGATGCGGTTCTCGGTGCCTTCAAGCTGGGATTGCAGGGCCAGGAAGTTCTGGTTGGCCTTGAGATCCGGGTAGCGCTCGGACACCACCATCAGGCGGCTCAGGGCTCCGCTCAACTGGTCCTGGGCCTGCTGGAACTGCTTGAGCTTTTCCGGGTTGTCCAGGGTCTTGGCGTCCACCTGGATCGAGGTGGCCTTGGCCCGCGCCTCGATCACCGCGGTCAGGGTTTCTTCCTCGTGCTTGGCGTAGCCCTTGACGGTTTCCACCAGGTTGGGGATCAGGTCGGCGCGGCGCTGGTACTGGTTCTGTACCTGGCCCCAGTCGGCCTTGACCTGCTCGTCCAGGGTCGGAATGTTGTTGATGCCACAGCCGCTGAGCAGGCTGGTGAGCAGCAACAGGGCAGCGACAGGCCAGCTCGAACGCAGGCTTTGGGTGATGTTCATGGGTGGGGCTCCTTGCACAACCTGATGGAAAAGAATCTTTTGCCCGTTTTCACACATCCTGTGGGGCAAAATCTGCCTGCGCCACTGGAATGCATCGGGCTGATGGGCTAAAAGATGCCCAGCGCGAAAAAGAGTTCAGAAATAAGGCGGTGTGAAAACGTCGCGAGTGAAGGCAAGACAAGGCAAAAACAGGCGAGGACGCGAAGTGTAGGAGCCTACATGAGCATTCCGATCGGACTCGCGCACGAGCCTGTTTTTAACGCCGTATTGCCGAACGCAGTGGTTTTCACACGGCCTGAAGTGTGCTGGATTTATCTGAACAACAATAGTCGCTCCCTAAATTTTGGCTGTTCGACGCGTCACTCATGCGTCGGTCTTGAGCCCTTGAGAACACTATTCATGAATAAGCTGTGTTTGCTGGGCCTTCTGGTCAGCCTGGCCAGTCACCCTGTATTGGCCGAATCTGCCCCGGTCCCCCTGGAAAACAAAGACGCCTTTATCAACGACCTGCTCAAGCGCATGACCCTGGAAGAGAAGATCGGCCAGTTGCGCCTGATCAGCATCGGCCCGGAAATGCCCCGCGAGCTGATCCGCAAGGAAATCGCCGCGGGCAATATCGGCGGCACCTTCAACTCCATCACCCGTCCGGAAAACCGGCCGATGCAGGACGCGGCCATGCGCAGCCGGCTGAAGATCCCGATGTTCTTCGCCTATGACGTGATCCACGGCCACCGGACCATCTTCCCCATCAGCCTGGCCCTGGCGTCCAGCTGGGACATGGACGCCATCGGCCGCTCCGGGCGCATCGCCGCCAAGGAAGCCAGCGCCGACAGCCTGGACATCACCTTCGCGCCGATGGTGGACATCTCCCGCGATCCGCGCTGGGGCCGCACCTCCGAAGGCTTCGGCGAGGACACCTACCTGGTCTCGCGCATTGCCAAGGTCATGGTCAATGCCTACCAGGGCCAGAGCCCGGCCCTGCCGGACAGCATCATGGCCAGCGTCAAGCACTTCGCCCTGTATGGCGCGGTGGAGGGCGGTCGCGACTACAACATCGTCGACATGAGCCCGGTGAAGATGTACCAGGACTACCTGCCGCCCTACCGCGCAGCCATTGACGCCGGTGCCGGCGGGGTGATGGTGGCCCTGAACTCGATCAACGGCGTGCCGGCCACCTCCAACACCTGGCTGATGAACGACCTGTTGCGCAAGGAATGGGGCTTCAAGGGCCTGGCGGTGAGCGACCACGGGGCGATCATCGAGCTGATCCGCCACGGCGTCGCCAAGGACGGTCGCGAAGCGGCCAAGCTGGCGATCAAGGCCGGCATCGACATGAGCATGAACGACTCGCTGTACGGCAAGGAGCTGCCGGGGCTGCTCAAGTCCGGCGAGATCGAGCAGAAGGACATCGACAACGCCGTGCGTGAAGTACTGGCGGCCAAGTACGACATGGGCCTGTTCAAGGACCCTTACGTGCGCATCGGCAAGGCCGAGGACGACCCGGCCGACACCAACGCCGAAAGCCGCCTGCACCGCAGCGACGCCCGGGACATCGCCCGCCGCAGCCTGGTGCTGCTGAAGAACCACAACGACACCCTGCCGCTGAAGAAAACCGCGAAGATCGCCCTGGTCGGCCCGCTGGCCAAGGCCCCCATCGACATGATGGGCAGCTGGGCCGCCGCCGGCGTGCCGGCGCAGTCGGTGACGCTCTACGACGGCATGCGCAATGTGCTGGGCGACAAGGCCCAACTGGTGTACGCCCGGGGTTCCAACATCACCGCCGACAAGAAGGTGGTGGACTACCTGAACTTCCTCAACTTCGATGCCCCGGAAGTGGTGGACGACCCGCGCCCGGCGCAGCAGATGATCGACGAAGCGGTCCAGGCGGCCAAACAGGCGGACGTGATCGTCGCCGCCGTGGGCGAATCGCGGGGCATGTCCCACGAGTCTTCGAGCCGTACCGACCTGCTGATTCCCGCCAGCCAGCGCGACCTGATCAAGGCGCTCAAGGCCACCGGCAAGCCGTTGGTGCTGGTGCTGATGAATGGCCGGCCACTGTCGCTGCTGGAAGAAAACCAGCAGGCCGACGCGATCCTGGAAACCTGGTTCAGCGGCACCGAAGGTGGCAACGCCATCGCCGACGTGCTGTTCGGCGACTACAACCCGTCGGGCAAGCTGCCGATCACCTTCCCCCGCACCGTGGGGCAGATCCCGACCTACTACAACCACCTGACCATTGGCCGGCCGTTCACCCCGGGCAAGCCGGGCAACTACACCTCGCAATACTTCGACGACACCACCGGCCCGCTGTTTCCGTTCGGCTATGGCCTGAGCTACACCAGCTTCAGCCTGTCGGACATGGCCCTGTCCTCCACCACGCTGAACAAGAGCGGCAAGCTCGACGCCAGCGTGACCGTGAAGAACACCGGCAAGCGTGACGGCGAAACCGTGGTGCAGCTGTATATCCAGGACGTGGCCGGGTCGATGATCCGCCCGATCAAGGAATTGAAGAACTTCCAGAAAGTCATGCTCAAGGCCGGTGAAGAGAAGTCCATTCACTTCACCATCACCGAGGACGACCTGAAGTTCTACAACGCCCAGCTCAAGTACGCCGCGGAACCGGGCGACTTCAATGTGCAGATCGGCCTGGACTCCCAGGACGTCAAGCAACAGAGCTTCGAACTGCTCTGACCCCTGACACCGGCCGGCGCATGACCTGCGCTGGCCGGCTGCCGCTGCAATCGCCACAACCCCCGCAATTCCTGTAGCCGCTGCCGAGCCTGCGAGGCTGCGCAAAGGCCCGCAGGGCCTTGCTTGACGATCTTGAGATGTTGCGTCCCTTCGGCCGGTTCGCAGCCTGCGCCAGCGGCTACGGTCAGCCGCGCCGGTCCAGCAGGTTGACCACCAGACGGTCGACCCAGCCCCAGATCCGCTGCTTGATCCGCCGCCACAACGGCCGGTTGCGCCACTGCGCCAGGCTGATCTCTTCGCTCTGAGCGAAATCCGCCTCGAAACTGGCCGCCACCGCGCGGGTCAGCGACGGATCCAGGGCTTCGAGGTTGGCTTCCAGGTTGAAGCGCAGGTTCCAGTGATCGAAGTTGCACGAGCCGACGCTGACCCAGTCGTCCACCAGGGCCATCTTCAAATGCAGAAACCGCGGCTGGTATTCAAAGATCCGCACGCCGGCCTTGAGCAGGCGCGGGTAGTAACGGTGCCCGGCATAGCGCACCGCCGGGTGATCGGTGTTCGGCCCGGTCAGCAGCAGGCGCACGTCGATCCCCCGGGCCGCGGCCTTGCGCAATGAACGGCGCACCGACCAGGTGGGCAAGAAGTACGGCGTTGCCAGCCAGATGCGCTGCTGGCCGCTGTGCAGGGCGCGGATCAGAGAGTGCAGGATGTCGCGATGCTGGCGAGAGTCGGCATACGCCACCCGGCCCATGCCCTCCCCCGAGTCAGGAACGCGCGGCAGATGGGGCAGGCCGAAATCCACACTGGGCTTCCAGGCCCCCCGGTGCAGGTTGGCACTCCATTGCCGGTCAAACAGCCGCTGCCAGTCACGCACCGCAGGGCCGGCGATCTCCACCATCACTTCATGCCAGTCGCAGCTGTTGTGCTCGGGCTGCCAGAAATCATCGGTGACCCCGGTGCCTCCCACCATTGCCAGGGACTGGTCCACCAACAGCAGCTTGCGATGGTCGCGGTACAGGTTGAGCAGGCCCTGGCGCCATTTCAGGCGGTTGTAGAAGCGCAATTCGACACCGGCAGTTGTCAGGCGCTGGCGCAGGGGCTGGGTAAAGGCCAGGCTGCCGTAGTCGTCGAACAGGCAACGCACCCGCACCCCGCGCTCGGCGGCCTGGACCAGGGCCTGAACCATGGCCTCGGCGCAGGCCCCGGCCTCCACCAGATACAGTTCCAGCTCCACCTGCTCTTGGGCGCGGACGATGGCCAGCAGCATGCGCGGAAAGAATTCGGGACCATCGATCAGCAACTCGAAGCGGTTGCCTTCACGCCAGGGAAACACCGCCGCGCGCATTTCAGCGCGCCGTGAAGATCAGCACCGCACCCACCGGCACCGAGAAACTGATGGCCGAAAGCCCCGCAAGCTTGCGCAGGCTGTCCAACCCCGTGGCCAGGTTGAAGTCTTCGGCGTTGAGCACCAGGGGTTCCAGGGTCACCACCTGAAAGCGCCGGTCATCCAGGCGGGTGGCCAGCAGTTCGGCGTTGTAAGTGTGTTCCTGGCCGTGCAGGGTCACGGTGACCGGCAGCAACAGCTCGATCTGTGCACCGGGAGCCAGGTCGTTGATCGGGCGCAGGTTGATGTGTGCGGTGATCTGCGCCTCGGGAAACTGCTGCACCTGGAACAGTTCCTGGCGCATGCGTTCATCGCGCAGAGGAATGCCGCTGCTGACCGAGTCCATCTCGATCTGCACCAGCGCCTGGCCCTTGCCATCGACCTTGCCGTGCAGCACCAGGAAGCGCTGCACTTCGGAAATATTGGCGTTCTTGGTGGTGATGAAGGACACGCGGGATGACTCGTTGTCCAGGTACCAGTTGGCCTGGACCGGCAGCGCCAGTACCCCGAGCAGGCTGAGAAGTAGGCGGATCGGCGTACGCATGCAAGCTCCCTTGAACAGAAGGCGCCACCTTAACCGGCTGCCGTAAGGCTGGCAAACGCCGTGCTCGGGCGGCGCCCTGCGATAGAGTGGCAAGCCGCGGCTTTAGTTCAGGAACAAACCTGCGGCGCTCGCGCCGGACGGATCCGGGCCTTGCTCGGCGCCCCGCTGCCAGTCACGCCAAGCATGGATCACGCATTGCGCGCCTGCGCCGCCCGGGAACGGCTCAGGCGAGGGTTTTCTGCAGCTGTTCGACGGTTTCGGCCAGCAATCGCAAATGACGACTGCGCACCTGCTCGACACAGGCCAAATCCATCGGCCAATGCAGGGCGATGCTGCCGATCACCCGGCCTTCGGCCTGCAACGGCAAGGCCACGGCGCGGATCAGAAAAGGCAGGCGCACCGGATACTCCCAGTGGCCTTCAGTACGCTGGCCAAACCCCAGGTGCTGGGACTGGGCGCAAGCCTGTTGCTGATCTTCGACCGGTACTCGCTCGCGCTCGGCCAACCGCTGGACTTCAGCGCTGGCCAGGGCCCCCAGGCACGCCTTGCCCATGGCCGAATGAAACAGACTGGCATGCTGGCCGACAATCCGGCTGTTGATCGGGTAACGCTTGCGCAACACCGGGGGCACTGCGCTTTCCAGGACTTCCAGGTGCTCGCCGTCGAAACCCGACAAGTCGCTGACCAGCCCGGTGCGTGCACTCAATTCCAGCAGCCAGGGCACCGCCTGCTCCACCAGGCGGCGCTTGAACCTTTGTCGGCTGTCGCCGAACAGACTGCGCGCGCTCAAGCGATAGCGCCGGTCACTCAAGCCCCGGTAGATCCAGCCCTGCTCCTGCAAGGTCAGCAACATGCGCGACACCGTCGCCTTGGGCAGCCCGGTCAGGTAGTGCAACTCCTCCAGCCCCAGGGCCTGGTGCTGACCGAGTAACTCGACAATCCCCAGGGCCCGTTCCACGGAACGCACACTGCCGCTTTCGACCTTGCTGGCCATGGTCCGAACTCCCTGACTTGAGAATGGGTAAAGCCGTTACCCAGCAAGATGCGGGCCTCAGGAGCCTATCAGCGACGCTTGCCTGGTTACAGCAGGTTACCCGGGGGGCGCTGGCGCACCCATTGCGTCAGTTGTTCATGGGCGTAAGCCAACTGCAGCACAGCGTGATCGGCCTGGGCCGGACCGACGATCTGCATGCCCATGGGCAGGCCCGCCAGGTTGAATCCCACCGGAATGCTGATGCTGGGCAGGCCGGCCAGGGTCGGACCGATCACCACTTCCATCCAGCGATGATAGGTGTCCATTTCCTGCCCATCGATCTGCCTTGGCCAGGCCTGCCGTGCATCGAAAGGGAACACCTGGGCCGTGGGCAACAGCAGGAAATCGTAACGCTCGAACAATCGCTGCAAGGCGCGGTACCAATCGCTGCGACTCTGGGACGCGCGGTACACATCCGCAGCACTCAGGTTGGCCGCTCCCTCCACTTCCCAGCGGGCCTCGGGCTTGAGCCAGCGGCGTTTGTCCGGGTCGCCGTGCAACATCCCCAAAGCCCCCTGGACCAGCCAGTGCCGGTGCACCAGCCAGCAGTCCCACAACTGCGCCATGGAAAAATCCGGCTGGCAGCTTTCCACTTCGCAGCCCAGATGGGTGAAGTCGGCCAACGCCTGTTCGCACAGGCTCAGCACTCCCTGCTCCATGGCCAGGTAGCCGTTGTAGTCCCCCAACCAGCCCAGGCGCAGGCCCCGCACGTCCCGTTGCAGAGGCGCCTGCAACAGCGCCGGATCCTCCTTGAGGGACAAGGGCACCCGCGGATCGTAACCGGCCTGGGTGCTCAACAGCCGCGCCACATCGGCCACCGTGCGCCCCATCGGTCCTTCGGTGGCCAGTTGCTGCACGAACAGTTCCGGGGTCGGGCCGAAGGGCACCCGCCCCTGGGAAGGACGCATGCCGAACAGGTTGTTGAAGGCCGCCGGATTACGCAACGACCCCATCATGTCGCTGCCATCGGCCACCGGCAGCATGCGCAGGGCCAGGGCCACTGCCGCCCCGCCGCTGCTGCCGCCGGCGCTCAGGCGGCTGTCGTAGGCATTGCCGGTGGTGCCGAACAGCTGGTTGTAGGTGTGGGAGCCCAGGCCGAACTCCGGCACGTTGCTCTTGCCGACGATGATCGCGCCACTGGCCCGCACCCGGGCCACGCTGATGGCGTCCACCTGGGGCACCTGTTCGGCGAACAGCGGCGAACCCAGGCTGGTGGTCAGCCCCGCGGTGGATGCCAGGTCCTTGATCGCCTGGGGCATGCCATGCATCCAGCCCATGGACTGCCCCCGGTCCAGTTGCCGGTCGCGCTCATCGGCCTGGGCCAGCAACTCGCCCGGATCGCCCAGGGACACCAGGGCATTGAATTGCGGGTTGTAGCGCTCGATCTGTTGCAGGTAGGCCTGCATCACCTCGCGGCAGGACAACTGACGGGCGTGGATCGCCCGGGACAGCGCCAGGGCATCCAGTTCGACGATGGGCTCGCAGGCCACCGCTTCTTTGTGCTGAATCAAGACTCGCCTCCCAGGGTCAGGGCATCGGGCTTGGCATCCCGGACCGCGTCGTACATGCAATAGATGCCCAGCAGACTGAGGATCGAAGTTGCCAGGACATAGAAGGACGGCGCCACCGGCGTGGCCATGACCCGGCTCAGCCAGGTCACGATCAACGGAGCAAAACCGCCGAACAGCATCACCGCCACGTTATACGCCACGGAGACGCCGGTGGAACGCACCTCGATGGGGAACTGCTCGGCCAGGGCGGTGGGGCCAGGACCGAAGAAACCGCCAATGGCGCCACACAGCAGTATCTGCATCACCAGCAGGCGCTCGATGGACGGTGCGGCGGCGACCCACACATACAAGGGATAGACCATGACGAAAAACGCCAGGGTGAACGCCATCAGCACCGGGCGCCGGCCGACCCGGTCCGACAGCGCCCCGGCAAAGGGGATCACCAGGGTCATCAGGGCCACGGCGAACATCTGCACCAGCAGCACCTGATCCAGGGGCAGGCCGAGGTTGGTGTGGGCAAAGGTCGGCATGTTCACCAGCACCACGTAGAAGGACACGGTGCTGCCGCTGCACAGGCCCATGGACACCAGAATCGCCCGGCGCTGGCTCGACACCACCTGCCACAGCCCCGGTCCATCGCCCCGCACCTGCTTGCGCGCCTCGACGAAGGCTTGCGGCTCCTCCATGTACTTGCGGATCCACAGCCCCACCGGACCGATCAGCAGGCCGATCACGAACGGCAGGCGCCAGCCCCAGAGATCCAGGGTCTGGGGCGAAAAGAAATGGGTCACCGCCGCCACCATCGCCGCCCCACTGAACACCGCCAGACACTGGCCGACCAGTTGCCAGGAACCGTACAGGCCCTTCTTGTGGACCGGCGCGCTCTCCACCAGATAGGCCGTGGCGCTGGCGTACTCGCCACCGGTGGCGAAGCCCTGGAGCATGCGCGCCACCACGATCAGCAAGGGTGCCCCCAGCCCGATGGCGGCGTAGTGGGGAGCAAACACGATCATCGCGATGGCCAGGGTCATCAGTTGGATGATCACCATCATGGCGGCCTTGCGGCCCTTGCGATCGGAATAGATCCCCAGCAGCACACCGCCCACCGGGCGCATGAAAAATCCCACGCCGAAGGTGGCCAGGGCCATCAGCAGCGAGGTGTACTCATCCTCCGCCGGAAAGAACTGGCGGGCGATGAAGCTGGCGAGAAAGCCATAGACGATGAAGTCGTACCATTCCAGGGCGTTGCCGACGACGGCAGCTACCACCTGCCGGGTCTTGGAAGCAGCGGGGCTCGAAGTGCTCATGGGACGTTCCTTGGATACTTTTGAGCCCTGGGCCGGGCTCGGAAAAGTGCCGGGCGCCTGTAACGCCCGGGGTAATCGGAAACACAGGAGCGGCAAGGCTCAGGAGGGCTTGAGCCAGCTTTCCGCCAGGGCAGCCCAATAGGCCGCGCCGGTGAGCAGGATGTCGTCGTTGAAGTCGTAACCCGGGTTATGCACCATCGGCTGCGCCACCCCGTTGCCGATGAACAGGTAGCTGCCGGGGCAGCGTTGCAGCATCCAGCCGAAGTCCTCGCTGCCCATCAGCTTGGGGGTGTTGCCGTTGACCGCATCGGCCCCCACCAGCTCGACCCCGACCCGCCGGGCGAACTCGGTTTCTTCCGGGCTGTTGACCAGCACCGGATAGGCTGGACGATGTTCGATGCTGGCGCGGCAGCCGAAGCTTTCGGCCTGGGTGCGGATGATCGCCTTGACCCGCTCCAGCATCTGCTCGCGCACCGGTGCGTTGAGGGCCCGCAGGCTCAGGCGCAACAGCGCCTGCTGGGGAATCACGTTGGCCGCCTCGCCGGCCTGCAGGGCACCGACGGTCACCACCGCGGCTTCCTGGGTGTCGATATTGCGCGCCACCACCGTCTGCAAGGCCATCACGATGCTCGCCGCCGCCACCAGCGGGTCCACCGCCAGGTGCGGCATGGAGCCATGGCCGCCGACGCCTTCGACTATCACCTCGAGCAGATCCTGGGAGGCCATCATCGGTCCTTCGCGAAAACCCAGGTGCCCGGCCGGCAGACCCGGCATGTTGTGCAGGCCAAACAGCGCGTCGCAGGGGAAACGCTCCAGCAGGCCATCGGCGAGCATGGCCTCGGCGCCGCCCTGGCCCTCTTCGGCGGGCTGGAAGATCAGGTTCAGGGTGCCGTCGAACCGGCGGGTCGCGGCCAGGTAGCGCGCCGCCCCCAGCAGGATGGTGGTGTGGCCGTCATGCCCGCAGGCGTGCATGCAACCACCATGGCGACTGCTGTAGGGCACCCCGGTGTTCTCGATGATCGGCAAGGCGTCCATGTCCGCCCGCAGCCCCAGGGTGCGGCTGCCCGTACCGTTGCGCAGAACCCCCACGACCCCGGTTCGGCCGACCCCGGCATGCACCTGGTAGCCCCACTCCTCCAGGCAACGCGCCACCAGCGCCGAGGTGCGCTGTTCCTCGAACCCCAGTTCCGGGTGGGCATGAATGTCCTGCCGGATGGCCCGCAGGTCGCCGGCAATGTCGTTGAGCCAGGCAAGGATGTGCTGGTGTCGGGTCATGGCGTATCTCCTCTGGGCCGGGTGGCTTCCCGTTCTTGTTGTCGGAGCGCTGCACGAGGGGCCGGACCTGCTCGAAGCGCTGCGTCAGATAACCGCGCGGCGCAGCACAGGACAATCAAATGTGGTTCCACTGCATGGAACACATCATCTGCGGCGCGGCTTGATCGAGGATCAGGGATCGAGGCGGCAGCCTTCGCGGGGGCCCAGCCAGGAGGCGCCGTGGGTCCGTCCCAGGGCGCTGGCGGTGACTCGCCGGGCCTGGGGCTCATCGTTGAAACCGCTGATGGGCAGGTACTGGCGCACGTAGGCGCGGCAGTCTTCGGCGGGGTGTTGCATGACGTAACGGCAGGAGCAGTACTCCTTGGCGGTGTAGGCCCCGAGGATGTCGGGAAAGGCCTGCAACGCCACCCGCTGCTGCCAGCCCCAGCCCAGCAGCAGGAGCAGCGCCAGCAGCAACAGGCCGAGCAGCGGATGACGCCGCACCCAGGTCCGGCGCCTCATGGCGGACTCGGCTCGGGAAAGGCCGCCAGGACTCGCTTGAGCAGCTCGTTGTGTCGATAGCTGCCATCGCGATCGTCGCCATAGCGCACGATCACCAGGCGCTCGGCGGGCAGGATGTACAGCGCCTGGCCCCAATGTCCCAGCGCCGCATAAGTGTCCGCCGGCGCGTCCGGCCAGGGCCGGGGCGCACCGTCCACCGCGCGGTTGAGCCACCAGTGCCCGCCCGCCACGGCCACGTCCTGGTTGGCGCGGTAGCCGGCAAAGGGTGTGCGACAGAAATCGACCCAGGCCTTGGGCAGCAATTGCCGGTCGCGCCAGCGGCCATCGCGCTGCATCAACAGGCCGACGCGCGCCAGATCCGGAGCCGTCAGGTACAGGTAGGACGAAGCAACGAAGGTGCCGGCCGCGTCGCGTTCCCACACGGCCTGGGTGATTCCCAGGGGTTCGAACAGCGCGTGCCAGGGATAGTCCGCGTACCGCTCGGGGCCCACCATCCCCCGCAGACTGGCCGCCAGCAGGTTGCTGTCGCCACTGGAGTAGCGAAACACCTGCCCCGCCGGCGCGGCCGCTGCCTGCTGCGCGGCGAATGCGGCCATGTCCCGATGGCCCCGGGTGTAGAGCATGGCCACCACCGAGGAGTTGAGCGGTGCGTATTCGTAGTCTTCCTGCCAGTCCAGGCCCGAGGCCCAGTGCAGCAAGTCGGCCAGGGTGATACTCGGATGCCGCTGCAGCGCCGAGTAATACTGCGCGGCAGGGTCCTGCAGCTGGAAGCGGCCTTCAGCGAAGGCAACGCCCAACACCACCGCCAGCAGACTCTTGCTGGCAGACCAGATGAGATGGGGAGTCTGCGCTCCGGTGGCGCCGGCATAGCGCTCATAAAGCACCTGGCCATCGCGGATCACCAGCAACGCGTCGGTGCGAATGCCTTGCCGGGACTTCTCGTCCCTGGGCACGAAGGCGTAGTCCTCAAGCGCCTGGAGCGCCGGACCGGCGACATCCGGGGCCCGGCGCCATTGCTCCCCCGGCCACTCCTCGGCCCAGGCCGGCAAGCCGAACAGGAGCAGGAGTGCCAGCAGGGTCGGAGCTTTGCGCATGAAGGACACTCGAACGACGTCAGTGGCCGAGCCTAAACAGGACAGATGACCGTTTTACTGCAGCGCCATGCTTGCCTGTCAGCCAAGGCGTGATCAGGCCTTGTACACAACGCTCGGCCCCGCTCACCGGCAAGCCGATCCCGCGTGAGGGTGGGCCTCGTTCGGCCGGGATTAAAACGCCGCCAGGGCCTTGGCCAGGCGCTGGCCCCGGGCTCCGGCAGCCAGATCCAGCAGGCCCCGGTCCCGGGACCACTGGTTGCGCCAAGGCTCGGGGCCCTGGGCGAAGGCCGCATCGATCCCGGGCTTCAGGGCCTCGAACTGGGTGAACAAGCCGCCCAACAGAACGTGCCCGCTGCTCAAGGACGGGTTTTGCCGACTGGCTTCGGCACACCCCGCCAGCAGTGCCAGCAGTTGCAATTGCAAAGGCTGCGGCCAGCCGCTGTCCTGCCCCACCCCATACAGCCAGGCGCTCATGGCACTCAGCACGTAGATGTCTTCCAGGGTGCGGAAGGGTTTGACATAGGCGTCCCAGCCGTCGCCGGCGAGCAGTTCGCAAGCGGCGTTGTCCAGCAGCAGGCAGCCATGACCGATCTCCGGCATCAGGCCGATGGCGGGCAGGGTCTGGACCTGGACCCCCGGCTCCCCGGCATAGACCACGGTCAGGCGCAACGCCGCCGGTTGCCCGGGGGCCTCGCTGCGGGCCGCCACCAGCAGCCAGTCGGCGGCATCGCCGGCGGTGACGAAATCCTTGCGTCCGTTTAGACGCAAATCCTCCAGCCGGGTCTGCATGTCCGCCGGGCGCAGGCTGTGACGTTCGGTCGCGCACAACGCCCCCAGGCTGAGCGGCGCGCTGGGCCACAACATGCGCAAGGCCGCCTGGTAACCCACCAGGAACGCCAGCCCGGGGGCGCTCATCAGACGCCCGCCGCGCACCGCCAGTTCAAACGGCGTGACCGCTCCCAGATGGGCCAGCAAAGCCCCGTAACCCTCGGCCAGATCAGGGTTGGCGGGCAGTCGTTCACGGCTCTCGAGCAGGGCTTGCCAGGGCATTCGAAGGTCCTCAGGGGCTGTCATATAAGCATCACCAAAGCTTCATGGCGATGACACCGGGGCTACATAGCCTGACTTTGCACAACAAAGTCGATCGGCTGCAACCCAAGGCGGGTCAGTGGCCCGCACGGAGATTCACAATGACTCAGATCGCCCGCATCAGCGACACCGGCATTGA
Organism: Pseudomonas sp. Os17; assembly: GCF_001547895.1. NCBI lineage: Bacteria > Pseudomonadati > Pseudomonadota > Gammaproteobacteria > Pseudomonadales > Pseudomonadaceae > Pseudomonas > Pseudomonas sp. Os17. The sequence goes on along the minus strand of NZ_AP014627.1, from coordinate 1,512,068 downwards.
ACGCCGCCTGCAGGCCGAACGCCTGATCGGCGCCCAGGCCCTGCAGGAAGCCCAGGCCCTGCGCTTCAACGTCTTCAGCGGCGAGTTCAACGCCAAGCTCAAGGGCGCGGAATGGGGTCTGGACATGGATGACTACGACATTCACTGCAGCCACATCGGTGTGCGCGACCTGAACACCGGTCGCCTGGTGGCCACCACCCGCCTGCTGGACCACCAGGCCGCCAGCAGCCTGGGGCGCTTCTACAGCGAAGAGGAATTCAGCCTGCACGGCCTGATGCAGCTCAAGGGGCCGATTCTCGAAATCGGTCGCACCTGCGTCGACCCGGCCTACCGCAACGGCGGCACCATCGCCGTGCTCTGGGGCGAACTGGCGGAGGTCCTCAACCAGGGCGGCTACAGCTACCTGATGGGCTGCGCCAGCATTCCGATGCAAGACGGTGGCATCCAGGCCCAGGCGATCATGCAGCGCCTGCGCGAACGCTACCTGAGCACCGAACACCTGCGAGCCGAACCGAAGAACCCGCTGCCGAGCCTGGACATTCCGTCCAACGTGATCGCCGAGATGCCGCCGCTGCTCAAGGCCTACATGCGCCTGGGGGCGAAAATCTGCGGCGAGCCGTGCTGGGACGAGGATTTCCAGGTCGCCGACGTATTCATCCTGCTCAAGCGTGACGAGTTGTGCCCACGCTACGCCCGGCACTTCAAGGCGGCGGTCTGATGCGCCGGCTGCGGGTCTACGGGCGCATCGCCCGGGTTCTGCTGGTGGTGGCGCTGGGGCTGAGCATGGCCAGTGTCTTCGGTCTGCTGGAGCGCCTGGGCGTGGCCAATTCCATGGTCCGGCGCCAGCGCTGGTCGCGCTTCTTCATGGCGCGCTTGAGCAATGCCCTGCCCTTCCAGATCTCGGTACATGGCGAGTTGCCCGGGCAGCCCATGCTCTGGGTCAGCAACCATGTGTCCTGGACCGACATTCCGCTGCTGGGCATGCTCACGCCGCTGTCCTTCCTGTCCAAGGCCGAAGTGCGCACCTGGCCGGTGGCCGGCTGGCTGGCGGCCAAGGCCGGCAGCCTGTTCATCCGCCGCGGGGCCGGCGACAGCCAACTGATCCGTAAGCAGATGACCCGCCACCTGCAGGAACAGCATCCATTGCTGTTGTTCCCCGAAGGCACCACCACCGACGGTCATGGCCTGCGGACCTTCCACGGCCGCCTGCTGGCCAGTGCCATCGACGCCGAAGTGTCGCTGCAACCGGTGGCGATCCGTTATTTGCGCGATGGCCAGATCGACAGCCTGGCGCCCTTCATTGGCGACGACGACCTGCTCTCGCATTTGATGCGGCTGTTCGCCCACGACCGGGGCCAGGTGGAGATTCATCTGCTCAAGCCGATTGCCTGTCAGGGCCAGGAACGTGCGGCACTGGCCTTTCAGGCACAGCAAGCGGTGCAGAAGGCACTGTTCGGCGATGTGCCCCAACCGGCCGAACCGCGCCGCAGCGGCGAACTGGTCGCCGCCTGACCCGCCCTGCTGGAGCCCACTTGCTGGCGAAGCAGCCCTCGAAGCCTGCGCCGTTGATAAGGGCGCCTTCGCTGGCAAGCCGGCTCTACAGGAGCGGATCTGATTCAGGGCAAATGGACGTGCTGCGCCGCGAATGCCTGCAACTGCGGGTAGAAGGCGCGAAAGTCTTCGCTCAACGGCTCATACAAGCGCTCCAGCTCGCCCATCGCCGCCGTCAGCTCCTGCGGCTGTGACAGGCGCCGGGCAATCCCGCGCAACACCTGCTCCAGCACCGCGAATTCGCGGTAGGAACCGAGCCAGTCATCGGCCGTCATGTAGGGCGCAATCTGCGCCAGGCGCGCCGGCAACTGCGGTTCGGCCGCCAGCACCCGGTACACCTCGGCAGTGAAGGACGGCAAGGGCTGGTCGGCGTAATGCTGCCAGTCCCGGGCCAGGCAATGGTCGAAGAACACGTCGATGACGATGCCGGCATAGCGCCGCCGGGTCAGGGAGAAACGCGACAGCGCCGCACTCACCAGCGGGTGGCTGTCGGTATAGGTATCGATGCGCCGATGCAGCTGAATCGCCGCCTCGACCTCGGGGGCAAACTGCCCTTGCAGGCGGCCTTTGACGAAATCGCCATACAGGCTGCCCAGTAATTGACCCGGACGCTGGCCGCCGAGGTGTAGATGTGCGAGATAATTCATTCGCGCAGCTTAGCACCGCGCCCAACATATCGTTATAACCCGATATACCGATAAGCAATGATTTAAGATCAAAATCATATTGGTATATCGCGAAATAACGATTTAAATTTCGCCTCATCGCGATACAACGTTTTACGGAAAACGAGCACCGCCATGTCCCTCGACCTCGACGAAATAATAAAAGCCCTGGCACATCCGGTTCGCAGGGAAATCCTGCACTGGCTGAAAGACCCGACAGTCGAATTTCCCGATCAGGCTCACAGCAATGAGCACGGCGTCTGTGCCGGACAGATCGATCAACGCTGCGGCCTGTCGCAGTCGACCGTGTCCGCCCACCTCGCCACCCTGCAGCGCGCCGGCCTGATCAGTAGCCGAAAAGTCGGCCAATGGCATTTTTTCAAACGCAATGAGGAAGTCATCCAGCAGTTCCTCACGCAAATGAGCCAACAGCTCTAGACCTGACAAGGACCCGACAATGCCCCTTTCACTCATCATCCTGGCCTTGAGCGCCTTCGCCATCGGCACCACCGAGTTCGTCATCATGGGCTTGCTGCCCGATGTGGCGGCGGACCTCGGGGTGTCGATTCCCGGCGCAGGCTGGCTGGTCACCGGCTACGCCCTGGGCGTGGCCATCGGTGCGCCGTTCATGGCCCTGGCCACCGCCCGCCTGCCACGCAAGGCGGCCCTGGTGGCGCTGATGGGGATCTTCATTGTCGGCAACCTGCTGTGCGCACTGGCCAGTGATTACAACGTGCTGATGTTCGCCCGGGTGATCACGGCGCTGTGCCACGGTGCCTTCTTCGGTATCGGTTCAGTGGTGGCCGCCGGCCTGGTGCCGGCCAACAAGCGCGCCTCGGCCGTGGCCCTGATGTTCACCGGCCTGACCCTGGCCAACGTCCTTGGCGTCCCGCTGGGCACGGCCCTGGGCCAGTCGGCCGGCTGGCGCTCGACCTTCTGGGCGGTGACGGTGATCGGCGTGGTCGCCCTGATCGGTCTGCTGCGCTTTTTGCCGGCCAAGCGCGATGAGGAAAAACTCGACATGCGTTCGGAACTGGCCGCCCTCAAGGGTGCCGGAATCTGGCTGTCCCTGAGCATGACCGCGCTGTTCGCCGCATCGATGTTCACCCTCTTCACCTATGTCGCCCCCCTGCTCGGTGATGTCACCGGCGTCTCGCCCCGGGGCGTGACCTGGACCCTGCTGCTGATCGGCCTGGGCCTGACCCTGGGCAACATCATCGGCGGCAAGCTGGCGGACAAGCGCCTGGGCGCCACCCTGATCGGCGTGTTCGCCGCCATGGCGGTGGTCTCCACCGTGCTGACCTGGACCAGCGTGGCGTTGATTCCCACGGAAATCACGCTGTTCCTCTGGGCCACCGCCTCCTTCGCCGCGGTGCCGGCCTTGCAGGTCAATGTGGTGACCTTCGGCAAGGCCGCGCCGAACCTGGTTTCGACCCTGAACATCGGCGCCTTCAACATCGGCAACGCCCTGGGCGCCTGGGTCGGCGGCAGCGTCATCGCCCACGGTTTCGGCCTCACCAGCGTACCGCTGGCGGCGGCGGTGCTGGCGATTCTGGCCCTGCTGGTGACGCTGATTACCTTTCGCCAGGGCGGCAACGCCGAACTGGCTCCTGCAACCCACTGATCCGTCTCTTTCCTCTATAGAAGGCTGCATTCCATGACCACTCTCTTTGATCCGATCAAGATCGGCGACCTCGAACTGTCCAACCGCATCATCATGGCGCCGCTGACCCGCTGCCGCGCCGACGCCGGCCGCGTGCCCAACGCACTGATGGCCGAGTACTACGTGCAGCGGGCTTCCGCGGGCCTGATCCTCAGCGAAGCCACCTCGGTCACCCCAATGGGCGTCGGCTACCCGGATACCCCCGGCATCTGGTCCAACGATCAGGTGCGTGGCTGGGCCAACGTGACCAAGGCAGTGCATGGCGCCGGCGGCAAGATCTTCCTGCAACTGTGGCACGTGGGGCGGATTTCCCACCCGTCCTACCTGGACGGCGAAACCCCGGTGGCCCCGAGCGCCATCCAACCCAAGGGCCATGTCAGCCTGGTGCGTCCTCTGGCCGACTACCCGACCCCGCGGGCCCTGGAAACCGCTGAAATCGCCGACATCGTCGAGGCTTACCGGGTCGGCGCGGAAAACGCCAAGGCCGCCGGTTTCGACGGCGTGGAAATCCACGGCGCCAACGGTTACCTGCTGGATCAGTTCCTGCAAAGCAGCACCAACCAGCGCACCGACCAGTACGGCGGCTCCCTGGAGAACCGTGCCCGCCTGCTGCTGGAAGTCACCGACGCGGCCATCGAGATCTGGGGCGCTGGCCGGGTGGGCGTGCACCTGGCGCCTCGCGCCGATTCCCATGACATGGGCGACGCCAACCTGGCGGAAACCTTCACCTACGTTGCCCGCGAACTGGGCAAACGCGGTATCGCCTTTATCTGCTCCCGCGAGAAAGAAGGCGCCGACAGCCTGGGCCCGCAACTGAAAGAAGCCTTCGGCGGCCCGTACATCGCCAACGAGCGCTTCACCAAGGACAGCGCCAACGCCTGGCTGGCTGCCGGCAAGGCTGACGCCGTGGCCTTCGGTGTGCCGTTCATCGCCAACCCGGATCTGCCCGCGCGCTTGAAGGCCGACGCGCCGTTGAACGAGGCGCATCCGGAAACCTTCTACGGCAAAGGTCCGGTGGGCTACATCGACTACCCGACGCTGTAAGCCGGCCCCGGTAAAGCCAAAAGCCCCGACTCTCGCGAGCCGGGGCTTTTTTGTAGGCACCGGGATCAGCGCCTGCGTTGCGTCCAGGCCACCGCGAGGCCACTGAGGCAGATCACCGTGATGCCGATCAGGCCGTAGCGGTCCGGGGTATGCCCGAAGATCAGGTAGCCGTACAGACCGGCGAACAGAATCTGCCCGTAACTGAACGGCGCCAGCATCGCCGGTGCGGCATGGCGGAACGCCTGGGTCAGCAGCATGTGGCCGAGCATGCCGCAGGTGCCCAGGCCGATCATGAACAGACCATGGACAAATGACGGCGTGCTCCAGAAAAACGACAGCAGCGCACTCATGATCAGGCTGTTGAGAATCCCGGTGAGAAAGTTGCTGGTGGTCGGGCTGTCGATACCGCTGAGCTTGCGAGTCAGCAACTGATAGAAGCCGAAACACAGCGCCGACCCCAGGGGCAGCAGGATCGCCGGGGTGAACAACGCCCCCCCGGGCCGCACCACGATCAGCACCCCGACGAACCCGGCGAGCACCGCCAGCCATTGCGCCCGACTGACCCGTTCGCCCAGGAACGGCACCGACAGCGCAGTGACCAGCAAGGGTGCCAGGAAGTTGACCGCCGTGGCTTCCGCCAGAGGGATATAACGCAGGCCGGTGGTGAACAACAGGCTGGTGCCGATCAGGCACAAGGCCCGCAGCAGTTGCAGGCCAGGACGTTTGGTACGCACGACCGCGGAAAAACCGCTGCGGGGAACGAACACCACCAGCATCAGCAGGGTGTGAACCACGTAGCGGGCCCAGACCACCATGACAATGGGATAAAAAGCCGAGAGGTACTTGGACAACGTGTCATGGCTGGCAAAGAGCAGAACCGCCAGGCAGATCAGGGCAATCCCCTTGATCGGCTGCTCTGCGCCTTTGAACGGTGAAGGGTTCACACTCATTCACACACCCGCAACAAAATCCCTACAAAATACGTAGCTCGCTATCTATCAAGATGCGGCCAGCCCGTATATAAAAGCACCCCATCGCGATGGCGAGCGCGGGAATGGATATCCGTCGCGGTAAATCTTGACACAACTGGATTCAATTACGCATGTTGTCTTGATGACGCAAGTTCGGGCTCAAGCGCAACATATCCAGCCCGATGTCGATCCAGCGCTCTGCCTCGGTGTGCAGGGCGAAGCTCTCAGGGGCCAGCAGCCATTGGTAAAGGATGCCATCGATGAAGGCGCGCATGCTGATAGCCGCCCGCTGCGTATCAAGATTCTCGGGCAATTGCCCGCGATTCACTGCATTGGTCAGCGCCAGCTCGATGCGCACGTTGCACTCCAGGCTGGCGGTGCGACGTTGACGCCGCAGATCGCACATTTCATCGGTGAATTCGCACTTATGAAACAGAATTTCATTAATGCGTCGGGTTTTCGGGTCCAGGGCAACTTGATGAAACAAATGAATCAACAACTTGCGCATCCAGCCCAACGGATCCATTTCATCTACATTCTCACTGGCGGCAGCCATCTCATCCAAAGGTTCACGCAGGCTGTCGAGCATGGCCTGGACCAGATCGGCCTTATTACTGAAATGCCAATAAATGGCACCCCGCGTCACCCCCGCCAGCGCCGCGATATCGGCCAGGGTGGTACGCGCCACGCCACGCTCGTAAAAGGCCTTTTCGGCGGCCTCGAGTATCTGGCTGCGAGTTTCTTGAGCTTCCTCTTTGGTACGACGGACCATGGCAGTAAAACCTCGATCAGGATCTTTCAGCGATGCGTGAAGACCTTCTGAATAAATATGAAACGGCATCTCGGGTGCCGTTTGCCCAGCCTACAATTCAACACCTACAGGGGCTTGTGTAACCGAATGGGTACGCCGCCAGGGTATTTACAAACAGCCGTGAACGTAAGTATATTCCTTAGCAAGCTACTAATCCACTCAGCCAACTCTTTTTAACCTTCCACTTTTCTTGTGCGCATCTTGCGTGCCTGACCCGAGGATCTTCATGCAACTCAAGCCAGCTGTTACCGCTCTGGTCACTGCCGTCGCCCTGGCATCGCTGCTCAGCGGATGTAAAAAGGAAGAGGCGGCACCAGCCCCTCAAGCTCCTCAGGTCGGCGTCGTCACCCTGCAACCACAAGCCTTTACCCTGACCTCTGAACTACCGGGGCGGACCACTGCGTTCCGTATCGCCGAAGTTCGTCCGCAGGTAAATGGGATCATTCTTAAGCGCCTGTTCAAAGAAGGCGGGGAGGTCAAGGAAGGTCAGCAGCTTTATCAGATCGATCCATCGGTCTATGAAGCAACGCTGAAGAGTGCCGAGGCCAATCTGCAATCGACCAAGTCGATTTCCGATCGCTACAAGCAATTGGTCAACGAGCAGGCCGTGAGCCGCCAGGAATACGACACCGCCGTGGCCAACCGCCTGCAATCGGAAGCCGCCCTGCAAAGCGCTCAGATCAACCTGCGGTTCACCAAGGTGCTGGCACCGCTGACCGGTCGCATCGGCCGCTCCTCGGTGACCGAAGGCGCCCTGGTGAGCAATGGCCAGGCCGATGCCATGGCCGTGATCCAGCAACTGGACCCGATCTACGTCGACGTCACCCAGTCCTCGGTGGAACTGCTGGAACTGCGCCGTGAGCTGGAAAGCGGGCGCCTGCAGAAAGTCGGCGACAACGCCGCCAAGGTCAAACTGACCCTGGAAGACGGCAGCCAGTACAAGCTCGACGGCAAACTGGAGTTTTCCGAAGTCTCGGTGGACGAAACCACCGGCTCGGTGACCCTGCGCGCCGTGTTCCCCAACCCTCAGCACACCCTGCTGCCAGGCATGTTCGTTCACGCCCAGCTGCAAGCCGGGGTCAACAGTGCGGCGATCCTGGCCCCACAACAAGGCGTGACCCGCGACCTCAAAGGCACCCCGACCGCCCTGGTGGTTGGCCCGGACAACAAGGTCGAGCTGCGCCAACTCAAGGCCAGCCGCACCGTCGGCAGCCAGTGGCTGGTGGAAGACGGCCTGAAGGCCGGCGACCGGCTGATCACCGAAGGCCTGCAATTCGTCAAGCCGGGCATTGAGGTCAAGGCCAGCGAAGCCACCAACGTAGCCGCGAAAAACCCGGCCCCTGCACAGGCAACTGACAAAGCTGCAGGCGGCAAAGGGGAGTAAACCATGTCGAAATTTTTTATCGACCGTCCGATCTTCGCCTGGGTAATTGCCCTGGTGATCATGTTGGTCGGGGCTCTATCGATCCTCAAATTGCCGATCAACCAGTACCCGAGCATCGCCCCGCCGGCGATCGCCATCTCCGTGACCTACCCGGGCGCCTCTGCACAGACCGTGCAGGACACCGTGGTCCAGGTGATCGAGCAGCAGCTCAACGGTATCGACAACCTGCGTTACGTGTCCTCGGAAAGTAACTCCGACGGCAGCATGACCATCACCGCGACCTTCGAGCAGGGCACCAACTCGGACACCGCGCAGGTACAGGTACAGAACAAGCTCAACCTGGCCACCCCGCTGCTGCCGCAAGAAGTGCAGCAACAGGGTATCCGCGTGACCAAGGCAGTGAAGAACTTCCTGCTGGTGATCGGCGTGGTGTCCGAGGACGGCAGCATGTCCAAGGACGACCTGTCGAACTACATCGTGTCGAACATGCAGGACCCGATCTCGCGGACCGCGGGCGTCGGTGACTTCCAGGTGTTCGGTGCCCAGTACGCCATGCGGATCTGGCTCGACCCGGCCAAGCTGAACAACTTCAACCTGACCCCGGTGGACGTGAAGACTGCGGTTGCCGCGCAGAACGTCCAGGTGTCGTCCGGCCAGATCGGCGGCCTGCCCGCCCTGCCCGGCCAGCAACTGAACGCCACCATCATCGGCAAGACCCGTCTGCAGACTGCCGAGCAGTTCAAGGCGATCCTGCTGAAGGTCAACAAGGACGGCTCGCAAGTGCGTCTGGGTGATGTCGCGGACGTGGCCCTGGGCGGCGAGAACTACGCCGTCAGCGCCCAGTTCAACGGCAAGCCGGCTTCCGGTCTGGCGGTGAAACTGGCCAACGGCGCCAACGCCCTGGACACCGCCAAGGCGCTGCGCAAGACCATCAGCGACCTGGAACCCTTCTTCCCGCAAGGCATGAAGGTGGTATTCCCCTACGACACCACGCCAGTGGTCACCGAATCCATCAAGGGCGTGGTTGAAACCCTGGTGGAAGCGATCGTCCTGGTGTTCCTGGTGATGTTCCTGTTCCTGCAGAACTTCCGCGCCACGGTGATCACCACCATGACGGTGCCGGTGGTACTGCTGGGGACCTTCGGTATCCTCGCGGCGGCCGGTTTCAGCATCAACACCCTGACCATGTTCGGCATGGTGCTGGCCATCGGCTTGCTGGTGGACGACGCCATCGTCGTGGTGGAAAACGTCGAACGGGTGATGCACGAGGAAGGCCTGTCACCCAAAGAGGCAACGAAGAAATCCATGGGCCAGATCCAGGGAGCCCTGGTGGGTATCGCCCTGGTGCTGTCCGCGGTACTGCTGCCAATGGCCTTCTTCAGCGGCTCCACGGGCGTGATCTACAAACAGTTCTCGATCACCGTGGTGTCGGCTATGGCCCTGTCGGTACTGGTGGCCCTGATCTTCACCCCGGCCCTGTGCGCCACCATGCTCAAGCCTGTGGTTGCGGGGCAGAATCACGAGAAGCGCGGCTTCTTCGGCTGGTTCAACCGCACCTTCGACCGCAGCGTAAAAAGCTACGAGCGTGGCGTTGGCAACATCCTGCGCAACAAGGTTCCGTACCTGCTGGCCTATGTGCTGATCGTCCTGGGCATGATCTGGCTGTTCACCCGTATCCCGACCGCGTTCCTGCCGGAAGAAGACCAGGGCGTACTGTTCGCCCAGGTGCAGACCCCGGCCGGCTCCAGCGCCGAGCGGACCCAGGTGGTGGTCGATGAAATGCGCGCCTACCTGCTGGACAAGGAAAAGGACACCGTGGCATCGGTGTTCACCGTGAACGGCTTCAACTTCGCCGGTCGCGGCCAGAGCTCGGGCATGGCCTTCATCATGCTCAAGCCGTGGGGCGAGCGCTCCGCGGAAAACAGCGTGTTCAACCTGGCGGCCCGTGCCCAGCGGCACTTCTTCAGCTTCCGCGACGCGATGGTGTTCGCCTTCGCCCCTCCGGCGGTACTGGAATTGGGTAACGCCACCGGTTTCGACGTGTTCCTCCAGGACCGCGCCGGTATCGGCCACGAGAAACTGATGGCGGCACGCAACCAGTTCCTCGGCATGGCAGCCCAGAGCAAGGTACTGTCCCAGGTGCGTCCGAACGGCCTGAACGATGAACCGCAGTACCAGTTGAGCATCGATGACGAGCGCGCCAGTGCCCTGGGCGTGACCCTCACCGACATCAACAACACCTTGTCGATTGCCCTGGGCAGTAGCTACGTCAACGACTTCATCGACCGTGGTCGGGTGAAGAAGGTGTACATCCAGGGTCAGGCCGGTGCGCGCATGAGCCCCGAAGACCTGAAGAAGTGGTACGTACGCAACAGCGCCGGGACCATGGTGCCGTTCTCCTCCTTCGCCAAGGGCGAGTGGATCTACGGTTCACCGAAACTGGCCCGTTACAACGGCGTGGAAGCCATGGAAGTCCTCGGCGCCCCAGCCCCTGGCTACAGTACCGGTGAGGCCATGGACGAAGTCGAAGCCATTGCCGCCAAGCTGCCGCCGGGTGTGGGCATCTCCTGGACCGGCCTGTCCTACGAGGAACGTCTGTCGGGCTCCCAGGCACCTGCGCTGTACGCCTTGTCCCTGCTGATGGTGTTCCTGTGTCTGGCAGCCCTGTATGAAAGCTGGTCGATTCCGATCGCGGTCATGCTGGTGGTGCCGCTGGGGATCATCGGTGCGCTGATGGCTACCAGCCTGCGCGGCCTGTCCAACGACGTGTACTTCCAGGTGGGGCTGTTGGTGACCATCGGCCTGGCGGCGAAAAACGCCATCCTGATCGTCGAGTTCGCCAAGGAACTGCACGAGCAGGGCCGCTCCCTGGTGGATGCCGCGGTGGAAGCCTGCCGCATGCGTCTGCGGCCGATCATCATGACCTCCCTGGCCTTCGTCCTCGGGGTCGTGCCCCTGGCCGTCTCCACCGGCGCCGGCTCCGGCAGCCAGCATGCGATCGGCACCGGGGTGATCGGCGGTATGCTCACCGCGACGATCCTGGCGATCTTCTGGGTACCGCTGTTCTTCGTCACCGTATCGTCCATGGGCCGCAGGAAAGCGGATCTATCAGAAACCACTGCAACTGCTAACGAGGCTGGCCAATGAGCAAGTCGCTACTCTCCCTGGCAATCACCGCCATCGCGCTAAGTGGTTGCTCGCTGATACCAGACTATCAGCGCCCGGAAGCGCCGGTGGCGGCGCAATTCCCCCAAGGCCCCGCCTATTCGCCCAAGGAGGCCGCCAACGTGGCGGCCGCCGAACAGGGCTGGCGGCAATTCTTCCACGACCCGGCGCTGCAGCAGCTGATCCAGACCGCTCTGGAAAACAACCGCGACCTCAAGGTCGCGGCGCTGAACATCGACGCCTATGCCGCGCAGTACCAGATCCAGCGCGCCGACCTGTTCCCCGCGGTTTCGGCCAACGCCAGCGGCAGCCGCCAGCGCACGCCGGCACGCATGTCGCAGACCGGCGAAGCCGGCATCAGCAGCCAGTACTCCGCCACGGTGGGGATCAGCGCCTATGAGCTGGACCTGTTCGGCCGGGTTCGCAGCCTGAGCGAACAAGCCCTGCAAACCTACTTCTCCAGCGAAGAGGCCCGGCGCAGCACCCAGATCAGCCTGGTGGCCAGCGTGGCCAATGCCTACATGACCTGGCAGGCCGACAAGGAGCTGCTCAAGCTGACCCAGGAAACCCTCGGTGCCTACGAGGAAAGCTACCGCCTGACCTCGCGCAGCAACGAAGTAGGCGTGGCCTCGGCTCTGGACCTGAGTCAGGCGCGGACCTCGGTGGAAAACGCCCGGGTTCAACTGGCCCGTTACACCCGCCAGGTGGCTCAGGATGAAAACAGCCTGACCCTGCTGCTGGGCACGGCGATTCCGCGCAACCTGCCGGCGGCCCAGCCGCTGTCGGCCAATCTGTTGAGCGAACTGCCGGCCGGCCTACCGTCGGAGCTGCTGCAACGGCGTCCGGACATCCTCGAAGCCGAGTACAAGCTGAAAGCGGCGAATGCCAATATCGGCGCGGCGCGGGCGGCCTTCTTCCCGAGCATCAGCCTGACGGCCAACGCCGGCACCCTGAGCCCGGACCTTTCGGGCCTGTTCAAGGGCGGCTCGGGAACCTGGCTGTTCCAGCCGCAGATCAATCTGCCGATCTTCAACGCCGGCAGCCTGCGCGCCAGCCTGGATTACTCGAAGATCCAGAAAGACATCACCGTGGCCCAGTACGAAAAATCCATCCAGACCGCCTTCCAGGAAGTCTCCGATGGCCTGGCGGCGCGCCAGACCTACAACCAGCAGTTGCAGGCCCAGCGTGATTTCGTCAACGCCAACCAGGACTACTACCGTCTGGCCGAACGCCGCTATCGCATCGGGGTCGACAGCAACCTGACCTTCCTCGACGCCCAGCGCTCGCTGTTCAGTGCCCAGCAGGCCCTGATCACCGATCGCCTGGCGCAGCTGACCAGCGAGGTCAACCTGTACAAGGCCCTCGGCGGCGGTTGGAGCGAGCAAACGGCGAAGAACCAGCCACTGGCTGAAAAAGCCCCGGCGCTGCACCTGTTCTGAAACAGGATCCGGCTGTAGGAAAAACCCACCTCATGGTGGGTTTTTTTATGTCACCGGCCCTCAGCCCCCCGCCCCATTGAGCAAGAACACCGGCTCACGCAGATAATCCAGGCCCAGGCGGGTTTCGAAAGTCTCGTCGCGCAGGGCTGCCGTGGTGCAACTCCTGAGCCCCAGGGCGGTAGCCACCAGGGCAAAGCTCTGGCTCAGATGGCCGCAGTCCATCAAGGCCACCCGCAAGGCCCGACTGCCCGGGTACTTCCAGGCCAGGCGCTGCAGACACGCGGTGGACAGGAACAGCACCGAGGCCTGTTCGATCCAGCTCTGGTCGCCGCACGCCGCACCGATCCAGGACCTGGGGTCCTCGCGCGACAGCAGTTCAAGCCCGTGCCGCCGCACCGAGTAGTGATACAGACCGGCCTCCAGGCCCTGCACATTGAGCAGGATCGGATAGACCTCGATGGCATGCAGGGAGCCCCCGGACGCCGAGGTCTTCTTCAGGAAGAAATCCCCCATGGGATTACGCCGCACCTGACTCGCTCCCCAGGTGTAATACAGCAGCGCCGACAGCTGTTGGGCGGTCACGGGGCCCCCGTCGAAGGTCCGGCAGGTCTGGCGACGGGCCAGAACCTCCAGCAGTTGCGGCTGCTCAAACAGCGAGGGCGATGCCAGCAAGGGATTGTCCAGGGCCTGGAACGGATGGGAAAAGTAGTCCTTGAACGCCGACGGCTGGCGCTGCTGCAGCGCCTTGCCGGCCAGTTGCTCCTCCATCTGCGCCACGCTGATGTAGGGTGTGGCGGTTTGCGTGCGCGTCCCCAGGTAGAAATCCAGCGCGACCTGCCAGTGACTCCAGATCTCGCCGGCCGCCTCGGGCTCGGAGGGCCCAGAGCCCTGCCCGTCCACGGGCTGCAACAGCCCCCGGGCGATCAGGTCCTGGAGCAGCGCCAGGCTGGGGTTTTCCAGCGCGCCGGGGAGCAGCAGCGCGCTGTCCAGGGTCCGCGGACAGAGAAAATGCCGGACCAGCGGCAGAAACTGCAGCGCCAATTCCAGGTCCAGGGCCCGCCGTCGATCCCGCAGGGTAAAGCGGTCCCGGTCGATACCCAGCCAGGTGCCCGGGCGCAATTGCAACAGGGTCTGGCCATCCAGCGGGCCGGCCGCCGGTGGCGCAGGCTTGGCCAGGGCGCCGGCCTGCCAGAACAGCGGCTCGGGCCGCAGCGCCTTGATCTCCCGAATCAGCGCTGCCAGCTCCGGATCGCCGGCGCGATCGGCAATGTCCCACTCGATGGTGACCGCCTTGAGCGGCGCGTGGCCGAACAACTGCCGCAGGATGTCCCAGTCCCGGCGCGGATCGCCGACATGCACTTCGATCAGGCGCTTGAGCGGCAGTGATCGCAGGTACTCGCGCAAGTCGTAGCCCAGGGCCCGGGCGGTGCAGATGGCGCTGTCCAGGTCGAGGAGAAAACCGCTGTGGCTGCGCTCCACCACGCTGCAAATGAATCCGCCCTCGGACAGCTCCTGGCCAATGTCCATGGCAAACAGCCGCGGCGCGTTCTCCAGCACCAGCGGGGTGCCGGTGAAGGCCTGCAGTTCGAGGGCGTTGGCCACCACCGTATCGGCCACTTCCCGGGCCAGGCTTGGCAGGATGAAATGCTGGGTATCGCCGCCCTGAAAGCGTGACCAGGAAATGTGCTCCGCCAGCCACGGCGAGGCGGTCCGCTGACACAGGCGACGGGTCATGTGCAGAAACTCCCGGTCCATCTCGATGCCGACGCTGCCCAGGGACAGGCTCGACGAGTGCAGCAGCACCGGCACCTGCCCGCCCAGCTGGTTCAAGCGCGGCTGCAGGATGCAGTGGGTGGGCTGAAACTCCAGGTAATCGAAGTACGGCAGCCCCTCAGCCTGAATCCGTTCGAGGCTGGGATCGAGCCCGACCGCGCCGCTCCCGGCGCCAGGCGGCAAATGGTATTCCAGGCCCACCCCGGCGTCGGGGAAACGCGAAGCATCGAAGTCTTGCATGTCCGCCTCCCCGGCTCAGGCCGTCATGTGCAGGACCGTGGCAACGGCACTGGCGCCCTCGCCCCGACTCAGCGATCCGGCATGGCGACGCTCCAGGCGATGCACCTCCTGCAGCAGATTGCCCAGCAGCTCCCGCCCCTGCGCGGTAAAACCCGGTGCGGCGGCGAAATCCGCCTGCGCCTTGCTCAAACCCCGCAGGATGAACAGCAGGCGTTGCTCGGCCCGGCGCATCTCCTGCGCCGGACGGTCGCGAACCCGTTCCAGGTACTTGACCAGGGCGATGTAGACATAAAAAGCATGAAAGTACCCGTACAAGTCGCGCTGCTGCCCCGACCAGGGCAGGGTGTACAGGACCTCCCGCGAAGCCTGGGGCTCGACCACCGCGGCGACTTCGACCACGTTGTACAGCAACTGGTGGGTCGCCTCGTGCACCAGCGACTCCTCCAGATCGAGTATCGAGTTGTCCCGGCTCGACAGCAGGATCACCCCGGTATAGCGGGACGCGGAGCAACTGCGAAAACTGCCGTCGGGCAAGTAGCACACGGCCTTGACCAGCACCTGCCACTGTTCATGACAGGCCGGCCAGGTGTGTTTGATCCGCTGCAGGGCAAGTTGCATGACATCGCGAAAAAACGCTTTGGAATAACCCGCGCGCTCCAGCTGACGCCGGGTCGCCTCGTCTGGTGGGTAGTCATAACTGGGGGGCGTGACCTGCGTGATCAGCGGATCGACATCGAAGCGATACACCGGCGGGCACTGTTCATCGGGCCGTGCCTGCTGCGCAGCTTCAATCCGTTGCAGCACTTGGGGAAACTCCAGCAGCCTGGCTATGACCTCGCTGTCATCCAGGGTCTTTCCAGTCAATAGATAGTTGACATCGCGAAACGTCAGCACACTCCAGATCTGAAATACCGGATGCGCGACCAGTGGATTGCGGACACTTTCCGGCGACAGAATAATATCCAGCGCCTGTTTGAAAAATACTCGCAGCGCAGAATTCGCCGCAAATAACTTTGACAGTTCCGCATATAACGCGACAAACATCGTATAGCGATTCTTCGCAACTTGTTCCTGCAACTGGAGAAAGCGTTGCGGTTCGCTGTCCGCAAGAAAAGTAGTGCCCTTAAACAGCTCGTCGATGGAAAGTTCCGCTTGTTTGCTGTTTACGCTGTCCATGGTTCAACCTTCCCTAAAGTTCACGGCAAGGGCTTGCTCATCGTCAGGCTGGCGACTTCATAGCCCAGCAGTTCATAAAGACGACGCGCCTCAAGGTTGCGACCGAAGACATGCAAACGCATTTCATCACAGCCCCACTCGCGCGCCAGCGACTCACCGGCCAGCAGCGTCTGCCTGGCGTAACCCTGGCGACGTTCGATCGGTTCGATATACAGATCGAGGATGAAGGCAATCCGTCGGGACCCGGCCTGACGTTCGGCGATCCACAGCTCACCCACCGCCCGCCCTGCATGCAGCGCCCGCCACAGGTGGTTGTGCGGACTCAGGCGGCCCTGCGGCAGCAACTGGCGGAACACCTCCGCCGCCTGGAACGATGCTTGCTCCGGCGGCCACTCACCGGCGGCCACCATGCCGGCGGCGTACTCCTGCAAGGCTCGCCGGGCGAAACGCTCGAAGTCGGCTTCCTGCATCGACACCAGGCTGATGGACACGGACAGGCACTCCACTGTGAACTTGAATCCCGATTCCGGTGTGCCGCCCTGATCCGCACTGAAGGGCGACACACCGGACTGCACACGCCCCACTCAGTCCATTCGCGCCTGTTGCTGTTGAGTGTCAAAGATCGCCGCGACACCTATCTTGTCGCGAATGGCCGACCCGGCACTGGTCAGTTTTGCCGTATCGATACTTTTCACGGCGCCCACTTCAGTGGCGCTCAAGTGCACGCCGATGCCTTTGGCAGCCGCTTCAGGATCCTGATGCAACTGCGCCGCGAAGTCCTTATCCAGAAGTGCGCGGCCTACTACTGATGCAAGGCGCTCCTGATTGACTTTCGTACTCATGGTATCTCTCCTTATATATTGAAAGCACGATAACAACTTTTCTCCTGACGAAACTTACAACTTATCCCTATCCGCCCTGAGGACTTTCAATATAGCAAGGCAAGTCTGCATTTCCAGCACCGGCAAAGTTTTCGCTTAAACCTTTTTACGATAATAGATAACACCGAATTTAAAGTTTAACTGGCGATTACTCCTATACCTTTTATATAAGTAAGCTACTTGTGGACAATGACTTACAACCAAAGCAATAAACACTTGTCATGAATCTGTGGCGCGCCAGGAATACCACACACGGACCAGGCCCCATCGAGCAGCGCGGACAACCCCAGGATTCAACAGGCATCCCGGGGTTGTCGGCGCCCCGGAACCGAACTCGATAAGTGTTCGTTAATCGCCCAAAACCGCCATTCGCCAATTGATCGCCCCTGGGGGGCAACGCACCATTCCCGGCACCCGAACACACCAATAACAACAGGTTCGATGTCATGCCCCCACGCCCTGCCCGCTCCGGCTGATCCCACCCGCTGCACCTTCAAGGTATTGCACGCTGTCCGCAGATTTGCCGGCAGTGGGTTGCTGCACCCCTAACAATTAGAGAGACCGACACATGAAGCCAATCACCCCGCCACAACACCTTGTGCCCTGCCTTCTGGCGGTGGCGTTGACCAGCCTCGCCCTGCCGGCAGTGGCCGCGGAATCGGGCTTTTTCGAGGACGCCCAGGCCAACCTCAACCTGCGCAACTTCTACATCAACCGCAACTTCACCAACCCGAGCAAGGCTCAGGGCAAGGCCGAAGAGTGGACTCAGAGCTTCATCCTCGACGCCAAGTCGGGTTTCACCCAGGGCACCGTGGGGTTCGGCATGGATGTGCTGGGCCTGTACTCGCTCAAGCTCGACGGTGGCAAGGGCACCGGCGGCACCCAGTTGCTGCCCCTGGACCACGACGGCCGCCCGGCGGACAACTTCGGGCGCCTGGGGGTAGCGTTCAAGGCCCGCTTGTCGCAGACCGAGGTCAAGGTCGGCGAGTGGATGCCGGTGCTGCCGATCCTGCGTTCCGATGACGGCCGCTCGCTGCCGCAGACCTTCCGCGGCGGCCAGATCACCTCCAGGGAAATCGCCGGCCTGACGCTCTACGGCGGCCAGTTCCGCGGCAACAGCCCGCGCGACGACAGCAGCATGAGCGACATGACGATGTTCGGCAAAGCGGCCTTCACTTCCGACCGCTTCAACTTCCAGGGCGCCGAATACGCCTTCAACGACAAGCGCACCCAGGTCGCCCTGTGGAACGCCCAGCTCAAGGACATCTACCGCCAGCAGTTCGTCAACCTGATCCACACCCAGCCTCTGGGCGACTGGACCCTGGGCGCCAACCTGGGCTTCTTCTACGGCAAGGAAGACGGCAGCGCCCGTGCCGGCGATCTGGAAAACCGCACCTGGTCCGGCCTGTTCTCGGCCAAGTACGGCGGCAACACCTTCTATGTCGGCCTGCAGAAACTCACCGGCCCCAGCGCCTGGATGCGGGTCAACGGCACCAGCGGTGGCACCCTGGCCAACGACAGCTTCAACGCCAGCTACGACAACGCCCAGGAAAGATCCTGGCAGCTGCGCCATGACTACAACTTCGCCGCCCTGGGAGTGCCAGGCCTGACCCTGATGAACCGCTACATCAGCGGCAGCAACGTGCACACCGCCACGGTCAGCGACGGCAAGGAATGGGGCCGGGAAAGCGAGCTGGGCTACACGGTGCAGAGCGGTACGCTGAAGAACCTCAACCTGAAATGGCGCAACTCCACCATGCGCCGGGATTTCAGCAACAACGAGTTCGACGAAAACCGCCTGATCGTCAGCTATCCGTTGAGCCTGCTGTAACGGCGCAACAGCCCCACAAAAAAGGCCAGCCCGGTGATCGGGCTGGCCTTTTTGTTGGGCCGTGGAACAGGTTACAGGCGCGACTCGGTGCCCAGTTCGTCCCACACCGATTCGGCCAGGTGGAAGGTGGCATTGGCCGCCGGGATGCCGCAGTAGATCGCGCTCTGCATGATCACTTCCTTGATCTCGCCACGGCTCACGCCATTGTTGGCGGCAGCCCGCAGGTGCAGCTTGAGCTCTTCGTTGCGGTTCATGCCGATCAGCATGGCAATGGTGATCAGGCTGCGGGTGTGCCGCGGCAGGCCCGGGCGGGTCCAGATATCGCCCCAGGCATGGCGGGTGATCATTTCCTGGAATTCCGAGTTGAACTCGTTCAGGGCATTCAGGCTGCGGTCGACATGGGCATCGCCCAATACCGCGCGGCGCACCTGCATGCCGGCGTCATAACGTTGTTTCTCGTCCACGAAGGGCTCCTTGAATCGATGCTCAGGCCAGCAGGAATTCCACGACACGGGCGCTGAACGCGTCGCCGGCCTGGACGTTGGACAGGTGCGCGGCATAGAACTCGGCGTACTCGGCGCCGGCCACGTGCTGCTCGATGAAGTGACCGCCGGAGGGCGGAGTCACCGCGTCGTCACTGCCGGAAATCACCAGGGTCGGCACCTTGATCGCCCCCAGTTGCTCGCGGAAATCCGCATCGCGCACCGCCGCACAGTTGGCGGCATAGCCCTGGGGCGAAGTGGCGGCGAGCATGTCGGTAATCAGCTTGGCCTGCTCAGGATGGGCTTGGGCGAAGTCGGCGGTGAACCAGCGGGCGATGGAGGCGTCACGCAGCGCCACCATGGCCGCCGGGCCGTCACGCAGCACGGTTTCGATCCGCGGGTTCCACACCGAGGGCTCGCCGATCTTGGCCGCGGTGTTGCACACCACCAGTTTGTGCAAACGCTCGCCGGCGTTGATCCCCAGCCACTGGCCGATCAGGCCGCCCATGGACAGGCCGCAGAAATGCGCACGCTGGATATCCAGGGCATCCAGCAACGCCAGCACATCCCGGCCCAGTTGCTCGATGCTGTAGGGCCCCTCGCTCACCAGCGAAAGACCATGGCCGCGGGTGTCCATGCGCAGCACCCGGAAGTGCCGGGTAAAGGCCGCCATCTGCTTGTCCCACATGCGCAGATCGGTGCCCAGGGAGTTGGACAGCACCAGTACCGGCGCGCCCTCTGGTCCTTCGAGTTGATAGTGCAGATCGCCCTCGGCGAGTTTCACGAATCCCACAGCAGTCTCCTTCAGGCCTTCAAGGCAAAATGTTCAGCCACGGCGCGCTCGACCCAGGCCTGGGCCTGACCGAGGTAATGCGCCGGATCCATCAGACGATCCAGCTCTGCCGCCGACAGCTCGGCGCAGACCCGGGCATCGTCCGCCAATACCTCGCGCAGATGGCGTTGTTCCTCCACCGCACGCTTGCAGCATTGTTCCAACAGGTGATGGGCGGTTTCCCGGCCCAGGCGCTGGGCCAGTTCAATGCTCACCGCTTCGGCCAGGACCAGGCCCCGGGTCAGGTCGAGGTTGCGCGCCATGCGGGCGCTGTCGACCTGCAACCCCTCGGCCACCAGCAAGGCTTGTTGCAGCGCCCCGGACACCAGGCAGCAGATGTCCGGCAGGGTGTCCCATTCGGCGTGCCACAGGCCGAGACTGCGCTCGTGCTCCTGGGGCATGGCGGTGAACATTGTCGCCAGGAGGCCCGGAACCCGGGTCGCGGCGCTGATCAGTACCGCCGCGCCCACCGGGTTGCGCTTGTGCGGCATGGTGGACGAACCGCCCTTGCCCGGCGCGGCAGGCTCGAAGACTTCCGCCGCCTCGGTCTGCATCAGCAGGCTGATATCGCGCCCCAGCTTGCCCAGGCTGCCGGCCAGCAGGCCCAGCACCGAGGCGAACTCCACCAGGCGGTCGCGCTGGGTGTGCCAAGGCTGTTCCGGCAGGCGGAGCTGCAGCTCCTCGGCCAGGGCCCGGGCAATCGGCAGGGCCTGCTCGCCGAGGGCCGCGAGGGTTCCGGAGGCGCCGCCGAACTGCAGCACCAGCAGGCGCGGCTTGAGTTGTTGCAGGCGTTCGCGGCTGCGGGTCACCGCCCCCAGCCAACCGGCGATCTTCATGCCCAGGGTCACCGGCGTCGCGTGCTGCAGCCAGGTTCGGCCGGCCAGGGGCGTGTCGGCATGACGCGTGGCCTGGGCCGCCAGAAGGTCCCCCAGGCGCAACAGGTCCTGCTCCAGCAACTGCACGGCGCGGCGCAGTTGCAGCACCAGCCCGCTGTCCATCACGTCCTGGCTGGTGGCTCCCAAGTGCACATAGCGTTCGGCCTCACCATCGCTGCGGGCGATCTGCTTGCCCAGGGCCTTGACCAGGGGAATCGCCGAATTGCCGGCCGTGGCAATCGCCTCTCCCAGGGCCTGGAAATCATAGAGTTGCGCCCGGCAGGCCGCCTCGATCGGGGCCACGGCACGCTGCGGGATCAGCCCGACCCGCGCCTCGGCGCGGGCCAGGGCCGCCTCGAAGTCGAGCATGGCCTGGACCCGCCCCTGGTCGCAGAACACTCCGCGCATTTCCCGGGCAGTGAAGTAGGCATCGAACAACTGGTTGCTCGCAGTCAGGGTCATAAACAGTCCTTAGCAAGCCTGCGCCCGGCTCGGGCGCAGGCACACAGGTCAAAGATCGTGGTGCAGGTAGGCCGCCTGCTTCGGCAGGCGCAGGCTGAACAGGAAGGCTATCGCCATCATCGCCGTGACGTACCAGTAGAAGGTGTTTTCCATGCCCATGTTCTTGAAGTTCAGGGCCACCCATTCCGCCGAGCCACCGAAGATCGCATTGGCCACCGCATAAGCCAAGCCCACCCCCAGCGCGCGCACCTGCGGCGGGAACATCTCGGCCTTCACCAGGCCGCTGATGGAGGTGTAGAAACTGACGATGGCCAGGGCCAGGGTGATCAGCACAAAGGCCAGGAACGGACTGGTGACGGTCTTCAGGGTCAGCAGGATCGGCACGGTGAACAGGGTGCCCAGGGCGCCGAACCAGAGCATGGAATTACGCCGGCCGATCTTGTCCGCCAGCATGCCGAACAGCGGCTGCATGCACATATAGAGGAACAGCGCGCCGGTCATGATGTAGCTGGCAGTCTTGGCGTGCATGCCCGCGGTGTTCACCAGGTACTTCTGCATGTAGGTGGTGAAGGTGTAGAAAATCAGCGAGCCGCCGGCGGTGTAGCCCAGCACGGTGATGAAGGCCGCCGAGTGATTCTTGAACAGCGCGGCGACGCTGCCGGCGTCCTTGTTCTCGCGCATCTCCTTGCTGGTGGTTTCCTTCAGCGAACGCCGCAGCAGCAGCGAGATCAGCGCCGCGATGGCACCGATCACGAACGGAACGCGCCAGCCCCAGGCCTTGAGCTCGGCCTCATCGAGAAACTGCTGGAGAACCACCACCACCGACACCGCCAGCAGTTGCCCGCCGATCAGGGTCACGTACTGGAAGGAGGCGAAGAACCCGCGCTGGCCCTTGAGCGCCACTTCACTCATGTAGGTGGCGGTGGTGCCGTACTCGCCGCCCACCGACAGGCCCTGGAACAGGCGCGCCACCAGCAGCAGGAACGGCGCCCAGGCACCGATGCTGGCGTAGGTCGGCAAAAAGGCGATGACCAGGGAGCCGGCGCACATCATCAGCACCGAGATCATCATCGAGTTCTTGCGCCCGTGGCGGTCGGCAACCCGGCCGAACAGCCAGCCGCCGATGGGCCGCATCAAAAAGCCGGCGGCGAACACCCCGGCGGTGTTGAGCAACTGCACCGTGGGATCGTCGGAGGGGAAAAATGCCGGGGCGAAGTAGATGGCGCAAAAGGCATAGACGTAGAAGTCGAACCATTCCACCAGGTTGCCGGAGGAGGCACCGACAATGGCAAAGATCCTTTTGCTGCGCTCCTCTGCGGTGTAGTGACTTGTGCTTGTTGTCATGATTTTTCACTCGTGGGGGACAGTGTGAGTCTAGACACACCTGGCAACACTCCCGTTCCCTACGGGACATGGGCCCTATGGTTCTGCCTGTAGCCGCTGCCGAGCCACGGCGAGGTTGCGAAAGGCCGGGCCGCGTTCGGTACGCAGGGCCTTGCTTGGCACTCTCTCGCCAAACTCGCCGCAACCGCGTCCCTTCGGGCCGTTCGCAGCCTGCGGCAGCGGCTACACCGTGCTCCGGCTCAGTAATCGAAGAACACCGTCTCGGCGTCGGTCCCCTGGAGAATCACGTTCCACTGGTAGTGACCGGCGGCATCGGCCCTGGCCAGCAAGGTACCGCGGCGCTCCTCGGGCACGCAGGCCAACAGCGGGTCGGCGGCGTTGGCCGGCTCGCCGTCGAAGTAGATGCGAGTCAGCAGGTGCTTGACCAGGCCACGGGCGAACACCAGCACCACCAGGTGCGGCGCCTGGGTCGTGCCCTTGAGGCCCGGCACCGTACCCGGCTTGATGGTGGTGAAGCGAAAGCGCCCTTCGGCGTCCACCGGCACCCGGCCAAATCCCTGGAAGTGCGGGTCCAGGGGCTTGTCCTGCTGATCTTCCGGGTGGCGGTACTTACCGGCGGCATTGGCCTGCCAGACCTCCAGCATGGCGTCGTTGACGAAGTTGCCGTTGCCGTCCACCACCTGGCCGGTGATCGCCACCCGCTCGCCCCGAGTGCCTTCCTCGGTCAGGTCTTCGCGGTTCAGCCAGGTCAGGCCGATGTGGTAGTAGGGGCCGACGGTGTGGGAGGTAGTCGCGGTCAGGGTCATGTCATTTCTCCATCGGCGTGGCATCGCGGCCGCGCAGGACGATGTCCCAACGGTAACCGAGGGCGTAGGAAGGGATGGTTTTCTCCAGATCGAAACGGGCGATCAGGCGTTCCTTGGCGCGGGTGTCCGGCACGCAGTTGTAGATCGGGTCATATTCCAGCAGCGGGTCGCCGGGGAAATACATCTGGGTCACCAGGCGGGTGAGGATGCTCGGGCCGAACAGCGAGAAATGGATATGCGCCGGACGCCAGGCATTGTGGTGGTTGCCCCAGGGGTAGGCGCCGGGCTTGATGGTCTGGAACTGATACCAGCCGTCGGCATCGGTCACGGTGCGCCCGGTGCCGGTGAAGTTCGGATCCAGCGGTGCATCGTGCAGGTCGCGGTCGTGGTTGTAGCGACCGGCGGCGTTGGCCTGCCAGATCTCCACCAGGATGCCCGGCACCGGCAGGCCGTTTTCGTCCAGCACGCGGCCGTGGATGATGATCCGCTCGCCCTGGGGCTGGCCTGCGTGCTGCGCGGTCAGGTCGTTGTCCCGTTCCTGGATCGATTCGGCGCCGATGCTCGGGCCGGTGATTTCCGACAGCGAATGGGGCAGGAACACCAGCGGCTTGGACGGCGAGCGGGTGTTGGTCGACTGGTAGGCCGGGTGCAGATAATCAGGCTGAGTGCCCGCTTGCGGGCGCCGGTAACCGGGCTTGTCACTCATGGTGGTTCCTCGTTCTCTTCTTGTATAAGGCAGGCAGTCAGACCCGCTCGATGGCCAGCGCCAGCCCTTGGCCGACACCTACGCACATGGTGGCCAGGCCTTTTTTACCGCCGCTCTTTTCCAGCTGATGCAGGGCCGTCAGCACCAGGCGCGCACCACTCATGCCCAGTGGATGGCCCAGGGCAATGGCGCCGCCATTGGGGTTGACCTGTGGCGCATCGTCCGCCAGGCCCAGCTCGCGCAGCACCGCCAGGCCCTGGCTGGCGAAGGCTTCGTTGAGCTCGATCACGTCGAAATCGCTGACTGCCACGCCCAGGCGTTCGATCAACTTGCGCACCGCCGGCACCGGGCCAATGCCCATCACTCGCGGCGCCACTCCGGCGCTGGCCATGCCCAGCACCCGCGCACGCGGGGTCAGGCCGTGTTTCTTGACCGCCTCGGCCGACGCCAGGATCAGCGCCGCGGCGCCGTCGTTGACCCCGGAGGCGTTGCCGGCGGTGACGGTCTTGTCCGGGCCGTTGACCGGCTTGAGCTTGGCCAGGGTTTCCAGGGTGGTGTCGGCACGCGGATGTTCGTCCTGCTCCACCACTGTCTCGCCCTTCTTGTGGGCGATGCGCACCGGGACGATTTCCTCGGCGAAGTAGCCGGCGGCCTGGGCCGCGGCGGTGCGCTGCTGGCTGCGCAGGGCGAAGGCGTCCTGGTCGGCGCGGGACACCTGATAGTCGTCGGCCACGTTATCGGCGGTCTGCGGCATGGCGTCCACGCCGTACTGGGCCTTCATCAGCGGGTTGATGAAACGCCAGCCGATGGTGGTGTCTTCCAGCTTCATGTTGCGCGAGAAGGCGCTGTCGGCCTTGCCCATGACAAAGGGCGCGCGGGACATGGACTCGACACCGCCGGCAATCGCCAGCTCCATCTCGCCGCTGGCGATGGCGCGGAACGCGGTGCCGATAGCGTCCAGGCCCGAGGCGCAGAGACGGTTGAGGGTGACCCCGGGCACGCTGTCCGGCAGGCCCGCCAGCAGCAACGCCATGCGTGCCACGTTGCGGTTGTCCTCGCCGGCCTGGTTGGCGCAGCCGAGGAACACCTCGTCCAGCGCGCTCCAGTCCACGCCCGGGTTGCGCTCCATCAGCGCCTTGATCGGCACTGCCGCCAGGTCATCGGCACGGACGGCCGAGAGGCCGCCGCCAAAGCGGCCGATGGGGGTACGAATGGCATCGCAGATGAATACGTCACGCATCAGGCTTCTCCAGGAGCTTGGCCATGGGCCGCGGCGGTGCGCGCTTCCAGGTCACGCAGGGCAGTGAGTTCGACTTCGGTGGGTGCGGCCGTTTCGGCCACGTGCTCGGCGAAACGGATCGCCCAGCCGGTGGCGGCCACTACCTGCTCGCGGGTCACGCCCGGGTGCAGCGAGGTAACGATGAATTCGTGGGTGCCGGCTTCCGGCTCCATGATGCACAGGTCGGTGATGATCCCCACCGGACCGGCGCCGGGCAGGCCCAGGCGCTTGCGCGAGTCGCCACCCTCGCCGTGACCGACGGAGGTGATGAAGTCCAGCTTGTCGACGAAGGAGCGGGACGACTGCTTGAGGATGATCAGTACGCTTTTCGCCGAACCGGCGATTTCCGGGGCACCGCCGGCGCCCGGCAGGCGCACCTTGGGCCGGTGGTAATCACCGACCACGGTGGTGTTGATGTTGCCGAAACGGTCGACCTGGGCAGCCCCGAGGAAACCCACGTCGATGCGTCCGCCCTGCAGCCAGTAGCGGAAGATCTCGCCAGTAGGCACCACGGTGTCGGCGGTTTCCGCCAGCTCGCCGTCACCGATGGACAGCGGCAGCACGCTGGGCTTGGCGCCGATCGGGCCGGACTCGTAGATCAGTACCACGTCTGGCGACGAGGTCAGGCGCGCCAGGTTGGCGGCCTTGGAGGGCAGGCCGATGCCGACGAAGCACACCGAGCCGTTCTGCAGGCGACGGGCAGCGGCCACGGTCATCATTTCATTGGTGGAGTAGTTCATTACTTGGCCTCCGAAGCTGCGGCCAGCTTGGCCTGGAATTCGCTGAAGTCGGCACTGCCGCGGATGTATTCGTTGATCCAGGCGGTGAAGGTTTCACGGTCACGGGCGATCGGATCCCAGGCCTGGTAGAAGCGGTTGTCGCGCTCGGAGTAACCGTGGGCATAGGACGGATGGGCGCCGCCCGGCACATGGCAGACCGCGCTCAGGGCCCAGGTCGGCAGCACGCAGGCGTTCATCGGGGCGTTCAGGTCGTCGACGATTTCCTCGACGGTGACAATGCAGCGCTTGGCGGCCAGGGCGGCCTCTTTCTGCACCCCCAGGATCCCCCACAGCAGGACGTTGCCCTTGCGGTCGGCTTTCTGCGCGTGGATCACCGTGACATCGGGGCGTACCGAAGGCACCGCCGCCAGCACTTCACCGGTGAAGGGGCAGGTCACGGTCTTGATCAGCGGGTTGACCTTGGGCAGGTCGGAGCCGGCGTAGGCCCGCAGCACGGCGAACGGCAGGCCCGAGGCACCGGCGACATAGGCGTTGGCCAGGTCGGCGTGGCTGTGCTCTTCGATTTCCAGCGGCTGAGGCCACTGTTTTTCCACGGCATCGCGCAGGCGGTGCAGGGAGCCCACACCCGGGTTGCCGCCCCAGGAGAAAATCAGCTTGCGAGCGCAACCGGCACCGATCAACTGGTCGTAGATCAAGTCAGGGGTCATGCGCACCAGGGTCAGGTCTTTCTTGCCCTGGCGGATGATTTCATGACCTGCGGCCGTAGGAATCAGGTGGGTGAAGCCTTCGAGCGCGACGGTGTCGCCGTCGTTGACGAATTGCTTCACCGCGTCGTGCAGCGAAAGGATTTCAGCCATGGATGGGGTCTCCCGATTGTTATTCAGCGACTGGAGAAAAAGGCGCTCTGGGCGCGCCGCAGTGACTGAAGATTAAGCGGGAGCCAGACCCCAAACAATCCGATAATCGACTGAGTGTTCGATTATCGAACGCATTGTTGCGTGGCTATCGATTACCGCTCTCCCGTCCCGAAACAGCCTTGCGGGTCGGCTAGTGGCCGCCGCCGCAGGCTGCGATGGGGCTTGAAGAACCTTGCGCAGGACCTTGGAACAGCGGGCCCCTCCGGGCCCGCGGGCAGCCTGCGACAGCGCCTAGGGGGCGAGATGGCCTCAGGTGGCGTCGGCGTGGCTGACCATGCCCTTGATCACCACGGCGGTGGTGGCCAAGGCCGCCGGAATCACCAGGGCGGTCAGTACCTGTTCGAAGTTCCAGCCCAGGCCCAGCAGGGTCGCCCCCATCCAGGCGCCGAGGATGGCACCGAAACGGCCGATGCCGAGCATCCAGGACACCCCGGTGGCCCGCCCCTGGGTCGGATAGAAACGCGCCGCCAGGGACGGCATCGCCGATTGCGCGCCGTTGACGCACATGCCGGCGATCAGCACCAGGGTGGCGAGCAGGGTGATGTTGCCCAGGCTTTGCCCCACGGCGTAGGCAAAGACCCCGGCCAGCAGGTAGAAACAGCCGATCACCTTGTGCGGATTGAAACGGTCCATGGCCCAGCCCACGGCTACGGCGCTGAGCACCCCACCGAACTGGAACAGGGCGCCGATAAAGGCGGCCTGCTCCATGCTCGCCCCGCTGTCCCGCATCAGGGTCGGCAGCCAGCTGGTCAGCAGGTAGACAATCACCAGGCCCATGAAATAGGTCAGCCACAGCAGCAAGGTGCCCACGCTGTAAGTGCCGGAGAAGATCACCGCGAACACGTTGCGCGCCTTCACCGTCTTCTGCTCGGGCACGCTGAAACTGCCGGCCTCGCCGACGATGGCCGGGGCGATCGGCGCCAGGGTCTTGCGCACCCTGTCGGTGCCGCGATTGCGCACCACCAGGTAACGCGCCGACTCCGGTAACCAGACCACCAGCACCAGGGCCAGGATCAACGGCAGAATTCCGCCAATCAGCAGCAGGCTGTGCCAGCCGAAGGCCGGAATCAGCTTGGCGGAAATGAAGCCACCGCCGGCCATGCCCAGGTTGAAACCGCAGAACATGCTGGTTACCAGCAGCGATTTGTGGCGCTCGGGGGTGTATTCCGACAGCAGCGTGGTGGCGTTGGGCATGCCCGCCCCCAGCCCCAGGCCGGTGAGAAAGCGCAGGACCAGCAACTGATCGACATTGGTGCTATAGGCCGACGCCAGGCTGAAGGCGCCGAACAGCAGCACCGCCCCCACCAGCACCACCTTGCGCCCGAAACGGTCGGCCAGGGGTCCAGAGCCCAGGGCGCCGAAGA
This sequence comes from Pseudomonas sp. Os17, assembly GCF_001547895.1. Lineage (NCBI taxonomy): Bacteria > Pseudomonadati > Pseudomonadota > Gammaproteobacteria > Pseudomonadales > Pseudomonadaceae > Pseudomonas > Pseudomonas sp. Os17. The sequence goes on along the minus strand of NZ_AP014627.1, from coordinate 1,483,667 downwards.
CCATGCCGATCAGCGCGGCGCTCATCACCGGGCCGAGGCTGGCGCGGTCGATGCCCCAGTCCTGGGACAGCGCCGGGGCAATGAAGCCCATGGCCGCGGTGTCCAGGCCATCGAGGAAGACAATCAGAAAACACAGGATCACCACTCGCCACTGGTAACGGGACAAGGGTTGGGCATTGATGAAGGACTGCACATCAAGGCAGTTCCCTACAGCGGATTGAGGTTGGTTCATTGTTGTTATTTCCACACTAAAACGCAGGCGAGCAAAGGCCGCCAGGGGCTGATCAGGTCACGTAGAAAGGGTGGAGTAAATCAGGCGACTCGGGCGGGACGGCAGGAACGGTCACGGCAACGACGCAGGGAGAGCATGCTCATGAGTTGGCCTCTTCATTATTATTGGACGGGTCATCGGCGCAGACCGGCAATGCCGGCTGGCCGCCGATGACGCTGCCGCGACATTAATGAGCCAGGGGAAACAGCGTCAATTCGTCCGAGGCGGATCTGTGCGTTTATCGAACAGCTTAAGCAAACAGCTGGGCGCTCAGATCGCGGCTGGCGCTCAGCAGGCCGGGCAAAAAGCGCTGTTCCAACTCGGCGCGGCTGACCCGGCCGGCGTGGGTGCTGACGTTCAATGCCGCCAGCACCTGGCCCGAGGCGTCGTACACCGGCACGGCGATCGAGCGCAGCCCCTGCTCCAGCTCCTGGTCGACAATGCACCAGCCTTGCCGACGCACCTGTTGCAGGCATTCCAGCAGGGCTTCCGGTGTATGCAGGGTGCGACTGGTCTTGGCCTGCAGGTCGGCGTGCTCCAGGTACTCATGCAACGAAGAGTCGTCCAGGGCCGCCAGCAGGATGCGCCCCATGGACGTGCAATAGGCCGGCAGTCGCCCGCCGACCGACAGGTCCACGGAAATCAGGCGCTGGGTGGTGGCGGAACGGGCGATGTAGAGAATGTCATCGCCTTCCAGGGTGGCCATGTTGCAAGCCTCGTGGAGCTGCTCGCTCATGCGGTCCAGATAGGGCTGAGCGGAAACCGCCAGGGGCGTCGACGACAGGTAGGCATGGCCCAGGGTCAGCACCTTGGGCAGCAGCGAATAGGTGCGCCCATCGGTGGTGGCGTAGCCCAGCTTGATCAGGGTGTGCAGGCAACGACGCACCGCGGCCCGGGGAATTTCCGTGCGGTGGCTGATCTGGGCGATGGTCAGGTGGCGCTTGCGCTCCTGGAACGCCTGCACCACTGCCAGGCCACGAGCCAGGGAAGTCATGAAATCCGGGTCACCGGTCAACGCCTGAATCCTCTTCGCCGCCGAAGCCACGATCGGCGGCGCCACCGAGGTAAAGGAATTACGCATCTGATCGTTCATTTCAGGTTCCCTGCGACAAAATTCGGCCGTATTACAAGCCGTATTGGAGAGACAGCACAAGCTGCCACCGGCAACATTGGGCGATTATCGAACCGGCGACCGATAATCGCAATCCGCCGCGTTTGAGGCCGCCACCCTCTTCAGCACTCTTTTATTGCAAAAACTCATAGTAATAATCGCCAGCCGACGCTGGCGCTGCGCGCTGTTTTTTCCATTCGCCACTTGTATAAAGAGCAGCGACGCCCCATCTAGACTCCCATTGGTGGAGTACGAAAACAGGAAGCATCGTGTAGGAAGTGTTTCGAACTTCCGTGTCACAAAACACTCACAATAAAGTTGGCTATTTTAAACTTGTCGCCCATAGAGTTATTCTTCGCCGCGGCTATACTGCACGAGCGAGGAACACGGAGTGAGTCCCGCTCCCGCCTCGCCCAGGTGACGCCAGGCTGTAATCGATCACCTGCCGCAAGCGCTTGACCTCAAAGCAGATTCGGCCAATCCGCTTGCAACAAACAACACTGTTGCTACGACAGTTGTCTTCATCCGGTGACGTGGCCGCATGCAACAAAAGGCACGCTGGAACGGATCACGAATCGGCAGCCCCAAAAGCCCGATTCGGATTGTTATAGTCGCCCACAGGCAATGCGTTACGCCGGAATGGACCTTTACTCAATTAGGTAACACTGTGACGAAAGACGAACTGCGCGCAGAACTTGAGCGCCAGGAACAACGTTACAAGGAAGTTTACGGCGGCGAGATCACCCGCTATGCCGCCCAGCCCGAACCGGAACGCAAACCTTGGCGCAAACGCGCAACTATTCGCGATCAGGCTTTCACTCAAGAACTGCAAAAGATGGAAAAAGAGCTCAAGGCCGAACAGCCATAATCCTGGCGACCTGACTTCATAGGGCTTGCTCGCTGGTCCGCACGATGATCTCGGCGGCCTGGCAGACTATTGATGCTCGCCACCCCGGGCCCTTCGCCACCTTGTCCCATCCGGACGAGAATCGGCACCCGGCAGGCCCTTTCGCTGAAATTTCATACGATCGTTTTAACCTTTGCTTCACGCCGGTCGAGCCCGCACTCATGGCGCTCAAACCCAATAAACTCAATGGGTTGCCAGGCTCGACGAGAATCGACAAAAACTCTGCTCTGGGTCAGTTTTTTCGTTGAAGAATGTTACCGGTGAGCACCTTGTGCATTGATTACCAGGGTTTTCTGGCATAATCGCGCCCCCTTATGACCGGGTCAGAAAACCTTCATGATCGATTTATTCAGCGGACTGGATGCTTGGGTGCTTGTGAGCCTCTTGCTCGCCCTGGCTTTTGTCCTCGCCTACGAGTTCATCAACGGCTTTCATGACACCGCTAATGCGGTTGCCACTGTTATCTACACCAAAGCCATGCCGCCGCACCTGGCCGTATTCTTTTCCGGTGTATTCAATTTTCTCGGTGTGCTGCTGGGCGGGGTCGGCGTGGCCTATGCCATCGTCCACCTGCTGCCGGTGGAACTGCTGATCAATGTCAACACCGGCCACGGTCTGGCCATGGTCTTCTCGCTGCTGGCGGCGGCCATCGCCTGGAACCTGGGCACCTGGTATTTCGGCATCCCGGCCTCCAGCTCCCACACCCTGATCGGCTCGATCCTCGGTGTCGGCCTGGCCAATGCCCTGCTCAACGACATCCCGCTGGGAGATGGCGTGAACTGGCAGAAAGCGATCGATATCGGCGCTTCCCTGGTGTTCTCGCCGATGGCCGGCTTCCTGATTGCCGCGCTGGTGCTGATCGGCCTGAAATGGTGGCGGCCGATCTCCAAGATGCACAAGACCCCGGAACAGCGCCGCAAGGTCGATGACAAGAAGCACCCACCGTTCTGGAACCGTCTGGTGCTGGTGATCTCGGCCATGGCCGTGAGCTTCGTCCACGGTTCCAACGACGGTCAGAAAGGCATTGGCCTGATCATGCTGGTGCTGATCGGTATCGTCCCCGCGCAGTTCGTGCTGGACCTCAACAGCACCACCTACCAGATCGAGCGGACCCGCGACGCAACCCTGCACCTGAGCCAGTTCTATGAGCGCAACCACGACTCCCTGGGCGAATTCCTGGCCCTGGGCAAGAGCGTGAAAGACGACCTGCCGGGCAAGTTCCGCTGCAATCCGCAACAAACCGAGCCGACCATCAGCGCCCTGCTGAGCAGCCTCAAGGGTGTCGCCGATTACCACTCGCTGTCGCCGGAGAGCCGCATCGAGGTGCGTCGCTACCTGCTGTGCCTGGACGACACGGCGAAGAAAGTGGGCAAACTGCCGGACCTGGCAGCCCGTGAAAAGGCTGACCTGGACAAGCTGCGCAAGGACCTGACCGCCACCACCGAGTACGCGCCGTTCTGGGTAATCCTGGCGGTGGCCCTGGCACTGGGCCTGGGCACCATGATCGGCTGGAAGCGCGTGGTACTGACCATTGGCGAGAAGATCGGCAAACAGGGCATGACCTACGCTCAGGGCATGTCGGCACAGATCACCGCCGCGGGCCTGATCGGCCTGGCGAATATCTTCAGCCTGCCGGTGTCCACCACCCACGTACTCTCCTCCGGCGTGGCCGGGACCATGGTCGCCAACAAGAGCGGCCTGCAGAGCGGCACGGTGAAGACCATCCTGCTGGCCTGGGTACTGACCCTGCCGGCCACGGTGGCCCTGTCGGCCGGCCTGTTCTGGGCGGCGTCGAAGGTCCTGGGCACCTGATCCACCCGCCCGGGAATAAAAAAGGTGCGCCCCCAGGGACGCACCTTTTTTTATGCCGCACGCTTTTCTGCAGGCAAAAAAAAGGGCAACCGAAGTTGCCCAAAATGCCTTGCGTGCTCGTTGCTCTGGAGAGACTTAAGGTTTTTTACGCTTATTCGCGTCTTTCCAGATGAAGAATCCAAACCCTGCGAAAAACAGAACCATGAGGCCGACAGTCAGCACTCCGGCGATCACCACATTGTCGAAAAACATGACTGGCCTCCTGCTCTTGCCCTGTTGCGATGGGGCTAAGTTAACCAAAGAGGCGGCGGGGAAAATTGACCGGGGTCAATGTCGCCCATGAGTGGGCGCAAGGAAGGGGGAATAACTGACCTGTATCAACAAAAAAGCGCCCTGTTCAGCGCTTTTTCGGTTTATTTTTCGGTTTTTTCTTGGCTTTGCCCAGCGGCATGGCCTGCTCGAATGCCTGGCGCACTTCGTTCAGGCGCTTTTCATTGAGGTCATGCACGCGCTTGGCGCGCTCGGCGGTCAGGTCGATCAGTTTGTCGTCTTGATTCATGGCTTGGCTTGCATCACTCGAAGTCAATATCGACCGCGCGGTCTGGAACCCGGGACGGCCTTGGCGAATGTGCCAATAATGCGACGCGGCGCCGCACCTGACCAGTGATCAGACCAACGCGAATGCAATAAAGTCGCTGCCGGAGAGATTTTTTATCCGCACAATGGCCGCCCCCCCACCCATAGGAAAGCGGATGTGCAAACGCCCCAGCACCTGCCCCCCCTACTGGCCCTGCGCGCCTTCGAGGCCGTGGCCCGCCACCTGAGTTTCAGCAAGGCGGCCCGGGAGCTGTGTGTCAGCCAGAGCGCGATCAGCCATCAAGTGCACAAGCTCGAACAGCACCTGGGCCAGCCACTGTTTGTGCGGCGCACCCGCGCCATCGACCTGACCGCCGCTGGCGCCGCCTATTACCAGCAGATCCGGCCGGCCCTGGAGCAGATCGCCGCAGCCACCCGGGCACTGCTGGCCGCGGAGCCGCCGCGGGTGCTGCGCGTTGGCCTGCTGGCGTCCTTCGCCACCTTGTGGCTGGCCCCGCGCCTGGCGGACTTCAGCCGCCGCCACCCAGAGATCCAGCTGGAGCTGCAACCGGCAATCGACCTGGCGGATGTGGCCGGGGCCGAGGTCGACCTGGCCATTCGCTACGGCAAGGGCAACTGGCCCAAGGTCGAGGCCAGGCGCTTTCTCGCCGAACAGCTGTCGCCGGTGTGCAGCCCGGAGTTCAAGGCCCGCGCCCTGGCCAATGGCACCTTGCTGATGGCCCGCTCCCACCGGCCCTTTGAGTGGGACGACTGGAGCAGGCAGAACAGCATCGACCTCGGCTCCCACCCCAGCGTCATGCTCCACGACTACAACATCGTGGTGGAAGCGGCAGTGGCCGGCCAAGGCATCGCCATGGGCCGCCGTCAGCTGATCCGCCGCCACCTCGCCCAAGGTAGCCTGGTGGATGCCTTCGACCTGCCCTCCCTGCACAGCCCTCACATCGGCTACTGGCTGGTGACCGCCAAAGGCGCGGCCAATCCGTCGGCCGAGTGTTTTGCACACTGGTTAATGGAGCAGGGATTGTTGGAGCAGGGATTGTTGGAGCAAGGGTTGATGGAACAGGGCCGCGACACATGAGAAATTCAGATACGTCGGATTAGATCTATCCGTTTGTCGCCCCGAGAGCGAACACCGATGCTGCAAGCCTTTCATTCGAGGACTTGCCATGGGTGACTCTCTGCAACAACGCGTGCAACAACTGGGTCTTGAGCTGCCGCGTCCCGGCCAGCCGATCGCCAACTACGTCAATCATGTCAGCAGCCAGAACCTGCTGTTCATCTCCGGGCAGACGCCGTCGGCCGAGGAGCATCCGCAATTGCTTGGCCGGCTCGGTGACAACCTCAGCATCGAGCAAGGCACCCAGGCCGCGGAACTGGCGGCCCTGGCCCTGCTGGCGCAACTGGCGGCCGCCCTGGGTGACGACCTGTCACGGCTGCAACGCATCAGTCGGCTGGGGGTGTTCATCGCCGCCAGCGCCGACTTCAAGCAGCATGGCCAGGTCGCCAACGGGGCCTCCAACCTGCTGGTCAATGCCTTGGGCGACAAGGGCCGGCATGCCCGCACCTCGGTGGGCGTCGCCAGCCTGCCCGCCGGTGTCGCGGTGGAGGTCGACGGGATTTTCGAGCTCAAGCCGTGAAGACCCTGGACCTGGAGCAGATCTCCCGGTTGCGGGCCGCCACGCCGGGGTGTGCCCGGGTCTGCCATTTCAATCATGCCGGGGCTTCATTGCCCAGCCAGGGCACCCTGGACGCCATGCTGGAGCAACTGCAACGCGAAGCGCACAACGGGCCGATGGAAGCCGCCCGCCATGGCGCGCAGTGGCAGGAACAAGCGCGACAAGCCGCGGCCCGTGTGCTCAATACCAGCCCGCAAGCGATCGCCTTTGCCAGCAGTGGCTCGGCGGCCTGGAGCATGGCTTTCCACGCCCTGCCCGCCTGGCAACCGGGAGACCGGATCCTCGTGGGGCGCCAGGAATGGGCCGGCAACCTGGCCTGCATGGCCCCGGCCGTGGCGGCCGGCGCGCGGTTGGAGGTGATTCCCTGCGACAGCCAGGGCGCGGTTTCAGTCGAGGCGCTGCAATCCATGCTCGACACCCGGGTGCGGCTGATCGCCCTGACCTGGCTGCCGGCCAACGGCGGGCTGATCAACCCGGCAGCTGCCATCGGCCAGCTGGCGCGCCAGTGGCGCATCCCCTATTTCATCGACGCCGCCCAGGCTGTGGGCCAGTTGCGGTGTGACGTGCAGGCGCTGGGCTGCGATGTGCTCAAGGCCGCCGGACGCAAATACCTGCGCGGCCCTCGGGGCACGGCCCTGCTCTATGTACGGCCAGGCTTCCTCGAACAGCTCAGCCCGCTGCCACGGGACGTCTTGTCGGCCCCCTGGGACGGCCAGGGCTTCGCCCTGCGCAACGATGCCCGACGCTTTGAAACCAGTGAAGTGTCGCTGGTGCTGCTGGCCGGTCTGGCCAATGCCCTGCAGGAGCTGGAGCGCATCGGCATCGATGCCATCGCCCAGCGGATCCGCATGCTGAGCGAACGCGTACGCCGGGGGCTGGAGCGTTTGCCCGGCGTGCAACTCCGGGACCTGGGCCAACCGGGGCAGCAATCGGCCTTGATCGCCTTCACCCTCGAAGGCTGGGACGGGCAGACGCTGAAGGAAGAACTGGCGCGCCGCGACATCAACATTGGCGCCAATGGCATGCACTACACACCGCTGGACATGCAGGCCCGGGGCCTCGGGGACATTGCCCGGATCGCGGTGAGTTATTTCAATACAGAAGAGGAAATCGAGCGCCTGTTGCAGGCCCTCGCGGAACTGGCGCGCGCCCATCGGCCCTAGACTTCGACATCCACCCACAGGCCCTGGCGCGGGGCGTCGTCAATCAGCGGCACCACCGGCACGGTGTTGTCGGCATTCAACTCGTCGCCGGGCACGGCCAGGTGCTGCTCGGGATCATCATCGGCCTCACGCTTGCGCCGCTGTTTTTCCTGCTGGCGCTGCTGCTCTTCGCGCAGCAGCAGGGCCGACTGCTCGGGATCGCGCTTTTGCAGATCGATGGTGCTTTCATTGGAGCTTTGCTGCACCGGCACCACCGGCGGGATGTCCGGACGCTGGCGGACCGGATCCTGCTGGGATGTGATGGGCACGGCACTCAAGGGGAGCATCGGTGGCAGCATGTTATGGGTCTCCTGTCAGCAGGCTGTCGGCTGCGGCATGGGCGACTTGAGCCATCGGTCGCAAAACTGTGACCCAGTCGTCAGCCGATAGTGCCCTGCCAACCGACGAATGCACGCCGTACGCTACCTTTTAATCCAGGGGTTTTTATCAGAGTTCTTTGGACTGGAAGCATCGTTCCGTTAAGATAGTCGGCTTTTTCAAAGCGGGAGTCAGGCAGCATGGCGCAGCAGTATCAACCGGGGCAACGCTGGATTAGTGACAGCGAAGCCGAGCTGGGTTTAGGCACCGTTCTGGCACAGGACGGTCGCTTGCTGACCGTGCTCTATCCGGCCACTGGCGACACCCGCCAGTATGCGCTACGGAATGCGCCCCTCACTCGCGTGAGGTTCTCTCCGGGTGACAGCATCACCCATTTCGAAGGCTGGAAAATGACCGTTCAGGAAGTCGACGACGTCGATGGCCTGCTGGTCTACCACGGTCTCAACGGGCAGAACGAAGCCGTCACCCTGCCGGAAACCCAACTGTCGAACTTCATCCAGTTCCGTCTGGCCAGCGACCGTCTGTTCGCCGGGCAGATCGACCCGCTGGCCTGGTTCTCCCTGCGCTACCACACCCTGGAACACACCAGCCGCCAGCTGCAATCCTCGCTCTGGGGCCTGGGTGGCGTGCGTGCCCAACCCATCGCTCACCAGTTGCACATCGCCCGTGAAGTGGCCGACCGCATCGCGCCGCGGGTCCTGCTGGCAGACGAAGTGGGCCTGGGCAAGACCATCGAAGCCGGCCTGGTGATCCATCGCCAGCTGCTCTCGGGCCGTGCCAGCCGGGTGCTGATCCTGGTTCCGGAAAACCTCCAGCACCAGTGGCTGGTGGAAATGCGCCGCCGTTTCAACCTGCAAGTGGCGCTGTTCGATGAAGAGCGCTTTATCGAAAGCGACGCCAGCAACCCGTTCGAGGACACCCAACTGGCCCTGGTGGCCCTGGAGTGGCTGGTGGACGACGAGAAGGCCCAGGACGCGCTGTTCGCCGCCGGTTGGGACCTGATGGTGGTGGACGAAGCCCACCACCTGGTGTGGCACGAAGACCAGATCAGCCCGGAATACGCCCTGGTTGAACAACTGGCCGAAACCATCCCCGGCGTGCTGCTACTGACCGCGACCCCGGAGCAACTGGGCCAGGACAGCCACTTTGCCCGTTTGCGCCTGCTAGACCCGAACCGTTTCCACGACCTTGCGGCCTTCCGTGCCGAGAGCGAGAACTACCGCCCGGTGGCCGAAGCCGTGCAAGAGCTGCTGGACAAGGGCCGCCTGTCCGCCGAAGCGCACCAGACCATCCACGGCTTCCTCGGCAACGAAGGCGAAGCCCTGCTGGCCGCGGTCAACGACGGCGACAGCGAAGCCAGTGCACGCCTGGTGCGCGAACTGCTGGACCGCCACGGCACCGGCCGCGTGCTGTTCCGCAACACCCGCGCCGCGGTGCAGGGGTTCCCGGAGCGCAAGCTGCATGCCTACCCGCTGCCATGCCCGGACGAATACCTGGAACTGCCCCTGGGCGAACACGCCGAGCTGTACCCGGAAGTCAGCTTCCAGGCGCAGCCCGAGGCCGGCGACGAAGAACAGCGCTGGTGGAAATTCGACCCGCGGGTCGAGTGGCTGATCGACCAGCTGAAGATGCTCAAGCGCACCAAGGTCCTGGTGATCTGCGCCCACGCTGAAACCGCCATGGACCTGGAAGACGCCCTGCGCGTGCGTTCCGGCATCCCGGCCACGGTGTTCCATGAAGGCATGAACATCCTCGAGCGCGACCGCGCGGCGGCCTACTTCGCCGACGAAGAGTTCGGCGCCCAAGTGCTGATCTGCTCGGAAATCGGCAGTGAAGGCCGCAACTTCCAGTTCGCCCACCACCTGGTGCTGTTCGATCTGCCGTCGCACCCGGACCTGCTGGAGCAGCGGATCGGCCGCCTGGACCGGATCGGCCAGAAACACGTGATCGAACTGCACGTGCCGTACCTGGAAACCAGCCCGCAAGAGCGGCTGTTCCAGTGGTACCACGAAGCCCTGAACGCCTTCCTCAACACCTGCCCGACCGGCAACGCCCTGCAGCATCAGTTCGGCCCACGCCTGCTACCGCTGCTGGAAAACGCCGACGATGGCGAGTGGCAAGCGCTGATCGACGAAGCCCGCAGCGAACGCGAACGCCTGGAAGCCGAGCTGCACACCGGCCGCGACCGCCTGCTGGAGCTCAACTCCGGCGGTGCCGGCGAAGGCGAAGCGCTGGTGGAGGCGATTCTTGAACAGGACGACCAGTTCGCCCTGCCGATCTACATGGAAACCCTGTTCGACGCCTTCGGTATCGACAGCGAAGACCACTCGGAAAACGCCCTGATCCTCAAGCCCAGCGAGAAGATGCTCGACGCCAGCTTCCCCCTGGGCGACGACGAAGGCGTGACCATCACTTACGACCGCAACCAGGCGCTGTCCCGCGAGGACATGCAATTCATCACCTGGGAACACCCGATGGTGCAAGGCGGCATGGACCTGGTGCTGTCCGGCTCCATGGGCAACACCGCCGTGGCGCTGATCAAGAACAAGGCGCTCAAACCCGGCACCGTGCTGCTTGAGCTGCTGTACGTCAGTGAAGTGGTCGCTCCACGCTCGTTGCAACTGGGTCGCTACCTGCCGCCGGCCGCCCTGCGCTGCCTGCTGGATGCCAACGGCAACGACCTGTCGCCACGGGTGGCTTTCGAAACCCTCAACGACCAGTTGGAAAGCGTGCCCAAGGCTAGCGCCAACAAGTTCATCCAGGCCCAGCGCGACCAGCTGGCGCCGAAGATCAACGCCGGTGAGGCCAAGGTCGCGCCACGCCACGCCGAGCGTGTGGCTGAAGCGAAACGTCGCCTGGCAGCCGATACCGATGAAGAACTGGCGCGCCTGACCGCCTTGCAAGCGGTCAACCCGACGGTGCGTGACAGCGAGCTGGTCGCCCTGCGCAAGCAACGGGAACAGGGCCTGGCGATGCTGGATAAAGCCGCCCTGCGCCTGGAAGCGATCCGGGTGCTGGTGGCGGGCTGATTGCCTGGTTCCATCCTCTGAACAAAAGGCCCGCATCATGCGGGCCTTTTTTTGCCTGCCCGCTCCTGCGGATGGGACGGCACCCAAGCTCAGACCGCCAGCGCCGGCGCCCCAGGCGCGGCCAGCGCCAAGCCGTCCTTCATGCGCTGGGAGTCACCGACAAAGCAGCGGGCGGCCTGAAACAGAAACAGCAGGGTCAGGAACAGCGCCACCGGAATCAGGTACATGGCGTCGTGCAGGCCGATGGCCTTGAACTCCTCGGTCATCAGCTGCGCGCCGGCGGCGTACATCGCCGAGTGGGCGAAATGGTCCGACAGCGCACCGACCACCACCGGCCCCAGGCCACCACCGAGCAAGTACAGGCCGGCGAAGAACAGGGCCATGGCGGTGGCCCGCAAGCGCGGCTCGACCACATCCTGCAGGGCGGTGTAGACGCAGGTGTAGAAGTTGTAGGCAAACAGCCAGCCGACACTGAAGACCGCGACAAACACCCCGATCTCGACTCGCCCGGCATGCAGCGCCCAGCCGGTGGCCAGGGTCGAAATGATCAGGCTGCAGGCGGCGAACAGCAGGCGACCGTTGGCGATCCGCTGATGGATCTTGTCGGCGAACCAGCCGCCCAGGGTCAGCCCCACCAACCCGGTGACACCGACGATCAACCCGGTGGCCATCGCCGCCTCCTGCAAGGGCATGAGGAAGTAACGCTGGAGCATCGGCACCAGGAACGAGTTGCAGGCGTAGGTGGCGAAGTTGAAGGTCAGCCCGGCCAGGGTCAGCCAGAGAAAGGTCGGTATCGCCAGCACCCGGCGGATCGGTCGGTCGATAGGCACTTGCGCCACCTTCACCGTTTCAGCAGCGCCGCGCTTGGGCTCCTTGATGAAGAACATGAACACCGCCAGCACCAGCCCCGGCACCGCGGCAATGAAGAACGGCGCCCGCCAGCTGTCGAAGGCCTTGACCATGGCGCCGATGGTGAAGAATGCCAGCACCAGCCCCAGGGGCAGGCCAAGCATGAAGATGCCCATGGCCCGGGCCCGACGATGGGCCGGAAACAGGTCGCCAATCAGCGAGTTGGCCGCCGGCGCATAGCTGGCTTCGCCGATGCCGACCCCCATGCGCACCAGCAAGAAGCTCCAGAAACTGCCGACCATGCCGTTCACTGCGGTCAGCCCGCTCCACACCGCCAACCCCCAGCCCATCAGCTTGCTGCGCGAGCCGGTATCGGCCAGGCGCCCCAGGGGCAGGCCGGCGATGGCGTAGACGATGGTGAAGGCGGTGCCGATGATCCCCAGCTGAAAATCGCTCAAGTGCCATTCCATGCGGATCGGCTCGATGATGATGGCGGGGATGGTGCGATCGAAGAAGTTGAACAGGTTTGCCAAAAACAACAGGAACAGAATGCGCCAGGCATTTGCCGCTTGAGTCGAGTTATCCATGGGTCGATCTCTTTATTGTTATTCGGCCAGACGCAAACGAGCCTGGAAGCTGCAATCTAGTCAGGCCCGGTGCCGCTGTCTGTGATTATTCGCCAGCCTGATATCGACCCATCGCAGCCCGGCGTCCGGGCCCGGCCTCAAGGCGCCGCCCCCGGCATCAGCCAATCCGCCACAGCCCCCGCTACCCGGGCGTTTCCCAGTCTTTTCAAGGGCTTGGCCGAGGTTGAAAAAATACCTCGCGCCCCCCCTTCCCATGGCCAATGGGAAGCCTAGAATAGCCGCCTGCCTGCCCCCTTGACCCTTCCCTTTCCCTTTGAATACGCCCATGTCCGAAGCCAGTCCGTGTCTGAATTGCGGTGCCTGCTGTTCATACTTTCGTGTGTCTTTTTTCTGGGGCGAATGCGCCTCATCCGGTGGTACGGTCCCCGACGATCTGGTGCAGAGCATCAATCCCACGCGGGTGGCCATGCTCGGTACCGACTGCAAGTCGCCACGCTGCATCGCCCTTGAAGGCGAGGTCGGCCAGCGCGTGAGCTGCTCGATTTATGAACAACGCTCCAGCCCGTGCCGGGAGTTCGAAGCGTCCTGGGCCGACGGCCAGCACAACAGCGATTGCGACGCCGCCCGCGCGGCCTTCGGCCTCGCGCCACTGGACCCCATCGACCACGAACCCTGGTTCGAGAAAAGCGCTTAGCACCATTGGCGATAGCGCCCATAAGCAAATCATTGGCACCAAAATGCCACCTCCCATTGCAGCCACCGGGTGCCTTCTATACTCCAAGCACTCGTTGGCGCGCGGCTCCGCCGACATCCTATGACTCAGAGATGGGCATGCTATGGACTGGCTGGGTCTGCATTTCATCAGCGAGCTTCCTGACAGTGGGCAGGTAGTCCTGCACGGCACTCACAACCCGGTCCTGGTGCTGCTGGCCTACCTGGTAGCCTGTGCCGCCAGCTTCGCGACCCTGGACATGGCCGAGCGCATCAGTCACGTCGAGCAACCGTCCAGCCAACGCCTGTGGCGCTGTGTCGGCGCCTGCTGCCTGGCCGGGGGTATCTGGACCATGCACTTCATCGCCATGCTGGCGTTCGAAGCACCGCTGAAGATCCACTACGCCCTGCCACCGACCCTGCTGTCCCTGCTCATCGCCCTGATTGCCGCCTGGCTGGCGATGAACACCTTGAGCCACAAGCAATTGCCGTTGTGGCGCTGCGTCATTGCCGCGATATGGATCGGCCTGGGCATCAGCGGCATGCACTACGTCGGCGTCTCGGCCATGCGCTCCAGCGCCGGCCTGTATTACCAGCCGCTGCTCATGGGTCTGTCGCTGCTGCTGGCGATCGCTTGCAGCCTGGCGGCGCTGCTGCTGTCCCGGCACCTGCGCGATGGCAGCGGGATGTTCCATCAACTGCTCAAGTACGCCAGCAGCCTGTTGCTGGGCGGCGGCATCGTGCTGATGCACTTCACCGGCATGTGGTCCATGACCCTGGTCTTGCCCGCCGGCAGCGCGGTCGTCCCGGCCATTCCCAACGAGCACCTGCAACTGGGCCTGACCCTCAGCGTTATCATCCTGCTGATCATCGGCAGCGGCCTCAGCGCAGCCCTGGCGGACAAGAAACTGCAGCACAAGGAACGCGACCTGCACCGGGTCAACGCCTTGCTCTCGCAACTGGACCAGGCCCGGATGTCACTGCAGCAGGTGGCCCACTACGACGCCCTGACCAACCTGATCAACCGCCGCGGCTTCAACCAGCTGTTTGCGGAAAAGCTCATGGAGAAGACCCGCTACGGCGGCATGCTGGCGGTGATGTTCCTCGACATCGACCATTTCAAGCGCATCAACGACAGCCTGGGCCACGACGCCGGCGACGAGTTGCTCAAGGTCATCGCCGGGCATATCAAGAGCTCCACCCGCAGCCATGAAGACGTGGTGGCCCGCCTCGGCGGCGACGAGTTCTGCATTCTCATCACTCTCCACGAGCGCGATGAGGCGCGGCACATGGCCCAGCGCATCATGCACAAGATGAAGGAGCCGATCGAACTCGGCGGCCGGCGCATGGTGATGACCACCAGTATCGGCATCAGCGTCTTCCCCGATGACGGCAAGACCTGCGAGGAGCTGCTGAAAAACGCCGACCTGGCGCTGTATCAATCCAAGGACTCCGGGCGCAATACCCTGCACTTCTTCAACACCAGCCTCAAGACCCGGGCCACCCTGGAGCTGCAGCTGGAAGAGGAACTGCGCAACGCCCTGCGCGACGATCAAGGGCTGCTGCTGCACTACCAGCCGATCTACGACCTCAAGCGCGCCAGGGTCACCAAGCTCGAAGCCCTGATCCGCTGGCAACACCCGCAACACGGGCTGCTGACCCCGGATCGTTTCATCAACATCGCCGAAGCCAACGGCATGATCGCCGAACTGGACAACTGGGTACTGCGCAAGGCCTGCCAGGACCTGGGCCAGCTCTCGCAACAGGGGCGCGGCGAGCTGAAGATCGCGGTCAACTGCTCGGCCCTGAACCTGACGCGCGAGGCCCTGGCCACGGAGATCGAAAGCGCCCTGCGCGATGCCCGGGTGGCGCCGCAGCGCCTGGAGCTGGAGGTCACGGAGAACGCCCTGATGGGCAACATCGCCAGCACCCTGGCGCTGCTCCAGCAGATCCGCAGGCTGGGGGTGTCACTGTCGATCGACGACTTCGGCACGGGCTATTCGTCCCTGGCCTACCTCAAGCGCCTGCCGCTCAACACCCTGAAGATCGATCGCTCGTTCATTCAGGACATCCCCCATTCAACCCAGGACATGGAGATCGTGCAGGCGATCATCGTCATGGCCCACACCCTGCACCTGCAGGTGGTCACCGAGGGGGTGGAAACCCTGGAGCAACAGCGCTTCCTGGAACGCTACGGCTGCGACTACCTGCAGGGCTACCTGCTCAGCCGCCCGGTGCCGCTGCAGGATCTGCACCGGGTGCTGGATGAACTGGACCAGCGCCAGGAACGGCTCAATCCAGCCCTGTCGGATCCCGGTACAGGCGGATCAGGGTCGCCGGATCCTGCTCCAGGTAGCCCTGCGCTCCATGCAGGCGCATCAACTGTGCAGCTAATCCGCTGATCGGGGTCGCCGAGCCCTGCTCCCGGGACAATTTCACCGCGCCGTCCAGGTCCTTGAGCAGGGTCCGCACATGCCACTTCACCGGTTCGAAGCGGCTCTCGGCCATTTGCGGAGCGAGAATCTGCAAGGGTTTCGAATCGGCAAAGCCGCCGGCCAGGGCCTCGGCGATCAGCTTGGCGTCCACCCCCGAACGTTCCGCCAGGGCCACCACTTCGGCAATCACCAGGGCGTTGCAGGCGACGATCATCTGGTTGCAGGCCTTGGTCACCTGACCGGCGCCCACCGCGCCCATATGGGTGACCCGCTGCCCCAGGGTCAGCAGCACCGGGCGCACCCGTTCGATGTCCGCCGCCTCGCCGCCGACCATGATCGCCAGGCTGCCGGACTCGGCGCCCGTGGTGCCGCCGGAAACCGGGGCGTCGACCCAGGTCATGCCGGTGTCGCGAGCCAGCGCCGCGGCCATGTCCCGGGTGGCACTGGGCTCCAGGCTGGACAGGTCCAGAAGCAGTTGCCCGGCCCGGGCGCCCTGGGCAACACCATCAACGCCAAACACCACTTCGCGCACCACGTCGGTATTGGCCAGGCACAGCAGTACCAGATCGGCGTGTTCGCACAGCTGCGCCGGTGTGGCCACTTGTCGCGCCCCGGCGGCCACCAGGGGCGCGCATTTCTGCGGATTGCGGTTCCACACCGTCAGCTCATAGCCCGCAGCCAGCAGCCGGCGGCACATGGGCAGCCCCATCAGGCCGATCCCGGCAAACCCGAGTGAAGGTAACGCTGACATCATATTGCCCCCATTTGATTAAAGATCATCGAATACTGGCCGATTCATCATGATTCAGGAAAGGATTCCCCCGAGCGACGCTCAGTAAATACCCTGACGCCTTGGGCAAAATTCGCGCTCCACGCAGCGACGAGGTCCCATTCCGTGATGGTTCGCTGACACCTCGTCTCGAGCCAACCAGACCAGGCATATGGCGCACAATGACTTCTAAAAACAATCCTGCCAACGCAGTCTCCGAGATGACGCTGACCTCCCCCACATCAAGCCACTCAGATACGAAGCCATTGTCCAGTTCACGCCCCCTGTCGACCCAGCAGTACCTGTACTTCACCGAAACCAACACCGACCGCATCCTCGACAACCTCGACGGCCTGCGCGATTCCGTGTTTCCGCGTCCACCGCACCTGGAAGACGAGCAGGAAAACCGCCGCGACCAGGAATTCCCCTCGGTGTGCCTGATCGGCCTGGGCCGCTGCGGCTCCAACATCGCCCTGGATGTGGCGGAGCTGGTGTACAACGCCCGCAAGTTCTACCTCAACGAATTCAATAACGAAGACAAGGTCTACGAAGGCGGCTACAGCCCCGCGCAGTGGATTCGCCAGAACCTGCGCCTGGGCCAGAGCAAGGCCAGCAAGCCGGTGTTCCTGGTGGAACCGCTGGTGATGCTCGGCGACCTGGACAAGGACATCGCCGGGCGCATCCGCTTCTCGCGCAAGGGCGAAAAGAGCGGCTTCATCCGCGACTACAGCAAGATGAAGATCATGGACCTCTCGGAAGTCCACGCCGGCGGCGCCGGTAACGCGCCGATCCTCGGCCAGTACCTGGCCAAGATCATCCTCAACAAGGACACCCAGCGTTTCTCCAGCCCCGACTGGAAAATGATCCACTCGTACCTGATCGATTCCTGCGGGATCAAGGCCAACCAGTCGCGCCTGTACTTCTCGATCTTCAGTGCCGGCGGCGGTACCGGTTCGGGCATGGCTTCGGAGTTCGGCCTGGCCCAGCAGTACTCGTACATGAACAAGACCTTCGACACCAAGCCGATGGACGAGCACGACAGCAAGAGCGGCCACTCCTTCGTCTTCGAGCCGATCTTCACCAGTGGCATCTGCGTGCTGCCGAACATCTCGGACCATCGCAGCGAAATGTCCGAGGCGCTGCATATCAACGCCGGCCGCCTGCTGTGCAAATACCTTTCGGAAGAGTGGGACTTCTCCTACAACTTCGACAACGAAGACAGCAGCGAAGCCAGTGTGATGGGGCGGATCCGCCCGTGGAACGCGATGATGCTGATCTCCAACGACATCATGCGTTACGCCGAAGAAAGCGATGACGGCAACATCCAGAACATCGACGTCAACGCCATGGAGAAGCACGCCAACCAGTACATCTCCCAGCAGATCTTCAACATCCTCACCGCCCAGGCGGTGACCACCGACTACGACCAGAACTACTTCCGGCGCGCCGGCATCGACATCGGCGAGACCATCCGCCTGGACGCCAACGACCTGTTCATGAGCCTGGCCGGCCCGGTGGCGATCGCCTATGCCGAATCCGTGGTGCCGGAGCAGCCGGTGCCCACCGGCGACAAGTTCAAGGTGTTCGAGAAAGAGCCGCAGCGCCTGAACATCGACGACCTGTTCTTCCGCTCCATCGACCTGCCGCACTTCAACAAGGTGACCCAGGCCATCGAAGGCATCAGCCTGCTGCCGATCGAGTCCAAGCGCTATCGCGCGGCCCTGGAGCAGTACAAGGCGTCGGGTTATGACGCGGCGGCGCTGCACGACCTGCACTTCTTCAAGAACTGCTCGTCGGTGGTGTCGATCGTCTCCCTGCCCAAGGACTACAAGCTGTCCTACATGGACCTGAACCGGCTCAAGACCCACCTCAACAGCCTGTTCCCCAACACCACCCTCAAGCGTTATGCGCTGGTGATCGGCGCTTCGGCCAACCTGTCGCTGACCACCCTGATCGCCAAGAGCCCGTGCCTGTCGGACGACTTCCTGACCCTGATCGTGGCCTTTATCAAGCGTTGCTTCGCGCGCAATCCGTACCGCTTCGACGACACCCTGGACAACTCGGTGCTGGATTTCATCGTCAGCGAGCAATTCGACGAAGACCGCATCGACGATCTGCTCAACGAATTCGAGAACCCGGCGAAGATCCTCGATACCAACTGGTACGCGATCAAGCCGATGTACGAGAAGAAGTACCGCGAGCTGATCAACGACAAGGACAAGTTCGTCTCGATCAACGACATCCGCCTGTCTCGGGATTGCGTGAAGAAGGCCATCAAGTACCTGCGGGAAATCTACCGTCACCGCATCGGCAAGACCCGGGTCATCTCCCTCAACAGCCACACGGGCAAGACCGCCTACTGACCGGGCTGCACCGACAAGCCGGCTCCTGCGCCCTGCAGGAGCCGGCTTGTCGGCGAATGGGTCATTGGCTCACACCACGAAACAATTAAGCAGCTCGTCGGATGGGCTTGAAACTGTGCCCCTTCCGTGAACGTCACCCTGGCTGAAAGCCTTGTGGGGCCTTTCTCCACGGCAAGGTGCCATCACGAAATTCACGGTTACTCGGCTACACACTTTTGTCCGACAAAACGTCGCACCAAATCGGCGCACGCCGTCAGCGCGCTGCTCTTTCCTGGGTCAGAATCCACGGTGAAACCACCACCGCCCACAGCTGCGGATCACGTTCCAACAGATCGGACGCCCGCGTCGCAGACAGCTTTTCAACCTTCCCTTCGGCCAGCCAGGCCGCGACTTTTTGCGCCTCGTTCTGCGCCACCGCCTGGGCCGCCTCGATCAGATCCAGCTCGGCGTCGACCCACAATAGGGCACCCTTGGCGAAGAACGGCTCCAGTTCCTTCCAGCTGATAGATGCGGTCTCACCAAGCAGCTTGGCATAGAGGGTGCTAGGTTCTTGAGTCATGGGACTGTCCAGAAATGAAATCGGCGCAATCATAACGTCGGTGCTCTGGCAGAAAAACCCAGAAGCAAATGCGTCACCGATCGAGAAGCTCAGAAGCGCCAGGGACTGACGCCAAACCGGGCGCAAGCCACGCCGCAAATCTGTCTTTTTCTTTCAATTAAGCGACACTCCGCGTTTTTGCCCCCAGCCGCCAGCTTTTCAAGCGAACAACCGGCGCTCTACACTGTACCGGTACAGTTGCCAGGGGCATTTCCGACGGATATTCGCGATATATCTGATTCGGTTCTGCGACCCAAGGCCGCCGGAACTATAAAAATTACAACAGTAAGAGTGGAGCACTATGAATAAGGCTACTAAGCAGATTTCCAAACTGTTTGCCGCTATGGTCCTGGCCGGTGTTGCCAGCCATTCGTTCGCAGCTGACACCATCAAGATCGGTATCGCCGGCCCCAAGACCGGCCCGGTAGCCCAATACGGCGACATGCAGTTCAGTGGCGCCAAAATGGCCATCGAACAGATCAACGCCAAGGGCGGCGTCAACGGCAAGAAGCTCGAAGCCGTTGAATACGATGACGCCTGCGACCCTAAACAAGCCGTGGCGGTGGCCAACAAAGTGGTCAACGATGGCGTCAAGTTCGTGGTCGGCCACCTGTGCTCCAGCTCCACTCAACCCGCTTCCGACATCTACGAAGACGAAGGCGTGGTGATGATCACCCCCGCCGCCACCAGCCCGGACATCACCGCCCGTGGTTACAAGATGGTGTTCCGCACCATCGGCCTGGACAGCGCCCAGGGCCCGGCCGCCGGCAACTACATCGCCGATCACGTGAAGCCCAAGATCGTCGCCGTGCTCCACGACAAGCAGCAGTACGGTGAAGGCATCGCCACCGCCGTGAAGCAGACCCTGGAGAAGAAAGGCACCAAAGTGGCCGTGTTCGAAGGCATCAACGCCGGCGACAAGGACTTCTCTTCGCTGATCGCCAAGCTCAAGCAAGCCAACGTCGACTTCGTCTACTACGGCGGCTACCACCCAGAGCTGGGCCTGATCCTGCGTCAAGCCCAGGAAAAGGGCCTGAAGGCCAAGTTCATGGGTCCGGAAGGCGTGGGTAACGACTCCATTTCGCAGATCGCCAAGGACGCTTCCGAAGGCCTGCTGGTAACCCTGCCGAAATCCTTCGACCAGGACCCGGCCAACGTCGCCCTGGCTGACGCGTTCAAGGCCAAGAAAGAAGACCCGAGCGGTCCTTTCGTATTCCCTTCCTACTCCGCCGTTGAAGTGATCGCTGGCGCCATTACCAACGCCAAGAGCGAAGACTCGGCCAAGGTGGCTGAAGCCATCCACGCCGGCACCTTCAAGACCCCCACCGGCGACCTGAGCTTCGATGCCAAGGGCGACTTGAAAGACTTCAAATTCGTGGTCTACGAGTGGCACTTCGGCAAACCTAAAACCGAAGTTTCTCTTCAGTAAGGCGCGGCCTGACTGACTGCCAATAAAGCCCACGGCTCGCCGTGGGCTTTGTTTTAAGAATGTATGGGCCTGTATTCCGTGATCCGGAATCCCGCCCACCTGAAAATCTCAAAACCGTCATCAGCGGTTCGCTGGCAAAACCCAGCCCGAAGTGGGTGCAGATCCACGGGGCCTGGGCGGGAAAATGACTCCACCAGTGAAATGCGTATCAGGTTTTTAGGAGCGTTGTAATGCCTGACATCTATCACTTTTTCCAACAGCTGGTTAACGGTCTGACCGTTGGCAGCACGTATGCCCTGATCGCCATCGGCTACACGATGGTCTACGGCATCATTGGAATGATCAACTTCGCCCACGGCGAGGTGTACATGATCGGCTCCTACGTGGCGTTCATCGCCATCGCCGGGCTGGCCATGATGGGACTCGACAGTGTCCCGCTGTTGATGACCGCAGCCTTCATCGCGAGCATCGTCGTCACCAGTGCCTACGGCTACAGCATCGAACGGATCGCCTACCGCCCCTTGCGTGGCAGTAACCGCCTGATCCCGCTGATCTCGGCCATCGGCATGTCGATCTTCCTGCAGAACACCGTTCTGCTGGCGCAGGACTCCAAGGATAAATCCATTCCCAACCTGATCCCGGGCAACTTCTCCATCGGGCCAGGCGGCGCACATGAAGTGCTGATTTCCTACATGCAGATCGTGGTATTCGTGGTGACCCTGGTGGCCATGCTCGGTCTGACGCTGTTCATCTCCCGTTCTCGCCTGGGACGCGCCTGCCGCGCCTGCGCCGAGGACATCAAGATGGCCAACCTCCTGGGGATCAATACCAACAACATCATCGCCCTGACCTTCGTGATCGGCGCCGCACTGGCCGCTATCGCCGCCGTGCTGCTGAGCATGCAATACGGTGTGATCAACCCCAACGCCGGTTTCCTGGTGGGCCTCAAGGCCTTCACCGCAGCGGTCTTGGGCGGCATCGGCAGTATCCCGGGCGCGATGCTCGGCGGGCTGGTGCTGGGGGTGGCCGAAGCCTTTGGCGCCGACGTGTTCGGCGACCAGTACAAGGATGTCGTGGCGTTCGGCCTGTTGGTTCTGGTGCTGTTGTTTCGTCCGACCGGCATTCTGGGCCGTCCGGAGGTTGAGAAAGTATGACTAGGAATCTTAAATCGGCGCTGTTCAGCGCCCTGTTGGTCTGGGCCGTCGCCTACCCGGTGCTGGGCCTGAAACTGACCATCGTCGGCATCAACCTGGAAGTCCACGACACCAGCCCGGCCATTCTCGCCACCATCGCGGTGTGCTCGGTGCTGATGTTCCTGCGGGTGCTGTTCCACAGCCAGATCAGCGCCGCCTGGAAGTCCTCTCCCAGCATGCCGCTGATCCCGGCCAAGGCCAGCAACTTCCTGACCCTGCCCGGCACTCAGCGCTGGATCATCCTGGCGTTGATCCTCGGCGCCCTGATCTGGCCGTTCTTCGGCTCCCGCGGCGCGGTGGACATCGCCACGCTGATCCTGATCTACGTGATGCTGGGCCTGGGCCTGAACATCGTCGTCGGTCTGGCCGGCCTGCTGGACCTGGGCTACGTGGGCTTCTACGCCGTCGGCGCCTACAGCTACGCGCTGCTGTCGCACTACTTCGGCCTGAGCTTCTGGATCTGCCTGCCGATCGCCGGGATGATGGCGGCCACCTTCGGCTTCCTGCTGGGGTTCCCGGTGCTGCGCCTGCGGGGCGACTACCTGGCCATCGTGACCCTGGGCTTCGGCGAGATCATCCGTCTGCTGCTGCGCAACATGACCGATCTCACCGGCGGCCCGAACGGCATCAGCAACATCGAGAAGCCGACGTTCTTCGGCCTGACCTTCGAACGCAAGGCGGCGGAAGGCCTGCAGACCTTCCACGAGTTCTTCGGCCTGGAATACAACTCGATCAACAAGGTGATCTTCCTCTACCTGGTGGCCCTGCTGCTGGCGCTGGGAGCGCTGTTCGTCATCAACCGCCTGCTGCGCATGCCGATTGGCCGCGCCTGGGAAGCCTTGCGTGAAGACGAGATCGCCTGCCGCGCCCTGGGCCTGAACCCCACCGTGATCAAGCTCTCGGCCTTTACCCTGGGCGCCGCGTTCGCCGGTTTTGCCGGCAGCTTCTTCGCCGCGCGCCAAGGCCTGGTGACCCCGGAGTCCTTCACCTTCATCGAGTCGGCGATCATTCTCGCCATCGTCGTGCTGGGTGGCATGGGCTCGCAGCTGGGGGTGATCCTGGCGGCGATCGTGATGATCCTCTTGCCTGAACTGATGCGTGAATTCAGCGAATACCGGATGTTGATGTTCGGCGCCATGATGGTGCTGATGATGATCTGGCGTCCTCAAGGTCTGCTGCCCATGCAACGTCCTCACATGGAGCTGCGCAAATGAGCCGCGAGATCCTCAAAGTAACCGGCCTGTCGATGCGTTTCGGCGGCCTGCTGGCGGTCAATGGCGTGGCCCTGACCGTCAAGGAAAAACAAGTGGTGGCGCTGATCGGCCCGAACGGCGCCGGCAAGACCACGGTGTTCAACTGCCTGACCGGCTTCTACCAGCCCAGCGCCGGCAGCATTCTCCTGGACGGCGAGCCGATCGAAGGCCTGCCGGGCCACAAGATCGCCCGCAAGGGCGTGGTGCGGACCTTCCAGAACGTGCGGCTGTTCAAGGACATGACGGCGGTCGAGAACCTGTTGATCGCCCAGCACCGTCACCTGAACACCAACTTCCTGGCCGGTCTGTTCAAGACCCCGGCGTTCCGCAAGAGCGAGCGCGAGGCCATGGAATACGCCGGCTACTGGCTGGACAAGGTCAACCTGCGGGAGTTCGCCAACCGTCCCGCCGGCACCCTGGCCTACGGTCAGCAACGGCGCCTGGAAATCGCTCGCTGCATGATGACCCGTCCGCGGATCCTCATGCTCGACGAACCGGCCGCCGGCCTCAACCCCAAGGAAACCGAGGACCTGAAAGCGCTGATCAGCGTGCTGCGTGAGGAGCACAACGTCACCGTGCTGCTGATCGAGCACGACATGAAGCTGGTCATGAGCATTTCCGACCATATCGTGGTGATCAACCAGGGCACGCCCCTGGCCGACGGTACGCCGGAACAGATCCGCGACAATCCCGAAGTGATCAAAGCCTACCTGGGGGAAGCGTAAATGCTGCAGTTCGAAAACGTTTCCACCTTCTACGGCAAGATCCAGGCGTTGCACAGCGTCAACGTCGAAATCCGCCAGGGCGAAATCGTCACCCTGATCGGCGCCAACGGTGCCGGCAAATCCACCCTGCTGATGACCCTCTGCGGTTCGCCGCAGGCCCACAGCGGCAGCATCCGTTACCTGGGTGAAGAGCTGGTGGGGCAAAGTTCGGCGCAGATCATGCGCAAGAGCATTGCCGTGGTGCCCGAGGGCCGCCGGGTATTCGCCCGCCTGACCGTGGAGGAGAACCTCGCCATGGGCGGGTTCTTCACCGACAAGGACGACTACCAGGAGCAGATGGACAAGGTCCTGGGGCTGTTCCCACGGCTCAAGGAGCGCTTCACCCAGCGCGGCGGCACCATGTCCGGCGGCGAACAGCAGATGCTCGCCATCGGCCGGGCGCTGATGAGCAAACCCAAGCTGTTGCTGCTGGACGAGCCGTCCCTGGGCCTGGCGCCGATCATCATTCAGCAGATCTTCGACATCATCGAACAGCTGCGCCGCGACGGCGTGACGGTGTTCCTGGTGGAGCAGAACGCCAACCAGGCGCTGAAGATCGCCGACCGCGCCTATGTGCTGGAAAACGGCCGGGTGGTGATGCAAGGCACCGGCGAGGCACTGCTGACCGATCCGAAGGTGCGCGAAGCCTATCTGGGCGGCTAAGCCCGCGCGTCAATGAAAACGGCCCTTCGGGGCCGTTTTTTTGTTCCGGAATAAAAAACTCCGTCCCAGGCTGTAACAAATCCCCAGGTGCCTTCTCTAGAGGGATAAGCAAGCAAACACGCTTTCTTAAACCCACCCCGATCCGGAGAAACACCATGAACACCACTCGCACCTTGTCCGCCACCGCCCTGGTCCTGGCCCTGGGTTCCGCCCTGAGCATCGCCGCGGTGTCCACCAGCGCCCAGGCTGCCGGCGATATGGAGAAATGCTTCGGCGTGGCCATGAAGGGCAAGAACGATTGCGCCGCGGGCGCCGGCACCACCTGCGCCGGGACTTCCAAGGTCAACGATCAGGCCAACGCCTGGAAGCTGGTGCCCAAGGGCACTTGCGAAAAAACCGCCAGCAGCACCTCGCCCACCGGTTTCGGCCAGCTCGAAGCCTTCAAAGCCAAGTCCTGATCCTGCATCAGCCTGAGTGTCGATGATGAACAACGCCCTGAACCACTGCCCCCGCCACGACATTCAGGCGTGCGCCCCGAGCCTGCCGCCCCGCGCAGGCCTGGGGCTCAAGAGCGAACACTTCAAGGAGGTTCTCGAACAGCGGCCCGACCTGGGCTTTTTCGAGGTGCACGCCGAGAACTACATGGTGGCCGGCGGCCCCTTCCATCATTACCTGGGGCTGATTCGCCAGGAGTATCCGCTGTCGCTGCACGGTGTCGGCCTGTCCATTGGTGGCGAAGGCCCCCTGGACAGCGCGCATCTGCAGCGCCTGGCGGTTCTGGTCGAGCGCTATCAACCCCAGTCCTTTTCCGAACACCTGGCCTGGTCCAGCCACGGCCCGGTGTTCCTCAACGACCTGCTGCCCCTGGCCTACGATGAGCCGACCCTGCAGCGGGTCTGCGAACACATCGATCAACTGCAGAATCACCTGGGGCGAACCATGCTGCTGGAAAACCCCGCCACCTACCTGCAGTTCCAACGCTCGACCCTGGACGAGACGGACTTCATCCGCGAAGTGATCCAGCGCAGCGGCTGCGGCCTGCTGCTGGACGTCAACAACCTCTACGTCTCGTGCATCAACCACCAGCGCGATCCCCAGGCCTACCTGCAGGCGCTGCCGCTGCACGCGGTGGGCGAGATTCATCTGGCCGGGTTCGCCGAAGACCGGGACAGCCTCGGCGACCGCCTGTTGATCGATGACCACGGCGCCCCGGTGGACCGGGAAGTCTGGGCCCTGTACCAGCAGGTGCTGGAGCGGATCGGCCCCATGGCCACCCTGATCGAACGGGACAATCAGGTACCGAGCCTCACCACCCTGCTGGGGGAGGCCGCGCAGGCACAGGCGCTGTTGCAGCGGGCGCAGGTGCAGCCATGAGCAACCACGCCCTCTTCGCCCAGGCGCTATTGAGCAGCGAAGCCACCTGCCCGGCGGGGCTTTGCAGCAGCAACGGCGCCGATCCGGCCAGCCGCTTCGCGGTCTATCGCAATAACGTGCAAGGCTCGCTGATCAACGCCCTCTCGGAAGCCTACCCGGTGGTGACGCAACTGGTGGGGCAGACATTCTTCAGTGCCATGGCCCGCCTGTATGTGCAGGATTTCCCCCCGCACAGCCCGTTGCTCGGCGACTACGGCCAGGACCTGGCGGACTTTATCCGGGGCTTCGCTCCGGCGGCGGCCCTGCCCTATCTGGCCGATATGGCGCGCCTGGAACGGCTGCGGGTCGAGGCTTATCACGCCGCCGACGCCGAACCTCTGCCACCGGCCCGGTTGCTGGCGGCGATGAACCAGCCCGATCGCCTCGGCCAGCTCTGCCTGCGGCTGCATCCGTCACTGCGCACCCTGCACTCGGCCTTCGCCATCGTCAGCCTGTGGGCCGCACACCAGAGCGATGCCGCCTGGCCGGCGTTCGATCTGCACCAGGGCCAGCACGCCCTGGTGCTGCGCAACGCCCTGGAGGTACAGGTGATGGTGCTGGACGCCGGTAGCGCCACCTTCATCGACAGCCTGCGCCACCACTGGCCGCTGGAAATCGCCGCCGCTCATGCCCTGGACGCCCAGGCCGACTTCGACCTGGGCCAGTGCCTGGGCCTGCTGCTGGCCCACGGTGCCCTCATCGACCTGCAACCTCACCAGAAGGCTTGACCATGAACACCCAGACACCTGCCCCCGTTAGCGGACTGCTGCACCGGATCATTCAAGGGTTCGAGCGCATTCCCTACAGCCTGATCGCCTTCGTCGCGCGTTTTTCCATCGCCGCGGTGTTCTGGAAGTCCGGCCAGACCAAGATCGAAGGCCTGGCCATCGACCTGTTCTCCGGAACTTTCGAACTGGGCTGGCCGCGTCTGGCGGACTCCACCCTTCCCCTGTTCCAGAGCGAATACCACGTGCCCCTGCTGAGCCCGGAAGTGGCGGCGCACCTGGCGGCCTTCGCCGAGCACTTTTTCCCGGTGCTGATCCTGCTGGGACTGGCCACGCGCTTTTCCGCCCTGGCGCTGCTGGGGATGACCCTGACCATCCAGCTCTTCGTCTACCCCGACGCCTACCCGACCCACGGCACCTGGGCGGCGATCTTCCTGCTGTTGATGGCCCGTGGTCCGGGCGTGTTCTCCCTCGACCACCTGCTGGCCCGGCATTTTCACCACCGTCCTCTGTAGCCGCTGCCGCAGGCTGCGAACAGGGCCGTAGGCCCTGGAACCGATTCAAGTTCGCAACCCGCCGGCCGCGACTACAGACGATCCAGCGCCTCACCGCTGCGCCGGAACCAGTCCATCAGGTAATCGGCCAGGACCTGGGTGCGCCTGGGCAGGCCGCCCTGATAGGGGTGCACCAGGTACATCGGCATGCTGCGGGTCTGGTAGTCCCGCAACAGCCAGCGCAAGCGGCCATCGGCCAGCTCGCTGTGCAGCACATAGGACGGCAGCCGGGCTATTCCCGCCCCCACCAGGGCGGCCTTCTTCAGCAGGTTGTAGTGATTGCTGGCAAAGGGCCCGGAGACCCGCACCCGCAGCAGCTCGTGACGCTGGTGATAGAGCCACTCCTCCCGCCCACTGTAGTGACTGTTGAGCAGGCAGCGATGCTCGGCCAGCTCCGCGGGAGTCTGCGGCTCACCGAATTGCTCCAGGTAAGCCGGGCTGGCGCAGGTCATTTCATGCCAGGCCAGCAGCGGCCGGGCCACCAGGCGCTGGTCGCTGGCCACCTCGGAACGCACGGCCAGGTCAAAGCCTTCCCGGGCCAGGTCGCGGTAGCTGTTGTTCAGGTCCAGCTCGATCTGCACCTGGGGGTAGTGCCGGGAGAACTCCAGCAGCAGGCCGTCGAAAAAGGTTTCGCCCAAGGACACCGGCACGGTCAGGCGCACGGGCCCGGCCATGTCGTCCTTGAGCCGCGCCAGGGCCTGATGCGCTCGTTCCACTTGGGCAACCAGGGCCTGGGCCTGGGGCAGCAACGCCGCGCCCGCGGCAGTCAGGTCCAGGCGCCGGGTGGTGCGTTGCAACAGCACCACGGCGTAGCGTGCCTCCAGGGCGCTGAGGCGCTTGGACAACTGGCCCTTGCTGCAACCCAGGCGCTGGGCCGCCAGGGTAAAGCTGCCCGCCTCCACCAGCACGGCAAACGCCGCCAGGTCATCCATCTCGCTCATGGACTGTTTCCATTTGAAAACCAAAGGTTGCCTATTAGCGCGTTAATCCACGAAAAAAACCACTCTAGACTGCAAGTTCTTCCCCCCTTATCGAGGAACGACCCATGAAGATTCTCTTGATCGGTGCCAACGGCACCATTGGTTCGGCGGTTGACCGGGAACTGTCCCAGCGTCACGAGGTGATCCGGATCGGCCGTAGCAGCGGCGACTTCCAGGTGGACATCAGTGATGCCCAGTCGATTCGCGCCCTGTTCGAGAAAACCGGACGCTTCGATGCGCTGGTCTGCGCCGCCGGCAACGTCACCTTCGCGCCCCTGGCAGACATGACCGCCGAGCACTTCAGCCTGGGCCTGCAGGACAAGCTGATGGGCCAGGTCAACCTGCTGCTGATCGGCCGCGAGTACGCCAACGATGGCGCGTCCTTCACCTTCACCACCGGCATCTTGAGCCACGACCCGATCCGCAGCGGGGCCTCGGCGGCCCTGGTCAACGGCGCCCTCGACAGCTTCGTGCGCGCCGCCGCCATCGAACTGCCGCGGGGCCTGCGGATCAACTCGATCAGCCCCAACGTGCTGCAGGAAGCCATGGGCAGCTATGCCCCGTACTTCCGTGGCTTCAAGCCGGTGCCAGCGGCTGACGTGGCCCTGGCCTACGCCAAGAGCGTGGAAGGCCTGCAGACCGGCCAGACCTACCGCGTCGGCTGATCCCGCTTGAGTGGGGCTGGCTTGTGTAGGAGCTGGCTTGCCAGCGAAGACGTCCTCCCGAACCACACAAGGCTCCATGGCCTCTTCGCCGGCAAGCCGGCTCCTGCGGTTGATGGCGCCGCAGCGTTCAATCCGGGGTTGTGGTGACCGGGCGGGCTGCGTAACGTGTCGGCTTCCGCTTGGAGGCCCGATGATGCGCACTGCCCGTTCACTGCTTTGTTTCGCCCTGTTGCCGCTGTTTGCCGGCTGCCAGATGCTGCCGATGTTCAACCAACAGCCCCAGGCCCCCTCCATGGCCGGGCTGACCCGGATGCAGGGTGAACTCAGTGCGGCAGACAGCAAATTGCTGTTCAAGCCCTGCACCGAGGATCGCCGCTATGTGGTCAGTGACGGCGGCGGCACCAGCGTGCTGCAGGAGGCCGCCACCCTGGCGGAGAAACAGGGCAAGCTGTTCGCCGACCTGCGGGGCAAGTTCTCCGCCGGTGGCAGCAGCGACGGCCAGCTGGACCTGCGCCAGCTGTACCGCGTCGAGCGCTCCGCCAGCGCCTGCGGCGACCCGAACTTCCAGCGCCTGATCCTGCGGGCCGGCAGCAAGAACCCGGCCTGGAACGTCGATGTCAGCGCCAAGGGCATGATGATCGAACGCGCCGGCCAACCGACCCTGGCCCTGCCCTATCTGGAAGAACAGTTGGGCGACGGCCGTTTCAACCTCACCAGCGAAGCCAATCACCAGCGCGTGGAGCTCTGGGTGGCGCCGCAGCGTTGCGTCGACCCGACGACCGGCAGCGTCCAGCACCTGAGTGCCGAACTGCGGGTGGACGGTCAGGTGCAGCGCGGTTGCGGCTATTTCGGCGGCTCGCGCAACGACTGATTCGACGAGCAGCGGTTTTAGCCTCACGGCCAGGGAGGATTGCGGCTTATAATCGCCGGTTTGTGCAAAGCAAGCCGGCGCACTGTTGCGCACCGCCTACCCGGATCCTGTCATGTTACGAATCACCGAACTCAAGTTGCCGATCGACCATCCCGATGAAGACCTGCGCGCCGCTATCGTGCAGCGCCTGGGAATCGCCAGCGATGAGCTGCTCGATTTCACCTTGTTCAAACGCAGCTACGACGCACGCAAGAAGTCGTCCGAGCTGTGCTTCATCTACACCATCGACCTCAGCGTGCGCGACGAAGCGCCGCTGCTGCTCAAGTTCGCCGACGACCGTAACGTCAACCCGGCGCCGGATGTCAGCTACAAGGTGGTGGGCCAGGCCCCGGCAGAGCTGAGCGAACGGCCGATCGTGGTGGGTTTCGGCCCTTGCGGGATCTTCGCCGGCCTGTTGCTGGCGCAGATGGGCTTCAAGCCGATCATCCTCGAACGCGGCAAGGAAGTGCGCCAGCGCACCAAGGACACCTGGGGCCTGTGGCGCAAGAGCGTGCTCAACCCCGAGTCCAACGTGCAGTTTGGCGAAGGCGGTGCCGGGACCTTCTCCGACGGCAAGCTCTACAGCCAGATCAAGGACCCGCAGCACCACGGCCGCAAGGTGCTCCACGAGTTCGTCAAGGCCGGTGCGCCGGACGAGATCCTCTACGTCAGCAAGCCGCACATCGGCACCTTCCGCCTGACCGGCGTGGTGGAAAACATGCGCCAGCAGATCATCGCCCTGGGCGGTGAAGTGCGCTTCGAGCAGCGGGTTACCGACGTGTTGATCGAAGACGGCCAATTGCAGGGCGTGGAGCTGGCCAGCGGCGAACAGCTGCATTCGCGGCACGTGATCCTGGCCCTGGGCCACAGCGCCCGCGACACCTTCCGCATGCTCCACAGCCGTGGCGTGTACATGGAGGCCAAGCCGTTCTCGGTGGGTTTCCGTATCGAGCACCCGCAGTCGCTGATCGACAGTGCGCGCCTGGGCAAGTACGCCGGCCACCCGAAACTCGGCGCCGCCGACTACAAGCTGGTGCACCACGCCAAGAACGGCCGTTCGGTCTATAGCTTCTGCATGTGCCCAGGCGGCACCGTGGTGGCCGCCACGTCCGAGCCGAACCGGGTGGTGACCAACGGCATGAGCCAGTACTCGCGCAACGAGCGCAACGCCAACTCCGGCATCGTGGTCGGCATTACTCCGGAAGTGGATTACCCGGGTGGCCCGCTGGCGGGTATCGAGCTGCAGGAGCGTCTGGAATCCCACGCCTTCGTCCTGGGCGGCAGCAACTATCAGGCCCCGGCACAACTGGTGGGCGACTTTATCGCCGGCAAACCCACCACCGCCCTGGGCAGCGTCGAGCCCTCCTACAAGCCCGGCGTGAGCCTGGGCGACCTGGCCCTGGCCTTGCCGGACTTCGCCATCGAGGCCATTCGTGAAGCGCTGCCGGCCTTTGAGCGGCAGATCAAGGGCTACTCCCTGCACGACGCGGTGCTGACCGGTATCGAGACCCGCACCTCATCGCCATTGCGCATCACCCGCGATGCCTCGATGCAGAGCCTGAATGTGAAGGGGCTGTACCCGGCCGGTGAAGGCGCCGGTTATGCCGGGGGGATTCTCTCCGCCGGGGTCGACGGGATTCGCATTGCCGAAGCCGTGGCCCGCGACATCCTCGGCATCCAGGCCTGACGCAGCGGCCCTTTCGCCGGCCAGCCGGCTCCTACCGCCTGCCGTAGGAGCTGGCTCGCCAGCGAAGATGTCATCCAGGACAGTGCAAGGCTCAAGGGCCTGTTCGCCGGCAAGCCGGCTCCTACGACAGGTTCAGATGCCGGCGCGCAATACGCTGGCGGGGAGTGCCTCGCCACGCTCGACGCTGGCCGCTACCGCGTCGATCAAGGCATCCAACTCATACCCCTGCTCCGCCAGCCACTGCTGATCGTAGTAAGTGGTCGCATAGCGCTCACCGCCATCACAGAGAATCGCCACGATCGAACCGCTTTCGCCGGCCGCGGCCATGTGCTGGGCGGCCATCAATGCGCCGATCAGGTTGGTGCCACTGGAACCGCCGACCCGCCGACCCAGGCGCTGGGCCAGGTAGTGCATGGCTGCCAGGGACAGGGCATCCGGCACCTTGACCATGGCGTCGATCACCTTGGGCAGGAACGAAGCTTCGACCCGCGGCCGGCCGATGCCTTCGATCCGCGAACCGCAATCGAGGCGCAGGCTGGCATCGCCGCTCTGGTAGTAGTCGAAGAACACCGAACGCTCGGCGTCGGCACACAGCACCCGGGTGCAGTGCTGGCGGTAACGCACGTAACGCCCCAGGGTCGCGGTGGTGCCTCCGGTGCCGGGGCTGGAGATCAGCCAGCTGGGCTCCGGGTAACGCTCGAAGCGCAACTGCTGGAAGATCGATTCGGCGATGTTGTTGTTGGCCCGCCAGTCGGTGGCGCGCTCGGCGTAGGTGAACTGATCCATGAAGTGGCCGCCACTTTCACGGGCCAGGCGCTCGGACTCGGCATAGATCTGCGTTGGATCCTGTACCAAATGGCTCTTGCCGCCATAGAAAGCGATCTGGGCGATCTTTTCCTGGGAAGTGCTGGCGGGCATCACGGCAATGAAAGGCAGGCCCAGGAGACGGGCAAAATAGGCTTCGGAAATCGCCGTCGAGCCGCTGGACGCCTCGATCACCGGCGCACCGGGCTTGAGCCAGCCGTTGCACAGGGCGT
Organism: Pseudomonas sp. Os17; assembly: GCF_001547895.1. Taxonomy (NCBI): domain Bacteria; kingdom Pseudomonadati; phylum Pseudomonadota; class Gammaproteobacteria; order Pseudomonadales; family Pseudomonadaceae; genus Pseudomonas; species Pseudomonas sp. Os17. Next base: position 1,451,138 of record NZ_AP014627.1, on the reverse strand, counting down.
AGAGAAACAGCGAGCGGGCCAGACGATGCTTGAGACTGCCGGTGGGATGGCTGGATTCATCCTTGAAATACAGCTCGATGCCCGGCTGCCCCGGCAGCGGCAATGGAATCAGATGGGTGTCGGCGCTGCGCTGGAAGTCGGCTTCGATGATGCGGATGGCCTCACGGGCCCACTGGCGATTGTCGCTCATGTTCTATTCTCGTCAGATCGAACGCCGTACCGGCGCAAGAAGATGAAATGCCCCCGGGCTGGATGATCCGGGGAGCCGGGGAGCCGGGACTGACAGGCGCTTTCCCCAGGAAAAACGGCCCGCAACGCCCCGGATCAGACATGTTATGAAATAACTTTCAGGGCTTACAGGTACAGCTGAGAAGCAATTGGAAACACAACTGCAAATGAGCATTTTTAAGCGGGCCCTTTAGCCTCTGCATATAACAAAAAAGAATATAACTTTTGTTTTAACAACTAACTGTACGGGTTAGGGTGTGCCACCTATTTTCGATTTAGATGGAGAGCGACCTTGCCTCTGCGTAGCACTTTCACTCGTTTCTTTGCCATGGAAGCTGCCAGCGGTCTGTTATTGATCGCCGCTGCCATCCTGGCTCTCATCATCAACAACTCGCCACTGTCCTGGCTGTACAACGGTCTGCTGGAAACCCCGGTGGTGGCACAGATCGGCGCCCTGAAGATCGCCAAACCGCTTCTGCTGTGGATCAACGACGGCCTGATGGCGCTGTTCTTCCTGCTGATCGGCCTTGAGGTCAAGCGCGAAGTTCTGGAAGGCCAACTGTCCAAACCTTCGCAAATCGTTCTGCCGGGCATGGCGGCCATTGGCGGCATGTTGGTTCCGGCACTGATCTACTGGTTTCTCAACCGGGACAATCCGGCGGCGCTCAATGGCTGGGCGATTCCGACGGCCACCGACATCGCCTTCGCCCTGGGGGTCCTGGCCCTGCTGGGCAAACGGGTGCCGACCTCGCTCAAGCTGTTCCTCATGACCCTGGCGATCATCGATGACCTGGGGGCCATCGTGATCATCGCGATCTTCTACTCCGGGGCCCTGTCGACCCTGTCGCTGATGCTGGCGGCCGCCTGCATCGCCGCCCTGGTGGCGATGAACCGCATGGGGGTGGTGAAACTCGGGCCGTACATGATCATCGGCCTGATTCTCTGGGTTTGCGTACTCAAGAGTGGCGTCCATGCCACCCTGGCCGGCGTGACCCTGGCCTTCTGCATTCCCCTGCGCACCCGCAATGCCGAGCCCTCGCCCTCGCAGGCCCTGGAACACGCTCTGCATCCCTGGGTGGCGTTCGGCATCCTGCCACTGTTCGCCTTCGCCAACGCCGGCCTGTCCCTGAGCGGCGTGACCCTTGAGAGCTTCACCCACCATGTGCCAATGGGCATCGCCATCGGCCTGCTGCTGGGCAAGACCATCGGCGTGTTCGGCCTCAGCTGGCTGGCGGTCAAGAGCGGACTCACGGCCCTGCCTGCCGGCGCCAACTGGGGCCAGATCCTGGGGGTGGCGATTCTCTGCGGTATCGGCTTCACCATGAGCCTGTTCGTCGGTTCCCTGGCCTTTGAGCCCGGCAGCAGCGACTACGCGGGCATGGACCGCATGGGGATTCTCACCGGCTCGCTGCTGGCGGCGCTGATCGGTTACGCCGTCACCGCGGCCGCCAGCCGCAAGAACACGGCGCTGAGCTCCTGATCAAGCAGGATCGGCCAGCCTGAAAACACAAAACCCCGACCAGTTGCCTGGCCGGGGTTTTGTTTTGCAGCAAAGGTATCAGCGGGTAACGCGGCTGGTGCCGTTAACGGTCATGATGCGTACGCGATCGCCGATCCGGAACACTTCGTTTTCCTGTACCTGCTGCACATAGGCACGCATGCTGCCGTCGTCTTCACGCACGGTGATTTCGACGCCCTGGGTGCGGGTCAGGCCTTCTTCAGTGGCCGAACCCAGCAGACCTCCCGCTACCGCGCCGATCACCGCAGTGACGATGCTGCCACGACCGCCGCCGATGGCGCTGCCACCCACACCGCCAATCACAGCGCCAGCAGCGCCGCCGATTGGGGTCTTGGTGCCTTCGATTTTCACCGGACGCAGGGATTCGATGGTGCCCATACGCACGGTTTGCACGCGACGCGCTTCGTCACGGGAGTAGGAGTCACCGGTCAGGTTAGAGGCACAACCGCCGAGCAACGTTGCCATCGCGGTGAAAGACGCAACCAGCAAAACAGACTTACGCATAGGATCAACTCCAAAGGACAGATGGTCATTAGACTCCGCAGCTTGACGCCTGTCACGGCGCAGCCCGGATAAAATTGGTTTCATTCAGCCGAAGTACAGACTGTATAAACGCTAAACCTTCTCAATACGGTGACGCCAGTTTGCCGCATAGCGCCGCCGAACAAAGGATTCTCCATGGATTACTTCATCATCATCGTGACCACCGTCGCCGGTCTGTACTTCCACTGGTGGCTGTATGTACGCATCAAGCGCTGGACAGACCGGGACCTGGCACTGTCCATGGCCGGGAGCGATGAACAGAAGAAGCAATTCATGCTGCAACAACTGGCCGAGGCCCAACGTCAGAAAGTAAAACGCCGGGACCTACCGCAATGGCTCGAAGCCGCTGCGGCCGGTTATCCCGGCGAGTGATCCGCAGTCTTCAGGGAGCCAGACGTTCGCGAACCCACTGCTCGCCCTGCAGGCGATAGTTCAAACGATCATGCAGGCGACTGGGACGCCCTTGCCAGAACTCGATACGCTCTGGCAGCAAGCGATAACCACCCCAGTGTTCCGGGCAATCGGGCTGGCTGTCGCTGAAGCGCGCCTCAGTGGCCTTGAGCAGTTCCTGCAACTCGGCGCGATCGGCGATCACCCGGCTTTGCGGTGACGCCCAGGCGCCCAGGCGGCTGCCCAGAGGACGAACCTGGTAATAGGCATCGGACTCCTCGGGCGTGACCTTGGCCACCCGGCCTTCAATCCGCACCTGACGCTCCAGGGTTGGCCAGAAGAAGGTCATGGCAGCAAAGGGCCGTGCAGCCAGTTGCTGCCCCTTGGCGCTCTCATAGTTGGTGAAGAAGGTAAAACCTTGATCATCCAACCCCTTGAGCAACAGGATGCGGCAATGGGGACGACCGTCGGTATCGACGGTCGCCAGGGTCATGGCATTGGCCTCGACCGGGGGCTGCTCGGTTTTCACCGCATCGGCAAACCACTGGTGGAACAGCGCAAAGGGTTCGTCCGGGGCCTGGGCCTCGGACAAACCATCGCGGGTGTAATCGCGGCGCATATCAGCCAGAGACTGCGTCATGCCTGCTTCCTTTTCCTTGAGAATCAGTTGTTAGCTTGCGCGACCTTCTTGGCCGGAGCTGCCGCTTTTTTCGCTGGAGCCTTCTTGGCGGCAGGCTTCTTGGCGACGGTGGACTTCTTCGCCGGGGCTGCGGCCTTTTTGCCGCTTGCAGCTGGCACAGGCGGCTTGGCGTCCTGCACGGCGACCATTTCAGTCTCCGATGGCGTCGGCTGGTTGTACTTGCTCAACAGGCCCAACAGGGTGCTGCGCTGGGTCAGCATGATTTCCACACGACGGTTCAGCGAACGGCCCTGCGGGCTGTCGTTGGCGGCGCGCGGCATCACTGCGCCCATGCCACGCAGCATCAGGCGGTCCTGCTTCAAGCCGCTAAGGCTGAAGATGGCCGCAACGGACTGTGCACGATCGCGGCTCAGCTTCTGGTTGGCCAGGGTCGGACCGGTCGCATCGGCATGCCCGAGGATCAGCACAGCTGTCTTGGGATCGCCTTCAACCGCCTTAGCCACGCGGGTGAACGGGCCCAGGGTCACAGGCAGCAGCATGGCCGGACGATCCGGGTTGAAAGAAGCGTCGACCAGTGCGGTGACCACCAGCACGTTTTCGCGACGTTCCACTTGCAGCTTGCTGTCCTTCACCGCTTCACGCAGGCGCGGCTCGTAGTCGTCGAGCCAGGCCTGGGTGATTTTCGGATCAGGCATCGGCACGTCCGCCACACTCACTTTGTTCAGAGGCTTGGGCTCGCTCTTGGCAAACGGCCACCACCAGTGAGTCTCGGAATCCGCGGCCTTGGCCACTGCCGGAGCGGGAGCCGGCTCGGCCTTCTTGGCTTCGGCGACCGGCTTGTCAGCCGAGTCCTTGGAGGAGAACGGCCACCACCAGCTGCTGCTTTCGGCCTTCGCGGCGGGCGCGGCTGGGGCGGCGGCCACAGGAGCGGGCGCGGGCGCCGGTTCGGCAGCCGCAGCAACGGCGGGCTTGGCGGCGGCCGGTGCTTTGCCGGCTGGAGCTGCAGGTTTGGCAGAAGCGGTGGCTTTGGCGGCAGGTGCCGGCGCAGCGGCTTTGGCCGCTACCGCCGGTTTGCCCGCAGGAGCGGCAGGCGCCGCTTCGGCTGCGGCCGGTTTCTCGGCCGCTTGCGGGGCTTGATTGCTGCTGCTCTTGTCGGACCCGAACGACCACCAATGGCCGCCATCCGCTTCATTTTGTGGGGTTTGTGCACAACCTGTGACGGTCAGGCAGATGGCCAAGGCTAGAGACTTGTTTGACGACATGGGATATCCACAAAATGAGATAAAAAATTCGGTCTAAATAACCGCTACAAACAGACGCTTGGAAATTATAAAAGCCACAGGGTTCATGCCTGCAGCTTTTCCAGCATGTTTAAGCAAAAAAGTTCTTAACAGCAACCTTTTTACAGACAATCCGACAAAACCCGCACCAGCTTCTGCGCCCGCGGATCCATCAAGACATAAGGCCCCAGGGTGTTTGTCACAAAACCGAAGGCCACGTCATGCTCCGGGTCAGCAAATCCGATGGAGCCGCCCGCCCCCGGATGCCCAAATGCCCGGGCGCCCAGGCCGAACGTGGCATTGGCGACCTGGGGCTGATCGAGCATGCAACCCAGGCCGAACCGGGTCTGGGTCAGCAAGGTCTTGTCCATGCCCAGGCTGTGCTCACGGGTCAGTTCCTCGAGCATGTCGGCCTCCAGCAAACTGCCGTCCAGCAAGCCGCTATAGAAACCGGCAAGACTGCGGGCATTGCCATGGCCATTGGCCGCCGGCTGCTGCATGCGCCGCCACTCGGGTTTATTGGTGCTGGTCATGATAGACGGCGGATTGGTAAAGGCCCGGGTGGTCATCGCCGTGGGCTCGCGCATGGTCACTTGCAACAGGCGCTGGGCCGCGGCATCGCCGACATTGCCCTTGCCCCGGGCGATATGCGCGACCCGATGAAATTCCTCGTCAGCCAGGCCCACATGGAAATCCAGCCCCAAAGGCTTGGCCACCCGGGCCACGATCGACTCCCCCGGGCCACGGCCATCGGCCCGCCGGATCAGTTCCCCCACCAGCCAGCCATAGGTGATGGCGGCGTAACCGTGCCCTTCACCCGGCGTCCACCAGGGCTGCTCTGCAGCCAGGGCATCCACCATGGTCTGCCAGTCGTACAGGGCTTCGGCAGGCAGCAGCTCACGCAGCGCCGGCAGCCCGGCCTGGTGGCAGAGCAACTGACGCAGGGTAATCGCCGCCTTGCCCGAGGCGGCGAACGCCGGCCAGCAATCGGCCACTGGCGCATCCAGCTTGAGCTTGCCTTCGGCCACCAGTTGCAGCGCGGTGACTGCGGTGAAGGTCTTGGTGCAGGAGAACAGGTTGGCGATGGTGTCGCTGTGCCAGGCCTCGGCGCCATCCTTGTCGGCGGTGCCGGCCCAGAGGTCGATGACGGTTTCGCCACCGATCTGGATGCACAATGCCGCGCCGCGCTCCTGGGGATCCTCGAACAATGCCGCGAAAGCTTCGCGTACTGCCTCGAATTTAAGTTCGTAATGACCCTGAATCTGCACCCTGACTCCCCCAGCACATTTGCTCGACAACGAGGCGCGCATTGTTCCAGCCCGTAACGGATTTGGGAACAGCCGGCGGGGCTGCGCTCATGGCGCCAGAGCCCCCGCCCGATCAGTGACCGTTGGCGGCGTGGCCACCGGCATGCACGCCGCTGTCCCTGGCGCCGTGCGCCTGGCCGGCGTCACCGGCGCCCTGTGCGGCGGCACCGGCCTGTTGCGCCTGGGCCTGAGCCTTCTGCGCTTCCTTGGCCAATTGCTCAAGCGCCTGCAGGTTGCTCTTGCGCACCGTGTCGACAAAGCCCTGAAACGGCACATCGGTAATGCCCACCAGACCAAAATGTCCGTTTTCACCGTCCAGCAGGCGCCCAGTCACGGGCTGGTCCAGATACTGGAACCAATGCACACCGACGATCGACGGCTCGCTCAGCGCCTGCTTGAGGAAGTTGGCGTAGGCCGGGCCACGCTCCTCTTCCCGGGCCAGTTCGGTCACACCGCCCCAGAACGGACCGCGATCCCGGGAGCCGAAGTTGAATTCGGTCACCAGCACCGGCTTGTCCAGGCTGCGCAGATAGGCAAAGTCCTGACCGTCCTGAGGCTTGAGGGTGTAGAGGTTGAAACTCAAGACGTCGCAGTACTGGGCGCAGGCGGCCACCGCTTCGGGGTTGCTGACGGCAAAACGACCGCCCAGCAGCAGATGATTGGGTGCATGCCACTTCAACGAATCGGCGATGGTCTTGAAATAAGTCTCGGCAAAGACTTTCTGGAAATACTTGAAGTCAGCCTCGATTTCCGGGTGCTCGGGGCTCGGCAACGGCGGCACGAAGCCCGGGTCTTCCATCAGTTCCCAGGCCGGCAGGTCGATGCCCCAGGCTTTCGACAGGCCCGCCTGATTGCGGTACTTGTCCCGCAGTTGCTTGAGGAAGGCCCGCTTGGCCGGGACGTCGGTGGTCAGGCGCAACGTGCCGTAGGCCAAGGCATAGCGGGCTTTAGGATCGTCACCCGGACCGGCCCAGGCCAGCTCGTTGTCGGCAAAGTAGCCGATCAGCCAGGGATCGTCGCGGTGATCGCGGGCGGCAATGGCCACCGCGCGCTCGGTGGCCATGGCAAAGCGCGGGTCGAAGGGATCGGGCATGCCGCCCCACCAATCGCTGCCGGTGCTGATGCTGGCGTAGTCGCCGACGATGGACAGCGGCACGGTGTAGGGCACACGGTCGGCCAGCCCCAGGGCCGGCGCGCTCCAGTTGCCGATGGTGTTGAATCCCCAGGCCTGCAGACGATCCAGGGTGTGAGCGACCCAGCGCTTCTCATCAAACGCCGGCGGCGCGCACGCAATGGCCGCCTCCGAAGCCACAGGCTGGGCTTGGCTGGCGGCCGCCTGCTGCGCCGCCGGGTCGTCGTGGGTGCAGGGCTTGCCATACGTGCGTTGCAGGTTGGCCCGGTAGAAGTCGTACCAGCGGCCGGCGTTATAGCCACGCCCCTGGTCGGCACCGTTGCCCCCGCGGTTGTCGCCCTCGCCGTAATAGGCGGCCAGGGGCTCGTCGTCCTTGGGCAAGGCACTGAACATCCACTCGCGCCCGGCGACATAGGTCTGACTGTTGTCCGCGGCCACGGTGTTGACCCCCAGGGAGTAGAACGGATGCCCCTGAGGGGTAACCAGGAACCAGCGGCCATCGCGTTTTTCCGTGCGGAAGAAGCCGCTGGCCTTGAAGTCCGGGCCCAGGCTTGAGCCGCCGAACTGGTCCAGCGGCGCCTTTTCCCGCTCGCCGAGCCAGCCCTTGAGCTGTTGCTGTTCCCTGGCATCGGCCGCCTTGAGCTGATCATCGCTGCTGACTTTTTCCGGCCAGCGGGCCCGGGTCGACTGACCGTAGCCATCCACCAGCGAGCCGTAGACCGCCTTGACCACGCCCTCACCGTCCAGCAAGCCGAAGCGTTCGAGGAGGATGCTCTGGGTCGCCTTGGGGTTATCCAGGGATAGGGTGACCGACACCACCTGACTGCGGTCCAGTTGCCCTTCGCTACTGGCCAGCAGAATGCGCTGGCCGTCCACGGTCATCGGCATCGGCGGAGCGGCCTTCATGCCCTGGCTCAGGGGGCCGCTGGCCACCAGGGGCACCAGCAGGGTCTGCGCCGGACCGGCGGGCAGGTCGACGCGGCTGACCAGGGTCTTGCCGTCGTTACTCTGAATGGTCACGTAGAGCGTCAGGGCCCAGTTCATCGCACTCTGGATGCGCAGGCTCATCATCCCCGACTGCGACCAGTCCCAGGCGCCACTCTGTGGCGTCAGGCTCAGGCTCGGCTTGGCGGTGGGGTTGAAGGTGATCCGCCGCAGCACTTCGCCCTCGGCCGTCTGCTCCGCGTTGGACTGCGGCAGGCTGGCATCTTGTGTCGCCACCTGCACCACGGCGGCAGGTCGGACAAAGTTGAACAGCGTCTGTTGTCCGGCTGGGGCCGCCAGTACGGGCGCGGCAAACAACAGGGCAAATACAGTGGGCAACGAACGGCGAATCATATGAACCTGGCTCTCCCTAAAGGCCGATGAACGGCCGGTGCTGAAGCGGTGACGTGAAATAGACAGCACGGCGCGCAAAGGTGCGCGCCGTGCTCAAGATATTTCTCGGCGAAATGGCGGCAAGGCATTGAGGATAGCCTTGCCGTAGCGCTGGGTGACCAGACGGCGGTCCAGCAGGGTGATGGTGCCGCGGTCCTGTTCGGTGCGCAGCAGGCGACCGCAGGCCTGGACCAGCTTGAGGGAGGCGTCCGGCACCGAGATCTCCATGAACGGATTGCCGCCCCGGGCCTCGATCCACTCCGCCAGCGCCGCTTCCACCGGATCGTCCGGCACCGAGAACGGGATCTTGGCGATCACCACGTGCTCACAGTAGGCACCGGGCAGGTCCACCCCTTCGGCAAAGCTCGCCAGCCCGAACAGCACGCTGGAATCGCCACCGTCGACCCGGGCCTTGTGCTTGTTCAGGGTTTCCTGCTTGGACAGGTTGCCCTGGATGAACACCTGCTTGCGCCAGTCGCGATCCAGGCCGTCGAACACGTCCTGCATCTGTTTGCGCGAGGAGAACAGCACCAGGGTGCCGCGGGAACCTTCCACCAGTTGCGGCAGGTCGCGAATGATCGCCGCGGTATGCGCCGGCGCATCCCGCGGATCGGCCCGCAGGTCGGGCACCCGCAGCACCCCGGCATCAGCGTGATGGAAGGGGCTGGGCACCACGGCGGTCACGGCTTTCTTCGGCAGGCCGGCGCGCATGCGGAAACGGTCGAAGGTGCCCAGGGCGGTCAGGGTCGCCGAGGTCACCAGGGCGCCGTAGGCCACGTTCCACAGATTGCGCCGGAGCATCTCCGCGGCAAGGATCGGGCTGGCGTTGACCTCGATGTCGAACAGCGAGCCGCTCTCGGCCAGGGTCAGCCAGCGAGCCATGGGCGGGTTGTCTTCCGGGTCCTCGACGGTGAATGCGGTCCACAACTCCCAGTTGCCCGAGGCCCGCGCCAGCAGGCTGCCAAACAGCGGGTACCACTCTTCGGCCTGGTTGCTGGCGATGCCGATATTGACCTCGCCATCCATGCCTTCCTTGAGCAGCTCGGTGAGGCGGGTGAACAGGTCGGTCAGACGGGAGAAGCCCTTCTTCAGCTCGATGCCCATCTCGCGCATGTGCTCGGGGATCAGCCCGCCGACGAAGCGATGGCGCGGCCGTTCGCGGCCCTCCATGTCTTCGCCGGTCTTGAAGTCGGCGATCTGCTCGCAGGCGCTGAACATGAACTGCTGCTGGGTCTTGATCTCCCGCGCCAGCTCCGGCACCTGCTCGATCAGGCGCCCCAGGTCCCCGGGCAGCGGATGCTGGGCCAGCAGCTTGGTCAGGTTCTTGGCGGTCTGCTCCAGCCAGTCGGCGGTGGAGCGCAGCCGGGTGTAATGGGCAAAGTGGCCAATGGCCTTGTCCGGCAGGTGGTGGCCTTCGTCGAACACATAAAGGGTGTCGCGCGGGTCCGGCAGCACGGCGCCGCCGCCCAGGGCCAGGTCGGCCAGGACCATGTCGTGGTTGGTGACGATCACGTCCACCTTGCCCATGCCTTCGCGGGCCTTGTAGAAGGCGCACTGGCCGAAGTTCGGGCAATGGCGGTTGGTGCACTGGCTGTGGTCGGTGGTCAGGCGCGCCCAGTCGGCGTCTTCCAGGGCCGTGGGCCAGCTGTCGCGGTCACCGTCCCATTTATTGCCGGCGAGCTTCTCGATCATGCTGGTGAACAGCTTCTGGCTGGCTTCATCCACTTCGATCTTGAAGCCTTCCTCCTCGAACAGCTGGGCCGTGGCGGTCTGGGCGTGGCCTTCCTGGAGCAGCATGTCGAGCTTGGACAGGCACATGTAGCGCCCCCGCCCCTTGGCCAGGGAGAAGCTGAAGTTCAGCCCGCTGTTGCGCATCAGGTCGGGCAGGTCCTTGTAGACGATCTGCTCCTGCAGGGCGACGGTGGCGGTGGCGATCACCAGGCGCTTGCCGGCGGCCTTGGCCGTGGGAATCGCCGCCAGGCTGTAGGCCACGGTCTTGCCGGTACCGGTGCCGGCTTCCACCGCGACCACCGCCGGGTCGCCACTGCGCCGGCCTTCGTCGTCGGTGTCGATATCACCCAGGACCTTGGCCACTTCGGCGATCATCAGGCGCTGGCCATAACGCGGCTTGAGGCTCTTGGCTTCGAGAAAACGCGAATAGGCGCCCTGGATCGTGGTTTTGAGTTCGTTGCTGATCATGGTTTTTCGGGCGCACAAAACGCTGGATAAATTTTCAGTGGTTCGAATCGGCCGCTATCATACCCCGCTAATTCATCCCGCGCAGAACGGAGTACCCGAATGACCCCTTTCGCCCTTGCCTACACCCTGCATGTGCTGGCCGCCCTGGTTTGGGTCGGCGGCATGTTCTTCGCCTGGATGGTCCTGCGCCCCGCGGCCGTGGTCGCTCTGGAAGGCCCCGCACGACTGAAGCTGTGGGCCCAGGTGTTTCCGCGCTTTTTCGTCTGGGTATGGCTGGCCGTGGTGCTGTTGCCGATCAGCGGTATCGGCCTGCTGCATTTGCGCTTCAGCGGCTTTGAAACCGCGCCCAAGTATGTGCAGATCATGATGGGGCTGTATCTGGTGATGACCGCCCTGTTCATTCGCATCCAGTCCCTGCAACTGCCGGAGCTGCGCAAGGCGCTGGCCGCCGAGGATTGGCCCGCTGGCGCCGCGGCGCTGGGCAAGATCCGCCGGCTGGTGGGCAGCAACCTGATCATCGGCCTGGTGCTGGTGGCCCTGGCCGCGGCCCGGCCGACCTTCTGAAAGCAAGCGCCCGCTACAGGAGCGGGCGACTGGGAAAGCGCGGCCTCAAGGCCGCTGTTACAAACGCTGGACCGTCAGCGTGCCGGCTTCTCCCGCCGGCCCTGGCTGGCCTTGGGCGCCGGGACGACCGCTCTTGCCGCCGTCGGTGCGATACACCAGGCAGCCCTTGGACTTGCCCCCCGCGCCCGGCTTGCCTCCAGCACCGGCCAGGCCACCGGCACCGCCATCGACCAGCACCTTGATCCGCTCGCCTGGGAAGTCGCGGGGCAACTCGAGCCGGACCTGGGCGCCCGCCGCCCCGGGTCGTCCGTCGCCGCCGTTGTCACCATCGGCGCCGCGCCCGGCCTGGCCCCAGGTGCACCCCGGCTCCTGGCCATTGGCGCCGTCGAGGCCGACATAGCCGGGAACACCGGCACCGCCTCGAGCGTCCACCGACAAGGTCTCGGCCTTCAGGGATTCGAACCGCAGGTTCAGATTGCGCCCCGGCTTGGGCGCCTTTTCATAGGTGCCCGGCGCGCCGCGGGAGCTGATCTGGCTGCCGCTGTCCAACTGCGCACGCTGGACCCGCAATTGCAGGCTTTGCCCGGTCGGCACGATGGCGATGCGCGCCTCACGTCCCAGGTGCAGCTCCTCTACCTTGAGCTCGGTGACATTGGCCGGAATCAGCAAGGTGCCGTAGTCCGCCACGTCGAGGCGCTCCAGCTGCAGGGTGCTGGCGGTATTGGGCAGGCGCATGAAGGAGTTGCTTTCGACCTGCACCACCTGGGCCACGGCCAGGGGACTGCAGAACAGGGCCAGCAGGCAGAGCTTACGCATGATCGGTCTCGACAGCAGGAACAGCAGCGGGAAGGGTTTGCAGGTGGAAGATGCCCACCAGCAGGATTTGCCAACGATCACGCCAGGGATGCGGACGGTCCTTGAGGCTGCCATTGAACAGCAGCAGTTCCAGCAGATGGGTCAACAGCAGCAGACTGCCCGCCAGATTCACCAGCAGGTGCAATGGATTGATCAATGGCTTGGCCAGATTGATCAGCACCACCAGCCAAAAAACCAAGGTCAGAAACTTACCCATCCCCCACAAGAACTTCATACGCTCCCCTCGTGAATTATTCTTTGCGCGCACAGTAACGACTTATCCCGGGGGGACGCCAGAGGAGGATGAAAATTCTTCCCGAAGGCTCTGTTTAGCCCCTCGATCGGCGAGGATCGCCTGCCACGGCCGAACTCGGCGGACGCATCGAGACCCAGGAGAAGACCAGCGCCGGCCTTATCAACAACGCCCGGAGCCGGAACCCGAAACGACCCTGCGCGGCAGTCACGCCGCGCAGGTCTAGGTTTCAGCGGTTGATCTGAATCTCCGTGCGACGGTTCATGGCTCGGCCTTCGGCGGTCTTGTTGTCCGCCACCGGCTTGCTTTCACCCGCGCCGGTCACCGAGACGAAGCTGTTGCGTGGAATGCCGTTGCTGATCAGGTACTCCACCACCGAGTGGGCACGCTTGTCCGAGAGTTTCTGGTTGTAGGCGTCGCTGCCGACGCTGTCGGTGTGGCCGGTCACTCGCAGTTGCGCGCTCGGCGCCTCCTGTTTCAGGCGGGTGACGATGGTGTTGAGCTTGGACTTGTCGGCTTCGGTCAGCTTGGCCGAGTCGAAATGGAAGTACACATCGCGAATGACGATGGTTTCTTCCTTGACCACTACCACCTCTTCCACCACGGGTGGCGGTGGTGGGCAGCCGTTGGCATCGACCTTCACGCCCCTTGGGGTATGTGGGCACTTGTCACGGCTGTCCGGCACACCATCGCCGTCCTCGTCGCCATCACCTTTTACCCAGCAATAGGCGCCGGCCAGGCCACCGACCAGCAATGCGCCACCGCCCGCCCACGAGGAGCTTTCGGTGGCGCCCAGCGCCGCGCCCGTGACACCGCCCACCGCGGCGCAGATCGGCCAGTCGGTTTTCTGCAAACCTGCACAACCAGTCAACACACTGGTTAACAGAACCAAGGGTACTGCCGTCCGAATGATGCTCATCTGATTTCTCCTGAGGGATCGGCTCAAGGCCGATTCACGGAGTAAAGACCCCGGCATTGATCTGCGCCAGCAGTAGGCCAGCGCCGTTTTCACCCCGTAAACACGGGAACCTCGCGCAATAAGTGGTGAACCGCTCTAGGCCCGAAGGTGGCGGCACGCTAGTCTTGGGCGTTCTGATCGAGGAGCTAAGATGAGCGCCGGCATTTCTACTCGTACACCCCAGCAGGCCCTGGCGGCCCTGCTGGATCGCTATGCACCGCAACAGCTGCTGCTGATCGGCGCCAGCGACTTCCCGGCCCTGACGGCCTTCAAGGAAGCCCACCCCGGCACTCAGGTCGCCCAGGCAGCGCCCGGCCCCTTGCCCGCGGAACTGGCGGCCCGGCGTTTCGACCTGGCCCTGGCGGTGGACTGCCTGGAGCATTTGCCCAAGCGCGACGGCCTGAACCTGCTGGGGGGCATCCGCAACCTCAATGCCAGTCGGATTGCGGTACTGGCCGACCTGTCCGCCTGCGGCTGGCAGGAAACCGATTTTTTCTCCCTGGCCCTGCAGGCCAGCGAACGCTTCCAGCGGGAACAGCAGGTACTGACCCTGTTTACCTATGATCTGCTTGAATACAAACAGGTGCCCGACTGGCTCAATTCACGCTTCTGGGCGAACCCGGAGAACTTTGGAAAGTATTGGTGGTAACACGATGAGCGCCTCGATTTGTCCCTGCGGCAGCGGCAACCTGCTGGATGCCTGCTGCGGCCATTACCATGCCGGCCATCCCGCGCCCTGCGCCGAGGCCCTGATGCGTTCGCGCTACAGCGCCTATGTGCTGGGCCAGGTGGATTACCTGCTGGCCACGACCCTGCCGGTGCAGCAGGCCGGCCTGGATCGCCAGTCCATCAGCGAATGGAGTGCGCAAAGCACCTGGCTGGGGCTGCAAGTGGAGAGCTCGGAGGTCTTCGGTGGCCAGCCGGAGCATGCCTTCGTCACCTTCACCGCGCGCTGGCACGACAGCCAGGGCGAGCACAGCCACCGTGAGCGGTCATCCTTCGTGCAGAACCAGGGACGCTGGTATTTCATCGATCCGACGGTGCCGCTGAACGCCGGGCGCAACGACGCCTGCCCTTGCGGCAGCGGGCAAAAATTCAAGAAGTGCTGCGCCAGCTACTTCACCCGCTGAACCGGGAATGCCCCAGGCCCAGGACGGGCCCGGGGAATTCAAAGGGAGTCTTGTAATGATCGGTGAACTGCGCATCCTGCGAACCCTCTGCCTGCTCGGACTGCTGAGCCTGTCGGGGTGCGTGTCCTGGTTCACCGAGGAGGAACTGGACCCCGCGGTGCATCTGGTGAAAGTCGAGGTGGTCAAGGCCAATCTGCTGGAACAGCGCTTCACCCTGCACCTGCGGGTGGACAATCCCAACGACAGCGACCTGACCGTGCGCCGCCTGACCTACCGGGTCTATCTGCAGCGCTTCCTGCTCAGCGAGGGCGAGCACGAACACTGGTTCACCGTCTCGCCCCACAGCAGCCGCTTGTTCAAGGTGCCGGTGCGCACCAACCTCTGGCCGCAGATCCGCGACGTGGTGAAACTGCTGCGCAAGCCTGAACACCCCATTCCCTATCGCCTGGAAGGCGAACTGGAAATCGGATTATTCATCGGCAAGGACGTGCACCTGAAGCGCAATGGCGTGATAATTCCCGGCGATTTTATTCCGGAGTAACCCGCAATGACCCAGCAACCTCATGTCCATGGCCCTGACTGCAACCACGATCATGACCATCACGATCACGACCATGGCCATGTTCACGGCCCGCACTGCAACCACGCGCACCAGGAGCCGGTCCGCAACGCGCTGAAAGACGTCGGCCGCAACGATCCTTGCCCTTGCGGCAGCAGCAAGAAGTTCAAGAAGTGCCACGGCGCTTGATCTGAGCGCAGGCCGGGCTGCCAGGGCGCTACGCCGTCAGCGGCAACACTGCCCGGCCTCCCCGGCCAGGAGCTGCTCCTGGCTCAGGACCGTGGCGTACTCGCCCTGCAGATTGGCCAGCGACATGGCATGCACCTCCTCGGCAGTACGGGCCCGACCGGCAAAGTCGGGCTTGTCGAAGGTGTAGCAGGCATCGGCCACCACCCATACCGCAAAACCCAGGTTGCCTGCAGTGCGCGCCGTCGACTCCACCGAGTTGTTGGTGGCGACACCGACCATCACCAGCCCCGTAATCCCTTCCCGGCGTAAATCCGCTTCCAGCGGGTTGGCACAAAACGCATCCGGCACCTGCTTGCGAATCAGCCACTCGCCGTCCTGGGGACGAAAGCGCGGCTGAAATTCCACCCCGGATTGCCCGGGCCAGAACACCGAGTCCCGGGAGCGCGACAGGTGCTGCACATGAATCACCGGCCAAGCGCGGGCCCGCCAGTGAGCCAGCAGCTCAAGCATGCGTGCCTCCGCCTCGGGGTTGTTGCGCGGCCCGAGCCGGGGCTCGAGGATGCCTTGCTGCTGGTCGATGAGCATCAGTGCGGTGCTGGCCGAAAGGGGCATATTTTCTCCGCTGCGGTCATTGAATTCGATGCACTTGAGCATCACATGCCTATTCAGGCAAGCCATCGAGGGCAAACAGGACGACCTCATGCCGGCATTGGCTGTCCATAACGTACGGATACATTCCAATTGGAGCACTGCATGATCGACCTGTATTACTGGACCACCCCCAACGGCCACAAGATCACCCTGTTCCTCGAAGAGGCCGGCCTGCCCTACACCCTGCACCCGGTGAACATCGGCCTGGGTGAACAGTTCAAGCCCGAGTTCCTGAAGATCGCCCCGAACAACCGCATTCCGGCCATCGTCGATCCGCAACCTGCCGATGGCGGCCAGCCGCTGTCGCTGTTCGAGTCAGGCGCGATCCTCCTCTACCTTGCGGAAAAGACCGGCCAGTTCCTGCCCCAGGATCTGCGCGGGCGCCAGGAAACCCTGCAATGGCTGTTCTGGCAGATGGGCGGGCTGGGACCGATGGCCGGGCAGAATCATCATTTCAGCCACGCCGCCCCGGAAAAAGTCCCCTACGCCATCAAGCGCTACGTGGATGAGACTGCGCGCCTGTACGGCGTGCTGGACCGACGCCTGGCGGACCGCGCGTTCGTCGCGGGCAGCACCTACAGCATTGCCGACATGGCGATCTACCCCTGGATCGCTTCGTACAAGAAGCAGAGCCAGAAACTCGAGGACTTCCCGCACCTGCATCGCTGGTTCAACAGCATCCAGGCCCGACCGGCCACTGAACGGGCCTATGCCCTGGTCGAGCAGGTCAATCCCGCCATCTGAACCTCGCCTTGCGGGAGCCGACTTGCCAGCGAAGGCGTCCGCAAGCTCCAAGGCCAGGCGCCAGGACCTGTTCGCCCACTAGCCGGCTCCTGTGTGCTTTGGCCGCGGCCGAAGGGCCGGCGATGGCTATTTGCTGCGCCTTCAAGAAATACCTCCCGCCCCCGCTTGCGCGGCACTCGCCTGCTCACTAACGTAGCGCCTTTATCGACGTTACCCCCCGCAGGAGCTTGACCATGGCCTCGCCAGCCCTTTCACATTTTCTTCCCCGGCTCGGCGTTGCCGCGGCTGTGGCCGGTGCCCTGAGCCTGGCCGGTTGCCAATCCTGGAACTCGCAGAACAGCCTGCCCCCGACCTCTGGCGTGCAGCCCCTCAAGGGCCTGGCCCAGAACGTCTCCGTGCGCCGCAACGCCGTGGGCGTGCCGCTGATCGAAAGCAATAGTTTCCATGACGCGCTGTTCACCCTGGGCTACGTGCATGCCAGCGACCGCATCGGCGAAATGGTCACCCTGCGCCTGCTGGCCCAGGGCCGCCTGGCAGAGATGTCCGGCGCCGAGGCGCTGGATGTCGACCGCCTGATGCGCGCGGTAAACCTGAAGAAAAGCGCCGACGAGCTGTACAAGGCCTCATCGCCACGGATCAAGCGCTTCTTCGAGGTCTACGCCCGGGGGGTCAACGCCTACCTGTTCCGCTACCGCGACAAGCTGCCGCCAGACCTCGCCGCCCGTGGCTACATTCCTGAATACTGGAAGGCCGAAGACTCGGCACTGATCTTCTGCCTGCTGAATTTCGGCCAGTCGGCCAATCTGCTGGAAGAGATCAACAGCCTGGTACTGGCGCAAAGGGTCGGCAGCGACAAACTGCCCTGGCTGACCCCGAGCTACCCCGATGAGCCGCTGCCCATGGCCGAGGCCGACAAGCTCAAGGGGCTGGCATTGTATGTGCCGGGTTTGAGCGAGCTCAGCCTGGCCGCCAAGCAGATGTCGACCCTCAACTCACTGGGCGTCACCGCCGCCAGCAACCTGGCCGTCGCCCCGCAGCGCGCTCGCAGCGGTCGCAGCCTGCTAGCCAGCGACAGCCAGATCGGTGCCTGGTACTACGTACAGATCCGCGCACCGAAATATCAGGCGGCCGGGGCCTCGATCGCCGGTTTACCGGCCATTCTGCAAGGGTTCAACGGCAAGCTGGCCTGGAGCATGAGCTCGGCGATGGGCGACAACCAGGACCTGTTCCTGGAAAAACTCAAGCGCCAGGGCAATGCCCTGTACTACCAGAACAACGGAAAATGGCAGCCGGTCATCGTTCGCAACGAGACCTACTTCGTCAAAGGCCAGCGGCCGATTCGCGAAGCCGTGTACGAAACCCGCCACGGTCCGCTGCTCAACAGCGCCCTGGGGATCAACGCCAACAATGCCCTGGACAGTGGCTACGGCGTGGCGCTGCAAATGCCGGAGCTCAAGGACGACAAGAGCCTGGATGCGTTCTTCGATCTGTCACGGGCACAGAATGTGGAGAAAGCCTCCGACGCCAGCCGCGAGATTCGCGCTATTGCCCTGAATATGGTCTATGCCGATGCCAGCAACATCGGCTGGCAGGTCACCGGACGCTTCCCCAACCGCCGCGAAGGCGAAGGCCTGCTGCCGTCTCCCGGCTGGGACGGACGCTATGACTGGGATGGCTATGCCGATCCGATGCTCCACCCTTATGACCAGGACCCGCCCCAAGGCTGGATCGCCACCGCCAATCAGCGGGTCATCTCCCGCGGTTACGGCATGCAGTTGTCCAACTCCTGGGAGGCGCCGGAGCGGGCCGAGCGCATCGGGCAATTGCTGTCTGGCGGCAAGCAGGACAACCGCAGCCTGATTGCCCTGCAGTACGACCAGACCACCCTGTTCGCGGCCAAGTTGAAAAAGATGTTCGAGGCGCCGGGCATGGCCCAGCCGCTGAAAAACGCCATTGACACCCTGCCCGAGGCAGACCGCGCCAAGGCCCGGGAAGCCTACAGCCGGCTGATGGCGTTCGACGGCAAGCTCACTGCCGGCTCTGCCGACGCCGCGCTCTACGAACTGTTCCTCCAGGAAAGCGCCAAGCAGACCTTCCTCAAACAGCTCGGTCCGGAGCCCGGCGTTGCCTGGCAGGCGTTCGTTGCCAATGCGGGCCTGTCCTATTCGGCCCAGGCCGACCATCTTCTGAGCCGCGAAGACAGCCCGTTCTGGGGCGACGCGCGGAACGGGCAAAAAGAGGACAAGCCAGCCATTATCGCCCGCAGCCTGGCGGCGGCCATCAGTTCAGGCGAGCAACTGCTGGGCACGGACCGCAAGGCCTGGCAGTGGGGCAAGTTGCACAGCTACCGTTGGACCAACAACAGTGGCCAGGCGATACGCGGTCCCTTGCAGGCCGGTGGCGACCAGAACACCGTCAACAGCGCCGGCTATCGCTGGGGACAGGACTTTGCCATCACCACGACCCCGGCCCTGCGTTTCGTCGTCGACTTCGCGCTGAGCGAGCCGTTGATGGGCCTCAACAGCAGTGGCCAATCCAGCAACCCGGTGAGCCCGAACTACGCCAATGGCATCGACGGCTGGCTCAAGGCCCAGTACCTGAGCTTCCCGATGCAACCGCAAAACTTTGAACGCAGCTACGGCAAGACCCGTCTGACCCTGGTCCCGGGCAAGTAAGCGCCTGGCCCAGCCACCCGCTTGCCCATCCGGTGCAAGCGGGCCTGCCCCAAAACGAACAGCCCGCCCCCGCCGAGGGCATGACGCGCCAGCGTGATGCCCAAGCCAGCGCCTCCCGCGATCAACCGCGCACCTTGCACCTTATTGGCGCCCGCCCCAAAACACGCCCCACTTGAGCGCACGCCGCCCCTTACACCGACACCTGCCAACGGTTTTAAAACACTTGTTCGGGACTCTGGTTCGGAAATTGCTACTTTCAATATGTCTTATGCGTTCCAGTAACAGTACTCATGCGCCACAAGCGCTCATATTGGTTCTTAGGGATTGAATAATGAAAAAAGCATTGCTGACCCTTTCTGCACTGGCTCTTTGCATGGCCGCCGGCTCCGCGCTGGCCAAGGAATACAAGGAACTGCGCTTTGGCGTCGACCCGTCCTATGCCCCCTTCGAATCCAAGGCCGCCGACGGCAGCCTGGTGGGCTTCGACATCGACCTGGGCAACGCCATCTGCGCCGAGCTGAAGGTCAAGTGCAAATGGGTCGAAAGTGACTTCGACGGCATGATTCCCGGCCTCAAGGCCAATAAGTTCGACGGTGTGATCTCTTCCATGACCGTTACCCCGGCCCGTGAAAAAGTCATCGACTTCTCCAACGAGCTGTTCTCCGGCCCCACCTCGTTCGTGTTCAAGAAGGGCTCGGGCCTGAGCGCGGACACCGCCACGCTCAAGGGCAAGACCGTCGGCTACGAGCAGGGCACCATTCAGGAAGCCTATGCCAAGGCCGTGCTGGACAAGGCCGGGGTCAAGACCCAGGCCTATCAGAACCAGGACCAGGTCTACGCCGACCTGACCTCCGGGCGCCTGGACGCCTCGATTCAGGACATGCTGCAAGCCGAGCTGGGCTTCCTCAAATCGCCACAGGGCGCGGACTACGAAGTCAGCAAGCCGGTGGAAGACCCCTTGCTGCCGGCCAAGACCGCCGTCGGTATCTCGAAAGGTAACAAAGAGCTGAAAGCGCTCCTGGATAAAGGTATCAAAGCGTTACACGATGATGGCACCTACGCCACCATCCAGAAAAAACACTTCGGTGACCTGAACCTCTACAGCGGTAAATAACCTGTCGGCGCCCATCCTCGATGGGCGCCTTTTTTATCGCTACGGGTCACTGATCGATGCTCGAAGAACTTCTAAAAAACCTGGGGCTTTCCGCATTCAGCCTGAAGGGTTTCGGCCCCCTGCTGCTGGAAGGCACCTGGATGACCATCAAATTGTCGGTGTTGTCGCTTCTGGTCAGCGTCCTGCTCGGCCTGATCGGCGCCAGCGCCAAACTCTCCAGCATGGCCTTGCTACGGATTCCGGCCCAGCTCTACACCACCCTGATCCGCGGCGTGCCGGACCTGGTGCTGATGCTGCTGATTTTCTACAGCCTGCAGACCTGGCTGACCTCCTTCACCGACTTCATGGAGTGGGAATACATCGAGATCAACCCCTTCAGCGCCGGGGTGATCACCCTCGGCTTCATCTATGGCGCCTATTTCACCGAAACCTTTCGCGGGGCGATCCTTGCCGTGCCCCGGGGCCAGGTGGAAGCGGCCACTGCCTATGGCCTGAAACGCGGTCAGCGCTTTCGCTTCGTGGTCTTCCCGCAGATGATGCGCTTCGCCCTGCCGGGCATCGGCAACAACTGGATGGTGATGCTCAAGGCCACGGCCCTGGTATCGATCATCGGCCTGGCCGATCTGGTCAAGGCCGCCCAGGACGCCGGCAAGAGCACCTATCAGCTGTTCTACTTTCTGGTCCTGGCGGCGCTGATCTATCTGCTGATCACCAGTGCCTCCAACTTTGTCCTGCGCAAGCTTGAACGGCGTTACGCCGCCGGCGCCCGGGAGGCCGTGCGATGATCGAACTCCTGCAGGAATACTGGCGTCCCTTCCTCTACAGCGACGGTTACCACATGACCGGGCTGGCCATGACCATGTGGCTGCTCACGGCGTCGATCTGCATCGGTTTCCTGGTGTCGATCCCGCTGTCCATCGCCCGGGTTTCGCCCAAGCGCTACATCCGCTGGCCAGTGCAGTTCTACACCTACCTGTTTCGCGGCACGCCGCTCTATATCCAGCTGCTGATCTGCTACACCGGGATCTACAGCATCGCCGCGATCCGCGCGCAACCGCTGCTGGATGCGTTCTTTCGTGACGCGATGAACTGCACCATCCTCGCCTTCGCCCTGAATACCTGCGCCTACACCACGGAGATTTTCGCCGGGGCCATTCGCAGCATGGCCCACGGCGAAGTCGAAGCGGCCAAGGCCTACGGCCTGAGCGGCTGGAAGCTGTATGCCTACGTGATCATGCCCTCGGCCCTGCGCCGCTCGCTGCCTTACTACAGCAACGAAGTGATCCTGATGCTGCACTCCACCACGGTGGCCTTTACCGCGACCATTCCCGACATTCTGAAAATCGCCCGGGACGCCAACTCGGCGACCTTCCTGACCTTTCAGTCGTTCGGCATCGCCGCCCTCATCTACCTGTGCGTGACCTTCACCCTGGTGGGCCTGTTCCGTCTCGCCGAGCGCCGCTGGCTGGCCTTCCTCGGACCGACCCACTAGGACTTGCAGCAGGAATAACCGTCAATGCGCCACGAGATCCACGACCTGCTCGCCCCCTTGCCGGGCACCGCGCGCCAGGTCCACAGCTTTCATTTCGGCCCCACCCAGGCCGCGGGCAAGATCTACATCCAGTCGTCCCTGCATGCCGATGAGTTGCCCGGCATGCTGGTGGCCTGGCACCTCAAGCAGCGCCTGACGGAACTGGAAGCCGAAGGTCGCCTGCGGCATGAAATCGTTCTGGTGCCGGTGGCCAACCCGGTAGGCCTGGAGCAGATACTGATGGACGTGCCCCTGGGTCGCTATCAGTTGGAGAGCGGGCAGAACTTCAATCGCGGCTTCGTCGATCTCAGCGAAGAGGTGGGCAACGCCGTCGAAGGACTGCTCAATCACGACCCCCGGCACAACCTCGATCTGGTGCGTCGGCACCTGGCCGACGCCCTGGCCCGGCAACGCCCCGAGACACAACTGCAATCCCTGCGCTTGACCCTGCAACGGCTGGCCTGCGACGCCGACATGGTGCTGGACCTGCATTGCGACTTCGAAGCCGTGGCGCACCTGTACACCACCCCCGAAGCCTGGCCGCAGGTCGAGCCCCTGGCCCGCTACATCGGCGCCGAAGCCTGCCTGCTGGCCACCGACTCGGCGGCCTGGTCGTTCGATGAGTGCTTCAGCCTGCTGTGGTGGCAACTGCAACAGCGCTTCGGCGAGCGCTTTGCCATTCCCACCGGCAGCTTCGCGGTCACCGTCGAACTGCGCGGCCAGGGCGACGTCAATCATGGCCTGGCCCGTCTCGACTGCCAGGCCATGCTCGATTACCTGACCCATTTCGGTGCCATCGCCGCCGAGGCGCCGCCCTTGCCTGAACTGCCCTTCCCGGCCACGCCGCTGGCGGGAGTGGAACCGGTAGCAACGCCGGTGGGCGGGCTGCTGGTGTTCACCGCACTGCCGGGGGAATACCTGCAAGCCGGACAGCAGGTGGCTGAAATCATCGACCCGATCCACGACCGGGTCACCCCTATCCATTGCAACAACGCCGGGCTCCTGTATGCCCGCTCGCTGCGGCGCATGGCCACCGCCGGCATGGTGATCGCCCATGTCGCCGGCCGCGAAGCCTATCGCAGCGGCTATCTACTTTCGCCTTGAGGATGCAAGCCCCATGTACAAATTGACCGTTGAAGGCCTGCATAAATGCTATGGCGACAATGAAGTGCTCAAAGGTGTGTCTCTCAAGGCCAAGACCGGCGACGTGATCAGCCTGATCGGCGCCAGTGGCTCGGGCAAAAGCACCTTTCTACGTTGCATCAACTTTCTCGAAACCCCGGACGACGGCGCCATGAGCCTGGATGGCCAGCAGATCCGCATGGTCAGCGACCGTCACGGCATGCACGTGGCCGATCCTGCCGAGTTGCAGCGGATCCGCACGCGCCTGGCGATGGTGTTCCAGCATTTCAACCTGTGGAGCCACATGACCGTGCTGGAAAACATCACCATGGCCCCGCGCCGGGTGCTGGGGATCAGCACCAAGGACGCCGAAGAGCGGGCCCGGCGCTACCTGGACAAGGTCGGTCTGCCGGCCCGCGTCGCCGGCCAGTACCCGGCGTTCCTGTCCGGCGGCCAGCAGCAGCGGGTGGCCATCGCCCGGGCATTGGCCATGGAGCCGGAAGTCATGCTGTTCGACGAACCGACCTCGGCCCTGGACCCGGAACTGGTGGGCGAGGTGCTCAAGGTGATCCAGGGCCTGGCCGAAGAAGGCCGGACCATGATCATGGTCACCCACGAAATGAGCTTTGCGCGCAAGGTGTCGAGCCAGGTGCTGTTTCTGCACAAGGGCCTGGTGGAAGAAGAAGGCGCCCCGGAGGACGTGCTGGGCAACCCGAAAAGCGAGCGCCTGCAGCAGTTCCTCAGTGGCAATCTGAAGTAGCGACCCGCTACGACGCTCCCGTCCGCACCGGCTTGCCGCGGGCGGGGCGTCGAGCGGCGACGGGCCGGCTCAGGCCACGGGTGCGGGTGGCGGCTCGTCGGGCAAGGTGGGCTCGCCTGGTTCCTGGGGGTCAAGGGGTTGCGGGGTATCCGGGTCAGGCTGACCGGGAATGCCACCCGCCATCTCGGCGGACGGATGGGCCAGTAGGGTCCAGGCCAAGAGCCCGACCTGATTGGGTTCCAGCTGGGCCAAGGTGGCGCTGATTCGCGGATCTATCTTCATAGGGCACTCCTGAGCTGGGCCCGGCATGCCTTGCGCATACCGGAAATACACCCAATAGAGTGTGGGTCCGCTCAGGAATTCCCGCTGTCTGTCAGACGGACGTACTCAGGTGCGCGGCAGGGTGACGCCACGTTGGCCCTGGTATTTGCCGCCCCGGTCCTTGTAGGACACTTCGCACTCTTCATCGGACTCCAGGAACAGCATCTGCGCCACGCCTTCGTTGGCGTAGATCTTCGCCGGCAAGGTGGTGGTGTTGGAGAACTCCAGGGTCACGTGGCCTTCCCACTCAGGTTCCAGCGGGGTCACGTTGACGATGATGCCGCAACGGGCATAGGTGCTCTTGCCCAGGCAGATGGTCAGCACGTTGCGCGGAATGCGGAAGTACTCGACGGTACGCGCCAGGGCAAAGGAGTTCGGCGGGATGATGCAGACGTCGCTCTTGATGTCGACGAAGCTCTTTTCATCGAAGTTCTTCGGATCGACGGTGGCCGAATTGATGTTGGTGAACACCTTGAATTCATCGGCGCAGCGCACGTCGTAGCCGTAGCTCGACACCCCGAAGGAGATCAGCCGATCCGGGCCTTCGCCACGCATCTGGCGCTCTACGAAGGGCTCGATCATGCCGTGCTCTTGCGCCATGCGGCGAATCCACTTGTCCGATTTGATGCTCATGGCGGGTGTCCTGAAATAGCGAGGTGAAAAAAAACGGTCAGGCATCTTACCGGGGCGCGGGGTCGGGTTCAAAGTCCGGGGCGTTTTTCTCGCCCGACTCCACGATTTTCAAGGGCTCGGCGACGAACGACGGGCCGTCAGTCACGAAAACCGAGAAACCTTGGCCCTAGCCATTGGCACGTTCAGGAAAAAGGGTTAAGGTGGCGCCACTGTGCTGCTTGTGTCACTGAGAATCTCTACACGATGTTGAATTTCGATCCAACCATCTCCAAGAATTTTTCCTGCTCTTTGCACTCAGTCTCGGCCAGGGCTTTTCCTGAGTCGCAGTTAACTTTGTCCAAGGAGATACACCATGTCTAATCGCCAAACCGGTACCGTTAAGTGGTTCAACGATGAAAAAGGCTTCGGCTTCATCACTCCACAATCCGGTGACGACCTGTTCGTACACTTCAAAGCTATCCAATCCGACGGCTTCAAAAGCCTGAAAGAAGGCCAACAGGTTTCTTTCATCGCTACCCGCGGTCAGAAAGGCATGCAAGCTGAAGAAGTACAAGTTATCTAACTTGTACTGATCCAGTAAAAAAGCCCCGCCCTCAACAGCGGGGCTTTTTTGTGCCCGGTGTTTTTGTCGGCGCCTTTTACTGAAAAGGCGCCCGGGCCGCTCCGGTTTACCAGGCCACGCCAAAGCCCACTGTGTAGCGGGTCTTGTCCAGATCGCTGTCTTTGGTGCCGCGAATCAGGTCCTTTTCCGCCTTCAGGTTCAGCGACGCCCAGTCGGTGACCTTGTAGCGCAACCCCATCTCGGCATCCAGCGCATAGTCGGCCACCCCGGAAAGCGGTCGCCCGACTTCGCCATTGGTGAAGAACTCCACCCGTTTACCGATCAGATAGCGGTTGTAGTCCCACTTCATTGCCAGGGAATAGAAGTTGTCCCTGCCGCCTTCGGCGTACTCGTAATCTGTACGGTTGAGCAGCGAGCCCAGGGAGAACGCCCCCAATTCATCGTCCCAGAACTGGTAGCCAGGGCCGGTACCCACGACCCGCTGCCGCTCCAGCTCCTCGACCTTGTCACGCTTGTAGGTCAGGCGCCCTTCCCAGAACCATTTTTCACTGATGAAACGGTCCAGGGCATATTCGGCACTCCAGTTGTCCGTGGTCACCACATGATCCTGGAACTCACGGTTGTACTCACCCTGCGCATTGTGGCGCCAAGCCCCATGGCGCGCCGACGTCTTGAAGTCGATGTCGTAGTCATCGGTATCCTTCTCCGCACGCTTGTAGTCCATGGCGACATCGACATTGCCCTTCCAGACCATGTCCTCCACCAGCGGCCTGGGCTTCATGATCTGCTGGATACTCGCCAGCTCCACCGTCTTGGGCGCTTCACCGTTGGCGAGAATGACCTTGCCCTCCTCCGCCGCCTGCAACGACTTAGTCTTCTCGCCGATGTAGGCATCCTGCTTGACCAACAGCTCCTGGTCGCTTTCCAGGGTCTTGACCTGTTTCCAGTCGATGGAAATAGCGCCGCCATAGTCGGTCTGGAGCAACAGCTTGCCGCCGTCGAAAACCTTGATCTTGCCGCTCAGGCGATCACCGTTCTTCAACCAGACGGTATCGGCCAGGACAGGCGTGGAGGCGCTGAGCACCGCGAAACACAACAACGTTTTAGGCAACATAGGTAATACAGGGCTCGATCTTGCGAAAAAAAACGGCATTATTCCTGCTGAACACGCCTTAGTCAGGACTGACCCGGGTATTGAGAGTGAGTTCAATATGCATCCCCCCCTCATCCCCTGAACCGACCAACGCCTCTTCATTGATCTGGAACCGCGAATGTGACCGAACACGGCGACGCCCCGCAGGACCCGGCGCAAATCCGACGCACGGCGCTGTACCTGACCCTAGCCCAGGTTCCCGCAGGCAAGGTGGTGAGCTACGGCCAACTGGCAGAAATGGCCGGCCTGGGCCGCGCCGCGCGCTGGGTTGGCCGCACCCTCAGCCAGTTGCCGGCCGACACCCGCCTGCCGTGGCACCGGGTACTGGCCGCCGGCGGCCGCATCAGCCTGCCGGCCGGCAGCCCGTCAGGCGATGAGCAGCGCGCCAGACTGCGCGGCGAAGGCATCACTATCCGGAATAATCGCGTGGATATTCAGCGCCATGGCTGGCGCCCGGTAGAGCACAGCGGTTAGAGTGCGCGCTTTGTTTCCGTAATCTGAGGCAGACTTCAGCCCATGCCCCGTAAAACCTGGCGCGCCGCACTTGCCGCCTATGCCAGCCCCTCGACGCTCGTGCTGTTGCTGCTTGGTTTCGCTGCCGGCATGCCTTACATGCTGGTGTTCTCGACTCTCTCGGTGTGGTTGCGCGAGGCCGGTGTGGCCCGCGAAACCATCGGTTACGCCAGCCTGATCGGTTTGGCCTATGCCTTTAAATGGGTATGGTCCCCGCTGCTTGACCAATGGCGCCTGCCAATACTGGGCAAGCTCGGCCGACGCCGCTCCTGGCTGGTACTGGCCCAGACCCTGGTGATTCTCGGCCTGATCGGCATGGGCTTCTGTGACCCGCAAAAACATCTGTCCTGGCTGATCGCCATTGCCGTGATCGTGGCCTTTGCCTCGGCGACCCAGGACATCGCCATCGACGCCTACCGCCTGGAAATCGCCGACGACAGCCGCCAGGCCGCCCTGGCCGCCAGCTACATGTCCGGCTATCGGGTAGCGGTGCTGCTAGCGACCGCCGGCGCCCTGTTCTTTGCCGAAGGCTTCGGCTCCACCGGCTTCAGCTACAAGCATTCAGCCTGGACCGGCACCTACGTGCTGTTCGGCGTGCTGATGATTCCCGCGCTGATCACCACCCTGCTGATGCGTGAGCCCGCCGTGCCACTGCGCACCCAACTCTCCGCGGGACGCTACAGCTTCGCTCACCAGCTGATCTCGGTATTCGTCCTGATCGTGCTGCTGGTTTCGGTGCCCGCCACCTTCACCCAGCTCTACAACACCGACTTCGCCAGCGTGATCTTCGATGGCATGAGCCTTTTGGACCTGCTGCTGGAAGACCGGGCGTTCCTGCGGGCCATCCTCTATATCACCCTCACCGCCCTATGCCTGTCGGCCATGGGCCGCCGGGGCCTGGCGCCGGTGCTGACGCCGGTCAACGACTTCATCCTGCGCTATCGCTGGCAAGCCTTCCTGCTGCTGGGGCTCATCGCCACCTATCGCATGTCGGACACGGTCATGGGCGTCATGGCCAACGTGTTCTATATCGACCAGGGCTTCACCAAGGACCAGATCGCCGGGGTCAGCAAGATCTTCGGCCTGATCATGACCCTGCTCGGGGCCGGTATGGGCGGCCTGCTGATCGTGCGCTTCGGCATCCTGCCGATCCTGTTCATCGGTGGCGCCGCCTCCGCCGCCACCAACCTGCTGTTCCTCATGCTCGCCGACATGGGCCCGAACCTGGAAATGCTGATTGTCACCATTTCCCTGGACAACTTCAGTTCGGGCATGGCCACTTCGGCTTTCGTCGCCTACCTGTCGAGCCTGACCAACCTCAAGTTCTCCGCCACCCAGTACGCCCTGCTCAGCTCGATCATGCTGTTGCTGCCGCGCCTGATCGGCGGCTATTCCGGGGTCATGGTGGAGAAGTTCGGCTACCACGACTTCTTCCTCATCACCGCGATACTCGGGGTCCCGACGCTGATCCTGATCGCCCTGCACTGGTTCCAGGAGAGCCGCCGCGCCGGGCCCAAACCCGAGCCGGAGCACCCCGCCAATGGCACCGCCGTGAGCGAAGAATCCTAGAAAATCCCGGGAGTTACGGGCCGTTCCCCGTCGCTCCCCGCCCTTCCAAGCGCAATCCTGTACGCCAGCGGAACTCGCCCGTACAATGCTCCGTCACTTCCAGTCTTCAGCAACCGACAACGGCCTACCATGCGTACCAGTCAATATTTGCTCGCCACACAGAAAGAAACGCCTTCCGACGCGGTCGTGATCAGCCATCAGCTGATGCTGCGCGCCGGCATGATCCGTAAACTGGCTTCCGGCCTGTACACCTGGCTGCCGATGGGCTTGCGGGTGATGCGCAAGGTTGAAGCCATCGTTCGCGAAGAAATGAACGCCGCGGGCGCGCTTGAAGTGTTGATGCCGAGCACTCAGCCGGCTGAGCTGTGGCAGGAATCCGGTCGCTGGGAAGAATACGGCCCTGAGCTGCTGCGCTTCAAAGACCGGCACGGTCGCGATTTCTGCGCCGGTCCGACCCACGAAGAAGTGATCACCGATCTGGCGCGCAACGAGCTGAGCAGCTACAAGCAGCTGCCGCTGAACCTGTACCAGATCCAGACCAAATTCCGCGATGAGATCCGCCCGCGCTTCGGCCTGATGCGCGGTCGCGAGTTCATCATGAAGGACGCCTACTCCTTCCACGCCGACCAGGCGTCCTTGCAGGTCACCTACGACCGCATGCACCAGGCTTATTGCAACGTCTTCACCCGCCTGGGCCTGAAGTTCCGTCCGGTTGAAGCGGACAACGGCTCCATCGGCGGCGCCGGCTCCCACGAATTCCACGTACTGGCCGAGTCCGGCGAAGACGATATCGTCTTCAGCAACGGTTCCGACTACGCCGCGAACATCGAGAAGGCCGAAGCCGTGCCGCGCGAAACCTCGCGCCCGGCGCCGACCGAAGAGATGCGCCTGGTCGACACCCCTGACGCGAAAACCATCGCCCAGCTGGTGGAAGGCTACAACCTGCCGATCGAGAAGACCGTCAAGACCCTGGTGGTGCATGCCGAAGAAGCCGGCAAGCTGATCGCCCTGATCATCCGTGGCGACCACGAACTGAACGAAATCAAGGCCGCCAACCAGCCTGGCGTTGCCAGCCCGCTGGTCATGGCTTCCGAAGCCGAACTGCGTGCCGCCATCGGTGCCGGTGCCGGCTCCCTGGGCCCGGTGAACCTGCCACTGCCAATCATCATCGACCGTTCGGTGGAGCTGATGAGCGACTTCGGCGTCGGCGCCAACATCGACGACAAGCACTACTTCGGCGTCAACTGGGAGCGTGACCTGCCCGTTCCGACCGTGGCCGACCTGCGTAACGTGGTCGCTGGCGACCCGAGCCCGGACGGCAAGGGCACCCTGGAAATCAAGCGCGGTATCGAAGTCGGGCACATCTTCCAGCTGGGCAACAAGTACAGCAAGGCGATGAAGTGCGAAGTGCTGGGCGAGAACGGCAAGCCGGTGACCCTGGAAATGGGCTGCTACGGCATTGGCGTGTCCCGCGTGGTGGCCGCCGCCATCGAACAGAACAACGACGAAAACGGCATCATCTGGAGCGACACCCTGGCGCCGTTCCAGATCGCCCTGGTACCGCTGCGCTACGAAACCGAGCAGGTTCGCGAAGCCACCGACAAACTCTACGCAGAACTGACTGCCGCCGGTTTCGAAGTGCTGCTGGACGATCGCGACAAGAAAACCAGCCCGGGCATCAAGTTCGCGGACATGGAGCTGATCGGCATTCCTCACCGCATCGTGGTCAGCGATCGCGGCCTCGCCGAAGGCAACCTGGAATACAAGAGCCGTACCGAAGCCGAGGCGCAAGCGCTGCCCGTGGCCGACGTTCTGTCCTTCCTCCAAGCCCGTATCCGTCGCTGAAACCAGATAGAGAAGTCATGTTCAAGCGAAACACCTTAAGCCTCGGGGGCGCCGCCTTGTGCGGCGCCCTGCTGGTCAGCGGCTGCGCCAATCAGATGTCGCAACGCAGCGAACACGAGGAACGGATCGAGCGCAAATTGCTCGATCACAGCCTGCAGATCGATGTCGGTGAGCCTAAGGTGCTTGAGCTGCCGCAACGCCGGGTACGTATCCACGAGCAGAAGACCTTCGAAGTCACCGAGTTCGAGGTCACCCGCCGCTACGATCGCTATACGCCCTACCAACCCTGGCGGGAGATTTACGAGATCCCGCTGGGTGCGGTAGCGCTGGTGGCCGGCGTCGGTGCCAACGTGGTCAATGTGTTCGCCCTGGGCAATCTGCCGGACAGCGTCACCAAGGACTGGGTCAGCTATGGCGTGTCGGGGCTCAACCCGTTCATGAACATGCCGTCCCACGGTCGGGCCCAGCAGAACCTGGCAGCCATCGATGAAGTCCAGCGTGACAAGCGCCTGGAGTATTCGAGCCTGCCCTGGAGCGAGCGCCCGGTGCAGGTCAAGGCCGGCAAGCAGACCTACGACATGAGCACCGATCGCAATGGTGTGCTGCGCTTGAACCTGCTGGACGCGCCGTTCTCCGAACAGGACCTGAACCACATCGGCAAGTTGCAGATCAGTGTCGAGGACGCCCAGGACGAAGTGCACTCCGACTCGTCCCTGAGCCTGAGCAGCAGCCTGCGCGGCAAGCTGGTGGAAGCTCACGCCCTGATCTACGACGACCTGGAAGATGACGAAGTGAGCCAATGGGTGCACCGAGTCAAGCGCCTGTCGGAACTGGGCCTGGAAGAAGAAGCCAGCGAACTGGAGCAGAGCCTGATCGAGCTGACCCGCAACGATCCGGAACTGCAGAGCGAGTTTCTCAAGTCCCTGACCAAGAACGCCGGCCGCCTGGTCGCCGACCCCGGCAGCAACTGACACCCCCTGTAGGAGCCGGCTTACCGGCGAAAAGCGCTACCGCGGCTGAATAACAGCCCGGTTCGCTGGCAAGCCAGCGCCTACACTCCGCCCTGGAACAGCTCCAGCTGTTCATGAGCGCCGCGCAGATCCTGCAAACGCACACCAATGCCCAACAGGCGCACCGGCTTGCCGCCCCGCTTGAAGGCCTGGGTCAGCAGTTGCCGATAACTCTCCAGGTCCCGCCCCGCCCCCGCCTGTTCCAGGGTGGTCTGGGTAAAGTCATGGAACTTCACTTTGACGAACGGCTTGCCCGGTCGGTAACTGGCGTCGATACGGGTCATGCGTCCGGCCAGCGTCTCCATCAGCTCCGGCAACTTCTGCAGGCAACTGTCCAGATCCGGCAGATCCACGTCATAGGTGTTTTCCACGCTGATGGACTGGCGCCGACTGTCATTCTGCACCGGCCGCTCGTCGATTCCCCTGGCCAGGCTCCACAGGCGCTCACCGAAACTGCCGAACTCGCGCACCAGCGCCAGCTTGCTCCAGTCGCGCAACTGCAGGCAGTCGACAATCCCCAGGCGACCCAGTTTGTCCGCCGTGACTTTGCCCACCCCATGCAACTTGCTCACCGGCAATTCGGAGACAAAATCCTCCACCTGATCCGGAGTGATGACGAACAGGCCGTTGGGCTTTTTCCAGTCGCTGGCGATCTTGGCCAGAAACTTGTTGGGCGCGACCCCGGCCGAGACGGTGATATGCAACTGATTGGACACCCGCCGCCGAATGTCCTGGGCGATGCGCGTTGCGCTGCCGGCGAAGTTCGGGCTGTCGGAAACATCCAGGTAGGCCTCGTCCAGGGACAAGGGTTCGATCAGATCGGTGTAATCCCGAAAGATCGCATGAATCTCTTTCGACGCCTCGCGGTAGGCATCCATGCGCGGCCGGACGATCACCAGGTCCGGACACAGGGTCAACGCGTGCCGCGACGACATGGCCGAACGCACACCATAGGCCCGCGCCTCATAGTTGCAGGTCGCAATCACCCCCCGCCGATCCGCGGAGCCGCCCACTGCCAGCGGCTTGCTGGCCAGCTGCGGGTCATCGCGCATTTCGATGGCGGCATAGAAGCAATCACAGTCAATGTGGATGATTTTGCGCTGCATCATATAAAGGCAGGGATCATTGAAAGCTGAAGTCGGAATCAAAGCGGGCGATCAGTATCTACCGCCCCCTGTATATAGCACCAGTACCTTGCATCTCGGAGCAATCGGCAAAGCGCCATGAGACATTTATTCTCTCAATGAGCGCCAAGCCTTCCATAGAGCTGCAAGCCACGTTCTACCTGGGCCCAAGCCTCGCCAAACGCTCCTGCGAGCACGCTAAGCGATTGAACAGGAAGCCTTTTTTAAAAATTAATGATTGACAGGCGCCCGCGACGCTGTAGAATCCGCCCACACAGACGCGGGATGGAGCAGTCTGGTAGCTCGTCGGGCTCATAACCCGAAGGTCGTCGGTTCAAATCCGGCTCCCGCAACCAAACATCAAAAAAGGCTACTCGAAAGAGTGGCCTTTTTTGTGCACGTCTGTTTTTCCCTGCCCGTACTCACCAGCAGCGCGGCAAAACTCTTTAGCTGTCGCTGACTTAAGCGGCAGAGTCGGCCATTCGACGTTTATTTGACCTGTCGGACCATTAATGGTTGACACTCAGTCGTTCGCCTGTAGAATGCCGCCACACAGACGCGGGATGGAGCAGTCTGGTAGCTCGTCGGGCTCATAACCCGAAGGTCGTCGGTTCAAATCCGGCTCCCGCAACCAAACATCAAAAAAGGCTACTCGAAAGAGTGGCCTTTTTTGTATCTGTTGAAAAAGTTCTTTCGCAACAATGACCTGAGAAAGTATTGCGAACCGTTAGCGGTGCTTCGACCCTTCAAGACGCGAGCTATGCTCTGTCTCGAGCAACCACCCGGCGGCAAGCGCCCAGGGTCGCCGGGCCACGGTGAGACGCGTTAATATCTGAAACTATTTTTTCTACAGGGATTGGTAACTTGGCTGGATACCCCCATCCTGTCGCGCACAATCCAAGAGGTGATTGATGCGCGCCAACACGTCTGACTCACAAGACAGCGATACCACCGCTACCGCCACTCAACCTGTGACAGCCACTCGCTTGCGCTGGCTGGACCTGTTGAGCAAATACCGCCAGCCCCTGGGCCTGGCCGTAACCCTGTTGCTGTTCGCCATTGCCCTGGTCGCTTGCCGGCATTTGCTCAGCGAGCTGGACTTCTACGCGCTGCACGACTCGATCCTTGAAGTGCCCAAGCCGGCCCTGCTCGGCGCCCTGGGCGCGACCATCGTCGGCTTCATCATTCTGCTGGGCTACGAGTGGTCCGCCAGTCGCTATGCCGGAGTCAACCTGCCCGGTCGCACCCTGGCCCTGGGCGGCTTCACCGCCTTCGCCATCGGCAACGCCATCGGCCTGTCGCTGCTGTCCGGCGGCTCGGTGCGTTATCGCCTGTATGCACGCCACGGGCTGGGGGCCTCAGACGTCGCCCACATGACCCTGTTCGCCAGCCTCTCCCTGGGCTGCGCCTTGCCACCGCTGGCGGCCCTGGCCACCCTGAGCAACCTGCCGGCCGCTTCGGCGGCCCTGCGCATGCCAGAGAGCCTGTTGGCCGGCATCGCCCTGGCCATCCTGCTGCTGGGCGCGGTACTGGCCGTCGGCATCTATCGCCGGCGCCTGCCGGAGCAACCCCTGCGCGACAACCTGCTGGTCCGGGTCGGACGCCGCACCCTGCGCCTGCCAGGTCGCCGCCTGACCTTCCTGCAACTGATCATCACCGCCCTGGACGTCGCCGCAGCCGCCACCGTGCTCTACCTGCTGCTGCCCGAAGCACCGCCCTTCGGCGCCTTCCTGCTGGTCTACCTGCTGGCCCTGGCAGCGGGCGTACTGAGCCATGTGCCCGGCGGCGTCGGGGTGTTCGAAGCCATCCTGCTGGCAGCCTTCGCCGACAAGCTCGGCGCCGCGCCCCTGGCCGCCGCACTGCTGCTGTACCGCCTGATCTACGTGGTGCTGCCGATGCTGGCGGCCTGCGTCCTGCTGCTGATCAACGAAGCCCAGCGCCTGTTCCAGACCCGGCAATCGCTGCGGGTGGCTTCCGGCCTGGCGGCACCGATCCTGGCGGTGCTGGTGTTTCTTTCCGGCGTGGTGCTGCTGTTCTCCGGCGCCACCCCGGAAATCGACACCCGCCTGCAACACATCGGCTTTCTCATTCCCCATCGCCTGGTGGACGCCTCGCACTTCGGCGCCAGCCTGATCGGCGTGCTCTGCCTGCTACTGGCCCAGGGCCTGCGCCGGCGCCTGTCGGCGGCCTGGATGCTCACCACCATTCTGCTGCTGGTGGGCGCCCTGCTCTCGCTGCTCAAAGGCTTCGACTGGGAAGAAGCCTGCCTGATGACCCTCACGGCCAGCCTGCTGGCGGTGTTCCGGCGCTCGTTCTACCGCCCCAGCCGCCTGACCGAACTGCCCTTCTCGCCGCTGTATCTGGTGGCCAGCGTCTGTGTGCTCGGTGCCTCCATCTGGCTGCTGCTGTTCGCCTATCAGGACGTGCCCTACAGCCATCAGCTGTGGTGGCAGTT
The DNA here is from genome assembly GCF_001547895.1 of Pseudomonas sp. Os17. Taxonomy (NCBI): domain Bacteria; kingdom Pseudomonadati; phylum Pseudomonadota; class Gammaproteobacteria; order Pseudomonadales; family Pseudomonadaceae; genus Pseudomonas; species Pseudomonas sp. Os17. Next base: position 1,416,233 of record NZ_AP014627.1, on the reverse strand, counting down.
CACCCTCGACGCCGATGCTCCCCGGGGCCTGCGCTCGCTGCTGGGCGCCGCAGTGCTGTTGCTGGTGGTGTCCCTGACCTGGCTGCTGCGCACCGCGCGCCCGGTGATCCACCTGCCCACCAGCGAAGAGCTGGACAAGGCGGCGCAGATCCTCATGGCCTCCTCCCAACCCGATGGCGGCCTGGCCCTGACCGGTGACAAGGCGCTGCTGTTCCACCCCAACGACGACGCCTTCCTCATGTACGCCCGCCGTGGCCGCAGCCTGGTGGCGCTGTACGACCCCATCGGCCCGACCCAGCAACGCGCGGAAATGATCTGGCAGTTCCGCGACCTGTGCGACGTGCACCATGCACGCCCGGTGTTCTACCAGGTACGGGCGGAAAACCTGCCCTACTACATGGACATCGGCCTGACCGCGATCAAGCTCGGCGAAGAAGCCCGGGTCGATCTCAAGCGCTTTGATCTCGAAGCCAAGGGCAAGGAGATGAAGGACCTGCGCTACACCTGGAACCGCGGCACCCGCGACGGCCTGTCGCTGGAGATCCACGAACCCGGGCAAGCGCCGATGGATGAGCTGAAGGTCATCTCCGATGCCTGGCTGACCGGCAAGAACGTCCGCGAGAAAGGCTTCTCCCTGGGCCGCTTCAGCGACGACTACCTCAAGCACTTCCGTATCGCGATCATCCGTTTTGAAGGGCGCCCGGTGGCCTTCGCCAACCTGCTCGAGACCTACAGCCACGACCTGGCCAGCCTCGACCTGATGCGGGCGCACCCGGACGCGCCGAAGCTGACCATGGAGTTCATGATGGTCGGCCTGATCCAGCACTATAAAAATCATGGATACGCCCGCTTCAGCCTGGGCATGGTGCCGCTGTCCGGCCTGCAACCCCGGCGTGGCGCGCCGTTGACCCAACGCCTGGGCTCGATGGTGTTCCGTCGTGGCGAGCAGCTGTACAACTTCCAGGGCCTGCGCCGCTTCAAAGACAAATTCCAGCCTGACTGGGAACCTCGTTACATGGCCGTGCCGGCAGGTCTGGACCCGCTGGTCGCATTGGCCGACACTGCCGCCCTGATTGCAGGCGGCTTGACTGGATTGGTGAAACGCTAATGATTCGACGCTCTTGGCGGTACCTGCTGGCAACCCTGGTGGTGCTGGCTCTGATTGCAGGTGGCGGCTACTGGTGGTGGAACCGCCCAGCTCCCGAACCCACCCTGGAACAACTGACCCAGGCCGACGGTTCGACCCTGACCCGAGTGACCCCAGGCACCAAGGCCAAGGCCCGAGTGGTGGTGGCGGTGCTGCCTGACGCCACCTTGACCGACAAGCAACTGCTGGCCCTGAGCCGCAGCGGTGCGGCGCAGATCGTCCAGGTGGTCCTGCCCAAGGACGACTGCAAGCTGCAGGAGCAAGCCCTGCAAGACGCCCTGCCCCAGCTCAACGGCCCGGCCACCCTGGTCAGCGGCATCGGCCCGGGCGCCGCCCTGGCCTGGCGCTGGATCGCCTCCCAGAACGACGACAAGGCCCAGGCCGTGTCGGTAGGCTTCACCATCAACCCTGCGCCCGGCTGCACCGATCCACTGCCCAAGACCCTGGCCCACGGCCACTGGCTGGTGGCCTGGAACGACAACCCGGACGACGAAAGTGCCGGGTTCGTGCGTGACACCCCCAACGCCACCACCAGCATCAGCGACTACGACATCCACCTGCCCCAGGTGCTGAACAACGAGCTGCGCAAGCTGCTGGTGGGTTCGGAGAACGGCGGCCTGAGCATCCCCGTGGTGGAAGTCCCGGCCGGCCAGGCCAAGGACACCGTGACCCTGTTCCTCTCCGGCGATGGCGGCTGGCGCGACCTGGACCGCGACGTGGCCGGCGAGATGGCCAAGATCGGCTACCCGGTGGTGGGCATCGACACCCTGCGCTACTACTGGCAGCACAAGACCCCGGAACAGAGCGCCATCGACCTCACCGAGCTGATGCAGCACTACCGGCAGAAGTGGGGCACCAAGCGTTTCGTGCTGACCGGCTACTCCTTCGGCGCCGACGTGCTGCCGGCGATCTACAACCGCCTGCCGGAAGCCGAGCAACAGCGCATCGACGCCATTATTCTGCTGGCCTTCGCCCGCACTGGCAGCTTCGAGATCGAAGTCGAAGGCTGGCTGGGCAACGCTGGCAAGGAAGCCGCCACCGGCCCGGAAATGGCCAAGCTGCCAGCGGCCAAGGTGGTGTGCATCTATGGCGTGGAAGAAGTCGATGAAAGCGGTTGCACCGACAAGACCGCCGTCGGTGAAGCCATGAAGCTGCCAGGGGGCCATCACTTCGATGAGAACTACCCGGCACTGGCCAAGCGCCTGGTGGATGCCATCGAGAAGCGCCAGGTCAAGGATCAGGCCACCGCTCAAGAGTGAGCTGAGCCTCGCCCCATAAAAGCCCCCGCAGCCCTGAAGCTGCGGGGGCTTTTTTACATCAGTTGCCTGAGTTGTCTCGCTGAAAGCGGCGCAATAGCGGATGACTCCCGCCCAGGTTGTAGGCAAACTCCGAGAGTTGTGTAAGAGGTGCGTTTTGGGCACTTTGCTGCCTTGTTGGCCTGCGCTTGCACGGGCTAGGCTCCGGGTGTCGCTGAACTTCAGCAACCGGGCTTGGAAACCCGAAGAGTCTGGGCAACTAGCACCCCATAGTGATTGCAGGCGAATTTAGCACCTGCAATCCATCTGTTATGGCGGCTGTGCGTGGGAGACCTTCGGGTCTGCCGGTTTCCTGGATTCCCGGTTTTCCAACCTGCGTACAGCTGCCACCCATTCGCTTGGAAACGAACGTGGTAGCTCCTCAAATTCAGGAGTTGGACCATGAACAATGCGAACCCGCCTCAACTGTCAGATCTGAAAACTATCGGCTTAAGCACTTTCCTTTACTGCTCGGAACGCCCGCTGTTCCAGGTCAGCCCCGGCCTCCCCATCGGCGACGCCCTGGCCCAAGCCTCCGACCTGCTGTCCCTGGCCAAGGCCTTTGCCGAGGACGCCGCCTACAGCCAGGACAGCGATCGTCACGCCTGGGCCGCGCACTACCTGACCGCCATGGGCAAGGCGGTGGTGGACGATGTGGTGCAGGCGCTCGCCGCGTAAATCTTGCGGTCAGCGGGCTCCGGGAGAAACCGTCCAACCACCAGCATCGATGTCGATGGTCAGTCCGTTATCGCGAGCAAGCTCGCTCCTACAGGGCCGTGAAACGAAAAAGCCCCCGCTGCCGCAAGGCAACGGGGGCTTTTATGGGCTCGGGTTTATATCTCGACCTGGGTGCCCAGTTCGATCACCCGGTTCACCGGCAGCTTGAAGAAGCGCAGGTTGCCGTTGGCGTTCTTCAACATGAAGGCGAACAGCGCTTCGCGCCAGCGGGCCATGCCTTCGAGCTTGGAGGCGATCACCGTCTCGCGGCTGAGGAAGTAGGTGGTGCGCATCGGGCTGAAGTCCAGTTCATCCAGGTGGCACAGCTTCAGGGCTTCCGGCACGTCCGGCTCGTCGGTGAACCCAAAATGCAGGATCACCCGGAAGAAGCCTTCGCCGTAGGCATCCACCTCGAAACGCCGCTGGGCGGGCACCCGGGGAATGTCTTCATAGACCACGGTCAACAGCACCACTTGCTCATGCAACACCTGGTTGTGCAGCAGGTTGTGCAACAGTGCGTGGGGCACGGCGTCCGGCCGTGCAGTGAGGAACACCGCGGTGCCCTGGACCCGATGCGGCGGCTGCACGCGGATGCTGCCGATGAAGATCGGCAGCGGCAGGCCGCCTTCGTCCAGGCGATCCACCAGCAGTTCCTTGCCGCGCTTCCAGGTGGTCATGAGGACGAACAGCACGATCCCCGCCAGCACCGGGAAGGCACCGCCCTGGACGATCTTCGGTACGTTGGCGGCGAAGAACAGCCCGTCCACCAGCAAGAAACCCACCAGGATCGGCACGGTCAGCACCGGTGGCCATTTCCACAGCAGCAGCATCACCGCCGATACCAGGATGCTGGTGATCAGCATGGTCCCGGTCACCGCCACGCCGTAGGCCGAGGCCAGGGCACCGGAGGACTCGAAGCCCAGCACCAGCAGGATCACGCCCACCATCAGCGACCAGTTCACCGCGCCAATGTAGATCTGCCCCTGCTCGGCACTGGAGGTGTGCTGGATGTACATGCGCGGGATGTAGCCCAGTTGGATCGCCTGACGGGTCAGGGAGAAGGCCCCGGAAATCACCGCCTGGGAGGCGATCACCGTGGCCAGGGTCGCCAGCACCACCAGCGGGATCAGGGCCCAGCCCGGCGCCAGCAGGTAGAACGGGTTGCGCGCGGCGTCGGGGTTTTCCAGCAGCAACGCGCCCTGGCCGAAGTAGTTCAGCACCAGGGCCGGCAGCACCAGGGCGAACCAGGCACGGGCAATGGGCTTGCGGCCGAAGTGGCCCATGTCGGCGTACAGGGCCTCGGCGCCGGTCAGCGCCAGCACCACGGCGCCAAGAATGGCCACGCCCATGCCGGGATGGACGATGAAGAAGCGCACGCCCCACACCGGGTTGAGCGCCTGCAGCACTTCCGGGTGCTGGAGAATGCCGTTGACCCCCAAGCCACCCAGCACCAGGAACCAGGCCACCATCACCGGGCCGAACAGCTTGCCAATGCGATCGGTGCCGTGTTTCTGGATCAGAAACAGCCCCACCAGCACCACCAAGGCCATGGGCACCACCCAGTGCTCCAGGCCGCTGAACGCCAGCTCCAGCCCTTCCACCGCCGACAATACCGAGATCGCCGGGGTGATCATGCTGTCGCCATAGAACAAGGCAGCGCCGATCAAGCCGAGGATCACCAGCACCGAACGCAGACGTGGGTAGGAGCCGGCCGCCCGCCGGGCCAGTGCCGTCAGGGCCATGATGCCGCCCTCGCCCTGGTTGTCGGCCCGCAGGATGAACAGCACGTACTTGATCGAAACGACCCAGACCAACGACCAGAAAATCAGCGCCAGGATGCCAAACACCCCATCGTGGTTGACCTGGACGCCATAACTGCCGGAAAACACCTCTTTGAGGGTATAGAGCGGGCTGGTGCCGATATCGCCATACACCACCCCGACCGCTGCCACCAGCATCCCCAGAGGCTTAGCCCCGGAGTGCTCGCCACTCACCGCCTGACCACTTGCCTGACCCATCAATGACTCCTACTACCAAGACCGGGGCTTCTTATATAGAAAGCGCAAGGTTATACAAGGGCTATTCTCTAAACTTGTGCAGTTTCCCATGTAACTTGCAGGTTTTTATTACCACTGGGTACTTAACTAAAGCCGCATGAAAACCACCGGGCATAACGCGAAGAAGCATAGTCCAGCGCTCGTCGTATTTCCCCTGCATAAAGCTGGTCAAGCGCCTCGACCATCGCTAGAATTGCGCACTTTTTGATCAGAGGCGCAGCCAGCGCCCAACTGTCGCACTTGCCCCCCAAGTGGCTCGACACCCAATACCGAGGTTAGACATGTCCACCCCCTCCGCGCCGGCCAACCCGAAAGTCGGCTTCGTATCCCTGGGTTGCCCAAAAGCTCTGGTCGACTCCGAGCGCATCCTCACTCAACTGCGCATGGAAGGCTATGACGTGGTGTCCACCTACCAGGACGCCGATGTCGTGGTGGTCAACACCTGCGGTTTCATCGACTCGGCCAAGGCCGAATCCCTGGAAGTGATCGGCGAAGCCATCAAGGAAAACGGCAAGGTCATCGTCACCGGCTGCATGGGCGTCGAAGAAGGCAATATCCGTGACGTGCACCCAAGCGTGCTGGCGGTGACCGGCCCGCAACAGTACGAGCAGGTGGTCAACGCCGTGCACGAAGTGGTGCCGCCGAAACAGGACCACAACCCGCTGATCGACCTGGTGCCGCCGCAAGGCATCAAGCTGACGCCACGGCACTACGCCTACCTGAAGATTTCCGAAGGCTGCAACCACAGCTGCAGCTTCTGCATCATTCCGTCGATGCGCGGCAAGCTGGTCAGCCGCCCGGTGGGCGATGTGCTCGACGAGGCCCAGCGCCTGGTCAAGTCCGGGGTCAAGGAACTGCTGGTGATCTCCCAGGACACCAGCGCCTATGGTGTCGACGTCAAGTACCGCACCGGCTTCTGGAACGGCGCGCCGGTGAAGACCCGCATGACCGAACTGTGCGAGGCCCTGAGTACCCTGGGTGTGTGGGTGCGCCTGCACTACGTGTACCCCTACCCGCACGTGGACGAGCTGATTCCGCTGATGGCCGCCGGCAAGATCCTGCCGTACCTGGACATCCCGTTCCAGCACGCCAGCCCGAAAGTGCTCAAGGCCATGAAGCGTCCGGCCTTCGAAGACAAGACCCTGGCGCGGATCAAGGCCTGGCGCGAGATCTGCCCGGAGCTGATCATCCGCTCGACCTTTATCGTCGGCTTCCCCGGCGAAACCGAAGAAGACTTCCAGTACCTGCTCAACTGGCTGACCGAAGCCCAGCTGGACCGCGTCGGCTGCTTCCAGTACTCGCCGGTGGAAGGCGCTCCGGCCAACGACCTGGACCTGGAAGTGGTCCCGGACGAGGTCAAGCAGGACCGCTGGGAACGCTTCATGGCGCACCAGCAGGAAATCAGCTCGGCACGCCTGCAACAGCGCATCGGCAAGGAGATCGAAGTGCTGATCGACGAAGTTGATGAGAATGGCGCGGTGGGCCGCTGCTTCTTCGATGCGCCGGAGATCGACGGCAACGTGTTCATCGATGGCGCCGGCGACCTGAAGCCGGGTGACAAGGTCTGGTGCCGGGTCACCGACGCCGACGAATACGACCTCTGGGCCGAAACCCTGTAAGGCGTAAAAAAACTGCCAAGCCCCGCTCTCGCCACGAGATGCGGGGCTTTTTTCGGTCTATCGTTAGCCCTTGCCAATCACCTCAGGGACAAGCGGCATGCGCCACCACTCGGTCATCCACACACCGAAAGTCAGCGACTACCCGGAACTGGTCCGCGTCTGGGAAGACTCGGTGCGCGCCACCCACGACTTTCTCCCGGACAGCTACATAGCGCTGCTGCGCAACCTAGTGCTGACCCGCTACCTGGATGCGGTGATGCTGATCTGTACCCGCGACCCACGCCAGCGCATCACCGGTTTCGCTGGCGTGGCAGCGGGCAAGATCGAGATGCTGTTCATCGACCCGGCCCATCGCGGCCAGGGCCTGGGCCGGCAATTGCTGCACTACGCGGTGGAGCACTTGAACGCCTATCAGCTGGACGTCAACGAGCAGAACCCCCAGGCCTTGGGTTTCTACTTCAAGCAGGGTTTCGAAGTGGTCGGCCGCTCGGAACAGGACGGCCTGGGCCAGCCCTACCCGCTGCTGCACATGCGCCTGAAGCAGCCACAGCTGCAAGCCCTGCGCGGCTAAAAGCCACAGCCGGCAAATGGACCCGCGATTAACCAGCGCCAGGCAGGTACAATAGCTGCCCTCTTTTGTTACGGCCCCTGACATGACTGACCCGATTCGTCTCTCCAAACGCCTCATCGAACTGGTCGGCTGCTCCCGCCGGGAGGCTGAGCTGTTCATCGAGGGCGGCTGGGTCACCGTAGACGGCGAAGTCATCGACGAGCCGCAGTTCAAGGTCGGCGCGCAAACCGTCGTGCTCGACCCCGAAGCCAAGGCCACCGCACCGGAGCCGGTGACCATCCTGCTCAACGTGCCCGCCGGCCAGGACCTGGACAGCGCCATGCAGTCCATCAGCGTCGACAGCCTGTCGCAGGAGCACCGCTACGGCAAACGTCCGCTGCGTGGGCATTTCCTGCGCCTGAGCGCCAGTGACGACCTGCAACCCAATGCCAGCGGCCTGCTGGTGTTCACCCAGGACTGGAAGGTGCTGCGCAAGCTGACCGCGGACGCGGCCAAGATCGAGCAGGAATACGTGGTCGAGGTCGAAGGCGAGATGATCGATCACGGCCTCAACCGCCTGAACCACGGCCTGACCTACAAGGGCCGCGAGCTGCCGCCGGTCAAGGCCAGCTGGCAGAACGAAAACCGCCTGCGCTTCGCCATGAAGAATCCGCAGCCGGGTGTGATCGCGCAGTTTTGCCAAGCCGTCGGCCTCAAGGTCGTCGCCATTCGCCGCATCCGTGTCGGCGGCGTGTCCATCGGCAAGGTGCCGCTGGGCCAGTGGCGCTACCTGTCGGCCAAAGAGAAGTTCTAAAGCCGCCCCCATTCAGACGCCGTGCCCTGGCGCGGCGCTCCACGCGCATTGATCAGGACTGTAACCATGATTCATAACGATGTACTGCGCAGCGTGCGCTACATGCTCGACATCAGCGACAAGAAGGTCGTGGACATCATCAAGCTGACCGGCTTCAAGGTCAGCCTCAACGACATCGTCAGCTACTTGAAGAAGGATGAGGAAGAAGGCTTCGTGCACTGCCCTGACGAAGTCATGGCGCACTTCCTCGACGGCCTGGTGATCTTCAAGCGCGGCAAGGACGAAAGCCGTCCGCCGCTGCCGATCGAGCTGCCGGTGACCAACAACATCATCCTGAAGAAGCTGCGGGTAGCCTTCGAGCTCAAGGAAGAAGACATGCACGCCGTGCTCAAGGCCGCCGACTTCCCGGTGTCCAAGCCGGAGCTGAGCGCGCTGTTTCGCAAGTTTGGCCACACCAACTACCGCCCCTGCGGCGACCAGCTGCTGCGCAACTTCCTCAAGGGCCTGACCCTGCGTGTTAGAGCGTAAGACAGCTGCAAGCTTCAAGCTGCAAGTTCAAGGCTTGTAGCTGGCGGCTTGTAGCGCAAGGCTTGAGGCTTGCCAAATGACCTACAGCGTTTCCCCCATCGGCTTCGTGCGCTCCTGCTTCAAGGAGAAGTTCGCCATCCCGCGCCAACCGCAACTGGCCCCGGCCGCTCGCGGCGTATTGGAGCTGGTGGCGCCCTTCGATCAGGGCGACGCGGTGCAAGGACTGGAGCAGGTCAGCCACGTCTGGCTGCTGTTCCTGTTTCACCAGGCCCTGGAGGACAAGCCACGGCTCAAGGTGCGCCCGCCGCGCCTGGGGGGCAACAAGTCCATGGGGGTCTTCGCTACCCGTGCCACCCACAGACCCAACGGCATCGGCCAGTCGGTGGTCAAGCTGGACAAGGTCGAGGCCAACCGCCTGTGGATCTCCGGCATCGACCTGCTGGACGGCACGCCGATCCTCGATATCAAGCCCTACGTGCCCTACGCCGACATCATTGCCACGGCGAGCAATGACATCGCCAGCGCCGCGCCGCAGATTATTCTGGTGCAGTGGCAGGATAATGCCCTGCAACAGGCTCAGATCCACGCTCAGCGCCTTCAGGAGCCCCTGGTGGAGTTGATCGAGCAGTGCCTGGCCCAGGATCCGCGCCCGGCCTATCAGGTGCCCACTGCCGAGCGGGAATACGGCGCGCAGTTCTGGGACCTGGATGTGCGCTGGCATTACCCCGAGCCGGGGCTGATCCGGGTGCTGGAAGTGGTCCCGGCGGGCTGAACCCCGGAAACGAAAAAGCCCGCGTTGCCTTGACAGGCAACGCGGGCTTTTTTGCGTTCGGGAGATCGTGCCCAATCAGCACGAATGCGCTGCTTGGGCGATCTTCGCGAGCAAGCTCGCTCCTACTTTTCGACGAAGGCGCGTTCGATCAGGTAGTCACCCGGTTCGCGCATGCGCGGCGAAACGGTCAGGCCGAAGCTGTTGAGCACTTCGCTGGTTTCTTCCAGCATGCTCGGGCTGCCGCACAGCATGGCGCGGTCGTCCTGCGGGTTGATCGGTGGCAGACCGATGTCGCGGAACAGCTTGCCGCTGCGCATCAGGTCGGTGAGACGGCCTTCGTTCTCGAACGGCTCGCGGGTCACGGTGGGGTAGTAGATCAACTTTTCACGCAGCGCTTCGCCGAAGAACTCGTTCTGCGGCAGGTGCTCGGTGATGAACTCGCGGTAGGCGACTTCGTTGACGTAGCGTACGCCGTGGCACAGGATCACTTTTTCGAAACGCTCATAGGTTTCCGGATCCTGGATCACGCTCATGAACGGCGCCAGACCGGTGCCGGTGCTGAGCAGGTACAGGTGCTTGCCCGGCTTCAAGTCATCCAGTACCAGGGTACCGGTTGGCTTCTTGCTGATGATGATCTCGTCGCCTTCCTTCAGATGCTGCAGTTGGGAAGTCAGCGGACCGTCCGGAACCTTGATGCTGAAGAATTCGAGATGCTCTTCCCAGTTCGGGCTGGCAATGGAGTAAGCACGCATAAGCGGACGGCCATTGGGCTGTTGCAGGCCGATCATCACGAACTGACCGTTCTCGAAGCGCAGACCCGGGTCGCGGGTGCACTTGAAGCTGAACAGAGTGTCATTCCAGTGATGAACACTGAGGACACGCTCGTGGTTCATGTTGCTCATGTACGGGGGCTCCTAGAAATTGCCTGCGCTGACCATGAGCGCAATTGCACAGCATTCTAATGGCGGCGACAATATCTGTTAACTGGATTATTAAGATAAGGGTTATCGGTTATATCGATATGCGATTTACTCTCCGTCAACTGCAAGTCTTCGTCGCCGTCGCCCAGCAAGAGAGCGTTTCTCGCGCTGCCGGGCTCCTGGCCCTGTCGCAATCCGCGGCGAGCACCTCGATCACCGAACTCGAGCGCCAATCCAGCTGCCAGCTGTTCGACCGTGCCGGCAAGCGCTTGAGTCTCAATGCCCTGGGCAAACAGTTGTTGCCCCAGGCGGTGGCCCTGCTCGATCAGGCCAAGGAAATCGAGGACCTGCTCAACGGCAAGTCCGGCTTCGGCTCGCTGTCGGTGGGTGCGACCCTGACCATCGGCAACTACCTGGCGACCCTGCTGATCGGCAGCTTCATGCAGGTACACCCGGAAAGCCAGGTGAAGCTCCATGTGCAGAACACTGCGCATATCGTGCAACAGGTGGCTCACTACGAAATTGATCTGGGTCTAATCGAAGGCGACTGCAGCCACCCGGATATCGAGGTGCAGACCTGGGTCGAGGATGAGCTGGTGGTGTTCTGCGCGCCTCAGCATCCGCTGGCCAAACGCGGCCACGCCAGCATGGAGGAATTGACCCACGAAGCCTGGATTCTTCGCGAACAGGGTTCCGGCACGCGCCTGACCTTCGACCAGGCCATGCGTCATCATCGCAGCGCACTGAACATTCGCCTGGAGCTGGAACATACCGAAGCCATCAAGCGCGCAGTGGAGTCGGGATTGGGTATTGGCTGCATCTCCCGCCTGGCGCTGCGGGACGCCTTTCGCCGGGGCAGCCTGGTGCCGGTGGAAACGTCGGGGCTGGATTTGGCCCGGCAGTTCTATTTCATCTGGCACAAACAGAAGTACCAGACCTCGGCGATGCGCGAATTTCTCGAACTGTGCCGTTCGTTCACCGCCGGGGTGCAGCGCAGCGACGAGATCGTCCTGCCGAGCATTCCTTAGATCAGGATCACCGCCCAGACGATAGTGATCATGCTCAGGGCAACAAACTGCGCGGCACTGCCCATGTCCTTGGCGTTTTTCGACAACGGGTGGCGATCCAGGGAAATGCGATCGATGGCCGCCTCCACCGCCGAGTTGAGCAGCTCGACGATCAGCGCCAGCAGGCACACGGCTATCAGCAGCGCGCGCTCGACCCGGCTGACATGGAGCAAAAAGCTCAAGGGAATCAGGATCACATTGAGCAGCACCAGTTGACGAAAGGCTGCCTCGCCGGTGAAAGCGGCGCGCAAGCCATCGAACGAATAGCCGGCGGCGTTAAGGATGCGTTTAAGACCGGTTTGACCTTTGAAAGGCGACATAGGCAGGGCAACTGAAGAAAAAGAAGTGGGGAAGCTAGTTCAACCAAAGTCAAAAAAGCGTGAACCAGCAGCCGGTTAATGGCTGGAAATTGACTCAAGTTGTTGCAGAAGCAAGGCCGCCTGGGTGCGTGTGCGAACCCCAAGCTTGCGGAAGATCGCCGTCACGTGGGCCTTGATCGTCGCTTCCGACACACTCAGTTCATACGCGATCTGCTTGTTCAGCAAACCTTCACAGACCATGGTCAAGACCCGGAACTGCTGGGGCGTCAGGCTGGCCAGGCCTTCGCTGGCGGCCTTGGCTTCCGCCGAAACACTGACTTCTTCAAACGCCTGGGGCGGCCACCAGACATCACCGTCCAGCACACTGCGCACCGCTTGTTGAATGACTTCCAGGGAGCTGGACTTGGGAATGAAACCGCTGGCCCCGAACTCTCGGGAACGGACCATGACGGAGGCTTCTTCCTGGGCCGACACCATCACCACTGGAATCTGCGGGTATTGCCCGCGCAACAGCACCAGACCGGAAAAGCCGTAGGCGCCGGGCATGTTCAGGTCCAGCAGGACCAGGTCCCAGTCGGCTTTTTCGGTCAGGCGGGTTTCCAGTTCAGCGATGCTCGCCACTTCCACCAGACGCACATCAGGCCCCAGGCCCAGGGTGACGGCTTGATGCAGCGCACTGCGAAACAGCGGGTGGTCATCGGCAATCAGGATTTCGTATGTGGCCATTTTTCAAATGATCCTGTTTTTCATGGCAGGACTGATGCATTCAGCCCTTATCCAGGCAACACGAGTGCTCGCCAGAGTGCGACACCCAAAGAGCACGAACACCGCGAAAAGCCTGAGCAAAACGGTGGTTCAAACAGCGCTGGCGCCCTAATCGGCGCCAAGCATGCCCAGCGCAGCCGGGGTGGTCAAGCGTGAAGCTTTGCGGCATCTTAGCCGGCTAACTAATAAGAGTGCCATCATGCGAAGCCAAGCCTTGCGTGCCGATGTCCTGATGCTGATCACCGCCGTGATCTGGGGATCGGCGTTTGTCGCCCAAACCTCCGGCATGGATCATATCGGGCCCTTCCTTTATTCCGGACTGCGCTTCGCTCTGGGTTCACTCTGCCTGCTACCGCTGGTCCTGCGCAGGGCGGCGGCCGATCGCCCTGCCGCACCGCTGCTCAATCGCGGCCTGTTGCTGGGCGGCATGCTGATGGGGCTGGCCCTTGCTCTGGGGATCAATCTGCAGCAGGTCGGGCTGTTGTTTACCAGTGTCACCAATGCCGGGTTCATCACCGGGCTTTACGTCATTGTAGTGCCGCTGCTGGGATTGCTGATTGGCCACAAGACCGGCCTGGGCACCTGGATCGGCGCGGTGCTGGCCGTGGTGGGGATGTTCCTGCTGAGCGTCGGCGACGGCTTTCAGGTGGCCTCCGGCGACTGGCTGCAACTGATCGGCGCCTTTGTCTGGGGTGGGCACGTGATTCTGGTGGGCGTATTCGCCAGCCGCCATGACCCGATTCGCCTGGCCTTCCTGCAATTTGCCACCTGCTCAGTGGTGAGCCTGATCCTGGCGCTATGCCTGGAGCCGATTCGCTGGAGCGCGATCGTCGCTGCCGGGCCAGCCATTCTTTATGGCGGCGTGATTGCGGTCGGCGTCGGTTACACCTTGCAGGTGATCGCTCAAAAGAACGCAATTGCCTCCCACGCCGCGATCATCCTCTCCCTCGAAGCCGTGTTCGCCGCCGTCGCCGGGGCCTGGCTACTGGATGAGTCGCTGCAGATGCGCGGCTATTTCGGCTGCGCCCTGATGCTCGGCGGCATGCTGGTTGCCCAGCTATGGCCGCAAAAAAAACAGGCAAACGCCACCACTACACAAAGGGCTTGAGCCGGGAGTGCACTTCATCCTGGGGATCGATGGCTTTCTGGAACTTCGCCGACAGGTAATGGGTGCTGAACACATCAAGGTAGGCATCCAGGACCTGGCTGACCTGCTCGTCCCCCGCCAGCTCCAGGCATAACGCGGCAACCTCGGCGGTACAGAAATGGTCGTCGCGCTTGGAGCGGCGCAGTTTGTAGCGCGACAGCTTCTCGGACGACAGGCTCAGGACCGGCAAGTGCTCAAGATACGGGCTCTTGCGAAACATCTTGCGGGCTTCGCTCCAGGTGGCATCCAACAGAATGAACAACGGGCGCTTGCCTTCTTGCCGCCGGACCTCACTGACCACCCGCTCGGGGGCCACGAACTCGCCGGGGAACACGATATAAGGCTGCCACTGCGGATCCGCCAGCAAGGCCAGCAATTGTGGATCGACCTCGGTGCGGGACCAGTGAAACGCCCAAGTGTCGGCAATCACATCGGCGATCAACCACCCGGTATTGCTCGGTTTGAGCGGCTCCACATCGTGCATCACCAGGCACATGGCCGATTCGGCACTGACCTTTGGCCGCCAGGCACACAGGCAATGACTGGGAATCACGCGGCAGCGCGGGCAACGCTCGGCTCGCGAGCCCCGGGCGAAAAAGGGTTTGACCACACGAGCCATACGCAAATCACGTAGGCGGGATACCGCGTGGCTCATCGCAGGCCACACCGGCAAAGGGCAGGAATCAACACGTCAAAAACTCGAGGCGGGAAAAAGTCGGACAAGTTTATCAGAGCTATCTGTTCAAACCTGTACCGCCTTCCTGGCTCTCCCCCTATAATTCGTCGCCACTGAACGCACAGTCGAGTGACTGGTCGAAGCTTCAGTCATTGCACCAGGAGAGTTTCATGTTGCGCTTTACCATCCCTACCGTCGCCCTTCTGCTGGCCTTGCCTCTGGGAGTCCAGGCTGCGTCTTTGCAAGAGTTCGAACTGAGCAAAATGCTGGAGAAGGTCGCTGCGGAAAGCAACGTCGGCACTCCCCGGGAAATCAACGAAAACATCCTCGATCAGGGTTATACCGTTGAAGGCAAAGAGCTGATCAACCACCTCAGCGTCCAGTCCGCTCACGCCGCCCAGATGCGCGCCAATCCCAAGGCGGTCTACCTGCAACTGGGTGCCAGCGTCTGCCGCAACCCCAACTACCGCAAGCTAATGGCCAAAGGCGCAATCATGCGCTACGAATTTACCGAGAACCGTACCAATCGCCCGGTGGCCTCGGCACGCTTCCAGGAATCGGACTGCCCCTCCCAGAACACTCCCAAGAAGAAGTAATCAAGAGCGGGCCGCGCGTCGCTGCAGATCCTCGGCGCGCAACTCCGCCACCAGGGCCTGCAGGTAACGCGAGTGCGGCTCCTCGCCCGCCAGGCGCCGCCGGCACTCTTCCTCAAGGCTCAAATCATGGGCCGCCGCAGCGGCTTGCAATAGCTGGTACAACTGCGGATCGATTTCCAGCACAACAGTGGTCATCCCTTGCCTCCTTGCCCTTCGCTTTCACGAATGAACGCCCGCGGCCCCTTCCCGGGCCCAGCGCTGTAACTTAGTAAATCAGGGGTACAGCCCCCTGCCGCCGCGCCCGACCAATGGTGCACAAGCCGATAAGTTCATCAAGAAGCGATTGCCAGCCAAGACTTTCTGGGCACATGATCAAGTCATGTCCGAAGGTTTCCATTAATGCATTGAGGACGGTTCAGGAGGCCGCCCTGATGCGCCTTGCAGTGCAATTGTTTTCTCAATAAAGGAAAGCAGGACCTCTGTGGATACCTCGATTGCCGCCCAGCGACGGTCAGCAGCAATCGGCGCAGGAGCATTGCTCGCACGCTGGGCCGAGCAGGCAGCGACACAGGCTGTGTCGTGGCACATTCGAATACCTCGAGCGTGCACAAGGTTCTGTGCAGAAGGAGAAGCTGAATGCCTTACCAATCGAATGACCTATTAACCCGTCATTTTCAGAGCAAGGGCGCCGACCTCACGAGCCAGGTCGAAGCGCAACTCAACCAGATTGCCCCCAACAGCCCGAATATCCCTCTTTATCGCGACATGGTTCTCACTGTCCTGCGCATGGCCGAGGACGACCTCAATCGCTGGAACGCCAAGATCACCCTGCAAGCCCTGCGTGAACTGGAACATGCCTTCAGAGTCCTGGAACAGTTCAAGGGTCGGCGCAAGGTGACGGTATTCGGCTCGGCGCGAACCCCCAGCGAGCACCCGCTGTATGCCATGGCCAAGGAGCTGGGCGCTGCCCTGGCACGCTCGGACCTGATGGTCATCACCGGCGCCGGAGGCGGCATCATGGCCGCAGCCCATGACGGCGCGGGCCTGGAGCACAGCCTGGGATTCAACATCACCCTGCCTTTCGAACAACATGCCAACCCGACTGTCGGCGGTACGGAGAACCTGCTGTCATTCCACTTTTTCTTCACTCGCAAGCTGTTCTTCGTCAAGGAAGCGGATGCTCTGGTGCTCTGCCCCGGTGGATTCGGCACCCTGGATGAAGCACTGGAAGTCCTGACCCTGATCCAGACCGGCAAAAGCCCCCTGGTACCGGTGGTGCTACTGGACGTACCTGGCGGGCAATTCTGGCAGGGCGCCCTGGACTTCATCCGCAACCAGCTGGAAGCCAATCGCTACATCCTGCCCAGCGACCTGAAACTGGTGCGTCTGGTGCATAGCACCGAAGACGCCGTCAAGGAAATCCAGCAGTTCTACGCCAACTTCCACTCCAGCCGCTGGCTGAAGCAAGAGTTCGTCATTCGCATGCACCACAATCTCACCGAACAGGCGCTGGCACAGATGCAGACGGAGTTCTCCGACCTGTGCCTCAGTGGTCGGTTTCAGCAACATGCCTACCGTGGAGAGGAGCACGATGAAGCGCAATTCAGCCATTTGACACGGCTGTCGTTCACTTTCAACGCTCGCGACAATGGCCGCCTGCGGGAACTGATCGACTTCATCAACCTGCCGCAGAACTGGGCCAGACAGCCCCCCAAGGCCCACCAAAGCGTGAGAGAAACCAGCGACGCCAACTGATCCGCCTCTCGCCCGCGGCATCACGCAGCGGGTACAGCCTCAGTCATCCAGCCCTCGGCCGCTCAACAGGCGGCCGATCATGTCCATGGAATAGCCGCGATAACTCAGAAAGCGCCCTTGCTTGGCCCGCTCCCGGGCATCCGCAGGAAAGTGCCCGGCAAACTTGCGCTGCCAGACGTCTCGCAACTGCTCTTGCCAGTCGATACCGCACTCACGCAGGGCAAGATCGATATCACTTCGCTGCAAGCCGCGCTGACTGAGTTCTTCGCGAATACGCATTGGCCCGTAACCTGAGCGGGCACGGTAGGAAACAAAGCTTTCGAGATAACGGGATTCGGACAGCAATCCCTCTTCCGTCAAACGGTCAAGGGCAGCTTCGATCATTTCAGGAGGGGCGCCGCGCTGACGCAGTTTACGCGTCAGCTCGACTCGACCGTGCTCGCGTCGCGCGAGCAGGTCCATTGCAGTTCGCCGCACCGCGACGAGGGTATCGAGTACGGCGGTCATTGGATCAATCAGATATCAGCGTCGGCCATATCGTCTTCGGTCTCTTTGACCGGATTGGCTTTGACGTCTGGCGAGGCTGTCAGCAGCTTCTCGCGAATCTGCTTCTCCAGCGCGTTGCCGATTTCCGGGTTGTCCTGCAGGAACTTGGCCGAGTTGGCCTTGCCCTGACCGATCTTGTTGCCCTGGTAGCTGTACCAGGCACCGGATTTTTCCAGGAAACCGTGCAGCACGCCAAGATCGATGATCTCGCCGTTGAGGTAGATACCCTTGCCGTAAAGAATCTGGAACTCGGCCTGACGGAACGGCGGAGCCACCTTGTTCTTGACGATCTTGACTCGGGTTTCGCTACCGACCACCTCATCGCCTTCCTTCACCGCGCCGGTACGACGGATGTCCAGACGAACCGAAGCGTAGAACTTCAGGGCGTTACCACCGGTGGTGGTTTCCGGACTGCCGAACATCACGCCGATCTTCATGCGGATCTGGTTAATGAAGATCACCAGGCAGTTGGCGTTCTTGATGTTACCGGTGATTTTACGCAGCGCCTGGGACATCAGGCGGGCTTGCAGGCCCACGTGCATGTCGCCCATTTCGCCTTCGATTTCAGCCTTGGGCACCAGAGCCGCCACGGAGTCGACGATGATCACGTCAACCGCGTTGGAACGCACCAGCATGTCGGTGATTTCCAGGGCCTGCTCGCCGGTATCCGGCTGAGAAACCAGCAGATCGTCGACATTGACCCCCAGCTTGCCGGCGTATTCCGGGTCCAGCGCGTGCTCGGCATCGACGAAGGCACAAGTGGCACCGGCTTTCTGCGCCTGAGCGATGACCGACAGGGTCAGGGTGGTCTTACCGGACGATTCAGGACCGTAGATTTCAACGATACGGCCTTTTGGCAGACCGCCAATGCCCAGAGCGATGTCCAGACCCAGAGAGCCGGTGGAAATGGCCGGGATCGCCTGACGGTCATGATCGCCCATACGCATTACGGCACCCTTGCCGAATTGACGTTCGATCTGACCCAGGGCCGCAGCCAAGGCTTTCTTCTTGTTGTCGTCCATTAAAGTCCTCACGTAATCAATAAGGCCTGACGGCCAACACCTGTATAAGTAGCCAGTATTATTCCACAGCGCTCAAGGATCGCCTACCCCTGATTTGCGATTTCTGCTGCGGCGTGTTGCAGCAGCCCCTCTAGCGCGGCCTTCACCGTTTGTCGGCGAACCTCATCGCGATTCCCGGGGAAGTGCCGGCACTCGGCAGTCAGCGTCTCTCCCGCGCCCCAGGCCAGCCACACGGTACCCACCGGCTTCTGCGCGGAACCGCCATCCGGCCCGGCGATACCACTGACCGCCACGGCAAAATGTGCATGGCTCTTGGCCTGCGCTCCGCGAACCATGGCCTCTACCACCTCACGACTGACCGCACCGACCGAGTTGAACAACCCGGCCGGTACATTCAGTTGCAAAGTCTTCTGGCGATTGGAATAAGTGACATAACCGGCCTCGAACCAGGCCGAACTGCCCGGAATCCGCGTGATCGCCTCGGCAATACCGCCGCCGGTGCAGGACTCCGCGGCGGTGACATGGGCATTCAGAACCTGCAGACGCCGGCCAAGTTCAGCGGCAAGCTGGGTAATTTCTTTCACAATCCTCTCCTGATGGGGCTGGCGTGTGCTTACCGTACACCAGCAAAGACGGCTTGCAAGTGACAAGCCGTCAGGAAAACCAACGGCTCTGGAACACGGCTTCAGACAACGAAGCCCCAAAGAACAGGAAAGCGCTCGCGCAAGCTCGCGAAGCTCGACACACAACTCAGGCCAGCAAGTCCCAAGTCAACGCGATTGCACCACCCGGAGTGGATGCATAGGCCCACAATGCCTGGCCTGCGGGAATACGGATCGGGTACGGCATGACAATCTCGGAGTCACTGCCGGAAATGCTGGAGCCGTTGCCCGAGAAGATGATGGCCGCATTGGAGATGGAAGACCCGGTCGGTCCCACATACAGATCGACCACACCGGTCGAGGTCTTGATCAACCCCGTCTGGATGATCAGCCCCCCCGTGTTTTGGGCCGCCGAAACGATCTCCACAATGCCTTTTGGGAATACGGTAATGAAGTGCTTGCCCATGGTTACTGCGTTCATATTTTTCACCTTTGAATGGAAGGGGCGGTCACGGAAAGTGCCGTTTTCATGTCGCTCAAAGGCGATGGGGTCGAAGCTCTTGGGCTTCTCGATGGACGAGCTGCAACAGCACACCCACCGATATCTTGAAGACGCCAGGCAAAGGCCCCGCACGATCGCGGGGCTTCTTGCGGCCTTTTAGAACACGTTGTCCCAGGTGTAGCTAGCGGTTTGCCACTTGTGATCCGGGTAAAAGACACGCGGCGGCTTGATGGTCGGGGTGTACCCGAAACGGGCCCAGATCGGCCGCTCGGTCACGATGCTCAAGCTGCCGTTGGCCTGCAGGCGAATGGTTGCGCCCGGATGGCCAGCAGTACCACTTTGCCAAACGACGGCATTGTTCGCTGCGTAGATCACCAGGTTACCGTCTGCCTGCATGACGCATCGCGCACCGCCCCTGTTCTGGGTGTACGTCGCCCAGACAACGCTCCAGTTCGGACCGTAGACCACCAGGTTGCCATCGCCCTGGAAGACCAGGGAATGATCACCAGCACGGTAGAACTGGCCCGGTACCAACTCCGCAGGGCCACCGATGATCATGGCCGCCCCGACTGCCGGAGTGAACACGCGACCGTTGGGCGCATACCAGTGAGGGATGGTGTCGATGGTCACGATGTTCCCGTCATCCTGAACCTGGGTGAACGCACGCAAGGACGCATCCTCGCGAGAGCCCATGGTGGGATCGCTCGGTGTCGTCGACCAGATACGGCCGCGCAACGGGTCATCCAGAACGAAGCCGTAATTCATAAAGACCATCATCGGGTCTTTCTTGTTGCCCTTGCTCACATTGGTAAAGGGCGTGTTCTGGTCGGCGACCCACGCCAACTGGGCGCCGTCATAAAGTGCAAGGTTGCCATCAGGCTGAAAGAGCAACTTGAAGCGTTTGTTCGGGGACTGCAGATACTGGTTCGGCGCCATGTAATAGCGAGCCGGCAGCACCGAAGAACCGTTGTCAGTGAAGTCGTAGCGAATCCAAGCCATGTTGATACCTATTGAGTCGAATGATCAGTCGCGGAAAAGTCCGCTCTCATGTCGCTCACAGGCGATTGCCCAAGGCTCGAGGCCTTCACGTGATTCAAGGTTCCACAGCGGGAACATTTGATCTGGAGCTCGGTAAACTCACCCACGCGGGCGAGAAGTCGTTTGCAATGACCGCATCTGCATTCTTTTAACATCGACAAGTCCATTTGATTTCAACTGCCCCACACTGCGGCAGCGATCCATTTCATAAAGGTCTCAAGGCCGTCAGTGCATCGCCGGAGCACCTTGCAACAGCGACTGAGACTCCCGCACCCACTGCTGCAATGCCCTCAATTGCTCGGCATTGGCATGGCATTGGCTGTAGTTGTCGACGACGCTGGCGGCGACGGTAGAGAGTGCAAGGCCCGAGGCGGCGTCATCAGCGACGCCGGGGCCTGGGGCCACGGGCAGGTTGGCGGCGCCGGCGTCGTGCACCCGGACAAAACCACCAGGCACAACACAGGCGTTATCAGCTGCTTTCGAAACATAGATCGGAACCTCCTTGGTGATAGTGGCGCCCGCCTGATAGACCTTGACGACGCGATCGACGTACTCGACCACCACCTTCTCCTTGACCCTGCCCAACGCCTGGCCCTGCTCGAAGGATTGCTGCAGTCGGGCCTCGTCCAGGCGCTGCTGTTGACTGCGTTCGCTGCCAACTCCGCTGACGAAGCCAAGGGCATAAAGCAACCCCGCTACGACGGCGAGGGCCAGCCAACTGCGGATATTCATCACGTCCTCCTCGGACCGATATGAAATGCATCAAACGGCCGAAAAAATCCCTGTAGCCGCTGCCGCAGGCTGCGAAAAGGTCCGCAGGACCTTCCCTCCAGGTCCAATCGCAGCCTACGGCAGCGACTACAGAAGGTGCCCGCCTCCGCATGAACTCAGACCACGGGCAGGCACAGCACCGCCCGCGCCCTGGCCCAGAGTTGCAGGCGATCCTGCAAGCCGTTCAAACCGCCATTGATGCGACGGGTGATGCTGTTGAACTCATCGCGATCGGCCAGGGCATTGAGCCCGCCGCGCTCCCAGAACCAGGCCGCCGACTCGGCGGCCCATTGCGGCTGCTCCAGCAGCTCGGGCAACTCCAGCAGGCGCTCATCGCCAAACAGCCCGAGGCTGCACTGGCGATAGTTGCTGCGCCCGGTGATCTGGATCAGCCCGCGCCCGCGATAGCGCTGACCGTCGCCATCGGCCTCGGGGGTGTTGCCCAGGCGTGCCGCGAGCGTGCCGGTGTCGTACTTGCTCAGGTATTGATCACTGCCCAGCTCGCGCACGTATTGCAGTTGCCCGGATTCGTGACCGATCTGGGCGAGAAAGGCCGCCTGGCGCTTCGGCGTATCGATCTGCCGATGAGCCATGGCGGTGTTGAGTGGAGAAACAAAAACGCCCGCTTGGCGGCGGGCGTTAGGCATGATTTGTTGCAGTTGTTGTTCGGTTATAGGCATATACAACCTTCAATCGAAAAAGCGTCCTTGGAGCACAGTGAGATTTTACAGAATTGCCTCAGAATGAGATGTGCATAGAGGGCGCTCCCCTACCCCTGCTGGCGGCCCTAGTTCATCTGTCAACATCCAGTGCATACGCTCGATCGGGTCAAGCGGAATCGCCGACTCCTCGACAAACCAAAAATACACGCCACCAGGAACGTCCTGACGAGCAATTTCATCGATCGTCAATCCGCAATTGCAGGGTGTCAAAGATGCAACTGTCTCACCAGGCAACTGATAAACAATACGCATAGCCATTACTTACCTCCGAAAATCTGCACGCTATTGTAAGGAAAGTCTGTCGGCTGAAAATTTGCGCCTGTTCCCATACCAGGAGCGCTAACACTGACAACACGCAAAGAGGTAGCAGTAGGAGTAGTTGTGGCGCCTGAGGCGAGATTCAAGGAGTTGTTACCTCCTCCAACCGTATAGCAATAACTAAATCCAGCATTCGCCAGTACACCAGGGATAATGTTGACGGTGAAGTCACCAACACCATTGTCTGTGACGCTCGATACGTTGTAACTATCTCGAATAGTGACAGCTCCGGTCCCATTCCAACTCACCCAGGCTGAGCATGTTCCCTTAGCAGCGCGGTACTTCCTGGGAGTCACTATCAGTGAATCGTCAATGCCGGAATCGACTTGAGCCTGAGTACTCACCCTCGCAATTCCCTGCTTGTTTTCGGTTGCCTGGGCCAATTGGGATGTAAGAGCCGCAATGTCTATATTTCCCTGATTAATCGGAGCATTCCAAGCTTTGATGCACCACATGACAGCCAGGTTGCGTGGACGGGTTTCAATGCCACCAGATGAATTTGTCCTTAAGTTTTCATCCTCAGTGACTCCATTCCCTGTATCGCCATAGACCCAGGAGTCAAATACATTTCCAGCGTATGAAGAGTCCTTTACTGAGTGTGTATGACTCTTGAACTCGTCAGCTTGCCAACTGCCAAGTCCCCTTCCCGCATCCACCCCCCGTCCATGATCCCAACCCCGCAAAAACTCCCCCCGCGACTCCGGCAAACGGAAGTTACCCGCCCCCTCGCCTCCGGTGTTGAAGGTCGTGCCCAAATAGGCCGCCAAATCCGGATAAGTCGCAGCGCTCTGCACACTGCCATCCACCTCCAGAAACCCCGCCGGCACCGTGCCCTTGGGAAACGGCACCATGGCCCCCACCGGCAGGGCCGACATGTTCTTCAGCAGCGCCTCAATCTCCGCCTTGGTATAGGTCACCGACTTGGTATAAGCATCGGTAATCCCGTACTCCGCCAAGGTGGTGCGGATCTTTTCCGGCGGAATCGAATCACGGACGATCGCCTTGATCGCCGCCAGTAGCTGATCATGCTCGGCCTCGGCCGGCTCCTTCCCACCCGCACGAATCACGTTGAGCAATTCATCGGTCACCGCATTTCCCCAGTCGGAAGAAATCAGTGAGCCGACTTGCCCTGTGACCGGGTTCTCGTCGACAAACTTCCCATTAACCAGCCCGACACTGGGCACACTCTTTGGATAATCCACTCGTCTGTCCTCTAGTTGAAATTGAAACCCACCAACGCAAGGTAGATGGGTAACCAATAAGTCAGAGACTCCAGGCCTAGGCCTGGAACGATCTCAATGTGCCGTGTGCATCAACTCGCCCAGATGCCGAACTCTGGCCAAACCGATAACGAACTGAATCGCATCGACAGTTGACTAGAGAGATCCGCATCGGGACTTATCAAAAGGTAAGAAAGGTGAAATGCCCCATCGAAGGACGAGGAGTCGGAAACAATGCCTTTAGCATCGTCCCGGTAATCAGAGGGTTGAAACAGGTAACTCGCAAACCACCAAAAACATCAATGAAGCGCTGTCACAACAATTCAGGCACTGCGGAAAACTCAACAGCCGGCCAACCTGCAATGAGCATCGACGCCTCATACAAGCCAGCATCAACAGCATCAACCAACTCGCTCTCACGCATAAAGCAAGCCTGTACGTAAGCATCAACGGCACTATCACAAACCTGTACCTGACGTGCATCGAGCTGTACGAAAGAGCCATTTTCCAACTTCCAGTGGATTACGTAGTTGGCATCTCGACTTGCCCTTACTGCGGCTCGAGTGAGCTTTGCCTGGCTTGCACGATCCGTTTGAATAGCCAAGCCTTGTACAACGATACCGGCTTCCTCACGCCTGAATCGCTCATCGGCAATCAATGCCAACCTATCGGTAGCGTTAAGAGCGAGAGTCGGATATTCGACTGAGAAAACCTCCCCTTCCAGCAAGTGCTCGACACCGTCCACCGCCCTGCAACCCCGGCCATCGGCTCGAACTGCAAAACCATTCATAAGTTGTCCTCCCATCCAATACATTGCAAAACACCTGTCGCCGCAAAAGATCCGAATCGAATCGTTGGTCCTTCCAGCAAAAACTGACCATTAGCAGTAGGTACCGGCGAAGACGGGTTATAACCGCCGACAAAGGGCGCAGCATTGAGCGTTGCGGTATTCAAATAAACAGGTGCTTGCGCGGTATAGGCACTGCTGGGGGCAAAGCCAACGTAGCCGTTGTTGGTACCGGCAGTCAGTGAAATTTTTGCCGCCGTCGGCGGAACAAAAGCAGAGACGGCAACATCCGCAGCGGGGCTGACAACCCCAGAAGCCATGACCGGCAGATTTTGCACATTGGAACCCGGAACCACCTTGTACTGAACGCAGTTACCCGCCTGAATAAACGACAACAGAAACTTGTTTGCCGTGGGGTCGGTTCGCGTCCAACTGACCCGGGCCTTGTGGGTGTAACCCACAGGTAGCACAGGAGCTTTCTCACTGAGCGACAGCAAACCCGCAACCCCAGCACCTCCCCATATCACCCAGACGCTGTACCAGGTGGAACCGGTCAGCACTCCTGTATCCAGTCCGTTGGCGCCGATGACCGTAGCGTTGATCTTGAGAGTCACATCACCCAGTGTCTTGAACGACAAATCGTTACCGACCACCAACTGCTCAGCCACCACATTAACGATCGAACTGAGCCCGGAAGCAGAAACCTTCAGACCTTTACAAATCCCGACCACAGCATTTTTCTGTGCATTACGAACATCAACGGCCAGAGCAGCAACATCGATGCTTCCCTGATTGGTCGGTGCGTTCCAGGCTTTGACGCACCACATCACCGCAAGGTTTCTAGGTCGGGTTTCCATACCACCTGAGAATGCGGTTTCTGTCAGGTACTTGTTGCCATCGGTAGCAATACCGCCAGCGTATCCAGACCCTGTTTCGGTAACGACGTTGGCGTCAAGCGCGTGCTTGTGACTCCTCAATTCGTCGGGCTGCCAGCTACCCAGAGCCCGCCCAGCATCCACCCCCCGCCCATGATCCCAACCCCGCAGAAACTCCCCCCGCGACTCCGGCAAACGGAAATTCCCCGCCCCTTCACCACCGGTGTTGAAGGTCGTTCCCAAATAAGCCGCCAGATCCGGATAAGTCGCAGCGCTCTGCACACTGCCATCCACCTCCAGGAACCCCGCCGGCACCGTGCCCTTGGGAAACGGCACCATGGCCCCCACCGGCAGGGCCGACATGTTCTTCAGCAGCGCCTCGATCTCGGCCTTGGTGTAGGTCACCGACTTGGTATAGGCGTCGGTGATGCCGTACTCGGCCAAGGTGCTGCGAATCTTCTCTGGCGGTATCGAATCCCGGACGATCGCCTTGATCGCCGCCAGCAACTGGTCGTGCTCGGCCTCGGCCGGCTCCTTCCCACCCGCACGAATCACATTGAGCAATTCGTCGGTAACCGCGTTTCCCCATTGCGAGGAAATCAGTGAGCCGACTTGCCCCGTGACCGGGTTCTCGTCGACAAACTTGCCGTTCACCAGCCCTACGCTGGGAACACTTTTCGGATAATCCACTTGTGCTTGTCTTCTCTAGTCATAGTTGATGTACACCTGTGTATGCGCCGGTGTACTGCGATGGATAAGGCACTCCAGGGCGCTCCCCGGATTCATGCCAAAACGTTCACCCCAATAGCTCGCGCCGAAACGCCGGCCCAGTTGCAGGCGGCCGCCGGTATTGAGGGTCCACATGAAGTTCGCCCGCCAGGTGCCGAAATGCGCATGACCAAAGCGTGAGCGGCCCATGCGCGGGGTACTCAGCTCAGTGACGCTGGCATTGGGGTAGCCCTGGCTGCGGGCGATTTCGACGAAGTAGGCAGCGCGCTGGCTGCCCACCGCCAACAGACGGCGGCGCACGGCCAGCCGTCGGTCTTCGAACAGCGGGGTCAGGCCCAGGCAGGGATCGGGCAGGTTCATGACCTTTTCCCAATCGGTCACCAGTTCGCTGACGCTGGCCGGGTCCATTTCGTTTTGCAGGTCAACGGCCCGGGCGTCGATGCGCGCCAGCTCCTGGGAGACGCCCTGCAACACTCGTTCAAGCTCCGGCACCCGCTCCGGGTCCCAGGCCGAGCCGCTGGGCAGCAGGCTGCGCAACTGATCCTGGTACTGGGCGGCGCTTCTTATTGCTGCCATTGGCAACCTCCGAAAACCAGCAACTGATTATTCGCCGCCGGAACATCGGCCAGGGGCGCCAGCAGCCGGTGATCCTGCTCGCCGGTGGCGCTGCTGATGGCTTCGCGGATATGGCTGAGCAACAGGGTCTGGCCCAGGCCGGCCTCGCGGCTGTGCAGATCGCGCAGCTGGTCCTCGACCGCGGCGCGCACCGCGCTGGTGTCGGGGGTCAGGCGCAACGTGTAGGTCACCGGCAGCATCACCGGGGCCAGCACATGCACCTCGGCAGTGACCGGGCGCAGTGGCTCGATATAGGCCTGGACCTGCGCCAGTTGCTCGGCATTGGGGATCGGCTGCGGGTCATCGTCACGCATGACGAACAGGCCCACCGTGCCTGGCCCCAGGTAATTGCGCCGGCACCAGGCACGGGTGATCCCCGGGCATTCCAGGGCCCAGGTTTCGTAGTCGTCCGCCGAGCCGCCGTGGGGAATGATCCGATAGGAGCGGATCACCCGGGAGCGCAGGGATTCGAGGCTTTCTTCGGCCACGCCACCGCTCAGCCCCGGGGCCAGCACGGTGAACGCGTTGCCGATGCCTTGCACCGGCTGCACCGCGGTCAACTCCAGGCCGGCGCCGGCATTGCCCAGGGCGCCGCCATCGACCGCCTGGATCGTGGTGCTGTTGAGCCCGGCGCTGGTGGTGCGCGCGGCGGTCACTTTGTAACTGCGACCGTCGCTGCTCTGCAGCAGGGTATCGACATCCAGCACGGCTCCGGCCGCGGCCGTGAAGCTGACGCTGCCACGGGCCGCCTGGGCGGCCTTGCGCGGCTGGTTCAGGCGCAGGGCAGCGATGCGCTCCAGAGTCGACTCATCGGCCTTGTCCGGAAGGATCTGCTCGGCGATCCAATCCAGGTAGCCGTACAGGCCAAAGGCGGCCCCACTCAGGGTTCGGGCCAGCACTTGGGCATCGGACTGGCGCAGCGAATCGCTGGCCAGGTCGCTTTGGGTGCGTTGAATCAGCACCGGCAGCGAAGGGGTTTCAAACGGCATAGGTCACCTGCCAACTGTGAATGGGGTTGAGGTCCAGGCGTTCGCCGTCGGCCAGGATCAGCACCGTGCGCAGGTTCAGGCGCTGGGCATCGAGGCGTTCGCTGAGAATCTCGACGGCGTTGCAATGACCATCGTCGATCAGCCACTGCAAGGCCTCGCGGGCATAGAACTCGGCGTCGAGCTGGGTCTGCCGGGTCAGCTTGACCCGGCGCAGCAGCCACAGCCGCGAACCGATGCGGTCGTCGGCCACCGTGGGAAAACTGTCGCCCCACCAGCCATAGCGCTGATCGTCGTCCAGGGCATCGTCATCGGCGGCGCGGCGCCAGGTGAACAGGCTGATTTCCACGGCCCGGGTCAGGGCGTTCTTCAGGTCATAGGTGGCGAACATGCTTAACCTCCCACCGGCGCGCCGGTCTGGCCCGGACCGGGTTGCACGCCGCTGTGGACGTGGTTGATCTGGCTGATGCCGGCGGCAAGCTGATCGCCCTGGGAGACGATCTTGCCGCTCATGCTCAGGGTCGGGCTGTCGATGTTGACGCCGCTGCTGGCGCGGATGTTCAGGGTCGCGGTGTCGATGTCGATGACGCGCCCACGCTTGAAGTGGATCTTGTCGCCCTCGTCGGTGTAGATCGCCACCTCACCGGCGGCCAGGGCCTTGAGGCGATAGCGCCGGTCGGCCACCACCAGCACCACCGCGTGGGACCGGTCGCCGCCGAGGAAGGTGGCGATGCCCTCGGCGCCGGCCAGGGGATTGCTGGTGAAACCGTAAGGCTCGAAATGCTCCATGTCGTCGTTGACCTCGCCGGCGGTAAGGCGCATTTGCAGCGATTGCAGTTTGTTGGCCGAGTTGGCGAGCACCACGGTGCCCCGCGCCAACAGGCGTGTCAGTAGGCTCATGCTGAGTTCCTTGGAGGGTAGGAGCCGGCTTGCCGGCGAACAGGGGTTGCGCGGTTTCGGGCCGGATGCCTTCGCCGGCCAGCCGGCGCCTACGGATAGGCGCGGGTTTCAGGTGTTGCCGGCTGTCGGGTTGGCGTCGAAGGTCTGCGGCGGCGCCACCTGCAGGGTGGTGATCGAGCCCTGCTCGGACAGCGACCAGGTGACCTTGGAGATCAGCATGTCCCGGTCGAACCCCAGCACCGGGTCGATCACTCGCACCAGGGTGTTGTGGCGCCACAAATCGCCATTGCTCTGGCGCCAGCCCTGCACCTGGTAGGTGGTGGTCAGGGCCTTGCCGGTGCGGGTGCCGCACTCCCAGTCAGCGCGCTGCTGAGCCAGCTCGGCACTCAGTTGCGCGGCTTCGTTGATCACCGTGACCCGCTTACGCGAAACCCTTGCATCGCTGGCCCGGCCAGACACTTCGCTGACCGCCGCCCCGCTGCTCTGATCGCTGCCCTTGTGCTGGCCGATCACCCGGTACTCGGAAAACACCGCGGAAAAATCCATCGGTGCATTGGCCGAGAGAATGTTCTTGCCCAGCTCCAGGGCATCACTAGCCCGCCCGCCGCTGCCCGGCGCCGCCAGCAGCAGGTAACCGTCGGCGTCGTCGGTGGAGAACACCCGGTACAGGGTCAGCAAACGGTCGATGGAGGCGAACACCGTCTCCCCCGGCACGATGCTGTGGGTGTGCAGCTTGCCGGTCGGGGCGATCTCGCTGCGCACCCCGACCCCGTAGGAGCCGGCCAGGGCGCGGACGATGCTCAGCACGTCCTGCTGGCGCCACTGACTCGGCCGGTTGATGGCCGCGCAATCCACCAGATCCTGGGTCAGCGAACCGCCCTGGATGCTCAGGCTGATCTGCTTGCCGTCGTAACTGATCGGCGCCTTGTAGACATGCCCGGTGAGCACCAGGTCGCAACCGATGCGCACCTGACAGCGAGCGCCCGGGCGGATCCGCACCTGCGAGTCCTGCCCCGGCCATTGCCAGGTGATGTTGAGGCTGAAGGTGCGGAACTGACGCTCCAGATCGGCGCTGATCTCCACGCTCTTCCAGCCGCTGTAGTCCAGCCCGTCCACCGTCAGGGTGACGATATTTGCCAGTTCGTCCATGGGTCACTCCCGAGCAATTTGCAGGTCGGCGGGCGGCAGGAAACCCGGGTGAGGCACCCGATTGCGCTGCACCACTTCGCCGACCCGGGTCGCATCGGCAAACCGCTGATAGGCCAGCACCAGCGCCGGAAGGCTGCTCTTGGGGCTGAGGCTGACCAGCCGCACCCCCGAGGAAGCCACGGCATTGAGGTGCCCCTGCACCTGCTGACGCAGAGTGTTGAGCGCCTGGTAATGCACCGCGTCGGCCTTGAGCGAGGCTTGCCAGATCAGCTCATTGAACTGATCGCGCAGCGCCAGCACATCGTCGGCCACCGGCACCTCCAGGCGCTGCACCGGCCGGCTGGCCTGCTGCGCCAGGGGCGGGGTGTTCTTGAGCTTCACCACCGGGGTGGCTACCGGCAACGCCGACACCAGGCGGGCGATCTGCACCAGCAGCGCATCCTGCACCAGGTTGGCCACTGCCTCGGCCGCCGCCGTGGTGTCCTTGCCGGTGGTCAGCTTCGGCGCATCGATGCGCCGGGCCGCCTCCACCTGCTGGGCAATATCGGCGAGCATCTGCCGATAGCCGCTGCGGGCAAAATCCTTGAGCCCGCGCACATCCTCCAGCAACCCCTTGAACTCCGTGCTCAGCTCCCTGGGTATGTCCTTGACCGCCTTGACCAGGGTGTTGAGGTCGCCATAGAACTCGATCAGCGGCTTGAACTCGTGCTCGATGACCGCATACACCTCGGTCAGCCCCTTGCGCAGCGCGTCCACGCCGATCCGCGCCTGCTTGATCAGATTGGTGGCGAACTCGAAACGCAGCACCGCCGAGCCCAGCAAGGTATCGCTGGCCACCAGCACCTGCTGCTGGGTGTTGACCACCGCCGAGGGAAAGCGCAGCGGCTGGTCCGGATAGAACTTCAGGCTGAAGGTCACCAGGCCGCCGTCCTGGCGGCTCTGGGTCATCTCGCATTCGCCGACCTTGACCTGCATCCGCCCAAGCCAGGGGTGCACCAGCTCGCCGCTGCCCTCCTCCAGGGCCTTGAGCAGCCTGTCGCGCTGCTCCAGGCAATCGGCGCCGACGATAAAGGCCGTCAGGTCATGGATTTTCGCCTGCTGGCCAAGGCCCTCGAAAAACGGCTGGTCACGCTGCGGGTACTCGTGCAACTGACCTTTCTGGCCCACCGGGGTTTTCGCCTGATCGACCCAGAACGGCACACCGCGAAAGGACGCGGGCAACAAACGATCACGCCAGTTATCCGCCATTGGAACCTCCTAGGGAAAGTGAGCGATAGCCCAGGGTCGAAGCCACGTTCAGGCCTGGTTGATTGGTCTTGGCCTGTTCGGCACGCAGGCCGGGAGGTGCGTTCTCAAAGCGCAACAGCAACCCGCCTTCAAGCCGAGTGCGATTGTTGGCCGCCGCCTGTTGCAGCAGCGAACTGGAGCTTTGCGGCAAATTGCCCGGGGTCAGCAGCGGAGAAGGTTTATCGGTCAGCGAGTCCTCACCCCGGTTTGCCGAGTTGTTGTGCTCCACCACACTCTCGGTCAGCGAGTTGATGCTCCCGGTGACACTGACAAGCAAATTGCCAAAGGTCGCTCTGAGCTTTTCGCGGATTGGCTCCAGGACCTTTTCCAGCCGCTCACGAAACGAAGAGAACCACTGGATCAAACCGTCGAGGTCCTTTCTCATCCCCTCACCGGGTGACCAACTGAATAGGCTGGCAACGTTGTTCTTTGCCGTGATCGACAACGCCCAGATCAGATCCCAGATCGCTGCAAACAGCCCCACCACGGGTTGCCAGTTACTGCTTATCAAGCCAAGCGGGCTCCACTCGAAAACCTCTCGCAGGCTGCGAAAAAGCACCTGGACAGCCTCTCTGATCGGCTCCAGGTTTCTGATCAACACCCCAAACCCGCTCATGTTGAAGAGCAGATTCAACGCCTGATACACCCGCCCGGTACCGGCGCTGAAGTCTTGCCAGAGGGCGCTCAGGTAAGCGCTGACCGGCCCCCAGTTGGCAATCAATTGCCCGATGGGCGTCCATGCGAACACCTCCTTGAAAAGACCAACCATGGACATGACCGTGGGTGAAATCTTCCCCCACAGCTGGATGAAAAACCGTGAAACCGGCTTCCAATTGGCCACCACCACACCGGCTACCGCAGCAATCGCCAGCATCGCCAAACCTATAGGCGAGGACAGTGCGGCAAAGACCGTGGCCGCCGAGGCTGCCACCGTAAAGGCGATTGCTGCGGCCGCTAGCCCCTCCACCAACCCGGGGTTATCAGCGACAAATTGACCGACCGATGTCAGTACGGGCTGAAGTCCCGTGACAATGCTGTTGATGGCCGGCAACAGTGCAACCCCCACATTGAGAGTGATTCTTTCCACCGCCTCATCAAAGTGCTTGAGGTTTTGCGCGGTATTGCCCAGCTCGTTCTCCGGACTTGCCTCCCCCCTGACCGCGGCAGCAGTGACAGCCTGGATGTTCTCCGCCTTGATCGCCGACTGCATGCCCGCAACAAAGGGGGTCAATAGGCCCTGCCCAGAGAACAATCCTGAAAGATCCAGATCTCCCAGACCACTTTCTTCCAGGCTTTTCCTGAACTTGCCCACCACTTGGCGAATGCCGGTGAGCTCCGGGTCGACGGCTTTGCTTGCGCTCTCGGCCACAGCAGGCTTGACCACCTCAGTTTCGGCTTTGACCTGCTGCACAGGTGCTGCCGGTTTAGCCTGTCTTGCCTGCTTGGGCCGCCGGCCCTTGGTCTTGTTTCTTTTTCGATACGCCATCACTGCACCTGCTGCATCGCATTGATCCGTTGCGCGTGCTCCAGGGATTCCCGGAGCACATCCAGTGGCCTGGCCATCATCTGTTCGGGGTCGACCTTCCAGAACCAGGCCAGGTCATAGGCGACAGCGATCAGGTCGGCGATGGCTGCGATGCCGCACTCATGAAAAAACTCGCCACCGCCCAGCTCAGGGCGTTGAGGTCCACCAGGTCCAGCTGGTTCACCGAGGACGGTGGAATACCGGCGCAGACCGCGATGTACTTGGCCGCGACATCCATGTCGAGGCTGACTTCTTCGCTCTTGTCGATCTTGTACGGCAGCGCCTTGATCGCCCGCACTTCCTGCACCGTCGGACGGCGCAGGGTGAGTTCGCTCAGGGGCTCGCCGTGGGCCTCGATCGGCACCTGCAGCTTGACCAGGTTGCTCATTGCCAGGTCCCCTTCTGCCCTTCGAAGTTCAGCTCGATGCTGGCGTCGTCGCCCTTGGCAATAGGCTCGTCCACCAGGTAGGCGCCGGCCAGCACGTAGACCTTGCCGTTGGCGAACTCGCAGGTGACGGTCATGTCGGAGCCGGCAATCAGTTGCTTGAGCGGAAAGTCCGGGGTGTGCAGCGCGGTGACTTTGAACGACGGGGTGAGGTCGGTTTCCTTGTAGAAGCCCGGAACCACGGTTTCCCGCTTGACGGCCATCAGCGGTGCTTCGCAGCCGCCGCTGATGGTCAGTTGAGCGCCGTCCACTTTGACGTAGCAGGTGCCCGCAATCAGTTGACCCATGATGTTTCTCCCAAAAAATAAGCCCGCTCAAGGCGGGCTGAAAAAGCGCAGTGATGCAGGTCCGGCTCAGGCCGCGGCGTCGTACTGCAGGCGGAATTGATTGAGCAGCGCGAACACCCGCAGGCCGTTGATATAGTCCGGCGGGAACAGCACGTTGACCCGGCTCGGGTCCTGCACGTCGCGCTCGACGATCAGGTGCTCGGCGAACAGGTCGGCGTTCTCCACATGGCCTTCCAGCTCCAGCTTGGCGTACTGGGCGATCAGCTCACCGCGAATGGTGCTCGGGGTGACGATCGGCTGGCCGGCGCCGAAACGGGTGCCGTCGGCGGCCAGCTTGTGGCGCCCGTACTTGCTGGTGATCACGCTTTGCAGGCGACGCACGATGAACGCCGACTGGTGCATGGTTTCGCTGTCCAGGTAGGAGTTGTCGGCCTGGCCGTAGGCGTTCTTCTGGTAGGTGGTGATCGCCCGCTGAATGCGCATGTAGCCGCCTTCGTAGTAGGCGGTGGCGATGCCGTAGCTGAGCAGCGACTGACGCTCGGTGAGGGTGAAGCGTTCGCTGGCCGGCGCCGGGTCGATCCCCGGCAGGCTGCCGCTCTGGGTCGGACGGCTGGCGTCGGCGGAGATGAACACCGAGGTCCGCGCCGCCAAGGCTGCGGCCTGAACCCACACCGGCTGGGGCACGCCGGTTTCCAGGGCCTGGATGGTGATGTGCTGGTCGTTGCGCGCCTGACCGGCCGCCACCAGGGTGCCGACGGTGCCGCGCTTGGCGCTGTAGACATGGCCGAACAGCTGCTTGGCCCAGGACCAGCGGCCGGTGTTGTCGTCCATCACCGCTTGCCAGGCATTGAGGCTGGCGGTGTCGGTCCAGGGCATGCAGATGAACTCGAACGGCTCGTCGCCCAGAGCCGCCAGGGCCGCGACCTGATCCGGCACGCCGGTGCCGCCGGCCATCTTGCCCAGCACCAGGGTCAGGCCGGCCGGGGTTTCTTCGCCATTGCTCTTGCCCAGGCGATTGAGTTGCAGGCTGATGTCGTTGCCGCTGTCGCCGGTCCACTTGGCGCTCAGGGTCACCGTGCCGTCGACCGCCGCCGCGGTCACCGGCAGGTCCACCGCCGCGTTGACCTTCAGCGCCAGGGCGCTGGCCGCCTGGGCAGCGCTGGCGCCACTGACGATCGAAGCCTGCACCCGCACCCCGCCGACGTACAGATTGAGCAGGCCGGCGGCGCTGGCGCTACCGGTGAGCTTCAGCTCGGCCTTGGCCACGCTGCCCTCGGTGCTGTGCAGCGGCAGGCACCAGATCTCGCCCACCGGGTCGGTCTTGCGCCAGGTTTCATACATCGAGGCGAGCATCGAACCTTGCCCGCCGATGCTCTTGGCCAGGGCCACGCTGGACACCAGCACCAGCTTGCCGAGATCGTCGCCGGCCTGGTTGTCATTGACCTGGGCGACGATCAGCCGGCGCATGGCCGACGACGCGCTATTGGCCGCCGAGTTGTCCATCTCGGCGTAGAACAGCGGAACACGGATGTCCGCCGGGATATTGCTGAAACCGATCGCCATTATTTGGCTCCTTGAGATTTCGCCGCTTTCACGGCTTTGCTAGTGATATCGCCATCGGCCAGACGCCGGCGCCACCAGGCGTTGTCCGGCACTTCACGGCCGGAGGCGGGCAGCAGATCGCCTGCTTCCGGGTCCGGTACGGCACGGCCAGCGACCGGCAGCACGGTGATGCGTTTGCTCATTGCTTCAGCTCTCCTGAAAAAGTCAGCTCCAGGCGCCCGTCGGGCCCTGGACGT
Source organism: Pseudomonas sp. Os17 (assembly GCF_001547895.1). Taxonomy (NCBI): domain Bacteria; kingdom Pseudomonadati; phylum Pseudomonadota; class Gammaproteobacteria; order Pseudomonadales; family Pseudomonadaceae; genus Pseudomonas; species Pseudomonas sp. Os17. The sequence goes on along the minus strand of NZ_AP014627.1, from coordinate 1,381,363 downwards.
TGCAGATTGGGGTCCGCCGGATCGATGGCATCGACCCGCACCGTGACCCCGGTAAAGGACGGCAGGCCGTCGAGTTCACGCTCATGCCAGGTTTCCGCCGGCTGCCCGGGCAGATTGCGCCCCAGCTGGAATTCGGCGAAGAAGCGCAGGCGGTAGAGCAGGCGGGTGGCGTCGAACGACACCAGTTCACCGCCGTCGTATTGGATCGGGTTGTACTCGGCGCCGGGTTTGAAACCGACCAGGGCGCGCCAGAGTTCGGCGCGCAGGTCGTGCAGCGGATTCAGCGCTTTTGTGGGGTCGGTGGCGCCAAGTGCCAGAACCACTTCAAAACGATCGCGGATGGTCTGGCGAATGATGTTTTGTCCGGCGCTGGCGCTGGCCAGATCATTGACCGGCGCCAGATAGGCAACCGGGGTTGATGCACCAGCGCCGGTTGCGGCATCGCTGCCAACAACGATGTGCCCCGCAAGGCTCGGGCACTGTGCTTGTAGCTGATCGAGAACAGCCGTGAGTTTCATCACAAGACTCCTGGAACGGGATTCATCAAGGCAACGGCGAGGCTGAATTGTTGGAGGCATGAAAAAACCCGTCGCAACGGGTTTTGCAGCAAGCGCCGGGAACCGCTGCCCCAGGTTGCTGGCGGGATCTGTGACCGACGGCTGCAGAGCCGATCCGAGCCGTCACTCCCGCCCCGCCGACAACAGCTCAGCACCGGCCTTGAGCCCCGCCTGCAGCGCCGTCCAGAACTCGGCATTTTCATAGCCCATGGCCCAGACGCTGGTACCACCCAGGCCCAGCTTGGTCACCAGCGCGGTCTTGGTCTTGATGCTCGTAGCATCGTCGTACCAGAGCACCGGTTGCGCGCGCTCCGGGGTCCACTCCACGCCATCGGCGAAGCTCTTGACCGGCCCCCAGGTGGCGTAAGGCGTTGCGGAAGCGGCGTCCCGGTGGGTGACGGCGCGGTGCTCGGCAATGATTTCCCGATAGGCCGACCAGTGCACCCGGTTGCCAATGCTGTAGTCCTGACCGTAGGCCGGCAGCCCGGCCAGGACCTTGCCCGGCGCGACTCGCGATACCGCGTAGCCGAGCACAGCCCGTTGCCAGTCGGCGCCGGAGCCCGGGCCGGGCCAGACTTCGTCGTGGAAACCGCCGCTGCTCCAGCCGGGGCCGACCTGGTCGTAGGTCATGACCTGGACGTAATCCACCGCCGCGCCCAGGGCCTTGTAGTCGTAGCCTTGCAGGTACTCGGGCTCGCGGTCGCTGGACTTGGGCGGGACGCTGATGATCAGTTTTTTGCCGCTGGCATGCAGGGCGTTGCCCAGGGCTTTGACATAGACGGAAAACGCCTTGGCATTCCTCGGTTCGACCTGTTCGAAGTCCAGGTTGATCCCGGCAAAACCGCCCTCCTTGGCCAGCCTCACCAGTTGCTTGATGCTGCCGGCACTCAAGGTCTTGTCGTTGACGATGGAGTGGGAAATGGCCGGGTCAAAATCCGCAATGCCCTGGTTGTAGTCGGACACGGTGGGGTACAGCGGCAGCGATTTGGACTGGGCGAAGCGAATGATGTTTTCGCTGGTCGGGTTCATCCCTTCCTGGTGCAACTGGCCGGTGACGGTCAGCCCGTAGATGCTGCCCAGGCCCACTGCAGACAGGTTGCCGTGGAACGCTTGCAGGTTGCTGTAGGAGGCTTCGACCTGGCCGTCGGTGTAGGCCAGGACAAAGGGCCCGGCATGGGCTGTGGCCGCCAGCAGCAAGCTGCAGCCGACGATCAATGTCTGGAACAGAAAGCGCAGGCCTCGCTTCGAGGCCGGGCTGCTGATGCCTGGGTTCATGACTACTCCTGCGGATTGTCCGCGTACTTGAAAAGGCAGAGTGGGTTGCAGCGCAACGCTGCACATGGGGTGGCTACGGCAAAGCTCGCGGGGCTGACGCAGCGTCAAAGCTGCACCACTCTGAGTGGTTTTTTGGCGGGGGTTTTCTTCGCCTTGGCTTTGGCCTTGCCTTGCTTGCCGCCGTTGCATTCGACCGTGGTGCTCCACCCCGACGGGTTGAACAGCTGCTCTACCGAGTCCACCAGGTACTCGCCGTCCAGTCCGGCCTTGAAGCCCTGGGCATTGATCAGGCGCTCGGCAAACAGATCGGTGCGCCCGGGCATCTCCAGGCGCAGGCTGGCGCTGCTGCGGTTGAAGGCTGCCAAGCGAGCCTTGGCCGCCTGCTCGGCGGCGGACTTGTTGGGGTACAGGTGCCGATCGGTGTGCACCGCCGGCACGCTGGCCGGTGAATCGCTGTTGCCCAGGTCGATGACCTTGAGCGTGCCGCTCTTCGGGTCCTGATGCTTGGTCTGCACCGCCTTGTGGGTGCTGCTGTCACTGAGGCGGAACTGATAGCGGCTGACGTCGCGGCGGCTGAGGCTGACAACGCCCAGGGCCTTGCCGCTGGCACTCAACCCGGACTGACGGGGCAGCACCAGCAACCTGCCTTCGGCCACCTTGGCGGTGCAGTCGTACTGTCGGGCCAGGCGGGTGATGAAGTTGAAGTCGGACTCGTTGAGCTGGTCGATCCGCGGCACCTTGGTCGCCACCGGACAGACCGGCTGCCAGCCGTTGCGGGCCGCCAGATCGCGGACGATCTGCGCCAGCGCCACGTTCTCCCAACTGCCGCTGCGGGTGGTCTTGCCACTGCCGCGCATGTCGCTGGCCTTGCCGCGGATCTCGATGGAATCCGGCGGCCCGTTGACCACCACTTCATCCACCGTGTAGCGCCCCAGGCGGGTCAATGCCTGCCCGGCATAGCCAAGGAACACTTCGATGACGGCGCCACGACCGGGCAAGGCGACCGCGCCGTCACGGTCATCGATGCGCAGTTCGAACTCGTCCGCTTCCATGCCCGGCTTGTCCAGGGTGCGCAGGGTCAGCAGCCGGTCATTGATCTGCGCGGTGATGTCGCGGCCATCGGCCAGGATGCGAAAGACCGGGGTCATGGCCTGTGCTCCAGAAAATGAAGACCCCGCACGCAGCGGGGTCTGTTGAGCGGAGGCCAGGTCAGTCCCATAGCTGAACCATCGCCTCTGTGCGGATCGGCAGCTCCGGTAGCAGGATCAGTACCCCGGCCCGAAAGGGTTGTGGCTCATCGGCCAGGCCCTGGTTGGCGTCCAGCACCGCCTCGACGCTGCCATTGAGGTGCCCGTAGTAGCGATGACACAGGGTGTCGAGCAGATCGCCGTCAGAGGTTCTGCAGGTCGTTGCCATAGCTCACAAACTCCAGTGAAAACCCTTGTTTGCGGGGAATGCCGCCCGCCAGCAGGTGGCTCTGTTCCTCGTCGATGCTGGTGAGGCACCAGGTACCCAGCACTTCGCCGTAGCCCGTGGTCAGGCTCAGGGGCTGCAGGCGCCGGCCAATGCTGCGCAACGCCTGCAACTGCCCCAGCCCGCCCTTGAACCCGGGAAAGATCGCGCCCTTGAGGGAGATCTTGTCGTCGCCCTGCCCCACCGCCTGCTGCGCAATGCTGCGGCTCAGGCGCTCCTGGGCCGCCCAGCGAAAGCCGGTTTGCCGGCGCAACTCATCGAAGGCCGCGGTATCGAGGTTGAAGTAGAACGGCTCGGCCGCGGCCCCCAGGGGCTGCAGGATCAGCAGGTGCGGGAAGGGTTTCACCGCCTCCGCCGCCGGGGTGTCCTGAGGCGCCAGCGCGCCGGAAGGAAAGATATTGCCCAGGGCCGGGCTGATCTGCCCGCCGATTCGGTTGATCGCCGCGCCGGCCTTGGCCACCTGCTCCTGCAAGGCGCCAAGACGCTGCTGCATCTGCCCCGCCACGGTCAAGGCCTGGCTGTACTTGGCCGCGACCTCACCCACCGCCGACTGCGCCGCGCCGATGCTGCGCATCGTGCGTTGCAGCTTGGCGCCCAGCACCGGGCCGACCCAGGGCAGATTTTCCAGCTCCGAGGCGGCGCCGGTGATGTCGCTGATGGCGCCGTTCATGGGCCCGAGCATTTCATCGGCGCTGCGTCGCCCCGCCTCCGCTGCCGCCACCAGGGACGTGAGCCCCGATTGCAGCTGTTCCATATAGGCCATGCCGCCTCCTTAAACGTGTGCCGCGTCGAACAACTGACGACCCGCCGCCTGGCGGCTGTATTCGTCGAACTGAAAGCGCAGATAGGGTTCCAGCTCCCGGGCCAGTTGCGCCGGATCCCTGACATCGCCCTGGACCGAGATCGACAGGTAAGGCGCGAAGCTGAACTGCTGTTCAATCGCCGGTAGTGCCGCCGATTTGAACGGCTCCGGAGGATTGCTCAGCGAAAGGCTCGACGCCGACGGTGCCGGACTGGCCAGCGAACGCGCGGCCTGGCCCATCAGCGGGGAGGGCTGGCCCGGCTGGAAGGACTTGGCGATATCGCCCATGACCGGCGGGATGTTCTGCCCGGCATTGCGCATCATCAGCGGACCGGCAGCGGGCATTTGCTTGAGCGAGTCGTCGGAGCCGAACAGTTTTTTGCCCAAGGCGCCACCTGCGGCAGAACCGCCCCAGGCGCCCAGTGCACCGCCCACCAGCCCACCAATAACAGTACCGATGACCGGCACCACGGAACCAATGGCGGCCCCTGCTGCTGCTCCGGCAGCGGCGCCTGCAAGATTGCCTGCCGCCTCGCCATAGCCTTCGGCTTTTTCATCCTGGGTCTTGGCATTCAGATAGGTGTCCGCAACCTGGAAACCGGCACCAAGCACCGATAGGATCGCGCCGCCCTTGAGCAAAGGTGCGAACCCTTTGGCCACAGAGCCAGCGCCTTTCAGTGCTGCACCGGCCACGCCAGACCTGACCGCCCCTCTGGGCATTTTTTCCAGACCACTGGGCGTCAAAGGGCTCTTGCCACCTTGAATGCCCGCCCCCCTCGCAGGTGGCCTGCGCCTTTCAGCCTTACGCCCACCACGGCCCCGACGGCGTTGCTTGTCCAAGCCGCAGTCGATCATGGGCTCGCAACAGTCAATGCCTGGCGCATTGCGACCGGGCGCTCGCTTTCTCGCCTTTGGCTTGCCTGCAAGCTCACAGCAGTCAATGCCTCCCGCACTGCGGCCAGGCGCTCGCTTTGCCGCCTTGGGGTCAATCTTCAACCCACCCCGCAAGACATTGATCAGGCCCTTGCTCATGGTGTAGACCGCCATGAGCTTTTGCACCGCGACATACGCGGCGCCCAAAGCGACCACACCCTGCACCAACGATGGGTTGTGCTCCGCCAGTTCGCTCAGCTTGCCGACCACCACGGTGATGCTTTTGGCCACCAGATCCGTCACCGGTTGCAGGGCCTGCCCCACGACCCGCTGGCCTTCATCGATGGCTAAACCTGCTTCAGCCCACAACTGCTTGGAGGCTTCTCGACGCTCCGCGAGGTTCCTGGCGAGAACGCCAGAGGCGCTCAACGAGTCCTTCTTCACTTGCTCATACTGCTGCCGGCCCTGGGTCTGGGCCAGCAAGGCCGCCTTGATCTGCATATCGGTGAACAGGTCACCGGTGCGCAGGGACTCTTCCAGGGCCTCAAGCATGGCCTTGGCCTTGGCCGGGTCGGTTTCCTGGCTGATCTGCGCCTGGGCCTCGGCCATCTTCGCCGCCTTGGCCGGGTCGATGGCCCTGACGTAGCGCATGGCCAGGGCAAAGCTCGCCTCCAGGCTCGACATGCCCTTCTGGATACCGGTGTTCAGCGAAGCCTGATAATCAATGCCGGCGTCTTCATAAGCCTTGACCGCCTCACTGGAGCCGATTTTCTCGATCCAGTTCTGCAGTTGGCCAGCGGCCTGATCAGCACTGCCCGCAGTGTTCATCTGCACTTGCAGCATGGACCCCAGCTGACTCACCGCCTCCATGCCGGTGAGTCCTTCCGCGCTCGCGCTCTTGAGCACCGCCGGGAGCAAGCGCGCCATGTCGGCCGCCTCGAAATTGCCGGCCTGCCCCTGCAGGGCGATGGCCTCAAGAGCCTGCTCCATGACCTTGGGGTCGCTGATTCCAGCTTTGAGCTCCAGGGCCCGCATCAGCTTCGCGGTGTCGTCGACGCTCGCGCCCTGCCCCACCGCAAACTTGGCGGCCAACCCTGTGTAGCCTTGCGCCTTGTCCAGCGACATGCCGCTGGCCATCATCTGGCTCACCAGAGCCGCCACATCGTTACGGGCCATGCCCGTGTCACGGGAGGTCTGAATCACCGTGCGGCTCAGCTGCGCTTCCTGAGGCTGGTTGACCACATTGGCCTTGATCGCCATGTCGCGGATCAGCGCCTGATAATCGGCACTGATCTTGACCGGGGCGCGCAGTTTATCGACGCCAAACTTTGCCCAGCCATAAGCCGCCTTGAAGTCGGCCTTGCCTTGGGCGACCTGCAGCAGCCCACGAGCCTGAAGCTCAGAACCCCGGGCCACCTTGCCCAGCGCTTGATATTCCTGGCGCAGCTTGTGCACCTCAATACCCTGCTGGCGCAGCCCGTTGCGGCTCTCTTCCAACCGGCGCAACAGCCCGGCTGCGGAAGTGGCGCCGGTGTCATGGGCCTTTTTCCATTCATCCTGCAGACGCAGGGTCTGGCCAATGGTCTTCTCCAGCACCCTGGCCTTGCTGCCCTGCTGTTCCAGCTGCTTGATCCGGTCTTCCACCGTCTTGAAGGCGGCGTCCCAGGTCGAACTGAGGGCAGTACCCACTACCACCAACCCCGATACCAGCTTGTTCGCCATGTGCTTCTCCTGCTCCTTGGGTGACGGGCTCAATCCGTGAGCCACCAGACCATGTCGGAAAAGCCCATGGTCATGATTTCCTCGGCGGAAAAATGCAGCTCGCGAGCGAGCCGTTTCGCCGCCACCTTCATCACCGCCGGATCAAAGCTCGTCGTCTTGCACCAGGCGAAAATAGCCGGCCTGCAGGCGCTGATAGTCCTTGAGTGCCATGCTCTCCAGGTCCTTGGTGCTGATTTGCGCGAGGCTGGCAAACAGCATCAGCTCGCGCTGTTCATCGTCACCAGCGCCGGCGGCACTGGCGGCGCGCACATCACGTACCGTCGGCGCCCGCAGGGTGAGCCGGTCGCAGACCACACCGTTCATCTCCACCGGCTTGCTCAGCGCCAGCACCACGCTGTCGCTGCTCAGGGTCATCCAGGCCGGGGTCTTGTCGCTTGCTTGAGACATGGGGTGTCTTCCTTACAGGCCCAGGGCCGAACGTTGGGCGGCGAGCTGGTCGACGCCGTTGATCACGCGCTTCATGCCCAGGGCATCGATCTCGTAGATCAGCCGACCGTCGACTTCCAGCTTGTAGTAGGTCAGGGCCACGTTGTGCTTGATCTCGGCCTTGTCACCGGACTTCCAGTCGCCCATGTCGACCTCCTTGAGCAGGCCGCGCAGGGTGACGATCACCGGGGTGACCTTGCCCTTGAGGCCCTTGAAGGCGCCACGGAACACACCGTTGAAACCGCTGCCATCGGCCAGGCCGAACATCTTCAGCGACTCGCGGCGCACGCCGGTGGTGGTGAAGCCGGCCTCTTGCTTCTCCATGCCCATGTCCAGTTCCACCGGCACATCCATGCCGCCGACACGGTGTTCCTCGGTCTTGAGGGTCAACTTGGGCAGGGTCAGGCTCGGCACGTCGCCTTGAAAGCTGATGCCATCGACGAACAGGTTCATGTTCGCCAGGGTTTCGGGAATCATTGCCATTGCGGGGGCTCCTTAAGCGGCTTGGTCGAGGACTTCGGTCAACCACTGGTTGGTGACCTCGACGCGGAAGTGGGGGTTTTCGGCGGGCGGCACGTCGGTAAAGCGGATGTTCCAGTACACCTTGCCCTGCTCCAGCTGGCTGGCGGTGTTCAGTTCAGTGTCCGCGTAGACCTCGAAATTGATGATCGCTCCCTGGTTCTTCAGATCACGCATGAAGGCCTGCAGGCCCTCGGTGACATCCTTGACGTAGGTCGCGGTGATCGAGCGGTCCACGGCCCATTTGTGGCCGAAGAGGATGGCGTCCATGACGATGTCCATGGTCCGCACCCGGGTGACGAAGGCCCACTTCGGATCGCTGGACAGCGTGCGGTTGCCCCACAGGCGGAAGCCCGCATCGCGAATGATGGTGGTGATGTTGGCGTTGTTCAGCAGATTGGCGCGGCAGGTTTCATCGCCGTCGAGGAACTCGATCGGCCGCTTGGTGCCGGTGATGCCGACAAACTCCTTGTTCGACGGCGAGGCCCAGAAGCCGTACTCGTTGTCGGTCCAGGCGAACAGACCGGCAACCCAGGCCGAGGCCGGCGCATCGACGGTGGCATTGGCGCCGTTGTCCCAGTGCTGAACGCCCGGATCGACCATATAGGCGCGCTTGGCACCGAAGTTCTTGGCGTAGGCCATGGCCGCTTCGTCGGTGGTATTGGGACCATCGAGAATGGCCAGGCCACGCAGCTTGTCCGCCAGGGCCACCAGGGCAGTGCCGATGGCCAGGGTCGAACTGTGCTTGGGGGTGACCAGCAGACGTGGCTGGGCGTTGAAACGGCTCTTGCCGTCCAGCAGCGCCTGCAAGCCGGTACGCTTACCGTCGGCCAGCACCCCGCCGATGATCGCCGAAGTCTGCTCGGCCGCGTCGGTCATCTTGGCCACGCCACAAGCGATGATCACCGCCTTGGCCCGCTGGTAGATGGCCTGGCAGGCCTTGGTGATGGCCGCATCCGGGCCCCAGGCGGCAATGGCCTCGCGCTCGTTGGTGATCAGCAGCAGATCGTTGGCCTTGGCAGCGGCGGTCGGGCCTTCGGTGAAAGTGTCCACCAGGCCGATGATCGAAGACGACGGCAGCGAAATGGTGCGCGTGCCGGTGTCGACGTTAGTCACGGTAACGCCGTGAAAAAAACCACTCATGGATAAACTCCAGACATGAAAAAGCCCCGGGTGAAGGGGGCTCGTAGGGATGATTGATTGGTGGGAAGCGAGAAAGAAAACGCCCCGGCGGTGCGGGGCGTTTAATCGGTTTGCTCGGCGATCCAGGATGGGGCTACTGGGCGGTGCTCGGCTTGCGGGAAGTCCGGGGATTGGGGCCAATCGCGTAGGGATTGCATGTACATAAGCAACTCCTTGAACTGCTCACCGGTCAGCGTCGTGGCTGTCCCGATTTCGAGCTGGTCACGGTGACGCTCGCGCAGCCACATGACAGATGCCAGCTCCAAATCGCGCCACTGGCGTTCCTGTGCTGCTGGATCCGGAAGCACCTCGGGGGCATCGATCAGATAGGGCAAGCCCAGTTCATCATGAACCCGAATCTTGCCTGGCATTGGGTTTCCAATTACCGAGAGATAACGCTCATCAGATATCTCTACTGCGTCGTCAGGTATCGACGTATGCAACCCCATCAGGTAAGTGGTCTTTGTGCTCTGGCTATAAAAACGCTGCATATTTCACCATCCAATCGCGATGTAAGAGACGTCATATCCGGTCCCGCCTACTGCCGAGTAAAAGATCGCTCCCTCACGCGAGGGGGCCCCGGTTGAAACACCGCCGCTTGGCGCGGATGCCCCGCCGAAAGATGCAGAGCAGCGACCAAATGCATTGGGGAAAGCCATGGGCCATGTCACTGGAACTGCCGCTGCACTCGGCTTCGGAACATACCCCCACTGAACAACTAGCCCTCCCAGCCATGAGGGGAAAGCCACATATCCGTTTGCCGCCAAGCTCATTGCAAAACCGAGGCGTAGTTTTTTAGGCGTTGCGATCATCGCGTCGTTTGCACTGTCCAGCATCTGCGCATCCGTGGCGACCTTGGCCGTCCCATGTTTTATCTCCGTCGCCTGAGCCGCCAACGGCGCCAGTGCGGCGATGTCGATGGTGCCCTGATTGACTGGCGCGTTCCAAGCCTTGATGCACCACATGACAGAGAGGTTGCGCGGACGGGTTTCAGCTCCCCCAGTCGGGCTGGTTGGCTGGGTTAGTTCTCCAACTTTCGCTCCGTTGTGCAACGGCCCAGAAGACCCGCCGCTGCCGTATGTATTTTGATTACCGATTGGATGAGTGTGCGACTTGAACTCATCAGCCTGCCAAGTGCCAAGAGCACGCCCAGCATCCACACCGCGCCCATGGTCCCATCCCCGCAAGAACTCCCCCCGAGACTCAGGCAATCGGAAGTTTCCAGCACCCTCATCGCCCTTGTTGAAGGTGGTCCCGAGATAAGCCGCAAGATCGGGATAAGCGGCAATGCTTTGCACGCTACCGTTAAGTTCAAGATAGCCCGGTGGAACCTCACCCTTGGGAAATGGAATGATGGCACCGACAGGGTGCGCAGACTTGAGTGCGGCCAGTTCCTTTACCAGCGCTGCTACGTCGATGTTTCCCTGATTGATGGGTGCGTTCCAGGCTTTGATGCACCACATGACCGCCAGGTTGCGTGGGCGGACGTACATTGCAGAAGCTATACCGGGACCACTAATATTTGCCCCGGTCCCAACGTACTGAACATTTGGTAGAGCCGTCGGAGTCCCATCAGAGTTCAGCCGCGCCCTGAATGCTGCAGAGTCATCATTGAGATCATTGTAAAACGCTACAACGCTTACTCCTGAAACTACCGCATCGCCTGCTGAGACAATCGACGCATCTTGCCGACTTCCAATTTCCCGCCCAGCATCCACCCCACGCCCATGATCCCACCCCCGCAGGAACTCGCCCCGAGACTCGGGCAAGCGAAAGTTTCCAGCCCCCTCATCCCCCTTGTTGAAAGTGCTCCCCAGATACGCCGCCAGGTCTGGATAAGCCGCAATGCTCTGCACACTGCCATCGATCTCCAGAAACCCCGGCGGCACGCTGGCCCTGGGAAACGCCACCATCGAGCCCACCGGCAACGATGACGACTGCGCCACAATCGACTCGATCTCAGCCTTGGTGTAGGTGTCGGTAATGCCATGCCCGGCCAGGGTGCTCGGGTTGGTCCCGGCGATCACCCGGCCGTACTTGTCGACCGTGACATTGGCATAGGAGCCCGCGCTGATGCCGGTTCGCCCGATGGCCATCTCGAAGGCCAGCGGCGTGGTGCCGAGGACAATCGGCCCGTCGGTAACCAACTGCCAGACGCTGTCGCCGTTGACCGTGCCCTTCTCGATGCTGACGAACAGCCCGGGGGTGACCTCCAGGCTGGTGTCAGCATCCTGGGCACGGGTCCAGACGCCCGTCGACGACACGACATACAGCCCGTTGTCCTTGGCCTGGGCCTGGTTTTTCACCAGCACCCGGGCATCGGCCGGCAGCAGCACGCCGTCGATGGTCTGAATTCCGCTCAAGGCGATATTGGCGGTGGTGGCCACCAGCGCCGAATGCTTGAACTCCAGTTTGGCCAGGGCCTCGATCACCGCACTGTCGACATACTCGCGAGTCGCCAGCACCACAGCAGGATCAATCTTCAACACGATCTGCGCGGTATTGGCAACGATGAAGTTCATGCGGATGACTTGGGTCTTGCCGGTGCCCTGGGCCAGCAGGGGCTTGAAGCTCGGGGCGCAGTTGGCCACCGCCACCAGGTCGCCGTCGGCGTCGAACAGGCCGATCTCGCGGATCCAGCGCCCACCGACATCAGGCGGGATCACCTGCTCGGTGATGATGATGTTGGGGTTGGCCGGGTCGGTGCGCACCTGGTTGACCGGGGCGCGGCGCCATTCGTTGATCAGCTTGGTCTGGGCCTTGTTCGGGATGGGGTCGGTGCCGTTGGCATCGCCGACCGCCATTTCCTTGAAGGTCCAGGACGTGCCCAGGGCCGTGGCATTCGCCTGTTTCGCCTCGCCCACTGCCGTGAGGATGGCGAAGAACTGACTGTTGGAATCAATCATGAGTACACATCCAGGGTGTCTGTTTCATCAATACACATGACCTGGCCATAACGGCCGGTCACTTCAATGTCGCGGGGTGTCGGGGGATAAACGTCGAGCACTTCACCTTGATCCACGTAGGCGCCGTAACCGATGACACCGGAGGTTTCCAGGCTGATGGCCAGGCCGGTCATGTGCCGGCTGACCGGCCGGGCGTCGTCGATCAACCGGGTCAGCTCCTGGTACATCTCCTCGGTGATGCCGGTATCCAGCACCCCGACTTTCAAGGCAAAGGTGGCCGGTTCGCCTTCAGGGACCGTCTGCCACCATTCGACCACTTCGATCAGGTAGCCCAGCGGTTCCACCACCCGGCGCAGCGCACCGATGGTGCCTTTGCGGGCGTGGATGAAGTACGAGGCGCGAATGGCGTTACGCTTGACCGTCTCGGACCAGCGCGGGTCCCAGCGATCCACCGACCAGGCCCAGGCCAGTTGCGGCAGCAGATGCACCGGGCAGGTCGCCGGGTCGTACAGGGTGCGCAGCATGATGGCGCTGTCACCGCTACCGGCCGCCTCCAGGGCGCGCTCCAGCGGCGTGCTATTGATCGGCAATAGGCTGGTCATCTCAGCTCCCCAGCGTGACGCTGTAACCGGTGCAATACGCCGCTTGAGCCTTGGTCGGGGTGATGTCTTGCCAACCCGCCAGATCGACCCGAGCCACGCCGGCCACATGCAACTGCGCATCAATGGCCGAACGGGCCACCTCGATGCCCAGGCGCCGGCGTGGGTTGACCCAGGCAGCCAGCTTGCGCTCGGCTTCAGCCAGGGCAGCGTCACCTTCCGGGCCGGAGCCCTTCATGTGCAGCACCGCGTCGATGCGATACGGCAAGACCTGGGCACTCTGGACCGTGACCCGGTCGCCGAGCGGTCGCACGTCTTCATCGTTGAGGGCTGCGGCAACGGTCGCCAGCAAGTCAGGACTGGCCGCGCCATTTCCCTCCAGGCTCAGCACCGTGACCGTCACCCGGGCCGGTGCCGGGCTTTCGGCCTCGGCGTCGGCTACCAGCGCAGAAGCGTTACGGGCATGCAGGATGTAGCTGTTGCGCGGGCCGGCCGTGGTCAGTCCTTCATAGGCCAATTGCACGCGCTCGCGCAGCGCGTCGTCAGCTTCCTTGACCTCCTCCAACGGCGGTAACGCCTGCGGGTCTGCGGCCTGGATCACCAGGCGCTGCAGTTTGACGTTGGCCGCCAGGTGGTCCAGGTCCGTGCCCTGGGCATGGGCCAGCAGCAACGCCTTGGCGGCGTCGTTGACCCGGGCCCGCAGCAGCATGTCAGCGTAAGCCGAGACTTCCAGCAGTTTGCTCACCGGGTCGCTTTCCAGGTTGGCCGTCCAGTTCTCGCCCATGTGCCGGCGAAAGGTGTCCAGCTTGCCCTGGTACAAGGCCTCGAAATCCAGGGCTTCAAGCACCTGGGGGGCCGGCAGCGCCGACAGGTCCAACGTACTCATGCCGTCACCTCCAAAACCGCGCGATTGCCCAGGTACTGGCCGGTCAGTTGAAAACTGATCTGGCCTCCCACCACCGCGACCACACTGACCCGCTCCAGCTTCAAGCGTGGCTCCCAGCGCAACAGCGCCCGTGCCACTTCGGCCTGCACCGCGCTTTTCCAGCCGCCGGTCACTGGCAGGTCGACATAACGACGCAGGTTGCTGCCGTATTCGGGGCGCATCCGCCGGCTGCCCAGGGGCGTGGTCAGGATGTCCTCGATGGACTGCCGCACATGCTCGATGCCGGACAGCGACAGGCCGGTACGGCGATCCATTCCGATCATGGCCTTACTCCTGTGCTTGCAGATCCGGGTGGCTGGCGAGGTAGTCCAGGGCAACGCGGTCGCCGGCCTTGACCGATACCTGTCCCTGGACCACCGGCAATTGGCGGCCATCCGGCAGGATCAGATGGCGCGAGGTGTAAAGGCTGTCGCGAAACACCACAGCACCGGTGCCGGCCGGGCGGCCGGTTTTTTTCTTGGGGGTGGCCATTGGATTCTCCGGGTAGAAAAAACCGCTCTAGGCGGGTTGCTTGAGTGATAGGTGGGTCGTGCGGGCGATGGGGCCAAGGATCACTGCGGCGGAGCCGTTGCACCGGGGCCTGACATCACACCCGGGTGGGTATGGGTCGAACCGACGTTGACTCCGTTGTGCTTCAGGCTCCCACCGTTGATCTGCACATCGCCATTCAAGGTGATCGCTCCGCTCAGGGTGATGCTGTCGGCCTTGCCGGTAATGCTGCTGTCGGTCACCACCGCCGAGCTGGCGCCGACCTGAATGCTCACCGTGCCACTGGGCAGGCTGATGCTGTAGCTCTTGGCCTGCCAGTCATAGACCAGCGAGCCGCCATCCTCGAAACGCCAGACCTCGACATGGTCGCGGTTGTCCGGCTGGGGACCGGCGTTGCCATACAGGCCGGGAACGAAGGTGCCCTGGGCCGGCTCGCCGCTGGGGCTGATCAGCACGCCCTGCTCCCCCAGGCTCGGTGCCCGCCAGTGCCGGGCCTTGCCCGCGGCCTGGCTGTGCCAGCGCAGCCAGGCGCTGGTCCACCCGGCACCATCGGAAACCCGTACCAGACCGGCAGCCAGATCCACGCCGACCACGCTGCAAGGCAGGATCAGACCGGCAATCATGCGGTCGTGGGTTGCAGACACGTAACTCACGCCATGTGCTCCGGCGACTGGTAGTCGCCCTCGTGGCCGGGTCCGGTATCGGGGCTGAAGCCCAACACCAGCGTGCCCGGTGGTTGATCGGGCCAGGGCCATTGCTCCTGGCCCAGGTAGACCAACTGCTGCCACTGCACGATCCACTCGGCGCGATAAGCCGGATCGGCCACCGGGCCGGCAGGCTTGGCCCATACCGCCGTTGCCCCCTCGACAAAGTCCAGGTTCCACTGCTGGCAACGCAACAGCTCAAGCAACTGCGCCGCCAGCATGGCCGCCTGCAAAGGCGCCTGTGCCAGTTCGGGGTCAACCCGTATCCGCGCCTCGAAGGTGGCCCGCATGCAACTGCGGCCATCCCCGGGGTCGGCGGCCTGGTCCAGGCCGGTAACCGCGAAGTGGAGCGTCGGTTCAGTGACGCCTTCGAGGATCTTGGGGAAGGCCTCAACCCTCTGCAGTTGCGGCATCGCCAGCTTGATGGTGGAGGTGATGGCGTCTTTTAGCTGGGTCAGTTCGTTCATTGTGTAGTTCCTGAATCAGGTCGAGGCGCCCCAGCCGCCAGGGCCGATGAGCCTTGTTGAAGGCCGGAGCCGATGCGGAATCAGCGCTGATCCGGGTTCGAGTCCCGTGAGGGCGGTTCGCATACTCCGATGCGCTTGGCCGCCCAGCGCTCGTAGAGGCCGATGGCGACGTCGGCACCGGCCATGGCGGTCAGGCAACCGAAGGCACAGGCGGTCCAGATCGAGACGCCGGCGGCATACAGCAGCATGATGGCCGAGACCCCGCAGACCACGCAGGCTCCAGAGCGCAGCGCCAGGCGCCGTAACAGCGACCAGCCACGGGCGCCCTCCTTGTCGGCGCGCCACATTTCGCCGGAAACGCCACCGACCAGCGCCAGGACGATGACCAGCCAGATCGGCATGTCCAGCAACGCTTGCTGCTCGTTTGTCATTCACGTCTCCCGTGCGGATTGAGGCCAGCGAGATGGCCAGTTGATGGAAAGCTGAAAAGGGTGATTCAAGGGGTCCCTGTCTATTGGCGGCCCACGTTAGGCAGGCATTCCAAAAAGCCCGGTCGCCCGGGCTTTTCAGTAATGCAAACCTTGGTCTTTCGGCACTACTGGTGCGGTACGGACCCATTCAAATTGTTCCTCCGACCGCGACCCTGTCCGCCGGATAACTGCTTCTGGTGCTTTACGCTGCACACCCGGGTCAGTTGCCAACCCTCTGAACCGTCGAGGCCGGTTCATCGCTGCCTTTGCTTTGCCACTAAAGAGCGTCGTTGCAGCCGTTGTTGAACGGCTTGAGATGGATAATATGCATTCATGCATATGCAGTCAATGCGTAAATGCATTTATTTATGCGCAAAAATTGCACGCGCGCATGGAGCCCGCATAAATGCAGGGGGGGAGGATTTTTCGAGGGCGAAAAAAAGCCCGCTCAGTGGCGGGCTGTGTCTGACCGTGATGACTTAGCGGGCGTACATGCCCCACCAGAAAACGTGACCGAGGATGCTGATCTGCTCCTCCTGGATCTCCTGGAAGCTGTAGTCCTCGTCCGGATGTTCATCGCGGTTGAAACTGCGCAGGCGGATCCCGGTGGGCAGGCGATACAGCTGCTTCACCCGCAGCTGGCCATTGTGGTTGATCGCGTAGAGGTCGCCATCGATGATGTCGCCAATGGCGCATTTGCCGGCATTGACCCCGACCGTGGCGCCATCGCGCAGCACCGGCAACATGCTATTGCCCCGCACCGTGACGCACTTGGCCTGATCGAACTGCACGCCGTTGTGCCGCAGGCTGCGCTTGCCGAAGCGCAGGCTGGCGCGCTCGCTTTCCTCGATGACGAATCTTCCTGATCCAGCAGCCAATTCAACCTCACGCAGAAAGGGAACCGACACCTCGTCGTCATCGACAGGGGTATCGTCGTCCCACAGGCTTATGTCCTTGAGTTCCGAATGAATCTCGTCACGGGGGGCCGCCGCGCGGGCAGGCGCGATGTCCACGCGCCCGCGCAGTTGATCGGTGCTCACCTGGAAGTATTCGGCGATCCGCGAGATGTGCTTATCCGAGGGATCGACGATCTTCCCGCTGAGAATCCGCGAGAGGGTGGATTGAGGCACACCGGTACGGCGGTGAAGCTCCGTGGGGGAGATTCCGTCGCGATCCAGCAGCTCTCTTAAGACGGTAGAAACATTGCGTATTTGCATAGAACGCATATTGCTCGATCTTTTAGGCAATGACAAATGCTGTTTTGCATATTTGCAATGCATTTGCCGGACAAACCTGCTCGCGCCTTGGTGCCTGCGAGCCCGGGGCACCCATGGTAACCTTGCCGCCATCTGCAAAAAGCCGGGCCCAGCGCTCCTTTGCTTCACCCATTCAACGAATCCGCCTAAATACCAATGAGTAAAACTACCTCCGATCTGTCCTCCCACACGCCGATGATGCAGCAGTACTGGCGCCTCAAGAACCAGCACCCTGATCAGTTGATGTTCTACCGCATGGGCGACTTCTACGAGATCTTCTATGAAGACGCGAAGAAGGCCGCCAAGCTGCTGGACATCACCCTGACGGCGCGCGGACAGTCGGCGGGCCAGGCGATTCCCATGTGCGGCATTCCCTACCACGCCGCCGAGGGCTACCTGGCCAAACTGGTGAAACTCGGCGAGTCGGTGGTGATCTGCGAGCAGGTTGGTGACCCCGCGACCAGCAAAGGCCCGGTGGAGCGCCAGGTGGTGCGCATCATCACCCCGGGTACTGTCAGCGACGAAGCCCTGCTGGACGAGCGCCGCGACAACCTGATTGCCGCCGTGCTGGGCGATGAGCGCCTGTTCGGCCTGGCGGTACTGGATATCACCAGCGGCAACTTCAGCGTCCTGGAAATCAAGGGCTGGGAAAACCTGCTGGCCGAGCTGGAGCGGATCAATCCGGTCGAACTGCTGATCCCCGATGACTGGCCACAGGGCCTGCCGGCGGAAAAACGCCGCGGTACAAGGCGCCGCGCGCCCTGGGATTTCGAGCGCGATTCGGCTCACAAGAGCCTCTGCCAGCAGTTCTCCACCCAGGACCTCAAGGGCTTTGGTTGCGAGACCCTGACCCTGGCCATCGGCGCCGCCGGTTGCCTGCTCAGCTACGCCAAGGAAACCCAGCGCACCGCCCTGCCCCACTTGCGCAGCCTGCGTCACGAACGCCTGGACGACACCGTGGTGCTGGACGGCGCCAGCCGCCGCAACCTGGAGCTGGACACCAATCTGGCCGGTGGGCGCGACAACACCCTGCAATCGGTGGTCGATCGCTGCCAGACCGCCATGGGCAGCCGCCTGCTGACTCGCTGGTTGAACCGCCCGCTGCGCGACCTCAAGGTCCTGCAGGCGCGTCAGTCGTCCATTACCTGTTTGCTGGACGGTTACCGCTTCGAACGGCTGCAACCGCAGCTGAAGGAAATCGGCGACATTGAGCGGATTCTCGCGCGAATCGGCTTGCGCAACGCCCGTCCGCGCGACCTGGCCCGCCTGCGCGACGCCCTGGCCGCGCTGCCGGAACTGCAAGAGGCGATGACTGAGCTGGAGGCGGATCACCTCAAGCAGTTGGCGCTCACCACCAGCACCTACCCGGAGCTGGCAGCGCTGCTGGCCAAGGCCATCATCGACAACCCGCCGGCGGTGATCCGTGACGGCGGCGTGCTCAAGACCGGCTACGACGCCGAGCTGGACGAGCTGCAATCCTTGAGCGAGAACGCCGGGCAGTTCCTGATCGACCTGGAAGCCCGCGAGAAAGCCCGTACCGGCCTGGCCAACCTCAAGGTCGGCTACAACCGCATTCACGGCTATTTCATCGAGCTGCCCAGCAAGCAGGCCGAGCAGGCACCGGCGGACTACATTCGCCGGCAGACCCTGAAAGGCGCCGAGCGCTTCATCACGCCGGAACTCAAAGCGTTCGAAGACAAGGCGCTGTCGGCCAAGAGCCGGGCCCTGGCCCGGGAGAAGATGCTCTACGATGCGCTGCTGGAAACCCTGATCAGCCATCTGCCACCCCTGCAGGACACCGCCGGCGCCCTGGCGGAGCTGGATGTGCTGAGCAACCTGGCCGAGCGCGCCTTGAACCTGGACCTCAATTGCCCGCGTTTTGTCAGCGAGCCGTGCATGCGCATCACCCAGGGTCGTCACCCGGTGGTGGAGCAAGTCTTGACCACGCCTTTTGTGGCCAACGACCTGAGCCTGGACGACAACACGCGGATGCTGGTGATCACCGGTCCGAACATGGGCGGTAAATCCACCTATATGCGCCAGACCGCGCTGATCGTGCTGCTGGCCCATATCGGCAGCTTCGTCCCGGCGGCCAGCTGCGAGCTGTCTCTGGTGGACCGGATCTTCACCCGGATCGGTTCCAGCGACGACCTGGCCGGCGGCCGTTCGACCTTCATGGTGGAAATGAGCGAAACCGCGAACATCCTGCACAACGCCACGGAGCGCAGCCTGGTGTTGATGGACGAAGTGGGCCGCGGTACCAGCACTTTCGACGGACTATCCCTGGCCTGGGCTGCGGCAGAACGTCTCGCCCAGCTACGGGCCTACACCCTGTTCGCCACCCACTACTTCGAGCTGACCGTACTGCCGGAAAGCGAACCGCTGGTGGCCAACGTGCACCTCAATGCCACCGAGCACAATGAACGCATCGTGTTCCTGCACCACGTCCTGCCAGGACCTGCCAGCCAGAGCTACGGCCTGGCGGTAGCCCAGCTGGCCGGGGTTCCCAGCGCTGTCATCAGCCGCGCCAGGGAGCACTTGAGCCGTCTGGAAACCACCAGTTTGCCCCATGAGGTGGCGCCTCCAGCACCGGGTAAATCCTCGGTTCCGCAGCAAAGCGACATGTTCGCCAGCCTGCCGCATCCGGTACTGGACGAACTGGCCAAGCTGGATCTGGATGACATGACCCCGCGCCGAGCGCTGGAAATGCTCTATACATTGAAGACGCGCATCTAACGCGAACGCCTTCAAGCTGTTAGAATCTCGCGCGGTTTGGGATGCTGCGGACTATTAGCCTGGTTCGCAGACTATCGCTCCCAAACCTGGCGACCCCGTCATGTTGGGGCTCCGCTGCCGCCGCCTGAGGAGAGAATTAGAAATGACCTTCGTCGTCACCGACAACTGCATCAAGTGCAAGTACACCGACTGCGTAGAAGTCTGTCCGGTGGACTGCTTTTACGAAGGCCCGAACTTCCTGGTGATTCACCCGGATGAGTGCATTGACTGCGCGCTGTGCGAGCCTGAGTGCCCCGCTGTAGCTATTTTCTCCGAGGATGAAGTCCCGGAAGAAATGCAGGAATTCATTCAGTTGAACGTCGAGCTGGCAGAGATCTGGCCGAACATCACTGAAAAGAAAGAACCGTTGCCGGATGCCGAAGAGTGGGATGGCGTCAAAGGCAAGATCAAAGACCTCGAACGCTGATTGCCCCGCGTTCCTGAAAAGGCCCCTTGCGGGCCTTTTTGCGTTTCTGGGAAGGGGGTTCTTGCGATTGGGGACTTTTCGCCAGGCAAAAAAAAGGGGCGGTATGACCCGCCCACTTTTTCCCTAGTCCCTGTGTTCCTTTTCATCGTCCTGATGAATCGCTTCCTGCGATGTCCTGACCATCGTCCTTGATGGCTGTGTCTATCCGTCGACACAGGGCTGATATTAGAGAGTTCCCTGATAAGAGCAATCGCACCTATCCCGGGAAATACTGTCGAAGGCCAACAGGAAAAATAAAAAATACCCTTATAAATCAAATAGATAAAAAATAGCCTAAGGTGTTTTAGGCAAGCCTGAAGCACTAGCGAACCGAACACCTACGAAAAAGTAATCTATTGCTTACACGCAAGTTAAGAGTAATCCCATCCTTGATCAGAATCCGCGCACTCAGGGCCAAAACACTTAGCCAATAAAAAGCCCCGAACGAATCGGGGCTCTTGCGAATCAGTTCCAGAAGCTACTGGAACAGCGACTCACTGGACAGGCCATTCTTCTCAAGGATCTCCCGCAGGCGCTTGAGCCCTTCAACCTGAATCTGCCGAACCCGCTCGCGGGTCAGGCCGATCTCCAGGCCGACGTCTTCGAGCGTGCTGCTCTCGTGACCCCGCAGACCAAAGCGGCGAACCACAACTTCACGCTGCTTTTCAGTCAGTTCGGAAAGCCATTGATCGATGCTTTGTGACAGATCGTCGTCCTGCAAAAGCTCACAAGGATCCGTCGGACGGTCATCCGTCAGGGTGTCCAGCAGGGTTTTGTCCGAATCCGGTCCCAGCGAGACATCAACCGAAGAAACCCGCTCATTCAGACCGAGCATGCGTTTGACTTCGGCCACCGGCTTCTCCAGCAGGTTGGCGATTTCTTCGGGAGAGGGTTCATGATCGAGTTTTTGCGTCAACTCACGGGCGGCGCGCAGGTAGACGTTGAGCTCTTTGACCACATGAATCGGCAGCCGAATGGTGCGGGTCTGATTCATGATCGCCCGTTCGATGGTCTGACGAATCCACCAGGTGGCGTAGGTCGAAAAGCGGAAACCGCGTTCCGGGTCGAACTTCTCAACTGCCCGGATCAGGCCGAGGTTGCCCTCTTCGATCAGGTCCAGCAGCGACAAGCCGCGATTGACATAGCGCCGGGCGATTTTCACCACCAGGCGCAAGTTGCTTTCAATCATGCGTTTGCGCCCGGCCGGGTCGCCACTCTGCGACAAACGCGCAAAGTGCACTTCCTCTTCAGGAGAGAGCAATGGAGAAAAACCGATTTCATTGAGATACAACTGCGTCGCATCGAGGGCGCGCGTGTAATCAATGTACTTGTGTTGCTTAAGTGATGCGGAGCTTTTGGATTTGGCGCGAACGGAAGGTGGAGTTGCCCCCTCATTATTCGACATCGAATCCATATCGATACTGCTCTCCATAAGGAGAACTTCATCGTCGATGTCAAACTCCGGCACTTCTTTACTGAGAGCCATTGTTATAGTCCTTTGGTGAGTTCGACCTCAGGCTCAAGCGGCGCCTTAATCCTTGGCAACGCTGGAGCCTGTTCCCTCTACGTGAGTGGAACAGGCTGGTGACGGATCAACGTCGTGGCAGGAATTGCAGCGGATCTACAGGTTTACCTTGTCGGCGAATCTCAAAGTGCAGTTTCACCCGGTCTGTACCAGTTGATCCCATCTCGGCAATTGTCTGTCCGACTTTGACCTGCTGTCCCTCCCGAACCAATAGCTTGCGGTTGTGGCCGTAAGCACTGACGTAGGTTTCGTTGTGTTTGATGATGACTAATTCGCCGTAGCCCCTTAAGCCACTCCCGGCGTAAACCACCGTCCCATCAGACGCAGCTAAAACAGGCTGTCCCAAATCCCCGGCGATATCAATGCCTTTATTCAAACTACCGTTTGAAGAGAATTTTCCAATCAGAACGCCGTTTGAAGGCCAGCCCCAACCTGTCGGTGCGGGGCCCGCAGGCGTAACCGGGGCAGGCGCCGGCTTGCTGGCCGCGGGGGCTGCGGGGGCTGCGGTGCCCGATGCTGGAGCCGTTGCGGGGGCCGTAGCAGCACCAACGGGACGACGAATAACCGTGGTCTTGCTCGACGACGAGGCACCGGACTGGGTACTGGTAACCACCGTGGCCGGCGCTGCGCCAGTGCGGCCATCAAAGCGAATGGTTTGCCCGGGATGGATGGTATAGGGCTCGGCAATATTGTTGCGAGCGGCCAATGCCTTGTAGTCCCAGCCATAGCGGAAGGCAATGGAGAACAAGGTGTCGCCACGACGCACCACATATTGCCCAGTCGTGACTGTCGGACGCTGAGGCGCGGCGGTATTACTGCGCTCAACCACACCTACGCTGCTGGACTTGGTACTGGAACAACCGACCAACAAGGAACTCAAGACAAGGCCAATCATCAGTCGCTGAAAGCTTGATATACCTATTCGCTGCGCAATGACTGTGAGACTCACCCGCCGCTCCCTTTATGGTGGTTGACGATATAGATTGCCTTGCTCAGGCGTGAAATGACGCAAGTATAACTGGACGACCGCGCTTTACCGCTGGCAAAGCGCACCACACAGTGGCAAGAAATGACCATTGAAGGCCACCAGACTCATTGACGATCAATACGGCACTAAGACACAGCGCTTCAAACAGAATTCACCCAGCCCCGACAAATACTCAGGCCAGCGGCCCATTGAGCAGAGGCACAAAACGCACCGCCCCCAGGACATGCCGGGCAAAGCCGTGTTCTTCTCGAATGATCAGCATCAACTGCTGCACTTCTCCTGCCCCCACCGGAATCACCAGGCGTCCGCCCGGAGCCAGCTGGTCGAGCAGCGCCTGGGGAACATCAGTGGCCACAGCGGTCACGATGATGCCGTTGTAAGGCGCCAAGGCTGGCCAGCCCTCCCAACCGTCACCCCAGCGAAACACCACATTGCGCAGGTTCAACTCCTGCAGCCGTTCCTTGGCACGGTCCTGCAGGACCTTGATCCGCTCCACCGAAAACACCCGCTCCACCAACTGCGACAGCACCGCCGTCTGGTAGCCGGACCCGGTGCCTATCTCCAGGACCTTGTCCAGAGGGCCGGCCTCCAGCAGCAGCTCGCTCATGCGCGCCACCATGTAAGGCTGGGAGATGGTCTGGTTGTGGCCGATCGGCAGGGCCGTGTCTTCATAGGCCCGATGGGCCAGGGCTTCATCAACGAACAGGTGCCGCGGCGTACGACGAATGACTTCCAATACCTGTGGATTGGACAGCCCTTCATCGTAGAGCCGTTGAATCAGGCGTTCGCGGGTACGCTGGGAAGTCATGCCGATCCCCCGTCGCAGCAAATCGTCTTGCTCACGAGCCATCAGCGCAGCCCCTCCAACCAGCCGTCCAGGCTCCGGAACGCGTCATTGAACGTGCGATCCAGCTGCAACGGAGTGATGGAGACATAACCTTGCATCACCGCATGAAAATCGGTGCCCGGGCCGCCATCTTCGGCATCTCCGGCGGCGGCAATCCAGTAACCCGACTTGCCGCGGGGATCGACGACCTTCATCGGTGCCGCCGCGCGCGCGCGATGGCCCAGGCGGGTCAGCTGTATGCCACGAATATGATCCAGTGGCAGGTTGGGAATATTCACGTTCAACACCGTCCGTGGTGGTAAATCCAGCAAGCCCTGAGCCTGCACCAGCTTGCGCGCGAAATGGGCCGCCGTGGCAAGGTTTTCCACCTGCCGCGACACCAGCGAAAAGGCAATCGCCGGACGCTGCAGAAAGCGCCCTTCCAGGGCTGCGGCGACCGTTCCGGAGTACAGCACGTCATCCCCGAGGTTGGCCCCCAGGTTGATCCCCGACACCACCATGTCCGGCTCATGCTCCAGCAGGCCGTTGAGCCCCAGGTGCACACAGTCGGTCGGCGTGCCGTTGATGCTGATGAAGCCATTGCCGAGGGTATGCGGATGCAACGGACGGTCAAGCGTCAGCGAGCTGCTGGCGCCGCTTTTGTCCTGGTCCGGTGCGATCACCACACAGTCGGCGTAATCCGCCAGCGCAGCATGCAGCGCGGCGATACCGGGTGCGGTTACCCCATCATCGTTAGAAATCAGAATACGCATGAGCTGTCCGTCTGCCCCACCGGCACCAGATCGACGAGTTCACGCACCAATGCGGTGGCGAAACACCCGGCCGGCAGGACGAATTCCAGTTGCAGAATGTCAGGCTCGGGATAATGCCACGTCAAACCGCCAATGGGCAGCCGCAGGATGCGTCGTTCGTGGCTCATGCCGGCTCTGATCAGCCAATCACACAGTGCCGCCTCACGGCCGGCAATCTGTTGCTCAAGCTCGTAGGACACACCGCTCGCCGGAGAGGCGCCCTCGCCCCACAACGGACCGGTGGGGTGCAGGTCGAGAATCGCCAGGCGCGGGTCCGAGCACTCGTCAGGCCCGGCCATGAAAAAACTGCGACTGTCGGTAAACGCCAGCAGGTCACCGACTTGCGCCTGCTGCCAGCTGCCGTCTGCCACCCGTGCCGCCAGCACCTGATTGAACAGATAGCTGCGGGCCGTGGAAAGCAGGCGCGAACGCACATTGCGCTGCTCTGGCAAGGCCTGGCGCGCGGCCCAGCTACGGGCATCCACCAGGTTGCCGCCGTCGTGGCCAAACCGCTGGGCGCCAAAATAGTTGGGAATCCCGTGCTGGGCGATCTGGCGCAAACGCTCATCGATGGCCGCATGATCCGCCGTGAGCTCTGTCAGGCGCAGGGTAAAACCGTTGGCCGCATGGGCACCGCGCTGCAGCTTGCGCTTGTGGCGGGTAGCCTTGAGGATTTTCAGGGTGTGGTTTTCCGCAGCGCCAAGATCCGGGTCAGCCTTGCCCGGCAGTTGCACGCTGAACCATTGGCGAGTCAGCGCCTGGCGATCCTTGAGCCCGGCGTAGCTGACGGTGCGCAACGATACTCCGGCGGCCTTGGCAATCCGCCGCGCGGCCTCTTCGGTATTCAGGCCACGCTTTTCCACCCACAGCCACAGGTGCTCGCCTTCACCGCTCAGCGGGATATCGAGCACTTCATCGACTTGGAAATCTTCGGCAGTGGCCTTGAGCACCGCGCTGCCCAGGGCGTCACCATAGGCCCGCGGGCCCAACAGTTGCGATTCATTCATGGGCGCAGCAACAAGGCCACGGAGTGCACCGCGATACCTTCCTCGCGGCCGACGAAACCGAGTTTTTCAGTGGTGGTGGCCTTCACGTTCACTTGGTCCAGTTCAACTTGCAGGTCCTCGGCAATCAAGGCCCGCATGGTTTCAATATGAGGCGCCATTTTCGGGGCCTGGGCGACGATGGTGTTGTCGACGTTGCCGACCTTCCAGCCTTTGGCGTGGATCAGCGCGACAACATGACGCAGCAGGACGCGGCTGTCGGCACCTTTGAACTGCGGATCGGTGTCCGGAAAATGCTTGCCGATGTCCCCCAGCGCCGCAGCGCCCAGCAGGGCATCACTGAGCGCGTGCAACAACACGTCACCGTCGGAGTGGGCGAGCAAGCCGCAATGATGGGCGATGCGCACACCACCCAAAGTAATGAAGTCGCCCTCAGCGAAACGGTGCACATCGTAGCCGTGGCCAATACGCATAAAAAAACGCCCCGAAAAAGTCAGGGCGTGATTCTACCTGCTTTGGCAGGCATTAGGCGTTAAGAGCACGTGCATGGTGCTGCAAGTGATCGTCGATAAAGCTGGCGATGAAGAAGTAGCTGTGGTCGTAGCCCGGCTGCATCCGCAGCGTCAGCTGATGGCCGGCGCTCCTGGCCGCCTGCTGCAGCACTTCTGGCTTGAGCTGGGTGGCGAGAAAGTCATCTCGATCCCCTTGATCCACCAGCAACGTCAGTTTTTCCCTGGCTTCGGCAAGCAGTACGCTGGCATCCCATTCACGCCAGCGTGAACGTTCCTCACCCAGGTAACGGGAAAACGCCTTCTGCCCCCAAGGACAATCCATGGGATTACTGATAGGAGCGAACGCCGAAACCGACTGATAGCGACCGGGATTACGCAAGGCACAGACCAATGCCCCATGACCGCCCATGGAGTGCCCGCTGATCCCACGTTTCTGCGACGCGGGAAAATGCGCCTCTACCAATTCCGGCAGTTCGTTCACCACATAGTCATGCATCCGATAATGCTGGGCCCAGGGCTCCTGGGTCGCGTTCAGATAGAACCCGGCTCCCAGGCCAAAGTCCCAGGCGCCCTCAGGGTCACCGGGCACGCCGGCGCCGCGAGGGCTGGTATCCGGAGCGACGATGATCAGACCAAGCTCCGCCGCCAGCCGTTGGGCGCCGGCCTTTTGCATGAAGTTCTCGTCGGTGCAGGTCAGGCCGGACAACCAGTAAAGCACCGGTAGCTTGCCGCCCTGTTCCGCCTGGGGCGGCAAATACACCGCGAACACCATGTCGCAGCCCAACACCTGGGAATGATGCTTGTAGCGTTTGTGCCAGCCGCCGAAGCTCTTCTGGCAGGAAAGGTTTTCCAGACTCATGGCAGACCTCCAGCCACAAGCCGCAAGCTACAAGCCGCAAGTGGGAATCCCTTCTTGGTGCTTGTGGCTTGCCGCTTGCCGCTGCTCTTAGAAATGAATGACCGAACGAATGCTCTTGCCTTCGTGCATCAGGTCGAAGGCCTTGTTGATGTCTTCCAGGCCCATGGTGTGAGTAATGAAGGTATCCAGCGGGATTTCGCCGGTCTGGGACATTTCCACGTAGC
The DNA here is from genome assembly GCF_001547895.1 of Pseudomonas sp. Os17. Lineage (NCBI taxonomy): Bacteria > Pseudomonadati > Pseudomonadota > Gammaproteobacteria > Pseudomonadales > Pseudomonadaceae > Pseudomonas > Pseudomonas sp. Os17. Next base: position 1,354,646 of record NZ_AP014627.1, on the reverse strand, counting down.
TTGGCAGTTCGCTGCGACCACGCACGCCGCCAAAAGCCGAACCACGCCATACGCGACCGGTCACCAACTGGAAGGGACGGGTCGAAATTTCCTGGCCGGCACCGGCCACCCCAATGATCACCGACTCGCCCCAGCCCTTGTGGCAGCATTCCAGCGCGGCGCGCATCAGCTGGACATTGCCGATGCATTCGAAGGAGAAATCCACGCCGCCGTCGGTCATGTCGACAATGACCTCCTGGATCGGACGATCGAAGTCCTTGGGGTTGACGCAGTCAGTAGCGCCCAGTTGCTTGGCGATCTCGAACTTGGCCGGGTTGATATCGATGGCAATAATGCGCCCGGCCTTGGCCTTGACCGCGCCGATTACCGCCGACAGGCCAATGCCGCCCAGGCCGAAGATGGCCACGGTGTCACCGGCCTTGACCTTGGCGGTGTTGATCACCGCACCAATGCCAGTGGTCACGCCGCAACCCAGCAGGCAGACCTTTTCCAGCGGCGCTTCCTTGGGGATCTTGGCCACGGAAATTTCCGGCAGCACGGTGTACTCGGAGAATGTCGAGGTGCCCATGTAGTGGAAAATGGGCTGGCCTTTGTAGGAAAAGCGCGTGGTGCCGTCAGGCATCAAGCCTTTGCCCTGGGTTGCACGAATGGCCTGACAGAGGTTGGTCTTGCCCGACAGGCAGAATTTGCACTGGCCGCATTCCGGGGTGTACAGCGGAATCACATGATCGCCCACGGCCACCGAGGTCACGCCCTCACCCACCGCTTCTACGACTGCACCACCCTCATGGCCGAGGATCGCCGGAAAGATGCCTTCCGGATCGGCGCCGGACAGGGTGTAGGCGTCGGTGTGGCAGACGCCGGAAGCGACGACCCGCAACAGCACTTCGCCGGCCTTGGGCATGGCGACATCCACTTCGACGATTTCCAGGGGCTTCTTGGCCTCGAAGGCTACGGCAGCACGTGACTTGATCATCCTGACTCTCCAGCGAATAAAAACGAGGCAGTGAGTGTAAAACAGCGCAATGCGATGAATAATCCAGGCAAAAGCAAAACATTATTGCCATGCAGGGATAATCAATGAGCGAAAACCGTTGGGAAGGCATCGACGAATTTGTCGCGGTTGCCGAATGCAGCCAGTTCACTGCCGCTGCCGAGCGCCTGGGGGTTTCCTCATCTCACATCAGCCGCCAGGTGGCGCGCCTCGAAGAGCGCTTGCAGACCCGCCTGCTGTATCGCAGTACCCGTCGCGTCACCCTGACCGAGGCCGGACAGACCTTCCTCCAGCATTGCCAACGCTTGCAGGACGGTCGCGAGGAAGCGTTGCGCGCCGTAGGGGACCTGACCAGCGAGCCCAAGGGCATGCTGCGCATGACTTGCGCAGTGGCCTATGGCGAGCGGTTCATCGTGCCACTGGTCACGCGCTTCATGAGCCTTTATCCACAGTTGCGGGTGGACATCGAATTGAGCAACCGGCCTCTGGACCTGGTGCACGAGGGGCTCGACCTGGCCATTCGCCTGGGACGCCTGCAGGACTCACGCCTGGTCGCCACTCGCCTGGCACCACGCCGCATGTACCTATGTGCATCGCCCTCCTATCTGGAGCGCTATGGCCGCCCTCACAGCCTGTCGGAATTGAGCCGGCACAACTGCCTGATTGGCAGCTCGGATATCTGGCAGTTGGAGGTCGATGGGCGCGAATTTTCGCAACGGGTGCAAGGCAACTGGCGCTGCAACAGCGGACAGGCAGTGCTGGATGCGGCGTTACAAGGCGTCGGGCTCTGCCAACTGCCGGACTACTACGTGCTGGAGCACCTGCAGGACGGTACGCTGGTTTCCTTGCTGGACGCTCACCAGCCGCCCAATACCGCGGTCTGGGCGCTGTACCCGCAGCAACGGCATCTGTCGCCGAAAGTGCGCAAGCTGGTGGACTATCTCAAGCACGGCTTGGCCGAACGCCCGGAATACCGCGATGTGTAGCCGCTGCCGCAGGCTGCGACAAGGCCCGCAGGGCCTTCAGGTTTCAAGAGCGGCGCCTCCTTCGGAGTCGTTCGCAGCCTGCGGCAGCGGCTACGAGGTTCGTCGGCCGCCCGCGATCAGCGCCGATTGGACCAACGCTGGCGCAGCCACTCAAGGTCCTCGGGACGAGTGACCTTGAGGTTGTCGGAGCGGCCTTCGATCAGGCGTGGCGCCTGCCCGGCCCATTCCATTGCCGAAGCCTCATCGGTGACCGCCACATCGGCCACCAGGCTGTCGGCCAGGGCCCGGTGCAGCGCGCCAAGCCGGAACATCTGCGGTGTGTAGGCTTGCCAGATCAGGCTGCGATCCACGGTTTCCAGAACCCTTCCGTGCTTGTCGATCCGCTTCAGGGTGTCCCGGGCCGGCACCGCCAGCAGCCCGCCCACCGGGTCGTGCGCCAACTCGCCCAGTAACTTGTCCAGGTCATCTCGGGAAAGATTGGGGCGCGCGGCATCGTGAACCAGCACCCAGTCTTCGTCGGCCGCGCCCTGGGCGTGCAGATGAAGCAGGGCATTGAGCACCGAACCGGAGCGCTCGGCGCCACCTTCGACCCGCTGAATCCGCGAATCGTGGGCGCAGGCCAGGGTCGGCCAGTAGGGATCATCCAGCGCCAGACTGACCACCAGCCCCTTGAGGCCGGGATGATCGAGAAAACAGCCGAGGCTGTGTTCGAGAATTGTGCGTCCGCCCAGTTGCAGGTACTGCTTGGGACGGTCCGCGGCCATGCGGGCACCGACGCCCGCGGCAGGAATCACGGCCCAGAAGGCCGGTAGCCGATTGCTCATTGGGCCAACTGGTAGAGGGTTTCACCCTCCTTGACCATGCCCAGCTCATGGCGAGCCCGCTCTTCCACGGTCTCCATGCCCTTCTTCAACTCCATGACTTCCGCATCGAGTACGCGATTTCGCTCCAGCAGACGCTCGTTTTCAGCGTGCTGGTCGGCAATCTGCTGAGTCAGGTCAGCTACCTGGGCCAAGCTGCCGTTCCCCACCCACAGGCGGTACTGCAAGCCGGCCAGCAGCAAGAGCAAGACCAGGAACAACCAATTGGGACTGCGCATCGAATATCGGGTATCCAGTGAAAAAAGACAGCCATGCCAACAACTTCGGACCTACTGATAGCACGAAGCCTGGAAGAACCAGGCTTGTGCTCTTAAGGCATCAGATTAGTGGCAAAAAACTCGCTGTCGCGATTTTCCCGACACAATCCGGTGTCTTTTTACCATCTACTGCTTAGCCGCGAAACTCGCCGCGACCGTTGTACTTGGCCTTGCCGTTCAATTGCTCTTCGATACGCAGCAATTGGTTGTACTTGGATACGCGATCGGAACGGCACAGGGAGCCGGTCTTGATCTGGCCAGCCGAGGTGCCCACGGCCAGGTCGGCAATGGTCGAATCTTCGGTTTCGCCGGAACGGTGCGAGATCACGGCGGTGTAACCGGCAGCCTTGGCCATCTGGATGGCTTCCAGGGTTTCGGTCAGGGTGCCGATCTGGTTGAACTTGATCAGGATCGAGTTGGCGATCTTCTTGTCGATGCCTTCTTTCAGGATCTTGGTGTTGGTCACGAACAGGTCGTCACCGACCAGTTGCACCTTGTCGCCGATCTTGTCGGTAAGAATCTTCCAGCCCGCCCAGTCAGACTCGTCCAGGCCGTCTTCGATGGAGATGATCGGGTAGCGCTGAGTCAGACCTTTGAGGTACTCGGCGAAACCTTCGGCGGTGAACACCTGGCCTTCGCCGGACAGGTTGTACTTGCCGTCTTCATAGAATTCGCTGGCGGCGCAGTCCAGAGCCAGGGTCACGTCGGTGCCCAGGGTGTAACCGGCGTTGGCCACGGCTTCGGAGATGACTTTCAGCGCGTCTTCGTTGGAGGCCAGGTTCGGGGCGAAGCCACCTTCGTCACCCACCGCAGTGTTCAGGCCACGGGCCTTCAGCACGGCTTTGAGGTGATGGAAAATCTCGGTGCCCATGCGCAGACCTTCCGAGAAAGACTTGGCGCCGACTGGCTGCACCATGAATTCCTGGATGTCGACGTTGTTATCGGCGTGCTCGCCACCGTTGATGATGTTCATCATCGGTACAGGCATCGAGTAGACGCCTGGAGTGCCGTTGAGGTTGGCGATGTGGGCGTACAGCGGCAGGTCCTGGTCCTGGGCAGCAGCCTTGGCCGCAGCCAGGGACACGGCGAGGATGGCGTTGGCGCCCAGGGAGGCTTTGTTCTCGGTACCGTCCAGGGCGATCATCGCGTGATCCAGCGCTTTCTGGTCGATCGGGTCTTTACCCAGCAACAGATCGCGGATCGGACCGTTGATGTTGGCTACCGCCTTGAGCACGCCCTTGCCCAGGTAACGGCTCTTGTCGCCATCACGCAGCTCCAGCGCTTCGCGCGAGCCGGTGGAGGCACCGGACGGCGCGCAAGCACTGCCGATGATGCCGTTGTCGAGAAGCACGTCCGCTTCGACAGTGGGGTTGCCACGGGAGTCGAGAACTTCACGACCTTTGATGTCGACGATTTTTGCCATTGTTGTAAACACTCCAAAGTTGACGAAAACGCTGAGTACCGCTCGATTTATAACTTGTGGGTCAAACTGCTGGTTCATAGGAGCCGGCTTGCCGGCGAACAGGCCCGCGAAAACGCGGTGCCGGTCAGCCGGCTCCTACAGAGGAAGTCGCCGTTTTTTACGCGGTTTCTACCGTGGGGAAACTCTTGACCAGTTCGTCCAGAGCCTTGAGCTGAGCCAGGAACGGCTCAAGCTTGTCCAGACGCAGGGCGCAGGGACCGTCGCACTTGGCGTGGTCGGGATCCGGATGGGCTTCCAGGAACAGACCCGCCAGGGATTGGCTCATGCCGGCCTTGGCCAGGTCGGTGACCTGGGCCCGACGACCGCCAGCGGAGTCGGCGCGACCGCCCGGCATCTGCAGGGCATGGGTAACGTCGAAGAACACCGGGTACTCGAACTGTTTCATGATGCCGAAGCCGAGCATGTCCACCACCAGGTTGTTGTAGCCGAAGCTGGAACCGCGCTCGCAGAGGATCAACTGATCGTTGCCCGCCTCTTCGCACTTGCTCAGGATGTGCTTCATTTCCTGGGGCGCGAGGAACTGGGCCTTCTTGATGTTGATCACCGCGCCGGTCTTGGCCATGGCCACCACTAGGTCGGTCTGCCGCGAGAGAAACGCCGGCAACTGGATGATGTCGCAGACTTCGGCGACCACGGCGGCCTGGGCCGGCTCGTGGACGTCGGTGATGATCGGCACGCCGAAGGCCTGCTTCACGTCTTCGAAAATCCGCATGCCCTCTTCCAGGCCCGGGCCACGGTAGGAGGTCACCGACGAACGGTTGGCCTTGTCGAAGCTGGCCTTGAACACGTAGGGGATCCCGAGCTTCTCGGTCACCCGCACGTACTCTTCACAGACCTGCATCGCCATGTCGCGGCTTTCCAGCACGTTCATGCCGCCGAACAGCACCATCGGCTTGTCGTTGGCGATCTCGATGTTGCCTACGCGGATGATCTTCTGCGCCATCAGGTTCAAGCCTTCTTCTGGTGTTGAGCCAATGCAGCTTTGACGAAACCGCTGAACAGTGGGTGACCGTCACGTGGCGTCGAGGTGAACTCGGGGTGGAACTGGCAAGCGACGAACCATGGATGATCCGCAGCTTCGACCACTTCGACCAGCGCGCCGTCGCCCGAGCGACCGGAGATCTTCAGGCCCGCCTCGATCAGTTGCGGCAGCAACTTGTTGTTCACTTCATAACGGTGGCGGTGACGCTCGACGATCACGTCCTTGGCGTAGCAGTCGTGCACCTTGGAGCCCGCTTCGAGCAAGCATTCCTGAGCGCCCAGGCGCATGGTGCCGCCCAGGTCGGACGCTTCGTTACGCACTTCGACGGCGCCGGTGGCATCTTCCCACTCGGTGATCAGGCCGACGACCGGGTGACCGCTGGCGCGATCGAATTCGGTGGAGTTGGCATCTTTCCAGCCCATGACATTACGGGCGAATTCGATGACAGCCACTTGCATGCCCAGGCAGATACCCAGGTACGGCACCTTGTTCTCGCGAGCGTATTGCACAGCGGTGATCTTGCCTTCCACGCCACGCAAGCCGAAACCGCCCGGAACCAGGATCGCGTCGACGCCTTCCAGCAGCGCGGTGCCCTGGTTCTCGATGTCTTCGGAGTCGATGTAGCGCAGGTTGACCTTGGTGCGGTTGGTGATGCCGGCGTGACTCATCGCTTCGATCAGCGACTTGTAGGCGTCCAGCAGCTCCATGTACTTGCCGACCATGGCGATGGTGACTTCGTGCTCGGGGTTGAGCTTGGCGTCCACCACCTTTTCCCACTCGGACAGGTCGGCGCCGTTGCATTGCAGACCGAAACGCTCGACGACGAAGTCATCCAGGCCCTGGGCGTGCAGCACGGCCGGGATCTTGTAGATGGTGTCGACGTCTTCCAGGGAAATCACCGCACGCTCTTCAACGTTGGTGAACAGGGCGATCTTGCGACGCGAGGACACATCCACCGGATGGTCGGAGCGGCAGATCAGCACGTCAGGCTGCAGGCCGATGGAGCGCAGCTCCTTCACCGAGTGCTGGGTTGGCTTGGTCTTGGTTTCGCCGGCAGTGGCGATGTACGGAACCAGGGTCAGGTGCATCAGCATCGCGCGCTTGGAGCCGACTTCGACCCGCAACTGGCGGATGGCTTCGAGGAACGGTTGCGACTCGATGTCGCCCACGGTACCGCCGATTTCCACCAGGGCCACGTCGGCATCGCCGGCGCCCTTGATGATGCGACGCTTGATCTCGTCGGTGATGTGCGGAATCACCTGGATGGTGGCGCCCAGGTAGTCACCACGGCGCTCCTTGCGCAGTACGTGCTCGTAGACACGGCCAGTGGTGAAGTTGTTGTTCTGGGTCATGGTCGTGCGGATGAACCGCTCGTAGTGGCCCAGGTCCAGGTCGGTCTCGGCGCCGTCGTGGGTGACGAACACTTCACCGTGCTGGAACGGGCTCATAGTGCCTGGGTCGACGTTGATGTACGGGTCCAGCTTGAGCATGGTGACCTTAAGCCCCCGCGCCTCCAGGATGGCCGCCAATGAAGCCGAGGCAATGCCTTTCCCCAATGAAGAAACAACACCGCCCGTGACGAATATGTAGCGCGTCATGAAAAACCCTAGAAGTCTGCGTTAAAGCGGTCAGTGCCGCCGGGGAAAGCGAAGGAAGGCCGAAGCCCCCGATCACCTGCATTAATCACAGTGCACCTTTCAAAAAAACCGCCGCGTGGTGACAGACCGGATGCAAAAACACCGGTAGGTTGCTCGCTACACATTTTTTGGAATCGCCCAGCAAAGACTGCTTGGTAATCGGCAACTCCTGCAATTCAGGCGAATCCACAGAAGTTGTATCAAGAAGGGAGCGTAGTCTACCGGAAAGCCCCTTTCAGCTCAAACCTTGATCGCTGGTCAGTGGTCGCCAATGCAATTGCCAGTCGGCCAGAGGTTCCGCGCCGGGCCCAGGCAGGTTAGCCAGCGCCAACAGCCGCTCCCCCTGATACAACAGCGGCAATCTGCCACGGACAAAACCCGGTAGCCCGGCTTCGTTGAGCAAACGCTTCAGGTCACGATGGCCGCGCCCTGCCACCTGCACGACCTCCCCTCCCTGTCGGTAGCCTATGCGCAACGGTCCCTGGGGCGCCCTTCCACTGAAAAACACCTGGCCATTGCCCGGCAAACGCAATGGGCATGTCGGATCCAGCCATTCAACCGGCCCCTGCACCGGCTGCAACCAGGCACCGGACAACCACCAGACCCGCCCGCACGCACGATGCAGCTCACCATCGGCCAGGCGCCACAGCGGCCGGCCATCGGCGCCGGCATCCCGCAGGTTCTCCCAGCCGTGCCAATGATCGGTATCGGGCAAACGGCCAAAACCACCCAGCCAATGGCTCAGGGCATTGCGCTGGCGGGCCGGGGACAGGGCCTGCAACGGCGCAAGGGCCAGCGACGGCAGGCCAAGCCAGGAAAAACAGTCCCCGCCCTCGGCAGCCGACAGGTCCAGCGCCGCCAGCTCGTCGAGCAGGCCCTGGGCCTCCCTCAGGTGCGCGGCGCTGCGACTCATGCAGGTAGCGGCCTGAGGCCAGCGGGCCAGCAAAGAGGGCATGACCTGATGCCGCAGGTAGTTGCGCGAATACTGATGATCGGCATTCGAAGGGTCCTCGACCCAACTCAGGCCATGCTCGGAGGCATAGCGCTCAAGCTCCTGACGCGACACGCCAAGCAAAGGTCGCAGCAACTGCCCGCCCCCCAGAGGCCGGCACATCGGCATTGCCGACAAGCCCCGGACCCCGGCTCCGCGCAACAGACGAAACAGCAGGGTTTCGGCCTGATCATCACGATGCTGCGCCGTCAGCAGCAGTTCATGCGCCGCGGTGAGCGCTGCAAAAGCCCCGTATCGAGCCTCACGGGCGGCCTGTTCAAGACTGGCACCAGCCTGCACCTGCACGCGAATCACTTTCAGGGGCACGCCCAGGGCATCACAGATCGCCTGGCAATGATCCGGCCAGGCATCCGCCGCTTCTTGCAGCCCATGGTGGATATGCACAGCCTGCAGTGTCGGCAAGCGTTGCCGGTGCGCCAGACTGGCAAGCAGGTGCAGCAGGACAGTGGAGTCAAGACCACCGGAGAGGGCGACACGCCAGACCTTGGCATCGAGCCAGGGCCTCAGACTGTGCAGTAATTGGGGGCTGAGAGCGTTCATGCAGCGATCGAAACCTGTAGGAGCGGCCGGCTGGCGCAGTCACTTGCCCCGCTATAAGCAACGACGCCGCCATCGAATCGATGGCGGCGCCTGGGTCGCGAACGAGCGTGCCCCTATCGGGGAAAGCGCTAGTCGATCAGAGACCGTAGCTCATCAGGCGGTCATAACGACGGGCCAGCAAGGTGTCGTTATCCATTTCCTTGAGCATCGCCAGCTGCGAGCTGAGCTCGGCACGGATCGAAGCGGCAGCCGCCGCCGGATCACGGTGGGCGCCGCCCAGTGGCTCGCTGATGACCTTGTCGACAATGCCCAGGCCTTTCAGACGCTCTGCGGTGATGCCCATGGCCTCTGCCGCATCGGCAGCCTTTTCCGAGGTTTTCCACAGGATCGAGGCGCAGCCTTCCGGCGAAATCACCGCATAAGTGGAATATTGCAGCATGTTCAACTGGTCGCAGACGCCGATGGCCAATGCGCCGCCGGAACCGCCCTCACCGATCACGGTAGCGATAATCGGGGTCTTCAGGCGCGCCATGACCCGCAGGTTCCAGGCAATGGCCTCGCTCTGGTTGCGCTCTTCAGCGTCGATGCCCGGATAGGCGCCCGGGGTGTCGATGAAGGTCAGGATCGGCATCTTGAAGCGTTCGGCCATTTCCATCAGGCGGCAGGCCTTGCGATAACCTTCCGGACGCGGCATGCCGAAGTTGCGACGCACTTTCTCGCGTACTTCGCGGCCTTTCTGATGACCGATGATCATCACCGGCTGCTCGTCCAGGCGGGCAACCCCACCGACAATCGCCGCGTCGTCGGAGAAGTGGCGATCGCCATGCAGCTCGTCGAACTCGGTGAAGATGTGCTGGATGTAGTCCAGGGTGTATGGACGACGTGGGTGCCGTGCCAGACGTGCGATCTGCCAGCTGGTGAGCTTGCCGAAGATGTCCTCGGTCAGGGTGTTGCTCTTGTCCTGCAGGCGGGAAATCTCATCGCCGATATTCAGCGAATTGTCATTACCGACCAAGCGCAACTCTTCGATCTTGGCTTGCAGGTCGGCGATCGGCTGTTCGAAATCAAGAAAATTCGGGTTCATAGGCGTCCGTCTGGGCTCGACGTCCAAGGGGGCTTGGGCCGGCCGGTTGTCTATTCGCGCCCTACCTTAAGGGACGGACGCGTTGAGGTCGAGATTAAAAATTCAGGTGACGACAAGGCGCAATGATGGCGCCTCTCCGTCAACGGTATTGGAGGAAGACGTTGTCTCGCCCGAACTGGTCACGCAGGGCTTGAATCAAGCTGTCCGCCGGGTCGATCCGCCAGTTCTCGCCAAACTGCAGCAGGGCCTTGGCGTCGTTACGGCTGTACTCCATGGTGATCGGGCACGCGCCGCGGTGGCGCTTGAACAACTCACCCAGCCAGCGTAGCTGATCGCCCTTGAGGGCATCGGTATGGACTTTCAGGCGCAGGCTTTCCGCCAGGTTGGTCCGCGCATCCTCCATGCTCATCACCCGTTTGACCCGCAAGCGCAAGCCTCCGGAGAAGTCGTCGTTGCTCACCTCGCCTTCCACCACCACCATGGCATCGGTCTGCAACAGCGATTGCGCCGAATGGAACGCATCGGCAAACAACGAGGCCTCGATCCGTCCCGAGCGGTCGTCGAGGGTGATGAAACCCATCTTGTCGCCCTTCTTGTTCTTCATCACCCGCAGGGCAATGATCATCCCCGCCACCGTCTGGGTATCCCGGGCCGGCTTCAGATCGATGATGCGCTGACGGGCGAAACGACGGATCTCGCCTTCATACTCATCGATCGGATGCCCGGTCAGGTACAGCCCAAGGGTATCTTTCTCGCCCTTCAGGCGCTCCTTGAGGGTCAGTTCCTTGGCCTTGCGGTGGTTGGCATAGACGTCCGCGTCTTCCTCGACAAACACTCCGCCGAACAGGTCGGCGTGACCACTGTCGTGGGTCCGGGCGGTCTGTTCCGCCGCCTTGATCGCCTCTTCCATGGCCGCCAGCAACACGGCACGGTTCTGATCGATGTTGGCCTGATAAGCCTTGGGCTCATCGAAGAAGTGCGGGCCGAGACGGTCCAGGGCGCCACTGCGAATCAGACCATCCAGGGTCCGCTTGTTGATGCGCTTGAGGTCGACCCGGGCACAGAAATCGAACAGGTCCTTGAACGGCCCCTCGACACGGGCTTCGGTGATGGCTTCCACCGGCCCCTCGCCCACCCCTTTGATCGCACCAAGCCCATAAACGATGCGGCCTTCGTCGTTCACCGTGAACTTGAACTCGGAGGTGTTCACATCCGGCGCATCGAGGCGCAGCTTCATGGTCCGCACTTCCTCGATCAAGGTCACGACCTTGTCGGTGTTGTGCATATCCGCAGACAGTACCGCCGCCATGAAGGGCGCCGGGTAGTGCGCCTTGAGCCAGGCAGTCTGGTAGGACACCAGGCCGTAGGCGGCGGAGTGGGATTTGTTGAAGCCGTAACCGGCGAACTTTTCCACCAGGTCGAAGATGTTACCCGCCAGGTCGGCGTCGATGTTGTTGCTGGCGCACCCCTCAATGAAACCGCCACGCTGCTTGGCCATTTCCTCGGGTTTCTTCTTACCCATGGCCCGACGCAGCATGTCCGCACCGCCGAGGGTGTAACCGGCCATGACCTGGGCGATCTGCATCACCTGTTCCTGATATAGGATGATGCCGTAGGTCGGCGCCAGCACCGGGCGCAGACCCTCGTACTGATAGTCGGGGTGCGGGTAGGCCAGTTCGGCGCGACCGTGCTTACGGTTGATGAAGTCATCCACCATCCCCGATTGCAGCGGCCCCGGACGGAACAGGGCCACCAGTGCGATCAAGTCTTCCAGGCAGTCGGGCTTGAGCTTCTTGATCAGCTCCTTCATGCCCCGGGATTCAAGCTGGAATACCGCGGTGGTTTCAGCTTTCTGCAACAGGCTGTAGGTCGGCTTGTCGTCCAGCGGGATAAAGGCGATATCCAGCGGTTCCTCGCCCACCTTGGCGCGGTCGCGGTTAATGGTTTTCAGCGCCCAATCGATGATGGTCAGGGTCCGCAGGCCGAGGAAGTCGAACTTCACCAGACCGGCCGCCTCGACGTCATCCTTGTCGAACTGGGTTACCAGGCCGCCGCCTTCTTCGTCGCAGTAGATCGGCGAGAAGTCGGTGAGCTTGGTCGGCGCGATCACCACGCCACCGGCGTGCTTGCCGACGTTACGCACCACGCCTTCGAGCTTGCGCGCCATTTCCCAGATTTCCGCCGCCTCTTCATCGACCTTGATGAAGTCCCGCAGGATCTCTTCCTGCTCGTAGGCTTTTTCGAGCGTCATGCCGACTTCGAAGGGGATCATCTTCGACAGACGGTCGGCCAGACCATAGGACTTGCCCTGGACCCGCGCCACGTCGCGGACCACCGCCTTGGCCGCCATGGAACCGAAGGTAATGATCTGGCTCACCGCGTTGCGGCCGTATTTCTCGGCCACGTAGTCGATCACCCGGTCACGGCCATCCATGCAGAAGTCGACGTCGAAGTCGGGCATCGATACCCGTTCCGGGTTAAGGAAACGTTCGAACAGCAGGTCGTATTCCAGCGGGTCGAGGTCGGTGATCTTCTGCACGTAGGCCACCAGGGAACCGGCACCCGACCCCCGGCCGGGACCTACCGGCACGCCGTTGTTCTTGGCCCACTGAATAAAGTCCATCACGATCAGGAAGTAACCGGGGAACCCCATCTGGATGATGATATCCAGCTCGAAGTTCAGGCGATCGACATAGACCTGGCGCTTGGCCTCGTAGTCCTCGGTGGTGTCCCTGGGCAGCAGCACGCTGAGGCGCTCTTCCAGGCCGTCGAAGGAAACCTTGCGGAAGTACTCATCGATGGTCATGCCATCGGGAATCGGGTAGTCGGGCAAGAAGTGCTTGCCCAGCTTGACCTCGATGTTGCAACGCTTGGCGATCTCGACCGTGTTTTCCAGGGCCTCGGGCAGGTCGCTGAACAGCTCGGCCATTTCCTCGGCGCTTTTCAGGTACTGCTGGTCGCTGTAGTTCTTCGAACGACGCGGATCGTCCAGGGCCCGGCCTTCGCCGATGCAGACCCGGGTCTCGTGAGCTTCGAAGTCTTCCTGCTTGATAAAGCGCACATCGTTGGTGGCCACCAGCGGCGCGCCAATCTTGTCGGCCAGGGCCACGGCGGCGTGCAGTTGCTCTTCATCATTGGGCCGGTTGGTACGCTGCACTTCCAGGTAGAAACGGTCCGGGAATACCGTCATCCACTCCCGGGCCAGGGTCTCGGCGACCTCCAGGTCACCGGCGATCAGCGCCATGCCGATCTCCCCCTCCTTGGCCGCCGAGAGCATGATCAGGCCTTCCGCGGCTTCCGCGACCCATTCGCGTTCGATGATGATCTGGCCGTTGCGCTGGCCATCGATAAAGCCCCGGGAAATCAGCTCAGTGAGATTGCGATAGCCCACGGCATTCATCACCAGCAGACTGATGCGGCTCAGGGCATTGTCCGGGTCCTTGTTCGACAGCCATAGGTCGGCACCACAGATCGGCTTGATCCCGGCACCCATGCTGGCCTTGTAGAACTTGACCAGGGAACACATGTTGTTCTGGTCGGTAACCGCTACCGCAGGCATGCCCATGCCGGTCAGGGCTTTGACCAGCGGTTTGATCCGCACCAGGCCGTCGACCAGGGAGTACTCAGTGTGCAGGCGCAGGTGAACGAATGAAGCCGGCATAATGATCCTGTAATAAGCGCGAAAACAACAAGGCCCGGATTGTACCGGGCCTCGACTAAAACATCAGCCTCAGGACGGAATCTCGCCCCGCGCCTCAAGGGCCTCATAGGCTTGTCGCACCGGGGCGAAGGAGCGCCGGTGAATCGGGGTCGGTCCCAGGCGGGCCAGGGCCTCCAGGTGCACCGGCGTCGGATAGCCCTTGTGGCCGCCAATACCGTAGCCCGGGTAGATCAGCTCAAAGGCAGCCATCTCGCGGTCGCGGCTGACCTTGGCCAGAATCGATGCCGCGGCAATCGCCGGAACCTTGCTATCGCCCTTGACCACCGCTTCGGCGGGCATGGCCAGCTTGGGGCAGCGGTTGCCATCGATCATTGCCAGCTTCGGGGTCACGCTCAGTCCCTCCACCGCCCGCTGCATGGCCAGCATGGTGGCGTGGAGGATATTCAGTTCGTCGATTTCCTCGACTTCAGCCCGGGCAATGCACCAGCTCAAGGCTTTTTCGCAGATTTCGTCGAACAGCTTCTCGCGACGGGCCTCGGTGAGTTTCTTCGAATCATTGAGACCAAGAATCGGCCGTTTCGGATCGAGAATCACCGCCGCAGTGACAACGGCTCCGCACAAGGGGCCACGGCCGACCTCATCGACACCGGCCACCAGATCCTCGGCATCCGCCACCAGGGTGAAGTCCAGGCCCATCTGCATCTTCGCGTTACTCATTGTGATTTGCCGATCAGCTCAAGTACCGCTTGCGCGGCCTGGTTGGACGCGTCGCGACGCAAGGTTCGGTGGATCTCGTCAAAACCGCGGGTCTGCTCTTCCCCGCCTTCGATCAACGGCGACAAGGTCTGCGCGAGGGCTTCGGCGGTGGCGTCATCCTGCAACAGCTCCGGCACCAGCAGGCGCTGGGCCAGCAGGTTCGGCAAGGAAATGTACGGACTCTTGACCATGCGCTTGAGAATCCAGAAGGTCAGCGGCGCCAAACGGTAGGCCACCACCATTGGACGCTTGTAGAGCAAGGCTTCGAGTGTCGCGGTGCCAGAAGCGATCAGCACCGCGTCACAGGCGGCCAGGGCCTTGTGGGACTGGCCATCGAGCAAGGTCAGCGGCAGGTCACGACTGGCCAGCAGTTCTTCGAGCTGGAGCCGACGCTCCGGGCTGGCGCACGGCATGATGAAGCGCACGCCGGGACGCAGGGTACGCAAGCGCTGTGCGGCATCCAGGAACAGGGCCCCCAGGCGCCCCACTTCACCGCCACGACTGCCGGGCATCAAGGCCACCAGAGGCCCGTCCGGCAGACCCAGTTCGGCACGCGCCGCCGCTCGGTCCGCCTGCAGCGGAATGGCATCGGCCAGAGAGTGGCCGACGAACTTCACCGGTACGCCTTTCTCTTCGTAGAACCGGGCCTCGAAGGGAAACAGCGTGAGCATCAGGTCGCACCCTTCGCGAATCTTCAGCACCCGTTTCTGGCGCCAGGCCCAGACCGACGGACTGACGTAATGCACGGTCTTGATCCCGGCCTGACGCAGCTTGAGTTCGATATTCAGGGTGAAATCCGGAGCATCGATACCGATGAATACATCCGGCTTTTCGGCAATCAGGGTCTGGATCAGCTTCTTGCGTCGCGCCAGCAACTCACGCAGTCGCCCAAGCACCTCGACCAAGCCCATGACCGCCAGGCGCTCCATGGGAAAGTAGGAGGTCAGACCTTCGGCGTGCATCAGCGGACCGCCGACGCCAATGAATTCGACAGCCGGGTGCTGAGCCTTGAGGGCTCGCATCAGACCGGCGCCGAGAATGTCGCCGGAGGCTTCGCCAGCCACCAGCGCAATACGCAGAGTGTTCATGATTAACGGGTGATGCCGCGAGTCGAAGACTGGATCGAGTCACGAAACACCGCGACTTCCGGGAACTCAACCGCCGCTTCGGCCAGTTCGGCCAAGGCTTGATCCACGGTCAGACCCTGACGGTAAACCACCTTGTAGGCGCGCCGCAGTGCGTGGATCGCATCCTCGCTGAAGCCGCGACGGCGCATCCCTTCAAAATTCATGCTGCGGGCTTCGGCGGGGTTGCCGAACACCGTGACGAACGCCGGTACATCCTTGCCGATGGCGGTGCCCATGCCGGAGAAGCTGTGGGCGCCGATATGGCAGTACTGATGCACCAGGGTGAATCCGGAAAGAATCGCCCAGTCGTCGACATGCACATGGCCGGCCAGCGCTGTGTTGTTGACCAGGATGCAGTGGTTGCCAATGACGCTGTCATGACCGATGTGGGCGTAGGCCATGATCAGGTTGTGATCGCCCAGGGTGGTTTCGGAACGGTCCTGGACGGTGCCACGGTGAATGGTCACGCCTTCGCGGATCACGTTGTGGTCACCGATGACCAGGCGGGTTTCCTCGCCTTTGTACTTCAGATCAGGGGTGTCCTCACCTACCGAAGAAAACTGGTAGATGCGGTTGTGCTTACCGATCCGGGTCGGGCCCTTGAGAATGACATGGGGCCCGATCACTGTACCCTCGCCGATTTCCACACCAGCGCCGATGATCGACCACGGGCCAACCTCAACGTCGTCGGCCAGAATGGCCGTCGGATCGATGATTGCGCGAGGGTCAATCAAACTCATAGTTTGCGTTCCGCACAGATGATTTCAGCAGAGCACACCGGCTTGCCGTCGACCGAGGCCTGACACTCGAACTTCCAGATCTGGCGCTTGCAGCTGATGAACTTGGCCTCAAGAATCAGCTGGTCGCCCGGCAGCACTGGCTGGCGGAAGCGCAGCTTGTCGGAACCGACGAAGTAATACAGGGTGCCATCGGCTGGCTTCACGTCGAGCATCTTGAAACCGAGAATGCCCGCAGCCTGAGCCATGGCTTCGATGATCAGTACGCCCGGCATGATCGGATGCGCAGGAAAGTGACCATTGAAGAACGGTTCGTTGATGCTGACATTCTTGTAGGCACGAATGCACTTGCCCTCAACATCCAGGTCCACTACCCGATCCACCAACAGGAAAGGGTAACGGTGAGGCAGGTATTCGCGAATCTCGTTGATGTCCATCATTTCGGGGGGAAGCCTGTAGTAAAGAGTGGGAGCGCGCGACTAACGCACGCCCCTCTAGCAAATCAAGGAGGCCGTCTAGCGGCTGTGCACACTTGATATGGAAATGGTATCAGCCATCTGATGAAGCATTGCCGTCAGGGGTCACGCCCCCAACGCGCTTTTCCAACTGACGCAGGCGTCGCGCAAGATCATCGAGCTGACGGATGCGTGCCGCGCTCTTGCGCCACTCGGCAGCAGGTTGCATGGCCGTACCGGAAGAGTAGGCACCCGGCTCGGTAATCGAGTGAGTCACCATGGTCATTCCAGTGAGGAATACGTTGTCACAAATATCGATGTGCCCGACCAGCCCAACACCGCCGGCGAGCATACAGTGCTTGCCGATCTTGGTGCTGCCGGAGATCCCCACACAAGCGGCCATGGCGGTGTGATCACCGACCTGAACGTTGTGGGCGATCTGAATCTGGTTATCGAGCTTCACGCCATTGCCGATGACGGTGTCGGCCAGGGCGCCACGATCGATCGCGGTGTTGACGCCAATCTCGACATCGTCACCTATGGTCACGCCGCCAATCTGCGCGATCTTCTGCCAGATGCCTTTCTCGTTGGCAAAGCCGAAGCCTTCGCCCCCCAGCACCGCGCCCGACTGGATAACCACTCGTTTACCGATGCGTACGTCGTGGTACAGGGTGACCCTTGGCGCCAGCCAGCCGCCCTCGCCGATCTCGCAGCGGGCACCGATAAAGCAATGAGCGCCGATGGTCACTCCGGCACCGATGCGAGCACCACTCTCGATCACCGCAAACGGGCCGATGCTGGCCGCTGGATCCACCTGCGCATCAGCAGCAATCACCGCGGACGGGTGAATGCCGGCCGGGGCCTTGGGCTTGGGGTCGAACAGATGGGAGATTCGGGCGTAGGACAGGTAAGGATCGGCCACCACCAATGCGTCGCCGGCATAGGCCTCGGCATCAGCGGCTTTCAGCAACACCGCACCGGCCTGGCAGTCCACCAAGTACTTGCGATATTGCGGGTTTGCCAAAAAGCTCAACTGAGCTGGGCCAGCCTCCTGCAAGGTGGCTAGCCCAGTGATTTCCTTCTCCGCGTCGCCACGCAAGGTAGCGCCGAGGAACTCGGCCAACTGGCCGAGTTTTATAATTGCGGTCATGGCTTACTTCAGCTGATTCATGCGCTCGATAACTTGGCGAGTGATGTCGTACTGAGGTTTGACATCGATCACTGCGCCACGCTCGAAGACCAGATCGAAACCGCCTTTCTTGATGACTTCTTCAACTGCGCTGTCCAGCTTCGGCTTCAGTTGCTTGAGCATCTCGCGGTCAGCAACAGCCTTGGCTTCGTTCAGTTCCTTGGACTGGAACTGGAAGTCACGGGCCTTTTGCTTGAACTCGAGCTCCAGACGTTCACGCTCGCCCTGCTGCATCTTGTCGCCACCGGCCACCAGGCGATCCTGGATACCCTTGGCGCTGCTTTCCAGGGTTTTCAGCTTGGTCAGTTGCGGACCGAACTTTTTCTCGGCGTCCACTGCGTACTTCTTCGCCGCGTCGGATTCCAGCAGTGCCATCTGATAATTCAGAACGGCAATTTTCATTTCGGCAAACGCCGGGCTCGCGACCAGAACGGAGGCCAGGAGAACCAATTGAGTCAACTTACGCACGATGCACTCCTACAAAATCCATTGTCGTTATCTTGGGTCAGGCTATTAGAAAGTCTGACCGAGGGAGAATTGGAACACCTGGGTCTCAGCGTTATTCGGTTTCTTCACTGGCATCGCCAGGGCAAAGCTCAATGGACCCAGGGCCGTAACCCAGGTCACACCGACGCCCACGGAGCTGGCCAGGTTGCTGAGGCTGATGTCATTGCACTGCGTCTTGGAAGAAATGCCGTTGGTATTTTTCACGTTCGAGCACTTGGAATCGAACACGTTACCCACATCCCAGAACACCGACGTCCGCAGGGAACGCTGATCCTTGACGAATGGCAGCGGGAACAACAGTTCGGCACCACCCTGGATCAAGACGTTACCACCGAACGGCAGCGGATCCTGATCAGTGTCATAAACAGTTCCAGCATTACCAGTTACAGCAGCACCACGACTTGGGGTACTGCGCGGCCCCAAAGTGCTGTCCTTGAAACCACGAACCGAGTTGAAGCCACCAGCATAGTAGTTCTCGTAGAACGGCAAACCATTTGTTGAACCGTAGCCATCACCGTAGCCCAGCTCGGTATGGAAACGCATGGTGTAGTTTTCAGTCAGCGGCTGGAACATCTGGCCACGGTAATCAAGTTTGAAGAACGACAAATCACTGCCTGGAGTAGTGGTCTCCAAAACCAAACTCTGGGAGTGACCTCGGGTGGCCAGTACGCCCTTATTCAAAGTCGATTCGGACCAGCCTGCGGATGCTTTGAAGTTCAGGTAGCTACTACCCTGTTCATTAACGAAGTTAAAAATCTCATCGACTGTGTATTGACCAGTCTTGATCTTGTCCTGCTGCGCAGTCAGGCCGAAGGTCAGACGCGAAGTCTCACTGATCGGGTAACCCACGCTGACACCGGCACCCAGGCTGTCCACCGCATAGCTGGCAACGTTGACGTCGAGGTCTTTGTAGTCAGTGGTGCGATAGAAGGCGTTGTAGCCCAGGCTCACGCCATCGGCGGTCCAGTAGGGGTCAACGTAGCCGAAGTTGTAGCGGCTCTGGTATTCACTGCGGGTCAGGCCAATGCTGACCTTGTTACCAGTACCCAGGAAGTTGTTCTGAGTGATCGAACCACCAAGGATCAGACCGGCACTCTGGGCGAAACCGACGCTGGCGGTGATCGACCCGGACGCTTGTTCTTCCACCGCGTAGTTCACGTCAACCTGGTCATCGACACCCGGAACAGCCGGAGTCTCGACGTTGACCTCCTTGAAGAAGCCCAGGCGCTCCAGGCGAGTCTTGGACTGGTCGATCAGGTAGGTCGAAGCCCAGCCACCTTCCATCTGGCGCATTTCGCGACGCAGAACTTCGTCCTCGGACTTGGTGTTGCCACGGAAGTTGATGCGGTTGACGTAGGCACGCTTGCCCGGGTCCACCACGAAGGTGATGTCCACGGTGTGATCTTCATCATGCGGCTGAGGCACGCCGTTGACGTTGGCGAAGGTGTAACCCTCGTTACCGAGACGACGAGTGATCAGTTCGGAAGTGGTGGTCATCAGCTTGCGCGAGAACACCTGGCCCTTCTCCACCAGCAACAGCGCCTTGACCTGGTCTTCAGGGACTTTCAGGTCGCCGCTGAGCTTCACGTCACGAACGCTGTACTTCTCGCCTTCGTTGACGTTGACAGTGATATAGACGTGCTTCTTGTCCGGAGTGATGGACACCTGGGTCGAAGCGATATCCATGTTGATATAGCCGCGATCGAGGTAGTAGGAACGCAGACGCTCCAGGTCACCGGACAGCTTTTCACGGGCGTACTTGTCGTCGTTCTTGAAGAACGACAGCCAGTTGGTGGTCTTGAGTTCGAACAGGCCGATCAGGTCTTCATCAGGGAAAACCGTGTTGCCCACCACGTTGATGTGCTGGATGGCAGCGACCGTACCTTCGTTGATCTTGACCTTCAGGCCAACGCGGTTGCGTGGTTGCGGCACCACTTCGGTCTCAACGGTGGCCGAGTAACGACCCTGGGCGACATATTGACGCTGCAGTTCGTTACGCACGCCTTCGAGAGTCGCACGCTGGAAGATTTCGCCTTCGGCCAGGCCAGACTGCTTCAGGCCCTTCATCAGGTCTTCGGTAGAGATCGCCTTGTTGCCTTCGATCTCGATACTGGCAACCGACGGCCGCTCGACTACCGTAATGACCAGGACGTTGCCATCGCGGCCCAGCTGGATGTCTTGAAAGAAACCGGTTTTGAACAGCGCACGAGTGGATTCCACCAGGCGACGGTCGTCCGCCTGCTCGCCGACGTTCAACGGCAAGGCACCAAAGACGCTACCCGCGGAAACGCGCTGAAGGCCGTTGACGCGGATATCGGAGATAGTGAAGGACTCGGCGTGAACTTCGGCGATCATCAATACGGTGAGAACCGCAGTTAGCAGCAGACGTTTCATGAAGTCCTTTCTTATTCCAACTGGCAATAAACAAACTGCCGCAAAATGCGGCAGATTCGCAATTCAGCGAAGCGTTACAGACGACCCAGATCGTTGACCAGAGCAAGCAGCATGACTCCGACCACCAAGCTGATACCGATCTGTATCCCCCAACCTTGCACCCGATCCGACAAGGGACGACCACGCGCCCACTCGATCAGATAGAACAACAAATGCCCCCCATCCAGTACCGGGATGGGCAACAAATTCAGAACACCCAGGCTAATACTCAGATAAGCAAGGAAATTCAAGAAATCAGCAATGCCCGACTGGGCAGAAGCGCCCGCCACTTTAGCAATGGTTATCGGTCCACTCAAGTTTTTTACCGAGAGCTCGCCGAACAACATTTTCTTCAGTGATTCCAGGGTCAGGACGCTCATGGTCCAGGTCCGCCGGGCCCCTTCGCCAATGGCCTCCAGCGGACCATAACTGACCTCGCGGAGCATCTCCGGCGGCCAGTCTACCGCCTTCACCCCGGCCCCAAGATAACCGCTGGGCGCCTTGCTTTCACCGCGACTGGCCAAAGTCACCGGGATCTCGACCTGAGCGCCATCGCGCTCCACCTGCAGCACAATCTTGCTGCCAGGGTGCATCCGCACCCGATCGACCACCTGCTGCCAGTCATTGAGCGGCTGCCCATCAAGGGCCAACAGGCGATCACCGCTTTTCAGGCCAGCCGTCTGGGCCGGGCCTTTCGGGTCCAGCTCGGCCAACACCGGCGGCAAGGCCGGCCGCCATGGGCGAACCCCCAGGGAGCGGATAGGGTCCGGCTCATCAGCCCCCTTGAGCCACTTGTCCAGTACCAGCTGACGGGGCGACTCCACAGTCGCGCCCTGCTCGCGCACCAACACCTGCAGCGCGCCACTTTCACCCAAACGACGCACCAGCTGCAGGTTGACCGCTGCCCAGCCAGTGGTCGGCTCACCGTCGATGGCGACGATTTCCTGACCGGCAGCAAGGCCCGCCTGCGCCGCAATACTGCCCGCCTCCACATCACCGATAACCGGCCGCACCTGCTGGCTGCCCAGCATCGCCAGACCCCAGAAGAACACCAGCGCCAGGAGGAAGTTGGCAATCGGCCCCGCGGCAACAATGGCAATGCGCTGGCGAACCGACTTGCGATTGAAGGATTGATCCAGCTCCTCGACGGCCACTTCGCCTTCACGCTCATCGAGCATTTTCACGTAGCCGCCCAGCGGAATGGCGGCGATCACGAACTCAGTGCCGCGACGATCGTGCCAGCGCAGCAGCGGCATGCCGAAGCCTACGGAGAAGCGCAGCACCTTGACGCCACAGCGGCGGGCGACCCAGAAGTGGCCGAATTCGTGGAAGGTGACCAGCACACCCAGGGCTACCAGGGTGCCGACAATCATATAGAGCGCGCTCATCTACTTTCTCCGCAATCCTGTTCGCCGCCACTCGCGCGGTCGCGCATCCTATCGCCCGTTACGCTGCAACCATTGTTCCGCCAGGCTCCGGGCCTTGGCGTCCGCCGCAAACACCGCATCGAGTTCATTGACTGCGACCACAGGTTCACGGACTAAAACTTCGTCGATGATACTCGCGATTTCCGGGTAACGGATGCGCCGTTCGAGAAACGCCGAAACCGCCACTTCGTTGGCCGCATTGAGCATCGCCGGCGCACTGCCACCCGCCTCGGCAGCCTGACGCGCCAGCCGCAGGCAAGGAAACCGCTGCTCGTCGGGTGCTTCGAAGTCCAGGCGGGCAATCGCAAACAGATCCAGCGGCGCAACACCAGAGTCGATACGCTCCGGCCAGGCCAGGGCATTGGCGATCGGCGTGCGCATATCGGGATTACCCAACTGCGCCAGCACCGAACCGTCGACATAATCCACCAGGGAGTGAATCACGCTCTGGGGATGCACCACCACTTCAACCTGTGAAGGCCTGGCATCGAACAACCAACAGGCCTCGATCAGCTCCAGGCCCTTGTTCATCATGCTCGCCGAGTCCACGGAGATCTTGCGTCCCATGGACCAGTTCGGATGGGCACAAGCCTGCTCGGGCGAGACACGCTCAAGCTCGGCCAGCGGCGTCTGACGGAACGGACCACCCGAGGCTGTCAGCAGAATCCGTCGCACCCCGATTGCCCCCAACCCCCGGGAGAAGTCGGCAGGCATGCACTGGAAGATTGCATTGTGCTCGCTGTCGATGGGCAGCAGCACCGAACCACTCTTGCCCACCGCCTGCATGAACAGCGCGCCGGACATCACCAATGCTTCCTTGTTGGCCAGCAGAATTTTCTTGCCGGCCTCAACGGCTGCCAGGGTCGGACGCAAACCGGCCGCCCCGACAATCGCCGCCATCACCGCATCGACCTCAGGCGCCGACGCGACGTCACACAAACCTTGCTCACCCACCAGAACCCGGGTCGAGAGACCGGCAGCCCGCAGCTCTTCCTGCAAACGACTGGCGGCAGCCGCCTCCGGCACCACCGCAAAGCGCGGCACGTGGCGAATGCACAATGCCAGCAACTCGGCCAGGCGACTGAACCCGGTGAGGGCAAACACCTGGTAGCGATCCGGATGACGGGCAATAACGTCCAAGGTACTCAGCCCTATGGAGCCCGTAGCCCCCAGAACCGTTACCTGCTGGACAGCACTCACAGTCCGGCCATCCACAGCAGTACCGCAAACACCGGGATAGCCGCCGTCAGGCTGTCGATCCGATCGAGCACGCCACCATGGCCCGGCAACAGGTTGCTGCTGTCCTTGATGCCCGACTGACGCTTGAACATGCTCTCGGTCAGATCACCGACCACGGAAATAAACACCACGATGGCCGCCCCCAGCAACCCCAGCAGGATCTGCCCGGCACTCCAGTCACGCACCAGCCCGACCACCGCGGTAATCACCAGGCTCAAGGCCAGGCCGCCATACACACCTTCCCAGCTCTTGCCAGGACTGACCTGAGGCGCCAGCTTGCGCTTGCCGAAAGCCTTGCCGGAGAAATAGGCGCCAATATCCGCGCCCCACACCAGCACCATGACCGACATGATCAACCAGTTGCCCAGTGGCAGCTGCTTGATGAACACCAGGCCCTGCCAGGCCGGCAACAGGATCAACAGACCGATCAGCAGCTTGGGCGCGACGCCCGACCAGTGCTCGCTGGTACGTGGATAAGTCAGCACCAGGAAGGTCGCCAACGCCCACCACAGCACTGCAGCGCCCAGCACCCAAGGAGCAACGCCCGGCACCAGGTGCATGAGCAGCAACATCGCCGCCACCACCAAGGCGAAGGCGACCCGAGCCGGCTGCGCCTCGAAACCGGCCAGGCGCGCCCACTCCCAGGCTCCCAGGCTCACCACCAGACCGATGAACAGGGCAAACCCCGAACCTTCCAGCAGGAAAAACCCGCACAAAGCGATCGGCAGCAGGATCAGTGCCGTAATGATTCGTTGTTTAAGCATTAAACCCGGGCTCCAGCCTCGACCTGCTCGCTCGTCTTACCGAAGCGCCGCTGGCGAGATGCGTAATCGGCCAGCGCATTGCGCATGGCTTCGTGTTTGAAGTCCGGCCAGAACAGGTCGGAGAAATACAACTCGGCATAGGCCAGTTGCCACAACAGGAAGTTACTGATGCGATGCTCGCCACCGGTACGGATGCACAAATCCGGCAACGGCAGATCGCCGGTTGCCAGGCAGGTTTGCAACAGACCCGGCGTGATGTCCTCGGGGCGCAGATGACCGGCCTGAACCTCACGCGCCAGGCGCTGGGCAGCCTGAGCGATGTCCCACTGCCCGCCATAGTTGGCGGCAATCTGCAGGATGAAACGATCGGGACCGGCCGTAATGGCTTCCGCCTCGCGCATTGCCGCCTGCAGCTCGGGATGGAAGCGCGAACGATCGCCAATGATCCGCAAGCTGATGTTGTTCTCGTTGAGGCGCTTGGCCTCACGACGCAACGCCTTGAAGAACAGGTCCATCAAGGCGCTGACCTCATCAGCCGGGCGCTGCCAGTTTTCACTGGAAAAGGCAAACAGGGTCAGCACCTCGACCTTGGCCTCAGCGCACACCTCGATCACCGCACGCACCGCATCGACACCCGCTTTATGCCCGGCAACACCCGGCATAAAGCGTTTTTTTTGCCCAGCGGTTATTTCCGTCCATGATGATCGCGACATGGCGCGGCACCGAGGACAACACGGACTGCTTGGTCTTTTCCATGAAAACGCCTGACCCTTAAACGGCCATCAAGTCCTTTTCTTTTTCCTCAGTCGCCTTGGCGATCTGAGCTTCAAAGTCCTTGATCAGCTTGTCGATTTCGGCGCTGCCACGACGCTCTTCGTCTTCGCTGATTTCCTTGTCCTTGGTCAGTTTCTTCAACTCGCCCAGGGCGTCGCGACGGATGTTGCGCACGGCAACCCGTGCATCTTCGGCCGCGGCGCGCGCCTGCTTGGTGAAGCCTTTGCGGGTTTCCTCGGTCAGCGGCGCCATCTTGATCAGCAGCAGCTCGCCCAGGTTGGTCGGGTTGAGGTTGAGACCGGCACTGCCAATGGCCTTGTCGATGGCGCCGAGCATGTTGCGCTCGAATGGCACGACCTGCAGGGTCTGGGAATCCTTCACGGTAACGTTGGCAACGCCGCTCAACGGCGTGTCGGTACCGTAGTAAGGCACCATCACGCTGCCCAGGATACTCGGGTGGGCCTTGCCGGTACGGATCTGGCCGAATGCATGCGCCAGCGATTCCAGGGACTTTTTCATGCGCTCCTGGGCGTCTTTCTTGATTTCGTTGATCATTGTTCGCCTTCCTCGATCAGGGTTCCTTCAGCGCCACCATGCACGATATTCAGCAGGGCGCCGGGCTTGTTCATGTTGAATACCCGCAGCGGCATCTTGTGGTCGCGGCACAGGCAGATGGCCGTCAGGTCCATCACTCCCAGCTTGCGATCCAGCACTTCATCGTAAGTCAGATGATCGAACTTCTCGGCATGCGGGTCCTTGAACGGGTCTGCAGTGTAAACACCGTCGACCTTGGTTGCCTTGAGCACGACATCGGCATCGATCTCGATGGCGCGCAGGCAGGCTGCGGAGTCGGTAGTGAAGAACGGGTTGCCGGTGCCGGCCGCGAAAATCACCACCTCTTTGGAGTTCAGGTGGCGCATGGCCTTGCGACGGTCATAGTGATCGGTCACGCCCACCATGGAAATGGCGGACATCACGATGGCCGAGATATTCGCACGTTCCAGCGCGTCGCGCATGGCCAGGGCGTTCATCACAGTGGCCAGCATGCCCATGTGGTCGCCCGTGACCCGATCCATCCCGGCTGCGCTCAATGCGGCGCCACGGAACAGGTTGCCACCACCGATTACCAGGCCTACCTGGACGCCGATGCCGACCAGTTGGCCGACTTCCAGCGCCATGCGATCCAGCACCTTGGGGTCGATCCCGAACTCTTCCGAGCCCATCAGGGCCTCGCCGCTAAGCTTGAGTAGAATGCGTTTATAGCGAGCTTGATAACCACTGCCCTGCTGAGCCATTGCGAATCTCTCCTGCGGCGTATTTTAAAAATTCTTTGCGGGCTGTTTTCAGCCTGCGTTCACTCTAGCTTGACGCTGTCACAGCGCCATCAGAACACGACTTTGTAAACCGGTTCCGAGGTCACACAACAAAATTGCCCTGCCCATTTGAAAAGAGGCTGCGCGCGTGAGCGGGCAGCCTCTTCTGGGCGACAGTTGAAAAACCGTCTTACTGTTGCTTGGCAGCAGCCAGTTGTGCAGCTACTTCTTCAGCGAAGTTGTCTTCTTTCTTCTCGATGCCTTCGCCTACGGCGAAACGAGTGAAGGAAACGATTTCAGCGCCGCCTTTCTTGGCCAGAGCACCTACGGTGATTTCTGGATCCTTGACGAAGGCTTGCTCAACCAGGCTGGCTTCAGCCAGGAACTTGCTGATACGGCCAGCGATCATCTTCTCGACGATTTCGGCAGGCTTGCCTTTCATCTTGTCTTCGTTCAACTGCAGGAACACGCCCTTTTCACGCTCGATGGCTTCGGCGGAAACTTGCGAAGGCAGCAGGAACTCAGGGTTGCTTGCCGCTACGTGCATGGCGATGTCCTTGGCCAGGTCAACGGAACCGCCCTTCAGGACAACCGCAACACCGATCTTGTTACCGTGCAGGTAAGTACCGACCACGTCACCTTCAACGCGAGCCAGACGACGGATGTTGACGTTCTCGCCGGTCTTGCCCACCAGGATCAGACGGTCGGCTTCTTGAGCTTCGATCAGCGGAGCGGCGTCGGTCAGTTTGTCAGCGAACGCTTTTTCAACGCTGGCAGCAACGAATGCCTTGAAGTCGTCCTGCAGAGCCAGGAAGTCGGTCTGCGAGTTCACTTCCAGCAGGACAGCGGCTTTACCGTCGTCCTTGATGGCGATAGCGCCTTCAGCAGCCACGTTGCCTGCTTTCTTGGCAGCCTTGATGGCGCCGGAAGCACGCATGTCATCAATGGCTTTTTCGATGTCGCCGCCGGCCTTGGTCAAGGCCTTTTTGCAATCCATCATGCCTTCGCCGGTACGCTCGCGCAGTTCTTTGACCAACGCTGCAGTAATCTCTGCCATTTTCAAAATCCTCTTGGATAGGTTTTCAACCATTCCACCCGATCGAACGGGCGTTCAATTCTTGGGCGCTGCCCCGAACTCACTTCATAACAGCCCCGGATTACAGAATCTGTCGGGGCGCGACGACGAAATGATTTTCGAGTTGGCAAAAAGGGGGCCAAGCCCCCTTTTTGCGTACTGAGTAAACGCTAAGCGTCAGTTACTCAGGCTTCAGCCGCCGGTGCTGCAGCTTCTTCGAACACTTCGGTGCCGCCAGCAACGTTGTTGCGACCACGGATCACAGCGTCAGCCATCGAACCCATGTACAGCTGGATGGCGCGAATGGCGTCATCGTTGCCTGGGATGATGTAGTCAACGCCTTCCGGGCTGCTGTTGGTATCGACAACGCCGATGACCGGGATGCCCAGCTTGTTGGCTTCGGTGATCGCGATGCGCTCGTGATCAACGTCAATCACGAACAGTGCGTCAGGCAGGCCGCCCATGTCCTTGATACCACCCAGGGAACGATCCAGCTTTTCCAGATCGCGAGTGCGCATCAGCGCCTCTTTCTTGGTCAGCTTGGCGAAAGTGCCGTCTTCTGCCTGCACTTCAAGGTCACGCAGACGCTTGATGGAAGCACGGATGGTTTTGTAGTTGGTCAGCATGCCGCCCAACCAGCGGTGATCGACGTACGGCGAACCGCAACGTGCTGCTTCTTCAGCAACGATCTTGCCAGCGGAACGCTTGGTGCCGACGAACAGAATCTTGTTTTTGCCCTGGGCCAGACGCTCTACGAAAGTCAGAGCTTCGTTGAACATTGGCAGGGTTTTTTCAAGGTTGATGATGTGAATCTTGTTGCGCGCGCCGAAAATGTACTTGCCCATTTTCGGATTCCAGTAACGGGTTTGGTGACCGAAGTGCACACCGGCCTTCAGCATATCGCGCATGTTGACTTGGGACATGATAGTTCCTTAATAAGTCGGGTTAGGCCTCCACGTATCCCAATGACCAACCAACAGCCTGCGCTGAGGGCACCCAGGTCATCGTGTCGACACGTGTGTGGGTTTGGGCTTTTCGGGGCATCCCCGGAAAGCGGCGCATTTTATACCACAGCGAGGGGCAAAACGGAACCCAGATTCACATCCGCCGATCCTTGGAGTTTTTGCCCTGTTGCTGGAATCGGCCCAGAATGCACCATTGTATGGAGACAAGCGCCAGCAGAACCTCAGATTTGCGCTGAGCGTCTGTTAGAATCGCTCCTTTGCGGCTTCCGAAAACCTTCCTGCTTCCACCCCGGCGCCAGCCTTGCCGGGGCAGGTTTTCAAGCCATTCCGTGTATATCGCGCCACTGAGCGTCAAGAGAGCCTGTATGACCGTCACCCTCAAAACTCCCGAGGACATCGCCAAAATGCGTGTCGCCGGCAAACTGGCCGCCGAAGTGCTGGAAATGATTGCCGAGCATGTCAAACCCGGGGTCACCACCGAAGAACTGGACCGCATCTGCCACGACTACATCGTCAACGTGCAGGGCGCCATCCCGGCCCCGCTGAACTACAAGGGCTTTCCCAAGTCCATCTGCACCTCGATCAACCACGTGGTGTGCCACGGCATCCCCAACGAGAAGCCGCTGAAGGATGGCGACACCCTGAACATCGACGTGACCGTCATCAAGGACGGCTACCACGGCGACACCAGCCGCATGTTCCACGTCGGCAATGTGCCGGTCTGGGCCGAGCGCCTGTCGCAGATCACCCAGGAATGCATGTACAAGGCCATCGAACTGGTGAAGCCGGGCTGCCGCCTGGGCGACATCGGCGAAGTGATCCAGAAGCACGCGGAAAAGAACGGCTTCTCGGTCGTGCGCGAATTCTGCGGCCACGGCATCGGCAAGGTATTCCACGAAGAGCCGCAGATCCTGCACTACGGCCGCGCCGGCACCGGCATGGAACTCAAGGCCGGCATGACCTTCACCATCGAGCCGATGATCAACCAGGGCAAGGCCGACACCAAGGTGCTGGGCGATGGCTGGACCGCCATTACCAAGGACCGCAAGCTCTCGGCGCAGTGGGAACACACCCTGCTGGTTACCGAGACCGGCTACGAAATCTTCACCCTGCGCAGCGATGACACCATCCCCCGGGTATCTGCCTGATCCACAACGCCGCGTCCCGACCTTATAGATAGAAAGGAAAGCCAATCGATGCCGCAGGTGGATCCCGAACTCTTCGACCGTGGCCAGTTCCAGGCGGAACTGGCACTGAAGGCCAGCCCCATCGCCGCCTTCAAGAAAGCCATCCGCCAGGCACGGGAAGTGCTCGACAACCGCTTTCGCAGCGGACGGGAAATCCGCCGGCTGATCGAGGACCGCGCCTGGTTCATCGATAACATCCTGCAAAAGGCCTGGGACCAGTTCAACTGGAGCACCGAGGCCGACATCACCCTGGTGGCGGTCGGCGGCTACGGCCGCGGCGAGCTTCACCCCTACTCCGACATCGATCTGCTGATCCTCCTGGACAACGCCGATCACGAGATCTTTCGCGACTCCATCGAGCGCTTCCTCACCCTGCTCTGGGACATTGGCCTGGAAGTCGGACAAAGCGTGCGTTCGGTGGACGAGTGCGCCGAGGAGGCCCGGGCCGACCTGACGGTGATCACCAACCTGATGGAAAGCCGCACCATCGCCGGGCCCGAGCACCTGCGCCAGCGCATGCTGGACGTCACCAGCACCGCGCACATGTGGCCGAGCAAGGACTTCTTCCTGGCCAAGCGCGCCGAACAGAAGGCCCGTCACCACAAGTACAACGACACCGAATACAACCTGGAGCCCAACGTCAAAGGCTCCCCCGGCGGCCTGCGGGATATCCAGACCATTCTCTGGGTGGCGAGGCGCCAATACGGCACCCTGAACCTGCGAGCCCTGGCCGGCGAAGGCTTCCTGGTGGAAAGCGAAAACGCCCTGCTGGCCTCCTCCCAGGAATTCCTGTGGAAGGTCCGCTACGCCCTGCACATGCTTGCCGGGCGCGCCGAGGACCGTTTGCTGCTGGATCACCAGCGCTCCATCGCCGAGCTGCTGGGGTTCAGCGGTGAAGACGTCAAGCAGTCGATAGAAAGCTTCATGCAGCAGTACTACCGGGTGGTGATGAGCATCGCCCAGTTGAGCGACCTGATCATCCAGCACTTCGAGGAAGTGATCCTCGCCCCCGAGGACGAAGCCCCGCCGCAGCCGATCAACGCCCGCTTCCAGCTGCATGACGGCTATATCGAGGCGATCAACGACAACGTGTTCAAGCGCACCCCGTTCGCCATGCTGGAGATCTTCGTGCTGATGGCCCAGCACCCGGAGATCAAGGGCGTGCGCGCCGACACCATCCGCCTGCTGCGCGAACACCGGCACCTGATCGACGACGACTTCCGCCACGACATCCGCAACACCAGCCTGTTCATCGAACTGTTCAAGTGCGAGATCGGCATCCACCGCAACCTGCGGCGGATGAACCGCTACGGCATCCTCGGACGCTACCTGCCGGAGTTCGGCTTCATCGTCGGACAGATGCAGCACGACCTGTTCCACATCTATACCGTGGACGCCCACACGCTGAATCTGATCAAGCACCTGCGCAAGATGCAGTACACGCCGATCTCCGAGAAATTCCCCCTGGCCAGCAAGCTCATGGGCAAGCTGCCCAAGCCCGAGCTGATCTACCTGGCCGGCCTGTATCACGACATCGGCAAGGGCCGCCACGGCGACCACTCGGAAATCGGCGCGGTGGATGCCGAAGCCTTCTGCGTGCGCCATCAGTTGCCTCTGTGGGACACCCGGCTGATCGTCTGGCTGGTGCAGAACCACCTGGTGATGTCCACCACCGCCCAGCGCAAGGACCTGTCCGACCCGCAGGTGATCCACGACTTCGCCCAGACCGTGGTCGACCAGACCCGCCTCGACTACCTCTACGTACTCACGGTCGCCGACATCTACGCCACCAACCCGACCCTGTGGAACTCCTGGCGCGCCAGCCTGCTGCGCCAGCTCTACACCGAAACCAAGCGCGCCCTGCGCCGCGGCCTGGAAAACCCGGTGGACCGCGAAGAGCAGATCCGCCAGACCCAGAGCGCCGCCCTGGACATCCTGGTGCGCAACGGCACCGACCCGGACGAAGTGGAACAACTCTGGTCGCAACTGGGCGACGACTACTTCCTGCGCCACACCGCCGGCGATGTGGCCTGGCACAGCGACGCGATCCTCCAGCAGCCGGCGGACGGCGGCCCGTTGGTGCTGATCAAGGAAATCACCCAGCGCGAGTTCGAGGGCGGCACCCAGATCTTCATCTACGCCCCGGACCAGCACGACTTCTTCGCGGTGACCGTGGCCGCCATGGACCAGCTCAACCTGAACATCCATGACGCACGCATCATCACCTCCAGCAGCCAGTTCACCCTCGACACCTACATCGTCCTGGACAACGACGGCGAGTCGATCGGCAACAACCCGCAGCGGGTCGAACAGATCCGCAAGGGCCTGACCGACGCCCTGCGCAACCCCGACGACTACCCGACCATCATCCAGCGCCGGGTGCCGCGCCAGCTCAAGCACTTTGCCTTCGAGCCCGAGGTGACCATCCACAACGACGCCCAGCGTCCGGTGACCGTGCTCGAGCTCAGCGCCCCGGACCGCCCGGGCCTGCTGGCGCGGATCGGCAAGATCTTCCTGGAGTTCGACCTGTCGCTGCAGAATGCCAAGATCGCCACCCTGGGCGAGCGCGTGGAAGACGTGTTCTTCATTACCGATGCGCACAACCAGCCCCTTTCCGACCCACAGCTGTGCAGCCGCTTGCAGGATGCGATCGTCGAACAGTTGAGTGTCAGCCACGAACCGACTATCGAAACGACCCGCCTGAGCATCTGACAGGTCTGAACCGCCGCTTTGAGTGAGAAAACGCACCGATGAACAACGCTCTGAACCAGTTGCAGCCTTACCCGTTCGAAAAGCTGCGGGCCCTGCTCGGCACCGTGACGCCCAACCCGGACAAGCGCCCGATTGCCCTGTCCATCGGCGAGCCCAAGCACCGCTCGCCGAGCTTTGTCGCCGAAGCCCTGGCCAGCAACCTCGATCAGATGGCGGTCTACCCCACCACCCTGGGCATCCCGGCGCTGCGTGAAGCGATTGGTGCCTGGTGCGAGCGCCGCTTCGGCGTGCCGACCGGCTGGATCGACCCGGCGCGCAACGTATTGCCGGTCAACGGCACCCGCGAAGCCCTGTTCGCCTTCACCCAGACTGTGGTCAACCGCGGCGAAGACGCCCTGGTGGTCAGCCCCAACCCCTTCTATCAGATCTACGAAGGCGCCGCCTTCCTCGCCGGAGCCAAGCCGCACTACCTGCCGTGCCTGGATGAAAACGGCTTCAACCCGGATTTCGACGCCGTACCGGCCGAGATCTGGCAGCGCTGCCAGATCCTCTTCCTGTGCTCCCCGGGCAACCCCACCGGCGCGCTGATCCCGCTGGACACCCTGAAAAAACTGATCGCCCTGGCCGACGAACACGACTTCGTGATCGCCGCCGACGAGTGCTACAGCGAGCTGTACTTCGACGAGCAGACCCCACCGCCGGGCCTGCTCAGCGCCTGTGTCGAACTGGGCCGCAAGGACTTCAAGCGCTGCGTGGTGTTCCATAGCCTGTCCAAGCGCTCCAACCTGCCGGGCCTGCGCTCCGGCTTCGTTGCCGGCGACGCCGAGATCCTCAAGGGTTTCCTGCTGTACCGCACCTACCACGGCTGCGCCATGCCGGTGCAGACCCAACTGGCCAGCGTCGCCGCCTGGAACGATGAAGTGCACGTGCGCGCCAACCGCGCCCTGTACCGCGAGAAGTTCGACGCGGTGCTGGCGATCCTCGCCCCCGTGATGGACGTACAACGCCCGGACGGCAGCTTCTACCTGTGGCCGAACGTGGCCGGGGATGACGCCGCCTTCTGCCGCGACCTGTTCGAGCAGGAACACGTGACCGTGGTTCCGGGTTCCTACCTGTCGCGGGATGTGGACGGCACCAACCCGGGCGCCGGACGGGTGCGCATGGCGCTGGTCGCGCCGCTGGCGGAATGCGTGGAAGCCGCCGAGCGGATTCGCGATTTCGTGTTGCGTCGGGCCTGAGCCCCTTCGTCGACAAGCCGGCTCCTGCACCCTCCCTGCAGGAGCCGGCTTGCCGGCAAAAGCGTCATCCGTTCACTTCACCAGCCCCAGATTCGCCTCGCTCAAATCCAGGTCCGCCAACACCTCGCGCAGCACATCGTCACCGATCTGGTGATGTCGGCTCAGGCGATACAGCTCCAGCCGTTGCGCACGCAGGGCCTTGAGCCGCAGGCGGCGCTCCAGCAAGTCCATCTGCAAGGCCAGGGCCTGGGCCTCGGCAGAGTCGTTGTAGACCTCCAACTGATGCCGGTACTCAGCCATCAAGCGTCCCTTGAGCTCGGTGGCCAGCGCCGCTTGCGCCGCGTCCGGAACCTCACTGGTTTCGGCCACCTCCTCGGCTTCCAGGGCATGGATCGCTGCCTCGGCAGTCTTGCGCCAGGCATCGCGCACTTCACCGCGGCGCTTGTCGTCGGGGCTCTTCACAATGCCGCGCAACAGTAGCGGCAGGGCAATGCAGGCCGCCACCAGGGACAGCAGAATCACTCCGGCGGCGATAAAGATCAGCAGGTCACGCTCGGGAAATGCCTCCCCGGCGCCCAGGAACAAAGGCACCGACATCACACCGGCCAAGGTCACCGCCCCACGTACCCCACCCACGGTCAGCAGCCAGCAGGAACGCGCCGTGGGCACCAGGGTCAGCTCGCCCTTGCCGCGCCAGCGCCGCAGCAGCCCGGACAGACGCCAGATGCTCTGCACCCAGATAAAGCGCAACACCAACAGCACCAGGAAGATCGCCAGCACATCCAGGCAGCGATAGAACAGGGTCGGCCAGAGCGAGGTCTCGTGACTGACCACGGCCTTGACGATGTCCGGCAGTTGCAGGCCCAAGAGCAGAAAAATCAGGCCGTTGAAGGCAAATTCCAGCAGCGACCAGACACTGCGATTGAGCAGCCGGGTGCTGGTCTGGCGCGGCAGCAGGTCGAGCCAGCTCTGCATCATCCCCGCCGCCACCGCCGAGAGAATGCCCGAGGCCCCCAGGCGCTCGGCCAGCACATAGGCGGCAAACGGCAACAGCAGCATGAACACCACATGGGTCGCCGGGTCGTCCCAGCCGCGGGCGATCATCCAGGCCCGCAGGCGCCCCACCAACCAGCTCAGGGCCACGCCGACCGCCAGCCCGCCCACCGCTACCAGAACAAAGGTCAGGCTGGCATTGGCCAGGGAAAACACCCCAGTCACGGCCGCCACCAGGGCGAACTTGAAGGTCACCAGGCCCGAAGCGTCGTTCATCAGGGCCTCGCCCTGGAGCATGTGCATCAGCGGGGTCGGCAGGCGATTCTGGGAAATCGCCGACACCGCCACGGCGTCGGTGGGCGACAGCACGGCCGCCAAGGCAAAAGCCACCGGCAGAGGAATGGTCGGCAACAGCCAGTGAATGAAGTAGCCGGCACCGACCACGGTAAACAGCACCAAACCCACCGCCAGGGTCAGAATCGGTCCCCGCAGACGCCAGAATTCGCGCTTGGGCATGCGCCAGCCATCGGAAAACAGCAGCGGCGGCAGAAACAGGAACAGGAACAGCTCCGGGTCCAGGGCGACGTGCAATCCCAGGGTCGGCCAGGCCAGCAAGGCGCCGGCGACAATCTGTAGCAAGGGCAAGGGCAGCGGAATCACCCGTCCGACCAGTCGCGAAAGACTCACCAGCATCAGCAGGATGAGGACGGTATAGGCGGTTTGCATAAAGCGAAAATCCAAGGCTCAACAGGAAAAATCGTACGCATCTCAGCTGAGAATCGCCGACGAAGTGCCATATTAGCCGCTTAAACTTGGCGCTGACCGCTGCACATAAGTCGCAAGCCCCGCACCCTGCCACGCAACAACCTGCGACAAAGCCGATTTCAGGCCGGCGCCGAAGCGCTGCGGTCGTGGCATAATCCGTGACCTTTGATCTCCAGCATCTCCAAAGGGGGCAATTCCTTGACCGCTTCAAGTAAAACGTTGCACCTTTTCGGCATCAAAGCCTGTGACACCATGAAAAAGGCGCGCACCTGGCTCGATGAACACGCTGTCAGCTATGACTTCCACGATTACAAAACCTCCGGCATTGACCGTGAGCACCTGAACCAATGGTGCGACGAGCACGGTTGGCAGGTGGTGTTGAACCGCGCAGGCACGACCTTTCGCAAACTCGATGACGAAAGCAAAGCCGATCTCGACCAGGCGAAAGCCGTTGAACTGATGCTCGCGCAACCTTCGATGATCAAGCGCCCGGTGCTCGATCTCGGAGACAAGACCCTGATTGGCTTCAAGCCAGACCTTTACGCAGCGGCGCTCAAGTAAGCCTGCTCACTCAATTTCGCAAGAGGTAACTGCATGTCCACTACCCTGTTCAGCCTGGCATTCGGTGTCGGCACCCAAAATCGTCAAGGCGCTTGGCTGGAAGTGTTCTACGCATCGCCACTGCTCAATCCTGCCGCCGAAATCGTTGCCGCTGTCGCACCGATCCTCGGCTACAGCGAAGGCAACCAGGCCATCACCTTCACCACCGCCCAGGCCGCGCAGATGGCCGATGCGCTGAAGAGCATCGACGCCACCCAGGCTGCCTTGCTGACCCGCCTGGCCGAAAGCCACAAGCCGCTGGTAGCCACCCTGCTGGCCGA
Source organism: Pseudomonas sp. Os17 (assembly GCF_001547895.1). Classification (NCBI taxonomy): domain Bacteria; kingdom Pseudomonadati; phylum Pseudomonadota; class Gammaproteobacteria; order Pseudomonadales; family Pseudomonadaceae; genus Pseudomonas; species Pseudomonas sp. Os17. The sequence continues at coordinate 1,318,592 of NZ_AP014627.1, read as the reverse complement.
AGACGCTCAGTTGACCTCCACTCCAGAGGCCTACCTGAAGCTGCACCTGCTGTCCCATCGCCTGGTCAAGCCACACGGCCTGAGCCTGGCCGGCGTGTTCCCGCTGCTGCCGAACGTGGCCTGGACCAGCCAGGGCGCAATCGATCTGGGCGAGCTGGCCGAGCGTCAACTGGAAGCCCGCCTGCGCGGCGAGCTGCTGGAAGTGTTCTCGGTGGACAAGTTCCCGAAAATGACCGACTACGTGGTGCCGAGCGGCGTACGTATCGCGGACAGCGCGCGGATCCGCCTGGGCGCCTACATCGGCGAAGGCACCACCGTGATGCACGAAGGCTTCGTCAACTTCAACGCCGGCACCGAAGGCCCGGGCATGATCGAAGGCCGTGTATCGGCTGGCGTGTTCGTCGGCAAGGGTTCGGACCTGGGCGGTGGCTGCTCCACCATGGGCACCCTGTCCGGTGGCGGCAACATCGTGATCAAGGTCGGCGAAGGCTGCCTGATCGGCGCCAACGCCGGTATCGGCATTCCCCTGGGCGACCGCAACACCGTGGAGTCGGGCCTGTACGTGACCGCTGGCACCAAGGTGGCGCTGCTGGACGAGAACAACCAGCTGGTCAAGGTGCTCAAGGCCCGGGAACTGGCCGGCCAGCCGGACCTGCTGTTCCGCCGCAACTCGGAAACCGGCGCCGTGGAGTGCAAGACCCACAAGTCGGCCATCGAGCTGAACGAAGCGCTGCACGCTCACAACTAAGCAGCGATTCGGTTTCACTGGAACCGGCCGGGCGCTTATCATCGGCGCCCGGCCTGTTCAAACGAGTTCTGCCACCATGCTTGTAGCCTCCCCCTGGCGCGCCGACTTCCCGGCCATCGCCGCCCTGCATCGCCAGGACCAGACGTACCTGGACAACGCCGCCACCACGCAAAAACCCCAAGCCCTGCTGGACGCCCTGGCCCACTACTACGCCAATGGCGCGGCCAATGTGCATCGCGCGCAACACCTGCCCGGCGCCCACGCCACCCAGGCCTTCGAAGACAGCCGCAGCAAGGTCGGCCAGTGGCTCAATGCCGGTGACAGCGGACAGATCATCTTCACCCACGGCGCCACTTCCGCGCTGAACCTCCTGGCCTACGGCCTGGAACACCAATTCACAGCGGGCGATGAAATCGTCATCAGCGCCCTGGAACACCACGCCAACCTGCTGCCCTGGCAGCAACTGGCCGAACGTCGTCAACTCAAGCTGATCGTCCTGCCGCTGGATGCCGACGGCATGATCGATATCGAGGCGGCCGGCCACCTGATCGGCCCGAGAACGCGGCTGCTGGCGCTAAGCCAGCTGTCCAACGTGCTCGGTGCCTGGCAGCCCTTGAGCCCGCTGCTGGCCATGGCCAGGGCCCGGGACGCACTGACCGTGATCGACGGCGCCCAGGGCGTGGTGCATGGCCGCCATGACGTGCAGGCCCTGGGCTGCGACTTCTATGTGTTCTCCAGCCATAAACTCTACGGCCCGGACGGGGTCGGTGTGCTCTTTGGCCGCCACGAGGCGCTCAAGGGGCTGCGCCACTGGCAGTTTGGTGGCGAGATGGTCCAGAACGCCGACTACCATCACGCCAGCTTCCGCCCGGCGCCGCTGGGCTTCGAGGCCGGCACCCCGCCGATTGCCGGGGTCATCGGCCTGGGTGCGACCCTGGATTACCTCGGCGGCCTGGATCAGTCGGCAGTGGCGGCGCACGAAGCCGCGTTGCACGCCTATCTGTTGCAGGGCTTGCAGGCACGCAACGGCATCCGCCTGTTGGGCTCCCCGCAACTGGCCTTGGTCAGCTTCGTCGTGGACGGCGTGCACAACGCCGACCTGGCGCACCTGCTGACCGAACAGGGCATTGCCGTGCGCGCCGGGCATCACTGCGCCATGCCGCTGATGAAAAGCCTGGGGCTGGCCGGAGCGATCCGGGTGTCGTTGGCGCTGTACAACGACTCCGAAGACCTGGAGCGCTTCTTCGAGGCCCTGGATCAGGCCCTGGAGTTGCTGCGATGAGCCTGCCGGCGGATGCCGTCGCCGCCCTGCAGGTGTTCCAGGGCGCTGCCGGCTGGGAACAGCGGGCACGCCTGCTGATGCAATGGGGCGAACGCCTGCCAGCCCTGAGCGAGGCCGACAAGGTCGAAGCCAATCGGGTGCACGGCTGCGAAAGCCAGGTCTGGCTGGTGGCGAGCCTGGAAAATGATCATTGGCAATTTGCCGCCGCCAGCGACGCGCGGCTGATTCGCGGCCTGGTGGCCTTGCTGCTGGCGCGGGTCAACGGCCTGACGGCGCAGCAATTGCGCGAGGTGGACCTGGCGGACTGGTTCAATCAGTTGGGCCTGTCGCGCCAGCTCTCGCCATCGCGCAGCAACGGCCTGAACGCGGTGCTGCAGCGCATGAACGAACTGGCCGGCCCCCTGTAGCCGCTGCCGAGCCTGCGAGGCTGCGAAAAGGTCCGCAGGACCTTGCCTGGCGCTCTCCCGCCAGACCTCCAGCGACCTCAAGCCACCACGGCCCGCCGGGCCGCTCGCCGCCTGCGGCAGCGGCTACAGGGGCTTGCTGCGCTCGGACGGGCGGCGCACGCCGGCAACGATCTTGTCCACCGCCTTGGTCGCCGCCACCATGCCAAAGGTCGCGGTCACCATCATCACCGCGCCAAAACCACCGGCGCAGTCGAGCTTGACCCCGTCGCCGACAAAGCTCTTCTGCAGGCAGATGCTGCCATCGGGTTTCGGATAACGCAGTTGCTCAGTAGAAAACACGCAGGGCACGCTGTAATGCCGGGTCACGGTGCGCGAGAAACCATAGTCGCGGCGCAACGTGGAGCGCACTTTGGAGGCCAATGGATCGTTGAAGGTGCGGTTCAGGTCGCAGACCTGGATCAGCGTCGGGTCGATCTGCCCGCCGGCGCCGCCGGTGGTGATGATCTGGATCTTGCGCCGCTTGCACCAGGCGATCAGCGCCGCCTTGGCATTCACGCTATCGATGCAGTCGATCACGCAGTCGATGTTCGGGGTGATGTATTCGGCAATGGTCTCGCGGGTGACGAAATCCGCCACCGCATGCACGCGGCAGTCCGGATTGATGCCGCGCAGGCGCTCGGCCATGACCTCGACCTTGGGCTTGCCCACGGTGCTGTCCAGGGCATGCAGTTGCCGGTTGCTGTTGCTGACGCAGACATCGTCGAGGTCGAACAGCGAGATCTCGCCCACCCCGCAGCGGGCAATGGCTTCCGCCGCCCAGGAACCGACACCGCCGACCCCGACAATCGCCACATGGGCCGCCCGCAGCCGCTCCAGGCCTTCAATGCCATACAAACGAGCGACGCCGGCAAACCGTGGATCTTCTGTACTCATGACCATCACCTAAAAAACCGGCGCGCATTATAGGGCTGGGAAGCGACAAGTTTTAAGCCGCCAGCTACAAGTAAAGAACTTAAACGCAATTACAGTGCCCAAGGTCTGGCTTTCCTCTGTGCGCTGTACGCTCAGTTGAGGGCCGGTGTAGGATGCCCGCCGTTTGGCGCCTGCCAACCCTTCCCTCGTTCCACACCCTTTGGAACCCGAAATAGCTATGTCATCGCGTAAATTTGGACTCAACCTGGTGATAGTGCTGGCCATTGCCGCGCTGTTCACCGGCTTCTGGGCGCTGATCAATCGCCCGGTCTCGGCCCCCGACTGGCCGGAACAGATCTCCGGTTTTTCCTACTCGCCTTTCCAGCAGGGCCAGTTCCCGCAGAAGGACCAGTACCCGTCCGACGATGAAATGCGTCGCGACCTGGAGATCATGAGCAAGCTGACGGACAACATCCGTACCTATTCGGTGGATGGCAGCCTGCAGGATATTCCCAAGCTGGCCGAAGAGTTCGGCCTGCGCGTGACCCTGGGCATCTGGATCAGCCCGGACCTGGAGCGCAACGAGCGGGAAATCATGCGCGCCATCGAACTGGCCAACAGCTCGCGTAGCGTGGTGCGGGTAGTGGTGGGCAACGAAGCGATCTTCCGCAAGGAAATCACCGCCGACCAGTTGTCGGTGATTCTCGACCGGGTCCGCGCTGCGGTGAAAGTCCCGGTGACCACCTCGGAACAGTGGCACGTCTGGGAGGAACACCCGGAGCTGGCCAAGCACGTCGACCTGATCGCCGCGCACATCCTGCCGTACTGGGAGTTCATCCCGGTGGACAAGGCCCAGCAGTTCGTCCTCGATCGCGCCCGCGACCTGAAGAAGATGTTCCCGAAAAAGCCGCTGCTGCTGTCCGAAGTGGGCTGGCCGAGCAACGGCCGCATGCGCGGTGGCGCCGACGCCAGTCCGGCGGACCAGGCGATCTACCTGCGCACCCTGGTCAACAAGCTCAACCGCCAGGGCTACAACTACTTCGTCATCGAAGCCTTCGACCAGCCGTGGAAGGCCAGCGACGAAGGTTCGGTGGGCGCCTACTGGGGCGTGTTCAACGCCGCGCGCCAGCAGAAATTCAACTTCGAAGGCCCGGTAGTGGCGATCCCGCAATGGCGGGTGCTGGCCATCGGCTCGGTGGTGCTGGCGCTGCTGTCGCTGACCCTGCTGATGATCGACGGCTCGGCCCTGCGCCAGCGTGGCCGCACCTTCCTGACCTTCATCGCCTTCCTCTGCGGTTCGGTGCTGGTGTGGATCGGCTACGACTACAGCCAGCAATACAGCACCTGGTTCAGCCTGACCGTGGGCTTTCTCCTCGCGCTCGGTGCGCTGGGGGTGTTCATCGTGCTGCTCACCGAGGCCCATGAGCTGGCCGAGGCGGTGTGGATCCACAAGCGCCGGCGCGAGTTCCTGCCGGTGGAAGGCGACTCCAGCTACCGGCCGAAAGTCTCGATCCACGTGCCGTGCTACAACGAGCCGCCGGAGATGGTCAAACAGACCCTCAATGCCCTGGCCAACCTCGATTACCCGGACTTCGAAGTCCTGATCATCGACAACAACACCAAGGACCCGGCGGTCTGGGAGCCGGTGCAGGCCTATTGCGAGACCCTGGGCCCGCGCTTCAAGTTCTTCCACGTCGCGCCATTGGCCGGTTTCAAGGGCGGTGCGCTGAACTACCTGCTGCCGCACACCGCCAAGGATGCCGAAGTGATCGCGGTGATCGACTCCGACTACTGCGTCGACCGCAACTGGCTCAAACACATGGTGCCGCACTTCGCCGATCCGAAGATCGCCATCGTGCAGTCGCCCCAGGACTACCGCGACCAGAACGAAAGCACCTTCAAGAAGCTCTGCTACGCGGAGTACAAGGGCTTCTTCCATATCGGCATGGTCACCCGCAACGACCGTGACGCGATCATCCAGCACGGCACCATGACCATGACCCGGCGCACAGTGCTGGAAGAGCTGGGCTGGGCCGACTGGTGCATCTGCGAAGACGCCGAGCTGGGCCTGCGGGTGTTCGAGAAGGGCCTGTCGGCGGCGTACCACCACGAAAGCTACGGCAAGGGCCTGATGCCCGATACCTTTATCGACTTCAAGAAGCAGCGCTTCCGCTGGGCCTATGGCGCGATCCAGATCATCAAGCGCCACACCGCCAGCCTGCTGCGCGGCAAGGACACCGAGCTGACCCGCGGCCAGCGCTACCACTTCCTCGCGGGCTGGCTGCCGTGGGTGGCGGATGGCATGAACATCTTCTTCACCGTCGGCGCCCTGCTGTGGTCGGCGGCGATGATCATCGTGCCGCAACGGGTCGACCCGCCGCTGCTGATCTTCGCGATCCCGCCGCTGGCGCTGTTCGTGTTCAAGGTCGGCAAGATCATCTTCCTCTACCGCAGGGCGGTGGGGGTCAACCTCAAGGACGCGTTCTGTGCGGCCCTGGCGGGCCTGGCCTTGTCCCACACCATCGCCAAGGCGGTGCTGTACGGCTTCTTCACCAGCAGCATCCCGTTCTTCCGCACCCCGAAGAACGCCGATAACCACGGCTTCTGGGTGGCGATCTCCGAAGCCCGGGAAGAGTTGTTCATCATGCTGCTGTTGTGGGGCGCGGCGCTGGGGATCTTCCTGGTGCAGGGCCTGCCGAGCAACGACATGCGCTTCTGGGTGACCATGCTCCTGGTGCAGTCGCTGCCTTATGTGGCGGCACTGGTCATGGCCTTCCTTTCGTCGCTGCCAAAACCTGCGGAACACCCCGAGCCGGCTCCAGCCGCCTAAATCGATGCAAAGCACTAAACGGCGGCCTCAGGCCGCCGTTTTGCTTTAAGATATCCGCCATTTTGCGCGCCTAGCCCGCAGCTCTCCCTGTAGGAGCGAGCCTGCTCGCGATAGATGTCAAGAATGACGCAAGCACCTGAGGCTCTGCGCCGCTCTTGAGTCCATCGCGAGCTTGCTCGCTGCTACAACAAGAAAAGAGCCGCGCCTGATCTTGCCTTGCACCGGAGTTACCCATGACGGCCCACGCCGAGCTTTCGCCGACCCTGCAACTTGCCTGTGATCTGATCCGCCGCCCCTCGGTGACGCCGGTCGACGCCGACTGCCAGAAGCTGATGATGCAGCGCCTGGGCGATGCCGGCTTCAAGCTGGAACCGATGCGCATCGAGGACGTGGACAATTTCTGGGCCACCCATGGCCGGCATGACGGCCCGGTGCTGTGCTTCGCCGGGCACACCGACGTGGTGCCCACCGGTCCGGTCCAGGCCTGGCAGAACGATCCGTTCGAAGCCCTGATCGATGAACACGGCATGCTTTGCGGCCGTGGCGCGGCGGACATGAAAGGCAGTCTGGCCGCCATGCTGGTGGCCGCCGAGCGCTTTGTCGCCGACTACCCGGACCACAAGGGCTCGGTGGCCTTCCTCATCACCAGCGACGAAGAAGGCCCGGCGCACCACGGCACCAAGGCGGTGGTGGAACGCCTGGCAGCACGCAAGGAGCGCCTGGACTGGTGCATCGTCGGCGAGCCTTCGAGCACCAGCCTGGTGGGCGACGTGGTCAAGAACGGCCGTCGCGGCTCCCTCGGCGCCAAGCTCACGGTCCGCGGGGTACAGGGCCACGTGGCCTACCCGCACCTGGCCAAGAACCCGATCCACCTGGCGGCAGCGGCCCTGGCGGAACTGGCGGCCGAGCATTGGGACGACGGCAATGCCTTCTTCCCGCCCACCAGCTTCCAGATCTCCAACCTTAATTCCGGCACCGGCGCCACCAACGTGATCCCCGGTGATCTGGTGGCGGTGTTCAACTTCCGCTTCTCCACCGAATCCACCGTGGAAGGCCTGCAGCAGCGGGTCGCGGCGATCCTCGACAAGCACGGCCTGGACTGGCACGTGGACTGGGCCCTGTCCGGCCTGCCATTCCTCACCGAACCCGGCGCCCTGCTGGACGCGGTTTCGGCCAGCATCAAGCAGGTCACCGGCCGCGAGACCAAGGCGTCCACCAGCGGTGGTACGTCCGACGGTCGTTTCATCGCCACCCTGGGCACCCAAGTGGTGGAACTGGGCCCGGTCAACGCCACGATCCACCAGGTCAACGAGCGGATCCTGGCCAGCGACCTGGATGTGCTGACCGAGATCTACTACCAGACTCTCGTCAAGTTGCTTGCCTGATGCTCGCCTGTCCTCTTTGCAGCGCCCCGCTGAATGCCGTGGACAACGGCGTGGCCTGCCCGGCCGGGCATCGCTTCGACCGGGCCCGCCAGGGCTACCTGAACCTGCTGCCGGTGCAGCACAAGAACAGCCGTGACCCGGGTGACAACCAGGCCATGGTCGAGGCCCGCCGCGACTTCCTCAACGCCGGGCACTACGCCCCGGTGGCCCGGCGCCTGGCAGAACTGGCGGCGGAACGCGCACCCCAGCGCTGGGTCGACATCGGCTGTGGCGAGGGCTACTACACCGCGCAACTGGCCGAGGCCTTGCCTGGCGCCGACGGGTATGCCCTGGATATTTCCCGGGAAGCGGTGAAACGCGCCTGCCGCCGCGCGCCGCAACTGACCTGGATGGTCGCCAGCATGGCGCGCATTCCGTTGGCCGATGCCAGCTGCCAGTTCCTCGCCAGCGTCTTCAGCCCCCTCGACTGGCAGGAAGCCAAGCGTCTGCTGAGCCCCGGCGGCGGGCTGATGAAAGTCGGCCCCACCAGCGGTCACCTGATGGAGCTGCGCGAGCGCCTGTACGACGAGGTGCGCGAGTACACCGACGACAAGCACCTGGCCCTGGTACCTGAAGGCATGGCCCTGGCCCACAGCGAAACCCTGGCGTTCAAGCTGTGCCTGGAACGCCCGGAAGATCGCGCCAACCTGCTGGCCATGACCCCTCACGGCTGGCGCGCCAGCGCCGAACGCCGGGCCGCGGTGATCGAGCAGGCCGAGCCTTTCGAGGTCAGCGTGTCGATGCGCTACGATTACTTCGTGCTGCAATAAACCCCACTAGAACCCACGACTTCGGGCAGCGGCCCGGGGTCGAAGAAATCCGCGAATGGATTTTTCAGACCGGCAATGAGGACATCCATGCGCCAGCCCGATATCGAGATTTACCTGAAAGACGCCGACGTCGACTACAAGGCCATCGCCGCCTGGCTCGGTGCCGTGCTCGGCCCTTGCAGCGACTGGGTGCAGAAAGGCCAGACCTACAAATGCAGCGCAGGCAACGTGCCAGTGACCTGGCTGCCCAAAGCGGTGGGCAAGTGGAACAGCCTGTACCTGGAAAGCGACCAGACCCCATGGGATGACGACATCGCCTGCGCCCGCGCCGCCTTTGCCGCCTTGAACGTGGAAGTGCGCTGCGCACCGGGCAGCTGGGTCGAGGAAGAAGGTGAAGAGTCGGCCGATCGCTGGATTCGCATCAGCGCCGACGGTGAAGAAGAGATTACCTGGCGCACCGCCTGAACATTGAACCCGTAGGAGCCGGCTTGCCGGCGAAGGCGCCGCCAAAGCTTGCATCGCCAGTGCCCCTGTTCGCTGGCAAGCCAGCTCCTACCGGGTTGGTTACAGGCCGACGACGTCTTCGGCTTGCAGACCTTTCTGGCCTTCGACCACGGCGTACTCCACCTGCTGGCCTTCGGTCAGGGAGCGGTGGCCTTCGCCACGGATCGCTCGATAGTGGACAAACACGTCCGCCCCACCTTCACGCTGGATAAAGCCGTAGCCCTTGGCGTCGTTGAACCACTTCACGTTGCCGGTCTCACGAGTAGTCATGAATCCATACCTCATTTTTTTATTATTGGATTGGCGCACTGCAACCAAACCTTGAGAACTTTCCCCAGACCTGTGTCTCTATGACAGGAGGCAACACGGCCGCGAGAGAGTCGGCCGAGTATATGACAGGCGTAAAAACTCTCAACTCAATCTTGTTTCGGCGCTTTTTTGCCGATTTTCGGCGAATCCGGCACACTACCGGCCCCGAGCAGTTGCTCGGTTTTGTGTTCATCCACATATTCACTCACGCAGAAGCCGTATGACCCGCTCCCCGATCCGCCGTCTCGTGTTTGGCACCTTGCGCCGCCTGCTGTACCTCTGGGTGCGCTCGGAAACCATCAACCAGTCGTCCTTCACCCTCGACCTCGACCGCAGCCGGCCGGTGTTCTACGTCCTGCAAAACCCGTCCCTGACTGACCTGGCCGTGGTCGATAGCGAATGCACCAAGGCCGGGCTGCCACGCCCGGTGCTGCCGGTGTCGGTGGGCAATCTGCTGGAGCCTGCGGCCTTCTTCTACCTGACCCCGGAGCCCGACTGGCTCGGCCGCCAGGACAAGCGCGGCGCGCCGCCGACCCTGACCCGACTGGTCAGCGCCCTGGCCCAGAACGCCGCCGAAGACGCGCAGATCATTCCGGTCAGCGTGTTCTGGGGCCAGTCCCCGGACAGTGAATCGAGCCCGTGGAAACTGCTGTTCGCCGACAGCTGGGCAGTCACCGGGCGCCTGCGCCGGCTGCTGAGCATCATGATCCTGGGACGCAAGACCCGGGTGCAGTTCTCCGCGCCGATCAACCTGCGGGAACTGATCGAACACAACAAGGGCCACGAACGCACCGTGCGCATGGCCCAGCGCATCCTGCGGGTGCACTTTCGCAACCTCAAGGCCGCGGTTATCGGCCCGGACATTTCCCACCGACGTAACCTGGTCAAGGGCCTGCTCAACCAGCCCCTGGTGAAACAGGCGATCCTCGACGAGGCCGAGCGCGAGAAGATCTCCCCGGAAAAAGCCAAGGCCCAGGCCCTGCGCTACGGCAACGAGATCGCCTCGGACTACACCTACACCGCGATCCGCTTCCTGGAAGTGGTGCTCAGCTGGTTCTGGAACAAGATCTACGACGGGATCAAGGTCAACCATCTGGAAGGCGTGCAGAAGATCGCCCAGGGTCACGAAGTGATCTACGTGCCCTGCCACCGCAGCCATATCGACTACCTGCTGCTGTCCTACCTGCTGTTTCGCAACGGCCTGACGCCGCCGCACATCGCCGCCGGGATCAACCTCAACATGCCGGTGATCGGCAGCCTGCTGCGCCGCGGCGGGGCCTTCTTCATGCGCCGCACCTTCAAGGGCAACCCGCTGTACACCTCGGTGTTCAACGAATACCTGCACACCCTGTTCACCAAGGGCTTCCCGGTGGAGTACTTCGTCGAAGGCGGGCGTTCGCGCACCGGGCGCATGCTGCAGCCCAAGACCGGAATGCTGGCCATCACCCTGCGCAGCTTCCTGCGCTCGTCGCGCATGCCCATCGTCTTCGTGCCGGTGTACATCGGCTACGAGCGGGTCCTGGAAGGCCGCACCTACCTGGGCGAACTGCGCGGCGCGAGCAAGAAGAAGGAGTCGATCTTCGACATCTTCAAGGTCATCGGTGCCCTCAAGCAGCGCTTCGGCCAGGTGGCGGTGAACTTCGGCGAACCGATCAAGCTGGCGGAGTTCCTCGACCAGGAGCAACCGGACTGGCGCTCCCAGGAGCTGGGCCCGCAGTACCGCCCGGCCTGGCTCAACGAAACCACCAACCGCCTGGGCGAGCGGGTGGCCCAGCACCTCAATGAAGCCGCGGCGATCAACCCGGTGAACCTGGTGGCCCTGGCCCTGCTCTCCACCAGCCGCCTGGCCCTGGACGAACGCGCCATGGCCCGGGTCCTGGACCTGTACCTGGCACTGCTGCGCCGCGTGCCCTACTCGCCCCACACCACCTTGCCGGAAGGCGATGGCCGGGCGCTGATCCAGCACGTCAAGGACATGGACCTGCTGGCCGAGCAAAGCGACGCCCTGGGCAAGATCCTCTACCTGGACGAGCAGAACGCCGTCCTGATGACCTACTACCGCAACAACGTGCTGCACATCTTCGCCCTGCCGGCCCTGCTGGCGAGCTTCTTCCAGAGCTCGTCACGCATGAGCCGCGAACAGATCCTGCGCTACACCCGGGCGCTGTATCCCTACCTGCAGGCGGAGTTGTTCATTCGCTGGTCGCTGGAGGAACTCGACGCGGTGGTGGATCAATGGCTGGAGGCCTTCGTCGAACAGGGCCTGCTGCGTTTCGAGAAAGACCTGTACCTGCGCCCGGCGCCCAGCTCGCGGCATTTTGTCCTGCTGACGCTGCTGTCCAAGAGCATCGCCCAGACCCTGCAACGCTTCTACATGGCCATTTCCCTGCTGCTCAACAGTGGCCAGAACAGCATCAGCGCCGAAGAGCTGGAAGACCTGTGCACGGTCATGGCCCAGCGCCTGTCGATCCTGCATGGCCTCAATGCCCCGGAGTTCTTCGACAAGAGTCTGTTCCGCCACTTCATCCAGACCCTGCTGGACCAGGACGTATTGCGCCGCGACGAAGCCGGCAAGCTGAGCTACCACCCACTGCTGGGGGACCTGGCCGAAGGCGCGGCCAAGCGCGTGCTGCCGGCGGAGATTCGCCTGTCGATCCGCCAGGTCGCCCTGCACCGCAGCGAAGATGCCGCCGAGCAGCTCGCGGCACCGGTGCAAAGCGACTAGATTCTTATCGGCGCCGCAGAATCTGCGGCGCCCCCGATACGGAGATCCGCAATGAAAAAACTCACCCTGCTGGCAGCCACTGCGCTGCTCGGCGCCTGCCAAGCCATGCAGCCTGCGGCCAAGGCCAGCCTCGATGGTGAAGTCTTCTACCTGCAGCGCATCGCCCTGCCGCCCACCGCCACCCTGAGCGTGAGCCTGCAGGACGTGTCCCTGGCAGATGCGCCGGCGCAAGTCCTGGCCGAGCAGAACGGTCCGATCAAGGGCCAGGTGCCGCTGCCCTTCCACCTCAGCTACGACCCGGCCCAGGTCAAGCCAGGCCACCGCTACGCGGTCAGTGCGCGGATCGAACTGGACGGCAAGCTGATGTTCATCACCACCGAACACAACGGAGTCAATCTGGACGGCAAGGATCCCCAGCCGCTGAAACTCCGTGTCGACGCTGTACGTTAACTCTCATTGTCCAAGGAAGCCGCCATGCTCCGTACTTCGCTCCGCTTCACCAGCCTGTGCGCTGGCCTGATGATCTCCGCCAGTGCTCTGGCCCTGTCCCTCAGCGACCTGTCCCAGGGTGACGCCAGCGGCGGCCTCAAGGACGCCCTGACCCAAGGTGCGCAGATCGCCGTGAAACAGCTGGGGACCCCTGGCGGTTTCAGCAACAACCCCGATGTGCGCATCGAACTGCCGGGCAACCTCGGCAAAGTGGCGAAGAAAATGAAACAGTTCGGCATGGGTGACCAGGTCGATCAGTTGGAAACCAGCATGAACAAGGCCGCTGAAGCGGCAGTGCCGCAAGCCCAGGCGCTGCTGGTGGATGCGGTGAAGAAAATGACCGTGGCGGACGCCAAGGGCATTCTCGCCGGAGGCAAGGACTCTGCCACCCAGTACCTGGACAAGAGCAGCCGCGAGCAGATCCGCGCCAAGTTCCTGCCGATCGTCAAGCAAGCCACCGACCAGGTGGGTCTGGCCAAGCAGTACAACTCCTTCGCCGGCCAGGCCGCGACCCTGGGTGTGCTGGATGCCAAGAGCGCCAACATCGAAAGCTACGTGACCGAGCAAGCCCTCAATGGCCTGTTCGAAATGATCGGCAAGCAGGAAGAAGCCATTCGCCAGAACCCGGCGGCCGCGGCCACCAGCCTGGCCAAGAAAGTCTTCGGCACCCTGTAAGACCTTCCCCTCACCTGCAGGAGCCAGCTTGCTGGCGAAGGCGTCTGCCGACAGACGCCGGCCTCAAGGCCTCTTCGCCGGCAAGCCGGCTCCTGCTGGATGCAACCCTGCGCAGCGCTTGCTAGGTTTTCTTGACCCGGAACCACGCCGCATAAAGTGCCGGCAGGAACAGCAGGGTCAGCGCCGTCGCCACGATCAGCCCGCCCATGATGGCCACCGCCATCGGCCCGAAGAACACGCTGCGCGACAGCGGGATCATCGCCAGCACCGCCGCCAGGGCCGTCAGCACGATGGGCCGGAAACGCCGTACCGTGGCTTCGATGATCGCATCCCAGGGCGTGTGCCCGGCCTTGATGTCCTGCTCGATCTGGTCCACCAGGATCACCGAGTTGCGCATGATCATTCCCGACAGGGCAATGGTCCCGAGCATGGCCACGAAGCCGAACGGCTGGCGGAACACCAGCAGGAACAGGGTGACCCCGATCAGCCCCAGGGGCGCGGTGAGAAACACCATGGCCGTGCGCGAGAAACTGCGCAGTTGGATCATCAGCAAGGTCAGCACCACCACGATGAACAGTGGCACGCCCGCCTTCACCGAGTTCTGGCCACGGGCCGAGTCCTCGACGGTGCCGCCCACCTCCAGCAGGTAGCCATCCGGCAGTTCGGCGCGGATCGGCTCCAGGGTCGGCAGAATCTGCTGCACCAGGGTCGCCGGCTGTTCCTTGCCGTAGATATCGGCCCGTACCGTGACGTTGGGCAGGCGGTTGCGGTGCCAGATCACCCCTTCCTCGAAGCCATACTCCAGGGTCGCCACCTGGGACAGCGACACGCTCTTGCCGTTGTCGGTAGGCACCGCCAGGCTCGGCAACAATGCCAGTTCGGTGCGCTCCTGCCGGGTACCCCGCAGGAGGATCTCGATCAGCTCGTTGTCCTCGCGGTACTGGCTGACGGTGGAGCCGATCAGTGAGCTCTGCAGGAACTTCGACAGGTTGGCGGTGCTGACGCCCAGGGCCCGGGCCCGGTCCTGATCGACGTTCAGGTAAACCACCTTGCTCGGCTCCTCCCAGTCCAGATGCACGTTGACCACATGGGGGTTCTCCCGCACCTTGGCCGCCACCTTGCGGGCCAGGGCTCGAACCTCCTCGATGTGCTCGCCGGTGACCCGGAACTGCACCGGATAGCCCACGGGCGGACCGTTTTCCAGCCGCGTGACCCGCGAGCGCAGGGCCGGGAACTGTTCATTGAGGGTGGAGATCAGCCAACCCCGCAGGCTTTCCCGCTCCTCGATGGACTTGGCCAGCACCACGAACTGGGCAAAGCTGGTGGCCGGCAGTTGCTGGTCCAGCGGCAGGTAGAAACGCGGCGAACCGGTGCCCACATAGGCCACGTAGTTATCGATGCCCGGGTGATCCTTGAGCATCGCCTCCAGACGCTTGACCTCGTCGGCGGTATTGCTCAGGGACGCGCCCTCCGCCAGCTTCAGGTCAACCATCAGTTCCAGGCGTCCCGAGGCCGGGAAGAACTGCTGCGGCACGAAGCGGAACAGCACGACCGAGCCGACAAACGCCAGGATGGTCAGGACGATCACGGTCTTTCGCCGCTCCACACACCAGCCGACCACGCGGCGCACGCGCTGATAAAACGGCGTACCGTGGGGGTTGGACTCGGCGCCGTGCTTGGCGGCATGGATCTTGGCCAGGTCCGGGAGGAGCTTCTCTCCCAGGTAGGGGACGAACACCACGGCGGCGATCCACGAAGCCACCAGGGCGATGGTCACCACCTGAAAGATCGAGCGGGTGTACTCGCCGGTGCCGGACTGGGCCGTGGCAATCGGCAAAAAGCCTGCGGCGGTGATCAGGGTGCCGGTGAGCATGGGGAAGGCGGTACTGGTCCAGGCAAAGCTGGCGGCCTTGATCCGGTCGAAGCCCTGCTCCATCTTGATCGCCATCATCTCCACCGCGATGATCGCGTCGTCCACCAACAGCCCCAGGGCCAGCACCAGAGCACCGAGGGAGATCTTGTGCAGACCGATCCCCAGGTAGTACATGGTGGCGAACGTCATCGCCAGCACCAGGGGAATCGCCAGGGCCACCACCATCCCGGTACGCACGCCGAGGGAGAAGAAGCTCACCAGCAGCACAATGATCAGCGCCTCGGCCAGCACCCGCACGAACTCGCCGACCCCGGTCTTCACTGCCGCCGGCTGGTCGGACACCTTGCGCAGCTCCATCCCTGCCGGCAGGCTGTTCTGCAGGCGCGAGAACTCGCCTTCCAGGGCCTTGCCCAGCACCAGGATGTCGCCGCCTTCCTTCATCGCCACCGCCAGGCCGATTGCGTCTTCGCCCATGAAGCGCATGCGTGGTGCCGGCGGATCATTGAACCCCCGGCGCACCTCCGCCACATCGCCGATGCGGAAGGTACGGTCAGCGATCCGGATCGGGAAATTGCGAATCTGCTCCACCGTCTGGAAATTGCCCGATACCCGCAATTGCACCCGCTCGCTGGGGGTTTCGAAGAACCCGGCGGTGGAGACGGCGTTCTGCTCCTCCAGCGCCTGCTGCACCGCCGCCAACGGCAGTCCCAGGGTCGCCAGCTTGACGTTGGACAGTTCGATCCAGATCTTTTCGTCCTGCAGGCCCAGCAGGTCGACCTTGCCCACGTCCTTGACCCGTTGCAGCTGGATCTGGATGCGGTCGGCGTAATCCTTGAGCACGGCGTAGTCGAAGCCCTTGCCCGTCAGCGCATAGATATTGCCGAAGGTGGTGCCGAACTCATCGTTGAAGAACGGACCCTGGATGCCCGGCGGCAAGGTCTGGCGGATATCGCTGATCTTCTTGCGTACCTGGTACCAGAGATCGGGAATCTCGTTGGAATGCATCGAGTCCCGGGCGATGAAGGTCACCTGGGATTCCCCGGGGCGGGAGAAGGAAACGATGCGATCGTATTCGCCGGTTTCCATCAGTTTCTTTTCAATGCGCTCGGTGACCTGGCGCGACACTTCCTGGGCCGTGGCCCCGGGCCAGTTGGTGCGGATCACCATGGCCTTGAAGGTGAAGGGCGGGTCTTCGCTCTGACCCAGCTTGGTGTAGGACAAGGCGCCGACAATGGCCAGCAACAGCATCAGGAACAGGACGATCTGGCGATTGCGCAACGCCCAGGCGGAAAGGTTGAAACCCATCGGGACTACTCCTTGGCCGCCAGGTTAACCATACGGTTGTCACGATCCACCGGGCGCACCTGCAAGCCCTCATGGAGCACATGCACGCCGGCAGCCACCACCCAATCGCTGGCACTCAAGCCTTCGAGCACCGGCACGCTCTTCTCGCCAAAGGCGCCGACCCGCACCGGGGTCTTGTGCAGGGTGTTGTTGGCATCGACCCGCCAGACGAAGGTCGCGCCACCTTCAGCAGTCAAGGCCGACAACGGCACCGACAGCGACAGCGCATCGGCGTTCTGGATAAACACCCGGG
The DNA here is from genome assembly GCF_001547895.1 of Pseudomonas sp. Os17. Taxonomy (NCBI): domain Bacteria; kingdom Pseudomonadati; phylum Pseudomonadota; class Gammaproteobacteria; order Pseudomonadales; family Pseudomonadaceae; genus Pseudomonas; species Pseudomonas sp. Os17. The sequence goes on along the minus strand of NZ_AP014627.1, from coordinate 1,302,047 downwards.
CGCTCTGGCCCAGCTCGGCGGGCACTTTGCCGGCAGTGAAGGCAATGCGCGCGGCGAAGGTCCGGGACTTGGGATCGGCAGCCGGCGACAGCTCGCGGATACGTCCGTCGAAGCGCTGGCCCGGCTGGGTCCAGAGCTCGACCGACACGGGCTGGCCGACCTTGAAGCGACCGTAATTCTGCTCGGGGAAACTGATCAGCACCTCGCGCTCGCCATCGGTGGCCAGGGTGAAGACCGTCTGCCCGGCCGCCACCACCTGCCCCACTTCCACCGCACGCTTGGCCACCACGCCGTCCTGCGGCGCACGCAGCACGGCATAGCCGGCCTGGTTGTTGGCCACGTCGAACTCGGCCTTGATCTGCTTCAGCCGCGCTTCACCGGCGCGGTAGAGGTTTTCGGCATTGTCGTACTGGGAGCGGCTGACCATCTGCCGGTCCAGCAGGGTCTTGTAGCGATCGCGCTCGGCACGCACCAGATTGAGGTTGGCGCTGGCCGCCGTGACCTGGGCCCGGGTGGCTTCAAGCTGCAGGCGCACGTCCTGCGGGTCGAGTTCGGCCAGGGGTTGATTGGCCTTGACCCGCTCGCCTTCCTCAACCAGTCGTCGACTGACCTTGCCGCCAATGCGGAATGCCAGCTCGGGTTCGTAACGGGCGCGCACCTCGCCGGGATAACTGTCCGAAGCCCGTGCCGAAGGCTCTGGCTGGACCACCATGGCCGGTCGGATGCCAATTTGAACGGGCTCTTCGTGCCCACAAGCAGACAGAAAAAAAGCCAGGCTGACTGGCAAGGCATAGCGGAACATGGCGGCGACCCTTCGCTAATGGTGCTTTGAATAATTATACTGGCCGGTATGTTATTAATAGCAAACTCACCAGTCCAGTATTAACAGCGAAAAATGTCCGACAATCTTTCCGCAAACGTTGGGCCAGGCAGGCCCAAAGATCTGGCCAAGCGCCAGGCCATTCTCGAAGCAGCGAAAAACCTGTTTCTGAGCAATGGCTACGCCAGTACCAGCATGGATGCGGTCGCCGCCGAAGCCGGCGTTTCAAAGCTCACGGTGTATAGCCACTTCAATGACAAGGAGACCCTGTTCACCGCCGCGGTGGTGGCCAAGTGCGAAGAGCAATTGCCGACGCTGATCTACGAACTGACGCCCGACACGTCGGTGGAAAGCGTCCTGCTGAACATCGCCAGAGGCTTTCACCAACTGATCAACAGCGACGAGTCGGTGAACCTGCATCGCCTGATCATGGCCCTGGGCAATCAGGATCCCAAGCTCTCGCAGATGTTCATCGAAGCCGGCCCAGAACGCGTGTTGCAAGGCATGGAACGGCTGCTGAGGCGAATCAATGAGCTGGGCACCTTGCACATCGACAAGCCGCGCAATGCCGCCGAGCACTTCTTCTGCATGCTCAAGGGCGGGGCGAACTTCCGCCTGCTCTATGGCTGCGGCGAGCCGCTGAGGGGCGACGCGGCGGAAGAGCACGTGCAGGAAGTGGTGGCGCTGTTCATCCGCGCCTACAGGCCGTAGCAGCTGGGTTGAGCAGGCCCTGGCCTGCCAGCGAGCGGGCCATTAAGACAGCCTTCGCCGGCAAGCCGGGCCCTAGGGGGATCAGGCCTTGAGGGCCTTCTTCGGGTAGATGTCGTAGCGGCTGGACTTGCCCTCCAGCCCGTGGCTCGGCTTGGGCCCGTCAATGCACGGGGCCTTGCGCGGGCGCTTGACCACCACCCGATGGCTGGCCAGGGCCAGGGCCGCCGCCAGCAGCGCCGGCGCATCGTTGTCGTCCCCCACCAGCGGGCGGAACAGGCGCATTTCCTTTTTCACCAGCGCGCTTTTCTCCCGATGGGGAAACATCGGATCGAGGTAGATCACTTGAGGCGGCTCGCCTTCCCAGTTGCGCATCAGTTCGATGGAGTTGCCCTTTAGCAAATGCATGCGAGCCACGATCGGCGCCACTTCGGCGTCCAGCGCGGCACGGGCCAGGCCGTCCTCCAATAGCGCGCCAATCAATGGCTGACGTTCGATCAGGCTCATCTCGCACCCCAGGGTGGCGAGGACAAACCCGTCCTTGCCCAACCCCGCCGTCGCATCCAGCACGCGGGGGCGCACGCCTTGAGCCACCCCCACCGCCTTGGCGATCATCTGTCCGCTGCCGCCGCCGTACAGGCGTCGATGGGCTGCGCCGCCTTCGACGAAGTCGACCCGTACCGGCCCCGGCGCATCCGCCCCCAACTGCTGCAATTGCAGGCCCTGCTCACCGACCTGCAGCGCGAACTCCGGCTCGTCGATCTGCAAGGGCAGGCCCAGGCGCTCGGCCCATTGCCGCGCCAGGGGCTCGAAGCCAGCGCCCAGGGCCTCGACTTGGATGCGGCAGGCCGCGGGTTGCTCATTCATCTGAAACCACACTCAAAAAATTAATGATCGGCAAAAACTGCCGATAACAGAACTATCGGCCATTTTGCCAGAGCTCAAGCGTCGACCGAGAGCAATGTCAGACATTCAACGCACATCGATAGGTTATATCTCTCGCCACGGCGACTATGGCCTACGCAACTCCCAGGCACTGAGCGGCGTCAGCCATCTGTGGCAGGACTTCTTTGCCCAGGCCCTGGCCGAGCAACGGGGAGATGGCGCGAGCGTTGAAGGGCTGCCGGCGGTTGCCGTCGATGGGCCGGTAGAACCGGCGGGCGGTAGCGACGTGCTGGCGCAGATCGTCAATCAGCGCCACTGCGACGTGCAGGAAACCGAAGTTCGCCCTCCCGAGCCGCTGTTCCTGCCGATTGCCGAATTCGAAATGGAGCTGCTGGACAAACCCGCTACGCCTTTCCCGCCAGAAGAAATCGTCGCCCAGCAACGCCAGCAGGATTTCGAAAGTGGCTGGGTACGGCCGCTCGTGCTCAACGCCGGTCAGCCAGTGCCTGCTCCAGGTCCTGCGCCGGAGCCGCGCCCGCTGCACCTGCCGATTGCCGAATTCGAGCTGGATCTGCTGGACAAGCCGGCCGAACCGTTCCCACCGGAGGAGCTCATCGAACAGCAACGGCAGATGGATTTCGACATCGGCTGGGCACGCCCGCTGATTCTGCAGAACCTGCGCATCGCCGCCTGAGCCGCTGTTTAGCGACACACCCACCAAGGCCCCACATCCAGATGGAAATGGTTGCGGTGCGCGCTGTTGTAGTCCGGCCCCAGCACCACATTGAACGCATCGCAGGCGCCGTCCCGGGCCAATCGCAAGAAGCGCCCTTCACTGCTGTCCTTGGGCCAATCCCGCAGCACGCTGATACTGCGTCCATCGCTCAAACGAAAGCCGGCAATATCCAGGGCGTTGGCGCTGGCATGCTGACTGCGCGCCCCCTTCTCGCGGCTGTACATATTGCGGCAGGCAAAGCTGCCCAGATGATCGACCCGCGCCACTCGCTGCCCATACACCGCCTGCGCCGCCGGCTGCAGTCCATGGCGCTCGTACAGGGCAAACGCCACCGCCAGCGGACAACTGGCGAGAAAGCTGCTGCTCAACGCCACCGACCCACCTTGCACCCGCAAGGTATTGCTCAGCGGACAGGCGACATCGCCACGACTGTCGGGTTGGCGACTGGTGCGCAAACCGGAGCGCCCCAGCACCTCATCGCACAGCTGCGGATCGTCCCGCAGCCGCGCCAGCTTGAAACGGGTCAGCAGATTGGGCTTGGCTTGCACATCCAGCGGCGCCCAGGGGTTCCACGCATCAGCCACCGGCAACCAGCCCAAGCGGATGCCAAGCAACAACAGGGCGCACAACAGCAACACGGCGCCCAACACTTTCAGCCTCCGCACATGCCCCCCCTGTTCATGGCTGCTTGAACAATTGATTGATCTGCCTAAACGGCATCGCCCGCTCGGCAAAATCGAAGCGGCCGTGATCGCGAATGTCCTCAGCCGCGCGGTAGAAGGCGCCATAGGCTGCCCGAGCCAGGGCGGAACCGACGCTGATGCGCTTGACCCCCAGCTCCGCCAGTTGCGCCACGCTCAGGTTGAGGCCGCCGGACATCAGCACGTTCACCGGCCTGGGGGCCACGGCCCGCACCACTTGCAGGATTTCCTCGGCACTGCGCAACCCCGGTGCATAGAGCACATCGGCCCCGGCTTCGGCAAAGGCCTGCAAACGGCGGATGGTGTCAGGCAGATCGTCACGACCGTGGAGCAGATTCTCCGCCCGAGCCGTCAGGGTGAAGGGAAATGGCAGGCTACGGGCTGCCACGACACAGGCCTCGATGCGCTCCACGGCCAGATTGAAGTCATAAATGGGTTCGTCGGCACGCCCGCTGGCATCCTCGATCGAACCGCCCACCACCCCACTGGCCGCGGCCAGCAACAGCGCCTGGGCGCAGCCTTCAGGGCTGTCGGAAAACCCGTTTTCCAGGTCCGCCGCCACCGGCAGGCTGCTGGCGTCGACGATCCCGCGGACGTTGTTCAAGGTGTCTTCCAGGCTGACCGCGCCCTCGGCATCCGGGCGCCCTAGAGAGAAGGCGTTGCCCGCGCTGGTGGTGGCCAGCGCTTCGAAACCGAGGCCGACCAGCATCCTCGCGGAACCGGCATCCCAGGGATTGGGAATGACAAAGGCTCCGGCACGCTCGTGCAGGGCCTTGAAAACGTTGGCTCGAAGGGATTGCGCGTCCATTTGCTCGCTCCTGAAAAAGGCGGTGAAACCGCCTCAGAGCAGGCCGAGCTGCTCCGCGGCGGGCTCTCTGTATAACTCAGGCAACGCGGGCAAGCCAGGCAAACGTTGCATCAGCCGAGCGTGAAAACGTCGGGCCAGTTCCGCTGCCAGGCGGTTGTCCGAGGTGTGCAGGAACACATAGGGCGTGCGCCCTTCCTCGATCCAGGTGGCGACCTTGTCGATCCAGGGCAGCAGGAACGGATCGTTGGCCTCCAACTCCGGATGGCCGATGAAACGCACCTGGGGAAACTGCGTGAAGGCCGCCGGCCGTGGCGGCACCCGGGGCTTTTTCGACTGTGCATGCAGCACTGCCGGAGCGCTGGACGTACAACTGAACAGGGCCCGCGGATCCAGGCAGATGCGCTCCACACCCCGCTCGCGCAGCAATCGGTTGAGCCTGCGCTCGGCATCGCCCTTGGCAAAGAATTCCGGGTGCCGGACCTCCACCGCCAGCGGCCGCTGCAGACCATCGATAAACCCCGCCAGCTCCGCCAGGCGCTGGGGCGCGAAGCTGGCCGGCAGTTGCAACCACAGGGGCGAGACCCGCTCACCCAACGGGCTGAGCAACTGAACAAAGGTCTCGGCTGCGCTCAACTGCTGGCGCAGGTCACCGCCGTGACTGATATCGCCGGGAAACTTGGCGGTGAAGCGAAAGTGCTCGGGCATGATCTCGGCCCAGCGCTGCACCGTGGTTGGCGCGGGACGGGCATAGAAGGTGGTGTTGCCTTCGACGGCGTTGAAGACCTGGGAATACAGGCCGAGGAAATCATTCGCTCGGGCATCTTGCGGATACAGGTACTCACGCCAGGCGTTTTCGCTCCAGGAAGGACAACCGAGGAAATAAGGCAGCATCAGATGTGCAGGTCGAGCCCCACCACTTCCAGGTCCCAATCGACAAAGCCGGCGGTGGTCAAGTAGCTGGCCAGAGCATTGGCCACGCTCTTTTTCATCGCGCGCTGGAAGATCATGTCCTGAGGACGGGCGGGGAGATTACCGGTGCGGGAGGCAGAAGCCTGGGAACGGCTTTGGGATTCGGGCTGGACTTCGACCGCATCGGCATCGTCCAGAGACTCGTCTACCAGCACCGGGCCTTTGCGAGGCTTGCGCTTGATGGGGTAGGACTGCGAGGAGATGCCGTCTATGCGCATACTGAAAAGCCCGGGATCAATGATGGCAATTTAGCGGCACTGCTGCGACTTAGCAAATGCCCGAGTGATAACTAGAACACAGAAAAGCCAAAAGGTTTAAAACCGGGCAGGAAGGATGCTGAAAAACAGACGATTGGCGGCTGTCGGCAGAAAAAATCTGAACAACCGCAAACACTTGGAGCACCCTCAACGGGCTTTGGGCGTGGCCACCTTATCCCGCAGATAGACCGGCTGAGCCTCGTCGGCGACAATCGCCTCGCCCCGCTCCCAGGCAAATTTCGCCAGGGTCAGCAGGTCTTCGGCATGGGGCAGCATGCCCGCGTCCCGAGCGCTGAGCGTGACGGCAATGCGCTCGCCATACCCCCAGCCCGTGCCCGCGCCAAACCAGTCACCACTGGCGCCTGCCGGCAAGCTCGCGACTTCCGGCGCCAGCACGGCTTCGGCCCCGACCAGGCGCATCTCGCCGGCCGTTTCCCGATAACAGCCCCAATAGACTTCATCCATGCGCGCATCGATGGCCGCGGCCACCTGAGTCGCACCGTGCTCACGCAGGGCGCGCTGGGCCAGCACCGCCAGGTTGGACACCGGCAGCACCGGACGCTCCAGGGCGAAGGCCAGCCCCTGCACCACGCCAATGGCGATGCGCACACCGGTAAAGGCGCCCGGCCCACGGCCGAAGGCAATCGCATCCACCGCCTGTAAGGTGGTACCGGCATTGGCCAGCAGTTCCTTGATCATCGGCAACAGCTTCTGCGCATGCAGGCGCGGGATCACCTCGTAATGGCTCGTGACCTTGCCGTCATGCAGCAAAGCAACGGAGCAAGCTTCAGTCGCGGTGTCCAGGGCCAGCAAGGTGCTCATTCGGGGTTCCATCGGCATTGAAAAAAGTGACGCATTATAAACAGCAACGGCCCGCAAGCGGGCCGTTGAACGATCAAACGATCAGGTAATTCAGCTCAGGGCTTCAAGTACCTTGGCAGTGATCACTTCCACCGAACCCACACCCGGGATGTGGCTGTACTTCGGCTTGCCCTGGGTCGAGGCCAGTTGCTGGTAGAACTCCACCAGCGGCTTGGTCTGGGAGTGATAGACCGACAGGCGATGACGCACGGTTTCTTCGGTGTCGTCCTTGCGCTGCACCAGGTCTTCACCGGTGATGTCGTCCTTGCCGGCAATCTTCGGCGGGTTGTAGACGGTGTGGTACACACGGCCCGACGCCTCGTGTACACGGCGACCGGCGATACGCTGGACGATCTCTTCGTCGTCGACAGCGATTTCCACCACGTTGTCCAGTTCCACACCGGCTTTGACCAGTGCTTCGGCCTGAGGAATGGTGCGCGGGAAACCGTCGAACAGGAAACCCTTGGCGCAGTCAGGCTGGCTGATGCGTTCCTTGACCAGGTTGATGATCAGGTCGTCGGACACCAGGCCACCGCTGTCCATCACGCTCTTGGCCTTCAGGCCCAGCTCGGTGCCGGCCTTGACCGCAGCACGCAGCATGTCGCCGGTGGAGATCTGTGGAATGCCGAACTTTTCGGTGATGAACTTTGCCTGAGTACCTTTACCGGCCCCGGGAGCTCCCAGCAGAATTACGCGCATCGATGTGCTCCTCAATTTTTTATTTAGAAACGCTCGGATTCGCCTCGTGGGGCCAATCTCAAAAATAGGGTGATGACCGCCCAAACGGCCAAAGGCTGATCAAGATACACAGCCGACACAGCCCGCACAAGCAGTCGAAAGTCGGAGGAACCCGGCCTTTTTATGCCACTTTGGCCGGGTAGAACAAGTCGCAACCCCATAACAAAGTGTCGCCAGATGAATCTGAGCGACACCTTGGGTTTGTCCTGATCAGGGCTGCGCCAGAGCAGGCAAACAGCCCTCTGCCGCCTCAGCCGGTGTTGCGCAAACCGGCGGCGATACCGGCCACGGAGACCAGCAACGCCTGTTCCACGGGACTTCCTTGCGGCGCCTCCTGCTGGCGCGAGCGCGCCAGCAGCTCCGCCTGCAGCAAGTGCAGCGGATCCAGGTAGGTATTGCGCAGGCGGATGAACTCCAGGGTATCGGGGCTGTGGGCCAGCAATTGCGACTGTCCGGTCAACCCCAGGACCACCGCGCAGGCCTGCGACAATAGGTCGCGTAAATGCGCACCCAATGGCAGCAGTTCCGCCTCCACCAGGCGCTCGTCATAAGAGCGGGCAATGTCCGCATCGGCCTTGGCCAGCACCATTTCCAGCATATCGATGCGGGTGCGGAAGAACGGCCACTGTTCACGCATCTGCCCCAGCAACTCACCCTCGCCCCGGGCCAGCGCCTTGCTCAAGGCCGCCTCCCAGCCGAGCCACGCCGGCAGCATCAGGCGGGTCTGGGTCCAGCCGAAGATCCACGGAATCGCCCGCAAGCTTTCAATCCCACCGGCCCGGCGCTTGGCCGGACGACTGCCCAGGGGCAGGCGGCCCAACTCCTGCTCCGGGGTGGACTGGCGGAAGTACTCGACAAACTGCGGATTGTCGCGCACCACCGCGCGATAGGCCTGGACCCCGTCGCTGGCCAGTTCGTCCATCAGGTGACGCCAAGCCGGTTCCGGTGGTGGCGGCGGCAGCAGGGTCGCCTCCAGCACGGCGGCCAGGTAGAGGTTGAGGTTCTGCTCGGCAATGTCCGGCAGGCCGAATTTGAAACGGATCATTTCCCCCTGTTCGGTGGTACGGAAACGCCCCGCCACCGAACCCGGCGGCTGCGACAGGATCGCCGCGTGGGCCGGACCACCGCCGCGTCCCACAGTACCGCCGCGGCCGTGGAACAGCAGCAACTCCACCTGTTGCTCACGGCAGATATCCACCAGCCGCTCCTGCGCCCGATACTGCGCCCAGGCGGCCGCGGTGGTCCCGGCGTCCTTGGCCGAATCCGAGTAGCCGATCATCACCTCCTGAGGCCCCTGCAGCCGCGAGCGGTAGCCCGGCAAGTGCAGCAGTTTCTCCATCACCGGGCCGGCGTTGTCCAGGTCCGCCAGGGTTTCGAACAGCGGCACCACGCGCATCGGCCGCAGGACCCCGGACTCCTTGAGCAACAACTGCACCGCCAGCACATCGGAGGCCGCCCCCGCCATGGAAATCACGTAGGAACCCAGGGACGCCGCCGGCGCCTGGGCGATCTCGCGGCAAGTGGCAAGCACTTCGGCAGTGTCCGCCGAAGGCTTGAAGTAGCCCGGCAGCAACGGCCGCCGGCTGGCCAGTTCGCGATTGAGGAAGGTGATGCGGTCCTCTTCGCTCCAGTCGGCATAGCGCCCCAGGCCCAGGTAATCGGTGATCTCGGTCATGGCCGAGGTATGCCGGCTGGAGTCCTGACGCACATCCAGACGCACCAGAAACAGGCCGAACGTCACCGCCCGGCGCAGGCAATCGAGCAGCGGGCCATCGGCAATCACGCCCATCCCGCATTCATGCAGCGACTGGTAGCACAGCTGCAAGGGCTCGAGCAGCTCGCGGTTGTTCTGCAACACCTCGGGCCCGGCCGGCACCGCCGCGCCAAGCGCCGCCTGGGCCCAGTTGCGGGTGGCCCGCAGGCGCTCGCGAAGTTGCTTGAGCAACGCACGGTAGGGTTCGGCACTGTCCCCGGCCTTGGCCAGCAGGGCCGGGCTGGCCTGCTGCATGGACAGCTCGGCGGCCAGGTGATCGACGTCACGCAAATACAGATCGGCGGCCATCCAGCGCGCCAGCAGCAGGACTTCGCGGGTCACGCTGGCAGTGACATTGGGGTTGCCGTCACGGTCGCCGCCCATCCACGAAGCGAAACGGATCGGCGCCGACTCCAGGGGCAAACGCAGGCCGGTGGCTTCGAACAGCGCCTTGTCGGCCTTGCGCAGGTAATTGGGGATCGCCTGCCACAGCGAGTGCTCGATCACCGCAAACCCCCACTTGGCCTCATCCACCGGGGTCGGCCGGGTGCGGCGGATTTCCTCGGTGTGCCAGGCCTCGGCGATCAGCCGTTGCAGGCGCTCCTGAATCTGCCCGCGCTCGGCACTGGTGAGATCGCGATGGTCCTGGGCCGCCAGCTGCGCGGCTATCGCATCGTACTTCTGGATCAGGGTGCGGCGCGCCACTTCGGTGGGGTGAGCGGTGAGCACCAGCTCGATCTCCAGACGCGCCAATTGCCGGGCCAGGGCATCGGCGGAGTGGCCCTCGGCCCGCAGGCGCGCCAGCAGCTCCGGCAGTACCCGGGCTTCGAAGGGCGCCGGTTGCGACTCGTCGCGACGGTGAATCAACTGATACTGCTCGGCGATGTTCGCCAGGTTGAGGAACTGGTTGAAGGCCCGGGCCACCGGCAGCAGTTCGTCTTCGCTCAGCGAATCGAGACTGGCGCTCAATTCGGCACCAGGCGAGCCCCGGCGATCGGCCTTGGCGCCCTTGCGGATCTGCTCGATCTTGTCGAGGAAAGCCTCCCCGTACTGATCTCGGATGGTATTGCCCAACAGTTCTCCCAAGAGGTGAACGTCTTCGCGCAAGCGCGCATCAATATCGGTCATCGAGGTGGTCTCCAGCAGACTCAAGGCGGCACGGAAGGCTCAAGAGTGCCGCTTGCACGCCTGCCTTAGCAAGCGTGCAACCTCACCCCGGGCCAACCCTGGCCGATGGGACTAGTCTCAAGGGTAGGCCGCACAAGGGCCACGCACCGGCCCCGGCCGGTTACTCAACCCAACCTGCCACAAGCAGGCGTTCATCGAGGTCAACATGAAAATCCGTGAACTGGCACAACATTGGGAAGAAAACGCCAAGGGGCGCCTGAGCAAAACCGCCTACCGGATTCACCTGGACGTGGAAGCCGCCGCCCGCCTGGCCGCCCTCTCCGAGATGTACCCCAAACGCCAGACCGAGGAACTGCTCGGCGAACTGATTGGCGCCGCCCTGGAAGAGCTGGAAGCCAGCTTCCCCTACATCCAGGGTCGGCAGGTGGTGGCCACCGACGAGGAAGGCGATCCGCTCTACGAGGATATCGGTCCGACCCCACGCTTCCTGGCCCTGTCACGCCAGCATCTGCAGCTCATGGCCAGCCAGTCCGACAAGCCGAAGCACTGAGTCGGCGCCCTCTCCAACTCCCGTTGAACTTCATCGTCCCCAGCCCTGAGCAGGGCCGGGGATACCCCGCTGCACGGCAAAAGTTCCCGATTTAGAGCCCTGTCCGAGTCGTCAGTTTTTTTCCGGCCAATCGCCATCTTTCTCTGAACTATTCAAAAAAGCCTCGGGTCACACCCAGTAGCCATCACTGGAACGGCCGTTTCAAATTTTGCCATCAGCGCTCGTCACTCAGCACCACGGCGCCAGGACCGGGATGGACATTGATGTTTTCCAGGAGTTACCCAATGGAGTTGAAGACCATGAAGATCAGCACTGCCAAATCCTCGTTCACCTCTCTGCGCGGGCTGAAGCTGGCCGCGCTGGCCCTCGGTAGCAGCATGGTACTGGCCGGTTGTGCCGGTAACCCGCCTTCCGAGCAGTACGCGGTCACGCAATCTGCGGTCAATAGCGCAGTGAGCGCAGGCGGTACCGAATTCGCCGCCGTGGAAATGAAGTCGGCCCAGGACAAGCTCAAGCAAGCCGAGATTGCCATGCACGACAAGAAGTACGACGAAGCCCGCCGCCTGGCCGAACAAGCCGAGTGGGACGCCCGTGTCGCCGAGCGCAAGGCCCAGGCCGCCAAGGCCGAGCAGGCGCTGAAGGACTCGCAGAAAGGCGTTCAGGAACTGCGTCAGGAAGGTATGCGCAGCGTGCAGTAAGCCGCCGCCGATTCCCACGTACTCGTATTTGATTGAAAGGACGAACCATTATGCGCAAACAACTGATGATCCCTGCCCTGTTGGCCATGAGCGTAGCCCTGGCGGCGTGCTCCACCCCACCCAACGCCAACCTGGAAAACGCCCGGACCAACTTCTCCGGCCTGCAAGCCAACCCGCAGGCGAGCAAGGTCGCGGCCCTGGAAACCAAGGACGCCGCCGACTGGATGGACAAGGCCGACAAGGCCTACCTGAACAAGGAAGACGAGAAGAAAGTCGACCAGCTGGCCTACCTGACCAACCAGCGGGTTGAAGTGGCCAAGGAAACCATTGCCCTGCGCACCGCCGAAGCCAAGCTCAAGGACGCCGGCGACCAGCGCGCCCGCGCGATCCTCGAGGCCCGTGACGCGCAGATCAAGCAGCTGCAGGACAGCCTCAACGCCAAGCAGACCGATCGCGGCACCCTGGTGACCTTCGGTGACGTGCTGTTCGCCACCAACAAGTCCGACCTGAAGTCCAGCGGCCTGGTGAACATCAACAAGCTGGCGCAATTCCTCCAGCAGAACCCGGACCGCAAGGTGATCGTCGAAGGCTACACCGACAGCACCGGCAGCGATTCCTACAACCAGTCCCTGTCCGAGCGCCGTGCCGGTTCGGTGCAGATGGCCCTGATCCGCATGGGTGTCGACCCGTCGCGCATCGTCAGCCAGGGTTATGGCAAGGAGTATCCGGTGGCCGATAACGGCAGCGTTTCCGGTCGCGCCATGAACCGTCGCGTGGAAGTGACCATTTCCAACGACAACCAGCCGGTGGCACCACGTTCGGCCATCAGCCGCAACTGATGAGCCTCTGCCTTATATAGGCAGGTGAAACACAACGCCGCCGACCTGTTCAGGTCGGCGGCGTTTTTGTGTGCGTCTTCGCCGGCACGCCGGCTCCTGCAAAAAAACTGCAGATCACTGCTGCAGCTGGGGCGTCTCCTGGCCCATGCAGCGCACGGCCTGCTTCTTCTTGTTCACCAGGACCCCAGTCAGGCCCTTCTGCTGGGTGTCGAACAGCACCAGCACGCCATCGATGCACTGGGCCACTTCATCGGCCGGTTGCAGGGAGATCTTGTAGTCCTCGCCCGGCACGGTCTTGAGCATGGTGAAGTCGCTGAGCAGCAGCGCGTCCTCCGGTTTGGCGAAGTGCAGATAGCCGTAGTACCACAGGCTGCCCACGGTAACGATGATGCTGCAGATACCGGTGATGATCATGGGAATGGCGTTGCGTTCTTCACTCATTGCGGACTCTCTGGAGGTTCAACGGCTGAATTCGGGGGCGTCGGATAATTGGGGATTTCCCCCAGCCGACGCAACCCGTCGAAATGCTGCGGATCATCGAGGTAGCGCAGCATCACGCTGCGCCAGGTCGGATCGGCAAAGGTTTGCACATGGCCGCCGCGAGTCAGTTGCAGGACCCTGGGCGGGGGCGCAGCTTGATACACGCGGATGCCGTTGGAAAGGGGCACGATCGGATCATCGATGCTGTGGTAGATGAGTTTCGGCACCCCAGTCAGGCGCGGCAGAAGGTAAACCGCGCTGTCGCTGTCCGGCACCAGCCAGGACAGCGGCGCCTGCAACGGCCAGGTCAGCCAGGAGGTACTCAGGGCATAACGCCCGACATCGCGATAACTGGCCGGCACGCCATCGAGGACGATGGCCTTGAGCCGGGCCTGACGCTCGGGGTGCTCCACCAGGTAGTGGATCGCCAGCGCGCCACCCAGGCTTTGCCCCAGCACGATCAGGGGTTTGCCTTGCACCTCAGGGGCCTGGTCCAGCCACTTGAACGCAGCGTCGACGTCCTGGTAGATCGCCGGCAGGCTCGGCGCGCCCTCGGACAGGCCATAGCCGCGATAGTCCAGCAGCAGCACCTGATAGCCCTGCTCCGGCAACCACCAACTGCCCCCCAGGTGCCAGGCCAGGTTGCCGCCGTTGCCGTGCAGGTGCAGCACCGTGCCCTTGACCGCCACCCCCGGCTTGGCCGGCAGCCACCAGCCGTGCAGCTTGAGGCCGTCGGCGCTGGTCAGGGTCACGTCACGGTATTCGAGCCCGGCCCGTTCGGGAGTGAATGGCAGCCCGGGTTCGGGATAGAACAGCAGCGAGCTGCAACCATTGAGGCACAGCAACAAGGTCAGCGCGGCCAGGATGCGCATCATCGGCCACTCCGTGCAGCTAGCAGTACGTCCATGTGTGCCCCCCGGAAAGATTCAAAGGATATTGGAGTAGTCCGCCTCGATCCGGTCCAGGCTCAGGTGGTTGAGGAAGTTGGAGAAACACATCCAGGCCGACAGGGCATTCAGGTCACGGAACTGGTCCGGCAGGTACTTGGGCGGCACCACCAGGCCTTCATCCACCAACTGGCGCAAGGTACGCATGTCTTCCAGGGTGGTCTTGCCGCAGAAGAGCAAGGGGATCTGCTCCAGCTTGCCCTTGCGCACGGCCAGCTGAATGTAGTTGTAAACCATGATGAAGCCCTTGAGATAGGACAAGTCTTTGGTAAACGGCAGCCCCGTGGGCACCGAACCGCGGAACACCCGGCTGGCGTTTCCGTAGCTCTCGGCCATCTCGAACCCCTGCTCGCGGAAAAACTCGAACACCTGCAGGAAGTCCGCCCCCTCCTCCACCATGTGGATGGCCCGGGTGCGGTTGGTCAGCTTGCGCAGGCGGCTCGGGTAGGAAGCGAAGGTGATGATCTCCATGAGGATCGCCAGGCCTTCCTGGGTCACCGTGGACGAGGGCGGCCCCTTGGCCAGGAAGGTACAGATCGGCTGGTTCAGGCCATTGAGGGTGGTGCCGACATGCACCAGTCCTTCATGGACTTCCAGGGCCCGCACATCGCGTTCGTTGAACATCGCGTCGCTGCGGATCTTGATGTAGTCGGCGCCCGCTGCGGCGTCGGCGACGATACCGTCGGACTCGAACACGCGGATGGTTTCCTCGGCCTCGCCGAACACCTTGTTCAGCCGGCCCTGCAACAGGCCGACCGCCTGCTTGGCGCTGAGGACCTTGGGTTCGTCCTTGAGGTCGCCGCGCCCGTCGATGTTGTTCAGGTAGTCGGACATCATCAGCCCGAGGTCCGCCAGGGTCGGATCGCCGGCGTGGAAGGCATCGGACGCGGCGCCGTAGAGCTCCTGGGAGATCAGCCCGAAGTCGCCGGTGCCCCGGGCTTCGAGCATGCGCACCACCATGCGGTATTCCTTGCACATGCGGCGCATGATCTGCCCCACCGGGCTGAACTGGCCCAGTTGCCGGGTGATGTCGCGCTCGATGTTCTGGAATTCGAGCTTTACCGCTCCGGAATCGAAGGACAGCGGCCGTCCTTCGTAATAGGCGCGATCCACGGCGGGCAATTCCTTGCCCTTGGCCTTGAGAAAGCCCTTGCGGATGTTCTCGTCCCACTTCACCGCATCCAGTACGCGGATCGGGGTCTGCGCCAGCACTATGCGATCGGACAAAGTGCGTATCGTCTGCTGGTAGTCGTCCACCGGAAGTTCCTATTGATTGGGTCTGTGGCGCAGGCTCAGCGGGCCACGCGCTTGAAACGTGCCGTCTCGACGAACAGGTCGGAGTTGGCGGGGTCGTCAAGGTAAGCGAAGACCTCGGGCAACGGACTGCTGATCAGCACCCCCTCGCCTTCGGCCGTGGGCATGGATTGCCCGCTCAGGGCCTTTTGACCCAGGGACTGGCGCATCTGTTCCAGGTCCAGGGTATAGAGCACCAGTTCGTGCCTGGCCGTCAGTTCGAACCCGGCAATGCTGTAGTGCCCGCCGAAGGCCTGGGGCACCGCGGCCGACAGATACCAGCGATTGCCATGTTGCGCCACCGTGAACTCGTAGGTATCGCGCGGGCGCGCCGTGCCACCGGGGAAACTCGCGGCCCGATAGCGGTTGGGGCCGATCTGGCGCAGTTCGATGTTCAGCGGCTCGCCCCAGGCGTTCTGGCTGGCCCACTTGCCCAGCAACGCGGCAGGCGCCGCCTGCTCGGCAGGCAGTGGCTCCTTGAAGACCACCAGGCAACCGCTGAGCAGAAGAAACGCCAGAGCCATCAGGACGCGCCAGGCTTGCATGCAACTCTCCCTTGAACACCAGAATCACTCTAGCCGCTGACGCCGGCTGCACAGCCCGGGACGGATAAATCAGACCGAAGCCAGCACCAGATGCATGTAGCGGGTGAGGATGCCAAGCATCTCCTCCTCCGCCTGCGGCTCGCTGTCGTTGAGCAGGCCCTGATATTCCATCCGGCCGATTATAGACGTCAACACCTTGGCATCCTGCTGCGGCTCCCGGGAGCCCAGGACCTGAAAGAACTGGCAGGTGCCCTGCAACAGGATCTGCTGGTGCGAGCGCACCAGTTGCGCCAGGCGCGGATTGAGCAGCGCCTCCTGGCGGAACGCCTGCTCGGCCATCAGGTGCTCGCGGCGGGTGTACAACTGGCGCTGTACGTAGTCGGCGGTCAGGCGGGCAATGTCATCGGCCAATTGCGCGCGCGACGCTGGGCTGCCATCACCGTAGGCGACCATCTCGCGCAGCAACCCTTCGTTGCTGGCCCACAGCTTGGCCATGTAGGCCGCGCTGCGCTCGACGTACTGGGCGAAGGTATCGGTGAGCAGGTCATCGATATCCTTGAAGTAATAGGTGGTGGCCGACAAGGGCACACCGGCTTCGGCGGCCACCGCGCGGTGACGCACGGCCCGCACACCGTCACGCACGACAATGCGCATGGCGGCGTCGAGAATCTCCTGTCTGCGCTGTTCGCTGCCCTGTCGGCTGGCCTTGCGCCCCTGGTACTGAACGCTTTCAGCCACCGCAGTGGCGATGCCAGCTGCACCTTCTTGAGCAATTGCGCGGTTCACGACAGGTATTCCCTCTGAAAAATCACACAGAATTAGAAGCGGTACGTCAGTTCCAACCAGACAATAAAAAGCCGCCTGTCAAAGGCGGCTTCATATTCACGACATTCAGGCTTGCGGCCGCATGTGTGGGAACAGGATCACGTCGCGGATCGACGGCGAGTTGGTCAGCAGCATCACCAGGCGGTCGATACCGATACCTTCACCGGCGGTGGGCGGCATGCCGTATTCCAGGGCACGAACGAAGTCGGCGTCGTAGTGCATGGCTTCGTCGTCGCCGGCGTCCTTGTCCGCCACCTGGGCCATGAAGCGCTCGGCCTGGTCTTCCGCGTCATTGAGCTCGGAGTAGGCGTTGGCGATTTCGCGGCCGCCGATGAACAGCTCGAAGCGGTCGGTGACGTTGGGGTTGTCGTCGTTGCGGCGAGCCAGCGGCGACACTTCGAACGGGTACTGGGTGATGAAGTGCGGCTGTTCCAGCTTGTGCTCCACCAGCTCTTCGAAAATCATCACCTGCAGCTTGCCCAGGCCTTCGAAGCCCAGCACCTTGGCCCCGGCCTTCTTGGCGATGGCACGCGCCTTGTCGATGTCGTTCAGGTCGTCGGCGGTCAGCTCGGGGTTGTACTTGAGGATCGAGTCGAATACCGACAGACGGGCGAACGGCTCGCCGAAGTGGAACACCTTGTCGCCATACGGCACGTCGGTGCTGCCCAGCACCAGCTGCGCCAGTTCACGGAACAACTCTTCGGTCAGGTCCATGTTGTCTTCGTAGTCGGCGTAGGCCTGGTAGAACTCCAACATGGTGAATTCAGGGTTGTGCCGGGTCGAAACGCCTTCGTTACGGAAGTTGCGGTTGATCTCGAACACCTTCTCGAAACCACCGACCACCAGGCGCTTGAGGTACAGCTCGGGGGCGATACGCAGGAACATTTCCATGTCCAGGGCGTTGTGGTGGGTTTCGAACGGCTTGGCCGCGGCGCCGCCAGGAATGGTCTGCAGCATCGGCGTTTCGACTTCGAGGAAGTCGCGCTTCATCAGGAAGCTGCGGATGTGCGCGATCACTTGCGAACGTACGCGGAAGGTCTGGCGCACGTCTTCGTTGACGATCAGGTCAACGTAGCGCTGGCGGTAGCGCTGCTCGGTGTCGGTCAGGCCGTGGTGCTTGTCCGGCAGCGGGCGCAGGGATTTGGTCAGCAGGCGCACCTGGGTCATTTCAACGTACAGGTCGCCCTTGCCGGAACGGGCCAGGGTGCCTTCGGCAGCAATGATGTCGCCCATGTCCCAGGTTTTCACCGCGGCCAGGGTCTCTTCGGACAGGGTCTTGCGGTTGACGTAGACCTGGATGCGCCCGGTCATGTCCTGGATCACCATGAACGAGCCACGGTTGAGCATGATGCGACCGGCAACCTTGACCGGGATTGCAGCCTCCGCCAGCTCTTCCTTGGTCTTGTCGGCGTACTGCTTCTGCAGGTCCTGGCAGTAGTTTTCGCGGCGGAAGTCGTTCGGGAAGGCATTGCCCTTGGCGCGCTCGGCAGCAAGCTTTTCCTTGCGCAGGGCGATCAGGGAGTTCTCTTCCTGTTGCAGGGCTTGCGGGTCGAGTTGTTGGTCGCTCATGTCTTTAGATATTCCATCAGGTTCGTTGCCCCCGGGCCTTGCGGCCCGGGGATCGCCAGCAGAGCTGGCTCCTACAGGGATCGCGTTGAATCAGCCGATCCTGTATCGCGTCTTTTTACAGGCCGGATTTCAGGCTGGCTTCCAGGTATTCGTCGATGTCGCCGTCGAGCACCTTGTCGCAGTCGCTGCGTTCGATGTTGGTGCGCAGGTCCTTGATCCGCGACGCGTCGAGCACGTACGAACGAATCTGATGACCCCAGCCGATGTCCGACTTGGTGTCTTCCAGGGCCTGGGAAGCCGCGTTGCGCTTCTGCATTTCCTGCTCGTACAACTTGGCCCGCAGCATTTTCATGGCGGTGTCCTTGTTGGCGTGCTGGGAACGTTCGTTCTGGCAGCTGACCACGGTGTTGGTCGGTACGTGGGTGATACGCACGGCCGAGTCGGTGGTGTTTACGTGCTGACCACCGGCACCGGAGGAACGATAGGTATCGATCCGCAGGTCGGCCGGGTTGATTTCGATTTCCACCTTGTCGTCGATCTCTGGCGAAACGAACACTGCCGAGAACGAAGTGTGGCGACGGTTGCCGGAGTCGAACGGGCTCTTGCGCACCAGGCGGTGTACACCGATCTCGGTACGCAGCCAGCCAAAGGCGTATTCGCCCTTGATGTGCACGGTCGCGCCCTTGATCCCGGCCACTTCACCGGCGGACAGCTCCATGATGGTGGCGTCGAAACCGCGCTTGTCGGCCCAGCGCAGGTACATGCGCAGCAGGATGTTGGCCCAGTCCTGGGCCTCGGTGCCGCCGGAGCCGGCCTGGATGTCCAGGTAGGCGTTGTTCGGGTCCATTTCGTGGCTGAACATGCGGCGGAATTCTAGCTTGGCGAGGTTTTCCTCGAGACGGGCCAGCTCGGCGACGACATCGCCCACCGCGCCTTCGTCGTTTTCTTCGACCGCCATGTCCAGCAGGTCGCGGCAATCGGCCAGGCCGCCATTCAGCTCGTCCAGGGTCTCGACGATCTGCGCCAGGGCAGCGCGCTCGCGCCCCAGTTCCTGGGCGTATTCGGGTTTGTTCCAGACACTCGGATCTTCAAGCTCGCGATTGACCTCGGTCAGACGCTCATGCTTTTGATCGTAGTCAAAGATACCCCCGAATAGTTTCGGAGCGCTCGGACAGGTCCTTGATGGTGTTCAGGATCGGGTTGATTTCCATGGGGGGCGGCACTCGTTGGCGAACTTTTGAAAGCCGGCGATTATAACGGAATCACCGAATCACGGCAGCCCGCTTAGCGGCTTTAGCGGCCAATCGGCCATCTAATTTCAGCGACAGCCCCACTGAAATCCAAGTGCACACTGAATTTCATTGCCCTCACTGACCTGCAAACCCTGTCCGGCAGTCACATCGCCTTCGATACTCACAGGCCGCGACGTAAAATCACGGCGCCCTTGAGACCGGCCGGCGCAATACAATGCCGCCTGAAATGACACGCAAGCAGTAGGCTCATGGGACGCACACTCAACAACGCCGAAATAGAAGAGATCCAGCGCAGGGAGCGGCGAAACGGGAGAGGCGTCCAGGCGTTTTTCGCCGCGCTCTTCAGCGCACTGGCCTTTATGCCATTGATGGGAATCTGGCTGATGGTCTCACCAGCGCTGGCCTGCGCCCTGGTCGTGCCCTGGCTGATCTTTTTGTGGTGGTGGATCTACTACCGCACAAGAATGCTGGTGGATGAGGTCGGTGAGCGAACCCAATGGCTGCAGGCCAGGTTCAGCTGTCGCTGGGTCCACGTCCATAGGGGCGGCTACATGGACTACCGCTTTGGCGACTACCCGATCGCCCCTGGCAACCTGCTGAACAACTGGTTCATCGACAAGACACTCAACACCTACACCACCTATCGCATCGAAGCGGTAAAGCTCACTTGTCGGCACACCGCGAGCCACAGCTACTACCTGTTCAGAGACACCCTGGTGGAGGTCGCACAGGATCAGGCGCCGGCCACGCCAATGGCTGACGCCTAGAGCGCACGCCCAACCCGCCTACTCGATCCCGACCTGATTGCGGCCATTGTTTTTCGCCAGGTACAACCCCTTGTCCGCCGCCGAAATCAACTGCCGGCAATGGCTGTTGGGCTGCGGGGTGATGGTGGAAAGTCCGATGCTGATGGTCAGGCTGGAGCCTTCCACGGGGGCGTTATGGGGAATCTTCAGGGCTTCGACGGTCTGGCGCAGCTTCTCGGCCACCAGCCGCGCCCCGCCCGGTGAAGTGTTGGGCAGCACCAGCACAAACTCCTCGCCGCCATAGCGCGCCGGAAGGTCCGAAGGCCGGCTGCTGGCCTCGCGAATCGCCGTGGCCACTTTACGCAGGGCTTCATCACCCTCCAGGTGGCCAAAGGTGTCGTTGTAGATCTTGAAGTAGTCGACGTCGATCATCAGCAATGACAACTGACTCTGCTCGCGCATCGCCCGGCGCCACTCCAGCTCCAGGTATTCGTCGAAGTGCCGGCGGTTGGACAGCCCGGTCAGGCCGTCGGAGTTCATCAGCCGCTGCAGCACCAGGTTGGTGTCCAGCAACTGCTGCTGACTGACCCGCAGCGCCCGGTAGGCGGCGTCACGTTGCAGCAGGGTCATGTAGGAGCGCGAGTGGTAGCGGATCCGCGCCACCAGCTCGATGTTGTCCGGCAGCTTGACCAGGTAGTCATTGGCTCCGGCGGCAAAGGCCGCGCTCTTGATCAGCGGGTCTTCCTTGGTCGAGAGCACGATGATCGGGATGTTCTGGGTCGCCGGGTGGTTGCGGTACTCGCGCACCAGGGTCAGGCCGTCCAGCCCCGGCATCACCAGGTCCTGGAGGATCACCGTGGGCTTGATGCGGATCGCCTGGGCAATGGCCTGGTGCGGATCGGCGCAGAAGTGGAAGTCGATGTTTTCTTCATTCGCCAACCCACGCCGAACCGCTTCGCCGATCATGGCCTGGTCGTCCACCAGCAACACCATGGCGGCATTTTCGTCGGTCTTGAATTCGTCGAGCTGTAAATCATTCA
Organism: Pseudomonas sp. Os17; assembly: GCF_001547895.1. Taxonomy (NCBI): domain Bacteria; kingdom Pseudomonadati; phylum Pseudomonadota; class Gammaproteobacteria; order Pseudomonadales; family Pseudomonadaceae; genus Pseudomonas; species Pseudomonas sp. Os17. Next base: position 1,280,898 of record NZ_AP014627.1, on the reverse strand, counting down.
TGGGTTGTCACCTGAGTTGCTACCTGGCCAGGACAGCTGCGTTTATCAGTCATTTGGCAAATATCTCCAGCAAACGTGGAGCGATCTTGTCCAGTGGGCGAATCTCTGTGGCGGCACCGATGGCAGCGGCCGCCTTGGGCATGCCATACACCGCGCTACTGTTCTGGTCCTGCGCGATGGTCAGGAATCCCTGGTCGCGCATCAGCTTCAAGCCCTGGGCTCCGTCACGGCCCATGCCGGTCAGCAGCACCCCCACCGCATCGCCATTCCAGTAGCTGGCGACGCTTTCGAAGAACACGTCGATGGAGGGCCGGTAGATCTCGTTCACCGGCTCGGCGGTGTAGGCCAGGGTGCCGTTCTTCAGCAAACGAATGTGGTGGTTGGTGCCCGCCAGCAATACCGTGCCACTTTGCGGCGGCTCGCCCTCCCGGGCCAGGCGCACCTGCAGGCCGGAGGCGCTGCTGAGCCACTCGGCCATGCCGGCGGCAAACACCTGATCGACATGCTGGACCAGCACGATGGCGGCGGGAAAGTCCTTTGGCAAGGCTTTGAGCAGCACCTCCAGAGCGGCCGGGCCTCCGGCGGAGGAGCCAATGGCCACCAGCCCCTGCCGGGGAGCGCCGCTGCGCAAGGGCACCGGCGCCGAACGGACCCGGCTGCCACGCTGGCCGATCAGCCAGCCGATATTGAGGATCTTGCGCAGCAGCGGCGCCGCCGCTTCCTGGGCATTGCCGGCCCCCAGGGCCGGGGTATCGACCACGTCCAGCGCGCCGTGGCCCATGGCCTCGAACACTCTGTGGACATTCTGCTGGCGGTCGACGGTGACGATCACGATGGCGCACGGCGACTCGGCCATGATCCGCCGCGTGGCCTCGACGCCGTCCATCACCGGCATGATCAGGTCCATGAGAATCAGGTCCGGGGTCAGCTCGGCGCAGTACTTCACCGCGTCGGCGCCATTGGTGGCGACCCACACCACTTCATGGCTGGGGTCGAAGGCCAGCGCCCGGCGCAGGGCCTCCACCGCCATGGGCATGTCGTTGACGATGGCGATCTTCATGCCCGCGCGCCTCCAATCAGTTCCACCACCGCGTCCAGCAGCGCGTCGTCATGGAAACTGGCCTTGGCAAGATAGTAGTCGGCGCCGGCATCCAGGCCACGGCGCCGGTCCTCCTCACGATCCTTGTAGGACACCACCATCACCGGCAGGGACTGCAGGCGATTATCGCGACGCAAGAGTGTGACCAATTCAATTCCGTCCATTCGCGGCATGTCGATATCGGTGATCAGCAAGTCGAAACTTTCCGAACGCAAGGCATTCCAGCCGTCCATGCCATCCACCGCCACGGCCACATCGTAGCCGCGGTTGATCAGCAGCTTGCGTTGCAACTCACGCACCGTCAGTGAGTCGTCGACCACCAGAATACGCTTGCGCGCAGCCTGTGCGTGCAACGAATGATTGCCCGCGATGCGCTCCAGGCGTCCGGTATTGAGCAGCTTGTCCACCGAACGCAGCATGTCCTCGACATCCACGATCAGCGCCACCCGGCCATCATCGAGCAGGGCTCCGGCGGAAATATCCTGAATCTTGCCCAGGCGGTCGTCCAGGGGCAGCACCACCAGAGTGCGCTCGCCGATAAAGCGCTCCACGGCGATCCCGTACACCGCGTCACGCTCACGGATCACCACCACCTTGAGGGTTGGCGCGCTGCTCGGGGTCGCCGGGCGCTGCAGCAGCTGGCTGGCCGCCACCAGGCCGACATGCCGCCCCTCGTGCCAGAAATGCTGACGCCCTTCGACCTGGACGATCTCCTCCGGCTGCAGATCGCACATGCGCTCGATGTGAGCCAGGGGAAAGGCATAGGCCTCGTCGCCGACTTCCACCACCAGACTGCGCACCACCGACAGGGTCAGCGGCACCTCCAGGTGGAAGCGACTGCCCTGGCCGCTGGTCTGCTCCAGCAACACCGCCCCGCGCAACTGCCGGACCATGTGTTGCACCGCATCCAGGCCGACGCCGCGCCCGGACACTTCGGTGACCTTGTCCCGCAGGCTGAAGCCGGGCAGGAACAGGAACGTCAGCAATTCTTCCTCGCTGAGCTGGGCGGCCGTCTGCGCCGGCGACAGCTGGCGCTCGACGATGCTCTGGCGCAGACGCTCCAGGTCCACGCCGTTGCCGTCGTCGCCCAACTCCAGCACCAGCAGGCCGGCCTGGTGCGAGGCCCGCAGGCGGATCACCCCTTCTGCCGGCTTGCCCGCCAGCAAGCGCTGCTCGGGCAATTCGATGCCATGGTCGACGGCGTTGCGCAGCAGGTGGGTCAGCGGCGCTTCGAGTTTCTCCAGCACGTCGCGATCGACCTGGGTCTTCTCACCCTCGATCTCCAGGCGCACCTGCTTGCCCAGGCTGCGCCCCAGATCACGGACCATGCGCGCCTGGCCGCTGAGCACATCGGCAAAGGGCCGCATGCGACAGGCCAGGGCCGTGTCATACAGCACCTGGGCCCGCTGGCTGGCCTGCCAGCCGAACTCATCGAGTTCGGCGGTCTTCTGCGCCAGCAGTTGCTGGGATTCGGCCAGCAGCCGCCGCGCATCCTCCAGGGCTTCCTGGGCCTCCAGGCTGAGGCTGTGTTCCTTGAGGTGCAGGTTGAGGTTTTCCAGGGCCGCCAGGCTGTTGCTCTGGATCCGCTTGAGACGCTGCATAGTGGCCAGGTAGGGCTTGAGCCGCTGGGTTTCCACCAGGGACTTGCTCGACAGGTCCAACAGGCTGTTGAGGCGTTCGGCGGTGACCCGCAGCACCCGCTCGCCGCCTTCGGTCACGCGCCGGCCCGGACGCGCCGCACTCACGCTCGATTCCACCGCTGGCTCATTCGGCAACGCCAGGGATTCGGGCTCGCTCAACGCCTCCGGCATGGCGTCGACCGGCTCCGCCACGGCGGGCATGGGCAAGCGCGCATCCGGCGTCGCCGGCCCATGGCTCAGCAGGTGCTCCATCAGCGCCACGTAGGCAAGCACGTCCGGGGCGGCCAGTTCGGCGCCTCCGGGCGTGGCGATGCGCATCAACAGGTCGGTGCCCTGCAACAGCGCATCGATGTGTTCGGGCTGCAGGTAGAGTCGCCCTTCCTGGGCACTGACCAGGCAATCCTCCATCACGTGGGCGACGCTGACCCCGGCATCCACCCCGACAATCCGTGCCGCGCCCTTGAGGGAATGGGCCGCGCGCATGCAGGCTTCCAACTGGTCGGCCTGGGTCGGATTGCGTTCCAGCGCCAGCAGTCCGGCACTGAGCACCTGGGTCTGGGCCTCGGCTTCCAGGCTGAACAGCTCCAGCAGCGAGGCATCGCGCATTTGATCGGGGGTCATGTCAGGCTCCGGGTCACGGCCAAGAGCAACTGCTCTTCATCCAGCAAGCGCAGGCTGCGGCCCTGCCATTGCAACACGCCACGGGTGTACTTGGCATTGGCCTGCTCGCCGGACAGCGACGCGCCATCGAGAATGCGCTCGTCAATGGCATGGATACCGTCCACCTCATCCACCGGCACCACCACCGGGCCACCCTCGGCACCGATGATCAGCATCCGCGGCATGATCCGCGCCGAAGGGGCAGCGCCGGCTGGCGCGCCATCGAGCCCCAGCAGTTCGCTCAACGACAGGCAGGCCACCAGCGCCCCGCGCACATTGGCCACCCCCAGCAGCGCCCGCGAACGCTGGTGGGGCAAGGAGTGGATCGCCTGCAGCGGCGCCACTTCCAGCAGGCAGCGGGTGGCCAGCCCCAGCCACTCCTCGCCCAGACGCAAGATCAGCAGCGAGCGGGTGACCACATCGCTGTCGGGCGAAAGGGCCACCGATTGCTCGCGGTCCTCCTGGCGCAGCGAATAGCGATCCAGCAGGCGCGTGGCCGCGGCGGAGTACACCGAACAGTTGCGGCAATGAATGTGCTCGGCCAGCAACGGGCAGGACTTGTCGCCGTGGATACCGATGCGGTTCCAGCAATCGTCGATGGCCTGGGCATCGTCACGGGTCAGGTCCAATGAGAGGGAATGGCTCATCGTTTCAACTCACTGTCGGCAGCGCGGGTGCTGCGCACAGCCCGCGCCTGCAATCGTTGGGCACCGGCGACATCGCCCTGGGACGCCAGCAGCGCCGCCAGGTGCGCCAGGGCCTCGGGGTGCTGGGGCGCCAGGTACAGGGCCTTGCGGTAAAAGCCCTGGGCCTCCATGGCGTTGCCGGCCACGTCACTGAGCAGCCCCAGCCAGTAGAACACCTGGGCCACCGGCTCATGCTGCTGCAGGTAGCGCTCACAGGCGGCACGGGCCTCGGCACTCTTGCCCTCGTTGGCCAGGGCGGCAATGGTGGCCAACAGGCTCGCCGCATCGCTGGGCGGCGCGCTGTCCAGCGCTGGAGCCGGCACCGGAACCGCCCGGGTGGCGAAGGGCCGCGGCCGCGGCGCCGGGGCTGCCGGGGTCAGCGGATGACGCGGCCGCAACGGCAGGGACAGCGGCTGCGGCAAGGTCACCGGCAGCGGCGCCGGTTCCGGCTCCTGGTGCCGGCTGAAGGCAAAGGACTGGGGAATGCCGATCGAACGCATGCCCAGGCGCCCCAGCAGACTGCCCTCGGCGGGGCCGATAAACAGCACGCCCTCTTCATGGGTCAGGCGCTTGAGCACCTCGAACACCTGACGCTGGGTTGGCTGGTCGAAATAGATCAGCAGGTTGCGACAGAAGACAAAGTCGAAAGGTGGCTCTGCGGCCAGCAATCCGGGGTCCAGGACATTGCCCACCTGCAGCCGCACCTGCTCGCGCACCCGCTCGCTGAGGCAATAACGATCGCCCTCGACATGAAAGTGCCGCTCACGAAACTCGGTGTGCTGGCCGCGAAAGGAGTTCTTGCCATAGCTGGCGCCCCGGGCCCGCTCCACCGACAGCGGGCTGACATCCAGGCCGTCGACCTTGAATTGATGAGGCGCCAGGCCACCGTCGAGCAGGGCCATGGCGATCGAATAGGGCTCTTCACCGGTGGAGCACGGCAGGCTCAGCAGGCGCAGGGCGCGCATGCCCTTGATCTGCCCCAGGCGGGCCTTGGCCAGCTTGACCAGGGTGGCGAAGGATTCCGGGTAGCGGAAAAACCAGGTTTCCGGAACGATCACCGCCTCGATCAGGGCCTGCTGCTCCTCCCGGGAGCCCTGCAGCTTCTGCCAGTATTCGTCGCTGCTGTGGACGTACAGGGCATTGCAGCGCTGGCGCACCGCGCGCTCGATGATCGCCGGGCCGACCGACGCTACGTCCAGGCCGATGCGCTCCTTGAGAAAATCGAAAAACCGTTGCTCGTCACTCATCGAGGCTCCTCAAGCGACGCCGGGTCCAGGGGCTCCTCGGGAAACAGCAGCTCACGCACCTCGGCCGTCAGCAAGTCGTCGACCCGCACCCATTGCAGCAGCCCCAGGTCATCCTCGCGCACCGGCCCCAGGTAAGGGGCCTGGCGGTTGTCCAGGCCATAGGGCTGGAATTCCCGGGGATCGCAGCGCAGGGTGTCATTGGCCTGCTCCAGCAGCAGCCCCAGCACCCGCGGCGGCCGCTCGGCATCGCTGCGGTAGTGCACCAGCACCAGCCGGGTACTGGTGCGCAATTGTGCGGGACGGCCGAAGGTCAGCTCGCACAGGTCGATGACCGGCACCACCACCCCGCGGTAGGCAAACACCCCGGCGACCCAGGACGGCGCCCGGGCAATGGGCTTGAGCTGCAGGCGCGGCAGCACCTCCACCACATCCACGGCCCGCAGGGCGTAGCGCTCCTGACCGATGCGAAACATCAGGAACAGAGCGTTTTTCGCCCCCGCAGCGCCACTGCGCTTGTGCGCCAGTTCGTCCATCAGACTTTGAAACGCGAGACGCCGCTGCGCAGGCCCACCGCGACCTGGCTCAGCTCATCGATGGCGAAGCTGGCCTGACGCAGGGACTCGACGGTCTGGCTGCTGGCATCGCCCAATTGCACCAGGGCGTGATTGATCTGCTCGGCGCCGGTGGCCTGGGCCTGCATGCCTTCGTTGACCATCAGCACCCGCGGCGCCAGGGCCTGGACCTGATGGATGATCTGCGACAGCTGCTCGCCCACCTGCTGCACTTCGGCCATGCCGCGACGCACTTCCTCGGAAAACTTGTCCATGCCCATGACCCCCGCCGACACTGCCGACTGGATCTCGCGGACCATCTGCTCGATGTCGTAGGTGGCGACGGCGGTCTGGTCCGCCAGGCGGCGCACCTCGGTGGCCACCACGGCAAAGCCGCGGCCGTATTCGCCGGCTTTTTCCGCCTCGATGGCGGCGTTGAGCGACAACAGGTTGGTCTGGTCGGCCACCTTGACGATGGTCACCACTACCTGGTTGATGTTGCCGGCCTTCTCGTTGAGGATCGCCAGCTTGGCGTTCACCAGGTCCGCGGCGCCCATCACCGAGTGCATGGTGTCTTCCATCCGCGCCAGGCCCTGCTGGCCCGAGCCGGCGAGCACCGAGGCCTGGTCGGCGGCGCTGGAGACCTCCGTCATGGTGCGCACCAGATCCCGGGAGGTCGCGGCGATCTCCCGCGAAGTGGCGCCGATTTCCGTGGTAGTGGCCGCGGTTTCGGTGGCGGTGGCCTGTTGCTGCTTGGACGTGGCGGCAATTTCGGTCACCGAGGTGGTCACCTGCACCGACGAGCGCTGGGCCTGGGACACCAGGGCGGTGAGCTCGGTCATCATGTCGTTGAAGCCGGTTTCCACGGCGCCGAACTCGTCCTTGCGGTCCAGGTTCAGGCGGCCGCTCAGATCGCCGGTGCGCATGACATCAAGAATGCTCACGATGCGGTTCATCGGCGCCATGATCGCCCGCATCAGCAGCAGGCCACACAGACCGGCGGCAAGAATGGCCACCAGCAAGGACACGCCCATGCTGACCTTGGCCGTCGCCACGGCCTCGTCGATGGCGTCGCTGGCGGCGTCGGCCACGGCCTTGTTCTCGCTGATGATGTCATTGAGCTTCATCCGTCCGGCAATCCAGGCCGGGGTCAGTTGCTCATTGAACAGGCGAATCGCCTCGGCTTCCTGGCGCTTCTGATGCAGGTCGAGCACCGCGGCCTGGATGCGGTTGAACTCCTGGTGGTCTTTCTCGAAGGCATCGAACTCGGTCTGATCCTGGCGACTGTTGAGGGTCTGCTTGTAGTTGCCCATCTGGGTCTGCAGGCGCTCTTCGAATACCTTGAAGTCGGCCTTGTCTTCGGAACTGATGTCCTGATTCTGCTTGAGGCCAATGATCTCCTGGGTCTGCAGGTAGGTATCGACCCAGGCGCTGCGGATCATCGAACTGTAATAGACCCCGGGGATCGCATCGTCACGCATGCTGTTTTCACCGGCTTCGATCTTCAACAGGCGCGAGTACGAGACGACGACCATCAGCAGCATGATGGCGATAATCACCGCAAAGCTCGCCAAAATGCGTTGGCGCAACGTCCAGTTCTTCACAGTCAGTCCTCGGGGCCATTCAAAAATGGAGGGAGTATAGCCGAGGACGATCGCGGTTTTACGGGTGGTTTAACGACACAGGCAGCACTTTGGGCAAATTTGCGCGCCCGCTCTGGCTCGCGCTTTAGCGGGCTTTTTCCGCCCCTGAAGGCATATCGGCAAATCCCTCGGGCAGAACCGCCATCCATGGCAAAGGGGGCCCGTGCAAGTCAGTGAGCGTTCTGGCGCACCTGGTTTTCCAGTTCAGCCTTGAGCCCCACTGGCAGTTGCAGTTGGCGCGCCAGTTCATCCAGGTAGGCCTTCTCCATGAAGTGTTCTTCATCCACCAGCATCACGCTGGCCAGGTACATCTCGGCGGCCATTTCCGGGGTGCTGGCGGCGCGGGCCACGTCCGCAGGGTCCAGCGGCTTGTGCAACTCGCTGTGCAGCCACTGTTGCAGCTGCGGGTCGTTGTCCAGCTTGCGCAACTGGTCCTCGATCAGCGCCCGCTCGCGCTCGTCGACATGGCCGTCGGCCTTGGCCGCCGCCACCAGGGCCTTGAGGATCGCCTGGCTGTGCTGCTCGACCTGTTGCGCCGGCAACCGGTCGAGGGTCCGCGGCTCATTGGCCGGGGCCGTGCCCTGTTGCGCCTGCCAGTTGCCGTAGGCCTTGTAGGCCAGCACGCCGAGGGCCGCGAGGCCGCCATAGGTCAGGGCCTTGCCGCCGAACTTGCGGGCCTTCTTGTTGCCCAGCAGCAAGCCCATGGCCCCGGCTGCCAGGGCCCCGCCGCCAGCGCCGCCGAGCAGTCCGCCAAGACCGCCGGACTTGCCCCCGAGCAAATCGCCAAGGCCGCCCTGGCGGGCCTTGCCGCGCTCGCCGGACGCGGTGCCGGCCTGGTTCTGCAACAGCTCCTGGCCGGACTTGAGTAATTGATCGAGCAATCCACGGGTGTTCATCTGCCGCCTCCGCAAAGTCAGTGTCGTGTCGACACATCAGGCCGCAAGCCTAGAGAGAAGTGCCGAGGCTCAGGGGACGATAGTGCTTCTGAATGTTGCTTTCACCGGATCAGGGAAAGGTGCTAAACAAGGCATCGGTTTTACCAATACAGCGCCCAATACTTCTAAAAAGCCGCCCGGTAGCCCCGCCATGATGACCTTGCGCCAGATCCGTCACTTTATCGCCGTGGCCGAAACCGGCTCGATCTCCGCCGCCGCCCAGGCGGTGTTCATTTCCCAGTCGACCCTGACCCTGGCCATCCAGCAACTGGAGCAGGAAATCGGCGTCAACCTGTTCAGCCGCCATGCCAAGGGCATGACCCTGACCCATCAGGGGCATCAGTTCCTGCGTCAGGCGCACCTGATCCTGGCCACGGTGGACAACGCCAAGCGCAGCCTGCAACAGAACAGCGACCCGGTGGCCGGACAGTTGACCGTGGGGGTGACCAGCCTGGTGGCCGGCTATTACCTGGCGGACCTGCTGACCCGCTTCCAGCGCGCCTACCCCAATGTCGACATCCGGGTCATGGAGGACGAACGGCCCTATATCGAACACCTGCTGGTCAGTGGCGAAATCGACGTCGGGGTGCTGATCCTGTCCAACCTCGAAGACCGCCACGCGCTGCAGACCGAAGTCCTGACCCACTCGCCGCACCGCCTCTGGCTGCCGCCCCGGCATCCCTTGCTGGAACACGACAGCATCAACCTGGCGGACGTGGCCCGGGAGCCGCTGATCCAGCTCAACGTCGATGAAATGGAGCGCAACGCCCAGCGCCTGTGGAGCACGGCCGGGCTGCAGCCACGGATCAGCCTGCGCACCGCCTCCACCGAAGCGGTGCGCAGCCTGGTGGCCGCCGGGCTCGGCCTGTCGATCCAGCCGGACATGACCTACCGCCCCTGGTCCCTGGAGGGCGACATCATCGAGGCCCGGCCCCTGGCGGACCTCAACCAGACCCTGGATGTGGGCCTGGCCTGGCGCCGGGGCACCGCGCGCCCGGCCCTGGTGGACCCTTTCCTCACCGTGGCCCGGGAGCAGCCCCCGGGCGGGCGCAAGCCATCTATTTAATCGAACGGCCCCTTCAGTATTAAGAATTTGTCGACCTCAGGCCCCGCCACTAGTCTCTGGGCATTCCCGATAAGAGCAGGCCGGGCACTCACCCCCAGGGGAGCCCCATGGCCCTAGCAGAAAAGAGAACCCGCAAAATGGCTGGCCCACAGACTCCGCTGTGCACGGCATTGCTGATCGACGGCGAACTGGTGAACGGCCAGGGTCGGGTCGAGCCGATTCTCAACCCGGCCACCGGCGAGGTGCTGACGCAGATCGCCGAAGCCAGCAGCGAGCAGGTGGAAAGCGCGATCCTCGCCGCCCACCGGGCATTCTCCAGTTGGTCGCGGACCACCCCGCAGCAACGCTCGAACCTGCTCCTGGCGATTGCCGACAGCCTGGAAAGACAGGCCGACTACCTGGCCCGCCTGGAAGCCCTGAACTGCGGCAAGCCGCTGCACCTGGCGCGCCAGGACGACCTCGGCGCCAGCATCGACGTGTTCCGGTTCTTCGCCGGTGCGGTGCGCTGCCAGACCGGCCAGTTGAGCGGCGAGTACCTGCCCGGCTACACCAGCATGGTGCGCCGCGATCCCATCGGCGTAGTGGCCTCGATCGCGCCCTGGAACTACCCGATCATGATGGCCGCCTGGAAGATCGCCCCGGCCCTGGCGGCGGGCAACACCCTGGTGTTCAAGCCCTCGGAACACACCCCGCTGTCGATCCTGGCCCTGGCCCCGAGCCTGGCGCAGTTGCTGCCACGGGGCGTGATCAACATCGTCTGCGGTGGCGGCGAAGGGGTCGGCAGCCATCTGGTCAGCCATCCGAAGGTGCGCATGGTGTCCCTGACCGGCGACATAGTCACCGGCCAGAAAATCCTCCAGGCCGCGGCCAAAACCCTCAAGCGCACCCACCTGGAACTGGGGGGCAAGGCACCGGTGATCGTCTGCGACGATGCCGACCTGGAGGCCGTGGTCGAGGGCGTGCGCAGCTACGGCTACTACAACGCCGGCCAGGACTGCACCGCTGCTTGCCGGGTCTACGCCCAGGCCGGCATCCACGACCGCCTGGTGGCGGAGCTGGGCAGCGCCGTCAGCAGCCTGCGCTTTGCCAGCAAGCGCGACGCCGACAACGAAATCGGCCCGCTGATCAGCACCCGCCAGCGCGACCGGGTGGCCAGCTTCGTCGAGCGCGCCCTGAGCCAGCCCCACATCGAACGCATCACCGGCGCGGCGGTGCACTCCGGCGCCGGTTTCTACTACCAGCCGACCTTGCTGGCCGGCTGTCGCCAGAACGACGAGATCGTCCAGCGCGAGGTGTTCGGACCGGTGGTCACCGTCACCCGCTTCGAACAACTGGAGCAGGCCCTGGACTGGGCCAACGACTCGGAATACGGCCTGGCCTCTTCGGTCTGGACACAAAACCTGGACAAGGCCATGCAAGTGGCGGCGCGCCTGCAATACGGCTGCACCTGGATCAACAGTCATTTCATGCTGGCCAGTGAAATGCCCCACGGCGGCCTCAAGCGCTCCGGCTACGGCAAGGACCTGTCCAGCGACTCACTGCAGGACTACAGCGTGGTGCGCCACATCATGGCGCGCCACGGCAACGAGCTGGAATAACACCACTACGCTAATAACAAGCCGTCCGCGGCCGCAGCACTCATCGTCAACCACTGCCCCGATCCTAATAAAAGCAGAGGCAATTCCTATGTCCGCGCACAAGACCGCAATCCTCAGTGCTCTCACCACCGCCCTGCTGGCCAGCGCCAGCCTGCAGGCCGCCGAACCGCTCAAGGCCGTGGGCCCGGGCGAAGGCCAACTGGATATCGTCGCCTGGCCGGGGTACATCGAACGGGGCGAGAGCGACAAGAATTACGACTGGGTCACCGGCTTCGAGCAGGAAACCGGCTGCAAGGTCAACGTCAAGACCGCCGCCACCTCCGACGAGATGGTCAGCCTCATGGCCAAGGGCGGCTACGACCTGGTGACCGCCTCCGGCGACGCCTCCCTGCGGTTGATTGCCGGCAAGCGGGTGCAACCGATCAACACCGCGCTGATCGCCAACTGGAAGAACCTCGACCCGCGCCTCAAGGACGGCCCCTGGTACGTGGTCGAGCACAAGACCTACGGCACCCCCTACCAATGGGGCCCCAACGTGCTGATGTACAACACCCAGGTGTTCAAGCAGGCGCCCACCAGCTGGGACGTGGTGTTCACGGCGCAGAACCTGCCGGACGGCAAGCCCAACAAAGGCCGCGTCCAGGCCTATGACGGCCCGATCTACATCGCCGACGCGGCGCTGTACCTCAAGACCGCACGGCCGGAACTGGGCATCCAGAGTCCCTATGAGCTGACCGAGGCCCAGTACAAGGCGGTGCTCGATCTGCTGCGCGCCCAGCAACCGCTGATCCACCGCTACTGGCACGACACCACGGTGCAGATGAGTGACTTCAAGAACGAGGGCGTGGTGGCCTCCAGCGCCTGGCCCTATCAGGTCAATGGCCTGGTCAACGAGAAACAGCCGATCGCCTCGACCATTCCCAAGGAAGGCGCCACCGGCTGGGCCGACACCACCATGCTGCACGCCGAGGCCAAGCACCCCAACTGCGCCTACAAGTGGATGGACTGGTCGCTCAAGCCCAAGGTCCAGGGCGACGTCGCCGCCTGGTTCGGCTCGTTGCCGGCGGTGCCAGCGGCCTGCAAAGAGAGCGAGCTGCTGGGGGCCGAGGGCTGCAAGACCAACGGTTTCGATCAGTTCGACAAGATCGCCTTCTGGAAAACCCCGCAGGCCGAGGGCGGCAAGTTCGTGCCCTACAGCCGCTGGACCCAGGACTACATCGCCATCATGGGTGGCCGCTAGAACGACCTGTCCAACCAGGCCCTCGTCGACCCAGCAGTCCAGGCAGGCCGCCAGTGGCGGCCCTGCCTTTGCGGAGCAGTGCACCATGACCCTTGCAGTCCAGTTCACCCAGGTTTCCCGGCAGTTCGGCGAGGTCAAGGCCGTCGACCGGGTGTCCATCGATATCCACGACGGTGAATTCTTCTCCATGCTCGGCCCGTCCGGTTCGGGCAAGACCACCTGCCTGCGGCTGATTGCCGGCTTCGAGCAGCCCAGCGCCGGCTCTATCCGCATTCACGGCGCCGAGGCCGCGGGCCTGCCGCCCTATCAACGGGACGTCAACACGGTGTTCCAGGACTACGCGCTGTTCCCCCACATGAACGTGCGGGACAACGTCGCCTACGGCCTGAAGGTCAAGGGCGTGGCCCGCCAAGAACGCCTGGAGCGCGCCGAGGCGGCCCTGCAGATGGTGGCCCTGGGCGGTTATGGCGAGCGCAAGCCGGCGCAACTGTCCGGTGGCCAGCGCCAGCGGGTGGCCCTGGCCCGGGCCCTGGTCAACCGGCCACGGGTACTGCTGCTGGATGAACCCCTGGGGGCGCTGGACCTGAAACTGCGCGAGCAGATGCAGGGCGAACTGAAGAAACTCCAGCGCCAGTTGGGCATCACCTTCATCTTCGTCACCCACGATCAGACCGAGGCCCTGTCGATGTCCGACCGGGTGGCGGTATTCAACAAGGGCCGCATCGAACAGGTGGACAGCCCGCGCAACCTGTACATGAAACCCGCCACCACCTTCGTCGCCGAATTCGTCGGCACTTCCAACGTGATTCGCGGCGAGCTGGCGCAACAGCTCAGCGGCAGCCCGCAGCCCTTCTCCATCCGCCCGGAACACGTGCGTTTCGCCCAAGGCCCGCTGGCGGCCTCGGAGATCGAGATCAGCGGCCTGCTGCACGACATCCAGTACCAGGGCAGCGCCACCCGCTTCGAAATGAAGCTGGACAACGGCCAGACCCTGAACATCAGCCAGGCCAACAACCAATGGCTGGACACCGGCAGCAGCCACTGCACCGGACAACGCATCAGCGCCCGCTGGGCCCGGGAGGCGATGATCCCGCTGACCGACACCCCGACCAGCGAGGCCTGAGATGAGCACCCAGGCCCTCGTCCAAGGCAGCGGCGACACGCCCCTGCGGCGCTTGTCCAACCTGCTGTACCGGCGCCCCAACCTGTACCTGACGCTGCTGCTGGTGCCGCCGCTGATCTGGTTCGGCGCGATCTACCTCGGCTCCCTGCTGACCCTGCTGTGGCAGGGTTTCTACACCTTCGACGACTTCACCATGGCGGTCACCCCGGAGCTGACCCTGGGCAACTTCGCCGCGCTGCTGCAGCCGTCGAACGTCGACATCATCCTGCGCACCCTGGGCATGGCCGTGGCGGTGTCCATCGCCAGCGCCATCGTCGCCTTTCCCATCGCCTACTACATGGCCCGCTACACCAGCGGCAAGACCAAGGCGTTCTTCTACATCGCGGTGATGCTGCCGATGTGGGCCAGCTACATCGTCAAGGCCTATGCCTGGACCCTGCTGCTGGCCAAGGGCGGCGTGGCCCAGTGGTTCATCCAGCACCTGGGGCTGGAGACGGGGCTGCAATGGCTGCTGGGCGTTCCCGGGGTCGGCGGCAGCACCCTGTCGACCTCGCACCTGGGGCGCTTCCTGGTGTTCGTCTACATCTGGCTGCCGTTCATGATCCTGCCGATCCAGGCGTCCCTGGAGCGTCTGCCGCCCTCGCTGCTGCAAGCCTCGGCGGACCTCGGGGCCACGCCGCGCCAGACCTTCATGCTGGTGGTCCTGCCGCTGGCGGTGCCGGGCATCGCCGCCGGCTCGATCTTCACCTTCTCCCTGACCCTGGGGGACTTCATCGTGCCGCAACTGGTGGGCCCGCCGGGCTACTTCGTCGGCAGCATGGTCTACGCCCAGCAAGGCGCCATCGGCAACCTGCCGATGGCAGCCGCCTTCACCCTGGTGCCCATCGTGCTGATCGCCATCTACCTGTCCATCGTCAAACGCCTGGGGGCCTTCGATGCACTCTGAACGAGCATCCTTCGGCCTGCGTCTGGCGGCCTGGGGCGGGCTGGTGTTCCTGCACTTCCCGATCCTGATCATCGTCCTCTACGCCTTCAACACCGAGGACGCGGCCTTCAGCTTTCCGCCCCGGGGCCTGACCCTGAAGTGGTTCAGCGTGGCCTTCAACCGCCCCGACGTGCTGGACGCCATCCAGCTGTCGCTGCAGATCGCCGCCATCGCCACCCTGATCGCCCTGGTCCTCGGCACCCTGGCCTCGGCGGCCCTGTACCGCCGCGAGTTCTTCGGCAAGCAGGGCATCTCGCTGATGCTGATCCTGCCCATCGCCCTGCCGGGCATCATCACCGGCATCGCCCTGCTGGCGACCTTCAAGACCCTGGGCATCGAGCCGGGGCTGTTCACCATCGTCGTCGGCCACGCCACCTTCTGCGTGGTGATCGTCCACAACAACGTGATCGCCCGACTGCGGCGCACCTCCCACAGCCTGATCGAAGCCTCCATGGACCTGGGCGCCGACGGCTGGCAGACCTTCCGCTACATCATCCTGCCCAACCTCGGTTCGGCCTTGCTGGCGGGGGGCATGCTGGCGTTCGCCCTGTCGTTCGATGAAATCATCGTCACCACCTTCACCGCCGGCCATGAACGCACCCTACCGCTGTGGCTGCTCAACCAGTTGAGCCGGCCCCGGGACGTACCGGTGACCAACGTGGTGGCCATGCTGGTGATGCTGGTGACCATGCTGCCGATCCTCGGCGCCTACTACCTGACCCGTGGCGGCGAAAGCGTGGCCGGCAGCGGCGGCAAATAACCCGCTTCCCTACCCTCAGCGCCAAGAAAGGAGATGAACATGCAGAGCAAA
Source organism: Pseudomonas sp. Os17 (assembly GCF_001547895.1). Classification (NCBI taxonomy): domain Bacteria; kingdom Pseudomonadati; phylum Pseudomonadota; class Gammaproteobacteria; order Pseudomonadales; family Pseudomonadaceae; genus Pseudomonas; species Pseudomonas sp. Os17. The sequence goes on along the minus strand of NZ_AP014627.1, from coordinate 1,265,614 downwards.
TTGCTGATCAACGGCCAACTGGTGGCCGGCGAGGGGCCGGCCCAGCCGGTGTACAACCCGGCCCTGGGCAGCGTGCTGGTGGAGATCAACGAGGCCAGCCAGGCCCAGGTGGACGCCGCGGTGCGGGCCGCCGACGACGCCTTCGCCAGTTGGTCGCAGACCCCGCCCAAGGACCGCTCGCTGCTGCTGCTCAAGCTCGCCGACACCATCGAGGCCCACGGCGCCGAGCTGGCCAGGCTGGAATCGGACAACTGCGGCAAGCCCCTGAGCGCGGCCCTGAATGATGAAATCCCGGCCATCGCCGACGTGTTCCGCTTCTTCGCCGGCGCCAGCCGCTGCCTGGGCGGCTCGGCGGCGGGGGAATACCTGCCCGGGCACACCTCGATGATCCGCCGCGACCCGGTGGGGGTGATCGCCTCCATCGCCCCCTGGAACTACCCGCTGATGATGGTCGCCTGGAAGATCGCCCCGGCCCTGGCCGCCGGCAATACCGTGGTGCTCAAGCCCTCGGAACAGACCCCGCTGACCGCCCTGCGCCTGGCCGAACTGGCCAGCGAGTTTTTCCCGGCCGGCGTGCTCAACCTGGTGTTCGGCCGTGGCCCGAGCGTCGGCCAGCCGCTGGTGACCCACCCCAAAGTGCGCATGGTGTCGCTCACCGGTTCGATCGCCACGGGCGCGAACATCATTTCCAGCACCGCCGACAGCGTCAAACGCATGCACATGGAACTGGGGGGCAAGGCCCCGGTGATCATCTTCGACGACGCCGACCTCGACGCTGCGGTGGCGGGCATCCGCGCCTTCGGCTTCTACAACGCCGGCCAGGACTGCACTGCCGCTTGCCGGATCTACGTGCAGGCCGGGGTCTACGAACGCTTCGTCGAGCAGCTCGGCGCCGCCGTCGGCAGTATCCGCCACGGCCTGCAGGACGACCCGGCGACCGAGCTGGGGCCGCTGATCACCGCCGCGCATCGCGACCGCGTGGCCGGGTTTGTCGAGCGCGCCCTCGCCCAGCCACACATGCGCCTGATCACCGGGGGCAAGGCCGTGCCGGGCAACGGCTACTTCTTCGAACCCACGGTGCTGGCCGACGCCCGGCAGGACGACGAAATCGTCCGCCGCGAAGTCTTCGGCCCGGTGGTTTCGGTGACCCGCTTCGAGGATGAAGCCCAGGTCCTGGGGTGGGCCAACGACTCGGACTACGGCCTGGCCTCCTCGGTGTGGACTGCCGACGTCGGCCGCGCCCATCGCTTGTCGGCACGCCTGCAATACGGCTGCACCTGGGTCAACACTCACTTCATGCTGGTCAGCGAAATGCCCCACGGCGGACAGAAACTGTCCGGCTACGGCAAGGACATGTCCCTGTATGGCCTGGAGGACTACACCACGGTCCGCCACGTCATGTTCAAGCACTGAGCCTGCACGGGCCATCGGCAGGCGCTGGCCCCACAGCGCCTGCCGCTCGATCCCCAGCCGCCAGACTGGATTAGCGCCCCCAGTTGCGGCACTATCCGCCGCCTGAAAACCCCGGCGCCATCGACCGGAATCGCTGAACACCTTCCGGCAGCAAGGATGCGCCCATGCCCCGCCCTCCCACCACCACCGCCCGCGAGCGCCGTCCATGAGCCTGGACGCCACAAGCCGTTATCACCTGCTGCGCATCTGCACCAGCCTGGTGCCGCTTGCGCTGCCGGCGCCGCTGTTCTATCTGGCGCATGTCTGGGGCATACCGGTGTATCGCAGCTACTTCGGCGCCCTGGCCAAGGGCTTTGGCCTGGGTGTGATGGTGGATTTACTGTTTTATCTGCTGATCATCGTCAGCGTGCTGGTGGCCCTGGTGCCCAACCTGAAGGCCAAGCTGGGCCTGGTCGGCGCCCTGGTGCTGTTCACCGCCTGGGCGATGTTTCCCGACCATCCGGTACGCGGCTACGTCTATTGCCTGCTGATGAGCGTGCCGCCGCTGCTGGCGATCGCTCTGGCCCAGTGGCTGTGCCGCCGCCTGCTGCCCGCGCCCGCCCCGGACAGCCCATGACCGACGCTCTGTCTCCCACCTCAACGAGTTCGCCGATGCCCGCCCTTCGTCATCTTTTGCGCCCACTGTGCGCCGCCCTGTTGCTCGGTGGTGCCGCTCAAGCGGCCCAGGCCGCTGCCCCCGCCTGCCCGTCCAGCGACCTGCCGACCTTCCTCCAGGCCTTTGCCAGCAGCCCGGAGCTGCAGCAGGCGTTCACCGATTCGCCGCTGATCGAACAGCGCCCGGCCCACGACGAGTACGGACGCGAGATCACCACCCGGCACAAGCTGACGGGCGATACCCGACACCTGCTGACCCTGCTCGATCCGAAGGCCCAGGCCCGGGCCGGACTGCAATCCTTCTGGGAGAGCCAGACCCTGGTGGTGCATGACCCGCTGGGCGATGTGGTCCAGGCCTTCGTCTTTCAACAGGGCGCCTGCTGGCAGCTGGTGCGGGTGGAGCAGTGGTCCATGGACGGCCTGCTCGACCAGGACGCCCCGGCCAACGAAACAGCCTTGCAACGGCAGATGCGCAAGGCCGATCTGTTCCTGGGCTACGGCGGCCGGGAGCAATACCTGTTGACCCAGTACTTCTTCGAGCTGGGTCAGCAGATTCTGCTGGACGCCGCCCGCCATGGCTCGGCCAAGGCGGCCGTGCAGGCCGTGAGCCTGGGCTACTCGGGCATGGCGCCGGAGCTCAAGCTCGGGGAGCCGGAAGAACTGCTGCTGCCCTATGCCCAGACCGATGCCGAGGCGGCGCTGATGCTGTCGATGTACTACTGCGATCCGCTCGGCGATGGCTCGGTCAATGAATGCCAGCAACCCCGCAAGTCCGAAGAGCTGGTGCAGCGCACCGCCCGGGAACTGGACTCGGCCAGCGCCTTCTACTACCTGGGCAGCGGCTACGCCGAGGGTAAGTGGGGCACCACCGATGCCCCCCGGGCCCTGGCCTGCTACCGGGAAGCGATCAAGCGTGGCGACCTGAACAGCCTCAACCGCCTGACCTGGTGGACCAAAAAGGGCGAAACGCCCGCCGCCGGAGCCCAGTGCCTGCCGGCGCAGAGCTGAACCCGGAGCGGCGTGCCAGCCCCGGCGCAGGCCCGTTGACTTTTTTTCACAAGAGTTTGATTGCCCCCACGCCGCCTGATCGCGTTAATTGAGCCTTCACTCCTTTAACCGACAGGCCAGCCCATGCCCCTCGTCCCTCTGGAACATGCCCTGTTGCTCGGGCCCCGGACATGAACGCGCCATTGCCGCGCCAGGCCGCACGCCTGCAGCAGGTCGATGCCCTGCGCGGCTTCGCACTGCTGGGCATCCTGGCGGTGAACATCTGGTCTTTCGCCGATCCCTACTACGCCTCGCCGGTCAGCAACCCGGCCTACGCCAGCGACCTCGACCACCTGATCCGCTGGCTGGTGTCGGTGCTGTTCGAGGCCAAGTTCTACCTGCTGTTCTCCTTCCTGTTCGGCTACAGCTTCACCCTGCAGATGGCCTCCGCCGAGCGGGCGGGTGAACGCTTCGTGCCGCGCATACTGCGGCGGCAACTGGCCTTGCTGGCCATCGGCCTGGTGCATGGCGCGCTGCTGTTCTACGGCGAGATCCTCACCCTGTACGCGCTGCTGGGCCTGGTGCTGCTGGCGTTGCGCGGGCTGACAGCACGGATGGCGGCCATCCTGGCGATCCTGTTGATCGGCGCCACGGCGCTGCTGATTCTGCTGTTTGGCATCGAGTTGCTGAACGCCGGCCTCTATACCGGGGCCGCCGACGACCAGCCGCTGCTCAAGGATCTGGCCCTGGGTGGAGATGCGCTGGACACCCTCGGCTACAACGCTGCGCATTTGCTGGAAACCGCCTCGGCCCTGTGGCTGCTGCAGGGGCCCAGCACCCTGGCGATGTTCCTCCTGGGTTATGTGGCCGGACGCAAGGGCCTGCTGGTGGCGCCCGAGCGCTTTGCCGCGCGGGTGCCCCGGCTGCTGGCCCTGACCCTGCCCATCGGCCTGGGGGGCGCCCTGTTCTACGGTTACTGCAGCGCCTACGCGCCTGGTGGCGGCCTGGAGGTCATCGGCTACGGCATCAGCCAGATCAGCGCACCGCTGCTCTCGGCCAGCTACGCCATGCTGCTGCTTCGGGCCTTCGACTCGCCTCTGGGCCAGCGCCTGTGCCAACGCCTGGCGCCGCTGGGACGGATGTCATTGAGCAACTACCTGCTGCAATCGCTGATCCTGTGCCTGCTGTTCACCGGCTACGGGCTGGGGCTGATCAACCACCTGCAGCCCCTGTGGATTCCCCTGCTGGTGATCGCCATCTACCTGTTGCAGATGCAGCTCAGCGCAGGCTGGCTGCGCAGCCATCAGTACGGCCCCTGCGAATGGCTGCTGCGGGCGCTGACCATCGGCGCCTGGCCGCACTGGCGCAAGCGCGCGCAGGCTTAAACCAGCCGCAGACAGAGGTGGATATCCTCCGGCTCGATGCGCAGCAGCTCCGGGTCCGGGGTCGCCAGCACTTCGCAGCCCAGGCGCCGGTAGAAGTCAACCGTGTGCCACGACGGCGTGGCCGATACATACAAGCCCTGGGCGCCCATGGCCAGGGCCTGCTCCCGGGCCAGGGCGAACAGCTGCCGGCCCAGGCCAAGGCCGCGATAAGCCTGGCTCACGTGGAGGAATTTCAACTGTCGCAAATCCAGCCCGGCGCACTCGATCGCCAGGCAATCGACCACCGCTGCCGCCACCAGCACCTCAGCGTCGAAAATCCCGTACAACCAGCCGCCACGCTGGTAACACTGCTGCAAGATCAGCGCGTCATGCTCGGCCTCGCCCTCCGGCCAGCCGCTGACCACCTCATGCTGGGCATAGCCGATCAGACGGCCATCCTGCACACGGTAGAAGCCGTCGATGACTTCGGCGCGGTCGATCCATTTGAGCTGCGGGATATCGTTTGCGGTAAGGGCGCGCGGGTGCAACATGAGGCCGGTTCCTGAGGCGATTCAAGTGGTTACCAATGGACACAAGCTAAGCATTTTTCTGCCTGGGGCGAACCGTTTATTCTACCGCCCCTCTATTTATCGTCCGCTGCGTCTGGCCAATGGCATGGCCGGACCTCACCTTGCGATCCCCCCAGTCAGCCAGGAGCGGCTGACGATCCCAGCCCCCCACAAGGTTCATCTATGCACCGCAGGCACCTCCTCAAAGCTTCCATGGCCCTGGCGGCCTACACCGGCCTCTCGGCCAGCGGGCTGCTGGCCGCACGAGCCTGGGCCGGCGCCGCTGACGGCGACGCCCAGGCCTTCGATTTCGAGCGCCTCAAGGCCCAGGCCAAGCAGTTGGCCGGCAACCCGTATGTAGACACCAAGCAAGTGCTGCCGCCAACCCTGGCGCAGATGACGCCGCAGCACTTCAACGCCATCCAGTACGACAGCCGGCATTCGCTGTGGAATGAGTTGAACGGCCAGCTGGATGTGCAGTTCTTCCATGTGGGCATGGGCTTCAAGCAACCGGTGCGCATGCACAGCGTCGACCCCAAGACCCGCCTGGCCCGGGAGGTGCACTTCCGCCCGTCGCTGTTCAACTACCAGAACACCAGCGTCGACACCGCCCAGCTCAAGGGCGACCTGGGCTTTGCCGGGTTCAAGCTGTTCAAGGCCCCGGAGCTGGACAGGCATGACGTGGTGTCCTTCCTCGGCGCCAGCTATTTCCGTGCGGTGGACGCCACCGGCCAGTACGGCCTGTCGGCCCGGGGCCTGGCCATCGACACCTACGCCAAGCGCCGCGAGGAATTCCCCGACTTCACCCAGTTCTGGTTCGAGACTCCGGACAAGGACAGCACCCGTTTCGTGGTCTACGCCCTGCTGGATTCGCCAAGCGCCACCGGTGCCTACCGCTTCGACATCGACTGCCAGGCCGAGCGCGTGGTGATGGCGATCGACGCCCACATCAACGCCCGCACCGCCATCGAGCAGTTGGGCATCGCCCCCATGACCAGCATGTTCAGTTGCGGCACCCATGAACGGCGCATGTGCGACACCATCCACCCGCAGATCCACGACTCCGACCGCCTGGCCATGTGGCGCGGCAATGGCGAGTGGATCTGCCGCCCGCTGAACAACCCGGCGACCCTGCAATTCAACGCCTTCGCCGACAAGGACCCGAAAGGCTTCGGCCTGGTGCAGACCGACCATGAATTCGCCAGCTACCAGGACACCGTGGACTGGTACAGCCGCCGGCCGAGCCTGTGGGTCGAGCCCACCACCGCCTGGGGCGAAGGCAGCATCGACCTGCTGGAGATCCCCACCACCGGCGAGACCATGGACAACATCGTGGCCTTCTGGACCCCGAAGCAACCCGTGGCCGCCGGCGACTCCCTGAACTACGGCTACAAGCTCTACTGGAGCGCCCTGCCGCCGGTGGGCACGCCGTTGGCGCGAGTGCACGCCACCCGCTCGGGCATGGGCGGCTTCGTCGAGGGCTGGGCCCCGGGCGAGCATTACCCGCCAGTCTGGGCCCGACGCTTTGCCGTGGACTTCACCGGTGGCGGCCTCGATCGCCTGCCTGCCGGCACCGGCATCGAACCGGTGGTCACCGCCTCCCACGGCGAGGTCAAGGATTTCAGCATCCTGGTGCTGGACGAGATCAAGGGCTACCGCATCCTCTTCGACTGGTACCCCACCAACGACAGCGTCGATCCGGTGGAACTGCGGCTGTTCATCCGCACCCACGACCGCACCCTGAGCGAAACCTGGCTGTACCAGTACTTCCCGCCGGCGCCGGACAAGCGCAAATACCCCTGATCGGCTGACAGCCCCCGGCACGCCCTAGGGGCCTCTTCGCCGGCAAGCCGGCTCCTACAGACCGCACCGCCTCCGTAGGAGCGGGCTTGCCAGCGAAGGCGTCGGTGCATACAGCGCCTGCCTCAGGGGCCTCTTCGCCGGCAAGCCGGCTCCTACAGACCGCACCGCCCCCGTAGGAGCGGGCTTGCCCGCGAAGGCGTCGGTGCATACAGCGCCTGCCTCAAGGGCCTCTTCGCCGGCAGGCCGGCTCCTACAGACCGCACCGCCTCCGTAGGAGCGGGCTTGCCCGCGAAGGCGGCCAGCAGCCAGGCACAAAAAAACCGGCCCACACGGGCCGGTTTTTTTACATCGGCACAACCTTAATCGCGCAAGTCCGACTCATGAATCGGCTGGTCCCTGTGAGTGGCCCGCTGGTACTGCGCCGGCCAGATCGCCTTGCGCCCGCCCAGGTCGTCATCGGCATGCAGCGGCCAGTACGGGTCGCGCAACAGCTCCCGGGCGAGGAAGATGATGTCCGCCTGGCAGGTGCGCAGAATGTGCTCGGCCTGGGCCGGTTCGGTGATCAAGCCCACGGTGCCGGTGGCGATCCCCGACTCCTTGCGCACCCGCTCGGCAAAGCGCGTCTGATAGCCCGGCCCGGTGGGTATCTCGGCATTGGCCGCGGTGCCGCCGGACGACACATCGATCAAGTCCACCCCCAGGTCCTTGAGACGCCGCGCCAGCTCCACGGTTTCGTCGGGGTTCCAGCCGTCCTCCACCCAATCGGTGGCCGACACCCGCACAAACAGCGGCAACTCCTCGGGCCAGACTTTTCGTACCGCCTCGGTCACTTGCAACACCAGGCGAATGCGATTTTCAAACGAGCCGCCGTACTGGTCCTGACGCTGATTGCTCAGGGGCGAGAGGAACTGGTGCAGCAAATAGCCATGGGCGGCATGCACTTCCACCACCTTGAAGCCGGCCACCAGGGCCCGCTTGGCGGCCGCGACGAAGGCCTGGATGATCTCGCCGATCTGCCCTTCGTCCAGTTGGGTGGGCGGCGTGTGCTGTGGGTCGAAGGCAATCCGCGAGGGCCCCACCGGCACCCAGCCGCCATCCTCGGGCTTGACGCTGCCGGACTTGCCGAGCCAGGGCCGATGAGTACTGGCCTTGCGCCCGGCATGGGCCAGCTGGATGCCGGCCACGGCGCCCTGGGCGGTGATGAAACGGGTGATGCGCTGCAAGGGTTCGATCTGCGCATCGTTCCACAGGCCCAGGTCCTGGGCGGTGATCCGGCCCTCGGCGGTGACCGCCGTGGCTTCGGTGAAGATCAGCCCGGCGCCGCCGACGGCACGGCTGCCCAGGTGCACCAGATGCCAGTCGTTGGCCAGCCCGTCCACCGACGAGTACTGGCACATGGGCGACACGGCGATGCGGTTGAGAAGGGTCAGTTGACGCAAGGTATAGGGTTCAAGCAGCAGACTCATGGGGCACCTCTCGATCAATGGTCAGGCTCCAGGGTTCTGTTTGAACGGTCGACGAGTGACTGCGAAGTGAAGCGCCCGCCCCCGCGGGTAGAAGAATGACAAAAGGTCACAAGGCCAATCAGACAGTGCTTAGAGACTAGTCGACAACACTGCCGTCGGCTGGGTTCCTGACACGGCACCGGGCAAAAAACCTGTTGCACTGGCCGCTGCCAGCGGCAGCGGCCAGGCCAATGTCAGCTAAATGGGGCGCGGCGATTGCCATCGAGCAAGGCATCCACCACGCCACGGGCCATTTCCACGGAATGCACCAGCGACCAGATCAGGCCGCGCTCCACGCCGCTGGCGTGCTCGGTGATTTCATCGGACACCTCCTCGGCGGCCTTGAGCAGCATGGACACATGAATCAATGCTTCTTCGGCACTGATGCCGGGGCGCACAGCGAAGGGGTTATCAGGCCCTGCAGGGCCGGCCACGGTGGGTTGCAGAGTCGCGATCAACGAGCCATTTACGCAAGTGTTGGCCAGGGCATGGCGCACAGCTTCATTGGCCAGATCGTGGTCTGGATTACGACGGGAAGAAGGATGGAGAACCGGCGGATCGGGGAGGATCTTTTTCATGGTGTAGCTCCTCGACGATGAAGCCTCCACACCTAACGCTGCTAGACGTTTAAACAGGGTGGCGGCTGTACGCGGGCTAGCAGACCGGGTCGAGGAACCGGTGCGCCCGAAAGCGCCCCCACGCACAGCCGCCATAACAACACACTGCAAATCTGCATGGCAGTGCTGATGGCATCGCTTGCGTTCGACCCGGGCTGCTATTCCCGATCACTGATAGGCAGTGATGAACCGAAACTAGTCAGCTGAGTAGATCGCCACAAGCGCCCGGGAGTGTCTCGGAAACCCCTTACAAAAGAAAGAGACATACCGCCATCCCGCTTTCCAAAAGTCTGGCGAAACCACCCTCGTCGCCCTTAACGCGGTTCGATATGGGCAATCATCAACTGCACGGTTTCCTGGCCCCGGAACTCGTTGAGGTCGAGCTTGTAGGCCAGTTCCACCCAGCGGATGGTCGGGTTGGGCCAGACTTCGCGGTCGATGCCGAAGGCGATGCCGTCCAGCTTCAGCGAGCCGCATTCGCTGCGCAGCACCACTTTCAGGTGACGCTCGCCGACGATGCGTTGCTCCACCAGTTCGAACACCCCATGGAACATCGGCTCGGGGAAGTGCTGGCCCCAGGGCCCGGCATGGCGCAGGGCGCGGGCCAGTTCCAGGTGGAACTCTTCCACCGCCAGGGTGCCGTCCGACAGCAGGCGCCCGGTGAGGTCTTCTTCGCGCAGCTGGCGCCGCACTTCTGCGTCGAAGGCCTCGGCAAAGGCCGGGAAGTTCTGCTCCGGCAGCGACAGCCCGGCGGCCATGGCGTGGCCGCCGAACTTGCTGATCAGTTGCGGATGGCGCGCGGCCACGGCATCCAGGGCATCGCGGATATGAAAGCCCGGCACCGAACGCGCCGAGCCCTTGAGCATGCCGTCGCCGGCATCGGCAAAGGCGATGGTCGGGCGGTGGTAACGCTCTTTCAGGCGCGAGGCGAGAATCCCGATCACCCCCTGGTGCCAGTCGGCATCGAACAGGCACAGGCCGAACGGCATGGACTCCACCGGCAGTTCCTTGAGCTGGGCCAGGGCCTCGCGCTGCATGCCCTGCTCGATGGATTTGCGGTCCTGGTTCAGCTCGTCGAGCTGGGCGGCCATGGCCCGGGCCGCCGAGACGTCGTCGCTGAGCAGGCACTCGATGCCCAGGCTCATGTCGTCCAGGCGCCCGGCGGCGTTGAGCCGCGGGCCGAGGATAAAGCCCAGGTCGGTGGAGGTGATGCGCGAATGATCGCGCTTGGCCACTTCAAGAATCGCCTTGAGCCCCGGCCGGGCGCGACCGGCGCGAATCCGCTCCAGGCCCTGGTGCACCAGGATGCGGTTGTTGGCGTCCAGGGGCACCACGTCCGCCACGCTGCCCAGGGCCACCAGGTCCAGCAGCTCGCCGATGTTCGGCTGCGGCCGGGTTTCATAGCGTCCCAGGCTGCGCAGGCGCGCGCGCAGGGCCATCAGCACATAGAAGATCACCCCGACCCCGGCCAGGGCCTTGCTGGGGAATTCGCAGCCCGGCTGGTTGGGGTTGACGATGGCATCCGCCGCCGGTAGTTCATGGCCGGGCAAGTGGTGGTCGGTGACCAGCACTTGCAAGCCTGCGGCCTTGGCTGCGGCCACGCCTTCGACGCTGGAGATGCCGTTGTCCACGGTAATCAGCAACTGCGGCTCGCGCTGCAGGGCCACGGCGACGATTTCCGGGGTCAGGCCGTAGCCGTATTCGAAGCGGTTGGGCACCAGGTAATCGACATGGGCTGCGCCCAGCAGGCGCAGGCCCAGCAGGCCCACGGTGCTGGCGGTGGCGCCGTCGGCATCGAAGTCGCCGACGATAAGGATGCGCTGGCGCTGGTCCAGGGCGGTCACCAGCAAATCCACCGCGGCATCGATACCCTTGAGCTGCTGATACGGGATCAGCCGCGCCAGGCTCTTGTCCAGCTCCTCCACCGACTGCACGCCACGGGCGGCGTAGAGGCGGGTCAGCAGTGGCGGCAGGTCGCCGAGAAAGGGCAGGACGGCGGGCAACTCACGGGGTTCGATACGCATGGGCTAACAGCAACTTCTCTTGGGGGACGGTGGGTCGTTCAGGAGCGGCGCGGGCAATCAGCCGCGCTCGCCCAGCAGCCATTCCAGCTGGACTTCATGCTGGCCGCGATCGTCGGTGACGAAGATCGTGCCTTCGCTGATCATCACGTCCCACTTGATGACCCGCGGCATGTCCTTGGCCAGGGTCTCAAGGACCTCCTGGGGCACGCCGGCGATGTTGAGGTTCTTCAGGTTCTTCACCGCGTCCACCACCCGGGTCTGCCAGACCCGCAGGCTGCCGTAGGCCAGCAGGCTGGTGCGCTCGGTACGGCGCGAGCACCAGGTCAGGCGATCGGCGTCCGGCTGGCCGACTTCGATCCAGTGCAGCACGCGGTCGTCCAGGCTCTTTTCCCACAGGGCCGGCTCATCCACTTCCGACAGACCACGACCAAACGACAGCTGCTCGTTGTACCAGAAGGCGTAGGCCAGCAGGCGCACGGTCATGCGTTCCTCGGTTTCCGAAGGGTGACGGGCGATGGTCTGCTTGACGCTTTCGTAGACCCCGCGGTCGAGGTCGGTCAGGTTCAGTTCGAATTTGTAGGTGGTGGACGGCTGGGCCATGTGCGGGCTTCTTGAGTGTGCGAAAAGGCGGCAAGTCTAACCCGAAACCTGCCGCCCTGCCCGACCGCTGACCGGCCGGAAGCCCTTGCGCTGAAATCCGCTGAAATGCATTGCCTCGGTAAAGTCGGTTGCCAGCCTGCCACCAGGGTTTTATAACCCCCGCGCGAATCGGCCGGCGCGCACCGCGCCAACGCCGCAGTTCAATAGAAAAGGACGTCCATGACTCTCTTTGTCACCCTGCTTGTCATCGTGCTGCTGTTCATCGCGCTGATTTTGTATGCCCGCCAGAAAACCGCCGATCGCAACGAGAGCCTGGAGCTGACCGGCAACCTCACCGCCCAGATCAACCAGACCCTGCTGCTGAGCAAGGCCGAACCGCTGCTGGCGCTGAAACTGGCAGAGCAACTGCCCGGCGAAGCCCGGGAACTGGCCTCGCAGCTGGTGGCCAGCGAGCTCTACCTGGCGGGCCACAAGGCCCAGGCCCGGGAGCTGTACCAGCAATTGCCGCCCCACGCCCGGGACTACGTACTCAATACCCTGATCGAAACGCTGCTCGACACTGACGATAGCCAAGCCTGCCTGGAACTCCTGGAGAACTGGGGGGAATCCCTGCCCAGCTGGCCGCTGCTGCAAGTGCGTATCCTCCAGGCCCGTGGCGAACAGGAGCGGGCCCTGGCCGTGCTCGGCGAACTGAGCGACCCGCGCCAAGCGGCCGCCCATGAGCGCCAGAGCATCGGCAACCTGCTGACACTGGCGCGCCTGCAGCATCAGGCCGGGATGCAGGACGCGGCGCTGGTCAGCGTCGAGCAGGCATGGTCGGTGTTCGAGGGGCCCGAGGAGGGCCATCGCCAGTCGATTCTGCGCCAACTGTTCGAGGCCAGCGCGACCCTGGGCCAGTTCGACTCGATCCTCACCCGCGCCGCGTCGCTGCCGGCCGAAGAGCAGGCCCAGGCGGTCGCCGCCCTGATCAAGGCCGGTCAACTGGACTCTGCCCTCAGCCTGCTGGCCCCCATCAGCGACGATCTCTACTCCACCACGCACAGCGAACTGATGGACCTGGCCCTGGCCCTGCCGCCCATCGACAACGCCCTGCGCCTGTTGGAGAAGGCCCCCGACCTGCATCGCTACAGCCTGCTGCTGAGCCTGCTGAACCACATGGCGACACAAGGCCAGACCGCAGAAGCCGAAGCACTGCTGCCGACGCTGGAAACTGAGCCGAGCCAGCATCCGGGGCTGATGCTCAGTCTCTGTGAACAGCACCACGCCACGCAGCCGCAATGGGCCGAGGCACTGCTGGCCAAGGCGCTGCAACAGATCGACGGTTACAAGCATGACCATGAGTTCTGGAGCGGCATGCGCATCCAGGCGCTGCGAACCCAGCTACAGCTGCAAAGCCGACTGCCGGCCCATCGTCGGGACAGCTGGCTGGTACGCAGCAGCCTTGAGGAATTGCACAGGCTGCATCAGCAGGAGGAAGGCGAACAGCAATTGCTGTGCATTCGCGAGCAGACCAAGCTGCTGCACGACCTGGGGCAGACAGCCCAGGCCAGGACCCTGCTGGAGCAGGCCCTGGCGTTGCTGGACAGCGACAGCCTGCCGGAGGTCGATGAGATGGACAAAACCTTCTACCTGGAGGACATCGCCAGCGCCTACCTGAGCATCGACGAAGCACAGCAGGCCCAGGCCCTGCAGGATCGATTGCACAGCCTGGAGGCCGGCAGTCGCGACCTGGAAGAGGACCTGCTGCTCAATCACATCGAGCACCAGCGCTACGCCCAGGCCATCGAGGCCCTGAACCTGAGCGTCCTGCTCAGCGACAAGAAACCTCTGTCACGCCTGTATCAGGCCCTGGAAGAGCTGCACCAGCGCGCCCCCGAGCGCGCCGCCGAACTTCAGCAACAACTGATGGAGCGGTTCAGCAGCGGGCAGGCCTGGCGCGCCTCTCAGGCGAATTGACCGCCCCCCCCCCCGAGCTGACACCCGCCTGGCTGCAACCCGGTCGTCCAGGACGACCCCATGCAACGCGCCAGGCCACGACCCGTCCCCAAGGAAAACCGAATCATGGAAGTGCTTATCATCCTGCTGCTCATTACCGGCGTGATCTCGCTGCTGGTGGTGTATGCCCACAAGAGCCGCAGCTCCGCCAATGACCTGGGCATCACCCTGGACGAGGCTGCGCAGATCAATCGCGCGGCGCACCTGAGCGCCATCGAACCGCAAGTGGGCTTGCAACTGGCCCAGCGCCTGACGGGCAAAGCCCGGCAATTGGGGCTGATGCAGATACCTGCGGCGCTGTACCGACAAGGCGACCAGGAACAGGCCCTGGAGGTCCTGGCCGAACTCGATGAAACCTACCAGCCCATGGCGCTGAACCAACTGCTCGAAACCCTGCTCGACAAGGACGGCCCGCAGGCTGTGCTGAGCCTGCTGGAGCGCCTGCATCAACCCCTGCCGTCAGCGCCCATGCTGCGCATACCATTGCTGGTGGCCAGCGGTGAACACGAGCAGGCCCGCGCCTTGCTGGTGACCTTCGGTGTCGAGCAATTGAGCCAGGACTCCGCCAGCGAGCATCGGCAGTTGGCTGCCCTGCAACGCAGCTTGGGCCTGGCCGACGAGGCTGCCATCAGCATCGGCCTGGCCTGGCAACTGCTGCTCAAACAGCCGGTCAACGAACTGGACCCACACGAGATAGAGCAGACCCTGCGCGAGTACCGTGCCCAGGGGCAGGATGCGCAGTTCCCGGCCATGGCCGCGCAATTGCCCGGATCGGCTCGGATCGTCGTCGTGACCCTGCTCATGGAAACCGGGGAATTCGAGGCCGGGTTCGAACTGCTGACACTGGCCCCCGAGCCCGAGGACTACTTCGGCTACCCGCCGCTGCTCAAGCTGATACTGGACGCCAACCGCCCGGATCTGGCTCAACGGCTGATCGCCCAGATGCCGGAAAGTTACGCCAGCGAGCTGCTGTTGAGCCTGCTGAACTGGCATGTCGGGCGCAATGAAATGGCCGAGGCCGAGGCGGCCTTGCAGGCTGGCGCCGTCTCGACCCCGCAGCGTATCTGGTGCCTGGTCTGCCTGTGGGGCACCTACGCCGAGGAACACCCGCAATGGTGCGCCCATCTGCTGGAGCAGGCCTTGCTGGCACTGGAGACCTTGCGTGGCGATGAGCAATGGCCGTGGCTGCGCCTGCTGATCCTGGAAACCCAACTGCGGGTGCAGGCCGACCTGCCGCGCCTGCGTCGAGACAGCTGGCTGATCCGCAACAATCTGGAGGAAATGGCGCATCTCAACACCCAGCTCGAATACGCCGATCGTCCGATGAAACTGGCGTTGCAGGCCAAGCTGCTACACGACCTGGAACAAACCCGGCAAGCCGGCGAACTGCTGGATCAGGCTGTGCAAGCGCTCGACGACGACAGTCAAAATGCGACGCTGGACCCTGCGGAAAAAACCTTCTTCCTGGAACAGCTGGCGCTGAGCTACGTCTACATCGACGATCAGGCAAAAGCCGCCGAGCTAAAGACTCGCCTGGAACAGCTGGCGGCCTATGCCAGCCAGTTGAGCCAGGCCATGGTGCTGAACCATATCCGCCAGCAACGCTTCGAGGAGGCGATTGCCGGCCTGGAACTGCGCAACCTGTTTATCGGCGAAAACCCGGTGCAGCAGTTGCACCTGGCCCTGGAAACCCTGAGCCAGAGTGCACCGGAAAAAGCCCATGAGCTGCGCCAGAAGCTGATCGACAGCCTAGCCGCCGAGAGCGCCTGGGGTTACCCGAACGCCGCCTGAGGCCGTATGAGGCCCGCCGCTACACGCCTTAACGCGGCGCGTAGCGGGCCCAGAGTTCGTTGAACTCCTTGAGGTAACTGGCCACCAGTTGCGGGTGGTCGATCACCAGCAGGTTTTCCTCATTGCCGGTGGTGGCGCTGCGGGTCCAGTTGAAGCTGCCATTGAGCAGGGTTCGGCCATCGAACACGGCGAACTTGTGATGCATGTGGAACGGCGTGTCGTCGATCCGCACCGGCACCCCGGCCTCGCGCAGCGCGGCGATATCGCTGCCGACATCGAATTGCTTTTCACTGTCGCTGATCACCCGCACGGCCACGCCGCGCTGGTGGCAGGCGCGGATTTCGTCGCTCAGTTGATCGTCGGAAATGGTGAACACGCAGATATCCACCGAGACTCGCGCCTGGCGGCACAGGTCGCGGATCTTGCGCCGGCAGTCTTCACCGGGGCTGAAGTGGGCGCTGGCCATGTCGCGCACCGGGGCGCTGTGGGTGTCCAGGGTCTTGATCACCTGCTCCAGCCATTTCAGCGCCGGCAGCACATTGGCGCTGTCCGCCAGCGCCAGCTCGCGCACCAGGTCAAAGGCCCGGTTGCGCAGGTAGCGCACCTGGTCGCTGCCCAGTTCGCTGCCCAGTTGGCGCAGTTCGTTCCGTTCTTCGTTGCTCAGTTTCAGGTCCAGCAGGCTGTCGCGCAGCTGCCGGTCCAGGTGGGCAAAATCCATGTCGTGATCCTTGGCTGTTCGCCGGCAAGCCGGCGCCTACGGTTGGGAGTCCTTGAGGGTCGGCACATCACCGTGGCTGAGCATGCGGCTCAATTCGTCCACCCGCGTGGCGATGTCGCCAATGCGCTGGTGGCTGTGCAGGTCGACGTCGATCTTCTTGTGCATGACCTTGAGCAGCGGCAGGAAACTCTGCTCCAGGTGCTCGGAGAGGTTTTCCAGCACTTCACGCATGCCCTGCTGTTCCGCCGGCCGGGCCAGGCCGCGCACGCCTTCCACCAGATCGTTGAGCTGGGCCACCACCCGGGTGCCGACATCGCTGTCGCTGCCGCCCATGGAGCGGTTGCGCACGAAGTCGCGCTTGATCTGCGCCCAGCGTTCGCGCTGTTCCGGGGTCTGGTTGCCCCGCAGCTCGGCGAGCTTGAGCAGGTTTTCCTCGGCGCCGGTGGTCAGCAGCTGGGATTCGCCCTGGTAGTGGTCGGCCAAGAGTTGCAGGAGCTCGGCGTCGTTCATCACCGCCGAGATCTTCTCCGCCATCTTGTTCATGTTGCGGTAGCTGCCCTGCAGCTTGAACGGCGGCTCGCTGCGGTACTGGTCGGCCTGGGCGGCGCTGGCGATGTACTGCTGGTTGACCCGCAGCACCACGTCGCGCACCTGCATCAGGCGTTGCAGGGTGGTGGTGATTTCGTTGATCTCGGCGCCGCTGTAGCTGTGGCTCAGTTCGTTGCTGGAGAAGGCCTTGCCTTCGGCCTTGGCGACGAAGCGGTAGACGTCCGCCATGTCGCGGGTGGCCAGGGGCGCCAGCACCGGGTTGGAGGTCAGGCCGTTCTCGATGTAGCTCAGGGCGAAGGCTTCCTGCATGCCGCCCAGGGTGTCGCCGAGGTTATAGATGTCGGCCCGGTTGGCCAGCATGTCGGGGATCTTGAACACCTCGCCGGACTCGGTGTACGGGTTGCCCGACATCACCACGCAGAACTTCTTGCCGCGCATGTCGTAGGTCTTGGTGCGGCCTTTCCACACGCCTTCGATGCGCCGGGTGCCGTCGCACAGCGAGATGAATTTCTGCAGGAACTCGGGGTGGGTGTGCTGGATGTCGTCGACATAGAGCATCACGTTGTTGCCCATTTCCAGGGCCAGGTTGAGCTTCTCCAGCTCCTGGCGCGAGGTGGCGTCCGGCGCCTGGGCCGGGTCCAGGGAGCGCACCTGGTGCCCCAGGGCCGGGCCGTTGATCTTCATGAAGATCAGGCCCAGGCGGTGCGCCACGTATTCCATCAAGGTGGTCTTGCCGTAGCCCGGTGGCGAAATCAGCATCAACAGGCCCATCAGGTCGGTGCGTTTGTTCTCGCCCACGGTGCCCATCTGCTTGGCCAGGTTGTCGCCGATAAAGCCCAGGTACACATCGTTGATCAGCTTGTTACGCACGAACGAGCTCAGCGGCCGCGGCTTGAATTCGCTCAGGCGCAGGGCCGAGCGTTCGCGGCTGATGATGCCCTGGCGCAGCGCCTGGTAGCGCTGCAGGCCGGGCAGGAACTGTTCGCGGTGGGCCCGCAGGCGGGCAAATAAACCGTCCACGGTGAGGGACAGGCTGCGCTCCTGGATGCGCGGGTGTTCGCCCATCAGGTTGCCGACGCTGAACCGCAGGTCGACTTCGGTGATGCGCTTGGCAAAGTCGTCCCGCAACAGCGACAGGGCCACGGCCTCGGGCACGTAGTCGCTCCACTCGGCGAACTCGCCCTCGGCACACAGCGCCGACAGCCAGTTGCCGGCCAGCGCCCACTGCGCGGCGGGCCGCTCGGCCAGTTGGGCCAGGGCCTGCTGGTAGTCGTCCCACATGCGCGCGCCTTGCAGGCGCAGGGTCAGGGCTTCCTGCAACTGCCTGGCGTACTTGCTGAAGGTGAACTCGATGCGTTCTGCAGCCAGTTCCTGCACCAGGTACTCGGCGGCTTCCGGCAACAGCTCCGCCGGCAGGCTGAAGGCCTGCTGCTGACGCCAGTCCTGCAGCGCCAGGAAGATTTCGTCCTGCAACTGCAACAAGCCTTCACGACGACCGAACAGTTGCTGGATATGCCGGCTGGTGCGGGCCCGCTCGGCCCATTGCTGCGGTTGCGGCTGGTGCTGCTGGCGGTCCCAGAACAACGCGGCAAAAGCCCGCGCCGAAGCGCCGAAACGCAGCAGGCCGGCACTGTCGCGCAGGGGCAGCAGTTGCAGGAGGATCGCCGCGGCATCGTGATCGTGGATGCCCTTCTCGTAGCCTTCCTTGTAGCGCGGCGCAGCGAAGTCGCGGATCACCCGCGCCAGTTCCTCGGGGTGCGCCAGCAAGGGTTTCAGGCTTTCCAGGCTCAGGCCTTCCTGGCCGCGGTCGGCGGCATCCAGCACTTGCCCGGCCAGGTACTCGGCGCGGTACAGCTGGGCCGATTCCGACTCCAGGGCCACCTGCCAGAAGTCCCGCAGGGCCTCCAGCTCGGGGTCGCGCAGGGGTTCGAGGAAATCCGTGCCGGTCAGGTGCAGGTGCAGTTCGTCGCCCCGGGGCATCAGGGTCAGGTCCAGCTCCTGGGTGTTGACGCTGAAGCGGTGGCGCGGCCCCAGCTTGATGACGTTGCCGCCCTCTTCGAACAGCTCGGTCTTGTCGCGCAGGGCACGTACGGCCTGATCCCGGGCGCCCTTGAGGCGCGACTCGACATCGTCGGCCTTGACGCTGTCCTTGAGCTCGCGCAGGCGCTCGGCCAGCTCCCGCAGCTTGAGGATCAGCGGGTCGGCGGCGAAGAACGCGTTGAGTTCCTCGGCCTGGGTGAACTTGGCGGTGCGCCGGCCGAGGCTGTCGAGAATCCGCCGCGCCGCGTCCAGCAGGCCCTGGGCCTTGCGCTGGCGCTCGTCGAGCAGCGATTGCTTGTGGGCCTCGAAGGTTTCCAGCAGTTCCTCGCGCTTGCCGAGGATGTCGCCGAGGAACTGTTCGTGATCGCCGAAGCGACTCTCCAGCTCTTCGAGCTGCACCAGCAGCCGCGACAGTTGCTCGTCGCAACGCTCGGGGTCCTGGGCCTGGGCCAGGGCGTTGGTGATGCCCTGGCTGAAGAGTTTGAACTGCGCGCCGAACTGCGCCACGGTCTCGGTCGAGCCCAGGCCCTTGCGCCGTTGCTCGGCGCGGGCCTTGGCCTGGTTCAGGCGGGCGTAGATCTGCGAGATCGACTCGATGATCCGAGTGCGCTGGGTGGCGTCGTCGATCTGCAACGAGGCCATCAGGCTCGACAGCATGTCCAGGTCGCCGGCCATGGCTTGCAGGGCGCCCAGGGGCTCGTTGAGCTGGGCCACGGTTTCGGCTTTCTGCGCCTGGGCGTCGAGGGTTTCCAACTGGGTGACGAAGGGCAGCAGGGCCTGGTCGCTGGCGAGGAAGGTCGCGGTGCCGGCGGCGGTGCGCTCCTGGGCCTTGAGCAGCTCGGCTTCCATGGCGTCGATGCGCGCCACGTCGATGTAGCGGTAGTCGCGAATGGTCAGCAGCAGGCCGCGCTGGGCAGTGATGCCGTTGAGCGCATCGACGAAGCTCTGCACCTGGTCCCAGCTGTCCACCAGCAGGCTGTCGAGCAGGGCTTTCTGCTTGGCCTCGGCGGCCACCATGGCCTGGTCCGACTGGCGGCGGATGCTTTCGACTTTCTCGTATTCATCCAGCACCAGCTCCGAGGTCGAGGCCACCTCGCGCAGCAATGGGGCCAGGCCTTCGAGCTCGGCGCTGCCCAGCCAGTGGTACACATCGAACAGGCGCCGGGTGTTCTGGCACAGCAGCGAATAGCGCTGCACCGACACCGCCGGGGTGTCGATCTCGCGGCACAGGTCGTAGAGATCGGAAACGCTGCGCACCAGCTCG
This sequence comes from Pseudomonas sp. Os17, assembly GCF_001547895.1. Classification (NCBI taxonomy): domain Bacteria; kingdom Pseudomonadati; phylum Pseudomonadota; class Gammaproteobacteria; order Pseudomonadales; family Pseudomonadaceae; genus Pseudomonas; species Pseudomonas sp. Os17. The sequence goes on along the minus strand of NZ_AP014627.1, from coordinate 1,245,721 downwards.
GCATTGCCGATGCGCCCGAGGAAACCGCTGCGGGTCGGTTGCCGCGCGGCGTATTCCTCGGTGAAGAACGGGGTCTGCCAGACCTGCATCGGGTGGACCCGGGTCGGCTCGTCGCCTTCGGCGGCGAAGATCACCATGCGCCCGTCTTCCAGGCGCGCGTAACCGTGACCGAACAACGGGTTCTGCAACTGGCGGTTGATCATGTTGTAGGTCAGCAGCACCGAGCGGCCCTGCTCCGGGTGGTAGAAGATGTACTGCACATCTTCACCGTTGGGCGAGCGCACCGAGCGCTTGAAGCGCATGCCGTCCATGGACTGTTCGAAGGTCTTGTACTCGCCGCTCTGCAGGTAATAGCCACCGGGGAAGATGATCCCGTGGTCTTCCGGCAACTGCACGCAGGCCAGGCCGATGGCGTCGATGCGCTCCACCTGGCGAGTCAGGCTGTTGAACACCAGGTAGCGCCACTGCTCTTCGCGGTACGGCAGGACCTTGAGCAGGATCAGGCTGCCCAGGCGGGCGAATTCGATCTGCGAGTCGTCCAGGGACTGGGTCTTGTCCAGCACCTCTTCGCGGTAGATGCCCAGGCCGGACTCGGTGTTGTTCTCGACCTTGATGGTCAGGTCGCCGCCGATGGTTTCGACGAACACCGTGTCGAGGATGTTCAGGTGCGGGAAGCGGCCTTCGACCACCATCTCGCGGGTGGCTTTCTTCCATTCGAAGTCGAAGGGCGCCGGCAGGGCGATATCCCGTTCGCCACGGTTGTCGATGTAACGGACTTCGCGCCCGTCCACCGAGATCGACCAGCGGAACACCCGCACATCGGTGACGCGCTCGCCGATCTGGAAACTCGCCAGCAGCTTGCCGTCACGGATCGCCAGTTGCAGCAGGCGGGTGTTCTTGTAATAGGTGTAGAGCTCGTTGAAATCGTTGAGGAAGCCCTGGGCCGCCAGGAAGCTGCCTTCCAGGGGCACCGGCTCGGCTTCGTAGCCTTCGCCCTCCTCCACCAGCCGGTAAAGGGAAAACACGTCGGCGACGCTGGTTTCCTTCTTCAGGCCGATGAACACGTTGTAGCCGAACAACAGGCAGTCGCCGACCTGGACGATGTCCCGGGCGATGCAGTTGTTCTCGGTGCGGATGCGCACCCGCCCGACCACTTCCATGCGGCTGTTGCCGAACTCGTCGAGACGCCTCTGGTTGAGGTCGTCGGTGGTGGCCCGCAGGCGCTGGCCCTGGTCCAGCAGGCGCTTGTGCAGCACCTCATAGGCGCCGCCTTCGGCGACGGCCTTGTCCAATACGTCCTGCGGGGGAGTTGCGACTTGAGCGTCCGACATCGTGGCCTTCCTGGATCTACGGCGGTGTGCAAAAAAAGCGGGCTCCTCAAACCTGGAGCCCGGTGCCCGACACAAGGCCGGTAGCCGCTGCCGCGGGCTGCGTGCTTGAGGGCCCGAAGGCCCTCAAGGGCTGCGCCTCCTACGGAGTCGGTCGCAGCCTTCGGCAGCGGCTACAGGTGTGTCAGGTGTGGGTCAGGCTTCGGCAGACGGCGTGTCGGCCTTGCGCGAGACGGCAGCGGCGGCCAGTTCGGCGGCAACCGCCGGGGCGCCCTTGCCATTGAGCAGGCGTGCCAGGACGTCCTGGACCACCGGGCTCTTGCCCACCACGCCCTCGATGGCCTTGCCCACCGACAGCGACTTGGCGAAGGAGTTGAAGAAGTCGCCTTCGCCGCCGACGATCTCGATCTTGGCCTTGCTGAGGGCCGCCGACAGCACTTCGGCCTGGTCCTTGGCGATCTCCTTGTTGGCGGCGATGGCGGCCATCGCTTCCTCGAAGTTCTTCTCCAGTTGCATGCGGAACTCTTCGTGGGACCGCGCGCTGTCGCTGAGGGAATCCAGGGCACCGAACTTCTTGCCCAGGCCTTCGGCTTCGGCGTTCAGGCGCTGCAGCAGCACTTCGGCTTCGGCCGAACCCAGGTCCTTGGTGGCCTTGGCCTTGGCCGCGCCCAGTTGCTCTTCGCCACGGGCCTGAGCCCCGAGTTTCTCTTCCATGACCTTGGCTTCGGCCAGGCCGTCCTTCTCCTTGGCCGCCGCCTGGGCTTCCATGATGCGGGCGTCGGCCAGGCCTTTTTCCTGCTCGCCACGGGCTTCGGCAATCAGCTGCTCGGTGCGGACGCGGGCTTGCGCCAGGCCTTCTTTTTCCTGGGCCGCTGCAGTGATTTCCAGCACGCGGGCATCGGCCAGGCCAGGCGCGGCGCGCTCGGCTTCCAGGCCTTCGGCCAGGCGTTTCTTGGCTTCGGCCTGCTTGGCCGCGGCTTCCAGCTCGGCCTGGGCCAGGTTGTTGATTTCCACCGCCTTGTGCTTGGAGCGGGTTTCGTCGGCTTCGGCCTGTTTGACCTGGCGTACCAGATCCTGCTCGGCTTCGGCCTGGGCCTGGATCACCACCACTTGCTTGGCACGCTCGGCTTCGGAAACCTCGCGCACTTCCTTGATCCGCTCTTCTTCCTGGGCCACGGTCTTCTCCACCGCGACCCGCTCACGGATCACCGTGGCGATGTTCTTGCGCTGCTCTTCCAGGGCCTTTTCTTTCTCGATGCGCTGCAGTTCCACTTCACGCTCGCGGGCCACCACTTCCAGGTCCTTGGCGCGGGTGACTTTCTCCACTTCGATGACCACCGCACGCTGGCGGTTCTGCTGGGCCACTTCGACTTCGCGCTGATGGTTCTCGGTGCGCACGTCGATTTCCTGCTGCGCCTGGATACGGGCCTGTTCGGCCTTCAGACGCTCTTCTTCCTTGACCTTGGCGGTCTCGGCTTCCTCGCGGGCGCGGATGGTTTCGATCTCGCGCTTCTGCCGCGCTTCGGCGTCGGCCTGCTGGCGTTCCAGCGACAGCGAGGCTTCGCGGGTCTCGACGTTCTTCTTCTGGATCGCCAGTTCCTGGTTGCGCTCCAGTTCGTTGGTGATGACGTTCTGCGCCGCGGTCAGCTCGGTGATCTTGCGGATACCCTCGGCGTCGAGAATGTTGCTCGGGTCCAGGGAATGCTTGGCGGTCTGCTCCAGGTAGTCGATGGCCACGTCTTCCAGCACATAGCCGTTGAGGTCGTTGCCGATGATCTCGATGATGCGGTCGCGGAAGTCCTGGCGGTTTTCGAACAGCTGGACGAAGTCGAACTGCTTGCCCACGGTCTTCAGCGCTTCGGAGAACTTGGCGTTGAACAGCTCGTTGACCGCGGCGCGGTCGGAGGCGCGGTCGACACCGATGGCCTTGGCCACCTTGAGCACGTCTTCCTGGGTTTCATTGACCCGCAGGTAGAAGGCCACGGTGATGTCGGCGCGCATGTTGTCGCGGCAGATCAGACCATCCTTGGCCCGACGGTCGACTTCCAGGGTGATCAGCGAGATGCGCATGAACTCCTTGAGGTGGATGACCGGGTACACCAGGGCGCCGGTGAAGTGCACCTTGGGGGTCGAGGACATGTCGTTGACGATCAGCGCCGTGCCTTGGGGGACCTTGATGTAGAAGGCCTTGAACAGGGCCAACAGGCCGAAGACCACCAGGACGACGAGGCCGATCCCGAGCAGGATGGGCAGCAGCGACGGTAAATTCATGCAATCAATCTCCTTTGATTCTGAGGAAGCCCGGGCTCAGAGGCCGCGAAACTCGTCCTCGGTAATGACCCGATAGGCGTGTTGCGCCTCCAGATACTCCAGTAACACGACGCGATCGCCGCGTTTGAAAGCTCGCGCCTCATCGGCACGCACACGCAGGATCAGGCCCGCGCCGCCGTTCTCGAGCACGGCTTCGCCGTGTTCCAGGGTGACTCTGCCGCTACGCACCACAGCGGTCTGCCCCAGCACCGACTGGCTGCTGGTGGCTTCCATCTTGTGAAACAGCGGACGCAGCGGGCGGCAGATGGCCGCGCTGATGGGCGCTGCCAGAAACAGCGCAACCACGGCCAGCAACAGGCCCAGGGGATAGCGCAGCCAGCCCAGGGGCAGGTGGCTGAGGACGTAGAGTTCGGCGAAATAGGTCAGGAACCAGCTGAAGAACATCAGCAGGGTCAGCACCAGGGTGACCGGCACCCCGTTGAGCTTGAACTTGATCAGCAGCCCGGCCAGGCCTTCGCCGGCGTGGGCGCTGTCGAGCAGCGAGTCGGCCTCGAAGTCCAGCAGGTCGACTTCAAGCATGCCCATGGCCACCACGGCCCAGTAGATCACGGCCAGGCAGAGCATGAAGCTGAACAGCACTGTGGGGAACGACAACACTGTCTGCAGGAAGATTTCCATTGCTTTCCTATCCCTGAAAAAGCCGGGCAAGGCCCGACGACCCCGCCCCTACAACACAACGATGAATCAGGACTTGTTACGGTCCTTGAGGCGCGCCAGCACGCTGTCGGCGCTGGTGCTGCCGGCGACGATCCCGGCCTCGCGCAACTTGGCGTCCAGGGCGTCGTCGGGGTTGCTGGTGCTGGCCAGCTCCGCTGCGGCTTCCATCTTCGCCGCGCGCTCGGCCTGCTTCTGCTTGATCCGCTCCAGGGACTCCACCGCGGTGTGCAGCTTGCTCTGGGAGCCGCCGTAGCGCTGGGCCACGGCCTGCTGGGCCTTCTGCACGCTCTCGGTGGCCTTGACGGTATCCACCTGCTGTTTCAAATGTTTGATATTGCCCTCGGCCTGGGTCACGGCCTTGCGCAACTGGGCCACGCTGGCGGCGAAACCGTCGGCCTGCTCGCGTTCCACGGCCAGGTCGTTCTCCAGGTTGGCGATTTTCTGCGCCACTTCCTGGGCGAGCTGTTCGTTGCCCGACTCCAGGGCCTTGAGGGCGTAGGTTTCATATTCGGCGATCTTCGCCGCGCTGCCATTGGCGCGCTCGGCGGCGAGTTTCTGCCGGGCCATGATCTCGGCCAGGGCCTCCTTGGACTTGCGCAGTTCCTGATCGGCGTCGCGGATTTCCTGATCGAGAATCCTCAGTGCCTGGCTGTCCACCAGGGCTTCACCCGCTTCGTTGGCGCCACCGCGCAGGGCGGTAAGCAACTTGCTCCATACGTTCATGTGCATTCCTCCAGGTCAGGCCTGAGCCTTCAGGTAGCCTTCATAGGCCTCGGTAGCCCTGATCACGTTGCTGGCCAGGGTTTCGATCTCGTAGAGCACGTTGGAGAGGATCGAGGTAGCGCTGAGCGCGCCGAACATCATGTAGAAGCGCTCGCCGCCAAGACGGGTTTCCAGGCCGATGCTCGACAGCGGGAACAGCTGGCGGCTGAGCAGGACTTCTTCATTGAAGGCCTGCACATCGGTCACTTCGCTTTGCGGCCAGAGCAGGGCTTCGACCAGAATCTGCTCGCCGGACAGGGCAACGAACAGCGGCAGGTCGCCGTATTCGCGCATGGTCACGTGCAAGCTCGGTTCGGCGCCTTCAAGCAGCTCAACGCAGGCTTCGCCGCTGCTGAACAACTCGGTGGCCATCAGGGCCTGGCACAGCGATCGGGCATTCCAGATCTGCGGCATGCTCATTTCTCCATCCTTTTCCACAGGAGCCAGCCCCTTGGAGGGCTGACGCAGTTTGCGTTCAACCGCCAGCAACGCCTGGGCGTTCTCCGGCAGTATCCAGACTTCCTTTTTCACCAGGCCCTGATCACGCAGGCGCTGGCGGAATAAACGTTGGTAATGGGCTGAGGATTTGTTTTCCATGGCGCACAGACTAGAGCATCACATGTAAGGAGTTCAATTCATCACATGTAAGTTTTTGATCGAGTATTTGTAACGAGATTTATCAGACTTACCGTTCCGGCAAGAGCACAGGCTCCGTCACGGACATAGACCAGATTGCGTCCTTTGCAAGCGCGTTCTCTCGAAAGGCGTCATTAAACCTGTCACCAAAGGGAATGAGAAGCACAATTGTCTGCGCAGCCACCCGGAAATAATCAACGCGGGCCGGCGCCGGACGCTGACTTAATCACGACCAATGGTCTAGGCTAGGCGGATTTTCCTGCCCAGCGGATGCCCCATGAACAGTCTCAGCAAGCCCCTCGCCGGATTGAAAGTGATCGAACTCGGCACCCTGATCGCCGGCCCCTTCGCCTCGCGCATCTGCGCCGAGTTCGGTGCAGAGGTGATCAAGGTCGAATCCCCGGACGGCGGCGATCCGTTGCGCAAGTGGCGCAAGCTGTATGAAGGCACTTCGCTGTGGTGGTTCGTCCAGGCGCGCAACAAGAAATCCCTGACCCTGAACCTCAAGCACCCCGAAGGCCTGGCGGTGCTCAAGCAACTGCTGGGCGAAGCGGACATCCTGATCGAGAACTTCCGCCCCGGCGTGCTGGAGAAGCTCGGCCTAGGCTGGGACGTGCTGCACGCCCTGAACCCGAAACTGGTGATGGTGCGCCTGTCCGGCTTCGGCCAGACCGGACCGATGAAGGACCAGCCGGGCTTCGGCGCCGTGGGCGAATCCATGGGTGGCCTGCGCTACATCACCGGCTTCGAGGACCGCCCGCCGGTGCGCACCGGAATCTCCATCGGCGACTCCATCGCCGCTCTGTGGGGCGTGATCGGCGCCCTGATGGCCCTGCGTCATCGCGAGGTCAACGGCGGCCAGGGGCAAGTGGTGGACGTGGCGCTGTACGAGGCGATCTTCGCCATGATGGAGAGCATGGTTCCGGAGTTCGACGTGTTCGGCTTTATCCGCGAGCGCAGCGGCAACATCATGCCCGGCATCACCCCGTCGTCGATCCACACCAGCGCCGACGGCAGGCACGTGCAGATCGGCGCCAACGGCGACGCGATCTTCAAGCGCTTCATGCACCTCATCGGCCGCGACGACCTGGCCAACGATCCCGCGCTGGCCAGCAACGACGGACGCGACACTCGCCGCGACGAACTGTACGGGGTGATCGATCGCTGGGTGGCGTCCCTGCCCCTGGAACGGGTGCTGGAGCAACTGAACCAGGCCGAAGTCCCGGCCAGCCGGATCTTCAGCGCCGAAGACATGTTCAACGATCCGCAATTTCTGGCCCGGGAAATGTTCCTCCAGGCCAAGCTGCCGGACGGCAAGGCCTTCAAGATGCCCGGCATCGTGCCGAAACTCTCTGAGACGCCCGGCTCCGCGGACTGGATCGGCCCCGAACTGGGCGAACATTCGGCACAGGTCCTGGAGGGCCTGGGCTACAGCAGCGAGCAGATCCAGCACTTGCGCAACTCTGGGGCAATCTAACCTGAAACAGCCGTCTCACACCGACGCTCCACAACCGGCACATCGACGCTCGAAGCCCGGCCTTGGCCGACTGACGACGGCGCTCGCGGTGTGCCTGCTGTGGCTGCCCTGCCCACCCGGCCACGCCGGGGAAATGCTCACCTGGCTGCTGCGCGACCTGCCCCCCTTGAATGTGTTCGAAGGCCAGCAGAAAGGCCGCGGCGTCATCGACCTGCTGATGCCACAACTGATCGCCAGCCTGCCCGAGTACCAGCACGAGCTGGTCCGGGTCAATCGCGCCCGAGGCATGCAGATGCTGCGCGAGCCCAGCTTCACCTGCGACCCGGCGCTGATCTGGAGCAAGGAGCGCGCGCAGTGGGTCGCCTACTCCATCACCAGCTTTCGCGTATTGAGCAATGGCCTGGCGATCCGCCGCGCCGACCGCGAACAACTCGCGCACTTCCTGCATGACGGCAAGGTCGACCTGCATGGCCTGCTCGAGAGCGGCAAAGAACTGATTGGCGTGGTGGCCGAGCGCAGCTACGGGCAACAGCTCGACAACCTGCTACAGCAAGTGTCGCCGCAGCAGATTCGCGCCCACTATGGCAACGACGCCCTGGGCAGCCTGCTGCAGATGCAGCGCCTGGGCCGCCTGCAACTGCTCCTGGGCTACTGGCCGGAAATCCGCTATCAGGCCATGCAGCAGGGTATCGACCCGCAGGATCTGGAGTTCTATCCGATCGAAGGCACCAGCAAGTATCAGGAAATCCACGTCGGCTGCTCCGACACCCCACAGGGCAGGCAGGCCATCACCCAGATCAACCAGGCCCTGCTCAAGCTGCGCGAAGAGCAACTGGTGGAGCTGTATGCCGCCTGGCTGGACCCCGGAATGCGCGACGAATACCGCGCCGACGCCCGCGCCTACTTCCAGGACCTGCACGACCACTGACAAATCCCGGGCAAAAAGAAACCCCGAGAAGTGGGGAGACGACTCGGGGTTAAACGCGGTCTTTGACGACCGGTATCAGCCGGCTGCAAGCACCGGAGCACAATGCCTGATCCTGCTGATACTGAGTCTGACTGATACGACTGGCGGAAGGTTCCGTAAAAATTTGCATCAGCGGTGCTGATCGAACACCTTGCCTTCGGCGGCGTGGCGCAAGGCTGCGATCACGCAAGGCTCCAGCCGCCCTTCAGCGATCAACACATCACGGTGCAGCCCATCGACCACATCGGTCAGCAGGCGCTTGTCGGTGAGCTGGGCCTGATTGACCTCACGCTCCACGACAATCGCACCAGCGGTATTCTTCAGCCTCACCAGGCATTCACCGTGGGCGCCACAGGGCATCAGCGTGACCTGGTAGGGACTCAACGACTCACTCAATAAAAGACTGATACTTTCCATCTAGATCACCACTCAATAGCTCGAATTAGAGGTTCGAAAACAAAAATGCCGGTAGCTTTCTGACATTCAAGTGACCATCGCTCAGAGAAGAAAGTTCGCCACGCCTACTGCTGCCGACCTGAGTCAATCGAGCATGCACGGGTAACATGACAGATATAAAACGGCCAACCAGGCGCAACCCACGCCGCCGTTGCATTGGAGCCCAAGCTTTGAAAGCAATGTCGAACCACAGATTGCGCATCATCCTTGCCGACGACCACCCGATCTTCCTGATCGGCCTGCGTGCCGTGCTGGAGCAAAACGACAGCTTGATGATCGTCGGTGAAGCCCGATCCCCCTCCGCCCTCGTCCAGTTGCTGCAGGACACGGAATGCGATGTGCTGGTAACGGATTTCATGATGCCCGAGGAGCAACAGAACGACGGCCTGCGCCTGATCGAACAACTGCGCCGGCATCATCCCGATCTGCCCATCGTGGTGGTGACCATGCTCAACCACGCCGGACTGTTCCGCTCGATCCTCGACCTCGGCGTGATGGGCCTGCTGAGCAAGGCCAGCCTGGCCGATGAGTTGCCGTCCGCCATTGCCCGGGCACGACAGCACAAACGCTATGTCGCCCAGGCCATCAGCCGGGCCCTGAGCCTTGCCGGCGAAGTGGGCCCGGATCGCCTGGTGTCCAAGGACCAGTTGTCCCCCCGGGAGCTGGAAGTGATCCGCCTGCTGGCCGCCGGCCATGCCGTGGGGGAAATTGCCACCCGGCTCAACCGCAGCAAACAGACCGTCAGCGCACAGAAAGTCAGCGCCATGCGCAAACTGGGTCTTTCCAGCGAAGCGGCGCTGTACATCTACGTTCAGGAACATGGGCTGTCCTAGGCACACAAACCGGCCAACTGCTCGCCCGGCCCATTGCATCCCGCTCCTGAAGTTTCGACCAGCCATTGGCGCAACTCGGCGGCGCTCATCGGTGGCGCGATAAAACAACCCTGCAGATGAACCGCCCCCAACGCCCTGGCCGCCAAACAGTCGGCCTCACTCTCGATGCCCGTCACCACCACCGCCAGGGACATGCGCCGAGCCATGCTCGTGGCGCCACCGACCAGTGCCAGCTTGCGTTCATCGGCCGCCATGCCTGCAACAAACACCGGAGGGATCTTCAGCTCGGTGAAAGGCAGCTCCAGCAGGCGCTGCAGACTGGTGCCCCCGGTACCGAAATCGCCAATGGACAACTTGCAGCCCAGCATCCGCAGGCGCAACAGTGCCTCGACATGGGCGCTATCGGTTTGCAATTGGGTGGTGTCGACCAGCTCCAGGGTCAACATCCGCGCCGGGACTTCGAAGCGCCTCAGCAAGGCTTCCAACTGCCGAGGGAACAGCGGCCGCTCAAGGATGCCGGTGGGAATGTTCACCGCAATCGGCAGCCAGTAGCCCAGCACCAGCTTCACTCCGGCCACCAGCTCAAGTGCCTGCTCCAGCATGTGCCAGGTGAAGAGTTCTTGCAGGCCGGCGAACTCGATCAGGGGAAGAAACTCGCCCGGCATCAGCAAGCCCCGCTCGGGATGCTGCCAGCGGGCCAGTGCCTCGACACCCTGCAACCCGCCCTGCTGGTGGATGACGGGCTGAAAGTGCGCCACGCCACAACCCAGCACCGCCGCCAGCCCCTCGTCCGTGGTCACAGGTTCGCGAACAAAGGGTTCAAGGCCCAGCAAGTCCCGGAGCAGTGTCTGATTCAGCTCGGGGCCATCGGCCCTGGAGTGCAACTGATAGGCACAGAGCAAGTCGCCAATCACCGCGGCCGACGCCGGTTTTGGCAGGCATGCGAGCACTTTCAGGCCCAATTCACGGGCCATGCCGGACGCGCCCTCAAGCACATCCGGCTCCGCGTCGCTGAGAATGATCAGGGCCTTGGCCTGCTGGTGCCGGGCCAGATCACGGATCAGTTCCAGGCCGTCAGCCTGCTCCAGGTACAGATCGCAGATGGCGATATCCACCGGCCCCTTGCTGTCCAGCGAACGCCGCGCGGATGCCACGTTCTCGGCAGCCAGCACGTTGAAAACGCCATTGGCGTTGAGCATCTGGTGCAAGGCCATCAACTGGAACGAGTTATCTTCGAGAATCAGCACGTTAAGCGTATTCATGGGGGGCAACCTCCGAGACGGCGCAAGTGAAACAGTCCACTACGAGCCGACACGGTAGTCAGATATTTCCTAACCACACATAGGACAAGTCTTATTCGTCCAGAGCCGCCTGAATGTCGCTACGCAAGATCCCGATAACGTCTCGCAACTCCGGCCAATGACTGGCCAGCGCCTGCGCCTGCTGCCCCTTGACCACCTCTTCCAACGCGATACAGACCTTGGCCAGGGGCAAGGCGTCAATCAGGCAACACACCCCCTTGAGACGGTGCAAGGTGCCTCCCAGGCCCCGCCAATCCTGCGCCGCCAGGGCCGCCTCCAGCGCCTGCTGCTCCTCGTCGAGATTACGCAACAACTCCTGCAACATGCGCTGCAGCACCGGTTCATCGGCCTGAGTCATCCCGCGCAAGGTCTGGATATTGAATGACGGTGACGGCAGGAAACGCGCGAGGGACTGAGCCAATTGATCCAGGGTCACCGGCTTGACCAGCAATTGATCCATGCCGGCACGCTCGCAGCGCTCTCGCTCGTCTTCGAAAGCATTGGCGGTACAACCGATCACCGGACAGCGCCGACGCCCCTCTTGCGCCTCGATCCGGCGGATGGCCTCGGTCAGTGCATAGCCGCTCATCTGCGGCATGTTGCAATCGGTCATCAGTACGTCAAAGGCCCCGGAACGCCACTGCTGCAGCGCCTCCTGGGCATTGTCACAGGCCACGACCCGGTGTCCGAGAAACATCAACTGCTGGCTCAGGACCATCCGATTGGCGCTCAAGTCATCCACCACCAGCACCTCGATGCTGCGACTCGGCGGGCGCTCGGCAGACGGTGACGCCTGAGGCTCGAGATCGTCGCTGACCCGTTCCGGATACAGCTCGAGGGTGACCACGGTTCCCGCACCCGGTTCGCTCGACAGGTGAATGCGCCCGCCCATCAACTCGATCAGCTGCCGACAAATGCTCAGACCCAGCCCGGTACCGCCATACGTCGAGGAGGTCATGGCGTCGGCCTGAACAAAAGGCGTGAAAATGTTCGCTTGCTGCTCGGCACTGATACCCGGGCCGGTGTCCGCAACACTGATGCGCAGGCACTCGATACCGGACTCGTCGGGCTGACGCTCGACCGTCACCCGCACCTCACCTTCCGCGGTGAACTTCAGGGCGTTGCTCAACAGGTTGTGCAGGACCTGGCGCAAGCGCAGCGGGTCGAAGAAATAACGGCCCTGGGCCTCTGCGTTGAACACCAACCGTAAATGCACCCCCTGATTACGCGCCGTCACCTCGAACAACTGCCGAACACTCTCGAAAAACGGCTTGAGGGCGGTGACCTGTGGCACCAACTGCATGTGGCCGGCTTCGATCTTGGCCAGATCAAGGCTGTCCCCCATCAGGCTGATCAACTCCTGGGCGGAGCGATAGGCCACCCGCAAGGCCTCGGAGAAGGGCGCGCCCCTGACCCTGGCCTGCTCCTTTTCCAGCTCAAGCAAGCCGACGATGGCCGTCATGGGCGTGCGGATCTCATGGCTCATGGTGGACAGAAATGCGCTTTTCGCGGCATTGGCCTGATCGGCCGCCTGACGCGCCTCCACCAGCTGATTCTCCAGGCGCTTGCGCTCGGTGATATCGATCCAGCCGCCCAGCAAGCCTTGCAGGAGCCCGTCGGCGCTATAGAAGGGCACTGTCCATTGATAGGCGTGAATCGAACCATTGCGCGTCTCCACCTGCCGATCGGCGAACACCGACGCCTCGCTGGCCAGCAATTGCATGATCTCGCCATGCAACTGGCGAGCGGTGGCCGCAGGCAACAGGTCCAGCTCGGTCAGTTGTCGTCCGCGAATCAGCTCCAGGCTCGTCCCCAACTGCTGCTCGTAACTCTTGTTGCAAGTGATCAGGCGCCCTTCCAGGTCTCGGACAAAGATCGGATTGGGAATACCGTCGAGCAGAGCACGCATGAACACCAACTGATCATTGAGTCGTTGCTCGGCCTGCAATCGCTGCTGAATCTGGCGCTTGAGCCGACTGCTCCAGGCCAGGGAGGCCAGCCCGAACAGCAGCGCCGTGGCAATGGCCCAGTAGACCCAGGTCGGCACACGCTGCCAGGCCGGCATCGGCACCGGCGTGGCTCCCAGCCACTTGAGGCGAATGGCACTGAGCTCCGCCACCGGCAGCGCCTCCAGCGACTTGTTCAAGATGCTCAGCAGTTCGGGCTGATCCTTGCGCACGGAAAACTCGTCAGCCGACCAGGTGCCTTCGACACTGCGTCCGACCCGCAATCCGTCATCGGCCGCCCCCAGCGCCTGAACCTGGACCTCATTCTGAATGGTTGCCCGGGCCTCGCCACTACTCACCAGGGCCCGCGCCTCTTCATCGCTGGCGACACTGCGCAAGCGGATATCGGGGTAGTTGCGGCGAATGTAGCTCTCAAGGGTGTGCCGGGCCGGCAGCGCCAGTACCTCGCCTGCCAACTGTTCCAGGCTGCTCAGGCGCCGATCCTCGGGGCGCACGACAAAAACCCAGGCGGCACCACCAAAGGCATGGGAAAAATTCAGGAACAGTCGCCGATCCTCACTGGCCGTGAGGGTCGAGTTCATCTGCGCCTGCCCGCTTTCCAGCAGCTCCAGGGTCTGCGCCGTGGTAAGGCTCTCCTTGTGCACAAAATGCAGACCGGTCATGCGCGAGATGCGGTTGAGCAAATCGATGTTCAGGCCAGCCCAGCGCCCCTCCTTGTCCTTGAACACATGGGGCGGATACTGCTGGGACGCGACCATCACATGCGGGTGCTGGAGAATCCAGGCCTGCTCCTCGGCGCTGAGTTCGATGCGCTCACCCGAGATATTCGCCCCCAGCCCGGTGGTCCAACGGGCCTGTATTTCCCGCTGCAGGGACTCGTCGATGCTCTGCAGCGCCTGCTCCAGCATGCCCGCCAGCAGCACGTTGTCATCCCGCGTGGCAAAGGCAAAGCCCGTCGGCGGCAGGCGGCTTTCATCCTGAATCCGCACCGCCAGATAAGGGCGCAGGGCCTGGTAGGCGCGGACGATGATCTCATTGCCGATGAAGGCGTCGGCATCGCCCTGATTCAATGCCTCCAAGCCGCTGTAGAGGTTCGGCGAGAGCATGATCTGACTGTTCGGATACGCCGCATGAACCTGCTCGGCGTTGGCATAGCCATCCAATAACACCAGTTTCTTGCCGGCCAGGTCATCGCTGGAGCTCACCCCGTCACGACGCACCACCACTACCGCCCTGTCAGGCATGTAGTCACTGGTGAAACGCAGCCCCGAGACACCGCGCTCATAGCCATTGGCACTGGTCAGGACATCGATACTGCCGTTGCGCAGCGCTTCAATCGCCTGCTCTCGCTCGGAAAACCCCAGGACCTCCATCGTGACACCCAACCGCTCGCCCACCAGCGCCAGGTAGTCGGCGCTGATTCCTTGATAGCGATTGCGGTCCCGGGTGATATCAATGGGCTGGTAATCATCGATGGCGATGCCGACCCTCAGCGTCTTATGCGTCGCCAGCCACTGGCGTTCGGCAGGTGCCAGGGCCAGGGGTTCAAGGTCAACGAAAGCCGGCACCAGCTTGAAGGGTAGATTCTTCGTCGCAGCCGCCAGCAACGCGCCACAGAACAGGCAGGCCAGCAGGCCCCCGACAAGCCGCCACAAGGCAAGTGACATGCAATGGGTTTGGCGGTTGCTCATCCGTGCCTCCCTGCCCCAGCCGGGCCAAGCTCATGCAACAGGTGCGAGAAAAAACAAAGCCCGTCAGGAGACGGGCTTCGTGGACGACAAGACCATCCGGTCAGAGCGGCTTGCCACGATTGCCGTGCTGGCTGACGAAAGCCTGCACCGCTTTCAGGTCGTTGGCCAGGACCGTGCAGCGTTCTTCACGCTGGAACAGGTCGGACAGGTGCGCCGGCAGCTCCAGGGCCTTGCCGACACCGGCCTTCTCCACGGCATCCGGGAACTTGACCGGGTGCGCGGTGCCCAGGACCACCATCGGCGTGTCCAGGCTGCGACGGCATTCACGGGCGGCCTTGACGCCGATCGCGGTGTGCGGGTCCAGCACTTCGCCGGTCTGGGCGAAGACTTCGGCGATGGTTTCGCAGGTCTGCTCGTCGTTCACCGCCAGGGAATCGAACAGCTTGCGCGCTTCGGTCCAGCGGTCCTGTTCGACGCTGAAACCGCCGCCTTGCTTGAAGCTGTCCATCAGCGCAGCCAGGGCCGCACCGTTGCGACCGTGCAGGTCGAACAGCAGGCGTTCGAAGTTCGACGACACCATGATGTCCATGGACGGCGACAGGGTCGCGTGCAGGGTTTCCTTGACGTACTGATTGCCGCTCATGAAGCGGTGCAGGATGTCGTTGCGGTTGGTGGCGACGATCAGCTGGCTGATCGGCAGGCCCATGTTGCGCGCCAGGTAGCCGGCGAAGATGTCGCCGAAGTTGCCGGTGGGCACCGAGAACGCGATGGAGCGCGCCGGACCGCCCAACTGCAGGGCCGCGTGGAAGTAGTAGACGATCTGGGCCATGATCCGCGCCCAGTTGATCGAGTTCACCGCCACCAGGCGCGTGCCCTTGAGGAAGCCCTGGTCGGCGAAGCTGGCCTTGACCATCTCCTGGCAGTCGTCGAAGTTGCCTTCGATGGCGATGTTGTGGATGTTCTCGCCGAGGATGGTGGTCATCTGCCGGCGCTGCACTTCCGATACCCGGTTGTGCGGATGCAGGATGAAGATGTCGACGTTGTCGCAACGCTTGCAGCCTTCGATGGCCGCCGAACCGGTGTCACCGGAGGTGGCGCCGATGATCACCACGCGCTCGCCGCGCTTCTCCAGCACGTAGTCCAGCAGGCGACCCAGCAGTTGCAGGGCGAAGTCCTTGAACGCCAGGGTCGGGCCGTGAAACAGCTCCAGCACCCACTCGTTGCCGTTGAGCTGACGCAGCGGCGCAATGGCGTTGTGGGAGAACGCCCCGTAGGTTTCTTCGAGGATCTTCTTGAAGTCGGCATCCGGAATGCTGCCGGTGACGAACGGGCGCATGACCCGGAACGCCAGCTCGTGGTACGGCAGGCCGGCCCAGGAAGCGATTTCTTCCTGGGTGAAACGTGGCAGGTTCTCCGGTACGTAGAGACCGCCGTCGCTGGCCAGACCGGCCAGCAGCACATCTTCGAAATTCAGGGCCGGTGCCTGGCCACGAGTACTGATATAGCGCATGGGGACAAACCTTCGGTTTGAGCTGCAAGTTGCAAGCTACAGGCGACAAGTCAGAGCAGTTGCGCTTCTGGCTTGCCGCTTGGAACTTGAAGCTTGCCGCTGCTTCAATTGAGATGTTCGACGCGGATACGGACCACTGGGCCTACGACGCCCTGCAGGGCCTCCAGCGCGGTAATCGCATCGTTGATGTGCTGCTCCAGAACGCGGTGGGTCAGCAGGATCATCGGCACCAGGCCGTCCTGCTCTTCCACTTCCTTCTGCATGATCGATTCGATGTTGATGCCACGCTCGGAAAGAATGCTCGCCACCTGGGCCAGTACGCCCGGGTGATCCTTGGCCTGGATGCGCAGGTAGTAGGCGCTTTCGCAGGACTCGATCGGCAGGATCGGGTGATCAGACAGGGAGTCCGGCTGGAAGGCCAGGTGCGGCACGCGGTTTTCCGGGTCGCTGGTCATGGCGCGAACCACGTCCACCAGGTCGGCCACCACCGAGGAAGCGGTCGGCTCCATGCCGGCGCCGGCGCCGTAGAACAGGGTCGAACCGGCAGCGTCGCCATTGACCATGACCGCGTTCATCACGCCGTTGACGTTGGCGATCAGGCGATCGGCCGGGATCAGGGTCGGGTGCACCCGCAGCTCGATGCCAGCCTCGGTGCGGCGCGCCACACCCAGGTGCTTGATGCGGTAGCCCAGGGCTTCGGCGTAGTTCACGTCGGCGGTGGTCAGCTTGGTGATGCCTTCGGTGTAGGCCTTGTCGAACTGCAGCGGGATACCAAAGGCGATGGACGCCAGGATGGTCAGCTTGTGCGCGGCGTCGATGCCTTCGACGTCGAAGGTCGGATCGGCTTCGGCATAACCCAGGGCCTGGGCTTCAGCCAGCACGTCTTCGAAGGTGCGGCCCTTCTCGCGCATTTCCGAGAGGATGAAGTTGCCGGTGCCGTTGATGATCCCCGCCAGCCAGTTGATGCGGTTGGCCGACAGCCCTTCGCGGATCGCCTTGATCACCGGGATGCCACCGGCCACGGCCGCTTCGAAGGCCACGATCACGCCCTTCTCCTGGGCCTTGGCGAAGATTTCGTTACCGTGCACGGCGATCAGCGCCTTGTTCGCGGTGACCACGTGCTTGCCGTTCTCGATGGCCTTGAGCACCAGCTCGCGGGCCACGGTGTAGCCGCCCACCAGCTCGATAACGATATCGATCTCGGGGTTGGTGGCCACGGCGAATACATCGTTGGTAATCGAAATACCGGTCGTTTGGAACTGCGGCTTTGGCGTACGGGTAGCAATTTGCGCTACTTCGATTCCACGCCCGGCACGGCGGGCAATCTCCTCGGCGTTACGCTGAAGTACGTTTAGGGTACCGCCACCGACAGTACCCAGCCCACAGATGCCTACTTTGACCGGATTCACTCTGAACTCCCCATAAAACGGCCGACTCAAGGCCGGCCGTGGAAAACAGCCGCAAACAGCGCGGCTCTCTATTAATGCCCCTCCAGCTACACGCAGAGGGGCATGATCGTCAAAGGCTAGCGTGACGATGCAGGATTATTTCGCACCCAGCGCCAGTTTGGCGATCTGTGGTGCCGGCTGGTAGCCGGGAATTACCTGGCCATCGGCCAGAACGATGGCCGGCGTGCCATTGACGCCGATCGACTGACCCAAGGCGAACTGCTTGGACACCGGGTTATCGCACTTGGCGGCCTTGATTTCCTTGCCGTCGACCATCTTGTCCATCGCGGCTTTCTTGTCCGCCGAGCACCAGACCGCCTGCAGCTGTTCGTCACCCGGCGAGCCCAGGCCCTGGCGCGGGAAGGCCACGTAGCGCACTTCCACACCCTGCTTGTTCAGCGCCGGGATTTCCGCGTGCAGCTTGTGGCAGTAGGGGCAGGTGGTGTCGGTAAATACGGTGATGTGGGTCTTGGTTTCGCCAATGGCCGGATAGACCACAGTTTCTGCGACCGGAATGCCGTTGATCAACTTGGAAATGCCCAGGCGCTCGGTTTTTTCCGTGAGATTCACCGGCTTGCCGTCCTTGAGCTGGAACAGATAGCCCTGAACCACGAACTGGCCGTCGGCGCTGGCGTAGAGCACGCGACTGCCCTTGAGCTTGACCTCATACAGGCCCGCCAGGGGGCTGGCGGTGATGCTTTCCACCGGCACTTCGAGCTGCAGCGTCTCGAGGCTCTTGCGGATGGCTTTCTCGGCACTGTCATCGGCCACGGCGAAGGTGCTGAGCAGCGCCAGGGAGGCGGCGGCAATAATCTGGGTCAAACGCATGGGAACTCCTGAAGGCGGGCAAATGGGCAAACGCCAAGGCTGGTCGGGACCAAACGCGGGCAAACACCCTTTTTGCAAACCGGCAAAGCCTATCACATCTGTTTGCCGGCACCGACTACGGGCGACGCAAAGCGCCGCACGGACGCCCATTCAGCCCCTTGGATGATGTTTGGCGTGCAGATCCTGCAGCCGCGCGCGCGCCACGTGGGTGTAGATCTGGGTGGTGGACAGGTCGCTGTGCCCCAGCAGCATCTGTACCACCCGCAAATCGGCACCGTGATTGAGCAGGTGTGTTGCAAACGCATGGCGCAGGGTATGGGGCGACAGCGCCTTGCCGATCCCGGCGACCTTGGCCTGGTGCTTGATCCGGTGCCAGAAGGTCTGTCGGGTCATCTGCTCGCCGCGCTGGCTGGGAAACAGCACATCGCTGGGCCGCCCGCCCAGCAACTCGGCACGGCCATCGCGCATATAGCGCTCGACCCAGACAATCGCCTCCTCGCCCATGGGCACCAGGCGCTCCTTGCTGCCCTTGCCCATGACCCGCAACACGCCCTGACGCAGGTTGACCTGCTCCAGGGTCAGGCTGATCAGCTCGGTGACCCGCAACCCGCAGGCATAGAGCACTTCAAGCATGGCGCGGTCGCGCTGGCCGATGGCCTCGCTCAGGTCCGGGGCGGCCAGCAGCGCCTCGACATCCGCTTCCGACAGCGACTTGGGCAACGGCCGCCCCAGTTGCGGCATGTCGATCCGCAGGGTCGGATCGACTTCAATCAGCTTCTCCCTGAGCAGATAGCGATAGAACCCGCGCATGCCGGAGAGAAACCGCGCCGTCGAACGGGGCTTGTAGGCCTGCTCCACGCGCCAGGCCAGGTGATCGAGGATCAACTCGCGACCGGCTCGCGGCAGCTCCAGCCCCTGCTCCTGCAGCCAGCCGTTGAACAGCGCCAGATCGCTGCGGTAAGCGTCGCGGGTATTGTCGGACAAGCCTTTCTCCAACCACAGGGCATCGAGAAAACGGTCGATCAGAGGGTGGTCGATGGCGGGCATAAAGACTCGAAAGGCGCGGCCCAGGGGCTGCGGGTAAAAAAATAGTGAACTGCACGGAGGGTCGCTAGTCTTTCATAGCCAGCCATTTCAAGGAACAGGGTGCATTGATGAGCGAACAACAGATTCTGCTGGCCTTCGGCGGCATCGGCGTGGCGGCACTGGGCTGCCAATGGCTGGCCTGGAGGCTGAAGCTGCCGGCCATTCTGTTCCTGCTGCTCAGCGGCATCCTGGCCGGCCCCGTGCTCGGCTGGCTCGACCCGCAGGAAATGTTCGGCCCGCTGCTGATGCCCCTGGTGTCGCTGGCGGTGGCGCTGATCCTGTTCGAAGGCAGCCTGACCCTGCACCTCTCGGAATGGCGCGAGATCGGCAGTGTGGTCCATCGCCTGGTCACCCTCGGCGCGCTGTCCACCTGGGCGGTGATCACCCTGGCCACCCATTGGCTGCTGGGCTTCGACTGGATGCTGGCCCTGCTGTTCGGCACCCTGACCCTGGTCACCGGACCGACGGTGATCGTGCCCATGCTGCGGGTGGTGCGCCCCAAGGCCTCGATCGCCAACATCCTGCGCTGGGAAGGCATCGTCATCGATCCCATCGGCGCCCTGCTGGCGGTGGTGGTCTACAGCTTCATCATCGCCAGTGCCGCCGGCGATGGCCTGAGCCACAGCTTGCTGACCTTCGGCGGCGTGATTCTGTGCGGCAGCCTGTTCGGCATTGTCGGCGGCTGGGTCCTGGGCAGCATCATGCGGCGCCAGTGGCTGCCGGAATACCTGCACAACCTGGCAAGCCTGGCCGGGGTACTGGGGATCTTCATTGCCTCCAACCAGGTGATGCACGAATCCGGGCTGCTGGCGGTGACCCTGATGGGCATGTGGATGGCCAACATGAAGGGCGTGGACGTGCGGCACATCCTGCACTTCAAGGAGAACCTCAGCGTGCTGCTGATCTCCGGGCTGTTCATCCTGCTGGCAGCGCGCCTGGACCTCAAGGCGCTGATCGCCCTGGGCCCGCTGGTGCTGATCCTGCTGCTGGTGATCCAGTTCATCGCCCGCCCGCTGAACGTGCTGCTGTCCACCGCCGGCTCCAGCCTCAACTGGCGCGAGCGGGCGTTGCTGGCGTGGATTGCCCCACGGGGGATTGTCGCCGCCGCGGTGTCGGCCATCTTCGCCATCCGCCTGGACGAAGCCGGTCATCAGGGCGCGCTGCTGCTGGTGCCGCTGACCTTCGCCGTGATCATCGGCACCGTGGTCCTGCAAAGCGCCACCGCTCGCCCTCTGGCGCGCCTGTTGAACGTCGCCGAACCGGCGCCCAGCGGCTTTCTGATCGTCGGGGCCAACGGTCCGGCCCGCACCCTGGGCAAGGCCCTGCAGCAACTGGGCAGCCGGGTGCTGCTGACCGACTCCAGCTGGGAGAACATCCGCACAGCACGCATGGAAGGCCTGCCGACCTACTTCGGCAACCCGGCCTCGCAACATGCCGACGCGCACCTGGACCTGGTGGGCCTGGGGCATCTGCTGGCGCTCTCGCCTTCCGGCGAGCTCAACACCCTGGCGGCCATGCGCTTTCGTCATGACTTCGGTCATCAGCGCCTGTTCGCCCTGGCCAACAGCCAGGAAAGCCGGCGCACCGACAAACACCGCGCCAGTCACGAACACCGAGGCCAGCTACTGGGCAGCGAGGCCCTGAGCTACACCAAGCTGGCCAGCCTGCTGGGCCAGGGCGCGGAGCTGTACAGCACGCACCTGACCGAGGCCTTCGGCTGGGATGACTACCAAGCCCTGCACGGCGAACGCGCCACCCTGCTGTTCGCCCGCGACAGCAACGGCTGGGTGCACGTAGTCACCCCGGAGAGCGACCTCAAGCCGGCACCGGGCTGGACCCTGCTGGCGCTGATCCAGCCCGAGTCCCCGTAACCAGCCCCAGTAGGAACCGGCTGCCGGCGAATAGCCCCGATAGCGTGCTCGCCGGCAAGCCGCCTCCTACGCCGCAAACCCCGGAAGCACCGGCACCGGGCGCTTTTCATCATCGATGGCGACAAAGCTGAACAGGCCATGGATGGCTTTTTCCCGCCCATCGCAGCTCATGCTTTCGACAAACACCTCGACTTCGACCTTGAGGCTGGTGTTGCCCACCTTCACCACTCGCCCGACCAACTCGACGATCGAACCGGCGGCAATCGGGTGCTTGAAATCAATGCGGTCGGTGGACACCGTCACCAGCGGCAAGCGACAGAAACGCGTGGCCGCAATGAACGAAACCTCATCCATCCAGGCCAGGGCCGTGCCGCCGAACAGGGTGTTGTGATGGTTGGTGGTGGACGGGAATACCGCCTTGGTCACGCGGGTCACCGAGAGTTCGGTACGACGCTGGATTTCTTGCTCACGAGGGGTCATCGAATTACTGCCTGAATGAATAGATCCGCGCATGGGCACGCTGCGGGCATGGAATGCCGATGAGCGCTGTCGGGCAGCGACCAAAGGCTTGAGGGAAACAATCGGGGGCCGCCTGCCTGTGGATAACGTCAGGTCAGGAGCGCCGGGAGGGTGTCACGCGCCCTGGGCGTCCATGCGGGTTGCACGGCGTGGGCGATCACACTTTATTGGGCCGGCGAGTATATCGCCGCCCGCCAGGGGCCGAAAGAACCCGCCAGGGGACTGAGGCCAACGGCGGCGAGAAAAAATGCGATGATCCGCGCACTGTCAAAGGAGACCCGCCGCCATGGATGCCCCGCTCACGCCTTCACTCGTCACGCACCTGCAACAACGCCTGAATGCCGACCGAGTGGATCATCCAGACTTCATCGGCCCGCCGCTCGACATCAGCCCTCTGACACCCGCTCAACTGGGCAGCCTGTGGCCGGACATCCGCCGGGCCCTGCGCGCCCCTGGCAACCCGGCGGCGCAGCAGCTGGCGACCGCGATCGTGCAACAGGCCGCGGAACTGGAACTGAGCCCGGCCCTCGATCACAGCGCCCTGCTGGAGGCGTTGCGCAGTTGCCTGACCTGGCCGGAAGCGCTGGAGCAACTGGCCTGTTTCAGCGGCACACCGAGCGCCGCCCTGGCCGCGGAGCTGCGCAGGATCCTCGCGGAACCCGGCGCACAGTGGGCGGCGAATTACCCCCAGGCGTACATGCTGACGCAATGGGTGGATGAAGAAGCCCGTGGGGCGCTGCAACGCTGGGTGGAACAGCACCATGGGAATTCGCCCTACGCCCGGCAGGAGTTCGAACTGCTTGGGCAACTGGAGCCGCGCTCACAGCAGGCCCTGGCCGGTAGCGAGTACTGGACTGGCCATCATCACCTGAGCGCCGATCCGGCCAGGGTGTTGATGGATGACGCGGCATACGTCGAATTCTCACAGCAGATTCTCAACACGGCGGCCCAGCGCCTGGACGCGATTCACAGCGGCGCCACGCCCTATGTGGCCGATGGCGCCTTTACCACCGATGACACGCCGGTGATCGCCCGCGCCGCGCGGGTCGCCCTGCTGCGCGATGCCCCCTGGCTGCCACCGCTGATGGACATTTTGCTGCCCAAGGCCTGTGTCGCCCCGACCCAGGCCAAGACCGCGCCATCGCAGTCCCTGGCCATTGCCCTGGGGCACTGCATCGAGCAGGTGCCAACCCCGGAAAGCGTGCAGGCACTGCGCAGCGCCCTGAGCCTGGTGCGCCATGCCGGCATCCAGAAAAAACTCGCGCGCAACCTCAAGCCTGCCGAACGCGGCCTGGCCCAACGCCCCGAGATCGCCCTGCGCCTGGCCCCTACCAGCACGCCGGGCAAGGCCCAGCACGGGCTTCTGGCCAACTGCCTGGAATCCGGACTGTGGCAAGCCTTCGAGCTGCCTTTGCGCGACTGGCGAGCGCAACTGGCCAACTCCGCCGTGGGCTCGCCCTTTACCCGCTCATTGATTTGGGTTGCCCACTGCGACCATGGCCAACGCCGCAGCTTCCTGCTGGATGCGAACGCGCAAGCGATGGATCCCTGGGGCCAGCCGCTGGACCTGGAGGCCGGGAGCAGGATTTCGCTGTGGCACCCACTGTCGGCCAGCGCCGAGGAGCGCCACGCCTGGCAAAAGCTGATCAGCCAACGCCGGATCAAACAGCCGCTGCGCCAGGTGTTTCGCGAGTACTACCTGCCGTCCCCGCCAGAGCTGGAAAGCCACCACTGCCAGGCATTCGCCGGCTACAGCCTGTCCATCCGCCCACTGATCGGCCTGGCCCGCCGCGAAGGCTGGAAGATCGACAGGGACGGTGGTCTGAACCGATGCCTGGGCGATGTCCGGGTGAGCTTCGCCGTGAACACGGCGCTGTATCCGGGCCTGGAGGGGCACTGCCTGTCGGGCAGCACAAGCTTTGCCCGGCGCACCGACCGACATTGGCAGCCGATGCAGCTTCAAGATGTGCCGCCCCAGGTGTTTTCAGAGGCCTGCCGGGCCATCGACCTGCTGGTCAGCGTCAGCAGTTTCGCCATCGAGGAACTGGCACAGAGCGCCACCGGCCAGCCCCTGCCGCAGATGCCGGTAGCCAGGCGTGAACAACGCCTGAATCTGTTGGCTGGGCAGAATCTCACCCAGATGACGCTGATGCGCCGCCACGTACTGGGCATGGCCTTCGCCACACTGATCGAGGAGGGGCTGGTGTCGCTGGAGGGACGTCATGTCCGGGTCGGCGACTATGCGGTGCATCTGGTCAGCGGGCGCGTGACGCGCAATGGGGCACCGGTGGAAGTGGCCCTGGCGGGGCAAAGTGGCAAATTGGCGGCGCTGCCCTGGCTGCCTTACGACGAGGTCCTGCTGGAGCGGATCGCCAATACGGTCTGCGTCCTGCTCAACCGCTCCGGGGATTAAATGACAGGCAACAAAAAAGCAGCCCGTAGGCTGCTTTTTTCTGCATCGGAAGCTGGACTTAAGCCAGTTTTTCCTTGATGCGAGCTGCTTTACCCGACAGGTCGCGCAGGTAGTACAGCTTGGCTTTACGCACGTCACCGCGACGCTTGACAGCCATGCTGTCGATCTGCGGGGAGTAGGTCTGGAAAGTACGCTCTACGCCAACACCGTTGGAGATTTTACGTACGGTGAACGCGCTGTTCACACCGCGGTTGCGCTTGGCGATAACTACGCCTTCGAACGCCTGCAGACGGGAACGATCGCCTTCCTTCACTTTCACCTGAACGACAATGGTGTCGCCCGGGGCAAAGGCTGGGATCTCTTTGGTCATCTGCTCTGCTTCGAGTGCAAGGATGATTTTGTTGGTCATGCTGTGCTCCTAAGGTAAATCGTCGGATCTACCATCGATACGTTGTTAACTATCGTCCCGCTCGCGGAGATATTCCTCGAGCAGCTTCTTCTCTTCTCCAGAAAGCGAGCGGCTTTCCAGAAGATCGGCGCGTCGTTCATAGGTCCGACCAAGGGACTGCTGTAAACGCCAACGCCGGATGTGTGCGTGATTGCCACTTAGCAATACGTCGGGAACACGCTGATCCGCATACACCTCCGGTCGGGTGTAGTGCGGGCAATCCAGCAGACCGTCCGTGAAGGAATCTTCCTCCGCGGAATCCACATGCCCTAAAGCTCCGGGCAGCAGTCGCGTAACCGCATCAATCAGGACCATCGCCGGCAGCTCGCCACCGGAGAGTACATAGTCGCCAATCGACCACTCTTCATCGACATGAGCTTCAATAAACCGCTCGTCAATGCCTTCATAACGACCAGCAATCAGGATCAATGCATCCTCATTCGCCAACTCGCGCACCGCCGACTGATTCAGTTGACGGCCTTGGGGCGACAGGTAGATCACCTTCGCACCCTCCCCGGCTGCGTTTCTGGCCTGAACCAGTGCATCCTCCAGGGGCTTGATCTTCATCACCATGCCCGGACCACCGCCAAACGGGCGATCGTCCACAGTGTGATGTCGATCCGTGGTGTAGTCTCGCGGATTCCAACAGGTCAGCTGCAACAGCCCCTGTTTCACCGCGCGGCTGGTTATGCCGTACTCGCTGATGGCGGAAAACATCTCGGGAAACAGACTGATCACTTCTACGCGCAAGTTAGCCACGCTTAGAAATCCGCGTCCCATTCCACCTTCATCTCACCCGCTGCCAGGTCGACGGCCAACACGCATTGCTCGGTATAGGGCAACAGGCGTTCGCGATCATCCAGGCTGCCAGCGCAAGGCTTGACCACCATTACATCGTTCGAGCCGGTCTCCAGCAGGTGATCGATCTGCCCGAGCAGTTGCCCGAGGGTGTCGATAACCTTGAGACCTTGCAGCTGGTACCAGTAGTACTCGCCGTCGGTCAGTTCAGGGAACAGGCTGCGCGGCACGCAGATCTCGTAACCGGCCAGAAGACGAGCTTCTTCGCGATCATCAAGACCCTTGAGCTTTGCGACCAGGAACTTGTCGTTCCCGCGTCCGCTGACCAGCTCAACCTGTTTCACGCTACCTTCGCGCTTGAGCGTCCAGGTTTTGTAGTCCAACAGGTTTTTAATCGGATCAGTAAAGGAAAAGACCTTCACTTCGCCGCGAACGCCATGAACAGAGTAGATTTTGCCGATAACGATCAAATCATCAGCAGGAGCTGGCGTCGCGTTCATAGGGTTCAGGCTGCAGCCTTAGCCGATTCCTTCAGCAACTGAGCAACGCGCTCAGAAGGCTGTGCACCCACGCTCAGCCAGTAGGCTACGCGCTCTTGGTTCACGGACAGGCGTACTTCTTGACCACGAGCGATCGGGTTGAAGAAGCCAACTTGTTCTTTGTGCGAACCGTCACGTGGGTTACGGCTGTCGGTCACGGTCAAGTGGTAAAACGGGCGCTTTTTGGAGCCGCCAAGGGCAAGACGGATTGTTAGCATGTGAACATCGTTCCTGTAGTCGGTGCTGCAAATCTAAATGCACAGCGGGCATGGGTGCCCGAAAGGCCGCATATTCTAAGGAATATCCGGACTTTTGCAAATGACTTTTTCCGGCGCCTATCGGCTGCCACTCAGATTTGCTATGGAGCCGCCGCAAGCGGCAGCGAGTGAGCGCGCCCCAATCGAGGGTTTGCCCAGGATTCCACGTCCCCGTGGAAATGCGCCGACATGACTGCCGGCGCGGATTCTTCAGATCTTCGGCATGCCGCCGCCGGGCAACATTCCGCCCATGCCGCGCATCATCTTGGCCATCCCGCCCTTGGCGGAGAACTTCTTCATCATCTTCTGCATCTGCTTGTGCTGCTTGATCAAGCGACCGATGTCCTGCACCTGGGTACCGGAACCCATGGCGATCCGGCGCTTGCGCGAACCGCTGATCAGCTCAGGGTCGCGGCGCTCGGCCGGGGTCATGGAGTTGATGATGGCTTCCATCTGCTTGAACTGCTTTTCAGCGGCGCTCTGTGCGTTGCCCATCTGCGCCAGATTGACGCCGCCGATGCTCGGCAGCTTGTCCATCAGGCCGCCCAGGCCACCCATGTTCTTCATTTGTTGCAGCTGGTCGCGGAAGTCTTCGAGGTCGAAGCCCTTGCCCTTCTTCAGCTTCTTGGCCAGTTTGTCGGCCTTTTCCTTGTCGAGGGTCTGCTCGGCCTGCTCGATCAGACTGAGCACGTCGCCCATGCCCAGGATCCGCGAAGCGATACGCTCAGGGTGGAACGGTTCCAGGGCCTCGGTCTTCTCGCCCATACCGATGAACTTGATCGGCTTGCCAGTGATCGCGCGAACCGACAGCGCGGCACCGCCACGGGCGTCGCCGTCGACCTTGGTCAGGATCACCCCGGTCAGCGGCAGCGCATCACCAAAGGCCTTGGCGGTGTTGGCGGCGTCCTGGCCGGTCATGGCGTCGACCACGAACAGGGTTTCCACCGGTTTGATCGCCGCGTGCAGCGCCTGGATCTCGTCCATCATCTCGCTGTCGACGTGCAGGCGACCGGCGGTGTCGACGATCACCACGTCGATGAACTTGAGTTTTGCTTCCTTAATAGCCGCTTCGGCGATGGCCACCGGCTTCTGGCTCAGGTCCGACGGGAAGAAGGTCACGCCGATGTCGTTGGCCAGGGTCTCCAGCTGCTTGATCGCCGCCGGACGGTAAACGTCGGCGGACACCACCATCACGCTCTTCTTCTTGCGTTCCTTGAGGAAGCGCGCAAGCTTGCCGGCGGTGGTGGTCTTGCCCGCGCCCTGCAGACCGGCCATCAGCACCACGGCTGGCGGCACAGCGCTGAGGTTCAAGTCTTCGTTGGCCGCGCCCATCAGGCTTTCCAGCTCGGCCTGGACGATCTTCACAAAGGCCTGGCCCGGGGTCAGGCTGCGGGACACTTCGGTGCCGACCGCACGTTCCTTCACCGAGTTGACGAAGTCCTTGACCACCGGCAACGCGACGTCGGCTTCGAGCAGCGCCATGCGCACTTCGCGCAGGGTGTCTTTGATGTTGTCCTCGGTCAGCTTGGCCTTGCCGGTGACATGGCGCAGCGTCTGCGAGAGACGGTCGGTTAGGTTTTCAAACATGCTCGATCCTTTCAGGCCCAAGGTAGACCGGGGTAATGGCGGCCCAGAGCGTAATAAACAAGTGCTCGATGAGCCTGCGGCGTGGGCAGGTCGCGGATTATAGCGAAGACTGTGCGTGGCGGACACCTCGCCGTCTGCTTGCGTGGTCTTTCAGGGCTGTGGGTTCTATGCCAAACTCAGCGACTTTCGGGCCTGCCTAACAGGATTTATGCTCCCCTTGTCACCCAGCTTGCTACCCACCCTCGCCGCCGCCGTCCTTTATGCCGCTGCGACCTTCTATCAAGGCTCTCGCCTGGCCTCCGGCGCCAAGGCAAACAAGCGCCTACTGGTTACGCTGGGCATCCTGGCCCTGCTCGCCCATGGCCTCAGCCTGCTGACCCACCTGCTGACTCCGGCGGGCCTGGGCCTGGACTTCTTCAGCGCCGCCAGCCTGATCGCCGCAGCGGTCATTGCCCTGACCCTGCTGGCCTGCTGGCGGATTCCGGTGGAAAACCTGCTGGTGCTGTTATTTCCCCTGGGCGCCCTGACGGCCCTGCTGGCGCAGTTCGTGCCCACCGGCACGGTGCCGGTGATCGATGAGGAGCCGGGGATTCTCGCCCACATCCTGTTGTCGATCCTGGCCTACGGCATGTTCACCATCGCGGTCTTCCAGTCGTTGCTGCTGCTGGTGCAGGACCACCAATTGAAGAACAAGCACCCTTCCGGCCTGATCAGGAACTTCCCGCCCCTGCAGACCATGGAAAGCCTGCTGTTCGGCTTTCTCTGGGCCGGCTGGACCCTGCTGTCGCTGTCGCTGATCT
Organism: Pseudomonas sp. Os17; assembly: GCF_001547895.1. NCBI lineage: Bacteria > Pseudomonadati > Pseudomonadota > Gammaproteobacteria > Pseudomonadales > Pseudomonadaceae > Pseudomonas > Pseudomonas sp. Os17. The sequence continues at coordinate 1,217,211 of NZ_AP014627.1, read as the reverse complement.
CCGGCTGGCTGTTCGTCGAAAACCTGTTCGCCCAGCACCTGGTGCACAAGACCTTGCTGGCCTGCCTGGCCTGGGTGGTGTTCAGCGTGCTGCTGTGGGGGCGCAACCGCCTGGGCTGGCGCGGGCACAAGGCGATTCGCTGGACCCTCGCAGGCTTCTGCCTGCTGATGCTGGCGTACTTCGGCAGCAAGCTGGTTCGTGAATACATCCTGCACATCTGACGACCGGCCATGACCGACTCCCTGCCCTCCGGGCCCATGCTCGCGGTAATCGCCCTGCTGATCGTCTGGTCGGGCCTGTTCACCGCCATCGACGCCGCCCAGCAACACCTGCTGACCCAACGCAACGGCTCGCGCTCCGGGGACAAAGCGACAGCGCGACTGGCCTTCCCCAAGGAAAGCCTGATCCTGTGCAATACCCTGTGCCGGGTCCTGGCGGTGATCATCAGCACCTTGCTGGCGCTGTTCTACTGGGCGGAAGAAGGCCCCTGGCTGGCCTGCCTGATCAGCACCAGCGGCTTGCTGGTACTGGCCGAATACCTGCCCCGCACCCTGGCATTGCGCTACCCGGAAGGCACCCTGAGCTTCGGCAACAGCCTGCTGGCGATCCCCATGAAGCTCGTCTATCCCCTGGCCTGGCTGCTCAACGCCATCGGCCAACTGCTGTTGCGCCCGTTTGCCGCCAAGGCCAGCGCGGTCAAGCACAGCGACGATGATCCGGCGCTGCTGGACGACGAGCCCGCGCCTCAGGAACACCACGCCCTGTCCGGCATCCACGCCCTGGACAACATCACCGTCAACGACATCCTGGTGCCCCGCAGCGAAGTGCAGGGCATCAACCTCGACGACCCGATCGAAGAGATCATCGCCCAACTGCGCCTGAACAAACGCACCCGGCTACCGGTATTCCACAGTGATATCAATCAGGTCGAAGCGGTGCTCAACACCCGGCAGATCCGCCACCTGCTGCCCGACGCCAGCCTGACCAAGGAAGCCCTGCTGGCCGCCTGCCACGAACCCTACTTCGTCCCCGAAAGCACCCCGCTGCAACTGCAACTGCTCAACTTCCACAAGCAGCAACGGCGCCTGGGCATGGTGGTGGACGAATACGGCGAAGTGCTGGGCATCGTCACCCTGGAAGACATCCTCGAAGAAATCGTCGGCGAGTTCGAAAGCGAGCACAGCCTGGACAACCCCCACATCCACCCGCAGGCCGACGGGCGTTATGTGGTGGAAGGCGCGGCCTCGATTCGCGAACTGAACAAGAGCCTGGGCTGGCACCTGCCCAGCGACGGCCCCAAGACCCTCAACGGCCTGGTCACCGAAGCCCTGGAAACCATTCCCGACAGCGCCGTGTGCCTGAAGATCGGCCGCTACCGCCTGGAGATCCTCGAAACCGAGGAAAACCGCGTCAGCCGCGTGCTGCTCTGGCACACCAGCAGCGTTCCCGCCCGGGTCTGACTCGCAGCCGATACGCCACAGGCGCTGATGCCGGCGCCCTGTCCCGCCTGCAACGGGCTCTCGTGGCCTTGCGCAGTGACGCAAACCCGGCAACGAGCACAGGCCTTGTTGGATCGTTAGCAGCCTTTCTATAATCGCGCTGCTTACCCAAGCCCCGCAGATCCGCGTGCTACCCGCACCGCAGACGATCCTGCAGGCATCACCCGCCACCGTTCGACGTCACTCCCATCCCGAGTGACGAGCGCGCCAAACCCACATCCCTGGGTGCTCGACCATAATAATTCGCTCCACAGGAGCACAGACTGTCAGGGATATCCGCATGACGACCAGCACCACCTACAGCACCGCGGCGCCTGCCCAACCGAGCAACTCCGCCTCTCGGGTGGCCACCGCCAGTTTTATCGGCACCGCCATCGAGTTCTACGATTTCTACGTCTACGCCACCGCCGCCGCGCTGGTGATCGGACCGGTGTTCTTCCCCCAGAGCTCCGGCACCGCGCAAATGCTCTCGGCCTTCTTGACCTTCGGCATCGCCTTTCTCGCCCGCCCCCTGGGTTCGGCGCTGTTCGGCCATTTCGGCGACCGCATCGGGCGCAAATCGACCCTGGTCGCTTCACTGCTGCTGATGGGGGTCTGCACCACCCTGATCGGCGTGTTGCCGGGCTATGACAGCATCGGCGCCTGGGCACCGATCCTGCTCTGCGTGCTGCGCTTCGGCCAGGGCCTCGGACTGGGCGGTGAATGGGGCGGAGCCGCTCTGCTGGCCACGGAAAACGCCCCGGCTGGCAAACGCGCCTGGTTCGGCATGTTCCCGCAACTGGGCCCCTCCATCGGCTTTCTCGCCGCCAACGGCCTGTTCCTGGCCCTGGCCATGGGCCTGGACGACGAGCAGTTCCGCGCCTGGGGCTGGCGCATTCCGTTTCTGCTCAGCGCCGCGCTGGTGATGGTGGGGCTCTACGTGCGCCTGAAGCTGCACGAAACCCCGGTGTTCGCCAACGCCGTGGCGCGCCAGGAGCGGGTGAAGATGCCGCTGGTGGAACTCTTCAGCCAATACTGGATGCCGGTGCTGCTGGGCGCCGCCTCGATGGTGGTGTGCTACGCGCTGTTCTACATCTCCACGGTGTTTTCCCTGAGCTACGGCGTCGCCACCCTGGGTTACAGCCGCGAGACGTTCCTCGGCCTGCTGTGCTTTGCCGTGCTGTTCATGGCCGCGGCGACCCCGTTGTCGGCCTGGGCCAGCGACCGCTTCGGGCGCAAGCCGGTGCTGGTGGTTGGCGGCGTGCTGGCGATTCTGTCCGGCTTCACCATGGAACCGCTGCTGACCCAGGGCTCCACCGCCGGTGTAGCACTGTTTCTGTGCATTGAGCTGTTCCTGATGGGGGTGACTTTCGCCCCGATGGGCGCGCTGCTGCCGGAGCTGTTTCCGACCCATGTGCGCTATACCGGCGCTTCGGCGGCTTACAACCTGGGGGGCATTGTCGGTGCTTCGGCCGCACCCTTCTTCGCCCAGAAACTGGTGGCGATGGGTGGGTTGAGCTGGGTAGGCGGGTATGTGTCGGGGGCGGCGATCCTGAGCTTGATCGCGGTGCTGTGCTTGAAGGAAACGCGCAATAACGATCTGAATCGGGTCGTCTGAGCGGCCGCTTCGCGAGCAAGCTCGCTCCTACAGGTTCAATCCGGACCTTGTAGGAGCGAGCTTGCTCGCGATGCGTCTCAGAGTTCGACGACGACCGCTTGCGCAGCACGGGTCGCCTTGGCCCGGGCTGCTTCGATCGACTCGTCACGGGCCAGAGCCACGCCCATGCGCCGCTGGCCATTGACTTCCGGCTTGCCGAACAGGCGCAGCGCAGTGTCCGGCTCGCTCAGGGCGACGCCGAGGTTGGCGAACGCGGTCTGGGTGGATTTGCCTTCTACCAGAATCACTGCCGAAGCCGATGGACCGAACTGACGGATCAGCGGAATCGGCAGGCCGAGAATCGCCCGCGCATGCAGGGCGAACTGCGACAGATCCTGGGAAATCAGGGTCACCAGGCCGGTGTCGTGAGGGCGCGGCGACACTTCGCTGAACCACACCTGATCGCCCTTGATGAACAGTTCCACGCCAAACAGGCCGCGGCCGCCCAGGGCTTCGGTCACCGCCTTGGCCACACGCTCGGATTCGGCCAGGGCTTTGGGGCTCATGGCCTGCGGCTGCCAGGATTCCTGGTAGTCGCCCTTCTCCTGACGATGACCGACCGGCGCGCAGAAGGTGGTGCCGCCCACGTGGCGCACGGTCAGCAGGGTGATTTCGTAGTCAAAATCGATGAAGCCCTCGATGATCACCCGGCCCTTGCCGGCACGCCCGCCTTCCTGGGCGTAGTCCCAGGCTTTCTGCACGTCATCGACGCTGCGCAGCAGGCTCTGGCCCTTGCCCGAGGAACTCATCACCGGCTTGACCACGCACGGGAAGCCCAGGTCTTGCACGGCCTTGGCATAGTCTTCGAAGGTGTCGGCGAAGTGGTACGGCGAGGTCGGCAGGTCCAGCTCTTCGGCGGCCAGGCGGCGGATGCCTTCGCGGTTCATGGTCAGCGAAGTGGCCCGCGCGGTCGGGATCACGGTAAAGCCTTCAGCTTCCAGCTCCACCAGGGTCGCGGTGGCGATGGCCTCGATTTCCGGAACGATGAAGTGCGGCTTCTCGGCTTCGATCACCGCCCGCAGCGCTGCACCATCGAGCATGTTGATCACGTGGCTGCGATGGGCCACTTGCATCGCCGGGGCGTTGGCGTAGCGGTCCACGGCAATCACCTCGACACCCAGGCGTTGCAGCTCGATCACCACTTCCTTGCCCAACTCACCACAGCCACAAAGCAAGACGCGGGTCGCGGTTGGCGACAATGGAGTTCCGATACGAGTCATCTGAAGGTCCTCAAAGGAGCGAATCATCGAGGGCCGAGCGCCAGGCGGACGACCCAAGGGGGAAAGAGCGCGGCATTTTACATGAACCGCGGCCTTTGGCTCAGCCGGCGCACGCCGCTTTGCGCAAACGCCAGGCCATGGCTAGCCAGACCACGGTGACCCCGGCGAACTTCGAGCCCAGGGCGGTGAGGATCACCCCCGGGGTCATGGCATCGATCATGCCGTAGAAGATGAAGGTATCCAGGGGAATGCTCAGGGCCGAACTGATCCACAGGCGATCATGCAGGGGCCGCTTGGTGATGCTGAACACCAGCCAGTCGATGCATTCCGAGACGGCGAACGCGCTGGCGCTGGCCAGGGCAATGGTCGGGTCGGAGGTGACATAGGACAACACCAGGGCCGCCAGCATGGCGACGACGGCGCCATGGCCGAAGCGAGTCTGCACCATGTCCCGCAGGACAAACACCAGCCCGCCCCAGGCCGACCAGACGATATCCAGCTGCGGCGCGACGGAAAAGGCGTAGTTGATCAGCACGACACTGCTGATATAGGTGATCAGGAAGAGCATGGGGCGAAGAGTACCTGTCGGGAAGGCGCACAGGTTACTGCAGGCCAGGGGTTGGGCCAAGAAACCCTTGCGCCGGCAAGCTGGCTCCCACGCATCGTCTGCAGGAGCCGGCGAATGGCCGGATCAGCTGGCCGAGCTGGAACCGACCATCCACAAAAGTCCACTGGACTTGGCCCGCTCGTGGCACAGGGCCAGGACGGCGCGGCGCTCGTTGTTGTCCATGCGACTCCAGCGGGTGATTTCCTCCACCGTGCGCTGACAGCCGGTGCAGATGTCCTGTTCATCCAGGGCACAGATGCTCACGCAAGGCGAGGCGACGGGTCTTTCAGGGGCAGTCATTGTTCTTGCTCAACCAGATCTCGGGCATAACGCTGGCCATTATGAACGTAGTGGGCGGCGCTGGCTTCGAGCATTTTCTTCTGCGCCTCGGTCAGCTCGCGCACCACCTTGCCGGGCGACCCCATGACCAGCGAGCCATCGGGGATTTCCTTGCCCTCGCCGATCAGCGCGTTGGCGCCGATGATGCAGTACTTGCCGATCTTCGCGCCATTGAGCACCACCGCATTGATGCCGATCAGGCTGTAGTCGCCCACGGTGCAGCCATGCAGCATGGCGTTATGGCCGATGGTCACGCCGGTGCCCAGGGTCAGTGGAAAGCCCATGTCGGTGTGCATCACGGCCCCGTCCTGGACGTTGCTGTGCTTGCCGATGAGGATCAGTTCGTTGTCGCCACGCAACACGGCGTTGAACCACACACTGGCCCCTTCTTCGAGCTTGACCTTGCCCACCAGGGTGGCATTCGGGGCCACCCAGCTCTGTGGATGGGTGTCGACTCGGGCGTCGCCCAGGCGGTATTTCATCTTGTTGTCCTTATGGTTCAGGCAGCCGCGGTTTATGCCATGCCAAGCCATGGCTTCAGGTGTCGATAAAGGATTTCGGCGGGTGATGCAGGCTGATATCGGCGTCGTACAGCAGGTTGACCAGTTCGACCACCATGATCGCGGTCAGGCCCCAGATCTTGTACTCGCCGAAACGGTAGCTGGGGACATACCAACTGCGGCCCTGGTAGTCGATACGGTGAGTGTGTTCGCGCGGGTCCTGGCGAAAAAACTCCAGGGGCACGCTGAAAACAGCGGCAATCTCGGCATCATTGGCCCGGTATTCGACGTAGTCGGGAATCACCCCGACGTAAGGCGTGACCTTGATCCCATGCAGGGAAATCAGCGGACTTAAGGGGCCGATGACCTCCACCAGTCCCGGCGGCAGACCGATCTCCTCCTCGGCCTCGCGCAGGGCGGTGAAGATCAGGTCCGGGTCTTCCGGATCGCGCCGGCCACCGGGGAAGGCCACTTCACCACCATGGGTCGACAGCCCGCTGGCACGCAGGGTCAGCACCAGTTCCGGTTCGTCGCTGCGGGTGATGGGAACCAGCACCGCAGCCTCGGGGAAACGTCGGTCGGTCTCCAGGGTTCGTGGGGTGTAATGGCTTACCCGATGAAGTAGCTCGTCCAGCATGAGGCATCTCGATCTGTTGGCTACCGTGCATCATGCACCAATCCAATCGGTGGCCCAACCCCCGCTCCCGGGCATGTCGCTTAACGACAACTTGCCGACAACCGGACGGCGCGCCAAGATAGCCCCAGCCTTTTCGGATACCCCTCATGAAATTTTGCAGCCAGTGCGGCAACCCGGTGACCCAGCGCATTCCCGACGGCGATTCGCGCCTGCGCTTTGTCTGCGATCACTGCCAGACCATCCATTACCAGAACCCCAACATCGTTGCTGGCTGCCTGGCGACCTGGGAAGGCAAGGTGCTGTTGTGCCGCCGCGCCATCGAACCACGCCTGGGCTACTGGACCCTGCCGGCGGGCTTCATGGAAAACGGCGAGACGGTGGAACAGGCGGCCATCCGCGAAACCTTCGAGGAAGCCTGCGCGCGGGTGCGCAACCTGAATATCTACACCCTGATCGACGTGCCGCACATCAGCCAGGTGCATGTATTCTTTCGCGCCGAGCTGGCGGACCTGGACTTTGCTGCCGGTCCCGAGAGCCTGGAAGTGCAGTTGTTCGAGGAAGCCGATATCCCTTGGTCCGAGCTGGCTTTCCGCACCGTCGGTCGTACCTTAGAATGCTTCTTCGCTGACCGGCGGGCACAGGCTTATGCCGTACGCTCCGAATCCATTCCGCCGCTCTCTCAGCCTGCCATCAGTTAAACAATAAAAACGTGCACGGAATCTGTGCGCGCCTGGGGATATCGTGTCAATGCGCTGGTTGCTTGCCCTGCTGTGCTGTTCCGTCGTCACTCTGTCTCAGGCCTCCACGGTAGAAACCCTGGACGGCAAGGTCATCGAAAAGGTCCTGGTGCTCAAATCCGCCCATCAACTGCAGTTGATCAATGGCGGCAAGCCACTGAAAACCTACCGGATTTCCCTGGGCAAGAAGCCCAAGGGGCCCAAGCTCATGGAAGGCGATAAACGCACCCCGGAAGGCCTCTACTGGCTCGACTGGCGCAAGACCAGCGACCGCTACAACCTGGCCATGCACATCTCCTACCCGAACATCACCGATGCCGCCCGCTCGCGTCGCGAAGGGGTCAATCCCGGCGGCATGATCATGATCCACGGCACCCCGGACACCGAAGAGTTTCCCGAGCAGTACTTCCACACCCTGGACTGGACCGATGGCTGCATCGCCATGCGCAACGTCGACATGCGCGAAGTCTGGGGCCTGGTGAAAGACGGCACGCTGATCGAAATCCGCCCTTAACGGCCTCCCGGCAAAAAATATTTCTCCCCCCGCCGCCCTCCCCGGGCGCGCATACCACTTGGCGGCCCGCTGCGGGTCGCCACCTCGACTCAAGGCCTTCGCGGCCAGACCTGCCTAATACCACTTCAATCATTTATCCTCTCAGGCACCCCGAAAGCGCCGGATTTACTGCACTTCAGCCCGATAGGTGGCGTTGACATGGTATTTAAGTGGTATTAGTTTTTCGGCATTACCGGGCGACAACAACCTAATAACCGCATCGGAAAACCTACAGATGAATCACCTCCTGACCCTGCGTCCCGACGACTCCCAGCCGACCCCGCTGTACCTGCAACTGGCCCGCAACCTGGAAGCGGCGATCCACTCCGGCCAATGGAAAGCCGAGCAGGCACTGCCTTCGGAACGCAACCTCAGCGAACTGCTGGGCATCTCCCGGGTGACCGCGCGCAAGGCCCTGGAAGTGCTTTTCGAGCGAGGCCTGATTCGTCGCAGCCAGGGCTCGGGCACCTTCATCACTCCGCGCCTCGAACAGCCCCTGTCGCGCCTTTCCGGCTTCAGCGAGATGCTGCGCCTCAAAGGCTTCGTCCCCGGCTCGCAGTGGCTGGAACGCACCCTCACCCCGCCGACCCACGAAGAGCTGATCCGCCTCGGCCTGTCGCCCAACGACAAGGTGGCGCGGCTCAAGCGCCTGCGCAAAGCCGACGATGCGGTCATGGCCATTGAGATGAGCACCCTGCCGGCCAGCATCATTGCCAGGCCCGAGGCGGTGGGTGATTCGCTCTACGAGTACCTCGACAGCATCGGCCGCCCCGTGGTCCGGGCCCTGCAGCACATCCAGGCGATCAATGCCTCGGACGAGTTTGCCGCCCTGGTGGGCATTGCCCCCGGCACCGCCATGCTGCTGATGACCCGGGTCGGCTACCTGGAAGACAACACGCCGATCGAAGTCACCGACACCTATTGCCGCAACGACTACTACGACTTCGTCGCCGAGCTGCGACGCTGAATCCGCCCCCTGGAGCCAGAGAAACGCCCATGTCCGAAGACAACATCCTCACGCCCCAAGGCTGGGTCCGTGGCCGCCTGGTCCATGAGCACGGCAAGGTCGTGGCCATCGAAGGCAGCCCCTGCGACCCGGCGGACAATGACCTGCCCTACCTGCTGCCGGGCTTCATCGACCTGCACGTCCACGGCGGTGGCGGCCAGGACGTCATGCAAGGCCGCACAGCTTTCGAAACCATCACCCGTACCCACGTGCGTTTCGGCACCACCTCGCTGCTGGCCACCACCATGACCGCCCCCAGCGCGGAAATCAGCCAGGTCCTGGCCGAGCTCGGGGTCTACGCCGAGCAGCGCCCCCAGGGCTGTGCCCGAGTGCTCGGCGTGCACCTGGAAGGCCCCTACATCAACCCCGGCAAGCTCGGCGCCCAGCCCAACTTCGCCCACACCGCGCTCATGGCCGAAGTGGAGAAGTACCTGCAACTGGCGCCCATCCGGGTGATCACCATTGCCCCGGAAATCGCCGGCCACGACGCGCTGATCCGCGAACTCAGCGCCCGCGGCGTGCGCATGCAGATCGGCCACACCCTGGGCAGCTACGAAGAAGGCGTGGCCGCCCTCGCCGCCGGCGCCACCAGCTTCACCCACCTGTACAACGCCATGAGCCCCCTGCATCACCGTGAGCCGGGCATCGTCGGCGCCGCCCTGGCCCATGCCCAGTACGCGGAGCTGATCCCCGACCTGCTGCACGTGCACCCCGGCGCCATGCGCGTGGCCCTGCGCTCGATCCCGTGCCTGTACTGCGTCACCGACTCCACCGCCGCCGCCGGCATGCCCGACGGCGAATACCGGCTCGGCAGCCACACCGTGACCAAGTGCCTGGGCGGCGTGCGCCTGGCGGACGGCACCCTGGCCGGCAGCACCCTGACCATGGATCAGGCCCTGCGCAATCTGGTGAAGATCGGCTTGCCCCTGGCCGAGGCCTCCCAGCGCCTGTCGCAATTTCCCGCCGATTACCTCGGCATCCCCGAACGCGGCCGCCTGCAACCCGGCAGCTGGGCCGACAGCGTGCGCCTGGACCGCGCACTCACACTGACCGCCGTCATGGTCGAAGGAGAAGACATTGACTTCAAAAATGCTTGAAGAGGCGCTGTCCTCGCACAGCGCCGTCCGCAGCCAGTTGCAGCACCTGGACCCGTCCCTGGTCGAGGTCGCCGGCCGCCTGCGCCGCCAGCCGCCACAAGTGGCCATGACCGTGGCCCGGGGCAGCTCCGACCATGCCGCCAGCTACTTCGCCTACCTGACCATGCAACAGGTGGGCATCCCGGTGGCCTCGCTGCCGATGTCGGTGGTGACCATGCAACAGGCGCCCTTGCGGGTCAGCGGCCAGGCGGTGTTCGCCTTCTCGCAATCGGGCCAGAGCCCGGATCTGGTGAACAGCGTGCGCCTGCTGCGCAAGCGCGGGGCCCTCAGCGTGGCCATGGTCAATGCCGAGCACAGCCCCCTGGAGGCCGCCAGCGAATTCTCCCTGCCGCTGTACGCCGGCACCGAGCAGAGCGTGGCGGCGACCAAGAGCTTTATCGCCACCCTCAGCGCCAGCGCCCGGCTGATCGGTCACTGGAACGAGGACAGCCACCTGCTGGAGGCCGGCCTGGCTCTGCCCGAGGGCCTGCAACAGGCCGCGACCCAGGACTGGAACCTGGCGGTCAATGCCCTGCGCGATTGCCAGCGCTTGATGGTGATCGGCCGTGGTGCCGGCTTCGCCATCGCCCAGGAAGCGGCGCTCAAGCTCAAGGAAACGTCGGCGATCCAGGCCGAAGCCTTCAGCAGCGCCGAAGTGCGCCACGGCCCGATGGCCCTGATCGACCACGACTACCCGTTGCTGGTGTTCGCCCCCCGGGGCGCCGAACAGGGCGGCCTGTTGAGCCTGGCGGCGGACATGCGCCAGCGCGGCGCCAAGGTGCTGCTGGCGGCGCCGGATGACATCGGTGAGCGGGACCTGACCCTGAGCCGCGCGGAACACCCGGTGCTGGACCCGATCCTGGCGATCCAGAGCTTCTATGTGATGGCCGCCGGCCTGGCCGAGGCCCGCAGCATGGACCCGGATCAGCCGCGCCACCTGAGCAAAGTGACCCGCACGCACTAAGCCCCTTTGATCGATGAGTACTGCGCCATGCACAACAACAATAACGACCTGACGCTCAGTGCCCCCCTCAGCGGGCCTGTCCTGCCGCTGAGCAGCGTCCCCGACCCGGTGTTCGCCAGTGGCGCCATGGGAGACGGGATTGCCATCGACCCGCTCAACGACACGCTGCACGCGCCCTGCGCCGGGCAAGTGGTGCAGATCGCGCGCACCGCCCATGCGGTGACGCTGCGGGCCGCCAACGGTGCCGAATGGCTGCTGCACCTGGGCCTGGACACCGTCGAACTGCAAGGCGAAGGCTTTGCCCTGCTGGTGGAACAAGGCCAGCAAGTCAGCGCCGGCCAGCCCCTGCTGCGGTTTGACCTGGACCATGTGGCGCAGCACTGCCGGAGCCTGATCAGCCTGATGATCCTGACCAACGGCGAACACTTCGAACTGCGTCACCTGAACCTGTCTTCGGTCAAGGTCGGCGAGCCGCTGCTGCATCTCAGCCGCCGCACGGATGCCGCCAGGCCGGAGCTTTCCCGGGCCGACGCCAGCGAGCAGGCCAGCGCCCGGATCAGGGTCGCCCACCGCGGCGGGCTGCACGCTCGCCCGGCCGCGCTGGTGCGCCAGACCGCGGCGGCATTCAACAGCCACTCACAGCTGAGCTTCAAGGACAAAAGCGCTCCCTGCACCAGCCTGATCGCCCTGATGGGCCTGGGCATCGGCGAACAGGATGAAGTGTTGGTCAGTTGCCAGGGCGATGATTGCCAGGCCGCCTTGCAGGCGCTGCTCAAGACGCTAGGCAGCGCCCTGGCGGACGATGCCCACGCCGCAGCGCCGGCCGCGCTCCAGGTGCTGCGCCCGGCCACCGAGGCTGGCGTGTTGCAAGGCGTCTGCGCGGCACCCGGGCTGACTTGCGGCCCCCTGGTGCGCCTCAACGCCATGGAGCTGCCCAAGGACAGCGGCCAGCACCAACCCGAGTCGCAGCGCCAGGCCCTGAGCGCGGCCCTGGAGCAGGTGCGCGGGGATATCCTGCGCACCCTGGAACAGGCCCGGCAACGTCGGGATCAGCAGGAACAGGACATCTTCAACGCCCACCTGGGGCTGCTGGAAGACCCGACCCTGCTGGACGCCGCCGACGCCGCCATCGCCCAGGGACGCGCCGCCACCCATGCCTGGAGCGCCGCCATCGCCGAGCAATGCCAGGTCCTGCAACAACTGGGCAATCCGTTGCTGGCCGAGCGCGCCAACGACCTGCGGGACCTGCAACAACGGGTGCTGCGGGCCTTGCTCGGCGAAGCCTGGCAGTACCAGTTGCCCCCGGGGGCCCTTGTCGCCGCCCAGGAGCTGACCCCGTCCGACCTGCTGCAACTGAGCGCCCAGGGCGTGGCCGGCCTGTGCATGGCCGCCGGCGGCGCCACCTCCCACGTGGCCATCCTCGCCCGCAGCAAAGGCCTGCCTTGCGTGGTGGCCCTGGGCCCGGAGCTGCTTGAGCTGGAGCACCTTCCGGCAGTGGTACTCGATGCCGATGGCGGACGCCTGGAACTGGCACCGGACCCGCAACGCATCGCCCGGGTGCAAGAGGTCGTTGCGGCCCGGAGACAGCGCCGCGAGCAGCAACGCCAGCAAGCCGGTGACGCGGCCCTGACCCGGGACGGCCAGTCGATCGAGGTGGCGGCCAACGTCGCCTCCAGCGCCGAGGCCCGGGACGCGCACCAGGGTGGCGCCGATGGCGTCGGCCTGCTGCGCACCGAGTTCCTGTTCGTCGATCGGCAGACCGCCCCGGACGAAGCCGAGCAACGCCAGGCCTACCAGGCAGTGCTCGACGCCATGGGCGACAAGCCGGTGATCATCCGCACCATCGATGTCGGCGGCGACAAGCAGCTGGACTACCTGCCATTGCCGGTGGAAGCCAACCCGGTGCTGGGCCTGCGCGGCATCCGCCTGGCTCAGGCAAGACCGGAGCTGCTGGACCAGCAATTGCGCGCCCTGCTGCAGGTCAGCCCGGTGCAACGTTGCCGGGTGATGCTGCCGATGGTCACCGAAGTGGCCGAGCTGTTGCACATCCGCCAGCGCCTGAAACAGCTCGCCGCCGAACTGGGCCTGACCCAACAGCCGGAACTGGGGGTGATGATCGAAGTGCCGGCCGCGGCCCTGATGGCCGAGCAGTTGGCGGAACACGCCGACTTCCTCTCCATCGGCACCAACGACCTGTCCCAGTACACCCTGGCCATGGACCGCGACCATGCCGGACTGGCGGCGCGGGTCGACGCCCTGCACCCAGCCCTGCTGCGACTGATCGCCCAGACCTGCAGCGGTGCCGAGCGCCATGGGCGCTGGGTCGGCGTCTGCGGCGCCCTGGCTTCCGATCCCCTGGCCACCCCGGTGCTGATCGGCCTGGGCGTGCGCGAACTGTCGGTGAGCCCGCCGCAGGTGGGGGAAATCAAGGACCGGGTGCGCCAGCTGGATGCCGCCGAATGCCGCCGGCTGAGCCAGCCGCTGCTCGACCTCCAGGGTGCGGTCGCGGTGCGAGAGGCCTGCGCCCGGCACTGGCCGCTGAACCCATAACAAGCATTCCAGGAGAGACGCCATGTACCAGTACTTCATCGAGGGCCTGCAACGCCTCGGCCGCGCCCTGATGCTGCCCATCGCCATCCTGCCGATCGCCGGCCTGCTGCTGCGCCTGGGCGACACCGACCTGCTGAACATCGCCATCATCCACGATGCCGGGCAATCGATCTTCGGCAACCTGGCGCTGATCTTCGCCATCGGCATCGCCGTGGGCTTTGCCCGGGACAACAACGGCACCGCCGGGCTGGCCGGGGCCATCGGCTACCTGGTGATGATCTCGACCCTCAAGGTGCTGGACGCCAGCATCAACATGGGCATGCTCGCCGGGATCATCAGCGGCCTGATGGCCGGCGCGCTGTACAACCGCTTCAAGGACATCAAGCTGCCCGAATACCTGGCGTTCTTTGGCGGCCGGCGCTTCGTGCCCATTGCCACCGGCTTCAGCGCCGTGGGCCTGGGGCTGGCGTTCGGCCTGATCTGGCCGCCGATCCAGCACGGCATCAACAGCTTCGGCCAGTTGCTGCTGGAAAGCGGCAGCTTCGGCGCCTTCGTCTTCGGCGTGTTCAACCGCCTGCTGATCGTCACCGGCCTGCACCACATCCTCAACAACATGGCCTGGTTCATCTTCGGCAGCTTCACCGACCCGAGCACCGGCGCGGTGGTCACCGGCGACCTGACCCGCTACTTCGCCGGGGACCCCAAGGGCGGCCAGTTCATGACCGGGATGTTCCCGATGATGCTGTTCGGTCTGCCCGCCGCCTGCCTGGCGATGTACCGCAACACCTTGCCGGAACGGCGCAAGGTGATGGGCGGGATCTTCCTGTCCATGGCCCTGACCTCGTTCCTTACCGGGGTCACCGAACCCATCGAATTCGCCTTCATGTTCCTCGCCCCATTGCTGTATCTGGTGCACGCGCTGCTCACCGGCCTGGCCATGGCCCTGACCAACCTGTTGAACATCCACCTGGGGTTCACCTTCTCCGGCGGCGCCATCGACATGGCCCTGGGCTGGGGACGCTCCACCAACGGCTGGAAAGTGTTCCCGGTGGGGCTGCTGTACGCGGTGGTGTACTACCTGGTGTTCGACTTCTGCATCCGCCGCTTCAACCTCAAGACCCCGGGACGCGAGGACAGTCCATCCGGGGACAAGAGCGAACTCAACGCCGATCAGCGCGCCGCCGCCTATATCAAGGCCCTGGGCGGTGCGGCCAACCTGATCACGGTCGGCGCTTGCACCACGCGCCTGCGCCTGGAGCTGGCGGACCGCAACCTGGCCGCCGACGCAGAATTGAAAGCCCTGGGCGCCCTGGCCGTGGTGCGCCCCGGCAAGGGCGGCAGCTTGCAGGTGGTGGTGGGACCGATGGCCGACAGCATCGCCGACCAGATCCGTCTGGCGCTGCCGGCGGCAGCCCCGGTCGCGGCGCCAGCGCCACCAGTCGAGGCCCCCCAATCGCTCGAAGTCTCCACCCAGGAAGCCCAGCAGTGGCTCAACGCCCTGGGTGGCCGGGACAATCTGTTGCAGGCCGACTGCGTCGCCCTGACCCGGTTGCGGGTGCAACTGAGTGACAGCCGCAGCCTGTCGGAGTCGGCGCTCGACGCCCTGGGCTGCCAGGGTATGCGGCGCATGGAGGGGGATGTCTGGCACGTGCTGATTGGCCAGAAGGCCGGGGGATTGCAGGCCGCTCTGCAAACGCTGCTGCACAAGAAGGTGGGGGCGAGAGCCTGAAGACGCCTTCGCCGGCAAGCCGGCTCCTACGCTGATCCCGTAGGTGCCGGCCTGACTGAAAAGTCCCACAAAAAAGCCCGCTGACCGTCTCCGGTGCAGCGGGCTTTTTATCGGTGGATCACTTCAGAACGTTTCAAGACGCCAGACTTCATAAGCCGGCGTCTCGTAGGGATGGCTCTGCTTGAGAGCCGCCACTGCATTGGCGATCAGTTCATCGGCCACCACCAGCTCGACCTTCCATTCCTCCACCCGCTCCACCTGACCGGTCTGCCCGAGAAACGGCTGGCTGCCGTCCAACGGGCGAAACTGGCCCTGGCCGAGCACCTGCCAGGCGCACTGGTCATAGGCGCCGATACGTCCGCCACCGGCGGCAAATACGGCGCTCTTGACCTGCTCCACATGGCTGGGAGGCACGAAGAAGCTGAGCTTGTACATCAGCCTCAGTTCACCCAGGCACGTGCGTTGCGGAACATGCGCATCCACGCCGCGTCTTCGTTCCAGTCATCCGGACGCCAGGAGTTCTGCACAGCACGGAACACCCGCTCAGGGTGCGGCATCATGATGGTGACGCGACCGTCGCGGCTGGTGAGGCCGGTGATCCCGCGCGGCGAGCCGTTCGGGTTGGCCGGGTAACGCTCGGTGACCTTGCCGTGGTTGTCGACGAAGCGCAGGGCCACGCAGCCGGACAGATCGGCTTCCAGCAGGGCCTCCTCGCTTTCGAATTCCGCATGGCCTTCGCCGTGGGCGATGGCGATCGGCATCCGCGAACCGGCCATGCCCTGCAGGAAGATCGAGTTCGACTCCTGGACCTGGACCATGGCTACACGGGCTTCGAACTGCTCGGAGCGGTTGCGCACGAAGTGCGGCCAGAACTCGCTGCCCGGGATCAGCTCGTGCAGGTTGGACATCATCTGGCAACCGTTGCACACGCCCAGGGTGAAGCTGTCGGTGCGCTCGAAGAAGCCCTGGAAGGCGTCACGCGCGCGGCTGTTGAACAGCGCCGACTTGGCCCAGCCCTCACCGGCGCCCAGTACGTCGCCGTAGGAGAAACCGCCGCAGGCCACCATGCCCTTGAAGTCGTTGAGGTCGACACGACCGGCGAGGATGTCGCTCATGTGCACGTCGATGGCGTTGAAGCCGGCGCGGTCGAAAGCCGCCGCCATTTCCACCTGGCCGTTGACGCCCTGCTCACGCAGCACCGCCACCTGGGGACGCACGCCTTTCTTGATGTAAGGCGCGGCGATGTCCTGGTTGACGTCGAAGCCCAGCTTGACGCTCAGGCCCGGGTTGTCTTCTTCCAGCAGGACGTCGAATTCCTGCTCGGCGCACTCGGCGTTGTCCCGCAGGCGCTGGATCTGGTAGCTGGTTTCCGCCCACTGACGCTGCAGCAGACGGCGCTGGCCGGTGAACACGCTTTCGCCGTTGTAGGAGATGCTCACTTCACCGTTGTTGATCGGCTTGCCGATCACCGCCACGCAGTCGCCCAGACCGGCAGCGCTGAACTGAGCCAGCACGCCTGGGGTCGCATCCTGCCGCACCTGGATCACCGCACCCAGTTCTTCGTTGAACAGAATGGCGGCGATTTCCGCGGCGTTTTCCGCCACGGCGTCGAGGGTCAGGTTCAGACCGCAGTGACCGGCGAAGGCCATTTCCAGGGCGGTTACCAGCAGGCCGCCATCGGAACGGTCGTGGTAGGCCAGCAGGTGGCCGTCGGCGTTGAGGCCCTGGATCACGGCGAAGAAGGCTTTCAGGTCTTCGGCGTCATCGACGTCCGGCGCTTGCTTGCCGAGCTTGCCGTGGGTCTGGGCCAGGATCGAGGCGCCCATGCGGTTCTGCCCGCGACCGAGGTCGATCAGGATCAGATCGGTGGTGCCCTTGTCCATGCGCAGTTGCGGGGTCAGGGTCTGACGGATGTCCGCCACAGGCGCGAAGCCGGTCACGATCAGCGACAGCGGCGAGGTGACGCTCTTGTCCACGCCTTCTTCGTTCCAGCGGGTGGCCATGGACATCGAGTCCTTGCCCACCGGGATGGTGATGCCCAGCTCGGGGCACAGTTCCATGCCCACGGCCTTGACGGTGTCGTACAGACGCGCGTCTTCACCCGGGTGGCCGGCGGCCGACATCCAGTTGGCGGAGAGCTTGATGTCGCTGATCTTGTTGATCCGCGAGGCGGCGATGTTGGTCAGGGTTTCGCCGATCGCCATGCGGCCGGACGCCGGGGCATCCAGCAGGGCCAGCGGCGTGCGCTCGCCCATGGCCATGGCTTCACCGGTGTAGACGTCGAAGCTGGTGGCGGTCACGGCCACGTCGGCCACCGGCACCTGCCATGGGCCGACCATCTGGTCACGGGCCACGAGGCCGGTGATGGTGCGGTCGCCGATGGTGATCAGGAAGCTCTTGCTGGCCACGGCCGGGTGGTGCAGGACGCGCTCGATGCTCTCGGCGATATCCAGGGTGCTTGGATCGAAATCATCACCCAACTCGGTTTCCCGCACGGCCGAACGGTGCATGCGCGGGGCCTTGCCCAGCAGCACTTCCAGGGGCATGTCCACCGGGCTGTTGCCGAAGTGGCTGTCGGTCACGGTCAGCTGTGGCTCGGCAGTGGCTTCGCCGACCACCGCGAATGGGCAACGCTCGCGCTCGCAGATGGCCTTGAAGCGCTCGAAGTCTGCTGCGCCCACCGCCAGGACATAACGCTCCTGGGATTCGTTGGACCAGATTTCGTGCGGGGCCATGCCCGGCTCGTCGTTGGGAATGTTGCGCAGTTCGAAGCGACCACCGCGGCCGCCATCGTTGACCAGCTCCGGGAAGGCGTTGGACAGGCCGCCGGCGCCGACATCGTGGATGAAGCTGATGGGGTTGTTGTCCCCCAACTGCCAGCAACGGTCGATGACTTCCTGGCAACGGCGCTCCATTTCCGGGTTTTCACGCTGTACCGAGGCAAAGTCCAGGTCCGCCGAGCTGGTGCCGGTGGCCATGGAGGAAGCGGCACCACCGCCCAGGCCGATGAGCATCGCCGGGCCGCCGAGGACGATCAGTTTCGAACCGACGGTGATCTCGCCTTTCTGTACGTGCTCGTCACGGATGTTGCCCATGCCGCCCGCCAGCATGATCGGCTTGTGGTAGCCACGCACTTCATCGCCACGGGGGGTGTTGATGGACTGTTCGAAGGTACGGAAGTAACCGGTCAGGGCCGGACGGCCGAATTCGTTGTTGAACGCAGCGCCGCCCAATGGGCCTTCGATCATGATGTCGAGGGCGTTGACGATGCGCTCGGGCTTGCCGTACGGCACTTCCCACGGCTGTTCGAAGCCCGGGATCTGCAGGTTGGACACGGTGAAGCCGGTGAGGCCGGCTTTCGGCTTGGCGCCGCGGCCGGTGGCGCCCTCGTCACGGATCTCGCCGCCGGAACCGGTGGAAGCCCCCGGGAACGGAGCGATGGCGGTCGGGTGGTTGTGGGTCTCGACCTTCATCAGAATGTGCACCGGCTCCTGCACCGCGCCGTACTGGCGGGTTTCAGGGTTCGGGTAGAAGCGCCCGGCAACGGAACCGACGATCACCGCGGCGTTGTCCTTGTAGGCGGACAGCACACCTTCGCTGTGCATCTGATAGGTGTTCTTGATCATGCCGAACAGGCTTTTTTCCTGGCTCTGGCCGTCGATGTCCCAACTGGCGTTGAAGATCTTGTGGCGGCAGTGCTCGGAGTTGGCCTGGGCGAACATCATCAGTTCGATGTCGTGGGGATTACGCTTGAGGCCCTGGAAGGCGCTCATCAGGTAATCGATTTCGTCTTCGGCCAGGGCCAGGCCCAGTTCGCTGTTGGCTTTTTCCAGCGCGGCGCGGCCGCCGCCGAGGATGTCGATGGCGGTCAGCGGCTTGGGTTCGGCGTGGCTGAACAGGCCGGCGGCCTGCTCCAGGTTGGCCACCACGATCTGGGTCATGCGGTCATGCAGGGCATCGGCAATCGACTGGGCGTCGGCGTCGCTGAACTCACCGGTCACGTAGAAAGCGATACCGCGCTCCAGGCGCTGGACTTTGGCCAGGCCACAGTTACGGGCGATGTCGCTGGCCTTGCTCGACCAGGGCGAGATGGTGCCGAAACGCGGCAGGACCAGGAACAGACGACCGCTCGGCTCTTGTACCGGAACGCTGGGGCCGTACTTCAGAAGGCGCGCAAGCACCTGCTGTTCGTCGCCGGTCAGGACGCCGGTGACTTCGGCGAAGTGAGCGAATTCAGCATACAGGCCACTGACAGCTGGAACCTTCTGGCTCAGTTGTTCAAGGAGTTTGCTGTGGCGAAAGGCAGAAAGGGCAGGAGCGCCGCGCAGGATCAACATCTTCGGGACAGCCTCGGGAAGGGGGTGTGCTTTGAGGCCGTGCATTCTAACGTAAACCGTTGCCATCGGCACTCGAAACCCAACCCCGGGTGGCGCCCGGACGTCGGCCCGGCCCAGGCGCCCTATAACAAAGGCTCATCAGGGTCATTGCCGCGGGTTATTTTAATCGTCACATCAAGCACCGAGGCCCCATTCTTGAGGCCTCCAGCCCAGACCGCCGCTGGCTAGCAGACAAGCCCTTCGCTGTCGAGATATGGCGGCCGTTATCCTTTGCGTATACTGCGCCAATGTTTTCCCCTATGGCTTTACGTCCGCGCTGCGCCAAGTGGCTCATCGTAACCGGACTCTTCCTGATGCTCGGCGCCTGCGTTGAAAAACCCAGCACCCTTGAGCGCGTAAAGGAGGATGGTGTGCTGCGGGTGATCACCCGTAACAGCCCCGCCACCTACTTTCAGGACCGCAACGGCGAAACCGGCTTCGAATACGAGCTGGTGAAGCGCTTTGCCGACGATCTGGGCGTGGAGCTGAAGATCGAGACCGCCGACAACCTCGACGACCTGTACAACCAGTTGGGCCAGCCCAAAGGCCCGGTGCTGGCTGCCGCTGGCCTGGTGAGCAGCGAGCAGCGCAAACAGCAGGTGCGGTTTTCCCACCCTTACCTGGAAGTCACCCCGCAGATCATCTATCGCAACGGCCAGTCCCGCCCTACCAGCGCGCAGAACCTGGTGGGCAAGCACATCATGGTGCTCAAGGGCAGCAGCCACGCCGAACAACTGGCGGAACTCAAGCTCAAGTACCCCGGCATCGACTACGAAGAGTCGGACGCCGTCGAGGTCGTCGACCTGCTGCGCATGGTGGACGAAGGGCAGATCGACCTGACCCTGGTGGACTCCAACGAACTGGCGATGAACCAGGTGTACTTCCCCAACGTACGGGTCGCCTTCGACCTGGGGGATGCCCGCAGCCAGAGCTGGGCGGTAGCCGCCGGCGACGACAACAGCCTGCTCAACGAAATCAACAGCTTCCTCGACAAGGTGGAAAAGAACGGCACCCTGCAACGCCTCAAGGACCGCTATTACGGCCACGTGGACGTGCTCGGCTATGTCGGTGCCTACACCTTCGCCCAACACCTGCAGCAGCGTCTGCCCAAGTACGAGAAACACTTCAAGAATTCGGCCAAGCAGGAGAAGCTCGACTGGCGCCTGCTGGCGGCGGTGGGCTACCAGGAATCCATGTGGCAGGCCGAGGTGACCTCCAAGACCGGCGTGCGCGGGCTGATGATGCTGACCCAGAACACCGCCCAGGCCATGGGCGTGTCCAATCGACTGGACCCCAAGCAGAGCATCAGTGGCGGGGCCAAGTACCTGGCTTATATCAAGGAACAGCTGGACGACAAGATCGAGGAGCCGGACCGCACCTGGTTCGCCCTCGCCGCCTACAACGTCGGTACCGGCCACCTGGACGACGCCCGCAAGCTGGCGGAAAGGGAAGGCCTGAATCCGAACAAATGGCTGGATGTGAAGAAAATGCTGCCACGGCTGTCGCAAAAGCAGTGGTACAGCAAGACCCGCTATGGCTACGCCCGGGGCGGCGAGCCGGTGCATTTCGTCGCCAACATCCGCCGCTACTACGACATCCTGACCTGGGTGACCCAGCCGCAGCTGGAAGGCGATCAGGTCGCCGAGGGCAACCTGCACGTTCCCGGGGTCAACAAGACCAAGCCGCCGGAAGACAATCCGCCGCTTTAACAGCCCTGGCCGGCCAGCCGACTCCTACAGAGATGGTGCAGGAGCCGGCTCGCCGGCGAAGGTCATTCAGGCCTTGGCCGCAGCCGCCAGAATCAGGGCCTTCATCTCCGCTACCGCACCCTTGAAGCCGACGAACAGGGCATGGGCCACCAGGGCGTGGCCGATGTTCAGCTCGTTGATGCCCTTGATCGCCGCCACCGCTTCGACGTTGTGGTAATGCAGGCCGTGGCCGGCATTGACGATCAGGCCCTGGGCCAGCCCCACGGCAACCCCGTCGACGATGCGCTGCAGCTCGCCCGCCACTTCACTCGGCGTCTGGGCATCGGCATAACGACCGGTGTGCAACTCGATGGCCGGCGCGCCGACGCGCTTGGAGGCTTCGATCTGGCGCTCGTCGGCGTCGATGAACAGCGACACTTCAGAACCGATTTTCGACAAGCGCTCCACCGCCGCCTTGATCCGTGCCTCCTGACCGGCCACGTCAAGACCGCCTTCTGTGGTCAGCTCCTGACGGGTTTCCGGCACCAGGCAGATATGCGCCGGGCGAATGCGCTCGGCGAACGCCATCATCTCTTCGGTGACGCCCATCTCGAAGTTCATGCGGGTCTGCAGCACGTCCTTGAGCAGCAGCACGTCGCGCTCCTGAATGTGCCGGCGATCTTCGCGCAGGTGCACGGTGATGCCGTCGGCACCCGCCTCTTCCGCATCCAGAGCGGCCTTGACCGGGTCAGGGTAACGCGTGCCGCGGGCCTGACGCAGGGTGGCAACGTGATCGATGTTCACGCCGAGAAGAATGCGATTGCTGGTGGTCACGGAAGCGCTCCTGGGTAAATGAAAATTCGCCGCACAGCATACGGGGAGAACAGGGTCTGTTGCCATTTGCACGAACGCAGAATGAGCGCTGCGCGTGGCCGGCCGCCGCCAACGGATGAGCGGCAAGTACGCCTAGGGTTTGCGAAACAGCTCGCGACTGACCAGGGGCCGCCCGCCCAGGTGCACGGCCAGGGCCTGGCGCATCAGGCGCTTGGCGGCCGACAAGGCACCGGGAGCGCTCCAGTCGGCCTCGGCCATGGCCAACAGTTCGGTGCCATTGAACAGGCCCGGTTGCAGCAGGAAGACCTGCTCCAGTCCGGCATCCACCTGCAGGCGATACAGGCCATCGGCAGCGATGGGCGCGCCGTGGATGTCGCTGTCCAGGGCGAAACCGTAGCCCAGATCGTCCAGCAGCCGCCACTCAAAGGCCCGCAGCAGGGGCTCCAGGGGCCGGCCTTCGGCCAGGGCCAGCAAGGTGGCGGCGTAGTGGTCGAACACCGCCGGATGGGGATCTTCCGCCGGCAGCAGGCGGATCAGCAGCTCATTCAGGTACAGGCCGCTGAACAAGGCTTCGCCGTTGAGCCAGGCGGCGATTCCGGCACTTTCCATGCGCCCGACGTTCTTCAGCTCGCCGCGGCCGCGAAACTCGACTTCCAGAGGAACGAAGGGTCGCGCCAGGGTACCGGCCTTGCCTCGTGCGTTGCGCAGGACAGCGCGCAGGCGACCTTGAGGGGTGAGGAAATCCACCAGGGCGCTGCTTTCACGGTAAGCGCGGCTGTGCAGGACGTAGGCAAGCTGGCCGACTGGGGCGTTGCTGGACATGGTTGCGGGGGATCTCAGGGGCAGAGAGGGAACCGGGTCCGGAGAAGGAGGTGAAGCGGTTCGCCGACCAGCCGGCTCCTACAGGGTGTTGTTGGAGCCGGCTGGTCGGCGAAAGGTCTCAGAGGTCGCCGTAGCCCAGGGAACGCAAGGCGCGCTCGTCATCGGACCAGCCACCCTTGACCTTGACCCAGAGGTTGAGCATGACCTTGGAGTCGAACAGCAGCTCCATGTCCTTGCGCGCTTCCATGCCGATGCGCTTGATCCGCTCACCCTTGTCGCCAATGATGATTTTCTTCTGCCCATCGCGTTCGACAAGGATCAAGGCGTGGATATGCAGGGTCTTGCCCTGCTGCTTGAACTCTTCGATTTCCACGGTGATCTGGTACGGCAGCTCGGCACCCAGCTGGCGCATGATCTTCTCGCGCACCAGTTCGGCGGCGAGGAAGCGGCTGCTGCGGTCGGTGATCTGGTCTTCCGGGAAGAAGTGGTCGTTCTCCGGCAGGTGCTTGGCGATCAAGCCTTCCAGGGCTTCGAGGTTATGCCCCTGCTGGGCGGAGACCGGCACGATCTCGGCATTCGGCAGTTGCTCCTGCAGCCAGGTCAGGTGCGGCATCAGCTCGGCCTTGTCCTCGATGCGGTCGGTCTTGTTGATCGCCAGGATCACCGGCCCCTGCACGTACTGCACGCGCTCAAGGACCAGTTGGTCCTCGTCGGTCCACTTGGTGCGGTCGACCACGAAGATCACCACGTCGACGTCTTTCAAGGCCGCCGAAGCGGTCTTGTTCATGTAGCGGTTCAGCGCCTTCTCGTTGCTCTTGTGCATGCCGGGGGTGTCGACGTAGATCGCCTGGATGGCGCCTTCGGTCTTGATCCCGAGCATGTTGTGACGAGTGGTCTGGGGCTTGCGCGAGGTGATCGCCAGCTTCTGGCCGAGGATGTGGTTGAGCAGCGTCGACTTGCCCACGTTGGGGCGGCCGACGATGGCGACATAGCCACAGCGTGTTGCGGTTGAATCAGTCATGGCCATTCTCCACGCCCAGGGCAATCAGTGCTGCAGCGGCCGCTACCTGTTCGGCAATACGACGGCTCACACCCTGACCTCGGCTTTTTTCATTCAATAAGGTGACTTCACATTCAACGAAGAATGTCCGGCAGTGCGGCTCGCCCTGGATATCCACCACTTCGTAGCGCGGCAGTTCGCAGGCACGGGACTGGAGGAACTCCTGCAGCCGGGTCTTGGGGTCCTTGTTGGTGTCCACCAGGGTCAGGCTCTCGAACTCCGAGGCCAGCCAGGACAGTACGCGGTCGCGGGCGGTTTCCATGCCGGCGTCCAGGTAGATCGCACCAATCAGGGCTTCCAGGGCATCGGCCAGGATCGATTCACGACGGAAACCGCCGCTCTTCAATTCGCCGGAACCCAGGCGCAGGTATTCGCCCAGGTCGAAACCGCGGGCCAGTACCGCCAGTGTTTCACCTTTCACCAGGCGCGCGCGCAAACGCGACAGCTGGCCTTCACGGGCCTGGGGGAAGCGCTCGAACAACGCCTCGCCGGCCACGAAGTTGAGAATGGCGTCACCGAGAAACTCCAGGCGCTCGTTGTTGCGCCCGGCAAAGCTGCGGTGAGTGAGGGCCAGGAGCATCAGTTCCTGGTCCTTGAAGGAATAGCCGAGCTGACGCTCGAGACGGCTCAAAGAAACGCTCACGGTTTACCCACACTGATTTCGTTGCCGAAACTCGCCATCCTAGGGGCCGCGCACGAAGTGCGGGTGGCAATTAACGCTGTGTTCAAATCCACATCCTGAATATCGTTGACTGCATGCTTCTGGCGATAAGGCTGTTACGGATGACCCGAAGGCGCGCCGTTTTATACAAGAGCCAGAAAAGCATTCGGCGCTGTGTTCAACAGCGCCGTGTGTGATTACTTGATCAGGCCAACCCGCGAGAAATTCGGCAGGTGGCTGAGTTTCGGTTCGGGCCAGCTCATCCAGACTGCGAAGGCCTTGCCGACGATATTCTTGTCGGGAACCATGCCCAGCAGGTCTTTGGGAATACTCGGATCGTCCCAGTAGCGACTGTCGTTGGAGTTGTCGCGGTTGTCGCCCATCATGAAGTAGTGCCCGGCGGGTACCACCCAACGACCGTCCGGAGTGGCCCGATAGCGGCTCATTTCCTTGCGGATCAAGTGCTCGGCGGCACCGAGTTTCTCCTTGTACAGCTCAGCGCTGCCCAGGGTGCCGGGCTCAGCGCCGACCAACTGCTCCGCCACCGGCTGGCCGTTGACGAACAGATGCTTGTCGCTGGTGTAGCGCACTTCATCCCCCGGCAGGCCCACTACACGCTTGATGTAGTTGACGTTGGGGTCGCTTGGGTAGCGGAACACCATCACATCGCCGCGTTGTGGATCACCGATCTCGATGACTTTCTTGTCGATCACCGGCAAGCGAATCCCGTAGGAGAACTTGTTCACCAGGATGAAGTCGCCGACATCCAGGGTCGGTTTCATCGAGCCCGACGGAATCTGGAACGGTTCCACCAGGAACGAACGCAGCACCAGGACAATGAACAACACCGGAAAGAACGACTTGCCGTATTCAACCAGCAGCGGTTCCTTGTTCAGCTTCTCGACCACCAGCCCATCCGGCTGGCTGACGCTGCCCTGATAGTTGGCGATGGCCGCGCGTCGACGCGGTGCGAGAAACACCAGATCGAGCAACGCCAAGAAACCGCATACGAAGACAGCGATGACCAGCAACAGCGGGAAATTTAGTGACATAGGACCTAACTATCCAACCTGAGCACGGCAAGGAAGGCTTCTTGTGGAATTTCCACGTTGCCCACTTGCTTCATGCGTTTCTTACCGGCCTTCTGCTTTTCCAACAGCTTGCGCTTACGGCTGACGTCGCCGCCGTAGCATTTGGCCAGTACGTTCTTTCTGAGGGCCTTGACGGTTGTCCGCGCCACAATCTGCCCGCCGATGGCGGCCTGGATTGCCACGTCAAACATCTGCCGAGGAATCAGATCTTTCATCTTCTCGGTCAACGCACGCCCTTTGTAGTGGGCGTTGTCACGGTGCACGATCAATGCCAGGGCATCGACCTTGTCGCCGTTGATCAATACATCCAGCTTGACCAGATTAGCTGACTGGTAGCGATCGAAGTGGTAATCCAGCGACGCGTAGCCGCGGCTGGTGGACTTCAGGCGATCGAAGAAATCCAGTACCACTTCGTTCATCGGCAGATCGTAGGTCACCTGGACCTGGCTGCCCAGGAACAGCATGTCATGCTGCACACCGCGTTTCTCGATGCACAGGGTTATGACGTTGCCCAGGTGCTCTTGCGGCACAAGGATATTGGCCCGCACGATCGGCTCGCGCATGTCTTCGATCGACGACAGGTCCGGAAGCTTGGACGGGTTGTCGACATAGATGGTTTCACCGGTCTTGAGCAGCAGCTCGAAGATCACCGTCGGCGCGGTGGTGATCAGGTCCAGGTCGTATTCGCGCTCCAGGCGCTCCTGGATGATCTCCATGTGCAGCATGCCGAGGAACCCGCAACGGAAGCCGAAGCCCAGGGCATCGGAGCTTTCCGGGGTGTACTGCAGCGACGAGTCGTTGAGGGTGAGCTTCTGCAGCGCTTCGCGGAAATCCTCGAAGTCATCGGAGCTGACCGGGAACAGGCCGGCATAGACCTGGGGCTGGATGCGCTTGAAGCCTGGCAGCACTTCCACGTCCGGGGTCGAACTCAAGGTCAGGGTGTCACCCACCGGCGCCCCGTGAATATCCTTGATGCCGGCGATGATGAAGCCCACTTCACCGGCCTTGAGGTCGGCAGTGGCGGTGTGTTTCGGGTTGAATACACCGACGCTGTCCACCAGGTGGATCTTGCCGGTGGACTTGACCAGGATCTTGTCGCCTTTCTTGACCCGGCCGTGACGCACACGCACCAGGGACACGACGCCCAGGTAGTTGTCGAACCAGGAGTCGATGATCAGCGCTTGCAGCGGGTCTTCGATATTGCCGGTCGGCGCCGGAATGGTGGTCACCAGGCGCTCGAGCACCTCGTCCACGCCCAGGCCGGTCTTGGCGCTGCAGGTCACGGCGTCGGTGGCATCGATACCGATGATCTTCTCGATCTCTTCCTTGACCCGCTCCGGATCGGCCTGTGGCAGGTCGATCTTGTTCAGCACCGGCATCACTTCCAGGCCCTGCTCGATGGCGGTGTAGCAGTTGGCTACCGACTGGGCTTCAACGCCCTGGCCGGCATCCACCACCAGCAGCGCACCTTCACAGGCCGCCAGGGAGCGACTGACTTCATAGGTGAAGTCCACGTGGCCCGGGGTATCGATGAAGTTCAGCTGGTAGGTAATGCCATCTTTGGCTTTGTAATAGAGGGTGACGCTGTGGGCCTTGATGGTGATCCCGCGCTCACGCTCAAGGTCCATGGAGTCCAGAACCTGGGCTTCCATTTCGCGCTCGGCCAGGCCGCCGCACATCTGGATGAAGCGATCGGCCAGAGTCGACTTGCCATGGTCAATGTGGGCGATGATGGAGAAATTGCGGATATGACTCAAATCACTCACGGATGAACACTCAAAAAGGCTGCAGGCATGGCCCGCCGAAAAATAGCCGGGAATTGTACCTGATACTCGGCACGAGCGTCACGCTCGCCTGTCAGCGTTTGTCAAATGCAAAAACGCCCCGATCCAGAGACCGGGGCGCTGCGCTTAAAACCTGGCGGAACCGCTAAATCAACCGGCCCGGCGCAGCAGCCAGAAGCCTGCAATGGCGCAGATGCCTGCCGGCACCAGCACCGCAAACAGCGGAGAGAAGCCAAAAACCAGGCTCGAAGGCCCCAGCAGGTCCTGGGCGATGCGGAAAGTGAACCCCACCAGCACGCCGGTGAACACGCGCTGACCGAGGGTCACCGAACGCAGCGGGCCGAAGATGAAGGAAATCGCCATCAATACCAGGGCCGCCGTCACCAGGGGCTGCAGGACCTTGACCCAGAACGCCAGCCAGTAGCGACCGTTGTTCAGCCCCTGATCCGCCAGGTAATGGATGTAGCCCCACAAGCCAGTGATCGACAGGGACTCCGGCGCCATCACCACGGTGCTCAGCAGTTGCGGGCTCAGGGCCACGTCCCAGCGCTCGTCGGGCGCGCTGATGACTTCGGTGTGACCTTCACGGAAATAGGTGGTGGTGACATCCGTCAACTGCCAGTAGTTCTCGTGGAAGCGCGCCTGGCGGGCGAAGCTCGACGACAGCATGTGGTGATTGTCATCGAAGTGGTAGCGGGTCACGCCATACAGCAAGCCATTGGGTTGCACGGCGTTGATGTGGATGAACTCCTCGCCCTGACGGTGCCACAGGCCATGCTTGGAACTCTGGGCATCGCCGGAACCCTGTGCCAGGGCGCGACTGGCCTGGGCCTGGGTCTCGGTGGCCGGCGCCACGTACTCGCCCACCAGCACCCCCACCAGCATCAGCACCAGCATGGGCTTCATGACCGCCCAGACGATACGACCGACGGAGACACCGGCGGCACGCATGATGGTCAGCTCACTGTTGCTGGCCAAAGAGCCCAGGCCGATCAGACAGCCGATCAGAGCCGCCATCGGCAGCATCTCGTACACCCGGCGCGGAGCGGTGAGGACGACGTAGCTCATCACGTCCATCACGGTGTAGGTATCGCTGACGCTGCCCATCTCATCGATGAAGGCAAACAGCGAGGCCAGCCCGAGGATGATCCCCAGGACTGCAAGAATGGCCATGAACACACTGCTACCGATGTAGCGATCGAGCTTAACCACGAGCCATCTCCTTCACGCTGCGACGACTCGCCATTTTCAACCGCATCGGTTCCCAGTACATCAAGCCCAGGCCAATGGCCAGGAACAGCAGGTGAACCCACCACAGCCCCAGGGCAGGCGAGATCTTGCCTTTCTCCAGGGCACCGCGCACCGCGATCAGGATGGTCAGGTACGCCATGTACAGCAGAATGGCCGGGATCAGCTTGAGGAAGCGGCCCTGGCGCGGATTGACCCGGGACAGCGGCACCGCCATCAGGGTCACGATGAAGACCAGCAACGGCAGGGACAGGCGCCATTGCAGTTCGGCGCGGGCCCGCAGGTCGTCCTTGCCGATCAGATCGCGGGTCGGCATGGCGTCGCGATCAGTGACTTCGTCGCTGACGTCCGGACGCTCCAGCAGCACGCCGTAGGTGTCGTACTTGATCACCCGGTAGTTGGCCTCGCCCGGGTTGCCGTCATAGCGGTAGCCGTTCTCCAGGATCAGGTAACGATTGCCGTCGGGCCGGATGTCCTGATGGCCCTTCTCGGCCACCAGCACCGAGATGCCCTGGTCCTTCTTTTCCTGATTCAGGCGTTTTTCGGAGATGAACACCCCGGAAAGATTGGTCCGGTCTTCCGACAACTGCTCGGTGTAAGTCACCCGGCTGCCGTCATTGAGCGCCTGAAAGCGTCCGGCCACCAGGGTGTCGAACTCGGTCAGGGCATCCTGCTTGTTCAGCAGCAACTGGAACTGATTGGCTCCCTGCGGCGCCAGGCTCAGGCTCAGCCACGCCACCACCAGCGCCACCAGGGCCGCCGGAACCATGGTCATGCCCAGCAGGCGCTGCTGGCTCATGCCGGTCGCGGACAACACGGTCATCTCGCTTTCGAGATAAAGCCGGCCATAAGCCAGAAGAATGCCGAGGAACAGCCCCAGCGGCAGGATCAGTTGCAGGAAGCCCGGCAGACGAAAGCCCATGATCAGGAACAGCGAGCCCGGATCCAGAGCACCCGAGGCGGCTTGAGCGAGGAACTTGACGAAGCGCCCGCTCATGATGATGACCAGCAGCACCGCACTCACGGCACTCAGGGTCAGCAGGATTTCGCGGGATAGATAACGAAAGACGATCAAACCAGACACTCCAGGGTTGTCAGGCTAAGGCGGCCGAACAAGCAAACGTATCGAGCCGGCTCCAAATTGCAGAGCCGCCGAAAAAGATGGCGCATTATCCTGTGATTGCGCGCGCCTGTCACGGAGGATGCTCTCCCGGCGCTCTAAAGCGGCGAACTTGGCCGATACGAGGGTTGTCAGCCGCGACCGGCGAGGTTCAAACTGGCGGCTTTGTCGTCGCCAGCACGCGACGCCTTCTTCTATATAGATAAGCCCCGCGCCGGAGTCTTTCCTGCGCTCTTAGACCATTCATTCAGGGACCCGGACATGGAACTGGTTGTAAAAAGCGTTAGCCCGGAAACGTTGAAGACCGCCACCCTGGTGGTCGCCATCGGCGAAGACCGCAAGCTCGGCACCGTCGCCAAGCAACTCGACGAACTCAGCGGCGGCGCCATCAGCGCCGTGCTCAAGCGCGGCGACCTGGCCGGCAAGGTCGGCCAGAGCCTGCTGCTGCACGGCGTGGCCAAGCTCAAGGCCGAACGCGTGCTGCTGGTCGGCACCGGCAAGGATGGCGAACTGGGCGACCGCCCGTTCCGTAAGCTCATCAGTGGCGTACTGAGCACGCTCAAGGGCCTGGGCGGCAGTGACGCCGTGCTGGCTCTGGACGAAGTCGTGGTCAAGGGCCGCGACAGCTACGGCAAGACCCGCCTGCTGGCCGAAACCCTGGTGGACGGTGGCTATGTCTTCGACCGCTACAAGAGCCAGAAGGCCGAACCTCGCGCCCTGAAGAAAATCACCCTGCTGACCATCAAGGCCGCCGAGGCGGAAGTCCAGCGTGGCGTGACCCACGCCCAGGCCATCGCCAAGGGCATGGCCTTCACTCGCGACCTGGGCAACCTGCCGCCGAACGTCTGCCACCCGACCTTCCTCGGCGAACAGGCCAAGGCCCTGGGTAAAGAGTTCAAGGGCCTGAAAGTCGAAGTCCTCGACGAGAAGAAGATCAAGGAACTGGGCATGGGCTCGTTCTATGCCGTGGGCCAGGGCAGCGACCAGCCGCCACGCCTGATCGTCATGCAGTACAACGGCGGCAAGAAGTCCGAGAAGCCATTCGCCCTGGTGGGCAAGGGCATCACCTTCGACACCGGCGGCATCAGCCTCAAGCCCGGCGCCGGCATGGATGAGATGAAATACGACATGGGCGGCGCCGCCAGCGTGTTCGGCACCCTGCGTGCGGTGCTGGAGCTCAAGCTGCCGATCAACCTGGTGTGCATCCTCGCCTGCGCCGAGAACATGCCCAGCGGCGGCGCTTCCCGTCCTGGCGACATCGTCACCACCATGAGCGGCCAGACCGTGGAAATCCTCAACACCGACGCCGAAGGCCGCCTGGTGCTGTGTGACGCCCTGACCTACGCCGAACGCTTCAAGCCTCAGGCCGTGATCGACATCGCCACCCTCACCGGTGCCTGCATCGTGGCCCTGGGCGCCCATACTTCGGGCCTGCTGGGCAACAACGACGAGCTGATCGAGCAGCTGCTCAGCGCCGGCCGGCAAGCCGACGACCGCGCCTGGCAACTGCCGCTGTTCGACGAGTACCAGGAGCAGCTGGACAGCCCGTTCGCCGACATTGCCAACATCGGCGGACCGAAGGCCGGCACCATCACCGCCGCCTGCTTCCTCTCGCGCTTCACCAAGAACCTGAACTGGGCGCACCTGGACATCGCCGGCACCGCCTGGACCAGCGGCGGCAAGGACAAGGGCGCCACCGGCCGTCCGGTTCCCCTGCTGACCCAATACCTGCTGGACCGCGCCAAAGCCTGAAAACCATGACCGCGGAGGGTGTCGCTTGAAGGCGGCGCCCTCTCCGGCTCAGGAACCACAATGACCAAAGTCGACTTTTATATCCTTCCCAGCGCGGACCCCGCGGCGCGCCTGGATTTTGCCTGCAAGCTCACCGACAAGGCCTGGCGCATGGGCCACCGCATCTACCTGCATTGCAGCGATGCCGCGCAACGGGATGAACTCGATGCCCGCCTGTGGCGCTTCAAGGGCGAAACCTTCGTCCCCCACGGCCCGGCGGAAAGCGAACCCGAAGGCTTGATCGTCCTCGGCCTGGGCCAGGACCCCGGCGAACACAACGACCTGCTGGTGAACCTGGACCTGAAAGTACCGGCCTTCGCCCCGCGCTTTGCCCGAATTGCCGAGGTTGTGGTGGAAGACCCGACTATTCGTCAGGCGGCCCGCGAGAGTTTCCGTTTCTATCGCGAACAGGGCTATCCTCTGCAAGATCACCGTTTACAGCGACTCTGAGCACCCGATGGACACTCCCAACCCGCTGCAAAAACCCGCGCACCTGCTGGACGACCTCGAGTCGATCCGTCAACTGCTCGGTGATGACAACCTGCAACCACCGCTGCTGACCGAAACCGTGAGCAGTGAAGTGCAAATCCCCCTGCTGTTCGACATGGTGGGCAGCCAGCAACCGACTACCACCGAAACCGCCCCTGCCGTGCCAGCCAAACCGCAACCTGCGCCGACCCCGGCTCAAGTCGCAGCACCAGCACCAACCCCTGCTGCGCCCCCGGCTCCCGCGCCAACGCCGGCAGCCAAACCCGCAGCCGCCAGCAACAGTGCCGACGCCCTGCTGCATCTGGACACCGAGCTGCGCGCCGCCGCGCAATTGATCATGCAAGACGTGATCGACGACTTCGCCCCACACATCGAAACCGAGATCAAGCGTCGCCTCGACGCCCGCCTGGAACGCCTGCTCGCAGCAGCCACCAGCGGCAAACCATAAGCCACACGCAAAAGCCGGGCATGGCCATCTTGTCGCTTGCCGCTTGTGGCTTGCTGCTGCCGCCCTCCGCTATACTTCCCGGCTTTTCCTGAATAAATGCCAATAGGGTCCCGCCGCGCATGGATAAGACCTACCAGCCGCACGCCATTGAAACTTCCTGGTACCAGACCTGGGAGTCCGAGAACTACTTCGCCCCGCAAGGCGCGGGCGACTCCTACACCATCATGATCCCGCCGCCGAACGTCACCGGCAGCCTGCACATGGGCCACGGCTTCAACAACGCGATCATGGACGCCCTGATCCGCTTCCGCCGCATGCAGGGTCGCAACACCCTGTGGCAGCCGGGCACCGACCACGCCGGTATCGCCACCCAGATGCTGGTGGAGCGCCAGATCGAAGCCCAGGGCCAGAATCGTCACGATCTGGGCCGGGAAAAGTTCCTCGAAAAAGTCTGGGAATGGAAGGATCAGTCCGGGGGCAACATCAGCCGCCAGATCCGCCGCCTGGGTTCCTCCGTGGACTGGAGCCGCGAGCGCTTCACCATGGACGACGGTCTCTCGGAAGCGGTCAAGGAAGCCTTCGTGCGCCTGCACGAAGACGGCCTGATCTACCGCGGCAAGCGCCTGGTGAACTGGGACACCAAGCTGCACACGGCGATTTCCGATCTGGAAGTGGAAAACCATGACGAGAAAGGCTTCCTGTGGAACCTCAAGTACCCACTGGCCGACGGCGCCAAGACCGCTGAAGGCAACGACTACCTGATCGTCGCCACCACCCGTCCGGAAACCATGCTCGGCGACTCCGCCGTCGCGGTGAACCCCGAAGACGAGCGCTACAAGGCCCTGATCGGCCAGTTCGTCGAACTGCCCCTGGTGGGCCGGCGCATCCCGATCATCGCCGACGACTACTGCGACCCTGAATTCGGCACCGGCTGCGTGAAGATCACCCCGGCCCACGACTTCAACGACTACGAAGTCGGCAAGCGCCACAACCTGCCGCTGCTGAACATCTTCGACAAGAACGCCGCCGTGTTGCCGGCCTGCCAGGTGTTCAACCTGGACGGCAGCCTCAACGAAACCGTCGACGGCAAGATCCCGGCCGAGTACGTCGGCCTGGACCGCTTCGAAGCGCGCAAGCAGATCGTGGCCGCCTTCGACGCCGCCGGCCTGCTGGTCAGCGTCGACGACCACGCCCTGAAAGTGCCGAAGGGCGACCGCTCCGGCACCGTGATCGAGCCGTGGCTCACCGACCAGTGGTACGTCTCCACCAAGCCGCTGGCAGAGCCGGCCATCGCCGCCGTGGAAGACGGCCGCATCGCCTTCGTGCCCAAGCAGTACGAAAACATGTACTTCTCCTGGATGCGCGACATTCAGGACTGGTGCATCAGCCGCCAGCTGTGGTGGGGCCATCGCATTCCGGCCTGGTACGACGAGTCCGGCAAGGTCTATGTCGGCCGCGACGAAGCCGAAGTGCGGGCCAAGCACAACCTAGGTCCGGACGTTGCCCTGCAGCAGGACAACGACGTACTCGACACCTGGTTCAGTTCGGGCCTGTGGACCTTCTCCACCCTGGGCTGGCCGGAGCAGACCGAGTTCCTCAAGACCTTCCACCCGACCGACGTGCTGGTCACCGGCTTTGACATCATTTTCTTCTGGGTCGCCCGGATGATCATGCTCACCATGCACCTGGTGAAGAACGAAGACGGCACGCCGCAGGTTCCGTTCAAGACCGTGTACGTGCACGGCCTGGTCCGCGACGGCCAGGGCCAGAAGATGTCCAAGTCCAAGGGCAACGTCCTCGACCCGCTGGACATCATCGACGGCATCGACCTCGAAACCCTGGTGCAAAAGCGCACCACCGGCCTGATGCAGCCCAAGTTGCAGAAAGCCATTGAGAAGCAGACCCGCGCCGAATTCGCCGACGGCATCGCCAGCTATGGCACCGACGCCCTGCGTTTCACCTTCTGCTCCCTGGCCACCACCGGCCGCGACATCAAGTTCGACATGGGTCGCGTCGAGGGTTACCGCAACTTCTGCAACAAGATCTGGAACGCCGCGCGCTACGTGCTGGACAAGGGCGAGGACTGCGGCCAGAACGGCGAGGCCTACGAGCTGTCCCTGGCGGACCGCTGGATCATCTCGCAACTGCAGCGCACTGAAGCCGAAGTCACCCGCCAGCTCGACCAGTTCCGTTTCGACCTGGCCGCCCAGGCCCTGTACGAGTTCATCTGGAACCAGTACTGCGACTGGTACCTGGAGCTGTCCAAGCCGGTGCTGTGGGACGAGAACTCGCCGGTTGAACGCCAGCGCGGCACCCGTCGCACCCTGGTGCGGGTACTGGAAGTGGCCCTGCGCCTGGCGCATCCGTTCATGCCGTTCATCACCGAAGAGATCTGGCAGCGCCTGGCGCCGCTGGCCGGTAGCACCGGCAAGACCATCATGCTGCAACCCTGGCCGGTGGCTAACGAAGCCCGCATCGACCAGGCCGCCGAAGACGACATCGAATGGCTCAAGGGCCTGATGCTCGGCACTCGCAACATTCGCGCGGAAATGAACATCGGTCCGGGCAAGCCCCTGGCCCTGTTCCTGAAGAACGCCGGTGCCGAAGACCAGCGTCGCCTGACCGAGAACGAAGCCTTGCTGAAGAAGCTGGCCAAGCTCGAATCCATCACCGTACTGGGCGCCGGCGATGAAGCACCGCTGTCCGCCACCGCCCTGGTGGGCGAGATGGAAGTGCTGGTGCCGATGGCCGGCCTGATCGACAAGGGCGCGGAACTGGCCCGTCTGGACAAGGAAATCCAGCGTCTGCAGGGCGAAGTGCAGCGCGTGGGCGGCAAACTGTCCAACGCTTCCTTCGTCGACAAGGCACCGGCGGAAGTGATCGAGAAGGAACGCGCCAAACTGGCCGAGGCCGAACAGGCCCTGGGCAAGCTGGCGGAACAGCACGCACGGATTTCCAGCCTGTAACGAATATTCGCGCAGTGTGAAAAAGGGAGGCCCATACAGGCCTCCCTTTTTTATGCGCCTTGTCTTGGGCGGCGCGGAGGCTGGCATCACTTGTCGCTCACCGCTTGAAACTTACCGCTGCTCCTGTGTGACAATGCCCGCCACTTTGAACCAGCCCCGAATCGATCCCCCATGACCGCCCCCAGCACACCCAAGCCTGCGCGCAAAAAGCCCAAGCCCGCCGCCCCAAAAACCGCCGCGCCCCGGGAAAAGGCCAGCCTGCATCCGCGCAATCGTCACCAGGGGCGTTACGACTTCCCGCAACTGATCAAGAGCACCCCGGAGCTGGGGCAGTTCGTGATCCTCAATCCCTACGGCAAGGAAAGCATCGATTTTGCCGACCCGGCGGCCGTGCGGGTGTTCAACCGCGCCCTGCTCAAGGCCTTCTACGGCATTGCCCACTGGGACATTCCGGCGGACTTCCTGTGCCCACCCGTGCCCGGTCGCGCCGACTACGTGCATTTCCTCGCCGACCTGCTGGCCAGCCACAACCAGGGTGAAATCCCGCGTGGCGCGGCGGTACGGGTGCTGGACGTCGGGGTCGGCGCCAACTGCATCTATCCGCTGATCGGCTACAGCGACTACCGCTGGCAGTTCCTCGGTTCGGACATCGACAGCACCGCCCTGGCCGCCGCCAAGGCCATCGTCCAGACCAACGGCTTGAACAAGGCCATCAGCCTGCGCCAGCAGGGCAATCCCAGGCAGATCCTCAACGGCCTGCTGGAAAGCACCGAGCGTTTCGACCTGACCATGTGCAACC
Source organism: Pseudomonas sp. Os17 (assembly GCF_001547895.1). Taxonomy (NCBI): domain Bacteria; kingdom Pseudomonadati; phylum Pseudomonadota; class Gammaproteobacteria; order Pseudomonadales; family Pseudomonadaceae; genus Pseudomonas; species Pseudomonas sp. Os17. Next base: position 1,180,921 of record NZ_AP014627.1, on the reverse strand, counting down.
CGCCGTTCCACGCCTCCCTGGATGAAGCCACCCGCGGTAGCCAGCGCAAATGGCGAGCCCTGGGCAAGGCCGATCCCAAGCGCAAGCTGCCGGTGCTGAACTTTGGCGGGCAGGCCCGGGAGCTGTGGTGCGAAGGTGGCGAGATCCGCTTCGTCAGCCAGTTGATCAGCGAGAGCGCAAACGTCGGCCAGCAAGTGCTGTGGTTCAGCACCCTGGTGTCAAAGGCTTCGAACCTGCCGGCGATTGAAAGCGCACTGAAAAAGGCCGGCGCCCTGGAAAGCCAGGTGGTGGAGATGTCCCAGGGACAGAAACAGAGCCGCTTCGTCGCCTGGACCTTCAAGGACAAGGCACAGCAACAGGCCTGGAGTCAGGAACGCTGGGTCAGGAAGAACTGAGGAAAAACTTGAGAGGCGGGGGAGGCAAAGACGATTCACCTTGCGTGAATCGGTGTCACACAAACCGTGCCCGGAGAACTTCTGAGCACGGTTTCACTGCAAGTCTTACTTGTTAACAGCGTCGGTCAGGCCTTTAGCCACTACCAGCTTGATAACTTTCTTGGCAGCGATTTCGATGGCAGCGCCAGTCGATGGGTTACGGCCAGTACGGGCAGGACGCTCGGTCACTTTCAGCTTGCCGATACCTGGCAGAGTGATTTCGCCGCCATTTTCCAATTGATCAGCAACGATCTGGGCCAGTTGGTCCAGAGCGTTACGCGCGGTGGTTTTCGGCGCGTCGATAGCTTCAGCGATATCAGCGATCAGTTGGTCTTTAGTAATAGCCATTGTGGTGTTCCTTCCCTATCAAATTCATTTGGATTGCAGAGTGCAGTGTCAGCCATCGAGCCAGATCTTGTGAATCTGGCACCCCGGTTACAACCACGACAGATCGGGGTTATAGATACCGAAATCAGGGTTTGGTTCGACCCGACAAATGCTGAATGCACGCTTAACGCTGAGACATCGCGTAAGACGGGGCAAAACTAGCACACAGACGGGGAAATATCCGCCTCTACCTAGCCATTTGGTCAGCTTTATTGCTCTAAATCGGTAAAAAAATGCATAAGCGTTACCGACGAGCCGTTCATCGCCCGGCAAACCGCGCCCGAACCCTCGGCTGCGGTACACTGGGCACTTTTTCGGGGAGCCCGCCCTCCCCCTTCAATCAGCCGAGAAGCCCATGCCGATCCGTCATTGCATCGTCCACCTGATCGACAAAAAACCCGACGGCAGCCCCGCAGTTCTTCATGCCCGAGACTCCGAACTGGCAGAGTCCGCGGCCATCGAGAACATGCTCGCCGACCTCAACGAAAGCTATAACGCCAAACAGGGCAAAGCCTGGGGACTGTTCCATCCCGAGTCCGGCGCGTTTCCCTTCAGCGGCTGGCTGAAGGAGTACCTGGACGGCGGCCAGGACTTCACCGCGTTCAGCCGGGTGGCGGTGGAACACCTGCAGAAGCTGATGGAGGAATCCAACCTGTCAGTGGGCGGCCACGTGCTGTTTGCTCATTACCAACAGGGCATGACCGACTACCTGGCCATCGCCCTGCTGCACCACAGCGAAGGCGTGGCCGTGACCGACCAGTTGGACGTGACGCCGTCCCGCCACCTGGACCTGGGCCAGCTGCACCTGGCGGCGCGGATCAACATCTCCGAGTGGCAGAACAACAAGCAGTCCAAGCAGTACATCTCCTTTATCAAGGGCAAGAACGGCAAGAAGGTCTCGGAGTACTTCCGCGACTTCATCGGCTGCCAGGAAGGCGTCGACGGCCCGGGCGAAACCCGCACCCTGCTCAAGGCCTTCAGCGACTTCGTCGAAAGCGAGGATCTGCCGGAAGAGTCGGCCCGGGAAAAGACCAAGACCCTGGTGGACTACGCCAGCAGCCAGGCCAAGCTCGGCGAGCCCATGGGCCTGGAGGAGCTCTCGGAACTGATCGACGAAGACCGCCCCAAGGCCTTCTACGATCACATCCGCAACAAGGATTACGGGCTGTCGCCGGAGATTCCCGCGGACAAACGCACCCTCAACCAGTTCCGCCGCTTCACCGGCCGCGCCGAAGGCTTGTCCATCAGCTTCGAAGCCCACCTGCTGGGCTCGAAGATCGAGTACGACGAAGAAGCCGGGACCCTGATCATCAAGGGCCTGCCGACCCAACTGACCGACCAGCTCAAGCGCCGCAACTGATGCTCCAGGGGGTATTGAAGAAGTTCTTGCTGATCCTGCTGGTGGTGGTGATCTACCAGCACTGGGGCAAGATCGAGCGCCTGTTCAACCCTTCGGCGGTGGTCAGCGAAGCGATCCGCAGCCAGGCCCGGGTGGTGCTGTACGCCACCGACTGGTGCGGCTACTGCAAGGCCACCCGGCGCTTTCTCGATCAGAAGGGCATTCCCTACCGGGAGTTCGACATCGAGAAAGATGCCGAGGCGCGTCAGGCCTATACCGCCCTAGGCGGTGCCGGGATTCCGATCCTGGACGTGAATGGCAGCCTGATCCGTACCTACGACCCCGACGCGATCATGGCTGCGCTGAAACCTTAGTCGGAGCCGGCCGGGCGGCGCTCCGCTTGCCAGCGAAAGGGCCAGTAGATCGAGCATCGATCTTGAGGACGCCTTCGCTGGCAAGCCAGCGCCTACAGGTGTGGATCACTGTGCCTGGATACGGAAACCCAACCGCGGGAAGTGCACGTGGACCACACCGGCGCGCGAATCTTCGCGACGCAGGATCAACTCTTCAGTGCCGGCAAACAGCAACTCGCCCGCCACCGGATCGACGCCATAGTCGGTCGCAGCAATCACCACCTGCTGCCCTGCCACAAAGCCATTGGGATCGACAAACCGCTCATCCGGCAGCGGCGCCGGCGTAGCGCTGCGCGACACCTCAAGGGCCTCTTCGGCACTCAGCTCGGTGAAGGAGCCATGACCAAAGCCCAGCACCCGCGCCAACCAGGCGGATACCGCCGGATACTCGTCCACCAGCGGTGCGGTCACCGGCGTGCCCTTGAGGAACCACAGCGGGTGCGCCAGGGCGATATCGGCAATCGACGGTTCGCCAAACAGGAAGTCCCCCGGCTCGCGCTGCAGTTGCTGCTCCAGGCGCACCATGATGGTCGGCCATTGATGCTTGGCCACGTCCAGGGGCAGACGGCTGGCGCTGCCGCCACTGAACAACCCGGCGCGGTCGGCCATGAAGGCCTTGACCGCTTCCGGCGGCAGCTTGCCAAAGCGCACGGCTGCCGACTCGGGCTGGAACACCAGGGTCACCGCATGCTGGAACACCACCGAGTCGACCCAGGCGGCGAAGGTCGCGCTGATCATTTCCTGGCCTTCGGGGAACAGCGCCGGCGAGGCTTTCTCCCGCTCCAGGCGGCGCGCGATCAAGGCCGTGTCGCAATAGATGTCCGCCCCGATCTGCAACACCGGGGTCTTGCGATAGCCGCCGGTCAGGGCCGTCAGGTCGGGTTTGGGCATGACCGGGGAGATCTTCACGGAGCGCCAGGACAGGCCCTTGAACCCCAGGAGCAAGCGGGCTTTTTCCGCGAAGGGAGAGGTCGGGTAATGGTGGAGAATCAACTCTGACATGCTGGGGTCCGCCACAAGAGGGAGAGCGCTGAAGCTTAGCGCGCAATCCGTGGACGGCCTACAGATCCAACTGATGAGAACCTATCAGTCAGATTGATGCCGCTGCACTGGCCGCGGCCACCAGGCACTCCTTGGCGCTCTTCCTGAGTTTCTTGATCAGCCGCTCCTGGCGCAGGGCCTCGCTCTTGTCTCGGCAGGCTTCGGTGTAGACCAGGGCCACCGCCGGGCTGGAGAGAAAGAAACGCGCGCCCTTGCCACTCTGGTGCTTGGCAAAGCGCTTCACCGGGTCGTCGCTGATGCCGCAGTAGAGAGCGCCATTGGCCGCGCGCACCAGGTACACAAACCAGGGTTTGCTGGCAGGCGCAGGCCGCTCGGCGGCAATTGCGGGGGTTGGATCAGGGCTGCTCACAAAAAGAATCGGGGCCTGTGGATAACCAGCCGCGATCTTAACAGAGGATGGCTTTCAGCGACCGCCCTGGAAGGCCTTGAGGCCCTTGCGGGCCTGAGCGCGAACGGCGTTCTTGAGCAGCGGCGTCCAGCCCAGCAACAGGCCCTTGGCCCCGAGGGCCTGACGCGCCCAACGCCACATGTCGAAATGATCGTGGTGCTCGCAGATCTTGCCGTCGCGAAACACGAAGCGCGCCTGAATGTCATTGACCACGGTGTTGCCGGTCTGGCTGAACAGGTAGGTGGCCACCCAATGCGCGCTGCCGGTGTTCCCATCGGCACGCACCTGATCGAAGGTCAGGGAAAAGTCCTTGGCCCGGGACGTGAGCATGCGCCACATGTCACCGGCATCACGTCCGCGCAATTCACCGAAGGCCGGATCGCTGAACAGCACATCCTCGGTATAACAGGCGCTCATGGCCTCGGCATCGAGCCGCTGGAAGGCCTGGTAGAACTCGGTGATCAGGGCGCGCTGGGCATCACTCATGGACAGACTCCGGAAAGGCAAGGGAATGCCAGCACAATAATCCCCATGCCTCGGGAAGACTATCGGCATTTGCCAGGCAAATACCGACAGCGAAGTCCGTCAGATTTTCTCGCTTTGCACCTGCACATACAGCGAACGACCGGCGCCCAGGCCGGCGATGATCGCCCCGCTGCCCAACACGGCGAAGATCCAGCCCACGGCGTTCCAGCCACCGGTCCAGTCGTGCACCAGCCCCACCGCAAAGGGCCCCATGGACGCCAGGGTGTAACCGATGCCCTGGGCCATGCTCGACAGGTTGGCCGCCACATGGGTGTCCCGCGAGCGCAGCACGATCAGGGTCAGGGCCAGGCTGAAAGTGCCGCCCTGCCCCAGGCCCAGCAGGATCGCCCAACCCCACAAGCCGTCCAGCGGCGCATACAGGCAACCGAACAGGCCGCCCAGGGTCATCAGCATGACCATCACGATGGCCAGGCGCTGGTCCTTGCCGCGGGTCGCCAGCCAGGGCGCCGCCAGGGAGCTGGCCAGTTGCACGATCACCGATCCGGAGAGCACCAGTCCGGCCTGGGTCGGACTCAGCCCGCGGCCGATCAGGATCGACGGCAGCCAGCCAAACACGATGTAGGCCAGGGAGGACTGCAGGCCCATGTACAGGGTGACCTGCCAGGCCAGGCGATCACGCAGCAACCCGCGCACACGGAAGGCGACATGATGGGCGCCGTGTTTGTGCCCCACTTGCGGCAACCAGAACAGCGCCGCCGCCAGCGCCGGCACGACCCAGAACCCCAGGCCCATGGCCCAATTGCTACCGAAGTGCTGGCTCAGGGGCACCGTCGCGCCTGCCGCCATCGCTGCCCCCAGGCACAGGGCCATGGTGTAGACCCCGGTCATGGTGCCTGCATGGCGGGCAAAATCGCGCTTGACGATGCCCGGCAGCAGCACCCCGATCACGCCGATGCTGGCGCCGGCCAGGATGCTCCCGGCAAAGACGCCGAACTCCCCCAGGGAACTGCGCAGCACAATGCCCAGGGCCAGGGTCAGGAGAATCCCCAGCACCACCCGCTCGGCACCAAAACGCCGGGCCAGCAGCGGCGCCAAAGGCGCGAACAAGCCCAGGCACAGCACCGGCAGAGTGGTCAGCAGGCCGGCCTTGGCGGCTGACAGCCCCAGTTGCTGCGACACATCGCTGAGCAACGGCGCCATGCTCGACAGCGCCGGACGCAGGTTCAGCGCCACCAGAATCAGCCCCAGCAGCAACAGCCAGGGCCGGCGCACCGCGGGTGGGGCCTGCTGAAGCTCCTCGTCATCGGCCTCGGCGTCGATCAGCAGCTCTTCGAGTTCGGCAGGACGCCGAGGAGCAGACGGGGTATTCGGGGGTACCTGGTGATTGGACATGAAGGTCTCGGATTCAGGATTCGTTGATCAACTGGCGGGACAACTGCTTGGCCTGCTCGGGGTCGCCCTGTTCGATGGCATCCAGCAGATGCTGATGGAGATCGAAGACGTCCTGGCGACGCGGAGCCTGGGTCAAGGTCTGGCGCAACTGCGCGCCCACCACGCTGGAAAAATAGCGGTACAGCTGGCTGAGGGTCGGGTTGTGGGCGGCATCCACCAGGCGCTGGTGAAAGACCAGGTCGCAGGCGATGTAGCTCTCCAGGTCACCATGAAAATGCCCGCTGCTGGCCTGCAAGGCTTGGTTCAGGGCCTGCAGGTCCTCGTCGGTGCGGCGCAGGGCCGCCAGGCCGACCGCCTCCACTTCGAGGATTTGCCGGGTCTCCCGGGCCTGTTCCAGGGAGCACTGGGACAGGGCCTGGAGCATGTCCAGTGGATCGGCCACCGCTCGCAGGTAGCTGCCGTCGCCCTGGCGGATCTCGATCAGTCCGGAGAACGCCAGCACTCGCATGGCTTCGCGCACGGTATTGCGGCTGATGCCCAGTTCTTGGGCCAGTTCCGGTTCGGTGGGCAAGCGCTGGCCGACCCGCCAGGCACCGCTGTTGATGCGTTTGCGCAGTTGTTCCAGGGCCTGGTCAACCAGGGATTTTTTGATCAGGGGGGATGTTTCGCTCATGGGACTCGCTCAATCATCCAATCATCGGATGAATTGTCCGACATGGTATTCAGGCTTTTCCGAGAGTTCAACGATTTAGGCTGGAGGAGGCACTTTCGCCAAGGCAAACAGGCCTTGACAAAAAACCCTATAAGGGTAATTTCGGTCAAGCCTCAAGGGTGTCTCATGGAAAAGAAAACACCTCATTACGACCTGTCGCTGATCAAGGCACAGGTCGTTCGGCATGGAGCACACGCCTTCACTCGAAGCGCATTGCGCTGCGGCAAGGAACTCGGATTGTCCCTGGCCGCCATGCAACGAGTGATCGCCGGACTGCAGGGCAGCCTGTTCTACAAATCGATGACCACCTATGGCGATCACCGGCTGTGGCAGGACGTGTATTACACCCGCATCGATAACCGGACGCTCTACATCAAGGTCACCTACCGCCCCGGTGCAGGGCCTCCAGTGATCTCCTTCAAGGAGGCAGAGACATGAAACGACAACAATGCTACAGCTGCGGCGCTCCCACCGGCATGCTGGCCTTCGAGCAGCGCAGCGAGCTCATCGACTACCGGCACCTGCAGCGTCAGCTCCATGGCCTGGCGGGCTGGGAATGCCAGGAGTGCGGTGAAATCGAATTCGATGCCCAGAGTGCAGAGCGCTATGCCGCCGCGGGCGACCACTTGCTGGAGGAGTACCGGCAGAACGTCGCCGCCGACCTGAAGCGCATCCGCCGCAAGCTGCACCTCTCGCAGAAAGAAGCGGTCAAACTGCTGTCCGGCGGCGGGCACAACGCCTTTTCCCGTTACGAGCGCGGCGAAGTCGGCGTGCCCCAACCGCTGTACGTGCTGATGCGCCTGCTGGATCGCCACCCACGGTTGATGAAGGACGTACTGGAGCTTGGCGAACCACGGCTGGCGCCCTCAGCCTTGGGCGACCACCCCGAACCACAGCTCGGCGCTGCCGGCAGCTGAATGCCGGGCAAAAATAAACCCGGAGCCAGTCCGGGTTTATCGTCAGCGCCAGCCGTGCATCAGGATCAATGCAGGATCTGGCTCAGGAACAGCTTGGTGCGGTCGTTCTGCGGGTTGTCGAAGAAGTCGTTGGGGGCCGCCTGCTCGACGATTTCGCCCTTGTCCATGAAGATCACCCGATTGGCCACGGTGCGGGCAAAGCCCATTTCATGGGTCACGCAGAGCATGGTCATGCCGTCTTCCGCCAGGCCGATCATGGTATCGAGCACCTCCTTGACCATTTCCGGGTCCAGGGCCGAGGTGGGTTCGTCGAACAGCATGATCTTGGGCTTCATGCACAGCGCCCGGGCAATCGCCACCCGTTGCTGCTGGCCACCGGACAGCTGGCCCGGGTACTTGTTGGCCTGCTCCGGAATGCGCACCCGCTCCAGATAGTGCATGGCGATTTCCTCGGCCTTGCGCTTGGGCATCTTGCGCACCCACATCGGCGCCAGGGTGCAGTTTTGCAGGATGGTCAGGTGCGGGAACAGGTTGAAGTGCTGGAACACCATGCCCACTTCCCGGCGAATGGCCTCGATCTGCTTGAGGTCGTTGGTCAGCTCGACGCCATCCACCACGATGCGTCCCTGCTGGTGCTCTTCCAGGCGGTTGAGGCAGCGGATGGTGGTGGACTTGCCCGAGCCCGAAGGCCCGCACAGCACGATGCGCTCACCCTGCCTGACGTTGAGGTTGATGTCCTTCAACACGTGGAACTGGCCGTACCACTTGTTCACACCCTGCATCTGAATAATGCCTTCAGGGCCCACAGGCTTTTTGTTCGCTTCACTCATGGAGATACTCCTAACGCTTGTGGCCTGTGTCCAACTTACGCTCCAGATGCATGGAGTAGCGGGACATACCGAAACAGAAAATCCAGAACACCAGGGCCGCGAAGACATAGCCTTCGGTGGCCATGCCCAGCCATTTGGGATCGGCGGCGGCTTGCTTGACGCTGTTGAGCAGGTCGAACAGGCCGATGATGATCACCAGGCTGGTGTCCTTGAACAGGGCGATGAAGGTGTTGACGATGCCGGGAATCACCAGCTTCAGGGCCTGGGGCAGAATCACCAGGCCCATGGCCCGCCAATAACCCAGGCCCATGGCCGCAGCGGCTTCGTACTGGCCCTTGGGAATGGCTTGCAAGCCACCGCGCACCACCTCGGCCACATAGGCCGACTGGAACAGGATCACCCCGATCAGGGCCCGCAACAGCTTGTCGAAGTTCATGCCCTCGGGCAGGAACAGCGGCAGCATCACCGAGGACATGAACAGCACGGTGATCAGCGGCACGCCGCGCCAGAACTCGATGAAGGTCACGCAGACCACGCGAATCGCCGGCAGGTTGGAGCGTCGCCCCAATGCCAGCAGGATCCCCAGCGGCAGGGCTCCGGCAATCCCCACCGTGGCGATCACCAGGGTCAGCATCAGACCGCCCCATTGGCTGGTGGCGACATTGCTCAAGCCCAGGTAACCGCCATGCAGCAAGGTGTAGGCAACCACCGGGTACCACACCAGGAAACACAAGCCGTAGATCGCCTTGCGGGCAAAGCGCGAGATGAACAACGGCGCCACGCCGATCACCGCCAGCCACACGGTCAGGTCCACCCGCCAGCGCAGTTCCACCGGGTAGTAGCCATACATGAACTGGCCGAAACGCTGCTGGATGAACACCCAGCAGGCGCCGTCCTTGGTGCAATCGGCACGGGTGGTGCCGACCCAGTTGGCGTCGAGGATCGCCCAATGCAGGAGCGGCGGCACCACCAGGTAGATCAGGTAGAAGGCAAACAGGGTCAACAGGGTGTTGAGCCAGCTGGAAAACATGTTGGCGCGCATCCACGCCAGCACGCCGATACTGCGGCTGGGCGGCGGCATGTCGGGCTTGAAAGTATGAGTTGTCATGGGCGCTTCCTCACCGCTCGATCAGCGCAATGCGCTTGTTGTACCAGTTCATCAGCAGGGAAATGCTGATGCTGATCGCCAGGTACACGCTCATGGTGATGGCAATGACCTCGATGGCCTGGCCGGTCTGGTTGAGCACCGTGCCGGCGAACAGCGAAACCATTTCCGGGTAGCCGATACCCGCGGCCAGGGACGAGTTCTTCGCCAGGTTCAGGTATTGGCTGGTCAACGGCGGAATGATCACCCGCAGGGCCTGGGGAATGATCACCTTGCGCAGGGTCGGGCCGTTGCGCAGCCCCAGGGAGCGGGCCGCCTCGGTCTGGCCGTGGCTCACCGACTTGATCCCGGAGCGCACGATCTCGGCGATGAATGCCGCGGTGTAGACGGTCAGGGCCAGGGTCAGGGCCAGCAGCTCGGGAATCAGCACCCAGCCGCCAACGAAGTTGAAGCCTTGCAGCTTCGGCAACTCCCAATGCACCGGCGAACCGAACAACAGGGTGCACAACGCCGGAATCACCAGCAGCAGCGCCAATCCGCACCAGAACTTGTGGAACGGCACCCCGGTTTCTTCAAAGCGTTTGTTGGCCCAGCGGCACATCAGCACGATGGCGACGATGGCCAGCACCACACTCGCCACGAACGCCCAGAACCCCGGGGCCATTTGCGCCGCCGGCATGTTCAGGCCCCGGCTGCTGACAAAGAAGGTGTCGCCGAAGTTGTGGCTGTTGCGCGGCCCCGGCATGGTCAGGAACACCGCGAAGTACCAGAACAGGATCTGCAGCAGCGGCGGAATGTTGCGGAACACTTCCACATACACCGTCGCCAGCTTGTTGATGATCCAGTTCTGCGACAGCCGCGCCACCCCGATGATGAACCCCAGCAGGGTCGCCAGGATTACCCCGATAAAGGTCACCAGCAGCGTATTGAGCAGGCCGATGACGAAGACCCGGGCATAGCTGTCCGCTTCGGTGTAGGCAATCAGGTGTTGAGCGATGCCGAAACCGGCGCTGCGCTCAAGAAAGTCGAAACCCGAGGTGATACCCCGGTGCTGAAGGTTGGTTTGCGTGTTGTCGAACAGAAACCAGCCCAGCGAAACCACCGCCACGAGGGTGATGATCTGGAACAGCCAGGCGCGCACACGCGGATCGCTGAGGCTAAGCCTCTGCTTGGGTGCGCCGATAGAATTTTGCATGAAGTGCCCCAGGAATAATGGAACAGAACATCACCCGGCGGTTGGCCCGCCGGGTGATAGAACCATCAGCGCACAGGTGGTGCGTATTGGATGCCGCCGTTGTTCCACAGCGCGTTCAGGCCGCGGTCGATGGCCAGTGGCGTGCTCTTGCCGAGGTTCTTCTCGAACACTTCACCGTAGTTACCTACTTGCTTGACGATCTGTACTACCCAGTCCTTCGGCAGTTTCAGGTCTTTGCCGTATTCACCGTCCGCGCCCAGCAGACGTGCCACATCAGGGTTCTTGGTCGACTTGGCTTCAGCTTCGACGTTTTTCGAAGTGATGCCCGCCTCTTCGGCGTTGAGCATGGCGAACAGGGTCCACTTGACGATGCTGAACCACTCTTCGTCGCCCTTACGCACCACCGGGCCCAGCGGCTCCTTGGAGATGGTTTCCGGCAGCACGACATAATCGGTCGGGGTCGCCAGCTTGCTGCGCTGTGCGTAAAGCTGGGACTTGTCGGATGTCAGCACGTCGCAACGTCCGGATTCCAGGGACTTGGCGCTTTCATCGGAAGTGTCAAAGGTAATCGGGGTGTATTTCAGACCATTGCCACGGAAGTAGTCCGACACGTTCAGCTCGGTAGTGGTACCGGCTTGAATACAGATGGTCGCACCGTCCAGCTCCTTGGCACTTTTCACACCCAGTTTGTTGTTCACCAGGAAGCCGATGCCGTCGTAGTAAGTGACACCGGCAAACATCAGGCCCATGCCCGCGTCGCGAGAGCTGGTCCAGGTGGTGTTGCGCGACAGCACGTCGATTTCGCCGGATTGCAGCGCGGTGAAGCGCTCCTTGGCGTTCAACTGGCTGAACTTGACCTTGGTCGCGTCACCGAATACTGCAGCAGCCACTGCGCGGCAAACGTCGGCGTCGATCCCGAGGATCTTGCCGGTCGCATCCGGTACCGAGAAGCCCGGCAGACCATCACTGACGCCGCACTGTACGAAACCTTTCTTCTGTACTGCATCCAGAGTCGCACCCGCCTGTGCGAAACCGCTTGTAGCCAGGACCGTGGCCGCCGTGACAGCGGCCAGGGTGGATTTCAACATCTTCATTCAAACCTCCAGTTTTGCTCTTGTTGTGTCGGAGCTTGAGTCCTGCCGCACCCTCATGAGGCGCTGTTGACCCGTGTAGGCTTTTTTATGGGGTCAAGCGGCGTAAGACCTTCGCTATGAGTCTAGTAGGAGAAATCCACGTAATGGGGGGCCTACATCTCACCAATCGGCCGAACGGGCTGTAGCCCTTTGCAGTTCGCAAAGCCCGTAGCGGCCATTGGCGAACCTGTATCAGAGGAGGTTGGCTATGCCATCGCCCGCGGTAGCCTGTTAGTGTTACCGCCGGCAGAGAGTGCTATCACTTCCACTCCTCTTTCTGAGCCATAGCAAAGCCCGTACCACAGTTTCGGCTAAAGCGTTTCAGCCAGTGGTCAATAGCAAAACGTTCAACCGTGCGACATCTTCTTCACCGATCAACCGGGCGCGCCCCTTGACCTCGCACTCAATCAGCGCGCACGCACAAAAATGGAGCAGCCATGACCGAGCCCTTGATTCTTCAGCCCAGCAAGCCCGCAGATGCCTGTGTGATCTGGCTTCACGGCCTGGGAGCGGACCGTTACGACTTCCTGCCGGTGGCCGAGATGCTGCAGGAAAAACTCTTGAGCACCCGCTTCGTCCTGCCCCAGGCGCCGACCCGTGCCGTGACCATCAATGGCGGATATGCCATGCCCAGTTGGTACGACATTTTGGCCATGAACCCGGCTCGTGCGATCAGTCGTGAACAGCTCGACGAATCATCCGATGAAGTCATCAGACTTATCGAAGAGCAACGCGCCAGCGGAATAGACGCCTCGCGAATTTTCCTGGCAGGTTTCTCCCAGGGGGGCGCCGTCGTACTGCACACCGCCTTCCTCAAGTGGCAGGGTCCGTTGGGTGGCGTGCTTGCCCTCTCCACTTACGCACCGACCTTTGGCGACGAACTGCAACTTTCCGCCAGCCAACAGCGGATTCCGGTGCTGTCGCTGCATGGCCAGTACGACGAAGTGGTGCAAAACGCCATGGGCCGCACCGCCTACGAGTATTTGAAGCAGCATGGTGTCACCGTGACATGGCAGGAATACCCAATGGGGCACGAGGTGTTACCAGAAGAAATCAGCGATATCGGCACCTGGCTGAACGAGCGTTTGCGCTAGAAAATCCGCCTCCAACCGGGGGCCAGAGCAACAGACTACGCCGCGCCCGTTTCTTGCATTACACTGGCCGGCGTACATTCCTTAACCAATTGATGAGATGACCGTGCTCAAAGCACTCAAGAAAATCTTCGGTAAAAGCGAGGCTGAGCCGCTCGCGCCAGGCCCCAGTGCCCCTTCCCCCAGTTCCAGCAGCCGTAATGACGGCCGTCAGCCGGAACGGAGCGCACCCGCTACCGCAGCTAAAAAAGAACCGGTGAACACACCGGCCGCCCCTTCTGCTCCCAAAGCGCCACGCCAAGAGAAGCCCAAGGCCGAGCAACCCAAGCCTGAGCAGCCGCGCCGTCCGCGCGCACCCAAGCCGCCCGCCAGTACCTGGAAACTTGAAGACTTCGTGGTCGAACCCCAGGAAGGCAAGACCCGTTTCCACGACTTCAAGCTGGCACCGGAACTGATGCACGCCATCCAGGACCTGGGCTTTCCTTATTGCACGCCGATCCAGGCCCAGGTGCTGGGCTATACCCTGGCGGGCAAGGACGCCATCGGCCGGGCCCAGACCGGCACCGGCAAGACCGCCGCGTTCCTGATCTCGATCATCACCCAGTTGCTGCAGACCCCGCCGCCCAAAGAGCGCTACATGGGCGAGCCACGGGCGCTGATCATTGCCCCGACCCGGGAGCTGGTGGTGCAGATCGCCAAGGACGCCGCGGCGCTGACCAAGTACACCGGCCTCAACGTCATGACCTTCGTCGGCGGCATGGACTTCGACAAACAGCTCAAGCACCTGGAAGCCCGCCACTGCGACATCCTGGTAGCCACCCCGGGCCGTCTGCTGGACTTCAACCAGCGCGGCGACGTGCACCTGGACATGGTCGAAGTGATGGTGCTGGACGAAGCCGACCGCATGCTCGACATGGGCTTCATCCCGCAGGTGCGGCAGATCATCCGCCAGACCCCGCCCAAGAGCGAACGCCAGACCCTGCTGTTCTCCGCCACCTTCACCGATGACGTGATGAACCTGGCCAAGCAATGGACCACCGATCCGGCGATCGTCGAGATCGAGGCCGAGAACGTCGCCAGCGAAAACGTCGAACAGCACATTTATGCCGTGGCCGGGGCCGACAAGTACAAGCTGCTGTACAACCTGGTCACCGACAACGGCTGGGAACGGGTCATGGTCTTCGCCAACCGCAAGGATGAAGTGCGGCGCATCGAGGAACGCCTGGTGCGCGACGGGGTGAACGCCGCCCAGCTGTCCGGCGACGTGCCGCAGCACAAGCGGATCAAGACCCTGGAAGGCTTCCGCGAAGGCAAGATCCGGGTGCTGGTGGCCACCGACGTGGCCGGCCGCGGCATTCACATCGACGGCATCAGCCATGTGATCAACTTCACCCTGCCGGAAGTGCCGGACGACTACGTGCACCGCATCGGCCGTACCGGGCGTGCCGGGGCCGAGGGCGTGTCCATCAGCTTCGCCGGCGAGGACGACTCCTACCAGCTGCCCTCGATCGAAGCCCTGCTGGGACGCAAGATCAGCTGCGAGATGCCGCCCGCCGAACTGCTGCGCCCTGTAGAGCGCAAACGCCCGCAAGCCTGATCACGGGCGCACCCAAAAAACGCAGCCATTACCGGCTGCGTTTTTTTTCGCCTGGATATTGCCCGCAAAAACTAAAAGTCCATAATGGACAAATTAGTTTAATTTGATGGGAGCCCTTGCATGTCCAGCACGCCCTACCTGATGGCCCGACCCGAAGCCCGCCAGTGGCTCGGGCAAATCGACGTCCCGCAGATTTTGCGCAAACTGTTCCGCGACCTGGCCGCCGGACTCGCCGTGCAACCGGCGCAGCAGCTGGTGGAGTTTCCCCAGGGCGCCGGCGACTTCATCAACTACCTGGGGGTGCTGGCTGAAGATCGGGTGTACGGGGTCAAGACTTCGCCCTACATCGTCCGCGCCGAAGGCCCGCTGGTCACCGCCTGGACCCTGCTGATGTCCATGGACAGCGGCCAGCCGCTGCTGCTGTGCGACGCCGCCGAACTGACCACCGCACGCACCGCCGCCACCACGGCGGTCGCCGTCGAGGCACTGGCCACGCCCGAGGCCCGGCACCTGACGATCATCGGCAGCGGCGCGGTGGCCCAGGCTCACCTGCACTACGTGAAAGACCTGCGCCCCTGGCAGAGCATCCGCCTCTTTTCCCCAAGCCTTGCGAGCAAATCCGCCGAGGAGCTTGCGCGTCTCAAGGCCCTCGATCCGCGCCTGCAAATCGTCCCGCAGCTTGAAGAGGCTGTCGAAGATGCCGACGTGATCATGCTTTGCACTTCCTCCGCCGGGCCGGTGATCGATCCGCGCCGCCTCGGCAAGCCGGCGCTGATCACCTCCATCAGCACCAACGCACCACGGGCCCATGAAGTGCCGCCCGCGGCCCTACCGGAGCTGCAGGTCTACTGCGACTACCGGCGCACCACCCCGGGCTCGGCCGGCGAGATGCTGATCGCCGGCGAACAGCACGGCTGGGACAGCGCGGCGATCCTCGGCGACCTGCCGGAGCTGCTCAGCGGCCAGGCCCGGCGCCCCAATGCCGAGCGCCACGTGTTCTTCCGCTCCATCGGCCTGGGCCTGGAAGACATCGCCCTGGCCAATGCCCTGTACCACTTGCAACGCCAGCCCTAAGCCCCCGTCACCTGCATCTTTTCCGGAGTTATCAATGACCCAGGCAGACTTCATCATCATCGGCGGCGGTATCGCCGGGGCCTCCACCGGTTACTGGCTGTCGCGCCACGGCCGGGTCATCGTGCTGGAACGCGAGTCACACCCGGCCTACCACTCCACCGGCCGCTCCGCCGCGCTCTACACCGCTGCCTATGGCACTGCCCAGGTGCGCGCCTTGACCCTGGCCAGCCGGGACTTTTTCGACCACCCGCCAGAGGGTTTCTGCGAACACCCACTGCTGACGCCACGGGGCGAAATGACCGTGGACTTCAACGGTGACCCGGCCGAACTGAACAACCAGTACCTGAGCGCCAAGGCCACGGTGCCGGAGATGCAACTGCTCAGTGCCGACGAAGCCTGCGCCCGCCTGCCGATCCTGCGCCGTGAAAAGGTCCACGGGGCCCTCTACGACCCCACTGCCAGCGACATCGACACCGACGCCCTGCACCAAGGCTACCTGCGGGGCATTCGCCGCCATCAGGGCCAGGTCCATACCGACCATGAAGTGCTGGGGTTACGCCGTGATGAACAAGGGCTGTGGCAGGTCCAAACCAGCGGCCAGACCTTCAGCGCCCCCCTGCTGATCAACGCCGCCGGCGCCTGGGCCGACCAGATCGGCGCCATGGCCGGCGCGCGCCGCCTGGGCCTGCAACCCAAGCGCCGCGCGGCGTTTATTTTCGCGGGCCCGGAAGGGCTCGATATTCACCAGTGGCCGATGTTGGTGAGCCTGGACGAATCCTTCTACATGAAGCCCGACGCCGGCATGTTCCTCGGCTCGCCGGCCAACGCCGACCCGGTGGAGCCCCACGATGTGCAGCCCGAGGAACTGGACATTGCCCTGGGCATCTACCAGATCGAAGAAGCCACCACCCTGAGCATCCGACGTCCAACCCGGACCTGGGCCGGCCTGCGCAGCTTTGTCAGCGACGGTGATCTGCTGGCCGGTTTTGATCCACAGGTGCCCGGGCTGTTCTGGGTCGCCGGGCAAGGCGGCTACGGCATCCAGACCTCCCCGGCCATGGGCCAGGCCAGCGCCGCCCTGGTGCGGGGCCAGCCGCTGCCGGAACAGCTGACCCGCTTCGGCCTCACGCCCGCCATGCTGTCCCCTGCCCGCCTCGGCTGAAGGCCCTCAAGATAACGCGCCCGAACGATTGCGGCACACTCCCAGCGCCCGCCAACGGCGGGCGCCGATGCCGCCTGGAGTACGACCCATGACCTCACCCGCAAAGGACCCTGCCCTGGACAACTTCCGGGCGATTGCCGATGCCATTGCCACGCTGTTCTTCCCTCACGCCGAGGTGGTGCTCCACGACCTGCGCACGCAGAAGATCGACTACATCGCCAACAACCTGTCCAAGCGCGAAGTGGGCGACGATGCAGCCCTGGAAGACCTGCTCAGTGGCGACAGCGAGGAGCGCAATATCGGCCCCTATGAAAAGCTCAACTGGGACGGGCAGAAGATCCGCAGCCTCAGCAGCGTGCTGCGCGACAGCCACGGCCAGCCAATGGCCGTGCTGTGCATCAACCTGAACATCTCGCTGCTGGAAAACGCCAAGGCGGCGCTGGACCTGTTCCTCTCGCCGAGCAAACTGATTCCCCAGCCCGACTCGCTGTTTCGCGACGACTGGCAGGAACGCATCAACACCTTCCTGCACAACTGGCTGCGCGAACGCCAGCTGGGGCTGAACCTGCTGACCCGCGACCACAAGCGCGAGCTGGTGCTGGCGCTGCACGCCGAGGGCGCCTTCAAGGGCAAGAGCGCCTCCAACTACGTGGCCAACGTGCTGAACATGGGCCGGGCCACGGTGTACAAGCACCTGAAGGAATTGAAGGGACAGTAAAGGTTCGCGAGCAAGCCCGCTCCTACACGCAATTGCACAACACCTGTAGGAGCGAGCTCGCTCGCGAAGGCGTCCTCAAGAACACCGCAATGTCTCAATCCCCATAAATATCCGACTTGAAGTACTTGGCCTGGATCTTCTGATATTCGCCCTTGGCGCGAATCTCATCGATGGCCTTGTTCAACTCGCCCACCAGTTCACTGTTGCCCTTGCGCACCGCGACCCCCGCGCCCTCGCCGACGTACTTCGGATCCTTCAACTCGGGCCCGACAAAGGCGTAGTCGGCGCCGCGAGGCATCGACAGGAAATCGTCCAGGGGAATGGTGTCGGCGAAGATCGCGTCCAGGCGCCCGGCCGCCAGGTCCATGTAGATCTCTTCGTTGTTGCTGTAGCGCACCACCTTGATGCCCTTGGGCTCGAAGACCTCGGTGGCGAAACGATCGGTGGTGGTGGAACGCTGCACGCCCACGGTCTTGCCCTTGAGGCTGGCGTACTGGTCATCCACCACCGCGCCCTTCTTCATCACCAGGCGCGACGAGGTGAAGTAGTACTTGTGGGTGAAATCCACCGATTTACGGCGTTCCGCGGTGATGGTCATGGAGGACAGCGCGGCGTCGATCTTCTTCACCTTCAACGAGGGAATCAGGCCGTCGAACTCGCCCTCGATCCACTCGCACTTGACCTGCATCTGCGCGCACAGGGCATTGCCGATGTCGTAGTCAAAACCGCCGATCTTGCCGTCGGCGGTCTTGAAGGCGAACGGCGGATAAGCCGCCTCGATGCCCAGGCGCAGGGTTTTCTCGGCAGCCATCAGGCTGCTGCACGCCAACAGGCTCAAGGCCAGGCCACTGATGAGGGGGAATTTTTTCATGTTCGTTCTCTCGCGGGTTGTTGTTGGTTTGGCAAGACAGAAGGAAGGGGTGAAACGGGAGACGCTGTATTTGTACTTGTAATTCCATACTGGACTTTTACGTACATATCGTCAACGGCGCGCGCAGCGACTTATCCCCAGCGGTCGGCGGGAACAGTCGCAGTCGATTGCAGGCAGGATTGCGGCGGGATCCGGCCCCGCCGGCAGGCATCAGGGGATCAGGCTTTCCAGCGCTCGGCCGCAGCGTGATCACTGTCGCGGCCTTCCACCCAGCGCGGGCCGTCGGCGGTGTTTTCCTTTTTCCAGAACGGCGCGCGAGTCTTCAGATAATCCATGACAAAGGCACAGGCATCGAAGGCCGCCTGGCGATGGGCACTGGCCGCGCCGACGAAGACTATCGGCTCGCCCGGTTCCAGGGCGCCGACGCGGTGCAGCACCTGCAATTGCAACAGCGGCCAGCGCTGCTCGGCTTCGGCCGCAATCTTGCCCAGGGCCTTTTCGGTCATGCCCGGGTAATGCTCCAGGAACATGCCGTGCACGTCCTGGCCGTCATTGAAATCGCGCACGTAGCCGACAAAACTGACCACCGCGCCCACCCCGGTATTGGCGGCGTGCATGGCATTGACTTCGGCGCCGGGATCGAAGGCCGCGGCTTGCACACGAATCGCCATCTCAGCCTCCGGTCACGGTGGGAAAGAACGCCACTTCATCGCCGTCCGCCAGGGGTTCGTCCAACTGGCACAGCTCTTCGTTGCGGGCGCACATCAGGTTCTGTTCGGCGAGCACGGCGGCCCCGTCACGGGACAGCAGCGCCTGGCGCACATCGTCGACACAGGCAAAGTCACCCTCGACAAGCACACCATCGAGCTTCAGGGCCTCACGGTAGCGGGCAAAGAACTTCACCGAGATCTTCATGCGTCAGCCACCCGGTAATGGCCGCTCTTGCCGCCGGTCTTCTCCAGCACCCGCACGCCTTCGATGATCATGCCGCGGTCCACGGCCTTGCACATGTCATAGATCGTCAGCGCGGCGACGCTGGCGGCGGTCAACGCCTCCATCTCCACCCCGGTCTGCCCCGACAGCTTGCAACGGGCCACGATGTGTACGCTGTCTTCGCCCTCGGCACTGAGCTCGACCTTGACGCTGGTCAGCATCAACGGATGGCACAGGGGGATCAGCTCGCTGGTCTTCTTCGCTGCCTGAATCCCGGCGATGCGCGCCACGGCAAATACATCGCCCTTGGGGTGACCGCCACTGACGATCATCTGCAGGGTTTGCGGGAGCATGCGCACCCGGGCTTCGGCCGCCGCCTCGCGAAAAGTCACGGCCTTGTCGGTGACGTCGACCATATTGGCGCGCCCCTGGGAATCGAGATGAGTCAGCACGGCGTTACTCCTGATCAGGTGGGCCGATTGTAAACCTGCGGGTCAATTTTTCGCACGGGGCATCTGCCTGCGCCAAACGGCAATCAGCCCGACGAATAGGGCGCATCAGAACAACGAATTGGAGCCCGGCGCTGGATAACCGTACAACAGCGCCAACATCCAAAAAAGGAAGTCGCTTCATGGCCTTGTTCGTTTCAATCCTGCTCAGTCTGCTCGCCGGTTTCGCCGTGCCCCTCCAGGCCGGGACCAACGCCCGCCTGGGCACCCTGCTGGGGCATCCACTGTGGGCCACCGGTGTTTCGCTGCTGGTCAGCCTGCTGGTGCTGGGGGTCCTGCTGCTGTTCATCAAGGTGCCCAAGCCCAATCTCATGGCCGCCCTGCAAGGTCCCTGGTGGATCTGGATGGGCGGCCTGGCCGGGGTGCTGTACATCACCGTCGCGCTGTTGATGGCGCCGCGCCTGGGGGCGCTGAACTTCATCATGGTGGTGATCATCGGCCAGTTGCTGATCTCGCTGATCATCGACTACTTCGGGCTGGTGGGCCTGCCACGCAAGGACATCAGCCTGCAGAAGCTGATCGGCGTGCTGGTGGTGATCGGCGGCTTCGTCATCACCACCCGTGGCTGAAGTACCGCCTCAGTCCCTGGCTGCGCTGGCCAGCCTGACCTGCTCGCGCAACCAGCGATGCGCCAGGTCATCACTGAAACGCGAATGCCAGATCTGCACGAACTTGAAGGGCGCAATGTTCAGCGGCGGGGCCAAGCGCAGCAGTCCCTGCGGCAGCGGGATCTCGTCCAGGGTGCGGCTGGCCACGGTGAGGATCAGGTCGGTGCCACGGATCATGTTCGGCGCGGCCCCCCAATGGGGCACGCTGACCGCAATCTGGCGCTGCAGGCCTTCGTCGGCCAGGCGCTGATCGACCTCACCGTTGAAGCAACCGTCCATCGACACCTGCAAATGGGGACGCGCCAGGTAGGTGTTCAAATCCAGGTTTTGCTCCGCGCCCAAGGTGCTGCCATCCACCAGGCAAGAGAAGGTCTCTTCAAACAGCACCTCCTTGGCGATCTCTGCGCCGAGGCTGGGAAACACTCCCAGGGCCAGGTCGATCTGGCCCTGGGCAATCTGCTCGGACATCTCGTGGCGGCTGCCCTGGGTCACCACCAGGCGCATCAACGGCGCCTCACCGCGCAAGCGCACCAGCAGCCGGGGAAGGACGATGGCCGCCGCGTAATCCGACATCGCCAAATGAAAGATCCGCTGCGAGGTGGCCGGGTCAAAGTCCAGGGATTTGCCGAGCAAGGTCTCGATCTGGCTGAGAACCTCCTTGAGGGGCGCCTGCAGGCTACGGGCCAGCGGGCTGAGCAGCACCTCGTTGCCCTGGCGGATCAGCAGCGGATCATCCAGCAGCACCCGCAGCTTGCCCAGGGAATGGCTGATGGCCGGCTGGCTCAGGTGCAGGCGCTCGCCGGTGCGGGTCACATGTTTTTCCGTCAGCAAGGCATCGAGGATTACCAACAGATTCAGGTCGATATTGCGCAGGGAAACGCGGGGCATCCGGTGTTTTCCAACTGGGGAACGCTCGGCGGCGGGAGCGCAGGATAACCCGGGGCCGGGGCCTGGATGCAAAACGGGCGACCCGAAGGCCGCCCGTGCTGGAAGGCATTGCCGTTACAGATGGCTCTCCGCGTACTCCGCCAGGATCGAGCGCGGCACCCCTTGCAGGGTGATGTGCACGCCGTTGGGGAAGTCCTTGAAGCGTTCGGTGAGGTAGGTCAGGCCCGAGCTGGTGGCCGACAGGTAAGGGGTATCGATCTGTGCCAGGTTGCCCAGGCACACCACTTTGGAACCGGCGCCGGCACGGGTGATGATGGTTTTCATCTGGTGCGGGGTGAGGTTCTGGCATTCGTCGATCAGGATCAGGCTCTGCTGGAAGCTGCGGCCGCGGATGTAGTTCAGGGATTTGAACTGCAACGGCACCTTGCTGAGGATGTAGTCGACGCTGCCGTGGGTGTTCTCGTCATCCATGTGCAGGGCTTCGAGGTTGTCGGTGATGGCGCCCAGCCAGGGCTCCATTTTCTCCGCCTCGGTGCCCGGCAGGAAGCCGATCTCCTGGTCCAGCCCCTGCACGCTGCGGGTGGCGATGATGCGCCGGTAGCGCTTGCTGACCATGGTCTGCTCGATGGCCGCGGCCAGGGCCAGGATGGTCTTGCCGGAACCGGCGGCGCCGGACAGGTTGACCAGGTGGATGTCCGGGTCGAGCAGCGCGTACAGCGCCAGGCCCTGATAGATGTCACGCGGTTTCAGGCCCCAGGCTTCCTGGTGCAACAGGGGTTCCTGATGCAGGTCGAGGATCAGCAGCACATCGGCGCGGATCTCCTTGATCCAGCCGACAAAGCCCTGCTCGTCGATGATGAATTCGTTGATATGCACCGCCGGCAGGTTGTCGATCAACTGCACCTGGTGCCAGGTACGGCCGTGATCCTGACGGGTTTCCACCTTGCTTACGCGGTCCCAGAACGAGCCGCTCATGTTGTGGAAACCATTGGGCAGCAGGGACACGTCGTCCACCAGCTGGTCGGTGCTGTAGTCCTCGGCGGCGATCCCGCAGGCCCGCGCCTTGAGGCGCATGTTGATGTCTTTGGTCACCAGCACCACGGGCAGGTCCTTGTTGCGCGCGTGCAGGTCGATCAACTGGTTGATGATGATGTTGTCGTTGAGGTTCTCCGGCAACAGGCTGTTGGGCTCGTTGCGCTTGCTCATGAGGATCGACAGCAAGCCCTTGGGCCCGCTCTTGCCACGCTGGATCGGCACGCCCAGCTCGACATCCTCGGGCGAAGCCTCGCCCAGGGTCTTGTCGATCAGGCGGATCGCCTGGCGGCATTCCGCGGCAACGCTATGGTGTCCGCTCTTGAGCTTGTCCAGCTCTTCGAGGACGGTCATGGGAATGGCGACGTGGTGTTCTTCGAAATTCAGTAAGGCGTTGGGATCGTGAATCAATACATTGGTATCGAGTACATAAAGGATTGGCTGGTTGGAAGAAGAGCTACGTCCGTGGTCATCCATACTCGGTCACCTTATGTGGGAGCCAGTCGACGCAATACCATGGGGTATCGCGCCTCGAATGACCACCGAATTCACCCGCAGGGGGGTCAGGTGAGCTGCACACGAGGAGTCTTGGAAGACGCCACCTGTGTCGCAGGTTTCGGCGGTCTGAGTTCGTAATACTCCAAAAACCGTGACAGGAAAACGCACTTTGACGCTTTTTTGATGTTTATTTTTCAGAGTGACGAAAAGCCCTTGGCGCACTGCCCGCTCACCGTTAAAGTCGGAAGTCCGCCTGCCTCGAAACCCCGCTGAAATCCGCCCCCTTTTGCGCCCACGCCCCGTGTTTCCGGGCACTTGGCCGTTTCAGCGGAACGCGTCCTGACAATCCTCCCAGCCAATCCCGCTCTGCGCGGTCTGCGCCAGCAACCAGGGCAGGCTGGTCTTGACCCCATCCTGCTTGGCATTGAAGGCAATCACCCCGCGCCGCCACAACAGCATCAGGGTCAGCACCCGCTGGCCACTGTCCTCGGCCTTGAGCTTGCCGGCGCCATCCTGGGCGTCGATGTCCCACAACGCCACCTGCATGCCCTGGGCATTGAAGAAACCCTCGGCGTCGGCGCGGCGCTGGCCAAGAGGCGGGCGGAACAGCGGCACGTAGTTTTCCGGCAGCTTGCTCTTCACCAGGTCGGCGCTGCGCTGGATCGAGTACTGCCAGTCCTGCCAGTGGCTGTGGGAGCGGAACTCCCAGCCCTGGACCCCGACGCACTGCCGGGAATACAGCGACTGCAGGCTGGCCACCGAAGCCTTGTCGAGGCGGTTCTGGATGTCGTTGCCGAGGACGAAGAACGTCCCGCTGAGGTTGGCCTTGCGCAGGTAGTTGGTGAGCCAGGGCGTATTGTCCGGCGCCAGGTTGGCGGCGCTGTCGAAGGTCAGCAGAAACAGCCGGTCATTGAGTTCGTCGCCATTGCGCTCGTAATCGCCGAAACGCAGCACCTCGCTGCTGGTCTGCGGTGACAGCGCCGCCTTGCGCAGCAACTCATCCAGGTACTGCTCGTGAAAGCTGCGGCTGGGTTCGCCCCAGCGGGCGTAATAGGAATCCTCGCCGAGCTGGAACTTGCCGGCCTGCTTGCGCAACTGCTGCATGTTTTCCACCAGGAAACAGAACGAAGCGTCCTGATCGCAACTTTGCTGGGCGAAATCGTAGTTCTCCAGCAGGCGCGCCCACAGATGCTCGCGCAGCTCGTTGATCGCCCCCATGTTGATCATGCGCAAGCCCAGGCGCTGCTTGAGCGAGGCCTCGTCCCAGGCCTCGCTGACCAGCAGGGCACGGGCGAAAGTGAGGATCTCGGCCCGCGAGGCGACGTCGAACAGGGTCGGATTGTCGAGCTTTTCCGGCCAGGTGCTGCGATCCAGGGTCGCCGGATCATTGGGCGCCGCCAGCACGCTGACACTCAGTAGCCAGGCCGAGAAGAGAAACGCGATACGCAAAAGGGATGCCTCCAGAACAAAACCCGCGCGGCACTATAGCCGATCTGGGCCAGGAATCAGGGCCCCTTCGCCGGCAAGCCGGCTCCTACAGGGCTATGTAGGAGCCGGCTTGCCGGCGAACCGCGATCAGCGGTCATGGCTATCGCCATCATAGGTGGAGTCCCGGCGCCCGAGCCCCTAGAATCCCCCGACGCTTAAAGGAGACGACCCCATGCTGATGGTGATTTCACCCGCCAAGACCCTCGATTACGAAACACCGCCGGTCACCCAGCGCTTTACCCAGCCGCAATACCTCGACCACTCCCAGGAACTGATCCAGCAACTGCGGGAACTGAGCCCGGCGCAGATCAGCGAACTGATGCACGTGTCCGACAAGATCGGCGGGCTCAACGCCGCGCGTTTCGGCAGCTGGACCCCGGCCTTCACCCCGGACAACGCCAAGCAGGCGCTGCTGGCGTTCAAGGGCGACGTCTACACCGGGCTCAATGCCGAATCCTTGAGCGAAGCGGACTTCGACTACGCCCAGCAGCACCTGCGCATGCTCTCCGGCCTCTACGGCCTGCTGCGCCCCCTGGACCTGATGCAGCCCTACCGCCTGGAAATGGGCACCAAGCTGGCCAACGCCCGGGGCAAGGACCTGTACGCCTTCTGGGGCACCCGCATCAGTGAATGGCTGAACGAGGCCCTGGCCGATCAGGGCGACGACCTGCTGCTGAACCTGGCCTCCAACGAATACTTCTCGGCGGTCAAGCGCACCGCCCTGAACGCGCGGATCATCAACACCGAGTTCAAGGACCTGAAGAACGGCCAGTACAAGATCATCAGCTTCTACGCCAAGAAGGCCCGGGGCCTGATGAGCCGTTTCGTCATCCAGGAACGCATCAACGACCCCGCCCAGCTCAAGCAATTCGACGTCCAGGGCTACCGCTTCAGCGCGGAGCAATCCAAAGCCGACAACCTGGTGTTCCTGCGCGACCACGCACCGGAATAAAGCGTTCCCCTGCCGCGCTCGTTACCACCTGGCGAGCGCGCCAGAATGTGATCACCCGCACATTCCCCGCCTTCAATAAGCCATTTTTTTGGCGCGACAGAACTTTCCGCGTTTTGCATAACTTTTATTTCACTCGACAGCGCTGAATTTTTTCAGTAGTGGCACCACTTTTTTTATTCGGTAGTGGCACAAAACTATCTACGCAGTTCAACTCCCCACAACTAAAGGCCCAAACCTTAAGTGCTATCAGTTTGAAAGTAGTGCCATCTTTCTCAATATTTCAAGAAATTTCGCAAAACAGGATGAGCGGGCCGGAACTATGCCCGCGGACACCGCTCATACCACCGGTAACGATTCTCAACGAGCTTGTAAGAGATGACTTACACGGACTCAGCTGAAACTAATCAAGTTGCGTCCCCCTTTGACCAATGAGTCACAAACTTTAACTAAAGGGTAAACAACAGGAGATAAGGCAGCACAACTATCCCCTAACGAGCCAAGGAACAGCTGGCCTTCAAGGGCCGCGAGAACCAACTGAAAAGCCCGTGTTACGTGGCCTTCAGCCATCCCAAGGATAGCGGATGGTTTTTCTCGCGAACCCTGCAGCAGGAGCCGCCGGCAACATTCAAGGGCAAATCAGAACAACAAGGATCGGTTGCGCACAACTTGAGTGCACTTATTTAGACACTCGGAACTTAGTCTGCCTGCACGCGGCCCTACAACGTACTTCGTTGTACTTCCGAGTGCGCAATAACAGCTGGCAAACATTAACTCCGGCCATCTAATGGCGTGAATAACACAGAGGTAAATGCGATGCGCATCAGCATATTTGGTTTGGGTTACGTCGGTGCAGTCTGTGCCGGTTGCCTGTCCGCACGGGGCCACGAAGTGGTTGGCGTAGATATTTCGAAAGAGAAGATCGACCTGATCAACGCCGGTAAATCGCCGATCGTTGAACCGGGTCTGGGTGAACTTCTGGCGCAAGGTATCCAGACCGCTCGTCTGCGCGGCACCACCAACTTCGCCGAAGCCATCCGCGATACCGACCTGTCGATGATCTGCGTCGGTACCCCGAGCAAGAAGAACGGCGACCTGGAACTGGACTACATCGAATCGGTGTGCCGCGAGATCGGTTTCGTCCTGCGCGACAAGGCCACCCGCCACACCATCGTGGTGCGCAGCACGGTGCTGCCGGGCACGGTGAAGAACGTGGTGATCCCGATTCTCGAAGACTGCTCGGGCAAGAAGGCCGGGGTGGATTTCGGCGTCGCGGTGAACCCGGAGTTCCTGCGTGAAAGCACCGCGATCAAGGACTACGACTTCCCGCCCATGACCGTGATCGGCCAGTTCGACCAGGCCTCCGGCGATGTGCTGCAAGCGCTGTACGAAGAACTCGACGCACCGATCATCCGCAAGGACATCGAAGTCGCCGAGATGATCAAGTACACCTGCAACGTCTGGCACGCGACCAAGGTCACCTTCGCCAACGAGATCGGCAACATCGCCAAGGCAGTGGGCGTCGACGGCCGCGAAGTGATGGACGTGGTCTGCCAGGACAAGACCCTCAACCTGTCCCAGTACTACATGCGCCCGGGCTTCGCCTTCGGTGGCTCCTGCCTGCCCAAGGACGTGCGCGCCCTGACCTACCGCGCCAGCTCCCTGGACATCGAGGCGCCGCTGCTCAACTCGCTGATGCGCAGCAACGAATCCCAGGTGCAGAACGCCTTCGACATCGTCTCCAGCCACGACAAGCGCAAGGTCGCCCTGCTCGGCCTGAGCTTCAAGGCCGGTACCGACGACCTGCGCGAGAGCCCGCTGGTGGAACTGGCGGAAATGCTCATCGGCAAGGGCTTCGACCTGAGCATCTACGACAGCAACGTCGAGTACGCCCGGGTCCACGGCGCCAACAAGGACTACATCGAGTCGAAGATCCCCCACGTCTCGTCCCTGCTCAACTCGGACTTCGACGCGGTGATCGGCAACTCCGACCTGATCATCCTCGGCAACCGCGACGAGAAGTTCCGCGCCCTGGCCGAACACGTGCCTGACGGCAAGCAGGTCATCGACCTGGTGGGCTTCATGGCCAAGGCCACCAGCAGCAAGGGCCGTACCGAAGGCATCTGCTGGTAAAGCAGCGGCAAGCTTCAAGCTTCAAGCCGTAAGCAAGAGCTCCACGCTTGGAACTTGCGGCTTGGAGCTTGCAACTGATTTTAGGATGCAGATTATGCACAGGCTAAAGCACGGCCTGCTTCAGGCCGCCGGTTGGCTGTTTTACTCGAGTTTGCTGATGGGCATGGCCTTGCTCCTGCCCGCCTCGACCTTCGACTCGCAATCCAAGGACTTCATTTTCCTGATTGGCGCCGTGGGCATCTGGCGCTACTCCATGGGCGCCACGCACTTCGTGCGCGGCATGCTGTTTCTCTACGTGGTCTACCCGCACCTGCGGCGCAAGGTGCGCAAGCTCGGCAGCGCGGCCGACCCGTCCCACGTATTCCTGATGGTCACCAGCTTTCGCATCGACGCGCTGACCACCGCCCAGGTCTACGGCTCGGTGATCCGCGAAGCCATCGACTGCGGCTTCCCCACCACCGTGGTCTGCTCGATCGTGGAGATGTCCGACGAGCTGCTGGTGAAAAGCCTGTGGGCACGGATGAACCCGCCGGAGCGGGTCAAGCTGGACTTCGTGCGCATCCCCGGCACCGGCAAGCGTGACGGCCTGGCCTTCGGTTTCCGCGCCATCTCCCGCCACCTGCCGGACAGCCGGGCCGTGGTGGCGGTGATCGACGGCGACACCGTGCTCGGCGAAGGCGTGGTGCGCAAGACCGTGCCCTGGTTCCAGCTGTTCGGCAATGTCGGCGGCCTGACCACCAACGAATTCTGCGAAGTGCGCGGCGGCTACGTCATGAGCGAATGGCACAAGCTGCGCTTCGCCCAGCGCCACATCAACATGTGCTCCATGGCCCTGTCCAAGCGCGTGCTGACCATGACCGGGCGCATGTCGGTGTTCCGCGCCAGCGTGGTCACCGACCCGGACTTCATCGCCGACGTCGAAAGCGACTCCCTGCAACACTGGCGCCTGGGCCGCTTCAAATTCCTCACCGGCGACGACAAGTCCAGCTGGTACAGCCTGATGCGCCTGGGCTACGACACCTTCTACGTGCCCGACGCGGCGATCAACACTGTGGAACACCCGCCGGAAAAGAGCTTCATCAAGGCCAGCCGCAAACTGATGTTCCGCTGGTACGGCAACAACCTGCGGCAGAACGCCCGGGCCCTGGGCCTGGGGATCAAGCGCCTGGGACTGTTCACCAGCGTGGTGCTGTTCGACCAGCGCGTGTCGATGTGGACCTCGCTGCTGGGCCTGACCGTGGCCATCATCGCCAGCGTCAAGTACGGCACCGCCTTCCTCCTGGCCTACCTGCTGTGGATCGGCATCACCCGGCTGATCCTGACCCTGCTGCTGTCCTGCTCGGGGCACCACATCGGCCCGGCCTACCCCTTGATCCTCTATTACAACCAGATCGTCGGCGCGCTGGTGAAGATCTACGTGTTCTTCCGCCTCGACCAGCAATCCTGGACCCGCCAGGACACCAAACTGACCCGTGATCTCGCCAGCTTTCAACGTTGGTTCAACACCTGGTCGTCTCGAACCATGACCTTCTCCGCCGGCAGCGTATTCGTCGCCGTGCTGCTGCTGATGGTCTGACCCGACTTGCCTGAATTAACTAGGAAATCGACTCTATGAACACCGCCGTGAACGTCAACGTAGTGCATGAATCCGAAGCCCAACGCCAGCACGCCCGGGTCAAGATCCCGGCCAAGCTGCGCTTCTTCGGCAACGAGGCCAAGCCGCTGGAAGTGCGGGTCCACGATCTCTCCGCCGGCGGCCTGAGCTTCAACGCCGGGCAGCAGATGCTGACCGTGGGTGCCGTGCACAAGGGCCGCCTGCAATTTGTCATCGACAACCTCGGCCTGGCCATGGATGTGGAGCTGCAAATTCGCTCCTTCGATCGCCAGAGCGGCCGCGTCGGTTGCCAGTTCCAGAACCTGGAGCCCCAGGACATCTCCACCCTGCGCCACCTGATCACCTCGCACCTGGCCGGCGACATCGTCAGCATGGGCGACGTGCTCGCCACCCTGCAGCGGGACAACTTCACCAAGGCGCGCAAGGTCAAGGACAGCGGCAGCGGCATGAGCGCCATGGGCCGCCTGCGGGCAGTGACCTTCAGCGCCGGGATCTTCGTGGTGGGCCTGGCCGCCTTCGGCTTCGTGCTCAAGTCGGTGTACGGCATGTACTTCGTCAGCCACGCCCAGGCCGGCTTGGTCAGCGTCCCGGGGATGAACGTCACCATGCCCCGCGATGGCACCGTGCAAAGCCTGGTGCAGATCGATGGCGCCGTGGCCAAGGGCGCGCCCCTGGCCAGCTTCAGCACCAGCATGCTCGACGTGCTCAAGGGCCACCTGGACGAAAACCAGCTGCAACCGGCCAAGGTCGAGGAACTGTTCGGCAAGCAGATGACCGGCACCCTGACCTCCCCCTGCGACTGCACCGTGGCCCAGCAACGGGTGGCCGACGGTCAGTACGCGAGCAAGGGCGACGTGATCTTCCAACTGGTGCCCCGCAACAGCCAGGCCAATGTCGAGGCACGTTTCTCCTATCGCCAGTTCGGCGACGTGCGCCCGGGCACCCAGGTCAACTTCCAGATCGCCGGCGAGGATGAAATGCGCACCGGCACCATCGTCAGCAGCACCAGCCTCAACAGCGATGACCTGTCCTCCGACATCCGCGTGCAGATCAAGCCCGACGCGCCTCTGAGCAGCGCCTTCGCCGGTCGCCCGGTGGAAGTCAGCAGCGACCGCGGCCCATCGATGAACTGGCTGATCGACAAAGCCATGGCCGCGGGTCTGTAACCATGACAGTGCCTACCCAGCTCTCTGTAGCCGCTGCCGCAGGCTGCGCCCGGCCGCGCAGCGGACGCAACCCGGCCAGCTCGATGCCCCCCGAAAACCAGCACGAGCGCTGCGCGCTCGATCGCAGCCTGCGGCAGCGGCTACAGGGTTCGGTGTTGCCCTTGGTCGCCGCCCTGGCCCTGGCCGGTTGCGCCGGCCTGCCGGACCAGCGCCTGGCCAACGAAGCCCTGAAGCGCGGCGACACCGCCCTGGCCCAGCAGAACTACCGGCAACTGGCGGACCTGGGCTACAGCGAGGCGCAAGTGGGCCTGGCCGACATCCAGGTGGAAAGCCGCGACCCGGCGCAGATCAAGCAGGCCGAGGCCACCTATCGCGCCGCAGCCGATGTGTCGCCCCGGGCCCAGGCGCGCCTGGGCCGCCTGTTGGTGGCCAAGCCCGGTTCCACCGAGGCCGAGCAGCACGAAGCCGAAGGCCTGTTGAAAAAAGCCTTTGCCAACGGTGAAGGCAACACCCTGATTCCCCTGGCGATGCTGTACCTGCAATACCCCCACAGCTTCCCCAACGTCGACGCCCAGCGGCAGATCAGCCAATGGCGCAGCGCCGGTTACCCGGAAGCCGGCCTGGCCCAGGTGCTGCTGTACCGCACCCAAGGCACCTACGACCAGCACCTGGCCGAGGTGGAAAGCATCTGCAAGGCCGCGCTCAACAGCACCGACATCTGCTACGTGGAACTGGCCACCGTTTATCAAAAACGCGGCCAGCCGGAGCAACAGGCCGAGCTGCTCAAGCAGCTGCAGGCCGGCTACAGCCGTGGCACGGTCAGCGCCCAGCGCGTCGACAGCGTGGCCCGGGTGCTGGGCGATGCCAGCCTCGGCAAGCCGGATGAAAAAACCGCCCAGGCCCTGCTGGAACAGGTCGCTCCGGGTTACCCGGCGTCCTGGGTCAGCCTGGCCCAACTGCTCTACGACTTCCCCGAACTGGGTGACGTCGACAAGATGATGCAGTACCTGGACAACGGCCGCGCCGCCGACCAGCCCCGCGCCGAACTGCTGCTGGGCAAGCTCTACTACGAAGGCAAATGGGTGCCGGCCGACGCCAAGGTCGCCGAAGCACACTTCCAGAAAGCCGTGGGCCGCGAAGTGGCTGCCGACTATTACCTCGGCCAGATCTACCGCCGTGGCTACCTGGGCCAGGTCTACCCACAAAAGGCCCTGGACCACCTGCTGACCGCCGCGCGCAACGGCCAGAACAGCGCCGACTTCGCCATTGCCCAGTTGTTCTCCCAGGGCCGCGGCACCCAGCCCAACCCAGTCAACGCCTACGTCTTCAGCCAACTGGCGAAGGTCCAGGACACACCGCAGGCCAACGAACTGGCGCAACAACTGGAAAGCCAATTGCCGCCTGCACAGCGCGCCGAAGCCCAACGCCTGCTGCAACAAGAGCAGGCCGTGCGTGGGGCCTTGAGCCAGAACGCGCTGCAACTGCACGCCCTGCAAGAAGAAGACGGCGAGGAAACCCTATGACGCTCCCCCCACTCAATCCAACTCCTGTAGCCGCTGCCGCAGGCTGCCATCGAGCGCAAAGCGCTCGCCACACCAGCCCCCGCCAATCGCGGCCGCTGCGCGACCGGGCGCAGCCTGCGGCAGCGGCTACAGGCAAGCGTTTCAGCCTGTCGAAGCTGGGCATGGCCCTGGGCTTTGCCATGCTCTGGTCCAACCCGACCCTGGCCGCCCTCACCGACACCAAGAACTTCGGCCTGGAAGTGAAGATCACCGGCCAGTCCGAGGACGACCGCGACCTGGGCACCCAGCGCGGTGGCGACGTCAACGGCGTCGGCCTCGACCTGCGGCCCTGGGTCTACGGCGAAAGCGGTGCCTGGAGCGCCTACGCCATGGGCCAGGCGGTGACCGCCAGCGACGTGATCGAAACCGACACCCTGCAACAGTCCAGCGACGACGCCAGCCAGCAATCGAGCAACGACGACCGCAAGACCAAGAAGAGCTACCTGGCGATGCGCGAGTTCTGGATCGGCTACAGCGGCTTCACCGCCTACCCCGGCGAGCAGTTGAAGTTCGGTCGCCAGCGCCTGCGCAACGACGACGGGCAATGGCGCGACACCAATATCGAGGCGCTGAACTGGACCTTCGACACCACCCTGCTGCGGGCCAACGTCGGCGTCGCCGAGCGCTTCAGCGAATACCGCACCGACCTCAAGGAACTGGCGCCCAAGGACAAGGACCGCCTGCACCTGTACGCCGACGCCGCCTACCAGTGGACCCCCGGCCAGTGGGTGGGCATCCGCGCCCACCACACCCATGACGACGGCAAGCTCGACTATGCCCAGCCCGGCGTGGCCAGCGACCCGCTGGACAAGAAGCAGAACGGCGACCTGACCTGGCTAGGCCTGGAAGCCAACAGCGACGCCTTTAACTGGCGCAACACCAATACCGTCAACTACTGGGCCAGCCTCACCGGCATGCGCGGCGACCGCGACAGGGTCAACCCGCTGAACGCCGACGGCAGCCGCCCGACCCAGGCCAAGCGCGGCGACAACCTCGACGGCTGGGCCACCGACCTGGGCGTGCGCCTGCGCCTGGACCCGAACTGGCAAGTCGGCGCCGCCTACGCCCGGGCCAGCGGCGACTACGAGCAGAACGGCCTGCAAAGCAACCGCTCCAACTACACCGGCACCCGCTCCCGGGTGCACCGCTTCGGCGAAGCCTTCCGTGGCGAAATGAACAACACCCAGAGCGCCACCCTGTTCGGCTCCTGGATGCTCAACGATGAATACGACGCCAGCCTGATCTACCACAAGTTCTGGCGCGTGGACGGCAACAAGCCGGTGGGCAGCAACGGCATCAACGCCGTGGACAACGACTATGACGGCAACGGCAACCTGCTCTCCAGCACCGCGCTGCCCCTGCAGGACGGCAAGAAAGACTTGGGGCAGGAAATGGACCTGGTGGTCACCAAGTACTTCAAGCAAGGCCTGTTGCCGGCGGCCCTGAGCCAGTCCATCGATGAGCCGTCGGCCCTGGTGCGTTTTCGTGGCGGCGTGTTCAAGCCCGGCGACGCCTATGGCAAAGACGTCGACTCGTACATGCACCGCGCCTTTATCGACGTGATCTGGCGCTTCTGATGCGAACCGCGAAGGGAGTGCCCGAAATGAACTGCTACCCCATGAACAGCCCCGCTGCGAAAGGCGCCATCAGCCTGTTGGCGGGCGCTCTGTTGCTGGCCAGCAGCTCGGCGTTCGCCACTGTCGAGCCGGCCAAGGCGCCGATCATCGCCAAGGGCCTGCAGCAGGCCAAGACCTACACCGTCAGCAGCGCGCCCACCGAGCCCCTGGCCCTGGCCAAGCCGACCCTGCCGGACCTGTCCGGCTACACCGCCGAAGCCGTCGCGGCGAAGATCGTGCGCAGCAAGCCGGGCAAGATCAGCGTGCGCCGGATGATGCAGGAAGACGCCCTGAAAGACTTCATCGGCGGCGACAACAAGATGGCCGAATGGGTGGTGCGCCAGCACGGCATCCCCCAGGCGATCTTCATCGACGACGGTTACATCAACCTCAAGCAACTGGTGGGCAAACTGCCCAAGCAGTACATCAGCGAGACGGCGCCCGGGGTCTACCTGGCCCGGGTGCCGATCGTCGTCGGCCGCCACGGCATCCTCGACATCGACAAGCAGACCCAGGAGCTGCGCCTGTCCCAGGAGGGCGGCGCGTTCCTGGTCAACGACGGCCAGCTGTTCGTGCGTGACACCAAAGTCACCGGCTGGCGCGAGCAGGACAACGGCCCGGCGAGCTTCCGTTCGCCCAAGGAATTCCGCCCGTTCCTGCTGGCCTGGGGCGGCACCGAGACCTACATCGTCAACAGCACGATGGCCAGCTTCGGCTACGCCAATTCCAAGTCCTACGGGGTGAGCATTTCCCAGTACACGCCGAACATGGCCAAGGTGCTCAAGCGCCCCGAGCCCACCGGCTGGATCATCGGCTCGACCTTCTCCGACATGTGGTACGGCTTCTACTGCTACGAAACCCGGGATTTCGTGCTCAAGGGCAACACCTACAAGGACAACATCGTCTACGGCATCGACCCCCACGACCGTTCCCACGGCCTGATCATTGCCGACAACACCGTCCACGGCACCAAGAAGAAGCACGGCATCATCATTTCCCGGGAAGTGAACGACAGCTTCATCTTCAACAACCGCAGCTTCGACAACCACCTCTCGGGGCTGGTGATCGACCGTAACAGCGTCAACAACCTGATCGCCTACAACGAGATCTACCGCAACCACAGCGACGGCATCACCCTCTACGAGAGTGCCGACAACCTGATCTACGCCAACAAGGTGATCAGCAACCGCCGCCACGGCATCCGCATTCGCAACAGCGTGAACATCCGCCTGTACGAAAACATCGCCATGGCCAACGGCCTGACCGGGGTCTACGGCCACATCAAGGACCTGTCCGACACCGACCGCGACATCAAGCTCGACCCGTTCGACGCCCAGGTGTCGCTGATCGTGGTCGGCGGCGAGCTGGCGGCCAACGGCAGCGGGCCGATGTCCATCGACTCGCCCCTGAGCGTGGAGCTGTACCGGGTGTCGATGCTGGCGCCGACCAAAAGCAGCGGCATCAGCTTCTCCGGGGTCCTGGGCGAGCGCCAGGACGAAATTCTCGACCTGCTGGTGCGCCAGCAGAAGGCCGTGCTGATCGACCCCGTCGAACGCCAGACCGAAATGCGCGATTGAGGATGACTTGCATGCACCCACACTGGATCAAACTCCTGGGCCTGTCGGCCCTGACCGCGGGGATACTCGCCGCCAGCGCCGGCGCCCGCGCCGATGCGGCCAGCGCTGCGAGCGCCGCGCCCAGCTTCAAGGCCGAGCCGTGCTGCAACCTGTGCCCGGCCGCCCACGACGCGAAGAACTACGTGACCCGCTACCAGCAGAACTTCACCACCCTGGTGCAAGCCCAGGGCGACTGGCTGTTCCGTACCCAGGAAGATTTGCGCACCGAGTTCAACACCACGCCTGAAGGCTACCGCCGCCTCAAGCAGCTGCACGAAGCCTTCAAGAGCAAGGGCGTGGAACTGGTGCTGGTGTACCAGCCGACCCGCGGCCTGGTGAACCGCAACAAGCTCAACCCGGAACAGAAAGCCCGCTTCGACTACGACAAGGCGCTGAACAACTACAAGGCCATGCTCGGGCGCTTCGCCCAGATGGGCTACGTGGTGCCGGACCTGTCGCCGCTGACCAACGAACAACTGCCCGAGACCCTGCCGGCCCACGACTTCTACTTCCGCGGCGACCAGCACTGGACCCCTTACGGCGCCCAGCGCACGGCGAAGATCGTCGCCGACAAGGTCAAGCAACTGCCGGCCTTCGCCGACATTCCCCGGCGCGAATTCGAGACCCACAAGTCCGGGCGCATGGGCAAGACCGGCACCCTGCACAACATGGCCGGGCAGCTGTGCGGCACCAGCTACGCCATCCAGTACATGGATCAGTTCACCACCGAGCCCAAGGGCGAGGCCGGCGACGGCGACCTGTTCGGTGATTCCGGCAACCCGCAGATCACCCTGGTGGGCACCAGCCACAGCGGCAAGAACTACAACTTCGCCGGCTTCCTCGAAGAGGCCATCGGCGCCGACATTCTCAACGTTGCCTTCCCCGGCGGCGGCCTGGAAGGCTCGATGCTGCAGTACCTGGGCAGCGACGAATTCCAGAAGTCCCCGCCAAAGATCCTGATCTGGGAATTCTCGCCGCTGTACCGCCTGGACCAGGAAACCATCTACCGGCAGATGATGGCCCTGCTGGACAACGGCTGCGAAGGCAAGGACCCGCAGATGAGCGCCAGCACCACCCTCAAGCCGGGCAAGAACGAATTGCTGGTCAACAGCAAGAACCTGGACCTGCGCAACAGCGGCCATCAGGTCGACATCCGCTTCGCCGACCCTTCGGTGAAAACCCTGCAAGCCACCCTCTGGTACATGAACGGCCGCCACGAGGACATCAAGATCGAAAAACCGGAAACGTCCGACACCGACGGGCGCTTCGCCTTCGAACTGCGCACCGATGAAGACTGGGCCTCGCAGAACCTGCTGGCGGTGGAGATCCAGGGCCCGGAAGCGGGCACTGCCGGGCAGAAGGTCGAAGCGAAAATTTGCAAACGCAACGTATTCCCGAGCGCCGAGCAACGCACCGCGCAGATCGGGCAATGAGGTTACCTATGCAAAGCACACAGCTGAAACGCCTGTTGATACCCAGCCTGCTGGGGCTGGCCATGCTCACCGGCAGCGCCCAGGCCGCAGCGCCGCTGCGTCCGCCCCAGGGCTATTACGCCCCGGTGGACAAGTTCAAGAGCGCTGACGACAGCGAAGGCTGCGACGCCATGCCCGCGCCCTACACCGGCGCCCTGCAGTTTCGCAGCAAGTACGAAGGCTCGGACAAGGCCCGGGCCACCCTCAACGTGCAGTCCGAACAGGCCTTTCGCGACACCACCGCGGACATCACCAAGATCGAGCGCGGCACCAGCAAGCGGGTCATGCAGTTCATGCGCGACGGCCGCCCGGAGCAACTGGACTGCACCCTCGCCTGGCTCAGCGCCTGGGCCCAGGCCGACGCGCTGATGTCCAAGGACTTCAACCACACCGGCAAGTCGATGCGCAAATGGGCCCTGGGCAGCATGGCCTCGGCCTACCTGCGGCTGAAGTTCTCCGACTCCCACCCCCTGGCCACCCACCAGGAACAGGCGCAGAAGATCGAGGCCTGGTTCAGCAAGATGGCCGACCAGGTGGTCAGCGACTGGGACAACCTGCCCCTGGACAAGACCAACAACCACTCCTACTGGGCCGCCTGGTCGGTGATGGCCACCGCCGTGGCCACCAACCGCCGCGACCTGTTCGACTGGGCCGTGAAGGAATACAAGGTCGGCGCCAACCAGGTCGACGCCGACGGCTTTTTACCCAACGAACTCAAGCGCCAGCAACGGGCCCTGGCCTATCACAACTACGCCCTGCCGCCCTTGGCGATGATCGCCAGCTTCGCCCAGGTCAACGGCGTCGACCTGCGCCAGGAAAACAACGGCGCGCTCAAGCGCCTGGGCGAGCGAGTGCTGGCTGGGGTGAAAGACCCGGACACCTTCGAGCAGAAAAACGGCAAGCAGCAGGACATGACCGACCTCAAGGTCGACTCCAAATTCGCCTGGCTGGAACCCTACTGCAGCCTCTACACCTGCGCCCCGGATGTCTTGGAACGCAAGCACAAGATGCAGCCGTTCAAGACCTTCCGCCTGGGCGGCGACCTGACCAAGGTCTACGACCCGACCCACGAAAAAGGCAACAAGGGCCCGTAACAGCAACACCTGTCGCCACTGCCGAGGCACGAGGCTGCGACGCGGTCCAAAGGACCGCCGCCGGGGGCCACTTTGCAGCCCATCGCCGCCTCGTACCTCGGCAGCGGCGACAGAGAGCGTCATGCATGCAATACGCCCCCCGTGGTTTTTCACGGGGGGGTTTGGGGGGGCTGCGGCCTCTGACTATTGGTTAAACATGGAGAGATCGGGATGGTTTTCTCATCCAATGTGTTCCTGTTCCTGTTCCTGCCGATCTTTCTCGGCTTGTACTACTTGAGCGGGCAACGCTATCGCAACCTGCTGCTGCTGATCGCCAGCTACGTGTTCTACGCCTGGTGGCGCGTGGACTTCCTGGCGCTGTTCGTCGGGGTCACCCTGTGGAACTACTGGATCGGCCTGAAAGTCGGCGCCGCCGGTGTGCGCACCAAACCCGCCCAGCGCTGGCTGCTGCTGGGGGTGGCGGTGGACCTGTGCATCCTCGGCTACTTCAAGTACGCCAACTTCGGCGTCGACAGCCTCAACGCCATCATGACCTCCATGGGCCTGGAGCCGTTCATCCTGACCCACGTGCTGTTGCCGATCGGCATCTCGTTCTACATCTTCGAGTCCATCAGCTACATCATCGACGTCTACCGCGGCGACACCCCGGCCACCCGCAACCTGATCGATTTCGCGGCGTTCGTGGCGATCTTCCCGCACCTGATCGCCGGCCCCGTGCTGCGCTTTCGCGACCTGGCGGACCAGTTCAACCACCGCACCCACACCCTGGACAAGTTCTCCGAAGGCTGCACCCGCTTCATGCAGGGCTTCATCAAGAAAGTGTTCATCGCCGACACCCTGGCGGTGGTCGCCGACCATTGCTTCGCCCTGCAAAACCCCACCACGGGCGACGCCTGGCTCGGCGCCCTGGCCTATACCGCGCAGCTGTACTTCGACTTCTCCGGCTACAGCGACATGGCCATCGGCCTGGGCTTGATGATGGGTTTTCGCTTCATGGAAAACTTCAAGCAGCCCTACATCAGCCAGTCGATCACCGAGTTCTGGCGGCGCTGGCACATCAGCCTGTCCACCTGGCTGCGGGACTACCTGTACATCACCCTGGGCGGCAACCGCAAAGGCACCCTGATCACCTACCGCAACCTGTTCCTGACCATGCTCCTGGGCGGCCTGTGGCACGGCGCCAACTTCACCTACATCGTCTGGGGTGCCTGGCACGGCATGTGGCTGGCCATCGAAAAGGCCCTGGGCATCAACACCACGCCGCGCAGCCTGAACCCGATCCGCTGGGCCCTGACCTTCCTGCTGGTGGTGATGGGTTGGGTGATCTTCCGCGCCGAGAACCTGCACGTGGCCGGGCGCATGTACGGCGCCATGTTCAGCTTTGGCGACTGGTCGCTGTCGGAACTCAACCGCGCCAGCCTCACCGGCCTGCAAGTGGCGACCCTGGTCCTGGCCTACGCCACCCTGGCGTTCTTCGGCCTGCGTGACCTGTACCGCAACCCGGCACCGGTCAAGGCCAAGCCCGACGTCGCTACCCCCGCCGACGGCCCGGCCAGCGCCCAGCCCGGCCTGATCAAGGCAGTGCCCGGGGACACTCCCGGCAGCATTCACCAGCCGGGCTACATCGTCGGCACCGAGGCCCAGGTGCAACCGGCCTACTGGAGCGCCGACTGGTCGCGCTACGTGATGCGCGCCCTGGTGCTGCTGCTGTTCATCGCCTCGATTCTCAAACTCTCGGCGCAAAGCTTCTCGCCGTTCCTTTACTTCCAGTTCTGAGGGATCTGCCCATGACCCGCTCATTACGTGTGTTCTACATCGCCCTGTTCCTGGTGACCCTACTGGTGCTGGGGCTGTGGTCGGTGCGCAGCTTCTTCGGCTTTAGCACCAACAATGACGCCACCGTGCTCAACGGACGCTGGGCCAAGGCCGTGGAAACCCACTACGACGACCAGTTCCCGATCAAGCGCCTGGGCACCAACCTGTGGGCCGCCCTGGACTTCAAGCTGTTCAACGAAGGCCGCCCCGGGGTGGTGCTGGGCCGCGACCAGTGGCTGTACAGCGATGAAGAGTTCAACCCGGTGGTCAACGAGGAGCTCAACCTGCAAGGCAACTACGCCCTGGTGGAAGGCGTGCGCCAGACCTTGAAAGAGCACGGAGTGAAACTGGTGATGGCCATCATTCCGGCCAAGGCGCGCCTGTACCCGGAGCACCTGGACGAGGTACGTCCGGCGCGGATTCACGCCAACCTCTACCAGGACTTCCACGCCCGGGTCGCCGCCAACAAGATCCTCGCCCCCGACCTGCTGGGGCCCCTGCGACAGGCCAAGCAACAGGGCCAGCAAGTGTTCCTGCGTACCGACACCCACTGGACCCCGGCCGGCGCCGAAGTCGTCGCTCGCCAGTTGGCCCAGGCCATCGCCGCCAAGACCCCGCTCAGCGGTCCGCCACAACGCTTCGTCACCCAAACCCAGGAGACCGTGAAGCACCAGGGCGACCTGCGGCGCTTCCTGCCCCTGGACCCGCTGTTCGACAACCTGATGCCCGCCGAAGAGCCCCTGCAAAAGCGCGTGACCCGGGCCAGCGAGGAACAGCCGGCCGCCGACGACGCACTGTTCGCCGACCACGAAGTGCCGGTGACCCTGGTGGGCACCAGCTACAGCGCCAACCCCAACTGGAACTTCGTCGGCGCCCTGAAACAGGCCCTGCACAGCGACGTGCTGAGCTACGCCGAGGACGGCCACGGCCCGATCCTGCCGATGCTCAGCTACCTGAAAAGCGACGACTTCAAGAACCACCCGCCCCAGGTGCTGATCTGGGAATTCCCTGAACGCTATCTGCCTGTGAACAACGAAATCGGCGACGCCGACCCGCAGTGGGTCGCAGAACTCAAGCAAGCCGGTGCACGCCAACAGAACCTAGCTGTCAACGCCAAATCCGAGACGCCCGACCGGGCGCAAAACTGAAAAAGAGGTAACACTCATGACTTTCATCACTACTCCTCGCCGTCTCGCCCAAGCAATCACCCTGGCTGCCGGCATGAGCGTCCTGTCCCTGTCCGCCTTCGCCGGTGGCGACGCCGCGCTGTACGGCCCCACCGCACCCAAGGGCTCGACCTTCGTGCGCCTGTACAACGCCAGCAACAGTGAAGTCAGCGCCACGGTGGGCAGCACCAACGTCAACGACGTCGCGCCTCTGGCCAGCAGCGACTTCAGCTTCATGCCCGGCGGCGACTACACCGCCAAGGTGGGCAGCCAGAGCGTGCCGGTGAAACTGGCCGCCGATCACTATTACACCCTGGTCAACAACGCCAGCGGCCAGCCGCAACTGATCGAAGAACCGCCGTTCAAGAACAAGCAGAAATCCCTGGTGCGGGTGCAGAACCTCAGCGACCAGGCCCTGACCCTGAAGACCGCCGACGGCAAGACCGACGTGGTCAAGGCGGTGGCCGCCAAAGGTCGCGGCGAGCGCGAAATCAACCCGGTGAAGGTCAGCTTCGCCCTGTACGACGGCGATAAAAAAGTCAGCGACCTCAAGCCCGTGGCCCTGGAGCGCGGCGAAGCGGCGGTGCTCTACGTCACCGGCAACGGCAGCAACCTGTCGCCGGTGTGGGTGAAACGCCCCGTCTCGACCCGCTAACGAATTTCCGGACGGCCGCCGCTCCCCCTGTGTAGGAGCTGGCTTGCCAGCGAAGGCGTCCTCAAGCCCGACACAAGGCTAACAGGCCCCTTCGCCGGCAAGCCGGCTCCTGCAGGGGGCGAGCAAGGGCATCCGGGCACGCCACAAAAACAAGAGTGAAACGACAGAACACAGTAGCTCTAACCCATACGATGTTTGAAGGAGTAACAACATGATTCCGGTGATCTTGTCAGGTGGTAGCGGCTCACGTCTTTGGCCGCTTTCGCGCAAGCAATTCCCCAAGCAATTCCTCGCCCTGACCGGCGAACACACGCTGTTCCAGCAAACCCTGGAGCGCCTGGTGTTCGAAGGCATGGACACCCCGATCGTGGTCTGCAACAAGGACCACCGCTTCATCGTCAACGAGCAACTGGCAGCCCGTAAGCTCGAATCCCAGCGCATCCTCATGGAGCCCTTCGGCCGCAACACCGCCCCGGCCGTGGCCCTGACCGCGATGATGCTGGTCAACGAAGGCCGTGACGAACTGATGCTGGTGCTGCCCGCCGACCACGTCCTGGACGACCAGAAAGCCCTGCAACGGGCCCTGGCCCTGGCCACCGTGGCCGCCGAGCGGGGCGAAATGGTGCTGTTCGGCGTGCCGGCGACCAAACCGGAAACCGGCTACGGCTACATCAAGTCCAGCAACGATGCGCTGCTGCCGGAGGGCATCAGCCGGGTCGCGCAGTTCGTCGAGAAGCCCGACGAAAAACGCGCCAACGAATTCGTCCAGGCCGGCGGCTACTTCTGGAACAGCGGCATGTTCCTGTTCCGCGCCAGCCGCTTCCTCGAAGAGCTGAAGAAACACGACCCGGACATCTACGACACCTGCCTGCTGACCCTGGAACGCAGCCAGCAGGACGCGGACACCGTGACCATCGACGAAGCCACCTTCGCCTGCTGCCCGGACAACTCCATCGACTACGCGGTGATGGAAAAGACCCAACGCGCCTGCGTGGTGCCACTGAGCGCCGGCTGGAGCGATGTCGGCTGCTGGTCGTCGCTGTGGGACGTGCATGAAAAGGACGCCAACGGCAACGTCAGCAAAGGCGATGTGGTGATCCAGGACAGCCACAACTGCATGATCCACGGCAACGGCAAGCTGGTGTCGGTGATCGGCCTGGAAAACATCGTCGTCGTCGAAACCAAGGACGCCATGATGATTGCCCACAAGGACAAGGTCCAAGGGGTGAAACAGATGGTCAACACCCTCAACGAACAGGGCCGCAGCGAAACCCAGAACCACTGCGAGGTCTACCGCCCGTGGGGCTCCTACGACTCGGTGGACATGGGCGGGCGCTTCCAGGTCAAGCACATCTCGGTCAAGCCGGGGGCCTGCCTGTCGCTGCAGATGCACCACCACCGCGCCGAACACTGGATCGTGGTCAGCGGCACCGCCGAAGTCACCTGTGACGAGAACGTGTTCCTGCTCACCGAGAACCAATCCACCTACATCCCGATTGCCTCGGTGCACCGCCTGCGCAACCCGGGCAAGATCCCGCTGGAGATCATTGAAGTGCAATCGGGCAGTTATTTGGGCGAGGACGATATCGAGCGGTTTGAGGATATCTATGGCCGTTCGACGCCGGTGGAGCGTGGTGTTTCGGTGAAGACCATCGCTCAGTAACAGCGGCAAGTAGAAGCAGCCGTAAGCTTCAAGCGGCAAGCTGCAAGTAAAAGCAGGGAGCCGTACTAGCAAGACCTTTGTGCTCCCCCTTTCCAGGTGCCGGCGTCCCCTATCCGCAGGCGCTTGGACAGGGGGATTTTTGTAGCCGCTGCCGCAGGCTGCGAAAAGGGCCGAAGGACCTTCAGCGATCTCAAGCCCCCTGCGCCCGCTGCGCGGTCGTTCGCAGCCTGCGGCAGCGGCTACAAGAAACAGCGATCAGTAGAGGCAGCCGTAAGCTTCAAGCGGCAAGCTGCAGGTAAAAGCAGGGAGCCGTGCTAGCAAGACCTTTGTGCTCCCCCTGTCCAGGTGCCTGCGTCCCCTATCCGCAGGCGCTTGGACAGGGGGATTTTTGTAGCCGCTGCCGCAGGCTGCGAAAAGGGCCGAAGGACCTTCAGCGATCTCAAGCCCCTTGCGCCCGCTGCGCGGTCGTTCGCAGCCTGCGGCAGCGGCTACAAGAAGCAGCGATCAGTAGAGGCAGCCGTAAGCTTCAAGCGGCAAGCTGCAAGTAAAAGCAGGGAGCCATGCTAGCAAGACCTTTGTGCTCCCCCTGTCCAGGTGCCGGCGTCCCCTATCCGCAGGCACTTGGACAGGGGGATTTTTTTAGAAGCAGTAGCAAGGGGCAAGCTTTAAGCGACAAGCCAGATCAACAGCCATCTGTGGATACAAAAGGTCGTTTAAGGCTACACATCTCGGGTTGACCACCCTCTCACTGCTCCCTATCCTCGCGCCTGTCACGACTCATTCGTGATCGAGGTTGACGGCTCGGTTGTTTTCTCAGGAACGCAGTTTTCCAGCACTGTTTTTTTGGAGCACACCATGACCGACCGTATCGCACTAACCAGCAACGAATCCTCCACTCCGACCCTGTTTATCGACACCCGCGCGCCTTTGGACGAACTGCATGCCAGCGCCGCCTACCGCATCCTCGCGGTGACTCAACTGATGGAAAGCATCGTGCACATGGACAGCCGCCACGCCGATGCCACCGACCTGACACAGATCGCCCACGCCAGCGCCATTCTGTTGCGCGATGGTTGTGATCTGCTGGATGTGTTGGGTCGGCGGATTCGTGGCAGTCAGTACCTGAACTAAAACGCCCCGTGATCGTTCCCCTTCAAACGCGGGGGGAACGATCAGCACGCCTATCCCCCTCCCCTTCATCTAGAACCCACTTCATCGATCACTGCCGTACCCATCTTCGCCAGAAGATGCGCAGCCCTGTTGTGGGTGGCTGCCGTGCGCGGATTGGTCGACCGGAGATACAGGAACCCGGCAG
Organism: Pseudomonas sp. Os17; assembly: GCF_001547895.1. Classification (NCBI taxonomy): domain Bacteria; kingdom Pseudomonadati; phylum Pseudomonadota; class Gammaproteobacteria; order Pseudomonadales; family Pseudomonadaceae; genus Pseudomonas; species Pseudomonas sp. Os17. The sequence goes on along the minus strand of NZ_AP014627.1, from coordinate 1,136,822 downwards.
GGACGAAGCCCTTCCACGCACAGCTGCCATTGCACGAATGCGCAGGCGCACAACCCGCCTGCAATAGCGAAATGGGGCGCTGCTGCAGCTGCATCAAGACGGGTTACCAAACGGAGGGGTGGCAGCTGCGTGCAGGTTGGTAAACCGGAGATACAGGAACCCGGCAGGGACGAGCCCTCCCACGCACAGCTGCCATTGAACGGAAATGCGGGCGCAAAAAAACACCGGCATGAGTGAAATGGGGCACTGTTGGCCTGTATCAAAACGAATTACCAAGCCCAGTCGCTGAAGGGCTGCGACGCACAAAGGCTAGTTACAGGTTCAATACGGAGCAACGACAAAGGCGTCACGGTTTATGTCCAAACCACCAACGCTGGGAACACTCCAGCCATTGGCAATCTGAAACTCCCCGCCCCCGCTTCGCGGTTGTTCGCAGCCTGCGGCAGTGTCTACAAAAAGCGCGTAACACGCGCTTTGGCTCTTGCTCTTGCTCTGCCTGCCCCTTCAGGAGGCCGAGTGCAGGCATTGCGTAGGCGAGGGACCGGATGCGGGGGCAGGAGGCCTTTGGTTACTTTGGGCCTTTTCCAAAGTGACCCGCTGTAAGAGCGGAACCCCAAGCCGCCGTAACCGCAGCAACGGATATGTCCCCCCACCAGCCAAAGACCGTCTTTGCCGACATGTCTCGCTCATAAGTGGCCAAAGAAAAAAACATAACGCAGTGTCCGGGATTAGTTGACCGCTACAGCCTGGAATGGACAGAGGGCCCCCCGGGAGCATGCCAACCACCCGCTCGGGCGGGCACCAGAGTGGACCACATGATGTCCACTATTGGCATAAATCCGCTTTAACGGACCGTCTGTTGTCCCTAACGCCCCCATCAAAACCAGACCTGTGGATAACGTCACAACAGCCCTCCTCCATCGCCAACCCCACCTACGCTTAGGTAGGATGTCCCCCTCCTTTTCCCCGAGGCTCGCGTCATGTTCATCGGCGTTCTGCTGGTCGTCACCTGGCTGATCCTGCTTCTGCGCTATCCCGCCAAGGCCCTTCCCGTGTCCCTGGCCGCTGCGTTCGGCCTGGCCCTGGTGGCTTGCTGGGTGGTCTGGCTGGACAACCGCGAAGCCCAGCAACTGGCGCGCCTGGAGCTGCGCCTGAGCTACGCGCCGGACCACTGCCCCGCCGACCGGCCGCTGCAGGTCAAGCTCAACAACGGCAACAAGGTGCCCCTGGTGGAACTGCGCTGGCGGGTCGCCGCCTATGCCCCGGGGGATACCGTCAACCTCGCCGACAACCAGTACAGCGCCCCGCGCTACCGTGGCCCCGGCGAGTTGCAGGCCGGCGCCAACTGGCAGGACTGCCTGCCGCTGCCGCCCCTGCGCCCCGGCTATCGCCCGCAAACCCTGGAGTTTCGCGCCGAGCGTCTACAGGGTAGTTTCTCAGACTGATTCACCCCTCCCCTCACCCAGCACAAGGACCGCGCCATGCCCGTAGCGTTGATCACCGGTTGTTCCAGCGGCATCGGCCGCGCCCTGGCAGACACCTTCAAGAACGCCGGTTTCACCGTGCTCGCCACCGCTCGCAAGGCCGAGGACGTGAACACTTTGCAAGACGCCGGTTTCAAGGCCGTGCAACTGGACGTGAATGACGCCCCGGCCCTAAGCGCCCTGGGCGAGGAGATCAACCAGCAATACGGCGGCCTGGATGTGCTGATCAACAACGCCGGCTACGGCGCCATGGGCCCGCTACTGGATGGCGGCGTGCAAGCCATGCAGCGCCAGTTCGAAACCAATGTGTTCTCGGTGGTCGGGGTGACCCGGGCGATGTTCCCGGTGCTGCGCCGCAGCCGTGGCCTGGTGGTGAATATCGGCAGTGTGTCCGGGGTGCTGGTGACGCCGTTTGCCGGCGCCTACTGCGCCTCGAAGGCCGCGGTGCATGCCTTGAGCGACGCCCTGCGCATGGAGCTGTCGCCGTTCGGCATCCGGGTCATGGAAGTGCAGCCCGGGGCCATTGCCTCCAGTTTCGCCAAGAACGCCGGGCATGAAGCCGAACAGCTGCTCAACGAACAATCGCCCTGGTGGCCCCTGCGCGAGGGCATCCGCGCCCGGGCCAAGGCCTCCCAGGACAAGCCGACCCCGGCCAGCGAATTTGCCGCCGGCTTGCTCAAGGCCGTGCAGCAGGACAACCCGCCGCGCCTGGTGCGCCTGGGCAATGGCAGCCGCGCCCTGCCGCTGCTGGCCAACCTGCTGCCCAAGGGTTTGCTGGAGAAGGGACTGATGAAGCGGTTTGGCTTGAACGCCAAGCTCTGAGCATCCCACGCAGGGCATCCGTTGCATGACACCGTTGTATGCCGCGCCGATGCCCATAAAATGCCCGCACTCAAACTCCAGGGAAGCGGCACCTCAGGCACGCAACGGCTGCACCCCGCCCCTGCTCATGCCCTCTGGCGTCCTGCCTTTTACGATTGAACCTCAGGGACTTTCCATTGATATCTCGCAGCCTGCTGCCCTTGACCATCCTCACTCTGCTACTGGGCTGCAATGCCTCGTCACCGGACGAAAAACTCAATGCCACCCTGCCGGACCTAAGCCTGGAACAGATCCTGCCCAAGGTCGAGGCCAACCCGTACTGCTCACCGGAGATGGACAGCGAACGGCTGGTCGGCCTCGGCATCCGACTGATCGATGAGGACGAGGTGCGGCATGGCGCAAGCCGTACCCTGCTGGCAAGCCAGGCCATACAGATGGCCCGCGCCTGCCTGATCATGGCCGCCCCCCGCAACACCATGAGCCTGTGCATCCTGGGCGGGATTGTCGGCTCCCGGCAGAAGGACTATGACAAAAGCGAAGCCTTCAACTACATCGCCTACGCCGCCCAGCACAATGAATCCTGCGCGGAAGCGGGCCTGTACCACATCTATAACGTCGGCAAGCTGGACCAGCCCCCGAACAAGGCATTGGCCATGGCCTGGCTGGAACGCGCCGCTCGGCACGGCGACCAGGACTCGCAACAGGAGATGGTGCGCCGCAACGAACAGGACAATTTGCCGCTGGCCTACGCCTGGGCGCGAACCCTGGATGACGCCCAAACGCTCGCAGCGCTGAAACGCAAGATGAGCCCTCAGCAGTTGGCCGAAGGCGAGCAGCATTACACCCGGTTGCTCGGTCAACTCACGCCTAAACAGGAGATTGAGCAGGCGCTGCGCCAGGACCTCATCGCCCTGGGCACAGGGGATCTGTACTTCAGCTACCCGGAAGTATTCGCGGGCATGTCGCCTGAGCAACGGCATACGTTCGTCGCCCAGTTGGTGGACATGCAGGACCGCCACCCGAAGTTCCACACCCGCGGCCAACTGGTGGCCTACGCCTTGATTTCCCGCCTGGTGCAAAGCACAGGCCCGGCCGTGGACCTGTGGCAAGACCCGGCGCTGCAGGCCGTGCTGGAGGACGATGACCTGAGCGTGGAAGACAGCGTAGCCAAGGCCAAAATCATTCTGGCCAAGCGCAAGTCATAACGGGAGCGGCGGCGCTATCGCTGTTGAAGCCGTCGCCGAGGTGTCATCCGCTCAAGGCCTCAGGGCCCCTTGCCGCGGTCAACCAGATGCCGCGGTTTGGGTTGTACGCCCTCTCAAACCCCGTAGAATGCGCGACCTTGAGCCCTTAGGGCTCATGCAGCATGGAATCGCTGGCGTCGACCCCCAAGCACGGAATGGCTAACGCTCCACCCTCTCCCGTCCTGTCCCAGCCTGATTTCATGCGCGCCTTTTCATTCGCCGATCAGGGAATACCCATTGAAATTGTTCAACGCGCTGCCAATGGCCTTGGCTGTCTTGCTGGCGGCCTGCGCCTCCACGGCTCCGGAAAACACCGAACCGAAAGTCCCCGAACTGAATGACACCCTGCCCAAGCTGACGCTGGACAGTGTCTTGCCCAAGGTCAGCGCCAACGAGTACTGCAACCCGGCCATGGAGGCCGATCTGCTGTACGGCATCGGTTACAAGCTGAACGAGATCGAGGACTACAAGAACGCCAAGGGCTGCTTCGCCATGGCCGCGCCGCACTACACCCGGGCCTTCTGCTTCCTGTCCACCACCACTGACCAGGAAACCGACAAGCCCAAGGCCGAGCGCGACCGCGAGTCCTTCAACTACATCGCCTACTCCGCCTCGCAGAACGACTGGTGCGCCGAGTACGGCATGTACGCCACCTACTGGTTCGGCGACAAGGACATCCCCAAGGACCGGGACCTGGCCCTGCGCTGGCTGGAGCGTTCGGCGCTGCACGGCAACCCGGAGCCGCAGCAGAACCTGGCCGACGCCGCCGAAGAGTCCGGCGATCTGGTGAAGGCCTACGCCTGGCTGAAGGTTGTCGACAACACCGAAGACACCAGCCAGCTGGATGCCCTGAAAGGCAAGATGAGCCCGGAGCAACTGGCCGAAGGCGAACAGCGCTTTGCCGACCTCAAGAAGCGCGTGACCAGCAAACAGGTGATGTACGACGAAGCACGAGATGAGGAGGTAGCGATTTTCTCCGCCGAGATCCACTTTGATCTCCCCGACCTGTTCCAGGGCATGACCACGGCCGAGCGCCAGGCCTTTGTCAAAGCGGCCATCGCCAAGGCCCAGGACAGCGGCCAGTTCAAGCTGCATTACGCGGTAACCCAGTACGTCATCGTCTCGCGGCTGGCCCAGCAGCGTTACCCCGGTGTCGACGTGCTGCAGAACCCGAAGCTGGTGGCCGCGATCAACCACGTCAACGACGGCTTGGAAGCCACGGCGAAGAAATCCCTGGCGATCATGCAGAAAACCTACAAATAACCGCCCCCCGTAGGAGCCGGCTTGCCGGCGAAGGGGCCCGCAAGAAATGCAGCGCCTGGGCCGGCGCCTTCGCTGGCAAGCCAGCGCCTACAGCAGTCAGGTGCACCGTGCAGCTCCCCGTAGGAGCCGGCTTGCCGGCGAAAGGGCCCGCAAGCCTTGCAGCGCCTGGGCCGACGCCTTCGCTGGCAAGCCAGCTCCTACAGCCGTCAGGTGCACCGCGCAGCTTCCCCGTAGGAGCCGGCTTGCCGGCGAAGGGGCCCGCAAGCCTTGCACCGCCTGGGCCGACGCCTTCGCTGGCAAGCCAGCGCCTACAGCCGTCAGGTGCACCGCGCAGTTCCCCGTAGGAGCCGGCTTGCCGGCGAAAGGGCCCGCGAGCCTTGCAGCGCCTGGGCCGACGCCTTCGCTGGCAAGCCAGCTCCTACAGCAGTCAGGTGCACCGCGCAGTTCCCCGTAGGAGCCGGCTTGCCGGCGAAGGGGCCCGCAAGCCTTGCAGCGCCTGGGCCGACGCTTTCGCTGGCAAGCCAGCGCCTACAGCAGTCAGGTGCACCGCGCAGTTCCCCGTAGGAGCCGGCTTGCCGGCGAAGGGGCCCGCGAGCCTTGCAGCGCCTGTGACGACGCCTTCGCTGGCAAGCCAGCGCCTACAGCAATCAGGTGCACCGCGCAGTTCCCCGTAGGAGCCGGTTTGCCGGCGAAGGGGCCCGCAAGCCTTGCACCGCCTGTGACGACGCTTTCGCTGGCAAGCCAGCTCCTACAACCGCCGGCGGCTACAGAGGCTCGGGGTTGACGATGACGGTGCAGGTGATGCCGGCGGCCAGCAGCACGCCGTCCGGCACTTCGTCGATGTGGATGCGCACCGGCACGCGCTGGGCCAGGCGCACCCAGTTGAAGGTCGGGTTGACGTCGGCGATCAGTTCGCGGCTTTCCGGGTTGTCGCGGTCGTAGATGCCGCGGGAAATGCTTTCCACATGCCCCTTGAGCACTTCACCACTCATCAGTTGCATGTCCGCTTTATCCCCCACGCGCACGTGGGGCAGCTTGGTTTCCTCGAAGAAGCCGTAGACCCAGAACGAGTTCATGTCGACCACCGCCATCTTCGCTTCGCCAATGCGCGCGTAGTCGCCGCGGTGCACGTTGAGGTTGGTGACGTAGCCGTCCACCGCCGCCCGTACCTGGGTACGTTTGAGGTTCAGCTCCGCCGCTTCCAGCTGGGCCTGGGCGTGCTGGTAATCGGCCAGGGCCGAGTCGGCGATGTTGCCGGCGTCGTCGCGGTTTTCCTTGGAGATCACCAGGTTGTCCATGTCGGCGCGGCGCTTGGCGTTGACCTTGCGCATCTCCCAGGTGGCCTTTTTCGACGCCACCAGCGATTGCGCCTGCTTGACCGCGATCTGGTAGTGCTCGGGGTCGATCTGCATCAGCAGATCGCCCTTGTGCACCAGCTGGTTGTCCTTGACCGGCACGTCCACCACTTCACCGGTGACGTCGGCGGCGACGTTGATGATGTCCGCGCGCACCCGGCCGTCACGGGTCCAGGGGGTGTACATGTAGTGCTCCCACAGGGTGCGGCCGATCCACAGGGCCAGGGCCAGCACGAGCAGGGTGGCGAGCAGGCTGAAAAACTTTTTCATTGGGCGAATCTCAACGGTAGACAGTGAGCGCCATGGCGCCGAACAGACAGCAGAACAGGCTCAGGCGCAGCAGCGCCGGGTGCCAGAAGAAGCGATACAGGTCATAGCCGGAAATGAACCGGTCCAGGGCCCAGGCCAGGGCCGCGGCGATGAAGAACATCAGGGTCATGGTGGGCATGTAAACGCCGTGGAAGGCGATTTCACGAGGCATGGTCAAGTCCTTGGGGTGCAGGCGCCGTTGGCTTGGCCACGGCATAGGCCGCCAGCGGCGATTGCGGGTCGAGCAGTGAAGTGCGGATGAAGTGCAGGTAGCTCTTGACCCGGCGCAGGGCCGAGGTGTCGAAGTGCGGGGCAAAGGGCTCGTCGGTGGCCTGGACCCGGCTGATGGCGTGGTCCACGGCGATCAGCCCGCGTTCCAGGTTGCTCTGGCTCGGTTGCAGGAACAGCCGCACCAATGAGCGGCCCATGACCCGGATCGCCTGGCGCCACGGCTGGGATTCGGCATAGGCCGGGTGCACCGGGAGGATCGCCTGCTCCTTGCGCAGCTCGATGATGGCGTGGCCGACTTCCAGCACCACGAACATCCAGCGCAGCAGCTCGCTCTGCACCTTGGGCTGGCCCACCGCCAGGCCATAGGCCTGGTGCAGCAGGTCGCGGGTGCGGCTTTCGAAGCTCGACGCCAGGCCCTTGAGCTTGCCGCTGATGGCGTACACCACCTGGCCGCGCAGGTCCTGCTCCAGGCGCCGCCACAGCCAGCGGCTGTTGGGCGGCAGGATGATCGCCCCGGCCGCGGCGCAGACCAGCATGCCCATGACCATGGCGATGTAGTCGTTGATGAAGGTGTAGGGGTTGTAGACCGTCAGGTTGTCCGGCACCGAGCCGGTGCTGAAGAAGATCAGCAGCCCCAGGCCGACCCCGGCGTACTTGGGCCGCGAGGCGAGGAATGAGCCGAGCACGATCACCGGCGCCAGCATCAGGCACAGCAGCGGGAAGCCGTCGATCCAGGGGAACACGAAGAACATTTCGACGAAGCCCACCAGGGCGCCGATAAAGGTCCCGCAGGCCATCTGGAAGGCCATGCGCTTGGGGTTCGGCGTGGCGGCGGACAGGCCGATGGTGGCGGCGGCGATCAGGGTCATGGTGGCGCCGCTGGGCCAGGCGGTGGCCACCCAGTAACTGCCCAGCACCAGCAGCACGAAGGCCGCGCGAATGCCCGAAGCGGCACTGGCCAGCCAGTTGGTCTGCGGGGTGTAGGGCTCGTCCCAGCGCTCGCGTTCGTGGCTGTGATCGGCCAGGGACGCGTGGGTCTGGGCGTAGCTGTGCATCTCGTCGACGAAGCGGTACAGCAGCTCGTAGGCGGTGTGGAAATCCAACTGCTCGGCGTCGCTCGGGCCGCTCTCCTGGAAGGCCGCGCGCAGGCTGCGCACCCGCGCCGGCAGCTCGCTCTTGTAGGCCGCCAGGGCCGTGGCCAGGCGCGCCGCGTCGGGGCTGGTGAGGGCCCGACCGGAGAAACCGTCCAGCAGTTCCGCCAGGTCCTGCAGGCCCGGCTTGATCGCCGCCACCACATGGTCGGCGCCGCTGCTGCGCAGGCGTTCGAGCAACTGGTGCAGGGCGTTGAAGCGCGTGGTGATGCCCATGAACTCGCTGTTCAGGCGGCTCAGGCGGCCGTTGCGCCGACGCATGTGCGGGTCTTCGAACACGGTGACGCTGCGCAGCCCTTCCAGGCCCACGGCCTCGGCAATGAAACGCACGTTGCTGCTTTCAAAACTGTCGCGCTGGCTGCGCCCGCGCAGGCCGTCGGTGACGAACAGGGCGAACACCCCGAAGCGCTGGTACAGGGCGTTGCGCATCGCAGCGCTGGCGGTCTGCGGCAGGATCGCGGCGCTGACCAGGGTCGAGCAGAGAATCCCCAGGGAGATCTCCAGCACCCGCCACACCGCCGCCATGAAGGCGCCTTCCGGATGGGCCAGGGCCGGCAGGCCGACCATGGCCGCGGTGTAGCCGGCGAGGACGAAACCGTAGGCGCGGAAGTTGCGGCAGCGCGCGGCACCGGCCGAGCAGATGCCGACCCAGATCGCCAGCGAGCCGAGGAACAGCTCGGTGTTCTGGGCGAACAGGGCGATCAGCGCCACCATCACCGCCGAGCCGGTCAGGGTGCCAAGAAAGCGGTAGAAGCTCTTGGCGAACACCTGGCCGCTCTGCGGCTGCATGACGATGAACACGGTGATCATCGCCGTGCGCGGTTGCGGCAACTCCAGGCGCATGGCCAGCCACAGGGTGAGGAACGCGGCGGCCAGCACCTTGAAGATGTAGACCCAGGTCACGCCGTCGCTGCGTGCCCAGTCGAAGAAACCCCGGCGCCATTCAAGGGAGTACAGCCAGCGCAAAGGGGCGGGCAAGGAAGTCATGGGAGCCTGCTTCAGTGGTCGAACACGGCCAGGGCCGCGGGGGTCTTGGGTGCCTGGGTGCGGTTTTCCGCGGGGACGTCGCGGCCGGCTTCCAGCCCGCCGCCCAGGGCCGTCACCAGGTCCGCCTGGGCGGTCAGGCGCGCGGCCTGCACCTGCTGCTGGATCTGCTGCTGGTGAAACAGCAGGCTCTGGGCGTTGAGCACATTCAGGTAGTCGGTCAGACCGCGCTGGAAGGCCACGGTGGCGATGTCGTAGGTCTTCTGCGCCGCGGCCACCGACTCGGCGGCAAAGACTTGCTGCTTGTCCATGGACTCGCGGCGGATCAGCTGGTCGGAAATGCTTTTCAGCGCGTCCACCAGGGTCTGGTTGTACTTGGCCACGGCCATGTCGTAGCCGGCCGCGGCTTCGCCCAGCTCCGAGCGCAGGCGGCCGCCGTCGAAGATCGGCAGGCTGATGGCCGGGCCGACGCTGTAGTTGAGCTTCTTGCCAGTGAGGAACTCCAGGGCGCCGCCGCCAGTGGCCATGAAACCGATGCTGCCCACCAGGTCGACGTTGGGGTAGAAGCCGGCGTGGGCCACATCGATGCCACGGGCCTGGGCCGCCACTTGCCAGCGGCTGGCGACCACGTCGGGGCGCTGCCCCAGCAGTTCGGCGGGCAGGGCCGAGGGCAGTTTCAGCGCGGCGCCCAGGGACAGGCTCGGCCGCTGCAGTTGCGCGCCCTCTCCCGGGCCCTTGCCAGCCAGGGCCGCCAGCTGGTTGCGGGTCAGGGCGATTTCTTCGTCCAGGGCGTCCAGCTGGCGATGGGTTTCCGGCAGCGGCGCCTCGGCCTGGCTGACTTCGAAATGGGTGCCCAGGCCGCCGTCCAGGCGCCGTTGCGCCAGTTCGAGAATCTGTTGCTGCTGCTTCAGGGTGGCGGCGACGATATCGCGCTGGGCGAAGTGCAAGGACAGCTGGATATAGCTGCGCACCACGTTGTTCACCAGTTCCAGCTGGGCCTGGCGGGCTTCGGCCACGCTCATGTGGGCCAGGTCGACGGCGCGCTCGGTGTTGTTGCTCTCGCGGCCCCAGAGGTCCAGGGCATAACTCAAGCCCAGGGCGGCGTTGTTGTCCCAGGTGGTGGTGTTGGCCAGGGCACCGGGGCCGTAGAACTGATCGGTGGGCCAATTGTGGCGCTTGAGGGTGGCGTCGCCCTTGATCTGCAACGACTCGGCCGACTCGGCGATACCGGCCAGGGCCTTGGCCTGGCGCACCCGGGCGGCGGCCATGGCCAGGCTCGGGCTGCCTTGCACGGCGAGGCTGATCCAGCGGTTCAACTGCGGGTCGCCGTAGGCCTGCCACCACTGGGCACTGGGCCAGTGGGCCTCTTGCGCGGCGCTCTGGATCGCCTCGTCGGTGGCCAGTGTATTAGCGGGAAGTGTCTTGCCTTGTGGGGCAATGCCTCCGGTTCCGATGCAGCCGCTGATTGCTAACGATAAAGCCCAAACACTGAGGGTCTTGAACCCTCTGCTGATGCGACGCGGCACTGCTGCGAATTCCTGAAGATCGGGGGGGAGTATTTCTCTCGTGGAAGTCGGCCGGCCAGCGCAGCGATACGCCTGCTACACCGCGTTGCGCGGATCGCCGGCACGCCGACTCCTACGGATCGGCGCAATTCTAGGGGGCGGCCGGGGCGGCGATAAGCAGGGATTCCTGTGAATCTTTGTTACCGTAAACGCGATAATCCCTTGGTCGCCTATCCAAGCCCCCGTAACTTCGTGTCACAATTTGCCATCTCCCCAGAGAGCACCCCATGGACACTTTGCAAAACATGCGCGCCTTCAGTTGTGTGGCCGAAGCCGGCAGTTTCACCGCCGCGGCGGTGCAACTGGATACCACCACGGCCAACGTCTCGCGCGCAGTCTCCAATCTTGAGGCTCACCTGCAAACCCGCCTGCTCAACCGTACCACCCGCCGTATCGCCCTGACCGAAGCCGGCAAGCGCTACCTGCTGCGCTGCGAGCAGATCCTGGCCTACGTCGAAGAAGCCGAGGCCGAGGCCAGCGACGCCCACGCCCGCCCCGCCGGCCAGTTGAAAGTGCACACCATGACCGGCATCGGCCAGCACTTCGTGATCGACGCCATCGCCCGCTACCGCAAATCGCACCCGGACGTGACCTTCGACCTGACCATGGCCAACCGCGTGCCGGACCTTCTGGACGAGGGCTACGACGTGTCCATCGTCCTGGCCAGCGAGCTGCCGGACTCGGGGTTCGTCTCCCAGCGCCTGGGGATCACCTACAGCATCGTCTGCGCCTCCCCGGCCTACGTGAAAGCCAACGGCTGCCCGCACAAACCCAGCGACCTGCTGAACCACGCCTGCCTGCGCCTGGTGAGCCCGGTGATTCCCCTGGAGAAATGGGCCTTCGACGGCCCGGAAGGCCAGGAAATGGTCACCATCAACAGCTCGCCGTTCCTGGTGAACTCCGCCGACGCGATGAAGACCGCGATCATCAGCGGCATGGGCATTGGCGTGCTGCCGGTGTACGCCGCCATCGAAGGTTTGCGCAACGGCACCCTGGTGCGCGTGATGCCCCAGTACCGCTCCCAGGAGCTGAACCTGTACGCCATCTACCCGTCGCGCCAGTACCTGGACGCCAAGATCAAGACCTGGGTCGAATACCTGCGCGGCTCCCTGCCGGAGATCCTTGCCGCGCACCAGGCGGAACTGGCGGCCTATGAACTGAGCGGCAGCCTCACCGGCGCACGCCTGGCCAATTGACCGCCGGGGCACTCCCCAAACCACCGTCCCCACCTGTAGGAGCCGGCTTGCCGGCGAAGAGGCCCGCCAGCCTCAGCACCACCCTCGCTGGCCAGCCAGCTCCTACAGAATGTACGCGGCTCCCACGAACGACGCCCGCCCCCCGTAGGAGCCGGCTCGCCGGCGAAGAGGCCCGCAAGTTCTGCGCAAATCTGGAAACCGATTTCGCTGGCAAGCCAGCGCCTACACAGGCCAGCGCCGGCAGGCTTTGGCGGCAGCGGCAAAAATGTTAGCTTGCTTGGCATTCTCTCCCGCCTGACGAGTCTTCCCGCAATGAAAAAGACGGTACTTGCCTTCAGCCGCATCACCCCCGAGATGACCGAACGCCTGCAACAGGACTTCGAGGTCATCGTCCCCAACCCCAAGCTGGGGGACATCGCCGCGCAGTTCAATGAAGCCCTGCCCCGGGCCCACGGCCTGATCGGCGTCGGCCGCAAGCTGGGGCGCGCGCAGCTGGAAAACGCCGCGCAGCTGGAAGTGGTGTCGAGCATCTCGGTGGGTTACGACAACTATGACCTGGCCTATTTCAACGAACGCGGGCTGATGCTCACCAACACCCCGGACGTGCTCACCGAAAGCACCGCCGACCTGGCCTTCGCCCTGCTCATGGGCAGCGCTCGCCGGGTGGCCGAGCTGGATGCCTGGACCAAGGCCGGGCAATGGCAGGCCAGCGTCGGCCCGGCGCTGTTCGGTTGCGATGTGCACGGCAAGACCCTGGGGATCGTCGGCATGGGCAACATTGGCGCGGCCATCGCCCGCCGTGGGCGTTTGGGCTTCGGCATGCCGATCCTCTACAGCGGCAACAGCCGCAAGGCGGCCCTGGAGCAGGAACTGGGCGCACAGTTCCGCAGCCTGGAGCAACTCTTGGCCGAGGCGGATTTCGTCTGCCTGGTGGTGCCGTTGAGCGAACAGACCCGGCACCTGATCAGCCACCGTGAACTGGCCCTGATGAAACCCAGCGCGATCCTGGTGAACATTTCCCGCGGGCCGGTGGTGGATGAGCCGGCGTTGATCGACGCCTTGCAGAAGGGCCAGATCCGTGGCGCCGGCCTGGATGTGTACGAGAAAGAGCCGTTGGCAGAATCGCCGCTGTTCCAGCTGAAGAACGCGCTGACCCTGCCGCACATCGGCTCGGCCACCCATGAAACCCGTGACGCCATGGCCGAACGCGCCATGAGCAACCTGCGCAGCGCCCTTTTGGGCGAACGCCCGCAGGACCTGGTCAACCCGCAAGTGTGGAAGGGCTGACCACCCACTGCCTATCACTCCCTGTAGCCGCTGCCGAGCCCGCGAGGCTGCGAAAAGGTCCGCAGGACCTTCAGCGATAGCCCGGCAGCATCAGGTCGCCTGGTTTTGCGACGGCTGCGCCGCCGTTCGCAGCCTCGCGAGCTCGGCAGCGGCTACAGAGGCTGGCACAGCCTTGGGTTTACGGAACACCAGCACGTTGCCCAGCATCACCAGCACCAGTCCGGCCAATGCCGGGGCGGTCCATTGGTAGCCTTCGGCAAAGGCCGAGACGTTCAGCGCCACCACCGGGAACAGCACGGTGCAGTACGCCGCCCGCTCCGGGCCCATGCGCCCCACCAGGGTCAGGTAGGCGGTGAAGCCGATCACCGAACCCGGTATCACCAGGTACAGCAGCGAGCCGATGTAGCGGGTGCTCCACTCCAGGTCGAAGGCAATGCCCTGGGCCAGGCAATACACCGCCAGCATCGTCGCGCCGTAGGCCATGCCCCAGGCATTGGTGGTAAGCGGCTTGAGCCCGGCTTTCTGCTGCAGGCTGGAGAGCATGTTGCCCGCCGAGAAACACAGGGTGCCGAGCAGGGACAAGCCCAGGCCCAGCAGGGTTTGCGGGCTGGCGCTGTGGCCCGCCAGTTCGGGCCAGAACAGCAGCCCCAGCCCGAGCAGCCCCAGGCCACCGCCGAGCAACACGTTGCGGGCGATCTTCTGGCCGAAGAACACTCGCGCATTCAGGGCGTTCCACAAGGTCGCGGTGGAAAACACCACCGCCACCAGGCCACTGGGAATCCACTGGCTGGCGTGCAGGAAGCACATGAAGTTGATGCAGAACAGGCACAGGCCCTGGGCCAGGCAGATCAGGTGGCCACGGCGGTTCATCGGCTGCAGCTTGCGGCTGAGCAGCAGCAGGACGAACAGCACCAGGGCCGCCAGGGCGAAGCGATAGACGATGGACACCGGTATCGCCACCACCCCCAGTTGCAGTTTCAGGGCGATCCAGGTGGTGCCCCAGATCAGCACGGTCAACAGGTACAGCGATAGGTTCATGGCACGACTCCTTTATAAGGTGTGCAGTGTCATGCCCGGCAGATCAGGGGCGCTTGCACAAACTTGCGCTTTTTATCAGCCCGGGGCTGGCAGCGCAGGGGCGACGGAGTAGCATGCGAAACACCGGCAAACGGACCTTTGATTGACGCCCCCACCATGCCCGCACTGGATACCCTGCAAGTCTTCCAAGCCTTGAACCGCTCGCCCCATGCTCGCCTGGAGCACAGCGCCGAGCTCGGTGACGGCTTGTCCGCGGCCTTGTGGAGCAACCATCACGACGCCCAGGAATATCAGGCGCCCGGCCACCACACCCTGTCTTGCTACCTGGCCGGCGGCACCGGCACCTTTCGCCGCGATCAGCCGGGCAGCAAGGGCGCCCCGGGCAAGCTGTGCATCCTGCCCGCCGAGCACCAGTCGGCCTGGGTGATCAACGGCGATATCCGCCTGGCCCACGTGTATTTCAGCCCCGAGCAGTTCGCCCTCGGCTGCGTCACCCTGCTGGACCGCGAGCCCCGGGACATGCACCTGCGCGAGAGCACCTTCGTCGACGACCCCGAGCAAACCCGGCGCTTCGCACAGTTGGTGCGCCTGAACTGGGACGAGCCCGGCGAGCGCCTGCTGACCAGCAGCCTGGCCCACGAGATGCTCAGCCACGCCCTGCTCAATCAAGTGGGCCCGCGCCAGGGTGTCCGGCTCAAGGGCGGCCTGGCCGCGCACCAGCGCCGCCTGCTGGTGGACTACATCGACAGCCAGCTGGACGCGCCGCTGAGCCTGGGCCAGCTGGCGGGGTTGTGTGCGCTGTCGGAATACCACTTCGCCCGCATGTTCCGCGCCAGCTTCGGCCTGCCGCCCCATCAATATGTGCTGGCCCGGCGCCTGGTCCGGGCCCGCTATCTGCTGCGCCACAGCGCCCTGCCCCTGGGGGAAGTCGCCCTAGCCTGCGGCTTCTCCAGTGCCAGCCACTTCACCAACCGCTTTCGCCAGGCCCTGGGCGGCACGCCCGGTGACTACCGCCAGGCGTTCCAGCGCCAAGGTTCGGACTACCGATAAGCCACCTCCGCTGACCCCTTCTTGCGGCAAAACCCACGCCGACACGTCCGAATTCGTAAGTGACCAAAGTTCCTTACTTAAACAAGACAACTCTTACAACCCAATTAAACAACTCCTACACGCCCCTCCATAAAAGAGCACTTTCAATAAATACTTATATGACAACAAAAAACATAAACAGGTAATAATTTTAAAGTTTCAGTTACCACTTCATTCACAGAGCTGATGGTTCTTGTTTAACCCCAGGCCCAACTTAGTCTTCCGACTTTGAATCCCGGGCATTACGCAAAGATTCAACATCCCCATACCCACAACACACCACTCACAACTTCGATCAACTCAAACCAACCGGCAACAACTCAACACGTCATTCGTCAATCGCCTGACTCCAAAAACAACAAGAACAGAGGACGATGCAATGCTTTCAAGAAACTGGCCACGACAATGGGTCAAGCGCTCGACCCTGATGTGTGCCTCGATGCTGGCCATTCCGGTCAACGCCGAACTGCTGGGCGACAGCAGCGCTCGCCTGGAACTGCGTAACTATTACTTCAATCGGGACTATCGCGAAGGCACGGCCCCGAGCCGTGAAGAATGGGCGCAAGGTTTGCTCTTGCGCCTGGACTCGGGGTTGACCGAAGGTGCCATCGGTGTCGGTGCCGACGCCATCGGCATGCTCGGCATCAAGCTCGACTCCTCGCCTGGCCGAACCGGCACCGGGCTGCTGAAGGTGGCGCGCGATGGCCGGGCAGAGGATGACTATTGGAAACTGGCCCTGGCCGGAAAGCTCAAGACCGGCAAGACCCTGTTCAAGTTCGGCGCGCTGGTGCCACCGGTGCTGCCAACCTTGAAACCCAACGACGGCCGTCTGTTTCCGCAAGTTTTCGAAGGCGGGCTGCTGACCTCGAATGAAATCGAAGACCTGGAATTGACCGCCGGGCGCCTGAGCCGGGTCATGCAGCGCAACGCCACGCAGTACACGCCACTGACCTTAAGCCCCTTGAACCGGCGCTTTCAGGGTCAGGGGGCCACGGCGGAACACTTCGACATGGCGGGCGTCGACTATCGGTTCAACAAGCAATGGCTGGCGCGTGTGCATGTCGCCCAACTGCAGGACATCTACCGCCAGCGGGTCTTCACCCTGGTCAACAAGAGCCCCTGGGGAGCGGGAACATTCAGCAGCGATCTGCGCTTGAGCCTGATGAACGACTACGGCGATGCCAAAGGCGGCAAGATCGACAACCGCGCCCTGCAGGGACTCGTCGGCTATGCCTATGAAGGCCACAGCCTTGGCCTGGCTTATCAGCGAATGTTGGGAGACACCGGTTATGCCAACATCCTGGGCGCCGATGCCAACTTGATCAACTTGTCGGTACTGGGTGACTTCGCCAATGCCAAGGAACGCTCCTGGGCACTGCGTTATGGCTACGACTTCGCCAGCCTGGGCTTGCCGGGCCTGAGTTTCAACAGCCGCTATATATCCGGCAGCCATGCCCAGATCACCGGTAGCCAAACCATTGGCAAATCATGGGAGTTGGATAACGAACTGCGTTACGTCGTACAACAAGGCCCGCTGAAAAACTTGAGTGTGCGCCTGCGCACCGCGAACTATCGCTCCAACTATGCCAAGAACTTCATTCGTGACACCGATGATACACGGCTGATGTTCAATTACGCCTGGAACTTCAAGTAACCCAACTAGCAGACCCCATGTAGCGAATCAAACTCCTAGAGGTGATATCCACATGCAACGCCTACTATCGAAATGTTTGGCCGGTGTATTGCTTTCAAGCCTGATCCACCCAGCCGTGGCCCAACACCACAGCCAAACGGACAATGTCCCGGAGTTCCGACCCGGTTACTTGATCGGATATCTGAAACAGCAGGATCTGCCCAATAGTCTTGCGCTGTTACCGCCACCTCCCGCGGTGGGCTCACAAGCCTTCGCGCTGGACCAGAGCATGGCTGAAAAAAGCCAGGTCTTGCGTGGCAGCAAACGCTGGGCGCTGGCCATCAGCGATGCCAACCTGAAGTTCCCCGCCGCCGCAGAGACGTTTTCCTGTGCGCTGAATGCGCCCATCAGCGAACAGCAGACACCTGCGCTGTACAGAGTCTTGCGCCGGACCCTGACCGATGCCGGGCTGGCCACCTATAGCGCCAAGAAGCGCTACCAGCGCACACGGCCCTTCGTCTACAACCAGCAGCCCAGCTGCACCCCGGAAGATGAGGCCAAGCTCGCCGAAGATGGTTCCTACCCGTCGGGCCACAGCGCCATTGGCTGGGCCTGGGCGCTGCTGTTGAGCGAACTGTCCCCCGAGCACGGCGACGCGCTCTGGGCCCGTGGCCGGGCCTATTCGGAGAGCCGCATGGTGTGCAACGTGCATTGGTACAGCGACGTACGTGAAGGGCGCGAGATCGGCGCGACCACCGTGGCACGCTTGCACACCGATCCGACCTTCCAGGCCGACTTCGCCGTCGCCCGGCAAGAGCTGCTGGCCGTCCGCGCCAGGGGCCTGACCGCCAGCGGCGACTGTGCGGCACAAGCGCAAGCCCTGGCACTGGGCGCCGACTAAGGCGCCACGGCCAGGCCCGGGATCAGGGTGCTCATCAGAACTCCAGGGTGCTGGACAGCGACACCTGACGGGCATCCCCCATGGACACGAAGTACTTGCTGGCCGACGAGGTGTAGTAGGTCTTGTCGAACAGGTTCTTCACGTTGAGCTGGAACTTGACCTTCTGCCCTTCGACCCGGGTGTCGTAGGTGGCGAAGGCATCGGCCACGGTGTAGCCCGGCAGGTCGAAGCTGTTGGGCGCGTCCCCGGCGCGCTGGCCGACATAACGGGCCCCGGCGCCGACCCGCAGGCGGTCGCCGCCGATCAGGCTGCCGAAGTCGTAGACCGCCGACAGCGAGCCGCTGTTCTTGGCCACGTTCTGCAACTGCTTGCCCTTGTACTGGGTGTCCTTGGTCACCTCGGTGTCGGTGTAGGCATAGCTGCCGATCAGGCTCCACTGATCAGTGAGCTGCCCGGTCAGGTCCAACTCCAGGCCCTGGGAGTGCACTTCACCGGCCACGCTGGTGACGGTCTCGGTGGCGGTGGCCGTGGACACCAGCACATTGCGCTTGGTGATGTCGAACAGCGCCGCGCTGGCGGTGATGCGCCCGGGGATGTCGAGCTTGGCTCCCAGCTCCCAGGACTTGGCCTCTTCCGGGGCGATGGAACCGTCCAACACCGCGGTGCCGCCGGCCAGCTGGGCGATGCTGGAGTTGGGTTTGAACGACTCGGTGTAGCTGCCGTAGAACGACAACTGATCGGTGTAGCGATACACCAGCCCGGCACGGGGCACGAACTTCTGTCCGTTGCTGTCGGTGTTGGCGTGGAACGGCCGGCCCTTGCCGGCGTACTGGTCGTATTCCTGGAAGCGTCCGCCGCCCACCAGGATCCACTGGTCGGTGAGGTGGATGGCGTCCTGGAAGAACAGCGAGTCGCTGCGCAGCAGGTCGGTCTGGTCGCTGTCCGGGGCGCTGACCGTGGTGCCGGCCACTTCCCGACCGTAGACCGGGTTCAGGTAGTTGAAGGTGGTGCGGCTTTTCTGCCGGATCAGGTCGGCGCGGTAGATCTTGCGGTACTCGTCGTCCAGGCCGAACACCAGGTCGTGCTGCATGCCGCCCAGCTGCACCTTGCCTTCCAGGCTGACGGTGGCGTAGCGGTCGGTGGTCAGGGCGTTCTGGGTGCCGTCCATGCTCCGGGTCAGGGTGCCGTTGGGGTTGACCGCGGTCAGGCGCACCTGGCTGGCGTCGTAGGTCTCGCGGTTCCAGCTGTAGCCGAAGTGGGCTTTCCAGTCGTCGCTGAGCTCATGATCGACTTCAAGGCGATACAGGTCCGAGCGCCCTTCCATGTTGTTGAACGGCTCGTCCAGGCGCCGGGTGGCCGGAATGTCCAGCGGGTGGTTGGTCTTGGGATCGATGGCGGTGCCGCGATCGAACGGGGTGAGGAACTCGCGGTGCTCGTAGGCCAGCAGCACCCGGGTACTCTCGCCGTACCAGGCCAGGGACGGCGCCACCAGGGATTCGCGATGGGTGCCGAAATTGCGCCAGTAGTCCTCGTCTTCATGGTCGACGATCAAGCGGTAGGCCAGCCCGGAATCGCCGAGCGGCCCGGTGGTGTCGAGGCTGCCGCCGCTGCCGTTCTTGCCCGAGCCATAGGTCGAGCCGCGCACGGTCAGGGCCGTGGATTGCTGAAGCTCGGGCTTCTTGCTGACCACGTTGACCACGCCGCCCGGGTCCTGGATGCCATACAGCAGCGACGAGGGCCCCTTGAGCACTTCCACCCGTTCCGCCGTGGCATTGAGCGCCCGGCCCTGCACCACTGGCATGCTGTCGCGCATGATCGAGCCGTTGCGGTTGTCGCCGAAGCCGCGCAGCAGCACCGCGTCCTGGGTGCCGCCCAGGGTGTTGGTCTGGGTGATGCCGCTGACATTGGCCAGGGCGTCATCCAGGTTGCGCGGGGTCTGGTCCCGCAGTACCTGGGCTGGAACCACGTTGATGATCTGCGGGATCTCCTGGTTCAGCGCCTGGGAACGGGCCACCGAGGTGCTGGCCGGCGGCTGGTAGCTGGCGCTGTCGTCTGGCCCCTGGGTGGTGACCTGGGTCGCCTCCAGGTTCAGCCCGGCGCCGCTCGGCAAGGGTTCCAGGACCAGGGTGTGGGCATCGCTGCGGCGGTAGCCGAAGCCGGAGTTGCCCAGCAGGCGCTGCAAGGCCTGATCGGCGCTGAACTGGCCGCTAAGGGCCGGTGCCGTCAGCGCATAAGGCGCTTGGTCGGTGTAGATCACACTGATCCCGGTGATCCGGGTGAAGTCGCTGAGGGCCTGGGGCAGCGGCTTGGCCGCGATGGAAAAGTTGAACAGCGCGCTGTGTTGCGCAACGCCGGACTCGCTCGCCAGCGCCACGCCCAGGGGCAGCATGGCCAACCCCGACACCACCAGCGCCGAGGCGCCGAACCACCGTTTGACCGAAGCGTTTGCCGCCGAATGTGCCCTGGACTTCATGCTTGAGACTCGCGTGTAAAAAAGCCGTGAATGCGAATTAGTCGCACTTTCAAGCACTACACGTAGCTCGAACGCCAAGACCTCACCTGTTTTTTGAAAATATTTTCACGACGGCGAAAACGCCCCCCGCCCGATGCATCCCCTGTAGCCGCTGGCGCAGGCGGCGAACGGGCTGGGCGGTATTCCGACGAAGCGGTCGCGGCGGTCTAAAGATCGCCAAGCAAGGTCCTGCGGACCTTTTCGCAGCCTCGCAGGCTCGGCAGCGGCTACAAGCGTCAGTTGAGGCGCTGGATACGCCCGGCGCTGGTGCTGGAGCCCACAGGCCGGCCCTGCTGGTCCATGGCCTTGAGGTACTGCAGCATCGCGTCCAGGTCGCTGAGCCCGAGGTCGCTGCGGTTGCCCCCGCTCTTGAACAGGCTGAAGCGGTCGCCGCCATCGGCCAGGAAGCCGTTCATCACCACCCGGTAGTTCGCCTCGGCCTGCAGCGGCTGGCCATTGAGGCGCAGGCTGCCGGGCACTACGCGGCTGTCCGGCGGGCGCTTGGCGTCCCAGCGGTAACTGAAGCCCTCGGACACTTGCAGGATGTTGGCATCCTCCGCGCCCTTCCATTGCTGGTTGAGCACCTGCTCGATCTGCCGGCCCGTGAGGTCGAAGGCGATCAGGTTGTTGTTGAACGGTTGCAGGGTCGCCAGTTGTCCGTAGTTCACCCGGGTCTGCCCGGGCTCCAGGGCCAGGTCGCTGCGAATGCCACCGGTGTTCATGAAGGCGATCTGTGCACCGTTGGCCCGGCCGCCGGCCAGATGCGCGTCGGCGATCAGGTCGCCGATGGGCATTTCTCCGGCGGCATCGGCGCGCCGGGCAATCGGCGAGTCGGCGATCGCGCCCACCGGTTTGAGCAGCACCTGGTTGCTGCGCGCCTCGACCTGTTGCTGCAGCTGCGCCAGGGCCGGGTCCTGTGGATAACGGGCCGGATCGGCCAGCAGGTTGACCGCCTGGATGCTCGCCACCCGGTGCTGGCCCGGGGTCACTTGCAGGGTCAGGTGGGTCAGCAGGTGGCCGTATGAATGGCCCTGGGTCACCAGCAGCGGCCCGACCTGGCACAGGTAGCCCTGGTGCGAGTGGGCGCTGATCAGCACGTCCACCGCCGGGTCCAGGCGCTTGGCCACTTCGACGATATCGCCGCCCAGTTGCGAGCAGTCCGGCTTGTCGAACGGCTCCGGGGTCGAGCCGCCCTGGTGCACCACGGCGACGATGGCGTTGACCCCCTTGGCGTTGAGTTCGGGAATCAGCCGGTTGATGGCGTCGGCTTCATCGCTCACCTGCAGGCCGCGCATGCCCTTGGCGCTGACCACCGAGGCCACGTCCCGCAGTACCGCGCCGACAAAGGCCACCTTGACCCCGCGCACCTCCTCGATGCGATAGGCCGGCAACAGCGGCTGGCCGGTGTCGCTGTCCAGCAGGTTGGCCGCCAGGTAGGGGAAGCCGCTGCCCGGGTAGTTCGGGCGGAACTGGCAGGCCTTGTCCGGCCGCGACGACTGGCAGCCACCGTTGAGCTGGCGCAGGAACTCGGCCTTGCCGTTGTCCAGTTCGTGGTTGCCGATGGCGCTGAGCTTCATGCCCATCTGGCGCAGGGCCTCCAGGGTCGGCTCGTCGGCCCACATGGCCGACAGCGGCGGGCTGCCGCCCACCAGGTCGCCGGCGCCGATGAACAGCAGCTGCGGATCCTGCTGGCGCAACTGGGTGAGCATGCCGCCCAGGGTGGCGATGCCGCCGGCCGCAAGCTTGCGCACCCCGCCCGGGGCCTGAGGGTCCTTGTAGCTGAAGGGGTTGGCCTGCAGGTAGCCGTGCAAATCGTTGATGGCGACGATGTTCACCGCCACCGGTTGCGGCTCGCGGGTCAGCGAGCTGCAACCGGCCAGGGTCACCAGGGCCAGGGTCAGTGCACCCAGCAACCGGGGCATGGGACGAAGACGGGACATGGAAAAAATCCTTGGAAAGTCGACGAAAAAAAAAGCCGCTGGCCAAAGCTGTGAGGGGACGACCCGGGGGGCTGGACAACAGCACCGGTCCGGTCGTCGATCACAGCCTGCGCCAGCGGCGACAGGCTAGGCCATCAGGCCGGTTGCAGGCTGCCGTGGAGCGCTTGCGGTGCGGGCGGCGCCTTCAGCGCGGTGCCCATGCCGGCGCGCAGCAGCAGGATCTTCAGGTGGTCGGTGATGCGCTCGACCCGGTCCTGGAAGTGGTTGTGGAAGATCATGCTGCCCAGGGCGATGGCGATCCCCAGGGCGGTGGCGTACAGCGCGGTGCCGATGCCCTTGGACACTTCGCCCGGGTCGCTGACGCCGGTTTCGGCCAGGGCCTTGAAGGTGTCGATGATCCCCAGGATGGTGCCCAGAAGGCCCAGCAGGGGCGCGGCGGTGACCACGGTTTCCAGCAGCCACAGGCCATGCATCAGCTTGCTGCGGGTGGCGATGTAGATCGACTCGCTGAGGTCTTCCAGGTCCTTGTGGCTGGCCAGCCCCTGCTTGTGGGCAAACAGCTCGGCGACCATCTCCAGGGGCAGGCTGTTGCGCTGGCGCAGCTCGGCGGGCAGGTCGTCGACGCTGTGCATCTTCGGGTTGAGCACGCTCTCCAGTTTCTTCGCCTGGCGCAGGCTGAAACTGAAGTAGATGCCCCGCTCCACGGCGATAAAGGCGGCAATCGCGGCGGCGCCGTACATGGTGTAGAAGGTGATGTCGTGCAGCAGATTCATGTCCATCGTCATTTCCTCTTGGCCCCGAAGGGCATCAGAACCCGGCTTCCAGGGAGACCATCGCGGTGCGTTCCTCACCGACGTTGTAGTAGGCGGTGCTCGGCGCCAGACCGTTGGTGCGCTGGGTGTTGAACGACACGGTACGGGTCGAGGCCAGGTATTCCTTGTCGAACACGTTGAGCATGGAGAAGCGCAGGGTCGCGGACTTCAGCACCTTCTTGTCCACCGGCAGGTGGATACCGGCGTTGAGGTCGACCACGGTGCGGCCGGCGATCTTCTCGTCGTTGGTCAGGTCGCCGTAGAAGGCGCCGACGTACTTGCCGACGACGTTGCCGTAGTAGCGCGAGTCGTCGTAGCCCAGGCTCAGGTTGAACATGTTTTCCGGCACGTTGGCCAGTTGCTTGCCGGAGGTCGGCAGCAGCACGTTCTTGTTGGTCAGGTCGTCCATCTGCTCGGACTTGGTGTAGGTGTACGAGGCGTAGTAGTTGAAGTCGTGGGGCAGCTTGCCGCTCCACTCCAGCTCCAGGCCGCGGTTCTTCACTTCGCCGACGTTGGCCACGACGTAGTCGCCGTTGAGGTCGGTGGTGGAGATCTGCCGGTCCTTGAAGCTGATGTAGAACAGGGTCGCGCTCAGGGCCATGTTCTCTTCGCTGTAGCGCCAGCCTAGTTCCTGGTTCCAGCTCAGCTCGGGTTTCAGGCTGATGGAGTCGCCCTTGTTGTAGAGCACGTAGTTGGGCGGTGTGCGCATGTTGCGGGTGACGTTGTAGAACGCCTGGTTGTTCGGGTCTACCTGGTACTTGGCGTTGAAGCTGGGCAGGAACTGGTGGTACTTGGCGTCGCGTTTTTCCGGCTTGTCGGTGAGGCTGCCGAGGTTGTTGCCGTCGCGTTCCACGTACTGGTAGGCCAGGGCTCCGGTAAGGGTCAGGTCCGGGGTCGCCTGCCAGGTGTCCTGCACCCAGAGCTTCTGTGCCGGGGTCACGGTGTACTGGTGACGGCCCTGGACCGTGACGCCGTTGCGGTCCACCAGTTGGTCGGAACCGTTGTAGTCGCCCCAGACATTCTCCGGAGCACCGTTGCCCTTGATGCCGATGAAGGGCTGGGTCTGGCGCTGGCGGGCGCGTTCGTACCAGTAGCCGACGTCCAGGCTGTGCTCTTCGTTGAGATCCCACTTGAGCTTGGTGGTCATCCCGGGGCGCCAGGTTTCGGTCCACGACGGCCGGTAGTAGGTGCCGGCAGGCAAGCCGGCCAGGTCGTAGTTGCCGGCCTTGTTCGAGCTGGCGGACAAGCTGGTGGCGGTCTGGCCGCTGAAGCTGCCGCCGTTGGACCACACGTAGTAGGGGTTGAAGGTCAGGCTCAGGTCGTCACGCAGCTGAAAGCGCTGGGTCAGCGAAGCGGTCACGCTCTCGAAGGGGTTGCGGTTGAGCTTGTAGGACTGGGACACGCTGCCGTTCTTGAACACGGTGCTTTCCGAGTAGTCCAGGCGCCGGCCCTGGTTCTGGAACTGGGCCTTGCTCAGGCTGTTGTAGTTGTAGTTTTCCTGCAGGTTGTACTTGACGATGGCGTTGGTGGAGTTGCCGTTGCCGTCTTCGAACAGGGTGTTCCACTCGACCTTGTCGGCACGCAGCGTGCCCTTGCCGCGCCACTTGTCGCCCTCGGTGTGGGACGCCGAAACCCAGGTCTTGAAGCCGCCCAGGTCACCGGTATTGAGCCGGGCGAAGCTCTTGCGCACGTTGTTCGAACCGATGGACTGCTTGGCGAACACGCCAAAATCCTTGGTCGGGCGCACGGTCACCAGGCCGATGTTGCCGCCGCTGGAGCCGATGTGCGGGCCGTCGGCCTCGGACGAGCCCTGGGTGACGAAGACTTCGCTGAAGTTCTCCGGGTCGCCCATGAGGTTCGGGTAGATGCTGTAGTCCCCCGAGTCGTTGATCGGGAAACCGTCGGCGGACAGCCCCACCTGGTCGGAGTTCATCCCGCGCATGGTGAAGTTGGTGCCACTCAAGCCCGTGGCGTCGGTGCTGGAGACGTTGATCCCCGGGGTGTACTTGAGCTTGTCCACGGCGTTGGCGGTGGGGGCCATCTGGTCCATGGCTTCCTTGGTCACGGTGGAGCGCCCCTTGGCGCTTTCTTCCTTGATCATGTGGCCGTTGCCCAGGGTCTGTTTACCGGCAACGTTCACCGCACCGACGTCAACTGTATCTTCGGCCAGAACCAATGGCGCAAAACTGCCCAGGCCCGATGCCAGAAGCAGGGCATAAAGTTTATTGATCTTCACGGGTCAATCCCTTGCTTACAACTTTCGTTAATAGGTGATGGGTTTATTCCACGTTGTAACTAAAGGTCGCGGTAAAACGTTGCTTGTTCTTGCCGGAGAACGCGTCCGAGGGAAACGGTGAAACTTTCTCCACGCGGCGCAAACTGGTTTGCGCGGCGCGATTGAGCAACATGTTCGACGCCTTGTTTTCGATGCCACTGTCGAGCACGTTGCCGGCCCGATCGACTTCCAGCCAGATCACCACATCGCCCTGGGGACGTTGCAACGAGGCCTCGCGGCCGCTGGGGTATTGCTTGTGCTTTTCCAGTTCCTTGCGCAAAGCGGCGGTGTACAGGCTTTCCTTGATGGCACTGCTGGGCGCCGCGGGTGCGGGGGCCGGAGCAGGTACGGCGGCCGGTGGCGCCACCGGCTTGGGGGCGGCGGCCACCGCGGGCTGCGGCGCCACCGGAGTGCTCTGGGCCACGGCGGCCGGGGCCGGCTTGGGCGGCTGCGGCTTGGCCACCAGCGGCTTGGGCGCCGGCGGTTTGGGCTTGACCACCGGCTTGGGCTTGGGCGGCTCGATCACCAGCGGCTCTTCCTCGGGCACCACCTGCGGCGGCTCGGGCTCGACCGGCAGCGGCTCGGGCGGCGGCGGTGGCTCGGCAGCGGCCAGCAGTTCGGCGGCATCGACCAGGGCAATTTCCACCGTGCTTTCGTCGTACACCGGCTTGATCTGCAACTGTTGCAACTGGCTGGTATAGATCACCAGCAACAACAGGCCAGCCGGCAGCAGGCACGCCAGCCACTTGCGTGTTTTATATAAGGCGAACATGGCGTCAGGACTTGCGTGTAGCGATGGAGACGGAAGAGAAGCCATTGCCCTTGAGCAAGTCCATCACCGACACCAGGCGCTTAACTTCCACGCCCTGATCGCTATTGATAATGATCACCAACTTTTCACTGCCGTTATTCAGCACTTTGAGTTGGGCCAACAGTGCCCCTTCATCCAGGTCCTGTCCGTCCAGTTGCAGACGTTCCTGCAGACCCAGGGTAATCACCGCCTTGTTTTGCGGCTTCAACTGTTGCGCGGTGCTGGCCACCGGCAACTGCGTCTTGATTCCCACGGCGGGAATCACGTTGAGACTGATGAGTACGAAGAACACCAGGAGAAACATCATCACATCGATCATCGGAATGATTTCGATGTGGGCCTTCTTCTTTTTAGCGACATCCCAGCTGCGCATCGTCTTGCTCCCGCTTCAGCCTTCCCTCCCTTGTGAGAGCTGAATCACAACCCTCGCCGATCCTGACCATGTGCTCAGGAATGCGCAGATGATCCGCGCCCCATGTAACGATTTGGTGACAGAACGGTGTGATCTCGATGAATGTTCGGGAGCTCTGGGACGGGCCTTTCAGCGCAGGACCAGGAGTCGGCCAAAGAGCTGGTGCAGCTCGAAGCCCAGGACGGCCTGCAGGGAATCGAGGACCGCTTGCGGGTCCTTGCTGGAGAAACTGCCGCTGACCCGGCGCGCCGCCAACTCGTCGTTGAGCAGCACGATGCGTCCGGGGAAATAGCGCCGCAGGTCGGCCACCACCTCGCCCAGGGGCGCGTGGTAGTAGTTCAGCCAGCCCTGGCGCCAGGCCAGTTGCGCTTCACTGTCGACGCCATGCAACGGGGTCGCCGCAGCATGCCCGTAGGCCACTTGCTGGCCGGCACCGAGTACCTGCTGCGCCGCGCCCTGGGCCGCCGTGACTCCGACCCGCCCGGACAGCACCGTGACCTGGGCCCCTTGCGGTTGCAGGCGCACTTCGAACTGGGTGCCCAGGACCCGCGTCTCGCCCTCCCCGGCCGCCACCACGAAGGGCGCGCCGGTGTGGCTGACACTGAAGAACCCGGCGCCGCGGCGCAGTTGCACATGCCGCTCGCCGCCGCTGAAATCCACGGCAATGGCGCTGTCGGCATCCAGGGTCACCTGGCTCTGGTCGGCCAGGGTCACGGTGCGCACCTGGCCCGGCGCGGAAACGTAGTCGGCCCCCAGGTCATCGACCCAGCGCCCGGGCTGCCAACCGGCGCCCAGGGCCACCGCCAGCAACAGGCTGGCGGCCATGGCCAGGCCCGCCGACCAGCGTCGTCGGCTCCGGGCGCGGGCGCCATCCATGGAACGCAGCAGGCCTTGCAGGGCCAGGGCGTCTTCATCGGCCAGGGTGCGCGCCGGCTGTTCGCTCAACTCCCACAGCACCTGGGCCTGGGCATAGGCCTCGATGTGCGCGGGATCGGCCTGCAGCCACTGGCTGAACGTCGCCTGATCACCGCTGCTGGGCTGATCGTGGAGCAGGCTCAGCCAGGCCAGGGCCGCCTGTTCCTGGGCGGGCGTCGGGATAACGCGGGAGCGGTGGTTCACGGTGCATTCCTTGGCGTGCGCGAGGTCGAGGGGTCCCGCAGGCTGGCCTTGCAGGCTTCGAGGGCGCGCATCATGTGTTTTTCCACGGCGCTTTGGGACAGGCCCATGACCTTGGCGATCTCGGCGTACTTGCGCCCATGGATGCGGTTGAGCAGGAAGATCTGCCGGGTGCGTTGCGGCAGGCTGCGCAGGGCGGCCTCGACATGGCGCAGATCGTTGCCGGCTTCCAGGGCGGCCTGGGGTTCGCAGCCCTGGTTGTCCTGTTGCTCCGGCAGCCAGCCTTCGCTGACCCGCACCCGCGCGCCCTCGCTGCGCAGGTGATCGATGGCGATGTTGCCGGCGCAGCGCAGCAGGTAGGTGCTGAGTTCTTCGACCTGCACCAGCGGCCGGCGCCAGAAGCGCAGGAACAGGTCCTGCACCAGATCCGCGGCGGTGGCCCGGCAACCGACCCGGCGGCTGACCAGGGCTTCCATCTGCGCCCGCTGGGACAGGAACACCTGGAGAAAATGCGCGCGACTGCCCCGCAGATCGGGGTGATCCAGATCGGAGGGTTCCGGTGGCAGGGCGCTCATCATGGGCCGCTCCTTCAGAATCCGGCCAGGGCGGCGAGCGGGCTGGCCAACAGACTGGCCCCCGCCATCGACAGCACCAGGCGCGGGCGGTAGGGCAGCAGCAACACCAACAGCAGGGCGCTGGCCATCAGCACCGCGCACCACTGCACCAGGCCCAGGCTCCAGCCGGTTTCGAGCACCGCCGCCGCCAGCGACAGGCCCAGCAACAGCCAGCCGCCCAGGCGCAGGCCGTGTCGGCGCCGGGTCGTGGGCTTGCGCCCGAGCACCTCAGCGTGGTGCCGGTCCAGGGACAGGCACAGACCGGTGAATCCGGCAAAGCACAGCAGCAGCGCCAGCAGCATTCAGTTCACCTCGGTGTCAGGGGCCGGTGGCCGTTGTCGTGGGGCACGGGCCGCCGCCGGCTGGCCGCGATGCATCTTGCGCGCCGCCCAGGCCAGGAACAGGCCGCTGCCCAGGCAGGTCAGGTCGAAGCCCGCCAGCATCCAGTCGCCGCGGACCATGAGGCCGTCGGCCCGGCTCGGGCTGGTCAGGACGTCCAGCAAAGGAATGCCGGCGAACAGCAAGGCCGCCAGGCTCAGTTGCTCGACCCAGGCACGACGCTCCGGCCGCAGCACGGCATGCAGCAAGCTCAGGCCCCACAGCATGAAGAAGCCGTTGACCTCCCAATCGGCACGTTCGGCCAGGGTCACCGGCAACAGCCGGTTGGCCCAGAAGAACCCGGCCACCGCCAGCACCAGCCCGGCCATGCTGGCCAGGTTCAGCACCTGCACCAGACGCAGCTCGAAGGGCAGCGCCGGGCTCCTGGCGTGCTTGAGCTGACGCTTGCCGAGCCAGAGCACCAGGCCGGTGCCGATCATCGCGGTGCTTGCCAGGCCACAGGCGAAGTACAGCCAGCGCAACAGCGGACCGGCGAACAGCCCCATGTGCAAACCATAGAAACTGCCGCTGATGGCCTTGGGCAGGGATTGTTCCGGGCTGGCCTGCAACAGCTGGCCACTGACCCCGTTGAACGACAGGGTGCAGCCCCCATCGCGCACCACCCGGTCGGCGCTGTGGCGCATGACGTGCACCGAAGCGTTGGCATCCCCCGGGTGATTGATCACCAGCCGCTGCACCCGGCCCCCCGGCCAATGGTCCAGGGCCTGTTCGAGCAGCGGGTCGAGGGCGGTCAGGGGCGCTGCCCGAGCGGCCGCCGGGGTGTTGTTGCTGGCCGGTCGCAGGTCCTTGAAGTAGGCGTTGCTGTCACCCTTGTAGGCCACCTGGATGCTCGCCGGCATGACCATGGACATGAAGATCACCAGGCTGCTGTAGGTGATCATCAAGTGGAACGGCAGCACCAGCACGCCCAGCGCGTTGTGCCCGTCGAGCCAGGTGCGCTGGCCCTTGCGCGGGCGGAAGGTGAAGAAGTCCTTGAAGATTTTCTTGTGGGTGATGATGCCGCTGATCAGCGCCACGAACATCACCATGGCCGCCAGGGTCGAGAGCCAGCGGCCCCAGGGATAGGGCATCTGCAACTGGAAGTGGAAGCGGTAGAAGAACTCGCCGCCACGGGTATCGCGCACGTGCAGTTCGCTGCCGGTGCCGGGGTCCAGGAGCTTTTCCGTGAACACGCCGCGCTCGCCGGGGGCGCTCGGCGCCTGCCAGGCCACCGCCAGCAGCGGCTGGCGCGGGTCCGGCAGGTCGATGAACCAGCGCTGGGCGCCCTGGCCGTGCTGTTCCAGGTAGCGCTGGGCCAGCTCCAGACTGACGTCGGCGTTCAGGGCGCGGGCCGGCGCCTCGGGCTGCATCCAGTGGGTGATTTCCGCCTTGAAGTAGGACAGGGTGCCGGTGAAGAAAATCGCGAACAGCAACCAGCCCAGCAGCAGCCCGCTCCAGGTGTGCAGCCAGGCCATGGATTGCCGCAACCCCTCCTTCATGACCAGGCCGCCCAGTAGAGACTACCGCTCACCAGCGCCAGCACCAGGCTCGGCAGCAATACCCCGGCCCAGGCCTGCCAGGCACTGCGACAGGCGAAGCACCAGAGCACCGCCAGCAGGTAGAACACGAAGGACAGGAGCATCCCGCTGAGCACGGCATCGACCCTGGGGCCAGGCAGCAGCAGGGTCAGGCAGACACTGGACAGCGCCGCCAGCAGGTAGCCCCCCAGGACTGCGGCGCAGACCCGCGAGGCAACCGCCAGACGATAGGAAGCGGGGAGCCCGCCGGCCTTGCTTTTCATGTTTGGACCTGGAAACGAAGGGAGAAGCCCGGGATGCCACGCAAGCACCCGGAGCCAACAGGCGCACGATAATAATGATAAATATTCTCATATGCAAAAAAGCCCAGGCACAGCCACTGGCTGCCGGCGATGCGGGCGGATTGCCGAATGCCAGGTAGCGACACTACAATGCGAACAATTCTTGTTCTCTTGTGCGCCCTGCGGGTGCAGGAGCGTCCCGCTTGTCCCATTGCGCTACCGTCGAAGGCCTCTACCAGGCCCATCACAGCTGGCTGAACAACTGGTTGCGGCGTCGGCTCGGCTGCCCCCACAGCGCCGCCGACCTGGCCCAGGACACCTTTATCCGGGTGCTCAGCGCCCGGGAAACGCCGGCCCTGATCGAGCCCCGGGCGTTCCTCACCACCATCGCCAAACGCGTGCTGTGCAACCACTACCGCCGCCAGGACCTGGAGCGGGCCTACCAGGAAGCCCTGGCGCACATGCCGGAGCAACTGGCCCCCTCCGAGGAGGACCGGGCCATCATCCTGCAGACCCTGATGGAACTGGATGCCCTGCTCGACGGCCTGCCACGCCCGGTCAAGCGGGCCTTTCTGCTCTGTCAGCTCGACGGCCTGAGCTACGGCGAAATTGCCCGGGAGTTGAACATTTCCATTGCCACGGTCAAACGTCACCTGAACAAAGCCGCCATGCGTTGTTACTTCGCCCTGTGAGCGCCTCGATGAATCCACACCTCAATGGCCAGCCCGACTTCAGCAACGCCGTGGCTGAACAGGCCGTGCACTGGCTGATCGAAATGCAAGGCGGCCCCTTGAGCCCGCGCCAGCAAGCGGCCTGGCAGCAATGGCACGACGCCCATAGCGAACACCAGCGAGCCTGGGCGCATATCCAACGGGTCAATCAGCGCTTGCGCGGCGTGTCCTCGCCCCTGGCCCACGCGGCCTTGAATGCACCGAAATCCGCCAGCCGGCGCCAAGCGATGAAGCTGTTGCTGATGCTCGGTGCCGGCTCGGCCGCCGCCTGGGGCCTGCGGGAACACAACCCGCTGCCGCCGCTGTTGGCGGACTACCGCAGCGCCGTGGGCCAGCGGCGCACCTTGCAACTGAGCGATGGCAGCCAGTTGCAGCTCAACACCCGCAGCGCGGTGGATGTGCGCTTCGATGGACAACAACGACTGATCCGCCTGCTGGAGGGCGAGATCATGCTCAGCGCCGGCCAGGACGCCCGGCCGCTGCTGGTACAGACCGCCCAGGGGCAGGTCCGCCCCGCTGCCGCACGAATCAACCTGCGCCAGTTCAAGGAGCACAGTCAGCTGGCGGTGTTTTCCGGAACGGTCAGCGTGACGCCGGCGCACTACAGCGCAATGCCGCCTCAGGTAGCGGCCGGACAGCAACTGAATTTCACCCACAGCAGCTGGCAGCCGCCCCGGGCCCTGGATGCCGGCAGCGGTGCCTGGAGCGAAGGCATGCTGGTGGCGGCCCATATGCGCCTGGCGGATTTCCTCGACGAGTTGGGGCGCTACCGTCGTGGCCAGTTGAACTGCGATGCCCAGGTGGCGGACCTGCTGATCTCAGGCAGTTATCCGCTGGATGACAGCGAGCGGATTCTCGACCTGCTGGCCATCAGCCTGCCGGTCAGGGTGCGGCGTTTTACCCGCTATTGGGTCACGGTTGAGGCTCGGGCCTGATTGTCGGCAACCGCCATCCGTCGCTGGTTCTTTCGCTCAGGAAGATTTTTTTCATGGCCGTTGAGCCGTTTTGCCCGGCTCGGGTGACAGAGAGGGAAAGCCACCTTGATTCCCCCTTCTCAGGATCGCCGTTCATGACCGAGCACCCCACCCGCCTCACGCCCCTGGCCCGTACCCTGCGTCACCTGTTGCTGGGCGCCAGCCTGAGTCTTGCCAGCCTGCCCCAGGTCCTGGCCGCCACCACCGAGACCAAGCCCTACCACATTGCCCCGACCAGCCTGGAAAGCGCGCTGAACCAGTTCGGTCGTGCAGCCGGGGTGCTGATCTCCTTCGGCTCAGAGGTCACCCGTGGCGTGAAAAGCCGTGGCCTGGAAGGTAACTACAGCCCGGAACAGGGCCTCAAAGCCCTGCTGCAAGGCACCGGCCTGCAAGCCCGGCCCGAGGGCCAGAATGCCTTCAGCCTGCAACCGGCCAGCCCCGAGACAGCCCCGGCGTCGGTGCAACTGGAGGCTTCCAGCGTGGTCGGCGACTGGCTCGGCGATGCCCGGCAGGGCGATGTCTTCGAGCACCCCGGCGCCCGGGACGTGATCCGCCGGGACGAGTTCGAGCGCCAGGGCGCGACCCAGGCCCGGGACGTGCTCAATCGGATTCCCGGGGTCAATGCACCGGACAACAACGGCACCGGCAGCCACGACATGGCCCTGAACTTCGGCATCCGCGGCCTCAATCCGCGACTGGCCTCGCGCTCCACGGTGCTGATGGACGGCATCCCGGTGCCGTTCGCCCCCTACGGTCAGCCGCAGCTGTCGTTTGCCCCCATCAGCATGGGCAACATGGATGCCGTGGACGTGGTGCGCGGTGGTGGCGCGGTGCGCTACGGCCCGCAGAACGTCGGTGGCATCGTCAACTTCGTGACCCGGGCGATTCCCGACACACCGACGGTCAAGGGTGGTTTTCAGACCGAGACCAGCCCCTCCTCCAGCCACGACGGTTTCAAGACCAGCAGCAACCTGCTGGCCGGCGGCACCGCCGACAACGGCCTGGGGGGCGCCCTGCTGTATTCCGGCACCCGCGGCGGCGACTGGCGCGAACACAGCGACACACAGATCGACGACCTGATCCTCAAGGGCAAGTACCAGCTCGACGAGGCCAACAGCTTCAACGCCATGGCCCAGTACTACGAGGGTGAAGCGGACATGCCCGGCGGTCTGAACGTGGCGGACTACAAGGCCGACCCGTATCAGTCGACCCGCCCCTACGACAAGTTCTGGGGCCGGCGCACGATGTTCAACCTCGGCTATCGCTATCAGGAAGATCGCCGGGAGTTCAGCGTCAACAGCTTCTTCACCAAGACCCTGCGCAGCGGCTACCTGGACCAGGGCAGCTTCCTCTCCCTGTCGCCCCGGGAGTACTGGGTGCGAGGCCTGGAAACCCGCTTCGCCCAGGGCTTCGACCTGGGAGACAGCAGCCATGAAGTGGGCGTCGGCTATCGCTACATCAACGAAGCCGGGCATGAACTGCGCTACCGCACGCCGGTGACCGCCAACCAGGCACTGCCCAGCAGCAACAGCCGCAACGACCGGGATACCCGCGGCGGCACCGAGGCCCATGCGTTCTTCGTCGACGACCGGATCGATATCGGCAAGTGGACCCTGACCCCGGGGATCCGCTACGAGATGATCGAGTCCCAGCAGAGCAACAACCTCACCCACGTCAAATACCAGGGCGACTACAACACCGCCCTGCCGGCGCTGAATGTGCTGTATCACCTCAACGAGAGCTGGAACCTCTACGCCAACACCGAAGGCTCCTTCGGCAGCGTGCAGTACAGCCAGATGCCCAACCGCGTGGCCAGCGGCCAGGTCAAGCCGGAAAAGGCTCGCACCTGGGAACTGGGCACCCGCTATGACGATGGCACCCTGCGGGCGGAGATCGGGGCGTTCCTGATCAACTTCGACAACCAGTACGACAGCAACCAGACCAACGACACGGTGATCGCCCGGGGCGAAACCCGGCACCAGGGCATCGAGAGCAGCATCAACTACGCCCTGGACGGCCTCGATCCGGCGCTGGCCGGTTTCAATGTCTACGCCACCTATGCCTACGTCGACGCCACCATTCGTGAGGACGGCCCGAACCAGGGCAACCGCGTGCCCTTCTCGTCCAAGCACAAGGGGACACTGGGGGTGAGCTACACCGAAGGCCCATGGAAGCTCAACCTCGACAGCAGCTACCAGAGCAGCCAGTTCGCCGACAACGCCAACACGTCACGCGAAAGTGCCGACGGCAGCAACGGGCGCATCCCCGGCTACATGCTGTTCAGCACCCGGGCCGGCTACGACTTCGGCCCGCAGCTGTCGGACCTGAATGTGGCGGTGGGGGTGAAGAACATCTTCAACCACCAGTACTTCACCCGCTCCTTCGACGACAACAACAAGGGCAAGTACGTGGGTGAACCGCGCACTCTCTACGTGCAGACTTCGGTCGCGTTCTGATTCGTTTCGCCACAAAACAAAACGGGCCTGCAATGCAGGCCCGTCGTTGGGAGTGAAGCTCAGCCGTCAGCTATTGAGCGCGGCCTGTTGGTTTTCCAGGAATTCTTCTTCAAGCAGGGCATCGGCCTCGCTGCCATCGCTGCTGGGTACGGCCGCCGCACGTTTGCCGCGCAGTTTGCCGAACATGTGCTCCAGGGCGCTTTCCAGCTTGATGGTGGCACCATCGATGGCCTGTTCCAGGGTGTCGGCCTTGTGGGTCACGGAAATCGGTTGGTGACCTTTCGGACGGGCTTCCAGCTGGCAGCGCATATCGTCCGGACCCGACTTGCCGCCGTTCTCGTCCCGCAGGTGGACCACGACCCGGGTCAAATCTTCTTCGTAGCGTTCGAGCGTGCTTTCAACGGTGCTGCGCACCCACTCCTCCATCCGAAGGCTGCTTTGAATATGGTTATCGCTATGGACTTGGATTTGCATAGTTCTTCCCTTATTTCAGCTTGCTCGTAAGAGGGTCAAGGCAGGGCGTTTGGACCTGCGTTTCGTGACCTCTTGGTTACACAATTAGGCACGGCGACGAACATTTCAACCCCTAAAAAAAGATAAATATTCATACGCAAATAAACCCGGACAAACTGCAAAAGCGCTGTTACTGTCGGGAGTTAGCTCCACTCGGCTACTGCGCTTGCCCCCTCACAATTGCCCCTCTCCCAGAGGGTGCAGACCGCGAAAAATCTCCGCCTCCTCCACCAGCCAGTCATGCACCGCGCGTACGCCCGGATGACTCAGCGCGCCCGGCGCATAGAGCAGCACATAACGCTTGTGGTTAGGCACCGCCAGGCCGAAAGGCACGATCAGGGTGCCGCGCTCCAGCTCGTCGTTGAGCAGGGTGCGTCGGGCAATCGCCACGCCCATGCCGGCAATCGCCGCCTCGATGGTCAGGTGATTGCGGTTGAAGGTATGGCCACGGCGCACGTCCGCGCCCTCGAAACCGATGGCATTGAGGTAAAACTCCCATTCGGCGTATTCGTAGCTGCCGCGCCAGGCGGTGATGTCGTGCAACAGCGGAAAATGCGCCAGGTCTGCCGGGCCGTGCAGCGGCGGTCGGCCGCGCAAGAGGCTCGGGGCACACACAGGAAAGATCTGCTCATCCAGCAGCGCGGTGGATTGCAAACCGGGGTAGCTGCCGTCGTTCAGGTCGATGGCCAGATCGAAGTCGCCTTCGTGCAGGGCCACGCTGCTGTCTTCGGCCACCAGACGCAGCTGGATCTCCGGATAACGCTGCTGCAGCCGCGGCAGACGCGGGGTCAGCCACTTGCCAAGGAACGACGGGATCGAACGCAGGCGCAAGGTGCCGCTGATCATTCCCGCGTCCAGGCGCCGCAGTTCCGCATCGATGCTGCCGTAGGCCTCGCTCACCGTCAGCGCCAGCCGCTGGCCCTCGGCACTCAGCTCGACGCCCCGGGGCCGGCGATGAAACAGGCGCAGCCCCAGGCGCTCTTCCAACTGGCGAATCTGCTGGCTCACCGCGCCGGGGGTGATGTGCAGTTCTTCGGCACAGCGAGTGAAGGACAGGTGCCGCGCGGCACAGGAAAACACATGCAGCCAGACATAGGTCTGGGCATGAAACTGACGACTCATTGTTTAGTCCTGCTAAAGGATCTCTTAGGAATTTTCGTTGGTCAGCCGCGACCGACCCGGGCAGTATCGCCGACATTGCGCTTGGCCTACAAAAAATGGCAGCGATCCACCTTCCATTGCTTGTAAGGCTTTAGCATGGCTATCAGTGTTTTCGATCTTTTCAAAGTCGGTATCGGCCCCTCCAGCTCCCACACCGTAGGCCCGATGCGCGCCGCCGCCACCTTCGCCCAGGCACTGTTCGACCAGGGCCTGGAGCAGCAGGTGCAGCGGGTGCAAATCCGCCTCTACGGCTCGCTGTCGGCCACCGGCGTCGGCCATGCCACCGACCGCGCCAGCGTCATGGGCCTGATGGGCCAATGGCCAGACAGCATCGACCCCAGCAGCATCAACCCTTGCATAGCGCAACTGCGCGAAAGCGGCCAACTGCTGCTGGGCGGACGCACGCCCATCGCCTTTGACTGGCAGCAGGACTTGCTGCTGCTGGACGAAAGCCTGCCCTACCATCCCAACGCCATGTCCCTGAGCGCCTCCGGCGAGCAGGGCATGCTGCTGGAGCAGACCTACTACTCGGTGGGCGGTGGCTTCATCATCGAGGCCGCCCAGGTCGAGGCCGGTGCCGACGCCGCCGCCAGCGTCGAATTGCCTTACGACTTCAACAGCGCCGCCGAACTGCTGGCCCTGTGCAAGACCCACAAGCTGCGGGTCGGCGAACTGATGCTGGCCAACGAACGGGCCTGGCGCAGCGATGCGGAAATCCGCAGCGGCCTGCTGCATATCTGGTCGGTGATGCGTGAGTGCGTCGAACAGGGCCTGCGCCACGAAGGCACCCTGCCCGGCGGCCTCGACGTCCCGCGGCGCGCCGCCAAGCTGCACCGCAGCCTGCTGGAAATCGGCAAGCCGAACGTCATCACCTCGACGCTCTCGGCCATGGAGTGGGTCAACCTCTACGCCCTGGCGGTGAACGAGGAAAACGCCGCCGGCGGCCGCATGGTCACCGCCCCCACCAATGGTGCGGCGGGGATCATTCCGGCGGTGCTGCACTACTACATGAAGTTCAATCCCCAGGCCTGTGACGACGACGTCGTGAGCTTTTTCCTCGGCGCCGCGGCCGTGGGCATCCTGTGCAAGAAGAACGCTTCCATCTCCGGCGCCGAAGTCGGTTGCCAGGGTGAAGTGGGCTCGGCCTGCGCCATGGCCGCCGCCGGCCTGGCGGAAGTTCTCGGCGCCACGCCCGAGCAACTGGAGAACGCTGCCGAGATCGGCCTGGAACACAACCTCGGCCTGACCTGCGACCCGGTGGGCGGCCTGGTGCAAGTGCCGTGCATCGAGCGCAACGCGATTGCCGCGGTGAAGGCGATCAACGCCACCCAGATGGCCCTGCGCGGCAACGGCCAGCATTTCATTTCCCTGGACCGGGTGATCCGCACCATGCGCGATACCGGCGCCGATATGCACGACAAATACAAAGAAACTTCACGGGGCGGCCTGGCGGTGAGCTGGGTGGAATGCTGAGGAGCCTTGCCTGACCGTCCGTAAAACGTGAGCCCGAGCAAAAATAATAACGAGGCGATACCGATGACCGATGTACCGACACCTGCTGCCGAACACCCTGCTGTAGCCACACCCCGCGACACCGCGACAGCCCACCAGGGCTGGAGCAAGCACGACACCACCTGGATGCTCGGCCTGTATGGCACCGCCATCGGCGCCGGCACCCTGTTCCTGCCGATCAACGCCGGGGTCGGGGGCTTCTGGCCGCTGATCGTGCTGGCGCTGCTGGCCTTTCCCATGACCTTCTTCGCCCACCGCGGCCTGACCCGCTTCGTCCTCTCCGGACGCTCCGGGGACATCACCGAAGTGGTCGAGGAACATTTCGGGATCGGCGCCGGCAA
Organism: Pseudomonas sp. Os17; assembly: GCF_001547895.1. Lineage (NCBI taxonomy): Bacteria > Pseudomonadati > Pseudomonadota > Gammaproteobacteria > Pseudomonadales > Pseudomonadaceae > Pseudomonas > Pseudomonas sp. Os17. The sequence continues at coordinate 1,098,893 of NZ_AP014627.1, read as the reverse complement.
GCTGATCACCCTGCTGTACTTCTTTGCCATCTTCCCGATCCTGCTGGTGTACAGCGTGGCCCTGACCAACACCCTGGGCAGTTTCATGGAGCACCAGCTGCACATGACGCCACCGCCCCGGGCGCTGCTGTCGCTGCTGCTGATCCTCGGCCTGATGGCCATCGTGCGTTGCGGCCAGGGCGTGATCGTGCGGGCCATGAGCCTGCTGGTCTATCCGTTCGTCGCCGCCTTGCTGCTTCTGGCCCTGAGCCTGATCCCCAACTGGAACGGCGCCTTCTTCGCCTCGGCCAGCGAAGGCATGGCCCTGCCGCTGTTCTTCAAGACCCTGTGGCTGGCGATTCCGGTGATGGTGTTTTCCTTCAACCACTCGCCGATCATCTCGGCCTTCGCGGTGGACCAGAAGCGCCAGTACGGTGCCCTGGCCGAGCGCAAGAGCAGCGGCATCCTGGCCACTGCCCACGGCATGATGGTGCTGACGGTGATGTTCTTCTGCTTCAGCTGTGTGCTGGCCCTGTCGCCGGCGGACCTGGTGGCGGCCAAGGAACAGAACATCTCGATCCTGTCCTACCTGGCCAACCACTTCCAGACCCCGGTGATTGCCTACGCCGCGCCGCTGATCGCCCTGGTGGCCATTACCAAGTCGTTCCTGGGCCACTACATCGGCGCCAGCGAAGGCTTCCAGGGGCTGATCGTGAAAAGCCTGCGCAGCCGCGGCCGTGTCCTCTCGGCCGGCAAGCTGGAAAAGATCACCGCGCTGTTCATGGTCCTCACCTGCTGGGCCGTGGCCACCTTCAACCCAAGCATCCTCGGCATGATCGAAACCCTGGGCGGCCCGGTGATTGCCTGCCTGCTGTTTTTGATGCCGATGTACGCGATCCAGCGGGTGCCTTCACTGCGCCAGTACTCGGGCCAGCTGTCGAACCTGTTCGTGGTGTTGATCGGCCTGATCGCACTGTCTGCGATCATTTACTCGTTCCTGCCCTGAAACGGACCGGAATAAAAAAAGCGGACCTTGCGGTCCGCTTTTTTATCCCTGCAATCATTGCCTCCCGCGGTTCCCGGCATGCCCCTTGCTTTGTTCGTCCTTGAGCCACACGGACGTAGACAAACCTCGGCGAACGACCGGCCAGTGGTCTGGAATCGCGAACCTATTGCGCGCCCTGCCGGTCAATGACTGCACGACCCAATCAAGCGGTGAGGCATCATGGACAACCCCTTCCAACTGATTACCGACACCTTCACCCCGGACTATCAGGTCAACCTGAGCATCCAGGGCCTGGACGGCAGCATCATGCTGACCCTGTCCCAGGCCGGTCGGGTGGTGGCCAAACGCATCATCAGCGCGGCCCAGCGCAATGACCCGCAACGCATCAAGCGCCTGGTGCAGAGCATCCAGTTCGGCATCGCCATCGAACAGGGCCACAGCGCCGTGGCCATCCTCGAAGCCATGACCAACGGCGACAACCTGGCGCAGTTGCCGCCCGCCGGCCACAAGCCCGCGCCCCAGGCCCTGAGGATTTAAAGCTCGCCCTTCTCCACTTCAGGGTGCTCGCCGGAGCCGGCGCCGAGCTTGCGCTGCGGATGCTCGATCTTCACCGAGGGAAATTGCGACGAGGCGTAGCGCACCACCAGAATGGCGAAGGCCAGCAACAGGATGCCGCCGCACAGGTAGATGATCCCCAGGTCCGGCGGGTTGTGGTGGGAAACGTTGGAGATCAGCAGCCGGGTCAGCGCGGTGATCGCCACGTAGATCAGGAAGCGCACCGGCATGTGGTTGGTCTTGAAGTAGATACCGACCATCGCCCCCAACTCCAGGTAGATGAACAACAGCAGGATGTCATCGATCTTGATGTGCCCTGCCTCGATCATCTGCAAGAATTCCATCACCGCGGCCCAGGCGGTCACCGCACCAATGGCGAACAGCGCCAGGTAATGAAATGTCTCGACGAACAGGTTGCCCAGGGATTCGGCCAACTGATGGACGTTCTGCCGCAGGTTCTCGGCCCAATTGATTTTCACGATGGTACTTCCTTAGGTCGGTTCGACCGGATGATGCGGATTGGACGTGACGGTTGTTCTGCATGCAGAAAAAAGGCCAGGAGCCGTCAATGAGATGGTGGCCACTTGCAACGAGGCACGGCCCGGTAACAATCGGCCCGGGAAAAAAAATCCGTCTACATTAAAAAGCCACTATCCAAGGGAAAAGGATTCGCCTATTCTCTCGACCTGTATATAGATACAGTGTTTATACAGACCCATTATCGTGAAGGCATGTGAGGTGGTGAATGGCCGTCGAAGTGGTATACCGCAGCAGCCGAGATCTGGAGCGCTTGTTCATGGATAAAGCCGAAGCTGACCGTCATGACAAAATGCTCGAACTGGCTGAATTGCTGGCGCAAGTGTTGCAGAAAGCCGTGCCGTCGTTGAGCGAGCAGCAGGTGGAAGAAGCCGGGATCTACATGGCGAAAAATCGCGATGTGTTCGCCAAGGCATTCAAGAGCCAGCCGGATGCGTTGTCCGAGTTGCTCAGCGCCCCCGCCCCCGTGGTGGAAGCGGTCGAGGCGCAGCAACCTGCCGAAGCCGAGGCGCCAGCCAAACCGGCGAAAGCGGCCAAGGCGGCAAAGTAGGTTTCACGCGAATTGAATCAGCCCTGTGTCCATGACCCAGGGCTTTTTTCATGCCTGCGGATAACCGAAAGCGGCGTGCACAACGGCCGCTCAAATGGCCCTTGGTCCTGGCAACTCGGGCAGATCGAGAGACTGGCCACGCAGTATGGAAGTGATCTTGCGCACAAAGGTCACCGGCAAATCAGTCGATTCGCCAAACAGGTCGACAAGGCCAACCTCCACCGCGCTGTCGACGAGGCTGGAGAACGCCTCGGTCTCCGAGGGCGGTATCAGAGCGACAAGGTCCTGTGGCCAGTCATCCCCGCGACCATTCAACGCCAGCAAGGCCCCGGCCCGCTCCCAGGCCAGTACAGAACCCCTGTCCGGATAATCCTTGAGGTGCCGGATCAGCGCATCGACAGCGCAATGGCGAATGCCCTTCCCCTGGCAGTACGCCTCCAGGCAGGTCGCAGCGTATCGCTGCAGATCCCTGACTGAACACTCGGCAAACGTTTTGTCCGCATCTGCCACGGTCATTGCCCAACGCCCCATACCCTGCAACCTGCCGAGCAATGGCCGGACGCGATATCCATGGCTTCCAGGATTCGGTCCTCGGCCGCATCGGATGCATCAAGCCTGAGTAATGCCAGGTAGTTGTACACCGCCGCCGCCGAAAAGCCCCGGTCCCGGTACAGCACAAGAATATTGCGCACCGACTCTATATCCGCCCCTGCCCGCAACAGGCAAGACAGCTGCTCATCCAGCCCACTATCCAGTGCTTCACGCATCGTCGAATACATTCCTTGTCCATTGGGCCTGCCAGGGGGCGGGTTCAGCGCCGCGTTTTCGGGGCCAGATACTACAGAGGGCGTGGGCAAGGATGAAGGCCTGGGCCTAGCGATACAGCACCCGCTCCGCCAGCTCATCGGCCACCCGCGCCGGGGAGCGTTTTTCCGCCTGGGCGTGGGCGAAAACTTCGGTCAGCCGTGAACTGATCTTCGAGAGGTGGGCGGTGATGGTCGACAGCTCCTCGCCCCGGTGCTTGAGCGAGACATAAATCAGCCCGCCAGCATTGATCACGTAATCCGGCGCATAAAGGATGCCGCGACGTTCAAGCTGGTCGGCCACCTCCAGGTTGGTCAGTTGGTTGTTGGCCGACCCCGCCACCGCCGCGCAGCGCAATTGCGCCACGCTATGACTGTTGAGCACGGCCCCCAGGCCGCACGGCGCAAGGATGTCGCAGGGGGTGCTGAGCAGCGCATCGTTGGCAATCGGATGGGCGCCCAGTTGCTCCATGGCCAGTTGCACCTTGCCGGCATCGATGTCGCTGACCAGCAGTTCGGCCCCGACCGCATGCAGTTGTTCGGCCAGGGCGAAGCCGACGTTGCCCAGGCCCTGGATCGCCACCCGCAGGCCTTCCAGGTTGTCGCTGCCCAGGCGCGCCATGGCCGTGCTGCGGATGCCGGCGAACACCCCCATGGCAGCGTGGGGCGAAGGATCGCCGGCAGCGCTGGTGCTGGTGACATAGCGAGTCTGCTGGGCGATGCAGTCCATGTCGGCCACCGAGGTGCCGCTGTCGATGGCGGTGATGTAGCGGCCGTCCAGTTGCTCGACGCAGCGGCCAAAGGCCTCGAACAGCGCGGCGCGATTTTCCACATGGGCCGGGCGGATGATCACCGCGGTACCGCCACCTTGCGGCAATCCGGCCAGGGCGGCCTTGTAACTCATGCCCCGGGCCAGGCGCGCGGCATCTTCCACGGCACTGGTGGCGTCGGGATAGGCCAGATAACGGCAACCGCCCAGGGCGGGCCCCAGGCGGTTGTTGTGGATGGCGATCACTGCCTTCAACCCGGTGCTGGGGTCGACGCTGAGGTGCAGCGATTCAAGGCGGGTGCTGTGCATGAGAGCAAACATCGACAGGCTCCCGAATCACTTCTGGTAGTCGCCAGTATAGGCTTGCGCCTGGAATTTGCTGCGCCGCGCAGGAATAAGCCGAGAGTGTTTGCAGGCATTGGGAAATAACCTGCAACCACCTGTGTCAGCACTGGACGAAGCGGCGCCACGAGGCTAAAACGAGGCATCCGTCGGAGGTTGAGATGAACCCGCGCCAAGCCTTTTTCGCCTGCCTGCACCGCTCGCCGCCCGCTCTGCTGGAGGCGGCCCTGTGGATTGCCGCCGAACACGCCCCGCAACTGGTCCCCGAACGCCAGCTGGAAGCCTTCAAGGAAATCCAACTGCAGATCGGCCACAGCCTGCCCCCTCTGCCGGCAAACGAACTGGGCCAGCCGCTGTTGCGCCGGATGAACGACCTGGGCTTCCAGCAGGACGAACACCTGCCCCTGCGGCCCCAGGCAGCGCTGATGGACAAGGTCCTGGAGACGCGCCGCGGACAGCCCCTGGCCCTGGCGCTGATCGCCCTGGAGCTGGCGCAACGCTTGCAGATTCCCCTGGTGGGCGTGAACTTCCCCGGGCACTTCCTGCTGCGGGTGCCCGGCGCCGATCATTTGCTCGATCCCTGCGGCGGACGCCGCTTGTACCCCGCCGACTGCCGGGAACTGCTGCAACGCCAATACGGTGCCCACATCAAGCTCAGTGCCGAACACCTGGTCAGCGCCGAGCCCACGCAGATGTTCCAGCGCCTGTCGCGCAACCTGCGCCAGTTGCACCTGTCCTACGACGACCACCTGGGGGCCCTGATCAATGCCGAGCGCGTACTGGAGCTGGGCAATGGCACCGCCGCCGACTACCTGGCCCGGGCCAGCCTCTACCAGCGCCTGGAATGCCCGAATGCCGAGCGCTTCGACCTGGAGCACGCCCTGCTGCTCAGCGACGACCCGATCCAGCGCCTGCGCCTGACCGAACGCCTGGGGCACCTGCCGCCCAACACCATCGTGCACTGAATCCCCCCGCGGTTCCGCGCCTGCCGTGCAACAATGCCCGCCGCCCACCCGCCTGCTGCAAGGATGAAAAAGCATGAACAGCGCCGAACGCTTCCTCCAGGATTTCCACCAGCGCCACCCCGGCACCACGCCACCGGCCTTCGCCGGGCTGAGCCTGGCAGGGCGTGGTTCCTCCTACGACATACTGGCAACCACCCTCAAGGCCCTGCCACCCGAGGCGCGGGTGCTGGACCTGGGTTGCGGCGACGGTTTCCTGCTCGACCTGCTGGCCAGGCACCACCCCACGGCACGGTTGCTCGGGGTCGACATGAGCGCCACCGAATTACAGGCGGCCCATGTGCGCCTGGCGGGCCGGGGCCTGCTGCTGGAGGAGCGGGCGCAAGCCCTTTCCCTCGCCAGCGCCAGCGTCGACGCGGTGCTTTCCCACCTGGCGCTGATGCTCATGAGCGATATCGAGCAGGTGCTGCAGGAGGCTCATCGAGTGCTGGTCCCGGGCGGCCAACTGTCAGCGGTGGTCGGCCGGAAATTTCTCCTCGGGGAACTGGGCCAGCACTACCTGCAGGTGTTCCGCGCCGCCGCCCGACGCGACCACCTGGCGCACCTGCCCCTGGTGGACCCACGGGCGCAGTCGGAGGATGGCTGGCGGCAACTGCTGGGTCGGCACTTCACCGCGCTGCACTTCGAAGACTTGGACCTGCCCTGGACGCCAACCTTCGAGGAACTCTGGGTTGCCCTCGGCGACACCTACGACCTGGATCGCCTGAGCCCTGCCAACCGCGCCAGGATGAAGCAGGAGCTGCACGACGCCACCCGGCACTTGCAATGCGCAGACGGCACCCTGCCCACCGGCTGGGGGCTGTTGCTGATACAGGCCAGGGCCGCATGACAGCAGCGCCCGGGCTCTGGCAGGATGGGCGGCTAACTCCAGGGAACGGACACAGCATGCTCATCAGAAAAGCCCACGGCGCCGACGCGCAACGGGTCTTCGACATTCGCAACCAGGCCATCAACCAGCAGTGCGCCGGCCATTACCCCGAAGCGGACCTCCAGGTCTGGACGGCTGGCGAACTGAGCGACTACTTCATCGAAGTGGTGGAAAACACCGGCCATGTCGCGGTCATCGACAATCAGGTGACCGCCAGCGGCATGCTCGACCTGGAGACCGGGCAGGTCGACGCGGTGTTCGTCGACCCGGCCTACATGGGACGCGGCATCGGCCGCAAGATGATGGAGTACCTCGAAGAACGGGCGCTGGAGGCCGAGTTGCCCCACCTGATCCTGGACTCGACCCTCAACGCCGCCGACTTCTATCGCCGCTGTGGCTTTGTCGGTGAGCGCATCGCCCAGTACCAGTCGCCCCGGGGCCTGACCCTGGCCTGCGTGCCGATGATCAAGCACCTGGCACGCTGAACCACCCCGCCCCTCAGGACTTGAGCGGGGCCTGCCGTTGCACGGCCGGCCCCGCCTCACCCGAGGCCGACGCCAGGGGCGAACGCACCTGGATGATCAACAACGCCGCAAGCAGGGCCGGAATCCCACAGAAGAAGAAAATCTGCTGCACCGGAATATGCATCGCCAGCAGCATGCTGCCGAACAGCGGACCGAGGATCGAACCGAAACGCCCCACGCCCAAAGCCCAGCCGGTGCCGGTGGCGCGCACCTGGGCCGGGTAGAAGTTGCTGGCGAAGGCATTCAGGGTCAGCTGGCCACCGATGATGCAAAAGCCCGCGGCAAACACGAACAGCACCAGGTAGCGCGGGTTGTCGTGGTTCAGCCCCAGCAGCACGGTGCACAGCGCAGCCGCCGCGAGCACCACCGCCAGCAGGCGCACCTTGCGTTTCAGGCGGTCGGCGAACCAGGCCATGCAGATCGCGCCGAGGGTGCCGGCGAAGAGGAACATCGAGGTCACCAGGTTGGCCTGCTGCAGCGCCAGGCCACTCTCCAGCAGCAGCGTCGGCAGCCAGCTGATCATGAAATACAGCAGGATCAAGCTGACGAAAAAGGTCGACCAGATCAGCAGGGTCGGCCGCGCATAACCGTGGAGAAACAGTTCCAGCACCGTGAGCTTGCTGTCCGCCTGCGCTTCGTCGCGGCCCAGCTCGGCAGCCGGCGGCTGCCAACCCGGAAGCATCTGTGCGGTGAGCTTGCGCAGCCGCGCATAAGGCGGTGCATCGCGCAGCAGCCGCGGCAGCGATTCGGGCAAGCGCCAGAGCAGGAAAGGAAACAACAGCAGCGGGGTGATGCCACCGGCAAGGAACACCGCCTCCCAACCAAAGCGATCGATGAAGCCGGCGGCCACAAAACCACCGGCAGCACCGCCAAAGGAGAAACCACAGGCCGCCAGGGTGACCATCAGGGTGCGCAGGCGCGGCGGCGAGTATTCCGACATCAGCGCCATGGCGCTGGGCATCGCCCCACCCATGCCGATGCCGCAGATAAAGCGCGCCACCATCAGGCTCTGCAGAGAATGGGCGAACACCATCAGCACCGTCAGGCTGGCGTAGATCAGCACACAGCAAAGCAGGATGCGCCGCACGCCAAAACGGTCCGCCAGGGGCGTCACTGCCAGGGAGCCCAGGGTCAGGCCCAACAGGTTGGCGCTGAACACCGGGCCGAAGGCAGCCTTTTCCAGGCCCCAGTTCTGAGCCAGGGCCGGCACCACATACCCCAGGACCTGGGCATCGTAGCCATCGGTGACCAACAGCAAGGCGAGAAGCAACAGGAGCAACCACTGGTAGCGGGACACCGGGCGGGCGTCGAGCGCCGCGCGAAAGCTGGCAATCTGATTTTGCATCGCAAGGTACCTGTTCGGTTTTTTATGGTGATGGGCAGCGGTGTTGCACAGGTCACCGGTGGTGACCGCTCGGGCCCCCTTGCGGGGCCCGGGTGATGCGGATGCCGCGCGGCCCCGGATGCCGGGGCCGCGCGCAGGCTCAGGCCGGGGTGTCCGGCTGGTTGGCCGGGTGCGCGGCCTGGAACGCCGGGTGTTCGGCCGCCAGGGCCGCGACCCGGAGAATCCGCGGGTAGTTTTCCAGGGACACCTTGAAACGCTCGGCCGCGTACAGCTGGGGAATCAGGAACACATCGGCCAGCCCCGGCTCGGCGCCGAAACAGAACCCCTGATCGCCGATCAGCTGTTCCAGGGCCGCCAGGCCCTGGCTGATCCAGTGGTCGATCCACACCAGCAACTGTTCTTCCTCATGCCCCCACTCGCGCAGCAGATTGAGGGTGCTGGAGTTGTGCAGCGGATGGACGTCGCAGCCGATGATCGCCGCCACCGCCCGTTCCCGGGCACGGCTGGCCAGGTCCTCGGACAGCAGCGGCACCTGTGGATAACGTTCCTCCAGGTACTCGATGATCGCCAGGGACTGGATCAACAGGTCGCCGTCATCGGTGCGCAGCGCCGGTACCCGCCCCTGGGGGTTGATCTCCAGGTATTCCGGCTGGCGGTTGGCGCCGCCCTTGGGCACCAGCAGGTTGACCGGGATGGCCTGGAAATCCAGGCCCTTGAGGGCCAGGGCAATTCGCACCCGATAGGACGCGGTGGAACGGTAGTAGGTATAGAGCTGCATGGGGCTCTCCCTTAACGCGCCGGTTGGACCGTGCCACGGCATTCGCCGAAGCCGATGGAGGCGAAGCCTTCGCGGCGGCAACGCCCGCGCAGGATGATTTCATCGCCGTCTTCGAGGAACTTGCGCACCTCGCCGGAGGCCAGCTCGATGGGTTTCTTGCCGCCCTCGGTGATTTCCAGCAGGCTGCCGAACTGGCCGCTCTGCGGACCGGACAAGGTGCCCGAACCAAACAGGTCGCCCGCCTGCAACTGGCAACCGTTGACGCTGTGGTGCGCGACCATCTGGGCCACGGTCCAGTACATGTACTGGGTGTTGCTCAGGGTCAGGCGGTGAGCCGGCAGGCCCTGCTCGCGCATGGCCTGGGTGATCAGCAGCACTTCCAGTTCGATGTCGAAGCCGCCAGCGGCCTGGTCGCGCGGGTCCAGCAGGTACGGCAGCGGTTGCGGATCGCCTTCCGGACGCTGCGCCTGGGCCTGGCGAAACGGCTCCAGGGCTTCGGCGGTCACCACCCAGGGCGAAATGCTGGTGATGAAGCTCTTCGACAGGAACGGGCCCAGCGGCTGGTATTCCCAGGCCTGGATATCCCGCGCCGACCAGTCGTTGAGCAGGCAGAAGCCGGCGATGTGCTCGGCGGCGTCGCCAATCGCGATCGGCTCGCCCATCTCGTTGCCCTGGCCGATCCAGATCCCCAGCTCCAGCTCGTAGTCCAGCCGCGCGCAGGGGCCGAAGGTCGGCTCGCTCTGCCCGGCCGGCAGGGTCTGGCCCTTGGGCCGGCGCACGTCGGCACCGGAAACCCGGATGGTCGAGGCCCGGCCGTGATAACCGATGGGCACGTACTTGTAGTTGGGCAGCAGGGGGTTGTCGGGGCGGAACAGCTTGCCGACGTTCTGCGCGTGCTCGATGCCCACATAGAAGTCGGTGTAGTCATTGATCTTGGCCGGCAGGTGCATCTGGCAATCGGCCGCCAGGGGCAGCAGTTTTGCGCCCAGGGCCTCGATCTTGCCGCGCAGGCTGCTGCCTTCGCCGAGCAACTCCAGCAGGCGCTCACGCAGGGCGACCCGGGCCGGGCGGCCGAGCTCGAAGAACGCGTTCAACTGACCACCACGGGCGGCTTGCACCGCGGCCTTGGCCTGGCCTTCGAACAGGCCGGCGTCCAGCGCCGCTTCCAGGTCGAAAATCTGTTCGCCGATGGCGACCCCGCTGCGGGGCGCCGAACCCTGGGTGCTGAAGACGCCCAGGGGCAGGTTCTGCAACGGGAAGTCGGGGTGACCGTTGGCGGACTCGACCCAGCTACGGGTGATGGTGGGCAAGGTCATGGGTTATCTCCGATTCGGGTTGAAGGTGACGGGCAGCGAGGCCCAGCAAGCATCGTAGTCGTTCTGCAGCTCCGGGCATTCCAGGGCGAACTGGCTCGGGCGCAGCACCTGGCTGGTTTCGAACATGAAGGCCATGGTGTTGTCGATCTTGGCCGGCTGCAGCTCGACGTTGATCGCCTTGGTGCAGGTTTCGCCGTCCGGGCCGTGGGCGCTCATGCAGCTGTGCAGCGACGCCCCGCCGGGCAGGAAGCCTTCGGCCTTGGCATCGTAGGCGCCCTGGATCAGGCCCATGAACTCGTTCATCAGGTTGCGGTGGAACCACGGTGGACGGAAGGTGTTCTCGGCCACCATCCAGCGTGGCGGGAAGATCACGAAATCCAGGTTGGCCAGGCCCGGCACGCTGGTGGGCGAGGTCAAGACGGTGAAGATCGACGGGTCCGGGTGGTCGAAGCTGACCGTGCCGATGGTGTTGAAACGGCGCAGGTCGTATTTGTACGGCACGTTGTTGCCGTGCCAGGCGACGACGTTCAGCGGCGAGTGGTCGAGCTCGCAGCCCCAGAGTTCGCCGAGGTATTTCTGGATGAGCGTGGTGGGCTGGCGCAGGTCTTCGTAATGGGCCACCGGCGCCAGGAAGTCGCGAGGGTTGGCCAGGCCGTTGCTGCCAATGGGCCCGAGGTCCGGCAGGCGCAACGGCGCACCGTGGTTCTCGGCAACGTAGCCACGGGCTTGCGGGTCCAGCAGCTCGACGCGGAATTTCAGGCCGCGAGGCAGCACGGCGATCTCCAGCGGCTCCAGCTGCAGCACACCCAACTCGGTGACGATGCGCAGGCGGCCCAGTTCCGGCACCAGCAGCAACTCGCCATCGGCGTTGAAGAACACCCGCTCCATCGAGCGGTTGGCGCGGTAGTGATAGACGCTGATACCGGCTGGATGCTGCGCCGCCGAGTTGGCCACCATGGCCACCAGGCCGTCGATGAAGTCGGTGGGCTCGCCAGGTATCTGCAAGGGGCTCCAGCGCAGGCGGTTGGGGGTGACTTCACCCAACGGGCCGCCTGCCAGTTGCCGCGCCAGCTTGGCAAAAGCCGGGTGCTTGGCCGAAGGCTGGATGCGGTACATCCAGGTGCGCCGGGCTTCGCTGCGGGTCATGGTGAAGGCGGTGCCGGAAAACAGTTCGGCGTACAGGCCGTAAGGGGCTTTTTGCGGGGAGTTCTGGCCGACGGGCAGTGCGCCCGGCAGGGCTTCGCTGGCGAATTCATTGCCGAAGCCCGATTGGTAGCTGAGGGCCGACGCCGAAGAATCGAGGTTCATGGAGCCTCCTGGAAGTTGGAATAGGCAGGGGCCCACTACTCCTTCACAAGAGTTATCGGCACGCCTGGGTTATTTTTATCGTAATCCAATTACGCATAACGTAATTTGATTGCCTATGAGCGTCAAGCTATAAAGACCGCCACTTGTCACGGGACCCCGACACCTCCATGGAAAAGCCGCGCAGCACCAGCGACAGCACCGGTAAACAGAAAGTCCGCTCGGCCGAAGTCGGCACCGACATCCTCAAGGCCCTGGCCGAACTGTCACCGGCCACTTCTCTTTCGCGCCTGGCCGAACATGTGCAGATGCCGGCGAGCAAGGTGCACCGTTATCTGCAGGCGTTGATCGCCAGCGGTTTTGCCGAGCAGAACACCGCCACCAATCATTACGGCCTGGGTCGCGAAGCCCTGCGGGTCGGCCTCGCGGCCCTGGGCAGCATGGATGTGCTGAAGGTCGGCGCCCTGCCCCTGGCGGAACTGCGGGATGAGCTGAACGAAACCTGCTTCCTTGCGGTGTGGGGCAACCAGGGCGCGACCGTGGTGCACATCGAACCGGCGGTACGGGCGGTGACCGTGGTCACTCAACTGGGTTCGGTGCTGCCGCTGCTCAGTTCATCCACCGGCCTGGTGTTCAACGCCTACCTGCCACAACGGGAAACCCTCGACCTGCGTCAGCAGGAACTGGCCGGCAGCGAGCCCCATGCACTGGCCGATCCCCAGGTTCACGATGCACTGGCGCAGCAGATTCGCCAGCGCGGCCTGCACCATGTCCACGGCCTGCTGATGCCCGGGGTCGATGCGCTGTCGGCCCCGGTGTTCGATGCCACCGGCAAGATCGCCGCCGTGCTGACCGTGGTGGGACCGACTTCGCTGTTTCACGCCGATGAACATGGGCCGGCGGCCCAGCGCCTGCTGGCGGCCAGCGCCGCCGTGAGCTGGCGCATGGGTTATCAGCCGCAGCCCGAGTAACCGCCCCCCCTCAGCTCATCAGCCCCAGGGCCTGGGCCTTGGCCACGGCCTGGGTGCGCCGCTCCACCCCCAGCTTGCTGTGGATCCTGCGGCCGTGGGTCTTCACCGTGTGCAGAGAGATGAACAACTGCTCGGCAATCTGCTGGTTGGAGCAGCCCTGGGCGATCAATTGCAGCACCTGCAGCTCCCGCAGGCTGAGCAGGCTCTCGTGATGCTCTGGCGGCGCCTGGGCCGCCATGGCTGGCGGGCTGTCGGCTGGCGCCAGCAAGCCGGGTTGCCGCAGGCGCAACTCGTGCAGGGCGTGGGGCTGATTGCAGCGCGCCGCCAGTTCCTGTCCGGCCTGCAGGGCCTGGGCCGCCAGAGCCTGATCGTCGAGCCTGAAGGCCACCTCGGCCAGCACCAACTGCACCTGGACCTCCAGGCCCAGCATGCCGTGGCGCCGGGCCCGGGCCAGCAGCCCCTGCAAGCTGGCCACCGGTGCCTGGGCCCGCCCCAGATGCACCTCGGCCAGCACCAGCAGGCATTCGATACTCGGGATCAGCTCCAGACTGGCCGGCGGCGCCTGCAGTGCCTGGGGCCCGCGATAATGCCGCAGTACCCGACTCAGGGCTTCGTGAGCCAGATCCGCCCGCCCCTGCTGCAGCCAGAGCTGGCTGCTGACCTGCAACAGCACGCCACGGTAGACGCTGTCCGGGATCTGCCGTTGCTGCATCAGTCGCTCGGCGTCTCGCAGGCGGACGAAGGCCTGGGCGTAGTCGCCCTGGTTGGCCGCCAACTGCGCCTCGCCGAGAAAGCCATACAAGGCGCGCTTGTCATGACTGACCAGGCAATCCTCAAGGCCCCGGCGAAAATACCCGGCCGCTTGCTGATCCTGTCCCTGGCGCAGGGCCAGACGCCCCAGGCGCAAGGCCAGGCGCCCCAGCAGGGGCGTGGCCCGCAGCGCTTGCCCGGACAATCGCTCGAGCACCTGCTCCAGCAGGCTTTGCGCCCGATGCGGCGCGCCGCGTTGTTCCAGCAGTTGGGCATGGTCGAGTTCCAGCAGGCCCTCGAACAACTGCGCATCCTGGGCCCGGGCCAGGCACAGGGCTTGCCGATTGAGGGACTGGGCCACATCCAGCTCGCCGCACAGCAACGCTTGCTGGGTCAGGCCGGACAAACACAGCAAGCGGATGGTCCAGGCGCTGTCGTCCAACTCGTTCAGGGCTTCGCGAAAGTGCTGCCGCGCGGCCTCCATGCGCCCGCCCAGATGCAACAGCCAGCCCTGCTGCGCCTGCCAGCGGGCCAGCAGCTGGCGCTGGTCGGCGGCCGACGCCTGCGGCGTGAAACGGGCCATCTGGGCCATGCACTGCCCGGCCTGCTCGAAGCGTCCGGCAAACAGCATGGCCGCCACCAGCAGCCCCAGTAACTGCGGACTGCCCAGCAACAGCTCGGCGCCCTGGCGTTCGTGCAGTTGCAACAGCAGCAAGCCATTGTGGCGCTGGAACAGGAACTCGACATTGAAGTGCTCCAGCAGGCTGACCGCCACTTCATACTCCTGGGCCAGCAGCGCCTGTTCAAAGGCCGACTGCCAATCCTCCTGGGCGGTAAACCACTGGCAGGCCCGGCGATGCCAGGAGCGTCCCGCAGGCCAGGCCTCATCGCGCATCAGCCGGGCCAGGGGCGCAAACACCTGCAGCCAGTCGGCACCGCCTTCCCAGGGTTCGATAAAGCAGCCCAGGTCCTGCAGGGTCCGCAGGTACCGGGCCCCTTCTCCGGCGCCGAACAGGTGCTCGCACAGCTCGGCATTGAACCGCGGCATATGGGCCAGCACTTGCCAGACTTCCGCCAGTTCCGCCGACAGCACGCTGAACAGCTCGTGCTCCAGGTATTCGAGCAAGGTGTTGGGACGCCCGGGCTTGCAGGGTTGGCTGACCCACTCGCTGCCGTCGAGCAAGGCGATACGCACCCCCGCGCACCAGCCACCGCTGCGTTGCAGGACGCGGCTGGCGGTCTGGGCGCACAACGGCTGCGGCAGGCGCTGCAGCAAGCGCTCGATATCGTCCTGGCTGAACGCCAGGGCGCTGCCGTCCAGTTCATGCAGCTGGTCGTCCAGCAACAGTCGTGGCCAGTTGCATTGAGGCCGGCGGCGACTGCCGATCCACCAGGTGAGCGCGGGGTTGTCGACGCTCAGCAAGCGGTCCAGCAGCAGGTCCAGATCGGCCGCCGGCAGCCGGCAATAGTCATCGAGACACAGCCAGGCCGGGCCCGGCAGCTGGGCCAGATGAGCCAGCAGCGCAGCCGGTTCGGCAGCGGCCAGGCCCAACGCCTGGGCCAGGGCGCGACACAGGTCCTCGGGCGTCTGCCGGGTGCCGCCCAGGGGCAACCAGATGACCCGGCAGCCCTCGGGGGCCTGCTGCAGGCATTCGCTGAGCAGTGCGGTCTTGCCGCTGCCGGCGGGGGCGCACAACAATTTGACCCGCGCGCTGGAGAGCAGCAGGGGCTCACTCAAGTGGCGGCGTGGAGAATGATGGGAAGACAAACGGGGCATGAACCCGGGACGCTCTAGACAACGAGTCATGGCAGTCATTGCGGCGAGCCTTTTTATAGTTTTTGCCAGCGTGCCCCCACCCTAGCCCCGACCTCCCGGCCTGTTGAAGAAGTATTCAGCGGGCTGATCCCCTGCCATAAAAAAGGCGACCGGGCGGTCGCCTTTCGAGCGCCTGCGTCACCTGCGGCCTAGCGCACCCCGCTGGCGCGCAAGGCGGCCGGGGTGTAGTCGGCCGCCTTGGCGGCAAAGCCGAATTCCAGGCTGTGCTTTTCCTCGTTCTTCATGCCCAGGGCCAGGTAGCGACCGGCGTTGAGGTCATACAGGGCTTCCAGGGTGTAGGCCGGGACCTGATGGTCGTAGTAGTACTGCGCGTGACCTTCGGCGACCCGCCACAGCTGGCCACGGCCGTCGTAGTGATCCACCAGGGCCACCTGCCAGCTGTCCTCGTCGATGTACATGTGCCGGGTGGCGTAGATGTGCCGCTGGTTCGGCTTGACCGTGCCCACCACCTCCCAGACCCGGTGCAGCTCGTAGCGGGTCAGGTCCTGGTTGATGTGTCCGGCCTTGATGATGTCGTCGTACTTGAGGCTCGGCGAGTCCAGCTTGTAGCTGTTGTAGGGGATGTACATCTCCTTCTTGCCCACCAGCTTCCAGTCGTAGCGGTCGGGGGCGCCGGAGAACATGTCGAAGTTGTCCGAGGTGCGCAGGCCGTCGGCGGCAGTGCCCGGACCGTCGTAGGCCACTTGCGGGGCGCGGCGCACCCGACGCTGCCCGGCGTTGTAGATCCACGCCGAGCGGGGCTCCTTGACCTGGTCCAGGGTTTCATGGACCAGCAGCACGTTGCCCGCCAGCCGCGCCGGGGCGGTCACCGACTGCTTGAAGAAGTTCTGCACGTTGGCGCCCTTGGCCGGGTCCAGGTCGGGGATCAGTTGCGGCGCCGCCACTTCCTCCTCAAAGCGGATCGAGGTGTAGCTGCCGTTGGTCTGCGGGGTGGCCTGGGTGATGATGCGTTTCTGGTTGCCGCCGTGATAGCGGGTCAAGTGGTTCCACAGCACCTCGATGCCGTTCTTCGGAATCGGGAAGGCGTAGTAGCGGTTGCCGGTGAAGTTGGCCAGACCGTTGCCATCGTTGGTGGTGGTCACGTTCAACGCGCTGCGCTTGGCCGACTCGTAGATCTCCGGTGGCAGGCCGACGCTGCGATGGGTCGGGTAGACCGGAATCCGGTAGCTGTCCGGGTAGCGCTTGAACATCGCCAACTGACCGTCGGACAGCTTGTCCTTGTACTGGTCCGCCGTGGCCGCGGTGATGATGAACAGCGGCTTTTCATTGGCGAACGGGTCGGCGAGAAAGCCCTTGCTGTCCACCGCCCCGGCGTTCTTCGGGAGGCCGCCGGTCCAGGCCGGGATCGAGCCATCGGCGTTGCCGGCCTTCTGCGCCCCCAGGGGCGTCAGGCTGGTGCCCAGCTGGGCCGCTTCTTGCGGGCTCACCGCGGCCATCAGGTTGGCCGCCCACAGGCTCAGTGCCAGGGCGCTGCATTGCAGAATCATGTTGCGCATTCAAGTGCTCCTTCTTGTGCCGGTTCAGAAGTTCACGCCAAAGCTCAAGGCGAGGAAGTCCCGGTCGGTGAGGGTGTTGTAGCGCCCGCCAAAAAAGTCGGTGTAGCTGAGGCTGGCGGTGTAGGTATTGCGGTAGTCGGCATCGACCCCGACGCTCAGGGCCTTGGCGCCCTGGTTGAACAGGCCGTTGGGACCGTAGCCGTTGACGTCATGGGACCAGGACAGGTTGGGCTTGAAGTTGATCCCGGCGATGACGTTGCTGTAGTCGAGGATCGCCCGGGCCCGATAGCCCCAGGAGGTGGCGGTGACGAAACCGCCGGTATCGCCGCCATAGCCGTACTGGCCGTAGGCCGAGTCACGGCCGTAGCGCAGCTTGCTCTTGTCTTCCAGGCCGCCGACGTGGACGACCGCGGCCTCGCCCACCAGGGTCAGGCGGTCGGCCCCCAGCACCTGGTCGAAGAACTGGGTCATGGAGCTCTGGATCTGGGTGATTTCCTTGCGCCGGTAGCCGGTGTTGTCGGCGCCCAGGGCGGTCTTGATCGGCGACGCCGCGCCGCCGGCAATCGGGTTGAGCAGGGCCAGGGTCAGGTCGTTGGTGTTGACCTGCACCGGGGCGTTGGGGCGGTAGCTGATCTCGCCGGTCCAGGCGGTGCCGGTGGGCAGCGTGGTGGAGAAGCTGGCGCCATACAGGCGGATGTCTTCGGGGTATTCCAGATAGTACTGGCCACGGCCGAGCATCACGCTTTGCACCAGGCTGGCTCCCGCGCCGGGAACCGTGGGCGCGGCCGCAGCTCCTGCGGCACCAATAGCCCCCAGGGTGGCCGGACTGATGTTGGCCGTGGTGGTGCTCACCACCGGGCTGCGCGCATGGTAGTTCATGAAATACAGGCCGTACTCGGTGTCATCGCCTAGCCAGCGCAGAGCGGCGCCCCACTGCCCGGAATCCCGGGCATCGCGGTCGCCGCCACGGGGCAGGATCACCCCTTCACGGGACACCTGAAAGCCCTGGCCGAACGCCGCGGCAACCGGTTGCAGGGGCGCGATCGCCGGGCTGCCGACGGTGTAGCCGGTGGTGCAGCCGTCGGCCACCACATCGTTGCCGAAGAAGGTGCCGCAGTTGTCCACCACGGTCTGGTCCCACTCCAGCTGATAGAAACCTTCCACAGTCAACTGGTTGGTCAGGCCCTGGGAGGCGAACAGCATGTTCACCGGCACCAGGCCTTCCTTGATCTCGGCCCCCGGGCGGCGAAAGGCCGAGACGTCCACCGGGTTGATGCTGTTGATGGAGTTGCCGATGAAGGTGCTCTCGCCCCAGCTGACCACCTGCTTGCCGGCGCGCACGGTGCCCGGCAGGTCGGCGATGGAGTAGTTGTGGTAGACGAAGGCGTCGAGGATCTGCCCGCCTGCGGACTTGGCGCCTTCCTTGCGGTTGTGATCGCTGATGGGCTTGAACTCGCGATCCTCGTCCTTGAGCTCGAAGTCGTACCAGTACTTGCCGCGCACGAAGACGCCGGTGTCGCCGTACTTGAGCTCCAGGTCATGCAGGCCCTTGAAGATCTTCGAGAAGGTCTCGCCCTTCTTGAAGTTCAGGCGGCCATCGTCGCCGGTGGAAGACTGCGCGGTCCCGCCGTTGACCGTGCCGACGAACGCCCGGTCGGCATCGCGCATGCCCCAGCTGGCGCCGACCGATAGCGACGAGTCGAACTGCCCTTCGATTTCCCCGATGTTGAACGAAACCGCTTGCACCTGGCTGCAACAGCCCAGTGCCACCGCGGCGGCCAACGCCTGCGGTGTGAAGATGGCGCGCATTGTTGTTTTTGTCATGCGTCTTCCCCGGTGAATGACAGGAGAAGTCACCCTACTGCCGGGGTGCCACGGCCGATAAGCGCACCAAGGAGGTATTCGCGTTGTCGCTCGAAAGGATGAATGCCCTTGCCTCTGGGGCGCTCCAGCGGTCTATCCATGGGCTGGATACGCCCCCATCAGGGGCGTCGATCCGATTGGCGGGCGCTCACTTGGAACTGTTGCTCAGGCTGTAACAGTCCTTGTCCTGAATCGCTATTTTTCCACGGCGGGCCAGGGCTTATTCTTGCCCCGCAGTCACGGCAAACAGCACCACGCCACTGCCACGGGAAGCACCCGGCAACCGGGTTCCCCGAATCAGTTTCCAGGCGGCTTGAAGGGGTTGGGTTCAAGTCGCGACACCGGGTTCACTGACGTTGATTTTGTAGCTCCTTGATCTAACGTCTTACTTTGGCCGCTGCTCTTGCAGCGGCCTTTTTTATGCGCGCAAGACAACCGCGACGTTGAACTTACAACCTGTCGTCATCCCCTTCGTCGTAGTGAAACTTGTGCAACAGACGATGCGCCACCGGAGACAGGATCAAGCCCAGCGTGGCGGCGAACACCAGGTTGGTATAAAGCCCGTAGGTGGCAAAAAACAGTTTGCCGCCAGGGGTTTGCGGCATGTTGATGGGCCCGATGCCGCCGAGGATCATGGCCGCGTCATACAAGGCGTCGTGAAAGGAAATGTCCTGCTCGAAGTACAGCAGGCCGCTGATCCCCAGCAGCACCGAAAAGCTGATCAGGGCCAGGACCACCAGGCCATGAACACATAGACGCCGGATAAACAGCAGTCGCGACAGTACCGGCTGATCCTTTGATTCATACATCTCAAGCGCTCCTTGTGCGTTCGCCAACCGTCGAGCATAGAGACGAACGCCACAGGAGTAAAACCGCCGGGGCCCAGGCTCCGGCGGGTCATTGAACGGCTGTTTTCAAGCCGGGGAAGAGTGCCCGCCGATCAGCGCCGGACAACGC
Organism: Pseudomonas sp. Os17; assembly: GCF_001547895.1. Lineage (NCBI taxonomy): Bacteria > Pseudomonadati > Pseudomonadota > Gammaproteobacteria > Pseudomonadales > Pseudomonadaceae > Pseudomonas > Pseudomonas sp. Os17. The sequence goes on along the minus strand of NZ_AP014627.1, from coordinate 1,079,320 downwards.
TGGTCCGCGCAGCGTCAGAGGGCGTACTTTTGCAGATTCTGCATCATCTCCTTCAGCGCCTCGATGTTGTCCTTGGGATGGGCCGCCCCTTCGAAATCGCAGATCTGCTGCCAGTGCGCCGCCACATCGTCGGGCGAAAAGCCCTGGCGCGGATCGAAACCGACGCCCAGGCTGCGCTCCCAACGCACCTTGCCGATCCAGCCGCCGCCCACTTCGAACAGGCCGGAGGTTTCCTGGCATTGCTCGCTGCCCAGGTACACCACCAGCGGGCTCACCAGTTCGGGCTTGAGCTGTTCGAACACTTGCGGCGGGATCAGCCCCTCGGTCATCCGCGTGCCACCGGTCGGGGCAATGGCGTTGACCAGGATGTTGTTCTTGCGCCCTTCGATGGCCAGGGTCCGGGTCAGGCCGTACAGGCCGAGCTTGGCCATGCCGTAGTTGGACTGGCCGAAGTTGCCGTAGATGCCCGATGTGGAGGCGGTGAAGATCACCCGCCCGTAGGCCTGGTCCCGCAGGTGCGGCCAGGCGGCACGGGTGACCTTGTAGGCCCCTTCGACATGCACCCGGTACACCAGGTCCCAATCGCTGTCGTCCATCTTGTGGAAGGTCTTGTCCCGCAGGATGCCGGCGTTGTTGACCACCACATCGACCCGGCCGAAAACGTCCAGAGCGTTCTGCACGATCTTTTCGCCATCGGTGACCGAGTCGTGGTTGGCCTCGGCAATGCCCCCGGCCTCACGGATCTGTGCCACCACCTTGTCGGCCGCGGAGGCGCTGGCGCCTTCGCCCTGGGCCGAGCCCCCCAGGTCGTTGACCAGCACCTTGGCCCCGTGCCTGGCGAACAGCAAGGCATGGGCCCGGCCCAGGCCGCCGCCGGCTCCGGTGATGATCACTACTTTGTCTTGCAAGCGCACAGATTCACTCATACCGAACTCCAGCAGGGCCAATGGACAATGGGCCGAGTGTCAGGCAGCCGGGCGGCGGTCACAATAAAAACGTCCGGACCTGAATGGTGCGCAATAAGACAGCGGGATAATTGCCCCGAGCGCTCAACAACGGGCTCCGGCAAGGGGCCACGGTGTGGCCCTGGCGCTCAGGAGCCCACGGCCTGACGCGATGGCGACGACAGCCTGTCGCGAAAGCCCAGGTAATGCTTGAGCACCGGCAGCGGCGCCTCGATCTGCGGGTAATGGCCGATGCCCGGCAGCAGCACGGTGTCCGGCTCGGGGATCAGCTGGCGATAGCGCTCCACCATGTGTGCGCCGGAAATCGGGTCCTGGGCGCCGTCGATCACCCGCAGCGGCACTTCGCCGCGTTGCATGGCACTGACCCAACGCTCGCGCTGCAGCCGCCGCTCGGGGATGTAGGCGATCAGCTTGTGCAGGATGCGCGGCCCGTTGTTGCTGTGCACCAGGCTCCAGAAGTCGTCCAGGACCGACTCGCTGGGACGGGTCTGGGGGCCGAAGATCTGCCGGAAGCTGTTCGCCAGGCCGTGGCGGCTGAAGGCCCGCCCAAGCATCCAGCCCAGCGGGCTGAGCAGGAGCTTCTGGGTCAGCACCGGGCGATGGGTTTCCGGAAACAGGCCGCCATTGAGAAACACGCAGCTGGCAATTGCGATGCGCTGTTCATAGTGCCGGGCCAGCAGCTCCTGGGCGACGCTGTCGCCATAGTCATGGGCCAGCAGGTGCAGCGGCTGGCGGACATGCAAATGAGCCAGCAGCGCCTGCTGCAAGTCCGCCTGTTCCAGCAGGCTGTACTCATGCTCCAGGGGCTTGTCCGAGTCGCCGAAGCCGAGCATGTCGCAGGCGATCACCTGATAACGCCGCGCCAGGGGCTGCCACAGGTAATGCCAGTCCCAGCTGGCCGTGGGAAAGCCATGGATCAACAGCAGCGGCTCGCCATGCCCCGCCACCCAGTAGCGAATGCGCCGGCCGCGGAACTCGAAGTCCTTGCCGCGCTTGCGCCAGACACATAGAGGAATCTCGGCAATAGGCATCAGACTTTATAACCTGGGTCGAGTTGATCGAGTTTGCGCAGCAGGGCCGGCCAGGCCAGCACCCCGCCCATGCCCTGGGCACTGCGGGTGACCCCGGCGATCATCGCCTTGGCCCCGCTCAGGATCGCCGGGGAAATGGCCATCAGCTCGGCGCCGCCACTCTGCGCCAGCACCTGAATCTCACAGGCACGCTGGAAGATGAACATCATCAGAAAGGTATCGGCGATGCTGGCGCCGCAGGTCAGCAAGCCATGGTTGTGCAGCAGCAGAAAGTTGTTGTCGCCCAGGTCGGCCTGCAGCCGCACCTTTTCCTCGGGGTTCAGGGCCACTCCTTCATAGGGGTGATGGCCCAGGCTCGACAGGACAAACAGCGACTGCTGGCTGATGGGCAGCACGCCCTGCTTCTGCGCCGACACTGCGACCCCGGCGGCGGTGTGGGTGTGCAGCACACAGAGCGCATCGTGGCGCACCGCATGCACCGCGCTGTGAATGGTGTAGCCGGCCGGGTTGATCTCGTAGGGGCTGTCCATCAGCTTGTTGCCGGCCTGATCGACCTTCACCAGGCTGGAGGCGGTGATCTCGTGGAACATCATGCCGAACGGATTGATCAGAAAGTCTTCGGTGCCCGGCACCTTGGCGGAGATGTGGGTGAAGATCAGGTCATCCCAGCCATGCATCGCCACCAGGCGATAACAGGCGGCCAGGTCCAGGCGGGTTTGCCACTCGATGGCACTAACCTGGTTTTTCACACTCGCTGTCGATTGAACGGGGGCTGAGCTCACGGCAAGGACCTCGGTGACAGTTCTTATTGGAGGAAGAGGACCCTCAGAGTCTAGACAGCCCGCAGCGCTGGCGGAGTTGCATTGCCAGCCAGCTTGATGACCGAGCGGGTCAGCCGGAAAAAAGGCTCTGGCCCGCGGTTTTCACGTCAAAGCACCGACGCCAGCAAAGGGGCGGCGAACAGGTTCAACAGCCCGGTCAGCACCATCACCAGCCCGGCCACGGAGCCCTCTTCGCCGCCGACTTCATGGGCCCGGCTGACTCCGGCACCGTGGGCCCCCACCCCAAACAGGGCGCCCCGGGCCAGGGCGCTGCGCAAGGGCAGCCAGCGCAGCAGCACACCGCCAAGCATGGCACCGAACACCCCGGTGAACATCACGAACACCGCCGTCAGCTCGGGCACGCCGCCCAGGTCATGGGCCAGGGGCATGGCGAACGGCGTGGTGATCGAGCGTGGCACCAGGGACAGGGTCACCGAGCTGTCCAGGGCCAACATCTTCGCCAGGCCGAAGGAACTGCCGATGGACGCGGCGCTGCCCGCCAGCATGCCCAGCAACAGGGCCGACCAGTGGCGCATCAGCAGTTGCCGCTGCTGCCAGATGGGAATCGCGAAGGCCACGGTGACCGGCCCCAGCACCAGCATCAGCCAGTGGGTGTTGGCGGCGTATTCGGCGTAGGCGGTGTGCAGCGGCACGGCAATCGCCAGCAACAGGGCCGGCACCAGGATCAGCGGCGACAGCAGGTAGCGCCCGGTGCGCCGATAGATCCAGCGGCTGAACAGATAGGCCCCCAGGGTCAGGGCCAGCCAGAACATCGGCATCAGCTCAAGCTTCATGGCGCATTCTCCAGCGGCACACCCATTCCACGGTCAGTGCGGTCACCAGCATCACCAGCAAGGTGCTGATGCCGATCACCAGAAGGATCCGCCAGCCGTCCTCGCGCAGCAGGCTGCCGTAATCCAGCAGGCTCATCAGCGCCGGAATGAAAAACAGCAGCATCTCCGCCATCAGCAGGCCGGCCCCCAGTTGCAGCGCCGCCGGCTTGACCCAGCCCAGGGCGAAGGCCAGCAGCAACAGCCCCAGGCCGATGACTCCGCCGGGAATTGGCCAGGGCAGCCAGGTGGCCAGTTGGCAACCGAGAAAATAGATGGCCAGCAGCACCGCCAGCTCGTAAATCAGGCGGCTCAGGCGTTTACAGGTGGAAATGTTCATGGGGTCAGGTCCTCTCAGGGGGCTATTTTATGAAAAGCCCCCGCATCACCGAAGCGAATTGTTAGACTCGAAACCATTCCAATCTGGAATCACCACCATGGATTTCAAACAACTGCGCAGCTTCGTCGAAGTGATGCGCCAGGGCGGGTTCACCCAGGCGGCCAAGACCCTGCACATCAGCCAGTCGGCCGTCAGCAAACAGATCGCTCAGCTGGAACAGAGCCTGGGCACGCCCCTGCTGGAGCGCCAGGGCTCGCACATTCACCTCACCGCCGCCGGCCAGGTGGTGCTGCAACGGGCCGAGGGCATGCTACGCCTGCGCCACGAGCTGCTCAGCGAGCTGGACGACCTGAGCCAGCTGGCCCGGGGCGAACTGCGCCTGGGCCTGCCGTTGCTGGGCAGCGACGCGCTGTTCGCCAGCCGCTTTGCCGAATACCGTCGGCGCTATCCGAACATTCAGGTGTCACTGCTCGAAGGCGGCAGCCTGAATGTCGAGCAGGCGGTGCGCAATGGCGAGCTGGAACTGGGCGGCAGCCTGACCCCCAAGGACCCGGCGTTTGCCTACCAGCCCTTTTGCGATGAGCCGCTGGATGCCTTGCTGCCCGCCGATCATCCCCTGGCGATGAACGCCCAGGTGCGCCTGGAAGAACTGGCGGATACCCCCTTCCTCCTCTATCAGCGCAGCTTTGTGCTCAACGACCGGTTGCTCCAGGCCTGCCAGCAGGTGGGCTTCACTCCCAAGGAGGGCGGGCGCAGTGGTCAGGCGGATTTTCTCGCGGCGCTGGTGGCCGCCGGCCAGGGCGTGGTGTTGCTGCCCAGTGTGGTGGCCCGCGGCCTGGTGCGGCCGGGTGTGGTGCGCCTGACACTCAAGGCGCCGGACTACCTGCGTTGGGATATCGCCTTCATCTGGCGCCAGGGCGCTTATCTGTCTAAGGCAGCGCAAGCCTGGCTCGCGCTGCTGCGGGAACAGCCGGTCAGCCCCGCAGGGCGCTGATCAACTCGGCCAGCCAGGGCTCGGCGTCGGTTTCCGGGGTCACGCTCTCGCTGGCGTCCAGGCGCAGCATCGGCAGCACTTCGCGCACGCCCAGTTCGGCGAACAATTCGCGCATCTGCTCACCGCCACCGCAAAAGGTATCGCCATAGCTGGAATCGCCGAGGCCGATCACCGCCCCCGGCAGCCCGCGACAGGCGGCGGGCAACTGATCGCGAAGGCTCGAATACAGCGGCAGCAGGTTGTCGGGCAGTTCCCCCATGCCGGTGGTCGAGGTCACCGCCAGCAACGCCTGCGGCGCGAAGGCCTGAAGCTCGGCCAGACTGGCCCGTGGGTTGTGCCAGGCCTCCAGGCCTGCAGCGTTGAGGAGCTTGGCGGCGTGCCGGGCGACTTCTTCAGCCGTGCCGTAGACCGAGCCGGAAAGGATGGCGACTTTCATCAATCTGTTCCTGAAGCTGACTAAAAGACTGGGATATTACCAGCTACGGAGTAAAATCCCCTTCCTGGCATCCCGCGCCTCTGGAGAGCCCCAGTGGACAGCGTGCCAGCATGTCTTAGAATCCAGCACCAACTGATCGATAGCGGAACTTCGGGATGATCAACGCGCATCTTCTGCAACGGATGATCGACGCCTCCAACGACGGGATTGTGGTCGCGGAACAGGAAGGCGAAGACAACATCGTGATTTACGTGAACCCGGCCTTCGAGCGATTGACGGGCTACAGCGCCGATGAGGTGCTTTATCAGGACTGTCGTTTCCTGCAGTCCGGAGACCGTGACCAGCCGGGACTGGAGCGGATCCGCCAGGCCCTGGGCAAGGGCCAGCCGTGCCGCGAGGTGCTGCGCAACTACCGCAAGGACGGCAGCCACTTCTGGAACGAGCTGTCGATCACTCCGGTGTTCAACGACAGCGACCAGCTGACCTATTTCATCGGTGTGCAAAAGGATGTCAGCGCACAGATCAAGGCTCAGCAACGGCTGCTCCAGCTGGAACAACAGTTGGCCGCGGCACAGGCCGAACTGGCCGCGTTCAAGGCGACCGACGGACACTAATAAAATCCATCTTTCGTGGTCTGTAGGGATATTCCCCGCCGATCTGTACTCCACCCTTCGAGCAACATCATGCAGCGTGACGCCCTTCTCACTCAGGATGAACTGGATTTCATCCGGACCATGCAGCACAACCCGCAGCTCAATGTGCGCGACAGCACATCCAGCCTGCTGGTCAATGGCGGCTCGCAGATCCGTGACTTGCTGACCCGCCTGGCCGCCAACGAAAAGGTCACCATCCAGGCGCACTTCGACAATCAGCAGATGACCTTTCCCCTGCAATTGGTGGAAGACGAGTTCCATGCCCTGCATCTGCGCCTGGGTGTGCCGAGCATCTTCGAGGACGGCCCGATGGTCCGGCCCTGGCGCCTGGCGCTGGAAGAACCGGTGGCCCTGGAAAACGCCAAGGGCCAGCCGGGACGCCTGTGGGTGCGGGAAGTGTCGTTCAAGGGCGTGTTGCTGGAGATCCGCAACCGGACCCGGCCGCCCAAGCAGTTCGCCCAGTGGTTCAGCCCCTCGGGGTATGAGCGGATTGCCCTGCATGGGCGCTTCGAGCGCCAGACCGAAGCCGGTTTCTATGCCTATCGCCTGGATCAGCGTGATGTGGAAGAAACCGAGCGCCTGCGCCAGTTCATCCTCCAGCAGCATCGCCACAGCCATCCGGCCCTGCACGCCTGAGGCGGGCGGGCCAACGGCGGGCTCAGGTATCCAGGCGCCCGCTGAGGAACTGCCGCAGGCGCTTCTGCATCAGGCGTCCTTCATTCCCCAGGCAGGCCACCGGCGAACCGCTGAGACGCTCCTGCGCCAGGTCCGCCGCATCTCCGGCCAGCATCAGCGGACAATCCAGGGTCAGCGCCAGACGCTGGAGACGCTTGGGCAGTTCCGCCGTGGGCGCATGATTGGAAAACACCACCAGGGCCACGGGCTGGAGCTTCTCGCAAACCAGGGTCAGCTCCTCCAAGGGCGCCCCCGGCCCCAGCAGACGCACACCGAGCTGGTCATGCCCGAGCATCAGCGCCGCCACCAACAGCTCCAGCTCGCGACACTGTTCGTTGAGCGCGGTCAGCAACAAGTGCCGGCTCTGCCCGGCCCGCTGCAACAACAGACGCTGAGTGATCCGCGCGCGCAGGAAACCGTCCAGAAACAACCACTCGCTGGTCTGGCCGAAACCGTCCCGAACCTGCAGCAGCTGCTTCCAGAACGGCAGGAAGATGTCCTGGAACACCACTGGCAGGGCATAACTGGAAAAAATCTGCCCGTACAGACGCTCCAGCAGCTCCTCATCGAAGGCGCTCACCGCCAGCTTCAACTGATCGCGCCACTGGCCGTACTCGCCTTGCAGGGCATCGTCCAGCGGCGCCTTGCCCTGCGCCTGGACAGCGCGGTTCTTGGCCAGGATCTTGCCGACCTTGCTCACCGCCACGCCACGCTCGATCCAGCCCAGAATCTCCCGCACCGCCTCAACATCGTGCATGGAATACAGGCGATGCCCACTTTCGGTGCGCGTGGGTTGAATCAGACCGTAGCGTCGCTCCCAGGCCCGCAGGGTCACCGGGTTGATGCCGGTCAGGCGCGCCACCTCACGAATCGGAAACAACTCGTCCTGAGCGACAGGGTCAGGGGCGGGCGTGACAGGGGCAAGTTCAGTCATGACGGGCATCTGGGGGAGAACACACCGGTAAACAAAGTGGCGCTCATTCTACTCTTCCCCGACGCAAATGCTTCAAGCCCGAGAAAAACCGACCGGCGTCGTTGGTCCCGCGCCAGCAATCGGGAATAATCCTTGCTTGTTTCAGGCGCGGCCCACTACCCCGGTGCCACGTCAAGCGCCTGCCTTATCCAGGCAGCGCATTGGTTTTACGGAGATACATAATGTCTACCTCACCCGTCACCCTGATGGTTGCCCGGCGCGTTGCCGACGGCCGTTACCAGGACCTGATCGCCTGGCTGCGCGAAGGCGAACAACTGGCCACCGACTTTCCCGGCTACCTGGGTTCCGGTGTCCTTGCACCACCGCCCGACGATGACGAATTCCAGATCATCTTCCGCTTTGCCGACGAACATACCCTGCACACCTGGGAGCACTCCGCCTCGCGTACCGCCTGGCTGGCCCGGGGCAGCGATCTGTTTGCCCACCCGTCGGAGCACCGGGTCAGTGGCATCGACGGCTGGTTCGGCGCCGCCGGACAACGGCCGCCACGCTGGAAGCAGGCCGTGGCCATCTGGCTGGCATTCTTCCCGGTATCGCTGCTGTTCAACTTCGTCCTCGGCCCCTTGCTCAGTGATCTGAGCCTGCTGCCCCGGGTGTTTGTCAGCACCCTGGCGCTGACCCCGCTGATGGTCTATTTCTTCATTCCGCTGTCCACCCGCCTGCTGGCCAACTGGCTCAACAGCACACCGGCGCGCGTATTGCCGAGCGCCCCCTCGACGCAAAATCCGTGATTTGCCGGCAAGCCGGCTCCTGCAGCACCTGGCGCAACATTCGCGCCGAGCGCAGGAGCTGGCTTGCCAGCGAAGAGCCGCGCAAGGTCGCTTTCGCCGACCAGCCTGTTGCCTGCAGGCACAGGTCCGCCCCTCGCTGGTATAGTTTTCCCACTACCCGCGACGCGAGCCCTCCATGAACGCCTCCCCCGCCCCGATCCTGATCACTGGCGCCAGCCAGCGTGTCGGCCTGCATTGCGCCCTGCGCTTGCTCGAAGACGGACAGCCGGTGATCGTCACTTACCGCAGCCTGCGCCCAGGCCTTGAAACCCTGCATGAAAAAGGCGCGACCCTGCTGTTCGCCGACCTGTCCAGCGAGGCCGGAATCCTGGCCTTGATCAGCGAGCTGAAAACCCAAACCGACCGCCTGCGGGCCATCGTCCACAACGCCTCGGAGTGGCTGGAAGAAAGCCCGGGCGAGGAAAGCGCCGCCTTTACCCGGATGTTCAGCGTGCACATGCTCGCGCCCTACCTGATCAACCTGCACTGCGCGGAGTTGCTGCAGCGCTCGAGCCCCGCGGACATCATCCACATCAGCGACGACGTGACCCGCAAAGGCAGCAGCAAGCACATTGCCTACTGCGCCAGCAAAGCCGGGCTGGACAGCCTGACCCTGTCCTTCGCGGCGAAATACGCCCCGACAATCAAGGTCAACGGCATTGCTCCGGCCCTGCTATTGTTCAATCCCGACGACGACGCGGCGTACCGCGCCAAGACCCTGGCCAAATCCGCGCTGGGCATCGAACCCGGCAGCGAAGTGATCTACCAGAGCCTGCGCTACCTGCTGGACAACCCCTATGTCACCGGCACCACCCTGACCGTCAACGGCGGGCGACACATCAAGTAAGCCGGCCCCGCGAGGACCATGCATGAGCCTTTCCCTGCCCCAGCATTACCGCGAGATCCTCAAGGATCTGGGCGAAGACCCCGAGCGCGAAGGTTTGCTCGACACCCCCAAGCGCGCAGCCAAAGCCATGCAGTACCTGTGTCACGGCTACAGCCAGTCGCTGGAGGAGATCGTCAACGGCGCGCTGTTCGCCTCCGACAGCGATGAAATGGTGATAGTCGCCGACATCGAACTGTATTCGCTGTGCGAACATCACCTGCTGCCCTTCATCGGCAAGGCCCATGTGGCTTATATTCCCACCGGCAAGGTGCTGGGGCTGTCGAAGATCGCCCGCATCGTCGATATGTTCGCCAGGCGCCTGCAGATCCAGGAAAATCTCACCCGGGAAATCGCCGACGCGCTGCAGAGCGTGACCCAGGCCGCCGGCGTCGCGGTGGTGATCGAGGCCAAGCACATGTGCATGATGATGCGCGGCGTCGAGAAACAGAATTCCACCATGCACACCTCGGTGATGCTCGGCGCCTTCCGCGATTCGAGCACCACTCGCCAGGAATTCCTGCAATTGATTGGACGGAGCAAGTAGCAATGCCACAACTTCAGCCAGGAATGGCTCGTATCCGAGTCAAGGACCTGCTCCTGCGGACCTACATCGGAATCAACGAGGAAGAAATCCTCAACAAGCAGGATGTGCTGATCAACCTGACCATCCTGTACCCCGCCCAGGAGGCGGTGCGTGACAACGATATCGATCATGCGCTGAACTATCGCACCATCACCAAGGCGATCATCGCTCACGTCGAAGGCAATCGCTTCGCCCTGCTGGAGCGCCTGACCCAGGAACTGCTGGACCTGGTGATGAGCAACGACTCGGTGCACTACGCCGAGGTCGAGGTCGACAAGCCCCACGCCCTGCGCTTTGCCGAATCGGTGTCGATCACATTGGCCGCAAGTCGCTAGCGCCAAGCGGCCGGTCAAGGCGATTGGGCTTTGACTGGCCGCCGGCAGCTTGTAGCTTGCAGCTGTTCCCATCCTTCTACGTGCAGTGAGTCTTATGTCCCCTCAACAACGCCTGGAACTGGAAGCCGCGGCCTTTCGCCGCCTGGTGGCCCACCTGGACAACCGCAAGGACGTGCAGAACATCGACCTGATGAACCTGGCCGGGTTCTGCCGTAACTGCCTGTCCAAGTGGTACAAGGCCGAGGCCGATGAACGCCAGATCGAGGTCAGCCTCGATGAGGCCCGTGAAGTGGTGTACGGCATGCCCTACGCCGAATGGAAAAATCTCTACCAGAAAGAAGCCAGCGCCGAGCAGCAAGCGGCGTTCGCCAAAGGAAAGCCCCATGACTGACCTGAACACCCTGCGCGCCAGCCTGAACAGCGGCGAACATGCTTTTGCCGACACCCTGGCCTTTGTCGCCGCCGGTTACCACTACCAGCCCCAGGCGTTCAACAACGGCGGCGTGGAAAACGCTGCCGGACAGAATGAAGGCTCGTGCAAGACCCTGGGCCTGGCCCTGCTGGAAGGCCTGAGCGACAACGAGGCCCTGCTGGCCTTTGGCGAACACTACCGCTCGGTACTGGCCACTCCCGAAGGCACTGATCACGGCAACATCCGCGCCCTGATCGCCCACGGCCTGGCCGGGGTGAAGTTCGCCGCCCAGCCGCTGACCCGCCGCTGATCCGGAGCCTGTAGCAGCCGGCTTGCCAGCGAAGGCGACAGCCTCGCCACTGACAAACCGGCTCCGACAGTGCAACCCCCATAAAAAACCGGCTTGCGCCGGTTTTTTTATTGCCTGGAAATCAGTGTGCCGCGTTCTGCAGGCCGTCCAGGTAACGCTCGGTGTCCAGTGCTGCCATGCAGCCGGCGCCGGCCGAGGTGATGGCCTGACGGTACACGTGGTCGGCCACGTCACCGGCGGCAAAGATGCCTTCGACGCTGGTCGCGGTAGCGTTGCCGTCACGGCCGCCCTGCACCACCAGGTAACCGTCCTTGAGGGTCAGTTGGCCTTCGAACAGCGAGGTGTTCGGGGTGTGGCCGATGGCGATGAACACGCCGTCGACTTTCAGTTCGTCGAAGCTGCCGTCGTTGTTCTTCAGGCGCGCACCGGTCACACCCATGTTGTCGCCCAGGACTTCGTCGAGGTTGGCATTGAGCTTGAGGATGATCTTGCCTTCGGCCACACGGGCGTTGAGCTTGTCGATCAGGATCTTCTCGGCGCGGAAGGTTTCGCGACGGTGGATCAGGGTCACGGTGCTGGCGATGTTGGCCAGGTACAGGGCCTCTTCAACCGCAGTGTTGCCACCGCCGACCACGGCCACCGGCTTGTTGCGATAGAAGAAGCCGTCGCAAGTGGCGCAAGCGGAAACGCCCTTGCCCATGAAGGCTTCTTCCGAAGGCAGGCCCAGGTAACGGGCGCTGGCACCGGTGGCGATGATCAGGGCATCGCAGGTGTAGGTCGCGCTGTCGCCGGTCAGGGTGTAAGGCTTGGCGGCAAAATCCACGGCGTTGATGTGATCGAAGACGATTTCGGTTTCGAAACGTTCGGCGTGCTCGCGCATCCGCTCCATCAGCGCAGGGCCGGTCAGGCCGTGCACGTCGCCAGGCCAGTTGTCGACTTCAGTGGTGGTGGTCAGTTGGCCGCCGGCCTGCATGCCGGTGATCAGCAGCGGCTTCAGGTTGGCCCGGGCGGCATAGACGGCGGCGCTGTAACCGGCAGGGCCGGAACCGAGAATAATCACACGCGAATGACGTACTTCAGACATGACTCACTCCTATCGACCGGCCCAGGTGACCTGGCACGGAACGCCGGATTGCCGGCTGGAATAAAAAAGGACGGCGATACCTTGGGGAAGGCTTTGACTCGTCCGTCCAAAAAATAATGGGTGAAGCGTATAGAGGGGGCGAAGATTAAGGAAATACGGTTTAACAATCCAGCTCATAGGCGGTCTCTATCCTCTGCGGACTCATTTGAAAGGGTCTTTGTTACCGTTGATGTCGAGCTGATCGCACCACTTTCGCCCCCAGGGCAAAGCCGGTAAGGTCGGCGCGTTTTCCATCTGCTCGGAGCGCTCTATGCCCGCCCCCGTACTGTCCGGACCGCAATACCTGCGTGAAGGCCTGAAGCTGGTCCTCAGCCCTGGCCTGCGCCTGTTCGTGCTCCTGCCCCTGGCGATCAACCTGATACTGTTCGTCGGATTGATCTATTTCGCCGGCCACCAGTTCAGCCTGTGGATCGACAGCCTGATGCCGACCCTGCCGGACTGGCTGAGCTTTCTCAGCTACATCCTGTGGCCACTGTTCATGGTGCTGGTGGCGCTGATGGTGTTTTTCACCTTCACCATGCTGGCCAACATCATCGCCGCGCCCTTCAACGGCTTTCTATCGGAAAAGGTCGAAACCGTGGTCCGCGGCACCGATGATTTCCCCGCCTTCAGCTGGGGCGAGCTGATCGCCATGATCCCCCGCACCCTGTCCCGGGAAATGCGCAAGCTCGGCTACTTCCTGCCCCGGGCCATCGGCCTGTTCATCCTCTCGCTGATCCCGGTGATCAACCTGGTGGCCGCGCCCCTGTGGCTGCTGTTCGGCATCTGGATGATGGCTATCCAGTACATCGACTACCCGGCGGACAACCACAAGATGAGCTGGCAGGACATGCTCGCCTGGCTGCGGCAGAAGCGCTGGCAGAGCCTGGGCTTTGGCGGCATCGTCTACCTGGCGCTGATGATCCCCTTCGTCAACATCCTGATGATGCCGGCCGCCGTGGCCGGAGCGACGCTGTTCTGGGTGCGCGAACGCGGGGTGGAGAACCCGCCGGGCAAATAGGCTGCCGGCGTCATAAATCCATCATCCGCACGTCACAATGGCGACATGGCCTCAGTCGACACTGAGGCCATGACGACCGCTCTGCATATCACCCTCATCACTGAAACCTTCCCGCCGGAAATCAATGGCGTGGCCAATACCCTTGGCCGCCTGTGCGATGGCCTGCGCGCCCGCGGGCATCAGGTGGAGCTGGTGCGCCCGCGCCAGGGCTGCGACCAGAGTCGGCCCAGCGATGAAGCGCTGCTGCTGTGCCGCGGCTGGCCGCTACCGGGCTATCCGGGGCTGCAATGGGGTCAGTCGTCGATGCACAAACTGCTGCGGCGCTGGAAACGCCAGCGCCCGGACGTGCTCTACATTGCCACCGAAGGTCCCCTGGGACTGTCTGCACTGCGGGCCGCCCAGCGCCTGGGGATCTCGGTGGTCAGCGGCTTCCATACCAACTTCCAGCAGTACTCCAGCCAATACGGCCTGGGTTTGCTGACTCGCCTGCTGACCCACTACCTGCGCTGGTTCCACAACCGCTCGAAGCTGACCCTGGTGCCCAGTGTCAGCCAGCGCCTGGAGCTGGAGCGCCGCCACTTCGAACGCCTGGCCCTGCTGTCCCGAGGCGTCGACAGCCAGTTGTTCCATCCGGCCAAGCGGCTCAATGAGCTGCGCAGCCATTGGGGCCTGGGCAACGACGACCTGGCGGTGATCCATGTCGGGCGCCTGGCGCCGGAGAAGAATCTCGGGCTGCTCAAGCGCTGCTTCGAACAGCTCAAGGCCAGTTATCCACAGCGTCGGATGAAGTTGATCGTGGTGGGTGACGGCCCACAACGTGCCGCCCTGGAAAAAAACCTGCCCGAAGCCCTGTTCTGCGGCAGCCAGCGCGGCGAGGCACTGGCGGCCCATTACGCCTCGGGGGATGTGTTCCTGTTTCCCAGCCTGACCGAAACCTTCGGCAATGTGGTGCTTGAAGCCCTGGCGTCCGGCTTGGCGGTGGTGGCTTACGATCAGGCCGCGGCAGCCCAGCATATCCGCCATGGCTACAACGGCGTGCTGGCCATGCCCGGGGATGAAGGCGCGTTCTGTGAGGCTACCGGCTGGCTGCTGGAGGAAGCCGAAACCCTGCGCCGGGTACGTCTCAATGCCCGGCAACACGCCAGCCGCCAAGGGTGGCCCGCCGTGATCGAACAGTTTGAAGATCAGTTGCGCAATGCCTGCCAGCCGGCTCCAGCCGGAGACTACGAGGCAATGATCGAAGCGGCGCTGCAAAAAACGCCAGGTACGGTCAAGACACTCCAGGCGGTGAGAGGGCTGCCCCCCTCGCCGCCCGGAGCCGGACGTTAGACCAGGGTCATCAGGGCTTCGCGGCTGAACGGCAGAATGTCCTGCTCACGGCCTTCACGGACTTTCTGCGCCCAATCCGGATCCACCAGCAGGGCCCGGCCCACGGCCACCAGATCGAACTCGTCGTTGTTCAGGCGCTGCAGCAGGTTTTCCAGGCTGGCCGGCTGCGCCACCTTGTCGGTGTTGACCATGAACTGCAGGAACTCGCCGTCCAGGCCGACGCTGCCCACGGTGATGGTCGGCTTGCCGGTGAGCTTGCGGGTCCAGCCGGCCAGGTTCAGGTCCGAACCTTCGAACTCCGGCTCCCAGAAGCGCCGGGTCGAGCAGTGGAAGATATCCACACCGGCATCCGCCAGCGGCTTGAGGAATGCGCCCAGGGCTTGCGGAGTCTGTACCAGGCGAGCGCTGTAGTCCTGCTGCTTCCATTGGGAAAAGCGCAGGATGATCGGGAATTCCGGGCCGACGGCGGCACGCACGGCCTGGATCAGCTCGATGGCGAAACGCGAACGCTGGGCCAGGTCGCCGCCATATTCATCGGTGCGCTGGTTGCTGCCTTCCCAGAAGAACTGGTCCACCAGATAACCGTGGGCGCCGTGGATTTCCACGCCGTCCATGCCGATGCTCTGGGCATCCTTGGCGGCCTGGGCGAAGGCTGCGATCACCTCCCGGATGTCCTCGTGGGTCATGCCATGCACCACCACCTTGCCATCCTTGAGCTTCTCACTGGGGCCGTAGCCGGGCACGCTGGCATCCGGCTCGGTGCCCAGGCGCCGCACATTGCCCACATGCCACAGCTGCGGGACGATCTTGCCGCCCTCGGCATGAACCGCGTCCACCACCTTCTTCCAGCCGGCCAGGGCCGCTTCGCCATAAAACTGCGGCACGTTGGGGTAACCGTTGGCGGCCTTGTGTCCGACCGTGGTGCCCTCGGTGATGATCAGGCCCACGCCGGCGGCGGCACGGCGCCGGTAATACTCGATGACCTTGGCGTTGGGCACCCCACCCGGGGAAAACGAGCGGGTCATGGGCGCCATCACCACGCGGGTCGGCAGCTCCAGCGCGCCGAGTTGAAAGGGTTTGAACAAGGCTTGAACAGGCATGCTGCACTCCGACAAAAAGGCTTGAGTCGATATTCGACGCACAAGACTGCGCCGGGTACCGGCCCCGGCGCACTTATGATGGGGATAATATTCATCCCCCAAAGCCCTGCACAGCATTATTGATTTAAGTGATTTAGATGCAAAAACGCCGCATGAGAGCGGCGCGAGGCAGGCAATAACAATGGGCCGGGCGGGTGCACCCGGCTGGCCGCCTCAGCTCAAGGCCTTCTCGATAGCCTGGACCACGGTGGGATCATCCGGCGCGGTGCGTGGCGAGAAGCGCGCCAGAACCCGGCCATCCTTGCCCAGGAGGAATTTTTCGAAGTTCCAGGTGATGTCCCCCGGAAACTCGGCCCCCTCGCCCGCCAGCAAACGGTACAGCTGATGCCGCTCGGGACCGTTGACCTCGAGCTTGCTGCTCAGGGGAAAGGTCACCCCGTAGTTGAGGCTGCAAAACTCCTGGATCTGCTGCTCGGTGCCCGGCTCCTGCCCGGCGAACTGATTGCAGGGCAGGCCCAGTACGCTGAACCCCTGGCCCTTGTATTGCTGGTAGAGATTTTCCAACGCCGCATATTGTGGTGTCAGACCACATTTGGAGGCGACGTTGACCACCAGCACGACTTGCCCCTTGAAGGGCGCGAGCGGCAGCTCCTGACCATCCAGGGCTTTCAATTTAAGGTCGTGAAAAGCACTCATGACGAACTCCAAATTCCTGTGTTCTTACAGAAAACAGCCTCTCGACAGTACAGCCAAAAGCCGCGGACTAAAAAGGCGCCCTCGCAGGCTGTGTGAAAACGTCGCGAGTGCAGGCAAGACAAGGCAAAAACAGGCGAGGAAGCGGAGTTTAGGAGCCCAAATGAGCATTCCGAGCCTGTTTTTAACGCAGTATTGCCAAACGCAGTAGTTTTCACACAGCCTGCTCGGGCGCCTCTCCAGCACGCTTGAGCTTAGCGCAGAAAATCAGTGGTGATGGCCACCTTCGCCATGGACGTGGCCATGAGCGATTTCTTCCTGGCTGGCATCACGGATGGCAACGATCTTGACCTGGAAGTTCAGGCGCTGACCGGCCAGCGGGTGGTTGCCGTCGACGGTCACGTCGTCGCCGTCCAGGTCACGGATGGTCACGATCTGCATCTGGCCGTCCGGAGCGGATGCGTGGAACTGCATGCCCACTTCCAGCTCGTCGACACCTTCGAACATGCTGCGGCTCAGGGTGCTGACCAGTTCGGCAGCGTATTCGCCGTAGGCATCTTCAGGTTCTACGGAAACGTTCAGCTCGTCACCGACTTGCTTGCCTTCCAGAGCCTTTTCCAGACCAGGAATGATGTTACCTGCGCCTTGCAGGTAAACCAGCGGGGCGCCGCCGGCAGAGCTGTCGATGACCTCACCAGCGTCATTGGTGAGGGTATAGTCGATGGAGACAGCCTTATTGGCGGCGATCAGCATGGGGCGGGACCTTTTGCATAAGAATGAAGAGCGTCGAAGTTTAGCGAAGCAATCGCTCGAAAGCGAACGGAACCCGGACCAACGGAACGGGAAAAGCCGGCCGACAATTCGTGGATTTCATCAGGATGAAGACGGCCACTGGGTGGTGGAGCTGTCCTGCGGCCATACCCAGCACCTGCGCCACCAGCCCCCCTGGCAATCCCGGGCCTGGGTCCTGGACCCACAGCGGCGGGCAGAAAAAATAGGCAAGCCCTTTGACTGTGGCTGGTGTGCTCAGCCCCCGGGAAGCGATAACCTTAGCGCCTGACGATTCGGCAGACGGCCTTAGACCGTCGCCCTTGCCATGCACCTTCCGAGAATTCGCATGCAAACTTTTTTTATCGCGCCCACCGATTTTGGTGTGGGTCTGACCTCCATCAGCCTCGGGCTGGTGCGTACCCTGGAACGGGCCGGCCTCAAGGTCGGCTTTTTCAAACCCATTGCCCAGCCTCATCCGGGCGATACCGGTCCCGAGCGCTCCACCGAGCTGGTGGCCCGCACCCACGGTCTGAAACCGCCACAACCCCTGGGCCTGGCCCATGTCGAGCGGATGCTCGGCGACGGTCAGCTGGATGAGCTGCTGGAGGAAATCATCACCCTCTACCAGCAAGCCGCCATCGGCAAGGACGTGCTGATCGTCGAAGGCATGGTGCCGACCCGCAGCGCCAGCTACGCCGCCCGGGTCAACCTGCACCTGGCGAAAAGCCTGGATGCCGAGGTGATCCTGGTGTCCGCCCCGGAAAACGAAGTGCTCACCGAACTGTCCGGCCGGGTCGAGCTGCAGGCACAGTTGTTCGGCGGCCCGCGGGACCCGAAAGTGCTGGGTGTGATCCTCAACAAGGTGCGCACCGATGAAAGCATGGAGGCCTTCTCCGCACGCTTGAAGGAGCATTCGCCATTGCTGCGCAGCGGCGACTTCCGCCTGCTGGGGTGCATTCCCTTCCAGCCGGAACTCAACGCCCCACGCACCCGCGACGTAGCGGAGCTGATGGGAGCCCAGGTGCTCAACGCCGGCGACTACGAAAGCCGGCGCATGACCAAGATCATCATTTGCGCCCGCACCATGCGCAACACCGTGGAGCTGCTCAAGCCCGGCGTGCTGGTGGTGACGCCGGGGGACCGCGATGACATCATCCTCGCCGTGAGCCTGGCGGCGATCAACGGCGTGCCCCTGGCCGGCCTGCTGCTGACCAGCGACACCCTGCCCGACCCGCGGATCATGGAGCTGTGCCGTGGCGCCCTGAACGCCGGCCTGCCGGTGCTGTCGGTCAGCACCGGGTCCTACGACACCGCCAACCAGCTCAATGGCCTGAACAAGGAAATCCCCATCGATGACCGCGAGCGCGCGGAAATCATCACCGACTTCGTCGCCAGCCACCTGGACGCCAACTGGCTGCACCAGCGCTGCGGCACCCCGCGGGAAATGCGCCTGTCGCCGGCCGTGTTCCGCTACCAGTTGATCCAGCGAGCCCAGCAGGCCAACAAACGCATCGTCCTGCCCGAAGGCAGCGAGCCGCTGACCGTACAGGCCGCCGCCATCTGCCAGGCCCGTGGCATTGCCCGTTGTGTGCTGCTGGCCAAGCCGGAGGAAGTTCATGCGGTGGCCCGGGCCCAGGGCATCGAGTTGCCCGAAGGCCTGGAGATTCTCGACCCGGACCTGATCCGCGAGCGCTACGTGGAGCCCATGGTTGCCCTGCGCAAGAGCAAGAGCCTCAACGCGCCCATGGCCGAGCAGCAACTGGAAGACCCGGTGGTGATCGGCACCGTGATGCTGGCCCTGGATGAAGTGGACGGCCTGGTATCCGGGGTGATCCACTCCACCGCCAACACCATCCGTCCGGCCCTGCAACTGATCAAGACCGCCCCGGGCTGCACCCTGGTGTCTTCGGTGTTCTTCATGCTGTTCCCCGAGCAGGTGCTGGTCTACGGCGACTGCGTGATGAACCCGCACCCCAGCGCCAGCGAGCTGGCGGAAATCGCCTTGCAGAGCGCCGATTCGGCGGCGGCCTTCGGCATCACCCCACGGGTGGCAATGATCAGCTACTCCAGCGGCGATTCGGCCAGCGGCGAAGAAGTGGAGAAAGTCCGCGAGGCGACCCTGCTGGCCCACGAAGCCCAGCGCTCACTGCTGATCGACGGCCCGCTGCAATACGACGCCGCGGCCAACGAGAACGTCGCCCGACAACTGGCGCCCAACAGCCAGGTGGCGGGCAAAGCCACGGTGTTCGTGTTCCCAGACCTGAACACCGGCAACACCACCCACAAGGCCGTGCAGCGCAGCGCCGATTGCGTGAGCCTGGGCCCGATGCTGCAAGGCCTGCGCAAACCCGTGAACGACCTGCCCCGGGGCGCCCAGGTGGACGACATCGTCTACACCATCGCCCTGACCGCGATTCAAGCCGCCAACCGACCCATGGATGTCTAAATGCTGGAATTTCTACCTGCCGTCGTGCGCGGGATCATTGCCTCGATCCTGCTGGCGCTGAACACCATCCTGCTGTGCTCGTTCCTGTTCTGCGTGGCGATCTGCAAGGCCCTGCCCTTCGCCCTCACCCAGCGCTTGACTCACTGGCTGATGAACCACACCCACGAAGCCTGGATCAGCAACAACAAGGCCTGGATGCAGCTGGTGTGCCGCACCCGCTGGCATGTGCAGGACCTGCAAGGCCTGGATTACCAGCACTCCTACCTGGTCACCAGCAACCACCAGAGCTGGGTCGACATCATGGTCCTGCAGTACGTGTTCAACCGGCGCATTCGCCCGTTGAAGTTCTTCCTCAAGCAGGAGTTGATCTGGGTGCCGGTGATTGGCCTCGCCTGGTGGGCTCTGGGCTTCCCGTTCATGAAGCGCTACTCCAAGGCCTACCTGGAAAAGCATCCGGAGAAGAAAGGCAAGGACCTGGAAACCACCCGCAAGACCTGCGCGAAGTTTCGCAACAACCCGGTGGGCATCTTCAACTTCGTCGAAGGCACGCGCTTTACCGACGCCAAGCACGCCCAGCAGCAATCACCGTTTCGCTACCTGCTCAAGCCCAAGGCCGGTGGTATCGCCTTTGTGTTGGACGCCATGGGCGAGCAACTGCAATCGATCATCGATGTGACCCTGCACTACCCCGCTGGCCGGCCCGGTTTCTGGGACCTGTTGTGCGGCAGGGTCAAGGATGTGGTGGTGCGCTTTGAAGAGGTACGGATTCCGCCGCAGTTCATTGGCAAGAACTACGAACAGGACACGGCCTATCGCCAGGAATTCCAGGGCTGGATCAACCAGCAGTGGCTGGCCAAGGATGCGCTGCTGGAAGTGCTGCATCGAGAGTATCCGGCAAAACCCTGAGGGCCTCTTCGCTGGCAAGCCAGCTCCTACGGAGCTGTACCGTCCTGGCCGGGGAAGGCTAATTCAAGCGCACAAAAAAGCCCGCAGCCGATCACTCGACTGCGGGCTTTTGGCTACGGCTTAGATCGCGCCGCGGCTGCGCAGCAGGTCCAGCACCTGCTTGACGCTCTCTTCCACCGACAGCGCCTGGGTGTCGATCACCAGATCGGCATTGAGCGGCACGTCGTAAGGGAAGGATTCGCCCGGGATGTTATCCCCACCCGCCGCGTACAGGCCTTGCGGATCACGCTCGGCGCACACCGCAGGCGATGCCTGGACATACACCGTCAGCAGACGCTCCTTGCCGATCAGGTCCTTGGCCTGCTCGCGCCCTTCGGCACTCGGTGCCACGAACGCGGCCAGGGTCAGCAGGCCGGCTTCGTTGAACTGACGGGCGACGTGGGCCGCACGGCGCCAGTTCTCGGTCCGCCCGGCACGGTCCTGGGGCAGGCCCTTGTTCAGGTCGTGCCGCAGGTTCTGGCCATCGAGCACGTACACCGCACGGCCCATATCGAACAGCTTGCGCTCCACGGCGTAGGCCAGGGTGCTCTTGCCGGCGCCCGACAGGCCGCTGAACAGCACGGTGGCCGGTTGCTGGCCGAAGCGCTGGGCACGCTCTTCGGTGGCCACATGAGCCAGCTTGCCATGGTGGGTGGCGCTGCCATGGGCCACCGGCTGGGCGATGATCATGCCGGCGCCGACGGTGCCGTTGGTCAAGCGGTCGATGACGATGAAAGCGCCGGTGGTGCGGTTGCTTTCGTAGCCATCCAGGGCGATCGGTGCATCGAGGCTGATCTTGACCTTGCCGATCTCGTTCAGTTGCAGCGCGCTGGCCGCGCCCTCTTCCAGGGTGTTCACATCCACCTTGTGGTTGATGCTGGCGATCGAGCCCGGCACGTAGCTGGTCGCACGCTTGATGTCGTATTTCTTGCCCGGCAGCATCGGCTCTTCGGCCATCCACACCAGCATGGCTTCGAAGCTGTCGGTGACCGGCGGCACGTTGTCGGCATGCACCAGCAGGTCGCCGCGGGAGATGTCGATCTCGTCTTCCATGGTCAGGGTCACGGCCTGGCCAGGACCGGCCTGCTCCAGCTCGCCCTCGAAGGTGACGATGGACTTGACCCGGCTGCTCTTGCCCGACGGCAGCACCACGACTTCGTCACCCTTGTGCACGATGCCGCTGGCCAGGGTGCCGGCAAAACCACGGAAGTTCAGGTTCGGACGGTTGACGTATTGCACCGGGAAACGCAGGTCGGTGAAGTTGCGGTCACCGGCCACTTCCACGGTTTCGAGGATTTCCATCAGCGACTGCCCGGTGTACCAGGGCGAACGCTCGCTCTTGTTCACCACGTTGTCGCCCTTGAGCGCCGACATCGGCACGAAGTGCAGGCTGGTGGGCTGCAACTTCAG
The DNA here is from genome assembly GCF_001547895.1 of Pseudomonas sp. Os17. NCBI lineage: Bacteria > Pseudomonadati > Pseudomonadota > Gammaproteobacteria > Pseudomonadales > Pseudomonadaceae > Pseudomonas > Pseudomonas sp. Os17. Next base: position 1,057,447 of record NZ_AP014627.1, on the reverse strand, counting down.
GCCCTGGGCAAACTTCAGGTAGTCGGCCTTGATCGACTCGAACACGCCTTCATCGAAGTTCTTGAGGTCCATCTTGTTGATGGCGACGACGATGTGCTTGATGCCCAGCAGCGAGGCGATGAAGCTGTGACGACGGGTCTGGGTCTGCACACCGTAGCGGGCATCCACCAGGATGATCGCCAGGTCACAGGTGGAAGCACCGGTGGCCATGTTACGGGTGTACTGCTCATGGCCTGGGGTGTCGGCGATGATGAACTTGCGTTTGGCGGTGGAGAAATAGCGATAGGCGACATCGATGGTGATGCCCTGCTCGCGCTCGGCCTGCAGGCCATCGACCAGCAACGCCAGGTCGATGTCGTCACCGGTGGTGCCGACCTTCTTCGAATCCCGGGTGATGGCTTCCAGATGGTCTTCGTAGATCATCTTCGAGTCGTGCAGCAGGCGCCCGATCAGGGTGCTCTTGCCGTCGTCGACGTTGCCGCAGGTGAGAAAGCGCAGCAGCTCTTTGCGTTCGTGCTGGCCCAGGTACGCGAGGATGTCCTCGCTGATCAAATCAGATTGATGCGACATGACAGCCCCTTAGAAATAACCTTGACGTTTCTTGTCTTCCATCGAGCCGGCGCCATCGTGGTCGATGACCCGGCCCTGGCGCTCGGAAGTTCGCGTCAGGAGCATTTCCTGGATGATGTCCGTCAGGCTCTCGGCCTCGGACTCCACCGCGCCCGTCAACGGGTAGCAGCCAAGGGTACGGAAACGCACTTTCTTCTTGACGATGCGGGCTTTCTCTTCATCGGACAGATGCTCGAGGATGCGCTCGTCATCGATCATGATCAGGGTGCCGTTCTTCTCGATCACTTCACGCTCGGCGGCGAAGTACAGCGGCACGATCGGGATGCCTTCCAGGTAGATGTACTGCCAGATGTCCAGCTCGGTCCAGTTGGACAGCGGGAACACGCGGATCGACTCGCCCTTGTTGACCTTGCCGTTGTAGACGTTCCACAGCTCGGGACGCTGGTTCTTCGGGTCCCAGCGGTGCTTGCTGTCGCGGAACGAGTAGACGCGCTCCTTGGCGCGGGACTTCTCTTCATCGCGGCGGGCACCGCCGAACGCGGCGTCGAAACCGTATTTGTCCAGGGCCTGCTTGAGGCCCTCGGTCTTCATGATGTCGGTGTGCTTGGCACTGCCGTGGGTGAACGGATTGATGCCCTGGGCCACGCCATCCGGGTTGACGTGGGTGATCAGGTCCAGGCCCAGTTCTTCGACCATGCGGTCGCGGAACTTGTACATTTCCTGGAATTTCCACTGGGTATCGACGTGCATCACCGGGAACGGCAGCTTGCCGGGGAAGAACGCCTTGCGGGCCAGATGCAACATCACGGCGGAGTCTTTACCGATGGAGTACAGCATCACCGGGTTGTCGAACTCGGCGGCCACCTCGCGGATGATGTGGATGCTTTCCGCCTCCAGCTGTTTCAGATGCGTCAGTTTGTCGACCATGGCTACTCACGAAAGCTTTCTTATGGACGGCCATCGGGCCGTGTTCGAGCGGGGCATGCTAGCACAGCGACCTGCTTCTAATCAGGGAGCCAACTAGAACGAAACGATATATGAATATGCCGCCCGGTTAGGCAGCTAAATCGCCTGCCCGGGCGGCCCATGCAGGGGTTAGATCGGGTTGGGGCAGTCGATGAACAGGTGCTCCAGGGCAAAGCGCCGGGCCAGATAGTCGCCCAGGGCCTGGACGCCGTAACGCTCGGTGGCGTGGTGGCCGGCGGCGATGAAGCTGATGTCGTTTTCCCGGGCACTGTGGAAGGTCTGCTCCGAGGCCTCGCCGCTCAGGTACAGGTCGACGCCGGCCTGCACCGCCTGATCGATGTAGCCCTGGCCACCCCCGGTGCACCAGCCGACCCGGCGGATCATTTCGCTGCCTTCGATCAGCAGCGGTTCACGGCCCATCGCTTCCTGCACCCGCCGGGCAAAGTCCCGCGCCGTCATGGGTTCGCCCAGGGAACCGACCAGACCGACGACCTTGGGGTTCTCCGGGTCCAATGGGCCTTCCACGGTGATATCCAACTGCCGGGCCAACTGCACGTTGTTGCCCACCTCGGGGTGCAGGTCCAGGGGCAGGTGATAGGCCAACAGGCTGATGTCGTGCTTGAGCAGGGTTTTCAACCTACGCTGCTTCATGCCGGTGATGCAGGGGTTCTCGCCTTTCCAGAAGTAGCCGTGATGCACCAGCACCAGATCGGCCTTGGCCTCCACGGCGGCGTCCAGCAAGGCCTGGCTGGCGGTCACGCCACTGACGATACGCATCACCTGCGGGCGCCCTTCGACCTGCAGGCCATTGGGGCAGTAGTCGGCAATGCGTGAACTGCCCAGATAACGGTCCGCTTCTTCCACCAATGTGCTCAGGGCAACGGCCATAAAAGACTCCTAAATATCCCGTTCAGAGGCGCGCGCGGCCTCGTATAATGCGCGACATTATGGGCCGTGCGCAGCCCTTCGTAACCACCCAGGACTTGCTCAATGCTCAAGGCTCTGCGTTTTTTTGGCTGGCCGCTTCTGGCCGGCGTGCTCATCGCGTTGCTGATTATTCAGCGCTACCCCCAGTGGGTCGGCCTGCCCAGCCTGGACGTCAACCTGCAACAAGCGCCTCAAACCACCAGCACCCGGCAGGGACCGGTGTCCTATGCCGATGCGGTGCTGATTGCCGCGCCTGCGGTGGTCAACCTGTACACCACCAAGGTCATCAACAAACCGGCCCACCCACTGTTTGAAGACCCGCAGTTCCGCCGCTTCTTCGGCGACAACCTGCCCAAGCAGCAGCGCATGGAGTCGAGCCTGGGTTCCGGGGTGATCATGAGCCCCGAAGGTTACCTGCTGACCAACAACCACGTGACCTCCGGCGCCGAACAGATCGTGGTGGCGCTCAAGGATGGGCGGGAAACCCTGGCCCGGGTCATCGGCAGCGATCCGGAAACCGATCTGGCGGTGCTCAAGATCGACCTGAAGAACCTGCCTTCGATCACCGTCGGCCGCTCGGAAAACGTCCGCGTCGGCGACGTCGCCCTGGCCATCGGCAACCCGTTCGGGGTCGGCCAGACCGTGACCATGGGCATCATCAGCGCCACCGGACGCAACCAGCTGGGCCTAAACAACTACGAAGATTTCATCCAGACCGACGCCGCGATCAACCCGGGCAACTCCGGCGGCGCCCTGGTGGACGCCAATGGCAACCTGACCGGGATCAACACCGCGATCTTCTCCAAGTCCGGCGGCTCCCAGGGCATCGGCTTCGCCATTCCGATCAAGCTGGCCATGGAAGTGATGAAGTCGATCATCGAACACGGCCAGGTCATCCGTGGCTGGCTGGGAATCGAAGTGCAACCGCTGACTCAGGAGCTGGCGGAGTCCTTCGGCCTGGCCGGACGTCCCGGGATCGTGGTGGCGGGGATCTTCCGCGATGGCCCGGCACAGAAAGCCGGCATGCAACTGGGTGACGTGATCCTCAGCATCGACGGCGAGCCGGCCGGCGACGGCCGCCGCTCGATGAATCAGGTGGCGCGCATCAAGCCGATGGAAAAAGTCGCCATCCTGGTGATGCGCAATGGCAAGGAACTCAAGCTGACGGCGGAAATCGGCCTGCGTCCGCCACCCGCACCGGTCAAGGAAGAAGACTAAAGCTGGGCCCGGCAATGCCGGGCTAACAGCATACATTCTCATTAGTCATGTTATATTGTTTCAATACTGCTATTGGAACAGCCCCATGACCTCCCGAAAAATCCTCCCCCTGGCCGGTCTGGCACTCGGCCTGCTGGCCGACCCCCTGCTCGCCGAAGAACCGCAAACCCTGGAGCTGGAAACCACCCGCATCAGCACCGAGTACGAGTCCGCCACCGGTCCGGTCAAGGGCTACCGGGCCACCCGCTCGGCCAGTGCCACCAAGACCGATACGGCAATCCGCGATATCCCGCAGTCCGTCAGCGTGATCCCCGCCAGCGTGCTCAAGGACCTGGGCAGCCACAATGTCGAACGCGCCCTGGAGTTTGCCGGCGGAGTCGCCAAGCAGAACAACTTCGGCGGTCTGACCCTGTATGAATACAGCGTGCGCGGCTTCACCACCTCGGAATTCTACAAGGACGGCTTCAGCGCCAACCGCGGTTACCCCAGCACCCCGGACGCCGCCAACATCGAGCGCATCGAAGTGCTCAAGGGCCCGGCCGCCAGCCTCTATGGCCGTGGCGACCCCGGCGGCACGGTGAACATCGTGACCAAGAAACCCCAGCCCGAAGCCTTCACCACCCTGCAGACCAGTGCCGGCAGCTGGGACCGCTACCGCACCGCCCTGGACCTCAACACCCCGCTGGATGCCGAGGGCGACCTGCTGTCCCGGGTCAACCTGGCGGTGGAGGACAACCACAGCTTTCGCGACCACGTCGACAGTCGCCGGGTGTTCGTCGCCCCCTCCTTCAGCTGGCAGTTGAACCCGGACACCAACCTGCTGGTGGAAAGCGAATTCGTGCGCCACAGCTCGACCTTCGACCGCGGCATCGTCGCCCCCAACAACCGCTGGAGCGGCGTCTCGCGCTCGACCTTCCTCGGCGAACCCAGCGACGGCAACATCGACAACCACAACACCATGCTCCAGGCCGCCCTGGAACATCACCTCAACGACAGCTGGAAGCTGCGCCTGGCCAGCCACTACAAGGAAGGCAAGTTGTGGGGCTTCGCCTCGGAAACCCGCCCGTTGAATGCCGACCAGCACACCGTCAACCGGCGCTATCGCGAGCGCGACAACAACTGGCACGACAGCATCACCCAGCTGGAACTGCGCGGCCTGTTCGACATCGGCAGTTGGCAGCACGAACTGCTGATCGGCAGCGAATACGAGAACTACCGCAAGAACGAGCGGGTCACCACCCTCGCCGGCGGCGCCTACGCTGTCGACATCTACGACCCGATCTACGGCCAGGCCAAGCCCAACGGCAAACGTTCCGGCACGGACTTTTTCGAGCATGTCGAAAGCCAGGCCCTCAACCTGCAGGACCAGATTATCTTCACCGATCGCCTGCGAGGCATGCTCGGTGCCCGCCTTGAACACTTCGAACAACGGATCGACGACCACACCAACGGCAAGCGCAGCCGCCAGAGCCACGACGCCCTGACCCAGCGTGCCGGCCTGCTCTATCAACTGACGCCGCAAGTGGGCCTGTTCGCCAACGCCTCCACCTCGTTCAAGCCCAACAACGGGCTGGATGCGGCCGGCAAGACCTTCAAGCCCGAGGAAGGGGTCGGTTATGAAGTGGGGATCAAGAGCGAGCTGTTCGACGAGCGTCTGAGCGCCACCCTCGCCGCCTTCCGCATCGACAAGGAAAACGTCCTGGCCCTGGACCCCGGCAGCGACTTCAGCCGAGCCGTGGGCAAGGCCCGCAGTCAGGGCTTGGACATGCAAGTGAGCGGCCAGTTGACTGACGCGGTGCGGGTGATTGGTGCTTATGCGCTGATCGATGCCGAAGTGACCAAGGGCGACCAGACGATCCCGACCGGCAGTCGCATACTCGGCGTGGCCAAGCACAGTGGCAGCTTGCTGGGCGTCTATGAGTTCCAGGACGGACGATTCAAAGGCTCGGACGTCGGCGCCGCCCTGACCTACGTCGGCGATCGCTCCGGCGAGGCCGGCGGCAGCTTCGAGCTGCCGGCCTATCGCACCCTGGACCTGCTGGCCCATTACAAGGCCAGCGACAACCTGACCCTGGGCCTGAACCTGAACAACCTGTTCGACGAGAAGTACTACGAGCGCTCCTACAGCAACTACTGGGTCACGCCCGGCGAGCCGCGCAACTTCACCGTCAGCCTGACACTCAACCTGTAGCCGGAAATCGCCATGCACAACCTCATATCAATCGCCCTGCTGGGCCTGCTCGCCACCCTGGGTACAACCCAGGCCTCGGCCCACGGTCTGTGGACCGAACAGCGTCGCGGCAATATCGAAGTGATCTACGGCCACGGCGCCGAAGACGACGCCTTCAAGGCCCAGAAGATCAGTGGTGCCTGGGCCTACGACGCGGCGGCCAGAATGATTCCAGTGACCGTGCAACGCCTGGCTGACCATGCGCGCCTGCAACCACTCAAGCCACCGGCGGTGCTGGCCGTGGTGCTGGACAACGGTCCCTGGTCACAAACGGCGGACAAACGCTGGGTCAACCAGGGGCGCAGCAAAGTTGCGGGGGCCATCGCCTCGACCCACACCTTCAAGTACAGCCTGGCGATCTATCAAGCGGGGGCGAAGCTGCCAAAGCTGGAACAGCTCAAGCTGCTGATCCTGCCGGAAGTCGACCCGCTGACCGTGGGCCAGGGCAATAGCCTGCCGGTGCGGGTACTGCTGGATGGGCAGCCCGTGGCTGGGGTCAAGTTGATCGGCGACTACCGCAATGCACCGAGCACCCTGAGCACCGAAACCGATGCCCAGGGACGCGCTCAAGTGTTGGTGAGAAATGAAGGCTTGAACGTGATTGCCGCAGAGCTTGAAGTGCCGCTCAAGGACGACCCGGATGTGGCTTCACGCGGCCTGTTCAGCTCCCTGACCTTCCTCGGCGAGCCGCACCACGAGTGAGAGCAGCCGGGGGGCTGCAACTACAAGCGGCAAGCTTGTAGCTGCAGGCGAGAGGCTCCAAGCATTGGCTCTGGGCTTCTAATTTGCAGCTTGCGGCTTAAAGCTGCCCCAACCCGTCGATCAGGGCCTGGTTCTGCTCCGGCGTGCCGATGCTGATGCGCAGGAATTGGGCGATCCGTTCCTGCTTGAAGTGACGCACGATCACCCCTTGCTCACGCAGCTTGGCCGCCAGGCCGGCTGCGTCGTGCTGCGGGTGGCGGGCAAAGATGAAGTTGGCCGCCGACGGCAGCACTTCAAAACCCTTGGCCTGCAACTGCGCCACCACCCACTCGCGGCTTTCGATCACCAGCTGACAGGTCTTGGCAAAGTACTCGCGGTCCTCGAAGGCCGCCGCTGCACCCACAATGGCCAGGCGATCCAGCGGGTAGGAGTTGAAGCTGTTCTTGATCCGCTCCAGGGCCTCGATCAGGTCCGGATGCCCCACTGCCAGGCCCACCCGCAAGCCGGCCAGGGAGCGCGACTTGGACAGGGTCTGGGTCACCAGCAGGTTGGGATAGCAGTCCACCAGGCTGATGGCAGTCTGGCCACCGAAGTCGATATAGGCTTCGTCCACGACCACCACCGAATCCGGGCTGGCCTGGAGGATCTGCTCCACCGCGTCCAGGGCCAGCAGGCAGCCGGTGGGCGCATTCGGGTTAGGGAAGATGATCCCGCCGTTGGGCTGGGCGTAGTCGGCCACACGGATCTGGAACTGTTCGTCCAGGGGCACCGTCTGGTAGTCGATGCCGTACAGGCCGCAATACACCGGGTAGAAGCTGTAGCTGATGTCCGGGAACAGCAGCGGCTTATCCTGCTGCAGCAGGCCATGGAAAATGTGCGCCAGGACTTCGTCGGAACCGTTGCCAAGGAACACCTGATTGCCCTGCACCCCGTAATAGCGGGCCACCGCCTGCTTGAGCAGGTCGCTGTTGGGATCGGGATACAGGCGCAGGTTGTCGTTGAGCTCGGCCTGCATCGCCGCCAGGGCCTTGGGCGACGGGCCATAGGGGTTTTCGTTGGTGTTGAGCTTGACCAGCTTGGTCAGCTTGGGTTGCTCGCCCGGCACGTAGGGCACCAGGTTCTTGACGAACGGACTCCAGAATTTGCTCATGTTCATTGCCCCTGATCTTGGTCGTCGACGATGCGGTATTCGGCGCTGCGGGCGTGGGCGGTCAGCGACTCGCCACGGGCCAGCACCGAGGCGGTCCGGCCCAGCTCGGACGCACCCTGCTCGGAGCAGAAGATGATCGACGAGCGTTTCTGGAAGTCATACACCCCCAGCGGTGAGGAGAAACGTGCAGTACCGGACGTGGGTAGCACGTGGTTCGGCCCGGCGCAGTAATCGCCCAGCGCCTCGGAGGTGTGACGGCCCATGAAGATCGCCCCGGCGTGGCGGATCTGCGGCAGCCAGGCTTGCGGGTCGGCCACCGACAGCTCCAGGTGCTCGGGGGCAATGCGGTTGGCCACGTCCATGGCTTGCTGCATGTCGCGAACCTGGATCAGGGCGCCACGGCCATTGATCGAGGTGTTGATGATTTCCGCACGCTCCATGGTCGGCAGCAACTTGGCGATGCTCGCCGCCACCTTGTCCAGGAACTCGGCGTCCGGGCTGACCAGGATCGCCTGGGCGTCTTCGTCGTGTTCGGCCTGGGAGAACAGGTCCATGGCGATCCAGTCCGGATCGGTCTGGCCGTCGCAGACCACGAGGATCTCCGACGGACCGGCGATCATGTCGATGCCGACCTGGCCGAACACATGGCGCTTGGCGGTGGCCACATAGATGTTGCCCGGGCCGACCACCTTGTCCACCTGGGGCACGCTTTCGGTGCCGTAGGCCAGCGCGGCCACGGCCTGGGCGCCGCCGATGGTGAAGACTCGGTCGACCCCGGCAATGCAGGCCGCCGCCAGCACCAGCTCATTGACCTCGCCGCGCGGGGTCGGCACTACCATCACCACCTCGGTCACGCCCGCCACCTTGGCCGGGATCGCGTTCATCAGCACCGACGACGGGTAGGAAGCCTTGCCCCCCGGCACGTACAGGCCGGCGCGGTCCAGCGGCGTGACCTTCTGGCCCAGCACCGTGCCGTCGGCCTCGGTGTAGCTCCAGGAGTCCTGCTTCTGTTTCTCGTGATAGCTGCGAACCCGCGCCGCGGCCTTTTCCAGGGCTTCGCGCTGGGCCACGGTGATTCGGGTCAGGGCCAGCTCCAGGCGCTCGCGCGGCAGGATCAGGTCGGCCATGGAGGCCACTTGCAGGCCGTCGAAACGCTGGGTGAACTCCACCAGCGCCGCGTCACCGCGCTCGCGCACGGCCTTGATGATGTCCAGCACCCGCTGATTGACCGAATCGTCAGAGACACTTTCCCAGCTCAGCAGATGATCCAGATGACGGGCGAAATCCGGGTCGGCAGCGTTGAGTCGGCGAATTGCAGTCGGAGCGGTCATAGCGAAGGCCTCAATGATTGGCGAGTGCACAAAAGGGCAAGCTTGGATTTGCAAAGCTCAGGCGCCGCAAGACTACCAAGCCATCCGCGTGGGCACCTGAGCATTCTGGCTATGACGCGGATAGATGGGCGCGGCTCAAGGCCACGCATGTGAATCAGCCGCGGTGTCGCGATTCCACTGCCTTGCGCAGGGTGTCGATCAACGCCTGGATACGGGCGTGCTGCATCTTCATCGATGCCTTGTTGACCACCAGGCGGGAGCTGATGGTGGCGATCAGTTCCTGGGGCTCCAGGCCGTTGGCCCGCAGGGTGTTGCCGGTGTCGACCACGTCGATGATCTTGTCCGCCAGACCGATCAGCGGTGCCAGCTCCATCGAGCCGTAGAGCTTGATGATGTCCACCTGGCGGCCCTGTTCGGCGTAGTAACGCTTGGCCACGTTGACGAACTTGGTGGCCACGCGCAGGCGCCCCTTGGGTTCGACAGCGCCAATGGCACCGGCGGTCATCAGCTTGCACTGGGCAATCTGCAGGTCCAGTGGTTCGTACAGGCCCTGGCCGGAGTACTCCATCAGGACGTCCTTGCCGGCCACCCCGAGGTCGGCAGCGCCATGCTCGACATAGGTCGGCACATCGGTAGCGCGCACGATCAGCAGGCGAACATCGTCCTGAGTCGTGGGGATGATCAGTTTGCGGCTCTTGTCCGGATTCTCGGTTGGCACGATGCCCGCTTCAGCCAGAAGCGGCAGCGTGTCGTCGAGGATACGGCCCTTGGACAGTGCGATGGTCAACATGAGTAACGTAAGTCCTTCTGCGGCGACTGATGCCCGGACGCAAACGGCGCCAGACATGCGTCGAGCCTGAAGACAGGCTCGACGTGGAACAGATTCGGCTGTGGGCACCTCCCTGTGCCCGTCATGCTACTAGCCCGGTACGCGGCGGATCTTGGCGCCGAGCATCTGCAGCTTCTCTTCGATGCACTCGTAACCACGGTCGATGTGGTAGATGCGGTCGATCAGGGTGTCGCCTTCGGCCATCAGGGCCGAGATCACCAGGCTGGCCGAGGCCCGCAGGTCGGTGGCCATGACCGGCGCGCCCTTGAGGATTTCGGTGCCGGTGACGATCGCAGTGTTGCCTTCGACCTGGATCTTGGCGCCCATGCGGTGCAGTTCGTACACGTGCATGAAGCGGTTTTCGAAGATGGTTTCGATCACCGCGCCCGTGCCTTCGGCAATCGCGTTCAGGGAAATGAACTGCGCTTGCATGTCGGTCGGGAACGCCGGGTACGGAGCGGTACGCACGTTGACCGCCTTGGGGCGCTTGCCGTGCATGTTGAGCTCGATCCAGTCGCTGCCGGTGGTGACTTCGGCGCCTGCTTCCTTGAGTTTTTCCAGTACGGCTTCAAGGATGGTCGGATCGGTGTCCTTGACCTTGACCCGGCCGCCGGTGACGGCAGCCGCCACCAGGTAGGTGCCGGTTTCGATACGGTCGGGCATGACCTTGTAGATCGCCGAATGCAGACGCTCGACGCCATCGATGGTGATGGTGTCGGTGCCGGCGCCGGAAATCTTCGCGCCCATGGCGATCAGGAAGTTTGCCAGGTCGACGACTTCAGGTTCGCGGGCGGCGTTCTGCAGCACGCTGCGGCCCCGGGCCAACGCCGCGGCCATCATGATGTTCTCGGTACCGGTCACGCTCACGGTATCGAAGAAGAAGTTCGCGCCGCGCAGGCCGCCTTCAGGGGCCTTGGCCTTGATGTAGCCGCCTTCGACGTCGATCACCGCGCCCATGGCTTCCAGGCCGCGGATGTGCAGGTCAACCGGGCGCGAGCCGATGGCGCAACCGCCTGGCAGGGCCACTTCGGCCTCACCGAAGCGGGCAACCATCGGGCCCAGCACCAGGATCGAGGCGCGCATGGTTTTCACCAGCTCGTAAGGCGCCACCAGGGTCTTGATGGTGCGCGGGTCGATTTCGACACTGAGCTTCTCGTCGATCACCGGTTCGATGCCCATGCGACCGAACAGCTCGATCATGGTGGTGATGTCGTGCAGGTGCGGCAGGTTGGCCACGGTGACCGGGCCATCGCACAGCAGGGTTGCCGCCAGAATCGGCAGCGCGGAGTTCTTGGCCCCGGAAATGCGGATCTCGCCATCAAGGCGAACGCCGCCGGTAATAATCAATTTATCCATAACAGTCTCGACGCCCTTGGGCTCAGGTGCGCTCGGCCCAGGCCGCGCGGCTGAAAAATTTCATGGTGATCGCGTGGATGCTGCCATCGGCAATCCATGGATTCAAATGGGCATAGATGCTCTGCTGACGCTTGACCGGGCTCAAGGCCACCAGTTCGTCGCTAATCACGTTCAGCTGAAAGTTGCAGCCTTCGCCCTCAACTTCTACCTGAGCTCCGGGCAGCTTTCCCTCAAGAAAGCTCTTCACTTCGTTGGCCTGCATGCTCAACCTCAATCGGCGCCCTGTGCGCGCGGGTCGGACATCATACAAAAAAGCCCCGCGCCTGCGAACCCCGCATAGCAGGACTCTGACGGGGGGCTTCTATATAGATGTGGGTTACTACGGATGGAGGAGGATCTCGGTGACCCCGGATACCTCGGCGATTTCCCGCATGTCCTCGGGCAGGGCGCGAACGCTCACCGTCTTGCCCAGCCCCTGACCATCGCGAATGAAGGCCAGCAACAGGGCCAGACCGACACTGCTGGATTTTTCCACCGCCGAGCAATCGAGCACCAGGGCGGTGCCCGGGCTCGACTTGATCAGCGCCAGGCCCTGCTTGCGCAGGCCCGGGCCGCTGCGGTAATCCAGCACACCGCTGATCAGCAGCTCCCCGGCGTCACCCAGGCGTACGGCCGACTCACTCATTGTGCAGCCTTATGGGCGGCGTCTTCGGTGACTTCCTTGGCCTTGGCCACTTCGCCGGCCCAGCCGTCGATGGTCTTGTCCAGGTTGTTGCCGTTGCGCTGCATGGCGTCGGCGAACTGATCACGGAACAGCTTGCCGATGTTGATGCCGTTGATGATCACGTTACGCACTTTCCACTCGTCGTTGATCTTTTCCAGGGTGTAGGACACCGGATAGATAGCGCCGTTGTTGCCTTTGACCTGCATGTCCACGCTGGTACGGGTGCCGCTTTCATCCTTGGCCGGAGAAACGGTGATGCCCTGGTTGTTGTACTCGAGCAAGGCGTTGCCATAGAACTGCATCAGGCTGCGCTTGAAGTTCTCCTGGAAGCGCGCCATCTGCTCCGGTGTGGCCTTGCGCGAATACTTCACGGTCATGATGCTGCGGGAGATGCCGTCGGCATCCACCACCGGACCGACAATGCCGTTCAGGGCGTTGTAGAAATCGTTCGGGCTTTGCTTGTACTTTTCCTTGTTGGCCGCCAGATCCGCCAGCAGGCGGGTGGTGGTGTCCTGCACCAGATCGTGTGCGGAAGGTGCACCGGCCGCATTGGCCAGCAACGGCAGGGCCGCCAGCAGCACCAACAGGCCACGTCGCAAGATAGAGATCATCGAAAAACTCCTCATTTGGCGTCTTTGCTAACGGTATTGAGCAGGAATTTACCGATCAGGTCCTCCAGCACCAGCGACGACTGGGTGTCGTGGATGGTCCCGCCATCCTTGAGCAAGGCTTCTTCCCCGCCCACGCTGATACCGATGTATTTCTCACCCAACAGGCCAGCCGTCAGGATAGATGCAGTGGAGTCAGTCGGCAGATTATCCACACGTTTTTCCAGTTGCATGGTGACCCGACCGGTGAAGCTGTCGCGGTCCAGATCGATCGCCGTGACCTTGCCGATGGTTACCCCGGCCATGGTCACCTTAGCTCTGACCGTCAAACCGGCGATATTGTCGAAGTAGGCGTAAAGCTTGTAGGTATCGGTGCTTGCGCTCGGAGACAAGCCACTGACTCGCAGGGCAAGCAACAGCAAAGCCAGGATGCCGGCCAGCAGGAAAAGGCCGACACCGATTTCCAGGGTGCGGTTTTGCATCAGAAATCTCCAAACATCAAGGCGGTCAGAATAAAGTCCAAGCCGAGTACGGCCAACGAGGCGTACACCACGGTCTTGGTAGTGGCACGGCTGATCCCCTCTGAGGTGGGCTCACAGTCGTAGCCTTGGAATACGGCGATCCAGGTCACTACAAACGCAAAAACGATACTCTTGATCACACCATTGAGTACGTCACCGCTGAAGGTCACGCTGTTCTGCATGTTCGACCAGTAGGAACCTTCATAGACACCCAGCCAGTCCACGGCAACCCAAGAGCCGCCCCAGATGCCCACCACGCTGAAAATCATCGCCAGCAGCGGCAGGGAGATGAAACCGGCCCACAGGCGTGGCGCGATGATGTACTTGAGCGGGTCGACCCCGATCATCTCCAGGCTGGAGAGCTGCTCGGTGGATTTCATGTTGCCGATCTCGGCAGTCAGCGCCGAACCGGCACGACCGGCAAACAGCAGCGCGGTAACCACCGGTCCCAGCTCACGCAACAGGGTCAGGGCGACCATCTGCCCCACCGCCTGCTCCGAACCGTAGCTGGAGAGAATGTTGAAGCCCTGCAGCGCCAGCACCATGCCGATGAAGACTCCGGACACGACGATGATCACCAGGGACATCACGCCCACGGAGTGCAGTTGCTTGATCAGCAGGCCGAAACTGCCGCCGATGCCGCCACGTCCCAGCAGCGCGTGAAACAGGAACAGGGTGGAACGCCCCAGTACCGCCAGGACATCGATGCCTGAGCGACCGAAGAGGCGAACCCTCTCGATTAGCGATATTTTGCGCATCAGCGCTTCCCCAGAAGATCTGCGCGGTAATCCGTCGCTGGAAAGTGAAACGGCACCGGGCCGTCGGGATCCCCCTTCATGAATTGACGGATACGCGGATTGTCGGAGTCCATCAGTTCGTCAGGAGTTCCCTGACCCAATACCTGGCCATCACCGACTAAATAGAGGTAATCGGCAATGCTCGCGGTTTCCGCAAGATCGTGGGACACCACGATGCTGGTAATGCCCAGGGCATCGTTGAGCAGGCGGATCAGCCGCACCAGGACGCCCATGGCGATCGGGTCCTGACCCACGAAGGGTTCGTCGTACATGAGAATCTGCGGGTCCAGGGCGATGGCCCGGGCCAGGGCGACCCGACGCTTCATGCCGCCGGACAGCTCGTCGGGCATCAGGTCGACGGCACCACGCAGGCCCACCGCCTGCAGCTTGAGCAGGACAATGTCGCGAATCATCTCGTCCGGCAGTTCGGTATGCACCCGCAGCGGAAAAGCCACGTTCTCGAACACATCCAGATCGGTAAACAGTGCGCCACTCTGAAACAGCACGCCCATTTGCTTGCGCGCATCGAACAGATCGCTGCGCGAGAGGGTCGGCAGATTCTGGCCGTTGACCCACACTTCGCCGCTGCTGGGCCGCAACTGCATGCCCATCAAGCGCAACAGGGTGGTTTTTCCGCAGCCGGAAGGCCCCATGATGCCGGTGACCTTGCCCCGCGGAATACGGATATCCACGTTATTGAAAATGCTGCGCGCACCGCGCTTGAAGGACAGTCCCTTCAGCTCGACCGCGTAGGCGTTATCGGCACTCATCTAAACTCCTTGCGATGCAGCCTATCACTCGGACGCTTGGCTCCCTGCCGGGAGTACGTGCCCCTGGGCAGGCCGAACTGGCGGCGAACTATATCACTGCTGATACGACGCCCCCAAGGCCGAAGCCGTGAACGTTCAGGTCCAGGACAGGCGAAATCGGAGGAATCCTGATACCGGACGGACAAAGGCTGACGAACTTGCGTGAGGGATTTGTTCATTACCGCTATAATCGCCGCCTTTTCATCGGGCTATACGATTTCAGACATGAGCCAATCCAGCGACCTGATTCAATCAGCACAACGCACCATCCGCCTCGAACTTCAGGCCGTAGAAGGCTTGCTGCCCCATATCGACGCAGATTTCGTACGCGCTTGCGAGATGATTCTGGCCAGCAAAGGCCGAGTGGTCGTGGTCGGCATGGGCAAGTCCGGGCACATCGGCAACAAGATCGCCGCGACCCTGGCGAGCACCGGAACCACCGCTTTCTTTGTCCATCCGGCCGAAGCCAGCCACGGCGACATGGGCATGATCACCCGCGACGACGTGATCCTGGCCCTCTCTAACTCCGGCTCCACCAACGAAATCGTCACCTTGCTGCCGCTGATCAAGCGCCTGGGCATCCAATTGATCAGCCTGACCGGCAACCCCGAGTCGCCGCTGGCCAAGGCCGCCGACGTCAACCTGAATGTGCATGTCGAACACGAGGCCTGCCCGCTGAACCTGGCCCCCACCTCCTCGACCACCGCAGCCCTGGTGATGGGCGACGCCCTGGCCGTGGCCCTGCTGGAAGCCCGCGGTTTCACCGCCGAAGACTTCGCCTTCTCCCATCCTGGAGGCGCCCTGGGCCGCCGCCTGCTGCTCAAGGTCGAGAACGTGATGCACGAAGGCAACGACCTGCCACAGGTGCAACGGGGCACCCTGCTCAAGGATGCGCTCATGGAAATGACCCGCAAGGGCCTGGGCATGACCGTGATCCTCGAGGCCGACGGCCGCCTGGCCGGGATCTTCACCGACGGCGACCTGCGCCGCACCCTGGATCGCGCCATCGATATCCACCACGCCACCATCGATTCGGTCATGACCCCTCATGGCAAGACCGCCCGTGCCGATATGCTGGCCGCCGAAGCCCTGAAGATCATGGAAGACCATAAAATCAGCGCCCTGGTGGTGGTGGACAAGGAAGACCGGCCGATCGGCGCCTTGAACATGCACGACCTGCTGCGCGCGGGAGTGATGTAAATGAGTGCCGACCTGCTGCAACGCGGTAAACACATCAAGCTGGCGGTCTTCGACATCGATGGCGTCCTGACCGACGGTCGCCTGTACTTCCTTGAAGACGGCAGCGAGTTCAAGACCTTCAATACCCTCGATGGCCAAGGCATCAAGATGCTCATGGCCGCCGGAGTGCAGACCGCGATCATCAGCGGGCGCAAGACCCCGGTGGTGGAACGCCGCGCCAAGAACCTGGGGATCCCCCATCTGTACCAGGGCCGCGAAGACAAGCTGGTGGTACTGGACGAGCTTCTTGCCCAACTGGGCCTAAGCTATGAACAGGTCGCCTACCTGGGTGACGACCTGCCCGACCTGCCGGTGATCCGCCGTGTCGGCCTGGGCATGGCGGTGGCCAACGCTGCCAGCTTTGTCCGCGAACACGCCCACGGCATTACTGTTGCCCGCGGCGGCGAAGGTGCCGCACGGGAGTTCTGCGAGCTGATCCTGCGCGCCCAGGATCGCCTTGAAGCAGCCAATGCCGCTTATTTATAGAGCCCTCCCATGCTGAGTAAAAAGATTCGCACCATCCTGATCTTCGGGACCATCGCCCTGCTGTTCGCGGCGGTCGGCTACTGGAACATCAGCCCGGAACGCTTCCTCGACAAGCCAGTGGTGCAGGTCGACGAGAGCGCCATCGACTATTACGCGATCAACGCCCGCAGTGTGCAGTACCTGCCCGACGGCAAACTGCAGTACGAAATGACCTCGGACAAGGTCGAACACATCAAGGCCAGCGAAGTGACAATGCTGACCAAGCCCGACCTGCAGATGTACCGCGGCACCACTTATCCCTGGCACGTCCAGAGCGAGCGCGGCGAAGTCAATCCGGACGGCACCGAGGTCGAGCTGATCGACTCGGTTCGGGTTTCCCGCACCGACGAGCACAACCGCAACCTGCTGATCACCACCAGCCGCATGACAGTATTCCCGCAGAAGCAATATGCGCAGACCGAGCAAGCCGTTAGAATCGACGGCGCCGACGGCGTGACCACTGCCAAGGGAATGAAAGCGTATTTGAAAGACGGCAGGATGAACCTGCTATCGAACGTAAGAGGACAGTATGAGGCTCGTTAAAACCCTCCCTATTTTGCTCAGTCTGGGCGCAGCACTGGGAAGCGTGAGCGCCTGGGCTCTGCCGAACGATAGCCAACAGCCAATCCGCATTCAGGCCGACGACGCCCAGCTGGACGACAAGAACGGCGTGGCCACCTACAAGGGCGATGTGATCATCACCCAGGGCTCGATGAAGATCACCGGCAACACCGTGACCATCACCCGATCCAAGACTGGCGAAATCGATGTCGTGACGTCGGTGGGCAACCTGGCCTACTTCGAGCAGCTGCAGAAGCAGACCGACCCGAAACCGGTCCAGGCCTACGCCGTGACCATCCAGTACCATGCCCAGCAGAACCGCATCGTGCTGATCGACAAGGCCAAGGTCATCAACGACGGCAACACCACCGAAGGCGAGAAAATCGTCTACGACACCGTCAAGCAAGTGGCTAACGCCGGTCGCGCCAACGGCAGCTCGGTCACCGCGCCACGTCCGCGGATCGACATGGTCATCCAGCCGAAAAAGAAAACCGACGAGCAAAAGGCCCAGTAATGGCAACTCTGAAAGCCCAGCACCTGGCCAAGAGCTACAAGAGCCGCCAGGTCGTGCGTGATGTCAGCCTGTCCATCGACAGCGGGCAGATCGTCGGCCTGCTCGGCCCCAACGGCGCCGGCAAGACCACCTGCTTCTACATGATCGTCGGTCTGGTCCAGGCTGATCAGGGCCGCGTCCTGATCGACGACCTGGATGTCAGCCACCAACCGATGCACGGTCGCGCCCGCGCCGGTATCGGCTATCTGCCTCAGGAAGCCTCGATCTTTCGCAAGCTGTCGGTCGCAGACAACATCATGGCCATCCTCGAGACCCGCAAGGAGCTCGACAAGGCCGGCCGCCGCCAGGAGCTGGAAAGCCTGCTGCAGGAATTCCACATCAACCACATCCGCGACAATCTCGGCATGAGCCTGTCCGGTGGCGAGCGCCGCCGCGTGGAAATCGCCCGGGCGCTGGCGACCGCACCCAAGTTCATCCTGCTGGACGAACCCTTCGCCGGTGTCGACCCGATCTCGGTCGGCGATATCAAGCAGATCATCCATCACCTGAAGGCCAAAGGCATCGGTGTACTGATCACTGACCACAACGTCCGGGAAACCCTGGACATCTGTGAGACTGCCTATATCGTCAATGACGGGCAACTGATCGCCGAGGGCGACTCCGAGACCATCCTGGCCAACGAACTGGTCAAGGAAGTCTATCTGGGCCATGAGTTCCGCCTGTAACGGCTGAGGTGTCGGGCCAGACGCCAGAGCGCCGCAAACGATAAATCCCCACAAACTTTATTGTTACAGCGCTCTAGGCAAACACTTCAGTTTCAGGCATATAATTTGCTTATGTTTGGCGCTTCGGCGCCCTGTAGTGGATGGCGCATGTGCGCCGGCAAATAAGGTGTTAAGCCCCTGCCATGAAACCATCGCTAGTCCTGAGAATGGGCCAGCAGCTGACGATGACACCGCAGCTGCAACAGGCCATCCGCCTGCTCCAATTGTCGACCCTGGACCTGCAACAGGAAATCCAGGAAGCCCTGGAGTCCAATCCGATGCTCGAACGCCAGGAAGACGGCGACGACTTCGACAACAGCGACCCCCTGGCCGACAACACCGAGTCCAAACCCAATACCGAAATCCAGGAACCCTCCTACCAGGAAACCGCCCCCACGGTGGACAACCTCGAGGAAGGCGAATGGAACGAACGCATCCCCAACGAGTTGCCGGTGGATACCGCCTGGGAAGACGTCTACCAGACCAGCGCCAGCAGCCTGCCCAGCAGCGATGACGACGAGTGGGACTTCACCACTCGCACATCGGCCGGAGAAAGCCTGCAGAGCCACCTGCTCTGGCAACTGAACCTGGCCCCGATGTCGGACACCGATCGCCTGATCGCCGTGACCCTGATCGATTGCATCAACAATCAGGGCTACCTGGACGAAACCCTTGAGGAGATCCTCGAGGCCTTCGATCCGGAGCTGGACATCGAGCTGGACGAGATCGAAGCCGTCCTGCATCGCATCCAGCAATTCGAACCTGCCGGCATCGGCGCACGCAATCTGGGCGAATGCCTGCTCCTGCAGTTGCGCCAGCTGCCGGCGAAAACTCCCTGGCTGAGCGAGGCCCAGCGCCTGGTCAGCGATTACATCGACCTCCTGGGCAGTCGCGACTACAGCCAGTTGATGCGTCGCATGAAGCTCAAGGAAGACGAACTGCGCCAGGTCATCGAACTGGTGCAAAGTCTCAACCCGCGTCCCGGCTCGCAGATCGAATCCAGCGAAGCCGAGTACGTGGTTCCGGACGTCATCGTGCGCAAGGACAACGAGCGCTGGTTGGTGGAGCTGAACCAGGAATCCGTGCCACGCCTGCGGGTCAACGCACAGTACGCCGGTTTTGTTCGCCGCGCCGACACCAGCGCCGACAACACCTTCATGCGCAATCAGTTGCAGGAAGCCCGCTGGTTCATCAAGAGCCTGCAGAGCCGCAACGAAACCCTGATGAAAGTGGCCACCCAGATCGTCGAGCACCAACGGGGCTTCCTCGAATATGGCGACGAAGCCATGAAACCCCTGGTTCTGCATGACATTGCCGAAGCGGTCGGCATGCACGAATCAACGATTTCCCGGGTGACCACGCAAAAATTCATGCATACCCCCCGGGGCATATATGAACTGAAATACTTTTTCTCCAGCCACGTCAGCACCTCGGAAGGCGGCGAATGCTCGTCCACGGCAATCCGCGCGATCATCAAAAAACTGGTGGCTGCGGAAAATCAGAAAAAGCCGTTGAGTGACAGCAAGATCGCTGGTTTACTGGAGGCACAAGGCATTCAGGTAGCCCGCCGGACCGTCGCCAAGTACCGCGAATCCCTTGGGATCGCGCCTTCCAGCGAACGGAAGCGGTTGATGTAACCGCCGGGCCGGCCACAGCGTTTCGGAGTGTGCCTGCAAGCTGGCTGAGCCAGCTGGTTGCAGGCATGGTCTAGGTGGCAGGCACCTCAGCCTGCCGCGTTATGCACTGGCAACGAAGGAGAAGCTGTATGCAAGTCAACATCAGTGGACACCAACTCGAAGTGACTGAACCTCTGCGCGCTTACATCGGCGAAAAACTCGACCGGCTGGAGCGGCATTTCGACAAGATTACCAATGTGCAGGTCACCATGGCCGTCGAGAAACTGAAGCAGAAAATCGAAGCCACCCTGCACATCCACGGTGGGGAGGTCGTCGCCAATGCAGAACATGACGATATGTATGCCGCAATCGACCTGCTCACGGACAAGCTTGACCGCCAACTGAAAAAGCATAAGGAAAAGCAACTCCACCTTCTCCAAGGCACACAGGGTCGCTAACACTCCCCTCCCATGATCCGACTTGAAAGCATCCTGACCCCCGGCCGTTCCCTGGTGAACGTGCCGGGCGGCAGTAAAAAACGCGCCCTCGAACAAATTGCCAACCTGATCAGCCGTGAAGTGCCTGATCTGGAGATGCAGGACGTCTTCGAGAGCCTGATCGCCCGCGAAAAACTAGGCTCCACCGGTTTTGGCAATGGCATCGCCATTCCCCACTGCCGCCTCAAAGGCTGCGAGTCGCCCATCAGTGCACTGATGCACCTGGACGCTCCCATCGATTTCGACGCCATCGACGGCGCCCCGGTCGACCTGCTGTTCGTCCTGCTGGTCCCGGAAGCCGCCACCGATGCTCATCTGGAACTGCTGCGGCAGATAGCCAGCATGCTCGATCGCAAGGAAGTCCGCGATCGCCTGCGCAGTGCCACCAGCAACGAAGCCTTGTATCAGGTTGTCCTGGACGAGCAAAACGGTCAGTAATCATGCGCTTGATCATCGTCAGCGGCCGTTCCGGCTCAGGTAAAAGCACCGCCCTCGATGTTCTTGAGGACCACGGCTACTACTGCATCGACAACCTGCCCGCCGGCTTGCTGCCCGAGCTGGCCGAACGCGCATTGATTCACACTGAACTGGCGCAACCGCTGGTAGCGGTGTCCATCGACGCCCGCAACTTGCCCAGCCATCTGTCACGCTTCCCCGAACTGCTGGAAGAAGTGCGCAGCCGGCATATCCAGTGTGACGTTCTTTATCTGGATGCAGACGAGGAAACCCTGCTCAAGCGTTTCTCGGAAACTCGTCGTCGTCACCCGCTGAGCAGTGCCAATCGCTCACTGGCCGAAGCCATCCACGACGAAACCCAGCTGCTGGGCCCGATCGTCGATCTGGCCGACCTCAAGGTCAACACCACCAATCTGAACCTCTACCAACTGCGGGACACCATCAAGCTGCGCCTGTTGAACCAGCCGGAACCCGGCACCGCGTTCCTGGTGGAGTCCTTTGGTTTCAAGCGCGGCATGCCGGTGGATGCCGATCTGGTGTTTGACGTTCGCTGCCTGCCCAACCCGTATTGGAAACCCGAGCTGCGTGCCCAATCCGGACTGGACGCCCCGGTGGCGGAATACCTGGCTGCGCAACCCGATGTCGAAGAGATGTTCCAGGACATCGAAAGCTATCTGCTCAAGTGGCTGCCGCGCTTCGCCGCCAGCAACCGCGCCTACGTGACCATTGCCATTGGCTGCACCGGCGGGCACCACCGCTCCGTGTACCTGACCGAGCGCCTGGGCAAGGTGTTGCAAAAAACCCTGAAGAACGTCCAGGTTCGCCACCGCGACCTTAGCTGAAAGGATCTACCCCGCGATGCCAGCTCTGGAAATCGAGATCATCAACAAACTGGGCCTGCACGCCCGCGCCTCAGCCAAGTTCGTCGGCGTGGCCGGCCAGTTCCCCTGCCAGATCCGCGCCGGCAGGACCCCGGAATCCATGGTCGATGGCAAAAGCATCATGGCCATGATGATGCTCGCCGCCGGCAAGGGCACCAAGATCCACCTCAAGACCGAAGGCGAGCAGGAACAGGAAGCACTGGATGCACTGGTTGCCCTGATCAACAACTACTTCGACGAAGGCGAGTAAGCACGAGCGGCATTCAGGCCAGTGCGGTATCCATCACCATCATCAGGCAGAAACCGATACACAGGCCGAGACTGGCAAGCTTGTCATGGCCATTGCGACGCGACTCCGGAATCACTTCATGAGTGACCACCAGCAGCATCGCCCCCGCTGCCAGGGCCAGGCCCAAGGGCAGCAGCACCTGCGCCAGGCTCACCAGCCAGGCACAGAGCAAGGCAAAGACCGGCTCCACCAGGCCTGAAGCGGCGCCGATCAGGAACGCCTTGCCCCGCGACATCCCCGCCCCCGCCAACACCAGGGCAATCACCAGCCCTTCCGGTACATCCTGCAGGGCAATGCCCATGGCCAGACTGTCCGCATCCGGCATGCCACCTCCGGCCGACACCCCCACCGCCATCCCTTCAGGAATATTGTGGGCAATGATCGCGAAGACGAACAACCAGATCCGCGGGGCAATCACTGGATGCTCCGGCGTGCCCACCAGCAACTCCGGGCTGCCGCCGGAAATCTTGCGGTCCACCAGGAACAGAACAAGGGCCCCCAGCATGATGCCGGCACAGATCAGGCCGCTGGAGCCCCAGGCAGACAAGCCCAGGTCCTGGGCTGCGGCAATGCCGGGGACAACCAGTGAAAACGCCGTCGCCGCCAGCATCACTCCGGCACCAAACCCCAGCAGGGTGTCGCTCACCGCCACCGGCATTTGCCGGATTACCAGCACCGGGACCGCCCCCAGTGCCGTACCCAGCGCGCAAATGGAACCGCCTTGCAAGGCACGCAGCAGGCGCGGTTCCAGGCTTAGCCAGCTCAGCCCTTGAGCCACCAGCAAAGCGGTCCCCGCCAACAGCAACAGCGAACCGAAGGCATAGCGAAACATTCGTCCGCTGCTGATCGCCAGTGTTTCAGTGCCCATAGTCGGCCTTAGATCTTGTTTTCAGGAGAAGGGATCAAGCCATCGCGGCCCGGTAGCGCTGAGCCACTTCCGGCCAGTTGATCACGTTGTAGAACGCGTTGATGTATTCCGGCCGCCGGTTCTGATATCGCAGGTAATAGGCGTGCTCCCACACGTCCAGCCCCAGAATGGGCGTATTGCCGTTCATCAGCGGACTGTCCTGATTGCCGCTGCTTTCCACCACCAGCTTTTTCTCCGGGGTCACGCTGAGCCAGGCCCAGCCGCTGCCGAAACGGGTCAGCGCGGCCTTGGTGAAGGCCTCCTTGAAGCGTTCGAAACCGCCCAGTTGCTGCTCGATGGCCTGCCCCAAGGCACCTTCGGGCTGGCCACCGCCGGCCGGGGTCATGACGGCCCAGAACAGTGAATGATTGGCATGCCCACCACCCTGGTTGATCACTGCGGCCCGGAGCGGCTCAGGCAGTTGCTGGACGCTGGCCACCAGCTTGTCGATCTCCCAACCGGCCCATTCGGTGCCCTCCACTGCGGCATTCAGGTTGTTGATGTAGGTCTGGTGGTGCTTGCTGTAGTGAATCTCCATGGTCTGCGCATCGATGTGCGGCTCCAGGGCGTCGTAGGCGTAAGGCAGTGCAGGCAAGGTAAAGGACATATCAATGAACTCCGAAAAAGGTGCCGCCGGCGCGCGGGCTGTCGGTCGACAGGCCCGTGACGTTGCCGCCCAGCAAGCGATGAGTGCGGGGGTATTCACCGTGCTCGCCGATGAAATTCAGCAGCTCGACGTAAGTCTTGCTGCTCTGGCGCCAGGCCGCTTCGCGCAAGGCCGGGTTCAGGCGACTGTCCTGCATGGTCTGCAGCAGGCGCTGATGGATGGCACAGAGGTATTCCGCGCTCTCCTCCGGCTGGTTCAGGCGTAGATGCAGGTCCGCCAGGTTGTGATGGGAAATCACGCAGGCCGCCACCGCTTCGTCGGCATCCGCCCAGCGCTCGAACAACACCTGGGCCAGCGCCAGCGCCTGCAGGTAGAACTCGCGAGCATCCACCAGTTCGCCCTGCATAAAGAGACGATTGGCCCTTTCGATCGTGCGTTTCCAGTGCTCCATGGTGCGCCTCCAAATCGGTGTCGAGGGTTACAGGCCGCCTGCGGTGAGTTTTTCCGGATCCAGCAGAGTTTCGAGCTGGCTACGCGGCAGATCGGTGAGTTCCAACGCCACATCGATCACCGGCCGTCCCTGCCTGTAGGCGGTCTTGGCAATTTCCGCGGCCTTCTGGTAACCGATGATCGGGTTCAGGGCGGTGACCAGGATCGGGTTGCGCGCCAGCGCTTCCTTGAGCTTGGGCTCATTGACCTTGAAGCTGGCAATGGCCTTGTCCGCCAGCAGCCGGCTGGAGTTGGCCAGCAGCTCGATGCTGCCCAGCAGGTTCTGGGCGATGACCGGCAGCATCACATTGAGCTCGAAGTTGCCCGATTGGCCGGCAACGGTGATGGTGCTGTCGTTGCCAATGACTTGGGCGGCAACCATCGCCACCGCCTCCGGAATCACCGGATTGACCTTGCCCGGCATGATCGACGACCCCGGCTGCAACCCTTGCAGCTCAATCTCGCCCAACCCCGCCAGCGGGCCTGAGTTCATCCAGCGCAGGTCGTTGGCGATCTTCATCAACGACACCGCGGTGGCCTTGAGCTGACCGGATACCGTCACTGCGGTGTCCTGCGAACCGATCAGGGCGAACAGGTTCTTGCCCGGGGTGAACGGCACCTGGGTCAGGTGGCTCAACTGCTGGCAGAAGCGCGCAGCGAACTCGGGGTGGGCGTTGATCCCTGTGCCCACCGCGGTGCCGCCCTGGGCCAGGGCCTGCAGGCTCGGCAGCAGATCCTGCAAGTGAGCGATATTGGCCTTGAGCTGTTGCGCCCAGCCGTCCAGCACCTGGCTCATGCGCACCGGCATGGCGTCCATCAGGTGAGTACGCCCGGTCTTGATGAAGGGATGCACCTGCACCGCCTTGCGCTCGATGACGTCCACCAGGTGCACCAATGCCGGCAACAAGCGTTCGTGCAGGCTCAGGGCGGCGCTGACGTGAATGGTGGTGGGAATGATGTCGTTGCTGCTCTGACCACAGTTGACGTGGTCGTTGGGATTGACCGGTTCGCCCAACAGTCGGCCGGCCAGGGTCGCCAGCACTTCGTTGGCATTCATGTTGGAACTGGTACCGGAACCGGTCTGGAAGATGTCCACCGGGAAGTGCTGCATGAAGTCGCCTTCCAGGAGGCCCTGAGCGGCATCGACAATGGCCTTGCCCTGGGATTGGCTCAGCTGCCCCAGCTCGACGTTGGCCCGGGCCGCCGCGGCCTTGGCCAGGATCAGAGCCCGGATGAAGGCTGCCGGCATGCGCTGGCCGCTGATGGGAAAGTTATCCACCGCCCGCTGGGTCTGTGCGCCGTACAGCGCCTGCTCCGGGACCTGCAGTTCGCCCATGCTGTCACGTTCGATACGGAAGTTACTCATCGGGAAATCCTTGCACCAGTTCAATCAGGGGAATGGAAGGCAGCAGCGACACCGTCGCCAACCGCCAGGCATGGCTTTGCCAGCGCTTGAGCCGGCACTTGCACAAAGACAACCGCTCCATGTCGCGCAGCGGGCGCCAGGCCTGATCCAGGCACAGGCTGCGCCAGTGCCAGGGCAATGCGGTATCGGTAGCGGTATCGATCAATAAACGGAAGGAGGTTTCAGCGACGCGCCACGCCGACATGGAGGTGCAACACGCCAGATAGCGCCCTTCGGCCAGGTAGTGCTCAATCAGACGCGGCTCATCCGGCTCCAGCGCGCAACGGATCTGGCGACTCATCCAGCGCCAGCTTTCGAGGTAGGGCTGCTCGTGCAAGGCAGAACTCATGACCTGGGCTCATTGAATAATGATTTTCATTATTAAATGATATTGAGAATCAAATCAATCTGACTTGTACGATTTTTGCCCAACTTCTGTAGGAGCCGGCTTGCCGGCGAATAGGCCCTTGAACCTGATATCGGGCGTCAGGACGCCTTCGCAGGCCAGCCAGCGCCTACGAGAATTGCGCGCATAAAAAAAACGCGCCACCCGGGAAAGGTGGCGCGTTTGGCTGACTCAGGAGGAGGATCAGCTGCCGGCGACGGTCATGCGCTCGATCAGCACCGAGCCGGTGCGGATGTTGCTGCGCAGTTCCAGATCGTTACCCACGGCGACGATCTGCTTGAACATGTCGCGCAAATTACCGGCAATGGTCACTTCCTGCACCGCGAACTGGATCTCGCCGTTCTCGACCCAGAAGCCTGCCGCGCCACGGGAGTAGTCGCCAGTGACCATGTTCAGGCCATGGCCCATGAGTTCGGTGACCAGCAGGCCGCGTCCCATGCGCCGCAACAGCGCAGCCTGATCTTCATCGCCATGGGTGACGAACAGGTTGTGCACCCCGCCGGCGTTGGCAGTGCTGGGCATGCCCAGTTTGCGCCCGGAATAGGTGCCGAGCACATAGGACACCAATTCGCCGTCCTTGACGAAGGGCTTGGCATAGGTGGCCAGGCCATCGCCATCGAATGCCGAACTGCCCATGGCGCGCATCAGGTGCGGCCGCTCGTCGATCGTCAGCCACTGGGGAAACAGCTGCTGGCCCAGGGCGCCTTCGAGGAACGAGGATTTGCGGTACAGGTTGCCGCCGGAGATCGCGCCGAGAAAACTGCCGAACAGACCGCCGGCCAGTTCTGCGGAAAACAGCACCGGCACTTCGCAGGTCGGCACCGGACGGGCACCCAGCCGGCTGGCCGCACGCTGGGCCGCGCGCTGACCGATGCTCGCCGGATCCGCCAGCAACTGGCCCTGGCGATTGACGTCGTACCAGTAGTCGCGCTGCATCTGGCCGTTGGCCTCGGCGATCATCACGCAGCTCAGGCTATGGCGGGTCGAGGCGTAACCGCCGATGAAACCATGGCTGTTGCCATACACCCGGCAACCCTGGTGGGTGCTCAAGGTGGTGCCATCGGCATTCTTGATCCGGCTGTCGGCGGCAAAGGCTGCCGCCTCACAGGCCAGGGCCTGCTCGATGGCTTGCTCGGGCGTGATGTCCCAGGCATGGAACAGATCGAAGTCCTGCAGGTCCTTGGCCATCAGGGACGCATCGGCCAGGCCCGACGCTTCATCTTCCGACGTGTGCTTGGCTATCGCCAGCGCCGCAGCCACGGTTTCACGAATGGCCTCCGGACCGCTGGCAGAAGTGCTGGCCGAGCCTTTGCGCTGGCCCACATAAAGGGTGATGCCAAAGCCCTGGTCGCGGTTGAACTCCACGGTTTCCACTTCCCGCTGGCGCACCGACGTCGACAGCCCCTGCTCCAGGGACACCGCCACTTCGCAGGCACTGGCCCCCTGGCGCTTGGCCTCGGCAACAATCTGCTCGACTTGCTCCTGCAGGGCCGGCAAAGCCTGTGGGCCGACGCTTTGTGCTGCACTCATGCTGTTCTCCACTCAAATTCTGCTTTCGATTAAGGCCGGCGAGCGACCGAGCCGGACAAGCGGCCCTCGACTGGTTATCATGGCGGCGTTTCTTTGCGGACTGCCACCATGGTTGATTCTTACGACGACTCCCTCGATGGGGAGAAAAGCAAATCCCAGGTCAAACGCGAGCTGCATGCTCTGGTTGATCTCGGCGAGCGCCTTACCACCCTCAAGCCCGACCTGCTGAACAAACTGCCTCTGACCGACGCCTTGCGCCGGGCGCTGGCGGATGCTCCCAAGCACGTCGCCCATATCGCCCGCAAACGCCACCTGCAATTCATCGGCAAGCTGATGCGGGACCAGGACACCGACGCGATTCTGCAACTGCTTGACCAACTCGATGCCTCCACCCGGCAGTACAACGAACGCTTCCATAACCTGGAACGTTGGCGTGACCGCCTGATCGGTGGCGGCGATGACGTCCTGGAAAAGTTCGTCAACGAGTACCCGGATGCCGATCGCCAACAGCTGCGTTCCCTGATCCGTCAGGCCCAGCACGAGGTGGCCCATAACAAGGCGCCGGCCTCCAGCCGTAAAATCTTCAAGTACATCCGCGAACTGGACGAGACTCAACGCGGTCTGCGTTGAGCCCTCCACGGGCGAGCTGCCCGGCAGCTCGCCCGACGCCCTCCTTCCTATGCCCCTGTGCCACCCACGGTGATCGCATCGATCTTCAGGGTTGGCTGGCCGACGCCCACCGGCACCGATTGGCCATCCTTGCCACAGGTGCCGACACCGCTGTCCAGGGACAAGTCATTGCCCACCATCGACACCCGGCTCATGGCCTCGGGACCGTTGCCGATCAGGGTCGCGCCCTTGACCGGAGCGGTGATCTTGCCGTCTTCGATCAGGTAGGCCTCGCTGGTGGAGAACACGAACTTGCCGCTGGTGATGTCCACCTGGCCGCCGCCGAGGTTGGCGCAGTAGATGCCCTTCTTCACCGAAGCGATGATTTCCGCCGGGTCGCTCTCGCCCCCCAGCATGTAGGTGTTGGTCATGCGCGGCATCGGCAGGTGGGCATAGGATTCGCGCCGCCCGTTGCCGGTGCGGGCCACGCCCATCAGGCGGGCATTGAGCTTGTCCTGCATGTAGCCCTTGAGCACGCCGTTCTCGATCAGCGTGGTGCATTCGGTCGGGGTGCCTTCGTCGTCCACGCTCAGGGAACCACGGCGCCCGGCCAGGGTGCCGTCGTCGACGATGGTGCAGAGCTTGGAGGCCACGCTTTCGCCCATGCGCCCGCTATACGCCGAACTGCCCTTGCGGTTGAAGTCGCCTTCCAGGCCATGGCCCACGGCTTCGTGCAGCAGCACCCCGGACCAGCCGGAACCCAGCACCACCGGCAAGGTGCCGGCCGGTGCCGGAATCGCTTCCAGGTTGACCAGGGCCTGGCGCAACGCTTCACGGGCATAGCCCATGGCCCGGTCCTCGCTGAGGAAATACCGATAGTCGGTCCGCCCGCCACCGCCGTGGCCACCGCGCTCGCGGCGACCGTTCTGTTCGACGATGACGCTGACGTTGAAGCGCACCAGCGGCCGCACATCCGCCGCCAGGCCACCGTCGGTGGAGGCCACCAGGATGCGCTCCCAGACCCCGGCCATGCTCACGCTGACCTGCTGGATACGCGGATCCAGGGCCCGGGTCGCGGCGTCAACGCGCTTGAGCAGCTCGACCTTCTCGGCGCGGCTGATGACCTCCAGTGGATTGTCCGGTGCGTACAGCTGAGCCACGTCCTGGGTCGAGAACGCCTGCACCGTGCCGTTCTGCCCGGCCCGGGAAATCGAACGCGCCGCTCGGGCAGCGAGGCCCAGGGCTTCCAGGGTGATGGCGTTGCTGTAGGCAAAGCCGGTCTTCTCACCGGACTGCGCCCGCACCCCAACCCCCTGGTCAAGGTTGAAGCTGCCTTCCTTGACGATCCCGTCTTCCAGGGACCAGGACTCGGAAATCTGTCCCTGGAAATACAGGTCGGCGGCGTCGATGCCCGGGCCGGCCAGATCCCCCAGCACGCCCTGCAGGCTTTCGATGGTCACGCCGCCAGGGGCTAGAAGATGTTCACTGACTGAGGACAACAACCCGCTCATATGCTTTGACCTTAAATTCGTCGTACTTATGCAAGCCGTTGAACGCCTTGCGAGAAAATGCGCCGGTGACTGAACACCGGCATCCGCGCCCGAATGGACGCCTGCTCACTGCTGTCGCGCTCGGCCAGCAGCACAGCCTCACCTTGATCCTGCTGCGCCAGCACTCGCCCCCAAGGGTCGACGATCGCGGCGTGGCCGTAGGTTTCCCGAGGGCCCGGGTGCACGCCCCCCTGGGCCGCCGCCAGCACATAGCACTGGGTCTCGATGGCCCGGGCCCGGATCAGCACCTCCCAATGCGCGGCACCGGTCACTGCGGTAAAAGCCGAAGGCGCGCTGATCAATTCGGCGCCGGCAGCGCGCAACTCGCTGTACAGCTCGGGAAAACGCAAGTCATAACAGACCGTCAGCCCCAGGCGCCCCACCGGCGTATCCGCCACCACCACGCGGTTTCCATGAGCATAGTCATCGGATTCGCGATAGCGGCCGCGATTGTCGGCCACGTCGACGTCGAACAGGTGCAACTTGTCGTAGCGCGCCACCCACTGCCCCTGGTCATCCACCAGCAACGAACAGGCGTTGGACTTGGCATCGGGCTGATTCTCAGGCGGCAGCGGCAGGGTGCCGGCGACAATCCATAACCTGAGGTCGCGGGCGGCCTGTTTCAACCACGGCAGGATCGGTCCCTCGCACAGGGCCTCGGCGCGACCGATGGCGGCCATGTCGCGACGACCCATGGCCGCGAAGTTTTCCGGCAGCACCGCCAGCTTGGCGCCACCGGCGGCAGCGCGTTCGAGCAGGCTGCGGGCCTGCTGCAGATTGGCCAGAACATCGCTCTGGCTGACCATTTGAATCACCGCAAGAGACATGGCGTACTCCGTGTTGGGTAGGCCGCCATGCTACTCCATAGGCACGAATCGAGGATTCTCAAAACGGCTTGTCGAAGGTGATTTTCGGCTCTTTCCACGGGCCCTTGACGTTGTACTTGACGCTGGCGAAGCGCGCCACGCGGTCACCGATCAGCTTGTCGATCAGGAACAGCGCCCCACCCACCGCCGGAGCGCCGACAATCAGCGCGGCGATCGGCAGGTTGTTGGTCACCGGCAAGGTCACCAGCAACTTGGCGTCCACCTGATCGGCCACCATGTCCAGGGTGCCATTGAGCTCCAGATTGCTCGACGGCCCGGTCAGGGTGATCGGTTCTCGGGTGACATAGACGCCGTTGCTCGCCACCAGCACGCCACGCACCCGGTCGTAGCTCAGGCCCTTGCCGAACAGATCGGAGAAGTCCAGGCGCAGCCGCCGGCCGATGGAGTTGAAGTTCAGCAGACCGAATACCCGCAGCGCCTGGGCGCCGCCCTCGACTTCAACGAACTGGCCCTTGCGCAAGGTGGCGTCCAGGCTGCCGGAGTAGCGCTTGAGGCCGACCCAGGCCGGCGAGCCCGGCCAGCGACCGTCAACATCCAGATGAAAATCTTCGCTGGTTACCGTGGGCGCAAAGCCCCAGCCCTTGAGCACGTCGGCCAGGTTCTTGCCGCCAATGCGCCCGCGGTACCAGCTGTTGCTGGCACCGGCCTGGCCTTCCCAACCACCCTCGCCTTGCAGCTGCATGCCCTTGAGCCCCAGGTCGAGGCTGTTGAAGCTCATGCCCTTGGCGGTAGGACGCACCTTGAGCGCCCAGCGGCCGATCAGGTCCGGGCCCTGGAACAGTTGCTCGATGGCGATATCCAGCGGCGGCACATTCTTGGGGTCCACCGAAGCCAGCGGATCGGGCGCATTCTCGTCGGCCTGGGCCGCCGGGTCTGCGGCCGGCAAGCGCACGTATTGCATATTGATCGCCATCGGCGCCGCCTTGGCATCGGGGATGCCGACAGTGCCCTTGGCCTGCTGACTGTCAATCTGCAACGTCCAGGCGGCGGGCTGCCGGGTCAGCTGCAGGTTGACCTGATCCAGGCGGGTGCCAAAGGCGCTGAGCGTCCCGACCTTGAAGTCAGCACTGCTGAGCAACTGCTTGGCGCTGCCTCCCGGGTCCTTCCCGGCATAGCGGTCCACCAGGTTCTTCCAGGGCTCGACATCCAGCTCGGACAAGATCCCGCGCACCCGCAGCCCTTTGCTGGTGGGCAGCAAGGCCGCGCCGTCGCCGAGAAACAGTTCGCCACGGCCCTCGCCGAGCTTGCCGCTGGGGGCGGCGAACGTGAAGTCGGCCAGCTCGCCGTAATCGAACCAGTAGCGGCGCTCGGCCCCTTGCAGGGTCATGCGGAACACACTGTTGCGACCGGTGCTGGCGCTCATGCCGAACGGTGCCGGCAGGTCCACCGCCACCCCCTTGAGACTGGAGCTGACCATCAACTGACTGTCGGCGCCATCGAGGTTCAGTTGCAACTGATAGGGCAGCTCGCCAGAGACCGGCAGCGGCTGGCTGACCTGCAACCAATCGGTGAGCTTCTTGATTGCCACCTGCCCCTTGGCCACCACCCGCGTATTGGGCTTGCCGGGCTTGCCATCGGCGAAAATCTGCGCGCTCACCGGCCGGTCGAAGGCCTGGGCACTGATGCCCTCGCCACTGAGCCCCTTGCTGCTGTCAAAGCGGAAGTCGCCCTTGAGCTGACTCAGCTCCAGTGCCGGCTCACTGAGCTTGAGGCGCGCCTTGTCGGTCTTGAAATCCACCACGATCTTCGGCTCTTCGCCCTTGACCAGCGGGATGTCCAGATCCAGCTTGCCTTGCAGGTCACCCTCGCCCTGCCAGCCGGCAAAGGTCGCGGCGGTGCCGATCGGCGCCTCCTGCAGGATCTTCACCCCATCGCCCAGGCCGCCGGCAAAACTGCCGTCGATCAACATGTGGCTGCTGTGCCCGCTGGCCACATGGGGAATGTTGACGAAGACATCCCGCACCTTGGTGTCCAACAACTGGCCCTTGCTCGCGACGATGCGCACGCCGCTGTCTTCGACGAACACATCGCCACTGATCTTGCTCAGGTGCGGCCAGCCCGGCTGGAAGGCCAATTCAGCGTCATGCACCTTGAAAAACAGGCTGATGCTACGAGCCGCTTCGATGGCGTCATGGTTCAGCGAACCCTGGTACTGGAAGAAGCCCTCATCCACCGCGCCCTTGAGAATCGCCGTGCGCAGCCATTCATCCAGCGCCGGGCTGAGTACCTGGGGCAGGTACTTGGCGGTGTAACGACCATCGCCCTCCACCAGGCCGACCCGCAGGTCCATGTAGTCTTCCTGGCTGTGGTCCAAGTGCAGCCGGATCAGGAAATCGCCGGCAATCTTGCCCTCCTCCCCCAGCACCTTGAGATACGGAGCGATCAGGGTGAAACCTTGCTTGTCCAGTTTCCAGGTCAGGGTGGCGTTGGCCTGGATGTACTGCCAGGGCTTGGCGAAGATCGGGTACAGGTGCAGGGAGAAATCCTTGCTGTCCATGCGCAGCTCGCCCTGCCCCAGGTCACCGCTGATGCTGCCGCTGACATTGCGGGCCGCCGGAGCGCCGTGATAGGCGTCGAAGCCGACCCGATCAAGGTTGGCGGCGAAGCTCAGGCGCTGGTCGCCGGTGTTCTGCGGGCGATAGTCGAGCAGCACATTGCGCAGCCCGCCGGTGACCTTCAAGCGCTCGACAGTGGTGGCCAGGCCTTCCGGCAGGGGTGCCAGGGCATTGAGGATCGGCGTGAGCGGTGTCAGGTCCAGGCGATCGGCCTGCAGATGCCAGAGTTCTTCTTGATTGTCGCCGGCCAGGGTTTGCTGCAGTTGCAGGCGCGACTCCCAACGGGTCTCGCCAAGGCTCAGCGCCAGGGAGTCCAGTTGCACCTGCATGCCCTGATCGCTGCGCTGGAAGAAGGCGTTCAACGCCAGGTTCTTCAGGGTGACCGGCGTGCGCTCGGCATAGGCGCCAGTGAGCTGGGGCGCATTCAGGCGCAGCGCCGCGCTCTGCACGCTGCCCTTGGCCCAGTTCAGCCACAGCTCACCGCCGGCCTTGAGTTCGGAGAGTTTCCATTGCTGAGTGACACGCGCCGGCAGCCAGCGTGACCAGTCGCTTTGCGGCAGGCTCAGGTACAGCTCGGCCTGGGCGTCGCGCCAAGCCTGCGCCTGGATCCGCGTGCGCAGATTGACGGCCAGGGGCTGCCCGTCCGGCAGGGTCAGACGCAGGTCAAGACGCTGGCGGCTGGGACCGGTGCGCAGGTTGAGGCCGACATAGGTCAGGGCCAGCGGCGCATGATCCTGCGGCAGCAAGGTGACCTGGCTGTCCAGCAGGGACAGCTCGGCAACCTGCTGCAAGCGGGTCAGCAGTTGCTCCGGGTCCATGGGCTGGTCCTGCTGCATCGGCAGGCCTTGCAATTGCCACTGGCCGTCCGCGCCCTCCTTGAGGCTCAGGCTCAGGCCACTGAGTTCCAGGCGCCCTATGCGCAGGTCCCGGGCCAGGAGGCTGCCGAGCATGTCCGGGGCCACGCTGACCTGATCCAGGCGCAGGGCATTGGCCCCGTCGCCCACCGTCACATCGTGGGCCAGCAGGATCGGTGACAAGCCGCTCCAGCGGCCCTCCAGACTGCCAATCTGCACCGGCAAGCCCACAGCCTGCTGCACCTTGGCTTCGACCTCGGCCTGGTACTCGGCCACCAAAGGAGTCAGCTCCCGCCCCAGACTGACGTACAGGGCAATCACCACCAACAGCAACGCGCACAGGCCCAGGCCCCAGCGAGTCAGCGTGGCGAACAGACGGATCAGCCGCTCCATTTCAGTTGGCTCCCACGGCAAAAGTCATGCAGAAAGCTGAAGCCAGCCATTTCCACTGAGGTAAGACACGGGGACTCAGAGCAGCACCACGTCGTATTGTTCCTGGGAATACATGGTTTCGACCTGGAACCTGATGGTCCGGCCGATAAAACCTTCCAACTCCGCAACGTTGCCCGACTCTTCGTCCAGCAGACGATCCACCACTTTCTGATTGGCCAGCACTCGGTACCCTTCTGCCTGATAAGCCCGGGCCTCGCGGAGAATTTCGCGGAATATTTCGTAACAGATGGTTTCCGGGGTCTTCAGCTTGCCCCGCCCCTGACAACTGCTGCAGGGCTCGCAGAGCACCTGCTCCAGGCTTTCCCGGGTGCGTTTGCGGGTCATCTGCACCAGCCCCAGCTCGGTGATGCCGATGATGTTGGTCTTGGCGTGATCGCGCTCCAGCTGCTTCTCCAGGGTCCGCAGCACCTGGCGCTGGTGTTCTTCGTCTTCCATGTCGATGAAGTCGATGATGATGATCCCGCCCAGGTTGCGCAGGCGCAGTTGCCGGGCAATGGCGGTGGCGGCTTCGAGGTTGGTCTTGAAGATGGTTTCCTCAAGATTGCGATGACCGACGAAGGCGCCGGTGTTGACGTCGATGGTGGTCATGGCTTCTGCCGGATCCACCACCAGATAGCCACCGGACTTGAGCGGCACCTTGCGTTCAAGCGCCCTTTGCACTTCATCCTCGACCCCGTACAGGTCAAAGATCGGCCGCTCGCCGGGATAGTGTTCCAGGCGGTCGGCAATTTCCGGCATCAGTTCAGCCACGAATTGCGTGGTCTTCTGGAAGGTTTCCCGGGAGTCGATGCGGATCTTCTCGATCTTCGGGTTCACCAGGTCGCGCAGGGTGCGCAAGGCCAGGCCCAGGTCTTCATAGATCACATTGGGTGCGCCGATGGTCTTGATCTGCGCACCGATCTGATCCCACAGCCGGCGCAGGTAGCGGATGTCCATGAGGATCTCGTCGGCCCCGGCCCCCTCGGCGGCGGTGCGCAGAATGAAACCACCCGCTTCCTTGATGCCTTCCTGGGCCACGCAATCGCTGACCACCTGTTTCAGGCGCTCGCGCTCGGCCTCGTCCTCGATCTTCAGCGAGATGCCGACATGGGCGGTGCGAGGCATGTACACCAGATAGCGCGAGGGAATCGACAACTGGGTGGTCAGGCGCGCGCCCTTGGTGCCGATGGGGTCCTTAGTGACCTGCACCACCAGGCTCTGCCCTTCATGGACCAGGGCGCTGATGCTCTCCACCGCCGTGCCTTCGCGGGTGGAGATTTCCGAGGCATGGATAAATGCCGCGCGATCCAGGCCGATGTCGACAAAGGCCGCCTGCATGCCGGGCAGAACCCGTACCACCTTGCCTTTGTAAATGTTGCCGACGATGCCACGGCGCTGGGTGCGCTCGACGTGAACCTCTTGCAGCACTCCGTTTTCGACCACCGCCACCCGCGATTCCATCGGCGTGATGTTGATCAGAATCTCTTCACTCATGGCAGTGTCTCGTTCAGGCGTGTTCATAGAAGGCCGCAGCTGTCTTACACGGCGCTTTAGCGCACTGGAAGGTTTTGCCAACAGGGTATGCCGAAATGGCCGAGCAATTCTGCGGTTTCGCATACCGGCAAGCCGACCACGGCGGAATAACTGCCATTGAGCCCTGCGACAAACACCGCTGCAAGTCCCTGGATCGCATAACCACCGGCTTTGTCCCGGGGCTCGCCACTGGCCCAGTAGAGCGCCGCCTCTGCTGCCGAAACGGGACGAAAACGCACCAGGCTGCGCACCACTCGCGACTCGCAACGCTCGCCGTCGAGCAGGGCAATGGCGGTCAACACTTCATGCTCGCGGCCGGACAGGGCCATGAGCATGTCCAGGGCGTCGGCCTGGTCCCGCGGCTTGCCCAGGATCCGTCCATCGAGCACCACGGCGGTATCGGCTCCCAGCACACAGGCCGGAGCCTGGGACTCGCTGCTGGTGATCAGGGCGCGGCCGGCAGCCGCCTTGCCCCGGGCGAGGCGCTCGACATAGGCGGCCGGAGATTCGTCGGCCAGCGGCGTTTCATCGATATCGGCACTGATGACGGTGAACGGCACGCCGATCTGGGTGAGCAGCTCACGTCGACGGGGCGAACCGGAGGCGAGGTAAAGCGGATTCATCAAGACATCTCCCTGTCGAGGTGCGGGCCAATGCCTGACCGAATTAGTTGATTTTGAAACGTCGACGCAAGCCACGCAGGCCAAAGCTGACCCAAGGCCATAACAAGGCGCTGACCAGGGCCGGCAGCACCAGGGCCAGGGTTGGCTGGCGATTGCCGGTCAGGGCGCTGAGCCAGAGCTGGACCAGCTGCGCCAGACCGAAGATCACCAGGATCACCAGGCTTTGCTGCCACATCGGGAACATCCGCAGGCGCTGCTGCAAAGACAGCACGAGGAAAGTGATCAGGGTCAGAATCAGTGCGTTCTGTCCCAGCAGGGTGCCGTAGAGCACGTCTTCCGCGAGCCCCAGGCACCAGGCCGTGACCATGCCGACCTTGTGCGGCAGGGCCAGGGCCCAGAAAGCCAGCAACAGGGCCAGCCACAACGGGCGCAGGACTTCCATGAACTGAGGCAGTGGCGACACGCTGAGCAACATACCGATCAGGAACGTCAGCCAGACGATCCAGCCGTTTTGTGAATAGGGGGTGCCCGCCATTATTCTCTTCCTCCGGTGGTGGCCGGTGCTGCTGCCGCAGGCTTGGTTGCCGCAGGCTTCACCACGGGTTTATGGACCGGCTTGGCCGGTGCGTGGGTCGGGGGCTTGGCTGGAGTTGCTGGCGCAGCGGGCGCCGTGCTGGCGGGTGCAGCAGCATTTGCCGCCGGCTTGGGCACCGTGGCCGGCACCACCGGCGCCGCGTTGCCACCTTGCTGATCCTGGGCTTCCTGGGCCTGGGCGGCATCGTTGGCCCGTTCCTCGGCGGTACGCGGATCGCTGAACACCAGCAGCAGGTAACGGCTGCGGTTCAAGGCGGCAGTGGGCACCGCCCGCACGATGGCGAACGGCTGGCCGGAGTCGTGGATCACTTCCTTGACCGTGGCCACCGGATAACCCGCCGGGAAACGCTGGCCGAGGCCGGAGCTGACCAGCAGGTCGCCTTCCTTTATATCCGCCGTATCGGCCACATGCCGCAGTTCCAGGCGCTCCGGATTGCCGGTGCCGCTGGCAATCGCGCGCAGACCGTTGCGATTGACCTGTACCGGAATGCTGTGGGTGGTGTCGGTGAGCAGCAGCACGCGGGACGTGTAGGGCATCAACTCCACCACCTGGCCCATCAGGCCACGGGCATCGAGCACCGGCTGACCGAGAAAGACCCCATCGCGCTCACCTTTATTGATGATGATGCGGTGGGTGAAGGGGTTCGGGTCCATGCCGATCAACTCGGCCACTTCGACCTTCTCGTTGACCAGTGCCGAGGAATTGAGCAGTTCGCGCAGGCGCACATTCTGCTCGGTCAGGGCGGCAAGCTTTTGCATGCGCCCCTGCAGCAGCAGGTTTTCGGTCTTGAGTTTTTCGTTTTCAGCGACCAGTTCGGTACGACTGCCGAACTGACTGGCCACGCCCTGCCATAGCCGCTGCGGCAGGTCGGTGATCCAGTAGGACTGCATCAGCACCAGCGACATCTGGCTACGCACTGGCTTGAGCAGTGTGAAGCGGGCATCGACCACCATCAGTGCGACCGACAGCACGACCAGCACCAGGAGGCGCACGCCTAATGAGGGGCCTTTGGCGAAAAGCGGTTTAATAAGCCGCTCCTCCCAGGCAAATGTTGTGTTTATTCATACGGCATCAAACCGGCCTGGATGCAGATTGACAGAAGATAAACGCCACAGGCAGCACTGCAAAGTGCTGCCTGTGAGCGCAACAGCATAGATGCCCGCCGCGAAGTTATTCGCTGGAGAGCAGGTCCATGGTGTGTTTGTCCATCATTTCCAATGCACGGCCACCGCCGCGAGCGACACAGGTCAGCGGATCTTCGGCGACGATCACCGGCAGACCGGTTTCCTGGGCCAGCAGCTTGTCCAGATCACGCAGCAGGGCGCCACCACCGGTCAGCACCAGGCCACGTTCGGCGATGTCCGAGGCCAGTTCCGGCGGCGATTGCTCCAGGGCGCTTTTCACCGCCTGAACGATAGTAGCCAGGGACTCTTGCAGAGCTTCCAGCACTTCGTTGGAGTTCAGGGTGAAGGCACGTGGCACGCCTTCGGCCAGGTTACGACCGCGCACGTCGACTTCGCGCACTTCGCCGCCCGGGTAGGCGGTGCCGATTTCCTGCTTGATGCGCTCGGCGGTGGACTCGCCGATCAGGCTGCCGTAGTTGCGGCGCACGTAGGTGATGATCGCTTCGTCGAAACGGTCGCCGCCAACCCGCACGGATTCGGCGTAGACCACACCGTTCAGGGAGATCAGGGCGATTTCAGTGGTACCGCCACCGATGTCCACGACCATCGAACCGCGAGCTTCTTCAACCGGCAGGCCGGCACCGATGGCTGCGGCCATAGGCTCTTCGATCAGGAACACTTCACGGGCACCGGCACCAAGGGCCGATTCACGGATGGCGCGACGCTCAACCTGGGTGGACTTGCATGGAACGCAGATCAGCACACGAGGGCTGGGCTGCAGAAAACTGTTTTCATGAACCTTGTTGATGAAGTACTGCAGCATCTTTTCGCAGACGCTGAAGTCGGCGATCACGCCGTCCTTCATCGGACGAATGGCGGCGATGTTGCCCGGAGTACGACCGAGCATGCGCTTGGCCTCAGTACCAACCGCGACAACACTTTTCTGATTACCGTGGGTCCGAATGGCCACAACCGATGGTTCATTCAGGACAATACCGCGCTCGCGCACGTAAATAAGGGTGTTGGCAGTGCCCAGGTCAATGGAAAGATCGCTGGAAAACATGCCACGCAGTTTCTTGAACATGGGAAAGGGACCCTAGGCAACGCGTGGGTAAAAAAGTGCGGCAAACTCTAACAACGACAGGGATTTTGGGCAAGGCGCCAATATGTTAAATTGGCCGCTTTTCTGTGCACCAAACCCCACAATCGCGGCCATAAGACCGTAGAAATGCGGTAGTGTTCCGACAATCTAACACGCGGACGAAATCCGTTTTTGTTTTCCACTGGAGAATCCCATGGCGCTTGAACGCTCCGACGTGGAAAAAATCGCTCATTTGGCCAGCATCAAGCTCAATGAAGGCGATCTTCCACACATCACCTTGGCCCTGAACAGCATTCTCGGGCTGGTGGATGAAATGCAGGCAGTCGATACCGACGGTATCGAGCCCCTGGCCCACCCTCTGGAAGCCAGCCAGCGCCTGCGCGCAGACGTTGTGACCGAGTCCAATCATCGCGAGGCTTATCAGTCCATCGCACCAGCGGTCGAAAGCGGCCTGTATCTGGTTCCGAAAGTCATCGACTAAAGGGAAAGAGCCTGCAATGCATCACATGACTCTGGCCGAGATCGCCCGCGGACTCGCCGACAAGAAATTCTCTTCCGTAGAACTGACCCAGACCCTGCTGGCGCGCATCGCCCAGCTGGATCCGCAGATCAACAGCTTCATCAGCCTCACCCAGGACCTGGCCCTGAGCCAGGCCCAGGCCGCCGACGCCCGTCGCGCCAACGGTGAGAGCGGTGCCCTGCTGGGCGCGCCGATCGCCCACAAGGATCTGTTCTGCACCCAGGGCATCCGCACCAGCTGCGGCTCGAAGATGCTCGACAGTTTCAAGGCGCCCTACGACGCCACCGTGGTCGCCAAGCTGGCTGCGGCCGGGGCCGTGACCCTGGGCAAGACCAACATGGACGAATTCGCCATGGGCTCGGCCAACGAGTCGAGCTGGTATGGCGCGGTGAAGAACCCGTGGAACCTGGAACACGTGCCCGGCGGTTCGTCCGGCGGTTCCGCCGCAGCGGTTGCCGCACGCCTGCTGCCGGCCGCCACCGCCACCGACACCGGCGGCTCGATCCGCCAACCGGCCGCCTTCACCAACCTCACCGGCTTGAAGCCGACCTACGGTCGCGTTTCCCGCTGGGGCATGATCGCCTACGCTTCCAGCCTCGATCAGGGTGGCCCGCTGGCCCGCACCGCCGAAGACTGCGCAATCCTGCTGCAAGGCATGGCCGGCTTCGACCCGAACGACTCCACCAGCATCGATGAGCCGGTGCCGGACTACAGCGCCGGCCTCAACGGCTCGCTGCAGGGCCTGCGCATCGGCGTGCCGAAGGAGTACTTCAGCGCCGGTCTCGACCCGCGCATCGCCGAGCTGATCCACAACAGCATCAAGGAGCTGGAAAAGCTCGGCGCGGTGATCAAGGAAATCAGCCTGCCGAACATGCAGCACGCGATTCCTGCGTACTACGTGATCGCCCCGGCGGAAGCCTCCTCCAACCTGTCGCGTTTCGACGGCGTGCGCTTCGGCTACCGTTGCGAGAACCCGGCCAACCTGGAAGACCTGTACAAGCGCTCCCGTGGCGAAGGCTTCGGCAGCGAAGTGCAGCGCCGGATCATGGTCGGTGCCTATGCCCTGTCCGCCGGCTACTACGACGCCTACTACCTCAAGGCACACAGGGGATCCGTCGCCTGGTGAAGAACGACTTCATGACCGCGTTCAACGAAGTCGACATCATCCTCGGCCCGACCACGCCCAACCCGGCCTGGAAGCTCGGCGCCAAGAGCAGCGACCCGGTCGCTGCGTACCTGGAAGACGTCTACACCATCACCGCCAACCTCGCCGGCCTGCCGGGCCTGTCGATGCCGGCCGGTTTCGTCGACGGCTTGCCGGTCGGCGTGCAACTGCTCGCCCCGTATTTCCAGGAAGGCCGCTTGCTCAACGTTGCGCACCAGTATCAGTTGAACACTGACTGGCACACCCGCACCCCAACCGGCTTCTGAGGAGACACACATGCAATGGGAAGTCGTGATCGGGCTGGAGATTCATACCCAGCTCACCACTCAATCGAAGATTTTCTCCGGTAGCTCCACCGCCTTCGGTGCCGAGCCCAACACCCAGGCCAGCCTGATCGACCTGGGCATGCCCGGCGTGCTGCCGGTGCTGAACCAGGAAGCGGTGCGCATGGCGGTGATGTTCGGCCTGGCGGTAGACGCCGAGATCGGCCAGCACAACGTGTTCGCCCGCAAGAACTACTTCTACCCGGACCTGCCCAAGGGCTACCAGATCAGCCAGATGGAGCTGCCAATCGTTGGCAAGGGCCACCTGGACATCCCTCTGGAAGACGGCACCATGAAACGCGTCGGCATCACCCGTGCGCACCTGGAAGAAGACGCCGGCAAGAGCCTGCATGAAGAGTTCAACGGTTCTACCGGCATCGACCTGAACCGCGCCGGCACGCCGCTGCTGGAAATCGTGTCCGAGCCGGACATGCGCAGCGCCAAGGAAGCCGTGGCCTACGTCAAGTCGATCCACGCCCTGGTGCGCTACCTGGGCATCTGCGACGGCAACATGGCCGAAGGCTCGCTGCGTTGCGACTGCAACGTCTCGGTCCGCCCCAAGGGCCAGGTCGAGTTCGGCACCCGCTGCGAGATCAAGAACGTCAACTCGTTCCGCTTCATCGAGAAGGCCATCAACTCCGAGATTCGTCGCCAGATCGAGCTGATCGAGGACGGTGGCAAGGTGATCCAGCAGACCCGCCTGTACGATCCGAACAAGGACGAAACCCGTCCGATGCGCAGCAAGGAAGAAGCCAACGACTACCGTTACTTCCCCGATCCGGACCTGCTGCCAGTGGTCATCGAGGACGCCTTCCTCGACCAGGTGCGCGCCATCCTGCCCGAGCTGCCACCGCAGAAACGCGAGCGTTTCCAGGAGCAGTTCGGCCTGTCGACCTACGACGCCAGCGTCCTGGCCACCAGCCGCGAACAGGCGGACTACTTCGAGAAAGTCGCCAGCATCGCCGGTGACGCCAAGCTCGCCGCCAACTGGGTCATGGTCGAGCTGGGCAGCCTGCTGAACAAGCAGGGCCTGGAAATCGACGAAGCCCCGGTTTCCGCCGAACAGCTGGGCGGCATGCTGCTGCGGATCAAGGACAACACCATCTCCGGCAAGATCGCTAAGACCGTGTTCGAAGCCATGGCCAATGGCGAGGGCACTGCTGACGAGATCATCGACAAGCGCGGCCTCAAGCAAGTCACCGACACCGGCGCGATCTCCGCGGTGCTGGATGAAATGCTCGCGGCCAACGCCGAACAGGTCGAGCAGTACCGCGCCGCCGATGAGGCCAAGCGCGGCAAGATGTTCGGCTTCTTCGTCGGCCAAGCGATGAAAGCATCCAAAGGCAAGGCCAACCCGCAACAGGTCAACGAACTGCTGAAAAGCAAGCTCGAAGGCTGATCGCGGTTTAACCGCAAGCGGCCCGGGCCGCTTGCGTGTGACGAGGGAGCGGGCTCCCGTTCGGTCGCGCAGCAACGGCACACCGGCCAGCGCCATTCCTGCAAGGAACATCGCCGCCGGCTTGCGGTCTGCCAGACAGACCGGCGGGAGCCCGCTCCCTCGCCACATCAACCATCGGAGCCCACCGAATGAAGCGTCTGGTTGCCACTAGCGCCCTGCTCGCTCTGCTCACTGGCTGCGCCACCAGCCACGTCATCGACCCTCGGGGCTATGACGAAACCGGCACGGCCTCCTATTACGGTGCTCGCCACCACGGCAATCGCACCGCCAGCGGCGAATCCTTCGATCAGAACGGCCTGACCGCCGCCCACCGCGAACTGCCCTTCGGCACCCGAGTGCAAGTCACCAACCTGGGCAACGACAAGAGCGTCGTGGTCCGTATCAACGATCGTGGCCCGCACACCCGCGGCCGCCTGATCGACCTGTCCCGCGCCGCCGCGCAACAGCTGGACATGCTGCGCAGCGGGACCGCCAAAGTGCGGGTCCAGGCCCTCAGCGACTGACCGACGGAGCCCAAGCCATTACCGCCTTTGCCGAACTGCCCCTGCTCAGCCTGATCCAGCTCATCAGCGGCCTGGTGATGCTGATCGCCGGTGCCGAACTGCTGGTGCGCGCGGCCGTGCGCCTGTCCGCGCGCCTGCGGGTGCGCCCGCTGATCATGGGCCTGAGCGTCGTCGCCTTCAGCAGCAGCGCGCCACAGATGGCCATCAGCCTGCAAGCGACCCTGGCCGATAACACCGACATCGCCGTGGGCAGCGTGATCGGCAGCAGCATCTTCAACATCCTGGTGATCCTTGGCCTCTCGGCATTGATCATTCCCCTGCGAGTGTCCCGGCAGCTGGTGCGCCTGGATATCCCGCTGATGATCGGTGCCAGTGCGCTGGTCTTTGTCCTGGCCTATAACGAACGCCTCACCCCCTCCGACGGCCTGATCCTGCTGGCGGCCCTGCTGCTCTATCTGGTTCTGCTGCTGCGCCAATCCAGGCACCCGGCACGCGTGCCGCTGCCTAGCGCCACCGACCGCCGTGGTTACGCCCCGCGCCTGAGCAGCATGTTGCTGGTGCTTCTGGGTCTGGGGCTGCTGGTGTTCGCCGGCCATCTGCTACTGGGAGCGGCGGTCACCGTCGCCGACGACCTTGGCTTGTCGGAACGGGTCATGGGACTGACCGTGATCGCGGTCAGCACCTCCCTGCCGCAACTGGCCACCTCGCTGCTCGCCGCCGTGCGGGGCCAGCGGGACATTGCCGTGGGCAACGTGATCGGCAGCAACCTGTTCAATCTGCTGGGCGTACTGGGCTTTACCGCGCTGGTCGCGCCGACTCCGCTGTCGGTTTCGCCCAACGCCCTGGACTTCGATCTGCCGGTACTGCTCTGCGTGGCCGTGCTGTGCCTGCCGGTGTTCTATTCGGGGTATCGCATCACCCGCGCCGAAGGCCTGCTGTTTCTCGGGCTGTACCTGGCCTACGGGCTGCACGTGGTGTCCTTCACCACGGGCATGCCGCTGGCCGGCAAGCTGGAACACTTGATGCTGTTTTTCGTCCTGCCAGCGTTGGTAGCGTTTCTGCTGTTCAGTTCGCTACGGGCCTGGCGCCGCCAACACAAGAGAGAAGCGCCATGAGCGAGAACAAGAAAAGCGGACTGCAAATGCGTCGCCAGGTGATGGGCGATGCCTTCGTCGATCGCGCCCTGGGCAATGCCACCGAGTTCACCCAACCGCTGCAGGACTTCGTCAACGAGCATGCCTGGGGCGGGGTATGGAATCGTGAGGGGCTGCCGCTGAAAACCCGCAGCCTGATCACCCTGGCCACCCTGACCGCCCTGAAATGCCCGCAGGAGCTGAAAGGCCATGTGCGCGGCGCCCTGAACAATGGCTGCACCGTGGAAGAAATACGTGAAGCCTTGCTGCATTGCGCGGTGTATGCCGGAGTGCCGGCGGCCATCGA
Source organism: Pseudomonas sp. Os17 (assembly GCF_001547895.1). NCBI lineage: Bacteria > Pseudomonadati > Pseudomonadota > Gammaproteobacteria > Pseudomonadales > Pseudomonadaceae > Pseudomonas > Pseudomonas sp. Os17. The sequence continues at coordinate 1,012,749 of NZ_AP014627.1, read as the reverse complement.
TGCGTTTCGCGCCGCCCAGGAGGTGATAGACACCTATCAACAAGCGCAGTGAACCCGCTGTTCGCCGGCCAGTCGGCTCCTACCCTCGCCCTGTAGGAGCCGGCTGGCCGGCGAACAGCGTCAGATCCACCCGCCCCACTGCAAGACAAAGATCCCGATGTTGGTGGTCACCGCCGCCATCACCGTGGTGATGACGATAATGGCTGCCGCCAGCTCATGATTGCCATTGGCCGCCCTGGCCATGACAAAGCTCGCCGCCGCGGTGGGGCTGCCAAAATACAGAAACAGAATCCCCAGCTCCGCACCACGAAACCCGCACAGCCAGGCGCCGAAGGTGGCCAGCGTCGGCAGGCTCACCATCTTCAGCAAGCTCGAACTCATGGCCATCCGCCCACTGTTGCGCAAGGCCGCCAGGGACAGCGTGCCGCCAATGCAGATCAACGCCAGGGGCAGGGACATCTGCGCCAGATAGCGGCCCGAGGTTTCCAGCCAGCCGGGCAGGCCGATCTGCCAATAGGCGAACGGCGCGGCCGCCAGCACGCTGACGATCAAGGGATTGCTGAACACGCTCTTGCAGATGCTCCAGGGATCGGACTTGATCACCGGGCTATAGACCGCCAGGACAACGGTCGACAGGGTGTTGTAGAACAGAATCACCAGCGCCGCGAGCAACGCCCCCAGGGAAATCCCGTAATCCCCATACATGCTGGCCGCCAGGGCCAGACCGATGATCGCGTTGTTGCCGCGAAATGCCCCCTGGGTATAGATCCCCCGATCCTCCTTGGGACAGCGCCAGATAGCCCAGCACCAGGCAAGGACGAAACAGGCCAGGGTGGCCACGGAAAAGTAGATCAGCACCCCGGGTTTTAACGAGGCATGCAGATCGGCGTGGACGATGCCGAGAAACAACAGCGCCGGCATGGTGACATTGAAGACCAGGGCCGACGCGGTGTGGATGAAGCTGTCGTTAATCCAGCCGACACGCTTGAGCACCAGCCCAAGAAACAGCATGGCAAAGACCGGCGCGGTGATGCTCAGGGTTTCGAAGAAGATTGCCAGCATGCGCGGGGGACCTTGAGCCTGTCGTTAGGGCGCTAATGATAATCCAATCGAACAATGCCGTCGCAATCGGCTTCTTGACGCCCGGTGATTTTCAATTATGCTGAAAACAACTGTATATACATACAGCAAGCCCAAGCATGACCATGACATATCAAGGAGCTAGAAATGTCAGGAATCTCTGCACAGATGCAGCAACAATCAAAGCCGGCGGGCCAGATCATTGCCGACCTGGATCACCTGTTCAGTGAACAGGGCATCGCCATCACCGGCGATGGCGACACCCTGGTGCTGACCGCCGACGGCCACCACACCGTCAAGTACCACCGTCCGCAAGACCTTCCCCTGCCAGCGCACAACCCCCGCAGGGCATTGCCACAATTGCGTTTCGAGGGGGGCGAACACACCGCCATCGGTGACAGCACCCTGCTGCGCTTCGTCAAGGATGGCCCGGCCATTCCCGCCTGGCAGGTCGAACTGCACCTACCCAACGGCCTGGCCCTGACCTACGGCCAGGTGGTGGCCCTGGGAGGCGACTTCTACGGCATTCCCGAGCAACCCATCTGTGACGGCGCGACCGCCGCCGATCGGGTGCAGCGTTTCAACGCCGCTTTCAATTCCCTCGCGGTGCTGCCGGCCTCCAGGGACGAAGCCCGGCAGATCCTGGCCGTGATGCAGAAGGAGGTCCTCGCCGCCAATCAGGCGATCCGCGACGGCAAACAGCCCCATGAAGCCTATGACGCCCTGGGCGATACCTTGTCCGAAGAGTGGAACCGGATTACCGGCGGCGGCAGCGTGGTGTCCGCCCTGTTCCCCCTGGGCCGCTACCTGAAGCTGGCGGCCAACAACGCCGACCACTTTGGCGAATGGGCCCTGGCCGCCTATGTCGCCGGGCATACCGCCGCCCTGCAACAGGCGGCTCTGGCGGGCAAAACCGCGGACGACAAGCAACTGGAACTGGCCTACGCGATGAACGCCTTCGCCGACCACTTCCTCACCGACCTGTTTTCCGCGGGCCATGTCCGCGTGCCGCGCAAGCAACTGGCCGCAGTGGTCACCCCCAGCGACCTGGGCTCGTTGATCACCCGCTTCATGCACGACGAAGACAGCAAGTTCGGCCTCAATGTCAGCAACGCCCTGGGCGAGCGCTGGCATGCCTACGGCGACAAGCGCTACTTCGACAGCGTCGATCACCGCAATCGCCAGCAGGTGAAGCAGGCCGTACAGCGTTCGGCGGATGAGATCTTCGCCTGCTACCTGAGCGGCAACTTGCCAGCTGCCGGCAGCTATGGGGCGCTTCAGGCACTGCCGGATCTGAACGCGGCGAAAACCGGCAACTTCTCGCCACTGTTCGTGATGAGCGGGGACAAAGTGCTGCGCCGCAGCGACGTCAACAACCTCAACGACAGCAAGACCATCGACAACTGGTGGGGCTGGAGCACCTACCTGCTGCTGAAGAACTACAGCCCGAACAAACCGGCGGGCTATCTGGACACTCCAAGCGCAGTGCCGTCGATCCTCGCCGACGGCTGGCAGAGCCACAGCCCCAGTGAACCCAACTGGCTGCCAGGCCAGGCAGTGCGTTATGCCCTCAGCGAAACCAACGGCTTGAACGAGTCTTACATCGGCCCCTGGTCGGCCTATGTCGAACTGAGCGACAGCTTCCAGCCCACCCTGAACATCCCGCCTGGCACCCACAACAGCAGCGCCAGCGGACGCAATGTGTTCCGTCAGTTTCGCGGAGGCTCACCGGAGCTGATCGGCTCCATCGACAAGAACGCCAGTCGCTTCATCGATCGCAACGCCTGATAAGGACATCACCATGACAATCAACCTGAACCTGCAACTGGCCTCCGGCCAATCCCTGAAGGATGCACCGCTGGAGCTGTTGCTCAATGGCGCGCCCATTGCCCGGGCCCGCGTGGATGAACACGGCAAGGTGGTGTTCAACGCCAAGCCGGGCAGCGGCCAACTGGCCGTCCGCGTCGACCGTTCGATCCTCCATCAGCCCTGATCGCCCCTAGCGGGCTTGCCCGCGAAACGGCCTCAGCGCCATGGCTACGCCATGAGCCTGGGGCCAGCGACGCCCTGCCGGCAGCGCCCTCAAGCGGTGACAACCTGCTCCTGCAGATGCCCCTGCTCGATGCGCACATGCCGCGGGTGGAAACGCTTGAGACTGCTGCGGTGGCCGACACTGACAATGCTCAAGCCCGGCAGTTGATCGATCAGTGCCTGGTACAGGCTGGCCTCGTCTTCCTCATCCATGGCCGAGGTCGCCTCATCCATGTACAGCCATTGCGGCGCATAGAGCAGCGCCCGGGCAAAGGCCAGACGCTGCTGTTCACCCGGGGACAACATGCGTTGCCAGTGGTTGCTTTCGTCCAGGCGCGCAACCAGGTGCGGCAGGCGGCAAGTCTCCAGGACCTGTGCATAACGCTCCTGGGCATAGCTGTCGCCGGCTTGTGGATAACTCAAGGCGTCACGCAGGCTGCCAATGGGCAGGTAAGGTTTCTGCGGCAGGAACAGGTAACGCTGATTGGGCAGCAGAATGCTGCCACGTCCTGCCGGCCATAACCGTCCCATGGCGCGCAGCAAGGTGCTCTTGCCACTGCCGGAGCGGCCACTGAGCATCAACCGCTCGCCGGGATTCACGGTCATCTGGGCTCCGGCCAGCAGATGACGGCCGTCTGCCAGGTCCAGGCTCAGGTCACGCACTTGCAATTGCTCGCCCTGATGCTGCACATCGATTGCCGGCGGGCACTCTTCGTTTTCGCTCATGGCCTGACGAAAGCTCAGCAGACGATCACAGGTGGCGCGCCAGGCGGCCAGATCCGAATAGGCGCTGATGAACCAGCTGAAGTTCTCCTGGACGTTGCCGAAGGCCGAGTTGATCTGCATCAGCTCGCCCAGTTCGATCTTGCCGGCGAAGTAGCGCGGCGCGGCGACGATGAACGGAAAGATGATCGCGATCTGACCGTAGCCGGCGGTGAAAAAGGTCAGGCGCTTGGACACCTTCATGATGTCCCAAAAGTTGTGCCAGACCTTGCCGAAGCGGCTGCTCAGGCGCTGGTTTTCGTTTTTCTCACCGTCGTACAGGGCAATACTCTCGGCGTTCTCCCGGACCCGCACCATGGAGAAACGCAGATCGGCTTCAAAACGCTGTTGCTGGTTGTTGAGGCCGATCAAGCGACGTCCGATCAAGTGGGTCAGCCAGCTGCCGACGGCGGCATACACCAGCGCACACCAGAACATGTAGCCGGGAATGGTGTAGCCGAACACCTCGATGCTGCCGGACACGCCCCACAAAATGATCGAGAACGACACCAGGCTGACCAGGTTGCGAATCAGCCCCAGGCCCAGGGACAGGGTATTGCTGGTGAAGCTGTTGAGGTCTTCGGAAATCCGCTGGTCCGGGTTGTCGGTGTAGCCGCCCTGCTCCAGCCGGTAGTAGTTCTTGTTGCCAAGCCAGCGGGCAAAGTGTCTTTCGGTCAACCAGGCCCGCCAGCGGATGGTCAGCATCTGGGTCAGGTAGAGACGATAAACCGCCCCCAGAATTGCCACCGCGGCGATCCCGCAGAAATACAGGATCAGGCTCCAGAAGGCCGCCTCGTCCTTCTTCTGCAAGGCGTTGTAGAAGTCCTTGTACCAACTGTTGATCCACACCGAGATGGCCACGCTGAACAATGACAAGCCAATCACGGCAATCAGCAGCAACCAGGCCTTGCCCTTTTCCTCACTGCGCCAGTAAGGAGTGATCATGGCCCAGACCCGTCGGAAGAATTGACCGCGCACAGCATCGTTGACCGCAGAGTATTCAGCGTTCTGATTCATCGTTGAGGCTCGATTGGAAGGAGGACAAGCATTGAGCCGATCTTAGTAGATCGGCTCGCTTTTTCACGATGTCCGGCGGACATTCGTTCAGTCGCGGTTCAGCGACGGACGGGGCGCTTCTGCAGTTTGCGCTGCAAGGTGCGGCGATGCATGCCCAGCGCGCGGGCGGTGGCGGAGATATTGCCTTCGTGCTCGGTCAGCACACGCTGAATGTGCTCCCATTGCAGGCGGTCCACGGACATCGGGTTTTCCGGCACCAGGGTGTCCAGGTCAGCGTGTTCGGAGAGCAGTGCGGCCAGCACATCATCGGCGTCCGCCGGCTTGCACAGGTAGTTGCAGGCGCCGCGCTTGATCGCCTCCACCGCTGTCGCAATGCTCGAGTAGCCGGTGAGGATCAGCACACGCATTTCCGGATCCAGCTCCAGCAGCTTGGGCAACAGCACCAAACCGGAGTCACCGTCCATCTTCAGGTCCAGCGCGGCGTAGTCCGGCAGATCCTGCTGGGCGATGCTCAGGCCCTCCTCGGCAGAACCTGCGGTACTGACACGAAAGCCCCGCCGGCTCATGGCCCGGGCCATGACCCGGGTAAAGGTGGCGTCATCGTCCACCAGCAACAGATGCGGCAGTTCTTCGCCTTCGACTTGGATCTCTTCACTCATGGTCGTCTCCTCGGGCGGCACGGGGCAGGCGCAGCTCAGTGAGCGTTCCGCCTTCCTCATGACTGTAGAGTTTCACTGAGCCGCCAGCACGGGTCACGCTGGCCTTGCTCAAAAACAGGCCCAGGCCGAAGCCTTTGCCCTTGGTGGTAAAAAACGGCTTGCCGATCTGCTCGGCGATGGCCAAGGGTACTCCGGCGCCGTGGTCGCGAATACTGATGGTGAGGTTTTCCGCATCCCAGTCCAGGCGCACTTCCAGGCCCTCGGCACAGGCATCGGCTGCATTGTTCAACAGATTGAGCAAGGCCTGGGTCAGGTCCGGCGGCGGCGCCAGGCGCGGCACCGGCCCCTCTCCCAGGAGATGAAAGCGGTAGCTGGCCTCGGGGCGCATCAGGTGCCAGCGATTCAAGGCTTCGTCCAGCCACTGGGTGACGTCCTGCATCTCCACCGCCAGCCGGCGATTGGCCTCGGCGGCGCGCACCAGCTGTTGCAGGGTTTCCTTGCACAGCTTGACCTGGTCCTGGAGCACACTGAGGTCATCCTGCAACAGCGGGTCGGGATGGTCCTGGCGCATTTCCTTGAGCAATACGCTCATGGTCGCCAGCGGTGTACCCAACTCATGGGCGGCGCCGGCGGCCTGGGTCGCCACGGCCAGCAATTGCTGATCCCGCAGCCCCTCTTCGCGGCGGATCGCCCGCAGCTCTTCCTGGCGGCGCAGCTCTTCGGCCATGCGTGCGGCGAAGAAGGTGATCACTGCTGCCGCCAGGGCGAAGCTCAGCCACATGCCATAGACCTGCAGGTTTTCCCGGGCGATGGGGAAGGTCTGCAAGGGGTAGAAGCGGGCCAGCAGCAAGGTATAGAGCGTCAGCGCAATTCCCGAGAGCACCACCGAATAGCGCCAGGGCAAGGTCACGGCGGCGATCGTCAGGGGCACCAGGTAATAGGAGACGAAGGGGTTGGTGGACCCCCCGGAGAAGTACAGCAGCACGCTGTGGATAAACAGGTCACAGGCCAGTTGCAGGGCATATTCCAGCTCCGTCACCGGCCACGAGGTGCGCAGGCGGATGGCCGTGAAGGCACAGAGCACCATGGAAAACATCAGGGTCACGCCCAGTTGCAGCCAGGGCAGGGGCAACAGGTCCAGCCAATAGGCGAGCCCTACCGAACCGGCCTGAGCGGCCAGCACCAGGGTGCGGATGAAGGTCAGCCGCCAGAGATTCTGACGGGTGGCGGACAGCAATTTTACGGGGGCGAGCATGAGCTCTCCTGATGAGCGCTCCAGGGCAATCGGCGGGAGTATAACCAAGCAGCCGCCGACGCAGGCAAAACTGCGGCAAAGCGTCACAGAAAAACAGTTGCAAGCCGCAGGCTTTCAGCTACAAGCGTAGTGGCTTGCCGCTTGCGGCTTGAAACTTGCCACTGCCTTACCTGTCTGAAGGTTTCACGCAGGTCGGGATCAACCCTGCGGACCGCACTCAAGGAGTTTCCATGCAGCATTTCAGTCGCAGCCTCGCCCTTCTGGCCCTCAGCACCGGCACGCTCACCAGCCTGCCCGCCCTGGCCGCCGATGAACTGCACTACAACCAGATTTCCCTGCGCGCCGAAGTCAGCCAGGAAGTGGCCCGCGACCTGATGATCGTGACCCTCTACAGCGAATCGCAGAACAGCGACCCGGCCAAGCTCGCCACGGAAATCACCACCACCATGAACAAGGCCCTGGAGCAGGCCCGCCAGGTCAAGGACGTGACCCTGCGCCAGGGCAACCGCAACAGCTACCCGATCTACGACGGCAAGGGGCAGAAGATCACCGGCTGGCGTGAACGCGCCGAACTGCGTCTGGAAAGCTCCGACTTCGCCGCGCTGTCCAAGCTCACCGGTGAGCTGCTGGGCGACCTGAAAATGGGCGGCATGGACTTCGCCATCGCCGATCCGACCCGCAAGGCCAGCGAAGATGCCCTGCTCAAGGACGCGGTCAAGGCGTTCAAGGCCCGCGCGCAACTGGCCACCGATGCCCTGGGTGGCAAGGGCTACAAGATCGTCAACCTGAACCTCAACAGCAACGGTTATCCACAGCCCTACATGCGCGCGCCGATGATGATGAAGGCCGCCAGCATGGACTCGGCACCGGTGACTCCGGAAGTGGAAGCCGGCACCAGCCAGGTCAGCATGACCGCCGATGGCGCCATCGAAGTGCTGATGCCGTAACCCTTTCCCTGCCTCTTCCAGCGGCGATAACCTTCTGCAGAAAGGTTGTCGCCGTTTTTCATTACCAACTATTTCAATCCGAACCCGGGGAACTCGGTTCGCTGATGTTAGAGTTATGGCCCCGGTATGGGGCAGGTCAGATGTTACTGACGTCCGCCGGGTATACTGCGCCTTTCCTATAAGAGTCTCGTCAATGACCGCAGATCGCATCGGCGAACGCCTGCGTCGCTATCGCCGCGCCGCCAAGAAAACCTTGCGTCAGATCGCCAGTGAATCGGGACTGACCGCCAGTTTTCTCTCCCAAGCAGAACGCAACCTCACCGGGGTCTCCATCTCCTCCCTGGTCAACATTGCCAAGTCTCTGAACGTTCCCCTGAACGCCCTGTTCGACCAGCCGATTCAGGCGCAGCCCGACTCCCACGACGGCAAGCGGGTGCGCTACACCATCGAGGGCCAGCCTCTGGCCTACGAACGGCTGTCCAGTTCCTTTCCCGGCAACCTGATCAATGCGGTGAAGATGAACATACCGGTGGGTTATCAGTCGGAGCTGATCTCCCATGACGGTTCGGAGTTTTCGTACGTGCTTTCCGGGCAGATCGTCTACACCATCGAAGGTCAGCAATACCCGCTGAGTGCCGGAGACTCGGTGCACTTCGACGCGACCAAGAGCCATTTCCTGGCCAATGCAGGCCCTGGCCCGGCGGAAGTGCTGACCGTCACCACCATGGGCCTGTTCGACGATCATTCGGCGGCCTGAGCCAAGTCCACAGCCGTCAATGGAACCTCACAAGCGGCACTGCTGCGCAGAGAAATGTTAGTGAGGCTTAATTTTCGTTGACCACGATTTCAGCATGACTTAATTTCGGCATCGGCGAATCGACAATCAATCACATAACAAGCGATCGCCGTCGCCGCACAGGGTCAATGGGGCTGGATCAACGCCCCATAGCAAGGCGAGTTGCCACGGCCCACAAGGCCAATCCTCAGATCTGCCCTAGAAGAAGAAAAAATGAGGTTTGCATGTGTAAGACCTTTGCGCTTCAGGTTTGGCAAACAACGAGGCTGACCCACCCCTGCGGACGGTCGAACGCCTCCCGCAACCTCCACAGTGACAACCTCACTGCGAGCCAAGACTCCCACACCGCCGACGATGCGCTGTTCACTCGCCATCGCCTGCAAGGTCCCGGGCATCCGTCTCCCACGGCCTCCCCTAACCAAACGAACACCGTCATCCGCTCAGGCGAATGCGCCGCGCCCCTGTGTGCGCCAGCCAGGGCCTGGCGGCAGCCGGTCGGCACCCGCGCCAGCGACGCACCCATTGGAGGCACGGCCCGCCCTGCCTGCCCAAGAAAAAGGCGACGTATGCACCAGAAACACCCCGCGCAAACGGTCAAATGCGTCAAGTTTTATACAAATGCGTCATTCCTGTACGTTCGTTCCACTCTTTGAGACTTGTGACAGCCCCGCATCTTGCATTGGGTATGGGGCCTGCATAAGTATCGGCGGGTCGACTCACAAGGTCGCCCTCTACACCAAAAATGACAACAAATCATGAGGCCACCATGTTCAAGAAAGCAGTCCTTCCGTTCTTAGTCAGCGCCGGCTTGCTTGCCAGCGCCCCCTTCGCCCACGCGGCGACTAACCTGGTGTTCTGCTCTGAAGGGAGCCCGGCCGGTTTCGACCCAGGCCAGTACACCACCGGAACCGACTTCGACGCCTCAGCCGAAACCCTGTACAACCGCCTCAGCCAGTTTGAACGGGGCGGCACCGCCGTCATCCCGGGCCTGGCCACCAGTTGGGACATCTCGGACGACGGTCTGACCTATACCTTCCATCTGCGTGAAGGCGTCAAGTTCCACACCACGCCGTACTTCACCCCGACCCGCACCTTCAATGCCGACGACGTAGTGTTCACCTTCACCCGCATGCTCGACAAAGACATGCCGTTCCGTAAGGCCTACCCCACCGAATTCCCGTACTTCACCGACATGGGGATGGACACCAACATCACCAAGGTCGAGAAAGTCGACGACAAGACCGTCAAGTTCACCCTCAAGACCGTGGACGCCGCGTTCATCCAGAACCTGGCCATGAGCTTCGCCTCCATCCAGTCCGCCGAGTACGCCGACAAGCTGCTCAAGGAAGGCAAGACCAGCGACATCAACCAGAAGCCGATCGGCACTGGCCCGTTCGTGTTCAAGAGCTACCAGAAAGACTCCAACATCCGCTACACCGGCAACAAGGACTACTGGAAGCCTGAAGACGTGAAGATCGACAACCTGATCTTCGCCATCACCACCGACCCATCGGTGCGCATTCAAAAGCTGAAGAAGAACGAATGCCAGGTGACCCTGTTCCCGCGTCCGGCCGACCTCAAGGCCCTCAAGGAAGACAAGGACCTGAAGATGCCTGAACAGGCAGGCTTCAACCTCGGCTACATCGCCTACAACGTGATGCCGGTGCTCAAGGGCCGTACCGACGCCAACCCGCTGGCCGACCTCAAGGTTCGCCAGGCCCTGGACATGGCCGTCAACAAGCCGCAAATCATCGACTCCGTCTACCAGGGCGCGGGCCAGCTGGCGGTCAACGCCATGCCGCCGACCCAATGGTCCTATGACACCAGCATCAAGGACGCCAAGTACGACCCCGAGAAAGCCAAGCAGCTGCTCAAGGAAGCCGGTATCAAGGAAGGGACCCAGATCACCCTGTGGGCCATGCCGGTACAGCGCCCCTACAACCCCAACGCCAAGCTGATGGCTGAAATGCTGCAATCCGACTGGGCCAAGATCGGGCTCAAGGTCAACATCGTCAGCTACGAGTGGGGCGAGTACATCAAACGCTCCAAGGGCGGCGAGAACCAGGCCATGATCATCGGCTGGAGCGGTGACAACGGTGACCCCGACAACTGGCTCGGCACCCTGTTCGGCTGCGATGCGCTCAATGGCAACAACTTCTCGAAATGGTGCGACAAGCCTTACGACGCGCTGATCAAGCAAGCCAAGGCCACGTCGGATGTGGCCAAACGCACCGAGCTGTACAAGCAGGCGCAACACATCCTCAAAGACGCCGTTCCGATGACACCTATCGCACACTCGACGGTGTTCCAACCCATGCGCGCCAACGTGCAGGACTTCAAGATCAGCCCCTTCGGCTTGAACTCCTTCTATGGCGTCAGCATCGGCAAATAAGGCCCGACAACGGCGGCGTCGCTGACGTCGCCGTTGTTTTACCGGCCCACACCGTAAGCACCCGGCCTACCTTCGACACACCGCCTCGACAAAGAGCGGTCCCACGAATTTAGAGCCGATTCTTACAGGGCTTTCAGGCACAGCGGATATACGCCCCGGCCTTCGACCCTTAACGTCGAGGCGAGGCAAGACTGCGTCTGTCGGCGGGCATTTGCTACAGCCATGGTTTGGCATCAATGACCTGTACAGGCTCCAGGAAGGAGCCATGGTCCATTGATCATCACAACAAAAAATGGAGATGGACCGTTATGCGTCATTCCCTGATTTTCTCCGCCCTGATAGGGGGCAGCCTGCTGGCCTCCAGCGCCATCTGCGGCGCCGCCGAGCGCAGCCTGGTGTTCTGTTCCGAGGGCAGCCCGGCGGGCTTTGACACGGCGCAATACACCACCGCCACCGACAACGACGCCGCCGAGCCGCTGTACAACCGCCTGGTGGAATTCGAGAAAGGCGCCACCAACGTGCTGCCCGCCCTGGCCAAAAGCTGGGACATATCCGAGGACGGCCTCACCTACCGCTTTCACCTGCGTGAAGGGGTGAAGTTCCACAGCACCCCGTACTTCAAGCCCAGCCGCGACCTCAACGCCGACGACGTGCTGTTCACCTTCAATCGCATGCTCGACGCCGGACATCCGTTCCGTAAGGCCTACCCGACGGAGTTTCCCTACTTCAACGGCATGAGCCTGAACAAGAACATCGCCAAGGTCGAGAAAACCGACCCGCTGACCGTGGTCATGACCCTCAACACCGTGGACGCGGCGTTCATCCAGAACCTGGCCATGAGCTTTGCCGCGATCCTCTCCGCCGAATACGCCGAGCAACTGCTCAAGGCCGGCACCCCCGCCCAGATCAACCAGAAGCCCATCGGCACCGGGCCGTTCGTATTCCAGCGTTACCAGAAAGACTCGCAGATCCGCTATGCCGCCAACCCGCACTACTGGGACCCGAGCCGGGTCAAGCTCGACCGGTTGATCTTCGCCATCAACACCGATGCCTCGGTGCGGGTGCAGAAGCTGCGGGCCGGTGAATGCCAGGTGACCCTGCACCCGCGTCCCGCGGACATCGATGCGCTGAAAAACGACCCGAAACTGCAAGTCATCGAGAAGCCCGGCTTCAACCTCGGCTACATCGCCTACAACGTGCAGCACAAACCCTTCGATCGCCTCGAAGTGCGCCAGGCCCTGGACATGGCGGTGAACAAGCCCAGCATCCTCAACGCCGTGTACCAGGGCGCCGGCCAGCTGGCGGTCAACGCCATGCCGCCGACCCAGTGGTCCTACGACGAAACCATCCAGGACGCGGCCTACAACCCGGAAAAAGCCCGCGAACTGCTCAAGGCCGCCGGGGTCAAGGAAGGCACGGAAATCACCCTCTGGGCCATGCCCGTGCAGCGCCCCTACAACCCCAACGCCAAGCTGATGGCCGAAATGCTGCAGTCCGACTGGGCGAAGATCGGCCTCAAGGTGAAGATCGTCAGCTACGAATGGGGCGAGTACATCAAGCGCACCAAGAATGGCGAGCACGACATCAGCCTGATCGGCTGGACCGGAGACAACGGTGACCCGGACAACTGGCTGGGCACCCTGTACAGCTGTGACGCCATCGGCGGCAACAACTACTCCATGTGGTGCGACCCGCAGTACGACAAGCTGATCAAGCAAGCCAAGCTAGTGACCGACCGCCAGCAACGCACCGAGCTGTATAAACAGGCCCAGCAGTTGCTCAAGCAGCAGGTGCCGATCACGCCGGTGGCCCACTCGATGATCAATCAGCCATTGAGCGCGAAAGTCGAGGGTTTCAAGGTCAGCCCGTTCGGCCGCAACACCTTCTCGGGTGTCAGCCTGGCCCCATAACCGATGAGCCAAAACCTTGGGGACGATTTTCGTCCTCACGCAGACGCTTTGCCTGAATTCGGCGATCAAGCCGTATGCAAACGTTTGCGATGCCATGAATGAGTTCCAAAAACCAGCCGGCCGAAAAAAACCGGCATCTAAAAAAGAAAACAAAGGAGCTTCACCCATGAAACTGAGCAGCAGCGCATTGTTAGCCTTGGCTATCGGTAGCATCACCGCCACGGCCCATGCGGAGAGCGTCAGCCAGGACTTCGTCCCGACTGTACAGAACAGCACCAATGCCCAGGCCGAGGCCAAGGGTTTCATCGAAGGGCAAAGCCTGTCGGGCACCACGCGCAACTGGTACGCCAACGAGCTGAAACGCCGCAATGACCGTTTTTCCTACAACCACAATGGCGTGGACACCTCGACTCCACGCCGGATCAACTGGGTCCAGGGCACCATCCTCAACTACAGCTCCGGCTTCACCGAAGGCACCGTGGGGGTCAGCACCGAAGTCGCGGCCTACAACGCCATTGCCCTGGATCGTGACCGCAAGGACATCGCCGGCAAGAACAACCGCACCCTGACCCATTCCGACGGCGACGCCGTGGGCCAGTGGAGCAAGCTCGGCCTGGCCAACGTCAAGTTCCGCGTATCCAACACCACCCTGACCGCCGGCCGGCAGAACTTCAGCACGCCGATCGTCGACGTCATCGGCAACCGTGCGCTGCCTTCGAGCTTTGAAGGGGTGAGCCTGCACAGCGAAGAGTTCAACAACCTGTCGTTCGATGCCGGCACCTTTGACCGGGTATCGCCACGGACCGAACAGAGCCTGTCGAAATTCCGCTCCGAGTACACCAGCAACACCGCCGAAACCGACCGTGTGAGCATCGTCGGCCTCAACTACCAGCCGCTGAAAAGCCTGAAGACCAGCCTCTACGCCTCCAAGGTGGAAGACTTCTGGAACCAGTACTACTTCGGCGCCACCCACGAGCTGGGCGACAGCTCGGTGCTGAGCCTGACCACCGGCCTGAACTACTACAAGACCGTCGACACCGGCAAGAAAGAGATGGGCGAGATCGACAACGATACCTACTCCCTGTCCATGGGGCTGACCCACCAGGCCCACAGCCTGACCTTCTCGTACCAGGAAGTCAGCGGCAACGAGTACTTCGACTACCTGCATGAAACCAACGGCATCTACCTGGCCAACTCCCTGCTCTCGGACTTCAACGGCCCGAACGAGAAATCCTTCCAGATCGCCTACGGCCTGAACATGGCCGAATACGGCGTGCCCGGCCTCAAGTTCAACGTCTACCAGGCTCGCGGCTGGGGCATCGACGGTACCCACTACACCGGCAGCGCCTACGGCGGCATCAACTCCGAAGGCAAACTCTACGGCGTGAGAACCATGGATGGCGAAACCCACTATGAATACGGCATCGGCGCCTCCTACGCCGTGCAGAGCGGGCCACTCAAAGCCACCGCGATCCGTGCCACCTACACCACGCACCGCGCCAGCAAGAACCAGGCCGACGGCAACATCAACGAATTCCGTCTGGTTACCACCATCCCGTTCAACATTCTCTAACCCACCAGTTGAAGGGCGGGTTCATGACGAATCCGCCGTTCAAGCTAATCTGGTTCAATCGATTGCAGAGGGTTCCTGATGAACATGCTTCCCCTGAAAGCGGCCATTGGCGCCGCCCTGCTGAGCGCCGCCCTCGGCGCCACAGCCAAACCCTTGGTGGTCTGTACCGAAGCCAGCCCGGAAGGCTTCGATATGGTCCAGTACACGACTGCAGTCACGGCCGACGCAGTGGCGGAAACCATCTTCAACCGGCTGGTGGACTTCAAGCCCGGCACCACTGACATCGAACCGGCCCTGGCCGAGTCCTGGGACATCAGCCCGGACGGCCTGCAATACACCTTCCACCTGCGCAAGGGCGTCAAGTTCCACAGCACCGACTACTTCACCCCGACCCGCGACATGAATGCCGACGATGTGCTCTGGAGCTTCCAGCGCCAGCTGGACCCAAAGCACCCCTGGCATGACAAGTCCAGCGTGGGCTTCCCCTACTTCGAAAGCATGGGGTTCAAGGAACTGCTCAAAAGCGTCGAGAAGATCGACGATCACACCGTGGTCTTCACCCTGACCCGCCGAGAGGCACCGTTCCTGGCCGACATCGCCATGGCCTTCTCATCGATCTACCCGGCGGAATACGCCGACAAGCTGCTCAAGGAAGGCAAGACGGCCGACCTCAACAGCAAGCCCATCGGCACCGGCCCCTTCATCTTCAACCGCTACGCCAAGGACGCCCAGGTACGCTTCAAGGCCAACCCGGACTACTTCCGCGGCAAGCCACCGGCCGACCCGCTGGTGCTGGCGATCACCATCGACAACAACGTGCGCCTGCAGAAGCTCAAGGCCAACGAGTGCCAGGTCGCCCTGTACCCCAAGCCCGATGACATCCCCAGCATCAAGGCCGACGCCAACCTCAAGGTCGACGAACTGGCGGCCATGACCACCGGCTACATCGCCATGAACACCACCCGCAAATACATGAGCGACGTGCGGGTACGCAAAGCCATCGACATCGCCTTCGACAAGGAAGCCTACGTCAATAGCCTCTACGGCAAAGGCAATGCGCTGGTCGGCACCGGCCCTTATCCGCCGACTCTGCTGGGCTTCAACAACAGCCTGAAGAACCCGCCCCGGGATCTGGACAAGGCCCGGGCCCTGCTCAAGGACGCCGGGGTGCCGGACGGTACGGTGATCACCCTGTTCACCCGCAACGGCGGCGGCCCGACCAACCCCAATCCCCTGCTGGGTGCGCAGATGATGCAGGCCGACCTGGCCAAGATCGGCCTCAAGCTCGAGATCCGCGTCATGGAATGGGGCGAGATGCTCAAGCGTGCGAAAAACGGCGAACACGATATGGTGTCGGCCGGCTGGGCTGGGGACAACGGCGACCCGGACAACTTCCTGACCCCGAACCTGAGTTGTGATGCAGCGAAAAACGGCGAAAACTACGCCCGCTGGTGCAACAAGGAGTTCCAGGAGCTGATCGACCAGGCCCGCGCCGACGCTGAACCTGCCAAGCGCGCCGCGCTCTATGAAAAGGCTCTGCTGGTTTTCCAACAGGACCAACCCTGGATTCCCATGGCCTATCCAAAAATGTTCACCGCCATGCGCAAGAACGTCGAGGGTTACCACCAGAGCCCCCTGACCACCAACAACTTCGCGACCACCCAAGTGAAGTGATAAGAAACGCCTGCCGCCCTTGACCCCAAGGGTGGCGGGTACGCCTAACCGGCTGATTGAGGTACTTCAGAAGATGTTTAGTTTTATTGCCCGCCGTGTGGGGTTGTTGATCCCCACATTCTTCGGCATCACCTTGCTGACCTTCGCCTTGATACGCATGATTCCCGGCGACCCCGTGGAAGTCATGATGGGCGAGCGTCGGGTCGACCCCGAGATGCATGCCCAGGCAATGGAACGCCTTGGATTGAACAAGCCGCTGTACGCCCAGTACCTGGACTACATCGGCAAACTGGCCCACGGTGACCTGGGTGAGTCCCTGCGCACCCGCACCAGCGTGTGGAGCGAGTTCACCTCGCTGTTCCCCGCGACCCTGGAACTGTCCATGGCCGCCCTGCTGTTCGCCGGCATCATCGGGCTCTTGGCCGGGGTGATCGCCGCCCTCAAGCGAGGGTCGCTGTTCGACCACGGGGTCATGGGCATCTCCCTTGCGGGCTATTCGATGCCGATCTTCTGGTGGGGCCTGATCCTGATCATGTTCTTCTCGGTGAGCCTGGGCTGGACCCCGGTGTCCGGGCGCATCGACCTGCTCTACGACATCGAGCCCAGAACCGGCTTCATGCTCATCGACACCCTGCTGGCCGAAGACACCAGCGCCTTCTTCGACGCCCTGCACCACCTGATCCTGCCGGCCATCGTCCTGGGCACCATTCCCCTGGCGGTGATCGCGCGGATGACCCGCTCCTCGATGCTCGAGGTGCTGCGCGAGGATTACATCCGCACCGCCAAGGCCAAGGGCCTATCACCGGCGCGGGTGGTGTTCGTCCACGGCCTGCGCAACGCCTTGATTCCGGTACTGACAGTGGTCGGCCTGCAAGTCGGCACCCTGCTGGCCGGTGCGGTCCTGACCGAAACCATCTTTTCCTGGCCGGGCATCGGCAAGTGGCTGATCGAAGCCATCGGCGCCCGGGACTATCCCGTGGTGCAGAACGGCATCCTGCTGATCGCCTGCCTGGTGATCATGGTCAACTTCGTGGTGGACATCCTCTACGGCTTTGCCAACCCACGCATCCGTCATCAGCGCTGAGATCAAGACCAATGAGCACTCCAACTACCTCAGTAGCAGTCGATCAAAGCCTGCTCTATCCGTCCGTGTACAAAGAATTCTGGCAGCACTTCTCCCGCAACAAAGGCGCGGTGGCCGGCCTGCTGTTCATGTTGCTGATCGTGTTCTGCGCGCTGTTCGCCCCCTGGGTGGCGCCGCACAACCCCAGCGAGCAATACCGCGACTTCCTGCTGACCCCGCCGGCCTGGCTCGAAGGCGGGCAGATGCAATTTTTGCTGGGCACCGATGAACTGGGCCGCGACCTGCTGTCGCGCCTGATCCAGGGCTCGCGCCTGTCGCTGCTGATCGGCCTGTCGTCGGTGGTGATGTCGCTGATCCCGGGGATCCTCCTGGGACTGTTCGCCGGGTTCTTCCCACGTCTGCTGGGCCCGACCATCATGCGCCTGATGGACATCATGCTGGCCCTGCCCTCGCTGCTGCTGGCCGTGGCGATTGTCGCCATCCTCGGCCCGGGCCTGATCAACACCGTGATCGCCATTGCCGTGGTGTCCCTGCCCTCCTATGTGCGCCTGACCCGCGCCGCGGTGATGGGCGAGATCAACCGCGACTACGTGACGGCCGCGCGCCTGGCCGGTGCCAGCCTGCCACGCCTGATGTTCATCACCGTGCTGCCCAACTGCATGGCACCGCTGATCGTCCAGGCCACCCTGAGCTTCTCCTCGGCGATCCTCGATGCCGCCGCCCTGGGCTTCCTCGGCCTCGGCGTGCAACCGCCGACTCCAGAGTGGGGCACCATGCTGGCCTCGGCTCGCGACTACATCGAACGCGCCTGGTGGGTGGTGAGCCTGCCAGGCCTGACCATTTTGCTCAGCGTGCTGGCAATCAACCTGATGGGCGACGGCCTGCGCGATGCGCTGGACCCGAAACTCAAGAACGCCGCCTGAGGAGATTCCCATGTCACTGCTCGAAATCAAGAATCTCAATGTCCGTTTCGGCGACGCCAAGGCGGTGCCGGTGGTCGACGGCCTCGACCTCAAGGTCGACAAGGGCGAAGTGCTGGCCATCGTTGGCGAGTCCGGCTCCGGCAAATCGGTGACCATGATGGCCCTGATGGGCCTGATCGAGCACCCCGGCATCGTCACCGCCGACGCCTTGAGCTTCGACGGCCGCGACATGCTCAAGCTCAGCGCCCGCCAGCGCCGGCAGATCGTCGGCAAGGACCTGGCCATGGTCTTCCAGGACCCGATGACCGCGCTGAACCCGAGCTACACCGTGGGCTTCCAGATCGAGGAAGTGCTGCGCCTGCACCTGAAGATGTCCGGCAAGGCCGCGCGCAAGCGTGCCATCGAACTGCTGGAGAAGGTCGAGATCCCCGGCGCCGCCAGCCGCATGGACGCCTACCCGCACCAACTGTCCGGCGGCATGAGCCAGCGGGTGGCGATCGCCATGGCCATTGCCGGCGAACCCAAGCTGCTGATTGCCGACGAACCCACCACCGCCCTGGACGTGACCATCCAGGCGCAGATCATGGACCTGCTGCTCAACCTGCAACAAGAGCAGAACATGGGCCTGGTGCTGATCACCCACGACCTGGCCGTGGTGGCCGAAACCGCCCAGCGCGTCTGCGTGATGTACGCCGGACAAGCCGTGGAAGTCGGCCAGGTGCCGCAGCTGTTCGACATCCCCGCACACCCCTACAGCGAAGCGCTGCTGGCGGCGATTCCCGAGCACAGCCTCGGTGCCACCCGCCTGTCGACCCTGCCGGGCATCGTCCCCGGGCGCTACGACCGGCCCCAGGGTTGCCTGCTGTCACCCCGCTGTCCCTACGCCCAGGACAACTGCCGTCAGCAGCGTCCAAGCCTTGATCCGAAAGCCGCCAGCCTGGTGCGCTGCTTCTATCCGCTGAATCAGGAGGTGGCGTAATGGCCGTCGTTCTTACCGCCCGCGACCTGACCCGTCACTACGAAGTGTCCCGAGGCCTGTTCAAGGGCCACGCCACCGTGCGCGCCCTCAACGGCGTGTCCTTTGAGCTGGAGGCCGGCAAGACCCTGGCCGTGGTCGGCGAGTCCGGCTGCGGCAAGTCCACCCTGGCCCGGGCCCTGACCCTGATCGAGGAGCCGTCCTCCGGCTCGCTGAAAATCGCCGGCCAGGAAGTCGCCGGTGCCGACAAGGCCCAGCGCAAGCAGCTGCGCAAAGACGTGCAGATGGTGTTCCAGAGTCCTTATGCCTCGCTCAATCCGCGGCAGAAGATCGGCGATCAACTGGCCGAGCCGCTGTTGATCAACACCAAGCTGTCGGCCGCCGAACGCCGGGAGAAAGTCCAGGCCATGATGAAACAGGTGGGCCTGCGCCCCGAGCACTACCAGCGCTACCCGCACATGTTCTCCGGCGGTCAGCGCCAGCGCATCGCCCTGGCCCGGGCGATGATGCTGCAACCCAAGGTGCTGGTGGCGGATGAACCGACCTCGGCCCTGGACGTGTCGATCCAGGCCCAGGTGCTGAACCTGTTCATGGACCTGCAGCAGGAATTCAACACCGCTTACGTGTTCATCTCCCACAACCTGGCGGTGGTGCGTCACGTCGCCGACCAGGTGCTGGTGATGTACCTCGGCCGGCCGGTGGAAATGGGCCCCAAGGAGGACATCTACACCCGCCCGCTGCACCCCTACACCCAGGCCCTGCTGTCGGCGACCCCGACCATTCATCCGGACCCGGACAAGCCGAAGATCAAGATCGTCGGTGAATTGCCCAACCCGCTGAACCCGCCACCCGGCTGCGCCTTCCACAAGCGCTGCCCTTACGCCACCGAGCGTTGCAGCACTGAAGAGCCGGCCCTGCGACCGCTGGACAACCGGCAAGTGGCCTGCCACTACGCCGAGCAATTCGTGCTGTAGCGGCCATGAAAAAGGCGCTCCCGATTACCTTCGGGAGCGCCTGAACCTTGTTCGACCCGCCCCTGGCGACGGATTGCGCATCAGTCCGTCGCTGGGGGTTTCTTTTAGCCCTGGCTGTCGCCTTCGCCCTCGTCGGTGGTCTGGTCGTCATCGCCGGAACTGCCGCCCTGGCCTTCATCGCCCGGCTCCGAGTCGGACTTGGCAAGCATCTGCACCGGTGCGCTATGGCTCGACTGATAACCCGGCTCTTTCACCTGCAGCAGGTTGTGGGCCCAGGCCGCCGAGGTTCCGAGCGACAGCATCACCAGCACTTTGATCAACAGCACAACGCGTTGGAAAATTCTCATGGTCGATTCCATCCCTTCATAGGTGAATCTTCGAAGGCTGCGAACCCTGCCGAACAGTGACCACAGCACAGTCTGAAACTAGTCGTGATCTCCCGGCTTTGCCAGATAGCCCCCTATCGATACCCAAGCCGTCCAAGCCCTTCCGACTAACGGCGCGCCCTGAAAAACACCACCCCCCGTAGGAGCCGGCTTACCGGCGAAGAAACCCGCCAGCCATGCACCACAGCGTCCGCCGCCTTCGCTGGCAAGCCAGCGCCTAAGGGGCGCGGGCCATTGCTGCGCGCAACAAAAAGCCCCGCTGTCTGGACAGCGGGGCTTCGGGGCTTGCCGGCGAACTTAGTGGTGTTCGCGGGTGGCGCGGAATTTCACGTCCGGCCAGCGCTCTTCCATCAGCGCCAGGTTGACCCGGGTCGGCGCCAGGTAGGTCAGGTGACCACCGCCGTCCAGGGCAAGGTTTTCCACCGCCTTGTTGGAAAACTCTTCGAGCTTCTTCTTGTCGCTGCAGTCGATCCAACGGGCGGACCACACGGTGATCGGCTCATAGGAGCACTCCACCTTGTATTCCTCCTTCAGGCGGCTGGCCACCACATCGAACTGCAGCACACCAACGGCGCCGAGAATGATGTCGTTGCTGCGCTCGGGGAAGAACACCTGGGTCGCGCCCTCTTCGGCCAGCTGTTGCAGGCCCTGACGCAACTGCTTGGACTTGAGCGGATCCTTCAGGCGCACGCGGCGGAACAGCTCCGGGGCGAAGTGCGGAATCCCGGTGAAGCCCAGGGCCTCGCCTTCGGTGAAGGTGTCGCCGATCTGGATGGTGCCGTGGTTGTGCAGACCGATGATGTCGCCGGCGTAGGCTTCTTCCAGTTGCTCACGCTCGGAGGAGAAGAAGGTCAGGGCGTCGCCGATGCGCACGTCCTTGCCGGTACGCACGTGGCGCATCTTCATGCCCTTCTCGTACTTGCCCGAGCAAATGCGCATGAAGGCGATACGGTCGCGGTGCTTGGGGTCCATGTTGGCCTGGATCTTGAACACGAAACCGCTGAACTTTTCTTCCTGCGGCGCCACGGCGCGCTCGTTGGCTTCACGGGGCAGCGGCAGCGGCGCCCAGTCCACCACGGCGTCCAGCACGTGGTCGACCCCGAAGTTGCCCAGGGCGGTACCGAAGAACACCGGGGTCAGCTGGCCGTCGAGGAACTCCTGCTGGTTGAACTCGTGGCAGGCGCCCTGCACCAGCTCCAACTGCTCGATGAAGCGCTCGTACTCGTCACCCAGGTGGGCGCGGGCTTCGTCGGAATCGAGCTTCTCGATGATCTTGGTTTCGGTGCGCTCGTGGCCGTGGCCCGGGGTGTAGACGATGATGTAGTCGTCCGCCAGGTGGTACACGCCCTTGAAGTCGCGGTAGCAACCGATCGGCCAGGTGATCGGCGCGGCCTTGATCTTCAGCACCGCTTCGATTTCGTCCAGCAGCTCGATCGGGTCGCGAATGTCGCGGTCGAGTTTGTTGATGAAGCTGACGATCGGCGTGTCCCGCAGGCGGCAGACGTCCATCAGGGCGATGGTCCGGGGCTCAACGCCCTTACCGCCATCCAGCACCATCAGCGCCGAGTCCACCGCGGTCAGGGTGCGATAGGTGTCTTCCGAGAAGTCTTCGTGGCCCGGGGTGTCCAGCAGGTTGATCATGTGTTCGCGATAAGGGAACTGCATGACCGACGTGGTAATGGAAATACCCCGCTGCTTTTCCATCTCCATCCAGTCGGAGGTGGCGTGGCGGTCGGACTTACGCGATTTGACGGTACCCGCCACCGCAATGGCCTTGCCCATCAGCAACAGCTTCTCGGTGATGGTGGTCTTACCCGCATCCGGGTGGGAAATAATGGCGAAAGTGCGGCGTTTCGCGACTTCGGCGGCCTGTTTGGTCATGGGAAATCGCCTGGCGGTGATCAAAAAAGGGCGCAGATTATAGCCCAGAGAACACCCCGCGGGCCACCGCTGCCCCCGTTGCCGGGGTCGCCGCGCGGCAGATAAACGGTGGCTAAATGCTGCCAAGTATGGAACCTTTTAAAACCTGGAGACGTCCACTCCCCTGTCACGCACTGTCGTCAGGGGCTGAAATATCAGCAAGTTAGCTTGACGAAGCTGCGCTCATGGCTCGTTCACCCGCCGCTTTGCCGGCATTCGACGAGCTGCTTTTCGCGCGCACTGTCCCGGCAGCCAGGAATGGCCCTGCCACACGGGAAAGTGCCCGCCGACCGACAAAAGGAGTCCGCCTGTGGCTATTCGCTATGGCAAAGGGCTGATAGGAGGGGTTGCGGTCATCGCCCTCCTGGCCCTGCTGGTCCACTGGATCGGCATCACGACGATCGAACACTACCGCGACGATCTACTGTTCTACCTGCAAGCTCATCTGTTCCTGGTCCTGGCGTCCATGCTCGCCGCACTGCTGGTGGGCATCCCCGCCGGCATCTTCCTCAGCCGCCCGAACATGGTCGGACGCGCCGAACGCTTCATGCAGGTGTTCAACATCGGTAACACCGTCCCCCCTCTGGCCGTCCTGGCCATCGCCCTGGGGATCCTCGGCATCGGCAGCGGCCCGGCCATCTTCGCGTTGTTCCTCGCCTCCTTGCTGCCCATCGTGCGCAACACCTACGAAGGCCTGAAAAACGTCCAGGGCTCCCTCAAGGAAGCCGCGGTCGGCATCGGCATGACGCCGCGCCAGGTGCTGTGGAAAGTCGAATTGCCCAATGCCGTGCCGATCATCATCGGTGGCGTGCGGGTGGCCCTGGCGATCAACGTCGGCACCGCGCCCCTGGCCTTCCTGATCGGCGCCAACAGCCTGGGCAGCCTGATATTCCCCGGCATTGCCCTGAACAATCAGCCGCAACTGCTGCTCGGCGCCGCCTGCACCGCGCTGCTGGCCTTGCTCCTCGACGGCCTGGTCACCCTGGCCAGCCGCCTCTGGCTGGAACGCGGTCTGCGCCCGTCCTAAGCCCGTCAGAGACAAGGAATCGACATGAAAAAACTAAGTCTGATACTCGGCTGTGCCCTGCTGTTCGCCGGGCTGGCCCACGCCGCGGAAAAACCGCTGATCCGCATTGGCGCCCGGGTCTTCACCGAACAGACCCTGCTGGCGGAAATCACCTCCCAGTACCTGCGCAGCAAGGGTTACGACACCCGCGTCACCGGCGGCCTGGGCAGCAACCTGGCCCGCAGCGCCCAGGAAAGCGGACAACTGGACCTGATCTGGGAATACACCGGGGTGTCGCTGGTGGCCTACAACCACATCGACGAGAAGCTCGACAGCCAGCAGTCCTACGCCCGAGTCAAAGAACTCGACGCGAAAAAAGGCCTGGTCTGGTTGGCGCCGTCCAAGTTCAGCAACACCTACGCCCTGGCCCTGCCGGAGAACGTGGCCAAGGAACATCCACAGATCAACAGCATCAGCGACCTGACCCGAGCCCTGGCCGAAAAACCCGAGGAGAACCGCCTGGTGGCCCTGGACACCGAGTTCGCCAACCGCTCCGACGGCATGGCCGGCATGGTCAAGCTGTATGAGATGAACCTGACCCGCAAAAACACCCGGCAAATGGATGCCGGCCTGGTCTACACCGCCCTGCGCAACGGCCAGGTGTTCGCCGGCCTGGTCTACACCACCGACGGTCGGCTCAACGCCTTCAAGCTCAAGCTGCTGGAGGACGACAAGCACTACTTCCCGGACTACACCGCCGCCCCCGTGGTGCGTCAGGTGTACCTCGACGCCCATCCGCAACTGGCGGCGGACCTCAAGCCGCTGGCGGCGCTGTTCGATGACGAAACCATGCGCCAGCTGAACGCGCGGGTCGATGTCGACCATGAAAGCCCTTCCGCCGTGGCCGCAGATTTCCTGCGCCAGCATCCGATCAACCACTGATAGAGAGGAGAAGACATGGAATTTTTAAACGCCTTTTCCCATCTCGATTGGGCCCAGGTCCTGCACCTGACCTGGCAGCACATCACCCTGGTGGGCATCGCCGTGAGCCTGGCAATTGTCTTCGGTGTGCCCCTGGGCATCCTGATGACCCGCTTCCCGACCCTGGCCGGCCCGCTGCAGGCCAGCGCCACGGTGTTGCTGACCATTCCGTCCATCGCCCTGTTCGGCCTGCTGCTGCCGTTCTACTCCAAGTTCGGCCAGGGCCTGGGCCCGCTGCCGGCCATCACGGCAGTGTTCCTCTATTCGCTGCTGCCGATCATGCGCAACACCTACCTGGCGCTGACCGGCGTCGAACCGGGCATCCGTGAAGCCGCCCGCGGTATCGGCATGACCTTCGGCCAGCGCCTGCGCATGGTCGAGTTGCCCATCGCGGTGCCGGTGATCCTCGCCGGGGTACGCACCGCCGTGGTGATGAACATCGGCGTCATGACCATCGCCGCCACCATCGGCGCCGGCGGCCTGGGCGTACTCATTCTTGCTTCCATCAGCCGCAGCGACATGTCGATGCTGATCGTCGGCGCGGTGCTGGTCAGTCTCCTGGCCATCTTCGCCGACCTGCTTCTGCAATGGCTGCAACGCTCGCTGACACCAAAAGGACTGCTCAAATGATCGAACTTCAAAAGCTGACCAAGACCTTCCAAAGCAACGGCAAGACCATCACCGCCGTTGACTCCGTAAGCCTGACCGTCAATGAAGGCGAAATTTGCGTATTCCTCGGCCCTTCGGGCTGCGGCAAAAGCACCACGCTGAAGATGATCAACCGCCTGATCAAACCCACCTCGGGCAAGATCCTGATCAACGGCGAAGACACCACCGACCTCGACGAAGTCACCCTGCGCCGCAACATCGGCTACGTGATCCAGCAGATCGGCCTGTTCCCCAACATGACCATCGAGGAAAACATCGTGGTGGTGCCCAAACTGCTGGGCTGGGACAAGCAGAAATGCCACGACCGTGCCCGCGAGCTGATGAGCATGATCAAGCTCGAACCCAAGCAGTACCTGCACCGCTATCCGCGGGAACTGTCCGGCGGCCAGCAGCAGCGCATCGGGGTGATTCGCGCCCTGGCGGCGGACGCCCCGCTGCTGCTGATGGACGAACCCTTCGGCGCGGTGGACCCGATCAACCGCGAGATGATCCAGAACGAGTTCTTCGAGATGCAGCGCGCGCTGAACAAGACCGTGATCATGGTCAGCCACGACATCGACGAAGCCATCAAGCTGGGGGACAAGATCGCCATCTTCCGCGCCGGCAAGCTGCTGCAGATCGATCACCCGGACACCCTGCTCGCCCACCCGGCGGACGACTTCGTCAGCAACTTCGTCGGCCAGGACAGCACCCTCAAGCGCCTGTTGCTGGTCAAGGCCGAAGACGCGGCAGACAACGCCCCGTCGGTCAGCCCGGAAACCCCGGTGGCCGAAGCCCTGGAATTGATGGACGAACACGACCGCCGCTACGTGGTGGTGACCTGCGCCGAGAACAAGGCCCTGGGTTATGTACGCCGTCGCGACCTGCACCGTCAGACCGGCACCTGCGCCCAGTTCCTGCGCGAATTCAACGCCACTGCCGCCTACGACGAGCACCTGCGGATTCTTCTGTCACGCATGTACGAGTTCAACCGCTCGTGGCTGCCGGTGCTGGATGCCGAACGAGTGTTCCTGGGGGAAGTGACCCAGGAATCCATTGCTGCCTACCTGAGCTCGGGGCGTTCACGGGGGATGAAGACCAATATCGTCTCACCGGCTGAAGCGGTGGTTGCCTGATCAATAAATAGCCAACAACGAACCTGTGGCGAGGGAGCTTGCTCCCGCTGGGCCGCGAAGCGGCCCCTCTTGGCAAAAAAGAGTGGAACTGCTGCGCAGTCCGCGGGAGCAAGCTCCCTCGCCACAAGGTTTTTTGTCCGCCAACGCGCCGGAAAAAAATATCAACAGCCACCCCCTTGAACGCTGTCCGGCGACACCTTCCGAAACAGCCAAAATCCCCCTCACACCCGCCTCTCGCCGCTAACGTCGCCGATGTTGACGACTTGACACTTTCCAGCCACTTGGCGCGCAAAAGCGTCGAACGTGCAGGTATTTTTAACACCCGTGAATTCTTCGGGAACATCTGTCCGTCATCTGTGTCGGCTACAAAGAGAGGTGTCGTCAACGCACGTCAGACAAGTGCAAAAACGCGACATTTTTTGTTGATCTCAGGCCCCTCACCGCCTAAAGTTCGCGCCGAACGTCCATGCTGGAAACGATCCATCCGGCTCAAGTACTGACGACGAGACAGCAAGGCCAAGGGCAGATTGCCCATGGCCTTTTTGCTTTCGGCGACATGCCTTGGGAAGTAGGCGAACCAAAGTGGGGATACGGAGGACGTTCATTTGCACCCATTGATTTCTAACGTTTGCCAGTAGGAGCTCCCAACGCATGTCGATTAACGTCGAAGACTATTTTGCGCGCGAAACCTTTCAAAAAATGAAGGCGTTCGCCGACAAGCAAGAAACCCCATTCGTGGTCATCGATACCCAGATGATCGCCCAGGCCTACGACGACCTGCGCGCCGGTTTCGAATTCGCCAAGGTCTACTACGCGGTCAAGGCCAACCCGGCCGTCGAGATCATCGACCTGCTGCACGAAAAAGGCTCCAGCTTCGACATCGCCTCGATCTACGAGCTGGACAAAGTGCTGAGCCGCGGCGTCAACCCGGCCAACATCAGCTACGGCAACACCATCAAGAAGTCCAAGGACATCCGCTACTTCTATGAGAAGGGCGTGCGCCTGTATGCCACCGACTCCGAAGCCGACCTGCGCAACATCGCCAAGGCCGCCCCGGGTTCGAAAGTCTACGTGCGCATCCTCACCGAAGGTTCCACCACCGCCGACTGGCCGCTGTCGCGCAAGTTCGGCTGCCAGACCGACATGGCCATGGACCTGCTGATCCTCGCCCGCGACCTGGGCCTGGTGCCTTATGGCGTGTCGTTCCACGTCGGTTCGCAACAGCGCGACATCAGCGTCTGGGACGCGGCGATCGCCAAGGTCAAAGTGATCTTCGAACGCCTGAAGGAAGAAGACGGCATCGAACTCAAGCTGATCAACATGGGTGGCGGCTTCCCGGCCAACTACATCACCCGCACCAACAGCCTGGAAACCTACGCCGAGGAAATCATCCGCTTCCTCAAGGAAGACTTCGGTGACGACCTGCCGGAAATCATCCTCGAGCCGGGCCGTTCGTTGATCGCCAACGCCGGCATCCTGGTCAGCGAAGTGGTACTGGTGGCGCGCAAATCCCGCACTGCCGTCGAGCGCTGGGTCTACACCGACGTGGGCAAATTCTCCGGCCTGATCGAAACCATGGACGAGTCGATCAAGTTCCCGATCTGGACCGAGAAGAAAGGTGAAGTCGAAGAAGTGGTGATCGCCGGTCCGACCTGCGACAGCGCCGACATCATGTACGAAAACTACAAGTACGGCCTGCCGCTGAACCTGGCCATCGGCGACCGCCTGTACTGGCTGTCCACCGGTGCCTACACCACCAGCTACAGCGCGGTGGAATTCAACGGCTTCCCGCCGCTGAAGGCCTTCTACCTGTAAGGGCAGTGGCTAGCTGTTAGCGACAAACTGCAAGAAAAAGCCCATGACGTGTCATGGGCTTTTTTGTATCCGAACACACATCCGTACCTGTAGGAGCGAGCTTGCTCGCGAAACGCAGACGCCCCATTGCCTGGGTCTGCCCCCTTCGCAGACAAGCCTGCGCCTCCAGGTCATTGCGGTGCGTCACCCAGCTCCACCGCCCGCTGCTGATAAGCCTGGGCCAGTTGGCGAATCTCGGGATGCGTGGCATTAAGCAACTCGGCGCAAGCCACCCGCAGGAAGTTCAGATTGCCGCCGACCAGGGCGCGCTTCAGCCAATCCACCGCTTCGTCGATCCGCCCGGCATCGGCCAGCACCGCCGCATAGCTGAACTGTCCGCGAAAGTCTCCACCCTCGGCCGAACGCCGGTACCAGTCCCGGGCCGCCTCGGGGTCGGCCGGACAGACCAGCCCTTCCTCCAGGTAACGCCCCAGCAGGTTCATCGATTTGGCATGGCCAAGGTCTGCCGCACGGCGGTAGCAGGCCAGGGCCAGGGCATGGTTCTGCGCCACGCCACGGCCAGTGGCCAGCAGGTTGGCGTAGT
Source organism: Pseudomonas sp. Os17 (assembly GCF_001547895.1). Taxonomy (NCBI): domain Bacteria; kingdom Pseudomonadati; phylum Pseudomonadota; class Gammaproteobacteria; order Pseudomonadales; family Pseudomonadaceae; genus Pseudomonas; species Pseudomonas sp. Os17. Next base: position 984,221 of record NZ_AP014627.1, on the reverse strand, counting down.
TGTACAGGCCCCAGTCCAGCCCCGCTTCGGCGGCCAATCGATAATGCCCGGCAGCGCGGGCGGCATCGGCCGGGCAGCCCCAGCCATGTTCATGGCAGCGCCCGAGCATGTTGCGGGCCATCAGGTGCCCGCCTTGGGCGGCGATGTCGAACCAGCGCAAGGCCAGGGCCTGGTCCTGCTGGATGCCGTGGCCGTCGAGGAGGATCTGCCCCAGCAGCGCCTGGGCCTCCACCAGGCCCTCGCCAGCAGCCACCAGGATCGCCTGGGCCGCGCGGGACGGGCTTTGCTGGAGCATGGCGCTCAGTTGCGCGCCGTCGAGGACTTCCTTGCGGCGAAGTTGAACAGTCACCGCCTACACCTCGACCCAGCGCCGCAGCAGGTTGTGATAGGTGCCGGTCAGGCGGATCAGCGAAGGATGCTCGGGCACGTCCCGGGTCAGTTCCTGGATCGCCCCGTCCATCTCGAACAGCAAGGCGCGCTGGCTGTCCTCGCGCACCAGGCTCTGGGTCCAGAAGAACGAGGCGTAGCGAGCGCCACGGGTCACCGGGTTGACCTTGTGCAGGCTGGTGCCGGGGTACAGCACCATGTCCCCCGCCGGCAGCTTGACCCGCTGCAGGCCGTAGGTGTCCTGGATCTCCAGTTCCCCCCCGTCATAGTCCTCGGGGTCGCTGAAGAACAGGGTCGACGACAGGTCGGTGCGCACCCGCTCCGCGCTGCCCTTGGGCTGGCGCACGGCGTTGTCGATATGGAAGTCGAAACTGCCGCCGGCGGTGTAGCAGTTGATCAGCGGCGGGAACACCTTGTGCGGCAAGGCGGCGGACATGAACAGCGGGTTCTGCCACAGGCGCTCGAGCATCGCCGCGCCGATCTCCTGGGCCAGCGGATGCCCTTCGGGCAACTGCAGGTTGTGCTTGGCCTTGGCCGACTGGTAACCGGCAGTGATCTTGCCATCCGCCCAGTCCGCCTGCTCCAGGGCTTCTCGGATACGCCCCACTTCATCACGGGTGAACACGCCGGGGATGTGCAGCAACATGGCCAGGTACCTGAGCAGCGAAAGGTCGTCAATGATATTGATTCTTATTGACTGTGTAAAACCCGGTGACGAATGAGAACGCAAAAACCGTAAGGATAAATTGTAAAGATTGTAAATTCAGTGCGAATAGTAACGTTTCGCAATTGATAACGATTGTTTCTTTCCCCTATATTCCGCGACCTCAAATCCTTGGGGAGGGAAACCACCATGTCACGCCAACAACCACCATCCGCTGTCAGTTCACCGCGCCTGCTGGCCTCCGCCATTGGCGTGGCGATTACCGCCGGCTCCGCGGGCCATATGGTTCAGGCCGCCGAAGACACCCAGCAAAAGACCGCGGGCAAGGCCATTGCCCTGGATGCCACCAGCATTAGTGGTGAGGCCCAGGAGCAGACGTCTTACAAGGTCGACACCTCCTCGTCGAAAAAATACACCGCCCCACTTCGGGAAACGCCGAAAAGCGTGACGGTGATTCCCCAGCAAGTGATGCGGGACACTGCGGCCACCAGCCTGGTGGATGCCCTGCGCACCACGCCCGGGATTACCTTCGGGGCCGGTGAAGGCGGCAACCCGGCCGGTGACCGCCCGATCATTCGCGGCTTCAACGCCGAAAGCGACGTGTTCATCGACGGCATGCGTGATCCGGCCTCGCAAAGCCGGGAGATCTTCAACGTCGAGTCCATCGAAGTCAGCAAGGGCCCAGGCTCGGCCTTTACCGGCGCCGGCTCCACCGGCGGCAGCCTGAACCTGATCTCCAAGACCGCCAAGCTGGGCAACTCCTACAACGGGGGGTTCACCTGGGGCTCTGACCAGACCAAACGCACCACCCTGGACCTCAACCAGCAGATGACCGACAGTTCGGCCTTTCGCCTGAACCTGATGAAGCACGAGGCCAACGTGGCCGGTCGCGACGCCGTGGAAGTCAGCCGCTGGGGCGTGGCGCCCTCCTTCGCCTTCGGCCTGGGTACCGACACTCGGGTCACCGTGGGCTACTACCACCTCAACACCGATGACATTCCGGACTACGGCATCCCGCTGACCAACAGCGGCACCCGCCGCAGCAAGTACAACGTCGACAAACCTGTCAGCGTCAATCGTGACAACTTCTACGGCCTCACCGGCCGCGACTACCGCAAGACCAGCGAAGACAGCGGCACGATCAAGATCGAACACGACCTGAACGACAACCTGACCCTGTCCAACAGCTTCCGCCTGTCGCGCTCGACCCTGGACTACGTCGTCACCAACCCGGACGACAGCCGTGGCAACGTGGCCAATGGCACCGTCTACCGCAGCCCGAAAAGCCGCAACTCGACCTCCAAGGGCTGGACCAACCAGACCGACCTGAGCGCCAAGTTCGACACCGGTTTCATCGAGCACAGCCTGGTGACCGGTATCGAGTTCTCCTACGTGGATACCCACAACCGTGCCTACGACGTGACCTCGGCGGTCAACGGCAGCACCTGTAACGCGGCCCTGATCGCCAACGGCGACTGCACCAGCCTCAACAACCCGACGCCGGGCGCCGGCTGGAACGGCACCATCAAGGACAGCGCGGCCTACACCGATACCGACACCAAGACCGCTGCGGCCTACGTGTTCGACACCCTGAAGTTCAATGAGCAATGGTCGTTGAACCTGGGCCTGCGTTTCGACGATTACCAGACCCGTTCCAGCGGCTACGCCACCCGTGCCCCAGTGGGCGAGTTCGCCCGCGAAAACAACTCGCAGCTGTGGAACTACCAGATCGGCGTGGTCTACAAACCGCTGCCCAACGGCAGCGTCTACGCGGCCTACTCCACCTCCAGCAACCCGGCAGGTGAAACCAGCGGCAACGGTGGACTGGACCTGGCGGCGAACAACAGCAGCCTGGCCCCGGAAAAGAACCGCAACTATGAAGTGGGCACCAAGTGGGACTTCTTCGATGACGATCTGTCGTTGACCGCCGCCCTGTTCCGCACCGAGAAAACCAATGCGCGGATCAACGATCCGGATGGCGGCGCCACCCAGGTGCTGGACGGCGAACAACGGGTCAATGGCCTGGAGCTGACCTATAGCGGCAAGCTGACCCGCAACTGGAAGGTCTACGGCGGCTACACCTACATGGAAAGCGAAGTGGTGAAAACCACCCTGGCGGCGGACGAGGGCAACCACACCCCGAGCACGCCACGGAACAACTTCACCCTGTGGTCGACCTATGACCTGATCCCGGAACGCCTCACTGTCGGTGCCGGCGCCACCTTCGTCGATTCCCAGTTCGGCAACATCGCCAACTCGGTGGAAATACCGTCCTACTGGCGCTACGACGCCATGGCCAGCTACAAGCTGACCAAGAACGTCGACCTGCAACTCAACGTGCAGAACCTGACCGACAAGCGTTACTTCGATCAGGTCTTCCAGACCCATTACGCCCACGTGGCCGCCGGCCGTACCGCGCTGATGAGTGCCAACTTCCACTTCTGATCCAGCGCAACACCCACCTGTGGCCCCGGCTACAGGCGCCCAAGCCCCACGCATCCGAATGCCTGGGGCTTTTGCGTGTAAAAACGAATGCTTCTCGACAACCCACGGCATACTGCGCGCCGTGTTTCACCTCTCTGGACGTACAAGGCGGTCGACGTGTTGAAGAAAACCCTGTTCCAGCTGCACTGGTTCTTCGGCATCAGCGCGGGGCTGATCCTGGCCCTGATGGGCATCACCGGGGCGACGGTGTCGTTCCAGGACGAGATCCTGCGCGCCCTCAACCCATCGGTGCTGCAAGTCGACAAGCTCCCCGCCGGGGCGCTGCCGCCCGCCGAACTGGTGGAGAAAATCCAGGCCGCCGAAGGCCAGACCGTGTCCATGCTCTGGGTGGAAACCGACAGCGGCAACGCCGCGCGGGTGTTCTTCACCCCGCCGCCGGGCGAACGCCGTGGCCAGATGCGCTACTTCGACCCCTACACCGGCGAGCTCCTGGGTGACGCGGTCGGCCAGGACTTCTTCGGCCTCATGCTGCAACTGCACCGTTTCCTGGCCATCGGCGACACCGGCCGGCAGATCACCGGCGCCTGCACCCTGATCCTGATCTTCTTCTGCCTGTCCGGGCTGTACCTGCGCTGGCCGCGCCAGGTCGGCAACTGGCGGGTATGGCTGACCCTGGACTGGGCCAAGAAAGGCCGCGGTTTCAACTGGGACCTGCACGCGGTGTTCGGCACCTGGTGCCTGTTGTTTTACCTCTTGTTCGCCCTCACCGGCCTGTACTGGTCCTACGACTGGTACCGGGAAGGCCTGACCAAGCTGCTCTCCGACGCGCCACACAGTGAGCGCCAGCGCGGCGGTCGCGGCGGCCCACCGCCCAAGGGCCCGGCCCCGGTGGCGGACTACAACGCCCTGTGGAGCAGCCTCTACAGCGCCGCCGGCAAGGACCTCAGCGCCTACAACATCCGCATGCCCGCCGTGGCCGGCCAACCGGCGACAGTGTTCTACCTGCTCAAGGACTCGCCCCACGATCGCGCCCTGAACCAGCTGACCCTGGATCCCGTCACCGGGGTCATCAGTCGCCACCAGCGCTACGCCGAGCAGAGCGTCAAGGCGCAACTGCTCACCAGCGTCTACGCCCTGCACGTGGGCAGCTACTTCGGCCTGATCGGGCGCATCGCCCTGACCCTGGCCTCACTGAGCATGCCGCTGTTCTTCGTCACCGGCTGGCTGCTGTACCTGGATCGCCGGCGCAAGAAGCGCCAGATCAAGGACGCACGCCAGGGCCTGGCAAACCCCGTCGACGACGGCTCGGCGTGGCTGATCGGCTTCGCCAGCCAGAGCGGTTTTGCCGAACAACTGGCCTGGCAGACCGCCGGGCAACTGCAGACTGCGGGGATCGCCGCCCGGGTCCTGCCCCTGGGCGATCTCGGTGAGCAGGACCTGCGTGGCGCCCAGCGTGCGCTGTTCGTGGTCAGCACCTTTGGCGACGGCGAAGCCCCGGACAGCGCACGCGGCTTCGAGCGCAAACTGCTGGGCCGCGAGCTGTCGCTGCCCGGGCTGCACTACGCGGTACTCGGCCTGGGCGACCGCCAGTACCTGCACTTCTGCGGTTTTGCCCGGCGCCTGCATGACTGGCTGGCGAACCAGGGCGCCAGCACTCTGTTCGCCCCTATCGAAGTGGACAGCGGCGACAGCTACGCCCTGCGCCACTGGCAGCAACAACTGGGACAACTCATCGGCCATGCGCCGGTGGATCTGTGGCGGGCCCCAGCGTTCGACAACTGGACCTTGAAAAGCCGCAGCCTGCTCAATCCTGAGAGCAGCGGCTCCGGGGTCTACCTGCTGCAACTGCTGGCCCCCAGCGCCAGCAGCTGGCTGGCCGGGGATCTGGTGGAAGTCATGCCGCGCAACAGCCGTGGCGCAGTGGCGGACTTCCTCGCGGGCCTGGGCCTCTCCGGCAGCACCCCGGTGCAACTGGACGGCCTGCAGGAAAGCCTCGAACAAGCCCTGGGCAGCCGCCAGCTTCCGGAAAACCGCGCCCATTTGATCGGCCTGCACGCCCAGGCCCTGGTGGATGCCCTGGTGCCCTTGAACATGCGCGAGTACTCCATCGCCTCGATTGCCGCCGATGGCTGCCTGGAATTGCTGGTGCGCCAGGAATGCCGCCCCGATGGCAGCCTGGGGATTGGCTCCGGCTGGCTCACCGAACACGCGGCGGTGGGTTCGAGCATCAGCCTGCGGGTACGGCGCAACAGCGGCTTCCACCTGCCGGCCGAACCCTGCCCGCTGATTCTGCTGGGCAACGGCACCGGCCTGGCCGGCTTGCGCAGCCTGCTCAAGGCACGCATAGCCGAGGGCCAGCAACGCAACTGGCTGATCTTTGGCGAGCGCAATGCCGAGCATGACTTCTACTGCAAGGACGAACTGCAGGAATGGCGCACCCGCGGCGACCTGAGCCGCCTGGACCTGGCGTTCTCCCGGGACCAGGCCCAGAAGGTCTACGTCCAGGACCGCCTGCGCCAAGCGGCCGACGAACTGAAGAAATGGCTGGCCGACGGCGCCGCGATCTACATCTGCGGCAGCTTGCAGGGCATGGCGTCGGGGGTGGATCAAGTGCTCAACGAGGTACTGGGCGCAGACCAGGTCGAACGCTTGATCGAACAGGGGCGCTACCGCCGCGACGTTTACTGAGGCGTCAGACGCTTCGCCGGCAAGCCGGCTCCTACACCAATCCTGTGGCCCCCTCCTGCGTAGGAGCTGGCTTGCCAGCGAAGGTGCCCGTCAGAACAGCGCAGGGCTCAAGGCCCTCTTCGCCGGCAAGCCGGCTCCTACACCACTCCTGCAGCCCCCTCCTGCGTAGGAGCTGGCTTGCCAGCGAAGGCACCCGTCAAAACAGCGCAAGGCTCAAGGGCCTCTTCGCCGGCAAGCCGGCTCCTACACCAATCCTGTGGCCCCACTCCTGCGTAGGAGCTGGCTTGCCAGCGAAGGCGCCCGTCAGAACGGCGCAAGGCTCAAGGGCCTCTTCGCCGGCAAGCCGGCTCCTACGGGACGGGGGGGCTGGCGAGGAGGGTTACACCGGTTGAAGGTTGTGTTCGTACACCGCCACGCCATCCAGGTCCCGCAGGATCACCTTCAGCTCCGCCGTCTGCCCGTCGATCTGCACTTCGCCAAAGAACTGAAAACCGGCAAAGGGCGAGGTGTTCTGCGCGGGTGGCGCCTTCTGGAACACCACTTCCGGGCCGAAGGTCTTGTCCAGCACATTGGGCCCGAAACTCCCGGCATTCAGGGGGCCGGCAACAAACTCCCAGAACGGCTCGAAATCCTGGAACGCCGCGCGATCCGGGTGGTAATGGTGAGCCGCACAGTAATGCACGTCCGCCGTCAGCCACACATGGTTGCGAACCTGATGCTTGCGCAGATGCGCCAGCAATTCGGCAATCTCCAGCTCACGCCCCTGGGCCGGTCCCGGGTCGCCGTTGGCAATCGCCTCCCAGCGCGCCACGCCCGGGCTGACCTCGCCATCCGGTACACCCAGGCCAATGGGCATGTCCGCCGCCACCACTTTCCACTGGGCCTGCGAATCCTTGAGTTCACGCTTCAACCAATCCAGCTGCTCGCGGCCCAGGAAGGGCTTCTCGCCACCAAGGTTGTCATCGTTGGCCCCGCGATAACTGCGCATGTCCAGCACGAACACATCCAGCAGCGGCCCATAGCTGAGCTTGCGGTAAATCCGCCCGCCGCCATCGGCGCTCTGCCGACGCATCGGCGCATACTCAAGCCACGCCTGCCGCGCGCGGCCCACCAGGGTCTGGATGTCCTTGACCGCGTAGCGCTCGTCCAACTGCTTGCCGGGCGACCAGTTGTTGACCACCTCGTGGTCGTCCCACTGCCAGATCTGCGGCACCTCGGCGTTGAAGCGACGCAGGTTGTCGTCCATCAGGTTGTAGCGGTAATTGCCCCGATATTCATCGAGGGTTTCAGCCACCTTGCTCTTGGCCTCGGTGGTGATATTGCGCCAGACGCGCCCGTCCTCCACGGTCAACTGCGCCGGCACCGGGCCGTCGGCGTAAATGGTGTCGCCGCTGTGGATAAAGAAGTCCGGCAAACGCAGGCGCATGGCCTCATAAATGCGCATGCCACCGATGTCCGGGTTGATGCCGAAGCCCTGGCCCACCGTGTCGCCGCTCCAGACAAAACGGATGTCCCGGCGTTGCGACGGCGCACTGCGCAAATGGCCGAACCACGGCTCACTGGCCACACCGGATTGCGCATCCTCGAAGGTCACCCGATAGAAGATCGCCTGATCGGCCGGCAACCCGGTCAACTCCACCCGCGCCGTGAAGTCGGTCCGCGCATCGGCCAGGGGCGAGATGAAACGCCGAGGGTTGCTGAACATGCTTCGCGTGTCCCACTCCACCACCATCCGCGCCGGTCGATCGCTGCGGCTCCAGATCATCGCCTTATCCCCCAGCAGATCCCCGGACTGCACCCCATCGGTGAGCTGCGGCCGATCCTTGACCGACGCAATCACCGCCGGCGCCAGACTCGGCAGCAACAGCCCCGCCCCGGCGATTTGCATGATCCGACGACGGCCGAGGTTGATCTCGCTCATGGTGACTCCCTGACAATGGTCAAAAGGCAACCTTAGTCAGCGGGGATGAAGGGGGTGTGACAGGGGACTTGGAACCAGCCGCCTTTAACCTGCTGCCCTGCCGTGCAACACAACAAGAACAATCATTGGCAGCATCTGAAAAATCAGTTCTACATCAAGTTTGATCCTACCTACCCAAAACAACCGAAACGCTAAGCTCGCCCGTTCCGATATAAGCAACCGAGCCGAACATGAATAATAAAAAAAGAATATTAGTAACCGGTGGCGGAAAAGGAATTGGCGAAAAAGTGATTCGCCTATTGGTAAGCAAGGGCTACGAAACGCATTTCACCTACTGCCGATCCAAAGCCAGCGCAGAAAAACTATGCCGCGAGTTCCCCAACAAGGTGTTCGCTCACTATTTGAATATGGCAGACCCCAACTCCATCAACACTGGCGGTTTTAGTGAGATACCCGATTGGTACGGCATTGTCTTCAATGCGGGAGTGGGCTCCGCCAGCGTCACCGGCTATGCCAATAACCCTGATACCTCTGAAGATCAGTTAGATGAGGCGATGTTGAAAATCAATGCCTTGGGGCCCCTCTCCCTGTATCGGCGACTCAAGCCCAACCTGATCAAAAACAACCACGCAAAGATAATTTTCATTTCATCGGTGGGAGGAGGCATCGCCGCATTTCCCGGCTTTCGCTACAGCGACGGAATGAGCAAGGCGGCCCTGAGCTATCTGGCCAAACAGATAGCCACGGAGAACACGGACTCTGGCATCGATGTGTTCACCCTCTGCCCTGGAGCGACCGAAACATCGATGTTTAAGGCCAGTACCCTGAATAAACTGAGCCCGTCGGAACGAGCCCTCTTTGTCCAAAAACTCCCTAAAAGGCGTCTTATCCAGCCTGAGGAAATAGCCCACTGGGTCGCCAAACTATTAGAACCTGAATCCACCGTATTGCATGGTTGCGTCATCGATGCCTCTGCCGGACTGGGCATACGCCCCAGTCACATGGACTGACCCCAGCAATTGTAATACCGACCAACTGAATAACAGCCAAACACCGGAGGTTAACGTGGAAGCTGAAACATGGATCACTTACTTAATAGCCTGCATCTTCATCTGTATCTCTCCAGGCAGCGGTGCCGTTCTGGCGATGAGTCATGGCACTCTTCTTGGCTGGCGCCGGACCTTCTTCACCATTGCCGGCCTGGAAACCGGTGGCGCGCTCATACTCTTGTTGGCAGGAGTGGGAGTGGGCTCTCTATTACTGGCCTCCGGATTCTGGTTCGGCGTGATCAAAGTCATTGGCGCCCTCTACTTGATCTGGCTCGGACTCGTTCAATGGCGCAGTGCAAGAACTCAAAGCCAGGCTGAAGCAGGACACTTCAGCGTCCCGACCACCCGACTCTTCCTGACCGGATTTGCAACTAACGTATCCAACCCCAAAGGCATTGTTTTCATGGTGGCCATCCTGCCCCAGTTCATAAACCAGACACTGCCCTTAGTCCCTCAACTTGCACTCATGGCCGTGACCATGACCCTGGTGGATACGCTGGTGATGACAACCTACGCCTACAGCGCCAACCGACTGCAACACTACCTGCGCAGCCCATCGGCCCTGAGCATTCAGAGCCGATTCTTTGGCGGCGTACTGATGACCATGGGTGCAGCCTTGCTCATGGTGAAAAACCAGGCCGTCGATTGACTGCCCCCCTCTGAACCTGATGGCAAGGGAGCCGGAGCCCCTTGCCAAACGGGCGGAAAATCTCGACTACGAAACCGAGCGATTGCCATCAAGCAAGGCATCGACCACGCCACGGGCCATTTCCACCGAATGCACCAGGGACCAGATCAGGCCACGCTCGATGCCGCTGGCCTGCTCGGTGATCTCGTCGGACACCTCCTCGGCCGCCTTGAGCAACATGGACACGTGGAGCAAGGCTTCCTCGGCACTGATACCGGGGCGCACGATGAAGGGGGAACCAGCGCCAATGGGCGTGCTGACCGTTTCTCTAAGGGCTTTGAGCACTGCGTGGTTGGCAGCATCGTGCTTGAAATCGCATAAACGACGAGCACGCGAGATATGAGAGGTCGAATTTGAACGTTTCATGAAGCTCCTCCGAATGAATGGAGTCGCCATAACCTATCAGAACAAGTAGAAACTCCACTGACTGGGTACGGGACCGAAATCCCTGAACTCAGGCTGCTAACCCCGGACACTAAACTGCAGTGACGTCCCGAAGACTAGCCAGCAAATTATGCAGTCACAAGCGCCTAAGAACGTCTCCTACCAACCTTACAAAAGAAAGAGATTTTCCCGACTTGCATCGCTGACAAATGCCTTCGGAAACCTCAACACCCAACGCCAGCTTCTCGGTCGTTCGCAGCCTGCGGCAGCGACTACAGCAGCCCCTCCCCAAACGCCCCCATCGCCCAAACGCGCCGGCCGGTAGGCCGCGCCAAACGGCTTTTGCTCTTGATCCACCCGCCCCCTTCGGCAGGCCGAGTGGAGGTGTTTATCAGGGGATTGGCGCGCAGCGCCCCTCGACGCAGTCGAGGACATCGCTGGAAGCGATGCCCCCTGATAAGCACCGGAGGGAGGGAACCTGAGCGCAGCGAAGGCCGTACGCGGGGGCAAGCCCTTTTGGTTCCTTTTGTGGCGTTTGACAAAAGGGACTCGCCGTAAGGGCGAAACCGCCAGCCGACGTTACCGCAGCAACGGATATGCACTCCGTACCGATGCACCAGGCCGGCTTCAAGGCCGCCTTCGCCGGCAAGCCGGCTCCTACGAAGACGCAGGTTGCAGGGCCAGCTCCACCGCCTCAGGCCGCTTCACCACCGCATACACCACCGCCGTCAGCAGACTCCCCGCAACAATCGCCAGCAGGTACAGCAGCGCATGATTGATCGCATTCGGAATCAGCATGACAAACAGGCCGCCATGGGGCGCCATCAGTTTGCAGCCGAAGTACATCGACAAGGCCCCGGTCAGGGCGCCGCCAGCAATGCTCGCCGGGATCACTCGCAGCGGGTCCTTGGCGGCAAACGGAATCGCCCCTTCGGAGATAAAGCACAACCCCAGCACCAGCGCCGCCTTGCCGGCTTCGCGTTCGGTCTGGGCAAATTTGCGTCGGGCAATGAGGGTGGCAATCCCTAAGCCAATCGGCGGCACCATGCCCGCGGCCATGGTCGCGGCCATCGGTGCATAACTCTGGGACGCCAGCAGCCCCACCGAGAACGCGTAGGCCGCCTTGTTGATTGGCCCGCCCAGGTCGACGCACATCATCCCGCCCAGCAGTACCCCCAGCAGAATGGCGTTGGTGGTGCCCATGCTGTCGAGGAAATGGGTCAGGGCTTCGAGCATGCCCGCCACCGGTTTGCCCACCACGTAGATCATCACCAGCCCGGTGAACAGGCTGGCCAGCAGCGGGATGATCAGGATCGGTTTCAACGCCTCCAGGCTTTGCGGCAGTCGCACATATTGGCTGATTGCCTTGGCCGCATAACCGGCCAGGAAGCCGGCGACGATGCCGCCGATAAAACCCGCGCCCAGGGTGCTGGCGAGCATGCCGCCGATCATTCCCGGCGCCAGACCCGGGCGGTCGGCGATGGAGTAGGCGATGTAACCGGCCAGCAGCGGCACCATCAACTTGAAGGCGGTCTCGCCGCCGATCTGCATCAAGGCCGCGGCCAAGGTGCCCTGCTCCTTGAAGGCGGTGATGCCGAAGACGAAGGACAGGGCAATCATCAGGCCGCCCGCCACCACCATCGGCAGCATGAACGACACGCCAGTCAGCAGGTGTTTGTAGACCCCGGTCTTTTCCTGCTTGGCCGGTGCCGCGGCGCCTGGCGCGGTGGACTCCAGCTGGCCCTCGGCCAGGGCCTTGTTCAGAGTGGCCTCGGACTGTTTGAGGGCCACGCCGGTGCCGCAGCGGTAGATGCGCTTGCCGGCAAAACGCTCGGTGGCCACTTCGATGTCCGCCGCCAGCAGCACCACGTCGGCGGCAGCGATGGCTTCGGCGCTCAGCGGGTTGCGGGCGCCCACCGAGCCCTGGGTTTCCACTTGCAGGTCGTAGCCCAGGCGCTTGGCGGTCTGCTGCAAGGCCTCGGCGGCCATGAAGGTGTGGGCCACGCCGGTCGGGCAGGCAGTGATCGCCACCAGGCGCGGCGCGCGTTTGCCCGCCTCGACCACAGGCTCGGCACTGGCCTCGGTGGCGACATGGATCTGAGCCTCTTCGGCGCCGCGACGCAGCACCGCATCGACGTCCTGCAGGGCCTGGGACGGGGTGCTGCGATACACCCGCTTGCCGACAAAACGCGACAGGTCCACAGGCCCGGTGCTGACCACCAGCACCCACTCGGCAGCCTCAAGGGTGGCCGCTGACAGTTGGCGTTCGGGGTGTGCGTCATCGTGCACTTCCACGCTGGTGCTCCAGCCCTGGCGCTGGGCCGCGGCGTCCAGCAGGCGGGCGCAGAGTACGCTGGTGACCATGCCGTTGGGGCAGGCGGTAATAATGGCTAACTTCATACGCAACCCTCTTATTGTTCTAGGAGGGGGTGCACGCGCACCCCCTGCTCCAGCCGGGCCAGTTGGGCCCTGTCGCTGATGCCAAAACCGATCTGGGTCACGGCCATGGCGGCAATCGCCGTGGCGGTGCGCAGGGTCTGTTCTAACGGCTGGGCGCCGAGCAGGCCGTGGAGCATGCCCGCCAGCAGCGAGTCGCCGGCGCCCACGGTGCTGACCACGCTGACCTTGGGCGGAAAGGCCTGCAGGGACGGCGCGGCGCTGAACCAGTTGACGCCCTCGGCACCGTGGGAGATCACCACGTGCTCGACGCCTTGGGCCAGCAGAAGGCGCGCCGCCTCGGCCTGCACCGCCACGCCAAGCACCGGGCTGCCGAGGACGTCCGCCAGTTCCTCAGTGTTGGGCTTGATCAGCCAGGGCCCCGCCGCCAGACCGGCGCGCAGAGCGGCGCCGCTGGTGTCGAGGGCGACCTTCAGGCCCAGGCTTTTCAGGCGCAGCAACAGCGCCTGGAACCATTCGGGGCTGATCCCTCGCGGCAGGCTGCCGGCCACCACCACCGCGTCATGCCCGGGGGCGATCTGGTCCAGGCGCTCCAGCAAGGCCTGTTGCGCCGCCTCGCTGACCTCGGGCCCGAGGCCATTGATATCGGTGATGCGCCCGTCGTCTTCGGCCAGCTTGATGTTGCTGCGGGTATCGCCAGGCACGCGGATAAAGGCATCGACAAAGCCGCGCTGGGCGAACAACGCGTCAAACGCCTGTGGATTGTTTTCCCCGAGAAAGCCACTGACGGTCAGTTGATGGCCGAGGTCGGCCAGCACCTGGGCCACGTTCAGGCCCTTGCCTGCCGCGTGGCTGTGCAGGGCGTTGCTGCGGTTGACTTCCCCGACCTCCAGGCGGGCCAGCTGCACCGTCAGGTCCAGCGCCGGGTTGAGGGTCAGGGTGAGAATCTTTGCCATTACATGGCCTCCACTAGGGCACGCACCTCGTGGGCGCTGCCGACGGCCAAAGCCTGTTGAGCAAGGGTTTGCGCCTGGGTCAGGCTGAGCTCGCGAATCCGCGCCTTGACCTCGGCGATGCTGCGTCCGGAGACGCTCAGTTCATCCACCCCCAGGCCCACCAGCACCGGCACCGCCAGCGGGTCGGCCGCCAGCTCGCCGCAGACCCCGACCCACTTGCCGTGGGCATGGGCGGCGCGCACGGTGATGTCGATCAGTTGCAGCACCGCCGGGTGCAGGCCGTCGGCCTGGGCGGACAGGCTCGGGTGGCCACGGTCGATGGCCAGGGTGTATTGGGTCAGGTCGTTGGTGCCGACGCTGAAGAAGTCCACTTCCTTGGCCAGCACCGGCGCCAGCAGGGCGGCGGACGGCACTTCGATCATGATCCCCAGTTGCAGGTCGGCCACCGGGATTTCCCGGCGCAGGCGCTCGGTCATGTCCCGGGCCTGACGCCATTCTTCGACGCTGCCGACCATGGGGAACATGATCCGCAACGGGCGGTTGTCCGCCGAGCGCAGCAGCGCACGCAATTGCGCTTCCATAATGAGCGGCCGCTGCAGGGTCAGGCGGATGCCGCGCACGCCGAGGAAGGGGTTTTCTTCCTTGGCGATCGGCCAGTAAGGCAGCGGTTTGTCGCCGCCCACGTCCAGGGTGCGCACCACCAGCGGACGCCCGGCAAGGCCGTCGAGCACACGGCGGTATTCGGCTTCCTGGGTGGCTTCGTCCGGGGCCTGGGGATGGGCCATGAAGATCAGTTCGGTGCGCAGCAGGCCGATGCCTTCGGCGCCGTTTTCCACGGCGGCGGCGACACCGGCGCTTTCGCCGATGTTGGCGAACACCTCCACCGCATGACCATCCGTGGTGCGGGCCTGTTGATGGCGTTGCTCGGCGGCGGCCTTGAGGCGTTGCTCGCGGGTGTCACGTTCCTCGGCGGCCCGCTGCAGGGTGTGGCTGTCGGCGTCGACATGCAGGCGGCCGCGCTGGCCGTCCAGCAGCAGGGGCGTGCCGGGCTTGATCAGCAACACGCTGGCGCCCGCGCCCACCAGGGCCGGAATGCCCAGGGCCCGGGCGACGATGGCGCTGTGGGCGGTGGCGCCGCCGCGGGCGGTGAGAATGCCGGCGACGCGAGCCGGGTCCAGGCGCGCGACGTCCGAGGGACCGACTTCGTCCATCACCAGGATGTAGGGCTGGTCCGGTTCGGCCGGGGTTTCGATGCCGCACAGTTGCGCCAGCACCCGACGGCCGATGTCCCGCAGGTCGGCGGCGCGTTCGGCGAGCAAGGCATCCTGCAGGGCTTCCTGCTGCTTGGCGGCGGTTTCGATCACGGTCATCCACGCCGCTTCCGCGCTTTCACCCTGCTTGAGGCGGGTGTCCACTTCGTCGGCCAGCTCGGGGTCGTCAAGCATTTCCTGGTGGGTGATGAAGATCTCGCGAATGGCCTTGGCCTTGCTGCGCTGGACCAGCCCATCGATGTCCTGGCGCACGTCGGCCAGGGCCTGCTGCAGGCGCTGGCGCTCGATGGCGGTGGACTCGCCCCGCAGCGGGTAGTCGATGGCTTGCTGGACCTGGATGTGGGCCGGGCCGATGGCGATGCCGGGAGCGGCGGCGATGGCCTGGATCAGGCTGCCGGAAGCCGGGGCGCAGATCGGCACCACGACTTCCTGCGGCTCTTCCCGGGGGGCGCTGGCCGCCGGCAGGGGCTCGACGGCTTCGCCGAGGCCGGCTTCGATGGCCGCCAGCAGGGCCGGCAAGGCATCGGCGGCAATGCTCGGTTCCGCGATCAGCTCCAGCACCTGGCCGCGTCGGGCACCCAGGCTCAGCAGCTTGCTCAGGCTTTTCACCGAGACCGCCGAAGCCGCGCTATCGGCGATACGGATGCGGATCTCACCCTCGAAATTCTTCGCCAACTGCGCCAGCTCCTTGGCCGGGCGCGCATGCAGGCCGTGGGCATTGGCCAGGGCAATGCGGGCGCAGGGCCAGTCCGCGGGCAACTCGCCGCCGAGCACTTCCAGTACCGCGCGACTGCTGGTGGCGCGGCCCAATTCCTGGCCACGGCCCTCGATCAGCAGCGCACACAGGCGCTCCAGCAGGGCTTGATGGGCTTCCCCAAGGCTGGCCAGGCAGAACAGACCGCTCAGGGGCTGGCCCAGGTAGCGGATGGGTTTGTCCGGGGTGACGAACGCCAGCCCGGGGCGCAACACGGTCTGCTCGCTGTGCAACCACCACAGGCCGTCGCCCAGGGGCAGCGCATCCACCTGTTGCAGCACCGCGGCAAAGCCGTTGCTCACGCACTCGGCCTGGCGCAGCAGGCGGGCGCCGCGCCAGACCAGTTCTTCGAAATCTTCCGCCGCCACCCCGAGGCCGATCATCTGCGCGTCCAGCGCCAGCTCCTGGGGCGCCCCCTGCAACAGCTTGAGCAGGGCCTCCGGGGAGCTGGCGCGACGCAGGGCCTGGCCCAGGTCGGTTTCTCCCAGGGCCCGGGTCAGCAGTTGCAGCAGGCGCAGGTGCTCGTCGGATTTGGCCGCGATGCCGATGGCCAGGTAGACGATCTGCCCGTCGCCCCAGTCCACACCGTCGGGAAACTGCAGCAGGCGCACGCCGGTGGCAAATACCTGATCGCGGGTTTCCGGGGTGCCGTGGGGGATGGCGATGCCTTGGCCGAGAAAGGTCGAGCCCTGGGCTTCGCGGGCCTTGAGGCCGGCCAGGTAACCCTCGGCCACCAGGCCGTCAGCCACCAGTTTATCGGCCAGCAAATGCAGCGCCGCGGACTTATCCACAGCCGTTTGGCCCATGGATATCTGCTCTACAGTGAGCTCGAGCATGGCTTCTCCTATTTAGCGCGGCAGGTGGCGGCGCTAGGTATTGTTTTAAGTAAGCAGCGTAGGCGTGTTTATGGCCACAAACGGGACTTGTTACCGAGCAGAGGTGTTTTTCCGCTTATGATCTAGCCTAGAAAATACGCCTGCTGAAACGTTTAATCTAGCAAGTTTGCTAAGTTACTCGATAATCTCGGCGCCTAGAAGTCCTTCCGCTCGATGGCCGGTTCCGACGTTGGTCGCCTGCCCAGATCAGGTAGGATTGGCGAAAATGTCGGGGCAAGCACCAAAAACAAGGAAATCCCGGGTTGAAACTCAGTGATATCGCTCGCCTGGCCGGTGTGTCCGTTACCACCGCCAGTTACGTCATCAACGGCAAGGCCGAACAACAACGCATCAGCAACGCCACCGTGGAACGGGTGCGCGCGGTGGTGGAAGAACATGGCTTTACCCCCAACCCCCAGGCCGCCGGCTTGCGTAGCCGGCACACCCGGACCCTGGGGTTCATTCTTCCGGACCTGGAAAACCCCAGCTACGCGCGCATCGCCAAGCTGCTGGAGCAAGGCGCCCGGGCCCGGGGCTATCAATTGCTGATCGCCAGCTCCGACGACGCACCGGACAGCGAGCGGCAATTGCTCCAGCTGTTTCGCGCGCGGCGTTGCGATGCGCTGTTCGTCGCCAGCTGCCTGCCAGCCGAAGACGACAGCTATGAGCAATTGCAGGCCCAGGGCCTGCCGATCATCGCCATCGACCGGGTGATGCCGGCGCAGCAGTTCTGCTCGGTGATCAGCGACGACCTGCAAGCCAGCCTGCAACTGACCCAGAGCCTGCTTGAGCCCGAGCCCAAGCAGATCGTGCTGATCGGCGCCCGCCCGGAACTGAGCATCAGCCAGGAGCGCGCCGCCGGTTTCCGCCAGGCCCTGCAAGGCTTTGCCGGTGAGGTACTGATCGAGCATGGCGAAGCCTTCAGCCGTGAGTGCGGCCGGCAGTTGATGGAGGAGTTGCTGCAGCGCCTGGGCCACCTGCCGGATGCCCTGGTGACCACCTCTTATGTGCTGCTGCAGGGGGTGTTCGATGCCCTGCATGATTTCCCGCTCAAATCCCGACCGCTGCGCCTGGGAACCTTCGGCGACACCCAGTTGCTGGATTTTCTGCCGCTGCCGGTCAACGCCATGGCCCAGCAGCATCAACTGATTGCCGAAAAAGCCCTGCAACTGGCCCTGGCAGCGATTGAAGAAGGGCATTACCAACCCGGCGTCCAGGCCATCGCCCGGACCTTCAAACAGCGTATCCGGCAGGATTGATACCGTGGAGCTGATCGACAGCCACACCCATCTGGATTTTCCGGATTTCGACGACGACCGTGAGGCGCTGCTGGCCGACAGCCGCGCCCGGGGCGTTTTGCGAATGGTGGTGCTGGGGGTCTATCAGGCCAATTGGCAACGGGTCTGGGACCTGGTGCAGAAGGACCCACAGTTGTACGCCGCCTTTGGCCTGCACCCGGTCTATCTGGACGCTCATCAGCCCGCCGACCTCCAGCAACTGGGGGACTGGCTGACGCGGCTGGCGGGGCATCCCCAGCTGTGCGCGGTGGGCGAGATCGGCCTGGATTACTTTCTGGAACAACTGGACCGCGAGCGCCAGCAATCGCTGTTCGAGGCCCAGTTGCAGCTGGCGGCGGACTTTCACTTGCCCGCCCTGCTGCACGTGCGGCGCAGTCACGCAGCGGTGATCGCCACCTTGAAGCGCTTCAAGCTCAAGCGCGGCGGCATCATCCACGCCTTTGCCGGCAGCCGCGAGGAAGCCCGGGAATACCTCAAGCTCGGTTTCAAGCTGGGCTTGGGCGGCGCCGCCACCTGGCCCCAGGCCCTGCGCTTGCGCAAGGTGATCGCCGAGTTGCCCCTGGACTCTGTGGTGCTGGAAACCGACTCGCCGGACATGGCCCCCGCCATGTTTCCCGGCCAGCGCAACAGCCCGCAGCATTTACCCGCCATTTGCGCCGCCCTGGCGCAGATCATCGGCATCGCTCCCGAGCAACTGGCCAGCGCCAGCACCCGCAATGCCTGCGAACTGTTCGGCTGGCCTTCAGCCGGCCTGTAGCTGCAAGGGTCGGCGCAATCGCCGCCGGGCAATGCCCATCACCAGCAGGTAGCCCAGCAGCATCAGCGCCGAAAGGCTCAATTGCTGGGTCAGGCTGACCAGTCCCAGCCACTCCAGTACCAGGGTCACCAACAGCAGCGTGGCGCACAGCACGATCATCAGCGCCCGCAGCCCGGCCAGGCCGCCGAAGCTTTTCAGGCGCTTGATCTGCACCGGGCAACTGAGCTTCAGGGGCTTGTGGCAATGGTTGCAGTTGAAGGGTTCCTGCAACGCCATGGCGTTGAGTTGCCAGGGTTCAAGATCAAGAAGGGTCTGGCAATGGGCGCAGCGGCCGCGGATTCCAGAAGTGACAGTCATCAGCACATGTCCTCAGGGCCATGGGAGGGTCATGGCCGACGGGGCGAGTCGCCCGACGTGGGACGCTCAAAAAAACAGACGCGCAGGAAAACAGGAAATCCGCCTAAGACAAAGACTTTAATTACTACAGTTTGTATGCGAGACGGCGGAGCACCTTTGGACAAGGCGCCCCGCCGACACTCGTTGCCGGCCGCGTCTAGACCCGGAAGGCGCCGATCAGTTGCTTGAGCTGCATCACTTGGGCCGAGAGCTGACGGCTGGCGTCTTCGGTCTGGTGCGCGCCCTCGGCGGTACGTTCGCCGGCGCGGTTGATCTCGACGATGTTCTGGTCGATGTCGTGGGCCACCGAGGTCTGCTGCTCCACGGCGGCGGCAATCTGCTGGTTCTGGTCGACGATCATGCCCACCGCGCCGAGGATGTTTTCCAGGGCCTGCTGGACCTTTTCCGACTGATCGACCGTACCGTTGGCCATGGCGTGGCTGCTGCCCATGGCCTTGACCGCCGCGCTGACACCGCCATGCAGCTTGCCGATCATCTCCTCGATTTCCTCGGTGGACTGCTGGGTGCGCTTGGCCAGGGTCCGCACTTCATCGGCCACCACGGCAAAGCCCCGGCCCTGCTCGCCGGCACGCGCGGCCTCGATGGCCGCATTGAGCGCCAGCAGGTTGGTCTGCTCGGCAATGCTCTTGATCACTTCCAGCACCCGGCTGATGGACTGGCTGTCGCTGGCCAGCTGGTTGATCACCAGCACCGACTGATCGATCTCGCTGGCAAGGCGAACGATGCTGCCCTGCTGCGACTCCACCAGGCCACGGCCGCTGATGGTTTCGTCGTTGACGCTGTGGGCGCTGCTGACCGCCGCCGCCGCGCTGCGGGCCACTTCCTGGGAGGTGGCGGACATCTGGTTCATGGCCGTGGCCACTTGTTCGATCTGACTGCGCTGACCGGCCACCGCCTGGTTGCTCTGGGCCGAGACGCTTTCCACTTGCCCGGCCTGGCGTTCGACTTCGCTGACGGTATGGCCGACCCGTTCGATCAGGTCGTGGATCTTGCGCACCGTGCCGTTGAACACACTGCCCAGCTCGCCCAGCTCATCACGGCTGTGGGCGGTGAAGGTGACGGTCATGTCCCCCGCCGCCACCTTGTCCATCATCGCCCCCAGGCGCCGCAAGGTGGTGCGGGTCGAGGCGTAGAAACCGCCGTACAGATAGACGATCGAGAGGAACACCAGGGCCAGGGCGGCCACCAGCAGCACCATGTGGCTGCGGTTCTGCGCCAGGCGTTTTTGCAGCTCGACATCGAGGAATTTCAGGGTGCCTTCGTTGAGTTGATAGGTCTGTGCCATCAGGCCGCTGATCTGGTCGTAGAAACCCTGCCAGGGGGCATCCAGGGTATCGGCCATCACCACCTGCTCCTCGAACAGTTCACTGGCCTGCTTGAGGCTGCTCTTGCTGGCGCTGGCCAGGCTGTCCAGGGCGTCGTGGGCGGCACGGCTCGAACCCAGGGCGTCCTGCAGCTTGAGCCCGTACTCGGCCTGGAGCTTTTCGATCTGCACCAGCAGTTCGTCGAAGCGGGTGCTGGATGATGAGTTGAGAAAACCCTGGCCCAGGGAATAGGCGCCCATGGCCCGGCCCTCGCCGAGGGTTTGGGTCACTTGCGGGGTGATGCTGGTGATCAGGTCGCTGAGCTGGCGGATGTCGCCCTGGCCATCGCGGCTCAGGCCCGACTGGCTGGCGATGATCTGGCTGAACAACTGTGCGCTGCCCAGGAGCTTGCCGATCAGTCCGCTCTTGTTCAGCAGCGAGCTTTCCGTCTGCTGGGCCTTGAAGGCCGCCACCAGTTCATCGCGCTTGGCGTTGAACACCTCGACCTGCTGCGGATCGACGGTGACCGCCTGCAGGGCCTGCAGGCGGTCCAGCACGGATTTTTCCAGGGCCAGGATCTTGCCTTCCAGGTCCCCCGCCTTGCCCGATTGTCCGAGACCGGCGTTGATCTGCACCAGGTTGTTGAGCGTCTCCAGATCCCGGCGCAGGCTCAAGCTGCTGCCCAGCAGGTCGAGGCTTTGCAGCTCGACCCGGGTGCCCTGGAACTCGCGGTAGGAATCACGCACCAGATAGAAGTTGGTCACCAGCATGGGCACAAAGAACAGCACGCTGATCAGGCTGAACTTCATGCCGAAGCTCAGGCGGTTCATCAGCGCGACAGCGGGATAGAGCAAGCTCTTCACAAAGAAGTCTCCCTTTTCTTTTATTTTTATTGGCAGGCAGGCGAAGGCAGCAGATAGCCACTATTCGGCGCTCCGTCTGTATAGCTCAATTTCGGGGGAGGTTTTGTAACTTAAAGTTAACCGCTGTGGATGAGGGAGCATGCTCCCTCATTCGTTCAGGCCAGGACGGTCCACAGGGCAAAACCGGCGTACCAGAGCACGGCGGCCCGCAGCAGCAATTCCCAGATGCGGTCCAGGCTGTTGATGCCTTCGGGGCCGGTCAGGGGTGGCGGAATTTCAGCGGCCACCAGGCCGACCCGCTCCACCAGCTGGGCAGCACTGATGTGCCAGTTGAGCAACTCGTGGAGCATCACCCGGCTCACGGCCACGAAGTTGCCCACCAGGGCGAAGCTCGCCGCCAGCAGGCGCACGGGCAACCAGTCGAAGGCATGGCGCAGTTGCGCGGCACGCTCCACCAGGGCGGGATTCTTGCCGTGCTCGGCAGCCAGGGCCAGCAGGCGGTAGCTCAAGGCTGCCACCGGCCCCAGCAGGAAGTACCAGAAGATCACCACAAAGAAGCTCTGGAAGGCCTGCCACAGCACATAGCCCTGCACCCGCTCCAGCAGTTGCTCGCCGCTGTCGGCGCCAATGTCCAGGTCACGCTTGGCGACATGCACCGCCGCTTGCAGGTCCTCGCGCCGCCAGGCGTCGCGAAACGGCCCGAGGCCCCCAAGCAGATCTCCGCGCCCCAGGGCGTAGATCACCACCAGCAGATGCAGCGGCAAGGCCAGCAGCCCGTAGGCCACCGGTTGCAGCACCAGTAACAGCAGACCGAGCAAGGCCACCGGCAGCAGCACCAGTATCAGCAACAGCCACCAGGGGTGTGCGGCCAGACGCGGGCTGGACTCCAGCTGCGCCAGGTTCTTCAGCCACCAGCCGTCACGCTGCACCCGCTGCCGCAAGGCCGAGAATTTCTCGACCCACACCGCTAGCAGCAACACTAGAAAACTCATTGTCCTTCCCCCTTTTCCAAGGCGGCACGATAGCGTGCCCAGTCGAAAGCCCGACCCGGGTCGGTCTTGCGCCCGGGCGCAATGTCGCTATGGCCACAGATCCGTTGTGTGGTGATGGCGCTGTAGGCGGCCTGCAATTGTTCGGTCAGGGCGCTCAAGGACCGGTACTGGGCCTCGGTGAACGGCAGCTCGTCGGTGCCTTCCAGTTCGATGCCAATAGAAAAGTCGTTGCAGGTATCGCGCCCCTCGAAGCTCGACACCCCCGCGTGCCAGGCCCGGTCCAGACAAGAGACAAACTGGGTGACCGCGCCGTCACGTTCGATCAGGAAATGCGCCGAGACGCGCAAATCGGCAATCCCGGCAAAATACGGGTGCTCTGTGACATCAAGGCGATTCTGGAAGAATTCCTGGACCTTGCCGGTGCCGAACTGCCCCGGCGGCAAGCTGATGTTATGAATCACCAGCAGGGAGATTTCCCCCGCGGGACGTTGATTGAAATTGACTGACGGGCAGTGCCGCACGCCGTGACACCAACCCGTGGCAGGGTCCAGCCGCATACCGATTCCTTCAACTAAAGCCTTGAGTGGCCCAGTATGCCGCGTTACCCCCTCGGGTTGCGATCACTTGCCGTGATTGAGTCGCTGCAGATTGCCGATCACCGACTCCAGGGCCCGGTCGAACAGCAGGGTGTCGTCCAGAGCCCGTACCGCGCCGCGCTGGAACTCCAGGGCCAGGCCCATGCGCGTGCGCTCCAGGACCTTCATCCCGGTGCGATTGACGAACACGTACTTGGCCACGGGATGGGGGACAATCGCCGCCAGCTTGCAGCGCAAGGTGGTGTCCTCCTCTTCCTGGAACTCGACCCAGGCCCCCAGCCGCAATTGATCGACCAGCAGCAGGCTGGGGTCGTTGGCCGGCAGGACCAGGGGCGCAGCCTCCAGCGGTCCTTCCTCGGCAGAAGGCAGGACAATCTCCTGGGCGACCACGATCATTTGCGCAGGCTCGGCCGGCGAAGCGCTCCCGCGCAGCAGCGGCGCCAGGGCCTGGCGCTCGAATGCCTGAAGATGCAGGGCCTCCAGCTGGCTGAAGAATTCGCTGGTGGCAAAGGGATCGACCGCCGCACCGTTCAAACCGTCACGCAGGCCCTTGAGCAGCCCCGGCACCCGTTCCAGCAAGCGCATGGCCGCGTCCGCTTGCGGCTGGGGCTGCACACTCCAGATCAAGTCGTGCAGGGTGCGCTCGGCGGTCTGCCACTCGACGGAGTCATCGCCGTGCCTGAGGCAACTGAGCAGCAGCACCTGACTCCAGGCATCGCGAACAAAATCCACCACCTTGTGCGGCAGTACCTTGCCCAGCAGCGCCTCATTGAGTGCCTGCTCGACCCGGCGCCGGGCCAGTTCCGCCTTGGCTCGTCCTTCCTCGGCGTCTCGGGTGCGCTGCTCCAGCAACTCGGCACGACGTCGTTCGTCGGCGGTAAAGGCGAGAAAGTCGGCCAGCAGTTCGGAGAAGATCGCCGGGTCGTCGCTGAACTCGCTCAACAGGCGCTGCACCACCTGTTCGATGCGCAGGTACAGGCTGTCGCGCTGGTGGTCGTCGCAACCGCCCCAGCCCATGGCCGCCGCGGCGATTTCATTGAGCAGGCGTCGAGCCGGGTGGTTGCCGCGACTGAAGAAGCTCTTGTCCAGCACCGCGACCTTGAGCATGGGAATCTGCAGGCGCCCGATCAGCGCCTTGAGCGAGTCTGGCAGGTTGCGATCATCGAGGATGCACTCGAAGAGCATGGCGATCAGGTTGATCACGTCCTCGTCGGCCACGTCCACCACCCGCGACTTGCCGCTCTTGACGCTGACCCGGGTGAGCAGTTGCTCCAACTGGTTGCGCAGGTCGAAATCTTCCTGGGCGCTGGGGGGCGGTACGTATTGCTGCAGGTGCGAGAGCAGGCGCATCAGGTCGCGGGTGGAAATCGGCTGCGTCTCGGCGCTGGCTTCCAGGGTCGGCGCCACGCTGCCACGCACCTGCAGAAGCAAGGTCTGCAAGGCCGCGAAAACTTCCTGCACGCTCTCGTCGAGCTGGCATTGGCTGGGCTTGGTGCCTTCGCCAGCCTGTGCCTGGGCTTCGACCCGGGCTCGGTCCGAGGCTCGACGCGCCGGTGGCGGCATCAGCTCGGGCAGAATGCCGGTGGCGATCAACAGCTGGTTGGCTTCGCCAAAAAGCTGCTCGGCATCGCTGAGCACGTAACGCTCGAACAGCTTGAGGATGATCAACTTGACCTTGATCTCCACCCCCAGACTGCGCCCGGCCTGCAGGAAGTACTCACAAAGCAGCGCCGGCCCCAGGGGATTCTCCGCATCCAGCAGGCGTCGGCCCAGCAGCGCACTCAGGCGCTCCGTCAGTTGCCCGAGGGCAAAGCCTTCGCGGTTGAGGACCTTGGCCACCATGGCCTGCACCGCGACGTTCTTTTCCAGGTCATCCCGGGAGGGATCAAGGGACGGGTCGTATGCCACCGCGTGGGGAATGACCAGGGCGGGGTCGTATTGCACCAGGCTGGCAAAGGCTTCGAAAAACTTCTCCAGGAATGCGCGTTCGATGCTCTTGCGCTTCAGGCGCAGGTCGCGCATGGCTTCGAACAGGGTGTTCTGCTCGACATTGTTCTGGGCACGATCGGCCATTTCGAACAGGGTGTCGTCGGCGTTATCGAACAGCTCCTGCAAACCGTGGCGCAGTTGCTGGGCGGCCTTGTCACGAACCTGAAGCAGAATCACCGGCAGGCGGGCAAGCGGCGAAGCGTTCGCCTGATCTGTAGCCGCCTTGTGCAAAGGCACTACATTCCCGTCGTTGTGCATCCAAGCCTCCTGGAAAGGTGTTTCTTCGGTTCGAGATCAAGATTCAGTCAAGCCGACGGCGCTCACAGTCGGTTCTCAGCGGAGGCGGGTGCACTCCACAGCACTGCGTTTAAAAGGGAGCCAAAGATACGTCAAAGCTATGACGTCAATTACAAGTCATATTATCTTGTAAAACTCCCCTCTTGCGCCAGCAGACTCTGTCGCCTCTCCGGAAATAACCCTCAACTCACCAAGAAAGTTCACTTATCCCCATCAGACAAAACGACGGAAGAGCGGTTCGCCAGAGACTTGCCGGCACTTGCCGCCTTGGGTTCGCTGATCCCATGCCCCTATAATCGGCGCACCTTGATTGTGGAGCCCGTTATGCCGAATCTACGCCTCGCCGACCTGACCGCCGAAATCGAAGCCAACGTGCGCCGCGCGTTGCTGGAAGACATCGGCAGCGGCGACATCACCGCGCAATTGATCCCGGCCGAACGCCTGGCCAAGGCCACCATCATTACCCGCGAAGCCGCGGTCATCGCCGGCACAGCCTGGGTGGACGCAGTGTTCCGCCAACTGGATCCGCGGGTCGCCGTGCACTGGCAAGTGGCTGACGGCGAGCGAGTGGTGCCCAACCAGGCGCTGTTTCACCTCGAAGGACCGGCCCGGTCGCTGCTCACTGGCGAACGCAGCGCGTTGAACTTCCTGCAACTGCTGTCCGGCGTGGCCACCCGTGCCCGCTATTTGGCCGACTTTGTCGCCGATACCCAGGTCAAGCTGCTCGATACCCGCAAGACGCTCCCAGGCTTGCGCCTGGCGCAGAAGTACGCGGTCACCTGTGGCGGCTGCCACAACCACCGCATCGGTCTGTATGACGCCTTCCTGATCAAGGAAAACCATATCGCAGCCTGCGGGGGCATCGCCCAGGCCGTCAGCGCCGCGCACAAGATCGCCCCGGGCAAGCCGGTGGAGGTGGAAGTGGAAAGCCTTGGGGAGTTGAAGCAAGCGCTGGCAGCCGGAGCCGACATCATCATGCTCGACGAACTGAGCCTGGACGACATGCGCGAGGCCGTGCGCCTGAATGCCGGCAAGGCCAAGCTGGAAGCCAGTGGCGGGATCAATGAAAGCACCCTGCGGCCGATTGCCGAAACCGGGGTGGACTACATTTCCATCGGCGCCATGACCAAGGACGTGAAGGCTGTGGACCTGTCCATGCGCCTGAGCCTGTGATGGATGAAAAACGCCAGCCTGGATCAGGCTGGCGTCGGGCTCAATCGTCGATTTCGTTGAGCTGCAGATAGTCCTCAAGGTCCATGCCCAGCGCTTCAGCAACCTCCTGATGCACCTCCAGCCGCATGGCCTTCAACTCCTCCGGTGTCTCGGCCACCAGATCGAGCACCAGCTCCCACGGCTCGATGCCGCGAGACTCTGCCTCGTCCTCAAACGCCCATTGCGCTTGCTGCTTCTGTTCTTCGGGGCTCAGGGCGCTGATTTCCTCTTGCAAGGAAGGCGTGGCAGCCAGGTACCGTTCAAGCGCTACGTCGATTCTTGCCTCTTTAGGAATCATCTCGTTCTCTCTGATCATGGGAATGGAAGATGGATCTGGATCGTTGGGATCTCTCTGCCGCAAAAAATCGTCGTGAACGGCGATTTATCTGGCCTTCAGAACCATTCGGGATCATCTGAAAACAGCATGCTGGTACTCAGACAGCAACCGAATATAGGACCTTTGAGCGACGATTTATATGACCTGATGCACCCATGAGGGAAAAATCGGCGAATTTGCGGGCCATCATCAGACACAGGCCCACCAGAAACCGCAGGAAACAAGGTTGCTCAGCCAGTTGTTGTGTCTTTTCTCAAGCAAACGCCTGCCTTGCCGAGCTCGAAAAATCTTCTGAGATTTTCCAGGATGTCGTACTGCTGGACTGTTCCATCGCGGGCAATATTCATTTCAGCCTTGGTCACCCACAAGTGTCCTTCCTTGCGTTGATTAGGAATAACGGAGAGCACGATATTGAACTTTGTAGCCTCAGGAGGCGTTCCGGCTGACTTAGGTTCATAAAAATTGAAAGTCAGCTGGTTATCATCATTGGGCGAGACGCTCTGCGCACTGACAACAGGCAGTCCAGCCTTCGCAGCTGCTGGAAAACGAGCCGAGAACAACACGTTTCTGCCCCGCACTTCTTTGGTGATCTCCAGATAATATTGTTCAGCATCTTTCACATTCGCCGGAGTCGTGCACTCTTCGCCCTCCATTGCAAAATACTGCCCCTCAAACTCATATGTAGGGGCCTTCTCGCAGGCTGCAAGGGCCAGCGACACTGCGCCAATCAACGCCAACTTCCACTTCTTCACGCTGAACACTCCATGATTCCCGGGCGCCATTATGGGCAATGCCGTTCGCTGGCACCACCTGATTCATGGCCAGCATCAAGTAACCGCATAAGCAACTAAGTACGACTCCCATCCCACCACGAAAGCATTGCCCTCAAATGCCAACGGAGAAACGGCCAGAAGCACGATAGGCACTAACGAATATAAAAAACGAAGTTTCGGTTCGGCTGACTATTTACCGACTGTAAGATCCTTTAAAAATGCCATTCAACAATCAACTACATGAGTAGCCAATTAAATAGAACAGCACGTCCAGCAATCCTCAGAATAAGCCGTGACGACTATCAATAATTTGTTATGAAGACTGCCCATGAACTCAACACAGGTTAAACCTGGCTGACGGCATTTCTTGAAGACGTATCTTTCGAGGGTGCTCATTCAGCACAAGATGGACTTTGCTGGAGGGGCCATACAGTTGCAAACCGCTCCAAACTCGATTCTGGTGCCGGTGACAGGAATCGAACCTGCGACCTTCGCGTTACGAGTGCGCTGCTCTACCGACTGAGCTACACCGGCGTGGGCTAAAACCTAGCACCCGCTCCCTGGACCAGCAACCAAGAAGCCTTGCCGCAGATAGCAAAACGCCCCGAACCAGTCGGGGCGTTTGCTTGTTCAGCATGAGGCTATAGGACGATTAAACGCCCGAAGCCTTGGCCGCTGCCACGTCTTTGATGGACAGCTTGATACGGCCGCGGTTGTCCACGTCCAGTACCAGCACTTCCACTTCCTGACCTTCTTTCAGGATGTCGGTGACTTTCTCAACGCGAGCGTCGCTCAGCATGGAGATGTGCACCAGACCGTCCTTGCCCGGCAGGATGTTGACGAAAGCGCCGAAGTCGACGATGCGCTCAACCTTGCCGAGGTAGATCTTGCCGATTTCGGCTTCCGCGGTGATGCCCAGAACGCGCTGACGCGCGGCTTCTGCAGCTTCCTTGGTTTCGCCGAAGATCTTGATCGAGCCGTCGTCTTCGATGTCGATCGAAGCCTTGGTCTCTTCGCAGATCGCGCGAATGGTGGCGCCGCCTTTACCGATGACGTCACGGATCTTGTCGGTGTCGATTTTCATCGCGATCATGGTCGGTGCGTTGGCCGACAGTTCGCTACGGGACTGACCGATGATCTGGTTCATCTGGCCGAGGATGTTCAGGCGAGCTTCCAGGGCCTGGCCCAGGGCGATCTCCATGATTTCTTCGGTGATGCCCTTGATCTTGATGTCCATCTGCAGCGCGGTCACGCCTTTGGCGGTACCGGCTACCTTGAAGTCCATGTCGCCCAGGTGATCTTCGTCACCCAGGATGTCGGTCAGGACGGCGAACTTCTCGCCTTCTTTAACCAGGCCCATGGCGATACCGGCAACCGGTGCCTTCATCGGCACACCGGCGTCCATCAGTGCCAGGGAAGCACCGCACACGGAAGCCATGGAGCTGGAACCGTTGGATTCGGTGATTTCCGACACTACGCGGATGGTGTAAGGGAACACGTCGGCGGCTGGCAGCATGGCCTGGACCGAACGACGGGCCAGACGGCCGTGACCGATTTCACGACGACCCGCGCCGCCCATGCGACCACACTCGCCCACCGAGAACGGAGGGAAGTTGTAGTGCAGCATGAAGGGGTCTTTCTTCTCGCCTTCCAGGGTGTCCAGCAGCTGTGCGTCGCGGGCAGTACCCAGGGTCGCAACCACCAGGGCCTGGGTTTCGCCACGGGTGAACAGGGCCGAACCGTGGGTCTTCGGCAGGACGCCGACTTCGATGTTCAGCGGACGTACGGTGCGGGTGTCGCGGCCGTCGATACGTGGCTTACCGTTGACGATGTTTTCGCGAACGGTGCGGTATTCGATCTCGCCGAAAGCGGCTTTGACCTCGGCAGCCGAAGGCTGGCCTTCTTCACCGGAGAGCTTGGCAACCACTTGGTCTTTCAGCTCGCCCAGGCGTGCGTAACGGTCGGCCTTGACGGTGATGGTGTAAGCCTGGGAGATGGCTTCGCCGAACTCGGCACGGATAGCGCCCAGCAGTTCGGTGGCTTCTGGGGCAGCAGCCCAGTCCCAGGTAGGCTTGGCCGCTTCGGCAGCCAGCTCTTTGACAGCCTTGATCACCGACTGGAATTCGTCGTGGGCGAACAGTACCGCGCCCAGCATCTGGTCTTCGGTCAGCTCTTTGGCTTCCGATTCAACCATCAGTACGGCTTCTTCGGTACCGGCCACGACCATGTCCAGGCTCGAAGCAGCCAGTTGTTCGTAGGTCGGGTTCAGCAGGTAGCCGGTGCTTTCGTGGAAAGCCACGCGAGCGGCGCCGATCGGGCCGTCGAAAGGAATGCCGGAGATCGCCAGGGCAGCCGAGGTACCGATCATCGCAGCGATGTCCGGATCGGTCTTCTTGCTGGTGGAAACCACGGTGCAGACAACCTGCACTTCAT
Organism: Pseudomonas sp. Os17; assembly: GCF_001547895.1. Classification (NCBI taxonomy): domain Bacteria; kingdom Pseudomonadati; phylum Pseudomonadota; class Gammaproteobacteria; order Pseudomonadales; family Pseudomonadaceae; genus Pseudomonas; species Pseudomonas sp. Os17. Next base: position 954,474 of record NZ_AP014627.1, on the reverse strand, counting down.
TCATGAAGCCTTCTGGGAACAGAGGGCGGATCGGACGGTCGATCAGACGCGAGGTCAGGGTTTCTTTCTCGGAAGGACGGCCTTCACGCTTGAAGAAACCGCCAGGGATCTTACCGGCAGCGTAAGTCTTTTCCTGGTAGTGCACGGACAGAGGGAAGAAGCCCTTGCCTGGATCCGCTTGCTTGGCGCCCACCACGGTCACCAATACGCTGACGTCGTCGTCAACGGTGACCAATACTGCGCCGGAGGCTTGACGGGCGATACGGCCAGTCTCGAGGGTGACGGTCGACTGACCGAACTGGAATTTTTTGATTACCGGGTTCACGGTGTCCTACCTTCTTTGTGGCTCTTGGGGAAACTTGCTTCTTGCGAAATTCTTGGGCAATGCGGGGAATCGGCCCAGCCTTTATTGTCCAGGTAAAACAGTGCAGCAGATAAAACTTGAGGCTGGAAGCCTGCCATACGCCGGCGGAAAAACCGCTGACGCATGGCAAACAACCAACCTCATAGCGCAATCGCTGATTAGCGACGCAGACCCAGACGAGCGATCAGGGTGCTGTAACGGCTCAGGTCTTTGCCTTTCAGGTAGTCCAGCAGCTTACGACGCTGGTTTACCATGCGGATCAGGCCACGACGGGAGTGGTGGTCTTTACCGTTGGCTTTGAAGTGACCTTGCAGTTTGTTGATGTTGGCGGTCAGCAGTGCAACTTGCACTTCTGGCGAACCAGTGTCACCAACAGCTTGCTGGTAGTCGGTTACGATCTGAGCTTTTTCTTCAACGCTGAGTGCCATGTGGGCAATCCTTATATCAGGAAACTGTTCAAGAACAGTTTCAACAGGCCAGGGACAAATCCCTGTATCTATAAATGAGTAGTGACCGTGCCTGTTAACAGCCACCCTCGTCCGGTCATTCTGACCGAATCAGTCGACGCGGCGCGATGCGCCCGTCTTCGCTCACTTCACCGATACCGATGAAGCGACCGTTGTGATCCTGTACCCGCACCATGCCGAACTTCGGTGCATCCGGGGCACGTACCGGCTGGCCATTGAGCCAGTAGAACGCGCTGTGCTCCGAGAACTGCAGCAGCGGCCAATCCAGCAAGCCGCTGTCCGATGGCATCAGGAAGCGGTCTACCGCTTCGTTGCCGCCTTCGGCGTGCACGGCTTCAAGCTCTTCCAGGGTGACCGTCTGGGCCAGGCTGAAAGGTCCGGCCTGGGTCCGTCGCAGTTCTGCAACGTAAGCACCGCAGCCGAGCTTTTCACCGATATCTTCCACCAGGGTGCGGATATAGGTGCCTTTGCTGCAGTCCACCGCCAGGCGCGCAGTGTCGCCTTCACAGGCGAGTAATTCCAAGCGCGCAATAGTAACAGAACGCGGTTCGCGCTCCACCACTTCCCCTGCACGAGCCAGTTTGTAGAGGGGCTGGCCATCGCGCTTGAGGGCGGAGTACATCGGCGGTATCTGTTTGATTTCACCGCGAAATTCCGGCAATACCGCTTCGATATCGGCACGACCAACGGTCACTTCACGGGTCTGCAAAACTTCGCCTTCAGCGTCCGCCGTGGTGGTGGTCTTGCCCAATTGCATCAGGGTTTCGTAACCCTTGTCGGAATCGAGCAGGTATTGCGAGAACTTGGTGGCCTCGCCAAAGCACAGCGGCAGCACACCGGTGGCCAGGGGGTCGAGGCTGCCGGTATGACCGGCTTTCTCGGCATTGAGCAACCAGCGGACTTTCTGCAGCGCCGCGTTGGAGGTGAAGCCCAGCGGCTTGTCCAGGAGGATGATGCCGCTGACGTTACGACGGATACGCTTGACCTGAGCCACCGCTTACTCCTTGGCGTCTTCAGGGGCAGGCGCGTCGCCATGCTGGCTGTCTTCAGCCACGGCACGCTCGATCAGGGCCGACAGGTGTGCCCCGCGAGCCACGCTTTCGTCGTAATGGAAGTGCAGTTGCGGCACGCTGCGCAGCTTCATTTCCTTGGCCAGTTGCATGCGCAGGAAACCTGCCGCCGAGTTCAGCACCTTGATGCTCTGGGCGATCTCTTCGGCGTTTTCCTGGCCCATCACGGTGATGAAAATCTTCGCGTGACCGACATCACGGCTGACTTCCACGGCGGTGATAGTCACCAGGCCGACGCGTGGATCCTTGACTTCGCGACGGATCAGCTGCGCCAGTTCGCGCTGCATCTGATCACCGATGCGTTGGGTACGGCTGTATTCTTTTGCCATGTCTTGTTACCTGTTACTGCCTCACGGTGAAACCCGTGTGGTCTGAAAGCGGCAAACGCCCGGCCTGGCAGGAGCCAGACCGGGCGTTGCGTTTAGAGGCCGCTGGAGGCGCCGGGCACTTGCATGCGGCGGGCCACCAGGGCTCTTGAAGTGCGCGAGTTAGAGGCTGCGAGCAACCTGGACCTTCTCGAAGACTTCGATCTTGTCGCCGACTTTGACGTCGTTGTAGCTCTTCACGCCGATACCGCATTCCATGCCGGCACGCACTTCGGACGCGTCATCCTTGAAGCGGCGCAGGGATTCCAGCTCGCCTTCGAAGATAACGATGTCTTCACGCAGTACACGGATTGGACGGTTACGGTGCACGACACCTTCGATGACCATGCAACCGGCGATCGCGCCAAACTTCGGCGAGCGGAACACGTCGCGAACTTCGGCAACACCCAGGATGTTCTCCCGAACGTCGCTGCCCAACATACCGGTCAGGGCTTTCTTGACGTCTTCGATGATGTCGTAGATCACGTTGTAGTAACGCATATCCAGACCTTCCTGCTCGACGATCTTCCGTGCACCGGCATCGGCACGCACGTTGAAGCCGAACAGTACAGCGTTGGAGGCCAGTGCCAGGTTGGCATCGCTCTCGGTGATACCACCGACGCCGCCGCCCACTACGCGCACTTGCACTTCGTCGTTGCCCAGGCCGTTCAGAGCGCCTTGCAGAGCTTCCAGCGAACCACGGACATCGGATTTGAGGACGATGTTGAGCGTCTTCTTCTCTTCCTGGCCCATGCTTTCGAAGATGTTTTCCAGCTTGCCGGCGTGAGCACGGGCCAGCTTGACCTCGCGGAACTTGCCTTGACGGAACAGAGCCACTTCACGGGCTTTCTTCTCGTCGGCCACTACGCTCATCTCGTCGCCAGCGTCCGGAGTACCGTCCAGGCCGAGGATCTCGACCGGAATGGAAGGACCGGCTTCCTTGATTGGCTTGCCGTTCTCGTCGAGCATGGCGCGCACGCGGCCGTAGTTCGAGCCGACCAGCACCATGTCGCCTTGACGCAGCGTACCGTCCTGAACCAGCACGGTGGCTACCGGGCCGCGGCCCTTGTCGAGACGGGATTCAACCACGACACCACGGCCAGGAGCCGAAGGAGTCGCCTTGAGTTCCAGTACTTCGGCTTGCAGCAGAACGGCTTCGAGCAGGTCGTCGACACCCGTACCCATTTTCGCGGAGACCGGTACGAACGGCGTATCGCCACCCCAATCTTCCGACGTCACGCCGTGAACCGAGAGTTCACTGCGGATACGGTCCAGGTCGGCGCCCGGCTTGTCGATCTTGTTCACCGCAACCACCAGCGGAACGCCGGCAGCTTGAGCGTGCTGAACAGCTTCAACGGTCTGTGGCATCACGCCGTCGTCCGCTGCAACCACCAGGATCACGATGTCGGTGGCCTTGGCACCACGGGCACGCATGGCGGTAAACGCGGCGTGACCTGGGGTGTCGAGGAAGGTGACCATGCCGCGCTCGGTTTCTACGTGGTAGGCACCGATGTGCTGGGTAATGCCACCGGCTTCGCCCGCGGCCACTTTGGCGCGACGGATGTAGTCCAGCAACGAAGTCTTACCGTGGTCAACGTGGCCCATTACGGTCACGACCGGCGCACGGGCAACCGCTTCACCTTCGAACTTCAGGGACTCGGCCAGGGAATCTTCCAGGGCGGTGTCGCTGACCAGAGTCACTTTGTGGCCCAGTTCTTCAGCAACCAGCTGGGCAGTTTCCTGATCCAGAACCTGGTTGATGGTGGCTGGAGTACCCAGCTTGAACATGAACTTGATGACTTCGGCAGCCTTGACCGACATCTGCTGGGCCAACTCGCCCACAGTGATGGTCTCGCCGATCTGCACGTCACGTACCACTGGCCCGGTCGGGCTCTGGAAACCGTGAGCGTTGCGTTTCTTCAGCTTGGCCTTGCCGCGACCACCACGACGGAAGCCATCGCTTTCTTCGTCGGTGGTACGTGGAGCAACACGCGGTGCTGGTGCCTTTTCCTTGACCGAAGCACGATGCGGAGCGTTTTTGCGCTCGCCATCGCCGCTGCGACGGTTGTCGTCGTTGCGGGACTTGTCCGGACGGCGCTGCTCGTCTTTCTTGCGCTCGGCCACTGGTGCCGGAGCGGCCACCGGTGCTTCTTGCACAGTTTCGACCACAGGCGCAGGTGCAGGGGCTGCAGCAGCTTGCGCAGCAACAGGCTCGGCAACCGGAGCAGGCTGGCGACGCGCTTCTTCTTCGGCGCGACGCTTGGCTTCTTCTTCAGCCTTTTGACGAGCAGCATTTTCTACTGCGCGACGTTCTTCCAGTTCGCGTTGACGCTCGGCTTCGATTTCTTCCGGGCTGCGCTGCACGAAGACTTTCTTCTTGCGCACTTCAACGCTGATGCTCTTGCTGCCAGCAACACGCAGGGTGCTGGTGGTCTTGCGCTGCAAAGTGATCTTGCGCGGTTCTTCCACTTTCGCCTTGTGGCTGCTTTTCAGATGAGTCAGCAACGACTGCTTCTCACTGTCGCTCACATGTTCCTCGGCGGCGGTGTGCGGCAGACCTGCCTCACGCATCTGCTGCAGCAGGCGCTCTACCGGTGTTTTGACCTCATCGGCCAGTTGTTTCACCGTGACTTGCGTCATGCACTTCTCTCCTCAGGCCGCGCCTAATTACTCGAACCAGTGGGCTCGGGCGGCCATGATCAACTTGCCGGCACGATCATCGTCAATGCCGTCGATGTCGAGCAGGTCGTCAATAGACTGCTCGGCCAGGTCTTCGCGGGTAATTACGCCGCGCACCGCCAGTTCCATCGCCAAATCCTTGTCCATACCCTCAAGCGAGAGCAGGTCTTCGGCCGGATGGGCGTCTGCCAGCTTTTCCTCAGTAGCGATGGCTTTAGTCAACAGGCGATCCTTGGCCCGAGCGCGAAGCTCGTTGACGATGTCTTCGTCAAAGCCGTCGATGTTGAGCATTTCTTCCAGCGGTACGTAGGCAATCTCTTCCAGGCTGGTGAAGCCTTCATCAACCAGAACCTGTGCCAGTTCTTCATCGACTTCCAGCTCATCGATGAAATTGCGCAGGATGTCGCCGGTTTCTGCTTGCTGCTTGGCCTGGATGTCCGATTCGGTCATCACGTTCAGGGTCCAGCCAGTCAATTGGCTGGCCAGACGCACGTTCTGACCACCGCGACCAATGGCCTGAGCCAGGTTGTCTGCGCCAACGGCGATGTCCATGGCATGGGCATCTTCGTCAACGATAATTGCCGCGACCTCAGCCGGCGACATGGCATTGATCACGAACTGCGCCGGGTTCTCGTCCCACAGGACGATGTCCACACGCTCGCCGCCCAACTCGCCGGAAACGGCCTGGACGCGCGAACCGCGCATACCAATGCACGCGCCCTGCGGGTCGATGCGCTTGTCTTTGGAGCGGACTGCGATCTTGGCCCGCGAACCCGGATCACGGGAGGCGGCCATGACTTCGATCAGGCCTTCGGCAATTTCCGGCACTTCGATACGGAACAGCTCGATCAGCATTTCCGGCGCGGTACGCGACAGGATCAGCTGCGGGCCGCGGTTCTCGGTGCGGATTTCCTTGAGCAGCGCACGCAGACGCACGCCAACCCGGAAAGTCTCACGGGAGATGATGTCTTCACGGGCCAGCAACGCTTCGGCGTTGTTACCCAGGTCAACGATCACGTTGTCACGTGTCACTTTTTTCACGGTGCCGGAGATGATTTCACCCAGGCGCTCGCGATAGGCATCAACTACCTGTGCGCGCTCGGCTTCGCGAACCTTCTGCACAATGACCTGCTTGGCGGTCTGGGCAGCGATACGGCCGAACTCGATGGATTCGATTTTCTCTTCGATCACATCACCGACTTTAGCGTCGGGATGGGTTTCACGAGCCTTGCTCAACCAGGTCTCGACCGCTGGATCATCCAGATCGGCTTCTTCGACCACCGTCCAGCGACGGAAAGTCTCGTAGGAACCGGTGTGGCGATTGATTTCCACACGCAGGTCCACTTCGTCTTCAAAACGCTTTTTGGTAGCAGTGGCCAGGGCCAGCTCCAGCGCTTCAAAAATCACGCTTGCCGGTACACCCTTTTCATTGGATACCGACTCAACAACCAGCAGTACTTCTTTGCTCATCGTACGCCTCGCCTTTCGCAAGCCATTGGATCCGCGGGATCCGCGTCTCAGTCAAAACTGGGAATAATGTTGGCCTTGTCGATCATATCGATCGGCAACAGAAACTCGTGATCATCTACCTGCACCACGACGTCCTGCTCCTCCACCCCGCGGAGAAGGCCCTGAAAATTACGCCGACCTTCGAAGGGCGAGCGCAGCTTGATCTTCACTTGCTCACCGACATACTTGGCAAACTGTTCAAGGGTGAACAGTGGGCGTTCCATGCCAGGAGAGGAAACTTCAAGGGTGTATTCAACGGAGATCGGGTCTTCCACGTCGAGAACACCACTGATCTGACGGCTGACGATGGCGCAATCGTCCACCAACACGCCGCCTTCTTTATCGATATAAACGCGCAACAATGAGTGGCGACCCTGAGCCGAAAACTCAATACCCCAGCATTCATAGCCAAGGGCCACGACCACCGGGGCCAACAAGGCCTGCAACTGTTCTAGCTTGCTCGACACCTGAACCCCCTCGTGCATGCTTGTGCAAATAAAAAATGGGCGAAGCGCCCATCCCGGAAACGCCGTTGAATAGCGGCGCTGTAAAGTGTCCAGCTAACAAAAAGCCCCTGAAAAGGGGCTCCGCTAAAACTGGTTGCGGGGGCCGGATTTGAACCGACGACCTTCGGGTTATGAGCCCGACGAGCTACCAGACTGCTCCACCCCGCGACAAAGCTGGGGCGGAAGTATACGACCGATCCCTTTTTGGGTCAATGTAACCTTCCACCTACAAGAAAGCCCGCAACAGCGGGCTCTCCTGACAATTGGTACCGAGAAGGGGACTCGAACCCCTACACCCTATGGGCACAACCACCTCAAGGTTGCGTGTCTACCAATTCCACCACCTCGGCATAGACTACGTTACTGCGTGAAACTCTTCTTACTTCTGCTCTGGAGCTGGAGGTACGTCAGTCGCACTGTTGGCCGACTTTTGCTCTTGGAGCACCGGGACATCATCAGAAGCCGGTTTTTGCTTTGGTACTTCAAGTACTGCTGGATCTGGCAAACCTACTTGAGTCAGCTGGTGAGCTTTCTCTTTAGCAAAGTAACCTAACCCCAAGCTGGTTATGAAGAAACCGGCGGCAAGTATAGCAGTAAACTTACTAAGAAAGGTAGAGGAACCTTGGCTTCCGAACACAGTATTTGAAGCACCTGCACCGAAAGACGCGCCAGCATCGGCACCTTTACCCTGCTGCAGCAAAACCAGAGCAACTACGCCCAGGGCACCCAGCAGATGAAAAACGACTACGACTGTTTCCAGCATTTTTTCAGTTTCCCGCGGCGCGACAGATCGCACCGAACTCATCTGCATTCAGGGAAGCTCCACCAATGAGCCCCCCATCGATATCCGGCATGCCGAACAGTTCGACCGCATTGGCCGCCTTCACGCTGCCGCCGTATAGAAGCCGCACTCCTCGTGCCACTTCAGAATTCTCTGCCGCCAACTGTGCGCGAATGGCTGCGTGCACATCCTGCGCCTGTTGCGGTGTTGCAGTCAGCCCGGTACCAATGGCCCAGACCGGCTCGTAAGCGATAACCGCATTGGCGAAAGCGCCAACACCCAACTCTTCGATGATGCTGCCCAACTGACGCCCGACAACCTCTAGAGTCTTACCAGCTTCGCGCTGCTCAAGGGTTTCCCCTACACACAGAACCGGCTTCAAACCACAGGCCTGCGCTGCTGCAAACTTGCGGTTGAGAGTCGCGTCACGCTCACCCATGATCAGGCGGCGCTCGGAGTGCCCAACCAGCACCAGGGAGCAACCTGCATCCACTAATTGACTCGGGGCGATTTCGCCCGTCAACGCACCTTGCATGGATTCCACCGCAGAGTTCTGCGCGCCGACCTGAATCGACTTGCCTTTCAAGCCATCAATCACTTGATTGATATACAAGCAAGGCGGGAATACCGCGACATCAACACCGCTTGGCAAGGCCAGATGACGAAGGCCGTTGATCAGCTCAGCGACGCTGGCGCGGGTACCGTGCATCTTCCAGTTACCAGCTACCATAGGGCGACGCATGCTGTACCTCGTCGGTCAAAGTGGGCGCAGATGTTACCCAACCAAAACAACACTGGCAAGCCGAAATCAGGCAGAAACTTCAGCAACCAGTTTTGCCAGCTCATCGGCGTAGGCTCGAACCTGCGCTTCATCGTCACCTTCGACCATGACACGCACCAGAGGCTCAGTACCGGACTTGCGCAGCAAAACCCGGCCACGCCCCGCCATAGCGGTCGTAACGCGCTCACAAGCCTCTTTCACAGCAGGATGCTCAACCGGACTGTCGCCGCCACCAAAACGGACGTTGACCAGCACTTGAGGGCATTTGCGCAGACCCTGGCGTGATTGCGCCAGACTTTCACCACGCGCCTTGAGCGCCATCAGCACCTGCAGCGCGGCAATGATTGCATCACCGGTGGTCGCGTGGCGGAAGCACACGATATGGCCGGAATTCTCTCCACCCACCAACCAGTTGCGCTCAAGCAGCTCAGCAATCACATAACGGTCGCCAACATTGGCTCGCACAAAAGGAATACCCAGATCCGCCAACGCCAGCTCAAGACCGAGGTTACTCATGAGAGTACCGACCACGCCGCCCTGCAACTTGTCTCGCTCATGCAGATCACGAGCGATGATGAACAACAGTTCGTCACCGTCAACGATGGCGCCGGTCTGGTCGACCATCAGCACCCGATCACCGTCACCGTCGAAGGCAATCCCCAGGTCCGCATGCTCCGCCAGAACTGCCGCCTGCAGTTGCGCCATATGAGTCGAACCGCAGTTCTCGTTGATGTTCAGGCCGTTAGGTTGCGCACTAAGCACCGTCACTTGCGCACCCAGCTCACGGAACACACTGGGCGCTACCTTGTAGGTCGCGCCGTGAGCACAGTCCAGGACGATCTTCAGGCCGGCGAAGCTGGTGCTGGAAGGCACGCTGCTCTTGCAGAACTCGATATACCGCCCCGAGGCGTCATTGATTCGCGATACCTTGCCGAGTTTGCTCGACTCGACCACGGTCATCGGAGCGTCCAGCAACTCTTCGATCATCAGCTCTACTTCGTCGGGGAGCTTGGTACCTTCGCCCGAGAAGAATTTGATGCCGTTGTCATCGTGAGGATTGTGCGAAGCACTGATGACAATGCCCGCTTCGGCGTGAAAGGTGCGCGTCAGGTAAGCGATCGCCGGTGTTGGCATCGGCCCCAACAACATCACATCCGCGCCGGCGGCGGACAATCCGGCCTCCAGAGCCGACTCGAACATATAGCCAGAAATACGGGTGTCCTTGCCCACCAGCACCCGGCAAGCCCCCATGCTGCGGAAAGCCATGCCTGCCGCCCAGCCGAGCTTGAGCATGAAGTCTGGAGTGATCGGGTATTCGCCCACACGACCACGAATGCCGTCGGTGCCAAAGTATTTCTTCGTCATAAGTACTCCATCATTCTTATTCGGCGGATTCCACTGCCGCAATCATTCGCACCACATCCACCGTTTCGGCAACATCATGGACGCGGATAATCTTCGCGCCCTTGGTCACCGCCAGTGCCGCAAGTGCCAGACTGCCGTGCAATCGCTCGGCTAAAGGTCGATTCAGGGACTGACCAATCATGCTTTTGCGCGACACCCCAACCAGCAGGGGGCGCCCAAGGGCATGCAAGGTCTCCATATGCTTGAACAGACTCAAATTGTGCTGCAGGGTCTTGGCAAAACCAAAGCCCGGGTCAAGGACAATGCGCTCAGCCTCGATCCCCGCCGACGCACACGCGGCCATCCGCTCAAGCAGAAACTCACTCACCTCCCGAGCGACATCCTCGTAGTGCGGGTTGTCCTGCATGTCGCCAGGCTCACCGAGCATATGCATCAGGCATACAGGCAAACCTGTAGCGGCCGCCGCATCCAGGGCACCATCACGGCGCAATGCGCGCACATCATTGATCAACCCCGCTCCCTGGCGAGCAGTTTCGCGCATGACAGCCGGCGTTGAGGTATCAACGGAAATAACCACATCCAGCTCGCGATTAATTCGCTCCACGACCGGGGCCACACGCTCCAACTCTTCCAGAGGCGATACCGCACGGGCACCTGGCCGCGTCGACTCGCCGCCGATATCGATCAGCGTAGCACCAGCCAGGACCATGGCCTCGGCATGCCGCAAGGCGACATCCAGCTGGCTGAAGCGACCGCCATCAGAGAAGGAATCGGGGGTTACATTGAGAATGCCCATGACATGCACACGGGCCAAATCAAGAACCCGGTTGCCGCAAGGCAACCGGGTGGAGGAAGGAACAGAAGTCATTTAAAACCTTAGTGGTCGGCAGCAGGGCCGCCGATGGGTGTTTCCGGACGTTCGTTTTGCACCACTGGAGGAGTAGTGCCCGAACCGCCCTCCCAATCACGAGGTTCACGCGGCGTGCGCCCGGCCATGATGTCGTCAATCTGATCAGCATCGATGGTTTCGTACTTCATCAGGGCGTCTGCCATGGCGTCCAGCTTGTCGCGGTTGTCGGTCAGGATCTGCTTGGCAGTGCCGTAGCACTGATCAATGATGCTGCGCACTTCAGAGTCGATCAGCTTCGCCGTTTCAGCGGACAAGCTGGCGTGCTGGCTGCCCGCACTACGACCCAGGAATACTTCGCCCTCTTCTTCCGCGTACATCAACGGACCGAGCTTTTCGGACAACCCCCACTTGGTGACCATGTTCCGGGCAATCTGACTGGCGCGCATGATGTCGTTGGATGCACCGGTGGTCACACCGTCAAAACCAAGAGTCATCTCTTCTGCGATACGGCCACCATAGAGCGAGCAGATCTGGCTGATCAGGGCTCGCTTGGACAGGCTGTAGCGGTCTTCTTCCGGCAGGAACATGGTGACGCCCAACGCCCGACCGCGAGGAATGATCGAGACTTTGTAGACCGGATCATGCTCAGGCACGACTCGACCGACAATGGCGTGGCCAGCTTCGTGATAAGCGGTGTTCTGCTTTTCTTTCTCGGACATAACCATGGATTTGCGCTCAGCGCCCATCATGATCTTGTCCTTGGCCAGCTCAAACTCTTTCATTTCGACAATACGCTTACCGGTACGCGCCGCGAACAGCGAGGCCTCGTTCACCAGGTTCGCCAGGTCCGCACCGGAGAAGCCCGGAGTACCGCGCGCGATCACTGCCGGAGCCACATCTTCGCCCATTGGCACTTTGCGCATGTGAACCTTGAGAATCTGCTCACGACCGCGAATATCCGGCAGCCCCACCACCACTTGACGGTCGAAACGACCGGGACGCAGCAGCGCCGGGTCGAGTACGTCTGGACGGTTGGTAGCGGCAATCACAATGATGCCGTCGTTCATTTCAAAGCCATCCATCTCAACCAGCAATTGGTTGAGGGTCTGCTCACGTTCATCATGACCGCCGCCCATGCCGGCACCACGGTGACGACCGACAGCGTCGATCTCATCGATGAAAATGATGCATGGCGCATGTTTTTTGGCCTGTTCGAACATATCGCGAACACGGCTGGCACCAACACCGACGAACATCTCGACGAAGTCGGAACCGGAAATGGTGAAGAACGGCACCTTGGCTTCACCGGCAATGGCCTTGGCCAGCAGGGTCTTACCGGTACCCGGAGGACCGACCATCAGCACGCCGCGAGGAATACGACCACCCAAACGCTGAAACTTGCCTGGATCACGCAGGAACTCAACCAGCTCGCCAACTTCCTCTTTGGCCTCGTCACAACCTGCGACGTCAGCCAGAGTGGTTTTCACTTGATCTTCAGAGAGCAGACGCGCCTTGCTCTTGCCAAAGCTCATCGGCCCACCTTTGCCGCCTGCCCCACCCTGCATTTGCCGCATGAAGAACATGAAGACTGCAATGATCACCAGGATCGGGAAGCTGGCGACCAACAGTTGGGTCCAGATACTTTGCTGCTCAGGTTGTTTGCCTTCGACCACAACATGGTTGTCCACCAAGTCGCCAATCAGGCCGTTGTCCTGAATCGCAGGGCGGATGGTCTTGAAGCTGTCGCCATCGTTGCGCTTGCCGGTAATAACGTAGCCATCAACAGCTACGCGCTCGACCTTGCCATCCTTAACTTGCTGGATGAAGTCGGAATAGTTGAGGGTCTGCGGCTCGTTAGGGCTGGAGAAGTTGTTCATCACCGTCACCAGGACGGCAGCGATGATCAACCACAGGATCAGATTCTTTGCCATGTCGTTCAATTAACTACCCTCTGAAGCAAGCTCCGCTACTGGCGCGCGCTTCGCATGATATTCACCGGCCTAACTTACTACATTACCTACAGCTCTGGCAGGCGCTGTCTGTAACCCTATGTGAAACTTAGACTACACAATATGCGTTTAATCTGACGGGGCGAAATACGAAAATCCTATCACCCCGGTCAAAAACCTTACTCACTCACTACGACCCCGGAAGCCGCGCCCAAGCAGATACTGCTCTCGGGAACGGTCACGAGAGGACGTCGGCTTACGCATCTGTACCTTCTCGAACATCTGCCGAACGCTCTTGTGGTACTCGTCAAAACCTTCACCCTGGAAGATTTTGATCAGAAAATCACCACCTGGACGTAGTACACGGCTGGCAAGGTCCAGCGCCAATTCGCACAAGAACATCGCCCGCGGCATATCCACAGCCGCTAACCCACTCATATTGGGGGCCATATCGGAAATCACAAGGTCGACTTCCGAATTTCCAACAGCCTCGAGAATCTGTGCCAGCACCGCATCCTCGGTGAAGTCCCCTTGAATAAAGGTCACATCGGGAATGCTGTCCATCTCCAGGATATCGGAAGCAATCAGTCGCCCCTGACCACCAATCAGACGACTGGTCACTTGCGACCAGCCACCCGGCGCAGCACCCAGGTCGATAACACTCATGCCAGGACGGATAAGCCGGTCCTTTTCCTGGATCTCCAGTAGCTTGTAGCTGGCACGAGAACGATACCCATCTTTTTGCGCCATTTTGACGAATGGGTCGTTGAAGTGCTCTTTCAGCCAGTTATGGCTTGTCTTGGAACGGGCCACGGGCCACCTCAAAAATAAAACGGGTCGTGATTAACTGGGCGGTCCCGGACTCGCTCGGGTAAACTGGCCGCCGCTTTTTACAAGATCAGACGCAGGGGTCAGATTATGCCGCTCACTCAAGAGCAGAAGAAACAGTACAAATCCATTGGCCACCATCTGAAACCAGTATTGACTGTGGCTGACAACGGTTTGACCGAAGGTGTGCTAGCCGAACTTGAACGCGCCTTGAGCGATCACGAGCTGATCAAGATCAAGCTCAACATCCTTGAGCGCGAGTCGCGCCTGGAAGCCATTGCCGAACTGTGCAAAGCCGGCAAAGCGGATCTGGTGCAAGTTATCGGCAAGATGGCGTTGATCTACCGCAAGAACGCCAAGGTAAACAAGCAATTGTCGAACGTCCATCGTTTCCACTGACGTCGACAAGGGTCAAGGGTGTGCCTGGCGCACCCTTCCACCCCATCCCGGCACTGGCTGCAATACCAATACCAGACCGGAAAACCCCAGAACCAGATAGCTGAACAACTGCCAGCGCTGAGCCTCCGGCAGCAGAATGCGTACAGTGAAATACATCCCGCACGCATACATCGCCATCAACAGCAGTTGCCCCCGAATATCCCGCCATAGACTTTTCAGCCCTTCGGACTGAATCAGTACCGCCGCCTGCAGGATCAGGCATGCCGCCGAAAAACCCACCAACAACGCACTGAGCAAGGTGGAAATTTCTTCGATCAGCAAAGGGGCAAGACCAATCTGCCCCAGGGCGGGAAGCAAGCCGAGATGCAACAACCACAAGCCGCCAACCCACAACATCTGGGTCAGCTGCCAAAGCATGGCGCCCGCTTGCAGCGGGCGCCTTCTTTCAGATGTGACGGACTTCGACAATCTCATACTCGATAACGCCGCCAGGCGTTTTGACCGCCACCACATCACCCTCTTCCTTGGCAATCAAGGCGCGAGCGATCGGCGAACCGACGGAGATTTTACCGAGCTTGATATCAGCCTCGTCCTCACCAACGATCTGGTAGGTGACACTTTCGTCGGTTTCGACGTTAGCGATCTCCACCGTGGTACCAAAAATCACCTTGCCGCTATGAGGGATGGTCGTGACATCAATGACCACCGAGTTCTGCAAGCGGCCTTCGATATCACGGATCCGCGCCTCGACCATACCCTGCTGCTCACGAGCAGCATGGTATTCGGCGTTTTCTTTCAAATCACCCAACTCACGGGCCGTACCGATGTCCTGGCTGAGCTTCGGACGCACGACCTTGGTCAGGTGAGCATGCTCTTCTTCCAGGGCGCGAGCGCCCTGGACGGTCATTGGGTATTTATTCATGCCTTCAATCCTGCGTGTAGATCCTGCAAGCGACGCACGGTCTTTTCCGGACCGAACTTCAACGCTTCGCAGATAGCTTCGCCAGCAGCAATGGTGGTAGTGCAGTAGATCTTGTGCTGCAAGGCGTTACGACGAATGGAATACGAGTCAGCGATAGACTGACGACCTTCAGTGGTGTTGATGATCAGGGTGACTTCGTCGTTCTTGATCATATCGACCACATGCGGACGACCTTCAGTCACCTTGTTCACGCGACGCACTTTCAGGCCGGCCGCCTCGATCACCTTGGCGGTGCCTGCCGTCGCAACCACTTCGAAGCCCAAGTTGATCAGATCACGGGCTACGCCTGCAACCAGCGGCTTGTCATCATTACGCACGCTGATAAATGCAGTGCCGCCAGTTGGCAATACTTCACTGGCGCCCATCTGGGCCTTGGCAAAGGCTTCACCGAAAGTATCGCCCACACCCATCACTTCACCGGTGGACTTCATCTCTGGGCCGAGGATCGGGTCAACACCCGGGAACTTGGCAAAGGGGAACACCGCTTCCTTGACGCTGTAGAAGTTCGGAATGATCTCCTTGGTGAAACCCAGCTCTTTCAGAGTCTTACCCGCCATCACACGGGCAGCGATCATTGCCAGCGAGACACCGATGCACTTGGACACGAAAGGCACGGTACGGGAGGCACGCGGGTTCACCTCGATCACGTAGATCTGCTCACCCTGCAGGGCCAGCTGCACGTTCATCAGACCGACCACACCCAGCTCCAGGGCCATTTTCTTGACCTGCTCACGCATCTCGTCCTGGATGTGCGCCGGCAGCGAGTAAGGCGGCAGCGAGCACGCGGAGTCACCGGAGTGAACACCGGCTTGCTCGATGTGCTGCATGATTGCGCCGATCACCACATCGGTGCCGTCACAAACGGCGTCCACATCCATTTCGATGGCACAGTTGAGGAAGTGGTCCAGCAGCACCGGGCTGTCGTTGGACACCTGAACCGCTTCGCGCAGGTAGCGCTTGAGCTCTTCTTCCTCGTAAACGATTTCCATCGCCCGACCGCCCAGAACGTAGGACGGACGCACCACCAGCGGATAGCCAATCTTGGTCGCGGCACGAATCGCTTCGTCTTCGCTGCGCACGGTGGCGTTTGGTGGCTGACGCAGGTTCAGGCGCTCGACCATCTGCTGGAAACGCTCACGGTCTTCGGCACGGTCGATAGCGTCAGGGCTGGTACCGATGATCGGCACGCCGGCCGCTTCCAGGGAACGAGCCAGTTTCAGCGGAGTCTGGCCGCCGTACTGCACGATCACGCCTTTAGGCTTCTCGACGCGGACGATTTCCAGCACGTCTTCCAGGGTCACTGGCTCGAAGTACAGGCGATCAGAGGTGTCGTAGTCAGTGGAAACGGTTTCCGGGTTGCAGTTGACCATGATGGTTTCGTAACCATCGTCGCGCAGCGCCAGCGCAGCATGTACGCAGCAGTAGTCGAACTCGATACCTTGGCCGATACGGTTTGGACCGCCACCCAGGATCATGATCTTGTCGCGGGTCGACGGCGCGGCCTCGCACTCTTCTTCATAAGTCGAGTACAGATAAGCGGTGTCAGTGGCGAACTCGGCAGCGCAGGTGTCGACGCGCTTGTAGACCGGGAACACTTCCAGTTTGTGACGGTGAGTACGCAGGTTTTTCTCGGTCACACCCAGCAGCTTGGCCAGACGCTGATCGGAGAAGCCTTTGCGCTTCAGGCGGAACATCAGATCGCGATCGATGGCCGACAGACCCAGGGTCTTGACCCTCTCTTCTTCCTTGATCAGATCTTCGATCTGCACCAGGAACCAAGGGTCGATCATGTTCATGCCGAAGATCTGCTCGACAGTCATGCCGGCACGGAAGGCATCAGCCACGTACCAGATACGCTCGGCACCCGGCACGGTCAGTTCGCGCTTGAGCACGTTCATGCTTTCCGGATTGCTCAGGTCGAGCTTCGGATCCAGGCCGCAAACGCCCACTTCCAGGCCGCGCAGGGCTTTCTGCAGGGATTCCTGGAAAGTCCGGCCGATGGCCATGACTTCACCAACAGATTTCATCTGGGTGGTCAGGCGTGCGTCGGCCTTGGAGAACTTCTCGAAGGCGAAGCGTGGCAACTTGGTCACGACGTAGTCGATAGACGGCTCGAAGGACGCCGGAGTCTTGCCGCCGGTGATGTCGTTGGACAGCTCATCCAGGGTGTAGCCCACTGCCAGCTTGGCCGCGACCTTGGCGATCGGGAAGCCGGTAGCTTTCGAGGCCAGCGCCGAAGAGCGGGACACCCGCGGGTTCATCTCGATCACGACCATGCGGCCAGTGTTCGGGCAGATGCCGAACTGCACGTTGGAGCCGCCGGTTTCCACGCCAATCTCGCGCAATACCGCCAGGGAGGCGTTACGCAGGATCTGGTATTCCTTGTCGGTCAGGGTCTGCGCCGGAGCCACGGTGATCGAGTCACCGGTGTGCACGCCCATCGGGTCGAAGTTTTCGATGGAGCAGACGATGATGCAGTTGTCCTTCTTATCGCGGACCACTTCCATCTCGTACTCTTTCCAGCCGATCAGCGATTCGTCGATCAGCAGCTCCTTGGTCGGCGACAGGTCCAGACCGCGGGCGCAGATTTCTTCGAACTCTTCACGGTTGTAAGCAATACCGCCGCCGGTGCCGCCCATGGTGAAGGACGGACGGATGATGCAAGGGAAGCCCAGCTTGTCGAGAACCGCATTGGCCTCTTCCATGCTGTGAGCGATACCGGAACGTGGGCACGCCAGGCCGATGGACTTCATCGCGGCGTCGAAGCGCGAACGGTCTTCGGCCTTGTCGATGGTGTCGGCGTTGGCACCGATCATCTCTACGCCGAACTTCTCCAGAACGCCTTCGCGCTCCAGGTCCAGGGCGCAGTTCAGAGCCGTCTGGCCGCCCATGGTTGGCAGCAGCGCGTCCGGGCGTTCTTTCTCGATGATCTTGGCAACGGTCTGCCACTTGATCGGCTCGATGTAAGTGGCGTCGGCCATGGCCGGGTCGGTCATGATGGTGGCCGGATTGGAGTTCACCAGGATTACCCGGTAACCCTCTTCGCGCAGGGCCTTGCAAGCCTGGGCGCCGGAGTAGTCGAATTCGCAGGCCTGGCCGATCACGATCGGGCCAGCGCCAAGAATCAGGATGCTTTTAATGTCTGTACGTTTTGGCATGGGTTGTCACTCAAATCCGCAGGTCAGTCGGCAAGCCGTCTTGAACATTCTCTGAGGCGCCTGAGGGGATTCCGCCGGACTCGCCGGGGCCACCCTCAAGCGCTGCTCGCTACACTTTCAAGGCGAGCGCTTAGCGTCGCTTGGCCATCTCGTTGATGAAGCGGTCGAACAGCGGCGCCACATCGTTCGGGCCCGGGCTGGCTTCAGGGTGGCCCTGGAAGCTGAACGCGCTCTTGTCGGTACGCTCGATACCCTGCAGGGTGCCGTCGAACAGCGACTTGTGGATCGCCCGGACGTTACCCGGCAGCGTGGCTTCATCCACGGCAAAGCCGTGGTTCTGGCTGGTGATCATGACCACGCCGGTATCCAGGTCCTGGACCGGGTGGTTGGCGCCGTGGTGACCATGACCCATCTTCAGCGTCTTGGCGCCGGAGGCCAGGGCCAGCAGCTGGTGCCCCAGGCAGATGCCGAATACCGGAATCTCGGTATCGAGGATCTCCTTGATCGCCTTGATGGCGTAGTCGCAAGGCTCGGGATCGCCAGGGCCGTTGGACAGGAATACGCCATCTGGATTGAGAGCCAGGACGTCGCTCGCCGGCGTCTGGGCAGGCACCACGGTCACGCGGCAGCCACGCTCGACCAGCATGCGCAGAATGTTCAGCTTGACCCCGTAATCGTAGGCAACCACGTGGTACGGCAGGTCAGCGGCTTCAAGGGTGGCGTGGCTGTCGGTCTTCAGATCCCAGACAGTCGAACGCCACTCGTAGCTTTGCTTGGTGCTGACGACTTTCGCCAGGTCCATGCCTTTGAGGCCCGGGAAGGCGCGGGCTGCGGCAATCGCCGCTTCTTCGGAGATGTTGTCACCGGCCATGATGCAGCCGTTCTGCGCACCTTTCTCACGCAGGATGCGCGTCAGGCGACGGGTGTCGATACCGGCGATCGCCACCACATTGTTGGCTTTCAGGTAATCGGACAGGGACAGGGTGTTACGCCAGTTGCTGGCCACCAGCGGCAGATCACGAATGACCAGGCCGGCCGACCAGACGCGATCGGACTCGGCATCTTCCGGCGTGGTGCCGGTGTTGCCAATGTGGGGATAAGTCAGGGTAACGATTTGCTGGGCGTAGGAAGGATCGGTAAGGATTTCCTGATAGCCGGTCATTGCGGTGTTGAACACCACCTCACCAACGGTTTGACCGTCGGCTCCAATGGCTTCGCCACGAAAAATGCTGCCATCAGCAAGGGCGAGTATGGCTGGCTTAGTCAAGAAGACCTCCCGTAAATAGAGCCTGAAAGGGCGATCGCAGGTTGCAAAAAAGCGGAATGACGTATAGACACGTCACCCCGCTTCTTCGTCGAATTATCTGCGCGCTTTTAGTGGACACACTAAAGCTGTAGCTTACAGAAAAAGGCTTTTTCGGTCCACCGCTAATGAGCCCTAAAGGCAGAGGAATGCGACAGAACATCGCCTAGCGGTGCGAAGCGAGGTTGAAAGACAACCTCAACCCCACTTCAGATGCTTCTCAACGCAGATCAAGCACATCCTGCATGTCGTAAAGACCGGCCTCGCGACCATCCAGCCAGAGGGCAGCACGTACCGCTCCCTTGGCAAACGTCATGCGACTGGACGCCTTGTGAGTGATCTCCAGACGCTCGCCTTCGGTGGCGAACAACACGGTGTGATCCCCCACCACATCGCCGCCGCGCACAGTGGCAAAGCCAATGGTATCCCGCTCACGCGCACCGGTATGACCTTCGCGACCATAAACCGCAACCTGCTGCAGATCACGCCCCAAGGCATTGGCGATCACCTCACCCATGCGCAGGGCCGTGCCCGACGGCGCATCGATCTTGTGCCGGTGATGGGCTTCGATGATTTCGATGTCCGCGTCATCACCCAGGACCCGCGCTGCCATATCCAGCAGTTTCAGCGACAGGTTGACCCCGACACTGAAGTTGGCGGCGAAGACGATGGGAATATCCTTGCTCGCCTCGACCAGCAACTGCTTTTCCTTGACCCCAAGACCGGTGGTACCAATCACCATGGCCTTGCCCGCCTTGCGGCAGAACGCCAGGTTCTTGAGCATCACTTCCGGCAAGGTGAAGTCGATCAGCACATCGAACTCATCAACGACTTTTTCCAGGCTGTCGGACATTGGCACGCCAAGACGCCCAAGAGACGCCAGCTCACCCGCATCCGCACCGACCAGCGAACTGCCCGGCCGAACGATCGCGGCCGTCAGGCCGGAGAGCGGCGAACGCAGCTGCACGGCCTCGACCAAAGTCTTGCCCATGCGCCCTGCGGCACCCATCACAGCTATACGTCGCATGCCCTACTCCTTACAGGTCGCCGAAGAAGCGCTTGACGCCCTCGAACCAGCCAGTGGTTTTCGGCGAGTGAGAGTTATCGCCATCCAGCGAACCACGCAGCTCTTCCAGCAATTCCCGCTGGCGACGACTCAGATTCACCGGCGTCTCTACCGCAACCCGACACATCAGGTCGCCAGCACCGCCACCACGCACAGGAGCAACACCCTTGCCGCGAATCCGGAACTGCTTGCCAGTCTGAGTCCCCTCGGGAATCTTCAGCTTGACCCGACCATCCAGGGTCGGAATCTCCAGCTCGCCGCCCAACGCCGCATCGACGAAACTGATAGGCACTTCGCAGAACAGATGCTTGCCGTCGCGCTGGAAGATCGCGTGCTCACGCACATTGATCACCACATAGAGGTCGCCGGTCGGACCACCCTGGGCCCCCGCCTCACCTTCACCGGAAAGACGAATACGATCCCCGGTATCGACACCGGCCGGCACCTTGACCGACAGCGTCTTGTACTCTTCGACACGACCTTCGCCGCGGCACGAATCGCACGGATCGGAAATGATCTTGCCCTGGCCATGGCAACGCGGGCAGGTCTGCTGCACCGAGAAGAAGCCCTGCTGCATGCGCACCTGACCAATGCCGCCGCAAGTCGGGCAAGTCACAGGTGACGAGCCTTTCTTGGCGCCCGAACCATCGCACGGCTTGCAATTGACCAGCGTCGGCACACGGATATTTACCGTGGTGCCACGCACCGCCTCTTCCAGATTCAGTTCCAGGGTGTAACGCAGATCGCTGCCGCGCTGCGCGCCGCCGCGGGAACCACCGCGACCACCACCGAAGAAATCACTGAACACATCACCGAAGATATCGGAGAAATTCTGACCACCGAAACCGGCACCGCCGCCACCCATGCTCGGGTCGACACCGGCATGACCGTACTGGTCATACGCTGCACGCTTACTGGAATCGGACAGCACTTCGTAGGCCTCGTTGGCCTCCTTGAACATATCCTCCGACGCTTTGTCGCCGGGATTACGATCAGGGTGATGCTTCATCGCCAGGCGGCGGTAAGCCTTTTTCAGCTCCGCTTCGCTGGAGCCGCGCTCCACACCCAACACTTCGTAATAGTCACGCTTTGCCATAAGTCTTTGCACTCTTAAGGACGTCCGGCAAACCCTCCTGAGCTCTGCCAAACTCGCTGAGCCCCAATACAGGCCCGGACCCAACTCACGTCAATTCAACGATCCTGGTCTTGGATAGACGACCCGATTGCAGGTCGACGACTGCGGTCGTCGCAACCGGAAAGCAGGAGCTTCTCCGGCCCGACCGCCAGCGCACAAACGGAGGTTGCACGCCGTCAAAAATTCACTGACTCCAGACACGCCAACGCGGGAGCAAGCTCCCGCGCGGCGACATCCTACCAGTCACCGCCCAAAGGCAGTCAACCGGCCGACCAACAAGCTATTACTTGTGGTCTTTAACTTCTTCGAACTCGGCGTCGACAACGTCATCGGCTTTTTCAGCGGACTCGGCGTGTGGTGCCGCGCCCTCTGCAGGCTGAGCCTGTTCGGCGTACATCTTCTGAGCAACCGGAGCCGAGACTTTCGACAGCTCTTCGACCTTGGCTTCGATGGCAGCCTTGTCGTCGCCTTTGACAGCGACCTCCAGGGCGACCACAGCAGCTTCGATGGCGGCCTTTTCTTCTGCGGTGACTTTGTCACCGGCGTCAGCCACCATCTTGCGAGTCGAGTGCACCAGCGCATCACCCTGGTTACGGGCAGTGGCCAGCTCTTCGAACTTGCGATCCTCTTCCGAGTTGGCTTCAGCATCACGGATCATCTGCTGGATTTCTTCATCCGACAGGCCGGAGTTGGCCTTGATCACGATCGACTGAGTCTTGCCGGTAGCCTTGTCCTTCGCACCTACGTGCAGAATGCCGTTGGCGTCGATGTCGAAGGTCACTTCGATCTGCGGCACGCCACGTGGAGCAGGTGGAATGTCGGTCAGGTCGAACTTGCCCAGGGACTTGTTCTGCGCGGCTTGCTTACGCTCGCCCTGCAGTACGTGAATGGTCACTGCGCCCTGGTTGTCATCGGCAGTCGAGAACACTTGCGATTTCTTGGTTGGAATCGTGGTGTTTTTCTCGATCAGCGCGGTCATCACGCCACCCATGGTTTCGATACCCAGGGTCAGCGGGCTAACGTCCAGCAGCAGTACGTCCTTCACGTCACCGGCCAATACCGCACCCTGGATGGCAGCACCCATGGCAACCGCTTCGTCCGGGTTAACGTCCTTGCGAGCTTCCTTGCCGAAGAAATCGGTTACAGCTTTCTGCACCAGAGGCATACGGGTCTGGCCGCCGACCAGGATCACATCGTTGATCGAGCCAACGTCGATACCAGCGTCCTTCAGAGCGATACGGCAAGGCTCGATGGTGCGCTGAACCAGGTCTTCAACCAGCGATTCCAGCTTGGCGCGGGAAATCTTCACGTTCAGGTGCTTAGGACCGGTGGCGTCTGCAGTGATGTAAGGCAGGTTCACGTCGGTCTGCTGGCTCGAGGACAGCTCGATCTTGGCTTTTTCAGCAGCTTCTTTCAGACGCTGCATGGCCAGCGGGTCACCCTTGAGGTTCATGCCGCTTTCTTTCTTGAACTCGTCAACCAGGTAGTCGATCAGACGGATGTCGAAGTCTTCACCACCGAGGAAGGTGTCACCGTTGGTAGCCAGCACTTCGAACTGGTGCTCGCCATCGACTTCAGCGATCTCGATCACGGAAACGTCGAAAGTACCGCCACCCAGGTCGTAAACGATCACGGTGTGATCGCCCTTGGCCTTGTCCATACCGTAGGCCAGCGCGGCTGCGGTTGGTTCGTTGATGATGCGCTTGACGTCCAGACCGGCGATGCGGCCAGCATCTTTGGTGGCCTGACGCTGGCTGTCGTTGAAGTAGGCCGGAACAGTGATGACCGCTTCGGTCACCGCTTCACCGAGGTAATCTTCGGCGGTCTTCTTCATTTTCTTGAGAATTTCAGCCGAGATCTGTGGCGGGGCCATTTTCTGGCCGTTCACTTCAACCCAGGCGTCGCTGTTGTCAGCCTTGACGATCTTGTAAGGGACCATCTGAATGTCTTTCTGCACAACTTCTTCGTCAAAACGACGACCGATCAGACGCTTTACGGCGTACAGGGTGTTGTGCGGGTTGGTGACTGCCTGGCGCTTGGCCGACTGACCTACCAGGATCTCGCCATCGTTGGCGTACGCAATGATCGACGGGGTGGTCCGCGCGCCTTCGGCGTTTTCGATAACTTTTACGTTGCCGTTTTCAAGAATGGAGACGCACGAGTTGGTGGTCCCCAAGTCAATTCCGATAATTTTGCCCATGTTAACTCTCCCGAAACTTTGGATTTGGATGCCGCAGCCGTGGTGGCAAACTGCGGTAGCACTTAAACGCTTGACTGATAAATGGGGGCTCTACAGCCGTTTTCAAGCCTTTTCGTCAATCGAAGGCGAAACGGGTGCAGGAACCTTGCTGACCACGACCATGGCCGGGCGCAGCAGGCGACCATTGAGCTGATAGCCCTTCTGGAACACCTTGAGAACACTGTTGGGCTCGACGTCTGCGCTTTCCTGCATGGCCATGGCCTGGTGCTGTTCAGCGTTGAACGGCTCGCCATGCGGATCGATGGCTTCCAACTGATAACGCTTGAGGGTGTCGTGGAACATCTTCAAGGTCAGCTCGATGCCTTCACGCATCGGACGGATGCTCTCGTCGTCCGGGTTGGACAGCTCCAGGCCGCGCTCCAGGCTGTCGATCACCGGCAGCAAGTCGCCGGCAAACTTTTCCAGAGCGAATTTGTGAGCTTTCTCCACGTCCTGCTCGGCGCGGCGGCGGACGTTCTGCAGATCAGCTGCAACACGCAAAGCCTGATCTTGCGCACCAGCCAGTTGCTCTTCGAGCACTTGTACACGAGCCGCCAGGTCTTCACCCGAAGCCTCGGGAGCCTGATTGGCGTCTAGATTTTGCGTATCCAGAGTCTGTTCGTCAGCCATGAAATTCTCCTTTCAATATCGTCAGTGAGCCAGGCCCACTCTTCTGCCCTGCTATATGGGGTCGCATTTTCAGGGTTCAAGCCCGCCACCACAGCAAAAGTCATCAGCCTTCAGTAAATCCAGACAACAGTGATTACCGAACGCGCTAAAAAGACGCATCAATCAAGCGAATCGAGCTAAGGGAAAGCATTGTCAGCCCAAAACAAAACACTGTATAAATAACCAGACATTTAGTTTGGGAGCGGCCTTCATGCTGGTGCACCTGTCCGTACACAATTACGCCATCGTCGAACACCTGGATCTGGAACTGGATCGCGGGATGAGCGTCATCACAGGCGAAACCGGCGCCGGCAAGTCGATCATGCTCGACGCACTCGGCCTGACCCTGGGCGACCGGGCCGACAGCGGTGTGGTACGACCAGGAGCCGACAAGGCCGACATCCTCGCCACCTTCGACCTGGCGGACATTCCCGAGGCCCGCACCTGGCTGGCCGAGCGCGACCTGGACAACGACGGCCCCTGCATCCTGCGCCGGGTCATCACCGCCGAAGGGCGCTCACGCGGCTATATCAATGGCACGCCCTGCCCGCTTGGCGACCTCAAGGCCCTGGGCGAGCTCTTGATCGACATTCACAGTCAGCACGAACACCAGTCGCTGCTCAAAACCGATACCCATCGCCGCCTGCTGGATGAATATGCCGGCGCTACCGATCTTGCCCGCCAGGTACAACTGGCAGCCCAACGCTGGCGCCAGACCCGCCAGGAGCTGGAGCGCCTGTCCAATTCCGGCGATGAGCAGCGCGCCCGCCATCAACTGCTGAGCTATCAGCTTGAAGAGCTGGAGAATCTCGGCCTGGGAGAAAACGAACTCGAAGAGTTGGAGCAGGAACACAAGAACCTGACCAACGCCGAAACCCTGCTGGGCATCTGCCGCCAGGTGGTCGAACAGTGCAGCGAAAGTGACTCCGGCAATGTCCTCAACGCCTTGACCGTCAGCCTCAACCGCCTGTCCAGCATCGGCAACTCGACAGGAGCATTAGGCGAGGCCACCAACCTGCTGGCCAGCGCCCAGATCCAGGTGGAAGAAGCCGTGGGCGAATTGAATCGCTTCCTCGATCACTTCGATGCCGACCCGGCACGCCTGCAACAGCTGGAGGAACGCCTGGACTCCATCTATACCCTGGCACGCAAGCATCGCATCCAGCCCTTCGAACTGGCGGCCATGCAGCAAACCCTGCTGGATGAAATCGAAGCCCTGGACGCCAACGACGAGAGCATCGAGCGCCTCGGCGAAGAGCTGCAGTCCTTCGCCCGCCACTATCAGGAGAAAGCCCAGGAACTGAGTCGCTTGCGGGAGCAGGCGGCCACCGGACTGGCCAGCGCGGTAGAACTTGAAATTCAGCGCCTGGGCATGCCCGGCGGACGCTTCACGATCGAGCTGCGAGCTAACACCAGCGATGAGCTGCTGCCCAACGGCCTGGAGCAGGTCGAACTCCTGGTCAGCGCCAACCCGGGACAACCGCTCAAGGCGCTGGCCAAGGTCGCCTCGGGTGGCGAGTTGTCACGCATCAGCCTGGCGATCCAGGTCATCACGGCACAAACCTCACGAGTGCCTACCCTGGTGTTCGACGAAGTCGACGTAGGGATCGGCGGCCCGACTGCCGAGATCGTCGGCCAATTGCTGCGGCGTCTCGGCGAGCGCGGCCAGGTGCTGACGGTTACTCACCTGCCACAAGTTGCCGCCCAGGGGCATCAACATCTGTTCGTGCACAAGGTCCGTGGCAACAACGCGACCCATACCGCCGTTTCCAAACTGGGCAAGAACGAAAGAATCGAGGAAATTGCCCGCATGCTGGGCGGTATCGATTTGACCAAGGAGTCCCTGGCCCATGCCAAGAAAATGGTGGTAACCACCAAGGCCTGAGGTTTTAGCGCTTCTTTTATATAGGCACAAAGCACGAAGGCGACCCTGAGGTCGCCTTCGATCGTTTCACGACTATGCCAGTCGCGTGAGAGGCTTACTTCTTCTTGCGCACATACAGCACAAGATTGTGATCCACCAACTCGAAACCGTGCTTTTCGACAATCGCCTTCTGAAGCTTTTCGATTTCCTCGTCGAAGAATTCGATCACTTCACCAGACTCCACGTTGACCATATGGTCGTGGTGACCGCCATCCGCCAGCTCGAATACAGCGTGACCGCCATCAAAGTTATGGCGCACCACCAGTCCGGCTGCTTCGAATTGAGTCAGTACACGGTAAACCGTGGCCAGACCGACATCCTCACCAGCTTCCATCAGCGCCTTGTAGACATCCTCAGCGCTCATGTGCCGCTGCTCAGTAGAATCGAGCATTTGTAGAATTTTGACCCGTGGCAGAGTCACTTTAAGGCCGGCTTTACGTAGTTCGCTATTTTCAACCATGGTCAGCTTTCTCGCCGATGCTGCTTCGCAGCTTCTCTTAATGCGGGTATGATCGGGGTTTACGTTGTCCCAGCCAAGATAGTGGAAGTCGCCCACCGATGCAAAACACCAAGCTCTTGCTAACCAGTTTCACATTCGTGGGACTGCTCGCACTCGCCGGTTGTTCATTCCCCGGGGTTTACAAAATCGACATCCAGCAGGGCAATGTCGTGACGCAGGACATGATAGACCAGTTGCGCCCGGGAATGACCCGACGGCAAGTAAGGTTTATCATGGGCAACCCTCTGTTGACCGACACGTTCCATGCCGATCGCTGGGATTATCTCTACAGCCTGCAACCTGGCGGCGGTGAACGCCAACAGGAACGCGTCAGCCTGATCTTCAATGGCAACGACCAACTGGTCAGCTTGGCCGGCGACTTCATGCCTGGCGTGAGCCGCGACGAAGCCCTGCTTGGCAAAGAGAGCGGAAACACCGTCACCGCTCCTGCCGAGAACGCCGAGAAGCCAAAAGCCGAGAAGCCGGTCAAACCGGGCTCGCTGCTGGACCAGATCCAGAAAGATGTGGATGGCGTCAAAACCGTACCAGTGCCTATTCCTGAACCACTGGATACCTCTCCGCAATAATTTGTGGCGAATAAAAAAGCCCGGGCATTCCCGGGCTTTTTATTGCCTGTCACTGGCTATCACTGTCCGCGCTTACGCACCTGAGCGGCCTTGGCAGCACGCAAACGCCGAACCTCTTTCGGATCCGCCAGCAGCGGACGATAAATTTCGATTCGATCCCCTGCCTGAACCAAATGCTGCTCAGGATTCATGACCTGCTTGCCGAAAATACCCACCGGACAGTTCGCCAGATCCAACTCGGCAAAATGCTCACCTATGGAAGAAGCCAGCAGCGCACCGCGCAGAGTCGAGCCCTGGGGCACCCATACAGTGATCAGCAACTGTCGATCGACTGCGGCGTAAACCACCTCGATCGAGATCAGGGACTCAGCCATGCAGTTGCTTGGCCCGCTGACAGAATGCATCCACCAGGGTATTGGCCGCCTGATTGAACAGCGGCCCTAACGTGGCCCGCACCAAAGGCCCCGCATAATCAAAAGACAGATCAAGACTGATCTTGCAGGCCTTCTCTCCCAACGGCTTGAACACCCACAGGCCATGCAATTGATTGAACGGCCCCTCTTCCAGGTTCATCTCGATCGACTGGCCGGGTACCAGGGTATTACAGGTCACAAAACGCTGACTCATGCCGCCCTTGGCCACCGCCAGACTGGCACGCATCCGTTCCTCGCTGTTTTCCAGCACCTCGGCCGAAGAGCACCAGGGAAGAAACTCCGGGTAACGGGCCACATCATTGACCAGGTCATACAGAAACTGCGCCGGATAGGGCAAAAGGGCCGAACGTTGAATATGGGTCGTCATGTGAGCTTCATTTCCACAACTGGGCGGCAAACACCACAAGAATGCCGACGGGCGCCACATAGCGCATCAAAAACAAGGCCAGGGTGAACAACAACGGACTGCGCAACGACAACTCATCACGAACAGCCTCACGGCCCATCACCCAACCTGCAAACACCACGAAGCACAAACCGCCAAGAGGCAACATGATCCGCGAGGTGAAAAAGTCGATCACACCAAAGAAGTCCAGACCGCCGGCCGCGCCCCATCGGTAGAGATGAAAAACGCCGCCTTCGTTCACGAAAAACTTGGCTTGCTGCCAGATATTGAAGGAAAACACCGTCCCCAATCCCACGAACCAGCAGCTGAACGCCAGCCAGAATGTCACCCAGCCGCGGCGGATTTTAGTCCTCTCGACGAGATAAGCCACCATCGGCTCCAACAAGGAAATGGCCGAGCTCCAGGCAGCAATCGCCACCAGGATAAAGAACACTACGCCCATAAGCTGGCCGAACGCCACATTACCGAAGGCGAACGGCAGACTGATAAACATCAAACCAGGCCCTTCGCTGGGGTTCAGCCCGGCAGCGAACACAATGGGAAACAAGGCCATTCCCGCCACCAGGGAAACAAAGGTGTCCAGCAGCGCCACCCCTACCACAGTGCCGGACAGGGACGAATGCTTCGGCATATAGGCGCCGTAGATCATGATCGAACCGACACCGACGCTGAGGGAAAAGAATGCATGCCCCATGGCCGGCAGCAGCCCATCCAACAAGCGGTCCAGGCTGAAATCGAACATGAAATGCAGGCCCTGCATGAAATGCCCGGTGGTCATGCTGTAACCCAGCAGCACCAGCAACATCACAAACAGCAGGGGCATCATGACCCGCAAACTGCGCTCCAGCCCTGCCACCACCCCCTTGGCAATCACCCAGGCCGATAGCAGCATGAACAGCGTGTGCCATAAGGTCAGGCGCCAAGGGTCGGACGTCACGGTAGAGAAATAAGCCCCGACCTGGTCCGCGGTCACACCCTGAAAATCCCCTCGCCCCATATCGATGATGTAGTCCAGGGACCAACCACCCACCACGCTATAAAAGGAAAGGATCAATAGCGCCGTGATCATTCCGGCAAAGGCGCCCCAGGACCACTTGGCCGAATGCCCGGCCTCCAGGGCCAGCGCCTTCAGGGCATTCGCCGGACTTTGCCGCGCACGACGGCCGATCAGGGTCTCTGCCAGCATCACCGGCAACCCGATCAGCGCAATACACGCCAGAAACACCAGGACAAAGGCACCACCACCATAGACGCCGACCATGTAGGGGAATTTCCAGATGCTCCCCAGGCCCACGGCCGAACCAGTTGCAGCGAGTATAAAGACCCAGCGGCTTGCCCAGCCGCCGTGGACAGAGACCCTGTCTGTCGACATCGTTAACGCGCCCAACCGAAAAAAAAGAGGCCGCATTGTCCGGGATTCAATCAACCTGCTCAAGCACGCTGCGTCACCGTAGCCGACGCGCGCGCAACTCCCTATAATGCCGCCCCTATGGCTAAACAGAAGAAACACCCAACAGGGACCATCGCGCAAAACAAAAAGGCGCGTCACGATTACTTCATCGAACATCGGTTCGAGGCTGGACTGGTCCTGGCCGGCTGGGAAGTAAAGAGTCTGCGGGCGGGCAAGGCACAACTGGTGGACAGTTACGTGCTGCTCAAGGATGGCGAGGCCTGGCTGTTCGGCAGCCATTTCACCCCGCTGACCACCGCCAGCACCCACGTCATCGCCGACCCAACGCGCACGCGCAAGCTGCTGCTTAACCAGCGCGAGCTGGAAAAGCTGTTCGCTGCCGTGCAGCAGAAGGGTTACGCCTGCGTGTGCCTTTCGCTCTACTGGAGCAAGCACCTGGTCAAGTGTGAAATTGCACTGGGCAAGGGCAAGAAGGAATACGACAAGCGTCACACCGAACGCGAGCGCGATTCCGATCGCGAGCTGCAGCGTGCGGTGCGGACCAAGGGCAAGGAAGACTGATCTTCCTGCCTTGAGGTCGCTTTCGCCGGCAAGCCGGCTCCTACAACACCCAGGTAGGAGCCAGCTTGCCGGCGATTTGCATTACATGCCCTTGCGCCGTTCGGCCCGGGCTACTCGCTGCACTTCCTGGCGTACTTCTTCGAGCACCTCCTGCACATAGAGAATGTGCCGGCTGGAAACTTCCCGCGCTTCTTCCGCACGCCCCTCGATAATCGCCTGGTACAGGTCGCGGTGCTGGCTGATCAGCATGTCGCGGGTTTCCGTACGCTGCTTGTACATGCCACCGATGTTGGTCACCACGTTGCGCTTGAGCAGATCGAACAAGCCGCGGATGGTGTGCAGCAACACCGCGTTATGACTGGCCTCGGCAATCGCCAGGTGGAACTTGGCATCCGCCGCGCCCTCCTCGATACGGCTGACATCGTCGGAGCGGGAATAACAATCCTGCAGCTCCTCGAAGGCTTGAGTCAGCCGCTCACGATCCACCGCCGTCGCCCGCAGCGCCGCGTAATAAGCGCAAGACGCTTCCAGGGTATGGCGGAACTCCAGCAGATCGCGCTGGGCATCGGTGTTGTTTTCCAACAGGTGCAGCAGCGGATCGCTGAAGGTCGAGCCCAGGGATTCCACCACATAGTTGCCGCCGCCCTGACGACTGATCAGCAAGCCCTTGGCCGTCAGTTTCTGGATCGCCTCGCGCAATGAAGGACGTGAC
Source organism: Pseudomonas sp. Os17 (assembly GCF_001547895.1). NCBI lineage: Bacteria > Pseudomonadati > Pseudomonadota > Gammaproteobacteria > Pseudomonadales > Pseudomonadaceae > Pseudomonas > Pseudomonas sp. Os17. The sequence goes on along the minus strand of NZ_AP014627.1, from coordinate 923,475 downwards.
ACCCCAAACTGCTCGGCCAGGGCGCGTTCGGCCGGCAGCCGCTCACCGGCCTTCAAGGTGCCTTCGAGAATCATCCCTTCCAGGCGCTCGACAATATCGTCGGACAAACGGCGCTGGCGTATCTGATCAAACCCCATAACTCACTCTCCACCCTCCCGACCCTTCGCCGGGGGGCTCTATTCTGGCCTATTCACGGCGCGCCAACACCTGGCAGAAGGCAGCCATTTGCACCGATCAGATGGCCGCGCCATAGCGCATTCGACAAAAGTTTTAGGGCGGCAAATTGACACACCGAGCACAAGGCTTTTACCCTAGCCAACAGCGATTGTAAATTGGTCTTACCAATTAACCAAGACGCTAGCAGTGCCTGACCAACAACAATTAGGGGCCACCCCATTATGCAAACCTGGCAACAGCTCTATAGCCCGCTTGGCAGCCTCGGCCTGTCCGCCCTCGCCGCCGTCATCCCGATCGTGTTCTTCTTCCTGGCTCTGGCCGTGTTCCGTCTCAAAGGACACGTCGCCGGGAGTATCACCCTGGCCTTGTCGATCCTGGTGGCGATCTTCGCCTTCAAGATGCCCGCCGACATGGCCTTCGCTGCCGCTGGCTATGGATTTGCCTACGGTCTGTGGCCCATCGCCTGGATCATCGTCGCCGCCGTGTTCCTCTACAAACTGACCGTGAAGAGCGGCCAGTTCGAAATCATCCGCAGCTCGGTGCTGTCAATCACCGACGACCAGCGCCTGCAGGTGCTGCTGATCGGTTTCTGCTTCGGTGCCTTCCTCGAAGGTGCGGCAGGTTTTGGCGCACCGGTGGCGATCACCGCCGCCCTTCTGGTGGGCCTGGGCTTCAACCCGCTGTACGCCGCCGGCCTGTGCCTGATCGCCAACACCGCGCCCGTAGCCTTCGGCGCCCTGGGGATTCCGATCATCGTTGCCGGCCAGGTGACCGGCATCGACGCCTTCAAGATCGGCGCCATGACCGGCCGCCAACTGCCGCTGCTGTCGCTGTTCGTGCCGTTCTGGCTGGTGTTCATGATGGACGGCCTGCGCGGCGTCAAGGAAACCTGGCCTGCCGCGCTGGTGGCCGGCCTGAGCTTTGCCGTGACCCAGTACTTCACCTCGAACTTCATCGGCCCGGAACTGCCGGACATCACCTCGGCCCTGGCCAGCCTGATCTCCCTGACCCTGTTCCTGAAGATCTGGCAGCCCAAGCGCACCGCCGGCGCACAGATCGCCGGTGCCACCTCCAGCGCGGCCGTGACCGCCAGCGCCGGCGGCTTCGGCCAGCCACGCAGCACCGTCGCTTCGCCCTACAGCCTGGGGCAGATCTTCAAGGCCTGGTCGCCGTTCCTGATCCTCACTGTGCTGGTGACCATCTGGACCCTCAAGCCCTTCAAGGCGATGTTCGCCGCCGGCGGCTCGATGTACAGCTGGGTGTTCAACTTCGCCATCCCGCATCTGGATCAGATGGTGATCAAGATGGCGCCGATCGTGACCACGCCGACCGCTATCCCGGCGGTGTTCAAGCTCGACCCGATCTCCGCCACTGGCACAGCGATCTTCTTCTCGGCGCTGATCTCCATGCTGGTGCTGAAGATCAACGTCAAAACTGGTCTGACCACTTTAAAAGAGACCTTCTACGAGCTGCGCTGGCCGATCCTGTCCATCGGCATGGTGCTGGCGTTCGCCTTCGTCACCAACTACTCGGGCATGTCCTCGACCATGGCCCTGGTCCTGGCGGCCACCGGCGCGGCGTTCCCGTTCTTCTCGCCGTTCCTCGGCTGGCTCGGGGTGTTCCTCACCGGTTCCGATACCTCGTCCAATGCCCTGTTCAGTTCGCTGCAGGCCACCACCGCGCACCAGATCGGAGTCAATGACACCCTGCTGGTGGCGGCCAACACCAGCGGCGGCGTGACCGGCAAGATGATCTCGCCGCAATCGATCGCCGTGGCCTGCGCCGCCACCGGCCTGGTAGGCAAGGAGTCGGACCTGTTCCGCTTCACCCTCAAGCACAGCTTGTTCTTTGCCACTATTGTCGGCCTGATCACCCTGGCCCAGGCCTACTGGTTCACCGGCATGCTGGTGCACTAAGCAACACCGAAAGAACCGACGCCGCCTTCACCCGCGGCGTCCGCATTCACCACCCGGTCTGCAAGGCTGCTGAAAGCTTGCTGGTTTATCTTTCAGCCGCCGCAACGGACGAATAACCGGGACCACCCGGAGACACGCCTGATGAGCGAGCTTTTCTACAACGCCGTGCCCAATGCGACCCGCGTCGCACCGCCGCTGGCCGAACCCCGGCAGTACCCCAGCGCGAAACCTGCGCGGGTCTACCTGTTCGGCACCTGCGTGGTCGACCTGTTCTATCCCGAAGCCGGGATGGATGCGATTCACCTGCTGGAACGCGAAGGCATTCGCGTGGACTACCCGCAAGGGCAAAGCTGCTGCGGCCAACCGGCCTACACCTCGGGTTACACCGAGCAGGCGCGCACCGTGGCCCGCTCGCAACTGGCGCTGTTTGCCGGTGACTATCCGGTGGTGGTGCCCTCGGGTTCCTGCGCAGGCATGCTGCGCGAGCATTACGCGGACTTGTTCAAAGACGAGCCCGAAACCCTGAAACAGGTGCAGGCCCTGGCTGCCCGCACCTATGAGCTGGCCGAGTTCCTGCTGCACGTGTGCAAGGTGCAGCTCAAGGACAGCGGCGCGCCGGTCAAGGTGGCCCTGCACACCTCCTGCTCGGCCCGTCGGGAAATGAACACCCACCTGCACGGCCGTGAGCTGCTGTCACAGCTGAGCAATGTGGAACGGGTAGAACACAGCCACGAAAGCGAATGCTGTGGCTTTGGCGGGACTTTCAGCGTCCGAATGCCGGACATCTCCGGCGCCATGGTCGCGGACAAGACCCGCGCGCTGAAGGAATCCGGCGCGCATCAGGTACTGAGTGCCGATTGCGGCTGCCTGATGAACATCAACGGCGCGCTGGAGAAACAGCAAGAGGCCTTGCGCGGCCAGCACCTGGCGAGCTTCCTCTGGCAACGTACCGGAGGTGCGCAATGAGCACCCCCGAGCTGATTCCGACCACCACCGTGGCGGACGATTTTCGCACCCGGGCCCACCAAGCCCTGGGTGATAAACAACTGCGAAACAACTTTCGCAGCGCCATGGATTCACTCATGGCCAAGCGTGCGGCCTCGTTCAGCGATGCCCACGAAAGAGAACACCTGCGCGCCCTGGGCAATGCGATTCGCGCCCGGGCGTTATCCAAGCTGCCCGACCTGCTCGAGCGCCTGGAACAGAACCTGACCCGCAACGGTGTGACAGTGCACTGGGCGGAAACGGTGGACGAAGCCAATGGCATCGTCCTCTCGATCATCCGCGCTCACGAGGCGCGGCAAGTGATCAAGGGCAAATCGATGGTCAGCGAAGAGATGGAAATGAACCATGTCCTCGCTGAACAAGGCATTGAATGCCTTGAGTCGGACATGGGCGAGTTCATCGTCCAGCTCGACCACGAGAAGCCTTCACACATCATTATGCCGGCGATCCACAAGAATGCCGGTCAGGTCGCGTCCTTGTTCCACGACAAACTCGGCGTGGAGTACACCAAGGACGTTGACCAACTCATTCAGATCGGTCGCAAGGTCCTGCGGCAGAAATTCTTCGAAGCCGATATCGGCGTCTCCGGCGTCAACTTCGCCGTGGCCGAGACCGGCACCCTGCTGCTGGTGGAAAACGAAGGCAACGGGCGCATGTCCACCACCGTGCCGCCGGTGCACATCGCCGTCACCGGGATCGAGAAAGTCGTCGAGAACCTGCGCGATGTCGTTCCGCTGCTATCGCTGCTGACCCGCTCGGCCCTCGGCCAGCCCATCACCACCTACGTCAACATGATCTCCGGCCCGCGCAAGGAGCATGAGCTGGACGGCCCTCAGGAAGTGCACCTGGTGCTGCTGGACAACGGCCGCAGCCAGGCCTTTGCCGACAGCGAACTGCGCCAGACCCTGAACTGCATCCGCTGCGGCGCCTGCATGAACCACTGCCCGGTCTACACCCGGGTCGGCGGCCACACCTACGGCGAGGTCTACCCGGGGCCGATCGGCAAGATCATCACCCCGCACATGGTGGGCCTGGCCAAGGTGCCGGATCACCCCAGCGCCTCCTCGCTGTGCGGCGCCTGTGGCGAAGTGTGCCCGGTGAAGATCCCGATCCCGGCACTGCTGCGGCGCCTGCGGGAAGAGAACGTCAAGGCCCCGGACAGTCCACATCAAGTGATGCGCGGCCAGGGCAGCAAGTACTCGCGCAAGGAACGTTTCATCTGGAACGCCTGGGCCCGTCTCAACAGCTCGCCGACCCTGTATCGCCTGTTCACCCTGGCCGCCACCCGGCTGCGCGCCCTCACCCCGAGCAACGTCGGCCCCTGGACGCAGAACCACAGCGCGCCCAAACCCGCCGCCCGGTCGCTGCATGACCTGGCCCGTGAGCACCTGGACAAGCAGGGAGATCGCTGATGAGCGCGAAACACAACATCCTCGCCAAATTGCGCAACAGCCTGACCGGCACCACGCCGATTGTGGATAACTTCGACGAGGCGCTGGTCACCGAGCCTTACAGCTACACGGCGGAGCAACGCATTCCGCAGCTGCGCAAACAGATGGAAGCGGTGCACACCGAGATCCACCTGAGCACCGCCGCCGGCTGGCCGGAACTGCTGGCAAAGCTGCTGCAGGAGCGCCAGTTGCCCAGCCTGCTGATCGCCCCGAGCACGCCCCATGGCCAGCGGGTCACCCAGCACTGGGCCGAGCACCCGCACCTGCCGGCGCTCAAGGCCTACGACCGGCCAGTGGAAGAATGGAAGGCCGAGCTGTTCAACGACACCCCCGCCAGCCTCACCGGCACCCTGGGCGCGATCGCCGCCACCGGCAGCCTGATCCTCTGGCCGACCCGGGAAGAACCGCGGCTGATGAGCCTGGTGCCGCCGGTGCATTTCGCCCTGCTCAAGGCCAGCGAGATCCGCGACAACTTCTATCAGGTGCAGCAACAGATGAACTGGGCCGCCGGCATGCCGACCAACGCGCTGCTGGTGTCCGGCCCGTCGAAGACCGCTGATATCGAACAAGTCCTGGCTTACGGCGCCCACGGCCCGAAAGACCTGGTGGTGCTGATCCTGGAGGACCAATGAGCCTACCGGCCGCTTTTCTGCGTGACGCCCAGCAACTGATTCCCCAGGAGCGGCGTTTCGACGACCCGCTCTCGACCCTGGCCTTCGGCACCGATGCCAGCTTCTACCGACTGATCCCCAAGCTGGTGATCCGCGTCGAATCCGAGGATGAAGTGGTCACCCTGCTCCAGCTGGCCCAGCGCGACCGGGTGCCGGTGACCTTCCGCGCCGCCGGTACCAGCCTGTCCGGGCAGGCCATCAGCGACTCGGTGCTGATCGTGCTGGGGGATAACTGGAACGGCAAGGAGATTCGCCATCAGGGTACGCAGATTCGTCTGCAGCCCGGGGTGATCGGCGCCCAGGCCAACGCCTGGCTGGCGCCGTTCGGGCGCAAGATCGGCCCCGACCCGGCCTCGATCAACGCCTGCAAGATCGGCGGCATCGTCGCCAACAACGCCAGCGGCATGTGCTGCGGCACCGCGCAGAACACCTATCACACCCTGGCCGGCATCCGTCTGGTGCTGGCCGATGGCACGCGCCTGGACACCGAGGATGAGGCCAGCGTTAGCGCCTTCCGCGCCAGCCATGGTCCGTTGCTGGAGCGCCTGGCCGAACTGGGCCGCAGCACCCGCGCCAACAGCGAGCTGGCAGCGAAGATCCGCCACAAGTACCGGCTGAAAAACACCACTGGCCTGTCCCTCAATGCCCTGGTGGATTTCGACGAACCGCTGGAGATCCTCAGCCACCTGCTGGTGGGTTCCGAAGGCACCCTGGGCTTTATCAGCGCGGTGACCTACGACACGGTGATCGACCACCCGAACAAGGCCTCGGCGCTGATCGTGTTTCCCGATGTGGAAACCTGCTGCAACGCCGTGACCGTGCTCAAGAGCCAGCCGGTGTCGGCGGTGGAACTGCTGGACCGTCGCAGCCTGCGCTCGGTGCAGGACAAGCCCGGCATGCCGGCTTTCGTCCAGCAGCTCTCGGCCAACGCCTGCGCGCTGCTGATCGAGTCCCGCGCCGCGTCCTCGTCACTACTGCACGAGCAACTGGCGCAGATCATGAATTCCCTGGCCGCCTTCCCGGTGGAAAAACAGGTGGACTTCACCGAAGACCCGCAGGAAAACGCCAAGCTCTGGGCGATCCGCAAGGACACCTTCCCGGCGGTGGGCGCGGTGCGCAAGACCGGCACCACGGTGATCATCGAAGACGTGACCTTCCCTGTGGAACAGCTGGCCATCGGCGTCAACCGCCTGATCGAGCTGTTCGACAAGCACCATTACGACGAAGCGATCCTGTTCGGCCACGCCCTGGAGGGCAACCTGCACTTCGTCTTCACCCAGGGCTTCAACAGCAGCGAGGAAGTGAACCGCTACCAGGCATTCATGGACGACGTGGCGCAACTGGTGGCCGTGGAATTCGGCGGTTCGCTGAAGGCTGAACACGGCACCGGGCGCAACATGGCGCCCTTCGTCGAGCTGGAATGGGGCAGCGCTGCCTACCAGCTGATGTGGCAGCTCAAGCGCCTGCTGGACCCCAACGCCATCCTCAACCCGGACGTGGTGCTCAGCGAAGACCCGCAGATCCACCTGAAGCATCTCAAGCCGCTGCCGGCGGCCGACGAGATTGTGGATAAGTGCATCGAGTGCGGCTTCTGTGAGCCGGTGTGCCCATCCAAGGGCCTGACCCTGAGCCCACGCCAGCGCATCGTCATCTGGCGCGACATCCAGGCACGCAAACGCGCCGGCATCGACACCTCCGAGCTGGAAGCGGCCTACCAGTACCAGGGCATCGATACCTGCGCCGCCACCGGCCTGTGCGCCCAGCGCTGCCCGGTGGGCATCAACACCGGCGAGTTGGTGAAAAAACTGCGCGGCGAGCACGCCACCCACAGCGGCACCGCCGACTGGCTCGGCTCGCACTTCGCCAGCACCTTGCAGGGCGCGCGCTTCACCCTGCACGTGGCCAACGGCGCGCGCATGCTCCTGGGGGCGCCGCGACTGAGCAAGCTGTCGGCGAGCCTGACGCGCCTGTCCAAAGGCCGGGTGCCGCAGTGGAACAACGCCATGCCCCAGCCGGAAAAGGCCATTCGCTTCAGCCCGAGCGTCAGCGACGCGCGCCCGCGAGTGGTGTACCTGGCGGCCTGCGTGTCCCGAGTGATGGGGCCAGCAGCAGGCGACAAGGAACAATCGTCGCTCTACGAAAAAACCCGCGGCCTGCTGGAAAAGGCCGGCTATCAAGTGGTACTGCCGGACAACCTCGACAACCTCTGCTGCGGCCAGCCCTTCGCCTCCAAGGGCTACGCCACCCAGGCCGAAGACAAGCGCCAGGAACTGATCGGCGCCCTGCTGCACGCCAGCCGTGGCGGCCTCGACCCGATCTACTGCGACACCAGCCCCTGCACCCTGCGCCTGGTGCAGGACCTGGGGGACGTGCGCCTGGACCTCTACGACCCGGTGCGCTTCATCCGCACCCACCTGCTGGAACGCCTGGAGTTCACCCCACAGGAAGCACCGATCGCCGTGCACGTCACCTGCAGCACCCAGCACCTGGGCGAGAGCCAGGCCCTGATCGAACTGGCCCGGCGTTGCAGCAAGAATGTGGTGATCCCCGAAGGCATCCACTGCTGTGGTTTCGCCGGCGACAAGGGCTTCACCACCCCGGAACTCAATGCCCACTCCCTGCGCAGCCTCAAGGACGCGGTGCAGTATTGCAGCGAAGGCATTTCCACCAGCCGCACCTGTGAGATCGGCCTCAGCCAGCATGGCGGGATCGACTATCACGGGCTGGTCTACCTGGTGGACCGGGTCACCCGGGCCAAGGCGGTCTGACCTAAGGGGCGATACACAAGGGGCGGTTTCGCCCCTTTTTTGTACCTGCTCGAACGCGATAAGGGCGGCAGCGTTTCATCGCAAAAAAAACCGAACCCCGGCACCCGGCCAGGGTCCACTTTCCAGGCCCGCACAAAAAGGGCTTCGCCCCACTCGGCCGCCTGTCCTGTTGACCGGCAGCACCGAGCCCCTGCAATCAAGGAGATCACCATGAAGCGTTCCGCACTGGCTGGACTGTTCATTACCGCCGCGATGCTGGCCTCCCCGGTGTTTGCCGCCGGGCAAGAGGACCTGTGCCAGATCAACCTGCAAAAGATCAGAGACGCCAAGGTCAGCACCGAGGCCATGAGCTCGGACCTGAGCAGCGACATCGACGCCACGGTGCAGCAAGCCACCGCCGAGCACGCCAAAGGCACCGAGCAAGGCACCAAGAACTGCATCTCCCTGACCACCCAAGCGCTCCAGCGCTTGCAGAACAACACCAAGGGCGATCAGTAGGCCGACGCATTGGCCAACCTTCGGGTTGGCCTTCTGCGCTCGCTTAGCGTAGAATCCGTCCACCTGTTGGTAATGCACAACAGGTTCGGGGCCGTTTAGGATTCGACGCCGGTTGCGAAACTTTAGGTGCATGCCGAGTTGGTAACAGAACTCGTAAATCCACTGTTGCAACTTCCTATAGTTGCCAATGACGAAACCTACGGGGATTACGCTCTCGCTGCGTAAGCAGCCTTAGCCCTTCCCCCCTGGTACCTTCGGGTCCAGCAATCATCAGGGGATGTCTGTAAACCCAAAATGATTGTCATATAGAACAGAATCGCCGTGCAGTACGTTGTGGACGAAGCGGCTAAAACTTACACAACTCGCCCAAAGCACCCTGCCCGTCGGGTCGCTGAGGGTTAACTCAATAGACACGGCTAAGCATGTAGGACCGACAGCGGAGTACTGGCGGACGGGGGTTCAAATCCCCCCGGCTCCACCAAATGAAGCAGTACAAAAAAGGCACTTGGCGATTATCGCAAGTGCCTTTTTTGTGCCTAAAGGGGTGGTTTTGGCTCGGTTATGCCAACTACAGCCTGCCCGCGAAACCTATCCTTGGCTGTCGCCTTTGCCTCAACAACCGACAACACGTTTTCCGGCGCTTTTCCGGTTTGAAAACACGCTACAGCGGTCTGTCAGGGGTATCAAATCTGTATGGACTGATACACAGATCCCCACACATGCCGACACCTACCCCAAAGAAATCCCTGATCAGTCACACCTCTGTGCAGCACTGCTTTGACAAGATCCGTTCCGGCCTTGAAACGCTACGCGGAACCGATCCCTGCTTCCCCCGCCCCATCAAATTAGGCTCAAACAAACAGGCAGAACTTTACTTCGTCGTTGCAGAGGTGGAGGCCTGGCTGGAGAGTAAGATCAGTGAGGGTAACGGCAGCGCCCTGGATCTCGCAGGGCGGGAAGCCCAGTGGCCTCACATGGGCAGATACTTTCGCTCTTGGAGCGAGGACCGGACTCAGCGCCTGCAACTGGCGGTATATCCCGACGATGTCCGAGAGTTGCGCTATATCGACCGTTGGCCGAACAAAATCGCAGTTGAACGTTTTGCCAAGGTTATCGAGCAACTCGACCAAAGACCTGGCAAGCCTCACTGTGCAATCAGGTTTACCCCGGAAGCCCAGGCAAATTTTATCGCCAGGTATACCTGTTACATGCAAAAAAGTCGGAGCGAACATCTTCACCCCACGTTGCAATTCCATTACCGAAAATGCCGAAAAGCATTGCTGGTTTGGCCCTTCTATTTGAGCTGACTGAAAGCGGGCGGGAAGTCGTGGGCGTATGCGGTGCCGGTCGGCCTCGCCGAGCAGTGCTTCGAAGTTGAAGACGTCATAGGCCAGTTTGTTGAAGTCATGCTCGAACTGGAGTTCATCGATGAACAAATAGATGGGGATGCCCGCGACCGGCGGACTCAGTCTTGATTACTATGTGGTCGAGGACTCCTCTACCGGTGACCTCAACCCCATGATCAACCCGATCGGCAGCCACAAGACAATCCAACTGAGATTGGGCCGACTGAACACGGTCGAGACCTCTGACACCATCGCCACCAAGGCGAACACCAAGGTCGCCAGGGCCACACGGGCGGCAGGATCGGCACGCAACCGCCACGCCTTGCGCAGCACAGAACCGAGCAACAGCACGAACAAGGCAAAGCCGACGATCCCGTACTCGAACCACAGTTGCAGGTACAGACTGTGGGCGTAATACACCACATCGCCCCAGGGATAGCGGTAGACCAAATTGACTCCAGCACCCTTTCCTAGGGCCCAGAACTCGGGCAGACGGGCCAGCCAGTTCAGCCAGATAGGACCGCGCTGACTGGTGCCCAAAAACCATTCGTGCTCAACCCGCGACCAGAACACCGCCATCATCAGCAGTATCAACAGTGCACCGATCAGCAGCAGGACACGCGCACGCCGTTGCGGGCTGAGCACCAACAGGGTCAAGCTGCCCGCCAGGGTTGAGAACCAGGCACCACGCGAGAAGGTCAACAGCACATACACCAACAAGCCTGCCAGACCGACCAGTACAGGCAACCAGGCCCACGCCTTGAGTTCACGCTCCACCAGGACGCTGAGCAGCAGAACGGCGAAGATCCCGTAGTAAAGGCCCGCCGGGATGGGATGCGAGAAATCTGCGAAACCATGCCAGCCCAACTCTCGCAGCCGACCAGTGCTTCTGAGTACCTCGTATGCCAGTGGCTTATCCAGAACAACGAACTGAACGATCAGTGTCAGCCAGGCAAAACAGCAGGCGAGCAGCACCGCGAGAGCCAGGGGAATTTCGATCACGCCTTTGCGCACCAGCTGGCCGACGACGAACACATAGAGCAAGATCAGCAGAGCCACCTTCAGCAAGTAGCCCGGCGCCTTCCAGGAATCGTCAAAGCAGCTCCGTAGCACCACCCAGCCAAGCAGGGCCAGCAGTATCAGCGCGCTGGGTTGGCGCCACCAGGAGAGCGCAAAACGTTCGGCAATAAGCAGAATCAGCGCCGGTACGAACAGCAACAGGTAAACCTGTGTGGCCTGGCGACTGCCGTCGTTATTGAACAGAAACCCGCTCAGTTGCACGAACAGGCCCAGGGCCAACAAAGCCTGGCCGGGTCGGGACAGCAAAGTCCGCAAGGGTTCATAAGACATGACTGCTCCTGCTTTCAGCACTGGGCTCTGACCTTGGCCCGCGTCGCAAGCCTTATACGGGTAACGACCAGCAACAGTAAGTAGAGGCTGTTACTACGCACGTAGCGCCAGAGCAGGCGACGAGGTTCGAGCAACAAGCGAAACAACCACTCCATGGCAATCCTCTGAACCCAGCGCGGCGCTCGAGGTAACTGGCCGGAGAGCACGTCGAACGAGCCGCCGACCCCCATGCCTACCCGGACGCCCAAGTTCGACCAGTGGGTGTGCAGCAGCAATTCCTTTTTGGGTGAGCTGATGCCGACAAACAGGATATCCGCACCGCTGGCGCGGACATCTTGAATTACTTTCGCCTCTTCGCCGGCCGTGAAGTAACCGTTGCGCAGGCCGGCAATGCGCAGGCCGGGATAACGGGCCTGCAAACGCTCTGCCGTCAACTCAACCACCTCCTGGCGGGCTCCGAGCAGGTACACCGAAGCACCGGTCGCGGCCGCCATTTCACACAGCAGGCCCATCAGGTCGATACCCGCGCAGCGCGGTGGCGTCTTGATTCCCAGCGCCTTGAGTCCCAGGGAAATACCCGCACCATCGATATGGACACGCTCCGCCTCATGCAGCGCCTGCATCAGGAACGGGGTAGTGCGCGCGTCGACCAGCTTGGCGACATTGAGCCCTTCCAGGCGCAGTCGACAGCCATCCGTGAGAGCGTGCCGGGCCTGTTCGATCATCTCCTGCGGGCTGAGCAGGTCCAGAGGACAACCCAGAAACTCAATGCGGCGGCTATCCGGAGTGCTGTTCATCGATGATGGGCTCAGTTTGGTAGCGAGTGGACGAGGTGCTGCGTAGCGTGGCTCCGCAAAGCAGCCAGAAGGCGCCCGTGCCGGAGACGGTGAGCAGGTGCTCGGAGCTGATCAAGGTGGTGGACAGGCCCAGCGTCAACCAGAACATCGCCAGCAGCATCGGCTCAGGGTGCCTACGATAACGGTTCAACAAGGCCAGGGCCATGTTCAGGTAGAACCAGAGAAACAGCAGGGCGGCAGGCAGGCCGAGCTGGAACGCAATGCTGAAGATTGCCCCTTCGCCACCGCCGATCAGCGTCTGTTGCTGCTGGGCCGCCTGCGCGCCCTGGGCGCCGAGGCCGGCACCCAGCAACAGCACCTTGGGCAGATCCAGCAGGTTTTTCTGCAACGCCTGCCAGTGGCCGATGGTTGAGCCATCCAGAAAATTGATGCTCATCTGCACGATGCCATAGGAGAACATCGCAATCCCCCCGCAGACGCCAGCGGCCACCAACCAGCGTATGGCGCGGTAACGGAACAGCGAGGTCCCCGTGGCCAGGTAACCGATCAGGGCCAGGCTGCCGGCGAGCATGGCGCCGCGCGTTCCCGACATCCAGATTCCCACGAACAGCAAACCACTGAGCAGCAGGCTGAGGTAGCCAGCACGTCGCTCCGACCATGCGATGGCAGCCACAGCCACGACTGCCAGGAACATGCCCTGCGCCAGGGGGGACGCCAGCAGGCCCGCCGCCCGCCGTTGCAGGTCGACGCCGCCGTAGAAGTTCCATGGCAAGCCGCTTTCCCAATCGGCGCCCAACATCATGCCCTTGATATCGCGCATATAACGCGGATAGCCAATGGTCTCGGTCCAAAACGTTGTGTGCTGCTGCTCCCAGGCGCCAAACACTGTGCTGGCAATGCCCAGCAGCACCAGCAAGGCGACGCAGCTGCGCAACTGCTCAGGGCGGCGCACGCAGTAGAAACCCAGCAGAAAAAACAGCACGGGAATCATCAGCGTGCCGTAGGAGCCCAGTAAGATGCTCGGCGTCATGCTTGCCCTGTTGACCAGCAGGTAGCACAGCGCCAGGGCGCTGTAGGCCACCAGCGGCAGCAACAGGCGGCTTGGCAGACGGGTGCTGAGTAGACAGCACGCGGCGAGCACCACCACCAATCCATCACGCAGGTTGCGCAGCAACCCCACGCCTGGCCAGGCACCGTCGCCATACAGCCAGGCGCTGCCCAGATCCCCCAGGTGCACCCAGAGGATGATCAGCAACACGATCCTGAACCTCATCGCCGCGCCTGCTCTGCACAGTGACGGCGATGCTGGCGCCAGCGCTGCCACTCGCCTAGCAAGCCCGCCCCCAGCACACGCATGGCCATGGCTTTGAGCAGCGCCTTGATCCGGTCCCGGTACCCCCAGCCGACCCGTGAGATCCACTGATCGACAGCGTCCACCTGCTGTTGCGCTGCCGACGCCACAGGCTGGCGGATCGGCGTCGTCGGGCGCAGCGCCTCCAGCCACAGCGTCCCCGCCAGCGCGGAGACGGGATGGGCGCCGCAGTACAGCACATGCAGGCCGGCCGCTTCGGCAAGGCGCCGCAGGCTGTCGGCACAGAAGTAACTCAAATGTGCCGGATGGACGAACAGCCGGGTCTGCCAGTCGCTCATCAAGTCTGGCACCTCCAGCCACAGGCGGCCCCCGTCCCGCAGTCTTTGCGCGGCCTGTTCAAGAAAACCGCGTGGGTCGATCAGGTGTTCGAGTACATGGAAGGCCACCACTGCATCCAGGCTCTGTTCCGGCAGGGTTGCCAGGCTCTCGACAAAGCGCACCGATGCCTGCCCGAGCAAGGCCTGGCGTTGCGCGGTGTCCGGCTCGCTGGCGCTCAGTTGCAGATCGGGCCGTTGCTGCGCGGCCTGCCCGAGAAAGGCACCGAAACCTGCGCCCATTTCGAACAGTTGCCCTTGCGGCGGCAGGTTCGCGTCAATCAGGGCAAACCGTTTGCGCGCCACGTCGGCATCGCCACGCCAGGCAAAAAAACGCACCGTGCTGCGCCAAGGTATTTCGGCAGGAAACAGGCGGCGATACGGGCCGCTATAAAAACGCAGCAGCCCGGCTGCACTGAAACCGGGGGCCAGATACACCGTGGCGCAATAGCCACAACGCATGAGGGCCTGCCCGGAGTGGGCATAGACCTCCGGCCAGAAGTAGCGCTGTGCGGCGCTGCTGCCGCACACACGGCACTGACCGGCATCCGCCGCCAGGCCCCAGTCGTGGAACCGTTCAGGCATAGATGCTCCGGTACCAGAGCGCGACTGACAGTGCCAGCCACAGGGTGCTGTGACATTGCGGCCTGGCCAGGTGCCGGCGCAGTGCGCTCAGGTCGACAAAGTCGTTCAGTTGCGCAGGCAGATCCTCCAGCAGCTCACGCCAGGGCAACTGCGCCACCAGGAACTGTTCGGCATGGCCGAATCCGGTACTTTTCGGCGTGGTCACCAGCCGATCCGGCAACACCCCCTTGAATGCATCGCGCAGCAGGGACTTGGAGAGACCGGCCCCTATCCGCTCCAGGGCCGGCGTACGGAACGCCCGCTCGACCAGGCGATGGTCCATGAATGGGCTACGCAGTTCGATGCCGGCACTCATGCTGTTGCGATCGGCCATACGCAGTGCCATGGGCAACAGATTATCCAGCTGGTCCTCGCGCATGCGCTGCTCCAGGGGACTGGACATCCGCTGGCGTATCAGCGCGAGGCGCTGCTGCTGAGACTCCCACAACCCGGCGCTCATCACCCCGACACTCGGACGATGACGACGCAATAGCGGCCCTATCAGCGCTGGAGGCAGGTCCCAGACCAGGCGGTTGAACAGCAAGCTGACAGGAAAGGTACGCAGCCTCAAGCGCTGGACCACCTGCATCAGGTGCCCGGACCAGAGCGCATCTCGGGCCGCCACCGAGTGATAACGGGCCGAATAGCCGCCGAACAGCTCATCGGCCCCTTCGCCGGAGAGCACCACCTTGAATCCCTGTTCGGCGATGGCCCGGTAAGTCCTGAAACTGGCCAGCACCGAGGGCGTACTGAAGGGCTCGCCCTGTACCGAGATCAGGTTCATCAGCTCGTCCGCCGATGGGATGGGGGTAAAGCGCAGCACGTGGTGCCGGTCGTCATGGCCACTTTCGGCCATGAACAGCGCGGCCCGTGCCGACTCATCGAACCCGCGCTGTTGGGCATCGCGGTAGCCGTAGGTGAACGCCGCGTCGAGCCGCTGCCGGGGCTGCTGGCTGGCGTTGAGCGCCACCCGGGTGATGATGGAGCTGTCCAGACCGCCGGACAGCAGGCTGGCCACCGGCACATCCGCCTGCAGACGCAGGTGCACCGCGTCCTCCACCAGTCCCCGCAGTTCCAGGCTGGACAGCGGCTCGGCACTGCCGGGTGCGGGCCATTGGTGATAAGGAGCCTGACTGAATCGGCCGGTCCGGCTCATGCGCCCGACCACGCCAGGTGGGACGGCCCGCACCCCCTGGAAAAAGGTGGCCGAACCCTGTTCGGAAAAGCCCGTGATCAGGAAGTCGAACAACTTTTCAGGATTCGGGGCCGGATAACCGCCAAGCATCTGGGCAATGGCGCCGATTTCACTGGCCAGCACCATCTGCTGACCGTCGTGATGCAGATACAGGGGTTTTACCCCCAGCCGGTCACGGCTATACACCAGGTCGCCACTGGGCGCATCCCAGATCACCACGGCCCACATGCCGTTGCAGCGGGAGAAAAGCCCCTCGCCCCAGACACGCCAGCCGTGCAGCAGCACCTCGGTATCACCATCGGTCACGAAGACACAGCCAAGCGTACGCAGCTCACTACGCAGCTCGACAAAGTTGTAGATGGCGCCGTTGAACACCAGCGCCGTGCCAGTGATCGGGCATCGCATGGGCTGCTCGGCGGCGCGGCTGGTATCGAGGATAGCCAGGCGGCGATGCCCGAGCAGTGTCGGTGGCGCCGTCTCGACCATCAGCAGGCCCTCGGCATCGGGGCCGCGACGGGCCAGGCTGGCCAATGCCCGGCTGGCCCGTTGCTGCAGGTCGGCTGCCGCGCTCAGGGCGCGTACGGCGATCAGCCCGCACATGACCGGTACTCCTGCCTATTCATCCATCCCCCCTGTGCAACGTGGTTCGATATAGCAAGGACGCCGGCCCAGCAAACCGATCATGGCCGGGACCGCCAGCATGATGGCCAGGCCGGTGGCCCAGCTCGTTTGCGCCGCCGCGCAGGTTGCCAACGCCCCCGCCAAGGCGAGCATGCCCCAACGCCCAGGGCGCAGCCTGAGCATGACCAGCAATACGCTCATCACCAACAACATCCCCACGACCCTGGCCCACAACACGGACGCTGGCGCGTCGCTCCAGGCGGCCATGAGCTGCAGCACCGCACTGGCACCTAGCCCCAGAAGGAACGGCCGCACAAACTGCCCTTCGCGACGCTCGCCAATAAGCAGCAGCACGAGAAAACCGCTGGAGGCGGACAGGCCCCAGGCCAACACCACCAGCCCTGCCAACGCCAGCCACTGACGCGACTCGATCGGCAGTTCCAGGCTTTGCGCCAGTGTGCCCAGCAACAGCATGTTGGCGGTCGCCCAAGCCAGCAACGAAGCCACCGCCACGATCCGCTGGCGACCACCCGCGCTGCTGGCCTGGCCCAGCAACAGGCGGGATAACTGGCCCTGTACGCCAGAAAGGCCACTCAAGACATGGTTCAGCAGCAGAAAGACCGGCATGAACCCTGGTACCAGGGGCGCCAGCAGAAAGGGCGTGAGCCGGTCATGCAAGGTGCCGGACACGCTTAATGCACACAGGTGCAGCGCCGCCCTCAACTGGCCTTTGCCCAATAACGGCAACCACAACAGCCGCTGACCGCTCATGGCGAAATTGACGATGGCCTGGGTGAGATACCCCAGGCTTACCGCCAGCCCTGCGCTGGCAGCCGCTGACAGGGGCAGGCTGACGCTGACCGGCCACCACAGCAGCAACCCGGCCGGCCAGGCGATCTGCGCCGCCATCAGCCCGCGCAGACGCTGGCCGGCCGCGATCAGCGGGGCGGAAAAATTGAACAGCGCAAACAGGCTGGCGGGGGCGGCGCTGAACAGGTACTGCCGCCCGGCCTGGTCATCGCTGTAGAACACCCAGCCAGTCAAGGCAAGGCCCATCAACACCAGGGTCGCGAGCAACCGCTGCCCGAGCGCGCAACGCCAGGTCACCAGCCAGTGGCTGGCATGGCGGTCTTCTCGCAGGAACAACGAGGCGTAGCCCAGGTCGGCCAGGAAGATCAGGGTCAGCAACAGCAGGTGCGCCAGGCCGACCACTGCGTAGGTGGTCGCCCCCAGCGACTTCAAGAGAACGATCTGGAACGTCAGGTTGGCCAGTTGACCGATGGCGAAGGTCACGGCCGCCAGCACAAACGATTGGCTGAGGGACCCGCCGTTAGCTGCGAGTCCCTGTCGCTCTGGAGAAACGGACGAGCGTGGTCGCGTCGGACCCACGCTTACCGCACCTGGTCCGGAAACACGACCAGGCGCAGGGCCTCGGCAAACGCCAGGCGGGGCTGCCAGCCCAGTAACTGCAGGGTACGGCGGGGATCGCCCAACTGACTGGGGCGGTCGACCCGCCGTTGCCGGGCCGGGTCAACTTCTACCTTGACCTGCACGCCGACGATGTCTCCGAGTTGCTGCACCAGTTGTTCCACGGAGTGCTCCACCCCGGAACACAGATTGAACACGTCGAATGGCACATCTGTACGCGGGTCGTGCAGCATGGCGATCAGGCCGCGGGCGATGTCATCGGCATGCAGGTAGTCGCGCCGGGGCGTCAGGTTGCCCAGGCGTATGCAGCCATCGCTCGATTGGCGCAATTGCTTGAGCACATCGGGGATCAGATGGGCGTTAGGGTCATCATGGCCCACCGCGTTGAAAATCCGCGCCACCCGACCGATTCGCCCGCCGCGTCCGCTCCAGAACTGCAATTGCTGCTCGTTGCAGTGCTTGGACAATGCATAGTTGTCACAGGCTGCCAAGGGGCTGGACAGCTCCGACAGCGGCCCTTCCTGCCAAGCGTAGACCGCGCCGCTCGAGGCAATCACCACGCGGTCTACCTGCGCCGCCTCAGCCGCAGCCAGCAGCCTTTCGGTACCCACCACGTTGACGTCCAGGCAATGGGCGCGCTGATACTCGCAGGTGGGAATGTGGTGCACCGCCGCCAGATGCAGGATGGCATCGGGGCGCCAGGATGCCAGCAACTCGGCCAGTCCCTGGGCATCGCGAAGATCACCCTGGACCGTCCAACTGGCCTCGGGCGGCATCGCAAGGCCGCTGGAGAGATTATCCAGCACCGCCACTTCACCGCCGGCAGCACGCCACTGCCGAACGACACGGCGCCCCAACATACCGGCGCCGCCGGTCACCAACAGGCGCATCACGGCCTTGGCTCCACAATCAGCCTGCTGCGGATCGGGCGTGGCAGCCACAGCAGCACATCGCGCCCTTTATGCAGCGCCACGTACAGCGCAAGCACAATGGACAACGCCACGAACACCAGCACGAAGGCCGCGACGCCCATTATCAACGGGTTGCGCAGCGGTACCGGCGCCGTGGAAATCGCCGAGCGTGTCTT
Organism: Pseudomonas sp. Os17; assembly: GCF_001547895.1. NCBI lineage: Bacteria > Pseudomonadati > Pseudomonadota > Gammaproteobacteria > Pseudomonadales > Pseudomonadaceae > Pseudomonas > Pseudomonas sp. Os17. Next base: position 904,855 of record NZ_AP014627.1, on the reverse strand, counting down.
GATACCGATGGCTTGCTGCCGGGACTCGGCCTGGGTGAGTTTGAGGTTGATGTCCTCGGCTGCTTCCCGAGCGCTGGCGTCCAGTTGTGCCGCGTTGGCAAGCAGCTTTTCGCGGTTGCTCTTGAGCTTGTCGAGAATGACCTGTCCCGAGGTTGCGTTGCGGATCGTTTCGTCCATGCCAGCCAGCAGGCGCTCGGTCCAGTCGAGCTTGTCAAGTTCACGCTGGGCCGCTCGCGCCTTGGCCTGCAGTTCGGAAACCGTGCTTTCCAGAGCCACGATCTGCGGCAAGGGCGACAGGTATTTGCCACCACCATCGCTGACCGAAAACAGGGTGCTGGTTTCCAGATGGCGCAGATCAGGGTAGCGCTCCAGCAACTGGCGCATGTCGGCGATGCGCTGGCGGTTCTGTTCAATCTCGAACTCGGCCTTGAGCACATCCAGCTTGAGTTGCGGACGATGATCGAGGGCCGCCTGGCTGGTCCTCACCAAGTCGATCAGGCTATTGGCCAGAAAGGCTTCGCGTACTTGCCGGGCAAGGGTATTGATGGTCAGGTTGGCCTGTTCCTCGTCGGACACCCGCAGGGCGAACTCCAAGCCAAGCCCCGTGCTGCTCTGGATTTGCGCGACAGGAATATCCCGGGCGTCGTCCCGATTGAGGGAGGAGCGATAGCGCACGCTCTGGATCCAGTACTGGGGATTGAGCGCGCGGTTGCGCAACTGCAGGTGTCCAGGGCCGACTTCTTGCCGGTCGTCGCCGAAGGCGTGATCGACCCAGCGTTTGTCCCAGAGAAACGACTGCGCCTGCCGCCATTCTTCAAGCGTTACCTTCGGCACTTCGAGCAGCGCGGACACGCTATACAGCGGGCGACTGGCTACCCAGGCAGCCACAGTACACGCCGCCAGCAGCGCCAAGAGCAGCAGCAAGCGGCCAAACCGCTGATAGAACTGCAGGGCTCGCAGCGCCAGCTCCGCCAGCGAAATTTCATCGTAAGGCCCAATAGGTCTTGCTGTAGGCGTTGTATGCATCATTCCAACCTGATGGGCCTGCCTGCACAAACGTGAAGGTGGTCTGCTAGTCACGGGGCAAAGTGCGAGAATTTGACACAGCGACCAGGCTGCTGCAATGCGCTGACCGTGTTTGGAACGGCCAATGAATAGAGACAGGTCGTTACCATCGTCTTGCGGACTGCTAGAGTGCTGCCTCTTTTACGGACTCCTTCGATTCAATGCGGGAACAGGCATAGATGGCATTTTCTCTGCTCAATCAGCTTCGCCAGATCAATCGACATCTGGTCGAGCTTCCCTGCCCTGGCTGCGGGCAAAACGATCCACAGCTTATCTGGCGATATGACCGTTATTTTCTGCGAGTCAATCTGTCGACCTGCCGCCATTGCAGCCTGGTTTATCTGGCGCGTGGCCTGAAGGGCGACACCCAGGCACGCTTCTACAGCCAGCTATACCCCCGCCTCATGCGACAACCACCAGCCAGCAAAGCGATGTGGAACTATCGGCTGCTCGCAGGCTATCGCTTTAGCGAGATCAGCGCCGTTGTAGGTCAATGCCAATCGGTGCTGGATATCGGTGCCGGCCTGGGGTTTTTCCTGGATGCCTGTCGCGCCCAAAACTATGAACACTATATGGGCCTGGAGCCAGGCGGCCCTCAGCGCGATCATGCGGTACAGGTGCTGGGCTTGGGCGAACACGTTCGCCCTGAAGAGCTCGACGAACACACGCAACTGCCTTTCGCACCTCGGCTGGTGACATTGTTCCATGTCTTGGAGCATCTTCAGGAGCCGGGCAAAGCACTGGCTCGGATAGCCAAGCTGATGGATCCGCAGGGCTGGCTGGTGATCGAGGTCCCGGATATCGAGGCTGACTGGCCCGAGCTTGGCCTGTTGCAGGTGCATGTTTCGCACCGCAGCTATTTCTCGGCGCAAACCCTTGAGGCATTGTTGAGCGCCAATGGGTTTCATGCCCAGCACTGGCGCCGGGAAGCCCACGGAATCTACGAAGGCAATCTGCGCGTGTATGCGCGGCTCAACGCACCGGCGACACCTACCGTCGCGCCACTACCACCGCAGGCGAACGACATCCGAGCTCACATCCTCAAACAGATTCGGCCTCTGAGTCTGCGTAACGGCTATCCGCGGATGGCGTGGCGGCTTGCTCGTCTCTAGAGGGGGCCGAGACCGCTACACGCTCAGGCTCACAGCGCCCATGGCCGCTGCGCAACAGCGCCATCGGTGTGGCCAGCAGAATAAACAGGTCCAGCCACAGCGACTGGCGCGCAATGTATTCGAGGTCATCGCGCACCCGTGAGGCCATATCGGATACGGCGCGGGTTTCCCCACGCCGACCACGGATCTGGGCAAGCCCGGTGATACCGGGCCTGGCGGCTTGCCGCGCGGTGTAACCACAGACCTTGGCGCCATAATGCAGGTCATGAGCGACCGCATGGGGCCGTGGGCCGACCAGGGACATATCACCGCGCAACACGTTGATCAGCTGTGGTAGCTCATCAATGCCCCAGTAACGCATCCACTTGCCGAGCGGCGTGACACGCGGGTCATCGAGGCGCGCCTGGGGCGCCAGCAGGTCACTACCAGCGGCCACCCGCATGCTGCGAAACTTCAGCACGGTAATGATCGAGCCCTGCAAACCCAGGCGCTGCTGACGAAACAGCGCCGGCCCGCCGTCCTGCAGGCGAACGATCAGCCCGATGACCACCAGCAGCGGCGCACAGCCGCAGAGCAGTACGGCCGCGACGAGTAGATCGAACAAGCGCTTGGCCGCCGCAGCTCCAGGCGAAAAAGCATGCACATCCTGTATGGGCAGCGTGGGGCACCCGCCTTCCAGATGCTGGGGCGGCGTTGCGTGCAGGCAGGTATCGAAAATCACCACCTGTTCTGACAGCTGCCGGCTTGGCTGCTGCGTCAGCAGGCCCAGGGCCTCTTCATGCGACAAGCGAACGGCGGACTGCCCAAGCTGTTCCGTGAACTGACTGACATGTGGACAAGCGCCCGCCAGCACGACCCTGGGCACGCCGGGACGCCAGGCTGCGACCCGATCATTGCCCACCTCGAGCAGGGCAAGCGTGACACTGGCCAACAGCAGCCAGCCCAGCGACCACGACACCGATAACGAATAGCCGAACAGCCCCGCCAGACAGGCCAGCACGCCCAATCCCAGAAGCAGTTGCCCGATCCCGGTAGCCAGGCGTTCGGCCAGGCGATGGCGGGGACGTATCAGTGCCCAGTCCAGCCCCATGAACTGCAGCGCGGCCGCCAATGCCAGGCCCCAGGTGCCAGGCCAGGGAACCCCGGACTCGACGACCCAACCTGCCGACAAGGCACTGGCGGCAACGCCCAGGCCACGAACCAATAAACGAGAGAGCGGAATGGCAAGAGTCAAACTTCGTGCCCCCGCTGGCGCAGCGCCAGCCGCAAAAGGCGCACGAACGGATAGAGAAAGCTCAGCCCGCGCGGCAGTGCCAGCCACTGGAGGTCCTTTGCCGTGGGGCTCAGCCAGCCCACCAGCGCCTGCCAACGGGCCGCCAGCGTGTCCTGCAAGGCAATGTCCAGGCTCACGCGTTTGAACAGACCTTGGCCCATCGCCACCTGGTCATCGCTAAGAGACCTGCGCAGCGCATCCAGTGCCAGCTCGACCATCTCCCGACTTGCCCGGCAAGGTCGGCGCACCTGCTGCAGAGGCGCCGGAACCTGCAGGCCGAACAGCAGGGTCAGCAGGCTGAGGCAGGTATCCAGCATCGCGCAGGTGCCGCTGCGCTTTACCTGGCTGGCGAGCAGCTCAAGGTCCAGGTCGGGGCACTGCAACAGCGCGTGTATATCCATCAGCCAGATCAAGCGGCGGAAGCAGTGCTGGTTGGCGTGGGCAATCAAATACGGCAGCGCATAGGCCGGCGCCAGGCAGGTCACCTCGGTACCTTGCAGGTCGAGCACCTGGGTCATTCGCTGCGGGGCGTGGAGCAAATGCTGGTGACGCAGAAGGCGGCGGTGCAGCTCGATCCGCGGCAGCTGCCCGTGAGCGAGCACCAGTTCATGGGTGGCATCGGGCAGGGGCCACTGTTGGCCAGGAGCCACGTGATAGCCCATGTCCTGCAATACGGCCAGGGCCTCGGGCCACTGTTCCGTCGGCAGCAGTACATCCAGGTCCACACCACCCCGTGCGCCGAGATTGCCGTAGGCCTGCACGGCCAGCGCCGGCCCTTTGAGCGCCAACGGCTGCAGACCTCGCGCGGCAAATCCCGTGACCAGGCGCTTGAGCCCGGCCCCCAGTGCCAGGGCCCGAATGGCAATGCGCTGGCGTTCGGCATTCAGCGCTGCCAAGCAAACGGGGGCTTGGCTTTTTACCCTGTCGGGCTGCATCAGGCCCGCCACCCCATGGTGACGGATGAACTGGCAAAGGGCGGGCACGGCGGGAGCGCTGAACGGCTGCTCAAAACCCATCAACCACAAGGTTGCCTGCAGCAGTTCGACATGATCTCCATGGAAGTCATCGGCGTTCTGCCCGGAAGCGCTGGCGGTACATTGAGAATGGGATATGGCCATAACGGGGCGTGCATCCTATGCACTAGACAAGCGGCTGATGGTGGTTGGCAACTCAACTGCCTAGCTGTAGCGTGGCTGGCATAAGAGAAATCGGATCTTACCCCATGAAGTCATCCGCCTGGCTACGAGAATCTTTCTCGGAGCACGTCGAATACATACGCCAGCAGTTCGGCCCGGATGCGGCAGATGTTCGCCATGAGCTGTTCTATCTACACGCAGGAAGAAGCCAGGTCGCGGCCGGAGTCCGCGCCCTGGGGGCCCTGCTGCGTGATTCCTGGCTATTGCTCAGGCACAAGAACCCTGGCCTCAACGTGCAAGGGCACAAGCAAGCCATCTTGTTGACCACCCTGGCTGGCGTGAGTGGCTGGAGCACCCTGGAGCGGGCACTGCCCGCCCTGGCAGCGGCGGGCTATGCGCCGCTGGTGCTGTTGCACCCGCGCCTGGCCATCGATGATATCTCCCCAGGTCTGACCTGCATCCGCCCCGCGCGACCAGGCCTGCAGGCGTGGCGCTCGGCCTTGTACGTGTTCATCGCCACGCTGAGGCAACAGCAGCCGCTGCTGCTCGCCAGTTGCCTGGCCCGCCGCGCGCTCTGGACCGCCAGCCTGCGGCGGACCCTGACAGGCAGCCGAGGCGTCGTGCTGTTGCACAACGATTTCGATCTAATGAGCCGCGCCGCGATTGGCCAGGGGCTGCCCAGCATCTGCGTGCAACACGGCATTGCCACGGATGAGTTCTTCCCGACCCGGGCCGACTGCTACTTGGTATGGGGAAACGCCAGCCGTCAGGTGTTCGAGGCCAATGGCACCCCGAGCACGCAACTGGTAGAGGACGCATTGGGCCGGGGTCAGCAGCCGGAGCAGGCTGCGCGTGCCCCTGAGGGCATTGCCCTGCTCTCGCAGACCCATGCCCGGATACTGGGCGAGGGCATTGGCGAAACCCTGGCGACCTTTGCCCACGCGCTGCTGCAAATCGCCCCGGATACACGCATTCTGCTGCACCCTCAGGAAGACCAGCCCTACAGCGGTGCGGCCGCATGCGCCACTCGCCGTCCACCGCACCCGGAGCTACAACCCCGGGCCGCCATACCGCAGCTGGTGGTGGGCTACTGCTCCACCGCCATGCTGGAGGCGGCGCTGGCCGGGCATTGGGTGGTGGCGTTGCAGTTGGCCTTGCCTGGAAACCGGGCGGTACGCCAGGCAATGGCGGCGCCTTTACAGGCCGCGACAGCCAAGCAAGTGGCCGGCCTCTATCAGCGTCTGCGCGATGACCCGGCCTTTCGCCAGGCCACCGGACAGGCCCAGGCCCAATGGTTGCGCAGCCACTTTGCCAGGCAAACCAGCGGGCTCGCCGGCTTGCTGCAACAGCTCCAGCAGCCGGCAACGCTGGAGTCCGTGGCATGAAGATACGGGTACTGCATGTCAGCAAGGAGTTCGACCCCCTGTCCAGTGGCGTGGCCCGTCATATCCAGGGGCTGGCCACGGCCATACAGGCCGATGACAGCACCCGCATCACCATCCTTGCCCCGCAGGTCAATGTGGCCGGCGACGGGCTCGACGTACGCCAGGGGGGGCATCGAAGCCTCTGGTCCGCCATGGCCGAGCATGACCTCGTGCATGTGCATGGCGCCCGGACCCCAATTGCCGCATTCGCCGCACTGCTGGCCGTCGTCCGTGGCCGGCCCCTGGTGTACACCCCGCACTGTTACTACGACACGGGCTCCAGGTGGCGACGACTGCTCAAGCGCCTGTGGGACTGCACCGTCGAGCGCCTGATGGTGCGCGCCGCCAGCGCCGTGGTGCTGCTGCACAAGGGCTGGGAGGCCGACCTTGACCGGCGCGGCTTGCAGCCCACGCGGATCCTGATCATTCCCAACTGTATTGATGATCACCGTCAACCTGCCGTCGCCAGTTCGGTGCCGCTGGAGGGGGCGCCCGCCTTGCTGTCCATCGGGCGTCTAGATCCGGTCAAACGCCTCGACGATGTGATTGCTGCGCTGAAGACGCCCCCCCTGGCCCAGGCCATTCTGCACATCGTCGGTCAGGGCAGTGACCGCCCACGCCTGGAAGCCCTGACGGCACAGTGGGGTCTGTCCTCGCGGGTGCGCTTTCATGGCTGGCAGGACGATGCCGTTACCCAACAGATGATGGCCAGCTGCAAGACAATGGTGCTGGCTTCCGAACGCGAAGGCATGCCGACGGTCATCCTCGAGGCGTTGCTGGCCGGTGTGCCCATTGTCTGCTCGGATATCGAGGGGTGCCGTGCCATCACCGACGCCGTCGGCTGGAACGGCGTGTTCGCCCTGGGCGACATCCCGGCCCTGGGCGCGTGTGCCGCACAATGCGCACAAAGCCAAGTACCGGCCAGTGTGGTAGAGGCCGTTCGCCAAGGCTTCACCTGGCAGCGCAAAGCCGCCGAGCTGGTGACCTTCTACCAGCAGGCCATGCAGCGATCGCGGCCTACCGGTTGGATGAAAAGGCTGGCGCGCTATTTGACCAACTACGACAACCCGCGCGCGCTCGCTACGCGGCTGCGCAGCCGGCGTATCGGGCCACTGCGGGACATGATCGAGCAGGCATACGCCCGGCATGGCCATGTCAATTTGCTGGATGTGGGAGGGACACAAAAATACTGGAAAATTTTGCCGGCGACCTACCTGGCCTCACGCCGTGTATCCATCACGCTGCTCAACACTCAGCCCGTACATCAGCCCCCCCTGTCCCCCTTCAGTGCACTGTGCGCTGATGGCTGTGACCTGAGCCAGTTCGAGAACGGTGCCTTCCATATCGTGCATTCCAACTCCGTGATCGAGCATGTGGGCAGTCCGGAGCGTGTCGAACGTTTTGCCCGGGAGCTTGTGCGCGTCGCCGAACGCTACTTTATCCAGACACCGGATTTCTGGTTTCCACTCGAACCGCACTGCATGACGCCTTTTTTTCACTGGCTGCCGCGTCGCCTCAGGGTCGGACTGGTACGCCAAGTGGCACTGGGGCACTGGCAACGCGCCGCGAACCACGAACAGGCCGAGTTTCTCGTCGATAGCGTCCGCCTGCTGACCCGTCGGCAGATGCAGGTTTTGTTTCCCACTGCCCGTATCATCCGCGAACGAATCCTGGGCTTGCCCAAATCCTTGATCGCCGTAGGCCCATGAAACTTGTGAAACCCTTTGCACTGTTCGACCTTCCACCGCGGGCACTGGCCTTCGTCAGACGCTGTGGCGCCAGCACGTCCAGCATTGTGTCGATGCTGGCGCTGCTGCTGGGCAAGGCCGCCATCGATACGCTCTGTGCGCTGCTGGTGGCGATCCTGTTGGGCTCGCTGCTACCGACGGTGCGTACCTCCTCCGGTTGGTATGCGCAGCTCGAAATGCAGTGGTCAGCGTTCGCCGGTAGCGGCGTATCCGCGCTGCCCCTGCTGGTGGTGGCCCTGGTGCTGGGCAAGGGCGTGCTGGCGCCGCTGCTGTCTGCCGCGCGCAGCCGGCTGATCGACGCCTGGACACTGATGATCTCGTTGAGCATTTTCCAGCACGAACTGGACCGCCCCGTTGCCCAGCTCTCAAACACAACCGCGCAGGGCAGCAATGTGGTTGTCAACTACATGGCGCCCAGAATCGTCATAGGCACCCTCCTGCCCAGCCTGGAGCTGCTCACCGAAGTATTGGTGGTCGCTCTGCTGCTCTGTGTGTTGTTGGCTCTGGAGCCCCTGGCGACGGCGATGCTGCTCGGTGCGTTGCTGCTGGCCGCCGGCGCTGGCGGCGCCTTGTCTGTGGTGCTCAACGACATCAGGGAAACGCGCAGGGGCGAAAGCCAGGTGCTGATGCAGCGCTGGGTCACAGACAGCATTGCCTGCCTGCGCGAGATACACCTGTATGGCCGCGTGCAGGCGGTACTGGAGCGCTATTACCCAGTGGCCAAACGCTTCGCCAAAGCCACGGCCCGGGAACGCACGCTGATGGAGGTCCAGTCCCCCGTCATGGAGCTGTTTTTCCTGATGATGCTGGTGCTGTGCGTACTGGTAGCCAGCAAGGGAAGCGGGCAAACGGACCTGCATGCAATGGCCTTGTTTTCAGCCGTGGGCTTGCGTTTGCTGCCAGGTTTTCGGCGGGTGCTGTTCAGCCTGCAGACGCTGCGCTTGTCCCGCCCGTATTTTGAGGAGTTGACCTCGCCCGACTCGCCCTCCCGAACAGCCCCGGAGGCCGTCCAGCAGCACATGGCACCTGCTCGCACCCCACTCCAGCCAGTGCTGCTGTGCGAGGCACTGGAGTACCGGTACCCCCAGGCCAGCCAGGCAGTGATCCACAACCTGAACCTGAGCATCGGCCAAGGGGAGTGGCTGGGTCTGGTCGGCGAGTCGGGCGTGGGCAAATCGACATTGGTGGATGTTCTGATTGGTGAGCTGCAGCCAAACCAGGGCACGCTGCAATGGCTCGACCTGCCAGCGGAGCACCGGGCCATCGGTTACGCCTCCTCCGGCACCACGCTGATTCCAGGCACGCTGCGCGACAACGTGGCCTTTCTGGGTTCCGGTGCAGAGCAGACGCTCAACGACGCACTGGCCATCACCGGTGTCGACGCCCTGCTGAACCGCCTTCCCCAAGGCCTGGACACTCCGGTGGAGGCCTTCGAGCAACAGCTATCGAGCGGCGAGCGGCAACGCATCGGGCTTGCTCGCGCGGTTGCCCACGCCCAGGTGCTGGTGGTTCTGGACGAGGCCACGGCAGCCCTGGACCAACTGAGCGAGAGCCGCTTTCTGCAAGCCCTGCGCGCCGCAAGGCCCGAGCTTGCCGTGGTGCTGATCACCCATCGCCTCACCGCTTTGCGCCATACCGACCGTAACGTGCTGATGGTCGACGGCGCGCTCAAGGACTTCATTTGTCCGCCCGAGCCGGAGCCGACTATCGATTTTGCAGGGCGTTCCCACTCATGCATCTAGCCTTTGTACTGGGCACGCGCCCCGAAATCATCAAGCTTTCCTCGCTGATTAGTGCCTGCATTCGGCAAGGTATCCGCTATACGTTGATCCACACCAACCAGCACTACGCCGCGGCCATGGACAAGCTGTTCTTCGACGAACTCGAGCTGCCTCTCGCGCATTTCAATCTAGGGGTGGGGTCTGATGTCGCGGGCTCGCAAGTGGCGCGCATGGTCATGGGAATCGAACCGGTACTGCAGGCCGTTAGGCCGGACTATGTGATTGTCCAGGGCGACACCAACAGCTCGTTGGCCGGAGGGCTCGCTGCGCGCCAGGCTGATATCCCGATTGCCCATGTCGAGGCTGGTTTACGCAGTTTCGACAAATCTATGCCGGAAGAAACCAATCGAATCCAGCTGGACCACATGTCCGACTTCTGGTTCTGCCCCTCGGCATTGCAGGTCGAGCTACTGGCCAATGAGGGCATCCACGGCGCCAATGTGCATATCACGGGCAACACCGGCATCGATGCCACCCTGCGCTATGTGCACAGCTCCCGGGCACGCTCGGGAATCCTGGAAAGGCTGGGGGTGCAAGCCGAAGACTACCTGCTGCTGACCTGTCACCGGCCTTCCAATACCGACGACATCGCGCATTTCGCCAGACTGATCGAAGCCGTTCAGCGCTTGGCTGAAGCGCGCAACAGGCCAGTGATTTTCCCCGTCCACCCACGGCTGGGCCGGGAGCACTGGAAAATCATCGACAGCTCGTCGCCTGTAAAGACCACAGATCCCCTTGGCTATATCGACATGCTGGCCTTGCTACAAGGCGCCGATCTGGTACTGACCGACAGTGGCGGCCTGCAGGAGGAGGCCTGCGTGCTGCAGCGCCGCTGCCTGGTGCTGCGAGCCAATACCGAGCGCCCGGAAAGCCTGGACAGCGGGGGCTCCAGACTGGCGCCCGTGGTGACGCAAAACAGTTTGATCGATGCTGCAGATGAACTGCGTCATTCAAGCGTTACCTGGAGCAATCCATTTGGCGACGGTCAGGCCTGGCAACGGATTTTGCAGGTGTTGCGAGATGACTTCGGCACACGCCGGGCATAACGCCAGTGAAGGCCCGCAGCAATCCCCGCGGGTCCAGACTGCAGATAAGCGCTAGCGCGTCATGTTCGATGAGGCAAGGGGCGCTGGTCGCTTGCGGTAGATGCCGTCGTCCCCCGGTACGCCGGGCAGCAAGCGGTCGTCCCGTCCATAGATCGGCGAAGCCTGCGCCGCCTCGCCGTGCAGGCACTCGAACAGACCCGCCGCGCCCGTGTCGCCGAGACGGAAGTTGGCGTGGCGGATCACCAGCAAACCACCCGGCTTGAGCACCCTGGCCAGGTCGCCAAGCACGCGATCAAAGTCAGCGAAGCGAATCCAGGCAGAACAGTCGGTGGGGCTCTCGCCCAACGCGCCATGGCGGAAGACGGCCATCGCCATCACCAGGTCATAGCTGGCGGTCGTTTCCAGCGCAACGTCACCTGCACATAAGAAGCTCAGGCGGGGCTCTCGCCCCTCACGCTGCCATCGCGCCCGGCACCGGCTAATACGGCCCGCATCGATATCCACGCCACGGATATGGGCCTGTCGAAAATAGCGGGCCAGGCTGAACACTTCCTCGCCGGTAGAGCAGCCGAACGATAGGAGGCGCGTTTGCGGAGTGTCTGCCAGTACCTGGCGAATTGACTGGAACAACTCGGGGTAGCGATCTTCTCGCGTCGTGCCGTATGGCTGAAACAAGCCTTGTGGACGCCGTCGCATCAGGAGTGCAGAACTCCGTCGTTCACCGCCGCGCAAAACCTGCACCAAGAAACGCACCCATTCGTGAAACAACCAAAGACTCCTCATTTCGCTTTACCGTAATCTCCACGACAAGGAAACTGTCCACCAACAAACGATGCGGAGCGGGTTACCTTGACCACCACCAGCACGGACTTTCTGAACCTCAAATTGGGTAAGTCCACTATTGGGCAAAATCTCCTGATCGCACGCGAAAGAGGCGATGTAGTTCTGCATGAAGATGACACCTGGGAACTGTCGCGTCCTGTCCAATTGAATGAAACCTGGGTAGTTGGTCCCATCCGCACACCATTCCCCTGCGGGAAGCTCCTGGGCTTCCTGTTCCGTCAGGCCTACGGTCGAGCGGCCGTCCCGGTAGGCTGCCGCCACTGCTTCAAGGTCCAGATACGCCCAGCCAACTTGGAACAGCTGATTGCGACCCAGAAGATCGCGCATGACCTACCCTATGCCTACAAGGCCGGCGCCAGCCTGAATGCACGCTACCAGGCCGGTCCCTACCGAGTCCTGTTCCATCTGGATGGACTGCAGAATGCCCGCGAAGCTTACCAGCAGGTACTTGAGAAAGTACTCGATACACCTGAGCTTGGCGCCAGCGTCTCGGTCAGCATAAAGCGTGGCTGCTCCGAATATGAGGTCCATTGCGGCCCTTCAAGCGAATTCACCTTCAGCGATGATCTCGCCGCCGCCGAGTTGGAGTTGCTGAAGCGACTGCGTCAGCCTGCTCCGCCAAAGCCGAAGCAGCACACGCTGACGATGATGAACTGGATGCAGGTTGCCTATCAGTTGGGTGACGAAAGCTACAAGAAATTCACCCAGGGCAGACCTTTGTACCCTGAGCCTGTCTGTTACTCGGCAAAACCTTAGCCAATCCCCAATTGCCAAAATGCGAGCAGTTGATATAGCTTGATCACCGGACTTACAGGAGCAAGAAGATGGCCGAACAAGACACTAATGAATCCAACGAAACCGAGTCCCAACGTAAAGCCTGGGAGAAGCCAGAAATCGTTGAAGTCTCCATATCGGATGTGACCACCTCTATTTTCGCCACAAGCGGCAATGACGGCACGGTTGGCTTTTCGAACGTCTCCTGACCGGCATGCTCCGTCACTGTAAATCCCTGGCTCATCGATGAGCGCATTTGCCGGTCTGCTTTCCGCTCAGGCCATCCCTACGGAACTACCTGAGCATTTTGCAGCAGCACTGGATGCGCCAGGGCTCGAGCAACCCCGTCACTGGTCTCACCCGGGCCTTCACTTTACCCATCGTCTACGTATAACAGCCCCGGAGGATCATCAGGATCATCAGCCCGCACTTCGGCATGATGCCCCTCTGGTGTTGGTATTTGACGGTTACCTGATTAATCGCATCGAGCTGATAGACGCTCTGGCGCTACCCAGGGAAGCACATGGCTGGGCCGACAGCGCCATTGCCTTTGAAGCAATGGCGCGCTGGGGAGCGCGCGGTCCCGAGCGCATGCTCGGAGATTTTGCGCTAGTGGTGTGGAATGTTGCTGATCGTAGTCTACTGCTCGCACGTGACGCAGTTGGTCAGCGCCCCTTGTACTATCACCAGAAGGACGGGCTCTTTGCTTTCGCCACGAACCCGGCAGCCCTACTGGCCGTTCCCGGCATCGATCGCGAGCTAAACGAAGAGCACTTCGTCGCCCTGCTCTCGGACTTGCCCGTGGCCGACAACGGCACACCTTACAAGCATCTGCGACTTCTACCTGCAGGCTCGGTGGCAATACTGCGCTCGGGCCAACTCAAGCAACATTTCTACTGGACGCCTGAGCAACGAACCGAGCTCCGCTTGCCCAGAGAAGAGGAATACGTCGAGGCAGCACGCGAATTGTTCGAGCGTGCGGTCAAAGACTGCCTGAGGATCGAAGGCCCGGCATTTTCCTCGCTCACAGGAGGATTGGACTCCTCCGCCGTGTCGGTGACGGCCGTGAAACACCTGCCAGGCAACTCATTGACCACCATCACCTGCCTGCCCGCCGCCAACACCGAGCTGCTGGATTCAAATCAGCACTACATGAGTGAGCGACGTTATGTAGAGAGCATCTGCGAACAGACCCCCGGATTGCAGCCTCTGTTTTTCAATGGGCCAGTGCAGCATCGATGGGATACCGACTGGCTACAGATGTTCCAGCTGACAGGCGTCCCTTGGCGAAATGTGATGAACCTGGCCTGGATGGGCTCCGCCCGGGATCACATAAGGCGGCAAGGTGGGCGTGTACTGCTGACCGGAGCGCTCGGCAATGTGACTTTGTCTTGGGATGGACAGGGCACCCTTACTGGCTTGATGAGGGATGGCCGCTGGCTGAAGGCCTTTCAGGAATCACTCGCCCTGGCCCGCACGAGCGGACAAAACGCGGCCATTGCGCGCCAGATATGGCGCTCCACCCTGGCCCCGTTCGCGCCAGAGATCATTCAGCAGTCAATAGCAAAACTGCAAGCCAGGTCGAGCGCTTCCGAGTGGGGGCATCTCTATCCAATTGACCCGATGATAAAGGCGCGCATTCGAACCGAAGAGGGGGCCAAGCGGCGCAAGCAAATGGCTTCTATGGCTAGCTGGCAGCTACGCCAGGCGTGGTTCCGGGAGCGCCAGTCAGCGTTACAGGCAACGGGACTTGTACGTGCCCTGCATGGCTTCGAGGTTCGCGATCCGATGGCTGATCGGCGCTTGCTGGAATTCTGCTTTTCACTTCCCGACAGCCTCTACCTGCAAGGTGGCGTAACTCGTCTACTCGCCCGTCGAGTCACAGCGGATCGCCTGCCTGGCGAGGTGGTCAACAACCGCAAACGCGGCATGCAATGTCCTGAATACCTTCATCGAATGAGTATGGTGCGCCCTTTCCTCGGCGAACGACTCGAAGAGCTGGAGGCTTCCCCGCTGGCCCAACGCCTGCTGGACCTTAAACGAATGAAGGCCCTCCTTTCGAACTGGCCGAACCGACCAGCGAGTCCTGAGCATCTGATCGTTCTACACCGAGGTCTTCATTTTGGCGCATTCCTGCGTTGGATCGAAACTGGCCGCCAGTTCCAGGGTTGACCTTCATCGACTCAAGCGCCCAGGCCCTTGCCTAACAATAAGCAAGGCGCGCTCTGACCGACTCGGTGGCCTCTTCAATACGGCGTAGCTGCGCATCGTTCAATCGCTCACGCCACCCTCCAGCACGCCCCTCTCGGAAGAAGCGAGAGGCGCGTTGCGGCCGCTCACTGAAACCATGGCTGGCCTCCGCAGCCTGCAGCCGGTCGAAGCGAGTGGCATCCAAGGCTTGCTCCAGGCGCTCGTCATCTAACGGCCAACCACAATATTTGATGACACAGGCAAAGCTTTCCCAGGGCTTCTCCAACATGTCTTCATAGCGAATGAGCAAAGGACTCCAAGGCGCGGGCAGATCGATCCAGCTCAGTACATGCTGACTCCAACTCCCCAGTCGTTGCGGCAGCTGATCCATGAGTCCGAGCTTTTGGTCACACAGGATAGCTGTCTCGTCCAGGAGAAGGTCGATCGCCCTATCCACACTGAAACCGATGTGCCCGGCCAGCGACAACACCACATCTCGAGGATCACGCACGATATAGACCACTCCCAGGGTATTGGTGGCCGGGAACAGTGGCTCCCCCCCAGGGGTCAATTGCCAGGCGTCATGCACCTTGTTGAACAAAGGTTCGCGGGCCTCTGTCACCTGCAGCTCATACATGCGCGGACGCAATCTCAACAACTCATCAGGCAACAAGTCAGACGAGGCGACGCCCAGAAGCTCGTCGAAGCGGCGACGACTGCTGGCGATAGGAGCGAAGTTCTGCTTCTGCGAGAAGTCTGGCTTCGATCCGCCGAGGCGATAACTGTTGAGGACCAAGCGCAGCCAAGTGTTGCCAGACTTGGGGTAGGACGCCAGCCAGTAAAAGCCACTCATGCCTGATGGGCCGTCCCGGCGTGAAACGCGACGATGCGCTGGACAAGTTCATCCAAATGTTCAAAGCCAGAAAGCTGTCGAACCAGAACATGTCGCGCAACGCCAGCCGCCAATCGCATTGCCAGTGAGAAGTGGGCGCCCTTACCAGAGGCAACCGTCATGAGAATCCGCTCCTGATACAGGGCCTTGGAGAACCGAACCGAAGCGGGTAAACCGCCGACCTCTTCCAGACCTGCATGCCTGGCATCTTCGACTCGCTCAAGGTGGTACAACGCTGCCAGCTTCAGAGGAGCGCCTACGGCGAAGTGCTCGGCCCCTAAGCCAACGGAGAATTTGTCCATATCCTGGCGTACACGCTCTGCGTCACCCATGCCATGGCCAAACTGGCTCATTGCATCCCGCCAGAGCTTGACCCTGGGGAAGGTGGGCAACGCAACGGCACCTCGCTCCTGGTCGAGGCTGACCACCGTGACATCGTCTGCCAGAATCGGGTAACCCCGCCGCATGAAGGCAGATGCCAGGGTCGATTTACCTGTTCCCGAAGGCGCCGTGAAGGCAACTGCAATATCCCCCTGGGGAGAAGGCAGTTTCACGCAACAGGCATGCAAAGGTAAGACGGTACGGCGCTGGCAAACAATTGCAAACACGGTACCGAACAAAAATGTCCTTACTGCGGGGAGATCCACAGAGAGGCTGGGCTGTACCCGAATCGTACGGCCATCGTGTGCTATTCGGTAAGTCGCAACTGACTCGATAGTGAAACGACAGGTTCCATCAGTGCTCATTTGCAGAACCGGACCTTCGTATTGAGGGTCCAGCAGTCGCGCCTCAACTGCTCCAAGTTCGATATTCAGGTCTATCGGAGCCTGTAGGTCCCCTGTCCAGGGCAGTAGCTCCGGCAACGGCAAATCACTGCGCACACGCCAGCCGCAAAGAGAGTAATCGTCATACATGGTGTGACACCTAGTCTTGCCGCCGCAAAGCGCGAACGTTGCCAATATTCTCCGCCCCGCAAACGATCCCACCGTCTTGCCCCGGTAACACCAGCCATGCATGTGCGCCTATAGATTCACCTTCTCTGCGTACACCCAGGCATAGTACGGAACGCTTCCCCCGCAGGCGCAACATGCAGGCCGCCACCAACGCTTGGCGCAGACAAAGAGGTTTCCAGGGAAGGCGCCTGGCCGCGACGGCTACCGCATCTCCCACTGCACGAGCCATGGGCGACAAGGCGGGATTCAAATCAGACGATGCCGGCTCAATGCGGGCGCCACTCAAACTCAGCAAAAGGCGCCACGAAAACAGTCGGCAGAAGATAGGCGTGAGCGAAAAAAAGAGGGCGGCTTCAATGACACGAAGACGGTGAGCGCTGATCAAGCCTGGACCTCAATGAGCTCACGACTCACCAGCTTGCTCAGCAACTCCATGACATCCTGGCGAATCACCTGGATGTCTGCGTCATACTCGGCTACCAGTGCCTCACACAAGGTATCTACACGCACAGGCGATGCGAGTCGCTCCCAAATATCGCTGGCCACGGAGTTAAGGCCGAAGTAATGCCACTGGGACACGCTCATTAGCACCAGTTCTCCACCGATTTCGGCTGCCAGCACGCTGGCATTCCTGATGACAGTCGCCTCTCCCGTGATATCGCTCATTCTTGGCTCCGTCGCCCCAGTCAAACGCAGCTCATAATGCCGAGCCTTCCATGTATCTACAAGCCCGCAGACTGGCCGAGCCAGGGTCTGTTAACGCTGGCCAGAGTACGTCTCAAGATCAGCGGACAAGAGCGCTATGCCGCGGTGTCGATCTTGCCCATAAACAGAGGGAACAAATTCCGGGATTAGGTGCTATCCAGGGGCATACATCCACATGCATGCAAGCCCAAATTGCCAAGGCAGATGGCCCAGCAATAATCACTCCCCCGGTATCAGGTGCACTCAGTGAAGATGGCCCGGGCCGTGGTGGATGCCTTGCTCGATGGCAGTCACCACAGGCCAACGCTGAAGTAGAACACCCCACGAAAGCACGGCGCGGCAGCTGGACCTGTCGCGCTGTTGCTTGATGATGAAGGGCTTCAGCGCTCCGACATCACCACCATCACCTCCGCATCCTCCTCCCCTTCCGCCAAATAAATATGGCCGACGCTGCTGTTGAAGTAGGCGGTCTCCTGCGGGCCGATGCTCACGGCTTCCCCCGTCTCGAACTGAATCCGCACCCGCCCCGACAGCACCAGGGCGAATTCCTGCCCGGGGTGGCGGATGTAGTCCTCGAACTGCTGCAGCTCGCGGGCAAAGATCCGCGCGTACATGGGGGTCATGCTGCGCCCGGGAAAGTCGCCGGCCATGGGGTGGTAGTCGTAGTTGCCGGTGCTGTAGCCGGGGGCGTCGGCGATGGTGGTGCTGACCACGGTCGGTTGCACCTGGGCGCTGCGGGTCTGGGTCAGGTTCGGCGCGGGGGTGAACAGTTGGGCGATGTCGACGCCCAGGGCGCGGGCCGCCGCGGCGAGTTTTTCGTAGCTGACCGAGACTTGGGCCAGCTCCATTTTCGACAGGGTCGACAGGGCTACGCCGGAGCGTTCCGAGAGCTGCTTGAGGGTCAGCTTCTGGTTTTTGCGGATGGTCCGCAGGCGTGCGCCGACCTGGGTTCGGTCGATCAGTGGATGGACGTGGGAGCTCGAGGCGGGCTGGGCTCGGTCGGAACTCATTGGGGCTCTCTGTCAGGCAAATAAGGGCAACCGCGACGCTGGCCGGGGCACGTGGCGAAATATTAACCCAGGACCCCGGGTTGACTGGAAAATTCTCATATCTTACATTTCTCGTATGTGAGAATTTTAACCCCTGTCATTTTCCAGCGATTCAGGAACCCCGGCATGCACGCGAACCAATGCTTCGACTTCGTCATCATCGGCGCCGGTATTGCCGGTGCTTCCCTGGCCTATCGGTTGGCCGGGCAGGCCAGCGTGCTGGTGCTGGAGCGTGAATCGCAGCCGGGCTATCACGCCACCGGGCGCTCGGCGGCGATGTTCATGGAGGCCTACGGCACCCCGCAGATCCAGGCCCTGACTCGCGCCAGCCGGGCTTTCTACCAGCGGCCGCCGCAGGGCTTCTGCGAGCACCCGCTGATGGAACCCCGTGGCTGCCTGTACGTGGCCAGCGAGGAACAGCTGGAACAGTTGCAGCAGACCTACGACGAAACCCGCGCCCGCTCCGCCAATGTGCGCCTGATCACGGCCGAGCAGGCCCGGGCCCTGGTGCCCTGCCTGCGCCCCGACGCCGTCGCCGGGGCGATGCTGGAAACCGCCGCCCAGGACCTGGACGTGCACGCCCTGCACCAGGGCTTCCTGCGGGCCATGCGGCGCGCCGGTGGGCTGCTGGAGTGCGACATACAGATCGTCGAAGCCAGCCGCGAAGACCGCCACTGGAACCTCACACTCAGTGATGGCCGCGCACTGCAGGCGCGCAATCTGGTGAACGCTGCCGGCGCCTGGGTCGATGACGTGGCCCAGCTGTGCGGCGTGGCCCCCATCGGCCTGCAACCCTGCCGGCGCAGCGCCTTCACTTTCGACGGCCCACCGGATGAAGACTTCAGCCGCTGGCCGGCGGTGATCGGCATCGACGAAAGCTTCTACTTCAAGCCCGACGCCGGCCAGTTGCTCGGCTCCCCGGCCAATGCCGACCCGGTGCCGCCCCAGGACGTGATGCCCGAAGAGCTGGACATCGCCACCGGCATCTACCACATCGAGAACGTCACTTCCCTGAGCATCCGCCGCCCGCGCCACAGCTGGGCCGGCCTGCGCTCCTTCGTCGCCGACGGCGATCTGGTGGTGGGCTGGGATGACAGCCGCGAAGGCTTTTTCTGGCTCGCCGCCCAGGGTGGCTACGGCATCCAGTCGGCGGCCGGCGTCTCGCAACTGGCCTGCGCCCTGCTGCTGGGCCACCCGGTCCCCGAAGAACTGCTGAGCCAGGGCGTCGATGCCCAGGCCCTGGCCCCCGCTCGCTTGCGTTAACCCACCCAGCCCACGAGGCCCTTGCCATGTCCACTGATATCCAGCGTTACCCCAGCCACCTGCCCTACCCCTTCTCCCGGGCGATCCGCGTCGGCGGCTTCCTGTTCCTCTCCGGCCAGGTGCCGATGAGCGCCGAAGGCGAAGTGGTGCACGGCGACATCCGCGTGCAGACCGAGGCCGCCATGGCGCGCATCGGCGAAACCCTGGCCGCGTGCGGCGCCAGCTTCGACCAGGTGGTGAAGAGCACCGTCTGGCTCACCGACATGCAGCACTTCGCCGGCTTCAACGAGGTCTACCAGCGTCACTTCAAGAACGGTTTCCCGGTGCGCTCCACCGTCAGCGCCCAACTGGCACTGGGGGTCGATGTCGAGATCGAAGTCCAGGCCTGGGTCGGCGAAAACTGAGTCACCCGCCCCAGCCCTCAAGTGCGATGCCCAGGACCGCCACGCCAGATGACGCGGCCGTCCACCCCACATAACAACAACAAATCGAGGCTAATCGTCATGAAAGAAAGTCTGAAGATCGCCGGCGCCTTCGTCGGTGTGATTGTCGGTGCGGGGTTCGCCTCCGGTCGTGAATTGCTGTTGATGTTCGTCGACTTCGGCGCCTGGGGCCTGGCGGGCGCGGTGGTCAGCGCAGCGCTGTTCACCTTCCTCGGCATGGCCCTGGCGAGCCTGGGCAGCCGCCTGCGGGCAGCGTCGCACAAGGACGTGGTGCAGGCCCTGTGCGGCAAACACCTGGGCACGCTGGTGGACCTGATGATCACCTTCTTCATGTTCGCCGTGACCGTGGTGATGCTGGCCGGCGGCGGTGCCCTGCTGGAGCAGCAGTTCGGCATTCCAGCCATCGCCGGCAGCGTGCTGGTGACCCTGATCGTGGTCGCCATCGTGTGCCTGGACGTGCACAAGGTCATCGGCATGATCGGCGCGGTGACGCCCTTCCTGATCGTCACCGCGGTGGGCGTGGCCCTGTATGGCGCCGCCACCCGCGACCTGAGCTTCGGTGAACTCAATCAACTGGCGGCCAAGCAAGAAGCTGGCGCCAGCCACTGGCTGCTGGGCGCCTTGCTCTATGTGTCCTACAACATCGTGGCCGGGGTGCCGATCCTGGCGATCATGGGCGGCGCGGCCAAGGGCGAGAAACAGGCGATGTGGGGCGGCATTCTCGGCGGCGCGCTGCTGGGCCTGCTGATGCTGGTGATGAGCCTGGGCCTGCTGTCGCGCCTGGACAGCGTGGCGGATCTGCCGATGCCCATGCTGTCGATCGCCGGCGAAGTCTCCCCGGCCCTGGGGCTGCTGATGGCGCTGATCATCTTCTGCATGATCCTCAACACCGCCGTGGGCACCCTGTACTCCTTCTCCGCGCGGCTGTTGCCGGCCGGCACCCGGCAGTTCCGCCTCGGCTCCATTGCCGCCGGTGCCCTGGCGTTTGTCGGCAGCCTGGTGGGCTTTATCAGCCTGGTGGGGCAGGTCTATCCGTTCTTCGGCTACCTGGGGTTCCTGCTGATTGCCGCGGTGGTGATCGGCTGGCTGCGGCCCCGGCGGCTGGCGGTGGCATAAGCACTTGATGGCTCCGGCACCCGGGAGGTATCCAGGTGCCTTGAGCTCAACCCAGCCCTGTAGGAGCGAGCTTGCTCGCGAAGCTCCCAAGAGCGCCGCATTCCTCCAGCGAACGCGCGTTATCGTTGACGTCCACCGCGAGCAAGCGCGCTCCTACAAGGCTCATGGCGGGAAAGGTCAAGCCAGCCCGGACAGGCCCCGCTCCATGATCAGCGTCAACTCCTCGCCCTCGTAATGCTCGCGGACCCGGACAAACCCCAGGCGTGCATAAAAGCCTTCGGCGGTGACCGACGAGGGCACCACCAGCGAGGTCAAACCCGAGTCCAGCGCCGCCTGCTCCACCGCGGCCATGAGTTGCCGGCCCAGGCCATGGCCGTGGTACGCCGGATCGACAAACACCGAGCGCACCGCGCGCCCGTCAAGGCTGGCGGTGCCCAGCAGTTTCCCGTCCACCAGGGCGACGAACATTTGCCGACGCCGCATCAGTTGCAGGACGGCGTCTGGGGTAAAGCTGTCTTGCACCCGCTCGATCACATGGGAGGGATAGTCCTGGGCATTGCTGGTGAGCAAGGCAGCCAGGATCACCTGGCTGACCCTCGCGGCATCGGCCTCTAGGGCCGGACGAACTTGGCATTCCATGACCACTCCCTGGTTTCAACGCGGATCGCAGGGGCCAAAAATACGACCCGCACCACTCGCTGCAAAGGACTTACTGCAACTGAAACACCAAACAGGGATTGTCATTCAAGCGCCCCTCGTACACCGGCTGCTGGTTTTCCAGCGAGGTGCCCTGCAGCTTCTCTCGATCCTTGCGCGCCACGATCACCCAGGAGCCGTGGGGCAGCGTGTCCAGTTGCCCGGGGGCGTCGCCGGCGACAAACAGCGGCTGTTCGTCGTGGTCCAGGTTCATCATGTAGCGCACCGCCCAGGTGTCCTGGCCCAGGTTGAAGAACACCAGGGGACCGTGTTCGGCCGCGCGCAACTGCTCCACGTCGGTGACGAAGCCCTGGGTGTCGAATTGTCGGTCCTTGCCCGGGTCCACCACCGCCACCAGCAGGGTCCATTGCGCCGCCAGGGCCAGGGCGCTGAGCAGCACCAGGCGCCGCCCGAAGCTGCCCCGGGTGTGGCGCCAGCAGTACAGCGCCAGCAGTTGCAGCAGGGCAAAGATCGCAATCAGCAACGGCATCGACACCGGCGGCCAATAGCCGTGCTTGTGCCAGCTGTGTTTGAGCACGAACAGCACCAGGATGCACAACCCCGGCAGCACACCCACCAGCCACAGGTAGGCACTGCGCACCTTGCCCATTTGGCCCCGAACCATGAGCAGGCCGTAGGCGGCCACCGCGGCGAACATCGGCACCATGGGCAGGATGTAATAGGCGCGCTTGAAGTGCGGCACCGACAAGCCCAGCAGGATCATCAGGCCGCAGGCGCCGAGCCGCAGCACCAGGCGCAATTGCGGGTCGGCATGGCGCCGGAACACTTGGCTGCGCAGCATCCATAGGGTCACCAGGGCCAGGGGCACCACCGGGAAATAGCGGTACAGCGCCAGCTGGAAGTAGAAGTAGAACGGCTCGCCACTTTCATCCAGGCGCCCGCTCACCTGCATGTTGTAGACCTGATGGACAAAGGCCTCGCCGCCGCTGACATAGGCCAGCTGCATCAACAGCCACCAACAGCCGGCCAGCACCAGCAGGCCGCCGCAACCGTAGCCGAGCACGCGCTTGAACAAGGTGCGGCGCGCCTCCTGGGTGCGGCTGTCTCCCAGCAGCCAGTAAGTGCAGACCACGCCGCAGACTTCCACCAGCCCCAGGGGCCCGCGAATGGCGAAGGCCAGCACGAACAGCGGCAGCACCAGCCATGGCCGCAGTCGCGAGCCGCGCTGCTCGCCGCTGTGCAGCAGGTAGAACGCCCCCAGGCACAGCAGCGAGATCATCTGGTCCAGGCACACCGAACGGGACTTGTCCAACAGCTGGCTGGTCAGCGCCGTCAGCAGTACCGCGAGCAGCGCCCAGGTGCGCCCCATGGGCGCCAGCAAGCGGTACAGCAGCGCCAGAACCCCCGCCGAGGCCAGGGCCGTGGGCAGCACATTGGCCAGGTGGTTGGGCGCGCCGAACAGCTGGGCGCACAGGTAGCTGAAATAGGTCGCCGTGCCCGGGTAATCCGGATACGGCTGGCCATACGTGGTGGGGAACAGGCTCGGCCCGTGGCGGAACATCTCCTGCAGAAACAGCGCCCAGCGCCCATCGAAACCCTGGGGCTGCTGGTCCCAGATGCCAAAGGTGAACAGCAGCAGGGCCGCCAGGTAGATACCCCAGGACTCAATCCCGAAACGCGTTTCTCGAACCATCTTCGCCCCACCAGAAAGTGCCGTGCCATAAGCTCGGCGTAAGGCTGAACATGGTGCGCGCGCCCCCCCTGAACGGTGACTGAACGAGGATAAAAAACCCGCCTGCCCCACCGACTGTCAGCGACTGGGTGATTGCCGGCCGAACCTCCGGCGCCTTCAAGATCGCCGCGCCTCCTCCGGAGCCGTTCGCAGCCTGCGGCAGCGGCTACACAAAGCCGCCTGTAGCCGCTGCTGAGCCCGCGAAGCTGCGAAAAGGACCGCAGGGCCTTGCTTGGCGATTGACCGACGAACCTCCGGCGCCTTCAAGATCACTGCGTCTCCTCCGGAGCCGTTCGCAGCCTGCGGCAGCGGCTACAGGGACCGGCGCCCCAGGGCCGAAAACCGGCGCCAGTCGAACTGCCCCACGGCCAGCGCCAGCAGGATCAGGCCCATGGATACAGCCTCATCGACCCCGACCCGCTGCCCCAGGATCAGCACCGACCCGGCCATGCCGAACACCGGGATCAGCAACGACAAGGGCGCCACCCGAGAGACCGGATACTCGCGCAGCAACAGGTTCCAGCCCCAGTAACAGAAGTGCGTTGCCGCATAGACCTGGAACATCAGCGACAGCAGCGCACTGACGGACACCTGCCCGGCCAGTTGCAGAAACGGCGCACTCCCGTGGCTTGCCCAGGTCAACGCCAGCAGCGGCAACGGCGCAAACAGGCTGGCCCAGACCACGAAGGCGAACACCTCGCGAACCCCGCAGCGCTTGATGATGACGTTGCCCACACTCCAGCTGAAGGCGCTCACCAGCAGCAAGGCGTAACCCAGGCTGGTGGCGTGCCCAGGGCTGTCGTCGATGATCCGCAACAGCCCCCACAGGGCAATGGCCGTGGCCAGAACCTGTTGCCAGCGCAGGCTTTCGCCGAACAGCAGCACGCCCCAGCCGAGGGAGAAAAAGGCGCTGAACTGGATCAACAGCGACGCCGTGCCCGGCGCCACGCCCTGATCGATCCCCAGGTTGATCAGGGCCCACATGGCCACGCCGAATATCAGCCCGTAGGCCGCCAGCCAGCCAAACCCTACCGGCGGGCGCGGCACCAGAAATACCCAGGGCAAGGCCGCCAGGGTGAAGCGCAAGGCGGTGAGCAGCAACGGATCGATGCTCGCCAGCCCAAGCTTGGTGATGGGAAAGTTCAGGCCCCACAAGGCGGTCACCAGCAGGGCCAGGAACAGGTGTTTTTTCTGCATGTCGCACGGTCCAGGAAAGGCGGCCGCGAGCAAATCCCCGGCCGGGACCGAACTATCGCCGCAGCACGTCATGGCCCGCTTGCAGTATCAGGTCAACTATCGGTAGATTCGGGCCATGCAATCTATCGCTATCGATCCCTACGAAAACATCCCCCGAGACGCGCGGGTCACGGCCGTCGACTATGCGGACGGCCAGCACTTCGCCGAACACCAGCATCGACGCGGGCAATTCGCCTACGCCGCCACCGGGGTGATCAGCGTCTACACCGAGCAAGGCAACTGGGTGGTGCCGCCGCAACGGGCGATCTGGGTGCCGGCCGGGGTGACCCACGCCATGCACATGCGCGGCCCGGTGACCCTGCTCAACACTTATGTGCGCCCCCGGGCGGCACTGCGCCTGGGCTTGCCGGCGCAATGCGAGGTACGGGAAGTGTCCGAGTTGCTGCGCCAACTGCTCCTGCGGGCCATGCACCTCCCCGCGCTCTACGCCCGGGACGGCGTGCAGGGGCAATTGATGAACCTGCTGCTGCATGAAATCGCCAGCATGCCGGCCTTGACCCTCAACGCCCCGCTGCCGGACGAGCCGCGGCTGGCCAGGGTCTGTCGCGCGTTGCTGGAACAGCCGTCGCTGGAGTTGGGGATCGATGCCATAGCCGAGCGCGCCGGCATGAGCCGTCGTACCTTCACCCGGCTGTTTCGCCAGCACACCGGCATCAGTTTCGTCGAATGGCGCCAGCAGGCCTGCCTGTTGGCGGCCGTGGTGCGCCTGGGCCAGGGCGAGGCCGTGACCCGGGTCGCCAGCGACCTGGGCTACAGCAGCCCGAGCGCCTTCAGCAGTGTGTTTCGCAAGGTCCTGGGCGAGGCGCCCAGCCGTTACTTTGCCCGGGCCCGGGCCTGAAGGACCCGAGCCAGAGCGAGGCCGTGCTAGAGGAACACGGCGGACAACATCCCCAACGCACCGAGGCAGAAGCCGATCAAGGCACCGCGCCCGGGCGCCTGCTGGAACAGCGCCCAGATCACCAGCGGCTCCAGGAGCAGCAGCGAGGTCACCGAGACCACGGTGATGATCCAGATATCGCCCACCGCCACGTAACCCAGCCAGTAGGCCGCCAGCAGGCAGATACCGCCCAGGCACATGATCAGCACCGGCAACGCCAGTTCGGCACCAGAGGTGTTGCCGGAATGGGCCAGCCGCGCCACCACCACTTCACTGTAGATGGCGCAAAACTCGCCCAGCACCATCAGCCCTACAGCAGAA
Source organism: Pseudomonas sp. Os17 (assembly GCF_001547895.1). Lineage (NCBI taxonomy): Bacteria > Pseudomonadati > Pseudomonadota > Gammaproteobacteria > Pseudomonadales > Pseudomonadaceae > Pseudomonas > Pseudomonas sp. Os17. Next base: position 879,198 of record NZ_AP014627.1, on the reverse strand, counting down.
ACTCCGAGTAATTCTTTGGACATGTAACAAACCCCTTGGTATTGAGAGCCCGATTTTTCAGCTCCCAGGCATTGATCGCTCCGCTGATGGAGCCGGAATCACGATGCGCAGGGGTACGGGGCAACTCGGTAATCGTCAGGAACTTGAACATGTCCATCTCCTTCTGGGTGGGTGACGCAAGCCGGGCCCGTGAACAGTCGACGGGCCGCTGCCTGTATAAGGGATTTTCTGCCCCGACGTCATCCACCAAAGAACATTGACCGCAAAAAAACCACGCAAACTCCACAATCAAACCGCCTGCTTGCCGATAGCCTGGGTCCGGTCATCCTCTGCCTGAAGCCCGTGCCCACCATGTCCCAAGCGCCCCAATCCGTTCGCACCCTGAACCGCGGTCACTGGATCGCCACCTATTTCATCGGCGTCGCCGGGCTGGCCCTGGCCCTGGTGCTGGTGGTCAACCTGATACTGCTGACCACCAGCCAGCACCCGTGGAGGGCGCTGCTCGACTCCCTGTCGTTCAGCGTGGCGGTGCTGATGGTGAGCCTGGTGCTGATTACCCTGATCGCCGCCTTGCCGTGCATCCTGTTCTTCTGGCTGGCCCAGCGCTTTACCTGGCGCCGCCTGTGGATCTACCTGGTGAGCGGAGCCCTGGCGGCGCAGCTCGCCATTCCCGTGATGACCCAACTGCTCCCCGAACTCTTCAACCTCCCGCACGGCGTCAACGCTGCGCTGCACTATTTGCAGCTGGCATCGATGTTCGGCGGCTGTGGGGTGTTCATGGGGGGGCTGTTCTGGTGGCGCAGCGGGCGTCACTTGCGCTGAACCGAGCCTTTATTCACCAGCGGCCAGACGCCAAGGCACCCTTGAGCAGGGCCAGAGCAGCCACCCATACAGCGATCTTTGCCATGTCCGTAACCACTCCACCCCCACGCAGCGTGCAGCCGGAAGACTGGTTCGCCGCCTACTTCATCGGCGTCACGGCCCTGGCCACGGTGCTGGCCCTGCTGCTGATGCTGACGATGCTGGCCAGCGCCGGCTCGTTGAACGGCGACATCATTCTGCAGACGCTGTTCGTGGGCCTGCTGACCCTGGTGGTCAGTGGCGTGCTGACCGGCATTATCACAGCCCTGCCCTGCGCCCTGTTCTTCTGGCTGGCCCAGCGCTTTGCCTGGCGCAACGTGCTGATCTACCTGTTCAGCGGCGCTGTGGCCGCCATGCCGACCATTCCCGTGGTCGCGAGCCTGGCGCCCTCCAGCTTCTATACCGACCGCTACGAGGATGAACCGCTATCCGAGGGCTTGCCGCGCTACCTGCCGCTGGCGCCATTGTTCGGCTGCTCGGGGGCTTTTCTGGGGCTGGTTTTCTGGTGGCGCAGCGGCCGTCACCTGCGCTGATCAACGCCCCTACACCACCCGATCCGGTCCGACTGAGCCCTCAAGACCGAACCGCACCTTTTCCCCCTACTTGTTCACAATTTGTTAAGACTTGCCTCCGTATACTTTGGCGCTTGCCCGCAGCCTCCCGGCTGCGCCTCTTGATCTGCCGGCGCACAACTCATGTCACGACCCGCTCCGCTGCTGTTCCTGCTGGCCTGCCTGCTGTTCTTCTTCGCCCTGGGCAATCACCAGTTGCAAGGCTCCACCGAGGCCCGGGTCGCCGGGATCGCCATGGAAATGCACCTGGACGATGACTGGGTCACGCCGCGCCTGTTCGGCACGCCGTTCCTGGAAAAACCACCGCTGAGCCTGTGGCTCGACGCCAGCGCCATCCGCGCCTTCGGCGGCACGCCCCTGGCGGTGCGCCTGGCCTCGGCCTTTGCCGGGCTGTTCAGCGTGATGCTGCTGTACGCCATGCTGCGCCGTTTTGGCCGCCCGGCCACCCTGGCGGCAGTGGCCGGGCTGATGCTGGCGACCATGGCCAGTTACTGGAGCAACGTGCGTGGCGTGGGTGAAGATGCCCTGCTCAGCCTCGGAGTGACCCTGGCCCTGCTGGCGTTCTTTCAGGCCCAGCGCCGGCAGGCCGAACAGCAACCGGCGTTGCTGGCCTGGTTGGCCTTCGCCGGCGGCATCGCCATCGCCACCCTGAGCAAGGGCGTGCTGGGCCTGGCCATGCCGGGGGTGGTGATCTTCGCCTACCTGCTGGCCGACAGCCTGATCGAAAAACGCTTCAGCTTCGGCCAGTGGCTGCGCCCCGGCTTGCTGACCCTGCTGGGCCTGGTGCCGCTGATGATCTGGCTGTACATACTCTATCAGCGCGGCGGCCTGCAAGCCCTGGGCGAAGTGCTGTGGACCAACAGTGTCGGGCGCTTCGACGGCTCCTTTGTCGAGGCCGGGCACTACGAGCCCTTCTATTACTACCTGGCCAAGCTGCCCCAGGCCTTCCTGCCGTGGAACATCCTGGTCTACCTGGGCCTGTGGCACTTTCGCAAAACCCTGGTGCAAAACCGCTACCTGCTGTTCTTCAGCCTCTGGTTGCTGGCGCAGTTCACCCTGCTGTGCCTGGCCTCCAGCAAACGCACGGTGTACCTGATGTCCCTGACTCCGGCAGCGGCGGTGCTGGCGGCGGAATATGGCGCGGTGCTGTACCAGCGTCTCGCGCAGCGGGCTGCGGGCAGCGGTTTCTGGAGTGCGGTGGGGCGTCGGCGCCAGGGCCTGGCGATCGCCCTCATGAGCCTGATCATCGGCGGTTATCTGGTGAACGCCCAATGGGCCGCGCCCCGGGCCGACCGTGAGCTGTCGTTCGTCCCGGTGACCGACCAGATCATGGCGCTGCAGGCCAGCGGGCATCAGTTGGCGCTGTATCAGGCCAACGAGCGCATTGCCGGCGCCAGCGTGTTCTACACCCAGAGCCTGCTCAAGGACCTGCAGACCGAAGCGCAGTTGCAGGCCTTTCTCGCCGAGTCGCCGCAGCATGTCGCCGTCATCGGCGGCGACCAGACGCCCAAGCCGCCATTGCAGATCCTCAAGACCCTCATGGTCAGCCGCCAGGCCTACCACTTCGTCAGCCTCGCGCCGGGCCACTGACCCGCCAACGAAAACGGCACCTGAATCAGGTGCCGTTTGTCTATCCGGGCGAGGCTTACTGAGGGTTCTTCAGCTTGACCACATCACCGGAGACCTTGGTGGTGTAGCCGCTCAGGACCCAGGCCCAGAACCAGTTTTCCTGGACCTGGGTGTTGATCAGGGCGTCGCCGCCCTTGGCCTTGATCGCCGCAGTCTGCGCGCGGACGAAACGGCTGTTCTGCTGGATCGGGATCACCCCGAACAACATGATGCCGGTGGCGGTCGCTTCACTGTGACCGATCACGGTGTACTGGCTGCTGTCCAACTGCTGGGTTTTCATCGGGGTGCCGGTGCAGCCCGCAAGAACCAGACCGAGGCAGGCAGAGGCAACGACTTTGCTGATGTGCTTCACGACGTAACTCCATGGAAAAAGCGTCCGGGATTCATTTCCCGGGCGCGGCACTTTACTCGCGGGACATTGAAATGCCCATCCCATTCGCCCCGCCATCCCTTGAGCTCCACCTCTTGAACGCCACCCCTTGAATCCTTTCCCGCTGATACCCGCTCACCGCCCTTGAAACCATGACTCCTGCCCATTGACGGGCATTTCCTCAAAGGAGTCAGTCATGACCATTACCGTTACCACCACGACCCTGGACCAGGCCGTCGCCCAGAAGCGTTTCGACGATGCCTGCCACTATCTGCGCCAATCCGACCTGGCCAACTTCCTGATCGACGAACTGATCGCCGTCAAGGAAGAGCTGATCGTGGAAGTCACCAACTCGTCGGCAGCGGACAAGACCGACCGCTGGATTCCTCCGGCTGCCAACTCCACCACTTCCGCCGGGCGCGTGGTGTGGAACCTCAAGTCCCAGGTGTACGCCATCGAGAAAAAATACAAGCAGCCGGACCTGAGCAATTTCCAGAAATTCCTCGCGCTGTTCAGCAGCGACCGCGTCGAGCGCCTGTCCCCCGCCCTGGTGCTGATGCACGAGCTGGGACACGCCTGCCAGTTCCTCACCAACAAGGCCGAGTTCCGCCAGCAACTGGCGAACAAAAACATCCTCGAAGTGGAAAACATCAACGTCAACGCCATCGAGAACACCGTGGCCAAGGAATTGACTGCTAAAAACAACAAGGAAGGCCTGCGCTGGGATTACCTCGACGCCCGCTGAGCCTTGCTCCCCGGCGACAGCCTGTCGCCGGGGGGACTTCCCCCGTGTTCGTGTCGGGCCGTGCGGCCTGGAAAAGGAGTTATTCCCATGTTGATTCTGCGTTCACTGATCATCGGCCTGAGCCTGCTGGCCAGCGCTGCCCACGCCCTGGAAACCGCCCAGGTGCCGCCCGCCACCCTCAAGGCCTACGCCGCCACCCTGAGCTCCGTCGCCGGCAGCAGCCAGTGGCAGCAACTGTGGAAACGCTCTCGTGACCAGGGCGTGTTCGTCCACCAGGGCGAGCAACCGCGCTTTACCGTCAGCCAGGACAAACTGCCGGACATGGCCCGCAGTACCTTGCTCAACGCCGGCAGCGTCACCCCGCAAAACACCACTCAGGCACTGTACCGCTACGAGTTTTCCAACCCCATCGGCCAGGCCAAGGGCATTTCCCTCAGGGCCATGTGCCTGTTGGTGGACTGGCGTACGCTGCCCAGCAATACCCAGCCTGATGACACCCACTACATGGGCAGTGTGAGCCTGCTGCACACCTACCCCTGCCCTTGAAACCGGCCAGCCGCCCAGGCCCGGGGCCTGGGCGGCAACCGCTCATGAGCCGAGCTGCGAGCCCAGCAGATCGGCCTCCTTGCGCCGCCGAGTGCCGTAGCTGTCGCCAAAATTGCGCAGGTTGGCCAGGGCACTCTTCCAGTCGCGAGCCACCACCTGGGCCCAGAACTTCGGCGTGCGGCTGGCCAGGCTGCCGTACTGAAAGGCCACCGAGGCGATCACGGTCTGCATCGGCGCCGGCAGCTGGGCGAAATCCACCCCGCTGGCCTGGGTGTAGGCCGCGGCCAGGCGATCGACGAAGGGCGCCTTGTACGCCTCATCGATCAGCTCGGCCTCGGCGCTGCTGATGCTCAGGGGCTGGTCAACCAGAAACTGCTTGGCCTTGAGTCCCGTCAGCCCCAGGTAGGGCGTCAGCCGCCGCACCAGATCCGCCGGCAGGTTGAGCGCCTGCAGATCCTGGACCCCGCGCTGCCCCAGGTCGAACCCGGTGCCCACCGTCACCCCGCTCTTGCTGTTGGCCGCATCGGGCACATAACCGCGAGTCATGGCACCGCCTTCGAGGGCGGCGATAAAACTGAAATCAATCGCATAACGTGACATGGATATTTCCTCCAACGGTTGAAGAAAATCCAGTGCACCACCCGCGACCGATACAACATCAGAATGTAATAGTTCCCTTTAATAGGGGGGAAATTTCCCACTGAACAACGGACGAGGCACCTCCTTAGGATCGAACCAGCGTTATCCATAATTCCAAGGAGGTACCAAATGGACGTGAAAGACCTCAGTCTCATTGATGTTCGCCAACTACCCCACTCGCTCCAGGCCCTCATCGACTGCATCGGCCTGGAGAACGCCTACCGCCTGACCCGGGAATACGGCGGCCGTCCCAAGTACATTCCCAAGCACGCCGAACGCACCTCGCTGGCCCTGATCCTGCCCCCCGACGCCCTCAACGCCCTGATCGAACGCTTTGCCGGCCTGGCCCTGGAAATCCCCAAGGCCGATCACTTCTGCCGGCAGATCCGCAACCAGCACATCCAGCTGGAAAGCCTGGGCGGCATCTCCCGCAGCGTGCTGGCGGACAAGTACGGCCTGAGCCTGCGGCAGATCGGCAATATCCGTCGCCTGGAAGCCAACACTCACCGGTAATCGATTCCCGCTGAATCGGCCGTCACGGCTTTCTTAAGGTGCAGGGGCGCATTTCGCGCAACGAAGAACAAGGAGCTAGACCATGGCAGATATTGATAAGGGCTTGATCGGCGGCGTGATTGCCGCGCTGCCCCTGGACAAGATGATCACCGGCCCACTGATGGCGATGATTCAGGCGCAGGTCGCCGCGAGCAAAGCCTATGCGGACTTCCTCATGGGCGTGTGCATCAAGGACGGCCAGGCGGTATCGGTGCAGTTCGACTACGACGAAACCCTGGTGGATGAACAGGGCGTCTACAAGGGCACGGTGAAGAAGTCGATGCGCATTCCGCTGCTGGCGGCCATCAGTCACCCCAACATCACCATCGAGGAAGGCTCCATCGAGTTCGAGCTGACCATCAGCCAGATGGCCGAGGACACCAGCTCCACCGAAGCCTCCGGCAGCTTCGAGGCGAAGCTGGGCTGGGGCCCGTTCAGTGTGTCGGTCAAGGGTGCGGCAAGCCACAAATCCACCCAGACCCGCAAGACCGACACCCGCGCGCGCTACGCCATCAGCACCAAGATCGTCCGCCAGGACCCACCGGAAGCCCTGATGCGCGTCATCGACTTCCTCACCGACGCCGCCACCAAGCCGGTGCGGCTGCCGAGCACTCAACCAACCGACCCGGACAAGCTGCCAACCGCTAATACGCTGGCAATGCCGGGCGCTGCGGCCGAGAAGAAAACCGGCACCGGCGGTTGATCCACGCGGCACCTTCGACCCAGTAACCCGCCCCGCCTTCACGGCGGGGCTCTCCAGCCACCGAACAAGGAGCGTGATCCATGGCATTCTTTTCCCGCCGCAAGGAGCCCATGTCGGCCAGCGACCTGAGCCACATCACCCGGGGCATGCACCAGGCCGCCGCCGCCACCCACAACCTGATCGCCCAGCAGTACATCAAGCTGTTCGACCAGTTCTTCGATTACAACGTCAACGACCTGGGCACGCCGATGAAGGCCAAGATGGTCGAGGTGGCGCTCAACGAGCAGCACATCATCAATGTGCCGCTGATCGCCCTGGTTTCGCCCAAGGGCCTGGCCCTGCACAAGATGACCGTCGACCTGTCGGTACGCATGCATGGCACCGAACTGCAGAAGGCTAGCCACGACCTGGAGAATGGCGAACTGCAAAGCGAGAAGTTCTTCGTCACCTTCGGCAGCGGCAAGCGCGAGGGCCAGGAACGCGACCCGGACGAAGTGCAGATCAGCATGGAGTTTCGCGACTGCGAGCCGCCGGAAGCGATCCAGCGCCTGATCGAAGAGTTCACCAACCTGATCAGTCCGCAACGGATCGAGGACGGCCCCGCGCCGACGGCGATCGCGCCCGCCGGCAGCCCGCCAGCCGATCCGGACCTGCTGGCCCCCTGAGCCCGGGGCGCGCCCGGCTGACCGCAGCGGTCAGCCCCGAGGCGCCTCAAGGCTTGAGGTTCACCGAACGCCAGTCGCTGGCCTCGATCATGCCAAGCATCTTCGGCGCGCCATTGAGGGTATCGGTGGTGATGAACAGGGAAGCGCCATAGCCCAGGGTCGGGGTCGCCAGCTTCAGTTCCTGTTCCAGTTCATCCATGCATTCACTGTGGGTCACCAGCACAAGATTGCGCCCGGCCACCTTGTGCGCCAGCACGTCGCGCAACAGATTGCCCTTGCAGTCGTACAGCCAGCCATCGCCACTGCTGACCTTGCTGAACATGTAGCCCGCAGTCTGCGCGGTACGGGTCATGGGGCTGTTGTAGAGGTCGGTGCGTTCCAGGCCCAACTGCTCGAATCGCGCGCCGATGGCTACCGCCACCTCCCGGGCACGATCGGTAATGCCATCGGCGGGCCCCAGGCAGGGCGCGCTGGAACGGTCGCAGCGCTCCACATGCCGCACCAGGACAATGGTGTCGCCCTTGGCCCAACTGCTGGTCACCGCCTTGATCCCGGCCACATTGCCGTGAGCCAGGTCGGGCACCGCCGTCGGCTGCAACAGCAGCAGGCCAAGGGGAATCAGCAAAAAGGCCGCCAGCAGCAACCCCAGGCGGTTCTTGTAACGCGTCAGGCCGCCCATCGCGAATGAGCGTTTGACCGGCGGCAAAGCGAGTCTTGTGGCCACTGTCCAACCGCCCCTCTGAGAATGATCCGATGTGTTGAGCGACGCGCCATCAGGCTAGCGCCTGCTGATGACAAACGAGCGCCGCCGAATGCCGGCGGCATCGACTCGTCGGACTCTAGGGCGGCAAGCGTGGGGCGCGGGTGAAATGAATGTGAAAAAAAGCTCAACGGACCGACGGTGATCCCGCAAAATGACCGTCCATCGCATCAAACATTGTCCTGGGACAATACCGACGAAATCGTTTCAGCTATGGAACGTCCCGCCGATACACCCCCTACAAAACACCTTGCTGGTCACCAACAACAACAATCTTCCAGCCAACTCAAGATCAAGAAGAGCTACGTTCCTGGAGGAATTCAATGAGTAGTTGGTTTGCCAACATCAGCGTCAACCTTAAGCTGGGCCTGGGTTTCGGCCTCGTCCTGGCCCTGACCACCGTCCTTGCACTGACCGGCTGGACCAGCCTGGGCAACCTGATCGACCGCAGCAACTGGATGAGCGACATCACCCAGCTCAACAGCGGCCTGACCAAACTGCGGGTCACCCGCCTGCAGTACATGCTGGCCAACGGCGACGAAACCGCCGCCCAGGGCGTGCAGAGCACCCTGGACGATTTCAGCGCGCAGCAGAAAAAGCTCCTGGCCTCGTTCCAGAGCCCGGACAACATCAAGCTCCTGCAAGGCCTGGGCACGACCATCAGCGCCTACCAGGACTCGCTGAACAAGATGCGCAATGCCTACCGCACCGGCGACGCCGCGCGCCAGGCGATGAACCAGAACGCCGAGCGCGCCAACGACCTGATCAACGCCATCAACGCCCGGGTCAAGCAGATGCCCCTGAGCGACGAGCGCTTCGAGCAGTTCCAGGCCATCACCCAGGCCAAGGACGCCTTCCAGCTGGCCCGCTATGAAGTGCGCGGCTACGTCACCACCACCAGCAACCCGGACACCGAACGGAAAGCCTTCAACGAGCTCAACGCGTCGATTGCCGAAATGGGTCAGCTCAAGAGCCATTTCAGCAGCACCCAAGGTGATGCCCTGCAACAGCTGGATACGGCCCTGAATGGCTACCGCGACTCGCTGCAGGCATTCAAGCTGGCCTACGCCGACGCCGTGCAGGCGCGCAAGGAAATGACCGACCAGGGCGCCGACATCGTCAGCCGCAGCGACGCCCTGTACCAGATCCAGCTGGACCGTCGCGATATCGAAAGCGCCCAGGCCCGCAGCCTGCAGTTGATCAGCACCCTGCTGGCGCTGCTGGTGGGCGTACTGGCCGCCGTGATCATCACCCGGCAGATCACCCGCCCGCTGCAGGAAACCCTGGCCGTGGTCGAGCGCATCGCTTCCGGCGATCTCACCGAAAACCTGCGGGTCACCCGTCGCGATGAACTGGGCGTGCTGCAACAGGGCATCGCCCGCATGGGCGTGACCCTGCGCGAGCTGATCGGCGGCATCCGCGACGGCGTGACCCAGATCGCCAGCGCCGCCGAAGAACTGTCGGCCGTGACCGAGGAAACCAGCGCTGGGGTCAACAGCCAGAAAGTCGAGACCGACCAAGTGGCCACCGCCATGCACGAGATGACCGCCACCGTGCAGGAAGTCGCACGCAACGCCGAAGAGGCCTCCCAGGCCGCGGCCGCCGCCGACGGCGAAGCCCGCCAGGGTGACAAGGTGGTGGCCCAGGCTATCGAACAGATCGAGCGCCTGGCCAGCGAAGTGGTGCGCTCCACCGACGCCATGACCGTGCTGCAACAGGAAAGCGACAAGATCGGCAGCGTCATGGACGTGATCAAGGCCGTGGCCGAACAGACCAACCTGCTGGCGCTGAACGCCGCCATCGAAGCGGCCCGGGCCGGTGAAGCCGGGCGTGGTTTTGCCGTGGTCGCCGACGAAGTGCGGGCCCTGGCCCAGCGCACCCAGAAGTCCACCGAAGAGATCGAGGAACTGGTGGCCGGCCTGCAGAACGGCACCCAGCAAGTGGCCACGGTGATGAACAACAGCCGCAGCCTGACCGACAGCAGCGTCGAGCTGACCCGCAAGGCCGGTGCCTCGCTGGAAAGCATCACCCGCACCGTGTCCAACATCCAATCGATGAACCAGCAGATCGCCGCGGCCGCCGAGCAGCAGAGCGCCGTGGCCGAAGAGATCAGCCGCAGTATCATCAACGTGCGCGACGTGTCCGAACAGACCGCCGCCGCCAGCGATGAAACCGCGGCCTCCAGTGTTGAACTGGCGCGCCTGGGCGGCCAGTTGCAGATGATGGTCAGCCACTTCCGCGTTTGATTTGCGCCCCGTCGCCGCCCCCCTTGAACCAGGGTGGCGGCCACACGCGGGTTGGTAGACCGGTACTCCAGACAACCGGCGCACGCAAGGTGCCCCGCGCATGGACGCCCTACCTCTGTAGCCGCTGCCGCAGGCTCAGCGGCTGCTTTTTATGAAAGCCGCCAGCATCACTTGCAGATGATGGGGGCGGCGACGTGCGAGCCTGCAAGACCGGGAAGAAGCAAACCCGGTAGACCCGAAGATCTCCCGCACGCCGCCACCATAAATCGAACTGAACAATCAGTAATCCTGAGTGGACGCAGACTAGCCCCGGACAAATGGAAGGTTCAAGCCACTCGGACGGCTGAAATGTAGCGGGAGAATTCTCGCGAAATCGCCCTACAAACCAAAACGAAAATCCGCCATCAGCGCTGGAAGTAATCCCGATGTAGCCGCTGCCGCAGGCTGCGACAAGGCCCGCAGGGCCTTCCTGGGCCCTCAAGAGCGGCGTCCCCTTCGGGGCCGGTCGCAGCCTGCGGCAGCGGCTACAAGAAGCGGGGCGCCGGCCATTTACAGCACTTGGGGTTTGCCCTTACCTTTCCCGGTCTTCGTCCTGCTGTCCTAGGGATTAGTCACCAGGAACCCGTACATGCCCAGCCTCGGTTTTACTTCGGTCCCGCCCCTGCTGAAATACCTGCTCTATGCCGAGCAACTGGGTATTGCCACCGAGCCGGCGCTGGCGGCGGCCGGGCTGCAAGCCGCGCAGTTGAACGACACCAGCCTGCGCCTGCCCATGGAGGTGCATGAACGGCTGCTGGATTATTTCTGCCAGCACTCGGGCGATCCGCTGTTCGGGCTCAATTCGGCGCGCTTCGTCAAACCCAGCTCCTGGAACGTGCTGGGCTACATCACCATGAACTGCGCGACCCTGGGCGAAGCCATGGGCCGCATCATGCCGTTCGAAAAACTGGTGGGGGACATGGGCACCAGTCGCGCCGAGGCGGCAGGCGATCAGGTGCGGCTGATCTGGAATTGCCGCCATCAGCGCCCGGACATTCGCCGGCACCTGGTGGAAAACGTCCTGGCCTCCTGGCTGTTGTACGCGCGCTGGATCGCCGACTCGCAGTTGTCGCCCAGCGCGGTGTGGTTCGAGCACGCCCTGCCGGACCAGGCCGAGACGGCGCAGTACGAGGCGTTGTTCGGCTGCCCGGTGCTGTTCCAGCAACCCTGCTCGGCGCTGGTGGCGCCACTGGACTACCTGCAGTTGCCCCTGCGCCAGGCCGACGCACGCCTGCTCAAGACCCTGGAAGAACATGCCCAGGCGATGATGGCGTCCCTGGGCGATGCGCCCCTGGCGTTGCAGGTGCAGAACCTGTTGCGCCAGTTGCTCAAGGACGGTCTGCCGCGCAAGGAGCAGGTGGCGGAGCAGTTGCAGATGTCGGAACGCACCCTGCAGCGCCAGCTGCAACAGGCCGGCACCTCCTACCAGCAGATTCTCGATGACTTGCGCCAGGAGTTGGCCGAGCACCACTTGCGCCACAGCGCCCTGTCGATCCAGGACATCGCCGATTGCCTGGGCTACAGCGAATCCCGTTCCTTTCACCGCAGCTTCAAGAACCGCACCGGGCTGACCCCGGGGCAATTCCGTCAGGCCACGCTGAGCACCGGCAAGGCCTGAGCCCCCTCAGACGCAAATGGCGTTGGTGAACACCAGTCGATTGCCGAATGGATCGCTGACGGTCATGTCCTGGCTGCCCCAGGGCATGGCCTGGATCTGCGGATGGGAGAAACGGTAGTTCTTGGCCAGCAATTGCTGCTGGAAGGCTTCCAGCTCGTCGGTCTCGATCCGCAGCGCCGCACCCGGGGTGCTATCGCCGTGATGCTCGGACAGATGCAGCACGCATTCGCCCCGGGACACCTGCATGTACAGCGGAAAGTCATCCTCGAAACGATGCTGCCAATCCAGGTTGAACCCCAGGAAGTCGAGGTAAAACTCCCGGGCCTTGGCTTCATCGAAGATCCGCAGGATGGGGGTGGTTTTGCCAAAGCTCATTGCACGACTCCCTGACCGAAATAAGCCGCCTGTACCGACGGCGGTTCCCAGCACTTCGGCGCCACTCAGGGATTCTTTAATAGCACCGCGCCATCACTGTGACGAAGATCAAAGAATCAGCCCGCGGTACGAAAGCCCCGGCACAAATCCCCCTCCCGCGGCAGGAAGCGCCCGGCGCGCTGAGCGTTGGCCCGGCCCTGGGCATAACTGCACACCCCGTTGACCCAAACCCCGTCGATCCCTTGCGCCGCTTGCTGCGGGTGCTTGAAGTCGGCCACGTCGCGCACCCGCGCCGGGTCGAACAGCACCAGATCCGCCCAGTGCCCTTCGCGGATCTCGCCGCGCTGCTGCAGGCCGAAGCGCGCGGCGGAAAGCCCGGTCATCTTGTGCACCGCGGTGTGCAGCGGGAACAGGCCCAGATCGCGACTGAAGTGCCCGAGCACCCGGGGAAAGGCGCCCCACAGGCGCGGATGGGGGAAGGGATCGTCCGGCAGGCCATCGGAGCCGATCATCGACAGCGGATGGGCGAGGATGCGCCGCACATCGCTTTCATCCATGCCGTAGTACACCGCCCCCGCCGGTTGCAGGCGCTCGGCGGCGGCCAGCAGGCTGACGCCCCACTCGTCGGCAATCTCGTTCAGATCACGACCGCCCTGTTCGGGGTGCGGCGTGGACCAGGTGATGGTGATGCGGTACGCATCGGTGACCTGCTTGAGATCCAGGGTCGAAGAGCTGGCGGCGTAGGGATAACAATCGCAGCCCACCGGATGATCCTGGGCCGCCCGCTCCAGGGCCGCCAGCAGTTGCGGGCTGCGTCCCCAGTTGCCGGCCCCGGCGCATTTGAGGTGGGAGACGATCACCGGCGCCCGGGCCGCGCGACCAATGAGGAAGGCCTCGTCCATGGCCTCCAGCACCGGCTCGAACTCACTGCGCAGGTGGGTGGTGTACACCGCGCCGAATGCCGTCAGTTCCTGGGCCAGTTGCAGCACTTCATCGGTGTCGGCGCTAAACGCGCTGGCGTAGGCCAGCCCGCTGGACAGGCCCAGGGCCCCCTGCTCAAGGCTCTCGCGCAACTGCCCGCGCATGGCCGCGATCTGATCGGCGCTGGCGCTGCGGTACAGGTCCGGCAGGTGGTTGCTGCGCAGCGCCGTGTGCCCCACCAGGGCCGCGACATTCACCGCTGGCTGCGCCTGGTCCACCGCCGCGCGGTAGTCGCAAAACCGCGGGTAGACAAACATGCCGCGCTCGCCCAGCAGGTTCATCGGGTCCGGCGGGTCGCCCTTGAGGCTCACCGGCGCGGCGCTGATCCCGCAGTTGCCGACAATCACCGTGGTCACGCCCTGACTGAGCTTGGGCAACATCTGCGGCTGGCGGATCACCACCGTGTCGTCGTGGGTGTGCACGTCGATGAAACCCGGGGCCAGCACACGCCCGGCGGCATCGATATCGACCTCGGCCGTGGCCGTGGACAGATCGCCAATACAGGCGATGCGGCCGTCGCCGATCGCCAGGTCGGCGGGGTAACCCGGGCGGTCGCTGCCGTCGATGATCAGGGCGTTGCGGATCAGCGTGTCGTAGCGCATGTCAGTCTCCCAGGGGCAGGCAGTCTTCGCCGCCACGGTAATGGTCCAGGGCCAGCTTGATCCGCCGCAGGCGCTCCTGGTTGTCGTCCGGCTGGGCCAGGGCCAGCTCGGTGGCCAGCACGTCGATGGCCAGGAGCATGCCGTAGCGGGCGGCGGTGGGCTTGTAGATGAACGGGGTTTCGGCGCTGTGCAGGGGCAGCAGCACATCCGCCAGTTGCGCCAGGGGCGAGTCGGGCAAGGTGATGGCCAGGATCCCCGCGCCGTAGGTGCGCGCCAGGGTCACCGCCTCCAGCAGCTCGGGGGTGATGCCGGTCAGGGAACAGGCGATCACCGCGTTTTGCGGCCCCAGGGCGGCGGCGGTGACCCGCATCATCACCGGGTCGTGACAGGCGGCGATGGGGTAGCCCAGGCGCACCAGGCGCACCTGCAGTTCATCGCTGCACAGGGTCGAACAGCCGCCGCTGCCGAAGGCGTGAATCATCCGCGCGCGCCCCAGCAAGCGCACCGCGTCGGCGAACTGCGCCTGGGTGAAACCGGCCAGGTGCCGATGCAGCACAGACTCGATGTCGCCGACGATCTGCCGGTAGAAACCGGACTGCTCGGGCGTACTGCCCGGGTCGAGAAAGCGGCTGCCGACGCCGCTGGCCTGGGCCAGTTGCAGGCGCAGTTGACGCAGGTCGCGGCACCCGACGCTGCGGGCAAACCGCGACAGGGTGGCGGCGCTGACTTCGGCGCGTCGGGCCAGTTCGTCGAGGCTGGCGGAGGCGCCAAAGCCGACGTCGTCCAGCAGCAGACGGGCGATCCGCTGCTCCCCGGCGCTGAAGTCGTTCAGCCCCGAACGGATCTTGTAAAGAATGTCCATCTACAGCAGCTCCGCGAGACCCAGGGTCAGGCCGAAGGCGATCAGCGAGATCAGCGTCTCCAGCACGGTCCAGGTCTTGAAGGTTTGAGTGACGGTCATATTGAAGTATTCCTTCACCAGCCAGAAGCCACCGTCGTTGACGTGGGACAGAATCACCGAGCCGGCGCCGGTGGCGATCACCAGCAGTTCCGGGTGCGGGTAGCCCAGGCCGACGGCCACCGGCGCCACCACCCCCGAGGCGGTGGTCAGGGCCACGGTGGCGGAGCCGGTAGCGACCCGCATCAGCACCGCGAACAGCCAGCCCATCCACAGCGGCGACAGCTGGAACTCATGGGCCAGGCCGACGATCTGCTCGGTGACCCCGGAGTCGATCAGAATCCGGTTCAGGCCGCCCCCGGCCCCCACCAGCAGGGTGATGCTGGCCGTGGGCGCCAGGCACTCGTTGGTGAACTTGAGGATCGATTCACGGTTGATGCCCTGGGCCAGCCCCAGGGTCCAGAAACTCACCAGGGTCGCCACCAGCAGAGCGATCACCGAGTTGCCGATAAACAGCAGGAACTGATTGAGCCCGGTGCCGGGCTCGGCCAGCAGGTTGGCCCAGCCGCCGATCAGCATCAGCACCACCGGCAGCAGGATGGTGAACATGGTCAGGCCAAAGCTGGGCAGGCGCGCCCGGGGTTCGCGAGCAATGAACTGACGCTCCAGGGGGTTCTCGGCCGGCAGATGGATGTGCGGCACGATGAACCGGGCATACACCGGACCGGCGATGATCGCCGTGGGCACGCCGATCAGGATCGCGTACAGCAGGGTCTGCCCCACCGACGCCTGATAGGCCTGCACCGCCAGCATCGCCCCCGGGTGCGGCGGCACCAGGGCGTGGACCACCGACAGCCCGGCGACCATGGGCAGGCCCACCATCAGCAGCGACACCCCCACCCGCCGTGCCACGGTGAAGGCAATGGGGATGAGCAGTACAAAACCCACTTCGAAAAACAGCGGCAGCCCCACCAGAAAGGCGATACAGACCATGGCCCAATGGGCGTTGCGCTCGCCGAAGCGGTCGATCAAGGTCCGCGCCACTTGTTCGGCGCCGCCGGATTCGGCCATCAGCTTGCCGAGCATGGTGCCCAGGGCCACCACCAGGGCGATATGGCCCAGGGTCTTGCCGACCCCGGCTTCATAGGCACCCACCACGCCGGACGGCGGCATGCCGGCCATCAGCGCCAGGCCGACGGACACCAGGGTGATGACGATAAAGGGATTGAGCCGGTAGCGGGCGATCAACACGATCAACGCAATGATGGCGACTGCGGCGTAGCCCAGCAGCCAAAAACCCGATGCAGGAGCCATGGGACCCTCCTTGAAGACAGCGTCACTTCGAATGGTTGTGAAACGCTTTAATCACTTAAGGAGGAGGGTTTCAAACCCAGTGAAACTAATTTTCGTAAAGAGGCAGGCCTTGTCGCGAACAGCTAAGTAAAACGCCGCTCGATGAAAATCGGCAGTGGATATTTTCACTCCACGGCCCTGACAAACCGCCGAGCGGAACGACTCGCCCGAGGGCTTCAGTCGGGCTGCACCCGAGCCCGTTTCAGCAACTGCCTGCAACGTTCGGACAGGTGCAGCACCTGCAGGTGCTTGCCGGCCTTGGCATAACGCTCGCGCAGGGTTTTCAGGGCGGCGATGGCCGAGTAATCCACGAAGCTCAGGTGGCGACAGTCGATGGTGACGTGCTGCGGATCGCCCGCCGGGTCGAACTGGTTGAGAAACGGCGTGGTGGAGGCGAAGAACAAAGTGCCGTGCAACTGATAGCGCTTGCTGCCGTCGGCCTCCAGGTGAGCGTCGGCATACAGTTCCCGGGCCTGCTGCCAGGCGAAGTTGAGGGCGGCGATGACAATGCCGCAGAACACCGCCATGGCCAGGTCGGTGAACACCGTGATCACGCTCACCGCCAAGATCACCAGCACATCGTTCAGCGGCACCTTGCGGATCACCCGCAACGAGGCCCAGGCAAAGGTCTGCTGTGACACCACGAACATCACCCCCACCAGCGCCGCCAGGGGAATGCCTTCGATCAGCGGCGCCGCAAACAGCACGAACAGCAGGATCAGGCCACCGGCCACCACCCCGGACAAGCGCCCGCGGCCGCCGGAACTGAGGTTGATCACGGTCTGCCCGATCATCGCGCAGCCACCCATGCCGCCGAACATCCCCGAGACCATGTTGGCCGCCCCCAGGGCCACGCATTCACGGTCCGGATGGCCACGGCTCTCGGTGATTTCATCGGTGAGGTTGAGGGTCAGCAGGGTTTCCAGCAGGCCGACCATGGCCATCAGCAGCGCGTAGGGCGCGACGATCGACAGCGTCTCCAGGTTCCACGGCACCTGGGGCACGGCCAGGCCCGGCAGGCTGCCGGCGATGTGCGCCATGTCGCCCAGGGTGCGGGTCGGCAGGTCCAGCAGATACACCAGCAAACCGACGCCGAGGATCGCCACCAGGGCCGGCGGCACGGCGCGGGTCAGGCGCGGCAGCAGATAGACGATGGCCATGGTCAGCGCCACCAGGCCGCCCATCAGGTACAGCGGCCGGCCGCTGAGCCAGTGTTCGCCGCTCTTGAAATGCTCCAGCTGGGCCAGGGCAATCACGATCGCCAGGCCGTTGACGAAGCCCAGCATCACCGGGTACGGCACCATGCGCACCAGCTTGCCCAGGCGCAGCAGGCCGAAGGCGACCATCACCAACCCGCCCAGCAACACCGTGGCCAGCAGGTACTGCACCCCGTGCTGCACCACCAGGGCGACGATCACCACCGCCATGGAACCGGCAGCACCGGAGATCATCCCGGGGCGACCGCCGAACAGCGCGGTCAGGGTGCAGATGAAGAAGGCGCCGTACAGGCCCATCAACGGGTTGAGGTGAGCCACCAGGGCGAAGGCGATGCATTCGGGGAGCAAGGCAAAGGACGTGGTGAGTCCGGCCAGGACATCGGCGCGCAGACGTTTTGCTTTCATGGTTGACCTGATCGACGGACCGGCGGACGCGGTCCTGGGGGAGAGCGGAAAAAGGCGCGCAATGGTACGGAATTGAAGCGCCGCCGAACAGCCGCTCGTCGGCGCGTGAACAACAAAGGTAGGAGCTGGCTTGCCAGCGAAGCGGCGCTCGATCGGGCGCCAGGCTGACGGGCCCGTTCGCCGGCAAGCCGGCTCCTACAGAGGTTCAGCGGTTATTTGACGACCTTGCCGACGCCGCGACCACGGGGGTCGGAAGCGGTTTCAAGCGCGGTGCCGTTGACCCGGATCGCCTGGATGTCGCCCATCTCCCAGCCCTGGTCTTCCAGGGTGTAGCCCATGGCTTTGAGCTCGTCGGCGACCTTGCCGGTGAGCGGCGCGTAGGCGTCGTAGTAGATCGTGTCCTTGGGCAGCAACTGGTGATGCACGCGCTGCGCGGCCACGGCCTTCTCCAGGGGCAGGTGGTAGTCGTAGAGGTTGTTCAGCACCTGGAAGATCGAGGTGAAGATCCGCGAACCACCGGGGGTGCCCAGCACCAGGGTGACCTTGCCGTCACGGGTCACCAGGCTCGGGCTCATGGACGACAGCATGCGCTTGCCGGGAGCAATGGCGTTGGCGTCACCGCCGACCACGCCAAAGGCGTTGGCGACGCCGGGCTTGGCGCTGAAGTCGTCCATTTCGTCGTTGAGCAAAAAGCCCGCGCCCTTGACCACCACGCCGCTGCCGTAATCCCAGTTCAGGGTGTAGGTGTTGCTCACCGCGTTGCCCTGGGCATCGACGATGGAGAAGTGGGTGGTCTGGTGCCGCTCAAGCCCGGGACGCACCTTCTCGGTGGCCGAGATGGCATTCGGGTTGACTTCGGCGGCGCGTTTTTTCAGGTACGCCGGGTCGGTCAGCTGCTTGACCGGCACCTCGGAAAACGCCGGGTCGCCCAGGTAGTCGGCGCGGTCGGCGAATACGCGTTTCTCGATTTCCGCCAGCAGGTGGATGTACTTGGCCGAGTTCAGCTCGACGCCCTTGAAGTCCGCGGCGCGCTCTTCCTTGAGGCTGATCAGCTGCGCCAGGGCGACCCCGCCGGAGCTGGGCGGCGGCGCGGTGTACAGGGTGTTGCCCCGGAAGGTCACCTGCAGCGGCTGGCGCCACTGGACCTTGTAGTCCTGCAGGTCCTGCTTGGTGATCAGGCCCTTGTCGGCCTGCATCTGGGCCACCAGCAAGTCGGCGGTCTTGCCGCTGTAGAACTCCTTGGCGCCCTGGTCGGCGATGCGCTCCAGGGTCGCGGCCAGCTCCGGCTGACGGAAGGTTTCACCGGGTTTCATGCTGCCGAAGTAGTCGCCGAAGTTGGTGCTGCCGTTGAACAGCTTCAGCGCATCTTCGCGGTACTGGTACTGCTTGTCCGCCACCTTGAAACCGTTTTTCGCGTAGCCCACGGCCGGGGTGATCAGCTCGCTCCACGGCAACTTGCCGAACTTCTGGTGGGCTTCCCACAGGCCCATCACGGTGCCCGGCACCCCGGCGGCGCGGGCGCCCACCAGGCTCAGGTTCTCGATCACCTCGCCCTTTTCATTCAGGTACATGTCCCGGGTCGCGGCCTTGGGCGCGGTTTCCCGGTAGTCGAGGAAGTAGGGCTTGCCGTCGATGTACATCGTCATGAACCCGCCGCCGCCGATATTGCCGGCCTCGGGATAGGTCACCGCCAGGGTGAACGCGGTGGCCACCGCCGCATCCACCGCGTTGCCGCCCTTCTTCAGGATCTGTGCCGCGACATCGGCGCCGTACTGGTTGGGCGCCGCTACCGCGCCACCTTCCAGGGTCACGGCAAAGGCCGAACCGCTGGCGGCGATGGCGGCCGTCAGGGCCAGGGACTTGAACAACAGAATGCGCATAAAGTCCTTCCTTTTCTTGTTTTTGAACGGCAAGAACCTTAGGCCCGAGACGGGGGGTTGAGCAATCGCCAATCGTGGCACGAACGTCCCAAGCCTCAGCCATGGATCACCGTAGGAGCTGGCTTGCCAGCGAAGGCGATCTCGGGACTGGCGCCAAATCCGCTGGCCCCTTCGCCGGCAAGCCGGCTCCTACAAGGGATCGATTGCCGGACAGACCCGATACACACAGCCACCGTAGGAGCTGGCTTGCCAGCGAAAGCGATTTCAAGACTCGCGCAAAACCTGGGGGCCTCTTCGCCGGCAAGCCGGCTCCTACAAGGGATCGATTGCCGGATAGACACGATGCACACAGCCACCGTAGGAGCTGGCTTGCCAGCGAAAGCGATCTCGGGACTGGCGCCAATCCGGTGGCCCCTTCGCCGGCAAGCCGGCTCCTACAAGGGATCGATTGCCGGACAGACCCGATACACACAGCCACCGTAGGAGCTGGCTTGCCAGCGAAAGCGATTTCAAGACGTGCGCAAAACCTGGGGGGCCCTTCGCCGGCAAGCCGGCTCCTACAAAGGATCGATTGCCGGATAGACACGATGCACACAGCCACCGTAGGAGCGGGCTTGCCAGCGAAGGCGATTTCAAGACTTGCGCAAAACCTGGGGGCCCCTTCGCCGGCAAGCCGGCTCCTACAAGGGATCGATTGCCGGATAGACCCGATGCACACAGCCACCGTAGGAGCTGGCTTGCCAGCGAAAGCGATTTCAAGACGTGCGCAAAACCTGGGGGCCTCTTCGCCGGCAAGCCGGCTCCTACAAGGGATCGATTGCCGGACAGGCCCGATACACACAGCCACCGTAGGAGCTGGCTTGCCAGCGAAAGCGATTTCAAGACTCGCGCAAAACCTGGGGGTCTCTTCGCCGGCAAGCCGGCTCCTACGGCTGATAGGCGGGGAACGGGGCTTTCAGCCCTGGAACTCGGGGTGGGCGTAATCGGCCAGCTTGCCCTGGATGAAATCCAGGAAGCACTGGATGCGCAGGGCCAGTTGCGAGTTGCGGTAGTACACCGCGTTGATCGGCTGGCGATAGCCGCTGTTGAACGCGGCCAGCAGCGGTTGCAGGCGCCCGGCGCGAATGTCGTCGACGGTCATGAAATGCGACAGGCAGGCAATGCCCTGCCCTTCCAGCGCCAGGTGGCGCAAGGTCTCGCCGCTGGAGGCGCTGATGTCCGGCTGGATCTGCCAGCGGTCGCCATGCACATGGCGCAACGGCCAGTGGTTGAGGGTCTCGGTCTGGGTGAACCCGAGCAAGGTGTGCCCGGTCAGTTCCGCCACGCTCTGCGGGGTGCCGTGGCGGGCCAGGTAATCGGGGCTGGCAAGAATGTGCAACGGGCTGCAGCCCAGGGAGCGGGCATGCAGGGTCGAATCCGCCAGCACGCCGATGCGGATGGCAATGTCGGTGCTTTGCTCCAGCAGGTCGATGATCAGGTCGTTGCTGTTGAGCTCCAGCTGGATATCCGGGTACAGGCGGCGGAACTCGGCCACATGGGGAACGATGGCGTGCAGCATGAAGGGCGACGCGGCGTTGATCCGCAAACGCCCGGACGGGGTGCGCTGGCGCGACGACAGGCGCTCTTCGAGCTCGTCCATCTGATCGAGAATGCGCTTGGCCTGTTCGAAGAAGTAGCGCCCTTCTTCGGTCAGGTCCATGCGTCGAGTGGTGCGGTTGATCAGCGTGGTCTCGAGCTTGGCCTCCAGCCGCGACAAGCTGCGGCTGACCGCCGAAGGGGTCTGGGCCAATTGCTCGGCCGCGGCGGAAATCGAACCGCACTCGATGACGCAAACCAAGACTTGCAACTCGTCGGATCGGGCTTTCACAGGAGTCCTTTATCGGCGCTGGTGGGCCCTGGATAAACCGCAGGCCCGCTTCAAGGCGCTCAATAGTAGCCGGATTCAGCCCTGGAGATTGAACACCGCCTTGAGGTGCTGCGCATAACGCTGCACATCGCCTTCGATGTTCGGGCGCTTCATCACGTCGACACAGAGGAAGGTTGGCAAACCGCTCATGCCGAGGAACTGGTTGGCCTTGTGGAACGGGAAGTAGACCGCGTCCACGCCCTTGGCTTCGAAGAAGTCGGTCGGGTCGTCGAAGGCCTGCTGCGGCGCGTTCCAGGTCAGCGAGAGCATGTACTGCTTGCCCTGGATCAGGCCGCCGCTGCCGTACTTCTGCGAGGCGTCGGAGCGGGTCCGGCCATCGCTGGCGTAGAGGCTGCCGTGGCCTTCGGTGAAGACTTCGTCGATGTACTTCTTGACGATCCACGGCGCGCCCATCCACCAGCCGGGCATCTGGTAGATGATCACGTCGGCCCAGAGAAACTTCGCCACTTCTTCCTGGATGTCATAGCCCTCGTCGATATGGGTGACCTTGACCTCCAGGCCACCGCGATCCAGCACCGCCAGGGCGGTGTCGTGCAGGGTGGCGTTGTAACGGCCATCGGAGTGGGCGAACTGTTTGGCGCCATTGAGCAGCAGTACTTTTTTCATGATCCGGCCTCATCGGGGACAACCCATCGCGCATTGGCAGCGGCGGGCTGTGAAGGTTGCAAACGATGGCGGCAGGTTAATCAGGCAGGGCGCGGAGAATAAGCCCGGGTTGCTCAAAATACATTTGACCAAAATGCACGAATCGACAGCCGATCTTTGCCTTAGGATTCTCAGCACCTTTCCCGTCAATGAGTGCTTTGTGCATGTCCACGCCCCAGGCCTTTATCCTCCACGCCAAGACCCGCGCCGAACGCGCCGACGCCTTCGAGGCGTTTTTCCTGAGCCATGTCGCCGCCAGCCGCGCTGAAGCCGGCTGCATCGAGTACCACATGCTGCGGGACCGGGAAGACCCAAGCCTGTTCATCTTCTACGAGGTCTGGGCCTCCCAGGAGGCGCTGGATAGCCACTCGGGCCTGCCGCACATGCAGCAGTTTCTCGCCGCGCGCATGGACTACCTGGAGCGCGATTTCGAGATCCGCGCCATCGACATGCTCAGCCCGGCCTCGGCTGGCCGCTGAGCACAAGCTCTAGCCACTGATCAGCAAGTGCCCGCCCAGCAGCCCGAGGCCGATGAAGAACACCCGCTTGAACAGCACGGCGCTGATGTGCTGGCGCAACCATTGCCCCAACCACATGCCCAGCAGCGCCGGAGCCAGGGTCAGCACGGACGCCCCCAGTTCGGCGCCGCCCAGGGCGCCACGCCACAGCAGGCCGCCGGCCAGGGCCAGGGTCGAGACGGTGAACGACAGGCCCAGGGCCTGCACCAGTGAGTCCCTGTTCAAGCCCAGGGCCTGTAGATAAGGCACCGCCGGGATCACGAACACCCCGGTAGCAGAGGTGATCACCCCGGTGACCAGCCCGCACAGCGGCGCCAGCCAGCGCTCCCGGGCCGCCGACACCCGCAAGGTCGGCAGCAACAGGCCGCTCAGGGCATACAGCAGCAGCGCCGCGCCCAACCCGCGCACCACCCAATGCCCGCCCTCGATGCCCAGCCACAGGGAACCGCCGACGGTGCCGACGAAGATCGCCAGCAACATCGGCCACAGACGCTTGAGCAACGCCGGCAGGTGCCCGCCAAAGGCCAGTTGCCAGAGATTGGTCAGGGTCGCCGGAATGATCAGCAAGGCCGCAGCCTGCGCCGGAGCCATAGCCAGCCCCAATAGCCCCATGGCAATGGTGGGCAGCCCGAGACCGATCACGCCCTTGACCATGCCGGCCAGCAAGAATGTGCCGATGACCAGCAGTGAAAGGGCCATTCCGAGATGCTGATAAAACGCGAGTGAGCTGTTCATGGGCCAATCCTGCACCCGCAGCGGCGTGCTGAAAATCTGCCATATACTGAGCCAGCCTCTTGCCCAGCAAGAGGCACATGCCAAAACCTATTGCCCGCCACCGCCGTAGGAGCTGGCTTGCCAGCGAAGGCGCGCTCAAGCCCGATGCAAAATCCGAAGGCCTCTTCGCCGGCAAGCCGGCTCCTACAGAGATGATGTTCGCCGAGGGATGTCCCATGCACTTCGATCTGATCGACCTGCGCCTGTACCTGAATATTCTGGAGGCCGGCAACATTACCGCCGGGGCCGCTCGCAGCCATCTGTCCCTGGCCGCCGCCAGCGCTCGAATCCGCGCCATGGAAGCCTCCCTGGGCATCGAGTTTCTCGAACGCGGGCGTCGCGGCATCCGTCCGACGGCCGCCGGCAAGGCCCTGGCCCAGCACGCGCGAACGCTGCTGCTGTACGCCGAGCACCTGCAACAGGACCTCGGTGAGTACGCCAGGGGGGTCAAGGGCCAGGTGCGTCTGTTGTGCAACACCACCGCCCTCAGCGAGTACTTGCCGGAGTTGCTGGCGGACTTCCTGCACAGCCATCCACAGGTCGATATCGAGCTGCAGGAACTGCCCAGCCAGCGCATCACCCACGCCCTGCGCCAGGGCGCCGCGGACCTGGGGATCGTCTCCGATGCGGTCGACACCCAGGGCCTGATGACCCGGGCATTTCACGACGATCCACTGGTGCTGGCGATGCCCCCGGACCACCCCTTGAGCGCCCAGCCGGCCCCCAGCTTCAGCGACAGCCTGGCCTACGACTATGTCGGCCTGGCCAGCCACAGCGCCCTGGCGGTGTACCTGGAGGAACAGGCCCTGCACCTGGGCCGGCGCATGCCATTGCGCATCCGCGCCGAGGGTTTCGACGCGCTGCTGCGCATGGTCGCCCGTGGCGCCGGGCTGGCCCTGGTGCCCCTGGCCGCCCTGCAGCGCAACCCGCATCTGCAACTGCACAGCCGCCCCCTGGAGGAGGCCTGGGCACGGCGCCGGCTGTTGCTGTGCGCCCGCGACTTCGAGGCCCTGCCGCTGTACGCACAGGGTTTGTGTCGCGCGCTGCTGGAACCTTGACTCTCCCCCTAGGGGCAGACTTTAGCCTTGGGGTTTATTCCTCAAGGACCACGGTAATGAGCAAACGCATCCTGGTGATTCTCGGCCACCCCTCGCGCCACAGCCTGTGCGCGGCATTGAGCGAGCGCTACGTGAAGGCGGCGCAGGAGGCCGGGCATGAGGTGCGCCAGCTCAGGCTCGGCGACCTGCACTTCGACCCGGTCCTGCATGAAGGCTACCGGCAGATCCAGCCCCTGGAAGAGGACCTGCGCCAAGCCCAGGCCGACATCCTCTGGGCCGAGCACCTGACCTGGGTCTTCCCCATCTGGTGGGGCGGAATTCCGGCGCTGATGAAAGGTTTTCTCGACCGCGTGCTGCTGCCGGGCTTCGCCTTCAAGTACCGCCCCGGCAAGGCCTTTCCCGAGCAACTGCTCAAGGGCCGCACCGCCCACCTGATGGTGACCATGGACACCCCGCCCTGGTATTTCCGCTGGTTCTACCGCATGCCCGGCTTGCAGCAGATGCGCCGCACCACCCTGGATTTCTGCGGCATCAAGCCGTTGCGCACCCTGACCTTTGGCCCGGTGCTGGACGCCAGCGAAGAACGCAAGGCGGATTGGCTGATGCAGGCGCAGTACCTTGCCAGGCAGTGAAAGCGCCGGATAATGCGCAACGCCGTCCACCGCCGGACGGCCCGGTACTGGAAAAGGAGCCTTCATGTACATCGGCCAAGCCGCGCAACTGTCCGGAACCACGGTCAAGAGCATCCGTCACTACGAAGCCATCGGCCTGTTGCCCGCAGCTCCGCGCCAGGGTCGCTACCGCCTGTATGACGCGCAGAGCGTCGAGCAGTTGATGTTCATCAAGTGCGCGCAGCAGTTGGGTTTCAAGCTCAAGGAGTTGCAGCAGGTGTTCGCCACGCACCAGGGTCAGGCCTTTCCCTGGGACCGCGCGCAGGCCGCCCTGGCGCAAAAGAGGCGCGAGCTGCAACGGCAGATCGATGATTTGCAACAGTTGCAGGGCCGGCTCGAAATTTTCGAGACCAGCCTGCAACAGGCTCGCGAGGAGTGCCCCCTGGGCAGCCTCTAGGGCGACCCGGGAGGCGTGGCCTCAGACCTCGGACAACCCGGCGACCGTCCTCGGCTTACGGAAGCACAGGAAGTAGACCAGGGTCAGCAACAGCAGGAACGGCACGCCGAACACCAGGGTCATCTTGAACGCCTCGGTGAAGAAGGTGGTGATCATCACCGCCCCCATCAGCACCAGCCCCAGCAGGGTGCTGTAGGGAAACAGGCGCATGCGGAACGACAGCTGCTGCTCGCCATGGCGCTGGTGATAGCGGCGGAAGCAGTAGTGGGTGAGGAAGATCATGAACCAGGTGAAGATCGCGCCAAACATCGAGATCGCCATCATCAGGGTGAACGAGCTTTCCGGGTACAGCACGTTGACCAGGGTCGCCAGGGCGATGCCGGAGCTGGACAGCAACAGGGCATTGAGCGGAATCCCGCTCTTGCTCAAGGCCCCCATGGACTTGGGGGCGTAGCCGGCGCGGGACAGGCTGAACATCATCCGCGTGGTGATGTAGAGCTGGCTGTTCATCGCCGACAGCGCGGCGATCAGGATCACGAAGTTCATCACCCCGGTGGCCCCGGGAATACCGATGGTCTGCATCACCGTGACGAACGGGCTCTGGGCCTTGCCGGCCTGGACCCAGGGCACGATGGCCAGCATCAGCGCCAGGGTCAGCAGGTAGAACACCACCAGGCGCACGATGGTCGCGCGAAAGGCCTGCTTCACCGCCCGCTGCGGGTCCTTGGCCTCCCCCGCCGCCACCGCGATCATCTCCACGCTCAGGTAGCTGAAGATCGACACGATCACCGCGATCCACATGCCCTCGAAACCGTTGGGGAAGAAGCCGCCGTGGGCGCTGTAGTTGTGCAGCCCGTAGTCGGGGTTGCCGGAACCGAACACCACGTACACCGCAAGGATGATGAAGCCGACGATGGCGGCGATCTTGATGGTGGAGAACCAGTATTCGAAGTTGCCGAAGGTTTTCACGCTGATGGCGTTGAGCAGGATCAGCACGCTGGAGAAGGAGATGATCCACACCCATTCCGGAACGTTGGCGAACCAGTACTTCATGTACATGGCGATGGCCGTGACTTCGGCGCCCACCGCCAGGACGATGGCCGCCCAGTAGGCGTAGCGCACCAGGAAACCGGCCAGCGGGCTGACGTAGAACTCGGCATAGGCGCCGAAGGAGCCGGAGGTGGAGTGGGCCACGGTCATTTCCGCCAGGCAGCCCATCAGGATCAGGGTGATCAAGGCCCCGATGGCGTAGCTCAGCAGCACGCTGGGGCCGGCATAGCCGATGGCATAGGCGCTGCCCATGAACAGGCCGGTGCCGATGGCCCCGCCGATGGCGATCATGCTCATCTGGCCGGCGGTCAGTTGGCGCCTGAGGCCGTGCTCGCGATTGGAGATCGCTTCGAAACCCTTGTTGGAGGTGGTCACTTTGAGTGCCTCTTTATTGTTGTGTGCACGTATGAATCGTTGTGACGGCCCGTCCTTGTGCCGCTTGCCTGGTCGCCGCGAGCGGCGGCGACCAGGGGATGAAGCGCGCCTTAGGTCACGCTGTGACGTACCTGGAACTGCGCCTGGGCCCAGGTTTTCTGATCGAGGATTTCACCGAGGATCTGCACCGCGTCCCAGACTTCGCTGAAGCGGGTGTACAGCGGAGTGAAGCCGAAACGCATGATCCGCGGTTCGCGGTAGTCGCCGATCACGCCACGGGCGATCAGGGCCTGGATCACCGCGTAGCCTTCGGGGTGCTCGAAGCTCACGTGGCTGCCACGCTTGGCGTGGTCACGCGGGGTCACCAGCTTCAGGTCGTGGCCGGCGCAACGCTGTTCCACCAGCTCGATGAACAGGTCGGTGAGGGCCAGGGACTTGCGCCGCAGGCTCTGCATGTCGGTCTGCTCGAAGACTTCCAGGCCGCACTCGACCATGGCCAGGGAGGTGATCGGCTGGGTGCCGCACAGGTAGCGGGCGATACCGCTGGCGGGTTCGTACTGGGTGGCCATGTCGAACTGCCGGGCATGGCCGAACCAGCCGGACAACGGCTGGGTCACCAGGTTGCACAGGGCCGGGGCGACCCAGGCGAAGGCTTGCGAACCCGGGCCGCCATTGAGGTACTTGTAGGTGCAGCCGATGGCGTAGTCGGCGCCGCTGCGAGTCAGCTCCACCGGCACCGCGCCGGCCGAGTGGGCCAGGTCCCAGATGCTCAGGGCGCCGGCTTCGTGGATCAACCCGGTGACGGCCTGCATGTCGTGCATGTAGCCAGTCTTGTAGTTGACGTGGGTGAGCATCACCACCGCCACGTCCTGGTCGATCGCCGCCGGCAGTTGGTCCGGGCTGCCCACCAGGCGCAGGGAATAGCCCTGCTCAAGCATCCGGGTCAGGCCCTCGGCAATGTACAGGTCGGTGGGAAAGTTGCTGCTCTCGGAAACGATCACCCGCCGCTCGGGGGCGCGCCCGGCCTGCACCTGCAGGGCGGCGCTGAGCACCTTGAACAGGTTGATGGACGTGGTGTCGGTGATCACCACTTCGCCGCTGCCGGCGCCGATCAGCGGGGCCAGGCGGTCCCCCAGGCGCTGGGACAGGTCACGCCAGCCGGCGCTGTTCCAACTGCGGATCAGGCCGTCGCCCCACTCCTGCTCGATCACTTGCCGGGCCCGCTCCAGGGCCGCCACGGGGCGGGCACCCAGGGAGTTGCCATCGAGGTAGATC
Organism: Pseudomonas sp. Os17; assembly: GCF_001547895.1. Classification (NCBI taxonomy): domain Bacteria; kingdom Pseudomonadati; phylum Pseudomonadota; class Gammaproteobacteria; order Pseudomonadales; family Pseudomonadaceae; genus Pseudomonas; species Pseudomonas sp. Os17. The sequence continues at coordinate 850,852 of NZ_AP014627.1, read as the reverse complement.
ACCCCCTCGGGCAGGGCAAACTGTTGGCGCAGCGGCGCCAGTGGGTCCTGTTCATCGAGACGCAGGCAGTGGTTTTTATCGATCATTGGAAGTCCTGTCTTGGTCAAGGTCATGCCCGCCTGGAACAGGCCGGGCACGGGGTCTGGACGACCCGCAAACTCAGGAAATAATGGACGAAGCCAGCTAGAATTTTCGTGCAAAGTGCAGCGCGTTACCGTACTAATCTCGAATAAAATTCTAATCCTCCAATAAAAAACGCGGATTTATGCCAGCCATGACCCTCGACTCCACCGACCTGCGCATCCTCTACTTCCTGCAACAGGATGGACGTATCAGCAACCAGGAACTGGCGGAGAAAGTGGCCCTTTCACCCTCGGCCTGCCTGCGCCGCCTGCGCATGCTCGAAGGCGACGGGATCATCAGCGGCTACCGCGCCCAGCTCAATGCCGAGCGCCTGGGCATCGAGCTGGAAGCCATCGTCCACGTGTCCCTGCGCCAGGACGTGGAAGGCTGGCACGAGACGTTCATCGGCAAGGTCCAGCAGTGGCCGGAAGTGGTGGCCGCCTACGTGATCACCGGCGCCAGCAACTACGTGCTGCGGGTGCAGGCGCGCAACCTCAAGCACTTCTCGGATTTCATCGTCAATCACCTGAATCGCGCGTCGGGGGTCACCGACATCCGCTCGGAGATCGTCCTGCAGAAGATCAAGGAGCAGGACGGCCTGCTGGACCTGGTACTGCGCAAGTAGTCCGCCCTAGAACCCCACCGGGCGCCGTGCCGGATGGCGCTGCGCGGTGGCGCTGGGCGCCTCGTCGAACAGCTTGCGGTACTCGGCGGAAAAACGCCCCAGGTGAGTGAAACCCCAGCCCAGGGCGATCTCGGAAATATTGCGCGCTGCGCCGTGTTCGAGAATGTCCTGACGCACACCGTTGAGCCGATGGCGCTTGAGATAGGCCATGGGCGACAGGGCGAAGTATTTGCGAAAGGCCTCGAACAGCTTGAAGCGCGAGACACCGGCGGCGGCTTCCAGGTCCTCCAGGTGCACCGCTTCACGGGCATGCTCATGCAGGTACTGGCGGGCTCGCACCAGGTAATGCGGCAGCTTGACCCCGAGCATGGCCCGCAGCTCGCTGGAGTAGTTGTTGGGCTGGGCCAGGATCAGGCCCTTGATCAGCGAGCTTTCGATTTCCCGGGTGAAGGCCAGTTGTTCATAGAGCTCGTTGCCCTGGGTCAGCTCGCCGATGAAGTGCTGGGCCATGCGCCACCAGGCTGCGGTGGCCCCCTGCCGCGCGTCCATCGCCGGTTCGAAGCGCAGCGGCTGCTCGACCGGGCGTTGCAGCAGGGTCTCCAGGGCTTCGCTCATGGCCGGCCGGGAAATCACCACCTGCAGCTTGCGGCAGTCGCCAGAGATGGCCAGCACCTGGCTTTCGTTGGGGGCAACGATCACCCCCTGGTCGCGGTCCGAACGCAGCAGCCGACCGTCCTTGCTCAGTTCCTGTTCGCCGCACAGGGGCAGGCTCAGGCTGTAGCTGCTGAAGCGCTCGGTGTCCTCGATATCGACGGTCACATCGGTGCCGTACTCGATGATGCCCAGGGTCGTGGAGCGTGACCTGAGCACGTTGGCACTGTGGTGAAAACGGATCCGTTCGGGGGTCGCGGTTTCCAGGCGATGCGGCCCACAGATGCCCGACATCCAGCTCCTGGCCCCTTCAAGGTCATAGCGATCGATACGAATCTCGCGAAACAGCCCATCAGCCTTGCTATTCATCACGGCGCACCCACGGCAATTGTTATTCAGCGCGCTCTGACGGCGCGTCTTGTGTGACAGGGCAAGTTTTGCGCCAGCCGGCAACGCTGCCAACCCAGTGGATAGCAATCGCCGACTAAGTGGATAACCCGACCCCATCGTCCTCATCTGGCCGGGCTCACAGTAGCCGATCGGCGCCCCGGGATGCAGCCGTCGATCGCTTATCCGCTCGAAGGTGGGTCGCAACTACCCAGGCAATTTTATGGATGGCCTTGGCCGACTAAGCGGATAGCCACCGGCGCCCCGCACTCTCTCTAATGACGGCACCCGATTGACCTGAATAAAAAAGGTACCGACTCATGAGTGGTGCAAGAAGCGTCGAGCAGTGGCAGGACTTCATCCACGGCTGCCTGGATTTTCGCCCCGCGGACGGAGTGTTCCGTATCGCCCGGGAGATGTTCACCGAGCCCGAGCTGTTCGATCTGGAGATGGAGCTGATCTTCGAGAAGAACTGGATCTACGCCTGTCACGAAAGCGAACTGCCCAACAATCACGACTTCATCACCCTGCGCGCCGGGCGCCAGCCGATGATCATCACCCGCGACGGCGAGGGCCGCCTCAATGCCCTGATCAACGCCTGCCAGCACCGCGGCACCACCCTGACCCGGGTCGGCAAGGGCAACCAGTCGACCTTCACCTGCCCGTTCCACGCCTGGTGCTACAAGAGCGACGGGCGCCTGGTGAAGGTCAAGGCCCCGGGGGAATACGACGAGGGCTTCGACAAGGCCACCCGCGGCCTGAAGAAGGCCCGCATCGACAGCTACAAGGGCTTTGTCTTCATCAGCCTGGACGTGGCCGCCGACAACAGCCTGGAAGACTTCCTGGGCGACGCGCGGATCTTCTTCGACATGATGGTCGCCCAGTCCCCCAACGGTGAGCTGGAGGTGCTGCCGGGCAAGTCCGCCTACACCTACGACGGCAACTGGAAGCTGCAGAACGAGAACGGCCTGGACGGTTATCACGTCAGCACCGTGCACTACAACTACGTGGCCACGGTGCAGCACCGCCAGCAGGTCAACCGCGACAACGGCAGCGGCAGCAGCGCCACCCTGGACTACAGCAAGCTCGGCGCCGGCGACGCCAGCACCGACGATGGCTGGTTCGCCTTCAACAACGGCCACAGCGTGCTGTTCAGCGAAATGCCCAACCCGGCGGTGCGCTCCGGCTACGCCAGCATCATGCCGCGCCTGGTGCAAGAGCACGGCCAGGCCAAGGCCGAGTGGATGATGCACCGCCTGCGCAACCTGAACATCTACCCCAGCCTGTTCTTTCTCGACCAGATCAGCTCGCAGCTGCGGATCATCCGCCCCATCGCCTGGAACAAGACCGAGATCATCAGCCAGTGCATCGGGGTCAAGGGCGAGAGCGATGCCGACCGGGAAAACCGCATCCGCCAGTTCGAGGATTTCTTCAACGTCTCGGGCATGGGCACGCCGGATGACCTGGTGGAGTTTCGCGAGGCCCAGCGCGGCTTCCAGGGGCGCCTGGAGCGCTGGAGCGATGTCTCGCGCGGCCATCACCGCTGGGCCACCGGCCCCACCGCCAACAGCGAGAACCTGGGCATCCAGCCGGCCATGACCGGCACCGAGATCACCCATGAAGGGCTGTACGTCAACCAGCACCGCAACTGGCAGAAATTCCTCCTCGACGGCCTGCAGCGCCAGCCCCTGAAACTGCGTGAGGTATGAACATGAATGCGCAATTGCAGTACCAGATCGAGCAATTCTTCTATCGCAAGTCCGAGCTCTGCGACGCCCAGGACTGGGACGCCTACCTGCAGCTGTTCGCCGTGGACAGCGAGTTCCACCTGCCGCAATGGGACTCGGAACACGTCTACACCCGGGACCCGAAGCGCGAGATGTCGCTGATCTACTACGCCAACCGTTCGGGGCTGGAAGACCGGGTGTTCCGCCTGCGCACCGGCAAGGCGGCGTCGACCATTCCCATGCCGCGCACCCTGCACATGGTCAGCAACCTGCGCATCAGCGAGGGCGCCAACGGGCTGCTGCAGGTGCGCCTGAACTGGCACACGCTGTTCTATCGCCTGGCCACCTCCGAGGACTTCTACGGTCACGCCACCTACGACCTCAAGCCCCATGGCGACAGCTGGCTGATCCAGCGCAAGCACGTGCTGCTGCTCAACGACACGATCAACTCGGTGCTCGACTTCTACCACCTCTGACTCGACGGACATCCCTTCATGACGCACAAGGTCGCGTTCAGCTTTGCCGATGGCAAGACCCTGTTCTTCCCGATCAAGGCCAATGAAATACTGCTCGACGCTGCCCTGCGCAACGGCATCAAGATTCCCCTGGACTGCCGCGAAGGCGTCTGCGGCACCTGCCAGGGTCGTTGCGAATCGGGCCAGTACAGCCAGGACTACGTGGACGAGGAAGCCCTCTCGCCCCAGGACCTGGAGCAACGCAAGATGCTCACCTGCCAGACCCGGGTGCAGTCCGACGCGGCGTTCTATTTCGACTTCGATTCCAGCCTGTGCCACAACGCCGATCCGGTGCGACGCACCGGCTCGGTGATCGATGTGCGCCAGGTGTCGGACAGCACCGCGATCCTGCACCTGGACCTGGGCCGCAGCGAGGCGCCGCTGGAGTTTCTCCCCGGTCAGTACGCCCGCCTGCGGATTCCCGGCACCGACAGCAGCCGGGCCTACTCCTTCGCCAACCGGCCGGGGGCGGACAACCAGTTGCTGTTCCTGATCCGCCTGCTGCCCGACGGGGTGATGAGCAACTACATTCGCGAGCGCTGCCTGGTGGGCGACAGCATCGAGCTGGAGGCGCCGCTGGGGGCTTTCTACCTGCGCCAGATCAGCCGGCCGCTGCTGCTGGTGGCCGGCGGCACCGGGCTGTCGGCGCTGCTGGCGATGCTCGAACAGGTCGTCGAGCAGGGCTGCCAGCAACCGGTACACCTGTACTACGGGGTGCGCCAGAGTGCCGATCTGTGCGAACTGGCGCGCATCCAGGCCTTGGGCGAACGCTTGCCGGCATTCCGCTTCACCCCGGTGATCAGCGACGCCGACCCGCAGTGGTCGGGCAAGCGCGGCTACATCACCGAGCACTTGGACAGCAGCGAGCTGCGCGACCACGACAGCGACCTGTATGTCTGTGGACCGCCACCGATGGTCGATTCGATCCGAATCTGGCTGCAAGAACAGCAACTTAACCGCGTTCAGCTGTATTACGAGCGGTTTACCGAGAGTAATATCTGATCCCGTCAGCATTCAGCCGCGATCGCTCCCATTCACCCTGGGATCGGTCCTGATAACAACTAGAAGAGAGCGCAAGTTAGTGGATCAAACCTTGAAGCAAGGTGAACTCAAGCGTGGCTTGAAGAATCGCCATATTCAGTTGATCGCCCTGGGCGGGGCGATCGGCACCGGACTCTTCCTCGGCTCGGCCGGGGTTCTCAAGTCCGCCGGCCCCTCGATGATCCTCGGCTATGCGATTGCCGGATTCATTGCCTTCCTGATCATGCGCCAGCTGGGGGAGATGATCGTCGAAGAACCCGTGGCCGGCTCCTTCAGCCACTTCGCCCACAAGTACTGGGGCGGCTACTTCGGCTTTCTCGCCGGCTGGAACTACTGGGTGCTGTATGTCCTGGTAGGCATGGCCGAACTCACCGCAGTGGGCAAATACGTGCAGTTCTGGTGGCCGGAGATCCCCACCTGGGTCAGTGCGGCGGTGTTCTTCGTACTGGTCAACCTGATCAACATGATGAACGTGAAGTTCTTCGGCGAGGCCGAGTTCTGGTTCGCCATCATCAAGGTGGTGGCCATCGTCGGCATGATCGTTCTGGGCTGCTACATGCTGTTCAGCGGCAGCGGCGGCAGCCAGGCGTCGGTGAGCAACCTCTGGTCCCACGGCGGCTTCTTCCCCAACGGCGGCACCGGCCTGCTGATGGCCATGGCCTTCATCATGTTCTCCTTCGGCGGCCTGGAACTGGTGGGCATCACTGCCGCCGAAGCCGCCGAGCCGCGCAAGGTGATCCCCAAGGCGATCAACCAGGTGGTCTACCGGGTGCTGATCTTCTACGTCGGCGCCCTGGCCGTGCTGCTGTCGCTGTACCCGTGGGACGAACTGCTGGTGAGTCTGAATGCTGGCGGCGACGCCTACAGCAGCAGCCCCTTCGTGAAGATCTTTTCGCTGATCGGCAGTGATGCGGCGGCGCAGATCCTCAACTTCGTGGTCCTGACCGCGGCGCTGTCGGTGTACAACAGCGGCGTGTACTGCAACAGCCGCATGCTCTTCGGCCTGGCCGAACAGGGCGACGCGCCCAAGGCGCTGATGAAGCTCAACAAGCAAGGCGTGCCGATCCTGGCCCTGGGCATCTCCGCCCTCATCACCCTGCTCTGCGTACTGGTCAACTACCTGGCGCCCCATGAAGCGCTGGAGCTGCTGTTCGCCCTGGTGGTGGCCGCGCTGATGATCAACTGGGCACTGATCAGCCTGACCCACCTGCGCTTTCGCAAGGCCATGGCCGAGCGTGGCGTGGTGCCGTCGTTCAAGGCCTTCTGGTCGCCCTTGAGCAACTACCTGTGCCTGGCCTTCATGCTGATGATCGTCGGCGTGATGTGGATGATCCCGGGCATCCGCGCCTCGGTGTATGCGATTCCGGTATGGGTCCTGGTGATCTGGGGCTTCTACCGCCTGAGCCATGCGCGCAAGGCCGGGCAGCCCGCCCTGCACTAAGCCGCACGGTTGCAACACCCCAAAGCCCGGCCTGAATCAAGGCCGGGCTTTTTTGTCGGCGCTCGCAAAGCGGTCTGCCAGTAATGGTAAATGCGGCCTGAAACAACAGTCCACCCGTTCCCTAGAATCAACTCCCTCCCGGCACCCGAGCCTGGGAGCCTGTTTCTGGATGGAGAGCGGCTGATGAACAGAACGGCGACAAGCCTGCGCTGGAGCGATGTTTTCTCACCCACCGTGGCGGCGCTGATTTCAGTGCTGGTGAACTACGGCGGAACCTTTGTCCTGGTGTTCCAGGCCGCCGAACTGGCGCGCCTGTCAGCGGCCCAGACCGCGTCCTGGGTCTGGGCGGTGTCGGTGGGCGTGGGGCTTTCCGGCCTGTGGCTGAGCCTGCGTTACAAGGCGCCGATCATCACGGCCTGGTCCACACCCGGCGCGGCCTTCCTGGCCACGGTGATGCCATTCACGCCCTACGCCGAGGTGATCGGTGCCTATCTGATCTCGGCTCTGGGGTTCATGCTGCTGGGCGCATCAGGGGCCTTCGACAAACTGGTGCGGATGATCCCCAAGGGCATTGCCGCCGGCCTGCTGGCGGGCATTCTGTTGCAGTTCGGGATCAATGCCTTTGGCGGTGCCAGCGCCGACCCGCTGCTGGTGATCGTGCTGCTGGTGTCCTACGCCTTGCTGCGGCGTTTCACCTCGCGCTTTGCCGTGGTGGGCATCCTGGTCATCGGCCTGGGGCTGCTCATCGCTCAGCAGCGGATCGACTTTTCTGCAGTGCACTTGAGCCTGGCCGTGCCGGTATTCACCGCGCCGCAGTTCTCCCTGCAGGCCTTGCTCGGAGTGGCCTTGCCGCTGTTCGTCATCACCCTCACCGGCCAGTACATGCCCGGCATGCTGGTGTTGCGCAATGACGGCTACGGCACCAGCGCCAATCCCGTGCTCACGGTCACCGGCCTGGGTTCGCTGCTGATGGCACCGTTCGGCGCCCATGCCTTCAATGTGGCGGCGATTACCGCGGCGATCTGTACCGGCAAGGACGCCCATCCTGACCCGAAAAAACGCTACATCGCCGGTATCGCCTGCGGGCTGTTCTACATCCTGGTGGGCACCTTCGGCGTGACCCTGGCCAGCCTGTTCATGGTGCTGCCCAAGACCTTTGTCAGCACCCTCGCGGGCCTGGCGCTATTGGGGGCGATCGGCGGCAGCCTGACCAATGCCATGGCCGACGCGGCCACCCGGGAAACCGCGCTGATCACCTTCCTCGCCACCGCAGCCAACGTCACCCTGCTCGGGGTCGGCGGCGCCTTCTGGGGGCTGGTGGCCGGCTTGACCGCACACCTGCTGATTCACGGCCGGGCCAATGCCCTCGCCGGCCGTGCCGCCAACCCCTGAAGGCCGGCGTTGAGCTAGGCCTTTCGCAGGGCCAGGGACAGGCGAGCCATGGTGGTTTCGATTTCATGGGCGCTCAGTGAGGCGTAGCCGAGCAACCAGCCCTGCCGCTTCGGCTCGGTGGCATAGAGCCGGCTGAGCCCCGGCAGCTGGATGCCGGCCCGGGCGGCCCGTTGCTGGGTCAGTTCCTCGCTCCAGCCGGGCTCCAGCAGGCAAGGAATCTGCAACCCGCCCGGTGGCGGCAAGGCCACGGCAATGCCCTGCAAATGCCGCCCGATGGCATCGAGCATGGCTTGCCGGCGACCGGCGTAGAGCTTGCGCATGGCCCGCACATGGGCATTGTAGTGGCCCTCCTCCATGAACCGCGCCAGGGTCAACTGGAGGATCTGCGGCGTGTGGCCATCCATGATGCTGCGGGCCGCGCTGAAGGCGCCCACCAGTTCATCGGGCAAGGCCATGTAGCCCATGCGCAGGCCGGGGTAGAGGGTCTTGCTGAAGGTGCCGACGTAGAGCGTGCGCTGATAGGGGTCCAGACCCTGGACACAGGCGGTGGGCAGGCCGTCGTAATGGAACTCGCTGTCGTAGTCGTCCTCGATGATCCACTTGCCGTGCTCGGCGGCCCAGCGGGTCAGCTCCAGGCGACGCTCCAGGGACAGGGTCACACCGCTGGGGTACTGGTGCGACGGCGTCACGTAGACGCATTGACCGCCACTGCGATCGGCCCGCAGCAGGTCGGTGCGAATGCCCTGGTCGTCGACATCGATGGGATTGATCCAGGCCTCGGCGGCCTCGAAGGCCTTGCGAGCACCGAAGTAGCCGGGGTTCTCCATCAGGATCGGCTTGCCGGCATCCACCAGCAATTGGGCACAGAGGTACAGCGCCTGCCGGGTACTGCTCAGCACCAGGATCTGCTCGGCACGCACCTTGGCCCCGCGCTCCAGGTTCAGGTAGGCGGCGATGGCCTGGCGCAGCGGCTCGGCGCCTTGCGGATCGCCGTGCAGCAAGACGTTGCCGCGATAGGCCTTGAGCACCTGGCGTTGCAGGCGCTCCCAGACATCAAGGGGAAAGCTGCGGGTTTCCGGCAAGCCCGTGGCAAATGCACTCACCGCCTGCTGGTCGGTGACACCGCCGCGCTCGACCAGCATCCGGCCCCGGCGGCTCAGCCCCGAGCCCGGCTCCCGGGCGCTGTGGGGCTGCTCCTGCAAACGCAGGCGACGCCGGGCGGCTCCGCGCAACTGGGCGCCGATGCTTTCGCAGACGTAGCTCCCCGAACCTTCGCGGCGCACGATGAAGCCGTCGCGCTGCAACTGCACATAGGCGTTCTCCACCGTATCCCGGGACACCGCGAGCGACTTGGCCAGACCCCGGGTGGCCGGCAGTTTCACCCCAGGGCCCAGAGCACCGTCGAGGATCAGCCCGCGCAAGGCCCGCTGGATGCGCTGATGCAGGTCCAGGGGCGCGAACTGCGGATCGTTGAGGCGCATGTTGAGGGTTTCAAGCTCGAAGGTCCGGGCCACGTGGTCTGCCTGATCAAATGAAAATAACGCACAAGGGGCGACCACTTTAGCCGCACAACGGCCCCACGTCAGCTGTTGCAACCGTCGCTGATGGTGAACGAGGAATGTGGCGGGGGAGCCTGCTCCCGTTCGATTGCGCAGCAATCGCAAAGCCTGCTGGCGCGGGATGCCTGAAACGCTTACAGGCCGTAGATGGGGTGCTGCGCCCCTCAGCGGGAGCAAGCTCCCTCGCCACAGGGCAATCGGCAAGCTCTACAAAAACGGCGCGTCCCCAAGGTGAGGACGCGCCGTTTCTTGTTGAGCGAACAGGGCGATCAGAGCGAGGATCGCACTCGCCACAATTCGGGGAACAGCACGGTGTCGAGCATCTTGCGCAGGTAGCCGACGCCTTCGGTGCCACCGGTGCCGGGCTGGAAGCCGATGATGCGCTCCACGGTGGTCACGTGGCGGAAGCGCCACTGGCGGAACGAGTCTTCCAGGTCGATGAATTTTTCCGCCAGCTGATACAGGTCCCAATAGGCCGAAGGGTTGGCGTACACCTCGCGCCAGGCGGCTTCCACCGACGGGTCGTGCCGGGTCGTGGTGGTGCTCTTCAACGCCAGGCGCTCGGGATCGATGCTCAAGCCGCTGCGGGCCATCAGGGCGATTGCTTCGTCATACATGGACGGGGTGGCAATCGACTCTTCCAGGGATTGCAGCAACTCGGGGCGGTGAGCATGGGGCCGCAGCAGGGCCGCGCTCTTGTTGCCGAGGATGAATTCGATTTCCCGGTACTGGAACGACTGGAAGCCCGAGGACTGGCCCAGGTACGGGCGGATCGACTTGTACTCGGACGGCGTCATGGTCGCCAGTACGGCCCAGGCGTGCACCAGTTGGTCGAAGATCCGCGAGACCCGCGCCAGCATCTTGAACGCCGGGGGCAACTGGCCCTGGCGCACTTGCTCGCGGGCGGCCTTGAGCTCGTGGAGCATCAGCTTCATCCACAGCTCCGAGGTCTGGTGCTGGATGATGAACAGCATCTCGTTGTGGTCCGGCGACAGCGGGTGCTGGGCACTGAGGATGCGCCCCAGGTCCAGGTAGTCGCCGTAGCTCATGGAGTCGGAGAAATTCAGCTCGGCGTTATGCCATTCATCCGGTGGGTTGCTTGAAAAAGGACATTGACTCATGGCGTGGGCTCCTCGCCTCAGGCAGCGGTTGCCGCCCGCAGGCTGCGCAACCCGGACTCGGGCTGCACAACGGCGCGGACGGCCAGCTGTGTATTTATTGTAGGAATCAATCGGCCAGGGGGCGCAGGATCGCCCGCACCGGACTGGCGTCCAGGTGAGCGAAGCGCAGTGGCAGGGCAATCAGTTCGTAGTCGCCTTCGGCCACTTCATCCAGGACGATCCCCTCAAGGATCGCCATGCCGTGGCGGGCCACCTTGTTGTGGGCCTCCATGGTCTTGGACTGCTGAGGGTCCAGAGACGGCGTGTCGATGCCGATCAGGCGCACGCCGAGACTGGCCAGCAGCTCGACAGTGGCCGGGGCGACCGCGGTGAAGTCCGGGTCCCAGGTGCTCAGCGGCGCCTGTGGATAAGTGCGCAGCAAGACGCGCGGGGGCAGGTTGTCCAGGCGCCCGAGCAAGGCTTCGGGCTGCACCAGGGCGCCGCTGTCCAGGCAATGCAGGACCCGGCACGGGCCCATGTAGACATCCAGCGGTACCTCGCCGATGGGCAGGCCATCCGGCCGGTAATGCAGGGGCGCGTCGACATGGGCGCCGGTGTGGGGCGACAGGGTCACCCGCCCGACATTTACCGGGCACTCGGGCCCGAACTGCCAGACGCGCTCCTCCTGGAACGGTGTATCTCCCGGCCAGGTCGGGGTCGCGGTACTCAAGGGCGGGCTGATATCCCACCAGCGTGGTGTATTTTCCATTCGTGCGGCTCTCGGTCACTCCGGACTGAATGATACGAGCGATACCGCTGAAGTTTCTTGCGAAATAACTCGGTACTCGTCAGATATTTCGCAAATCCTGCTAATAAAGCGCGCTTCATCAACCGAATCTTGCAACCCCTCAAACCCCTTTCGGGCCGCCCCGGCAGCGCCCCGCCCAACAGCCGCCACAGAGCGCGGCAGCGCTTCTGGATACCCCGAGGTCGAGCACAGACATCCCCCGCAACGCCGGGCGCTATAGGGTGCGTCTTCAGTTCTCTGCCCGCTAGGAGCACAGCATGTCGCAACCCATTACCGTTCTGCGCGATACCCATCCGCTGCCCGTTCTTGATGCCTGCAAGTGGGAAAAGCTCGCAGGCGACCCACACACCGTCAACCTCAACGCCTACACCAGCGAGGACGGCAGCAAGATCATGGGCACCTGGATCTGCACCCCGGGCAAGTGGCGGGTGGCCTACGAAAAGTGGGAGTACTGCCATTTCCAGGAAGGCTACTGCGTGATCACCCCGGACGGCCACGATCCCATCCACCTGCGTGCCGGCGATATCTTCGTGGTGGAACCCGGAATGAAAGGCACCTGGGAAGTGCTGGAAACCGTGCGCAAGTACTTCGTGTTCGCCTGATCCCTGAACACCCGTCGGGAGCCCGCGCCATCCGGGCTCCTCCGGCATGGCGGCCATTCAACTCAACGCACCCTGCCAAATGTCTATATAATCACTGCCAAATGGCAAAGGCAGGAGTAGACCCATGGTTGCGCTGACAGACACCGGCCTCACCCCCAAGCGGCGGGGCAAGCTGGTATTGAAAGAACAGTCTTCGGACATCCTCCTGGGTGGCCGGGCACGCTTTGACGACCGCATCTCGATCTATCGGCTGACCGAGGAAGGCATCCCGCTGACGGCGATCATCAAGTTCGTCTCCTCGGTGCCCATGCTCAAGGACGAACAGGTCCTGGCCAAGATCATCGGCCTCTCCGAACGCACCCTGCACCGCCGCCTGAAAACCCCGGACGAGCCCTTGAATCCGGAGCAGAGCGCCCGCGCAGTGCGCTTTGCCCAGGTGCTGGCCAAAGCCCAGGAGATCTTCGGCAGCAGTGAAGAGGCACAGGACTGGATGGCCAAGCCGGTAATGGGCCTCGATGGCCACAAACCGGTGGACCTGCTGACCAACCCCATCGGCTTCGAACTGGTGGACGAGTTTCTCACCCGCCTGGAATACGGGGTCTATCAGTGATCAGCGCCCCCGGCAGCAGTGCGATTCACTTCTGGCGACTGGACGCCGCCCGACACGCCGACAGCTGGGACAGTGGCATCGGCGCCGAGCTGTGCGGCGGTCGCTGGAACTCCAAAGGGGTCAAGGCCGTGTATGGCAGCGCCGACCCGGCCACGGCGATTCTGGAAGTGGCGGTGCACAAGGGCTTTGCCGCCCTGGACAGCGTGCCCCATGTGCTCACCGGCGCCCTGATCCAGGACCCGTCGGCCATCTACCGGATCGATGAACAGAGCATTCCCAATCCCAACTGGCTGGTGCCGGGCATACCCAGCGCCGGCCAGCAGAAGTTCGCCGACCAGTTGCTGGCCGACCATCCATTCGTGCTGGTGCCCTCATCGGTGTCGCGCCACAGCTGGAACATTCTGATCAATCCGTTGCTGGCCAAAGGGCTGTACCAGGTGGTGGTCCAGGAACGCTTCGGCCTCGACACACGCCTCAATCCTCCCCCTCGCACCGTGGCCGGCCGCCCGAACTGAGGCGGCAAAAAAAGCGGGAACCTGCCCGACGCAGGTTCCCGCAAATGCCCCGGCTGAAGGGGCCGCGTTCAATACCAAGCTTCGCCAGAGGTGAAATCGCTGCGGCCCTTCGGGCCGTTCGCAGCCTGCGGCAGCGGCTACACCTATCCTTGTAACCGCTGCTGAGCTCGCGAAGCTGCGAAAAGGACCGCAGGGCCTTGCCTGACGCTATCCAGCCTTGAGATCGCTGCGTCCGTTCGCAGCCTGCGGCAGCGGCTATACAGTCTTTGCCTTACTGCGGCTTGCGGTAGCTGTTGACGATGGCCGAGAAGTCCTTGCCACCCTCCCCCCGCAGGCTCATGGCCTGGTACAGCTGCTGGGCCACGGCGCCGAGCACCACCGGCTGATGCGCCTGGCGAGCGGCCTCGGTGGCCAGCCCCAGGTCCTTGAGCATCAGCTCGGCCCCAAAGCCGCCGGTGTAGCCGCGGGATGCCGGAGCGGTTTCAATCACTCCCGGCCACGGGTTGTAGGTATCGGAACTCCAGCAACGGCCGGTGGAGCTGTTGATGATCCCCGCCAGCACCTGGGTGTCGATGCCCAGGGCATCGCCCAGGGCCATGGCTTCACTGACGCCGATCATCGAAATCCCCAGCAGCAGGTTGTTGCAGATCTTGGCGATCTGCCCGGTGCCCACTTCGCCGCAATGCACGATGTTGCGCCCCATCTGCGCCAGCACCGGTTGCAGGGTGGCGAACAGCTCGGCACTGGCGCCGACCATGAAGGTCAGGGTGCCGGCCTGGGCGCCACCGGTGCCGCCAGACACCGGCGCATCGGCCATGGCCACGCCTTGCCTGGCGGCAGCGGCGGCCACTTCGCGGGCGGTCTGCGGGTCGATGGTGCTGCAGTCCACTGCCGGCACGCCGCTGGCGATCCCCGCCAGCACCCCGTCTTCACCCAGCCACACACTGCGCACATGGGCCGCGGCGGGGAGCATGGTGATCACCAGCTCGGCGCCTTCGGCGGCGGCCTTGGGCGAGGCGCTGATGCGCCCGCCCAGTTGCGCCAGCTCCGCCAGCACGCTCTGGTTGAGGTCGAACAGGTTCAGCTGATGCCCGGCCTTGATCAGGTTGCGGGCCATGGGCGCGCCCATGTTGCCCAGGCCGATAAATGCAATGTTCATGTCAGGCTCCTCAACGCAGGCTGATGGTGGTGTTCACACCGTCGTTGACGCTGTCGTCGTCGAACCAGCGGGCGGTGACGGTCTTGGTCTGAGTGTAGAACTGCACCACTTGCTTGCCGTACGGGCCCAGGTCGCCGAGCTTGGAACCGCGGGAACCGGTGAAGCTGAAGAACGGCACCGGCACCGGAATCGGGATGTTGATGCCGACCTGGCCGACATCGATTTCGCTCTGGAACTTGCGCGCCGCCGCCCCGCTTTGGGTGAACAGGCCGGTGCCGTTGCCGAAGGGGTTGGCGTTGACCAGGGCAATGGCCTGATCCAGGGTGTCGACCTCCAGCACCACCAGCACCGGGCCGAAGATTTCCTGGGTGTAGATCTGCATATCGGTGGTTACCCCGGAGAACAGGGTCGGACCGATGAAGTTGCCCTGCTCGTAGCCCGGGACCTTGATGCCGCGGCCATCGAGTTCCAGCTTGGCGCCTTCTTTCACGCCGCTTTCGATCAGCTCCAGAATCCGCGCCTTGGCGCGCTTGGACACGACCGGACCCACATCGGTGCCCGGCTCGCTGCCGGCGTTGACCTTGAGCTTCTGCGCCAGGGCCTTGAGGTCTGGCAGCCATTGTTTCGAAGCGCCCACCAGCACCACCACCGAGGTGGCCATGCACCGCTGACCGGCCGCGCCGAAGCCGGCGCCCACCAGGGCATTGAGGGTCTGTTCGCGGTTGGCGTCGGGCAGGACCACGGCGTGGTTCTTCGCGCCCATCATCGATTGCACGCGCTTGCCGTGCTTGCCCGCCAGGTCATAGACGTGAGTGCCGACCGCGGTCGAACCGACGAAGGACACCGCCTTGATGTCCTTGTGGGTGCACAGCGCATCCACCACGTCCTTGCCACCGTGCACCACGTTGAGCACGCCGGCCGGCACCCCGGCTTCCACCGCCAGCTCCACCAGCAGCATGGTGGACAGCGGGTCCTGCTCGGAAGGCTTGAGGACGAAGGTGTTGCCACAGGCGATGGCCATCGGGAACATCCACAGCGGAATCATCGCCGGGAAGTTGAACGGGGTGATCCCGGCGCACACGCCGATCGGCTGGCGCAGGGTGTAGGTGTCGACACCGCCGGCAACGTTCTCGGCGAATTCGCCCATCTGCAGGGTGCCAATGGAGCAGGCGTGTTCCACCACTTCCAGGCCGCGGAAGATGTCGCCCTCGGCGTCGGCGAGGGTCTTGCCCTGCTCGGCGCTGAGGACTGCGGCAATGCGTTTGGAATGCTCGCGGATCAGGGCCTGGAGCTTGAGCATGATGCGCATCCGCGCGCCGATCGGGGTCAGTTTCCAGGTCTGGAAGGCGCGCTGGGCGGCGGCAATCGCGGCGTCGACTTCAGCGGCGGTGGCAAAGGGCACCTTGGCCAGCACTTCCTGGGTCGCCGGGTTGACGATGTCATGCCATTCCTGGCTCTGGGACTGGACCCATTCACCGTCGATCAGCAATTTGACCTGTTGCAGGGTGGTGCCGTCGGGCTTGAGGGATGCGTTCATGAGGTCTCCTGACTTCTTGAGTTCTTATGCAGGGAACCAAGGCGGGCAAGCGCCTTGAAAGAGGGGCTGTCGCGAGTTGGTGTCGGACGGTTTTTGGAGTATAGATGTGCAAATTCCTAATAAGAACGCACATAAAATCCGGTCCAACATGCAAAAAAACATCACCTCGCTGAGCACCCTGAACTGGGACGACCTGAAGTTTTTCCTCGAAGTGGCGCGCACCCGCAAGGCCAGCAGCGCGGCCAAGCGCCTGGCGGTGGACTACACCACGGTGTCGCGGCGCATCGGTTCGCTGGAAACCGCCCTGGGCACCCTGCTGTTCGAAAAGTCCCGCACCAACGGCTTCGTCCTCACCGCCGAAGGTCAGCGCCTGCTGGGTTATGCCGAGTCGATCGAGAGCACCCTGCACATGGCCTGCGAGCAGGTCTCGGGTTCCGGGGTGGCGTTGTCCGGGCATGTGCGCATGGGCTGCACCGAAGGCTTCGGCAGCTTCTTCGTCACCCCGCAACTGAGCCATTTCCTCGACGCCTACCCGGCGATCTCGGTGGATATCCTGCCGCTGCCGCACTTCATCAGCCTGTCCAAGCGTGAGGCGGACATCGTCATTGCCCTGGAGCGCCCGGAGCACGGACCTTACGTGTGCTGCAAGCTGTGCGACTACCGCCTGCAGCTGTACGCCACCCAGGAATACCTCGACCGTCACCCGCCGATCCGCCGCCCCAGCGACCTGGGGGAACATCAATTCATCAGCTACGTGGACGACCTGGCGTTCAGTTCCGAGCTGCTGTACCTGGCCAATGTGGTGCCCGGGGCCAGCGCCAACCTGCGCAGCACCAGCGTCATCGCCCAATACGTGGCGGCGCAGCAGGGCCGCTCGCTGGCGATCCTGCCGTGCTTCCTGGCGGCCCAGGACCCGCGGCTGCTGCCCGTACTGCCCAAGGAGATCAACCTGACCCGGCAATTCTGGATGTACTGCCGTGAAGACCTGCGCAAATTGAAGCGCATCACCCTGTTGTGGGATTACATCCGCGAGGTAACCGAGCAGAATCGGCCGCTGCTCATGGGGGACAGTCGCAGCATGCTGTTCGCCGCCCCCTGACGCTTTACCTGCTCATGGATCGATCTGGATACCCGAAGATGAACAAACTCAGCCGGCGCGGCTCGCTCACCCTTGGCGCAGTAGTTCTCGGCGCCTCGCTGTGGCCCGCTTCGCAATGGTGGGAAAAGGGCCTGGCGACGGCCCGCGGCGCCCCCCGCATCAGCCCCAACGGGTGCTACAGGGTTCAGGTATTCAGGCCGTTCTGGGTCCTGCCCGGCAGATTCCACACCCAGTACCACCCGGACCCGGAGCAGGCTCCCAACGAGAACCCGCACTGGGAACTGCCGGCGTTTTTCCGTTTGTATGACCAGCGCAATGGCCAATGGCTTGGCGACAGCCAGATCTATGACCTGGTCGTCGACGGGGGGCCCTTGCAGTGGGGCATGAAAGGGGACCCGCGGGTGTCCGCGGCCATGATCGACATCGGCCCCAACGTGCCGGATTGCATCGGCGACCAGCCGGCCAAAGGGCGCTAACGGCTGCCGGGGGTAGCCGCCAGCCGGGCAATGCCGATCAGTCGGCGATCACCACGATCGACACCCGGCGGTTCTCGGTGCGTCCGGCTGCGGTGCTGTTGGAGGCCACCGGCTCGCTGCTGCCCAGGCCGCGCAACTGGATATTCTCTTCACGCATGCCGACCTGGGTCAGCACCTTGACCACGCTCTTGGCCCGGCGCACCGACAGCTGCACGTTGTAGGCCTCCTTGCCCGAAGCGTCGGTGTGGCCGTCGACCCGGACCTTCTGGATATCGACGCTGAGCAGGGCCTTGCCGATGCGCTGGACGATCTCGGTGCTGGCCTGGTTCAAGGTTTCCACATCGCTGCCAAACAGCACCTTGCCCGACAGGCCGAAGGCCCAGCCTTCATCCGTCAGTTCGAAGCCCTCCTGTTTCAGTACCGCGATCTGTTTCGGGGTCAGACCTTTGGGCGGCACGCTCTGGCAGCCAGCCAGGGCCAACAGGGCCATGAACACCAGGGTGCTGAACAGTCGAACCGAACGTTGCGTCATCGAGAACAAGGGAATTAGCTCCTGTTTTGAACCTGAACGATTGGGGGCTCCGCCCCCACGGTGTGTTGCCCGCCTCGCGAACCGCGCTTGGCTTGGTACATGGCCTCATCGGCAGCATTCAACAGGCTGCCGGGGGTCAGGCCATGATCCGGGTACACGGCAATGCCGATGCTCAGCGACGTCATGATCGACAGATTGCCGGGCAGCTGGATCGGCATTTCCATGCTGTTGATGATTTTGTCAGCAATGCGCTGGGCGTCTTCGACCCGGTGCAGCGGCGTCAGCAGCACGGCGAATTCATCCCCGCCCAGGCGCGCGACCAGGTCTTCCTCACGCAGTTGCGCGCGAATCCGCGTGGCCACCGCCACCAGCACCGCATCGCCGGCGGCATGGCCGAAGTTGTCGTTGATCTCCTTGAAGCGGTCGCTGTCGAGAAACAGCACCGCCATGCGCTCGTTGAGCTTGCTGGCGCTGCGCAGCGCACGGATCAGCCGGCCCTCGAAAAACGCCCGGTTGGGCAGACCGGTCAGGCTGTCGTGGCTGGCCTGGTGCGCCAGGGTTTCATTCTCGCTTTGCAGATGGGTCTGCCAGGCTTCCAGCTCATCGAGCAGGGCATTGAAGTCGTTGCCCAGGTTGTCCAGCTCGGCGATTTGTGCAGGCGGCACCCGCTGGTCGAACGCGCGCTCGCGCCGGGCCGCGTGAGCCACTTCCGCCAGGCTGCGCAGGGGGCCGGTGATGCCCCGCAGTTGCCGGCGCGCCAGGTACAGCGACACCCAGGCACTCAGCGCGGTGCACAGCACGATGCCCACCAGACCGCTGAACAGGAAGCGCAAGAGGCTGCCGCCATGGCCGGTGACATTGACCGTGCCGACTTCGCGGTTCTGATGCAGGATCGGCAAGCTGATGGGCTTTTCCAGGAACGCGCTGGCGACGTGCATTTCCAGATTGGTCAGCAGGCCGCTCTCCGGACGTTGCCAACTGGCCAGCAGGCGGCCCTGGGTGTCGTAGACCTTGGCATCGGCCACCTCTTCGGTGGAGGCGATCAGGGCCAGGGCCTCGGTGGCCACCACCGTGTCGTTGAACACCACCGCGGCTTCCACGGTGTAGCTGATGGACCGGGCGATCAGGTGCAGGTTGTGATCGGCATAGACCCGCAACGCCAGGACCCCGAGAAAGGTCAGGGACAGGCTGGCCATGCAGATCGCCAGCAGCGCGACGATCAGGTGGCCACGACCGATGACCGACCGCAGGGTGGGGCGGGCCTTGGACTTGAACCCTTTCATGGGGCCGCCGGACGACGACGAGACAATTGCAGCACGCTGGGATGAATCTTCACCCCACTGCGGGCCACCGAGTCCAGATTGACCTCGAACGACACCTGGTTGTCGCTGACCCGCAGGCAGAACAGGCTGCCCACGGTGCACTGGTCGCCGCCCTCGCTGATGCTCAGTACGGGCTGGCCGATCAGCGAGTTGAACAGCCGGTTACGCTCTTCAGTGCTCAATTTGCCGACGTACACCGAGTCGCACTCGCTGGCCAGGGCCGGACTGCTGGCCAGCAACCGGCGCACCAGCACCGGGCGGCCGGTGGCCTGTGTCGTGCCCTTGAGCAGGTCATCGGTGTATTCGGTGGGCCCCACCACGCACAAGCGCAGCTCCGCGGGCTCCACCGGCCATCGCGCGTAGCTGAGGATCCCCAGCACCACTTGCGTCACCGCCTTGGCCCGCTGCTCGGCCAGGCTGGTCGGGGTTGAAGGCTCTGACTGCGCCACGGCGCACAGACTGAACAGGCAAAGAATGGTCGACAGTGCAAACTGTCTCCACCGCAAACTGCGCTCTGTCCTCAAGACAGCCACGTCCATGCAGGGATTCTCGTTGAATTTCACGGAAATGATGCCGCAACGATAGCACAGCCCGGGAAAATGCCGCGAGGCCAGCGCCCCGAAACGGTGCCGGGCACCAGACTCAAACATCGGCGTCAGTCCAGCTCCAGCATCAACCCGCTGAGGCGCTTGACCTTGCGCCGCACCGCCTCTTCGAAGACCCCGGCGCGGGGCTCGATCAGGCTGAACCAGTCCTTGGCCCGAGTGATGCCGGTGTAGATCAACTCCTTGGTCAGCACCGGGTTCAGGGCATCGGGCAGGATCAGCGCCGTATGGGCGAACTCCGAGCCCTGGGACTTGTGCACCGTCATGGCATAGACCGTCTCCACGTCGTTGAGCCGGCTCGGCAGCACCAGGCGCACCCCGCCCTGGCCATCGTTCCGCGGGAAGGCAACCCGCAGCACCTGGCGCCCCGGCTCCTGGCCCTGCGCCTCCGGCAGTTTCAGGGCGATGCCGATATCGCCGTTCATCAGCCCCAGGCCATAGTCGTTGCGGGTCATCAGCACCGGACGGCCTTCGTACCACAGCTGGTCGCTGTCGATCAGCCGGGCCTTGAACAGTGCCTGGGTAATGCGCAGGTTCAGGCCTTCGACGCCCCAGGGCCCCTTGCGCACCGCGCAGAGCAACTGGAAACGGTCAAAGGCCAGCAGCACATTGCGCGCCCACTCGGTCCAACACCGGTCGTCCAGAGGCGTGTCGGCGGCGGGACGCTGACTGCGCAGCACATTCAGGTAATGCCGGTAGCCTTGCGGTCCCTCGCCATGGCCTTCCAGCAGCAGGCGCTCCAGCGCCCGATCCTGCTCGCCCTTGAGGCTCAGGCCATACAGGTCGGCATGGCTGCGGGCCGCCAGCAGGCGCCGGGCCTCGTCGGCCTGTTGCTGATTGACCCAACGCGCCAGCTGGCCAATGCCGCTGCCTTCGCCGAAACGCCGGGAGTGACGCAGCATCACCACCTGCTGCGCCAGGGGATGCTGGTGCCCGCTGTCCTCCTGCAGGCCGCTGGCACCCAGGTGTTCGCCACTGACCGCTTCCAGCCAGGCACGGGTCTGCGGGTTGTACCAGCCGGCCTCGGCATCGCGGCACAGGTCCCCGAGCACGGCCCCAGCCTCCACCGAGGCCAACTGGTCCTTGTCCCCCAGCAGCACCAGACGCGCATGGATGGGCAAGGCGTCCAGCAGATTGGCCATCATTTCCAGGTCGATCATCGAGGCTTCGTCCACCACCAGCACATCCAGAGGCAGGCGGTTGCCGGCGTGATGGCGGAAATGCCGGGTGCCCGGACGATTGCCCAGCAAACGGTGCACCGTGGTCACTTCACTGGGGATCTTCTCGCGCACTTCGTCGGCCACCGACAGCGAGCGCACCTGCAAGCTGATGGACTCGGTGAGACGCGCCGCGGCCTTGCCGGTGGGCGCCGCCAGACGAATGCGCAGCGGTTTGCGGGCTTCCACCGCCGGGCCCTGGAGCAGGGCCAGCAGGCGCACCACAGTGGTGGTCTTACCGGTGCCGGGGCCGCCGGTGATGATGCTGAAGGCACCGCGGGTGGCCAGGGCGCAGGCCAGTTTCTGCCAGTCGATGGGGCCACTGGCCCGGGCCACACCGAACAGCCCGTCGAGGCGCTGGGACAGGTTTTCCGGGGTGGCCTCGGTGACCGCCAGGCGTTGACGCAGGGCATTGTCGATGCGCCGTTCATAGGCCCAGTAGCGCCGCAGGTACAGGCGCTTGCCGGACAGCACCAACGGCCGCTGGCGGGACGCATCACCCTGATCCGCCGCCAGGGCCACCAGCCGACTGCCGGCCAGGACCTTGCACCACTGGGCGCCTTCCAGCCCCGCCAGGACCTGGGACGGCAGCACCGGGGCACCGCTTTGCGAATCCCCTTCCGGGGGCAGGGACAGGGCGAAATCCGGCTCCTTGAGGGTTTCGAACAGGTCCAGGCAGACATGCCCATGCCCCAGCTGGTGACTGGTCAGGGCCGCGGCCATCAGCACCAGCGGATCGCAGCCCGGGTCCAGTTCATGGAGAAAACCGACAAAGGCCTTGTCCAGGGAACGCAGCCAGCCGCGCTCGACCCAGCGCTCGAGCAACAGCAGCAGGTCCTCGGCACGGGCCAGGGGGGCCAGGTCGAACGGCACCTCCGGCGTTTCGGTCGAGGAGTCGAACAGATCCGGGGTCATAGCAGCACTCCCTGCTCCCAGGCGGGCTCGGCCCTGGGCGGCTCGGGCTGGCCCTGGAACATGCGGTCGAGACTCTCGATCAACTGCCGTGGCGGCCGGGCGAAATACGCGCCCTGGCTCGCCGAACGACTGCCGCGCAGGAACAGGTACAGGGCGCCGCCGACGTGCCGGTCGTAGTCGTAGTCCGCCAGCCGGGCCTTGAGCTGGCGATGCAGGGCCAGCAGGTACAGCACATATTGCAGGTCGTAGCGGTTGTCGAGAATCGATTGTTCCATGGCCTGCTCGGTGTAGGCGGCGTCGTCCACGCCCAGCCAGTTGGATTTGTAGTCGGCCACGTAATAGCGGCCCCGGTGTTCGAACGTCAGGTCGATAAAGCCCTTGAACATGCCGTTGAGCAGCACCGGCTCGGCGGTGACCCGCGCCGCGCCCTGGTGGGTCTGCTGACGCACCCGTTGGTCCAGCTTGAGTACGTCGACCTTGTGGCTGGCGAACCAGAACTCCATTTCGACCCGGTACTGGGTCAGCTGCCCCAGCACCACCGGCGGCTGTCCGTCCCCCACCGGCAAGGGGGCTTGCAGCAGGTGCTGCAGCCAGTCGCTGAGGGTCGGGATCCAGCCCTGCCAGCCGCGGCGATTGCAACGGCGGGCGATGGCGTCGCCGATCTGCTCCGGGGTTGCGGCAAAGCCCTCCTCCCCGGCCCACTCCAGCAGACCATGCAGGAAGGTGCCGGGGTTCGGGCCCCGGGGAAAACGATGGATATCGCCACCACTGGCGGCGACTTCACGCGGGGCTTCAGGGTCCAGCCGCTCATCATCGAAGAGTTTCTGCGCCTGGGGGTTTTCCGGGGCTTCGCTGCTGCCCGCGCCCAGGGTGTCGCTGATGCGCAGGGCGCTGTAGGAAGCGATCCACCAGTTCTCCGCCGCACGACGAACCGGGATCAGCGGCTCCAGGAGGCTGGCGTCATTGCGTGGCGGATGAAAGCGCTGCTCATCGGCGGCCGGCAGCTCGCCAACGCCGATGGCGTCACAGCCTTGCTGCAAATCCAGCAGCCAGCGCAGCAGCCCCTTGGACTCGTCGAGCCGGGCACCACCGCCCAGCAGGTAGCCCAGGGCCGAGAGGTGCAGCACCGAGCTGTTGTGATTGCCGCGCTTGAGGTCGGCCACACCCAGCCAGCAGGCATGCTGGGCCCGGGTCAGGGCCACGTAGAGCAGCCGCAGGTCCTCCGCCAGGCGTTCTTCGTCCGCTTGCGCGATCAGCTCCGGGGTCGGTCGCAGGCTGACCTGAGGCTTGCCTGCGCCATCGTGGTAATGCAGGGGCAGGCGGCTGCCATCCACCGGTTTGGTGGAGCAGATAAAGGGCAGGAACACCAAGGGATACTCCAGGCCCTTGGACTTGTGGATGGTCACCACCTTGACCAGTTGCTCGTCGCTTTCCAGGCGCAGGATCTGCTCCTCCGCGGCCTGCCCGGACAGCGCCAGATGCTCGGCCAGATGACGGATCAGGGCTTGCTCGCCGTCCAGTTCCGCGGCGTTCTGTTGCAGCAGCTCGGACAGGTGCAACAGGTTGGTCAGCACCCGCTCGCCATCGCTGCGGGCCATCAGCGCCTGGGGCAGCTGGAAGTCGTGAAGCAGGCGGCGCAGCATCGGCAGCACGCCCTGGCTGCGCCAGATCGCCCGATATCCGCGAAACTGCATGACCCGGGCCTCCCAGGCCAGCTCGTCCTGGTTCAGCCGCTCCAGTTCCACCAGGGACAGGTTCAGGGTCAAGGAAGCCAGGGCGGCCCGCAGCGGGCGCTCCACATCCGGCTCGGCACAGGCCTTGAGCCACACCAGCAGGTCCCGGGCTTCCTGGGCGGCGAACACCGAGTCCTTGTCCGACAGGTACACGCTGCGCACCCCGCGGGCGGCCAGTTCAGCGCGGACCGCCTGGGCCTCCTTGCCATCGCGGACCAGGATGGCGATATCCGCCGGCAACAGCCCCTTGAGGGGTTGCTGCTCGCGGACAAAACCGCTGCGGCCCTGCTGGCCGCCATTGAGCATCTGGACGATCGCACTGGCACAGGCCGCCGCCTGCTGCTGACGATACTGGGCCCCGGACAGTGGCTGCTCGGCCGGCAGATGCCAGAAGTTCAGCGCCGGCACCCCTTGCCCCTCGACCTGCAGATGCTCCTTGCGCCCCTGGGCCGCCACCGCCAGGAACGGCACCGGGTTCTGGCCGTCGTCTTCGCGAAACAGAAAGGCCCCGCGCCCCTGCGGACGCTGTTCGGCCTGCAGGAACACATGGTTGACCGCGCTGACCATGGCCTGGCTGGAACGGAAGTTGGTGCCCAACGTGTGCAGGCGCCCGGTGGTGGCCTGGCGGGCCCGCAGGTAGGTGTAGATATCGGCGCCACGGAAGGCGTAGATCGCCTGCTTGGGGTCGCCGATCAGAAACAATCCGGTCTCGGGATCGTTGGCCTCGATGCGGTAGATGCTTTCGAAGATCCGGTACTGCACCGGGTCGGTGTCCTGGAACTCGTCGATCAGGGCCACCGGGAACTGCTCGCGGATCAGGGTCGCCAGGCGCTCGCCGCCATCGCTGTGCAGGGCGCTGTCCAGACGCAGCAGCATGTCGTCGAAGCCCATCTCGGCACGGCGACGTTTCTCTTCTTCAAAGCGCTCACCGACCCACTGCGCGGCGTGCTGCAGGACCGCGGCGTCAGGGCTGGGCAAAGCCTCGAGGCTGGCCTTGAGCCCGGCCATGGCTTCAAGCGCCGGGTGCTGCGGCGCCTCTCCCTTCCAGGCTTCGCTCATGCCGTCCGGGGTCAGGCGGGTGAAGCCGGTGCCGATGTCCAACTGTTCAACGGACTCGTCCTCGGCCCAGGCGCTGATCTTTTCAAACCAGGGCTCGAAGAAGCGCGCCTGCAGCTTGCGGCCATCGACGCTCTTGCTGGCCACGCCTTGCAGGCAGATATCCCGCAACTCCCCGGCCCATAGCCGCCAGGGTGCCTTGAGTTGCACCAGGGCTTCCCGGCGCTCCTGCAGGCAAGCCTCGATCAACTCGGCGGGCGTCTGCGCCGAGGGCTTGCGATGCTCGCTGCCAAACAGCGCGCGAACCCGCGGCAGCAACTGGGCCGGGCCGACCCAGTGGGCGCGTACCCAGTTCAGCGCATCGCCCTGCATCGGGTAGCAGAACAGCCGCCAGTAATCGCGCAGCACCTGTCCCAGCAGGTCGCTGTGGTCGGTTTCCAGGGTCTGGGTGAACAGACTGCCGCTGTCGAAGGCGTGCTCGCGCAGCATCCGCTGACACCAGCTGTGGATGGTGGAGACGGCGGCCTCGTCCATCCATTGCGCGGCGATGTCCAGGCGATTGGCGCAGGCGGCCCACTGTTCGGCAGGGTATTGCTCGCGCAACTCGAGAATCAGGCTGTCGGGGGCATTGATCTCGTCACGGAAGAAACGCGCGGCCTCCGCCAGACGGGTACGGATGCGCTCGCGCAACTCCTTGGTCGCGGCGTCGGTGAAGGTCACCACCAGAATCTGCGGCGGCAGCAGTTCGCGGCCAAAACCTGCGGACTCGCCACCGTGCCCCAGCACCAGGCGCAGGTACAGCGCGGAGATGGTGAAGGTCTTGCCGGTGCCGGCGCTGGCTTCGATCAGCTGGCTGCCGCGCAGGGGAAAGGCCAGGGCCAGGGGGGCTTGTTGACTCATTGCGCGGCCTCCTCGCCGAGGGCGGAACGCCAGGGGGCGTCCAGCAGGGGACGATAGAGCGTTTCGGCCCAGCCGCTGAAGGTCTCATCGGCGATCAGTGCGTTGTAATCGGCAAATTGCCGGGCCAGGGCCGGAGTCTCCCGGCGCTCGCCCTCGCTGTTCTGGCCGTCGCCATCGTAAGTCTTGCGGGCGGCGGCGCCGGCTTTGTCCGGATCGCTCTGCCCGAGCCAGGCAAAGGCGGTCTTGACCGCCACCGGCAGCGGCTGGCGCATGCCCGCCTGCCAGGCCAGCAGCAGGTTGCCGAGAATCGTCCGCGCCTGTTGCTGCTCCAGCGGCGCGAGCAACAGGCTGTCATCGCTGGCCACCAGCGCGGTGGTCAGGGAGTAGCCGCTGGCGCAGGCCAGCAGGTGATTGATCCAGGGTTTGATCAGGCGGTGCCATTTGCGGGTCTTGATCGAGCCGATGCCATTGGCAATGGTGGTCACCGCCAACAGCCCGCCATCTGCCCGCTGATGCAGGCTGCTCAACCAGCCTTCCACACGCACGCCCTGGAGCTCCAGGCTGACCGGCAAGGCGCTGGTCAGCGGTGTCGGCCACAGGTCCAGCAGTTGCCGGTAGCGCTGCAGCAGGTCCGGCAACGGCTCCATGAGCTCACGTTGCAGGCACTCGCCAAACCCGGCCATGGGCAGCAGGCCGCTGGCTTGCAGCCGCTGCGCCTGGGCCTGCAGGGCCTGCTCCGGATGCGCGGCATCGCTCAAGGCCGCTTCCAGCAAACTGTCGCTCAGGCTGTAGCGTTGCAGGGCATCGAGGACGAAGGGCTCCTCGTCCGCCAGGGGCGCGTCCATGGCCTCGAAGAACACCTTGAGCCGCTGGCTGAAAAAGTGCCGTACCGGGTGCCGCAGAAAGTCCTGCAACTGAGCCAGGCTCAGGGGTTCATCCTGGACATAGGGTTCAAGGGGCTGGACGGCCATGGCGGGCTCGTGGGCCTGGTGCAGGACCTGCCATTCCCGGGCATAGCTGAACAGTGTGTCGCTGTCGTGGAAGTAGCGGGCACTGAAGGGCTGCAGCGGGTGCTCCTGGGTCAGGGCGTCGAGCAACGATGCCTGTTCGTCCACCAGCCGCCAGCCGCCGGCCAGATGATCGCGCAGCTGGCCGATCAGTACCGAGGCGGGCCGTTCGCTGTTGTCGCGAATACTGCGGCCAACCCAACTGATGTACAGCTGGTCCCGGGCCGAGAGCAGGGCTTCGAGCAGCAGGTAGCGGTCATCCTCACGCCGTGAACGGTCGCCGGGACGGTAGTCGCTGCCCATCAGGTCGAAGTCCAGGGGCGGCTGGGCGCGCGGGTAATCGCCGTCGTTCATGCCCAAAAGACACACCAGCTTGAAGGGGATGGCACGCATCGGCATCAGGGTGCAGAAGTTCACGGCGCCGGCGAGAAAGCGCTGGGACAGGCGGCCCTGATCCAGGCCGGCGAGCCAGGCTTCGCGCACCACCGTCAGGGGCAACCGATCTTGCAGGCCGACGGATTCGCAGGTTTCCAGCCAGGTTTCCCGCAGGTCCTCAAGCTGGCCCAACAGGTAGTCGTCGTGCTCGGTAGCGGCCAGGAAGAACAGCTGCAGCAACTGCTGCAGGCGCTCGCCCCACTGGGCGGGCACCGCCGGTTCGATGAGTTGCTGGTAGGCCATCTGCAAGGCATCCAGCAGAGCCACCAAGGGACCGATCAGCGCTGCGTCCAGGCCGCCAATCTCGTCATAGGGCTCAATGCCGTCGCAGGCAGAGGAGCGGCCGACGGCGTACCCCAGGAGCATGCGCCGCAGACCGAAACGCCAGCTGTTTTGCTCAAGCTCCTGGGGCAGCCCCAGTTCGGCCCGTTGCTCGGCGTTCATGCCCCAACGGATACCGGCCCCCTCGATCCAGCGATGCAAGGTCGGCAGGTCGGCTTCGTCGACACCAAAACGGGCGCGCAACGCAGGCACATCAAGCAGGTCGAGGATCTCGCTGACCGGAAAGCGGCTGTCCGGCAGTTTCAGCAGGTGCTCGACGGCAATCAGCAGCGGGTCGCGGCCACGCTGGCCCTGGTCGGTGAGGGTGAAGGGGATAAAGCGGCGGTCATCTCGTTCCAACTGGCCAAATACCGCCCGGATGTGCGGGGCGTAGCTGTCGATGTCCGGCACCATGACGATCACATCCCGGGGGCGCAGCTCGGGTTCGGCACTGAAGCGCGCCAGTAGCTGGTCATGGAGAATTTCCACTTCCCGTTGCGCACTGTGGGCAATGTGAAAACGGATCGATTGATCCTGCTGCAAATCGACGGCGGGCCAGCGTTCGCGGGTTTCGTTGAGGGGGCGCAGTTCGAGGATGTCGTCCTGCAACTGCTGGAGCATGGAGCGCGGTTCGCTCTCGCTGAACAGGTCGATGCGACCGTCGCGAAAAGCCGCGCGGTAGCTGTTGGGATCGTCGTAGCTGTCCAGCAGATTGATGTAGTCCCGTCCCTGTTTTCCCCAGGCTGCCAGCAGCGGATGGGCGTGCTGGTGCAGGGTTTGCGGATCCAGGGCCAGGGGCATGCCGGCTTTGCGCGCCTGACGTTTGTACTGGTGGCGCAGCAGATCCTTGTCGGCAACGATATCCGCCCAATGGTGACGGCAGGGGTTGTGCACACAGAGCAGGACCTGGCTGAAACGCGCCAGTCCGGCCAAGGCTTCGAGGGCTTGGGCCGGCAATGAGGAAATGCCGAAAACGATCACCCGGGATGGCAAGCCGGCGGGGGGCTGGTCCAGGCTGTTGATCCGCTCGATAAAGCGTTGGTGGACTCCGGCTCGACTCTGGGCCATGCCCTCAGTGCCGACATCCACCAGCAGGGCTCGCCACAGTTCGGCTTGCCAGCAGTTGGCTGGGGTCAGGGCCTTGGCTTCGCCGCGAACGTTGCGCAATTGATGGCGCCCTGCCGACCAGTCTTCCAGCCAGTCGGCTCGATAGACCTGATATTGGTCGAACAGGTCCGCCAGGCGCTCAGCCAGTTGGTAGCGTTTACGTAGATCGCTGTCGTGGGTCAGGAAGCGTTGCAGGGGCTCGAAATGGGGCTCGTCGATCAGTTCCGGCAGCAGGCGCATCAGACGCCAGGTCAGCGGGGCTTTATCCAGCAAGGATTTGGGCGGGATTTCATCACGCCCCAGTACCAGACGGTAGAGCTGCCACATGAAGCTACCGGGCAACTGCACATCGATCGCCGCGGCGATCCCGCAGCCGCCGGAGTCATCCTCCTCGGGGTCTTCGGCCAGGGCCAGCTTCAACCATTGGGCTATGCCATTGCTCTGCACCAGGGCGATTTCATTTTCCAGGGGAGCCAGCGGGTAACGCCGCATCCAGCTGACCACCAGACTGCGCAACTCGTCCAGGCGGTTACCGTGAACCACCATAAAACCGGGGGTGAGGGACGAGGCGTCCGGCATAAAGGCTTCCTTGGAGAATGCAAAAAGCTAGGCCGGAACCTTAGCACTGTCGCGGGGTGCTGGCAGCCGTAGCCGAGCGGTCATGGTCGGCCGCAGCAGCGCAACTTTTCTGCAGCGCAAAAACAAAACCCCAACTGCTTTCGCAATTGGGGTTTCGGAATTTAATCTTGACGATGACCTACTCTCACATGGGGAAACCCCACACTACCATCGGCGATGCATCGTTTCACTTCTGAGTTCGGGATGGGATCAGGTGGTTCCAACGCTCTATGGTCGTCAAGAAATTCGGTAGCCAGTCCGTTGCTTGTGCAACGTGCCAGCGAATGGGTATGTAATAGGTTTGTGTGTTTGCAAACTTTCGGTTTGTTTCGTCTTCACACACCGCAACTCGCTTCTTAAGCAAATTGCTTGGGTGTTATATGGTCAAGCCTCACGGGCAATTAGTATTGGTTAGCTCAACGCCTCACAGCGCTTACACACCCAACCTATCAACGTCGTAGTCTTCGACGGCCCTTTAGGGGATTCAAGATCCCAGTGAGATCTCATCTTGAGGCAAGTTTCCCGCTTAGATGCTTTCAGCGGTTATCTTTTCCGAACATAGCTACCCGGCAATGCCACTGGCGTGACAACCGGAACACCAGAGGTTCGTCCACTCCGGTCCTCTCGTACTAGGAGCAGCCCCTCTCAAATCTCAAACGTCCACGGCAGATAGGGACCGAACTGTCTCACGACGTTCTAAACCCAGCTCGCGTACCACTTTAAATGGCGAACAGCCATACCCTTGGGACCGGCTTCAGCCCCAGGATGTGATGAGCCGACATCGAGGTGCCAAACACCGCCGTCGATATGAACTCTTGGGCGGTATCAGCCTGTTATCCCCGGAGTACCTTTTATCCGTTGAGCGATGGCCCTTCCATACAGAACCACCGGATCACTAAGACCTACTTTCGTACCTGCTCGACGTGTCTGTCTCGCAGTCAAGCGCGCTTTTGCCTTTATACTCTACGACCGATTTCCGACCGGTCTGAGCGCACCTTCGTACTCCTCCGTTACTCTTTAGGAGGAGACCGCCCCAGTCAAACTACCCACCATACACTGTCCTCGATCCGGATAACGGACCTGAGTTAGAACCTCAAAGTTGCCAGGGTGGTATTTCAAGGATGGCTCCACGCAAACTGGCGTTCACGCTTCAAAGCCTCCCACCTATCCTACACAAGCAAATTCAAAGTCCAGTGCAAAGCTATAGTAAAGGTTCACGGGGTCTTTCCGTCTAGCCGCGGATACACTGCATCTTCACAGCGATTTCAATTTCACTGAGTCTCGGGTGGAGACAGCGCCGCCATCGTTACGCCATTCGTGCAGGTCGGAACTTACCCGACAAGGAATTTCGCTACCTTAGGACCGTTATAGTTACGGCCGCCGTTTACCGGGGCTTCGATCAAGAGCTTCGCGTTAGCTAACCCCATCAATTAACCTTCCGGCACCGGGCAGGCGTCACACCCTATACGTCCACTTTCGTGTTTGCAGAGTGCTGTGTTTTTAATAAACAGTCGCAGCGGCCTGGTATCTTCGACCGGCATGAGCTTACGGAGCAAGTCCTTCACCCTCACCGGCGCACCTTCTCCCGAAGTTACGGTGCCATTTTGCCTAGTTCCTTCACCCGAGTTCTCTCAAGCGCCTTGGTATTCTCTACCCAACCACCTGTGTCGGTTTGGGGTACGGTTCCTAGTTATCTGAAGCTTAGAAGCTTTTCTTGGAAGCATGGCATCAACCACTTCGTCACCTAAAAGGTAACTCGTCATCAGCTCTCGGCCTTAGAACCCCGGATTTACCTAAGATTCCAGCCTACCACCTTAAACTTGGACAACCAACGCCAAGCTGGCCTAGCCTTCTCCGTCCCTCCATCGCAATAACTAGAAGTACAGGAATATTAACCTGTTTTCCATCGACTACGCTTTTCAGCCTCGCCTTAGGGACCGACTAACCCTGCGTCGATTAACGTTGCGCAGGAAACCTTGGTCTTTCGGCGTGGGTGTTTTTCACACCCATTGTCGTTACTCATGTCAGCATTCGCACTTCTGATACCTCCAGCAAGCTTCTCAACTCACCTTCACAGGCTTACAGAACGCTCCTCTACCGCATCACTTACGTGATACCCGTAGCTTCGGTGTATGGTTTGAGCCCCGTTACATCTTCCGCGCAGGCCGACTCGACTAGTGAGCTATTACGCTTTCTTTAAAGGGTGGCTGCTTCTAAGCCAACCTCCTAGCTGTCTAAGCCTTCCCACATCGTTTCCCACTTAACCATAACTTTGGGACCTTAGCTGACGGTCTGGGTTGTTTCCCTTTTCACGACGGACGTTAGCACCCGCCGTGTGTCTCCCATGCTCGGCACTTGTAGGTATTCGGAGTTTGCATCGGTTTGGTAAGTCGGGATGACCCCCTAGCCGAAACAGTGCTCTACCCCCTACAGTGATACATGAGGCGCTACCTAAATAGCTTTCGAGGAGAACCAGCTATCTCCGAGCTTGATTAGCCTTTCACTCCGATCCACAGGTCATCCGCTAACTTTTCAACGGTAGTCGGTTCGGTCCTCCAGTCAGTGTTACCTAACCTTCAACCTGCCCATGGATAGATCGCCCGGTTTCGGGTCTATTCCCAGCGACTAGACGCCCTATTAAGACTCGCTTTCGCTACGCCTCCCCTATTCGGTTAAGCTCGCCACTGAAAATAAGTCGCTGACCCATTATACAAAAGGTACGCAGTCACAGAACAAAGTCTGCTCCCACTGCTTGTACGCATACGGTTTCAGGATCTATTTCACTCCCCTCTCCGGGGTTCTTTTCGCCTTTCCCTCACGGTACTAGTTCACTATCGGTCAGTCAGTAGTATTTAGCCTTGGAGGATGGTCCCCCCATATTCAGACAAGGTTTCTCGTGCCCCGTCCTACTCGATTTCATGACTAAGAGATTTTCGCGTACAGGGCTATCACCCACTATGGCCGCACTTTCCAGAGCGTTCCGCTAATCTCAAAGCCACTAAGGGCTAGTCCCCTGTTCGCTCGCCACTACTAAGGGAATCTCGGTTGATTTCTTTTCCTCAGGGTACTTAGATGTTTCAGTTCCCCTGGTTCGCCTCTTGCACCTATGTATTCAGTACAAGATAACCATCTTATGATGGCTGGGTTCCCCCATTCAGAGATCTCCGGATCAAAGTCTGTTTGCCGACTCCCCGAAGCTTATCGCAGGCTACCACGTCTTTCATCGCCTCTGACTGCCAAGGCATCCACCGTATGCGCTTCTTCACTTGACCATATAACCCCAAGCAATCTGGTTATACTATGAAGACGACATTCGCCGAAAATTTGCAATTTAACTCACAAATTTTACCTTAGCCTGATCCGTTACCAGTGAAAGTAACGTTCAGTCTATCTTTCTATCACATACCCGAATTTTTAAAGAACGATCTAATCAAAAGACTAGAAATCAACATTCAATGTGAATGCTCATTTCTAAGCTTTCAGAGGCAGTTTATGGTGGAGCCAAGCGGGATCGAACCGCTGACCTCCTGCGTGCAAGGCAGGCGCTCTCCCAGCTGAGCTATGGCCCCATAACAAAATTGGTGGGTCTGGGCAGATTCGAACTGCCGACCTCACCCTTATCAGGGGTGCGCTCTAACCAACTGAGCTACAGACCCAATTTCGAGCTTGTAACTGTTAGCTTGGAGCTATCAGCTTGGAGCTTAAAGCTGCTTCTATCGTCTTCTTCAATGAATCAAGCAATTCGTGTGGGAGCTTATGAAGCAGCTGATGTCGTCGATTAAGGAGGTGATCCAGCCGCAGGTTCCCCTACGGCTACCTTGTTACGACTTCACCCCAGTCATGAATCACACCGTGGTAACCGTCCCCCCGAAGGTTAGACTAGCTACTTCTGGTGCAACCCACTCCCATGGTGTGACGGGCGGTGTGTACAAGGCCCGGGGAACGTATTCACCGCGACATTCTGATTCGCGATTACTAGCGATTCCGACTTCACGCAGTCGAGTTGCAGACTGCGATCCGGACTACGATCGGTTTTATGGGATTAGCTCCACCTCGCGGCTTGGCAACCCTTTGTACCGACCATTGTAGCACGTGTGTAGCCCAGGCCGTAAGGGCCATGATGACTTGACGTCATCCCCACCTTCCTCCGGTTTGTCACCGGCAGTCTCCTTAGAGTGCCCACCATAATGTGCTGGTAACTAAGGACAAGGGTTGCGCTCGTTACGGGACTTAACCCAACATCTCACGACACGAGCTGACGACAGCCATGCAGCACCTGTCTCAATGTTCCCGAAGGCACCAATCCATCTCTGGAAAGTTCATTGGATGTCAAGGCCTGGTAAGGTTCTTCGCGTTGCTTCGAATTAAACCACATGCTCCACCGCTTGTGCGGGCCCCCGTCAATTCATTTGAGTTTTAACCTTGCGGCCGTACTCCCCAGGCGGTCAACTTAATGCGTTAGCTGCGCCACTAAGAGCTCAAGGCTCCCAACGGCTAGTTGACATCGTTTACGGCGTGGACTACCAGGGTATCTAATCCTGTTTGCTCCCCACGCTTTCGCACCTCAGTGTCAGTATCAGTCCAGGTGGTCGCCTTCGCCACTGGTGTTCCTTCCTATATCTACGCATTTCACCGCTACACAGGAAATTCCACCACCCTCTACCATACTCTAGCTTGCCAGTTTTGGATGCAGTTCCCAGGTTGAGCCCGGGGCTTTCACATCCAACTTAACAAACCACCTACGCGCGCTTTACGCCCAGTAATTCCGATTAACGCTTGCACCCTCTGTATTACCGCGGCTGCTGGCACAGAGTTAGCCGGTGCTTATTCTGTCGGTAACGTCAAAATACTCACGTATTAGGTAAGTACCCTTCCTCCCAACTTAAAGTGCTTTACAATCCGAAGACCTTCTTCACACACGCGGCATGGCTGGATCAGGCTTTCGCCCATTGTCCAATATTCCCCACTGCTGCCTCCCGTAGGAGTCTGGACCGTGTCTCAGTTCCAGTGTGACTGATCATCCTCTCAGACCAGTTACGGATCGTAGCCTTGGTGAGCCATTACCTCACCAACTAGCTAATCCGACCTAGGCTCATCTGATAGCGTGAGGTCCGAAGATCCCCCACTTTCTCCCGTAGGACGTATGCGGTATTAGCGCCCGTTTCCGGACGTTATCCCCCACTACCAGGCAGATTCCTAGGCATTACTCACCCGTCCGCCGCTCGCCACCAGGTACAAGTACCCGTGCTGCCGCTCGACTTGCATGTGTTAGGCCTGCCGCCAGCGTTCAATCTGAGCCATGATCAAACTCTTCAGTTCAAACATCTTTGGGTTTTGAGAAAACCCTAAACTTGGCTCAGCAATCGTTGGTTACATCTTTGATTTCTCGCGGAGTAACTTGTGATGCTGATAATCTTTTTGACTATCAGTCTGACTCCACAAGCACCCACACGAATTGCTTGATTCAGTTGTTAAAGAGCGGTTGGTTAAGATCTTTCGTCTCAACCGAGGCGCGCATTCTACAGCAGCCTCATTTACTGTCAAGCGATTTTTTAAGAAGTTTTTGAAGATTTCCTCAACAACTTCAACCACTTGCGCTTTCGATCTCTCGTTAGCGGGAGGCGAATTCTACAGCGTTACACGCTGCTGTCAACACCTCTTTTCAACCGCTTTCGACCGAGACGATCGAATCGTTAATAAGGCGAAAACACACTGCCTTACTAACTGCTTCTGGCTTCGATGAACTGAAGCGTAACCGCCGCCGAAAACTGCGTAACTCGTTGAATATCAAGGAGTTTTCCGTTTCGACTGCGCCGGAAGTGGGGCGAATTATAGACCTGTAGAATCTGCCGTCAACACATATTTTCATAAATCTGTCATATCGGTCAGAAAGCCCATAAAAGCAAAGGCCGGCCCATGAGGGCCGGCCTTTGTTGCTTCACAACTTACAGGCTAGGGAAGGCGAACTGCGAGGCTTCATGGCTGGCACGTTGCGGCCAACGCTGGGTGATGGCCTTGCGGCGCGTGTAGAAACGCACCCCATCAGGACCATAAGCATGCAGGTCACCAAACAACGAGCGCTTCCAACCACCGAAGCTGTGATAGGCCACCGGCACCGGCAGCGGTACGTTGACGCCCACCATGCCCACTTCGATTTCGTCGCAGAACAGGCGCGCCGCTTCACCGTCACGGGTAAAGATGCAGGTGCCGTTGCCGTACTCATGATCGTTGATCAGTTGCATGGCCTCTTCCAGGCTGTTGACCCGGACGACGCACAGCACCGGCCCAAAGATCTCTTCCTTATAGATGCGCATTTCTGGGGTGACACGGTCGAACAGGCAGCCACCGAGGAAGAAACCGTCTTCGTGACCGGCCACGCTCAGGCCACGACCATCCACCACCAGTTGCGCGCCCGCGGCAACACCGTCTTCTACATAGCCACTGACCTTGTCACGCGCTTGCGCGGTAACCAGCGGTCCCATGTCCAGACCGCAGGAAGTGCCGGCACCAATCTTCAGCGCCTTGATCTGAGGCACCAGCTTGGCAACCAGAGCATCGGCCACTTGATCCCCTACGCACACGGCTACCGAAATCGCCATGCAACGCTCACCACAGGAACCATAGGCTGCGCCCATCAAAGCACTGACGGCGTTATCCAGATCGGCATCGGGCATCAGGACCGCGTGGTTCTTCGCCCCACCCAGCGCCTGAACGCGTTTGCCGCGCTTGGTGCCTTCGGCGTAGATGTACTCGGCAATCGGCGTCGACCCTACAAAACTCAGCGCCTTGACTTCCGGCGCCTCGATCAGCGCATCCACTGCGGTCTTGTCACCGTGCACCACGTTCAGCACGCCCTTGGGCAGACCGGCTTCATGCAGCAGCTCGGCGATCAACAGGGTGGAACTTGGATCGCGCTCGGATGGCTTGAGGATGAAACAGTTGCCGCAAACGATGGCCAGCGGGTACATCCACAGCGGAACCATGGCCGGGAAGTTGAACGGAGTGATACCGGCCACCACGCCCAGTGGCTGGAAATCGGACCAGGCATCGATGTTCGGCCCCACGTTGCGGCTGTACTCGCCTTTGAGGACTTCCGGCGCGGCACAGGCATATTCGACGTTCTCGATACCGCGCTTCAGTTCACCAGCCGCGTCCTCCAGCGTCTTGCCATGCTCCTCGCTGATCAGCTGGGCAATGCGAGCCTCGTTCTGCTCCAGCAGTTGCTTGAAGCGGAACATCACCTGGGCGCGCTTGGCCGGTGGCGTATTGCGCCAGGCCGGGAACGCGGATTTGGCAGAATCGATGGCTTGCTGGATGGTTTCACGGCTGGCCAGCGGCACTTTATGAATCGCCTTGCCAGTGGACGGGTTGAACACGTCGCTGCTACGGCCGTTGTCGCTGACCAGCTCGCCGTGGATCAGGTGTTGAATCAGACTCATGCGGGGACTCCTGAAAGGGGGGAAGGCGCAGGCACGAAACGCTTCATGCCTGCTTCTATATAAGAGGGATCGAATCAGTCGAGCTTGTTCAGCACTTCGCCAACCGCGTCGAACAGACGATCGAGGTCTTGCGGCTTGCTATTGAAGGTTGGGCCGAACTGCAGGGTGTCGCCGCCGAAGCGCACGTAGAAACCGGCTTTCCACAGGGCCATGCCGGCCTCGAACGGACGCACGATCGCATCGCCGTCACGGGCCGCGATCTGGATCGCGCCGGCCAGGCCGAAGTTACGGATGTCGATCACGTTCTTCGCACCCTTGATGCCGTGCAG
Organism: Pseudomonas sp. Os17; assembly: GCF_001547895.1. Lineage (NCBI taxonomy): Bacteria > Pseudomonadati > Pseudomonadota > Gammaproteobacteria > Pseudomonadales > Pseudomonadaceae > Pseudomonas > Pseudomonas sp. Os17. Next base: position 813,949 of record NZ_AP014627.1, on the reverse strand, counting down.
CGCATTCTCGAAATGCGGAGCGACTTCAGCCACGCTCTGCACCAGGTTTTCCTTCTGCAGCAGATCCAGTGCCGCCAGGCCCGCCGCACAAGCCACCGGGTGCGCCGAGTAGGTGTAGCCGTGAGGGAATTCCACGGCGTACTCGGGAGTCGCCTGGTTCATGAAGGTCTGATAGATCTCGGAGCTGGCAATCACCGCGCCCATGGGAATGGCGCCGTTGGTGACCTGCTTGGCCACGCACATCAGGTCCGGGGTCACGCCGAAGCTGTCGGCACCGAACATCGAACCGGTGCGGCCAAAGCCGGTGATCACTTCGTCGAACACCAGCAGGATATTGTGCTGGTCGCAGATTTCCCGCAGACGCTTGAGGTAGCCCTGTGGAGGCACCAGTACCCCAGCGGAACCGGCCATCGGCTCGACGAAGACCGCTGCAATGTTGGAAGCGTCGTGCAACTCGATCAGTTTCAGCAGCTCGTCGGCCAGGGCGATGCCGCCCTGCTCCGGCATGCCCCGGGAAAACGCGTTACTGGCCAACAGGGTGTGCGGCAGATGGTCGACATCCATCATCGCCTGGCCGAACAGCTTACGGTTGCCGTTGACGCCGCCCAGGCTGGTGCCGGCGATGTTCACCCCGTGGTAGCCACGGGCACGGCCGATCATCTTGGTCTTGGTCGACTGGCCTTTCAGGCGCCAGTAGGCACGCACCATCTTCACCGCGGTATCGGCGCACTCGGAGCCGGAATCGGTAAAGAACACATGGTTCAGGTTGCCCGGAGTCAGGTCAGTGATCTTCTCCGCCAGCTGGAACGACAGCGGATGGCCGAACTGGAAGCCTGGCGAGTAATCCAGGGTGCCCAGCTGCTTGGATACCGCTTCCTGAATCTCCTTGCGCGAGTGACCGGCGCCGCAGGTCCACAGACCGGACAGCGAGTCATAGACCTTGCGCCCCTTGTCATCCACCAGCCAGCTGCCTTCGGCGCCGACGATCAGCCGCGGGTCACGCTGGAAGTTGCGGTTGGCGGTGTAGGGCATCCAGTGAGCGTCAAGCTTGAGCTGACTGGCCAGGGACTGAGGAGCGGTTTCCGGCATGTTCATGAGCAAAACCTCGCGAGGCAATGAAGCGGCATAGGAACAAAAGCGTTGTTGCGACTAAGTTGCCACGGCTATAAAGTCGGTGAAATCCAACTTTAATAACCTTCAGTCTGGCCCCCACTAAACTATGAGCAGCCGTCGAGCCGACCCGCTGGCGCAAGTCAGCGACTTTGATATCCGCCTGCTGCGGATCTTTCGCAGCGTGGTGGAGTGCGGCGGCTTCTCGGCCGCAGAAACCGTACTCGGCATCGGCCGCTCGGCCATCAGCCAACAGATGAGCGACCTGGAACAGCGCGTCGGCCTGCGCCTGTGCCAACGCGGACGCGCCGGTTTTTCCCTCACCGAGGAAGGCCGCGAGGTCTATCAGTCGACCCTGCAACTGCTCAGTGCCCTGGAAAGCTTTCGCACCGAGGTCAACGGCCTGCACCACCATCTGCGGGGCGAATTGATCATCGGCCTCACCGACAACCTGGTGACCCTGCCCCACATGCGCATCACCCACGCCCTGGCGCAACTGAAGGAGCGCGGGCCGGATGTGCAGATCCAGATCCGCATGATCGCCCCCAGCGAGGTCGAGCAAGGGGTACTCGACGGCCGCCTGCACGTCGGCGTCGTGCCCCAGGCCAGCGCCCTGTCCGGGCTGGAGTATCAGCCGCTGTACGACGAACGCTCATTGCTGTACTGCGCGGTGGGCCACCCGCTGTTCTATGTCGACGACAGGCAACTGGACGACCAGCGCCTCAACGACCAGGACGCCATTGCCCCGACCTTCCGCCTGCCGGCGGAGATCCAGGCCCATTACCAGGCGCTGAACTGCACCGCCAGTGCATCCGACCGAGAAGGCATGGCGTTCCTGATCCTCACCGGACGCTACATCGGCTACCTGCCCGACCACTACGCCGCTCTCTGGGTCCAACAGGGCCGGTTGCGCGCCCTCAAGCCCAAGTCGCGCTTCTATGACCTGAGCCTGTCTTCGGTCACTCGCAAGGGACGGCGCCCCCACTTGGTGCTGGAGAGCTTTCTGGAGAGCCTGGCGGCGACTCGCTGAATCCCCGTCCGGCCCCGGCAAAGCCGCGCATTCAAAGGCCCGGAGCGATATTTTCGACAATAAACTGATCACTTGGACAGCTTTTTGCACAGACCCGGGCATCCAGAACCCTCAGCCCGAGTTCCATGCCATGTCGTCCGACCCTTCCCGCCCCACTGAACTGATCTACGGCCTCAACGACCGCCCGCGTCCCCCGGCCGCGCTGCTTGCCGCCCTGCAGCACGTGCTGGCCAGCTTTGTCGGCATCATTACCCCGCCGCTGGTCATAGGCTCGGCCCTGGGCCTGTCCACCCACCTGCCCTACCTGATCAGCATGGCGCTGATGGTGTCCGGGGTCGGCACCTTTATCCAGGCACGTCGCCCCTGGGGCATCGGCGCCGGAATGATCTGCCTGCAAGGCACCAGTTTCGCCTTCCTGGGGGCGGTGCTGGCGGCAGGGTTCCTGGTCAAGCACAGGGGCGGCAGCCCGGAAGACATCCTGGCGATGATCTTCGGCGTGTGCTTCTTCGGCGCCCTGGTACAGATCGTCCTCAGCCGCTTTATCGGGCAACTGCGAAGGGTCATCACCCCGCTGGTCACCGGCATCGTCATCACCCTGATCGGCATCAGCCTGATCAAGGTCGGCATCACCGATCTGGGAGGCGGCTTCAATGCCCCGGACTTCGGCGCCCCGGGCAATCTCGGCCTGGGCCTGCTGGTGCTGCTGACCATCATTGTGCTCAACCGCAGCGACACCCCGTGGATTCGCCTCAGCGCCATCATCATCGGCCTGGCCCTGGGCAGCCTGGTGGCCTGGTTCAGCGGCAAGCTGGTGCCCCAGCCCCTGCCCGACCTGCCGTTGATCAGCCTGCCGCAACCCTTCAAGTACGGTTTCAGTTTCGATTGGAGCGCCTTCGTCCCCGTCGCCCTGATCTACCTGATCAGCACCCTGGAAACCGTCGGCGACCTCACCGCCAACTGCATGCTGGCGCGCCAGCCCATCAGCGGTCCTTCCTATATAAGTCGGCTCAAGGGCGGGGTCCTGGGGGACGGCGTCAGTTGCCTGATCGCCGCCACCTTCAGCGCCTTTCCCAACACCACCTTCGCCCAGAACAACGGCGTGATTCAGCTGACCGGCGTGGCCAGCCGCTTCGTCGGCCTGTACATCGGCCTGATCCTGTTCTGCCTGGGGCTGTTCCCGCTGATCGGCGCCTTGCTGCAACAGATCCCCAAACCGGTACTCGGTGGCGCCACCCTGGTGATGTTCGGCAGTGTCGCCGCCGCCGGGGTACGCATTCTCGCGCAGGCGCCCCTGGACCGGCGCAGCATGCTGATCATCGCCACGTCCTTCGGCGTCGGCCTGGGCATCGCCGCACAACCGAACCTGCTGCACCTGCTGCCCCAGGTGGTGCAGACCCTGTTCGACTCGGCAATCACCAGCGGCGGCCTCACTGCACTGCTCATGTGCCTGCTGCTGCCGGAGGGCAAAAGCCTGCCGAACGACATAAATCCGGCGCCGGAAAAACCCGGCCTGAACGCCCGCTGAAGCTTTTGTCGCACCAAGGCTTGTCTGATCCACGTGGGTGCGCTATCAACGCACAGGTTGCACCCACAGACTTGCTCGGAAACCTCCATGACCTTTGAAGTCCCCGCCCACAGCACTCCTCACCCCGGCAAACCCGCCAGCCGCATTCGGCAGAAGAATGAAGAGGCCATCATCCAGGCCGCCGAGGACGAGTTCGCCCGTCACGGCTTCAAAGGCACCAGCATGAACACCATTGCGCAGAACGCCGGGCTGCCCAAGGCCAACCTGCACTACTACTTCACCAACAAGCTGGGGCTGTACATCGCGGTGCTGAGCAACATCCTCGAACTCTGGGACAGCACCTTCAACACCCTCACCGCCGAGGACGATCCGGCCGAGGCCCTGACCCGCTACATTCGCGCCAAGATGGAGTTTTCCCGGCGCCAGCCCCAGGCCTCGCGGATCTTCGCCATGGAAATCATCAGCGGCGGCGAATGCCTCAGCGAATACTTCAGCCAGGACTACCGCGCCTGGTTCCAGGGCCGCGCCGCGGTGTTCCAGGCCTGGATCGACGCCGGCAAGATGGACCCGGTCGATCCGGTGCACCTGATCTTCCTGCTCTGGGGCAGCACCCAGCACTACGCCGACTTCGCCACCCAGATCTGCCGCGTCACCGGCCGCAGCCGCCTGACCAAGCAGGACTTCGAAGCGGCCGGCAACAACCTGATCCGCATCATTCTCAAAGGCTGTGGCCTGACTCCCGCCCAGAAAGACTGACGCCCATGCCCTTTACCCTGGCCGGCCTTTGCGAATACCGCGAGGAGATTCGCAAAAGCCGCTTCATCACCTTCGCCGCGCCCATCAGCAGCGCGGCCGAGGCCCAAGCCTTCATCCAGCAGCACAGTGACCTCAACGCCTCCCATAACTGCTGGGCGTGGAAACTGGGCGACCAGTACCGCAGCAACGACGACGGCGAACCCGGCGGCACCGCCGGCAGACCGATCCTCGCGGCCATCGAAGCCCAGGACTGCGATCAGGTGGCGGTACTGGTGATCCGCTGGTACGGCGGCATTCAGTTGGGCACCGGCGGCCTGGCCCGAGCCTACGGCGGCGGCGCCAACAAATGCCTGCAGAGCGCCGAACGCATTGCCCTGGTCAACCGTGTGCCGCTGCGCTGCGCCTGCAGCTTCAGCGAGCTGGCCCTGGTCAAACTGCGCATCGCCGAACTGGGCGGATTACTGGTGGATGAAGCGTTCACCGCCAACGGCGTGGAGCTGCAACTGGCTCTGGGTGAAGCCCTGATCGATACCCTGCAACAGCAACTGGCCGACCTCAGCCGCGGACGCATCCTCTTGCAGCGCTGAACGCACCAAGCCGGCCCGGCCACCTTGTGCATAACCTGGGCACCCCGGGCGCAGTTGCCCACATCGGCTGTGCACCCGCCTGTGGATAACCTGAGCACATAGCGCTGCAACCCTTCTGCAACGTGGCTTTGCGGGCTTTGCTCAGTTTTTGTCCAAAAATCCCAGGGCCGAGCTTTTTGTACTGAAAAACAGCAGCTTAGGGCGCTTTATCGCGGTTCGGAAACAACCGCCCCCGGCTTATGCCCAAGCCGGCGGCTTGCACACAATTACTGTGGAGCAAGCTGTGGATAACCCGTGCAAGGCTGCTTCAGCCCCTGACGCCACAGGGCCTGCAGGCAACTGATCATTTTTCGCTCACCGGCTGGCGGACAAAAAAGGAGCCGTTTCAAGCACTTTGCCCCGAACTGGTGCTCGTCCGGGGTCGTGGCTCATCGCTCAAGGTGCATGCCTGAGGGACCTCCCGGTTTTTCTGACCCACTGGCCAGGAAATTGCTTTATCCACAGGCACACCGCCCAGCCGTCGAGCCAGCCATGCCCAATTCCGCCGTGCCCGTTGTCCCCACACCGCGCCTGCAACTGCGCCAGATCAGCAAACGCTACCCCGGCTGCCTGGCCAACGACGCCATCGACCTGAGCATCGCCCCCGGGGAAATCCATGCCTTGCTGGGGGAAAACGGCGCCGGCAAAAGCACCTTGATGAAGATCATCTACGGGGTGGTCCAGGCCGATTCCGGAGAGCTGCTCTGGCAAGGGCGCCGTCAGTCCATCGCCAACCCGGCCCAGGCCCGGAGCCTGGGCATCGGCATGGTGTTCCAGCATTTCTCGTTGTTCGAAACCCTCAGCGTGGCGCAGAACATCGCCCTGGCCATGGGCCGCGGCGCGGGCACGCCGAACCAGCTGGAAGCCGGGATCCGCGAGGTTTCCCAGCGCTATGGCATGCCCCTGGAACCCCAGCGCCTGGTGCACAGCCTGTCCATCGGCGAGCGCCAGCGGGTGGAGATCGTGCGCTGCCTGATGCAGGACATCCGTCTGCTGATCCTCGACGAACCGACCTCGGTCCTGACGCCCCGGGAGGCCGACGATCTGTTCATGACCCTGCGCCGGCTGGCCGACGAGGGCTGCAGCATCCTGTTCATCAGCCACAAGCTCGGCGAGGTGCGCGCCCTGTGCCACAGCGCCACCGTGCTGCGCGCAGGCCGGGTGGCCGGGCACTGCATTCCTGCGCAGTGCTCGGACCCGGAACTGGCGCGGCTGATGGTCGGCGACGCCGCGGCGATGATCACCGAGCACCCCAAAGCCCGGGGCAGCCATGACTTCCTGCGCATCGACCACCTCAGCTGGCACAGCCCCGATCCCTTTGGCTGCTCGCTCAAGGCCATCGACCTGACCCTGCGCAGCGGCGAGATCGTCGGCATCGCCGGGGTCGCCGGCAATGGCCAGGACGAGCTGCTGGCGCTGCTCAGCGGCGAGCAGCGCCTGGCAGCCGACGAGGCCCGACGCATCTGCTTTGCCGGCCAGGCGGTGGGCCACCTGTACCCCGATGCGCGGCGCCGGAAGGGCCTGGCCTTCGTCCCCGCCGAACGCCTGGGGCACGGCGCCGTGCCGGAGCTGAGCCTGGAAGACAACGCCCTGCTCAGCGCCTTCGAGCAGGGACTGGTGCGCCACGGCCTGATTCGACGATCCCGGGTCCGGGCCCTGGCCGAGCGCATCATCCAGCGCTTCGGGGTCAAGACCGGCGACGCCCAAAGCCCGGCCCGCAGCCTGTCCGGCGGCAACCTGCAGAAATTCATCCTCGGGCGCGAAATCCTCCAGCAGCCACGCCTGCTGATCGCCGCACACCCGACCTGGGGCGTGGACGTGGGCGCTGCCGCCACCATTCACCAGGCACTGATCGCCCTGCGCGACGCCGGGGCGGCGATCCTGGTGATCTCCGAAGACCTGGATGAACTGCTGCAGATCAGCGATCGCATCGGCGCCCTGTGCAGCGGTCGCCTGTCGGCGTTGAAGGACTGCGCCGACACCTCCCTGGTGGAAATCGGCGGCTGGATGGCCGGCGATTTCACCCCGTCCCCTTCAGCCCCCGCCTTAGCGGTGTAACGGAGTCGTCCATGCTGCTTTCACTCGAACCCCGCGGACGGCAATCACGCCTGATGCTCGGCTGCTCGCCCCTGCTGGCCGCGCTGCTGACCCTGGGCTGTGGCGCCCTGCTGTTCATGGCCCTGGGACAGGACCCGATACTGACCTTGCACACCTTGCTGATCGCGCCGCTCAGCGACCTGTATGGCGTCTCCGAACTGCTGGTCAAGGCGCTGCCGATCCTGCTTTGCGCCCTGGGCCTGGCGGTGGCCTACCGGGCCCGTATCTGGAACATCGGCGCCGAAGGCCAACTGCTGCTCGGGGCCCTGGCCGGCAGTGCCCTGGCAGTCAACCTCATCGAGTTGCAAAGTCGCTGGGCACTGGTGCTGATCCTGCTCACCGGCACCCTGGCCGGGGCCGCCTGGGCCGGGCTCACCGCCTGGTTGCGCACGCGCTTCAACGCCAATGAAATCCTCACCAGCATCATGCTCAACTACATCGCCCTGAACCTGTTGCTGTATTGCGTGCACGGCCCCTTGAAGGACCCCGCCGGGTTCAACTTTCCCGAGTCGGCGATGTTCGGCGACTTCAGCCGCCTGCCGCTGTTGATGGACGACGGCCGGGTTCACGCCGGGGTGTACTTTGCCCTGCTGGCCCTGGTGGCGGTCTGGGTGCTGTTGCAGAAAAGCTTTGTCGGCTTCCAGATCAAGGTGCTGGGCCTGGATGCCCGCGCCGCCGGTTTCGTCGGCTTCCGCCAAAAGCGCCTGATCTGGCTGGCGCTGTTGATCAGCGGCGCCCTGGCCGGGTTGGCCGGGGTCTGCGAAGTCAGCGGCCCCATCGGCCAGCTGGTGCCGCAAGTCTCCCCCGGCTATGGCTATGCCGCGATCACCGTGGCCTTTCTCGGGCGCCTGAACCCGATCGGCATCCTGTTCTCCAGCCTGCTCATGGCGCTGCTGTACATCGGTGGCGAAAGCGCGCAGATGACCCTCAACCTGCCCCAGGCCATCACCCAGCTGTTCCAGGGAATGATGCTGTTCTTCCTCCTGGCCTGCGACGTACTGATCCTCTACCGGCCGCGCCTGAACCTGCGCTGGGCACGCCGCGACACTCCCCTCAGCGCAACCGCCGGAGCCCTGTGATGGACATCGATCTGCTGAGCAACATCTTCTACGCCATGGTCCGCTGCGGCACGCCCTTGCTGCTGGTGGCCCTGGGGGAGCTGATCTGTGAAAAAAGCGGGGTTCTCAACCTCGGCCAGGAAGGCATGATGCTGTTCGGCGCGGTGGTGGGGTTTATCGTCGCCCTCAACAGCGGGCAGCTGTGGCTCGGGGTACTGCTGGCGATGGCGGCGGGCATGCTGCTGTCGGCGCTGTTCGCCCTGGTGGCCCTGGTGTTCAACGCCAATCAGGTGGCCACCGGACTGGCCCTGAGCATTTTCGGCGTCGGCCTGTCGAGCTTTGTCGGCGCGGCCTGGGTCGGCAAGCCCCTGACCGGATTCGAACCCCTGGCACTGCCGTTGCTCAGCGACATCCCGCTGATCGGCCGCATGCTGTTCGCCCAGGACCCGCTGGTGTACCTGTCCTTCGTCCTGTTCGCCCTGGTGGCCTGGGTCATCCTCAAGAGCCGGATCGGCCTGATCATCCAGGCCGTCGGCGAAAACCCCGACGCCGCCAGTGCCATGGGCCTGCCGGTGCTGCGGGTGCGGACGCTCGCAGTGCTGTTCGGCGGCGCCATGGCCGGGCTGGCCGGGGCCTACCTGTCCCTGGCCTACACGCCGATGTGGGCCGAGAACATGAGCGCCGGTCGCGGCTGGATCGCCCTGGCCCTGGTGGTGTTCGCCAGCTGGCGCGTGTGGCGCCTGTTGCTCGGCGCCTACCTGTTCGGCCTGGCCAGCATCCTGCACCTGGTGGCCCAGGGCCTGGGGCTGGCGATTCCGGCCAACCTGCTGGCGATGCTGCCCTATGCCGCGACCATCCTGGTGCTGGTGCTGCTGTCCAGGGACGCCTTGCGCACTCGCCTGTACGCACCGGTGTCCCTGGGCCAGCCATGGCAGGCGGGCCATTAGATGACCGGCACGCGCCCCGCTGCAGCCGGCTTGCCAACGACGCTTTTGACCGGCAGCAACTGCGCCACGCACCAGGCCAGCTCGAACAACAGGATCCCCCAGAGCAGCGCCGTGGCGCCGTGCATCAGGGCATAAAGCTGCCAGCTGGCGAAAAGGATGCGTCCCACCGCGTCATATCGGCCAAACGCCTGCTGCGGATCGCGAATCCGCAGCACCGCCCACACACAGACAATCGAGCCCATCAGGTTGGCCATCAACAGGTGGGTCGGTTCGAAAGGCGGCAGGCTGCCCGCCAGGTGCAAGGCCTGGGCCGTGTCCTGTAGCAACCCGTGCAGGGCCATGAAACTCCAGGGGGTGACAAAGGCCAGGGTCATCAGCAAGTCATACCAGCCGCTGGCCCGGACCAATGTCCGATACTGCTCGGTCGTCCACATAGATGTCGCTCCATCGATTCAAGGAGCGCGCAGGCTAAAGCCTGGAGTATGCTCCAGGGTCAAGCCCTTTCGAGCCCCACGCATGCGCATTGCACAACTGGCCGCCGCCTGCGCCGTCAGCCACCACACCCTGAGCTTCGACCCGCGACGCGGGCTGGCCGCGTCCCCGCGCAGCGCCAAAAGGTGTCGCGACTGTCCGCCCGAGAGGCGGTCATTGCGGCTCGGCATCAAGACCGCGCAAGCGAACCGGGGCACTTGCGCCAGGCGCTGCAACCGCGGCTCGGCCAAGCCTGTCCATTGAATCCGTGATCCTCATTTCTCAAGGAGCCTCCTCATGTCCACGGCAAAAACCGCTCTGATCATCGGCGCTTCCCGGGGCCTGGGCCTCGGCCTGGTCCAGCGCCTGCTCGAAGACGGCTGGCAGGTCACTGCCACCGTGCGCAACCCGCACAAGGCCGAGGCCCTGCAAGCGTTGGGCAAGGTGCAGATCGAGCAGCTGGACATGGACGATCAGCAAGCCGTGATCGCCCTCAGCCACAAGCTCAAGGATCAGGTGTTCGACCTGCTGTTCGTCAACGCCGGGGTCAAGGGCCCGGACAACCAGTTGCCGGGCCACGCGACCCTGGCCGAAGTCGGCCAACTGTTCTTCACCAACGCCGTGGCGCCAATCAACCTGGCCCAGCGCTTTGTCGGGCAGATCCGCAAGGACAGCGGCGTGCTGGCGTTCATGAGTTCGGTGCTGGGCAGCGTGACCATGCCGGATGCTCCGGAACTGGCGCTGTACAAGGCCAGCAAGGCGGCGCTGAACTCCATGACCAACAGCTTCGTCACCCAGCTGCAACAGAAGCTGACCGTGCTCTCGCTGCACCCGGGCTGGGTGAAGACCGACATGGGCGGCGAAGGTGCCGACATCGACGTGGAAACCAGCACCCGCGGGCTGATCGCCCAGGTCAATGCCTACACCGGCAAGGGCGGGCATCACTTCGTCAACTACAAGGGCGAAACCATCCCCTGGTAAGCCCGCAACCCCTGCAACCAGTGTCCCAGGCAGTGCTTGCACAGCGCTGCCAAGGCGCTGCAACGGGGGGCAAACGGCAAGTTTTGTCCCCCGGCAAATCTTTCGCTAGACTGCGCACCTCGCCCCTTGCGGCGACCCTGGATCAGCAGACAGGGCAACACTGAGCTGGCTAACCTGAACCCACTTTCAGAGGAGCCGGCCACCATGCCTGCGACCCGTACCTGGTTAAAAAATCCCCTGGCCATCTTCACCGGCAATGCCCTCGACGCCCGTGGCGGCCTGGTGCTGCAAGACGGTCTGATCGTTGAAGTGCTGGGCCAGGGCCAACAGCCTGCAAGCCCCTGCCAGCAGGTCTTCGATGCCCGCGAGCACGTGTTGCTGCCGGGCCTGATCAACACCCATCATCACTTCTACCAAACCCTGACCCGGGCCTGGGCGCCGGTGGTCAACCAGCCGCTGTTCCCCTGGCTCAAGACCCTGTACCCGGTCTGGGCCCGGCTGACCCCGGAAAAGCTCGCCCTGGCCACCAAAGTGGCGCTGGCCGAACTGCTACTCTCCGGTTGCACCACCGCCGCCGACCATCACTACCTGTTTCCCGACGGCCTGGAAAACGCCATCGACGTGCAAGTCGAAAGCGTGCGTGAACTGGGCATGCGCGCCATGCTCACCCGCGGTTCCATGAGCCTGGGCGAAAAGGACGGCGGCCTGCCACCGCAACAGACCGTGCAGGAAGGCCAGGTGATTCTCGACGACAGTCAGCGCCTGATTCGCCAGTACCACGAGCGTGGCGACGGCGCGCAAATCCAGATCGCCCTGGCGCCGTGCTCGCCGTTCTCGGTGACCCCGGAAATCATGTCGGCCAGCGCCGAACTGGCCAACGGACTCGATGTGCGCCTGCACACTCACCTCGCCGAAACCCTCGACGAAGAAGACTTCTGCCTGCAGCGCTTCGGCCTGCGCACCGTGGATTACCTGGACAGCGTCGGCTGGCTCGGTCCGCGTACCTGGCTGGCCCACGGCATCCACTTCAACCCGGATGAAATCGCCCGCCTGGGCGCTGCCGGCACCGGCATCTGCCATTGCCCGAGTTCGAACATGCGCCTGGCCTCCGGCATCTGCCCCAGCATCGAGCTGACCGACGCCGGCGCGCCCCTGGGCTTGGGCGTGGACGGTTCGGCGTCCAACGATGCGTCGAACATGATCCTCGAAGCGCGGCAGGCGCTGTACATCCAGCGCCTGCGCTACGGCGCCGAGAAGATCACCCCGGAGCGGGTACTGGGCTGGGCGACCCGGGGTTCGGCGAGCCTGCTGGGCCGCACCGACATCGGCGAGCTGGCGGTGGGCAAGCAGGCGGACCTGGCGTTGTTCAAGCTCGATGAACTGCGTTTCTCGGGCAGCCATGATCCGGTTTCGGCACTGCTGTTGTGCGGCGCGGATCGGGCGGATCGGGTCATGATCGGCGGCCAGTGGCGGGTGATTGATGGCCAGGTCGAAGGGCTGGACCTGAAAAACCTGATCGCCGATCACAGCCAGGCGGCCCGGCAGTTGATCGCCGGTAGCTGATCGTTGAGTCCAACGGCGAGGGACCCGATCCCTCGCCTGCGCCTTAAGCGGAATCGGATTGAGGAAACATGTTAGTTTCCGCCCTCGAACGAACCGCTATAGGGACATTACGTGAAACCAAAGTACGGACTGGCGCTCTGCGTCGCGCTGCTGATTTCAGGCTGCGAGAAACAGGAGGTTGCTGGCCCGCCCAGCAACGTGCTGTCAGCTGAAAAAGTGGCAGAAATTGCGTCGACCATCAGCCGTAAATACCCGAATCTGTCCCCACAAAACCGCGAGGCCGTACTCAACACAGTGGTCCGCTCGCTGGACAACATGGTGTTGATTGAAGGGGGCGAATTCCAGATGGGCGATTTCGGCTGGCCCCGTGGCTTCGACCCACAGGCCTTGTGCCAATGGCCCTGTGGCGTGGCCCCGGAAAAAATGGAGCGGATCAGCCTCGAGGTCGATGACGACTTCGTTCATCCGGTCAAATTGAGCAGCTATTACCTGTCCTCGTTGCAAACCACCCTGGGCGATTTCGATCTGTTCTTCCTCGCGCAAGGCAAGCCGCCGTTCGACGCAAAACTGCGCGAAATCGCCGAGATGAAGCACCTTTACCAGGCAAACCTGCCCGCCCCGGCGTCTAAAGAATGGCAAGAAGCCAAGGATTACTGCGGCTGGCTGGCAGAGCTCAGCGGCTATCCCGTCGATCTACCCACCGAGGCCCAATGGGAATATGCGGCGCGCAACCGCGGCCAACCGGTGATGTTCGCCACCGACAATGGCAATCTGGATTACGGCCGCAACTTCCCGGCCCCTGACGACAACGAAACCTTCGCCGTGCATAGGTTCGTGCCCAATCCGCTGGGCCTCTACAACCTCACCGGCAACGCCAGTGAATGGGTCAACGATTGGTACGATAAACACTACTATCGCGAGTCTCCCGTGGAGAACCCGCAAGGGCCTGAAACAGGCATTTATCGGGCGCAACGGGGCGCCAACAACGTAAATGCCAACGACCCGACCTTTTCGCCCTCGGCCAGCACCGTGCGTCGTTGGAGCTGGGGGGCACTCGCGGCCTGGAATGCCCCCGGAGTCAGCTTTCGCTGTGCCATCCAGTCAGCGCAGCCGCTTTAAAGACCCAGCAGCGACAGCATGATGAAGGTGGCAAACAGCACGAAGTGAGTCATGCCCTCGATGGCGTTGGTTTCACCGTCGTTGAGGTTGATCGCGCTGACGATCAGGGTGATGAACACCATCACCGTCTGCACCGGGGTCATGGCCATCTGGAACGGCTGGCCGGTGTACAGGGCCATGGCCTCCATCACCGGCACCGTGAGGATCACCGTCGACAGGGACGCGCCCAGGGCCACGTTGACCACCGACTGCATGCGGTTGGCCAGGGCCGCGCGCAGGGCGGTGAGAATTTCCGGCGCAGCGGAAATGGCCGCCACCAGGATCGCCGTGATCACCGGCGGTGCGCCCGTGCCTTCCAGCCCCAGGTCCAGGGTCTTGGACATCACCTCGGCCAAGGCGCCGATCACCACCACGCCGAACACCAGGATGCCGATGCTCCAGGCCAGGTTGATGGCCTGGGGTTGTTCCTGGGCCTCTTTACTGCGGCGCTTTTCCGGGTAGCTGTAGCTGAAGAAGTAACTGTGGGGCCCGACCTGCATGCGCAGGAACAGGGTGTAGAGCACCACCATCGCACCGATGGTGAAGGCCGAGTAGACCTTCCAGTCGGCCTCGGGGATGAACTCCGGCACCACCATCGACACGCCCATGGCGGTGAGGATCATCACGCTGTAGGTGCGCGCCGAATCGTCGTTGTAGGGCTGCTCGCCGTGCTTGATGCCGCCCATCAGCGCGGCCAGGCCGAGGATGCCGTTGATGTCCAGCATCACCGCCGAATAGATGGTGTCGCGCACCAGGGTCGGCGAGGCTTCGTTGCTCATCATGATGGCCAGGATCACCACCTCCACCAACACAGCGGCCAGGGTCAGGATCATGGTGCCGTAGGGGTCGCCGACCTTTTCCGCCAGCAGTTCGGCGTGATGGGCGACGCGCATCGAGGCGATGACGATAAAGCCGATCAGCACCAACCCGGCCATCAGGGCGATGCCTTGGCCGCTATTGAGCAACAGGTGTTCCAGGGGATAGGCGGCCACGGCCGCCAGCAGCGCAAGCAGCAAAAACTGTTCTTGCTTGAGGGAAGTGAACATTGCAGTCCTTTGACGGAAATAAAAACGAGTACAGGAGATGAGTAAAAGACTGCTTCGGGTCACTAACGTTTCGTTGCATGTTAGTGCACCAGCCTCAGGCACCGCGCACCGGGTTGGATCTTGAAAGCCCTTCGCCGGCAAGCCGGCTCCAACATTCCAGCCCCGTAGGAGCTGGCTTGCCAGCGAAAAGCGCGCCCCAAAGCCCCCGTAGAAACCGCCTCGCCGGCGCACCGCCATCTTTGTTGTCCTGTTGGTCAGCTATTTGCATTGGCCTGCAGCGTTTGCCGCCCGCCCCCCTCACAACAAGATGGAGCTTCCATTCATGCATACACGCCCGTTGCACAAGCTGCTCTGCGCCCTGGCCGCCGCCATCGGCCTGAGTGCCAGTCTCACCGCCAGCGCCGCCGACCCGCTGAAGGTCGGCTTCGTCTACATCGGCCCCATCGGCGACCACGGCTGGACCTATCAGCATGAGCAGGGACGCAAGGCCCTGGCGGAAAAGTTCGGCGAGCAGATCAAGACCAACTACGTCGAGAACGTGGCCGAAGGCGCCGATGCCGAGCGGGTGATCCGCAACATGGCCAAGGACAACTACGACCTGATCTTCACCACCTCCTTCGGCTACATGAACCCCACCCTGAAAGTCGCCAAGCAGTTCCCCAAGGTGACCTTCGAACACGCCACCGGCTACAAGCAGGACAAGAACCTTGGCACCTACCTGGCGCGCACCTACGAGGGGCGTTACGTCGGCGGCTTTCTCGCGGCGAAGATGACCAAGAGCAAGAAGATCGGCTACGTCGCCTCGTTCCCGATCCCGGAGGTGATCCGCGACATCAACGCCATCCAGCTGGCCCTGAACAAGTACAACCCGGGCACCGAGATCAAGGTGGTGTGGGTCAACTCCTGGTTCGACCCGGGCAAGGAAGCCGACGCCGCCAACGCCCTGATCGACCAGGGCGCCGACGTGATCTTCCAGCACACCGACAGCCCGGCGCCGATCCAGGCCGCAGAACGCCGTGGCGTGTATGCGGTGGGCTACGCCTCGGACATGGCCCACTTCGGCCCCAAGGCGGTGCTGACCTCCATCGTCAACAACTGGGCCCCGCACTACATCCAGGCCACCCAGGGGGTGCTCGATCACAGCTGGAAATCCCAGGACTACTGGGGCGGCCTGAAAGAGGGTACGGTTGAGCTGCCCCTCAGCGACCTGCTGCCGGCCCCGGTGAAAACCGAGGCCGAGCAGATCATCGCCAGCATCAAGAGCGGCGAGTTCCACCCGTTCACCGGCCCGATCAAGGACCAGGCCGGGGTCGAGAAAATCGCCGCGGGGGTCAGCGCCAGCAATGCCGAACTGGCCTCGATGAACTACTACGTCGAAGGCCTGAAGGCAGACCTCCCCAAATAAGCTGGTCGTCGCTGCCGGAACATCCGGCAGCGACGGCGGACCGTCAACCGGATGGGAGCCATTTCATGCATCAACTGCCGATCATCGATATCAGCCCGCTGTATCAGGAGGCCCAGCCAGGCTGGGACAGTGTCGCCAAACAGATCGACCGCGCCTGTCGTGAGTGGGGCTTCTTCTACATCAAGGGTCACCCGATCAGCGCACAACGCATCGAGCAATTGCTGGCCATGGCCAAGCATTTCTTCGCCCTGCCCAGCGCCGAAAAACTCAAGATCGACATCACCCAGAGCCGCCACCACCGCGGCTACGGCGCCATCGCCACCGAGCAACTGGACCCGGGCAAGCCCAGCGACCTCAAGGAAACCTTCGACATGGGCCTGCACCTGCCGTATGACCATCCCGAGGTAGTGGCGGACAAGCCCCTGCGCGGCCCCAACCGCCACCCGCACCTGCCCGGCTGGAAAGACCTGATGGAGCAGCACTACCAGGACATGCAGGCCCTGGCCCAGACCCTGCTGCGGGCCATGACCCTGGCCCTGGGCATCGAGCGCGACTTCTTCGACCGCCGCTTCCAGGACCCGGTCAGCGTGCTGCGGCTGATCCACTACCCGCCGCGCCACACCGCCAGCAGCGAAGAACAGCAAGGCGCCGGCGCCCACACCGACTATGGCTGCATCACCCTGCTCTACCAGGACACCGCCGGTGGCTTGCAGGTGCGCAACGTCCAGGGGCAGTGGATCGATGCGCCGCCCATCGAAGGCAGCTTCGTGGTCAACCTCGGCGACATGATGGCGCGCTGGAGCAACGACCGTTACCTGTCGACCCCGCACCGGGTCATCAGCCCGCTGGGGGTGGACCGCTACTCGATGCCGTTCTTTGCCGAACCGCACCCGGACACCCGCATCGAATGCCTGCCCGGCTGCCAGGACGCGGAGCACCCGGCCAAGTACCCGGTGACCACCTGCGCCGAATTCCTGCTGTCGCGCTTTGCCGACACCTACGCCTATCGCCGGGAGCTGGAGCAGGCCTGATCGCCCATTCGGTCAGGTTTTACCGAACAATGGCGCCGCCAGATGTAGAATGGCGGCTTTTTCGGGCCCGGTGAAAACCTGGCGATAGCCGCAACCGCCGCCAGTTCCCCAGAGAAGGGCACGGCCCCGGCAGCGCATCACTCTCGCAGCGCCCGCCTGCACCTGATGAGACAACACCATGTATGACTGGCTGAACGCCTTGCCCAAGGCCGAGTTGCACCTGCACCTGGAAGGTTCCCTGGAACCGGAACTGCTGTTCGCCCTGGCCGAACGCAACAAGATCGCCCTGCCCTGGAGCGACGTCGAAACCCTGCGCAAGGCCTACGCCTTCAACAACCTGCAGGAATTCCTCGACCTGTATTACCAGGGCGCCGATGTGCTGCGCACCTCCCAGGATTTCTACGACCTGACCTGGGCCTACCTGCTGCGCTGCAAAGAGCAGAACGTGATCCACACCGAGCCGTTCTTCGATCCGCAGACCCACACCGACCGCGGTATCCCGTTCGAAGTGGTGCTCAACGGCATCGCCGCCGCCCTCAAGGACGGCGAACAGCAACTGGGCATCACCAGCGGCCTGATCCTCAGCTTCCTGCGCCACTTGAGCGAAGAAGAAGCACAGAAAACCCTCGACCAGGCGCTGCCGTTCCGCGATGCCTTCGTTGCCGTGGGCCTGGACAGTTCGGAAATGGGTCACCCGCCGAGCAAGTTCCAGCGGGTCTTCGACCGCGCCCGCAGCGAAGGCTTCCTGACCGTCGCCCACGCCGGCGAGGAAGGCCCGCCGGAGTACATCTGGGAAGCCCTGGACCTTCTGAAGATCCAGCGCATCGACCACGGCGTACGCGCTTTCGAGGATGAGCGGCTGATGCAGCGCATCATCGACGAGCAGATCCCGCTGACCGTGTGCCCGCTGTCCAACACCAAGCTCTGCGTGTTCGACCACATGTCCCAGCACAACATCCTGCAAATGCTCGAGCGCGGGGTGAAGGTCACGGTCAACTCCGATGACCCGGCCTACTTCGGCGGCTACGTCACCGAGAACTTCCACGCCCTGTACACCGACCTGGGCATGACCCAGGACCAGGCCCGGCGCCTGGCGCAGAACAGCCTGGATGCGCGGCTGGTCAAGCCGTAACGGCCTTCGCCGGCCAGCCGGCTCCTACAGGTTCGTGTAGGAGCCGGCTGGCCGGCGAACAGCTCCCCCTCTCTATCAGCCCCCCGCCTCGCTCAACGCCTCCAGCGTCTTGCCCCGGGTCTCCATCCCGAACAGCCAGACCACTCCCGCCGCGATCACGAAGCACGCCGCCCCCAGGGCAAACACCCCGCCCTGCCCGGTGATGGGAAACACCAGCCCGGTCACCAAGGGCCCCAGCAACGAACCGATCCGGCCAACGGCCGAAGCAAAGCCCGAGCCCGTGGCCCGGGCCGACGTCGGGTACAGCTCGGGCGTGTAGGTGTAGAGCACCGCCCACATGCCGAACAGGAAGAACTGCATCAACAGCCCGGTGCCGATCAGCAGCCCGACGTTGCCGCCAAACACCGCGCTCTGTCCGTAGAAGAACGCCATGACCCCGCCACCGAGCAAGGTCACGATGCACACCGGCTTGCGTCCCCAGCGCTCCACCAGCCAGGCGGCCATGAGAAACCCGGGAATCCCGCCCAGGGAAATCAGCACCGTGTAGTACACCGACTGCGTCACGGCAAAACCGGATGTTTGCAGCAAGGCGCTGAGCCAGGACGTCAGCCCGTAGAAACCCAGCAGGGCGAAGAACCACAGGCTCCAGATCATCAACGTGCGTTGCCGGTACAGGGGCGACCAGATCTGTTTCAGCGCGGAGAAAAAGTGCCCCGGCGCACTGTCGAGGCGTGGCAGGCGCACCGGCTCCGGCAACTGCGCCGTGCCCAGGGAAGCCCGGACCTTGTTCTCGATGTCGCCCAGCACGCGGTCCGCATCGGCATGCCGCCCGGCCTGCTCCAGCCAGCGCGGCGACTCGGGAATAAAGAAACGGATCACCAGCACGAACACCGCCGGAATCGCCAGTACCAGGAAGATGTCGCGCCAGCCGATCAGCGGCAGGAGGAAATACGACAGCACCCCGGAGGCAACGAAACCCAGGGGCCAGAAGCCGTCCATCAAGGCGATGTAGCGCCCGCGTCGTTGCGCCGGAATCATCTCCGAGAGCATCGATTGGGCGATGGGAAACTCCATGCCCATGCCGATCCCCAGCAGCACCCGGAACAGGGTCAGGCTGTCCACGCTCTGGGCGGTGGAACACAGGTAGCTGGCCAGGCCCCAGAGCACGATGCTCCATTGGAACACCGGCTTGCGCCCGAAGCGGTCGGCGAGCATGCCCGACAGCGACGCGCCGAGCACCATGCCGAAGAAACTGGAGCTGGCCAGCAGGCCGGCCTGGGCCGAGCTCAGACCGAACTCGGTTTTGATCGAGCCGAGGAGGAACGTCATCATCGCCAGGTCCATGGAATCGAAGAAAAACGCCAGGGCGATGATGATGAAGATCACGCGGTGATAACCGCTGATGGGCAATCGTTCCAAGCGCTCGGCGGCGCTGTATCCCTGTATGGCCATGCCCGTTCCCCCGGTTGAATGCTGGACCGTCCGAGTGTGCGGGATCGAGGCCGGGACGGATGGCTGAGGGCGACCTGTTCGCGTCAGGCAGCGACGCCGGGCACGGGCCCGGGTTGGCCGGCTGCTACGGGCGGCGGGCGCTGATCTCGGCGCAACGCTCCTGAAGCAGGTCGCGCAGCAACTTCACCGGTTTGCTCAGGTGCGCCCGATGGGTGCACAGCAGGTTCAACGACGCGCCTTCGCAGCGCAGCTCCGGCAGCAGGATCTGCAGGCGACCGGCGAGCACATCGCCGGCCACGTCCAGCCAGGACTTGTAGGCAATCCCCTCGCCGGCCACGGCCCAGCGCCGCACCACATCGGCATCGTCGCTCAAGCGGTCGCCACTGACGGTCAGGCTCACCTCGCGCTTGCCGTCAAAAAAGCTCCAGAGGTCGTGCGCCCGGCTGTCGAGCATGTACAGCAGGCAGTTGTGCTGGGCCAGGTGCTCCAGCTGGCGCGGTTCGCCGTGCCGCGCCAGGTAGCTGGGAGCTGCGCACAGCACCCGGCGGTTGTCCGGGGCCACCGGCAAGGCCACCAGGCTGGAGTCCTCCGGCTCGCCGTAGCGCAGGGCGATATCCACCGGCTGGCGGAACAGGTCGGCAATCCGGTCCCCTAGCAGCAGGCGCACGCTGAGCTTGGGGTAGGCACGCTGAAACTCGTCGAGCCAGGGCAGCAGCAGGTTGCGGCCAAAGTCCGAAGGCGCGGACAGTTGCAACACGCCGCTGACCTGATCCTGGCCGCTGGCCAACAGGCGCCGTCCTTCATCCAGGTTGCTCAAGGCGGCGCGGGCGTATTCCAGAAAGCCCTCGCCCTCGGCGGTCAGGCGCAGGCTGCGGGTCGAGCGGGCCAGCAGGCGCGCGCCCAGGTGTTCTTCAATGCGCTTGAGGGCGGCGCTGGCCACTGCCGGCGACAGGTCCATGACCCGGGCCGCCGCCGACAGGCTGCCCAGATCGGCGGCACGCACGAACAACTGCAGGTCATCAAATCGCAGCATCGGTGAATTTCCGGATTATCAAAAAAATATTGAAAGAGACTGCTCTTTTAGCCGGTTTTATCTTCAGGAGAAATAGCCAATTATCTGCCCATCGCCTGACTCCCCTGAGGAAAACCCCATGTCCCAAGCCTTTACCGCGATTGCGACGCTGATCGCCAAGCCCCAGCAACAAGCCGTTCTCAAGCGCGAACTCAGCGCCCTGGTCCCGCCCAGCCGCGAGGAAGCCGGCTGCCAGTACTACGAGCTGCATGAGGACGCCGCGCAGCCGGGCACCTTCTACGTACTGGAACGCTGGGACGATGAAGCCGCCCTGGAATTTCACAACCACACGGCGCACTTCCAGCACTTCATCGCCCAGACCCGTGAAGCAATCGAGCACTTCGAGCTCAAGCG
Organism: Pseudomonas sp. Os17; assembly: GCF_001547895.1. Taxonomy (NCBI): domain Bacteria; kingdom Pseudomonadati; phylum Pseudomonadota; class Gammaproteobacteria; order Pseudomonadales; family Pseudomonadaceae; genus Pseudomonas; species Pseudomonas sp. Os17. The sequence continues at coordinate 793,135 of NZ_AP014627.1, read as the reverse complement.
CCTGCAATTGCTCGTCTGAGCCCAACTCTCACACTCATCAGGAACTCATCATGAAAGCCATCGCCTACTACGCCTCCCTGCCGATCGACGACCCCAAGTCCCTGCAAGACATCGAACTGCCCGAGCCGGTGGCCGGCCCTCGCGACCTGCTGGTGGAAGTCAAGGCCATCTCGGTCAACCCGGTGGACACCAAGGTCCGCCAGAACGTCCAGCCCGAAGGCGGCGCCGCCAAGGTGCTGGGCTGGGACGTGGCCGGCGTGGTCAAGGCCGTGGGCAGCGAGGTCAGCCTGTTCAAGGTCGGCGACCGGGTGTTCTACGCCGGCTCCATCGCCCGGGCCGGCGGCAACAGCCAATTGCATACGGTGGATGAACGCATCGTCGGCCATATGCCCAAGAGCCTGGGCTTTGCCGAAGCCGCGGCCCTGCCGCTGACCGCGATCACCGCCTGGGAGCTGCTGTTCGAACGCCTGCAGATCAGCCAGGACCGCAGCGACCAGGGCCAGAGCCTGCTGATCGTTGGCGCCGCCGGCGGGGTCGGTTCGATCCTCACCCAACTGGCCCGGCAACTGACCGGCCTCAAGGTGATCGGCAGTGCCTCCCGGGAACAGACCCAGGCCTGGGTCCGCGAGCTGGCGCCCAGCATGTGGTGGATCACCGCCAGCCACTGAGCGCCGAGCTCAAGCGCATCGGCATCCATCAGGTGACCCACGTGGCCAGCCTGACCCAGACCGACGCTCACCTCGATGAATTGGTGGAGGCCCTGGCGCCCCAGGGCAAGCTGGCCCTGATCGACGACCCGAAAAGCCTCGATGTGACCAAGCTCAAGCGCAAGAGCCTGTCGCTGCACTGGGAGTTCATGTACACCCGTTCGCTGTTCGAAACCGCCGACATGCAAGAGCAGCATGTGCTGCTCAACAAGGTCGCCGAGCTGATCGACGCCGGCACCCTGAAGACCACGCTGGGCGAGCATTTCGGCCAGATCAACGCGGCCAACTTGCGGCGTGCCCATGCCGTGCTGGAGAGCGGCACGGCCAAGGGCAAGATCGTTCTGGAAGGTTTCTAAGGCCCTGGCGGACGGTGGCCATCGCGCAGAAAAGCCCGCTGGTCGCCGTCAGTCCGAGAGTTGATTTCGGTCATATTTGTGACCGTATTCGGGTCTACACTGGCAGCCCTTGCACCGCACTCTTTTAGCGTTAGGAGGTCAGCAATGAAGATCCTGATAAAAGAACTGGCACACCCTCAAGGCTCCCAATGGCAGGTACGCCTGGATCAGCATGCGGTGACTTTCCGCAGCGAGGCCGAAGCCCGGGCGTTCACCCAGACCCTGCAGGCCCGCTTGCAAGCTCCCCACCAGATTCCCCAGGTTCAGCGCGCCGTCGGCTGACTCAAGGCTCGGCGGCTCTCAAGGCCCGGGCATTCTGCAAACGCCGGGTCACGACCGCCATGCTCACCGCCAGAACCCCGCACAGGCAGATGACCATGGCCATCGGCATGGCGCTGCCATCGTGCAATACCCCCACCAGATAGGCGGCACCCGCCGCCACGCTGAACTGCAGGCAACCGAGCATCGCCGACGCGCTGCCGGCCCGCGCGCCCTGGCCGTTCATGGCACAGGCCGCAGCGTTGGGAATGATGCAGCCCAGGCTGGCGATGCACACGAACAACGGCAGTAGCAGCGGCCAGAGTGCGCTGGTGTGCAAGGCGCTGATTCCCAACAGGGTCAGGCCCGCCGCCAGGTAGATCCACACCGTGCGGGCCAGCAGAAAGGCCGGCCCGCGCTTGGCCAGCAGGCGCGCATTGATCTGCGCCACCAGGATGAAGCCCCCGGCGTTGATCCCGAAGAACCAGCCAAAGTGCTCCGCCGGCACGCCGTAGAGCTTGATAAAGACAAAGGGCGAACCGGCGATGTAGGAAAACATCCCGGCGATGGCGATGCCGCCGGTCAGGGCGTGACCGAGAAAGACCCGGTCCGCCAGCAGCAGGCCGTACTGGCGCAGCGCTCCGGACAAGGGCAGGCGCGGACGCGTGGCCGGCATGCTTTCCGGCAGGCCCAGGGCCACCGCCAATCCGGACAGGGCGCTGAACACCGTGAGCATGATGAAGATCGACTGCCAGCCATACAGGTTGACCAGCAGGCCGCCGAGCATCGGCGCCAGGATCGGCGCCAGGCCCATCACCAGCATCAGTTGGGAGAACACCTTGGCCGAACCCACCGCGTCGCACTTGTCGCTGACCACCGCGCGGGAAATCACCATGCCGGCACAGCCGCCCAGGGCCTGGACAAAACGTGCACCGATCAGCCACTCCAGATTGGGGGCATAGGCGCAGGCCACGGAGGCCAGGGTGAACAGCCCCACGCCAGCCAGCAGGGGCAGGCGCCGGCCAAAACGGTCGGCCACCGGGCCATAGGCCAGCTGGCCGATGGACAGGCCGAGGAAATAGGCTGCCAGGGTCAGTTGGACGTGTTTTTCATCGGTGCCGAAAGCCAGGGCCATCGATGGAAAGGCCGGCAGGTAGAAGTCGATGGCCAGAGGGCCGAAGGCACTCAAGGCACCGAGAATCAGGATTGTGCGCAGGTTCATGGCATCCAGGCGAAGCGTAGGTCAGCGGGCGCACAGTCTAGCCGCGCTTGGACGCCTTGAACATTCCGATAGGTCGCTAACGATTAAAAAGACTCAGGCAACCTTGACCGCATAGCCTTCCTCACTGATCAGGCTGATCACCTCTTCATTGGACAGGCGACTCTCGACGCCCACTTCCTTGGCCGCCAGATCGACCCGCACCGTGGCCGCCGGATCCTTGCTTTGCAAGGCTTGAGTGATGGCCCGCACGCAGTGGCCGCAGGACATGCCTTGAACATTGAAAACTTGCATCACGCTTCTCCTGTATTGGGATGCACGCAGTCTTGTCCTTGCCACCGTGGCAAGGTCAAGTTGCGGATTGATCTGCCGGGCTGGAAATCGGCGCCGCGCTCCGCCAAGCTGCACGTCTTACGACATCACAGCAGGAGATTCAGCCATGCGCTGGTCCACTTTCAGCCTCGTCGGCCTCCTTGGTCTGTTCGCGGCAGCGCCGCCGGCCCTGGCCGCAGGAGAAGACTACGGCGTCCTGATCATTTCCCGGGAGCGGCTGGAAGTCGCCACCTCCTGCGAGATCGGTCTGTACCTTCAGGACCAGCTCGCCGGCCGGCTGTTCCAGGAGCAGAGCGCCTCCTTCAACCTGCCACCGGGCAAGGTGTCCGTGCGCCTGAAACTGCTGCCGGGCCAGGCGCCGGGCTGCAACCCCGGCATGCTTGCCCCGGGTTCCCAGGACATCAGCCTGCGGGCCGGCGATGTACTGAAGTTCCGCATCGCCAGCAACGCCTCGGGCATGTACCTCAAGCCCGCCGCCCTGGAATACTGAAGCCCCGCCTCGCCACACGCCTTGCGCCAGCCCGCGCAAGGCGCGCTGCAACGCCCCCCTGGGACAAAATGAAGCACCCTGGCAATACCCGCTTGACCTTGCCTGCATGGCAAGGTTGATCCTGTGGGCATCATTTACAGGGAGTGTCAGCCATGCCTGAATCAACCACCTTCGACCTGCCGATTGCCGGCATGACCTGCGCCAGCTGCGCCGGTCGTGTCGAGCGAGCCCTGGGCAAGGTCGCCGGTATCCGTGCAGTGAGCGTCAACCTGGCCACGGAACAGGCCCGGGTCGAAGCCCCCGGGGACAGTCTGCCGGCGCTGCTGCAAGCCGTGGAAAATGCCGGTTACAGCGTGCCGGTGCAATCCGTCGAATTGACCATCGGCGGCATGACCTGCGCGACCTGCGCCGGTCGCGTCGAACGGGCCTTGAACAAGGTTGCCGGGGTGCGCAGCGCCAGCGTCAACCTGGCCACCGAACGCGCCCACGTCGAGCTGCTGGGGCAGGTCGACCCGGGGCTGCTGATCAACGCCGTGACCCAGGCCGGCTACTCCGCCAGCCGGTGGCAAGCCGAGCAGAAACAGGGCGACGAGCAACAGCAGCACCTGCGCCGCGAGCGCTGGAGCCTGGCGCTGGCGATCCTCCTGGCCCTGCCCCTGGTGCTGCCGATGCTGGTGCAACCCTTCGGCCTGCACTGGATGCTCCCGGCCTGGGCCCAGTTCGCCCTGGCCACCCCGGTGCAGTTCATTTTCGGCGCACGCTTCTATGTCGCCGCCTGGAAAGCCGTGCGCGCCGGCAGCGGCAACATGGACCTGCTGGTGGCCCTGGGCACCAGTGCCGGTTATGGCCTGAGCCTGTATGAATGGGCCACGGCCGCCGCCGGCAGCATGCCGCACCTGTACTTCGAAGCCTCGGCGGTGGTGATCGCCCTGGTGCTGCTGGGCAAGTACCTGGAAAGCCGCGCCAAGCGCCAGACCGCCAGCGCCATCCGCGCCCTGGAAGCCCTGCGCCCCGAGCGGGCGATCCAGGTCATCGACGGGCGCGAGCAGGAAGTCGCCATCAGCGCCCTGCGCCTGAACGACCTGGTGCTGGTCAAGCCCGGCGAGCGCTTCCCGGTGGACGGCGAAGTCATCGAAGGCCAGAGCCATGCCGACGAAGCGCTGATCAGCGGAGAAAGCCTGCCGGTGCCCAAGCAGCCCGGGGATAAAGTCACCGGCGGCGCCATCAACGGCGAAGGTCGCCTGCTGGTACGCACCCTGGCCCTCGGCGCGGAAACCGTGCTGGCGCGGATCATTCGCCTGGTGGAAGACGCCCAGGCCGGCAAGGCACCGATCCAGAAACTGGTGGACAAGGTCAGCCAGGTGTTCGTGCCCACCGTACTGGTGCTGGCGCTGATCACGCTGTTGGGCTGGTGGCTCTATGGCGCGCCCCTGGAAACCGCAGTGATCAATGCGGTGGCCGTGCTGGTGATCGCCTGCCCTTGCGCCCTGGGCCTGGCCACGCCCACCGCGATCATGGCCGGCACCGGCGTGGCCGCCCGCCACGGCATTCTGATCAAGGACGCCGAAGCCCTGGAGCGGGCCCACGAAGTGAGCTCGGTGGTCTTCGACAAGACCGGCACCCTGACGTCCGGCACGCCGCGCATCGCCCACATGCAGGCCCTGGAGGGCGACGACAACAGCGTGCTGCAACTGGCCGGCGCCCTGCAACGCGGCAGTGAACACCCCCTGGCCAAGGCGGTGCTGGACCTGTGCCAGGAACGCCAACTGCCAGTGGCCGATGTCAGCGCCAGCCAGTCCCTGACCGGACGCGGCATCGCCGGCACCCTGGACGGCCGGCAACTGGCCCTGGGCAATCGCCGCCTGCTGGAAGAGTGCGGCCTGAACCCGGGCAGCCTGGCCCAGGCGGCCAAGGACTGGGAGCACGAAGGCCGGACCCTGTCCTGGCTGATCGAACAGAGCCCGCAATCCCGGGTCCTGGGCCTGTTCGCCTTTGGCGATACGCTCAAGCCCGGCGCCTTGCAGGCGGTGCAGCAACTGCGCGCGCGGCAGATCAGCAGCCACCTGCTGACCGGCGACAACCGTGGCAGCGCCAAGGTGGTGGCCGATGCCCTGGGCATCGACGACGTGCACGCCGAAGTGCTGCCGGCGGACAAGGCCGCCACGGTAACGGCGCTGAAAAAGACCGGGGTGGTGGCCATGGTCGGCGACGGCATCAACGACGCCCCGGCCCTGGCGGCGGCCGACATCGGCATTGCCATGGGCGGCGGGACCGACGTGGCGATGCATGCGGCGGGCATCACCCTGATGCGTGGCGATCCACGCTTGATCCCGGCGGCCCTGGAAATCAGCCGCAAGACCTATGCGAAGATCCGCCAGAACCTGTTCTGGGCCTTCGTCTACAACCTGATCGGCATCCCGCTGGCGGCGTTCGGCCTGCTCAATCCGGTGCTGGCCGGCGCGGCCATGGCCCTGTCCAGCGTCAGCGTGGTGAGCAATGCGCTACTGTTGAAAACCTGGAAACCCAAAGACCTGGAGAACGCCGAATGAACATCGGCCAAGCAGCGCGCAAGAGCGGCCTGAGCGCCAAGATGATCCGTTACTACGAGTCCATCGGCCTGCTCAAGCCGGCCCATCGCAGTGACAGCGGCTATCGCCTGTACGGCGACGAAGACCTGCACAGCCTGGCCTTCATCAAGCGTTCCCGGGACCTGGGCTTTTCCCTGGAGGAAGTGGGCAAGCTGCTGACCCTGTGGCAGGACCGGCAGCGGGCCAGCGCCGATGTGAAGGCCCTGGCGCGCCAGCACATCGACGAGCTGAACCAGAAGATCCGTGAACTGGCCGGGCTGCGCGACACCCTGCAGGACCTGGTGGAGCACTGCCACGGCGACCACCGCCCGGACTGCCCGATCCTCAAGGAACTGGCTTCGGGCAGTTGTTGCGGGTCCTGAGTACTTGCAAGAAGCAATCTCTGTAGCCGCTGCCGAGCCCTGGCGAGGCTGCGAAAAGGCCCGCAAGGCCTTGCTTGGCGATCCCTTGCAAAACCTCGGCGCCCTCTAGATCCTCGCGTCCCTTCGGGCCGTGCGCAGCCTGCGGCAGCGGCTACAAGGCGCCAGGTAGTTTGCAGGAATAAAAAATCCGGCCAAGGCCGGATTTTTCTATTCCATCACTGCATCCAGGGCGGAGGCGGTGGTTCTTCGGATTTGCCTGGCGGCGCATCGTCCGCCGCCCGCACGGCCTGCCGGCGCTCCTCGTCGAGACGTGCCGCTTCGATCTCGCGGATCACGCTGCCGACATCCGCCAGTTCTTCGGGGTCGTCGAACTCGCCGGTCAGCACACTGCCCGGGTGCAAGGTGCCGGCCTCGTACAGGGCCCACATTTCCTTGGCATAACGGGTGCGCTTGAGCTCCGGAGCGAATCGCCCGAAGTAGGACGCCATGTTGCCCACGTCCCGCTCCAGCATGCTGAACGCGTGGTTGTTGCCCGCCGCGTCCACTGCCTGGGGCAGGTCGATGATCACCGGACCGTCCGGTGTCAGCAGCACGTTGAACTCGGACAGGTCACCGTGCACCAGCCCGGTACACAACATCAGCACGATCTGGGAAATCAGGAAGGCGTGATACTCACGGGCCTGGTCCGGTTCCAGCACCACATCGTTGAGCCGTGGCGCCGCATCGCCGTATTCGTCGGCCACCAGTTCCATCAGCAGCACGCCTTCGAGAAAGTCGAACGGCTTGGGCACCCGCACCCCGGCGTTGGCCAGGCGGAACAAGGCCGCCACTTCGGCGTTCTGCCAAGCGTCTTCGGTCTCCTTGCGCCCGAACTTCGAGCCCTTGGCCATGGCTCGTGCCTGACGGCTGTTGCGAACCTTGCGCCCTTCCTGATACTCCGCCGCCTGACGGAAACTGCGTTTGTTCGCCTCCTTGTAGACCTTGGCGCAACGTAGCTCGTTGCCGCAGCGCACCACATACACAGCTGCCTCTTTACCACTCATGAGTGGGCGCAGCACCTCGTCTACCAGACCGTCTTCGATCAGGGGTTCAATGCGTTTTGGAGTCTTCATCAGCTTTTATTGTGGGTCCCTTGTTACCAAACACGCGAAAGTCACTCGTTATACGGCAATCCTCCCACCACGGGAAAGGGCCGCCGAGCCGCGAGCGACAGCAATGCACTCAATGTGCCAGATCAATCCATCGACGCCGCCAGGGATCATAGCCAAGACTGCAGCGGCCAGTGCCTTTACACGCCCTCGCCGCCGGCGCGCCGCGACCAGTTTTTTTTGCTTCGCCGGCTCAATATTGCTCGGCGCCAGCCGAAGCCCTCAGAGAGACAGGGAGTTTGTCCGACAATCCAATAAAGACGTCAGCCGCCGGCCAAGGTTCGACCGCCCGCGGTTCGACTTCAGCCACAGGGACGACAATCAGCGCCACCTCACAATCTGCCAATAATCCGCGAGTCGCCTGCACTTCGTGGTCATACAAAAAACTGGAGCGCGGATGAATATCAAACAGAAACTGACTTGGGCCTTCGCCGTCATTGCCTGCCTGCCCGTGGTGCTGGTGGCCACGCTGGTGGTGATCAACCTGCGCAGCGAAGCGCAAAACACCTTTGTCGACGGCAGCGGCCGCGAGATCCGCCAAGTGGCCAACGCCATGCAGCTGTTCTTCGAAGGCATCAGCCAGAACATCGATTACCTGGCGGCGCAACCGTTGCTCACCCAGGCCGGCGGCGACCTCAAGACCTGGATGAGCGCCGATGCCGCCAAGGTGCCGGAAGGCGAGCAGGACAAGCGCATCTTCGACCTGTTCGCCGCCATGGCCGCCAGCCATCCCGCCTATGCCTATGTGTCCTACGGCGTGAGCAACGGCGGCTACGTCTCCTGGCCCGCCGACCTGAAGCTGGCCAACTACGACCCGCGCGTGCGCCCCTGGTACAAAGCCGCGCTGGCCAGCCCGGGCAAGACCCTGCGCACCGATGCGTACTACTGGGCCCCGGACGATGCGGTGCTGGTCAGCACCGTGCGCTCCCTGGCCAACCAGCTAGGGCCCCAGGGCGGCGTGGTCGCGGTCGACGTGTCGCTCAAGCAGCTCACCGAAATCGTCAAGCAGATCAAGCTGGGCGAATCCGGCTACCTGATGCTGATGGAAAACAACGGCACGGTACTGGTCGACCCCAAGCAGCCGGAGCACAACTTCAAGGCCCTGGACAGCCTCGGCGAGGGTTACGCGCAACTGGCCAAGACCGGCAAGGGCCTGGTGCAAGTGGAGCTGGGCGGCGAACACTACATGGCCAACGTCTGGCCTTCGCAACAGCTGGGCTGGACCTTCATCGGCCTGATCAAGCAGAGCGAAGTCATGGGTTCGGCCACCCAGCTGACCTGGATCATCGCCGTGATCGCCGGGGTCCTGGCGGTGCTGTTCGCGGTGTTCGGCGCCAGCTTCGCCAGCCTCATCGTGCGGCCGATCCGCGGCGTGGCCAGCGGCCTGGAAGGCATTGCCCAGGGCGAAGGCGACCTGACCCAGAACCTGAACATTCGCGGCAATGACGAAACCGCGCAGTTGGCCAACTGGTTCAACCAGTTCCTCTCGGCGATCCGCAGCCTGATCCAGCACATCGGCCAGGCGGCGCAGAAGATTCTCGCCACCTCCCACTCCTCGACCCAGGTGTCCAGCGACATGGCCGAAGCCGCCGGGCGCCAGCGCGAAGCCGTGGACATGGTGTCCACCGCGTTCCACGAAATGGTCGCCACTGCCAACGAAGTGGCCCGCTCCTGCAGCCAGGCCGCGGAGTCGGCGGACAGTGGCCAGCGCCAGGCCCGGGAAGGCCAGCAGCAGATCGACGACGCGGTGCACAGCGTCGACCGCCTGAGCCAGGAGATCGAACAGTCGGCGCAATCGATGCAACAGCTGGAACGCGACAGCACCGATATCCAGTCGATCCTCGGCACCATCCGCTCGATCGCCGAACAGACCAACCTGCTGGCCCTCAACGCCGCCATCGAGGCCGCCCGGGCCGGTGAGCAGGGCCGCGGCTTTGCCGTGGTGGCCGATGAAGTGCGGGCCCTGGCCAAGCGCACCGCCGACTCCACCGCCGAGATCGACGGGCTGCTGGGCAACCTGGCCAAGCGCACCAGCGCGGTGACCCAGCAGATGCACGCCAGTCTGGAAGTGTCCCAGCAGTCGGTGAACCGCATCGGCCTGGCGCGCAACAGCTTCGGGCAGATCCGCGAATCGGTGGACGTGATCCGCGACATGAACACCCAGATCGCCACCGCCGCCGAAGAGCAGCATCAGGTGGCGGAAGACATCAACCGGCACATCAGCCAGATCCATGGCGATGCGCAGTTGGTGGCGGAACTGGCGAACTCGGCGCGCCTGGACTCCCAGAGCCTGGCGGGGTTGTCCAATGAGCTGGACGCCCTGGTGCGGCGCTTCAAGACTTGAGGGTCTTTTCGCCGGCCAGCCGGCTCCTGCGGATGGGCGACTTGCCTCTGTAGGAGCCGGCTGGCCGGCGAACATCAGCGTTCGATGATCGCCGTCACGCCCTGCCCGCCCGCAGCACAAATCGAAATCAGCCCGCGCCCCTGCCCCGCCGCACTCAGCAACTTCGCCAGGTTGGCGACGATGCGCCCGCCGGTGGCGGCAAACGGATGCCCCGCCGCCAGCGAGCTGCCTTTGACGTTGAGCCGGGCGCGATCGATGCTGCCCAGGGGCGCCTCCAGGCCCAGGCGGGTCTTGCAGTACTGCGGATCTTCCCAGGCCTTGAGGGTGCACAGCACCTGGGCGGCGAAGGCTTCGTGGATTTCGTAGTAGTCGAAGTCCTGCAGGCTCAGGCCATTGCGCGCCAGCAGGCGCGGTACGGCGTACACCGGCGCCATCAACAGCCCTTCGGCCCCCTTGACGAAGTCCACCGCCGCCGCCTCGCCGTCACGCAGGTAGGCCAGGATCGGCAGGCCACGTTCCCTGGCCCATTGCTCACTGCCCAGCAGCACCAGGGAGGCGCCATCGGTCAGCGGCGTGGAGTTGCCGGCGGTGAGGGTGCCCTGGCCGCTGTGGTCGAAGGCCGGCTTGAGACTGGCGAGTTTTTCCAGGCTCAGGTCCGGGCGCAGGTTGTTGTCCCGGGTCAGGCCGAAAAAGGGAGTGAGCAGATCGTCATGCCAGCCTTCGGCATAGGCCGCGGCCATTTTCTGGTGGCTTTCCAGGGCCAGTTGGTCCTGTTCGCCGCGGCCGATGCTCCAGGTCTTGGCCATCTGCTCGCAATGCTCGCCCATGGACAAGCCGGTGCGCGGCTCGCCGTTGCGCGGCAGTTGCGGCTTGAGGTGATGGGGGCGCAGTTGCAGGAGGATCTTGAACTTGTCACCGATGCTCCGGGCCCGATTGGCCTGCAGCAGAATCTGGCGCAGCCCTTCGTTGACCCCGATCGGTGCGTCCGAGGTGGTGTCGACACCGCCGGCGATGCCGCAGTCGATCTGCCCCAGGGCAATCTTGTTGGCCACCAGCAACGCCGCCTCCAGGCCGGTGCCGCAGGCTTGCTGGATGTCGTAGGCCGCCGTGGTGGGCGCCAGCCGCGAGCCCAGCACGCATTCGCGGGTCAGGTTGAAATCCCGGGAGTGCTTGAGCACGGCCCCGGCCACCACCTCGCCGATACGCAGGCCATGCAGGTTGTAGCGCTCGATCAGGCCTTCGAGGGCGGCGGTGAGCATGGCCTGGTTACTGGCCGTGGCATAGGGCCCGTTGGAACGGGCAAAGGGGATGCGGTTACCGCCAATAATCGCCACGCGACGCAGTTGTGTCATGGAGAGCTCCCTGTTCTGTGAGTGCGACTGCGGTGAGTAGGTCCCCCTCTAGCGTAGGAGGCTTCTGGCTGATCGAACGACTCGGAGCCATTCATGGTCCACACTTTGAACCCCAGCCAATGGAGTGCGTTCCATGTCCGACCGTTATATCGACTTCGCCAATTCATCCATCGGCCAACGCCTGGTGGGCGCCCTTGGCCTGCCGTCGCCGGTGCGCCTGGAACGCTGGCAGGCCGGACGCCTGCGGCCCATCGAGGGCGCCTTGCTGGTGGGCGGCGGTCCCCTGGCCCAGCAGGTGAGCAGCCTGGCCCCGCGCCTGACCGACTCGATCTACAGCTACGGCTGCGATCCGGCCCTGGCCACACCGTGGATTCCCGGGCACGGTCCCAGGCTCAAGGCAGTGGTGTTCGATGCCAGCGAACTGCGCCACACTGATCAGCTCAAGCAACTGCGGGAATTCTTCCAGCCGCTGCTGAGAAGCCTCGAACCCTGCGCCCACCTGCTGATCCTCGGCCGGGCCCCGGAAACCCTCGATACGCCCTTCGCCGCCAGCGCCCAGCGTGCCCTGGAAGGTTTCAGCCGCTCCCTGGCCAAGGAACTGCGCAACGGCGCCACCCTGCAGTTGCTGTATGTCGGCCACGGAGCCGAGGACCAGCTGGAGGGGGCGCTGCGCTTCTTTCTGTCGCCCAAGAGCGCTTTCGTTTCCGGACAGGTTCTGCGCTTGCAGCCCTGCGCCGTCCAGGTCCAGGACTGGAGCCGCCCGCTGGCCGGGCGCAGGGCCCTGGTCACCGGCGCGGCGCGGGGCATTGGCGCGGCCATCGCCGAAACCCTGGCCCGTGATGGCGCCCAGGTGCTGTTGCTGGATGTGCCCCAAGCCAAGGTCGACCTGGAAACCCTGGCCGCGCGCCTCGGCGGACAGGCCATCACCCTGGATATCTGTGCCGCGGACGCCGCAACCCAGTTGCTCGAGCATCTTCCGGACGGACTCGACATCCTCGTACACAACGCCGGCATCACCCGGGACAAGACCCTGGCCAACATGACCGCGGAGTTCTGGGATGCGGTGCTGGCGGTGAATCTCAACGCTCCCCAGGTGCTGACCCAGGCCCTGCTCGACAGCGGGCGCCTGCATGACCACGGGCGGGTGATCCTGCTGGCCTCCATCAGCGGCATTGCCGGCAACCGCGGGCAGACCAACTACGCCGCCAGCAAGGCCGGACTGATCGGCCTGGCCCAGTCCTGGGCGCCAGCGCTGCAGCCCCGGGACATCAGCATCAATGCCGTGGCCCCGGGCTTCATCGAGACTCAGATGACCGCCAGGGTGCCCTTCGCCCTGCGCGAGTCCGGGCGACGCATGAGCGCCCTGGGCCAGGGCGGCCTGCCTCAGGATGTCGCCGAGGCGGTGGCCTGGCTCGCCCAGCCGGGCAGTGGCGCGATCAGCGGACAAGCCTTGCGGGTCTGCGGCCAAAGCGTCCTGGGAGCCTGACGATGAGCAACCACTGGCACGATCTGCACCTGCCCGCCTCCCTGCCCCCGCTGTTCCTCAAGGCCGCGCTGCGTCGCGGGATCAAGAACACGCCGTTGCCGGAGCAGGGCCTGCGCTGTTGGATCAGCGTCGAGCCGCGCCGGCTGGAGGCCTATCGCCAGGTGTGCGGTTACCTCGACAACGGCCTGCTGCCCGCCACCTATCCCCATGTGTTGGCCTTTGCGTTGCAGATGCAATTGCTCACCGACCCGGCGTTTCCTTTCCCCCTCTTGGGGCTGATTCATCTGGCCAACCGGATCCGCATTCTGCGCCCCATGGGCAATGTCGGCAGCGTGCGAGTCGCCGTTCGGGCGGGCAACCTGCAACCTCACGCCAAGGGCGCGGTGTTCGATCTGCTGACCACGGTCGACGATCTGCTGGGACCGCTCTGGGAAGCCGAAAGCCGCATGCTCTGTCGGGGTGTGCAAGTGCCGGGCGAGCCCGGCGCCCTGCCGTCGATGTCTGGGCTGGGTTTGAACGAAGTCAGTCGCTGGCAGGCCCAGAGCGATATCGGCCGGCGTTACGCCCGGGTTTCCGGCGACTACAACCCGATTCATCTCAGTGCCTGGAGCGCCCGCCTGTTCGGCTTCCCCCGAGCCATTGCCCATGGTCTGTGGAACAAGGCGCGAGCCCTGGCGGCCCTGAGCGACACCTTGCCGGCCGCCAACATCGAGGTGACGGTGCAATTCCTGAAACCGCTGCTGCTGCCCGGTGAAGTGCGCTTGCTGGCCAGCGCGGCGGGGTCCAGCGGTGAACTGCAATTACTTGGCAACGGCGATCTGCAGCACATGCAGGGAGGTTGGCGACCGATCGCCTGACGCGCGCTCAGCCTCGACGAATCAGCACCACGCCAATGACGATCAGCAGCAGTCCGGCGATCTTGCCGAGGCTGACCGGCGCCTCGCGAAACCCCACCCAGCCAAAGTGATCCAGGGCCAGAGCCATGCTCAACTGGCCGGCCAGCACCAGTGCCATGAACAGCAAGGCACCGATCCGTGGCCCGGCAAATGCGGCGGTGGTGATGAAAAACACCCCCAGCAAACCACCGCACCAGTGCCACCAGGTCAGGCCCCTGAGGGCGCTCAGCGCAGGCATCTCGCGCTGCGCCAGCACCAGGATCAACAAGGCCAGGGTGCCGACGAAAAATGAAATCAATGCAGCGGCCAGTACCCCGCCGACCTGCTTGGCCAACTGACCGTTGATTCCGGCTTGCAAGGCCAGAAAGGCCCCGGCAAAGAACGGCAGGCACAGCAGCCACCAGACTGGGCTCAGCATCACGGACTCCAAGGGAATTTCGGTCGCGCATTATAAGCCAGGCTCAAACGGAAAGTCTGCGAAGCCAACTAAGCCGCAAATAAACTGCCGTCTCCCGGCCTTTCGCTCAAATAAAACCCATTAATTGTATATATATAACTTTAGTTTCACGCCCTACCCACACACTCACGCGCAAACTACAAGCCATTGATTAATAACACCATTAAAACAAACAACCTCCCCACCCATACTTTCAGACTAGCTACTTATCAGGAGAAAAAAACAGCAAGATATAAGTCATTAATACCAAGTTCATAATTGTTCAAATTTCTTCTTGCGCCTCTTATGTACTCAACGGACGAAAGTATCTCCAGCACAAGAACTGGAGAACTGTCGAAGACAACGAACGTTGTAATAGGTGCAGGGATAACGATCATGAACACTCAAATTGGATGGAAAGCATGTACCGCATTGGCCTTGGCCCTGACTCTCGGCCTGACCGGCTGCAGCGGCGGTGGCGGTCACAAGAGCGGAGGTAGCAGTTCATCGACGACCAGCGCCGGCGGCAGCAGTGGCGGAACCGGTGGCACGGGCGGCGGCACAGGTGGTACGGGTGGTACCGGCGGCACCGGCGGCACCACAGGGACACTGACCACCAGCAGCCTGGTGTCCGACCTTGGCACCACCGTCAGTGGCGTCGGTACCGGGGTCAGCGATCTTGGGACCTCCCTGGCAGCGGTTCCAGTCGTCGGCGCTGTCGCACAAAGCGCAGTCAATACTGCGGGCAACGTGGTCGATACCGTGGGCCAAGGCTTGACCGGCGGCCTCGGCAAGCTGGGCACCGATCCCAAGGCGCTGAGTAAAACCACGGCCACCGTCGGCAACGTCGTCGGCGATGTGGGCACCGGGGTCACCGACCTCAGCGGCAAACTGGCCACCACGACCCAGAGTGTTCCACTGGTAGGAGGCGTGGTGACTCGCGTGGCACCGGTGGTCGGTGGCGTCGGCGCCCGAGTGACCATGCTCGGCAATACCTTGAGCACAGTCACCAGCAACGGCCCGGTGGGCACCCTGACCGATGGCGTGGGCGACAAGGTGCTGGTGCCCGTCGTCAGCCTGGCGGAGGGTGTGACTGGTAAAGCCGGCAGCGCGACAGGGCTCGGCGCACCGGTCAAAGGCCTGCTCAACGGCGTGGCCCAGGCGGTGGACAGCTCCGGCAATGCCGTCAGCGACTCCGGCGACGGCAACCCTGTGACCGACCTGCTGGGCAATGCCCTGAGCAATACCAGCAATGCGGTGGGCCGCGCCGGTGGCTATCTGGGCGGCTCGGGAAGCGGTTCCGGTACCGGCTCAACTGTCGGTAGCAACGGTCTGCTGGAAACCGTCGGCGGTGCCGTGGCCAACCTGAGCAACGGTGTGAATACAGGAAACAGCAACGGTACGGTCAGTGCGGGCGGTGTCACCGGCGGCGCGGTTGGCGGCCTGATCGCCTCGGTCGGCGGTGCTCTGGGCGGCAGCGGTACACCCAATCTGGTGGTCACCGCGCCCCTGGCCAGTGTCGGCGTGAGCCTGGGCTCGGCGCTGAACCCGGTCACCAGTTCGGTCACCGGCCTGACTCAGCAAGTAGGCGCCGCCAGCGGAATTGGCGCTCAGGCCGGCAGCCTGCTGGGTCAAGTGGGAGGCGCGGTCGGCAACGTGGGCAGCACCATTGCTGGCAACAGCACCGGCAACCAGGTTGGCACTGCCCTGGGCGGCACCCTCGGTGCACTGGGCTCAACCGTTGCCTCGGTCGGTGGCCTGGTCAACGGCGGTACAGCCCCCAGCGGCGGCCTGCTCGGTGGCCTGAATGTCGGCGCCAGCGCAAGCGGCAGTGCCTCGGCCGGAACCACCGTCAACGGCGGCCTGGGTGGAGTGCTGGGTGGCCTGACCGGCGCCCTGGGCGGCACCAGGAAATAAATTGCACCTGGCCGATTCGACGGCCTTACCTACAGCGCCTACGCTTGGTTGAGAGCGAGGGATTCAGATGAATCTCTCGCTTTTTTTATCCAGAGCATGGCATCCCGGCGTGCGATCAAGGCCAAGACCCTGAACAACGCCAGGTATGAGGAGTATTGGCGCCACCGCAGTTTGACCATGGAGTGTCCTATGCGCACATTGGCCAGTTTGTTGTTGATTGGATGCTGCACCTCCGCTTACGCCGACACCCTTCCCCGCTTTCTCAACAGCAACGACAGCATCAACAACCTGCCCCAGCCCAACTTGCCAGTGGACGCCTATCGTCCGGCCACTCCGCAGTTGCAGACGCCCGAGCAACCCGCAGCCCCCCAGGGGCAACAGCCCCTGATGATGGGGACCAAGGTCACGGTGCGCCAGGTGCAGATCGAAGGCGGCACCGTCTATCCCCTGGAACAACTGGCGGCCGTCTACCAGCCGCTGATCGGTCACGAAACCAGCTTCAGTCAATTGATCGAGGCCACCCGCGACATCACCCGGCGCTACCAGAACGACGGCTACCTGCTGTCCTACGCCTTCATGCCGCAACAAAGCTTCGATCAGGGCGTGCTGCGGGTGGTACTGGTCGAAGGCTATATCAAGGACTACCAGCTGCAGGGCGATATCGGCCCGGTGTCGGCCTACCTGGACAAACTGGTGAGCAAGCTCAAGGCCGAGCGCCCACTGACCCGCAAGACCTTCGAGCGCTACACCACCCTGATGAGCCGGGTACCCGGGGTGACGCTGCAAGCGGTGGTGCCGCCGCCCGGAACCACTGACGGTGCGACCCGGCTGGTGGCGGTGGCCAGTCGCAAATCCATCACCACCACCCTCAACAGCACCGATGACAACCGCAACGGCCTGCAGGCCCTGGTGGGCATCATCAGCAATTCGCAAACCGCCTGGGGCGAACAACTCAGCCTCAGCGGCCTGTTCCCGCCCGGCAAGGACAAGGAGCACTACTACCGCCTGGACTACAGCCAGTTGCTGGGCTCGGAAGGCACGCAACTGAATCTCTACGGCGCACGCTACCGCAGCGATCCGCGTAGCAACGTGCAATTGAGCAACGGCCTGGAGCTTGAACCCCATCGCGAGAACGACCGTTTTTCCATCGGCGTCAGCCACCCCTTCATCGCCTCGCCCAATGAGATGCTCAGCGTCGGAACACGCCTGTATGCGGTGAACGACAAGACCCGCTACCGGGTCAGCAACAGCCCTCTGACCCTGGAAGAAAAAACCGATATCCGCGCCCTGGCACTGGAAGGCGACTGGAGCAAATCCGATCCACGGCAATTGCGGATTCTCAGCGCCGGCCTGTACCGCGGCCTGGACAGCATGGGGGCCAACACCAACAACGAACTCTATGACCTGGACTTCTTCCGCCTGCGCCTGGCGGGGGTACAGAGCGACCGCTTCTTCGACAACTGGCAAGGAGTGCTTTCCGGCGCCCTGTACTGGAGCGCGGACAACCTGCCCGACAGTGAACGAGCCAGCTTCGGTGGCCAGAACTTCGCTCGCGGCTACCCCGATGACCAGGCCACCGGCGACAAGGGCTGGGGCGTCGCCTACGAGGTGAACTACAGCTTCAACCGCGAAGGCCCCTGGGTGCGGGTGCTGCAGCCCTATGTAGTGCTGGACCGCTCGAAGACCTGGTTCAACCAGTTGCCGGTCAAGGGCAGCAATCTGTCGTCGGCGGCGCTGGGGGTGCGCTTCGGCGATGCCAAGCACTACAACATCGCCCTGGAGGCGGCCAAGCCGATGTCCGACGAAGCCCTGGACACCTACAACCGCCGACCGCGCTACACCCTGAGCTTCAGCTACCAACTCTGAGCCCTGCACCACCGAGGCCTGCTATCGCAGGCCTTTTTCTGCCCGCAGGACGCCACAGCCAAAGGGTTCAAGGCACTGGTGTTTGAGGGGCGTTTGCAACAGGCGCCGCCGCCCCGGCAAGCCGAAGGGCTTGAACCGGGACCGCCGCTGGCGCTCAGGGGCCGACGATATGCAGCCGGGGTTGGGGAAACAGATTGTTCAGGGTTTCCAGCAGGCGCACGTGATAGATCGGCTTGCGGAACAGGTCGAGTACCTGCAGGCGCAGCAGATCGCTGACGTCGTCCATATCGGCATGGCCGGACATGACGATGACCGGCAGATGCTGTCGCGAGGTGTGTTCACGCAGGCGCTTGATCAACGACAACCCGCTTTCTTCCGGCATACGCAGGTCGGTGATGACCAGCGCGATGTCCGGATGGCGGGTGAGGTGCTCCAGCGCCAGCTTCACCGAAGTTGCGGTGAAGCAACAGAAGCCCTCACCTTCCAGCAGCTCGGTGAGTTCCAGCAGCGCGTCTTCTTCATCGTCGACCAGAAGCAGTTGCTGGCGTGGGGGGGAAGCACTATTCATCGACATTACCTTGAACTGACTGTCCGACGGCCTTCACAGGAGCAATCGCCGGTCTCAAGGCACGGGGCGGGTAACCGTGGCACCTCCCATGGCAACGAGGATGTTGTTGAAGATGGCCAGGACCCGGTCACCCATCGGCGTCACGAACACCACCACGACCACGGCAACCATGGCCACCACGATCGCGTACTCGATGGCCGATGCGCCGTGGGTTCTGGCCAGGAACAGACGCAAGCGAAGCAGCAGGTAGTCAAGCAGCATGAAGCACCTCCGATTTATCGATCGCAGCTACAGCCGGCGAAGCACTCATGCGTTGAATCATGGAACTGGACGAGTGACCGTGGCTCCTCCCAGGGCAACCAGAACGTTGTTGAAAATGGCCAGTACCCGATTGCCCAGAGGGGTCACGAACGCCACCACCACAACCGCAACCATGGCCACCACAATCGCGTACTCGATCGCCGAAGCGCCGTCGGTACGGTCAAAAAACAGGCGCGCCCTGAGCCACAAATATTGAAGGATCATCCTAGTTCTCCTGGGCGCCAGAGGGCGCCGATGCAAGCGCACCGGAACACGATTCCCCGGTGCAACTTGAGCATTGTCAACAAAGTGGCGACCAGCAACTGTAAGAACGGATTAATCACTAAGTATTAATTGGAAGGCTGACACCAAAAACTCTCCTCCAATTGAGAGCAGCCTGCTTTTGTGTGCAATTTTTCCGCGAGTTAATGGCATTTCGTCCTAGCTCTACTACCTTCACATAGCGAAATAGTTGCATGTTCATAGCTGCCTAGTTGCGAAGTTAACTCGTTTGGAAGCGCCGACTGGTAATGCAGCAGGATAGGGAGAGCCTTTATGAACAGTCGCGTCACCATAGGCCTGGCTGGGCTTCTACTGCTAGGTGCGGTGTTTTTCGGTTACTGGGGGCTGGTACTCAGCCGCCAGCCTGCGCCCACCACCGCGCCTGCCCCGGCAGCCCCGAGCATGGTTGAAAAAACCACTGCCAGCGCCGAAGACCAGACCCGCCAGCCCGTGGTGGTAGTGGTGCGCGACGTACCTCCTTTCGTTCCCCTTACCGCCGCCGATCTGGCGCTGGAAAAACTGCGCACCGCACCGGCCGGCAGCCTCAGCGCAATCGATCAGGCGGTGGGACGCACGCCCTGGCGGCAACTGAGCGCCGGGACCTGGCTCAACGCCCAGAGTTTCGACAGCGGTGGGGCCCTGGCCCGAATGATTCGCCGTGACGAGCGCGCGCTGGCCGTGGCGGTGGATGAAGTGATAGGCGCCGCCGGGCAACTGAGCCCAGGGGACTATGTCGACGTGCTGCTGTTCCTGCGCCAGGACACCACCAATCTGCAGCAGTCGGCGCAGATAGCGGTCCCGGCGATGCGCGTGCTGGCGGTCGGCGAACAGCTGGGGCTGACCAACGACGGACAGCCCGCCACCCCTGCGCTGAGCAACGAAGAAAAGCTCAAGCAGGACCAGCGCCGGGTCGCCGCTCGCACCGTGGTCCTGGCCGTTCCCGAACAACTTTTGAGCCGCCTGATGCTCGCCACCCAGGTCGGCGTGCTGCGCCTGGCGGTTCGCAGCAGCGAGGAACAGCGCCTGGCCCAGTACTGGGCTGGCGACAAGAACGCGGTCAGCCACCTCAATGTGGCCAACAGCAATTTGTTTCAGTTCACCCAGTTGGCGCTCGGCAATGCCCCCCGCAGTCAGGTTGCCCAGCAAAACGGCGCACCACGATCAGCGGTGGAGGTGATTCGCGGCAACCAGATCACTCAACAAACGCCCTGATCAGGCGAGGATTCTCGACATGCGCAGCGGGCTATCACCATGAGTCAAAGCCTGAACCAGACCTTTCTTGCCATCACCCGCAACAGCACCGACCTCGAATGGCTGCAAGGCGCCCTCGCGCCCCTGGGCCAGGTGGTGGGCGCCGACGGCAGTCTCGACGAACTGCTGGCGCTGGTGGACGTGACCTTCGCCAACCTGGTGTTCGTCGGCCTCGACCGCGAGCACGTGGTGGCCCAGGCCGCACTGATCGAAGGCGCCCTGGAGGCCAAGCCGATGCTGGCGATCGTCGCCCTCGGCGACGGCATGGACAATCAGCTGGTACTCAACGCGATGCGCGCCGGGGCGCGGGATTTCGTCGCCTACGGCTCACGCTCCAGCGAAGTCGCCGGGCTGGTGCGGCGCTTGAGCAAACGCCTGCCGGCGGTCACCCCCAATACCCAGCTGGGGGGCCTGACCGTGCTCTACGGGGTCCAGGCCGACGGTGACGGCGCCCTGCTGGCCGGGCACATGGCCCAGGTGGTGCAAAAGAGCGGCCAGCAGACCCTGCTGCTGGACCTCGGCCTGCCCCGGGGCGACAGCCTGGCCTTGCTGGGACTGGAGAGCTCCTTCCACTTCGGCGATGCCCTGCGTCACCTGCGGCGTCTGGACGCGACCCTGATCGACAGCGCCTTCACCAGTGCCGAGGCCGGCTTGCGGATCCTCGCCTACGCCCCCCACGACGAGCCTCTGGAACACACCAGCGCCGCAGAGCTGTACATGCTGCTCAGTGCCCTGCGCCAGCACTTCCAGCACATCGTGGTGAACCTGGTGGGACAGCCGGACAGCGAGGCACTGCGCACCTTTGTCAGCCATTGCGACAAGCTGATCTGGTGCACCGACCAGAACGTCCTCGCCTGCCGGCGCAACCTGGCGGTGCTCAACCACTGGCGCGAAAAGGGCCTGAAGCTCGATCACGCACGCTTGCTGGTGGACCGCTACCTGAAAGCCGTCGCGCCGGACTCCGAAACCCTGGGCAAGACCTTCGGCCTGGAAGTGATCGCGGTGCTGGCCTACAGCCCGGAGGTGCGCCTGAATGCCAAGAACCAGGGCGTGACCCTGTTTGAAATGGCCCCTCGCGAGGCCCTGACGCAAAGCCTGAAAACCCTCGGCGAGCGCCTGGCCAAGCGCTCCGAAGGACTGGCCCGACCCAAGGGTGGCTGGCTCAATCGAATCATGGGGGGCAAATGAGCGGAGAAAAACTCTTCGGCGCCTCGACCCGCACGGTGCCGGGCAACAGCGACCACGAAGGCCTGAAACTGGTGCTGCATCGCTACATCATCGATGCCATCGAAGAGTCGGGCAGAAACCTGCTGGAGAGCTCCCGGCAGAACCTCTCGCAGTTCGTCACCGACAAGGTGGCGGAGTACATCGCGCGCATGCACCTGGCGATTTCCCGCTATGAAATGGAGCGTCTGGCCGAGGAGATCGTCGACGAACTCACCGGTTTCGGCCCCCTGGAAGTCTTGCTGCGCGATCAGGCAGTCACCGAGATTCTGGTCAACGGCCCGCACCGGGTGTTCGTCGAACGCGATGGCGTGCTGCACCAGAGCGACTTGCGCTTCATCGACGCGCACCACGTGGAGCGGGTCATGCAACGGATTCTCGCGCCCCTGGGCCGGCGCCTCGACGAATCCTCGCCCATGGTCGACGCGCGCCTGCCCGACGGCAGCCGGGTCAACGCGATCATTCCCCCCATTGCCCTGGACGGCCCCTGCCTGTCGATCCGCAAGTTTCGCAAAGACATGCTCAAGAGCAGCGACCTGATCGCCATGCAGACCATCGATCTGGCGATCTTCGAGTTCCTCCAGGACGCCGTGGGCAAGCGCTGCAACATTCTCATCAGCGGCGGCACCGGCACCGGCAAGACCACCCTGCTGAATATTCTCAGCCAGTTGATCAACCCCCACGAGCGCCTGGTCACCATCGAAGACGTGGCCGAGCTGCAACTGGGGCATCCCCACGTGGTGCGCCTGGAAACCCGTCCGCCCAATGCCGAAGGGCACGGCGAGGTCAAGGCCAGCGACCTGATCCGCAACGCCCTGCGGATGCGCCCGGACCGGATCATCCTCGGCGAGATCCGCGGCGTCGAAGTGCTGGATGTCCTGACGGCCATGAACACCGGCCATGACGGCTCCATGAGTACGGTGCACGCCAACAACGCCCAGGACGCCCTGCTGCGCCTGGAAACCCTGGTGGGCCTGACCGGGCGCCAGGTGGCCGAGCGCACCCTGCGGCAGATGATCTGCGCGGCCCTGGACGTGGTGATCCAACTGACCCGCCTGCCCGACGGCCGCCGCTGCGTCAGTGAAGTGGTGGAGGTGGTGGGCATCCGCGAGGACATCTACGTCACCAATACCCTGTTTCGCCTGAACCGCCGCAACGGCCTGGGTTTTGAGCGCGAGGCGCTGAACCCGGCGGGCGACAAACTGCGCCGCGAGAGCGGACTGGGCATCAACTGAACCGCCGAGGTGGCCCATGATCGGCCTGCTGCTTACCTTGATCTGCCTGCTGCTACTGGGGCTTTCCGGTTGGCTGTTCTACCACGGCGTGCGCAAGACCGAGCGCGAGCGCGTGCTCAATCGCTTGGCTCAGGGGCAACCCGAACTCAACCCGCAACGCCGTTCATGGACCGGCCTGGACCAGGCCTTCGCCCGCGCTGGCCTGGGCCAGCCCACGGAGCGCCTGGGCCTGTGGCTGGCGGTCTGGGCGGTGCTGACCCTGCTGGGTTACCTGCTGGGAGACTGGCTTGGCCTACTGGCTTGCGTGCTGCTGCCGCCCCTGTTGCTGCGCCTGTCCATTGCCTGGCTGTATCAGCGCCGGCTCAAGCGCATGATCGAACAACTGCCCGCGCTGCTGGATCACAGCGTGCGCAGCCTGAAGTCCGGACGCACCCTGGCGGATGCCGTACTGGGCGCCATCGAGGCCAGCAACGACCCACTCAAGCAAGCCATGGGACGCATCCAGCGCAACGTGCAGTTGGGGGTCAACCTGCCGGACGCGGTCAGTGATTTCGCCGAGTTCTACGAACAGGACGAGCTGCGCATGTTCGCCCTGGGGCTGAAGGTCAACCACCGTTACGGCGGCAACGCCAGCGAGTTGCTGGAGAACCTGATCAAGCTGATCCGTGAGCGCGAGCAAGGGGCCCGGCAGTTGCGCGCAATGACCGGGGAAACCCGCATGACGGCCTGGGTCCTGGGCAGCCTGCCGCTGCTGCTGGTGAGCTACTTCATGCTCACCAATCCGGGCTACATGCTGGGCATGTGGCACGACCCTTCCGGCCAGGCGATGCTGATCACCGCGGTGTGCCTGCAGATCTTCGGTTGCCTGGCCCTGTGGCGCATGTTGAGGAGTATCTGAAATGCTTCTGCTGGCTGCTGCGCTGCTGTTTCTCGGGGCCTTGCTGCTGCTCAGCAACGGCCTGCTGACGCAACGCCGGCGCGAGCGCCAGATTGCCCAGCGGCTGCAGGGCCACATGACCCGCGACAATCGCCTGGGCAGTTGGCTGCGACGGCTGGGCAACAGTCGTTTCGGCCAACGCGCGGTGAACATGGACAGCGAAACCCAGACCCTGCTCAATCGCCTGGGCTGGCGCCGGTCCGCGCAGCGTTCACTGTTCGCGGCCTGCCAGATCGGCACCCCGGTGGTAGCCGTGTGCCTGGTGATCTTCATCCAGGAGGTGGCGTTTCCCGAAGCCCAGAGCCACTGGCTGACGCCGATGCTCGCCGCCGGCGCCGGCTACCTGCTGCCCAAGCGGGTCCTGGCCTACGCCGCCCAACGCCGGCAAAAACACATCGCCCTGGAGATCTCCACCTTCATTCCCTTGCTGCGCATCCTGTTCGAGTCGGGCATGGCGGTGGAGCAGGCACTGCGGGTCCTGAGCAACGAGGCCGGAAAACTGCTGCCGGAACTGACCCACGAACTGCGCCTGATCCTGGCACGGGTGGACTCAGGCCTGGAGCTGGGCCAGGAACTCAACAAGACCGCGACCCTGCTGGCGGTGGACGAGTTCACCGACACCTGCGTGATTCTCCAGCAACTGATCCTGCAAGGTGGCGGCGCGATGAAATCCCTGCAGGCCCTCAAGCAATTGCTCGACGACCGGCGCCTGACCCGCTTGCAGGAATACATCTCGAAAATGTCGGCCAAGATGTCGGTGGTGATGATGCTGTTTCTGTTTCCCGCCCTGCTGATCGTGCTGGCCGGGCCCGGCTTTACCGCCATTGCCCGGGCCTTTGCCTACTGAGCCTTGGCCGGCTGGACAGGGGCAAGAGTGTCGCAGCCGGCGGCGAATGGCCCGCCGCCGGCGGCGACAGCCTCAGTGGGCGGTGACTCGCTGGCGCAGTCCCGAATTGCTCGGCGACAAGGCCAGGGCCAATTGCGTGCGGTTGTGCATGTGGGTCAGCCGCAGGACCTGGGAAACATAGAGCTTGACGGTGTTTTCGGTGATCCCCAGTTCACAGGCGATCTGGTAGTTGGTCTGCCCCTTGCCCACCAGTCGCGCCACATCCAGCTGGCGTGGGGAGAGCTGGTTGAAGATCGCCGGCACTTCGAACGGGTCCGCATCGCCACTGCCTTCGTCCAGGGACTCCTCGGCGCGGCTGGCGGCTGGCGTGCGCCGGACCTTGTCCAGGTCCTGGTACAGGTCGTCGATGGATTCGGAGAGGAACTGCAGCTTCTGGTTCAGATGCCCCAGGTGCAGGTTCTTCTGCCGCTCCTGCAAGGCGACTTCCTGACGTTGCAGGCCTTCGAGGAGTTCATCCAGGTCGATGGGTTTCTGGTAGTAATCGGCGATGCCGGCACGCATGGCCTTGATCACGTCCTGCTTGTCGGACTGCCCGGTGAGCATGATGGCTTCAAACACCCGTTGCTTGCCGGCCAGGCGCTGCAGTTCCTGCACCAGTTGGATCCCGTCCATGTCGGGCATGTGCAGGTCGCAGAGCACCAGGGAAATGTCCGGGTCCCTGTTGAAGCACTCCACCGCCTGGCGGGCGGACTCGCAAGGGACACAGCGGTAACCGCTGTTTTCAAGAAACTCGCAAAGCTCTTCGACAATCAGCGGCTGATCGTCAACCACGAGCACTTTCATCTGGGAGGTGAGATTGTTCACGTGCGACTCCGTGCGGGCCAATCGCCGATTGACCACTCCTGTCCTGCCCGCAGGATCCGGGCAGCCACGACTTAAAACCTAGACCTACTTTCCGACTATGTACATAGCATTAATCGGCCCGGCGACTAGTGGATCACGCACACAGTTAAGACCATTCCAGCCAGGACAAAGGGGGCGAACGGGTATTTTTTTGACAGCCCCGTGGCGCAGGTCTCGGTTTGTGGCTCAAGCCCCTGTTTCGCTGCGAGTCGGAGCCTGGGGACGAGCAGCAGCCACAGCAGGCTGCAGACCCCGGCGCCGATAAACGTTCCCAGCAGATGTTCGGGATCGCTGGCCAGTCCCAGAGCGGCCATCAACTTGACGTCCCCCGCCCCCATCCGCCCCATGGCGTACCCCGGCAGAGTGAGCAGCAGGGCCAGCAACAATGCCCAGCCGCCCCGGGCAGCCGCAGCGCCCAGCCAGGTGCTGCCGGTCCACAGCAGGTAGCCGCTCGCCAGCAGCGCGGCGCCCAGCGTCAAGGTGTTGGCAATATGCCGTTGACGCAGGTCCTGCACCGCGCAGAGCCCCAGCCAGATCCACAGAACCCAGAAATGCATCAGCTAAAAAGCTCCTTTTACCGGATTGATTCTATGCTCAATGGACATAGTGACTGTCAGGGTAGACGCACTCATGAAACCGGGCCTCCCCAGCAAGCAGAAGGGCGCTGCAGCCATCGAGTTCGCGGCGGTGTTCGTGATCTTCTTCGCGGTGTTTTACGGTCTGGTCAGCTACAGCCTGCCGCTGTTGATGATGCAGTCCTTCAACCAGGCCACCGCCGAGGCCGTGCGCCGCGCCGTGGCGGTGGATCCCAACAGCGCCAACTACGCCACCACGGTGCAGAACCTGGCCAACAGCGTGGTGCAGGCCCAGACCCTGTGGATTCCAACCCTCTTCAACTTCGCCGCCACCGACTACAGCGCGGTGTATGCCAATGGCGTGCTCACCGTGCGCATCGACTACCCCACCGCGAAGCTCACCCAGGTGCTGCCGCGCCTGGTGTTGCCGGTGATAGGCCCGGTCCCCAACTTGCCCACCACCCTGTCCGCCCTCTCGAGCGTGCAATTTTGAACGCCAGCGACAAGCTGTTCGGGCGCCTGCTGGGCCGCCAGCCAGCGCCCGCCGACGAACCCCAGGCCCCGTTGCCGGCCCAGGCCGTCGGCCTGCAACTGGTGCTGGATTCGAAGGGGCGGATCCTCACCAGCAGCGGACCGCTGCGCCATGCGCTAGCGCAGTTGCCGCCCTCGCCCGAGCCCCACCACCTGATGGACTACGCCCTGCCCGGCTGCGCCCTGGCCCTGGAGGGGCACCCCACCGACTGGAGCGCACAGGTGCTGGATCTGGACCTGCGCGGACTGGGCGGCCAGACCCTGCACCTGCGCGGCTGGGTCCAGAGCTGTGGCAGCCAGTGGCTGCTGCAACTGCTGGACATCGGCGACCTGATCCAACAGCGCCAGCAGGCCCTGAGCCGGGAGCAATGCCAGATCTTCGCCACGCAGATCAACGAGCAGATCCGCCTGTGCACCCTGAGCCGGCTGCCGGACGTGCTGCTCGACCAACTCGCCGACCTGGCCCGCTACTGCCACATCCCTTGCGTGGGCCTGGCCTTGCTCGACGACGATCAACAAACCTGGGTGCTGCACAGCGGCTACAGCGCCCACGACGCCCCCCGGCTGTGGCAGGACGGCCAGGTTCTGGGCAGCGGCCTGGACAGCCTGAGCGGCAATGCCCCGCTGCACCTGAATCACCTCCAGGGCCTGAATGAACACCCGCGCCTGCAGGGGATCTTCGGTCACCGCGAAGGCTTCCTGGTGCCCTACCGGGACGCTCACGGTGTCGCCGCCTGGTTGCTGTGCGGCTGTTACGCCGTGCAGCAGCAGGCGCCGCACCTGCTGGAACGCGACTGGCTGATGCTCACTGCGGCCCTGGCCGAGCCCTTGCTCGAGCGCCTGCGCGAACAACGCAACCACCTGCATCTGGAACGCCTGGAGGCACTGCAGGGCCTGCTGGGCGCCGGCTGGTGGGAATTGTGCCCGGAGACCGCCGAGATCGAGCTGGCCAGTCAGCTGGTCGCCAGTCTGCAGCTGCCCGACTCGTGCAACAGGCTGCCGGTCCAGGACTGGCTGGAGCTGATTCACCCCGCCGACCGCGGCGAACTGGCCAGCCGCCTGCACGCCCTGACCCTGGGCAAGCCGCTGCTGCTCTGCGTGCGCCTGCCCGGGCCGGACCCGAGCCTGCCGCCACGCTGGTACCGCTTGCAGGGCCAGTCCCTGGGACGAGGGGAACAACAGCGGCTCCTGGGCTTCATGCTGGACATCAGCGATATCAAGAACCAGCAGCAACAGGCGGCGGCGGCCCATGCGCGCCTGGACAATCTGATTGCCAGCTCACCGGCGGTGATCTACGTCCAGCGCTACCTGGAAGGCGCCCTGCAACCGAGCTTTTTCAGCGCCAGCCTGCAACCGCTGCTGGGCTGGAGCCTGGAGGACTGCACCGCGACCGGCCTGGCGGACTGGGTGCACCCCGAAGACCACGACCTGTATTTCCAGCGCTGCCGCCAGTTGTTGCGCGAAGGCAGCGTCCACGCCCGCTATCGCCTGCGCGACCGCCATGGGAGTTTCCATTGGGTCATGGATGAAGCCAAGCTGTTGCGCGACGACCTGGGGCTGCCGGTGGAGGCCGTCGGCCTGTGGCTGGACGTGACCGAGGCGACCCTGGCCGCCGAGCAGATGCGCCAGAGCGAGGAGCGCTACCGGATCCTGGTGGAAGACTCGCCAGCGATGATCTGCCGCTACCGCCCGGACCTGACCCTGACCTTCGGCAACCGGCCGCTGGCGGCCTACCTGGAATGCCCCGCCGAGGAACTGCCGGGGAGCAATCTTGGGCAATGGCTGTCTGCCGAACAGCGCGAAGGTTTCGAGCGAAGGATCCAGCGGCTGAGCCCGGAGTTTCCCCTCAGCACCGCCGAGATCTGCCTGCAGCTGCCGGGGCGTGAACACGCCTGGTGGGTCTGGTCCGATCGCGGGGTCTTCGATGAGCAGGGACAGTTGCTGGAGATCCAGGCCGTGGGCCGCGACAACACCGAAGTCCGACGTGCCCAGCAGCAGCTCATGCAAAGCGCGAAAATGGCCACCCTGGGGGAAATGGCCACCGGCCTGGCCCACGAAATCAACCAGCCGCTGAACGTGATGCGCATGGCCATCGTCAATGTGCTCAAGCGCCTGAACAGCGGCGAGATCCAGATCGACTACCTCACCGACAAACTGCATCGCATCGACACCCAGGTGCAGCGGGCCGCCCGGGTGGTGGATCACATGCGGGTGTTCGGCCGACGTTCGGAGGTGGAACAACAACCCTTCAACCCGGCCCTGGCCATCGAGGGCACCCTGTCCCTGCTGGCCGAAGGCATGCGCGGCAAAGGGATCGAACTGCGCATCAGCGAGCTGGGGTTCGAGGTGCAGGTGCTGGGCTTCGTCGACCAGCTGGAGCAGGTGCTGATCAACCTCATGGTCAATGCCCGGGACGCGCTGCTGGGCCAACAGCAGCGGCAAGCCTTCAAGCCCTGGATTGCCGTGCACGGCCAGCGCGACGAACACTGGGTACGCCTGTGGGTCGAGGACAATGGCGGCGGCATCGACCCGCGCCTGCTGGAGCGGATCTTCGAACCCTTCTTCACCACCAAGCCGGCGGGTATCGGCACCGGGCTCGGGCTTTCGGTGAGCTACGGCATCGTGGAAAACATGGGCGGCCGCCTGAGCGTCAGCAACGGAGTGGACGGCGCGCGCTTTTGCATCGAGCTGCCGATTGCCCCGGCGGATCAGATCACCAGGTAGGCCCGGCCGGTCTGCCCGCAGGTGAGATTGGCCCCGACCTCAACGTCCATCAGCTTGATGCCCAGGGTCGCCAGCAGGCTGTTGAGCAGCGGATCGAGCAAGGGGCTCAAGAGGTTGCTGATCAGCGGCATGATCAGGCTGGTCACTCCATTGATCACGCCTCCCGCCCCCGCCACCACCGAGCCCAGCAGATTGCCACTGGTCGGCTGGTACACCTCCAGGCTGATCCCGGCAATAGCGCCCGACAGGCTGTTGACCAGATTGTTGGTCGGCGCCGCGTTCTGGTAGCTCGGCGCCTGATTGACGTTGGGCGGCGTGGGAAACGGCGGCGCGCTGCTGGCGTACACCAGGTCGCGCCCGACGTTGGGTCCGGTCTGGCTGAGCCCCAGCGCACTGTCGACCTTGAGCCCGATGCCGCCGGCGGCGAACGCCGTCCGCGCCGGTCCGCAACTGCCGATGCCGAGGATCTTGTGACAGGTCCAGATCCCCAGGTCGACGATCGGCACCGGCGTCACCACCGGTTCTGCTGCCGAGGAGAAGGCGGTATTGGGATCGATCTGCCCAACCTTGATATCGACCAGTGACGACTCGCTGTGCACCGTGAGGCTTTTACTGCCGGCGTTGTCCGTCGGACAGCTGTAGTTGGTGACGTAGGCCTTGGCGCCCCCCAGTTCCAGGTTGATGTCGATGCGCGCCGTGGGCAGCACCTCGGGATCGACCTGCTGGCAGCCGGCGCCCAGCAGGCAACCGACGGAGTTGATGGTGGCCGCCAGGTTCAGGCTCAGGACGCTGTTGAGGGTCGGCGTCAGTGAACTCACCAGGCCCAGCAGGGCGTTGGCCAGGCCGGTGATCCCGGACAATCCGGTCAGGTTGACCGACACCAGGGTGCGCACCTGGGCCGTGCGGACATAGATGCGGTTGGCGCCCAGGGGATCGAGGATGGCCAGCCGGGGATCGCCGACCGCCGAGAACTGCGGCGGTTCGATGACCTTGACCCTGATGGTGACGTTGGCCAGGCCCAGCAGGTTGGCCGGCACCACCGCCGCCACCGCGCTCTTGCTGTTGGCCAGCTGGATCATCGCCTGCAGCAACTGGAAGAGTTGCAGATTGGCGTCCAGGGCGGTGGTCGCCGCACCGGTCTGCAACTTGAGGATATCCCCCAGCTTGAGTTGCGGGATCTGGCTGCTCACCGCCACTTGCAGGGCGCCCAGGGCCGCCAGCACATCGGCCGTCGCGCCATTGGCCTGGACCACGGTGGCGGCGGTCTGGATCAGCCGGGTCAGGCTGGCCTGAGTGTTGAGCAACTGGCTGTAGTTGCCCGCGGCAACCCCCAGGTCGATGGCCAGTTGGTCGAGGTAGCGCAGCAGGTTGATGTCGCTGTTGAGCAGGCCATTCCAGCCCACGGCGCTGATGTTGAGGCTGCCGCCCAGCATGCTGCCCACCAAGGTGTTGAGCAGCGGTGAGTTGGTGCTATCGACGGTGGCCAGGGTGCTGCGAATGCTCAGTTGCGCCCGCGGCGGAGTGGGCGCGGCGGCAACCGCCGTGGCGCTGAGCTGGGTGTTGAGGTTGATCGGCCCCGGGGTGAACAGCGCCCCGATGCCCGACGCCACACTGATGGGCACCGTGTGGGTCGCCACTACCCGCACGGCCGCCGATTGCGCCGGGTCGGCATTGAAGGTGCGCAAGCTGTTGGCCCCGGTGGTCAGCGCACCGCACGCGGTCGTCAGGGTACTGCCGGCGTCGACGGTAAAACCATTGCGGGTCGCGCTCTGTCCGGCATAGGTCGCGGCGCTGAGGCCGGCCTGGCAGTTGCCGCCCCGGCTCACGGCCTCCAGGGCTGCGTTGTCGGCGATCCGCTGCAACTTGCGCTGCTCCATGTACAGCCGGCCGCTGTCCACCACCACGACCATCAGCAACAACGCCAGCCCCAGGGTCACGGCAGCCATCAGACCAATGGCTCCACGCTGGCGACGCGGACCGGTAAAACGCTTCAGGGGAGACATCGGGGCACTCCTTTTCCCGGCTCGTGGCCGAGCGCGCACTCCATCGATGCACAGCAGTGTAGTCAAAGGCCGGGCCGTCGCTGGCAAGGTGCCAGCTCGCCTGACTGGCGGCGCCGGGGTGCTCCGCCAGTCAGTGTCGAGGCGTGTGCCGCGCGGAACCCAAGGCCCTAGTGCGGCGGGTAGTTCTGCAGGATACGCATCACCGTATTACGCACCGCGGCGCTGCGATCCACCGGGCTCGGCGAGCTGCTGAGCAACTGTTCGTCGCTGCCGCGCCACACCAGCTTGCCGTCCTTGCCATCGAGCAGGTCGATCTGGATGGTCGCCACCTTGTAGGAGATGTTGCGGGTCTCGTTGTACATCGGCCCGCCCCAGTAGCCATTCCAGGGGCCGCCCCAACCGCCACCGTAGTTGGTGGTGACCTGCTGCTGACGGTCCTCGACGATCAGGTATGCCTGGACCTTGAGATCGGCCTGGGCAGGGCCCTGCACCGGGCGCAGGCCACGCTGGTCCAACTGCTCGGCGACGGCCTGGCGGATGCGCTGCTCGGTCAGGTCGCTCTTGATCCGCGGATCATCGGGGCGATATTGCAGGGCGGGTTCTTTCCAGCTCCAGCTGCGGTAGGCGCCAAAGTCCCGGCTGG
Organism: Pseudomonas sp. Os17; assembly: GCF_001547895.1. Taxonomy (NCBI): domain Bacteria; kingdom Pseudomonadati; phylum Pseudomonadota; class Gammaproteobacteria; order Pseudomonadales; family Pseudomonadaceae; genus Pseudomonas; species Pseudomonas sp. Os17. Next base: position 761,315 of record NZ_AP014627.1, on the reverse strand, counting down.
CGTCGAAATCATGATTGATCTGGTTGGCGGCACAGGCACTGAGCAAGGCGGCACATACCAGTAACGCGATTCGATGGAACATGCTGATTCTCCGATTCAAGAACAACCACCGGTGGCCCTAACTGGGAGGATAGGCCGCCATTGCCTTTTGCACCGCCTCACGCAAGGCCTCGGCGCGCTCGCCGAGGCTGCCGCGGCTGCTGGTTTCGGCGCTGGCGCTCCATACCGGCTGGCCACTGGCGCCGTCGTACAGATTGACCCGAACCACCACCACTTCGACTTCGTAGGTGCGCACCACCGGCACGCTGCCGTACATGCCGTAGCCCGGGCCATAGCGGTTATAACCGCCGTAGCCGCCATAACCGTAGTCGTCCTGGACCTGGCGCAGGCGCTTCTCCAGGTGCAGATCGGCACTGACCCACAGGTCCGCCGGGCGCCGGTCTAGCACCGGACGCAGGCCCTGCTGGTCCAGAGCGTTGCTCACCGCCTCGGCGATCTGCGCCGAATCGGCCCAGGCCGAGCCGTTGGGCAGGCGCCCATTGAGCCAGGCCCAGTTGCGATAACGTCCATAATCGCGCGGCGGCGCCGGGTAGGCGCTGCGGTCGAAGGTGTTGGCCGCTTGCGGCGGCGCCGGCGGCAGGGGATTGCTACTGGCGACGTAGGGGTTGCTGCCCTGACAGGCGGCAAGCCCCGAACACAGGAAGATCAGACCCAGACGGCGTTTCATTGCGCACTCCGTTAGACCGGCCGGCACAGCCAATGCAGATAACGCCCAAGGCCGGCGAAACTTGGGTGTCGGCGGTGAGCCAGTTCCATTTGCAACAGGTCCGTCAGCTCGGCTCGCGCCTGGAACTCCACCGGCATGTAGTCGTGGAAAACCCGCACTCCGCTCTGGGTTTCGACTCGCCACAAGCCATCAAGTTGCGCCGCCAGCTCGCGAGGATCAAGCGGTTGTTGCGGAGTCAGGCTCTGCTTTTCACCGGCCATGTCGTTCTTGCGCATCTTGCGGAAGTGGCCCTTGAGCAGGTTGCGGTAGACCAGCGCATCGCGGTTGTAGAAGGCCAGGGACAACCAGCCATCGACGCGGGTCAACTGGTGCAGCACCGGCAGGATCGCGTGGGGCTCGGCCAGCCATTCCAGCACCGCATGGCAGAGCACCAGGTCGTAGGGCTCGGTCAGTTGGCCCAGCAGTTCCTGCCAGGGCGCCTGGATGAAGGTCGCCTGCTGCCCGGCCTCGGCGAAGCGCTGGCGGGCACCGTCGAGCATCGGCGCGGCGGGCTCGGCCAGCGTCACCTGGTGCCCCTGCTCGGCCAGCCACAAGGACATGTGCCCCAGGCCCGCGCCGATATCCAGCACCCGCAGCGGCCGCTGGGGCAGGCTTTCCTTGAGGTCGGCCTGGAGCACCGCGAGGCGGATCGCGCCCTTGGCACCGCCATAGATCTTCTCGGCGAAACGGGTCGCCAACTGGTCGAAATGCCGGTCGCTCATGAGCAGAACCGCCGTTCGCTGTCCGCCAGCTTGCTGCGCACCACCTGGTCCATGTCCAGCCCCAATTCGCTGCACAGCAACAGCAGGTAGAGGACGATGTCGCCCACTTCCTGGCCGGCATGGGCCAGCTTGTCCGCCGGCAGTTGCCGCGACTGGTCCTCGGTCAGCCACTGGAAGATTTCCACCAGTTCGGCCATTTCGACGCTGGCGGCCATGGCCAGGTTCTTCGGGCTGTGAAATTGCCGCCAGTCGTTGCGGTCACGGATGGCATGCAGGCGTTGGGTCAGTTGCTCTAGGTTCATCGGGGTCTCCTGAAGGCGTATAGCTTCCGGGGGATGGCCGTGGGACGCAAGAGCGCTTTCGCCGGCCGGCCGGCTCCTACAGAATGTGCGACCCCGGCAGCTTCTATGCTGAACCGGGAACTCGCTACGGGCAGTCATGGCCCAAGGTTGAGCGGGCACCCGGCCCCTCGTCGATCAGGACACACACATGCAGGTAGAAAGCTTCTTCGAATGGCTTGGCCAGGCCATAGGTTCGGTCATCCGCTTCATCGTCGACCTGCTCAGCGGGTTGTTCGGCAGCCTGACCCACGCCGGCGGCAACTTCGTCGATGGGCTGGCCCGGGCCCTGGGCATGGACACGTCGATCGTCAGCATCATCGGCCTGATCGTCGGCCTGATGTTTCTCTACTGGGCGATCCGCGCCTTCATGCGCGCCTCGATCATCCTCGGCATCATCTGGCTGGTGCTGGGCCTCTGGCTGCTGAGCTGGATCATCCACTGACGCGGCGGTAAAACCTCGGCGCATCACGGCGCCGGGGCTACAATGCCGGCTCTCGCAAGGAGCCCGCATGTCCCCCCTGATCACCGATTGGCGTCATCGCCCCACCCATCGTCGCGTCTGGGCCCTGGCCGCGCCGATGATCCTGTCGAACATTTCCGTGCCCCTGGTGGCCCTGGTGGACAGCACGGTCATCGGCCACCTGCCCCATGCCCATCAACTGGGTGCGGTGGCGGTGGGCGCCAGCCTCTATACCTTTCTCGCCTGGGCCATGGGTTTCCTGCGCATGGGCGCCACCGGTTTCGCCGCCCAGGCCGCCGGACGCGGCGACGGTGCGGCGCTGCGCCAGATCCTGCTCCAGGGCCTGCTGCTGGCCCTGGGCCTGGCGCTGCTGCTGGGAGCCATTGGCGTGCCGCTGAGCGGCGCGGCCTTGCACCTGATGCAGCCCTCGGCGGACCTGGACCAGATGACCCGGGCATTTTTCCACACCCGCCTGCTCGGCCTGCCCGCGGCCCTGGCCAGCTTCGCCCTGGTGGGCTGGTTCCTCGGCACCCAAAATGCCCGGGCGCCGCTGACCATCCTGCTGAGCACCAACCTGGTGAACATCGCCCTCAACCTGTGGTTCGTCCTCGGACTGGACTGGGGCGTGGTGGGTTCGGCCCGGGCCTCGGTGGTCGCCGAATGGACCGGCGCGCTGATCGGCCTGGCCATGACCCGGCCGGCCCTGCGCGCCTACCCGGGACAGATCGCCTGGGCCGCCCTGCGCCGCTGGCAGAGCTGGCGCCCGCTGCTGGCGGTGAACCGCGACATCTTCATCCGCAGCCTGGCCCTGCAATCGGTGTTTTTCCTGATCACTGTCCAGGGCGCGCGCCTCGGCGATGCCACGGTGGCGGCCAATGCCCTGCTGCTCAATGGCCTGCTGCTCACCGCCCATGCCCTGGACGGCCTGGCCCACGCGGTGGAAGCCCTGTGCGGCCACGCCATTGGCGCCCATGATCGCCCGGCCCTGCGTCGCTCACTGGTGGTGGCCGGGGGCTGGTCGCTGCTGGCCAGCCTGGGATTTGCCGCGCTGTTCCTGCTCGGTGGCCACCTGTTCATCGAGATGCAGACCGACATTGCCGAAGTCCGCCAGACCGCTTTCACCTACCTGCCCTACCTCGCCGTGCTGCCCTTGATCGCAGTCTGGAGCTACCTGCTCGATGGTCTGTTCATCGGCGCTACTCGGGCCCGGGAAATGCGCAACGGCATGCTCCTCACCGTGCTCCTGCTGCTGCCTTTTGCCTGGGCCCTGCAAGGCCTGGGCAACCATGGCCTGTGGCTGAGCTTCTTGCTGTTCATGCTCCTGCGCAGCCTGACCCTGGGTGCCTTCGCCTGGCAGCTGGAGCGACGTGACGGCTGGTTCGCCGGGGCTCACTGAGCCGGCGGCGTTTGGACAAAGCCGCTGACCCGTTCCAGCACCGGGGCCAGCCCGCGCAAGGGGCGGGACAGGGCGGCCACCAGGGTGGCGTGATTGGTGCGGGCGAAATAAAACTCCTGCACCGGCACGCCTGCCGCGCGCAGCTTGTTGGCCAGGCCACCGGTATTGCGCTGCGGGTTGACCAGGGAATCCTGGTTGGAGGCGATCAACAGCGCCGGCGGCGCGCCCTGGCTGACGTGGTTGATCGGCTGCGAGTCCGGCGGCGAGTCGGGGTAGAAAAACACCGGGCGCACCTCGGGGTTGCGAATGGGCAGGAAGTCATAGGGCCCGGCCAGACCGATCCAGCCCTTGATGATCTGCGGGCTCAGCCCGACCTCTTCCAGCAACCGTCGGTCCAGCGCCAGCATCGCGGCGTTGTACGCCCCGGAGCTGTGCCCCATCAGGAACAGGCGCTGGGGATCGGCGCCAAAGCCGCCGATGTGTTCATGAGTCCAGGCCACGGCGCGGGCCGCGTCCTCGAGAAAGGCCGGGTAACGCACCTGTGGATAAAGCCGGTAGTCGGCCAGCACCACCACCATGCCCCGGGAGGCCAGGGCCTCGCCGACAAAGTCGTAGTCGCTGCGCGAACCGCTGTTCCAACTGCCACCGTAGAAGAACACCACCACCGGCGCCCCGGGAGCCGCCCCGCGCGGCTGATAGACATCGAGCTTCTGCCGTGGATCGCTGCCGTAGGCGATGTCCGGGGTCTTGATGAAGGTGCTGCCGGGAGTCAGGGCGTTGAGCAGCTTGAGCGGCGAACAGGCCGCCAGCAGGCTGAGCACCAGGGTGCCGCACAGCAAGCGCCAGGTCCTGCGGGTCGTATCGCTCATCGCTTGCCCCCTATCGCCCACCATGGACGGCTGTGTTCAGGCTAGCTGCAATGGCTGCACCGGGGACAAAAAAAACCCACCGCATGCGGTGGGTTTTCAAGGCTTGCGCCGAGCGTCAGGACGAAAGGTAGGACGAACGGGTCAGGCCCAGGCGCAGTGCGTCGAGGAACTGGGTGCGCTCGGCGGTGCTGATCTTGGCGCTGGCCACTTTATCGCGGTAGTGAGTCATCAACTCCTCCGGCGACAAGTGCACGTAGCGCAGCATGTCTTCGATGGTGTCGTGGGTCTCGATCCCGGCGTGGTACACGCTGCCATTGGGCCGCTGGTAGATGTTCACCGAGTCGGTGTCGCCGAACAGGTTGTGCATGTCGCCGAGGATTTCCTGGTAGGCGCCCACCAGGAAGATCCCCAGCAGGTAGTCCTCGCCCTCGTTGAGGCCGTGCACCGGCAGGCTGGTCTCGATGCTCTGCTCGTCGACGTACTGCTTGATCTTGCCGTCGGAGTCGCAGGTCAGGTCTTGCAGCACCGCGCGACGCAGCGGCTCTTCGTCCAGACGGTGCAGCGGCAGGATCGGCAGCACCTGGCCGATGGCCCAGGTGTCCGGCAGGCTCTGGAACACCGAGAAGTTGCAGATGTACTTGTCCGCCAGCTTGTCGTTGAGTTCGTCCAGCACCTGGCGGTGGGAACGCTGACGGGCCTTCAGCGAGTTGTGCAGGCGCCGGCAGACAGCGAAGTAGCATTGCTCGGCCAGGGCTTTCTCGGCCAGGGTCAGCTTGCCATCGGCGTACTGGGCGGCGACGTCGCTCATGTAGTGCGTGGCGCGCCAGTAGGTTTCGGTGACCATCTCGATGTCGGTCGGACCCAGCAGGTCCACCAGCCATTGCACGGTTTCCGGCAGCTCTTCCTTGTTGTCGATCTTCGGCACGTCGTCGTTGTGCTTCTCGACGTCGGTCACCTGCACCACCAGCATGGCGTGGTGGGCGGTCAGGGAACGGCCGCTCTCGGAGAAGATGTGCGGGTGCGGCAGGCTCTGCGCGTCGCAGAACTCCTTGAGCATGCCCACCACGACGCCGGCGTAGTCGTCCATGTCGTAGTTGATCGAGCTGGCGTTGCGCGAGTGGGTGCCGTCGTAGTCCACGCCCAGGCCGCCGCCGACGTCGATGTGATCCACCGGCAAGCCGAGGTTGCGCAGCTCGCCGTAGTAGCGGATGGCTTCCTTGAAACCGTGCTGGTAGTCCGCCAGGTTGGCGATCTGCGAACCCATGTGGAAGTGCAGCAGGCGGATGCCCTGATCCAGGCCGGCGGCGCGGAAGCGCTCCACCACCGACAGCAGCTGCGCCGCCGACAGGCCGAACTTGGACTTTTCACCGCCGGTGTCGGCCCACTTGCTCGACGCCAGGGACGACAGGCGCACCCGCAGGCCGACCTGTGGCTTGACCTTGAGCGAGGCGGCTTCCTCGATCACCAGGCCCACTTCGGACTCTTTCTCGATGACGATGAACACGTTGTGGCCGAGCTTCTGGCCCATCAGCGCCAGGCGGATGAACTCGCGGTCCTTGTAGCCGTTGCAGACGATGGTGCCGCCTTTGGGCGCCAGGGCCAGAACCGCCAGCAGCTCGGGCTTGGAACCGGCTTCCAGACCGATGGAGACGTTCTGGGTGGCGATGATGTTCTCGATCACCGCTTCCTGCTGGTTGACCTTGATCGGGTACAGCGCGGTGTACTTGCTCTGGTATTCCAGGCGCGCGATGTTGGCGTCGAACGCGCCGGTCAGCTGACGCACGCGGTCCTGGAGAATGTCCGGAAAACGCACCAGCAACGGCAGGGACAGACCGCTCTTGCGCAGCTCCTCGACCTGCTCGAACAGATCGATGGGCAAACTGCTCGGGCCGTTCGGGCGAACTTCGACGCGACCGGCGTCATTGATCGCGAAATACCCGGCCCCCCAATGGCGAATCCCGTAAACACTGCGGCTGTCCGCAACTGTCCATTGGCTGCCATCGTCTTTACGTGTGCGTCGTACGGACATCGAAGTCCCCTATAAAGAAGTCATAGAGCGCCGCCCCAATCCGGGGTCGGCGCAGTCTAAAGAATGAAAATGACGATTAGCCTGCAAGCGCAATAGACCGCGCCTGCCGTGCTGAGTTTAGAAACCGTTCATGAACAGGCTCTGTGAAAACCATGGGAGACGACGCCAGCGTCCTGAGCGAATCAAGACAGGGTCCAGTCAGAGGTGGTTTTCACAGAGGCTGCTAGCCGCCGGACTTCTTCGCCTTGAAACCGTGCTTGACCAGTTCGGCCAAGAGTAGCTCGACATGGTCGCCCTGGATTTCAATGACGCCGTCTTTCAGCGCGCCACCGGTGCCACAGCGCTTCTTCAAGGTGGTCGCCAGTTCCTTGAGGGCGTCTTCGGCCAGGGGCACGCCGGTGATGGTGGTCACCGTCTTGCCGCCACGGCCCTTGCTTTCGCGACGCACGCGAGCAATGCCGTCGCCGGCCGGAATCACGGTTTGTTTGCAGATACAGGCGGCCACCGGCTGGCTACAGTCCGGGCAATGTCGACCTGCGTCGGTGGAAAACACCAGGCCACCAAGGGCGGCGAAGGATGCGGCTTTTTTGGCCACCGGCAATCCTCTTGGGAGGACAAAGACTGGTCGAAGCACATGGCGGTGCCATCGACCGCGAAGCCCCACTCAGGCAGGGGCAGCGCTACTGAGCCGGCGCGTTTGCAACAAGCGCCGCCGGTTCAGCTTGAAAAGTCGCGCAGTGTAACGGCAAAAAGCCCGGTTGCTAAGAGCCAATCAGCGTCAATTTATGCAACTTTAACGACGTCGCGCCAGATAGCGTTGCAAGGCGGCCAGGGAGTCCGGGCAATAGGGCTTTTCATGGATTTCCCGCAGCACCTGGTCCAGGGGAATGAAGCGCGCTTCGAGGACTTCTTCCGGCTGCAGGCGCAGCGGACCGTCCCAGACCGCGGAGAAGGCCGAACACCAGAGACGGTTGCCGGTGTCTTCGAAGAAAAAGTGATCGTGGGCGGTCAACTCGACCCCGCTGACTCCCAGCTCCTCTTCCAGCTCCCGAGCGGCGGACTCGGCATAGCTTTCCGTCGCCAGGACCATGCCGCCGGCGGCGACATCCCAGTAGCCCGGGTAGATGGCCTTGCTCAGGGTGCGCCGGTGCACGCACAGCTCACCGGCGGAATTGAACAGCATGATGTAGGTGCCACGACCGATCAGGCCACGCTCGCGCAGCTCGGAGCGGACCATGGCACCCAGCAGCTGGTCTTCGCCATCGACCCAGGCAATCTCTTCAGCATCGGAGGCGGCGCGATGGGCCGCCTCATTGGTGGTCGCAACCATGGATCAGCCTTGATTGAGCAATTGACGCAAGTCGATGACCGCCGCGTTGGCCCGGGAAATATAGTTGGCCATGACCAGGGAGTGGTTGGCCAGAACGCCAAAGCCGCTGCCATTGAGGATCATCGGGCTCCAGACCGGCTCCTGGGAGGCCTCCAGTTCACGGATGATCTGGCGCACGCTGACGGTGGCGTTCTTCTTCGCCAGCACGTCGGCAAAGTCCACTTCGATGGCGCGCAGCAGGTGGGACAGCGCCCAGGCCTGGCCACGAGCTTCGTAGAACACGTTGTCGATCTGCATCCATGGGGTTTCCTCAAGCTCTTCATCGACCTGAGGAACCTGGCCGGGCGCGACCACTTCGGTTTTCAGGGCGGTGTTGAGCTTGACTCGGCCAACACTGGCCGACAGCCGCTGGGACAGCGAGCCCAGGCGCGTGCCCACGTCACCCAGCCAGTTGTTGAGGTTGTCGGCACGGGCATAGAACTGCGCGGTCTTCTGGTTCGGATCGGACAGGCGCGCCTGATAGCGGCTCAGGGAGTTGATGCCGTCCTGATATTCCGACTCGCTGGACGGCAGCACCCAGCTCTTGTTGTCGAAGTTGAAGCGCGGCTCGGCCTTGGCCAGGTCGGCATCCTCGGCGGACTGGGACTGGGAGCGGGCGAAGTCCTTGCGCAGGGCACGGGTCAGGTCGCGAACCTGGACCAGCACGCCGTATTCCCAGCTCGGCATGTTGTCCATCCACAGGCCCGGTGGAAAACGGTCGTTGGAGATATAGCCACCCGGTTTGTCGAGCAAGGTGCCGGCGACGGTCTTGAGGGTTTCCACGGTGGTGTAACCCACCACCATCTGCCGGCCGGCCTTCTCGGCGGCAATCTGGGCATTCTGCTGGACCGGAAACAGCGCCGGCTCCTGGCTCCAGTACCAACCCAGGCCACCGGTCACCAACAGGTAAAGGCCCAGCAAGGTGGCCAGGGCGCGACTGAACAGCAGGGCACCAAAATAGCTGCGTGTCGCCGACTTGGGTTCGGCAGCACGATCCGGCGCGCTGCCTGCGCGATTCTTCCAATCCAGCATGGCTATGTCCTTTCAATCACTTGGGTTCATCGGTTCGACCACAACCCTACTCCATCGTGCCTTGCCTTGACGGGATAAATCTTCCGGCAAATGCGCGCCGCGCAATGATTGCGAATCAGGCGATCACTATAAATGAAGCACAGTCCCGAGCCTATGCGACCAGTCGGTCAGGAACTGAATAACGTCGCTTCACACATTATTGACGCACGACACTCATGGGACGCAAAAGTGGTGCTAGCATAGAGCCACCAGTCGATCTCAGCATGCACCCTAACTAGTAGTCAGGATATGACCGAGCCAGAAGACCCCAGCCGTGAGCGCCTCAAGCACCACTTTGCCCAGCGGGTAATTCATCAGGCACGTCAGATTCTTGAGATATGGCAGCGTCTGCAACGCAGCGAATGGTCCACCAACGACATGTCCGAACTGTGCGAGGCCAACCTGCGCCTGCTGCGCTTCGCCGAACGCTTTGAACAACCCGAACACACTCAGCTGGCCCGCAGCATCAGTCAGTCCCTTGAGGCGGTGGATGCCAATCGCGGCCGCCTGAGCAGCACGCTGATCACCGATCTCAACCGCCTGATGCAACGCCTGTCGCGCACCGGCCTGCGTCACGGCGACCAGCTGGAACAGACCTTTCTGCCGCCTTTGCGCAAGCCGATCTACGTGATGCTGCAGGACCACGACCGCGCCGAACGCCTGGCCAAGCAGCTGGAGTTCTTCGGCCTCAGCGCCCAGTCCCTGGACAGCATTGCGGCCTTTCGCTCATCCATGGTCGAACGCCTGCCGGCCGCCATCGTCATCGATGTCGACTTTTGCGGCCCCGGCATGGGCCTGACCCTGGCCGCCGAGGCCCAGGTCGGCCTGGAGCAGAAACTGCCGCTGCTGTTCTTCAGCCTGCATGAAACCGATACCCCGACCCGCCTCGCCGCCGTGCGCGCCGGAGGCCAGGAGTTCCTCACCGGCACCCTGGAAGCCTCCAGCCTGCTGGAAAAGATCGAGGTCCTGACCTGCGTCGCCCAGTACGAACCCTATAAAGTGCTGATCATCGATGACTCCCGGGCCCAGGCGCTGCACACCGAGCGCCTGCTCAACAGCGCCGGGATCGTCACCCGCACCCTGATCGAGCCGATCCAGGCCATGGCCGAGCTGGCGGATTTCCAGCCGGACCTGATCATCCTCGACATGTACATGCCGGCCTGCACCGGCACCGAGCTGGCCAAGGTGATCCGCCACAACGACCGCTACGTCAGCGTGCCGATCATCTACCTGTCCGCCGAGGACGACCTGGACAAGCAGCTGGACGCCATGAGCGAAGGCGGCGACGACTTCCTGACCAAGCCGATCAAGCCGCGGCACCTGATCACCACCGTGCGCAACCGCGCGGCCCGGGCGCGCAACCTCAAGGCGCGGATGGTCCGCGACAGCCTCACCGGCCTGTACAACCACACCCATATCCTGCAATTGCTGGAAGACTGCAGCTTCCGCGCCCGCCGCGAGAACAAGCCGCTGAGCTTTGCCATGCTCGATATCGACCACTTCAAGCGGGTCAACGACAGCCACGGCCACCCCATGGGCGACCGGGTGATCAAGAGCCTGGCGCTGTTTCTCAAGCAACGCCTGCGCAAGACCGACTTCATCGGCCGCTACGGCGGCGAGGAGTTCGCCATCGTCATGCCCGACACCGATCAGGAAGCCGCCTGCAAGGTGCTCGACGAAATCCGCCAGCGCTTCGCCGAGATCCACTACCCGGCCCAGCCCCAGGACCTGTGGTGCACCTTCAGCGCCGGGGTGGTGGAGATGCAGGAAGACTCCGACAGCCTGATGATGGCCAGCCAGGCCGACGAAGCGCTGTACCGCGCCAAGCACGGCGGCCGCAACCGGGTACAGGCCGCGCGGCAATCAAGTCAAAGTGCCACCTTTTCATCCGAATCCACTGATTCGGTCATAACCTTGTAATACAAACGCAATAAATTCAGGCGCTTACCATTTTCGCCGTTGGTAGAGCCCCGATGCGCCTGAAGCTGCTGACCAATCTCAATACCCTGTTGCTCGTTGCCGTTTGCCTCGCCCTGGGGGCAACGCTGTGGTGGTCGCAACGGGCCCTGGAACGCCCCTATCTATTGATGGAGCGTTACCTGGGTCTGTCCCAGCAGTTTCAGAATCAAGTGGCGCGCAATATCGAAGACTATCTGGCCAGCGGCGATGCCCTGCGCCTGAGCGGCGCGACCCAGGCCCTGGAAGCCCTGCAGGGCGAGCTGGGCGAACTGCCAGCGCCGCTGGCGCAGAGCCTGCGCCCAAGCCTGGCCAGCCTCGACACCTTCAGCAAGAGCGACCTGCTGGCCGCGGGCAAGCTGGCCGGCGATCCCCAGGCGCTGCTGTTGCAGGCCGAGCGCGAACTGGGGGCCAACCTGGAGCAGCTCAGCCAGTACGCCAGCGGGACCAAGAACCCGGACGCGGCCCAGTACCTGCCGTTGTTGCTCACCGCCTCACAGCACCTGGGCAAACTGTCCCTGGCCCGCGACAAGCTGGTGAGCAGCGGTCGCAGCGAACTGGCCGCCGATGTCGAACGCGAACTCAACAGCATTCGTGCCCAGGCCGATCGGCTTGAAGCCCTGCCTTTATTAGGCGTGGCGGCCAGCAGTGAGTCCGGCACCGATGATTTCGCCGCCATGATGGGCCTGGAAAACACCCAGAAAGCCGCCGCCGAAGACGCCGGGATCAGCCTCAAGCGCGAGCTCAACAGCCTGCTCAACCGCTACCCGGCGGAACTTGAGCGCACCCGCGAGCAGATCCAGAAACGCGCCGACCTGAGCGCCGCCACCCTGCTGAAAATCACCGCCGTGCGCCAGGCCATTGCCGAGCTGGAACCGGCGGTGCGGGCCCAGCACGGGCAGATCCAGGGCGAAGTACGGCTGATGCAGGGGCTGATGATCGGCCTGATCCTGCTGATCGCCCTGGTCATCGACACCTTGCAGCGCAAGCTGGCCCGGGTCCTGACCAACCTGGCCCCGGCCCTGTCGACCTGGGCCGAAGGCGACTTCAGCCGACCGATCCAGCTGGGCAAGACCAACCGCGAACTGCACGCCATCGAAGAGTCCCTGAACCGTCTGCGCGCCTACCTGGTGGACCTGGTGGGCACCATCCGCCAGAACGCCGAGCAAGTGGCCGGCAGCAGCCGCGCCCTGGCCAACCTCAGCAGCGGCCTGCACAGCGGGGCCGAGCGCCAGGCCGGTGATACCGCGCAGATCCGCGATGCCCTGGGCGAGCTGGAAGCCACCATCCAACAGGTCGCCGGCGATGCCAGCCAGGCCGCCGATGCCAGCCGCAGCGCCGGCCTCGCGGTGCAACAGGGACAGAAAGTCATTGGCCTGAGCCTCACCGGCCTGCATGCCCTTGTAGGGGAAGTCCAGGGCAACGCGCAGATGATCGAGCATCTGGCCCAGGAATCGGCGACCATCGGCGGCGTGCTGACGGTGATCCGCTCCATCGCCGAACAGACCAACCTGCTGGCCCTCAACGCCGCCATCGAAGCCGCCCGCGCCGGAGAAATGGGCCGCGGTTTCGCCGTTGTCGCCGAAGAGGTGCGCTCCCTGGCCCAGCGCACTGCCGGGGCCACGGCTGAGATCCAGACCCTGATCGCCGGCCTGCAAAGCGCCGCGCAGCAATCGGTGCAAGGCATGCGTGCCCAGGTGGAGCATGCCGAAGCCACCGCCAGTCAGGCCCAGGCCGCCGACGGCGCGCTGGATGAAATCGTCGGGGCGATCCAGACCATCGCCGACACGGCCGTGCGCATCGCCGATGTCACAGCCCAGCAAAGCGGCGCGGTCAGCGAGATCCGCGACCACAGCGAACGCATCCATCAACTGGGCGGCGACAACCTGCTGCGCATCGGCGAAGGCCGGGCCCAGGGCGAGAACCTGCTGGACCTGGGCGGTCAACTGCACACCGCGGTGCAGGCCTTCCGCGTCTGAGCCGGCTTCCCCGCTCGGCGTCGCTGCCAACCGGCCCGGTTCCTGCCGGCCGTCTGTGCTGGGGGGCACTGCGGTTCATGGCGCAAGCTCGCAGCGGCCAGCGCCCCTTATCAGCCCAACATCGGCGAAATCGACGCCAGGCACTGTAGTGCTCCCTTCTTGCGGGCAAATGACCGGATTTAATCACTCGGTCACATATTTTGCGCAAACATCGGTCATCGTGCTGGCTATTGCCGAGAACTGGACAGTCATAAAGTCTTTCCGGCATAGTCGCCGGGTTCTGACAACAGCCCCCGACAACAAGGAACGACCGATGGCCACCCTACTGGTGCTTCACGGCCCCAACCTGAACCTGCTCGGCACCCGTGAACCGGGGGTCTACGGAGCAACCACACTGGCCCAGATCAACCAGGATCTGGAGCAGCGGGCCCGTGATGCCGGGCACCATCTGCAGTATTTGCAGAGCAATGCCGAGTACGAATTGATCGAGCGCATCCATGCCGCCCGCGATGAAGGCGTGGACTTCATTTTGATCAATCCAGCAGCTTTTACGCATACAAGCGTCGCATTACGTGACGCGCTGCTGGCGGTGAGCATCCCATTCATCGAAGTGCATTTGTCCAACGTGCACAAACGCGAACCTTTCCGCCATCACTCCTACTTCTCCGATGTTGCGGTGGGAGTGATCTGCGGCCTTGGCGCCAGCGGTTACCGACTGGCCCTGGAGGCCGCCCTAGAACAGCTTGAACGACAGGCAAGTGCTTGAACGACAGGCAATAAACGCCCCTGACCGACCCTTGGGAGTTGATGATTCATGGATATCCGTAAAGTTAAGAAACTGATCGAGCTGCTGGAAGAGTCCGGCATCGACGAGTTGGAGATCAAGGAAGGCGAAGAGTCCGTACGCATCAGCCGTCACAGCAAGACTCCAGCCCAGCAGTACTACGCCCCCGCACCGGTGGCCGCTCCTGCTGCTGCACCTGCCGCTGCTGCCGCCCCGGCCGCCGCTGCTCCTGCTGCCCCGGCCGCACCTGCGCTGAACGGCACCGTGGCCCGTTCGCCAATGGTCGGTACTTTCTACCGCAAGTCTTCGCCTACCTCACCAGCCTTCGTTGAAGTCGGCCAGAGCGTGAAGAAAGGCGACACCCTGTGCATCGTCGAAGCGATGAAGATGATGAACCACATCGAAGCTGAAACCAGCGGTGTGATCGAATCCATTCTTGTCGAAGACGGCCAGCCGGTTGAGTACGACCAACCGCTGTTCACCATCGTTTGAACCGCGGAGAGTCTTTGATGTTGAAGCCTGCGAAGTTGGAAAAAGTCCTGATCGCCAACCGCGGCGAAATCGCCCTGCGGATCCTGCGTGCCTGCAAGGAAATGGGGATCAAGACCGTCGCCGTCTACTCCAAGGCCGACAAGGAGCTGATGCACCTGGGCCTGGCGGACGAATCCGTTTGCATCGGGCCTGCGCAAGCCGCGCAGTCCTACCTGCACATCCCGGCCATCATCGCGGCCGCTGAAGTCACTGGCGCTACGGCGATCCACCCTGGCTACGGCTTCCTGGCGGAAAACGCCGACTTCGCCGAACAGGTGGAAAACTCCGGCTTCGCCTTCATCGGCCCGAAAGCTGAAACCATCCGCCTGATGGGCGACAAGGTTTCCGCCAAGCACGCGATGATCGCTGCCGGAGTTCCTACGGTTCCAGGTTCCGACGGCCCGCTGCCGGAAGACGAGGAAACCGCATTGCGCATTGGCCGTGAAGTCGGCTACCCGGTGATCATCAAGGCCGCCGGCGGCGGTGGTGGTCGCGGCATGCGCGTGGTGCACAAGGAAGAAGACCTGATCGCCTCGGCGAAGCTGACCCGTTCCGAAGCCGGTGCGGCGTTTGGCAACCCGATGGTCTACCTGGAAAAGTTCCTGACCAACCCACGTCACGTGGAAGTTCAGGTGCTGTCCGATGGCCAGGGCAATGCTGTCCATCTGGGCGATCGCGACTGCTCGCTGCAGCGCCGTCACCAGAAGGTCCTCGAAGAAGCGCCGGCACCGGACATCGACGAGACTGCGCGCCAGGAAGTCTTTGCCCGCTGCGTCAAGGCCTGTATCGACATCGGCTATCGCGGTGCCGGTACGTTCGAGTTCCTGTACGAGAACGGCCGCTTCTACTTCATCGAGATGAACACTCGCGTGCAGGTAGAGCACCCGGTATCGGAAATGGTCACCGGCATCGACATCGTCAAGGAGATGCTCAGCATCGCCGCCGGCAACAAGCTGTCGTTCACCCAGGATGACGTGGTCATCCGCGGTCACGCGCTGGAATGCCGGATCAACGCCGAAGACCCGAAAACCTTCATGCCAAGCCCAGGCACGGTCAAGCATTTCCATGCCCCGGGCGGCAACGGCGTGCGCGTCGACTCGCACCTGTACAGCGGTTACGCGGTTCCACCGAACTACGATTCGTTGATCGGCAAGCTGATCACTTACGGCAGCAGCCGTGACGAAGCCATGGCGCGCATGCGCAATGCGCTGGACGAAATCGTCGTCGACGGGATCAAGACCAACATCCCGCTGCACCGCGATCTGACCCGTGACGAAGGCTTCTGCAAAGGGGGCGTGAACATTCACTACCTCGAGCACAAGCTGGCCGAGCAACACTGATCGGCACCCGCCACACCGACAAGGCCGCTTTCGAGCGGCCTTGTCGTATCCGCCCCTGCGCCCCGCAGGAGCGAGCTTGCTCGCGAACCACGCAGCGGCCATCCCCCGATCAACCGCCATCGCGACCAAGCACTCGGCTTCCCCCCTCGCTCCCACCGGGCGTCTCGCGTAAACTTGCGCGCTTCTCGCGGCCCGCTAGGCTGCACTTCACATATTTTCAAAGGTGCCCGCCATGCCTTGGCTGCAAGTCCGTCTCGCCATCAGCCCAGAACAAGCCGAAACCTATGAAGACGCTTTTCTTGAAGTCGGTGCCGTTTCGGTCACCTTCATGGACGCCGAGGATCAGCCGATCTTCGAACCCGAACTGAACACCACCCCGCTGTGGTCCCACACCCACCTGCTGGCCCTGTTCGAGGGCGGCACCGAGGCCGCCAGCGTGCTCGCCCACCTGGAACTGCTGACCGGCGCTCCGCTGCCCGAACACCACAGCGAAGTCATCGAAGACCAGGACTGGGAACGCAGCTGGATGGACAACTTCCAGCCGATGCGCTTCGGCCAGCGCCTGTGGATTGTTCCCAGCTGGCACGCCGCGCCGGAGCCGGATGCGGTCAACCTGCTGCTGGACCCGGGCCTGGCGTTCGGCACCGGCACCCACCCGACCACCGCCCTGTGCCTGCAATGGCTGGACAGCCAGGACCTCAAGGACTGCAACGTGCTGGACTTCGGCTGTGGTTCGGGAATCCTGGCCATCGCCGCCCTGCTGCTGGGCGCCCGCCACGCGGTCGGCACCGACATAGACATCCAGGCCCTGGAAGCCTCCCGCGACAACGCCGGACGCAACGGGATTGCCGACGAACTGTTCCCGCTCTACCTGCCCGAGCAACTGCCGCAGGTAGAGGCCGATGTGCTGGTGGCCAACATCCTGGCCGGCCCTCTGGTGGCCCTGGCTCCGCAGCTGTCGGGCCTGGTCAAGTCCGGCGGACGCCTGGCGCTCTCCGGCATCCTCGCCGAGCAAGGCGAAGAAGTCGCTGCGGCCTATGCCCAGGACTTCGATCTGGATCCGATTGCCACCCTCGATGGCTGGGTGCGCATCACCGGCCGTCGGCGCTAGAATGGCCGCCTGCATAATCCGGATGGCCGCATGACCGACAGTTTCGTCACCCAATGCCCACATTGCCAAACCAGGTTCCGTGTCAGCCACGCTCAACTGAGCGTGGCCCGTGGAGTGGTGCGCTGTGGCTCCTGCCTGCAGGTGTTCAACGCCGCGCGGCAGTTGCTGGAGCAGCGCGCCGCCAAGGAAAGCGCAGCGTCCAGGCCAGTGGCGAAACCGGCGCCCGCCCCCGCGCCTGCGGCAGCGCCTCCCGTCGAGCCGCCTGCCGAGCCTGCCGCCAGCCCCACGCCAGCGACGCCCCCCGTGCAACGCGCCATCAGCCAGAAACAATGGTCGGCTGCCGAAATGGACCTGGATCACCTGGACCTCGACGAGGAGCTGGCCAAGCTCGAACAGCGAGAGATCCAGCCGGCCAAGGCCTTTGGCCAGGAACGGGAACACAAGGAAGGCAGCCTCAGCGCACGCCGCGACCCGCAGGACGCCGATGACGCCCACTGGCCCGACGGCCTGTTTGGCAGCGCCGCTGAACACGACGAACCGCAACCTGTCGCTCTCAAGGCCCAGGCCCAGGCGGACGAACCTGCCCCCGAGCCGCCCCGGCAGAGCCGTACCGAGCCGTCGCTGTCCTTCAACCTGGCGGACCTGGAAGACGAACCCAAAGCCCCCAAGCTGCGCCTGGATGACGACCTGGAACCGTTCGACGCCCGGATCTCGGCAGACAGCGCCGAAGCGGACGATGAAGCGGACATCCCCCACGGCAAGAAACGCCGCGAACGCAGCGAACCCGCCGTGCCGGAAGACGTCTTGCTGGACCTGGTGGATGATCCGATCCACCTCGACTGGCAGAAACGCCGCTCGCCCTGGGGCCGGCGCCTGCTCTGGCTGCTGTTGATCCTGCTGGCCGCCGGCGGCCTGGCAGGTCAGTACATCGCCTACCATTTCGACGAACTGGCGCGCCAGGACCAGTACCGCCCCTGGTTCCAGCAACTGTGCCCGGAGTTCGGCTGCACGGTGCCATCCCGGGTGGATATCGCCCGGATCAAGAGCAGCAACCTGGTAGTGCGCAGCCACCCGGAATTCAGCGGGGCCCTGGTGGTGGACGCCATCATCTACAACCGTGCGCCCTTCTCCCAACCCTTCCCGCTGCTGGAACTGCGCTTCGCCGACCTCAACGGCCACCTGATCGCCAGCCGCAGCTTCAAACCCGGGGAGTACCTGGGCGGTGAGATGCAGGATGTGGCGGAAATGCCGCCGCAGACGCCGATTCACATCGCCCTGGACATTCTTGACCCCGGACCGAAAGCCGTGAACTACAGTCTCAGTTTCCACTCGCCCGAGTGAATCGGCTGAACGAGCTGGCGAACAACTCCGAATTGAAGACAGATTTATGACTGCGTCGCTCAGATTGATCCCAGAGCGATAACGGAATAACTGTTCAGATTTTATCCAATTCAGCCTTTATCCGGTCATCGAGAGCGGGTATCATGCCAACCCTTTTTCGAACTCTCATGATCCGGCCCCACAACAGGGAAGTCCTATGTCGGCGGTACGCATCGGCCCATATACATTGCACAACGGCTTGATTCTCGCCCCGATGGCGGGGGTCACCGACCAGCCCTTTCGTCAGCTTTGCAAGCAGTTGGGCGCGGGCCTTGTAGTCTCGGAAATGGTCACCAGCGACATGAGCTTGTGGAACAGCCGCAAATCGCGGTTGCGCATGATCCACGAAGGCGATCCCGAGCCACGCTCGGTGCAGATTGCCGGTGGCGATGCACAGATGCTGGCGGATGCCGCCCGCGCCAACGTCGAGTTGGGCGCACAGATTATTGATATCAACATGGGTTGTCCGGCGAAGAAGGTCTGCAACAAGGCCGCCGGCTCCGCGTTGCTGAAAGACGAAGCCCTGGTCAACGAGATTCTCCAGGCGGTGGTGGCCGCGGTGGATGTACCGGTCACCCTGAAGATCCGCACCGGCTGGGACCGGCAGAACAAGAACGGCCTGACGGTGGCGAAGATCGCCGAACAGGCAGGCATCACGGCGCTGGCGGTCCATGGCCGGACCCGGGCCGACCTGTACACCGGTGAAGCCGAGTACGACACCATTGCCGCGATCAAGCAGGCGGTGTCGATTCCGGTCTTTGCCAACGGCGATATCGACTCACCCGAAAAAGCCCGGCAGGTCTTGCATGCCACCGGCGCCGACGGGCTGTTGATTGGCCGGGCCGCCCAGGGGCGGCCATGGATTTTTCGTGAAATCGAGCACTTCCTGCGCACCGGTGAGACCCTTCCGGCACCGGAGCTGTTCGAAGTGGAACGTATTCTGCTAGAGCACCTGGCCGCGCTGCATGCCTTCTATGGAGAGGTCATGGGCGTACGCATCGCACGCAAGCATGTGGGCTGGTATCTCGCAACCCTGCCGGGCGCCAGGGAGTTCCGCGCCCACTTCAATCGTTTGGAAGATACGGAAGCACAATGCGCCAACGTTCGTGAGTTCTTTGCCGGACGTTACAAGAGCCTGGAAACAGGGGACGGAGAAGGGGTGGCCGCATGACGATGATGACCGAGACTTTAGTGAGTGGAACAACACCCGTGAGCGACAACGTGAATTTGAAACAGCACCTCAATACCCCCAGCGAAGAAGGCCAGACCCTTCGCGGGAGTGTCGAGAAGGCGCTGCACAATTATTTCGCCCACCTTGAGGGCGCTGCCGTCACGGACGTGTACAACCTGGTGCTCTCCGAAGTCGAGGCTCCGTTGCTCGAAAGCGTGATGAACTACGTCAAGGGCAATCAGACCAAGGCCAGCGAACTCCTGGGCCTGAACCGCGGCACCCTGCGCAAGAAACTCAAGCAGTACGATTTGTTGTAAGCATTCAATCAAACCAGAAAGGCGCCCGCGTAAAAAACGGTCGCCTTTTTTGCTGACTCCTTTGCTTTTGATGGAAATTGAGATGACCGACCAGACTACCCGCCTGCCGATCCGCCGCGCCTTGATCAGTGTTTCCGACAAGACCGGGATCCTTGAATTCGCCAAGGAACTGGAAGCCCTCGGCGTGGAGATCCTCTCCACCGGCGGGACCTTCAAGCTGCTGCAGGACAACGGCGTGTCCGCAGTGGAAGTGGCGGATTACACCGGTTTCGCGGAAATGATGGATGGCCGGGTCAAGACCCTGCACCCGAAAATCCACGGCGGTATCCTCGGTCGTCGCGGTATCGACGACGCCATCATGAACGAGCACGGGATCAAGCCCATCGATCTGGTGGCGGTCAACCTCTACCCTTTCGAAGCCACCATCTCCAAGCCCGGCTGCGACCTGCCGACCGCCATCGAGAACATCGATATCGGCGGCCCGACCATGGTCCGCTCGGCGGCCAAGAACCATAAGGACGTGGCCATCGTGGTCAACGCCAGCGACTACGCCGGTGTCCTGGAAAGCCTCAAGGCCGGTGGCCTGACCTACGCCCAGCGCTTCGACCTGATGCTCAAGGCCTTCGAACACACCGCCGCCTACGACGGCATGATCGCCAACTACATGGGCACCGTGAACCAGGCCGCCGACACCCTGAGCACAGAAGGCCGCAGCGAATTCCCGCGGACCTTCAACAGCCAGTTCATCAAGGCCCAGGAAATGCGCTACGGCGAGAACCCGCACCAGAGCGCGGCGTTCTACGTGGAAGCCAAGCCCGCCGAAGTCGGCATCGCCACCGCCACCCAGCTGCAAGGCAAGGAGCTGTCCTACAACAACGTAGCCGACACCGACGCCGCGCTGGAATGCGTGAAGAGCTTCGTCAAGCCGGCCTGCGTCATCGTCAAGCACGCCAACCCGTGCGGCGTGGCGGTCAGCCCGGACGCTGAAGGCGGCATCCGCCAGGCCTATGAACTGGCCTACGCCACCGACACCGAATCGGCCTTCGGCGGCATCATCGCCTTCAACCGCGAACTGGACGCCGACACCGCCAAGGCCATCGTCGAGCGTCAGTTCGTCGAAGTGATCATCGCCCCGAGCGTCAGCGAAGAAGCCCGCGCCATCGTCGCCGCCAAGGCCAACGTGCGCCTGCTGGCCTGCGGCCAGTGGTCGGCCGACCGGGTTCCGGCCTGGGACTACAAGCGCGTCAACGGTGGCCTGCTGGTGCAGAGCCGCGATATCGGCATGATCGGTGCCGATGACCTGAAAGTCGTCACCAAACGCGCCCCGACCGAGCAAGAGATCCACGACCTGATCTTCGCCTGGAAAGTGGCCAAGTTCGTCAAGTCCAACGCCATCGTCTACGCCAAGAACCGCCAGACCATCGGCGTCGGCGCCGGTCAGATGAGCCGCGTGAACTCGGCGCGAATCGCCGCGATCAAAGCCGAACACGCCGGTCTGCAGGTTCAGGGCGCCGTGATGGCTTCCGACGCCTTCTTCCCGTTCCGTGACGGTATCGACAACGCGGCCAAGGTCGGCATCACCGCGGTGATCCAGCCCGGCGGCTCGATGCGTGATGCAGAAGTGATTGCCGCGGCCGACGAGGCCGGCATTGCCATGGTCTTCACCGGCATGCGCCACTTCCGTCACTAACAGCAGCCACAAGCATCAAGCTGCAAGCGACAAGCCAGGGCCAAGCGCAGTTGCGCTTGCCTGATCCTTGCAGCCTTCCCTTTTCAGAGCCGCACGCAGCACGGCAGGGCGATAAGAATTGCTCTTCACTTGCAGCTTGCGGCTTGTAGCTTCCTCCGAAGGAGTCTGACTTGAACATTTTGATCATTGGTAGCGGCGGTCGCGAACACGCCCTGGCCTGGAAAGTCGCTCAGGACCCACGGGTCGAAAAAGTATTCGTCGCCCCCGGCAACGCCGGCACCGCCATCGAAGCCAAGTGCGAGAACGTCGCCATCGACGTCCTGGCCCTGGAGCAACTGGCCGATTTTGCCGAGAAGAATGTGTCCCTGACCATCGTCGGTCCGGAAGTGCCGCTGGTGGCTGGCGTGGTCGACCTGTTCCGCTCCCGCGGCCTGGACTGCTTCGGTCCGACTGCCGGTGCCGCGCAGCTGGAAGGCTCGAAAGCCTTCACCAAGGATTTCCTCGCGCGCCACAAGATCCCGACCGCCGACTACCAGAACTTCACCGAAATCGAGCCGGCCCTGGCCTACCTGAAGGAAAAGGGCGCCCCGATCGTGATCAAGGCCGACGGCCTGGCCGCCGGCAAGGGCGTGATCGTCGCCATGACCCTGGCCGAAGCCGAGGAAGCCGTGCGCGACATGCTGGCCGGCAATGCCTTCGGCGAAGCCGGTTCCCGCGTGGTCATCGAAGAGTTCCTCGACGGCGAGGAAGCCAGCTTCATCGTCATGGTCGACGGCAAGAACGTGCTGCCAATGGCCACCAGCCAGGACCACAAGCGCGTCGGCGACGGCGACACTGGCCCCAATACCGGTGGCATGGGCGCCTACTCGCCAGCACCGGTGGTCACCGCCGAAGTGCACCAGCGGGTCATGGATCAGGTGATCTGGCCCACCGTGCGCGGCATGGCCGAGGAAGGCAATGTCTACACTGGCTTCCTCTATGCAGGCCTGATGATCGACAAGGCCGGCAACCCGAAAGTCATCGAATTCAACTGCCGTTTCGGCGATCCGGAAACCCAGCCGGTGATGCTGCGCCTGCAGTCGAGCCTGGTGCTGTTGGTCGAAGCCGCCCTGGCCCAGGCCCTGGACAAGGTCGAAGCGCAGTGGGACCCACGCCCG
This sequence comes from Pseudomonas sp. Os17, assembly GCF_001547895.1. Lineage (NCBI taxonomy): Bacteria > Pseudomonadati > Pseudomonadota > Gammaproteobacteria > Pseudomonadales > Pseudomonadaceae > Pseudomonas > Pseudomonas sp. Os17. The sequence continues at coordinate 738,876 of NZ_AP014627.1, read as the reverse complement.
AGCCTGGGCATCGTCCTGGCAGCCGGCGGCTATCCTGCTGACTACGCCAAGGGCGCGGTCATCACCGGCCTGGACGCGGCGGCAGCCCTGGAAGGCAAGGTGTTCCACGCCGGCACCGCGCTCAAGGACGGTCAGATCGTGACCTCCGGCGGCCGGGTACTCTGCGCCACCGCCATGGGCGACAGCGTCGACGCGGCCCAGCAGCAAGCCTACCGCCTGGCGGCCAAGATCGACTGGCAAGGCTGCTTCTACCGCAAGGACATCGGCTACCGAGCCATTGCCCGTGAGCGCGGTCAGGAGTAAAGCTGCCCCTGTCCCCGGCAAGGGCCCGGTGCCCTTGCCGTGCGGTCATTACGCCGCGCATAGTTATAATCAGGCATCAACCAATGAAGGGATTTCGCCGTGCGCTGGCTCAGGATTGCCCTAGGCTTCACCGTCACATTGCTGACCCTGCTCTGCTTGAATCCGGCTCTGGCCGCTCAAGGCAGTGGCTGGGCGGTTTTGCTCGACGAACAGGCCGATCTGCAGCTCAGTGACATCCGCTCCCCGCGCTACACCAACCAGTTCAGCCCCATCGAGCTGGACAAGCTGACCGCCGCCGAACCCGATGGCGCGCTGTGGCTGCGCTTCAAGCTGCAACCCGGGCCCCACGAACAGCTCCTGCGGATCTTCGCCCCCGACCTGTCCCACCTGAATCTCTACGTGCTCGACGGCGACAAGCTGATCGAGCAAGTGAACACCGGCTCCAGCCAGCCACAAACGGAAAAGCCCCTGCCCAGCAGCGACTTCATGCTGCCGCTGCCGCAAAGCGCCAAGCCGCTGGAGGTCTACCTGCGGCTGGTGTCCGAACACGAACTGCGCCCCTACATCACCTTGCAATCGGCGGTGATGAGCGCCGCCGACCAGAGCCAGACCCTGATCTACGGCCTGTTGTTCGGCTGCCTGGCGATGCTGATCCTGCATAACCTCACCCGCTTCGCCTACACCCGTTCACGCAGCAGCCTGTGGCTGGCGGCCTGCGAGGGGCTGTTGACCCTCAGCCTGCTGATGCTGCTGAACCTGTTCGGCCCGTGGCTGCCGGACTGGCAAGCCTTGCAGACCCCGGGCGCCTACCTGGCGCTGCTGCTGACCGCGCCCTGCGGGATGATGTTCGCCTACCGCTTCTTCGCCCCGCTGGGCCCGCACCCGCTGAACCGCTTGCTGCTGGGCAATATCCTGCTGATCAGCCTGTTCGGCCTGTTGCTGCTGTTCGTCAACACCCTGCCGCTGAACATCATCACCTACGGCCTGGTGGCCCTGGCCGGCCTGAGCATGCTGTTCGTCGGCGGCTATCACTGGCACAAGGGCTATCGCCCGGCCCGGCTGTTCGTCACCGCCATGGTGATCTTCAACCTCGGCACCCTGGTGATTCTCCCGGCCCTGCTGGGCCTGACCCTGGTGGCCCCGCAAGGGCTGATCGTCACCCTGCTCAGCGTGGTCTGCGTCGCCGGCCTGCTGATGAGCGTCGCCCTGGGCGAACGCCAGCGCGACATCACCGAGAACCGCTTCAGCGTCAGCCGCGATCTGGCCGCCAGCACCGCCGAGGTCAATGCCAAGGCCGAGTTCCTGGCCAAGATCAGCCACGAGATCCGCACCCCGATGAACGGCGTGCTGGGCATGACCGAGCTGCTGCTGGGCACCCCGCTGTCGGTCAAGCAGCGCGACTACGTGCAAACCATCCACAGCGCCGGCAACGAGCTGCTGACACTGATCAACGAGATCCTCGACATCTCCAAGCTGGAGTCCGGGCAGATCGAGCTGGACGACGTGCAGTTCGACCTCAACGCCCTGATCGAAGACTGCCTGAGCATCTTCCGGGCCAAGGCCGAACAGCAGAACGTCGAGCTGATCAGCTTTATCCAGCCCCAGGTGCCGCGGGTCATCAGCGGTGACCCGACCCGCCTGCGCCAGGCGCTGCTGAGCCTGCTGGAAAATGCCCTGAAGAAGACCGACGAGGGCGAAGTGCTGATCGTCGTCGCCATCGACGAGCGCAGCAGCAAGCCGCGCCTGCGCATCGCCGTGCAGGACAGCGGCCAGCCCATGGACGCCGAAGAGCGCGAGGCCCTGCTGCACACCGAACTGCACAGCAAGAACTTCCTCGCCACCACCCGCCTGGGGGGCAACCTGGGCCTGGTGATCGCCCGCCAGCTGATCCTGCTGATGCACGGCGAGTTCGGCATCAAGAGCGGTACCAACCAGGGCAGCACCCTGTGGCTGACCCTGCCCCTGGACGCCGAGCGCCTGGAGCACCCGACCGCCGATCTCGACGGCCCCCTGCAGGGCGCGCGGGTACTGGTGGTGGACGACAACGACACCTGCCGCAAGGTGCTGGTACAGCAATGCAGCGCCTGGGGCCTGAACGTCAGCGCCGTGCCTTCGGGCAAGGAAGCCCTGGCCCTGCTGCGGACCAAGGCGCACCTGCGGGACTACTTCGATGTGGTGCTGCTGGACCAGAACATGCCCGGCATGACCGGCATGCAACTGGCGGCCAAGATCAAGGAAGACCCGAGCCTGAACCACGACATCCTGCTGATCATGCTCACCGGCATCAGCAACGCACCGAGCAAGGTGATTGCACGCAATGCCGGGATCAAGCGCATCCTCGCCAAGCCGGTGGCCGGCTACACCCTCAAGACCACCCTGGCCGACGAACTCAATCAGCGCGACAAGGCCCCTGCCGCCCCCTACAACATGCCCCTGGCCCCGGCTCCAGGACCTGAGCCGGTCACGGTTCCCAGCGACTTCAGCATCCTGGTGGCCGAGGACAACAGCATCTCCACCAAGGTCATCCGCGGCATGCTGGGCAAACTCAACCTGCAGCCCGACACCGCCAGCAACGGCGAGGAAGCGCTGCAGGCGATGAAAGCCAAGCGCTACGACCTGGTGCTGATGGACTGCGAGATGCCGGTGCTCGATGGCTTCTCCGCCACTCAGCAACTGCGTGCCTGGGAAGTGGGCAACCAGCGGGTGCGCACCCCGGTGGTGGCGCTGACCGCGCACATCCTCGCCGAGCACAAGGAGCGCGCGCGCCAGGCCGGCATGGACGGGCACATGGCCAAGCCGGTAGAGCTCTCGCAACTGCGCGAGCTGGTGGAACACTGGGTCACCCAGCGCGATCTGCGCGAACGTAGCGCCGCCCACACCAGTTGAGCCGACAGCCCGGGCGGCGCCTGTTAAACTCTCGCTCGCCCTCCCTAGTCGTGAGCTTCCACCATGCTCCACGTGCTGTTCAGCGTTTACCTGAAGATGCTGGTGCTCTATAGCCCGTTCTTCGTTCTCTCGTGCTTCATCAGCCTGACCCGCGGCTACTCCTCCAAGGAGCGCCGGCGCCTGGCCTGGAAAGTCGCCCTCGCCACCCTGGTTTCCAGCGTCCTGCTGTACCTGTTCGGTCGAGTGATCTTCAGCGTGTTCGGCATTACCGTGGATGCCTTCCGCATCGGCGCCGGCAGCGTGCTGTTCATCTCCGCCCTGGGCATGGCCCAGGGCAAGTCGGCGGTGCAGACCGACAACGTGCAGCAGGACGTGACCATAGTGCCGCTGACCATTCCCCTGACCGTGGGGCCGGGCACCATCGGTGCCCTGCTGGTGATGGGGGTCAGCCAGCCGCACTGGGACGACAAGCTCACCGCCATCCTCAGCATCGCCCTGGCCAGCCTCACCGTGGGCGTGGTGCTGTACCTGTCCAACCGCATCGAACGCATCCTCGGCGACCAGGGCCTGCAGATCGTCAGCCGGCTGATGGGACTGTTCGTCTGCGCCCTGGCGGCGCAGATCATCTTCACCGGGGTCAAAGGCTATCTGGTGCCCTAGCAGCGGCGCGCCCCAGCGGACAAGGAATGTCACATGCCCGGCCATGAAGATCGCCAGCTCATCCAGCAACGATGGCAGGACGAACGCTACCCCAGGGACAACTCACTCGCCCTGGGCTCGGGCTTCTACTGCCTGTTCGAGCTGCCCCATGAGCATCCCCGACTGATCAACAAGGTGTGGCTGCCGGCCTCGGACTGCGACGCTCATCAGGACGGCGAAGGCCTCGCGACCCTGGCGCTGTGCGTCGCCGGCAACGGCGCCTTGCAGGCCCGGGCCGGCGAGTGTGCCGCGCATGGCGGGGATGGTTTCCTGGCATTGCAGGAGAAAGATTCTGAGGCCCTGATCTGGCTGCTGGTCCTGAGGGACACCAATCCCTTCAACCGGGTCGAGATCCAGGACCGACACCTCTATGCCGAGTCGACCTCCGGTGTCAGCGTGCAGATCCCTCTGGAGCGCCCCGATCAGTTGACCCTGGCCTGGCCATGACCCTTGCACTGCCACCGAGCCCGATGAAAAAACTGACCGCCACCGCCGCCATCGACCTCCTCAGCCGCCAGCGGTTGCCCGGCCTCGACGCCGCCGCACGCGCCTCCCACCTCCTGAACTGGTGGGGAATAGACAGCGACGACCTTGAGTTCGCCGCACTCCCACCCAGCCTGCAACAACAGCTCAGGGCGCAACCGGAGCCCCCCGGAAGACCCGCAGGCCCCGCGCTTCGACGCCCTGCTGCTGATCGCCCTGCGCGCCGAATACCGCGGCGTGACCCACCGCTACCTGATGCGCTGCCTGCGTGAAGCCGGGCTGGGCGACTACGCCGTCAGCGCGGACATCGAGTACCTGGAGGCCTGTCCCTGCTGCGGTTATCGAACCCTCTCGGCGCGGGGCGACTACCAGATCTGCGACCTCTGCCATTGGGAGGACGACGGCAGCGAAGCGCTGGATGTGCTGAGCGGACCCAACCACAAAACCCTGGGCCAGGCCCGGGAACACTTTGCCCGGCAGCAGGGCCGCCTGCCCTTGGACAAGTGGCCACACATCAGCAAGGACACTCCATGATTCCCCAGCAGTTGGTCAACCTGATCGAAGCCCAGCCCCGCTTCCGCCCGCGCCCCGACACCGCCGAGGTCACCCGAGCGTTGGCAGCATTGGGGATAGCCCTGGACAGCGAGTTCGCCCAGATCTACCTGGCCTGTCACCCCGCCGACTTCGAAAGCCGAGCGAGCTACGAAGTGCTGATGGATATCGACGGGCCCAGTGATGAAATCCAGATGTGCACCGAGTTCATTCATGAAGTCTGGGAGTTGCCAGAGAACTTCGTCGCCTTCACCTCGTTGCAAGGTGAAGGCGGCTACTTGCTGGACAAGGACAGCGGCGGCGTCTGGGATTTCGACCTGGGCGACCGGGAGGCGTTCGTCGCCGGCCGCCTCCCCGCCCGCTGGGCCGGCTTCTTCGAATTCATCACCTGGCTGCTGACCGCCAAGGACAAGGATGATGAGTGACCCTGCACACTAGAAGCCGCTGCCGGCGATGGCGATCTTGCGAGCGCCTTCGCCGGCAAGCCGGCTCCTACACGGGTTTATGGCCGTACCAGCGCGGGGTGTAGACCCACTCGCCGCCCTCGGCCCGGGGGAACACGCAGGTGGTGGAAGACCCCACCAGCACCATGGTGCGCATGTCCACCTGCTCCGGGGTCAGCTCGCCCAGGGTGATGACCCGCAGGGTCTGCCCCGGACGACCGATATCCCGTCCCAGCACCACCGGGGTGTGAGGCGTGCGGTGCTGGCGCACGATCTCCAGGGCCCGGCCCAGTTGCCAGGGCCGCGAGCGGGAGATCGGGTTGTAGAAGGCCAGCGCCAGATCGGCCTGGGAAGCGAGGTCCAGGCGCTTCTCGATGATGTCCCAAGGCTTGAGGTTGTCCGACAGCGACAGCACGCAGAAGTCATGCCCCAGCGGCGCGCCGGCCTGGGCGGCAGTGGCCAGGGACGCGGAAACCCCGGGAAGGATTTCCAGGTCCACGCGGTGCCACGCCGGGTCGCTGGATTCGTGCAGGGCTTCGAGCACCGCCGCGGCCATGGCGAACACCCCAGGATCACCGGACGACACCACCACCACCGAACGGCCCTGGGCCGCCAGTTCGAACGCATGGCGGGCGCGCTGCATTTCTTCACGGTTGTCGGTGCAGTGCATGACCTGATCGGCGCGGAACGGACCGGCCATGCGCACGTAGGTTTCATACCCCAGGATGTCGTTGGCCCGGGCCAGTTCGGCTTTTACCGCCGGCACCATGAGTTCGGCTGCGCCGGGGCCAAGGCCGATCACCGCCAGGCGCCCACGGGACCGGCCGATCTGTTCGGGGTCCAGGGGCTGGTTGGCCACGGCGATGGCGAGGTCGTCACCCACCTTCAGCGGCGGCAGCAATTGCGGCACGGCCTGTTGCGCCAGCTCGGCGACGCTGCCGGTGGCGGGCAGAAAGCGCAGCGGCACCCCCAGCTCGTCAGCCGCCTGGTGCAGGCCGCGGTCGGCCATGTCGCTGTCGGCGGCCAGCAGGCAGGCTAGGGACTGCACGGCGATGCGCGCCTGATGCAGGGCCTGGCGGATGGACGTGACAAGGCCCGCGTCGCTTGGCCCACGACAGGCCACCAGGACACTGCGGGGGTAGATCAGCAGTTCGTTGGCCGCCGGTTCGCGCTCGGCGGAACCGACGCGGATGGTCAGGCGGGCCTGATCGTTCTCGGGCAGCTTGGCCGCAGCCAGCCAGGGCGCGGCGCCTTCGATACGCACGCTCTCGCCACCCAGCAGATCGGAGACGAAGCGCTTGCCCAGTTCCAGATCCCCCAGGGCATAGCCGCTGGGCGGGTTCAGCAGGCAGGTGCCAAAGCGCAGTTCACCGCTGGTGGTAATGGCCGCGGCCACGCCAAGGCCGGCGGCTATTTCCCGGGCCATGACGTTGACCCCGCCCAGGCCACCCAGCAGCGGCACCACGGCGCTGCCGTCCTCGGCAACGGCCAGCACTGGCGGCTCGGCACCCTTTTCCAGCAGCAGCGGGGCCAGGGTGCGGATGACGATGCCGGCCGCGCATAGGGCGATGATCGGCGTGTCCTGTTGATACAGCTGGCGCAGCGTCGCGCCGAATTCGTGGTAGATCCGATCGGCGCCTTCGACCCGTTCCGCCAGACCGTGGATCAACGAATCGGGGTACAGCCGCTGGATCTGCCGCGCGGTGTCGAGGCTGCCTTGGCCCAGGATGACGATGGCCGGAATTGAACGGGCCATCAGCCTTGCCACCTTTCGCCGGGCACGATGATCAACGAGAAATACGGCGAGGACATCGGCTCCACTTCATCCAGCGGCACGATCTTCTGGTTGGCCATGGTGGCGCGCTCGACGTACAGCGCCCGCTGCGCCAGCCCCAGTTCTTCCAGGACCTGGCGCACCTTGGGGAAGTTGCGCCCCAGCTTCATCACCACCGCCGCATCGGCATCCGCCAGGCGCCGCTTGAGCTCCTCATGGGGCAGCACGCCCGAAAGCACCGATAGGCTCTGGTTGCGATACACCAGGGGCGCGCCCAGCACCGAGGCGCCGCCCAGCATCGAACACACCCCCGGCACCACTTCGGCCTGGTAACGCTCGGCCAGGCGGTCGTGCAGGTACATGTAGGAGCCGTAGAAGAACGGGTCGCCCTCGCAGATCACCGCCACGTCGCGGCCGGCATCCAGGTGCAGCGCCAGCTCCTGGCTGGCGCCGTCGTAGAAATCGCTGATCACTTGCTCGTAGGACAGCGGCGCCGGCAGCACTTCGGTGGTCACCGGGTACACCAGTGGCAGCAGGGTCTGGGCGTCCTGCAAATGCTCCTCGATGATGCCGAAGGCATTGCCTTTCTTGCCCTTGGCCACGAAATACGCCACCACCGGCGATTCGCGCAGCAGGCGCAAGGCCTTGAGGGTGATCAGTTCCGGATCACCGGGGCCCACGCCAAGGCCGATCAAACGTCCGGGTTGCTGCATCATTCGACCTCCGTGGCCAGGGCATTGACGGCGGCGGCGGCCATGGCACTGCCGCCCAGGCGCCCCTGCATGATCACGAACGGCACGCCACGGCTGTCGGCGGCGAGCATGGCCTTGGATTCGGCGGCGCCGACGAAGCCCACCGGGAAGCCGAGGATCAGCGCCGGTTTCGGCGCGCCGGCATCGAGCATTTCCAACAGGTAGAACAGCGCGGTGGGGGCATTGCCGATCACCACCACGCTGCCTTCCAGGTGCGGACGCCAGAGTTCCAGGGCCGCCGCCGAACGGGTGTTGCCCAGCTCTCGGGCCAGCTCCGGGACACTGTCATCGCGCAGGGTGCAGATCACTTTGTTGTTGGCCGGCAAGCGTGCCCGGGTAATGCCTTCAGAGACCATCCGTGCATCGCAGAGGATCGGTGCCCCGGCGGCCAGGGCATCACGCCCGGCCTTGCCGGCGCCCGCGGAGAATTGCAGGCCGTCGATGGCCTCCACCATGCCGCAGGCGTGGATCACCCGAACCGCGAGTTTTTCCAGGTCGGCCGGAATGCGATCCAGCTTGGCTTCTTCGCGAATGATCGCGAAGGAGTTGCGATAGATCTCCTGACCGTCGCGGATGTAATCAATCATCTAGGGAGCTCCGTAGGCGGGCATCAAGCAGGGCCTCTGCCGCTGCAATAGAAAGGTTGCGTGCGTGCAGCGTGCCGAACCCCGGCTGCGCTGCATCGCGTAAATACAAGTCGTAGCGCCCTGGGGCCAGCGCCAGCAGGGTGGCCGGCGCCACATGGGCGGCAGCGCAGGAACGGGAGCAGCCCGACAGGTGCACGGCCGCCTGCCGGCCGTGGCGCTGCAGCAGTTGCGCCAGCTCAAGCGCGTCGCCCTTGGTGTCGGCCAGGGCCTTGCCGCAGCCACTGGAGCCGGTGCAGGCAATCAGGTGGGCCAGGGACTGTCGAACACTGCACAACAGGCCCAATTGCTCCAGGCGGGCGGTGACGGTGGCGGCATCCGCCGGAGCAATGCCCGGCAGCAACAGGCTCTGCCAGGGCGTGAAACGCAGGCTGGCGTCGCCGTACTGCTCGGCCAGTTGCGCGGCGCCCTTGAGCATGACGGGATCGAGGCGCCCCAGGGGCGCGACCGCGCCGACATAGACCCGGTCGCCCTCGCGCTGTGGATAAGTTCCCAGGTGCAGCCCTGCAACCGCAGCTGGACGCTGCCAGCCATCGATGTTCAGCAAGGGACTGCTCAGGCGCAGGTTCAGTCGGGCGAGAAAATCCGCCACCGGCATCTGCGCCAACAGGTGGCGCATCCGCGTCTGCTCGGGGGTGGCCAGTTCGAGAAACAGCTCCAGCACCGCCACCAGCAGTTCATGGCCCTGGGCCTCGGGCACCGCCGCCAGGGGTTTATCCACAGGACTGCCGGCCAGGCCGAAGGCCAGCAGCAACTGCCCGTCATGCACAACCGCCGCCAGCCACAGATCGTGGTGATGTTCGAGCATGGCCAGGGCTTCGCCGCCATCGAGCTGCACGGCGAACTTGGCCGACAGTTCATGGAAGCGCGGGTGACTCTGCAAGGTCGCCAGGATCTGCCCGGCCAGGGGCCGGGTGTCCATCAGCATTTGCCGGTCGATGCCGGCGCCGGGGCTGAGCATCAGGTTGCGGACATCGTCGCCGGCGGCGGTGGTCGGCCCCAGGCCCGCCGCCAGGAGTGCATCGATCAGCGCCTGATGCTCGACACCGATCCCGCGAATCTGCAGGTTGGCGCGGTTGGTGGCCTCGATCACGCCGCCGGCATAGGCCTGCGCCGCCTCGGCCACCGCCCTGGCCTGGGCGGCGCTGATGACCCCGCCCGCCAGCTTGATCCGGCAGATGCCGCCGTCCAGCGCCGGGACGATGCGCAGCAATCCCGGGCAGGCCGAGGGGCGGATGGCGGTGGACATCGGGCGTTCGTTCAAAGGGGCAACCGGCAGTGTGGGAAAAGCGCTTCGTCAGCGAAGGCGCGGTATTATGCCTGCTTTGTCCGAAGGCATGAAAAGCCTGCCGGTCGGAACCTTAGGTTTGAGGAATATAGATGTCGCCCTGGCTGACAGTAGTGGGAATCGGTGAAGACGGCTTCAAGGGGCTGGGCAGGAATGCCCGCCACGCCCTGCTGGGCGCTTCACGGATCGTCGGCGGCCAGCGTCAGCTGGATCTGCTGCCGGCCTGCATCCGCGGCGAGCGCCAGTTGTGGCCCAGCCCGTTTTCCCTGGAACCGCTGTTGAGTCTGCGCGGAACGCCGGTCTGCGTGCTGGCCAGCGGCGATCCGATGCTGTTCGGCGTAGGGGCCAGCCTGGCCCGGCAACTGCCGGCCGACGAGTTGCAGGTGGTGTCCTTCCCCTCTTCCTATTCCCTGGCCGCGGCTCGCCTGGGCTGGGCGCTGCAGGACGTGGTCACGCTGTCGGTGGTGGCACGGCCGATTGCCGCGCTCAATGCCCAGCTGTCCAGCGGCGTGCGCCTGCTGGTGCTGAGCAATGACCGCTACAGCCCGGCGGCGATCGCCGGCCTACTGCGCGAACGCGGTTTCGGTCCGAGTCGCCTGACGGTGCTGGAGCACCTGGGCGGCCCCCTGGAACGGCGCCTGGACAGCACCGCCGATGACTGGAGCGATCCGGCGCTGGCCGACCTCAATCTGCTGGCCATCGAATGCCGGGCGGCAGCGGATACGCCGCAACTGTCCCGACTGGCCGGCCTGCCGGACTCGGCCTTCCGCCACGACGGCCAGTTGACCAAGCGTGACGTGCGCGCCATCACCCTGGCCCGCCTGGCCCCGGTGCCTGGCGAGCTGCTCTGGGATGTGGGCGCCGGCAGCGGCTCCATCGGCATCGAATGGATGCGCGCTCACCCCAGTTGTCGAGCCCTGGCCATCGAAGCCGACGATGGCCGCCAGCAGTTGATCGAATACAACCGCGACGTGCTCGGCGTGCCCGGGCTGCAGCTGATTCGCGGCAGCGCGCCCCAGGCCCTGGCCGGGCTGGAGCGCCCCGATGCGGTGTTCATCGGCGGCGGAGTGACCCGCGAAGGCGTGCTGCAAACCTGCTGGGAACGGCTCAAGCCCGGCGGACGCCTGGTGGCCAACGCCGTGACCCTGCAAAGTGAAATGACCCTGATGCACTGGCGCCAGACGCACGGCGGTGAGCTGACCCGCATCCATATCGCCCAGGCCCAGCCCCTGGGGGAATTCGATACCTGGCGCCAGGCCCTGCCGATCACCCTGCTGGACCTGCACAAACCCCTGGACCTGCCATGAACCTTGCGGGAGCGGGCTTGCCCGCAAAAGCGTCCAGCAAAGAGACCGCAGCGCGCCCTTCGCGAGCAAGCTCGCTCCTACGGGAGCAAGGGCATGCGTGAGGAAACAGCGGAACAGCCCGCGCCCCTGCGCAGCGGCCTGACCACCGGCAGTTGCGCCACCGCCACCAGCCTGGCCGCCGCGCGCCTGCTGCTGGGGGGCGTCAACGCCGATGCGGTGGAGATCGTCCTGCCCAAGGGCAAGCAGGTGCAGATGCGCCTGGAGTTCTGCCGCCGCACCGCCGAGGGCGCCGAAGCCGGGACCCTCAAGGATGCCGGCGACGACCCGGACGTGACCCACGGCGCCCTGCTCTACTCCCAGGTGCGCCTGACCCGCGAGCCGGGAATCCGCTTTGTCGCCGGCCAGGGCGTGGGCACTGTGACCCGCCCCGGCCTGGTGCTGGCGGTGGGCGAACCGGCGATCAACCCGGTGCCACGCCGGATGATCAGCGAGCACCTGCAACGGCTTGCCGAGGAACACGCCTACACCGGCGGTTTCGAAGTCACGGTGAATGTCGAGGGCGGCGCCGAACTGGCCCTGAAAACCATGAACCCACGCCTGGGGATTCTCGGCGGGCTGTCGATCCTGGGCACCAGCGGCATTGTCCGGCCCTTCTCCTGCGCGGCCTATATCGCCTCGATCCACCAGGGCATCGACGTGGCCAAGACCAACGGCTACCTGCACATTGCCGCCTGCACCGGCAACGCCAGCGAAGACACCATGCGCCGGGTCTACAACCTGCCGGAAATCGCCCTGATCGAAATGGGCGACTTTGTCGGCGCGGTGCTCAAGCACCTGCGCAAAGTGCCTGTGGATAAACTCAGCCTGTGCGGTGGCTTCGGCAAGATCAGCAAGCTGGCCGCCGGACACATGGACCTGCACAGCCGCCATTCCAGCATCGACCTGCCGCAACTGGCGCAATGGGCCGCCGCGGTGGGCGCCGGAGCCGAGCTGCAACAGGCCATCCGCGCAGCCAATACCAGCCAGCAGGCGCTGGCCATGGCCAGCGCCGCCGGGATCGCCCTGGGCGACGCGGTGTGCCGGCACGCCCTGGACTTCGCCCGCAGCGTGGTGCCGGCCCAGGTCCAGGTGGAAGTCTTCGCCATCGACCGCCAGGGCGGCATCGTTGGCCACGCCGGAGTCTTGTCATGAGCCGCATCCTGCTGCTGGGCGGGGTCACCGAGGCCCTGGCCATCGCCCGTACCCTGGGCCCTGAACATATCTACAGCCTGGCCGGGGTCGGTCGGGTGCCCAGCGACCTCAAGTGCCAGGTGCGGGTGGGCGGCTACGGCGGTGCCGAGGGCCTGGCGCGCTTTATCCGCGAACAACGCATTGGCCTCCTGCTGGATGCCACCCACCCCTACGCGGCGCAGATCAGCGCCAATGCCGTGGCTGCGGCACAGCACGCAGCCGTGCCTTGCTGGGCCTTGCGGCGCCCGGCCTGGCAGCCGCAACCGGGCGATGACTGGCGCGAGATCGCCGGCTGGGAGGCATTGGTCGAGGCCCTGCGGCCCTTCAAGCGGCCGCTGTTCACCCTGGGCCGCGAGCCGTTGCAGCATCTGAACGAGATTCCTGCGGGGCAGTTCTGGACCCTGCGCGCCCTGGAAAGCTGCCCCGGCAACGAGCGTTGCGAAGTCATCGGTGCCCGTGGGCCTTTCCTGATCGAAGACGAGCGCCAACTGTTCGCACGTCGGGACATCGATGTGCTGATCAGCAAGAACAGCGGCAGCAGCGCCACCGAGCCCAAGCTGGAGGTGGCACGTGAGCGGGGCATACCGGTGCTGGTGCTCAAGCGCCCAAAGCTGCCCGAGGCCGACCGCCACTTTGCCAGCGTGACCGAGTTGCTGCAGGCCCTGCACTCGCCGGACAAAACCTGACAGGCAAAACCTCCGTGCCCCACAGACACTTGGGAAGCCCCTGGCAGCGCGCTACCAACCCCATGCTTTAGCCTCCTTGGACAGTCTCAATGGCGCCGGCTCCGCTCGTCGCCTGATTGAGCTCTAGGCGGGCAAATGGGTTGCCACGCTGTATCCCAAGGAATACATTCGCCATGTACGTCTTCGAGCAGACCCTGGAGTTCAGCCGCTGGCTCCTGCACCTGAAGGATCCGCAAGGCAAAACCCGTGTACTGGCCAGGATCCGCGCCGCCCAACTGGGCCGATTCGGCGACTGCGAAGCACTGGGTGGAGGCGTCTACGAGATGCGCATCCATCGTGGTCCCGGCTACCGGGTGTACTTCTCGCGCCGGGGCACGGTGATCTACCTGTTGTTGATCGGCGGTGACAAGAACACCCAGAGACGCGATATCCAACGCGCCAGGCAACTGGCCCACGACCTCAAGAGCGAGGGTTGAAACATGCACACCCCAGTCACCCGCTTCGACGCGGCGGAGTACCTCAAGACCCCTGAAGACATGGTCGCCTACCTCGACGCCTGCTTCGAGGAAGACATCGGCGACGGCAAGCTGATCCGCGCCGCCCTCAACGATATCGCCCGCGCCCGCGGCATGACCCAGATCGCCCGCGATACCGGCCTGGGCCGCGAGAGCCTGTACAAGGCCCTGGGCAGCCAGGGCAATCCCGAGTTCGCAACTATCATCAAGGTCATGAAAGCGCTCGGGCTCAAGCTCCACGTCAGCCCGGCCTGAACTGGCACTGCGACACCACACCGCATACGCTGCTTTTTTACTTATCCACGGCGATCAGGCTAAATACCCGCCTGATCGCTCAACCGACGGATCGTCCCCATGTCCCGACAACGGCTCGCATTTGCCTGGATCGCCTGCTTCGCAGTGCTGTTCAACATGCTTGCCATGCCGCTTTCCGGGGCCATGCAGCGCAGCGATGCGGGACTGGACGAGCAACTGCTGTGGGGCAGTTTCTGTTCCGCCAGCGGCACCAAGCTGCAAGCCATTGCCTTGGGCAAGCTTGAACAGAAAGCTCCGCAGAACGACGACCACTCGAACATGCAGCACTGCTGGTGCTGCTCCGGCTCGGCGCCCCTGGTGGCCCTGCCCGGCCATGCTCATCCGCTGAACTTCATGCGTTTCGCCGCCCAGCCGGGCGCGCCGCAACCGAAGATCGAACTGCTCACCCTGCGCCAGCAATGGCCCAGCCTGAACCCCGGTGCACCGCCTCTGGCATGATTCCGTTTCGCAAGTGATCTGCGTCTTTGAATCGTTCTGGAGAACTGCCATGTCTCAACCATCCCTGGTCAAGCAATCCCTGCTCCTGGCCGCTCTGCTGCTGCCTGCCTGCTTCGCCAACGCCCATGACTACAAGGCCGGCGAATTGCAGATCGCCCATCCCTGGTCCCAGGAACTGCCGCCGAACGCGCCGACCGTGGCCGCGTACTTCGTGGTGCACAACCCGGGCAAGAACGCCGACACCCTGCTCAGTGTCGACTCGCCGATCGCCGGTCGGGCCGAGCTGCATGAGCACGTCAAGCAGGGCGACATGATGAAGATGCAGCAGGTGCCCAAGGTCGCGGTTCCCGCCGGTGGCGAGGTGACCTTCGCGCCCATGGGCTACCACGTGATGTTGATGGAGCTCAAGGATCGCAGCCTGCTCAGCGACGGCAAGCGCTTCCCCCTGACCCTGCACTTCGAGAAGTCCGGCAATGTCACGGTTGAGGTCGCCGTGCAGAAGCAGGCCCCCGACGCCATGCAAGGGCATATGCACGACCAGTAAGCCCTGACCGGCCCTTCGACCGTGAACGCCCCGCACGCGCCTGGCCGCGGGCGGTCCGTGCCGCGTCGCAACTCCCGGAGAGTTCGACGCGGCAGCTGGATCAGCCTGTTCGCCATGTTGATGATCTTTATCGGCCCGCTGATTTCCCAGTCGATGCCGATGGATCACACCACGCCGATGAACATGTCCTCCGCCATGGACATGGGCGACGGCGCGCCCGGCTGTCACGGTGAAAGCCCGCATCACGCCCAACAGGGCAAGTCCCAGGGCGAGCAGCATGTGCTCTGGGAAAAGTGCGGCTATTGCAGCCTGCTGTTCAACTGCCCGGCACTGCCTTCGGGCCTGTCGTTCGCCGCACTGGCGACCACACCCACCAGCGGTTTCCTGATCCCCGCCACGCGCCTGGGCCACGCCCGGCAGACCGTGTTCCCCGGCGCCCTGACTCGCGCCCCACCGATCCTCGTCTGAGTCCCCTGCTCATCTCACACGGCCGGCTGTCAGCGCGACAGGCGCGTACCCGCGGCCGTGTCATTCAAGACTGATCGATGGAACATCTATGTTTTCTGCTGACTCTCGCCTGGGCGTTGCCCAGCCATTCAAGCCCTTCGCCTTGAACCCTGCCCGCCTGCATTTCAACCGTGCTCTGGCGGTACTCTGCGGCGCCCTGCTGAGCCCCCTGGCACTGGCCGACGATGCGCCAATGGAGCACGCCCAACACAGCACCGAGCTGAGCCCGACGGTGATCACCGCCGTCGCCCCGAGCTCGCCGCTGACCGTGGTCACCAATCCCAAGGACCCGCGCCAGCCGGTCCCGGCCAGTGACGGCGGCGACTACCTGAAGACCATTCCCGGCTTTGCCCTGGTGCGCAACGGCGGCACCAATGGCGACCCGGTGTTGCGGGGCATGTTCGGCTCGCGGCTGAACATCCTCACCAACGGCGGCATGATGCTCGGCGCCTGCCCCGGACGCATGGACGCACCGACGTCCTACATTTCCCCGGAAACCTACGACCGCCTGACCGTGATCAAGGGCCCGCAAACCGTGCTCTGGGGCCCGGGCGCCTCGGCCGGCACCGTGCTGTTCGAGCGCGAACCGGAACACTTCGGCGAGCTCGGCACCCGGGTCAACGCCAGCCTGCTGGCCGGTTCCAACGGCCGTTTCGACAAGACCCTGGACGCGGCCGCCGGTGGTCCCCTCGGCTATGTGCGGGTGATCGGCAACACCGCCCATTCCGACGATTACAAAGACGGCAACAACGACACCGTGGCCTCGCGCTACGACAAGTGGAACGGTGACGTGGCCCTGGGCTGGACCCCGGACGCCGACACCCTGCTGGAGCTCACCGCCGGCAAGGGTGACGGTGAAGCCCGCTACGCCGGGCGCGGCATGGACGGCTCGCAGTTCAAGCGTGAAAGCCTGGGCCTGCGTTTCGAAAAATCCAACCTCGGCGAGGTGCTGGACAAGGTCGAGGCCCAGGTCTACTACAACTACGCCGACCACGTGATGGACAACTACAGCCTGCGCACCCCGTCCGGCACCGGAATGATGGCCGGCCCCATGGCCTCCAACGTCGACCGCCGCACCCTCGGCGCGCGGATCAAGGCCACCTGGCGCTGGGCCGACCTGCAACTGATCGGCGGCCTGGATGCCCAGACCAACGAGCATCGCGCCCGGGCCAGCAGCGGCATCGACACCTACAAGCAACTGCCCCGCACCAAGGACGCCGACTTCCATAACTACGGCGCCTTCGGCGAGCTGACCTGGTACGCCGCCGAGCGTGATCGCCTGATCACCGGCGCGCGCCTGGACCGCGCCTCGGCCAAGGACTATCGCGAGCGCATCGGCTCGGGAATGATGAGCCGCGCCAACCCCACCGCCGGCGACACCCGCGCCGATACCCTGCCCAGCGGCTTCGTGCGCTACGAGCACGACCTGGCCGACAGCCCGACCACGCTCTACGTCGGCCTTGGCCACACCCAGCGCTTCCCCGACTACTGGGAGCTGTTCTCGCCGAAAATGGGCCCGGCCGGCTCGCTGAATGCCTTCGATTCGATCAAGCCGGAAAAAACCACTCAGCTGGACTTCGGCCTGCAATACCAGAGCGAAGACCTTGAAGCCTGGGCCTCGGGCTATATCGGCCAGGTGCGTGACTACATCCTCTTCGACTACAACACCCAGATGATGAACATGAGCACCTCCCGGGCCGACAACATCGACGCCCGAATCATGGGCGGCGAACTGGGCGCGGCCTACAAGCTGACCTCCAACTGGAAAGCCGATGCGACCCTGGCCTACGCCTGGGGCAAGAACAGCAGCGATGGCAAGGCCCTGCCGCAGATGCCGCCGCTGGATGCGCGCTTCGGCCTGACCTACAGCCAGGACGACTGGAGCGCCGGGGCCTTGTGGCGGGTGGTGGCGGCGCAAAACCGCGTCGACCTGAACAAGGGCAACGTGGTCGGCAAGGACTTCGGCAAGAGCGGTGGCTTCGGCGTGTTCTCCCTCAACGGCGCCTACCGGGTGACCAAGAACCTCAAGCTCAGCACCGGGGTCGACAACCTGTTCGGCAAGGCCTACGCCGAACACCTGAACCTGGCGGGCAACGCCGGCTTCGGCTACCCGGCCAATGATCCCCAGGCGATCAAGGAGCCCGGGCGCACCCTGTGGACCAAGGTCGACCTGAGCTTCTGATCCTCGTTCGCCGGCACGCCGACTCCTCGCCACAGGAGCTGGCTGGCCGGCGAACAGTCCCCATAAGAAAAGATCCACTGCCCTGCGGAGCGTTCCCCGATGAGTCGACCCAACGTGTCTTTCTATAACCTGGCCTGGCGCTGGCATTTCTACGCCGGGCTGTTCGTGGCTCCATTCATGGTGATGCTGGCCCTGACCGGCATCATCTACCTGTTCAAGCCGCAACTGGACCCGCTGATGTACCCCAGCCTGCTCAAGGTGCCCGCCGGTCATCACCAGCTGAGCGCCGACGATTTGCTGCAACGGGTGCAAGCGGCCTACCCCCGGGGCCATATCACGCAGTACCTGCCGCCCATCGATGCCGAGCGCAGTGCGCAGTTCGTGGTGCAGGACCAGGGGCAGGAGCTGAATGTCTTCATCGACCCCTACCACGGCGACGTGCTCGGCGAGCAGGATGCCAAGCGCAACCTGCAGGCCGTGGCCCGGGCCATTCACGGCGAACTGATGATCGGCACCGTCGGCGACCGCCTGGTGGAACTGGCCGCGGGCTGGGGCATCGTCCTGGTGGTGTCCGGCCTGTACCTGTGGTGGCCCCGGGGCAAGTCGTCGGCCGGCGTGCTATGGCCGCGCTTCAATGCCCGCGGCCGCCTGTTCTGGCGTGACCTGCACAGCGTGCTGGGCTTCTGGGGCGCGGCATTCCTGCTGCTGATGCTGCTCAGCGGCATGACCTGGACCGGCTTCTGGGGCAAGCAGTACGCCGACCTGTGGAACCGCTTCCCGGCGGCCATGTGGAACGATGTACCGACCTCCGACCAGCAGGCCCGCACACTCAACAGCGCCACGCGCCAGACCGTACCCTGGGCGCTGGAAAACACGCCGATGCCGATGTCCGGCGACCACGCCGAACACATGGCCCATAGCGGGGCCGACAGTGCTCCCGCGGCCCCGAGCGTCAGCCTGCAAGCGGTGCAGGACATCGCTCGACAGCGCCAGGTGGCGCCGGGCTACAGCATTACCCTGCCCAAGAGCGCCACCGGGGTGTTCACCATTTCGGTGTTCGCCGATGACCCGCGCCACGACGCCACCCTGCATGTCGACCAATACAGCGGCCAGGTCCTGGCCGACGTACGCTGGCAGCATTACAGCAACGTGGCCCGGGCCACCGAGCTTGGGGTGATGCTGCATGAGGGCAAGATGTTCGGCCGCATCAACCAGATCCTGGTGCTGGTGGTGTGCCTGATGATCCTGCTCAGCGCCGTGAGCGGCATCGTCATCTGGTGGAAGCGGCGTCCCCAGGGTCGACTCGGCGTCCCACCGCTGCGCCATGACCTGCCGAAATGGAAAACCGCGATCCTGATCATGGCGTTGCTGGCCCTGGCCTTTCCGTTGGTCGGGGCCTCGCTGGTTGCCGTGTGGCTGCTCGATCGCCTGCTGCTGTCACGCTTCAACCACGGCCCTGAATCGGCTTCATCTTCAACATGAATCAGCCGAGATGCGCGTTCCAGAGGGCTCTGTAGAATCCCGGCAGCTCAGCCATGCACAGTTATAATGTTACTTTATAACGCTAACGTGTAAGATCCCGGCCCGCAGTCCCCCCACTGCGGGCACCCCCTCGAAGAAGTGATTCAGCGTCCCGATGAACAACTCCCTGCTGACCGGCCTCTGCCTGATCGCCCTGCCCTGCCTGGCCCAAGCGGCCCCATCTGCCTCGTCCCTGACCCTGCCTACCGGCACCATTTCGGCTGCGACCCGCGAGGCCGACGACAGCGTCAGCCTGAACACCCCCACCCGCGCCGGTTCGCGCCTGAACCTCAGCGCCCTGGAAACCCCGGCCAGCACCGACAGCCTGAGCGGCGAACGGATCCGCGCCCGGGGCGATCGCAGCATTCAGGATGCGGTATCACGCAGCACCGGCATCAGCCGCACCGGCACCCCGGGGGACGGCGGCACCTCGCTGTCGGCACGGGGCTTTACCGGGCAGAGCTCGGTGATGCAGCTGTATGACGGCAACCGCCTGTACACCGGCATGGGCACCGTGACCTTCCCGGTGGACACCTGGGCGGTGGAGCGGGTCGACGTGCTGCGTGGCCCGGCCTCGGTGCTGTATGGCGAAGGCGCCACCGGTGCGGTGATCAACAGCATTCCGAAAAAGCCGTTCAGCGGCGCGATCGAAAACCACCTGCGCCTGGGCTACGGCTCCTTCGATCGCCAGCAACAAGCCCTGGACAGCGGCGGCTCCCTGAACGACAGCCTGAGCTACCGGCTCAACCTCAACCGCGAGCGCAGCAACGGCTGGATCGACCGCGGCGACTCCAGCGCCGACTTCGTCAGTGCCGCCCTGCGCTGGCAAGCCCGCGACGACCTGGCCTTCACCCTGGCCCACGACTACGGCGACCAGAACCCGATGAACAACTTCGGCACGCCGCTGATCGACGGGCGTTTGCACAAGAGCCTGCGGGACAAGAACTACAACATCCGCAATGACCAGCAGCACTACAACGACCAGTGGACCCGCCTGACCAGCGAATGGCAGATTTCCGACACCCTCAGTGCCAGCAACGAGCTGTACTACCTCAAGGCACAGCGCCGCTGGCAGAACGCCGAGAACTACAACTTCAACCCGACCACCGGCCAACTGAGCCGCAGCGGTTACTACGGTATCGGCCACCAGCAGGAACAGGTCGGCGACCGCCAGACCTTCACCCTCCGGCACTCGCTGTTCGGCCTCGACAGCCAGACCCTGACCGGGGTGGACTACAACCGCATTCGCTTTCACCTGAAAAGCAATTCGCCCTTCACCGACAGCGTTACCAACGGTCAACCGCTGGACCTGTATCACCCGGCACCGGGCGACTTCGCCAGCAACAGCCCCTACCGCGATCAATTCAAGACCACCACCAAACAGATGTCGGTGTTCGCCGAAAACCGCCTGCAACTCAGCGAGCGCTGGTCCCTGGTGAGCGGTGTGCGCCGCGACTACGCGCATATCGATCGCGATGACTTGGTGAAGAACGAGCGCGATGACAAGACCCTCACCGGCAACAACTGGAAGGCCGGGCTGGTGTTCGCCGTCACTGCGGACACCTCGGTATACGGCCAGTACTCCACCAGCACCGACGGTGTCGGCGGGCTGATTTCCCTGAGCAAGAGCCAGCAGCAGTTCGACCTGTCCAGCGCCCGGCAGACCGAGATCGGCCTCAAGCAGGCGTTCTGGGACCAGCGCGGCGAATGGACCCTGGCGGCCTACCACATCGTCAAGAAGAAGCTGCTGACCGATGTGCCCGGCGAGCCGAACCGCAAACAGCAAGTGGGCCAACAATCCTCCAACGGCCTGGAAGCCAGCCTGGAGCTGCAACTGCCCCACGCCTGGCAACTGCAGGCCAACGCCGCCATCGTTCGTGCCCAGTACGATGACTTCCAGCAGGACGTCAACGGCGTGCAAGTCTCCCGCGATGGCAATCGCCCGGTGGACGTGCCGCGCCGCACCGCCAACCTGTGGCTGAGCAAGGCCCTCAACGATGACCTGCGGGCCGGCGCCGGAGTGCGCTACGTGGATGCGCGCTACGCCGATATGGCCAACCGCAACGAACTGCCCAGCTACACCGTGGTCGACGCCAACCTGTCGTGGAAAGCCCTGCCCAATACCACCCTGGGCCTGCAATTGAACAACCTGTTTGACCGCCAGTACGCACAAAGCCAATACAATGACGGCCAGCAATGGATACTCGGCGAGCCGCGCTCGTTGTTCGTCACCGCTGACTACACCTTTTAACCGCACCGGCCGGACCCTACGGACACCGCATGACCTCGCTGAACCTCACCAACCTGGCCTGGACACCCCTGGGCCAGGGCCACTGCCATCACCAGTTCCAACTGCGTGAGGCCAGCCTGCAGGTGGCGGCCGGCGAATTCGTCGGCCTGATCGGCCCCAACGGCAGCGGCAAGACCAGCCTGCTGCGCTGCGCCTACCGCTTCAGCAAGCCGCAGCAGGGCGAGGTGCAACTGGCCCACCACAACGTCTGGAAGCAGTCGCCGCGCTGGTGCGCGCAGCGCATTGCCGTGGTGCTCCAGGAGTTCCCCGACGCCTTCGGCCTGACCGTGGAAGAAGTGGTCGCCATGGGCCGCACGCCGCACAAGGGCCTGTTCGACGGCGACACCGAACAAGACCGGCGCATCGCCCGCGAGGCCCTGGAATCGGTGGGCCTGCTGGGCTTCGAGGACCATGCGTTCGCCACCTTGTCGGGGGGCGAGAAACAGCGGGTGATCCTGGCCCGGGCCCTGGCTCAGCGACCGCAGTTGCTGATCCTCGATGAACCGACCAATCACCTCGACCCGCGCTACCAGCTGGAGCTGCTGCAACGGGTCAAGCGCCTGGGCATCGGCACCCTGGCGAGCATCCATGACCTGAACCTGGCCGCGGCGTTCTGCGACCGGCTGTACGTCCTCGATCACGGGCGCATCGTCGCCAGCGGATCCCCCGCCGAGGTACTGACGGTCGAGCTGTTGCGTAATGTCTTCGGGGTCGAGGCCCTGATCGACGCCCATCCCCTGTCCGGCTACCCACGAATCACCTGGATCACTCAACCATGACCTTGCGCTCCCTGCTCCACCGCAGCCTGTTTCTGGCCCTGTCACTGGGCACCGCCCAGGCCTTCGCCGCAGCCACCCACTACCCGCTGACGATCAACAGCTGCGACCGCCAAGTGACCTTCAAGCAGGCGCCGCGACACGCCCTCAGCCACGACATCAACATGACCCAGATGATGCTCGCCCTCGGGCTCAAGCCGCGCATGGTGGGCTACAGCGGCGTCAGTGGCTGGAAGGCCGTGACCCCGCAAATGAGCACCCTGCTCGACGGTCTGCCGGAGCTGGCGGCCAAGTACCCGTCGGTGGAAACCCTGCTCAACGCCAACGTCGACTTTTTCTTCGCCGGCTGGGACTACGGCATGCGCATCGGCGGCGACCTCACGCCGCAGACCCTGGCACCGCTGGGGATCAACGTCTATGAACTGACCGAGTCCTGCGCCTTCGTGATGAAGCGCCCGGCGGCCAGCCTCGACGACACCTACAACGACCTGCGCAACCTGGGCCGGATCTTCGACGTGCAGGACCGGGCCAACGCGCTGATCGCGCAGATGCAGGAGCAGGTCGCCGAGGTACAGAAGGACCTGCCCAAGGACAAGCCCCGGGTGTTCCTCTACGACAGCGGCGAAGACCGGGCCATGACCTCGGGCCGCCTGGGCATGCCCCAGGCCCTGATCGATGCGGCCGGCGGGCGCAACATTCTCGACGACGTCGAGGCCAGCTGGACCCGGGTCAACTGGGAAACCGTGGTCGAACGCAACCCGCAGGTGATCGTCATCGTCGACTACAGCGAAGTCACCGCCGAGCAGAAGCAGCAGTTCCTGCTGAACAACCAGGCCCTGCAAGGGGTCGACGCGATCAAGAACCAGCGTTTCATCGTCATCCCCTATGTGCAGGCCACCCCGGGGATCGACAACGTGCTGGCGGTTGAAACCCTGGCCAAGGGTTTCCACGGCCAATGATCAAGGGTCGCTATGCCTGGCTGTTGCTGAGCCTGGGCGCCCTGCTGCTGGCGTCCTGTGTGCTGTCCCTGGGGTTTGGCCCGGCGCGGGTGCCGGCGGAGGTGGTCGGGCGGATTCTCCTGCACAAGGCCCTGGGCCTGGGCACGGTGGACTGGAGCCCGGGCCAGGAGCATATCGTCTGGCTGATCCGCGTGCCGCGCATGCTGCTCGGCGCTCTGGTCGGCGCCGGGCTGGCCCTGATCGGCGCGGTGCTGCAGGCCGTGACCCGCAACCCCCTGGCCGACCCGCACCTGCTGGGGGTGACCTCCGGCGCCACCCTGGGCGCGGTGATCGTGGTGCTGCACCTGGGGCAGGTCATCGGCCTCCTGACCTTGCCCCTGGCGGCCTTTGTCGGCGCCCTGCTGAGCATGGCCCTGGTCCTGGGGATCGCCGCCCGCAACGGCCGCCTGGACAGCGACCGCCTGCTGCTGTGCGGGGTGGCGGTGTCCTTCGTGATGATGGCGGTGGCCAACCTGCTGCTGTTCATGGGCGATCACCGGGCCAGCTCGGCGGTGATGTTCTGGATGCTCGGCGGCCTGGGTCTGGCGCGCTGGGAACTGCTGGCGGTTCCCGCGGCCAGTGTGCTGCTGGGGCTGGGTTTGCTGCTGGGCATGGCGCGGCCGCTGAATGCCCTGATGGCCGGCGAGCAGACCGCCGTGACCCTGGGCCTGAATGCGCGCAACGTGCGCCTGAAGGTGTTCCTGATCGCCTCGCTGATGACCGGAGTGCTGGTGTCCATCAGCGGCTCCATCGGTTTTGTCGGGCTGATGGTGCCGCACATCGCCCGGCGCCTGGTGGGCGCCGAACATCGCCGCTTGCTGCCGGTGTGCGTGCTGCTGGGCAGCCTGTTCCTGGTCTGGGTCGACGTCGCCGCCCGCACCCTGATCGCCCCCGAGGACCTGCCGATCGGCGTGGCCACGGCGGCCATTGGCGGGCTGTTCTTCATCGGCCTGATGCGCCGCCGCTGATCCACTCAGCGGGAGCCGGCTGGCCGGCGAAGACGCCCCTGAGCCTTGTGCCAGGTTCGAGGGCCTCTTCGCTGGCCAGCCAGCTCCTACAATCGTCGCCCTTGCTTTAAGATCGCGCGCTTGGATCTCTCAGGATGAGTCTCATGTTCAGAACCGCACTCTTGGCCGTGCTGCTCGGCACCGCCCTTGGCGCCCAGGCCGGCACCTCGGTCGACGTCTCGAAAATCTACGGCAACATCCAGATCGTCAACAGCTTCCCCGACTACAAGGTCAAGGTGGTGAACTCCTTTCCCGACCTGAAGGTCAAGCAGGTCAACTCCTTTGCCGACTCGCCGGGCAAGTGGAAGATCGTCAACAGCTATCCCGATTACAAGATCCAGATCGTCGACTCCTTTCCCGACTTCACCATCAAATACGTCGACTCCTTCCCTGGGGTGAACTGAAGCCCTCGCTGACCAAGGCTGCCGCTCTGCGGCAGCACCACAATGACGCATCCCTGCGCACCATCCTCTGATCCAGGCCTCCTCTTGGGGCATCGACCGCCCTGCCCCAGCGCCTGAAGCGACGTTTTCATGCCCTGCGGCGACTCGGCACATCCCTTGCAAAACACCCCTTCAGCACCGACTCGGTGAACACCTCGGCGAGTACCGAGGTGTTCACCGAGCCTGTGAAGTCCGCATCTGCCGCCTGAAAAAAATCAAAAGTTCATGGAGATCGCACAATGAAGCGTCGTAGTTTGCTCAAGGCTTTCACTCTCTCGGCAAGCATTGCCGCGATGGGCATGACCTGGACCGTCCAGGCCGCCGAGACCATCAAGGTCGGTATCCTGCACTCCCTGTCGGGGACCATGGCGATCTCTGAAACCTCGCTCAAAGACATGGCGCTGATGACCATCGACGAGATCAACGCCAAGGGCGGGGTCAACGGCAAGCTGCTGGAACCGGTGGTGGTGGACCCGGCGTCCAACTGGCCGCTGTTCGCCGAGAAGGGCCGCCAGCTGCTGACCCAGGACAAGGTGGCGGTGGTGTTCGGCTGCTGGACTTCGGTGTCGCGCAAATCGGTGCTGCCGGTGTTCGAGGAACTCAACGGCCTGCTGTTCTACCCGGTGCAGTACGAAGGCGAAGAAATGTCGCCCAACGTCTTCTACACCGGCGCCGCGCCGAACCAGCAGGCGATCCCGGCCGTGGAATACCTGATGAGCGAAGACGGCGGCAGCGCCAAGCGCTTCTTCCTGCTGGGCACCGACTACGTCTACCCGCGCACCACCAACAAGATTTTGCGTTCGTTCCTGCACTCCAAGGGCGTGGCCGACAAGGACATCGAAGAGGTCTACACCCCGTTCGGTCACAGCGACTATCAAACCATCGTCGCCAACATCAAGAAGTTCTCCGCTGGCGGCAAGACCGCGGTGATCTCCACGGTCAACGGCGACTCCAACGTGCCCTTCTACAAGGAGCTGGCCAACCAGGGCCTGAAGGCCACCGACGTGCCGGTGGTGGCGTTCTCGGTGGGCGAGGAAGAACTGCGCGGCATCGACACCAAGCCGCTGGTGGGCAACCTCGCAGCGTGGAACTACTTCGAGTCGGTGGATAACCCGGTGAACCAGAAGTTCGTCGCTGCCTGGAAGGCCTACGCCAAGGCCAAGAACCTGCCGGGAGCGGACAAGGCGGTGACCAACGACCCGATGGAAGCCACCTACGTCGGCATCCACATGTGGGCCCAGGCGGTGGAGAAAGCCAAGTCCACCGATGTCGACAAGGTTCGTGAGGCGCTGGCCGGGCAGACCTTCGCCGCCCCCTCGGGCTACACCCTGACCATGGACAAGACCAACCACCACCTGCACAAGCCGGTGATGATCGGCGAGATCCAGCCGGACGGTCAGTTCAATGTGGTGTGGCAGACCGAAGGGCCGATCCGTGCCCAGCCCTGGAGCCCGTTCATTCCGGGCAACGACAAGAAGCCGGACTACGCGGTCAAGAGCAACTGATCCAGCCCCAGGCCTGACGCCTTCCCTGTAGGAGCGAGCTTGCTCGCGATGAGGTCCGCAGGACCTGCAACGAAAACCGCTCGGCTGGCCGCTGCGCGGATCGCGAGCAAGCTCGCTCCTATGGGTTACCCGGGTGTTTTCAAGGACATCGCCATGCCCACTGCCCTCTACCGTTTGCTCCTCGCCTGCCTGTTGCTGCTGCCCATCGCAGCCCATGCCGGTGAAGCCGAAGATTTTGTCGCGGCCAATTCCAACCAACAGGCGCAACTGCTGGAAACCTGGGCCGCGCAGCCCGATCCGGCGCGCCTGGAACTGCTCAAGGCCCTGCAGCAGGGTCAACTGAGCATCGCCGGTGAAAGCAAAACCCTGCGCCTGAACAACCGCCTGCGGGGCCTGATCGACAGCGCCCTGGCCAGCCACCAGTTGCTTGCCACCGAGGCCAGCACCCGGCTCGACGCCGCCCGGCAGCTGCAGAAAAGCGCCAAGCCGGCGCAATCGAAATTCCTCGATGCCCGGCTCGCCGCCGAGCAGGACCCCGGCGTGCACGCCGCCCTGAGCCTGGCCCTGGCCAACCTGCAACTGGTGGACGGCGATCCGGCAGTGCGCCTGGCCGCCGTGCGCCTGCTGGGGGAAACCGGCGACCCGCTGGCCCGCACCCGTCTCGAAGGCCTGCTGCAACCCGGGGTCGAGGCCGATGCCAACGTGCGCACCGCCGCCGAAACCAGCCTGGCCCAGGTCAAGCGCAAGCTGCTGCTGGGTGAGGTCCTCGGCCAGGCCTTCAGCGGCTTGTCCCTGGGTTCGATCCTGCTGCTGGCGGCCCTGGGGCTGGCCATTACCTTCGGCCTGCTGGGGGTGATCAACATGGCCCACGGCGAGATGCTGATGCTCGGCGCCTACTCCACCTACGTGGTGCAGTGGCTGTTCCAGCGTTTTGCTCCGCAGGCCATCGAGTTCTACCCGTTGCTGGCCTTGCCGGTGGCATTTTTTGTCACCGCCGCCATCGGCATGGCCCTGGAGCGCACGGTGATCCGCCACCTCTACGGCCGCCCGCTGGAAACCCTGCTGGCCACCTGGGGCATCAGCCTGATGCTGATCCAACTGGTGCGCCTGCTGTTCGGCGCGCAGAACGTCGAGGTGGCCAACCCGGCCTGGCTGTCGGGCGGCATCCAGGTCCTGCCCAACCTGGTACTGCCCTACAACCGCATCGTGATCATCGCCTTCGCCCTGTTTGTCGTCGTGCTCACCTGGCTGCTGTTGAACAAGACCCGCCTGGGCCTGAACGTGCGCGCGGTGACCCAGAACCGCAACATGGCCGCCTGCTGCGGCGTGCCCACCGGACGGGTGGACATGCTCGCCTTCGGCCTCGGCTCGGGGATCGCCGGCCTGGGCGGCGTGGCCCTGAGCCAGATCGGCAACGTCGGCCCGGACCTGGGCCAGAGCTACATCATCGACTCGTTCCTGGTGGTGGTGCTCGGCGGCGTCGGCCAGTTGGCCGGCAGCGTGCTGGCGGCCTTCGGCCTGGGGATCGCCAACAAGATCCTCGAACCGCAGATCGGCGCCGTGCTGGGCAAGATCCTGATCCTCGCGCTGATCATTCTGTTCATCCAGAAACGTCCCCAGGGACTCTTTGCACTGAAAGGACGGGTGATCGACTGATGAACCAACCAATGCTCATTACCGCCAGCCAGAAAGCCGGGCCCAAGCTCACCCTCAGCGTCGGCGCCCTGCTGCTCCTGGTGTTGCTGGCGTTGCCGCTGTTGTCGCTGCTGGCGGCGGACCACCCGCTGCACGTCTCGGCCTACACCCTGACCCTGGTGGGCAAGATCCTCTGCTACGCCATCGTCGCCCTGGCCCTGGACCTGGTCTGGGGCTATGCCGGGCTGCTGTCCCTGGGCCACGGTCTGTTCTTCGCCCTGGGCGGCTACGCCATGGGCATGTACCTGATGCGCCAGGCCGCCGGAGACGGCCTGCCAGCGTTCATGACCTTCCTTTCGTGGAGCGAACTGCCCTGGTACTGGACCGGCACCAGCCACTTCCTCTGGGCCCTGTGCCTGGTGGTGCTGGCGCCGGGTCTATTGGCCCTGGTGTTCGGTTTCTTCGCCTTCCGCTCGCGGATCAAGGGCGTGTACTTCTCGATCATGACCCAGGCCCTGACCTTCGCCGGGATGCTGCTGTTCTTTCGCAACGAGACCGGCTTTGGCGGCAACAACGGCTTCACCAACTTCCGCAGCATCCTGGGCTTCGGCATCACCGAGCCGGGCACCCGGGCGGTGCTGTTCCTGGCCACGGTGCTGCTGCTGGTGGCCAGCCTGTACCTGGGCTGGCGCCTGGCCCGGAGCAAGTTCGGCCGGGTGCTGACCGCCCTGCGCGATGCCGAGAACCGCCTGATGTTCTGCGGCTACGACCCGCGCGGCTTCAAGCTGTTCGTCTGGGTCCTGAGCGCGGTGCTCTGCGGCCTGGCCGGCGCCTTGTACGTGCCCCAGGTGGGCATCATCAACCCCAGCGAGATGTCCCCCACCAACTCCATCGAGGCTGCCGTGTGGGTAGCCCTGGGCGGACGCGGCACCCTGGTCGGCCCGCTGCTGGGCGCCGGGCTGGTCAACGGCATGAAGAGCTGGTTCACCGTGGCCTTCCCCGAGTACTGGCTGTTCTTCCTCGGCGCCCTGTTCATCGTGGTGACCCTGTACCTGCCCAAGGGCGTGATCGGCCTGCTGAAGAAACGAGGTGAACAATGAGAGTCACGGCCACGGCGGACTTCATGCTCGAACCCATACTCGAACCCAACAAGGACTCGGGCAGCAGCCGCGACGCCATCGGCCTCGGCCAGGCCGCCGGCAGGGGCCTGAACACCCGTCACGGCACCATCCTGACCCTGGAGGACATCAGCGTCAGCTTCGATGGCTTCAAGGCCCTCAACGACCTCAACCTGTACATCGGCGTCGGCGAACTGCGCTGCATCATCGGCCCCAACGGCGCGGGCAAGACCACCCTGATGGACGTGATCACCGGCAAGACCCGGCCGACCCGGGGCAAGGCCTGGTTCGGCGAAACCCTGGACCTGACCCGGATGAGCGAAGTGCAGATCGCCCAGGCCGGGATCGGCCGCAAGTTCCAGAAACCCACGGTGTTCGAGGCCCTGAGCGTGTTCGAGAACCTGGAGCTGGCGCAGAAGACCGACAAGTCGGTGTGGGCCAGCCTCGGCGCGCGCCTGAGCGGCGAACAGCAGGACCGCATCGCCCAGGTGCTGGAGACCATTCGCCTGAGCCCTTCGGCCCAGCGCCAGGCTGGCCTGTTGTCCCACGGCCAGAAGCAGTTCCTGGAGATCGGCATGCTGCTGATGCAGGACCCGCAACTGCTGTTGCTGGACGAACCGGTGGCGGGCATGACCGATGCCGAGACCGAGTTCACCGCCGAGCTGTTCAAGACCCTGGCCGGCAAGCACTCGCTGATGGTGGTGGAGCACGACATGGGCTTTGTCGGCTCGATTGCCGACCACGTCACCGTGCTGCACCAGGGCAGCGTGCTGGCCGAAGGATCGCTGGAACAGGTGCAGGCCGATGAGCGCGTGATTGAGGTTTACCTGGGCCGATGAATCGGCCAGCGACAAGCCGCAAGCTTCAAGCGGCAAGTAAAGAGCAAAGCCGTACAACCATCCTGCCCTGACTTGCAGCTTGAGTCTTGCAGCTTGAATCTACTGACGGAGTTCCGATGCTAGAGGTCCAACAGCTTCACCAGTACTACGGCGGTAGCCACATCCTCCGGGGCCTGAGCTTCGAGGCCCGGATCGGCGAAGTGACCTGCTTGCTCGGGCGCAACGGCGTGGGCAAGACCACCCTGCTCAAATGCCTGATGGGCCTGCTGCCGGCCAGGGAAGGCGCGGTCAACTGGGAGGGCCGGGCCATCACGGGCTACAAGCCCCACCAACGGGTCCAGGCCGGCATCGGCTACGTGCCCCAGGGGCGGGAGATCTTTGCTCGCCTGACCGTGGAAGAAAACCTGCTGATGGGCCTGTCCCGCTTCCCCGGCTCCCAGGCCAAGGAAGTCCCGGCCTTCATCTACGAACTGTTCCCGGTGCTGTTGCAGATGAAGCAGCGCCGCGGCGGCGACCTCTCCGGCGGCCAGCAGCAACAGCTGGCCATCGGCCGGGCCCTGGCCAGTCGGCCCCGGCTGCTGATCCTCGACGAGCCCACCGAAGGCATCCAGCCCTCGGTGATCAAGGAAATCGGCGCGGTGATCAAGCAACTCGCGGCCCGGGGCGACATGGCGATTGTGCTGGTGGAGCAGTTCTACGACTTTGCCGCCGAACTGGCCGACCAGTACCTGGTGATGTCCCGGGGGGAAATCATCCAGCAGGGCCGCGGTGAAAATATGCAGGCCGACGGTGTACGCGGCCTGGTTACGATCTAATCTGTAGCCTCCTAACGATAACGACCCAGCATGAACTCACCTGCCGCCACCGCCCTGTTCACCCCCAGCTGGCACGCCGAACTGGAGCTGGCCTACGCCCGTTTCGGCGCCAGCACGCGCCCGGTCCTGCGCCGCCACCTGGGCCCGCTGCGGGTGCAGAAGCACCTGTACGCCGAAGGCCCCGAGGTGTGCCAGCACATCATCGTGCACCCGCCCGGCGGCATCGCCGGCGGCGACCGGCTGGCCATCAGTGCCCGGGTCGAGCGCGACGCCTGGGCCCAGTTGACCAGCCCCGGCGCCGCCAAGTGGTATCGCGCCAACAGCCCGGCCGGTCAGACCCTGGACCTGCAGGTGGCGCCGGGGGCGACCCTGGAGTGGCTGCCCCAGGAAACTATTGTCTTCAGCGCCGCCCAGGCCGAACTGACGACCCGGATCGACCTGCAAGGCGATGCCCGGCTGTTCTACTGGGACATCGTCGCCCTCGGCCGCCCGGCCAGTGCCGAGCGCTTCGAGCACGGACACTTCCAGGCCCACCTGGATATCCGTCGCGACGGCCGGCCGCTGTGGCATGAGCGCCAGCGCCTCAGCGGCGGCGACGGCCTGCTGGATTCGCCCATCGGCCTGGACGGCCAGCCGGTGTTCGCCACCCTGCTGGTGACCGGCGACATCGACAGCCAACTGCTGGAGCGCTGCCGTGCTCTGCAGCACCCGGTACGCGGCGACCTGAGCCAGCTGCCGGGGCTGCTGGTGGCCCGCTGCCTGGCCAGCGAGGCCCTGCTGGCCCGTGCCTGGCTGATCGACCTGTGGCGCCTGCTGCGCCCGGTCCTGCTGGGCCGCGAGGCGGTGCCGCCGAGGATCTGGAACACATGAAACACCTGCCCTTTTCAAACTGCCCAACGACGGATCGATCACGATGGACCTGACCCCACGCGAAAAAGACAAGCTGCTGATCTTCACCGCCGGCCTAGTGGCCGAACGGCGACTGGCCCGCGGCCTCAAGCTCAACTACCCGGAAGCCATGGCCTATATTTCCGCCGCGCTGCTCGAAGGTGCCCGGGACGGCCAGAGCGTGGCCGATCTGATGCACTACGGCACCACCCTGCTCAGCCGCGAACAGGTGATGGAAGGCATACCGGAGATGATCCCGGAGATTCAGGTGGAGGCCACCTTCCCCGACGGCACCAAGCTGGTCACCGTCCACCAACCCATCGCCTGAGGCCGCGTCATGACCTATCGCATCCGTGATGCGCTGCACGCCGACCTGCCGGCGATCCGCGACATCTACAACGACGCCGTGCTCAATACCACGGCGATCTGGAACGACGCCCCGGTCGACCTGGGCAACCGTCAGGCCTGGTTCAGCGCGCGCCAGAGCCAGGGCTATCCGATCCTGGTGGTGGTCAACGCCGAGGAGCAGGTGCTCGGCTACGCTTCCTTCGGCGACTGGCGGCCCTTCGACGGCTTTCGCCACACCGTGGAACACTCGGTCTACGTGCGCCGCGACCAGCGCGGCAACGGCCTGGGTCCACAACTGATGGCGGTGCTGCTGGAACGCGCCCGTGGCTGTGACAAGCACGTGATGGTGGCCGCCATCGAGAGCGGCAACACCGCCTCGATCCGTCTGCATGAGCGCCTCGGTTTCATCAGTACCGGGCAGATGCCCCAGGTGGGCACCAAGTTCGGGCGCTGGCTGGACCTGACCTTCATGCAACTGACTCTCAACCCCGGGGCACAACCGCCCGCCCCTCACCAGGAGTGACCTCTCGATGAACGCCGCCCAACTGCGCCGAGTCCATGGAGAAAGCTTTGCCCATTACCGCCAGGGATTGATCGACCTGCTGCTGGACTCGGTGCAGCACGGCGCGTCCGTCGGTTTCATGGCCGACCTGGACGACAGTCAGGCCCGGGCCTACCTCAGCAGCGTGCAGGCCGGGGTCGAGGACGGCAGCCTGCTGCTGTGGGTGGTGGTGCATGACGAGAGGGTCCTGGCCAGCGTGCAGTTGGCGCTGTGCATGAAGGCCAACGGGCGCAACCGCGCCGAAGTGCAAAAGCTCATGGTGCTGCACAACGCCCGGCGTCGCGGCCTGGGCCAGCAGTTGATCAATGCCCTGGAGCAGGCTGCCCGCCAGCACCGGCGCGGGCTGCTGTACCTGGACACCGAGGCCGGCTCGGCGGCGGAAGCGTTCTACCGCGCCCTGGGTTACACCCGGGTCGGCGAACTGCCCAACTACTGCCAGAGCCCGGACGGCACCTACACCCCTACCGCCATCTACTTCAAGACCCTGGGACAACCGCTATGATTCCTGGCCAATACCAGATCCAGCCCGGCGAGATCGAACTCAACGTCGGGCGCCGCACCTTGAGCCTGAAGGTGTCCAACAGCGGCGACCGGCCGATCCAGGTCGGCTCGCACTATCACTTTTTCGAAACCAACGACGCCCTGACCTTCGACCGCGCCGCCAGCCGCGGCATGCGCTTGAACATCGCCGCCGGCACCGCGGTGCGCTTCGAACCGGGGCAGACCCGCGAAGTGGAACTGGTGGAGCTGGCCGGCAAGCGCCGGGTGTTCGGCTTTGCCGGACGCATCATGGGCGACCTCTGAACACAGCTCCCAGTGACAAGCTTCAAGCGCCAAGCAACAGCGGCCTGAAGCGCTATGGATGTCTTTTGAATTTTCTTGCAGCTGGCAGCTTGAAGCTTGCCGCTCATTTCCGAGGAACGAGGAATGCGCATTTCCCGTGAGGCCTACGCCGACATGTTCGGCCCCACCGTGGGCGACAAGGTACGGCTGGCCGACACCGAGCTGTGGATCGAAGTGGAGAAGGACTTCACCACCTACGGTGAAGAAGTGAAGTTCGGTGGCGGCAAGGTGATCCGCGATGGCATGGGCCAGAGCCAGCTGCTGGCGTGCGATGTGGTGGACACCCTGATCACCAACGCCCTGATCATCGATCACTGGGGCATCGTCAAGGCCGACGTCGGCCTCAAGGACGGGCGCATCGCCGCCATCGGCAAGGCCGGCAACCCGGATATCCAGCCCGACGTGACCATCGCCATCGGCGCCAGCACCGAAGTGATCGCCGGGGAAGGCATGATCCTCACCGCCGGCGGCATCGACACCCACATCCACTTCATCTGCCCGCAGCAGATCGAAGAAGCGCTGATGAGCGGCGTCACCACCATGATCGGCGGCGGCACCGGGCCGGCCACCGGGACCAACGCCACCACCTGCACCTCCGGGCCTTGGCACATGGCGCGCATGCTCCAGGCCGCGGACGCCTTCCCGATGAACATCGGCTTTACCGGCAAGGGCAACGCCAGCCTGCCGGAGCCCTTGATCGAACAGGTCAAGGCCGGGGCCATCGGCCTCAAGCTGCACGAGGACTGGGGCAGCACCCCGGCCAGCATCGACAACTGCCTGAGCGTGGCCGACCAGTACGACGTGCAGGTGGCGATCCACACCGACACCCTCAACGAGTCCGGCTTCGTCGAAACCACCCTGGGCGCCTTCAAGGGGCGGACCATCCACACCTACCACACCGAAGGCGCCGGCGGCGGCCACGCTCCGGACATCATCAAGGCCTGCGGTTTTTCCAATGTGCTGCCCAGCTCCACCAACCCGACCCGGCCCTTCACCCGCAACACCATCGACGAGCACCTGGACATGCTCATGGTCTGCCATCACCTGGACCCGAGCATCGCCGAGGACGTGGCCTTCGCCGAAAGCCGCATCCGCCGCGAGACCATCGCCGCCGAGGACATCCTCCACGACCTGGGGGCGTTCTCGATGATCAGCTCCGACAGCCAGGCCATGGGCCGGGTCGGCGAAGTGGTGACCCGCACCTGGCAGACCGCCGACAAGATGCACCGCCAGCGCGGCCCGCTGCCGGGCGACGGCCCCGGCAACAGCAACTTCCGGGTCAAGCGCTACATCGCCAAGTACACCATCAACCCGGCGATCACCCATGGCATCAGCCATGAAGTGGGCTCCATCGAAGTCGGCAAGTGGGCCGACCTGGTGCTCTGGCGCCCGGCCTTTTTCGGGGTCAAGCCGACCCTGATCCTCAAGGGCGGAGCGATTGCCGCGAGCCTGATGGGCGATGCCAACGCCTCGATCCCGACCCCGCAGCCGGTGCATTACCGGCCGATGTTCGCCAGTTACGGCGGCAGCCGCCACGCCACCAGCCTGACCTTCATCAGCCAGGCGGCGCTGGACGCCGGAGTGCCGGAACAATTGGGCCTGAAAAAACGCATCGCCGTGGTCAAGGGCTGCCGCACGGTGCAAAAGAGCGACCTGATCCATAACGACTACCTGCCGAACATCGAAGTCGACCCGCAGACCTATCAGGTCAAGGCCGACGGTGTGCTGCTGTGGTGTGAACCGGCGGATGTGCTGCCCATGGCCCAGCGCTATTTCCTGTTCTGAAACCCATCCAGCCGCTGGGCAGGGACGGTGTTGAACCGGCGGATATGGCGCTAAGATGCGTCTCGTTTTCCACTCTCTGCCCACTAAGGTGCCCGGCTATGCGCCTGTCCGATTTCATCGTCCAGCACGTTGAGCAAATCGTTGATGAATGGGAACAATTTGCCAGGACCCTGGCCGCGGACACTCTGACCCGCAGCGACCTGCGGGATCACTCGCGGTCGATTCTGCTGGCCGCCGCCCGGGACATGCGCACCAGCCAGAGCCCGGGGGAGCAATTGGCCAAGGCCAAGGGCGAAGGCCCGGACAAGTCACCGAGCCTGGATGCGGCCGCCGCCAGCCATGGCGAACTGCGCCATCACGTGGGCTTCGATCTGGTGCAGATGACCTCGGAGTTCCGCCACCTGCGGGCCTGCGTGATCCGCCTGTGGGTCGCCAGCCTGACAACCCCGGACCTGGAGCACCTGCAGGACATGATCCGCTTCAACGAGGCGATCGACGAAGCCCTGGCCGAGTCCACCACCGCCTATGCCGAGCAGGTCAGCCGCTCGCGGGATATCTTCCTGGCGATTCTTGGCCACGATCTGCGGGCGCCGCTGCAAGCGGTGAGCATGTCCACCGAGATGCTGGCGCGCAAAGTGCCGCTGGATGAGGACGCCCTGGCCTTTGTGTCGCGGATCAAGACCGGCACCCGGCACATGGGCGCCATGGTCAGCGATTTGCTGGAGTTCGTCCGTAGTCGCCTGGGCAACGGCTTGCCCATCGACCCCGCGCCCATGGACCTGGCCAGCGCGGCCAAGGCGGCCATGGACGAAGCCTGCGCGGGCCAGCCCGACTGCCTGCCGCTATTGAGCTTCGAAGGAGACAGCCACGGCATCTGGGACCGCGCCCGCATCGAGCAGATGCTGCAGAACCTGATCGGCAATGCCTTGCAGCACGGCAGCAACCGCCGCACCGTCACCGTGACCCTCACTGGCGGCGTCGAGCAAGTGCTGCTGACCGTTCACAACTACGGCGTCCCCATCCCCCAGGAAGCCCTGGCCACCCTGTTTGACCCGCTGGTGCGCAGTGCCGACGAGGAACTGGGCAGTACCAGCACCAGCCTTGGCCTGGGGTTGTTCATCGTCAAGGAAGTGGTGACCGCGCACCAGGGCAGCATCGAGGTCAGCTCCAACGAAAGCGACGGCACCACCTTCACCGTCACCCTGCCGCGGGTGTCCCGCGCCTGAGGCACGTTACAAACGCTAGCGCTCTTGGTAGCCGCTGCCGAGCGCCAGCGAAGCTGCGAGCGAGGACGCAGTCCTCGCAACCCGATGTTGCCTGACACACCGCAGTCGCCTGGTTCTGCGGTCGCTGCGCGCCCGGTCGCAGCCTCGCTGGCGCTCGGCAGCGGCTACAGGTCATCAGTCCAGCAGCAGGCGGCCCAGGCGCTGCCTGAGCATCTGGTTCTCGGCGCGCAGTTGCCGCACTTCATCCAGCAGGTCCAGGGCCAGGGCGACCCCTTCCCACTCCAGGTCCAGATCGCGGCGCAGCTTCGCCGCGCGCTTGGCCAGGGACAGTTCGACATCACTGAAACGCCAGTTCTGGGGCGCCGTCCCCTGAGGTTCGAGGATGCCGTGCTCGACGATTTCGATCACGTAGGCCGCCGACAGGTCGGCCACTTCACAGAATTCTTCCATGTCCAGCTGAACGATCAGGGTGCTCATGATCGGCGCCTCCTAGTGTCGAATCAGAAATTTTCCCGGGGGTCGAACGCCGCCTTCTTCGCCAGCTCCTGCCACAAGGCCTTGACGTCATCGCCGGTGTGCTTGGGCATCACCGCCTTGAGCTGGACGAACAGGTAGCCGCGCTGGCCGGCCTTGTTCAGCAGACCGTGGCCCTTGGCGCGCATGCGCTGGCCGTTCTGGCTGCCGGCCGGAACCTTGAGGTTGATCTTGCCGGTCAGGGTCGGGACCGCGACCTCGGTGCCCAGCGCCAGCTCCCAAGGGGCCAGCGGCAGGGTGATGATCAGGTTTTCGCCTTCGACATCGAATTTCGGGTGCGGCGCAAAACGAATGGTCAGGTACAGGTCGCCATTGGCCCCGCCGCCCACGCCCGGCGCGCCCTGGCCCTTGAGACGGATGCGCTCGCCGTCGGTGACCCCGGCAGGAATCTTCACGTTCAGGCTCTTGCTGGTGTTGCTGACGTGCTGGCCGGCGGCGTTGTACTGCGGCACCTGGAAGCTGATCTTCTTCGACTCGGTCGACAGGGTTTCCTCAAGAAAGATCGGCAGTTCCATTTCCACATCCTGTCCACGACGACCGCTGCTGCGGCGCTGTTCCGGGCCGCCGAATCCTGGCCCCCGGTTACCAAAGATCGAACTGAAGAAGTCCGAGAAATCACCACCGTCGCCGCCGCCAAAGCCGCCACGGCTCTGCCAGCCCGGCGGCCCCTGGAAGGGCTGGCCATGCTGACCGTACTTGCGCAGGTCGTCGTATTCGGCGCGCTTGTCGGCGCTTTTCAGCGCCTCATAGGCTTCCGAGGCATCCTTGAACTTGGCCTCGGCATCCTTTTCCTTACTGACGTCGGGGTGGTATTTGCGCGCCAGCTTGCGATAGGCGGCCTTGATCGCCTTGTCGTCCGCTGTCGGCTCCACGCCGAGAATCTTGTAATAGTCTTTGAAGTCCATCGAGGGAATCACCATCCGTTATCAAAGTCGCGCGGCGTGCAGCACAGCATGCTCGGTCTGGCAGCATGAGAATTGATCAATCTCAATCCTCTGACTGAACGGCGCATCAGAAGTTTATCGGCAGCCGCGGGCGGATCTTGTGATCCCTGGACGACTGCTCGGCCCATGCCTGCAAGTTTGGGGGTCAAGGATAGTCTTTCAAGGCACAACGGGTTGCGATTTAGCACATGGTCGGCCTTTGCAACGCGCGAGGACTGGCGTACGCTGCGCGGCCGTTTTTTTCACCGGATCCAAAGACATGAACAACGCCACCCCGGCCCGGGCCTGCGGCATTGACTTCGGTACCTCCAACTCCACCGTCGGCTGGCTGCGCCCCGGCGAGGAGACGCTGATCGCCCTGGAGGACGACAAGATCACCCTGCCTTCGGTGGTGTTCTTCAATATCGAGGAACGCCGTCCGGTGTACGGCCGCCTGGCGCTGCACGAGTACCTGGAAGGCTACGAAGGCCGGCTGATGCGCTCGCTGAAAAGCCTGCTGGGCTCCAAGCTGATCAAGCACGACACCAGCGTGCTGGGCACCGCCATGCCGTTCAAGGACCTCTTGGGGCTGTTCATCGGCCAGTTGAAAAGCCGCGCCGAAGCCACCGCCGGTCGGGAATTCGAGCAAGTGGTACTGGGCCGCCCGGTGTTCTTCGTCGATGACGATGCCGCCGCCGACCAGGAAGCCGAAGACACCCTGGTGGAAGTGGCGCGCAAGATCGGCTTCAAGGACGTGTCCTTCCAGTACGAACCGATCGCCGCGGCCTTCGACTACGAGTCCACCATCGAACGCGAAGAGCTGGTACTGATCGTCGACATCGGCGGCGGTACTTCGGACTTCTCCCTGGTGCGCCTGTCCCCCGAGCGCCGTGGAGTCGATAACCGTCACGACGACATCCTCGCCACCGGCGGCGTGCACGTCGGCGGCACCGACTTCGACAAGCAGTTGAGCCTGCAGGGCGTGATGCCGCTGTTCGGCTACGGCAGCCGGATGAAGAGCGGCGCCTACATGCCCACCAGCCACCACATGAACCTGGCGACCTGGCACACCATCAACTCGGTGTACTCGCAAAAGTCCCAGCTGGCCCTGGGCAGCATGCGCTACGACATCGAAGACACCGGCGGCATCGACCGCCTGTTCAAACTGATCGAACAGCGCGCCGGGCACTGGCTGGCCATGGAAGTGGAAGAAACCAAGATCCAGCTGACCCACGCCGAGAACCGCCTGGTGGCCCTGGACCGCATCGAGCGCGACCTCAGCGTCGACCTGAGCCGGGCCCTGTTCGAATCCTCCATCGACGGTTTGCTGGAGCGCATCCGCACCAGCGTCACCCAACTGTTGAGCGACGCCAATGTTGGTGTGGCCCAGGTCGACACGGTGTTCTTCACCGGCGGCTCCAGCGGCATTCCGGCGCTGCGCCAGAGCGTGGCGGCCATGCTGCCCAACGCCCGGCATGTGGAAGGCAACATCTTCGGCAGCATCGGCAGCGGCCTGGCCATCGAAGCCAAGAAGCGCTACGGATAAGGGCAGCGGCAAGCCGCAAGTAAAGGCAAGAGCGGGATCGGCTGTAGCTTGCGGCTTGAAGCTGCAAGCTGGCGGCTGCTGTTAAACCAGGCCCGCTAGCTTCAATTCGCTCTTCAGGTAGGCGTAATAGATCGGTCCCGCCACCACCCCGGGCAGGCCGAAGGCGGCCTCGAACACCAGCATCGCCAGGAGCAGTTCCCAGGACTTGGCACTGATCTGCCCGCCGACAATCCGCGCGTTGAGGAAGTATTCCAGTTTGTGGATAAAGATCAGGTAGCCCAGCGCCGCCACGGCCACCCAGATCGACAGCGACAGCCCGACGATGGTGATCAGGGTGTTGGAGATCAGGTTGCCGATCACCGGCAACAGGCCCAGCAGGAAGGTCAGCACGATCAGGGTCTTGGTCAGCGGCAGCTTGACCCCGAACAGCGGCAGGATCAGCGCCAGGAAGATCCCGGTGAAGAAGGTGTTGAGCAGGGAGATCTTGATCTGCGCGAAGACGATGTTGCGAAACGCCTGGACCAGCAGGTGCAGGCGATCGAACAACGCCGCTGCCAGGGGCTTGCGCTTGGTCAGGTCGGGGATGCGCTGCAGGGCGATGATCGCCCCCAGGACCATGCCGATCAGCAGGGTCACGAACATGTGCGCCGCGTCCTTGCCCACCAACTGCAACTCGCTCAAGTGCTTGCTGGCCCAGGCGCCGATGGCGGCCTGGAACTCCGCGGCGCTGGCCGGCAGGTAGGCGTCGAGGAACGGCGGCAACTGGCCCCGGGCCTTGTCCACCACCACCATGAACTTGCCCAGCGAGGCGCCAGGGTTCTCCGCTTCATGCAACAGGAAACTGATGGCCCCGGCGAACAGCAGGGTCAACAGACTGACCACCAGCGTGCCCAGCAGCGCCACCGCCAGCCAGCGCGCCCGCCGGCCCTCGATCAGCCGCTGCAATTGCGGGGTGAGCATGTTGACCAGCTCGAACACCAACAGCCCCGCCAGCAGGCTGGGTAACAGACGCAAGGGCAAGGCCAGCAACAGGCCACCGAAGATGATGATCCAACTGATGAACAACAGATGACGCTGTGAAAACGCTGGCATATAGCCTCAAGACAAACAGCGGGAAAAGACCGGCAGTCTGCCAGCCTTCACCCCCGAGGAATAGTGGCAGGCGCCTTAAGGACGCGGGCTTACAGGGTACTGGAGTGTCGTGACGGACGAAGGTTCAGTCGGTTTTAGCCCCAGGCACCGGGGCTGAAAGGTCGGGCAGCGGCACGTCATAGCCGCAGTAGTGCAGGCGGGTCAGGGTCAGGCGCTTGTCCGGATAGTCGCTGCCCCAGGCACTTCCCCGGTCATAACGAGCCTTGCCGCGGACACAAACAGCCTGGAGCCGGCTTTGTACCTGAGCCAGAGCCGAAGGTGCCAGACGCTTGATCTGCAAGCTGTCAAAGAACGGCAGGATAAAGGTCCGATCCAGATCGTAACCCTTGGCGCCCAAAGCCAGACGTTGCCCGGCATGTACATAGAACGGTTGAGTAAGGCCGCTTTCCCCTTCCCAGCACCAATACCTGACCTCATCCTCCCAGAGCCCCACAGCAGGCCCCTGCCAGTGCTCATAGAAACGCAGGCACTGGTAGCTGCCCCGGGTGACCCAATCCACTTCACGGGGTTTGGCACCACTGCCGGGCAAAGCCAATGCAGCCAGCTTGCCCTGGAGAAAGGCGTCGTGGGGATACATCAGCCCATAACCCTCACCGTCGAGAAAACTGCTGACCTTCATGTACAGCGAAGACGCCGATACCTGAACATCGCCATAGGCGAAGGTCCCCTCAGTAGCGACAGACAGGCTGTCGCTGATTCTGTCGTAGTAGAAACCGCCCATGAGCGTACCGCATTCTGTGTGCCGGAACGGTTCAGGCAGGTCGAAAGAGAAACGCTGGGGCAAGGTCACTCGCTTGGCCCCTTCGCTACACAACATGCGCTGTTCGGTGCGTCGCTCCTGCGGCTTGGCGGGGAGGTTCAGGCATCCCCCGAGCAGCAATGCCAGCCCCACCACCACACTTGGACTACCCCTCATCTGCGGATAGTGTCCTTGCCATTGGCATCGATGAACGTAGGTTCAATGTACCGGGGATTCTTCTTGAACTGGTCCTGCAGCGCATTGGGCGCATCACCGCACATGCCCTTGGCAACACACAGGTAGTTCGAGTGCGGGCTATCCACTCCCATCAACGAGGTGCTGGTCGCCAGCGAACCGAAGAAACGAGCCACCGGGTCGGACGAGTGCGTGAAGTTCTGCCCCAGCAGATCCGACACGGTATCGGTGACCGGCAACATGCCGAAAAAGGTCTTCGACCCCGGACGGTTGACCTGGAAGAAGGCGCCGTTGCCGATATCGAATCCGGCGGCATCGGCGGCTTCAAAGAAGCTCTTGGAACCCACTGGGGCGCCGGACAACTGGATGCTCCCGACCTGGCCATTGAGGTTGAAATCCAGGCCGGAAATAGCCCGGTAGGTCAACAGACCGCCCTGGCTGTGGCCGGCAACGTCCAGCTTGTACTCATCCTTGATCCCGGCCTGGAAGAAATCGTGCAACTGCTGGGCGTTACCAGAGCGCACCGTCCCGCCCAGCGCCACATCCCACAGCGACTCGACCAAGTCGCCGAGAATCCCGTGCTCGGGGTTGTAGGCCTGCATGAAGGAATCGGAGCCGGTCTGCATCGCACCGTTGACCAATGCCGCCATCAGCGAGTTCTGGATGCCGTTGGTGAACACTGCACCATCACCATCGGGACGCTCGATCTCCATCAGCTTCTGCACGTTCTCGATCATCGGTTTGCCGGACACCGGGTCCACCTTGATGGTCTTGCCGTCGGACTCGTACTGGTACTTGGTCTCAACCCGGTAGAAGCGCATGTCACCCGTGATCAAGGCCGGCACCTGGGTGATCAGGCCACCATGGTTCTCGACGCCGGGCATGACGCCACCGGTGTACTTGCCAGCCTTGTCGAGCACGGTTTCCAGGAGCCCGGGAATCCAGGCCAGCGGCAGCAACGACGGGTTGTCGGCCACCACCTGGTCCGCCGCCTTACTCAGGTCACCAAACTGGGTGAAGATACCCGAGGCATTCTTGCCATAGTTCTTCATCCCCTCCTTCCACTGGTTCAGGGTCTGAATCGGGTGGCTCACCGACTCCAGGGACGACTGCGAGACATACAGGTCGGTACGCTTTTCCTTGTCCTTGGTGATTTCATAGGCCTGGGACACATCGCGGTTCAGGCCCGCCGTGGAGTCGGCGCCGGTCTTGGCGTCGTTGCGCACGGTGATGGTGCCCGCGCCCACTGTGGCCCGGACCTCTTGCTCACGCTCCTTGCGGTAGTCATAGCCGCTGACACTCCAGCCCGAAGCCCCGGTCTTGCCCTTGCCTTCCTGGCTCTTGTCATTGGTGAAAGCCACCTCCTTGCCGCCGGTGGACTTGGCGCCGTCGCCGCCGCCCCAGCCAAAGGTGCCGCCCGCGTTGACGTAGTAGCTGTGCTCCTTGTCCTGGCCGGAGATATCGCGGAAGCCCAGGGTGCCGGTGTCCAGCTTGAGGTTGCCGTTGTCGGCGGCGACCAGCGCGCCATCGAGCTGGGTGTGCTTCTCGGTGCGGATGTCGACACCGTTCTTGCCGGTGATGCTGGTCTGCTCCTGGACCCAGTTGGTCGTGCCGGTGGTCTTGCCCACGCCCAGGGAACCGCTGACGCTGCCACCGCCGCCCAGGCCGATGCTCACGGTGACGCTGGCATCCAGTTCCTTGCCGCTGACCTTGCCGGTGTCCGGCACCGAGGACACGGTCAGGTCACCGCCAACCCGGCCGATGACCTCTCCGCCGCGCAGGGTGGCGCCGGCAATGGTGGTGTCCTTGCCGCTGCTGAAACGCAGCTGGTCGCCGGCCACCAGGTTGGCGTTCTGTTGCCGCTGGTTGTCCCGGTCCAGCTGGCCCTTGCCCATGTCGACGCTGGCATAGACCGAGATGAAGTCCTTGCCACCCACCGCCAGGCCCACTTCGCCTCCACCGCTGTGACGGCTGGACTCGCTGCTGGAATCGTTCTGCGCAGCGCGGATGGTCAGGTCGTTGCCGGCCCCCAGGTCGATATCGCGCCCGGCCTGGACCTGGGTTCCGATCAGGGTCAGGTTGTTGCGCGCCTCAAGGCTGACGTCGCGCCCGGCGAGGAACACCGACGGGGTGTTGGTGCCCTGGCTCATCTGCTCGCTGGCCACACCGTTGCTGCCACCGATACCGGCACGGGCACTGCCGCCGCCGCTCTGGCCGTTGATCCCGCCCTGGCTGCGGGCGCTCTTGCTCTCTTCGGAAATCGAGCCGCGGGCCACATCCACATTGATGTCGCGCCCCACCAGGGTGATGTCGCGCCCGGCGTCGAACTGACCGCCACGAATGTTGATGTCATTGCCGGCCACGGCGCTGATGTCCCGTCCGGCACCGAGGCTGGCAGGGCTGTTGCTGTGCACTTCCTGGCGCGAGCTGCTGGACTGGCTGGCCGTGCCGAAGTGGGTCGCGGTGGTCGGCCCCGAG
Organism: Pseudomonas sp. Os17; assembly: GCF_001547895.1. NCBI lineage: Bacteria > Pseudomonadati > Pseudomonadota > Gammaproteobacteria > Pseudomonadales > Pseudomonadaceae > Pseudomonas > Pseudomonas sp. Os17. Next base: position 695,162 of record NZ_AP014627.1, on the reverse strand, counting down.
GTGAACTGGTTGATCGCATCCACGGTGCTCAGCACGCTGGAGGCCTTGCTGGTGTTGTCCTCGCCTTTGCCGGTGCCCTTGATCGCATCCATGGTGTTGCCGTAGTTGTGGCTGACGTTGACCGTCAGGCCATTGCGATCACGGCTCTTGCTGCGTTCCTCGATCGAGGTTTGCTTGCCGGCATCGATGCTGATATCGCGCCCGGCCTGCAGGTTGATATCGCGCCCGGCATCCACCCGCGAGCCTTCCAGGGTCAGGTCACGCCCGGCCTTGATGGTTGCATCCTGCCCGGCCAGCAACTGGCTCGGCGCCACTGTCTGCTCGGCATTGCGCGACTTCTGCTTGAGGGCTTCGCTGCCCAGGAACGCAGTAACGCCGTTGCGATCGCTCTCCAGGGACAGCCCCACATGCTTCTCGGATTTCCAGTTGCTCTGGTCCGAACTGTTGCTGCCGGCCAGCACGTTGACGTCGCGGCCCGCCCCCACGTTGAGGTTGCGCTCGGCCGCCGCCGTGCTGCCGATCATGTTGACGTCGCGGGCCGCCTGCAGGGTGGTGTCACGCCCGCCGCTGACCACGCTGCCAACGCTCTGGGACTGGGTGTTTTCCTGCCCCGACTTCTTCGCCGAGGCAATCGAAGTGAAGCTGCCGGAACTGGAAAGCCCCACCTTGCTCTTGTACTTGTCACTCTGGCTGCTAGAAGTGTTGGCCGCGTCCATCAGGTTGATGTCGCCATTCTTGTCGATCAGCCCGGCGCGCACTTCGGCATCGCGCTTGGCCTCGATGGAGCTGGCCGAAAGATTGACGTTGGTGCCGGCGATCACCACCGCGTCGTTACCGGCGCTGAGCTCGCTGCCCACCTGGGTGGTGCTGCTGGAAGTGCGGCTGTTGCCGCTCTTGTTCAGGCCGAAGCTGCCTTTCTTCTTCTGGCTGTAGGAGCTGTCCTGCTGCTCCTGGGCCGAGACCAGGCTCACGTCACGGGTGGCCCCCACCAGCAGGTCGTTGCCGGCCTTGAGCTGGCTACCGACTACAGTCACGTCGCGCCCGCCATTGAGGCTGATGCGCCCGTCCTTGTCCTGGCTGACGTTGACCATCAGGTCGTGCCCGGCGCTGATTTCGGACGCCACGTTGGTGGTCGAGGAGTCGGCGCTCTGAGTGGTCTTGCTCTTGCCCCAGGAACCTTTCTTCTTCTGGTAGGAGGTCGAGGACTGCTCGTCCTGGGCCGAGGCGATGACGATGTCGCGCTTGGCGTTGAGGGACAGGTCATGGCCGGCATCAACCTTGCTCGCCACCACCGCCAGGTCGCGCCCGGCATTGAGTTGCAGGTTGCCGCCGGTGGTCACGCTGGAGCCCAGGGTCTGCACTGTGTCGTGGGTCACCAGGCCGCGACGGATCGCGCTCTGGGTGAAGGTATGGTCCTGCACCGCCAGTAAATCGATGTCACGACCAGCGCTGAGCTTGGCATCCCCGGCGCTGGCGAGCTGACCAAGGTTGCTCAGGTCGCGGCCGGCGCTGAGGTCGAGCTGCTGGCGCGCGGTGATCTGGCTGCCCTGGTCAAGGATGGTGCGACTGCCCGAGCCGTAGCCGACGGCCACCGCGGTGCGGTCGTTGATGATGTCGCCCTTGATCGAGGTGACGCTGACCTGGTTGCCGCGAATCTCACCGGCCAGGGCGTTGCGCACGCTGTCCTGGGCCATCAGGCTGACCCGCTCGTTGGCTTCGATCAGGCCACCCTGGTACAGGCTGCCGCCGGCATTCACGCTCAGGTCGTTGCTGGCCCGCAGGGTGCCGACGTTGCTCAGGTCGCCACCGGCGATCAGGGTCATGTCGCGCCCCTGCACCAGGCTGCCGCCGCGCAGGTTGCGGGTTTCCGCCTGAGCCAGGTACAGCACCGGCACCAGCACCTTCTCGCCCTGCACTTCGCGGGTTTCCATCCACACGATGTCGTGGGTCAGCGAGGCCACCTGGGCCGGGGTCAGGGACACGCCGACGCTGAGCTGCAACTGGTCCTTGGAAGCGATGGCGTTGTCCATCAAATAGCGATACTGGTCGTAATCACTGGTCAGCCCTGCCGCGAGGAAGCGCTGCCCGGTCTGGGCCAGCACCGCATCGCGGATCAAGCGGGTTTCATACAGGCCGTCGCCCAGGCGGCGCCAGGTCTGGTCGGTGTTGTAGTTGAGGTGGCCGAGCATGTAGTCCGAACTCATGAAGCGCGACAGGTCGGTGAAGGTCGGGTTGGTCTCGATCAGGTAGCGGCCCTGGGGGTTTTGGCTCTTGACGAACAGGCCGTACTCGCCCTGGGGTACGCGGAAACTCGACAGAGAGGTCGGGTCCACGGCAGCGAACGGTACGCCGGAGAAGTCCACCGGCACGAAGCTGACTTGGGTGGTGCCGTCAGCGGCGACCTTTTCGATGCGCTGCACATCCTTGGCCACCTGATTGGCAGCGGCGGAGCTTTGCGCGTTGACTGTAATGACCTGGCCGCCCACCTGGGTCAGGTTGTTCTGTAACGTCTGCCCGGTGAGCTGGGCGCGGCTCTGTTCGGTCTGCACGCCGTTCTCGATAGTGCCGCTGACCTGCAGGTGCAAGCGCTGGCCGGCCTGCAAGGTGGAAGCGTAGGCAGTCTGGGTGCCCGGAGTGATCACCGTGTGGCTGGCGGGTTCGTAGATCGGGTACTGGGTCACCTCTGTCGGCAACGGGTCCTGCTGGCCCGGCGCGCGATTGGCGTTGGCAGCGTTCCAGGCGAGGGTCGCCCGCTCCGCGGCGCGGAACGCGCCCTGGGAAACCCCATGCAGGAAATAGCTGATGCTGTCGACCCGCTTGTCCAGGGTCAGGCCGCGGTTGTAGAGATAGTTGGCCGTAATGGAAACATCGCGGTTGGCGGCGATCAGGCTCTGGTCGTTCTCCACTGTGTCGGCACTGATGGTCAGGTCACGGTTGGACACCAGGCGGGCACCGGCGGAGTGCTCGCCCATGGTGCCTTCATAGGTGGTGTTAACGATGTAAGTGGCAGTGTGGTGATCCCCGGAACAGTCGGTGCAATTGATCACGATGTTGCGCTGGGTGATGGTTTCGCCGACCTGGTACTTGTCCATGGCGTTTTGCAGCAACGCCATGTTGAGGTTCATGTCGCCTTCGCTCTCGATGGTTCCGGAGCGGTTGCTCAGCAGGCTGGCCCGGCCACCGTCGAGGGCGGCAAAGCTGAGGTTGCCGGCACTGTAGATGTCGCCATAACTGTTGCTCAGAGTATTGCCCCGCAGGAGCATGTCGCCGCCGCTGTAGATCAGGGTGTCGGCCGAGGTGGTGATGCCGTTGCCGGAGCGCAGTTGCATCTGCCCCAGGGCCCCGAGGGTCCCACGGTTGTTGATCTGCGCCGCGGACACATAGAGATTCTGGCTGGCGATCAAGCGCCCCAGGTTGTCCAGGGTGCCGCGCAGGTTCAGTTCGCTGTCGCCGCCACTGGCGATGCGACCGCCGTACTGGTTCAGGTCGCCGGCCCCCACCGTGAGCTTGCCCCGGGACGACAGCAGGCCGCTGTTGTTCAGGTTGCCCCTCAGGTCCAGGGTCAGGTAACCGTCACTGGCCAGCTCCCCTGAGTTGTTCAGGGTCGCCGCGCCCACTCGCAGGCCGCTGGCGCTGGCGATGCGGTCGCCGGCACTCAGGTTGAGGTCGCCCCCGGTACTCAGGTCCAGCGTACCGTTGAGTTGCATCAGACCGCTGCGATCCACCGCAGCCACATCCCAGTCGCCATGGCCCAGGCCGGTGATCCGACCCTGGAAGCCGGACAGCGCCCCCAGGTCCAGTTTGAACAAGCCGCTGCCGGCGTGTTCGATGCTGCCGCCGATGTTGTTGAGCTGTCCGGCATTCAGGGCAAAGGCGCTGGAGCCCAGGGCCAGGGTGCCGCCCTGGTTGTTCAGCACGCCACCCAGGGTAATCCGGCTTTGCTCGCCAGCCAGCGCCCGTACCCGGCCCCCGGAGCTGTTGTCCAGGTTGCCGCCCACCAGCAGCAGTGAGTTGCCCGACTCCACCAGCCCGCCCTGGTTGTAGAGACTGGCCGCCACGTTCAAGTCCAACTGCCGAGCGCTGACTTCGCCGCCAAAGCGATTGTCCAGGGTCTGCCCGGTGCTGCTGAGCAGGCCATTGGCGTAGAGTTTGCCCGCCTGGTTGGTGAGGCGATCGACCACCAGCTTGAGCGCTCCGGCCTGGCTGCTGATCAGTCCAGCCTTACCGTTCAGGGCACTGTTATCCACAGCCCCAGCAGTGACTCCAAGGGTCGCGCCCTGCAGGGTGCCTCCACGGTTGTCCAGAGTGCCTTGGCCCAGTGCCACTTCGCCGTGGCCGTCCTTGACCAGGATCATCCCTTGGGCGTTGTTCAGGCCGCCGGCCACCAGGTTCAAACCATCGCTACCGGCCAGCAGTTGTCCCTGACGGTTATCCAAGGCTGCGCCCTCGACCTCCAGGCGCTTGCCCTTGAGGGTGCCGCCCTGGTTGTCCAGTTGCCCGCCCTGGGTCACCCGCAGCGCCTGTTCACCAGCGTCGATGACTCCGGCATTGTTGTTCAGGGCGCCCTGGTTGAGGTTCAGCTCCAGCGCCCCCTGATTGGCCACCACCGCGCCCTTGGCGCTGTTGTCGAGGCCAGCGGCATCGATGCCAAGGCTGGTGCCCAGCAACACCCCGCCACTGTTGTTCAACTGACCACCGTCGATCTGCAGGTGCCCGTCGCTTTGCAGGCGTCCCTGGCTGTTAAGCAGTTGCCCCGGCGTCGCTCCGTCGGCGGTCAGCGTCAAGTGCAGGCCATCGCGACCCGCCGCCAGCAGGCCACCGGCCTGATTGTCCAGGCGCTGGGTAGTGACGGTCAGCCGATCACCGGCCAATTGCCCACCACGGTTATCCAGCAGGCCGGTGTTGGTCAGCAGCAAGTGATTGCCCACCACCACACCGCCCTGGTTGTTCAGGCTGCCCGAGACGATCTGCACGTCACCGGTCTTGGCCTGCAGGTGGCCCAGGGCATTGTTCAGGTGCTGTTTGACCGTCAGCGTGAGCTTGCCGGTCTCGGCGCTCAACACCCCGGCCTGGTTCTGGCTGAGGCTGTCGAGGTTGGCGCTCAGCACGTCGCCGATGACCTGGCCCTGCTGGTTCGCCAGGTCCCGAGCGTCCAGCAGCAGGCTGTCCTTGCCCTGCAGCAGGCCGCCCTGGTTGTCGATGTCCGCGGTGTGCAGCTCCAGCGCGTCGGCGGTGAGGGTGCCGCCCTGGTTGCCGAGCTTGCCGCCGCTGTTGAGGGTCAGTTGCGGGGCGATCAGGGTACCGCCGCGGTTGTCCACGCTGCCGGCCTTGAGGTTCAGCAGCGAAGTGGCCTGCAACTTGCCATCGGCATTGACCAGGTCCTGATCGAGGCTCACTTGCAGTGCGCCCTTCTCGGCGCTGATCAGGCCCTTCTGGCTGTTGTCCAGGCGCTTGCCGGTCACCTTGATCTGGTCGGCCAGCAGCTTGCCGCCCTGGTTGAGCAGCTCCCCGCCCTGGGTTTCCAGCAGGGTCTGGGCCTGAAGCCGGCCGCCATTGTTGTTCAACTGCTCGCTGACCTTGAACGTGGCACTGCCCTGGCTGGCACCGATCAGGCCTTGCTGGTTGTCCAGCCGCTCGGCGCTGATATCGATCTGATCAGCGATCATCGAGCCCTGCCGGTTGCTCACCTCACGAGCATTGAGGGTCAGCTCGGCGCCCGCCACTTCCAGGCGCCCGCCATTGTTGTTCAGGCTGTCCAGCGTCAGGCTGGCGGCCTGGCGCTCGCCAAAACGGATCAGGCCGCCCAAGTTGGCGATGGCCGGGGTAGTCAGCACCAGTTCGTTGTGTGCCAGCACCCGGGCCTGCTCGCCCTGGTTGACCAGGCGCGCTGCCTTGACTTCGACCTTGGGTCCCTGGATCACTCCGTTCTGGTTGTTCAGGGTCTGCCGCGCCGTCAGTTGCAGATTGCCGCTGGCCAGCACATTGCCGCGGTTTTCCAAGTTGTCGGCGTTCAGCTTGACCACGCCTTGATCGTTGCGGCTGTTGTCGCTGTTGACCCCGGCCTCGATGATGCCGTGGTTGACCAGTTGCCCGGCGTCCACCACCCGCACCTGATCCCGGGCCGCCAGACTGGTGCCCACCTCGATCTGCTCCTTGGCCTGCAGGGTCGCTTCGGTCCCGGCATAGGCCTTGCCCTTGAGGTCGATGCTTTGAGCCTTGATCGCGATCGCCTGGTTGGCGCCCATGCCGGCGACCGTGACCTTGCCGTTGGCATCGATCTGGATGTCGCCGGTGCTGGCCGCCATTTCCCCGGACATGTTCACGCCCACGCCCTTTTCCGTGCCCACCAGGCGGATCGCCCCCGCGTACATGCCGCCCAGGGCCGAGCTGTCGATGGCCAGTTCCGGCTTGGCGCTGGCGTCGGCGTCCCGGGCCGTGACGCTCAGGTCGTCGGCCTTGACGTCGTTGCGCCCAGTAATGACGTTGAGCTTCTTGGCGTACAGGTCGGCATTGAGTTTGGTGCTGCGGGTGATCAGGTCGAACTGATCGATGTTGCTGGCGTTGAGGCCGGCGCCTTCAATGCTGATGTCACCGCCATCGACCTGGAAACGATCGAGCTTCTGCCCTTCGATCACCGGTTTGCCGGTGGTCAAGGTGGCCCGCGGAGTGTTGATAAAGCCGCAACCGTTACAGGTGATGCCATGGGGGTTGGCGACGATCACCCGGGCCGACTGACCGGCGACCTCGGTGTAGCCCGCCAGCTTGCTGCGATTGCTGCCGGTGACTTCGTTGAGAATCACCTGAGCCGCCTGCCCCTTGAGATTGGGGTTGCCGATGATGTAGCCGCCCAGCTGGGTGTTCTGGGTCGAACCGGTGGCGTTGTTGAGGATCAGGCCGTTGCTGCCAACGTTGTATTCGCTGAATTTGTTGTGGGACAGCCCGGCGCCATTGGCGGCGTTGATATTGACGATGGGTACGCCATTGCCCGCCGCGCCGATGGTGGCGTTACCGCCTGCGGCCGGGTCCAGGGTCAGGCCGGCGGCCACACTGACGATCGGGTTGAGAAAGAGAATCCCCGACAGCGACAGGGCAATGCATTGGGCAAAAGGCTTGCGTACGTCCATGTGCGAATCATCCATTCAATAACGTGGCGGGCGAGTCAGAAGAACAGGTCGACCCGGAAATACACCGGGTGCTCTCGCCTCTCGATAATTGCCGGCCGCTCCAGGGAGCGCGCGAAGCTGACGGATGCGGCCAGATACTGGCCGCGGGCATTGAGTTCCAGGGCATTGCCGCTCATGCGGCCCTTGGCGTCGTGGTTGTAGCGATCGCCCTTGATCACCCCAACGTCGTAGGCAAAGGCCATACCGTATTCCTGAACAAAGGGTTGCAGCGCCGGCCAGGTCACCGCGCGGCGCCAGCGCAGCTGGTTACGCCAGTAACCGCCGCTATTGCCGGACAGGGTCTGGTCCTGGAAACCACGCACCGAGTTGAGCCCGCCGAGGCTGATGCGCTGAGGGCTGAAGAGCACGTCCTCGCTGCGCTGACCGGTGGCCAGGCTGTCGAAGCTGAAATTCTCGTCCCACAGGCGAAAGGGCTGCAGGTAGCTCAGGGTCAGGCTGTATTTGTTGTAACGGGCCACGGGTTCACTGCCATGGGGATTGCCGCTGCCTTGGGCGTCCAGGGCACCGATGCCCTGCTGCCAGCCGATATCGGCGTTGACCAGGGCATTGCCGATGCGCCGCCCGTGGTTGAAACCCAGTTGGCTTTCGGTGATGCGGTTACTGGAGACATCGATCAGGTTGTCGTCGATGTAGTTGCGCGTGCGCAACTGACTCAGGCCCAGGCTCATGCCGGTCTTGCTCAGGTTGTCGCGGTGCAGTACCCGTTCGGCGCGCAACTGCTGGTTGGTGCTGTCGCCGTCCATGCTGAAGGCGAAGCCGGTGCTGTCATTGCGGGTGCGGTAGTAGCTCTGGCTGTAGGAGTAACTGACGGTCCACCAGCCCCAGGGCAGGCTGTAGTAGAGGCTCTGGTTGTCGGAATGGCGCCAGTGGTCGCTGACCGTGTCCTGGTTGGCCCGCAGACTGAGCTGGTCCGCCAGGCCCAGAGGGCTGTCCCAGTCCAGGCCGAGGCCGGCCTGCTGTTCACCGGTGCTCTTGTCGCCGCTGTTATTGCGGGTTGCCGTAACCCGCCAGGGTTTCAGACGCTGGCCCTTGAGGCCGACACGGCTGTCGCCCAGTTTTTCCCCCGGTGACAACTCCAACTCGACCTGGCGCGAAGGCAGGCGGCTGAGCTGATCCACCAACTGTTCCAGCTCCCGCAGATTGAGCACCTCACCGGTGGTGCCGGGAAAGCTCATGGCCAGTTCCCGGGAGCTGGCCAGGGCCGAACTATCCAGGCTTTCCAGGCGGCCTTCGACCACCACGATGGTCAGATCCCCCGAGGCCAGTTCCTGAGCCGGCAGGTAGGCACGCGTGGTGACATAGCCCTGCTGCAGGTAGTGGTGGGTGATGGCCTTTAGCAGGGTGTTGATCTGCGCCACCGACAGGCACTGGTTGCGATAGGGCGCCACCAGGCGTTCGCGGTCGGCGCTGCTCAGGTGGTCGGCACCTTTGAGAATCACGGTCTTGATCGTGAAGCAGCGCTGCTCTCCCGGTTGCGGGGCAGGCTCGGCGGGCAAGGTTTGGCCGGGGAGTTGCTGGAGTTCGTCGAGACGCTTCTGCTGCTCTTGCAGCAACTGCTGCTGGCGATCACGGATCAAGTCGCGATCACCCGGAGTCTGCAACGGTGCGGCGCTGAGGGCCAATGGCCCGGACAAAGCACAAAACGCTACTACCGGCCTGAATAAGCCAAAACGCGACATGCCTTTCATTCCCTGGAATCACGCACACTGGCTAGCAGAGCATGCGCGCGGTGCATCCCGGCACCTGATTTCGAAGGGGATAAAGTTTAAATGTAAAAAAATTTACACAATAAAAAAGCGACGAGCGGTAAAAATAGGATTTATCTCATTGAAAAATAACGAGTTACGTGATCCATAAATCCATAAGAGCCGATGCAGGCCAAGGTTCGGTCACCGATTCGACACCTTGGCCCCACCGATTCGGGCCTATTTCTTCTTCAGGCAATCACTCATGAACGCCTTGCGCGCATCGCCCTTGAGGGCCTTGGCGGTGGCGTCGGCGTTGCAGGTCTTCATTCTTTCCTGAGGCGTGGAAGGGGTGGCGGCAGCGGCCGGGGCGGCCTTGAGGCAGGTGCTCATGAAGGCCTTGCGCTCGTCGCCCTTGAGGCTCTTGGCGGTGGCTTCGGCGTTACAGCTGGTCATCTTGTTCTGCTGGGCGGTGGCGGCAAACCCCTGGGAGCACAACAGCAGGCCCACCATCAACAACGGAATACGCAACATCTTCATGGAGTTTTCTCCTTGTCACCGCGCCGACGGGCACGGCCTCCTGCGCAGTGTAGACAAAGCCTGTTACACCTTCATCTGTTCTGCAGGCCGGCCCGGCGGTATTGCTCGGGGGTGCAGCCGGCCTGGCGTTGGAACATCGCGATAAACGCCGAGGCGGTGCTATAGCCCATGTCGAAGGCGATTTCCTGGATGCTGCGCGGGCTGTCCAGGGCCTCGATGGAGGCCAGGAAACGCTGGCGCTGGCGCCATTCGCCAAAGCTCATGCCCAGCTCACGAACGAACTGCCGGGCCAGGGTGCGTTCGCTGACATGGGCCTGCTGCGCCCAATGGGCCAGCGGCTGGTGGTTGCCCGGCTCGGCCTGCAGGGCCTGGAGCACTCGCAGCAGCTCCGGGTGGCTGGCGTAGGGCAGGTAGCAGTTATGCACCGGGGCCTGGCGCAGTTGGTCCAGCGCCACCTGGGCCAGGCGCTGGTCGGCCTCGCCCTCGGGGATCTGCACGTCCCGGGCGGCGAAGTCCTTGAGGATCGCCTTGAGAATCTCGCTGATGGCCAGGGTGCTGCCCTGCCGCGGCAGGTCCGCGCACAGTTCCGGCGCCAGCAGCACCGCCCGGTAGTTGATCGGCTGGGAAGTGTAGAAACTGTGGGGCGTCTGCGGCGGCACCCAGACCGCGTATTGCGGTGGCGACATGAAGCGCTGGCCGGCGATCTCCATGTGCATCACCCCATGGGCCGAATACTCCAGGCAGCCCCAGGGATGACGGTGCTCCAGGGCATGGCTGTGGGCGGCGAAGTCGGCATAGCGGAAATACACCGGCGCGGGGAGCCCGTGGAAATCCAGGAGGTCGATGTGTTTTTTGCTCATGCTGTCCGGATGTCGGGGCGGGTTGTCCGGTTCGCAGTATAGGCGTTGATCCGGACAAGGGGATAATCGCTCCTCATCAACTCTGTGGCTGTCTCCATGCAATACGCTTATCCACTGCTGGCCATCTTTATCTGGGCCGGCAATACCGTGATCAACAAACTCGCCGTGGGCGCGATCTTCCCCGCGGAGATCGGCTTCTATCGCTGGTTGCTGGCCGGCCTGCTGTTCACCCCCTTCATGCTCAAGCCGGTGATCGGCCACTGGCCGGTGATCCGCCCCAACCTGTGGCGCATCGCCATTCTCGGCATCCTGGGCATGGCGGTGTATCAGAGCCTGGCCTACTTCGCCGCCAGCCTGACCTCGGCCACCAACATGGGCATCATTCTGTCGCTGATGCCGCTGATGTCCCTGGCCATGGCCATCGCCGCCCTGGGCCAGCGCCTGACCGCCGGGGCCCTGGTGGGCGCGGTGCTGTCGTTTGCCGGGGTGCTGCTGGTGGTGTCCTCCGGCAGCCTGGCGGCGCTGCTGCAGCACGGGGTCAACCTGGGGGACGCGATGATGCTGGTGGCCACCCTGGCCTATGCGGTTTACAGCACCCTGCTGAAAAAATGGCAGCTGCGCCTGCCACCGCTGGTGCTGCTGTACCTGCAGGTGCTGGTGGCGGTGGTGGTTCTGCTGCCGCTGTTCCTGGCCTCGCCAAAAGTCGGGCCGACCCTGCAGAACATTCCCCTGGTGCTCTATGCCTGCCTGCTGGCCTCGATGCTCGCGCCCCTGGCCTGGATGCAGGCGGTGGTGCGCCTGGGGCCAAGCCGGACCACGCTGTTCTTCAACCTCTTGCCGTTGATCACGGCGCTGATTGCCGCGGTGGTGCTGCATGAGCGACTGGCCTGGTTTCATCTGGTGGGTGGCGTGCTGACGTTGGCCGGGGTGGTTCTCTCGGAGCGCTGGACCACGGTAATGCGGCCGTTGGCCGGCAAGCCGGCGCCTACGGGGCAAGGCTGAAGGTCAGAGGCCGGCGGCCTTGAGGCGCTGGGCATGTTCGACGAACAGGCGGATCGGTTCCGCGCCCTTGCCCACCAGGCCCAGGGACTGGTTGACGATATCGAAGTGATCCAGGGGGTAATCGTCGCCGATGACCTGCCCCAGATGGGAGCTGTAGCGCCCCACCATGCCGTCGCACTGGCCGGCTTCGCGGACGAAAGTCCGGGCGAACAGGCGGCAGCTGCGACTGGTGCCGTCGAACAGATTGCGTCCGCGATTGGTCTTGCCCGGCTGCAAGGTGCCGGACCAGGAGTAGTAGCGCACACCGTCGACCTGCTCCGGCCCCTGGCCGCCCCAGGTCGTCGGCAACCCCTGGGGGTATTGGCGGTTGAACAGGGCCACGCCCTCGGTGGTCAGCGACTGGTGCGAGGCGTGAATATCCACTGGCAGTTTCGGCCCGCGATAGCCGGTTTCCAGCAGCGTCATCAAGGCCGCGATACCCCGCAATAGCGCACTCAGGATGCGCCCCTTGAAGCTGTGGGCCGGGGAATGCCGGGCCAGGTAATCCGCCAGTTCGGAACCGTGGTTGGGACCGGCCACCGAAGTCACCGAAGCCACCCAGTCCGGGCGCTTGGCGGCAGCGTAGCGCGCGGTGAGCGCGCCCTGGCTGTGGCCGATCAGGTTGACCCGCGAGGCACCGGTCTCGGCCAGGATCCGCTGGACCTGGGCCAGCAGTTGTTCGCCGCGCACCTCGCTGGAGTTGAGCGGCGACACTTGCACCGCATACACCCGGGCCCCGCCCCGGTGCAGGGCCGGGATGATCCCGTACCAGTAGGGGTACAGCAGCAGGCGGACAAAACCGAGCATGCCGGGAACCAGCACCAGGGGGTATCGCGTGGCAAGCGCTTGGGACATGCAGGGAGTCCTTGAAATGGGCCGGGCTGGCCCAGGCTGAAAGCTAGACCATAACCAAGGGCATCGTCAGTCCCCGTGACGGTTTGACGACAGCAACATGACAGCCCCGCCTACTTCAACCCCGCCACCCCGGCCACGATCAGCCCTACCGACAGCAGCTTGAGCGGCGTCAGGCTTTCCCCCAGCAGCACGAAGCCCAGCAGCACCGTGCCCAGGGAGCCGATCGCGGTCCAGATCGGATAGGCCACGCTGACCGGCAACTCGCGCATGGCCAGGGTCAGGAAGTAGATGCCGGCCACGGCCGCCATCACCGTCACCAGCGAAGGCCAGGGACGGGTGAAGCCCTCGGCGTACTTCATGCCCATGGCGAACGTGACCTCAAAGGCCGCCGCCAGCAGCAGGTATATCCAGGCCATGGCGCCACCTCAGAACGTGCGTGCCAGGGCCAGCAGACGCTGCTGCGCCTCGTCACAGGACTGTTGGAAACGCTCGGGCACCGACTCCTCGCCTTCTGCCGCGACCACGGTCACGTCCTCGATACCGATGAATCCCAGGGCCGTGCGCAACCAGCGATCGGCGTGGTTCAGCGCTTCGTGCTCGCCCCCGGGACCGAAGCCGCCACCACCACGACTGGTGACAATCAATACCTTCTTGCCCTGCACCAGTGGCTGGTACTGGGCCACGCCGTTATCCAGCAGGGTGTTGAAGGTCAGCCCCAGGCGCACGATGTGATCGACCCAGGCCTTGATCCCACTGGGCACGCTGAAGTTGTACATGGGCGCCGAGATCACCAGGCGCCGATGCTCCAGCAACTCGCCCACCAGCTCGTCGCTCAAGGCCAGGTCGGCCTGCATCGACAGCGACCGGGCCTCGGGCTGTGGATAAAACGCCGCGGCGATAAAGGCCTCGCTGACGTGGGGCAGGGAACCCCGCCCGACTTCCCGGCGCGTGAGCCTGCCCTGGGGATGGGCCCCTTGCCAGGCCTGGAGAAACGCTTCGGCCAACCGCCGGCTATGGGAACGCTCGCCCCGTGGACTGCCGTGAATGACAAGAACTGAACTCATCTTGATGCTCTCCTGCGGATTGATTTCAACGACCTTGCATGGCCGTAGATTCCGCGATAAATCTAGAGGCACCGGGTTTTCGCAACAAATGAGCAAAAGTTCACTCAGATGAACTTAGCTCACCCATGGAGCCAAACATGTTCGCCCACCTGCCCCTCACCGCCCTGCGCACCTTCGAATCCGCCGCGCGCCTGCTGAGCTTCAAGGCCGCCGCCGAGGACCTGTCGGTGACGCCCACCGCGGTGTCCCACCAGATCCGCAGCCTGGAGCACTGGCTGGGCGTGCCCCTGTTCCAGCGCCTGCCACGCCAGGTACGCCTGACCGACTCCGGCGAACGGCTGTTCCACAGCCTGCACGGCGCCCTGCTGGATGTGACCCAGAGTGTCGATAGCCTGCGCCCCAGCCCCAGCCCGACCCAGTTGACGGTATCCACCACGGCCGCCTTCGCCGCCCTGTGGCTGGTGCCGCGGCTGGGACGGTTCTACACCCGGCACCCGCGCATCAGCCTGCGCCTGGACACCCGTTGTGAAGTGGTGGACTTGCAGCAGGACGCCAGCATCGATGTGGCGATCCGCTATAGCCAGGATGACTACCCGGACCTCCACGGCCTGTGTCTGTTCGATGAGCGTTTCGCGGTCTACGGCGCCCCCCGGCAAGTGGCCCTCGCACAGCAGCAGCGACCGTCCCTGATCAGCGTGCATTGGCGCAACTCAAGGCTTTACGCCGACGGCTGGCAGGCCTGGTGCACCCTGGCCGGTGAACAGTGGCTCGCCGACCCGGCGCTGGTCCGCTCCTACGACGAAGAGCAATACGCCCTGCAGGCCGCCATTGCCGGCCAGGGCCTGGTGCTGGCGAGCAATATCCTGGTGTCCCAGAGCGTGGCTAGCGGCCTGCTGCAACCCTATCGCCCGCAGGTCCAGGTGGACGGTGCCGGCTACAGCGCCCTGTGCGTGCCGGGCCGTGAACGCCATCCGCCGGTGAAGGCCTTCCTCCAGTGGCTGCAAGAGGAATCGCTGCTGGACGGGCATCCGCCCCTGGCGCGCGGCGGCGCTCCTGGCCGCTCACACAGCGCGAACTGAAGGAGCAGGCCTATCCGATAAAACTTTTTGCCGCGCCCGGGACTCACAACCCATGTAGCGATCAGGTCGACAGAGCCTGACGCCAAACGGATTAGCCCCCAGGAGATCGACATGAGCGACAAGCATTTATCTGATGTGCAAAGCCTGCGGCAGCGGGCCCGTCAACACGTGGAGAACGGCGCCGTGACCGAAGGCTACAGCGCCGACCGCGAGGAGGTGCTGCGCCTGCTCAACGAGTCGCTGGCCACCGAGCTGGTGTGCGTCCTGCGCTACAAGCGCCACTACTTCATGGCCACCGGCCTCAAGGCCAGCGTGGCGGCCGACGAGTTTCTCGAGCATGCGACCCAGGAAGCCGAACACGCCGACAAGCTGGCCGAGCGCATCGTCCAGCTCGGTGGCGAACCGGAATTCAATCCGGACCTGCTGTCCAAGCACTCCCACGCCCAGTACGTGGCCGGCAACAACCTGAAGGAAATGGTCTACGAGGACCTGATGGCCGAGCGGATCGCCATCGACAGCTACCGCGAGATCATCCAGTACATCGGCGACAAGGATCCCACCACCCGCCGCCTGTTCGAAGAGATCCTGGCCCAGGAAGAAGAACACGCCGACGACATGGCCGACATCCTCAAGGATCTGTAACCCCCTCCCCAGGCCCGCCCCTGCCTTGCGCTGGAGCGGGCTTGCGCGCCAGGCGCCCTTTTTCCTACTTGCTCGGTTTCACCGTCACCGGTGCCTTGCCCGAGCGCATCTGCTGCAGCAACGGCGCGCACTGATTGGGCTCGTCACCGCTGGGCGCCACCAGCGCCAGCAGCCCCGCCGCCGGCCCGGCGATCACCCCCAGCGCCACCATCCCGGCCCCGCGCAGCACCAGCGGCACCGCCTTGACGCCAGCGCTGGGCTTGATGAACTTGCCCTGCACATACAACGGTGAACGCAGGGAGAACAGGCGCAGCCCCTTGGATTCCGGGGTGATGGTCAGATCCAGTTGCTCGGTGGCCATGTTGGCGGTGCCGTCGATGTAGATGATGGCGTTCTCGGTGTCGAAGACGAACAGCCGGGAACTGGCCAGCCCGCTCTTGATGCCGAAGTCGGCGGCGGCGCAGTTGATCTTCACTTCCTTGTCGCCAAACATCTTGCCGACCACATAGTTGCCGACGTTGAGTCCGGCGATTTCCATCAGGCTGCGGCTGATGGCGCCGTCGTTGATCAGCATCTTCAGGTCACCGTTGGCGCTGCCCAGTAAGGCCGCCACCGAGTTGCCGCGGCCGGCGATGTCGGCATCGCCGTTGAGCTCGCCGAAACTGGTCTTCATCGGTTCGAACCCTGGGAACAGCTGCTTGAGCTTGAAGTTGCGCGCGGTCAGCCTGGCCCGGCCTTCCAGCGGCGTGGCCTGCCCATTGAGGCGCACCTGAGCATCCAGCCTGCCGCCGGCCACGCCGAAGCGCAGCGGCTCCAGGCTGAGCTGGCCGTCATTGAGCACCAGGTGGGTGTAGAGATCGGTGAACGGCAGATCGGCGCTGTGGACGATGCGCTTGCCGGTGAACTCCACATCGGCGTCCATGTCGCGCCAGCGCTCGGTGCGAAACTCCTCCACCGGCAGCACCTTGTCCGCCGGCTGCTTGCTCTCGCCGCCCCGGGCCTTCTGCGCGGAGTTGGAGTCGGCACCGATCAGCGGCGCCAGGTCGCTCATCAGCAACTGGTTGGAAACCAGCGCACCGCTGAGCTTGGGCCGCGGCTGACTGGCCACGTAGGTCAGGTTGCCGTGGATATCGCTGTCGCCGATCTTGCCGTTGAAATCCTGGTAACTGAAGGTCGCGCCCGCCGGGTCGCGCAGCTTGGCGGTCAGATGGCCGTCGGTGGCATAGGGCGGCGAGTCCGGCAGGGTCACCCCGGTCAGCGGATAGAGGTTGCCCAGGCTGGTGCCTGCCAGTTTCAGGCGCAGGTCCAGGGCGCCCAGATTCAGCGGGTCGGTGAGGCTGCCCCGCAGCTCCACCTGGGTGGCGCCGATCTGCGCCTGGGCCTGCAACGGAAACGGCCGGCGACCGTCCTGCAGGGCCAGCAGCCCGCCGATCTTGCCGGTGCCGGCAAGCTTCTGCCCGTGGTACTGGCCCTTGACCTTGAGGGCGAACGCGTAGGCCTGCGGCTCGGCGCCTTTTGCCGTGACCTTCTGCGCCTCGCTTTCACCGACGATGTCGCTGAACGGAATGGGCTTGCCGAGCAACTCCACTTGCAGGTCGAGCTGGGTGTTCAGGGTCTGGTCATCCAGGGTCACGTGGCCCTTGTCGAAACCGATGGCGCCGATATCCAGCGTCCAGCTCGAAGGCTCGGCCTCAGGGTCTTTCGGGTCGAACTTGAAGGTCCAGTTGGCGCGACCGTCGGCCAGCCGCTGCAGCGCGGCGTCGGGCTCGGTGAGGTCGATTCGCGGGATGCTGACCCGCCGCACCAGCAGGGCCAGGGGCGAGATCCGCAGCTCGACCCGTTTGAGGCCGACCATCTGCGGCGCCTTGGACCAGTCCGGATTGCCCAGGGTCAGGTCCTGGGCCACCACGTGGGGCCAGGGCACCCAGGCGCGCCAGCCGCCCTCTTCAGGCTCGCGGTGCCAGGCCACCGACAAGTCGCCATTGATCGCGAACGGCCGGTGCAACTCCTCGGACACCTTGGCGTTGAGGGTCGGCTTGATCCGGTTCCAGTCGAAGAAGGCAATCACCAGCACCAGCACGGCCAGTAGCAGGATCAGACCACAGACGGTCCAGGCGAGAATTTTACGAGTGCGCGTCATTGCACGAGGCTCCTGAAGACAACTGAGCGCCAAATCACGACGCATCGGTGAAATGCCGGTGGAGAATCCCCGGCCATGAAAACTACGACTGATAAAGCCCACACAGGTTTAATCCGGGCGCCGGCCCAGGCGAAAAAAAACCGATTTCCTGATCGATCGGACAGCCGGGTGTTACCTCGCCCTGCCCTGTTGCGAAGCCTGAGTGAGTCGAAAATACCCACTGCGGTGCAAACGCCGTCGGCGCAAAGGCCCGGGCTAGAGCCTTGCGGGCAAACAATCAATTTCGTTGATTATTACCATTGTGGTTATGAACTTTTATATCGAATTTGCGGCGGTAACATTAGCTCCGTACCCAATTTATCGCCCTGCCAAGGAGCACCCCATCATGAAACGCCACATCTTACTGAGCCTGACCCTGTCCATCCTGGCCGCCAACGCCTTCGCCCTGCCGGCCGCCGAACAAGCCACTCCGCAGGTCAAGGCCAGCCACAGCGTGTTCAGCCAAACCCTGGCTGAAGGCGGTTCGGATCGCCTGATCGAACGCAACAAAGTCGCTGCCGACGGTTATGACCGCACGCCACAAGGCCAGAGCGTTGCCGAAGACGGCTATGATCGCACCCCTCAGGGCCAGAACGTTGCCGAAGATGGTTACGACCGTACTCCACAAGGTCAGAACGTCGCTGAAGATGGCTACGATCGCACCCCACAAGGTCAAACCGTAGCCGAAGGCGGCCGTGATCGCCTGGAAGAGAAAGGCCTGGTGGAAGATGGCTTCAGCCGCACCCCTCAAGGCCAGACTGTTGCCGAAGGCGGTGCCGATCGCCTGGCCGAACGTCATCAAGCAGCGAGCTGAGGCCATGCTGGCCCTTAAAAAAAGCCCGATCCCTGGATCGGGCTTTGGCTTTCATGGAGCCCCGTTGTCGCCCCCCGCCCTCCCTGCCCTCGCCTGACGCAGGTTCGACTCCGGCAAAGTTGATTTGCTAGAGTGCGCCGCTCCTCTTGAGCAAAGAAATAACCCGCCGATGCTGCCCCGCGCCGAACAGAAGCAACAGACCCGTAATGCCTTGATGGATGCCGCCCGGCATCTGATGGAGTGTGGTCGTGGTTTCGGCAGCCTGAGCCTGCGGGAAGTGGCGAAAGCCGCTGGCATCGTGCCCACCGGTTTCTACCGGCACTTCAGCGACATGGACCAACTGGGCCTGGAACTGGTCAGCGAGGTCGGCCAGACCTTTCGCGAAACCATCCGCCTGGTGCGCCACAACGAATTCGTCATGGGCGGCATCATCGACGCCTCGGTGCGCATCTTCCTCGACGTGGTGGAAGCCAAGCGCGCGCAGTTCCTGTTTCTCGCCCGCGAGCAATACGGCGGCTCGCTGCCGGTACGCCAGGCCATCGCCAGCCTGCGGGAGAACATCAGTTCCGACCTGGCGGCCGACCTGACCCTGATGCCCAAGCTGCAGCACCTCAATGCCGCCGATCTCGGGGTGATGGCCGACCTGATCGTCAAGAGCGTGTTCGCCACCCTGCCGGACATCATCGATCCGCCAGCTCAGGCCCTGCCCGAGCACCTCACGCCCCAGGCCAAGATCACCCAGCAACTGCGCTTCATCTTCATCGGCCTGAAACACTGGCAAGGCCTGGGCAGCACCGAGTAACCCGCCGCTCCCCCCCCTTCAATTCATCTGCGCGCCCCGCTCAAGGGCGCGGGTTCGCGCCTGGACGCCGGCCCGGCACCGGATTGCGGCAAAAATATTTCCCGCGCACCAACTCGGTGCTATAAATCAGCGCAGCGCGCCATTTTGTAACAAGATAAAACAAGGTTTTGCCCCTTTTTCAGGCGCAGTTCCGGTGTCGACAAAGGGGTTTCCCTCTCCTCCGAGCGATTGGCAAGCCCCTTGCTCTGGCTTGTGCATCGCTCATAGCTGGAAGCTCCCCGATGCTGGTGATCCACCGCAGAACCGCCCCCCAAAACGCCTGGTCCGCCGAGCTGCACCTGACTTACGAGGCCCGCAGCAAAAGCCGCCTGCGCTGTTTCAGTGCCGAGGGTGAAGACGTCGGCCTGTTTCTCGAGCGTGGCCAGCCGCCGCTGCACGACGGCGAGTTCCTTGAAGCCGAGGACGGCCGCATCGTCAAGGTCTGCGCCCGCCCGGAAACCCTGCTGCACGTCACCTGCCGCAATGCCTTCGAACTGACCCGCGCCGCCTATCACCTGGGCAACCGCCACGTGGCCCTGCAAGTGGGCGACGGCTGGCTGCGCCTGCTCGATGACTACGTGCTCAAGGCCATGCTCGAACAACTGGGGGCCAGCACCGACACCATCGAGGCGCCCTTCCAGCCCGAGCACGGCGCCTATGGCGGCGGCCACCATCATTCGCGTCACGGCGATGAAGACTTCAACTATCCACCGCGCCTGCATCAGTTCGGCGTCCGTCCATGAACCCGGCCTGGGCCCTGTTGCGCCTGGCCAGTCCGCAGTTGCCGATTGGCGGCTACAGCTATTCCCAGGGCCTGGAGATGGCCGTGGAACAGCAGCGCGTGCATGACCCGGACAGCGCCCGCCGCTGGATCGGCGACCAACTGCTGCTGAACCTGGCGCGCTTCGAAGCACCGCTGTTGCTGGCCCACTGCCAAGCCGCCGCCGATCAGGACTGGGTCCGCCTGCAGCAGCTGTGCGAAGCCCACCGGGCCAGCCGCGAAACCCGCGAGCTGTACCAGGAAAGCCGGCAGATGGGCTATTCCCTCAAGCAACTGCTGGAAGGCCTGCCGGAACTCGACGCTGGTGCCCGGGACCTGCTGGCGCGCCAGGACGAACCGCACCTGGCCCTGGGCTGGGCCCTGGCCGCCCGCGCCTGGCACATCAGCCCCGCCGATGCCCTGGCCGCCTGGCTCTGGAGCTGGCTGGAAAACCAGCTGGCGGTGCTGATGAAGACCCTGCCCCTGGGCCAGCAGGCCGCCCAGCGCCTGACCAGCGAGCTGCTGCCTTTGTTGCAGCAGGCCCAGCACCACGCCACGAACCTTGATCCCAACCATCATGGCAGCGCCGCTTTCGGCCTGTCCCTGGCGAGCATGGCCCACGAGCGCCAATACAGCCGCCTGTTCCGTTCCTAGGAGAAACTCATGAACGCACAACCTCTGCGCGTCGGCATCGGCGGCCCAGTGGGCTCCGGCAAAACCGCCCTGACCCTGGCCCTGTGCCTGGCCCTGCGCGAACGCTACAACCTGGCGGTGGTGACCAACGATATCTACACCCGCGAGGATGCCGACTTCCTGGTACGCAACCAGGCCCTGGCCCCGGAGCGGATCATCGGCGTGGAAACCGGCGGCTGCCCGCACACCGCCATTCGCGAAGACGCCTCGATCAACCTGGAGGCGGTGGACCAGCTGAACCGGCGCTTCCCCGGGCTCGACCTGATCCTGGTGGAATCCGGCGGCGACAACCTCTCGGCCACCTTCAGCCCGGAACTGTCGGACCTGACCATCTACGTGATCGACGTTTCCGCCGGCGACAAGCTGCCGCGCAAGGGCGGCCCGGGAATCTGCAAGTCCGACCTGCTGGTGATCAACAAGATCGACCTGGCGCCGCTGGTGGGCGCCTCACTGGAAATGATGAACAGCGACACCCAGCGCATGCGCGGCGGCAAGCCGTTTGTCTTCAGCAATCAGAAAACCGGCCAGGGACTGCAAGAGATCATCGCCTTCATCGAACGCCAAGGGCTGCTGACCGCGGCCTGAAACCGAACCTGAAAAAGCTCAACAAGGAAGCCACTCATGACCCTGAAATCACTCTTCGGCGCCCTGGCGCTGCTGCTGACCCCGGCCCTGGCCTTCGCTCACCCGGGCCACGGCGACAACGGCCTGCTGGCCGGCATCAGCCACCCCATCGGCGGCCTCGACCACCTGCTGGCCATGCTTGCGGTCGGCCTGTGGGCGGCCCAGCAGCAAGGCGCGGCGCGCTGGGCACTGCCCTGCACCTTCGTCGGCACCATGCTCATCGGCGGCCTGCTGGGCTTTGAAGGGCTGAACCTGCCGGCCCTGGAAAGCGGCATTGCCGCGTCGGTACTGGCCCTGGGCCTGGCCGTGGCCCTGGCGGTGCGTCCGCCGCTGAGCCTGGCGCTCGCCGCCACTGCGCTGTTTGCCCTGTTCCACGGCGTGGCTCACGGCCTGGAACTGCCGGACATGTCCAGTCCCTGGACCTACGCCGCCGGTTTTGTCGCAGCCACCGCGGCCCTGCATGCCGCCGGCTATGCCGTGGTGCGGGTACTGCCTCAGGCGGCGGCGCCGCTGGTGCGCGTGGCCGGTGCCGCCTCGGCCGCAACGGGCGTGTGGTTGCTGGCAGGCTGATCCCTGCCCTCTTCTGTAGGAGCCGGCTGGCCGGCGAAGGCGGTCTTGCGGGCCTCGTTCGCGGGCAAGCCAGCTCCTGCAAGGCTGAGGTAATCTTCGGGACGCCTTCGCTGGCAAGCCGGCTCCTACCCGTATGGCGTGCTTGGCGGGCAAGCCGCCTGGCGGGGCTTCTCTGGTAACATGTCGCGCACTCAAACCTGCCGTGACGACGCCAGCCAATGCCCGATGTATCCCGCTCCGCCACCTCGCCTGAATCGAGCGCTCTGTTCAACGCCATGCAGCAGCATTTCCATAAGGTGATCGTGCCGCTGTGGCAAGGCCCGGGCTGGAATCCGCAGTTGGCACTGCCCTATGAGGCGCTGGACGCTGAACAGCGGCCATTGCCGCCGCAGCGCTATCGAGCCATGGCCTGTGCCCGGCAGCTGTACCTGTTCTCCCAATTGATCGGTGATGCCGCCGCCCCCTTTGCCCAAGAGCGGGCCGCCGCGCTGTTCCGCTCGCTGCAGCGGCACTTCCACGATGCCGAGCACGGTGGCTGGTTCTACAGCATCGATGCCGACGGCGCACCGCTGGATCGGCGCAAGGACCTCTACACCCACGCCTTTATCCTCTTCGCCTGCGCTCATTACTGGGCCAAGGTCCGCGAGCCGCTGGTGGAGTCGGTGCTCAATGCCGCCCTGGAAGTGGTAGCCCTGCGCTTTGCCCGGGGCGATGGACTCTACGAAGCCAGCCTCGCCGAGGACTGGTCCGTACTGGGTTCCGGGCCCCTGCAGAATCCGCTGATGCACCTGGCCGAAGCCTTTCTCGCAATCCTGGCAGTACGCGAAGACGCCGCGGTACAAACCGCACTGCTGGAGCTGTGCCAGGCCATGCAGCAGCAGTTCATCGACCCGCAGCACGGAGTGATGCTGGAGAAGCCACTGGGGGCTGTGGATAACTGGTTCGAGCCAGGGCATCAGTTCGAGTGGTTCTTCCTCCTCGACTCTTCGCCCTTGCTGCGCAGCAACCCGCTGCACGCCTCATTGAGTCGTGCCTTCGCGTTTGCCGAGCAGCTTGGTGTCGACCCGAAGAGCGGCGCGGTGTGCGCCATGCTCGACCTGCAACCGGGTGCCCCCATCAAGGACGCGACCCAGCGCATCTGGGCCCAGGCCGAGTACGTGCGTGCCCTGACCTTGCGTGCGGACAGCCAGGCGCCCCTGCTGCGTCAGCTCAAGGCGCTGCACGCGCATTTTCTGCATGCAGGGGGCTGGAATGAATGCCTGGATGCCAGTGGCGCGGTCAGCCGGCGGGATATGCCCTCGACCACGCCTTATCACCTGGCGACCTGTTATCGCGGGCTGGCGGAATATTTTGCCTGAAGCCTCTGCCGGCCAGCCGGCTCCTGCAAGCCCCCTGTAGGAGACGGCTGGTCGGCGAAAAGCGCACCGCCGATCAAACGATCCACTTGCGATCCCCGGTAAAGCTGATGGTCAGCCAGCGCGCGGCGTCGGCCTCTCCCAACTCACTGGAAATCTCCTCGCGCAAGCGGTCCAGAGTCGCCACATCCTGCAGCGGATAGTCCGCCGGCAGCACGATATGGATCTCGATGAAACGCGCCCGGCCGTGCTTCTGCACGTAGGAAATGTATTCCTGGAAGCCATAGGCAACCATGGCCTCTTCCATCACGCTGCGCACCTTCTCATCCAGCTGGTCCGGAGCGATGCCCAGCACATCACGCAACGCCGGCCGCAGGATCTTCAAGGCCGGCGGCAGCATGCTGATGGCCAGCAGGATCAGGATCGCCGGGTCGACATACACCGCCCAGCGGTCATGCCCGTACTGCTTGAGCAGCAGCGCCGTGACAAAGCTCACCAGCAGCCCCACCGAGAGCATCGCGTCCACCAGCCAGCTGATGTTGTCGAACTGGATCAGTGACGATTTGAGCTTGCGGTTACGCCGGCGCACATAGAAGAAGTAGGCGAACTCCGCCACGGCGAAGAAGGCGGCATAAAAGATCACCAGCCCCAACTCGACCTCTCGGCCACCGTTGATGATGCCGAACACACCGTTGAGGAAGGCATAGATGGCAATCAGCAGCAGGAAGCTGCCCTCGATCAACAGCACCATGGGCTCCAGATGCCAGAAGCCGAACTGGAAACGGTGGTTGCTTTCCTTGGCGATCAACCGGGCGGTGATCAGCATCAGGACCTTGATGACGGTCGCGATCAGGGAAAAAAATCCATCGAACAAAATGGATTGGGCGCCAGAAACAAAACCCGTGACGATACCGGCGATCGCCACGATGAACATCAATACAGTCGATTGTTTGAGCAGAGACTGCTCACCTCGGTTACTCACGATTCCTCCTATCGAACTTCGAAAACACCGCCTCGTGTGAGACGGCCGCGAAATTTCGGGTCGGAATTCTACCTTGCCAGGGCCGGCTTCAAGCTGAAACGAATCAGCTTATGTGTTTCCGAGTACAACTGTAGTCGCTGCCGAGCCATGGCGAGGCTGCGAGCGCCGAGGTCTTGCGAACGCAAGAGGGCCTGGCGGCCCTGTCGCAGCCTGCGGCAGCGGCTACACCTTGCGCTCGATGGCGAAGCCGGCCCAGGTCTGGCTCACCGGCATCAGCTCCAGACTGTTGATGTTGACGTGGGCAGGCGTGTTGAGCACCCAGAAGATGGTGTCGGCGATGTCCTCGGGCTGGATCGGTTCGGCGCCGGCATAAGTGGCGTCATAGCGCGCCTGATCGCCAGCGAAACGCACCAGGGAGAACTCGCTTTCGCACAGGCCCGGCTCGATGTTGGTCACTCGTACCCCGGTGCCCTGAAGGTCGCAGCGCAGGTTCAGGGAGAACTGTTTGACGAAGGCCTTGCTCGCGCCATAGACGTGGCTGCCCGGGTACGGATAGTTGCCGGCGATGGAGCCCAGGTTGACGATCCCGGCGCCCCGGCCATGGGCGATCAGCCGTGGCAGCAGCAGGCGGGTGCTGTACATCAGGCCCTTGATGTTGGTGTCGACCATGGTGTCCCAGTCATCCAGGTCGCATTTGGGCGCCGGGTCGACGCCCAGGGCCAGGCCGGCATTGTTGATCAGGCCGCGCAGCTTGCCGAAGGACGCCGGCAGATTGGCGATGGCGGTTTCCATGGCCTTGCGGTCGCGCACGTCGAGCACCAGGCCGTGCACTTCGGTCTGCTTGGAAAGCTCTGCGCACAGCGCGTTGAGACGCTCTTCGCGCCGGCCGGTGAGCACCAGCGACCAACCGGCCGCGGCAAAACGCCGGGCGCAGGCTTCGCCAAAACCGGACGTCGCGCCCGTAATGAACAGTGTGGAAGTCATGGTGTTCTCCTTGCTGGGTGGCGAGCCGCCGTTTCATGAAAAAAGCGTTTCGCAGCATGCCCGGCCCGGCTCTGGGCGGCAACAGAAGCCCCGGACACCCCGGGCAGCTGTACAAAAAACGCTCACTGGCCCGGAAGGCACGGCAGCCGTGGCCTGCAGCCAGCTGCGCGCACCTTATCCACAGGCCGGTCCACAGTCTTTGGGGGCAAGTGCAGATCCCGCAAAGCCACTGTGCACAAGGCTTGCAGCCGATCACGAGAAGTTTTTTGCTTGACCCGCAGCGGCTGTCCATGCACCCGCGACCGGCAAAGATGACCGCGCGGTCAAAGTGCATAAGGCCAGAGGCCAGCAACCACGCTGCTCAGCGCAGTCTTTCCAGAGTTTAGTCACAGACTTATCCACAGGCTTATCCCCGCCTTTGGCAAGGTCCGGCTGCGACAATAAAAAGGTTGACAATTGCCTCCACGAGCCCCCGCAAAAGCCCTGGTCAAAAAACACACAATCGCCTGCAGGCCACGTAAATAAAGGCCTTCAGCCAGCTACTCCCACGTTACCCACAGCCCGCTCCACAGCAAACGGGGACAAGTCAAAACGGTGGAAAAACAACTGTTTGCAGCGTCTTTATGCCGCGCTTTAGCAGCTTGCGAATAATGTTGTCCACAATTGTCCGACGTGAGCGGCCCTGCTGCGAAGGCTGCCTTGTCCATGCACGCGCCAGACACCCAGGAGCCGACTGGCCAGCGCGGCTGTAACCCACGAGCCCATCTCAACGAGCGGCCATCGGGGAGAGTGGTTTCGCCGACAGGCCAGCACCGACACGGCGGGCAGGCTGCTGTGGATAAAAAATGCCCCGGCGGCGGGAACCGACGGGGCATTTTTATCCACAGAGCGGGCGGTCAGTGACCGCCCAGGTAAGCGTTGCGCACCTCCTCGTTGACCAGCAGCTCCTTGCCGGTGCCACTGAGGCGGATCTCGCCGTTGACCATCACGTAGGCGCGGTCCGACAGCTTCAGGGCGTGGTTGGCGTTCTGCTCCACGAGGAAGATGGTCATGCCCGTGGCCGCCAGCTCCCGCAGGGTGGCGAAGATCTGTTTCACCACGATCGGCGCCAGTCCCAGGCTCGGCTCGTCCAGCAGCAGCAACTTGGGCCGGCTCATCAGCGCCCGGGCAATGGCCAGCATCTGCTGCTCACCGCCGGACATGGTCATGGCCCGCTGGGTACGCCGTTCCTTGAGCCGTGGAAACAGCTCGAACATGCGTTGCATGTCCTCATTGGCGTACTTGTCGCCAATCGGGATGGTGCCCATCAGCAGGTTCTCCTCCACGGTCATGTCGGGAAACACCCGGCGCCCTTCCGGGGACTGGGCGATGCCGTTGGAGGCGATGTAGTGGGACGACTTGTGGGTGATGTCCACGCCGCGATAGAGGATCTGCCCGGACTCCGCCCGGGGCTGGCCGAAGATCGACATCAGCAGCGTCGATTTGCCGGCGCCGTTGGAGCCGATCAGGCTCACGGTTTCCCCTTCGTTGATGTGCAGCGAGACTTTCTTCAGGGCCTGGATCGGGCCGTAGTACACGTCCAGGTCCTTGAGTTCGAGGATAGGTTGACTCATACCAGCTCCTCTTCGTCGGCACCCAGGTAGGCGGCGATCACCTTCGGATCGTTGCGGATCGCCTCCGGTCCGCCTTCGGCGATCACGTTGCCGTGGTCCAGCACCACGATGTGGTCGGAAATACTCATCACCATGCCCATGTCGTGTTCGATCAGCACCACGGTCAGATCGTGCTCGTCGCGCAGCAGCCGGATCATCGCGCTCAGCGCTTCGGTTTCCTGAGGGTTGAGGCCGGCGGCCGGTTCGTCGAGGCAGATGATCTGCGGTCGGGTGCACATGGCCCGGGCGATCTCCAGGCGCCGTTGCTGGCCGTAGGACAGCTCGCCGGCCAGGCGGTTGGCGCAGTCCACCAGGTCCACCACTTCCAGCCAGTAGAAGGCGTGATCCAGGGCGGCGCTTTCCGCCTTGCGGTAGCCCTTGGTGTTGAGGATGCCGGACAGCAGGTTGCGATTGACCCACATGTGCTGGGCCACCAGCAGGTTCTCCACCACGGACATTTCCTTGAACAGGCGAATGTTCTGGAAGGTCCGCGCCAGGCCGGCCCGGTTCACCAGGTGGGTGCCGCCGAACATCTTGTAGTACAGGCGGCTGGCGAAGCTTTTCGGCGACACGAAGTCGGTGGCGCGAAACGGTTCGCCCAAGAGCTTGATGACGTTGGTCTGCTGGCCCCGGGTATTGAGCTCGATGCGCCCGCCGGAGGCCTTGTAGAAGCCGGTCAGGCAGTTGAACACCGTGGTCTTGCCGGCGCCATTGGGGCCGATCAGGGCGAAGATCGAGTTGCGCTTGACCTTGAGGCTGACGTCGCTGAGGGCCTTGATGCCGCCGAAGTGCATCATCAGGTTCTCGACCGAAAGAATGTATTCGCTCATGGCGCGTTCCCCTCAGTCAGAGCACCTTTGCGTGGAGTGACCCCGGTACGGCTGATGCGGATCAGCCCTCGCGGTCGCCAGATCATCATCAACACCATGAGAATGCCGAACAGCAGCACCCGGTATTCGGAGAAGCTGCGCAGCAGCTCCGGGGCCACGGTCAGGACGAAGGCCGCGATCACCACGCCCACCGTGGAGCCCATGCCCCCCAGCACCACGATGGCGAGGATCAGCGCCGACTCGAAGAAGGTGAACGAGGACGGGTTGACGAAGCCCTGGTAGCTGGCGAAGAACACCCCGGCCAGGCCGGCGGTGGAAGCGCCGATGGTGAAGGCCGAGAGTTTCACCAGCACATGGTTCAGGCCCATGGCGCGGCAGGCGATCTCGTCCTCACGCAAGGCTTCCCAGGCGCGCCCCACCGGCATGCGGGTCAGCCGGTGCTTGATGTAGAGCACCAGCAGCACCACGATGAACAGCACGATGTAGATGAACAGGAACTTCAGGTTGGGGTTGTATTCCAGGCCGAAGAACTCGTGGAACGGCACCCCGCCGTCCTTGGCCTTGCGCCCGAACTCCAGGCCGAAGATGGTCGGCGAGGGCACCGGCATGCCGTTGGGACCGCCGGTGAAGGACAGCCAGTTGTTGAGTACCAGGCGGATGATCTCGCCAAAACCCAGGGTCACGATGGCCAGGTAGTCACCGTGCATCCGGAGCACCGGGAAGCCCAATATGCACCCTGCCAGCGCCGCGGCAATCGCCGCCAGGGGCAGCACGGTCCAGAAGCCCAGGCCCAGGTACTGGTAGCCCAGGGCCAGGCCGTAGGCACCGATGGCGTAGAACGCCACGTAACCCAGGTCCAGCAGCCCCGCCAGGCCCACCACGATGTTCAGCCCCAGGCCCAGCAGCACGTAGATCAGCCCGAGGATGACCACGGTCAGCAGGTACTTGTTGGCGAAGAACGGGAACACGATGGCGATCACGATCAGCGCCGGGATGATCCAGCGCAGCCGCGACTTGTAGTCCGGCGCCAGTACATGCACCCCGGAGCCGGTGGTCTCGAAGCCCTGGAGAATCCTCAGGCCCTTGGGGGTTTGCAGGAACAGGCTCAGGGCCAGGCGGCCAGCCATGACGATCGCCACCAGCCAGGCCACGCGGGTTGGCTGCAGGTTGAAGCTGTAGCCGTCGAGCACCACGCCCACGATGGGACCGAACACGATCAGCGAGATCAGCCCGGCCAGTACGGCGTCGATGACGCTCTTCTTGATATCAATCGGTTTATTGGCAGCAGACATACTTATACCTTCGCCACGAGTGGGCGACCCAGCAGGCCTTGGGGACGGAAGATCAGGATCAGCACCAGCAGCGAGAAACTGAACACGTCTTTGTAGTCGGAGTTGATCAAGCCGGAGAACAGCGACTCGGAGATCCCGAGGATGATCCCGCCAAGCATCGCTCCGGGCAGCGAACCGATGCCGCCGAGCACCGCCGCGGTGAACGCCTTGATGCCGATCACGAAGCCGGCATAGAAGTCGAAGGTGCCGTAGTTCATGGTGATCAGCACCCCGGCCAGGGCCGCCATGGCCGCGCCGATGACGAACACATAGGAGATCACCCGGTCGGTGTTGATGCCGAGGATCGAGGCCATCTTGCGGTCTTGCTGGGTGGCCCGGCACATGCGCCCCAGCTTGGTGTACTTGATGATGTAGGTCAGCAGCGCCATACCGGCGAACGCCGCCACCAGGATGAAGATCTTGGTGTAGGTGAGTTGCACGAAGCCGGTGCCGATGTCGACTTTCCAGGCCCCGGCCAGCAGGGTCGGAACCCCTTGCTGCTTGGCGCCCTGACTGATCTGCGCGTAGTTCTGCAGGATCAGCGAGATGCCGATGGCGCTGATCAGCGGTGCCAGGCGGGTGGAGTTGCGCAGGGGTTTGTAGGCCACACGCTCGATGACCCAGCCGTAGATCCCTGTCACCACCACGGTGAAGATCAGGGTGCCGAGAATGAGTAGCGGGAAGGATTCGATGCCGAAGTAGGCCAGCAGAGCCAGACTGATTGCCGCGAGGTAAGCGGAAATCATGTAAACCTCGCCGTGGGCGAAGTTGATCATGCCGATGATGCCATAGACCATTGTGTAGCCGATGGCGATCAGACCATAGACAGACCCGAGGGTCAGTCCATTGATCAGTTGCTGCAGGAAAATACCATCCATAACGCAATCTCACGGACTTGAGAGACGGCACAGGGCGTCAGCGACGGGCAGGGATCACCGGCCCGCGCAACACGTCCGTTGTGCAGCTCTACGAGAAAAGGCAAGTACTGCACGAATACGAACCGGCACCAGGGGGTAGTACCGGTTCGCTCGGACTCAGGTCACTTCTGTTTTTCCAGCTGGTGGTACTTGCCGTCCTTGTCCCACTGATAGACCACGTAGTCGGAGATCTTCAGGTCGCCCTTGGCGTCCCAGGACTTCTCGCCCATCACGGTTTTCACCGGATTGGCCTTGAGCCATTTGGCGGCGTCTTCGCCCTTGTTGGATTTGGCGCCGTTGAAGCCGGCGGCCAGTGCCTGGACCGAGGCATAGGCGTACAGGGTGTAGCCTTCAGGCTCGGTGCCGGCCTTGCGGAAAGCATCCACCACCGCCTTGCTGTCGGGCAGCAGGCGTGGGTCGGCGCCGAAGGTCATGTACACGCCGTCAACGTATTGCGGGCCACCGGCGGTGGTCACCAGCTCGTCGGTCACGATACCGTCGTCGGACATGAACTTGACGTCCTTCAGGCCCTGCTCGCGCAGCTGACGGACCAGCGGACCGGCTTCCGGGTGCAGGCCGCCGAAGTACACCACGTCGGCGCCAGCAGCGCGGATCTTGGTCACCACGGCGCTGAAGTCCTTCTCGCCACGGGTCAGGCCCTCGTACAGCACCGGGGTCACGCCGCGCTTGGTCAGCTGCGCCTTGGTGGCATCCGCCAGGCCCTGGCCGTAGGTGTCCTTGTCGTGCAGCACCACGACTTTCTTGCCCTTGAGCACGTCGACGATGTAGTCGCCGGCGACGATGCCCTGCTGGTCGTCACGCCCGCACATGCGGAACATCGCGGACAGGCCGCGCTCGGTGACCTGCGGGTTGGTGGAGCCCGGGGTGATGGCAATCACGCCCGCGTCGCTGTACACCTCGGAAGCCGGAATGGTCGACGAAGAGCAGAAGTGCCCGACCACGCCGGCCACCTTGTCCTGGTCCACCAGACGGTTGGCCACGGCCACGGCCTGCTTCGGTTCGCAGGCATCGTCGCCCTTGACCAGGACGATCTTCTCGCCGTTGACCCCGCCCTTGGCGTTGATCTCGTCAGCCGCTGCCTGTGCACCCTTCATGTACTGCTCGCCAAATGCCGCATTGGCGCCTGTCATGGGACCCGCTACGCCGATCTTCAGGTCGGCTTGAGCAAACGCAGAAACACCCAGCGCAGTTGCCACTGCGAGGGCCAGAAAGCCTTTCTTGTAAAACGTCTGGGACATGAGGTGGTGCTCCAAGGTTTTTTTAGTTGGCACTGCGACTTCACTAGGATTGCTCAGAGCAAGCGCCGTGCCAGTGGTTTTTTATTCTGAAAAAAGTCGCTGTCTTATTGTTATTTCGACTGTTTCGAGCCCTTTTTTATTGGGCGTGCAACCGTCTAAACCGCGGAAGGTGAAACCCTGCTTTTTAATGGGCGCAACCCATGCGTGCCATCATTGCAACCGCGACACAATTCAACGTGCAACCTTGCTGTAACAGCCCGCGTCACCGAACTGCACACTGCTGGTGCGGGACTGCTACGAGCCGCACCATTACAGGCTAGTCGTTGCATCGAAAAGCGTCGTCTCCGGCCGTTTAATTCCTTGTTCAGATCACGATCCGCAGGCACTGGCCCGCGTGATAGAGAGAAAATCCCGCCTCGTACAGGCAACTGCGCAACCCCACGCCGGCCAGGGGCTGCATGGGCGCGAAGGGAATCGGCAATGCCTGGGGATCGCCGTGACACAAGTAGTCGGCGAAGGCCTTGCCGACCACGGTTCCGGTGGTCACCCCACGGCCGTTGTAACCGGTGACGGCCACCAGGCCGGGGGCCGGTTCGAACAGGCGCATCAGGTGATCGGGGGTGAAGGCGATGCAGCCGGTCCAGGTGCTTTCCCACTGCACCGGTTTGAGGTAGGGGAAGTAGTGCTGCTGCACCCGATCGGCCCAGGCCTTGAGGAACCAAAGCGGTTTCTGGTTGCCGTTGCCCAGACTGCCGAGCAACAGGCGCCCGTCGGCATCGCGCCGGATACTGCTCAGCACCTGCCGGGTATCCCAGGAACCCTGGCCACCGGGCAGGATCTGCCGCGCCGCCTCTTCGGTAAGCGGCGCGGAAGCCACCTGGTAGTAGTAGCCGGGGAAGAAGTTGCGCCGCAGCTCGGTCCAGTCGCCTTCGGTGTAGGCGTTGGAGGCAATCACCACCTGTTCGGCCAGCACCGAACCCTGGGCGGTCTGCACCGACCAGCGCTGGCCCTGGCGTTCAAGGCGGGTGACCGGGGAATGGTCGAACAGCTGGCCGCCGAGCTTGATCGCGGCCTTGGCCAGCCCGGTGGTGTAGGCCATCGGGTTGAGGGTGCCGGCACGCCGGTCGAGCAGCGCGGCAGCGATCTTGCGGGTGCCGGTGGCCTGTTCGCAGGCGGCGCCGGTCAACAGTTCCACCGGTGCACCACGGCGCTTCCATTGCTCCTCGCGACTGCGCAGGTCAGCCTCGCCCCGAGCGTTGTGGGCCATGTGCAAGGTGCCTTCGCGACGCAGCTGGCAATCGATCTGGTACTTGTCCACCAGACTGAACACCAGGGACGGCGCGGCGCCGAGCATGCGGTTGAGCTGGCTGCCCACCTGCTCGCCGAAACCGGCCTCGATCTCGTCCGGGGGAATCCACAGGCCGGCGTTGACCAGCCCGACGTTGCGCCCCGAACCGCCCTGCCCCGCGCGATGGGCCTCGACCACACAGACCCGCTTGCCCTGTTCCAGCAGATGCACCGCCGCCGACAGGCCGGTGAAACCGGCGCCGATGACGCACACATCCGCCGTCAGCTCGCCCTTGAGCGGGGCGTTGTCAGGCCGCTGCGGGGTCAGTTTTTCCCATAGACATTGTTCTTGTAGCGCCATTGCCAGACTCCGAAATCAACGAACCACAGACGCTGAAACGCATTGACCGCTGTTCGCCAGCAAGCTGGCTCCTACAACCCTCCCCGTAGGAGCGAGCTTGCTCGCGAAAAGACTCAATCGAAGGTAATGCCCTGGGCCAGCGGCAGTTCCCGGGAGTAGTTGACGGTGTTGGTCTGGCGCCGCATGTAGCCACGCCAGGCGTCGGAGCCGGATTCGCGACCGCCGCCGGTTTCCTTCTCGCCACCAAAGGCTCCACCGATTTCCGCGCCACTGGGGCCGATGTTGACGTTGGCGATGCCGCAGTCGCTGCCCACCGCCGACATGAACTGCTCGGCCTCACGCACGTCGGTGGTGAAGATGCAGGACGACAGGCCCTGGGGCACGGCGTTGTTCAGGCGCAGGGCTTCCTCGAAGTCGTTGTAGCCGATCACGTACAGGATCGGGGCGAAGGTTTCGCTGCACACCACGTCGCTCTGCTCGGGCATTTCGACGATGGCCGGCGACACGTAGTAGGCGTTGGGGAAGGTGTCCTGCAACTGGCGCTGACCACCGAAAACCCGGCCGCCTTCGCTCAGGGCCTGCTCCAGCGCGTCCTGCATGGCATCGAAGCTGTGCTTGTCGATCAGCGGGCCGATCAGGTTGCCTTGCAGCGGGTGGCCGATGCGCACCTTGGAATAGGCGGTCTTGAGGCGGCTGACGATTTCTTCCTTCACCGACTCATGGGCGATCAGCCGGCGCAAGGTGGTGCAGCGCTGGCCGGCGGTGCCGACGGCGCTGAACAGGATGGCGCGCACCGCCATGTCCAGGTCGGCGCTCGGGCCCAGGATCATGGCGTTGTTGCCACCCAGTTCGAGAATGCTGCGGGCAAAGCGCGCGGCGACCTTGGGCGCCACTTCGCGGCCCATGCGGGTGCTGCCGGTGGCGCTGATCAGGGCCACGCGCGGATCGTCCACCAGGGCGGCGCCGGCGTCACGACCGCCGATGATCACCTGGCTCAGGTAGTCGGGGGCGTCCTGGAAATTCTTCAGCACGCGCTCCAGCAGGGCCTGGCACGCCAGGGCGGTCAGCGGGGTCTTCTCCGACGGCTTCCAGATCACCGAGTTGCCACAGACCAGCGCCAGGGCGGTGTTCCAGGCCCAGACCGCCACCGGGAAGTTGAAGGCGCTGATCACCCCCACCACGCCCAGCGGATGCCAGGTTTCACGCATGTGGTGGCCCGGACGCTCGGACGCGATGGTCAGGCCGTAGAGCTGGCGCGACAGACCGACGGCGAAGTCGCAGATATCGATCATCTCCTGCACTTCCCCCAGGCCTTCCTGGGTGATCTTGCCGGCTTCCCAGGACACCAGCTCCCCCAGGTCGGCCTTGTGCTCACGCAGCACTTCGCCAAATTGCCGTACCAGTTCGCCGCGACGGGGGGCCGGCACTTTGCGCCACAGAGCGAAAGCATGCTCTGCACGACTGACCTGCTGCTCCACTTCCGCGGCGCCCTGCCAGTTCACCGCGGCGATCCGGCTGCCGTCGATGGGCGAATGCACAGGCTGGGAGCCCGACTGGTACAGGGCCGGGTTCACACCCAGACGATCAAGCAATGCGGCAACCATGGGGTCACTCCTTACAGGTGAAAAGCGAAAAATCCCGACCGCTGCGACGGCCATCAAGGCCTGTAGTTGTAGCTGGCCCGAGACTTGCCAACAAACGACCTTTAAGCGAGATATCATTCCGTTTATTCATGCTGAGCCGGTATCCAGCACCGATAAGAACAAGGACCACCCATGCTGAACAAACGCTACCTGCCGTCGATCACCGCCCTGCAGTGCTTCGAGGCCGTGACCCGGCACCTGAGCTTCACCCGCGCCGCCGAGGAACTCAATCTGACCCAGAGCGCGGTAAGCAAGCAGGTGGCGCAACTCGAAGAGCTGCTGCAGCACCTGCTGTTCCGCCGGGTGCGGCGCCGCCTGCAGCTGACCCCGGCCGGCGACCTGTACCTGGTGGAGGTCCGCAAGATCCTCACCCAGGTGGAGATGTCCACCCATTACCTGCGCTCCTACGGCGGCGAGACCGAAGTGCTGCGGGTGTCCACGCCCTACACCTTCGGTGCCCGCTGGCTGGTGCCGCGCCTCAAGGGCTGGCGCCTGCGCCACCCGCATATCCACCTGGACCTGTGCAACGAGCAGGAGCCGGACGAACTGCTCCAGGGCCACGCCGACCTGGCGTTCTACTTCGGCCAGGGCGCGCGCCCCGGCACCGAAAGCCTGAAGCTGTTCAGCGAGGAACTGGTGGCGGTCTGCGCCCCGGACAGCCTGCCCGCCGAACCCTTGAGCGACCCTCGGCAACTGACCGAGCTGGTACTGCTGCAGAACACCTCGCGGCCCCAGGGCTGGCACGAATGGTTCGAACAGCAGGGCTACCAGACCGAACACAGCTATCACGGCCCACGTTTCGAAACCTTCTATATGTGCATCCGCGCCGCCCAGGTCGGTTGCGGTGTGGCCCTGCTGCCGCGCTTCCTGGTGGAAGAGGAACTGGCCGAGGGCAAACTGGTGATCGCCTGGAAATACGCCATGCCCAGCCAGGACGCCTACTACCTGGCCTACCCCGAACACTCGGCGGAAGTGCCCAAGGTCCGCGACTTCGTGCGCTGGATGCTCGAACACAACGACGCCCCCCTCCCGTAGGAGCCGGCTTGCCGGCGATGGGGCCCTTAAGCCCGGCACAAGGCTGAAGATCCGTTCGCTGGCAAGCCAGCTCCTACGGCAGGAGAATGGCCCGCCGCAAAAATCGCTGGTCAAGCGCAGGACGTCTATGCGCCACTAGCGCCTTCATTGAAAGAGCTGAAGCCGCCGCTGTCCGTCGCGGCCAGCATGGAGATTCCCGTTATGAGCGAGAGTGTGTTTGCCGATCGCATCGTGCAGAACCTGCTCGACACCGACTTCTACAAACTGACCATGATGCAGGCGGTGCTGCACAACTACCCCAACGTGGAAGTGGAATGGGAGTTTCGTTGCCGTAACAGCGAGGACCTGCGGCCGTACCTGGCAGAGATCCGCTACCAGTTCGAGCGCCTGGCGGAACTGAGCCTGAGCGCCGACCAGTTGGGTTTTCTCGAACGCATCAGCTTTCTCAAGCCGGACTTTTTGCGCTTTCTCGGGCTGTTTCGCTTCAACCTGCGCTACGTGCACACCGGCATCGAGAACGGCGAGCTGTTCATCCGCCTGCGCGGTCCCTGGCTGCACGTGATCCTGTTCGAAGTGCCGATGCTGGCCATCATCAGCGAAGTGCGCAACCGCTACCGTTACCGCGAGATCCAGTTGGTCCAGGCCCGGGAGCAGCTGTACCGCAAGTTCGATTGGCTGACCGCCAACGCCAGCAGCGAGGAACTGTCCGAGCTGCAAATGGCGGATTTCGGCACTCGCCGGCGCTTTTCCTATCGGGTCCAGGAAGAAGTGGTGAACGTGCTCAAGCACGATTTCCCCGGGCGTTTTGTCGGCACCAGCAACGTGCACCTGTCCCGCGAACTGAACATGAAGCCCCTGGGCACCATGGCCCACGAATGGATCATGGCCCACCAGCAACTGGGGCCCCGGCTGATCGACAGCCAGATCGCCGCCCTCGACTGCTGGGTCCGGGAATACCGCGGCCTGCTGGGCATCGCCCTGACCGACTGCATCACCACCGATGCCTTCCTGGGGGATTTCGACCTGTTCTTCGCCAAGCTGTTCGACGGCCTGCGCCACGATTCCGGGGACCCGATCCTCTGGGCGGAAAAAGCCATCGCCCACTACCACAAGCTGGGCATCGAGCCGATGAGCAAGACCCTGGTGTTCTCCGACAGCCTGACCCTGCCCCGGGCCCTGGAAATATTCCGCGCGCTGCGGGGACGGATCAACGTCAGCTTTGGCATCGGCACCAACCTGACCTGTGATATTCCCGGTGTCGAGCCGATGAGCATCGTGCTTAAAATGGCCGCCTGCAATGGCCAGCCCGTCGCCAAGATCTCCGATGAAGCGGGCAAGACCCATTGCAAGGATCCCAACTTCGTCGCTTACTTGCGCCACGTTTTCCAAGTACCTGCCCAACCTGGCAAGGAGTGAATCATGCAAGCCGTACAGCGTGAGATTGCGCAGCAGCTCAAGGTCCAAGCCCCTTTTTCCGACCACGCCGCCCTGGAGGCGGAAGTCGCCCGACGCATCGGTTTTATCCAGGATTGCCTGGTCAATTCCGGGCTCAAGACCCTGGTGCTGGGCATCAGCGGCGGCGTCGACTCGCTGACCGCGGGCCTGCTGGCCCAACGGGCGATGCGTGAACTGCGCGAGCGCAGCGGTGACGACAGCTACCGCTTCATCGCGGTGCGCCTGCCCTATGAAACCCAGTTCGACGAACACGACGCCCAGGCCTCGGTGGACTTCATCAACCCCGACGAACGCCACACGGTGAACATCGGCCCGGCGGTCAAGGCCCTGGCCAGCGAAGTGGCGGCCTTCGAAGGGCAGCACGCGGTGTCCCGGGACTTCGTCCTCGGCAACACCAAGGCACGGATGCGCATGGTCGCCCAGTACACCATCGCTGGTGCCGCCCACGGCCTGGTGATCGGCACCGACCACGCCGCCGAAGCGGTGATGGGCTTCTTCACCAAGTTCGGTGACGGCGCCTGCGACCTCGCGCCCCTGAGCGGCCTGGTGAAGAACCAGGTGCGCTCCATTGCCCGCTATTTCGGCGCGCCCGAATCCCTGGTGGAAAAAGTCCCTACCGCCGACCTTGAAGACCTGTCGCCGGGCAAGCCGGATGAAGCGTCCCACGGCGTCACCTACGCCGAGATCGACGCCTTCCTGCACGGCCAGCCGGTGCGCGAGGAAGCCTTCAAGATCATCTGCGACACCTACCGCAAGACCCACCACAAGCGTGTCATGCCGTTCGCCCCGTGACCCACCACGTTCTGTAGGAGCCGGCTTGCCGGCGAAAGGGCCGCTTGATGCTGCACAAGGCTCAAGGGCCTGTTCGCGGGCAAGCCCGCTCCTACAGATGCCCCCACAAAAAAAGCGCCCCTAGGGGCGCTTTCTTGTTGCAGCCGTGCCTGATGCTTACTTCAGGATCACAGCGCCTTTCATCATCGAGTTGTGGCCTGGGAACGAGCAGAAGAACTGGTAGCTTTCGCCCGCGGTCAGCTTCGACACGTCGAAGGTGACCGAGTCTTTCTCGCCGGCACCGATGATCTTGGTGTGGGCGATGACGCGAGTGTCGCCTTCCTTCAGGTAGCTCTTGTCGATGCCAGCGGCCATGCCGTCGGTGGCGATGCCGGCCATGTCTGCGGTTTTGCTCAGGACCCAGTTATGGCCCATGACGTTCTTCGGCAGGCTGCCGGAGTGAGTCAGGTTCACGGTGAAGGTCTTGCAGCTCTTGTCGATGGTGATTTCCTTGGTGTTGAAGGACATCTGGTCGGTAGAGTCGACATCGACCTTGCATTCGGCAGCCATCAGTTGGCTGCTGGCCAGTGTCAACAGGGATACCGCAACGAGTTTGGCAAACATGGTGAATCTCCAAGGCAGGGTTAACAAAATCCATCTGAATCCATGGGAGCGAAGACTGCCTGAATTTCTCCCAAGTTCCTATGATGTGCATCAAAAAACTGTATACAACTCTCTGCTATCAGGCCGATCGAGACAATCAAACAGCCCGCTTCGCTACGGCAGCCTAGACTTCGCCCACCTGCACTTTCCGGAGCCTTGGTCATGCCCTTCAACAGCCTGTTTCGCAGTTTGCTCGCCGCCTACGCCTGTGGCGCCACCGGCACCCATGAAACCCCGCAACACGAGGTTTAATGCTTGGAGCCACGCCTGCCTGCCTTTACTCTGAGGCCCTCAATGACCTCGGAGTAAGGCATGTCGTTAACATCCGTCTGTGTATTCTGTGGCGCCAGCACCGGCACCAACCCTCTGTATCGTGAAGCCGCCCAGGCCCTGGGCCGCGCCCTGGCCGAGCGCAAGCTGACCCTGGTCTACGGCGGCGGCGCGGTGGGCCTGATGGGCATCGTCGCCGATGCGGCCCTGGCGGCCGGCGGCGAGGTCATCGGGATCATTCCGCAAAGCCTGAAAGACAAGGAAATCGGCCACAACGGCCTGACCCGCCTGGAAGTGGTGGATGGCATGCACGCGCGCAAGGCGCGCATGGCCGAACTCAGCGATGCCTTCATCGCCCTGCCCGGCGGCCTGGGCACCCTGGAGGAGTTGTTCGAAGTCTGGACCTGGGGCCAGCTCGGCTATCACCACAAGCCCCTGGGCCTGCTGGAAGTGAGCGGCTTCTACGAAAAACTCAGCGGATTTCTCGACCATATCGTCGGCGAAGGCTTCGTCCGCGCCCCGCACCGTGACATGCTGCAAATCAGCGACTCGCCCGCCAGCCTGCTGGATGCCCTGGACGCCTGGAAACCGTCGGTGGCGGACAAGTGGGCCGACAGCAAACCCAGTTAACGGTCAACGCCCGATTACAGGCAGAATACGCGCCGCTCAACCTCACCTTCGACCCCAGAGGATCGCCCATGGCCAAACCCAATTACTCCTTCGCCAAACGTCAACGTGACTTGGCCAAGGAACAGAAGAAAGAGGAAAAGCTGCAACGCAAGAAAGCCGCCGCCGAAGAAAGCAGCGCACCGGATGCGGATCCTGAAGTGAGCATCGACGACGCCGAACCCGAGGCCCCCCAGGCCTGACCTGCCCCGTAGGAGCTGGCGTGCCAGCGAAAGCGCTCTCCAGCCCTACGCAGTATCCGCTGGCTCCTTCGCCGGCAAGCCGGCTTCTACAAGGTCGGAATCAGCCGTGTCATGCCAGAGGCATGACGGTGACCCGGACATCAGGGTCATGGCTGCCCCCTCCCAGAATCACCCCACGCAACGGCGACACATCGGAAAAATCCCGGCCCCAGGCCAGGGTGATGTGTTCCAACGCCGGCTGCACATTGTTGGTCGGGTCGAAATCCACCCAGCCCAGCACCGGGCAAAACACTGAAACCCACGCGTGGGAAGCATCGGCGCCTATCAGCCGCGGCTGCCCCGGCGGTGGCTGGGTCAGTAGGTAGCCGCTGATGTAGCGCGCCGCCAGCCCCCGCGAACGCAGGCAGGCGAGCATCAGGTGCGCGAAGTCCTGGCACACCCCACGGCGGCGCTCCAGCACCTCCACCAGGGGCGTTGCCACCTGGGTCGCCTCGGCATCGAAGGTGAACTCGCTGAAGATCTTCTCCATCAACGCCTGGACGCCCAGCAGCAAGGGCCG
Organism: Pseudomonas sp. Os17; assembly: GCF_001547895.1. Taxonomy (NCBI): domain Bacteria; kingdom Pseudomonadati; phylum Pseudomonadota; class Gammaproteobacteria; order Pseudomonadales; family Pseudomonadaceae; genus Pseudomonas; species Pseudomonas sp. Os17. Next base: position 655,508 of record NZ_AP014627.1, on the reverse strand, counting down.
GCCGGGAGGGAAACAGCTGGCGGAAAACTCGACGAAGCTTTGCTTGAGGTGCACATAAGGCGACTCGAAGCGATAACGGCAGGCATCCAGCAGTTGGGGCGCCAGGGGCCTGCCGCTGTAGCTCAGGCTGCTGCGGGCAGCGTCCCAGGCCTCGGAGAGCGCGAAGTCCAGCGGCGGCCGGTCCAGCACCTCGACGCTGAGCTGGGCGTTGACCTGCAATTCATCATGGGGCCGCTCAAAAGCCAGCCGGGTCAGGGGATTGCCGAACACATCCTGTTCGTCGCGGCGGCTGGTGGGCTCGGGACTGATCAGCAACTGCCGCTCGCTGCACCGTTGCCAGGCACAGGCCCGGGGCCACAGGTGCGCCAGTTGCTGGGCCAGGGACACCGGGCTGTCATAGCGATAATGGGTGTCGTGGAATATCTGGTAACGAGCGCTCATCAGACCGACACCGTTTGCTGGCTGACATCATCCACATGGGCGAAATGCCGCAGGGCCAGGCGATCGGAAACCTGGCCGCTGACCTCGGTGATCTCCTGCAAAAGGTCCGCCAGCCCTTCCACCGCCGCCCGGACACTGGCCTGGCCGAACAGCGAGTTCTCCAGGCAACCCAGGTCGAAACGCGCCAGGCGCTCCACCAGCTTGGGCAGCGTCAGATCGCGGGGCACGGCGAAGTCGTCGTTCAGACGCTTGAGGGTGCGGGTCACCAGCTTGAGCTGGAACAGCACCGCATGGGGGTTCTGCTCGTCGAGCAGCAACAGGTCGAGCACCGGGATCAACTGCGCCACCGCCAGGTAACGCGAGCGATAGGTGATGCTGCTGTTGCCCAACTCCAGCAGCCACTCCAGGCCCGCCTGATCGAAGGCCGCGGTGCCCCGCAGGAAGGCCGCCAGGCTGCTGCTGAGAAATTGCAGGCGCTCGATACGGCGGCCGATCATCAGGAAACGCCAGCCTTCATCCCGGGTCATGTCGTCCAGGGCAAAGCCCGAGAGTGCCGCCAGGGACATCACCAGCCGATTGAGAAAGTCCAGCAGCTCACCGAAATCCGGCTCCTGGGTGTCCAGCTCCTGGGCCTCGCGCTGCAACTCCACCAGGGCCTGCCAGTTTTCCCGGGACAGCTTGCCGCGTACCTGGGACGCCGCCCATTGCAGGCGCTGCAGGTTGGAACGCAGGCTGAACGACCAGTCCTCGCCCAGCAGGGCCGCCAGCAGGCGCTCGGGCAGTTCGCCCTCCTCCGGCAGCAGCATCAGGCTTTCACCCAGGTCCACCGCGGCCCGCAAGGCTTGCGGGTCATCACCATCGACGTAGCGCGCCAGCATGATCCGCAACAACCGCGCACTGTCGTCGCAGCGCTCGCAGTAACGACCGAACCAGTACAGGTTCTCCACCACCCGCGATGGCAGGTAGGGGTCGCGACGCACCAGATCGTAGACGCCAATGGTGCGCTGGGCCTTCCACTGCTCGCCGCTAGGGGCTCGCTCCCCCAGCACCCAGGTGTCCTTGCTGGCGCCGCCGCGCTGCATCGACACCGCGTCGGCGTCAGCGTCGGCGGCGACCCGGGTCAGGCCGCCGGGCAAGACCCGGTAACCCTCATCACTGGCCACCGCGTAGACCCGCATGCCGATCGCCCGGGATTGCAGCCGGCCGTCCTCGGCCTGCCAGACCGGCGCCTGGGACAGTTGCGGCAACTCCTGGGCGACATAGGCATAAGGCCGCGCGCGCATGCGCTCGGCAAGGCGCTGGCGCTGCTCGGGACTCAGGTCGCGGCCCAGCACCGGGGTAAAGCTCTGGGACGGAAAACCCGGCTTGATCAACAGTTCCGGGAGTTTTTCCAGGGCCTGTTGCAGCACAGGAGCCTCACCGCACCACCAGGTGGCGATGGACGGCAGGAGCAGGTCCTCGCCCAGCAGGAACTGACTGATCTTCGGCAGGAAGCCCAGCAGCCCGGGAGACTCCAGAACCCCGCTGCCCAGGGCATTGGCCACCAGCACCCGGCCCTGGCGCACCGCGTCGAGCAGGCCGGGCACCCCCAGGGCCGAATCGGTACGCAGCTCCAGGGGATCGCAAAAGTCATCGTCCAGGCGCCGCATGATGGCGTGCACCCGACGCAGACCACTGAGGGTCTTGAGGTAGACCGTGGCGTCGCGCACCGTCAGATCGCCGCCTTCCACCAGCGGGTAGCCCAGCTGGCGCGCCAGGTACAGGTGCTCGAAGTAACTCTCGTTGAAACGCCCCGGAGTCAGCAGCACGATCAGCGGCGCCTCGGCATCCCGTGGGGCCTGGCGGGCCAGGGTTTCCTGCAGGGTCCGGAAGAACCCGGCCAGATGCTGGACCTGCAAGTCGCGGTACAGATCGGGAAAGGCCCGGGACACGATCATGCGGTTTTCCAGGGCATAACCGGCACCCGACGGCGCCTGGGTGCGATCGGCAGTGACCCACCAGCGACCATCGGGGGTGCGCGCCAGATCCACCGCGTACAGGTGCAGGAACGTCGCCTCGGGCGGCTGGATGCCCTGGCACGGCCAGAGGAAATTGTTGTGCCCGAACACCAGCTCGGCGGGCAACAGCCCTTCACTGATCAGGCGTTGCGGGCCGTACAGATCCGCCAGCACGGCATTGAGCAGCCGCGCCCGCTGGGCAATCCCGGCCGACAACTGCTGCCACTCCGCCGCGGGGATCACATGGGGCAACAGGTCCAGCTCCCAGGGGCGGTCGGCGCCCTTGGGGTCGGCATAGACGTTGTAGGTGACACCGTTCTCGTGGATCTGCCGGGTCAGCAGCGCCTGGCGCTGAGCCAGCTGCGCGGGGCTGCTGCGCTGCAGCTGTTCGAGCAGGCGCCGCCAGTGCGCCCGCACCGCACCCTGGTCATCCAGCAGCTCGTGGTAAGTACCCGCGGTCAGCGGGTAGCGGTCTAGCAAGTCAGGCATGGAACACTCGGCAGACGGCAGGGAAAGGCAGATTAACCCACAGCCATGACGCCCGGATATGGCTATATCGAGGGCGTCGCAGCGGGACTAAAAGCGTCGTAAATCCAGGGTCATGGGCATTTCCTGGTTGCTGCTCGGCGGCGCAACCGGGAGGCTGCCGGGGCTGTGGCCGTGGCGGAAAAAGCGCGCCATGCGCCGGCTTTCCGCCTCATTGGCATTGACCGGCAGGCTGTCGTAGTTGCGTCCTCCGGGGTGGGCCACATGGTATTGGCAACCACCCAGCGAGCGCTGCATCCAGGTATCCAGCAGGTCGAACACCAGTGGCGCATGTACCGGAATCATCGGCTGCAGGCAGTTGGCCGGCTGCCAGGCGCGAAAGCGCACCCCGGCGACGAACTCGCCCACCCGTCCGGTGGGCTGCAATGGCACCGGCACGCCGTTGCAGGTCAGCACATGGCGCTCGGGCGTCAGCCCGCTGACCTTGACCTGCAAGCGCTCCAGCGAGGAGTCGACGTAACGCACCGTGCCCCCGGCCGCGCCCTCTTCTCCCAGCACATGCCAGGGCTCCAGGGCCTGGCGCAACTCCAGTTCGATACCGCCGACGGCATAGTCGCCCACCTTGGGAAAGCGAAACTCCCGGTGCGCGGCAAACCACTCGGCCTGCAACGGATAGCCCGCGGCATTGAGCTCCAGAAGCACATCGGCGAAATCCTGCTCGATGAAATGCGGCAGCAGAAAGCGATCGTGCAGCTCCGTGCCCCAGCGCGCCAGCCTGGCCGGAGCGTAGGGCTCGCGCCAGAACCGCGCCACCAGCGCCCGCAACAGCAACTGCTGGACCAGGCTCATGCGCGCATGGGGCGGCATCTCGAACGCGCGCAACTCCAGCAGCCCGAGACGCCCGGTGGCGCCATCCGGCGAATACAGCTTGTCGATGCAGAACTCGGCGCGGTGGGTGTTGCCGGTGACATCGATCAGCAGGTTGCGCAACAGGCGGTCCACCTGCCAGGGCGCGCACTCCTCGCCCGGCGCGGGCATCTGCGCGAAGGCAATTTCCAGTTCGTAGAGTGCATCGTTACGGGCCTCGTCGACCCTGGGCGCCTGGGACGTGGGGCCGATGAACAAACCGGAAAACAGGTAGGACAGCGACGGGTGGTTGTGCCAGTAGCTGATCAGGCTGCGCAGCAGATCGGGGCGGCGCAGAAACGGCGAGTCTCCCGGGGTGGCGCCGCCAAGGACGAAATGGTTGCCGCCGCCGGTGCCGGTGTGGCGCCCGTCGATCATGAACTTCTCGCTGGTCAGGCGCGTCTGCCGCGCCTGCTCGTAGAGGAACTCGGTGCGCTCCACCAGTTCGTCCCAACTCACCGAAGGCTGCACGTTGACCTCGATCACTCCCGGGTCCGGGGTCACCCGCAAATTGCACAGGCGCGGGTCCGCCGGCGGCTCGTAGCCCTCCAGCAGCACCGGACACTGCAGCTCGGCGGCGGTGGCCTCGATCACGCTGACCAGTTGCAGGTAATCCTCCAGTCGCTCCAGCGGCGGCATGAACAGGTACAGACGTCCTTCCCGCGCCTCGGCGCACAACGCGGTGCGGGTCAGCCAGTCGGCGGACTGATCGATCGCGGGCACGCGCTCCTGGGCGGCCGCCGCCTCGGCGACATCCGCCAGCTGCGACGGATCCGGCAGGTCCGGGAAGTCCTGGTTCGGATCCTGGGGGTGAATGAAGGGGTACTCCGCCGCCGTCACCCAGGGCTGGGACGCCAGGGGTAGGCGGTAGCCCAGGGGCGAATCCCCGGGCACCAGGCGGCAGTGACTGTCGCGCAGGTACCAGCGCCCGCTCTGCCACTGGTCGCCCTTGGCCGTGCGCGCCAGGGGCAGCACCTGGCCAATGACCTTGTCCAGGCCCTGGCTGAACACCTTGCGCAGCCGCTGACGCTCCAGGGCGTCCTCCAACCGCGAGTCTTCGGCGCTGACATTCAGCGGCAGGCGGCCTTCGCGCCACAGGTAGTAGAAATTGTCCTCGTAGGCGGGGAACACGAAGCGTGCCGGCAGTTTCAGGCGCTCGGCGACAGAGGCCAGGAAGCGCCCGGCCAGTTGCGCGTCGGCGGCGTAATCCTGGTGCTCGTCGGCAATCAGGGCATGGTCGTGCCAGATCGGCACGCCGTCGCGCCGCCAGTAGCCGTTCAGCGACCAGCGCGGCAATTGCTCCCCCGGGTACCACTTGCCCTGACCGAAGTGCACCAGCCCCTGGGGGGCGTAGCGCTGGCGCAGGCGTTGGAACAGCTCGCCGGCCAGGCGGCGCTTGTTCGGCCCCAGGGCCGCGGTGTTCCATTCGGCGCCGTCGGGATCGTCGATGGCCACGAAGGTCGGTTCACCGCCCATGGTCAGGCGCACATCGCCTTCCAGCAGCTCATGGTCGATCTGCCGCCCCAGGGCCTGGATCGCCTCCCACTGTCCATCGGTGTAGGGCTTGGTCACCCGGGGCGCTTCCCAGATCCGCTCGACACTCATGGCATGACTGAACTGGCACTCGCAGGGCTCCACCAGGCCGCTGATGGGCGCCGCTGAAGAAGGATCGGGGCTGCAGGCCAGGGGAATATGCCCTTCCCCGGCAAACAGCCCGGAGGTGGCGTCCAGGCCGATCCAGCCGGCGCCGGGCAGGTAGACCTCGCACCAGGCATGCAGGTCGGTGAAATCCACTTCGGTGCCCGAAGGGCCGTCCAGGGCCTTGACGTCCGCGGTCAGCTGGATGAGGTAGCCGGAGACGAACCGCGCCGCCAGCCCCAGGTGGCGCAACAGCTGCACCAGCAGCCAGGCCGAGTCGCGACAGGAGCCCGACGCGTTGACCAGGGTCTGCTCCGGGGTCTGCACACCGGGCTCCATGCGGATCAGATAGGCAATATCGTCGCTGAGCCGCTGATTCAGACCCACCAGAAAATCCACGGTCGGCAGCGGCGTGCGGGGGATGGCGTCCAGGTAGGCCTGGAATGTCGGGGTCAGGGGCAGGGTTTCCAGGTAGGGCGCCAACTCCCGCCGCTCATCGGCGGCGTAGCTGAACGGGATCTGCTGCGCGTAAGGCTCGAGGAAAAAGTCGAAGGGATTGAACACCGCCATTTCCGCCAGCAGATCCACTTCGATGCGCAGCTCGGTGGTTTTCTCCGGGAACACCAGGCGCGCCAGGTAATTGCCCTGGGGGTCCTGTTGCCAGTTGATGAAATGCTGCTCGGGCTCGACCTTCAAGGCATAGGCAAGAATTCGCGTGCGGCTGTGGGGCGCCGGACGCAAGCGGACGATCTGCGGGCCAAGTTCGACGGCGCGGTCGTAGCGATAGTGCGTGACATGGTGCAATGCGACATGGATCGACACGGCGTGCCTCCTGCGAGCCTGAGCGGTGGATGGACCCGCGCAAGACTTATGCCAGCGCACAGATTCCGGGGTTTGCTCAACGACTCGGGGCAGTACAGCACCAAAATCGCGCAACCGGTGCATCCCTGTGCAACGGATTGCACGAAAATGCACCGGCCGGCCGGGCCAACGTCAATGGTGCTTGCGCGATTGCTTGGCGGCAGCCAGCAGGCGCCGACGCTGGTGACGGATCTCCAGCAGGCGCTCACGCATCTCCCGGTACCGTCGGCTGTTGAGCAACAGCAGGCCGAGCAGCGGCACGAGCATGGCGAACAGGTACACGCCCTGGTGCGGGCGGTACTGGATCATCGGCACCACCAGCAGCAGGCAGGCCAGAAAGTAGCCGGCCAGCAGCCACACCGCCCAGGCCACTCCGCGCACGATCAGCAGGTTGCTCAGCACCAGCAGCGGAATCAGCAGCAACAGGCCCAGCAGCAGGTAGTCGTCGCGCTGCGCCGGAGCCATGCCACGCCAATAGGTGGTTCCGCACAGGGACAGCAGCAGCGAAGCGCTGAAGCAGCCGAGCAGGACCGTGAGCATGAAAATCGGAAAATAACGCGCAAGGAACTCGCCCATCCGGCCGCCCCCTATCACTGGTCGAACTCCTCGTAGAGGCCCACCGCCAGGGTCTTCACCGTGCCGAGGTTGCCGGAGCTGTAGCTGCCGGCGGTGCTCAGGGCGGCGCCCAGGGCATCCTTCATCTGAGTCAGGGTGGCGTGCTTGATCTGCGCCGACGAGTAGCGCTTGGGCAGCCCCCCTGCCCGTTGCTGCAACTTGAGCAATTTGGGCGTCAGGCTGGGGTCGCGCAGGCTGAGCAACTCCTTGGTCAGTTTGGCCCGCTCCTGGCGATTGAGGCCCTTGAGCAACTGCACCCAGCTTTTGCCGGTGCCAGCGGCCTTGCTGGCCTTGAGCAGCTTGACCGTGGTCAACGCCGAACCGCCGACACCCACCAGTGAGATGCCGTCGAGGATCGGCGACACGGTGTTGTACCACTCGGCGTCGTCCATGCGGTCGTTGGCCGCCGGATCCTGGATCTCGTTGATCACCCGGGCGCCACCGATGGCGCACTGGGCGGTGCCCGCCGCGGCGACGGTGACTCCCAGCCCGACCATCCAGGCGCTGGCACCGGCGGTGAACGGCACGGCGATACTGCCACTGAACACCACCAGCCAGCCGATGACCGCGGCGGTGCAGGACAGCGTGGCGTTGAACGATTCCGTGGCCAGGCGGGATTCCCTTGGGTTGTTCTTCACTTGATCGACGAACTGCTGGGGCGCGATGTACTTCTTCGCCTCCCGCAGGATGATGCGCTTGGGCGTGATACTGCAGATCGGCTTGAATTCGCGCAGGGTCACCACGTTGAAGTCGGCATCGATGTACACCACCCCGGCGCCGACAATCGCTGGATCGGCGTCGATGGCGGCGAACAGGCGCGGCAGGTTGATCTGGCTTTCGATACGTTGGCGGGCAAGAAACTGCGAAGGGCTGGAGTCCATGCCAATGGCGGCTAACGAGCTGGTCACGGGATTCATCCTTGGTCTGGCGATTGAACGCTGCCTGATGGCCTCAAGCCATCCCGGCATTACGGCGATAAAAACCCGGCAACCTTAACAAAGCCCTGGCGATTTGTTGCGGACCCACGGGCAAAAAAAACCATCGCCCTGAAAGCAAAACGCCAGCTCGGCGGCTGGCGTTTTGTCGGTTTAGCGCGGTACCACCGGCTTGCGGGTCGGCTTCTTGCCTTTGCCCTTGGCCGCATCGGCACGCTCCTTGGCGGCCTGCTTGTTGCGGGCGAACGCCGCGGCCTTGGCCTGCTCGCGCTTGTCCCAGGCATTGCCGCCGTCGCTGCCACGCGGTGGCAGGCCGGTGTGCTGGGTGAGGATCCTGGTTTCCTTGGCCACCTTGTGGCTGCCGGCAGGCGTCGAGTTCTTGCGGCGCGCGCTCTGGTAGCTGTCGGTGGCCGGCTGGTGAGCCGGAATCAGCTGGTGCTTGCCCGGGCCGATCAGGTCGCCACGGCCCATGCGCAGCAGGGCCTCGCGCAGCATCGGCCAGCCCTTGGGATCGTGGTAGCGCAGGAACGCCTTGTGCAGGCGGCGCTGCTCCTCGCTCTTGACGATGGTCACGCCGTCGCTCTTGTAGGTGACCTTGCGCAGCGGGTTCTTGCCCGAGTGGTACATGGCGGTGGCGGTGGCCATCGGCGACGGGTAGAACGCCTGCACCTGGTCGGCGCGGAAGCCGTTGCCCTTGAGCCACAGGGCCAGGTTCATCATGTCTTCATCGGTGGTGCCCGGGTGGGCGGCGATGAAGTACGGAATCAGGTACTGCTCCTTGCCCGCTTCCTTGGAGTACTTCTCGAACATGCGCTTGAAGCGGTCATAGGTGCCGATGCCCGGCTTCATCATCTGGTTGAGCGGACCTTCCTCGGTGTGTTCCGGGGCGATCTTAAGGTAGCCACCGACGTGGTGGGTCACCAGTTCCTTGACGTACTCCGGCGATTCCACCGCCAGGTCGTAACGCAGGCCGGAGGCGATGAGGATCTTCTTCACCCCGGGCAGGGCGCGGGCACTGCGGTACAGCTGGATCAGCGACGAGTGGTCGGTGTTCAGGTTCGGGCAGATGCCGGGGAACACGCAGGACGGCTTGCGGCACGCGGATTCGATCTCCGGGCTCTTGCAGGCGATGCGGTACATGTTCGCGGTCGGGCCGCCGAGGTCGGAGATCACCCCGGTAAAGCCGGGAACCTTGTCGCGAATTTCTTCGATCTCGCGAATGATCGACTCTTCGGAACGGTTCTGGATGATCCGCCCTTCGTGCTCGGTGATGGAGCAGAAGGTACAGCCGCCGAAGCAGCCACGCATGATGTTCACCGAGAAGCGGATCATCTCGTAGGCCGGGATCTTTTCCTTGCCATAGGCCGGGTGCGGAATGCGCTGATACGGCATGCCGAACACGTAGTCCATTTCCTCGGTGGTCATGGGAATGGGCGGCGGGTTGAACCACACGTCCACTTCGCCATGTTTCTGCACCAGGGCACGGGCGTTGCCCGGGTTGGTTTCCAGGTGCAGCACGCGGTTGGCGTGGGCGTACAGGACCGGGTCGTTGCGTACCTTCTCCATGGACGGCAGGCGGATCACGGTCTTGTCCCGGGTCATGCGCGGGCTGGCGAGGATCTGCACGACCTTGGCTTCGTTGGGGTCTTCGGCCGGGCCTTTTTCCTGCTCGATGGCGCAGGCGGCGGTGTCCTGGGTGTTGACGTAGGGGTTGATGATCTTGTCGATCTTGCCCGGACGGTCGATACGGGTGGAGTCCACTTCGTACCAGTCCTTGGGCGTGTCGCGGCGGATGAAAGCGGTGCCGCGCACGTCGGTGATGTCTTCGATCTTGTGGCCATAGGACAGGCGCTGGGCCACTTCGACGATGGCCCGCTCGGCGTTGCCGTACAGCAGGATGTCGGCGCTGGCGTCGATCAGGATCGAGTTGCGCACCCGGTCCTGCCAGTAGTCGTAGTGGGCGATGCGGCGCAGGGAGGCTTCGATGCCGCCGAGGACGATCGGCACGTGCTTGTAGGCTTCCTTGCAACGCTGGCTGTACACCAGGCTGGCGCGGTCCGGGCGCTTGCCCGCCAGGCCGCCGGGGGTATAGGCGTCGTCGGAGCGGACTTTCTTGTCGGCGGTGTAGCGGTTGATCATCGAGTCCATGTTGCCGGCGGCAACACCGAAGAACAGGTTCGGCTCGCCGAGCTTCATGAAGTCGTCTTTGGACTGCCAGTTGGGCTGGGCAATGATCCCCACGCGAAAGCCCTGGGACTCCAGCAGGCGGCCGATGATCGCCATGCCGAACGAAGGGTGATCGACGTAGGCATCACCGGTGACGATGATGATGTCGCAGGAATCCCAGCCGAGCTGATCCATCTCCTCCCTGCTCATGGGCAGGAATGGCGCTGGCCCGAAACATTCGGCCCAGTACTTGGGATAGTCAAATAACGGCTTGGCTGCTTGCATGTCGATGACCGGTGTTGGCTTGAATAGGGACGCGATGGCTATCAGGAAAATTCGCGGGCGCGGAATATAGCACAAAAAATAACCAATTCCGACCAAAAGGGTCGGAATTCATTTTCATGTCACGCAACCGGCTTGCTTCCGCTCGCCTGCGCGGCAGACGCAGAGTCGGTGCTGACAATTTATCTGAAGCTGGGTGACGACCGGACATGGGGCCGCTGCGCGCCCCAGCGGGAGCAAGCTCCCTCGCCACAGACGGCCACCGCCATGGCGTGCGCCGTTATTCGTCGTCGTCGAAGTTGTAACTGCCCGGCGCGAGGTTCTCGAAGCGGGTGTACTTGCCAATGAACGCCAGGCGGATAAAGCCGATCGGGCCGTTCCGCTGCTTGCCGATGATGATCTCGGCAATGCCCTTGTGCTCGGTCTCGGGGTGGTACACCTCGTCCCGGTACACGAACATGATCACGTCGGCGTCCTGCTCGATCGCTCCGGATTCCCGCAAGTCGGAGTTCACCGGGCGCTTGTTGGGGCGTTGTTCCAGGGAGCGGTTGAGCTGGGACAGGGCCACCACCGGGCAGTTGAATTCCTTGGCCAGGGCCTTGAGGGACCGGGAGATCTCGGAAATTTCGTTGGTGCGGTTGTCACCGCTGGACCCCGGGATCTGCATCAGTTGCAGGTAGTCGATCATGATCAGGGCGATATCGCCGTGCTCGCGCACCAGGCGCCGGGTCCGCGCGCGCATTTCCGAGGGGCTGATGCCCGCGGTGTCGTCGATGAACAGCTTGCGGTCGTTGAGCAGGTTGACCGCCGAGGTCAGGCGCGGCCAGTCATCGTCTTCCAGCTGGCCGGAACGGACCTTGGTCTGGTCGATGCGACCCAGGGAGGACAGCATACGCATGATCAGCGATTCACCTGGCATCTCCAGGGAGTACACCAGCACCGCCTTGTCGCTGCGCAGTACCGCGTTTTCCACCAGGTTCATGGCGAAGGTGGTCTTACCCATGGACGGACGGCCGGCGACGATGATCAAGTCGGCCGGCTGCAGGCCGCTGGTCTTCTCGTCGAGGTCGGTGTAGCCGGTGGACAGGCCAGTGATGGCGTTGTCGGTGTTGAACAGGGTATCGATGCGATCGATGGCCTTGGTCAGCAGTTCGTTGACCCCCACCGGGCCACCGGTCTTGGGCCGCGCTTCGGCGATCTGGAAGATCTGCCGCTCGGCCTCGTCGAGGATCTCCTCGGCAGTGCGGCCTTCGGGGTTGAAGGCGCTGTCGGCGATCTCGGTGCTGATGCCGATCAGCTGGCGCAGGGTTGCCCGCTGGCGAACGATCTGCGCGTAGGCCTTGATGTTGGCCACCGACGGGGTGTTCTTCGCCAGCTCGCCCAGATAGCCCAGGCCGCCAACCTGCGACGTCTGGCCTTCCTTGTCCAACTGCTCGGACAGAGTGACCACGTCGATCGGCATGTTCTGGTCGGCCAGCTTGGCGATGGCGCGGAAGATCAAACGGTGGTCATGCCGGTAGAAATCGCCGTCGGACACTTGATCCAACACGCGTTCCCAGGCGTTGTTGTCCAGCATCAGACCACCGAGCACGGCCTGTTCGGCCTCGATGGAATGCGGCGGCACCTTCAGGGCGGCGGTTTGCAGATCGTATTGCTCGGGAGCGGAGATATCGTTCATGGCCACTTGGAATTCGGGGGTGAAAATCAGGATCAGCAGAAAGACAAAGGGCACGACCTGTAAACAGGATCGTGCCCGATGTTAACCGTCAGCCACACAAGGTGCCAGACGATTTGGTACTGCTTAAGCAGCCACCACGACAACGCGTACGGTTGCTTCAACTTCAGCGTGCAGGTGCACGGCTACGTCGAATTCACCTACGTTGCGGATGGTGCCGTTCGGCAGACGAACTTCGCTTTTTGCCACTTCAACGCCCGAGGCGGTCAGTGCATCAGCGATGTCGTGGGTGCCGATCGAACCGAACAGCTTGCCTTCGTCACCGGCGGTGGCAGTGATGGTCACTTCCAGCTCAGCCAGTTGCGCAGCGCGAGTTTCGGCAGAAGCCTTCTTCTCTGCAGCCAGTTTTTCCAGCTCGGCACGACGCGCTTCGAACGCAGCCAGGTTGGCAGCGGTAGCAGCGGTGGCTTTGCCGAAAGGCAGCAGGTAGTTACGGCCGTAACCAGCCTTAACGTTTACCTTATCGCCCAGGTTGCCCAGGTTGGCGATTTTTTCCAGCAGGATCAGTTCCATTTGGTAATAACCTCTTAACTTTTAACCTTCACCGTTCGCAGAGCCGTTATCAGCGTCTTTCGGCGCCAAACGACCGCGAAAATCAACCAGACTGTCGACAATGGCCACAACCACGAGCAACGGATAGATCAGTTGCATGAACGGCAACAGCGTGACGTACAACCCCACCAGCCAGAACCTGGCCAGCTGCCCTTGTGCCACCAGCCCGTGAATCAGGGCCAGCCCGGCAAAAACCAGCGGGATACTGCACATCGGCGTCAGCATGGCCAGTTGTGGTCCGAAATTCGGCCCTACCAGCATGCACGCCAGCAGCAACATCGCTGGCCCAAGAGGGATTCTGATGGCACGAAACTCGCGCCCAAAACCGCCCGGGTTATACAACACAGCCTGCCAGTAACGCCCGAGAATCAGGCTCAGCACACTGACGGCTTGCAACAAGGCCGCTATCAGGCCGGTCAGGACCGGTGCAACCAGCGTGGCAAGACGAGCTTGGTCTTCCACCGGTAACTGCTGGTAGACCTCACCAAAGGCCATCGGCAGGACTTTTATCAATTCCTGCGCCAGCGCTTCGATCTGCGAGCGGTAAGCCGCCCCCAGGACTCCAGCAAACACCAACCCTATCGCTATGCTGACCAGCAGCACGCGGTTCCAGGACTCGCTTGCGCGCAAAACCAACGCAAGACTCGAAGACCCCAGCAGCACCAGAAGCGCCCGTGGATCATCGAACATCAGCCACCAGAACAAACCTGGCAGCACTCCCAGAGCAAGGACGCCAAGGGCATCCTTCAATCCGCGCCGCAGAAGCACTAGGCTCCCGGCGGCAGCACTCAACCAATACAACAACGGCAATGCCGAACAGCCAGCCACTACCAGAGTGGCCTGCACACGACCGCGCATGATGAACTCAGCTAAGGCGCGCATGCATTCAATCCCTTACTACTTGTCGACTGCCCGATCTCAGCGGCCGTGGCTGTCGGTGTAGGCCAGCAGGGCCAGGAAGCGGGCGCGCTTGATAGCGGTGGCCAGCTGACGCTGATAACGAGCTTTGGTACCGGTGATGCGGCTTGGAACGATTTTGCCGGTCTCGGATACGTAGGCTTTCAGAGTGTTGAGATCTTTGTAATCGATCTCTTTCACGTCTTCAGCGGTGAAGCGGCAGAATTTACGACGACGGAAGAAACGTGCCATGTAATTGGCTCCTCAAAAGGTCCGTGGATTACTCGTCAGCGTTATCGCTGGCGTCGCTGTTGTCGCTGTCATCGCCATCGGCGCTGTCAGCATGCTCAGGACGGTCACGACGCTCACGGCGCTCACTGCGGTTTTCTTCAGCCTTGAGCATCTCGGATTGGCCAGTGATGGCTTCTTCGCGACGGATGACCAGGTTACGGATCACAGCATCGTTGTAACGGAAGTTGTCTTCCAGCTCGGCCAGGGCTTTACCGGTGCACTCAACGTTCAGCATCACGTAGTGAGCCTTGTGAACATTGTTGATTGCGTAGGCCAGTTGACGACGGCCCCAGTCTTCCAGACGGTGGATTTTGCCGCCGTCTTCTTCGATCAGCTTGGTGTAACGCTCAACCATGCCGCCGACTTGCTCGCTTTGATCCGGGTGGACCAAAAAGATGATTTCGTAATGACGCATGAATGCTCCTTACGGGTTGTAGCCTGCCGCCTATAAGCGGTCAGACAAGGAGTGAATGACACTGGTGTGTCTTGCCACAGATAGGCACATATGCGCCTGCCGTCACGGCAAGGGGCGCAATTGTAGAGAAGGGGGAACAGCGGCGCAAGGCAATTGGTGATTATTTGAACAACAGCTGCAAGCCACGAGCTTCAAGCGACAAGTCAAAGCGCTTGGCGCTGGTAACTTGCCGCTTGCAGCTTATTTGTTACTTGCGCGAAGTCGAAGCCTTGACGCTACGTTGACGCATGGCTTCGAACAGGCAGACGCCCGTGGCCACGGAGACGTTGAGGCTGCTGACGCTGCCCGCCATTGGCAGGCGCACCAGGTAGTCACAGTGTTCGCGGGTCAGGCGCCGCATGCCTTTGCCTTCGGCGCCCATGATGATGATGGTGGGGCCGGTCAGGTCCTGATCGTATAGTTCCTGTTCGGCCTCGCCGGCGGTGCCGACGATCCACAGGCCGCGCTGCTGGAGCTTTTCCAGGGTCCGCGCCAGGTTGGTCACCGCCACCAGCGGAATCACTTCCGCAGCGCCGCACGCCACTTTGCGCACGGTTGGTGTCAGGGTCGCCGACTTGTCCTTGGGCACCAGCACCGCCAGGGCACCGGCCGCGTCGGCGGTGCGCAGGCAGGCACCAAGGTTGTGCGGGTCGGTCACGCCATCGAGCACCAGCAACAGCGGCGCGCCCTCGGTACGGTCCAGCAGCTCGTCGAGCATGGCCTCGCCCCACACCTGGCTCGGGCTGACTTCCGCCACCACGCCCTGATGCACGCCTTCAACCCAGGCATCCATTTCGCGACGCTCGGCTTGACCGACCGACACACGGTTCTGTGCCGCCAGATCCAGCAGTACCTGAACCCGTGGGTCACTGCGCCCTTCAGCCAACCAGATCTGCTTGACCCGCTTGGGATGGTGACGCAGCAACGCTTCTACAGCATGTACGCCGTAGATCTTTTCCAACTGACTCATGACTTGGCCTTAGGTTTGCGCGCCCCGCCGCTTTTCGCGCCGGAAGCAGAGCCCGCCTTGGGCGGACCTTTACGATGTTTGCTCGGCTTGGCTGGACGGTCGCTGTCTCTGGCCGGAGCCGATTTGCCGGACTTTCCCCCAGACGCCGCTTTACCACCGCTTTTGGCTTCAGCCAGCAGCGCCCGTTTCATTTCACGACTCTTGCGTACTTCGGCGTTTTTCGCCGCCGCGTCGCTCGGACGATAAGCCTCGACCGCCTTCTCCTTGGTGGAGCTGCGACGCCCCGCCTTGGCCGGCGCCGGTTCTTCTACCGCCTTGCTTGCAGGCACGTCCACGACACCGCGCTTCTTGCGGCCGATCGGGGCATTGATGGTTTTTTCGGCCATCTCGAAGTCGATCTTGCGCTCATCCAGATCGACGCGCATGACCCGCACTTCCACGGTGTCGCCCAGGCGGAAACTGCGCCCGGTGCGCTCGCCCGCCAGGCGGTGATGCACAGGATCGAAATGGTAGTAGTCACCCGGCAAGGCGGTGACATGCACCAGGCCTTCGACATAGATATCGGTGAGCTCGACGAACAGACCGAAACCGGTCACCGCAGTGATCACCCCCGGGAAGGACTCGCCGACGCGATCCTTCATGAACTCGCACTTGAGCCAGTTCACTACGTCGCGAGTGGCCTCGTCGGCACGGCGCTCGCTCATCGAGCACTGTTCGCCGAGCTGTTCCAGGGTGGCTTCGTCGTACGGGTAGATACGCGCCTTGGGAATGGTCATCGCTCCAGCTCGACGCACGTGCGGCGTGTCTTGCTTGGAGTGAATCACACTGCGGATGGCCCGATGGGTCAGCAGGTCCGGGTAGCGACGGATCGGCGAAGTGAAGTGGGTATAGGCTTCGTAATTCAGGCCGAAGTGGCCCTGGTTATCGGCGCTGTATACCGCCTGGCTCAGGGAACGCAGCATCACGGTCTGGATCAGGTGGTAATCCGGACGATCCTTGATGGTTTCCAGCAGTGCCTGGTAGTCCTTCGGCGTCGGGCCGTCCTTGCCTTTATGCAGGGACAGGCCCAGCTCGCCAAGGAAGGCGCGCAGCTTTTCCAGGCGCTCCGGCGGCGGACCATCGTGCACCCGGTACAACGCCGGAATCTCATGCTTCTTGAGGAACTCGGCAGTGGCCACGTTGGCGGCCAGCATGCACTCCTCAATCAGCTTGTGGGCATCGTTGCGGGTGGTCGGGCGAATTTCGGCGATCTTGCGCTCGGAGCCGAAAATGATCCGGGTTTCCTGGGTTTCGAAGTCGATGGCGCCACGGGTATGGCGGGCACCGAGCAATACCTTGTACAGCGCATACAGCTGCTTGAGGTGGGGCAGCACATCACCATACTCGCCGCGCAGCTGCTTGGCTTCGCTGGTTTTCGGCTGCTCGAGCATGGTGCTGACCTTGTTGTAGGTCAGACGCGCCTTGGAGTGGATCACCGCTTCGTAGAACTGGTAGTCGGTCATCTCGCCGGACTTGGAGATGGTCATCTCGCATACCATGGCCAGGCGATCGACTTTCGGGTTCAGCGAGCACAGGCCATTGGACAACTGCTCCGGCAACATCGGGATCACCCGCTCGGGGAAATACACCGAGTTGCCGCGCACTTGGGCTTCGGCGTCCAGGGCCGAACCAATCTTCACGTAGCTGGACACATCGGCGATCGCCACATACAGCTTCCAACCGCCACCGAACAGGCGCAGTTTGCCGGGCTT
The DNA here is from genome assembly GCF_001547895.1 of Pseudomonas sp. Os17. Taxonomy (NCBI): domain Bacteria; kingdom Pseudomonadati; phylum Pseudomonadota; class Gammaproteobacteria; order Pseudomonadales; family Pseudomonadaceae; genus Pseudomonas; species Pseudomonas sp. Os17. The sequence goes on along the minus strand of NZ_AP014627.1, from coordinate 638,531 downwards.
GGCTTCGCAGAACACCGCATCGTCGAAGTCGCGAGCGTCTTCGCCGTCGATGGTGACGAAAGGCAGGTCACGCAGGTCGATGCGCTTCTCTTTGTCCTTCTCTTCCACTTCCGGCTTGAGCTTGCCGGCTTCCTTGAGCACGGCTTCGGGCCAGACATGAGGGATGTCGTAGGTACGCAGGGCGACATCGATCTCCATGCCTGGAGCCATGTAGTTGCCCACCACTTCAATCACGTCGCCTTGCGGCTGGAAGCGCGGCGTTGGCCAGTGCGTGATTTTCACCTCAACGAACTGACCGATCTTGGCGTTGGCATTGCGACCGGGAGTAACCAGCACTTCCTGCTGGATCTTCGGGTTATCCGCCACCACGAAGCCGATGCCGCCTTCTTCGAAGTAACGACCCACGATGCTTTCATGGGCACGGGACACCACTTCGACGATCACGCCTTCGCGACGACCACGACGATCCAGGCCGGAAACCCGGGCCAGAGCGCGGTCGCCATCGAAGACCAGACGCATTTGCGCCGGGCTCATGAACAGGTCATCACTGCCATCATCCGGCACCAGGAAGCCGAAACCGTCGCGATGACCGCTGATACGGCCCAGGATCAGGTCGAGCTTATCCACCGGTGCATAAGTACCCCGGCGGGTGTAGATCAGTTGAGCATCGCGCTCCATGGCGCGCAGGCGGCGACGCAGGGCTTCCAGTTGGTCCTCTGTGGTCAGACCGAACTCTTCTACCAGCTGCTCGCGACTAGCAGGCGAACCCCGGTCAGCAAGGTGCTGGAGGATGAGTTCGCGGCTAGGAATAGGGTTTTCGTATTTTTCCGCTTCACGAGCGGCCTCGGGATCGAGGGACTGCCAATCGGCCATTAGATAAATTTCACCTTGTCTATATGCGGGTTAGTTTGGCATACGCGTATTGAAACGGGAAATTTCAGGCTCAGACAACGCTGGAAAAATCCGCCCCTTCGCTTCAGAAACATCCTTATGCATGCCGCCGATGACTTTTTTCAAACTTTTTTGAAATCGGGGGTTTACAGCTCAAAGGAGCCTCCGTATAGTGCGCGCCATCGACGACGGAGACGTCAGCGATACTGCCCAGATGGTGAAATTGGTAGACACGCCAGCTTCAGGTGCTGGTGGCCGCAAGGCCGTGGAAGTTCGAGTCTTCTTCTGGGCACCAATTCAAGAGCTTGAGATTAGATCAGTTTCAAGGCTCAAACAAAAACCCGCGAAAGCGGGTTTTTGCATTCTAAGTGTTTGATTTAATAAATCCAAAACAGGGGTTTACAGATCAAAACACGATCCGTATAGTGCGCTCCATCGACACGGCGACGACGTCGATACTGCCCAGATGGTGAAATTGGTAGACACGCCAGCTTCAGGTGCTGGTGACCGCAAGGTCGTGGAAGTTCGAGTCTTCTTCTGGGCACCAATTCAAAACTTGAGAGCAACGCTTTCAAGTCTCACAAAAACCCGCGAAAGCGGGTTTTTGCGTTTCTGCCCCCAGCCATCCCCCCCTCCTCACCTGCAGCACAAGCCGCAAAGCGCACATGAGAAACAATATCGTTTATGATTGTTACAAGTTTTTGCGACACAACAGTGAGGAAACCTGCGAATGATGTTCAGAAACACCCTCCTTTCAACATCCCTTCTGCGTGGCTTGACCATCACTTTGCTAGGACTGACCCTGGCATCTCCACTCACCCAGGCAGCCGATAAGATTTCCCTGACCCTGTACAACGGCCAGCACAAGGAAGTCGGCGACGCCGTCGCCAAGGCCTTCGAGGCCAAGACCGGAATTCACGTCAACGTGCGCAAAGGCAGCAGCAACCAGCTGGCCAGCCAAGTCGTCGAGGAAGGCGAGCGCTCGCCCGCCGACGTCATCTATACCGAAGAATCCCCGCCCCTGAACAAACTCGGCGAACAGGGCCTGCTGGCACAGACCGACGCGGCAACCCTGGCCGTGCTGCCCAAGGAATACGTAGCTGGCAACGGCACCTGGATCGGTGTCACGGCACGGGTACGGGTGGTGGCCTTCAACCCGAAACTGATCGACGAGAAAGACCTGCCCAAATCCGTGCTGGAATTCTCCCAACCACAATGGCAAGGCAAGGTCGGCTTCGTACCAACCAGCGGCGCCTTCCAGGAACAGGCCGTAGCCATCATCAAGCTGCATGGCATGGACGCTGCCGAGGAGTGGCTGACCGGGCTGCGCGCCTTCGGCAAGGTCTACAGCAACAACATGGTGGCGCTGAAAGCCGTGGAGAACGGCGAAGTCGCCACGGTCCTGGTGAACAACTATTACTGGTTCGCCCTACAGCGGGAAAAAGGCCAGCTGGACTCCAAACTGCACTACTTCACCGACGGCGACGTCGGCGGCCTGATCACCGTCTCCAGCGCCGCAGTGCTCAAGTCCAGCAAGCACCCCAAAGAAGCCCAGCAACTACTAGCCTACATGGCCAGCGAAGAAGGTCAGCGAGTGATCACCCAGACCACCGCCGAATACCCGCTGCATAAAGGCATGGAATCGAATCGCGGGCTCAAGCCCTTCAGCGAATTGCAGGCACCCAAGGTGACCCCAGCCGACTTGGGCAACGCCGAGCAAGCCCTGGACCTGGAACGCGACGTCGGCCTGAATTGATGAACCCACCGCTATCGCCACTCGCCTCACGCACGCCCTACGTGCCGAGGCGCAAGCGGCCTTCGATCTGGTTGCTGCTGCCGGTCCTGCTGCTGGTCTGCCTGAGCCTGCTACCGCTGCTCTATGTCGGGCTCAAGGCCTGGCAGGCCGGCTGGGCGGAAGCCTTGCACCTGCTATGGCGCCCCTACGTATTGCGCCTGCTAAGCAACACCCTGCTGCTGATGTGCGGGGTGACCATCGCCTGCGCCATCATCGGCCTGTCCCTGGCGTGGCTGCTGGAACGCAGCGATTTGCCGGGGCGGCGAATCTGGGGCGTGGTGCTGTGCCTGCCCTTCGCCGTGCCGGCTTTTGTCAGCAGCTTTACCTGGGTGTCCCTGAGTTCCGGATTCGAAGGGCTGGGCGGTGCGATCCTGGTGATGACCCTGTCCAAGTACCCGCTGGTGTTCCTGCCGGTGGCAGCCACCCTGCGCAATCTCGACCCGGCCCTCGAGGAATCGGCGCGAACCCTGGGACAAAATCGCTGGGGCGTGTTCTTTAAGATCACCCTGCCCCTGCTCTGGCCTTCTCTGCTGGCCGGATCGCTGCTGATCGCCCTGCACATGCTGGTGGAATTCGGCGCCCTGTCGATCATTGGCCTGCAAACCTTTACCACGGCGATCTACCAGCAATTCGAGCTGGAATTCAGCAACGCCAACGCCGCCATGCTCTCAGCCGTGCTGCTGGCGCTGTGCCTGATTCTGCTGGGCCTGGAACTGCAGGTTCGGGGCAAGGGTCGCCATGTGCGCACCGGCCAGGGCGCGGCACGACACGCCGAACAAGTGCGATTGGGGCGCTGGTCCGCAGGGGGACAACTTTACTGCCTGCTGCTGACCGTGATCGGCAGCGGCATCCCCCTGGGCATGCTCGCCTACTGGCTGGCGGTAGGCTCATCAGCCGCCTTTCCAGTGGCCGCCATCAGCCAGGCGCTGCTTTCCTCCCTGGCGCTGTCGCTGGGCGGTGCCGGCCTGTGCCTGATGCTGGCGGTGCCAGTAGGCCTGTTGGTGGTGCGCTACAAGGGGCCGTTGGCGCTCTGGGCCGAACGCCTGCCCTACCTGCTGCACGCCCTGCCAGGCCTGGTGATCGCCCTGACCCTGGTGTATTTCGCCCTGCACTATGTGCCAGCGCTGTATCAAACCTCGGCGCTGCTCCTGATCGCCTATGCCTTGCTGTTCCTGCCGCTGGCCCAGGCGCCGATCCGCACAGCACTGAACAAGGCGGCGCCACAGCTGGAAGAGGCGGCCAGAACCCTCGGCGCATCGTCGTTCAGCGCTTTCTGCCGAGTGACCCTGCCGATCATCTTCCCCGCACTGGGCGCAGCGTTTGCCCTGGTGTTTCTGGACGCCATGAAAGAGCTGACCGCGACACTGCTGCTCAGCCCGACAGGGCTGAACACCCTGGCCACGGAGGTCTGGGCGCATACGGCGAATGTGGAGTTTGCGGCGGCGGCACCTTATGCGGCGCTGCTGATTCTGGTATCGGGGCTGCCGGTCTATCTGCTGACGACGCGGATGTATTTGAGTCGCTGAGAAGGGTTGCGCCAACAAGCCGACTCCTGCGCAACGGTGCAGGAGCCGGCTTATCAGCGAAGCATCAGGCGCGGAACTGGCCGAGACTGGCCTTGAGCTGCGCCGCCAGACTGTCCAGCACCTTGCCACTGGCGGTGGTTTCCACCACCGCCTGGGCCGCCCGCTCGGCCTGGGCATGGATGGTTTCCACCCGCCCACGCACCGCTTGCGCGCCCTGAGCCTGATGGGCCGCGGCCTGGGTGGCCAGGCCAATGGCGGCATGTACCTGTTCGACCGAAGACTGCACCGTCTGCTGCAGGCGAGCACTGTCACGCAGCACCAGCAAACCCTCGCTGGCCTGACGCCCAGCCTGACCAATGGCCGCCACCGCCTCCCGCGCGCCCTGCTGCAGCGCGCCGATATGGGCCTGGATGTCGCCAGTGGAGCTCTGGGTCTTGCTGGCCAGGGCTCGCACCTCATCCGCCACGACGGCAAACCCGCGCCCGGTTTCACCGGCGCGCGCCGCTTCGATCGCCGCATTCAGCGCCAGCAGGTTGGTCTGTTCGGCAATGCCATGAATCACCGTCAGCACCACCTCGATCTGCTCGCTCTGCTGCGCCAGGCGCTCGATCACCTTGGCCCCGGTATCCACCTGCCCGGCCAAGGCCTCGATGAGGTTGCCGACCTGCTCGGAGGTACGGGTGTTCTCGTCAGTGGCCTGACGGATCTCCACCACCTGCTGCAGCGCCGCCTGCATCGCCTGGCTTTCCGCCTGGGCTTCATCAGCCATCTGCGACAGCGCCCGCAGGCTTTCCGCCACCTCGTCGCGCTGCGCTTCGGCCGCCGCATCCGCCCCGGCATTACGCAGGCTCATGGCGCCGATCTCGACACCGGTACGCTGCGCCACATCCCCCGCCTCACGCACGATGGGCTGCAACTTATCCACAAAGCGATTCACCGCCGAGGCCATGTCGCCGATCTCATCATTGCTGTTGAGCGGCACACGCTTGGTCAGATCCCCCTCGCCTGCTGCCAAGTCATTGAGGGCGGAAATCAACAGGTGCAACTTGTTCACCACGCGCCGCCCCAGCACCACCGCCAGCAACAGCAGCAAAGCCAGCCCCACCAGCGCCAGGCCCACACCGATCTGCCAGCGCAGCGTCGCTGCCGCCTCTTGCACCGTGCTGGTGGTATTGGCCTGCATCTGCGCGGCAGTGGCCTGGGCCGACTGCAAGCGTGAACGCATGGCCGCCGAACTGTCGGCAGAGGCTCCCTTGAGACTGTCGCCGACCAACTGGTCACTGCTGGCGATCAATGCCCCAAAACGCTGATCCAGGGCGGCAATATCCGCTTCCACAGAAGCCGTGGACACCCCCATCAGCACCTTGCCGATCTCGACCCCATTAGGGTTGATCGATGCCTCCAGGTAGTAGACCGAAGGATCGTTCTTGGCCGCATCCAGCACCTTGTCCAAGGCCCGATCGCCCTTGCCCTTCTCCAGCAGGGCCTTGTTGATCGGATTCTCGCGGTTCAGGTAACGCGTCAGGTGTTCACCCGCAGCATCGTCATAAACCACGAACAACACGTTGGGATTACGCTGAGCACGTCGTGCGAACTCGGACAAAGTCGGCACATCACTGTCCCACATGGCACGAGGCGCCACGGAGGCCAGCAACTGAGCCATGTCATTGGCAGAGTCCTTCAGGTCCTTTTCCAGGGCCGCACGCAGTTGCACCTGCTCTTCCTTGAGACGGGAAGACAGGCCCGCGGTCAGACGCTGACGGGTGCTGCTGGACAGGCTTTCCAGGCTGGAAGTGACTTCCTTGCCTGCCTGCTCGAGTTCGCCAGACAACTTCTGGCTATCAACCCCCAAACGCGAAGCCAGATCGGCCTCCAGGGCAGTCACCGTGCTCCGAGTCAGGGCAACCGCGAGCACTACCTGCACCAAAAGGGCGATACCGAGGGTAACGAACACAGGCCGCAGTAAACGGCTTTGTAACAGTGAGAGAACGGCCGACACAGGAAATCCCTCTACTTTTGACGCCATTATTCTGATGGCACTCTAGAAGTGGATTTCACAGCAAGGGTCGTGCCGCGCGGCGAGCAGAAACGACAAAGGGCCCCATCAAGGGCCCTTTGGTTTTTACATCAACGACTTATCAAGCGAACGGATGGCGCAGAACGATGGTTTCGTTGCGGTCCGGACCTGTCGAAATAATGTCGATCGGCGCGCCGACCAACTCTTCGATGCGCTTAATGTAGGCCTGGGCGGCAGCAGGCAGCTCTTCCAGGGTCTTGGCGCCCAGGGTCGATTCGCTCCAGCCCGGCATCTGCTCGTACACCGGCTCCAGGCCGATGTAGCTGTCGGCGTCGGTCGGCGCGTCGATGACTGCACCATCCTGGTTCTTGTAGCCGACACAGATGTTGATGGTTTCCAGGCCGTCCAGCACGTCCAGCTTGGTCAGGCACAGGCCCGAGATGCTGTTGACGTCGATGGCGCGACGCAGGATCACGGCGTCGAACCAGCCGCAACGACGGGCACGACCGGTAGTAGCACCGAACTCGTGACCACGCTTGGCCAGGAACGCACCGACGTCATCGAACAGTTCAGTCGGGAATGGACCCGAACCCACGCGAGTGGTGTAGGCCTTGGTGATGCCCAGGATGTAGTCCAGGTACATCGGGCCCACGCCCGAACCGGTGGCGATGCCGCCGGCGGTGGTGTTGGAACTGGTGACGTACGGGTAGGTACCGTGGTCAATGTCCAGCAGCGAGCCCTGGGCACCTTCGAACATGATGTCCTTGCCGGCGCGGCGCAGTTGGTGCAGCTCGGCGGTGACGTCGAGCATCATCGGCTTGAGCAGCTCGGCGTACTCCATGCATTCGTCCAGAGTCTTCTGGAAGTCGATGGCCGGCTCTTTGTAGTAATTGACCAGGACAAAGTTGTGGTAGTCCAGCAACTCGCCCAGCTTGGCGGCGAAACGCTCGCGGTGGAACAGATCACCGATGCGCAGGCCACGACGGGCAACCTTGTCTTCGTAAGCCGGGCCGATGCCGCGACCGGTGGTACCGATCTTCTGCTCGCCACGGGCCTTCTCGCGAGCCTGGTCCAGGGCTACGTGGTAGGACAGGATCAGCGGGCAGGAAGGGCTGATGCGCAGACGCTCGCGCACCGGCACGCCTTTCTCTTCCAGCTTGACGATTTCACGCATCAAGGCGTCCGGTGCTACCACCACGCCGTTACCGATCAGGCACTGCACGCCTTCGCGCAGCACGCCGGACGGAATCAGGTGCAGCACGGTCTTCTCACCGTCGATCACCAGGGTGTGGCCAGCGTTGTGGCCACCTTGGTAGCGCACTACGGCGGCGGCATGTTCGGTCAGCAGATCAACGATCTTGCCTTTGCCCTCATCACCCCACTGGGTGCCCAGGACTACGACATTCTTACCCATAACACTTGTCCTCATTCGCGCAAACTTGGTGCCGGCAGCCGCCGGCAGGAAAACTCAAGAAGCCAGCGGCAATACTTGCCAAAGCCCATTCTGCTGAATCAATTGCCGGTCGCAGTCCGCTTCACGGGCGGCGGCCAAAGGTTGTCCAGGCAACGCCTGAACGACACGCTGACCCTCACTGCGCAACTGGCAGACGGTCTGCCAGAGTGCCGCGTCAGTGCTGTCAGGCATCCAGATACCGCCGGACGGTAGCTCGACTTCAGCACGCCCCAGGGTCACCAGGGTTTTCAAATCGGTGGAGAAACCGGTCGCCGGACGGGCACGTCCGAAGTCCGCGCCGATGTCATCGTAACGACCGCCCTGGGCAATGGATTGACCCACGCCCGGCACGAACACCGCGAACACCACACCGGTGTGGTAGTGATAACCACGCAGCTCGCCCAGATCGAAGTACAGCGGCAAATCAGGGAAACGCACCGACAAGCGCTCGGCAATGGTCAGCAACTCATCCAGCGCCAGCAGCACCGAAGTCGGTGCGCCAGCCAGGCGGCGACGGGCATCACTCAATACTTCGCGACTGCCGCACAACTCCACCAGGGAGCGCAGCATGTCGGCCAGATCGGCGGGCAGGCCCTGGGTCAGGCTGATGACTTCATCGATCGCCTTGCGCTGCAGGGCATCGAACAATTGTTGCTCTACGGCACCGGACAGACCGGCCGCCTGAGCCAGGCCACGGTAGATACCCACATGCCCCAGATCCATGTGCACATCCGGCACATCGGCCAGTTGCAGCATGGCCAGCATCAGGCTGATGACCTCGACGTCGCTGCTTGGACTGGCATCGCCATACAACTCGGCGCCCAGCTGGATCGGGCTGCGAGAGGACGACAAGGCTCGGGGCTGCGCATGCAGCACGCTGCCGGCGTAGCACAGGCGGCTCGGCCCTTCGCGACGCAGAGTGTGAGCGTCGATACGCGCCACCTGTGGCGTGATGTCGGCACGGAAACCCATTTGCCGGCCCGATTGCGGGTCGATGACCTTGAAGGTGCGCAGATCCAGGTCCTGGCCGGCGCCCGTCAACAGGGATTCCAGGTATTCGATATGGGGAGTAACGACGAACTCGTAACCCCAGCTCTGAAACAGATCCAACACCTGACGACGCGCTACTTCAATGCGCGCCGCTTCCGGCGGCAATACTTCTTCGATGCCATCTGGCAGCAGCCAGCGGTCTACCGTTGCCATTACGCCATTCCCCTATGGTCCGGGCGGCAAGCCTTCGGCCAGCCTTAGAGTGAAGCAGAAAACAGTCGCATCCGACGCGAGCTCAGCCGGACAGGCAGCCAGAAATCAGCTGTACAGACCATTTTCCTCGAAAAATCTTACCGGGCTCTTGAACGAACCACGGCCAATCAAAGATGCAGACGCAAAAAAGCCGGGAATTTCCCGGCTGCCGCATCATACACCCGTTTTACCAAAGGATCACCCCGCGAGGCATTTTAGCCGCCCGGCGGGGTGTTCCCGGATCAGGGCCTGATCAAGGCTTGGACTTTTCCAGATAGTGGAAAAAGTCGCTGCTTGGGTCCAGGACCATGACGTCGGATTTGTTCGCGAAGCTTTCACGGTAGGCACGCAGGCTACGATAGAACGCGTAGAACTCCTGATCCTGACCGTAGGCCTTGGCATAGATCGCCGCCGCCTGGGCATCGCCATCACCGCGCACTTCTTCAGACTCGCGATAGGCTTCAGCCAGCAACACACGCCGCTGACGATCAGCGTCGGCACGAATGCCTTCTGCCAGCTCGTTACCCTTGGCCCGGTGCTCGCGAGCCTCACGCTCACGCTCGGTGCTCATGCGCTCGAACACGCTGCGGTTCACTTCCTTCGGCAGATCGATCGCCTTGACCCGGACATCGACCACTTCGATACCCAGTTCCTTCTCGGCCATCTTGTTCAGCGAAGCGGTGATATCCGCCATCAGAGCGTCACGCTCGCCGGAAACCACTTCATGCAGGGTGCGCTTACCAAACTGGTCACGCAGGCCCGATTCCAGGCGACGAGAAAGACGCTCGTCGGCGATCTGCTTGAGACCGGATGTGGCGGTGTAGAAGCGCTCGGCATCCTTGACCCGCCACTTGGCGTAGGCATCCACCATCACGGCTTTCTTTTCCAGAGTCAGGAAGCGCTGCGTCGGTGCATCCAGGGTCATCAGGCGCGCGTCGAACTTACGCACCTGGTTCACGTAGGGCACTTTCACATGCAGGCCAGGCTGGACATCGGCCTGGACCACACGACCGAACTGCAGCAACACCGCACGCTCGGTCTGAGCGACGATGTAGAAGCTGTTCCAGGCAACCACCGCCACGACAACACCCACGATCAGGGCGATCAGCGATTTATTGCTCATCAGCGACTCTCCCTAGAACGCGTCTGCTGCTGTTGCTGCATATGATCAGCCGCAGCGCGCGCGTTCGCTTCATTGCTGGCCGCAGAAGCCGAGCCCGTTACCGGAGCAGCGCCGCTACGACCACTGTCGATCATCTTGTCCAGCGGAAGGTAGAGCAGGTTGTTCTGCCCACCCTTGCTGCCGGTCACCAACACCTTGCTGGTGTTGCTGAAGACTTCCTGCATGGTGTCCAGGTACAGGCGCTGACGGGTGACTTCAGGAGCCTTGCGGTATTCGGCAACCAGCTTGGTGAAACGATCTGCCTCACCCTTGGCCCGAGAAACCACTTCGTCGCGATAACCGTTGGCGTCCTCGAGGATGCGCTGAGCCTGACCACGAGCCTCCGGCACTACGCCGTTGGCATAGGTTTCAGCCTGGTTGCGCGAGCGCTGTTCATCTTCACGGGCACGGATCACATCGTCGAAGGCTTCCTGTACTTCACGCGGTGCAGCTGCGCTCTGTACGTTCACCTGAGTCACGGTGATACCGGTGCGGTAGTTGTCGAGGAAACGCTGCAGACGCTCCTTGATCTCGCTGGCCATCAATTCACGGCCTTCAGTCAGCACCTGGTCCATGGCGGTTGAACCCACCACATGGCGCAGGGCGCTGTCAGTCGCATGCTGCAGGCTGATTTCCGGCTGATCCACGTTCAGCACGAAGTCCTGCAGGTTGCTGATCTTGTACTGCACGGTCAGCGGCACTTCGACGATGTTCTCGTCCTCGGTGAGCATCTGCCCCTGCTTGGTATAGGCACGCTCGCGCGTGACGTTTTCCATGTACTTGCGATCGATCGGCGGGAAGTAGATGTTCAGACCCGGGCCGACGGTTTCGTAGTATTTGCCGAAGCGCAGCACCACGGCCTGCTCCTGCTCATCGACTACATAAACCGCGCTGTACAGCCACACGGCCGCCAGCACGACAAGACCAATACCCAGCAAGCCGAAACCACCGCCCTTGCCGGAGCTACCGCCGTCATCACCACGTTTCTTACCACCACCGAACAACCCATTCAGGCTTTCCTGCAGCTTACGGAAGGCCTCGTCGAGATCTGGTGGCCCCTTGCGATCGCCATTATTGCGGCGCTTACCACCCCAAGGGTCCTGATTATTCGAGTTGCCACCCGGCTCATTCCAAGCCATAGCGCTCTCCATCTGATAAAGCAAAGACGCACCCACGGCGCGCCGACCAATGCTACAGAATGCCTGCTACAGCGGCACAACCGCTTGCCCAGGCTTTTATTGCAAAGTGTGTTGCTCGATGAATTCCGACGGCTGCAAACCTTCGCGACTGACCAGCCGATTCAACTCGGTCCGCGGCAGGCGAACGGCCAGCAAACTGACACCCTCGTCGTCATGATCTTCTTTCTGCACAGCGTTCAACTGGAAAAACTGTGCTCGCAGTCGAGCAAAACGTTGAGGCAAGCGCAAGGTGCCCACGAACAAATCTTCACCCAGCAGTTCCGCGATGGCCTGCTTGAGCAGATCCAGCCCCTGGCCGTCACGGGCCGACAGCCAGACTCGCTGCGGCTTGCCGTCCGGATCGCGCTGGATCTGCGGCTCCACACCCTCGAGCAAATCGAGTTTGTTATAGACCTCCAGGATCGGCAAGTCTTGAGCCCCGATCTCGCCCAGCACCACCATCACCTGCTCGATCTGGGCAGTACGCTCGGGTTCATGCGCATCGATCACGTGCAGCAGCAGGTCGGAGTTACTGGACTCTTCGAGGGTAGCTCGAAATGCCTCCACCAGCTTATGCGGCAGGTGACGAATGAATCCCACGGTATCGGCCAATACAATCGGCCCCAGGTCATCCAGCTCCAAGCGGCGCAAAGTCGGATCGAGGGTAGCGAACAGCTGGTCGGCGGCGAACACATCGGAAGCGGTGACAGCATTGAACAACGTGGACTTGCCAGCGTTGGTATAGCCCACCAGCGACACCGAGGGAATGTCGGCACGTTTGCGGCCACGGCGGGCCTGCTCACGTTGACTGCGAACCTTTTCCAGGCGCGCCTTGATTTGCCGCAGACGCACTCGCAGCAGGCGCCGGTCGGTTTCCAATTGGGTTTCACCCGGACCACGCAGACCGATACCGCCTTTCTGCCGTTCAAGGTGAGTCCAGCCGCGGACCAGCCGCGTGCTCATGTGCTCAAGCTGGGCCAGTTCAACCTGGAGCTTGCCTTCATGGGTGCGCGCACGCTGAGCGAAGATATCGAGAATCAGGCCCGTGCGATCAATCACGCGACACTCGAATACACGTTCGAGGTTACGTTCCTGACTGGGCGTGAGGATGTGATTGAAAATCACCAGGTCTACCTGTTCGGCTTTGACCAGGTCGCGCAATTCCTCGACCTTGCCGCTGCCAACCAGGTATTTGGCGGTTGGCCGATGACGCGGCACGCTAACAAACGCGACGGTCTCGGCGCCGGCCGATAATGCCAGCTCCTGAAACTCCTGCGGATCTTCGCGCGCCTCAGGGTCCTGACCATCCAAGTGAACGAGAATGGCCCGTTCACCACCACCGTGGCGCTCAAAGAACAAAGGAGACTCCTATCAGGCGTTACCTGGCTCAGCGTCACCCTGTTCGGATTCGGATGCACTAGGCAGACGAATTGGGCGAACCGGAACCACTGTAGAGATAGCGTGCTTGTAAACCATTTGGCTGACGGTGTTTTTCAGCAGGATGACGAACTGGTCAAAGGACTCGATCGTGCCTTGCAGTTTGATTCCGTTAACCAGATAGATGGATACCCCAACTTTCTCTTTACGCAATGTATTCAAGTAAGGGTCTTGTAGCGAATGCCCTTTTGACATGTGCCGCACTCCTTTAAGGATCAATAATAAAAATCGGAAAACAGATAGCTAAAACCGTCACACCCCCAAGGATAGACGGCAATTGCAAGGACTCAGCTCAATATGGAGATCGTCCCTAAGTATTTCAAGGCGCGTGGCAGATTGTCGCAATCCAGGCTGTCCAACCATTGCAGGTCAGCCCAACTGCGTAACCAGGTGAACTGCCGCTTCGCCAATTGGCGCGTGGCGATGATGCCCCGCTCCTGCATTTCGGCTGACGTCAGTTTGCCATCCAGGTAATCCCAGACTTGGCGGTAGCCCACAGCACGTATAGACGGCAACCCGGCGTGCAGGTCACTTCTGGAGCGCAGAGCTACGACCTCATCAATGAATCCCTGTTCCAACATTTGTGTGAATCTTTGTGCAATACGCTGGTGCAGTACCTGACGATTCGCCGGAGCGATGGCCAGATTGGCGACAGTATAGGGCAATTGACCGCGTCCCGATGCGCCTGCTTCAGTACTTTGCGCCAATTGACGCTGACGATGAGCGGTCATCGTCAGCCCACTGACCCGATAGACTTCCAGTGCCCGAGTCAGACGCTGGGGATCATTGGGATGGATCCTGGCGGCCGACTCCGGATCCACCGCCGCCAACTGATCATGCAGCGCCTGCCATCCCAGACGCTGGGCCTCTTCTTCAAGCTCGGCCCGCACCTGAGGGTCCGCCGGCGGCATGTCCGCCAGACCTTCGAGCAACGCCTTGTAGTACAGCATGGTGCCGCCCACCAGCAGCGGAATCTTGCCCCGCGCGGTGATATCGGCCATCGCCGCCAGGGCATCGGTCCGAAAGTCCGCCGCTGAATAGCTTTCTGCGGGATCGAGAATGTCGATCAGGCGATGGGGATATTGCGCCAGCAATTCCCTGGAAGGCTTGGCGGTGCCGATGTCCATGCCGCGATAGACCAGCGCCGAGTCGACACTGATCAACTCGCAAGGCAGCACCTTGCTCAGCTCGATGGCCAGGTCGGTCTTGCCCGCAGCGGTCGGGCCCATGAGGAAAATCGCTGGAGGAAGCTGAGTCATCAACGGCCGCGCAGAAAGAGTTTGTCCAAATCGTCCAGACCCAATTGGGTCCAGGTCGGTCGACCATGATTGCACTGGCCACTGCGCTCGGTATTTTCCATATCCCGCAGCAAGCCGTTCATTTCCGCCACGGCCAGACGCCGATTGGCGCGAATGGCACCGTGACAGGCCATGGTCCCCAGCAGCTCGTTGAGATGAGCCTGGATCCGGTCGCTGGTGCCGTACTCCATCAGATCCGCAAGCACATCGTGCACCAGGCGATTGGCTTCGGCCTGCTTCAGCAGCGCCGGAATCTGCCGGATCGCCAGGGACTCGGGCCCCAGGCGTTGCAACTCAAAGCCCAGCCGCTGAAACCAGGCGGCATGCTCTTCCGCGCAATCGGCTTCACGCTGGCTGACGGCAATCGACTCCGGCACCAACAGCGGCTGGCCACTCAGGCCTTCGCTGGCCATCGCCACCTTCAAGCGCTCGTACATGATCCGCTCATGGGCGGCGTGCATATCCACCAACACCAGGCCCAACGCATTCTCCGCAAGGATATAGATGCCCTTGAGCTGGGCCAGGGCATAGCCCAGAGGCGGAATATCCTCCTGCCCTTCCGGCAGGGTGGTGGCCGCCGCACCGGGCAGCGGGGCAAAGAATTCGCGATAGACGCCCTGGGATTCCGCCGCCGGCAATACCGGCTGGGGACGCGGCGTGTACTGGTACTGATAGCCGCTGCCGGCCGCGGAACCCGGAGCGCTGAAACCCGGCTGGGACTGCGGCTGCTCCAGGGCCAGGTTCGCGGCAAGGCGCATTTCGCCTTGCGGTCCGAACTCACCGGCTTCGATACCGGTCGGGCGCACGATACCGGCCACCGCTGCCGGCGCCGCCAATTGATCTTCGGGGCGCACATCCCCCAGGGCCCGGTGCAAGGTGCCATACAGGAAGTCGTGGACCATGCGCCCATCGCGGAAGCGCACTTCGTGCTTGGTCGGGTGCACGTTGACGTCGACCGCCGAAGGATCGACCTCGAAAAACAGCACAAAAGTCGGATGCCGCCCGTTGAACAGCACATCGCGATAAGCCTGGCGAACCGCGTGGGCTACCAGTTTGTCCCGCACCGCACGACCGTTGACGTAGAAATACTGCAAGTCCGCCTGACTGCGGGAGAAGGTTGGCAACCCCACCCAGCCCCATAGATGCAGGCCATTGCGCTCGACCTCGATGGGCAGCGCCTGCTCCAGGAAGCCCGAACCGCAAACCGCCGCCACACGCCGGGCGCGAGCCGCGTCGTCCTTGGCTTCGTGCAGGCTGAGGATACTTTTGCCGTTGTGGCGCAAGTGAAAAGCCACATCGAAGCGCGCCAGGGCCAGGCGCTTGATCACTTCCTGCAGATGGTCGAACTCGGTTTTCTCGGCCTTGAGGAACTTGCGCCGCGCCGGTGTATTGAAGAACAGGTCGCGCACTTCCACCGAAGTACCCACCGGATGGGCCGCCGGTTGAACCCGCGGCGCCATGTCCCGACCTTCGGTTTCCACTTGCCAGGCCTGCTCGGCATCCCGGGTCCGCGACGTCAGGGTCAGGCGCGCCACGGAACTGATGGAGGCCAGGGCCTCGCCCCGGAACCCCAAGCTCATTACCCGCTCCAGGTCTTCCAGGTCACGGATCTTGCTGGTGGCGTGCCGTGCCAGAGCCAACGGCAGGTCGTCGGAGGAGATACCGCCACCGTCATCGCGGACCCGCAACAGCTTGACCCCAGCCTGTTCGACATCCACATCGATGCGCTTGGCGCCGGAGTCCAGGCTGTTTTCCAACAGCTCCTTGATCACCGAGGCAGGGCGCTCGACAACCTCGCCTGCTGCAATCTGGTTGGCCAGCCGCGGACTGAGCAGCTCGATGCGCGCGCCGCTGATTACCGAATCACTCATTCCTTGGCCGCCAATTCTGTACCGGGGATGGTCAGGACCTGGCCCACTTTCAACTCATCGCTTTTCAGATTGTTGGCACTGCGCAGGGTGGCCGCCGACACCTGATAGCGCACGGCGATCATGGCCAGGGTTTCTCCGGGGTTGACCCGGTGATCGCGAGGTCCCTGGGCAATCTTGCCGGAGTCCCGCAGCCAGGCAATGTAAGTGCCGGGTGGCGGATTCTGCTGGAAGAACTGCCGCACGCCGCTGCTGATGGAGCGCGCCAGGGCCTGCTGATGACTGGCGGTGGCCAGCTTCGAGGCTTCATTGGAATTGGAGATGAAGCCGGTTTCCACCAGGATCGATGGAATATCCGGCGACTTGAGCACCATGAACCCGGCCTGCTCCACCCGCTGCTTGTGCAAGGGCGTGACCCGGCCAATGTTGTTCAGGACTTTCTGCCCCACATTCAGGCTCGAAGTCAGCGACGCAGTCATCGACAGGTCCAGCAGCACCCCGGCCAGCATCCGGTCCTTGTCATCGAGGCTGACGTTACCGGCCCCGCCGATCAGGTCGGAGCGGTTTTCACTGTCCGCCAGCCAGCGGGCGGTTTCCGAGGTGGCGCCGCGTTCGGACAGGGCGAACACTGAAGCACCAAAGGCGGCAGCCGAAGGCGCGGCGTCGGCGTGAATCGAGACGAACAGGTCTGCACCCTTCTTCCGCGCAATCTCGGTACGTCCACGCAACGGGATGAAGTAGTCGCCAGTCCGGGTCAGCTCGGCGCGGAAGCCCTTGAGGCCATTGACCTGGCGCTGCAACTCGCGGGCGATGGCCAGCACCACATCCTTCTCGTGCTGACCACGAGAGCCGGATGCGCCCGGATCTTCACCGCCGTGACCGGCATCGATCACCACGATGATGTCGCGCTTGCCGGCCGGCGCCGGAGGCAGCTTGATCGCCGGTTCAGCAGGCGTAACCGGCACGGCGGGCACGGTGGTCACTGTCGGTGGCGGGGCAGCAGGCGGCGCCGCGTCGGATGGATTGTCGAACAGGTCGACCACCAGGCGATTGCCGTACTGCGCGTTGGGCGCCAGGGTGAAGCTTTTCGGTGTGACGGCCTTTTTCAGGTCGATGACCACCCGCAAATCGCTGGGAGTACGCTGCGCCGAGCGCATGGCCGTAATGGGGGTGTTGGCCGTGGCGACATTCAGCGGGCCACCGAGGGTCGCACCATTGATATCGATGACCAGACGATCCGGGGCCGTCAGGGTGAAGACGCTGTGCTGAACCGGGCCGGACAGGTCGAAGACCAGTCGCGTGTTATCCGGTGCCCGCCACAGGCGGACGCTGCGAACCTGTGTAGCGGCCACAGCATCGACGGCCAATGCCGTAAGCAACAGTCCTACGACAGCAACCAACGCGCGAATGCGCATACCTAACCCCATCAATTATTTGAATTCCAACGCCAAAGCGGCACACCAGGACTCGCCTCGCGAGCCTTGAGACAACAGATGCACAGAACGCCCATTGTTATGCGGGGTAATGGTAATGGTCAGGTCAGGCTTTGGCAAAAAGCCTGCACCCTTCTGGGGCCACTCCAAAAGGCACAGCGCATCGCCTTCGAAGTAGTCGCGGATGCCCAGAAATTCCAGCTCCTCCGGGTCCACCAAACGATACAGATCGAAGTGAAAGGCCCTCACCGCGCCTATCTCGTAGGGCTCCACCAGGGTGAAGGTCGGGCTCTTCACCGCCCCTGCATGCCCCAGCCCGCGGATGATCCCTCGGGACAAGGTGGTTTTACCCGCCCCCAGGTCGCCCTCGAGAAAAATCACCCCCACCCCCTGGGTGACCTGAGCAATGCGTGCACCAAATTCCACCATGGCCTGCTCGTCGGCCAGAAAAAGGGTTAACTCAGACACGGTGATTGCTCCTCCAACAACTGACGAATGGCTGGAATCAGATCACTGGCCGCCAGCCCACGGCCCAATTTGCCTTGTCGCTCGCCGGCGCTGGCATGCAGCCAGACACCCAGGCAAGCCGCATCGAACGCCGACAGCCCCTGCGCCAGCAACGCACCGATCAGCCCCGCGAGTACATCCCCCAGCCCCGCGGTCGCCATCGCCGGGTGCCCGGCATCACAGCGCGCCAACTGCCCATCGGGACCGGCGATCAAGCTGCCGGCGCCCTTGAGCACCGCAACCGCCGCATATTTTGCGCTCAAGGCCCGGGCCGCCGCCGGCCGATCGGCCTGAACCTCCGCGCTGGTCAGGCCCAGCAGACGAGCCGCCTCACCAGGATGGGGCGTGATCACACTGCCAACTGGCAGTTGCAGCTCGCCTTGCGCCAGCAGGTTCAAGGCATCGGCATCCCAGACTTGAGGCAAGGGTGCATTGGCCGCCGCGGACAACAGACTGCGTCCCCACGCCCCCTGCCCCAGACCCGGGCCGACCACCAACACCGACGCCTTGGCCAGCAGCCCCATCAACTGGTTGGCCGAATGAGTGCCCTGGGTCATGACTTCCGGCAGGCGCGCCAGCGCAGCCGCCACGTGCTCGCTGCGGGTCGCCAGGGAAACCATCCCCGCGCCACTGCGCAAGGCACTTTCCGCGCTCAACAACGCGGCGCCGGCCAAACCGCGGTCGCCGCCGATCAGCAACAGATGGCCGAACTGGCCCTTATGGGCATCCACAGGCCGGCCGTTCAAGCGCGGCAAATGACCGCCAGTCAGCAACTGAACGTCAGGTAATGGGTGTTTTGTCTGCGGCATGCGTCTCAGGGCTCCGATGTCTGGCAGAATTATACGCACCTCAGCCCCGGTTTCTCTCGCCTCATGCCCGCTATTACCCAGGATCTTCCCGCTCTCGCCCAATCGATCAAGGACTGGGGCCGCGAACTGGGCTTTCAGCAAGTCGGCATCAGCGGCCTGGACCTGGCCGAGCACGAACAGCACCTGGAGCGCTGGCTCGCCGCCGGCTACCACGGCGAGATGGATTACATGGGCGCCCACGGCAGCAAGCGCTCCCATCCCGAACAACTGGTGCCCGGCACCCTGCGCGTGGTTTCGCTGCGCATGGACTACCTGCCTGGCGACACCCAGATGGCCCAGCGCCTGGCCCAGCCTTCCAAGGCCTATGTCTCGCGCTACGCCCTGGGCCGTGACTACCACAAGCTGATTCGCAAGCGCGTACAGCAGTTGGCCGAGCGCATCCAGCAAGCCATAGGTCCGTTCGGCTATCGCGCCTTCGTCGACAGCGCGCCGGTCCTGGAAAAAGCCATCGCCGAACAGGCCGGGCTCGGCTGGATCGGCAAGAACACCCTGGTACTCAATCGCAAGGCCGGCAGCTACTTCTTCCTCAGCGAACTGTTCGTCGACCTGCCGCTACCGGTGGACGAGCCTCACGCCAGTGAGCATTGCGGGCGCTGCACCGCCTGCCTGGACATCTGTCCGACCAACGCCTTCGTCGGCCCCTACGTGCTGGACGCGCGACGCTGCATTTCCTACCTGACCATCGAACTGAAAAACGCCATTCCCGAAGAGCTGCGCCCGCTCATCGGCAATCGGGTATTCGGCTGTGACGACTGCCAGATCGTCTGTCCCTGGAACCGCTTCGCCCGGACCTCGGCAGAAGGCGACTTCAAGCCCCGGCATAACCTGGACAACGCCGAACTGGCAGAGCTGTTCATGTGGGACGAGGACAAGTTCCTCAGCAGCACCGAGGGCTCGCCCCTGCGCCGCGCCGGTTACGAGCGCTGGCTACGCAACCTGGCCGTGGGCCTGGGCAACGCACCGTCGAGCATTCCCGTGCTGGAAGCGCTCAAGGCCCGGCAGGACCACCCCTCGGAACTGGTACGCGAACACGTGGAATGGGCCCTGGCGCAGCACGCCAACCGTCAGTGTTCGTCGTTGTAGACGAACTTGGGCATTTCCCAGTGGAAACGGATCGCCAGCAGCCGCAATAGGAAGCCGCCGAACAGGGTGATCAGGATCGACTGCTCGCTCGGCAACTGCAGATAAATGCACAGCATGTAGCACCAGGCCGCGGCGAACGACACGCTGGCATACAGCTCACGGCGGAAAATCAGCGGAATGTCGTTGCAGAAGATATCCCGGAGGATGCCGCCAAAGACCCCGGTGATCACCCCACTGACCGACGCCACCAGCATGCCGTGGCCCATTTCCAGGGCGGTCATGCAGCCGATCAGGGTAAAGGCCACCAGGCCCACGGCGTCGAGCACCAGAAACAGCGAACGCAGATGACGCATCAAGGGCGCGATAAAGATCGTCACCAAGGCCGCCACCGAGGTCAGAACCAGGTACTCCGGGTGCTTGACCCAGGTCAGCGGGTAATGGCCGAGCAACACGTCGCGCACCGAACCCCCCCCCAGCGCGGTGACACAAGCGATCAGCACCACGCCGAACCAGTCCATGCCGCGACGGCCGGCAGACAGGGCGCCGGTCATGGCTTCGGCGGTAATGGCGATCAGATAAAGCATCAACAGCATGATGGCGGTCCTTACAAGAAGGCGCGCAGTCTACTCAGTTGAGGCGAGCACCAAAAGAGGGCGGGTACGGGCGCCGAATGGCATCGCGCGCCCGTTCGCCGGCAAGCCGGCTCCTGAAGGTCAGAACTTGATGAAGTGCTTGCGGTAGTGCTGAAGCTCGGCAATGGACTCGCGGATGTCGTCCAGGGCCAGGTGAGTGCTGCCTTTCTTGAAGCTGTCGCGCACGTCCGGAGCCCAGCGCGCGGCCAGCTCCTTGAGGGTCGAGACATCCAGGTTGCGGTAGTGGAAGTAGCTTTCCAGGGCCTTCATGTGGCGATAAAGGAAGCGCCGGTCCTGGCAGATGCTGTTGCCACAGATCGGCGACTTGCCCTTGGGCACCCATTGTTCGAGGAAGGCAATGGTCTGGGCTTCGGCTTCGGCCATGCTGATACGGCTTTCGCGCACGCGCTGGGTCAGGCCGGAACCACCGTGCTGGCGGGTGTTCCATTCATCCATGCCGGCGAGAATCTCGTCGCTCTGGTGAATGGCGATGACTGGTCCTTCAGCCAAGGTGTTGAGGTTGCTGTCGGTGACAATGGTCGCCATCTCGATGATGACGTCGGTGTCGGGGTTCAGACCGGTCATTTCCAGATCGATCCAAATCAGGTTCTGCGGGTTTTGCATGGGAGGGCTCCTCGGCGTAGTTGCGCAGTTTAGCCTAGAGGACCCGCCCGGCGTGCTAAACTCGCCGCCGCTTTACCCAACCGCCGTAATTATCGACACGGAACACCAATGGCCAAACGCCAGCTCAATCGTCGCCAAAACTGGCGCATCGAAAAGATTCAGGGTGAGCGCGCTGCCCGCGCCGCCAAACGCGAGTCCTCTGCCGTTGAGGCGCTCGAAGGTGGCGACCTGGGCCCGGAACAGACCGGCCTGGTCATCGCCCACTTCGGCGTGCAGGTCGAGGTCGAGGCGCGCGAAGGCGAGCTGGCCGGCCAGGTGTTCCGCTGCTATCTGCGGGCCAACCTGCCGGCACTGGTGACCGGCGATCAGGTGGTCTGGCGTGCCGGCAATCAAGGGATCGGCGTGATCGTCGCGCAACTGCCGCGCAGCACCGAGCTGTGCCGCCCGGACAGCCGCGGCCAGCTCAAGCCGGTCGCCGCCAACGTCGACATGATCGTGATCGTGTTCGCGCCCATGCCCGAGCCCCACGCCAACCTCATCGACCGCTACCTGGTGGCTGCCGAACACGCCGGCATCCGCCCCTTGCTGCTACTGAACAAGGCCGACTTGATCGACGAGCAGAACGCCCCGGCGCTCAACGCCTTGCTCGCGGTCTATCGCCAGCTGGGCTATCCGCTGCTGGAGGTCTCGGCGCACCACGGCGACGGCATGGAGCAACTGCAGGCCTTGCTGGACGGCCGCATCAGCGTGTTCGTGGGCCAGTCGGGGGTGGGCAAGTCCTCCCTGGTCAACAGCCTGCTGCCGGAAGTCGAAACCCGGGTCGGGCCGTTGTCGGAGTTTTCCGGGCAGGGCACCCATACCACCACCACCGCGCGCCTGTTCCACTTCCCCGGCGGCGGCGAACTGATCGACTCGCCCGGTATCCGCGAATTTGGCCTGGGGCATGTCAGCCGCGCCGACGTCGAGGCCGGCTTCATCGAGTTCAATGACCTGCTGGGCACCTGCCGCTTCCGCGACTGCAAGCACGATCGCGAGCCGGGCTGCGCTTTGCTCAAGGCCCTGGAAGACGGGCGCATCCAGCAACAACGGATGAACAGCTACCGCTCGATTCTCGCCAGCCTGCCCGACAGCAGCTACTGATCCCTGCGCTCCAGACACGAAAAGGCCGCGAAGATCGCGGCCTTTTCGTTGCTTACCTGGCGCTTCCCGGCGTCGCCGGGGGTGCCGCTGGCTGAGGTGCCGGCGCCGCCGGTTTGCCAGCGGGGGCCTGACCCGCAGCCCCCTGTTCATCCATCTTCAGCACACCGTCCTCAAAGATGTTCAGACGCTGGCGCACCTCGTGAGCCGGCAGCGGTTCGCTGCCCGGCGGCAAGGCATGGGGATCGGCCGGTACTTCTCCGGGAGCCCCGCTGCCCTGAGTCGGTGCCGGCGCCTGAGGATCCACCTGTTCGCCCTCGATGGCACGCTGGGCCTTCTTGGTCAGCACCACAATGTCGATCCGCCGGTTGACCGGGTTGAGCGGGTTCTTGCGATCGAACAGCGCCGAGGAGGCAAAACCCACCACCCGAGCCACTTGCGGATCAGGGTAACCACCGGCCACCAATGCCCGACGCGCAGCGTTGGCACGATTGGCGGACAGCTCCCAGTTGCCGAACTCGCCACTGCCGGCATAAGGCGTGGCATCGGTGTGACCGCTGATGCTGATCTTATTCGGCACCGCCTTGATGGTGTCGGCCATGGCCAGCAGGATGTCCTCGAAATACGGCTTCAGGCGGGCGCTGCCGGAGTCGAACATCGGCCGGTTCTCGGCGTCCATGATCTGGATCCGCAAGCCGTCCGGCGTGATCTCGAAGAGAATCTGGTCCTTGAACTTCTGCAACTGGGGATTCTCTTCGACCTTGTTCTGCAGCTCTTGCAGCAACAGTTCGAGACGCTCGCGCTCCACCTGCTCGGCCATGCCTTCCACTTGCTCGGCATCCACCGTGACCTTGTCCGGCTGCGGCTGGGACTTGACCTCGGGGTTGAGGGTGTTTTCCGGAGCCAGCTGCGGAGAGCCGCCCAGGTCGATGATGTAGGGCGTGCCGCTTTCCGAGAAGCCGATCGGGTCCTTGAAGTAACCGGCGATGGCGATCTTCTGTTCCGGGGTCGCGGTGGACAGCAGCCACAACACCAGGAAGAACGCCATCATCGCCGTGGCGAAGTCGGCGAAGGCGATTTTCCAGGCGCCTCCATGATGCCCGCCAGCAAAGCGCTTGACGCGCTTGATGATAATCGGCTGATTATTTTCCATGACTTAGCGACCGCGAACCGCTTGTTCCAGCTCGGCGAAGCTAGGACGGTGGGCCGGATACAGGACCTTGCGCCCGAATTCCACCGCCAGCGAAGGCGGAACGCCGGAAGCGGAAGCTACCAGGGACGCCTTGATGGCTTCGTAGACATTGAGTTCTTCCTTGGCGTCGTGGGACAGCGAAGTCGCCAGGGGACCGAAGAAACCATAGGCCGCCAGAATACCGAAGAAGGTACCGACCAGCGCCGCACCTACGTGCAGACCAATGGACTTCTGGTCGCCCTCGCCCAGGGACGCCATGGTCACCACGATCCCCAGTACCGCCGCCACGATACCGAAGCCGGGCATGGCATCGGCGATCCCGGTGACCGCGTGGGATGGATGCTCGAGGTCTTCCTTGAGACTGAACAGCTCCATGTCGAACAAGCCTTCGAGCTCGTGGGGCGCCATGTTGCCGGAGGACATGATCCGCAGGTAGTCACAGATGAACGCCGTCATGCGTTCATCTTTCAGCACTGCCGGATACTTGGCGAAGATCGGACTGGCCGCGGCGTCTTCGATATCACCCTCGATCGCCATCATGCCTTCGCGGCGGCTCTTGTTGAGGATCTCGTAGATCAGGCCCAGCACTTCCAGATAGAAAGTGTGGGTGAAACGCGAACTGAACATGCCCAGGGATTTTTTCACGACGTGCATCGTCATGTAGCCCGGGTTGGCCTGCAGGAACGCGCCAAAGGCCGCGCCACCGATGATCATGACCTCGAAGGGCTGGATCAGGGCAGCGATTTTGCCGTGAGAGAGCACGTATCCGCCGAGCACGCTCGCGAATACGACGATGATGCCGATAATTTTAGCCATAGGTAGGAGAGTACTTATTGAGTCGGGTTCAAGGTCATATTCGGAAGTTCTTAAAACTCTTCTTCTACTTATCGGCAAAACTGCGCCAGACTATAGCCAGTTAAGGCGAAAAGCCAGTTTGGCCCGCTCTGGGCGTGTTCAAAGCAGACGATGATTGCGCCCAACCATGTCTAATGAAACCAACGTCCCACATTCCCCGCCTACCTCTCTCGACGCCTGGCTAAAGCTGCTCAGTGGCGTGCGCCTGCCCGTGCCGCAAGCCAGCCATGATCGGGTGTGCAAAGCCATCGCCAACAACCGCAGTTCACTGCGGGATATCGCCGACCTGATGCAGAACAGCCCGGCGCTGGCACTGAGCGTGATCCGCGAAGCCAATCGGCATTCTCACGGCAGCATGAGCGAACCGGCAGAAAACCTGGAAGTCGCGGTCAACCGCCTGGGCCTCAAGCGCACCGAAGAACTGCTGGAGCAGTTGCCGACCCTGCCCGAGGAAAAGATCCCCAAGGAGCTGCGGCAACTGCAACTGATCAGCCAGCACGCCACCCAGCAAGCCAACGGCTTTTTTGCCGGGCGCCTGGCGCGGCTGTGGCAGGACATTCACTGGGGTAGCCTGCTGTTCCTCTCGCCACTGTGGGCCATGGCGCTGGTCTATCCCAAGCTCATGGAAGAGTGGGAGCTGCGGGTCATCTATAAGCATGAGTCGGCACGCAAGGTGGAGATGCAGCTGTTCGGCGTGCCACTGATGGAGCTGTGCCAGGCGCTGGTGCAGGTCTGGCACTTGCCGATCTGGGTGCAGCAGGGTTACCGCCTGCTGACCCGTGAGCGACGTCAACTGGCCAAGGCCATGCTGATCGCCCGGGACAACGAGCATCCCCTGCGCCAGCAGCAGCGCCTGGACGCCGATCCGGAACTGCAGCGCTGGCTGAACCAGCCGGCCAACTGCGTCTTGCTGGCCAACGGCCTGGCCCTGGCGGCACAACACTCCTGGAACAACCCCCACGGCCGACGCTGGCAGAACCTCACCGGCCTCTACCTGCAGATGCCGATCGCCCAGGTCCAGCAACAGCTGCACCAGCAGGCCGCAACCAGCGCCCGCAATGACAGCCAGCCCGACCTCTGGCATCCGGCCCAGGCCCTGCTCTGGCCATGGGACGCGCGCCGCCTGCACAGCGGCGAACAGCCCGCGCCGGCACCCACGGCCGAAGAACTGGCCAAGTGGCGCAAGGCCTGCAGCGAACTGCTGCTCGAACAAAGCCCCTTTACCAATGCCGTGCACCTCACCAGCTTTGCCAGGGACGCACTGGTGGCATGCGGCATGCGTCGGGTGCTGCTGCTCATGGTCGACCGCAGCCTCAGTCATCTGCGGGTACAACAGTTGTACGGCCTGCCCAAGGAGGCTGCGGGCCTGACGCTGCACACCCAACAGAGTTCGCTGCTACAGCGCTTGCTGGAAAAATCCGCCCAGGTGCGCCTGACACCGGCCAACAATGCACAGTACTCCTCCCACCTGCCGGGACAATTGCGCCAGCTGTTCCGCGGCGACCACCTGCTGCTGCGCTCGCTGTCCTGCAACGGTCGGGTACTGATGCTGGTGATCGCCGACCAAGGCGGCGTGCCGTTCTCGGAAATCAGTGTCCAGGCATTCGGCAAGACCGCTCAGTGCATCGAAAAAGCCTTGCACAGCTTTACCAACCGCAGCCAATGACGCTTGCGCTACAATCCCATCCTTTGTGCCCTGGGGACCTCACATGTCTGACTTCTCTGGCTTGCCGCTGGTCATCGAGCCGAGCGACTTGCTCGCCCGCCTCGACGCCCGCCAACTGATCCTGGTCGACCTGACCAGCGCCGCCCGCTATGCCACCGGGCATATCCCCGGGGCACGCTTCGTCGACCCCAAGCGCACCCAGCTCGGCCAGCCCCCCGCTCCCGGACTGCTACCGCCACAACACGCCCTGGAAGCGCTGTTCGGCGAGCTCGGGCACAACCCGGACGCGGTCTACGTGGTCTATGACGACGAAGGCGGCGGCTGGGCCGGGCGCTTCATCTGGCTTCTGGATGTGATCGGCCACGGCCGCTACCACTACCTGGATGGCGGCCTGCCGGCCTGGCTGGCGGAAACCCTGCCCGCGAGCACCGAAGTGCCACCTGTGGCAGGCGGTCCGGTGCCGCTGACCCTGCACGACGAACCCACCGCCACCCGCGAATACCTGCAAAGCCGTCTTGGCGCCGCTGACCTGGCAATCTGGGACGCTCGTGGCCCGCTGGAATACTCCGGCGAGAAGGTCCTGGCCGCCAAGGGCGGACACATCCCCGGCGCGGTGAACTTCGAGTGGACCGCCGGCATGGATCAGGCACGCCACCTGCGCATCCGCCGCGACATGCCGCAGATCCTCATGGACCTGGGCATCAGCAAAGACAAAGAAATCATCACCCACTGCCAGACCCACCACCGCTCCGGCTTCACCTACCTGGTGGCCAAGGCGCTGGGCTACCCACGGGTCAAGGGCTACGCCGGCTCCTGGGGCGAATGGGGCAATCATCCCGATACGCCCGTAGAGATTTAAGGTTTTTAAGGACACCCAATGAAAAAGCGCTTGTTCATCCTCAGCCAGTACCTGCTGCCTCACCACCTGCTGTCGCGCCTGGCCGGCTGCATTGCCGAGTGCCGCGTGCGCTGGTTCAAGAATGCCTTCACCCGCTGGTTCGCCAAGCAGTATCAAGTGAACATGTCCGAAGCCCAGGTCGAGGACGTGACCGCCTACGAACACTTCAACGCCTTCTTCACCCGCGCCCTGAAAGACGGTGCACGACCGCTGGATCCGACACCAGGCGCAGTGCTCAGCCCTGCCGACGGCGCTGTCAGCCAATTGGGCCCGATCGAACATGGCCGGGTATTCCAGGCCAAGGGCCACAGCTACAGCGTGCTGGAATTGCTGGGGGGCGATCCGGCCCTGGCCGCTCCCTTCATGGGCGGCGACTTTGCCACCATCTACCTGTCGCCCAAGGACTATCACCGGGTGCACATGCCGCTGGCCGGCACCCTGCGGGAAATGGTCTATGTTCCCGGCCGCATCTTCTCGGTGAACCAGACCACCGCCGAGAACGTGCCTGAACTGTTCGCCCGCAACGAGCGCGTGGTGTGCATTTTCGACACCGAACGCGGGCCGATGGCGCTGGTACTGGTGGGCGCCATGATCGTGGCTTCGATCGAAACCGTCTGGGCCGGCCTGGTAACCCCACCCAAGCGTGAACTCAAGACCGTGCGCTACGACGAAGCGGCCCGGGCACCGATCCATCTGGAAAAAGGTGCCGAAATGGGGCGCTTCAAGCTGGGTTCCACGGCCATCGTGCTGTTTGGCCCGGACCAGGTGCAGTGGGCGCAAGAGCTGGCCGCCGGCTCGCCAGTGCGCATGGGCCAGGGCTTGGGCCTGCCCAAGGCTTGAGACCCGGATACCGGACAAAAAAAACGCCGCTGATCAGCGGCGTTTTTTATGCACGGGGCTTTTCCCCACTGCTCAGAGCTGACCGTCGCGATCCCGGAAGCCCAGCAGATACAACACCCCATCCAGGCCCAGGGTGGAGATCGCCTGCTTGGCCGACTGCTTGACCAGCGGCTTGGCTCGGAATGCCACGCCCAGGCCGGCAATGCCCAGCATCGGCAGGTCGTTGGCGCCATCACCGACAGCGATGGTCTGCTCCAGACGCAGGCCTTCCTTGTGCGCCAGCTCGCGCAGCAGATCAGCCTTGCGCTGGGCGTCGACAATCGGCTCCACCGCCACGCCGGTCACTTTGCCGTCCACCACTTCCAGCTCGTTGGCGAACACGTAGTCGATGCCCAACTTGGCCTGCAACTGCTTGGCGAAGTAGGTGAAGCCGCCTGAGAGAATTGCAGTCTTGTAGCCCAGACGCTTGAGTTCGGCGAACAGGGTTTCGGCACCCTCGGTCAGGCGCAACGAGGCACCGATGGAGTCCAGCACGCTGACGTCCAGCCCCTTGAGCAAGGCCAGGCGCTCCTTGAAGCTGGCACGGAAATCCAGCTCGCCCGCCATGGCCCGCTCCGTGATTTCTGCCACCCGGTCACCCACGCCTGCCGCCTTGGCCAGTTCGTCGATCACCTCGGCTTCAATCAACGTCGAGTCCATGTCGAACACCGCCAGGCGGCGGTTGCGGCGGAACAGCGAATCTTCCTGGAAGGCGATGTCGACGTTCAGCTCCTGGGCCACGCTAAGGAACTCGGCCCGCAGCGCTTGCGGGTCAGCGGCCTCGCCACGCACCGAGAACTCGATGCAGCCCTTGCCCTGATCGGCCGGCATGTCCAGGGGCATGCGCCCGGACAGGCGATCGATGTGATCGATGTTCAGACCGTACTTGGCGGTGATCGAACTCACCCGCTGCAACTGCTCGGCGGTGACCTTGCGGGTCAGCAGGGTGACGATGTGGCGTTGCTTGCCCTGCCCGTCGACCCACTGCTGGTAATCGTCTTCGGACACCGGCGTGAAACGCACCTGCTGGTCGAGCTTGTAGGCGGTGAACAGAATGTCCTTGAGCACCGAAGAGCTCTGTTCGTTGCTCGGAATTTCAACCAGGATGCCGAACGACAAGGTGTCGTGGATCACCGCCTGACCGATGTCGAGAATGTTCACACCGCCCTGGGCCAGAACGCCGGTAATGGCCGCAGTCAGACCGGGACGATCTTCGCCGGTGATGTTGATCAGGACAATTTCGCGCAAGGCGCACCCCCGAGGTGGAAAAAAAGCGCATTCTACCCACTTTCGGTGACCATCGGGCACAGCCAGCGCTTTGCCGGTCTAGGGCCTGTCGCTATACTGCGCGTCAAATTCACGGACAAAAGAGCCGAGCTCAGTGAACCGGCCCACGCCAGTCAAAACCGACAACTTCTTCCTGCTGATCTTCCGTGCACTGCGCCATCGTCGTGTGCCGATTGCATTGCGCATTGCCAGCCATAACGTGATCCTGGTCGCCCTGGCCCTGGTGATCTATGCCGGCGTGATGGGCCTGCAGTTCAAGCAAGCCATGCACGAACAGGCCGACGCCCTGGGTCAGAGCCTGACCACCCAGACCGCCACCTCGGCCACCGAGCTGCTGGTGTCCAACGACATCCTCAGCCTCAACGTCCTGCTCAACAACCTGACCAAGAACCCGCTGGTGGCACACGCGGCGATCTACAGCGTCGACAACCGCATCCTCGCCGAGGCCGGACAGCGCCCCAAGAGCAGCCTGCTGGGCGAAACCGAGGGCGTGTACCAGACCAAGATCACCTTTCAGGACGTGACCGCCGGCAATCTGCGGATCAGCCTGGACATGGCACAGTTCCAGCAGCCAATGACCATCAGCCTGCAGAGCATGGGCATCCTCAGCGCCATCCTGCTGGCCCTGGCGCTGGCGTTGAGCCTGCGCCTGGGTCGCCACATCTCCACCCCGTTGCTGCAACTGCGGGTCTGGCTGCGGGACCTGGATGAACACACACCGGCCACTCAGCGCCAGGACGAGATCGGCGATCTGGCGCGCCAGCTGCACGCCCGCCTGGTGCCGGAAAAACCCGAGCCAGAGCCTCAACCCGAACTGGAAACAGAGGCCGACGAGGAACCCGAGCCCGGGTTCGAAGTGCGCAACCTGCGCGATCCGAGCTTTGATCAAAGCGCGCCCGTGGCAGGCCTGAAGCCTGCGCCACGGCACCTGGTCAGCGCCGAGGAGGACGAACTGGACGAGGAAGATCCGTTCGCCGACCTGCGTGATCACTCGTCGACACCCGCGCCCAAACCGGCGCTGCAACCGCAAACGCCCGCCCAGCCTCAGCACAGCGCGGTACTCGCAGTACAACTGGGAGCCCAGGAGCAGCTGCGCCGCCTGCCACGGGCCCGCCTGATGGAACTGCTGGAACGCTATCGGGACTGCCTGGATCAGGCCGCCTCGCTCTACCAGAGCGAGCTGCACACCCTGAACGACGGCAGCACGCTGATGCTGTTCCACAGCGAAGACAGCGGCGACGATTACCTGACCAACGCCATCTGCTGCGGCGAACTGCTGCGCGCCCTGGGCCATGCCCTGCAGATCGAAGTGGCGGACAGCGGCATCACCCTGCAATTGCAACTGGGCCTGACCCTGGGCGAAGGGCTGTTCGGCCTGAGCCAGATCGACCTGCTGCTGACCGAGAGCGCCCAGGATGCCCTGGCACTGTCCCAGCACAGCCGCAACCTGCTGCTGGTGGAACGCCAGGTCAATGACGACGCCTTGATCCGTCAGCGCGCACGCATCCGCCCTATCGCCAGCCCGGAAGGGGCTTGCTGTGTCGAACGGCTGATGGAGCCCTACCCCTCGATGCTGGAGCGGCAACTGGCGCGCATGCATGAGACACGGGCCAAGCTGTAAGGCTGCCCTGCGTCCAAGAAAAAGCCCGCCAAGTGCGGGCTTTTTTATGCTTGGCGGGTGGGCAACGTGGAGCCCTTCGCCGGCAAACCAGCGCCTACAACAGTCCCGCAGACTCGGTAGAAACTGGCTTGCCAGGACAAAAAGCGACCCGACCTCCCCCACCCCACTGCAGAAACGACAAGGCCCGCCAATGGGCGGGCCTCGTCTTAGCCACTACGTTCAGAACCTGAACACTTCCATATCCGTGCGGATCGGCGTGGCCATCGGAATCTTTGGCTGCTTCTCCTGCTCTACCGGCTTGGCCACCGGTGCCGGCGGCGCCTTGCGCGGCACCTCGGCCACGGCCGGCTGGTTGGCCAGGGGCTTGAGGGCGACCGACAATTGCTCGGCCAGGCGCTGCAACAGCACGCCCTGAGCCTGGACCTGGGAAGCGGTGGTGCCCGCATGCTGCTCCTGCAGGTGCACGATGCGGTTATCCCGCACCTGACCACGCCGATCGATCAGACGCCACTGCGCATCCAGCACCGCCGGTTGCGACTTGCCGGAATCCAGGCGAGTGATCGACAGCAGAACCTGTACATCCGGGGTGAAACCGCTGGTCGCCGGCGCCAGCACTACGCGCTGACTGTCCAGATGACCGGCCACCTGGCGCAACAGCAGCTGGTCGATGTCCGAAGACAGGCTGCCCGCCCAACGACCGTCGGTGGAGGCTTGCAGGCTGCCATCGTCCTGGCGTTGCAGGAGGGTTTCGCGTTGCAGGTAATCGGCGATCAGCACCGGTCCCAACAATACCGACATGCCGGCACTGGCCGGCTGAGCTGGACTTCCGCTGTCCAGCTGATACAGCGACACCGGCTGGTGCACGCTGCAACCCGCCAGGCCAAGAACGCCCGCGAGCAGAAAAACAAGAGGAAGGCGCAGAGCAGTCATCATCCCATCCAGGTGGCGGCCACAAGGCTGGCCACAGTGTAAATACTCAAAAAAATTGAATAACGCCGGCAAGGCCGGCGTTTGAAACGCGCATATCATCCGTGAATATGCGCCTTGACTCCAGTGTTCCAGCATCGATCCGCCGCTTAAATCCAGGATCAAGCGCTCTGGCCGGCACTCAACTGAGAGGCTCTACCAACAACGCATCGACCCGCTGGAATCCGCGCGGCAGTTTGTTGCCCCGGCGTCCGCGCTCGCCCTTGTAGTGCTCTAGGTCGTCGGCCTTCAGCGACAAGGTCCGCTTGCCCGCCTGCAATACCAGGGTCGCGCCATCCTGCAACACCGCGATGTCGGTGACGTACTCTTCGCGGCTGGCCACCCGCTCACCGGGAATGCCGATGATCTTGTTGCCCTTGCCTTTGCCCAACTGCGGCAGATCGCTGATCTTGAACACCAACAGACGCCCTTCGGTGGTTACCGAAGCCAGCCAGTTCTGCTCGCGATCGGCCACCGGCCGCGGCGCCAGAACCTTGGCGTTGTTCGGCAGGCTCAGCAGCGCCTTGCCCGCCTTGTTCTTGGCCTGCAAGTCCTCGCCCTTGACCACGAAACCGTAGCCCGCGTCGGATGCGATCACATACAGAGCCTCGTCATCCGGCAGCAGCACGCATTCGAAGGTCGCACCCGGCGGCGGCGTCAGGCGACCGGTCAGCGGCTCGCCCTGGCCACGGGCCGATGGCAGCGTGTGGGCCGCCACCGAGTAACTGCGGCCGGTGGAATCGATGAACACCGCAAACTGGTTGGACCGCCCGGCAGCGGCGGTCTTGTAGCCGTCACCGGCCTTGTAGGACAGACCCGTGGCGTCAATATCATGCCCCTTGGCGCAACGGACCCAGCCTTTTTCCGACAGAACGATGGTCACCGGCTCGGTGGGCATCAGCTCGTTTTCCGACAGGGCCTTGGCTTCCGCGCGGGCGACGATCGGCGAACGACGATCGTCGCCGTAGGTTTCTGCGTCTTGCAGCAATTCGGTGCGCACCAGCTTCTTGAGCTTGGTTTCGCTGTTGAGCAGGGCTTGCAGCTTGGCCTGCTCCTTGAGCAACTCGTCCTGCTCGGCCCGCAGCTTCATCTCTTCCAGACGCGCCAGTTGCCGCAGACGGGTGTCGAGGATGTAGTCGGCCTGGATTTCGCTGAGGGCAAAACGCTCGATCAGCTTGGCCCGTGGATGCTCCTCGGTGCGGATGATGTGGATCACTTCATCCAGGTTGAGGTAGGCGATCAGCAAGCCGTCCAACAGGTGCAGGCGACGCTCGACCTTGTCCAGGCGGAACTGCAGGCGCCGGCGCACGGTGGCCACCCGGAACTCCAGCCATTCCACCAGCAACGCCCGCAGGTTCTTCAACTGCGGCTTGCCGTCCAGACCGATAATGTTGATGTTGACCCGGTAGGTCGACTCCAGCTCGGTGGTGGCGAACAGATGCTGCATCAGCTCATCGGGATCGACCCGGTTGGAGCGCGGGATGATCACGATGCGGCAGGGGTTCTCGTGGTCCGACTCGTCCCGCAGGTCGGCCACCATCGGCAGCTTCTTGGCCTGCATCTGCGCGGCGATCTGCTCCAGTACCTTGGCCCCGGAGACCTGGTGCGGCAGTGCGGTAACAATAATGTCGCCATCCTCGATCCGATACACGGCGCGCATGCGCACCGAGCCACGGCCGGTTTCATAGATCTTCAGCAGGTCGGCGCGCGGGGTGATGATTTCCGCTTCGGTGGGGTAATCCGGCCCCTGGATATGCTCGCAGAGCTGCTCCACCGTGGCCTTGGGTTCGTCCAGTAGACGCACGCAGGCCGAAGCCACTTCCCGCAGGTTGTGCGGCGGCACGTCGGTGGCCATGCCCACGGCGATACCGGTGGTGCCGTTGAGCAGGATATTCGGCAGACGCGCCGGCAATACCAGAGGTTCCTGCAAGGTGCCGTCGAAGTTCGGCCCCCAGTCTGCCGTGCCCTGGCCCAGCTCGCTGAGCAGCACTTCGGAATAGCGCGACAGACGCGCCTCGGTGTAACGCATGGCCGCGAAGGACTTGGGATCGTCCGGCGCACCCCAGTTGCCCTGGCCATCCACCAGTGTGTAGCGGTAGCTGAAGGGCTGGGCCATCAGCACCATGGCTTCGTAGCAGGCGGAATCCCCGTGAGGGTGGAACTTACCGAGCACATCACCCACGGTACGCGCGGATTTCTTGTGCTTGGAATCGGCATCCAGCCCCAGCTCACTCATGGCGTAGACGATACGCCGCTGTACCGGTTTCAGGCCGTCGCCGATATGCGGCAAAGCACGGTCCATGATCACGTACATGGAGTAGTTGAGGTAGGCACTTTCGGTGAAGTCAGCCAGTGACCGGCGTTCTACGCCATCCAGGCTGAGATCAAGGGAGTCGCTCATGCGGGCCTCATTGGTTCGTGGTCTGGCGCAGCAGCATGGTGCCGCCGCGCTGAGTAAATTCAAGTTTCTTCAAAGCGCTCATGCCCAGCAAAATCTGGTCGCCGTCGAGCCCCGGGGCCACCAGGGCCCTGACGTCCTGGAGAACGATATCCCCCAGTTGCAGACGCTCGATGCGGGTCCGATAACCCTCGCTGCGCCCGTTGGCGGTACTCAGGGTCACCGGCACCCCGCGATCCAGGCCCAGGCGCTCGGCGAGCCCGGAAGGAATCGAGACTTCGGTAGCCCCGGTATCGAGCATGAATTGCACCGGCTGCCCGTTGATATGGCCGCTGGCAACGAAATGCCCCTGGCCGTTACCGACCAGCTTCACTTCGATGTAACCCTCATGTTGTTGCGAACTGACGACAGTGTTGGGGTTCTCCTGGCGAGCCTCCCAGTCGGCGAAGAACCGCGTGGCCAGGAACAGCGCCGCGGCCCAGGCCAGGATCAGCATCACCCGCCCGGCGCTCTTGCCCGGTTGCTGGCTCATGGCTTGGCACTCCAGCCGCCTTCAGGGGCGGCAAAGCGCCAGACGATGGGGCGGGCCTCGCCATCGGCGCGGGCGCCGTTGTTGTTGTCCAGCCCGATCCAGGCACCCTTGGCATCCACCACCAGAGCCTCCGCCAAGCCGTAAGGCTGTGGATAACGCCGGTGTTCCAGCAGCGCCTCGGCCGCAAAGGACCAGCACAGCTCAACCTTGGCGCTCTGCGCATCCCGGCGGCAGATCTGGTAGGCATTGCGCTCCAGGGTGAACAGCTTGCCATCGAACAGCGAAAGGTCGGCAAAGTCCCGGGACACCGCCTTGGCGTTGGGCACCTGCGGTGGCTGCATTTCCGAGCCGGCCTCACTGAGCAGCACGCAACCGCCATCACAGTCCCAGGTGGTCTGCCCCCGCTTGATCAACAACAGCCCGCGCCGCTCTCGCTCTGCCGCCAGCCAGATCCGGTCACCGGCGGGGTTCACCGCCAGGCCTTCGAACAAGGCGTTGAAATGCAGGAGCATGCCGCTGGCCCGCGCTTCACGGACCATGATCGGCGAAATCTTCAACCAGGCCGGAGCGCCTTGCGCCGGGACTTTGAGCACCGTGGCGTGAGCCTCGCTGACCACATATTTGTTGCCCGCGGCGTCGCAGGAGATGCCTTCGAAATCCAGGTCGCCGCCACGCACGAAGGACGCGGCCCAGGTCCGCGACTTCAAGCCCCAGGGCAAGCCCGTGTCCGGCACCGCCGGCACTTCCAGCTTGAGGGCCTCGGCCTGCCAGACGCTGTCGCGGGTATCGAGCTTGTAGATCTGATCGTCGTCGCGGTCGGAAACCGTCCACAGCTCCTGGCCGCACAGCGCCAGCCCAGACAGATTGCCACCGCGCATGCCTTCCACAGGATGCTCGGACAGCAAGGTCAGTTCGGGCGCAGGCGCGGCCACCACCGAGGTTGCCAATAGCGCTAGGGCCAGGGCAAAACCTCTGTGCATCAGGCCAGCACCTCGGCCAGGTTGCCCTTGGACTCCAGCCAGGATTTGCGATCACCGGCGCGTTTCTTCGCCAGCAGCATGTCCATGATTTCCGCGGTAGCCTCGACGTCGTCCAGGGTCAACTGCACCAGGCGCCGAGTGTTCGGGTCCATGGTGGTCTCGCGCAACTGCGGCGGGTTCATTTCACCCAGCCCCTTGAATCGGGTGACCTGGGGCTTGCCGCGTTTCTTCTCGGCCACCAGGCGGTCGAGAATGCCGTCGCGCTCGGCCTCGTCCAGGGCGTAGTAGATTTCCTTGCCCAGGTCGATGCGGTACAGCGGCGGCATGGCCACATAGACGTGGCCGGCATCCACCAGCGGACGGAAATGCTGGACAAACAGGGCACAGAGCAAGGTGGCGATGTGCAGACCGTCGGAGTCGGCGTCGGCGAGGATGCAGATCTTGCCGTAGCGCAGCTGGCTCATGTCCTCGGCGCCCGGATCGACACCGATGGCCACCGCAATGTTGTGCACTTCCTGGCTGGCCAGAACTTCGCTGCCGTCCACTTCCCAGGTGTTGAGGATCTTGCCGCGCAGCGGCAGGATCGCCTGGAATTCCTTGTCCCGTGCCTGCTTGGCCGAACCACCCGCGGAATCACCCTCCACCAGGAACAGCTCGGAACGCATCGGGTCCTGGCCGGCGCAGTCCGCCAGCTTGCCGGGCAGTGCCGGGCCCTGGGTAATGCGCTTGCGCTCGACCTTCTTGCTGGCCTTCAGGCGGCGGCCGGCGTTGCTGATGGCCAGCTCCGCCAGTTGCATGCCCAACTCGGGGTTGGCATTGAGCCACAGGCTGAAGGCGTCCTTGACCACTCCGGACACGAACGCCGCCGCCTCACGGGACGACAGCCGCTCCTTGGTCTGGCCGGAGAATTGCGCGTCCTGCATCTTCATCGACAGGACGAAGGCGATGCGCTCCCAGACGTCTTCCGGGGCCAGCTTCAGGCCGCGGGGCAGCAGGTTGCGGAATTCGCAGAACTCGCGCATGGCATCCAGCAGGCCCTGGCGCAGGCCGTTGACGTGGGTACCGCCCTGGGCCGTGGGGATCAGGTTGACGTAGCTTTCCTGAACGCTGTCGCCGCCTTCGGGCAGCCACAGCAGGGCCCAGTCCACCGCTTCCTTGTTGCCTGCCAGGCTGCCGCAGAACGGCTCGTTGGGCAGGCGCTCGAATTCACTGACCGCGTCCACCAGGTAGGAACGCAGGCCATCTTCGTAATGCCACTCGACCTTCTCGCCGCTGGACTTGTCCTCGAAGCTCACCAGCAGCCCCGGGCACAGCACGGCCTTGGCCTTGAGCACGTGCTTGAGGCGGCTGACGGAGAATTTCGGCGAATCGAAGTATTTCGGGTCCGGGGCAAAGTACACGCTGGTGCCGGTGTTGCGCTTGCCGACGGTGCCGACCACTTCCAGCTCGCTGGCCTTGTAGCCATCGGCGAAGGTCATCTGGTATTCGTTGCCGTCGCGCTTGACCCGTACCCGCACCTGATTCGACAGGGCGTTGACTACGGAAATACCCACCCCGTGCAGACCGCCGGAGAACTGGTAGTTCTTGTTGGAGAACTTGCCGCCGGCGTGGAGCTTGGTGAGGATCAGCTCGATCCCGGAGACGCCCTCTTCCGGGTGGATGTCCACGGGCATGCCGCGGCCGTCGTCGGAGACTTCCAGGGAGTGATCGGCGTGCAGGATGACCTGTATCGACTTCGCATGGCCGGCCAGGGCTTCGTCGACACTGTTGTCGATGACTTCCTGGGCCAGGTGGTTGGGCCGCGTGGTGTCGGTGTACATGCCCGGGCGTTTGCGCACCGGGTCGAGTCCCGAGAGGACTTCGATGGCGTCTGCGTTATAAGAGCTAGCGCTGGGAGTGGCCATGGGTTCTCGTCGTTAGTCGTTCAATGAATATGGGGCGAGGCTTCACAGTGCCGTGAAGTCGATCGCCTGGTACTGATCGGCAGTGATGCCGGCAAAATTCAACATTGCCGGCAATTGTCCGGTAAATCCTTGGAAACTATGATCGCCGCCGGCCTGGATGCGCAAGGCACAGGCGCGGTAGTAGCGCTCGGCGCTGCGATAGTCCAGCGTCTCGTCCCCGGTCTGCAACCACACCTGATAACGCTGCGGGTCCTGGAGTGGCGCGACTTCCAGCGCCGCCAGCGCCGCCACGTGGTCGTGGGTCAGTTCCCAGGTTTCGTCGGTGTACAGGTTCTTCTGCGTGCCCAGATAACCGTCGAACATCCGGTGCGGGCTGACAGCAGGGTTGATCAGCAGGGCTTTCAGACCATAGCGCTCGGCAAGGTGAGTCGCATAGTAGCCGCCGAGCGAGCTGCCGACCAGCAATGGACGACCGAGTTCGGCAATCGCCTGTTCCAGCTGGCCAATGGCCTGGCGCGGATGGTGATGCAGGGCCGGTACGCGCAATTGCTCGCCCAGCCCCAACTGCTCCATGACGCGCCGCAACTGGGAGGCCTTGGTTGACGCGGGCGCACTGTTGAAGCCGTGGATATAAAGGATCGAACCGGACATGCGAACTCCCTGTGCACCTGGGCAAAAGCCGCAGTTTACAGGGATGACGGCAGCTAACGAAGCCGCTTCAGTAGCCGTTGCTGCCGTAATCGATGCTGAATGCGTAGCCGTGGACCCGTTGTACACCGGTTTCCAACCGTCCATCGGGCAGCAGGCGCAGCCAGCGATAGCCGGGCACCTGTTCTTCGACCTTGAAATCGTCGCTGCCGGGCTCGAACTGGATGCAGGTAGAGGGTGAGGCCAACAGCCGCACGTCGCCACGCAAGCGGTCGATCTCCTGATGCACATGCCCCCAGAGCAAGGCGCGAACCTGGGGGAAGCGGTCGAGCACGGCAAACAGCGCCTCGGCATTGCGCAGGCCGATGGGCTCCATCCAGGCGCAGTCGATGGACACCGGATGGTGGTGCAGGCAAATCAGGTGATGACGCTCGGGCGCCTCGCCCAGGGAGCGGGCCAGCAATTGCAACTGGTCGTCCTGCAGATAGCCCGGCACTGAACCGGGCACCGACGAATCCAGCAGGGTTATGCGCCAGTTGCCGATGTCGATGACCGGTTCCAGCAGATCGCTGTCCCGCGTCGCCAGCTGCATGACCTGTGGCTCGTCGTGATTACCGGGCAACCAGCGGCCTGGCGCCGGAATCTGCCGGGTCAACTGACGAAAGCGCTGATAGGACTCCAGAGTGCCGTCCTGGGACAGATCGCCGGTGGCCAGCATCAGGTCGATACGCGGCTGCTGCGCCAGCACCAGGTCGATGACCCGTTGCAGGCTGTCGGCGGTGTTCATGCCCAGCAGCGCACCGTCGGTCTCGGCAAACAGATGGCTATCGGACAGTTGCACCAGCAGCACCGAGTCGTCGGCAGTCAGTGCGGATACGCTTGGCACGGCGTTCTCCCGGTGCAAGGGCACAAAGCATGATGAAGGCGGTAATTATGCTGGGGGAAGCAAAAAAGAGGAAACCCGGGAAGCGGACCCAGTTCACATCTAGCGCACGGCTTCGAACTCGTGCCCACAGGCCAGGCAATGGCTCAGCCACTCCCCCAGGAAAACATTCAGCTGGGCCTTCTCGTCCGGCTGGTGCATGAAGGCATTCGGATAGGGATAGATGCTGCGAAACCGCCGGGCATGCTCGGCGCTGATGACTTCCGCCATGCGCGCATCGTGATAGACCTGTACCTCCAGTTGCGGCACCGGCAGCCAGGGCAGACTGT
This sequence comes from Pseudomonas sp. Os17, assembly GCF_001547895.1. Taxonomy (NCBI): domain Bacteria; kingdom Pseudomonadati; phylum Pseudomonadota; class Gammaproteobacteria; order Pseudomonadales; family Pseudomonadaceae; genus Pseudomonas; species Pseudomonas sp. Os17. Next base: position 599,341 of record NZ_AP014627.1, on the reverse strand, counting down.
GCTCCTGGCGCACCTGCAAGGTGGTGGTGTAAGGGCAGGTCAGCACCACTTCCAGGGCCAGGACGCCGAGCATCTGCTCGCCCTGGGTCACGGCGATGCGCCGAGCCACAGGCTGGTTGCGCATGTCAGGCAGCAGGCGCATCAGTCGGGCATAGTTGGCCTCGCAGGAAGCTTGCAGCCCCGCCAGATCCACCCGATAGCGGTCGCGTACCTTGTTTACGACCATAACCCCCTCACTTCAGCGCGATTGAGCGCCAGCCACTGCAAGGCAATGATGCTGGCGGCATTGCAGATCCGCCCATCGCGCATGGCCTGCTGCGCATCTTCATAGGCCATCACCGAAACCCGGATGTCTTCCGCCTCTTCCTCCAGCCCGTGCAACCCGCCGGCGGCACTGCTGTCGCATCGTCCCAGGAACAGATGAACGAATTCGGTGCTGCCCCCTGGCGACGGGAAATACTCGATCATCGGCCACAGCGCCGAGATTTCCAGGCCAGCTTCCTCCTGCGCCTCACGACGCGCCACCTCTTCCGGCTGCTCGTCCTTGTCGATCAACCCGGCCACCAGTTCCACCAGCCAGGGCGTGGCGGCCTTGCCCATGGCACCGATGCGAAACTGTTCGATCAGCACCACCTCATCGCGCTGCGGATCGTACGGCAGTACGCACACCGCATCGTGACGCAGCAGAACCTCACGATTGATTTCCCGCCCCATGCCACCGGCGAACAATTCATGACGCAGTTGCAGGCGGTCGAGCCGATAGAAACCCTGGAAGCAGTTCTCGCGCCGGATGATCTCGACGGCACTCGGCGTGGAGTTGGCAAAGTCAGTCATAGCAATCCTCGTGTACAGCCTGTTCGTCCCGAGGATCCCCCTCGACTTCGCGCCATCCTAACGCGCCCGCCGCTGCCGATGCAGCCCCTTTAGCCTCAGCGGGATAGACGGCGAGGGGCTAAACCTAATCTAATTGCCTCTATTGAGCTTAGTGGCGAACCGACTGCCTCGCAGGCAGTCGAAGCCGGTAACCCATGCCTCCCCCTGGTTTATGAAGGACGCCCATGTCGCTTGTAAAAATCGCCTCCGTGGCCTGTATCGCCCTGACCCTGGGCGCCTGCCAAAGCCTGTTTCAGCCAAGCTACAACACGCCGCTGGAAACCAAGCGCGAGAAGTCCGAGCAGCTCAAGCCCGGCTGCAGCGGCGCCGACTGTCCGCTGGTCAACCTCGACACCGTGCACTTTCCCGCCGAGCCGCAACTGGATGCCATCGTCGAAAAACGCCTGCTGCAAATGACCCGCACCAGCCCCGACGCAGCGCTGCCGGCCAGCCTGGAAGCCTACCGCGAGCAGTTCCTGCGCAGCGCAGCGGACCGCCACGGCATGTACCTGCAATCCAAGGTACGCGAGCAGCATGACGGCCTGGTGATCATCGAGCTGGCCAGCTACCTGGACACCGGTGCCGCCAACGGCACCCCGGGCCGGGGCTTCGTCAACTATTCGCGCCAGCAGCATCGGGCGCTGAGCCTGGCGGACATGCTGCTGCCCGGCCAGGAGGAGATGTTCTGGAAGGCCGCGCGGGTCGCCCACAACAACTGGTTGATCAGCACCCACCTGGATCGCGAAGCCGAATTCATCAAGACCTGGCCGTTCCAGAAAACCGCCAACGTGGCGCTGACCCAGAAAGCCGTGACCCTCAAGTACGACGTCAGCACCATCGCGCCCTCGGTGCTGGGCCATATCGAATTGCAGATTCCCTACGACCGCCTCAAGGGCGTGCTCAAGCCCGAGCTGTTTCCCGGGAACTGAGCGCCCGGCCCAGCAGCCACTGCAACAGCCCTGCCAGCAGCAGCGACGGCAGGGTAGCCCCGACATCCGGATACAGGTTGGCCAGCAGGTGATAGGTGCTCACCCCACCCAGCCAGGCCAACAGCGCGGTCCAGCGCCAGGCTGACAGCGAATCATCCCCGCAGCGTCGGCGCAGGATGAAGTGATCCACCAGCACCACGCCAAACAGCGGCGCGAACACCGAGCCGATCAACAGCAGGAAGTTCTGATACTGGGCCAGCGGTGCCAGGCAGGCGATCAGGGTGCAGAGCACACCGATGGCCAGGGCCAGGTGCTCGACCTTCAGGCGCAGCAGAATGCCACTGGAAACCGCCGCCGAATGAATGTCGGCAAAGGCGTTCTCCGACTCGTCCAGCAGGATCAGCAGCAGCGGAATCCCCAACCCGGCACCGGCCAGCGCCAACAGCAAGGCATTCACCTCACCGCTCGGGGCGAAGGCCAGGGTGTAGGCAACGCCCAGGCTCATCAGCCAGAAATTGCCGATGAAAAAACCCAGGGCCGTGCCGCCGAACACGCTCTTGGCGCGCTTGCCGAAGCGCGAGTAGTCGGCGATCAGCGGCAACCACGACAAGGGCATGGCAATGGCGATGTCGAAGCCTGCGGCAAACGGCATCGAGCCATCCCCGGCCTGAGCCCGGAGCGCCGCCAGGTCGGCCCGGGCGAACAGGTTCCAGGTCAGCCACAGGCACGCCGCGAGCAATAGCCAGATGCCCCACTTGCGCAGGATCCGGCGGACAAAGGTCAAGGGGCCACTGACCGCCAGCAAGGTCGCCAGGGCACCGAAAAACAGGGTCCAGAGCAGCGGATTGGCCAGCAGGCTGCCTTCACTGAAGGCCCGGGTGCCCAGGAGGCTGGCGGCATCGCGCATGACGATGATTTCAAACGCGCCCCAGCCCACCAACTGCAGCAGGTTGAGCAACGCCGGCAGACTGGCGCCGCGGCGGCCCAGGCTGAGCTTGAGCGCAGCCATGGACGACAGACCGGTGTCGCTACCGATCACCCCCACCGCCGCCAGCAGCAGAACGCCCACAGCGGTGCCAAGAAAGATCGCCAGCAACGCATGAGACAGCCCCAGGCCTGGCGCCAACAGCGCACCGGTCTGCAGCACCATCAAACCGATGCCGAGGGAGAACCACAGGGAAAACAGATCCCGGGCGCCAAACACACGCTTGTCGGCGGGCACCGCAAGATTGGGGGAATAGGTACTTGGACTGTTCAAGGGATATATCTCAAAAGGGACAGGAGCAAGCTGCAAGCCTCAAGCGTCAAGAAAAAGCACGTCGCCCTTTGCTTTCCACTTGAAGCTTGCAGCTCGTGGCTTAGACCTTCTTGTACAGCTGGCTGCCTTCCTGCTTGAAGCGCTCGGCCTGCTCCGCCAGGCCCTTGGCGACGTCCACGTCCACCGCGTCGATGCGCTGGTTGGCCGCGTACTCGCGAACTTCCTGAGTGATTTTCATCGAGCAGAACTTCGGCCCGCACATGGAGCAGAAATGCGCCACCTTGGCCGAGTCCTTGGGCAGGGTTTCGTCGTGGTACGAACGGGCGGTATCCGGGTCCAGGCCCAGGTTGAACTGGTCCTCCCAGCGGAACTCGAAACGCGCCTTGGACAAGGCGTTGTCGCGGATCTGCGCGCCGGGGTGACCTTTGGCCAGGTCGGCGGCGTGGGCGGCGATCTTGTAGGTGATGATCCCGGTCTTCACGTCATCCTTGTTCGGCAGGCCCAGGTGCTCCTTGGGCGTGACGTAGCAGAGCATGGCGCAACCGAACCAGCCGATCATTGCCGCACCGATGCCGCTGGTGATGTGGTCGTAACCGGGAGCGATGTCGGTGGTCAGCGGGCCGAGGGTGTAGAACGGCGCCTCGTCGCAGCACTCCAGCTGCTTGTCCATGTTTTCCTTGATCAACTGCATCGGGACGTGGCCCGGGCCTTCGATCATGCACTGCACGTCATGCTTCCAGGCGATCTTGGTCAGCTCGCCGAGGGTTTCCAGCTCGCCGAACTGGGCTTCGTCGTTGGCGTCGGCAATCGAACCCGGACGCAGGCCATCTCCCAGGGAGAAGCTGACGTCGTAGGCCTTCATGATTTCGCAGATTTCGTCGAAGTGGGTGTAGAGGAAGTTCTCCTTGTGGTGCGCCAGGCACCACTTGGCCATGATCGAACCGCCACGGGACACGATGCCGGTGACCCGCTTGGCGGTCAGCGGCACATAGCGCAGCAGCACCCCGGCGTGGATGGTGAAGTAGTCCACGCCCTGTTCGGCCTGTTCGATCAGGGTGTCGCGGAACAGCTCCCAGGTCAGGTCCTCGGCCACGCCGTTGACCTTTTCCAGGGCCTGGTAGATCGGCACGGTGCCGATCGGCACCGGCGAGTTGCGGATGATCCACTCGCGGGTTTCATGGATGTGCTTACCGGTGGACAGGTCCATCACCGTGTCCGAACCCCAGCGGATGCCCCAGGTCAGTTTCGCCACTTCTTCCTCGATGGAGGAACCCAGGGCGCTGTTGCCGATGTTGCCGTTGATCTTCACCAGGAAGTTGCGGCCGATGATCATCGGTTCCAGTTCAACGTGGTTGATGTTGGCCGGAATGATCGCGCGACCACGGGCGATTTCCTCGCGCACGAACTCGGGGGTGATTTCCTTGGGGATGCTGGCGCCGAAGCTGTGGCCGGCGTGTTGCTGGTTCAGCAGGCCGGCGGCGCGGGCCTCCTGCAGCTTCATGTTTTCGCGGATGGCGACGTATTCCATCTCGGCGGTGATGATGCCTTTGCGCGCGTAGTGCATCTGGCTGACGTTGGCCCCGGCCTTGGCCCGGCGCGGGTTGTTGACGTGGGCAAAACGCAGCTGGGTCAGTTCCGGGTCCGCCAGGCGCTGCTGGCCGAAGTTGGAGCTCAGGCCGGGCAGGCGCTCGGTGTCGCCACGGTCTTCGATCCACGCCGAACGCACATCGCCCAGGCCCTTGCGCACATCGATCACCACGTTCGGGTCGGTGTAGGGGCCGGAGGTGTCGTACACGGTCACCGGGGCGTTGATCTCGCCACCGAAATCGGTGGGGGTCACGTCCAGGGTGATTTCGCGCATGGGCACGCGGATGTCCGGGCGCGAACCCTGGACATAGATTTTTTGCGAGCGGGTAAAGGGCTGAACCGATTGTTGGTCGACTTGGGCCGACTCACTGAGGTTGCTAGCGTTTTTTAGTTTTGTCGTCATCACGGGCTCTCCAGACAGCATCCAGGCAGTGGATTGTTGTCGGAGCGAACCTGTAACGGACGGACGCACCCTGTCTAAGCAACTAGTGAGTGCAGTGCTTGGTACTCGAGGGGTGTTCGATTGTCGAACAACATCCCGGACGAAGCACAAGAGGACTCGCCGGGTGACGAGAAATCTTGTTCCCTACGCAGGCGCTAACCTGATCAGGTTCAACGGGATCCGGATTATCCGATCTCAGCCTCATAGCAAGGCACCCCGACAAGAACCGCGCCAGTCTAGACAAAGCCGGGACAGAACGCCAACACCGGTGCAATAAGCAGGATGAATGGCGTAATTGCAGGATTGTTGCCCTAGGTCAGCAGCTCTACACTCCCTGCCCTATGTCGAACCTTGACGCTCCATGGACCGCGCCTTAGCCTTGGCGCCTGGATTATCTCCGTAATATCAACTCTAGGGATCGCCGAATGCTGCGCAAACTCTCACTGGCTGTTGCCGTGTCTTGTGCGTCCAATGGAATGGCATGGGCAGCAGAAGCGCCTTTGACCACCAAGACCGATCTGGTCAGCGTCTACCAGGAAGCGGTGGACAACAACGCCGATCTGGCCGCTGCCCGCGCTCAGTACGGCGCCCAGAAGGAAGTGGTGCCCCAGGCCCGCGCCGGGCTGCTGCCCAACCTCTCGGCGGGGGCGGACATCAACAACACCCGCACCAAGTTCGATGAGCCATCCATGGCCTCGACCCGCAGCGGCAACGTCTACCAGGCGACCCTGGCCCAGCCGCTGTTCCGCGCCGACCGCTGGTTCCAGCTGCAGGCCGCCAAGGACATCAACGAGCAGGCCTCGCTGCAGCTCTCGGCCACCGAACAGAACCTGATCCTGCAAAGCGCGGAAAACTACTTCGCGGTGTTGCGCGCCCAGGACAACCTGGCCTCGACCAAGGCCGAGGAAGCCGCCTTCAAGCGTCAACTGGACCAGTCCAACGAACGCTTCGACGTGGGTCTGTCGGACAAGACCGACGTCCTGCAGGCCCAGGCCAGCTACGACACCGCCCGGGCCAACCGGATCCTCGCCCAGCGTCAGGTGGATGACGCTTTCGAAGCGCTGATCACCCTGACCAACCGCGAGTACAACTCGATCCAGGGCATTGTCCACACCCTGCCGGTGCTGGCACCGACGCCCAACGACGCCAAGGCCTGGGTCGACACCGCCGCCCGGCAGAACCTCAACCTGCTGGCCAGCAACTACGCGGTCAGCGCCGCCGAGGAAACCCTCAAGCAGCGCAAGGCCGGGCACGCCCCGACCCTGGACGCCGTGGCGCAGTACAAGAAAGGCGATAACGACGCCCTGGGCTTCAGCAACCCCAACCCGTTGACGCGCTACGGCAGCGATGTCGAGCAGCGCTCCATCGGCCTGCAACTGAACATCCCGATCTACAGCGGCGGCCTGACCAGCTCCCAGGTCCGCGAGTCCTACTCGCGCCTGAGCCAGACCGAGCAGCAGCGCGAATCCCTGCGTCGCCAGGTGGTGGAGAACACCCGCAACCTGCATCGCGCGGTGAACACCGATGTCGAACAGGTCCAGGCCCGACGCCAGTCGATCATCTCCAACCAGAGCGCCGTGGAAGCCACGGAAATCGGCTATCAGGTGGGGACGCGCAATATCGTCGACGTGCTGGATGCCCAACGTCAGCTGTACACCTCGGTGCGCAACTACAACAACAGCCGCTACGACTACATCCTCGACAACCTGCGCCTGAAACAGGCCGCCGGCACCCTCAACCCCGGCGACCTGCAGGACCTGTCGCGCTACCTCAAGGCCGACTACAACCCGGACCGCGACTTCCTGCCGCCGGACCTGGCCAAGGCCGCACAGGAGCAGCTCAAGGCTCGTCCCTGAAGCCTGGAGCCATGAAAAAGGCCACCTTTGCGGGTGGCCTTTTTTTGTGGCCGCTACGCCGCCGAACGCAGCCTGCGGCAGCGGCTACAGACGGACGATCAGTGCCTGTTCAAGAGACGATCAAGGCCATCCAACAACCGCTGCAAGGCCCCCTGGTTGGCCTTGAGCACCTTGAGCCCGGCCTCGGCCATCTTCTGCGCATCCCGGGGCAACTCGAACAGACGCTGCACCGCCACCGCCAGCCCCTCGGCGTCATCCACCTCCTGCAAGGCTCCGGCCTCGCGCAGCATCGCGGCGATTTCCAGGAAGTTGAACAGGTGCGGCCCGCTGATCACCGGCTTGGCCAGCGCCGCCGGCTCCAGCAGATTGTGCCCGCCGTTGGCCACCAGGCTGCCACCGACAAAGGCGCTGTCGGCCAGGGCATAGAGGAACAGCAACTCGCCCATGGTGTCCCCCAGCAACACCGAGGTGGTGGCGTCCACTGGCTCGCCGGCGGAGCGGCGAATGGTCGTGAAACCCTGTTGCCGACACAGCTCGTACACCGAGTTGAAGCGTTCCGGGTGCCGTGGCACCAGAATCAGCAAGGCATTCGGGTAACTGGCCAGCAGTTGTCGATGGGCGTCGAGCACCACGGCGTCTTCACCTTCGTGGGTACTGGCGGCGATCCATACCGGGCGGTCCATGGCCTGCCACTGCTGGCGCAGCTCACGGGCACGCACCAGCAGTTGCGGATCGATGCTCAGGTCGAACTTGATCGAGCCTGTCACTTCCACCGTCTCGGGACGCGCGCCCAGCTCCCGGAAACGCTGGGCCTCGGTCTCGGTCTGCACCGCGAACAGGCTCATCTGCGCCAGCATCGGCGCCGTCAGACCGGCAAAGCGCCCATAACCCTTGGCCGAACGCGCGGACAATCGGGCATTGGCCAGGGCCACCGGAATCCCGCGCCGAGCGCACTGGTCGATGTGGTTGGGCCACAGTTCGGTTTCCATGATCACCGCCAGCTTGGGCTGCACCCGATCGAGAAAGCGCGCAGCAGCGCAAGGCAGATCGTAAGGCAGGTAGCAATGCTGGATGCGCGGCTCATGGGCGAACAGCGCCTGAATGCGCTCGGAGCCGGTGGGGGTCATGCAGGTCACGGTAATCGGCAGTTGCGGATGACGGGCCAACAGGGCCCGGATCATTGGCGCCGCGGCAATGCTCTCGCCCACGGACACCGCATGCACCCAGATACCGCCGGTCTGCATCACCGGCAAGCCCAGAGAGAAGCGCTCGCCAATGCGCTTGGCATAAGCCGGGGCCTTGCGCGAACGCAGCCACAGGCGAATCGCTACCAATGGCAGCCCCAGGTAAAACAGTGCGGTATAGAGAGTTCTATTCATGGCGGCGGAGTTTATCGGTTTTTTAGCCGATCGCCTTCAGGTGCACGGCAAAACGTTCCGCCAGCCAGCGCGCGGCCGGCCCCAGGGGCTCGTCGCGGCGCCAGGCCAGCTCAACCACCAGCGCCGGCGGCGTCCATTCGCTGACCAGCTCCACCATCTGATGCTGATAGGTCGGGTACTGCACCACATGCCGCGGCAACCAGGCCCAACCAAGGCCACGCATCAGCCATTCGGCCATCACGTAGAAGCTGTCCGCCCGCCAGACCTGGGGGCTGACTTGCTCACCACCGGGATAACCACTGAGTTGCGGGGCGATCAGCAACTGCCGGTGCCGGGCCAGGAGCTGGCGATTGACTCGTTTTTCATGGGCCAGGGGATGCCCCACGGCACACACCGTGACCATTTCAACGCTGCCCAGGGCCTGACGCTCCAGGGTTTCGGGCATCTGCTCATGGTGGAACAGCAAGCCCAGGTCGGCCCGGCGCTCCACCAGCTTGCGCGCCACATCGCCCTGGGCGCCGCTGGCCAGTTGCACCTCCAGGCTGGGAAAGCGCTCGGCCAGGGCTTCCAGGCTGTCGAGCACCGGCTGGTAAGGCATCGCCTCATCCTGGGCCAGGCGCAACCGCGCCTCCTGGCCCCGCATCAAGGCCAGGGCCCGGCCATTGAGGCGATCGCACTGGCGCAGAATCTCCCGCGCCTCCTGCAACAAGGCACTGCCGGCTTCGCTGAGCTTGGGCTGGCGCCCGCTGCTGCGCTCGAACAGGCTGACCCCCAGGTCCTCCTCCAGCAGAGCGATGGCGCTGCTGATGGCCGATTGCGCCTTGCGTTGCTGGCGGGCCACCGCGGAAAACGAACGCAGCTCGGCGACACTGACGAACAGCCGCAACTGCTCCAGGTTCCATTGCATGTTCATAGCGCAACCTATCTCCATAACAGATAGGTAATGACTTTACCCCATCTGGGCAGTCTCTAGAATGCCGACCTCAGAAAGCAGTCCCAAACACGAGGAACCCTCCCATGAACGCTTACTACTACCTGGCCATCGCCATCTGCGCGGAAGTGATTGCCACTGTTTCAATGAAAGCGGTCAAGGGCCTGAGCACACCGTTGCCCCTGGCGCTGATCATCGTCGGCTACGGCGTGGCCTTCTGGATGCTGACCCTGGTAGTGCGCACCGTCCCGGTGGGCGTGGCCTATGCGGTATGGGCCGGCATGGGCATCGTCATGGTCAGCATTGCCGCGCTGTTCCTGTACGGCCAGAAGCTGGATATCCCGGCGATGCTGGGCATGGCGCTGATCGTCCTCGGCGTGGTGGTGATCCAGTTGTTCTCGAAAACCGCCGGGCATTAAAAAGCAGCCTCAAGCGACAAGCTTCAAGCGGCAAGAGTGAGTGCCATGCTTGCAGCTTGAGGCTTGAGGCTTGAAACTTGCGCCTTCGTTTTGTTTACCGAGGTCGCTGCATGCCATCCGCTATTTCCACCGATGTGCTGATTGTCGGCGCAGGCGTCGCCGGTCTCTGGCTCAACGCCCGCCTGCGGCGCCAGGGCTTTTCCACTGTACTGGTGGAAAGCGCCAGCCTCGGTGGCGGACAGAGCGTGAAGTCCCAGGGGATCATTCACGGCGGCGCCAAGTACGCCCTGCACGGTGCCCTCACCGGCGCCTCGGAAGCCATCGCCGACATGCCCCGGCGCTGGCGCGAGGCCCTGGCCGGTACCGGCGAGCTGGACCTGTCCGGTGTGCGCCTGCTCTCCGAGTCCCACTATCTCTGGTCCCCCGGCACCCTGGCCGGCAACCTCACCAGCTTCTTTGCCAGCAAGGCCGTGCGCGGCCGGGTCGACCAGGTCAAGGGCGAGCAACTGCCTCCAGCGCTGCAGGACAAGCGCTTCAAGGGCAAGGTCTATCGGCTGGCCGAGCTGGTGGTGGACGTGCCCAGCGTCATCCAGCGTCTGGCGGACCTGGGCGGCGACAGCCTGCTGGCCGGCCAGAAGATCGAGCCACTGCGCGAGAGCGGCCAGCTGGTGGGCCTGCGGATCGATGATCGGGAAATTCGCGCGCAGCGCATCGTCCTCAGCGCCGGTGCCGGCAATGCCGAGCTGCTCCAGGCGCTCGGCCTGAGCCAGCCGGCCATGCAGCGACGCCCGCTGCACATGGTGCTGGTCAAGGGACCCAGCCTGAAACCGCTGTACGCCCATTGCCTGGGCGGCGGCCCCAAGCCGCGGATCACCGTCACCACCCATCCGGCCGCCGACGGCCAGTGGGTCTGGTACCTGGGGGGCGATCTCGCCGAAGCCGACGGCGTGGCCCGGGAGCCGGCGGCGCAGATCGCTGCAGCCCAAAAGGAACTGGGACAGCTGCTGCCCTGGGTCGACCTGAGCCAGGCGCAATGGGCCACCTTGCGAGTGGAACGGGCGGAACCGGCACAATCAGGCCTGACCCGCCCGGACAACGCCTTCCTCGCCGGACAAGACCGCCTGCTGGTGGGCTGGCCGACCAAACTGGCCCTGGCGCCGGACTTTGCTGACCGAGTCCTGGCGGCCCTGGAGCGCGATGGCATTCGCCCTGGCCCCAGCCAGGCCCTCCCCGACCTGCCCAAGCCGCCCCTGGCGCAAACGGCCTGGGAGCAACTGCTGCCATGAGCCAGCCAACCCTGCACGACCTGCATCGCCCCTTCGGCAGCACCGGGCTGATGGTTTCCCCCCTGGGCCTGGGCACGGTCAAGCTGGGCCGTGACCAGGGCGTGAAATACCCCAACGGCTTCCAGATCCCGGACGACCAGGAAGCGCGCATGCTGCTCAAACTGACCCGCGACCTGGGCATCAACCTGATCGACACCGCTCCGGCCTACGGCCGCAGCGAGGAACGCCTGGGCCCGCTGCTGCGGGGCCAGCGCCAGGAATGGGTGATCGTCAGCAAGGTCGGCGAAGAGTTTGCCGACGGCGTGTCCCGCCACGACTTCAGCGCCGCCCACACTCGACTATCCGTGGAACGCAGCCTGCAACGCCTGGAAACCGACTTCATCGACCTGGTGCTGGTGCATTCCGACGGCAACGACCTGGCGATCCTCGAGCAGTGCGAGGTCTACCAGACCCTGGCGCAGCTCAAGCAGGAGGGCAAGATCCGCGGCTTCGGCTTCTCCGGCAAGACCGTGGACGGCGGTTTGAAGGCCTTGGAACGAGGCGATTGCGCCATGGTTACCTACAATCTGAACGAACAGGCCGAGCGGGCGGTCATTGATTATGCCGCCGCCCAGCACAAGGGCATCCTGGTGAAAAAGGCCCTGGCCAGCGGCCACGTGTGCCTGAGCCCGGGCACCGACCCGGTGCGGGCCAGCTTCGAATTGCTGTTTGACCGGCCCGGTGTGGCCAGTGCTATTGTCGGGACAATCAATCCGCTGCACCTGGCCCATAACGTGACGACTGTGGCACAGGTTCTAGGGGCTGTTCCCGCTGGGTGACAGGCCCTGGGCCAAAACTGATGCCGCCGACGCGGCCGACCCCGACGCAAGAAGGAGCCGAGATGTCGCGACCGCTGATTAGAAAGAACCCCAGCAACTTCAAGACCCTGCCCCTGTTCGTCGAAGCGACTCCCGAAGGCCTGTGCTACCAGAGCGTGGGCATGCCGCTGAACTTCGCCCAGACCCTGCAGCGCCGACGCCCGGTGACCGTGGCCGATAACCAGCGTTTCGCTCTGGAGCTGGCCAACCTCGGGGTCTCGGTGCGCCTGACCCTGAATTGGCAGAACCGCGATTACTGGGTACTGGTGCGCCAGCGCCGCCAGGATCGCGGCGACGTGGTGCTCAAGCTGATCTCCGGCTACGTGCCGGCCCATGAGCTGAACCTGCCGCTGCTCACCGCCATCCAGGAAATTGCCGAGGAATGCCTGCTGGAAACCCCGGAAGGCTGGCTCGGCGGACGCTTCAACGACACCTGGCTCCCCGCCCCCTATGCCGGGGCCCTGCACTACCGCGAAGCCCTGCCCTTTCGCCTGACGCCGCTGTCCGGCGCGGCGCGGCCGGTGCGTTGCGCCAACCTGCAATTGCTCGAGCGTCCCCAGGCCTATGTCCACCTGCCCACGGCATCGCTGCAGCTGATCTACGACCTGCGCCTGGAGGTGCCCCGGGAAGCCAAGTCCCTGAGCCTGTTCCACGTCGATGAACGCCTGGAAGGTGATCAACTGGTGGCCCGCCTGGACCGCAAGCGCCCGGACCTGTACCTGATGCCCCTGGAGAACGGCGAACCTTGCGCCGAGCTCTACACCCTGAGGAAGGACCAGTTGCACCCGGCGAGCACCCGTGGCCTGTACCTGGCAGAAAGCTTCGCCCAGCAGGAAGGCTGGGTGGTGCGCGACGAGCGGATTCGCTGGAAGGACTGGCTCAGGCAACGAGGCCTGAGTGAACCGGAGAAGGACTCGAAACTCTCACGCCTGACCGGCAAGGCCCGGCAGATCCTGCGCAAGATGGTTCCGGCCAAGGCCAGGCGCCAGGGCTGAGGCAAAAAAAGGCGCCTGGAGCGGGCGCCTTTTTTTCACTGCGGCCGTTACTCGGCCTTGTCGGTCTTGCGGATCTTCTCGACGATGGCGGTGGTCGAGCTGTTCTCGACCAGCCCCAGCACCTTCACCGTACCGCCATAAGCGGTGACGATATCTGCGCCCACCACCTGATCGATGCCATAGTCGCCGCCCTTGACCAGCACATCCGGCCGTACCTGGGTCAACAGGTTTTCCGGAGTGCCTTCAGGGAAACTGATCACCCAGTCCACGGCGCCCAATCCCGCCAGCACCGCCATGCGTCGGTCGACACTGTTGATCGGCCGGCCGGGGCCCTTGAGGCGACTGACCGAGGCATCGTCGTTGATCGCCACGATCAGCCGGTCACCCTGGGCCCGAGCCTGTTCCAGGTAGGTCACGTGGCCGGCATGGAGAATGTCGAAGCAGCCATTGGTGAACACAATCTTCTCGTTGTGCGCCCGGGCGTCGTCAATCGCCAGCAGCAGCTGGTCGAGGCTCAGGACCCCACGCTCGGAACCTTCCTCGCGCTGGATCGCCCGGCGCAATTCCGGCGCGCTGATGGCGGCAGTCCCCAGCTTGCCGACCACGATGCCCGCCGCCAGATTGGCCAGGCCCACGGCATGGGGCAACTCTTCACCGGCAGCAATGGCAGCGGCCAGGGTAGAGATCACCGTATCCCCGGCACCGGTGACATCGAATACTTCACGGGCACGGGCCGGCAGGTGCAGGGGCGGGTGCTCCGGACGCAACAGGGTCATACCGTGCTCGCCACGGGTCACCAGCAGCGCTCCCAGCTCCAGATCGTGCATCAGCTTGGCGCCCTTGCTCACCAGCTCGTGCTCATCGGCACAGCCGCCGACGATGGTTTCGAACTCGCTGAGATTCGGCGTGATCAGGCTGGCGCCGCGATAGATGGAAAAATCCTTGCCCTTGGGATCGGCCAGCACCGGAATGCCCCGCGCCCGCGCCGCCGCGATCAATACCTGATGATTACGCAGCGCGCCCTTGCCGTAGTCGGACAGCACCAGCACCTTGATCCCGTCGAGCAGGGCGTCGACCTCGGCCGCCAGGGCCAGGGCGTCAGTGGCGAACGGCTCTTCGAAATCGATACGCAGCAACTGCTGGTGACGGCTCATGACCCGCAGCTTGACGATGGTCGGCTGGTGAGCAATGCGCTGGAACAGCGCCCGTACGCCCGCGCCTTTCAAGCTGTTGGCCAGACTGTCGGCAGCCTCATCGTCACCGGTCACCCCCACCAGAGACGCCGGAGCGCCGAGAGCGGCGATGTTCAGGGCAACGTTAGCGGCACCACCCGGGCGGTCCTCGATTTGCTCGACCTTGACCACCGGCACCGGTGCCTCAGGGGAAATCCGTGAGGTACCACCATGCCAGTAACGGTCGAGCATGACATCGCCGACCACCAAGACAGGGGCTTGATCGAATCGCGGCATGGACAACTTCATGGAGCATCCCACATACAAAATGAACAGGGGCGCGATATTAACACAGGGTTGGCGCCGTCTCGTTCTATGGCTTGAACGGGGTCAATGAAGATTTCTTGACGGCTTATTGCCGCTCCAGGAGCCGTAACAGACGACGGATCGCCTCTGGTAATTCAACCGTTGCGGTATCGATCTCGCATTCGGCATGCAACGGCGCCTCATAGGGGCTGTCAAGACCGGTGAAATCCTTGATCCGACCTTCCAGCGCCGCCCGATACAAGCCTTTGGGGTCACGCTGGGCACAGGTCTCAAAGGGGGTACTGATGTGCACCTCAATAAACTGCCCGGCGGCAAACAGCGCCCGTGCGGCATCACGATCAGCACGAAAGGGTGAGATTGCCGAGACGATCACCAACAGCCCAGCATCCACCATCAGCCGCGCCACCTCTGCCATGCGGCGGATGTTCTCCTTGCGTGCCTCGACCTCCATGCCCAGGTCGCGGCATAAGCCACTACGCACGTTATCGCCGTCGAGAACGAAAGTATGCCTACCCAACTCGTTGAGGCGCAGTTCCAGCAAGTTGGCCAGTGTCGACTTGCCGGCGCCGGACAACCCGGTGAGCCAAAGGCAGCAAGGCCGTTGCCGTTTGAGGACTGCCCGAGCCTCGCAGGACAGCGACAGGGCATAAGGACGGATCTGCGGTTGCTCCGCAGGCACGCAGGCACGCTTATTCATAACCCAGCATCTCGTAGTCGCGTAGATAGGCCCGGCGCACCAGGCGCCGACTGCGTAACGAACAAAATTCCCTTACGGGGATACGTTGGCGTTGCTCACTGTAGTTGAGGTGGGGCAATTGCACATCGACCCCCAACTGCGAGCACAACAGCTGAAAGTCGCGTTGCAGATGTTCTTGATAACCGACGAAGTCTAGGGCCAAGTGCCCCAGAGAGTCGATGAGGAAATCGGTCTGAGGCGCAAAGTGAATCTGACGATGGATATTTTCCGGGTGCAGCCAGCGACCAACGAAGTCATCAAAATCCCGGTAGCGCGCCACCAGGCTCTGTGCCGCCTGATCCCGACAACCAAGGCGATTGCTGCGTAAAAAGGCATAGGCCGAATAGGCTCGTTCCAGAGGGTCACGGACGAAGGTGAACTTGAAACTGCTGGAGAATGCCTGGGGAAACTGATGCTCGTACCAATACAACGGCAGATGCCCTGGCATCCAACCATCAAACAGCGCCGAGCAGACGCTGCTGCCAGCGCACTTGGGAACGTGGATGAACAGGCAGGCTCGATGAGCGAAAGCATCGGGAAAACGCAAGTTGGCGGACATGGACTTGTTCACCACCTGACGATCCACCACCGACAGACGCCCCAGCAGGAACTGACGCTGTATCTTGGGTAATAATTTCCACACGAAACGTTGCAGCATTCCGCTCCCCGCGCAAGAAGGATGACCCTCTCGATTCATTCGAATGATTCAGGCAGGAACCATAACAAGCGGGAAACGCGGAATTATTTAGCCTTGGTCAAGACTGTAAGGCGATTTCTACAAATGCTGCCGAAGTGCCTTGCACACCACGCAGCACGGGGAGCGAACCTGTTCACTCCCCGGAAAGACTCAGGCGATACCGCTGGATGCGGGCTCTTCCAGCCCCATCGCATGCAAGCGCGAGTAATAGCCGTTCTGTGCCAGTAGTTCGGAATGGGTCCCACGCTCGACAATTCGCCCTTGATCCATGACAAGGATCAGGTCAGCTTTTTCAATGGTCGAAAGACGGTGAGCAATCACCAGGGTGGTACGACCTTTCATGACTTTATCCAGGGCGGCCTGAATATGCCGCTCGGACTCGGTGTCCAGAGCAGAGGTAGCCTCATCGAGAATCAGTAGCGGTGCGTTCTTCAACAAAGCCCGGGCAATGGCCAAGCGCTGGCGCTGCCCCCCCGACAGCAGCACGCCATTCTCCCCTACCTGAGTGTCCAGACCTTCCGGCAACTGGGCAATAAAGTCCATGGCGTAGGCATCGACTGCAGCTTTCTCAATGTCAGCCCGCGGTGCCCCGGCCAGATCGCCATAGGCGATGTTGTTGGCCACGGTGTCGCTGAACAGGGTGACGTGTTGTGTGACCTGAGCAATATGCCGACGCAGATTCAGCAGGCGATAATCTTCGACCTCAGTGCCATCCAGAAGGATCTGGCCCTTGTCATGGTGATAGAAACGGGGGATCAGGTTGGCTAGGGTCGATTTGCCGCTACCGGAACGGCCCACCAGTGCCACCATTTTTCCAGGCTCGACGCTGAAGCTGATGTCATCCAGCACCTGACGCTCGGTACCTGGATAGGTGAAGCTCAGATTACGTACCTCCAGGTGCCCACTGATGCTGGCGTGCTCCACGGTGCCGTGGTCGACTTCAGGTTCCACATCCAGCTGTTCAAAAATACTCTCAGCACCGGCCACACCCTTCTGGATGGTGGAGCTGACTTCCGACAACTGACGGATTGGCTTGGGCAACAGGCCGGCCATGGTGATGTAGGCCACCATTTCTCCCGCCGATGCGTCGCCCCGAAGATACAGAACCAGAAACATCAGCACCGCCATGGCGCTGTAGATCACCAATTGCAGCAACGGGGTATAGATCGCTCCCGTACGGGTCATGCGCAGTTGCTTGTCGGTATTACCCTGGCTCGCCGCCAGAAAACGCTGCTGCTCATAGATCTCGCCGCCAAAGCTGCGCACCACGCGATAGCCCTGGATGGTTTCCGAGGCAACGTGGGTCACGTCGCCCATAGCCACCTGGATTTTCTTGCTCTGCTTGCGGAATTTCTTGCTGGCGGTACGGACCATGATCGCAATCAACGGCAAAATGGCGATCATCACCAGAGTCAGACGCCAGTTCATCCACAACAACGAGGCGAAGAGAAAGATCACCGTCATGCCTTCGCGGATCACTACTTTGATCGCGTCGGTCGCCGCCCCCGTGACCATGGTCACGTTGAAGGTGATACGCGAGATCAAGTGCCCTGAGTTGTGCTTGTCAAAATAGCGGTTGGGCAGGGTCAACAAGTTGTTGAAAAGCTCGACCCGCAAATCGTGCACCAGCCCCAGGGAAACCTTGGCCAGGAAGTAGTTACCCAGGTAGGAGCCCAGACCTTGCCAGGCGGCGATCAGCACGATCAGCAGCGGCACGGCCTGCAGTAATTGCATGTCGCGCAGGTAGGGCACTCCTGGAAACAGCACGGCCTGAGGATTGGACAGGCCATCGACGAAATACTTGAGGATGTAGCCGAGCATGGGCTGGGTCGAAGCGAAGATCAGGAACCCGACAATGCTGATGAGAAACAGACCAATATAGGGCCGAACATAGCCAAGCAGACGGAAGTAGATTTTCAAGCTCGAGGGGCTTGCGCTAGGACTGGAATCGGTCATATCACGGGATTGTCGTCTAAAAGGAGGCTGACTTTAGCACAGCTTGCTAGCAGCACTGGCACTCCCATGGAGCCGATATTGTTCAGCTGACCAACGACACTGCCGGAGATTAATCGTTATGATTGCCGCCTTAACTTCCGGGATGAACGTTCAAGCATGCAAGCCAATGCTCTTCGTACCACGTCGAATCGAGTATTCGATTTCATTTGCCTATGGGTTTTGCCGCTGGGCTACCTGCTGCTGCTTTGTGCACTGTTTTTCCTTCCCGGGCGCAGCATGCTGCACAAGCTCTACTATGGCCTGTTCAGCATTCCGACGCTGATAGCCCTGTGCACACGCCCCAGCGAACTGAAAGGGCTGTTAAGGGAGCCGATCTTCGTCGCCATGCTGCTCTTCTGCACCTGGGCCATCGTCAGCCTGGCCTGGAGCCCTCCAGTCGAAAGCGTGCTGGGAGAGATCAAGACCCCCTTGCATACGCTGATGCTGTTTGCTGGCTGCACTCTGCTGGCTCGTTATCGGAGCGACATATTGCAGCCACTGATCTTCTGCGCCGCAATAGTTGCCCTGATGGCTTCGATCTTCAATTTGTACGTCTTCGCTCACCACCACATCCCCGACTCACGCATGGTGGGTGCCGGAGCCTTCGACAACCCCCTGCTGAGCTCCCACGTCTTTGGCTTCTTCTGTGTCTACTGGTTGTGGCTGAGCATGACCTGTCGCCGCTACCAGATGCTCTGGTTGAGCGTGCCGGCGATGACTATCATGCTTGCCGCATTGATCGCGACAGGCTCTAGAACCCCACTGGTGGCCCTGACCCTGGCAGCACTCTGGCTCAGTTTCATCTGCTGGAATCGCCGCTCACTGATGCTGCTTGCCGGCATGACCATTGGTGGCTCGACAGTCATCGTGCTGTTTTCACAGATGCTACTGGAGCGCGGCAGCTCTTCGCGCTTCGATCTTTGGCGCCTGGCGCTGGAACAAATCGCCAATCACCCCTGGATCGGCCACGGTTACAACGCCAGCCTGTCCCTGGACCCGGGTATCGGCTTTCTTCTGGAAGAGCCGCATAATTTTGCCCTGGGCGTTCTCTACTACGTGGGAATCTTCGGTTTGCTGCCGTGGTTGTTCATGCAAGCCTGGGCCCTGTTCAAGAGCTGGAAACTGCGCGCCACACCTATGCTGATACTGGCCTCGACCTGGCTGGCCTTCGGCATCGGCGCCGGGTTGACCGAAGGCGGCGGGATCATTTCCCGGCCCAAGGAACACTGGTTCCTGCTGTGGATTCCACTGGCGCTGATCGCTGCCCTGTGCATTCAACAGCGCACCAAGCGCTCATCGAACCTAAAGATTGCATCACTGACTCCGGCAGCTGTCGAAAAGCTGACCGTCAATGCTCAAGTCATTGAAGCAGACGGCCTGGGCCCCAAGGTACTACGCCTAGAGGACGGCAGTTTCTTCAAACTCTTTCGTCCTCGTCGCTGGTACACCTCAGGAGGATTCAATCCCTACTCCGAACGTTTTGCCGCCAATAGCGAGCAATTACGCAAGCTGGGCATCACTACTCCGATTATTCTTGGGTTGTACCGCCTTGCCGATGGCAGCAACGCAGTGCGCTACCAACCTTTACCGGGACAAACCCTGCGCCAGCGTCTGCAACTGGCAAGTTCGGCCGACGAACGTGGGCGACTGATCAAGGCCTTTGGCAGATTCATGGCGCAGTTGCACGAAAAAGGGGTGTACTTCCGCTCGTTGCACCTGGCCAATGTGCTGGTGCTAGACAACGGCGAGTTCGGTCTGATCGACCTTGCCGATCTACGAATTTATCCATCTTCGCTGAGGACTTCGCTGCGCCAGCGCAATCTGCGACACATGCAGCGCTATGTCGAAGACCGCGAATGGCTGTTCAAGGAGCACCTTGAAGCGCTACAAGCCGGTTATGCCCTATCTACCTCAGCGTCCCAGGCGCACCAGTTGCTGAAGCAGTTGTCGACAAGCGAGGAACGTCAGGGCGCTCACTGAGTCGTTGGTCCAACATAAGCCCATGACACCAAACACTGCGGTCATGGGCTCAAATCAGAGAGGACTCTAAAGTTCAGGCTGAGCGTTGTCGTGCATAGGCTAGAAAGCCTTCGATATCATCGCTACACAGCTTATCGACAAGTCCATGCAGCTCAGCTTCCGGCCAGTCCCACCAGGCGCTCTGAAGCAACTTCTGGCGCTGCTCCTCAGGAAAGCGCCAGCGCAAGAAGCGTGCAGGATTGCCACCAACCACCGCATAAGGCTCCACATCCTTGGTGACTAAAGCCCCCGCCGCAACAATCGCGCCATGACCGATGGTCACACCGGATAACACCGTGCAGTTGGAGCACAGCCACACATCACTGCCCACTCGCACATCTCCATTAGTGCCGGCGTAACCCCTGATATGAGCAGCCTGGGGCAGCATCGCTGGAAAAGGATAGGTGGTCACCCAGTCGGCACGATGGTGCCCCCCGAGGAAAATTTGCACGCCCTCGGCGATCGAACAATATGCGCCAATGCTCAGGGTGGAGCCTTCCTGCCAGTCATGCACCTCCGGCAAGCCATAACTGCCGGGGCCGATGCTGTAACCGGGGTAGCGCTGCTGAAAACGCACTACGCCCCGCTCGATTTTTGGCAATTTGCGGACCGCACGCTTGGTGCGCTTTTCAAGAAAGCGTTGAATCCAGCCCATGACTAGGCGCCCCTTCAGTCTTTTTCCAGCGGCGAAAAATACAGACGAGCCAAGCCCCGCCAGGTCTTCTTGTTCCAGGCCTTGAGCGGGATCTGCGCCAATAACTCTCGGGCCAGTTTACGATCGCGATTGGACACCTTGAGAAACATCGAGCTGAGGAACTTGTAGCGTACCTCGTCGTACAGCGGGTGATCACTGAACAAGGCGTAGGAGCGCAAGATGTTGTCGATCATGAAGCGGTGGTTCTTGTAGGAGTTGGTGGCGTGCTTGCGATAACGCGCCATCAACACGTTCAAGCCATCGATAAAGTAGCCGGCACGAGTAATCTTCAACTCGATCAGCAAGTCCTCGAGGCGGATATTCGGGTCGAAACCACCGACCTTCTCCAGTGCCTCACGACGAATCATCAAAGTGGGTGCAGGTGGATAAGGCTTGCGCTCAAGGAACATGTCCTCGAAGTTCAATCGCCGGAACGGTACGTCACGGCGCTGGCGTTTTTCGGGAAATAGATTGCCGTCACTGTCGATCAGCTCGATATTGCCCGCGCAGATTCCCACTTCAGGCTTGCCCTCCATATAGGCAACCTGGGTCGCAATACGCTCTGGCAGCATGATGTCGTCGGAGCCGAAGGGCGCGATCAGGCTGCCCTTGGCCCGGGCGATGGCACCATTGAGGGTATTGGTCAGCCCCTGGTTTTGCTGAACCCGGAAGTCAAAGCCATGTTGCTCCTGCAAGCGTCGGATACGCTCGACACTGTCATCACTTGAACCATCATCCACCACCAGCAACTCGATATTCGAATATGTCTGGTTGAGCACACTGAGAATGCTCTGCTCGATGTAAGGCGCATGGTTGTAGGAGGCGATGATCACCGTCACCACAGGTTGCTGGTCTGTCATTACTGCCTCTTGCCCGTCTGACTCAATCCCGAGTCGATCAGTTGCAGGTACTCCTCGCGGAATACCTCAATGTCATGTTCTTTCTGCAAGTAGCGATATGCTTGCTGGCCCTTTTCCGCCAGCGCCTCATCAGAAAGCTCCAGGTAACTGTCCAGAGCCACAACCAGCGCCGGTACATTGGCCGGCTCCACCGCCAGGCCACCAGCACCTTCAATCAGCGGCAGCATCGCCGGAACATTGGAGGCGATCACTGGCAATTGCCCACTCATGCCTTCCAGCAAAGCCAAGCCCAGGCCCTCAGCCAGGGAGGGCATGGTCCAGATGTCGAAGGCTCGCACATACTGCAGGGCGTTTTCCTTGAAGCCCAACAAGTGAGCACGCCCTTGCAATCCAAGACGCTCGATCTCTCCTCGAAGATTGGACTCTTCGCGCCCGGCACCGATGATGGCCAGTTGGGTCTGCGGGTACTTGTCCTTGAGCTGGGCAAACGCCTGAAGAAGGTAAGTGTGCCCCTTGACAGGCACCAGACGCCCCAAAGCACCGATCAGGCGCACCGAAGGATCAAGCCCCAGCAGTTCGCGAGAGCGCTCGCGGGAGTGCTGCAAGGCCTCAGCCTGCTCAATATCGATGGCGTTGGTAATCGCCCAGGTGTTCTCGTCGGTGAAACCGCATCGGCAATCCAGCAGGTACTGTTTGACCGCGGGCGATACACCGACAAAGCGCCAATGCCGGTCGATCAGCCGCTGGGTCTGACGCCGCCGGTAAAGCCGGTCGTACTCACCAAAACCATGGGAAATGCCGATGCACAGTGGAACCTTCAACCAACGGTTGAGGGTCAGCATCATGTTCACCGGCTTGAAGCGATTGCAGATCACCACATCGAACTTTTCCTGGCGGCAGAACTGATACAACCGCCACATGGCCCGCAGGCGCATGCCTTTCAGGGACTTGTCGGAAAACTCGAAATACACCGAATGATCGGCCCGGCTGACCGGATCAGTCGGGCCGGGACGCCCACGCAGGAACGCCGCCGTCATCTCATACCGGTCAGCCGGCAAGGCCTTGACGATCTGCTCCGCCAGGTCGGCGAAGTCGTGGGACTTGACGTTGTAGTCCGGCTGCAATTGCAGGACCTTGAAGCGCTGACTCATAACTCTCCCCGGTGGAAACCTGTGGCATCGATGATCCAGGACGACTCACTGGCCAACGCGTTGACTAACTGTGCATCGGGTTCAGGTAAACGCGACCACTCGTTACGCTTCCAGCATACAAAGTGGAAATACGGAAAACTGCGATCTGCGTCGCGATCATTGGTCAGGCGTCCATTCCTCCAGAACCAGTGGCTCGGAAAATCATGGCTTCCGTCATGCCACTTGATCACTCCACCGGGTGTACTAAAGGCCTCGGTGAACTCACTGCGACGGCGCCATGGATTGAACTTGCCCACCAGTTTGAACAGCGGCTCGGGGAAATTCTTGCGCCAAAGGAAGATCCGACTGAACGCTCCCTCATCCAACGCGTGATGCTCCTGATCGGTGAAGCGTACCTGCCAATCCTTGATCTTCATGAACAGCTCACGCTTGCGGGCAGTGTTGCGCATCAGGCACAAGTGCCCAGCAACCCGGCGCTCATGGGTGGAGAACAGGTCGTAGCCCGCTAGACGATCTGCAGTGAAGTAGGCCCGCAGATCACCGTAGATCAGGTCGATATCGCCAAACCCCCAGAAGTCGTAGCCCTCCAGCCGATCAGCATGAATATGCCCCAATGCCGGCTTGATATCGCAGAGCTTGTAGGCGGCATTGGGTGCGAAATCAATGCCCAGACGCCGAGATACCAAAGCGCAGTAATCGGTGAAGCTGATGCTTTCGATACGAACGTTGGGCGGCATGTTATCCGGAGTACCGCAATCGCTGAACAACAGCCAGTCGATGTCCGGATTACGCCGGCAACTTTCAAGAAAGAACGGCATCCAGAATGGCCAGCGACCAAAGTAGGGAATGACGAACAAGATGCGCGGACATGGATTGATCACAAAGAACTCGCTGTCGGATTGGGGGGAGCAAACACTCCTACGATTGTGTCGTTTATCGCTACTTCAACCGCCAGAACAGTTCATGTCGACGGACCGCCTTGCGAAAGAATTCATTCTCTCCCAAGGTCGAAGGCACTCTACTAGCAATAAGCCACTGTATCGACCTGCGCAGGCGCCGCTTGAACGGCATTTTGGGCTGCAAATCATGCATCATCCCCAGCGCCATGGCCTTGTCAAACTGCTCGGCCTGGGACAGCGACAGGCACCACGGACGCAAGGCGGCCGTCGCATCGAAGAGCGGTGGCAAGGCGACGCCGGCTCCAGAATCGCCCATGGGCCAGCGGTCGTTGTCATGCAGGTGGTTGGCGTACCCGAGCACGGTGTGCGGTTGCCAGTCCAACCCTTGCAAGGCCTGCATCACCGCCGCCTGGGCGCAGATATGGTCGGGATGCGGGTCCAATGACGGGTGCGGCAGCACTATCACTTCAGGCCGGGCCTTGAGCAACAGCGCCCGCAGATCCGCCAGCAGGTTGTCCCAGGTCGGCAGGCCGTCCCGATCAGCAGGCAAGGGGAACGGATTGAACTGGCGGAACAGGCGGATATCGCTCAACTGCGCCTCACGCGAGGCTACCGGCTGCTGCGGATCGGCCTGCATGGCCGGCAGTTGCAGGCAGAAATACCCCAATTGCACGCAGTGAGCCTCGGGCACTCCGGCCCAGCGAGGCACGGCGATACTGTCCCAGGCCCGCAGGCGGCCCTTGATACGCGCCGCCTCGACCGGGCTCATGCCCATGGCCTGATAATGTTCGGCCTCGATTTCACCCGCCGTCAGGGTCACGATCCAGGCTTCGTCAGCCTGACTGTACAAGCCGAAGGCTGCCAGTTCGGCATCATCGGCATGGGGTGCGATCACCATCACCCGCTGACGCCGGTAGTCGGGGTCGCGCCAAGCCAGCAACCGAGGCTGGACCTGAATCCGGCAGAAGCGCCCGCGCAGTTGCAGCTCGCCGCGAACCAGGGGACCGGCCAGGCCACTGAGGTTGAGATAGCGCAGGCCATTGACCCCGCGCTCGAACGCCTGGCGATCAGCGCTCGGACCACCCAGCACCTCAATGGCCGGGTCGAGAAATCGCCCGATCCAGGAGCTCTTGACCTGCACTCCGAGAATCAGGGTTTCATCCGCGCCCAACTCTGGCGCCGGATACAGCAACAAACGCCCCGCCTCCAGACGCACCGCGAACTGCCGGGCTTCATGACCGAAGTCGTAGCAGTAGTCATCCTTGGGCGAGTAGAACAGGTGATCGGCAAACCAGGCCTCATGAGCCAGCCAGCCAAGCACCGCCAACAGCAGCGGCAACCACCAGGCCACCAGCACCCCCACCAGCAGCAACAGGACCAGACCCGCCAACAGGACGATTCGTTTGTTGCGCCGGTGGCGCTTGAGCAATTGCTGCTTGCGACTCATGGACGGACTCACACCTGGAAAACCGGCACAGGATTGCACCAACGATCCTTGTATTCACGATCGGCGCGACCGAAGGAAAAACGCAGCGGCTTGTTCAAGGCCCGGGCCTGCTCCCAGGCGCTCTGGGTATTGAGGAAACTCAGCACACTGCCGGGGCTGAACTCCCGCGTCTCGGGATCGACCCCCCCATTGACGTACTCGACGCTGATCCACTGCGGGGCTTCGACCCGGTAGATCAACTGCACGGCAATCGGCGCATCGTTGAGAAAGATCACCGAGCCAATCAGCAGCTCGCGCAGGCGCTCCAATACCTCGGCCATGCGCTCGGCCCCCGTCGCGGCAAAACCCCAGCGACGCTGGAACAGATCACAGTAGATCGCCGCCAGCTCAGCACTGCTGAAATCAGTGACTGCACGCACCACGCCGCCGGCCTCCTCCAGCAGGCGCAGTTCGCGGCGCTGGTTGTAGCGAAACTTCTTCGACAACTCTTCCGGAGTGCGGGCCATGGCCAATTGTTCGGCTTGGGGTCTGAGGGCGGTGAAGCGCCCCTGGTTGAGCGCGGAAAGATAACGTCCGCGATGGCGCAGTACGGCCTGGGCCTCCGCGGCGGCCGGCAGGATCAGCTCGGCATTGCCGATATCGAACAATCCCTTCTTGCCGGCACGCTTGAGCACGTCCTTGGACAGCGCCAGATCACGCCCCCACGTGGCGATGGCCGCCTGCAACTGGCCGTTGTGTTCCCAGGCCAGATAACGCACGGGAATCTGCGCCAGGTCCGCCAGCTGCTCGACCACCAGCGGGTGAGTCGCCACGCTGCCACCAAAGCGCTGCCAGGCATCGGCATAGGTCGATGCGTCAATGACTGACCAGCCGCGTTCGCGCCAGCCTTGAAATCGATTGAGCATCAGCCCCTCGCGGTCAGATCGGTGACTTGCGGCAAACGCCAGAATACGTCGCGTACGGCACGGTCGGAGAAACGCTCACGCAGGCGATCAAGCATCAATTCGGCGCAGACCCGCCGCTGATGATCATCCATCGCGGCCAGGTGCTGCAGCCCTTGCGCCATGTGCTCGACGTCACCCAGCGGAAACAAGATACCCACGCCCTCGACCACTTCCTTCGCACCACCACAGGCGGTGGCCAAAAGGGGCACGCCGGCGGCCATGGCTTCCAGCAGGACCATGCCAAAGGGCTCGTGGTCGGAGCTCAGGGCAAACACATCGAACGCGCGGAAGTAGCGCCGGGCCTGCGGCACCTGCCCAAGGAACAGCACGCGATCGGCGATTCCCAGTTCCCGGGCCAGGGATTTCAGCTCCTTCTCCAGGCGGCCGGTACCCAGGATCGCCAGCTGGCTGTGTGGCGGCAATTGCGGCACGGCGGCAGCAAAACCCCGCAGCAGAGTGGCCTGGTCCTTGTCCGGATGCAGGCGCCCGACATTGCCGACAATCCAGGCCTCAGCGGACAGGCCCAGCTCGCTGCGGGCCTGGGCCGCGCTCAGTTGTTCGGCTTGCAGCGCCTCAAGGTCGATACGGTTGTACAGGGTCTGAATGCGCTGCGCCGGCCATTTCGGCAGGCAGGCGCGCATATCGTCACGCACCGCATCCGACACCCCGAGCAGGCTCAAGCGTTTGCGGAACAGCTGGGCAAACAGCTTGCGGCTGCCACGCTTGTAATCGGAAAACGCATGATGGACGCCAATCACCGGCAAGCCCGTGCCCAGCAGGGCAATGTAGATCGGCTTGAAGCGATGGGCGATGCAGAAGCTGAAATCGCGCGAGGCCGCAATCTTGCGCAAGTCACGGATCGCGCCCAGCTTCAGGCCACGAATGGCCTTGGAGCTGTATTCCATGAACAGCACTTCATCTGACGCACAGCCCGCCGCCACATCGGCATCGGCGGCCCCGATCAGAAACACCGTGGTCACCCGATAGCCGCTGCCGGCGAACAGATTGGCGTATTGCCGGGCGCAGTCCAGGAACGGCCCGTCATAGCCGTGACAAAACTGCAGCACATGGCGTTCAGCCGAGCGTGTCATAAGGGTCCACGCCGTCTTTGACCACCAGAATGTCTTCCATGATCAGGTACTGCAGATCGGACCCATAGAACATGTTCAAGGCGTCGGTAGGCGAACAGATCATCGGCTCGCCGCGGCGGTTGAGCGAGGTGTTCAGCGACACGCCGTTGCCGGTCAGGACTTCCAGGGCCTTCATCATGTCGTAGTAGCGCGGGTTGTATTCACGCTTGAGCACCTGGGCCCGGGACGTGCCGTCCTCGTGGACCACTTCCGGCACGCGGGTCTTCCACTCTTCAGCCACTTCGAAGGTGAAGGTCATGAACGGCGCCGGATGGTCGACCTTGATCATTTGCGGACCAACGGTGTCGAGCATCGACGGGCAGAAAGGCCTCCAGCGCTCGCGGAACTTGATCTGCTCGTTGATCCGGTCGGCCACGCCCGTGGCGCTCGGGCAACCAATGATCGAGCGACCGCCCAGGGCCCGCGGACCGAACTCCATGCGCCCCTGGAACCAGGCCACCGGGTTGCCGTCCACCATGATCTTGGCGATGCGTTCCGGGGTGTTGTCGATCTGCCGCCAGGCCGGTTTGTTCGGGTGGCGGGCACAGGCGGCGATCACGTCTTCGTTGCTGTAGGACGGGCCGAGATAGACGTGTTCCATCTTCTCCACCGGCACCCCACGGGCATGGGAAACGTAGGCCGCGGCACCGACGGCGGTACCGGCGTCGCCGGACGCCGGCTGCACGAACAGTTCCTTGACCTCGGGACGGGCAATGATCTTCTGGTTCAGCTTGACGTTCAGCGCACAGCCGCCGGCGAAGGCCAGCTTGCCGGTTTCCTTGAGGATGTCGCCCAGGTAGTGGTCGATCATCTGCAGGGCCAGCTTCTCGAACAGCGCCTGCATGCTCGCCGCGTAGTGGATGTAAGGCTCGTCGGCGATGTCGCCTTCGCGCTTGGGCCCCAGCCACTCGATGAGTTTTGGCGAGAAGTAGAAGCCCTTGCCCTTCTCTTTGTAGCGGCGCAGGCCGATGACGTTGGCGTAGTCGGTGTTGATCACCAGCTCGCCGTTTTCAAAGCTGGCCAGACGCGAGAAATCGTACTTGCTGGCATCGCCATAAGGCGCCATGCCCATGACCTTGAACTCGCCATCGAGCATTTCGAAACCGAGGAACTCGGTGATCGCGCCATAGAGGCCACCCAGGGAGTCCGGATCGAAGAACTCCTTGATCTTGTGGATCTTGCCGTTCTCGCCATAGCCGAAGAAGGTGGTGGCGTATTCGCCCTTGCCGTCGATCCCGAGGATCGCGGTCTTCTCCTTGAAGCCCGAGCAGTGGTAGGCACTGGAGGCGTGGGCCAGGTGGTGCTCCACCGGCTCGATCTTGACCTTTTTCGGGTCAAAGCCCAGTTGCTCCAGGCACCAGACGATCTTCTTGCGGTAGCGCTTGTAACGACGGTTGCCCATCAGGATCGCGTCCAGGGCGCGGTCCGGGGCGTACCAGTAACGCTTGGCGTAGTGCCAGCGGGCCTTGCCGAACAGGCTGATGGGAGCAAAGGGGATCGCTACCACGTCAACGTCGGAAGGCTTGATCCCGGCCTGTTCCAGGCAGAACTTCGCCGACTCGTAGGGCATGCGGTTCTTTGCATGCTTGTCGCGCACGAAACGCTCTTCTTCAGCAGCCGCGATCAGCTTGCCGTCGATATACAGGGCTGCTGAAGGATCATGGCTAAGGGCGCCGGACAGGCCAAGAATCGTCAATGCCACAGGGGTCTAGCCTCGTTTAGTCTGCATGCGGGCGCGATGCGCCTTGAAAATAAAGTGTGCTCGCAAGGGGCGAGAAACAACGAAAGGGCGCGATTATAACTGAAAAGCAGGGGCAAGCCTCTAGCCGCAAGCGGCAAGCCAGGGCGCCGCGGCCACCAGGGCCCGCAGCCGCTGCCAGCAACAGCGGCCATGGGTCGCAGGTCAGGCTTGGGTGGAATGGGCAGTCTTGGGCAAGCGCTGATCAATCACTTGATACAAATTGCTGCTTTCGGGCCAATTGCGCATGAAGCGCGCGCGATCCCGGGCATAAGCCGGGGCGAAACTGCTCAGGCTGGCGTGCTGGCACATGGAGTCAAGATCGATCAACGCCCAGCGATCCTGGTGCCAGAACAGATTGTGGCCCTTGAAGTCGCCATGACTGATGCGTTCCTTGATCAGCTCGGCAAACAGCCGGTCCAATGCCAGCAACTCCGATTCCGGCGCTGCGCCGCTGTCCACGAACGGCGCAAAACGCTCGATGATGTCCGGCCCCGGCAGGTATTCGGTGACCAGGTAGGCGCGCCGGCGCAACCAGAAACAGCGCTGTTCCAGCAGTGCCAGGGGCTTGGGGGTGGCAATGCCGAGAAACGCCAGGCGATTGCCTTCGCGCCAGGAGTGCCAGGCCCGGCTCGGGCGCCAGAAACGCTTGAGCCAATGAGCGAAGCCCTTGATGTTGTAGCGCTTGACCACCAGGGTCCGACCCGACACCACGACCCGGCCGACGCTGGCCGCTCCGCCGGTCTTGTACAGATGGCCCTGGTCGAGCAAGGCATCGGCCTGCTCCAGCACTGGCCGCATCGCCGCCTCTTCTTCGCGACGGATCGCCCGCAGGGCGAACGGCCCGCGCTGCACGCTGAACAGGGTGCAATCACGGCCGACCTTGTTGAGAAAATCCCGCAGCCGCCAGCCACGCACCTTGTTCACCTGTTTTTCCAGGGCTTCCAGGGGCAAGGCATGCTCGGCATTGCCGAGCAGGTAGTGCACCAGCAGCTCTTCGGTGAAGGGCTCCAGGCTCTTGGGCAACTGGGCGAAGAACACCCCAAGGTTCTCCAGCACCCGGGACCGGGACAGCGGTTTGCCAGCCTCTTCGACGCAAATCCCTGCGCCATCGATCAAATACAACTGGCCGGCATGGCGCAGCAGATTGTCCAGATGCAGGTCTTCCTGCCACAGGCCCTTGGCGTGCAACTGGGCAATCGCCCCGAGCGCCTCGGCCAGCACCGCCGTCTGCTCATCGGCCAGCACCGGCAGGTTCTCCACCTGCTGCCAGGCCTCGCCCAGGCTCTGCGCCCCTTGCAGAAACTCAAAGAGCAGCCAGCCGCCCTCGCCTTCCTGCAAGCCGTCGGCCAGCAGCAGAGGCGTGGTCAGGCCTTGCTGCGCCAGCAGGCGCACGCCGTTCAACTCTCGCTGAAAATGCCGCGCGGCCTTGGGCCCCACCAGCAACTTGGCCAGCACCGGGCGGCCTCGCCAGACCCCGGCGCCCACATAGCGCTGCCCCGGCAACACCCGCAGCAAACTCAGCAATTGCAGTTGCGCCGGGCCGGCGGCATCCGCCAGTTCCAGGCTCAGGGGCAGGGCCGGGCTGCGCCCGCTGTTCTTCAGCTCGGACAAACGCATCAGCGAGATTCCTTATGACTGCTGCGAGCACTGAGACGGGACAGCCAGGCCTGCACCAGGGAACTGTCTGGAGACTGATCCAGGTACGCAGCCAGCAGGGCGCGCACTTCGTCGCCGCTCCACACCGAAGCCCGGCGCAGCAAAGGCTCAAGATCCTTGACCCGATCACGCTGCCCGAACAATAGAGGCCGGGTTTTCTCCAGGTCGATCAACTGCGCCTGATAACCATCGCCGTGGCCCCGCAGGAAAATATGCTTGGGATAGAAACAACCATGCACCTGACGCAGGCTGTGCAGCTGCCGGGCCAATTGCCCACAAGCCTTGAGCACCGCCTGACGCTGCAGTTCGCTGAGCTCATCCCAACGCAACAGCAGCCCATCCAGGTCGTCCCAACCATCCAGGGCCCGGGTCAGGAGAATCGCCCGGGACTCGCCCGCCACCTTGCGCATGCCAAAGAACACCGCCTGCAAGGCCGGAATGCCCAGCAGCTGATAGCGCCGGATATTGCGGAACTCCCGAGCGAAACTCGGCTCGCCGAAAGGCCGGTGCAGGGTGCGGGTCAGGTAGTTGGTCTGACGCTTGAGATAGAACCCCTGCCCTTCCACATCCAGGCGAAAGACACTGCTGCTGCCGCCGCGGCTGGTATTGGGCTCATCCACCGCAGCCAATTGCACGGCCCACAGCTGGTCAAAAGTGCCGAGGCCGTTGCGCTCCAGCAGCGCACGCTCCTCCGGCGCCAGGAAATCAGTCATTCACGCCCCTCAAAAAATCTCACCACGTGGCGAATGCGCTCCTTGTCCGAGGCGCTCAGCCGGTTGCGCTCGCGGTACTGCAGATAGAAACGCAGGCGCTGAGTGGCCGACAGATGATATTTGGCCACCTTGTCCAGGCAGGCCAGATCCTTGGTGATCCGGTACTTGAGCCAGAATCCACGCCAGAAATCGCCGTTCGGACAGTCGATCAGGTACAAGCGGTCCTGGTCGTCGACCAGCAAGTTGCGCCACTTCAAATCGTTGTGGGTAAAGCGATGGTCGTGCATCACGCGGGTATGAGTGGCCAGCTGCTGGCTGATGCCATCGACCCAGCGCCGGTCCTTGAGCCGTGGATCATTGCGCTCGGCCAGCACCGAAAGGTCCTCGGTACGCGGCAACTCGCGGGTGATCATCGCGCCTCGGGAATAGGCCAGGCAGCGCCGCTCCAGACCCCAGGCCACCACATCCGCCGTGGGAATGCCCCACTTGGCGAAGCGCTTGAGGTTCTGCCACTCGAACTTGACCCGCGGCTTGCCCAGGTAGCGCCGCAGGTTCTTGCCGGCGCCGGTATAGCGCTTGACGTAATAGTGAATGCCGCCCCGTTCGACGCGAATCACTTCGGACAGCGGATCACGGGTCAGGTGCTCGCCCTGCAGGGCGAATACCGCTTCCAGACTGCCGAAATCCTGCGTCAACTCCTGATAGGCGGGGTCCAGATTCCAACTCGCCATCAGAGTGCGTCTCCGTAACGTTGCTTGCGGGCGTAGAGTTTTTCCGCCTTGCCCTCGAGCCAGGACAGCAGCGCCGCCTCTTCACCCAGAATCTGCCGCAGCGGCTGCTGGAAATAGCCCTTGAGGAAACGCAGCTTGTCGCGGCGCGTCAGACCGATGTCCAGGGCCGAGAAATACAGGGCCGCCAGGTCCTTGTTGCGCCAGCGCAAGGTGATCTTCGGCCGGGTCTGGGCCCGATGCAGATCGATCACCGAGAGCTTGAGGGTCTCTGGGGTGATGGGCCGGTCTGTGTGCAGCAGGAAATGACAGATGTAGCAGTCGCGATGGTTGACCCCGGCGCGGTGCATCATGCCGGTCATGCGCGCCACCTCGGCGATCAGCGCGCGCTTGAGGGCCGGCGCAGGGGGCTGCTTGACCCAGTCGATGCTGAAATCTTCCAGGCTGACGGTCGGCGCCAGCTCTTCGGTGACGATGAACGAATGCTGATCCGCCGGATTGCTGCCGCGCTCGCCGTAGGCCACCGCGGTCATGGTCGGCACACCGACCTGATGCAGACGCTCCAGGGCCCGCCACTCCTGACCGGCGCCAAGCACCGGCAACTTGGCGGTGAGCAGATTCTTGACGATCTCACCCCAACCGATACCACGATGGATCTTCACAAAATAACCGCGGCCGGCGACCTCCGTACGCAAGGTACGGCGCGCTTCCAGCTCACGGTAGACCTGACCCTTCAGGCCCTCGACAGCATCGAACGCATCGCGTCCGGCCCACAGGCTCTTGAAGGGTTCGGCAAGCATCAACTTCATCGGTGTTGCTCCGCCAGAATCACATCCGCAGCATGCTGCGGCATGCTGTAAAGGTCGGCCGTCTCGGCGAACGCCAGGCCATTACGGCTCCAGGTCGCGCGTGCCGCGTCGTCGGTCAACATGGTGTTGAGGTATTGATTGAGCTGGCTCTGCTCGAACGGCTCGTCCAGCACCAGGCCGCTCTCGGCCTCGGCGATGTAGTGGGCATAGCCGCAGACCGCACTGACCAGCACCGGCAGCCCGGCCACCAGGGCCTCGAGCAGGACGGTGCCGGTGTTTTCGTTGTAGGCCGGATGAATCAGCACATCGGCGCCCAGCAGGAACCGCGGGATATCGCTGCGCCCCTTCATGAACTGCACCTGATCGCTCAAACCCAGCGCCGCACTTTGCACCTGGAATACCTTGGGGTCGTCCTGGCCGATTACAAACAGCCGGGTGCGTTTTTTCAGCGCCGACGGCAACGCCGCCAGCGCCTTCAGGCTGCGGTCCACGCCCTTGGTCTTGAACCCGGAGCCGATCTGCACCAGCAGCAACTCGTCATCCCGCAAGGCGAATTCGCGACGGAACTCGGCGCGGATCTCGGCGGCGTTGGCCGGGGCCCGGCGGTCCTGGGCGATGCCCGGCGGCAGCAGGTGAAAGCGCTCCAGCGGGGTGTCGTAGTGCTTGATGAACAGCGGCTGCTGGACCTCGGAGATCATCAGGATCTCGGTCTTGGCATCCCGGGCGAATACCGCCCGCTCGTACTCGGCAAAATGCCGGTAGCGGCCCCAGCGCCGGTACAGGGAATGACGCAGGTTCTGCGCCTTGTCCTCGAAACAGCCGTCGGCGGCGTAGTACACGTCCAGCCCCGGCATCTTGTTGAAACCGATCAGTCGATCCACCGGACGCTTGGCCAGGTCGGCCTCCATCCAGGCGCTGAGCTTTTCATTGCGCCGATGGTTGAACAACGCCTTGACCGGCGCCACCAGCACTTCGAAGCCGGGAGGCACATCGCCCTCCCAGATCAGGGTGTAGACGCGAATCTGGTGCCCGCGCCGCTGGCACTCCAGGGCAATGCGCATGAAGTCGCGTTGCAGGCCGCCAAAGGGAAAATACTTATAAAGGACAAAAGCCAATTGCATCAGCGCGGCTCCTCAGCCAGTAACAAGGCGCTCAGTCGGCTGGCGACACGCTCGGGGTTCAGGCGAGTGAAGCACAGTGGCCACTCGCGCTTGATGTCATAGCGCTGCTGGTCCACAGCGGAGGGCTGGTAGGTGCATTTTTTCTGCAGGCACGGCGCGCAGGGAAAGTTGCTGCCCAGGTGGATCTGCACCTTGCCATAGGCGCCGGTGAGGCCCGGATTGGTCGGGCCGAACAACGAAATGGTCGGCACATCCAGAGCCGCGGCAAGGTGACCCAACCCGGTGTCGACGGCCACACAGGCCTGGGCATCGGCCAGCACCTTGGCGACCCCGGCCAGGTTCAGCTTGGGCAGCACCGTGGCATTTTTCAGGCCACTGGCGATGCGCTCGGCGCGGGCTTTCTCGGCGGCGTTGCCCCACGGCAGCTTGACCTCCACCCCGAGCATGCCCATGCGCTCGGTCAACTCGCGCCAATAGGCTTCGGGCCAGTGCTTGGTGTCCCAGGTGGTGCCGTGCAGAAACAGCACGAAGGGATTCTTGCGCGGCAGCTCCACCAGCTTCTCGACATTCAGACCGTAGTCGCCCAGGC
This sequence comes from Pseudomonas sp. Os17, assembly GCF_001547895.1. Classification (NCBI taxonomy): domain Bacteria; kingdom Pseudomonadati; phylum Pseudomonadota; class Gammaproteobacteria; order Pseudomonadales; family Pseudomonadaceae; genus Pseudomonas; species Pseudomonas sp. Os17. The sequence continues at coordinate 565,101 of NZ_AP014627.1, read as the reverse complement.
CCTGCGGCAGGTCGTAGCCCAGGGCCACGGCGAACAGCTGACGCACCCGCTCCACCGCGTGCTGCCCACGGGCCACCGCCAGGCGCCGCGAATAGAAACGCGACGCCAGGGGCTCACGGGCCGAGTTCTTGTCCAGCCCCGCCACCGGGGCACGCACGTAGCGAGTCAGCCAGGCGCTTTTCAGCAGGCCCTGGGCATCGATCACCAGGTCGTACTTGGTCGAGCGCACGCTCTGCTTGAAGCGACGCCACTCGCCGCTCTTGATGGTCTGCCAGATGTTCTTGCGCCAGCGACGGATCGCCACCGGAATCACCTTGCCGACCGCCGGATGCCAGGTGGGGATCTCGGCAAAGCCTTCTTCCACCACCCAGTCGAACTTGATCCCGGGAATGGCTCGCGCGGCATCGGTCAGCGCCGGCAATGCGTGAATCACATCCCCCAGGGACGAGGTCTTGATCAACAGTACCCGCAACTTATTGAACCTCGACCGGGGAGCCCTGCAAGCGCTGCAAGGCTTCATTCACCGGCTGCGGCAACAACTGGCGCAGGCAGTTGTAATGGCCGAAGCGGCAAGTGCGGTCGAAACACGGGCTGCATTCGATGCCCAGGCGCACCACCTCGACCTGATCCGCCAGGGGCGGAGTGAAGCCCGGTGAAGTGGAGCCATACACCGCCACCAAAGGGCGATTCAGCGCCGCCGCCACATGCATCAACCCGGAGTCGTTGGACACCACCGAGTCGGCACAGGACAACAGGTCGATGGCCTCGGCCAGGGAGGTTTCGCCGCTGAGGTTGGTCGATTCCTCGCGCAAGCCGGGAATCAGTCGCCCGCGAATCTCCTCCCCCACGGCATGATCGTTCTTCGAACCGAACAGCCACACCTGCCAGCCCTCGCGGATCTTGGCCTCGGCCACCTGGGCGTAATGCTCGGACGGCCAGCGCTTGGCCTCGCCGAACTCCGCCCCAGGGCACAGCGCCAGCACCGGACGATCCAGTACCAGGCCGAACTTGGCCAGGGCCGCCTCACGGCTTTGCGGATCGATCTGCAGGCTCGGCCGTGGATAAGGCTGGGGCAGTTCGGCGCCCGGCTCATGGGCCAGGGCCATGAAGCGCTCGATCATCAGCGGGTAGCGCTCTTTGTCGAGCTTGCGCACGTCGTTGAGCAGGCCGTAGCGGAACTCGCCGCGCCAGCCGGTGCGCTTGGGGATGCCGGCAAAGAACGGCACCAGGGCCGACTTCAGCGAGTTGGGCAGCAGGATCGCCTGATCGTACTGGCCGGCCAGGGACTTGCCGATCCGCCGGCGGGTGGCCAGCTCCAGGGCGCCGTGGCCCAGGGGAAAGCTCAAGGCCCGACGCACCTGGGGCATGCGCTCCAGGATCGGCCGGCTCCACTCGGGGGCCAGCACGTCGATCTCGCATTGTGGATGACGCTGTTTCAGGCACTCGAAGAGTGTCTGCGCCATCACCATGTCACCGACCCAACTGGGCCCAACGATCAGAATATTCATGTGGTTTCCATAAACGAGCCGGGGAGGCATATGCCTCCCCGCCTCGAGAATCCAGCACCGCGGCCTTCACCGCCGGTTCAGTTTGGGCGAGCCCACAAGGCTCGCCGAAATAGGAGTGGCCCTGTCAGGCCGCTTAGCTTAGCCCCAGCTCGCGCCAAATCCGTAACACTTCCCGTCGTTCGGTCACGAATTGATCACCGGTAATGATTCCGGCCTCATTCTGCAACGCCTGTCGGTGAGCCGCAGAACGATAGGCCTTGTAGACCTCGCGCAGCAGGCTGGCATCGCTCGCCGGCATCAGGCCGACCTGCTCCAGACCTTCCAGAATGCGGATGTTATCGGTGTAGCGCAGCAATGACGGGTGCTCTTCGGACCACGCCAGGGCCGCGTATTGCACCATAAATTCGATATCGACGATACCTCCGGCGTCCTGCTTGAGGTCGAACGGCGCCGTGGCTTCGAAGGCGTTGGCCGCGGTTCCGGCGGCGGTCAGGCGACTGCCCAGGTTGTCGCGCATCTTGGCCCGCATCTCACTGACTTCCTGACGCAAGGTCGGCAGGTCGCGCTTTTTGCCCAGCACCACGGCCCGGACCTTTTCAAAGGCCTGCCCCACATCCTGGCTGCCCACCAGCACCCGGGCCCGGACCAGCGCCTGATGCTCCCAGGTCCAGGCTTCGTTCTCCTGATAGCGGGCAAAGGCCCCCAGGGAACTCACCAGCAACCCCGACGCGCCGGACGGCCGCAGGCGCATGTCCACTTCGTACAACTGGCCGGAGTTGGTCTGGGTGGTCAGCAGATGGATGATGCGCTGCCCCAGCCGGGTGAAGAACTGTGCACCATCGATGGGTTTCGGACCGTCGGTTTCGGCCTGGGGGTCGCCATCATGGATGAACACCAGGTCCAGGTCGGAGCCGTGGCCCAGCTCGATGCCGCCGACCTTGCCGTAGCCGACGATGATGAACCCCGGATCACACAAGGTGCCATCGCTGCGCTGTGGCGCACCGTATTTGGCCACGGTCTGGCGCCAGGCCAGGGCCAGCACCTGCTCCAGAATCGCCTCGGCGAGCCAGGTCAGGTAATCGCTGACCTTCATTAAAGGCAGGCTGCCGGCGATCTCCGAGGCGGCCACCCGCAACCGGTGGGCCAGCTTGAAGTGGCGCAGCGCCTCCATCTGCTGTTCCAGGTCGTCCTCGGGAATCCGCGTCAGGCGCTCGCGCAGCTCGGCCGCCAGCTCCGGCGCCAGGGGCGGCTTGAACAGGCGCCCTTCATTGAGCAATTCATCCAGCAGCAGTGGAAAGCGGGTGATCTGCTCGGCAATCCATGGGCTGGCCGCGCACAGGGTCAGCAGGCGACGCAGAGCACCAGGGTTTTCGGTGAGCAGCACCAGATAGGCCGAACGCCGGGCTACAGCCTCGACCAATGGCAGCACCCGTTCCAGCACCAGATCCGGATTGGCGTGCTCCACGGCCTGGGCCAGCAAGCGTGGAATAAAGGCATCCAGGCGTTCGCGCCCCAGGCGCTGCATGGCGCGCAACTGCGGGCTGCCGCGCAAACTGGCCAGGGCCCGCAGGGCCTTGGGCGCATCGACAAAGCCGCCCTCCTGCAACTGCCGGCAGGCTGCCTCCTCGTCCTGGGCCTCCTCCCACAGCGGCAGCCACTCGCCGCCCACCACCACTTCGCTCTCCGCGCCGTCATCGTCATCGGGATCGGCAATCACCTGGCGGAAGTGCCACTCCACCCGTCCGCGCCAGTACATCAACTGTTCATGGAAGGCGCTCCAGTCGGCAAAGCCGAGCATGAAGGCGATTCGCGCCTGGTCCTGGGGATTGTCCGGCAGCATCTGCGTCTGACGATCGGCAATGGCCTGGATCGCGTGCTCGGTATAACGCAGGAACTCGTAGCCCTCGCGCAGCTCGCTGATCACTGCCGCCGGCAAATAACCCTGTCCCTCCAGCGTGCCCAGCACCTTTAATAAAGGACGCTGCTGCAGGCTCAGGTCGCGACCGCCGTGAATCAGCTGGAAGGCCTGGGCGATGAACTCGACTTCGCGAATGCCTCCCGAACCCAGCTTGATGTTGTCGGCCATGCCCTTGCGCCGCACCTCCTGCTGGATCAGCTGCTTCATGGTGCGCAGCGCCTCGATGGCGGAGAAGTCCAGGTAACGGCGATAGACGAAGGGCCGCAGCATGTCCAGCAATTGCGCCCCGGCCACCTGATCCCCGGCGACCACCCGGGCCTTGATCATGGCGTAGCGCTCCCAGTCGCGCCCCTGATCCTGGTAGTACTGCTCCAGGGCATTGAAGCTCAGCACCAGGGCCCCGACGGAACCGTAGGGCCGCAGGCGCATGTCGACGCGGAACACGAAACCGTCGACGGTCATCGGGTCCAGGGCCTTGATCAGCCGCTGGCCCAGGCGAATGAAGAACTCCTGGTTATCCAGGGCACGCTTGACCCCCACCGTCTCGCCGCCTTCGGGGTACGCGAAGATCAGGTCGATGTCCGACGACAGGTTGAGTTCCACCGCCCCCAGCTTGCCCATGCCGAGGATGACCATCTGCTGCGGCTCGCCGCTGCGGCCACCGGTGGGCACGCCGAATTGCTGGGTATGACGCAGATACAGCCATTGATAGGCCTGGTCGATGCAGGCGTCGGCCAGATCGGACAGGTCGCGGCAGGTCTGCACCAGATCCGCCCGGCGGGTCAGATCGCGCCAGATGATCCGCACCTGCTGCCGGGTGCGCTGACGCCGCAGCACTCGCCCCAATTGGTCGTCGCTCTCGGCGGTGTGCACGGCTGCGGCAATCTGTGCGCACAACTCTCCGGGGGCGAAACCGCGATCGAGTTCGCCGCTGCGCACCAGCTCCAGCAACATCAAAGGGTCACGCAGACTCTGTTCAATGACGAAGTCGCTGGCGGCACCGACCCGGGCAAACTCGGCCCAGCGCTCGGCAGTCCAATCCGCGACGCCGGGGCTGTCTTCCATGGCCGCCACCGCAGCGCGGAACGACTGCTCTGCACGGCTGACCAATGGCAGAAGAATCGCGGGAACTGGGGCAAGCGCGGGCAGACTCATGGGCTATCCTTGATCGGCGTGGAAAAGGCAGGCGGAGAGGGATATCGAGGGCAAGCAGCCTGATGGACTGTCGAACAAAAGTTAGAAATAGCTGAAAATAGGTTTTTTTTGGCAGCCGGCATTAATTTTTTACCTATTCCCGTTAGTCACCGACCAACAGTAACGATTATTCTCACAACGCAGCAGGAGGCCATAAGCCGCTCTTCTGTAGTTTTACTACTCGTATATACATTCGAAAGGCTGAAATGGCCGACGATTTGTAGTAAAACTACACGCCGCCGGATCAACCTCCGGCAATCCAAGAATTTATAATCGTCTGCCCACAAGGCCAGTCGCAAACTCAGGCAACCGATTCTGGAAGCCTTTCCGCCCTGGAGCAAGCCATGCAAGACCTCGATCCCGTCGAAACCCAGGAATGGCTGGACGCCCTGGAATCGGTTCTCGACAAAGAAGGCGAAGACCGTGCTCACTACCTGATGACCCGTATGGGCGAACTCGCGACCCGCAGCGGCTCGCAACTGCCCTACGCCATCACCACGCCGTACCGCAACACGATTCCCGTCACCCACGAAGCACGCATGCCTGGCGACCTGTTCATGGAACGCCGCATTCGCTCGCTGGTACGTTGGAACGCGTTGGCCATGGTCATGCGTACGAACCTGAAAGATTCTGACCTGGGCGGTCACATCTCCAGCTTCGCCTCCAGCGCCACCCTGTATGACATCGGCTTCAACTACTTCTTCCAGGCCCCGACCGACGAACACGGCGGCGACCTGATCTACTTCCAGGGTCACGCATCGCCAGGCGTCTACGCCCGTGCGTTCATGGAAGGCCGCATCACCGAAGAGCAAATGAACAACTTCCGCCAGGAAGTGGATGGCAACGGCCTATCGTCCTATCCACACCCTTGGCTGATGCCTGACTTCTGGCAGTTCCCGACCGTTTCCATGGGTCTGGGTCCGATCCAGGCGATCTACCAGGCGCGCTTCATGAAATACCTGGAAGCCCGCGGCTTCATCCCGGCCGGCAAGCAGAAAGTCTGGTGCTTCATGGGCGACGGCGAGTGCGACGAGCCGGAATCCCTGGGCGCGATCTCCCTGGCCGGCCGCGAGAAGCTGGACAACCTGATCTTCGTCATCAACTGCAACCTGCAGCGCCTCGACGGCCCGGTTCGCGGCAACGGCAAGATCATCCAGGAACTCGAAGGCGTGTTCCGCGGTGCCCAGTGGAACGTCAACAAGGTGGTCTGGGGCCGTTTCTGGGACCCACTGCTGGCCAAGGACGTCGACGGCATCCTGCAACGCCGCATGGACGAAGTCATCGACGGCGAGTACCAGAACTACAAGGCCAAGGACGGCGCGTTCGTCCGTGAGCACTTCTTCAACACCCCTGAACTCAAGGCGATGGTTGCCGATCTGTCCGACGACGAGATCTGGAAGCTCAACCGTGGCGGCCACGACCCGTACAAGGTCTATGCGGCCTACCACGAGGCGGTCAACCACAAAGAACAACCGACCGTGATCCTGGCCAAGACCATCAAGGGTTATGGCACCGGCGCCGGCGAAGCGAAGAACACCGCGCACAACACCAAGAAAGTCGACGTTGAAAGCCTGCGTCTGTTCCGCGACCGCTTCGACATTCCGGTGAAGGACGACGACCTCGAAAACCTGCCGTTCTTCAAGCCTGAAGAAGGCAGCGCCGAAGCCCGCTACCTGAGCGAGCGTCGTGCTGCGCTGGGCGGTTTCGTGCCTCAGCGTCGCGCCAAGAGCTTCAGCATCCCGACTCCGCCACTGGATACCCTCAAGGCCATCCTCGACGGTTCCGGCGATCGCGAAATCTCCACCACCATGGCCTTCGTGCGGATCCTCGCGCAGCTGGTCAAGGACAAGGAAATCGGCCAGCGCATCGTGCCGATCATCCCGGACGAAGCCCGTACCTTCGGTATGGAAGGCATGTTCCGCCAGTTGGGCATCTACTCCTCCGTCGGCCAGCTCTACGAGCCAGTCGATAAAGACCAGGTGATGTTCTACCGCGAAGACAAGAAGGGCCAGATCCTCGAAGAAGGCATCAACGAAGCGGGCGCCATGAGCTCCTTCATCGCGGCCGGTACTTCGTACTCCAGCCACAACCAGCCGATGCTGCCGTTCTACATCTTCTATTCGATGTTCGGCTTCCAGCGTATTGGCGACCTGGCCTGGGCTGCCGGCGACAGCCGCACCCGCGGCTTCCTGATCGGCGGCACCGCCGGCCGTACCACCCTCAACGGTGAAGGCCTGCAGCACGAAGACGGTCACAGCCACATGCTGGCCGGGACCATCCCGAACTGCCGCACCTTTGATCCAACCTACGGCTACGAGCTGGCGGTGATCATCCAGGACGGCATGAAGAAGATGACCGAAGAGCAACAGGACGTCTTCTACTACATCACCGTGATGAACGAGTCCTACCAGCAGCCAGCCATGCCTGAAGGTGTCGAGGAAGGCATCATCAAGGGCATGTACCTGCTGGAAGAAGACACCCGCGAAGCCGCGCACCACGTGCAACTGATGGGCTCCGGCACCATCCTGCGCGAAGTCCGCGAAGCGGCGAAGATCCTGCGTGACGAGTTCAACGTCGCCGCCGACGTGTGGAGCGTGACCAGCTTCAACGAACTGCGTCGCGATGGCCTGGCCGTAGAGCGCAGCAACCGCCTGCACCCTGGCCAGAAGCCGAAGCTGAGCTACGTCGAAGAGTGCCTGAGCGGCCGCAAGGGTCCGGTCATTGCCTCTACCGACTACATGAAGCTGTTTGCCGAACAGATCCGCCAGTGGGTGCCGTCCAAGGAATTCAAAGTCCTGGGCACCGACGGTTTCGGCCGCAGCGACAGCCGCAAGAAACTGCGTCACTTCTTCGAAGTAGACCGTCACTTCGTGGTGTTGGCAGCCCTGGAAGCCTTGGCTGACCGTGGCGACATCGAACCCAAGGTCGTGGCTGAAGCCATTACCAAGTTCGGTATCGACCCGGAAAAACGCAACCCACTGGACTGCTGAGGAGACTTTCTGTGAGCGAACTCATTCGCGTACCTGACATCGGCAGCGGTGAAGGTGAAGTAATCGAACTGATGGTCAAGGTCGGCGATCGCATCGAAGCCGACCAGAGCATCCTGACCCTCGAGTCGGACAAGGCCAGCATGGAAATCCCTGCACCGAAGTCCGGCGTGGTCAAAAGCCTGAAAGTGAAGCTGGGCGACCGCCTGAAAGAAGGCGACGAACTGCTGGAGCTGGAAGTCGAGGGCGCCGCTGCTGCGGCCCCTGCCCCTGCCGCCGCTGCGCCAGCCCCTGCACAGCCAGCCGCTGCGCCTGCTGCTGCCGCTCCGGCTGCCGCACCGGCCAGCGCTTCGGTGCAACAGGTTCACGTGCCGGATATCGGCTCGTCGGGCAAGGCCCAGATCATCGAGATCCAGGTCAAGGTCGGCGACACCGTCGAGGCTGACCAGTCGCTGATCACCCTCGAATCCGACAAGGCCAGCATGGAAATCCCATCGCCGGCTGCCGGCGTGGTCGAGAGCATCAGCGTCAAGCTCAACGATGAAGTTGGCACGGGCGACCTGATCCTGGCCCTGAAAGTGGCCGGTGCCTCGGCGCCTGCCGCTGCCGCTGCCGCCCCGGCCCAGGCCGCCGCACCTGCGCCAGCCGCTGCACCCGCCGCCCCGGTGGCCGACAGCGTGCAGGACATCCACGTTCCGGATATCGGCTCGGCCGGCAAGGCCAAGATCATCGAAGTCCTGGTCAAGGCCGGCGACAGCGTGGTTGCCGACCAATCGCTGATCACCCTCGAATCCGACAAGGCCAGCATGGAAATCCCATCGCCAGCCGCCGGCATCGTGGAAAGCGTATCGATCAAGCTGGACGACGAAGTCGGCACCGGCGACCTGATCCTCAAGCTCAAGGTCAAGGGCGCCGCCCCGGCAGCCGCTCCGGCACCTGCCGCCGCCCCTGCCCCGGCGAAAGCTGAAGCTGCTCCTGCCGCCGCCGCGCCTGCCGCTGCAGCCCCGGTTGCCGCACCGGCCAAGCCTGGCGCGAAAGTTCACGCTGGCCCGGCCGTGCGTCAACTGGCCCGGGAATTCGGCGTCGAGTTGAGTGCCGTGAGCCCAAGCGGCCCACACGGTCGCATCCTCAAGGAAGACGTGCAGGTCTACGTCAAGGCGATGATGCAGAAGGCCAAGGAAGCACCGGCTGCCGGTGCAACCGGTGGCGCGGGCATCCCGCCGATCCCGGTCGTGGACTTCAGCCGCTTCGGTGAAATCGAAGAAGTGCCGATGACTCGCCTGATGCAGGCCGGCGCCGCCAACCTGCACCGCAGCTGGCTGAACGTGCCACACGTGACGCAGTTCGATTCGGCGGACATCACCGAACTGGAAGCCTTCCGCGTTGCCCAGAAGGCCGTGGCCGAGAAGGCCGGCGTCAAGCTGACCATCCTGCCGCTGCTGCTCAAGTCCTGCGCCCACCTGCTCAAGGAACTGCCTGACTTCAACAGCTCCCTGGCCCCAAGTGGCAAGGCGATCATCCGCAAGAAGTACGTGAACATCGGCTTCGCCGTGGACACCCCGGATGGCCTGCTGGTGCCGGTGATCAAGAACGTCGACCAGAAGAGCCTGCTGCAACTGGCCGCCGAGGCCGCTTCCCTGGCCGAAAAAGCCCGGACCAAGAAGCTCTCCGCGGACGAGATGCAAGGCGCCTGCTTCACCATCTCCAGCCTCGGGCACATTGGCGGCACCGGCTTCACGCCGATCGTCAACGCGCCGGAAGTGGCGATCCTCGGTGTGTCCAAGGCCACCATCCAGCCAGTCTGGGACGGCAAGGCCTTCCAGCCGAAGCTGATGCTGCCACTGTCCCTGTCCTACGATCACCGTGTGATCAACGGCGCGGCCGCCGCACGCTTCACCAAGCGTCTGAGCGACCTGCTGGCGGACATCCGCACCATTCTGCTGTAACCCGCGAACCGGCCCTCCCGACAAGGGCGGGCCGGTATCGCACGCTTTCCGAGCGCCACGCTCGTACCTCAACCCCGTCAATTTGGCGGGGCTTTTTTTTGCCGAAAAAACCTCACCATTGGCCCATCAATCCGTGAGGCAAAGGCCCAGAAAAGTAACTTTGCAGAAATACTTGTGCCTGCCGATACAGGTTTATAGCACTTAGCCTTCATCTTACTTGTCAGTCGATGCGCCATGATGCAACCTTGCCGCAGGCAACAGTAAAGAGGGCGTGAGCCCGGCGCGATCAGCAATTTCGAAGCGAGTTTCCCCATGAAAAGCCAACCCGATGCCGCCAGCCGTATGGCGGCCGAGGTAGTGACGCAGTTGCCCGTGCCCTCGCGGCTCGGCATGTTGCGTTTCGAACGGCTGAATGAAGCAAGCTGGGCGCTGCTATTTCTCGATCCCAATTGCGAACGCCAGTTCGGTCTGCCCGCCGTCGAACTCTGTGCCCTGGTGGGTTCGCCCTACGCCAGCCTGATGGAGCCCGAAGCGCGCTATCAACTGCACGACACCATCCAGGAACAGCTGAGCAGCAGCCCCCATTACCTGATCCGCTACACCCTGCACACCGGCCAGGGCCCCTTGAGCATCCTGGAGCTGGGGGAAGCCTACAAACAGCACAACCGGCACCTGCTGCGCGGCTACCTGCTGGTCGTCGACGGCCTATTCAGCGGTTCCGCGCCCCTGCCGACCCAGGACCTGGAAACCCAGAACACCAGGCTGCAGATCGCCCTGGAACTCAACCAGCGGGCCCAGCAGGAACAACTTCAGCACCTGGAACGGGTGCGTGCCCAGCAGGACCTGATTCTGCTGCTGACCCGCCAGCGCTACAGCAGCGGCAACTCCCTGAAGGAAGCCGCCGAACTGATCACCCGCTGCGCCTGTGATATCTACCAGATCGACTGTGCCAGCATCTGGAACCTGGAAGACCGGCAACTGGTGCCGATTGCCGCCTACCATCGCGGCCCGCAGGAATACCGCATGCCGGAGCCCATCGACGCCAGCAGCTTTCCCGATTATCTGGAAGCCCTGCACAGCTCCCGCGCCATCGATGCGCAGAACGCCATGCGTGACCCGCGCACCCGGGAGATGGCCGAGAGCCTGCGCCCGAGGGACGTCAACGCCATGCTCGACGCCAGCATCCGTATCGATGGCCAGGTGGTCGGCGTCCTCTGTCTGGAACAGACCGGCATGACCCGCGCCTGGCAGTCCGACGAAATCGCCTTCGCCGGCGAGCTGGCGGACCAGTTCGCCCAGGTCATCAACAATCACAACCGGCGTGCCGCCACCAGCGCCCTGCATCTGTTCCAGCGCGCCGTGGAACAGAGCGCCAACGCCTTCCTGCTGGTCAACTGCGACGGCGTGGTGGAGTACGTCAACCCGAGCTTCACCGCCATCACCCAGTACAGCACCGAAGAGGTTCATGGCCATCGCCTGTCCGAACTTCCGGCCCTGGAGAACCTCAGCGAACTGCTGTTCGATGCCCCATCCAGCCTGGCCAAGAGCAACAGCTGGCAAGGCGAGTTCAAGAGCCGGCGCAAGAACCTCGAGCCCTACTGGGGCCAGCTGTCGATATCCAAGGTCTACGGCGACAATCGCGAGCTGACCCACTACATCGGCATCTACGAAGACATCACCCAGACCAAGCTGGCCCAGCAGCGCATCGAGCGCCTGGCCTACACCGACAACCTGACCAACCTGGGCAACCGCCCCGCGTTCATCCGCAACCTGGATGAGCGTTTCGCCCGAGACAGCGATACCCCGATCAGCCTGCTGCTGGTGGATATCGACAACTTCAAGCGGATCAACGACAGCCTCGGCCACCAGACCGGCGACAAACTGCTGATCAGCCTGGCCCGGCGCCTGCGCAACAGCCTGAGCCCCAGCGGCAGTCTGGCGCGTTTTGCCAGCAACGAGTTCGCGGTACTGCTGGACAACACTGACCTGGAATCCGGCCAGCAGATCGCCAGCCAACTGCTGATGACCCTGGACAAGCCGATGTTCGTCGACAACCAGCTGATCAGCGTCACCGGCTCGGTGGGCCTGGCCAGTGCGCCGCTGCACGGCCGCGACCCCCAGACCCTGATGCGCAACGCCGGCCTGGCCCTGCACAAGGCCAAGGCCAACGGCAAGCACCAGGTGCAGGTGTTCACCGAAGCCCTCAACGCCGAGGCCAGCTACAAACTGTTCGTCGAGAACAACCTGCGTCGCGCCCTGACCCAGAACGAGCTGGACGTGTTCTACCAGCCCAAGCTGTGCCTGCGCAGCGGCCGCCTGCTGGGCATGGAAGCGCTGTTGCGCTGGAATCACCCGGAAAAGGGCATGATCCGTCCGGATCAGTTCATCAGCGTGGCGGAAGAAACCGGCCTGATCATCCCCATCGGCAAGTGGATCGCCCGTCAGGCCTGCCGCATGAGCAAACAGCTGACCGCCGCCGGCCTGGGCAACCTGCACGTGGCCATCAACCTGTCGCCCAAGCAGTTCTCCGACCCGGATCTGGTGGCCTCCATCGCCAGCATCCTCAGGGAAGAACAACTGCCGTCCTCACTGCTGGAGCTTGAGTTGACAGAGGGGCTGCTGCTGGAGGCCACCGAGGACACCCACCAGCAACTGGAACAGCTGAAAAAGCTTGGCCTGACCCTGGCCATGGACGACTTCGGCACCGGCTATTCGTCCTTGAGCTACCTGAAGAAATTCCCCATCGACATCATCAAGATCGATCGCAGCTTCATCCACGAGATCCCCGACAACCAGGACGACATGGAAATCACCTCGGCGGTGATCGCCATGGCCCACAACCTGAAGATCAAGGTGGTCGCCGAAGGCATCGAAACCGCCGAGCAGCTGGCGTTCCTGCGTCGCCATCGCTGCGACGTCGGCCAGGGCTATCTGTTCGATCGACCGATTCCCGGCACCGAGCTGATCGCCAAGCTCAAGCGCTATCCCCGCGGCCCAATTGCCTGACAGCGCTGTAACACTCGGGCAAACTGCGTGTCTGATTAATTACTCGATCCCACCCTGACTGAGAGGACTGATCATGGTTCTGCGCTCGGAAATTCTGGTGAAAAAAAACGTGCTACCTACCAAAGAACAAGCTCTGCCTGGCCGCGAAACCCCGATGACACTGCCTGAAAAGCACTTTGTCTTCGAAGACACCCCGCTGCTGGGTCCGTTCTTCCAGGACGTCGACTTCGCGATCTTCGGCCTGGGCTGCTTCTGGGGCGCCGAACGTCGCTTCTGGCAGCGCGAGGGCGTGGTCAGCACCGTGGTCGGTTACGCCGGCGGCTTCACGCCGAACCCGACATATGAAGAGGTCTGCTCGGGCTTAACCGGCCACACCGAAGTGGTACTGGTGGTGTATGACAAGGCCAAGGTCAGCTACAAAGAACTGCTGGCGATGTTCTGGGAACTGCACAACCCGACCCAGGGCATGCGCCAGGGCAATGACATCGGCACCCAGTACCGCTCGGTGATCTACACCACCAACCCGGCCCAGCTGGAGCAGGCGCTGCACAGCAGGGACGTGTTCCAGGCGGAGCTGACCAAGGCCGGCCTGGGCACCATCACCACGGAAATCGAAGAAGCGCCGACCGTGTACTTCGCCGAGGCTTACCACCAGCAGTACCTGGCGAAGAACCCTGAAGGCTACTGCGGGATCGGCGGCACCGGAGTGACTTGCCCCATTTGAAGCAGCTGCGAGCTGCAAGCCTCAAGCTGCAAGAGATTCATCGTCGACTTGAGGCTTGAGGCTTGAGGCTTGAGGCTTGTAGCTGCTACTCAGCTATGAGCCAGTCCATCTGCCAGCCACCCTGGGTCTGGCCGAGCTTCTTCGACAGCCAGGGCAGCAGCTCGCGCAGCTCCTCCTCCAGGCCCCAAGGCGGATTGGCAATCGCCAGGCCCGAGCCGTTGAGGCTGTTGGGCGTATCCAGCGGATGCACCAGCAACTCCACCCGCAGCAGTTTCGGCGCACCGGTGCCGGCCAGGTCCTGGTAGAAACGCCGCAGGGCGCGCTGGTCCTTGACCGGGTACCAGATGGCCGCCACGGTCTGGCGCATGCGGCCAATGGCTTCCTTGAGCGATGCCGCACAGCGCTGCATTTCGTCCAGCTGTTCAAAAGGCGGGTCGATCAGCATCACCGCGCGCTTCTCCGCCACCGGCAGCAAGGCCCGGGCCACATGCCAGCCTTCCCCCAGGTGCACCGCCACCCGCCGATCGCCCTTCATGTTGTCCTTGAGCAACAGGCCGTCTTCAGGGTGCTTCTCGTTGAGCAGCACCCGGTCCTGGGAGCGGGTCAGGCGCCGCGCCAGCTCCGGCGACCCCGGGTAGTAACGCAGCTCACCATCGGGGTTCATCTTGTGCAGCACCTGCATGTAGTCGGCGGTCAGCGCCGGCAGATCCTGTTCGCCCCACAAGCGGGCGATGCCTTCCAGGTACTCGCCGGTACGGCTCGCCTGATCGCCCTTGAGGTCATACAGACCGATGCCGGCGTGGCTGTCGAGGTAGGCGAACGGCTGCTCCTTGCGCGACATCAGGGCGATGAGGCGGGTCAGGGTCAGGTGTTTGAAGACGTCGGCGTGATTGCCGGCGTGGAAGGCGTGACGATAGTTCATGGTTGCTCCTGCGCAGGAGCGCAAGTTTACCTTGTGTGCAGCCTGTCGTCAGTTCACGACAGGCCCGTACCCGGCGCAGTCGACGACGGGTACGGGGGAGTGGCTCAGGCGAACTCGTGGCTGACCTCGGACCACAGGCTGACCCGCCGTCCCGAGGATTCGAAGACCTCGATCTCGCGCTTGATTCCGCCGCTGTCCTTCCAGCCAGGCAGGTCGAGCACGATCAGCTCCTCCATCATCGCCATGTACAGCGCATCCACCGGGGCCCAGAGCTTGCCGATGGCGGCGTTGTCCTTGCCTTCCAGGCACAGGTTGATGGGGTGGGACATGCTCACCTGGCTGAACACGGCATGCCCGGCTTCCAGTATCTGCGCCGCCACCTGGTTGCACTTGAGAAAACGCTCATTGATGACGGCCGGCTCGGAGTGACTGTAGGGGCAGGCGAGGAAAATCTTGCGCATCGTGACCTCGAAATCATGGGGAGGTGGAGCGGGCCATTCAGGCCCGCGCGGGTTGCAGGGCAAAGGCCGCGGCCTGTTCCTGCTCTTGTTGCTCATAACGCTGGGCGGCCGGCACCGAGATACGAATGGCGATCGCCACCGCCAGCAGGCCGCCGAACAGTTTGCCGAACAGAATCGGCAGGATCAGGCTTGGCTGGAAGTTAGCGGTGAACGCCAGGTGGTCGCCGATCAGCGCCTGGGCACAGACCCCGAGGGCCACGCACAGCACCTTGTCGCGGGCAGTCATGTGCTTGAACAGGTGGTAGGTGGCGATGATGTTGGCGAACACCATGACAAAGCCCGCCGCACCGGTGCTCGACAGGTTCAGTTGGCGCCCCAGCAGTTCCATGGGCTTCTTGCAGTAGCGCTGGAACAGGTAGCAGATGGGGAAGGTGCCAGCGAGCATGATGCCGATGTAGCCAGCGATCTCGATGGCCCGGAACAGCTCCTTCTCGTCGGCAAACATCGGGTCGAAGCCCCAGCCGCCGAAGTTGATGCTGAAGAACTTGGTGAAGTGCTCGACGATGCTCAGCGCCAGGATCAGCTTGATCGCCGCGTCCATGATCTTGCCGAACACCAGGAAGCCCTTGACCATCATCTGCGGCCGGTAGCGCAGCCCCGCCGCCAGCAGGAAGCAGAACACGAACAGCGGCGCCAGCAGCTTGAGCATGTCGACCAAGCCCAGGGACAGGTAATACAGCGCCTCGGAGTTGGTGGAAACGATGTCCCGCACCGGCAGCTGGGTCGCTGTGATGATCAACAGCGACATCAATACCGCGAAGGGAATGCTGATCAGCCCGGCCATGGCGCCCAGGGCCAGGTACTTGTGGTCCTTGCGTTCGAGCATCGTCAGGCCCACCGGGATCAGGTAGACGATGGTCGCCCCCGAGGTGTAGCCCACCAGCATCGCGGTGATCCACAGATCACGGTTGGCGGTCAGCGCATTGGCCAACTGGTAGCCGCCCATGTCCACGGCGATGATCGACAGCGCCGCAATCGACACATCCGACCCCAGGGCGTTGAAAAACGGTCCCAACGCATGGGAAATGCCCTGCGACAGGTAGGGAATCGCCACCATGATCCCGGCCTGGGCCAGGAACACCGGGCCGATGGAGTGGATACCGTTGACGAACTCCTTACCCAGGCCACTCTCGGGCTTGATGATGGATGACAAGGCGCCGATCACGGCGCCCAGCATGATCAGGTAAATGACGTAGTTTCCAAATTCAGCCATGTGGGTTCATCTCTCTGAGCGTCATTTATAGGGTTCCCCCACCGGGGAAGTTCTTGTTGAGGCCAGCACGGGTTACCCATCGCACAGGTGGCGATGGAGCAGGTGAGGAAACACAGGGCATATCCCGTGCCACAATGTGTATTAGTTGTGGTTTTTACAGACAAACAACCAAATATCGGTCACAAAAAGCGCCCAGTGTTGCCCCGATAGGCCGACAGCCCTATTGAAACCTCATGACTGCTGAGCATTGTGAAACGTGCAAGTAAATGCTTAACTTTTCCAGCGAACTTGACCGAATACGCACATTTCTGAGTCATGAGTGTGCCTAAGTAACAAAAAATGCCCATTTGTGTGGCGAAGTACCACTAACGGAAAACACCATGCGCCCCAACGAACGACGACAGCACATTCTCGAACTCCTGCGCCAGCGCGAGCGGATCTCCGTGGAAGAGCTGGCGCGCATCACCGCCACCTCCCAGGAAACCATCCGCCGCGACCTCAGCGAACTGGCGGAAAGCGGCCTGGTCACCAAGTTCCACGGCGGTGCGGCGCTACCACCGACCGGCGAGCACGAAAACACCTTCCAGACCCGCATGAACGAACATGCGGTAGAGAAACGCGCCCTCGCCCGCTACGCCGCCGGCCTGTTCTGCGCCGGTGACAGCATCTTCATCGATACCGGCACCACCACCCTGTTCTTCGCTCGCGAACTGGCGCAGCACACGCGCCTGACGGTCATCACCAACTCCCTGCCGATCGCCGGCTGCATTGGCGAATCGGGCAACCGGGTGTTCATGATCGGTGGCGAATATCGCCCCGACTCGACCCAGAACGTCGGCACCCTGGCCCTGGAGCAGATCACCCGCTTCAACGCCGAGCATGCCGTGATCACCATCGGTGCACTGAATGAAGACGGCGCCATGGATTTCTCCATCGAAGAAGCCGAAGTGGCCCGCGCGATGATTGCCCAGGCCCGCCAACTGACGGTCATCGCCGACTCATCGAAGCTGGAACGCCGTGGCCTGTTCAAGGTATTCCCGCTGGAGCGCATCGACCGCCTGGTGATCGATCGCCAGCCCGGTGCCGAGCTGCTGGCCGCACTGGAGAAGGCCGGCGTGGACGTGCATGTCGTGGCACAGCCCTGAGCCCCGGGCTATTGCAGGAAATAGTTTTCCACAGCAAAAACCACAGTATATCGACCGATAAATGACCGAATAGAAAATAAAAACAACAAATATGGCGCGCATTATGCTTTGATTCCTGCACAGATCCTTGGGTGTTACCGCAGGAAACAGGCATTTATATGACCGAACTTTATCCGAACAATGTGACTTTCGATGTGGCCGTCGTCGGTGGCGGGGTCGTCGGTTGCGCCATGGCCCGGCGCTTTGCCCTGGAAGGCGCACGGGTGGTGCTGCTGGAAAAGGGCAGCGACATTCTTTCCGGCGCCAGCAAGGCCAACAGCGCCATCCTGCACACCGGCTTCGATGCCCCCAGTGACAGCCTGGAATTGCAGTGCATGCAGGCCGGCTACCAGGAATACCTGGAAATTCACTCGACGATGAACCTGCCGCTGCTCAAGTGCGGGGCACTGGTGGTGGCCTGGAACGCCGAGGACCAGGCCAAGCTGCCGGGGATCCTCGCCCAGGCCCAGGCCAATGGGGTCGACAATGCGCGCCTGTTGGAACGCAGCGAGATCCTCGCCCTTGAACCGCATCTGGCCAATCACGCCGTGGGCGCAGTGCTGGTGCCCGACGAACACCTGATCGACCCCTGGTCCGCGCCCCTGGGCTACCTGCAACAGGCCATGGCCCACGGTGCCCGGGTGCAGTTGCAGTGCGAGGTGCAGCAAGGCCAGTTCGACGGTGACGCCTGGACCCTGCATACCAACCAGGGCACCTTGCGCAGCGCCCAGGTGATCAACTGCGCCGGGCTGTTCGGCGACACCCTGGAGCACAACCTGCTGGGCCACAGCGAATTTCGCATCATGCCGCGCAAGGGCCAGTTCGTGGTCTTCGACAAGGCCGCGACCAAACTGCTGGAGCGCATCGTCCTGCCGGTGCCCAACGAACGCACCAAGGGCATCGTTCTGACCCGCACCGTCTACGGCAACCTGCTGGTGGGGCCCACCGCCGAAGAACAGGAAGACCGGGTGCATGCCGGGCTCGACGGCCCGACCCTGCAAAGCCTGATCGACGCCGCCGTGGAGCGGATTCCCGCCCTCGCGGGGATGCCGGTCACCGCCACCTACGCCGGGCTGCGCCCCGCCAGCGAAAAGAAGGAATACCGGATCCAGGCCGACCACTCCCGGCACTGGATCACCGTCGGCGGCATCCGCTCCACCGGGCTCACCGCCGCCCTGGGCATTGCCCGGCACGTCTATGGCCTGTACAGCCAGCGCCGCCAGCACCATCCGGTGCGGGAGCCGGTCTGGCCGCAGATGCCCAACCTCGCGGAGCACTTGCCCCGTGACTGGCAACGCCCCGGCTATGGCGAAATCGTCTGCCATTGCGAACTGGTGACCCGTCGCGAAATCGAGAGCGCCTTGCACAGCCCCCTGCCCCCTGGCGATCTGGGCGGGCTCAAACGTCGCACCCGCGCCTGCATGGGACGCTGCCAGGGTTTCTATTGCTCGGCCCAGGTCGCCGAACTCAGTGCCAGCCAGCTGGCCGTCCCACTTGCCACAGGTCGTTGCCATGAACAGCACTGAACTTCTTCAGGCCGAAGCGGCCATTATCGGCAGCGGCCCGGCGGGCCTCGCGGCAGCCATTGAACTGCGGCGCCAGGGCATCGGCCCGGTGATTGTCATCGAGCGTGAAAGCGAGGCCGGCGGCATTCCCCGGCACTGCGCTCACCCGCCCTTCGGCATGGGTGAATACCAGCGTGTTCTCAGTGGCCCGGCCTACGCTCGGCGCAATGTCGAGGCCGCGTTGCAGGCCGGCGTGGTCGTGCTGCTGCGCCACACCGTGGTCAGCCTGGAACCCGGCGGCCTGTTGCGCCTGGCCAGCCCCGACGGGCCGCGGCAGATCCAGGCACAAAAGGTCCTGATCGCCACCGGCGCCCGGGAAACCCCACGCTCGGCACGCCTGCTGTCCGGCGACCGCCCGGTGGGCGTGATCAACACCGGAGCGTTGCAGAACTTCCTTTATATGCAGCACCTCAAGCCCTTTGAGCGGCCGCTGATCGTCGGCACCGAGCTGGTCAGCCTGTCCGCCGTGCTCAGTTGCCGGCGCGCCGGAATCCGCCCGGTGGCGGTGCTCGAAGCCAACACCCGGGCAACCGCACGCTGGCCGCTGTCGCTGTTTCCACGCTTGCTGGGCATCCCCATGCATTTCGGCGCGCAACTGCTGGCAATCAATGGCACCGGCCGGGTGGAATCGGCCCAGGTGCGCCTGGCCGACGGTCAGCTGCGCGAGATTGCCTGCGACGGCGTGCTGCTCACGGGCCAGTTCACCCCGGAATCGAGCCTGGTGCGCCAGAGCCACCTGCAACTGGACAGCGGTAGCGGCGGGCCGAAGATCGACCAGTACGGGCGCTGCTCGGACCCGGCCTACTTCGCCGCCGGCAACCTGCTGCGGCCGATCGAGACCGCCGGCTGGTCGTACCGTGAAGGGCGGCGCATCGGCAGCCTGATGGCCCTGGCCCTGTGCGGCCAACTACCCGCCCCGCATGACGCGCTGACCCTGAAATACGCAGAGCCGATCAAGCTCGGCGTACCGAGCAGGCTGGTGCGCGGCGAGCTTGCGGGCCTGCGGCACATCCAACTGCGGGTCAGCCGGGCGGTCAGTGGCACCTTGCGGGTCCGCGCCCAGGGCCTGGACCTCTGGAGCCGCCCGGTCTCGGCACTGCCGGAACGGCGCCTGCTGATTCCCCTCAAGGAACTGCAACTGCCGGAACACCTCGACCAACTGGACATCTGCATCGACTAGGCCCGTCCCACAACAAGAGAAAAGACCATGCGAATAGCCGCACTTGACCAGGGCACCACCAGCACCCGCGTACTGGTCGTGGACATGCAAGGCCGTGCCGACATCCAACTGGCGCTGCGCCACCAGCAGCACCACCCGCGTCCGGGCTGGGTCGAGCACGACCCGCTGGAACTGCTGGCCAACCTGCAACGCTGCCTGGAAGCCACCGGCCGGGTCGACGCCATCGGCCTGGCCAACCAGGGTGAAAGCTGCCTGGCCTGGGACGCCATCAGTGGCGCACCGCTGTCCCCGGTGATCGTCTGGCAGGACAACCGCAGCGCCGCACGCATCGAAGAACTGCGGGCCAATGGCGCCGAAGCCCTGACCCTGGAACGCGCCGGGCTGCCCCTGGACGCCTATTTTTCCGCCAGCAAGCTGGCCTGGATCGTGGAAAACCTGCCAGAGGCGCAAGCAGCCCTGAGCGCCGGCCGCCTGCGCCTGGGCACCACCGATGCCTACTTCCTCGACCGCCTGGCCGGGGTCTATGCCACCGACATCACCACCGCCTCGCGCACCTCGCTGATGAACCTCGCCAGCGGCCAGTGGGACCCGGAACTCTGCGCACTGTTTGGCGTGCCCTTGCAGGCCCTGCCGCAAATCCGCGCCACGGTCGGCGACTTCGGGCGCATCGGCCAGACCCCCATCAGCGCTTCGGTGGTTGACCAGCAAGCCTCGCTCTACGGCCACGGCTGCCGCAAACCGGGGGATGCCAAGATCACCTTCGGCACCGGCGCCTTTGCCCTGACGGTCACGGGCGAGCAGATCATCCGCGCCCCGGAAAAAGGCCTGCTGGCCACCGTCGCCTGGCAGGCCGACGGCCAACCGGTGTATGCCATGGACGGTGGCGTCTATGACGCCAGCGCCGCGGTGGAGTGGGCCGGGCGGCTGGGGCTGTTCAGTGATTTTTCGGAGCTGGCTGCCTTTGACCAGCCTCCGGCGATCTCCCGTGAGCTGGCCTTCGTCCCGGCCTTGTCCGGGCTCGCCTGCCCGCACTGGGACCGCAGTGCCGGGGCGGTGTGGATCGGCATGAACGCCGCCACCAGCCGCCAGGACCTGTGCCAGGCGGTACTGGAAGGCGTGGCCCTGCGCAGCGCCGAAGTCATCACCGCGATGGACGATCACCTCAGCGTCACCGACCAGCTATCGATCGACGGCGGGCTGGCCCGCAGCCCGTACTTCGCCCAGTTTCTCGCCGACATCCTGCAGCGCACCATCGTCACCCAGCGCTTCGACGAACTCACCGCCCTGGGCTGCGCCGCCCTGGCTGCCCGCGGCCTGGGCCTGGAGCTGCCCGAGCTGGACAACACCCGCACCGACTACCACCCGCGCATCGACCGGGCCACGGCAGACGCCTGGCGCCGCACCTTCAGCGCCGCGGTCAAGCGCTCCCAAGGCTGGTCACAGCCACGCTGAAACGCTCCAGTGGCCAAGGATGGCCGCCACTCTCGCGGAACGCCTGCGCTCCCCTTGCCGATCCGCCACGCCTATTGGACACTGACGCGCCCGCCCGCCACCGAGCGGCGGGCACATCAAGCGGTTGCTGGCGACTCAGACACACGGGACCACTGACTGCTGCGCGGGCACACGACCTGCCTGGCTGTGCTCATAAACGGATTGCTACTGAGTCGAGGATTTATGAAAGACGCAACGATTGCGCTGCACCATGGATTCAAGTCGGACCCGACCACCAAGGCCGTGGCCGTGCCCATCTACCAGAACGTCGCCTTCGAGTTCGACAACGCCCAGCACGGTGCCGACCTGTTCAACCTGGATGTGCCCGGCAACATCTATACCCGCATCATGAACCCCACCAACGATGTGCTGGAGCAGCGCATGGCCGCTCTGGAAGGCGGGATCGCCGGGCTGGCGGTGGCCGCCGGCAGCGCCGCGATCCACTACGCGATCCAGACCCTGACCCAGGCCGGCGACAACGTTGTTTCCACCCCGCAGCTGTATGGCGGCACCTACACCCTGTTCGCCCACCTGCTGCCCAGCTTCGGCGTCGAAGTGCGTTTCGCCCGGGACGATTCGCCAGAGGCCATCGCCGAGCTGATCGACGACAAGACCAAGCTGGTGTACTGCGAGAGCATCGGCAACCCGGCGGGCAACATCGTCGACATCGAGGGACTGGCCCAGGCCGCCCACGCCCGCAACGTGCCGCTGATGGTGGACAACACCGTGGCCACGCCGATCCTGTGCAAGCCGATCCAGTTCGGCGCCGACATCGTGGTGCACTCGGTGACCAAGTACGTCGGCGGCCATGGCAACTCCCTGGGCGGGGTGATCGTCGACAGCGGCAACTTCCCCTGGGCCGAGCATCCGCAGAAATTCGCCAGCCTCAATACCCCGGAGCCGGCCTACCACGGTGTGGTCTACACCGAAAAATTTCGGCCCGGCGGCCTTTATCGCCCGGGCCCGCACCGTGCCGCTGCGCAACACCGGCGCGGCGCTGGCGCCGATGAACGCCTTCCTCCTGCTGCAAGGCCTGGAAACCCTGGCCCTGCGCATGGAGCGCCACACCGACAACGCCATCAAGGTCGCGCAGTTCCTCAAGGATCACCCGCTGGTGGCCTGGGTCAGCTACGCCGGCCTGCCCGATCACCCGCACCATGAACTGGCGCGCAAGTACATGCAGGGCAAGCCGTCGGCGATCCTGTCCTTCGGTCTCAAGGGCGGCTACGCCGCGGGCGTGCGCTTCTACGACGCCCTGCAGATCTTCAAGCGCCTGGTGAACATCGGCGACGCCAAGTCCCTGGCCTGCCACCCGGCCTCCACCACCCACCGGCAGATGAACGAAGAAGAGCAGGCCAAGGCCGGGGTCAAACCGGAGATGATCCGTCTCTCGGTGGGCATCGAAGCCATCGAAGACCTGCTCGAGGACCTCGATCAGGCGCTGCGCCAGGCCTGACCCCGCAAGGCCCGCCGCCCGAGGGTGGCGGGCCCGTGTCCCAAGCATTGAGCAACCCGCGTCGGCACCGGCGCGCCCTCCCCACCGACAGCCCCCAGGAACCTCTCTTACCCGCAAAGGACTCAACCATGATTGTGCGTTACGTAAAGATCACCATGACCCTGGCTGTCGCGGCCTTCGCGCTGCTGGTGGCCTACAACAACATCAGCGACTACGGCTCCAACTTTGCCTTTGTCCAGCATGTACTGAGCATGGACAGCGTGTTCCCCGACAACACCGCCACCGACCGCGCCGTGACCCTGCCGCTGCTGTGGAACCTCGGTTACTGGCTGATCATCGGCGGCGAAGCCCTGACCGGTGTGCTGCTGGTCGTCGGCGCGCTGCGCCTGTGGCTGGCACGGCACGGCGTGGCCAGCTACTTCAACCGCTCCAAGGGCTGGGCCATTGCCGGCTTCTGCCTGGGCTTCTGCGTCTGGTTCTTCGGCTTCATGGTGGTGGGCGGCGAGTGGTTCATGATGTGGCAATCCAAGGTCTGGAACGGCCAGGACGCCGCCTTCAAGTTCTACATGGCGATCCTTGGCGTGTTGATCTTCCTCAACCAGCCGGACGCAGAACTGCACTAACCCTGCCGCCGCCGAGCCTGCAAGG
This sequence comes from Pseudomonas sp. Os17, assembly GCF_001547895.1. Lineage (NCBI taxonomy): Bacteria > Pseudomonadati > Pseudomonadota > Gammaproteobacteria > Pseudomonadales > Pseudomonadaceae > Pseudomonas > Pseudomonas sp. Os17. The sequence goes on along the minus strand of NZ_AP014627.1, from coordinate 541,638 downwards.
CCTTGCCTGGCGATCCCCTGTCGGAGCTCATCGGCCTTGAGAGCGCCACGTCCCTTCGGGCCGTTCGCAGCCTGCGGCAGCGGCTACACCAATCTCGGATAGGCATTGGTTGTAGCCGCTGCCGAGCCATGGCGAGGCTGCGCAAAGGCCTGCAAGGCCTTGCCTGGCGATCCCCTGTCGGAGCTCATCGGCCGTGAGAGCGCCGCGTCCCTTCGGGCCGTTCGCAGCCTGCGGCAGCGGCTACACCAATCTCGGATCGGCATTGGTTGTAGCCGCTGCCGAGCCATGGCAAGGCCTTGCCTGGCGATTGCCAGACGAGCCTTGGCGTTCTTCAGAGCGCCGCCACCGCTGCGCCGGAATGCCGCCCATCAGGTTCGCAGCCTGCGGCAGCCGCTAGCCGAACCGCAAAAAAAACGGCCCGCTGCGATAACGCAGCGGGCCGTTGTTCAGCGCCCTGGAGAATCAGGGCCTGGCCTTCGTACTCAGTGGTTGAGCTTGAAATCCTTCTCGGCCGCTTCGAAACGCTGAACCATGCCAGCGGTCGGCGCGCCCATCTTGCTCACCAGCAGGATCGCCAGGCTGGCGAAGATGAAGCCCGGGATGATTTCGTACAGGCCCAGCAGAGCGAAGTGCTTCCACAGGATCACGGTGACGGCACCGACGATGATCCCGGCCAGCGCGCCGTCGCGGGTCATGCCTTTCCACATCACCGAGATCAGCACCACAGGACCGAAGGCGGCGCCGAAACCGGCCCAGGCATAGCTCACCAGGCCCAGTACGCGGTTTTCCGGGTTGGCCGCCATGGCGATGGCGATCAGCGCCACCACCAGCACCATGGCGCGACCGACCCATACCAGTTCCAGCTGCGAGGCGTGCTTGCGCAGGAAGGCCTTGTAGAAGTCTTCGGTCAGGGCACTGGAGCACACCAGCAACTGGCAGCTCAGGGTACTCATTACCGCCGCCAGGATGGCCGACAGCAGCACACCGGCAACCCACGGGTTGAACAGCAGCTTGGCCAGTTCGATGAACACCCGCTCAGGGTTTTCGCTCACAGGGCCGGCCACGTCCGGATGCGCCGAGAAGTAGGCGATGCCGAAGAAGCCCACGGCCACGGTGCCACCCAGGCACAGGATCATCCAGGTCATGGAGATGCGACGAGCGTTGGCGATCGATTTCACCGAGTCCGCCGCCATGAAGCGCGCCAGGATGTGCGGCTGACCGAAGTAGCCCAGGCCCCAGCCCATCAGCGAGATCACGCCGATGAAGGTGGTGTTCTTGAGCATGTCGAAGTTGGTCGGGTCCTGAGCCTCGATGGCCAGGAAGGTGGTGTCGACGCCACCGGTGGCCAGCAGCACGATGATCGGGGTCAGCAGCAGGGCGAAGATCATCAGGGTGGCTTGTACGGTATCTGTCCAGCTCACTGCCAGGAAACCACCGACAAAGGTGTAGGCAATGGTCGCGGCCGCGCCGGCCCACAGGGCTGTCTCGTAAGGCATGCCGAAGGTGCTTTCGAACAGACGGGCGCCGGCAACGATGCCCGAGGCGCAATAGATGGTGAAGAACACCAGGATCACCACCGCAGAGATGATCCGCAGCAGGCCGCTCTTGTCTTCGAAACGGCTGGAGAAGTAGTCCGGCAGGGTCAGGGCATCGCCGTTGTGCTCGGTCTGTACCCGCAGGCGACCGGCCACGAACAGCCAGTTCAGGTAGGCACCGACGATCAGGCCGATGGCGATCCAGCTTTCCGACAGACCGGACATGTAGATGGCGCCCGGCAGGCCCATCAGCAACCAGCCACTCATGTCGGAAGCACCGGCGGAAAGCGCAGTCACCACGCTGCCCAGGCTACGGCCGCCCAGAATGTAGTCGGAAAGGTTGTTGGTGGAGCGATAGGCCATGAAGCCGATCAGCACCATTGCTGCGATGTAGATCACGAAGGTGATCAGGGTGGGATTGCTTGCACTCATTGAGTTACGCCCTGGCTTTGTTTTTATGGTGCGGCGGTCACTGCCCGCCGACGCCAAACGATGGTATTTGGCAGACGGTCAGGCGAGCCGCGCATTTATGACTGATGTTTCCCCAGGAAAGCCATCAGCCGATGAACCACCCCAAAAAGGGGTCGGTTGCACCTTGGGCGCGAATCCTATGCAACAAAATGAACAAGGTGCAACCAATTTGCGGCGATTAAGTTGCACCTTGTCGAATAATCGGCTGCCAACGACGCTTTTGCTCCCTTTTGGAGCAAGAAACCGGTTTTTCAGAAGTAAATGCACCATCAGGAGGCAAGCCGGATCAGGCAGGAATTTTATTCCTGACAAGCTGCGGTTTTTTCCGTCCGAAAATGGGTTGCACCCGGTTGCACCTATTTCAGCGCGCGGATAATCTTGCCGCCAGCTGATGCCACACGTGCGTGGCAAACATGAGGATAAAAATATGGCTACCACCACCCTCGGGGTCAAACTCGACGACCCAACCCGCGAGCGCCTCAAGGCCGCTGCGGCCTCGATCGATCGTACGCCGCACTGGCTGATCAAGCAGGCGATTTTCAATTACCTGGAAAAACTCGAGGGTGGTGCAACCCTGTCCGAGCTGAGCAGTGTCACCGCCAAAGACGGCGATGACGCCGGCGAGGTGCAGACCGATCACGCTCACCAATGCTTCCTGGAGTTCGCCGAGAGCATCCTCCCGCAATCGGTGCTGCGCGCGTCGATCACCGCCGCCTACCGTCGTCCGGAGCCGGAAGTGGTGCCGATGCTGCTGGAGCAGGCGCGCCTGCCGGCCGCCACCGCCGAAGCCGCGAACAAGCTGGCGGCCTCGATCGCCGAGAAACTGCGCAACCAGAAGAGCGCCGGCGGCCGTGCCGGTATCGTCCAGGGCCTGCTGCAGGAATTCTCCCTGTCGTCCCAGGAAGGCGTGGCGCTGATGTGCCTGGCCGAAGCCCTGCTGCGCATTCCCGACAAGGGCACCCGTGACGCGCTGATCCGCGACAAGATCAGCACCGGCAACTGGCAGCCGCACCTGGGCAACAGCCCGTCGTTGTTCGTCAACGCTGCCACTTGGGGCCTGTTGCTCACCGGCAAGCTGGTGTCGACCCACAACGAGGCCGGCCTGACCTCTTCCCTGAGCCGCATCATCGGCAAGAGCGGCGAGCCGATGATCCGCAAGGGCGTGGACATGGCCATGCGCCTGATGGGCGAGCAGTTCGTCACCGGCGAAACCATCGCCGAAGCCCTGGCCAACGCCAGCAAGTTCGAAGCCAAGGGCTTCCGCTATTCCTACGACATGCTCGGCGAAGCGGCACTGACCGAGCACGACGCGCAGAAATACCTCGCCTCCTACGAGCAGGCCATCCATTCCATTGGCAAGGCCTCCCACGGCCGCGGCATCTATGAAGGCCCGGGCATCTCGATCAAGCTCTCGGCCCTGCACCCGCGCTACAGCCGCGCCCAGTACGAGCGCGTGATGGAAGAGCTGTACCCGCGCCTGCTGTCCCTGACCCTGCTGGCCAAGCAGTACGACATCGGCCTGAACATCGACGCCGAGGAAGCCGACCGCCTGGAGCTGTCCCTGGACCTGCTGGAACGCCTGTGCTTCGAGCCGCAACTGACCGGCTGGAACGGTATCGGCTTCGTGATCCAGGCCTACCAGAAGCGCTGCCCGTACGTGATCGACTACGTGATCGATCTGGCCCGTCGCAGCCGTCACCGCCTGATGATCCGCCTGGTGAAGGGCGCCTACTGGGACAGCGAGATCAAGCGCGCCCAGGTCGAAGGCCTGGAAGGCTATCCGGTCTATACCCGCAAGGTGTACACCGACGTTTCCTACATCGCCTGCGCACGCAAACTGCTGTCGGTGCCGGAAGTCATCTACCCGCAGTTCGCCACCCACAACGCCCACACCCTGTCGGCGATCTACCACATTGCCGGTCAGAACTATTACCCCGGCCAGTACGAGTTCCAGTGCCTGCACGGCATGGGCGAACCGCTGTACGAGCAAGTGGTGGGCAAGGTCGCCGATGGCAAGCTGAACCGTCCGTGCCGCGTGTACGCACCGGTCGGCACCCACGAAACCCTGCTGGCCTACCTGGTTCGCCGCCTGCTGGAAAACGGCGCCAACACCTCGTTCGTCAACCGTATTGCCGACCAGTCGATCTCGATCCAGGAACTGGTGGCCGACCCGGTGAGCCAGATCGAGCAGATGGCCACCCTGGAAGGCGGCTTCGGCCTGCCGCACCCGCGCATTCCGCTGCCGCGTGACCTGTATGGCGCCGAACGCGCCAACTCCGCCGGCATCGACATGGCCAACGAACACCGCCTGGCGTCGCTGTCCTGCGCACTGCTGGCCACCGCCCACAACAACTGGAAGGCCGCGCCGATGCTCGGTTGCGCCGCCAGCAACGAAACCCCGGCGCCGGTCCTCAACCCGTCGGACCATCGCGATGTGGTGGGCCACGTACAGGAAGCCACGGTCGAAGACGTCGACAACGCCATCCAGTGCGCCCTCAACGCCGCGCCGATCTGGCAGGCCACGCCGCCGGCCGAACGCGCCGCGATCCTGGAACGCGCCGCCGACCTGATGGAAGGCGAGATCCAGCCACTGATGGGCCTGCTGGCCCGCGAAGCCGGCAAGACCTTCGCCAACGCCATCGCCGAAGTGCGTGAAGCCGTGGACTTCCTGCGTTACTACGCGGTGCAGGCTCGCAATGACTTCAGCAACGACGCCCATCGTCCGCTGGGTCCGGTGGTGTGCATCAGCCCGTGGAACTTCCCGCTGGCGATCTTCAGTGGCCAGGTCGCCGCCGCCCTCGCCGCCGGCAACCCGGTACTGGCCAAGCCGGCCGAACAGACCCCGCTGGTGGCGGCCCAGGCCGTGCGCCTGCTGCTCGAAGCCGGGATTCCCGAAGGCGTGCTGCAACTGCTGCCGGGCCAGGGCGAAAGCGTCGGTGCCCGCCTGGTTGGTGACGAGCGCGTCAAGGGCGTGATGTTCACCGGTTCCACCGAAGTCGCGCGCCTGCTGCAACGCAACATCGCCGGGCGCCTGGACAACCAGGGCCGCCCGATCCCGCTGATCGCCGAAACCGGCGGCCAGAACGCGATGATCGTCGACTCCTCGGCCCTGACCGAACAAGTGGTCATCGATGTGGTGTCCTCGGCCTTCGACAGCGCCGGCCAGCGTTGCTCGGCCCTGCGCGTGCTGTGCCTGCAGGAAGATTCCGCCGACCGCGTGATCGAAATGCTCAAGGGCGCCATGGCCGAAAGCCGCCTGGGCAACCCGGAGCGCCTGTCGGTGGACATCGGCCCGGTGATCGACGCCGAAGCCAAGGCCGGCATCGAGAAGCACATCCAGGCCATGCGCGACAAAGGTCGCAGCGTGTACCAGATGGCCATTGCCGACAGCGAAGAATGCAAGCGCGGCACCTTTGTCATACCGACCCTGATCGAGCTGGAAAGCTTCGATGAGCTGCAACGCGAGATCTTCGGCCCGGTGTTGCACGTGGTGCGCTACAAGCGCAAGGACATCGACCAGCTGATCGCCCAGATCAACGCCTCCGGCTATGGCCTGACCCTGGGTGTGCACACCCGGATCGACGAAACCATCGCCAAGGTGGTGGACAACGTCCACGCCGGTAACGTCTACGTCAACCGCAACATCGTCGGTGCCGTGGTCGGCGTGCAGCCGTTCGGCGGCGAAGGCCTGTCGGGCACCGGCCCGAAAGCCGGCGGCCCGCTGTACCTGTACCGCCTGCTGTCGACCCGTCCGGTGGACGCCATCGAGCAATCCTTCGCCCGCGCCGATGCCGCCAACGCTCCGGACCTGCGCCTGCGCGAAGTCCTCGGCAAGCCGCTCAATGCCCTGCAAGCCTGGGCCGAGAGCAACAAGCTGGCGGAACTGGCGACCCTGTGCAAACAGTTCGCCGGCCAATCGCAAAGCGGCATCACCCGGCAACTGACCGGCCCGACCGGCGAACGCAACAGCTACGCCATCCTGCCTCGCGAGCACGTGCTGTGCCTGGCGGACATCGAAGGCGATCTGCTGACCCAACTGGCGGCCGTGCTGGCAGTCGGCGGTTCGGCAGTCTGGCCGGAAAGCGAGCTCAGCAAGGCACTGTTCGCCCGTCTGCCGAAGGACGTGCAGGCACGCATCCAGCGTGTGGCCGACTGGACCAAGGACGAGGTGGTGTTCGACGCGGTCCTGCACCACGGCGACTCTGACCAACTGCGCGGCGTTTGCCAGCAAGTGGCCCAGCGTGCCGGCGCCATCGTCGGCGTCCAGGGCCTGTCCCAGGGCGAGACGGCGATTGCCCTGGAACGCCTGGTGATCGAGCGCGCCCTGAGCGTCAACACCGCGGCGGCCGGCGGCAACGCCAGCCTGATGACCATCGGTTAAGAGCAGCGACAAGCTGCAAGCTACAAGCGGCAAGTAAGGGTGCAACGCCTTTGCCTGCAGCTTGTAGCTTGTAGCTTGTAGCTTGTAGCTTGTAGCTTGTAGCTTGTAGCTTGTAGCTTGTAGCTGCTTCTGCCCCTCCATCACCTTCATCAATCTTTCTATTCAGCCTTTATTCACGCGCCTAGACTCGGTCCATTCCCTAACCAACAGGTATGCCGCCATGTCCGAGACGCTGCTCAGTTCCCGCAATCTGGCTTTCGAACTGTATGAGGTGCTCGACGCCGAGGGCCTGACCCAGCGCGAGCGGTTTGCCGAGCACAATCGCGAAACCTTCGATGCCGCCCTGGGCACCGCGCGCAACATCGCCGAGAAGTACTTCGCCCCGCACAACCGCAAGGGCGATGAACACGAGCCGCGCTACGAAGACGGCCAGGCGGTGCTGATTCCTGAAGTGAAACCGGCGGTGGACGCCTTCCTCGAAGCCGGCTTCCTCAACGCCGCGCGCAGTTTCGACGCAGGCGGCATGCAGTTGCCGACCCTGTTGTCCCAGGCCTGCTTCGCCCATTTCCAGGCGGCCAACGCGGCCACCACGTCTTACCCGTTCCTGACCATGGGCGCGGCCAACCTGATCGAAAGCTTTGGCACCGACGAGCAGAAACAACGCTTCCTGCAACCGATGATCGACGGCCGCTTCTTCGGCACCATGGCCCTGACCGAGCCCCATGCCGGCTCCTCGCTGGCCGATATCCGCACCCGCGCCGAACCGGCAGGCGATGGCAGCTACCGGCTCAAGGGCAACAAGATATTCATCTCCGGCGGTGACCACCCGCTGTCGGAGAACATCGTGCACATGGTCCTGGCCAAGCTGCCGGACGCACCGCCCGGGGTGAAGGGCATTTCGCTGTTTATCGTGCCCAAGTTCCTGGTCAACGACGACGGCAGCCTGGGGCCGCGCAACGACGTGCTGCTGGCCGGGCTGTTCCACAAGATGGGCTGGCGCGGCACCACCTCCACCGCGCTGAACTTCGGCGATAACGGCCACTGCGTCGGCTATCTGGTGGGCCAGCCGCACCAGGGCCTGAGCTACATGTTCCAGATGATGAACGAGGCGCGGATCGGCGTCGGCATGGGCGCGGTGATGCTGGGTTATGCCGGCTACCTGTATTCCCTGGAATACGCCCGTGAACGCCCGCAAGGTCGCCTGCCGGACAGCAAGGACCCCACCACCGCACCGGTTTCGATCATCCAGCACGCCGATGTGCGACGCATGCTGCTGACCCAGAAAGCCTACGTCGAAGGTGCCTTCGACCTGGGGCTGTATGCGGCGCGGCTGTTCGATGACACCACCACCCTGGCCGACGACGGCGAACGCCAGCAGGCCCACGAACTGCTGGACCTGCTGACCCCGATCGTCAAATCCTGGCCGTCGGAGTTCTGCCTCAAGGCCAACGAGTTGGCGATCCAGATCCTCGGCGGCCACGGCTATACCCGGGAATACCCGGTGGAGCAGTACTACCGCGACAACCGCCTGAACCCGATCCATGAAGGCACCCACGGCATCCAGTCCCTCGACCTGCTGGGCCGCAAGCTGGCGCAGAACGGCGGCGCCGGGCTCAAGCGCCTGATCCGCCTGATCGCCGAGACCGGCGAGCGGGCCCGCGCCCATCCGTCGCTGGATGCCCTGCGCCAGCCTCTGGAGCAACTGGTGTCGCGCCTGCAGGGCGTGACCCTGGGTCTGCTGGGGGATCTGGCCACTGGCAAGGTCACGGCGACCCTGGCCAACTCGGCGCTGTATCTGAAGGCCTTCGGTCACGCGGTGATCGGCTGGCGCTGGCTGGAACAGGCCATCAGGGCCGAGGAAGGACTGGCCCGGGAAGTGGCGGCGGATCGGGATTTCTATCGGGGCAAGCTGCAGGCCGCGCGCTACTTCCTGACCTGGGAAGTGCCGGCCTGCCAGCATGAGCTGACCCTGCTGGAAGCACGGGACGCCACCTGCCTGGAGATGCAGGACGCCTGGTTCTGAGGCCCAGGCGGCCTGTCACACCGCGGCGCGCGGTTCGCTGGCAAGCCAGCTCCTACCAGAACTTTCACTCCACACCCGTAGGAGCCGGCTTGCCGGCGAAAGCGTCCGGCCTGGCACTACGCGGCCCGAGGTTCGCTGGCAAGCCAGCTCCTACCAGAACCTTCACTCCACACCCGTAGGAGCCGGCTTGCCGGCGAAAGCGTCAGGCCTGGCATTGCGCGGCGCGCGGTTCGCTGGCAAGCCAGCTCCTACCAGAACCTTCACTCCACACCCGTAGGAGCCGGCTTGCCGGCGAAAGCGTCAGGCCTGGCATTGCGCGGCCCGAGGTTCGCTGGCAAGCCAGCTCCTACAGGCTGGTCAGTGCAGCTTGAAACCACCCACCTGGCGCACCAGATCCTCGGCCAGGCGCTGCAGGGTCCGGCAGTCTTCACGGCAGCCATGCACTTCGGCCGCCGTGGCCCGGGCCAGATCGGAAATCCCCTGCACCGTGCGGTTGATCTCTTCGGTCACCGTCGACTGCTGCTCCGTGGCCGTGGCCACCTGCTGATTCATGTCGCTGATGCGCTCCACCTGCCCGGTGATCGCGGTCAGCGAGGCGCCGGTGCGCTGGCTGGATTCAACGCCGGTGCCGGTCGCCGTCTGCCCGGCATGCATCGAGGACACCGCGTTCTCCGCGCCTTGCTTGAGGCCCTGGATCATTTGCTGGATTTCATCGGTGGAGGTCTGGGTGCGCTGGGCCAGGGTGCGCACTTCATCGGCGACCACGGCAAAGCCACGGCCCATCTCGCCGGCCCGGGCCGCTTCGATGGCGGCGTTGAGGGCCAGCAGGTTGGTCTGTTCGGAAACCCCGCGAATCACCGCCAGCACCTGGTCGATGGAGGCCACCTGTTCCGCCAGCTCGCTCACGGCGCCGGCGGCCAGGGCAATGTCCCCGGACATGCTTTCGATATGCCGGATCGAGCCGCCCACCACCTCCCGGGCCTGCAAGGCTTCGTCCCGGGCCGCCTGGGAAGCGTCCGCCGCTTGCCCCGCATTGCGCGCAATGTCCTGGACCGTCAGGCCCATCTGGTGCACCGCAGTGGCCACCGTGTCGGTCATTTCCTGTTGCTGTCCGGAGCGCTCGGCGGTGTTCTCCACCACCGCCGCCACCTGGCTCACCGAGGAACGCAGGCGTTCGGTGGTGGCCAGCACCTCGCCGATCATGCCGCGCTGGCTGTCGAGGAAGCGGTTGAAGCCCCGCGCCAAGTCCCCCAGTTCGTCGGCGCGGCTGGCGTCCAGGCGCAGGGTCAGGTCACCGCCACCGCTGCCGATGGCCACCAGCCCCTCGGTCACTTGCCGGACCGGACGCACCAGGCCACGGGCCAGCAGTACCACCAGCAACAGGCAGACCGCGGCAATGCCCAGGCCGATCAGGCTGGTGAGCCAGATCGCCCGATGCGCCTCGGCGTAGATCTGCTCCTGCGGCACCTCGGCCACCAGGCTCCAGCCAAAGCCGCGCAGGGGCAGGCTCAGGGCCAGGTAGTCTTCGCCGTCACGCTCGAAATGACTGCTGGTCAGCCCCTCGTGCCCCATCAGCGCCTCGGCGGCGGTCGCGCCGATCTGCTCGGACAACTGTCGCTTGCCACTGAATTCGGCGTCCGGATGGACCTGGATCAAACCATCGCTGCGCACCAGAAACACCCGGCCGCGCTCGCCAAAGCTGTAGTCGTGAATCAGCTTCGACAGCTCGGTCATGCGCAAGCCCAGGCCGGTGACGCCCACCAGCGCACCGTCCTTCTCGACCCGGTAGTTGATGAACAGCGCCAGCTCGCCGCTGGCAACGTCGATATCGATGTTCAGCACTCGCGGCTTGCCGCTGTCGATAAAGCGATAGAACCAGGCGTCCTTGGGATTGTCCCGGCTGAGGGTCCGGTCCAGGCCTTTCTGGTTGTAGTAATGATGGCTGAGCGGGCTGGCCATCATGGTGGTGAACGCCTGGTTCTCGGCGCGGATGTCTTCCAGGTAGCTGATGAAGCTCTGCGCCCGAGCCGGGTCCTCGCCCGCCGCCAGCCAGTCGCGCAGCATGCCGTTGCCGGCCAGGTCCCGGGCGGCGGTCAGCGGCTGGGTGAGAATGCGCTCGATATCGTTGCGCATGGCTTCGATGCTCGAAGGTAGCGCCCTGTCCACCAGATAGTTCTGGGTCAGGTGATTGATCAGTACCGTGTAGATGGCTACTACCACCAGCAGGCTGACCAACAGGGCCGACCCCATGCTGAGGATCAGCTGCCATTGAATACTGCGTCGCCAGAATTGCATGGAACACCTCTTTCTTATGGTTATAAGAGGCTGAGATACCGCGCCAGCCGCGGGAAGTTGTATACAAACATTGACCCTGCTTGTCCAACCCGTTACCCGCCGGCTGTGTGCACTTCCATCAATTCTGTTGAATGGTCTTGGCGATCACCTCGACGGTGGCGCTCACCTGCTCCTCATAACGGGCCAGTTCCTGGGCATGGCGCTTTTGCATCTCGATCTGCTGCGAGCACAGGTTCATCGCCGCCAGCACCAGCAGGCGCTCGCCAATCAGCGTCGGGTATTTCTTCTTGGTGTCGGCCAGGGCCGCCTTGAGCATCAGCGCGGCGTCCATGAGGGTCTGTTCCTCACCGGCCGGGGCCTTGATCGAGTAATCCTCGCCCAGGATCGAGATCACCTTCACCCCATCGATATGGTGTCTCATGGGTTGGCCGGGCTCGCACTGACGCGCTCAACCAGGGCCTGGATGCGGGCTGCGGTCGCGCCTTGTTTCTCTTCCTGTTCCATCAGGCTCAATTGCAGGCTTTCGTTTTCATCCTTGGCCTGGGCCAGTTGTTCCTTGAGGGCTGCGTTCGTGCCGAGCAGCTCCTGGTTCTGTAGCACCAGGTCGCTGACCAGCTGTTCCAATTGGCTGAGGGATGCTTCCAACATTTTGATCTTCCGGGCTTTTTGCAAAGGGCGCGTACGATAAAGAAAAGTCACCTTGGATACCAGGGTTATCCAGGCGCAAGGCCTTGATTTTACTGGCGGTGACCCTTCCGCGAGAGCTGCTAGAGACTGCCATTCGCCCTGTGGGTTCCTGACGTTCCGTCGGGCCGTCGGGACTTTTCTGAAATTTCCCAACGAGCACTCAGACTTTTCTGAAACTGCTCCTGACGATTCAAGAAGCATTTTTTCAACGCGATAGCACAGGTACTTCCCAGCCCCACACGCGCAAGCTGCGCACATCCGAGGTAGGTTCAATGTCCCTGCGTACCCTGAATATCGCTCCGAGGGCATTCCTCGGTTTTGCCCTGATAGGTGGCTTGATGCTGTTTCTGGGGATCTTTGCCCTGAACCAGATGAGCAAGATCCGCGCGGCGACCGAACGCATCACCCAGGACACCATCCCCAGCATCAAGAGCGTCGACGACTTCACCCAACTGAGCCTGCGCCTGCGGGTCCAGGCCTATCGACTGCTGCTCAACCGCGACCCCGAGGAACAGCAAAAGACCCTGGACTCCATCAGCCAGCGCAACCAGAAGATCGATGAAACCCGGGCCCGCTACCAACAGCTCATCAGCAGCCCCGAGGAAAAAGCCGCTTACGATCAGTACCTGGAGCTGCTGAGCCACCACCGCCAACTGGAAGCCCAGTTGATCGAGCTGTCGCACAACAACCAGCTCGAAAGCATGCAGCAGTTGCTCAACACCGAACTGATGGCCAGCGCCGAAAAGATCAACGCCCTCCTCAACCAACTGGTGGAGATCAACACCCAGTACTCCCAGGCCGCCGATCAAGACGCGGCCGAGCAATACACCACCGCCTTCAATCTGGTGGTGAGCCTGCTGGTACTGGCCAGCGCCCTGACCCTGCTGTTCGCCTGGCGACTGATTCGCAGCATCACCCTGCCGATCGCCAACGCCCTGCATGCCGCCGAAACCATCGCCGAAGGCAACCTGACCCAACCGATCACCGTGGATGGCCGCGACGAAGCCGGCCGCCTGTTGCAGGCCATGCTCACCATGCAGGAAAAGCTGCGGGACACCCTGCAACGCATTTCCGCCTCCGCCGGCCAGCTGGCCTCGGCGGCCGAGGAACTCAACAGCGTCACCGACGAAAGCGCCCGTGGCCTGACCCAGCAGAACAACGAGATCGAGCAAGCCGCGACGGCGGTCAATGAAATGACCAGCGCCGTAGAAGAAGTGGCCCGCAATGCCGTCAGCACCTCCGAAGCCTCGAAGAACGCCACCACCTCCGCCGGCGACGGTCGCGACCTGGTGCAGGAAACCGTGTCCGCCATCGAGCGCATGAGCTCGGACGTACAGAGCACCGCCAGCCTGATCGGCGATCTGGCCAACGAGTCGCGGGACATCGGCAAGGTGCTGGACGTGATCCGCGGCCTGGCCGACCAGACCAACCTGCTGGCGCTCAATGCCGCCATCGAAGCCGCCCGTGCCGGCGAGGCCGGCCGCGGCTTTGCCGTGGTCGCCGATGAAGTGCGCGCCCTGGCCCACCGCACCCAGCAGTCCACCAGCGAAATCGAACGCATGATCGGCAGCATCCAGAGCGGCACCGAACATGCCGTGGACTCCATGCGCAACAGCACCGAACGCGCCGAGTCGACCCTGAACATCGCCCGTGGCGCCGGTCTGTCCCTGGACACCATCAACAGCGCCATCATCGAGATCAACGAACGCAACCTGGTGATCGCCAGCGCCGCCGAGGAACAGGCCCAGGTGGCCCGGGAAGTGGACCGCAACCTGGTGAACATCCGCGACCTGTCGGTGCAATCCACCACCGGGGCCAACCAGACCCGCTCCGCCAGCAGCGAATTGTCGGGCCTGGCCGTGGACCTGAACAATCTGGTGACCCGGTTCCAGCTGTAACACCCCCCCTTGCGTCCTGCTCCAGCCCTCTAGTGCGGGGGCTGGAGCCAGGGGTAGCGGCGCTTGGCGCTGCCGGGGCGGTGCATGGGCGGGCGGCTAAATCCGCGGCGTGACTCAAGACTTTAGTCGTACGACCGATATGTCACGGTAGATCAGTCTCAAGCCCCGCACGGATGCGCCCTTTTTGGTACTCACCATGTCCCTTCGTAATATGAATATCGCTCCGCGGGCCTTCCTCGGTTTTGCCATGATCGGCGGCTTGATGCTGATCCTCGGGGTGTTCGCCCTGAATCAGATGAGCAAGATCCGCGGTGCCGCCGAGGACATCACCCTGAGCAGCGTGCCGAGCATCAAGAGCCTCGACGAATTCACCCAGCTGACCCTGCGCCTGCGGGTGCTGTCCTACCGTTTGCTGGTCAACCGCGAGCCGGATGTGCAGCAAAAGACCGTGGAACTGCTGGAGATGCGCAACCAGCAGATCCGCACGGCCCAGACGACCTATGAAAAGCTGATCAGCAGCCCGGCGGAAAAAGCCGCCTATGACCAGTACGTGCAGTTGCTGGGCCAGTACCGGCAGATCGAAGAGCGGATGAAGAGCCTGTCCCGCAGCAATCAGGTGGACGAGTTGCGCAACCTGCTCAACACCGACCTGCTGAACAACTCCGAAGCCATGAACACCGTGCTCAACCGCCTGCTGGAGATCAACACCCAGCAGACCCTGGACACCAACCAGCAAGCCGCTGAGCAGTACTCCTCGGCCTTCGCTCTGGTGGTGGGCCTGCTGGTGCTGGCTACCGCCCTGACCCTGCTGTTCGCCTGGCTGCTGACCCGCAGCATCACCCTGCCGATCGCCAACGCCCTGAGCGCCGCCGAAGAGATCGCCGAAGGCAACCTGACCCGGCCGATCCGGATCGACGGCAGCGACGAGGCCGGGCGCCTGTTGCAGGCCATGGCCAAGATGCAGGAAAAACTGCGCGACACCCTGCAACGCATCTCCGGCTCCGCCGGCCAACTGGCCTCGGCGGCCGAGGAACTCAACAGCGTCACCGACGAAAGCGCCCGTGGCCTGACCCAGCAGAACAACGAGATCGAGCAAGCCGCGACGGCGGTCAATGAAATGACCAGCGCCGTGGAAGAAGTGGCCCGCAACGCCGTCAGCACCTCCGAAGCCTCGAAGAACGCCACCACCTCCGCCGGCGACGGTCGCGACCTGGTGCAGGAAACCGTGTCCGCCATCGAGCGCATGAGCTCGGACGTACAGAGCACCGCCAGCCTGATCGGCGATCTGGCCAACGAGTCGCGGGACATCGGCAAGGTGCTGGACGTGATCCGCGGCCTGGCCGACCAGACCAACCTGCTGGCGCTCAATGCCGCCATCGAAGCCGCCCGTGCCGGCGAGGCCGGCCGCGGCTTTGCCGTGGTCGCCGATGAAGTACGCGCCCTGGCCCACCGTACCCAGCAGTCCACCAGCGAAATCGAACGCATGATCGGCAGCATCCAGAGCGGCACCGAACATGCCGTGGACTCGATGCGCAACAGCACCGAACGCGCCGAGTCGACCCTGAACATCGCCCGTGGCGCCGGTCTGTCCCTGGACACCATCAACAGCGCCATCATCGAGATCAACGAACGCAACCTGGTGATCGCCAGCGCCGCCGAGGAACAGGCCCAGGTGGCCCGGGAAGTCGACCGCAACCTGGTGAACATCCGCGACTTGTCGGTGCAATCGTCCACCGGCGCCAACCAGACCAGTGCAGCCAGCAACGAGCTGTCGCGCCTGGCCGTGGACCTCAACAGCCTGGTGGCGCGCTTCAGCCTTTGAAGCACCGGGCCAGGCTCGGCAAAGACCCGGCGCACAGCACGTGCGCCGGATCGGCCGGTGCCATTGAAAGCTTTTTGACAGCGGCACATTTCAACAGGTTAGAATCGCTGGCACGCAGACTGCATGGTCAGTTTGCGCCCGCCTTTTTCACCCTGGAGTACTGCCTTTGAATGCGACGACCATCAACAGCCTGTTCTTGATCGGCGCGTTGCTGGTAGGTGCGAGCATTCTGGTGAGTTCACTGTCCTCCCGGCTCGGCATCCCGATTCTGGTGATCATCCTAGCCGTGGGCATGACCGCCGGGGTCGACGGCGGCGGCATCATCTTCAACAACTACCCGACCGCCTACCTGGTGGGCAACCTGGCCCTGGCCGTGATCCTGCTGGACGGCGGCCTGCGCACCCGGGTGGCGAGTTTCCGCGTGGCCCTGTGGCCGGCGCTGTCCCTGGCCACGGTGGGGGTGCTGATCACCACCGGGCTGACCGGCATGGCCGCGGCCTGGCTGTTCGACCTCAATTTGATCCAGGGCCTGCTGATCGGCGCCATCGTCGGCTCCACCGACGCCGCGGCGGTGTTCTCGCTGCTGGGGGGCAAGGGTCTCAACGAACGGGTCACCGCCAGCCTGGAGATTGAGTCCGGCAGTAACGATCCGATGGCGGTGTTTCTCACCGTGACCCTGATCGACATGCTCGCCAGCGGCCACACCGGCCTGCACTGGGGCCTGCTGGGGGACCTGGTCCGCGAATTCGGCATCGGCGCGGTGATCGGCCTGGGCGGCGGCTGGCTGATGCTGCAACTGGTCAACCGCATCCACCTGGCCAACGGCCTGTACCCGATCCTGGTGATCGCCGGCGGCCTGGTGGTCTTTGCCCTGACCAACGCCCTGCACGGCAGCGGCTTTCTGGCGGTGTACCTGTGCGGCCTGGTGATCGGCAACCGCCCGGTGCGCAGCCGCCACGGCATCCTGCACATGCTCGACGGCATGGCCTGGCTGGCACAGATCGGCATGTTCCTGGTGCTGGGACTGCTGGTCACCCCCCACGACCTGCTGCCCATCGCCCTGCCGGCCCTGGGCCTGGCGCTGTGGATGATCCTGTTCGCCCGGCCGCTGTCGGTGCTGGTGGGCCTGGCGCCGTTCAAGGCCTTCCACGGCCGGGAAAAGGCCTTTATCTCCTGGGTCGGCCTGCGGGGCGCGGTGCCGATCATTCTCGCGGTGTTCCCGTTGATGGCCGGGCTGCCCAACGCCCAGCTGTACTTCAACCTGGCGTTCTTCATCGTGCTGATCTCGCTGCTGGTGCAGGGCACCAGCCTGCCGTGGGTGGCCAAGTGGCTGAAGGTCACGGTGCCGCCGGACCCGGCGCCGATCTCCCGATCGGCCCTGGAAGTCCATGTCACCAGCGAGTGGGAGATGTTCGTCTACCGCCTGGGAGCGGAAAAGTGGTGCATCGGCGCCGCCCTGCGGGAGCTGAAGATGCCCGAAGGCACGCGGATTGCTGCGCTGTTTCGCGGCCAGCAACTGCTCCATCCGTCGGGTAGTACCGTGCTTGAGGCCGATGACTTGCTGTGCGTGATCGGCCATGAACACAACCTTCCGGCCCTGGGCAAACTCTTCAGCCAGGCGCCGGAGCGCGGGCTGGACCTGCGCTTCTTCGGCGACTTCGTCCTCGAAGGCGACGCCCAGCTGGGCGCGGTGTCGGCGCTCTACGGGCTCAAGCTCGACGGCCAGGACGCGGACATGCCGCTGGGGGCGTTCATCGCCCAGAAGGTCGGCGGTGCACCGGTGGTCGGCGACCAGGTGGAGTGGAACAACACCATCTGGACCGTGGCGGTGATGGACGGGAACAAGATCGGCAAGGTGGGCGTCAGATTCCCCGAAGGAAGTCGCCCCGGCCCCGGCCTCTTCCTCTAAACTGCGGAGCGCGTCGGACCTGGTCGCGACGCGTCCCCCCATTCCTATTTGCTTGACCGACTTCTATGCCTAACCTGCGTAAATTCTTCGCTGTTGCCCTGCTGGGCCTGAGTCTCTCTGTCGGCGCCGCACAGGGCGGCGATCCGCCCAGTGCCGAGTCGGTCCAGCAAAGCCTGGACAAGATCGCCGAACGCAAATTGCCGGAAGCCGATCAGAAGGCCCTGCAGACCCTGCTGCAAAACACCCTGAATCAGCTGAACAACAAGCAGGACTACGAGCGACGCCTCAGCGACCTGCGCCAGCAGTTGAGCAACGCGCCGCGCCAGACCACGGAAAACCAGCGGGAACTGGCACGCCTGAAGGCCAGCAAAGTGGTGCCGGTGGCCCAGCGCTACGGCTCGCTGGCGGTGTCGCAACTGGAGCAACTGCTGAGCGAACGCACCACCCTGCAAGGGGAGCTGCAAAAGGCCCTGGCCGACGCCAACACCCTGACCATCACCGCCCAGACCCGGCCCGAGCGGGCCCAGGCGGAAATCAGCAGCAGCCAGACCCGCATCCTGCAGATCAACGCCGCACTCAAGTCCGGCAAGGACGGCGGCAAGCTGCTCGGCGCCGATCAACGCAACCTGCTGAATGCCGAACTGGCGGCGATCAACGCCCTGATTCCCCTGCGCCGCCAGGAATTGGCGGGCAACAGCCAGTTGCAGGATCTGGGCAGCAGCCAGCATGACCTGCTGATGGAAAAGACCGCGCGCCTGGAGCAGGAAATCCAGGACCTGCAGACCCTGATCAACCAGAAGCGCCTGGCCCAGTCCCAGGAAACCGTGACCCAGCAGTCCATCGAGGCGCAGAAGGCCGGAAGCAGCAGCCTGCTGGCCACCGAAAGCGCCACCAACCTCAAGCTCTCCGACTACCTGCTCAAGAGCACCGACCGCCTCAACGAACTGACCCAGCAGAACCTGCAGACCAAACAGCAGCTGGACAGCGTGACCCAGAGCGATGCGGCCCTGGACGAGCAGATCAACGTGCTCAAGGGCAGCCTGCTGCTGTCGAAGATTCTCTACAAACAGAAACAGGCCTTGCCACGCCTGAAACTGGACCGCGACCTGGCGGACGAAATCGCCGATATCCGCCTCTATCAATTCGAGGTCAACCAGCAGCGGGAACTGCTGGGCAGCCCCAGCACCTACGTCGACAACCTGCTCAAGAGCCAGCCGCCGGAGCAGGTCACGCCGCAACTGCGCCGGACCCTGATCGACCTGGCGATGACCCGCGCCGATCTGCTGGAGCGCCTGAACCGCGAACTCAGCGCCCTGCTCAACGAGTCCATCACCCTGCAGCTGAACCAGAAGCAGTTGCTGAGCACCTCCCAGAGCCTGCGGGCGACCCTCGACGAGCAGATGTTCTGGATCCCCAGCAACAAGCCCCTGGACGCCGAGTGGCTGCAGGAAGTGCCCCAGCGCCTGCAGAAACAGGTCACCACCCTGCCCTGGGCCTCCAGCCTCAGTGAACTGACCGACGGCCTGGCGCAGCGGCCGTTGCTGTTCCTGCCCCTGGCGCTGCTGATCGGCGCCCTGCTGTGGCGGCGCAAGAACCTCTACGCGCGCCTGAGCAAGGTGCACAAGGACATCGGCCACTTCAAACGCGACAGCCAGTGGCACACGCCGCTGGCGATCCTGGTCAACATTCTCCTGGCGATGCCGGTGACCCTGGGCCTGGCGCTGTGCGGCTATGCCCTGCAGATCGACGCCCGGGGACAGAACGCCAACCTCGGCGCGGCGCTGCTGCAGATCGCCCAGGCCTGGCTGGTGTTCTACACCGCCTATCGGATCCTCGCCCCTGGCGGCGTGGCGGAACTGCATTTCCGCTGGGAAAAACCCCAGGTGGAATTCCTCCAGGGCTGGGTCCGCCGCCTGGGGCTGGTGGTCCTGGCGCTGGTGGCCGTGGTGGCCGTTGCCGAGCACCAACCCGCGGCCCTGGCCGATGACGTGCTGGGCATCGCCGTGGTGCTGACCTGCTACGGGCTGATGGCCTGGCTGCTGAGTCGCCTGCTGCTGAGCAGCCCGGCCCACGAGAATGCCTCGCTGTTCCGCAAGGCGGTGGGCCTGCTGTTCACCCTGCTGCCGATCGCCTTGTTCATCGCCGTGTGCTTCGGCTACTACTACACCGCGCTCAAGCTCAGCGACCGCCTGATCAACACCCTGTACCTGCTGATGTTCTGGCTGGTGATCGAGGCCACCTTCGTTCGCGGACTCGGGGTTGCGGCGCGGCGCCTGGCCTACCAGCGGGCCCTGAGCAAGCGCCAGGCGGCCAAGGAAGCCGGGGAAAGCGGCGACGCGGTGGTCGAAGAGCCGACCATGGACATCGAGAAGGTCAACGAACAGTCCCTGCGCCTGATCCGCCTGGCCCTGCTGGGAGGCTTCATCGCCGCGCTGTACTGGGTCTGGTCGGACCTGATCACGGTGTTCTCCTACCTGGACAACATCACCCTCTACGAATACACCAGCGGCACCGGCGCCAACATGAGCATGGTGCCCATCAGCATCGGCGATGTGATCGGTGCACTGATCATTGTCGGCATCACCTTCGCCCTGGCGCGCAACCTGCCAGGGCTCCTGGAAGTGCTGGTGCTGTCCAAGCTGAACCTGGCCCAGGGCAGCGCCTACGCCACCACCACCCTGCTGTCCTACGCCATTGCCGGGGTCGGCTTCGTCTCGACCCTGGCCACCCTCGGCGTCAGTTGGGACAAGCTGCAGTGGCTGGTGGCGGCCTTGTCGGTAGGCCTGGGTTTCGGCATGCAGGCGATCTTCGCCAACTTCATCTCCGGCATCATCATCCTGTTCGAGCGGCCGGTGCGCATCGGCGACACCATCACCATCGGCAACCTGTCGGGCACGGTGAGCAAGATCCGCATCCGCGCCACCACCATCACCGACTTCGACCGCAAGGACATCATCGTCCCCAACCAGACCTTCATCACCGGGCAACTGATCAACTGGTCGCTGACCGACACCGTGACCCGGGTGACCCTCAAGCTCGGCGTCGACTACGGCTCGGACCTGGACCTGGTGAAAGAGCTGCTGCTCAAGGCCGCCCGGGACAACCCGCGGGTGCTCAAGGAGCCGGAGCCCCATGTGTACTTCCTCAACTTCGGCGAAAGCACCCTGGACCACGAACTGCGCATGCACGTTCGCGAACTGGGGGACCGCAACCCGGTGGTGGACGAGGTCAACCGCTTCATCAACCGCGAGTTCAAGAAGCAGCACATCAACATCTCGTTCCGGCAGATGGAGGTCTACCTGAAGAACCTCCACGGCCAGGAATACAAGATGGTGCCCATCGAGCCGGAGGCCAAGACCATCGTCCCGGTGGCCGAAGGCAAGCCGCTGCAGGAACCGCCGCCAAGCAAACTCGACTAAGGCCTCTATCCCTAGCAGAATGCTCGGACATTCTGCTGGGAGATGGCCGTTGAAAGCCCTCGACGAACTGACCTTCGACAACCGCTTCGCTCGCCTGGGCGACGCCTTCTCGACCCACGTACTGCCCGAACCCCTCGACAACCCCAGGCTGGTGGCAGCCAGCCCGGCGGCCATGGCGCTGCTGGACCTGGACCCGGCCGTGGCCGAAAGCCCGGTGTTCGCCGAGCTGTTCGGCGGACACAAGCTGTGGGCCGAGGCCGAGCCCCGGGCCATGGTCTATTCCGGGCATCAGTTCGGCTCCTACAACCCGCAACTGGGGGACGGTCGCGGCCTATTGCTGGGCGAGGTCTACAACCAGGCGGGAGAACACTGGGACTTGCACCTGAAGGGCGCCGGGCAGACGCCCTACTCCCGCATGGGCGATGGTCGTGCCGTGTTGCGCTCGTCGATCCGCGAGTTCCTCGCCTCCGAGGCCCTGCATGCCCTGGGCATTCCCAGCAGCCGCGCGCTGTGCGTGATCGGCTCGGACACCCCGGTTTGGCGCGAGAAGCAGGAGCGCGGGGCGATGGTCCTGCGCCTGGCGCCGAGCCATGTCCGCTTCGGCCATTTCGAGTACTTCTACTACACCAAGAAACCCGAACAGCAGAAGCAGTTGGGGGAGCATGTGCTGACGCTGCATTTCCCCGAGTGCCTGGAGCAGCCGGAACCCTACCTGGCGATGTTCCGCGAGATCGTCGAACGCAACGCCGAGCTGATCGCCAAATGGCAGGCCTACGGCTTCTGCCACGGGGTGATGAACACCGACAACATGTCGATCCTGGGCATCACCTTCGACTTCGGCCCGTTCGCCTTCCTCGATGATTTCGACGCCCACTTCATCTGCAACCACTCCGATGACCAGGGTCGCTACTCCTTCAGCAATCAGGTGCCCGTCGGCCAGTGGAACCTCAGCGCCCTGGCCCAGGCCCTGACCCCGTTCATCAGCGTCGAGGCATTGCGGGAAAGTCTCGGTCTGTTCCTGCCGCTGTATCAGGCTCACTACCTGGACCTGATGCGTCGGCGCCTGGGCTTCACCCAGGCCGAGGACGACGACCAGAAACTGGTGGAACGCCTGCTGCAACTGATGCAGAACAGCGGCGTCGACTACAGCCTGTTCTTCCGCCACCTGGGGGACCAGGCGCCGGAGCAGGCGCTGGCCCGGCTGCGGGACGATTTCGTCGACCGCGACGGCTTCGATGCCTGGGCCGAGCAGTACCGGGAACGGGTCGCCCGGGATCCGATCCAGGGCCAGGACCTGCGCCGGCAGCGCATGCACGCGGTCAATCCGCTGTACATCCTGCGCAACTATCTGGCGCAGAAGGCCATCGACGCCGCCGAGTCGGGGGATTACTCGCAAGTGCGGCGCCTGCACCAGGTGCTGAGCCGGCCTTTTGAGGAACAAGAGGGCATGCAAGGGTATGCCGAACGTCCGCCAGAGTGGGGCAAGCACCTGGAAATCAGCTGCTCGTCCTGAGTCAGACGAAGGTCTCCATCGACACCTTGAAGCGCTCGGCCAGCCAGCGGACCTGCCGCAGGTTGAGCTGGCGCTTGCCGCTGAGCACTTGCGACACCACCGACTGCGCGCCCACCCCGGGCAGGTCGCTTTGAGTCAGGCCATGTACACCCATCAACGAACGTAGAACCTCCACGGCGCTGACCGCCGGCATCGGATGGTGCTCTTCGTCGTAGGCCTCGATCCAGTCACCCATGATGTCCACCAGCGAAGCCAGTGGGTGCGATTCGTCTTCGCCATGATGTCCAACAGCTCATCGAGTGCCAGGGCCAGCGCCTCGGCCATCGTGCAGAAAAGCGCCAAACACAAGATTGCGCATGGACCCGTCGGCAGCGGATGCGGATAATGCCCGCCCCTGATGTCCAGTACCTGCAAGGATGCGCATGAACCTGTTCCTGACCCTGGTCACCCTGGCTTTGGGCGTGATCACCCTGGTGTCGGCCGTCATCTACCTGAGCCGCCGCGCCAAGTACCGCATGAACCTGCAGGACCTGCGCC
Source organism: Pseudomonas sp. Os17 (assembly GCF_001547895.1). Taxonomy (NCBI): domain Bacteria; kingdom Pseudomonadati; phylum Pseudomonadota; class Gammaproteobacteria; order Pseudomonadales; family Pseudomonadaceae; genus Pseudomonas; species Pseudomonas sp. Os17. The sequence continues at coordinate 519,148 of NZ_AP014627.1, read as the reverse complement.
TGCACGGTAAACCGCACCGCACCATTACCCAGGCCGAACGGGACGAACTGACCAAACAGACCGCCAGCCTGCAACGTATCCAGGGCAGCGGCGGCATCTCCTACGAGCCGATCAGCGACAGCGTCTATCTGATTAGCGGCGGCACCGCGAGCGACGGGCTGGACCTGCAGGCGCTGTCGATAAAACACGTGTCGATCGCCGGTATTCCCGTGGAATTCCCCTACCCGATGGCCAGCTTCCTGGCTGAAAGCAACCAGGCCGAAGTGGTGATCGCCAAGACGTTCGCCGTGGTCATCGGCCTCAACGGGCATCGCCTGGCCCTGTGACGCACCGGCGGCCCGACTGCCACCTTCACCACTCGCCCATGCCACGAGCCCTGTCCCCCCCCGTCGACACCCTGCAAGAGTCCGCCATGAAACCTCGCTACCTGCTGCTGTTGCCCCTGCTGTTCGCCCTGACCGGGTGCAAGGAAGACTTCGCCACCCTGCACTTCCAGGATTCGGTGCGCTCCGATCCCAAGGCCGGCCCGCAATACTCCGACCAGTTGGTGCACGAGGCGTACAAGCAGAGTATCTACACGGCGCTCCGTGCCCAGGGCCTGGACCCGGATGCCATTGCCCTGGAGCGCGACAAGGAGGATGACAAGGTGATCCAGCTGCGCCTGGTGGACTACTCCCTGAGCCCGGAGCAACGGGGCCGCCTCCGGGCCGTCTTCGAGCAGGTCACCGAGGCGCGCAAGGCCAGCTCGATGAACCTGCACCTGGAACTGGACAACGCCCAAGCCAAGGTCACCCCGTCGGGCAGCAGCGACTTGCCGGACAGACTCGACGCCGGCCTGGCGTTCGAGCCGGAGTTCGGCATGCTGCTGGACCGCAGCTACGAAGACAGCATGCAGGCCATCGTCAACGCGAGCGAAATCCAAGGCCCGGTCAGTTGCAAGATCACCGCGCGCCTGACGCTGCCCATGCCCTTGAAACTGATCGCCTACGAAGCCCTTGAACAGGACAACAGCGAGCGCGGCCTGATCTCCTTGCTGACCCGCAGCGGCAGCATTGCCAAGGTGCCACTCAAGGTGCATTTCGATGACCCGGACCTGAACCGGCTCCTGCAGCAGAAAACCGTCCAGGCCTGGCCATCCAGCTCGAAGATCACCCGGCCCGCACCGGTGCCCCTCGACGAATTCGCCATCGTCATCGGCTCCATCGGCGTCCAGACCCTGACCTCGGCCCTGCCCTTCGACACCCGCAAGGACGAGCTGCAAGCGCTGTGCGATCAAAAGATGCAGACCCTGGGTCGGCCATTCACCTTTCAAATAGGCCGGACCCTGGATCGCTTGACCAGCGTCGACTTCCGCTAAGCGCCATTGCGCAACAAGGACCTCCATTGAACCGACGCCTCTGCACGGCAGCCCTGCTGCTGATGCTGCTGACCGGCTGCAAGCAGACCTACCTGACCCTGCATTTCCAGGACGAAGTGGGCGACCCCAAGCAGGCCCGGATCGTGCCGTACTTTGCAGAGACCATCACTCAGATGGCCACTGGGATCGGCATCGAGCCCGACGCCATCGGCCTGGAGATGGACCGCAAGGACGACAAGACCCTGCATATCAGCCTGGACAGCAGCGTGCCCGACAGCCAGCGCCAGCGTCTGCGGGCGCTGTTTAACGAAATTGTCGAGGCGCGCGCAGCCGGCACCTTCGAGGCCGTTCTGGAGATCGCCCCGGAAACCGGGAAATACACCAGCCCCGAGTACCGCAAAAGAGCCATGGCCTTGCCGCGCCACTTCTCCCTGGCGCTGGAGCCGGTGAAGTACGCCGCGGTGATGTTTCATTACTCGATGGAGGAATTGATCAGCGGCAAGCTCTCGGCCACCGGCACGCCCAACGAGGCGTTTTGCCAATACCAGGCCACCCTCCAGGCGCCGGGCATGCCGTTCAGCCAGATGGGCAGCAAGGCCGGGAGCGGACCAGGGGACTACAACGTGTATCTGGAGTGGAAAGACCACAAGCGCGAACCGGCGCAGTTCTTGTTCGGCAACATCAGGTTCGCCAACCCCATGCTCAACCAGATGCTGTTCGACAACCGCATCCAACTGTCCGCGATCAAGACCTCCTGGGGCTCGCGAGTGGATCGCCGCGCCGACCGCGTCGGCTTCAGTGTCGGTTCCCTGGGCTTGCAGTACCACGAGGATGGGGAGATTTCTCCGTTTCAGCACATAGGCTTCATGGGCAGGTGCGAGGGCATGGCCATGGACCTGGGCCGGCCCTTCACCTTCTACATCGGCCGCTCCATGGACCGTCTGCTCAGCGTCGAACTGGCCCCGCCCAGCACGTGAGGCCATGGCGACACCTGCCCGGCGAGCGCCAACTTGATATTCACCCCGGGCGCCGCCATCTAAGGCGCTCCACCTATTTGCGGAGCCCATCATGTCCGAGCCACTGCTGATTCCCTGCCCGCACTGCAACGGCCTCAACCGCATCCCCGGCGAACGCCTGGGCGATCACCCCAAATGCGGACGCTGCAAGGCCGAGGTCTTGCTGAGCAGGCCTTTTGACTTGAAACAGGGCGACTACGCCAGCCAGATCAAGGGCGACCTGCCGCTGCTGGTGGACGTATGGGCCGACTGGTGCGGGCCGTGCAAATCCTTTGCGCCGATCTTCGCGCAGGCCGCCGCGCAACTGAGTGGCAAGTGCCGGCTGGCCAAGCTGGACAGTGAAGCCAACCCGCAGCTCTCGGGGCAATTGGGCATTCGCTCGATTCCCAGCCTGATCCTGTTCAAGAACGGCCGGGAAGTGGCCCGGCAAAGCGGCGCCTTGCCATTGCCACAACTCTTGGGCTGGTTGCGCAGCCAGGGGATCTAACGCGACGTCATGAGCCGCAGGACACAGCCTGCGCTCACGAGGACTTGAGGGTCAGGCGTTTTCCAGCAGGTTGTGCAGGTCGACGAACTGCTGGGTCAGCTTGTGCCGTGGGTCGAGATGGATCAGCGGCATGCTGGCCTGGTGCGATTCACGCATGCGCACCGAACTGCCCAGGTACACCGGCAGCACCGGCAGACCTTCGCTGATCAACTCATCGAGCATCTGCTGCGGCAGACTGGCCCGGGCCTGGAACTGATTGACCACGATGCCCTCGACCTCCAGGCCCTCGTTGTGGTCTTCCTTCAACTCTTCGATCTCCGCCAGCAGGCCGTACAGCGCCTGACGGGAAAAACTGTCGCAGTCGAAGGGAATCAGCACGCGATCAGCGGCGATCAGCGCCGATACCGCATAAAAATTCAGGGCAGGCGGGGTGTCCAGGTAGATCCGATCGTAATCCTCGACCAGCTCGTCCAGCAGTTTGCGCAGCTTGTTGATCTTGTGCTTGGCCTCGAGCTTGGGCTGCAGGTCCGCCAGCTCGGCGGTGGCGGTCACCACGTGCAGGTTGTCGAAGGGCGTTTCGTAGATATCCACCTGATTCTTCTTGGCGAACGGCCCGGACGACAGGGTCTGCTTGAAGAAATCGGCAATGCCCATGGGAATGTCCTCGCCGGTCAGGCCGGTGAGGTACTGAGTCGAGTTGGCCTGGGCATCCAGGTCCACCAGCAAGGTGCGATAGCCCTCGCTGGCGCTGACCGCCGCCAGATTGCAGGCAATGCTGGATTTGCCGACGCCACCTTTCTGATTGAACACCACACGCCGCATGTCTAGACCTCCCTGTATCAAAGATCACCGAGTGTAGTAGGCCACGTCGGCCCTTAGCTACCTCGACAGCGCAAGACTTTGCGCAGTCCTGGCAGCGCCGGGTCGGGCCGGACCAAGGCTTGGCCACGGCGGCTTGCGCTCAGAGCGGTCCTCGATAGTGGCAAATAGACACCTTCTCTCAGATCAGATTCGGCGTTTTTGCGACCAACAACCCAAGCAGCATTTGCTACAAGCCAGTCGCACCGGGATAATGCGCGCCACTGACGCCTTCGCGTCACCCAGGTCAATCGCCAATCGAAGCGATACACCGCGTCAAGGAAGCCCGCAGGGGCGGGATGAATTCAAGTGATCAAGTTCAACATCGCTCAATGGCGTGCGTGGGCCCCTGGGCTCGAAAGCGTGGACGCCTGGCAGGCCTGGAGCCACCAGCCGACCCTGCCGGAAAGCAGCGATGCCGCTCCCGATGTGTCCTTTCTGCCCGCCATGCAGCGCCGGCGCCTCAGCCGCCTGGCACGCATGGCCTTCAGCGTCGGCTGGCCCCTGGCCGAGGGCCTGGAGCAGTTGCCGCTGGTGTTCATTTCCCGGCATGGCGAAACCCCGCGCACCTTCGACATCCTCAGCGACCTGGCCGCCGAGCAGCCGCTGTCGCCCACCCAGTTCAGCCTGTCGGTGCACAACGCGGTGATCGGCCTGTGGTCGATCATGCGCGGCGAAACCAGCGAAATGACCGCTCTGGCCGCCGCCGGCGATGGCCTGGAACACGGCCTGCTGGAAGCCGCCAGCCTGCTGGCCGACGGCGCGCCCCACGTGTTGCTGGTGATCACCGAGGAGCAGCCGCCCGAAGCCTATGCCAGCTGGATCGACGACGTGCCGTTCCCCTACGCCCTGGGCCTGCTGCTGACGCCGGGCGACGACTGGCAGCTGTCGCTGGGCTGCGACGACGGTCAAACCCCCAAGGCCCCGTGGCCCCACGCCCTGAACCTGCTGCGCCTGCTGCTCGGTGCACAGAACACTTGCCAACATGCCTGGATGAATCGTGTATGGACCTGGCAACACAAGCACTGAGCGCCAAGGGCCGCAATGCCTACCACTGGCGCCTGATGGCCACCGCTCTGAGCTTTGCACTGTTCGGAATAGGTGGTTTGTGCCTGCGCCTGGTGATTTTCCCGCTGCTTGCCTGCCTGCCCGGCGATGCCCACAGCCACCGCCAGCGGGCGCGCAACACCGTGAGCCGGCTGTTCTGGCTGTTCATCCGCTTCATGGCCAAGAGCGGCGTGCTCACCTATGAGGTGCAGGGCGCCGAACGGCTCGGGCGACCGGGGCAGATGATCATCGCCAACCACCCGTCGCTGATCGACGTGGTGTTCCTCATCGGCCTGGTGCGCGACGCCAACTGCGTGGTGAAGCAGAGCCTGTGGAGCAACCCCTTCACCCGCGGCCCGGTGCGCGCTACCCAGTACATCAGCAACGACGGCAGCCTGGACATGCTCGATGCGGCCTCCGGGGCACTGCAGGAAGGCCAGACCCTGATCGTCTTTCCCGAAGGCACCCGCACCCAGCCCGGCAGCGCCCCCGCCTTTCATCGGGGGGCTGCGGCCATTGCCCTGCGCGGTGCGAAAATCATCACGCCAGTGGTGATCCGGGTCAGCCCCACCACCCTGACCAAGGCCGAGCCCTGGTACCGCATTCCACAACGCCGTGTGCACTTCAGTTTTCACGTCGGTGCCGATATAGACCCACAGACCTTTGCAGCCCAAGGCCCGGCGCCCCAGGCTTCGCGCAAGCTCAATGAGCACTTGCACCACTACTTCATTAAGGAGCTCGCCAGAGATGAGCGATACACACCCGGACCTGATGCTTGAAATCAAACTGCTGATCATCGACGCCCTGGGCCTCGAAGACATCAGCGCCCAGGACATCGGCAACGATCAGACGCTGTTCGGCGAAGGCCTCGGCCTGGACTCGGTGGACGCCCTGGAACTGGGCCTGGCGATCCAGAAAAAGTACGGCATCAAGATCGATGCCGACGCCAAGGACACCCGCAACCACTTCAGTAACGTGGCGAGCCTTGCGGCGTTCGTCACTGCAAAACAGGCAGCTTGAGAACCGACCATGCAAACCCGTGACGACATCTTCAACACCCTGCGCGATGCCCTGGTCGAACTCTTCGAACTGGCCCCCGACAGCATCAGCCTGGACTCCAACCTGTACCAGGACCTGGAAATCGACAGCATCGACGCCGTCGACCTGATCGACCACATCAAGCGTCAGACCGGCAAGAAAATCGCCGCCGAGGAATTCAAGTCGGTGCGCACCGTCAACGACGTGGTCGAGGCGGTCTACCGTCTGGTCCAGCCGGCCGCATGAGCCGGCTGATCGGCCTGGGCTTGTTGCTGGCCGGCCTGCTTTACCCCTTCGCGGTGTACTTCGGCATGGAGCACTTCGCGCCCTGGCAGTTCGGTCTGCTGCTGGGCGGCCTGTGGCTGGCCCGGGCGCTGACCGGCGAACGCCGCCCCGGCAGCCTGTGGATGGCCATTGTGGCAATCGCGTTCTGCCTGCTCCTGGCCTGGTTCGACAACCCGGCGCTGCTGCGCTGGTACCCGGTGCTGATCAGCAGCTTCATGCTCGGTCTGTTCGGCCTGAGCCTGAAATATGGCCCGCCGGTGGCGGAACGCCTGGCGCGCCTTGGCGAGCCGGACCTGCCGGAAAAAGCCATCCGCTATACCCGCCAGGTGACCATCGCCTGGAGCGTGTTTTTTCTCTGTAACGGCGTGCTCGCCGCGGCCCTGACCCTGTGGGCGCCGCTGAGCTGGTGGACGTTGTACAACGGCCTGATCGCCTATGGGCTGATGGGTCTGCTGTTTGCCATTGAATGGCTTTTACGACAACGGGTACGAGGCCGTAGATGAACTGGATTGCCCTTGAGCGGCTGTTGCTCAAGACCCAAGCACCGCGCGTGGTCAGTGCCCAGCCCGGGATCGACCTGCAGGGTCTGCAGCAACAGGCCCTGAGCCTGGCCGCCGCCCTGCAGCAGCGCGGCGTGAGCCGCCTGGCGCTGCACCTGGAAGACGCCGTGGACCTGGCCGTGGCCCTGCTCGGCGCCTGGCGTGCCGGGGTCAGCGTGCTGCTGCCCGCCGACCTGCAGCCCCAGACCCGCCAACGCTGGGCGGCGGACGTCGACCTGTGGCTGACCGATCAGGACACGCCGCTGCAGCAGTTGCAGGCCCAGCCCCTGGAGCCGGCCGAGCTGGACCTGGACGCCTGCCGGTTGAGCCTGTGCACCTCCGGTTCCAGCGGCGAGCCCAAGCGCATCGACAAAAGCCTGCGCCAGCTGGCCAACGAGGTCCAGGCCCTGGAGCACCTGTGGGGCGCCGACCTGGGCCCGGCCTGGATCATCGGCAGCGTCGCCACCCAGCACATCTACGGTTTGCTGTTCCGCGTGCTCTGGCCACTGTGCGCCGGGCGCCCCTTCGTGCGCCGCCAGTTGCCCTTCCCCGAAGACCTGCAACGGGCCAGCCGCGAATGCCCGGCCTTCGCCTGGGTGGCCAGCCCCGCGCTGCTCAAACGCATGGGCGACAACCTCGACTGGCCGGCCCTGAGCCCGGTGCGCCGGGTGTTCTCTTCCGGTGGCGCCCTGCCGGCCGAAGCCGCCGACAGCCTGCAGCAACGGCTGCAGCAGTGGCCGACGGAAATCCTCGGCAGCTCGGAAACCGGCGGTATCGCCTGGCGCCAGGGGGCGGACCTGTGGCAACCCTTCGCCGACGTCCGCCTGAGCCAGGACCCTGACGGCGCACTGCTGATCGCCTCACCCTATCTGCCGCCCGGGCATGTCGAACACACCGCCGACGCCGCGCGCATTGCCGCCGACGGCCGCTTCGAACTGCTGGGCCGCCTGGACCGCATCGTCAAACTGGAAGAAAAGCGCCTCTCCCTGCCCATGCTGGAACAGGCCCTGGAAAGCCACGACTGGGTGGCGGAAGCGCGCCTGGGGGTGGTCGAAGACAACCGCGCCTACCTCGGCGCCCTGCTGGTGCTCAGCGAATCCGGCCTGCATGCCCTGCGCAATCAGGGTCGGCGTCACCTGACCCAGACCCTGCGCCAGCACCTGTCCCGGCACTGTGAGGCCCTGGCCCTGCCGCGACGCTGGCGCCTGGTGCGGCAACTGCCGCTGAACAACCAGGGCAAGCTGCCCCAGGCCGAGGTCCAGGCCCTGCTGCTGGCGCCGCGCCCCAAAGCGCCGGAGGTGCTGGAACAGCTGCAGCACGCCAATGAATGGCAACTGCAACTGGCGGTTCCGCCGGACCTGGCCTACTTCAGCGGGCACTTCCCCGCCACCCCGGTGCTGCCGGGGGTCGTGCAAGTGGACTGGGCCCTGGCCCTGGGCCAGCAACTGCTCGACCTGCCGGGCCGCTTCGCCGGCATGGAAGTGCTGAAGTTCCAGCAACTGGTGCGCCCCGGTGATCGTATCCAGCTCAACCTGCGCTTCGATGCCCAGCGCCAGAAACTGTATTTCGCCTACCTCAATGACGGCGCTCCTTGCTCCAGTGGGCGGATCGTTCTGGAGGCCAGCTGTGGATAAGTTGCAGGAAATGGAACCCGGCACCCCGGCTCCTGCCGTGCAGGGGCCTGCGGCCATGCATAGGCCTTGTGCGGTGATTCCGGTGTACAACCATGAAACCGCCGTGCCCGCGGTGATCGATGCGCTCCTGGCCCGGGGCCTGCCCTGCGTGCTGGTGGACGATGCCAGCAGCCCGGCCTGTGCGGCGGTGCTGGAACAAATGGCCGGGCGCGAGCAGGTGTTCCTGATCCGCCTGGCGGTCAACCAGGGCAAGGGCGGCGCGGTCATGGCCGGCCTGCGCGAAGCCGCGCGGCTGGGCTTCAGCCACGCCCTGCAAGTGGACGCCGACGGCCAGCACGACCTCACGGATGTGGATCACTTCATCCAACGCTCCCAAGCCCATCCCGAAGCGCTGATCTGCGGTTATCCACAGTACGACGCCAGCGTGCCCAAGGGCCGCCTGTACGCCCGCTACCTGACCCATGTCTGGGTCTGGATCAACAGCCTGTCGCTGCAGATCCCGGATTCCATGTGCGGCTTCCGGGTCTATCCCCTGCCTGCGGCGCTGGCGCTGATCGACTCGGTGCAACTGGGCCGGCGCATGGACTTCGACCCGGAGATCCTGGTGCGCCTGTCATGGCGCAACCAGCCCATGCACTGGCTGCCGACCCGGGTGCACTACCCGCAGGACGGCCTCTCGCACTTTCGCCTGTTCCACGACAACGCGCTGATTTCCAAGATGCACGCCAAGCTGTTCTGCGGCATGTTGGCGCGCCTGCCGCTGATCCTCTGGCGCCGGTGGCGCCCATGAGCCAGACGCCCCCCAACGAACACTGGGCCGAGCACCAGGAGCGCGGCAGCTTCTGGCTGATGAAGCTCACCGCCTTCGGCGTGCGGGTCCTGGGACGCCGCGTCCTGAGCCCGGTGCTGTACGTCATCGTGTTCTATTTCTTCCTGTTCGGCCGCCGCGCCCGGCGCAGCATCTGGCAGTACCAGCAGCGTCTGGCGCAATGGAGCGGGCGCGCAGAGTTGCGCCCCAGCCACGGGCGGGTGTTCGCTCAGTTCATGGCCTTTGCCGATGCCCTGCTGGACAAGCTCGACGTGTGGAACGGCAAGCTGCGCATCGAACAGATCGAGATCATCGACCCGGCGATGCTGCGCCACCAACTGCGCGGTGAACGCGGGCAACTGCTGGTGGGCGCGCACCTGGGCAACCTGGAAGTCTGCCGGGCCCTGGCCGAGCTGGGGGAGCAGGTGACCATGAACGTGCTGGTGCACACCAAGCACGCCGAACGCTTCAACCGCCTGCTGGGCGAAGCCGGGGCCAGCAACCTGCGGCTGATCCAGGTCAGCGAGCTGGACCCGGCGATCATGCTGCAACTGAGCCAGCGCCTGGATCGCGGCGAGTGGCTGGCGATTGCCGGCGACCGCGTGCCGCTGCACGGCGGGCGCAATGTGCGGGTGGATTTCCTCGGCCATCCGGCGGCCTTCCCCCAGGGCCCCTGGCTGCTGGCGGGGCTGCTCAAGTGCCCGGTCAACCTGCTGCTGTGCCTGAAACAGCAGGGCCGCTACCAGGTGACCCTGGAACCCTTCGCCGAGGCCGTGCAGTGGAAGCGCAACGACCGCCAGCAGGTGATCGCCCAGTGGACCGCCCGCTACGCCGAGCGCCTGGGCCAGTACTGCCTGCAGGCACCGCAACAATGGTTCAACTTTTACCCATTCTGGAAGACCGATGACGACCTCGACCCATGAGCCGGTAACCTTCGGCGAACACCCCCTGCGCATCGAAGACGTGCTGGCCCTGGCCAATCGCCAGGCGCCGACCCGCCTGCAAGACGACGCCGCCTGGCGCCAGCGGATCGCCAAGGGCGCGCAGTTCCTCGATTCCCTGCTGGACAAGGAAGGGGTGATCTATGGCGTGACCACCGGCTATGGCGACTCCTGCGTGGTGGCCGTGCCGCTGCAGCACGTCGAGGCCCTGCCCCGGCATCTGTACACCTTCCACGGCTGCGGCCTGGGCAAGCTGCTGGACGCCCAGGCCACCCGCGCGGTGCTGGCGGCGCGCTTGCAGTCGCTGTGCCACGGCGTGTCCGGGGTGCGGGTAGAACTGCTGGAACGCCTGCAGGCCTTCCTCGACCAGGACATCCTGCCGCTGATCCCCGAAGAGGGTTCGGTGGGCGCCAGCGGCGACCTGACGCCGCTGTCCTATGTGGCGGCGACCCTGTCCGGCGAACGCGAGGTGCTGTTCCGTGGCGAGCGTCGTGAGTCCGCCGACGTGCACCGCGAGCTGGGCTGGGAGCCCCTGGTGCTGCGGCCCAAGGAAGCCCTGGCGCTGATGAACGGCACCGCGGTGATGACCGGGCTGGCCTGCCTGGCCTTTGCCCGGGCCGACTACCTGCTGCGCCTGGCGACCCGCATCACCGCCCTCAACGTGGTGGCCCTGCAAGGCAACCCGGAGCACTTCGACGAGCGCCTGTTCGCCGCCAAGCCGCACCCGGGGCAGATGCAAGTGGCCGCGTGGCTGCGCCAGGACCTGGCGATCGATGCACCGACCGCGCCCCTGCACCGCCTGCAGGACCGCTACTCGCTGCGCTGCGCGCCCCACGTGCTCGGGGTGCTGGCCGACAGCCTGAACTGGCTGCGTAGCTTTATCGAAACCGAACTCAACAGCGCCAACGACAACCCGATCATCGACGCCGAAGCCGAGCGCGTGCTGCACGGCGGGCACTTCTATGGCGGCCACATCGCCTTTGCCATGGACAGCCTGAAGAACCTGGTGGCCAACGTCGCCGACCTGCTGGACCGGCAACTGGCGCTGCTGGTGGACGTGCGCTACAACCACGGCCTGCCGAGCAACCTGTCCGGCGCCAGCGCCGAACGCGCCATGCTCAATCACGGCTTCAAGGCGGTGCAGATCGGCGCCAGCGCCTGGACCGCCGAAGCCCTGAAGAACACCCTGCCGGCCAGCGTGTTCTCGCGCTCCACCGAGTGCCACAACCAGGACAAGGTGAGCATGGGCACCATCGCCGCCCGCGACGCCATCCGGGTGCTGGAACTGACCGAACAAGTGGCCGCCGCCACCTTGCTCGCGGCCAACCAGGGCGTCTGGCTGCGCCGCCAGGAAGCCGATGCCCGGCCGTTGCCGCCGGCCCTGGACGCCATGCACCGGCAACTGGCCGCGGACTTCCCACCGGTGATCGAGGACCGCGCCCTGGAGCGCGAACTGCGCCTGTGCCTGCAGCGCATCGCCGAACAACACTGGAGGCTGCATGCGTAGCAAGGGAGTGATCCACGCCGACACCCAGGTGCTGGTGCCGTTCTTCGACGTCGACACCATGCACGTCGTCTGGCACGGGCATTACGTCAAGTACCTGGAAGTGGCCCGCTGCGCCCTGCTGGACAAGCTCGGCCACAACTACAACCAGATGCTCGAATCCGGCTACGCCTGGCCGGTGATCGACCTGCAACTGCGCTACGTGCGCGGCGCGGTGTTCGGCCAGACCCTGAACGTGCGCGCCAGCCTGGTGGAGTGGGAGAACCGCCTGAAGATCAACTACCTGATCACCGACCTGGCCAGTGGCGAGCGCCTGACCCGCGCCAGCTCGGTGCAGGTGGCGGTGGAGATCGCCAGCCGGGAGATGCAGCTGGCCTCGCCCAAGGTCTTCACCGACGCCGTCGCGAGGGCCCTGCCGTGACCGTGGGAGCGAGCTTGCTCGCGAAGCGGGTCGGCCTGTCTGCCCAGTGCTCGGCGCTGCGCACCGTACTGCGGCGGTTCGCGAGCAAGCTCGCGCCTGCACTCTGGGTGCTGTGCTGTGTTCCGGGCCTGGCCCAGGCCTTCGACCTGCAACAGCTGAGCGATCAGCTGGCGCGGCCGGAGGTGATCCACGGCCGCTTCGTCCAGGAGAAACACCTGCGTGCCCTGCCCCAGCCGCTGACCAGCAAGGGCCACTTCGTCCTGGCGAAAAACCACGGCCTGCTGTGGCTGCTGCAAACCCCGCTGCAACAGGACTACCGCATCACCGCCCAAGGCATTGCCCGGCGCGATGCCGGCGGCTGGCAGATGCTCCCCGGCAAGAGCGCCGGGGCCGAGCAGAACCGCCTGTTCCTGGCCGTGCTGCAAGGCGACAGCAGCGGCCTGCAACGGGACTTCGAGCTCAAGCTGCAAGGCAGCGCCGAAGACTGGCACCTGCAGTTGATCCCCCGCTCCCTGCTGCTGAAACAGATCTTCAACCAGATCAACATCGACGGCGGCGCACTGGTGCAACGCATCGAACTGCTGGAAGCCCAGGGCGACCGCACCCTGCTGATCATGCAGGACAGCAGCAGCGCCGAGCCGCTGAGCGCGACGGAGCAACATGATTTTGCCGAGTGAACGCTGGCTGCCCCGTGCTTTCCTGATCCTGCTGCTGGCGGTGCTGGCCCTGGGTGCCTGGCAATGGCGCCACGGCGCGCCGCTGTCGGCCAACCTCATGGAACTGGTGCCCGGCACCGCTCCCGATGCCCTGGAGCTGCAGGCCGAACAACGCATGCAAGAGCCGCTGAACCGGGAAATCCTGGTGCTGGTGGGTCACGCCGAGCGCCCGCAGGCGCTGAACATGGCCCGCCAGTTGGCCGAGCAGTGGCAGGCCAGCGGGCTGTTCGACAAGGTGCAGTGGAACCTTGAGGCCGACCTGCCGGCCTTGCGCAAGCAATTGCTCCAAGGACGACTGGCGATGCTCGCGGCCAAGGACCGGGAGCAGTTGATCAACCAGCCCCAGGCGTTCATCGAGCAGCGGGTGCAAAGCCTGTTCGACCCCTTTGCCGGCTTCTCCCTGGTGCCGAGCCAGGATGACTGGCTGGGCCTGACCGGACGCATCCAGAACAGCCAGCCGCAACATGGCGCGGTGCAGCTGGATATCGGCAGCGGCGCCCTGGTGGCCGAAGCCGAGGGCCGGCACTGGGTGCTGCTGCGGGCCCATACCCGCGGCAACGCGTTCGACATGCAGTTGCCCCTGCAAGTGGCCGAGCTGCTGCGCCACAGCCGGGAACAGGCGAGCCAGGGCGGGGTCCAGCTGCTGGCCGCCAGTGGCCTGCTGTACGCCGCCAACGGTCAGCAGCAAGCCAGCCGCGAGATCACCTGGGTCGGCGGTGGCGCGACCCTGGGAATCCTGTTGCTGCTGCTCCTGGCCTTCCGCCGCTGGCGGGCCTTGCTGGCCTTCGTTCCGGTGCTGGTGGGCATGCTGTTCGGCGCGGTGGCCTGTGTCGCCCTGTTCGGCCACATGCACGTGATGACCCTGGTGCTGGGGTCGAGCCTGATCGGCGTGGCCGTCGACTACCCGCTGCACTACCTGTCCAAGAGCTGGAGCCTGAAGCCCTGGCGCAGCTGGCCGGCCCTGCGCCTGACCCTGCCGGGGCTGAGCCTGAGCCTGATCACCAGTTGCATCGGTTACCTGGCCCTGGCCTGGACCCCGTTCCCGGCCCTGACCCAGATCGCCGCGTTCTCCGCCGCCGGCCTGCTGGGGGCCTACCTGTCGGCGGTGTGCCTGCTGCCGGCGCTGCTCAAGGGCGTCGAACTGCGTCCGGCGCAATGGCCGCTGCGGGTCGCCGAAGCGTTGCTCAGGGTGCGTGAAGCGCTGCTCAAGCGTGTGCCGAGCCCGGCGCTGCTGGCCCTGTTGGCGCTGTTCTGCGCGGGCGGCCTGTGGCAACTGGAAAGCAAGAACGATATCCGCCAGTGGGTCGGCGCACCGCCGCAACTGCTGCAAGAGGCCCAGGCCATTGCCCGGATCACCGGCTATCAACCCACCAGCCAGTTCTTTCTGGTGCGCGCGGCCAGCCAGGAGCAATTGCTGCAACGTCTGGGCGCCCTGGACGAACGCCTGCAGCAACTAGTGAACCTGGGCAAGCTCAAGGGCTACCTGTCCCTGGAGCAACTGCTCAGCCAGGCCCGGGACCAGCAGCGGCTGCGCCAGGCGCTGCAGCAACTGCCGCAGTTCTGGCAGCCACTGCTGGCCCTGGGCGTGCCCCTGGAGGCGTTGCAGGCCGAGTTGCAGCAACTGCAGGAACTGCCGCCCAGCGATATCGACAGCGCCCTCAACGGCCCCCTGGCCGAACCCTATCGCCCATTGTGGCTGGGGCCCAATGCCGACGGCGTGGCCGCCATGGTCAGCCTGCAAGGGTTGAACGACGCCGCCCTGCTGCGGGTTCAGGCCGACGATCTGCCCGGGGTGCAACTGGTGGACCGCCTCGGTGAATTGAACCGGGTGTTCGCCGCGACCCAGGTCAGCGCCGCCGAACTCAAGCTGGCCTCCTGTGTGCTGATCGTCCTGCTGCTGATCCTGCCCTTCGGCTTCGGGGGCGCCTTGCGCCTGGTGGCGCTGCCGCTGCTGGCCGCCTTGTGCAGCCTGGCCAGCCTCGGCTGGCTGGGCCAGCCCCTGACCCTGTTCAGCCTGTTTGGCCTGTTGCTGGTGACGGCCATCAGTGTCGACTACGCGATCCTCATGCGCGAGCAGATCGGCGGTGCCGCGGTGAGCCTGCTGGGCACCCTGCTGGCGGCCCTGACCACCTGGCTGTCGTTCGGCCTGCTGGCGGTGTCCAGCACCCCGGCGGTGAGCAACTTCGGGCTGGCGGTGAGCCTGGGGCTGGCCTTCAGCTTTATCCTCGCGCCCTGGGCCGGCCACACGCCGCACCCGACGCCCGAGGCGGAGCGCGGCCCATGCTGATCCTGCTGTTCTGGCTGCTGGTCCTGGGGCTGTTCGCCCTGGCCACCCATCTCGGGCGGCACCTGGGCCTGATCCCGATCGTCAGCCAACTGCTGCTGGCGACCTTCGGCCTGCCCCTGCTGATGCTGCTATGGATCGAGCCGCACTGGCAGCTTGACGGCGCGCAACTGGTGGCGCCGCAGTGGCTCAAGCACCTGTACGGCCTGAGCTTCGCCCTGTTGCTGGGGCATATCCTCAGCGACGTGATCGACCTGCGCCTGGATCGCCAGAGCCTGAAGATCGCCGTGCCGAGCTTCGGCATTCCCTTCGCCTGCGGCCTGGCCACGGCCTTCTGGCTGCTGCCGGCGCAACCCTGGATCAGCTCCCTGGCGGTGGGCCTGCTGTTCGCCATCACGGCGATCCCGGTGCTCTACCTGTACCTGCGGCACATCCAGTACCCGCCCGCCGCCACCCGGCGCCTGGTGCAGACGGCGATCCTCATCGACCTGACCTGCTGGAGCCTGTTCGCCCTGGCCCAGGGCAGCCTGCACCTGAGCAGCCTGCTGCTGCCCCTGGCCGGCGCCTGCCTGCCGTTGCTGCTGCGTGGCCTGGGCCTGCGCCAGCCGCTGCTGCACAGCCTGGGGTTCTTCGGCCTGCTGGTGGTGGCCGAGCACTACAAGCTCAATGCGCTGATCTTCGGCATCGGCTACCTGCTGTGCATGGCCGCCCTCAAGCTGCCGCTGGTGCTGCCGTTAAAGGCTGCCTGGATGAACCGCTTGCAGAGCAGCATCGCCATCCCGCTGATCCTCACGTTCGGCATCGTGCAGATCAATGTGCACAGCGCCATGGACAGCCTCGGCTGGGTGCAACTGGCAGCGCTGCTGGTGCTGCCGATTGCCAGCAAGCTGCTGGGCAACTGGCTGGGCCTGCGCTGGGCCGGCGCCTCCTTCACGGGCGCCAGCCGCTGGCGGGAAAGCCTGCTGCTGAACATTCGCGGCTTGAGCGAGATCGTCTTTCTCAACCTGCTGCTGCAACAACAGCTGATCAGCCCGGCGCTGTACTTCGCGCTGATGCTCATGGGCCTGATCGCCACCCTGCTGCCGGCCCTGGCCGGGATGCACCGAACGCCCCCGGCAGCGACCCACGCTGCCCCCTTGAATCTGAACATCGCCAAACCGGCAAGGAGCCCCAGTGCCAACAGTTGAAATGCAACGTCGCCAGGTCGTGGTGATCGGTGCCGGCCCCTCGGGGGCCATCGCGGCCGCGCTGCTCAAGCGCCAGGGCCACGACGTGCTGATCGTCGAGCGGCAACATTTCCCGCGTTTCTCCATCGGCGAAAGCCTGCTGTCCCACTGCCTGGATTTCGTCGAGGAAGCCGGGATGCTGGAGGCCGTGCAGGCCGCCGGGTTCCAGTTGAAAAACGGCGCGGCGTTCGCCTGGGGCGAGCACTACAGCACCTTCGATTTCGGCGACACCTTCAGCCACGGCAAGCCCACCACCTTCCAGGTGCAGCGCGCCGACTTCGACAAGCTGCTGGCCGATCAGGCGGCGCTGCAAGGGGTCGAGATCCGCTACGGCGAGGAGATCATCGCGGTGGACGTGGCGCGGCCGTTGCCGCAGCTCGACTGCCGTCGCGAGGACGGCAGCCAGTACCGCATCGAAGCCGACTTCATCCTCGACGCCAGCGGCTACGGCCGGGTGCTGCCGCGCCTGCTGGAGCTGGAGGCGCCGTCGAACTTCCCGGTACGCCGGGCGGTGTTCACCCATGTCGAAGACCGCATCGACTGCGAGCATTTCGACCGCAACAAGATCCTCATCACCACCCACCCGGAACACCGCGACATCTGGTTCTGGAGCATCCCCTTCAGCAACGGCCGCTGTTCGGTGGGCGTGGTGGCCGCCGATGAACACTTCGCCGGGCGCGATGGCGACCTGGACGCCTGCCTGCGCGGTTTCATCGAGCAAACCCCGAGCCTGGCCAGGGTCCTGGAAAACGCCGAATGGGACACCCCGGCGCGGACCATCGGCGGCTACTCGGCCAACGTCACCACCCTGCACGGCCCGGGCTTCGCCCTGCTGGGCAATGCCGCGGAGTTCCTCGATCCGGTGTTCTCCTCCGGGGTGACCATCGCCATGCGCTCGTCGAGCATGGCCGCCGCCGTGCTGCACCGGCAGTTGCAGGGCGAAAGCGTCGACTGGGCGAGCGAGTTCGCCGAGCCGCTCAAGCGCGGCGTCGACACCTTCCGCTGCTACGTCGAGGGCTGGTACGCCGGCACCTTCCAGGACGTGATCTACCACCCGGGCAGCTCGCCGGAAATCCGCCGCATGATCAGTTCGATCCTCGCCGGTTACGCCTGGGATGAACGCAACCCCTTCGTCAGCGAGCCCAAGCGCCGGCTCAAGGCCCTGTCGGAAGTCTGCGCGAGGGACGTGGCATGAGCGAGCAAAGCGACCAGTACCTGAGCCCCAGCTACGTCGAGGAAACCCGCTTCGGTTTCTGGTTCCTGCGCAGCCACACCTGGCAGCACCATGTGCTGCGGGTGGCAATCAACGACCTGCGCTCGCTGTTCGACGGCGAGCCGCCCGCCCATCCGGTGCTGCTGGATGCCGGCTGCGGCCAGGGCAAGTCGTTCCAGCACCTGCGCCAGGTGTTCGCCCCGCAGCGCCTGATCGGCATCGACGCCGACCCTCACAGCCTAAAGCTCAGCGCCGAAGAAGCCCGGCGCCAGCAATTGCAGGTGGAGCTGATCGGCAGCGACTGCGCGACCCTGCAACTGGCCGACGCCAGTGTCGACCTGCTGTTCTGCCACCAGACCTTCCATCACCTGGTGGAACAGGAAAAGGCCCTGGCCGAGTTCTACCGGGTGCTCAAGCCTGGGGGCTACCTGCTGTTCGCCGAATCCACCGAGGCCTACATCGATACCTGGGTGATCCGCTGGCTGTTCCGCCATCCGATGCATGTGCAGAAAAGCGCCGCCGAATATTTGCAGATGATTCGTCGGCAGGGCTTTGAATTCGGCCCGCAGAACGTGTCTTATCCCTACCTGTGGTGGAGCCGCGCCAAGGACTTCGGCCTGCTGGAGCGCCTCGGTCTGCGCCAGCCGCCGCCGGTGGGCCAACGCGAGGAAACCCTGGTCAACGTGGTGGCGCGCAAGCCTCTGGATGCCAGCGTTGCCGGGGCAGGTGAGTCGGCATGATCCGCGCTCTGCTGCTCGGTTGTGTCCTGTTGCTGAGCGCTTGCGTCAGTCAGGCTCCGCTGCCCGAGCGCATGCCCACCCTGGCGTTGCCATTGCAGCTGCATGTCGAGCGCCAGGCCGACGGACAACGCCAGGACTGGCTGCTGGTGATCCAGGCCGAAGGCCCGGAGCTGCGCTGGTCGCTGATGGACCCCCTGGGCATCCCCCAGGCCCGCCAGCGCCTGGTGGCCGGCCACTGGCAGGCCGACGGTCTGCTACCGCCCAACCCGGAAGCTCGGGAGCTGTTCGCCGCCTTGCTGTTCGCCCTCACCCCCAAGGCCGAACTGCGGGCCAACTACCCCGGCGCCCTTGAGCAAGGCACTCGACGCACCCTCGGCCCACGCTGGCGGATTGACTATCAACAACCTCTGGATTTCGAGTTGAACCTGCCCCAAGGCCCGCATTACCACATCAGCCCACTGAGCACCGGGGGCATGCCATGACGGCCTACCTCAATGCCCTCGGAGTGATCTGCGCCCTGGGGCGCAATCGCCGGGAAGTCGCCCGCAGCCTGTGGGCCGGGGACTGCTCGGGCCTGCGCGCCGAAAGCCACTGGGTGCCCGACCGCAGCCTGCCGGTGGCGGCGGTGCGCGGCGCGCTGGCCAGCATGCCCGCCGGGCTGCAGGCGCAGAGCAGCCGCAACAACCAGCTGTTGTTGGAGGCCACGCTGCAGATCGAGGACGACATCCGCCAGGCGATCCGGCGCTACGGCCGCGGCCGCATCGGCATCGTCCTGGGCACCAGCACCTCGGGCATCGACGAGGCCAGCCGCGGCATTGCCCGCTATCTGCAGGACCGGCAATTCCCGGCGGACTACGACTACCGCCAGCAGGAACTCAGCGCGCCGGCCAACTTTCTTGCCGACTGGCTGCAACTGTGCGGCCCGGCCTATGTGATTTCCACCGCCTGCACCTCCAGCGCCCGGGCCCTGATCAGCGCCCGGCGCCTGCTGGACCTGGGCCTGTGCGACGCCGTGCTGTGCGGCGGGGTCGACAGCCTGTGCAAGCTCACCCTGAACGGCTTCAGCGCCCTGGAAGCGGTGTCCGGGCAGCGCTGCAATCCGTTCTCGCGCAACCGTGACGGGATCAACATCGGCGAGGCGGCAGTGCTGTTCCTGATGAGCAGGGAGGCCGCCGGCGACGCCCCTGTGGCCCTGCTCGGCGGTGGCGCCAGCTCCGATGCCTACCATATTTCCGCCCCGGCCCCCGATGGCCGCGGTGCCTTGCAGGCCATGGGCCTGGCGCTGCGCAGCGCCGGCCTGCAGCCGCAGCAGATCGACTACCTGAACCTGCACGGCACCGCCACCCAGCACAACGACGCCATGGAAAGCCTGGCGGTGGCCCAGCTGTTCCCCGAGGGCCTGCCCTGCTCCTCGACCAAGCCGATGAGCGGCCACACCCTGGGCGCCGCCGGAGCCCTGGAAGCGGCGTTCTGCTGGCTGGCCCTGAGTGCCGACAACCCCGACCAGGCGCTGCCGCCCCATGTCTGGGACGGCGCGGCCGACCCGGCCCTGCCGCCCCTGCACTGGGTGACCCCGGCCGACCGCCTGGCGGCGCATTCACCACGCCACCTGATGAGCAACTCCTTCGCCTTCGGTGGCAACAACGTCAGCCTGATAATCGGAGACGCCCCATGATCGACTGGCCGCTCGCCGAACTGCTGCCCCACGCCGGGGACATGATCCTCATCGATCAGGTCCTGGACTTTGATGAAGAACAGATCCGCACCCGCCTCCAGGTTCGCCCCGGCGGCCTGTTCAATCGCCCCGACGGCAGCCTGCCGGCCTGGGTCGGGATCGAGCTGATGGCCCAGAGCGTGGCCGCCTACGCCGGCTGTCGCGCGCGCCAGCAAGGCCTGCCGGTGGAGCTGGGCTTTTTGCTGGGCACTCGCAAGTTCGAATGCAATGTCGAGCACTTCCCGGTCGACAGCCTGCTGGAGATCCACGCCCTGCGCTCCCTCGAAGACGACAACGGCATGGGCGTGTTCGAATGCCACCTCAGCGGCCCCGGCATTGCCGCCACGGCGCGCCTGAACGTGTACCGTCCGCCCCAGGCCGCCGACTATCTGCATGAAACACCTGCCTCTTCTACAGGAACTCCCTCATGACTGACTCCGTACTGGTCACCGGCTCCAGCCGTGGCATCGGCCGTGCCATCGCCCTGCGTCTGGCCCGGGCCGGTTATGACCTGGTGCTGCACTGCCGCAGCGGCCGCAGCGAAGCCGAAGCCGTCAAGGGCGAGATCGAAGCCCTGGGCCGCGGCGCCCGCATCCTGCAATTCGATGTATCGGACCGGGAGGCCTGCCGGACCGCCCTGGAGGCCGACGTCGAAGCCCATGGCGCCTATTACGGCGTGGTGCTCAATGCCGGGCTGACCCGCGACGGCGCCTTCCCGGCCCTCAGCGAAGACGACTGGGATCAGGTGCTGCGCACCAACCTCGACGGTTTCTACAACGTCCTGCACCCGGTGATGATGCCGATGATCCGCCGCCGCGCCGCCGGACGCATTGTCTGCATCACCTCGGTGTCGGGGCTGATCGGCAACCGCGGCCAGGTCAACTACAGCGCCTCCAAGGCCGGCCTGATCGGCGCCGCCAAGGCCCTGGCCATCGAGCTGGGCAAGCGCAAGATCACCGTCAACTGCGTGGCCCCGGGGCTGATCGACACCGCCATGCTCGATGAGAACGTGCCGGTGGACGAGCTGATGAAGATGATTCCCGCCCAGCGCATGGGCACCCCGGAAGAGGTGGCCGGGGCGGTGAACTTCCTGATGTCCGCCGAGGCCGCCTACATCACCCGCCAGGTGCTGGCGGTGAACGGGGGCCTGTGCTGATGAAACGCGTGGTCGTCACCGGCATGGCCGGCATCACCTCCCTGGGCAGCGACTGGGCCAGCATCGCCGAGCGCTTTGCCGCCAACCGCAGCGGCATCCGGCGCATGGACGAATGGGACCGCTTCAGCGAACTCAACACCCGCCTGGCCGGCCCCATCGATGACTTCCAGGTGCCGGGGCACTGGACCCGCAAGCAACTGCGCAGCATGGGCCGGGTTTCGCGGCTGGCGGTCGGTGCCGCCGAGCAGGCCCTGGCCGATGCCGGGCTGCTGGGCGACCCGTCGATCAAGGACGGGCGCATGGGGGTGGCCTGCGGCTCTTCCACCGGCAGCACCGACGAGATCAAGGCCTTCGGCAACATGCTGCTGAACTCGGTGGCCGAGGGGCTCAACGCCAACTCCTACGTGCGCATGATGCCCCACACCACCGCGGCCAATATCAGCATTTTCTTCGGCCTGACCGGGCGCCTGATTCCCACCTCCAGCGCCTGCACCAGCGGCAGCCAGGGCATTGGCTATGCCTACGAAGCGATCAAGTTCGGCCGTCTGCCGCTGATGCTCGCCGGCGGCGCCGAAGAGCTGTGCCCCACTGAAGCCATGGTGTTCGACGCGCTCTATGCCACCAGCCTGAAAAACGATGCGCCACACACCAGCCCCCGGCCCTACGACACCGACCGCGACGGCCTGGTGATCGGTGAAGGCGGCGGCATGCTGGTGCTCGAAGAGCTGGAACACGCCCTGGCCCGGGGCGCGCGGATTCACGCGGAAATCGTCGGCTTCGGCAGCAACGCCGACGGCCAGCACACCACCCGTCCCGAGCAGAGCACCATGCGCCGGGCCATGGAGCTGGCGCTGGAAGACGCGGCCCTGGCCCCCTCGGCCATCGGCTACGTCAACGGCCATGGCACCGCCACCGAGCAGGGCGATATCGCCGAGACCCTGGCCACCAACAGCCTGTTCGGCAGCCGCATGCCCATCAGTTCGCAGAAGAGTTTTCTCGGCCACACCCTGGGCGCCTGCGGCGCGCTGGAATCCTGGTTCAGCATCGAGATGCTCAACCGCGACCTGTACGTGCACACCTGCAACCTGGACCAGGTCGACCCACGCTGCGGCGAGCTGGACTACCTGCAGGACGGCTTCCGGGCCATGAGCCACGAATTCGTGATGAACAACAACTTTGCCTTTGGCGGGGTCAACACCTCGTTGATCTTCCGCCGCTGGCCTTAACGCCCAACCCCACTGGAGAAATGGAATGTCCTCCCTGTTTCGCGCGACGCTGATCCTCCTGGTCCTGCTGAGCACGGCCGCCTGCACCAGCAAACCGATGTACACCCCGAACCGGGTGATCCCGACCACCATCCAGGCCAGCCAGGAGCAGGTCAAACAGGCGATCCTGAAGAACCTGGTGGCCCGCAAGTGGACCGTGCAGCGCATCAGCCCGGAGCTGATCCAGGCCGAGATCACCGTGCGCGGGCAGTTCCACGCCGAGATCGATATTCCGTACAGCGCCAGCGCCTACAAGATCGTCTACCGCGACAGCCGCGACCTGAACTACAAGGACGGCAAGATCCACAAGAACTACATCCGCTGGGTGCGCCTGCTGGACAAGGGCATCCTGCGCGAGCTGCGGGACAACCAGAACGAGCGGACCGCGCAACAACTGTCAGACGCTGCGACCAAGAGCTTCCCGGCCGGCCAATGATCATCCCCCTGTGACCCCGGTCACCGGGCTGCTTTGCCCCCTTTTCAAGTCAAGGAGACTGCGATGCGTTTGAAGACCCTGGCGGCAACCGCCACCCTGCTGCTGTGCACCCTGCCCGGCGTCAGCCAGGCCCGCGACACCACCCTGTTCCTGCCGTTCGACAAGGTGGTCGCCGAGGCCATCAGCACTGGCAAGATCGATGGCAGCGTGAAGTTCTACCTGGCGGGCAACAAGCCGGCCGGCAAGGTCAGCGTGCTCAGCCCGGGCGCGGTGACCAACAAGAAGACCAACGCCTTCGGCAAGGCCGATCAGGTGGCCTGCGAGTGGGCCCTGCAATCGGCGCTGATCACCCTGCATGAAGCGGCGAAGAAAGTCGGGGCCAACGCCGTGACCGACATCGCCAGCTTCTACAAGAGCCGTGAGCGCAAGGACGCCAGCACCTATGAGTGCCATGCCGGCGCCATCATGGCGGGCGTGGCGCTGCGCGGGGATCTGTCCAAGGTTCAGTGAACCGTTGCGGACCGCGAAGGGCGCCTTGGGGCGCCCTTTTTTGTGGGCGTGCCTCTAGCCGGCAGCCTTCACCTCCGCCTGGGGCCCGAGTGTGCAGGTCAACGCGCGGATAACCCCTGCGTGACCAGCGCCGGCACGCCCAGACTCAGGACGCGGCCCCGGTCTTGCGCGTCAGGAGTTCGACAAAGGCCCTGGCCATGGGTGAGCACTGATCCTTGCGCTGCACCAGCCACACCGCGGTCATGGCTTCGGGGTCCAGCAGCCGGCGGTAGACCACGCCGTCGATGCGCATGCGCTGGTAGGACGCCGGCAGCACCGAAACACCGAGGCCCGCCGCCACCAGGCCGATGATGGTCATGGCCTCCGCCGCCTCCTGGGCAAAATGCGGGGTGAAGCCGGCGTCCCGGGACAGGCTGAGCAATTGGGCATACAGGCCGCTGCCGTAGCTGCGGGGGAAGAACACAAAGGGCTCCTGGGCCAGCGCCGCCAGGTGCAGCCCCTCTTCAGTGCCGCCTGCCAGCGGGTGCTTGGAACTGAGCACCGCCACCAGCGGCTCGCGCAGCAGCTCCACCACCGACAGCGAGTCCGGCAATGGCAGGGGCCGCATGATGCCGACCTGGATCGACTGGTCCACCAGCGCCTCGGCCACCTGGGTGCTGCTCATTTCCTTGAGCTTGAGGTGCACCGCCGCAAAGCGCTGGCGAAAGGCGAAGATCGCCTGGGGAATGGTCGAGTTGAACGGCGCCGACGAGGTGAAGCCGATCTTCAGTTCCCCCAGCTCACCCAATTGCGCGCGCCGGGCCACGTCCGCCGCCTTGTCCACCTGGGCCAGCACCAGGCGCGCCTCTTCGAGGAACAGGCGTCCGGCTTCGCTGAGCTCGACCCGACGATTGGTGCGCTCGAACAGGCGGGCGCCCACCTCCTGCTCCAGGGCCTGGATCTGCTGGCTCAGCGGTGGCTGGGAAATGCCCAGGACCTGGGCCGCGCGGCCGAAATGCAGCTCTTCGGCGACGGCGATGAAGTAGCGCAAGTGACGCAATTCCATGGGGCGGCTCCATTGAGTCGTTAAAGCTATCAAACAGGTCGAACAATATATTGGAAAGGAACATTAGCCAGCTATATGCTTTTTTCCATTGCCTGACCGGCTGCGCTCCCCCCGAGGTTCCCGTGAAAATCGCTGTCGCCCCCCTTGCCCACGAAATCCCCTCCACGCCCGCGGACGAGGTGCTCGCCCAGCTCAACGAGGTGTACATCGAAAAAGGCACGCCGCTGTTCATGCGCACGGTGCTGGCGTTGTTCTCCGGGGGCTTTGCCACCTTCGCCCTGCTGTATTGCGTGCAACCGATGATGCCGCTGCTGTCCACGGAGTTTTCCATCAATGCGGCCCAGAGCAGCCTGATCCTCTCGGTCGCCACCGGCATGCTGGCCATCGGTCTGTTGATCACCGGGCCGATTTCCGACCGCATCGGCCGCAAGCCGGTGATGCTCGCCGCCCTGCTGGCCGCCGCCCTGTGCACCATCGCCAGTGCGCTGATGCCCAGCTGGCACGGGGTGCTGCTGATGCGGGCGCTGGTGGGGCTGTCCCTGAGCGGGCTGGCGGCAGTGGCCATGACCTACCTGAGCGAAGAGATCCACCCTCAGCACATCGGCCTGGCCATGGGCCTGTACATCGGCGGCAACGCCATTGGCGGCATGAGCGGACGGCTGATCACCGGAGTGCTGATCGATTTTGTCAGCTGGCACACGGCGATGCTGGTGATTGGCGGCCTGGCCCTGCTGGCGGCGGCCGTGTTCTGGCGCATCCTGCCGGAGTCGCGCAACTTCCGCCCGCGCTCGCTGCACCCGCGTAGCCTGCTGGACGGCTTTACCATGCACTTTCGCGACGCCGGCCTGCCCTGGCTGTTTCTCGAAGCGTTCCTGCTGATGGGGGCCTTCGTCACCCTGTTCAACTACATCGGCTATCGCCTGCTGGCCGAGCCCTATCACCTGAGCCAGGCCCTGGTCGGCCTGCTGTCGGTGGTCTACCTGTCGGGCATCTACAGCTCGGCGAAGATCGGTGCCCTGGCCGACCAGTTGGGCCGGCGCCGGGTGCTGTGGGGCACCATCGTGCTGATGCTCGCGGGCATTGCCCTGACCCTGCTCCCCCCACTGGCCCTGGTGCTGGTCGGAATGTTGCTGTTCACCTTCGGCTTCTTCGGCGCCCACTCGGTGGCCAGCAGCTGGATCGGCCGCCGCGCCACCAAGGCCAAGGGCCAGGCCTCTTCGTTGTACCTGTTCAGCTACTACGCCGGGTCGAGCATTGCCGGCACCGCGGGCGGGGTGTTCTGGCACCTGGCGGGGTGGAACGGCATTGGCCTGTTCATCGGTGCGCTGTTGCTCGGGGCACTGCTGATTGCCATGAAACTGGCGAAACTCCCGCCGTTGTGACGCCTGGCCTGTGTGCAGGCGTTCGTCAGGCAGGTGCAGGTCTCTAGGGCCCTTTCGCCAGCAAGCCGGCTCCTACACGGATCGGGTCTGTGCAGACGGGCCCTTGTGGGAGCTGGCTTGCCAGCGAAGGCGGCCACCAGGCAGGCGCAAGTCTCAAGGACCTATTCGCCGGCAAGCCGGCTCCTACACGGATCGGGTCTGTGCCGGCGGGCCCTTGTAGGAGCTGGCTTGCCAGCGAAGGCGACCGCCAGGCAGGTGCAGGGCTCGAGGGCCTATTCGCCGGCAAGCCGGCTACTACACGGATTGGGTCTGTGCCGGCAGGCCCTTGTGGGAGCTGGCTTGCCAGCGAAGGCGGCTACCAGACAGGTGCAGGTCTCGAGGGCCTATTCGCCAGCAAGCTGGCTCCTACAAAAAAGTGTTCGCCAATGAAAACGCCCGGCAGGTGCCGGGCGTTTGTATGGGGTGACGCTTATGCGTGGTATTGCGCCGACAACTCGTGCACCGCTTCCAGGAAGGCCCCGGCGTGCTCCGGCTTCACTTCCGGGGTGATGCCATGGCCCAGGTTGAACACATGGCCGCTGCCCTGGCCATAGCTGGCGAGGATACGCGCAACTTCGCCACGGATCGCCTGCGGGTTGGCGTAGAGCACGGTGGGGTCCATGTTGCCTTGCAGGGCGACCTTGCTGCCGACGCGGCGGCGGGCTTCGCCGAGGTCGCAGGTCCAGTCCAGGCCCAGGGCATCGGCGCCGGCATCGGCAATGCTTTCCAGCCACAGGCCGCCGCCCTTGGTGAACAGGATCACCGGCACCTTGCGCCCGTCGTGCTCGCGGATCAGGCCGCTGACGATCTTGCGCATGTAGGCCAGGGAGAACTCCTGATAGGCCGCCGCCGAGAGGCTGCCGCCCCAGCTGTCGAAAATCTGCACCGCCTGGGCACCGGCCAGGATCTGCCCGTTGAGGTAGGAGGTGACCGACTGCGCCAGCTTGTCCAGCAGCAGGTGCATGGCTTGCGGGTTGTCGTAGAGCATGGCCTTGGACTTGCGGAAGTCTTTCGACGAACCGCCTTCGACCATGTAGGTGGCCAGGGTCCAGGGGCTGCCGGCAAAACCGATCAACGGCACGCGGCCATTGAGTTCGCGACGAATGGTGCTGACCGCATCCATCACGTAACCCAGGTCCTTTTGCGGATCGGGAATCGGCAGGGCTTCGATGTCGGCCAGGGTGCTGACCACTTTCTTGAAGCGCGGGCCTTCGCCGGTCTCGAAGTACAGGCCTTGGCCCATGGCGTCGGGAATGGTCAGGATGTCGGAGAAGAGGATTGCCGCATCCAGCTGGGGATAGCGGTCCAGAGGCTGCAGGGTGACTTCGCAGGCGAACGCCGGGTTCATGCACAGGCTCATGAAGTCACCGGCATTGGCACGGCTGGCGCGGTATTCAGGCAAGTAGCGCCCAGCCTGACGCATCATCCACACCGGGGTGACGTCTACGGGTTGCTTGAGCAGGGCACGAAGGAAACGGTCGTTCTTCAGGGCAGTCATGTCGGCATCCGGAAAAAAAGTGGGGGCATTTTCTCAGAGCCGGGCATAAAAGGCACGGCAAGAGCCGTTTCTTTATGTCTATGAGGTCAATTTGTCGCGCCACAACCTACGTACCTGTAGGAGCGAGCTTGCTCGCGATGGGGGCGCATCAGGCAACATCGGTGGTTGGCTGATACACCGCTATCGCGAGCAAGCTCGCTCCTACAAGGGATGGCGGTCAGACGCCCAGGTAGTCGAGGATGCCTTCGGCGGCGTTGCGCCCTTCGAAGATCGCCGTCACCACGAGATCAGAACCACGCACCATGTCGCCACCGGCGAAGATCTTCGGGTTGCTGGTCTGGTGCTTGTACTGACCTTGTTCAGGTGCAACGACCCGGCCCTGGCTGTCGGTCTGGATCTGGAACTGCTCGAACCACGGCGCCGGGCTCGGGCGGAAACCGAAGGCGATGACCACGGCGTCGGCCGGGATGATCTCCTCGGAACCGGGGATCGGCTCGGGGCTGCGGCGGCCACGGGCGTCCGGTTCGCCGAGACGGGTCTCGACCACCTTCACGCCTTCGACCTTGTCTTCACCGACAATCGCGATCGGCTGGCGGTTGTAGAGGAATTTCACGCCTTCTTCCTTGGCGTTCTTCACCTCTTTGCGCGAGCCGGGCATGTTGGCTTCGTCACGGCGGTAGGCGCAGGTCACCGACTTGGCGCCCTGGCGAATCGAAGTGCGGTTGCAGTCCATCGCGGTGTCGCCACCGCCCAGCACCACCACCTTCTTGCCCTTCATGTCGACGAAGTCTTCCGGCGACTTTTCAAAGCCCAGGTTGCGGTTGACGTTGGCGATCAGGAAGTCCAGGGCGTCATACACCCCCGGCAAGTCCTCGCCGGCAAAGCCGCCCTTCATGTAGGTGTAGGTGCCCATGCCCATGAACACCGCGTCGTATTCGGCGAGCAGTTGCTCCATGGTCACGTCCTTGCCCACCTCGGTGTTGAGGCGGAACTCGATGCCCATGCCGCTGAAGACTTCGCGACGATTGCTCAGCACGGTCTTTTCCAGCTTGAACTCGGGGATGCCGAAGGTCAGCAGACCACCGATTTCCGGGTTCTTGTCGAACACCACCGGGGTCACCCCGCCGCGCACCAGCACGTCGGCGCAGCCCAGGCCCGCCGGGCCCGCGCCGATGATCGCCACGCGCTTGCCGGTGGGCTTGACCTTGGACATGTCCGGGCGCCAGCCCATGGCGAAGGCGGTGTCGGTGATGTACTTCTCCACCGAACCGATGGTCACCGCGCCGAAGCCGTCGTTGAGGGTGCAAGCACCCTCGCACAACCGGTCCTGCGGGCAGACCCGGCCGCAGACTTCCGGCAGGGTGTTGGTCTGGTGCGACAGCTCGGCGGCGGCGAGGATGTTGCCCTCGGCCACCAGCTTGAGCCAGTTGGGAATGAAGTTGTGCACCGGGCACTTCCATTCGCAGTACGGGTTGCCGCAACCCAGGCAGCGGTGGGCCTGGTCGGCCGACTGCTGGGGTTTGAAGGGCTCGTAGATTTCCACGAACTCTTTCTTGCGCTGACGCAACAGTTTCTTCTTCGGATCCTTGCGCCCGACATCGATGAACTGGAAGTCGTTATTCAGACGTTCAGCCATTTTCAAAAACCTCTATACAGCAGCTGCAAGCTCTAAGCTGCAAGCCGCAAGTCGATCACGTATGCCCGGCAAACCTCGCACTGCTTCATTTGCAGATTGAGGCTTGCCACTTGCAGCTGCTTTATTGCGGACTCGCACGAGTACTGGTGAGCAGAGACTTCAGGTTCGCTGCCTTGGGTTTGACCAGCCAGAAGCGACGCAGGTAGTCGTCGAGGTTCTCGGCCAGTTCACGCCCCCACTCGCTGTCGGTTTCCGCGACGTACTCGTTCAGCACGTTTTGCAGGTGGCTGCGATAGGCTTCCATCGCTTCGCCACTGATCCGCTGGATTTCCACCAGTTCGTGGTTGACCCGGTCAACGAAGGTGTTGTCCTGGTCGAGCACGTAGGCGAAACCGCCGGTCATGCCCGAGCCGAAGTTGTAACCGGTCTTGCCCAGTACGCAGACGAAACCACCGGTCATGTACTCGCAGCAGTGATCGCCGGTGCCTTCCACCACGGTGTGGGCACCGGAGTTGCGCACAGCGAAACGCTCGCCCGCGGTGCCAGCGGCGAACAGCTTGCCGCCGGTGGCGCCGTACAGGCAGGTGTTGCCGATAATGGCGCTGTCCTGAGTCTTGTAGACGCTGCCCTTGGGCGGAACGATGACCAGCTTGCCGCCGGTCATGCCCTTGCCCACGTAGTCGTTGGCATCGCCTTCCAGGTACAGGTTCAGGCCGCCGGCGTTCCACACGCCGAAGCTCTGGCCCGCAGTGCCCTTGAAGCGGAACGTGATCGGCGCCTGGGCCATGCCCTGGTTGCCGTGGAGCCGGGCGATCTCGCCGGAGATGCGTGCGCCGATGGAACGGTCGCAGTTGCAGATATCCAGTTCGAACTCGGCTCCGCTCTTGTCGTTGATCGCCGAACGCGCCATGTCGACCATTTTTTCGGCCAGCAGGCCCTGGTCGAACGGTGGGTTGCGGTCCACCTGGCAGAACTGCGGCTTGTCCGCCGGGACGTGATCGCTGCCCAGCAACGGGGTCAGGTCCAGGTGGTGCTGCTTGGCCGTCTGGCCCTCCAGCACCTCCAGCAGATCGGTGCGGCCGATCAGCTCTTCCAGGGAGCGCACGCCGAGCTTGGCCAGCCACTCACGGGTTTCTTCGGCGACGTAGGTGAAGAAGTTCACCACCATGTCGACGGTGCCGATGTAGTGATCCTTGCGCAGCTTCTCGTTCTGGGTGGCGACGCCGGTGGCGCAGTTGTTCAGGTGGCAGATGCGCAGGTACTTGCAGCCCAGGGCGATCATCGGCGCGGTGCCGAAGCCGAAGCTTTCGGCGCCAAGGATGGCCGCCTTGATCACGTCGAGGCCGGTTTTCAGGCCGCCGTCGGTCTGCACCCGGACCTTGCCGCGCAGGTCGTTGCCGCGCAGGGTCTGGTGAGTTTCCGCCAGGCCCAGTTCCCACGGCGCGCCGGCGTACTTGATCGAGGTCAGCGGCGAAGCGCCGGTGCCGCCGTCATAGCCGGAGATGGTGATCAGGTCGGCATAGGCCTTGGCCACGCCGGCGGCGATGGTGCCGACACCGGCTTCCGCCACCAGCTTCACCGAAACCAGGGCCTGAGGGTTGACCTGCTTGAGGTCGAAGATCAGCTGCGACAGGTCTTCGATGGAGTAGATGTCGTGGTGCGGCGGTGGCGAGATCAGGGTCACGCCGGGCACGGCGTAACGCAGCTTGGCGATCAGGCCGTTGACCTTGCCGCCAGGCAGTTGGCCGCCTTCGCCGGGCTTGGCGCCCTGGGCCACCTTGATCTGCAGCACTTCGGCGTTGACCAGGTATTCCGGGGTCACGCCGAAACGGCCAGTGGCCACTTGCTTGATCTTGGAGCTCTTGATGGTGCCGTAGCGCGCCGGATCTTCGCCGCCTTCACCGGAGTTGGAACGCGCACCGAGGCGGTTCATGGCTTCGGCCAGGGCTTCGTGGGCCTCGGGGGACAAGGCGCCCAGGGAGATGCCCGCGGAGTCGAAGCGCTTGAGGATCGACTCCAGGGGCTCCACTTCGCTGATGTCCATGGGCGTGTCCAGGGTCTTCACCTTGAACAGGTCACGGATCATCGACACCGGGCGGTTGTCCACCAGCGCGGTGTATTCCTTGAACTTGGCGTAGTCGCCCTGCTGCACGGCGGCTTGCAGGGTGTTGACCACGTCCGGGTTGTAGGCGTGGTATTCGCCACCGTGGACGAACTTCAGCAGGCCGCCTTGCTGGATCGGCTTGCGCGGGCTCCAGGCTTCGGTCGCCAGGGCTTTCTGCTCGGCTTCGATGTCGACGAAACGCGCACCCTTGATCCGGCTCGGTACGCCACGGAAGCTCAGGTTGCAGACTTCCTCGGACAGGCCGATGGCTTCGAACAGCTGCGCGCCACGGTAGGAAGCGATGGTGGAGATGCCCATCTTCGACAGGATCTTCAGCAGGCCCTTGGTGATGCCCTTGCGGTAGTTCTTGAACACCTCATAGAGGTCGCCCAGCACTTCACCGGTACGGATCAGGTCGCCCAGCACTTCGTAGGCCAGGAACGGATAGACCGCCGAGGCACCGAAACCGATCAGCACCGCAAAGTGATGCGGATCGCGGGCAGTGGCGGTTTCCACCAGGATGTTGGAGTCGCAACGCAGGCCTTTTTCGGTCAGGCGGTGGTGTACCGCGCCCGTGGCCAGGGAAGCGTGGATCGGCAGCTTGCCCGGAGCGATATGGCGGTCGCTGAGGACGATCTGGGTGCGACCGGCGCGCACGGCCTCTTCCGCCTGATCGGCGACATTGCGGATCGCCGCTTCCAGGCCGACGCTTTCGTCGTAGTTGAGGTCGATGATCTGCCGCTCGAAGCCCGGGCGGTCGAGGTTCATCAGCGAGCGCCACTTGGCCGGGGAGATCACTGGCGAGCTGAGGATCACGCGCGAGGCGTGCTCGGGCGATTCCTGGAAGATGTTGCGCTCGGCACCGAGGCAGATCTCCAGGGACATGACGATGGCTTCGCGCAGCGGGTCGATCGGCGGGTTGGTGACCTGGGCGAACTGCTGGCGGAAGTAGTCGTAAGGGGTGCGCACGCGCTGGGACAGCACCGCCATCGGCGTGTCGTCGCCCATCGAACCCACTGCTTCGTAGCCTTGCTCGCCCAGCGGACGCAGGACCTGGTCACGTTCTTCGAAAGTGACCTGGTACATCTTCATGTACTGCTTGAGCTGGTCGACGTCGTAGAAGGCCGAACCGTGGTCGTTGTCTTCCATGGTGGCCTGGATGCGCAGGGCGTTCTTGCGCAGCCATTGCTTGTACGGATGGCGCGATTTCAGACGGTTGTCGATGGCGTCGGTGTCGAGGATCTGCCCGGTTTCGGTGTCCACGGCAAAGATCTGCCCCGGACCGACCCGGCCCTTGGCGATCACGTCTTCGGGCTGGTAGTTCCAGACGCCGATCTCCGAAGCCAGGGTGATGAAGCCGTTCTTGGTGGTGACCCAGCGGGCCGGACGCAGGCCGTTGCGGTCCAGCAGGCAGACGGCATAGCGGCCATCGGTCATGACCACGCCGGCCGGGCCGTCCCAGGGCTCCATGTGCATGGAGTTGTATTCGTAGAACGCCCGCAGGTCCGGGTCCATGGTCTCGACGTTCTGCCACGCCGGCGGAATGATCATGCGCACGCCGCGGAACAGGTCGATGCCGCCGGTGACCATCAGTTCGAGCATGTTGTCCATGCTCGAGGAGTCGGAACCCACGCGGTTGACCAGCGGCCCGAGTTCTTCCAGATCCATCAGATCGTTGCTGAACTTGGTGCGCCGGGCCTGGGCCCAGTTGCGGTTGCCGGTGATGGTGTTGATCTCGCCGTTGTGGGCGAGGAAGCGGAATGGCTGGGCCAGCGGCCATTTCGGCAGGGTGTTGGTGGAGAAGCGCTGGTGGAACACGCAGATCGCGGTTTGCAGGCGCGGATCACCCAGGTCCGGATAGAAGGCGGCGAGGTCCGCCGGCATCATCAGGCCTTTATAGATGATGGTCTTGTGGGAAAAGCTGCAGATGTAGTGATCGGTGTCGGCAGCGTTGGCGACCGAGGAGCGACGACGGGAGCTGAACAGCTTGACGGCGAAATCCTGATCGCTCAGGCCTTCGCCACCGATGAACACTTGCTCGATCTGCGGCAGGCGCTCCAGGGCTAGACGCCCGAGCACACTGGTATCGATCGGCACTTTGCGCCAGCCCAGCAGTTGCAGGCCAGCGGCCAGGATCTCGCGGTTCATGTTTTCGCGAGCGGCTTCGGCCTTGGCCGGATCCTGGTTGAAGAACACCATGCCCACTGCATATTGCTTGGGCAGATCGGTGCCGAAATGCTCCTTGGCGACGGCGCGCAGGAACAGGTCGGGCTTTTGCATCAGCAGACCGCAACCGTCGCCGGTCTTGCCGTCCGCGTTGATCCCACCGCGGTGGGTCATGCAGGTCAGGGCCTCAATGGCCGTTTTCAACAGGGTATGACTGGGTTCGCCCTGCATATGGGCTATCAGGCCGAAACCACAGTTATCCTTAAATTCATCTGGTTGGTACAGACCTGCTTTCATAGACACTTTCTCACCAGGCTGCCTCTTATCGAGACAAATTTCTTTTCAATTCAACCACTTACCATCCACGCCGAACGTACGCCGACTTTGCGGGGGCAAAAGGGAGGTCATTGTACACACCGACACAAAGCCCCACAAATTTGGCGACGATCTGTCGCAAATTTATGTCGCATTTATGAACGTTTTAAAGCGATATGCTGTGCTAGTCAAAAAGTTTTGCTTTTGACTGCCGCGACTCAAAAACTACTGTGACGCAGACACCACAAGGCACGCGGCCTGTAAGGCAGCATGCCGATGCGGAAATTTGAGGTTGCCGGGAGAGGCGGCCTGGGTAAGGCCGCCGAATCTTCAGCGAGTTGTTGCCAGTTCTTGTTGAACGCTAGCGACAGTGCGAGGCCAAGGTTTACCAGCCTGAACCTTCGCTGGCAAGGATTTGATGGCGCTGACCGCGGCATCGCGGCTGGAGAAGTTGCCGTAGGTGATCACATACAGCGGCTTGCCATTGAGGACTTTCTTGAAGTAACGGTACTCGCCGCCCTGCTCCTTGACGAAGCTCTGGGCCGTGGCTTCCGAACTGGTGCCAAGGATCTGCACCACGTAGTTGCCCGGCGCTTGACCGGCGTACCAGCTGCCACCGGCGGCCTTGGCCACGGTGACCGGCTTCTCCGCCGGCTTGGCGGCTGGAGCAGGCTTGGCGGCAACCGGTTTTTCCACCGGCTTGGGCGCTGGCGTCGGCTTGGCGGTGGCGACCTGGGTCGGCGCCGGGGTTGGCCGCGCAGCCGGAGTCGGTGCCGGACCGGCCACGGCGCCGGCAGGTGGCGCGGTGGTGGTCACGGTGGGCGGAACCGCGCTGGAGCCTTCCACCGGAACCCCGTCATCCCCCTCGGTAATGCCGCCTGCGGCTTCCGCCAGAGGACCACGCATCACTGGCTGCGACTGGCCGACCAACGGCAGAGGCATCGGTTGGGATGAACCGGCGAACTCCACAGATGGACTGCCATTGGCATTTGGCGTCGGCGTCTGCCCCAGCGGCAACTGCGCCTGTTCATTGGTCGGCGTACCGCTGGTCGGTGCCTTGCTGCGCCCCGGCATCAGCCAGGCGGCAGCCACGGCCACCACCACTACAGCGGAAATGGCCAATACGTGTTTCTTCGGCATGTTGAACCCCATACTTGGACGCTTGACCGCAGAGCGGCTGGCGATCATGGCTTCGATCATTGCATCCCTGGCGACCTGGTTGATGTTGCCCGGCCAGCCATCGGAGCTTTCGTGAATATCACTGATCTGATCTGCGGAGAAAAGTTCGATGCCCTGACCCGCGCCTTCGAGGCGCTGGGCCAGATATTCGCGGGTTTCCTCTTCGGTGTAGGGCTGCAGTTCGATGACGTGGAAGCGTTCTTCCTCGGTGCTCAACTGATCCAGGGTGGCGATCAGCGACGACTCGCCGAACAGGAAGACATGAGGGCGGCCTTCCGGAGCCCCTGCCGCCAGAGCCAGCAGGGCCTCGAGCGCGGACTCGTCGAGCTGCTCGGCATCATCCACCAACAGATAGACTTCCTGGCCGGTCAGGGCCAGTTGCACCACCTGGGCCAGAATCGCGCCGATCTCGGCCTGGGCCACATTCAGCGCCTGGGCCACCTGGCGCAACACGCCGGCGGCATCGCCGGCACCGCGGGCGGAAACCACCACGCTCTGTACCGACTGCTTGTTGGTGCTGGCAACCAGCGCCTGGCGCAGCAGGGTCTTGCCGCTGCCCTGGGGGCCGGTCACCACCAGCAATAACTGGCTATAGCGAGCCAGGTGATGCAATTGCCCCAACACAGGCTTGCGTTGGGCAGGAAAGAATTTGAAGCCAGGAACCCGGGGAGCGAAAGGATCATGGCTCAACTGGTAATGGCCGAGGAAAGCCTCGTCGGCGTGCAAACTAGTCATCGGGATTTTATTAACCTTTAAGCTGAGCCAGGGCGCGGTAATCCGCTCCCAGCGTGGCCTGTAAAACCTCTTTCGGATAATCGTCGGTCACTACGGCTTCGCCCATGCGGCGCAACAGCACCAGACGCAAACGACCGTCGATCACTTTCTTGTCAATTGCCATGTGTTCGAGAAAATCCGCTTCAGTCATCTCTTCAGGCGGGATGACCGGCAGGCCCGCGCGCTGGAACAGGCGAATACCGCGGTCACGCTCCTGGCAGGTGATCCAGCCCAGGCGTGCAGACATTTCCAGGGCCATGACGGTGCCCGCGGCAACCGCCTCACCATGCAGCCAGACACCGTAGCCCATGTGGGTTTCGATGGCATGGCCAAAGGTGTGCCCCAGGTTGAGGGTGGCGCGCACCCCGGACTCACGCTCGTCGGCCCCCACCACGGCGGCCTTGGCCGCACAGGAGCGTTCGATGGCGTAAGTCAGCGCCTGCTGGTCCAGGGCCCGCAGGCGATCGACGTTTTCTTCCAGCCAGGTGAGGAAGGGTTCGTCGCAGATCAGGCCGTACTTGATCACTTCCGCCAGGCCCGCCGACAGCTCGCGGCTGGGCAGGGTATTGAGGCTGGTGGTGTCGATCAGCACCACGTTCGGCTGGTAGAAGGCGCCGACCATGTTCTTGCCCAGCGGATGGTTGATACCGGTCTTGCCGCCCACCGAAGAGTCCACCTGGGACAGCAGAGTGGTCGGGATCTGGATGAAGTCCACGCCGCGCTGATAGCAGGCAGCGGCAAAGCCGGCCATGTCGCCGATCACGCCGCCACCGAGGGCAATCAGGGTGGTGCGCCGATCATGACGCGCGGTCAGCAGGCCATCAAAGATCAACTGCAGGGTCTCCCAGTTCTTGTGGGCCTCGCCATCGGGCAGGACCACCGAGATCACCGAGTATTGCTCCAGGCTGCGGGTCAGGCGCTCAAGGTACAGCGGCGCGACCGTTTCATTGGAAATGATCGCCACTTGCCGTCCGGCGATATGTGGCACCAGCAGCTCGGGCCGGTCCAACAATCCTTCACCAATGTGAATCGGGTAGCTGCGCTCGCCTAGATCGACCTTAAGTGTCTGCATGTGTCCCCACAGTGAAGATGGAAGCAGGCGTGTGTGCCTTGTATTGACGATGGGCCTCGTCAGGTCTTCTGACGCTGCCCGATAGCTCTGCGCCACACCCTGGCGGTCATGGCGCGACGCCGAGAATAGCGCATTTCGCTCGGCGCATTAACGGGGTGGCAGCTGCTGCAGGCGCTCCAGGATGTCCAGCACCACCATTCGCGGCGGCCGCTCATCGGTTTCCACCACCAGATCGGCGATTTCCCGATAAAGCGGATCGCGGACTTCCAGCAAGTCGCGCAGGGTCTTGGCCGGATCGGCGGTGCGCAGCAAGGGACGATTGCGGTCCCTGGCAGTCCGACCAACCTGTTGCTCCACCGAGGCATGCAGATAGACCACTCGTCCGCCGGCATGCAGTGCCCGACGATTGGCCTCGCGCATGACCGCGCCACCACCGGTGGCCAGCACTACGCCGTCGGTGCCACAGAGCTCGGCGATCATTGCCTGCTCGCGATCGCGAAAGCCCGGTTCGCCTTCCTTATCGAAGATCCACGGGATGTTCGCGCCTGTACGCAGTTCAATTTCCTTATCGGAATCTTTGAATGGCAGGCGCAGCTCTTTGGCCAGTAAGCGGCCTATGGTGCTTTTTCCAGCCCCCATCGGCCCAACAAGAATCAAATTTCGCACAGAATCAACGACTCACAGCAATCGCCTGGTTGTTCATGATACGCGGAGTGAGAAATACCAGCAGCTCGGATTTTTTCTCCGACACCACGTCACGCCGGAAAAGGCGGCCAAGATACGGCACATCGCCAAGAAATGGCACTTTATCTACAACCTTGCTCTGGGTATTGGAAAAAACCCCGCCAATGACGATGGTTTCTCCGTCACGGACCAGGACCTTGGCATTGACCTCGTTCTTCTTGATCGGCGGCACATCCTGGACCTTGTTCAGGTAGTCCGGCTCGTCCTTGGTGACCTTGACCTCCATGATGATGCGGTTGTCGGGGGTGATCTGCGGCGTCACCTCAAGGGACAGCGAAGCCTCCCGGAACGACACGGACGTGGCGCCACTGGAACTGGCTTCCTGATAGGGAATCTCGGTGCCCTTGAGGATCCTCGCGGTTTCCTTGTCGGAGGTGACCACCCTGGGCCGGGAAACAATCTCGCCATTGCCGGTCTTTTCCATGGCGCTCAGTTCCAGGTCCAGCAGCACGTTGTCGGAGAGGTAGGCGATGTCGATGCCCGAGGTATTGGCCACAGCCCCAAGGTCGACGAACGGCGCGCTGCCACTGCCCGGCGCCCCGACCGCCGATGAACCGCCGCCCTGCACCCCGGAAGCCTGCCAATGGCCCCTGTTGCGCAGCGAACCGCCCCAGCGCACTCCCAGGCTCTTGTTGTAATCGAGGTTGGCCTCGACGATCCGTGCCTCGATCATCACCTGGCGCACCGCAACGTCCAGCTGGCCAACGATGCGCCGCAGCTCATCGAGGCGCTCCTGGGTCTGGTAGGCAATGATGTTGTTGGTGCGCTCGTCCACGGTGATCGAGCCCCGTTCGCCCGCCTGGTCCTCGGTGCCGGTCACCGAATGGAACAGCTTGGCGATGTCCGCGGCCTTGGCGTAGTTGACCTGTAGCAGCTCCCGGCGCAGCGGTGCCAGATCCTGCAACCGCTTCTGCGACTCCAGTTCCTGACGTTCCCGGGCGGCCATTTCATCCGCCGGGGCCACCAGCAAGACATCACCCACCTGGCGCTTGTCCAGGCCCTTGGTCTTGAGCACCAGATCCAGGGCCTGATCCCAGGGCACACGCTGCAGGCGCAGGGTAATGCTGCCTTGCACCGTGTCGCTGGCCACCAGGTTGAGGCCCGTGAAGTCGGCGATCAGTTGCAGCACCGAACGCACCTCGATGTCCTGGAAGTTCAACGAAAGCTTGGCGCCGCCATAAGCAGGCCCGGCCACAGCGCCGCCGAGCGAGTGCGTCGGGGCTGGGTCCCCCGCCTGAAGCGGCGCGGATGCCCGAGCGGCCTCAGCGGCCGGAGTGGTCTTGAGTTCGGCGGCGCCGACCAGCGGTGCCAGCAGCGCCATCCATAGCGCCACACCGATGGCTGAAACAGTCCTGTTCATTGTGCAGACTCCACCTGAGAGTGTTTTTTCAGCAGCAGCGTCCGTGGTCGTTCCTGCCAGCCCCCCGCCCCATCGGCAACAATTTCCAACACCTCGACCCGTGACTCGCTGATCGCCACGATCCGACCTTCGCTTCGCCCCAGGTAGTCGCCGATCTGCAACCGGTGGACACCCTCGGCACTGCGCAACAGGGCGAAGCTGGCGCTGGTGCCGGACATGGTTCCGACCATCTGCAACCGCTCGATATCAAAGCCCTCCAGATACTGCCGGGGTCGCTGCGGATCCGGCCGGACTGCCTGCTCGCTCCATCGACGCTCGACGCGTTCGACGCTCTGCGGGGGCTGGAACGGGCTGCGCAGCCCACTGGCGTCATAGGTGAAAGCGGGGCTGGAGCGGACAACCGGCAGCGGCTCAATCGGCTCCGGCGCTTGCCGGCGCATCTGCTTCATAAAAGCCTGGGTTTCAGCGAAGTCGGCGGCCCCCTCGCACCCGCACAAGCCCAGACCAAAGCAGGCCCACATCAGCCAGCACCAGGCCTTCATGAGTGCGGTTCCGGGCTGTCGTAGCTGTAGGTTCGCGCCCCGATGCTCAAGCGCAAGCGCGCAGGATCACCCGCTTCCAGGGGCCTGAGCTGAAAATCATGCAAGGTAACGATTCGCGGCAGCCCGGCGACGCCGCTGACGAAGGTCGCCAGATCGTGATAGCCACCTGTCACCGTGATCTGGATCGGCAGCTCGACATAAAACGGACGCGGTACGGGCGGTTGCAACTTGATCTCTTCGAGCGCCAGACCGCTGCCCAAGCCCAGGCGACTGATGTCTTCAAGCAACCCCGGGACTTCGCCGTCGCTGGGCAACTGATGCAGCAACTGCTCGAAACGGCTGCGCAGGGCCGCGAGCTGCGCCCGATACAGCTCGAGATTGGCCACTTGCCGAGCCTTGCTGGCGAACTGCTGCTTGAGGCGGGTTTCTTCGTGACGCACCTGCTGCAGTTGCCGCAGATGAGGGCTCAGGTAAAGGCCGTAACCTGCTGCCAGGATCACCAGCAGAAGCAAGGCCGCCGTCAGCGCCCTCAACGGCGCAGGCCAGGAGCCGAGGTTGCTCAGCTCCAGCTCTCGCAAATCGGTGCCACGCAGCTGCGCCAGCCACCCGCTCGGCCTCATCGCTTCGTCTCCTCAGGCAGCGGCGGCATCAACCCGACACTGAGCCGAAACAGATGGCTCGGCTGCGGCTGCACCTCGCTGGTCTTTTTCACTTCGGCCAGGCTGGGAGCGGCAAATCCTGCGGTCGCCTGCAGATTGCGCAGCAAATCGGAGATCCGGCCATTGGCCTGGGCAACTCCACTGATACTCAAGTTCTGCCCCTGCAGATCGACTTCGGTGAAATGCAGGCCATCGGGCACGCTGCGGGTCAACTCCTGGAACATCCGTACCCGGGTCGAGCGGCTGTCTTGCAGGGCCTCGATAACCTGCATGCGCTCAAGCAGTTGCTGGCGTTGAGCCTTGAGCTCGCGAACAGCGGCGATCTGCTGATCCAGGTCCACGTTCGCCTGCTCCAGGTACTGGTTGCGGGCCTGCTGCCGAGCACTCACGCGCTCGATGCCGACATCAATCAGCAGCACCAGCCCCAAGCCCAGCAGCAGGATGACTGCCACTATCTGCAAAAAGCGCCGCTGTTGCTGCGCCCGCGCAGCTTCCCGCCAGGGAAGAAAGTTGATCCGGGCCATCAGTCGAACCCTCTCAGGGCCAGACCGCAGGCCAGCAGCAGCTCAGGCGCCTGTTCGGCGAGCGCCTGGGCATCGACCCGGGGCCCGACACTCATGCCGACGAACGGATTGGCAAGGGCCGTGGCTATCCCCAGTTGCTGTTCGATCCGCCGCTCCAGCCCGGCAAGGCGCATGCCCTCGCCAGCCAGCAGCAACCACTGCACCGGTTGCCGCTGTGGCGACTCGGAGAACTGTTGCAAGGCGCGCTGGACGTTGTGCAGCAAGTCCTGCTCAAAGGGCCGCAGCGCCTCCTCGAGACAGACTGACGGCAAACCTCCCTGGCGCTCGGCTCGCAGCGCCTGATCCAGGGTCAACGAGAAACGCTGCCCAAGGACCTGGGTCAGCTGCCGACTACCGAACAGCTGCTCGCGGCTGTAAATGATTCGCCGGTCGCGCATCACACTGAAACTGCTGACGCCCGACCCCACGTCCAACAGCGCCACCGCAGACTGCGTGGCCGCCGGACTCTGCGCCGTCAACAGCGCCAGGCAACGCTCCAGGGCCAGGGGTGCGCTCTCCACCACCTGCGGCGTCAGGCCGGCCCGGGCCAGCAGCGCCTCCCGGGCTTCGACCGTCTCGTGGCGACAGGCCACCAGCAACACCTGGACCCGCCGGGGATTGCCCGGCACCCTGCCCTGCACCTCAAAGTCGGTGGCCACCTCTTCCAGGGGATAGGGAATGTACTGGCCCGCTTCCAGACTGAGCTGGTACTCCAACTCCGCTTCATCCAGTTCCGCCGGCATGTCGATCAGTTTGCTGATCACCGCTTCACCGGGCACCGCCACCGCGGCCGCCTTGAGGCGACTGCCGCTTGTGCGCCAGGCCTGGCATAACGCCACGGCCTGCGCCTCGGCGTCGACACCGCCCGATTCGAGAAATGAGTCGGGTGCCAGGTCTTGCCGGGCATACGCCTCGACCCGGTAGCCCCGGCCCTCCCGGCTCAAAGACAGGAGCCTGACCGATGTGGCGCCGATATCGATCCCCAACAGGGAACTCGACTTTCTGCTGAAGACTCCAAGCACACCAATTCCCTTTGCCTATCCGTGACTTACGAACCCCAGGAGCAGCAGCGCATTCAATCGCCACACCTTGACAGACGGGCAAATGACGCTCTCGGCGGAAAATGCTTATAATGCCCAGCGTTTTTTCCCGCTTTTCCTGCTGCGTGGGTCGGTCCCTGATTACCTTGAATGCCCTGACGCCTAATTCATTCCTTTCTCTGGAAATCCAAAAGCCTTGATTCGTCTGCTGAAGTTTTTCGGGTGGTCCATCGTCGCTGTGTTCTGCGGGCTGCTTCTCGCCCTCTCCGGTGCGTTTCTTTATCTTAGTCCCGGCCTTCCATCGGTTGAGGCCCTGAGAAGCATCCAGTTGCAGATTCCTCTGCGGGTGTACAGCAGCGACGGCAAGTTGATCGCAGAATTTGGCGAAATGCGCCGTACCCCCATACGTTTCGCCGAAATTCCACCCAACTTCATCAATGCGTTACTAAGTGCTGAAGACGACAACTTCGCTAACCATTACGGAGTTGACCCCAGCAGCCTGATGCGCGCCGCGACCCAGTTGGTCAAGAGCGGACACATCCAGTCCGGCGGCAGCACCATCACCATGCAGGTGGCGAAGAACTTCTTCCTCAGCAGCGAGCGCAGCTTTTCGCGCAAGACCACCGAGATTCTCCTGGCCCTGCAGATCGAGCGGCAGCTGACCAAAGACGAGATCCTCGAGCTGTACGTCAACAAGATCTACCTGGGCAACCGCGCCTACGGGATCGAGGCGGCAGCCCAGGTGTACTACGGCAAGTCCATTCGCGACGTGAGCCTGGCGCAGATGGCGATGATCGCCGGCCTGCCCAAGGCCCCTTCGCGCTTCAACCCGCTGGCCAATCCGGCGCGCAGCAAGGAGCGCCGCGACTGGATCCTCGGCCGCATGTACAAGCTGGGCAAGATCACCGAAGCGGCCTACACCGAAGCCATCAACGAGCCGCTGAACGCCAGCTACCACGTGCCGACGCCGGAAGTGAACGCGCCGTACATCGCCGAGATGGCCCGCGCCGAGATGGTCGGCCGTTATGGCAGCGACGCTTATACCGAAGGTTTCCGCGTCACCACCACCGTGCCCAGCGACCTGCAGGAGATGGCCAATACCGCGGTCCAGGAAGGCCTGATGACCTACGACCAGCGCCACGGCTACCGTGGTCCTGAGTCGCGCCTGCCCGGCAAGACCCATGCCGCCTGGGCCACAGAGTTGACCAAGCAGCGGACCATCAGCAGCCTGGAACCGGCGATCGTCACTCAGGTCGAGAAGAACGGCCTACAGGTGCTGACCCGCAACGGCGAGGAACATGTGGCCTGGGAGAGCATGAAATGGGCCCGGCCGTTCCTCAACACCAACAGCATGGGCGCCGCTCCTCGCCAGCCGGCGGACGTGGCCCAGGTCGGCGACCTGATTCGCGTGCAGCGCCAGGCGGACAACTCCCTGAAGTTCAGCCAGGTCCCGGTCGCCCAGGGCGCCCTGGTGACCCTGGACCCGCAAAACGGTGCGATCCGCGCCCTGGTCGGTGGCTTTGCCTTCGAGCAGAGCAACTACAACCGCGCGATGCAAGCCAAGCGCCAGCCCGGCTCGAGCTTCAAGCCGTTCGTCTATAGCGCGGCCCTGGACAATGGCTACACCGCGGCCAGCCTGGTCAACGACGCGCCGATCGTGTTCGTCGACGAGTACCTGGACAAGGTCTGGCGGCCGAAGAACGACACCAACACCTTCCTCGGCCCGATCCGCATGCGCGAAGCGCTGTACAAGTCGCGCAACCTGGTGTCGATCCGCCTGCTCCAGAGCATGGGCGTGGACCACACCATCGACTACATCAGCAAGTTCGGCTTCAACAAGCAGGACCTGCCGCGCAACCTGTCCCTGGCCCTGGGCACCGCGACCCTGACCCCCATGGAGATCGCCACCGGCTGGAGCACCTTTGCCAACGGCGGCTACAAGATCACCCCGTACATCATCGACAAGATCGAAAGCCGCAACGGCGAGCTGCTGTTCAGCGCCAACCCGCCCAGCGTCCCCACCGGGAACACCGCCAGCAGCGGCATCGCGGCGCCAGAGCACAACTTCACGGTCAACACCGTGGCCGGCGAAAACCCGGTACAGGCTCCGGTACAGACGCCCGCCGTCGCCGAACGGATCATCGACGGACGCACCACCTACATCCTCAACAGCATGCTCGAGGACGTGATCAAGCTGGGTACCGGGCGCCGAGCCCTGGCCCTGGGCCGTTCGGACCTGGCCGGCAAGACCGGTACCACCAACGAGTCCAAGGACGCCTGGTTCTCCGGCTACAACGCCGACTACGTGACCACGGTCTGGACCGGTTTCGACCAGCCGGAAAGCCTCGGACGTCGCGAATACGGCGGCACGGTGGCCCTGCCGATCTGGATGAACTTCATGGGCGCCGCCCTCAAGGGCAAGCCGCCGCACACCCAGGCCGAACCGGAAGGCATCCTCAGCCTGCGGGTCGACCCGGTCAGCGGCCGCGCCGCCACCCCGGGCACACCGAATGCCTACTTCGAGCTGTTCAAGAGTGAAGACACCCCACCCTCGGTCAACGAGCTGGGCAATGGCGTCGCACCGGGCAGCCCGCTGCCGGCGGACGAAGCGGCGCCGATCGACCTCTTCTAAGAGCAGCGGCAAGCTGCAAGTGATCGGCGGCAAGCAAGAGCGCGCCCCGCTCTTGCAGCCGGAAACTTGCAACTAGCCGCTGATTGCCTGCCCATAAAAAAGCGACCGGCTCGATTGGCCGGGTTTTTTATGGGCGGCTGTTAGCCGTTGAACACATCGTCCACGCTCTTGAGCGGGTAGTTCTTCGGATACGGCAGGGTCGCCACGCCGGTCTCGATAGCGGCCTTGGCCACGGCATCGGAGATCACGGTGATCAGACGGGCATCCATCGGCTTCGGAATGATGTACTCACGACCGAATTCCAGCTTGATGCCGCCGTAGGCGTCGCACACTTCCTGAGGCACTGGCAGCTTGGCCAGTTCACGCAGGGCGTTGGCCGCGGCGATCTTCATTTCTTCGTTGATGCGCTTGGCGCGAACGTCCAGGGCACCACGGAAGATGAACGGGAAGCCCAGTACGTTGTTCACCTGGTTCGGGTAGTCCGAACGGCCGGTGGCCATGATCACGTCGTCACG
The DNA here is from genome assembly GCF_001547895.1 of Pseudomonas sp. Os17. Taxonomy (NCBI): domain Bacteria; kingdom Pseudomonadati; phylum Pseudomonadota; class Gammaproteobacteria; order Pseudomonadales; family Pseudomonadaceae; genus Pseudomonas; species Pseudomonas sp. Os17. Next base: position 474,688 of record NZ_AP014627.1, on the reverse strand, counting down.
GGTGGCGTGAGCCAGCTCTGGAGCGATTTCCGGATCCGGGTTCGAGCAGGCGAACACGATCGGATTCGGCGCCATCGACTTCAGGCCTTCAGCGCTCAGCAGGTTCGGACCGGACAGACCGACGAACACGTCGGCGCCTTGCAGGGCGTCGGCCAGGGTGCGCTTGTCGGTGGTGTGGGCGAAGACTGCCTTGTACTGGTTCAGGTCGTCACGGCCAGCGTGGATAACGCCGGTACGGTCAACCATGAAGATGTTCTCGATCTGTGCGCCCATGCTCACCAGCAGTTTCATGCAGGAGATGGCGGCCGCACCGGCGCCCAGGCAGACGATCTTGGCATCGGCCAGGGTTTTGCCAGCGATTTCCAGGGCGTTGATCATGCCGGCAGCGGTCACAATCGCGGTGCCGTGCTGGTCATCGTGGAACACCGGAATGTCGCACTGCTCGATCAGAGCACGTTCGATCTCAAAGCACTCTGGCGCCTTGATGTCTTCCAGGTTGATGCCACCGAAGGTGATGGAGATGCGCTTGACGGTGTCGATGAAAGCCTGCGGACTTTCGGAATCGACTTCGATGTCGAATACATCGATGCCGGCGAAACGCTTGAACAGCACGCCCTTGCCTTCCATCACCGGCTTGGAGGCCAGTGGGCCGAGGTTGCCCAGGCCGAGAATCGCGGTGCCATCGGAAATGACGGCAACCAGGTTGCCTTTGCCGGTGTACTTGTAGGCCAGTTCCGGATCGCGAGCGATTTCGCGTACCGGCTCGGCTACGCCGGGGCTGTAGGCCAGCGCCAGATCACGAGCGGTAGCAGTGGCCTTGGTGAGCTCGACACTCAGCTTTCCTGGACGAGGATTGGCATGATATTCGAGAGCGGCAGTTTTCAAATCAGACATGTGGGCATTCCGCTTTTTACTGTTGGACAGACGGACCGCCGAGGATACGCGTGTCGCATAGTCCCTACAAGACTGCCCAGTCACCCCTGTCAAGGCCCGTAGCGTACGACTTTGGGCCAAGAGCCACGGGGTACAAGGCTTTCAACTGTTCACAATCCAATTAAAAAATGTCTACAATTTTTCTTTATCAGAGAAGTCTGAGCATGGAAACGTCAGTCAGCGACAACATCCAGCCTGCCCCGCTCGACCTGAAACCGCCGGAACGCGAACGTGCCAGCACCCAGCCCCGAGCCTCGATCCGCCGCCCGGAAAGCCCCTTGAGCCACTGACGATCGAAACGTCCCAGAACATTGGGTGCAATACGCAATACAACTGCACCGCGCAATGTGATCCAAACCCCGCCACGATTGCGTTCGACCTTGCTCACACGCCCCTCGAGCACGACAAAGCCGGAACGGCGGATCTGCTCCGCTTTCAGTACAGCTGAACGGCGCCAGAGGCCCAGCCCCGCTCGACGCGCGTGGTTTTCCGCAGCCTGCTGACAAGCGACCAGAGCGACGTTCGGCACGATGGCGATCTGATAGGCAAGCCCTTCGGCAATCAACCGGGCTTCCAGATTGGTCCCGCTGACGTCGTAGACATGGGCCAGCGTCCGCCCATGGCGATCGTGCCGCTCGCGCCCGGGCAACAAGCCGACCCGACCACCGCTCTGCGCCACCAGGCGCTGCAAACGTTGCCGCGCCGCCACCGCGAATGGCTCGGCCGGGCGCCCCCGACTGGCCAGCTCCGGCGCATTGAGGCCGATCATGCGCACGCTGCGACCATCCTTGAGACGCAGGGTATCGCCATCCACCACCCGCTGGACCGCTGCGGGAATCAGCCCCTCGGGGGCCGGGCAAAACGCCTGGGCGGCGGTCAGCCAAATCGCGGACACAAAAAAGGCGCCCACATGGGACGCCTTTTTCATCAGCGAGGAAAGTCGGTATCGGCTTTCCAGAACGATCAGCCTCAGGCCTTTTTCGTTGCGCCGAAAGCACCGAAGCGCGACTTGAACTTGTCGACACGACCGCCAACGTCCAGAGTCTTTTGCTTACCGGTGTAGAACGGGTGGCACTCGTTGCACACGTCCAGGCTCAGAGGCTTGGCCAGGGTGGAGCGAGTTTCGATGACGTTACCGCAGCTGCAGGTAGCGGTAACGGCTTCGTATACTGGATGGATATCGGCTTTCATGGTGTATTCCTCAGGCTAGCGTGCCGCCACCCAACACTATTGTTGAATACCGCACGAATTAGGGCGCGGATTCTACCAGACCGCGTCAAACGCGCAAGAGATCCTGAGTACCCCCCATCAGAAAAAGCCGGCGCAACCTTGACAGCCCCGGCTTTGCCACGCACTGCACTGCGGTGCCTGCTCGGCCGCGGCAAAACCTCCGCAGACCGGGGAGCACGCACGCTTATACAGGACACCCCACGGCTCGTCTGTTAGGCTCCGGAGCCTATTTACCGTCCGCTCATCGAGATTGTCCCGCGTGCCCGACGCCATTCTGCGCCTCGCCCTGCCTTCGCCTCTGCGCCGCCTCTTCGACTACCGTGCCCCGGCCGGTGTGCTGCGCGCCCAGCTGCATCCGGGGATGCGCCTGCGAGTGCCCTTCGGTCGCCGGGAAATGATCGGCATCCTGGTGGAAGTGGCGGATCACAGTGAAGTGCCGGCCGACAAGCTCAAGCCGGCCCTGGCCCTGCTGGACCCCACGCCACCGCTGCCCCCGGCCCTGTTCAAGCTGTGCCTGTGGACCGCCCAGTACTATCAGCACAGCCTCGGCGACACCCTGAGCTGGGCCTTGCCGGTGCTGCTGCGCCAGGGCGAGCTGGCCGAGGCCCGCCAGGAACGCTTCTGGTCGATAGCCCCCGGCGCCCGCCTGGATGACCCGCGCATCGCCCGCGCCCCGCGTCAGCGCGAAGCACTGGCCACCCTGGCCCAACACCCCCATGGCGTGCCCCACGCTCTGCTGAGCAAGCTGATGCTGAGCAAGGACAGCCTGGACCTGTTGCTGGCCAAGGATCTGGTGCAGGTAGAAGTGCGCAAGCACGCGCCAGGCGTGCGCCATGAACACTGGCTGGCCCAGCCCGAGCTGCCGCTCAACAGCGAGCAGCGCGCCGCCTACGAAGCGATCCGCGCCGGGTTCGACAGCTACCACGCCTTTCTTCTGGCCGGGGTCACTGGCAGCGGCAAGACCGAGGTCTACCTGCAGTTGATCCGCGAAACCCTCGAAGCCGGCAAACAGGCCCTGGTGCTGATCCCGGAGATCAACCTGGGGCCCCAAACCCTGGCGCGCTTCGAACAGCGCTTCAACGCCCGCATCGCCCTGCTGCACTCGGCGGTCAATGACCGCGAACGCCTGGATGCCTGGCTCGCCGCCCGGGATGGCGAGGCCGACATCATCATCGGCACCCGCTCAGCGCTGTTCACGCCGATGAAGAACCCCGGGCTGATCATCATCGATGAGGAGCACGACGGCTCTTACAAGCAGCAGGAAGGCCTGCGCTACCATGCCCGCGACCTAGCCCTGGTGCGCGCCCGCCAGGAAGACATCCCCATTGTCCTGGGCTCGGCCACACCGTCCCTGGAAAGCCTGCACAACGCCTACACCGGCCGCTATGGCCTGCTGCGCCTGAACGAGCGCGCCGGCGGCGCCAAGCAACCGCGCTTCCTGCGCCTGGATGTGAAGAGCCGCCCTCTGGACAGCGGCATTTCCGGCCCCATGCAGCAGGCCATCGGCCAGACCCTGGCCGCCGGCCAGCAAGTTCTGGTATTCCTCAACCGCCGCGGTTTCGCTCCGACCCTGCTCTGCCACGACTGCGGCTGGATGTCCGAATGCCAGCGCTGCGACGCCCGCATGACCGTGCACCAGCGCTCCGGCGAACTGCGTTGTCACCATTGCGGCCATGTGGAGCGAGTGCCCCGGCACTGCCCGCAATGCGGCAAGGTCGATCTGCGCCCCGTGGGCGCCGGCACCGAGCGCGCGGAAGAACGCCTGGGCATCCTGTTTCCCGACTACCCGGTACTACGGGTGGACCGCGACAGCACCTCGCGCAAAGACGCGATGAACCAGCTGTTCGCCACCATCCAGAAGGGGCATCCGTGCATCCTGGTGGGCACCCAGATGCTGGCCAAGGGACATCACTTCCCCCGGGTCACCTTGGTGTCGATCCTCGACGCCGACGGCGGCCTGTTTTCCGGGGACTTCCGCGCCAGCGAGCGCATGGCGCAGCTGATCGTCCAGGTCGCCGGGCGCGCCGGGCGTGCCGAGGAACCGGGCAAGGTGATCATCCAGACCCACCTCGCCGACCACCCGCTGCTGGTGCAACTGACCGAGCAGGGTTACTTCGCCTTCGCCGAACAGGCCCTGAGCGAGCGCCGCGCCGCCGGCCTGCCGCCCTTCGCCCATCTGGCCCTGCTGCGGGCCGAGGCCCACAAGCCGGGGCAAGCCGAAGGTTTTCTCGATGAGGCGTGCAGCGAGGCCGAGCGCCTGCTGGCGGAACAGAACCTGGGGGGCATCGAGTTGCTGGGGCCGGTTCCGGCGCCGATGGAGCGGCGCGCCGGGCGTTATCGTGCGCAGTTGCTGCTGCAAGCCAATGCCCGGGCACCGCTGCATCGACTGCTGAGCAGCTGGTTGCTGGTGCTGGAGCAGATGCCCAGCGGACGCCAGGTCCGCTGGTCGCTGGATGTGGACCCGGTGGATTTGTATTGATCGATATCGCGTTTTCGCGGGCAAGCCCGCTCCTACAATGGGCTGCATCAAACCCGCAGGAGCAGGCTTGCCGGCGAAGGCACTCGAATGCCGCCACCGATCCCCAAGCAGCCCTCTATAGTTGGCAAGGCCGTTCCAGCAACGGATAATGCCCAGTTTTTCCACCCGCGCACCAACGCGCCGCCGCGCCAGCGGTCGAACGAGAAGACCATGAAAGACACCATTCGCCAGCTCATCCAGCAAGCCATCACCCAACTCGTCGCCGAAGGTGTGTTGCCAGAAGGCCTGACGCCGGCGATCCAGGTCGAAAACACCCGCGACAAGACCCACGGCGACTTCGCCAGCAATATCGCCATGATGCTGGCCAAGCCCGCCGGCATGAAGCCCCGCGACCTGGCAGAAAAAATCATCGCCGCGCTGCCGGCCCATGAGGACCTGAGCAAGGCGGAAATCGCCGGCCCGGGCTTCATCAACTTCTTCCAGAACACCCAGGCCCTGGCCGCGCGCCTGGACGCCGCCCTCGGCGACGAGCACCTGGGCGTGCGCAAGGCCGGCCCGGCGCAGCGCACCGTGATCGACATGTCGGCCCCCAACCTGGCCAAGGAAATGCACGTCGGCCACCTGCGCTCCACCATCATCGGTGACGGCGTGGCACGGGTCCTGGAGTTCCTCGGCGACACCGTGATCCGTCAGAACCATGTCGGCGACTGGGGCACCCAGTTCGGCATGCTGATGGCGTACCTGGAAGAGAACCCAATCACCAGTGATGAGCTGTCGGACCTGGAGAACTTCTACCGCGCCGCCAAGCAGCGCTTCGACGAATCCGAAGCCTTTGCCGACCGCGCCCGCGGCCTGGTGGTCAAGCTGCAAGCCGGCGACCCGGATTGCCTGGAGCTGTGGACCAAGTTCAAGGACATCTCCCTGTCCCACTGCCAGAAGATCTACGAGCTGCTCAACGTCAAGCTGACCATGGCCGACGTCATGGGCGAGAGCGCCTACAACGATGACCTGATCAACGTGGTCAACGACCTCAAGGCCCAGGGCATGCTGGTGGAGAGCAACGGCGCCCAGTGCGTGTTCCTCGACGAGTTCAAGAATGCCGAAGGCGAGCCGCTGCCGGTGATCATCGTCAAGGCCGACGGCGGCTACCTGTACGCCACCACCGACCTGGCCGCCGTGCGCTACCGCAGTGGCAAGCTCAAGGCCGATCGCGCCCTGTACTTCGTCGACCAGCGCCAGGCCCTGCACTTCCAGCAAGTGTTCGCCGTGGCCCGCAAGGCCGGCTTCGTGACCCATCCGATGGAGATGGAACACATGGGCTTCGGCACCATGAACGGCGCCGACGGCCGTCCGTTCAAGACCCGCGACGGCGGCACCGTGAAGCTCATCGACCTGCTGACCGAAGCCGAGGAACGCGCCTACGCCCTGGTCAAAGAGAAAAACCCGCAACTGCCGGAGGCCGATCTGCGCGGCATTGCCAAGGTGGTGGGCATCGATTCGGTGAAATACGCCGACCTGTCCAAGCACCGTACCAGCGACTACAGCTTCAACTTCGACCTGATGCTCAACTTCGAAGGCAACACCGCGCCGTACCTGCTGTACGCCTATACCCGTGCCGCCGGCGTGTTCCGCAAGCTGGGCAAGGACTTCAGCGAAGTCGGCGGCCAGATCGAACTGCACGCGGCCCAGGAACTGGAGCTGGCGGCCAAGCTGGCGCAGTTCGGCGAGATCCTCAACAACGTCGCCGACAAGGGCACCCCGCACATCCTCTGCACCTACCTGTACGACGTGGCCGGTCTGTTCTCCAGCTTCTACGAGAACTGCCCGATCCTGGCGGCCGAGACTCCGACGCAGATGCACAGCCGCCTGCGCCTCACCGAGCTGACCCGCCGCACCCTCAAGCAAGGTCTGGAACTGCTGGGCCTCAAAGTCCTGGAGCAAATGTAAGTTGGCTGCCAAGAAAAAACCTGCACCCAAGCGTGGCGCCAGCCGCTACCAGGCCCCGGCCAAGAAGCCGATCCCGGGCTGGTTGTGGCTGGCCATCGGCCTGACCATCGGCGCCTTCATCGTGTTCCTGATGAAGCTCGAACCCGGCAAGGGCGGCGACAGCGTCAAGCGCGAGAAGATCGAACAGCAGAAAGCCAGCAAGATCGCCGAGGCCAACAAGACCCCGCCGAGCCCGCAGCAACCGGTGAAGCCGAAGTACGACTTCTATACCCTGCTGCCGGAATCGGAGGTCATAGTGCCGCCGGAAGCGGTGCCGGAGAAAACCCTGCCGACGCCTCAAGTGCCGCCGGTGCCGACCACCCCGGTCACCCCGGCGGAAGCCGCGAAGATCGACACCGCCCGGGCCCAGGCGGCCCTGGCCGGCATCACCCCACCGCCGGCGCCACCGGTGGCCAAGGCGGCGCCGGTGACCAAGTTCTTCCTCCAGGCCGGCTCGTTCCGCAAGCAAGCCGATGCCGACAAGGTACGAGCGCAGATCATCCTGCTGGGCCAGTCGGTGGCGGTGGAATCCGGCACGGTGAAGGATGAAACCTGGTACCGGGTATTGGTGGGCCCGTTCAGCAACCGCGAACAGCTGACCGTGGCGCAGAAACAACTGGCCGGCGCCGGCTTTAGCAATCTGCTGTTACAACAGCGCCAGAGCCGTTAAGCCGACCGCTACGCGATTGATCGCGGCCCAGCCCACTCCTACACGACGCCTCGTAGGAGCGGGCTTGCCCGCGAAGCGCTTGCAGCTTGCAACAAAGACCGCTGGTCCCCCGCTACAGCCTCCGGTTGAAAAACTCCCAGCCACCCCCATATGAGTTTCCATCAGGGCACTTTCGCCCCGCTGTGTGGAGACTCCCCCCTTGACCACCATCGTTTCAGTCCGCCGCCACGGCAAAGTCGTCATGGGCGGCGACGGCCAGGTTTCTCTCGGCAACACCGTGATGAAAGGCAACGCGAAAAAAGTCCGCCGGCTGTACCACGGCCAGGTCATCGCCGGCTTTGCCGGGGCCACCGCCGACGCCTTCACCCTGTTCGAGCGCTTTGAAGGCCAACTGGAGAAACACCAGGGCCATCTGGTGCGCGCCGCTGTCGAGCTGGCCAAGGAATGGCGTACCGATCGCTCCCTGAGCCGCCTGGAAGCCATGCTGGCCGTGGCCAACAAGGACGCCTCCCTGATCATCACCGGCAACGGTGACGTGGTGGAGCCGGAGGACGGCCTGATCGCCATGGGCTCCGGTGGCGCCTACGCCCAGGCCGCAGCCAGCGCCCTGCTGAAAAAGACCGACCTGTCGGCTCGCGAAATCGTCGAGACGGCCCTGGGCATCGCCGGCGACATCTGCGTATTCACCAACCACACTCAAACCATCGAGGAGCAGGATCTCGCGGAATAAGCCTGTTGCGGCGCTCGCGCCACGGCATTCATTCTTGCTTGAGGACCGCCAATTACTATGTCCATGACACCCCGCGAAATCGTCCACGAACTCAACCGCCACATCATCGGCCAGGACGATGCCAAGCGCGCCGTCGCTATCGCCCTGCGCAACCGCTGGCGCCGGATGCAACTGCCGGCCGAACTGCGCGTTGAAGTGACGCCCAAGAACATCCTGATGATCGGCCCCACCGGTGTCGGCAAGACCGAAATCGCCCGCCGCCTGGCCAAGCTGGCCAATGCACCGTTCATCAAGGTCGAAGCCACCAAGTTCACCGAAGTCGGTTATGTCGGTCGCGACGTCGAATCGATCATTCGTGACCTGGCCGATGCGGCGATCAAGATGTTCCGCGAACAGGAAATGATCCGGGTTCGCCACCGCGCCGAAGACGCCGCCGAAGAACGCATCCTCGACGCCCTGCTGCCACCGGCCCGCATGGGCTTCAGCAGCGATGAAGCGCCAGCCCAGGACTCCAACACCCGCCAGCTGTTCCGCAAGCGCCTGCGCGAAGGCCAGCTGGACGACAAGGAGATCGAGATCGAAGTGGCGGAAGTCACCGGCGTCGACATCTCCGCGCCACCGGGCATGGAAGAAATGACCAACCAGCTGCAGAACCTGTTCGCCAACATGGGCAAGGGCAAGCGCAAGAGCCGCAAGCTCAAGGTCAAGGAAGCGCTGAAGCTGGTACGGGATGAAGAGGCCAGCCGCCTGGTCAACGACGAAGAGTTGAAGACCAAGGCCCTGGAAGCGGTCGAGCAACACGGCATCGTGTTCATCGACGAAATCGACAAAGTGGCCAAGCGCGGCAACTCCGGCGGCGTCGATGTGTCCCGCGAAGGCGTGCAGCGCGACCTGCTGCCCCTGATCGAAGGCTGCACCGTCAACACCAAGCTGGGCATGGTCAAGACCGACCACATCCTGTTCATCGCTTCCGGTGCCTTCCACCTGAGCAAGCCCAGCGACCTGGTTCCGGAGCTGCAAGGGCGCCTGCCGATCCGCGTCGAACTCAAGGCCCTGTCGCCGGAAGATTTCGAGCGCATCCTCAGCGAGCCTCACGCTTCGCTGACCGAGCAATACCGTGAGCTGCTCAAGACCGAAGGCCTGAACATCGAGTTCCTGCCTGAAGGCATCAAGCGCCTGGCGGAGATTGCCTGGCAGGTCAACGAGAAGACCGAGAACATCGGTGCCCGTCGCCTGCACACCCTGCTCGAGCGCCTGCTGGAAGAGGTGTCGTTCAGCGCCGGCGACCTGGCCAGCGCCCACAGCGAAGAGCCGATCCGCATCGACGCGGCCTACGTCAACAGCCACCTGGGCGAATTGGCGCAGAACGAAGATCTGTCCCGCTATATCCTCTAAGCGACAAGCTTTAAGCCTCAAGCTGCAAGTTGATCGCGGTCATCTTGTAGCTTGTAGCTTGCAGCTTTAAGCTGCCCTCATGACTAAACTCCCCTCTGGCATCAACCTGCACAAAGCCTCGAAAACCCTGACCCTGACCTACGGGCCGGACGAGGTCTATCACTTGCCTGCAGAGTTCCTGCGGGTGCACTCCCCCTCCGCCGAGGTCCAGGGCCACGGCAAACCCATCCTGCAGTTCGGCAAGCTCGGCGTGGGCCTGAGCAAGGTTGAACCGGCTGGCCAGTACGCACTGAAATTGACCTTCGACGACGGCCATGACAGTGGACTGTTCACCTGGGACTACCTGTATCAGTTGGCTCTGCGTCAGGACGAACTGTGGAGCGATTATCTGGCAGAGCTCAAAGCCGCCGGAAAATCCCGCGATCCGAATGAGTCGATAATCAAGCTGATGCTCTAGTCCGAGCCTCCGGCTGTTTAGAGGGCATTTTCTAATTCCATCTGTTTGAATGCTGGGCTGTATGGCCAATGAATGGCCTGCTTGCGAAAAAAATTAAACTCGGGTAACCAATGGAACTGGCAAGTTCCCTGCAGAGTTCTCTGCACTTTTAAAGCAGCGGTACGCAATCAACGGTCACCCGAGCAGTAGTACCTGGCATCGTGCTGTGTGACTGCACAGCAGGTCCGGTACTCGTCTCAGGACAATGGAGCGTCGTAGATGAGTAACAAGAATATCGATGACCTGAAACGCCAAGCCTCGGAAAACACACTGGGGCTCAATCCGGTCATCGGCTTGCGTAGAAAGGATCTGCTTACCTCTGCTCGAATGGTGCTCACCCAGGCCATTAAACAACCCATCCACAGCGTCAAGCATGTCGCCCATTTCGGCCTTGAGCTGAAGAACGTGATATTCGGCAAATCGACCCTGCAACCGGAGAGCGACGACCGTCGCTTCAACGATCCGGCCTGGAGCCAGAACCCGCTGTACAAACGCTATCTGCAAACCTACCTGGCGTGGCGCAAGGAGCTCCACGAGTGGATCGGCGACAGCAACCTGTCCGATCAGGACATCAGCCGCGGCCACTTCGTGATCAACCTGATGACCGAAGCCATGGCCCCGACCAACAGCATGGCCAACCCCGCCGCGGTCAAGCGCTTCTTCGAAACCGGCGGCAAGAGCCTGCTGGACGGCCTGTCCCATCTGGCCAAGGACCTGGTGCAGAACGGCGGCATGCCCAGCCAGGTCAACATGGACGCCTTTGAAGTAGGCAAGAACCTCGGCACCAGCGAAGGTTCGGTGGTGTTCCGCAACGATGTGCTGGAGCTGATCCAGTACCGGCCGATCACCGAACAGGTGTATGAGCGGCCGCTGCTGGTGGTGCCGCCCCAGATCAACAAGTTCTACGTCTTCGACCTCAGCCCGGACAAGAGCCTGGCGCGCTTCTGCCTGCGCAACAACGTGCAGACCTTCATTGTCAGCTGGCGCAACCCCACCAAGGCACACAGGGGATGGGGCCTGTCGACCTACATCGAGGCCCTGAAGGAGGCGGTCGACGTGGTCACCGCCATCACCGGCAGCAAGGATGTGAACATGCTCGGGGCCTGCTCCGGCGGTATCACCTGTACCGCGCTGCTGGGCCACTACGCCGCGCTCGGAGAAAAGAAGGTCAATGCCCTGACCCTGCTGGTCAGCGTCCTCGACACCACCCTGGATACCCAGGTGGCGCTGTTTGTCGACGAGCAGACCCTGGAAGCGGCCAAGCGCCATTCCTACCAGGCCGGTGTGCTCGAAGGTCGCGACATGGCCAAGGTGTTTGCCTGGATGCGCCCCAACGACCTGATCTGGAACTACTGGGTCAACAACTACCTGCTGGGCAACGAACCACCGGTGTTCGACATCCTGTTCTGGAACAACGACACCACCCGCCTGCCCGCAGCGTTCCATGGCGACCTGATCGAGATGTTCAAAAACAATCCCCTGGTGCGCCCCAATGCACTGGAAGTGTGCGGCACACCCATCGACCTGAAACAGGTGACCGCCGATATCTTTTCCCTGGCCGGCACCAACGATCACATCACCCCGTGGAAGTCCTGCTACAAGTCGGCGCAACTGTTTGGCGGCAACGTGGAGTTCGTGCTGTCCAGCAGCGGGCATATCCAGAGCATCCTGAATCCGCCGGGCAATCCCAAGGCGCGCTACATGACCAGCACCGAGATCCCCGTCTGCCCCGATCAATGGCAGGAAAACTCGATCAAGCACACCGATTCCTGGTGGCTGCACTGGCAAGCCTGGCAGGCGGAGCGTTCCGGCGAGCTGAAAGCGGCCCCCAGCACGCTGGGCAACAAAAAGTACGCCGCCGCCGAGGCCGCACCAGGGACCTACGTCCACGAGCGCTGAGTCCGGGCATTGAACGATGCGACGCCAGGAGGCGTCGCCACGCCCTATGCTTGGTACGAGGCCCGGCCTCGGAAAATCCGGACGACGCCCAGGACGGCGTTGCCCATGGTTCAATTCACAGGGCTACGGCATGCCACACTCTTTCATCTTTCGCACCGTTGATCTGGATGGACAGACCATCCGCACGGCGGTACGCCCCGGCAAGCCGCACTTGACGCCGCTGCTGATCTTCAACGGAATCGGCGCCAACCTGGAGCTGGTCTTTCCCTTTGTCCAGGCCCTGGATCCGGACCTGGAGGTCATTGCCTTCGACGTCCCCGGCGTGGGCGGCTCCTCGACCCCAAGCCGGCCTTATCGTTTTCCCGGCCTGGCCAAGCTGACCGCCCGCATGCTCGATTACCTGGACTACGGCCAGGTCAACGCCGTGGGCGTGTCCTGGGGCGGAGCCCTGGCCCAGCAGTTCGCCTACGACTACCCCGAACGCTGCAAGAAACTGGTACTGGCGGCCACCGCCGCCGGCGCCTTCATGGTCCCCGGCAAGCCCAAGGTGCTGTGGATGATGGCCAGTCCACGGCGCTACGTGCAGCCTTCCCATGTGATGCGCATCGCGCCGCTGATCTATGGCGGTGCCTTCCGGCGCGATCCGAACCTGGCCGCCGAACACGCAGCCAAGGTCCGCTCGGCCGGCAAGCTGGGCTACTACTGGCAACTGTTCGCCGGAGTGGGCTGGACCAGCATCCACTGGCTGCACAAGATCCACCAGCCGACCCTGGTGCTGGCCGGCGACGATGACCCGCTGATCCCCCTGATCAACATGCGCATGCTGGCCTGGCGGATTCCCAACGCGCAGCTGCACATCATCGACGACGGTCACCTGTTCCTGATCACCCGGGCCGAGGCCGTCGCCCCGATCATCATGAAATTCCTCCAGGAAGAGCGACAACGCGCCGTGATGCACCCGCATCCACTGCCATCGCACCCAACGAAATAAAACAACGCTGCCGACAGGATCGTCGCGCGCAAGAAAGGCCAGGAGCGACTATGTTGTCTGTCTTGGATTGGTCTGCTTGTTAGTGGTTTGACGAAGGAGTGTTGACTCATGCAAGACAAGCCTGCACAGGGTTCGCTTCCGGCCCCTGCGGCCTACATCAACGCACAGAGCGCGATCACCGGTCTGCGCGGCCGGGATCTGCTCTCGACACTGCGCAGCATTGCGGCCCACAGTTTGCGCAACCCGTTGCACAGCGCCCGCCACACCCTGGCCCTGGGTGGCCAGCTGGGACGTGTGCTGCTGGGGGAAACCCTGCATAAACCCAACCCCAAGGACAACCGCTTCGCCGACCCGGCCTGGACCCTCAATCCCTTTTACAAACGAGGCTTGCAGGCCTACCTCAGCTGGCAGAAGCAGGTTCGGCACTGGATCGACGACAGCGGCATGAACGAGGACGATCGGGCCCGGGCGCACTTCGCCTTCTCCCTGCTCAACGACGCGGTGTCGCCCTCCAACACCCTGCTCAATCCCCTGGCCCTCAAGGAAATCTTCAACACCGGCGGCAACAGCGTGGTGCGCGGCATCAGCAACCTGCTGGACGACCTGTTGCACAACAACGGACTGCCCAGCCAGGTGACCAAGCACGCCTTCGAGATCGGCAAGAACCTGGCCGTGACCCCAGGCTCGGTGGTGTTTCGCAACGAGCTGCTGGAACTGATCCAGTACAGCCCCATGAGCGAAAAACAGTACGCCAAGCCGTTGCTGATCGTGCCGCCGCAAATCAACAAGTACTACATCTTCGACCTCAGCCCGCACAACAGCTTCGTCCAGTACGCCCTGAAGAACGGCCTGCAGGTATTCATGATCAGCTGGCGCAACCCGGACGTGCGCCATCGCGAGTGGGGCCTGTCGAGCTACGTAGAGGCTACCGAAGAGGCACTGAATGTCGCCCGGGCCATCACCGGCAGTCGGGAAGTCAACCTGGTAGGTGCCTGCGCCGGCGGCCTGACCATCGCCGCCCTGCAAGGTCACCTGCAGGCCAAGCGCCAGCTGCGCCGGGTGGCCAGCGCCACTTACCTGGTGAGTCTGCTGGACAGCCAGCTGGACAGCCCGGCCACCTTGTTTGCCGATGAGAAAACCCTGGAAGCGGCCAAGCGTCGCTCCTACCAGCAAGGGGTGCTCGATGGCCGCGACATGGCCAAGGTGTTTGCCTGGATGCGTCCCAACGACCTGATCTGGAACTACTGGGTCAACAACTACCTGCTGGGCAAGGAGCCGCCAGTCTTCGACATTCTCTACTGGAACAACGACAGCACCCGCCTGCCCGCCGCCTTGCACGGCGACCTGCTGGACTTTTTCAAGCACAACCCGCTGAGCCACGAAGGCGGACTCGAAGTCTGCGGCACCCCGATCGATCTGCAGAAGGTCACGGTGGACAGCTTCAGCGTGGCCGGCATCAACGATCACATCACCCCCTGGGATGCGGTGTATCGCTCGACCCTGCTGCTGGGCGGAGAGCGGCGCTTCGTGCTGTCCAACAGCGGGCATGTGCAGAGCATTCTCAATCCGCCGAGCAACCCCAAGGCCAACTACGTGGAAAACCACAAGCTCAGCAGCGATCCGCGAGCCTGGTATTACGACGCCAAGCATGTCGACGGCAGTTGGTGGGGCCAGTGGCTGAGCTGGGTCCAGGAGCGCTCAGGAGCGCAGCGGGAAACCCTGACCACCCTCGGCAATCAGAACTATCCACCCATGGAGGATGCTCCGGGCACCTACGTGCGCGTGCGCTGAAAACACTTTGCTCCACGACTCCATGCTGGAGTCGTGCCCGCCAATGGACCGACAAGAAGTCAGGATGAAGACCCGCGACCGGATACTCGAATGTGCCCTGCAACTGTTCAACCAGAAGGGCGAGCCCAATGTCTCCACCATGGAGGTGGCCAATGAGATGGGCATCAGCCCCGGCAACCTCTACTACCACTTCCATGGCAAGGAGCCCCTGGTGCTCGGCCTGTTCGAACGTTTCCAGAACGAGCTGACACCGCTGCTGGATCCACCGTCCGATGCCCGGCTGGCACCGGAGGACTACTGGCTGTTCCTGCACCTGATTGTCGAACGCCTGGCCCACTACCGCTTCCTGTTCCAGGATCTGTCCAACCTGGCGGGACGCTTGCCGAAACTGGCCAAGGGCATTCGCAACCTGCTCAACGCCCTCAAGCGGACCCTGGCCTCGCTGCTGGCCCGACTCAAGACCCGTGGACAGCTGGTCAGCGGGACCCAGGCCTTGGGCCAACTGGTGGAGCAGATCACCCTGACCCTGCTGTTCTCCCTGGATTACCAGCGGATCCTTGATCGCGAGGGGGAAGTGCGCCTGGTGGTCTACCAGATCATGATGCTGGTGGCACCGCACCTGTTGCCGCCGGCGAAGCTGGCCACCGAGCAGATGGCGTTGCGCTACCTGGAAGAACAGGAATAGGCGGGCCTGGCGAGTACCGAACGCGGCCCAATAAAAAACGCCCGGCCTTTACAGACCGGGCGTTCTTTGAGCCCGATGCAATCAGGACTGGCTGCTTGGCGTCGCTGGAGCTGGCGCAGCAGTTGGCGCTACCGCCGGGCTGGGGGCTGCGGCGGAGTTTGCCGAACTGGCCGAAGCCGTCGGCGCTGGCGCTGCAGGCTTGGCCGCTACCGCGGGCTTGGCGGCAGGCTTCTTGGCGGCAGGCTTTTTCGCCACCGCCGGCTTGGCCGCGGGTTTGGCGGCGGCTTTCACCGCTGGCTTGGCGGCGGGCTTGGCCGCAGGTTTTGCTGCAACCGGCTTGGCAGCGGGTTTGGCAGCCGGCTTGGCGGCAGCGGTTTTCGCGGCGGGCTTGGCGGCGGGTTTAGCTGCAGCTTTGGCCGCCGGTTTGGCCAGAGGCTTGGCTGCAGGTTTAGCCGCAGGCTTGGCAGCGGCGGTTTTGGCCGCAACCGGCGCAACCTTGGCACCTGTGAGTTTTTCAATCTGCTTGGTCAGGGTATCGACCTTGTCATGCAGCGCTTTCACCTCATTGCGGCTCGGTACGCCCAGGCGCGAGATGGCACTGTTCAAACGCTTGTCGAAAGCGCCTTCCAGTTCGTCCCACTTGCCCAGGGCGCGGTCCTTGACGTCGCTGATGCGCGACTTGGCCGAACTGGCGGAGTCTTTGGCGGCATCAACTTTCTTGCCGACTACACTCTTGGTCAGTTTCTCGGCTTTCTCACCATCTTTGACCAATGTCTCGAAAAGCTTGCTGCCGTCAGAATCGATTTTCGAGTACACGCCTAAACCAGCAAGCCAAATTTTACGGGAGTACTCTTCGACTTTCCCGATCCACGAGCTGCCTTCTTTTTCAGTATTCTTTTTACCAGCCATCCCGTTCTCCTTAATGTTTACGCGCGACACGTTCGAGCAACGCCGTCAGCTCATCGAGCTTAGCAGAGAGTGTCTCGACGTCATGTTTAGACGGAATGCCGATGCGATTCAAGGCACTGGCGACGCGCGTGTCAAAGGCCTTTTCGACCTTGTCCAGTTGCACTTCGACTTTGCCTTTAAGAGTACTGACATCCCCTTTAACGCTGTCTATCTGACTATTGGCCGCTTCAAGTTGTTCAGTGACAACTTTTTTGCCTTTCTTTTCAACGGATTGACCGGCCTTGATCAACTCCTGGAAGTATTCGCTGCCCTCGTGACCGACTTTGGCGTAGGCACCCAGGCCAGCCAGCCAGATCTTGCGGGCATAGGATTTGACTTCGCTCAGAGCAGTCGATTGAACATCAACTTTTTTCTTCAGAATCACTTTGGCCATGGTGCACCTCACGCGCGGAAGGTTTGAGGAACTGTCCTCGGAACGAGGACCTGAGGCACAACCTAGAGAGAAAAATTAGAATCGGCACCCTAACGAATGTCATCAATTGATGTAGGGGCCGGCTCGCCGGCGAGGCTCTTGAGCGTGGCGCCGTCGCAGTGCCTGCGATTTGCCTGCAAGCCGGCGCCTGGGGATCGGGGCTCAGGCCAGGGCCTTGTCCAGGGCTTTTTCAATTTCGGACTTGATGGTGCCGCTCATGGCCGACATCAACAGACCCAGTTCCAAATCGATCCGGATCGACGCCTCACCCACATGCACAGCGCCTTTGACCCCGGAGCGCTTGAGGTTCAGCGTATCCCCCGCCCATTGCGGCTCCAGGCCATATTGATCGGCGAGTTTCTGCGCCAGTTTGTCGGCCTTTTCACGGGCTACCTGCTTACCCAGGCCATGGGCGCGTTCAACACTAATACGGGCCATCGAAGGACTCCTGCTGTTTGCGGACTTGCCTGAAGCATCTTGACCCTGTGTGCGTCAAAACGTCCCGGCGGTTCGCTATCTTACATTCAGCCTTGCCAAGACAAAGGCCGCCACCGGGATTAGAATGTCGCGCATTCTCTTTTGGTGACAGCGATATGACTGATCAGCGCAAAGGCAGCGATGCCGAACCCACCACGCACTTCGGCTTCAAGAACGTTCCTGAAAGCCAGAAAGCGGAAAAAGTCGCAGAGGTGTTCCACTCGGTAGCGGCCAAGTACGACCTGATGAACGACGTACTGTCGGGCGGCATGCACCGTTTGTGGAAACGCTTCACCATCGAGCTCTCCGGCGTGCGCGCCGGCAACCGCGTGCTGGATATCGCCGGTGGCACGGGCGATCTGACCAAGCGCTTTTCGCACCTGGTGGGGCCTACCGGCCAAGTGGTGCTGGCGGACATCAACGAATCCATGCTCAAGGTCGGCCGTGACCGCCTGCTGGACCTGGGTGTGGCTGGCAACGTCGAATTCGTCCAGGCCG
Source organism: Pseudomonas sp. Os17 (assembly GCF_001547895.1). Classification (NCBI taxonomy): domain Bacteria; kingdom Pseudomonadati; phylum Pseudomonadota; class Gammaproteobacteria; order Pseudomonadales; family Pseudomonadaceae; genus Pseudomonas; species Pseudomonas sp. Os17. Next base: position 457,047 of record NZ_AP014627.1, on the reverse strand, counting down.
ATGCGGAAAAACTGCCGTTCCCGGACAACCATTTCGACTGCGTGACCATCGCCTTCGGCTTGCGCAACGTCACCCACAAAGAAGATGCCCTGCGCTCCATGCTGCGGGTGCTCAAGCCCGGTGGCCGCCTCTTGGTGCTGGAATTCTCCAAGCCGACCAACGCCCTGATGTCCAAGGTCTACGACGCCTATTCGTTCGCCTTCATGCCCCTGGCCGGCAAGCTGATCACCAACGATTCGGAAAGCTACCGCTACCTGGCCGAATCGATCCGCATGCACCCCAACCAGGAAACCCTGAAGTCGATGATGGTCGAGGCCGGTTTCGACCGCGTGACCTATCACAACATGACCGCAGGCATCGTCGCCCTGCACCGCGGCATCAAGCCCTGATGTTGCTCAGCGGCCTGCTCGCCAGCGTCGAGACCGGCATCAACCGGGTGCTGCGTCTGGACAGCACGGCCCTTCCGCGCCTGCAGCACCTCAATGGCAAGGTGATCGCCGTCGACTGCCGCAGCCCGGCATTGCAGCTGTTCATCCTGCCCAGCGATGAAGGCCTGATACTGGCCAGCCAGTGGGCCGCCGACCCTGACTGCATCCTCCGCGCGCCGGCATCGAGCCTGGTACGCCTGGCCCTGAGCAAGGACAAGACCGCTGTTCTGCACGCGCCGGACGTGGAGCTGGAAGGCGACAGCGGCGTGCTGCTGGACCTGGCAGCCATCCTCCAGGATCTGGAGCTGGACTGGGAATACGAACTGTCGCGCTGGCTGGGGCCGGTGGCCACCCAGCTGTTCAGTGGCCATGTGCGCAGCCGTGCACGCTGGTATCAACAGGGCTTTGCCAGCCTGAATCAGAACCTTGCCGAATTCCTTGCCGAAGAGTCGCGGACCCTGGTGGGTCAGCGCGAAGCCGAAGCGCGCTTTCGCGAGCTGGATCAGGCCAAACTCGACCTGGAACGTCTCGAGGCGCGCTTCGAGCGCCTTTCCCGCTCCCTTGACCCAAGCGATAACGCATGAAGCTGCTTGCCGTCCGCCGTCTGTTGCGCATCCAGCGCGTCGTGATCCGCTACCGCCTCGATGACCTGCTGTTCGCCCTGCCCCTGCCCTGGTTTCTCCTGGCCCTGCGCTTTGCCCTGCCCTGGCGCTGGTTCCCGCGCAAACCGCTGGACCTGAGCCGCGGAGCCCGCCTGCGCCTGGCGCTGCAGGACCTGGGCCCGATCTTCATCAAGTTCGGGCAGATCCTCTCCACCCGCCGTGACCTGCTGCCGGAAGACATCGCCGACGAGCTGATGCTGCTGCAGGATCGGGTGCCGCCCTTCGACTCGCAAAAGTCCGTGGCCCTGATCGAGGAGCAACTGGGCAAGAAGATCAGCGACGTGTTCAGCCGCTTCGACATCGAACCCCTGGCCTCGGCCTCGGTGGCCCAGGTTCACGCCGCCAAGCTCAAGACCGGTGAAGAAGTGGTGGTCAAGGTGATTCGCCCCGGGCTCAAGCCGATCATCGCCCAGGACCTGGCATGGCTGTTCATCCTCGCCCGCGCCGCGGAAAAGCTCTCCGCCGACGCGCGCCTGCTGCATCCGGTGGACGTGGTCAGCGACTACGAGAAAACCATCTACGACGAGCTCGACCTGCTGCGCGAGGCGGCCAACGCCAGCCAGCTCAAGCGCAACTTCGAAGGCTCGCCGCTGCTGTATGTGCCCCAGGTCTACTGGGACTGGTGCCGGCCTAAAGTGCTGGTGATGGAGCGCATCTACGGCATTCAGGTGACCGACCTGGCGACCCTGGCCGACCAGCGTACCGACATGAAGATGCTTGCCGAGCGCGGCGTGGAGATCTTTTTCACCCAGGTGTTCCGCGACAGTTTCTTCCACGCCGACATGCACCCGGGCAACATCTTCGTCAGCACCGTGCAGCCCTGGAGCCCGCAGTACATCGCCATCGACTGCGGCATCGTCGGCAGCCTGACCCCGGAAGACCAGGACTACCTGGCACGCAACCTGTTCGCCTTCTTCAAGCGCGACTACCGTCGCGTGGCCCAGTTGCACATCGACTCCGGCTGGGTCCCGGCAGAAACCAAGCTCAACGAATTCGAGGCGGCGATCCGCACCGTGTGCGAGCCGATCTTCGAAAAGCCGCTGAAGGATATTTCCTTCGGTCAGGTGCTGATGCGCCTGTTCCAGACCGCCCGGCGCTTCAACATGGAAGTGCAGCCACAACTGGTGCTGCTGCAGAAGACCCTGCTCAATATCGAAGGCCTGGGCCGCCAGCTGTACCCGGACCTGGACCTGTGGAACACCGCGCAACCCTTCCTCGAACGCTGGATGCGCGAGCGGGTCAGCCCCAAGGCCGTGCTCGGCAATATCCACAGCCAGATCGAGCAACTGCCGCATCTGGCCAACATGACCCGCGACCTGCTGGAACGCATGTCGCAGCCCCACGCCGCCGATCCGCCGGCCCCCTGGCACCGACGCAAGGACGACTGGTTCCTGCGCTTGCTGGGCACTGCCCATCTGGGCGGCGGCGCCGTTCTGGCCGCCGGCGGCCCGCTGCAGGAACTGGGGCACTGGCCGGCCGGCGTGATGATCGCAGTGGGTCTGTATCTGATCGTGCGCCGATAGCCAGTGGCGCGACCTGCTGGCAAACTGTCGCAATCGCCGAGGCGCCACCAGCGGGTTGCGCCCGGTTGTCGGAGTCGAACATGAAAGATTGGCTGGACCAGATCAAATGGGACGCAGACGGCCTGGTGCCGGCCATCGCCCAGGACCACAAGACCGGGCGCGTGCTGATGATGGCCTGGATGAACCGCGAGGCCCTGAGCCTGACCGCCGCCGAGCACCGCGCCATCTATTGGTCACGTTCCCGTGGCAAGCTATGGCGCAAGGGCGAAGAGTCCGGGCACGTGCAGAAACTGCATGAAATGCGCCTGGACTGCGACGCCGACGTGATCATCCTGATGGTCGAGCAGATCGGCGACATCGCCTGTCACACCGGCCGCCACAGCTGTTTCTACCGCGTCTACGAAGACGGCGAGTGGAAAACCGTCGAACCGGTCCTCAAGGACCCGCACGCGATTTATTCTGCAGGACACTGACATGAGCGATACCCTCACCCGTCTGGCCCAGGTGCTGGAAGAGCGCAAAGACGCCGCAGCCGACAGCTCCTACGTCGCCAGCCTGTATCACAAGGGCCTGAACAAGATCCTGGAAAAGGTCGGCGAAGAGTCGGTGGAAACCATCATCGCCGCCAAGGACGCCGCCATCAGCGGCGACTGCAGCGACCTGATCTACGAAACCGCGGACCTGTGGTTCCACACCATGGTCATGCTGGCGCAGCTGGGGCAGCATCCCCAGGCCGTGCTCGATGAGCTGGACCGCCGCTTCGGTCTGTCCGGACACGCCGAGAAAGCCTCGCGCCCGTCCGCCTGAACAACTTTCTAAGAGGAAACGCAGCATGGGCATTTTTGACTGGAAACACTGGATCGTCATCCTGGTGGTCGTGGTACTGGTATTCGGCACCAAGAAACTCAAGAACCTGGGCACCGACGTCGGCGAGTCGATCAAGGGCTTCCGCAAGGCCATGAACGACGACGAAAAACCGGCCGAGCCAGTGGTTCCTCCAGCGGCCCAACCGGTGCCACCGGTTCAGCCCCAGCAAAGCGCACCGCTGAACCAGCCGCACACCATCGACGTGCAGGCCCAGAAAGTCGAAGAGCCGACCCGCAAAGACTCGTGAGCACTGACTAATGTTTGGTATCAGCTTCTCTGAACTGCTGCTGGTGGGCCTGGTGGCCCTGCTGGTGCTCGGCCCCGAGCGCCTGCCCGGCGCTGCGCGCACCGCCGGCCTGTGGGTCGGGCGCCTCAAGCGCAGCTTCAACGCGATAAAACAGGAAGTTGAACGTGAAATCGGGGCCGATGAAATTCGTCGGCAACTGCACAACGAGCACATTCTGTCCCTGGAACAGGAGGCGCGGAAGATCCTCGCCCCGACCCAGCAGCAACCGACTCCGGTGGAACCGGTGGCCGAGCAGACGATCCACGCGCCAGGCACCGCGCCGCAGGCCGAAGCCTCGCCAGCCAGCGAGGTGCCCGCCCCCGCGACACCGACATCGGCACCGACCGCAGAGCCAGCGGCCCCGGTGGCAACACCCGCCACCACGGCCACCCACGACTCCACCTTGCCGCCGCGAGCACCATGAGCGATATCCCAGAGAACGACCAACACATGCCGCTGGTGTCGCACCTCACCGAGCTGCGTACCCGCCTGCTGCGCTGCGTAGCGGCGATCTTCATCATCTTCGCCGGGTTGTTCGCCTTCACCCAGCAGATCTACACCATCGTCTCCACGCCACTGCGCCAGTACCTGCCGGTCGGCGCGACGATGATCGCCACCGACGTCGCCTCGCCGTTCCTGACGCCGCTGAAGCTGACCATGATGGTCTCGCTGTTCCTGGCCATTCCGGTGATCCTGCACCAGATCTGGGGCTTTATCGCACCCGGTCTGTACAAGCACGAGAAACGCATTGCCGTGCCCTTGCTGGTGTCGAGCATCCTGCTGTTCTACGTCGGCATGGCCTTCGCCTACTTCCTGGTGTTCCCGCTGATCTTCAAGTTCTTCGCTGCCGCCACCCCGGCCGGCGTGGAAATGATGACCGACATCACCAGCTACCTCGATTTCGTCATGACCCTGTTCTTCGCCTTCGGCGTGGCCTTCGAGATCCCGGTGGCCGTGGTCCTGCTGGTGTGGATCGGCGTGGTCAACGTGGCCTACCTGAAGAAGATCCGGCCTTACGTGATCATCGGCTGCTTCGTGGTGGGCATGATCCTCACGCCGCCGGACATCTTCTCCCAGACCCTGCTGGCCGTGCCCATGTGGCTGCTGTTCGAGATCGGCGTGCTGTTCGGCGGGCTGATCAGCAAGCGCGGCGAGCATCCGGACGACGCCCCGGCCGACGATCACAACGACCAGCCGCCAGCGACCCAAGCGTGAACCTGCTGCTTCTGGAGGAGGCCGACTTCATCGCGGCCGACCGCGTGGTGCTGCGCGATCGACGCCTGACCCACATGCAGGAAGTGCATCGGGTAGCCGTGGGCGACAGCCTGCGCGTGGGGCGCATCGGCGGCTTGATGGGCAGCGCCCGGGTCCTGCGCCTGGAAACAGCCGAAGCCGAACTGCAAATCAGCCTGGAGCAAGCGCCACCGGCCAAGCTGCCACTGACCCTGGTGCTGGCCCTGCCGCGGCCGAAAATGCTGCGCCGGGTGTTTCAGACCGTCGCCACCATGGGTGTGCCGCGGCTGGTGCTGGTCAATAGCTACCGGGTCGAGAAGAGCTTCTGGCAGACCCCGTTCCTTGAACCCGAAGCCATTCGCGAACAACTGATCCTTGGCCTGGAGCAGGCACGCGACAGCGTGCTGCCCGAAGTGCTGATCGAGAAACGCTTCAAGCCCTTCGTCGAGGACCGCTTGCCGACCCTCTGCGCCGGAACCCTGGGACTGGTGGGTCACCCGGGCCAGTACCCGCCCTGCCCACGCGACGTGGATCGACCGGTGACACTGGCCATCGGCCCGGAAGGCGGCTGGATTCCCTACGAGATCGACCTGCTGGGCAAGGCCGGATTGCAACCGGTGCAACTGGGCGAACGCATCCTGCGGGTGGAAACCGCCGTCACCGCCCTTCTCGCCCGCCTGTTCTGAGGATGGACCCGGCCACAGCCGGGTCTGTCGCGAGCAATATCAAACCGCCATTACCGCTACAGAATCCAGGGTTCCCGCCGATAGCCTATGGTTAAGCCATATTGCTAATAGGGAGTTCGCAGCATGTACGGTTGGCTAGCCAAAAACCTGGGAAACCTGAGCGTCAGCCTCAAGCTCGGCATCGGCTTCGGCCTGGTACTGCTGCTGACCCTGTTGATCACCGCCACCGGCTGGACGGGCTTGGCGGGGGTCATCGATCGTGGCGATAAGCTGGGTAACATCTCCACCCTCTACGCCATGACCAAGGACCTGCGCATCGCTCGCCTCAACTACGAGATGCTCCATGGCGAACAAGGTCCCGATGCCGTCAACGGCATACTCCAGCAGCTCGACGAAGGCCTGCAGGCTGCCCGCCAACAGTTGCAGCAACCCGAGAGCATCGCGATGCTCGAGCAGCAGCTGGAAGCCGTTGCCGAGTATCACCGGGCCTTCAACGACATGACCCGCGCCACCGCCGCCCGCGAAGCCGCCCGCTCCCAGCTCGGCGCCAGCGCGGACAACGCCGCAGCCCGGGTAGCCGAAGTCGAGAAATCGCTGCTGCAAGGCGACAGCGTGGCCCAGTTCAACAACGTCATCGAACTTTCCAGGCTGATCCAGCAGGCACGCTTCCAGGTTCGCGGCTACACCTACAGCGCCAAGCCCGAGGCCAAGCAGCCGGCCCTGGACGCCATCGACAACGCCCTGAACAACCTCACCGGCCTGCCCTCGCGCCTGCCGGAACAGCACATCACCAACCTGCAACAGGCCAGCGACTCGCTCAAGACCTACCGCGCCGCGGTCAGTGCCTTCAGCGACTCCGAGGAAGCCAGCGCCGCCGCCCTCAAGCGCATGGCCACCCAGGGCGACCACCTGATGACCCTGAGCAAGCAACTGACCACCGCTCAGACCGCCAAGCGTGACAGCGAGGCCGGCCAGGCCAAGAGCACCCTGCTGATCGCCACGCTACTGGCGCTGGTATTCGGCATGGTCGCTGCCTGGGCCATCACCCGGCAGATCATCCAGCCCTTGCAACAGACCCTCAAGGCCGCCGAGCGCGTGGCTTCCGGCGACCTCAGCCAGGACCTGACAGTCGATCGCCGCGACGAACTGGGCCAGCTGCAACGCGCCATGCAGCGCATGACCCTGGGCCTGCGGGAGCTGATCGGCGGTATCAGCGACGGCGTGACCCAGATCGCCAGCGCCGCCGAACAGCTGTCCGCCGTCACCGAGCAGACCAGCGCCGGGGTCAACAGCCAGAAAGTCGAGACCGACCAAGTGGCCACCGCCATGAATGAAATGGCCGCCACGGTGCAGGAAGTGGCGCGCAACGCCGAAGAGGCGTCGGAGGCCGCAGTAGCCGCCGACCAGCAGGCACGCGAAGGTGATCGGGTGGTCAACGAAGCCATCGCCCAGATCGAGCGCCTGGCCAGCGAGGTGGGCAACTCCACCGAAGCCATGGGCCACCTCAAGCAGGAAAGCGACAAGATCGGCAGCGTGCTGGACGTGATCAAATCCGTGGCCCAGCAGACCAACCTGCTGGCCCTCAACGCCGCCATCGAGGCCGCCCGCGCGGGCGAGGCCGGACGTGGTTTCGCCGTGGTTGCGGACGAGGTGCGCAGCCTGGCCCAACGCACCCAGCAATCCACCGAAGAAATCGCCGAGCTGATCGTCGGCCTGCAAAGCGGCACCCAGCAAGTGGCCAGCACCCTGGACACCAGCCGCAGTCTGAGCGACAGCAGCGTCGAGCTGACCCGCCGGGCCGGCGGTTCCCTGGAGAACATCACCCGCACCGTGTCGGCGATCCAGGCGATGAACCAGCAGATCGCCGCCGCCGCCGAGCAGCAGAGTGCCGTCGCCGAAGAGATCAATCGCAGTGTGTTGAATGTGCGGGATGTGTCCGAACAGACATCATCGGCCAGCGAGGAAACCGCGGCCTCCAGCGCCGAGCTGGCGCGGTTGGGGATTCACTTGCAGAGCCTGGTGGGGCGCTTCCGGGTCTGAGCCGCTTCGCCGGCAAGCCGGCTCCTACAGGGAAATGCAGGAGCCGGCCTGTCGGCACAGGCCTTACAGCACCTGACGCAGGAAAGCCTGGGCCCGCGGGTCTTTCGGCGCCTCGAAGAAGACATCCGGCGCCGCATCTTCCAGCAGCTTGCCGTGATCGAAGAACAGCACCCGATCCGCCACTTCCCGGGCGAAACCCATTTCGTGGGTGACGCAAACCATGGTCATGCCTTCCAGGGCCAGGGTCTTCATCACGTCCAGCACCTCGCCGACCATTTCCGGGTCCAGGGCCGAGGTCGGCTCATCGAACAGCATCACCTTGGGCTCCATCGCCAGGGCCCGGGCAATCGCCACCCGCTGCTGCTGACCGCCGGAAAGCCGTGAAGGAAACTCATGGGCCTTCTGCGCGATACCGACCTTCTCCAGCAGCGCCAGGGCCTTGACCTCGCGCTCCTGCTTGCCTCGCTTGCGCACCACCTTCTGCGCCAGGCAGAGGTTTTCCAGCACGGTCATGTGGGGAAACAGGTTGAAATGCTGAAACACCATGCCGACTTCCCGGCGATAGGCGTTCACGTCGGTCTTGGGATCGGCCAGTTGCAGGCCGTCGATGCTCACCGAGCCCGAGTCGAACTCTTCCAGGCCGTTGAGGCAGCGCAGGAAGGTCGACTTGCCGGAACCGGAAGGACCGATCACCACCAGCACCTCGCCCTTGGCCACTCGGGTGGTGACGTTATCCACCGCGCGCACCACCTGGCCGCGGGTGTCGAAGACTTTTACCAGATCGCGGACTTCAATCACTTTGCGCGAGCCTCCGCTCAAGCCGGCTGGCCATCTTCGACAGCGGCAGGTTGATCAACAAATACAGGCCCGCCACACAGAACAGGATCTCGAACGGCGAGAACGAGGTGGTGATGACTTCCCGACCGCTCTTGAGCAGCTCGGTGATGGCGATCACCGACACCAGCGAGGTGTCCTTGACCAGACTGATGAACTGCCCGGCCAGGGGCGGCAGCACCCGCTTGAAGGCCTGGGGCAGCACCACATGACGCATCGACTGGCCGGCGCTGAGCCCCAGGGAGCGGGCGGCCTCGTTCTGCCCGCGGGCGATGGACTGCACCCCGGCACGGACGATCTCCGCCACATAGGCCCCGGTGAACAGCGACAGTGCGGCGATCCCGGCGAACTCCCGGGACAGGTTGAGCACCGTGCCGATGAAGAAATAGAAGATGAAGATCTGCACCAGCAGCGGCGTGCCGCGCACCAGTTCGACATAGATCGTCGACAGGTCGCGCAGGGTCGGGTTGTTCGACAGGCGGCACAGGCCGGTGCCCAGGCCGATGATCAACCCCAGCACCCCGGACACCACCGACAGCCACAGGGTGGTCCACAGGCCCCACAACAGCGGCCCCGCGGCCCAGTGCCGGGTTACGCCGATGACGTCGCCCTCACCCACGTCATCGCCGTTGGCCACTTGCAGGCTGCTTTCATCGACGCTCAGATGCTGCTCGGCACCCGAATCACCGCGCAGGGTGACTTGAGCCTTGCCGCCCTGGCGCACAACCTCGGCGACGGTGGAGATCTCCGCCGCCCGCTGGGACTCTTCAGCCTGATAGGCGAAGTACTGGGGGACACGGTTCCAGCGCCACTCGTAGGACATCAACGAGGTGGCGTAGTACAGCGCGCCGGCCAGACCGATCAGCACCAGCACGGTCAGCACGTGCCAGGGCCATTGGGCTTTTTTCTGTTTGTTCACTTTGCAGGTTCCAGCGGGTTGCAGCGGGGAGGTTCGGCAGAGCCTGGGTGGGCATCATCGCGAGCAAGCTCGCTCCTACAAAAACGCTGTACGCCCTGTAGGAACGAGCTTGCTCGCGATCAACCGCAAATCAGTTGCCTGACGCCTATTCCATGTCCTTGAGCCACTCGGTGCTCTTGAACCACTTGTCATGGATGCGATCGTAGGTGCCGTCTTCGTGAATCTGGTGCAGGAAGTTGTTGATGAAGTTGATGCTGTCGTAATCGCCCTTCTTCAGGCCGAAGGCCAGCGGCTCGTAGGTGAACGGCTTGTCGAGGAACACCAGCTTGCCATTGCCCACTTTGTTGACGGCCACCACGTTGTACGGGGCGTCATAGATGAAGGCGTCGGCCTTGCCATTGACCACGTCCAGCACCGCTTCCTGCTCGTTGTCGTAGCCGTGGTACTTGGCCTTGGCGATCAGCTTCTTGGCAACCATTTCACCGGTGGTGCCCAGCTTGGAGGTGATGCGGTAATCGGCGCTGTTCAGGTCCTTGTAGGACTTGATGGTGCCTTCCAGCTCCTTGCGGATCAGCAGGGTCTGGCCGACCACGATGAAGGGCTCGCTGAAGTTCAGGCGCAGGTTGCGTTCCTGGGTCAGGGTCATGCCGCTGCCGATCATGTCGAACTTGTCGGTCAGCAGGGCCGGGATGATGCCGTCATAGCCGGTGGAAACCATCTCCAGCTTGACCCCCATGGACTTGGCCATGGCCTTGAGCAGATCGACTTCGAAGCCGATGATTTCGCCACGCTTGTTGGTCATTTCGAACGGCATGTAGGTCGGGTCCATGCCGACTTTCAGCGTGCCGCGCTTGACCGCATCATCGATGGCGCCGGCCTGGGCGGTATTGACCGCCAGCAGGGCGGCAGCGCCTGCCAGCAGCAGCGAAAGATACTTCTTCATCTCAAGTCCCCTGAAGCCATTTTATTGTGGTGTCTGCACGCGGCGGGCCCGGAAAGGAAAGTCTTCGACGATCAAGGCGTTATCGATCACGCACAGAAATTTGCGGGTGCGATGCTAACGCACTCGGCCATTTGCACAAGGATTTTTGTTGCTTGCCCAGGGGATGGAGACTATTGGCCGCATACAGCAAAACGCCCTTGAGCAGGAGCTCAAGGGCGTTGGCTTCAGGCGGGTTGCGGCGCCGCGTTCAGCGGCTGCAACGGCAGCAGGGGAGCATGGGGATCGGTATCCACCGACTGGCGCCAGGCGCTCAGCCATTCGCTGTGCCCCTCGCTCCAGACCTGCTCGTGCAGGCGTCCCAGGGCCACCGGATCGCTCAACAGCGCCAGGCGCTCGCTGTTGTTCAAGGCCGCCGGACCGGCTTTCAGGGCATGGCGCACCCGCTCCTGACGCAGCCATTCGATCGGCTCGGCCTGGGTGTGACGGGACGTCGCCAGGGCACAGGCCAGGGCGTTCTGCTGCGGATCGACCACGGCCCGGATAAAGCCGTCGTTGAGCGCGTGCCAGCGGTTCTCGTGGGTGTACTGGTCGGTGGCCAGCAGCGCCTGGGGCGGAGCGTATTCCTCGGGGATCAGGAACAGGCTCTCGTCACGGGACTTCAGGCCCAGGCCGACCCGGCTGGAAATCACCGACACCGGGATCGACAGCATCAGCGAACCGACGATCGGCACCAGCCACCAAAGGAAGCTCGGGTTCAGCCAGATCACCAGCAGTGCCCAGCAGAAGCCCAGCAGGGTCTGCGGACCATGGCGGCGCACCGCTTCGCTCCATGGCGTGGAGTCGTCGTCACGCTGCGGCGAGTTCCAGGTCGCGGCCCAGCCAAGGAACGCGGCCAGAACGAAACGGGTGTGGAAAATCATCCGCACCGGCGCCAGCAGCATGGAGAACAGCATCTCCAGGAGCATCGACAGGGTCACCTTGAACTTGCCGCCGAACTCTTTCGCGCCCTTGGCCCAGATCAGGATGATGCTCAGGAGCTTCGGCAGGAACAGCAGCACGATGGTGGTGGAGAACAGCGCGATGGCCTTGTCCGGGTGCCACTGCGGCCACAGCGGATACAGCTGCCGTGGTTCGAGGAAGTACTGCGGCTCCATCAGGGTGTTGACCGCCAGCAGGGCCGTGGACAGCACCAGGAAGAAGAACCACAGCGGCGCCGACAGGTAGGACATCACCCCGGTGAGGAACACCGCGCGGTGCACCGGGTGCATGCCCTTGACCAGGAACAGGCGGAAGTTCATCAGGTTGCCGTGGCACCAGCGACGGTCACGCTTGAGCTCGTCCAGCAGGTTCGGCGGCAGCTCTTCGTAGCTGCCCGGCAGGTCATAGGCAATCCACACGCCCCAACCGGCACGGCGCATCAGCGCGGCTTCGACGAAGTCGTGGGACAGGATCGCACCGGCGAAGGCGCCTTTGCCGGGCAACGGCGCCAGGGCGCAGTGCTCGATGAACGGCTGCATGCGGATGATCGCGTTATGGCCCCAGTAGTGGGATTCACCCAACTGCCAGAAGTGCAGGCCGGCGGTGAACAGCGGGCCGTAGACCCGGGTGGCGAACTGCTGCATGCGCGCATACAGCGTGTCCATGCCCGAGGCCCGTGGCGCGGTCTGGATGATCCCCGCGTCCGGCGTGGCTTCCATCAGGCGTACCAGGCTGGTCAGGCATTCGCCGCTCATCACGCTGTCGGCGTCGAGCACCACCATGTATTTGTAGTCGCCGCCCCAGCGACGGCAGAAGTCGTCGAGGTTGCCGCTCTTGCGTTTCACCCGGCGCCGGCGCCGGCGATAGAAGATCTTGCCGAAGCCCTTGGCTTCGCGGCAGACATCCAGCCAGGCCTGCTGCTCGGCGACGCAGATATCGCTGTCGTTACTGTCGCTCAAGACGAAGAAGTCGAAGCGGTCCAGGTCGCCGGTGGCTGCCACCGACTCGAAGGTCGCCCGCAGGCCGGCAAACACCCGCGGCACGTCTTCGTTGCAGATCGGCATGACCAGGGCGGTGCGCGCATCCTTGGGGATCGGCTCGTTGCCGGCGCTGGCCCCGGAAATGCGGTACTTGTCGTGACCGGTCAAGAGTTCCAGGAAGCCCATCAGGGCGGTCCAGAAACCGGCCGACACCCAGCAGAAGAGAATCCCGAACAGAATCAGGATGCTGGTCTGCAAGGCATAGGGCAGCACTTGCTGGGCGGTCTGCATCAGCGGCTGATGCATGACCTCTTCCAGGTCGACGAACGACCAGCCCTGGTACGGCATGATGCCTTTCATGTACCAGCCGGCGACGATGGTCTGGCCAAGCATCAACAGCAGCAGGATGTAGCGACGGATCGAACCCACGGTGCGCCAGCGGGCAGCCGGCAGCACGCGTTCGTCCTTCTTCGGCGCTGGCGGGTTGCTGCGCCCGGTCAGGCGCCGCCAGCCACGCACCAGGATATTGGTGCGCCACGGCTCCGGTACCACCTTGGTACGGCGGATGGGCGGCGTGGCCTTGAGGCAGACCCGGCCTTCGGCGTCGACACCGAGCATTTCCGCTTCTTCAAGTTCGGCGGCGGTGCTCATGTTCAGGCGCTGGCCCACCGAGGCCTGGGCGGCATCGGTGGGGGCGTCGAAGGTGCTGGACGACAGGCGTTGGTGCAATTCGCTGAAGGACTGGCAGCCCGCGAGTTCCGCGCGCTGCTGGTCCGACATCGGCAGGTGCGCCAGGTACTCGGCAAGAGACTCTGGCTGTAGTTGAGAGTTACTCATCGGCAGGCAACTGATAGCTCCAGGTCTCGGTCAGGACTTGTTCAGTTTTAACCGGTTCCGGTGTGGCAGGGGCCGCTTCGGCAGCAGCAGGCTGCTTGGCGTCTTTGTGGTCCTTGTCCTTGGTGCTCTTGGCATCCTTGACCGGCTTGGCTTCAGCCTGTTTGGCGGCCGCTGCGGCGGCTTCCTTGTCCTTCTTCTCCTGCTGCTTGGCGGCGAGCTTGTCGGCCTTGGCCACAGAAGAGTTGGAGTTCGGCATCGACGCCTTGGCCGGCTCGGGCTGCGCAATGTCACGGACCAGGGCGGCGCGCATCTCGGTGGACTTGCTCGCGTCCTTGATCTTCATCCGCAGGGTCAGGCGCCAGCCCTTGGTTTCCGGGTTGTAGCGCACGCTGTTTTCCACCAGTTCGGCGTTGTCACCGACACTGACCTGGCTGCGAACTTCGGCGTTCTCCGGCAATGCCGCCAGGGACGGGCCCTGGAAGTCCACCAGGTAAGCCACGCTGCCATCGGGTTGACGGATCAGGTTGGACTGCTTGACGTCACCGGTGGAACGCAGGGTCTGTTGCACCCAGGCGCTGTCCGGGGAATGCAGGGCAGCTTCGTCGATGGTCCAGTGCAGGCGGTAGGCGTAGTCAAGCGGCTGGCCTGGCTCCGGCTGTTTTTCCGGGTTCCAGAAGGCCACGATGTTGTCGTTGGTTTCGTCCGCGGTCGGGATCTCTACCAGGTCGACGGTGCCCTTGCCCCAGTCGCCCTTCGGCTCGATCCAGGCGCTCGGACGCTTGTCGTAGCGGTCGTCGAGGTCTTCATAATGGCTGAAGTCGCGGCCACGCTGCAGCAGGCCGAAACCACGCGGGTTTTCCACCGAGAAGTTGCTCACGGCCAGGTGTTTCGGGTTGTTCAGCGGACGCCAGATCCACTCGCCATTGCCGGCATGGATCGACAGGCCGCTGGAGTCATGCAGCTCGCGACGGTAGTTGAGGACTTTCGACGGCTGGTTGGCGCCGAACAGGTACATGCTGGTCAGCGGGGCCAGGCCCAGCTTGCCGACCTTGTCCCGCAGGAACACCCGGGCCTTGACGTCGACGATAGTGTCGGCGCCCGGACGCAGGGTCAGGCGATAGGCACCGGTGGCCCGTGGCGAGTCCAGCAGGGCGTAGATCACCAGGTGCTTGTCGGTCGGCTTGGGCTGCTGGATCCAGAACTCGCTGAAACGCGGGAACTCTTCGCCGGACGGCAAGGCGGTGTCGATTGCCAGGCCCCGGGCGGACAGGCCATAGGTGTGGCCCTTGCCAACGACGCGGAAGTAGCTGGCGCCGAGCATGGTCATGATTTCGTCTTGCTTGTCAGCCTTGTTGATCGGGTACAGCACGCGGAAACCGGCATAGCCGAGCTTCTCGGTGGCCTTGGGATCGAACTTCACGTCGCCGAAATCGAAACGGTTCGGGTCGTACTTGATCTCGGATACGGTGTTGGCGCTGATCTCGTTGATCTTCACCGGCGTGTCGAAGTGCATGCCCTGGTGATAGAACGACAGCTTGAACGGGGTCTTCTGATCGGCCCATTCGGCTTTTTCGCTGAGGAAGCGGATTTTCTGGTAGTCCGCGAACTTCATCTCACGGAACTCGTTCGGCAGGTTACTGCGCGGGGCCTCGTACTTCTGCCCGGCCAGGTCCTTGGCCTTGGCCGACACATCATCCAGATTGAATGCCATGAGTTGACCGGCACCGAACAGGCAGACCAGCGCAGAGCCCGTCACCAGTGCGTTTCGTAACCGTTTGGCAAACAAGTTTGGTGCATTACAGGGACTAACAATCACGAGCAACCCTCGCCGAAAACAGATCAAAAAACCAACGGCCAGCTATCTATATGCCAGGTTGGCGAGCATTGTTCCGACTCCGATGGGGCTAAATGATTCCCCAAGCGGCCGTGGACAAGTCTCTACTTAAGTCAAAATGGACCAACGAACGCTGATCCCCGTAGCGCGCGATTATCTAGTAGCCCGCGTTACAACGCATCAGGGGTAACAAAGTATTTATCGCGAAAAACAGCTGTTTGCGCCGCAATTCGGTGGAAAAAGCTGTTTCAGGCGTTTTCAGGTCTGTAACAGGAAGGTTACCGGGCCGTCATTGACCAGATGCACCTGCATGTCCGCGCCGAAACGCCCTGATGCCACTTTGCCATGCAACTGTTGCGCCTTCACTACCAGATAGTCAAAAAGCGCCTCGCCAAGGGCCGGCGGCGCAGCCGTGGAGAAGCTCGGGCGCAACCCGCTCTTGGTGTCCGCTGCCAGGGTGAACTGCGACACCAGCAGCAAGCCGCCCTGCACATCGCTCAGGGACAAGTTCATCTTGCCTTCAGCATCGCTGAACACCCGATAGTTAAGCAGCTTATGCAGAAGTTTGTCGGCGCTGGCCCGAGTGTCCTCGGGCTCCACCGCCACCAGCACCAGCAACCCCTGGTCCACAGCACCGACGATTTCCCCGGCCACCTCGACCCGCGCGCCGGTTACGCGTTGCAACAGCCCCTTCATGCTTCTTCGGGCGGCAGATCGAGGAGGCGACGTGCCATCTGATCAGTGGCACGCACCAGAGCATCGGTGATGCCCGGTTCGGAAGCGGCGTGACCGGCGTCGCGAATCACCTGCAGCTCGCTGTTGGGCCAGGCCTGATGCAGCTCCCAGGCATTGTCCAGCGGGCAGATCACGTCGTAGCGACCATGGACGATGACCCCGGGCAGATGGGCGATCTTGCCCATGTCGCGGATCAGCTGGTCGGGTTCGAGGAACGCATTGTTGATGAAGTAATGGCATTCGATCCGGGCGATCGACAGCGCTCGCTGCGGCTCGGAGAAACGGTCCACCACCAACGGATTGGGACGCAGGGTCGCGGTGCGCCCTTCCCAGCCCGACCAGGCCTTGGCCGCATGCATCTGGGCGATCTGGTCGGTGCCGGTCAGGCGTTTGTGGAAGGCGCTGACCAGATCGTGACGCTCCTCCAGGGGAATCGGCGCCACATAGTCCTGCCAGTAGTCGGGGAACAGGCGGCTGGCGCCACACTGGTAGTACCACTGGATTTCCTGGGGACGGGCCAGGAAGATCCCGCGCACGATCAGCCCCAGCACCCGATCGGGATGGGTTTGCGCGTAGGCCAGGGCCAGGGTCGAACCCCAGGAGCCGCCAAACAGCACCCATTTGTCGATGCCCAGGTGCTGGCGAATCCGCTCAAGGTCGGCCACCAGGTCCCAGGTGGTGTTGTTTTCCAGGCTGGCGTGAGGGGTGGAGCGCCCGCAACCGCGCTGGTCGAAGGTGACGATACGGTACAGGTTCGGATCGAAGTAGCAGCGGCTGGACGCATCGCAGCCGGCCCCCGGCCCGCCATGAATGAACACCACCGGCAACCCTTCCGGTGAACCGCTTTCGTCGACATACAGCACATGGCGCTCGTCGACGGCCAGATCGTGCCGGGCATAGGGTTTGATCTGCGGGTACAAAGTCTGCATTACGCGCTCCGTGGAGGTCGGGTTCATCCCTGGTGGGACTTCATTTATTCTGCCGTTCGGCATCATAAACCCGAATCACGCAATCAGCATGTCCTTGAAGAAAACAGGGTTGTTCAGGGGATAGCGACGCGTAGCGCAGAGCGTTTCGCCAGCAAGCGCGCTCCGGCAGGAAGGCGGCATCGGCGCCAGGAGCGCGCTTGCTGGCGACACCCCTGTCAGCGGTAACGCTCCTGGCCCCAGGTCAGCAGCCCCTGCAGCAATGCCTTGAGTACCACCTGGGTCGGCGCCGCCAGATCCTCGCGATAGCGGAACGGCTCGAACTCCTCCATGTAGGCACTCTGCGCCAGCTCCAGTTGCACTGCATGAATATGCGCGGCCGGGTTGCCGTAATGCCGGGTGATGTGCCCGCCCTTGAAGCGGCCGTTGAGCACGTGGGTGTAATCGCCGTGGGCCGCGCAAATGCTCTCCAGACGACCGGCCAGTTGCGGATCGCAGCTGGCGCCATTGAAGGTGCCGAGATTGAAGTCCGGCAGCTTGCCCTCGAAGAGGTGCGGAATCAGCGAGCGGATGGAATGGGCATCGAACAGCAAGGCGTAGCCGAACTCGGCCTTGAGCCGCGCCAGCTCCTCCTGCAGGGTGCGGTGATAGGGCACCCAGACCTGCTGCAGGTACTGCTGCCGTTCCTCACTGGACGGCGCCTGCCCCTCGACGAACAACGGCTGGCCATCGAACAGCGTCGCCGGATACAGCCCGGTGGTAGCGCCCGCGTACAGCGGCTTGTCATCGGAGGGCCGGTTCAAGTCGATGACGAAACGCGAGTACTCGGCGGCCAGGGTGCTGGCCCCCATCTCCTCGGCAAATTCATACAGCCGCGGGATGTGCCAGTCGGTATCCGGCAGGCTCTGCGCCTGGGGCACCAACCCGGCCGCCACTTCCGGGGTCAGGCGCGTACCGGCGTGGGGCATGCTGATCAGCAGCGGCACCCGGCCTTGTTTGAAAGTCAGAACCTTATCCACAAGCCTTCTCCTAGACAGTCACTTCAATGCCGTGTCGCACGACACGTTTTTCCAGGTCGCCGCCCAGCCAGTAGGCCAGGTCGGCGGGACGCTCGATCTGCCAGGCGACGAAGTCCGCCACCTTGCCCGCTTCCAGCGAGCCATGGGTCGTGTCCATGCCCAGGGCCTGGGCCGCGTGCAAGGTCACCCCGGCCAGCGCCTCCTCGGGGGTCATGCGCAAGCAGGTGCAGGCCATGTTCAGCATCAAGCGCAGCGACAGCGCCGGCGAGGTGCCGGGATTGAGGTCGCTGGCCACGGCGATCTTCACCCCATGCTTGCGCAGGGCGGCCAACGGTGGCAGTTGGGTTTCCCGGAGGAAATAGAACGCCCCCGGCAACAGCACCGCGACGGTTCCCGAGGCCGCCATGGCAATGGCATCGTCCTCGGTCATGAACTCCAGGTGATCGGCGGACAGCGCCCGGTAGCGCGCCGCCAGGCTCGATCCGTGCAGGGACGACAGCTGCTCGGCATGCAACTTGACCGGCAGTCCGAGCTTCTGCGCAGCGATGAATACCCGTTCCACCTGCTCAGGGGAGAACGCCAGGTATTCACAGAAGGCATCCACCGCATCCACCAGCCCTTCAGCCGCCAGGGCCGGGAGCATTTCCGCGCAGATGTGCTCGATGTAGTCGTCGCTGCGCTCGGCGTATTCCGGCGGCAGGGCATGGGCCGCCAGGCAGGTGCTGCGCACACTGACCGGCAACTCCTCGCCAAGACGGCGGATCACCCGCAGCATCTTGCGCTCGCTGGCCAGGTCCAGGCCGTAGCCGGACTTGATCTCGACGCTGGTGACGCCATCGCGCAGCAGGCTCAGCAGCCGCTTGCGGGCGCTGCTGAACAACGCCTCTTCGGTGGCCTCGCGGGTCGCCCGCACGGTGCTGGCAATACCGCCACCGGCGGCGGCGATCTCCGCGTAGCTGACGCCCTGCAGGCGCTGTTCGAACTCGCCGCTGCGGTTGCCGCCAAACACGATGTGGGTGTGGCAATCGATCAACCCCGGGGTGACCCAGGCGCCGCCCAGGTCCTGGACCTGGTAGTCATCGGCGACCGGCGCCTGCTGGCGCCGGCCGATCCACTCGATGTGCGCCCCTGACGTCACGATGGCCGCGTCCTCGATGATCGAGTAAGTGCCCTGGGCCATGCTGGCGACGTTGCAGTGTTGCCAAAGAGTTCTCATCCAAGGCCTCCGTTAATGATCAGTAGGTAAAGAAGAATCGACGCGAATCTGCTGAGCCTGCCCCGCCGCCGGCTTGACCCACAACAGATAGGCCACCACCAGCAGAACGATCCACACCACGCCCACCATCAGCGCCGCTTGGGTTTTCGGGAAATAGCCCAGCACGCCAAAGATGAACAGCATGAAGGCGATCGCCGCCGCCGGCGCCCAAGGCCAGAACGGCACCTTGAACTGCAACCGGGCCACTTGCTCGGCGGTCATGGAGCGCCGCATTGCCACATGGGTCAGCAGAATCATCAGCCACACCCAGACCGTGGCGAAAGTGGCCAGGGAAGCGATCAGCAGGAAGATGTCTTCCGGGATCAGGTAGTTCAGCACCACGCCGCCCAACAGGGTCACCGCCATCACCACCACGGTCATCCACGGCACGCCGGCCTTGGACACCTGGGCAAAGCCCTTGGGCGCCTGCCCTTGTTGGGCCAGGCCGTACATCATGCGCCCGGCACCGAAGATGTCGCTGTTGATGGCCGACACCGCCGCCGAAATCACCACGATATTGAGGATGGTGGCCGCCGAGCTGATACCCAGGCTGTCGAAGATCTGCACGAACGGGCTGCCCTGAGTGCCAATCTGTGGCCAGGGGAAAATCGACATCAGCACGAACAGGGTCAGTACGTAGAACAGCAGGATGCGCAGAGGCACCGCGTTGATCGCCTTGGGAATGACCCGCTGTGGGTCCTTGGCCTCACCGGCGGTGACACCGATGATCTCGATGCCGCCAAAGGCGAACATCACCACCGCAAAGGAGGCGATCACTCCGCCAATGCCGTTGGGCATGAAGCCGCCATGGGCCCAGAGGTTGCTGGCGCCGGTGGCCTGCTCGGTGAGCGCGCTGCCCATGCCGAACAGCATGATGCCGAAGCCGCCGAGGATCATGGCGATGATCGCCCCGACCTTGAGCAGCGACAGCCAGAACTCCATCTCGCCGAAGACCTTGACGCTGCACAGGTTCAACCCGCCGATGAGCAGGACGATGCCCAGCACCCAGATCCAGCGCGCCACCTCGGGAAACCAGAAGCCCATATAGATGCCGAAGGCCGTGACGTCCGCCAGGCAGACGATGAGCATCTCGAAGGCGTAGGTCCAGCCCAGGATGAAGCCCGGCAAGGGCCCCAGGTACTGACTGGCGTACTGCCCGAAGGAGCCCGACACCGGGTTGTGTACCGCCATCTCCCCCAGGGCGCGCATCACCATGAACACGGCAGCGCCACCGATCAGGTAGGCCAGCAGCACCGCCGGGCCGGCCATCTGGATGGCGGAGGCCGAGCCGTAGAACAATCCGGTGCCAATGGCCGACCCCAGGGCCATGAAGCGAATATGGCGAGCCGTCAGCCCCCGACGTAATCCTGTTTCTTGCGATTGCATGTCATCGTCCCTTTTATTGTTATCGGACAAGTGCGCCCCACGCCGGAGCGCGGGGCGACATCAGCGGGCGCTCCGCGCCCGTCTTGCAGGTGAAGCGAACCCACTCGGGCCACCGCTCTCGGCCGAGCGCGGAGTGATCGGGTGACCCGGCGTGCATTACAGACTCGGCAACAACTGGGCTGGCAACAGCCCATTCAGGCAGCGCGAAGCCAACAATTCGCTGGCCGCGTTGATATCCGGTGCAAAGAAACGGTCCTTCTCGTAGTACGCCACCTTCTCGCGCAGGGTGGCGCGGGCTTTTTCCAGGGTCGGCGAGGTTTTCAGGCCTTCGCGCAGGTCCAGGCCCTGACAGGCCGCCAGCCATTCCACGGCCAGCACACCGCGGGTGTTCTCGGCCATTTCCCACAAGCGCTTGCCGGCGGCCGGCGCCATGGAAACGTGGTCTTCCTGGTTGGCGGAAGTGGGAATGCTGTCCACCGAGTGCGGGTGGGCCAGGGCCTTGTTCTCACTGGCCAGGGCCGCAGCGGTGACCTGGGCAATCATGAAGCCGGAGTTGACCCCGCCATTGGCCACCAGGAACGGCGGCAGCTGGGACATGTGCTTGTCCATCATCAGCGAGATACGGCGCTCGCTCAGGGACGCGATCTCGGCGATGGCCAGGGCCATGTTGTCGGCCGCCATGGCCACGGGTTCGGCGTGGAAGTTGCCACCGGAAATCACATCGCCTTCGGCAGCGAACACCAGTGGGTTATCGGACACCGCGTTGGCTTCGACCACCAGCACCTCGGCAGCCTGGCGGAACTGAGTCAGGCAGGCGCCCATCACTTGCGGCTGGCAACGCAGGGAGTACGGGTCCTGGACCTTGTCGCAGTTCTGGTGCGAGGCGGACACCTCGGTGCTGTCCCCCAGCAAGGCGCGATAAGCCGCAGCGGTATCGATCTGCCCGCGCTGACCGCGAGCGGCGTGAATCCGTGGGTCGAACGGCGAGCGCGAACCCAGCACCGCTTCCACCGTGAGGCCACCGCACACCAGGGCACCGGCGAACAGGTCTTCGCCTTCGAACAGCCCGCGCAAGGCGAACGCGGTGGACACCTGGGTGCCGTTGAGCAGCGCCAGGCCTTCCTTGGCGGCCAGGGTCAGCGGCTTGAGACCGGCGACTTCCAGGGCCGCGGTCGCTTCCAGCCACTGGCCCTTGTAGCGCGCCTTGCCCTCACCCAGCAGCACCAGGGACATGTGGGCCAAAGGCGCCAGGTCGCCGGAAGCGCCCACCGAACCCTTGAGCGGGATATGCGGATAGACCTCGGCGTTGATCAGGGCGATCAGGGCATCGATCACCTGACGGCGGATGCCGGAGAAACCGCGGCTCAGGCTGTTGACCTTGAGCACCATGATCAGGCGCACCAGGTCATCGCTGATGGGCTCGCCCACGCCAGCGGCATGGGACAGCACCAGGGAGCGCTGCAGGTTTTCCAGGTCGGCGCTGGCGATGCGGGTCGAAGCCAGCAGGCCAAAACCGGTGTTGATCCCGTAGGCAGTGCGGTTCTCGGCGAGGATCTGTTCGACACAAGCGACGCTGGCGTCGATCTGCGCCGAGGCGCTGTCGTCCAGGGTCAGGGTCAGCGGCTGCTGATAGATGGCCCGCAGTTGGGCCAGGGTCAGTTGGCCGGGAATCAGGTTAAGCGCAGTCACATTCATGCTCCTTTTGAGAGTTTTGTAATAACTACCAGTCGCTCCGGAAGCTTCCGTTATCCGTCGTCATTCGCGGTTTTGCACGAGTGACGCCTTGGCACGCTGGTGATGGAAAAAACGGTTTATTGCACCTTGGAAAAACGTTTGTGCAGCAGCTCCGGATCCCTGAGCAGAGCCGCTGCGCTGGCAATGTCCGGCGCCAGCCAACGGTCCTGGTCATAAGCCGGGACCCGCTCGCGCAACAGGCACCAGGCGATACCGGTGCCGGTGCCGAAGCGCTGCGCCTTGAGAAATTCGAAAGCCTGGGCCGCCAGCAGGTACTCGATGGCGAGGATCTGGGTGCAGTTCTCCAGTACCTGATGCAGCTTCAGGACGGCATTGGTGCCCAGGCTCAGGTGGTCTTCCTGCAGGCCCGAGGTCACGTAGTTGTCCAGCACCGCCGGCTGTGCCAGTTGACGGTTCTGGGCACACAGCGAGGCCGCTACGTATTGCACGATCATCATTCCGGAGTTGACCCCGGGCTCGCTCACCAGGAACGCCGGCAAGCCGCTGACATGAGGGTTGATCAAGCGGTCCAGGCGACGTTCGGCAATGGCGCCGATCTCGGCCATGGCGATGGCCAGCAGGTCCGCCGCCAGCGCCACCGATTGCCCGTGGGGGTTGGCCTGGGACACCACGCGGTACTGCTGCGGGGTGCCCAGCAGCAACGGGTTGTCGGTAGCTGCATTGAGCTCGGTTTCCACCTGCCTGGCGGCATGGGCCAGTTGATCCCGGGCTGCGCCGTGCACCTGGGGAATGGAGCGGATGCTCAAGGCGTCCTGGGTACGGATGCCGCGGCTGGCGGCGATGACTTCACTGCCGTCGAGCAAGGCCCGCAAGTTGCTGCCCACCACCTGCATGCCGGGGTGCGCCTTGAGGGCAATGATCTGGGCATCGAAGGCGTCGATCTGGCCCCGCTGGGCCTCGAAACTCATGGCACCGATCACATCGGCCCACTGCAGCAGGCGGCTGGCGTCGGCCAGGGCCAGGCAACTCAGGCCGGTCATGCACGGCGTGCCGTTGACCAGGCACAGGCCATCCTTGGCCCCCAGTTGCACCGGCTGCAGCCCCTCTTCGGCCAGGGCCTGTTCGGCGCTGACAACACGACCGCGATAGCTGACCTGACCGACGCCCAGCAAGGCGATGCCAATGTGGGCCATGTGGGTCAGGTAACCCACCGAGCCCTGGGACGGTACTTGGGGGGTGATGCCGCGATTGAGCAGGGCCAGCAGCGCCTCGACCACCTGGCGGTGGATGCCGGATTTGCCGTGGCTGTAGTTGATGATGGCGGCGCAGAGGATCGCCCGGGTCTGCTCATCGGCCAAGGCCGGGCCCACGCCGCAGGCATGGCTGAGCAAGGTGTTGCGCGACAGCTGGCTGAGTTGCTCACCGGCCAGCACCACGTTGCACAAGGCGCCAAGCCCCGTGCTGATGCCATAGGCGCGTTCGCCACTGTTCACCA
The DNA here is from genome assembly GCF_001547895.1 of Pseudomonas sp. Os17. NCBI lineage: Bacteria > Pseudomonadati > Pseudomonadota > Gammaproteobacteria > Pseudomonadales > Pseudomonadaceae > Pseudomonas > Pseudomonas sp. Os17. The sequence goes on along the minus strand of NZ_AP014627.1, from coordinate 433,486 downwards.
CCTGGCGGACGATGGCCTGGGCATTGTCGATACGCGCCCAGGCCTGGGCCGACAGTTCAAGCTGCGCGCCATGACGGGCGACGGCGACTACATCCTGCCAACCCAGGGGGGCGTCGGCGATAACGATTTTTTCAGCCTGGGACATCGGGGACCTCTTCTTGCAAACCTTGGGTTGTCTGCCGCTTTGCCGGACCTTTGGCCGGCCAGCCGGCTCCTAGACGGTGGCGGCGCGACGCTGGACGAAACGGTCGACGTACTCGTCCGCCGGCGAATGCAGGATCTCCTTCGGCGTACCCACCTGGATCAGGCGGCCGTCCTTGAGGATCGCGATGCGGTTGCCGATGCGCACGGCCTCGTCCAGATCGTGGGTGATGAAGACGATGGTCTTGTGCAGGGTCTTCTGCAGCTCCAGCAACTGGTCCTGCATCTCGGCGCGGATCAGCGGGTCCAGGGCGCTGAAGGCTTCATCCATGAGGATGATGTCGGTGTCTGCGGCCAGGGCCCGGGCCAGGCCGACCCGCTGGCGCATGCCGCCGGACAGCTGGTGCGGGTACTTCTTCTCATAGCCCTTGAGGCCCACGGTGTTGATCCAGTGCAGGGCCCGTTCGGCGCACAGTGCCTTGCTCTCGCCACGCACCTTGAGGCCATAGGCGACGTTGTCCTGCACATTGCGGTGGGGCAGCAGGCCGAAGCTCTGGAACACCATGCTGATCTTGTGCCGGCGGAATTGGCGCAGGGCCTCCATGTCGTATTGCAGGATGTCTTCGCCGTCCACCAGGATCGCGCCGCTGGTGGGGTCGATCAGACGGTTGAAGTGGCGCACCAGGGTCGACTTGCCGGAACCGGACAGGCCCATGATGACGAAGATCTCACCGGTACCGATGCTCAGCGACAGGTCATTGACCCCCACCACGCAGCCGGTCTGGGCCAGCACCTGATCCTTGCTCTGGCCCTGGCGGATCATCGCCAAGGCATCAGAGGGGCGGTTGCCGAATATCTTGAAGACGTTCCTGACTTCGATCTTGCTCACGGCAGCACTGCTCATTTGCTCACCTCATGACGTGGACGACCGTAGGCCTGGGTAATGCGGTCGATCACCACCGCCAGAATCACGATCGCCAATCCCGCTTCCAGGCCACGCCCGACGTTGAGGGTCTGGATGCCCACCAGCACATCCTCGCCCAGGCCGCGGGCGCCAATCATCGAGGCGATCACCACCATCGACAGGGCCATCATGGTGGTCTGGTTGATCCCGGCCATGATGCTCGGCAGGGCCAGGGGCAGTTGCACACCGAACAGCTGCTGCCAGCGGTTGGCGCCAAAGGCGTTGATCGCCTCCATCACCTCGCCGTCCACCTGGCGGATCCCCAGATCGGTGAGACGGATCAGCGGCGGCGCAGCGTAGATCACCGTGGCGAAGATCGCCGGCACCTTGCCCAGGCCGAACAGCATCAGCACCGGGATCAGGTACACGAAGCTGGGCATGGTTTGCATGATGTCCAGCAGCGGCATCAGCACCGAGCGCAAGCGGTTGCTGCGGGCCGAAAGAATCCCCAGGGGAATGCCGATCAACACCGAGATCAGCGTGGCCACCAGCATCAGGGCCAGGGTCTGCATCAGCTTGTCCCACAGGCCGACGGCGCCCACCAGGAACAGCAGGCCGACGATCACCGCCGTGGTCAGCAGCTTGCGGGTCGCATGCCAGGCGATGCCGCCGACAATCGCCAGCATCAGCCACCAGGGCGCCAGGCGCAGCAGGCCCTCCAGGTTGACGATGGCCCACAGCAGGGTGTCGGAGATATGCCGGAACACATCGCCGTAGTTGGTCACCAGGGCGTCGACCCAGCCATTGACCCAGTCGGCGATGGAAAAAGTGAAGCGGTCTGGAAACATAAGAAATTCTCGATCAAAGGAGGTTGTGGTCCGGCTTCCGGCGGTGCTTGCGAACCGCCGGAATGGCTCGACCTACAAGGCCGCGTCGATTTTCCTGGCCGCGTCTTCGCTGACCCATGGGTGCCAGACTTCAGGATGTTCCTTGAGAAAGAGTTTCGCCAGTTTCGGCGACTCGATGCGTTCGCGGGTCATCCGCGCCAGATTCTGATTGAGCAGGTCGATGGGCAGGTTGGCCTTTTCCAGCACCGCCACCAGTTCCGGGGCCTCGTCGTGGAAGGTCCTGGACAGGCCGACCTTGATGCTCACGCTCTTGTCGACGCCGGGTTTCTCCTCCAGCTTGACCAGGTCCACCTGACCCATCAGCGGCGTCGGCGACCAGTAGTAGAAGAGGATCGGCTCGCCACGCTTGTAGCTCGACAGCACCGCCGCATCCAGGGCCGGGCCGGTGCCCGGACGGAAGTTGGTGTAGCGGCTTTCCAGGCCGTAGCTCTTGAGCATCTCGCTGTTGTCCAGCTCGCAGGTCCAGCCCGCCGGGCAGTTGTAGAAGCGGCCCTTGCCCGGTTCTTCCGGGTCCTTGAACAGGCTGGCGTACTGGCCCAGGTCGGCGATGTTTTTCAGGTTTGGCGCCTTGGCTTCGAGCTTGCGCTTGGCGTCGCCCTCGATCACATAGCGCGGCACGTACCAGCCTTCGACGGCTCCCACCACCGGCGCGCCGACGCCCACCACCTTGCCGGCCTTCTCGGCCTTGTTCCACACCTCGCTGCGGCCCACCCACTCTTCGGCGAAGACCTGGATGTCATTGCTGCCCAGGGCGTTTTCCATGGTGATGGAGTTGCCCGGCAGGCTGTCGGTCTTGCAGTCGTAGCCCTTCTCCAGGACGAACTGCAGGACGTCGGTCAGCAACATGCCGCTTTCCCAGTTCAGGCCGGCGAACTTCACCGGTTTGCCCGACTCGCACCAGCCGGCCGCCTGGGCGCCGGAGGCGGCCAGCAAGCCCATGGACAGCAACGTGGTCAGCAGGGTCTTATGCATTTTCATTGTGTGACGCTCCTAATCATAAGTTGGCTTACGGCAGTTAAGAGGCATCCAGCCCTGTCCACGTCCCGTCAAGACTCACACCGCAGCAGCGCGGCCGGTCCCACTCAGTTCTTGTTCGATCGGCGCACCCTGCTCTTGCGGCAGGATCAGGTGCTCGGGCACCGCGCCATGCCACTTCTTCGCGCACACGTAGTACAACGCCGCCGGCACCAGCAGGCCGATGATCCAGGAGATATCGGTATCGCCCAGACTCGCCACCAGGGGGCCGGTATAGAAGTGGGTGGAAATGAACGGCATCTGGATTAGCACGCCGAACACATAAATAGTGATGCCCATGACATTCCAGCGACCGTAGCGACCGTCCGGGTTGGACAGTGCCGGGATGTCATAGCGCTCCTTGGTGATGCAGTAGAAATCCACCAGGTTGATCGCGCTCCAGGGCGTGAAGAACGCCAGCAGGAACAGGATGAAAGACTTGAAGGCGCCGAGGAACGAGTGCTGGCCCAGCAGTGCGATCAGGGTCGCGGTGCCGACAATCAGCAACACCGCGATCAGCCGCTGCAAGCGCGTCACTTTCAGCTCGCCGCGAAAGCCGCTGATGATGGTGGCGATGCACATGAAGCTGCCGTAGGAGTTCAGCGTCGAGATGGTCACCTTGCCGAAAGCGATGCTGAAATAGAGCATCGCGGCAATGGCGCCGCTACCGCCCAGGCCGACGATGTAGGCCACTTCACGACCGGCGAACTGGCCCTGGGACAGGGCCGCGGCGAACACGCCGAGCACCATCGCCACCTGGGCACCGATCACCGAGCCTGCGCCAGCGGCGAAGAACGTCTTCAACGGCGACGTCTTGCTCGGCAGGTAGCGCGAATAGTCGGCCACGTAGGGTCCGAACGCGATCTGCCAGGACGCGGCCAACGACACCGCCAGGAGGAAGCTGCTCCAGCTGAAGTGCCGAATCGCCAGCAAGGCGCTGACATCGGTCTGCTCCAGCAGCCGACTGAACAGATAGAAGAAGGCGACCACGCCGATCACGCTGGCGACCCGGCCGATGTAGTGGATCACCCGATAACCGAGCACGGTGACCAGCACAATGACGCTGGCGAAGATCAGGATGCCGAGACTGTCGCTGACACCGAACATCTGGCCCAGCGCCTGGCCGGACAGCACCGTACCGGTTGCGGTGAACCCCAGGTACATCAGGCACACCAGCACCATCGGGATGGCGGCGCCATAGACGCCGAACTGCACCCGGCTGGAAATCATCTGCGGCAGGCCGAGCCTCGGCCCTTGCGCCGCATGCAGCGCCATCACTGCGCCGCCCAGCAGTTGCCCGATCAACAGCCCGATCAACGACCAGAACACATCACCGCCCAGCACCACCGCCAGAGCGCCGGTGACGATCGCCGTGATCTGCAGGTTGGCACCCAGCCACAGGGTGAACTGGCTCAGTAGACGACCGTGTCTTTCCGCTTCCGGGATGTAGTCGATCGAACGCCTTTCAATCAACGGTTTGTTGTTGGCACGATCATTCGCTAAAGCCATGGACGTCAAACCTCTATGGGCACTACTGACGATATCCACTGTAGAAGCGAGCTTGCTCGCGAGGCGGTGCATCTGATGCCGCGCGGTGCTTGCTTCGCCAGCAAGCGGGCTCCTACAGGGAGAGTGGGTGAACCGACGCTCCGGTTACTTGCCGGTGATCATCGGCAGGTTCAGGCCCTGTTCCTTGGCGCAGTCGATGGCGATCTGGTAACCGGCGTCGGCATGACGCATGACCCCGGTGGCCGGATCGTTGTGCAGCACCCGGGCAATCCGCTCGGCCGCTTCATCGGTGCCGTCGCAGACGATGACCATCCCCGAATGCTGGGAGAAGCCCATGCCGACACCGCCACCGTGGTGCAGGGAAACCCAGGTCGCACCGCTGGCGGTGTTCAACAGGGCGTTGAGCAGCGGCCAGTCGGACACGGCGTCGGAGCCGTCCTGCATGGATTCGGTTTCACGGTTCGGGCTGGCCACGGAGCCGGAGTCGAGGTGGTCGCGACCGATGACGATCGGCGCCGACAGCTCGCCGCTGCGCACCATCTCGTTGAACGCCAGGCCGAGCTTGGCGCGCTGGCCCAGGCCGACCCAGCAGATCCGCGCCGGCAGGCCCTGGAAGCTGATGCGCTCGCGGGCCATGTCCAGCCAGTTGTGCAGGTGGGCGTCGTCGGGGATCAGTTCCTTGACCTTGGCGTCGGTCTTATAGATGTCCTGCGGGTCGCCGGACAGCGCCGCCCAGCGGAATGGACCAACGCCACGGCAGAACAGCGGACGGATGTAGGCCGGCACGAACCCCGGGAAGTCGAAGGCATTCTCGACGCCCTCTTCCTGGGCCATCTGGCGGATGTTGTTGCCGTAGTCGAAGGTCGGGACGCCCATCTTCTGGAAGGCGAGCATGGCTTTGACGTGTTCGGCCATCGACTGCTTGGCGGCCTTGATCACGGCAGCCGGCTCGGTCTTGGCGCGGTCGCGGTACTGCTCCCAGGTCCAGCCCTTGGGCAGGTAGCCGTTGAGCGGGTCGTGGGCGCTGGTCTGGTCGGTGACCATGTCCGGACGCACGCCGCGACGCACCAGTTCCGGCAGGATTTCGGCAGCGTTGCCACACAGGGCGATGGAGATCGCGCGGCCTTCGGCGGTGTATTTCTTGATCCGCGCCAGGGCGTCGTCCAGGTCGGTGGCCTGCTCGTCGACGTAGCGGGTCTTGAGGCGGAAGTCGATGCTGGTCTGCTGGCACTCGATGTTCAGCGAGCAGGCCCCGGCCAGGGTCGCGGCCAGCGGTTGCGCGCCGCCCATGCCACCCAGGCCGGCGGTCAGGACCCAGCGGCCCTTGAGGTTGGAGTCGTAATGCTGGCGACCGGCTTCGACGAAGGTTTCATAAGTGCCCTGGACGATGCCCTGGCTACCGATGTAGATCCAGCTGCCGGCGGTCATCTGGCCGTACATGGCCAGGCCCTTGGCGTCCAGCTCGTTGAAGTGCTCCCAACTGGCCCAGTGCGGTACCAGGTTGGAGTTGGCGATCAGCACCCGTGGCGCGTTGCTGTGGGTCTTGAACACACCCACCGGCTTGCCGGACTGCACCAGCAGGGTTTCGTCGTCATTCAGCTGGGTCAGGGCGTCCACGATCTTGTCGTAGCACTCCCAGTTGCGCGCGGCGCGACCAATGCCACCGTAGACCACCAGTTCCTTGGGGTTCTCGGCGACTTCCGGATCGAGGTTGTTCATCAGCATGCGCAGCGGCGCTTCGGTCAGCCAGCTCTTGGCGGTCAGCTTGTTGCCACGTGCGGCACGGATTTCGACGTTGCGGAATTTGGTGGGTTTGCTGTCAGTCACGGAAAAACTCCTCGGCGATGAGTCCAAGGTGCGAAGAGGATTCCATCGACTCTTACGCACACATATTTACTTGTACATACAAGCATATGCAATCAAGCGGCCAACTTGCATGAGACATCCCTGAAAAGCCCGTGGATGAAACCGCGGGCCTTGTGGAACAAGGCTTTCAAACAAGCGAGATTTTTCGAGAAGAGGATTTTGCTCAGCCGACAGGCTGTTACCAAACAGCGGTTTTGCGCTGTCCTGGGGCGTTCGGTAACAAATGGGTGCGCCGGAGACACCGCCCCGACCGGAAAAGATGCGCCGCACACACCAGTGCCGCGGACCAGCATCCGCGGGTCATCGAAGGGAAGCTATAAGGAGGGGAAACCTGCAGCCGTCGCGGTCCGTATCCCGGACTGCGACAGCCCATGGACATCAGCGGACGGTGAGCTCGATGACGCAGCAGCGTCCGTCGGTGGCGATCTCCAGTACTCCGGCATTGCCATCCAGACGCAGGCAATCGTAACGACCCAGCGCCTGCAACGGGCTGCTGCCCGTGTCCACCCAGGCTTGCTCGGCGGCACTGAACACCAGCACGGTGTGGGCCTGGGTAAAGAAGCGCTGCTGACCATCGAGCCACTGCAAACGAGCGGCATAACGCTCAGGGCAGTAAATCAGGTTGAAGTCGCGGATCGCCCCGTCCAGCAGTGCGCAGCTCACCTGGCTGGCGCCACTGAAGGCGAAGGGGTCCAGCGGCAGCAACGGGCGCACGGCCTGACCATCCACCGTCAGTTGCATGCCCGCGCCTTGCAGCACGGTGATGATCCGCTGATAACCGGCAAAGCTGGAGAAGCCGCCGGACTCGCCAATGTCGGCAATCGACAGGCGCCAGCCAAAGCCTTCCAGGCCGGTGCCGGCGTCACGGGTGATTTCTTCGGTGCTGCCGCCGCCGTTTTTCCAGGGCATGCGCGGGTAGTCGGTGGCGCGTAACAGGGTGGGTCGGATCATTTGTGAAAGCGTCCTTCCAGACGATGACGGGAGCCAGGGTGGATCAAGCGGGCAGCGGTCACCGGCTGACGTCCGGACCAGGTGCGACGGCGAATCAGCAGGCACGGCTCGCCGCGCTCGATCTGCAGCAGCCGGCACTCCTCGGGCTCGGCGAGGATCGCCTCGACCACATGCTCGCCCTCGGTCAGCGGCGCCACCTGGGACAGGTAGGCGTAAGGGGTTTGCAGGGTGAAGTCCTGCTTGAGGTACTCCGGCGCCACCAGGGCGTTGACGAAGCGATCCTCGATCTGCACCGGGATGTCGTTCTCGAAATGCACGATCAGCGAGTGGAAGACCTTCTGCCCTTCACGCATGTCCAGGGCCAGGGCACGCTCGGAACCGGCGGCCTCTTCACCCAGGGTGATGACCTGGCAGGTGTGGCGATGACCGCGGGAAGCGATCTCGTCGGCAATGTTGTGCACTTCGAACAGGGCCGACTGGCTCTTGGGCTCGGCGACGAAAGTGCCCACGCCCTGCATGCGCACCAGCATGCCTTCGGCGGTCATCTCACGCAGCGCGCGGTTGATGGTCATGCGGCTGAAACCCAGCTGGTTGACCAGCTCGCTTTCCGAGGGAACCCGGTAATGCGGTGGCCAGTTTCCGCTCTCGATCTGCTGGGTGATCATCTGTTTGACGCGGGCATACAAGGGCGCCGGACTATCGCCCAGATGGGCAGCCAGCGGCGATTTGGCAGGCGGAGTCGGCACAGGAAATCCTTGTTGAGGAAAAAAGGTGACTAGCTTGCCGGAGTTTACCGGGCAGGCAAACGTCTGTATATGTATATACAAATAACACACGATGGGGTGCTTGAACCATGTCCGCCTTCTTCGCCGAACGCGCGCTGCTGCCTGATGGATGGGCCAACCATGTACGTCTTGAAGTCAGCCCCGATGGCCTGTTGACACAGATCCAGGCCAACGCCAGCGCCGAAGGTGCACAACGGCTCAAGGGCCCGCTGCTGCCCGGCATGCCCAACCTGCACTCCCACGCGTTCCAGCGGGCCATGGCCGGGCTGGCGGAAGTGGCCGGCAACCCCAACGACAGCTTCTGGACCTGGCGCGACCTGATGTACCGCCTGGTGGGCAAGATCAGCCCCGAACAGCTGGAGATCATCGCCCGCCAGCTGTACATCGAAATGCTCAAGGCCGGCTACACCTCGGTGGCCGAATTTCATTACGTGCACCACGACAGCGATGGCCGGCCCTACGCCGACCCTGCCGAGCTGTCCCGACGCATCAGCCAGGCGGCCGCCGCCAGCGGCATCGGCCTGACCCTGCTACCCGTGCTCTACAGCCACTCGGGCTTTGGTGGCCAGGCGCCGAATGACGGCCAGCGCCGCTTCATCAACAGCACGGAAAACTACCTCCAGCTGCAACAGCGCCTGCAACCCGTGCTGGCGCAACAGGCCAACCAGCAACTGGGCCTGTGCTTTCACTCGTTGCGCGCAGTCACGCCCCAGCAGATCAGCGAAGTGCTGGCCGCCAGCGACCGCCAGTGTCCGGTGCATATCCATATCGCCGAGCAACAGAAGGAAGTTGACGACTGCCTGGCCTGGAGCGGACGCCGTCCCCTGCAATGGCTGTACGAAAACGTCGCGGTGGACCAGCGCTGGTGCCTGGTCCACGCCACTCACGCCAACCCGGAAGAAGTCAGCCTCATGGCCAAGAGCCGGGCCATTGCCGGCCTGTGCCTGACCACCGAAGCCAACCTGGGGGACGGCATCTTCCCGGCCGTGGATTTCCTCGCCCAGGGCGGGCGCCTGGGCATCGGCTCCGACAGCCATGTTTCGCTGAGCGTGGTGGAAGAGCTGCGCTGGCTGGAATACGGCCAGCGCCTGCGGGATCAGCGGCGCAACCGCCTGTACCGCGCCGACCAGCCCATGGTGGGGCGGACCTTGTACGACGCCGCGCTGGACGGCGGCGCCCAGGCCCTGGGGCAAGACATGGGTGCCCTGGCCGTGGGCAAGCGTGCCGACTGGCTGGTGCTGGATGGCAACGACCCCTACCTGGCCACGGCCGAGGGCGATGGCATTCTCAACCGCTGGCTGTTTGCCGGTGGCGACCGTCAGGTGCGGGATGTGATGGTGGGTGGCCAGTGGGTTGTGCGTGACGGGCACCATGGCGCCGAAGAAGACAGCAGCCGGGCCTTCACCCAGGTCCTGCGCGACCTGCTCAACTGACCCATAGGCACAGGAGCCGGCTTGCCGGCGAAAGCGTCCATGAAAGCGCCTTCGCCGGCAAGCCGGCTCCTACAGGTCTACTTCGAGGTCTTGGCCATGGCCGAGTCCGACACCCGCCAGATCAATCGCGTGGTGTCATAACCCTGCTGACGCGCCCTGCTCAGCAACTCTTCGCGCACCGTCTCGTTGACCTCGGGCGTGCGCGACAGCAACCACAGGTAGCGCCGGTTGGGGTTGCCGACAATCGCGGTCTTGTAGTCATCGCTGACATACAGCACCCAGTAGTCGCCCTTGGTCGCTCCCGGCAGCAGCCGCGAGAACCAGTTATCGAACTCGACCCACAGCTTGTCGGTCTTGCCCGGCACCTGAGGCGTGGCGGTACCCCGGGCCTCTTCCCACTTCCACTCCGGGGTCAGGCAGCGATTGAGCACCGCCACGTTGCCCTCCGGCAACAGGGTGTAACGCGCCTCGGATTGCGCGCAGTTACGCTGGAAATACATCGGCAACCGCGCCAGCTCGTACCAGGTCCCCTGGTAACGCTTGAGATCGACATGGTTGACAGTCTTGGGCGCCAGCGAATCGTCCCGGGACGTGGCGCAGCCGGCCAAGAGCAGGCCGACCAGAAGAGTGAAAACAAAACGCATCATTATTTTTCTCCCGTGGGCCCGAGGCCCCGGTTCTTACTTCAGGCCTTGCCCGGAAAACATCAGCACCTTGTCACCGGCATACTGCACGCTGATAAAGCTGTTCTTGTCGCCCCAGGTGCAACTGGACATACCCAGCGCGCCCGAACAGTCGGTCGGCTTACCCAGGAGTTGTTCGACCTCGGCCTTGGGCATGCCCGCCGAGAGTTTGGAATAGTTTTCCTGATTGACCTTGCTGCACGCGGCCAGCAGCACGCAGAAGGACAACAGAGCGAGAGAACGCAGGGACATGGTGAACTCCTGGACGAAGGGGGGAAGGCCTGTCAGCCAACCAGAAGCTTAGAAGAGAAAACCCCCTTCTGGTTCCCCGCGCGACCGGGTATTTGTTGCCCGGCGAGCGAGGCATTTTCCCGGCAAATCAAGCACCTTTTCACCCGGCCCTGCAGTTCGTCGGTTTTCCCCGCCCGCTCCTCATCTTCCTTGATGGCCAGTCGACATAACTGCAGCGCAAAACCTTCCACTGTGGCAAATTGACGCCCCCTCGTTGACCAGCCCATCGCGGTAGTTCACTTAATGACCAGAAACATGAAGTTCAGCCACAAGATCCTGCTCGCCGCCGCCCTGGTGGTGGCCGTCGCGTTCGCCTGTTTTATTCTGTTCAACGACTACCGACAGCGCGAAGCCCTGCGCAATAGCACCGAGTCAACCATGCAGGAACTGGGCAGCCTGACCACCAGCAATATCCAGACCTGGCTGGAAAGCCGCATCCAGCTCCTGCAGTCTCTGGCCCAGCAGATTGCCGTGGACGGCAGCGGCGCCGAGAGCCTGAAACGCAGCGTCGGCCTGCCCGCCTACACCGGCAACTTCCAGCTCAGCTACTTCGGCGGCCAGGACGGCGTGATGTTTTCGGTGCCGGCCGGCAATCGCGCCGCCGACTACGACCCCCGCGCCCGCGGCTGGTACAAGGCGGCCACCGGCGCGCAACGGACCATCGTCACCGAACCCTACATCGCCGCTTCGTCCGGCAAGCTGGTGATCACCGTGGCCACCCCGGTGCAGCATCAGAACCAGATGATCGGCGTTGCCGGCGCCGACATCGATCTGTCGAGCATCAGCGCCATCATCAACTCGCTGAACTTCGGCGGTCATGGCCAGGCCTTCATCGTCAGCGCCGATGGCAAGATCCTGATCCACCCCGACAGCAAGCTGGTGCTCAAGAGTCTCGCCGAGGCCTACCCCGCGGGCGCCCCGAGCATCAGCCCCGGGCTGAAAGAAGTGCAGCTCAATGGCAAGACCCAGTTGATCTCCTTCACCCATGTCAACGGCGTGCCTTCGGCCGACTGGTACGTGGCCCTGGTCCTGGACAAGGACACCGCCTTCGCCGTGCTCAGTGAATTTCGCACCTCGGCGATCATCGCCATGCTGATTGCGGTGGTGATCATCATCAGTCTGCTGGGCATGTTGATCCGCATGCTGATGCAGCCGCTGCACGTGATGGGCCGGGCCATGCACGACATCGCCGAAGGCGAAGGCGACCTGACCAAGCGCCTGGTGATCCATGGCCATGACGAATTCGGCACCCTGGGGCTGTCGTTCAACCGTTTCGTCGAACGCATCCACAGCTCGATCCGCGAAGTGTCCTCGGCCACCGGCCAGGTCAACGAAGTGGCCCTGCGCGTAGTCGCCGCCTCCAACTCGTCGATGTTCAACTCCGACCAACAGGCTTCGCGCACCAGCAGCGTGGCCGCGGCCATCAACCAGTTGGGCGCCGCCGCCCAGGAAATCGCCCAGAACGCCGCCCTCGCCTCGCAGCACTCCAGCGAGGCCCGCAGCCTGGCGCAAGACGGCCAGCAAGTGGTGGATCAGACCATCGCCGCCATGCATCAGCTGTCGGCGAAGATCAGCAGCTCCTGCGACAACATCGAGACGCTCAACAGCAATACGGTGAACATCGGGCAGATCCTTGAGGTGATCACCAGCATCTCTCAGCAGACCAATCTGCTGGCCCTCAACGCCGCCATTGAAGCGGCCCGCGCCGGTGAGGCCGGGCGCGGCTTCGCGGTGGTGGCGGACGAGGTGCGCAACCTGGCGCACCGTACCCAGGATTCGGCGCAGCAAGTGCAGAAAATGATCGAGGAGCTGCAAGTGGGCGCCCGCGAAGCGGTGGGCACCATGACCGAAAGCCAGCGCGAGAGCGAAAGCAGCGTCGGCATCGCCAACCAGGCCGGCGAACGCCTGGGCAGCGTGACCCAACGCATCGGCGAGATCGATGGCATGAACCAGTCGGTGGCCACCGCCACCGAGGAACAGACTGCGGTGGTGGAGTCGATCAACGTCGACATCACCGAGATCAACACCCTGAATCAGGAAGGGGTGGAAAACCTGCAAGCCACCCTGCGTGCCTGCGCAGACCTGGAACAACAGGCCAAGCGCCTGCAGCATCTGGTGGGCAGCTTCCGTATCTGAGGAGCAGCTTCGCCGGCAGCCGGCTCCTACCACTCTTGCGTAGGAGCCGGCTTGCCGGCGAACGCGCGCTTAAAAACGCGAACCAGGCTCGCGCAGGAAGGCCAGTTCCTCGGCAGTGGATTCACGGCCGAGGATGGCGTTGCGATGGGGGAAGCGCCCGAAGCGGGCAATGACCTTCTGGTGCCGCTCGGCGTAGTCCAGGTGATCGGCGAATACCGGACGATCATCCTCGGGCTGTTCGTCATGCAGAGCAGCAAAGCGCGAAACCCCTTCGTTCTGCACCGCCAGGTGCTCGCAATGCTCGAACACCAGGTAGATGAAGCAGCGCTGCATGGCCGGCAGGCGCCGGTCAAAATCCGCGGCGATGCCTTGCGCCACCAGTGCCTGGGCACGGGCGTCGCCAGAGAATGCCTTGGGGGTGTCGCGGTAGATCATCCGCGGTAACTGATCGAGCAGCAGCACCAGGGCCAGCCAACCTTGGGGACTTTGCGTCCACTCGGCCAATCCGCCGGCCAGTGCCTGCTCCACCAGACCCGCAAAGCGCTGGCGCGCTTCGAGGTCCTGGCTGTCGCGCTTGCCAAACCACAGCCGGCCCTTGGCAGCGACAATCTCCGCCGGCTTTTCGGCTGAGCCGAACCACCAATCAAGCAGAGGCTGCCAGGGCGCGGCCATGTCTTACTCCTTGTGGTAGCCCGTCACGCGAGCCACTTCTTCTTTCGAGCCGAGGAATACCGCAACACGCTGGTGCAGGCCTTCAGGCTGAATGTCGAGGATGCGCTGGTGACCGTCGGTGGAAGAACCGCCGGCCTGCTCGATGAGGAAGGACATCGGATTGGCTTCGTACATCAGGCGCAGTTTGCCCGGCTTCTCCGGCTCGCGGCTGTCGCGTGGGTACATGAACAGGCCGCCACGGGTCAGGATACGGTGCACGTCGGCAACCATCGCCGCGACCCAGCGCATGTTGTAGTTCTTTTTCAGCGGACCGGTATCGCCGGCCAGCAGCTCGTCCACGTAGCGCTTGACCGGGGCTTCCCAGTGACGCTCGTTGGACATGTTGATGGCGAATTCCTGGGTGGATTCCGGAATCTTGATGTCTTCGTGGGTCAGCACGAAGCTGCCCATCTCACGATCCAGGGTGAAGCCCTTGACGCCGTGGCCCAGGGTCAGGATCAGCATGGTCTGTGGACCGTAGATGGCGTAACCGGCAGCGACCTGCTGGGTGCCCGGCTGCAGAAAGGCCTTTTCGTTCAAGGCTTCGTTCTGGCTCAGGTACTCGTTCGGGCAGCGCAGCACGGAGAAGATGGTGCCGACCGGGGCGTTGATGTCGATGTTCGACGAACCGTCCAGCGGGTCGAATACCAGCAGGTAGGCGCCTTTGGGGTATTTGCCGGGAATCTGGTAGGCATTGTCCATTTCCTCGGACGCCATGCCGGCCAGGTGACCGCCCCATTCGTTGGCTTCCAGGAGAATCTCGTTGGAGATCACATCGAGCTTCTTCTGCACTTCGCCCTGCACGTTTTCCGTGCCCATGCTGCCCAGGACACCACCCAGGGCGCCTTTGGACACGGCGTGGCTGATCTCCTTGCAAGCACGCGCCACCACTTCGATCAGGAAGCGCAGATCGGCAGGAGTGTTGTTGCTGCGGGTCTGCTCAATCAAATAGCGACTCAGGGTAACGCGGGACATGGACGGCTCCGGAGGAATGGGGGAGGTTGAAAACCCGCGCAGTTTAACGCGAGTCGGGGCGCATTTCCTCCTCTCAGACAGGGAACTGCCAGATAGAGTTCAGGCAGCGGTTTTCAGCGTAGACGGATTTGTCGCGAGGGCACTTGCCCCCGCCACAGTGATCAGGATTTGGCCGCCGGTTTGCGCAGCAGGCTCACCGCCATCCCGGCCAGGGCCAGCACCCCCAGCAGCAGCACGGCCCACAGGCCGATCTTCTTCCAGTCCGGCCCCACGGCCGCGGCGCCGGCGGGCGCCGTGGCCGCAACTGGCGTCAACGGCGCCGCGCCCTCGACCTTGGCCTGGCCCAGTTCCTTGAGGCGCTGCGGGCTGTAATCGGGAATCAGCGTGGTCAGCGGCAGGTTGGCCGCCACCGCGCTCGGGTTGCCCAGCGCCAGCGTGTAAGGCCCGGCGCCCCGGGCCAGGAACACCAGTTGCGTGCCGCGCACGGCAAACGCCAGGGTCGGCGCCTCGGCCCCCAGGCCGCCGCCACGCTCGTCCACCGTCAGTTTCAACTGTTGCACGGTCTGCCCCGGCAGTTGCAGTTCGTTCTGCTGCACGTCCTGGCCATTCTGAGTCAGGCGGTACAGCAGGCCGTTATTCAGGGTCTGCCAGGGCAGGCTGCTGTCACGGCGGCCATACAGGGTCGCCGGTGCCAGCGTGTTGGCCTCCTTGAGGTCGATGCGCACCCGCTCGACATTCAGCCCCATGGGCAGTTGCCAGGTGTATTCGCCAGCCTTGGCGGCGGTGCCGCGCAGGGGCTGGGACCACACCAGCGGCGACGGCAGGCTGGTAGTGCTGCTGCTCTGCAGTTGCGCCGAGGTCAGCACCGGCGCCGATTGCGGGGTGTTCCACAGCAGGCGCAGGTAGCGCGCCGACTGCCCGGGCAAGGCCACTTCATGCTGCTCGATCCGCTCGTCGGCAAATGACAGGCGCGCCACCTGGCCGTCCCCCCAGGATTGCCAGTGCTGCAGGTCGTCGCTGGCCTCGATGCTGAAACGCTGGAAACCGTCGCGCTCGCTGGTCCAGTCCAGCAGCAGTTGCTGCAGCGGGGCCTTGATGCCACTGGCATCCAGCAGCCAGCCGCGCAGCACTTCCTCGCCCGCCTCCAACTGCGTGGCCGGCTGCACCTCCACCAGGGTGCCGTTGGCGCTGGATTGCACCCGCACGCTGGGGGTGCTGTCGCCGGCTTGCGCCGAGCTGTACAGCGGGAACCACTTCACCTCCGTGAGGCTCTGCTGCTCGCGGGTCTGTGCCTGTTGACGGGCCAGGGCATAGGCCTGGGGCTCGCCGGCGGCATTGAACACGCGGACATCCCGCAGATCGGTCTGGCTGGCATGCAGCTGCACCTCCAGCGGCAGCTCCAGGCGATACCAGGGCCCCTCGCCACTCAGGGTCAAGGGGGCCTGGGACTTGAAGTCCCCCGGCTTGTCCTGGGCCACGGCGGACAGCGCCACACACAGGCTCACAGCGCCCCACCAGCCCAGGCTCAGCTTCGAACTCACGATGACACTCCTTCATCCAACGGTTTTCCGGGCGCGGATTCGGCCTCGGCGCGCTTGGGCGGCAACGGCGCGAAATAGCCCACCACCAACAGCAGTCCCCCCACCCCGATGAATGAGACGATCCGCGCCAGCCCACCACGGTTGCTCAACTCCACCAGGAACAGCTTGGCCACCACCACGGCGATCAGCACCGCGCCGATCAGCCAGACTTCACGCCGATGGCGCAGATGCCCGCCGATCATCAGGCCCAGGGCAATCAGGGTCCAGACGATAGACAGCCCGGCCTGGACCATCATCGACTCAAGCAAGGCATCCGGCTGGAACGGCACGCCGCTCCAATGATGGGCCGCACGCATCACCAGCACGGTGAAGAAGGCGAACAGGGAAATTCCCGCCAGCAACTGCGTGCCACGCTCGGCGTAATCGGCGCGGATCGCCAGTTCCTGCACCGCGCTGCGCGACCAGACATAGACGCCGAACAGGGCAAACAGCAGCCCCAGTTCCAGGGGGTTGAGCAGCGGCAGGTACGGCAGCGGTTCGGCGCGGCCATCGCTGAAGGTATTGGCCAGCCAGAACCAGCCCAGCATCAGCAGCGCCAGGGGCAGCGCGGCATACAGGCGATATTCACGGGAATGCGCACTGACCGGCCACGGCCAGGGGCGCGGCGCGGCCATCGCCACCAGGTACAGGCTCGGCAGGATCGCCCAGCCCAGCCAGCGCCAGGCGTTGTACTGCTCGGACAACAGCAGCAAGCCATAGCGCAGCTCCAGCGCCAGCACGCCGATCAGCAACCAGCAGCCCAGCACATGGGCCGTGCTCAAGATTCGCGCCGGCAGCCAGGCCTCCAGGCGCCGCAAACTGAAGAAGTGCACGATGAACAACAGGCTCCAGGCCAGCCAGCCCAGATCCGCCGCCGGGTGATAGCGCGACGTCCAGGACGCCAGCAGCACCAGGGCCCCCGCCGGTATCAGCAGGCTGCACACCAGCCCCAGGGACTTCCACTGCAGGCGCCGGGCCAACAGTGCACAGAGCAGCACGCTGAGGGCCGTGATCAGCAGCAACAGGCTCGCCTGCCAATGCGCCGGGGCGAAACGCAGCACTTCCTTGAACCAGGTAAATGCCCACCAGCAAGCGCCCCAGGCCAGCAGCAGATCGGACAGATGCCCCAGGCTCAAGGCGTCGAAGGCCGAGCCGTGATTGCCCCGCTGCAAGCGCCAGGCTCCCAGCAGCGCCGCCAGGGCCAGGACCATCGGCGTCCAGAAATCGCCATTGGCCAACGGACGCACGCCCTCGACCACGCCCCCCAAGAGCCCGTCCGCGCCGGCCAGCAGGAACGTGCTGCCGCCAATCACCTGCAACAGCAGGCCAAAGGCAAAACTGGCCCGCTGCTGCAGATACAGGCTGAGCCAGATGATCAACAGGCCACTGGCGGCCCAGACGCCGCTGGCGGTACGCCAGGGCAGCACGAACAGCACCGCCAGGTTGATCATCATCAACCCGGCCAGCAGCACCACCGACAAGCCCCGCAGCAGGCGCGGGTCATGGCGCACCATGTCGTTGCGCGCGGCCAGAAGCATGCCACCGATCAGGGTCAGGCCAATCAGCGAGGCGCTCATCAGGCCGCTCCAGCCGGCGCTCAACACCGCGCCGGCATCGCCGCCCGCGCCTTGCAGGCGCATCAAAAACAGCCCACCGCCCAACAGTTGCACGGCAAAGGCCGTGAACAGGAAGGTCCGCGATTGCAGGCGCAGGCCGACAAACAAGGTCGCCAGCCCAGCCAGGGCCCAACTGATGGCCGTGCCCTGGGTGAACAAGAACAGCGGCGCCAGCAGGTACAGGAAGCCCAGCCCGGCCACTGCCAGGATCGGCGCAATGCCCTGCTCCCAGCTCGCCGAGCAGGCCTTGTCGGCCCGGCGCAACTGGTCGAAGCTGAACAGCAGCGCAGCACCGAGCAATAGCGCGCCCAACGGCGCACCGTCCAGCAGGCTGGAATCGCCGGGGCGCAGCTCACTGAGGAAGGCCAGGGCCGAGCCCAGCTGCAGCAGCAAGGCGAAGATCCGGGCCAGGGGACGCTGCTGACGCAGGCCGAGCCAGAAGACCCCCGCGCCCTCCACCGCCCAGGCCGCGGACGTCCAGCGCGCATCCAGGCCCAGGGGAATGGCCAGGGTGGCGAAAATCACCCCCAGCGCCAGGCAGGTTTCACCCAGCAACAGAGCGCGGCCGCCCATCAGCAGCCGTGCCAGGACCATGTAGATCAGACCCAGGGCCAGGGCACTGAAGGAGGCGGCGAACTCCAGGTGCTGGACCAGCGCCAGTTGCAGGCCGAAGCCCACCAGCGGCGGGCCGAACAGCAGGCTGCCGTCGACGTAATCGCCCTTGCGCGCCGACCAGTGCAGCAACGCCTGGCGGCTGTCGTCCGCTGGCGCATCGCGCGTCTCCAGCAGCTTGCGCCGGGTGAACAGCAGGCCGATGGCCAGGTACATGACAAAGAACAGGATCAGGAAGGGTTCGGTGCTCCACAGCAGCTCCGGCGTGTAGGAGCGCAGGCCCCAGGCAAAGCCGATGCCGAAGGTGCCGACAAAACCGATCAGGTTGAGCAGGCGCCAGGCCTTGAACCAGGCGATGGCCAGAATGCCGGCATTGAGCAGCGCGAAGTAGCTGAACAGCGCCACATGGCTGCCGGCACCGGTGGAGGTCAGGATCGGCGCGGCGAAACCGCCGAGGGCCGCAGCGGCCGCCAGCCCCAGGGCATCCTGGGTGATGGCCAGAATCGCCGAGAACAGCGTGACCGCCACCAGCAGGCCCAGGGCCGCGGAAGGGTCGAGCAACGGGTGCAGGCGCATGGCGGCGAACACCGTCAGGTAAAGCACGGCGATGCCCGTGCCCTGCAGCATCAGGGCGTAGTTGCTGTTGCGCCGCCGCAGCCACCAGCCCAGCCCCAGCAGGCCCAGGGAGCTGGCCGCGACGCCGGCGTAACGCAGTTCGATGGGCACCACCATGCCTTCGGTGGCGTAGCGCAGCAGGAAGGCCAGGCCGAGGAACAACAGCACCACGCCGACCCGCAGCACGGTGTTGCCGCCGAACAGCCAGTTGCGCGCCCCGCTGATGGCGCGCTCGATCAGGTTCGGCTCCCGCGGCTGCGCCACGGCAGGCTCAGCGGCCGGCGCCTGGGGCTGCCAGACCGACTCCGGCAGCGGCTGGCTGGCGTCGAGCGCCGCGCCGGCACGCGGCGCAGCGGGCAACTCCCAGACCAGCTCGGCCGCCGCCGGTGCCGGTTCCACGGGCCGGACTTCGTCAAGGATGAATTCAGGCAGGTCCTGCAGCTCGGGCGCGGCGCTCAAGCCGCTGCTTGCCTCGGCAGGCGGGGTGCTGTGCTGGGGTTCGGCAAGCGCCTGGGCAGCACCGCCGGGGGTTTCCAGCTGGGCCAGGCGCTGACCCAGGGTGGCGAGGGTGCTTTTCGCCTGCTCCAGCTCACGGTGCTGGTCGAGCACCTGTCGCTGCAGGGCACCGAAACGAATGGCCAGGCCAAGCACCAGGCCCAGTAGCGCGCCAATCAGGGCATCGCTGATGGACTGGTCGACGATCCAGCCCAGCAAGGCACCCAGCAGCATGAACATCCATTGCATGTGTCGATATCCCTAAGCGGTCCACTGACGGACGGGTACGGCGGTGTCGAGACTTGGCAGGCAAGCGGGCCCAACCACCCAGTGCGGGAGCCGGCCTGCCGACGCAGATATCTCCCCGATTGGAAGCCGAGCGCGGCCCAAAAGACACCATCCGGGAGATAAAATCGCCGCTCAGTATATCGATCCGGCCCAACAAACGTTGGGCCTTGTGCACAGTTCGAACATTTTCCCGGCCCCCTCAGTCCAGGGCCTTCCAGATCTCCGTGGCGTATTCGCGGATAGTCCGGTCCGAAGAGAACCAGCCCATGCGCGCAGTGTTGAGCACCGCCGAACGCCACCATTGCGCGGAGTCGTGCCAGCACGCTTCGACCCGGGCCTGGGCGTCCCAGTAGGCGTCGAAATCGGCGCAGACCAGGAACCGGTCATAGTCGATCAGCGAATCGATCAGCCCGGTGTAGCGCGACGGATCGTCCGGGGAGAACACCCCGCCGCGAATCGCCTGCAGTACATCGTTGAGCCGATGCGAGGCGGCGATGTCCGGCACCGCGCTGAATTCGCCATTGCGCTTGCGCGCCTCAACCTGCTGGGCACTGAGGCCGAAGATGAACATGTGCTCGGCACCGACCTGCTCGCACATCTCGACGTTGGCGCCGTCCAGGGTGCCGATGGTCAGGGCGCCGTTGAGGCCGAATTTCATGTTGCTGGTGCCCGAAGCCTCGAAGCCGGCGGTGGAAATCTGCTCCGACAGGTCGGCGGCGGGAATGATGCTTTCCGCCAGGCTGACGTTGTAGTTGGGCAGGAACACCACCTTGAGCAAACCGCGCACGGTCGGATCGCTGTTCACCGTGCGGGCGATGTCGTTGGTCAGCTTGATGATCAGTTTGGCCTGGTGATAGCTGGCCGCCGCCTTGCCGGCGAAGATCTTCACCCGAGGCACCCAGTCGGTTTCCGGCTCGGCGCGGATCGCCTGATACAGCGCCACGGTGTGCAGCAGGTTGAGCAACTGGCGCTTGTACTCGTGGATGCGCTTGACCTGCACATCGAACAGCGCCGCCGGGTTGATCGCGATCCCCAGGCGCTCGTGGATGAGCGCGGCCAGGGCGCGCTTGCTGTGCAGGCGCTGCTCGGCGAACTGCTTGCGAAACGCCGGCTTCTCGGCAAAGGGCTCCAGCCCCAGCAGCAACTGCTCGGGGTTGTCCAGCAGCCCGGGGCCCAGGGCGTCCACCAGCATGTCGGTGAGGGGCGGGTTGGCCTGGTACAGCCAGCGGCGAAAGGTGATGCCGTTGGTCTTGTTGTTGATCCGCTCGGGGTAGAGCTTGTGCAGCTCGGAAAACACCGTGCTGCGCATCAGCTGGGTGTGCAGGCCGGACACGCCATTGACGCTGTGGGAGCCGAGGAACGCCAGGTTGCCCATGCGCACCCGGCGGCCGTTGTCCTCCTCGATCAGCGACACCGCCCGCAGCACATCGAAATCGTGCAGGCCCTTGGCCCGCAAGGCATCGATGTGCTGGGCGTTGATCAGGTAGATGATCTGCATGTGCCGCGGCAGCATGCGCTCCATCAGCCCCACCGGCCAGGTTTCCAGGGCCTCGGGCAGCAGGGTGTGGTTGGTGTAGGCCAGGGTGTCCACGGTGATCTGCCACGCCGCGTCCCAGGCGATGCCGTGCAGGTCCACCAATTGGCGCATCAGCTCGGCCACGGCGATCGACGGGTGGGTGTCATTGAGCTGGATCGCCGCGTGCTCGCCAAGGCTGAGCACCGAGTCGTGCATGTTCTTGTGACGCCGCAGCAGGTCCTGCAGCGACGCCGAGACAAAGAAGTACTCCTGGCGCAGGCGCAGTTCCTGGCCGGCCTCGGTGCTGTCAGCCGGGTACAGCACCCGGGAGATGCTTTCGGCCCGGGCCACTTCCGCCACCGCGCCCAAGTGGTCGCCGGCGTTGAAACGCTCCAGGTGCAGGTCTTCCATGGCCCGGGCCCGCCACAGGCGCAGGGTGTTGACGCTGGCCCCGCGCCAACCCACCACCGGGGTGTCGTAGGCCACCGCACGCACCGTCTCCGCCGGCCACCAGACCTGGCGCGTGTTGCCCGTCTCGTCGGTCACGCTGTCGACGCTGCCGCCAAAGCCGATGGAGTAGATCACCTCGGGGCGCTCGAACTCCCAGGGGTTGCCGAAATCCAGCCAGTGCTCGGTCTGCTCCTGCTGCCAGCCGTCGACGATCGCCTGGCGGAACAGGCCGTGCTCGTAACGAATGCCGTAGCCGTGACCGGCCAGGCCCAGGGTCGACATGCTTTCCATGAAGCACGCCGCCAGGCGCCCCAGGCCACCATTGCCCAGGGCCGCATCGGGCTCCAGCAGGCGGATGCGCTCCAGGTCCACCCCCAGATCGGTCAGAGCCTCGCGGGCCACGTCCAGCAGGCCGAGATTGCTCAGGCTGTCGAACAGCAGCCGGCCGATCAGGAACTCCAGGGACAGGTAGTACACCCGCTTCTGGCCCTTGCGGTACATCTGCCGCGTGTGATCCATCCAGTGGTCGACCATGTGGTCCCGCGCGGCCAGGGCAATGGCCTCGAACCAGTCGTGGTCGAAGGCGTGGTCCGGATCTTTGCCGACCGCGTAGGTGAGTTTGGTCAAGACGGCTTCGCGAAAAGCGGCCACCTCAGCGTCACGAGCTAGGGGTTCCTGAGTCATCGATACGACCTCTGACGAGATACACAGTGAGCATGGAATGGTCTGAGCCTAGTCGGTCTGACACGAGGCGAAGGCTCTGGTTCGGCGCTGCTGCAAATGGCTCGGCTCAAGGGGGGAGTCTTCGGCGCCTGCGGGAAAAAAGATGCAGATGCCGTGCCGCCAGGCATAAATCCGACGACCATTAAGAAAAATCCGACCCAAAGTCGTTCAAAAATCCACCAGTCCCGGTATGATCGCGCGCCCTGGAACATGCCGGAAAAACCACCTTGATGAAGTCCAACCTGATCGCCGCCGCGGAAATCGATCGTCTCGATACCTGGGCCAAATACTCCGCGCCCATGTGCGGTTCCTGCATGTCCAGCTGCTGCACCCTGCCGGTGGAAGTGAAGATCAAGGACCTGATCCGCATCGGCATCGTCGATGAATTCGAGCGCGGCGAGCCGGCGAAGAACATCGCCAAGCGCCTGCAGAAAGAAGGCATCGTCGAGCGCTACAACCAGAAATCGGAAATCTTCACGCTGCAGCGCATGAGCAACAACGATTGCCTGTATCTGGATCGTAAAAGCCGCCTGTGCACCATTTATGACAAGCGCCCGGACACCTGCCGCAACCATCCGAAGATCGGCCCGCGTCCAGGCTACTGCGCCTACAAGCCCAAGCCCCTGGAGCGTCCGACCAACACCAGCAGTCGGACCCTGGAACGCTTCTGAGCCACCGCGCCTCACCGCTACTACCGCTGCTGTAGCCGCTGCCGAGCTTGCGAGGCTGCGACCGGCTGCGCAGCGGCCGTAAATCCAGGTGGCGCGTAATGCCTAAACGGCTGCGATGGCCGTCTTGCGGCTGCTGTGCAGCCGGTCGCAGCCTCGCGCTGCTCGGCAGCGGCTACATGAACAGGTTTTCTCCAGGCGCAAAAAAACGCCCCCGGTCTCGCGACCGGGGGCGTTTTCATTCAGCCGGAACTAAAGACTCAGTTCTTGGCTTTCTTGGCAGCGCGGGTACGCTCGCCTTCGTCCAGGATCTTCTTGCGCAGACGAATGGACTTAGGAGTCACTTCGCACAGCTCATCGTCCTGGATGAATTCCAGAGCCTGTTCCAGGGTGAAGCGAACAGGTGGAACCAGGGCGATGGTTTCGTCTTTGCCCGAAGCACGCATGTTGTCGAGCTTCTTGCCCTTGGTAGGGTTCACGCCCAGGTCGTTGTCGCGGCTGTTCAGGCCGACGATCTGACCGTTGTAGATTTCCTGGCCGTGCTCGACGAACAGCTTGCCGCGCGCCTGCAGGGTTTCCAGGGAGTAGGTCAGGGCCTTGCCGGTTTCTACCGATACCAGTACGCCGTTCTGACGGCCGGACATGCTGCCGGACTTCATCGGAGCGTAACGGTCGAAGATCGAGGTCAGGATGCCTGCACCGTTGGTCAGGGTCAGGAACTGGTTACGGAAACCGATCAGACCACGGGCTGGAATGTTGTATTCCAGGCGTACACGGCCCTTGCCATCCGGAACCATGTTGCTCAGGTCGCCCTTACGCAGCCCCATCTCTTCCATGACCTTGCCCTGGGATTCTTCAGGGATGTCGATGGTGACGTTTTCGAACGGTTCCTGCTTCACGCCATCCACTTCACGGATGATCACTTCAGGACGGCCAACGCCCATCTCGAAGCCTTCGCGACGCATGGTTTCGATCAGTACCGACAGGTGCAGCTCACCACGGCCGGAGACCTTGAACTTGTCGGCCGAGTCGCCTTCTTCAACGCGCAGGGCAACGTTGTACAGCAGCTCTTTGTCCAGACGTTCCTTGATGTTACGGGACGTCACGAACTTGCCTTCCTTACCGCAGAATGGCGAGTCGTTGACCTGGAAGGTCATGGAAACGGTCGGCTCGTCGACGGTCAGCGGCTTCATCGCTTCAACAGCGGTCGGGTCGCACAGGGTGTCGGAGATGAACAGCTCGTCGAAACCGCTGATGCAGACGATGTCGCCGGCAGCCGCTTCTTCAACGTCCACGCGGTGCAGACCGTGGTGACCCATCAGCTTGAGGATACGACCGTTGCGGCGCTTGCCGTCGACGTCGATGGCCACAACCGGGGTGTTCGGCTTGACGCGACCGCGAGCGATACGGCCAACGCCGATCACGCCCAGGAAGCTGTTGTAGTCCAGAGCGGAGATCTGCATCTGGAACGGACCGTCACGGTCAACGCTTGGCGCTGGCACGTTGTCGACGATCGACTGGTACAGCGGGGTCATGTCTTCAGCCATTTCGCTGTGGTCCAGACCGGCAATACCGTTCAGGGCCGAGGCGTAGACGACTTTGAAGTCCAGCTGTTCTTCGGTGGCGCCCAGGTTGTCGAACAGGTCGAAGATCTGGTCCAGAACCCAGTCAGGACGCGCGCCCGGACGGTCAACCTTGTTGATCACCACGATTGGACGCAGGCCGGCTTCGAACGCCTTCTTGGTCACGAAACGGGTTTGCGGCATAGGGCCGTCTTGAGCGTCGACCAGCAGCAGCACGGAGTCGACCATGGACATGACGCGCTCAACTTCGCCGCCGAAGTCGGCGTGGCCCGGGGTGTCCACGATGTTGATGTGGTAGCCGTTCCAGTTGATGGCGGTGTTTTTCGCCAGAATGGTAATGCCGCGCTCTTTTTCCTGGTCGTTGGAGTCCATCACGCGCTCGTCGTTGAGCTCGTTGCGCTCCAGGGTGCCGGATTGACGCAGGAGTTTGTCTACCAGGGTGGTCTTACCATGGTCAACGTGGGCAATGATGGCGATGTTGCGTAGATTTTCGATCACTTGTGTATCTCGATCAGAGGATTCGGTGTGCTGACAAATGCTGGCAGCGATTAACAATAGAGTCAGGCCTGGCCGTTACAGCTGGACGGCGGCGTCGGGGGGCCGGTGACGCAAGCCACAGGCGAACATCCCCGGGCACTTAGCTCGGTCTATAAACGCGCACATTGGCATGTCCCTCACTGAGCAGATGGTGAGCATGCAGGCGACTCATGACGCCTTTGTCGCAATACAGCAGGTACTGGCGCGTAGGGTCCAGTTCCTTGAAGCGGGCATTCAATGCATAGAACGGCAGCGCTTGTACTTCGATGCCAGCAAGCTCCAGCGGGTCGTCTTCCTGGGCATCCGGGTGACGGATGTCGATGACGATCTGACCGGCCAGCGCCTCGCTGACTTCTTCAATCTGCAAATCCTGGCCCAACTCGTCGATCACCCGATCGATCGGCACCAGTTTGGCCCGCTCGATCGCACGCTCGAGCACCGCCATATCGAATTCTTTCTCTTCATGCTCGACGCGATGGCGCTTGGCATGGGTCTTGGGGTTCACCGAGATGACCCCGCAGTACTCCGGCATGTGCTTGGCGAAGTCGGCGGTGCCGATCTGTTCGGCCAGGTCGATGATGTCTTGCTTGTGGCTGGCGATCAGCGGACGCAGCACCAGCTTCTCGGTCACGCAGTCGATCACCGACAGGTTCGGCAGGGTCTGGCTGGACACCTGGGAAATCGCCTCGCCGGTCACCAGTGCATCGATGTGCAGGCGATCGGCGATGCTCGAGGCAGCACGCAACATCATACGCTTCAAAATGACGCCCATATGACTGTTGTCGACTTTGCCGAGAATTTCCCCGAGCACTTCCTCGAACGGCACGCTGACGAACAGCACGCGCTGGGAGCTGCCGTACTTCTTCCATAGGTAGTGCGCGACTTCCATCACGCCCAGTTCGTGGGCACGTCCACCCAGGTTGAAGAAGCAGAAGTGCCCCATCAGGCCGCGGCGCATGATCTGGTAGGCCGCCACTGTGGAATCGAAACCGCCGGACATCAGCACCAGGGTCTGTTCCAGGGCGCCCAGCGGGTAGCCGCCGATGCCGTTGTGCTGGCTGTGGATCACGAACAACCGTTGGTCGCGAATTTCCATCCGCACTTCGATTTCCGGCTCTTTCAGGGAGATTCCGGCGGCGCCGCACTGCCGACGCAGTTGGCTGCCGACGTACTTTTCCACGTCCATGGAGCTGAATTCATGCTTGCCGGCACGCTTGCAGCGCACGGAGAAAATCTTCCCGGGCAAGGCCTCGCCGAAGTGCTGCTTGCACTTGGCGACGATGTCGTCGAAGTCGCCCAGCGGGTATTCGTCGACCTGCAGGAAGTGCGCGATACCGGGCATGCAGCAGAGGCGGTCGGCCAGCTCCTTCAGGGCCTTGGGCTCGCTGAGGGTGGTTTCCAGCTCAAGGTTGTCCCACACACCACCGACCACCACAGCCGGGTCCAGATCGCGGAGCACGGCACGGATGTTCTTGGCCAACTGACGGATGAAACGCATCCGTACCGGGCGGCTCTTGATGGTGATTTCCGGGAAAACTTTAACGATTAGTTTCATGAAAACTGTGCGCGCTGGGCCAGCCGAAAAAGGGGGGCGCGGATTATAGCGGAAATTGCTCAAGGTTTAACCAATTAATGTGCAGAAGGTTTTCAGTGCACCAAAACAGGTCATTTATCGAGCCAGGCGCTACATTGCAGTGCGCCAGAGGCCGAAATTTAGCCGAATCCGCCGCACAAAGCCTGATTTTGGGGCAGAAAACCCATCACAGGGCACTGGCATGCAATTTGCTCCCTTGTGAGGCAGGTTGCCATGGCAGAGTATTCGCGCCGGCATCACCCACATTCTAAGGGCACTCCAACACCAAGCCCGAAGCCACCCCGGAGGACACTATGTCGAAGTCGGTTCAACTCATCAAAGATCATGACGTCAAATGGATTGATCTGCGCTTCACTGACACCAAGGGCACTCAACATCACGTGACCATGCCGGCCCGTGATGCGCTGGATGAAGACTTCTTCGAATCCGGCAAGATGTTCGACGGCTCCTCCATCGCTGGCTGGAAAGGCATCGAAGCCTCCGACATGATCCTGATGCCGGACGACGAAACCGCTGTGCTGGACCCGTTCACCGAAGAACCGACCCTGATCCTGGTCTGCGACATCATCGAACCTTCGAGCATGCAAGGTTACGACCGCGACCCACGTGCCATCGCCAAGCGCGCTGAAGAGCACCTGAAGGCCACCGGTATCGGCGACACCGTATTCGCCGGTCCAGAGCCAGAGTTCTTCATCTTCGACCAGGTGAAATTCAAGTCCGACATCTCCGGCTCCATGTTCAAGATCTACTCCGAACAAGGTTCCTGGATGTCCGACCAGGACATCGAAGGCGGCAACAAGGGCCACCGTCCAGGCGTCAAGGGCGGCTACTTCCCGGTTCCACCGTTCGACCACGACCACGAAATCCGTACCTCCATGTGCAACGCACTGGAAGAAATGGGCCTGACCGTCGAAGTTCACCACCACGAAGTGGCGACTGCCGGCCAGAACGAAATCGGCGTCAAGTTCAACACCCTGGTGAAGAAGGCCGACGAAACCCAGACCCTGAAATACGTCGTGCACAACGTGGCCGACGCCTACGGCCGCACTGCCACCTTCATGCCTAAGCCACTGTACGGCGACAACGGCTCGGGCATGCACGTGCACATGTCGATCTGGAAAGACGGCAAGAACACCTTCGCGGGTGAAGGCTATGCCGGCCTGTCCGACACCGCCCTGTACTTCATCGGCGGCATCATCAAGCACGGTAAGGCCCTGAACGGCTTCACCAACCCGGCCACCAACTCCTACAAGCGTCTGGTTCCAGGCTTCGAAGCCCCGGTCATGCTGGCCTACTCGGCACGCAACCGTTCCGCTTCGATCCGTATTCCTTACGTGTCGAGCCCTAAAGCCCGCCGTATCGAAGCCCGCTTCCCGGACCCGGCTGCCAACCCATACCTGGCCTTCGCTGCTCTGCTGATGGCCGGCCTGGACGGTATCCAGAACAAGATCCACCCTGGCGACGCCGCTGACAAAAACCTGTACGACCTGCCGCCTGAAGAGGCCAAAGAGATCCCACAAGTTTGCGGCAGCCTGAAGGAAGCCCTGGAAGAGCTGGACAAAGGTCGTGCGTTCCTGACCAAAGGCGGCGTTTTCAGCGACGACTTCATCGACGCTT
The DNA here is from genome assembly GCF_001547895.1 of Pseudomonas sp. Os17. Classification (NCBI taxonomy): domain Bacteria; kingdom Pseudomonadati; phylum Pseudomonadota; class Gammaproteobacteria; order Pseudomonadales; family Pseudomonadaceae; genus Pseudomonas; species Pseudomonas sp. Os17. The sequence goes on along the minus strand of NZ_AP014627.1, from coordinate 405,285 downwards.
ACATCGCCCTGAAAAGCGAAGAAGAGATCAAGGTCCGTACCTTCGTACACCCACTGGAATACGAGCTGTACTACAGCTGCTGATCCGGTAGCGCCGGCGCAAGCCGCGTGATCGAGAGGCCTCCTTCGGGAGGCCTTTTTTATGCCCGCGCATTTGCCAGGCCCGGGGTGGTTGCGTGCATCATGGGCGCCGTCTTCCCATCAGCAGCCGAGCCCGCCCATGACTTCGCGCCTCAACCTGTGCCTCGCCCTTGCCTGTAGCCTGCTCACCGGCGCAGCCTGCGCCAACGATGCCCCGCCCACCCTTGCCCCACTGCTGCAAAGCATCGGCGAGCGCCTGAGCATTGCCGATCAGGTGGCCCTGAGCAAATGGGATAGCCACAAGGCCGTGGAGGAGCGTCCGCGGGAACAGCAGGTGATTGCCGGCGCCACGGCCCAGGCCGCCACCTATCACCTGAATGAAGAAACGGTCGGGCAGTTCTTCGCCGCCCAGATCGAAGCCAACAAACTGGTGCAGTACGCCCGGCTGTCCAGCTGGCACCTGCAAGGCCAGGCACCGGACACCCCGCGCCAGGACCTGGCCGGACAGATCCGCCCACAACTCGATCAGTTACAAAAACGCCTGCTGCAGCAACTGGCCGACTTCAGCCCCCATCGCGGTGATCGCCAATGCCCGCAATGGCTGGCCCAGGCCACTCAGGCCGCCAGCAGCGACCCGTTGCGGCAGCTGGCAATGATCCGCGCCACCGCCGAGTTATGTGTGTTCAAAGGTTAACCGCGCCCGCGCCCAGCCTCGCGCCGCCCTATGCTGAGCCCTTCAACCGCACACCTGTGAAGGGCTGGAATCACCGTGACGCGCATCGCTGTCTTTTGCCTGCTGTGGCTAACGGCGCTGCCTGCCAGCGCAGAGCCCTACACACAACTGCGCTTGCAGGGCGTGCCGGACCACGGCGCGCTGCGAGCCAACAACGGCAGCTTCACCGTGCAGGTGGTGCTAGCGCCGGCCTTGCAGCCGCACCACCGCCTGCGCCTCTTGCTGGACGACCAGGCTTATGGAGCCCCGAGCCGGGGCCCCGAGTTGCCGCTGGTCGCTATCGAGCGTGGCCAACATCGCCTGGCGGTGCAGATCCTCGACGGCGAGCGGGTCCTGCAGCAGAGCGCGCAGATCACCTTCACCCTGCTGCGGGCCCATCGCCGTTGAGCCCACTTCAAGCGAACCGCTACAGCCCGCTCGCTGAGTGAAACAGCGCAGTGCCCATGCGGCGCTCATGCTCCAGTAGCCAGCGCTTGCGCCACAGTCCGCCACCGTAGCCGGTGAGGGCACCGTCGCTGCCGATCACCCGGTGGCAGGCAATGACGATGGCGATCTGATTGGCACCGTTGGCCCGGGCCACCGCGCGCACCGCCGACGGCGAGCCGATCCGGCTCGCCACCTCGGCATAACTGCAGGTGCTGCCCAGGGGAATGGCGCGCAGGGCCTGCCATACCGTGCGAGTGAACGGCGAGGCGTTCATCGCCAGCGGCGTGTGGAAGCCACCCGGCTCACCGGCAAAATAACGCTGCAATTCGGCCTCGATCTGGTCGATCGGGGCAAAACGCCCGAAACCTATGCTCGAACCGCTGCGCTTTTGCAGGGCCTGCAGCTCATTGGCCAGCGCCGGACGATCGAAAAACTCCAGCAGGTGCAGGACCTGGGCGTCAGCCACCGCCAGCATCACGCCGATAGGGGTTTGCAGCCAGTCCACCTTGAGCAGCTCGCGCCCCCGCAGGTTCGACGGTGGCTGGCCAGCCAGACGGGAAAAGGCCCGGCGAAAGCCGCTGTCGGAATCAAAGCCGGCGCTGATCTGCGCCGCGATCACCGACTCTCCGCCCGCCAGCTGCTGCATGCCCTGTCCCATGCGCCGCAGCCGGGCCATTTCCAGGAAAGTCACCCCAAAGTAGCGCTTGAAGGCGCGACGCACGGTGGACGGATCCAGCCCCTGCCGGGTCAGATCATCTTCGTACCAGCGCCGCTCGGGATCACCGTGCAGTTGCTCCAGCAGGGTCTGCACCCAGGGTTCCTGCACCCCGGCCCGCTCCAGAGGGCGACACCGCAGACAAGCACGAAATCCCGCTTCGACACAGCCCTTGATCGAGCCGAAAAACACCGTGTTCTCACGCTTGGGCTTGCGCGCGGCACAGGTCAGGCGGCAGAACACCCCCGTGCTCTTGACCCCGACGAACGCAAAGCCCTCATAGGCCGGGTCGCGGTCCAAAAGGGCCTGATACAGGGTGTCGTCATCGGGGAGCTGAAACAGCAGAGTGGCGTTTTCCATGGCCGCATCCTAAACCTTGAAGCGTCGGGTTCGAGCACTCTAAACCCGCGCCCTGTGCGCTGCCGCTGAAAAACGGGCGTTGATTCTCGCCGATTCGGGCAACCGGCCAGCGCCCTGCAGATTCATGCACTATATTGGTGCAACACCGTGCACCCACAGACCATTCCCAGCCCATTTTGGTTCGAAAATACCCGGCAAAGCTGGCAAAGCGCCACGCAAGCGGGCTTCAAACGCCTGTTTCAGGCCGCGAACGCTTCTTTTCGGAGCCTTGGTTTGGTTTTTGCATTTTCTCCACATCAGCGCTTTAACCCCGCGCGCGATCCCGGACCGGCTCCGGCTCGCCCTGCTCCAAAAGAGGTCCGAATGACCATCAGCGACCCACTGCACCGTCTGCTTCTGGACAACCTGACCACCGCCACCATTCTGCTCAACGCCGACCTGCGCCTTGAGTACATGAACCCGGCGGCGGAGATGCTCCTGGCCATCAGCGGCCAGCGCAGCCATGGGCAATTCATCAGTGAGCTGTTCACCGAGTCCGCCGAAGCCCTGAGCTCCCTGCGCCAGGCGGTGGAACAGGCGCACCCCTTCACCAAGCGCGAGGCCATGCTCACCGCCCTGACCGGCCAGACCCTGACCGTCGACTACGCGGTGACGCCGATCCTCAGCAATGGCGATACCTTGCTGCTGCTGGAGGTCCACCCCCGGGACCGGCTGCTGCGCATCACCAAGGAAGAGGCCCAGCTGTCCAAGCAGGAAACCAGCAAGATGCTGGTGCGCGGCCTGGCCCACGAGATCAAGAACCCCCTGGGCGGGATTCGCGGCGCCGCCCAACTGCTGGCCCGCGAGCTGCCCGAGGAAAGCCTCAAGGACTACACCAACGTCATCATCGAAGAGGCCGACCGCCTGCGAAACCTGGTGGACCGCATGCTCGGCTCGAACAAGCTGCCGTCCCTGGCGCTGACCAATATCCACGAAGTGCTGGAGCGGGTCAGTAGCCTGGTGGAAGCCGAAAGCCAGGGCTGCATCACCCTGGTGCGCGATTACGACCCGAGCATTCCCGACGTCTTGATCGACCGCGAGCAGATGATCCAGGCGGTGCTCAACATCGTGCGCAACGCCATGCAGGCCATCAGCAGCCAGAACGAAATGCGCCTGGGGCGCATCACCCTGCGCAGCCGCACCATGCGCCAGTTCACCATCGGCCATGTACGTCATCGCCTGGTGACCAAGATCGAGATCATCGACAACGGCCCGGGCATTCCCGCCGAGCTGCAGGACACCCTCTTCTTCCCCATGGTCAGCGGCCGCCCGGACGGCACCGGGCTGGGCCTGGCCATTACCCAGAACATCATCAGCCAGCACCAGGGCCTGATCGAATGTGACAGCCATCCCGGCCACACCACCTTCTCGATCTTTCTGCCTCTGGAACAAGGAGCCCCATCGACATGAGCCGTAGTGAAACCGTGTGGATCGTCGATGACGACCGTTCTATCCGTTGGGTCCTGGAAAAAGCCCTGCAGCAGGAAGGCATGACCACCCAGAGCTTCGACAGTGCCGACGGGGTGATGAGCCGCCTGGCGCGCCAGCAGCCGGACGTGATCATTTCCGACATTCGCATGCCCGGCGCCAGCGGCCTCGACCTGCTGGCACGGATTCGCGAGCTGCACCCGCGCCTGCCGGTGATCATCATGACCGCGCATTCGGACCTGGACAGCGCTGTCGCCTCCTACCAGGGCGGGGCCTTCGAGTACCTGCCCAAGCCGTTCGACGTGGATGAGGCGGTGTCCCTGGTCAAGCGTGCCAACCAGCATGCCCAGGAGCAGCAGGGCCTGGAAGTGGCGCCGACCCTGGCCCGCACCCCGGAAATCATCGGCGAAGCGCCGGCGATGCAGGAGGTGTTCCGTGCCATCGGGCGCCTGAGCCACTCCAACATCACCGTGCTGATCAACGGCGAGTCCGGCACCGGCAAGGAATTGGTGGCCCACGCCCTGCATCGCCACAGCCCGCGGGCGGCGTCGCCGTTCATCGCCCTGAACATGGCCGCCATCCCCAAGGATCTGATGGAATCCGAGCTGTTCGGCCATGAAAAAGGCGCCTTCACCGGCGCCGCCAACCTGCGCCGCGGACGCTTCGAACAGGCCGACGGCGGCACCCTGTTCCTCGACGAGATCGGCGACATGCCGGCCGATACCCAGACCCGCCTGCTGCGGGTTCTGGCCGACGGCGAGTTCTACCGGGTCGGTGGCCACACGCCGGTCAAGGTCGATGTACGGATCATCGCCGCCACCCACCAGAACCTGGAAACCCTGGTGCACGCCGGCAAGTTCCGCGAGGACCTGTTCCACCGCCTCAACGTGATCCGCATCCATATTCCGCGCCTGTCGGACCGTCGCGAAGACATCCCGACCCTGGCCAAGCACTTCCTCAGCCGCGCCGCCCAGGAACTGGCGGTGGAACCCAAGCTGCTGAAGAACGAAACCGAGGAATACCTGAAGAACCTGCCGTGGCCAGGCAACGTGCGCCAGCTGGAGAACACCTGCCGCTGGATCACTGTCATGGCGTCGGGGCGCGAGGTGCACATCAGCGACCTGCCGCCGGAGCTGTTGAGCCTGCCCCAGGATTCGGCGCCGGTGACCAACTGGGAACAGGCCCTGCGCCAGTGGGCCGATCAGGCCCTGGCCCGCGGCCAGTCGAGCCTTTTGGACAGCGCGGTGCCGAGTTTCGAGCGGATCATGATCGAAACCGCCCTCAAGCACACCGCCGGCCGCCGCCGCGACGCCGCCGTGCTGCTGGGCTGGGGCCGCAACACCCTGACCCGCAAGATCAAGGAGTTGGGGATGAAGGTGGACGGAGGCGACGAGGACGAAAGCGAGGAAGGCTGAGCTCTCCCCCTGTGCAGGAGCTGGCTTGCCAGCGAAAAGGCCCTTGAGCCTTGCAGAGCGCTGACCAGCGCTTTCGCCGGCAAGCCGGCTCCTACGACGAGGATCGGCATGCACCAGGATGGGGTGCATGCACTGGCCGAAGGCGCGATGAACCGCAATCGAGCACAGCGCGATCATTCGAGGCCTGGCCTTCCAATCTGAATATTTGCCCTTCGAAAACGCAAAAGCCCCGGAATTCGGGGCTTTCGGCTTTTTATCCAGGCAATTCATACAGGACCGGCCAAAGTTGGCACGCCCCCTGCAATACCTCCATCACTACCCAGTTTCGGGGACCTTGGTACAGGCAGGCCGGGGATTCCCCTCTTTAACACCCGGCCCACCACGCTCACAGCGACGGGCCAAGCTTTCGGGAACCTCGGTACAGGCAGGCCGGGAATTCCCTCTTTAATACCGGGTTCATCACGCGCATCGCGACGAGCCCAAGCTTTCGGGAACCTCAGTACAGGCAGGCTGGGGCTTCCCTCTTTAACACCGGGCTCATCACGCGCATCGCGACGAGCCCAAGCTTTCGGGAACCTCAGTACAGGCAGGCTGGGGCTTCCCTCTTTAATACCGGGCTCATCACGCTTTGAGCGACGAGCCCAAGCTTTCGGGAACCTCGGTACAGGCAGGCTGGGGCTTCCCTCTTTAATACCGGGCTCATCACGCTTTGAGCGACACGCCCACAACCCTTTCGGGGACCCTGGTACAGGCAGGCCGGGAATCCCCCTCTTTACACCGGGACTCATCGCCCCGACAGGCGATCAGCCCCTCCCGCTTTTGGGGGCCTTGGTACAGGCAGGCCGGGGTTTCCCTCTTTTATTTCTCCCGCAGGTGGATCGCCAGGCGCCAGCGCCCGTCCACCTGGCTGGCGCTCCACTCGCCCCGCAGCGGCCGGGCCGCCACCAGGTTCAGCAGCAAGCCCTGGTCCGCCAGCCGCACCCGCCAGTTCACCGTCTTCTGATTGACCTGCAACTGACCGTTCTGCGCCCGTCCTTGCGCATCGAACAGCAAGGCGATGGTGCCATCGATATGTTCGCCGTGAACCTTGGGTTCCTGGTTGAACCAGACCACCAGGCCATCGGCCGCCACCTCGACCTGTTGCAACTCGATCGGATCGGGCTGCGTCAGTCGACCGATCATCAGCCCCACCATCATCCCGACAATCGCCAGGGAGCCGAACACCCGCAGCATAAGCTTCGGTCGCGGGTCCTCTTCAGGCGTAGAATGCAGCCCATCTTTTTCTTCGGAGCCGTGCATGTTTCACGTCATCCTCTTTCAACCAGAAATTCCGCCGAATACCGGCAACGTTATCAGGCTGTGCGCCAACAGCGGCTGCCACCTGCATTTGATCGAGCCACTGGGTTTCGAAATGGACGACAAGCGCCTGCGCCGTGCCGGCCTCGACTATCACGAATACGCCACCCTGCAACGCCATGCCGACCTCGCCAGTTGCCTGGAAAGCCTCGGCCATCCGCGCCTGTTCGCCTTCACCACCAAGGGCTCGCGGCCCTTCCATGACGCCAGCTTCAAGGAGGGCGACGCCTTCCTGTTCGGCCCCGAGAGCCGTGGCCTGCCGGCGGACGTGCTGGACGCCCTGCCGGGCGAGCAGCGCCTGCGCTTGCCCATGCGCGAAGGCTGCCGCAGCCTGAACCTGTCCAACACCGTAGCCGTGGCGGTCTATGAAGGCTGGCGACAACTGGGCTTCAAGTAACCATTCTCTGTAGCCGCTGCCGCAGGCTGCGACAAGGCCCGAAGGGCCTTCCTGCAGGCGCGATCACGGCACCCACCTCGTGGTCGATCACAGCCTGCGGCAGCGGCGCCAGGGTTTGGACAGCTGACGCCCGAGCATGAAAAAAGCGCCGTGACAGGCGCTTTTTTCGTACCACAGCCAGTACTTACTGAACGGTGTTTTCGCCGGCGGACTGCAGGCGTTGCAGTTCCTGGGCGTACAGCGCGTCGAAGTTCACCGGGGCCAGCATCAGGGCCGGGAACGAACCGCGGGTCACCAGGCTGTCCAGCGCTTCGCGAGCGTAAGGGAACAGGATGTTCGGGCAGAAGGCACCCAGGGTGTGGCTCATGGAAGCCTCGTCCAGGTTCTTGATCAGGAAGATACCGGCCTGTTGCACTTCAGCGATGAAGGCCACTTCGTCACCGTTCTTCACGGTCACGGACAGGGTCAGCACCACTTCGTGGAAGTCGGCTTCCAGGGCCTTCTGACGGGTGTTGAGGTCCAGGCCGACGCTTGGCTCCCACTGCTGACGGAAGATGGCCGGGCTTTTCGGCGCTTCGAAGGACAGGTCACGCACGTAGATGCGCTGCAGGGAGAATTGCGGTGCGCTTTCGTCTTCGGCAGCAGCAGTGTTCTGTTGGTCAGTCATCTCAGATCCTTCTTGATCTTGGGTCTAATAGGGTTAGGAATTTCAGGCCGCCAGCAGCGCGTCGAGCTTGCCGGCGCGCTCCAGGGCAAACAAATCATCACAACCACCTACATGGGTGGCACCGATCCAGATCTGCGGCACGGACGTGCGTCCGGCTTTCTGGGCCATGTCGGCGCGCACCTGCGGCTTGCCATCGACCTTGATCTCTTCGAAGGCTACGCCTTTGCTCCCGAGCAGTTGCTTGGCCCGCGAGCAGTAAGGGCAGTAATCACTGGAGTAGACGATGACCTGGGGCATTACTTCACCAATGGCAGGTTGTCGGCTTTCCAGCTGGAAACACCGCCGGACAGTTTGGCGGCGGTGAAACCGGACTTCATCAGTTCACGGGCATGGGTGCCGGCGTGCTGGCCTTGGGCGTCCACCAGGATGATGGTCTTGGCCTTGTGCTTCTCCAGTTCGCCGACACGGGCGGCCAGCTTGTCCTGGGGAATGTTCAGCGCGCCGACGATGTGGCCGGCGGCATAGTCCTTGGACGGACGGATATCGATCACTACGCCCTGCTCGCTGTTGACCAGCGCGGTCAGTTCACGGGTGCTGAGGCTGCGGCCACCGCGGCTCAATTCATGAGCGATCAACAGAGCCAGCAGGATGGCGAAGGCGCCGACGAGCAAGTAGTGTTCAGTGGCGAATTGAATCAGGTGAGCAACCATCTAAGGAGGTTCCAGGGCGTTAAAATGTCGGCCAGTATACACAGCCCTCAAGGTCGGCCAAACCCCGCCCGGCGGTGACGCCACCGGAACTTCGCTTTAAACTGCCACTCCGTTTTTCAACACCTCCTTTTTCAACACTTTCCTATCCAGCCACGAGTGGACGCCATGACTACCACGCCTAAACCTTTGGTCCTGATGATTCTGGATGGCTTCGGTCACAGCGAGAGCCACGAATCCAACGCCGTCTATGCGGCCAAGAAGCCGGTCCTGGACCGCTTGTGCGCCAGCATGCCCAACGGCCTGATCTCGGGCTCGGGCATGGACGTCGGCCTGCCGGATGGGCAGATGGGCAACTCCGAGGTGGGCCACATGAACCTGGGCGCCGGTCGCGTGGTGTATCAGGACTTCACCCGGGTGACCAAGGCCATCCGTGACGGCGAGTTCTTCGAGAACCCGACCCTGTGCGCCGCCGTGGACAAGGCCGTGGCCGCCGGCAAGGCCGTGCACATCCTCGGCCTGCTGTCGGACGGCGGCGTGCACAGTCACCAGGACCACCTGATCGCCATGGCCGAGCTGGCCTTCAAGCGCGGTGCCGAGAAGATCTACCTGCACGCCTTCCTCGATGGTCGCGACACCCCGCCCAAGAGCGCCCAGTCGTTCATCGAACTGCTGGACGAAAGCTTCAAGACCCTGGGCAAGGGCCGCATCGCCAGCCTGATCGGCCGCTACTTCGCCATGGACCGTGACAATCGCTGGGACCGCGTGGCCCAGGCCTACAACCTGATCGTCGACGGCCAGGGGCAGTTCAACGCCGCCACCGCCCAGGAAGGCCTGCAAGCGGCCTACGCCCGTGAAGAGAGCGACGAGTTCGTCAAGGCCACCACCATCGGCGAGCCGGTCAAGGTCGAAGACGGCGATGCCGTGGTGTTCATGAACTTCCGTGCCGACCGGGCTCGCGAGCTGACCCGGGTCTTCGTCGAGGACGACTTCAAGGACTTCGAGCGCGCGCGCCAGCCAAAGCTGGCCGGCTTCGTCATGCTCACCCAGTACGCCGCCAGCATCCCCGCGCCGGCAGCCTTTGCTCCGGGCAGCCTGGAAAACGTGCTGGGCGACTATTTGGCGAAAAACGGCAAGACCCAGCTGCGCATCGCCGAAACCGAAAAGTACGCCCACGTGACCTTCTTCTTCTCCGGCGGCCGTGAAGAGCCGTTCCCGGGGGAGGAGCGCATCCTGATCCCGTCGCCGAAAGTCGCCACCTACGACCTGCAGCCGGAAATGAGCGCTCCGGAAGTCACCGACAAGATCGTCGACGCCATCGAGCACCAGCGCTACGACGTGATCATCGTCAACTACGCCAACGGCGACATGGTCGGCCACAGCGGCGTGTTCGCCGCCGCGGTCAAAGCCGTGGAATGCCTGGACCTGTGCGTCGGGCGCATCGTCGATGCCCTGGAAAAGGTCGGTGGCGAAGCCCTGATCACCGCGGACCACGGCAACGTCGAGCAGATGTCCGACGCCTCCACCGGCCAGGCCCACACCGCTCACACCACCGAGCCGGTGCCCTTCATCTATTACGGCAAGCGCGCCCTGAAAGTCCGCAAAGGCGGAGTGCTGGCGGATGTGGCACCGACCATGCTCAAGCTGCTGGACCTGCCTCAGCCTGAGGAAATGACCGGCACCTCGATCCTGGTCGATCCTGCGCACTGACCCCCTCAGGTCGCCGTTGCATGAAAAACGCCCGATGCAGTCCATCGGGCGTTTTTCATTGCGGCTCCGCCCCGCTCCAGGCGCGGCGCGAAAGCCCAAGCGCATGACAGCCCCACCAGACAAACACCTGCCACTTGCTGAATAATGATTATCGTTATCAGAACTGCCCGCAGAGAGAATCCCATGAACAAGATGGCTACGCTGTTTCTAGCCTCCCTCCTGTCAGGCTGCGCAAGCCAGGTTCCTGCCCAACAGTCGCAGGCCCCCGGGGCCAGCGCCCCCGAACAGCCACACACCCAGGTGGCCATGGACCCGCTGACCGCCGGCAAATTGCGCACGCTGTTGAGCATCCAGCCCCAGCAGCACGCTGCCGACATCGGGCAGATGAACGACCTCATTTCACGGGAGTTCCTGCAGACGCCTTATGCGCCGAACAAGCTGCAGGGCTCTGCGACCCTGGCCGAAAAACTGGTCGTCGACTTCAGGGGCCTGGACTGCTTTACCTACCTGGATTACGTCGAGGCATTGCGCCAGTCCCGCGACGAGGCCGGCTTCATCCACAACCTGGTGCAGATTCGCTACGTCAACGGCGACGTCAATTTCCTCAACCGCCGCCACTTCTTCACCGACTGGGCCCATGCCGGACAGCCCTTGGCCGATGACGTCACCGCCCTGCTGGGTGCCGATGCGGTGACCGTCGCCAAGCACCTCAATCAAAAGGCCGATGGCGGCCATTACCTGGCGGGGCTGCCCGTGGCCGACCGCGACATCACCTACATTCCCAGCGCGCGGATTGACCGGCATGTGCTCGGCAGCCTGCGCACCGGCGACTACATCGGCATCTACACCCCACTCTCGGGCCTGGACGTCACCCACACCGGGCTGTTCATCAGGACCGCCCAGGGGCCTGTCCTGCGCAATGCGTCCTCGAAGCAGAACCAGCGCGTGGTGATCGACTCGCCGTTCATGGAGTACGTCCGCGACGTCCCGGGCATCGTGGTCCTGCGCGCCCGGCCAACCGACCTGGTCGATCACCCTGCATCCACCTCCCAGAGCAGCGCCCAGGCGCACCAGCATCCGCCCCACGCGCAAGCGCCTGGCTGATCGCCGCGGAAACCGCTGGCAGGCTGATAGCAAATGGCCCAATAACCGCCCGGAAAGGGCTTTTTATGACGAACGCCGCAAAGCAGTTGGCTTTGAGGCGTTTTTTTTGCCGCGATGGGCGGGCATACTAGGCCGTCCCTTTCCCTGGTGTCGCCCGCCTCTATGCTTCGCGCCCTGATTGCCCTTGCTCTGATCTGCCTGCTCCAACCGGCTTTTGCCGACGAGCGCGCGCAAACCCAACAACAGTTGGACGCCACGCGTCAGGACATTGCCGAGCTGAAGAAACTGCTGGGCAAGCTGCAGGAAGAAAAATCCGGGGTGCAGAAAGAACTGCGCGGCACCGAAACCGAGATGGGCAAGCTGGAAAAGCAGGTCGAAGCCCTGCAGAAAGAGCTGAAGAAAAGCGAAGCCGAGCTGCAGCGACTCGATGAGGAGAAAAAAAAACTCCAGAGCGCGCGCACTGAACAGCAGCGACTGATCGCCATCCAGGCCCGCGCCGCCTACCAGAACGGGCGCCAGGAATACCTCAAGCTGCTGCTCAACCAGCAGAATCCGGAAAAATTCGCCCGTACCCTGACCTACTACGACTACCTGAGCCAGGCGCGCCTGGAGCAGTTGAAGAGTTTCAACGAGACCCTGCGCCAGCTGGCCAATGTGGAAAAGGACATCTCCCTGCAGCAGGCCCAGTTGCTGGTGCAGAAGAGCAGCCTCGACACCCAGCGTGAAGAACTCGACAAGGTCCGCAAGGAGCGGCAACTGGCCCTGGCCAAGCTCAACGACGACGTGAAGGCCCGGGACGACAAGCTCAAGGCCCGCGAGCAGGACCAGGCCGATTTGGCCAAGGTGCTCAAGACCATTGAAGAAACCCTGGCCCGCCAGGCCCGCGAGGCAGAAGAAGCGCGCCAGAAAGCGCTGATCGCCCAGCAGGAAGCCGAAAAAAAGCGTTTACGTGAGGCCCAGGCCGACGCCAGCGATGCCCCGCGCAAGCCCGTCAGATCAAGCCCGGGCGCCTTGGTTTCCAGCGCCGGCCCTTCCTTCGGCGGTGCATTTGCCGCCGCCCGGGGAAAACTTCCATGGCCGGTTGATGGTCGATTGCTGGCACGCTTTGGTGAAACCCGTGGCGATGACTCCCGTTCCAAGTGGGACGGGGTGATGATCAGCGCCGCCGCCGGCAGCCAGGTACACGCCGTGCACGGTGGCCGGGTGGTGTTCGCCGACTGGCTGCGCGGCGCCGGGCTGCTGGTGATCCTCGATCATGGCAACGGCTACCTGAGTCTCTACGGGCACAACCAGACCCTGCTCAAGGAAGCCGGTGATGTGGTCAAGGCCGGAGAGTCCATCTCCACCGTGGGTAATAGTGGCGGACAGGACACTCCTGCGCTGTACTTTGCAATTCGTCAGCAGGGCCGCCCCAGCGACCCGGCACAGTGGTGCCACGCGCAAGGATAAGCGCTGCATCTAAATTAGGAGTTCGTTCGACATGCTGCATTTGTCCCGCCTTACCTCGCTGGCCCTGACGATCGCCCTGGTGATCGGAGCGCCTCTGGCGTTTGCCGCCGAAACCGCTCAATCAGCGACCGCCGCGACCACCAAGGCACCTTTGCCGCTGGAAGAACTGCGCACCTTTGCCGAGGTCATGGACCGGATCAAGGCGGCCTATGTCGAACCCGTGGATGACAAGACCCTGCTGGAGAATGCCATCAAGGGCATGCTCAGCAACCTCGACCCGCACTCGGCCTACCTGGGCCCGGAAGACTTCGCCGAGCTGCAGGAAAGCACCAGCGGCGAATTCGGCGGCCTGGGCATCGAAGTGGGCGCCGAAGACGGCTTTATCAAAGTGGTGTCGCCGATCGACGACACCCCGGCCTCCAAGGCCGGGATCCAGGCCGGCGACCTGATCGTCAAGATCAACGGCCAGCCGACCCGTGGCCAGACCATGACCGAAGCCGTGGACAAGATGCGCGGCAAGATCGGCCAGAAAATCACCCTGACCCTGGTGCGCGACGGCGGTACGCCGTTCGACGTGACCCTGGCCCGCGCCACCATCCAGGTGAAGAGCGTGAAGAGCCAGTTGCTGGAGTCGGGCTACGGCTACATCCGCATCACCCAGTTCCAGGTCAAGACCGGCGAGGAAGTCTCCAAGGCCCTGGCCAAGCTGCGCAAGGACAACGGCAAGAAGCTCAACGGCATCATCCTCGACCTGCGCAACAACCCGGGCGGCGTGCTGCAGGCGGCGGTGGAAGTGGTCGACCACTTCATCACCAAGGGCCTGATCGTCTACACCAAGGGTCGCATCGCCAACTCCGAGCTGCGCTTCTCTGCCACCGGCAAGGACGAAAGCGAAGCCGTGCCGATGGTGGTGCTGATCAACGGCGGCAGCGCCTCGGCTTCGGAAATCGTCGCCGGCGCCCTGCAGGACCAGAAACGCGCGGTGCTGATGGGCACCACCAGCTTCGGCAAGGGCTCGGTGCAGACCGTGCTGCCGCTGAACAACGACCGCGCGCTGAAGATCACCACCGCGCTGTACTTCACCCCCAACGGCCGCTCGATCCAGGCCCAGGGCATCGTTCCGGACATCGAAGTGCGCCGCGCCAAGATCACCAGCGAGGCCCAGGACGGCGAGTATTTCAAGGAAGCCGACCTGCAGGGTCACCTGGGCAATGGCAACGGCGGCGCCGACAAGCCGAGCGGTTCGACCAGCAAGGCCAAACCGATGCCACAGGATGACGACTACCAGCTGGCCCAGGCCCTGAGCCTGCTCAAGGGGCTGAGCATCACCCGCGGCAAGTGATTGAACCCTTCGCCGGCAAGCCGGCTCCTACAGGAGCCGGCTTGTGTAGGAGCTGGCTCGCCAGCGAAGCGCCCGCCAGGGCGCCCATTCCCCTATAAGGCTTGATCCCGCCCCCCATGATTTCCCACCGCCCATCCCTGTTCCGCCCGCTCTGGGCCCCGCTGCTGGCCCTGCTGTGCTTCTTCACTGCTGCGACCCACGCTGCCGAACCGGCACCTGCGGCACCCAAGGCCTACCTGAGCCTGATCATCGACGACCTCGGGCAGAACCTGCCCCGCGACCGCCGCGTGCTGGCCCTGCCCGGCCCGGTGACCACGGCGATCATGCCCGACACGCCCCACGCCGCCGAGTTCGCCCGCGAAGCTCACCGGGCCGGCAAGATCGTCATCCTGCACATGCCCATGGACCCGGCCACCGGCCCCTTCGCCTGGCACCCCGAGCTGCCCATCGAAGAGCTGCAAAAGCGCCTGGAGGCAGCCTTCCAGGCCGTGCCCTACACCAGCGGCATCAACAACCACATGGGCAGCCGCATGACCGCCCAACCGCAAGCCATGGCCTGGCTGATGGCCGACTTGCAGCGACGTCACAAATTCTTCGTCGACAGCCGCACCAGCGCCCAGACGGTCGCCGCCGCCGAAGCGCAGAAGATCGGTCTGGCCAGCGTTTCCCGGGATGTGTTCCTGGACGACGAACGGACGGAAGCGGCGATCAGCCAACAGTTGCAGACAGCCATCAAACTGGCGCGCAAACAGGGTTCGGCGGTGATGATCGGCCACCCTTATCCACAGACCCTGGCCGTACTCGAACGCGAACTGCCCACGCTCAAGGCCCAAGGCATCGAGTGGATCGATATCAAGTCGATGATCAGCCTGCGCAGCAACGAAGCCATGGCCGGGCACGGCAAGAACGGCAAGTACAGATAGGACAGCCGCAAGCCTCAAGCTGCAAGCCAAAGCGCCGCCGACCTGCTGTGACTTGTAGCTTGCGGCTTGCGGCTTGCGGCTGCTTCTAGAGATAACGCCCCATGATTTCCTCCACCAGCCCCTCTTCGCGCATCGCGTCCAGGGCTGCCTGGAGCTTGGCCACCACCTCATCGGACACGTCCTTGTTCAGGGCCAGGTACAGCTCGGCGCTGTTGAAGCGCAGCACGGTCTTGAGGCCGGTGATGCCTTCCTGCTTGGCCAGGTAACGTCCCGCCGGATCGCCGGTGGCCCAGAGATCGATCTGCCCCGCCACCAGCTTTTTGGCGTTGTCCTGGTCCCGCAGCACCACCTGGGGCGCCAGGCCCTGCTTGGCCAGGGTCTGGGCAATGGCATCGCCCTTGTAGGCGCCGATCTTGTAGCTGCGCGCCTGCTCCAGGGATTCGAGGGTGATCTTGCTGCCGGCCTTGGCCAGCATGATCCAGTCGTCTGGGCCGATGGGGCCGACCCACTTGAACAGCGGCTCGCGCTCCGGCAGCCGGGCCACGACGAACACGCCATAGCCCGGCTGTTCCAGGGCCATCTTGTAGATGCGCTCCCAGGGGAAACGCAGGGTCAGGCTGTAATTGATCCCGGCGCGCTTGAACATTTCGCGGACGATATCCACGGCGATGCCGTCGATGTTCTCGCCTTGCGCGAAGTTCTTGCCGTTCTTGGCCATGTTGTAGGGGGGGAAGTTTTCCGTCAGCAGCACCAGGGCGGTGTCGGGGGTTTCAGCGGCGCGGGCCAGAGTGCTCAGGAGCAGGGTCGCGCTGGCGACAACCACAAGAAGACGTTTGAACATGACGGGATACCAGAATCCATGGCGTGCTCAAGAGTGCCGCGAGCACGCCATGCTGTCCAGTGGCTATCGCACCACGATCCCGCGCTGCGCCATGTAGGCCTTGGCCTCGGGAACCGTGTATTCGCCGAAGTGGAAAATGCTCGCCGCCAGCACCGCGCTGGCGTGGCCTTCGATGATGCCGTCGGCCAGATGCTGGAGGTTGCCGACGCCGCCGGAGGCGATGACCGGGATTCCCAGGGCATCGCTGATGGCCCGGGTCACGCCCAGGTCAAAGCCGTTTTTCATGCCGTCCTGATCCATGCTGGTGAGCAGGATCTCGCCGGCGCCCAGGCCTTCCATCTTCTTCGCCCACTCCACCGCGTCCAGACCGGTGGGCTTGCGCCCGCCATGGGTGAAGATTTCCCAGCGCGGGGGTTCGCCCGGGCCGGAGACCTTCTTCGCGTCGATGGCGACCACGATGCATTGCGAGCCGAAATGCTGCGCCGCTTCACCGACAAACTCGGGGTTGAACACCGCCGCGGTGTTGATCGAAACCTTGTCCGCGCCGGCATTGAGCAGGTTGCGGATGTCCTGCACGGTGCGCACGCCACCGCCCACGGTCAGCGGGATGAACACCTGGCTGGCCATGCGCTCGACGGTATGCAAGGTGGTATCACGGCCGTCGACGCTGGCGGTGATGTCGAGGAAAGTGATTTCGTCGGCACCCTGCTCATCGTAGCGACGGGCGATTTCCACCGGGTCGCCGGCGTCGCGGATGTTCTCGAACTTGACGCCCTTGACCACCCGGCCGTTGTCCACGTCCAGGCAAGGGATGATGCGTTTGGCTAAGGCCATGGGCTTAATCTCCGATGAAGAGTTGCAAGCTGCGGGCTACAAGCGGCAAGTCAGAGCCGATCGCGGTCGGGCGTTGACAGGCCGCTTGCCGCTTATGACTTGCAGCTGGCCGCGTAGCCATCACAAAAGGCCTGGGCTTCTGCCACATCCAGCGTGCCCTCATAAATGGCGCGGCCGGTAATGGCGCCGATGATTCCCGGCGCCTTGGCATCCAGCAGGGCCTTGATGTCGCCCAGGTTGTGGATGCCGCCGGAGGCGATCACCGGAATTTTGGTGGCCGCCGCCAGGGCCGCAGTGAACGGCACGTTGCAGCCCTGCATCATGCCGTCTTTGGCGATGTCGGTATAAACGATGGCGGACACGCCGTCGGCTTCGAAGCGCTTGGCCAGGTCGATCACCTGCACGCTGCTGACTTCAGCCCAGCCGTCGGTGGCGACGAAACCGTCCTTGGCATCCAGGCCGACGATGACCTTGCCCGGGAACGCGCGGCAGGCCTCGGCAACGAACTCCGGCTCCTTGACCGCCTTGGTGCCGATGATCACGTAGCTCACGCCGGCCTTGACGTAGTGCTCGATGGTTTCCAGGGAACGGATACCACCGCCGATCTGGATCGGCAGGTTCGGGTAGCGCTTGGCGATCGCGGTGACCACCTCGCCGTTGACCGGCTGGCCTTCGAAGGCGCCGTTGAGGTCCACCAGATGCAGACGACGGCAACCCCCTTCAACCCACTTGGCGGCCATGCTCACCGGGTCATCGGAGAACACCGTGGAATCTTCCATGCGGCCCTGGCGCAGACGCACACAGGCGCCGTCCTTGAGATCGATAGCGGGAATAATCAGCATGCTTTTTCCTTCGTCAAAAGAGCTGCAAGCTGCAAGCCACAAGCTGCAAGCATGCGTGTCTGTTGTTCTTGCAGCTCGAAGCTTGGAGCTTTCAGCTGCTCTTCTCTAATGCCCATAGGTCGCTTTCAATGCTTTCAAACCGCTCTTTGAGGTGGGTCTGCACATCGAAAATCGCCCGGTTGTAATAGTGCGGAGCAATTTCCCGGGTAAAGAGTTCAAGAATCTCCGCCGCCTCGAACGAGCCCAGGTCGAGCTCGAAGCGCTCGGCCATGAAGCGCTTGATCTTGTGCGTCGCCTCACTCTCCTGTTCGGCAGTGAGGCTCAGGATCGGCGGCTTGGATTTCTTGATCGCCATTTACCAGCGACCGTCCCAGGCGGCGAAATTCTGCAGCAACTGCAGGCCGTGGGTATGGCTCTTCTCCGGGTGAAACTGCACGGCGAAACGCGAGCCATCGGCCAGCGCCGCGGCGAAATCCACCCCGTAATGACCGCTGCCCACCACCTGCCGCGCGTTGCCGGCGTTGATGTAGTAGCTGTGCACGAAGTAGAAGCGCGCCCGGTCCGGAATGCTGTGCCACAGCGGATGGTCCACCGCCTGCTTCACTTCGTTCCAGCCCATGTGCGGCACCTTCAGGTGCTCGCCGTCCTCGATCAGGCCCTTGCCGAAGAACTTCACCTGGCCGGGAAACAAGCCGATGCAGTCGACGCCCTCGTTCTCTTCGCTGTGGTCGAGCAAAGCTTGCATGCCCACGCAGATCCCGAGGAACGGCCGATCCTGGCTGACTTCACGCACCAGGGAGTCGAAGCCCAGGCGACGGATCTCGGCCATGCAGTCGCGAATCGCGCCCACGCCGGGAAACACTACCCGGTCGGCTTCGCGAATCACGCCGGCATCGCTGGTGATCAGTACCTTGCCGGCGCCCACGTGCTCCAGGGCCTTGGCCACCGAGTGCAGGTTGCCCATGCCGTAGTCGATAACGGCGACGGTCTGCATTACAGCACGCCCTTGGTGGAGGGCATCTGGCCGGCCATGCGCTCGTCCAGCTCCACCGCCATGCGCAGTGCACGGCCGAAGGCCTTGAACACGGTCTCGATCTGGTGGTGGGTGTTGGTGCCGCGCAGGGTGTCGATGTGCAGGGTCACGTTGGCGTGGTTGACGAAGCCCTGGAAGAACTCCTGGAACAGGTCAACGTCGAAACCGCCGACGGTGGCGCGGGTGAAGGGTACGTGCATCTGCAGGCCGGGACGGCCGGAGAAGTCGATCACCACGCGGGACAGGGCTTCATCCAGCGGCACATAGGCGTGGCCGTAGCGACGGATGCCCTTCTTGTCGCCGATGGCCTTGCTGAACGCCTGGCCGAGGGTGATACCGACATCCTCCACGGTGTGGTGGTCGTCGATATGCAGGTCGCCCTTGCTTTCGATGTCCAGGTCGATCAGCCCGTGCCGGGCGATCTGGTCCAGCATGTGCTCAAGGAAGGGCACGCCGATATCGAATCGGGCCTTTCCGGTGCCATCCAGGTTGATCGAGGCTTTGATCTGGGTTTCCAGAGTGTCGCGCTCGACAGATGCCTTACGTTCGGCCATCACCAGCTCCGCAAAATCATTGGGCGAAAAAGGCGAATAGTATAGGCCCGACGGCGGCCAAACAGAAACACGCAGGACAATATCCTGACGGGCGCCAGCCAATGAATACGGGCTGTACCTGTCATGACAACTTCAGGAAATGGCTTGCCGGTGAAGGCGCCGGGGCTTGCCGACCCAGACGCCGGATTCGCCGGCAGCCCGGCCCCTACGCAGGAGCCGGGCTGCCGGCAAAGCCCTTAATTGAACAGCACCGCCGTTTTCTGCAGGGTGACCCACACGCCCCACGCCAGCGGAATGCCCACTGCCAGCCAGGCGGCGATCACCAGCGGCAGGCTGGCGGATGACGCTTTCCACTCCAGCACGACACTGCTGTCGGCGCCCTTGTCGTGGCCCAGGGCCTGCTCGGCCGCCAGTTGCTCGTCGGTCATGAAGTACTTGTCGGCCACCGGGCGCACCAGCAGGTTGCACAGGAAGCCCAGCACCAGCAGGCCGGCGAGGATGTACAGGGTGATGTCATACGCCGCGGCGCGTTCGACGCCGATGCTCAGCTGGTACTCGCGCAGGTAGTTCACCAGCACCGGGCCCAGCACCCCCGCCGCCGCCCAGGCGGTCAGCAGGCGACCGTGGATCGCCCCCACCATCTGCGTGCCGAACAGGTCGGCCAGGTAGGCCGGCACCGTGGCGAAGCCGCCGCCGTACATCGACAGGATGATGCAGAACGCCGCCACGAACAGGGCGATGTTGCCCAGGTGGCCGAGGTTCGGAATCAGCGCGTACAGGGCAAAGCCCAGGGCGAAGAACACGAAGTAGGTGTTCTTGCGTCCCAGGTAGTCGGAGAACGACGCCCAGAAGAACCGCCCGCCGATGTTGAACAGGCTCAACAGACCGGTGAAGCCGGCCGCGATGGCGGCGATCTGCGCCAGTTGCCCGGCATCCAGCTGGCTGAAGGTCAGGCCGTTGCCCAACAGCTTGCCGGCGAACACTTCCTGCAGCAGCGGCGAAGCCATGCCGAGAATGCCGATACCGGCCGAGACGTTGAGGCACAGCACCAGCCAGACCAGGCGGAACTGCGGGGTCTTCCAGGCCACGTTCACGTGCACATGGCGGTGGGTGATCATCGAGTTGGCGGCTTTCTTCGCCGGTGCCGTCCAGCCTTCAGGCTTCCAGCCGGTAGGCGGGACCCGGTACGCCAGGGCGCCGCCGATCATGAACACGAAGTAGATCGCGGCCATCACCAGGAAGCTCTGCCACACGCCAACGCTGGTCGGGGTGGCGAAGTGGCTCATCAGCGCCGCCGCCAGGGGCGCGCCCACCATGGCACCGCCACCGAAGCCCATGATCGCCATGCCGGTGGCCATGCCGCGTTTGTCCGGGAACCACTTGATCAGGGTCGATACCGGGGAGATGTAGCCCAGGCCCAGACCGATACCGCCGATGACCCCGGAGCCGATCCACATCAGCCAGATCTGGTGGGTATAGACCCCCAGGGCCGAGATCAGCAGGCCGCCGCACCAGCACAGCGCCGAAACCACACCGGCCTTGCGCGGCCCGGCGTGTTCCAGCCAGCCACCCCAGATCGCCGCCGAACAGCCGAGGAAGATGAAGAACAGGGTGTAGATCCAGCCGAGCATGGAGATCGGCCAGTCGCACTGGGACGAGAAGACCTGCGCGATGAAGCCCATGTCCGGCGCGCACGCCACCGGCGCGCTGATGCCCAGCGCCTTGGACAGCGGCAGCCAGAACACCGAGAAGCCGTAGGCCATGCCGATGCACAGGTGAATGGCCAAAGCGGCCGGCGGAACCAGCCAACGGTTGAAACCGGGCTTGGCAATGATGCGTTCCTTGGACAAGAACGCTGGCTGAGCGCCCGAACTGGCGGACGCGATGCTGGAGCTCATGGTTGTTTCCCCCAATTATTAGAATTGTTCATCGGCCACTCCTCTGCGACGACCTTGGCCCATGGGCACGGTCGTTTTATGAGTAAAGCTTCCTTTTGGCAGGCGCGACATTAAGTCGCGGAAGGACGGACGAACCGCGAGAGGTTACCATTTGCGACAAACTAAAAAACCAAACTGCCCCCACCTTTTTTCCGGCAACTGTATTGGCCGCAAGCCTGGCCAGTGGCTAAAAGAGCCCCGCCAAAACGAAAAAACCTCTAACTGCAATGGGTGACCAGCCGTCAGGTTCAGAGCGTTATACTCCCTCGCTAAATTTTGAATTCGACATACAAGGACTCGCCCATGAAAGCGTTCGGCAAAATCCTGGGTCTGGTAATTCTCGGGCTGTTGCTGATCATCGTGGCTCTCGGCTTTGCCCTGACCCACCTGTTTGATCCCAACGACTACAAAGAAGAGATTCGCCAGATAGCCCGCGACAAGGCCCACATCGAGCTGACGCTCAATGGCGACATCGGCTGGAGCCTGTTCCCCTGGCTTGGCCTGGAATTGCATGACGCGGGCGTGGCCACCCTGGCCAATCCGACCCAGCCTTTCGCCGACCTGCAAATGCTCGGCCTGTCGGTGCGAGTCCTGCCGCTGCTGCGCCGCGAAGTGCAGATGAGCGATGTGCGAGTCGAAGGCCTGAACCTGCGCCTGAACCGCAACAAGGAAGGCCACGGCAACTGGCAGGACATCGGCAAGGCCGCCCCGACCGACAAGCAGGCCGAAACCCCGGCCACCAGCACCGGCGAAGCGAGCCCGCCCAGCGGCGCCCCGGACAAGTCGTCACAGCCGATCCGCCTGGACATCGACAGCCTGACCGTGAACAACGCCCGGGTTGAGTACAACGATGAACAGACCGGCAAGCAGTTCACCGCCGAAAGCATCCAACTGAGCACCGGGCCGATACACGAAGCCACCAACACGCCGCTCAAGCTCACCGCGTTCCTGGCCAGCAGCCAGCCCGCCGTGCGCGTGCGCACCGAACTCAATGGCGAACTGCGCTTCGACCGCGCCCTGCAGCGCTATCAGTTCGAAGACATGCGCCTGTCCGGCGAGGCCACCGGCGATCCGTTGCAGGGCAAGACCGTGACCTTCGCCGCCCAGGGCCAGTTGCTGCTGGACAAGGCCGCCAACGTCGGCCAGTGGACCGGCCTCAAGGTCTCCTTCAACCAACTGCGGGCCCTGGGCGAACTCAAGGTCAACGACCTGGACAAGACCCCGCAGATCAGTGGCGGGATTTCCATTGCCCAGTTCGACCTGGCGAAATTCGTCGACAGCATCGGCCAGACCCTGCCGGCCATGGCCGCAGGCAGCCTGAGCAAGGTCGAGCTGGTCAGCCGCCTGCAAGGCACGCCCAGCAGCCTGGCCCTGGAAGACCTGAACCTGAAGCTCGACGACAGCACCTTCAGCGGCCGCCTGGCCATCGAGGACTTCGATAAGCAGTCACTGCGCGCCCAGCTCAAGGCCGACACCTTCAATGTCGACCGCTACCTGCCGCCCAAGTCCGCCGAAGCCAACAGCGCCGCCACTGCGCGCAAGGCCGAAGTGCAGAGCAGCGAAGCCGACGCCATGGCCGGCGCCGGCACCACGCCGCTGCCCAACTCGCCGACCAAGGGCGCCTGGAGCACCGACAAACTGCTGCCGGTGGAACGCCTGAACAAGCTCGACGTCGACGCCGACCTGAGCTTCGGCCAACTGACCCTGGACAAGCTGCCGATTCAGAATGCCGCGCTCAAGGCCAGCGGCCAGGGCGGCCTGCTGAAACTGTCCAGCCTGCGCGGCGAGCTGTACAACGGCAGCTTCGAGGCCAACGGCACCCTCGATGTGCGCCAGAGCACACCGCAGTTGAACCTGCAGACCAAGATCAACCGGGTGCCGGTGGAACGCATCCTCGAAAGCCAGGGCCAGACGCCTCCAGTCAAGGGCCTGGTGACCCTCAACAGCAACCTCAGCGGCAACGGCAACAGCCAGAAAGCGCTGATCGACAGCCTCAACGGCAGCGCCAGTTTCGTCATCAACAACGGCGTGCTGCTCAACGCCAACATCGAACAGCAGTTGTGCCAGGGCATCGCCGTGCTCAACCGCAAGAACCTCACCAGCACGCCCCGGGGCAAGGACACCCCCTTCCAGGAGCTCAAGGGCAACCTGACGCTGCGCAACGGCGTGGCCAGCAACCCGGACCTGAAAGTGCGCATCCCCGGCCTGAGCGTCAACGGCAATGGCGACATCGACCTGCGGGTCCTGGGCATGGACTACCGAGTCGGCATCGTCGTTGAGGGCGACCTCAGCGATAACCCGGACCCGGCCTGCCAGGTGGGTGAACGCTTCACCGGCGTTGAACTGCCGCTGCGCTGCCGCGGGCCGCTGGAGCTGGGGGCCAAGGCCTGCCGTCTGGACAAAGACGGCCTGGGCCAGGTCGCGGCCAAGCTGGCCGGTGACCGGCTGCAGCAGAAAATCGACGAAAAGCTGGGTGACAAGGTCAGCCCGGAACTGAAAAACGCGCTCAAGGGGCTGTTCAAACGATGAGAGCCGAGGCCTTTGCACCGGCGGTGCTGGACTGGTACGACCGCCACGGCCGTCATGACCTGCCCTGGCAGCAGGACATCAACCCGTATCGGGTGTGGGTGTCGGAGATCATGCTGCAACAGACACAGGTCAGCACCGTGCTCAACTACTTCGACCGCTTCATGGCCTCGCTGCCCACGGTGCAGGCCCTGGCCGAGGCCGCGGAAGACGAAGTGCTGCACCTGTGGACCGGCCTGGGCTACTACACCCGGGCGCGCAATCTGCAAAAGACCGCGAAGATCGTCATGGCCGACTACGGCGGCGAGTTTCCCCGTGACGTGGAAAAACTCACCGAGCTGCCGGGCATCGGCCTGTCCACCGCCGGCGCCATCGCCAGCATCAGCATGGGCCTGCGGGCGCCGATCCTCGACGGCAACGTCAAGCGGGTGCTGGCACGCTTCACCGCCCAGGAGGGCTACCCGGGAGAACCCAAGGTGGCCAAGCAGCTGTGGGCCACTGCGGAACGCTTCACGCCCCACAGCCGGGTCAACCACTACACCCAGGCGATGATGGACCTGGGGGCGACCCTCTGTACCCGGAGCAAGCCCAGTTGCCTGCTGTGCCCCCTGGAGCGCGGCTGCGAAGCCCACATGCTCGGCCTGGAAACCCGCTACCCGATTCCCAAGCCGCGCAAGGAGGTGCCGCAGAAGCGCACCCTGATGCCGTTGCTGGCCAACCGCGAAGGCGCCATCCTGCTTTACCGGCGGCCCTCCAGCGGCCTCTGGGGCGGCTTGTGGAGCCTGCCGGAACTGGACGACCTGGACGACATTCCGCACCTGGCCTCGCAGCACGCCCTGGAACTGGGCCAGCAACAGCAGATGCCGGAGCTGCTCCACACCTTCAGTCACTTCCAACTGGCCATCGAGCCCTGGCTGATCCGGGTCGAAGAGTCGGCCCTGCACGTCGCCGAGGCCGATTGGCTCTGGTATAACCTCGCCACCCCGCCGCGCCTGGGCCTTGCCGCCCCGGTGAAGACACTGCTCAAACGCGCGGCCGAAGTCTTGAATGCAGGAGAGTCGTCATGACCCGCACCGTAATGTGCCGCAAATACCAGGAAGAACTGCCGGGCCTGGAACGCCCCCCGTACCCGGGCGCCAAAGGCCAGGATATTTTCGAACACGTCTCGGCCAAGGCCTGGGCTGACTGGCAGAAACACCAGACCCTGCTGATCAACGAAAAGCGCCTGAACATGATGAATGCCGAAGACCGCAAATATCTGCAGGGCGAGATGGACAAATTTTTCTCCGGCGAGGAATACGCCAAGGCCGAAGGCTACGTGCCGCCGGCTGAGTAAAACCCGCACAAAATCGGGGGCGGAACGTAAGCGGCGGTAATAATTAAACTTTTTTTCAAAACTTGCTTGACGCCCCCCTGAAAAACCCGTTTAATGCGCCCCGTTGCCCAGATAGCTCAGTCGGTAGAGCAGGGGATTGAAAATCCCCGTGTCGGCGGTTCGATTCCGTCTCTGGGCACCACCTTCAGCTTTCAGGTGGTGTTTGCATCACGTGAAAGCAACCAGAAAACCCGCCTAGTGCGGGTTTTTTGTTGCCTGCCATTCAGCCCTTCCCTTCCTCCCCGCTCGACACCCCCGGCTTTCTTTCCTGCACAACCCAACCGCTGCGCGATCATCGCGCCACCCACACAGCGCATCACGCCGCGGCTTTTCTCAAGTGTTCACTTAAGTGAAGAACCATTTAGAGATAATCATCTTTTGATATTCGAGCAGAACCCATATAGAACAGGGCCTATAGCAAAAAAATCATAGATAATTTTTCCGGCCTTCGAGATGTTTGCACAATGCCTGCATTCCTCCATCAAGACCTTGAGCTGCTAAACCCATCCTTCGACTCCCCTCTGGTGGACGTGCTGAGCGAGCTTGAGCACCTTCGGCGCTTGCGCTTGGAAGGCGATACGCCTCCTGCGGTCTTCTATCAGCTGAAAACAATCTTCCACATCCTGGAAAGCCTGGGTTCGGCGCGCATCGAGGGCAACCACACCACGCTTGCCGACTACATCGAGAGCAAGGTGGAAGGCACAGCCGAGGACACGGACCAGCTACGCGAAGTGGCGAACATCGAAAAAGCCATGGACTACATCGAGCAAACCATTGGCCCGGGAACACCAATCACCGACCTCATCATCAGAGAGCTGCACGCGATGACCGTCCAGGACCTGGGCCGAGAGGGCGACAAGACGCCTGGAGCGTATCGCCAGGGCGCCGTACAGATTGCTCAGGCCGCTCACCTACCTCCTGATGCCCTGATGGTGCCCAGCTACATGCAAGAGCTGGTGGAGTTCGTCAATCGGGAGGACCTGCCCAAATACGACCTGATGAAAGTGGCCTTGACCCATCACCGGTTTGCCTGGATTCACCCATTTGGCAACGGCAATGGCCGCGTGGTGCGCCTCCTGACTTATGCACAGCTGATGAAATATGGCTTCAACGTCGATACGGGTGGCCGCGTACTCAACCCCACTGCCGTTTTCTTCAATGATCGGGAACGCTACTACGCCATGCTCGCCACCGCGGACCAAGGAACCAAGGCCGGGCTGGAGACCTGGTGCACTTATGTTCTGGAGGGCATCAGGGACGACCTGGAAAAGGTCAATCGCCTCACCGACTACCGCTACCTGAGCCGGCACATCCTCGCTCCCGCCATTACCTTTGCTCGGGATCGACAATGGATCACTGCTGCGGAAGAAACGGTACTGACCACAGCGATCAAGTCAGGCGTTGTTAAGTCGAGCGACATCGCCCAGGCGCTGCCCAAACTGACTGCCGGACAAAGGACCTATCAAATAAAGAAACTGGTGGACCAGGGCATGCTATTGCCCATCAGCACCAACGCCCGGCAATACACCATCGGCTTCTCCAACAGCTACCTCATCAGAGGAATGATCAAGGCACTTCGAGAGCAAGGGTTCATACCGGCACCGCTTGAGGCGCCATGACACTCACTCAGGCTCTGCGAGGGCGACCAGAATCAAACTGATCCTGGCCGCACTCACGCACCGCCTGCGCCGATCAGAAGGCCTTATTCGCCCACTCCAGCGCCTGCCCCTGGGCCACATCGAGCAGGGCCACGCCATCACCGAGCAGCAGCGAGGCGATGTCGGCGATCTGGAACAGGTCGCTGGCGTCAGCCGTTTGCGCGGTCATGCCGGACAGGCTGCTCATCAGTTTGTGAAGGGCGCGGATGCGCTGATCGGCGCAGGCCAGAAGATCGACCAGCGGCGCATGAGGATTGATCAGCAGGACGGGGTTGTCCGCTGGCGTGTGTTGAAGAGGGATATATCCGTTCATTGGTGACACTCCTTGTGTATGAGGAGCTACCACCCAACTTCCTACCGGCCAGGTGGCAGCTGCACGCGGGGGTAGGAACCGGTCACAAGATCCGGCCACGCCGAAGCGTGCCCGCGTACAGCCGCCATAACGCATAGGCAGCAAACAGCACCCAAAGACTTGGGTGCTGGTACGCATCTCATGATCGGGTTCCTACGCCCGGCCGCTGATTTGGCAGCGACCGGCGCAGAGTAAAGAGCAGGTCCGATCAGCGCAAGCCCTCACCTGGTGACTGAAAGTAACCAGTCCACTCAGTGTTTGTGCCGATGATGAACATCGGGGAAGTGTGCATGGCTATGCCGGATCGGCGCGTGCTCATGGGGATGGCTGTGGGGCTCCGAGCCGTCCCACTCAAAGCCGTGTTCATGCTGGTGGTGCTCGTCATGCCGATGGCGATGGTTGTGCGCGAGAGGCTCGTGCTGATGCTCGTGAACGTGGTGCTCCATCAAGTGAATCCACACGCCGATGGCCATCAGTGCCGCAGCCAGCAGAAACCACAGGGAAACCGACTCGCCGAGGATCAGAATCGAAAGCGCTGCGCCAAGGAAAGGCGCCGTGGAGAAGTAGGCCCCGGTGCGCGCACTGCCCAGCCCTCGCAGGGCCAGGACGAATAGCACCAGGCTGACGCCGTAACCCAAAAAACCCACCAGCAGTATTGGCCCCAGCGTGGCAGCAGCAGGCAGTTGCGCGCCAACAAGCAACGCCAGGCCGGCATTGACCACCCCCGCCACCACTCCTTTGCTACCGGCAATGAATAGCGCATCGGACGCCGAGACGTTACGGGTCAGGTTGTTATCGATGGCCCAGCACAGGCAGGCGCAGGCCACCGCCAGTGGCCCCAGCCAGTCATCAGCACCGGCGTGCTGCTGCGGCCATGACAGAACGATCCCGCCCAACACGATGGCGAGCATGCCGAGCACGATCCGGCGATCGGCGTTCTCCTTGAACACCAGCCACGCCAGCACCGCGGTGAGTACCGACTCCAGGTTGAGCAGCAACGAGGCGGTGGCGCCTGCGGTCCGCGTCAGACCGAACATCAGCGCGACCGGCGCCAGCACTCCGCCAAACAAGATCGCCCCCAGCAGCCACGGCCACTCGCGCGCCGTCAGCCCCGTCGGTTGCCAACCCCGATCGCGAACGCAACGGACAATGGCCAGGCCGACGCCACTGCCCAGGTACAGCAGCCCAGCCAGGAGCATCGGCGGAACATCCAGCCCCAGCAGCTTGGCCAGCGGCGTACTGGCGCCGAACAAGGCGGCGGCGGCCAAGGCATGGAGCACACTCAGATTCATATTCGGATCGCCTTTCAGACTGGTTGCATGCGGTTGTGCATGATGGCTCTGCCCATGTGGAAAGGATGTGAATCACCCCGCAACGAACAAGCGCATGACCCCGTTTCTGCCCGCCCATAGTAAAAACCCTGAATCTTTCGACTCAGGGTTTTTCAGGCCTGGAATGGGGCATTGCCCCTGTTCAACGCTGGGCAACACTCCCGCCCTCACTCAGTAGGCGTCATTCCAGTGCAGGTTGAGGTCGCGCGTGGCCGCCATCCGCGTATCGACCATGCTGTGTTGCACATGCCCGTTGCGCGTGGTGACGACCTGGTATTTGCCGGCCGGCAACTGCACATAGACGAACGGGCCCACCTGGTTCAGGTTCAGCACCGACCGCCCTTGCAGGTTCTGGATCGCCACGTCGATATCCGAGGTGTATTGGTTTTCCGGCCCCACGGAAAAGATCATATGCAGGTTGTAACCCTTGACCAGCTGGATAGCCCGCGACTCGTCCAGGCCGATGCCGCCGCACAGATAGGTGATGCCATTCTGTTGTTGCGGCTCCAACTGCACGCCGGCCGGATCGATCGGCTCGCTGCTGATGGCGGCAGACTGCAGGCCAAGTGGCGCCACTGACAGCAGCGCCGCCACAACGCCGGATATGACACTCATAGGAAAGGACTTCATGATGACCACTCCCGGGTTCGTCTCGAACCGGTGAACAGAACACCACCGCCATGTCTTCAGCCCCAGGATGGCGGTGACTGGGTCTCCCCGACTGTCTCTGAATGACCAGCCCCTCTCAGGCAAGCAGCCTTGTGCTTGCAGCTCCTGTCTTAAGTGTATGCCGCGACAGAGAGCGGTTTAGAACGATTCGGCGTGAAGTCTTTAACCAAAGGAATCTAGGCTCGCCGACGCGGAGACCTTGCCCGCCCAGCCACTTGTTCACTGCGAACTGGCATCCATCAGCACCTTGAGCGCCGCATCGGCCTCGGCAAGCTGGGCCTTGGTGGGCTTGCCGGCAAATTGGCTGCGCTGCTTGTTGAGGGTCAGGTAGGCGTTGTCGCCATCCCCCCAGATGTAGGAGTAGATCAGCAGGAAACTGTCGGAGCCGGGCTGGCAGTAAGGGGCGACGCTGCGCAGCGGCGCCAGCAGCTGGATCATCTCGCCATAGTTGTCGGTGAACTCCAGCAGGGCGAACTGCCAGCGACCGGTCTGCGGATCATAGTGCGAAGCGCTACCCAGCCCGGCCCAGATCTGCACCACTTCCTGCAGGCTGCGCGCTCCGGAATCCTGCAACCACTCGGCATCGACCCGGGCCGAGCCGTACATGTCCTTGCTGTCGAACCACTTCTGCCAATCGCTGTAGGAAATCGCCGGGCGTGGCGCTGCCGCCATGGCCTTGGCGTACTGCTCGGGGGTCATGCTGCAGCGCAGATACACCGAGGAAGGCTCGCTCGCCTGCGCCTGCCCGGTCGCCGCCAATAGCGCTGCCAGCGCCAGCCCTGTCCATGAGCGAAATTGCATGGTTGTGGTTCCTGATCGATCGAAAAAGGTCGCCAGCATACCCGCGCCGACACAGATCAAGGACGCTGCCCAATTCGATCAACGCCGAACGCCGGCCTATAAGCTCAAGCTGGCGCCTGCGCCGCCTGCCAATGCTTCATCTCCTCAGCGATAAAGTGCTGCACCAGATCGCTGTACAGCTTCTCGATGGCATCCGCGCTCAGGCCTTCGGCCTCGGCCCATTCGCGGCGGGTGGCGAGCATCGCCTTGAAGCGCTCCTCGGCCCGCACGGTGGCCGCCGAGGTCTTGAACTTCGACGCCGCCAGCACGTACTTGAAACGCGCGCCCAGCAGGGCAATGACCGCCCGATCCAGGTGGTCGATTTCCCGACGGATGTCTTCCATGCCCTGGCATTGTTCCGGGCTCATCTGCTGCTTCACTTCCATGCTCAAGACTCCATCGACGTCTGGGGATACCCGGCTTTGGCCGGGCCCGGATTATTCCCATGACGGCGCAGGGGAGTAAAGTTGCGGGCTCGCGCCCATTCGACTGCCAAGGAACTGCTCGCGTGAACCAGAAGAGAACCCGAGTCCGCCTGCCCCACCCCAAGCCCGGCAAGACCGGCAGGGGCGCCTGGGTATTCCTGCTGATCGGTGGCGTGCTGCTGGCACTCACCGCACTGCTGGGCTGGACCCTGGTGAGCGCGCTGCAGGACGGCCTGATCGTCACCCGCAACCGCGCCGGCCCGAAGCTCGTCTACAGCCAGGCACAACAGCCGACCCAGTTCTATATCGAGCTGCTCTGGCAAAGCATCAGCACCCTGTTGCTGGGTGCACTGGCAGTTGCCGCGCTGTGGATCGGCCGGGTATTAATGGGCGCACAAAAAAAACATCGCTGATGCCGGATGCCGCTCCGGCATAGTGCAGCCGCCCAGGAACAAGCGCCCATGTCCCTGTTGTCCCCTCCCGACCTGCCTGCCACGCGCCTCGCCACGGCCGGCCCAGACCCCAGCGAAACCTTCAGCGAACCGGCGGCGGATGGCTTTGTGCTTGGCGGTTTTGCCTGGCGCCACCCGCAAGCCGATCCGAGCAGACCGGTGGTCATCATCAACCCCGCGACCTCGGTGCGCTGCCGCTACTACGTGCGTTTCGCCGACTACCTGTTCGCCAATGGCTTCGACGTCATGACTTACGACTATCGCGGCATCGGCGAGTCGCGTCCGGCCTCGCTCAAGGGGCTCAAGGCGTCCTGGTCGGATTGGGGCGCACTGGATTTCGAAGCCATGCTGCAACGGGCCCGGCGCGAGTTTCCCGGGCAGCCGATCGATGTGGTGGGCCACAGCTTCGGTGGCTGTGCCGTGGGCCTGGCGGCCTCCGCCGGGGAAATCCGCCGTGTGGCGACCATGGGCGCGCAGTTCGCCTACTGGCGCGACTACGAGCCCCGGCTGCGCTGGCGCATGCTGGGCAAATGGCATGTGCTGATGCCCCTGCTGACCCGCCTTCACGGCTACTTCCCCGGCAAGCGCCTGGGCTGGATGGAAGACACGCCCGCCGGCGTGGTCCGCGACTGGGCCACCCCGCACCCACGCTACGAAGGCCGTCCCAGCGGCCGCAGGCTGGCCGCTGCGCGCAATGGCCAGCCCTTCGCCCAGGTCAGCGCCGCCGTGCTCGCCATCAGCCTCAGCGACGATCCCTTCGGCACGGTGGCGGCCATCGAGCGCCTGCTGGCGTACTTCAGTAACAGTCCGCGCACCCACTTGCGCATCGCCCCGCAGGATATCGGCGAAACCGAGGTCGGCCATTTCGCCTTTTTCCACAGCCGTTTCGACACCCGGCTCTGGCCCATCATCCTGGGCTGGCTGCGCCACGGCGAACTCGACCGCAGCAGCCCGGGACGGCTGGTACCGCGCGCCTGAGCCGCCCCGCTCGCCCGGCGGCAGGTGCTCCGACCTCGATTTGCTGGCATCCTTGGCCGCCTGAAAAGGTCGCCGCTGCCCGGCGACCCACGCGATACACCTCCCAGCATCAAGGTAAGGCGCCCATGGCATCTGCGAACAAGCAACACAAACGGGCCCAGCGGGCGAAAACCAAGGCCAAGCAAAACCGCGCCAAGCGCACCGCTCCCACCTCGGAGCTGGAACTGGACCCCAACGACAGCCGCATCGACTTCGAGTCGGTGGACCTGACCGAGCTGTTCGTGAAAATGCGCGACGCCGAGAAAACCAGCTTGCAGGCCATGTGCACCGTGTTCCTCTCGGACCCGTTGCTGGAGCTGGTGTATGAGCAGGAGGGCGACGAAGGCGCCACGGATTTCATCCTTGCGGCGCTGATCGAGTACCGCAACTGGTCCACCGAGGCCGACGAGGCGGCGGCGCTGGAGTGGATCGAGTCCGAAGCCTTCCGCAACGACTACATGGCCGCGTCCCAGGCCCTGTTCAGCACCAAGGACTGAGCCGCAAACGGGCATGAAAAAAGGGCGCATTCAGCAATGAATGCGCCCTTTTTGTTTCAGCTACAGAAGCCGGGCCTAGACTCAGGCCGCTTCCAGCCGAGGGATTTCCATGCCGATGCGCGAGCTGGCGAAGTTCAGGTCGCCGCTGGCGATGGACTGGGCCTTGAAGCCCGAGCCGATCAGGTCGCGAACATACAGCTTGTTGTACATGAACATGAACACCAGGTTGCTCAGGCCGAAAGTGAACATCGACAGCAGGAACATGATGGCCGCCCATTTCCAGTCAGCGCGGAACAGGGCCGGGATGAAGCCGAAGAAGAACACGGTCCAGGAGAAACCAACTGGCGCTTCCTTGATGGCTCCGGTGTTCGGGTTTTTGAAGATGATTTTAGTGAACGCCATGCGCGTCTCCTTGCCGCCCCATTTTGAGGAACCAACGACCGGGCGATCGCCATTGGGCCCTGAATGCTCATTCTTCGAACCGGGACCGTCAGCCATGCCATGGGCAAGTGCGGACAAATCAGGAGCATGGGCCGGCGCGGATGGATCAGGGGGAGGGAAGCAGAAGACGGATTCAGAGTCCCGACAAGCGTTCAATCCCTGGCATGACAGCGCTATTCCATAGCTCCTCTCACGCAGGCACGCAAGAGCTCTTATCGAAGAGCGCGCAGGCTACTATTTCGCCAGCGGGCTGTCCACGAAACGCCAGGTAACAATTCACAAATCCGATAAAAAAGGCCGCGGTCAATGCTGACGGCGGCCTTTTTGTATGGCAAAGCGTCAAACCGTCAGTTCAGTACCAGGGCACCATTGCGCTCGGCCTTGCGCCGACGAGCCACCAACAGCCCCGCAGCGATGACGATGATACTCAGCAGGCCGGTGGCGAGGATCTCCACCCGGTGCTCTTGCTGGAACAGCATGATGCCCAGGATCGCCACGATGAACACGATCACCGCGTAGGTCAGGCCGGGGAACAGCCACATGCGGAAGGCGATCTTCTCGCCGGCGGCCATGCGCTTCTGGCGCATGCGCAGTTGCGATACGGCAATCACCAGGTACACCAGCAGGGCGATGGCGCCGGAACTGGCCAGCAGGAACTCGAACACCGCCGCCGGCGCTACATAGTTGGCGAACACCGCAAGGAAGGCTGCAGCGGTGGACAGGATCACCGCCCAGTAAGGCGTGCCGCTGGCGTTGGTGCGCTTGGCCACAGCCGGAGCGTCGCCCCGCTTGCCCAGGGAGAAGAGCATGCGCGAGGCGGTGTAGAGCGCCGAGTTCAGGCAACTGGTCACCGCCACCAGCACCACCAGGTCGACGATCAGCTTGGCGTTGGGAATGCCCATGCGATCAAGCACGGTCTGGTAGGAGCCGACCTGGGCCAGGCTTGGGTCGTTCCATGGCACCAGGGCCACGACGATGAAGATCGACACCAGGTAGAACAGGCCGATGCGCCAGATCACCGAGTTGGTGGCCTTGGAGATCTGCTTGCCCGGGTTGTGGGATTCCGCCGCGGCGATGGTGACGATCTCGGTGCCCATGAAGGAGAACATGGTGGTCAGCATGGCCGCCAACACCGCGCCCAGGCCATTGGGCATGAAGCCCTGGGTGTCCACCAGGTGCGAGACACCGCTGACCTGGCTATTGGGCAGCAAGCCGCAAATGGCCGCCAGGCCGAGGATCACGAAACCGATGATGGCCACCACCTTGATCAGGGCGAACCAGAACTCGAACTCGCCGTAGTTCTTCACGCTGAACAGGTTGGTGGCAGTCAGCAGCAGGGTGATCACCAGGGTGAAGACCCAGATCGCCACGTTGGGGAACCAGGCATGCAGGATGGTCGCGGCGGCGTTGGCCTCCAGCGGGATCACCAGCACCCAGAACCACCAGTACAGCCAGCCGATGGTGAAGCCGGCCCAGTGGCCGATAGCGCGATCGGCATAGGTCGAAAACGACCCGGTATCCGGCGAGGCGACGGCCATTTCCGCCAGCATGCGCATCACCAGCACCACCAGGGTGCCGGCAGCGGCATAGGCCAGGAGAACCGCCGGGCCGGCTTCGGCGATGGCGTGGCCGGAGCCGACAAAGAGACCCGCGCCGATCACGCCGGCAATCGACAGCATGGTCACATGCCGTGGTTTGAGCCCCTGTTCGAGGTCATTGGAGAGTTGCGTACCGCTCATGAAAAGCACCTTTGCAACGAAAAAAGAGTCACTCCACCCGGTCGGCATTCGTTCTCGTAAAAAGAATTCAACGGGGCGTTCTTTATTTCGCACGCAAGATTTGCGCCAAAATGTTACAGAGTCCCGGGAAACAAGGCTTGGCGAACCGACCGGCGGAAATCTCAAGTCATTGAGTTCAATGGCATTTCGCCATTTCGTTACTGGCCGACTCACTTTGTAGGACGAAACTGCGCACCAGAAACACACCCCGAAAGTACCCGATGCACAATTAGGTGGCAGATCCATGACCTTTGGCCCGTTAACCCTTCCAACACCCGGCCAAAGCTGGCACCATCGCGCCTTTTTTTACGCGACACCTACCGGATTCCAGGCGGATTCCGGGTTCAAACGGGCGTTCGGTTGTTGATGGGGCGACAGTCTTCTGTGCTGATGCGACAACCTGCCACACGCCGTCTGTTTACCTCCGGTAGCGCTGTTGGCTGCGCTTGGAACCCTATGCTAGCTTGGCGCCTCGCCAGGAAGGCCGCCAACAGCAGGAGCACAATGAACTCTATGAGGACCGCACATGGCTGAGGCCACGCCCGCGCTTGAAATCCGCAACTTGCACAAACGCTACGGCTCTCAGGAGGTACTCAAAGGTATTTCGCTGACCGCACGCGACGGTGACGTGATATCGATCCTGGGTTCCTCCGGCTCCGGCAAGTCCACTTTCCTGCGCTGCATCAACCTGCTGGAAAACCCGCACCAGGGGCAGATCCTGGTCGCCGGCGAAGAGCTCAAGCTCAAGGCCGCGAAAAACGGCGAGCTGGTGGCCGCCGACGGCAAGCAGATCAACCGCCTGCGCAGCGAAATCGGTTTCGTCTTCCAGAATTTCAATCTCTGGCCACACATGAGCGTGCTCGACAACATCATCGAGGCGCCGCGCCGGGTACTGGGCCAAAGCAAGGCCGAGGCCATCGAAGTGGCCGAGGCGCTGCTGGCCAAGGTCGGCATCGCCGACAAGCGCCACGCCTACCCGGCCCAGCTGTCCGGCGGCCAGCAGCAACGCGCCGCCATCGCCCGCACCCTGGCGATGCAACCCAAAGTCATCCTGTTCGACGAGCCGACCTCGGCCCTGGACCCGGAAATGGTCCAGGAAGTCCTCAACGTGATCCGCGCCCTGGCCGAAGAAGGCCGTACCATGCTGCTGGTCACCCATGAAATGAGCTTTGCCCGCCAGGTTTCCAGTGAAGTGGTGTTCCTTCACCAGGGCCTGATCGAGGAGCAGGGATCGCCACAGCAGGTCTTCGAGAACCCGCTTTCGGCACGCTGCAAACAATTCATGTCCAGCAACCGCTAACGGAGCTACACGCATGCAGAGCTATAAGAAAATCCTCCTGGCCGCTGCCGTCACTCTGGCTTTCAGCGCCAGCGCTGCCGCCGAAACCCTGAAGATGGGGATCGAGGCCGCCTACCCACCGTTCAACAACAAGGATGCCAGCGGCCAGGTGGTCGGCTTCGACAAGGACATCGGCGACGCCCTGTGCGCCAAGATGAAGGTCGAATGCACCGTGGTCACTTCCGACTGGGACGGCATCATCCCGGCCCTGAACGCGAAGAAATTCGACTTCCTGATCTCTTCGCTGTCGATCACCGACGAGCGCAAGCAGGCGGTGGACTTCACCGACCCGTACTACTCCAACAAGCTGCAGTTCATCGCCCCCAAGGCCAAGACCGACTTCAAGACCGACAAGGCCTCGCTCAAGGGCAAGATCATCGGCGCACAGCGGGCGACCCTGGCCGGCACCTGGCTGGAAGACAACCTGGGCGACGACATCACCATCAAGCTCTACGACACCCAGGAAAACGCCTACCTGGACCTGACCTCCGGCCGCCTGGACGCGATCCTGGCCGACAAGTACGTCAACTACGAGTGGCTCAAGAGCGACGCCGGCAAGCCTTATGAGTTCAAGGGCGAGCCGATGGTGGAAAGCGACAAGATCGGGATTGCCGTGCGCAAGAAAGATCCTCTGCGCGAGAAGCTGAACGCCGCCCTGAAGGAAATCGTGGCCGACGGCACCTACAAGAAGATCAACGACAAGTACTTCCCGTTCAGCATCTATTGATACTGACTTGCCTGACCGGCGCCCGCCCCCTGGGCGCCGGTCCTTAGCAAAGCCATCCAGACCCCATGAATATCGATCTCTTCGGATTCGGCCCGGTGCTCGCCGCCGGCGCGCTGATGACCGTCAAGCTGGCCCTCTCGGCGTTATGCCTGGGACTGGTGCTCGGCCTGCTCGGCGCCTTGGCCAAGACTTCCCCGTACAAGCCACTGCGCTGGCTTGGCGAAACCTATTCGACCATCGTGCGCGGCGTCCCGGAACTGCTGTGGGTGCTGCTGATCTACCTGGGCACGGTGAACATGATGAACGCGCTGGGGGAGCAATTCGGCAACCCCGACCTGGCCCTCAGCCCGTTCGTTGCCGGGGTGATCGCCCTCGGCCTGTGCTTCGGTGCCTATGCCACGGAAGTGTTTCGTGGCGCGATCCTGGCCATCCCCAAGGGCCACCGCGAAGCCGGCATCGCGCTGGGCCTTTCCAAGTGGCGGATCTTCAGCCGCCTGATCCTGCCGCAGATGTGGCGCATCGCCCTGCCAGGCCTGGGCAACCTGTTCATGATCCTGATGAAGGACACCGCCCTGGTGTCGGTGATCGGCCTTGAAGAAATCATGCGCCAGGCGCAGAACGCCGTGACCTTCGCCCGGCATCCGTTCACCTTCTACATGGTTGCGGCCGTCATGTACCTGGGCCTGACCGTGCTGTCCATGATCGGCATGCACTTCCTGGAAAAACGCGCCGCCCGCGGCTTTGTGAGGACGACGTAATGGAATGGGAAGTCATCTACAAATGGCTGCCGAAGTTCATCCAGGGCGCGACGCTGACCCTGGAACTGGTGGGCATCGCCGTGATTCTCGGCCTGCTGCTGGCCATCCCGCTGGGCATCGCCCGCTCGTCCAAGCTCTGGTACGTGCGCGCCCTGCCCTACGCCTACATCTTCTTCTTTCGCGGCACGCCGCTGCTGGTGCAGCTGTTCCTGGTGTATTACGGCCTGGCGCAGTTCGATGCGGTGCGCGAGAGCTTCATGTGGCCCTACCTGCGCGACCCGTTCTGGTGCGCTACTGCCACCATGACCCTGCACACCGCGGCCTACATCGCCGAGATCCTGCGCGGTGCGATCCAGGCCATTCCCCCCGGTGAGATCGAAGCCGCGCGGGCCCTGGGCATGTCCCGGCCCAAGGCGCTGTTCTACATCATCCTGCCGCGGGCGGCGCGCATCGGCCTGCCGGCCTACAGCAACGAAGTGATCCTGATGCTCAAGGCCAGCTCCCTGGCCAGCACCGTGACCCTGCTGGAACTGACCGGCATGGCGCGCACCATCATTGCCCGCAACTACCTGACAGTGGACATGTTCTTCACCGCCGGGGTGTTCTACCTGCTGATGTCGTTCATCCTGGTCCAGGCCTTCCGCCAACTGGAACGCTGGCTGCGGGTCGACGCCTGCCAGGGACGCTGACCTACTCCCGCTCCCGCCCGGGAGCGGGCCTGCCCCGGACTCACCGCCCATGCCCTCGATCCTCCAAGGCCCCGCGCTGCTCGATCGTTTCCAGGCCCTGGACGGCTTCCTGCTTGAACACCAGGCGCTCTGGCGCCCGCGCCCGTTCAACCATCTGCAACTGCCGTGGGAATCCACTCATCCCCAACTGGCCCAGTGGCTACGCCAACGCTCCCTGGAAGACGCCGAAGCCGCCCACAACCATCCGCAGCAGCTCCAGGCGCCGGCGCCCTTTGCCCAGCTGGCGGAGCAGGCCCGAGCGCTCGGCACACTGGGCGACCTCCCCATAAAGGCACTGCGCGCGCCTCACCCGCGCCTCAAGGTCGACGTGCCCGGGCGCAAATGGCAGCAGATCGAAGCCTTCGCCGCCTGCCTGCAATTCCAGCGCCCCCCCACTCACTGGCTCGACTGGTGCTCCGGCAAGGGCCACCTCGGCCGGCGCCTGCTGCAACCCGGGCAACAACTGACCTGCCTGGAATACGACCCGGCGCTGATCGACAGTGGCGAGCAACTGAGCCGGCAGCACGGCCTGCCCGCGCGCCATGTGCAACAGGACGTGCTGGCCGATGACACGCTCCAGCAGCTCTGCGCCGAGCACAGCCCGGTGGCCCTGCACGCGTGCGGCGATCTGCATGTGCGCTTGATCCAGCTGGCCAGCCAGCAGGGTTGTCCACAGCTGGCGATTGCCCCTTGCTGCTACAACCGCACCCGCGCCAGCCACTACCAGGGCTTATCCACAGCGGCCCAGGCATCGCACCTGGAACTGTCCCTGGAAGACCTGGCCCTGCCCATGAGCGAAACCGTCACCGCCGGCGCCCGGGTGCGGCGCCAGCGCGACCGCTCCATGGCCCGGCGCCTGGCCTTCGACCTGCTGCAACGGCAAGTGCGCGGGGTCGACCAATACCTGCCAACGCCTTCGCTGCCCAGCCACTGGCTGGACAAACCCTTCGCCGACTACTGCCGCGACCTGGCCGCCCTCAAGGACTTATCCACAGTCGATTGCCAGGATTGGGCCGCCCTCGAAGCCGCCGGCTGGCAGCGCCTGGCCCAGGTGCGCAACCTGGAACTGCTGCGGGGCCTGTTCCGCCGCCCGCTGGAATTGTGGCTGGTGCTGGACCGTGCGCTGTTCCTGCAAGAACAGGGCTACGCCGTGCGCCTCGGAACCTTCTGCCAGGCTCCCTTGACCCCGCGCAATCTGCTCCTGCTGGCAGAGCGCCCATAACCTGCCGCTGCACCGGCTCTAGCCGAAGTTCGTCGTGCAGGCCCCCTGCGGCCAGTGACCTTGTAAAACGGACATCGGACACCCCATGGGAAAGCCACAACCCATTGAAAGCCGCCGATCAGGCCGGGGGATGTCCGCAACTTCACAAAAGAAAAAAACCAAGCTCATGACGCCTACTAGTCTCTAAGACGTGCAGGGCATATGCCGCACTCAAGCCACAGCTCTGGCGCAACTCAAGCGGTCATGTTTCGACAGGAAGTCGCCAAGCTCACCATCACTGACAGGGAGTCAACCATGAACATCATCGACCCTCAGGCACCCACCTACGAAACCCTGCAAAAGGGTTTCAACTTGCGTTGGCCACCCAGTATCGAACAGGGCGCGAACCGAATTTATGTGTGTACGACACCTGATGAAGTTCTGACGGCAGCCAATACAGCACTGCATGATGGCTATCGCATCA
Organism: Pseudomonas sp. Os17; assembly: GCF_001547895.1. NCBI lineage: Bacteria > Pseudomonadati > Pseudomonadota > Gammaproteobacteria > Pseudomonadales > Pseudomonadaceae > Pseudomonas > Pseudomonas sp. Os17. The sequence continues at coordinate 365,795 of NZ_AP014627.1, read as the reverse complement.
CGGTGCGCAGTGGCGGCCACTGCTACGAGGGCTTTGTTTCCAACAAGTTGAGCGGCGAGACACAAAACCTGGCGATTATCGACCTCGGTGAAATGAAAGGCCTGAAGTACGACGAGAGCCAAACCATCACTTCGCCCTGGGATCGCCAGAACAAGACGTATCGTTTCATGGCATTGACCGGCAATCAGAACTGGGACGGCTACCTGTCGCTGTACAAGCAGGCCGGGCGCACCCTTCCTGGCGGCTCATGTTATTCGGTCGGTTTGGGCGGGCACATCAGCGGCGGCGGTTACGGTTTGTTATCGCGCCTTCAGGGCTTGACCGTGGACTGGGTCACCGGCGTCGACCTTCTTGTGCCTGTGGAAAACTCGCGGCAACTGGAGTTCCGGCATGTTCGCGCGGACAGCCCGTCGAACAACGACAAGGCATTGTTCACCGCCTGTTGCGGCGCCGGCGGTGGCAACTTCGGCATCATCATCGGCTACTACTTCGAGCAACTGCCCCAAGCCCCGCGACAAGCCTACTGGATTCCCCTGGCCTACCCGTGGAAGGAGCTGATTCCCAACTTCTCGAACTTCCTGCGGGCCTATTGGCAATGGTTCTCGGATAACGACGCCAACGCGACCAGCCCGGTGGAAGGCGTTGGCAACGGTGGCTTGTTCACCCTGCTGAAACTCAACCACGTGGACACCTCCGACCATGTGGTGCTGGCGATCCAGTACACCGGCCCCAATGGCCGGGTCGGCGGCGCCAACGATATCCCGCTCAACGACTTCATCAGCAAGATGAACGCCGCGGCGGGCATCACGCCGACCCTGCATGACGGCTTCATCGCGCCCAACATTGCCCCGCTCAGGCACCCGCTCGCCGGCAGGAAGTTCAGAGGCGCGGTGCCTGAGCACACGGCGATGGACTGGCTGTACGTCACGCAAATGATCAACGGCTCGGGCAACAATCAGCGGGGCAAATACAAGTCTGACTATCAGGTCGAACAGTTCTCCGAACAGGCCTGCAACGCCTTGCTGACGCACTTGACCGAAGCCACGCCAGACAAACGCTTCAGCCAGTCGCTGGTACAGATCGACTCCTACGGCGGGGCGATCAATAAAAAGGGCATGGGCACCACCGCGGTTCCGCAAAGAAGCTCCCTGCTCAAAGCCCAATACCAGACGTACTGGGCCCACGCTGCCGACGACGCGGTGCAAATCGCCTGGATCCGCAACATCTTCACCGCCGCGCACGGCGGCAAGCCCAAGCGCCCCGCCTACGATGGCTGCTACATCAACTACCCCGATGTCGACATGAAATACACCGCCACCGGCGCGGTGGACCCCGACTGGCTGAACTTGTACTACGGCTGGAACAGCGAACTCATCAACAGACTGTCCAAACTGAAAGCCGCCATCGACCCCAACAACCTGTTTCGTCATGAACTGTCCATCCCGGCCACAAAGGCCGAGTAGGTCGCCGCCTGGCCACCCCCTGCGGCATGACCAGCGCCTGCTCGGCTGAGCCTTCGGCAACCCTGGGCCGCGGGCTCGAAGAGCAGGCTGTGGAGCCGTGCGACAGGCTGCCGCGACCTGTGGATAAGTCTGTTGATGGAATTCCGGCAAAGCCAGGGATTGCAGGGTGCTTAGCCCCCATCATCAGCTGGTCATTTTTTGTTCACAAAATAAAAGCCCGAAAAAACAGCCAGTTGCATAAAGATGAGAACGGCTCCACAAATCCGACAGTTCCCGGCCCTGGCGACCCATCCGTTGTGCATAAACACCTGAGCGAACGGGCATAACGCCCTGCGCCCAGGTGCCAGGGAGCGACCTCAGGCAAGGGCCTGATAGTGCCCCTTACTCATCGGCCCGCGCCGGGATCCACCACTCTTCGCCCCGGGCGGTGCTGATGTACTCCGGCCAGCGGAAATCATGGGGCACCTTGAAGTCCTCGGGCAGCAACGGCGCCTGCCAGCGGCTGCCGCCGATGCCGCCGCCGGTACGTTCGACGAACTCGGCCTTGGCCGCGCTGAGCAGGGCTTCGTCGGTCAGCAGGTCGACCAGGGTCGCGGCGATGGTCTTGGCCGCCACCTCGATCATCGGGTCGATGGTCTGGCGAATGCCGCCCAGGGCGTTGGACACCCAGTCCGGGTAGACCGTGCCCGGCGGCGCGCTGAGCATCGGCCGGGCCACCAGCAGGCGCACGGTCGGGCAGTGCCAGGTGTATTCCGGGTAGTCGTCGGAGGTCAGGTAGTTCTGCCAGGCGGGCATTTGCAGGCGCATCTGGCGCTCGCATTCCTGGGGCTCGATCAGTTCTTCGGTGGCCGGCAGGAAGGGCTTGTCCATGGCTTCAAGGCCGAGGTTGCGCTGGATCTCGCGGGCGATTTCCCGGGCTTCCTCATCCCACTGCGGGGCGCCTACCGCCGCCAGGTTGTCGTAGGTGGCCTGGGCCATGACGTGGTTGGGCAAGCCGCCCCGGGACTTGCAGACCCAGGTCTTTTTCCAGCGGCAGCCGGTGGCCATGGCCGCCGCGGCGGCGTTGTTGTCCATCACCTGGGAGATGGTTTCTGCCTGCTCGATGGAGTCGCAACGCAGCAGGTACTGGATCTGCGACAGGTGCGGCGGCAGGTTGTCGGCGGTGGCCTGGCCGGCGGTGAGGATCGCCTCGTTGTAGCTCCACAGGCCGGTGAACGGCAGGGTCGAGCGGCGCAGGCTTTCGTTGAGGGTGTAGAAATGCACCAGGGCGTCATTGGCCCCCGGGGCCCGGGCCGCCAGGTGGTTCTGCGGGATCGGGCTGTAGCGATCGGCGGCGATCCAGTTCTGCGGATCCTCGCAGGTGAAGCTGTAGATGTAGGCGTAGGCGATGCCGCAGTGGGTGTCCCAGGTGGTGGTGTTGTTCAGCGGCAGCATGTAGGTCGGGTGGAAGCTGATGGCCGCGTCGAGGTCATCGTAGTAGCCCTTGGCGGCGTGGACCGGCTTGGAGGCGCGGAGTTTTTCCGCCGGCTCGCCGAAGAACCTGATGCTGCCCTGCAGGCCGAATTCCACCATGGTCGCCTTGGCCGCCAGGGCCCCGCCGAGGGCGCTGATGCCCAGGGCCGAGTGCGGATCGGTGTGCCCCGGGGCGAAGCGCGACAGGCCCTCGCGCGGCTGCTTGCGGGTGGTCGCCGCCTGACAGTTGCCGGGCACCGCGTCGTACTCGCCGTAGGTGGCCAGCAGCGGGCCGCGGCCCTGGGTGAAGGTGGCGCAGAAGGCCGTGGGCATGCCGCCGCTGCCGCGCTCGACGGTGAAGCCCTCGGCCTCCAGCAGTTCGACATACCAGGCACAGGACTTGTACTCGCGGAACGCCGGCTCGGCGTAATGCCAGATGATCTGGTGCCAGTCCGACAGTTGCTGGCGGTGGCGCTCAACCCAATCGAGGGCGAATGCTTTGTAGCGGGACATGCGCGGCACTCCTGGTTATCCAGGTTCCGGCCGGCCGCTGCCCGGACGCCTCGGCGCCCGCGCAAGACCTGCAGGACCTCTTGTTGTTTTAGGGATGGTCCGGTCGATTGCGGCCCGGATCGAGGTCCAGTATTGGTGAAGCGGCTGCGACATCAATCGAATTTTTTCGCCAGCAATGTCAAAGAAAATTGACCAGTTCGACGCCATCGCGGCCCATACTGCGACGCGGCCAGCCGCGCCTCGGCGCCTTGCCTGGGGCCGTCGTACACAGGTTCCCCCGACTCGGAGGTTGTATGCGTTATCCCTCGATCACCGCCCTGCGCGCCCTCGACGCGGTCGCCCGGCTAGGCAGCGTGACCGCCGCCGCCCAGCAACTGAGCCTGACCCGCAGCGCCATCAGCCACCAGATCATCAGCCTGGAACAGAGCCTGGGTTTTGCCCTCACCGAACGGGTCGGGCGCGGCATCGGCCTGACCTACCAGGGCGAGAGCTACGCCCGGGAAGTGCGGCGCATCCTGGCGGACATCCAGGACGCCGGGCGGCGTTTCGACGGCCAGGCGGTGTCGGGCAAATTGCGCATCAGCTGCAATCCGGGCTTTGCCAGTTTCTGGCTGTGCAACCACATCAACGGCTTCCTGCGCCAATACCCCCAGGTGCAGCTGCAGGTGGTCAGCCCTCGGGCCCAGGACGACACCAGCGACGCCGAGGCCGATCTGTTCATTGCCTATGGCATCGGCGACTGGCCGGGGCTGCTGGTGGAGCAGATCGTCACCCTGCGCTTCTCGCCGGTGTGCAGTCCGCGCCTGATCAACGCCATCGGCGGCCTGAAGAGCCCGCTGGACCTCAAAGACTTTCCGTTGATCCACATGAGCGACACCAGCGACTGGCGGGTCTGGCTGGCGGCCGCCGGGGCCAGCCAGGTCAATCCCGACCGTGGCATTACCTTCTCCGACGCCCATTGCGCGCAGTCCGCCTGCATCGCCGCCCAGGGCGTGGCCATCGGCGACAACCTGCTCAGCGGCGATGCCCTGGCCCGGGGGCTGCTGGTGCGCCCGTTCGATATCAGCATCAGCGCCCTGCGCGGTTATTTCCTGGTGATCGACCCGGCCAAGGCCGAGCGGCCAGCGGTCCAGGCCTTCAGCGACTGGCTGAAAAACCAGCTGCAGGCCAGTGCCCAAAGCATCAGTGACAGCCCGCTGATCGAGCCTTGAAAGCCGGGTCGAATGGGAAATTTCACTCACCAATGAGGCAAAAATTATTCCATTGATGTGGCGTTGCTTTTCACAATAATGAATCCACCACCTGCTGCACTCACAATAAAAATTCAATCGTGCAGGTGGGTTTCCGGGAGATCTCTGTAGTGTCCAGCAGCCCCTCGACTCAACTCAGCGCCCAAGGAATCAGCCAGTATTACGGCAACTTCACCGCCCTGGACGGCATCGATCTGGACGTTCGCCAAGGCGAATTCCTCACCCTGCTGGGCCCCTCCGGCTCAGGCAAGACCACCCTGTTGATGATCCTCGCGGGCTTCCTCAGCCCCAGCGCCGGCAAGCTGCTGGAACGTGGCGTCGACATCAGCCGGCGCCCGGCGGAAAAACGCAACTACGGCATGGTGTTCCAGGGCTACGCCCTGTTCCCGCACATGAGCGTGGCCGACAACGTCGCCTATCCCTTGCGCATTCGTGGAGTGAAGGCCGAGGAGCGCCAGCGCCGGGTCAAGCACATCCTCGACGTGGTGGGCCTGGGGGCTCACCTGCACAAGAAACCCTCCGAGCTGTCCGGCGGCCAGCAGCAACGGGTGGCCATCGCCCGGGCCCTGGTGTTCGAGCCGGACATGCTGCTGCTGGACGAACCCCTCTCGGCCCTCGACAAGAACCTGCGCGAGCAGTTGCAGACCGAGCTGCAGCGCATCCACCGCCAGGTCGGCACCAGCTTCGTCTTCGTCACCCACGACCAGGGTGAAGCCCTGGCCCTGTCGACCCGCATCGCCATCTTCAACCAGGGACGGCTGGCGCAGATCGACACCCCGGAAACCATCTACGACCGGCCGAAAAACCGCTTCGTCGCCGAGTTCCTCGGCAAGATGAACCTGTTCCCGCTGCAGGGTCTTTCCCGCAATGGCAGCCAGGCCAGCGGCCGCTTTGGCGACAGCCCGCTGCACGCCACCACGACCGGTGACATCAGCAGCCAGCCGCAGTTGCTGGCGGTGCGCCCGGAACACATGACCCTGCACACCGAGCGCCCACAAGCCGGCGAACACAACGTGCTGCCCGCCTGCCTTGGCGAGCGGGTCTACCAGGGGTCCAGCACTCATCTGGCGCTGAACATCAGCCCGGAACTGGCACCGGTCAACCTCTCGGTGCCCGGCGATCACCCCGGTGCCCGCTTGCCCAGCGGCACCCCGGTGTGGCTGAGCTGGCCGGTGCGCCACAGCTTCCTGCTGGAAGCCTGAGCCGACCACGCTCGCTGTCGAGCGTTTGCGTAGAAAGCCAATAACACTATCGGCCGGCGCCTGGCGCATCGGCCTCGCGAGGACTTGCCCCCATGAGCCAGCACCACCAACGCGACTGCATCGAAATCCTCATCGAAAAAGCCCGTGGCGGGCAGGTCAGCCGCCGCACCTTCCTCCAGGCCATGGGCCTGCTGGCGGCGGTGCCCCTGGCATTGCGCAGCGGCATCAGCTGGGCGGCGGACAAGCCGCTGGTGGTGGTCAACTGGGGCGGCGACGCGCTCAACGCCTTCCGCAGCGCCTGGACCGACAGCTTCACCAAGAGCACTGGCATACCGGTGCGCATCGACGGCGCCGGCCCCACCGAAGGGGCGATCCGCTCGCAGCTGGCCAGCGGCCGGCCGAGCTGGGACGTGGTGGATGTGGACAGCTACAGCGCCATGACCCTGGGCCGCGACAAGGTCCTGCAACCCCTGGACTACAGCGTGGTGCAACGGGAGCTGGTGGCCCCGGAGCTGTCCCACGAGCACGGCATCGCCGGCTACCTGTTCAGCTACGTGATCGCCTGGGACAGCCAGAAATACGGCAACCACGGCCCCAAGAACTGGGCGGATTTCTGGAACGTGGAGCAATTCCCCGGCAAGCGCACCCTCTACAAATGGATGAACGGCATGCTCGAAGCCGCGCTGCTAGCCGATGGCGTGGCCGCAAACCAGCTGTACCCGCTGGACGTGCCCCGGGCCTTGCGCAAGATCGATGAACTCAAGCCCCACGTCCTGTCGTTCTGGGGCTCGGGCGCGGAAAGCCAGCAACTGATGATCGAAGGCGAAGCCTCCATGGGCGCCATCTGGCACACCCGCGCCACCCTGCTCCACGAGGACAGCGGCGGCCGCATCCAGTGGGGCTTCGACCATGCCTTCCTCAACGCCAGCAGTTGGGGCGTGCTCAAGGACAACCCGGCAGGCGCCGCACCGGCCATGCAGTTCATCCAGCACGCCTTGCAGCCCGCCGGCCAGCTGAAGCTGTTCGAAGCCCTGGGCAACGGCCCGTCCAACGCCGCCACCCAGCAACTGATGAGCGCCGAACAGCGAGAGATCAACTGCGCCTCCGAAGCCAACATGAAGAAGCAGATCTTCCTCGACACCCAGTGGTACGCCGACCACTACTCCAGCACCCTGGAGCAGTACCTGACCCACCTGTCCAAGTGAGCCGTCGACCATGAGTGCAACCCGAACCGCGCGCCTGGAACGCAGCCTGCTGCTGTTTCCCCTGCCGTTGCTGCTGGTGGTGTTCTACCTGTTGCCGTTCTTCGGCGTGGTGAGCTGGAGCTTTACCCTGCCCGAGCCCGGGATCGAGCAGTACCAGCGCATCGCCACGGACCCGGCGATCCACGACATGCTCCTGCGCACCCTGCGCCTGTGCCTGACCGTGAGCCTTCTGGCCCTGGTGATCGGCTACCTGCTGGCCTACTGCTGGGTGTTCAGCCCGCCGTTCTGGCAGCGCATGGTGGAGATCTGCGTGTTCATCCCGTTCTGGATCTCGGTGCTGGTGCGGGCCTTCGGTTGGCTGATCGCCCTGCGCAGCAACGGCGTGGTCAATGACAGCCTGCTGTCCCTGGGCTGGATCGATCATCCGTTGCAACTGACCCGCAACGAGCTGGGAGTGGTGATCGGCATGCTGCACTTCATGATTCCGTATGCGCTGTTCCCGCTGCTGTCGAGCATGCGCCAGCTGGATCAACGGGTGCTGGTGGCCTCCCGCGGCCTGGGCGCCGGCGCGCTGCGGACCTTCTGGCAAGTGCTGCTGCCCCAGACCCTGCCGGGGCTCTTGGGGGCCTTCATCATGGTCTTCGTGTTCTGCCTGGGCTTCTTCATCACCCCGGTGCTGCTGGGTGGCGGGCAGACGGTGATGATCGCCGAGTACGTGTTCCTGCAGATGTTCCAGACCAGCAACTGGGGCCTGGGCGCGGCCCTGAGCCTGGTGCTGCTGACCCTGGTCAGCGCGCTGATCTGGCTGCTGCTGCGCGTCACCCGTGTCAATCGACTGGTGGGTTGAGGTCACTATGAATACACATCGCACTGCATTGAGTACCCGACTGATCGCCGTGGTCGCCATGGCCTTCATGCTGTTCCCGCTGCTGACGGTGATCCCGGTGTCGTTCACCGCCAAGCGCTACCTGTCGATGCCGGACGGCAACTGGTCGCTGCGGCACTATGAGGCGCTGCTGAGCAACCCCGACTGGCTGTCGAGCATCGGCCAGAGCCTGGCGATTGCCAGCGCCACCAGCCTGATCGCCACCTTGCTGGCGGTGAGCTTCAGCCTCGGCATCTGGTACCTGCGCTCGCGCCTGGCAACCCTGCTGATCGGCCTGGTGCTGCTGCCCATGGCCATTCCGCCGGTGATCTCGGCGCTGGTGCTGTACTTCATGGAAACCAACCTGGGGCGCATCGCCCCGGGCTGGGGCTACGACACCCTGCCCGGGGTGGTGATCGCCCACGTGGTGATGGTGGTGCCCTACGGCGTGGTGACCATGCTGGTGGCCCTGAGCCAGGTGGACCGGCGCATCGAGCTGGCCTCGCGCAACCTCGGAGCAAGCCTGATGCAGACCACCTTCCTGGTGATGCTGCCGAACCTCAAGCTGGGGATCTTCTCCACCGCGCTGCTGAGCTTTGCCCTGTCCTGGGAGGAGGTGGCGGTGACCCTGTTCATCACCAGCGTCGACGTCAACACCTTGCCGCGGCGGATCTGGAGCGGCCTGCGGGACAACGTCGACCCCAGCGTGGCGGCGATCTCGGTGCTGTTGATCGGCCTGACCCTGCTGGTGCTCATGGGCCGCCTGGCCTTGCAGTACGCCGCCCAGCGCCGCGCCCGCCCCTAGCCACCGCTGCGTGGCGGGGGAGCTTGCTCGCGCTGGCTGGCGAAGCCAGCCCAATGCCTGAGTCCCGGCTCCCATCGACGAGTCGCAGGCTCAGGCTCTACGGCCGCTGCGCGCCCGAGCGGGAGCAAGCTCCTTCGCCAGCCCCCCCCTCCTCCTGCCAACCTCCCCGGCTATTGGCGTTCAAGCTGACCGATGTCATGCCCCGGCCCCGCGTTTTATCCGATAGTGCGCAGCTCGCTCCATCCGCTTGCCCGGGCTCTTCTAGACTCAAGGGGTGGTCGCATTCGGAACCGGACACGTCGCTTTCGTGCGGTTCAATCAGAGGCAGCGTGTCAAGCTGCCCTTTATGCCCTGAACAGGTGCGGCAACGACCGCACCGGGTCCAACAAGATGCCCATTCAGGGTGCATGGCCAACGGCCTGAAACGCCGCGCTACCGTGACGTGGCAAGCAGTGCCGCAGCCGACACTTTCGGACAGCCGACAACCATCAGGTGTGTCCGTGACCGTGAGGAATTGCTGTATGCCTGATGAAACGCTGCATCTGCCGTTGATCCACACCCTGCTGGAGCGCCACAAAGGCGTCCCGGGTGCGCTGTTGCCCCTTCTCCACCAGATCCAGGAAGAGCTCGGCTACATCCCCGATCTGGCCATCACCGAGATCGCCCACGCGCTCAATCAGAGCCAGGCGGAAGTGCGCGGGGTGATCAGCTTCTACCATGATTTTCGTACCGCGCCGCCGGCGCGGCACATCCTGCGCCTGTGCCGCGCCGAGTCCTGCCAGAGCCGTGGCTCCGAGCAGCTGGCGGCGCAATTGCGCGAGCGTCTGCACCTGGATGACCACGGCAGCAGCGCCGACGGTTCCATCAGCCTGCGACCGGTGTATTGCCTGGGGGCCTGCGCCTGTTCGCCGGCCCTGGAGCTGGACGGGCAACTGCACGCCCGGGTCAGCGCCGAACGCCTGGACGCGCTGCTGGACAGCTGCCGGGAGGACGCGTGATGCCGAGCCTCTATCTGCCCTGTGATTCCCTGGCCCGGGCCGTGGGCGCCGATGCGGTGGCCGAGGCCATCGCCGCCCAGGCCGAGCAGCGCCACCTGCCGTTGCAACTGCAACGCACCAGCTCCCGTGGCCTGTACTGGCTGGAGCCGCTTTTGGAAGTCGACACCCCGGACGGACGCCTGGGCTTTGGTCCGCTGAGCGTCGCCGACGTGCCTTCGTTGCTCGATGCCCTGCAAGGCGATCCCGCCAGCCATCCCCTGGCCCTGGGCCGGGTGGAAGACCTGCCCTATCTGAAAAGTCAGCAACGCCTGCTGTTCGCCCGCGCCGGCATAACCCGGCCGCTGTCCCTGGCGGACTATCGGGCCCATGGCGGCTTCGAGGGCCTGGGCCGCGCCATCGCCCTGGGCGGTGAGCAGACCGTGGCCGCGGTGCTCGATTCCGGCCTGCGTGGCCGTGGCGGCGCGGCGTTCCCCGCCGGGATCAAATGGCGCACCGTGCGCGACACGCCGCAGCAGCAGAAGTACGTGGTGTGCAACGCCGACGAAGGCGACTCCGGCACCTTCGCCGACCGCATGCTGATGGAAGGCGACCCCTTCCTGCTGATCGAAGGTATGGCCATTGCCGGCCTCGCGGTCGGCGCCAGCTACGGCTACATCTACGTGCGCTCGGAATACCCCCAGGCGGTGGCGACCCTGCGCGAGGCCCTGGACATCGCCCGGGACGCCGGTTACCTCGGGGCCAATCTCGGTGGCAGCGGCCAGGCCTTCGACCTGGAGGTACGGGTCGGCGCCGGGGCCTATATCTGCGGCGAGGAAACCGCCCTGCTGGACTCCCTGGAAGGCAAGCGCGGCATCGTCCGCGCCAAGCCGCCGATCCCGGCGCTGCAAGGCCTGTTCGGCCAGCCGACCCTGGTGCACAACGTGCTGACCCTGGCCTCGGTGCCGCTGATCCTGGAAAAGGGCGCAGCCTTCTATCGCGACTACGGCATGGGCCGCTCCCTGGGCACCATGCCCTTCCAGCTGGCGGGCAACGTGCGTCACGGCGGCCTGGTGGAACGGGCCTTCGGCCTGACCCTGCGCGAGCTGGTGGAAGGCTACGGCGGCGGCACCGCCAGCGGCCGGCCGCTGAAGGCCGCGCAAGTGGGCGGCCCGCTGGGCGCCTGGGTACCGCCGGCGCAGTTCGATACACCGCTGGATTACGAAGCCTTCGCCGCCATGGGCGCGATGCTCGGCCACGGTGGCGTGGTGGTGGCCGATGACAGCCTGGACATGGCCCACATGGCGCGCTTCGCCCTGCAATTCTGCGCCGAGGAATCCTGCGGCAAATGCACCCCGTGCCGCATCGGTTCGACCCGCGGCGTGGAGGTCATCGACCGTCTGCTGGCGGCCCCCGATCAAGGCCGCCGCGACGAGCAGGCGCTGATCCTCAAAGACCTGTGCGACACCCTGCAATACGGCTCGCTGTGCGCCCTGGGCGGGATGACGTCCTACCCGGTGGCCAGCGCCCTGAAGCACTTCCCCGCCGACTTCGGTCTGGCGCCCTCGGAGGCCGAGCAATGATCAGTATTTTCGACCCAGCCACAGACATCGACCTCAATGCCGTGGACTTCGGCACCCCGGCCCGCGACAGCCAGGTGCAGGTCAGCCTGAACATCGACGGGCGCAGCATCAGCGTGCCCCAGGGCACTTCGGTGATGCGCGCCGCGGCCCTGCTGGGCACCACCATCCCCAAGCTCTGCGCCACCGACAGCCTGGAAGCCTTCGGCTCGTGCCGCATGTGCCTGGTGGAGATCGACGGCATGCGCGGCTACCCGGCCTCCTGCACCACCCCGGTCAGCGAAGGCATGGTGGTGCATACGCAAACGCCGAAGCTGGCGACCCTGCGGCGCAACGTGATGGAGCTGTACATCTCCGACCACCCGCTGGACTGCCTGACCTGCTCGGCCAACGGCAACTGCGAACTGCAGACCGTGGCCGGCCAGGTGGGCCTGCGGGAAGTGCGCTACGGCTATGACGGCGCCAACCACCTGGACGATCAGAAAGACACCTCCAACCCCTACTTCGACTACGACCCGAGCAAGTGCATCGTCTGCAACCGCTGCGTGCGCGCCTGCGAGGAAACCCAGGGCACCTTCGCCCTGACCATCAGCGGCCGCGGCTTCGAATCCCGGGTCGCGGCGGCCGGTGGCGACAACTTCCTGAACTCCGAATGCGTGTCCTGCGGTGCCTGCGTGCAGGCCTGCCCCACCGCGACCCTGATGGAAAAAAGCGTGGTGGAAATGGGCCAGCCGGAACGGGCGGTGATCACCACCTGCGCCTACTGCGGGGTCGGCTGCTCGTTCCGCGCCGAGATGAAGGGCGACCAGCTGGTGCGCATGGTTCCGGACAAGAACGGCCAGGCCAACCACGGCCATTCCTGCGTCAAGGGCCGCTTCGCCTGGGGCTACGCCACCCACCCGGACCGCATCACCAAGCCGATGATCCGCAAGCACATCAGCGATCCGTGGCAGGAAGTCAGCTGGGACGAGGCGGTGACCTACGCCGCCAGCGAGCTGCGGCGCATCCAGCTCAAGTACGGCCGCGACTCTATCGGCGGCATCACCTCCAGCCGCTGCACCAACGAAGAAACCTACCTGGTGCAGAAACTGGTGCGGGCGGCCTTCGGCAACAACAACGTCGACACCTGCGCCCGGGTCTGCCACTCGCCCACCGGCTACGGCCTCAAGCAGACCCTGGGGGAATCCGCTGGCACCCAGAGCTTCGACTCGGTGATGCAGGCCGACGTAATCCTGGTGATGGGCGCCAACCCCAGCGACGCGCACCCGGTGTTCGGTTCCCAGCTCAAGCGGCGCCTGCGTGAAGGGGCCAAGCTGATCGTCATCGACCCACGGCGCATCGATCTGGTGGACTCGGTGCACGCCCGCGCCGAACTGCACCTGGCCCTGCGCCCGGGCACCAACGTGGCCATGCTCAATGCCCTGGCCCATGTGATCGTTACCGAGGGCCTGGTCAACCAGGCATTCGTCGAGGCCCGGTGCGAGCCGCAAGCCTTCGCCCAGTGGAGCGCCTTCGTCAGCCGCGCCGACAACTCGCCGGAAGTGCTCGGCGCCATCTGCGGCGTGCCCGCTGCCGACATCCGCGCCGCCGCGCGCCTGTACGCCACCGGCGGCAACGCGGCGATCTACTACGGCCTGGGCGTCACCGAACACAGCCAGGGCAGCACCTCGGTGATGGGCATCGCCAACCTGGCCATGGCCACCGGCAACATCGGTCGCGAAGGGGTGGGGGTGAACCCGCTGCGGGGGCAGAACAACGTCCAGGGTTCCTGCGACATGGGCTCCTTCCCCCACGAGCTGCCGGGCTACCGGCACATCTCCAACCAGGCGGTGCGCCAGGAGTTCGAGCAGGCCTGGAATGTCACCTTGCAAGCCGACCCCGGCCTGCGCATTCCCAACATGTTCGAAGCGGCCCTGGGCGGCAGCTTCAAGGGCCTGTACTGCCAGGGCGAAGACATCGCCCAGAGCGACCCCAACACCCAGCACGTGACCGCGGCCCTGTCGGCCATGGAGTGCGTGGTGGTGCAGGACATCTTCCTCAACGAAACCGCCAAGTTCGCCCACGTGTTCCTGCCGGGCAGCTCGTTCCTGGAAAAGGACGGCACCTTCACCAACGCCGAACGGCGCATCTCGCGGGTGCGCAAGGTCATGGAGCCCCTGGGCGGCAAGGCCGACTGGGAAGGCACCCTGGCCCTGGCGGCGGCCCTGGGCTACCCGATGCACTACAACCATCCTTCGGAAATCATGGATGAAATCGCCCGCCTGACCCCGACCTTCACCGGCGTCAGCTACGCCAGCCTGGATCGCCACGGCAGCCTGCAATGGCCGTGCAACGACGCCGCGCCGGACGGCACGCCGACCATGCACATCGACGAGTTCGTGCGCGGCAAGGGGCGCTTCATGCTCACCGGCTACGTGCCCACCGACGAGAAGGTCAACGGCCGCTACCCGCTGCTGCTGACCACCGGCCGGATCCTCAGCCAGTACAACGTCGGCGCCCAGACCCGACGCACCGACAACGTTGCCTGGCACGCCGAGGACCGCCTGGAAATCCACCCCACCGACGCCGAGAGCCGGGGCATCAACGAAGGCGACTGGGTGGGCATCGGCAGCCGCGCCGGGCAGACCGTGCTGCGCGCCCGGGTTACCGAGCGGGTGGCGCCGGGCGTGGTCTACACCACCTTCCACTTCCCCGAATCGGGGGCCAACGTGATCACCACCGACAACTCCGACTGGGCCACCAACTGTCCGGAGTACAAGGTCACGGCGGTGGAAGTCAGCCGCGTCTACCACCCTTCCGAATGGCAGAAGCGCTACCAGGCATTCAGCGACGAACAGCATCGCCTGCTGGATGAACGCCGGCGCTCCCGGGGCGGCAAGGCGGAGGTGCGCCGATGAGCACCGCCAACCTGATCAAGATGGCCAACCAGATCGCCGCGTACTTTGCCAACGAGCCGGATCAGGCACAGGCGGTGCTGAGCGTGCGCAACCACATGCAGATGTTCTGGACCCCGGCCATGCGCAAGGACCTGCTGGCCTGGCAGACCGAGCAGCAAGGTGCCGAACTGCACCCACTGGTGCAGCAAGCGCTGCGCGACACCGGCTGGGAGGCCTGACCCCGTACGCCCCGGCCTGTAGCAGCAGGCCGGGGAACCCTGCAGCGACTCAGTTACCCGGGCACCGTCTGTCCACCGGCGGCTTGGTCTGGAGCGCCAGCGGCATCACCGCCCCCGGCTTGCCCAGAGGCAACAGCTGGTACACCGCAAAGACACACATCGCAGCAGTTTCGCCACTGGCCTGGGGGATGTAGTTCAGGCCGACGTAGGCTTCGTAACTCTTGCCCGGCTCGAACATCACCACCTTCTTCACCTCGGGACAGGTGCGATAGCTGCTGCCGGATCCAGCGGCCGACACCCCGCCCCCTTCCAGCAGGAAAGGCCGACCCGCCGGCACCCGATACTCGGTGACAATCTCGTGGTACGCGCCCTCGCCCATGCGGATCGAGCCGACGTAGGCCGGCAGCTTCGGCGCGAAGCGCGGCAGCATGTCGATCTGCCGCGGCTGCAACGGAAACTGCGGGTAATTGATATTGGCTTGCTGATTGCTGCCAAAACGCCCGGCCTTGGCCAGGCGCTTGCTGTCCCCCAGGCAACCGGCATAAGCCTCCCCACGCACTTCACCGTTGGTGATCACCCGCAACTGCGCGGTCGGCACGCTCAGGGGCGGTTCCGAATAGGGCAACACCGGTTTGACACTGCACGCGCCGAGCAACGACAGCAGCGCCAGCAAGGTGATGTTTCTGGGTTTCATGACTGATCTTTCCTTTGTTTGCAGCGGCATGAGCGGCTGAGCAGGCTATCGGCCGCGTGCCGGCAGTCTGCACTGGACCTTCCGCGGCCCGCCACTGGCTCACCGCCTCATCGCGCCTGAGCCCCGAGTGCCGGGAAGCCCTACGACAGAGCTGGCGCAGGCCCACGCAAAAATAGTCAGATTTCAGGGGTTTACAGAACCCCGCCAATCGCTATAATCGTCGCCCTAACACGCCGGTATAGCTCAGTTGGTAGAGCAACTGACTTGTAATCAGTAGGTCCCGGGTTCGACTCCTGGTGCCGGCACCATACAAAAGGAAGCCCCTGCAGAAATGCAGGGGCTTTGTTGTTTCTGGCTCAGTGATTTCCGTCCTCAGACGTGTTCACGCTCCTCCAACCAAGGGAGCAGCAATCACTAGCTGCCTGGGACGTCCGGTTAGTACAGCCAACTCAGGATCAGAATCGCCAAAAACTGACGGGAGGCATGCCATTCCACACCGTTATGCGTTACGCCCATCTTACCAATGGTTGCGAAAACATCGCCGTGGAGCCCTACATGATCTGACGGCGCTAACCTAGCACAGGATAGAGCACAAGATAGGACCGGTTAGCCATCGCGTATATGCAGGCTTTTTGATTCACCCCATGGCTAGACACCTACGCTGGCGAATATCACATCGCAGATTTCGTCAATCGCATTTGTCTTTCAAACACGTTACTTCCAGTTTTTGAGGGCTTTTCCTACACCTCAACCGCCAGATCGATCTGCACAATCAGCAACCGCTCGCGCCCGGTGAATTCAAGAAAACACTCCATCACCAGTTAGTTCGCATTTCGACTGTTCATCTTGATCAGACTAGCGAGTGAGCACAAAAGCTCTTTTGGTAAGCTCCGTGATACCTGTGTCACGGCGCCCTCAATGAGGCTACATTAGGGACCAACTGAAGAGTGCAAATACTCAATTAAATTAGTAGCTCGTCGTGAAATGCTACACGATATTTTTTTGCTTTCAGATTGATCTGCTTCGCAACCAGCTTGCTTCGCTCCCTGCGATTCTGGAGAATCCCGCTGCTTCAAGCCGCTGGGTAATAGCAATGCGAGCCTACAAGGCGGCAATGGATAACTCGACTATCAGAGGAAGACGTGCGTGAAAAAACTATTCAAGTGGGTTGGAATCATCATCGGTGTTCTGTTCGTTATTGGATTCATCAGCAACGCAATGAAATCTCCAGAGCAAAAGAAAGCCGAAGCAGTTGCACTTGCTGATGCGAATAAAGCTCGTGCACAAGCAGAACTGGAAAAATCAAAGCAGGAACTGGCTGCAATGCCGACTGTAACGGCTGGTGATATTGCTGTCGCGTACAACGAAAATACAGTCGCTGCCGATCAGAAATTCAAGGGTAAGAAATTCAAGGTGTCGGGAACTGTGGCAGACATCAATACCGACTTCATGGGGAATCCGTATCTCACGTTGCGCGGCGGAGTAAATCAGTTCATGGAACCGCAATTTTCATTTGAAAAAAGTGATGCTGCCTCCCTCGCTTCACTGAAAAAAGGGGCAAAGGTAACATTGCTCTGTGTAGGCAAGGGGGACGTAGCGAAGATCCCAATGTCAGGATCTTGCGCTCTGCTTTGAGCTTCGACACATAAAAAAGGGACTCTTCCAAATGAGTCCTTTTTTATTTCTGAAAAAACACTCCTCCCCCTGGTCAAGCGCACACCACTAAAGCGGTTTTACTGCTAGCGAATTCACCGTGATGAGTTCCTCGTAATGCGAGTTCAATCTGTGCGGTTAGCCTGATCTACCGCGGAAGAACGTCCATTGCCAAGTAGCTGAGGCTTCGAACCTCCATCTCCACCAGATCGACAAGTGCGCCGGTAAGTCTTCCGGCATGCTCAGGGAAATCCTCAGCGTAGAAACATCGGGAGGTGAACAACTTTGAGCATCTTACTTCGCCAGCTCTTGGCGATATTTTGCGTGTTCCGGCTGCTTGCATTGCAACGCGTACTTGAGATTTTCGGCATGAATCAGCGAACAAATGACCGTAGCTCCCACAGCAATTACGCTTCATGCTCCAATACCCGCCGTCTCCCGCAGCACACAGGCATTCCATGAAGCGCACGGCCCTCTCGCTCCTGACCTTACTGGTCAGTTCAACACTGTTCAGCACTCCGACCCTGGCCGGCGATGCCGAAGCCGGCGGCAAGCTGTTCAAGCGCCTGTGCAGCGGCTGCCACAATATCGGTCCTTCGGTGCGCAGTTCGTTCGGGCCGCAGCTCAACGGCATCATCGATCGCCCGGCCGGCAGTGCCGCGGACTATCAATATTCAACCGCCATGAAGTCGTCGGGCATTGTCTGGACCCGGGACAAGCTCATCCAGTACCTGGAAGATCCAAAAGCCGTGGTGCCTGGCACCCGGATGATTTTCTGGGGGCTGAGCGATGAGGAAAAAATCGATAATCTGCTGGCCTATCTGCAGACCTTCCCTACCCCCTGATCTGCGCTCGCTTGCCTACAAGGATGTTTTGATGAAATTTGCTCTGCCGTCGCTCGTCGTCACGGGCCTGGCCCTGGCTGCGTGCATGTCCCAGGTGCAGGCCGCCGGTTTCGACTGCGCCAAGGCCTCGACCCTGGTGGAAAAAACCGTCTGCGCCACGCCGACCCTGTCCGCCAAGGACGATGAGTTGAACCGCCGCTACCAGGCCCTCAAGCACCTGCAGGTGTTTCGCCTGTTGCAAACCCAGTGGCTGCGGGAAGTGCGCGACACCTGCATCGACAGCGACTGCCTGGAGTCCGCCTACCGGGCCCAGGTGAAGATGCTCGGACTGTTGCCGATCCCTCCGGCGCCCGGCAAGGACGAGCTGCTGCCCATGGATCCCACCCGTCAGTACCGCCTGCAGGACCCTGATGACTGGCAGCGCTTCACCCTGGCCAGGTTCACCGCCGCCCCGCCCCAGGGCGATCAGCAGATCGTCGACGCCCAGGTGCTGGAGGGCGTGCTGCATGTGGTGCTGTTCGTCGGTCAGTACCAGAGAGGGCGGGAAGGCTATGTCGGCACCCTCTACGAATACGCCGACGACCAGCCCGGCCTGCACCCCATCGCTCGGGATATCGGTTTTGTCGGCTGGGCCCTGCCGGGGGGCAACGATCAGGGCCAGCGCTTCGCCGGCATCGTTGACGGGGTGTTTTACTACCGCCAGCGCAGCGGCGGCGAGCTGCAGCAGGGCATGCGCTATCGCCTGGGCTCACGCAGTGCTCCCGAGGCCAGCCAGCAGGTGTTCCAGTCGCTCTCCAACACCCTGCACCATGCCCGAGCGCGGGTCGGCCAGGATCTGAATCAGGAGAACTACAGCCTGTCCCTGGACTACGACCGGCAGAGCAACAACACCTACTCCGAGAACGTCACCGAGCACAACGAGGTCGAGTCCGGCTGGAGCATCGTCAATCCCACCTGGAGCGAAACCCGCCCGGTGATGTACTTCGATAACGAAGGGCCGCGGGCCTGTATCTGGCGGGTCGACGTGCAGCACAAGGTGCTGTCCAAGATCGTCCCGGAGCATGAAGCGATCTCCGCCCGCCCTGTGGATATCCATGGCCGTGAGGCGGTGGTGTACCTGGAAGGCGATCATCTGAAGTTCGCGATCAATCCGGATGACTGAAAGGCACGTCCGCGCAAGGAACCGGGTCAGCCATGGCCCGGCGGCGGGCCGTAACAGATCGATATCGAGCCACCGCTTGCGCACCGCTCCCCACTAGGCACAAAAAAACCCCGAACCAGTCGGGGTTTTTCCATTGCGCCACCTGCAATCAGGTGCTGATCAGGCGTGCATCAGAACACGTTGATCGGGTAGTCGACGAACACCCGCAGTTCGTTGCCGCTGTCGTTGTACTCGCTGGATTTCTGCGATACGCGCAGGATCGAGCTACGTACCTTGACGCTCAGGTCCTTGGCCGGGCCGCTCTGCACCACGTACTTGAGCTGGTTGAAGATTTCCCGCTCGGTGCCGCCGGTGGAGGTCGAGGTGGTGATGTTGTCGCCACGTACGTAGGCCACGTTGTAGGTCAGGCCCGGTACGCCGAAGGCGCCGAAGTCCAGACCGTAGCCCAGCTGCCAGCTGCGCTCGTCTTCAGCGTTGAAGTCGGACCAGTAGGAGTTAGCCAGGTAGATGGTGTTGCCACCGTCACCCACGCGGTTCTGACCACGCTGGTAGCCGCCGTAGGCATAGCCCAGGTGGCTGTCGCCGGTGCTGCGCTGGTGCGCCAGGGTGAACGAGTGCGGACCCATGGCGTAGGTGGCCGCCAGGCTCCAGATCTTGTTGTCCTGGCCACCGGCGCCGGCGTCTTTGGCGTAGGCCTTGTCCAGCTTGGTCTGGTAACCGTTGAAGTCCAGGGTCAGGGACCGGTCGGTGGCCAGCGGGAACACGTAGTTCAGGTTGACGTATTGCTTCTTCAGCACGTCTTCGACGTCGGAAGCGTACAGCGCGCCCTTGAACTGCTCGGTGAACTGGTAGCTACCGCCCAATACGTTGATCGACTTCAGGCCACCGCTGTCACGACCTTCGGCGCTCTTGCGCGATTCGGCAGTGAAACGACCGGCGTTCAGCTCCAGGCCCTTGATCTCCTTGGAAGTGATCAAGGTACCGGTGTAGCTTTCCGGCAGCAGGCGCGAGTTGTCATAGTTCAGTACCGGCAGCGCCGGCATCTGGTCACCGTAGGTCAGCACGGTGTTGGACACGCGGAATTTGACCGCGGCGCCGGCCTTGGCCAGGTCGCCCGCTGGGGTCTGGTTGCCGTGTTCGCTGCGCTTGAAGAAGTCGATACCCTGGCCGCCGCTGTGGCTGCCTTTGTCCAGGCGCAATGCATACAGACCGAAGGCGTCCACGCCCACGCCCACGGTGCCTTGGGTGAAGCCCGAGGAGAACGTGCCGATGGCCGCTTGGCCCCACTCGCGCTGGTCGTCGTTACCGTCTTTCTTGTCACGGTTGATGTAGGCGTTGCGCAGCAGCACTTTCAGGCTGCTGTCTTCAACAAAACCCTTGGCATCGGCCTGGCCGTCGGCCATGGCTTGTGTAGCGCTCAAAATCCCCAGTGCAATCAAGCAGATCCGCTGTTTCAACATTTTATTTTCCTTATTACGGTTAGAGACGCGCTGTGAGCACTCACGGCTATGGCGTTTAAACGCTCTTCTACCGACGAAACAAAAAGACCCGCCCGCGAAGGATCGCGGCGGGCCTTTTATTATTCTTAAATATGGCTCTTGGCCACAGGCGTTGGGGGCGAATCCTATCTGCGCCCTGAACAACGTGTCAATTTCGTGAATCGTCTTTGAATAGCTGAAAATATTCTAAGAACTGCGGGCTAGAGCATTGCCAGCTGCACGCTATGGCTGTCGACGAATTGTTCGAAGTGGGTGACTTTGCCGTTTTTGAGGGTCCACAAATGGGCCACTCGCACATCAATCGGCTTGCCCGAGGCCTTGTAGATGCCTTGGTAGTTGCCATAGGCGAACACCTTGTCGCCCTGGGCCACGTAGTTTTCCACCTTGAAGGTGAAGTCATGCCATTCCGAGCCCAGGCGCTTGAAGACATGCTCCAGCACCGCCTCGAAACCGACGTAGGTGCCGGCATAGGGAAAGCCCGCCGCTTCGGTCCAACGTGCGTCGGGGGCCAGGGCCGCGGCGGTGTTGCGCGCATTTTCCTGGGAGTTGGCACCTTCGTAGGTGCTCTTGATCAACGCGAGGTTATCCATGGGTGACTCCATGCAGGTCAGGTGGGATCAGAGCGCACAACCGTCCAGGCCACAGGCCTGGAACGCGCCGTCTTGCGGGCCGGAACCGGCGCCCAGTGAGGTTTTCAGCCAGTGGGCGAAAGCCTCGGGTTTGCCCAGCCAGGGGCTGATATCGAGCAACTGATAGCGGCCATCCCGCTCCAGCACCAGGGTCGGGAAACCCTGACCGCCGACTTTGGCCAGCAGCGCGCGGCTGGTCTTTATGTGTTCATCCAGCTCAGTGGCGGTAACCCGATCCAGCGCCGCGGCGAATGCCTCGACAGCCAAGCCCAGGTCCTGCGCCAGTTCCAGCAGGACTTCGCGATCGGCAATCCGCCGGCCTTCCAGGTAATGGGCGGTCTGCAGGCGTCCCAGCAATTGCAGTCCGCGTCCATCCAGGGCCTCGGCCGCCAGTACCGCGGCAATCGGCGGCGCCGAATCGAACACCGCCGAATGGTCGCGCAGCAAGCCTTCGAAATAGGCCTGGCCGAAAGGCTGCCCGGTGTACTCGGCGATACGCCGGTCATGGGGCATGACGTAATCGCGCAGCTGTGGCGACACCGGCTGGCGGTTGCGGCCGGTCATCATGCCGCCCCCATGGGCCTGCACCGGCAACACGGCCAGGGCCGCCTGCACCAGCGGCTTGGCGCCGTAGCACCAGCCGCACAACGGGTCATAGATGTAGTGAAGGGTGGCCGAGGACATGGGGGGACTCCAACAGGGTCTTGAGTATTCGATGGCACGCAGACTATGCCCCGGGCGCCAGGGGAAAAACCTCGAAATGGTTTTTAGTCTGTTGCGCGAACCGGACGAATCCCTCTGTTTGGTCCGTGTATGTGGGCAGATACGGCAGCGACACAATTAGAAACAATAGAGCCGGGGAACTACTAGATAATAATTAACGTTAGCAAATAGCACGCATTACCATTTGCATCCTTCGACTCACCTTGCTTTCGGATGCGCTCCAGATGCCTGCCCATTTCCGCCTTACGCCCCTGTCCCTGGGACTCTGCACCCTGCTGACCGCCGGTTTTGCCTGCGCCGCCAGCACCGCCCTGCCAACCACCTCCATCAGCGCCGAAGCCGAGGCCGATCCCGACGATCCCCGAGTCAAGGAAGTCAGTACCGCCACCCGCACCGCCACCGCTGCGCGCTATGTGCCCCAGGCCATCGACACGATCAAGACCGCCAACGTCCTGGACTACGGCGTCAATGACCTGGGCCGCGCCCTGAGCGGCATACCCAACGTCAGCAGCGGCTCGGACACGCGCTTCGACAGCCTGCGGATCCGCGGCTTCGACGCCAGCAACGACTTCTATCTGGATGGCATCCGCGACGACAGCCAGTACGTGCGCGACCTGCACAACATCGAGCGCATCGAAGTGCTCAAGGGCCCGGCGGCGGTGCTCTATGGCCGTGGCAGCCAGGGCGGTATCGTCAATCGGGTGAGTAAGCTGCCGGAGTTCGGCCGCCGTTCCAGCGTCGAAGTCCAGGGCGGTAGCCAGGACCTGCGCAGCCTGTACGCCGACCTCAGTGCCGATCCGACAGAGAACCTCAGCCTGCGCCTGAACCTGGGCAACCAGGACCAGAACAGTTTCCGCGACGGCGTCAGTGGCAATCGCCAGCTGTTCGCACCGTCCATGAGCTGGCAACTCACCCCGGAGCTGAACTGGCTGGTGCAATACGAGTACAGCCGCTACAACCGCACCCCGGACCGCGGCATCACCAGCCTCAACGGGCGCCCGGCGGACGTCGGCCGCGACACCACCTACGGCGACCACCGCGACTACATCGATGACAAGTCCCAGTCCCTGCGCTCCAAACTGAGCTACGAACTGAGCGACAGCTGGCAGCTGCGCCACACCTTGGGGGTGTTCAAGCTCGACAGCGATTTCGACAACACCTACCAGACCGGCTACAACGCCAGCACCGGCAAGGTGCAGCGCCAACGCTGGCAGCAAGACCTGAAGACCCGCAACATCTACAACAACAGCGAGCTGGAAGGTCGTTTCGACACCTTTGGCCTGGAACACCGCCTGCTCACTGGCCTGGAATTCGGCAGCCAGCGCCGCGACCCGATCCTCTACAACGCCGCCACCTCGGGGCCCGGCAGCCAGGCAGTGCCCGCCGTGGACCTGTACAACCCCAATCCGTACCAGAGCCATACCGGGCGCATGCAGGTTTCCAGCAACAACCACACCGAAGTGGAAAGCCGGGCGCTCTACGTGCAGGACCAACTGCGCCTCAACGAGCAATGGCAACTGCTGGCCGGCCTGCGCTACGACAACTTCGATGTCGAGACCACCAACCGCCGCACCGGGGTTTCCGATAGCCGCAACAGTCACAGCGTCAGCCCGCGCCTGGGGGTGGTCTGGACGCCGCTGGAGCACCACTCGTTCTATGCCTCGTGGAGCAAGTCGTTCGCGCCGGTGGGTGGCGGCCTGATCGGCATCACCCCGAACGCCGCCGGCAACGGCAACGACCTGAGCCCGGAACTGACCCGGCAGAAGGAAGTCGGGGTCAAGAGCGACTGGCTGGGCGAACGCCTGAGCACCACCCTGGCGGTGTATGAGCTGGAACTCTACAACCGTCGTACCACCGACCCGCTGGACCGCAACATCATCCTCATGACCGGCCTGCAACGCTCCCGGGGTGTCGAGCTGACCGCCAGCGGCAAGCTCGTCGGCAACTGGTACCTGCGTGGCGGCATCGGCCTGCAGGACGCGGTAGTGGTCAAGGACAACAACGGCTTCGAAGACAAGCGGGTGAACAACGTGGCCAAGCGCAATGGCAGCCTGTTCATCACCTGGAAACCGGAACTGGGCTGGTACGCCGAAACCGGCCTGACCCTGGTGGGCGACCGTTACGCCGACAGCAGCAACACCGTGGTGCTGCCGGGCTACGGCCGCTGGGACGCCCTGGCCGGCTACCGGCACAAGGACTGGGACGTGCGCGCGGCGCTGAACAACATCGCCGACCGCGAGTACTACAGCTCGGCCACCAGCGCCTATCAGATCCAGCCGGGAGATCCGCGCAGCTTGGTGGTCACTGGCAACTACCGCTTCTAAAACGCCCAGCCAAAAAAAAGCGCTGCCATCCCGGCAGCGCTTTTTACAATCCGTCGTTTTCTATCCTTTGACCACATCCCACAGTGCCTGCAGTTCCGCCTCGCTGAGCAATCCAGCGGGGTAACGCTCAACGATGATCCGGCGCGGATCAGGTTCCCTGATCTGACGCGTTCCATTGGACTTCAACCATTGCGCCAGAGCCTGCAGCGACTCGTTACTCATTGCCAAGGGATGGGACGTCCGCTCGCTGACCATGTTCATTCCAGCGCTCTCTCCTGGTATCTGAGCGGCCTAACTTATCCAAGGTTTATGACAGAACAACAAATGTTCCACATGTCTCAGAATCACCACAAAGCAGATACAAGAGCTATGCCAATGTGTCGGATGGGCCGATATACGGCCATGAAAAAGCCCGCAACCCATCTGGGCTGCGGGCTCGCTGAAATGCCTCAGGAGCGATGCAACGAACGGCCTTGCACAGTCACTGTTACAACGGCACTCAAATTCGCTGTGGCGCAGGCTGTTGTTGGGTAAGGCAATGGATATTGCCGCCCCCCAGTAACAGTTCGCGCCCCGGCACCATCACCACTTCATGCTCGGGGAACAGCGCCTGGAGGATGGACTTGGCCTGAGCATCCATCGGGTCGTCAAAACTCGGCGCAATGATCCCGCCATTGACGATCAGGAAGTTCACATAGGAACCGGCCAGGCGCACGGAGGGATTGCGCTCCTGACTGCCCTGCACCGCATCGACACCGGCGCATTCCTCTTCGGTGGCATACAAGGGGCCGGGAATCGGCATCTTGTGCACCTTGAAGGTGCGGCCCTTGGCGTCGAGGGTGTTTTCCAGCACCTGCATGGCTGCCCGGCAACGTGGATAGTTGGGGTCCTGGGGGTCGTCGGTCCAGGCCAGCAACACTTCACCCGGACGCACGTAGCAGCAGAAGTTATCCACATGACCGTCGGTTTCGTCGTTGTACAGGCCGTCCGGCAGCCAGACGATGCGCTCCACTGACAGATGCTCGCGCAGCACCGCCTCGATCTGCTCGCGGGACAGGTGCGGGTTGCGGTTGTGGTTGAGCAGGCATTCCTCGGTGGTGATCAGCGTGCCTTCGCCGTCGACGTGAATCGAGCCGCCCTCAAGCACGAAGCCCTCGGTGCGGTACTCCTGGCAACGCTCGATTTCCAGCACCTTGCTGGCCACCTGTTCGTCACGGTTCCAAGGCGAATACAAGCCGCCCTCGAAACCGCCCCAGGCATTGAAGCCCCAGTGCACACCGCGCACTTCGCCGCTGTGGTTGATGACGAAAGTCGGACCGGTGTCGCGGACCCAGGCATCGTCACTGGACATTTCCACGACGCGGATATTGGGCACGTCCAGGCGCGCCCGGGCGTTTTCATACTGGGCCGCGGACACCGCCACGGTCACCGGTTCAAAGCGCGCGATGGCCTTGGCCACCGCGGCGTGGGCGGCCTGGGCCGGCTTGCCGCCCAGGCGCCAGTTGTCCGGGCGCTCGGGCCAGATCATCCAGGTCTGGGTCTGGGTCGCCCATTCGGCCGGCATGTAGAAACCGTCGGCGCGCGGCGTGCTGTGCAAAGTGCTCATAGTGTTCAGGACTCCAGGGAACCGTCGAGGGTTTTCAGCGCGCCATAGAGGTTCGGACGACGGTCACGGAAACTGCCCCAGGCGCTGCGGATGTGTTCGAGCTCGTCGAGGTCGAAGCGGTGCACAAGGATACCTTCTTCAGTTTGGTTGAGCTCCTGAACCTTCTCGCCGAACTGATTGGCGATGAAGGACGAACCGTAGAAGGTGATGTCGTAGCCGTCCTGCTCTTCGTTGCCGATGCGGTTGCTGGCAATCAGCGGCATCAGGTTGGCCCCGGCATGGCCCTGCTGCACACGCTGCCAGTGATCGCGGGAGGAAATGCTGCTGTCGTGGGGCTCGCTGCCGATGGCGGTGGGATAGAACAGCAGCTCCGCGCCTTGCAGGGCCATGCTGCGGGCGCACTCGGGGAACCACTGGTCCCAGCAGATGCCCACGCCGATTTTCGCGTAGCGGGTGTTCCACACCTTGAAGCCGGTATCGCCCGGGTTGAAGTAGTACTTCTCGTGGTAGCCGGGGCCGTCCGGGATATGGCTTTTCCGATAAATCCCCAGGTTGCTGCCGTCGGCATCGATGATCGCGATGCTGTTGAAGCGCGCCCGCCCGGCCAGCTCGTAGAAGCTGATGGGCAGCACCACTTGCAGCTCCCGGGCGACCTTCTGGAAGTGCGCGATGGCGACGTTGCTGTCCACCGTGGTGGCCAGTTGCAGATAGTCCGGGTTGGGCTTCTGGCAGAAGTACGGGGCCTCGAACAGCTCCTGGATGAGGATGATCTGCGCGCCCTTGGCGGCGGCTTCGCGGACCAGTTTTTCGGCGGTTTCGAGGTTGGCCTCAAGGTCCCAGGAACAGGCCATCTGGGTAGCGGCGACGGTAACGATACGGCTCATGGAACAACTCCAGGGCAATGGACGCGGTCGATGACAACGGATAGGAAAAGGACGGGGCACGACAAGGTCGCGCCTGACGACGGTCACTTTATATCCGATAAATATCGACTTAAAAAGCCATATAAATCTTGAACGTGAAAAATATCCGACAAAACACAGATAATAATCGAGTAATAATAAACACATTCGCCGGCAAGCCGGCTCCTACTGAGGCGTGTAGGAGCCGGCTTGCCGGCGAATGGAGCTGAACGCAAGCGAACGACGAGCCCCTACAGATCCTCGCCCAGCACCTTGTCCAGCATGTCGACGAAGAAATCCACGCTCTGGCGCGTGGTGACCATCGGCGGCTTGATCTTGAGGATGTTCAAGTGATCGCCGGTGGGTTGCATGAAGATCCCCAGTTCCCGCAGGCGATCGCACAGCAGGGTGGTTTCCTCGGTGGCCGGCTCCAGGGTCTGGTGATTGCGGATCAGCTCCAGCCCCAGGTAGAAACCGGAACCGTGCACCGCCCCCACCAGCGGATGCCGCTCCTTGAGCGCTTCCAGGCGTTGCTTGAAGTGTTCACCCACCACCCGGGCGTTCTCCCAGAGCCCCTCCTCCTGCATCACATCCAGCACCGCGAGGCCGATGCGGCAACTGACCGGGCTGCCGCCGGATGAGGAAAAGAAATAGCCTTCGGCCTCCAGCGCCTCGGCGATCTCGCGCCGGGTGATCACTGCGCCCAGAGGCTGGCCGTTGCCCATGCCCTTGGCCATGGTGATGATGTCCGGCACCACGCCCTGCTCTTCAAAGCCCCAGAAGAACTGGCCCATGCGCCCGTAACCCACCTGGACCTCATCGGCGATGCACACCCCGCCCCGGGCCCGGACCCGTTCGTAGACGGCCTGCAGATAGCCCGGCGGCAGGGAGATGCCCCCCGCGTTGCCATACACCGGTTCGCAGATGAAGCCAGCCAACTGACGGTTCTGCTGCTCCAGCTTGTGCAACTGCTGGTCGACGCTGCGCAGGTACTGCGGTGTGCTGTCCGCGCCGCGGAACTCGCCGCGATAGGTATTAGGCGCCGTCACCGGGTGCACCCAGTCCGGGCGACTGGTGAGGGCCTGGGGGTTGTCGGCGATGGAGGTGGACACCGCATCGGCCGCCACCGACCAGCCGTGATAGGCCTCCAGCACGCTGAGCATGTCGCGCCCGCCGCTGTAGGCCCAGGCCAGGCGGATCGCCAGGTCATTGGCCTCGGTGCCGCTGTTGACCAGGAACACCCGGTCCATGGAGTCCGGCGCCAGGGCCAGCAGGCGCTCGGAGAATTCGGCGATCGCCGCATAGTGAAAACGCGAGTTGGTATTGAGCAGCGACCATTGACGCGCCGCCACGGCCGCCATGCGTGGGTGGCCATGGCCGAGCACCGCGACGTTGTTGAGCATGTCCAGGTAGGAACGCCCCTGCATGTCGATCAGGTGATTGCGCCAGCCGCGCTCGATCCGCGGCGGGTCGACGTAGTAGTGCTTCTGCGAGCGCGCAAAGCTGGCATCGCGGCGTTCCAGCAGGGTCTGTGGATCCAGCTCCGGTTCGGCATCGCAGGCCAGCCCCAGCAGCGCCGCCGGCGAGGGGCACAGGGCTTGCCAGGCCGGGGCCCGGGACGGACTGCAAAACAGTGGCGGGTCCAGTTCGGCCCCCCGGCACAGCTGGACCCTGAGCCGACCATCGGCCGCCACTGCGCCCAGCACCTGGCCCTTGACCAGGGCCGCGCCCGGGTGCAGGGAGGGCTCGACACCCCACAGATGCACGCTCAGGGTCGGGCCATCGAGGCGCAACAGGCCCTGCTCGCCACGGTGCAGGACCCCGGCGAACGGCGCTTCCACCGCGGTGCCCGCCGGTACTTGCAGTTGCACGTGCAGGGCGCAGGTGGAGGGCTCCTCGGCACTGTCGGGACGGGTTTGCGACAGGCGGTACTGGCCATAACGGCTGGCGGCCAGGCCATGGGCGGCGCCGGCTTCGGCCAGCAGCCGATCATCGATCCCCGGTTGCTCCCAGTTGCCCGCTTCGAAGTGCGGACTGAGCACGCCCAGGTCGATCAGGGCAAACTCGCGGCCCACCAGGCTCGGCAACAACGGGGCGAAACCCTCGCTACCGATGGCTGGCAGCGACTGGCCGACGGCGCTGAGGATGGCCGCTTCCATGAACTCGAAAGACACGGAACTGGCCACCCGGAAAATTTCCCACTCATGGGCCAGGTTCGCGCGGGAATAGTCGTTGCCCGGATCGATGCTGACCTGCTGCTCGCCACTGAGCACCAGCACGGCGGCACGCGCCACGATCAAAGGCCAGAGCGCCAGCAGCTCCGCCCGTTGCAAGGGATTGACCTGGTGATAGGCCTGGATCGCCGCAAGGATGCGCAGCGGATCGCCCTCGGCGTGATGCAGCAGTGCCGCGCAGGTCACCGACAGATCGGTGATGCGCCAGGTGCGGATCAGGTCGCCAAAATCGATCACCCCCTGCAACTGCCAGTGACGCAGGGCATCGCGCTGCCAGACCACGTTGTCATCGGTGATATCCATATGGATCGCCTGCACCGGCAACTGCGCCAGCAAAGGTTGCAGCCGTCGCTCGGCTCGCTGTGCGCTGTCGGCAATCAAGGCCCGTTGCTGCGGGTCGCGGATCACCGGCAACAGATGCCCGATCAGCGCCTGGGCATGCCGCGCATCCCACTGCAGGGTGCGCTCCAGGCCCGGGTGCTGGAAGTCCGCCAGGGCCAGGTCCATCTGCCCGCAGAGCCGACCCAGGCCCGCCACCAGCTCCACGCTCAGGTGCGGCAGGTGGGTCAGGGAGCGCCCTTCTATATAGTCCAGCAGACGGACGTGCAGCGCTTGCCCGGCTATCTCCAGGGACAGCAGGTCCGCACCGTTCTTCGCCGGAATCACCCTCGGCACTCGCAGCTCGGGATGTTGCTGCAGATGCTTGAGAGCCGCGTGCTGCGCCTGCAACTCCAGGACCGAATAGTCGCCGCGACAGATCTTCAGGACAAAGCGCCCCTGGGGACAGTCGAGGTGATAGTTGAGGTCCTGCTGGCTGCCCAGGGACTGCAGAGTCCCCTGCAGGCCGTAATGGGTTTCCAGCAGGTCCAGCGCTTGCTGCGCGCTAACCTGGGGACTGGGCAGACTGGCACGGTGGATCAAGGTGGCGAGCAACATACAACGACCCCTGGAATTGTTATCGGCCGCTTATATCGCCATTGCGCAAGGCGTTGTGCAAGCCAAAAAACGGGGAAACAGACAGTAACCGTCCCAGCCCCAAATCTTCACTTTGCGAAATTTCCGACCGCTTGCGGTGAAATCGGCTGATGGTGCCTATTGCACCTCAGACGCCATGTCGACAAGCTATGCTGCTTTTTTGCAGCAAATGACCGTTTTCAAGGACACAGGCCCTCCAACATGCGCATTCTCGTCACCGGCGGAGCCGGATTTATCGGTTCGGCACTGGTCCGCCATCTGATCCAGCACACGGAACACGAAGTGCTGAACCTGGACAAGCTGACCTACGCAGGCAACCTGGAATCGCTGCAGAGCATCGCCAGCAACAGCCGCTATGAGTTCGTCAAGGCAGACATCGTCGACCAGGCTACCGTCAGCGCCGTGCTTGCACGTTTCCAGCCCCAGGCGATCATGCACCTGGCAGCGGAGTCCCATGTCGACCGCTCCATCGACGGGCCATCGGACTTCATCCAGACCAATATCGTCGGCACCTACAGCCTGCTGGAAGCGACCCGCGCCTACTGGCAAGGCCTGCCCGAAGCGCAAAGGCAGGCCTTCCGCTTCCACCATATTTCCACCGACGAGGTCTACGGCGACCTGCATGGCGTCGATGACCTGTTCAGCGAAACCACGCCCTACGCCCCCAGCTCGCCCTACTCCGCCAGCAAGGCCGCGTCCGACCATCTGGTCCGCGCCTGGCAGCGCACCTACGGGCTGCCGGTGCTGATCACCAACTGCTCCAACAACTACGGCCCGTTCCACTTCCCCGAGAAGCTGATCCCGCTGGTGATCCTCAACGCCCTGGCCGGCAAGCCCCTGCCGGTGTATGGCAACGGCCTGCAGGTTCGCGACTGGCTGTACGTCGAGGATCACGCCCGGGCCCTGTTCAAGGTGGTGACCGAGGGTGTGGTCGGCGAGACCTACAACATCGGCGGCCATAACGAGCAGAAGAATATCGACGTGGTGCGCGGCATCTGCAGCCTGCTGGAAGAGCTGGCCCCGCAAAAACCCCAGGGCGTCGCGCACTACGCCGACCTGATCACCTTCGTCCAGGATCGTCCTGGCCACGACCTGCGTTACGCCATTGATGCCGGCAAGATCGAGCGGGACCTGGGCTGGGTACCGGAAGAAACCTTCACCAGCGGCCTGCGCAAGACCGTGCAGTGGTACCTGGACAACCTCGAGTGGTGCCGCCGGGTACAGGACGGCAGCTACCAGGGCGAACGCCTGGGTTCCACCGACATCAAGGATCTGATTGCATGATCAAAGGCATTGTTCTGGCGGGCGGCTCCGGCACCCGTCTGCACCCCATCACCCTCGGCGTTTCCAAGCAGCTGCTGCCGATCTACGACAAGCCGATGATCTACTACCCGATCTCGGTGCTGATGCTGGCCGGCATCCGGGACATCCTGATCATCTCCACCCCCCAGGACCTGCCGCAGTATCGCAATCTGCTGGGCGATGGCAGCCAGTTCGGGGTGCGCTTCAGCTACGCCGAGCAGCCTTCGCCGGATGGCCTGGCCCAGGCGTTCCTGATCGGCGAGGCGTTCATCGGCAATGACCCGGTGTGCCTGATCCTCGGTGACAACATTTTTCACGGCCAGTACTTCGGCGAACAACTGCGCGATGCCGCCAAGCGCAGCTCAGGGGCCACGGTGTTCGGCTACTGGGTCAAGGACCCGGAACGTTTCGGCGTCATCGATTTCGACAGCGAAGGCCACGCCCTGTCCATCGAGGAGAAACCCAAGAAGCCAAAATCCAGCTACGCCGTCACCGGCCTGTATTTCTACGACAACGACGTGGTGCAGATCGCCAAGGCGGTCAAGCCTTCGCCCCGTGGCGAACTGGAGATCACCGACGTCAACAACGCCTACCTCAAACGTGGCGACCTGCATGTGGAGCGCTTCGGCCGGGGCTTCGCCTGGCTCGACACCGGCACCCACGACAGCTTGCTGGAAGCCTCGCAGTACGTGCAGACCATCGAGCACCGCCAGGGCCTGAAAGTCGCCTGCCTGGAAGAAATCGCCTACGAGAACCACTGGATCAGCCGCGAGCACCTGCTGGAGCGCGCCGCCTATTTCGGCAAGACCGGCTATGGCCAGTACCTGTTCACTCTGGCAGGGGAGTCGCAATGAAGGTAATCCCCACCGACCTGCCCGGCGTGCTGATCATCGAGCCCAAGGTCTTTGGCGACGAGCGCGGCTTTTTCTACGAGAGCTTCAATGCCAGAGCCTTTGAAGAGGCCACTGGGGTTCGCGTGCAATTCGTCCAGGACAATCACTCCCGCTCGCAAAAAGGCGTGCTGCGCGGCCTGCACTATCAGTTGCAGAACACCCAGGGAAAACTGGTGCGCGTGACCCAGGGCGAAGTGCTCGACGTCGCGGTCGACATCCGTCGCAGTTCCCCCCACTTCGGCCAATGGGTCGCGGTGCGGCTGTCGGCACAGAACCATCGCCAGCTCTGGGTGCCGGAAGGCTTTGCCCATGGTTTCGTGGTGCTCAGCGACTTCGCCGAGTTCCTCTACAAGACCACTGATTACTACACCCCGTCCGCCGAGCGCAGCATCCGCTGGGACGACCCGACGCTCGCCATCGACTGGCAGCTCACCGAGCCGCCGCAACTGTCCGCCAAGGATCAGGCAGGTACCTTGCTGGCAGAGGCTGAAGTCTTCCCATGACCACCCCCTTGAAAATCCTCATCAGCGGCCGGCACGGCCAGGTCTCCCGGGAGCTGCAGCAGCGACTCGGCGACCTGGGCGAGCTGGTGGTACTGGGCCGCGAGCAGCTGGACCTGAGCCACCCGGAACAGATCCGCCAGCAAGTCCGAGCCGTGCGGCCGGACCTGATCATCAACGCGGCCGCCCACACCGCTGTCGATCAGGCCGAAAGCGAGCCGGAGCTGGCCTTTGCAATCAACGCCAGGGCCCCCGGGATCTTCGCCGAGGAGGCCAAGGCTCTGGGCGTGCCGCTGATCCACTATTCCACCGACTACGTGTTCGACGGGCGCAAGGACACGCCCTATGTGGAGGACGACGAGCCCAATCCACTGGGGGTCTACGGCCAGAGCAAACTGGCCGGCGAGCGGGCGATTCTTCAGGTTCAGGGGCAGCACCTGATCCTGCGCACCAGCTGGGTCTATGCCAGCCATGGCAAGAACTTCCTGCTGACCATGCAGCGCCTGTTGCAGGAGCGCCCCGAGCTGCGGGTGGTGGCCGACCAGATCGGCGCGCCGACCTGGGCCGGGAGCATCGCCAACAGCACTCGGGCCCTGATCGAACGCTGGCTGGCCGGCAGGCCGGGCGCCTGGGGCACCTACCATCTGACTGCCCAGGGCGAGACTTCCTGGTTCGGTTTCGCCCAGGCCATCGGCGAGCAATTGCTGGCCAACGGCAAGCCCTGCGCCGTGCTGCAAGCCATCCCCGCCAGCGCCTACCCGACGCCGGCCCCGCGGCCGTCGAATTCGCGCCTGGACTGCAGCCGCCTGGCGCGGGAATGGGGCGTGACCCAGCCTGACTGGCACAGCGCACTGCGCGAGTGTCTTGCCGAGCAGGGCTAGGCATAATGCGCCTGTATCCACAGGCGCCATTTCCATGACCGCACCCCTTCCCCGTCGTCCCCGCTGGCGCAGCCTGGCCTTGCTGGCCCTGTGCCTGGCGCCGTTGCTGTGGCCGCTGGAGCACTTGGCCGAACGCTACTACCGCAACGAGCTGACCAGTCAGAATCGCCAGACCCTCGATCTGTACGTGGCCAACCTGCTGGGCACCCTGCACCGCTACGAAGTGCTGCCGCAGATTCTCGGCGACCTGCCGGCCCTGCGTGCCGTGCTGGGCGCGCCCGACGACGGCGTGACCCAGGGCAACGCCAACCGCCTGCTGAAAAACATCAGCGCCCAGACCGGGGCCGAAGTCATGTACCTGATGGACGCCAGCGGCAAGACCCTGGCGGCCTCCAACTGGGACAAGCGCGACAGCTTCGTCGGCCGCAATTTCGCCTTCCGCCCGTATTTCAGCGAAGCCATGGCCGGTCGCCTCGGACGCTTCTTCGGCCTGGGCACCACCTCAGCCAAACGCGGCTACTTTTTCGCCGCCGCGGTGCGCGATGGCGAGCGGATTCTCGGCGTGCTGGTGGTCAAGGTCGACCTGGACCACACCGAAAGCCTCTGGGGACGGACCCCGGAACAATTGCTGCTGACCGACCACAATGGCGTGGTGATCATCACTTCGCGCCCCGAATGGCGCTTTCGCGCGACCCGCCCTTTGAGCGACGAAGAACGCCAGGCGATCGTCGCCATCCAGCCCTACCCGACCCAGGATCCGCGCCCGCTGAACCTCAATCCCGATGCCTGGCTGACCCAGACCCAGCCGATCGAGGAAACCCATTGGAGTGTCAGCATCCTCGCTCCGCGTACCCTGATCGATCGCCCGGTGCGCACCGTGGTGGCGGTCGGCGCCGCGGCGCTGCTGGCGCTGATGCTGCTGCTGGGGCTGATGATGCAGCGCCGCCGCCATTATCTGGAACGGATCGCCTTCGAAGCCAAGGCCCGGCGTGAACTGGAAATGCGCGTGGCCGAACGTACCAGCGACCTGGAAAGCCTCAACCGGCGCCTGAAACAGGAAGTGCTGGAGCGTGAAACCGCCCAGCAGGAACTGGTGCGCGCCCAGGACGATCTGGTCCAGGCCGGCAAGCTCTCGGCCCTGGGCACCATGTCGGCGAGCATCAGCCACGAACTCAACCAACCCCTGGCGGCGATCCGCAGCTACGCGGAAAACGCCGAGGTGCTGCTGGACCATCAGCGCACCGACGATGCCCGGGGCAATCTCAAGCTGATCAGCGAACTGACCGGGCGCATGGCCTCGATCATCGCCCACCTGCGGGCCTTCGCCCGACGCGATCATCACGCCCCGGAGAGCGTGGCCCTGCAGCCGGCGCTGGATGACGCCCTGGCCCTGCTGGCCAAGCGTCGCCGGGCCATGGAAGTGGAACTGATCCGCGACCTGCCGGCCGCCACCCTGTGGGTCGAGGCCGGGGAAACCCGCTTGCGCCAGGTGCTGGGCAACCTGCTGGCCAACGCCCTGGACGCCCTGACCGAAAAAGGCCCGCCACGTAAACTCTGGCTGAGTGCCGAATCCACCGCCACGGGCGTCAACCTGTACATCCGCGACAACGGTCCCGGTTTCTGCATGGAAGCCCTGGGACGCGCCGGGGAGCCGTTCTACACCACCAAGACACGGACCCAGGGCCTGGGCCTGGGGCTGGCGATCTGCGACACCCTGATGCGCGCCTTCGGCGGCGAGCTGTCGTTCGCCAATCACCGCGAAGGCGGCGCCCTGATCACCCTGCGCCTGCGCGCCGGCGCCCCCGGAGTCAGCCTGCAGCCCTCCGAGGACCGCGGAGTATGACGCGCAGCGGCAATCACCTGGCAACCACGCCCGGCCCGGCGTTGCCGGCCACGACACGACCTGGAAAGTGAGCGATGACCCGTCCCGACAGCCTCGACCCTCAGTTGCAAGTGGTGTTGATCGACGACGATCCGCACCTGCGCCAGGCCCTGAGCCAGACCCTGGACCTGGCCGGGCTCAAGGTGCTGTCCCTGGCCGAGGCCCAGGGACTGGCGCCGCGCCTGGAGCGGGACTGGCCGGGGGTGGTGGTCAGCGACATCCGCATGCCCGGCATGGATGGACTGGAGCTGCTCAACCAGCTGCACGCCCAGGATCCGGAACTGCCGGTGCTGCTGATCACCGGACACGGAGATGTGCCCCTGGCAGTGCAGGCGATGCGCGCCGGCGCCTATGACTTTCTGGAAAAGCCCTTCGCCAGCGACGCCCTGCTGGACAGCGTGCGCCGCGCCCTGGACTGGCGGCGATTGGTCCTGGACAACCGCAGCCTGCGCCTGGCCCTCAGCGATCGCCAGGAGCTCAGTGCGCGGCTGGTGGGCCAGTCGGCGCCGATGCTGCGCCTGCGCCAGCAGATCGGCGCCCTGGCGGCGACCCGCGCCGATGTGCTGATCCTCGGCGAAACCGGCGCCGGCAAGGAAGTGGTGGCCCGCGCCCTGCACGACCTTTCCGGGCGGCGCAACGGGCCGTTCGTGGCGATCAATGCCGGAGCCCTGGCCGAGTCGGTGGTGGAAAGCGAGCTGTTCGGCCATGAACCCGGGGCCTTTACCGGCGCGCAGAAGCGCCGCATCGGCAAGTTCGAATTCGCCAACGGCGGCACCCTGTTCCTCGATGAAATCGAAAGCATGAGCCTGGATGTCCAGGTCAAGCTGCTGCGCCTGCTCCAGGAGCGGGTGGTCGAGCGCCTGGGCGGCAACCAGCAGATTCCCCTGGATATCCGCATCATCGCCGCCACCAAGGAAGACCTGCGCCTGGCCGCGGACCAGGGACGCTTTCGCGCCGACCTCTACTACCGCCTGAACGTCGCCCCCTTGCGCATTCCGCCACTGCGCGAACGCGGCGAGGACGTACTGATGCTGTTCCAGCATTTTGCCGACGAGGCCAGTACCCGCCACGGCCTGCCGCTCCAGGAGCTGCAGCCCGGGCATCGTGCCCTGCTGTTGCGACACCCTTGGCCGGGCAACGTGCGCGAGCTGCAAAACGCCGCCGAGCGCTTTGCCCTGGGCCTGGAACTGGCCCTGGACAACAACGAACCAGAACATGGCGCCGTCGCCGCCCCGCCCCTGATCAGTGGCGGCTTGAGCGAGCAGGTGGAGCACTTCGAAAAGAGCCTGATCGCCGCCGAAATGGCCCAGCCCCACAGCTCCCTGCGAAGCCTTGCCGAAGCCCTGGGCATTCCGCGCAAGACCCTGCACGACAAGCTGCGCAAACACGGCCTGAGCTTCGCCGACAGCGGTGCCAGCCAGCCCGGCGATGAGTCCGAATGAACCGCACCATCCACCCTTCCACCCTTGAGGCCCGTGCATGAACCGCGACAGTCGATACCTGGAATCCATCCTCCACCACGACATTCCCCTGACCCGGGACATGGGCCTGAAGGTACTCGACTGGCAGGCGCAACAACTGCGCCTGCAACTGCCGCTGGAGGCCAACGTCAACCACAAGAGCACCATGTTCGGTGGCAGCCTGTATTGCGGCGCGGTACTGGCCGGTTGGGGCTGGCTGCATTTGCGGCTCAAGGAAGAAGGGATTGAGGACGGGCATATCGTCATCCAGGAAGGCCAGATCAGCTACCCGCTGCCGGTCACCGGCGATGCCGTGGCCATCTGCCCGGCACCGGAAGACAAGGTCTGGAAGAAATTCCTTGCGACGTACCAGCGTTACGGCCGCGCCCGCCTGACCTTGCACACCCGAGTGGTCAACGCCGGCAGCGAAGAAGACGCCGTGCGCTTTGCCGGGCAGTACGTCCTGCACCGCTGACCCGTTTCGGAACCAGCTCAACTCTGTAGGAGCCGGCTTGCCAGCGAAGAGGCCGGAAATTCTTGCACAGGGCTCAAGGGCCCCTTCGCCGGCAAGCCGGCTCCTACACAAAAGGTGGCAGAGGCAAGTCGCCGTGGGGCGATCAGGCGCGGGCCAGCTCCAGCAGTTTGCCGCGCCACGCCGCCTTGGCCGGTAGCGCCAGGAAGAAGCTGTTGAGCAACGACTCCCGGGGGGGATAGCAGAACGGCGCACCGGCAAGATCCAGCACTTCGCCACCCGCCCCTTCGAGCACGCCCTGGGCCGCCGCGGTGTCCCATTGGGAAGTGGGCGCCAGGCGCGGATAACAGTCGGCCGCGCCTTCGGCCAGCAGGCAGAATTTCAGCGAACTGCCGATATTGGCCAATTGCAATTCACCCAGGGCCGCGCTCAAGCCACCCAGCAGACGCTCCTGCTCAGGACTCGAATGGCGCCGGCTGGCCACCACGGTAAAGGCCTCGCCAACACCTGGCTGCTCACGCACCCGGATCGCCTGCGGCGCCTGCCCCTGATCCACGCGCCAGGCGCCAAGGCCCGCGCCCCCCAGATAGCAACGGCCATTGGTGGGCATCGATACCACGCCAAACACCACCCGCCCCTGTTCGATCAGGGCGATGTTGACGGTGAACTCTTCACTGCCGGAGATGAACTCCTTGGTGCCGTCCAGCGGGTCCACCAGCCACCAGCGCTGCCAGCCGGCGCGGATGTCCTGGGGGATGTCGGCATCCTCCTCGGAGAGCACCGGGATGCTGGGGTCCAGGGCCCTGAGGCCAGCGACGATCAAGTGATGGGCCGCAAGGTCCGCGGCGGTCACCGGCGACTCGTCCGCCTTGTGATTGACCGCCACCTCGGCGCGCCAGAACGGCAGGATCGCCTCGCCAGCGTGCAAGGCCAGCTCGGCCACCGGCGCCAATAAAGGATGGGGAAAATTCATCGAAGTCATGCTCATGCTGGAAAGGCTCCGCGCTGGCTCAGCAGGTCGCGGGTCAGGTACAGCGCGGCCAGGGCCCGGCCTTCGCTGAACTGAGGATTTTGCGCCAGGCTGGCCAGCTCGCGCAGGTTGATCTTGTCGACCCGCATCGGCTCCGGCTCATCGCCCTCCAGGCGCTCTTCATACAAGTCGGTGGCCAATACCACCTGGATCTTCTGGCTCATGTAGCCCGGGGACAACGACAGCTCGGTCAGATGCTCCAGTTGCCGCGCGCCAAACCCGGCTTCTTCCTTGAGTTCACGCTCGGCCGCTGCCAGCACATCTTCCCCCGGCTCGATCAGGCCCTTGGGCAGTGACAGCTCGTAGGCGTCGGTGCCGCCGCAATACTCCTCCACCAGCACCGCATGCTCGGCGTCGAGCATGGCCACGATCATCACCGCGCCATAACCCGCCCCCTTGCCCACCAGGCGCTCATAAGTGCGCTCCACGCCATTGGAAAACCGCAACTGCACCTCTTCGACACAGAACAGACGACTGGTGGCGACGATCTCGCGGGCGAGTACAGTGGGTTTCTGGCGCATAGCGGGCTCCTTGGCGATAGCGGGTTACTATACAGGCTGTTTTCTTACCGCTGGAGAAGTGTTCAATGGCCCTGCTGCCCTGGTGCGATATCGATACCGTCCTGCTGGACATGGACGGCACCCTGCTGGATCTGCACTACGACAACCACTTCTGGATGGAACACTTGCCCCAGCGTTACGCCGAGTTGCATGGGGTCAGCCGGGCCATGGCCGAGCTTGAGCTGCAACCGCTGTTCGAACGCAATGCCGGTCAGTTGCAGTGGTATTGCCTGGACTTCTGGAGCGCCGAACTGAAGCTCCCGGTACGCGAGCTGAAGCTGGAAACGGCCCACCTGATTGCCCTGCGTCCGGATGCCGACACCTTTCTCGCCGCCATCAAGAACGCCGGCAAGCGGGTGATCCTGATCACCAACGCCCATCGTGATTCCCTGTCCCTGAAGCTGGAACGAATCGAGCTGGCGCCTTACTTCGAGCGTCTGATCAGCTCCCACGACTACGGGTTCCCCAAGGAAAATCCACAGTTCTGGGATGCGCTGCGGGCCGATATCCAGTTCGACCCGGCCCGCAGCCTGTTCATCGACGACACCTTGCCCATCCTGCGCAGTGCGCGGGATTTCGGTGTGGCGCAGTTGCTGGCGGTCAGCCGGCCGGACAGTCGCAAAGGACCAAAGGACACCGCGGAGTTCGCGGCGCTGGAGGATTACCGGGCGTTGATCGAAGGGCTGTGAGGCCCTTCACGGGCAAGCCCGCTCCTGCGCCCGGCAACGGCTCGATGGGTTACTCGGGAATGCGCAGCACCTGGCCCGGATAGATCTTGTCCGGGTGGGACAGCAGCGGTTTGTTGGCCTCGAAAATCTTGTGGTACTGGTTGGCGTCGCCGTATTGCACCTTGGCAATGGCGCTCAGGGTATCGCCCTTCTTCACGGTGACGAACACGGCGGACACCAGCACCGGGCCGGTCACGCTGATCTGGTCCTCGACACTGCCGACTCCGGCGATGTTGCCCAGGGCCAGGAGGATTTTTTCCTTTTCTTCCTGGCTCGCCACTTCACCGCTGACGATCACCTTGTCGCCTTCCACCGTGGCATGGACATTGGGATTGCCCAGGCCGACCTTTTCAATGTGCTCCTTGAGTTGCTCGCTGGCATTGGTGTTACCCGGGGTCAACAGGTCGATCAGTTTCTCGCCCGCTTCCTTCACAAAGCTGAAAATGCTCATGTCGCACGCTCCTTGGTTGATAGATCCAGACGCGAAAGACTAGACCAGCCCCGGACCATGAGGTTCCCGGACGACGAGTGACCCAGGCCCGCGCCTACAGGGTAGAATCCCGGCCTTTTGCCGCGCCGGAGCGACGATGGACCTCAAGCAGCTGAAATTCCTCATCGCCCTCGACGAAACCCGCCACTTCGGCCAGGCCGCCGCGCGCTGCCACATCACCCAGCCGACCCTGTCGATGCGCTTGCGCAGCCTGGAGGAAGAACTCGACCTGCCCCTGGTCAACCGTGGCCAGCGCTTCGAAGGCTTCACCGCCCCCGGCGAGCGGGTCCTGGCCTGGGCCCGCAGCGTGATGACCGCCTATGACGGCCTGCTGGCCGAAGCCGCAGCCTGCCGCGGCAGTCTGGTGGGCACCCTGCGTCTGGGGGTGGTGCCGCTGTCGAGCTTCGATCCGCTGCCGCTGCTGCAGCACCTGCACGCCGAACACCCGAACCTGCGCTTTGAACTCTCGTCCCTGAGCTCGGAGCAGATCCTCGAACAGCTGGCGAGCAATCGCCTGGACCTCGGCGTGTCCTACCTGGAGCGCCTGGACAGCGAGCTCTTCGACTCCCTGCCCCTGGAACCCACCCACATGGGCCTGCTCTATGACCAGCGGCATTTCAGCTTCGGCGAACACCCCCTGAGCTGGGAGTCGCTGATCGAACTGCCCCTGGGCCTGCTCACCAGCGGCATGCACTTTCGCCAGTCCATCGACCATCACTTCCACATTCGCGGCCTGCAGCCACAGCCACTGCTGCAGACCGACGCGGTCCATCAGCTGCTGCGCCTGGTCCACGGCGGCCTGTGTTGCGCGGTGATGCCCCTGGACAGCGGTCTGGAGATCCTCACCGAGCACCTACGGCTGCAGCCGATCGCCGACGCCCAGACCCTGGCCCGCCTGGGCCTGATCATGCGCCGCAGCGCGCCACGCTC
Source organism: Pseudomonas sp. Os17 (assembly GCF_001547895.1). Taxonomy (NCBI): domain Bacteria; kingdom Pseudomonadati; phylum Pseudomonadota; class Gammaproteobacteria; order Pseudomonadales; family Pseudomonadaceae; genus Pseudomonas; species Pseudomonas sp. Os17. The sequence goes on along the minus strand of NZ_AP014627.1, from coordinate 324,997 downwards.
GGCCCTGGCACAAGCCTGCTTCGATCTCTACCGGCAATCCTTCCCCGGCCCTTGATCGACGCCATCTATCAATAGATCAGTACTAGCAATTAGACGCGACACAATGCCGCGCTTAGTCTTGGGACCCGATGGCCGCCGGCCCCTCACCCATGCCAGCCCCGGCAACTCCCGCACCCGCACTCGACGCCAGCCAGACCCACTGCATCCTTGAGCGCCCGTTAGCGGATGACACCAGCCAGGCCGCGCAATGGCCGCGTCATCACTGCCTCAACCCTGCCCACCTGCCGCAGAACCGTGCGCCGCGGGTCCACAGCCCCGCGTTGGAGAATCCCCAGTGAGTACACACCACCAAGCCGATCAGACCCCCGTAGCCCGCTACAAGCCCTACAAGGGCCCGGCCGGTGGCTGGGGCGCCCTGATCAGCGTGGCCCAGGCCTGGCTGACCAGCGACAACGCCCTGAAGAACATCCGCATGATGCTCAAGACCAACCAGAACGGCGGCTTCGACTGCCCGGGCTGCGCCTGGGGCGACTCGCCGGAAAGCGGCATGGTCAAGTTCTGCGAGAACGGCGCCAAGGCGGTGAACTGGGAAGCCACCAAGCGCCGGGTGGACGCGGCCTTCTTCGCCAAGCACAGCGTCACCTCCCTGCTGGAACAAAGCGACTACTGGCTGGAGTACCAGGGCCGGCTGACCGAGCCGATGCGCTACGACGCCGACACCGACCGCTACCGGCCCATTAGTTGGGAAAACGCCTTCAACCTGATCGCCCAGCACCTGCACAACCTGCCCAGCCCGAATATGGCCGAGTTCTATACCTCGGGCCGGGCCAGCAACGAAGCGGCGTACCTGTATCAGCTGTTCGTCCGCGCCTACGGCACCAACAACTTCCCCGACTGCTCGAACATGTGCCACGAGGCCAGCGGCGTGGCCCTGGCGCAAAGCGTCGGAGTCGGCAAGGGCACCGTGACCTTCGACGACTTCGAACACGCGGACGCGATCTTCGTCTGGGGCCAGAACCCCGGCACCAACCACCCGCGGATGCTCGAACCGCTGCGTGAAGCGGTGAAGCGCGGCGCCCAGGTGGTCTGCATCAACCCGTTGAAAGAGCGCGGCCTGGAACGTTTCCAGCACCCGCAGAACCCGCTCGAAATGCTCACCAACGGCAACCGCCCGACCAACACCGCCTACTTCCGCCCGGCCCTGGGCGGCGACATGGCGCTGCTGCGGGGCATGGCCAAGTTCCTCCTGCAGTGGGAACGCGATGCGCAGAAAGCCGGCGCAGAATCGGTGTTCGACCACGACTTCCTCAACGCCCACACCGCCCATGTGCTGGATTACCTGGGCACCCTCGACGACACCCCGTGGGAGCAGATTGTCGAGCAGTCCGGCCTGACCCTGGTGGAGATCGAGCAGGCGGCGCGCATGTACGCCAAGGGCAAGAACGTGATCATGTGCTGGGCCATGGGCATCACCCAGCACCGCCACTCGGTGCCGACCATCCAGGAAATCGCCAACCTGATGCTGCTGCGCGGCAACATCGGCAAGCCCGGTGCCGGCCTGTGCCCGGTGCGTGGCCACAGCAACGTGCAGGGCGACCGCACCATGGGCATCAACGAACGCCCGCCAGTGGCCTTCCTTGACGCCCTGGAGCGGCGCTTCCAGTTCAAGGTACCGCGGGACAATGGCCACAACGTGGTCGAGGCGATCCACGCCATGCTCGAAGGCCGCTCCAGGGTGTTCATCGGCCTGGGCGGCAACTTCGCCCAAGCCACTCCGGACAGCCCGCGAACCTTCCAGGCCCTGAGCAACTGCGACCTCACCGTGCAGATCAGCACCAAGCTCAACCGCAGCCACCTGGCCCACGGCAAGGACGCGCTGATCCTGCCGTGCCTGGGCCGCACCGACATCGACCAGCAGGCCGGCGGCCCGCAAGCGGTGACCGTGGAAGACTCCTTCAGCATGGTTCACGCCTCCAATGGCCAGTTGCAGCCACTGTCATCGCAGATGCGCTCCGAGCCGTGGATCATTGCCGGTATCGCTGCCGCGACCCTGGGCAGCCAGCCGGTGAACTGGAACTGGCTGGCGGCGGATTACGGGCGCATCCGCGACCTGATCGCCGACACCATTCCCGGCTTCAAGGACTTCAATGAACGGCTCAAGCATCCGGGCGGTTTCTACCTGGGCAACAGCGCCGGTTCGCGCCAGTGGAACACCCCTTCGGGTCGGGCCAACTTCCGCGCCAACCTGCTGCCCAAGGACCTGATCCACGAACGCACCCGGGCCACCGGTCAACTGCCGGACCTGATCCTGCAATCGATGCGCTCCCACGACCAGTACAACACCACCATCTACGGCCTCGATGACCGCTACCGCGGGGTCAAGGGCCAGCGCGACGTGCTGTTCGCCAATGAAGCGGACATCATCCGCCTGGGCTTCAAGCCGGGGCAGAAAGCCGACATCGTTTCCCTGTGGGATGACGGCCGCGAGCGTCGGGTCAAGGGCTTCACCCTGCTGGCCTTCGACATTCCAGCCGGCCAGGCCGCAGCCTACTACCCGGAAGTGAACCCACTGGTGCCCCTGGAAAGCACCGGCGACGGCAGCCATACACCGACCTCGAAGTTCATCGCCATCCGCCTGGAGGCGGCCAGCGACAATGGTCTGATCATGGCTCGCTCGGCCTGATTCCTGCCTTGAGGGCCTCTTCGCTGGCAAGCCAGCTCCTACGGTTAGCGCGTGAATCGCAGGAGGCGGCTTGCCGGCGACAGCCCCTCCCCGCGCCTGAACCGCAGGCACAAAAAAGGCCGCTTTGCTAACAAAGCGGCCATTCCGAAGTAGTTAAAGACCTGCGAAATCCACTTAAGTTCCGTAATAAAAACAGTAAGTTACGAGATTGTGTACAACTCGTGCTATTCGTCGGATTTCGTTTGTCAGCATCGCGGTACAGCCTCAGGATCGCGCCGTCATCCCTTTGAGGCTCCTGTATGAAGTTCTCCTCGATTCTCTTGTTGTCCCTTGGCCTGGTCAGCGGCGTCGCCTCTGCCGGTGGCACCGTTGAAGCCGGTGTGGGCGGCGCATTGGGCGGGGTTCTAGGCTCGGTGGTCGGTCAGCAGATCGGCGGCAACACCGGTTCGGCCATTGGTGCGGCCCTGGGCGGCGCCGGCGGCAGCGCAGTGGGTGCGGACAAACGCAGCCGTGGCCAGGCGGCCATTGGCGGCGCCCTGGGCGCAGCCGGCGGCAACGTGGTGGGCCGCAGCATGGGCGGCAATTCCGGCAGCCTGATCGGTGCCGCTGCAGGCGGTGGCGCCGGCGGTGCACTGGGCAACTACATGGGTAACGAAAGCGCCCGGGAAGATCGCGACTACCGTGGCCGCGACGACCGCCGCTACTACCGCGACGGCCACCGTGGCCGTGGCCATGCCTACGGGCATCGCAAACACCATCACTATCGCGACTGACCCAGCGCCCTGTAGCCGCTGCCGCAGGCTGCGATCGGCTCCGCAGGCGGCGCCAAGCCAGGCGCCGCGGTGGGTCAGTGGCCCCGTGGATTGAGGTTTGGCGTCTCCTGCGGAGCCGATCGCAGCCTTCGGCAGCGGCTACAAATGCCAGTGCCGGGATTGAGATCGAGTATCGAAGTTCACGCCAGCAGCAGACGCTCCAGAGCCGCTCGCAACGCGGGCGGAATCGGCACCGGCTGGTTTGACTCCCGATCCACGAACACATGGACGAAACGCCCCGCCGCACAGGCATCCGCCTCTCCCGCCTTGAACACCGCCAGTTCGTACTGCACCGAACTGTTGCCCAGTTTGCCGACCCGCAGGCCGATCTCGATTCGCTCGGGGAAAGCGACGGACGCAAAGTAGTCGCAAGCCGAGCTGACCACGAATCCCACCACCTCGCCCCCATGAATATCCAGGCCGCCCTGTTCGATCAGGTAGGTATTCACCGCCGTGTCGAAGAAGCTGTAGTAGGTGACGTTGTTCACATGGCCGTAGACGTCGTTGTCGTGCCAGCGGGTGATGATTGGCTGGAAATGGCGATAGTCGCCGCGTTGCGGCATAGGCTCGGACATCGGGGCTCTCTCCCTTGGATTGCAGACCGGACGATCGGCTGATCGCCGGGCATTTCACCGCAGACGGCCAAGCCTGGGCAAACCCTTTTGCAGCGATCGCCCCGCCGGCCAGTCACGCCGCCAGATGAGCCTCGCACCACTCACGTACCGCGGCGTAAGGGTAATCCTCCAATGCCGCGAAACCGGGAATGCTGCGGGCCTTGAGCTTGGTGAACAGCGGCACGCTGATGCCGCAGAGAAAGCGCGTCAGCCGCTCGGCTCCGGGTACATCGCCGGTGTGCTGCTGATGCCTGTGGATAAAATCGCCGCACAGCCCGTCGAAGTTTTTATCCACAAGCGCCGGCAGTGCGGGTGGCTCCGGCAGTCGCGCCACCTGGCCGTGACAGACCGAACAATGCCCACAACGCTGGGGCGCCTGATCGTCACCAAAATACTGCGCCAGGCGGTGCCCCAGGCACTGCTCGGTGGCGAACAGGTCGAGCATGGCGTGAATCCGCGCAATCTCGCCGCCCTCATGCCGGGTGAAATAAGCGTGCAAGTCCGTGCTCAAGGCCCCGGCGTCGAAGTCGGTTTGCAGCAGGCTGTAGACCTCGGTCATCTGCTTGCTTTCCAGCTCCACCCAACCCTTTTCCTGGAAGTAATCCAGGGCCTTGACCACCCGGGTGCGCGGTGCCTGGTACTGCTCGTAGAGCGCGTCGAAATTCACCGTGGCCCAAGTCCGGGCCCGGCTCGAGGTGTTGATGATGGCTTCGACAAAGTCCCGGCGCTCGCCTTCGAAACGCGCCAGCAGGACCTGGGGCTCCTCAAGAAGCTTGAAACGGTATTCGGCGAAATAGGCGTAGCGCGGAGCGATCAGGCCGCGCAGTTCCAGTTGCACCAGCAGGGTCTTGAGCGGCAACTGGCGAATGTTGCTCTGATCCGCCAGGGGCCCGAGCAGGAACTCCCACTGACCTTCCGGCGCCGACGCCTGCAACTCATCCAGCACGCAGCGGATGCCGCTCAGTTCCGGGGTATCGCCGTAGACGAAATTCTCCAGCACGTTGAGGCTGTCGCGGTTGGCCAGCACCAGGCAGTCCGAAGGCTGGCCGTCGCGCCCGGCGCGGCCGATTTCCTGGCTGTAGTTTTCGATGGACTTGGGCAGGTCGAAGTGCACCACGTTACGGATGTCGCTCTTGTCGATGCCCATGCCGAAGGCGATGGTGGCAACGATGCAGTGGCTGCGCCCTTCCATGAACCGCCGCTGGATCGACTCGCGCTGCTCGTGGGGCAGACCGGCGTGGTAGGCCTCGGCGGCGATGCCCTGGCGGCTCAAGTGCTCGGCGATCTGCTCGGCGGTCTTTTGCAGGGTCACGTAGACAATGCTGGGCTGCCCGGCCCGCTCGCCCATCCACTGCACCAGGCGCCGGCGCTTGTCCGCACCGCGCACCGGCTCTACCAGCAGGTTGAGATTGGGCCGGTAGAAGCCGGTGGTCACCACGTCAGCGGCATCAATGGCGAACTTGGCCTGCATGTCGGCGATCACCTTGGGCGTCGCGGTGGCCGTGAGCAACAGGGCCTGGGGAATCCTGAACTGGCGCTGGTAGTCCGGCAGCTTCAGGTAGTCGGGACGGAAGTTGTGGCCCCACTCGGAGATGCAGTGAGCCTCATCCACCACCAGCAGGGAGATGGGCACCTGCTGCAGAAAGTTGCGGAAGCGCTCGTTCTTCAGGCGCTCCACCGAGATCATCAGGATCTTCAGCTCACCGGAGCGGGCCCGGGCCATGACGTCATTGGCTTCATCGCGGCCCTGGGCCGAGTCGATGCTGGCGGCGGCAATGCCGTGACGCTGGAGAAAGGCCAACTGGTCCTGCATCAGCGCCAGCAGCGGCGAGACCACCAGGGTCAGGTGCGGCAGCAGCAGGGCCGGCAATTGGTAGCACAGGGACTTGCCGGAGCCGGTGGGGAAGATTGCCGCCGCCGAGCGTCCGGCCAGTACCGCGCTGACCGCGGCCTCCTGGCCCGGACGAAACTGTGGATAACCGAAGACCTGTTCGAGGGTGCTGTGCATAAGGGTCACTCCTTTGACCGCTGACCTGTGTTGAAGACTAGCGGCACAGGTCGGCGGGTCGAGAAAAGGTCGCGCAAAAACGGATACCGGATGCTACCGGGCGATAGCGCTTTGCCTCACAGCCCCGCCCCTGGGCGCCGGCTGGCCGGCGCCCAGGGGCGAAGCAAGTGGCCAACCCTAACGCAGGTTCCGACAGTCCAGCCATTGCACGCCATTGTGCCGATTGGCCTCAAGCAGTGCCGGCACCGCCCGGGCGGCCTTGGCGTGGGTGTCATGAAACAGAATGATGCCGCGGCGCCAGAGCAGCATCAGGGTCTGCACCCGTTGGGCGGCGGCCGTGGCACTGACCTTCTTGCTCCAGTCCTGGGAGTCGATGTTCCACAGCATCAGCTGCAGCCCCTGAGCCTTGAAGAACCCGGCACTGTCGCTGCGACGCTGGCCGTAGGGCGGGCGAAACAAGGGCAGGTACTGGTCCGCCAGAGTGCGATTGGCCAGGTTGGCGCTGTGGATCACCGAGTTCTGCCACTCGCGCCATGAGGCGTGGGATTTGTGCTCCCAGCCATGTATGCCCACGCACTGGCCGTCATACAGCTCGCGCATCTGCAAGGCCGAGGACTGGCTCAGGCGTGCCTGGAACGAGTCCCCCAGCACAAAGAACAGGCTGTGCAGATCCTGGGCACGCAACACATCGATCAACGGGTCGGTGCGTCCATCGCGCGCAGTCGGGCCGTCGTCGAACGTCAGCAGGAACTGCCGGTCCGCCAGCTCATCCCCCAGTTGCTCCGCTGGGTCCATCCGCCGGATTTCGCTGCTGACGGTGGGAAACAGCGCCGCCAGACGCAACTGCTCGTTCAGGTACTGCTGGTGAAACACTGCGCTGGCCTCGGCCCAGTGCTCATAGCTGGCCTTGCTGCCAGCGGTGAGGCTGGCCACCAACTGCCGCAGCTCCCCCAGGTTGCGCACCGGCAGGCAGAACGGCATGCCCTCGCAGTCCTGGCTGGCCAGGCGATAGTTGTTCAGCAACAGTTCCCAGAAGCGCTGGCGCACCTGATTCACCGACTTCAGGTCCAGTTGCCTGACGCCCAGGCGCTGCTTCAAGGCCGGCTCGTCCAAGGCTTCACTGTCCAGCAACGCCTTGCCGAACATCAGGATCTCGCCCCGTGAAGCGCTGTCAAAATCCTCTGGCCGGGTCAGGGAATTGGGCCAGCCACTGCGGTCGATGGTGGCGAACATCTGCGGCCCGGCCGCCTGTGCCACACCGCCGGACAGGCACAGCGCCAGCAACCAGGGGAAAACACGAAATCGCATATCAACCTCCATAAATGCACAACGCGCCACTGCCGGCGCGTTGTGGAGATAACTTCTGCCTGTGTGATCAGCGGTTTTGCAGCCGCTCTATGGCCTTGTCGTACACCGGGTTGGCCTTCTGCTCCCAGGCCTTTTGGTAGTGCTCAAGCGCCGTGGCCAACTGCCCGGCGTCCTCGTAGATGCGCGCCATGTCGTAGTAGGCACTGGCGCGAATGGTCGATGCGGCCGGGCCACTGGCCAGGGCGATGGCCTTGCGGTCCGCGGCTATGGCCTCGTCGGGGCGGCTGTTCTTGCGATTGGCCAGGGCCAGGTTGCTGTAGGCCTGGGCAAAGCCCGGGTCGAGCTCGATGGCTTCGCTGTAGAAGATCCGCGCCCCGCCGAAATCGCCCTTGCGGTAAGACTCCTCGCCCTTGAGGTTGAGGCTCTTGGCATCCACCGGCCCGAAGTCCGCACCCACCACTTCATCGATGGACTTGGCATTTTCCAGCAGCGGGTCAAGAACGCTCATGACCGATTCCGGCTCCTCGCTGCCTAGCATCAGCCGATCGATATCCTGCAGGCGGCCATCGGCGGTCAGGCGAAACACCACCCACAGATTGCCCTTGCGGTTCTGCGGCACGCGGTAGCTGCGGATCAGCGCAGCGCCTTTATAGACAAAGACCCGCGCCTGACTGCGGCCCAGGCGCAACGCTTCGTAGGTGGTGCTGTTGGTGAAGTCGTGCACGGCAAAAACGTAGGCGTCGCCCGGCACACGCTGGTCGATGGTGATGGTCTCCGGCCGGCTGCTGTCGCTGCTGTCCGATTCCAGACGAGCTCCGGGTCCCTTGCCGGTGGCGAAGTACAACAGCTTGTGGGGATAACTCAGGTGGGCATCGAGGTCCTCCCCCGGCGCGCTCCAGCTCAGCACTATCCGCAGGCTTTCCGGGTTGTCCAGCACCGGGCTCAGGGCGTAGTTGAGTCCCTGGCAAGGACACTTGACCCGCAGGTCGGCGTAACCGGCCTTACGGATCAGCAGCTCACTGGCCGGCGAATCGGCCACCTGGGCCGCCAGGGTGACCCGGCCCTGGGCATCGGTGCTACCTGCTACCTGAGTCGCGCCCTGTTGCAGCTGCACCTGGACATCGGCCAGTGGCGCGCCCTTGGCCACCGCGTCCAGCACCTGAATCGACAGGGCCTGAGCCTGTACCGAACCTGCCAGCATCCCTAGCCACAACAGCGCCGCGAGGCGAAAAAAAGCCATAACAAAATCCCTGTAGATAAGGATGACCGGGCCTCTATCCCGGCCCACCAGCCAGCGGCGAACCATACACAGTTTTGCCCGGCAATGCTCGGTCCCACCCGGGAAATCGCGGGTAAAAAGGCCCGCACGTCGTCTCGGGGCGAGCGGCTTGCGCAGCCGCCCGCCGACTTGCAACGCTGCCGGAGAATCGCCGTACACTGCCCCTTCTCAAACACCGCAAGTGAACCCGATCATGCAACTGGCCCCCGGCTTTCCCGACGACCTCGCCATGCGCCAACTGCTGCAGCTGCTGCATGAGGAAATCGGCCTGCCCGAGCGCAAGACCCTGCGCCTGAGCACCGCCATCAACCTCGACCTGGGCTGCGACGGCGCCGATGCCCGGCATTTGCTGCTGGCCCTGGAAGAGCAGTTCGGCATCGATTTTGTCGACTTCGACAGCTACCGCTACTTCCAGCCCGAAGGCTTCGACCCGTTCCAGAAACGCCGGGCCAAGGGCCGGGGCGACAAGGTGCCGCTGACCATCGGCATGCTGTACCAGGCGATCCGGCAACAGCACTGGGACACCCAGGTGCTGGAAGCGCTCTAACTGCGCAACCATGGCTTCATGCTCGAACCCGGACGCGGCTGGCGCCTGTCACCGGCCTACGACATGAACCCCTGCGCCCACGCCAACGGGCTGAAACTCAACATCAGCGAAGCCGACAATGCGCTGGACCTTGAACTGGCGCGGGAAGTAGCGGCATATTTCCGCCTCGGTCGTGCAGAGGCAGAAGGCATCATCGAACACTGCCAGAGCGTGGTTCGCCAATGGCCCACCCTGGCCCGGGCCCTGGGGCTGTCCCGGCGTGAACAAGAACGCATGGCGCCGGCGTTTCGACTCGCACAGCAGTAAACAGCGCGGCCGTTGGACTCCTCCAACCCGTCAATCGACAAGGACAGTCAGTGGACGTATTGATGGGCTTGCTCGCCGCCCTGCTCTGGGGCGGCACCGATTTTCTCGTGGGGCTCAACGTCCGCGCCGTGGGCGTGAAACGGGCAGTGTTCTTCAGCCAGAGCCTGGGTTTCACCCTGATGAGCCTGCTGCTGGTGATCTTTCCCGCCATCCTCTACAAGGCCATGGCCGCGCCCGCGCAAGTCTGGCTGATGGGCGTGCTCGCCGCGGCCTTTACCGTCTCCGGCGCCCTGGCCCTGGGCAAGGCCTTCGCCCTGGGCAAAGCCTCCATCGTCGCCCCATTGGTGACCTCCTACGGCGTGGTCACCACCCTGCTGTCCTGGGCCAGCGGCGAACAGATCAGCCTGCTGCAACTGCTGTGCATCCTCGTGTGCGTGATCGGCGTCATCCTCTCCAGCCTGCACTCGGACAGTAAACTGCCCCACAGCACCGCCGCCGGCCGCTCGATCTTCTTCGCCCTGCTCTCGGCCATTCTGTATGGCACCAGCTTCTGGCTGCAGGGCCGCTACACCCTGCCGCAACTGGGGCCGATCAGCATGCTCTGGCTGGGTTACGGGGTGGGCAGCGGCGTGATGCTGCTGATGGTGCTCAAAGTCGTGGACGGGCTGAAGATCCCGCCGCTGAAAAACTGCGGCCTGCTGGCCTCCACCAGCCTGATGAACCTGGGCGCGTTCTTCGCCTTTTCCTGGGGCGCCATGAGCGGCTCGGTGTCGGTGGTGACGGTGATCAGCACCCTGTCCGGCGGCATCGCCGCGGTGCTGGGCTATGTGTTCTTCAAGGAGCGGCTGACGGCGGTACAGGTGACGGGAGTGGTGCTGGTGTTGTTGGGGGCGTTGGTGTTGCACTTGAAGACGTGAAGCGAACGGCTATTCGCAGCCCATAAAAGACACGCCCTACAGAAAGCATCGAATTCTGCTGATGGAGAGCACTGAGCGATCGAACCTATAGTTCGGACATCGCTGAAAGATACAGCGAGCGGGTTTGGTCACCCGAGAACAGCAAAACGCACCACACCTCGCGGGTGCATCTGTTTACGACCTGAAGTGACCCATCCCATGAACGCAATGAACCTTGATCGAACCCGCTATCAACCGCTCAAGAGCAACTTCACCGACACTCCGGCCCTGGTAATCGATACCCAGGCCGATGCCCTGGACCTGTATAGCTGCGCAAGACAACGCCTACGGGCGGCCTCCGACTTACTGGAAACCCTCACCTGCCTGAGCTTTGATCAGGCGGACAGCAAAGACACCACCCACGTCGTCAACGCGCTTTATCTGTTGGTGCAGGACGGCTGTGATCTGCTGGAGCACGCCCACCTGCGCATGCCCTGAGCCACTCCGATCTCAAATAGCAGGTACAAAAAAGCCGCCCCGAAGGGCGGCTTTTTCATGACAGGCCGAAGCTTACAGCTTTGGACCTGCAGCCTTGATCGCGTCGCTCACGTCGAACTTCTTGAAGTTCTCGATGAACAGGCCGGCCAGGGCCTTGGCGGCTTCGTCGTAGGCGGCTTTGTCAGCCCAGGTGTTGCGTGGGTTGAGCAGGCCGGTTTCAACGCCCGGTACGGCTTTCGGCACGTCCAGGTTGACGATGTCCAGGTGCTCGGTCTCGGCACCGATCAGCGCGCCGCTCTGGATCGCTGCAATCACGCCACGGGTGGTGGGGATGTTGAAGCGTTTGCCCACGCCGTAGCCACCGCCGGTCCAGCCGGTGTTGACCAGGTAGACCTTGGAGCCGAAGCCGCGGATGCGCTTGATCAGCAGCTCGGCGTATTCGCCGGCCGGACGCGGGAAGAACGGGGCGCCGAAGCAGGTGGAGAAGGTCGACTTGATGCCCGAGCCCGAACCCATTTCAGTCGAGCCCACCAGCGCGGTGTAGCCGGACAGGAAGTGGTAGGCGGCTTGTTCTTCGCTGAGGATCGACACCGGTGGCAGTACGCCGGTCAGGTCGCAAGTCAGGAAGATCACCGCGTTAGGCTCGCCACCGAGGTTCTTCGGTGCGCGTTTTTCGATCAGCTCGCGCGGGTAGGCGGCGCGGCTGTTCTGGGTCAGGCTGTCGTCGGCGTAGTCGGCTTTCTTGGTGACCGGGTCGATCACCACGTTTTCCAGTACGGCGCCGTGCTGGATGGCTTTCCAGATCACCGGCTCGTTCTTTTCCGACAGGTCGATGCACTTGGCATAGCAACCGCCTTCGATGTTGAACACCACGCCCACGCCCCAGCCGTGTTCGTCGTCACCGATCAGGTAACGGCTTTCGTCGGCCGACAGGGTGGTCTTGCCGGTGCCCGACAGACCGAAGAACAGGGTCACGTCGCCGTCTTCGCCCATGTTGGCGGCGCAGTGCATCGGCAGCACGTCGGCAGCCGGCAGCAGGAAGTTCTGCACGGAGAACAGGGCTTTCTTCATCTCACCGGCGTAGCGCATGCCGGCGATCAGCACTTTCTTGGCCGCGAAGTTGAGGATCACGGTGCCGTCGGAGTTGGTGCCGTCGCGCTCAGGTTCGCAAACGAAGTTTGGCGCGTTGAGGATCTGCCACTCATCTTTGCCACCGGCGTTGTACTGCTCGGGGTTGATGAACAGGCAACGGCCGAACAGGTTGTGCCAGGCAGTCTCGGTGGTCATTTTCACTGGCAGGTAGTGCGCCGGATCGGAACCTACATGCACGTGGGAAACAAAACGCTCGCGCTCGCCCAGGTAGGCTTCGACGCGGTCCCACAGGGCGTCGAACTTGGCCGCCGGGAACTTGCGGTTGATCGGGCCCCAGGCGATAGCGTCCTGGGTGGTGGGCTCTTCAACGATGAAACGGTCCACTGGCGAACGGCCGGTACGATGACCGGTGCGAACCACCAGAGCGCCGGTATCGGCCAGTTCGCCCTCACCGCGGTTCAGGGCTTCTTTGACCAGATCATCCACACTCAGATCGGTGTACACGGCGTTATTGGCTTGCGTCATGAGGTTCCCCGTCGGCCATTGGCCGAGTGCTCCAAACGTTTTGTAGTAGAAACTCGCGCACTACTACCGCGAAAAAAGTGCGCCGGATTATGCCAGAAAAGCCCAAAAATAGTAGGGTCCTCCCGTCAGTACGGCGTAATTCCGGCGTTTGCCAGGTGATTTACCTGCGCTGAACCGTTTTAGTGACGAGTATCTGACGGCGTGTCGACGCCCGCACCGGCAAACAATTGCGTGATATCGGCGGCATCGAACAGGTAGCGTTCATTGCAGAACTGGCAATCGATCTCGATGCTGCCGCCGTGTTCCACCACCAGTTTCTGCGCATCTTCGAGCCCCAGGCTGACCAGCGCATTGCCCGAGCGCTCGCGGGAGCAGCTGCAGCGGAAGCGCAGCGGTTGCACGTCGAACAGGCGCACGGCCTCTTCGTGGTACAGGCGGTGAAGCACGGTTTCGTTGTCCAGGCTCAGCAGTTCATCGGCAGTCAGGGTGCTGGCCAGGGCGGTGAGGTGCTGCCAGTTGGCTTCGCGCTCTTCCGGATCGCGCAGGCGATCGGCAGGCAGTTGTTGCAGGAGCAGGCCGCGGGCATTGCGGCCGTCGGCGTAGAGCCAGAAACGGGTGCCGGTCTGCTGCGACATGACGAAGTAGTTGGTGAAGCATTCGGCCAGGGTGGCGCCGTCCAGGTCGACGATGCCCTGGTAACGCTGGCCCTGGGTCGGGTCCACGGTCAGGGCCAGGACGCCGTTGGGCATCATGTCGGCAAGGGTCGCGTCAGGGGCGATCTGCGACGCGTCGTAGCGGGCCAGGCCGCGGATCTCGCGGTTGCTGGAGCACTCGATCATCAGCAACGGCACCGGGCCTTCGGAGCGGGCCTGGAGAATCAGCAAGCCATCGAACTTCAAGGTGCCAACCAGCAACGACGCCGCCGCCATCAGCTCGCCGAGCAGCTGTGCCACCGGCTCGGGATAGGCGTGTTTGGCGAGGACTTCAGCGTAACTGCGCTCCAGCGCCACCAGCTCGCCGCGGGCGTCGCTCTCATCAAAGATGAAGCGTTGAGTGAAGTCGGTATCCGGCAAATCAGTCATAGGTCTGGGTATCTGAATGATGACAAAAAGGTTACAAGCACCGAAAATTGCGGTTTTGCACCATAAGGGTGCAGTTTTCGCGGTGATTGGAGATATTTTATGAACAATCCGGGTTTGTTCCAAGCAAGGTGGAACCTCGGCAAGCTGGTTCTGTGCAATTTACTCCCTTTGGCCCTGCTGGGATTCTGGTTGTGGCCAACCGGGCAGATGTACTGCCTGATGTTCGACGAGTGGCTGTTCCGTCACCTCAACACCCCCCTGGCAACCAACCCCACCTGGCTGCATATCTGGGCGGTGGCCAGCCTGCGCCCCTTCGATATCGTGGTGGGGCTGATCATGCTCGGCCTGCTGATTCGCGGTGATTGGGTGTTCAAGGCGGTGGACGTGCGCCGGGCGTTTTTCGGCTTCCTGTCGATCCTGATTCTTATGGTGGTGATTCGCGCGCTGTTTTCCAAGTTGGTGGCGCTGATGAATTGGCAACACAACAGCCCGTCCATGGTGCTCGAAGGGGCCGTGCACATGAGCGACTACTTCCCCGGCTGGGAGAAGACCTGGGAACTCAAGGACCGCTCCAGCCAGAGCTTCCCCGGCGACCACGCTTCGGTGCTGCTGATCTGGGGGCTGTTCATGGGGATCTTCAGCCGCAGCGTCGGCCAGTTCCTGATCGTCTGGTGCCTGACCCTGCTGTTCATGATGCCGCGCCTGGTGGCCGGCGCGCATTGGGGCCAGGACGACTACATCGGCGGCGTGCTGCTGGCGCTGCTGGCCCTGGGCTGGGGTTACTACACGCCGTATGCGGCGCGGATGTCGAACTTCCTGCTGCGCCTGACGCACCCGCTGTTCAAGCTGATGAGCCGGATGCCGCTGCTGTCGCGCATGAACGTGGTCCGCGCCAGCAGCCTGCTGCGCTGATCAAACCTCGTAGGAGCCGGCTTGCCGGCGAAGGCGTCCTCAAGGGCCCATTCGCCGGCAAGCCGGCTCCTAGGCTTTCATTCGTGGCTGCTGCCGTGGAATTTGAATAGATCGCGGCGCTGTTTCTTGCTCGGTTTGCCATCGGTACTGACGCCCAGGGCGCCAGCCTTGCGCTGGGCCGCAGCGGTTTCGCGTTTGGCGATGCTGGCTTCGGTTTCCGTGTAGAGCGTCTGCGCTTCGGGCGCCCCCCGGCGAACGATGGAAAGGGCCTGGACCACCACGGTGCGCTCATCGAAGCCGGCGCGAATCTGGTATTCATCACCTACCCGCGGCTCCTTGCCCGGTTTGCAGCGCTCGCCACGGTGATGCACCTTGCCGCTTTCGATGGCCGCCTTGGCCAGGGCGCGGGTCTTGTAGAAGCGCGCCGCCCACAGCCATTTATCCAGACGAACCTTGTCCTCTTCTTCCTGCTTGTGCGCCACTGGAATTCCTCTTGCTGAAAAATGTCGCAACGGTAGAGCCTGCAAACGGGCTCTCATATACCCTGCCGCTCACCTAAAATAACCCAGGTTGCGCCCTGATACGCGAGGAGTCACCGTGACTGATTTCCCCACATCCCTGACCTCGCCGGGCAACCGCTGCGAAGGCTGTCAGCAAAGCCAGCCGCTAGGCTTCGATTTTTCCTTCGCCTATCAACCCATAGTCGATCTGCGCGACCGCTCGATCTTTGCTCATGAGGCCCTGGTGCGCGGGGTCAATGGCGAAGGCGCCCACACCGTGCTGGAGCAGATCGACGACAGCAACCGCTATCGCTTCGACCAACGCTGCCGGACACTGGCCATCACCACGGCCGCACAGCTGGGGATGCAAAGCCACCTGTCGATCAACTTCATGCCCAACGCCGTGTACCGCCCGGAACTGTGCATTCGCAGCACCCTGGAAGCCGCCCGCGCCCAGCACTTTCCCCTGGACCGGCTGATTTTCGAAACCCTGGAAAGCCAGCACGTAGATAACAGTCGCCATTTGACCCATATTCTGCGTGAATACCGCGAATTCGGCTTCAAGACCGCCATCGATGACTTCGGCGCGGGATACTCGGGGCTGAACTTGCTGGCGAATTTCCAACCCGACCTGATCAAGCTCGACATGGCGCTGATTCGCGATGTCGACCAGGATCGCGTACGCCAGGCGATCGTCCGCGGGATTGTCACAATCTGTGCGGAGTTGGGGGTTACAGTCATTGCCGAAGGCATTGAAAGCGCTGGTGAACGAGACTTTCTCAGCGACTGTGGAATTTACCTGATGCAGGGTTACTGGTTCGCCAAACCTGCATTCAAAGCCCTGGCCGAGGTTTCGGCCGCGGCCTGGAAAAGCTAATTGCGGATTTCCCCTATTTGAAGACTTTTGACCATTTGACCGTTGTCGGTCTGCGCGAGTGGGTGGCGCTTCCTGATCTGGGAGTGGCCGGCCTGCGCGCCAAGATCGACACCGGCGCCAGTACCTCCAGCCTGCATGCCACCGAGATCGAGCCCTTCGAGCGCGACGGTGAACAGTGGGTGCGTTTCAATGCCCATCTGGGCAGCGTGGTGCAATTGCGTCACCGACGGTGCGAAGCGCCACTGGTGGCGATGAAGACCATCAAGAGTTCCAACGGCCAGGCTCAGGTGCGCTATGTGATCAGCACCACCCTGGCCCTGGGCGATCGCGTGTGGCGGGTGGAATTCACCCTCGCCTGCCGCAAGGCCATGCGCTATCGCCTGCTGCTGGGCTCCAAGGCCCTGATCGACGGCCAACTGGTGGTCAATCCGGGCCTCAAATACGTACAAGACAAACCGGTGTTCCCGGTATCCACTACCTCTGCCACAGGTGTTGCATGAAGATCGCTGTGCTGTCGCGTAACCCGCGTCTGTATTCCACTCGTCGCCTGGTCGAGGCCGGCACCGAGCGTGGCCATGAAATGGTAGTGGTCGATACCCTGCGCGCCTACATGAACATCGCCAGTCACAAACCGCAGATCCATTACCGCGGCAAGCCCCTGGAAGGCTTCGATGCGGTGATCCCGCGGATCGGTGCTTCGGTGACCTTCTATGGCTGCGCGGTGCTGCGCCAGTTCGAGATGATGGGTGTCTTCCCCCTCAACGAATCGGTGGCCATCGCCCGCTCCCGGGACAAGTTGCGTTCGCTGCAACTGCTGTCGCGGCGTGGCATCGGCCTGCCAGTGACCGGTTTTGCCCATTCGCCGGACGACATTCCCGACCTGATCGAAATGGTCAACGGCGCGCCCCTGGTGATCAAGGTGCTGGAAGGCACCCAGGGCATCGGCGTGGTGCTGTGTGAAACCGCCACCGCAGCGGAATCGGTGATCGAGGCCTTCATGGGCCTGAAGCAGAACATCATGGTTCAGGAATACATCAAGGAAGCTGGCGGCGCCGACATTCGCTGCTTCGTGGTGGGCGACAAGGTGATCGCGGCGATGAAGCGCCAGGCCAAGCCGGGTGAGTTCCGCTCCAACCTGCATCGCGGCGGTAGCGCCAGCCTGATCAAGATCACCCCGGAAGAACGCATGACCGCGCTACGGGCGGCCAAGGTCATGGGCCTGAGCGTGGCGGGGGTGGATATCCTGCGCTCCAATCACGGGCCGCTGGTGATGGAAGTCAATTCCTCGCCGGGCCTGGAAGGCATCGAGACCACCACCGGCAAGAACGTGGCAGGGATCATCATCGAGCACATCGAGAAAAATGGCGGGCCGAACATGACCCGGACCAAGGGCAAGGGCTAAGGGGTACGCTCGATCGGCGGTCCCTGTAGCCACTGCCGCAGGCTGTGACTGGCTGCACAGCAGTCGCGCTTGTGGGCCGCGCAAGGGCCTTCGGCCCTTATCGCAGCCTGCGGCAGCGGCTACAGGTATTCAGTCTGCATCGCGTGGCAGCAACAAGCCCAACGGCAAGCGCACTCGCGCTTCAAGGCCGCCATCGGGGCGATTGCGCAGTTCAACGTTGCCGCCGTGCATGGCGGCAATCCGCTTGACGATGGCCAGGCCCAGGCCGGTGCCCTTGCCGCCCCGGGCACGATCGCCACGGGTGAAGGGGTTGAAGATCGCTTCCAGCTCCGAAGGGTCGATCCCTGCGCCACGGTCCATCACGCTCAGCACCACATACGGTGCATTGATGTCACCGGACACATAGGCCGCCACCTCGACATCGGTTCCCGCGTGATTCAAGGCGTTGCCAATCAGGTTGTTGAGCAGGCGCTTCATCGATACCCGGCGCAGCGGGAACGGCTGGATCGGCTCCAGGCGCAGGTGCACCCGTTCCTGGTTCTGGTTGTAGGGCGCAGCCACTTCACGCACCAGATCGCTCAAGTCCACCTCTTCCACCGACTCGTCGCGGCCGTCGCGGATGAAGGCCAGGAACTGATCGAGAATGGCGTCCATGTCCTCGATGTCCCGCACCATGTCGTCGGTCAGGTCGGTGTGCGCCCCCATCAGCTCAAGCGACAGGCGCAAGCGGGTCAGCGGCGTGCGCAGGTCGTGGGACACACCCGCCAGCATCAGTTCCCGCTCACGCCCGGCCTGCTCCACATCCTCGGCCATCTGGTTGAAGGCGCGGTACACCTCGGTCATCTCGCTCGGCGTATCGCTGATCGGCAGGCGCACGCTGCGTCCCTGGCCCAGTTGCCGGGCGGCGTAGACGAGGCGCTTGAGCGGTTGGTTGAGCTGGCTGACGAAGATCCACGCCGAGGCGGTGGACAGCAGGCCGATGGCGAGGAACCAGCCCAGCACGCTCCAGATCTTCTGCCCCCGCAGCGGATGCGGATACAGCGGCACCTTGAGCCAGCCATCCCCCAGGCTCGGCGCCCGCACCCAGAGCGCCGGCGGCGCATGCATGCGCAGGCGCACCTCGGTGTCGGCGCCCAACTCGGCCTGCATCTGTCGCTGGTAGATCTCGCTGTAGGGCCAGTGCTGCTCGCCGGCCGGCACGCCGCTGCCCACCACCTTGATCAGCCCGGCGGCCTCGGCGATCTGGTCGCGGTTGGACTCATCGGCGGCCCAGTAGGCGCGCAGGGTCAGGGCCACACCGTGGCTGTACTGCCGGTCCACCAGCACGTCCTCGTTCATCAACAGATAAACCAGGGTCAATGCCTTGGAAAACAGCACCACGATCAGCACCAGCCACAGGGTGCGGGAGAAGAAACTCTGGGGGAACCACAGCGGGGTTTTCATAACAGCCAATACACACTTTGCAGGAGCGGCTCGCGCTCGCGGAGTTGCGGAATGCGAACGCCCGGGTCGTTACCGGCCCGGGCGTTCGCTCCTACAAATCACCTATCACTTGGTCGCGGTGCCATCCGGCACGAAGACATAACCCACGCCCCAGACGGTCTGGATATAACGCGGCTTGGAAGGGTCGGGCTCGATCATCCGCCGCAGGCGGGAGATCTGCACGTCGATGGAACGCTCCAGCGCATCCCACTCGCGGCCACGGGCCAGGTTCATCAGTTTGTCGCGGGTCAGCGGCTGGCGGGCGTTCATCACCAGGGCCTTGAGTACCGCGAACTCACCGGTGGTGAGCATGTGCACTTCATCGCCACGCTTGAGCTCGCGGGTGGCCAGGGACAGTTCGTAGTCACCGAAGGTCACGCTTTCGTCTTCGCTGCCCGGCGCACCCGGCACCGGAGCCGACTGACGACGCAGCACGGCCTTGACCCGGGCCATCAGCTCGTCAGGGTTGAACGGCTTGGCCAGGTAATCGTCGGCGCCCAGCTCCAGGCCCTTGATGCGGCTCAGCTCATCGCCCTTGGCGGTGAGCATGATGATCGGAATCTGGTTGTTGGCACTGCGCAGGCGGCGGCAGGCGGTCAAGCCGTCTTCGCCGGGCAGCATCAGGTCGAGGACCACCAGGTTGAACACTTCGCGACCCAACAGACGGTCCATTTGCTCGGTGTTCGGTACCGCGCGGGCACGGTAGCCCTTGCTGACGAAAAAACGCTCCAGCAGGCTGCTCAGCCCCGGATCGTCGTCAACAATAAGAATTTTTTCGCCTTCAGCAGTTTGTGCAGTGCTGCTCATTGGATGCTCCTCTAATCTCGGTGCGCATTATGGCGTAGCTGCCGTTATACGCACCGTGTGCATTGTTAGCAGATTTTTCCTCTATCGCCAGCAAACCCGCTGTCGGCCTGAGGCCGGCGATCACCCCGAAGACCCTAACGCTGGGTATAATGCGCCGCCTTTTGTGTTGGGCAATATCTGATCAGTACGCCTGCGGCCGGTTTTTTTTATTTGCCTGGGCCGGCAGTATTTTTTCGATTTCACGGGTCAACAGCCAGCCTTTTGATCCAGGTGGCGGCGCGTGCCAGGCCGCTCAACCAGACCCGCCGGGCCTCAACTTCCGTGCCCGCGGGCCTGCTTTCACACATTTGTCAGGTGGTTTTATGGACAGCATCAACAGCCGCATTGCCGAGGAACTCGGCGTACGCCCACAACAGGTCGAAGCGGCCGTCGCTCTATTGGATGAAGGCTCCACCGTGCCCTTCATCGCCCGTTACCGGAAAGAGGTCACCGGCAGCCTCGATGACACCCAACTGCGTCATCTGGAAGAGCGCCTGCGCTACCTGCGAGAACTCGACGAACGGCGGATCAGCATCCTGGCCAGCATCGAAGAGCAGGGCAAGCTGACCCCGGAGCTGGCTCGCGACATCAAGCTGGCCGACACCAAGACCCGCCTCGAAGACCTGTACCTGCCTTATAAGCAGAAGCGCCGCACCAAGGGCCAGATCGCCCTGGAAGCCGGCCTCGGCGAGCTGGCGGACGGCCTGTTCAACGACCCAAGCCTGACTCCGGAAGCCGAAGCCGCGCGCTTCGTCAACGCCGACAAGGGCGTGGCCGACGTCAAGGCGGCCCTGGAAGGCGCCAAGTACATCCTCATGGAGCGCTTCGCCGAAGACGCGGGTTTGCTGGACAAGCTGCGCAACTTCCTCAAGCAGGAAGCCACCCTCAGCGCCCGCGTGGTGGCTGGCAAGGAAGAGGAAGGCGCCAAGTTCCGCGACTACTTCGAACATGACGAACCGCTGAAAAGCATGCCGTCGCACCGCGCCCTGGCGATTTTCCGCGGCCGCAACGAAGGCATTCTCAGCTCCGCGCTGAAAGTCGGTGACGAGCTGCCGGGCACCATGCACCCCTGCGAAGGCATGATCGGCCAGCACGTGGGCATCCAGAACCAGAACCGTGCCGCCGACAAATGGCTGGGTGAAGTGGTGCGCTGGACCTGGAAGGTCAAGCTCTACACCCACCTGGAAACCGACCTGCTGGGCGAGTTGCGCGACAACGCGGAAACCGAGGCGATCAACGTCTTCGCCCACAACCTGCACGACCTGCTGCTGGCCGCTCCGGCCGGCCCGCGTGCCACCCTGGGCCTGGACCCGGGCCTGCGTACCGGCTGCAAGGTGGCGGTGGTGGATGCCACCGGCAAACTGCTGGACCACGCCACGGTCTACCCCCACGTGCCGCACAACAAGTGGGACCAGACCCTGGGCATCCTCGCCGCGCTGTGCGCCAAGCACTCGGTGGACCTGATCGCCATCGGCAACGGCACCGCCAGCCGCGAGACCGACAAGCTGGCCGCCGAACTGATCAAAAAATACCCGGCCATGAAGATGACCAAGGTCATGGTGTCCGAAGCCGGTGCATCGGTGTACTCGGCCTCGGAGCTGGCGGCCAAGGAATTCCCGGACCTGGACGTGTCGATCCGTGGCGCCGTATCCATCGCCCGCCGCCTGCAGGACCCACTGGCAGAGCTGGTGAAGATCGATCCGAAATCCATCGGTGTCGGCCAGTACCAGCACGACGTCTCGCAGCTGAAACTGGCCCGTGGCCTGGACGCGGTGGTCGAGGACTGCGTGAACGCCGTGGGCGTCGACGTCAACACCGCCTCCGTGGCCCTGCTGGCGCGGATCTCCGGCCTCAATGCGACCCTGGCGCAGAACATCGTCAGCCACCGCGACGAACACGGTGCCTTCAAGACCCGCGCCGCGCTGAAAAAGGTCGCGCGCCTGGGTGAAAAGACCTTCGAACAGGCCGCCGGCTTCCTGCGCGTGATGAACGGCGACAACCCGCTGGACGCCTCGGCGGTGCACCCGGAAGCCTACCCGCTGGTGCAGCGCATCGCCGCCGACACCGGCCGTGACATCCGCTCGCTGATCGGCGACAGCGGCTTCCTCAAGCGCCTGGACCCGAAGAAATTCACCGACGAAACCTTCGGCCTGCCCACCGTCACCGACATCCTCCAGGAACTGGACAAGCCCGGCCGCGACCCGCGTCCGGAGTTCAAGACCGCCGAGTTCCAGGACGGCGTCGAGGACCTCAAGGACCTGCAACTGGGGATGATCCTCGAAGGCGTGGTGACCAACGTCACCAACTTCGGGGCCTTCGTCGACATCGGCGTGCACCAGGACGGCCTGGTGCACATCTCGGCGCTGTCGGAGAAGTTCATCAAGGACCCGCGTGAAGCGGTGAAGGCCGGCGACGTGGTCAAGGTCAAGGTCATGGAAGTCGACATCCCGCGTAAACGCGTGGGCCTGTCGATGCGCATGAGCGACACCCCGGGCGAGAAGATCGACGGCGCTCGCGGCTCCCGTCCGGGCTCGGCGCCACGCTCGTCCCAGGGCAGCGCACCGCGCAAGGAAACCGCGACTGCAGCCCCGAGCAACAACGCCATGGCCTCGCTGTTCGCCAACGCCAAGCAGTTGAAGAAGCGCTGATGCAGATCCCTGCCGGCCTGACCGAAAGCGCCTTCAGCCAATTGCTCGGCTGCCGTCTGCAACGCCTGGAAACCGGCGAGGCGGACGTTGCCCTGGAGCTGACCCCGCAGTTGCGCAATCGCGGGCAAAAGCTGCACGGCGGGGCGATCTTCAGCCTGGTGGACATTGCCATGGGGCTGGCCTGTTCCAGCACCCACGGCTTTGACCAGCAGAGCGCCACCATCGAGTGCAAGATCAACTACATCCGCGCCGTGAGCGAGGGCCAGGTGCTGTGCCGGGCCAAAGTGATCCACCCCGGCCGCCGCACCCTGGTGGTGGAAGCGGATGTGATCCAGGGCGACAAACTGGTCGCAAAAGCACAAGGCACCTTCGCGGTCCTATAGCTCCCCGTCATGAATTTGGGTTAATTTCGGCGCTGCGAAAGCGGCGTCGGAGTTTTCTGCCCGCGCTAAAGCCAGATTCAGGGATGAAGGATTGGCGTTTTCAAGCGAGTCGGCTTGACTCAAAAACCAGGCGAAAACGCCAGTTTTAACTTCACCCTTGTAGACCGTCCTGCCCACCCCCATATTGGGGCGACTGACGCGTGAAGGAATCCAACTTGAGCGAACTTCTCAACCGCCGCCTGGCTCTGCTCGGCGAGCGCGCTAACCTCTCCCTGCTCGAGCAGTGCCTGCACGGTATCGAACGTGAATGCCTGCGTGTCACCGGCGAAGGCCGCCTGGCACAGACCCCGCACCCGGAAGAACTGGGTTCCGCGCTGACCAACGAACAGATCACCACCGACTACTCCGAGTCGCTGCTGGAGTTCATCACCCCGGCCCTCGCGGACCCGGCGGATACCCTGGCCAGCCTCGACAAGATTCATCGCTTCGCCTACAGCAAGCTCGGCAACGAGTACCTGTGGAGTCCATCGATGCCGTGCCCGTTGCCGGCCGAGGAAGACATCCCGATCGCCTACTACGGCACCTCCAACATCGGTCAGCTCAAGTACGTGTACCGCAAGGGCCTGGCCCTGCGCTACGGCAAGACCATGCAGTGCATTGCCGGGATCCACTACAACTTTTCCCTGCCGGAACAGCTGTGGCCGCGGCTCAAGGAAGCCGAGGGCTTCGTCGGCAGCGACCGTGACTACCAGTCCTCGGCCTATATCGCGCTGATCCGCAATTTCCGCCGCTACAGCTGGCTGCTGATGTACCTGTTCGGTGCCTCGCCAGCCCTGGACGCAGGGTTCCTGCGCGGCCGCTCGCACCAGCTGGAACAGCTGGACGCCGACACCCTGTACCTGCCTTACGCCACCAGCCTGCGCATGAGCGACCTGGGCTACCAGAGCAAGGCCCAGGCCGGCCTGACCCCCTGCTACAACGATCTGAACAGCTACACCGACAGCCTGCGCAAGGCCGTGGCCACGCCCTACGCGCCTTACGTGGCCGTCGGCACCCACAAGGATGGCGAGTGGGTGCAACTGAACACCAACATCTTGCAGATCGAAAACGAGTACTACTCCAACATCCGCCCCAAACGCGTGACCTACACCGGCGAGCGACCGATCCAGGCGCTGATGGCCCGGGGCATCCAGTACGTCGAAGTGCGCTGCCTGGACATCAACCCCTTCCTGCCCCTGGGCATCGATCTGCAGGAAGCCCGCTTCCTCGACGCCTTCCTGCTGTATTGCGCGCTCAACGACAGCCCGCTGTTTGCGAACAACGAGTGCGGCAACGCCACCTCGAACTTCCTCGCCGTGGTCAAGGAAGGCCGGCGTCCGGGCCTGCAACTGCAACGCCAGGGCCAGCCGGTGGAGATGAAGGAATGGGCGGCCGAACTGCTGGAGCAGATCGCGCCACTGGCCGCCCTGCTCGACCAGAGCCACGGCAGCGACGTGCACAGCAAGGCGCTGGACGCCCAGCTGGCCAAGGTCAAGGACTCGTCCCTGACCCCATCGGCCCAGGTGCTGGCGGCCATGAGCGAGCACAAGGAGAGCTTCAGCCAGTTCTCCCTGCGCCAGAGCCAGGCGCATGCCGAGCACTTCCGCAGCCAGGCCCTGAGCAAGGAAGAACAAGCCGCCTTCGAAGACGCGGCGCGCAAATCCCTGGAGCAGCAGACCGAGCTTGAGCAGAACGAAGTGGGTGATTTCGACGTGTTCGTCGGCGCCTACCAGGCCAGCATCCTGGCCATCAGCAACTGACGCTTCACCGCCAAGCCGGCTCCTGCACCCATACCGTAGGAGCCGGCTTGCCGGCGAACAGCACGCTGCCTATTCCCCTCATAAGCTAATGCAAATAAGTTATTTATTTCTGCATTCTTAGATCATTTAGTCTCCTCCCACGCCGATCACCGGCCGCCTATGAGGAGCACCCCCATGAAACTGCACTTCCCCCTTCGCCTCCTGGCGGCCGCGTCCCTGGCCGCTGCGAGTTTCTTTGCCCAGGCGGCCGACGTCACCGTCGCCTACCAGACCACCGTCGATCCGGCCAAGGTCGCCCAGGCCGACGGCAGCTATGAAAAAGCCACCCAGGCCAAGATCAACTGGCGCAAATTCGACAACGGTGCCGACGTCATCGCCGCCATCGCTTCCGGCGACGTGCAGATCGGCTACCTGGGCTCCAGCCCCCTGACCGCGGCCATCACCCGCAAGGTGCCGGTACAGACCTTCCTGATCGCCACCCAGATCGGCGCCGCCGAAGCCCTGGTGGCCCGGGACGGTTCCGGGATTACCAACCCCCAGGACCTGATCGGTAAAAAAGTCGCCGTGCCCTTCGTTTCCACCGGCCACTACAGCCTGCTGGCAGCGCTGAAGCACTGGAACATCGATCCCTCGAAAGTGCAGATCCTCAACCTCGCGCCACCGGCGATCATCGCCGCCTGGAAGCGCGGCGATATAGACGCCACCTACGTCTGGGACCCGGCCCTGGGCGTGGCCAAGGAAAACGGCAAGGTGCTGATCACCTCCGGTGAGCTGGCCAAGTTCGGCGCGCCGACCTTCGACGCCTGGATCGTGCGCAAGGATTTCGCCGAGAAGCACCCGGAAATCGTCACGGCCTTTGCCAAGGTGACCCTGGATGCCTACGCCCAGTACCGCAAGGACCCGCAAGCCTGGCTGGCCAACCAGGGCAACGTCGACAAGCTGGTCAAGCTCTCCGGGGCCAAGGCCAGCGATATCCCGCTGCTGCTGCAAGGCAACGTCTACCCACTGGCCGCCGACCAGGTGCTCAGCCTCGGTGCCCCGACCACCAAGGCCATCACCGACACCGCGGTGTTCCTCAAGGAGCAAGGCAAGGTCGAAGCGGTGCTGCCGGACTACGCCCCCTACGTCAGTGCCAAGTTCATCCCTGAATAACCCGCGACCGGACAGGAGATAGCCGTCATGGCCTTGCTACAACTGGAGCGCATCAGCGCACAGTACCCCGGCGCCGCCGAACCGGTGCTGGCGGATATTTCCCTGACCCTGGGGCCACAGCAACTGCTGGTCGCCCTGGGTCCCTCCGGCAGCGGCAAGACCTCGCTGCTGAACCTGATTGCCGGCTTCGTCGACCCCAGCGCCGGGCGCATCAGCCTCGACGGCGTGCCGGTCAAGGGCCCCAGCGCCGAACGTGGCGTGGTGTTCCAGGACGACGCCCTGCTGCCCTGGCAGGACGTGCTGGGCAATGTCGCCTTCGGCCTGGAACTGGCCGGCGTGGCCCGGGCCGCGCGTGAAGCCCGGGCCCGGGAGATGCTCGCCCTGGTGGACCTGGCCGGCTTCGACAAGCGCCGCATCTGGCAGCTTTCCGGCGGACAGAAACAGCGCGTGGGCCTGGCCCGCGCCCTGGCCGCCGACCCGCGCGTGCTGCTGATGGATGAACCCTTCGGCGCCCTGGATGCCTTCACCCGCGAACAGATGCAGGAGCTGCTGCTGCAAGTCTGGCGGCGCACCGCCAAACCGGTGTTCCTGATTACCCACGACATCGAGGAAGCGGTATTCCTCGCGACCGACCTGATCCTCCTGGCGCCCAACCCGGGACAGATCGTCGAGCGCCTGAACCTGGACTTCGGCCAGCGCTACGCCGCCGGCGAATCGGCGCGGGCGATCAAGTCCGACCCGTTGTTCATCGAAACCCGCGAACACGTGCTGGCCCGGGTGTTCTCCCAGCGCAGCGCCACCCAGCAGCAGGAGCGCCCATGAGCAGCTACGAGATTCCCGCCACCGCCACCCGCAATGCCAAGCCGAAAGCGCCACACACCGTGCGCCGCAGCCTGAGCACCCGCTGGATCAGCGTGCTGACCCTGATCACCCTGCTGACCCTGTGGTGGGCGGTGACCGCCAGCGGCCTGATCGAACCGCTGTTCCTGCCTCCGCCTGCCGCCGTGCTGCAAAAAGGCTGGTTGCTGGCCACCAGCGGCTACATGGATTCCACCCTCTGGCAGCACCTGGCGGCGAGCCTGGAGCGCATCGGCCTGGCCCTGGGCTGTGCCGTGCTGACGGCGATTCCGGTGGGCATCGCCATTGGCGCCAACCGCATCGCCCGCGGCGTGCTCGACCCGTTGATCGAGTTCTACCGGCCGATTCCGCCCCTGGCCTACCTGCCGCTGATCGTCATCTGGTGCGGCATTGGCGAGCTGTCCAAGGTGCTGCTGATTTACCTGGCGATCTTCGCCCCGATCGCCATTGCCACCGCCACCGGCGTGCGCACCGTCGACCCGGCCAAGCTGCGCGCCGCGCAGTCTTTGGGCGCCACCCGGGCCCAGCTGATTCGCCACGTGATCCTGCCCAGCGCCTTGCCGGACATTCTCACCGGCGTGCGCATCGGCCTGGGCGTGGGCTGGTCGACCCTGGTGGCCGCGGAGCTGATTGCCGCCACCAGCGGCCTGGGTTTCATGGTGCAGTCCGCCGCGCAGTTCCTGGTCACCGATGTGGTGGTGCTGGGGATACTGGTGATTGCCCTGATCGCCTTCGCCATGGAGATGGGCCTGCGCGCCCTGCAACGCAAGCTGGTGCCCTGGCACGGCCAATCCCACTGACCTGCATGCGCCGCACGCGGCTTATCTGTAGCCGCTGCCGAGCCCTGGCGAGGCTGCGACCGAGCGCGTAGCGCTCGCAACAATCGATGAGGAAGACCTCGTTGCATGGGTTTGCATCTACTGCGCCGCCGTTCGCAGCCTCGCCAAGGCTCGACAGCGGCTACAGGGTCACGACACCGCCAGCGCACCCGTTTTTTTAGTTTGATGCCGATAAACCGAATCCGACCACGCCGAGCGTTCGGCGCCGTACAAGAGAACCACCATGAGCCTGACCATCACCCCTTTAAGCTCTGCCCTCGGCGCCCAGATCAGCGGCATCGACATCAGCCAGCCGCTCAGCGTCGAACAGCGCGACGCCATCGAGCAGGCGCTGCTCAAGCATCAGGTACTGTTCTTCCGCGACCAGCCGATCACCCCACAGCAGCAGGCGCGCTTCGCCGCCCGCTTCGGTGACCTGCACATCCACCCGATCTACCCCAATGTGCCGGAGCAGCCGGAAGTGCTGATTCTCGACACCGCCGAAACCGACGTGCGCGACAACGCCATCTGGCACACCGACGTGACCTTCCTGCCGACCCCGGCCCTGGGCGCGGTGCTCAGCGCCAAGCTGTTGCCGGCTTTCGGCGGCGACACCCTGTGGGCCAGCGGCATCGCCGCCTACGAGGCGCTGTCCGAGCCCATGAAGAACCTGCTGCAGGGCCTGACCGCGACCCACGAATTCATCAAGTCCTTCCCCCTGGAGCGCTTCGGCAACACCCCCGAGGACCTGGCGCGCTGGGAGGAAACCCGACGCAAGAACCCGCCGCTGTCGCACCCGGTGATCCGCACCCACCCGGTGAGCGGGCGCCAGTCGCTGTTCGTCAACGACGGCTTCACCACCAAGATCAACGAACTGTCCGAGAGCGAAAGCGAGGCCATCCTCAAGCTGCTGTTCGCCCACGCCACCCGCCCGGAATTCACCATTCGCTGGCGCTGGCAGGAAAACGACGTGGCCTTCTGGGACAACCGCGTGACCCAGCACTACGCCGTGGACGACTACCGCCCACAGCGTCGAGTCATGCAGCGCGCGACCATTCTTGGGGATGTGCCGTTTTTTCGCTGAGACGCGGGGAGATGCAACAGGCCCCGGCCGCGCTGGATGAGCGAAGCCGGGCACAGCAGGCTATTTGACGCTGGCGGGAGCTTTCTTCTTGCGATTGCCGATGTGAATCGCCTGGCCATTCACCGCCAGCGCGGCTTCATGCAGGGCTTCGGACAGGGTCGGGTGGGAGAACACCATCATCCCCAGGTCTTCGGCGCTGGTGCCGAATTCCATGCCGATTGCGCCTTGCTGGACCAGTTCCGCAGCGCCCGGTCCTATCACATGCACGCCCAGCACCCGATCGGTGGCGGCATCGGCAATCACCTTGACCAGCCCGGCGGTGTCGTTGGCCGCCATGGCCCGGCTGCTGGCGGAGAACGGGAAGGTGCCGATGTTCAGCTCGATGCCCCGGGCCTTGAGGGCCTGCTCGGTCTGGCCGACCCAGGCGATTTCCGGGTGGGTGTAGATCACTGACGGGATCAGCTCGTAATTGAGCGGATGCCGATGCCCGGCGAGGCTCTCGGCCACCATCACGCCTTCTTCCGACGCCTTGTGCGCCAGCATCGGGCCGCGGACCACGTCGCCAATGGCGAACACCCCAGGCACGCTGGTCAGGCACTGGCCATCGACATGAATAAAGCCACGCTCGTCCAACTGCACCCCGCTGTCGGCGGCCAGCAGATCGGTGGTCAGGGGCCGACGCCCCACGGCGACGATCAGGCGATCGAAGGTCTGCTGCTGGTCCTCGCCGCCTTCGCTGAAACGGACCTTGACCCTGTCGCCCTGCACCTCGGAGGCCGTCACCCGGGCCCCCAGGCGGATATCCAGGCCTTGCTTGCCGAGGATCTTCTGCGCCTCCCTGGCGATCTGCACGTCCACTGCCGGCAGGAAGCTGTCGAGGGCTTCGAGCACCGTCACTTCGGCGCCCAGGCGAGCCCAGACCGAGCCCAGTTCCAAGCCGATGACGCCGGCGCCAATCACACCGAGGCGCTGGGGCACGCGGGTGAATTCCAGGGCTCCGGTGGAGTCGACGATCACCTGGTCGGTCAGCGGCGCTGCGGCAATATCGATGGGCCGGGAGCCGGGGGCAAGGATGATGCTGGTGGCGCTGATGCGCCGGGTGCTGCCATCGGCCGCGGTGACTTCCACTTGCTTGTTGGCCAGCAGCTTGCCGTGACCTTCCAGCAAGGCCACGCCATTGGCCTTGAACAGCGAGGCGATGCCACCGTTGAAATTGCGCACCACGCTGTCCTTGCGCGCCAGCATGGCCGGTACATCGATCTGCGGGTTGCTGATGCCGATGCCATGTACGGCAAAGCCGTTGCGCGCTTCGTCGTAGTGATGGGAGCTGTCCAGCAGTGCCTTGGAAGGAATGCAGCCCACATTGAGGCAGGTGCCCCCCAGGGCGGTCTTGCCGTCCTTGCCCTTGTAGCGCTCGATGCAGACCGTCTTCAGTCCCAGCTGCGCCGCCCGGATCGCCGCGACATAGCCGCCGGGACCCGCGCCAATCACGATCACATCGTATTGCTCACTCATAGGTTGCCTTCCTTTGTAGAGACAACATCGACCACGGCTCCCATGGTCCCGTTGTCCTTGAGAATTTTCAGCTGGCCGTGCCCCGCCAACCTCCCGAAAGCCACCGGCGCAACGCCCAGTCCGGCGCCTGGACCCTGTAGGGGCCCGGCACGGGCAATCACTTTTCCTTCGCCACCGGCGAGGCCAGCGCCGGGGCCGCCTTGCACCACGGCACCAGCAGCAGCGCCACCACGAACAGCAGCGCCATCAGCCGGAACACATCACCAAACGCCAGGGTCAGGGCTTCACGTGCCACCAGCCGGCCAAGCATGCCCTGGGCCATCAGATAGGCATGGCCGGAATCCGGAGTCTCGGCGGCGATCTTCAAGGCCAGTTGCCCCATCAGCTCCTGCGCAGCGACAGCCTTGGCGCCCAAGGATTCGGACAAGCGCAGCACCTGGGTGCGGGCATCGTCCTGCAGCCAGGTGTTGACCGTTGCAATGCCGATCGCGCCACCCAGGTTGCGCATCAGGTTGAACAACCCCGAGGCCTGGCGCAGCTCGACGCCCTGAAATGAACTCAAGGCCATGTTGACGCTGGGTACGATGCACAGCATCAGGAACAGGCCGCGGGCCACTTGGGGAACCAGCAGTTCGTCGAACCCCCAGTTGGCGGTGACCCGGGAGGTCAGCCACAGGCTCAGGGCCAGGCCCAGAAAGCCCACCGAGATGATCAAGCGCCGATCGACTCTCTCCGAAGCCCGAGCCGCGATGATCGTGCTCACCAGTTGCCCGATCCCCACCACAAACACCGTGGTGCCGATTTCCAGGCTGTCGAAACCGCGCACTCGCCCGAGAAACACCGGAACCAGATAAGTCGAGGAATACAGTCCGAAACCGATCACCAGGTTCAGCAGGCAGGCAATGGAAAAGGTCCGGTCGCGAAAGGGCCGCAGCGACACAATCGGGTTGTTCGAATACAGCGAGCGCTCGATGAACAGTCCAAAGGACACCAGGCAAACCCAGGCGGCGATGACAATTGCGCTATCACTGAACCAGTCCTTGCGCGGCCCCTCCTCCAGCACATACTCGAAACACCCCAGCGCCAGCGCCATGGCCGCAAAGTGCAGCCAGTCGATGCGCCGCAGCATGGACAGGTCGGGCCGATCCACATCGATCAGCAGCGCAGCGCCCATGCACACCAACAGCCCCGGCAGCACGTTGATGAAGAAGATCCAGCGCCAGTCCAGGTAGAAGGTCACCAGGCCGCCCACCGTAGGACCCAGTGTCGGCGCCAGAACCGCGGTCATCCCGAGAATGGCCGGGACCATCGCCCGCTGCCTGCCTTCGAACAGCACAAAGCCCACGGCAAACACCGTGGGCACCATGGCGCCTCCGGCGAAGCCTTGCAGCGCTCGCAGCACGATCATCGACTCGATGTTCCAGGCCATCCCGCAGCCGACGCTGAACAGGGTAAAAAATGCCGCACCGGCAGCGAACAGCCAGCGGGTGGAGATCGCCTGGGCGAGGAAGGCCGAGAAAGGAATCATGATCAGTTCGGCGATCAGATAGGCGGTCTGCACCCAGCTGACCTCATCGGGACCGGCACTGAGGCCGGCCTGCACATCATTGAGGGAAGCCGCCACGATCTGGATATCGATCAGCGCCATGAACATGCCAAAGGCCATGATGGTGAACACCAGAAGCTTGCGGCGGGCGGACTGTTGACCAGGCTGGGCGCCCACATCAGGGAGCTCGGATGCGCTTGTCGTCACGTTCGGTGCTCCCTGTAGTATTGCGGCCATCATGTGAATATTATGATCGTAATTCAAAACAGCGTGGAGCTTCAACATGGAGCAGAGCAACCAGACTCAGAACGCCATCCTGCAAGCCGCACACGAGATGGAAAAGCCGCGCAAGCGCTCCAAGCGCCCCGTGATCGCCGGCGCTATCGCCCTGACACTGGTGGCGGTCGGGGTGGCCTGGGTACTGATGGCGCCTTCGACCGAAACCACCGACGACGCCTACATTGCCGCCGATGCAACCTCCGTCGCGCCGCGAGTCCACGGCCTGGTCACCGAGGTGCTGGTCAAGGACCACCAAAACGTCACCGCCGGCCAGCCCCTGGTACGCATCAATAGCGAGGAATTCGACAGCCGGGTGACCCTGGCCGCCGGCGACCTGGCCGACAATCAGGCCCAGGTGGCCCTGGCCGAGGCGGCGCTGAAGATTCAACAAGCCGAACAGCGCCTGGCCGACACCCGCGTCCTCGCAGCCCGCACGTCGATCCGCACCACCCAGGCCGAGTCCAAACGCGCCGACGCCGAGCGCAACCGTTTCGACACCCTGGTCACCACCGGAGCCGTGGCGCGCAACGAAGTGGAGAAATACAGCACCCAGGCCATCTCCGCCGAACAAGGCCACGCCTACGCCCAGGCCATGCTGCAAGTGGCGGAAAACGACCTGGCGGTGACCACAGCCCAACGCGAACGCCTGCAAGCACAGCTGCAGATGGCCAAGGCCAGGGTGGTGAGCGCCCAGGCCCGACTCGAACTGGCGCAGCAGGACCTGCGCCACACCACCGTCCATGCGCCAATGGACGGCACCGTCGGCAATCGGCAGGTCCAGGTGGGTGATTACGTGCAACCCGGCTCGCGCCTGCTGACCCTGGTGCCGCTGCACGACCTCTATGTACTGGCCAATTTCAAGGAAACCCAGACCCAGCACATGTCCCCCGGCCAGTCGACCCGGATCAAGATCGATGCCCTGCCGGGGGTGAGCCTCGTCGGCACCGTGGAAAGCCTGGCACCGGGTTCGGGTTCGACCTTCGCCCTGCTGCCCTTCGAGCCGGGCACCGGCAACTTCACCAAGATCGTGCAGCGGGTTCCGGTACGCATCCGCTTCAATGCCGATCAATCCGGCCTCGAACGCCTGCGGCCGGGCCTGTCGGTCACGGCAAAAGTCGATCTGGACAACCCGGGGGAAGGCGCCGTGGCCAGCACCCGGACCACGCTCAAGGTGAGCAGCAACGCGTCCGCAACGGTGCAATGAGCGCCCGCCAAAAAACTCGCCGCTCCTGCCCTGCCCGGTAAAAAAAGCCCCCGGCAAATCACTCTGCCGGGGGCGCGGGACCTGGCGACGTTACTCCGCCAACGACGGTTTTTCCCACAGGTTGATCCGCCCCTCCTTGGCGAAATGATCGATTTGCGCCAGCTCCTCCACACTGAAACTCAGGTTCTGCAAGGCCCCGACGTTCTCGACGATCTGCTCGGGACGGCTGGCACCGATCAAGGCCGAAGTCACCCGCGGATCGCGCAAGGTCCAGGCCAGGGCCAGTTGCGCCAGGCTCTGGCCGCGGTTCCTGGCGATCTCGTTGAGGGCCCGCACATGGGCCAGATTGGCCTCGGACAGGTGCGAAGCCTGCAGCGAGCCTCCACCCGGACGATTGACCCGCGCATCCTCGGGAATGCCATTGAGGTATTTATCGGTGAGCAGCCCCTGAGCCAGGGGAGTAAAGGCGATCACCCCCACGCCCAGCTCATCGGTGGTCTCCAGCAGGTCCTTCTCCACCCAACGATTGAGCATGTTGTAAGCCGGCTGATGGATCAGCAGCGGCACTTTCCACTCCTTGAGCAACGCGGCGATTTCCCGGGTCTTGGCCCCGGAATAGGAGGAAATGCCGATGTACAAGGCCTTGCCCTGCTGCACCGCGCTGGCCAGGGCGCTGGCGGTTTCCTCCAGCGGCGTATCCGGGTCGAAGCGGTGGGAATAAAAGATATCCACATAGTCCAGGCCCAGGCGCTGCAGGCTCTGGTCGAGGCTGGCCAGCACATATTTGCGCGAACCGCCGCCCTGGCCGTAAGGCCCGGGCCACATGTCCCAGCCGGCCTTGCTGGAGATGATCAGCTCATCGCGATAGGCCTTGAAGTCCTCCCGCAACAGACGACCGAAATTGATCTCGGCGCTGCCATAGGGCGGGCCATAGTTGTTGGCCAGGTCGAAGTGATTGATCCCCAGGTCAAAGGCCGTGCGCAACAGGGCACGCTGGGTGTCGATCGGCGTGCTGTCACCGAAGTTGTGCCAAAGCCCCAGGGACAGCGCCGGCAGCACCAGGCCACTGCGGCCGACACGGCGATAAGGGATGGAGTCGTAGCGATTTTCGGCAGCGATATAAGTCATCGAATCCTCTCTGGGTCAGGTCTTTGCAAAACAACTAACGTCGATCATTGCGCCCCGTAGGCGCCAGCTTGCGGGCGAGCCAGCGCCTGCAGCAGGCGGTGGTTACACAAACTGATTCTGCGGCCGCTCCAGCCCCAGGTTCTCGCGCAGCGTGCGGCCCTCGTATTCTGTTCTGAACAGCCCGCGCCGCTGCAGTTCCGGAATCACCCCCGCCGCAAAATCCCGCAGGCCGCCCGGCAGGTGGGGCACCAGCACATTGAAGCCATCAGCCGCGCCCTCCTCGAACCAGGCCTGCAGTTCGTCGGCAATCTGCGCGGGCGTACCGATCAGGCTGTAGTGCCCACGCCCGCCGGCAATCTTGCGCCCCAGCTGAGCCAGGGTCAGGTTGTCCTTGCCGGCCAGTTCGGTGAGCAACTGCTGGCGGCTTTGCTGACCGCTCTCGGTCAGGGGCAACTGCGGCAAAGGTCCATCCAGCGGATAACCGGACAAATCGAAATTGCCCAGCATCCGTCCGAGCAGGGCCACCCCCACTTCGGGCTCCACCAGTACCTGGAACGATTCGAACTTCTCCCGGGCCTGGCTTTCGCTGTCGCCCACCACCACGAACACTCCGGGCATGATTTTCAGCGATTCCGTACTACGATCGTACTGCTTGAGACGCCCTTTCAGGTCCGCATAAAAGGCTTGTGCGGCGGCCCGGGACGGTTGCGCGGTGAACACCACCTCGGCCGTCTGCGCCGCCAGGTCGCGGCCACTTTCCGAGGAGCCGGCCTGCACGATCACCGGGTAACCCTGGGGTGGGCGCGGCACATTCAAGGGCCCTTGGACCTGGAAGAATTCGCCGCGATGATCCAGTAAATGCTGCTTGTTCGGGTCGAAATACTCGCCACTGGCCTTGTTCCGGACAAAGGCGTCGTCCTCCCAGCTGTCCCACAACCCGGTCACCACCTGATGGAATTCCCGGGCCCTGCGATACCGTTCGGCATGCCCGAAATGTTCATCCCGCCCGAAATTCTGCGCTTCGGCGGCATTGTCCGACGTCACCAGGTTCCACCCCGCCCGACCCCCTGAAAGATGGTCCAGCGAAGCGAATTTACGTGCTACGTGGTACGGTACGTTATAGCTCGTAGTGGTAGTGGCAATAAGCCCTATCCGCTCGGTCACGGCCGCCAGGGCAGACAGCAAGGTCAAGGGTTCGAAGTAATCGGAACGGGCCATGCGGCTGGCGATGGTGCCGGTCGGCGCTGCCAGGCTGTCGGCGACGAACAGCGCGTCGAAGCGCGCGGCCTCGGCGATCTGCGCCAGTTCTTTATAGACCGCAAAGTCCAGTCCTGCCTGGGCCGGCACCTGCGGATGACGCCAGGCGGCAACGTGGTGACCGGTGGCCATGAGAAAGGCGCCGAGCTTGAGCTGGCGAGTGGAACGAGACATGGGCAACTCCTGTTTCACACTGCAAAAAAACACCCTCCGCAGCAGCTGGCTTGCCAGCGCAAGCGCCCGCAAGGCCTGGGGCAAGCCGGCGCCTGCAAAGGGTCAGAAGTCCTTGCGTAACTGCACACCGAAATAACGTTCGTCATCCCGGGGCACCGCGCGGTAGATGTAGTTGCCGCCACTGGCCAGCAACGGCGAATAGGACTTGTCGGCCAGGTTCTTGCCCAGCAATGCCACGCGCCAGCCGTCGTTGTAGTCGGCCAGGGCGATGCTGGCGTTCCAGATGCCGTAGGCGCCCTGCCGGGTGTCGGGGTTTTGGCTGATGTCGTACTGCACTTGGCTTTGCCAGCTGTAGTCGGTGCCCAATTCGAGATCCAGGCCGTTATCCAGGGGAATGCTGTAGTCGGCCCGCACGTAGCTTTTCCAATCCGGGCTGAAGGGCAATGGCTTGCCGTTGACGTTGCAGGAAGCGGCGGCGCCCGCCGGGCAGGCGAACGCATCGATGCGCGCCCGGGTGTAGGCCAGGGCCCCGGAGAACTTCAATTGCTGGGTGGCCTGCAGGGCGTAGTCCAGCTCGACGCCTTCACTGCTGACGCGGCCGGCGTTGATCAGGCGGGTCACCACCTGCCCGGCCACGGTGTCGAAGAAGTTGGCCTGGTAGTTGTCGTACTCGCTGTGGAACACCGCCAGGTTGGTGGTCAGGCGATTGTTCCAGCTGCTGGCCTTGATCCCCGCCTCCCAGGTGTTGGACGTCTCGGGCTTGAGCGCATTGGTGTCCCGCGGCTGCATGTTGAAGAACACGTTGTAGGCCGGGCCCTTGTAGCCGCGGGAATAGGTCAGGTAGCTGGTGACGCTGTCGCTGAGGTCGTATTGCAGGCCCAGGCGACCGGACCAGCCGTCCTCGTCCACCGAACCCGAGCTGCGGGTGCCCGGCTGGATCCCGCTGACCGTGGTGGCCGAGGTCGACACCCGACGGTGGTCGTATTTCAGGTCGTCATGGGTCCAGCGCAAACCGGCGATGGCGCGAAAGTCCTCGGTGAAATTCAAGGTGCTTTCGCCGAAGACCGCGTAGCTGTCGTTGGTGGTGCTGTAGTCGGCAATCCCGCGATTGACGCTGGTGGTGGTGGTCAGGGTGCGCTGGTAGGTTTCCTCGTCCTTGCCATGCAGGTAGAACAGGCCGCCGACGTACTCCAGGAACTGCCCCTTGGGCGAGGCCAGGCGCAGTTCCTGCGAATACTGGTTGTAGTCCAGGTCGCCCTTGTCGGCGGTCCCGGGAAACGCCGCGCTGACCGCGCCAAGACGGTCGCCATCCTGGTACTGGGTGTTGTTCCAGCCGCGCCAGGCGGTGATCGAGGTC
This sequence comes from Pseudomonas sp. Os17, assembly GCF_001547895.1. NCBI lineage: Bacteria > Pseudomonadati > Pseudomonadota > Gammaproteobacteria > Pseudomonadales > Pseudomonadaceae > Pseudomonas > Pseudomonas sp. Os17. The sequence continues at coordinate 288,126 of NZ_AP014627.1, read as the reverse complement.
AGGGTGTAGTCGCCGAGGTTCCAGTCCAGCTGGCCGGACAGGCCCTTGTTGATGTCCTGCACATGGGTGCGGGTATCGGTGTTGATATCGCGGTTGTCGCTGCTGGCCCGGACCGGGCTCAGGGCATTGGCGAAGGCCGGAGTCAGGGCCTTGCTGACCACGCCATTGGGCGCGTCGTCATGGGACTGCATGTAGTCCGCCGCCAGGGTGAACTTGAGGTCGGCGCTAGGGGTGAATTCCAGCTTGCCGCGCACGCCCTTGCGGTTGTAGCCGTTGACCTCCTGGCCGTTGTGGCGGTTGTCCACATTGCCGTCGTAACTGCCGAACAAGGTGGTGACAGACCCCTTGAGGACATCGGGAACCAGGCTGCCGCCAATGCCGAAGCGGGTACGACTTTCATTGCCGCTGTAATAGGACTGGTCGATGTAGCCGTGGGTCTCGGCGGAAGGCGCCTTGGTCACGATATTCAGCACCCCGGCCGAAGCGTTCTTGCCGAACAGCGTGCCCTGAGGCCCGCGCAGCACCTCGATGCGCTCCAGGTCCAGCAGGTCCAGGGTGGCCTGGCCGGGTCGCCCGTAGACCACACCGTCGATCACCGTCGCGACCGTCGGCTCCACCCCCGGCGAAGTGGAAATGGTGCCCACGCCGCGGATGAACAGCGAGGTGTCCTTGTTCGAAGCCCCGGTGCGGAAGTTCAGCGACGGCACCTGCTGCACGATGCTCGCCACGCCGTTGCGGTTGTCGCGCTCCAACTGCTCGCCATCCACCACCGACACCGCCACCGGGACCTTCTGCAGCGACTCTTCGCGGCGCGTGGCGGTGACCGTTACCGACTTCAGGGTCGGCTCCTGATCCTGCGCCGTGGCCGCGCTTTCACTGGCCAGGGCCGCTGGCAACGGCAATGCCGCCAGGCCCGCCAACAGCCAGCCCAGATGCGGGCGCGAGGCCGTGGTGCCACGGATCGAATGCGCGAGTCGGTGTTGCTCCCCATGAAATATCTGCATGCTGCACCTGCTGAAAAATGCCCCGAACCGCTGCCGATCTGCGCCGGCAGCGCCTGAAATCTGTCTTGGGCATTCGCTCGAGCGAGTAGCAGACATGACGCCTTGTTAGCGCTAACATCGCCAGTATCGACACGCTCCGCATAGAGCGTCCAATACTGAAAAATTACTTTTATATGCCTTTTGGTTCAGTCCAAGGAGCGCGCTCATGACCACTGACCCAGCACCTGGCCGCAAGCGCCGCGGCGCCGGCCGCGTGACCCTGAACACCGTGGCGCGCCAGGCCGGGGTGTCGGCGATCACCGTGTCGCGCTACTTCAACCAGCCCGAGAGCGTCTCCGCCGAACGTCGGGAACGCATCGCCGCCGTGGTGGCCGAACTCGGCTACGTGCCCAATCTGGTGGCCGGCGGCTTGGCCTCGGCCCGGGGCAGAATCGTCGCCATGGTCATCCCGAACATTTCCGGACCGATCTTCGCCCAGACCATCCAAGGCTTCAGCGACACCCTAAGCCGCCACGGCTATCAGCTGCTGCTGGCCTCCAGCTACTTCGACGAGAAACAGGAAGAGAGCGCGGTACGGGCCTTTCTCGGCTGGTCACCGGCAGCCCTGGTGCTGACCAGCCACTTCCACAGCCCGGGCACGGAAAAGATGCTCGCCGAAGCCGAGATCCCGCTGATCGAAACCTGGGATTACCAGCCCCAGCGCCAGCCCATGCAGATCGGCTTCAGCCACTTTCAAGTGGGGGTCAGCGCGGTTCGCCACCTGCACGCCAAGGGCTACCGGCGCATCGCCTTCGTGCAGAACAGCGCCCCCGGCGACTACAGCGCGCTGGAGCGCCGCGATGGCTATCTCGCCACCCTGAAAGAGCTGGAGTTGCCACCCCGGGTGTTTGCCCCGGATCCCGACCGTCCTCCCTTCGAAGCCGGCAAGCAGGCCATGGAGGCCCTGATGAGCGCCTCACCGCGCCCCGACGCCATCATCTTCGCCAACGACAACCTGGCCGCCGGCGGCCTGCTGGCGGGGCAACGCGCCGGGCTGAAGATTCCAGAGGACTGCGCAGTGCTGGGCTTTGGCGACTACCCCTTTGCCCAGATGCTGCTGCCGAGCCTGAGCACTATCCAGCCACCGGCGCTGGAGATCGGCGTACTGGCCGCGACCCGGGTCCTGGAAAGCCTTGGGGTGCTGCCGACCCGCACGCCGGTGCAGCGCCTGAACCTGCTGCAATGCCGAGTGATCGAGCGCGAAAGCACCTAGCCTCAGGCCGACAGTTCGCGCAGCGCCGCGGCGGCCAGGAACCCGGAACGCGAGTTGTAGCGCTGGTCACGCTTGACCGTCTGATCGATGCGCTCCAGCAGGTGTTCCGGCAGGGTGGCATTGAAGCGCACCGACTTGCCGAAATACGGCGTCACGTCGAACTCCACCACGCCCCATACACCCCCGGCGTAGTCGGGGTTGTCCAGGTGCTCATCGATCTCGTGCACCTGCGGCAGAGGCTCGCCATCGGCCACCAGCCCTGCGTAATGCAGGGACAACGCCTCCTTCACGTTCTCGAACGCCAGGGACACCGTGTGACCAGCGGAGTAACAGCCCGGCACATCCGGAACGATCACCCCGTATTCAGAGTCGGCATCCTTGTGCAGAACCACCGGGAATTTCATGTCGTTGGACTCCTCATGCAGTAACGGGCTCATTTCAAGCCCGCCTGTTTCAAGATGCTGTTGAGCGTGCCCCTGGGCAGTTCCGCATCCGGATGCTTGAAAGTGACGCGCCCTGGTTTCCAGGGATGCTTGTACTGATGGTGACTGCCCTTCACGGCAATCAGGTACCAACCATCCGCCTCAATCTTGCCGATCATCTCCCGACTGCGCATAACCCTGCCCTGTGGATACCGAACCATCAGGCACCTTATCCAATCCAGCACGCAGCGATACACACTATACACACTTGGTTAATCAATACGCTGATAGCCCAATGCCTGCTCATGAGCACGGGAGACGGCTGGCCGACCAAGAACCCCGTCTCCTTGCATCAGATGGTCTGGTTTGCCGCCTATGCTCCATGGACAGGTCGACAAACACCCCGTGCCGGCCAGCGCGACATCGTCCGACCGCTCCTGCAGGAGACGCTTTCCATGCACACCACCATCATCATCACCTTCGGCCTGATTCTGCTGGCGCTGCTGCTGTTCATCGGCGAGCGGCTGGGCTTTTCCCGATCGATATTGGGCTTTGGATTTACCGGGTTGTGGCTGGCGTTGACGGTGATCAACGGCGCGGTGGGGATGGTTACCGCCCATCAGCCCCTGAGGTCGGAACTGATGGTCGGCAGCCTGGTGTTTGCCGTGCCGGTGCTGGCCCTGGTGCTCTACCTGCTGTTCACCAGGGCCTGAGCGCCTGGCTCAGCGCACCAGATGCAGGAACTGCATGTGGCGTTCGTACTGGTCGAGGATGTCGTTGATGATCTGCTCCTTGCTGTAGCCCATCAGATCGTAATCCTGACTGCCCTCGGCCAGATGCACCTCGGCCCGGTAGTAGCGGCGGTTGCGCAGCTCTTTGGGGCCCATGCCGCCACGGGCGAAGGACGGGGTGAAGTAGCCGCGCATCTGCACCTGGTAGATGAACGGGTGCTGGTCGCCATGACCGATTTCCAGGCTCACGCTGTCGTTGGCCGGGTCGGGCTGGGTCACCACGTTCAGGCCCTTCTCGGCGAACACCGCGGTCACCTCTTCGATGGCCGGGCGCACCGTCTGGTCGAGGAAGCGATACACCTCATCCCGGGACGGGAAGTGCACCGCCTGGCTCAGGCGCTGGCGCCAGCCACCCTTGCCGCGCCGCGAAGGCGCCACCGGGGCCAGGGAGTGCAGTTGGGCAATGCGCCGCTGCGACTCCAGGTAGAACGCCTTGTGCAGCCCCCACATCATCAGCAGCAGGATCAGCGAGAACGGCAGCGAGGTCAGCACCACCGCCGACTTCAGCGAGTCGATGCTGCCAGCGAACAACAGCGCGCTGGTGACCAGCGCGGTCATCGCGCCCCAGAACACCCGCAGCCATTTCGGCCCGTCCTCGTCGGCGTTGCCGCCCTTGGCCGACAGGGTCGAGAGCACCACGGTGCCGGAGTCCGCCGAGGTGACGAAGAACACGAAGCTGATGAACACCGTGACCGCGATCACGGTCTTGCTCCAGGGGTAGGTTTCCAGCAGCAGGTAGAGGGTCATCGACGGGTTGTCGATGGCCGACAGGCCCAGGGCGCTCATGCCGTGGTTGAGCACCTGGTCGATGGCGCTGTTACCGAAGATCGACATCCACGCCAGGGTGAAGCCCAGGGGAATCAGCAGCACGCCGAAGACGAATTCGCGAATGGTCCGGCCGCGGGAGATCCGCGCAATGAACAGCCCCACGAACGGCGACCAGGCAATCCACCAGGCCCAGTAGAACACCGTCCAGCCGCCCAGCCAGTCGCTGGGCTTGTTGTAGGCGTAGACGTCGAAACTCTTGGTCGGCAACGCGCCCAAATAGTCCCCGAGGTTCTGGATCAGGGTGTTGAGCAGGTGCTGGGTCGGACCGGCGAACAGCACGAACAGCAGCAGCGCCACCGCCAGCAGCATGTTGATGTCGGACATCACCCGCACGCCCTTGTCGACTCCCGACACCGCGACAATGATCGCCGCGCCCATCATCAGGGTGATCAGGCCAACCTGAATCCACTGGGTGTGGGCGATGCCGAACAGGTAGTCGAGGCCGGAGTTCAGGTGCAGCACGCCAAAGCCCATGTCGGCGCCCAGGCCGAACACCGTGGCGATGATGCCGAAGCCGTCCACCGCATAGCCGATGGGGCCGTTGATGCGCTTGCCGATCAGCGGGTACAGCGCCGAACGCAGGGCCAGCGGCAGGTTATGCCGGTAGGCGAAGTAGGCCAGGGCCATGCCGACGAAGGCGAACACCCCCCAGCCGTGCAGGCCCCAGTGCAGGAACAGCAACTGCATGCCCTGGCGCGCCGCCTCGGCAGTGCCGGCCTCGCCCTGGGGCGGTTGCAGCATGTGGGTCAGGGGTTCGGAAACGCAGAAGAAGAACAGGGTGATGCTGATCCCGGCGGCGAACAGCATGCCGGCCCAGGACAGGTAACTGAACTCGGGTTCGTCGTGGTCGGCACCGAGCTTGATCTTGCCGTAGCCGGACAAGGCGGTGACCACCACGAAGACCAGGTACAGGGTCATCGCCAGCATGTAGTACCAGCCGACCGTATTGGCCGCCCAGTTTTGCGCCGCCAGGAGCCAGGCGCCGGCCTGTTCCGGCATGGAAATCACCACCACGCCGAAGATCAGGATAAAGCTCGCGGCGAAGTAGAACACCGGAGGGTTCATGCGAATCAGAGTATTCGCGGAGCTGGATGGCGCACTCATGAACGGTGCACCTCGAAGGGATGAAACACGGCTGAAATGTACGGACTCAGCAAAGGCAAGCCTCCTGTTGTGAGCGGGCAGCGAACCACCGGTTTAACTTGAACGAGCGTTCAAGTTAAACATGGATAGGCGCTCGAGGACTAATCGCAGGGCTCAGCGGTACTGTTCAGTACGCTAGCTCAGGGAAGGGTATGACGGATGGCGAACGGAATCGTTCAGCAGAAAAAACGCTGCCAGCTGTGTGTGGCGGTTGATCGTCAAGCAAGGTCCTGCGGACCTTTTCCCAGCCTCGCAGGCTCGGCAGCGGCTACAAGAAGCCGGTGCGGCGGGAGGCATGGACGCCTCTGTAGCCGCTGCCGCAGGCTGCGAACGAGCCGCAGGCTCGCCGGCGATCGCACCACCGCCGAGGCCCCTGCGGTGCCTAGCGCAGCCTGCGGCAGCGGCTACAGAAGGCCAGTCCTACTTTTGCGAGCCGTCGTCGTGCTGCAGGTTGGCCTGGGTCAGGTTGCAACCGGCCGGCACGCTGCGGGTCAGCCAGACGTTGCCGCCAATGGTCGAACCCTTGCCGATGGTGATGCGCCCGAGAATGGTCGCGCCGGCGTAGATCACCACGTCGTCCTCGACGATCGGGTGGCGCGGGTGGCCCTTCTGCAACTGGCCGTCTTCGTCCGCCGGGAAGCGCTTGGCCCCCAGGGTCACCGCCTGGTAGATGCGCACCCGCTCACCGATGATCGCGGTCTCGCCGATCACCACGCCCGTGCCGTGGTCGATGAAGAAGCTGCGGCCGATCTGCGCCCCGGGGTGAATGTCGATGCCGGTGGCCGAGTGGGCGATTTCCGAGCTGATCCGCGCCAGCAACGGCAGGCCGGCACGGTACAGATGGTGCGCCAGGCGGTGGTGAATCACCGCCAGGATGCCCGGGTAGCACAGCAGCACTTCATCGACGCTGCGGGCCGCCGGGTCACCGTGGTAGGCGGCCAGCACGTCGGTGTCCAGCAACACCCGCAGGCCCGGCAGGGCCAGGGCGAAATCCTGGATCAGGCGAATCGCCCGGGCGTTGACTTCGGCATCCGCCTCGCCGTTCTGCCGGGCCACGTAACGCAGCTCCAGGCGCGCCTGGGCCAGCAACGCATTGAGCGCCGCGTCCAGGGTGTGGCCGACGTAAAAGTCCTCACTCTCTTCGCGCAGGTCCACCGGCCCCAGTCGCATGGGGAACAGGGCGCCGCACAGGGCCTCGAGGATCTCCGCCATGGCCGCTCGCGACGGCAGCTCACGCCCGCCCTGCTCGCCGCTGACCCGACCGTTGCGGGTACGCCACTGATCACGGGCATCGCGCAGTTGGCCAACGATGGTCTGCAATTGCCAATGGCTGGAACGCTCGCTCACGATAAGACTCCTTACTCGGGCGGCCGGACAATCGGGCCGCGCAAACGGCGATCACTTTACGCCCCGCCAGGGCGAGGTTTAAGAACTAATTGTTCGGTTTACAGCACTTTTTCGCATAAGCGATTGGCGGTTGCCCGGGCAAATAACGCTGCCTATAGTCCTTGCACCTTCCCTGTTCCGTGCGGCCTCATGATCAAACAACAGCTTGCCCGCTTTCCCCGTCTCGACCTGCTCGGGCACACCACCGCCCTGGAAAAACTCGAACGCCTGTCGGCCTGGATCGGGCGCGATATCTACGTCAAGCGCGACGACACCACGCCCCTGGCCATGGGCGGCAACAAGCTGCGCAAGCTCGAATACCTGGCCGCCGATGCCCTGGCCCAGGGCGCCGATACCCTGATCACCGCCGGGGCCATCCAGTCCAACCACGTGCGCCAGACCGCGGCCCTGGCCGCCAAGCTGGGGCTGGGTTGCGTGGCCCTGCTGGAAAACCCCATCGGCACCGAAGACCCCAACTACCTGGGCAACGGCAACCGCCTGCTGCTGGAGCTGTTCGACGCCAAGGTCGAGTTGGTGGAAAACCTCGACCAGGCCGACGAACAATTGCAGGCCCTGGCCGCGCGCCTGCGCAGCAACGGCAAGAAACCCTACCTGGTGCCCATTGGCGGTTCCAACGCCCTGGGCGCCCTGGGTTATGTGCGCGCCGGCCTGGAGCTGGCGCAGCAGATCGAAGACAGCGGCCTGGACTTCGCCGCGGTGGTCCTGGCCTCCGGCAGCGCCGGCACCCACAGCGGCCTGGCCCTGGCCTTGAGCGAAGTGCTGCCACAGTTGCCGGTGATCGGCGTGACCGTCTCGCGCAGCGACGAGGATCAGCGGCCCAAGGTCCAGGGCCTGGCCGAACGCACCGCCGAGCTGCTGGGAGTGAACCTGCCGGCGGCGTTCAACGTGCAACTGTGGGACGAATACTTCGCCCCCCGTTACGGCGAACCCAATGCCGGCACCCTGGCCGCGGTCAAGTTGCTGGCCAGCCAGGAAGGCCTGTTACTCGACCCGGTGTACACCGGTAAAGCCATGGCCGGCCTGCTGGATGGCGTCGGTCGCCAGCGTTTCAACGATGGCCCGATCATCTTCCTGCACACCGGTGGCGCCCCGGCGCTGTTCGCCTACCCCGGCGCCTTCGCGTAGAAGGTGAAATTTTGCGTAGGAGCCGGCTTGCCGGCGAAGAGGCCCGTAAGCCTTGCACCGCCCTTGACGGCGCCTTCGCTGGCAAGCCAGCACCTGCGGGGTGAATGCCGTGAAGTTTTGCGTAGGAGCCGGCTTGCCGGCGAAGAGGCCCGCAAGCCTTGCGCCGCCCTCGACGGCGCCTTCCCTGGCAAGCCAGCACCTGCTGGATGAATGCCGTGAAGTTGTGCGTAGGAGCCGGCTTGCCGGCGAAGAGGCCCGCAAGCCTTGCGCCGCCCTCGACGGCGCCTTCCCTGGCAAGCCAGCACCTGCTGGATGAATGCCGTGAAGTTGTGCGTAGGAGCCGGCTTGCCGGCGAAGAGGTCCGCAAGCCTTGCGCCGCCCTCGACGGCGCCTTCGCTGGCAAGCCAGCACCTGCGGGGTGAATGCCGTGAAGTTGTGCGTAGGAGCCGGCTTGCCGGCGAAGAGGCCCGTAAGCCTTGCGCCGCCCTCGACGGCGCCTTCGCTGGCAAGCCAGCTCCTACGAGGAAGGAGACTGCTCGCGGACAACCAAACCAAAAAGAATAACAAGATGAATTTATATTATTTTTAAACCTATAAAAGTCACCTTATAGTCGCGCCGCAGGCCGATTTGCCAAAAGACGCATACGCTGCATTAAGGCAGGATAAGGCGTCACTCTCGGCTCACCGATTGGCCTGCATCTCCCACCCGCATCGTGCATAAGAAAATCACAGGGGCTTGTCATGAATCTTTCCGTACTGCGTCGCAATCTGCTGATTGGCACACTGGGCCTGGCCCTCGGTGCCGGACTGATGGGGCAAGCGGTTGCCGGCGAGCAACTGCAGAAGATCAAGGATGCAGGCGTGATCAACGTCGGCCTGGAAGGCACCTACCCACCGTTCAGCTTCGTCGATGAAAACGGCAAGCTGGCCGGCTTCGAAGTGGAATTCTCCGAAGCCCTGGCGAACAAGCTCGGGGTCAAGGTCAAGCTGCAGCCGACCAAGTGGGACGGCATTCTCGCGGCCCTGGAATCCAAGCGCCTGGACGCGGTGATCAACCAGGTGACCATCTCCGAGGAGCGCAAGAAAAAGTACGACTTCTCCACCCCCTACACCGTCTCCGGGATCCAGGCCCTGACCCAGAAAAAGGATGAAGGCAAGTTCAAGACGGCCGCCGACCTGGGTGGCCACAAGGTCGGCGTGGGCCTGGGCACCAACTACGAGCAATGGCTCAAGGACAACGTCCCCAACGCCATCATCAAGACCTACGACGATGATCCGACCAAGTACCAGGACCTGCGCGTAGGCCGTATCGACGCCATTCTGGTGGACCGCCTGGCGGCCTTCGAGCTGATCAAGAAAACCAAGGACACCCTGGTGGTTTCCGGCGAACCCTTCTCCCGCCAGGAAGCCGGTGTGGCCCTGCGCAAGGGCGAACCCGAACTGCTGGCCGCGGTGAACAAGGCGATCGAGGAACTGCGGGCCGACGGCACGCTGAAAAAGCTCTCGGAAAAATACTTCAACGCTGACGTCACCCAATAATGGAAGCAGGCCTGCAACTGGCGCTGGATTCAGCGCCATTTCTCCTCAAGGGCGCGTATTACACGGTCATCCTCAGCCTCGGCGGCATGTTCTTCGGGCTGCTGCTGGGCTTTGGCCTGGCCTTGATGCGCCTGTCGCGCCTGACCCTGGTGAGCTGGATTGCCCGGGTCTACGTGTCGTTCTTTCGCGGCACGCCGCTGCTGGTGCAACTGTTCGTAATCTATTACGGCCTGCCGCAACTGGGGCTGGAACTGGACCCGTTGCCCGCCGCGCTGATCGGCTTCTCCCTGAACATGGCGGCCTACGCCTGTGAAATCCTCAGGGCCGCCATCGGCTCGATCGAACGCGGTCAATGGGAAGCCGCCGCCAGCATCGGCATGACCCGGGCCCAGACCCTGCGCCGGGCGATCCTGCCGCAAGCCATGCGCACGGCCCTGCCGCCTCTGGGCAACAGCTTCATTTCCCTGGTCAAGGACACCGCCCTGGCCGCGACCATCCAGGTGCCGGAACTGTTCCGCCAGGCGCAGCTGATCACCGCCCGTACCTTCGAAATCTTCACCATGTATCTTGCCGCCGCGCTGATCTACTGGGTTCTGGCCAGCGTGCTCGCGCACCTGCAGAACCGCCTGGAGCAGCGGGTCAATCGGCACGACCAGGAGTCCTGAAGCCATGATCGTGGTGGAAAAACTGACCAAGCAGTTCAAGGGCCAGACGGTGCTCGATGGCATCGACCTGCAGGTCAAGGAAGGCGAAGTGATTGCCATCATCGGCCCCAGTGGCTCGGGCAAGACCACCTTCCTGCGCTGCCTGAACTTTCTTGAAGAACCGACCAGCGGACGCATCCGCATCGGCGACATCGCCATCGACAGCAACATCCCCCTGAACCAGCAACAAAGCCGGATCCGCCAGCTGCGCCAGCAAGTGGGTTTCGTGTTCCAGAACTTCAACCTGTTCCCCCACCGCACCGCCCTGGAGAACGTCATCGAAGGCCCGCTGGTGGTGAAGAAGACCCCACGGGAACAGGCCGTTGCCCTGGGTCGTGCGCTGCTGGCCAAGGTCGGCCTGGCGGGCAAGGAAGACAGCTACCCGAGGCGCCTGTCCGGTGGCCAGCAGCAACGGGTGGCGATCGCCCGGGCCCTGGCCATGGAACCGCGGGTGATCCTGTTCGACGAGCCGACTTCGGCCCTGGACCCGGAACTGGTGGGCGAAGTCCTGGCCACCATCCGCAGCCTGGCCGAAGAGAAACGCACCATGATCATCGTCACCCACGAAATGGGCTTCGCCCGGGACGTGGCCAACCGGGTGATCTTCTTCGACAAGGGGGTGATCGTCGAACAGGGCGAAGCCAAGGCGCTGTTCGCCAACCCCCAGCACGAGCGCACCCGCCAGTTCCTCAGCAAGTTTCTCCACCCCGGCACATGAAGCTTGAAACTCCCCTAGCCGGCTGCCCGCTCCCCTTCCAGGCCATGGAGGCCTGATGCTGGCGCCGCAGAAAATCCATAACCTGCTCCGGCTCTCGCCCCAGGCGCGGTGTGACTACCTGATTCGCAAGGTGACGGATTTCCAGGTCATCTGGGGGCTGTTCGCTGACGGCTGGGCCACCGCCGGCTCCGCCCAGGCCAGCGCCATCGCCTTCTGGCCAGAGGCGGAGTTCGCCGCCTGGTGCGCCCACGGCCCATGGCACGGCTTTGAACCCAAGCCCATTGAGCTGGGCCATTTCCTCTCCCACTGGCTGCCTGGCATGCAGCGCGACGCCAGGCTCTGCCTGGTGTTTGCGGATGCGGACGGACAAGGCCTGTTGCTGCCCCCCGAGTCACTGCTGCAATCGCTCACCCACGAGCTGGATCAGTACCAGTAACGCCTGCGGCGGCGCCTGAACGCTCAGCGCCGATCGCCTCACTTCGCGTGCTTGCATCCCCCTGCCCGTGTTCTTTTGCACCGACGAAAAATGCTCGCCGGCGTCTGCCGCACACCGCGCCAGCCCGCAGCCACTGGGCCGCAACCGGCCATCCTGCCGTATACGTAAAGCCCTTCTATTCATATTCCTAAAAGTTAGTTTATTTAATTTTTATACGCGCTTAGGGTATATGCACCGGACCACCGGACATTCTTGATTCTGATTTCGCCGCATGACGCGGCCTATCCAAAAGATGTGAGGTAGGTATGGTCCGGAACACAATCACCCCAGTGCAGATCGCCAGGGCATTGCGTGCAGCCAAGGAGTGGCGCTGATGTCCAGTCTGATCGAAGCCCAGGTCCAGAGTGACCTGGATATTGCTCCCCTTTTGCTGCCCGCTCGGGTACTGCGCAACGACGCCGAAGCCCTGCAAGCCGCCCATGAACTGGCCGACGCGGCCCGCCAGCAGGCCGCTCAACGCGACCGCCAGCGCAAGCTGCCCTGGGCGCAGATCGAACAATTCACCCGCAGCGGCCTGGGCAGCATTGCCGTGCCCCGCGCCTACGGCGGGCCACAGGTGTCGTTCGTCACCCTGGCCGAGGTCTTCGCGATCATTTCCGCGGCCGACCCGGCCCTGGGGCAGATCCCGCAGAACCAGTTCGGCCTCCTCGGCCTGATCCTCGGCTGCGGCAGCGAGCGGCAGAAGAAACAGCTGCTGCAAAGCGTCCTGGAAGGCTGGCGCATCGGCAATGCCGGCCCGGAACGCGGCACCAAGAACACCCTGGAACTCAAGGCGCGGATCACCAGGGATGGCGACGGCCATGTGATCAACGGCCAGAAGTTCTACTCCACCGGCGCCCTGTTCGCCCACTGGGTGGCGGTCAAGGCGCTGAACGAGGAAGGTCGTCAGGTGCTGGCCTTCGTCCGCCGTGGCACCCCAGGCTTGCGCATCGTCGACGACTGGTCGGGCTTCGGCCAGCGCACCACCGCCAGCGGCACCATCCTGCTCAACGATGTGCGGGTCGAGTCCGAGCTGGTGCTGGACAACTGGCGGATCAACGAGTCGCCGAATATCCAGGGCGCGGTGTCGCAACTGATCCAGGCCGCCATCGATGCCGGCATCGCCCGGGAAGCCGTGGCCGACGCTATCCGCTTCGTGCGTGAACGGGCCCGCCCGTGGATCGACGCCAACGTCGAGCGCGCCAGCGACGACCTGTATGTGATCGCCGACATCGGCAAGCTGCAGATCGAACTGCACGCCGCCGAGGCCCTGCTGCGCAAGGCCGGGCAAGTGCTGGACCAGGTCAGCGCGGCGCCGATCACCGCCGAGTCCGCCGCCCGCGCCTCCATCGCCGTGGCCGAAGCCAAGGTACTGACCACCGAGATCTCGCTGCTGGCCAGCGAAAAGCTTTTCGAGCTGGCCGGCAGCCGCGCCACCCTCGCCGAATTCAACCTCGACCGCCACTGGCGCAATGCCCGGGTGCACACCCTGCACGACCCGGTGCGCTGGAAGTACCACGCCGTCGGCGCCTACCACCTGAACGGCACGCTGCCGGCCCGGCATTCCTGGATTTAACCGCCCAGAACGCTTTTGACCAGATCTCTGGAGAAACACATGTCTCTTGCTCAACACGTCGCGGTCATCACCAGCGACGAACAAGCCCTGATTGTCGCCAGCGACCTGGCGGAAGACTTCAAGCGCGACAGTGCCCTGCGCGACCGTGAACGGCGCCTGCCCCATCCCGAGCTGGAAGCCTTCAGCCGCTCCGGCCTGTGGGGCATCAGCGTGCCCAAGGAATACGGCGGCGCCGGAGTGTCCAACGTCACCCTGGCCAAGGTCATCGCCCTGATCGCCGAGGCCGACGCCTCCCTGGGGCAGATCCCGCAGAACCATTTTTACGCCCTGGAAGTGCTGCGGGTGAACGGCAGCGAGCCGCAGAAACAACGGCTGTACGCCGAGGTCCTGGCCGGCCGCCGCTTCGGCAACGCCCTGGCCGAGCTGGGCACCAAGACCGCCCATGACCGCACCACCCGCCTGAGCCGCGACAGCAGCGGCCAGGGCTACCGCATCGACGGGCGCAAGTTCTACGCCACTGGCGCCATCTACGCCCAGCGCATTCCCACCTCGGTGGTGGATGAGCAAGGCGTGCAACAACTGGCCTTCGTCCCCGCCGACGCCCAGGGCCTGAGCGTGATCGACGACTGGAGCGGCTTCGGCCAGCGCACCACCGGCAGCGGCTCGGTGCTGTTTGAAAACGTTGCGGTGGACGAGGCCGACGTGGTGCCGTTCCAGAGCGCCTTCGAACGCCCGACCCCGGTCGGTCCCCTGGCACAGATCCTCCACGCCGCCATCGACACCGGCATCGCCCGCGCCGCCTACGAAGACGCCCTGCGCTTCGTGCGCACCAAGACCCGGCCGTGGATCGACTCCGGCACCGACAAGGCCACCGACGACCCGCTGACCCTCAAGAGCTTCGGCCAGCTGAGCATCCGCCTGCACGCCACCGAAGCCCTGCTGGAGCGCGCCGGGGAATTCCTCGACCGGGCCCAGGCCGAGACCAACGCCGACACCGTGGCCGCCGCCTCCATCGCCGTGGCCGAGGTCCGCGCCCTGAGCACGGAAATCTCCCTGGCCGCCGGCAGCACCCTGTTCGAACTGGCGGGCAGCCAGGCGACCCTGGCCGAGCACGGCCTGGACCGCCACTGGCGCAACGCCCGGGTGCACACCCTGCACGACCCGGTGCGCTGGAAGTACCACGCGGTGGGCAACTACTACCTCAACCAGCAGAACCCGCCACTGCGGGGGACCATTTGATGGCCGCTGCCGAAACCGCCAAGAAGAAGATCCTGCTCAACGCCTTCAACATGAACTGCGTCGGGCACATCAACCACGGTCTGTGGACCCACCCGCGGGACAACTCGACCCAGTACAAGACCCTCGAGTACTGGACCGAACTGGCCCAGCTGCTGGAGCGCGGGCTGTTCGACGGGCTGTTCATCGCCGACATCGTCGGGGTCTACGACGTCTACCAGAACTCGGTGGACGTGACCCTCAAGGAGTCGATCCAGCTGCCGGTCAACGACCCGCTGCTGCTGGTTTCGGCCATGGCGGCAGTGACCAAGAACCTGGGCTTCGGCCTCACCGCCAACCTCACCTACGAGGCGCCCTACCTGTTCGCCCGGCGCCTTTCCACCCTCGACCACCTGAGCCGTGGCCGGGTCGGCTGGAACATCGTCACCGGCTACCTGGACAGCGCCGCCCAGGCCATGGGCCTGAAGCAGCAGATCGAGCACGACCGTCGCTACGACCAGGCCGATGAGTACCTGGAGGTGCTGTACAAGCTCTGGGAAGGCAGCTGGGAAGACGACGCGGTGCTTGATGACCGCGAGCAGCGCGTCTATGCCCAGCCGGACAAGGTGCACAAGGTCGAGCACCAGGGCGAGTTCTATCAGGTCAGCGGTTATCACCTGTGCGAGCCGTCACCGCAGCGCACCCCGGTGCTGTTCCAGGCCGGCAGCTCGGATCGCGGCCTGCTGTTCGCCGGGCGCCACGCCGAGTGCGTGTTCATCAGTGGGCAGAACAAGGCGGCGACCAGGGCCCAGGTGGACAAGGTCCGCGCCAGCGCCGTGGCCGCCGGGCGCAATCCCGAGGACATCAAGGTGTTCATGGGCCTCAACGTGATCGTTGGCCAGACCGAGGAACTGGCCTGGCAGAAGCACGCCGAGTACCGCCGCTACGCCAGCGCCGAGGCCGGGGTGGCGCATTTTTCCGCGTCCACCGCGATCGACTTTTCCCAATACGAGATCGACGAACCTATCCAGTACGTGAAGAGCAACGCCATCCAGTCGGCCACCAAGCACCTGCAGAACAACGACTGGACCCGGCGCAAGCTGCTGGAGCAGCACGCCCTGGGCGGCCGCTACTTCACCGTGGTCGGCTCGCCGCAGCAGGTGGCCGACGAACTGGAATCCTGGATCGCCGAAACCGGCCTGGACGGCTTCAACCTGACCCGCATCGTCACCCCGGAAAGCTACGTCGACTTCATCGATCTGGTGATCCCCGAACTGCAACGACGCGGCTCCTACAAGACCGCCTACGACGAGGGCACCCTGCGGGAAAAACTGTTTCACGAAGGCCGCAAACTACCCGAACGACACACCGGCGCGGCCTACCGCCGCTGACCACCCTGTGGCGAGGGAGCTTGCTCCCGCTGGCTTGCGCAGCAAGCCCAAACCCGGACGGCGCGGTATGCCTGCAACACCGCGCCGCCTGGATCTGGGGCCGCTTTGCGGCCCAACGGGAGCAAGCGCCCTCACCACAGACAGCGGTCTCGCCATACACCCACGCAATGGCTCAACCCACACATTCGGATTGACTGGAAGTAACCACCATGAAAACCAAGCTCCTGCGCCACCCGGTCAAAGCCCTGGCCCTCGCCCTCGGCCTATTCAGCAGCGCCGTGTTCGCCGCCGACGCACCGCTCAAGGTCGGCACCACCGCCGCCTTCGCCATTCCCCTGGAGGCCGCCGTGGAAGAGGCCGGCAAGCAGGGCCTGAAGGTGCAGCTGGTGGAGTTCACCGACTGGATCGCGCCCAACGTCAGCCTGGCCGCCGGCGACATCGACGTGAACTACTTCCAGCACATCCCCTTCCTGGAAAACGCCAAGGCCGCCGCCGGTTTCGATCTGGTGCCCTTCGCCCCGGGCATCATCAACAACGTCGGCCTGTACTCGAAGAAATACACAAGCTTCGCCGAGCTGCCCGAAGGCGCCAGCGTGGCCATCGCCAACGACCCGATCAACAGCGGACGCGGCCTGCAACTGCTGGCCAAGGCCGGGCTGATCACCCTCAAGCCGGGCGTGGGCTACAAGGCCACCGAAGACGACATCGTCAGCAACCCGAAGAAGATCAAGATCCTCCAGGTCGAAGCCGTGCAACTGGTGCGCGCCTATGACGACGCCGACCTGGTCCAGGGCTACCCGGCCTACATCCGTCTGGCCAAGACCTTCGACGCCGGCTCGGCGCTGCTGTTCGACGGCCTGGACCACAAGGAATACGTGATCCAGTTCGTGATCCAGCCCAAGAGCAAGAACGACCCGCGGCTGATCAAGTTCGTCGATATCTACCAGCACTCGCCTGCCGTTCGCGCCGCCCTGGATAAAGCCCACGGCAAGCTCTACCAAGCCGGCTGGGAAGGTTGAGATGAGTGTCGCGACGCTGCAGCGCAAGCTGCCGGAACCTGCGCCAAAGAGCGCCGAGCAGACCGAGCTGCACCCCGAGCTGAACCGCGCCCAGGTGCGCTTCATCGGCCTGGGCAAGACCTACCAGGGCCAGCAGGGCCCGGTGCAGGCCCTGCACGGCATCGACCTTTCGATCCAGCGCGGCGAAGTGTTCGGCATCATCGGCCGCAGCGGCGCCGGCAAGTCGTCGCTGATCCGCACCATCAACCGCCTGGAGCAACCCAGCAGCGGCCGGGTACTGATCGACCAGGTGGACATCGGCGACTTCGACGAAGACCGCCTGGTGGCCCTGCGCCGACGCATCGGCATGATCTTCCAGCACTTCAACCTGATGTCGGCCAAGACCGTGTGGCACAACGTCGAGCTGCCGCTGAAGGTGGCCGGGGTGCCCAAGGCCGAGCGCCAGCGCAAGGTCCGCGAACTGCTGGAACTGGTGGGCCTCAAGGACAAGCACCAGGCCTACCCGGCGCAACTGTCCGGCGGCCAGAAGCAGCGGGTGGGCATCGCCCGGGCCCTGGTCCACGATCCCGAGATCCTGCTGTGCGACGAAGCCACCTCGGCCCTGGACCCGGAAACCACCCAGTCGATCCTCGCCCTGCTCAAAGAGATCAACCAGCGCCTGGGCCTGACCATCATCCTCATCACCCACGAGATGGCGGTGATCCGCGAGATCTGCGACCGGGTGGTGGTGCTGGAGCACGGGCGCATCGTCGAACAGGGGCCGGTCTGGGAAGTCTTCGGCCACCCGCAACACGAGGTCAGCAAGACCCTGCTGGCGCCCCTGCAGCACGGCCTGCCGCCCGAGCTGCAAAGCCGTTTGCGCAGTCATGCGCAATCGTCCGAGGCCGCCGTGGTGCTGAGCCTGCGCTTTACCGGCAGCCAGACAGAGGAGCCGGACCTGGCGGCGCTGTTCGGCGCCCTGGGCGGCCGCGTGCGCCTGCTGCAAGGTGGCGTCGAACGCATCCAGGGCCACGCCCTGGGGCACCTGCTGCTGGCCGTCCAGGGCTCGTCCCTGGGGGCGGCGGAACTGCGTCAACGTGCCGGGCAATGGGCACAGCAAGTGGAGGTACTGGGCTATGTGGTTTGATCGCTTGGTGCAGGGCGTCCTCGACACCCTGCTGATGGTCGGCGTGTCCTCGCTGATCGCCCTGCTGGCGGGGATTCCCCTGGCGGTGATCCTGGTCACCAGCGGCAAGGGCGGGATCTACGAGGCGCCGCACCTGAACCGGGCCCTGGGGGCTTTCGTGAACCTGTTCCGCTCGATTCCGTTCCTGATCCTGATGGTGGCGCTGATCCCCTTTACCCGGCTGATCGTCGGCACCACCTACGGTGTGTGGGCGGCGGTGGTGCCGCTGACCATCGCCGCCACACCGTTCTTTGCGCGCATCGCCGAAGTGAGCCTGCGGGAAGTCGATCACGGCCTGATCGAAGCGGCCCAGGCCATGGGCTGCCGACGCTGGCACATCGTCTGGCACGTGCTGCTGCCGGAAGCGCTGCCGGGCATCGTCGGCGGCTTCACCATCACCCTGGTGACCATGATCAACTCCTCGGCCATGGCCGGGGCGATTGGCGCGGGCGGGCTGGGGGACATTGCCTACCGCTACGGTTACCAGCGTTTCGACAGCCAGATCATGCTCACGGTGATCGTGCTGCTGGTGATCCTGGTGGCGGCGATCCAGCTGGGCGGTGACCGACTGGCGCGGGTGCTGAACAAGCGCTAGTGGCACCCCGTGTAGCCGCTGCCGCAGGCTGCGACAAGGTCCGCAGGACCTTGCGAGGCCCTCAAGAGCGGCGTCTCCTGCGGAGCCGTTCGCAGCCTGCGGCAGCGGCTACAGGGTGCATGGGGTATATTCGGGCCATTCCTCTTCACGCCATGCAGCCCGCCATGAAACTTGCTCCAGACGACCTAGACACCATCACCGCCACCACCCTCGGCCACTACCAGCAGGTGGCCGAAGACTTTCGTGAAGGCACCCGCGACCACGACGTCAGCCAGAACATCGACGCGCTGCTGCGGCATATCCAGGGCCCGGCGCCCTTCACCGTGCTGGATTTTGGCTGCGGTCCGGGGCGCGATCTGCAGACCTTCACTCGCCTGGGCCATGTCGCCATCGGCCTCGACGGTTGCGAGCGCTTCGCCCAGATGGCCCGGGACGACAGCGGCTGCGAGGTCTGGCAGCAGGACTTTCTCAAGCTTGACCTGCCCGCGGAGCACTTCGACGGCATCTTCGCCAACGCAGTGCTGTTTCACATTCCCCGCCAGGAACTGCCGCGGGTGCTCAAGCAACTGCATGCCAGCCTCAAGGACGGTGGCGTGCTGTTCAGCTCCAACCCGCGCGGCGACAACCAGGAAGGCTGGAACGGCCCGCGCTATGGCGCCTACCACGACCTCGCGGCCTGGCAGGCGCTGCTGACCGAGGCAGGCTTTGTCGAGCTGGAGCATTACTACCGCCCCGCCGGCCTGCCCCGGGAACAGCAACCCTGGCTGGCCAGCGTCTGGCGCAAGGCCTGAGCCCTCCCGCCCCACTCCCCCCGTAGGCGCCGGCTTGCCGGCGAAGGCGGTTCCGGATCAGCCGCCCGCCTCCCGGGCCTCTTCGCTGGCAAGCCAGCTCCTACATGGCCGTGGGCTGCCTACGTCATTCGCACTACCGCCAACCTCGTAGGAGCCGGCTTGCCGGCGAAAGCAATTCCGGATCAGCCGCCCGCCTCCCGGGCCTCTTCGCTGGCAAGCCAGCTCCTACATGGCCGTGGGCTGCCGACGCCATTCGCACTACCGCCAACCTCGCAGGAGCCGGCTTGCCGGCGAAGGCGGTTCCGGATCAGCCACCCGCCTCCCGGGCCTCTTCGCTGGCAAGCCAGCTCCTACATGGCCGTGGGCTGCCGACGCCATTCACACTACCGCCAACCTCGTAGGAGCCGGCTTGCCGGCGAAAGCGATTCCGGATCAGGCTCCCGCCTCCCGGGCCCCTTCGCTGGTAAGCCAGCTCCTACATGGCCGTGGGCTGCCGACGCCATTCGCACTACCGCCAACCTCGTAGGAGCCGGCTTGCCGGCGAAAGCGCTTGCGGATCAAGCGCCCGCCTCCCGGGCCTCTTCGCTGGCAAGCCAGCTCCTACATGGCAGTGGCCTGCCGACACCATTTGTACTACCGCCAACCTCGTAGGAGCCGGCTTGCCGGCGAAAGCGGTTCCGGATCAGGCGCCCGCCTCCCGGGCCCCTTCGCTGGCAAGCCAGCGCCTACATGGCTGTGGGGCGGGGGGTGTCTTGGCTCGGTTCCTTGATCTTGTACCAGGCCACGTACAGCGCCGGGAGGAACAGCAGGGTCAGCAAGGTGGCGACGATGATGCCGCCGATCATGGCGTAGGCCATCGGCCCCCAGAACACTTCCCGGGCAATCGGGATCATCCCCAGGCTCGCCGCCGCGGCGGTCAGCAGGATCGGCCGGCGCCGGTGGTGGGTGGCTTCCAGCACCGCGTCCCAGGGGTGATAGCCCTCGCGCTCGTAATCATCGATCTGGGTCACCAGGATCACCGAGTTGCGGATGATGATGCCGATCAGCGCGAGGATCCCGAGGATCGCCACAAAGCCCATGGGCGTGCCGGTGGGCACCAGGGCCAGGACCACGCCGATCAGTCCCAGGGGCGCCACGCTGGCCACCAGGAACAGCTTCTGCACGCTGTGCAGCTGGATCATCAGGAAGGTCGCCATGAGGAACAGCATCAGCGGCACCACCTTGGCGATCGGGCCCTGGGCCTTGCCGCTTTCCTCCACGGTGCCGCCGGTGGCCACCGAGTAGCCGGCCGGCAGGCTGGCGGCGAAGCGGTCGATCGTCGGTTTCAGCTGCTTGACCAGGTCGGTGGGCTGGATCGCGTCGCGCACCGCGGCCTTGATGGTGATGGTCGGCTTGCGGTCACGACGCCACACCAGCGGCTGCTCCAGCTCGTAGCCCACGGTGGCGAAAGCCAGCAACGGAATCGACGTGCCGCTGGGGGTGACGATCTGCAGGTTCTGCAGGGTTTCCGGGGAGCCG
Organism: Pseudomonas sp. Os17; assembly: GCF_001547895.1. NCBI lineage: Bacteria > Pseudomonadati > Pseudomonadota > Gammaproteobacteria > Pseudomonadales > Pseudomonadaceae > Pseudomonas > Pseudomonas sp. Os17. Next base: position 267,448 of record NZ_AP014627.1, on the reverse strand, counting down.
CGTTCATTGTCGTCGGCGCGGCCGACCACGTTGATCAGGTAGATGTCGTCATGTACCTGGGTCACGGTGGAGCCGCTGACGATGCTGTTCATCAGCCGCGCCACATCCTCCGAGGACAGCCCAAGCTGGCGCGCCTTGTCCTGGGCGATGTCGATGCGCAGCACTTTGCCGGGCTCGTTCCAGTCGTAGATGATCTCGCCGATGTGCGGGTTCTGGTCCAGTTCGGTGGCCAGGTCGATGGCGTGCTTGCGCACCTGATCGATGTCCTTGCCGCTGACCCGGTACTGGATCGGCCGCCCCACCGGTGGGCCCATTTCCAGGGCCTGCACGTAACTGCCGATGCCGACGAAGTCTTCGCGCAGGCGCTTGCGCAAACGCTCGGTCAGGGCCGTGCGCTGCTCCAGGCCCTTGCTGACGATCACCAGCTGGGCGTAGTAGGGGTTCTGCAGTTGCTGGTCCAGGGGCAGGTAGAAACGGATCGCGCCTTCACCGATGTAGGTGCTCCAGCGCTCGATGTCCGGGTCGTCCTTGAGGGTCGCTTCCAGGCGGTCCACGGCCAGGCGGGTCTCGTTGATCGAGGCGTTCTGCGGCAGGTTGAGGTCCACCAGGATTTCCGGCCGGTCGGAAGACGGGAAGAACTGGTTCTGCACGAAGCGCATGCCGAACACCGAGGCGGCGAACAACAGCACGGTGATGCCGATCGCCCACCAGCGGTTGCGCATGGCCCACAGCAGGCCGCCATTGAAGGCCCGGCCGACGCGGCCCGGCTCCTCGGAGTGGGGTTTGACGTTGCTGCTGAGGATATGCAGGCCGATCACCGGGGCGAACAGCACCGCGACGATCCACGACACCAGCATGGCCACGGCGATTACCGCGAACAGGGTGAAGGTGTACTCACCGGCGGAGCTGGCGTTGAGGCCGATGGGCACGAAACCGGCCACGGTGACCAGGGTGCCGGTGAGCATCGGGAAGGCGGTGGAGGTGTAGGCGAAGGTCGCCGCCTGCTCCTTGCTCTCGCCCTTTTCCAGGCGCGTGACCATCATTTCCACGGTGATCATGGCGTCGTCCACCAACAGCCCCAGGGCGATGATCAAGGCCCCCAGGGAGATCCGCTGCATGGTGATGCCGCTGTACTCCATGAACACGAAGACCATGGCCAGCACCAGCGGGATCGAGCAGGCCACCACCAGCCCGGCGCGCACCCCGAGGCTGATGAAGCTCACCACCAGGACGATGATCACCGCCTCGAACAGGGCACTGGTGAAGCCGCCCACCGCCTCCTGCACCACCTCGGCCTGGTCGGACACCTTGTGCACGCCGATGCCGATCGGCAGGTCGGCGGTCAGCTCATCCATGCGCGCATGCAGGGCCTTGCCGAAGTCCTGGATGTTGCCGCCCTTCTTCATGGCAATCGCCAGGCCGATGGCCGGCTGGCCGTTGAAGCGGAACAGCGGCGTGGAAGGGTCGACGTAGCCGCGGCTGATGTCGGCGATGTCGGCCAGGCGATAGAAGCGGTCATTGAGCCGCAGGTTGACCGTGGCCAGGTCCTTCTCCGAGGCGAACTGCCCGGAAGTGCGCACCGAGATCCGCTCCGGCCCGGCCTCGATCACCCCGGCCGGGGTCACCGCGTTCTGCGCTTGCAGGCTTTGCAGGACCTGGCGCTGGTCGATGCCCAGGGCCGCCAGCTTGCGCGTGGAAAAGTTCAGGTAGATGACTTCGTCCTGCTCGCCGACCATCTCCACCTTGCCCAGGTTCGGCACTTCGCGGATCTCGGCGCGTACCTGCTCCACGTAGTCACGCAGCTGGCGCATGCTCAGGCCGTCGGCGGTAAAGGCATAGATCGAGCCGAACACATCGCCGAATTCATCGTTGAAGCCCGGGCCCTGCAATCCCTGGGGAAAGTCGCCGCGGATGTCGTTGATCTTCTTGCGCACCTGGTACCAGATCTCGGGAATGTCCTTGGCACTGGTGGTGTCGCGCAGGTAGACGAACACCGTCGACTCGCCGGGGCGGGTATAGCTTTTCACATAGTCCAGCGAATCCAGTTCTTCGAGTTTTTTCTCGATGCGGTCGGTGACCTGCTTCAGGGTTTCTTCCTGGGTCGCGCCGGGCCAGCGGGTCTGGATGACCATGGTCTTGATGGTGAAGGACGGGTCTTCCTCGCGCCCCAGGTTCAGGTAGGAAAACACCCCCATCAGCAACGCGACGAACATCAGGTACCAGACGAAGGACTGATGCCTGATCGCCCATTCGGAGAGGTTGAAGCTTCCTTTGCTGGCAGGGGTCATTGCGCGCGATCCTCGTCGATTTTGACTTTCTGCCCCGGCTTGAGGCTGTTGACCCCGGCACTGACCACCCGCTCGCCGGGCTTGACGCCCTGGCCGATCAGCGCCGAATCGCTGTCGCGGCTGAGCACCCTGACCTCACGCGGGGCGACGGTCTGGCTTTGCGGATCGATGACCCAGATCCGGGTCTGGCCCGCCACCTCTTGCAGGGCGCTCAGGGGCAGCTCGGTACGCGGTTCGATGGCCGAGCTCAGGGTCACGCTGATGGCGGTGCCCAGGCGGAAGGCCTCGGGGGTGTCCTTGAGGGTCAGGCGTGCGCGACGGGTGCGGGTCGCGCTCTGGGCCTGGGGCTCGATCTCGCGCACCGTGGCGGTGGTGCTGAGGCTCGGATCCAGTTGCGCCGCGACCTTGAATTCCACATCCGCCGGCAGCTGGTCCACCAGGGTCGCCGGCAGGTCGATCACCGCTTCCTTGATCTCCGGCCGGGCCAGGGTCACCACCTGCTGGCCGGCCGTCACCACCTGCCCGGCCTCGGCGTTCCAGGCCGTGACCACGCCGCCGTGATCGCTGCGCAGCTGGCTGTAGTTGAGCTGATCCTGGGCCTGGCGCAGCGCGGCCTTGGCCTGATCCAGGGCGGCGCCGGTGGTCTTCAGGTCGGTCTGGGCGATATCCAGTTGCGCCTGGGCGCCGACGCCACGGTCGAACAGCTCCTGCTGGCGTCGGGCATTGGCCTGGGCGTTGATCCACTGCGCCTCGACCTTGGCCAGGTCGCCCTGGGCGGCCCGCAGCTGGTTCTGCTGATCGGTGGGATCGAGGGTCGCCAGCAGGTCACCGGGGCCGACTTCGGCGCCGACATCGACAGCACGGTTGGCGATGCGCCCCGGCACCCGGAAGCCCAGGTTGGTTTCATAACGGGCCTGGATGTTGCCGGCAAAGCGCCCCAGGCTTTCCTCGGACTGCGACACCACCCGGATCGACAGCACCGGACGCACCGGCTCCGGTGCCGGTTCTTCCCTGGAGCAGCCCGGCAGCAGGGCGGCGGCGCACAACAGTGGCAGCAGGCGCTTCATGGCTGCGCTCCCTGATCGTTGTGGCTGGCGGCAATCTCCACCTTCATCCCCGGATGCAACAACTGCCCGCCCGCCACCACCACTTTTTCGCCGCCCTTGAGGCCATCACTGATGATCACCTTGCCGGTCAGGTAACGCCCGACCTTGACGCTGTGCAGCGAGGTCTTGCCGTCTTCGCCCACCAGCCACACCGCCGGTTCGCTGAGGTTCTTGGTCAACGCCGACCAGGGCAGCACCACGCTGGCCTTGCCGTTGGCCCGGGCCGTGGCACTGACCACCGACCCCAGGTCCATGCCCGCCGGCAATGCGTCGAGCACCACCTTGACCTGCACCGTGCCGCTCTGGGCCGAAACCACCGGGGTCACTTCGCGGACCTTGCCGGTGGTGGTGACCTTGGGGTTGTCCAGCAGGCTGATGTGGATGGTTTCCTGGCCCGGCGGCTCCATCAACAGCGACTCGTAGACGTTGAACACCGCGTCGCGCTCGCCGTCCCGGGCCAGGCTGAAGATCGGCATGGTGGCCTGCACCACCTGGCCGACCTCGGCCTGGCGCGCGGTGATCACCCCCGGGGCCTCGGCCACCAGTTCGGTGTAGCCCAACTGTTCGCGGGCATTGGCCAGTTGCGCCTGGGCCGCGCTCAAGGCGCTCTGGCTGCTGCGCAGGGCGGCCTGGGCCGAGTCGTATTCACTCTGGCTGGTGTAGCCCTTGGGCAAGAGTTTCTGCTGGCGGACAAAGGCCGCACCGGCCTGCTTGACCCGGGCCTGCTCGGCGAACACCGAGGCGGCGGCGGAGTCGACCTGGGTCTGCAGGTCCTTGGGGTCGAGCCGGGCCAGCACCTGCCGGGCAGACACCCGGTCGCCGACATCCACCAGGCGCTGGATGATCTTGCCGCCCACACGGAACGACAACTCGGTCTGCACCCGGGCCTGAATGTCGCCGGTGAGGGTCACCGAAGGCGCAAAATCGCTGCTCTGCACCGACTGGATCCGCACCCGCGGGTGCTCCTTCTCGGTCGGTTTTTCCGCCCCGCAGCCACCGAGCAGAGCCAGCAGCCCCAGCCCCACCATCCACTTCGAATTGAGACCGGTCATGCAGACTCCTTGTGCGTGTTCGTAGCGCCCGTGACGTTACGACTGTGAGCTTAGAACAGGGTTCAACCCTTGCACGGGGCTCCTGAAACACAGGGTCCTGGTGGCCGAAGAGGCGGCGGCGAACCAGCCGCCCTTCGACAAATGAGGCACACTGCGCGCCACGCAACAGGAGACTCGACATGCTCAAGACCCTGGCGGTGGCCAATTACCGCTCCATCAACAAACTGGTGATGCCCTTGGGGAGGCTGAACCTGATCACCGGCGCCAACGGCAGCGGCAAGTCCAACCTGTATCGCGCCCTGCGCCTGCTGGCGGAGACGGCCCAGGGCGGGGTGGTCAACGCCCTGGCCAAGGAAGGCGGATTGGACTCAACCTTCTGGGCCGGGCCGGAACAGATCAGCCGGCGCATGAGCCAGGGCGAGGTCGCGATCCAGGGTGGACCGCGCAAGGCCGCCAGACGCCTGCAACTGGGCTTTGCCGGTGAAGACTTCGGTTACGCGATCAGCCTGGGGTTACCGGACTCCAGCGGTCATTTCATGTTGCCCGGGCACAGCTCGCCGATTGCCTCGCGCTTCACTCTCGACCCGTGGATCAAGCGCGAGAGTATCTGGGGCGGGCCCCTGTATCGCCCGGCAAGCGCGCTGGTGGACCGCCAGGGACCGATGGTACGAGCCCGCGCGGGGCGTCAATGGGAGGTGCTGGCGCAGCATACGAGCAGCGGCGACAGCCTGTTCGACCGGGTGGGCAACCTGAGCTCATCGCCCGAGGTCCTGCATCTGCGCGAGCAGATTCGTGGCTGGCGTTTTTATGACCACTTGCGTACCGACAGCCAGGCACCCGCACGCCGACCCCAGCTGGGCACCCGCACCCCGGTACTGCATCACGATGGCAGAGACCTGGCCGCGGCGTTGCAGACCATTATCGAGGTGGGCGATCAGCAGGCGTTGCACGAGAGCATCGCCGATGCCTTCCCGGATTCGCGGCTGCAGATCGATGCCGTTCCCGGAGGGTTGTTCGGGGTGCAGCTCCACCAGGAAGGCCTGTTGCGGCCGCTGTCGGCGGCGGAACTGTCGGACGGCACCCTGCGCTACCTGCTGCTGGTCGCCGCCCTGCTGACCCCGCGCCCGCCGAGCCTGATGGTGCTCAACGAACCGGAAACCAGCCTGCACCCGGACCTGCTGCCGGCGTTGGCGCGCTTGATCATTCGCGCCTCGCAGCAGTGCCAGGTGTGGGTGGTGTCCCACGCCCGGCGCCTGATCGCGGCCCTGCAGGAAGACCCCGAGTGCAACTGCATCGTGCTGGAAAAAGAGCTGGGCCAGACCGGCATCGTCGGCCAGCGCATGCTCGACGAACCGGCCTGGTACTGGCCCGACTGAACCCTCCCCGCCGGCCCCGATTGCCATGCCCCCCGTAGGAGCCTGCTTGCTGGCGAAGAGGCCCACAAGCCCTGCATCGCCCTCAAGGACGCCTTCGCTGGCAAGCCAGCTCCTACAAGGCTCATGCGCAATACGCCCCCCGTAGGAGCCAGCTTGCTGGCGAAGGAGGCCCTCAAGCCCCGCACCGCCCTCACGGACGCCTTCGCTGGCAAGCCAGCTCCTACAAGGCTCAAACGCAATACACCCTCTGTAGGAGCCAGCTTGCTGGCGAAGAGGCCCTCAAGCCCTGCATCGCCCTCAAGGACGTCTTCGCTGGCAAGCCAGCTCCTACAAGGCTAAAACGCAATACGCCCCCCGTAGGAGCCAGCTTGCTGGCGAAGAGGCCCTCAAGCCCCGCATCGCCCTCACGGACGCCTTCGCTGGCAAGCCAGCTCCTACAAGGCTCATGCGCAATACACCCTCTGTAGGAGCCAGCTTGCTGGCGAAGAGGCCCTCAAGCCCTGCATCGCCCTCAAGGACGCCTTCGCTGGCAAGCCAGCTCCTACACGGAGGAAGGAGGGGTCAACCCTGCCATTTGCCGCCTTCGACGATCACGCTCTCAGGCGGGGTGTCGTCGCTCAGCTCCTTGCGCACGTACTGGTCATACAGCTTGAGCAGGTACTTCTCTTCGCCCAGCTTGGCCAGTTCGGCATTTACCCAGTCCCGCAGTTCGAGGTTGCCCTTCTTCACCGCCGGGGCAATCGGCGCCTGCTCGCCCAGGGTCTGGGGCAATACGCGGTAGCCCGGGTTCTGCTTGGACCAGCTGAACAGAATCAGGTTGTCCTGGGCATAGGCGTCGCCACGGCCATTGGCCAGGGCTTGCAGGGACTCGGTGTTCTTCTCGAACTTGAGCAGTTTCCAGTCCGGGTGGTTCTGGGTCAGCCAGATGTCTGCGGTGGTGCCGGTGGTGACGATGGTGGTGCGGCTTGCCAGGTCATCCAGGCTCTTCACCGGGCTACCCTCGGGCACCAGGGCCTGCACCGCCACCTTGAGGTTGGGGTTGGTGAATTCCACCGCTTGCTTGCGCTCCGGGGTCACGGTCATGTTGGCCAGGATCAGGTCGACCTTGTCGCTCTGCAGGAAGGGAATGCGGCTGGCCGGTTCCACGGCGACGAACTCCACCTTGTTCTCGTCCCCCAACAGGTCCTTGGCGAACTGGCGGCCGATGTCGGTATCGAAGCCCACATAACGCCCGGTTTCATCGACGAAACCGAACGGCGGCTTGTCGGTGAACACGCCGACGATCAGCTTGTCCCGAGCCTTGATCTTGTCCAGGTAACCGGCCGCCGGCGCGGCGCTGGCGGCAGTGGCCGCCGGCTTGGGCGCATCATTGGATTTATCGCAGCCGGCCAGCAGGGCCAGACCGAACAGCGGCAGTAACAACAGCGAAGACTTGGCAGTTTTCATAAGAGCTCCAGTTCCTTTTTGGGGGCTTTCTTGGGCAGTGCTTCAACGAAGGAGAACTTCTCCAGGAACTGCTGCGCGCGTGCGCTCTGCGGGTTCGTGAAGAAAGCCTCGGGGGTGTTCTGTTCCACGATGCGCCCGCCGTCCATGAACACGATGCGGTCGGCCACGGCCCGGGCGAAGGCCATTTCATGGGTGACGATCAACAGGGTCATGCCGTCCCGGGCCAGGCCCTGGATCACCTGCAGCACTTCCTTGACCATCTCCGGGTCCAGCGCCGCGGTGACCTCGTCGAACAGCATCACCTGGGGGTTCATGCACAACGAGCGGACGATGGCGATGCGTTGCTGCTGGCCGCCGGACAGCTGCCGGGGAAAGGCCTCGCGCTTGTCCAGCAGGCCCACCCGCTCCAGCAACGCTTCGGCCTGGGCCCGGGCCTCCCGGGGCTCGCGCTTTTGCACCTTGAGCGGCCCCAGGAGGATGTTGTCCAGCACGTTCATGTGGGGGAACAAGTGATAGCTCTGGAACACCATGCCGATCTCCTGGCGCACCTGGCGCCAGTCGGTAGCGGGGCTCAGCAGCTCGCGCCCGGCAAAGCGCAGGTGCCCGCTGTGGGCCGTTTCCAGGCCGTTGAGGCAGCGCAGCAGGGTGCTCTTGCCGCAGCCGCTGGGGCCGAGGATGACGATCACCTCCCCCGCCGCCACGCGCAGGTCGACCTCCTTGAGCACCTGTTGCGGGCCGAAGAACTTGTTGAAACCCTGGAACTCGATCAATGCGCTCATGCTTGCGTCCAGCGCCGCTCCAGCACGCGGGAGGCGGCCGACAGCGGGTAGCAGATAAAGAAGAAAAACAGGAACAGGACGCCGTAGATCAGCACCGACTCGTAGGTGCGCTCGATGATCTGCTGGCCGACCTTGATCACGTCCACCACGCCGATCAGCACCGCCAGGGAGCTGGTCTTGATGATCCGCGTGTAGACGTTGATGGTTGGCGGCGTCATGCGCTTCAGCGCCTGGGGCAGCAAGACGTAGCCGTATAGCTGGGCACCGGAGAGGCCGATGGACAGGCCCGCTTCACGCTGGCCCCGGGGCAGGGATTGCAGGGCGCCGCGCACCACCTCGCCAACCTCGCTAGCGCCCCACAGCGACAGCACCAGCACCGCACAGGTGAAGCTGGGAATGCTGAGGCCGAAGAAGATCGGAAAGCCGAAGAACAGCAGGTACAGCCAGACCAGCACCGGAATCGCCCGGAACAGCTCCAGGTAGATCCGCAGCGGCACGTCCAGCACCTTGCGCTGCAGGCTGCGCAGCACGCCGTAGAGCACCCCGCCCAGGGTGCTGAAGGCAATGCTCAACAGCGAAATCGACAAAGTCTGTGCAGCGCCCCGGGCCAATTGCGGCAGGGACACCAGCAACAGCTCAAGACCCGAACTGGCCATGTTGCAACCTCCTTTCCAGACGGCTGAGCAACAGCGACAGCGGCAGAAACAGCAGCACGCAGATCAGGGTCAGCACCGCGAGCATTTCGTAGGTCTTGTAGTACAGGGCGATGTAGCTCTTGGTGGTGTAGAGAATCTCCGGCACCGCCACCGCCGAGACCACGGTGGTTTCCTTGAGCAGGAAAATGAAATTGGCGAACAGCGACGGCAGGCTGAGGATCCCGGCCTGGGGCAGGATCACGTAGCGCAGCAGTTGCCATTGCGACAGGCCGATGCTGCGCCCCGATTCCAGCTGCGCCTGGGGCACGGCTTCGACCCCGGCGCGCAGCACTTCGGTGAGGTAGGCGCCGCCAAGGAAGGTCATGGTGATGATCGCCGCGGTAAAGCCGGAGACCTTGATCCCCAGGGCCGGCAAGGCGAAGTAGACGAAGAACAGCTGGATCAGCAGCGGTGTGTTGCGCGCCAGTTCCACGTACAGGCCGATCAGCCGGTGCAGGTAAGGGGTGCGAAACACCAGGACAGTGGCGTTGATCAGGGCCACCAGCAAGGACGTGCCGATGGCGATCAGGCCGACCTGCAGGGTCACCCCCACGGCTTTGAGAAAGGCCGGCAGGGTGCTGAGGATAAACGCGTAATCGAGGGTCATGAATCATCCTGGACGCCGCTGGGGTACAGCGGCGGTGGTGCAGTCCGTGGGGCAGTGGGTAACCGCCCGGCTGCCGCGACTTTATAGCTATAAAAAGCAGAATTTAAATACCGTTACGGCATATTGATATCACCCAAAAACCTAACCCGCGGATTTGCCGGGCTGGCGCCGAGCTACTACCTTTTCTGCCCTTGAGCCTGACCAGGACAATCACCATGGCCAACGCGAAGACGCCGCAACCGCTGGATCCCCATGAGCTGGTGAAATGGCTGACGGCCTTGCGCCGAGCCCTCCAAGCCACTGGCAATAGCGCTCCACTGCAGGAGCCGGCGGGTGCAGGCCTCGGCTTGCCAGCGAAGGCGTCCATCAGCTTTGCACCCGGCCTGAGGGCCTCCTCGCCGGCAAGCACAACGCCGCCCGGCCGGCGCCTGCGGCTTTTGCCGGCGCAATAAAAAACGCCGACGCTGTGCCAGCCGTCGGCGTTCAAACCTTGAAGGGGTTTATCGCATCAGTAGCCTAGTTCATCAGAACGCCGGCAATACCGCGCCGTTGTACTTCTTCTCGATGAAGGCTTTCACCTCGGGGCTGGTCAGGGCCTTGGCCAGCTTCTGGATCGCCGCGCTGTCCTTGTTGTCCGGACGCGCCACCAGGTAGTTCACGTAGGGCGAATCGGCGCCTTCGATCACCAGCGCATCCTTGGCCGGGTTCAGGCCGGCTTCCAGGGCGTAGTTGGTGTTGATCATGTCCAGGTCAACCTGATCCAGGACCCGCGGCAGCATGGCCGACTCCAGTTCCTTGAACTTGAAGTTGTGCGGGTTCTTGGCGATGTCCTTGGGCGTGGACACGGCGTTCTTCGGATCCTTGAGCTCGATCAGCCCGGCCTTCTGCAGCAGGATCAGGGCCCGGCCGCTGTTGCTGCCTTCGTTGGGGATGGCGATGGTGGCGCCGTCTTTCAGCTCGGCCAGGGACTTGACCTTCTTCGAGTAGCCGCCGAAGGGTTCGACGTGCACACCGATCACGGTTTCCAGGTGCGTGCCCTTGCCTTCGTTGAAGTTCTTCAGGTACGGCAGGGTCTGGAAGTAGTTGGCGTCCAGGCGCTTCTGATCGACCTGCACGTTGGGTTGCACGTAGTCGGTGAAGACCTTGATTTCCAGGTCCACGCCTTCCTTGGCCAGGGTCGGCTTGATCAGCTCGAGAATCTCGGCGTGGGGCACCGGAGTCGCGGCGACCACCAGCTTCTCGGCGGCCTGGGCAATACCGGCGCTCAGGGCTGCCGCCAGTGCGGTGAACAACAGAACTTTTTTCATGCGATGTCCTTAGGTGTCGGGATCGACGACGGCGTCAAATGAGGTGCGTATCGGGGTGCCAGTGATGTGCCACTGCTGGCGTGAACCGGACAATACCGAGATTTTTTATTCCCGAACAATATCTTTTATTCACGTTCATATTCCATTTTGTTCATACATCCCGCCCCACCACCGCGCCCTGTAGCCGCTGCCGCAGGCGCTTGAGGGCCTAGCACTCCCCTGTAGCCGCTGCCGCAGGCTGCGAACGACGACGCAGTCGGCGCCAGGGGCATCGGGGCACTCCAGCAGGATCCTGGTGAACGGTTTTGCGTCTGCTGCGCAGCCGGTCGCAGCCTGCGGCAGCGGCTACACCGCCAGCAGGCGCTTGAGGGCCTGGCGGTCCGCGTCTGAACCGCTCTCGGCGATCTGCCGCAGCAGCTGCTCGATCTGCTCCAGCGGCGAGGGCGTCGGCGGCAGGTTGAGGTGCTCGGGAAGAATTTCCTCGCCGCTGCTGACCAGCAGCGCAAAGTGAATGACGTTCTCCAGCTCCCGGGTATTGCCTGGCCAGCTGTGGCGCTCCAGGGCCTGCTGCGCAGCTTCGCTGATCAGCGGCACCGGCAGGTCCAGGCGCTGGCTGTAAATGCCCAGGAAGTACTCGGCCAGGGACTCGATGTCCCCCACCCGCTCGCGCAGCGCCGGCAGTTCCAACTGGCCCTCGCTGAGGTAGCGATACAGGCGCTCATGGAATTTGCCCGCCGCCACCGCCTGGGCCAGGTCGATGCTGGTGGCCGCCACCAGACGCACGTCCACCGGGCTCGGCTGCTGGGCACCGACCCGGGTCACTTCGTGGTTTTCCAGGGCCGCCAGCAACTTGGTCTGGATCGGCAGCGGCAGGTCGCCGATCTCGTCCAGGTACAGGGTTCCGCCATTGGCCGAGCCGAACCAGCCGGCGCGGCTGCTGGCCGAGCCGCTGAAACTGCCGGCGGCATAGCCGAACAGTTCGGCGTCGGCGTAGGTCGGGCTGATGGCGCCGCAGTTGACCGAGACGAACAGGCCGCTGCGGTCGCTGGCGCGGTGGATGTGCCGGGCCAGCAGTTCCTTGCCGGTGCCGGTTTCCCCGCGGATCAGCACCGACACCGCACGCGGCGCCAGTTGCTCCAGCTCTTCACGCAGTTGCCGCGAACGCGGGTCGACGAACACCAGCGCCTTGGCGCGGATGCTCAGGGGGCTTTTTTCCGCATCGGGAAAGGTCAGCAACGGCTGGCCGAAAGGGGTGTGAGAACTCATGGCAGACTCCCGCCCCAGGCCGCCTGGGGACGGGGGCGCTTAAACAGGAAAAGGACGATCAGGCACGACGCAGCGCGTGCTGCTCCATGCGGTTCTGCAGGCGGTAGAGATAGGCAAAGCCCTGCTCCCAGCGCTGGTGGCCGGACTTGACGTTGATATGCCCGGCGCCGGCCAGGATCCCGGCTTCGGCGCCCCAGTCACGGGCCAGTTCCAGGGCCCGCGGGGCACTCACGGCGCTGTCGTTGTCCGAGCTGACCACCTGGCTGGGGAACGGCAGCAGGTCCCGGGGAATCGGCGCGAAATTGCGCAGCGCCGGGGCGCAGGCCGGACGCTCGACGTCCGCCGGCGCCACCAGCAGCGCGCCGCGTACCTGGCGCAGGGCCGCCAAGGGCGCGCGAGCGGCCCAGTGGGCCACGGTGATGCAGCCCAGGCTGTGGGCAATCAGGATCACCGGGGTGTCGTCGGCGGCGATGGCTTCGGCCAGGGCCGCCACCCAGTCTTCGCGACGCGGCGTCAGCCAATCGGCCTGCTCCACCCGCGCACTGTTGGGCAGGCTGTTCTGCCAATGGGTTTGCCAATGATCTTCTGGCGATCCTTGCCAGCCCGGCACAATCAAGTAGCGAATGGATTCGTTGCGCATGGGGAACTCTCCTGCTGCGTGTCTGTTCCCGAACGAGTATAGGGAGGGGATTTATATTCGTTAAGGAATAAGAAGCTATTTATTAATACCTTAAATGAATATCAAACATCCCCGCTCTCCGTAGGAGCCGGCTTGCCGGCGAAAGGGCCATCAGCTCTTGCGCAACCTTGAGGACGCCTTCGCTGGCAAGCCAGCTCCTACAGTTGGCGCAATTGCGGAGGTGTTTTTGTAGGAGCCGGCTTGCCGGCGAAAGGGCCTGCGGGCCTTGTGTCGCTCTGGCGGGCGCCTTCGCTGGCAAGCCAGCTCCTACAGTTGGCACGATTGCGCGGGTGTTCTTGCCGGCGAAGGGGGTAACGGGAGGGCGATTTCGGTGGAGGGCTTTGCAGGGGGCATTTTCGCCAGGCAAAAAAAAGGCCGCACCCTGCCAAGGAGACGGCCTGAAAAGTCGTGGCTTTGTTGCTCGGTGTCAGCGCGCGGTAATCACTGAAAGCTTGGTGATGCCCGCCCGCTCGATGGAGGCCATGGCCCGGGCCACTTCTCCGTAATTGACGCCATCGTCGGCCTGCAGCTGCACCCGCACTTGCGGGTCCTTGGCCTTGGCCGCCTGCAAGTTGGTTTCCAGCAGGTCGGGCTGGATCTCGTCCTTGTTGATAAAGAGTTTGCCGGCGCCGTCGATGCTCACCACCAGCGGGTCCTTCTGCTCCACCGGGGCCACGGCCTCGGTCTTGGGCAGGTTGATCGGGATGGCGTTGGTCAGCAGCGGCGCGGTGACGATGAACACCACCAGCAGCACCAGCATCACGTCCACCAGCGGGGTGACGTTGATCTCGCTCAGCACCTCATCGCTGTCTTGAGTGGAGAAGGCCATGTCAGGACGCCTCCTTGACTTTCTGCTGGCTGCCCTGGGCCGCAGCCTTGTGCACGCTCGGGTGGATCAGCACACGGAACGAGTTCTTCTGCGCCAGGCTGTAGAAGTCGTGGGCAAAGTCGTCCAGGTCCGCAGCCGTGAGCTTCAGGCGCCGCAGGAAGTAGTTGTAGACCAGCACCGCGGGCACCGCGACGGCGATCCCCACACCGGTGGCCACCAGCGCCGCGCCGATCGGCCCGGCCACGGTTTCCAGGCTGGCAGAGCCCGCAGCGCTGATGCCTTTCAGGGCTTCCATGATCCCCCACACGGTGCCGAACAGACCGATAAAGGGCGAGGTGCTGCCGATACTGGCGACCACCGCCAGGCCGGTTTCCAGGGAGCGGCGCTCACGCACGATCTGCTGGCGCAGGGCGCGTTCGAGACGGTCCTGGTGGTTGATCGCCTGGCTCAGGTCCGCCGCATGGGGCGCGTCACCGACCTGGATCGCCGCATAGCCGGCCTGGGCCACCCGGGCCGCCGCGCCGGGCTGGGTTTCACTCAGGGGGGCGGCGGAATCGAGGCTGGAGGCGGCCCAGAACTGATTGTGAAACTTGCGATCCTGGGACTTGAGGCGGGCGAACTGCACGCCCTTGACCAGGGCCAGGCCCCAGGTGGCGACGGAGAAGACCACCAACAGCCAGATCACCGCGCTTTCGATGGATTCCAGTGGAGATGCCAGTAACGTCATGATGTGTTCCCTCTGTGTAAGCGTTTAGCGCGCGTTATTTGATCGGCCTTGCGGCTCAATGAATCTTGAAGTCGATGGGTACGCTGACCCAGCCGTCCTGGGCCACGTCGCCCTGCTTGGCCGGAACGAAACTCCAGCGCTTGACCGCAGCCAGGGCCGCATCGTCGAGCTGCTGGCGACCGCTGCTCTTCTGGATCTGGATCTCTCCGGGCTTGCCGCTGGCCAATACATGCACCCGCAGCAGCACCGTGCCTTCCCAACCCCGGCGCTGGGCCAGGGACGGGTATTCCGGCGCCGGGTTCTTCAGGTACGCGGCGCTGGCCGAAGCCGGGGTCACGGGGGCCGGGGCCGGTGGCGCGGGCGCTGCCGGGGCGGCTACCGGCGCCGCAGGTTGCGGCGGCGCCGGGGTCTGCTGCACCGGCTTGGGCGCGGGTTTCGGCTCGGGCTTGGGCACCGGCTTGGGCTTGGGTTTGGGCACCGGCTTGGGCGGTGGCGGCTTGACCGCCAGCTCGTCCTCCACCGGAGGCGGCGGCTCCACCACCGGCTGTACCGGCACAGGCGGAGGCGGCTCGACCACGGGCGGTGCCGGGTGCGAGAACTCGATGGTCATGGGCGGGATTTCCGGCGGCACGATGGGCAGCACCGGGGTCGGTTTCTGGCTCAGCCAGTAGATCACTGCACCGTGCAATACCAGAGCCGCGACGCCCAGGAGAATCGCCTCACGACGGCGCAATACCCCCTTGGGCGTGCGTTGCAGACGCAATTGGCCCAGCGGCGAGCGGTGAGGCCGGCCGAGGTCGACCAACTCGCCGCTCGGTGCCTGGCGCCACAGCACCTCGTGTGCACTGGCGGCGGTCTGGACATTGCCCATGGATTCACTCCCTACGATCTTTTGAATAACCCGGCAGCGGCGTTTGAACACCCCCCACGCAACGCTGCCGGGGACTCAATGATCAGTGCCCCATGCTTATCTCTTAAAGTAATCTTTCAAGTTATAGATAGATCGAAACGGAATATTGAATTCACCCTGAACAGCTCAGGCCCCGTGATTCAAGGGCTGTAGCCAAGAGGGAAAAACGCCATGCCTTACAGGCATTGAAAATATTCCCGCAAAGCATCGAAGCAGGCCTGTTAGTGCAAAAAAAATAGAACCCCATTGCACTCGAAACCAACTTCAGCGCCCATGTACTTAATTAACTTTACAAGCGGACACGACAAAGCCGCTGAACCGGCACGCCACCTTATATAAGGCAGCGCGTATTCAGCGGCTGATTATTATCGAGTTTGTTATTGCTTGACGAACTCACCGCTCAGGCCGACCACATCGCCGCTGAAGTTGCTACGGGCACCGGAGGCGCGCAACCGGGAATAGTTGTGGTCGGGTGAAAACAGCGCCCAGGCCTGGTAGCCGTAGCCATCGTTGTAGCCTGATACATTGATGATGGTCGGCTGCCCGGTGCTGTTCTGGAAGTGGTAATGCCCGGCGACGCTGTACTTGACCCCGGCCTGGGTCAACTCACCGCTGAACGAACCGTTGGAGTCGTTGCCGTCGGTCACGACCAGACGGGCGTCAGCGTTGGAGTTTACATAGGTTCCATTGATGCTCGACATAATGCGGGTTTCCTTATGCGGTTGAATGTTTCGTCCAATGAAGCAAGTTCCTCCTGGAACTCACAAACCCAGCATGGTCGGCGTTTATAACTCTGTCCAAAACAAACTTTCGCAACAACTAATTAAATAGCTATAGCCTGCAATCGGCTCTCTATAAGTTATGACCGAAACAAAAGCACTTATAACTTCCCGGTGTTTTCAACTTGCGGCTTGACGCTGGCCACGGCCCTCAACTGCTCTTGCAACGCCTTGCCGGCCCGACTCAAGCCATTGCCGGCATACAGCGCCAGGCGCACGCCCTGGATATCCGGCAGGCCGCTGGCGGCGTCGAGTATCCGGTGGCCCTTGCCCAGCACCCGCACCGGCAACAGGCTGATGCCCAGCCCCGCCGCCACCGCCGAGCAGACACTGGCCAGGCTGGCGCTGGAGTAGGCGATGCGCCACGGCCAGCCGCCGACCTCCAGGTGGTGAAGCATTTCCTGGCGATACAACCCGCCCACCGGAAACGCCACCAGCGGCAGCGGATCGCGGCCCAAGGCTGGCTGACGCAGGCTGTCGACCCAGCACAGCGGCTCGGGCCAGGACTCCAGGCAGTCGTCGCTGTGGCCCATCTGCTTGACCAGCAGCAGGTCGAACTCGCCACGGCGGAACTGGCGCAGCAACTCAGGTCCCAGACCACTGGTGACCTCCAGGCGCACCGCCGGATAGTCCAGGCCAAAGCGCGAGAGCAAGGGCATCAGGCGCTCGGCGGCAAAGTCTTCCGGCACGCCCAGGCGCAGCACCTCTTCGCCGCGCTGGTTGACCAGCACATCGCAGGCCTCTTCATGCAGCGCCAGGATGCGCCGGGCATAAGCCAGCAGGCGCTCGCCCTCCACCGTGGCCACCACCCGGCGCTGGTCGCGGTCGAGCAACTGGCAGCCCAGGCTCTCTTCCAGGCGCCGCACCTGCTGGCTCACCGTGGACTGCGTGAGGTGCAGGCGCTCGGCGGCGCGGGTGAAGTTCTGGCTGTCGGCCACCGCGACAAAACTGCGAAGCAACACGGGATCCAGCATCGCGATCTACCATCCTCAATGCCACTGATTGGCATGGTTATATTTAATTTCAGAATACCCAGGGCCATCACCATACTCGCCTTTCATTGGCAGGAACGGGAGGTTCTGATGCAACTCAAGCGCTTTCTGAAATGCGGCCTGATCGCCACCGGTCTGCTCACGGCGGGGCTGGTCATGGCCAGCGATGGCTCGTTGCTGGAGGCGGTGCGCCAGGGTCAGCTGCAACAGGTGCAACGGTTGCTTGAACAGGGCGTGGCACCCGACGCCCGGGGCCTGGACGGCAGCAGTCCGCTGCTCCTGGCGACCCGCGACAACCGCATCGACATCGCCCGGGCGCTGATCGAAGCCGGGGCCGACGTCAACCGCAAGAACCTGATCCAGGACAGCCCCTACCTGCTGGCCGGCGCCAGCGGCCACAACGAAATCCTCAAGCTGACCCTGGCCCACGGCGCCGACCTCAAGAGCACCAACCGCTACGGCGGCACCGCGCTGATCCCGGCCTGCGAACGCGGGCATGTGGAAACCGTGGGCCTGCTGATCGCAGCCGGCGTCGACCTGAACCACGTCAACCACCTGGGCTGGACCTGCCTGATGGAAGCCATCGTGCTGTCCGACGGCGGTCCGGCGCACCAGCAGATCGTCGCCCAGCTGATTGCCGCCGGCGCCGACCTGAACCTGCCGGACCGCGCCGGCCTCAGCCCTTTGCAACAGGCCGAACGCCGTGGCCAGCGGGCCATCGCCAAGCTGCTGCGCGAGGCCGGCGCCACCTGAAGCCCCCCTTTTTAGGAACCTTGCATGCACGACGATCAACACTACCTGCAACGGGCCGTTGAACTGGCCCGGCACAATGTCCAGCAGGGCGGCCGCCCGTTCGGCGCACTGCTGGTGCGCAACGGCCGGGTGCTGGCCGAGGCGGTGAATGAAATCCACCTCAGCCAGGACCCCACCGCCCACGCCGAAATGCTCGCCATCCGCGCCGCCAGCCGGCAACTGGGCCCGCGCCTGGACGACTGCGTGATCTACGCCAGCGGCCAACCCTGCCCCATGTGCCTGGCCGCCATGTACCTGTGCGGCGTGTCCCGCGCGGTGTTCGCCGCCAGCAATGAACAGGCAGAGCCGTTCGGCCTGTCCACCGCGGCCATTTACCAGCAACTGGGCAAGCCCCTGGAAGCCCAGCGCCTGCCGCTGCTGCACCTGCCCCAGGCGGCGATGATCGCCCTGTACCAGGATTGGCAGGCGCACCATGCCGCGAACTGAATCCACCTTCCGGCACTGGGCCGGCTGGGCCCTGCTGGTGTGCCTGGGCCTGAACCTGCGACCGATCCTCAGCTCGGTCAGCCCGCTGCTCAACGAGATTCGCGGCGCCACCGGCATGAGCTTCCAGAGCAGCGCCTGGCTCACCAGCCTGCCGGTGATCTGCATGGGCCTGGTGGCCTTGCTCGGGGTACGCATCGAAGCCCGACTCGGCGAACGCCGCGGTGTGTCCCTGGGTTTGCTGCTGGTGTTGCTGGCCTGCCTGGTGCGGCTGTTCTTCGGCCAGGCCGCGGCCTTGCTCGCCACCGCCCTGCTCGGCGGCGCCGGCGTGGCCTTGATCCAGGCCCTGGTGCCGGCGCTGATCAAGCGCCAGTTCCAACAGCGGGTGGCCCTGGCCATGGGCGTCTACTCGGCGTCGCTGATGGGCGGTGGCGGCATCGCCGCCCTGCTCAGCCCGCAAGTGGCCAGCCACTTCGCCAACTGGCAGGTGGGGCTTGGCGTCTGGGTGCTGCCGGCCATGGCCGCCCTGCTGCTGTGGCTGTGCCTGCCCCTGGGCGCCGGCCGCCGCAACGGCGCCCAGTCCTCCGGGGCCGGGCTCTGGAACAACCGCCGCGCCTGGTTGCTGGCGTTGTATTTCGGCTTGGTGAACTGCGGCTACATGAGCATGGTGGCCTGGCTGCCGGCCTACTACCTGCAGCTGGGTTGGAGTGCTACCCAGAGCGGCTCGCTGCTGGCCTTCATGACGATTTTCCAAGTCACCGCCGCCCTACTGATGCCGGCCCTGGCCCAGCGCAGCAGCGACCGCCGCCCACTGCTGGGCATCAGCCTCGCGGCCCAGGCCGTGGGGTTTCTCGGGCTGGTGCTGTGGCCCTTGCAGAGCACGCACCTGTGGGTGGCGCTGATCGGCTTCGGCCTGGGAGCCTGCTTTGCCCTGAGCCTGATCCTGACCCTGGATCACCGCCGTGATCCCCGGGAAGCCGGGCAACTGGCGGCCTTTGTCCAGGGCGTGGGTTTTCTGCTCAACGCCGTCTCGCCGTGGCTGAGCGGCTGGCTGCGACAAGTCACCGGTAGCTTTGCCAGCGCCTGGTGGGTGCTGATCGTGGGTGTCCTGGCGATGC
The DNA here is from genome assembly GCF_001547895.1 of Pseudomonas sp. Os17. Lineage (NCBI taxonomy): Bacteria > Pseudomonadati > Pseudomonadota > Gammaproteobacteria > Pseudomonadales > Pseudomonadaceae > Pseudomonas > Pseudomonas sp. Os17. The sequence goes on along the minus strand of NZ_AP014627.1, from coordinate 248,256 downwards.
TGCTGTTGACGCGGATCTTCAGCCCGGCCAGTTATCAGGCCAGGGTCACTATCGGCACTGTCGCGCCAGCGACCTGAGCGCAACCGTCAATCGATGCCGCCTGCGAGGGCTCGCAGGCGGACAAGTGTCAAGGTACGGATCAGCCCTCGATCCGCCACTGCAATGCATCCAGCACATCGCAGCCGTCCTGCAGCAGCAGATGGGCGGCATTGGCCACATGGCTCAGGTCTTGATCGGCAACACCCTTGATGCTCAGGCAGTTGAGACTGTGCATCAGATCGCGAGTGGCCTTGATCCGCTGCACAGCGCAGCCATAGAGATCGGCCGGAGGGGCGGCAGGGTTGAGGTAGAGCACCGGGGTAGGGGTGAGATTGCTTTGTAGCGGGGTGAACTCGGACATGGATAACACTCCTTAGCCGAACGCGACCATCATGAAAATCAGGAACTGCCCCAACGTCTGATGGGCAGTTGATGCGTCCATCATTTGTTTTCGACCGGCTAAGATCGGTCACCGATGCGTCGGTGACAGGCCGGACTATAGGCAGGAGGTCCTGGCGGAACAATCGCCGAAGTATTGCCATTCCCTTCCATCGGCCCCGGCGCCACGTAGAATCCCTTCGCGACAATCAGCACGCACTCAATCAAGGACACGAAGCCCCCATGGACGCCGCAACGATCAGCCGCCTGGTACAGGGCATGGGCCTCACCTACGAAGAGCTGGTCGCCCAAGGCGAAAGCATCGAGCGCCCGACGGGCAAGCTCTACGACGAATTCGAATGGCTGACCGTGATCGTCGAACCCGGCCTGATGCTGGACTTCCGGGAAGACAGCCTGGCCCTGGAAAAGGTCCTGATCGAGCTGGTGCCCCTTGAACAGGGGCGCTCGTTCTACAGCGGCGAACTGCCCGCCCCGTTCTCACGCAGCATGACCCGCACCGACATTCACGACCTGCTGGGCACACCCCTGCGCTCGGGGGAACGCACGCCATCAGCCGATGGGCAACGCACGCTCAACGCCTGGGAGAGCTACCGCCTGGCGGAGCACCTGCATCCCGGTGCTCGGGTTGGATTCGTCTATAGCGTCGATGGGCGAATCAAGGTCCTGTCGTTCGACTTGCTGGAGCCAAAGCGCGACTGATTCGACCGCACCACGTAGCTCTTTAGGATTCGCGGCGATCCGCCAGGCGTCAGAGGACCGGCGCGAGATCGCCAAGCAAGGCCCTGCGGTCCTTTTCGCAGCCTCGCAGGCTCGGCAGCGGCTACAGGAAACGTGGCGGCCGGTAGGCCGCCGCAACGCACGGCCCGACAACACAGGCACTAGCCAAAGGTTTTCATAAAGGGCTCGGCACAGTGCCGGATCGCCGCGACGACATGCGGTGCCCGTTCGCCCCATTCGGCCGATCGGCTCAACACCCGCTCCAGTGCGTCCAACTGCCCACGAATGACCTCTTGCGGACGAGCCACATCACAGACCTTGGCGAACTCCAGCAACCCCTGCCGCGAAGCAAACAGGGACTTGTTGCCCAGCAGATCCAGGGCCAGCACGTCCTGTGGGATGTAGGCCGTGGTGTTGACGATGTCGTAGGCCGGCGCTAGCCGTGCATCGCGCTGGCCAGGATCGGAATACAACAGCCCGAAGTTCTTCAGGTGGGCATCGCCATTCCCCACCATGCAGCTCAGGCTGACCATGGCAAACAACTGCACCAGTGAACCCGGCACCTGCTCAGGCGGGCAGAACAGGCGAACGGCCTTGGCAATGGCCGAATAGCTCTTGCTGTATTTCTGCTCCGCACCCAGCCCCATCAACGCCGCCATGTCTTCAAACCCCAGGCAACCGAGTTGCTCGTCCCGGTCGAAGCGGCGCATGACAAACAGTTTGGCGTTATCGGAGAGGTAGAACTCGGGCACCGCCATCCCCGCCTCCCTGGCCACCGACATGCACAGGAATTCATTGATCGCCAACCCCGGAAACTCATCCCGGCCGCTCTTGATGATCAACTCTGAGGTGTTCGAGGTAAAACGCTGCGACGCGGCGTCATGCCGCTCCGGTACCATCACCTTGGGCTGCACGCCGGATATCCCGGCACGCAGGATGTAGCGGTCCACCAGGTCGGCAAAGATGTCCTCGGCGCCATCCCACGCGAGGATTTCTTCAAGTTTTTCCCCGGGAAACTGCTGTCGCTGCAACAGCCCATCGACTTCGGGCGAGCTCACCGCGACCCGCCCGATCGGCGCGCTGCTGCCGGACAGCGCCAGCAGCAACATCGGGTCAACCTTCACCACCTTGGCCAGGCGGTTGCGCAGTTGCTCCAGCACATAGCCTTCGGGCAGGTTCATCTGAAAGATCGGGTGCAACTCCCGATAACGGTATTCATCCAGCCGCACGGGCATCAGCAGACTGATTGCCGCCTGTGCCCGGGCATCATCGTGATAGCGAAACAGATAATCGCCAGCGCCACGGTGGATTTTCCCGCTGTCACCGGCCGGGGTGGCTACCTGCAGCACCGTGGCCATCAGTCGAACACTCCCTGGATCTCGTCCAATGTGGGCATCGCGGCAGGCACCAGGGTGAATTCACAGTCCAGGGCTCCCAGCACCCGCGCATAGGCCGCCATGCCCACCGACAAGTCGCCCCGCTCGATGGCGATGACCTTCTGCCGGGTCACGCCGGCCAAGGCGGCCAGGCTGGCTTGGGTCAGGCCACGATGCAGGCGGCGCTGGCGAACCTGCTCGCCAAGGCGCGCGGTGATAAGAAGGTAGTCCATGTTCTTTATACGCAACAAAATTGATTAAATGTAACGTATACCTAACATGGTGAAAAATCAAAGGGACGCGGTGGGGGCTCACACTCCGTGGCGGCGGGTGAAAGGCTTCGATAGTGGATATGTACTCCCTGACTGTCGCAAGCACAGGTTTTACGGCCGCTGCGCGCCCGAGCGGGAGCAAGCTCCCTCGCCACAACATCATTCCAGGCGGCTAGACGAGAACAATCCTAGAGAAATAAATTATTGTAATTCGATAATTATTTATCAATAATCAGCCACCCCCAAGTTTTGCAAGGAATAACGCATGCACTCCCAAATCAACGGCTCGGCCCAATACCGCTTGCGACGGGTCGGCCTGCTGGCCGCGATCCTGGCCTGGGTCATGGGTGTCGTCGAGGTCGGTGGCAATGCCGGAATGTGGATCTACAACAAGGACCAGGTCCTGGGCGCACTGCTCAGCGTCTTCGCCGACCACTCGCCCCGCCTGCTGGAAGCCGACTTCAAACTCTCCTCCGCAAGCTTCACCCTGCTGGTGATTCTCGACTTCCTGCCCCTGCTGCTGTCGAGCTTCGCCCTGTACCTGACCGGGGTGTTCTTCCTGCGCCTGTCGCGCGGCGAAACCTGGAGCGATCGCAACATCCGCATCCTCTGGCGCGTGGGCATGTTGTGGATCGTCGCCCCGGCCACGTTCCCGATGATGGAAACCCTGCAAGGCCTGGCCCTGTCCCTCGACCTGCCGCCCGGCCAGCGCATCCTGCAGATCTCCGCGGGCTTCTCGTCCTACGCCGCTTACGAGGTGGTCAAAGGAATCTTGCTCTGCTCGTTTTCCATTATCATGCGCGACGCCAAAGTCCTCAGTGATGAGCACAGTCACTACATATAGAACAATGAGATGACCATTATCGTTCGGCTTGACGTTGTCATGGCTAAAAACAAGATTCGCTCCAAAGAGTTGGCCGCCATCCTGGGCATTACCGAGGCGAATCTGTCGTTGCTGAAAAATGGCAAGGTCAAGGGGATGAAAATCGAGACCCTGGACAAACTCTGCGCTGCACTCGACTGCCAACCCGGCGACCTGCTGGAGTATCAGGCCAGCGAGCCTGCGTAACCCCCCGCGTTTGTTCGAACCGAGTCTCGATCGTTAAAGCCTTATCCATTCCTCACGTTGCACATTGGCTTATTCATGACTCGCTACCTGCTCTGCCCGCTGTTTCTGTTCGTCCTGCTTTTGACCGGCTGCGCCAACAAACTCGAAGTGGCCATCGACGCCACCCCGGCCCAAGACTATTACTTCGACCCCAAGGCTCCAGTGCTGGTGACCGTCAACAGCGCCAAGGACGCCCAGGGCCTCAAGGCCAGCTACTACTTGCGCGACATGGTCGCCGCCCTGCACGGCATGGGTTTCACCCAGGTGTATACCGAGTCGTCGTTGCCGAAAAACCACCCGCCGTTTCGCATGAACATTGCCCTGGACGTGGGCAGTAAAAAGACCAGCTACCGCTACACCGCCACCGACTACGGCCAGGTGCCCAGCAGCACTAAAACCACGTGCATGCCCGGCAAGAACCAACAGACCGTGTGCACCAGCACCCCAACGATGTCCTACCGTGCCATCGGCTCCTCGGAGCGCACCGGCTACACCACCCTGTCGACCTTCAATATCAAGGCCAAGGACGAGCAGAGCCGGCGCACGGTGTTCCTGCTGCGGGCCTCGTCCTATAACGAGGACTGCCAGGACGCCAAGGTCGAGGATTTCCTGGTGCAGGAAAGCCTGGACAACCTGGACTTCCGTAACCGCGTGCAGCGCAAATACACGGTCACCCTGCCCGAAGGCCACAGCTGCAACTAAGCGCCTACCGCGCACCAAGCGACACGCTTACAATCGCCCCTCGCCGCCCGCCCGATCCCCCTCGCGCGGGCGCAGCCCCCTCAACGACAAGGCGCAGGTCAAACATGCCCCTGGACTGGACTGCCTGGGAAATCGAACCCGGATCGGCGGTGAACGAACAGCTGATCGCCCAGGTGCAGCAACGCCTCGGCCTTGAGTTTCCGTCGCTGTACCTGGAGCTGGTGCAATACGCCGAGGCCGCCACCCCGGGGATCGGCACCTTCCGCTATGGCAACGACTACACCTGCATCAGCGAGTTCTTCGAGTTCGGCCTGAGCAACCAACCCTGGAGCCTGCTCTGGTACGCCAGTCCGGGCCGCGTGCCGGGACTGCCCGCAGGCTGCCTGCCGATTGCCCGGGACGCCGGCGGCCTGCTGATCTGCCTGGACTTCAACAGCCCGGGCGTGGCGGTGGAAATCTTCGATCCCGACAGTGCCAGCCGCTACCCGGTGGCCGCCGACTTCAAGGCCTTTGTCGAACTGTGGCAGCCATGAGCGCACCGCAAAAATGGATAGTGGTGCCCACCAGCAAGGCCGCCATGCAGCGCCTGGATCTGGACCAATGCCTGCCGGGCGACCTGGAGGAACTGGCGCTGTCCCCGGAGCAGTGGGCGCTGCTGTCCCGCAGCGACCTGCTACCGAGCCTGAACCGCGCCCTGGGCAGCCTGATCGATGACTACGAAGACGCCTCGATCCAGGGCCAGGCCGCCCTGGCCACGGCGCTGTCGATCCTCACCCGGACCGCGACGGCGGAGGATGAACTTATCCACAGGCTCATCGCCCTGAATCGCCTGGCCCTGGAACGGGATACCGGTCTGTACTTCTACTTCTGAGGCCCAGCCCAGAGCAACTCCCGCACCTCATTGGTGGCGAGGGAGCTTGCTCCCGCTAGGGCGCCAGCCCGACCCAAGCCGAGCCACGGCACGGCCTCCAGCTCAGATCCCCGCGCTGGCGCTGGCCGGTTTCAGCCCCGACTCCGGCACACTCACCGCGGTTTCCGAACGCGGTGTGCCCTGGGGCACCCAGTCGTAGCTCACCGGCAAGGCGCGGTACACCCAGTTGCTGACGGCCTCGCTGCCCGGGGCCTTGCCCAGGTAGGGGCTGACGTATTCCCAGACGATCTCGCCGCCAGCCGTGACCTGGAAGAAGCGTCCGTTCATGCCCTCATCGATCAGCGTGTTGCCGTTGGGCAAACGCCGCGCGCTGCTGATGAACGAGCTGTAGAAGGCCCAGCCCGGCTGCCGGGAACTGGCGGCGCTGTACTGCCAGACGATCTCGTTCTTGATCGGGTCGATCTCCAGCACCCGGGAACCGGCAATCAGCCCCAAAGGCACCGAGGGGTAGCCGGCCGTGCCCTGGTTGTCGAACACCAGCAGGTGCCCGGCGCCCGGCAAGCCGGCGGGAATGATGTGGGCGTCATGCTGGCCGACGAACTGGTCCACCGGGCGCGGCACCTTGGCCGCGGTCTTGGGGTTGATCGGCGCCAGGTTCGGCCCCAGGCGCCAGACCACCTTGCCGCTGTGCTTGTCGAGGATGGCGATGAAGTTGGCGTTGCGTGAATCGATCAGCAGGTTGTCCGGGGCGAAGCGTTTATCGCCGCCGTCGAACCACTGGTTGGGGCCGACCACGCTGAGGTTGTTGATGTGCAGGTAGTCCGGGTTGTCGCTGCCGTACACCAGCTTCAACTGCGCCGGGGTAAAGCCGAACTCCCTGAGGTGCTCGGAGGCCAGCCACTGCCATTTGACCTGGCCGTCGGGGCTGACTTCATAGATCGCATCGTCGATCACCTGGGGCACCTTGAACCCCGCCACCTTGTGCACCTTGTTGGCCAGCACCAGGGTGTTGCCGTTGCCCAGGCGGCGCTGGTCGTGGTGCTGCTGGGCGGCGCCGCCCGGGGCCTGGTCGCCCCATTGCCAGAGCACCTTGCCGTTCCAGTCCAGCTCGCCGACGCTCTGGTTGCCCAGGCCATTGCCCGCCGAACCCAGGGGGCCGGGATCCTTGTCCTTGAGCTGCAACAGCACCCGGCCGCGCTCGCCGTTCACCAGCTGCGGGTCGATGATCGCCGAGGGGAAACCGGCTTGCGGCCAGTGCTTCACCTCGTTGCCGTTCATGTCGATCAGGTGCGTCTGTTTGTCGGCGCCGCTGAAGATCACGTACTGGTTATAGGCCCTGGCCGGATCGTAGCGGGTCACTCCGGTGGGGTAGACGCTGGGGGCGGCCTGCACCGCCGAAGCCAGCAGGTTGGCGGCAATCAGCCAGGGCAAAACGCTTTTGACGCGCAGCATGACGAGCACTCCTGTTCAGGTCGAAGGGCGCCGGCAGACCCGGCGCGAGATACGTGAAGCCGGGTTTCAGAAGTCGTAGCGTCCGGTCACGCCCAGGGTTCGCGGGGTGCCCAGCAGGCCTTCGTAACCGCCGTTGCCGGCAGTCCAGAGGGTGGTGTAGTAGGTCTTGTCGAAGGCGTTCTTCAGCCACAGCGAGACGTCCCACTGGCCCTGTTCGTAGTTGCCGCGCAGGCCGGTGGAGAGGTTGACCACGGCGTAGCTGGGGATCTGCCCGTAAGCGGAATCTTCCACGGTGCCCACGGCCTTGGAGCGGAAGGCGTAGCTGGCGGTGACGTACTCTTCCAGGCCGTTGTCCAGGTTCCACTTGTATTCGCCGTTGGCGTTGCCGATCCATTTCGAGGCGCCCACCACCTGGTGGCCGCTGAGGTCGCAGGAGGCCGGTGCTCCCGGGCGCAGGCTGACTTCCGGCGGGCACGGCGCATCCTTGTAGGACAGGTAGCGCACGTCGTTGTAGGAACCGTTGAGGTTCAGGGTCAGGCCGCGGATCGGCACCAGGGTGCTTTCCACTTCCACCCCGCGCGAGCGCACCGACCCGGCGTTGGTCAGGTACTGCACGCGGTTGGCATTGTCGTAGGCGTTGGTCTGGTAGCCGTTGACCTGGGTCCAGAATAGGTTGGCGTTGAGTTGCAGGCGGCGGTCCCACAGGGTGCTCTTGAACCCCAGCTCGGCGTTGTTGGCGCGCTCGGTGCCGATCAGCAGCGAGTCGGCCCCGGCGGTCGGCGCCGAGCCCACCGCCAGGTTGACCCCGCCGGACTTCTCGCCGTGGGACAGGGTGGCGTAGCCCAGCAGGTCATCGGTGAAGCGGTAGCTGAGGTTGAGCAGGCCCGAAGGGCTGGTGCTGTACTGGTTGAGGTCGCCCGAATCATAGGCCCCGGCACGGCCACGACGGGCGTTGGCGGCGGCACCGGCCACCGCGGCGCCACCCAGCGGCGCGTTGCGGCTGACCCAGGCGCTTTTTTCCTCGTAGGTGCCGCGCAGCCCGGCGGTGAAATCCAGGCGCTCGGTCAGGTGCCAGGTGCCCTGGGCGAACAGGGCGAAACTGTTGGTCTGGATATGCCCGTTGCCGATGCTGGTGACGTTGCTCAGGGCCCCGGCCGGGGTGCCGTTCCAGATGTCCGCCTTGGGCCCGTAATAGGCGAAGGATTTGTTGTCCAGGTCGGAGCCGAAGTAGTAGGCGCCCAGCACGTAGTCGAAGAAGCCGCCAGTGGGCGAGGCCAGGCGGAATTCCTGCGACCACTGCTTGTCCTCCACCGACACCCCGGCGTTGTAGCTGGCCGGCACGTTGAGGCCATCGTCGTTACGCGGGGTGAAGTTCCACCAGCGGTAGGAACTGACCGAGGTCAGGGTGAAATCGCTGGGCAGGGTCCAGTTGGCCTCCAGGGACGTGCCGCCCTGGAACACCGTGACATGCTGGTCGTTGTCCAGGTTGACCTTGCGGTGCGATCCGTTGACCAGGGTCGCCCCGGCCGCCGCCGCGCGGGACTCGTAGACGTTGGTGCCGTTGATGGTCGGCCCGGTGCTGTACAGCACCCGGGTGCCGGCGCTGGAATCCTCTTCGTTGTAGTCGCCGATCCAGCGCAGGTTGAAGCTGTCGTTGGGCTTGTACAGCAGTTGCCCGCGAAAGCCCTGGCGCGATCCGCCATTGAGGTCATGGCCGTCGAATTCGTTCTTGATGTCGCCGTCGCTGCGGGTGCGATAGGCGGAAAAACGCCCGGCCAGCTCATCGGTCAGCGGCCCGGAAATCGTGCCCTTGGTCTGGAAGTAACCGTCCTCGCCAAGGGAGGTTTCGATGCTGCGTTCCGGGGTGAAGCTCGGCGCCCGGGTGCTGATGTTGATCACCCCGGCGGTGGTGTTCTTGCCGAACAGGGTGCCCTGGGGACCGCGCAGCACTTCCAGCTGCTCGATGTCCATCAGGTCGAACACCGCCATCCCCGGCCTTCCCAGGTAGACGTTGTCGATGTACAGCCCGACGCTGCCTTCCAGGCCATCGCTGGCCGGGTTGTTGCCCAGGCCGCGGATCGACACGCTGGACTGGCGCGCATGCATGTAGGCGACGTTGACGCTGGGCACCAGTTGCTGCAGATCCTGAATGCGGTACACCCGCTGGCTCTCCAGGGCCTGGCCGCCCACCACGCTCATGGGCGTGGGCACGTTCTGCGAGCTTTCCTCGCGGCGCCGGGCGGTCACGGTCACCGTCTGCAACTGGCCGTCATCGGCCTTGGCCTTGCTGGCGCTGCTCTTGGCCGGCGCGGCATCCGGCGCCGGGGCGTCTTCGGCCCAGGTCGGCGTCCAGCTCGCGCTGCCGGCCAGCAACAGCGCCAGGGGCAGGCGCTTGAGCCGCCGGGGCGAGAGGGGTGAAGCGAGGGACAACGGGCTCATGGGCGGCTCCTGGTCAGAAAATATACAGCCTCGTATATTCCTTAAAGTTATTTATTTATGTTTTTACAAAGATTTACTGCATAAGAGATTGCCTTTATAAGGAGTCGACCTAATGCATAGCCAATGCATTTCCCCGATATTTTTTATGTGAAAAATGCATATCGACCTGCGCCAGCTCCGTCACTTCATCGCCCTCGCCGAACAGCGCAGCTTTGTCGCGGCCGCGGCGGCGGTGAACCTTTCGCAATCGGCCTTCAGCCGCAGCATCCAGGCCCTGGAACACAGCGTCGGCTGCCAGTTGGTGGATCGCGGGCGCAAGGACCTGGCCCCGACCAAGCAGGGCCAGTTACTGCTGGAACATGCGCGTCGGCTGGTCAGCGGGGCCCAGCAGATGGCCAACGAGATCAGCCAGTTCAATGGCCTGGAGGCGGGAGAGTTGCGCTTCGGCTGTGGCCCGGCGCCGGCCTCGGGCTTGATCCCCCGGGCCATCGGCAGCTTTATCGGGCGCTACCCCAAGGCCCGGGTGCAGTTCCAGGTGGATGACTGGCAAAGCCTGAGCAAGCGCCTGCTCAGCGAAGAGTTCGAATTCTTCGTGGCCGACACCCGCCACTTCGAGGCCGACCCGGATTACCTGACCCAGCGCCTGCGCCCGCGCAAATGGCATTTCTGCTGCCGCGCCGGGCACCCGTTGGCCCAGCGCGACAGCGTCAGCGCCAGCGAACTGATGAGCTACCCGCTGGCGGTGACCATCCGCCCGCCGAACCTGCGCAAGGTCATCGTCGACCTCTGCGGCAAGCCGGACTTCACGCCCAATGTGGAATGCGAAAACAGCTACAGCCTGCTGGGGGTGGTGCTGCGCTCGGACGCCATCGGCATCGTCGGCTCCTACAGCGACGCGTTGCACAACGCCAAGGGCGAACTGGTGTGCCTGAAGATCGACGGCCTGGCCGACGACCTGGAAGAGCTCTACACCCGCTATGGCATCGTCAGCCGCGCCGGCTACCGCCTCTCGCCCCTGGCGGCGGCGATGATCGAAGAGATCAAGGCCATCGACGAACAGGACGAAGCGCTGCCGTCCCTCGACAACCTCGCCGTCTGAGCCCCTGACTGGCGTCCTGCCCCGACACTCGCCCCCTGCACTTGCACCCGTAGCCGCTGCCGAGCCTGCGAGGCTGCGAACGAGGACGCAGTCCTCGCCCCGGCCATCCACGGCAAATCCCCGGCGGCCGCTGCGCGGCCGATCGCCGCCTGCGGCAGCGGCTACAAGGACCTGAGCGATGCACGCCCTGCATCAAAACTATTCGGCAAATGCGCTTGCCGGGAGGCCCCGCCGGAGGCGAAAAAACGCGCCTGTCTTCCCCTCGGTGAACCCCATGTCCAATACCCCTTCCCCCGTGCGCAACGTGCTCTACATCATGTGCGACCAGCTGCGCCGGGATTACCTCTCGTGCTACGGCCACCCACACCTGCACACCCCGAACATCGATCGCCTGGCCGCTGCCGGGGTGCGCTTCAGCCGCGCCTACACCCAGGGCACCATCTGCGGCCCGTCGCGCATGTCGGCCTACACCGGGCGCTATGTCAGCAGCCATCAGGTGGCCTGGAACGCCGTGCCCCTGCCCCTGGAAGAGTTGACCCTGGGCGACTACCTGCGGCCCCACGGCATCCGCACCGCGCTGGTGGGCAAGACCCACGCCACGCCCAACCTCGACGCCTTGCAGCGCCTGGCCATCGACCCCGACAGCCCCCAGGCCGAGGCGCTCAACGAGGTCGGCTTCGAGCCCTACTTGCGCCACGACGGCATCTACCCCGACGACCCGATCTTCGACGACAAGCGCGATGCCGCGCCCTACACCCATTACCTGCGCAACCTCGGCTACGACGGGCTCAACCCCTGGCACGACTGGGCCAACGCCGGGGCCGGCGAACAGGGGCAGATCCTCAGCGGCTGGAAAATGCGCAACGCTCACCTGCCGGCCCGGGTCGCCGAAGCCCATTCGGAAACCGTCTACACCACCGACCGCGCCATCGACTTCATCGGCGAACAGGGCGAGCAGCCCTGGTGCCTGCACCTGTCCTACATCAAGCCGCACTGGCCCTACATCGCGCCGGCCCCGTACCACGCCCTGTATGGCCCCGGGCAGATCATTCCGGCGGTGCGCGCCGCGCCCGGGCAGCTCAGCGACCACCCGGTCTACGCCGCCTTCCGCCAGCATGAAGAGAGCCTGAACTTTTCCCGGGATGAAGTGCGCCTGAACGTGGTGCCCACTTACATGGGCCTGATCAAGCAGGTGGACGACCAGTTGGGCCGGCTGTTGGATGTCCTGCAGAGCAATGGCCGCTGGGACGACACCCTGATCGTCTTCACCAGCGACCACGGCGACTTCCTCGGCGACCACTACCTGGGGGAAAAGGAGTTCCTGCTGGAACCAGCGGTGGGCGTGCCACTGATCGTCCGTGACCCGCGGGCAGCGGCGGATATCACCCGTGGCACGGTGGATGAGCGCTTGGTGGAAACCATCGACGCCCTGCCAACCTTCCTCGACGCCCTGGGCCTGCCGGGGGCCGAACACCGACTGGAAGGCCGCTCGCTGATCCCGCTGCTGCACGGCGTGACACCGGACTGGCGCCGCTACGCCATCAGCGAATACGACTACGCCTTCCAGGCCCCGGCCCGGGAGCGCCTGGGCCAGCCCATCGACCGTTGCCGCATGACCATGGTGCGCAGCGAACGCTGGAAGTACCTGGCCTATGACGGCTTCCGCCCGCAGCTGTTCGACCTGCACAACGATCCCCAGGAATTGCATGACCTGGGGGCCGACCCGGCCTACGCCGCGGTGCGTGAAGAACACCTGGGGTACTTGCTGGAATGGCTGCGCGGCCTGAAACGCCGCACCACCATCAGCCATGAAGAGATCGATCTGCGTGGCCAGCGTTTTCGCTACGGCGAACCGGAAAGCGAAAAGCTGGTGCAGATCGGCGTGTGGTAACCCCCGGCAACCTTCCATCCCGTAGGAGCCGGCTTGCCGGCGAAGAGGCCCTTGAGCCTTGCAGCGCCCTCAGGGGCGCTTTCGCTGGCAAGCCAGCTCCTACAGTGGGCAGGTCCATCGCGTGAATTCTCGTAGAAACCGGCTTGCCGGCGAAGAGGCCCTTGAGCCTTGCAGCGCTCTCAGGGGCGCTTTCGCTGGCAAGCCAGCTCCTACAGTGGGCAGGTCCATCGCGTGAATTCTCGTAGGAGCCGGCTTGCCGGCGAAGAGGCCCTTGAGCCTTGCAGCGCTCTCAGGGGCGCCTTCGCTGGCAAGCCAGCTCCTACAGTGGGCAGGTGCATCGGGTAAATGCCCGTAGGGGCTTGAGGGGTGGGTCAGAGGCCTTTGATGGTCTGGCTGCGCTGGCCGTGGACACCCACCGGGACGTCGCCCTTGAGGGTCACGCGGCGCACGATGCGGTCCTGGGTGCCGTAGTCGTCCACGGCGTAATGCTGGGTCGAGCGGTTGTCCCAGATCGCCACGTCACCGGCGCTCCAGCGCCAGCGCACGGTGTTTTCCAGGCGGGTCACGTGGCTTTGCAGCAGGTTGAACAAGTGCGCCGAATCGGCTTGGGAATAGCCCTTGATGCGCTTGACGAAGTGCCCCAGCACCAGGCTCTTTTCGCCGCTTTCGGGGTGCACACGGACGATCGGGTGTTCCGTCTCGAATACGGTGGAGGTGAACACTTTACGGTAGCGCTCCAGCTTCTCCGCCGAGACGTCGGGCTTGGCCCCGGCGTAGTCGTATTCGTTGCTGTGCACCGCCCAGAGTTTGTCCGCCAGCTCTCGCAGTTCCGCCGGGAGTTCGTTGTAGGCGGTGGCGGTGTTGGCCCACACCGTGTCGCCGCCTGCGGCCGGGGCCACCACCGAGCGCAGGATCGAGGCTTTCGGGTAAGCGTCGACGAAGGTCACGTCGGTGTGCCAGGAGTTGGCCCGCTGGCCCTCGGCGCCGTCCAGCTCCAGCAGGTAACGGGTGCCGTCGCGCACCGGCACGGTGGGGTGGGCCACCGGCTCGCCCAACAGGTGGGAGAAGGCTTCCTGGCTCTGGTCGTCGAGGTGGGTCTGGCCACGGAAGAAGATCACCTTGTACTGCACCAGCGCCTGCTGGATGGCGTCCACGGTGGCGGCATCAAGGTCGCCGGACAGTTGCACGCCACGGATCTCGGCGCCGATGCGACCGGCCACCGGGTGGATCTCAAGGGCATCAACAGCGGGTTTAACGGCTAAGGCGGCATTGCTCATCAGGTACACCCTCATCGACTGCTTACGGTTGGAACCGCCGCGAAACAACGCTCTATCTATATTCAATTTAGATCTAATAGATAACTACATGCTTCGTTGACGGAATAAGAGCTTGCATTTAAAACCTCAGCCTCACTCGTCGCAAATGCCTTCGAGCTATTTTTCGGATGCCGGGAAAGCATATGGATCTTCGCCAATTGCGTTACTTCATCGCCCTCAATGAACACCGCAGTTTTGTCCGCGCCGCCGACGCCATGGGCATCACCCAGCCGGCTTTCAGCCGCAGTATCCAGGGCCTGGAACAGGAGTTCGGCTGCGTGCTGGTGGACCGAGGCAACAAGGACCTGCGCCCCACCCCGGAAGGCCAGGTGGTGCTGCAGCACGCCTTGAGCCTGGTGCAGGGCGCGGCCTTGCTCAGCAGCGAAGTAACCCAGATGACCAAGCTCGACGCCGGTGAGGTGCGCTTCGGCTGCGGCCCGGCGCCGGCGGTGAAGCTGGTGCCCGACGCGGTGGCGCAGTTCAGCAGCGCCCACCCCAAGGTGCGCACCTGCTTTGCCGTGGATAACTGGGAGAAACTCAGCCGCAGCCTGAACCGCGAAGAGATCGAGTTCTTCATCGCCGACATCCGCCATTTCGAAGCCGATCCGAACTACCAGACCCAGGCGCTGACGCCCAAGCGCGGGGTGTTCTTCTGCCGCCCCGGGCACCCGCTGTTGGCCAAGGAAAGCCTGTCCACCAACGACATGTTCGACTACCCCCTGGCCACCACCCTGATTCCCCCGGGGATCCGCAAGCTTTTGGCCAACCTCAGCGGACGCATCGACTTTTCACCGACCATCGAGACTGAACACTTTCCAGCGCTGGTGAAGATCGTCCGCCAGTCCAATGCCATTGGCGTGGGCACCGCCGAGGCCTTCGCCGAAGACATCGAGCAGGGGTCGCTGGCGCTGCTGCACTGGCGCAACCTGCCGCAGAACATCGACAGCCTGAACGCCCGCTGCGGCATCGTCAGCCGCAGCGGTTTTCGCCTGTCGCCAGCGGCGCGCAAGTTGATCGAAGTGCTGGTGGCGGTCGACCAGCAAAGCCACGGCATCGCCGTCTAACCCTGTAGCCGCTGCCGCAGGCTGCGAACGACGACGCAGTCGGCGCAAGACGGCACCCGGTTCTTCCAGATAAACCGCGTTGCCGGCCACAGCGGCCCCTACGGTGCCGGGCGCAGCCTGCGGCAGCGGCTACAGGGAGGAGGTTAGAGGCCGGCGGCGGCGAGTTGCGGGGCGACCCAGGCCTCTACCTTGAACGGCTTGCGGATCAAGCGTTCCTTGGCCGCCAGGTCCACCGAGTCCTGCAGTTTGCCGAGGAACACCGGGTCCAGGGTCGAGGGGAAGATTTCACTCAGGCGCTGGTCCTTGAGGTCTTCCTGCAGGATCACCGGCGGGTAGCTGGCCAGGCCCGACACCAGTTGGATGTAGGCGTCCTTGTTGCTGTCCTGGGTCAGCCACTCTACGGCCTGCTGCTGGGCCTTGAGCAGTTTTTCCACGGCCTCGGGGTGCTCGTCGACAAACTTGCCGGCGCCCACCAGCACGCTCTGCACGCTGCCGGCGCCGCCCAAGTCCTTGGTGCTCAGGGGCAGTTCGGCCAGTCCCTTGCTGCGCAGGGCCGAGAGCCCGGTGCTGCCCCAGGAGGCGTCGATCTGCTTGGCCGCCAGGGCCGCCACCGCCGCGTTGAAGTCGAGGTTGACCACTTTCAGGTCCTTCTCGCTCAGGCCCCGGCTGGCCAGGGCCGCGTCGAACGACAGCTGGGTGGCGGTGCCCCGGAACACCGCCACGCGCTTGCCCTTGAGGTCTTCCAGGGTCTTGATCCCCGAGCCCGGCACCACCCCCAGGTAATGCTTGACCCCACGGGCCGAGGCGCTGAGCAAACGCGTATCCAGGCCGTTGGACTTGCCGATGATGGCCGCCAGGTCGCCGAGATAGGCCAGGTCCACCTGGCCGTTGGCGAAGGCTTCGTTGATCACCGGCCCGGCGCCCTTGAAGAAATTCCACTGGATCTGGATGCCCTGGTCGGCAAAGGCCTTTTCGAAGATCTGTTGCTGACGCAGCACGTCCACCACCCCGCCGCCACTGTGCTGGGTGCCGGCGCTGAGGTCGGGCACGGCGATGCGGATTTCCTTGAGTTCGGCGGCCTGGGCCAGCAGCGGCAGGCAACCCAGGAGCCCCGCCAGGGCCGGCGCGGCGAACAGGCTGATGACGCGTTTGAAGGGAAGGTTCATGGGTGCGGCTCCTGATGGCAAAGGCTGTGAGGAGCAGAAGGTAGGCACGGAATCGATCAACCTTTAAATACTATAAATTCACATTTTAATAACCATATTGAATAACCCAGCAGCCACGGGCGCCTCCGGGGACATGCATGAAATGCATGAAAAATATTCTTCAAATGCATTGGATGCGTGTCGGCCAACCAGCCTTAAATGGCTTCTCTTATCTCTTAATAGAATCGATAAGAATTTTAATAGACCACAAACGCATATCACGTAGGCGCCGGCTTGCCGGCGAACAGGCCCGCCAGCCCCGCATCGCCGGCAAGCGCCGATGCGCTGGCAAGCCTGCTCCTACAGCGTCGACCCATGCCATGCAGAACCCGACGACGGAGGTCATCCATGGCCCGTGTTTCCCTGCTCAGCCTGCCCCTGGCGGCACCGTCCACCGGACGCCCGGGCTGGCCCGCAATCCATCAGCGCCTGCTGCCCTGGCTGCTGCCCCTGAGCCTGTTCGTCCTGTGGTGGCTGGCCAGCCGCAACCTGTGGATGAGCGAACAGATCCTGCCGGCCCCTGCGCTGGTCTGGAGCAGCGCCCTGGAGCTGGGCCGCGGTGAGCTGTGGAGCCATCTGGCGATCAGCCTGCAACGGCTGTTCTGGGGCTTGCTGGCGGGCATCGCCGCCGGCGCCCTGCTGGGGGGTGCCCTGGGTTTCAGCCGGCGCCTGGAGCGTCTGGTGTACCCCTCCTTCGGCGCCCTGGCGCAAATTCCGACCCTGGCCTGGATTCCCTTGTTCATGGTGTTTTTCGGCATCGGCGAAGTGCTCAAGCTGGTGGTGCTGGTCAAGGCCGTGGTGGTGCCGGTGACCCTGCACACCCTGGTGGGCGTGCGCGACGCCCAGCCCCGGCTGCGGGAAGCCGCCGCGGTGCTGCGCCTGCCTCCGGCGCTGTTGGTGCGCCGCCTGGTGCTGCCCGCCGCGCTGCCGGCCTTCATGGCCGGGGTGCGCCTGGCCCTGGCCACCGGCTGGACCTCGCTGCTGGCGGTGGAACTGCTGGCCTCCAGCGAAGGCATCGGCTACCTGATGGTCTGGGCGCGCCAGCTGTTCATGCTGGACATCGTCTTCGTCTGCATCCTGGTGATCGGCGTGCTGGGGGTGTGCATGGACCGCGGCATCGGCTGGCTGGATCGCACCCTGGTGCACTGGCCGCACCCGGCCACCGCCGCCCTGCGCCGCGGTCCGCGCTATCAGGGCTGGCAGCGCCTGCAACCCTGGCTGCTGCCCCTGGCCTTGCTGGGCCTGTGGCAGCTGGCGAGCGCAAGGCAATGGGTGGACGCCAATATTCTGGTGAGCCCGCTGGTGGTACTGGGCACCACCGTCGACGGCCTGCGGGACGGCAGCTTGCTCGGGGGCATGGGGCTGAGCCTGGGACGCGCCCTGGGTGGCCTGGCCCTGGGCGGCGGGCTGGGCCTGGTCCTGGGCTTGCTGCTGGGGCTGTCGCGCCTCGCTGAACGGTTGCTGGGACCGACCCTGGCCGCCATCCGCCAGATCGCCATTTTCGCCTGGGTGCCGCTGCTCACCGCCTGGTTCGGCCTGGGGGAACTGGCCAAATGGGTGTTCGTCGCCCTGGCCGCGTTCTTCCCGTTGTTCATCGCCACCCAGCGCAGCGTCGCCCAGCTCTCGCCGCAACTGGCGGAAGCCGCCCAGGTGCTGCGCCTGAACCTCTGGCAACGGCTGCGCCGACTGGTGCTGCCCGGGGCGGCGCCGGGCATCTTCGCCGGCCTGCGCATCAGCCTGATCTACGCCTGGATGGGCACCATCGGCGCGGAATACTTCATGCCGTCCAACGGCGGCATCGGCAGTCAGATGATCAGCGCCCAGCAACTGCTGCGCATGGACCTGATCATGGCCGGCATGCTCCTGGTGGGCCTGACCGGGGCCCTGCTCAATCGCCTGGGCCAACAACTCGAAACCCGCGCCACCCGCTGGAGACACGCATGAACGCACCCCTGGTCAGTTTCAATCACGTGGGCAAGACCTTCGCCGTCGCCGGTGGCGAGGTGGAGGCGATCCGCGAATTCAACCTGGACATCGCCGAGGGCGAGTTCGTCGCCATCGTCGGTTCCAGCGGCTGCGGCAAGTCCACCCTGCTGCGCTTGCTGATCGGCCTGGACACCGAGTTTCGCGGCGAGATCCGGGTCGACGGCCAGCGGGTCAGCGGCATCGGCAGCGAACGCGGCATCGTGTTTCAGGAGCACCGCCTGTTTCCCTGGCTGACGGTGGCCGAGAACATCGGCCTGGGCCTGGTCAACGAACCCTTGAGCGCCGCCGAGCGCCAGCGGCGGATCGACGACTTCATCGAGCTGGTGGGGCTCAAGGACTTTACCCGGGCCTATCCCCACCAACTGTCCGGCGGCATGGCGCAGCGGGTGGCCATCGCTCGCGGGCTGGTGGCCAGCCCGCGCATCCTGCTGCTGGACGAGCCCTTCGGCGCCCTCGACGCCCTGACCCGCCAGCAGATGCAGGACGAGCTGCTGGCGATCCGCGAGCGGGCAAAAATCACCACGGTACTGGTGACCCACGATGTCGAGGAAGCGATCTTCCTCGCCGACCGGGTGGTGGTGATGGAGCCGCGTCCGGGCCGCATCAAGCGCGTGGTCGAGGTGGCCCTGCCACATCCGCGCCAGCGCAGCGCTTTCGACTTCCACCAACTGCGCGAAGAACTGCTCCACGAACTGACCAGCGATGATCACTACCAGGCGCCGCAGCCGGTGCAGATCCGCGACCTGCCCTTGACCTTCATTGCTTGCTGAACAGGAGTGCCGCGATGCCGCAACGCCCCAACTTTCTGGTGATCCTGGCCGACGACCTGGGCTTCTCCGACCTCGGCGCCTTCGGTGGCGAGATCGCCACGCCGAACCTCGACGCCCTGGCCTTCAACGGCCTGCGCCTGACCGATTTCCACACCGCCCCGACCTGCTCGCCGACCCGCTCCATGCTGCTCACCGGCACCGACCACCACATTGCCGGGATCGGCACCATGGCCGAGGCCCTGACCCCCGAGCTGATCGGCAAGCCGGGCTACGAGGGCTACCTCAACGACCGCGTGGTGGCCCTGCCGGAGCTGCTGCGCGAAGCCGGCTACCAGACCCTGATGAGCGGCAAGTGGCACCTGGGGCTGACCGCCGAACGCGCGCCCCATGCCCGGGGCTTCGAGCGTTCGTTCTCGCTGCTGCCGGGGGCGGCCAACCACTACGGCTTCGAGCCGACCTACGACGAACACACCCCCGGGCTGCTCAAATCCACCCCGGCGCTGTACATCGAGGACGACCGCTTCATCGATGAGCTGCCGGCGGATTTCTATTCCTCCGACGCCTTCGGCGACAAGCTTTTGCAGTACCTGAAGGAGCGCGACCAGAGCCGGCCGTTCTTCGCCTACCTGCCGTTCTCGGCGCCCCACTGGCCGCTGCAGGCCCCCGAGGAAATCGTCGCCAAGTACCGCGGCCGCTATGACGCCGGCCCCGAGGTGCTGCGCCGCGAGCGCCTGGAAAAACTCAAGGCCCTGGGCCTGATCGATGCCGCGATAGAGCCCCATCCGCTGATCAACCTGAACGCCGAGTGGGATGCCCTGAGCGATGAACAGCGGCAGGTTTCGGCGCGGGCCATGGAGGTGTATGCGGCGATGGTCGAGCGCATGGACTGGAACATCGGCCGGGTGGTGGATTACCTGCGCCAGCAGGGCCAGCTGGACAACACCCTGATCCTGTTCATGTCCGACAACGGCGCCGAGGGCGCGCTGCTGGAGGCCTTTCCCAAGTTCGGGCCGGAGCTTTTGACCTACCTCAACCAGCACTACGACAACCGCCTGGAGAACATCGGCCGGGCCAACTCCTACGTCTGGTACGGCCCGGCCTGGGCCCAGGCGGCCACGGCGCCGTCGCGGCTGTTCAAGGCCTTCACCACCCAGGGCGGGATTCGCGTGCCGGCGCTGCTGCATTACCCGCAACTGCCGCTCAAGGGGCAGATCAGCCACGGCTTCGGCACGGTGATGGACATCACCCCGACCCTGCTCGACCTGGCCGGCGTGCGCCACCCCGGCAAGCGCTGGCGCGGGCGCGACGTGGCGCCGCTGCGGGGCAAGTCCTGGCTGGGCTTTCTCTCCGGCGAAACCGCCCAGGTGCATGACCAGCACACGGTGACCGGCTGGGAGCTGTTCGGCCGCCGGGCGATCCGCCAGGGCCAGTGGAAAGCGGTGTACATCCCCGGCCCCGTGGGCCCGGCGACCTGGCAGCTGTACGACCTGAGCCAGGACCCGGGGGAAATTCACGACCTGGCCCAGAGCCAACCGGACAAACTGCGTACCCTGCTGGAGGAATGGCAGCGCTACGTGGATGAAACCGGGGTGATCCTCAGCGAATCGCCGTTTCAGCCGGATTGAGCTTGCAGGCGCTGGCTATGAACCGGACCGTGCAAGAGCGGGCCTGTGTAGGAGCTGGCTCGCCAGCGAAAGCGTCCTCCAGAACAACCACCAGTCTCCAGGGCCCTCTCGCCGGCAAGCCGGCTCCTACGCGGTGCGTTTGGGTTATCGGCAAGTCCGGCATGACAGTGGGGATAAGGTGGCAAGACCGCCGCCTCGCTGCTCAACGGGCGGCGTGCCACAGAACCCGGTATCGATCCTCGGTGAATACACCGGGCTGCGCCATGGCGCTGGCCTCAGCCTCGGGTGATGCGGCAGGCCGGGGTTGTTGGCAGTTCCTTGACCACGACGTAATGCCCCGCCCGGTTTTTCTCGACCCGCAACGGCGAAGCGGCCAGGTAGCTACCGTGCAGGTTCTGGTCGACAAAACAGATGGTGATGCCCTGCTTCCCCTGCTCCATCACCCTGACGCTGTAGACCCAGCTTTGTTCTTCGTCCGTCGCGTTGTAGGTGCCCTCGGCGCCTGCGGCCTTCTCGTAGATCCGATAGGGCGTCTGGCCCAGCGTGGTGCCGTCCGGGTAGTGCCGCGGCCTTAAGGAATTGCGAAAACCGTTCACTTCCAGATGCTTCAAGATACTCAGCGCCAGCGCCTCGTCGCGGCCCTGCGCCACCGGGTCGGCCAGCGACAGACCGCCCACACTCATCAAGGCAACGGCGATCAATCGCCTTACCGCACTGTTCATACTGTCTCCCTGTCGTTGCCCCTTCGCGAATTCCGGGCGTTTCCCGGCGCCGCGTGACCTTGGCTTAACGTCATCGGTCCTTGGATATTTAACCAGAAAGACAGTCCGCCCCCTCAAGCCCGGGCGTTACGCGCAGGTTGCGTCGCCACCTGCTCCACGGGATGAAAGGCGGTTGGCCCGGGGCAAAAGGTGCCGAAATCGTTGAAGCGCACGCCCATCTCGGCCATCACTTTATGCGCCACCGGCGCCGTCAGCTGGCGAATGTAGAAGGGTTCCTTGACCACGAAATGGTGGATGCCGTGGGTGCTGCCGAAGTTGCAGCAGAAGGCCTGCAGCGGCCACATCCACCAGGGGTTGAGCACCTGGGTCTGCTGGATCACGTTGCCCGGTTCGATATCGCCGTAGTAGTGCATGTTGGAGCTGACGAAGTGCAGGCAGAAGGTGCGCAGCACGTTGGGGCCGATGATCACCACCACGGCGATATCAATGCCGTGCATCAGCGCCAGGGTGTCCGGTGACCACTGGATCGGGCTGCCGAGCCACGCGGCGATGCCATTGGCCCCATGAAAACCGAGGAACAGGTACCAGGCGCCCCAGTGCAGCAAGGCCAGGGGCGCGTAGACGGCCAGGGTGCGGCCGAGGATGCGCAGCTTGCGCCTGGCCCCCGGTGCCCGCAGCAGGCGGATGAAGGCCGCCATCATGTTGTCCCCGACCATCAGCAGGCGGGCGATGCCCCAGGGTTCGCCGTTGGTGATGGCGCGCTCTTCGATATCGCTCTCGCTGCCGGACACCTTGTGGTGATTGAGGTGCAGATGACGCCGCACCCAGGGGTTGATGGTGCTCGGCCGCGCCAGCCAGACCAGCGCCAGCATCAGGTTGTGGGGCAGGCGCTGCTTGCGAAAGTACATGCTGTGGATCAGGTCGTGTTCCAGCTCGTGGGTCAGGGACGCGAAGAACGCGTTGAGCAGCAGGCACGCCCACCAGGCCAGGTAGCCACCGACATAGAGCGCCGCTGACCCCAGCATCCCGGACAGGGCGACTAGCAAAATCCCCGCGCCCAGGGCGTCCTGGTGCCGCAGCAAGGGGAAGCGCCGGCGCAGTTCATCGCCCCGGGCCAGGACCACCTGGCGAATGTGCGCCGCTCGCTGTTGTGCGTTCATCCGCTCGGGGCTTGCAGAAATACCCTGCATGATTCCATCCTCTGGTCAGTGATGTGTGCATCCTGCCCCGAGCCCCGGCTCCGGGCGCTAGCCGTAAACGCCAACCTGTTGACCGGACGCGCCAATCGCATGACCGAAGCCACCTCCCTCGCCAGCTGGACCCGCGCCTTGCGCAAGCAACTGGACGCCCTCGACCTCGACAGCGACGCGCTGTGCCGCGAGGCCGGCCTCGACCCGCAATGGATGGACGACCCCAACGCCCGCTACCCGCTGTCGGCCACCACCCGCCTGTGGCATCTGGCGGTGCAGGCCAGCGGCGATCCGGCCATTGGCCTGCGGGTGTCGCGCTTTGTCAGCCCCACCACCTTCCATGCCCTGGGCTACGCCCTGGTGGCCAGCGGCAGCCTGCGAGAAGTGTTCGAACGCATCGTGCGTTATCACCAGGTGGTCAGCGACGCCCTGGAACTGGCCCTGACCCGCGAGCCGGACCGCTACCGCTTCTTCCTCAAGGTGCCCGAAGGCGCGCCGCGGCCGGCCATCGAGGCGATCGACGCCTTTGCCGCGATCTACGTGCGCACCTGCCGCAACCGCCTGGGCCGCGACTACGCGCCGCTGGCCGTACATTTGCGGCGCCCGGCCCCGGCGGACCCGAGCCAGTGGCACAAGGTGTTCCGCTGCCCGGTGCACTTTGCCGCGGCCGACGATTGCCTGGAATTCGGCCTGCACGATTTCGACAGCCACCTGGACGACGCCAACCCGGAACTGGCCGAACACAACGAAGCGGTGCTCAAGCGCACCCTGCTG
The DNA here is from genome assembly GCF_001547895.1 of Pseudomonas sp. Os17. Lineage (NCBI taxonomy): Bacteria > Pseudomonadati > Pseudomonadota > Gammaproteobacteria > Pseudomonadales > Pseudomonadaceae > Pseudomonas > Pseudomonas sp. Os17. The sequence continues at coordinate 225,239 of NZ_AP014627.1, read as the reverse complement.
CAACTGCGGCCCCTGACCTGGGAGCGCAAGGTGCGCGGGGTGATCGAAGCCCAATTGCCGGAAGGCGAGCCCTCCGCGGAACGGGTGGCCCAGGCCCTGCACCTGAGTTTGCGCAGCCTGCAACGGCACCTGGCGGATGAAGGCACGCGCTTCGACACCCTGCTCAACGAATGCCGGGAGAACCTCGCCCTGCTGCACCTGCGGGACCTGGAATGCTCCCTGAGCGAGATCAGCTACCTGCTGGGTTTTGCCGATGCCAGCAGCTTCAGCCGGGCCTTCAAACGCTGGACCGGGATGACCCCGGGGCAGTTTCGCGACGGTTTGCGCTGAGCCCCTGCAGCCTTGTAGCCGCTGCTGAGCCTGCGAAGCTGCGAACGAGCGCAACGCGGGCGCAAATACTGCAGACCGCTGAAGGCCTGGCGGCCTTGTCGCAGCCTCGCAGGCTCGGCAGCGGCTACAGGAGGGGGAAGCCCAGTTCGAATACCGTGCCTCGGTCATCGCTCGCCACCTGCACCTGACCGCCATGCAGCAGCATGATCGAGCGCACGATGGCCAGCCCCAGGCCGCCGGAATCCCCCGGTTCGGCGCGAGAGGGGTCGACCCGGTAGAAGCGGTCGAACAATCGGGGCAGGTGTTCAGGGGCAATCGCCGGACCCTGGTTGTGCACCTGCAGCCAGCACCAGCCCGCTTCGTCACGGCGCCGCAGGCGGATCAGCGAACCCGCGTCGGCGTGGCGCACGGCGTTGGCCAGGAGGTTGCCCAGGGCCCGTTGCAGCAGTTGCTGGTCGGCCTGCAGCTCACCGAAAAAGCCGTTTTCCAGACGGATCTGCCGGTCATCGGCCAGGGCCTCGAAGTAGTCGCACAACTGCGCGCCGACGCCCGAGAGTGACAGCAGCTGGCGGTCCAGCGCCGCATCGGCCTGTTCGGCCCGGGCCAGGAACAGCAGGTTCTCGGCCATGCGTCCCAGGCGCTCGAACTCCTCCATGTTGGAGGCCAGCACTTCCTGGTACTCCGCGGCGCTGCGCGGCTGGTTCAGGGCCAGGCCGTTGCTGCCCAGGAGGTTGTGCAACGGCGTGCGGATTTCATGGGCCAGGTCGGCGGAGAACTGCGACAAGCGCTGAAAGCTCTCTTCCAGGCGCGCCAGCATGGCGTTCAAGGCTTGCACCGGCTCGTGGAATTCGGCGGGAATGCCGGTGGTGTGCAGGCGCCGGTCGAGGCTGCGCAGATCGATCTCGCGCACCGACTCGCTGAGCTGGCGCAGGGGCTGCAAGCCCCGGCGTAACAACAGCAGGCCCAGGGCGAAGGCCAGCAAGGCCCCCAGGCCTACCGCCAGGTACAGGCGCAGGCGATAGCTGGCGAGCATCTGCTCGCGCTCGCTGAGGATCTTTCCGGCAATCACCGTCAGGACCTCGCCCTTGGGGCCGCTGGCCTGCCCCGCCAGCAGCGCCACCGGGACGTGGTCGCTGCCCGGCCAGAGCCGGATGTCGCCGCGTTGCGGGCGCCGCTCCTGGGCGATCGGCAGCAGCTCGGGCAAGCGCTGTTGCCGCGGGTTGATGCCGATCACCGTCGAGCCATCGGCCCGCAGCACCAGCAGCAGGCTGTCCTGGTTGCCCAGCATGTTCTGGTACAGCCGGGGCCGGGCTTGCAGGGCGTCCAGGCTGTCGCTGTCCTGGAGCAGGGCCCGCACCTGCTCCAGGCGCCCGAGCAGGGCGAGGTCGTCGCGGTAGGCGATTTCCCCGGCCAGGGAGCGGTAGAGAAACACCCCAATCACGCTGAGCACCAGGGCGCAGACCGCGGCAAAGGCCAGGGCCAGCCGCCAGGCGATGGAACTAGAGCGTTTCATCCGGGGCTTCCAGCTGGTAGCCGACGCCACGCACGGTGTGGATCAGCTTGGGCATGTAGGGATCGTCGACCTTGGCCCGCAACCGGCGCACCGCCACTTCCACCATGTTGGTGTCGCTGTCGAAATTCAGGTTCCACACCTGGGAAGCAATCAGGGTCCGCGACAGCACTTCGCCCTGGCGGCTGGCCAACAGGTGCAGCAGGGCGAACTCCTTGTTGGTCAGGGCGATGCGCTGGCCACCGCGGCTGACCCGACGGCGCAGCACGTCGATCTCAAGGTCGGCGATGCTGAAGGACTCGGCCTCGCGCAGCGGCCCACGGCGCAGCAGGGTGCGCACCCGGGCCAGCAGTTCGGCGAAGGCGAAGGGCTTGAGCAGGTAGTCGTCGGCACCCAGTTCCAGGCCGCGCACCCGGTCTTCGATGGCGTCCTTGGCGGTGAGGAACAGCACCGGGGTGGCGCCGCGCTGGCGGATCAGTTGCAGCAACTGCCAACCATTGAGGCCCGGGAGCATCACGTCGAGGATGATCAGGTCGTATTCCTGCTGCTCGATGAAATAGCGCCCGTCCAGGCCGTTCAGGGCCACGTCCACGGCGAATCCGGACTCTCCCAGGCCCTTGGCAAGGAAATTCGCGGTCTTGGCTTCGTCTTCAACTACCAGCAAACGCATGGCGCACCTCGGAAATGATCGGCACAGGCTAGGCGCCCGGCGCGCGCTTGCCCATTACAAACTTGTAATCCAACTGACGAGGTTCTGACGAGGACCGCTGGCTAAGGTGGCGGCCTGTCTTTGCGGAGCCTTCCCCATGATGTGCAAAACCCTTCTTCTAAGTCTTGGCCTGGGCCTTGCCGGCAGCGCCCTGGCGGCCCCGGACCTGCCCCGTCACGCCGAGCTGGACCTGGCCACCGCCCGTCAGTTGGCCGACGCCAGCCTGGCCCAGTGCACGGCCGTGGTGTCGGTGCTGGACCGTGGCGGCAACCTGCTGGTGACCTTGCGCAGTGATGGCGTCGGCCCGCACAACACCGTCGCCAGCCAGCGCAAGGCCTATACCGCGCTGTCCACCAAGACCCCGAGCCGGCTGTTCGCCGAACGGGCGCGCAATAACCCCGAGGCGGCCAATCTCAACACCTTGCCGGAGCTGCTGTTGCTCGGCGGCGGCATTCCATTGTTTGCCGATAACCAGCTGGTGGGCGCGATGGGTATTGCCGGTGCGGGCGGCGCGGCGCAGGACGAGGCGTGCGCGTTACAGGCGGCACAGCGGGTGGGGTTGGCGGCCGAGGCCGGACATCAGTGAACGGGAGAGCCGCGCCCGCGTTGCGCTAATGCGCAGCCTCGCGGGCTCGGCAGCGGCTACAGAGTCTGTTGTTTGTTCAATCGAGAAAGGAGTGAGACATGAACGTTTTGCGTAATGGCCTGGCCGCTATCGGCTTCTGCGGCCTGTCGAGCCTGGCCCTGGCGGCGGGCAATCCCTTGAGCGTGCACGTGCTGAACCTGGAAAACGGTTTGCCCTCGCCGGGGGTCAAGGTGACCCTGGAGCAGCATGTGGGCCAGGACTGGAAAGCCTTGTCCAGCGGCGTCACCAACGAACAGGGGCGGATCAGCGAGCTGTTTCCCGCGGGCCAGGCGCTGACGGCGGGTGAATACCGGGTAGTGTTCAAGACCGGCGAATACTTCAAGCAGGCCAAGCGCGACACCTTCTTCCCCGAGATCCCGGTGATCTTCGAGGTCAAGCAGACCGAGCAGCATTACCACATTCCGTTGCTGCTCAGCCCTTATGGGTTCTCGACCTATCGTGGTTCGTAGAAGCGGACTGCTGGCGAGGGCGGTCTTGAGGGCCTCTTCGCTGGCAAGCCAGCTCCTACGGTCGGCAGAGAAATCGCGCGGGATTTTGTAGGAGCCGGCTTGCCGGCGAAAGCGGTCTTGAGGGCCTCTTCGCTGGCAAGCCAGCTCCTACGGTCGGCAGAGAAATCGCGCGGGACTTTGTAGGAGCCGGCTTGCCGGCGAAAGCGGTCTTGAGGGCCTCTTCGCTGGCAAGCCAGCTCCTACGGTCGGCAGAGAAATCGCGCGGGACTTTGTAGGAGCCGGCTTGCCGGCGAAAGCGGTCTTGAGGGCCCTTCGCTGGCAAGCCAGCTCCTACGGTCGGCAGAGAAATCGCGCGGGATTTTGTAGGCGCCGGCTTGCCGGCGAAAGCGGTCTTGCGGGCCCCTACGCGGGGCCGGCGAGGGCGCGCAGGCGGTCGGTGTCGAGGATTTCGATCTCGCCGTAGCTCAGGCGCAGGATGCCCTGGCTCTGCAGGTCCTTGAGGATCTGGTTGGTGGTCTGGCGCGAGAGCGAGAGCATCAGTGCCAGTTGCTCCTGGGGCAGTTGCAGCAGGTTGCGGCGCTGGGTCACTTCGCCGTAGCCGGCAGCGATCGCCAGCAGGCGGCTGGCCACACGGGCCGGCGCCGGCATCAGGCTCAGCTGCTCCAGGTTGATAAAGGCCAGGCGCAGTTTGTGGCTCATCAACAGGGCAAACTGACGCCAGTACTGCGGCTGTTGCTCCAGCAGTTGCAACAAGCTCGACTGCGGCACCTGGAGCAAGGTGCAGGCACCCTCAGCGTAGGCATCGTGGGTGCGCGGCTGGCCGTCGAACAGGCAGATCTCGCCGAACCAGTGGGGCGCCTGCATCAGGCTGAGCAAGGCTTCCTTGCCCTGTTCGCTGACCGCGCCCACCCGCACCGTTCCTTCCAGCACCGCATACAAACCGCAGGGTGGATCACCCCGCAGGAACAGGCATTGCCCCGGCGCCAATCGGCGCAGGCGGGCACCGGCGAGCAAACTATTCTGTAAGGAATCCGGCAGGTGGCTGAACCACTGGCCGGTCATCAGGCATTCACGCCACTGCTGCATGTCCATGAACAGGTCTTTTCCTCAAGGCATCGGCGTGATTGTCGCCTAGCTGACAGTGCCGTGATCGGCGGCCGGGCATGATCGGGCCACCCTAACGGAGGAACAACAATGAAAAGCCTCGTTGATCATCTCAGTCAATACGCCGCCTACCACCGCGACCCGCGCAACATTGCCAGCCACTTTATCGGCATTCCCATGATCGTACTGGCGGTGGCGGTGCTGCTGTCCCGTCCCACCTGGCCACTGGCGGGGATGGTGGTGTCGCCGGCCGTGCTGCTGGCCCTGGCCTCGGCCGTGTTCTACCTGCGCCTGGAGTTGCGCCTGGGCGTGTTGATGAGTGTGCTGATGGGTCTGTCGGTCTGGGCCGGGCAGGCGCTGGCAGCACAAAGCACCGGGCTCTGGTTGAGCAGCGGCCTGGGCCTGTTCGTGATCGGTTGGGTGATCCAGTTCATCGGCCATTACTACGAGGGCCGCAAGCCGGCCTTTGTCGATGATCTTTCCGGGCTGATTGTCGGCCCGCTGTTCGTGGTGGCCGAACTGGCGTTCCTGCTGGGGCTGCGCCATGACTTGAAGCAGGCGATCGAGCAGCGCTCGGGCCCCGTGGCCCTGCGCCAGAAAAAAGCCATGATCTGAAGTCCCCGGCCGGGCGTGCCGACTGCACGCCCGGCCAGGATGGGTCACAAGCCGCCAAACTCCACTCGCACCGTCAGTGCGCCCTGGTTGTCCTGCAGGCCGACACCATAACGTCCGTCCAGGTCGTCATTGATGCACAGCTGCAACTCTCCTCGCTGGCCCGCCGGTATCTGCGCCAGATCGCCGATCAGAAAGGGCGTGCCAGCGCTCCCGACGCGCCCGATCAGCGCCCCCTCATTGGCCCCAGGCAAGGTATAGCCGGACTTGGCGATGTAGGCCGGATTGCCCCGGCCGTCCACCATGCCCCCCGCCGGGCTGGCAGACCAGTGCCCGCTGACGTAGCACACCCGCTGCGCACTGATCCCATTGAGTTGCACCCCGGTGCCTTGCCAGGGCTGATTGGCCTGGACCATCACGGTACTGGCCTTGAGCTCGTTGGCGAGCACATCGGCGGCCTGGAACGCCAGCGCGGCGATGGTCAGGCTCGGGTTGGAGGTGCCGCTGGTGGGAAACACCCCGTCTCCCACCAGGAACAGATTGCGGTGATCCCAACTGCGTTGATGCTTGTCCACCACAGAGTTCCTGGGATTGGCCCCCATGCGGTAAGTCCCCATCAGGTGTCCGGCGCCCTGGAAGCTGTAGGGCTCGCCGTCGTAGACGAAGAACCCGGGGTTGGTCTTGGGGTCCGGCTTGAGGTCCGTGAGCTCGGTGGCCCCCAGCAACTCGGTGATGATGTAGGTGGCGGCCTGCCGGGCCTGTTTGAAACCCTCCTTGGTGTAGTCCGACAGGTTGTAGTGAATCTCCGGACGGGGGATGCCCAAACGGTCCTTGTACTCGGTGGAGGGAACTATGTAGCAGTCGGCCCGATCCGGGTCCTGCTCCACCTGTTCCACCAGAAAAGCGATGCGGAACTGGCGGATCAGGCGGTCGTTGAGGGCACGGATCAAATCACCGCCATACAGCGCCAGGGGCGGTTGCTTGTCCCCCGGCAACGGGTTGGTGTGGCTGTTGTTCTGCCCGTCGATCAGGTCGCACACCGTGGTGTAGGGATCGCCGATCGGCCAGTTCAGGCCCTCGTTGCCGATCTCGATGCGCCAAGCCGCCCGGCGGCTGCGAAAGGCCCCATCGCGCAGGCTCTCGATGCCCGCCGTGGACACCGGCCCACGATAAGGGAACACCGTCTGCCCCGGCGGCATCAGCCCCCAGGCCAGGTAGATCGGGTGGTCCGACAGGCTGCGACCGACCTGACCACTGCTGTTGGCCACGCCCTGGGGTGCCTCGGGACAGGCTGAGTTGAGCAACAGCTTGGGGGTCTCGATGGCGTGGGCAGCGATCACATAGTGCTGCCCGAGGGCCACGCCATTGGCGGTGGGCGGGCCGTCCCCCAGCTGGTACTGGATGAACTCGATACCGCTGATGCTGGACTTGCCATCGACCCTGACCTTGCTCGCCACACTCTTGTACAGCACCCGGACATTGCCGGTCTCCAGCGCCTTGTTCAGGGTCACCGTGGCATCGTATTTGGCCTGGATCGGGCAGATCGGCGTGCAGTTGGTATTGCCCGCACAGACCCGGCGCCCGGCGTAAGGCTCGGAGTTGCGCCCGGCCGGCGTCGGGCTCACCAGCAGCGGCATGCCGGCGAACGAATGGCCCTTGAGCGCCTTGACGAAACGCTCGTCCACCAGGGACAGCGGAATGCTGTGCATGGGGAATTGATAATCCTCGGGAAAGGTCATGCCCAGGTAGTCCTGGTCACCCACATCCGCCGCCACGCCGATCTCCGCCTCGGCGCGGCAGTAGGCGCTTTGCAGATCCTGGTAGCCGATGGGCCAGTCGACCCCGACGCCGTACAGCGACTTGAGGCGAAAGTCATTGGGCAGCATGCGCAGGCAGGTGGCGACCCAGTGCCAGGTGGTGCCGCCGCCCACGCGCTCATAGGTGCTGGTGAAGGCCAGCGGGCCTTTCTGCACCAGATAGCTGGTCTGCGGGTTCTGCCAGCCGTTGATCAGGTCGGCAATGGTCGGCCGTGGCGCATTCTGCTGGGCCGGCTGCAGTTCCGGATAAAGCTGCGGCTGCAGGTTGCTGGCCGGAGGATAGGGCGACTCCGGGGTCTTCAGGGTGGCGTTGTAGAAGCGCTCCATGTATTGCGTGCGATTGGCCGGAATGCTCGGCCCGGACTCCAGCACCAGGACCTTGATCCCGGCCAGACCCAGTTGATAGGCAATGATGCTACCGGCCAGGCCGGCGCCGACTATCACCACATCCGCTTGTTCTGTGCTCATGACGAAGCTCCTTGCTGCCCCTTGGCGGGTACACCGGTAAAGGCCTCCAGGCTCGGCGGCGTCTCGTTCCAGTAGCCGAAATGAAACTGGCTGTAGCCCATGGGATGAGCCTGGGCGACCTTCCAGGCCCAGCTTTGCTGGTACGCCAGGTCGGACACGACCCACTGTTGCCCGGCCTTGAAGCTGCTGGCGTCATAAGGCTGGTACCAGACCCCCAGCAGCCACATTTTCATGATCGAACGACAGGCCTTGGCCGCAGGTGTGGCCGCTGGCTGGCCGTTGTCCATCAGCAGCGCCCGGGCGATCTGTTCCGGGCTCTGCTGGTCAGCCACCAGGCTGGCGTACTGGCTCAGCAGGTCATTGAGTTGGGCCTCGGTCAGCTTCGGGCGGATATAGGCCAGAAACTGGCTGGGCAGGTCGATGGGGTCGATCGACGGCGCCAGCAAGGCCTTGCCGATCCCCAGCAACGCCGTGGACAGGCCGACAAAGTTCTCACGCTCGGTGCTCATGGTTTGCTCCCTGCGGCGCCAGTGGATTGGGCACGCTCCAACAGATAGGTGAAGTCGGCGAAAGTGGTGCGGGGGTTCTGGGTGACCCGGGTCGTCGCGTTGTTGTGGCAGTCCATGCAACTGGAGGACGCCTGGGGCACCGTGCCCTGGATAAAGGTTTCCAGGGTGGCGTTGGCGAGGAAGGTCGGGGCCGGGCTGCCCAGGGGGTTGGTCGGCGACGGCGTCTCGCAGTCCGTGGCCGGATCGGCGGGCCATTGGGTGTCGATCATCTGGTAGTTGGCCCAGACACTCTGAGGGTTGGCCGTGCGCAGCAGCGCCTGGTAGGTGCTGTTCAGTGCCTTGGCGGCCTCGGTCAGCGGGATCTCGCGGACAATTTGCGACGGCGTGGCCTTGACCGCCGGGTTCCAGGGCCGGGGCGGTGGCTCGTTGACCTTGGCCGGGCTGGCAGCGTTGTAGAACAGGTACGGACCTTTGCGCTGCTCCGGTGGGGTGGTTTTTTCCGGCACATTGTCCACGTGTTCGAAGGTCGACCAGACCCACTGCGGCGCCAGTGCGGTCTTGTGCACGATATGCAGGCCCACCAGCCCCACCGACTCCGCCTTGCACGACTCTTCCACGATGGGCCCATGGGTCGGGTCGCTGTTGCCGGGGGTATAGACCAGGGCATCCACCGTATGGAAGCGGCTGCGCTGGTCGTTGCCGTCCAGCACCTTCCACGAGGCCTTGACCATGATTGCGCCGAGTTTCTGGTGGGGATTGGAGCTGCAACTGAAGGCCACGCGGTTGTTCGGGCTGGCGGCGAAATACGCCTGCTGGCCCTGGACGCTGTACAGGCCCTTGTCGACGATATCGTTGAACATCGGCCGGTTGACCACGATTTCGTTGCGGGTGTAGGTGCCGCTCTGGTCCACCAGCGGGCCGCTCTGGAACGGCTGGATGAACTCATCGAGGACACCCGCGACCTTGCCCATCTGTTGCAGCAGGCGCCCGGATTTGAGCCCTTCACAGGGCTTGGGAAGAATCGCCGGGGCATCCCAGGCCAAAGGCTTCTCGCCCTTGGCCCGGAAGATCTGATAGCTCTCTTTCCAGCCTTCCCAGACGGTGGGGCCGTCCTCCTTGCCGATGGGCCCGATGCCGGGACTGCCGTCGTCCTGGGCCGGCCAGTTGAGGGCGATGAAGGTCTGCCAGGACAGCACGTCAAAATCCCGCTGCAGGCTTTCCAGGGTTGGTGTCGGGGGGGCAGTCACTGCGACGTCGTAGGGTATGTGCGAGGACAGGTCAGGGGGCGCGAGCGCCAGGGCCATAGGGCTGAGCAGTGCACCGCATAGTGCACAACCGAACCTCGGACCGGGCCGATGGAGTTCCTTTTTCATGCTTGTCTCCTTGGCATCAGGCTGGCCAGGAGACAGAACGCCGGTCCTTCAAGGACTCTTCAATTGCGCCCTCCTGGCACCATTTCCAGAGTAGATAAGGAATGTTGCGGCCAGGGGACGGGCCATAGATCGAATCGAGCTAGCAGCAATAGCCGAACGCCATCACCCACCCTCGATACGCGACATCCTCTGCGTAGGAGCCGGCTTGCCGGCGAAGAGGCCTTCAAAGCCGGGTGCAAACCTGGAGGACGCTTTCGCTGGCAAGCCAGCTCCTACAGGACGCGAGGTTGAGGAGAAATACTGCGGCCAACAATCAAGCCCCCGTAGGAGCCGGCTTGCCGGCGAAGAGGCCTTCAAGCCGGGTGCAAACCTGGAGGACGCTTTCGCTGGCAAGCCAGCTCCTACAGGACGCGAGGTTGAGGAGAAATACTGCGGCCAACAATCAAGCCCCCGTAGGAGCCGGCTTGCCGGCGAAGGGGCCTTCGAGCCAGGTGCAAACCTGGAGGACGCTTTCGCTGGCAAGCCAGCTCCTACAGCAGGCGTGATGTCGGCGGGGTCAGAGGCTGGTGTGCTTCTGCCAGACCTTGGGCTTGAAGAACAGGGTCTCGCCACGGGCCAGGCCGATCAGGCTGTCGTGGTCCTTCACCACTTCGGCTTCGATCAGCTCGCTCTGGCCTTCGACCTTGAGGGTCACCCGGGTGGTGGCGCCCAGGGGACGGATGTCGCGCACTTCGGCGGCGTGATGGTCTTCCAGTTCCGAACGCGACAGCGACACTTCGTGGGGACGGAACAGCACGTGCTGGTCCTCGCCCAGGTGCAGGCGGTTGGAGTCGCCGAGGAAGTGGTAGACGAAGTCGCTGGCCGGGTTCTCGTAGACCTCGCCCGGGGAGCCGATCTGCTCGATCACACCCTTATTCATCACCACGATGCGGTCGGCCACTTCCATGGCTTCTTCCTGGTCGTGGGTAACGAACACCGAAGTCAGGTTGATGTCTTCGTGCAGCCGCGCCAGCCAGCGCCGCAGCTCCTTGCGCACCTTGGCGTCGAGGGCGCCGAAGGGCTCGTCCAGCAGCAGCACCTTGGGCTCCACCGCCAGGGCGCGGGCCAGGGCGATACGCTGGCGCTGGCCGCCGGACAGCTGCTCCGGGTAGCGGTCGGCGAGCCAGTCCAACTGCACCATGTTCAGCAGTTCATGGACCTTCTCGGCGATCTTGCTCTCGCTGGGGCGCTGGTGCTTGGGCTTCATGCGCAGGCCGAAGGCGACGTTGTCGAACACGCTCATGTGGCGGAACAGGGCGTAGTGCTGGAACACGAAACCGACGTTGCGATCACGCACGTCGTGGCCGGAAACGTCCTCGCCGTGGAACACGATGCTGCCGTCGTCCGGTGTTTCCAGGCCGGCGATGATCCGCAGCAGGGTGGTCTTGCCACAGCCGGACGGGCCCAGCAGGGCCACCAGCTCGCCGCTCTGGATATCCAGGTTGATGCTGTTCAGAGCCTTGAAGGCGTTGAAGTTCTTGCTGACGTTACGGACTTCGATCGACATGAGTTATTCCTCCGCGGCGCTGGCGCGCAGGCGGTTGATTCGGGATTCGCTCCACTGCTTGAGCAGCAGGATGAACAGCGCAAGGATCAGCAACAGGCTGGCGACGGCAAACGCGGCCACGTGGTTGTACTCGTTGTAGAGGATTTCCACGTGCAGCGGCAGGGTGTTGGTGACCCCGCGAATGTGCCCGGATACCACCGACACCGCGCCGAATTCGCCCATGGCCCGGGCGGTACAGAGCACCACGCCATAGATCAGGCCCCATTTGATGTTGGGCACGGTGACGTGCCAGAACATCTGCCAGCCGTTGGCCCCCAGCAACCTGGCGGCCTCCTCTTCCTGGGTGCCCTGCTCCTGCATCAGCGGAATCAGCTCCCGGGCGACGAAGGGCACGGTGACGAAGATGGTCGCCAGGACGATGCCCGGCAAGGCGAAGACGATCTGGATGTCGTGAGCCGAAAGCCACGGGCCGAACAGGCCCTGGGCGCCGAACATCAGCACGTAGACCAGGCCGGCGATCACCGGCGATACCGAGAACGGCAGGTCGATCAGGGTCACCAGGATGCTCTTGCCGCGGAACGAGTACTTGCTCACGCACCAGGCGGCGCTGACCCCGAACACCAGGTTCAGGGGCACCGAGATCAGCACCGCGATCACCGTGAGTTTGAGCGCCGACAAGGCGTCGGGCTCGAAGATCGCCTCGAAGAAGGCGCCGATGCCCAGCTTCAAACCCTGGGACACCACGATGAACAGCGGCAACAGCAGGAACAGGGCGAAGATCAGCCAGCCCAGGCCAATCAACACCCGTCGCGAGGTGGCGCTGCCACGGCGGGCGGCGTTGGCCGACGAGGCGGCGATAGACGATTGAGACATGGATCGCGCCTCCTTATGGACGTTCGATGCGCCGCTGCAGCAGGTTGATCAGCAGCAACAGGACAAAGGAAACCACCAGCATCAGCACGCCGATGGAGGTGGCGCCGGTGTAATCGTACTGGTCGAGCTTGACCATGATCAGCAACGGCAGGATCTCGGTCTTCATCGGCATGTTGCCGGCGATGAAGATCACCGAACCGTACTCGCCGACGCCCCGGGCGAAGGCCAGGGCAAAGCCGGTGAGCCAGGCCGGCAGCAAGGCCGGCACCAGGATATGGCGGAACACCTGCCAGGGCTTGGCGCCAAGGCAGGCGGCGGCCTCTTCCACCTCTCGGGGGATGTCCGCCAGCACCGGCTGCACCGTGCGCACCACGAACGGCAGGGTGACGAAGGTCAGCGCCAGGGTGATGCCCAGGGGCGTGTAGGCGATCTTGAAGCCCAGGTCGGTGGCGAACTGGCCCACCAGGCCGGTGGGCGCGTAGAGCGCCGTCAGGGCGATGCCGGCCACCGCGGTGGGCAGGGCGAACGGCAAGTCGATCATGGCGTCGATGATCTTGCGCCCGGGGAAGGTGTAGCGCACCAGGACCCAGGCCAGCAGGGTGCCGATGACGCCGTTGATGATGGCCGCGTACAACGCGGTGCCGAAACTCAGCTGGAGTGCGGCGAGCACTCGGGGCGCCGAAACGATTGCCCAGAACTGTTCCCAGGTGAGTTGCGCGGCATGCACGAACATCGCCGCCAGGGGAATGAGCACAATCAGGCTGAGGTACACCAAGGTGTAGCCCAGCGTCAGCCCGAAGCCGGGTATGACGGGGGAGATACGACGCGACATAAAAGTCCTTGGTTAACGGAACGGATACGCAAAGCCCGCAACCAAATGCGGGCTCTACCTGGTAGGAGCCGGCTTGCCGGCGAAGGGGCCTGCAGCCTGGTGTGGCCCTAGAGGGCGCCTTCGCTGGCAAGCCAGCTCCTACAACAGGCTTATTGGGCCGTGTAGATCTGGTCGAACACGCCACCGTCATTGAAGAATTTCGGTTGGGCAGTTTTCCAGCCGCCGAAGTCCTTGTCGATAGTCACCAGGTCCAGTTTGGGGAACTGCTGGGCGTATTTGGCGGCGACGTCCTTGTCCCGCGGACGGTAGAAGTTCTTCGCGGCGATTTCCTGGCCGGCCGGGCTGTACAGGTGCTTGAGGTAGGCCTCGGCGATCTCGGTGTTGCCTTTCTTCTCGGCGTTCTTGTCCACCACCGCCACTGGCGGCTCGGCGAGGATCGACAGCGAAGGCACGACGATGTCGAACTTGTCGGCGCCGCCTTCTTCCTTGAGGGCCAGGAAGGCTTCGTTTTCCCAGGCCAGCAGCACGTCGCCCTGACCGTTGTTGACGAAGGTGATGGTCGAGCCGCGGGCACCGGTGTCCAGCACCGGTACGTGCTTGAACAGCTCCTTGACGTATTCCTGGGCCTTGGCCTCACTACCGCCGGCCTTCAGCCCATAGGCCCAGGCAGCGAGGAAGTTCCAGCGCGCGCCGCCGGAGGTTTTCGGGTTGGGGGTGATCACCGAGACGTCTTTCTTGATCAGGTCGCCCCAGTCCTTGATGCCCTTGGGATTGCCCTTGCGCACCAGGAACACGATGGTCGAAGTGTAGGGCGTGCTGGCGTCGGGCAGGCGTTTTTGCCAGTCCGCCGGCAGGGTCTTGCCGAGCTTGGCGATTTCGTCGATGTCACCGGCCAGGGCCAGGGTCACCACGTCGGCGCGCAGGCCGTCGATCACCGCCCGGCCCTGTTTGCCGGAACCACCATGGGATTGCTGGATCTTCACGTTGTCGCCGGGATGCGATTGCTTCCAGAAGCTGGTGAACTCGGCGTTGTAGTCCTGGTACAGCTCGCGGGTCGGGTCGTAGGACACGTTGAGCAGCTCGTAATCCTTGGCAACGGCGGAACCGGCAAAAACGGCGCTGGCGAGGGCGGCCAGGGCATAACGGCGAATCGACGACATGATGGAGCTCCCGAAATTTTTTAAAGTGCTGGCATTTTTCTTATGGCGAATCAGGCCCGCATTCGTGGGCGAATGCTGGGGTTCAGACTGGGGGTCATGGATGACGCCCTCCGGTTGTCCAGTCGGGCCTCTCGATGGCGAGAGGGTGATGCGGTATTGCGCGAGGCGGCTTTAGCCGGGCTTGTGGCCGGGCTGTTGCAGGCGGAATTTTTCCTTGCGTTCGATCTGCACGACCTGGGCGTTGTGCACGGTGATTTCCACCGCGCCAAAGCGCAGGTCGCGCAGGGCGCTTTGAATTTCACGCAAGATGGTTGCTTCGTCCTGGCCGTCAACGCTACGTAGAGATGCGCTCATGGTGCTGCTCCTGAGTGAGATGTGCCTGGCAGTGGCGGCACTGCTTGCGGCGTGGGAGCAATAGTAGATAGGCGCGGATATTCTTAAAAATACTGTTTAAGAATGTTTATATAACCAGAAAATATTATTCGACCTGACAGCAGCTTAGCCCCTGTAGCCGCTGCCAAGCTTTCGCGAGGCTGCGACAAGGCCCGCAGGGCCTTGCCTGGCGATCGATAGACGAACCCTTGGCGTCCTGACATCGCCGCGACCGCTGCGTCGGAGTGCCGCCCAACTCGTTCGCAGGCTCAGCAGCGGCTACAGGGGATCAGCGGATGGCGGGGGCATTGCTCCAGTCGAGCTGCTCCGCCGGCATCGGCCGGCCGAACCAGTAGCCCTGCCCCAGGTCGCAGCCGTGTTCGAGCAAGAAGCGCGCCTGCTCGGCCTGTTCGATGCCTTCGGCATGCACCTGCATGCCCATGCTCTGGGCCAGGGCGATGATCACCCGGGAGATGGCCGCATCGTCTTCATCGAACGGCAGGCCGGCGACAAAGCCCTGGTCGATCTTGAGTTTCTGCACCGGCAGACGCTTGAGCCGCAGCAGGGACGAATAGCCAGTGCCGAAGTCGTCGATGGCCAGGCGAATGCCCAGCTCGCGCAGCCGGTGCATCTGTTCCAGGGCCACTTCCGGGTCATCCATCACCGCGCTCTCGGTGACTTCCAGCTCCAGGTAGGCCGGGTCCAGGCCGGTGTCGTGCAGCACCTGGGCCACCTGCTGGTACAGCTCGCTGCGGGCGAACAGCCGGGTCGAGACGTTCACCGCGATGAACGACAGCGTCACCCCATCGGCCTGCCACTGGCACATCTGCCGGCAGGCCTGCTGCATGACCCAGGCATCGATCTCGGCAATCATCCCGGTGCGCTCGGCGATGGGGATGAATTCCGCCGGGGACACCAGGCCACGCTGGGGATGCTCCCAGCGCACCAGGGCCTCGACACCGATCAGGTGGCTGGTTTCAAGATCGTGCACCGGCTGGTAGTAGACCCGCAGTTCCTGCTGCTCCAGGGCCCGGCGCAGCTCGAAGGCGATTTCGACCCGTTGCTGGGCATGGGCGGTGAGTTCTTCGGTGTACAGGGCATAGCCGTTGCGTCCGGCACTCTTGGCCTTGAACAGCGCCGCGTCGGCGTTGCGCAGCAGCTGGCTGGCGCTCAGGGCATCGCTGGGAAACAGGCTGATGCCGATGCTGGCGTTGATCACCACCTGCTGCTCGCCCAGCAAAAAAGGCTCCTTGAGGCCGTCGATGATGCGCTGGGCCAGGGCGGCGGCCTGCACCAGCTGCGGGCAGCTTTCGGCCAGTACCGCGAACTCGTCGCCCCCCAGCCGTGCCAGGGTGATGCCCTGCCCGGACAGGTCCCCCAGGCGCTCGGCCACCGCCTTGAGCAACTGGTCGCCGACGTTGTGGCCAAGGCTGTCGTTGATCATCTTGAAGTGATCGAGGTCGATCATCAGCATGGCGCAGCCGCGCTTGTGGACCTGCGCCGAGGCCAGGGCCTGTTCGGCACGGTCGGTGAACAGCAGGCGGTTGGGCAGGTCGGTCAGCGGATCGTGGTGGGCCAGGTGCGCCAGTTCGTGCTCGGAATCCTTGATCGCGCTGATGTCGGAGAACACCGCGACATAGTGGGTGAGCTCGCCCTGTTCATCACGGATCGCGCGAATGCTCTGCCACTGCGGGTAGATCTCGCCGCTCTTGCGCCGATTCCAGATCTCGCCGCTCCACTCTCCGGTTTTCTCCAGCGAGTCGAACATCGCCTTGTAGAAGTCCGCCGAATGATGGCCGGACTTGAACAGGCTCGGCTGACGCCCCAGCACCTCTTCGCTCTGGTAGCCGGTGATCTCGATGAAGGCGCGATTGACGTGGACGATCTGGCCCTGGGTGTCGCTGACCAGTACCCCTTCGCGGGTGCAGTCGAACACCGCCGCCGCCTGGCGCAGGCGCTCGCGATCCTTCTGTTGATGGCGCAACCAGCGATCGGCCCCCATGACCCGCAACAGGCGGGCCCGGGCAAAGAAAATCAGCACCGCGCTGACCAGTGCCCAGGCGTAGCCACTGACCTGGTGCCAGTGCGCCTGATCGGTGAATCCATCGAAGAAACTGCTCAGTAAATAACCACTGAACTGCAGCCAGATCAGGGACAGCAGCAGATAGAGCAGCGCGGCACGCAAGCCATTGCGATAAGAAACCGACATAAGTCCGTCTATTTCCACACGAAAAGTTCGGGATTATAGAGGAAGAAACATGCCGCCACTCTTATCTGAAAGGGCGACTGGTTTTCTCAGTGAGCTTGGTGATAATGCCTGAGCTGTTTTTTTCTTTATCGAGGGCCTTATCGCCTATGTGGTACGAAGGTTTACTTGGCTTGTCCGCCTGGCAACTGGTGGCAGTCACCCTGTTGATGACCCACGTGACCATTGTCGCGGTCACCATTTATCTGCATCGCTATTCCGCACACCGTTCCCTGGAACTCAACGCCGGCCTGAAACACTTCTTCCGCTTCTGGCTGTGGCTGACCACGGCGCAGAACACCCGCGAGTGGACCGCCATCCACCGCAAGCACCACGCCAAATGCGAAACCGTCGACGATCCCCACAGCCCGGTGATCAAGGGCCTGTCCACCGTGCTGCGCAAGGGCGCCGAGCTGTATCGCGAAGAGGCGAAAAACCCGGAAACCCTGCGCATCTATGGCAAAAACTGCCCGGAAGACTGGATCGAGCGCAACCTCTACAGCCGCTACAAGCTGGGTGGTATCGCGCTGATGGCGGTCATCGACCTGCTGCTGTTCGGCACCATCGGCATCACCATCTGGGCGATCCAGATGATGTGGATTCCGTTCTGGGCCGCCGGAGTGATCAACGGCCTGGGCCATGCCGTGGGCTACCGCAACTTCGAATGCCGTGACGCCGCCACCAACCTGGTGCCCTGGGGCATCATCGTCGGCGGTGAAGAGCTGCACAACAACCATCACACCTACCCCAACTCGGCCAAGCTCTCGGTGAAGAAGTGGGAGTTCGACATGGGCTGGGCCTGGATCAAGCTGTTCAGCCTGCTGGGGCTGGCCAAGGTCCAGCGGGTGGCGCCGATCGCCCATCGGGTCGAAGGCAAGGGGCACCTGGACATGGACACCGCCATGGCCATCCTCAACAACCGGTTCCAGATCATGGCCCAGTACCGCAAGCTGGTGATCGGCCCGCTGGTGAAACAGGAACTGGCCAAGGTCGATCACTCGGTGCGCCACCAGTTCCACCGCGCCAAGCGCCTGCTGTCCCGTGAGACCAGCCTGCTGGAAGACCGCCACCACCTGCGGATCCAGAACATGCTGGAACACAGCCAGGCCTTGAAGGTGATCTACGAAAAACGCCTGGCCCTGCAGCAGATCTGGGTCAAGAC
Source organism: Pseudomonas sp. Os17 (assembly GCF_001547895.1). Taxonomy (NCBI): domain Bacteria; kingdom Pseudomonadati; phylum Pseudomonadota; class Gammaproteobacteria; order Pseudomonadales; family Pseudomonadaceae; genus Pseudomonas; species Pseudomonas sp. Os17. Next base: position 207,522 of record NZ_AP014627.1, on the reverse strand, counting down.
CAGCGCCAACGGCCACGACATGCTGGCGGCGATCAAGGACTGGGTGCACGAGGCCGAAGCCAGCGGCATCCAGTCCCTGCGGGACTTTGCCCATCAGTTGAAAACCTACTCTCTGCGGCCCACCGCAGCCTGAGCCGGAGCCCCTCGCCTGCGGCGGGCGAGGGGCGCCTGCGACCGTCCGGCGGGCGCGCCAAGTATCGCCGCAATGGCTGGGAACTTAGCGTCCGATCCCCTATCTCAAGCAACACTTCGCCACCCAGGCGGGCTTGGTCGTAGCCGCTGTTCAATACCGCGCGGCAGACCTCTTGAGATCTGTGCCGATGGTCAATAAGAATTCACACACTCCATCTTCGCTTGTGCAGTGGCCCGAAGCCGCGCAAACCCTACTGGCCCTGATGCACGCCCAGGGCGAGGTCGCGCGCCTGACCGAGCGCGAGCAGCTGTTCAGCTCCCTGCTGGTCAGCGTCAACGCGGTGCTCTGGGCCTATGACTGGGACAGCCGCCAGGTGCTGTACGTCAGCCCGGCCTATGAACGCATATTCGGACGCCCTGCCGGACTGCTGCTGGCGGACAGCAAGCAGTGGCGCGACAGCATCTACCCCGACGATCTGGAATACGCCGAGCGCAGCCTGGCCCAGGTGCTGGAAAAGGGCGCGGTGGAAGACCGCGAGTACCGCATCATCGACGCCAATGGCCAGGTGCGCTGGCTCAGCGACAAATGCTTCATCAACCGCAACGCCGAACCCGGGCAACGGCTGATCGTGGTGGGCATTGCCGAAGACATCACCGAGAAGAAGCAGCTGGAAGCCGAACTGCAACGCCTGGCGACCACCGACGTGCTGACCCAGAGCAGCAACCGCCGGCACTTCTTCGAATGCGCCCATCGCGAGTTCGAGCAGGCGCGCCTGCACGGCTTGCCCCTGGTCTTTCTGTTGCTGGACATCGATGACTTCAAGGTGATCAACGACACCTACGGTCACCCCGAAGGCGACATCGTGCTGCAACGCATTGCCGAAAGCGGGCGTGCCGCCTTGCGCCGCGGCGATCTGTTCGGGCGCATCGGTGGCGAAGAGTTCGCGGCGGTGTTTCCCGGCTGCGCCACGGACATGGCCCACAAGGTCGCCGAACGCCTGCAGCGAGAGATTCAGCGGCAGACCTTCAGCTGCCAGGGCCAGACCTTCAACATCACCATCAGCCAGGGCCTGAGCAGCCGGCGCCGCGAAGATGAAAGCCTCGACAGCCTGTTCGCCCGCGCCGACGCGGCGATGTACCAGGCCAAGCGCCAGGGCAAGAACCGCATCGTCAGCGGGTAATCACCCGCGCCCCCGCTCGTTGGAGCGGGCTTGCCAGCCAAGACACTCCCACGGCTTGCCCAAGGCCCGGGGCCTCTTCGCCGCCAAGCCGGCTCCAATGTCGGGTCAGCCTTTGCGCAGGCGGGTCAGCTCCGGCAAGCCGATTTTCAGCAGGCGCGCGGTCTTGCTGCGGGCCAGTTCCTCGATCCCCTCATGCTCGGTCAAGCGCGCCAGCTGCGCCGCCAGGTTCATCACCAGCGCCTCGCGGGAGTACACCCCACCGCCCAACTGATAGCTCGAGGCAATCAGATCCCGCAGTTCCAGGGGCATGCGCCAGCGGGTGCGCAGGGCCGAACCGTAGGCCGCGCCAAAACGCTCCAGGGCATCGCCGATCTCTTCCTGATCGTCGAGCTCGCCCCCGGCCTGTTTCCACTCCTGCAAACAGCGCAGCAGCGCCAGATCGCCCAGGCGATGCAATAGCCCGGCGCAATAGCAGCGCTCCTGGTCCAAATCCAGCAAGCGCGCCAGGGTGCGGCCGTATTCCGCGGTGTGCAGCGACAGCTCCCAGTAGCGCTCGGCGTAGTCGGCCAGGGCCGGGTCGCTCAGGCGCGCGCTGCGCTTGAGGGTCAGCCCGAGAATCAGGTTCATGCTCTGCCCGGTGCCCAGCCGGTGCAGGGCCTGGGACAGGGTCTGCACGCCGTCGCCGTGGTGCTGCGCGGCGCTGTTGGCGGCCGCGATCAGCACCGCGGTGACCTGCGGGTCCGTGCGCAGCTCCTCCTCCAACAGCTTGAGGTCCAGACCTTCAGGATTGAGGCTGCGCTTGACCGCCAACTGCACGTCGGTCAGCAACGGTGCGCCGTCTGCGATCTCGCGCCGGCGTTCGAGAAAAGTCCACAGGCTCATGCCCGGGGCCAGGGCCGGCACCTCGCAGGAGACTTCCTGGCCGGCGTCCAGCAGCAACCCCTGCAGGCGCTGGGTCAGGCCTTCCATGTTCAAGGGTTTGGTCAGGTAGGCGGTGGGCGCCAGGGGCAGGGCCTCGCGCACGCTGGCACTGTCGTTGCGAGCGCTGAGCAGAATGAACGGCTGCAGCGGGTTGCGCTTGCGTTGGCGCACGGAGCGCAGCAAGGCGAGACCATCCACCCCGGGCAACTCCCAGTCGGCAATGATCAGGTCGTAAGGTTTTTCGCTCAACAGCTCCAAGGCTTCCTGACCGTCGGCACACAGGTCCACACGCGCATCACAGCGCACGTTGAGCAGCACTTGCTTGAGCAAATCGCGGGACCAGGGGTCGGCCTCGGCAATCAGCACACGAGGTACAGCGGGTAAATCAACAGCGGTCATGCAGCACGCTCCCTAGGCAATCCTTTGCACCTTAGTCAATGCGCGGGCTTCCATACAGCGCAAATCCCCCACGGACCGCCCGGGGACGAAAAAAACCCGCCGAAGCGGGTTTTTTTGTCGATCAGGTCACAGCAACCACTCAGAGTTCAGCGAAGCACTCTTCCATGATGGCCAGGCCTTTATCCAGCTGCTCGTCTGGCGAGGTCAGCGGCACCAGCACCCGCAGCACGTTGCCGTAGGTGCCACAGGACAGCAGGATCAGCCCCTTGTCGCGAGCCTTGGCCACGACCTGGGCCACGGCAGCGGCGTTCGGCTTGTGGCTGTCGCCGTTTTCGAACAGTTCCACCGCGATCATCGCGCCCAGGGCACGCACTTCGCCGATCACCGGGTACTTGGCCTGGATGGCCTTGAGACCGGTCACCAGACGCTCGCCCACCGCCTTGCAGCGATCCAGCAGGTGCTCTTCCTCGAATACTTCCATCACCGCCAGGGCGGCTGCACAGGCGATCGGGCTACCGGCGTAGGTGCCGCCCAGGCCGCCAGGAGCGATGGCGTCCATGTATTCGGCCTTGCCGCAGACACCGGCCAGCGGGAAGCCGCCAGCGATGGATTTGGCGAAGGTGGTCAGGTCGGCGGCAACGCCCATCTGCTCCATGGCGAAGAAGGTGCCGGTACGGCCAGCGCCGGTCTGCACTTCGTCGGCGATCAGCAGGATGCCGTGCTGGTCGCACAGGGCGCGCAGGCGCTTCATGAACTCTTTGGGCGCAACGTAGAAACCGCCTTCGCCCTGCACTGGCTCGATGATGATCGCGGCGATGTCACGGGGCTCGGCGTCGTTCTTGAAGATGCGCTCGATGCTGGCGATGGAGTCGTCGATGCTCACGCCATGCAGTTCGTTGGGGTACAGCGCGCGGAAGATGCCGCCTGGCATCAGGCCCATGCCGGCCGAGTAAGGCACGACCTTGCCGGTCAGGCCCAGGGTCATCATGGTGCGGCCGTGGTAGGCGCCGGTGAAGGCGATCACGCCGGCGCGGCCAGTGGCGGCACGGGCGATCTTCACGGCGTTTTCCACGGCTTCGGAACCGGTGGTCACCAGCAGGGTTTTCTTGGCGAAGTCACCCGGGACCTTGGCGTTGATCTTTTCGCACAGTTCCACGTAAGGCTCGTAGGCCAGCACCTGGAAGCAGGTGTGGGTCAGCTTGTTCAGCTGCTCGGTCACCGCGGCGATGACTTTCGGGTGCACGTGACCGGTGTTCAGTACCGCGATACCGCCGGCGAAGTCGATGAACTCGCGGCCTTCAACGTCGGTGACGGTGGCGTTCTTCGCGCTGTCGGCGAAGATCGGGTGAATCTGGCCAACACCGCGCGGTACCGCGGCTTCACGGCGTTTCATCAGGGATGCGTTGGTCTTGCTCATAGTGTCCTCATTCACCGCGGCTACAGCGGTGTGATTCAAGGGTTGCGGGGCGGGGAAGCGGCTGCGACAGCATGCGTTGATCGACTGTCGGAGCCTTCCCGGGCCACCTTGAAAAGTGCGTTTTTTTAAGCGGCGCAGGGGGACAGCGCTCTCGTGCCCCCGGCGCTTGAAACCGGATCAGATACCCAGGCAGAGGTATTTGATTTCCAGGTAATCCTCGATCCCGTACTTGGAACCTTCGCGGCCCAGGCCCGAGGCCTTGATGCCGCCGAACGGCGCCACTTCGTTGGAGATCAGGCCGGTGTTGACCCCGACCATGCCGTATTCCAGGGCCTCGGCCACACGGAACACACGACCCAGGTCGCGGGCATAGAAGTACGACGCCAGGCCGAATTCGGTGTCGTTGGACATGGCGATGACTTCGGCTTCGTCTTTGAAGCGGAACAGCGGTGCCAGCGGGCCGAAGGTTTCTTCCTTGGCCACGGCCGCGTCTTTGGGCACGTTGACCAGGATGGTCGGCTCGAAGAAGTTGCCTTCCATCGGCTTGCCGCCGGCCAGCAGGGTCGCGCCTTTTTTCAGGGCGTCGGCGATGTGTTCCTGGACCTTGGCCACGGCTTTTTCGTCGATCAGCGGGCCGGTGGTGGTGCCTTCTTCCAGGCCGTTGCCGATCTTCAGCTTGGCCACGGCCACTTTCAGCTTCTCGGCGAAGGCGTCGTACACCGAATCCTGGATGTACAGGCGGTTGGCGCAGACGCAGGTCTGACCGTTGTTGCGGTACTTGGAGATGATCGCGCCTTCGACGGCCTTATCCAGGTCGGCGTCGTCGAACACGATGAACGGCGCGTTGCCGCCCAGCTCCAGGGAGACTTTCTTGATGTCCTTGGCGCATTCGGCCATCAGCTGGCGACCGATTTCGGTGGAGCCGGTGAACGACAGCTTGCGCACGATCGGGTTGCTGGTCAGCTCGCCGCCGATGTCGCCGGCGCTGCCGGTCACCACGCTCAGCACGCCTTTGGGGATCCCGGCGCGGTGCGCCAGCTCTACCAGGGCCAGGGCCGAGAACGGGGTTTGCGAAGCGGGCTTGATGACCATGGTGCAACCGGCGGCCAGGGCCGGGCCGGCTTTACGGGTGATCATCGCTGCCGGGAAGTTCCACGGGGTGATGGCCGCGGTCACGCCGATCGGCTGCTTGATCACGATCAGGCGCTTGTCCGGCTGGTGGCCGGGGATCACGTCGCCGTAGATGCGCTTGGCTTCTTCGGCGAACCATTCGATGAAGGAGGCGGCGTAGGCGATTTCGCCCTTGGCTTCGGCCAGCGGCTTGCCCTGCTCCAGGGTCATCAGGCGACCCAGGTCGTCCTGGTTTTCGATCAGCAGTTCATACCAGCGGCGCAGCTTGGTGGCGCGCTCCTTGGCGGTCAGGGCACGCCAGGCCGGCAGGGCCTTGTCGGCGGCTTCGATGGCGCGGCGGGTTTCGGCGGCGCCCATCTTGGGTACGGTACCGAGGATTTCACCGGTAGCGGGGTTGTTGACCTTGATCGTCTGGCCGTTGTCCGCGTCGACCCAAGCTCCATCGATGAAGGCTTGTTGGCGGAACAACTGGGCGTCTTTGAGCTGCATGTCGGCTTCCTTAACAGCACCGCGCATACGCGGGGCGAATTGTGATTGTAAAAAAGGCGCCCTGTCAGACACGGACCGCGCTGGCGCGTCCGAAAGCCGGGACAAAGCTGCCGTCAGGAAAATCGTTCACTGGGTAAAAGCACGAAAATGTCGCACACAAGGATAGACGTGCGCTTGGGCACCCAGGCAAGAGCGTTTGAAATCTCAAACGAATCCTAGGGTCAACAGGGGTAAAGGACAATAGGCTGTTCGAAAAAAAGAACGTAAAGGCGCCTAGCGGTAAAAAATCCGCCTCAACCTCCCATGCCGCCGGGCAAAAGACAACGCCCCCGCGGCCTGCAGACCGCGGGGGCGTTGGCATGACACCTGGAGGAGGGTCAGCCGCTGAACGACTTGAGCACCGTCAGCAGGCTGGTGAGGTTGTCGGCCACACCGCCCTGGGCGACCTTCTCGGTGGCCGCCGCACCGGCGGTGGTGTCGACGCTGTAGATCTGCATCACGCCCTGGTTGGTCGCGGCCTGGGCCAGGGTGTTTTGCTGTTGCTGTGCCGACACCGAGTTCTGGAACAGGATGGCCACGGACTGGCCCATGGACTGGTAGACGGTGCCCATGGCCATGGCCGGCGCTTCGGCAACCACCTTGACGTTGGTCTGGGTCACGGCATCGGTGATTTGCGGACTGACTGTGCTCATAAAAACTCCATTTTTTCAGCAGGAAAGTTCAACGGGAACTCAGACGTTCAACCACTCAGCCCTGGAAGGACTTGAGCACCGTCAGCAGGCTGGTGAGGTTGTCGGATACGCCGCCCTGGGCAACCTTCTCGGTGGCCGCGGCGCCGGCGGTGGTGTCGACGCTGTAGATCTGCATCACGCCCTGGTTGGTCGCGGCCTGGGCCAGGGTGTTTTGCTGCTGCTGCGCCGACACCGAGTTCTGGAACAGGATCGCGGTGGCCTGGGCCATGGATTGGTAGATGGTGCCCATCGCCATGGCCGGCGCTTCGGCGACGACTTTGACGTTGGTCTGGGTGACGGCATCGGTGATTTGTTCGTTTACAAGTGGCATGGCTCAACTTCCTTTGTTAGGCACACGGAGCATTCCGTGTCTTTGAGTGAACGTGGCAGCCGTTTTGCTGTGAACCGTGTTGCCCGGGACCCTCGGCTTATTTCAGGGGGGACTCATTGCCCGGCAGCGGCGAGCACCTGCTTGAGGGTGTCCTCGACTTTCTGCGACAACTCGGCCATGCGCGCCTCGACGGCGGCTTTCACCTCCTGCTGCACCAGGGCGCTGATCGTTGCCTTGAGGGCTGGATCGTCGGCAGGGGCAGGAGCTGGGGCGGGTGCCGCGGCCTTGTCCGCACTCGGCGCCGCTGCCGGTTCCGCTGCGCCAGTCGGCGCTGGAGTGGCGGCCGCGGACTGGTGCTCGGCCGCCGCCAGCAGCTGACGCAGCACCAGCTCGCGCGCCTGGGGATCAGCCTTGCCGGCACCGGCCCCCGCCAACTGCTCGATGATCTTGCGCGTGCGCTGTTCATCGGCCTGTATCAGCTCGGCAGCCCGCAGCCGCGCCTGATCAACGCTCTGTTGCGCAGACCTGGACATGTCCAGCGGCTTGTCCTGGGCAAACGCCTCCAGTACCTGGCGCTCGACCTGGGTCAATGGACGCCTCAGATATTTCTCGGCAAAGAGAAGTATCGTCGCCATCGGGGTTGGCTCTTCATTCGCCATTGCTTGCTCCTTTCTCGATGAATGGCGTTGAAGGGCTGGGCACCGGGTCCGTCGAACTTCAACGCCTGGGGTGAACAGAGCGGCCGGCGAACGCCGGCGCCTCTTGCACGACAACCCCGGGCGCCTTGCGCGCCCGAGGGTCGCACTCAGGAGGACGAGGATCGATTGGCCAGAACGTCGCTGTACTTGGTGATGCTTTCATCGATCTTGTCGATGGCCATGCTCGCCGCATCGGCTTCCATGGCACCGGCCGCCGCCGCGACGGCCGCGGCGGCACCCACCAGCAGATCCGTGACCAGGGCGCCCAGGGCATCCTCGGCGGCGCCTTTCACGTTCTCTTTGACGATGTTCTCGGTCATCTGCTTGAGCAGTACCGACTGCGCCGCCAGGGCCAGCTTGCTGACCCCGTCGAAATACCCCGCCGCGGACTGCGCCACCAGGCCGGCGGCCTGGCTGATCATCATGTCCGGCGCCGCGGCGATCTGCGCCGGGGCATAACTGAAGGTCTGGGCATTGGTGAACTGCACCGCCTGGACGATCTGGCTGTTGAGCGCATCGGTGCTGTCGGTGCCGGGGGTACCGGCCTGCTTGAGCAACTGCGCGTTCATCGTCTCCATCACCGAAGGTTGCGCGGCAGCGGCGGGCGGCGCTGCAGGCGCAGGGTCGGCCGCCGCAGCGGTATGGGGCGCCGCCCGAGGCTCGGCCGCCTCCGGACTGGGGCCGGCCGCCGCGCTCGCGGTGTCATCGGCCGCGGCCGCGGGTGGGGTTTTCTTCTTGAACCATGCCATGACGATTCTCCCGGGCTGTCAGCCCTACTCGCCGATCGCCATGATCAACGCCACGGCCTTGGACACCACCGCGTTGGAGATCTGATTCAGCGCCTGCTGGCTGTTGACCGCGTTCTGCAACGACAGGCCCGCCGAGTGGCTGGCCACCTGGTACAGCGAGGCGATGGCCTGGGCCGGAGCCTCGGCCACCACCTTGACGTTGGTCTGGGTGACGGCGTCGGTGATCTGCGAATTGACCATTGGATCGGGCATACATCTCTCCTTAGATGGAATGGCCCACCGCAGAAGGCGGCGGCACCGGCTACAGCATCGAAAACAGGCTCACTGAACAAGAACGTCCCGACGCGCCCGCTGTGAATCCTGCCACCCCCTCAACGCAGGGCCTCACGCAACAATTGCACGTGCTTGCGCGCCAGGGGCTGGTTCATCCCCAGCTCGGCGGCAATGTTCGGGTAGGGCAGATCGTCGACAAACTTTAGTTCAAACAAGCGGCGTTTTTTAAGGGGCAATTGCGCCACCCGCCGACTGAGCAGGGCCAGGGTTTCCAGCAGCTCCACCTGCTCCAGCACCGACATCTGCGGCGCCTCCAGCTGCTGCAGCGGGTCGTCCTCGAAATCGGCGAAATCCACGAACAGCCGCTGCTCCCGCGCCCGCCGCCGACAGCTGTCGACAAACACATGGTCCAGCACCAGGAACAGAAAGCCCTGGGGGTCGCGAATCCGCTCCGGCGAACGGCGAAAGAACAGCAGCGCCTTGATCGCCGTGGCCGCCAGCCACTCCTGGGCGCCATCGGCGTTGCCCCGCGCCAACTGCCGGGCACGACGCTGCAACCCGGGCAACACCGCCTTCCAGCTCGCCTCGAACAGATGATCCGCCAAGGCTGACGGCAGGCCCTCTTGCATCGAACAGTTCATCTCCCGCACCTCCCTGTGCCCCGTGACTGCACGGATATGGCTGCAGGTTGCGCTGGGCCGAACGACCGATGCAGCGGGAAAAACTGCCGCTACGGCCCGGGTTGCCTCGGGTAGCGACCAACAACCGCACGCCAATGAAAACCGGCGTGGACGCCCCGAGTCGACATAGGTATGATGTCGCCCGCACTGCACTCGTAGCTCAGCTGGATAGAGTACTGCCCTCCGAAGGCAGGGGTCGTGGGTTCGAATCCCGCCGAGTGCGCCATCTTTAGCGAAAAAGCCCCTGGCCTGATGGCCTGGGGCTTTTTTGTTTGCGGCTTCCACGTTCCCGGCGACAGCCTTGATCGATTACCCGAACCAGGGCGATGCCGGGCGGCTGTCCTGGCGGGGCGCAACTTGCTACATTCGCCTCCCCCCGGACAGGAGGTCCCCATGCTCTGCCATCCGCTGTGCAACCAGCCCTTCAAGCCAGAACTCCGTGATTGGGTCAGCTGTTTCATGGGCTATGACATGCCCCCGGAGCGGGATGCCGAACTGAGCCGCTTCAACCCCAACGATCCCGAAGACCGCGAATACCTGATCCGTCATTACGCGTTGCGGCGCGACTACCCCCAGCAGAACTTCCGTCATCGGTACCGGCTGGTGCAGGTCCTGGAAGCGGCCCTGGATGACCCGGACCACGATTTCGAACAGGTCTGGAAACCGGTCGAGGATGACGACGAATACGTTCAATGGCCCAACCGTTGGCCGGCGGTGATCGACGACAGCCGGGACTTCTTCCAGCGCCTGCTGGTCGCGGCCCGGGAGCTGTGGCACGAAGATCTGACCCGCGCCCGGTTACCTTCACTGGCAGAGTGCCGGGCGATCCCGGAGCGGGATCGGGGCACCCGCGACTGGCTGTTCAACATCGACAACGCCGAGGCCTGGCGAGCGGTCTTCAATGAGGCGGCCACGCCCTATGACTTCAATACCCAGGGCCCGGTGTTTCAAGGCGAGCAACTGAGCCTGCAACTGTATGGCGACCTGGGGCGTCTGTCCGTGCCTTGCAACTGGCCGGCGAGCCAGGCCCCGACCCACTGCCGCCTGCTGCTCAAGGTGCAGGGCATCAGCGAACTGGCGCTCAGCGGTACGCGTTTCGACGGGCGCATGCGCACCCAGCTCACCCGCCTCAACCCCGGTTATCACCTGCGTCTGGAAATCGGCTTCGACTGCGTGATCGAATGCGTGGCGCTGTCCGTGAACATCAGCGACGTCGAAGGAATACGCGATGAAAAGCAATTTTGAAGTGGCCCTGGAGCGTCAGGAAATGCCCCAGTTCTTTCGCGGCCAGGGCCAGTACCTGACCCGGGATGGCGATTGGGACGAGCACCTGTACTGCATCAACTGGCCGGGGATCTTCGCTTACCTGCGGGACCACGCCGACGGCGCAGAGCAACTGAGCAGCGCCTTCGAGCTCTACGCCTACAGCGTTGTGGAAACCATCGAAGATTGCTTCGGCCTGCGGGAAAACCTGTTCTGTTACTACTCGACTCGGACCGGCTGGGCGCCCGAGAGCGTCGATCTGCTTGCGCAATTGCCGGAGCCTTGCCGGCGACGCATCGTGCAGCGTTTGAGCTGGTATCGCTGGCAGGTGGAGAACCATGCCCGGCTGCTGCCGGAACGGGCCCGACGCATGACCGCGGACGGTGCCTGCGCCGAGTTCATCGACCTGCCGGCCTTGCCCTACAACTGAACCCGGCGGCCGCCTGAGTTATTCATCCTCGGCGGCTTCGGCGTCCTGGGGCGCTAGCGCGGCATCGTCCTGCGCCTCGGGGTCGGCGCCCTCTTCGGCCTCTTCCAGGCCAAAGTCCTTGCGACTTTCCTTGATGGCCTGACGGATATCCGCGCCCTTGATCGGGCAGTTCAACATTGCCGCTATACGGTCGATGCGGGGTGCCATGACCGGCCTCTCACTTTCTGGAAACTGCGCAGATAGTGCGCGCTTTCCCCGGCGACAGCCAACCCCCGCGCTTTATTGACGACGCAAGGCTTGCAGGCGCGCGTCCAGATCCTCCTGTGGATACTGTTCATGCAGCTGCAGCAGCAGCTCGGCCGCCTCGCGGCTCTGGCCGCCTTCCCACAGGCGCAAGACCGCCTGAAGCTGCTTATCCAGCCGCTTGATGGTCCGCGGCTCGGCCGGGGCCGACATGCGTTGGGCCAACTTGCTCGACTCAGCCCTGGGCTTGGCCATCGCAGGTGGCGCTGCGTCGCTTAGCGCTTCCCGCTCTGGCGCCGCGGCAAAACTGCCCACAGGGGCTGCCGCAGTCATGGGCTCAGGGACACTCAAAGCCCCGGCCAGCTCGGCGGAGCGTGGCGCCGCCTGACGCGCCATGGGAGCCGCTGGGACTGGAGCGGGCGCGGGAACAAAGGCCTGCTCTTGTGGATAGTGCTCCGGGGAAGGCCGCAGCAAGCCAATGACCAGGGCCACGCCAAACAGGCTGGCAAAGGCCAGTTGATAGCGCGGCCGCTGGCAGGCGCGCATCCAGCGCTGCCAAAGACTCGGCTTGGGCGCAGGGGCTTCGCGGCGCGCAGTGGCCAGGATCAGGGCATCCAGATGGGCCGGTGGCTCCTGGGCGCCGTGTTGGCGGATGTGCGCCAGCATCTGCTCTTCAGGGGACGGGGTCTGTCGGGCGTCAGTCATGTGAGTACCTCCTCGGCCAGGAGCCGACGCAATTTTTTCAGCGCATAACGGAAACGGCTTTTCACCGTTTCCAGGGGCGCCTGGGTCAGGCTGGCGATTTCTGGCAGTTCCAGGTCGCCGTGGGCCCGCAGCAGGAACACTTCGCGCTGGTCTTCGGGCAAGTCCTGCAAGGCGGCTTCGATACGCTGCTGGTCGCGGCACAGGCTCAGTTGCTGTTCGGGGCCGGGAGCCTGGTCGGTTTCGCCGTGCAGTTGTTCGTCGTAGCTGTCGTGCAGCGGGTTGCGCTGGCCGTGCTTGCGCCAGTGGTCGATCAGGCGGTTGCGCGCGATCTGATACAGCCAGGTACGAAAGCTGGCCCGGCCCTGGGGTTGGCTGGCGCTGCGGATCAGGCTGAGCCAGGTGTCCTGGTAGACCTCTTCCGCCAGCTCGGCCTTGCCGCACAGGCCCAGCACAAAGCCGTACAGACCCTGGCGGTGGCGCTGGTACAGCACCTCGAAAGCCGTCGGATCTCCGGCGCGATAACGCGCCAGCAGCGCTTCATCGCTGCTGGCATCGGTGGACATTTGGGGAGCAGACATGGGGCGGATGAACTCCTGTTCACTGCTCGTGATGTGGCTATTCAAGGCGGCTCTGCACCTGGCTCATGTCCACGGGCTGCGCCTCGGCCTGGGGCGCATTTCCCGCCTGGGTTTTCGGCGCCTGAGTTTGCAGGCTTTGCGCCAGTTCCACCAGTTGCACGAATTCGCCCCGCAGCCCGTAAGGATCCTCGCCCTTGGCGCCGCGGGCCAGCTTGGCGGTGTCGCTCAGGCTGAAGTTGCCGGTGTAGCGGCCGTCCTTGAGTTGCTGGGAGAACGCCGCCACCGCAGCGGCGAAGCGCAAGTCCGGGCTGGCGGCGGAAAGGCTGGCCGGCTGCTGCGCGCTGATCGGCCGTTCGATCAAGCGACTGCTGCCCCCTTGCGGCGCCTTGTAGCGCACCCGCAGCATCGCCAATTCGCCCTGCTTACCGCCCTGTTGCGGCGCCTTGGCCGGTGCATAACGCAGTGGCTCCAGCCAGCCCTTCTCCCCCGCCGGGACGATTTCATACAAGGCGGTCACCGTATGCCCAGCGCCGATTTCCCCGGCGTCGACCTTGTCGTTGCTGAAGTCTTCACGCTTGAGGGCACGGTTCTCATAACCCAGCAGGCGGTATTCGCTGACCTGGGCCGGGTTGAACTCCACCTGCAGCTTCACGTCCTTGGCCACCACCGCCAGGGTCGAGCTGAGCTGGTCCACCAGCACCTTGCGCGCTTCGCGCAGGTTGTCGATGTAGGCGTAGTTGCCGTCACCGGCATCGGCCAGTTGCTCCATCAGGTGCTCGTTGTAGTTATCCACACCAAAACCCAGGGTGGTCAGGGACACGCCGCTCTTGCGCTTCTCGGCGGCCATGGCCTTGAGGCTGTCGAAGTCGCTGATGCCGACGTTGAAGTCGCCGTCGGTGGCCAGCAGGATGCGGTTGATGCCCTGGTCGATAAAGCCTTGCTGGGCCATCTGGTAGGCCAGCTGGATGCCCGAGGCACCGGCCGTGGAACCGCCGGCGGTGAGCTGGTCGATGGCGGTGCGAATCTTCGCCTTGTCCCGTCCGGAGGTGGGCTCCAGCACCACTCGCGATTCGCCGGCGTAGACCACCAGCGACACCCGGTCCTGATCCCGCAGTTGATCCACCAGCAGCTTGAGGGTGCTCTTCACCAGGGGCAGGCCTTCGCGGCGGTCCATGGAGCCGGAGACGTCCACCAGGAACACCAGGTTGGCCGGGGCCAACTCTGCCACTGCACGGTCCGAAGCCTTGATGCCGATGCGCAGCAAGCGGGTGTGGGGATTCCACGGCGAGGGCGCCAGCTCGGTGGTCACGCCGAAGGGCGAACCGTCGCTGGGCAGGGCGTAATCGTAGGGGAAGTAGTTGACCAGCTCCTCCAGGCGCACCGCGCCTTCCGGCGGCAGGCTGCCCTGGTTGAGCAGACGGCGAACATTGGCATAGGCGCCGGTGTCGACGTCAGCGCTGAAAGTGGACACCGGCGCTTCGGCAACGCTGTGGATCGGGTTGTCCGCCAGCTTCTGATACTGCTCCCGGGCCTCGTCACGGTAGCCGGCCATACTCGAATCGCGGGCGGCCATCGGCGCCGGCATGGGCGCGGACAAGCCGACCGGACGCACATTGCGCTTGATCATCGCGGCATCGGCGCGCTGCACCTCGTACTGTATTTCGGGCTCGGCCTGCAGCGCGCCCTGGGGCGACGCCCCGGCGGCGGATTCAGGCTTGGACGATACACCGCAACCGGCCACCGCCAGCAGCAAGCCGGCGGCGAAACCCTGGGCGGCCGGACGAAGAAAATGCAGGGGAAGGGACATGGGGGCTGACCTCGGGAAGAAATGATCCATTCCCCCCTTCAGACGAAGCCCCTGGGCGATTCGGGTTAAGCCCCGAAAAAAAATTTCACTTAGCGCGAATAGCGGCGCACCACGCTGCTATTGCGCAACACGTGACCGTTGATCTTCTCCAGCAACTGGGCGCGGGTCAGCCCGGCGGGCAGCACGTCGGGCGCCAGGTCCAGGGCAAAGATCTGGATGATGTAGTGATGAGCGCTATCGCCCACCGGCGGGCACGGGCCCATGTAGAAAGTGCCATTGCGGCTGTTGAGCCCGGCCAGTCCTTCCAGGGTCGGCTTGGTGCCGGCGCCGGCCGGCAACTGGCGGGTGGTCGGCTTGATCCCGTAATGCACCCAGTGATCCACGCCCTGGCCCTTGGCGCCGTCCGGATCGTGCATGACGATGGCATAGCTCAAGGTGCCCTCGGGCCCGGCCGTCCAGCTCAAGGCCGGAGAATTGTTATGCCCGCCACAGCCCTTGGCATCGCTGGCATTGCCGGTGGTGAACAGCCGGTCATCCGAGACCCCGGGAATGTTCAGGGTAAAACGCTCCTGGGCCTGCACGGGAAACTGCAGGCACAGCAGCACGGCACCAGCGGCCAGCCAAGTATTGCGGGAGGCAAAGCGAGACATACGAAAGCACCTTTTTGCGGATGAGATCGGGGTGAGCCAAAAGACTATAGCCTGCACGACAGAGCGCGCCGCTTCGTGCACGGCGCGGTGCAGATTGAGCTTGAGGACAGGGGTAGTTGTAAATGGATATTTCAGACAATCATCGCGATGGCGACCACCCTCCACGGCCGGCAAGAAAGAGCGGCGGGCCATCCGCCCGCCACCGGAAATGATGCGCAGACCTCAATCCCGATGGGCCTGCATGTACTGACGCAGCAATTGGTTGATCCGCGTCTGGTAACCCGCGCCCTGGCCCTTGAACCACTCCAGCACATCGGCGTCCAGGCGAATGGTCACGGCCTTCTTGCCCGGCAGGTGCACCTCGGCGCGGCGAAAGAAATCGTCATCCAGCTCGGGGATATCAGAAGTATCGATGCCCTGGTCATCGGTTTTCGCCAGGCGCTCCCAATCCGTTTTCGATCCGTCAGTTTTCGATCCGTTGGACATAATATTTAGCCTCCCGCTTAGTGGCTTTGCGCGCCGAGATGATGCGCACCGCTTGACCCCGCCGCTCGGTATGAACCACCACGCCCACCAGGGTCCTGATCCAACCGAGGCTGACCCAGCGCTCCTCGCCGTAGTCCAGGCGCTCATCGCGCAAGGACAGCACCGGACGCTGGAACATCAGCACCGCATCGTTGAAATCGATGCCGTGCTTGAGCAGGTTGGCGTGGTTCTTGACCTCGTCCCATGCAACGTACATGAGCAATTCCGTATTTACAAATGTACATACAGGCTAGCCGACCGTTCGCCAAAAGCGCCCTGGGTAAACACCTGGAAATACAGTCGCAAGCGGGATGGATGTGTACGGAAAAACCCCTACAGCGTTCTCGGAAAAGACTTCG
Organism: Pseudomonas sp. Os17; assembly: GCF_001547895.1. Classification (NCBI taxonomy): domain Bacteria; kingdom Pseudomonadati; phylum Pseudomonadota; class Gammaproteobacteria; order Pseudomonadales; family Pseudomonadaceae; genus Pseudomonas; species Pseudomonas sp. Os17. The sequence continues at coordinate 191,830 of NZ_AP014627.1, read as the reverse complement.
CCGTACTTGCCTTGCACCGCTGGAAGCCGGCGGCTTATAGTCCGGCCGTCGCCCAGATGGCGACCTGGTTTGGCGACCGGAATAACGAATGCGAAAGCTGTTTGCTTGTTTGCAGGCTCTTTTGCACCCGCAACGCTGCTTCATGGCAGCTGTGCGCGGGAGACCTTCGGGTCTGCCGGTTTCTCGTTTCCGGCTCGCCAACCTGCGTACAGCTGCCACCCATTCGTTTGGCGACGATTGAACGGTAGCTTTCTACCAATCAAACGAGGTGTGCCAATGAACCGCTACATGCCGATCACCGGCCACGACTGCCTGATTCCTTCCCTGCTGATCGACACCCAGGCGCCCATCGATGTGCTGCACGACGCCGCAGCCTTTCGCATCCGCGCCGCGACCCAACTGCTGGAGCACTTCGCCGCCGAGACCCTGCGCAGCGAACCGGTGGTTTTGCAGGAACTGACCCTGGTGTGCAGCATCCTGCTGCGCGATGGCTGTGATCTGCTGGATGTGACATCACGGCGCCTGCAACCGCAGGCCATGCTCTAAACACCCCCGGGCGGCTTCCCGGCCGCCCGCTTTTCATAAGGAAATGCCATGCATAAACCCCCGACAGAACTCCCCCAGCGCCAGATCCGCGCGCTCTACGACGCCGACACCATCCGCGTCTACCAGGCCTACTCCGACAGCATCGCCGACGCCGCCCTGGCCCACGGCACCTTCGTCTCCCCACCCTTCAAGATGGAGCGCATGACCTGGATAAAGCCGTCTTTCCTGTGGATGATGTACCGCGCCGGCTGGGGCTACAAAGACGCCGGACAGACCCGCATCCTGGCCATCGACATCAGCCGCGAAGGCTTTGAATGGGCCCTGGCCAACGGCTGCCTGAGCCATGCCGACGAGTCCATGAGCAAGGAAGAGTGGTTGAAGTTGAAAGACCAGTCACCGGTACGGATCCAGTGGGACCCGGAGCGCGACCTGTACCTGCGGCCCCAGGAACACCGCGCGATCCAGATCGGCCTGAGCAAGGAGGCCGTGCAGCTGTACGTGAACCAGTGGATCAAGCGCATCACCGATGTCACGCCCCTGGCTCACGAGATTCATCGACTGATTGAGGGTGGGGATCTGGAAAAGGCGTACAGCCTGCTTCCTCAGGAGCGGAAGTACCCCATCATGGTCGAGCGGCTCTGACCCTCCGGCAACATCGGGCCGTGAGCCGAGCTCTCCAGTGCCGCACCTTCATAATTCTCGCCAGATCGAGTCCAGAACAAGGATCGGCCTACTTCTCCCTCTCCTCCGAATGCAGATGAATCACCCGCGGCGGCGGTTCCACCACCAGTGGAGGGTGCTGCTGATCCTCGGGGCGGATACGGTAGAACTGCGTGGTGACATGGGTGATGCCCCCCTCTTCATCGTTGTGCACGGTCATGATCCCGGGCTGGCGCATCTGGGCGAAGGTTTCGTCGCTGAGCTTGAAGCTGTCACTCAAGCGCTTGTCGTCCACCACCGGTGCCGGCAGCCGTGGCGGGTAGTTGCGGTTGCGACGCTGGCGGTAACGGGCCCAGGAAATCAGCAGCAGGGCATTGAGCACCGCCACCCAGGCGTAGAACTGCAAGGTGGTCAGGGCGCCGAGCATGCCGGATTCGAAACGCGGCCCCTCATGGGTGTCCAGCAGGGGGATGAGCCCGCGGATCAGCAGGTACAGCAGGCCGACCCAGGCCAGTACGGTGAGGACAACGTCGACGACCACCATGAACGGTCGCTGGCGGGTTCGAATGATTTTCATCAGCGCGCCTCCTCTTCGTCATCGATGGGTTTGATACCCCGGTCCGGGCTGACCCAGCGCGCCCGTTTCTGATGCTCGCCAAACAGCACCTTGGGAAAGCTCACCAGGGTGGTGAGCAGGCTGATGAACCAGAACACCAACGGATACCAGACCACCCAGAACATGGTCTTCCACAGGTCCTTCTCATAACGCCGGTCGATCAGGATGCTCACCGCGAACTGGGCCAGGCACACCATCGCCAGCACCAGGCCGGTGAAGGCCGGCGGCAAAATAGAGTGCACCGCGATGGCCTCGGGCATGACGATGAACTTGCCCAGCACCCAGAAAATCATCGACAGCAGGAACGTGAAGGCCCAGCCGGTGGACAGGCAGTAGTCGAACAGCAGGGTCCACAGGTAGCGGTGGCGCCACTCCCAGATGCCACGGATGTTCTTGAACAGCACCTCGGCGCCACCCTGGGCCCAGCGCAGCCGCTGCTTCCACAAGCCGCGCAAGGTCTCCGGCATGAGGATCCAGCACAACGCCCGGGGCTCGTAGAACACGTACCAGTGGTCCAGTTGCAGCTTCCAGCTGATGTCGATGTCTTCGGTGACCATGTCCGGGCTCCAGTAGCCCACCCGGTGCAAGGCCGTGCGACGGAAGGCGACGATCACCCCGGAGACGGTGAAGACTTTGCCGAACACCCGCTGGGTGCGCTTGATCAGGCCGATGATCGAGGAGAATTCACCCACCTGAACCCGGCCCACCAGGGTCGAGCGGGTGCGGATCCGCGGGTTGCCGGTGACCGCGCCCAGGCGCGGGTTGTCCAGCATTGGCGCCACCAGGTAAGCGGCGGTATTGGGCGCCAGCAAGGCGTCGCCATCGATGCACACCAGGTACTCACTGCGTGCCGCCACCGCCCCCATGCGCAGGGCCACGGCCTTGCCCTGGTTCTGCGCCAGGTGCAGCACCCGCAGGCGCGGGTCCTGGGCTGCGATCGCGTCGAGGACCTCGGCGGTGTTGTCCTTGGAGCCATCGTTGATGGCGATCACTTCGATGTTCGGGTAGTGCTGCGCCAGCGCCGCGTGAAGGGTGTCGGCGACGTTGTCCCCTTCGTTGTAGCAGGGGATGAGGATGCTGATCAGCGGCTCCCCGGCCAGCGGCGGCGGCAAGGTGTCATCGGACCAGGGCCAGTGGCGCTCCCAGTGCAGCCAGAAATACAGGCCGCCGGCGATCCACAGCGCCGACATGAACAGCGGGTAGTAGAAGACGAAGTCCATGAGGAATTCGCCAGTCACCAGGAAGATCAGCCCCAGGGGCACTCCGAGGACCAGCGCCAGCACCACCAGGGCGAATATACGATCCATCATGATTCAGGGGCTCCATTTGTTGGAGAGCGCGGGCCGCAGGGTTTTCAGGTCCGGTGAGTTCTCGAGGAAGTTGTCCGGGTAGTAACCGAAGTGGGTCGCCCCTCGGCGCTTGAGCCGGCCCATCCAGTCCGCCATCTGCTGGGCCGACAGCTCGCTGGCGGGCTTCTGCCGCCAGTCCCGGGCCTGGAGCTCGAACACCGTGCGCTGCAGGGCGCCGGGTCGGGCCCGCACCTGATCCACCAGGGCCTCCAGCCAGGGCCCGGACTGTTTCAGGCTCTGTCCTTCCATCAGGGGCATGGCCATGGGCGCGGTCCAGTCGTAGTTGACCAGGAAGTCGTCGAGGTTCTGGGCGAACCAGGCTTCGCTCTGCGGATTGACGATCGGTTCGGCAAACAGGTTGCGCGCGGTCTGCACCTGGGGCCCGCGGATCGCCCGGACCTTGGCCGTCAGCTCATGGGTGAAGTCGATCAGGTAGCGGCTCTTGAAACGGGTCCAGCGCTGCAGGGTCGCCGGATCGTCGCGCAGGCCGGCGATGGAATCCGGCAGCCCCTGGGCGGCATAGGCGCGCAAGGCCGCGGGGCTGGCGTCTTCGAAGTCCGAAAGCACGGCGTCGTCGTGGAACAGGATGCCGTCGACCGAGGTCAGCCGCGCCAGGTCTTCATACAGGTCGCCAATCAGGCGCCGCACGCTCGGGTCGAAGGGCGACAGCCGCTGGTACTGCTTGGGATCGACGCCGGTCTGGCCGCTGGCCGGGTCCCAGCGCGTGACGCGGGGCAGGTGGGCATCCAGGGCAAAGCTGAGCACCGGCATCCAGGCGTAGACCTTGACGTGGGCCCGGGTGCGCAGTTGCCAGGCGACCCGGTCGAACAGGTCGGCGCGCATCGGCAGGTGGCGGTTGGGGAAGTACAGCGACTGCACCAGGCCATCCCCCTTGGGATCGGCAAACGCCTGGAGGAACACGGTATTGACCCCCAGGTCGGCCATGCGCTGCACCAGCCTGCCGAGGTTGATTTCCTGCTGCTTGGGATCCGGGTCGTAGACATTGTCCAGGTCCACGTGCGCAACCCGCATCGGGGCGCTGGCCTCGGTGCCGACGATGCTGTTGGAGAAGTGCATGCCGTCCGGGTCGGAAACCACCAGGAAGCGCGGGCTGCTCATCAGGTTGTCGAGGGTATCCAGGCCGTCGTCCAGGGTCAGGGCCATCTTGAAGCCCTGGCTGTCGACCACTTGCAGGGTGGAGCCGTCGGCCGTGCCATAAGGCCAGACCCAGATCCGCGGGCGATAGCCGGCCACCGCCAGGATCTTGTCCGAGATGCTGGTCACGTCGTGGCGCATCCGCGCCTGGAAATCCGCCTCGCTTTCATAGCGACCGGTGGCGGCGTCATAGCGTCGGGTGGCCGCCGCCGGCTGCAGGTTGCCCTGGGGGTTGGCGAGAATGCCCAGGTGGCTGTGGTCGGTATGGGCGGCAATTTCCACCAGCCCGGAGCGCGAGATCTCGCGCACCTGGGCCCAGGTCAGGAACTGCGAACGGGGCCGCAGCTCGCCGGCGAAATCCACCGGCTGATTGGCCGGGGTGTCGATCCACACGCCCACCGGCGCCAGCACCGCGGGCCAGCGATAGCTGCGCAGCACCGGCAGCACGCGGGTGTAGAAGCTCGAATAACCGTCGTCGAAGGTCAGCAGGATGGCCTTGGCCGGCAGTTCCGGCCCCCCTTTGCGCGCCGCCAGGATCTGGTCCACGGTCACCGGCCGGTAGCCGTTCTCCCGCAGCCAGGCCAGTTGCTCGATCATCCGCTCGGTGCGCACCGCCACCACCCGCTGGTCCGGGTCGCGATCCTCGATGTCGTGGTAGGCAATGCCCAGCACGTGGTTTTTCGGCCACGGCGCCTCGCTGTGAGGCAAGGGGCGCTGCGCCGGGGCGACAAACTCCGCCGCGGGCTGGGAACAGGCGCTGAGAACCAGGACTCCCAGCAGGAGGATGCAACGGTTGATCAGGCGCATCATCACGCTCGTCTCTAGAAACGATAGGTAAGGTCGACCGCCAGACGCAGATCGGTTTCCCGATCGCCGTCGTAGGGCCGGTTGATCACGCTCAAGACCCCAGCGATATCGAACACGTCATTCCAGCTGTAGCGCTGGCCGTAGCTGAGCAGCCCCACCGCGCCGGTGGCATAGCCGCGTTCGCTGTAAGTCCCGGCGCCAGCCTGGAACTGCTGGCTCCAGGCGGTTTGATAGCGGTGATAGAGCACGTGGTTGACGGTGACCGTGGGCAGCACGCTGAGATCCGCCTCGGGGTTGTAGTAGGGCGTGTCTTGCAGGGTGTTGTGGCTGGCGCCCACTTCCAGGCCGAGGTCGACCTGCACCTTGGGTGAGCGGTAGACCCCTTCACGGCCGGTGAGCAGTGCTTCGAAACGGTTGTTGCCGTCGCTGAAATGCGACGGACTGAGGGACAGTTTCCATTCCCGGCTTTCATTGGCCCGCCAGCGCAGGAAAGCGCTGCCGCCATTGGCGCTGATGTCACTGTTCAACGCCCGCAGCGGGGTGTTGGCCGAGAGGTAGTCGAGGCTGCCGCCGTATTGCCAGTGATCGTCGATGTCTCGGGCCAGGGACACCCGGGCACCGGTCTTGTCGCCATAGCCGTAGGAGTGGTTGGAGACTTCGGCTTCCAGGGTCATGTCACGGGTTCGCCGCTCCACCCCCAGGACCTGCCAGCGGTGATGGCCGATGCCTTCGGGAAAATCGCCCATGGCGTAGCCGATCCCGCCGAACAGGCGCCAGTCCTCGGCAATCGGCGGCGTATAAAGCCGGCTTTCGATGCCGAAATCCCGGCTCCCGGCCACTGCGCCGGCACCGCTGCTGCCGCCGCCGTAGCTCTTGCCGCCGTAGGTCGAGACGCGCAACTCGGCCATGTCATGCACTTCGCGCTCGCGGGCCAGGCGCTGCACCTGGCGACTTTCCGGGAAGCGCTCGAGCACATCGTCGGTCAAGGCATCCAGTTGCCGCCATTCCTGCAGTTCCAGGGCGGTGTGCCCCTGGGACACTTCCAGGCTGACATCGCGGGGGGCCACGCTTTCGGTTTCCTTGAGCAGGCTTTCCGAGCGCCGCGGCCAGTCCCGCACCCGGTACAGGTCGGCCTGGGCCAGACGCACACTGATATTGCCCGGGGCCTGCTCAGCCAGGGCCTCCAGCCGTTGTTCGGTGCCCGGCAGGTCCGCCCCCGACACACCGGCAGCACCGGCCTGGGCCGCCAGCAGTTGCGCATCGACCCAATCGTCATTGGGGTCGCCGACGGTTTGTCCGGTGAGTTGAATCCGCCGTGGCGTGCTGTCGGCCAGGTCATTGGCGAGCTTCAGCGCCTCTTCCGGCTGTTCGCTCTCCTGTAGCGCGTAATACAGGGCGGTGGTGTCTTCCAGACGGTACGTGGCATCGCCATCCGGGGCCGACAGTACGCGCCGATACAGATCCGCGGCCATTTCCGGCTGGCGCTGGTCGAGGTAGGAAGCCGCCACCCAGCGCAGGGCATACGGGGGAATGGCCACACCGGCAGCGGTGAGCTGCTCATATTCGCTGATCACCTCTGCGGTACGCGCCCGGGACTTGAGCGCCCCCAACCGGTCGATGCGCCAGCGGGTCAGGTCTTCCTGAGCCTGAGGGTCATGCTCCCAGGCCGCGAACAGGGCGTCATAGTCGGCCAGGGCGCGGTCGGCCACCACAAAACGTTCCTTCTCGCCACGGCTGGCCAGCTCCGACAGGCGCACCCGCTCGGCCGCCAGATCGGCCTGGATCCGCCGCTGAATGACCGGATCGATCAGCCCCGGATGCTGCCGGGCCAGGCGCAGGGCCGGCTCCGGCAAGCGCGCCCGTTGCAGGGCGTAGATGTATTCACGCAGGACCTCGGGCTTGTCGCCGGCGCGAACAAAGGCCTGGTCGTACTCGGCCAGGGCGTCGTAGGGCTGATTGGCCCGGGTCAGTGCATAGCCCAGCGCCAGGCGCCGCGACGGATCATCGGGCTTGGCCGCCACCAGAGCCCGGGTCCGGGCCACCGCCTCCGCCGGCTGGTTGGCGTCGGCCTGGGTCAGGGCCAGGCCCAGTTGCAGGTCGGCATTCTGCGGCTCGCGCTCCAGGGCCTGGCGATAAAGCCGGGTGGCGTTGTCAAACTGCTTGAGGTTGCGATAGGCCCGGGCCGTGGCCGTCAGCGCCTGCAGCGGCAGCACGCGGTTGCGTCCCTGGGTTTCATAGACCTTCACCACCTCGGCGTCGAGCCCGGCCCAGCTGGCGATCTGCAAGTGATCACTGACCAGCCCGTTGTTCAAGGCACTGTCCGGCACCTGCCGCAGATGGTCGAGTGCCGGTGCATAACTGCCGGCCCGGGCCTGGATGATCAACTGGTCATAGGCGGCATCGGCCCAGGCTCCCCCGGACCAGAGCAGCTGGCTGCACAGCGCCAGGCCAAAAAGCGGGCGCAGACCACAACGGCGAGCGGGATGAGCAATACGTGGCATTTCGTCAGCATCCTTACATAGCAAGCCGGAGCTCAACCCGCTCGCCCTTGCAGACGTCAGGTAGCGGGAACGCATGACCCGGCATAGCTTTCCGGGAAATTCTTCCACGAAGGGTAGTCGAGAATTTGAATCCCCATCTTTATTCAGAATCAGTTTTCAAGACCTGTGCAGGCACCGCGTCAGAGCGGTCGGCGTTCGCCCGTCACCGCCCAGGTGCTGCAGACAGCACAACGCCCGGGCTGCGTCACACAGCACCGGGCGTCGAGGGGGAATCAGGGGCGGGCAAAGCGCCCCTTTTAACGGCTTATTGCAGGGCGCCAGCACCGCCCATCTTGCTCATGACAAAGCCCACGAACTGTTCAACGCTCATCTTCTGGCCGTTGAAATTCACCTCGTTGTTGGCGTAGTGCAGCGCTGATACCACGTTATTGCCTTCCAGCTTGGCCAGTTGAGTGGCCAGGGCCATGGCGCTGAGCATTTCCGCGGTGGCCGCGCTCTGCTCGGCAATCTGCTTGGCATCGGTCAGGCCTTCAGCCTGGGCCTGCAAGGCCGCCACGTCCGCCACCATCGGCTTGGACAGCGACAGCTTGGCGTCCAGTTGGCTGACCAGTTGCTTGCCCAGCTCGGCCGGCGGCAGCTCCAGGCTCTGCGGCTTGGCCAGATCCAGGCTCAGGCTGAAACGGCTTTCACCACCGGCGGTCTTGAATGCCAGGCTTTCCAGGGCGATCTGCGGCTTGGCTTCCAGGACCTTGTTCACCGCGGCACGTACCTTGACCTCTTGAGCTTCGCTCATTTGCAGTTCCGGCGCCGGCTCGCCCTCGGCAGTGGCCGCGGTGGCAGCCTGCTGATACGGCTGCAGCACGGTCTGGTAGATCTGGAGCAGATCGAGCATGCCCTGGCTGTCGAGGTTCTTCATGCTCCAGAGCATCTCGGCCGAACCCACGGTCTTGCCGTCGAAGGCGATTTCGCCCACTCGGTAATCCGCGCGGCCCGCTAACGTGCTGCCGGTTTCTTCGCTGGAGGTCTTCTGTTCGAAGTTCTTCAGGGTCAGCACCGACTGCTTGTCACCGAAGGTGGCCTTGGTGCTGGTGAGCTCCAGGGTGTTCTGGCCCAGGTAGTAGTCGAAGCTGCTCTTTTGCAAGTTGCTGGCCAGGGTCAGGCCGTTGATTTCCAGTTTGAGCGGTGCTTTATCCGGCGAGCTGAGGAACAGGCTCAGGCTGTCCATGTAGCCGTCGACCTTGGCTTTCTGGCGGTTTTCGCTGACGCTGAAGGTGGCGTTCAGGCCGGAGAACTTGAGGTTGTTCAGCTCATCCCGGGCCAGCTCCATCGGAGCGAAATCCACAGTGCCCTCGGCGGACAGGTCATAGCCAACATTGACCACGCCCTTGAACGGTGCAGCACCCTTGGTGGCGGCAAACAACTTGTCGGTCTGGGCATTATTTTCCAGTTGGAAATGACTGGACGCCATAACGGGCAGCCACTTGAGACGGATCAGGCGCGAGAACGGCAGCGGGCCGTGTTCGATGTGGTCGGCGATCATCAGTTCCAGATCGCCACCGAACACTTCACCCTGGCCCTTGAGGCGGTAGCGGGCGTTGCTGCTGAATACGCCACGCTCCAGGGACACCAGTTCCAGGGTAGCGGTGGCGTCGTAGCCGATCAGCGCCGTCTGCAGCTCCTTGTTGCTCTCGATCACCTGCTGCTGCAGGACCCCTTCCAGCTTGGTGCCGGTGTACCAGGCGCCGCCGGCACTGATGGCACCTACTGCGACGACGATTCCTAACAGTACGCCTGCTGATTTATTCATGTCTGACCCGATCAATATCCGTTGTTTGAAGGTGTGCTGGTCTTCCCTGAACCCATGACGGGTCGCGGCTCGACTCCGCGTAAAAACGGCGCAGATTACCACTGGCGGCCAAAGCTAAACCAGCAGCAAGCTACAAGCCTCAAGTTGCAAGCTAGCGGCAGCAGGCGGCTTGAGGCTTGAGGCTTGAGGCTTGAGGCTTGAGGCTTGCAGCTTGCAGCTCAGGAGTATTGGACTTCCAGGGCATCGAGTTGATGGTCGAAGCTTTTGAGGCGCGCGCTCCAGGTGTAGACCAGGACCTCGAAATCCCGGTCGATCACCGTGCTGTTGCCCCGGGACTCGCCCCGGGGGTCGCAGAAGTCCAGCTGATAGCGTTCCCGGGCCATGGCGGTGGCGACGTCCGACAGCTCGCGGGCGTTGCTCAGCCAGTGGTGGCCGTCGTCGGCCTGCTTGTCGAGCAGCATGCACTGCTTCTTCAGGGCTTCCAGGCTCTTTTCCAGCGGGGTGCCGGTCAGTTCGCCCATGACTTCGGCGAAGGTGCGCCCCGGTTGCCAGTAGCTGCCCCAGAAATAGCGGTCGAATACGGTTTCGACCCGGCGCAGGGCAACCTTGGTGTCCCAGATGACCACCAGGGTCTTGCTCTGTTCGAGCTGTCGTTTCCTGATTTTCTGATTCTGCCAGGAGGCCCAGGCCACCACGCCAATGGCCAGCACCGCGATCAGCGCACTGGCGCTGTCGAGAAAGACCATGGCCTTGTCGATCTGATGGGCCAGCATGATGCCGTAGAAGTAGGTGGCAGAGAGCAGCACCAGCGCACAGAGCGCGCACCAGAAGCCCGGAGCATAAGGGTTTTTCATTATTGGAATCCCCATGACCATCACATGCTTTGATCGGTTGCAAAACCCGTTGCACCACAGGCTTTGCAACTGTTCAAAGCATAGCAACGGCCTCAGGGTTTGATCGGTGGCGAAGCTTGCGTTCGTCCGCTTTCCCAGCCGCCACCCAGGGCCAGGAACAGATCGATCTGGCTCATTGCCACCTGGGTATTGGCCGCCGCCAGTTGCGCGCGCATATCGGTGTAGGTGCGGGTGGCTTGCAGGTCGGCGAGGAAGGACACGCGTCCGGCCTGGAAGAAGCGGTGGGTCTGGTCCGCCGCCTGTTGCGCCGACTGCTCGGCATCTGCCAGGGCCTCGCGGCGTTGCAGTTGCGCGCTGTACTGGGCCAGGCCGGTCTGGGTTTCACGAATGGCGTTGAGCACCACGCCGTCGAAATGCGCCAGGGCGCCCTGGCTCGCGGCCTCGGCCTCATGAATGCGCTCGCGGGCGCCGTTGGCCGGCACTGTCCAGCTGATCAGCGGGCCGAAGCCCCAGCGGTTGGTGGACGGCTTGCCGAGGTTGTCGAGGATGCCCACGGTGCCGACCGTCGCGCCAATGCTGATGTCCGGGTACAGGGCCCCGGTGGCCACGCCGATGCGCGCGGTGGCGGCGGCCAGCTGGCGCTCGGCCTGGCGTACGTCGGGACGGCGCTTGAGCAGCGCCGCGCCGTCACCCACCGGCAACAGTTGGGCGATGTGCGGTAACTCGGCGCACGTACCGGTGCCAGCAGGCAATTGATCCACCGGCCTGGCCAGCAGCATCGACAGGCGAAACAGCCCCGACTGGCGCGCGGCTTCATAGCGCGGCAGCTCGGCGCGCAGGGATTTGAACTGGGTCTGGGAGCGGGTGACCTGGGTTTCGTCGCCGCGCCCGGCATCGCGCAGGCGCTGGGTCAGTTCGGTGCTATGGGCTTGCAGGCTCAGGGAGTGCTCGGCGATTTCCCGCTCTTCGTTAGCCGCGCAGACCTGGGTGTAGGCCCGCACCACATCCGCCACCAGGGTGATGCGCGCGGTATCGGCCGCGGCCTGGGTCGCGTCGGCATTGGCCTGGGCCGCCTCGATGCCGCGCTGCAGGGTGCCGAACAGGTCGAATTGGTAAGAGGTGCTGATGGACAGGTTGCCGACGTTGGCCACCGGCACTTTTTCCGGCAGCAGGAAGGCCTCGCCGGATTCCTGCAGGCGCTCGACCCCGGCCTTGACCCCACCGCTCCAGCCGCCGGCGGCCTGGGCTTCATCTACCTGGGCCCGGGCGCGGGCCAGGTTGGCCGCGGCTACCCGCAAGTCGGTATTGGACGCCAGGGCCTGCTGTACCAGCTGGTCCAGGCGCGGGTCCTGGTACAGCCGCCACCAGTCGGCGGGCACCGGTGCCGACACCACGTTGGCGTCCTTGGCGCTCAACTCGCCCTGCAAGTCCTGGCGCTGCAGCGCCGCGTCCTTGGGCAGCCGGTAGTCCGGCCCGACCATCTGGCAGGCCGAGAGCAGCAGGCCGAGCCCGGCCAGGGCCAAACATGCGCCCGGCTTCATTGCCCGGGCTCCCGCTTGGCCTGGTCGTCGAGGATCGACACCGTGGCGGTGCGCCCGGCAATCATGCGGAAGTCCGCCGGCACGTCATCAAAGGCGATCCGTACCGGAATCCGTTGCGCCAGGCGCACCCAGCTGAAGGCCGGGTTGACGTTGGGCAGCAGGTTGGAGCCGCTGCTGCGATCACGGTCCTCGATCCCGGCGACGATGCTTTCCACATGCCCGCGCAGCCGCGCGCGGTCGCCGATCACGCGGATATCCACCGCCTGGCCGACATGGATGCCGTCGAGCTTGGTTTCTTCGAAGTAACCATCGATATGAAAGGAATTGCTGTCCACCACCGACAGCACCGGGCGCCCGGCGGTGACGAACTCCTGGGTGCGCGGCGCGCGGTCGTTGACGTAGCCGTCCACCGGGCTGCGCACCACCGAGCGGTCGAGGTTGAGCTGGGCGCTGTCCACCGCCACCTGGGCCTCGGCCAGGGCCGACTGGGCACGGGCCTCGCGGGACTGGCTTTCTTCCAGTTGCTCGCGCGGCACCAGGTTGCCCAGGCCGCGGTTGCGCTTGGCCTCGCGCTGGGCCTGGGCCAGGGTTTCCTGGCGGTCGGCCAGGGCCGCCCTGGCTTGGCGCAGGGCCAGCTTGAAGCGGTCCTGGTCGATGCTGAACAGCACCTGGCCGCGCTTGACCAGTTGGTTGTCGCGCACCTCCACCTGCTGGATCAGCCCGGACACGTCCGGGGCGATTTGCACGATATCGGCGCGGATGTGCCCGTCCCGGGTCCAGGGCGCGAACATGTAGTACATCACCATGCGCCAGACCACCACGACCGCGAAGGTCACCACCAGTAACGTCAGGACCACACGGCCAATGGTCAATAAGGGTTTTTTCATGTCATCAGGTATCGACTCAGAGAGTCCACCGCGCCCAGCAGCAGCGCGTAGAGACCCACGTTGAACAGCGCCCGGTGCCAGACCAGACGATAAAAGTGCAAGCGCGTCAGCACCCCGTGCACCAGCAGGTACAAGCCATAAGTGATGCCCATCAGCACCAGCAGCGTGGGCAGGAACACCCCGCTGATATCCAGATCACCGATCACAAGGGCGCTCCATCAATGCCATGGGGAAGGGGGTGTTCAAGCTCGCCGGTGGCGACGAATTCCACCCCCGGCAGCAGTGCCAGACGCAGGCCGCTGAGGGCGTGCAACAGGTGCAGGCGGGTTTCGTCGTCGCCTTGCAGGCCCTGGCTGCCCAAGGCCCGGCGGGTGCGATCGAGGGTCATCAGCAGGCCGCCGGGGGCCGGCAGGCGTTCGCCGGCCTTGAGGCAGGCATTGAAGTATTCGCCGACCTCGGCCACCACCTGGCCCAGCAGGGCCTGGGCCACGCCCCGCACCCGCGGCGCGTAGGCCAGCAGGTCCAGCACGTTGAGCGCCACGCGCAACTCGCGCAGCGCGGCGCCGGTGTCCTGGCCGGTGATGGCCAGGCGCGGCAGGTGCTGCATCAGCCGGTCGAGCATCTGCGCGGCCATGTGCCGGTGCTCGGCCAGGGTTGCAGGCTCGGAAAGGCTGACAATGTCGCGCCAGCTGAAGCGGGTCAGGCGCTTGGCCGCCAGCTCCGAGCCGAACGGTCGGGCGATCAGGGTCCAGACAAAGGCGAATAGCAGGCCCATGGGCCCGGCCAGGTTGGAGTTGGCAAAGCTCAGGAAATCCGCGTCGTAGGCGCCCTGGATACTGATGAAGGACGAGGTGTTGACGATGGTCAGGAGCATGCCCAGGTAGAAGCGCGGCTGTACCGTCAGGGTGCCGACGCAGATAAAGGGCACGGCGAAGGCCAGCACCAGCATCGGAAAATCGTGCAGGTTGGGCAGGATCAGGAACAGGTAGAGGCTGGCGAACAGCACCGACATCGCGGTCCAGAAGAAGAACCGGTAGATCTGCGGCGCCGGGTCGTCCATGGAGGCGAAGAAGCTGCAGGCCACCGCCGCGAGAATCACCGCGCTGCCGCCGTCGGTCCAGCCCAGGAGGATCCACAGTACCGAGGCGACGATGATCGCGAGCACCGTCGAGCCCGCCGAATACAGCATCAGCCCGCGGTCGAGAAACGGCGTCAGGCGGCCCAGGCGCCAATGCCGGTAGACCGCGCGCCAGGTGTCCTGGCTTTCGCACTGGATGGCGTGCTGCAGGCTGCGGCAGTCCTGCCAGAGGTCGATCCACTCACCGAGGCGATACAGGGCATTGGAAAACAGCAGCTGGCGTCGATCGTCCAGCGCTTCAGCGCTGGGCTGCAGGGCTTCGAGCTCGCTGCGCAGGGCCTGCCAGTGTTCCACCGAGGCATCCCGGGCGGTGCCTTGCAGCCAGGCTTCGGCCTTGGCCAGCACAGGGGCAAATTGCGCCACCAGCTCCGGGGTCCGCCGCTCCAGGGCATACAGGGCGTCATCCAGGGCGTCCACCACTGGCAGCAGGTGGATCATCCGACCGCGCAGCTCCTTGGTGTTGCGCACCGTCTGCGGCCGGGCGCCTTCGTGGGGCAACTGGCCAATCATCAGCTCCAGGGTGTTGAAGGTGCCCACCATCGATGTGCGCAGGGCGCTGACCTCTTCGGGCTGGACGTTGCGGGCCAGGAAGCGCTGGCTGTAGAGCGCGGCATCGGCGAACCACTTGCCGGCGGAATCGACGAACACCGGGGCCAGCCGCCGGGGCCAGAACAGGCTGCCGATGACCGCGGCGCAAATGATGCCAAGGAAGATTTCCTCGGTGCGCGCCTCGGCCACGTCCCACACCGCCAGAGGGTTGTCCACCACCGGCAGGGCGATCAGCGGCAGGGTGTAGCCGGCCAGCATCAGCGCGTAGTTGTTGGCGGTGCGCAGGTGCATGGACAGAAACAACAGGATCCCGGTCCACAGGGCAATGATCAGCACCAGCACATAGGGGCTCTGCACGAACATCGGCACCAGCAGCACCGCCGCCGCCGCGCCGAGAAAGGTCCCGATTGCCCGGTACAGCGCCTTGGAACTGGTGGGGCCGACAAAGGGGCTGGAGACGATGTACACCGTGGCCATGGCCCAATAGGGACGGGGCATCTGCATCAGCATGGCGATGTATAGGGCGATCATCGATGCCGCGAAGGTGCGGACACCGTAGAACCAGTCCCGCGCGGGGGGCATGCCGGTAAAGAAGCCTTTCAAGAGGACAGCACCGGCACATGGCTGGCGGACTCGAAGGCGCGGATCACCCGCAGCGCCGCTTCCAGGTCGCTGCTGCTGATGCCTTCCAGAACGTCATGGCGCAGCCGCACCAGCTCGCTTTCCACCGCCTGCACCAGCTCGCGGCCGCTGTCGGTCAGGCTCAGGCACTTGGCCCGACGATCGTTGGGGTCTTCACTGCGGCACACGTAGCCGGCGCTGCACAGTTGATCCAACAGGCGCACCAGCGATGGGCTTTCCATCCCTGCGGCCTGGGCCACGGTGACTTGGCGCACGCCCTCGCCGAGGCGCCCGATCATCAGCAGGGGCACCGCACAGGCTTCGGAAATGCCGAAATTGACCAGGGTGCTCTGGCAGATCCGCCGCCAATGCCGGGACGCGACCACCATGCCACTGCTGATGTTCATGTGGAGTGATTCAAGGGAGTTGGGCACAAGACTGTTCGCACACTGTTAGTTTGCTAACTATCAATATGGCATCGACGAATAAATCCAGTCAAGTTTTGTAACAATTACCGGATGATGGAGAAGCACAGCTTCCCGACAAACCTCAGCGCTTCCTGGCCTGCTCGTACACAGTTCCACGCTCGCGCTTGCCTACCGCAACCACGCAAACCACTACCCGTTCTTCGATCACTTGATAAACCAGCCGGTAACCCGAAGCCTTGAGTTTGATCTTGTAGCAATCGGGAAGTCCGTGCAGGGCATCAGCCGGGATTCGCGGCACCTCAAGCCGTTCGGCGAGCTTTTTCTTGAATTGTGCTCGAAGGGTATGCCCCAACTTGTTCCATTCCTTGTGTGCCGAAGGCAGGAACTCAAGTCTATAAGTCATCCAGACTGACCGGGACGGGCGTCTCATGGCTGCGCGCGCGAACGATCTCGGCCAGCTCAAGATCATCCAGGCGTTCCATCAACGCCTCGAAAACCTCGGCCGGAACCATGTAGCCCATGACACGATTGTGATTCAACACCGCCACGGGTCCCCCCTGGGCACCACTCAAGACGGCAGACGGGTTTTTCTTCAACTCGGATACGCTGACGGCTTTGTCAGCCAGAATGCTCTGCATAATCATGACCTCAATTCAGGTCATGATTCTGGTCTAAATACCCCATCACAACAACCACAGCCCATCACCCCCCGCGCCCCTTCCTCAACAACACATCCAACTGATCCACCACCTCCGCCCAGTCCGCATCATCGAGCACTTCCGTGCGCAGGAAGTCCGCCTGGCTCTTGCTCCAGAAGAACGCGTCCGCCAGGTGCAACTCCGGTTTCAGCGGCGAATGAGTGGCGATGAAACGATCAATACTCTCCGGGTCATCGGCCAGCCCCAACTGTTTGAACAGCGCCGGCAGGTTGTGGGTCGGTGCTTCCATGGTCAGGCTCCTGATCAGTGCGAGACTTCGCAGACTTCAGCGTGGGGCACCAGCTTCAGGTACTGGGCCATGCTCATGTGCACCAGATTGTGGTGGTTGCCGGCTTCCAGATAGATGTCTTTCTGCCGGGTCAGCAGCGGGTCGATCACCACGTCCAGCCCATAGGACTCGCCCAGGGCCGGCACCGCGCCGCGCTCGCAATCGTTGAACAGATGGGCCAGGGTGCTTTCCCGGGTGATCTGCCATTCGCCGCTGCCGCGCACCTTGCCGAGGTCCAGGTGACGGCTGGCCGGCAACACCGCCATCAGGTAGTGGCCGTGGTGATCGTCGAGAATCACCGACTTGGCCACCCGCTCCGCCGGCACCCCAGCCACCCGCGCCGTTTCCAGGCTGCTGGCGGAATGGGGATGGGTCACCAGATCAAACTCGCAAGCCGCCTGTTCCAGGCTGCGCTGCACGGTTCTTGCCATACGCATGATGCACCTCGGTGCCCCGCGAACGGGGACAGGACTGTGACTCCTGATGCAAGTCTAGGTCGCACGGCGCAACTCAATGCCCCGAACTTCCGAACGGCACCCTGCGCGCTCATTGCCCGGTGCAGGGCACGCCCGTTGCCGGGCCACAGAGGACAAACAGCCGCGCCCGGGTACCGCCCGCGGCGAACTGACTGACTTTGCGCCACCCCGGCGGCAACGGCGCGAACTCTTCGGCCGGATCGTCCGACCCCACCAGCCAATAGCGCCCGCTGCCCACCGGCAAACGGCTCAACTGGTCCAGGTAGACCTGGTCCGGCTGGTCGATCAGGGTGCCAAAGCCGTAGGCGTTCGGCCTGCTGGAGGCGCCTCCCGGCAGCGGCGGCGTATAGAGCATCGGCTGGGCATCGGTGCGGTTGTAGTAGAGGTAGCTCAGGTACCAAAGCATGTCGCTGATCACGATGCGGTCACCGGCCACGTAGTGCCGGTTGACGTAGTCGACCATCACGCTGACCTGGTCGTTGGCGTCGACATCGATGTTGTTTTTCAGCCCTACCGCTTCCAGCCCGACAAACCCCACCAGCAGCGCCAGCGCCACCAGCCGGGCCGATTTCAGCCAGCGATCGACGAGTACCGCGATGATCATCGGCACCCCCAGGGCATAGGCGGTCAGGTAGCGCTCGATAAACACCGGGGAGGCGAACGACACCGCAAACACCAGCAACAACGGCAGCAGGGTGAAACTCGCCAGCAGCCCGCCAAAGCGGACCGGCGCCCACTTACGCCAGGCCGGTACGCTGCAGAGCGCCAGCAACAGCAACGGCATGCCCACGAACAGCGCCCCGGGCAGGTTGTCGCCCTCGTCCTGGATCAGCAATTGCCAGACCATCGCCGGCAGCGACGTCCACGTCACCGGAGGTTCCCAGCCGACATCGCCGTTGGCCTTCAATTCGTCCATATGCCGCAGCAGGTCCAGCAACTCCGGCACCCAGGGCAGGTACAGCAGCACGATCGCCGCATTCGCCAGCCACCAGGCCGGCCGGACGATCAGACGCCTGTCGCCCTCGCCGCGCACGCCCGACAGCGCCAGGTACAGCCAGTGCGCCAGCACGCAGAAGGCCGTGAAGTAATGGGTGTAGAAGGCCAGGGTCATCAGCAACGCGTAGCTGACCAGATAGCCCCGGCGCGAGGGTTGGCGCAGCCAGTACACCAGGGCCAGGGTCGCCCCCAACAGCAACAGGCCCAGCAGCGCATACATGCGCACTTCCTGGCTGTAGCGCACGGCCGTGGGCAGCAGCGCCAGCAGCACACCGGCGAGAATCGCCGCGCGGCGGGTCGCCAGGAGCGCCACCAGCCAGACGCCCAGCCCTACGGTGACGATCCCCGGCAGCGCGCTGAAGGTGCGAATGGAAAAGATCCCGTCGCCAAACAGTTCGATCCAGCCGCGCAACAGCATGAAATACAGCGGGGGATGCACGTCGCGGGCCGCATGCACCCAGATATCGCTCAGCGAATACTGACTGAGCACCAGGCTGGAGCCTTCATCGCCCCAGATGGCCGCCGCGGTCAGGTCATAAAAGCGAACGGCCGCCGCCAGCAGCAATACCGGCAGCAACCAGTACTCAAGCACCCGGCGCATCAGCCGTTGCACGCCCTGCTCCTGAGGCACGACGGCCTGCTCTTGCAAACGCCCGATCAACTCCGGCGCTCTGCGAAAATCCATTCCTTGCTCCCCATAAATTCGCATGATCTGGTCGCTAAAACCCCGACAGCATCGTCCTTTGCCTGGAAAACCGCAAAGCTCAGACACGCGGGCAAAAAGCCGCTCATCGAATGTCTTGTGCGACTCCTGACGATTGCCCTCGGGCACCGCGCTCCGGGGTCAGGCCCGGCCCTCCCCGGCAATGGATGAACATAGACCGGAGGACAGCAAAGTCGCGTCACAGAACGGCAGATTTTCTAACCAGCAACGTAGGTGCCAGCCGGCGCCTTCTGTATGATTTTCGCCACACTCGGAACCTGCCCTCCCGGCTTTTCTGAATTAAGGACAATTCATGCGCAAGCTTCTGCTCTCGTCATTGACCCTCGCGGCGCTCTGCGCCGGCCAGGCCCAGGCCAGTTCGGATGACACCTGCTCACCGACCTGGAAGCTGTACGCCAACCAACTGGACGGTTGCAGCAACCTGCCCTTTCTCAGCCCGGGCAACGACAGCCGGGTCAACCTGCGGCTGCTGCTGGCCGACCAGGGCAGTCTGCCTCTGACTCCCAGGGCCTTGACCCAGGATGAACTGGGCATGGGCTACGGTCCCGTACCCTTCATGCACTATCGCCTGTACCCGGCGGCCCCTGAACTCGACCCCGACACGGGCAACCCACCCAAGCCCGGCCCCTCGCCCGCCACCGAGCAGCTCGACAGCCTGCTGGAGGCCGTGGGCCTGCGTCGCGACAGCAAGGAAACCGCCGGGGACGGCTTTCTCTCCGGAGAAGGCAGCCGCTGCCGCAGCAACTCGGACGCCAGCGCCCTGGCCTTTGTCGAGCAGCTCAACCAGGCGCCACTGAGCCCGGAAGAACGCCAGGCCCTGGCCGAAGCCCGGGTGCAACTGCTGGCCAGCTGCAGCTGGAACGCCAGCGAAATGAGCAAGCTGCTGCCAGGCAACCTGAACTCGGCGGCGGCCAAGGCGTTCGCCAGCTACCTGCAGGCCGCCGCCGACTTCTACAGCGGCCGCTTCAGCGAAGCCGGCAACGGTTTTGCCGCGCTCAAGGACAATCCCCAGCCCTGGCTGGCCGAAACCGCGGCCTACATGAGCCCGCGCACCACCCTCAACCTGGCCCAGCAGAACGCCTTCGATGAATGGAGCATGGTCAATCTGGAGCATGTGGACAAAGCCGTCCTGCAACAGGCCGGCGCCGGTTTCGAGGCCTACCTGAAGGCTTATCCACAGGGTCGTTACGCCGTGTCCGCCAAAGGCCTGATCCGGCGTGTGCACTGGCTGACGGGCGACACCCCGGCCCTGGCCGACGACTACGCCTGGCAACTGACCCAGGCGCCGGGCACCCCGCGCAACATGCGTCTGGACGACCTGGTGGAAGAAGTCGACTACAAACTGCTGAGCCTGCCCGAAGACAACTTCAAGGCCCCGCTGCTGCTGGCGGTCAAGGACCTGATGCACATGCGCGGCGCCACGCCGGCGGTATTGACCCGCGACACCCTGCAACAGCAAAAAGCCCTGTTCGAAGGGCAACCGGCACTGTTCGATTATCTGCAGGCCGCCTTCAGCCTGTATGTCGAGCAGCAACCGGCCACGGCGCTCAAGCAACTGCCCAGCCAGTTGCCAGCGCACCTGGACTACCTGAGCTTCAGCCAGCAGACCCTGCGTGGCCTGGCAATGCAGGCCCAACAGGACTGGAAAGGCGCCGAGGCGCTGTGGCTGCAATTGCTGCCCCTGGCCCAGCAACCGCTGCAACGCGAACAGCTGGAACTGGCCCTGGCCTACACCTACGAGCGCAGCGGCCAACTGGACAAGGTGTTCGCCGCCGACTCGCCGATCAAGACCGCCCAGGTGCGCGCCATTCTCCTGCGCCAGGTGGCCTCGCCCAAACTGCTGCGCCAACAGGCGCAGAAGGCCGACTCGGCAGAAGAGCGCAACGCCGCGCGCTTTATCCTGCTGTACAAGGACCTGACCCGCGGCCAGTACGCGGCCTTCGGCCAGGACTACGAGCAACTGCCGCCCACCCTGCCCGACGCCAGTCTTCCCGCCAGCCTGGGCTACATCTACCTCAGTACCACGCCATTGCAGGATTTCCACTGGAATGGCGCACAGCCCGAAGCGCAAACCCCCGACTACCGGTGCCCGAGCCTAGTGGAGACGGCCGCCCTCCTGCAGCGTGATCCCAAGGCTCCGGCCGGGCTGATCTGCCTCGGCGAGTTCATGCGCTTCAGCGGCTTCGACCGCATGCCCCTGGACACCCCGCCACCGGCCCAGAACCTGGGCGGCACCCCGGATGCGTTCCCGGGCAAGCCGTTCTCGCGGCTCGACGGCTATCAGGTGGTGATCAACAACCCCAAGGCCAGCCGTGACGACCGGGCCTACGCCTTGTACCGGGCCATCAACTGCTACGCCTCCTCGGGCCACAACAACTGTGGCGGCGCCGGCGTCGAACCGGCCGTGCGCAAGGCCTGGTTCCGTCAGTTGAAGACCAAGCTGGGGGATACCCAATGGAGCCAGTCATTGCGCTACTACTGGTGAGAATGAAGTCCCTGGGTTACGGCCTGCTGCCGCTCTGGCTGTGGTGGGCCACCCCGGCGGCCGGCGCGGCGCCAGTGCAGGCCGCCGACCACGACGCCTTCTGGCTGTGGAGCGGGGTCAAAACCCAGCCGGTGCTGGCCCGGGCCAAGACCCTGTACATCCTCCAGGGCCAGATCAGCCGCTCGCGGCGCCATCCGGCCAGCGGCGTCCAGCTCATCGCCCAAGGCCTGCCGGTGTCGCGCCTGCCCCAGGAACAGGTGTGGGTGGTATACCGCGCCCACACCCTGGCCTGGACTGAGCCGGTGTATCGCCAGCTGTTCGGCCAGTTGCAGCGCTGGCAGGCCACGGGCAGCCCGGTGGTGGGCATCCAGATCGACTTTGACAGCAGCACCCGCGACCTCGAACGCTACGGTAATTTCCTCCGTGACCTGCGCCAGCGCCTGCCCGCGCACTACCGCCTGAGCATCACCGGCCTGATGGACTGGGGCAGCAACGCCGACCCGCAAGCCATCGGCCAGCTCAAGGGCGTGGTGGACGAAGTGGTGGTGCAGACCTACCAGGGCCGCCGCAGCATCCCCAACTACGCCAGCTACCTGCCGCGCCTGGACCGCATGGGCCTACCCTACAAGGTCGGCCTGATCCAGGGCGGCGACTGGCAGGAACCCCAGGCCCTGCGCGACAGCCCCTGGTTCAGGGGCTATGTGGTGTTCTTGCAGAATCCTCAGCCTGAGCCCTGAATCCGGCGCAATAAGTGCTCACAGTAATACCCGTCGATACCCTTGATCCTCGGAGCCTGCTGGGGCAAAACGGTCCCTGCGGAGTTGATGCACCAGGCAGCCATTTGCCATTCCTCACTCGTCGGACAAGGATTGACCCCCACGAGCACAGGCACTAGGCTCGACCTCACAACTCAACCCCGTACGCAGAGATTAAGTTCGCTGGCCGTTGGGGTGAAAAAACCGGCCCAGGCCGGTTTTTTCGTTTCCAGGGAATGGAATAGTGCGCACGGCTTTCTTTGTCGACGGCTACAACCTGTTCTACGGGTTGCTGGCTGACACCCCATTCAAGTGGCTCGACCTGCCCGGGTTGCTGACCCATATCGTGCAGATCGAGAACCCCGCCAGCCGACTGGTCTCGGTGGACTACTTCACCTCTTCGGTCAAACCCCGGCTGGCCACCCGCGGCCGAGCCTCCAAGGAAGCACAAGACACCTACTTGCGGGCCTTGAAAGCGCGTCAGGTCAATGTGCACCTGGGTCGCCACCAGCTTGAACCGGCCAAAGCCCCGCGCTTCATCGATAAAGCCGTGGGAGCTTCGCGCCAAGACACGGTGGACATCTGGAAACTCGAGGAAAAGGAAACCGATGTCCACCTGGCAATCAGCATGTATCGCCTCGCGGCCCGACAGCTTCTGCATCCTCCAGGCGAGCGCATCGAGCAACTGGTACTGGTCTCGGGGGATACCGACATGACACCGGCGCTGCGGGCCATTCGCGAAGACTTTCCGGACGTGACCCTTGGCGTGATCCTGCCTCACCGGCCACAGTACCCGCGTCCGCAACCCGGCTCCCTGAAAGCGCAGGCCCACTGGATGCGCCGGGTCGTCACCGCCGAGGAACTGCAAAAACACCAGTTCCCCGAACGAGTCGCGACCCGCAAGGCCCCCGCAATCAGACCGGACTATTGGTGAGCCCCGACGACAACGGGCTTACCAGTCATAGGTCAAACTCGACACCATGGTCCGCCCCTCACCGTAGTAGCAGTCCCAGATGCTGGTGCAGTTGGCGACGTAGGTCTTGTCGGTGAGGTTCTTCACGTTCAGCGCCAGCTTCACGCCCTTCCATTGCAGCGGTGATTTTTCCAGGTCGTAGCTCAGGCTGGCGTCGTACACGGTGTAGGACGGGATCTGGAAGGCGCCGTCGTAATCGGTGCCATAACTGCCCTTGACGTAGCGGGTGCCGACGCCTGCGCCCAGGCCCGCCAGCGGCGTGTCGCCAAGGATCGTGTAGTTGAGCCACAGCGAGGCGGTCAGCGGCGGCATGCCGGCAGGGTGACGCCCTTCGCGCCCGTCGTTGTCCTTGGTGTACTTGATGTCGTTGCGTGACGCCGAGGCAATCACGTCCAGCGATTCGCTGAGGCTGGCCTTGGCTTCCAGCTCGATGCCACGGGAACGCACCGCGCCACTCTGGATGCTGAACCCGGGGTTGGCCAGGTCGGAGGTCAGGAT
Organism: Pseudomonas sp. Os17; assembly: GCF_001547895.1. Classification (NCBI taxonomy): domain Bacteria; kingdom Pseudomonadati; phylum Pseudomonadota; class Gammaproteobacteria; order Pseudomonadales; family Pseudomonadaceae; genus Pseudomonas; species Pseudomonas sp. Os17. The sequence continues at coordinate 168,477 of NZ_AP014627.1, read as the reverse complement.
GTTCTCCTGATCCAGCTGGTAGGCCGACACCTGGACGAAACTCTCCTGGCCCGGCGGCTGGTATTTCATCCCCACTTCGTACTGCTTGCCGCTGGACGGCTTGAAAGCGCTGCCCCCGACGCTGGTGCCACTCAAGGGCAGGAAGGATTCCGAATAACTGACAAAGGGCGCCAGGCCATTGTCGAACAGGTACACCAGCCCGCCGCGACCGGTGAAGGACTGGCTCTTGGCGTTGGTATGCCCCCCATTGAGCGGCGTCTTGTTATCGGTTTCCGCCCAGTCGTTGCGACCGCCCAGCACCAGCACCCACTGCTCGTACTTGATCTGGTCCTGCACATACAGGCCGGTCTGGATGATGGTGTTGTCCCACTGGTAAGGATTGCCGAAATTCAGCGACTGGCCGTAAGTGGGGGTGAACATGTCGAGGATCGGCGGGTTGAAGTCGTACTTGCCGTCGAATTTTGAATTGAAGTGGTAGTAGTCCAGCCCCACCAGCAGGGTATGGCTGAACGGCCCGGTGTCGAATTCGGCCTGGGCGATGCTGTCCACGCCGTAGACCTTGTTGTGCTGCTTCCAGTCGACCCCGTAGCGGCTCATGTAGCGCTGGTCGTCGAGCCCGGTCTTGGGATTGCTGACGAACTTGTAGCCATGCAGCGGCGCGCGGTAGCGGTCATCGACATCGGCGTAGCGGGCGTTCTGCTTCAGGGTCCAGACATCGTTCAAGCGATGGGACAACTCGTAGCCGAGGACGAACTGGTCGCGGTCGTAGGCATTGACCCCGGGCTCGCCGAGGAACAGGTCGCGGTCGATCTTGCCATTGGGGTTGGCAAACACCGTGCCCACGCTGGGCAGGCCCTGGGCCTCGGGTACGTCGTTGTCTTTCTGGAACTGGGCGAAGAGTGTCAGCTGGGTGTCGTCATCGGGCCGCCAGGTCAGGCTCGGGGCGATGAACTGGCGCTGACGCTGGACGTAATCGATGGCGTCCTGGCTGTCGCTGGCCAGCCCGGTCAGGCGATAGAGGAACTGCCCCTGCTCATCCAGCGGCCCGCCCAGGTCCAGGGCGATGCTCTTGTGGTCATAGCTGCCGGCTTCCAGCACCAGCTGATGCAAAGGGGTTTCGGTGGGCCGCTTGCTGACCATGTTGACGATCCCGCCCGGCTGGTTCTGCCCATAGAGCACCGAGGCCGGGCCCTTGAGCACTTCGATGCGCTCCAGGGCATAGGGCTCGATCTGCAGGGCACCGCCAGTGCTGCCGCCGCCGTAGGGCAGATGCAGGCCATCGAGGTACATCGGCGTCGGGGAAAACCCCCGGGAGGTGGGCTCGTCGAAAATCTTCACCCGATCGGAAAAACCGCCGCCTGTCATGCCCGGGGTATAGAGCAGCGCCTCGGTCACGCTCTGGGCGCCACGGGCCTTGATTTCCTTGGCGCCGATCACGTTGATGGTCTGCGGAATCTCCACCAGCGCCGAGTCGGTCTTGCTCCCGGTGGCGCTGCGCTTGGCGACGATTCCCGGCACCGCGCCCCAGGCATGCTCATCAACTTGGGTGACGCCGATCCGGGTCGGTGCCAGTTGCAGGGCGCCGTCCTGGGGCAGAGGTTGCAGGCCCCAGCTGCCCCCCCTTTGCACCGCCTGCAGGCCACTGCCGGCGAGCAGGGTCTGCAGGCCCTGCGCCACTTCGTAGCGTCCCTGCAGGCCGGCGCTGTGCTTGCCGGCGGTCAGGCTCGCATCCACCGACAGGAGAATCCCCGCGGCACCGGCAAAACGGTTCAGGACCTGGTCCAGACTGCCGGCGGCAATCTGGTAGTCCCGTGCCTGGTGGTGGCTGTCGCCGGCGGCCTGGGCAATGCCCGGGCACACCGGAGCCATGGCCAGCAGCGCGACAAGGGCGTGGCGGCGGGCGGAGGTGCCCAGGGTCAAAATGGATGCTGTGGTCGGGTAAGGCATTCCTGAACTCCCCATGAGAATGCGTCTTGATCGGCTTTCATGGAGTATCCCGAACAGCTCGGCAGAACCGACAACGGCCCGGCAGATTTTTATTTACTCGCGTGGCTTGAGGGTCACCCAGTAGCGCGTCACCGCGTGCGCCCGCACCGGCAACGCATGCTCCAGGGCCGCGAGCACCGCGTCGCTGTCCGCCAGGGGAAAGACGCCGGTGAGCAACAGGCCCGCCACCTGCTCGTCGCAGCGCAGCACCCCTGGTCGATAGCGCGCCAGCTCGGAGATGAACTGCCCCAGGGGCTGGCGCTCGGCAATCAGCCGGCCCTCGCTCCAGCTGCTGGCATTGACCTCGGCCACTTGCCGGGGGGCAACCCGATCAGCGCTGAACCACAGGCGCTCGCCGGCATTGAGGTACAGGGCCTGGGCCTGCCGCGGGCTGACGCGCAACGCGCCCTGGTAAAGATCGACCCGGGTGCCGCCGCCCAGCTCGCACACGGCAAAGCGCGTACCCAGGGCCTGGATGTCGCCGGCAGCGGTTTCAACGATCAGCGGCCGCGACGAGTCATGCCCGCTGGTCAGCAGGATCTCGCCCTGGATCAGGCGAATCCGCCGTTCGCTGGCGGTGAACAGCACATCGACGGCGCTGGCACTGTTGAGGTCCAGGCGACTGCCGTCGCTCAGGGTCAAATGACGTACCTGCCCGGTGGCGCTGCGCTCCCCGGCAAAGGTCGCGCGCCAGGGCTGGCTGCCTTGCAGCAGATAGCCACTGCCACCGGCCACCAGCAGCAAGCCGAGCAGCTTCAACGCCGCCCGGCGCTGCAGGTCCGGGGCCTTGGCCAGCAGCACATGGGCACCCTGCTCCGGTACGCCTTGCAAGGTCTGTTGCAGGTGCTGCAAGCGTTGCCAGGCCCGCAGGTGCTCGGGATCGGCCTGTTGCCAGGCCTCGAAGGCCGCGCGCTGCTGCGGGCTCAGTTCGCCGCCCCAATGCAACATCAGCCACTCGCTGGCCTGCTCGACGACGCTGGGGGCAATGGGGGCCTGATGGGGTTTCATTCTGCGTAAAGCACCTGATAGCAGGCCTGGATCGCGCGGGTCATGTACTTCTGCACCGAACTGACGGACACCTCCAGGCGCTCGGCGATCTGCGCATAACCCAAGCCTTCGAACTGCGACATGACAAAGGCCTGGCGCACCTTGTCCGGCATGCGATCGAGCATGGTGTCGATCTGCATCAGGGTTTCCAGGATCAGCGCGCGGCTTTCCAGGGAAGGGGTCTGCGGCTCCGGCAGGTGGGCGATGCTGTCCAGGTAGGCGCGCTCGATGCGTGCCCGGCGCCACTGGTCGATCACCAGATTGCGCGCGATCTGCGCCAGGTAACTGCGGCTTTCCTGCTGCCCGGGAAAGCGCCCCGACAGCAACAGGCGCAGAAAGGTGTCCTGCGCCACATCCGCCGCATGCTCGCGATCGCCCAGGCGCTTGCGCAGCCAGCCCTGCAACCAGCCGTGGTGATCCTGATACAGACGATGGAGCTGGGTGTTGCCGTCAGTGGTGGCTGGCATGAATCAAACTGCACACATGATTGAGAGCAATTATCATTACACTTTTTTCTCAATCCAGGCAAAACGCCTTTCAATGCCGCTGGCTGGCGACCTGCAACGGGTACACCGACTCCCAGCCACCGCCCAGCGCCTTGTACAGCCCGACCATGGCCAGGGACACCGCGGCGGAGCTTTCCACCCACTGCTCCTGAGTGGCCAGCAAGGCACCCTGCACGGTCAGAACGTTGACGAAATCCACCACGCCCTCGACGTACTGCTGCTGCGCGGTACGCAAGGCGATCTGGTTCTGCCGCACCGCCTCGGCCAGGCTGTCGCGCCGCAACTGACTGGCGTTGTAACGGGTCAGCTGATCGTCGATTTCATGCCAGGCCCGCAGCACGGTCTGCTGGTAAGCCAGGGCCGCTTCCTGCTGCTGGGCCTCGCGCAGCTGGAGCATGCCCCGCAGGCGACCACCGTCGAACAGCGGCAGGCTGAACTGCGGGCCGATGCCGAACTGGCGCGAGCCCCAGGTGCCGAAATCCGCCAATTGCAGGGCCTGGGAGCCGACGTTGCCGGACAGGGTAATGCGCGGATAGAAGTCGCCCTTGGCCACGCCGATGCTGGCCGTGGCCGCGTGCAGCCGGGCCTCGGCCTGACGGATATCCGGGCGCCGCTCGGCCAGTTGCGAAGGCAGGCCGATCGCCACACGAGACGGCGGTTGCGGCACGGGGGCGGCACTGGCCAGCTGCTGGTGCAGGGCCTGGGGCGGCTCCCCCAGCAGCAGGCTCAGGGCATTGATCAACTGCGCCTGGCGCTGTTGCAGCGAAGGCCGTTGCGCCTCGATGGTGGCCACCTGGGCGGCGGCCTCGGCCACGTCGAGGTCGGTGGCCACGCCGTCGGCCAGACGCAATTGCGAGAGCTTCAGGCTGTGTCGGGCGACCTCCAGGTTCTGCTCGGTGACTGCCAGGATGTTCTGTACGCCCCGCAATTGGATGTAGTCCTGGGCGGTTTCCGCCAGCACCGACAGCAGCACCCCACGGCGATCGTTTTCCGCCACCTCCAGGGTCGCGTCGGCAGCCTCGGTTTCACGCCGTACCCGGCCCCACACATCCAGCTCCCAGGCCGCGGAGAAACCCGCTTCCCAGAGATTGAACGCCGACTTGCCGTTGTTCCCCGACGGGTCGTTCAGGCCTTCGGCGCTGTTGCGTTTGCGTGCGTAGCCGCCATTGGCCGAGGTGCTCGGGTAGCGCTCGGCGCTGATCACCTGACGCGCCGCCCGGCTCTGCTGCAAGCGGCTGCTGGCCAGTTGCAGGTCGAGGTTGTCGCTCAGGGCCCGACGACTCAGGGCCGAGAGTTGCGGGTCGTTGAACACCTCCCACCAGCGCTCCTGCATGGGGCTGTCCACCGCCCGGCTGGCGGCGCCTGGCGCAGGCACCGACCAGGCCTGGACCTGGGTCGCCTGGGGCCGCTGGAAATCCGGGCCGACGTTGCAGGCGGCCAGTGCCAGCGCACTCAGTGTCAGCAATGCACGGCCCCCGTGGCGAAGGAGCTTGCCCCCGCTCGAGTGCGCAGCACTCGCAAAACCGCCTTCGCCAGTGGCGGGGGCAACGGCGTCGGAGGGTTCCGGGGTTGCTGCGCAACTCAGCGGGAGCAAGCTCCCTCGCCACGCAGAGCGTCTGTGCTTGCGGCGTAGGCTACTCATCGCTGAGTCACCTCGCGGGCGCTGGTGGCCGAGCTGCGGGTGTCCACGCTGGCCTCCACCGACATGCCGACCCGCAGGCGCTCGGCCATGGGCTGGTTAGGCTCCAGGACAATCTTCACCGGAATGCGCTGCACCACCTTGGTGAAGTTGCCGGTGGCGTTGTCCGGTTTCACCGCGGCGAAGGTCACACCGGTGGCCGGTGCCAGGCTCTCGATCCGGCCGCGCAGGGTCTCATCACCCAAGCTGTCGACCCGCACCTCCACCGTTTGCCCGGGATGCATGGCGGTGAGCTGGGTTTCCTGGAAGTTGGCCAGCACATAGGCCTGCTGCAAGGGCACCACGGCGAGGATCTTGCTGCCCGGGGTGACATAGGCGCCGACCCGTACCGCGCGCTCGCCGACCATGCCGTCCACCGGTGCCACGATGCGTGTGTAGGACAGCTCGTAGCTGGCCATTTCCAGGGCCGCCTGGGCCCGTTTCAGGCCACCTTCGGCGGCGTCGCGCTGGGCGGTGAGGATCTCCACCTGCTTGCGCTCGGCCGCCAGTGCCGCGGTGGCGGTGGCCAAGCGGGCACTGGCCTGGTCGATGCGGGTCTTGGCTTGCTGGGCGTTCTGCACCGTGCCGGCGCCGACCCCGGCCAGGTGGTTGTAGCGGTTCAGCTCATGCTCGGCAAAGGCGCGCTCGGCCTGGGCCGCGCTCAAGGCCGCCTGGGCCTGGGCAATCACCGAGCTCTGCCGATCCAGGGTCGCTCGGGCGTTCTGCAACTGGGCCTTGGCCACCAGGGTTTCGGCATCCGCCGCCTGGGCCGCGGCCCGCAGGTCGCGGTCATCGATCAGCGCCAGCAGTTGCCCGGCCTTGACCTGCTGGTTGTCCTCCACCAGCACCTCCTTGATGAACCCGGCCACCCGTGGTGCCACCAGGGTGTAGTCGGCGGCGATGAAGGCATCGTTGGTGCTCTGCGCGCTGGAGCGGCCAAACAGGCCCGGCGCGGCCACATAGGCCAGCGCGCCGAGGGCGGCCACCGTCACCACGGCGATGGCGATTTTGTCTTTGCTCTGGAGTGTCATAAAAACCTTCTCGTTCAAGTGGCTGCCCGCGGTGGATAGATCCGCGTCGGCATCCAGAAAATCAGCAGGATCAGCGCAGCGGCCACTCCCGCCATGCAGAAATAGAGATCGGCGGACGTCAGCACCACGGCTTGCTGGTGCAGGCGCTGGGCCAGCCCGGCCAGCCGGTCGTCCACCAGGGGCGAGTTGCCCAGGCTGTCCACCAGCATCGTCGAGTGAAAATGCAGGCGGTGGGTGGTCAGCACATCCAGCACCCCGGTAGCGATCACCGCCGCCAGGCCTTTCACGGTGTTGAACCAGGCCGAGGCAAAGGGACCTTCCAGCGGGGTGATGCTGCCCGTGGAAAGCATCAGCAACGGCAGCACCGCCATGGGCTGGCCGAAGATCTGCAGCAGTTGCAGCACATAGAAGTCGTCACGAATCCAGGCCGCGGTCAGGTGCGTGCCGCCCAGGCAGGACAGCACCAGCATGCCCAGGCCGATCCCCAGCACCCAGCGGCAATCCACCCAGCGCAAGTTGCACAGGGCCGCCACCAGGGGCAGGGCCAGCAGTTGCGGCAGGGCCATCACCAGCATCACCGGCGCCGTCTGCAACGGGCGATAGCCCTGGACCTGGGTCAGGTAGGCCGAGGGGATGATGATCACCGCGGTCAGCACCACCAGCACCCCGGCCAGGGTCAGCAAGGCGAAGGACAGGTTGCGGATGCCGAGCATCTGCAGCTTGAAGAACGGGATCGGCTGCGACCATTCGTTGATCAGAAACAGCACCAAGAGCACCAGCCCGCCCCCCAGCAGCACACTGATCAGCGGCGAGTGGAACCAGTCCAGGCGATTGCCCTGAAGAATGCCGATCACCAGCATGCAGATCGCCGGGAAGCCCAGCAGCAGGCCCCGCCAGTTGAACTGTTTGAAACGCTCCAGGCGAAGCGGATCCTGGGGCAGGCCGTAGGCCACCGCAACCATGGCCAGCAGGCAGGGCGCCACCACCTGCCAGAAGGCCCACTGCCACCCCACGTACTCGGTCCAGAGTGCCGCCAGGGGCGTGCCCAGGCTGGGGCCGAAGGTGGCGGTCAGGGCGTAGCCGGCCAGGCCGTAGAGCTTGACGTTGGCCGGCAGGAAGCGCAGGGCCACGGTCATCAGCATCGGCGGCAGCGCGCCCCCGGCCAGGCCTTGCAGGGTGCGCAACAGCAACAGGCTCTGGTAGTTGGGGGCGAAGGGGCACAGCACCCCCAGCAGGGTGAACAGCGCAATGGCACACAGGGTGAAACGGCGCAGGGAAAAGGTCACCGAACACCAGGGCGCAAACGCCATGGCCGCCACCGAAGTGGCGGTGTAACAGGCCACCAGCCAAGTGCCTTCGTCGAAGCCGATGAACAGTGCACCGCGAATATCCGCCAGGGCGATCTTGGTCACCATCTCGTTGAGACCGCAGACCAGCACCGCCAGCAGCACACCCACCAGGCCGATGATGATCCGCGGCCCGAACACCGGCGGCGCAATGGCTGCCGGCTTACTGGCGGCTTCAACCGAAGCAGGCGCAGCGACAGCGAGGGAACTCATGGAAATACTGCTCCAGACAAGAAAACCAGAGCAGTTTATGAACAGCCAATGCTGACGAAAACTGACTTATCGACAGTTTATAAGTGCGTCAAACGCAACAATTAACCCTATTGACCGTAGGAGCTGGCTTGCCAGCGAAGAGGCCATCAAGACCGCTTTCGCCGGCAAGCCGGCTCCCACAGGGGCGACGCAGATTGCAGATGCACCGTAGGAGCTGGCTTGCCAGCGAAGGGGCCCTCAAGATCGCTTCGCCGGCAAGCCGGCGCCTACAAGGTGGCAGGCTGGGCTTCCTGCCAGGTGGCCTGGCAGGAACTGCGCAGGGTTTCACGGAACCATTTGTGCGCCGGGTCCTTGTCGTAGCGCGGGTGCCAGGCCTGGGTCAGGACCAGGGTCGGCAGAGAAATCGGCAGCACGAACGAGCGCAGGCGCAAGCCCAGGCGCGAGACACTGAGCAGGGTTTCCTGGGGCACCGGCAGGATCAGGTCCGAATCCGGCAGCATGAACATGGCCGCATGAAAGCTCGGGGCAATCAGCGACACCCGGCGCTCAAGACCCTGCTCCGCCAGGGCCGCGTCGATCGGTCCGCGGGCAATGCCGCGGCGCGACATGCTGATATGGGGGAACGCGGCAAAGCGCTCGGCGGTGATCTCTTCGTCGAGCAACGGATGATCTTCCCGCACCAGGCCGACAAAGGCGGTGGTGAACAGGTTCTGCACCTTCACTTCCGGGGTCAGCGGCCGGGTGTTGCTGATTCGCAGATCGATCCGCCCTTCCCGCAGGGCCTCATCGTCGCCGTCGCCTTCGGGCACGAAGCGCAGCTCGCACAACGGTGCCTGACGCTCCAGCGTGTCGATCAGGCGCCCGCCGTAGACGCCGATGAAAAAGTCGTTGGCGCGCACGTTGAAGCGCCGGCGCAACGTCAACAGGTCGACCTGATCCGCCGAGCGAAACAGCAGCGCCGCCTGCTCCACCAGATCACGCACCTGGCTGCGCAGCTCCAGCGCCTTGGGGGTGGGCACCAGGCCACGCCCGGCGCGCACCAGCACCGGATCGCCGAGGGCGTCGCGGATTCGTGTCAGGGTCCGGCTCATGGCCGCCGGGCTGAGGTTCATGCGCCGTGCGGCGCCGACCACGCTGCCCTCGTCGAGCAGGGCATCGAGGGCCACCAGAAGGTTCATGTCCGGAAGTTGCATGCTGAGCACTCATGGCCGATCAAGATTGATCTGCACGCAATGCTAGCAGGCTCGCCGTCCAGAAAAATGCGGGAGATCAATCCTGCCCCGTAAACCCACTACCCGCGTAGGAGCCGGCTTGCCGGCGAATGGCTTCAAACCTTGCATCGCCCTTGAGGACGCCTTCGCTGGCAAGCCCGCTCCTACAGTCGAGGGGTCTGGCGCACGAGGCCGCTCAGCGTTGCATGCCCCAGCGTTTCACCGTGATCCGCTCCAGGGTGTCGAAGATCAGGTTTTCCACCAGCAAGCCGATGAGGATCACCACCGCCAGCCCGGCAAAGACCTTGTCGGTGTACAGCTCGTTGCGGTTCTGGAAGATGTACCAGCCCAGGCCGCCCTTGCCGCTGGTGGCGCCGAACACCAGTTCGGCGGCGATCAGGGTGCGCCAGGCGAAGGCCCAGCCGATCTTCAGCCCGGCCAGGATCGACGGCAGCGCCGCCGGGATCAGGATGAACAGCACCAGGCGCAGGCCCTTGAGGCCGTAGTTGCGCCCGGCCATGCGCAGGGTTTCCGAGACGCCGAGAAACCCGGCGTAGGTGTTCAAGGCCAGGGCCCAGAGCACCGAATGCACCAGCACGAAGATCAGGCTGTTCTGCCCCAGGCCGAACCACAGCAGCGCCAGGGGCAGCAGGGCAATGGCCGGCAACGGGTTGAACATCGAGGTCAGGGTGCTCAGCAGGTCGCGGCCGAACTGGGTCGACACCGCCAGGGTGGTCAGGGCAAAGGCCAGGACAATGCCGATCAGGTAGCCCTTGAGCAGCACCACCAGGGAAATGCCCACCTTGCCCAGCAATTCGCCGCTGAGCAGGCCCTGGTATAGGGCGCTGGCGGTTTGCACAAAGCTGGGCAGCAGCAGGTCGTTGTTCTGGTAGCGGGCCACGGCCTCCCACAGCAGCGCCAAAAGGATCAGGATCAGGCCCTTGCGCAGCCAGCCCTGTTGCCAGAGACGCTGGCCCAGGGGCAGCTCTCGCTCCAGCGGGACTTGCAGCAAGGGTTGCAGGACAACTTCGTATTCTTCGCGCACGGGGGATGACTGGCTCATCGGGCGTTCCTCGTTGAACGGTGGCCTGACGGCTCAATAGGCGATGCGGATATCGGCGAAATCCAGTTCGGTTTCGGTGTCAGGCCCCTGGCCTTCATCGAACAGCAAGCGATGAATACGCTGTGCCGTCTGCTGGAAAGCCACGCCGCCAAGGCTTTGCAGGTCGTACTGGTGGCTGTGGACCTCCGCCCTCACCCGCCCCGGATGGGGCGACAGCAAAAGAATGCGATTGCCCACCACCAGCGCCTCCTCGATGGAGTGGGTGACGAACAGCAAGGTGAAGCGCACCTCCTCCCAGAGCAGCAGCAACTCCTCCTGCATCTTGCGCCGGGTCAGGGCGTCGAGGGCAGCGAAGGGCTCGTCCATCAGCAAGATCTTCGGTTGCATGGCCAGGGCCCGGGCGATTGCCACGCGGGCCTTCATGCCACCGGACAGCGTGTGCGGGTAGGCATCGGCAAAAGCTGCCAGCCCGACTTTTTCCAGGTAATGCAGAGCGCGCTCCTCGGCTTCGCGACGACCGAGGGTGTTGGACGCCAGCAGGGGAAACATCACGTTCTGCTTCACGGTTTTCCAGGGTGGCAGTTGATCGAACTCCTGAAACACCACGATGCGGTCCGGCCCGGGCTGGCTGACGCGCTGGCCTTGCAGGCGAATCTCCCCCTCGCAGGGCTGGATGAATCCGGCCACCGCCTTGAGCAGGGTCGACTTGCCGCAGCCCGAAGGCCCCAGCAGGACAAAACGATCGGCCGGATCAATTTCGAAACTCACCTGGTGGGTGGCCCGCACCACGCGCTGCGGGGTGCGGTATTCCAGGCTGACTTGATCCACCGCCAACAGGGCTTCGGCGATGGCCGTGGGATTGCTGGCCGTGTGGCCTGGCAAGGGGGCGTTCATGGCTGTCAGCTCCCTTGCAGCGGTGTGGCGTCCTGGAAGAAGTAGTCCTTCCACGATTCCGGCTTGTTCTTGATGGCCCCCACCCGGTACAGGAACTCCGCCAGCGGGTAGGTGTTTTTCGGCGTCACGCTGAATTCGAACTGCGGGTTGTCGATGATCTTCAGCAGCGCGGCGCGATCGATCTTGGCCTTGGTCACTCGGATGTAAGTGTCGGCGGCCGCGCCCTTGTCGTTCTGGGCGAACTCGGCCGCCTCGGCCAGGGCCTCGACGAAGGCCTTGTAGGTTTTCGGGTTGTCGTTGCGGAATTTCTCGGTGGCGAACAGCACCGTCGGCGAGTTCGGGCCCAGCAGGTCGTAGGTGTTGAGCACCACATGCACGTTGGGGTTCTCCAGGGCCTGATCCTGGAACGGCGGGTTGGAGAAGTGCCCGGTCAGCTCGGTGCCGCCGGCAATCAGCGCGGCAGTGGCATCCGGGTGAGGCACGGCGATGGTGTACTTATCCAGGCGATTGAATTCCTGGTCGCCCCATTGCTTGGCGGCGGCGTACTGCAGGAAGCGCGACTGCACCGAGACACCCACCGCCGGCACCGCGATGCGGTCCTTCTCGGTGAAGTCGGCGATGGTCTTGACCTTGGGATTGTTGCTCACCAGGTAGTAGGGAAAGTTACCGAGGGAGGCCACGGCCTTGACGTTCTGCCGACCGTGGGTGCGATCCCAGATGGTCAACAGCGGGCCGACGCCGGCTCCGGCAATGTCGATGGAGCCCGACAGCAACGCGTCGTTGACCGCTGCGCCGCCGGACAGCTGGGTCCAGTCGACCTTGATGTCGATGCCCTCTTGCTTGCCGTGCTTTTCAATCAGGTGCTGATCGCGCACCACGTTGAGCAGCAAATAGACGATGCCGAACTGTTCGGCGATGCGGATCTCGCCCTCGGCATGGGCCGCCGTAGGGGCGACCAGGCTGCCGGCCAGCAGGCTGAAACCCAGGCCAATGGCCGTGGCCAGTTGACCGAGGCGGGGAATGAAGGGAATGGATAAGGACATGGTGTTTCTCCTGCCGAGCCGGCCGATCAGTAAGGGGCGTCGCCCTGGATGGTGGTGCGATACAGCTTGCGGCGCAGGTGACTCGGGCAACCGGCGGCCAGGTGGATCAGCGAGCGGTTGTCCCAGAACACCAGGTCATGGGGCTGCCATTGGTGGCGGTAGACGTTGTCCGGCAGCACGCTATGGGCGTACAGCTCGGCCAGCACCTGGGCGCTTTCGTCCTCCGGCAGGCCGATGATGCGGGTGGTGAAGCCTTCGCTGACGAACAGTGCCTTGCGGCCGTTTTCCGGGTGGGTGCGGACAATCGGGTGCACCACTTCGGCGACCTGGGCCAGTTGCTCCGGGGTCAAGGTCGGGCGCCAGTTGCCCTCGAATTTGGTTTCGCTGTAGCGCGCCGTGTAGGAATGCGCAGCACTGCGACCCTCCACCGCCTTGCGCAGCGCCTCCGGCAGCTTGTCCCAGGCCTGGTGCATGTCGGCGAACAGGGTGTCGCCGCCTTCGGCCGGCAGTTCCTGGGCGTGCAGCATCGAGCCCAGGCTCGGCAGTTCCTTGTAGGACAGGTCCGAGTGCCAGAACTTGCCGGCATCCCCCAGGCCGATGGACTGGCCGTTCTCGATGATGTTGGAAACGATGAGGATTTCCGGGTGCCCGGCCAGCAGGAACTGCTTGAGCACATGGATCTGCAGCTCGCCGAAACGGCGGCTGAAGGCGATCTGTTGCTCGGGGCTGATGCGCTGGTCGCGGAACACCACCACGTGATGATCCAGGTGGGCGCGGTGGATGCGGGCGAAGTCCTGGTCGTTGAGCGGCCGGGACAGGTCCAGGCCGATGATCTCGGCGCCGACGGCGCCGTTGAAAGGACGGATTTCGAAGGCTTGTGCGGCAACGGCGGCGGCACTGGCTGATGCAGACATGACTTAAAACTCCCGCGCAGGCGCGCCCAAGGCGCGCGCGTCGATCAGAAACTCACGGAGATCCCGTGTGGGTTCATTTCGTGCGGCGCGCCGATTGGTCGGCAGGTACGCAGGGAGTTGACTTTATAGATATAAGAAAACGAATTTAAATACCGTTAGTGAATAACGATATGTTGATTCGACTGGCGCGATGCCTGGGGACGCGGCGCTGTCGACGGCTCGATGAGACGAACTGCAGGAGCCGGTTTGCTGGCGAAGGCGCTCTCACGGGCCCCTTCGCTGGCAAGCCAGCTTCTACAAGGCTGGCAAGGTCGCCTTTTACGCGGATCAGCGCTCGTGCAGGGCTTCGGCGCGGGCGCGGATGATCGGCTTGAGCAGGTAGCTGAGGATGCTTTTCTTGCCGGTGATGATGTCCACCGAGGCCACCATCCCGGGGATGATCAGCAGCGGTTTCTCGTCGGTGCCCAGGTGGCTGCGGTCGGTGCGCAGCTTGATCATGTAGTAGGTGGTCTTCTTGTCTTCGTCGGTGATGGTGTCGGCGCCGATCTGCTCCAGACGGGCCTTGAGGCCGCCATAGATGGTGTAGTCATAGGCGCTGAACTTGACGATCGCTTCCTGCCCCGGGTGCAGGAACGCGATGTCCTGGGGACGGATCTTGGCTTCCACCAGCAGGGTGTCGTTCAGCGGCACGATTTCCACCATGTCGCTGCCCGGCTGGATCACCCCGCCAATGGTGTTGACCATCAGCTGCTTGACGATACCGCGCACCGGCGAGGTCACCAGGGTCCGGCTGACCCGGTCTTCCAGGGCCTTGCCGGTGGCGCTGGCCTTGTTCAGTTCGGTGCGCGCCTCGTTGAGCTGGGTCAGGGCCTCGCTGCGGAACTTGCCGCGGGTTTCATCGATCTTGCGCTGCACTTCCTTGATCGCCGACTCGGCGCGGGGAATGGCCAGGGTGGTGGCGTCCAGCTGGCCACGGGTTTCCACTTCGGCGCGCTTGAGCCGCAGCACTTCCACCGGCGACACCGCGCCCTGGGCCACCAGGGGCTCGGACATGGCGATTTCCTGGCGCTGCAGGCCCAGTTGCTGGCGGTATTGGGCCTGCTTGGAGGTGAACTCACGCAATTCCTGCTGCTTCTGGATCAACTGCTCCTGAAGGCCGCCGATTTCGTCGTGCAATTGCTGGCGACGGCTCTGGTACAGGGACTTTTCGCTGGCCGCCTGGCCGGGCGCGTCCTTGACCGCGTCCGCGGGGAAGTTCAGTTCGCGCTCATCCACCTCGGCGCTCAGGCGCTCGACCCGCAGCAGCATGGACAGGCGCACGGTCTCGGTTTCACCGACGTTGGACTGGAAGCGCGTGTCGTCCAGGCGAATCAGCGGCGCACCGGCCTCCACCACCTGACCTTCCTTGACGTACAGCTCGGAGACGATCCCGCCCTCCAGGTTCTGGATCTTCTGCACCTTGGACGACGGAATGGCCTTGCCCTCGCCCTTGGTCACTTCGTCGATCACCGCGAAGTTGGCCCACAGCACCAGGAACAGGAAGAAGGCGATGATGCCCCAGATGGTCAGTCGAATGACCCGAGGCGCGTCCTCGATCAGGGCCTTGTTGACTTCGGGCAGCGGCTGCCCCTTGAGGGAATCGCCGCCTTTGAAATAGCGGCGGATCGCGTCCTTGAATCCCGACTTAAGCAACACTGATCTGCCCCTTCTTCAACGCTTCCATCACCACCGCTTTCGGGCCATCGGCCAGGATCTGTCCTCGGTCCACCACCAACAGCCGGTCCACCAGCGACAGCAGCGACGCCCGGTGAGTGACCAAGACCACGGTCTTGTTCTGCACCACCGATTCCAGGCGCTGCTTCAGGCGCTCTTCACCGGTGTTGTCCATGGCGCTGGTGGGCTCGTCGAGCAGCAGGATCTGTGGATTGAGCAACAGGGCACGGGCCAGGGCGACGTTCTGGCGCTGGCCGCCGGAGAGGTTCTGCCCGCGCTCGCCGACCTGCAGTTCATAGCCTTGCGGATGCAGCCGGGCGAATTCATGCACCCCTGCCAGTTCGGAGGCTTGCAGCACCAGTTCGTCTTCGACGTAACGGGCACCGGAGGTCAGGTTGTCACGCAAGGTGCCGGCCAGCAGTTGGATGTCCTGGGGCACGTAGCCAATGTTGTGGCGCAGTTCGCTGACGTCGATCTGGCGGATGTCCACGCCATCGACCAGCAAGGCCCCGGAGTCCGGCTGGTAGAGCCCCACCAGCAGCTTGGCCAGGGAACTCTTGCCTGAGCCGCTGCGGCCGATGATGCCGACCTTCTCGCCCGGCTTGATCACCAGGTTGATGTTCTTCAGCGCCGGGTTCTGCTGCCCCGGGTAGGTGAAATTCAGCAGCCGGCATTCGATGGCGCCCTGCAGCACGCTGCGGCTCAGGGGGCGCTCGTCGAAATTGCGCTCCTGGGGCAGTTCCATCATCTGGTCCACCGAGGTCATGGTGACGCGCGCCTGCTGGTAACGGGTCAGCAAGCCGGACAGCGAGGCCAGCGGGCTCAGGGCCCGGCCGCTGAGCATGTAGCAGGCGATCAGGCCGCCCATGCTGAGGTTGCCGTCGATGATCTGGTACACACCGAAGATGATCATGGTCACCCCGGCCAGTTGCTGGATCAGCAGGGTGATGTTCATCGCCAGGCTGGAGAGCATCTTCACCCGCAGCTCCAGGCGGCTGAGGGTGCCGATGGTCTGCTCCCACTGGTACTGACGCTCGCTTTCGGCGTTGTTGACCTTCACCGCGTCCAGCCCGGCGAGGGTTTCGATCAGGCTCGACTGGCGCTCGGCGCCCAGGGCCATGGTTTTTTCCATGGTCGCCACCAGGGGCTTCTGCAAGGCGTAGCCGATGCCCAGGGCGATCGGGAAGGCCAGCACCGGGATCCACACCAGGTGGCCGCCGAGGATGGCGATCACTAGGAAGATCAGCAGGGTGAAGGGCAGGTCGATGAGGCTGGTGAGGGTCAGGGACGCGAGGAAGTCCCGCAGGCTCTGAAACTCATGGATGTTCTGGGCGAAGCTGCCGACCCGAGCCGGGCGGTACTTCATGGCCATGCCGACGATGCGCTCGAACAAGGTGGCGGAAATGATCAGGTCGGTCTTCTTCCCCGCCAGATCCAGGCACAGGCTGCGCAGGCTCTTGAGGATCAGGTCGAAGATATAGGCACCCATGATGCCGATGGACAGCACCCACAGGGTCGACGTGGCCTGGTTGGGCACCACCCGGTCATAGACGTTCATCACGAACAGCGGCGCGGCCATGGCGATGATGTTGATCAACAGGCTGGCGGCGATGGCGTCGGCATACAGCCAGCGCGAGCGCTTGAGGGTGTCGCGGAACCAGGAACGGGCCCGGGGAATCAGCGAACCGTGGTTGACGTCGAACTTGTGCTGGGGCTGGGCGAAGAACACCTGCCCGCTGTAGTCGTCGGCCACCAGCTGGCGATCGACGCAGACTTCGCCGCCATCGCTTTCGCTGAGCAACAGGCGCGCCTGGTCTTCACCTTGCCAGCCCAGGAGCACGGCGCTGCGACCGTTCTTGAGCAACAACAGGGCGGGCATGGCGATGGTCGGAATCTGCTCGAGCTTGCGGCGCAGCACGCGCCCCTGCAACCCGGCCCGAGCTGCCGCGCGGGGCAGCAACTCGGCGCTCAGGCGCTGTGACGGCAATGGCAGACCGGTGGTCAGCATGGCCGCACTGGCGGGCTTCTGATGCAGGAAGCAGAGGGTCAGCAATCCATCCAGCAAGGGGTCGTCATGCATACCGCGTGGATCATGACTAAATTGCGCTCGACTGGCTTCTGATTCCACGCTGGACACTCTTGGCTGGCTGTTGGATGAAAATAGCTCAATTCATCCCAGGCAGCTGGACCTTGGGCTTCGCATCGTTCTGCACGACGGAAGCCATAGGTGCGACCACTCCCTGGCTCTTGAGCAACTCGCCCATGGTCGCCTTGATTCGATACTGAGTAAATAACTGAATGTTCTTGATCTCGGCCAAACGCCGGGACGCGGTGAACAGTTCGTTTTCGCTGTCGAGCAAGTCCAGCAGGGTACGTTCGCCCAGGCTGAACTGCTTCTGGTAGGCGGTGCGCACTGCCGTGCTGCGATCAACGTATTGCTGGGCAATCGGCACCTGGGCGTTGGCGTTGTTCAAGGCGTTCCAGGCCAGGCCCAGTTCCTCGTTCAAGACCCGCAAGGCGTTGTTGCGGATATCCAGGGCCTGGTTCGACTGGTAGGCCTTGGACTCAAGGTCGGCCTTGTTGCTGCCACCGGCAAACAGGTTGAAGCGCATGCGCAACATGGCCTGCCATTCATTGTTGTGGCCGTTCTGACCGTCCAGATCGTTGTCGGCTGTGCGTCCCAGCTCGGCATCGAAACGTGGGTAGAACGCCGACTTGGCGGCGTCGTACTGCTTCTCGGCAGCCACGATGTCGGATTCCGCGGAGCGCAGGATCGGGCTGTTTTCCAGCATCTGGCGCCGGGCTTCATCGAGGTTGGCCGGCATCATTGCCATGAAGCTGGCAGGACGCTCCAGCTGATCCGGCATCTGCCCTACCGCACTCAGGTAGTTGGTCTGGGCGTCGGCCAGGTTGGTCTGCTCGGTGATCAGGTTGTTGCGGGCCTGGGCCATACGCGCTTCGGCCTGATCGAGGTCGGCGCCGCTGCCCACGCCACGCTGGGTGCGCAGCTTGATCTGGTCGTAGATGCGTTCGTGGTTGCGCAGGTTGTCTTCCGCCAACTGCACGAATTGACGGCGGGTCAGCACGTCCAGGTACACCTGGGCCACGGTCAGCGCGGTGCGCTCGGAGGTGCCGAGCAGGGAATAAGCCCGGGAATTGACGGTGGCTTGTTGACGCCCGACTTCGCTGGACGTGGCAAAACCGTCAAAAACCATCTGTTGGAGACGTAAACTTGACTCTCCGCGATTCAAGGTTTCCCAGTGATTGCTGCCAGTACCCGCGCGAGTACTGGGGTTATCGGTGCCCTCGCGACCGTAGCCGGCGAGCATGTCGACCCGTGGCAGATAGCCACCTTTGGCGGCTTTGAGCTGATAGTCAGCGGCTAGACGGCTGTTGACCCCGGCTTGAATTTCCGGGTGCACATCCAGTGCTTTCTGCATGGCTTCGGGGAGTGTTTGTGCCTGCACGAAACTCGCGGCTAAGGCGAACGGCAGGGCCTTTAACAGGTGAAAACGCATGATAGAAATTTCCCTCGGACAGCTTGTCCAGAAACACGTCAAAACGTGGCGCCACATCGAATGATTACAACCATTAATGACCGTCCGTCGGAAAGTTCAAACTAAGAACTGGTTCACATACTTCAAGTCAGGTTACTGCACGAATATCAATGTGACATTAATTCGGCGATTGTTTAGGATGGCACCCATAAGGTCAATAGTTTGGCATAAAGTTAATCTCGAAAAAAACTAGCCAAATTATTGACGGCTATACTGTCAATTACCCGTTTTCAATTACACAGCAATGTGCCTCCTGACTGAGTTGCGGCCCGCGCCCAAGCCGGTACATGGAAGTCGACTAAGCGGTACATCGGAGAGTCCCCAATGAGCAGTGTTGTTGCCATCGTCAAAAGCATTGTCGGTCAGGTTTTCGTAGTTTCCCCGGAAGGAATCCGGCGCGTACTCATCGAAGGCGACCGCCTGTTCGTGGGTGACCAGGTCGATACCGGTCCGGCCGGTGCGGTCACCCTGGAATTGACCGACGGGCGCACACTCGATCTTGGCCGTGACACTCAGTGGAGCGGCGCCGCGCCTGATTCCGGCACCGACCTGGCCCAGGCAAGCGCACAAGCCGCCCCCTCGGTGGCAGAACTGCAGCAGGCGATCGCCGCCGGCGCCGACCCGACCACCGATCTGGAAGCCACTGCCGCTGGCCCGACCGCTGCCGGCACCGGAGGCGCCGCGGGCGGCGGCCACAGCTTCGTCCAGCTGGAAGAAACCGCAGGCCGGGTAGACCCGACCATCGGCTTCCCGACCGCCGGCCTGGGTCAAGCCACTTCGGCCGTGGACAACAACCTTGGCGGACTGACCAACAACGGCCTGGCCACCACCAATGGCAGCGGCAGTGATTCGCTGCGTCCGGCAACCCTGACCCTGGGCGCCACTCCGACCATCACCGAGGCCGGTGGCGTGCTGGTGTACACCGCCACCCTGACCCAGGCTCCGCTGACCGACCTGACCGTGACCCTGTCCAATGGCGCGGTCATCGTGATCAGCGCTGGCCAGACCACTGGCAGCGTGCAAGTCCCTCTGGCGCCCCAGGACAACGTCTACATCGATCCCGGCCAGATCAGTGTGAGCGTCACCGGCACCACCGGCGGCAGCGGCCTGCTGGTTACGGTTGACCCCACTCCGGCGGTGACTCAGATCACCGACACCATCGACACCACCACCGTCACCCTGACCGCCGATGCCAGCGTCTCCGAAGGCGGGCAGATCACCTACACCGCCAACCTGACCAATCCGGCGCAGACGCCAGTGACCATCACCCTGTCCAACGGCGCGGTGATCACCATTGAAGCGGGCAAGTCCAGCGGCTCGGTCGACGTAGCGGCCCCGGCCAATGACGTCTACAAGAACGGCAGCACCATCGAAGTCGGCATAACCAAAGCCGAAGGCGGCAACTTCGAGAACCTGCAGCCAAGCACCGATAAAGCCGTCACCACGGTCACCGACACCATCGACGACACCGGCCTGAGCCTGTCGGCCACCAGCACCGTGGCCGAGGGCGGTTCCATCGTCTATACCGCGACCCTGACCAATCCGGCCGGTACGCCGCTGACCGTCACCCTGTCCAATGGCGCGGTGATCACCATCGCCGCAGGCGCTACTTCCGGTACCGCTACCGTCGCGGCTCCAGCTGATGACGTTTACAAGGATGCCGGCAAGGTCGAAGTCACCATCACCAAGACAGAGGGTGGCAACTTCGAGAACCTGGTCACCGATCCAGCTCCTGCGGTTACCGATGTTACTGACACTATCGATACGTCGACTGTCAGCCTGACTGCCACGCCGAGCGTGGCCGAAGGCGGCATTGTCGTTTACACCGCTTCGGTGTCTGCACCAGTCACCGGCTCCCCGGTCGTAGTGACCCTGTCCAATGGCCAAACCATCACCATTCCTGTCGGTGAATCCTCCGGCACCGTCAACTTCACCGCGCCTAACGATGCACTGGCTGGCGGTAGCTCCCTGAGCACCACCATTACCAAGGCTGACGGTGGTAACTACGAAAAGCTGGAGATCAACGACAAGCCAGCTGAAACCTCGGTTACCGATACACCAGACACCACCACTCTGAGCGTAACGGCCACCGATACCGTGGCTGAGGGCGGGCTCGATTGTTTACACCGCCACCTTGAGCAACGCCGCTGGCACGCCAGTCACCGTGACCCTGAGCAACGGCGCCGTGATCACCATCGCCGCCGGGGCAACCAGTGGCACCGTGACTGTCGCCGCGCCAGCCGACGACGTTTACAAGGACGCTGGAAAAGTCGAAGTCACCATCACCAAAGCCGATGGCGGCAACTTCGAGAACCTGGTCACCAATCCAGCACCTGCGGTCACCGATGTCACTGACACCATCGACACGTCGACTGTCAGCCTGACCGCTACACCGAGCGTCGCCGAAGGCGGCATCGTCGTTTACACCGCTTCGGTCTCGGCGCCTGTGACCGGTTCGCCAGTTGTGGTGACCTTGTCCAACGGACAGACCATCACCATTCCTGTCGGTGAATCCTCCGGCACGGTGAATTTCACCGCGCCAAACGACGCCCTGGCTGGCGGTAGCTCTCTGAGCACCACCATCACCAAAGCTGACGGCGGTAATTACGAGAAGCTGGAGATCAACGACAAGCCGGCTGAGACCTCGGTTACTGATACACCAGACACCACCACTCTGAGCGTAACGGCCACCGATACCGTGGCCGAGGGTGGCTCGATTGTTTACACCGCCACCCTGAGCAACGCCGCTGGCACTCCTGTCACCGTGACCCTGAGCAACGGTGCGGTGATTACTATCGCTGCCGGCGCCACTTCGGGCACTGCGACCGTCGCGGCTCCAGCTGATGACGTCTATAAAGACGCCGGCAAAGTCGAAGTCACCATCACCAAGGCAGAGGGTGGCAACTTCGAGAACCTGGAGACCAACCCTGCTCCAGCTGTGACTGACGTTACTGACACCATCGATACTTCGACTGTCAGCCTGACTGCTACGCCGAGCGTCGCTGAAGGCGGCATCGTGGTGTACACCGCTTCGGTGTCCGCACCTGTGCACTGGTTCGCCGGTTCGTAGTGACCTTGTCCAACGGACAGACCATCACCATTCCTGTCGGTGAATCCTCCGGCACCGTCAACTTCACCGCGCCTAACGATGCACTGGCTGGCGGTAGCTCCCTGAGCACCACCATCACCAAAGCGGACGGTGGCAACTACGAGAAGCTGGAGATCAACGACAAGCCGGCTGAAACCTCGGTTACCGATACACCAGACACCACCACTCTGAGCGTAACGGCCACCGATACCGTGGCTGAGGGCGGGTCGATTGTTTACACCGCTACGCTGACCAATGCTGCTGGCACTCCGGTCACCGTAACTCTGAGCAACGGTGCGGTGATTACTATCGCTGCCGGCGCCACTTCGGGCACTGCGACCGTCGCGGCTCCGGCTGATGACGTCTACAAGGACGCCGGCAAGGTCGAAGTCACCATCACCAAAGCCGATGGCGGCAACTTCGAGAACCTGGTTACCAATCCAGCTCCTGCGGTTACCGATGTCACCGATACCATCGATACCAGCACCGTTTCGTTGACGGCCACGCCGAGCGTCGCCGAAGGCGGCATCGTCGTATATACCGCGTCTGTGTCTGCGCCAGTGACTGGTTCGCCAGTTGTGGTGACCCTGTCCAATGGCCAGACCATCACCATCCCGGTTGGCGAGTCTTCCGGCACCGTGAACTTCACCGCGCCAAACGATGCTCTGGCTGGCGGTAGCTCACTGAGCACCACCATTACCAAGGCTGACGGTGGTAACTACGAAAAGCTGGAGATCAATGACAAGCCAGCCGAGACCTCAGTTACCGACACTCCGGACACCACCACTCTGAGCGTAACGGCCACCGATACCGTGGCAGAGGGCGGGTCGATCGTTTACACCGCCACACTGACCAACGCTGCTGGCACTCCGGTCACCGTGACCCTGAGCAACGGTGCGGTGATTACTATCGCTGCCGGCGCCACTTCGGGCACTGCGACCGTCGCGGCTCCAGCTGATGACGTCTATAAAGACGCCGGCAAGGTCGAAGTCACCATCACCAAGGCAGAGGGCGGCAACTTCGAGAACCTGGTCACCGATCCAGCTCCAGCCGTGACTGACGTCACTGACACCATCGATACGTCGACTGTCAGCCTGACTGCCACGCCGAGCGTGGCCGAAGGCGGCATTGTCGTTTACACCGCTTCGGTATCTGCACCTGTGACCGGTTCGCCAGTTGTGGTGACCTTGTCCAACGGACAGACCATCACCATCCCGGTTGGCGAGTCTTCCGGTACCGTGAATTTCACTGCACCCAACGATGCTCTGGCTGGTGGTAGCTCCTTGAGCACCACCATTACCAAAGCAGACGGCGGTAATTACGAGAAGCTGGAGATCAACGACAAGCCAGCTGAAACTTCGGTTACCGATACACCAGACACCACCACTCTGAGCGTAACGGCCACCGATACCGTGGCTGAGGGCGGGTCGATTGTTTACACCGCCACCTTGAGCAACGCCGCTGGCACGCCAGTCACCGTGACCCTGTCCAACGGCGCGGTGATCACCATCGCTGCCGGCGCCACTTCGGGCACTGCGACCGTCGCGGCTCCAGCTGATGACGTCTATAAAGACGCCGGCAAGGTTGAAGTCACCATCACCAAGGCAGAGGGTGGCAACTTCGAGAACCTGGAGACCAATCCAGCTCCTGCGGTCACCGATGTCACTGACACCATCGATACGTCGACTGTCAGCCTGACCGCTACGCCGAGCGTCGCCGAAGGCGGCATCGTGGTTTACACCGCTTCGGTCACCGCACCGGTTACCGGTTCGCCTGTCGTAGTGACCCTGGCCAACGGTCAGACCATCACCATCCCGGTGGGTGAATCTTCCGGGACGGTCAATGTCACGGCGCCAAACGATGCCCTGGCTGGCGGCAGCTCCTTGAGCACCACCATCACCAAGGTAGAAGGCGGCAATTACGAGAAGCTGGAGTTCAGCGACAAGCCCGCTGAAACCAGCGTCACCGATACCGTAGACACCACCAACCTCAGCCTTGGCGCCACTGGCTCCGTGGCCGAAGGCGGCCAGATCACTTACACCGCAACCCTGACCAACGCTGCCGGCACGCCGGTCACCGTGACCCTGAGCAACGGTGCAGTGATCACTATTGAAGCAGGCAAGACCACTGGCACCGTCACCGTCGCAGCACCCGCCGATGACGTGTACAAGGACGCCGGCAAAGTTGAAGCCACCATCACCAAGGCTGAAGGCGGCAACTTCGAAAACCTGGTCACCAACCCTGCTCCAGCCGTGACTGACGTCACCGACACCATCGACAACTCCACCGTCACGCTGAAAGCCACGCCTTCGGCGGCCGAAGGTGGCAACGTCACTTACACCGCGACTGTCACCGCTCCGGTGACCGGATCGCCGGTAGTCGTGACCCTGGCCAATGGTGAAAAAATCACCATCCCGGTCGGTGAAACCACGGGCTCGGTGAGCATCAGCGCACCAAATGATGTGCTGGTTGGCCATACACCGCTGACCAACTCCATCACCGATGTCAGCGGCGGCAACTACGAGAACCTGGTGGCCGACAAGACTCCGGTCAGCACCACAGTGACCGACACCGTCGACACCACCAATCTGTCCTTGGCGGCTACACCTTCGGTAGCGGAAGGCGGTTCGATCGTTTACACCGCGACCCTGAGCAATGCTGCCGGGACTCCGGTCACCGTAACGCTGAGCAACGGCGCAGTGATCACCATCGCCGCCGGGGCAACCAGCGGTACCGTGACCGTGGCTGCGCCAGCTGATGACGTGTACAAGGACGCCGGCAAAGTCGAAGCCACCATCACCAAGGCTGAAGGTGGCAATTTCGAAAACCTGGTGCCAAGCACGACTCCAGCCGTCACTGACGTCACCGACACCATCGACACCAGCACCGTTTCGTTGACGGCCACACCGAGCATCGCCGAAGGCGGCATCGTCGTGTACACCGCTTCGGTCTCGGCACCTGTGACTGGTTCGCCGGTTGTGGTGACCTTGTCCAACGGTCAAACCATCACCATTCCGGTTGGCGAGTCTTCCGGCACTGTGAACTTCACCGCGCCAAACGACGCCCTGGCTGGCGGTAGCTCGCTGAGCACCACCATTACCAAAGCGGACGGTGGTAACTACGAGAAGCTGGAAATCAACGACAAGCCGGCTGAAACCTCGGTTACTGATACACCAGACACCACCACTCTGAGCCTCACTGCCACCGATTCCGTGGCCGAGGGTGGCTCCATCGTCTACACCGCCACCTTGAGCAACGCCGCTGGTACTCCGGTCACCGTGACCCTGAGCAACGGTGCGGTAATCACCATCGCCGCGGGCGCTACTTCCGGTACCGCTACCGTCGCAGCCCCAGCCGATGACGTCTACAAAGACGCCGGCAAGGTCGAAGCCACCATCACTAAAGCTGAAGGCGGCAACTTCGAACACCTGGAGACCAATCCGACTCCAGCCGTCACTGACGTCACTGACACTATCGATACGTCGACTGTCAGCCTGACCGCTACGCCGAGCGTCGCCGAAGGCGGCATCGTGGTTTACACCGCTTCGGTCTCGGCACCTGTGACCGGTTCGCCAGTTGTGGTGACCCTGTCCAACGGACAGACCATCACCATCCCGGTTGGCGAGTCTTCCGGCACCGTGAATTTCACTGCACCCAACGATGCCCTGGCTGGCGGTAGCTCCCTGAGCACCACCATTACCAAAGCGGACGGCGGTAACTACGAGAAGCTGGAGATCAATGACAAGCCAGCCGAAACCAGCGTTACCGATACGCCGGACACCACCACTCTGAGCCTGAGCGCTACTGACTCGGTGGCCGAAGGTGGTTCCATTGTTTACACCGCGACCCTGAGCAATGCTGCTGGTACTCCTGTCACCGTGACCCTGAGCAACGGTGCGGTAATTACTATCGCTGCCGGCGCCACTTCCGGCACTGCTACCGTCGCGGCTCCGGCCGATGACGTCTACAAGGACGCCGGCAAAGTCGAAGCCACCATTACCAAGGCAGAGGGCGGCAACTTCGAACACCTGGAGACCAATCCGACTCCAGCCATCACGGACGTCACGGATACCATCGATACCTCCACCGTGTCGCTGAAAGCCACGCCTTCGGCGGCCGAAGGCGGCAATGTCACCTACACCGCTACCGTCACCGCTCCAGTGACTGGCTCGCCAGTCGTGGTGACCCTGGCCAATGGTGAAAAAATCACCATTCCAGTGGGTGAAACCACGGGCTCGGTGAGCATCAGCGCACCGAACGATGTGCTGGTTGGCCACACTCCACTGACCAACTCCATCACCGATGTCAGCGGCGGCAACTACGAAAACCTGGTGGCCGACAAGACCCCGGTCAGCACCACCGTGACCGATACCGTCGACACCACAAACCTCAGCCTCAGTGCCACACCTTCGGTAGCCGAGGGTGGCTCGATTGTTTACACCGCCACGCTGAGCAATGCCGCAGGTACACCGGTCACCGTGACCTTGAGCAACGGTGCGGTAATTACCATTGCAGCGGGCGCCACTTCAGGTACCGCTACCGTCGCAGCCCCAGCCGATGACGTGTACAAGGACGCCGGCAAGGTCGAAGCCACCATCACCAAGGCCGAAGGCGGCAACTTCGAGAAGCTGGTACC
Organism: Pseudomonas sp. Os17; assembly: GCF_001547895.1. Lineage (NCBI taxonomy): Bacteria > Pseudomonadati > Pseudomonadota > Gammaproteobacteria > Pseudomonadales > Pseudomonadaceae > Pseudomonas > Pseudomonas sp. Os17. The sequence goes on along the minus strand of NZ_AP014627.1, from coordinate 142,551 downwards.
AAGCACCACGCCAGCCGTGACTGACGTCACCGACACCATCGACAACTCCACCGTCACGCTGAAAGCCACGCCTTCGGCGGCCGAAGGTGGCAACGTCACTTACACCGCGACTGTCACCGCTCCGGTGACCGGCTCGCCGGTAGTCGTGACCCTGGCCAATGGTGAAAAAATCACCATCCCGGTCGGTGAAACCACGGGATCGGTGAGCATCAGCGCGCCGAACGATGTACTGGTCGGCCACACACCGCTGACCAACTCCATCACCGATGTCAGCGGCGGCAACTACGAAAATCTGGTGGCCGATAAGACCCCGGTCAGCACCACCGTGACCGACACCGTCGACACCACCAATCTGTCCCTGGCGGCTACACCTTCGGTAGCGGAAGGCGGTTCGATCGTTTACACCGCGACCCTCACTAACGCCGCTGGCACGCCGGTGACCGTAACGCTGAGCAACGGCGCGGTGATCACCATCGCCGCCGGGGCAACCAGCGGTACAGTGACCGTGGCTGCGCCAGCTGATGACGTGTACAAGGACGCCGGCAAAGTCGAAGCCACCATCACCAAGGCTGAAGGTGGCAACTTCGAAAAACTGGTACCAAGCACCACGCCAGCCGTCACGGATGTCACCGACACCATCGACAACTCCACCGTCACGCTGAAGGCCACGCCTTCGGCGGCCGAAGGCGGCAATGTCACCTACACCGCTACCGTCACCGCACCAGTGACTGGCTCGCCGGTAATCGTGACCCTAGCCAATGGCGAGAAGATCACCATCCCGGTCGGTGAAACCACCGGCTCGGTAAGCATCAGCGCGCCTAACGATGTACTGGTCGGTCACACCCCGCTGACCAACTCCATCACCAATGTCAGCGGCGGCAACTACGAGAACCTGGTGGCCGACAAGACCCCGGTCAGCACCACCGTGACCGACACCGTCGACACCACCAATCTGTCCCTGGCGGCTACACCTTCGGTAGCGGAAGGCGGTTCGATCGTTTACACCGCGACCCTGAGCAATGCTGCCGGGACTCCGGTCACCGTAACGCTGAGCAACGGCGCGGTGATCACCATCGCCGCCGGGGCAACCAGCGGTACCGTGACCGTGGCTGCGCCAGCCGATGACGTGTACAAGGACGCCGGCAAGGTCGAAGCGACCATCACCAAGGCCGAAGGCGGCAACTTCGAGAAGCTGGTACCAAGCACCACGCCAGCCGTCACGGATGTCACCGATACCATCGACAACTCCACCGTCACGCTGAAGGCCACGCCTTCGGCGGCCGAAGGCGGCAACGTCACCTACACCGCTACCGTCACCGCACCAGTGACTGGCTCGCCAGTCGTGGTGACCCTGGCCAATGGCGAGAAGATCACCATTCCAGTGGGTGAAACCACCGGCTCGGTAAGCATCACTGCGCCTAACGATGTACTGGTCGGTCACACACCGCTGACCAACTCCATCACCAATGTCAGCGGCGGCAACTACGAGAACCTGGTGGCGGATAAATCGCCAGTCAGCACCACCGTGACCGATACCGTCGACACTACAAACCTCAGCCTCAGCGCCACCGGCACTGTCGCTGAAGGTGGCCAGATCACCTATACAGCGACCCTGAGCAATGCTGCCGGTACGCCAGTGACCGTGACCTTGTCCAACGGGGCAGTGATTACCATTGCCGCAGGCGCCACTTCCGGGAAGGTGACTGTCGCCGCGCCAGCCGATGACGTGTACAAGGACGCCGGCAAGGTCGAAGCGACCATCACCAAGGCCGAAGGCGGCAACTTCGAGAAGCTGGTACCAAGCACCACGCCAGCCGTCACGGATGTCACCGACACCATCGACAACTCCACCGTCACGCTGAAGGCCACGCCTTCGGCGGCCGAAGGCGGCAATGTCACCTACACCGCTACCGTCACCGCTCCAGTGACTGGCTCGCCGGTCGTGGTGACCCTGGCCAATGGTGAAAAAATCACCATCCCGGTCGGTGAAACCACCGGCTCGGTAAGCATCACTGCGCCTAACGATGTACTGGTCGGTCACACCCCGCTGACCAACTCCATCACCAATGTCAGCGGCGGCAACTACGAGAACCTGGTGGCGGATAAATCGCCAGTCAGCACCACCGTGACCGACACCGTCGACACCACCAGCGTCAGCCTCAGCGCCACCGGCACCGTGGCCGAAGGCGGCTCGATCATCTACACCGCCACCCTGACCAACGCCGCCGGTACGCCGGTCACCGTGACCCTGTCCAATGGTGCGGTGATCAACATCGCCGCCGGCAAAACCACCGGTACCGTCACCGTCGCGGCACCGGCAGACGACGTCTATATCGACGCCGGCAAGGTCAATGCCTCGATCACCAGCGCCACCGGAGGCAACTTCGAGAAACTGGTGCCGGACACCACCCCAGCGGTAACCAACGTGACCGACACCGTGGATACCACCTCGGTGGGCATCACCGGCAGCACCTCGGTCACTGAAGGCCAGACCGCCAGCTACACCGTGAGCCTGACCCACCCGGCACAGACCGAAGTCACCCTGAAGATCAGCTACAGCGGCACCGCCACCGACGGCTCGGACTTCAGCGGCGTGTACACCGTGAAGATTCCGGCCGGCGCCAGCAGCGCCACCTTCAACGTCGCCACCATTGACGACAAGATCACCGAAGGGACGGAAAACTTCGTGGTCAAGATCGACTCGGCCACCGGTGGCAACTTCGAGAACCTGGTGGTGGGCAGCAACAACAGCGTCACCACCTCGATCATCGACAACGATGCGCCACCGGTCATCGACCTGGACGCCAACAACTCCAGCGGCGCCACCGGGGCCGACTACAAGGTCACCTTCACCGAAGGCACCGCGGGCCCTGGCGTGTCGATCGCCGACACCGACCTGAGCATCACCGATCCGGACAGCACCATGCTCACCGGCGCGACCATCGTTCTGACCAACCGTCAGCCAGGGGACTCGCTGAACCTGGGCAACAGCGTCAACGGCATCAACATCAATGCCAACAGCAAGGACGGTTCGATCACCCTGACCCTGTCGGGCAACGCGACGCTGGCCGACTACATGCAGCAGATCAAGAACATCACCTTCACCAACAACAGTGAAGATCCGAGCACCACGCCACGGACCATCACCGTGACCGTGACCGACGGTGGCAACTACTCCAACGTCGCCACCACCACGGTCAACGTGGTGGCGGTCAACGACGCGCCAACCGCCACCGGCGGCGCCGTGACCGGCAGCGAAGACACCCCGCTGGCCCTGACCTGGTCGAACTTCGGCGTCAGCGACGTCGACAGCCCGGCGTCCAGCCTGGGAGTGAAGATCACCCAGCTGCCAAGTGACGGCAAACTGCAGTACCTGGACGGTTCGACCTGGAAGGACGTGGCCAACAACCAGACCATCAGCAAGGCCGATATCGATGCCGGCAAGCTGCGCTTCACCCCGGACGCCAACGAATCCGGCACCAACGGCTACGGCGGCAGCGGCGTGGGCAACCAACAGGCCGATTACGCCCAGATCAAATTCCAGCCAACCGATGGCCAGGCCCTGGGCAGCACCGGTACGGTCACGGTCGACATCACCCCAGTGGCCGATGCACCGACCCTGAGCGTGGCCGGCAACAACGTGAACTCGGTGGGCCTGCTCAAGGAAGTCTGGACCGGCCTCAGCGGCCTGGGCACCGACGGCAGCGGCGCGTCCGCCAGCACCCTGAAATCGGTGATCGACGCCGCCGGCACGCCAAACAGCAGCAGCCTGGCGACCAACGTCCAGTCCGACGGCAACATCACCCCGGGCACTGCGTCGAAGACCTCCGGCCTGATCTACCTGGAAGCCGGCAAGTCCTACACCTTCTCCGGCACCGGCGACGACAGCCTGTTGGTGACCATTGGCGGCAAGAACGTGGCCAGCACCACCTGGGGCGCGGGCGGTAACCTCAACGGTACCTTCACCCCGACCACCAGCGGCTACTACACCATCGATATCTACCACCACAACCAGAGCGGCCCGGGCAGCTACGACGTCAATCTCTCAGTCAACGGCGCAACGGCGGTGGACCTGAGCAATGCCGGTGTGCCGCTGTACACCGGCGTCACTGACCTGACCAACGCCGGGGTTTCGGTGTCCGACCTGCACGGCACCAACGGCGAGGGTTACTACGACGGCTACAAGCTCAACGAAGGCGGCGAAGGCGGCAGCGTGCATCTGTCGAAGATCAGCACCGGGCTGACCGATACCGACGGTTCGGAAACCCTGAGCGTGAAGATCAGCGGCATTCCTGCAGGCTCCGTGCTCAGCGATGGTGCCGGGCATACCTTTACCGCCACCGCGAGCTCCGGCGAAGCCAACGTCACCGGCTGGAACCTGGGCAACCTGACCGTCACGCCGCCGCCTTACTACAACGGCTCGTTCAACCTCAACGTGACCTCGACCTCCACCGAGTCCCTGGGCGGTTCTGCCAGCTCCACGGCGCAGATCCCGGTCAAGGTCTACCCGGCCACCTACAACGCCGTGGTCGCCACCTCCGGCGACGATACCGTCACCGGCACCGACGGCAACGACATCGTGGTCGCCGACATCGGCGGCCTGACCGTGGTCCCGGGCACCAACTACAACATCGCCTTCATGGTGGACAGCTCGGGCAGCATGGGCAGCTCCATCGCCGCGGCCAAGAACTCCCTGACCGCCGTCTTCAATACCCTGAAGAACAGCATCGGCGGCGCCGGCTCGGGCACCGTGAACATCTTCCTGGCCGACTTCGACTCCCAGGTCAACAAGTCGGTATCGGTGAACCTCAACGATCCGAACGCCCTGGCCCAGCTCAAGGCCGTGCTGGATTCGATGAGCTCCGGCGGCGGTACCAACTACGAAGACGTGTTCAAGACCACGGCCAACTTCTTCCAGAGCAGCCTGGCCACCAGCAACACCAATGCCACCAACCTGACCTACTTCATCACCGACGGTAAGCCGACCTACTACCAGACCGGCGAGCAGACCAACCCGACGCTGTACGGCAACGTGCGCCTCGACGATGTGGTGACCACCAGCAACTACAAACTGGGGGACACCTTCAGCACCTACATCGACAACACCCACGCCCTGACCGTGAACGCCAACGGCACCGTGGTCCTGCAGACCTACAGCAGCAACTGGTGGGGCAGCGGCTGGAACAGCGCGACCCTGGGCACCCTGCACGCCCAGGGCGACGGCACCTATGAGCTGTCCACCCTGGCCGGTAATGGCAGCACCACCAACTCGGCCAGCATCAACAACTCCAATGAGGGCTTCGTACTGCTGAGCAAGCTGTCCCAGGTGGAAGCCATCGGCCTGAACAACGACGTCAGCCTCAACGACCTGAAGCCTTACGACAGCGATGGCAAGCCGCAGACCAACATCGACCCGAACGACCTGGCCAACTCGATCATCGGCCACACCGAAGCCACCATGCCCGGCGCCGACACCGTCAGCGGCGGCAACGGCAACGACATCCTGTTCGGCGACCTGGTGAGCTTCAACGGCGTCGCCGGCGAGGGCTACCAGGCCATGCAGGCCTACGTGGCGAAGCAGACCGGGGTCGATGTGAGCCAGGTCAGCACCAGCAACGTGCACCAGTACATCACCGAGCACTACACCGAGTTCGATGTGTCTGGCAGCCATGACGGCAACGACACCCTGCTGGGTGGCGATGGCAATGACATTCTCTTCGGCCAGGGCGGCAACGACTTCCTGGACGGCGGCCGGGGCAATGACATCCTGCTGGGTGGCACCGGTAACGACACCCTCATCGGTGGCAAGGGCAATGACATCCTGATTGGCGGTTCGGGGGCCGATACCTTCGTCTGGAAGGCCGGCGATACCGGCAACGACGTGATCAAGGACTTCAAGGCCAGCGAAGGTGACCGTATCGACCTGCGGGATCTGCTGCAGGGCGAGAGCGCCAGCACCATCGACAACTTCCTCAAGATCACCACCGTGGACGGGGTCTCGACCCTGCAGGTCAGCTCCGAAGGCAAGCTCAACGCGGCCGGAGGCCTGGCCAACGCCGACGTGACGATCAAGCTGGAAGGCAACAACTGGTCCAACGCCAACATCAATTCGTTGATCGCCGGTAGCGACCCGACCATCAAGATCGATCACAACAACAGCTGATGGGCTCCCGGCAGCCACCCCTTGCGGGTGGTTGCCGGCTGTTGGCGGACAACCTGCGCCGTGACGATTGTCGCGCCGCACCGCATACTCACGCGCTGGATGTGGCGTTGGCCTATGTCGCCGAGCGCCGGACGCCGAATAAAAAGCCTGAGGGATTTGCCATGTTCTACGTGCAACGCGATGCGCAAGGTCAGCTGATTCGCGTGGAAGCCGCCGCTTACGCCGAGGCTACCGAGACGCTGCCTGCCGATCACCTCGAGATCCAGACCTGGTTCGCCAACGAAGCGGTTGAGGTCAGTCTCAAGCAGCTCAAGCAGAGCGACCTGGAGATGATCCGGGTGCTGGACGACCTGATTCAGGTGCTGACCAGCAAGGGCGTGATTCGCGTCACCGATCTGCCGGCGGCGGCCCAGGCCAAGCTGATGGATCGGACCCAGGCGCGGGTGGCGCTGGGTGGCTTGAGCCGGTTGATCAACGATGATGAAACCGGATTGATCTGAAACGCTGCGCCGACCAGCCGGCTCCTATTGCAGGAGCCGGCTGGCCGGCGAGGCGCGTTCAACTCCAGGGCGCCGGTTCGCCGAACAGTTGCCCTTGCACGCCGTACAAGCCCATCTCGCGAATCACTCGCAGCTCGCCTTCCGTTTCGACCCGCTCGGCAATCAGCGGCAGGTCGATGCTGTGGGCTGCGCGCTGGATGGCTTCGATGAACAGGCGCTTGTCGCTTTCCTGGTCGATGTTGCGGATGTAGCTGCCGTCGATCTTCAGATAGGCCAGGCCCAGGCGGGCCAGGTTGCCGATCATGCTGAAGCGGCCACCAAAGCGCTGCAGGCTCAGGGAGAACCCCAACTCCCGCAGGCGCCGGGTCAGCTGTTCCAGCTGGACCTGCTCGGGCAGCTGTTCCTCGCCGATCTCCAGGGTCAGGCGCGGCCCGAGGTCGGAGTACTGGCGCAGGATATCCATGACCCGGTTCAAGGCCTGGGGATCTTCCAGGGTGGCCGCCGAAAGGTTCAGGGCCAGGCTGTCGCCATGCCCGGTCATCTGCTTGAGGACCTGCTCGAGCATCAGCACGTCCAGGCGCGAGGTCCAGCCAAAGCGTTCCAACCACGGCAGGAAGCGGCCGGCGGGAATGGTCTGGCCCTGCTCGTCCAGCAGCCGCGAGAGCACCTTGTAATGCAGTACCCGCGCAGTGTCCTGGGCCGCCACCACCGGCTGGAAGTACAGCTGGAAGCGTTGCTCCGACAGCGCCCGGTCCAACCAGGTATGCCAGGCATGGTGATCGTCCCCGACCTGGGAACCGGCGCCCTGGTCCAGGCAGGCCCAGTGGGTGTCGCCCTGGCCTTCGGCCTGGGCCAGGGCCTGATCGCCGAGGCTGAGCACCGCTTGGGGCGAATCACCGTGGTTGAAGGCGGCCAGGCCGATGGAAGCCACCGCGGCAACATCGGTAGCGCCCGTGGCATGCAGGTTGCCCAGGGCGCTTTCCAGGCTCTGGGCCAGTTGGATGGCTTCATTGCGCACCAGCCCCGGCGCCAGTACGGCGAACTCGCCACCGCGGACCCGGGTCACCAGGTTGTGGGTCTCGGGGTACTTGTTGCATTCGCGCAGCAGTTGCTCACCCACCGCCTGCAGCAGCTGGTCGGTGCGCTGGCCCCCCAGGCGCTGATTCAGGCCGGCCAGATCCTTGACCCGCAACAGCAGCAGGTAACCGGAGCTCGCCTGCTCCGGGTTGCTGACGCGGGCATGCAGCTGCATTTCGAAATAACGTCGGTTGGCCAACCCGGTCAGGCTGTCCTGATACGACTCGATGCGCAGTTTTTCACTGCGTTCGGCCTGCTCCTGGAACAGCGCCTTGAGCTTCTCCACCATCTGGTTCATGGCCTGCACCACCCGCCGCAGTTCCGGGGTGCGAGGCAATTGCGGCAGGCTGAGGAATTCGCGCCGGGCAATGGCATGGGACTGCTGGACCATGTAGTCCAGTGGCTTGAGCTGGCGCCGCAGCAACAGGGCACCGAGCACCGCGCTCACCGCGCCGCAGATCAGCAGCCAGCCCAGGCTGCCCAGGGCGCTCTGCCAGAGCTTGGCCACCGCGAACATCGGGTGGCTGAGCACTTCGACCCGTGCCGCCTGCTCCCAGCCACGGCTGACGATGGCGTCGCCGCCGGCCGGCTCCAGGCCGATGAGCTTGACGAACCACTGGGGCACATTGCCGACCTCGGGAATGCCGCTGCGCTCGACGATGGTCTTGTCGGTGGCCAGGTCCACTACCCGGATGCTGGCGTAGTAGCCGCTGTCGAAGATCGAGCTGACCATCAGCTCGACCATCGCCGGGTCATCGATGTTCGGTGTCAACGACAAGGCCAGGGCCGTGGCCGCATCCTGGGCATGGGAGCGCAGTTGATTGACATACTGGGTACGCGAGCTTTCCAGGCTGACCATGAAGCTGCCGCTGAAGGCGACCACCAGGAACACACAGATTGCGATCAACAGCTGTTTGAACAAAGACATCTGAGCTCGTGCTCCTAGTTAGTCGTCTCGACCGGAAAACCTTCGGCCTGCATTTTTTTCAACACATCCTGCCAACGGGACAGGCGCTTGGTGTCCCCGACCCGCTTGTTGCCCTTGGCGCCCGGCAGCCACAAGCCTTCGGCATTGAAGGAATACACCGGCAACAGGTCGGTCCGCTCGCTGGCCGGGCGGATCGTGTCCTCCAGGCTGTCGAGCACCAGCGGCATGGCGTCCGCAGTGGAATAGTAGGTCAGGACCATGTGCGCGCGATTCTGGCGCAATGCCTTGACGTAGGTGATGCGCAGTTTGTCACTGGACACCCCGAGGTGGCGGAGGCTGAAGTATTTGGCGATCGCGTAGTCCTCACAATCGCCGGCGCCCTTCCACAGGCCCTGGATCGGGGTTTCCCAGTAGTCCACCTGGCCCCACAGATCGATGTCTTCCACGTAGCGCATGTTCTTGTTGAAGAACAGGTTGACCACTTTCAACTGCTCGCGCTCGGGGACCTGCTTTTGCGTCGCCAGCAGGTGCTGCCAGGCATCGATACGTTGCTGGCCTTCGCCCAGGGGACCGTAGAGCGCCGTGGCACGGCGACTGATCAGGGAAAAATCCCAGTCGGCGTGCAGGCTGCCCAGCAGCGCGCCGGCCAGCAGCAATGCCGAGCAGAACCAGCGCAGGGTCCGAGAAAGAGCTAAACGTGCCGCCAATGCGATGAGTCCATGGGAGCTGTCGTAAATCGGCTGATGGTGAAGGCTGGCCCGGCAAAAGACAATGGCACCTTACAATCACTGGCCGCCGGGGAAGGGCCTGCACGGTTCATTCACAGAATAGCCTCAAGCCATGTTTGCACCCTGTGCGACAGCCGACGAATTTCCCCCTGTCACTACGTGCATTCAGCCGCGCCAGCCACTATGTTAGAAACCATTCGGACAGGACGTCCCCCGTCGAACAGCCTCTTGTCTGCACCAGGAAGCGACCCACGGGCCACCTCGCTTAAGGAAAAGCTGTGTACACCGACACCCGACAATGGACGCTGGTGATCAATTCAGGGCAGGCCACCCGAATTCGCCTGATCTGCTTTCCACAGGCCGGGGCGGCTGCGGAGCAGTTGCGGGTATGGTCCAACAGCCTGGCCGATCATATCGAGCTGGTGCTGATCAACCTGCCCGGGCACGGGCCGCGTCGTGACGAGGCGCCCTGCGACAACTGGCCGAGCCTGCTGAAAGACATGTTCACAGCCCTCGATCCCTGGCTCGGCGAACCCCACGCGCTGTTCGGCCACGGTCTGGGCGCATTGCTGGCATACGAGACCTGCAAGTACGCGCAAGAGCGCTTCCCCCAGCAGACGCGCCACCTGTTCGTTTCCGGCTGCCGCAGCCCTGACAGTCCGCCTCGCCGCCCCTTGCTGCACTCACTGCCCATCGAGGCGTTTCGCGAGGCCATCCTGACCCTGGGAGCCAGCCCGCTGGAGATGCCGCGGGGGCAGAGCGACCTGCAATCCTACGAACGCTTGCTGCGCAATGACCTGAAGCTCTTCGAAACCTGGTACGACACCTCGAGCGGCTGCCTCGATATCCCGCTGACAGCCTTCTACGGCAGCGAGGACCCTCTGGCGACGGCCAACCATATGCTCAACTGGCGCGAATTCACCGAGCGTGAATTCGAACTGATCGAAGTGGTCGGCAACCACTTCTTCATCAAGTCCCAACGCCAGCGCCTGCTGCAGGTGATCAATACTCACCTGGGCCTGCTGGGTGAACACCGGATCTGAACCGCGCCCATGAAAAAGCCCGCCCTGCAGTGATGCAGAAGCGGGCTTGAGGAAAGGACCGGAGAGGGCTCAGATCTTGAAGCTGTCCACCAGTTGCTTCAGGCGGCTGGCCTGCTGCGACAGCGCATCGCAGTCCTTCAGGGTTTCATTGAGGTTGGCGACGCCCTGCTGGTTGAGCAGGTTGATCTGGTTGATGTCGACGTTGAGGGTCTCCACCACTGCCGTCTGCTCCTCGGTTGCCGCTGCCACCGACTGGTTCATGCCGTCGATCTCGCCGATCCGCTGGGTCACGCTGATCAGCCGGGCACCGGCCTGGTTGGCCACCTCGACGCTCTCTTCACTGGAAAGCTGGCTGGCGTTCATGGTCGATACTGCTTCGCGCGAACCAATCTGCAGGGAAGTGATCATCTTGTGGATCTCTTCCGCCGATTCCTGGGTTCTGTGGGCCAGGTTGCGCACCTCATCGGCGACCACGGCGAAGCCGCGACCGGCTTCACCGGCACGGGCCGCTTCAATGGCAGCGTTGAGGGCCAGCAGGTTGGTCTGCTGGGAGATGCCCTTGATCACGTCGAGAATGTGCCCGATGTTGTCGGTGCTGGCGTTCAGGGTTTCGATCTGGGTGCAGGACAGGCTGATCTTCTGCGACAGCTCGGTCATGGCCTGGATGGTCTGCTCCACGACTTGGCGACCGTCATCGGCCTGCTCGCTGGCGCCGCTGGCGTGTTGCGAGGCATCAGCGGCGTTGCGGGCGATTTCCTGAGTGGCGGCCCCCAGTTCGTTGATCGCCGCTGCCACGCTGTTGGTGCGGGCGCTCTGCTCGTCGGAACCGATGATCGACGCGTTGGACGAGGCCATCACCCGTTGCGACAGGTCATGTACCTGGCGGGTGGCGGAGTACACTTCGGAAATCGAGGCGTGAATCCGTTCCACGAACTGGTTGAAGGAGCTGCCTAGCTCACCAAATTCGTCCTTGCTTTCCACCACCAGGCGGCGGGTCAGGTCACCCTCGCCCTGGGCAATGTCCTGCATCGCACGGCCCATGGTGATCAGTGGACGCATCAGGACCTGGATCAGCAGGGTCAGCAGTACCGCAATCACCGCCACGGCGATAAACATGGCGATCAAGGCAGATGTGCGGAACTGGCTCAGCGGCGCGTAGGCCTTGGCCTTGTCGATGGACAGACCGATGTACCATTCGGCATTCGGCAGGCCGGTCACCGGGGTGAAGGACAGAATGCGCTCCTGTTTGTTCAGGACCACTTCCTGGTTGCCACTGGCAATACGCACGTTGGCACCGGGGTAGATGTCCTTGAGGTTCTTCATCACCTGGTCCTTGTCCGGGCTGACGATCACCTGACCATCAGCGCTGACCAGAAAGGCATGGCCCAGGCCACCGAAGTCCACGGAGTTGATGATCTTCACCAGGGTTTCCAGGCTCAGGTCGCCACCGACCACGCCCAGCAGTTCGCCTTGCTTTTTCACCGGCATGGCGATGGTCACCACCAGGCCACCGACCGCCGCCATGTAGGGCGGAGTCAGCATGGTCTTGTCGGCGGTTACGGCCTGTTTGTACCAGGGCCGTTGGCGCGGATCGTAGCCATCGGGCATTTTCGCGTCGGGACGCTGGGTGAAGGTGCCGTTGGCCTGGCCAACGTAGGTGAACTGGAAGTTCGAGGTAAAGGCCGGCTGGTCCACCAGGCCCGGGAAGTCAGCGTTATGGCCTTGGTGAGCAACGTTCTGCGCCAGGTTCTCGAGCACCAGGATGCGCCCGCTCATCCAGTTCTGCACGCTGCTGGAGGTGAGTTCACCGGCCTGCTGAATGGATGATTCGAGATTCTGTCGGATAGTGTTTCGTTGCAGGTAGTCGTTGTACAAAGTGAACAACGCAAAAGCCAGAACCACTACGCCGGAGGCGGCCAAAAGGATTTTATGGCTGAACTTGAGATTCATTTCATGGGACTTCTTATGCCGAAAATGGGGATGCGTCCGTATAGCAACATTCCATGTAACAGTGCAGGCGACGAGCCGCTCTACTTTGGTGCACGCATGTCTTATCAGTCTTTCGGCAAGAACACCCGAACCCTTAGAGATTTATCCGAATTACTCGCCTAAATTTGCCGAATCCCGCCGAACGGTGTTCCAGAGCCTTAGCCAAGCCTTTTCAGCAAGCAAAACGATGGGGACCTTGGGCCATGGATAGGGCAGCGACGGTGCTCAAGCATGGCGGATCGTTGCTCAGCACTTTATCGAGCACAAAAACAAAACCCCAATTGCTTGCGCAATTGGGGTTTCGGAATTTGATCTTGACGATGACCTACTCTCACATGGGGAAACCCCACACTACCATCGGCGATGCATCGTTTCACTTCTGAGTTCGGGATGGGATCAGGTGGTTCCAACGCTCTATGGTCGTCAAGAAATTCTGTGGCCGATCCGTTGGACTCAACGTCGAACGTGTCAGCAAAATCAGTCGTTTCTACAAATAGACAAAACCCCAACTGCTTTCGCAATTGGGGTTTCGGAATTTAATCTTGACGATGACCTACTCTCACATGGGGAAACCCCACACTACCATCGGCGATGCATCGTTTCACTTCTGAGTTCGGGATGGGATCAGGTGGTTCCAACGCTCTATGGTCGTCAAGAAATTCGGTAGCCAGTCCGTTGCTTGTGCAACGTGCCAGCGAATGGGTATGTAATAGGTTTGTGTGTTTGCAAACTTTCGGTTCATTTCGTCTTCACACACCGCAACTCGCTTCTTAAGCAAATTGCTTGGGTGTTATATGGTCAAGCCTCACGGGCAATTAGTATTGGTTAGCTCAACGCCTCACAGCGCTTACACACCCAACCTATCAACGTCGTAGTCTTCGACGGCCCTTTAGGGGATTCAAGATCCCAGTGAGATCTCATCTTGAGGCAAGTTTCCCGCTTAGATGCTTTCAGCGGTTATCTTTTCCGAACATAGCTACCCGGCAATGCCACTGGCGTGACAACCGGAACACCAGAGGTTCGTCCACTCCGGTCCTCTCGTACTAGGAGCAGCCCCTCTCAAATCTCAAACGTCCACGGCAGATAGGGACCGAACTGTCTCACGACGTTCTAAACCCAGCTCGCGTACCACTTTAAATGGCGAACAGCCATACCCTTGGGACCGGCTTCAGCCCCAGGATGTGATGAGCCGACATCGAGGTGCCAAACACCGCCGTCGATATGAACTCTTGGGCGGTATCAGCCTGTTATCCCCGGAGTACCTTTTATCCGTTGAGCGATGGCCCTTCCATACAGAACCACCGGATCACTAAGACCTACTTTCGTACCTGCTCGACGTGTCTGTCTCGCAGTCAAGCGCGCTTTTGCCTTTATACTCTACGACCGATTTCCGACCGGTCTGAGCGCACCTTCGTACTCCTCCGTTACTCTTTAGGAGGAGACCGCCCCAGTCAAACTACCCACCATACACTGTCCTCGATCCGGATAACGGACCTGAGTTAGAACCTCAAAGTTGCCAGGGTGGTATTTCAAGGATGGCTCCACGCAAACTGGCGTTCACGCTTCAAAGCCTCCCACCTATCCTACACAAGCAAATTCAAAGTCCAGTGCAAAGCTATAGTAAAGGTTCACGGGGTCTTTCCGTCTAGCCGCGGATACACTGCATCTTCACAGCGATTTCAATTTCACTGAGTCTCGGGTGGAGACAGCGCCGCCATCGTTACGCCATTCGTGCAGGTCGGAACTTACCCGACAAGGAATTTCGCTACCTTAGGACCGTTATAGTTACGGCCGCCGTTTACCGGGGCTTCGATCAAGAGCTTCGCGTTAGCTAACCCCATCAATTAACCTTCCGGCACCGGGCAGGCGTCACACCCTATACGTCCACTTTCGTGTTTGCAGAGTGCTGTGTTTTTAATAAACAGTCGCAGCGGCCTGGTATCTTCGACCGGCATGAGCTTACGGAGCAAGTCCTTCACCCTCACCGGCGCACCTTCTCCCGAAGTTACGGTGCCATTTTGCCTAGTTCCTTCACCCGAGTTCTCTCAAGCGCCTTGGTATTCTCTACCCAACCACCTGTGTCGGTTTGGGGTACGGTTCCTAGTTATCTGAAGCTTAGAAGCTTTTCTTGGAAGCATGGCATCAACCACTTCGTCACCTAAAAGGTAACTCGTCATCAGCTCTCGGCCTTAGAACCCCGGATTTACCTAAGATTCCAGCCTACCACCTTAAACTTGGACAACCAACGCCAAGCTGGCCTAGCCTTCTCCGTCCCTCCATCGCAATAACTAGAAGTACAGGAATATTAACCTGTTTTCCATCGACTACGCTTTTCAGCCTCGCCTTAGGGACCGACTAACCCTGCGTCGATTAACGTTGCGCAGGAAACCTTGGTCTTTCGGCGTGGGTGTTTTTCACACCCATTGTCGTTACTCATGTCAGCATTCGCACTTCTGATACCTCCAGCAAGCTTCTCAACTCACCTTCACAGGCTTACAGAACGCTCCTCTACCGCATCACTTACGTGATACCCGTAGCTTCGGTGTATGGTTTGAGCCCCGTTACATCTTCCGCGCAGGCCGACTCGACTAGTGAGCTATTACGCTTTCTTTAAAGGGTGGCT